>NZ_JBBOSP010000001.1:0-15000 GCF_038005525.1 Paenibacillus sp. FSL K6-2524
GTGGACAGCCATACCTCCGAACTATGGCAGCATATATTAGCGATCATCAACACCAAACTCAGTAAACCCAGCTTCGATACTTGGTTCAAAGCCACGAAGGTTGTGTCCCTCACCGATCGTTCCATCGTGATCTCCGCTCCCACCACATTTGCCGTGGAATGGCTGGAGAGTCGTTATACCAAACTCGTAGCGACAACTGTATTTGAATATCTCAATAAGCAGGTTGACGTTTCCTTTGTCATTGAGGAATCTGCTCCAACTGAACTAACTCCAGCACATAAAGAGCCTCCAGCACCTGTTCATATGGAAGAAGGCTTTTCCCATATGCTGAATCCGAAATACACCTTTGATACTTTTGTCATTGGTTCGGGTAATCGATTCGCACATGCTGCATCTCTAGCCGTTGCGGAAGCACCAGCTAGGGCTTATAATCCGTTGTTCTTATATGGTGGAGTAGGTTTAGGTAAAACGCACTTAATGCATGCAATTGGGCATTACATCTTAGAGCATAGTCCTAGTAGCAAAGTTGTATATATTTCATCAGAGAAATTTACAAATGAATTCATCAACTCCATCCGAGATAACCGGGCTGAAAGCTTCCGCAACAAGTACCGGAACATTGATATTCTGCTGATTGATGATATTCAATTTTTAGCTGGTAAGGAATCAACTCAAGAGGAATTTTTCCATACGTTTAATGCGTTACATGAAGAACGCAAACAAATTATTATTTCCAGTGATAGGCCGCCGAAAGAGATACCCACTTTGGAGGAACGGCTGCGATCTAGGTTTGAATGGGGTCTCATCACCGATATTCAGCCTCCAGATCTTGAAACGCGGATTGCGATTTTGCGCAAGAAAGCGAAAGCAGAAAATTTAGATATTCCGAACGAAGCGATGATGTATATTGCTAATCAGATCGATACCAACATCCGCGAGCTTGAAGGAGCACTTATTCGTGTGGTTGCCTACTCTTCCTTGATTAATCAGGACGTAACAACCCATTTAGCCGCAGAAGCACTGAAGGATATCATCCCTTCCAGTCGTCCGAAGATGATTACTATCCAGGACATTCAGCAAAAGGTTGGCGAATATTACAATATGAAACTGGAAGATTTCAAAGCGCGCAAACGAACGAAAGCGATAGCCTTTCCTCGTCAAATCGCCATGTATATCTCCAGGGAAATGACAGACTTCTCACTTCCTAAAATTGGGGATGCATTTGGAGGACGAGATCATACTACTGTCATTCATGCTCACGAGAAAATATCTCAGCTGATAAAAGTCGATCCTGATCTGTATAAAGTTATTAACACCATCTGCGAAAAAATAAAAAATTCATCCTGAATAAGGTGTAAGCCTATGCACATTCTATTAACATGTGGATAGGCTTCATTTCATATGTTTTATATTGTTATCCACATATTCAGTGCCCCTACTACTACTTCTATCTTTTAAAAGATAAATATCATCATATAAGCGGCGCTTTCGCGCACTAGTATCAAGGTCAAATTCAACCCAACACAGACCTGCAAAAGATGCTCACTAATTCCCACGATAGAGTAGACAGCATAGGCTTTATAAAATCTAAGTTATGCTCGAGGAGTAAGTTTTATTACAGAGAAAATTAAAGAGGCTTCTGCTTCATAAAAATTTAGATACAAAAGAAGTAGGATGTAATGCGAAGTTTTATTGCGTAGAAGATTAAGAAGCACATGCTTCATAAAACTAAGTTAATGCTTACGAAGTAAGTTTTATTGCGAAGGAAATCAAGAAGCGTAAGCTTCATAAAACTTTTAGGAGTTGAATTTATGAAAATCCGAATTTTAAAACATGATTTGAATGAGTCCATTCAGCACGTATCCAAGGCGATCTCGAGCCGGACTACAATCCCAATCCTGACAGGTATTAAGCTGGATGTTAATTTCCAAGGTATGACTCTTACTGCTAGTGATACAGATATATCTATTCAAGCTTTTATTCCAGCTGAAGATAACAACAAACAAATCGTTCAAGTTGAGCGTTCTGGTAGCGTAGTATTGCCAGCAAAATTTTTCGTTGAAATCATCAAAAAACTTCCTTCTCAAGAAATTGAAATGGAAGTCTTAGATGGCTTTCAAACCTTAATTCGTTCCGGTTCAACAGATATTCAAATGGTCGGAATGGATCCAGAAGAATTTCCAGTATTGCCAAGTATAGAAGAAGATCAGATCGTTACGATTCCAGGTGATCTACTTAGAAATATGATTAAAGGGACTGCATTCTCCATTTCGGCGAATGAAACCTCCCCTATTTTAACCGGGGTTTTATGGAATTTAAATGATAGCAAATTCAAATTTGTAGCAACAGACCGTCATCGGCTTGCTAGCCGTACTGTAGGACTTACAACGGCTGAAGATATTCGTTTTAGTAATATTGTTATTTCCGGTAAAACGCTAAATGAACTCAGCAAAATTATCCCTGACCAGAATACACATGTGGATATCGTAGTTGCAGATAATCAGGTGTTATTTAAAATTGATCGGGTACTTTTCTATTCCCGTATTTTGGACGGAACTTATCCAGATACCTCTAAGATCATTCCGACAACTTATAAGACAGAACTCGTTCTGGACACCAAGAAATTAAGTGATTCGATTGACCGTGCTTATTTGCTGTCACGCGAAGAAAAGACAAATATTGTTCGTCTGCAAACGATGGAAGATGGTACGATTGAAATTTCATCTAGTTCATCGGAACTTGGGAAAGTAACGGAGCAAATAGAAGTAGTTCAATTTACGGGAGATCCGCTTCGCATTTCGTTCAACTCGAAATATATGCTGGATGTATTGAAAGTAGTGGAGAGCGAGCAGCTACATATCGGGTTTACAGGTGCAATGAGCCCGATCATTCTCAAACCGGTGGATGACAGCCAAAGTTTGTATCTTATTCTGCCGTATCGGACTACGAATTAATTACAAGGATATAGTTAGGGCAATAGCCTAAGAAAGGACAGACGCGACCTATGAAGACGATTGCGATTTCAACGCCATATATTAAATTGGATCAATTTTTAAAGCTGGCAGATTGTGTTTCGACCGGCGGTATGGCTAAAGCTCTATTGCAGGAAGAAGCTGTGAAAGTTAACCAAGAGCCTGAGGATCGTCGGGGACGGAAGCTTTATCCCGGTGATATTGTAGATGTAGATAACTGTGGTTCTTTTCAAGTAGCTGCGAAGTAAGGCTCCCTGAACCTAGTTGTGAGTGGCAAATGAGGGGGCTAGAGTGTCGTGTTTGTTAAGAATTTATCACTTCAGCATTATCGAAACTATGATAAACTCTCACTGAATTCCTTCGGGAATATTAATTTGATCATTGGCCGTAATGCACAGGGTAAGACCAATATGATAGAGGCTCTATTCGTTCTAGCACTGACTAAATCTCATCGGACCGGCAAAGACAAGGAACTGATTTCTTTTGGAAGCGATCATGCAATTGTGGCTGCCGAAGTTGAGAAAAAGTATGGAACGGTAGGTCTGGAGCTGAAGCTCTCTAGCCAGGGGAAAAAAGCAAAGATAAATGGGCTTGAGCAACGTAAACTGAGCAATTTTATCGGTTCATTGAACGTTGTCATGTTCGCTCCAGAGGACCTCGAAATCGTCAAAGGTACTCCTGGAATTAGGCGTCGTTTTCTTGATATGGAGATTGGACAAGTGCAACCTAGTTATCTGTTCCACCTACAGCAGTACCAAAAGGTATTACTTCAGCGTAACAATTTGTTGAAGCAGTCATGGGGTGCTGGCCCTGAAATGGGAACCATGCTGGAGATATGGAATGAGCAGCTTGCAGAGCATGGTGTTAAAATTATCAAGAAAAGGAAACAATTTATAAGAAAACTACAAAAGTGGGCTGAACACATTCACGAGGGCATCACCAGAGGGGAAGAAAAGCTTAAATTATCGTATCTTCCTTCGTTTGGTGAGGCTGAAGAGGAAGATGAAGCTGTTTTATTAGAGCAATTTATGATAAAGTTATCACAAATGAAAGATCAGGAAATCCGCCGCGGCATGACGCTCTCCGGACCGCATCGTGACGATTTGGCTTTTCATATCAATGGCAACGAAGCGCAGGTATATGGGTCACAGGGTCAGCAACGGACAACGGCGTTATCACTTAAGCTAGCTGAGATCGAACTCATACACGAGGAGATTGGCGAATATCCTATTCTTTTACTCGATGATGTGTTGTCTGAACTTGATCCTTATCGCCAGACACAACTGATTGAGACGTTTCAGAGTAAAGTACAGACGTTCATTACGGCTACGGGAATAGAGAGTATTAATGCGAGCCGCTTAAAGGACGCTATTATTTTTCATGTTCAGGAAGGACAGATTAATTTATAAGGGCGGAGGATAGAGATGTATATTCATTTGGGTGGAGAAAAAGTTATTTTCTCTTCGGAACTGGTGGCGATCTTTGATATTTCGGTCGAGAAATCATCCAAGGTTTCCAAACAGTTTGTCAGTAATGCTCTCGAGGGGAAGAATCTGATGCGAATCGGAGAGGAAGTAGCTAAATCCATAGTAGTGACCAAGAATATGGTGTATTACTCACCCATTTCCTCTGCTACGCTTAAGAAAAAGGCTAACATAATTTTTACTGTCTAACCGCCCCGTAGATAGGGGAATGGAATCTATAGAAGTAGGTGAAGGCATGTCTATGAACGAACAATCGTATGATGAGAGTCAGATACAGGTACTAGAAGGTTTGGAAGCTGTTCGCAAACGGCCTGGGATGTATATTGGTTCTACCAGCAGTCGTGGGTTACACCATTTGGTCTGGGAAGTCGTGGACAATAGTATTGACGAGGCATTGGCCGGTTTTGCGAATAAAATTGATGTGATTGTGCATGAGGATAATAGTGTGACCGTTATCGATAATGGTCGTGGTATTCCAGTAGGTGTACAAGCTAAGCTGAAACGCCCAGCCCTTGAGGTTGTAATGACAGTCCTGCACGCTGGTGGTAAATTTGGCGGTGGTGGATATAAGGTATCTGGTGGTCTTCACGGAGTAGGTGTGTCGGTAGTTAACGCCCTGTCCGAGAAACTCGTAGTAGAAGTAAAACGTGAGGGACATATTCATCAACAGGAATACCGCCGCGGTGCACCACAATATGATTTAAGAATTATCGGCGATACGGAAGAAACAGGAACCAAAACAAGATTCCATCCAGATCCTGAAATTTTTACAGAAACTACGGTATTTGACTATAATATATTGGTGACTCGTATTCGTGAGCTTGCCTTCTTGAATAAAGGCATTAATATTAGTCTGACTGATGAACGCACAGGAGTTTCTGAGGTGTTCCATTATGAGGGCGGTATTAAAGAATATGTGAAATATTTGAATCAACATAGAGAAGTTATCCATGAGGAGCCTATCTATGTTGAAGGACAACGCGACCAGATTCAAATCGAGGTTTCCTTGCAATATAACGACAGCTATTCGGAGAATATTTTCTCATTTGCTAATAATATTAATACCCATGAGGGTGGAACACATGAGTCCGGCTTTAAGAGTGCTTTAACCCGGATCATCAATGACTATGCACGCAAGAATAATTTGATCAAAGATAATGACTCCAATTTGACCGGTGATGATGTTCGTGAAGGATTAACGGCGATCATCTCAGTTAAAATTCCGGAACCTCAATTTGAAGGTCAAACGAAGACGAAGCTAGGGAATAGTGAAGTACGTGGTATCGTAGAATCACTATTTGCGGAGAGACTCCAAGAATTCATGGAGGAGAACCCATCCGTATCTCGTCGGATTCTGGATAAAGGACTACAAGCATCACGGGCTCGTGAAGCAGCTCGCAAAGCGCGTGAATTGACACGTCGTAAGAGCGCGTTAGAAGTTAGTGCTTTGCCAGGTAAACTGGCTGACTGTTCATCTAAGGATGCTTCGATAAGCGAATTGTATATCGTCGAAGGAGATTCCGCGGGTGGATCTGCTAAGCAGGGACGTGATCGTCATTTCCAAGCGATTCTACCGCTTCGTGGTAAGATCCTGAACGTAGAGAAGGCTCGACTTGATCGTATCCTCGGGAATGCTGAGATTCGGGCAATTATTACGGCGCTAGGTACCGGGATTGGTGAAGAGTTCGATATTTCCAAAGCACGGTATCATAAAGTCATTCTTATGACGGATGCCGACGTCGATGGAGCGCATATTCGTACTCTATTGCTAACCTTCTTGTTCCGTTACATGAGAAAGATCATCGAAGCTGGTTATATTTATATTGCACAACCACCTCTCTTCAAGGTTGAGCGTAACAAAGTGATTCGTTATGCAGGTTCTGAGAAGGAGCGCGATGAAATTATTGCTGAATTCGGTGAGAATGCGAAATTTAACGTTCAACGTTACAAAGGTTTGGGTGAGATGAACGCTTCTCAATTATGGGAAACGACGATGGATCCGGAGAGTCGTATGATGCAACAAGTATCTATCTCTGATGCGATGAAGGCGGACACCATTTTCGATATACTCATGGGAGACAACGTGGAACCACGGCGTGACTTTATCCATGAACATGCACAATATGTGAAGAATCTTGATATTTAATATATGTTCAGAGTATCGTCATCACGATGACGGTACTCTTTTTTGCGTATGGGGAACCAAAATTCTCTAGATAGGGCTAAATAGATAATTTACTAAAAAGAAGGTATACTTTTTTGGTAAGCTTATTTTTGCTGTAAGAACAAAGAGTGGAGAAGACGATATGAGAAAATTAACGATTGATGATGTTGCACAAAGAGCGGGAGTCTCAAAAAGTACGGTCTCGCAATTTCTAAATAAAAGATATAAGTATATGAGTGAAGCGACTAAACAGCGGATTGGCCAGGTTATTGAGGAACTGAATTATCAGCCAAATGGGCTAGCCAAAGGGTTGAAGCAGAATCGATCCTATATGGTGGGCGTTATTGTGGCTAATATTGATTACTCTTTGTCCATTCAATGTATTCGGGCAATTGAGAAAGAGCTACAGGACTCAGGGATCCAGGTCATTATTTGTAATGCAGATGAGAATCCAGAGAAGGAAAGCAAATATATAGAGATGTTAGTGGCTCGCCAGGTGGATGGTTTAATTGTGTTTCCAACGGGTACAAATACATCCGCTTATAGCAGGTTAATTGATAATAACTATCCACTCGTTTTTCTAGATAGGCTGGTTGAGGGAATTGTGACCCAAAGTCTACTACTGGATAATGAAATGGCAGTAAAGATAGCTATTCAAGAGTTGGTACAACATCATCATGAGCGAATTGCCTTACTCTCACTGCCAATTGGAGTGAATGGTATTACGCCACGTAAGGAGAGACTGGGTGGATATAAGAGGGCAATGGAGGAGTATCAACTTCCGATCAAGGAACAATATATATGCAGTGCTCCAAGAGATGGAATTGCAACGGTGTTGAAAGGCTTGCTAGATTTGCCGGAGCCACCAACAGCCTTGTTAGCTAGCAATGATATTGTCCTTGCCGAAATATTGAAGTTTGCGAATATGAATTCTCTTCGTATTCCGGAGGATATGTCCGTAATTGGAATCGATGATGCAGAATTTGCCCAAATCTACAATCCTGTCATTACCACCATTACCCAACCTGCTTATGAAATGGGGATGCAAGCAGCAAAAACTTTATTATCCAGCATCGAAGAGAGTGCAAACGCGGTCCCGATAACCTATCGTTTTCCTCCTACATTACGTCAAGGAAAATCCGTTAAAGATATTCTAGAATGATTGAAAAAGAACATGCCCCTTTACAAATAGGGGACATGTTCTTTTTTTGTTATCGCTATGTAGCGGTTGATACTTACCCAGCTTTGTTTATAAAATTTTCAAGCTTCTCACGATTAGGTAAACCGTCCATATCACCAGGAGACATAACTGCTAAAGCACCAATCGCATTGGCCCGTCTAACTGCTTGCTCTAGTGGAAGATTCTCCAGCAATGCGCTGATGACCCCTACGGCAAAACCATCTCCTGCACCTACGGTATCTATAACTTTATCTACCTTGAACCCGGAAACATAACCTTCTTGATGTTGCGATTTATAATAAGCCCCTTCAGGTCCAAGCTTAATTACGACAATGGAAGGTCCACGTTCTAAATAAAAAGAAGCAATATCCTCAGGAGTTGTATACCCCGTTAAAATTTTTCCTTCACCGATCCCAGGTAGGAACCAGTCGCAACGTGTAGCTAACTGATTGATTGTATCGACCATAGTTTGGGTATCAGGCCATAAAGCGGGCCGAAGGTTAGGATCAAATGAAACTGTTTTCCCATTACGGTGCATGTATTCCATAGCATGTAGAGAAAATTCATGACAACTTGGCGATAGTGCTGCTGAAATGCTCGTGACGTGCATATGTTTTGCAGCATCGAAATAGGATTTATTGAAGTCAGCTAGGCATAGAGTGGAGGCTGCTGAATTTTTACGGAAGTATTCCACTTGTGGATCACCAGTAGTTACTTTAGATTTGATTAGCATTCCTGTGGAATGATCATGAGAAAATGAAATACTCTCCGTATCAATACCTTCTCGTTTTAGCGAAGCTTCTATAAATTTTCCAAAATTATCTTTTCCAAGTTTTGTAACGAGTCCAGTGATATGACCCAAACGGGATAATCCAGTTGCTACATTGGTCTCCGCCCCTGCCATTGCTTTAGAGAAGGACTGCACTTCTTGTAAGGGCCCCGTGTCATTAGCATAAAACATAGCCATCGGTTCCCCGAATGTAACCACATCTAGTTTCTTAGTCTCCATCATTTGTTCCTCCTTATAGGATTGTTCTACGCATTAGTTAAGTTATAAAATGAAATTATCACATAAATCGGTTTAGTACAATTAATAAAAGGATTTTGTTGACTTAATGGCGATATATTATTAGTATTTAGTATAATAGTTTATAAACATTTAGTAAATTAATTTATATTGATATTTCATTATGAAAGGGTGCTAACATGAAAAAGATAAAAGTACTACATAACATTTCCTCTATCGGAGTTGTCGCTGTAATCAGGGCGGATACCCCAGAAGCAGCTGTCAAAATGTCAGAAGCCTGCATTGCAGGTGGATTGAACAATATTGAAGTGACCTTTACGACACCACATGCTGATCAGGCGATCGCAGAATTAGTCTCGAAGTTTGGAGGCCAAGCCGTGATCGGTGCAGGTACGGTTCTGGATCCACTCACAGCTAGAATTGCTATACTTGCAGGTGCAGAATTTATAGTAAGTCCATCTTTTGAGGAAGAAACAGCTAAAATGTGCAATCTATATAGCATTCCTTACATGCCTGGGTGTATGACGCTGAGTGAAATGAAAGAGGCTTTGAAATTAGGTGTAGATGTACTGAAACTATTCCCTGGTAGTGCCTTTGGACCTGACTTTGTGAAGGCTGTCAAAGGGCCCATGCCACATGTGAACATTATGCCTACGGGTGGAGTCGATTTGGATAATATGGAGCAGTGGATTGCTAACGGGTGTATAGCTGTGGGAATCGGAGGCAATTTGACCGCACCAGCAAAAGACGGTAGATATGATCTTGTTACGAAGCTAGCAGACCAATATGTAACCAAATTTAGAGAAATTCAGAGAAGTTCAGAAAAAATAAAAATTTAGAATACATGAACGAAGCCCCAGCAATTTTGCTGAGGCTTTTATTAATATTACTCATTCTGGCACTATTGTTTTGCTGATGATTTTAGTCGTCCATATGCGATAGCATAACGGTGGATTCTTTTGTAGATACTCTTATCCTCCAATGTTTTAAATGGGAATAGGGCAGGGAGGGTGTTTACTTCTAAAATCCATATGTTGAACTGTTCATCTATAGCAATGTCGAGACCTATTTCTTTAAGACGGGGAAGTTTACTATTTAACTGGTTAGCAACCTGGACACCAACTGTTTTCATTTCTTTATACAAGCTGGCAAATTGTTTTGGTAACAAATAGGGACCTAGCACCTCTTCTATAGGTGTGATCGCGCCACCGCTGTGATGATTTGTAATAATCTTGTTCAGGGCTGCGATACGAGCAATGAAGCCTGTTGCTTCCCAGTTTCCCTGGGGGCTTTTTTGTACTAAGGCTCGAAGATCAAATTTACGACGCCGATAGGTAAGCATCGTAATTCCTTTTTGAATGAGGTATTCTCGGTTACCTATTCTCTCCGTAAGTACTTCATGAAGCTCTTCAATCGTGGGAAACACTTCACTTTGGATACCATGTCGGAGCTTATATTGCTGCGGACTATCCTCTATTAATTCGTCATTCCAATTTTCGATACTCATTACGCCGTTGCCGTAAGTCCCCCGATCTGGCTTTAGATATACTACCCCATGCAGGTGTAACATTACTCTTAAATGTTCCAGTGAATATTTACGCGTTTCAGGAATGTACTGGCGTATATGTTCACGTTGTTTCAAAATTCTCGTCTTTTCCCATTTGCTAGCGATTCGCTGAATCGTCAAGTGGAGTCCCATCCTTTCTAAAAACTTCAAAGTACATTTTCTTCAGAGTATGAAAAACATAGGACAGAAGAGGTTTTCAATGATATAATTATAAGATCTGAGGATTTTATAAGTCTTTTGACGTGTAAAGAAAATGCCTATATTCGTAGTGTATGACCGTACATTGCAATGGGAGTGGACACATTCCTATTTTTTGTAGATCTATGGGAAGAAGGGTTGGAAGAGAACCACGTTTAATTGTGCTTGTTTTGTGCAAGTATTATAATAGATGTTGGTGGTTTTTCCTGTATATGTGACCGTTTCCAAGGTTTTTTCCCATACATAGGCGCATAGGCGTTTGGATAGATATTTAAGGAGGTCCAGCATGGCGGAAGAAAAATACTCGCAAATCACAGATCGGGACATTGGTGTAGAAATGCGCGAATCCTTTATGGATTATGCGATGAGCATTATTGTCAGTCGTGCTTTGCCGGATGTTAGGGATGGTCTTAAGCCGGTGCATCGGCGTATTTTGTTCGCGATGTCAGAACTGGGTATGTATCCGGATAAGCCATACAAGAAGTCGGCCAGAATCGTCGGTGAAGTTATTGGTAAGTATCACCCGCACGGAGATTCTGCAGTTTATGAAACAATGGTTCGTATGGCTCAAGATTTCTCAATGAGAAATATGCTCGTAGACGGACATGGTAACTTTGGTTCGGTCGACGGCGATATGGCTGCGGCAATGCGTTATACAGAAGCACGGCTTTCCAAGATAGCAATGGAAATGCTTCGCGATATTAATAAAGAAACCGTTGATTTTATGCCGAACTATGACGGTGAGGAACATGAACCTATCGTGTTACCGGCGCGTTATCCGAACTTGCTAGTTAATGGTGTCTCGGGGATCGCAGTTGGGATGGCAACTAATATTCCTCCTCATAATCTAGGAGAAGTTATTGACGGTGTACAAGCGTTGATCCAGAATCCTGATATTAGTTCGCTAGAACTAATGGATTATATCCAAGGCCCTGATTTCCCGACAGCGGGATTCATTCTAGGTCGTTCGGGTATTCGCCAAGCTTATACAACCGGTCGTGGCTCCGTTACAATGCGGGCTAAGGCAATTATTGAAGAGAATAATAACAAAGCTCGAATTATTGTTTATGAGCTGCCATATCAAGTGAATAAAGCTCGACTAGTTGAGAAGATTGCAGAACTAGTTCGTGAGAAAAGAATCGAAGGTATTACTGATTTGCGCGATGAATCGGATCGTACGGGTATGCGTGTGGTTATTGAACTTCGCCGTGATGTGAACCCAAGTGTGGTATTGAACAATTTGTACAAGCACACTGCTCTACAAAGCACATTCGGTATTAACATGCTAGCCATCGTTGACAATCAACCTAAGATTTTGACGTTGAAAGAAGTACTTTACCACTATTTGAAGCACCAAATCGTAGTTATCCGTCGTCGTACAGAATTTGATCTCAAAAAGGCGGAGGCTCGCGCCCACATTCTAGAAGGTTTACGTATCGCTTTAGATCATCTAGATGAGGTTATTGCATTGATCCGCGGATCACAAACGGCAGAAATTGCTCGTACCGGATTGATGGAGCGCTTTGGACTTAGTCAGGAACAAGCTCAGGCGATTCTTGATATGCGTCTGCAACGTTTGACAGGACTAGAACGTGAAAAGATTGAAAGTGAATATAATGAACTTTTGAAGAAAATCGCAGAGTATCGTGAAATTTTGGCAAATGAATCACTAGTGCTTCAAATTATTAGTGAAGAACTCCAGGAAATTCGCGACCGATTTGCTGATGCTCGTCGCACGGAGATTACAATTGGCGAAGAAAGCATTCTGGATGAAGACTTGATTCCGCAGGAAGAGGTCGTTATCACGATCACTCACACCGGCTATATCAAGCGGTTGCCTGTTACGACTTATCGTAGCCAGAAACGTGGTGGCCGTGGTGTCATAGGAATGGATACCAAGGATAATGACTTCGTTGAGCATTTGTTTGTAACGAACTCTCACCATTACTTGATGTTCTTTACAGATCGAGGCAAAGCGTACCGACTCAAAGCATATGAAATTCCTGAGTTAGGTCGTACTGCACGTGGTACACCAATTATTAACCTCATTCAAATCGAACAAGGTGAAACCGTCAATGCGGTTGTTCCGATAGAGAAGTTCGATGAAGATAAGTATCTATTCTTCGCTACACGTAATGGTATTGTGAAGAAGACACCAATCGAAGACTACATCAATATCCGTAAAGGTGGTCTAATTGCCGTGAATCTACGGGAAGATGATACGCTGATTGATGTAAGGTTGACGGATGGACAACAGGAATTAATCATGGGTACTGCTCAAGGAATGTCGATTCGATTCCCTGAAAGTGATGTGCGTTCGATGGGAAGAGCAGCTACTGGAGTTAAGGGTATTACACTATCTGAAAATGATGCGTTGATCGGAATGGAAATTGTGGTTCCAGATCAGGATATTCTAATCGTGACAACTAAGGGTTATGGCAAACGGACTCCTGTTTCGGATTATCGTATCCAAGGTCGGGGCGGTAAAGGTATTAAGACAATTAACGTTACCGATAAGAACGGTCCGGTAGTAGGCCTGAAAGTTGTTAAGGATGACGAAGATCTAATGATCATTACAAGTAGCGGAACATTGATTCGTACGAGCATGGAGGGTATCTCCACCATGGGCCGTTACACTCAGGGCGTCAAGTTGATCAATATCCGTGAGGATGACTCTGTAGCAACGGTATGCCGTTCAGATAAGACTGAGGATTCTGACGAATTAGGCGACGATGGCGAAGGTTTCATTGAATCTACTCCGGAAGTAGTCACACCTGAAGAAGGCAGTTCAGTTCAGGAATCGGACGACACGGAAGAATAAATAAATAATTACGAAGGCACTGTCGTCATATATGGTATGCTCAACTTATAAGTATGACCAATAGACGAAACAAACAGTGTATGAGCTAATGTATTTACAAGATCGAGTGGAGCGGACTTTCCTTTCTGGAAGTCCGCTTTTTTTACACAGGGCACGAACAGCTTTTAAAAAGAAGGATTGTTGCCATTAATTTGTCGTAATATAATGGAAATAGTCGTTTGCTAGATACGTTCAGTATAATAGGGGGCCTACCCTAGGATATGTAAATTGAGGAGTGAGTGTTTAATGGCTATTTTCCCTATAACGGAATTGAAACCTGGAATGAAAGTTGTGAGTGACGTACATACTTCACTTGGAGCTCTTCTGCTACAGAAAGGGAAGGTGCTTTTACCGAGGGATTTGGATATTTTACGTGCTTTCATGATTCAACAGGTTGAAGTAGAAGGCAAACAAGGTAAAGTTGAAAAAAATTACTCTTCTACAAAAGATACAGGCAATTCAAGTCGTCTTAATCCTCAAACTACAGGTTCTTCTTCAGAGCTAGCCTCAGCAAGTCTGCTTCATCAGGAATATGATCGTATGCTACTTCTAATTAAGAGCGCTTTTCAATCTGTTTTGGCCACAGAACTTCCGATTTATGAGTTACGCCATCAGTTGGAAGCGTTGATAAAGCAATTAAGTCATTATAAGGTTTTGACGTTTACGCCTCGTAATATTAATGAATATGATTATTTGTACCATAATGCGATTCTATCTTCTTTAACATCGTATCTTTTGGCTAAATGGCATGGACTACCTCAGAAGGATTGGATGCAGGTAGCATTTGCCGGGTTATTACATGACATAGGAAACACCAAAATAGATACAGCTATTCTATATAATCCAAATCCTCTTTCGGCTGCGGAAGTAGAAGAGATGCGTATGCATACTACATATGGTTACCAGTTACTTAGAAAGGTAACTGCAGTCAATGAAGGCGTTCGGCTAACAGCACTGCAGCATCATGAGAAGATGGATGGTACGGGGTATCCATTTAACCTTACAGAGGATAAGATTCATATCTATGCGAGAATAGTAGCGATTGCTGATATATTCCATGCGATGACGCTAAACCGTCGATATCGCAAAGCAAAGTCTCCTTATTTAGTATTGGAACAGATTAAGTCGGAAGCATTCGGGAAGTTAGATCCAGGAGTGGTCCAAACATTTATTGAGAAGGTAACCCAGTTCCATAATGGTATGAGAGTTCGCCTTAGTAATGATAATGTAGGGGAAATCGTCTTCACAGATCGAAACCATCCTACTCGTCCTATGATATCGGTCAAAGGTCAAATTATTAACCTGACTCAGGATCCAAAACTATATATAGAAGAAGTTTTAACTTAAGGGTTGCAATTTTTGTCGAAAGTTGATATAATACTCTTTGCTGCTGTAAGAAATAATTGAATTTTAGGAAAAATTAGAAATAAATAATTTCAAATTAATCCTTGCATTATTCGACAGTAGATGATATATTATAAGAGTTGCTGCTGAGACATTGAGCGACAACGGCAACGAAGTTGATCTTTGAAAACTGAACAACGAGTG
>NZ_JBBOSP010000001.1:17500-92500 GCF_038005525.1 Paenibacillus sp. FSL K6-2524
TGAAACCGTGTGCTTACAAAAAGTCAGAGCCCTCTATATGGGTGATGGCGTGCCTTTTGTAGAATGAACCGGCGAGTTACGTTCCCGTGCAAGGTTAAGGTGAGAAGCCGGAGCCGCAGCGAAAGCGAGTCTGAATAGGGCGAATTATAGTACGTGGACGTAGACCCGAAACTGAGTGATCTACCCCTGTCCAGGGTGAAGGTGCGGTAACACGCACTGGAGGCCCGAACCCACGCATGTTGAAAAATGCGGGGATGAGGTGGGGGTAGCGGAGAAATTCCAATCGAACTCAGAGATAGCTGGTTCTCCCCGAAATAGCTTTAGGGCTAGCCTCGGAGTAGAGAGTCGTGGAGGTAGAGCACTGATTGGGTGCGGGGCCCGCCAAGGGTTACCAAGCTCAGTCAAACTCCGAATGCCATAGACTCATATCCGGGAGTCAGACAGTGAGTGCTAAGATCCATTGTCAAAAGGGAAACAGCCCAGACCATCAGCTAAGGTCCCCAAGTGTGTGTTAAGTGGGAAAGGATGTGGAGTTGCACAGACAACCAGGATGTTGGCTTAGAAGCAGCCACCATTTAAAGAGTGCGTAATAGCTCACTGGTCGAGTGACTCTGCGCCGAAAATGTAACGGGGCTAAACACACCACCGAAGCTATGGCTTGATACATTAGTATCAGGGGTAGGGGAGCGTTGTATATACGTTGAAGGTATACCGTAAGGAGTGCTGGAGAGTATACAAGTGAGAATGCCGGTATAAGTAACGAAAAGATCAGTGAGAATCTGATCCGCCGAAAGCCTAAGGGTTCCTGAGGAAGGCTCGTCCACTCAGGGTAAGTCGGGACCTAAGGCGAGGCCGAAAGGCGTAGTCGAAGGACAACAGGTAGAAATTCCTGTACCACCGTAATCCGTTATGAGTAATGGGGTGACGCAGTAGGGTAGTGACGCGGACTGATGGATGTGTCCGTCTAAGCAGTGAGGCTTGTGTGTAGGCAAATCCGCACACTAAAGGCTGGGCTGTGATGGGGAGCGAAAATTTATAGTAGCGAAGGTCATGATCTCAGACTGCCAAGAAAAGCCTCTAACCAGGAGAAGGTGCCCGTACCGCAAACCGACACAGGTAGGCGAGAAGAGAATTCTAAGGCGCGCGGAAGAACTCTCGTTAAGGAACTCGGCAAAATGACCCCGTAACTTCGGGAGAAGGGGTGCCCCGGTAGTGTGAATAGCACGAGGGGGCCGCAGTGAAAAGGCCCAAGCGACTGTTTAGCAAAAACACAGGTCTGTGCGAAGCCGTAAGGCGAAGTATACGGGCTGACGCCTGCCCGGTGCTGGAAGGTTAAGGGGAGTGGTTAGCAGCAATGCGAAGCTATGAACCGAAGCCCCAGTAAACGGCGGCCGTAACTATAACGGTCCTAAGGTAGCGAAATTCCTTGTCAGGTAAATTCTGACCCGCACGAATGGCGTAACGACTTGGGCGCTGTCTCAACGAGAGATCCGGTGAAATTTTAATACCTGTGAAGATGCAGGTTACCCGCGACAAGACGGAAAGACCCCATGGAGCTTTACTGCAGCTTGATATTGGACTTTGATACGATTTGTACAGGATAGGTGGGAGCCTAAGAAGTAGGAGCGCCAGCTTCTATGGAGGCAATGTTGGGATACCACCCTGATCGTATCGGAGTTCTAACCTAGGACCGTGACCCGGTTCGGGGACAGTGTCAGGTGGGCAGTTTGACTGGGGCGGTCGCCTCCTAAAGTGTAACGGAGGCGCCCAAAGGTTCCCTCAGAATGGTTGGAAATCATTCGAAGAGTGCAAAGGCAAAAGGGAGCTTGACTGCGAGACTGACAAGTCGAGCAGGGACGAAAGTCGGGCTTAGTGATCCGGTGGTACCGCATGGAAGGGCCATCGCTCAACGGATAAAAGCTACCCTGGGGATAACAGGCTTATCTCCCCCAAGAGTCCACATCGACGGGGAGGTTTGGCACCTCGATGTCGGCTCATCGCATCCTGGGGCTGAAGTAGGTCCCAAGGGTTGGGCTGTTCGCCCATTAAAGCGGTACGCGAGCTGGGTTCAGAACGTCGTGAGACAGTTCGGTCCCTATCTGTCGTGGGCGTAGGAAATTTGAGAGGAGCTGTCCTTAGTACGAGAGGACCGGGATGGACGCACCGCTGGTGTACCAGTTGTTCCGCCAGGAGCATAGCTGGGTAGCTACGTGCGGAAGGGATAAGCGCTGAAAGCATCTAAGCGTGAAGCCCCCCTCAAGATGAGATTTCCCAATTAGTAAGACCCCTTGAAGACGACGAGGTTGATAGGCTTGAGGTGGAAGTACAGTAATGTATGGAGCTGACAAGTACTAATCGGTCGAGGGCTTATCCTACATGTTACGAAGATTCATCTTCGCAGACATACGGGTGTACACACACTTACACACAATTTTGTTTCGTATCCGGTTTTCAAGGATTAAACCTTGAACCACGTTTGGTGGCGATGGCGGAGGGGTTCCACACGTACCCATCCCGAACACGACCGTTAAGCCCTCCAGCGCCGATGGTACTTGGACCGCAGGGTCCTGGGAGAGTAGGACGCCGCCAAGCAAAGAACCACTGCCGATTTATGAACTGCACCCCAATTGTTAGACACAACTAACAATTGGGGTGCAGTTTTTATGTCCAAGTATTCTTTAGCAATAAAACTACGGACCGTATTTAGTTACCTAGAAGGCAAAGAAAGTTTTAACTCGCTAGCGGAAGAATTAAGAACGAGTTCAGCCGTCGTAATGAACTGGGTTAAACAATATAAGTATCATGGAGCCGACGCTTTTAAGAAATCCTATACAAGCTATTCTACTCAGTATAAACTAGACGTACTCAATTATATGAACGAAAATGGGACGTCACCTAATGAAACAGCAGCCATATTCAACATATCTGAACCTAGTATGATTCGGAAATGGAGAAGAAGGATAGAGAATGAAGGAATGGACGCCCTCAACTCAAAGAAAAAGGGGCGTCCTATCATGAATAGTGAAAAACAAGGAGCAGCCAAGAAACAGGTGCCAGATGATGGTTCTGTCGAGGCTTTAAAAGCAGAGTTAGAGCGTTTACGCATGGAGAATGCTTACTTAAAAAAGTTGAATGCCTTAGTTCAAAACAAGGAAAAATCACCAAAGAAGACAAAGCACAAGTCGTCTATGAACTAAGGAACGAATTCTCGGTGAAAGCACTCCTGCAGTTGGCAGATGTCCCACGTAGCACGTATTATTACTGGGTAAAGAACATTGGTAGGCCTGACCCAGATGCGAAGCTAAAAGCATTGATTCAAGCGATTTATGATGAACACGAAGGACGTTATGGCTATCGTCGTATTCACGACGAATTGATGAATCGAGGACGTCAGTTAAATCACAAAAAGGTTCAGCGTATCATGCAAGAATTAGGATTGAAGTGCCTGGTACGTATGAAGAAATATCGCTCGTACAAAGGGATGATTGGCAAGATTGCACCCAACATTTTAGAACGTAACTTCCACGCTGAAAAGCCGAATGAGAAATGGGTTACGGATATTTCAGAGTTTAAATTATTCGGAGAAAAGCTATATTTATCTCCAGTACTCGATCTATATAATGGTGAAATTATTACGTATACGATCGGTTCAAGACCGGTCTACTCGCTTGTTTCTACGATGTTAGATCAAGCATTCAGTCGATTAACAGATGTAGATAAGCCCCTTATTCATTCTGACCAAGGTTGGCACTATCAGATGAAACAGTATCGTCATGCCCTTGAAGAACGTGGCATCAAGCAAAGTATGTCCCGTAAAGGTAACTGCTACGACAATGCCGTCATTGAGAACTTCTTTGGCATCATGAAATCTGAACTTCTGTATTTAAAGGAATTTGAAAGTATCGCACATTTTAAACAAGAGCTATCAAAATACATCCATTATTACAACAACAAGCGAATTAAGGCAAAACTAAAAGGCATGAGTCCGGTACAGTACCGAACTCATGCCCAACAAATTGCCTAATAAAATAACCTGTCTAACTTGATCTTACCCCTGTCAAGTAGACATTAATAAAACTGAAGTACATTAAGCAGCCTTAGTTCGGTATTCCACTGGACTAAGGTTGTTTAATTTTTTCTGAAACCTATCATAATTGTAAAACCGTATGTATTCATGAATTGCGGAGATCAATGCTTCCTCTGATTGAAAAGACTGGATATACATACATTCTGCTTTGAAATGTCCAAAGAAACTCTCCATGCAGGCATTGTCCAAACATTTTCCTTTTCTAGACATACTTACTTTCATCTTGTATTGGGTCAGAAGTTTATTGTACAACCTAGAAGTGTATTGATAACCTTGGTCACTATGGAGAAGAACTCCCTCCGTTTTGCGTACACCGCGAGCAAGCTCTACCGTGTCTATGACAAGCTGTAAATCGTTTCTAGTACTTATTTGGTATGAGATGACTTCGTTGTTAAAAAGGTCATAAATGGTGGAAAGATATAAGTTTTTTTGGTTATACGGAATGTAAGTAATATCTGTGACCCACTTTTCATTGGGTTGGGATGCATGAAAATCGCGGTTCAAAATATTGTCTGAAGTTACATAAGTCTCCTTTTTTCCATGAAATCGTTTCTTTCTACGAATCTTAGATTTGATCCCCATTTCTTTCATCAAACGATAGACCCTCTTATGATTAACATGTATGCCATGCGTCTTAAACAACCATGTTTGTATTCGTGGATAACCGAAAATGCCGTGTAAACGTTGATGCACTTCCATGATCTTTTCCTTCAGCTCCTCATCCATAAGTTGCTTTGACGACGGAGTGAGCATTCTTCTTATCCATTTGTAATATCCACTTCTAGATACTTTTGCGATTTCGCACAGTAACGTGATGTTGTATCCAGCAGATACTAATTGATTAACCAGTTCATATTGGGAGACTTTACTTACTCTATTCTTTGCCCCCTTTGTAGCGCCCACAACTTTTTTAAGTACTCATTCTCAGCTCGGAGCCTAACTAACTCCTCTTCCGGACTTAATGGATTTTTGCGGGGTCTTCCCTTAGTCAAACCTTTTGTTTTACCCCGTTTCTCCTCCAGTGCGGATGCCCCTTCTTTTTCATAACGCTTCACCCAACGTCTAACAGATGGTTCAGGTATATTCAGCTCTCTTGCTACTCGTTTATAACCCATTCCAGCTTCTATATACATTTGTACCGCTTTAAGTTTCATCTCGGTGGTATAGCTTTGTAGTATTCTGGCCATAAAAAATCCCCTCCAAATATCAACAATAAACGTCATTCTTTTTACTGTCTACTTAAAGGGGATAATATCAACTTTAGGGGGTCACTTCATTTATCGGTGGTGGTTTTTATTTATTTGAATTTAACTCGAAAAGCATGATGAAGAGTAATAGTACGGGGCGATCAATGTAAGTTATAAGTAAATAATTGAACTTGTGCGGGAACGTTAATTCAAGAACAGGCTATGTTGATAGAGGGAGGAGGACTTATATGCCTGTGAAACCTTCCATGTCATGTCCATATATCGCAAGAAAAATAATTTGATGCGAAGAAAAAAATAAATTTAGGACCTATCAAAAGGAATGTAACCTTTTTGTTACCGACGGAATGGAGACTACCGTTATAATTAAGTGTGGTAATAAAAAATAGGCAATTTAGCCTATTCACATCTATTCCGGTATATCAATTATATGAATTTAATTATAATAGATTTTTATAGCATATAAGCTGGTAAGGAGGAATGTGTCATGTGGAGAAGAGGAAAGTCTTCCTTATACTTCATAGGAGTAGTCTTGATGATGACCATAATCATCTCAGGCTGTACGTCTTCCGAGCCTTCTTGGTCGACTTTTGTAGGTGCGGCGGTGGAGAAAAGTTACCCTGTCCCCAAAGAAGCTAATAGAACAGATGCCGTACTTAACAACTCTAAGATGGACTATGTCCACTATTCATTCCCAGGGCTTCGTGAAGATGACGGGGTACCAGAACCTTACGAGAAAGCAATTTCGGAGTGGGGATGGGTTGAAAGGGTGGAAGAGAATACGGGCACGACAACGGTGTACGAGAAGGGCAAGTTGATTGTTCAATTAACGATTCATGATGATTCTTTTACCGTATTGGTACCGAAGACAGATGAGAAAGTGGTTATACAAGGAATAGAGAGTAGCCCCTAGTATCTGTAGCTTGGATACGGACAAGATAGAGTTGAGAAGTAGAACATATGGAGTAAAGCCAAAAGACCTGTTGCCTGCGTTTATGCAGAGAACAGGTCTTATAAAATATAGGGCTAGTAAAGTTTTATTATTGTTTGTAGTAGGAGAGGTCTTGTTCATTGAATTTTAACATACCATCTTTGGGCTGGTCTCTTAGACCGATTAGAGCAAATAGTCTTGGAGTCATGAGCCAAAGGTACCAGAAAAAAAGTGAGAAAGTAAAGGATACTGGAGACCAAGGAATTAGGATAGCTATAATACAGAAACCCATCCAGGCAGAATGATAATGTACCCGGCGAAAAACAGCATAACTAATGAATTGATCCGGCATATATCCGATCCAAGGAAGATGTAAGGAGAATTTCCATCGTTTACGATTGACCTGGCTTACAACAATCAGAACGGATCTTGAAATGACATATTGAATCCATAAAGCCACTGGAATAGAGAGTATAAAGAAAAAGATGCTAGTCCAAGAGATAAATAGCATTTCGGCTGCTAACCAAATAAAAGGGATGGTTAGATAACTCATGATTAGGGCCTTAGGGAACAACAGTTTTTTAAGAAGTCGATACTGATAAAATGTTGCATTGGTTACTGTGTCCTCAGGCATGATCACATAACCCTCCTTTAATACATGATAGCTTTCCAAAGAAATACATGTCTTTCTTAATATATCGGATAAAAGAAAGAATATTTAAGATTTTATACTGTACAAACACCGTAAGAAGATAAACGGCATATATATAAAGCAGGAACGGGACTATGAAAGGGTTTAAATTGATAGAAACTGTGCCATACTGATAGTAAAACGGAACAAGGTGGGATCGTTCATGAATGAACTTATCGAAGACACCTGTATCATATGCGGGGAGCTTAAAACGGAAGGGATTCATATCGTATCCGAATTTATATGTGATGCTTGTGAATCCGAGATGGTGCATACGGAAGTACAGGAGGACAAATATCATTTCTTTATTCATCAATTAAGACAGATTTGGGTACAGAAGAATGCATAATTGAACTATTAAATAATCTAATACCCTCGTAAATTAGGGGTAGGTATAGTAATTAAAACATAGACTCCACTTTGTGGGGTTATTTTGTTGCTCTCATAGTGATGTAAGCGGTAAGATAAAGGCATAGTATCGTTTTATTTTTGATGTTATAGGGTAAAATAGACAATCCGGAAGGACTTAGATAGAAATGTTAGATAGTAAAGAATCTGCTCCATTATATGAAGCATTACTTCGGTATAAGAAAAGTGAAGATGTTTCCTTTCATGTGCCGGGACATAAGGATGGACAAGCCTATCGATCATTGCAAATGGGTGGAGAGCCATTAACACAAGTGATGGATATCGATATTACAGAAATAACCGGAAGTGATGATTTACATCATCCTGAGGGCGTGATTTTGGAGGCACAACAAAGGGCAGCCAGTTATTTCGGAGCTGATCAAACTTTTTTTCTCGTTGGAGGTAGCACAGCAGGAAATTTGGCACTTATTCTAAGCGTATGTACTAGACCAGGAGATGTCCTACTTGTACAGCGGAATGTACACAAGTCGGTTATTCACGGACTAATGCTAGCTAATGCTAATGCGGTGTTCCTTGCACCACAGATACATGCGGAGAGTGGGTTAGCCACTATACCGGCTCAAGATACAGTCCGTGAAGCCCTACGCAGGCATCCTAACGCAAAAGGAGTACTAGTGACGCATCCGAACTACTATGGGATGGGTACTTCACTTAAGCCACTAGCAGAGCTTTGCCACAACAGCGGTGTGCCATTGCTGGTTGATGAGGCACATGGCGCCCATTTCGGGCTGCATCCGAAGTTGCCGGAGAATGCGCTGGAAGCAGGCGCAGATGGTGTCGTCCAATCAACACATAAGATGTTGACGGCCCTCACTATGGGCGCGATGCTGCATGTACAAGGCGACTTACTGGATCGCAGGCTATTGGCTCAGCGGCTTGCTATGATCCAGAGTTCAAGCCCGTCGTATCCCATTATGGCATCGCTCGACTTGAGTCGTAGTTTGCTGCAGACGAAGGGTCCGGTTATTTTTGAAGAGGGATTAGCCGCATTTCAGACTATTCGTAATGGAATAGCAAACCTTTCACGCTTTGATGTGCTCAAAGTAAACGCTAGTGATACGAATGCTGCATATGATATACAAGATCCTTTTAAAGTGGTATTGTATGACACTTCTGGCCAGTGGAGTGGATATGAGTTGCAGGAAAAGTTAGAGGCAGCAGGATGTATTCCTGAGATGAGTGATGATCGTTATGTCGTGTTAGCGCTAAGTCAGGGAACGACATATAAAGACACTGTACGCTTGCTTCTTACTTTGGAAAATATGGATAAAGTCGGATATATTAGGGAAAACACTCGGTTTTCCACGTGGAACATCGCTCAGGAGGATGAAGTGTCATCCCCTATATTATTCAACTTAACTCCGATTTCTGAGGAGATGACAGAAGCCGTCTCTATCGAACAAAGCGTAGGGCGACAAGCAGCAGAGATGATTATTCCCTACCCACCGGGTATTCCGCTTTTATATCCAGGGGAAATGGTCTCTAAGGAAACCATGGTTCGTTTAGTTGGGCTCAGAGAGGCCAAAGCAAAGTGCCAGGGAGCGGAGGATCCACTGCTCAGAGCGATCAGAGTCAGGAAAGTTAAAGAAGGAAGCAGGGGAAAGGTATGAAGGGCAGAGGATTATTCATTACACTAGAAGGCGGAGAAGGATCTGGAAAGACGACAGTCATCGAGGAATTAGGCCGTGCCTTAGAACAACGAGGGGTTCCATATGTTATAACTCGTGAGCCAGGTGGAATTGAGATTGCAGAGAAAATCCGCGGTATTATTCTTGATCCCATGCATACGGCTATGGAAGGACGCACAGAGGCATTATTGTACGCAGCTGCAAGACGACAGCATTTAGTCGAGAAGGTGGAGCCTGCACTTGAGCGAGGAATGGTCGTGTTGTGTGATAGGTTTATTGATAGCAGTCTCGCATATCAAGGGTATGCACGGGGATTAGGCGTGCAGGAAGTGCTTACGATAAACAGCTTTGCGACTAACGGAAGATTTCCTGATCATACCTTTTATATGGATATTGATCCGGAGCAGGGTTTGTCTAGAATTGCAGCAGGACAGGGTAGAGAAGTGAATCGTTTGGATTTAGAGAGTATTGAGTTCCACCAGAAGGTGAGAGAAGGTTATTTAATCGTGGCGGACATGTATCCGCAGAGAATTACGACAATTGATGCTTCCCGAGCAAAAAAAGAGGTAGCAGCGGAGATAAATAATTGTCTTTCCGCACTTTTGAAGGATTATTTGATATAATTGTCAAATAATAAGGTGAGTTATATTTTATGATACCGAGGAGGGGCTGTATATGAAACTCATAATTGCGATCATTCAGGATAAAGATAGCAACCGTTTATCCAGCGCACTAGTGAAGGAAAATTTTCGGGCAACCAAATTGGCTAGTACCGGCGGCTTTCTAAGGGCGGGTAACACAACGTTTATGATTGGTGTCGACGATAATCAGATAGAATCAGTAATGAATGTCATTCGCAATAGTTGCAAAATCCGTGAGCAGTTAGTTACGCCTGTGACACCAATGAGTGGAACGACGGATTCATATCTGCCACTTCCTGTAGAGGTTCAGGTTGGTGGAGCTACTGTATTTGTACTTCCAGTTGACCGGTTTGAACATTTTTAAGTTAGTTACAACAGAGGTCCAATTTGAAATATTCTAAGTTAGGCAGTGATTGTAGTGAAAATAGAGCCTGGATTCAGACCGCTCAAAAACGGACTGGGAGTAACCGACAGTTCTGCTAAACCAGTTCAGACGAAGAGTTTCTCCGATGTCATACAGCAACAGGGAGCACAAGCCTCTCAGCAGGAGCTTGATCGGAGGTTCAAGGAAATTCAGTCACAAGGAGATCGTCTCGCGCGGTCCATGACCATCAGAGAATTGAAAGCGTATCGTCTTCTTGTTAAAAGATTTCTGGAGGATACGGTTCGGCGGGGCGTAAGTATGAAGGAATCCAGGGGATGGGACCGCCGTGGACGAGGTAAACGATATAAATTAATAGATGAGGTCGATGCCGCATTACTCGCGATGGCCGATGAGTTGTTAGAAACAGAGCAAGGAAAAATTGATTTACTGCAGAAAATAGGCGAGATTCGCGGTATTTTAATTAATTTTAGTTTCTAGAAGTGAGTTTACCATCTCACTTCTAGGTTTTTTTGCAGGGAGGTAAGAGAGCAATCATGTCGTTTGATGAAATATTAGGTCAAGATGCTGCGAAACAGTTGCTCATGAGTGGACTTCGTCGAGGTCAAATATCTCATGCATATATATTCAGTGGACCGCCGGGAAGTGGACAAAAGGAAATGGCGCTGACTTTTGCACAAGCGCTGTTCTGTACTCAGCGAAACGGTGAGAATCCTTGTGGAGAATGTTTGGAATGCCGCAAAGTAAAACATGGTAATCATCCCGACCTTCACCAAGTTGCTCCAGACGGTTCCACGATTAAGATTGACCAAATCCGTGACCTGCAGCGAATATTTTCCTATCGCTCGGAGAGTGGGAATTATAAAGTATATATTATTGATGAAGCTGAAAAAATGTCAGTGCAGGCAGCGAATAGCCTACTAAAGTTTCTTGAAGAACCACCTTCCCCGGCCGTAGCGATCTTATTGTCTGACAACGGACGAGCCCTACTTTCAACGATTCAATCTAGGGCACAATGGGTTCCATTTACCCCTCTAGACCCAGATCGGATGCTCCAAATTTTGTCGGACGAGGGAATTCCACGGATACTAGCAGGGTGCGCTGTGCATTTGGCGGCAGGGCTCGGACCATGCCGAGATCTACTTGGACAGAATTGGTTTGCAGAAATTAGAAACGTAGTGTTACAATTAGGGAAGGAGACCATCAGCCGTAGTGGTTCTCCATTAATTACAGCTCAGCAAAGCGTGTTCAAAGCAGGTCTAGGTGAGCACCTAGATATGTTGTTTAACCTTTTCCATTTGTGGTTCAAAGATATGGTTCATGCGCTCTATCATAAACATGACCGAATTATATTTATAGATGAACTGGATTTTATAGTTAAGTACTCGTCGTCTCGTAGTGCAGATCAGTGGATTGATGCTATGGCATTGGCCGCGGAGAGCAAGAAGAAATTACGGTATAATATGAATGCCCAGCTTTGTCTTGAAAGTTTCCTCATTGGTATTGAAGGTCAACATTAAGTAGAGAGCAGTACGCGCATACTAGATAAACAAACTTTCTCCCGTGAAAGAGCAGGGACTTCCATTAAAAAGCTTCATCAAGTTGTTTATTGGCTATACGAGGGGGTAAGTTTTTGTATACTGTAGTGGGTGTCCGTTTTAAAAAGGCGGGCAAAATATATTACTTCGATCCACTGGAACTTCCAGTTGAGAAAGAACAGAGCGTTATTGTTGAAACAGCAAGAGGGATCGAATACGGCAAAGTAGTGATCGGGAAGAAACAGGTTGGAGAATCCGATGTCGTTCTTCCACTGAAGAAGGTCATCCGAATTGCTGATGAATCTGACGCCTGTGTAGTTGATGAGAATAAGCTTGCGGCAAAGAATGCATTTGCCACATGTTTAAATAAAATCAAGGATCATGATTTGAAAATGAAATTGGTCGATGTAGAATTTACATTTGACCGTAATAAGATCATTTTCTATTTCACTGCTGAAGGTCGGGTTGACTTCCGCGAATTGGTCAAGGATTTAGCTAGCATTTTCCGCACTCGAATCGAACTCAGACAAATTGGGGTAAGAGATGAGGCTAAGATGCTGGGTGGTATTGGTCCGTGTGGACGCGTATTATGTTGTTCTTCTTGGCTTGGTGATTTCGAGCCCGTCTCAATTAAGATGGCTAAAGATCAGAGTTTGTCACTCAATCCAACTAAGATATCTGGATTGTGTGGACGCCTTATGTGTTGTTTGAAATTTGAACATGATAATTACGAAAGCGTGAAGGAAGAGCTTCCTTCCGTTGGTAAAGTAGTTGTTACCTCTTTGGGGGATGGTAAAGTCGTCGGTCTGAATGCGGGTTCTCGTACCGTTCATGTACAATTATTTGAAGTGGGCAAGGTTAAAGAATTGCCTTTGGATGATGTTGTTGTTAAGTAAAGTAACACATATTTTCAAGATAGACTTTAGAGATGACTCTGGGGTGGGAACTTGAAGAACAAAGATATTTTTACTCATATGCAAGCTGTAGAAACACAAATGGGAGATATACATGGTGATTTGGGCACGCTCAAACTTGAAGTGAAGAAACTGGTAGAAGAAAACCAGCGACTTCTTGTAGAGAACGAGCAGTTGCGCAAAATATTAAAGCGGGAGAGCACTGAAGGCCGCTTAACTTTGACCTCTGCGGATAAGGCTTCTAATCCTCTACTTGAGGGTAAGGAAATCATCGACATGGTGGGAGAAGGTTACGATAATCTGGCGCGTCTCTATCATGAAGGCTTTCATATTTGCAATGTGTATTACGGGCATTTACGAACGGAAGGCGATTGTCTCTTCTGTCTCTCTTTTTTGAATAAATAACAAGCCGTAGGGATAAGTCCTACGGTTTTTTTAAATATAAGGGAAGTATAGGTCAGCTCATACTTTGCTTATGAACTCAATTTCTATAATTTAAAAGAATGGAAGATCAGATAGATGAACAAAGTGCCTATACATGAACAAGAACGAGTAGATGATCTACTTACTCATCAATTACAGATCATTCAGAGTGACGAAGTGTTTAGCTTCTCGATGGACGCTGTCTTACTAGCTCGCTTTGCATCCGTACCTAAGTATGGAAAGATTCTGGACCTGTGTACCGGAAACGGGGTAGTTCCCATCTTGCTATCGACACGGAGTGAAGCTAATATCGAGGGTATTGAAATTCAGCCTAGATTAGCAGATATGGCCAGACGAAGTGTGGAAATGAACGGCCTACAGGACAAGATTTTTATTCGCGAAGGTGATTTACGGGAACTAGTGAAGGAAACTGGTCATGGAGTATATGATGCTATCACGGTAAATCCACCGTATATGCCGCTTACCGGGGGGGACATCAAGCTGAACTCCCACCAAGCGATCGCCAGACATGAGATCCATTGTAGCTTGGAGGATGTGATATCCGCCGCCACGAAACTAGTTAGAAATGGCGGGAAAGTAAACATGGTGCATAAACCGCAGCGGCTCGGCGAAATTATTACTTTGCTTAGGCAATATAAGTTAGAACCGAAAGTTATTCGATTTGTACACCCAAGATCGGGAATGGAATCTAATATTGTGTTAATTGAAGCGATAAAGGATGGTAAACCCGATATGAGAATTTTACCTCCGCTGATCGTTTACAAGGAGAACGGGGAATACTGTGAAGAAATCATGGACATTTATTACGGATCAGAAGAGGGAAAAGTATGAGTATACAAGTTCAGAAAAGTTTTGTAGAAAAACCGGATGCAAAACCATGCGGGAAGTTGTATCTCGTTGCTACGCCAATTGGTAATTTAGAGGATATGACGTTCCGAGCTATTCGGACTTTGCGAGAGGTTGATATTATTGCTGCTGAGGATACACGCCAGACACGGAAGCTACTGACTCATTATGAGATTACAACGGGAAAATTACTGAGTTATCACGAACATAATAAGGCAGCGAGTGGTCCTGAATTAATTCGCCTTATAATAGAAGGAAATAATTTGGCACTCGTGAGTGATGCCGGTTTACCAGCCATTTCAGACCCTGGTAGCGACCTCGTAAAATTGGCGTTAGAACAGCATATATCCGTCATTCCGATACCTGGGGCAAACGCCGCTTTATCAGCACTTATCGTTTCGGGATTATCCACCCAAAGATTTCAATTTCTCGGATTTCTACCCCGTGATAATAAGGAGCGTGAGAATCTACTGAAGAGTCTTCAAGATGAGGAAGGGACTTTGTTGCTGTATGAATCACCCCATAGAGTGCTCAAGACACTGGAGTCGATCCATGAGGCTTGGGGAGACCGCAAAATTGTACTAGCTAGAGAATTGACCAAGCGTTATGAGGAGATGGCCAGGGGGCTGATCAGCGAATGCCAAGCTTGGTTGCAAGAGCATCCACCGCTTGGTGAGTATTGTATTGTTATAGACGGAGCGAATCCCGAAGATGTTAAACAGAGACGAGATGCATGGTGGCAAACATTGTCAGTAGAAGAACATGTTGTTCATTATGAGGAGCAAGAGGGAATTTCGCGTAAAGATGCGATGAAAAAAGCTGCGGGAGATCGAGGAGTCTCAAAAAGAGATATTTACCAACTGCTATTATAGAGGTAAGGACAAAAAAAGTGATCCCTACTAGTAGGAGTAATCCTACTAGAGGGACCAAGGAGATATGAAAAAGGTTAGAATTAACAGTTTCAATAAATCTATTATATACTATAATTCCTAGTTTGTCACAGGGGCAGGAATTTCAGAAATACATTCGTGACAAACGATCTTACCTTTGAAGTAAATAACGTTCTCAGCGTTGCCGCAGAAGATACAAGCAGGTTCATATTTCTTCAACATGATCCGCTCTCCGTCTACATAAATTTCCAGTGCATCTTTTTCGCCAATACCGAGTGTACGGCGTAATTCAATCGGAATAACAACCCGACCTAATTCATCTACTTTTCTTACAATTCCAGTTGATTTCATCATAACTGATGATAACCCCTTCCGCTATAATTTAAATATGTCATAGTTCGACAAACTTCTATCTTTTATGATATTTATAATACCAACCATTGCCAAAATAGTCAACCTATTAATGGAATATTTCTTTTAATTCTCCATATTTGCGCTTTGCAGGGTCTGTTTTTCCTATAAATCCAGTAAAAATAAGTGCTTTCCAACATTCGACATATTGGAAATCAACACTTCGTCGTTATTCGACATAATTCGACATTTTATGTCGATATAAGGCATAATTCTGCTAAATATTTTTAAGAATTAGATATGAAAAAATATGAGATAAGGAGTGTTAGCCATGCATCGCCAATTACGTGAAGAAAAGGTGTTCAAAGATCCGGTACACAACTATATACATGTGCAGGATGAAATTATCTGGTCTCTCATTAATACTACGGAATTTCAACGTCTCCGTCGCATCAGGCAGCTTGGCACATCTTACTTAACATTTCATGGTGCAGAGCACAGCCGATTCTCTCATTCTCTAGGTGTATATGAAATTACTCGTCGAATCATCTCGCAGTTTGAACAGGGTAAGTACCCTGATTGGCCAAGGGATGAGCGATTGGTTGCTCTTTGTGCGGCATTGCTCCATGATCTTGGGCACGGTCCCTTTTCTCATTCTATAGAACAGGCATTTCAAATGGACCATGAGGATTGGACTTGTAAAATATTGCTCGGAGATAGTGAGGTTGCTTCAGTATTAAGAAGATTGGGTGATGATTTCCCGGCCAAAGTGGCATCCGTCATTCGTAAAGATTATGACAAACCGATCGTTGTTAACTTGGTCTCAAGCCCGCTTGATGCGGATCGAATGGATTATTTGCTCAGGGACGCTTATTTTACGGGTGTAAATTATGGCACCATTGATATGGACCGAATATTACGGATGCTCCGGCCATTTCAAGGTAGGGTTGTTGTGAAGGAATCAGGAATGCATGCGGTGGAAGATTATTTGATGTCCCGTTACCAGATGTATTGGCAGGTTTATTTTCATCCCGTTACCCGTAGTTCAGAGATCATCCTAAGGCAAATTCTTCGCCGAGCTAAGGAATTGTATAAGAGTGGGCATTCCTTCGCTTTTTTACCTGATCCATTGCCAGGCCTATTCAAACGTGAATTAACTGTGCAGGAGTATCTACTATTAGATGAGGCGCTCATTCAAACTGCATTTATGCAATGGAGAAATGAGAAGGATGATTTACTTAGTGATCTTTGTTCCCGATTTATGGACCGTAAATTGTATAAATATGTAGAAACTGAATCCCTTGATAAGGAAATGATAGAAGAAATACGGCACGCTTTTGCAAAAGTGGGACTTAACCCAGATTACGACTTGGAAATTGATTTTCCCACTGATCTGCCGTATGATGTTTTTCGACCTGACGGGAAATTTAGGGAGAAACAAATACTACTCTTGGATCGTCAAGATCAGTTGCGAGAAATTTCTGAGGTATCGGATATTGTTCGGTCAATCAGTGGACTTCATCGGGGTAAATTTCATTTGTACTTTCCGGATAATAAATTGACCCCTGTGTTAGATAAGCTTCCCCAGGAAATTGCGGATTTGTTTCAATTACAGACATAATTAGGAGGATTAGCAGAATGCTATTCGATACTCATACTCATTTGGATGCAATTCAGTTTGATGAAGACCGCGAGGAAACGATTACAAGGGCACTGGAGCAAGGTGTTACTCGAATGATCAATATCGGTTTTAATCGGGAGACGATCCCGACAACAATGAAGCTTGCGGAGGCTCATGACTTCATTTATGCAGCTGTTGGTTGGCATCCACAGGATGCGATTACGATGCAAGAAGGTGACTTGGACTGGATCGCCGAATTATGTGCCCACGAAAAGGTAGTTGCGATCGGCGAAATAGGCCTCGATTATTATTGGGATACTTCACCTAAGGATGTACAACATACGGTACTCCGTAATCAAATTGGACTGGCTCGGAGTTTGGGCATGCCAATCTGCATTCACAACCGGGATGCACATGAAGATGTGGTTCGGATTTTACGTGAAGAGAAGGCAAGTGAGGTTGGCGGAGTGATGCACTCGTTCTCCGGAAGCTGGGAAATTGCTAAAATGTGTCTGGATATGGGGTTTCATTTGTCGTTTGGTGGCCCCATTACGTTTAAAAATGCCAAACAGCCAAAAGAGGTCTTAGCACAGACACCGATGGATCGATTATTGATCGAAACGGACTCCCCATATTTAACACCACACCCATATCGTGGTAAAAGAAATGAGTCTGCACATGTTCGTCTAGTTGCAGAAGCTGCAGCTGAGATAAAAGGCATGTCCTTCGAAGAAATCGCTGAAATAACAACTCAAAATGCGCTGGGACTATTTGGGATTAGATGAATTCGAGAGTAAAAGAGCTGAAAAAGTGAGTAAACGGGAAAGATTAATACTTTTTAACTGTTTAAAGCGAGAATATTACAAAAAATTAACCATATTTTAAAAGAAACGTGGTTGATTGATGCTTTACAACATGCATCGAAACAGGATAGAATCTTTTCAGTAATCGAATTCGGTGTCCATCTGGAAACTAATGGGACGTCTTCGATCACATGTTTCCATGAACCAGTCTCGCTGAATCTCCTTAATGGAGAACGGGGGAACCGATACGTAGATTGATCAGGGTTCGTATACCGATCCTCTCGTAATTGATTTCTTTATGGGTCTTTGGGGTGAATTCGAGGTCATTGCGCCATGAGCGAATGTACTGAGAAAGGGCGGCTCTCTGCGTCCGAATCCGACAGCTAACCTCGTAAGCGTCTCAAGAGAGGCAACTCGTGCATCCTATTACATCATGACATGCGGAAGCCACGAAGGAGTTCCTCTAACTCTTTCTTTAGGCTTCTTTTGTTTTTGAATAAATGTAATAGGCACATCATACTCTTGTTTAACAGGAGGATGACCTATGCCGACCGGACTGGGGCAGGATGCGGAATGCAGTTGTTTATGCATTTCGTACAAATGAATAATAGTCACGTCAAATGTATCTTATATCGACTTAGACGGCGGGGCTATGAAGGAGGAGAGAAGATATGGGCATTTTCCACAAAAAGGAGACCCATGAATCACGCTCATCCAGCATGTCTTACGCAATGCATTGGAAGCCTGAAAATTTACGTCGGATTTCTGTAATTAGCTTGTTCGTGATCGCTGCAGTTGTCACACTGATTGGTTTGAATAGCCAAGACAAGAAGAATGTCGCCTTGGCAAAAGACGGTGAGATGGGATCAGTAGAGACACAGCACTCGCTAATGAATGAGGTGTTGGATGAACACTCCATTTTATTGAATCCGGAGGACAAAGTTTCAAGTCCACTTGCAATTTCCGTTGTGAGAGCCGTTCCCGTAAAGCTTACTGTGGACGGAACAACCAAGACACATTTTACAACTCAGAAAGACGTAGAGGGTGCTATCAAGGAACTAGGTGTTTCCTTGGACCCCATAGATAAAATTACCCCTGCTTTGAGTAGTGAGCTTAAGTCCAATTTGGAGATTCGGATTGTCCGGGTTAACAAGCAACTGGTTCAAACTCAAGAGGCTGTACCATTCACCATCGTGAAGACCTCTGATCCAGATCTGCTTAAGGGGAAGACTAAGGTCATCCAGCAGGGAAGCAAAGGTTTAGTTACCCACAACATAGAGAAAGTATATGAAGACGGAATTTTTGTATCTAAGCAGTGGCTCGGTAAAGAGGTCTCTAAGACCGCTCAACCGAAAGTGATAGCCGTTGGTACAAAGAAACCAACAGCCGTTCTGTCTGCCAGTATCACTCGGACCGGTGATAAGGTTGATATTAGTGGACTAACGACCAAAGGTGGCGTCTCGTTTAAATATAAAAAAGTGCTGAAGAACGTCACTCTTACCGCCTATTCTGCCGAGGAAGACGGTATTGGTACGAAGACAGCTTCCGGTACTCGTGTGAAAGAGGGAAGAACAATTGCTGTAGATAAGAGCGTTGTCCCGATGGGATGGTGGGTCTATATCGAAGGTGTTGGCTTCCGTCGTGCCGAGGATACGGGTGGTGCAATTAAAGGTAATAAAATGGACGTCTATTACGATAGCTTGAAGGCAGCCAATCAATTTGGCCGCAAGAAGGGTCGTACAGTCTATGTCATTGGTCCTACCAAGCCTGAGTTAAACTAGAGATCTAGTTTTACATTGGGTAGGGAATCGGATAATATTATGTTAATAAATAAGCTTAAGTTCAAGAAGAGGATTTATCCTCTTCTTTTTGTTGTGATAAGGAAGGAAGAGAGTACATGATCAAAGAGATCATTGTGGTGGAGGGCCGGGACGATACGGTTGCTGTGAAACGTGCCTTAGAAGCAGATACGATTGAAACCGGTGGCTCTGCAATTAACGAAATGACACTGCGGAAGATAGCCCTAGCACAGGAGCGACGTGGTGTTATTATTTTTACTGACCCTGATCATGCCGGTGAGCGCATCCGCAAAATTGTAGCCAATCGGGTGCCTGGCTGTAAGCATGCCTTCCTGCGGGAAGCAGATGCGACGAAGCGGGGAGATATCGGCGTCGAGAATGCTTCTCCTGAGGTCATACGTGAGGCCCTAGCTAATGTACGCAGTGAAGTCGTTGGTGAAGCCAGTGAAGCGGGAATGACCGACTGGGAGGATTTATTGGCGGCAGGGCTTATTATTCATCCGGAGGCAGCTGCTCGGCGGAGAGTCATGGGTGAAATACTTGGTATTGGATATTGTAATGGGAAACAATTTTATAAGCGGATGACAGTATTTAGAATTAGCCGGGAAGAATTTGCGGCCGCATTAGCTCAATTGGAAGACAAAGGGGTATAACTTGTTATGAATATTTTGGAAGACGTTTCAACGCCACGCCGGACGAAAGAGATCATTGCGCGACACGGATTTAAATTTAAAAAAAGTCTAGGTCAGAACTTTCTGATCGATCAGAATATCCTCGGTAAGATTGTTGCTGCAGCAGGATTAGATGAGTCCAAAGGAGCACTGGAGATTGGTCCAGGTATTGGTGCGCTTACGGAAAAGCTGGCTCAAGAAGCAGGGAAGGTGGCGGCCGTAGAGATCGATCGTCGTCTCATTCCTATTCTTAGAGAAGTTATGGAGCCTTATCCTCAAGTAAATGTTATACAGGGCGACGTTCTGGATCTGGATTTGCGCGCACTATTTGAGGCAGAATTCGGCGATGTTAGCGGTGTTAGCGTGGTGGCTAATTTACCTTATTATGTAACGACGCCGATCCTGATGAAGCTATTGGAAGAGAAATTACCACTGGAACATATTGTCGTCATGATTCAGAAGGAAGTAGCCCAGCGGATGGCGGCCTCTCCAGGAGGCAAGGAGTATGGCAGTCTTAGTATTGCTGTTCAGTATTACAGCAAGCCAGAATTAATTTGTATGGTGCCTCCTACTGTCTTCATTCCACAGCCGAATGTAGAATCGGCAGTCATCAGGTTAACAGTTCGTGATGAGCCACCAGTGCAGGTGGATGATGAGGCTTTCTTCTTCGAGGTCGTACAGTCTTCTTTTACTCAGAGACGTAAGACGATTGCAAATAACCTGAAAAGCCGTTTCTTCTCAGGTGAAGGGCGCGAGACATTGGAACGCCTGTTGGCAGAGGCAGAGATTGAACCATCAAGACGTGCAGAAACGCTCAGTCTAGAGGAGTTCGCTCGTCTTAGCAATGTTTTCCTTGGTGCTGGATTGAACTCTTAGTTACTGTAACCATTCCCTCTGTTAGCCCATACGATGGGGGTAGAGGTGATGGACTTGACGAATTTGGGAGACTTGGTCGTTCGCAAATCTTACGGAGGAGATGTAACCTTCCGAATTGAGAAGATTGAGCGAAATGTGGCCATAATCAAGGGAATAGATTTTCGGTTGCTGGCTGACGCACCTTTGACTGACTTAGTTAAAGTGGATCCGGATTCCCCTAGCGAAAGAGCGAGACGTGCGAATATCCAGGCTACAAAATCGCTGGAGTGGTTACATCGAGAACGAGTCGAGCAAGCACAGCGAAATCAGACTGTATTAAATCAGGAATGGCTTCCACAAGATAACGTAGAAACTGAACCATCGTACTTTGAGGTGCCTGGTAAGGTACTTCATTTAGATGGTGATGAGCGGTATTTGCAGAAAAGCCTTGAACTGTATGAGAAGTTAAGAGTGCCTGCTGAAGGTTATTTTGTGAACGAGTCTGCTATGGCCGGAGCACTGCAGCGTTTGCTGCCAAGTGTTCGTCCAGATATCGTGGTAGTGACAGGTCATGACGGTGTACTCAAGAATCGCCCTAACAGCAATCTTTACAATTTGTCGAGCTATAAGAACTCAAGACATTTTGTAGAGGCTATTGGAGCGGCTCGGCAATATGAACGTAATTTTGATACCCTGACTATTGTTGCAGGAGCATGTCAATCGCATTTCGAGGCATTGTTACAGGCAGGAGCCAATTTTGCCAGCTCACCAGGGAGGGTGCTCATTCATGCACTCGATCCGGTCTATATTGCCGCGAAGGCTTCGTTTACGTCCATCCGGGACACCATTCATATCACCGACGTGCTGAACAATACAATTAGCGGTACTCAGGGTGTAGGTGGTATTGAGACACGGGGGAGCTATCGTATTGGTCTGCCCAAACCTAAAGATTTATCAACTTTGAAGGTTGTACCTTCTATGTAGTTTAGTTATCCTGAAACGTCCGATATTATCGGGCGTTTTCTTTGTTTTTACTGAGAAAATGAGGCGTAATACAGGTTTCCAAAAAAAACAATTGACAACCGATTTTTCTTGCTGATATACTTATTTGTTTGGAATTGACAAGACACTGCTTTCTGTTGTATAATAGAAAAAGAAAGTAGGTGGTCACAGGTAATGGCTAAAAATGCGCTGTCAGATATTAAGCACAGTCTCGAAGCTCACGTAGGACAGAAAATTCTGCTCCGGGCCAACGGAGGACGCCGAAAGACCGTCGAACGTACCGGTGTATTGGAGGAAACTTATCCTTCCGTCTTTATCGTGAAGTTGGATGAAGAGCAACAGACTTTTAAACGTGTGTCATACAGTTATGCCGATATACTTACTGAATCCGTTGAGGTTATGATCTGTAACGATAATAACAATAGCGAGATGCGGATTTCGTATATTAAGCCGTGAACATCATGATTATTCAGTAAACGACCTTGGCCCAAAGCTAGGTCGTTTTTTTGCGCCCAATAATGGATACTCAATAATAGACAAAAGCTCCTAGTCATGTGCGACTGTAGGGTGGGTAGGTTTTCCACCGTATGAGAGGAGCTTGAAGGCGTCATACTAACATTGTTTCTTCATATCCATCATTTCGTAAGGAGGGCTAGCTATGTCACGTAGAAGGCGCAGCGTTATGTCGGAGGATTTGAAGGTTGAACTTGCAAAGGATCTAGGGTTTTACGATACGGTCCAACAAGAGGGTTGGGGTGGCATTAAGGCCAAAGATGCTGGCAATATGGTCAAAAGAGCGATTCAACTCGCAGAGCAAGCCGCCTCAAAACGATAGAAAGGAAACGAAGCCATCCCTTTGGGAGGCTTCGTTTTTTTAAATTATAAAGGCTGTAATAATGCCAAGATAATAATTAGGGACTTTATAGCCTTTTATTCTTATGTGAAGATCAAGTAGAATGAGGGGATAGCGTGATACTTGTAAGCTAAGAGGAGCCTTTCCTTCTCTGCATAGACGAAGGTGAAAGTTTTTTTTATAATATGTTAAGTTATATGTGAATCTATGGAAATGCTGAGGGTGGGTGAATACCTTGAAAATATATGAAAAAGCACCGGCTAAAATTAATTTAATGTTAGACGTATTACATAAGCGAGAAGACGGATATCACGAAGTAGAGATGATTATGACGATGGTCGATCTTGCTGACCGCCTAGAAATGAGCACTCTTCCACGGGATACCATTATTATTTCAAGCCAGGCTGGGTACATTCCACTGGATGAGAAGAATCTTGCCTTTCAAGCGGCTAGGTTAATTAAGGATCGTTATAATGTGAGTAAAGGTGTATACATCCATCTCGATAAGAATATTCCCGTAGCAGCAGGGCTTGCTGGAGGTAGCAGTGATGCAGCTGCTACACTTCGGGGGTTGAATCGACTATGGGAGCTGGACATCCCTGTTGAAGAGCTCAAAGCACTAGGTGCAGAGCTGGGCTCGGATGTCCCCTTCTGTGTGACCGGTGGTACTGCGCTTGCAACAGGCCGGGGAGAGAAGCTCACCCCGCTACCTAATCCGCCGCAATGCTGGGTTGTTTTAGCGAAGCTTCCCATCAATGTATCAACCGCAGAGGTATACGGGCGTCTACGTAGCTCGAGAATCACACACCATCCTTCAGCCAATACTATGATTGAGGCGATCGAGAGTGGATCCTTCTCATCTGTATGCGAAGGGCTTGGTAATGTTCTGGAGGATGTGACACTACAATTGCATCCAGAGGTGGCTCACTTGAAGGAGGCCATGCTTAAGCTTGGCGCGGATGGTGTTCTCATGTCCGGCAGTGGACCTACGGTATTTGGACTTGTCTCCAAAGAGTCTAAAGTGTCACGAATATATAATGGACTGCGCGGCTTCTGTAAAGAAGTATATGCAGTGCGACTACTAACTCGAGGGTAAAGTTTGGACAAATCCGTACAAAAGTGGTATATTTTCTATAAAATATTCGGATTTAGCGAGGGGTACTTCGTGAAAAAATTAAAAAGAAGCGCTCGATTGGTAGACATGACACAATACTTATTATCCCGTCCGCATCACCTCATACCGCTCACTACGTTTGCTCAGCGCTATGGCGCAGCCAAATCGTCGATCAGTGAGGACTTGGCAATTATCAAGGAAGTATTCGAGGACCAAGGAATGGGTGAATTACTTACATTAGCCGGCGCAGCTGGTGGAGTTAAATACATTCCGAAGGTGAGTCGTGAAGGGGCTCTAATCTTTATTAATCAGCTCTGTGAGAAGTTGTCGCAGCCTGATCGCATTCTCCCTGGTGGTTATTTGTATATGTCTGATCTGTTAGGACAACCAGGTCTGATGAATGAAGCGGGTAAGTTATTCGCTACTGCTTTTGCAGACGCAAAAATTGATTGTATTATGACCGTAGAGACCAAAGGTATTCCTTTGGCTTATGCCACGGGTGCTGAGCTTAATTTGCCGGTCGTACTAGTGCGAAGAGATCATCAGGTGACGGAAGGGTCCGCCGTAAGCATTAATTATGTGTCTGGATCTCAGAAGAGCCTGCATACCATGAGCCTGTCTCGGCGTGCACTCAAAGAAAGATCCCGAGTACTTATCGTGGATGATTTCATGAAAGCAGGCGGAACGATTCAAGGTATGGTCGACCTGTTGGCTGAGTTTGATGCGACTGTTGCAGGGGTTGGCGTACTGGTGGAATCAGGTGAGGTTGAGTCGGAACAACGGCTACTACATGATTATGTGTCCCTTGCTACACTCAGAGCTGTAGATGCCAAGGGTAAGGAAATTTCAGTAGAACCTGGGAACTATTTCTCCAGGAAATAATAGGTCGAAAGAGATGTCGATTTTACACTAAAATAATGAGTTTGGGACGAAACTTGTCGAAAATCACTCATTCTTAAAAAAATTCCTGAATTTAGGTCATTTTGTTTACGAAAAAAAAAGGATTTCCGTTTGCTATGTGGAATAATACACCAAGTCTCTGATGGAAAAAGGTGGTGAACACATATGCAAATTACGGATGTAAGGCTTCGCCGGGTTAGCTCGGAAGGTAGAATGAAAGCGATAGCATCCATTACCATCGATAACGAGTTTGTTGTTCATGACATTCGTGTAATCGACGGGAATAATGGAATGTTCGTGGCAATGCCAAGCAAGCGCACACCGGACGGGGAATTTCGGGATATCGCGCATCCGATATCTTCCGGCACACGCGAGAAGATTCAAGCTGCGGTATTGGCTGAATACGAACGTGCTGCTGACCAGGAGGAAGTTATCGAAGAAGGGGCTTAATTCAATTTTAGTTTTTTAATCAATTGGGGTTTGAGAAAAGAGAGCCATGTAACATGGCTCTCTTTTCTTTTTGGCCTAAATGAGATATATTCAGTAATGAGTTTAAGAGAAGGAGGCAGGGGCCTTGAAAAGATTAGCGATTGTTCTTGCCGCAGGTCAGGGGAAGCGCATGAAGTCCAAGCTTTATAAAGTGCTCCATCCCGTGTGTGGCAAACCGATGGTCGGGCATGTCCTGAGCGCGGTGAAGAAAGTCAATTGTGAACGTAGTATTGTGGTCGTAGGCCATGGTGCTGAAGCGGTTCAATCTTATCTCGGAACGTCTGCTGAATATGTACTGCAAGAGCAGCAGCTCGGAACCGGTCATGCTGTGAAGCAAGTTAAACCGCTCTTGGGAGAAGAAGAAGGAATCACCCTTGTCGTTTGCGGAGATACTCCACTAGTGACAGAGGAGACCCTTGAAGCGTTGATCAGTCTTCATACCCGCAGCGGAGCCGCGGCTACTGTGTTAACAGCTTCCTTGGATAATCCTGGTGGTTACGGACGGATCATTCGAGGAGAGAACAATTCCGTTCAACGAATTGTTGAACAGAAGGATTGCTCGGCAGAGGATGCGGCAGTGCAGGAGATCAATACTGGCACCTATTGTTTTGATAATGCTAAGTTGTTTGCTGCGCTGGAGAAAGTCACGAACCAAAATGCCCAACAGGAATATTATTTGACAGATGTGATCGGTATTTTGGTGCAAGAAGGCGAGATTGTCGAGGGTTATTTGACAAATGATTACGCAGAATCTATTGGTGTTAACGACCGTTTGGCGCTGTCCGAGGCGGAGTCGTTTATGCGTGAGAGAATTTTGCGGAAGCATATGCTCGGTGGAGTGACCATTATCGATCCAAGTTCGACATATATCGGAGCGGATGTAACAATCGGAGCCGATAGTATTATCTATCCGGGTTCGTTTATCTCCGGTCATAGTGTCATCGGTGAGGATTGTATTATTGGGCCCTCTGCTGAAATTGAAGATTGTCAAATCCACTCTAATGCAAAGGTAAAACAATCAGTACTCTGTCAAGCAGAAGTCGGCAGGGGAACGACGGTTGGGCCTTTCGCTTATTTGCGTCAAGGTACAAAATTAGGAGAAGGTGTCAAGGTAGGCGATTTCGTAGAAATCAAGAATGCCTCTCTAGATGATGGCTCCAAAGTGTCACATCTTAGTTATATCGGTGATGCCAAAGTAGGCAAGAACGTAAATATCGGATGCGGCGCGATTACAGTCAATTATGATGGATATAATAAGTCTATTACTGAAATTGGGGACGATGCATTTATTGGCAGTAATGTTAATTTGATCGCACCAGTGAAGGTTGGTAAGGGTGCATATGTTGTTGCGGGATCGACTATTACTCATTCTGTAAATGACAATGACCTTGCAATAGCTAGAAATCGGCAGGAGAACAAATCAGGTTATGCCGAGAAGATACGTGCTCGTGCCAAAGCTAAGAAACAAAGAGAACAGGACTCATAGGAATCTCCTTAATTATGAGATAACTTAACTATCTATTACAGCACGGAGGGTTTTTAATTTATGACTTATTGTGATTCTAAATTGAAGATATTCACCTGTAATTCCAATCCCAAACTAGCCCATCAAATCGCCGATTATATCGGGATTCCCATGGGAGACTCGGAAACGACGAGCTTCAGCGACGGCGAAATCCAAGTTAAATTGAATGAGAGCGTTCGTGGCTGTCACGTGTACATTGTGCAGTCAACTTGCGGTCCGGTTAACGACAATCTGATGGAACTTCTCGTCATGGTTGATGCTCTGAAACGTGCTTCGGCTAAGAGTATTAATGTCGTTATTCCTTATTATGGTTATGCCCGTCAAGACCGGAAAGCTCGCTCACGCGATCCAATTACAGCTAAATTGGTTGCTAATTTGATCGAGAAAGCTGGAGCCCACCGTGTGATTACAATGGACCTTCATGCTATGCAGATTCAAGGATTCTTCGATATTCCCGTGGATCACATGTTAGGTGTGCCAATTTTGGCACAATACTTCCGTTCTAAGCAAATTGTTAACCCTGTTGTCGTTTCGCCGGATCATGGTGGAGTGGTCAGAGCACGTAAGTTGGCTGATTTCCTTAATGCACCGCTAGCGATTATCGATAAACGCCGTCCAGAGCCGAACGTAAGTGAGGTTATGAACATCATCGGGAACATTGAAGGTAAAACTGCGATTCTCGTTGATGATATTATCGATACTGCTGGTACGATTGTGCTTGGCGCTAATGCACTTAAAGAGGGTGGAGTTACAGAAGTTTATGCTTGCTGTACTCATGCAGTGCTCTCCGGTCCAGCAATGGAACGGTTAGAGAACTCCCCGCTTAAGGAAGTTATCGTAACGGACACTATTCCGATTACACATGCTAACCCAACCAGCAAGCTGAGAGTGTTATCTGTTGCTCCGCTGATGGGAGAAGCGATTATTCGTGTCCATGAGGAATTGTCCATCAGTAAACTATTCGAAATAGAATAAATTCTGAGATACAGTCATACAGGGGTTACACCTTCCACCTGGGAGGTGTAACCCCTATCGGCATATTTATACTTAGTGTGGCTTGAAAATGGAGGATTGATTAAAGTTGAAGTGGATCGTAGGTCTCGGTAATCCGGGGGCCCAATATGAGAAGACAAGGCATAACATTGGCTTTATGGCGGTTAATGAATTGGGTCGTAGACACGGTATTGACATCAAACAGAGCAAATGCAAAGCATTACTAGGCGAAGGCTTTATTTCAGGTCACAAAGTGGCATTAATTAAGCCGATGACCTATATGAATTTGTCAGGTGAAGCAGTTCGGGCATATATGGATTACTATAAAGTAGCTTTGGAGGACATGATTGTCGTCTACGATGATTTGGACACCGAGCTAGGTAGAAACAGACTCCGTTATCAAGGTAGTGCGGGTGGGCATAACGGCATCAAGTCGCTGATTCAGCATACGGGAACGCAAACTTTTAACCGTATTAGAATGGGAATCTCCAGACCAGATCCAGGACATGCCGTCGTAGATTACGTTCTATCTACTTTTGCAAAAAAGGATGCAGCGCTGTTGCAAACCTCAATTGATGCTGCATGTGATGCTATAGAATATAGCCTAGATCATTCCTTTGAACAGACGATGGCAAAATTTAATGGATAGTAGATTGAAGTGTACGGAAGAGGCTAAAGAGAGATCGCTTAGGGCATACTGAAGGAATAATGATTCTTCAGGAGGCATATAGATGGCAATAAACTATGTATGCAGGCATTGCCGAACATTTATTGGTAGAATCGAGGCCCCTCATGTCTCAGAGTTGCAACTGGGTTTCCATTTCTTGACCCCTGATGAGCGGAGAGATATAATAGCGTATGATTCAAGCGGGGAAACAACGGTTCGAGTGACCTGTGATTATTGCAGAGAAGCACTCCAGAATAACCCAGAACTCTCGCTACAATCAAGTCCGTTGCAATGAATGAAAATGATGGCGGAATAACGAAGGATGTATACCGAATTTAACGGTTATAGAGCCTTGGCACGTTTGCTGAGGCTCCTTTTTGATTCGTGTAGGGATGTCCCACAGGACTTACAATAGATTCCACTAAGCAATAAGAGAGGTGCCCCATTTGTTACAAGCACTTATTCAAGCATTTTCCCAAGATTCGGATTTTGCCTCAACAGTTGCAGGTGTAAAAGCCGGAATGAAAGAGCAGTTAATTTCTGGATTATCGGGATCGTCTAGACAAGTCATGTTGGCAGCACTTCATAAAGAAAGTGATCGTCCAATGCTTGTCGTTACCCATAATATGTTTGCCGCTCAGAAGATTGCTGAGGATTTACAGGAGGCACTCTCCACTGATGAGGTGTTACTGTATCCAGCAAATGAGCTAGTTGCTGCTGAATCTGCCGTCTCCAGTCCGGAGATGTTGGCACAGCGGATTGAGGTGCTGTTACAATGCTCCCAGGGTTTTCGGGGGATTGTCGTGGCGCCTTATTCTGGCGTTCGTCGGTTTATCCCCACACCGGAGACGATGCGCGAAGCCTGGCTTGAGATTAAGCTGGGAGGTACCCTTCAGCTTGATGCATTTCTGAACAAGATGATTGAGCTCGGATATGAGCGGGTTGAGCGGGTTGAATCCAGAGGAGAGATGAGTATTCGTGGGGGGATTATCGATTTCTATCCCTTAACCTCGACATTAGCATACCGGATAGAATTATTCGACGATGAGATCGACTCGATGCGTACGTTTGATCCAGCAGATCAACGATCGGTGGATCAAGTCAAGCAAGTGTCTATCCCTCCTTGTAAGGAGCTAATTGCCTCTAAGGATCGTTTGGAGAAAGCGGCGCAAGCTGCGAGCAACCGTTTGGAAGCGCAATTAGAGAAGATGACAGACCGTAAGGCTAAGGCCAAGCTGAAGGAAGAGGTCTCTAAGGAAATTGAAATGCTGCGTGAGCATATATATTTTTCGGAGATTTATAAATATATTTCGCTGATTTATCCGGAGAATAAGACGTTATACGATTATGTAGCGAGTGATACCTTGCTTATTCTGGATGAGCCAGCTCGTCTATTAGAGACAGCCAAACAACTCGAACGAGATGAAGCGGAGTGGAATCTAAACCTGTTTCAGAATGGTAAAAGTCTGCCAGAGCTTCCACTAGCGTTCGAGGGTGATCATGTTCTCTACCGTCGGCCGTTTCAAACATTATTCTTGTCGTTATTCCTACGGCAAGTACCGCATAGCCAACCTCAGAACATTCTGAATTTCGTTAGTCGTGCTATGCAAGACTTCCATGGTCAGATGAATGTGTTGAAGTCAGAAATGGACCGCTGGAAGAAGAGCGGAGCCAAGGTCATTATGCTGGCCAACGGGGAAGAACGGATGGAACGAATGCGGCGTGTGCTGCAGGATTATGGGATTGATGAGCCAACCCTACTGAATGGTAATCTTCAATCGGGGTTTGAGCTACCTTCCGTCCATTTGGTCGTTATAACCGAAGGCGAAATGTTCTCCCAGAAGCAGCGTAAAGTGCGTAAGATTAGCAAGAACATGGACAATGCGGAGCGCATCAAGAGCTATACGGAGCTGAAGGTTGGCGATTATGTTGTCCATCAGAACCATGGGATCGGGAAGTATATTGGGATTGGTACGCTTGAAGTAGGCGGGATTCATAAAGACTATATGCATATCCTGTATGCTGGCGGGGATAAACTGTCGGTACCGATTGAACAGATCGATCTGATACAGAAATATGTTGGCTCTGAAGACAAAGAACCGAAAGTATACAAGCTTGGTGGTAATGACTGGACTCGGGTGAAGAGTAAAGTGCAATCCTCAGTTCAGGATATTGCAGACGAGCTTATCAAACTATATGCCGATCGACAAGCATCTCCTGGTTACGGCTTTGAGAAGGATACACCTGAGCAACAGGAGTTTGAAGCCATGTTCCCTTATGAAGAGACTCGAGACCAGATTCGGGCTATCGAGGAAATCAAGAAGGATATGGAACAGACTCGGCCTATGGATCGTTTGTTATGTGGTGATGTTGGATATGGGAAGACCGAAGTTGCTATTCGTGCTGCTTTTAAAGCGGCCATTGAAGGCAAACAGGTTGCGGTACTTGTACCGACGACGATTCTCGCACAACAGCATTATGAAACTTTCCGTGAGCGATTTGCGGGTTATCCAATTAATATACAAAGTCTTAGCCGCTTCCGCAGTCGGAAGGAACAGAATGAGACGATTAAAGGCGTTAAGAAGGGTACGGTCGATATTGTGATCGGCACCCATCGCTTGTTGTCTCAAGACCTCATATTTAAGGATTTGGGGCTACTGATCGTCGATGAGGAGCAGCGGTTCGGTGTGACGCATAAGGAGAAACTGAAGCGCCTTAAGACGAATGTCGATGTGTTGACGTTAACGGCCACGCCGATTCCGAGAACCTTGCATATGTCGATGCTCGGAGTCCGTGATCTATCTGTTATCGAGACACCTCCGGAGAATCGCTTCCCTGTACAAACATATGTTGTCGAGCATAGCCAGTCACTGGTGCGTGAGGCGGTTGAACGGGAGATGGCGCGCGGAGGACAAATTTATTACTTGTATAATCGTGTTCAAGGAATTCAAGAAATGGCGGCGCAAATTTCGATGCTTGTTCCAGACGCACGGGTTGCGGTTGGTCACGGGCAATTGTCAGAGCAGGAGCTAGAGAAGACGATCCTTGACTTTCTTGACGGAGAATATGATGTCCTGGTAAGCACAAGCATTATCGAAACAGGGGTGGATATCCCGAATGTTAACACCTTGATCGTACATGATGCTGATAAAATGGGCTTGTCCCAGTTGTATCAGTTACGTGGACGTGTGGGACGTTCCAATCGGATTGCGTATGCTTATTTTACTTATCAGCGTGATAAGTCTCTGACAGAGGTGGCGGAGAAGCGGTTGCAATCCATTAAGGAGTTTACTGAACTTGGTTCTGGATTCAAAATCGCTATGCGTGACCTTACAATACGGGGGGCTGGTAATCTGCTAGGAGCGGAACAGCATGGGTTTATTGCTTCCGTTGGATTTGATCTATACTCGCAAATGTTAGCGGAGGAAATCAAGAAGCGTAAGGTATCCATGCTCGGTGAGAAGGTTCCGGAGGAGCAATCATGGAATACGTCGATCGACCTTAGTATAGATGCGTATTTACCGTCGGATTATATTTATGATAGTATTCAGAAGATTGAGATATATAAGAAGACAGCTTCTGCATCTTCGTTTGAAGATGTCTCGGAACTTGAGGATGAGATGCTCGATCGTTTCGGAGAATTGCCGGAAACTGTACAGAACTTGCTCTCAGTAGCGAGGGTCAAGCTGTATGGTAAGAAGTATGGTATCGAATCCATTACTAGACGAGGCGATGAGGTCATTATGAAGTTCTACGCGGGTCGTGAGAAGGACATTATGCCATCCAAGCTTGCGGAAGTTGGAAATCTGTTCGGAAGACGTGTACAATTTAATCAAGGACCGACGATGTTGATCAATATTAAAACTAAGGGAATGGACGACAAAGAATTGATGGCCCTATTGGAACAATTTCTGGAGGCGCTAAAGATTTCGTTCAAAGCGAAAGGGGAATTACTAGATGTTTCGAAGTAAAGAACGTACGTGGAAAAGGTTGACGATTGCAATGGTGGCCGTACTAGCTTTCTCAGTTATGGCAGGATGCGGTAAGAAAGATGAATCTAAAGACGCAGAAAATAGCGACAATAGTGCTGTAGTTGCTACTTATGAAGGTGGACAAATTACGGAAAATGAGTTCGATCGGGAGTTGCGCATCGTATTGTCGCTTCAACCTACAATGGAACAGTTCACTCAATTGGATGATTTCCGTGAATATCTGATCAAGCAAGAAATTGCCTACAAATATTTAGAGTCCAAAGCAGATGACAAGACGAAAGCAGAAGGCAAGAAAAAAGCCGATGAACAATATAAGGCAATGAAAGAAGCATATGGCGAAGATCAGTTTAAAGCAATGCTCGATGCACAAAAAGTGACAGAGAAAGAATTCCAGAATTATATGGTTCGTGTCTATACGGTAATGGAAGGTCAATTGAATCTGGTTACAGATGAAGAAGTTAAAGCTGAATTCGAAGCAACTAAGGACGATTTCACAACAGCTTCAGTCCGTCATATCCTAATTGGTTTGCAGGATGCCGAAGGTAACGAGAAGTATACTTTAGAAGAAGCGCTAAAAGTAGCGAATGAAGTTAAAGCAAAATTGGACAAGGGTGAGGATTTTGCAACTCTTGCCAAAGAATACAGTACCGACGGTGGTTCCAATGCTAACGGTGGATTGTATGAGAATGCTAAAGTTAATAAATGGGTAGAAGAATTTAAGCAAGCTGCTCTGACGCAACCGCTTAACGAAATAGGCGAACCGGTAGAGACAGCTTATGGATATCATATTATTCGTGTGGAATCACGGAATGAGAAGACTTTCGAAGGACTAACCGATGAAGAGAAGGAAACAGTGAAAACAACGGTAGCTTCCAATAAGTTGGACGAGTTTATGAATGGTGAACTAGAGACAAAGATCATCAAGGAAATCAAGCTACCTAAGGTTGAAAAGGCAGCTGATACAACTGAAGGAACTGAAGGAACAGAAGATAAAGATGGTGCTACAACACCGGATACTGGGACCAACACAGGGACTGAAGAAACTGATACAAATACCAACAGTGCCAAATAATTGCTTCCATAGGAAAGTTTGAGTTATAGTAATAAGAGGCAGCGTGATAACTCGCGCTGCTTTCTTGTCTCTGCGAAGGGACTAACGTTTCAAAATTCACCGATAAATCGGATGAATAAGTCGCTGAAAACGGATGAATACTATGGTTAGAATCACAGTAACCGAATCCCACCACTTCTTACAAACATCACTAAGTTGGTTATACGAAGCTCTTGATGTTGTAATAACGTGCGGGTTAAATAAAATCCGTTACACCGTATCGTATTTCAAAACTTCTTTAGAAAGCGGGGCAACTTATAAAATGAAAGCAACTGGAATTGTACGCCGTATCGATGATCTGGGCCGTGTGGTAATACCTAAGGAAATCCGTCGCACCTTGCGGATTAGAGAAGGGGATCCACTAGAGATTTTTGTGGACCGTGATGGTGAGGTTATCCTGAAGAAATATTCACCAATTGGTGAGTTAGGCGATTTCGCCAAGGAATATGCTGAATCATTATTTGAGAGTACGGGTCATATTACGCTAATCTCTGACCGGGATACATTGATTGCCGTGGCAGGAGCATCCAAGAAGGAATATTTGGATAAACAGATTAGCATGTTGTTAGAGAATTGTATGGAAGGCCGTAAGATTATTGTTGAAGTAAACTCGGGAACTTATGAAATTAATAAAGACCACCCAGAGAACATTTCTTCATTTGTGATGGCGCCCATCATTTCAGGGGGAGATCCAATCGGTACTGTGATTCTCTTGAACAAAGATGATTCCGTCAAGATGTCTGAGCTTGAGTCAAAAATGGCTGAAACAGCTGCTGGTTTTCTAGCTAAACAAATGGAGCAGTAAATGTCTCCTGACATAAAAATTTTGCTACATACACACTTCCGTCAATCAGATTGGCTAAGCCGCCCTGATTACACGGGAGTGTGTTCTTTTTGTCGTTTTATAAGGGTAAAGTGAGATGCTTAGCTTTTACGGAGGAGGCAATTCGTCATATAATGGATCTCAGTACTAGGTCATTATAAGAATTTCTCCGTAAAGTAGGGAACTCATGAAGGAATATAATCAACAAACAGGACCCTCTAAGTTGCTTAAAGGGGCAGCAGTGCTAAGCTTGGCAGCGATTGTAACCAAGTTGCTTGGTACCCTACAGAAGATTCCATTACAGAATATAGGGGGCGACGGTGTCTTTGGGATTTATAACACCGTTTATCCCTTTTATACGATTTTGCTCATACTGGCGACGGCGGGCTTTCCAACAGCGATCTCGAAGTTTGTAGCGGAGCGTCACGCTGTAGGGCAGGAAACTGGCAAACGAGAAGTACTTCGGATGGCTACGATAGTGATGGCTATTCTAGGTGTGGCATGTAGTTTTCTTATGTATTTTGGGGCTCCTTTTCTATCGCGTCTGATTGGAAGTAGTCAGTTAATTCCGGCGCTACGGAGTTCAGCTCCAGCGCTGTTATTTATACCGCTTAGTGCAGCGATGCGCGGTTACTTTCAAGGGTTGCAAGATATGATGCCCACCGCTGTCTCTCAAGTAATTGAACAGGCTGTCCGGGTAGCGGTTATGATCGTCTTGTTAGTTTATTTGGGTGGTATAGGATCCTCAGATGATTTGATCGCGGGTGGGGCTTTAGCTGGGTCAGCTGCGGGCGGAGTAGCAGGGCTTATTGTTATGCTGATGTATTGGCGTAGGTACAGCAGAGGCGAGAGCAAGATCCAAATGGTGACGGTCTCCCCAGCGGAGAAACACACTAAGAGCACTCGTGAGATATCGTTGGATAAAGGGGAATGGGGTTGGGGTCTTCTACGGAGTATGCTTCGTTATGCGATCCCGATCTGCTTGGCTTCGCTAGCCGTGCCTTTGATCAGTCTGGTAGATACATTTACATTGCCGCGCCTACTTCGAGGGAGCGGGGGCGAAATAGGGGCGATGATAGAGGTCGGTATATATAACCGGGGGATTCCTCTAGTTCAACTGGTGACCATGATTGCAACTTCGCTTTCTGTGCTCTTTATTCCCTCCCTGGCGGAGTTGAAAATGAGAAGCGACCTTGAGGGGATTCGGCGTCAGTCGAGTGTGGCGCTGCGTTGGTTCTGGCTGATAGGTCTAGCTTCCTCAATTGGTCTGGCTATGTTAGCTGAGCCGATTAATGTGATGCTGTACGGTGATGTGGCTGGGAGTGGAACGATGGCCTGGGTCGCATGGACTGCGGCACCTGGAGCACTCGTTACTGTAACGGCTGCCCTGCTTCAAGGCCTTGGTTACGTTCGAGCGCCTGCGCTACACCTGCTTACTGCAGCTGTGCTAAAGCTGGTGCTGAACATGCTCCTCGTGCCGCAGCTAGGCCCAGACGGTGCCGCTATCGCCGGCATCGTCGCCTACGCCGTAGCAGCCGCGCTGAACCTCGCGCTACTGCTACGACGCGCAGGGATCGCGCTGCGCGTCCGTGACGCGCTGCTGCGCCCTGCTGCCGCGGCGCTTGCGCTCGCCGCGGCACTGACCCTGCTGCGCTTCGCCACAGCCTCGTTGCCGCACACCCGCCTAGCGGCGGTTGTGGAGAGTCTGCTCGGCGTGCTGCTCGGCGCAGCCGTATTCGCCGCAGCTGTGCTGCGGACGCGCCTGCTGAGCGAGGCGGAGCTGTCCGCGCTGCCGCGCGTTGGGCCGAAGCTGCTAAGCGCGCTTCGGCGTCTGGGGCTGCTGCGCTAAGCACCCTAACGCTCTCGCCCGAACTACCGCTTGCCCCGGGACACGGCCGCAACTGGCGCCTGGGCGGCCTTCGTCGTGTCTGACGGCTTTGCGGCATGATGAGGTCGGCCCACAGTCACTGCCGCCTCTAAGAGGCCTTTACCGCGCCTAATGGCCTTCACGGCATTTCGGGGTCGCTCGCGCTCAGTGACGCCCCTGCATGGCCCTCATTGGGCCTAACGGCTTTTGTGGCATTTCTGGCCGTATGCAGTCTCTGCCGCCCCTGCACGGCCTTCATCGCGCCTAACGGCACTTACAATACCCTATAATCACTTTTGGTGCCTTGCGGCCTCTGTTAGCTTTCCATTCTTTTCAGTGACAAGGCACCTTCGCCTCATACACCTTAGGTTTTAGTAAACGACCGGAACTAGTGGTATAGTAATTACAAGAATTTGACCCGCCTTTGAGGCAGACTTGAATACGTCGGGTACGTATACTTATTCGCTGCTTTTATATTTGCGGGACAGGAGTGTGAAAGAATGAGCGCCATCATTACAGTTGTTGGACTAGGCTCCGGAGATCCCGACCGATTGACTCTGGGAAGCTTAAAACAGCTTCAAGTTGCGCAAGAACGGTATGTACGTACGAAGGATCATCCCGTTGTTACATGGTTGGAAGAGACAGGAGTAACCTTCTCATCATTTGATGAGGTATACGAGGAGAAAGCGGACTTTCCCTCCGTCTATAAGGAAATTACAGAGAGACTCATCACGCGTGCTAAATCAGAATCTGGGGGCAAAGCGATTGTATATGCCGTCCCGGGTCATCCGATGGTAGCAGAAGCCACAGTAAAGCTACTCAGGGGACGTTGCCCGCAGGAAGAGATCGAACTGAATGTTATCGGTGGAGAGAGCTTTATTGATGAGGCCTTCCTTCGGTTTGGATTTGATCCCATCGAAGGATTCCAATTGCTTGATGCCTCAGGGTTATCACCCGCCAATATTGATCCGCGGATGCATACGCTGATTGGACAAGTATATGATGTCTTTACGGCCTCAGAAGTGAAGCTGAGTCTGATGGAAATCTATCCTGATGACTATCAAGTCGTTATTGGTCATGCGCTTGGGGTAGATGAACAGGAACAGATCATTACGGTGCCACTCTATGAGCTTGATCGTACGGAAGGGTATGGGAATCTGTCCCTCGTATACGTTCCGGCGAGTAAGGATGATAATTTGCGGATTCGAAGCTTTCAGCGGCTTCATGAGATTGTTACTATCCTTCGTAGCCCTGAGGGTTGTCCGTGGGACCGCGAGCAAACGCATCAATCGATCCGCAAGAACCTGATTGAGGAGACTTATGAGGTTCTAGAGACGATCGATGATGATGATCCGGATCATATGCGTGAAGAACTTGGTGACCTGTTGCTGCAAATTATGCTTCACTCTCAGATTGAAGAGGAGACCGGAGCATTTACAGTATATGATGTCGTTCAAGAGCTGAATGAGAAGTTGTTATATCGTCATCCTCACGTATTTGGAGAGCTCAGTGCTGAGGATGCTGAGGCGGCGCTTAACAACTGGGAAGCTATGAAGGCGGAGGAGAAGCGGCAAAAAGGCATTAGGCCTGAGGAGCTCTCTGTACTGGATGGCGTGCCTCGAGATTTGCCTGCCTTGATGAAAGCATATAAACTACAGAAGAAGGCAGCTAAGGCAGGGTTTGATTGGGATCATATCGACGGGGCTTGGTCTAAGATCGAGGAAGAACTGGGTGAACTTAAGGATGCGGTGCAAGGTGGGCTTGATCCACTTGAGCAGACAAGGGAGCTTGGTGATGTGTTATTCTCGATTGTTAACGTAGCTCGCTTTATTGGGGTCGATCCCGAAGAAGCACTATCGTTGACGATTCTCAAATTTGTACGGCGTTTCGGATATGTAGAGGAGATACTGCGTGAGCGGGGGAAAACACCGCGGGAGAGTACCTTGGTTGAAATGGACAATTTATGGGATGAAGCTAAGGCCAAAGGTATACAATAATATGCAGGAAATACTAAATTTCGTCTAATTTTGCGAAAAAAACAAAATATTTATCACTTTGGAGCAGGAATTCGGGCTTCAAGAAAGAATATTCATACAAGATATTCTAGCGGTTGTACCAAGCTTACGCTGTTTATACTGCTGCATATCACCTATTTTCTTAACTATATGGGAGGCATTATTAATGAACAAGACAGACCTAATCAACAACATTTCAAGTAAAAGTGGTTTGACCAAAAAAGACGTTGAGTCTGTATTAAATGGATTCCTCGGTGAAATAACCGGTGCACTTGCAGACGGAGACAAAGTACAATTGATCGGCTTTGGTACTTTTGAAACTCGTAAACGTTCCGGTCGTACAGGCCGTAACCCACAAACGGGTATGACAATTGAAATCCCTGCATCGAATGTTCCAGCTTTCAAAGCAGGTAACAAACTTAAAGAAGCTGTAAAATAATGCGTCTTGATAAATTCCTGAAGGTGTCGCGGTTAATCAAGCGTCGCACGGTGGCGAAGGATATCTCCGAACAGGGGAGAGTTCTGATCAACGGGCGTGAATCTAAACCGAGTAGTGCGGTCAAAGTTGGCGATGAAATTACCGTTCAATTTGGCCAGAAGCTGGTGACGGTTTCTGTCGACCGACTAGCTGAATCAACTCGTAAGGAAGACGCTGCCACCATGTATACCTTGGTTAAGGAAGAACCGATCGTGAAGGAAACCGGGTTAGACTGGCCCTGAATGATTGGACTTTAAGAAGCATGCCTTTGTTATTCTGAGGCATGCTTCTTTCTTTATATGGAGTTCTAAAGGCAGCATCCCCTCCATAAGCTATCTGTAAGAAGGAGGGGTACATGCCATGATCGAACAAAGTAAAGGAAAACGTCAGGAACTGCATTTACTGCAAAGAAAGCTGTTGGAGATTTGCGGTGTCCTCAATGTAGAGAGCTTCGACAGTGAGGAGTTCCTGCTGCAGACCGAGCTTGGGCATTTAACGATTCGCGGCCAAAATCTGCATATTAAGAATTTAAATTTGGAGCAGGGACTCGTCAGTATCGAAGGCCTGGTTAATTCTCTGTCCTATTTGGATCCTGGCTCTAAGTCATCGGGCAAGGGATTGATGGGTAAGCTATTCCGATGAATCTACAGATGCAGTGGGCCACCCTACTGTGGATGTTATTCTCTGGGTTAATCATGGGGACTGCCTTTGACAGCTATCGCGTGATATCGGGACAACTTCGTTTCCCGCGCTGGAGTGTCCACACTTTGGATTTGATCTATTGGATTGCCGCCTCGTTGTTCGTATTTCGAAATCTTTATCACAGTAATCATGGTGAACTGAGGTTCTATGTCTTCCTAGGGCTGTTTATAGGAGTTTGGGCTTATTTTTTGTTCCTCAGTGTTATAACAGAACGTTTTGTGGTAATGTTAATTAGGATAGTTAGACAAATTTATGCAATAACGGTAAGAGTAGTTCAGATTTTGTTAATTGCTCCAATACTATGGCTGTTGAAACTAATGAAATTACTTTTGGGTTTTGTTGGGATCATATTGTTGTTTCTTGGACGGATCACGTTATTGCCGCTTTGGAAACTTTTAATATGGACAACTAGACCAATTGTAAAGCGTCTTCGAATTATAGATGGCTTTCGCTACATACAACAGCGGATAATTAGAATATGGCAACAATGGTTCGGTAAGAATTGATGGTTTGGAGGTGCCCAGGTGAGCTCAGTTAAGACGAAATCCAATAACAAAGGCCAAGCTTCTTCTAGTTCTACCGGGGCACGCAGGCGGCTTCGTTTATGGATGGGGTGTATGATCCTGTTCTTCGGTTGGGCGGGATATACTTTCATAGCCCAATCTGGGGAGATCGAAGCGAAGTCACAAGAGCTTGAGGAGAGACAGGCCTCCTTAACAAAGAGTCAACAAAGCTTGAATCAATTACAATATGAATTAAACCGCCTTCAAGATCCCGAATATATCGGCCAAATTGCAATGAAGAAATACGGTCTTTACAAACCAGGAGAAATTCCAGTCCGGGTATCGGAGTCAGAGACGGGGAATGATTGACTTAAGGGATATACGTCTGTTGACCTTGTTTGAGTCATTCGGTATAATCAAATCACCGCAGTCAAGACTGTGAGAACTGACTGTATATTTTTAAGGGAGGATCATTTCATTTTATGGCAATAGAAGTGGGCACCAAGTTAGAAGGAAAAGTGACAGGCATCACGCATTTCGGAGCATTTGTGGATCTGTCAGGAGGTGTCACGGGTCTCGTTCATATCTCGGAAATCGCCGACAATTACGTTAAAGACGTCAACGATCATCTGAAGATAGGCGACGCGGTTACCGTGAAGGTAATTAATGTCGATAAGGACGGTAAGATCGGACTATCCATTAAGCAAACTGTAGACAAACCAGTAGAGGCTGCTAGACCGCCTCGTGCACCAAGGCCTGATCGACCGCCAGGTGGCGGAAGAGATGGAAACCGTCCAAGTGGTGGCGGCGGTGGTGGTGGATTTAACCGAGATCGGGGAGGTCGTTCATTTAAACCCCCTGTTGGTAAAGCTACATTTGAAGATAAGGTGTCACGTTTCCTTAAAGATAGTGAGGAACGTATTTCTTCACTGAAGAAGAACACCGAAGGCAAACGCGGAGGACGCGGAGCCAAACGAGTATAATTCCGCAAATTATATATTAAACCCACCGTAGGCAATTGCGATTGCCTACGGTTTTTTGTGTTTATTTTGAAATTAGGGCAAACTTCGTGCCTCCATTACCCATCCATGTTTTTTTTGTCGTCTTCCCTCTTTTGCCGACAGGTTATTACGCATTTCCAGTTATCTCAGCGTGAGGAGTTGATATTCTTCTGTAGAGATCATGCAAATATGTGCGAACATAAAGGCGTATAAGGAAAGCCAGATACAGTGTGCGTCTACGTTCGTGGTGTTTCGTAATTCCCTCTCAATTTGTCGGAAAATTCTTTTGTACCTATGCGGACATCTGACAAACTTTCCATCTTCGCCCTCCTATAATGGGACATACCTTATAAAAACTAGAATTGGTGGTGCCGGGACGATGGAGAAGTGGAATGTCATCTCATTCCCAGGGATGAAGAAGGCGAAGGAGCCGATCAAGACAACGTGGTGGAACGGGTGGACAAGCATCCCCATGGTGAATAAATTCAGTACAATCCTTGGGGCAAATAAATGGAACTGGTTACTGATGTTCATGGGCTTTTTGCTAGGCAAAGCAACAATCCTAGGGGAATTGTCTCCGTTTGCTGCCGCATTCTTCGCAGTGATTATGTTTATGCGCCGGGATATCGCCATCTTAGCTGGAGCGTCGATGGTTGCTGGAGCTTTATTTTCACCCGTTCAGGGTAATCATGTCATCGTTATTGCTGCAGAGTTGCTCATATTCTATTTGATCCACAAAGGAGTAGAGTCGTTCGATCGGGCGGATATATCTTATGCGCCGTTAATGGTGTTCACGTCCACCTTTTTCGTAGGTCTGTTTAATGCTATCGTTGGTCCGTCCCTTACTTGGTATGCCATGACCATGATAGTAATGGATGCAGTGTTAAGCTTTGTGCTCACTTTGGTATTTATTCAGGCACTGCCAATCCTGACTTATCGCAAGAAAACGTATCAACTGCGTAATGAGGAAATTTTATGTCTCGTTATTTTACTGGCTTCCGTAATGACTGGTTCGGTTGGTTGGGAAATTAGTGGGTTATCCATAGAGCATGTACTATCGAGATATTTGATTCTTATATTTGCCCTAGTAGGCGGTGCACCGCTAGGGGCGTCGGTTGGCGTTGTTACCGGATTGATTCTTAGTTTGGCTGATACATCGGCACTCTATCAAATGAGTCTACTAGCTTTTTCAGGGATGTTGGCTGGAATGCTACGCGAAGGACGTAAATGGGCAGTCGGTTTCGGGATGTTACTGGGTTCCTCTATCTTGTCCATCTATCTCACGGGGCCAGCCGATGTATTGTCCTCAACTTGGGAGAGTTGCATCGCTGTAGGGATGTTTCTTCTGACGCCAAAAGGTTTAATTAGCGCCATCTCCAAATATGTTCCTGGCACGCAGGATCATATCAATACACAGCAAGAATATGCGAAGCGTGTACGAGATATTACTGCAGAGCGGGTAACGAAATTTTCACATGTATTTAAACAGTTATCTCACAGTTTCGGGGTTACCTCAGGTTCTGGTGAGATGGCGAGACATAACAGGGATATGGAGCACTTCATGAATTCTGTGACGGAAGAAGTTTGTGGGAACTGCTTTCGCCGCAATTCATGCTGGGACGGTAAGTTCTATCAAACCTATAAATATATGACCGATATGATGACAATGATTGAAGATAAGCCGAATTTGAGCAAGGAGCAGCTCCCTCCAAAGTGGGGCAAAATTTGCTCCAAGACGGAGCAAGTATTAGAAGTGATGAAGCATGAGTACGGCCTCTATCAACATGATATGCATTGGAAACGGCAAATATACGATAGTCGTCAGCTTGTGGCTGAGCAGCTCTCGGGTGTCTCGCAGGTTATGGAAGACCTGGCCAAGGAGATTAAGCGGGAAGGACAAGCGATGTATCGGCAGGAGGAACAGATTAGGGAAGCACTGGAGCAGATGGGTCTATCCATCCAAAGTATCGATATTGTTAATCTGGATCATGGGAACGTAGAGATCGAGATTGTACATGCTTATACTCGTGGGTACGACGAATGCCGGAAGATTATAGCTCCGTTATTGTCGGATATTCTAGTTGAACATATTGCAGTTATCAATGAAACTTCGCTTGGCGGAAGAGAAGGCCTTGCATGTGTTACTTTTGGGTCAGCCAAGACCTATGAGATTACTACCGGGGTGGCGGGTGCAGCTAAAGGTGGCGATTTACTTTCAGGTGATAGCTTTAGTGCCATGGAGCTTGGAAACGGCACCTACGCGGTAGCGATCAGTGATGGTATGGGCAATGGGGAGCGGGCGAGGATGGAGAGCAGTACTGCTCTAAATATTCTCGAACAATTGTTGCAATCCGGTATGGATGAGACCCTGGCCATCAAATCGGTCAATTCTATTCTGATGCTGCGATCACCGGATGAGATTTATGCCACGGTGGACCTGGCATTGATCGATGAATATTCTGCCCGGACTACATTTATGAAGATTGGATCCTCGCCAAGTTTCATCAAGCGTGGGCAAGAGGTGATTCCTGTATCAGCCAGCAATTTACCCATCGGAATTATACAGGAGATTGAGATTGACTTGGTAACCGTACAATTATACCCGGGGGACACACTGATTATGATGACAGACGGAATTTATGATGCTCCAGGTCACGCTGTGAATAAGGAATTGTGGATCAAACGATTGATCCAAGAAATTCAAGAGGAAGAGCCCCAGGAGATGGCTGACCGCCTGCTAGATTCAGTCATTCGATATCAGCAAAATCTCATTCTAGACGATATGACCGTTGTGGTAGTGAAGGTTGATCACTTACGCCCGCAATGGGCAACGCTCAATATACCAGGTATCAGTAGATTAGAACGACCTCGTACCGTGAGTTAGATTGATTCTTTGTGCTGACCCACCGAGTTAAATCCATAAAATTCCTTTAGTATATTTTTTAAATATGGAATAGTTTAGGGGAATGAAGTAAAATAGAACTATCTTTGTTTTTGTAACTATTTTTTTCAATCTATTCTCAAATAATTAAATATTTCGGCAAAACTACTGAAAAGTAGTGACGCAAAGCTATAGGGACTTCCTTCCTACCTTGGTGGGAGATGTCAGCCAGTTGCACAAAAATTGGTGATCTATGGTGTTTTTTTGCTATGGGTCATTTTTTTTGTTCTCGGAATATTAGAAGTTTAGACATTGAAGGGGGAATAGGTATGGTGATGAAGGTTTAGCCATCAAGACCTACATAATAGATTCAAATAGATTCATACTAAGATACGAATGAGGAGACATAAAATGAAGTTACATAATGTATTCAAGATTGTGACTAACAGAAGTATTGTTTTTAAGAACATGCTACTGGCTAGTCTTTCTGTTGTTTTAACGGGAGCTATTTTAATTACAGCTAGTTATTATATTCAAGGCGAGGTTCTTACCAATCAACTGGAATCTGATTCACAGCTAGTCATGGAGGCTTGGAAGAACAAAATCACCCCCGCAGAAGCGGCCGAAGCTATGGCTAGTACGGACAGAAATTCAGCTATCCAGAAGAAAGTAACTGAAATATTTGATGAATTGTCAGCGACACATCCTAATGTTGCCCAAGGATATATCTTTGGCTCAGAGATTGTAGAAGGCAACAAGACGTTGATGATTGCTTTCCCAACAGCCATTCTGGATATGTTTGCTGGAGAAGACTTGAATTTGGGTGATAATCTGGGACAAGTAGATTTTCATATTGAAGGAGTAAAGGAACTACTTAAGACCAAAGAGATTACTTTTACTAAACCTTATAAGGATGATTATGGAACCTGGCTAACCGTGTTCTATCCTTTTCAGGATGAGCAGGGCAAGGTGTTTGCATATATGGGGATGGATATTGACGCTAGTTTGATCTTGAAAGGTAAGCAGGATTTGTTGAAATATACTACAATTGCACTGATTATAACCATTATCTTAATTTTGATATTCCAGTTCTGGACTACCAGACGTACATTCGCTCCAGTTAAGGATTTAATGCAAGCTCTGGATAAACTTAGCCAGGGTGATTTTAGCGTGCAGTTAAAGACAAGTCAGGATGAGCTTGGTCAGGTAAATGCGAAGTTTAACTCAACCGTAGCCAATATTAATACTTTAGTAACAACGATAAAGTCGGTTTCCATTCAATCTGCAGAACAGTCTAAAGTGCTATCGACAACAATGGAAGAAAATCATGGGCACTCTTTGGCTATTACCGAAAATATTGAGGAGATCTCTGAGAAGGTATCGCAGCAAAGCAAATCCATCTCGGAAGGGGTAACCTCACTTGAGGAAATCACTTCAGGGGTCAATACGATCGCTGGAAGCACTTCCTCCGTATCCGAAGCTTCTCTGCAAATGAGAGATCAATCGGAGCAAGGTAATGACAATGTCGTAAAAGTAATGAACCAGATGAACTCTATTCATCAATCTGTAATGGATTCCGTCGTTTCCATTGAACGTTTACAAGAACGTTCTGGTGAGATTGAGGAAATTGTGCAGGTAATTACAGATATCGCTACGCAAACCCACCTATTATCGCTTAATGCCAGCATTGAAGCGGCTAGAGCAGGTGAAGACGGACGAGGTTTTGCAGTTGTTGCTAATGAAGTGAAGAAGCTTGCGGAACAGTCTGGTAACTCAGCTAAGAAGATTACAGATTTAGTTCATTACATTCAGCAGGAAACCCTGACAGCCGTTAAATCAATCAATGAAGGTGAGCAGAATGTTAAGGTCGGCATCAACATTGTACAACAGACGGGTGAATTGTTTGGTGGAATTCTGATGGCTACAGATGCGGTGACGAGTCAAATTCAGGAGGTATCTGCGGCAACGGAAGAGATGGTTGCAGAGACGGAGCAAATTACAGCAGCGATCAAACAACTTGCCCAATTGGCAGAGAGAAATGCGGCTGTATCCGATGAAATCAAGACACGAGCTTTAGAGCAGCGTTCTTCATCCAATAAAATTGTAGATTCTGCACAGCAAATGAATCAAATTTCAGAGAAGCTGGAGAGTCTTGTTGCCGGACTGAAATTATAGATCAGCATAGATGAGCTAAGGAGCAAATACCGATGAATACCCTACTGTTATCAGAAAAGACCAAAGAGTATTGGATCAATGAGTTCAAACCACCTTTGTCAGGATGGAATATGTTCACTGATTATCCCAAACATCTATCCGTTACAGAGATTAAGCGAACGACTTTTATACTGGATGTTAGCAGAGATCAAATGGGTCATTTTGAGGGACATTTCGATTTGCAGACATGGATGTTAACCTGCTATGTTATATTCCTTTATAGAATGAGTGGAGAAGAAGACCAGATTGTTGGAGTAAAAAGAAGTAACGGAGAATTGATGCCAGTACGGATGGTTATTAACGGGAACATTTCCTTTAGAAAGCTGTACCAGCAGCTATCCGCTAAGCTCAAAGTAGAACATTCTACTCCTCTATCCCTAAGTGAAATTGAGCACATTATAGGACATTCTCCAATTATAGAGACCCTATATGGAGTAGACAGAACCTACGCACCTAGTTGCTTAAACTGGTATGTGAACAAAGGAGATGGTCAATGGACGATTGATATCTCCTATCATCAAAATTTATTCAAAGAGAGTACGATTCGTAAGTTCGCAGGTCATTATCAATGTATTGTTCAAACCTCGCTGGTCGATGACAGCATTGCTATAGCAAGCATTCCTATTCTTACGGAAGAAGATAAGGATGCGTATGACAAACTTAATGATACGTCTACAGTATTGCCTGACGCTTTGAATGTTCCTGCTATGCTGGAGGAGACCGTGCGGCGGTTCCGTGATCGTATTGCCTTATCATCCGGCCCGCAAGAGCTCACATATGGACAACTTGATAATTTGTCCAATCAAGTGGCTCATATGCTACAACAGCGGGGATTGGTTAAAGGCGGATTTGTATCGATATTCATGGAGCGAAGTATCGAAGCTGTGATTGCTATGCTAGGTGTTTTGAAGGCTGGGGGAGCTTATATTCCCCTTGATCCCGAGCATCCAGATGATCGGAACGCCTATATTATTTCCGATACAGACTGTCCTGTTGTCATTACAAAAGAGTGCTATACCACTCGATTAACTACGCTGCTTGCCGGGAGAAATTTAGACGATGCCATTTTTTGTATGGATACGGGTCTTGATGTATATTCAGATGATACTTGTAATGTATCTGTCACAGGGGATGATGTAGCCTATGTTATCTATACTTCTGGCACTACGGGTAAACCTAAGGGTGTCTTAATTCCTCATGTTGGGGTGATTAACCTGGCAGTGGATACGGTGAACCATTTGCAACTCAGTGAGCAGGATGTCATTCTACAGTATTCTACATTCAGCTTTGATGCGTCCGTGTACGATATATTCAGTTCCCTTTGTAGCGGATCTAGATTACATTTGCTGACGGGTGAAGAGCGTTTTTCGGTGGAAATGTTCACTTCAGCTATTCAATATACGGGAGCAACACGAATTGGTATTTTGCCAACTGTATTTTTCAATCAATTATCCACTTATCTCATTGATGAGGATGCGTTGAAATATACGGGAATCAAAAGCTTTGTTATTGGTGGCGAAGCGTTGACTGGAGAGGTCGTACGGACATTTCAGCAGAAACTTCATCACAATCCCGTGATCGTGAACGCTTATGGGCCAACAGAAGTTACGGTTGTGACGACTACGCATACCATTGATTATGTAGTTCCTGAACACACATCGAGCGTATGTATTGGTCAACCCATCTCTAACTACGAAGTGCTAATTGTAAATGAACATAACCAACCTTGTCCGCTGAACGTCATGGGCGAGCTATTGATTCACTCCGTTGGTTTGGCTAAAGGCTATTTGAACCAGCCGGGATTGACCGAGAAGGCCTTTGTAATAGATCCGGTTGATCCAGAGTCAGGTAAGAAATATTACCGTTCTGGGGATTTGGTGCAATTGCAAGAGGATGGTATTCACTACATGGGCCGGAAGGATTTGCAGGTAAAAATAAGAGGTTTTCGAATCGAGATTGGGGAAATCGAAGATAATCTGGCTAAGCATGAATACATCAAGGATGCAGTTGTGATCCCTAAGTTAGATGCTGACGGTAATAAAATGTTAGTCGCATTCTATACTTCGAAGGCGGGCGAGGTCCTAACGAAGAATGAGCTAGTGCAATTCCTGAAGACCAAGGTTCCTGTATACATGGTTCCTAGCTATTTTTATGTTGTGGAGTCGTTACCTGTTTCCCCTACCGGCAAAATAGACCGTAAGCAACTAGCGCTGCTTGAAGTGGTAACCGAGGATGAACAGGACGCAGATTATATGGCTCCTCAGAACGATCTGCAACGAGAAATTGCTACCGCTTGGGAGAGTGCCATTCATCGTACAAATATAGGCATTCAGGATGATTTCTTCGAAATTGGGGGGCATTCTCTAAAAATATTGGAGATATTAGTCAAGTTAAAACCACAGTTCCCTAGATTAAAAATAAACGACTTCTTCTTATTTCCTACGATTGAGAAATTGGCAGAGAGAGTAACCGCATTGAACCAATCGGCTCCTGAAGATGAGATGGACCAGGACAATGGTGAGATTAGGGATCTATCTGAATATCCACTCTCCTTTATTAATCCATTCATCAAGGATACAGAATACAGCCAGCAGCATATTCTGTTAACTGGGGCTACGGGGTATTTAGGATCACGACTTCTATACGAGTTGCTAAACCGGAAGGACAATGTCGTAGTTTACTGTTTGGTCCGTCCGTCTTTAGGGGAGGAACCACGTCAACGTCTTACCCATGTGATGAGTAGTTATTTTGGCCAAGAAATAATAGAGAAGCTGGAGAACCAGGTCATTGTTGTTCAGGGTGATTTGGAGAAGTACAGTTTGGGATTAACGGTGACTAACACTGAATTGCTACGGCAGAAAGTGGATTCTATTATTCATTGCGGAGCTGAAGTGAAGCATTTCGGTGAGGCAGAGTATTTCAATCGGGTGAACGTTGAGAGTACATATTCCCTGCTAGGGTTGGTCAGAGGCAAACGAAATGCTCGCTTCCATTTTGTCTCAACAGTAGGAATTCCAGAAGAATTAGCCTTGAGCGGCCAATGGGACCAGTTCACGAGTAGGGAGTCGTATGATCATTCGGTCTCTCTCGATAGTGTATATACGAACAGCAAGCTAGAAGCAGAAAAGCTGGTTGTACGTACTTGTGAAATGGAAGGTGTTGCGGCAACCGTTTATCGAGTAGGCAATCTATCTTGTCATTCGCAAACGGGCGTATTCCAACGGAATATTGATAGTAATGCTTTTTATAGAATGCTGAAAGCTATGATTCTATTGAAGAAAGCACCGCGGGTTAACTGGCAGGTAGATATCACGCCGATAGACTATGCAGGAGAAGCGATTATCTCTTTGGCGCTCCATCAGGGGACCGTGGGCAGAATGTTCCACATATGTAATCCTGTTCAGGTTCCGTATGTCGACATGATTGAAAACTTCAGAGAATATGGCTATTACATTGAACTTATGGATATTCGGGATTATGAATCATGGCTGTTGGATAGTAGTCAACCTAAGGATGCCAGTGGATTGGAGCTAGCCATGGCTCAGCTTGAAGGGGACGGAGCTAAGAATAGTCCTTACAGGTATACTTGCCCGCAAACGATCGAATATTTGAGAGGATCCAATGTTACATGTCAGCAGATGGATCGCTCGTTTTTCACACGGATGATTCAATATGCTATATCTATTGGTTATTTTGAACAACCGTAAATATGGGTATCTTCAGTAGGAGCAATTAATCCAGTTCGAGCAGAGAGAACTTGAGGGAAAACCTCAGGTTCTTTTTGGTCTTGCATCTTACCCGTTATATATTCCCGTCTTTTGTTTTGGCTCTCTATGGTTTGAATTTGTTCATCTCTGGAAATGATAGAGAAGAGAGAGTCACGGACAAAGAAGATGAAAGGCGGGATGATAATGAAGCAAATCATGCTTATTACGGACGGATGCTCTAATGTGGGAGAAAGTCCGGTTATGGCAGCAGCTTTAGCTCGGGAAGATGGAATTACGGTGAATGTGGTTGGAATTGTTGATTACGGTACGATTGGTGAATTGGGAAGCATCGAAATAGCGGAGATTGCTAAAGCTGGTGGCGGAATGAGCCAATTATCAGGTACGGAAAAGCTAGCTCAAACGATGCAGATGCTGACCCGGAAGACGGTGGTTCAGACTATTCAGCAGGCGGTTAATAGAGAGATAAGACATATTTTAGGTGATCAGTCCGTAGAGGACTTACCTCCGGATAAACGTTCTCAAGTTGTAGAGGTCATTGATGAAATGGCAGAGACAAGCCCTTTGCAGGTAGCTTTGTTAATCGATGTTAGCGCTAGCATGAAACCAAAGTTAGCTGCTGTAGAAGACGCAATACAAGATATGATGCTGAGTCTTGGTGCGCGGAAGGGAGAAAGTAAGTTAGCCGTGTTCCATTTCCCTGGTCATCGTAGTGGTGAAGACGCAGTGTTAGATGTGGATTGGACGGTAGACTTAGGCTCGGCACGATCGATCTTTCAACGGCTCGCTATGAGAGGTGCTACTCCAACTGGACCGGCCATCTTGAAGGTGATGGAATTCTTCCGTTATGGTACACTTAATAGAAATGGACACGGGCTATGGCCGGAGGAGTCTTATGAAAGAGAAGGAGTTCTCGGTGATTCCGTCATATAAATCGAGCTTACCGCCAGGGACGATGGTCATCGGACGTTGGAATGGTGGTCGGTACCTCATCCAGCGTCTGCTGGGGCAGGGAGCAAATGGAATCGTATATTTGGTGAAGCAGGTGGAGAGTGCCAAGTTGTATGCGCTCAAGATGGGCTTTGACACCATTGACATACAATCGGAGATCAACGTGCTGAAAGCTCTGCAACAGCAGGGTAAGCGACGAGTGGCGGCCGAACGGAATCCCTCTTTCTTGGTGGAAGTGGATGATTATTCACTTCAGGGAAGAGAGATTCCTTTCTACGTCATGCGCTATGTAAAGGGTCAACCTCTTCGTACTTTTCTTGCCCAGCAGGGTGGGAAATGGATGCAGGTTGTCGGACTACATTTATTGCAACAATTGCGGTCTTTGCATGAAACGGGTTGGGTATTTGGTGATTTGAAGCCAGAGAATGTATTGGTCGCACCTTACGGCGAAGTCGAATTGATTGATTTTGGCGGCGTTAGTGGGATGGGACGAAGCGTGAAGCAGTTTACGGAATGGTATGACCGTGGATTCTGGGGAGCAGGTGGGCGGACGGCTGAACCATCGTATGATTGGTTCTCGTTTGCTGTCGTATGCATACATCTGTTGGCGGAGGATTCTCTAAAGAAGGCAGCTAATCAGCTCCCGCAAACTCGAAGTCATACTGATTTGTTGGCAATCGTCGGTAGCGAACCATCGCTTGCTCCTTATCGGGAATGGCTCAAGCGGGCGATCATGGGAGATTTTCGTGATACAAGGGAATCTTGTGCTGTATGGAAAGAGCTCACATTGGGGGCGCGTACCCAGCGGAAGAGGATAAGACGTTCGACACCTAGGTGGATGGTAGGAGCATTTGTGGTATCGCTTAGTTTACTCATCTGCGCAGTTTATTTGACCCTTCGATTCTAACTATCTGGAGAATACATAAGCAACCAAGGGAAAGAGGAGGATATATGAACGATCCAAGCATGAACCGTTTGGTGGAACAAGTTCGCCGCACCTCTCGGGAATATCATTTATGGTCTCCTGGAGATTGCATCATAGTCGCAGTATCCGGAGGGCCGGATTCTGTGGCTTTATTGCATATCCTCAATCAACTAGCTAGGGATAATGAAATGTGCTTGAACCTCGTGTGTGCTCATGTTAACCACGGATTCCGCGGGCTGGAATCGGACAAGGAAGCGGAGTTTGTTGCAGAGATAGCAGCTAAGCTTGATATCCCATTTGAACTCGGTAGTTTCGACGTTCCAGCTTATATGAAGGAGACAGGTAAAGGGACGCAACTAGCAGCACGGGAGAAGAGATATGAATTTCTACATAGTGTAGCTGATAAATATGGAGCCAAATCCATCGCCCTAGCTCATCATGCAGATGATCAAGCGGAGACGGTTATGATGCGTTTGCTACGTGGGAGTGGGCCAACGGGTCTAGCAGGCATGAAGATCACAAGGCACGAAAGAAATGTGGAACTTATTCGCCCCTTACTTCGTATATACAAGACGGAACTGGTCCGGGCGTGTCAATCGGCTAACATTCCTTATGTAACAGATAGCAGTAATCTGTTGAATAAATATGATCGAAATGCTGTGCGTTTGGATGTGCTACCTTTTTTGGGGCAATATAATGGACAGTTGGTGGCTTCGCTAAATCGTCTGGCTGAGGTAATAGGTGATGAAGACGACTACATGCAACAAGAGGTGGTTCATGTCTACGATAATTTAGTATCTCAGGTTGATGGAGGTCTGGCCTTCAAAGTTCCACAGTTTGCATCCTTACATGCCGCTTTACAACGGAGGTTGATTAAACTAATATTAGATTATCTGCCTTTTAACATGGAAGAAAGTGACTTTGTTAAGATCGAAGCGATTCGAAAAGGGACGGTTCAGAACCGGCCCACGACTTGGAGTCTCGATCTTGGTGGTGGATTATGTTGTTTGCGGGAATACGATATCATCCGGTTTGTTTCGAATGTGGCGGATCGTGATTTATCTGGTTATAGTTACAGTGTAGATCCATTTCGCACTGAAGTGCCCATTCCTTGGGCGGGACATAGACTGCAATTTATGCGGTCCGAGGCAGAACATATCGTTAAGCAGAGTAATAAGGTGGGTAAGGACGAGGCAGTTTTTGATGCGGATCAATTGGTCTATCCGCTTACAGTCCGTTCCCGGCTGCCGGGAGACATCATGAGAGTTATGGGACTAGATGGGAGCAAAAAGGTGAAGGATATTTTTATTGATGAAAAGATTCCCCCCTCTCTTCGATCTCAGATTCCGATTGTGAGTGATGCTGAAGGCCGAATTCTGTGGATTGCTGGCATTCGTAGGTCCACAGTTGCCATGGTGACCCAGCATACGTCTTCCGTTATGCGGATTACCTTAGTTGCGGGTAGCGAGTAACAATACCCAGGTTATGGTTAAGTTCAGGCATTCATAGTATAACGTAGGAGGTTTACCTAACTTGCAGAATGATATTCAGGAAGTTCTAATTAGTCAGGAAGAAATCAAGGAGAAAGTTGCTGAGCTAGGGCAACGTCTTAGTAAGGAATATGAAGGACGTAATCCACTCGTGATTTGTATTTTGAAAGGCGCTTTTATTTTTATGGCGGACTTGGTGAAGGAAATTACAGTACCGATCGAACTTGATTTTATGGCTGTGTCTAGCTACGGTAACTCAACCAAATCATCCGGAGAAGTAAAGATCATCAAGGATTTGGACACTTCAATTGAAGGACGCGACATTCTGATTGTGGAAGATATTATCGATAGTGGACTTACACTAAGCTATTTGGTAGATGTATTGCAACGTCGTAATGCAAAATCAGTCAAGATCGTTACTTTGTTTGATAAGCCATCTGGCCGAACAATTGATTTGGAAGCTGATTTAGCAGGGTTTATCCTACCTGACGCATTTGTTGTTGGTTATGGTTTGGATTATGCTGAGGGATACCGCAATCTTCCGTATGTCGGAGTACTGAAGCCAGAAGTATACACCAAGTGAATTAGGGGCTCTTTGGGCCTGTTACCCATATCACCTCATTCTACATTCTGTTTTTTGTAAAAGCGTGAAGGACTATGTTAAAATAACTTAAGGTTTTGAGAGGAGGTAGGGGATGAATCGGTTCATCCGGAATTCTGGGTTTTATTTGATACTTTTCTTAGTCGTGGTGGGCATCGTGCAATTCCTCAACGGTGGAACAGAAACAACCGTCACCCCTAGGTACGATGAATTGCGGCAACAGTTGAAAGATAACAATGTTGCTGAACTAACCGGGAAATTTGACGGTTACGCCTATCAGGTAACCGGTAAGTATAGGGAAGCCGTCGAGGAAGGCAAGACCAAGACGAAGAACTTCGCCACGTTTATTCCTTTTGACGAGAATGTCTTGAAGGAAATAACAACCTACAGCGATCAAAATGACTTCCAATTGACTTGGAAGAAGATGCAAGGCGAGAGTATTTGGCTCACCTTCCTAACATCGATCGTACCATTAGCCATTATGTTCATTCTGTTCTTCTTCCTGTTTAATCAGGCGCAGGGTGGCGGCGGCAAGGTCATGAACTTCGGTAAGAGTAAAGCTCGTCTTTATAGTGAAGAGAAGAAGAAGGTTACTTTTGAGGATGTAGCCGGAGCTGATGAGGAGAAACAAGAACTTGTTGAGGTTGTTGAGTTCTTGAAAGATCCACGGAAGTTCACTGCCGTTGGCGCACGGATTCCAAAAGGGGTGCTACTTGTTGGCCCTCCAGGTACAGGTAAAACGTTGCTAGCTCGTGCAGTTGCGGGTGAAGCTGGTGTACCATTCTTCAGTATTTCAGGTTCTGACTTCGTCGAAATGTTCGTCGGTGTCGGTGCATCCCGTGTACGGGATTTGTTCGAGAATGCGAAGAAGAACTCCCCATGTATCATCTTTATCGATGAGATCGATGCCGTAGGTCGTCAGCGCGGTGCTGGACTCGGTGGTGGACATGATGAGCGTGAACAAACACTTAACCAATTGCTCGTAGAAATGGACGGTTTCGCAGGTAACGATGGTATTATTATGATCGCTGCAACAAACCGTGCAGATATTCTTGACCCGGCATTGCTACGTCCAGGACGTTTTGACCGTCAAATTACGGTTGACCGCCCAGATGTGAAAGGCCGTGAGTCAGTACTTAAAGTACATGCGCGTAACAAGCCGTTAACCAATGACGTGAAGCTGGATGTTGTCGCTAAACGTACCACTGGTTTCACGGGCGCTGATCTAGAGAATTTGCTAAATGAGGCAGCTCTCTTGGCGGCACGTCGTAATCGTAAAGATATTTCGATGCGTGAAGTGGATGAAGCAATTGACCGCGTTATTGTCGGTACTGAGAAACGCAGTCGCGTGATCAGTGATCGTGAGAAACGGATCGTTGCTTATCATGAAGCGGGTCATACGATTGTTGGATATTTCCTAGAGCATGCTGATATGGTTCATAAAGTAACGATTATTCCACGCGGTCGCGCTGGCGGATATGTTATTATGATGCCGAAAGAAGATCGTATGCTAGCGACCAAACAAGAATTGCTCGACAGAGTGACTGGATTACTTGGTGGCCGGGTTGCCGAAGAATTGTTCATCGGTGAAATTGGTACAGGTGCATACAGTGACTTCCAACAAGCAACAAGCATTGTACGTAGCATGATTATGCAATATGGTATGAGTGATAAGCTTGGTCCGATGCAGTTTGGATCCTCTCAAGGGCAAGTATTCTTGGGTCGTGATATCGGACATGAGCAGAACTATAGTGATCAAATTGCTTATGAGATCGATCAAGAAATGCAGCATTTCATTAGCAGTTCGTATGAACGTTGTAAGCAGCTTTTGACTGAGCATTCTAAAGAGCTTCACCTTATTGCACAAACGTTGCTTGAGGTTGAGACATTAGAATTGGATCAAATCAAATCGCTTATTGAGACGGGTAAATTGCCTGATGCGGTCGCGACTAACGATGAAGGAGATGGCGGTTCAACTGTAACTGGTGAGCCTGTCATTGATAATGTTGGTGATGTTCGCGTTCGTATTCAAGGAAAAACAGAGGAGTCGGGATCGTTAGCACCACTTGGTGATATTCCTAATGATGAGCCAGCTCCAACTCCAAATGATATCATTAGCGAACCAACGGTGGATGAACCTGCGGATAGCGTTAATGATGCACCGGAGAAACCGGATCATGATGATTCTGATAAAGGTCCAGGAAATGGTGGTAACACACCAACCGTTTAATTTTATCTTTACCTGCTTCTCACATGTAAGAATGTAGAACAATTCATTAAGCCCGGGAAACAGTTTTATGTTTCTCCGGGCTTTTGTTGTATTTATTATTTTAGCAGATTGACAGCGCAACTTTGCTTGTGTAAATTAGTTGTTAAACACCGCAAAGTAATTATTTAGTATATGGAGGATTACGCTGGAAATTAGAGTGGAGCTCCGAAACAAATAAACTTTAGCGTTCGCTGCCTAGCATCGTGAAATTTTATACTTTCTTATCGATTTTAGGCGTATTCAATGAATAGCATTAATAAGATGTATGATAGAGAGAGTCTGCGGCAGTGAACCGCAAAGCATCAAGGGGGAGGCTAATAGGTGGAAGCTCAAGCACAGGAACGGAAGGCTGAGATGAACCGCGAGCTGCGGGAGAGACTGATTACGTTGAAGAAGGAACGTAACGCTATTATTCTAGCGCATTATTATCAGCGTGATGAAATTCAGGAGGTCGCCGATTTCAGAGGCGATTCGTTTTTGCTTGCCCAGAAAGCGGCTTCAACGGATGCGGAAGTCATAGTTTTCTGCGGGGTTCATTTTATGGGGGAAAGCGCCAAAATTTTGGCTCCTAATAAGACTGTACTCATTCCCGATGAACGTGCAGGTTGTCCAATGGCCGATATGGTCAATGTAGACGGTTTGCGTAAAATGAAAGCTAAACACCCTAATGCTAAAGTTGTAACGTACATTAACTCTTCAGCAGAGATCAAAGCAGAAACAGATATTTGCTGTACATCTTCCAATGCGGTTAAAGTGATTAATTCAGTCGATGCTGACGAAATTATTTGGGTACCAGACAAAAATTTGGGTCATTATGTTCAGCAGCATACAGACAAGAAGCTAATCATCTGGGAAGGGTATTGTAACACCCATGATATGTTGACCATAAAGGACGTAATAGAGATGCGTGCGCTTCACCCAGGTGCGGAGTTTGTAGTACATCCTGAATGTCGCCCAGAAGTAGTAGCAATGGGTGATTTTGTTGGAAGCACGACAGCAATCCTTGACTATTGTAAAAATTCCACAAATAAAAAGTTCATTGTTGGGACAGAAGACGGTACGGGATATCAGTTACGGTTGGACAGCCCAGATAAAGAGTTCCACTTTGCGACAAAATTCCTTGTCTGCCCTAACATGAAAGTAAATAATTTGAAGAAGCTAGTCAAATGTCTGGAGACAATGCAACCACAGATTTATGTGCCTCCTGCCATTGCCGATCAAGCTAGAACCTCCCTAGAGCGCATGCTACAAGTAAAGTAGTATGCGCTACTCTCTTGTTCAAGATAGGTGACGTAATTGATTCCACAATACTTGGTTGATTTTGATGTTAATGAACTGACAGTAATCGATACGGACGTTATTGTGATTGGATCTGGCATCGCGGGTCTATTCACAGCAATTAAAGCGAGTGAAGATCGCCGTGTCATTATGATTACTAAGAAATCGCTGCTTGAAAGTAATACGAGATATGCCCAGGGAGGAATCGCCGCCGTTATCTCTGAAGAGGATTCACCTCAGTATCATCGGCAAGATACACTGCTTGCTGGAGCGGGATTATGTTCCTCAGATTCCGTGGATATTCTAGTTAATGAAGGCCCTGGAGGTGTGCAGGAGTTAATTAAGCTCGGTACTTCCTTTGATTTGGAGAATGGAGAATTAGCGCTTACTCAAGAAGGTGCACATAGTCATCGTCGTATATTACACGCTAATGGTGATGCAACCGGCTATGAAATTGTACGTGCATTGGCGGAGCAAGTCACCACGCATTCGAACATCGAAGTATGGGATAACCATTTTGTAATTGATTTAATTACAGAGGAGAATGAATGCTTAGGGGCTTTAGTCCAGCACCCAGATGGGAAGAAGGTATTTCTTCGCGGGAGTGCGACGATTCTGTGTTCGGGTGGCGCGGGTCAGTTATATCGTTACACGACGAATCCAGAAGTGGCGACAAGCGATGGTATCGCTATGGCCTATCGCGCAGGAGCGTTGATTCGAGATATGGAATTTATCCAATTTCACCCGACCTCATTATGTTATCCTGGAGCGCCGAGATTTTTGATCTCCGAGGCTGTACGTGGCGAAGGTGCTGTTCTCCGTAATATTAAAGGTGAGCGATTTATGGAGAAATATCATGAACTATTGGAACTTGCGCCTCGGGATATCGTGGCAAGAGCTATTGTTAGCGAGATGGAAGAGACAGGGTCAAGCCTAGTCTATTTAGATATTACGCATGAAGCACCCGAAACGATCAAACATCGTTTCCCAACGATTTATGAAACTTGTATTGGATACGGACTCGATATGACTACAGACTGGATTCCCGTTGCACCCGCTGCGCATTATATGATGGGGGGCGTCAAGACGAGTCATCATGGGGAAACTAGTGTGAATCGCTTATTCGCTTGTGGAGAAGTATCGTCCACAGGGGTTCATGGAGCAAACCGCTTAGCTAGTAACTCACTGTCGGAAGCCCTTGTGTTTGGACGGAGAATTATTGATCGCATTTCCCAGTTGGATCGTTTAGAAAAAACAGGGAAAGGTATTTCCTACAAGGCTAATCGCGAAGAGAAGGCAATCACACCGATTGTTGAGCTACGTATGAAGCTCCAAAGAATTATGGTTCGTCAAGTGGGGCTACGTCGGACGGGTGAAGGACTGCTGAAAGGATTACAGGATCTAAAACGACAACTGCCGATTTTTGATACCGTACTACATACACGAGAACAGTTGGAATTTGCTAATATGCTTACTAGCGCTTTGTTACTAGCGGAAGCAGCACTTGCGCGTGAAGAGAGTCGGGGCGGACATTACCGCGAAGATTATCCAGAACGAAATGATATAGAGTGGCGCAAACATATTTTACAGCATCGCGAAAAAGGAATGTCGGAGGAAATTAGTGATGATGTTTAACGGATATAACGCAGAGTTAATTGAATCGATTACCGGTTGGCTAAAGGAAGATGTTGGATCTGGAGATGTCACAACTCGTGTGACCGTGCCCGCTGGGCATCAGTCTAAGGGAATCATCCATGCCAAGGAAGATGGAATTATCGCCGGGATGCCAGTTTCAGAATTGGTGTTTGAGGTCGTAGACCCAGCGCTTTCATTTACCGCATGTGTTCAAGATGGTCAATTTGTGACTAAGGGAACGGTGTTAGCAGAGGTAGAAGGAAGTACGCATAGTATTTTGACAGGTGAGCGATTGGCTTTAAATCTGTTGCAACGTCTATCAGGTATTGCTACACGGACAAGCCAGTATGTGAATGCGATCGGAGGTTTACCGGTTCGATTGGTCGACACAAGGAAAACCACGCCAGGACATCGTATGCTGGAGAAGTATGCTGTTCGTACGGGTGGTGGTGCCAACCATCGTTTCGGATTGTATGATGCCGTAATGATTAAGGATAATCATATCAAAGGTGCAGGCGGAATTGCTGGCGCTGTTAGTCGTGCCCGTGCTAACATCCCACATACGATGACGATTGAAGTAGAGACGGAGAGCTTAGAGCAGGTTGAAGAAGCTCTGGCTGCAGGGGCCGATATTATTATGTTGGACAATATGGCACCTGATCTGATGAAAGAAGCAGTACGCCGGATTAAAGCTAAAGCCCCTCATGTAACTGTTGAAGCTTCTGGTAATGTCTCACTACTTACTATTCGTGCAATTGCTGAGAGTGGTGTAGATGTGATCTCCGTGGGACGGTTGACATATTCCTTTGATTGCTTGGACATTAGCCTGGACATCAATGAGAAGAAGGAAGGGTGAAAAAACCAATGTTCCTTGTGATAGATGTAGGTAACTCAAATATCGTGCTTGGAATCTATAGGAACCGTGAGTTGCTTCATCATTTCCGACTTGCGACGAACCGGCAGTCAACGGTGGATGAATATGGTGTTATGATTTACAATTTATTTCAAATGTCTAAAATTAATGTAGAAGAAATCGAAGGGGTCATTATTTCTTCGGTTGTGCCTCCACTCATGCATGTACTTGAGGAACTCTGTGAAAAATATATGAAGAAAAAGCCGATGGTTGTTGGTCCTGGCATAAAGACTGGACTAAACCTACGGTATGAGAACCCGAAAGAAGTAGGAGCAGACCGTATCGTTAACGCTGTTGCTGCGATTGAAAAGTACGGTGGTCCGTTAGTCGTCGTCGATTTCGGTACCGCAACGACATTTGATTGTGTTGACGCGGAAGGTAATTATCTCGGCGGCGCAATTGTACCGGGTATCGGTATTTCTACAGAGGCACTTTATTTGCGAGCATCTAAGCTGCCGCGGATCGAACTCGAGAAGCCGAAGAAAGTGATTGGGCGGAATACCGTTACAGCGATGCAGGCAGGAATTATTTTTGGCTATGCCGGTCAGGTTGATGGGATTGTTGAACGGATCGCCGTTGAGATGAACGCTCAGCCTAAAGTGATCGCAACCGGCGGTCTTGCTGAATTGATCGCGAGCGAGACACGTTCCATCCAAGAGGTTGACCCGCGTCTGACACTTGAGGGCCTCCGCATCATCTATGAGCGGAACCAGCAATAGGAACTATTTTTGCTTTTACAACGAGGTGAACTTTTCCCAAGGGGAGAATATCTAATCATCCAAATGTTGTAATACAATGCAGCCACAATAGCGCCTACCACAGCACTATTCTTTTGTAAGAGCGCCAGAAGCAGAGCGTACCCGAAGGGTACAAGCGGCTATGGCGCTCTTTGTTGCTTGAAACGTCAAGAAGTACGAGCGATTTGACAGGTAACTCGGGAGAGCCTAAAGTAAGACATACCCGCAAGGATAAAGTGTTCTAAACAAACCCATGCGCATCTCCGAAAGGCACAGAAGCGGGAGCGCCTATGTTATTTACCCGTTACCTAAGCGGGGTTAGAGGGCGATTTGGATAAGATAAGAACACTGTGATGAGAGCAAGAGAAAACTTAAGGAGGACATTATATGAACAAACAAATAGAAAAGGACCGCCTAATCCGCGGTACTGCAATGGATGGTAAAGTACGCGCATTTGCGGTACGAACTACACAACTTGTGGAGGAACTACGTCGTCGTCATGACACCTTTCCTACAACAACAGCTGCACTAGGACGTACAGTAACAGCAGCGGCTATGATGGGCGCTATGTTGAAAGGTAACGAGAAACTTACGATCCAAGTGAAAGGTGATGGCCCGATCGGAAGTATCGTCGCGGATGCGAATGCCAAGGGAGAAGTCCGGGGTTATGTAAAGGAGCCGCATGTTCATCTTCCAAGTAACAGTAAAGGGAAATTAGATGTAGCAGGTGCTGTTGGTACGACGGGCTTCATTCATGTGACCAAGGATTTAGGTCTGAAAGAGCCTTATCGGGGAAGTGTACCTATTATCTCCGGCGAACTTGGAGAGGACTTCACATATTATTTTGCTATATCGGAGCAAACACCTTCTGCAGTTGGACTAGGAGTGCTGGTGGATGTTGATTCTTCTGTCATTGTAGCAGGTGGATTCATCATACAGCTGCTTCCAGGATTGAGTGACAGTGAGATCAATGCTATTGAACATGCTGTAGGACAAATGCCTCCGGTTACATCGCTATTGGATCAAGGCCTCGATCTTGAGGAGATGCTTAGCTGGTTACTGCCTGATATAAAGGTGTTGGAGGAGATGGATATTAAGTTCACCTGTAACTGCTCTCGGGAGCGAGTTGAGCGGACACTGATCAGTTTAGGTAAGGATGAGTTAGTTGATCTGAATGAGGCTGGAGAAGAGACCGAAGTTGTGTGTGATTTTTGTAATGAAGCATATACATTTAGCGTAGAGGAAGTACAGACGCTTATTTCGCAGACAGAGAAGTCGAACTTAGATACCCACTAATATGAATTACCCCCTCCCTTTGGACTTCAATTGTTCCTTATAGCATAGGCTGATATTGAAGGCAGGTAATTTTTTTAGGCACTTATTGACAACTCCGATCGGTGTTGTTAAGATAATGATATCAAAACCAACTTATCCACTCGGAAATAAATGAAAGTGATATATATTCGCTTTTATTTTTACAACTAGAAGAATCGTTCTTATATTAAATTACTATATTTCCCAAAGGGAGGGCTTTTAGATGGCAAAAGTCGTTAATAGTGTAACTGATCTTATTGGTGGTACTCCGTTAGTTCGTCTGAATCGAATCGTTCCAGAAGACAGCGCAGAAATCTATGTGAAGTTAGAATACCAAAACCCAGGATCCAGTGTGAAAGACCGTATTGCAATCAGCATTGTTGAAGAAGCGGAAAAGGCTGGCCAACTTAAGCCGGGCGGCACAATTGTTGAAGCAACTAGTGGTAACACAGGAATTGGACTTGCTTTGGTAGCCGCTGCAAAGGGTTATAAAGCAATTATCGTAATGCCAGAAACAATGAGTATCGAACGTCGCAACTTGCTACGTGCTTATGGTGCTGAATTAGTACTGACACCTGGTTCAGAAGGTATGAACGGAGCAGTAAAGAAATCTCAAGAGATTTTGGCTGAAAACCCAGAATATTTCTTCGCGGATCAATTCGGGAATCAAGCCAATGTTAAGATCCACCGTGAAACAACTGGACCGGAAATCGTTGAAGCTATTGAGTCTTTGGATGGCCAATTAGACGCTTTCGTGGCAGGAATCGGTACAGGTGGAACTATTTCTGGTGCTGGTGAAGTACTGAAGAAACGTTTCCCTGATGTTAAGATTTATGCTGTTGAACCAGCTGGTTCCCCTATTCTAGCGGGCGGCAAGCCGGGACCACACAAAATCCAAGGTCTAGGTGCAAACTTTATTCCGGCAATTTTGAATCGTGAAATCTATGATGAGATCATTCATATTGAGAACGATGAAGCTTTCGAACAGGCTCGTATTGTAACCAAAGAAGAAGGTATTCTATCCGGTATTTCTTCAGGAGCTGCTGTGCGTGCTGCACTGAAAGTTGCGAAGGAACTAGGTAAAGGTAAACGTGTAGTTGTTATTATTCCAAGTAATGGTGAGCGTTACCTCAGCACTCCGTTGTACAACTTCGAAGCTTAATTTCATTAAGACACATGATCCTCGCGTAAGGATCATTTATCAACCCTCATGGTTACCCTTAAATGGGTGGCATGGGGGTTTGTTTTATGAAGATAAGGAATGAATAACAAGGAGTTTCAAACTTGCTTGGCTTCTAGTATACTAGCAAGCAATAGAATGCTAAACGAGGGTTGGAGGGTCTTACCGAAGATGGAATGTATAACATCATGGGCACAGTGGAAGCAATGGGCGAAGGAAGAACAATGGACCTGTCTTCCTTATGCCGTAAAATGGAAGTCCCCCAAAGGGCTACCAGCAGATTGGATGTCTGCTTGGGAACGATCGCAGGCTTACTCCTTTGTGCTGGAGAGTGGTAAAGGGGGGCGGTATACCTTTCTCGGATTGGATCCAATCTCGGTTATTCGGGGTAAGGGCGACACTGCAGAAGTTGAATATGTGGCCTCTGGGATGAGAACACGTCTACATGGTAAGCCGTTGGAAGTGTTACATCAATGGATGGCTCCATTCAAATCACCTTATTTATCTGAGCTTCCCAAATTTAGTGGCGGAGCAGTAGGTTTTCTTGGTTATGATGTTGTAAGATCGCTGGAGCGTCTTCCTCATCTTGCGGAGGATGATCTTGGACTAGACGATTATGTCTGGATGCGAATGGAAGAATTGTGGGTTGTTGATCACGAGCAGGGAGAAATCTATGCTATCGTTCATTCCCAGCTTGATCATCTCGCCTCAGGTTTAAGAAGCGATGGAGAATTAGAAGTTGTCTACAGTGAGGCTGAAGATAGAGCAATAAGAATGGTAGCGCACTGGAATGCTATTGTTGATGACGCGAACACGGATAGCACAATGGATCGAGTAGCAAGTCGGCAGAAGGCAATAAACCAGGTTGATAGAACTACTCCTTCATTACTAGACGATACCGTTCTGGATCATTCGACTGTATCCTTATCTCAGATAGATTTCGAAGCGGCTGTAAGGAAGATTCAGGACTATATAAGAGCTGGAGATGTATTTCAGGTTAACCTGTCGCTTAGGCAGAGTATTCCTTTGCAAGCCTCGCCGGAGGAAATCTATGAATGGTTGAGACTGCTGAATCCTTCTCCTTATATGGGGTTATTACGGTTGCCTGATTTCCAGTTGGTCTCCGCTTCTCCTGAGCTTCTAGTCAAGCTGGAGCAAGATGAAGTTAGTACAAGACCGATTGCTGGGACAAGGCGGCGGGGTACTTCGCCGGAAGAAGATGCAAAGATGGCTCTAGAGCTACGTAGCAATGAGAAGGAGCAGGCTGAGCATATTATGCTCGTTGACTTACTGAGAAATGATGTGGGACGTGTCGCGCGGTACGGCTCCGTGCAAGCGAGTGAGCTACTAAGCATCGAATATTATTCGCATGTCATGCACTTGGTATCCCAAGTGGAGGGCATCATTCAGGACGGAAAGACCCCTTATGATGTCATCGCCGCCTTATTCCCCGGTGGAACCATTACCGGAGCCCCAAAGGTGAGGACGATGGAGATCATTGAAGAGTTGGAGCCGGTCACCCGAGGTCCGTATACAGGAGCTATGGGATGGATTGACTATAACGGGAATATGGAATTAAATATTATTATACGTACATTAGTAGTAAAAGATGGATTTGGTTATATACAGACTGGAGCTGGCATTGTTATTGATTCAGTTCCTTATCGTGAATACAGGGAATGCCATAATAAAGCTAGAGCCATCGTTTTGGCGGTGTTGCTTAGTCAGAATACTCCGGGTGAAGGCCAAGAACAGGGGATGAAATAATGATACTGGTTATTGATAACTACGATTCGTTTACTTACAACTTGGTACAGTACTTGGGAGAGCTTGGAGAAGAAGTCACAGTTCGCCGTAATGATGAAATCGATCTACAAGGGATCGAGGATATGCAGCCGGATCATATCTTGATTTCGCCGGGACCTTGCACACCAAATGAAGCTGGGATCACACTTGCGCTCATTGAGCGGTTCAAAGGAATTATACCTATCTTTGGCGTTTGCCTAGGCCATCAAGCGATCGGTCAGGCCTTCGGTGGAAATGTAATACGCGCTGAGCGGCTTATGCACGGGAAGACCTCGCCGATTCATCATAACGGACAATCGGTATTTACAGGACTCCCATCGCCTTTTACGGCAACTCGATATCACTCTTTAATTGTTGAACGGGATAGCCTGCCGGATTGTCTGGAGATTACTGCGGAAACCGAAGAAGGCGAAATTATGGGGTTACGTCATAAACAATATGCTATAGAGGGAGTTCAGTTTCATCCAGAGTCAATCATTACGGATCATGGACATCAAATCCTTCGTAATTTTCTGAACCCTAAGACGGAAGTCCAAGCATGAAATACATCGGGGTGAATGGGAAGCCCACCCCTACTGCTGAAGCCGTGATTTCCGTAATGGATCACGGCTTCATGTACGGAGTGGGTCTATTTGAGACATTTCGTACATACGGGGGGCGTCCCTTTTTGTTAGAGAGACATTTGGAACGTCTGAGAGAGGGATGTCATAGCTTAGGAATCCGCTATATTGGCGATCCTGATCAGGTGGCAACTGAAATACAAGACTTAATGCATGCAAATGGCCTTCAGGAGGGGTATATTCGTTTTACCGTTTCGGCGGGCGAAGGTCCACTCGGACTTCCTTCAGACGACTACGTGAAGCCTGCAGTCATAGTATACGTCAAACCACTTCCAGACCCCGGGACTCGGCTCTATACCGAGGGTAAAGAGCTATGGCGTCTCAGCACACGGAGAAATACGCCGGAAGGTGATATCCGCTTCAAATCGTTACATTATATGAACAATATTTTAGCAAAAAGGGAACTATCTCAATATAAACCGAATCCAGCTCTCCCAATCGAGGGGCTGCTGCTTACGGAACAGGAATATTTGGCTGAAGGTATAGTAAGCAATTTATTCTTTGTGCTTGGTGGCACCCTATATACACCTAACATTGGAACTGGCATTCTCCCTGGGATTACACGTGCTGTTGTATTGGAAATGGCAGAGGAGCAGGGATTGGACAAGCAGGAGGGGCAATATACGTGGGAGATGTTAATGGAAGCAGATGAGATATTCGTTACCAACTCCATACAGGAACTAGTGCCTGTGACAAAGCTTGTAGTACCTAGATTGGAATCAACTGAAGGAAGTGCTGGAAGTTCTCATAGGATTAGTGGTGGAGAGATTGGACCTATTACGGCAAGACTATTGAGCAGTTATAGAGCGAAAGTGGGAATTTGAAATGCAACCAATGTTGTACAAACGGAGTTATCGCTGTGGAGATACGGTTTTAACGCTTGGAGAGCGGACTTTGGTGATGGGCATTCTGAATGTAACGCCGGACTCATTCTCGGATGGAGGGCGCTACAATGACGTAGACCGTGCGGTTGCGCATGCACTGCAGATGGTTGCAGATGGAGCTGACCTGATTGATATAGGCGGGGAGTCAACAAGACCCGGTCATGAGCCAGTTGGAGAGCAAGAAGAGTTAGAGCGAGTAATCCCCATTGTGGAAGCCTTACATCGCGAAGCGCCTGGTATTCCAATCTCAGTAGACACATACAAGTCTGTAGTAGCTCGGGAGGCACTTAAGGCTGGCGGGCATATCATAAACGACATCTGGGGATTCAAACAGGATCCAGATATGGCGAAGGTTGCTGCCCAATATGGGTGTCCGGTTATTTTGATGCATAATCGACATGATCGGAATTACACTAACCTGATTCAAGATGTCGCTAACGATTTAATGCAAAGTGTGGATATTGCCAAAGCAGCTGGTATATTGGACGAAAATATCTTGCTTGATCCAGGGATTGGCTTCGCTAAGGATTATGCAGAGAACTTAAAGGTCATGCGAGAGCTGGATGAGTTGATGAAATTAGGATACCCGCTACTACTAGGTACATCACGCAAAAGATTTATTCGCACTGCACTGGATCTACCGGTTGAGGATACGCTTCAAGGCACGGCGGCGACAGTGGCATTCGGAATTGCCCAAGGTTGTCAAATCGTACGCGTTCACGATGTGCTCGAGATCAAGCGCACGGTGAAGATGTGCGATGCCATGTTGTATGCGTAGCTAATTAAGAGTGCGGGGCTTTTTAAAATAGGGTTTCAGCTGTAAAATACAAAGAAAATTTTAAAGTGGAAGGCGTGGCTTTTTTTATGGATAAAATGATACTTAGACGCATGGAATACTACGGTTATCATGGCGTGTTTGATGAGGAGCGCAAGCTTGGACAACGATATTACATCGATCTTACACTGGAGCTTGATCTACATGAGGCGGGGATAAATGACGATCTGAGCAAAACGGTAAATTATGCCGAAGTTCATGAGCTTGTCAAAGGAATCGTCGAGAAAAAGAGCTTTAAGTTAATTGAAGCGCTGGCTGAGGATATTGCATCCTCGGTTTTGGACACTTATACTATGGTAGGTGCACTTACGGTTGGTGTGACGAAACCACATCCACCATTTGATATTCATTTTGAAGGTGTGACGGTCGAGATGTACCGTTCGAGAAAGTGAGAAGTGTTATGAATATGCATTCGTCCTCTGATATATCAGAGGCTTATATAGCTTTAGGAGCTAACTTAGGGGATCGGGAGAAAACTTTAATGGAGGCTATTGCCTGCCTTGAGGAACACGCCGATATTACAGTGGTACGCTGCTCTAATTTATATGAGACAGATCCCGTAGGTTATCTTGATCAACCGTGTTTTGTAAATATGGTTGTAGCGGTGAGAACAGCATTACACCCGGAGTCCTTACTTTCTCTTATGCTGGAGATTGAACTTCGCCTTGGACGTGAAAGATTGATTCGCTTTGGACCACGAACGGTCGATCTGGATCTCTTATGGATTGAGGGGAGAGAAGTGGATACTACCTTGCTAACCTTACCTCATCCACGAATGTTTGAACGGGCATTTGTACTAGTACCTCTAGCGGATATTGTTCCGGAGGAAGAAGCAAGTGGTCTGTATACAAGTTTGCATGATGCTCTGGTTCAGATAGAAGGAAAGGAAGGCGTTCGGTTTTGGAAGACATGCACCTGGCACGGCGCATCCGCGCTTTCCGGAAATTAAAAGGGTATACGCAGCAGGAGCTTGCAGACAAATCAGGTGTCTCACTTGCCATCCTGGGAGCTATGGAGCGGGGCAACCGCCATCCAGAAGATCGAATTTTAAATAAAATTGCAGATATTCTGAACGTAAGTTTGTCAGAGTTGAAGTTACCCAAATAGATGTAGGTTATGCTTGAAGTGATTCAAAGGAGCAGAACACACAAAACTAAGTGGATGCTTACGAAGTAAGTTTTGTTCAAAGTCATCCAAAGAAGCAAATGCTCACAAAACTAAGTGGATGCTTACGATGCAAGTTTTGTTCGAAGTAATTCAAGAAGTATATACTCACAAAACTTTTAGGAGAACCCATCATGCTAAAAATCGGCGATATAGAAATGAAAAATCAAGTCGTGCTCGCCCCAATGGCGGGTGTGTGCAATCCGGCTTTCCGGCTTATTGCCAAAGAATTTGGTACCGGGCTCGTCTGTGCAGAGATGGTTAGCGATAAAGCCATCATTCACGGCAACAAACGTACAAAGGAAATGTTATTTGTCGATGAACGGGAGAAGCCACTAAGTCTACAGATTTTTGGCGGGGATCGTGCGTCCCTTGTTGAAGCTGCTAAAGTAGTCGATCAACAGACAAATGCAGACATAATAGATATTAATATGGGTTGCCCAGTGCCTAAAGTGACAAAATGCGATGCAGGTGCTCGTTGGCTCCTGGAACCAAATAAAATATTTGAAATGGTATCGGCCGTAGTTGATGCCGTTAGTAAGCCAGTTACAGTAAAAATGAGAATCGGCTGGGATTCTGAACATATCTTCGTCGTTGATAATGCGAAAGCGGTTGAGCAAGCTGGTGGGAAAGCTATCAGTGTGCATGGTCGGACGCGTGAACAATTGTATACAGGAAAAGCAGACTGGGATTATATTCGCCAGGCTAAACAGGCTGTGTCCATCCCTGTCATTGGTAATGGCGATATCACTACGCCAGAAGATGCTAAACGAATGCTGGATGAAACTGGCTGCGATGGCGTCATGATCGGTAGAGGAGCGCTAGGGAATCCATGGATGCTGTATCGTACAGTGGAGTATTTGAGGACGGGCCAGTTACATCCGGAACCTGGGATTGAGGAAAAGATTCGTATAGCTATTTTGCATATGGATCGGTTATCCGCACTTAAAGGTGAGTATGTTGCCGTTCGTGAAATGCGTAAGCATTTGGCTTGGTATCTGAAGGGCTTGAAAGCTGCAGCTCGCGTCAAAGATGTGATTATGGAAGAGACCAAGCGCGACGAGATGGTGCGAATTCTTGAAGATTTTGTCGCCGAGACGCTTGCTGCTAAATCTGAAGATGCAGAATCCGCGTAACCACGGGGTACGGATGATTTTGATGAATATAATGAATTTAATGAGATAAGTCCCGGTTCATGAAACGTTTACATTTGAAGAATCGGGTGTCATTGACATTTCGCAATGCTTCACCTATAATTTCACAGTATAAATTCGCCACAGGAGATAACTTCCACAGCATGGAGAGGTCTCTCGCTCCATAAGAATGCATATGATATTCTCAAATGATGCGTGAATTTTCACGACCGTTGCCATAGCGGCAACTCGGTAACCTTATGGGGACGAAAGTCTAAGCGGTCGGCTATTATTGTAACTGTTTTGACTAGAAGGCGATCGATGTTCGTGCGCATAGTGCGAAAATTATTTCCATGACAGGAGAATGGGTTGAATGAGCGATAAACAAGTCATCCTTACACAAGATGGGTTGAAGAGACTGGAAGAAGAACTAGAGAATTTGAAATCAGTTAAACGCCGCGAAGTTGCGGAGCGTATTAAGGTAGCTATCGGCTATGGAGATATTAGTGAAAACTCAGAGTATGAAGATGCTAAGAATGAGCAGGCTTTTATTGAAGGACGGGTTATTACTCTTGAGAAGATGCTACGCAATGCACGAATTATTAACAACGATGAGATTGTTACAGATACGGTGAGCATCGGTTCTACTGTAACGGTGAAAGATATGGAGTACGGTGATACAATGGAATATGCTATTGTAGGCAGTGCTGAATCTGATCCACTACAGAATAAAATATCCAACGAAAGTCCAGTAGGAAAAGCAATCCTAGGTAAGAAAAAAGGCGCTGTAGTTGATGTAGCAGTGCCGGCTGGAACGATTCAATATAAAATTGTTGATATCAAGAAATAATGCGGAATTACCGAGTGAAAGAAGCTTCCCCGGTGGAAGCTTCTTTCACTGTATTTTAGAATATAAGCAAAGTATGTTACTTATATTTTAGTTCATAAGGTTGGCGTTGTTGAAAGAGACAAGCTAAGCCCAAACCAAATACAAGTCTGCAAGGAGTGAAGCGAAGATGAGTGAAGATCATAATCAACAGGATCAGGAAGTCGAAGTTAGTGAATTGTTACAGATTCGCCGTGATAAATTGGACGAGTTACGGGGGCTAGGTATAGATCCCTTCGGAGGTAAGTACGTAAGAACACATAACGCAGGAGATATAATGCAGCAATATGATCAACTCTCTAAGGAAGAATTAGAAGAGAAGAAGGTCGAGGTTTCGATTGCTGGACGCTTGATGGCCAAACGTGGTATGGGAAAAGCAAGCTTTGCCCACATCCAAGATCTATCGGGTAAAATTCAAATCTACGTTCGACAAGATAGTGTGCCTGAGGTTAAATACTCGGCATTTAGTCTACTTGATCTTGGGGATCTTGTTGGTGTTACAGGTGAGGTGTTTAAGACCAAGACCGGAGAAACATCGATCAAAGTTAAAGATCTAGAGATTCTATCTAAATCGCTCTACCCACTTCCAGACAAGTATCATGGTTTGAAAGACGTTGAACTAAGATATCGTCAGCGTTACATCGATCTGATCGTCAACCCTGAAGTACAACAAACATTTATTAAACGTTCGCGGATTATTCAATCCATGCGTCATTACTTGGATTCCCAAGGTTATTTGGAAGTAGAAACTCCAACTCTTCATAGTATTGCTGGGGGTGCAGCTGCCCGTCCATTTATTACGCATCACAATGCATTGGACATGCAGTTATACATGCGGATAGCTATTGAGCTTCACTTGAAACGCCTGATCGTGGGCGGCCTAGAGAAAGTGTATGAAATCGGCCGAGTTTACCGGAACGAGGGTATGTCTACACGTCATAATCCGGAATTCACCATGATTGAATTATATGAAGCATATGCCGACTATAAGGATATTATGGCGTTGACTGAAAATATGATCGCCCATATTGCTCAAGAAGTATTGGGTACGACAGTGATTCGTTATCAAGATTATGAAGTAGATCTAACTCCACAGTGGCGTCGTGTATCTATGGTAGATGTGGTCAAAGAAGTCACTGGTGTTGATTTTGGAGTGCACATGACCAATGAGGAAGCACATGCTTTGGCGAAAGAACATAAAGTTCCAGTGGACGCGCATATGACGTTTGGTCATATTTTGAATGCATTCTTCGAACATTTTGTTGAGGAAACCTTGATTCAACCAACATTCGTATATGGGCATCCGCTAGAGATATCTCCGCTAGCTAAGAAGAATCAAGAGGATCCTCGGTTCACTGATCGGTTCGAATTGTTTATCGTTGGACGCGAACACGCCAATGCGTTTACCGAATTAAATGATCCTATAGATCAGCGCCAACGTTTTGAGGCACAAATCTTAGAACGTGAACATGGTAATGATGAAGCGCATGAGATGGATGATGACTTCATCCGGGCATTGGAATATGGTATGCCTCCAACAGGTGGATTAGGTATCGGTGTAGATAGACTCGTTATGCTATTGACCGACTCAGCCTCGATTCGCGATGTACTACTCTTCCCTCATATGCGTCCTATCGCAGCAGAGTAAGATATATTGTTATATATAGAAACAAGTACGGCATTCTGCCGTGCTTGTTTTTTTGAATATACAGTACAATCACGGGGGGATGAAGCAACTCAACTCATAAAGTGCAGATGTGCGGTAGAGAGCCATCCTATAGAAGGAATCAGTAATAAGATAGTCTGAATAAATGTATTTAAAAAAACTTTAAATTAATGCTTGCATGAGCCCAGAAAAGATGGTATATTATTAGTCCGGTCGTTGAGTACAACGGTTTGCAGCTAACAACTGAGAAACACCAGCAAAAATAAAGCTTGCAAAACTTCGCCGGATGTTATAAGATATAGGAGTTGCTGCTGAGACATTGAGCGACAACGACAACGAAGTTGATCTTTGAAAACTGAACAACGAGTGAGTGAATTTCACGAAAGTGAAAATCAAAAAAAATGATGTAATCCAAACGGATGCAAATCCGGTTGAGATAATATCGTCAGTTTCAAAATGAGCAATATCAGCTTTTCCAACTTAATGGAGAGTTTGATCCTGGCTCAGGACGAACGCTGGCGGCGTGCCTAATACATGCAAGTCGAGCGGAGTTGATGAAGTGCTTGCACTTCTGATACTTAGCGGCGGACGGGTGAGTAACACGTAGGTAACCTGCCCGTAAGACTGGGATAACTACCGGAAACGGTAGCTAATACCGGATAATTTGTTTTCTCGCATGAGAGAACAATGAAAGGCGGAGCAATCTGCCACTTACGGATGGGCCTGCGGCGCATTAGCTAGTTGGTGAGGTAACGGCTCACCAAGGCGACGATGCGTAGCCGACCTGAGAGGGTGAACGGCCACACTGGGACTGAGACACGGCCCAGACTCCTACGGGAGGCAGCAGTAGGGAATCTTCCGCAATGGACGAAAGTCTGACGGAGCAACGCCGCGTGAGTGATGAAGGTTTTCGGATCGTAAAGCTCTGTTGCCAGGGAAGAACGCTTGGGAGAGTAACTGCTCTCAAGGTGACGGTACCTGAGAAGAAAGCCCCGGCTAACTACGTGCCAGCAGCCGCGGTAATACGTAGGGGGCAAGCGTTGTCCGGAATTATTGGGCGTAAAGCGCGCGCAGGCGGTCATTTAAGTCTGGTGTTTAATCCTGGGGCTCAACCCCGGGTCGCACTGGAAACTGGGTGGCTTGAGTACAGAAGAGGAGAGTGGAATTCCACGTGTAGCGGTGAAATGCGTAGATATGTGGAGGAACACCAGTGGCGAAGGCGACTCTCTGGGCTGTAACTGACGCTGAGGCGCGAAAGCGTGGGGAGCAAACAGGATTAGATACCCTGGTAGTCCACGCCGTAAACGATGAATGCTAGGTGTTAGGGGTTTCGATACCCTTGGTGCCGAAGTTAACACATTAAGCATTCCGCCTGGGGAGTACGGTCGCAAGACTGAAACTCAAAGGAATTGACGGGGACCCGCACAAGCAGTGGAGTATGTGGTTTAATTCGAAGCAACGCGAAGAACCTTACCAGGTCTTGACATCCCGATGCAAACTCTAGAGATAGAGTCCTTCTTCGGAACATTGGAGACAGGTGGTGCATGGTTGTCGTCAGCTCGTGTCGTGAGATGTTGGGTTAAGTCCCGCAACGAGCGCAACCCTTGATCTTAGTTGCCAGCAGGTTAAGCTGGGCACTCTAAGGTGACTGCCGGTGACAAACCGGAGGAAGGTGGGGATGACGTCAAATCATCATGCCCCTTATGACCTGGGCTACACACGTACTACAATGGCTGGTACAACGGGAAGCGAAACCGCGAGGTGGAGCGAATCCTAAAAAGCCAGTCTCAGTTCGGATTGCAGGCTGCAACTCGCCTGCATGAAGTCGGAATTGCTAGTAATCGCGGATCAGCATGCCGCGGTGAATACGTTCCCGGGTCTTGTACACACCGCCCGTCACACCACGAGAGTTTACAACACCCGAAGTCGGTGAGGTAACCGCAAGGAGCCAGCCGCCGAAGGTGGGGTAGATGATTGGGGTGAAGTCGTAACAAGGTAGCCGTATCGGAAGGTGCGGCTGGATCACCTCCTTTCTATGGAGAATCGTTTCCTGCAACGGAAACATTCAAAATATCAAAGCAAGATAAGGCTTTCGGGGCAGAGACCTCGTAAACATTTCCTCACTCGTTGGTCAGTTTTGAGAGTTCAACTCTCAAAATGAACCGTTATCGTAAGATGACGATTCACTTGATCCTTGAAAACTGGATAACGAAACGAAATTGTGTAGTAAGTAATATCCTTTAGCTGAACTTACTTCGGTAAGTTTAATAAATGGTAGTGTACACCGAGAGGTTAAGCTACTAAGAGCACACGGAGGATGCCTAGGCACTAGGAGCCGAAGAAGGACGTGGCGAACAACGAAACTGCCTCGGGGAGCTGTAAGCAAGCTTTGATCCGGGGGTGTCCGAATGGGGAAACCCAGCTACTGTAATAGGTAGTTACTCACACCTGAATACATAGGGTGTGTAGAGGCAGACCAGGGGAACTGAAACATCTAAGTACCCTGAGGAAGAGAAAACAATAGTGATTCCGTCAGTAGCGGCGAGCGAACGCGGATTAGCCCAAACCAAGGAGCTTGCTCCTTGGGGTTGTGGGACGTCTCACATGGAGTTACAAAGGATTAGAGTAGGCGAAGAGGTCTGGAAAGGCCCGCTAGAAGAGGTAAAAGCCCTGTAGCCAAAATTTTAATCCCTCCGAGACGGATCCCGAGTAGTGCGGGGCACGTGAAACCCCGTATGAATCCGGCAGGACCATCTGCCAAGGCTAAATACTCCCTAGTGACCGATAGTGAAGCAGTACCGTGAGGGAAAGGTGAAAAGCACCCCGGAAGGGGAGTGAAATAGATCCTGAAACCGTGTGCTTACAAAAAGTCAGAGCCCTCTATATGGGTGATGGCGTGCCTTTTGTAGAATGAACCGGCGAGTTACGTTCCCGTGCAAGGTTAAGGTGAGAAGCCGGAGCCGCAGCGAAAGCGAGTCTGAATAGGGCGAATTATAGTACGTGGACGTAGACCCGAAACTGAGTGATCTACCCCTGTCCAGGGTGAAGGTGCGGTAACACGCACTGGAGGCCCGAACCCACGCATGTTGAAAAATGCGGGGATGAGGTGGGGGTAGCGGAGAAATTCCAATC
>NZ_JBBOSP010000001.1:95000-172500 GCF_038005525.1 Paenibacillus sp. FSL K6-2524
TGACCAAATGATAAGTCAGGACGGGGAACTAGGTGATTTTCCCCAATGGGTCCAGTTGCATCAGGCAGGGTTAAGACAGTATTGTCAATCTCTTGTAGGGACTACGGGGGAAGCTGATGATCTTGCACAAGAGACCTGGTTAAAGGTATGGAAGGTGGCTCTTGGCAAAGGAGCTGAACTAAACATTAACAAATCCTATCTATATCGAATCGCGAATCATGTATGGATTGATCGTTATCGTAAGAAGAAGATTAATGCAGATTTGCTATCGGTCCATGATACACCATCCTTTGAACGGTCAGATACAATGATGATTTGGACGGCTATGGAGACGATGGTGAATCATTTGCCGGTTAATCAGCGAATAACGTTGTTATTGATGGATGTATTTCAGTACACAGCCGCTGAAACAGCACAATTGTTAGATTCAACCGAAGGAGCTGTAAAAGCGGTACTTCATCGCGCCCGAATGAAGTTAAGAACAAACACACATAACGGAAGTAGGGATTTTGATCCTACAGTCACAAAGAAAGCTCAAAAAGTTGAGAACAAGGTCGATGAAAAAGTGGTATATGCTTATCTCGAGGCTTTTAGAGAACAGAATGCTACGGCGCTAATTATGCTTATGAACGATAATAGTCAACTTGATATGGTTCCAGTGGCATTAAATCGTCGAAAGGCCGATCGGGTTCAAGTCCAAAGAACATCAAATTTTGAGGAACATAAGAATTTAGTTTCAAGTTCTAATCCAACTCTATATGCCATGGCGGCTTAATCTTAAGGAGGGTTTTTAGATGAGTACAATTATTCCGTACGTGATTGAGCAAACCGGGCATGGGGAGCGTTCATATGATATTTACTCCAGATTGCTAAAGGATCGAATTATCTTTTTGGGCTCTGCAATCGACGATCAGGTTGCTAATAGTATTACTGCGCAAATGCTTTTATTAGCTGCAGAGGATCCAGAGAAAGATATTCACTTCTATATTAACAGTCCAGGGGGTTCAACTTCGGCTGGCTTTGCCATATATGACACCATGAAATACATCAAGCCCGATGTGCAGACCATTTGTTCAGGTATGGCGGCTTCCTTCGCAGCTATTCTATTGTTATCAGGAACAAAGGGCAAACGCTTTGCTTTGCCGAATAGTGAGATCATGATTCACCAACCACATGGGGGAGTTCAAGGTCAGGCTAGCGACATCGAGATAAGTGCAAGACGCATCGTTCGTATCCGGGAGAGGTTAAATACTATTGCTGCGGAACAAACGGGCCAATTCATTGAACGGATCGCAAAAGATATGGATCGGGATTACTTTATGTCTGCTGAGGAAGCGCTTGAATACGGCGTTATTGATAAGGTAATTCGTAAGGACGGGTAATAAATATTATTAGAGTTAGGGAGATCACTGTCTAAAGCAGTGGTCTTTCTTTTATATAAAGAGAATGATATCGAGTGATTTGGGGCAAAAATATGTCCATAAAGAAATACTCAAATTCAAGAAGTGTACGCGTACTAGGGACAATCGCAAGCGGGTGGGAGACTCCGTACATTTAATCCGCTTATTCTTGACAGCCTATATGCCCTTTGCTAAGATGGCAATAATATATTTTCGTAAGCGTCTTTCAGGCCTTGATTTATATAGATAATCGGCCGGCTAAGAATAGAATATAAGGGGGAGATTTCAAAGTGTGGCAAAGTAAGTTTGATAAGGAAGGCTTAACGTTTGATGATGTATTGTTGGTGCCTCGAAAATCGGAAGTTCTACCGAAAGAGGTTGATGTATCTACAAGACTAAGTGATAAGGTAAAATTGAACATTCCCCTCATTAGTGCTGGTATGGATACGGTGACTGAAGCAGCGTTGGCTATAGCGATTGCAAGAGAAGGCGGAATGGGCATTATTCATAAGAATATGTCGATTGAACAACAGGCAGAAGAAGTTGACCGGGTGAAACGCTCCGAGAGTGGCGTCATTACGAACCCATTTTCACTGTCGAAGGACCATCTTGTTTCGGATGCTGAAGTAGTTATGGGCAAGTACAGAATTTCTGGTGTGCCTATTGTTGATGAGACGAATAAACTTGTGGGTATCCTTACGAACCGGGATCTACGTTTTGTACATGATTACAGTATCAAGATCAGCGAAGTTATGACGCATGAAAACTTGGTAACTGCTGCTGTAGGAACAACTTTACAAGAAGCAGAGGGTATTCTTCAAAAGCATAAAATTGAGAAGCTTCCATTAGTTGATGAGAATAATATTCTAAAAGGTCTTATTACCATCAAAGATATCGAAAAAGCGATTCAGTTCCCACATGCTGCTAAGGATCATCAAGGTAGATTGCTTGTGGGTGCTGCTGTAGGGATCTCAAAAGATACTTTTGAGCGTACGGATGCATTGGTTAAAGCAGGTGTTGATGCTATTGCTGTAGACTCTGCACATGGACACCATATTAACATCCTTGAAGCAGTGGCTGAGCTACGCAAACGTCATCCTGAACTAACCATTATCGCAGGTAATGTAGCTACAGGTGAAGCGACAAGAGCGCTCATCGAAGCTGGAGCTTCCGTTGTCAAAGTCGGAATTGGTCCAGGCTCTATCTGTACAACCCGCGTTATCGCTGGTATTGGTGTACCACAAGTTACTGCTGTTTATGATTGTGCTACAGTAGCCCGCGAATATGGTATTCCGATTATTGCAGATGGTGGTATTAAATATTCAGGAGAAATTACGAAGGCAATTGCTGCAGGTGCACATGCGGTCATGCTGGGTAGCTTGTTCGCCGGTACGGAAGAAAGTCCAGGTGAATCGGAGATTTATCAGGGACGTCGCTACAAGGTATACAGAGGTATGGGCTCGCTAGGCGCTATGAAGATGGGCAGCAAAGATCGTTATTTCCAAGAGGACGATAAGAAGCTTGTACCAGAAGGTATCGAGGGTCGAGTTGCTTATAAAGGACCACTTTCCGACACCATTCACCAACTACTCGGCGGTTTGCGTTCAGGTATGGGATATTGCGGAACCAAATCATTGGAAGTATTGCGTAATGATACGCAATTTATTCGGATTACAGGCGCTGGTTTGCGTGAGAGCCATCCACATGATGTGCAAATTACGAAGGAAGCACCTAACTATTCATTGTAGTCTTTTGTACCTTATTATCATGTTTCATCTCAGGCAGGGCGATTTTCGCCCTGCCTGTCTTTTTTTGCGGAATACCGTGTGATAGAATAGAATAAGCAAAAGAATGTGAAAATGAGAGGAGCTTTAAAAGCATTGAAACTTAAAGGATTTAAATCTACAACAACAAAACGGAAATTTATTACTAAAACTGTAGCGTCTGTTTTGTTACTGAACATGTTGTGCTTCTCTCTGGTTCCGGCAATGGTATTGGCAGAGGGAGAGGGGACGCAGACGGAAGCCACCACGACAAAACCGGCTGCAGCGAAAACCGCAGCTTCCAAAATCCCAAGCGTAGATTCGCTAGGTTTGAAGGTTAGGTCTGCTATTTTGATAGAACCGGTATCTGGACAAGTACTACTTAATGTTAACGGTGATGAAGCACTCCCTCCAGCAAGTATGACGAAGATGATGACCGAGTACATTGTGGCCGATCTCGTCAAAAAAGGACAATTTGCATGGGATGATATCGTGACGGTTCGCAAAAATGCCGCCCAAACGGTAGGTTCGCGAATTTTCCTAGCAGAGGGAGATCAACATACGATAGAAGAATTGTATACTGCTATGGCAATGGCATCTGCAAATGATGCTACGGTTGCGTTGGCAGAGCATATTGCTGGCTCGGAGCTAGCATTTGTAGATATGATGAATGAAGAGGCAAAACGGATGGGGATGACTACTGCTCATTTTGCTAATTCTACAGGATTAGATATTAAAGATATGCCTAAGGAATTCCAACCGGACAGTACGGAAGAAACGGTCATGTCTGCGATGGATGCTGCGCTTCTAGCGAAGTACATCGTAACGGATCACCCTGATTTTAACCGGTTCACTACGATTCAATCCAAGAAATTCCGTGAACGGGATAAGCAACCGATGATTAACCTGAACTACATGCTCGAAGCGAACAAGAGTGTTACTAACTTCAAACAGTTTGCTTATGAAGGTATGGATGGTTTGAAGACGGGACATACCGTGAATGCCGGAAGCTGTTTCACTGGGACAGCAGTACGTAATGGGGTACGGTTAATTAGTGTTGTCATGGGTACTGCGGATGAAAAGGCTCGTTTCGTAGAGACGCGCAAAGTACTTGATTATGGTTTTAATAACTTTGAAACGAAACAGATAGTAGCTCCTAAAACAACTGTTGAGGGTAGCGAATTTATTACAGTGAAGAAAGCTAAAGATACTCAAATTCCACTTGTTACCGATCAAGGGGTTGACTTCGTCATTCCTAAGGGTGCAGATACAAGCAGTTTGCAAGCTAAGGTAACTCTATCTGAAGAGACTTTCACAGCTCCATTGAAACAGGGAACAAAGGTGGGGACAGTTACGTATTCCTACCAAGCAGATGGCACGGATCAAGCACTTGAGAAGACGGTTAACCTAATTACCGCTCAGGATGCAGAGAAGGCCAACTGGTTCAAACTGTTAATGCGTGCAATTGGCGATTTCTTCGGAGATTTGTTTAACGGAATTAAGAATCTGTTCTAAGATATATAAATTCCGACTAAATGAGTTGTATATTTAGGGACACTATTGTAAAATTACAAGTTAGATTATTGTATAGAAAGACAGTGTACAATACCAAGGGGGCGTGGATATGGAAACTGGAACATCGCGGGTAAAAAGAGGTATGGCCGAAATGCAAAAAGGTGGCGTCATTATGGACGTCATGAATGCTGAGCAAGCTAAAATTGCTGAAGCAGCTGGGGCAACTGCTGTTATGGCTTTGGAACGTGTTCCTTCCGATATTCGGGCAGCTGGTGGCGTAGCGCGTATGGCTGATCCAACTATTATTGAGGAAGTCATGAAGGTAGTCACTATTCCCGTTATGGCCAAGGCTCGTATAGGACATTTTGTTGAAGCGAAAGTCCTGGAGTCACTTGGGGTAGACTATTTAGATGAGAGCGAAGTCCTTACACCCGCAGATGAAGTATTCCATATCGATAAGCGCGATTTCACAGTTCCATTTGTTTGTGGAGCTAAGGATCTTGGTGAAGCGTTGCGCCGTATAAGTGAAGGCGCATCGATGATTCGTACTAAAGGGGAACCCGGAACAGGTAATATCGTAGAAGCGGTTCGTCATATGCGTCTCATTAAGAGCCAAATCCGTAAGGTACAAGGTTTATCTAAGGATGAGCTGTATGCTGAAGCGAAGAACCTGGGCGTAGCTTACGAGTTACTGCTTGAAGTACATGAGACTGGTAAGTTGCAGGTAGTTAACTTCGCTGCAGGTGGTGTAGCTACACCAGCTGATGCTGCCCTGATGATGCATTTGGGCGCGGATGGTGTGTTTGTCGGTTCAGGTATTTTCAAATCGGAAAATCCTGAGAAGTTTGCTCGTGCAATTGTAGAAGCAACTACGCACTATACCGATTATAAGTTGATTGCTGAAGTATCCAAGAATTTGGGCGCTCCCATGAAAGGCATTGAAATCTCGAAATTGTCGCCGTCTGAGCGGATGTCCGATCGCGGCTGGTAATACAGAAAGAAGGATTGTCATGAAGGTGGGCGTATTGGCGCTGCAAGGCGCTGTTGCAGAGCATATTGCGAGTTTACAAAGTGCTGGAGCGGAAGGGGTGCCTGTAAAGCACCCTGATCAGCTTGAGGAACTTGATGGATTGATTATTCCTGGTGGGGAGAGCACGACGATTGGTAAGCTGATGAGAAAGTATAATTTCATCGAAGCCATTCGGGAATTTTCACATCAAGGCAAGCCGATCTTTGGTACTTGCGCTGGATTGATTGTCTTAGCCAAAGGAATCGAAGGAGAGGAAGAAGCTCACCTTGGTTTGATGGATATTACGGTCTCCCGTAACGCTTTCGGGCGTCAACGGGAGAGTTTTGAGACGAATCTGGAAGTGAAGGGGCTTAAAGAGCCGTTACGTGCTGTGTTTATACGTGCGCCGCTCATTACTTCAGTTGCTGATAGCGTTGATGTATTGTCTACGTATAAGGATGAGATTGTTGCAGCTCGGCAAGGACATTTGCTCGTGTCGTCGTTTCATCCGGAGCTGACAGACGATTACTCGCTACATAAATATTTTACGGAAATGATTCAGAGAAGGCATGTGACTGTAAACTAATGCTGCTTTTGTTACCTTGACTCTATTCCAGGGTTGAGGTTGTTTCTTTGGAGGACACCAAAGTTTTCCGGCGGTTCCCGACAGCAGGCACATTCTTCTATGATGATAAATAAGACTGCTTAGGGATGATTCTAGGAGGGACTACCCATGTTAGATGTTAAAATTTTGCGAAATGAATACGAACGCGTCGAAGAGGCGCTTAAGAACCGGGGGAAATCATTAACTCTTATCTCGGGTTTTTCACCTCTGGATGAGAAACGTCGGGAGCTACTGCAGGAGAGCGAGTCGCTGAAGAGCCGCCGTAATACGGTGTCTGCAGAAGTAGCCAAGCGCAAGAAGAACAAGGAAGATGCTGACGAACTCATTGCAGAGATGCGTGAAGTTGGAGATCGGATTAAAGAATTGGACGATGAAGTTCGTTCTCTTGAGGCTCAGATTGAAGAACTGACGATGGCAATTCCTAACATTCCTAATTCCAGCGTACCTATTGGTGCTTCTGAAGAGGAGAATGTAGAAATTCGTCGTTGGAGTGAGCCACGTTCTTTTGAATTTACACCGAAAGCTCACTGGGACATTGCGGTGGACTTGGGGATTTTGGATTTTGAAGCAGGGGCCAAAGTAACAGGGTCACGCTTCACCTTTTATAAAGGTCTAGGTGCACGTTTGGAACGGGCGTTGATCAATTTCATGATGGACTTGCACAGTAATGAACATGGTTATGAGGAGATGTTACCACCTTATATCGTGAATCGTGACAGTCTGTATGGAACTGGACAGCTACCGAAGTTCGAAGAGGACCTCTTCAAGCTGACCGAGGATGGTTACTATCTCATCCCAACGGCTGAGGTTCCAGTAACTAACTACCACCGTGATGAAATTCTCACCAGCGAAGAATTACCGCATCATTACGTTGCATATAGCTCATGTTTCCGCTCAGAGGCGGGTGCTGCAGGACGGGATACACGGGGCTTAATTCGTCAGCATCAGTTCAATAAGGTCGAAATGATCAAAATTGTACATCCTGAGACCTCATATGAGGAATTGGAAAAGATGACTGGGGATGCAGAACGGGTGTTACAACTGCTGAATCTACCATATCGGGTTCTAGCTCTTTGCACGGGTGATCTGGGCTTTACGGCTGCGAAGACATATGATCTTGAAGTATGGTTGCCGGAAACTGGCGCTTACCGTGAAATCTCCTCTTGCTCGAATGTAGAAGATTTTCAAGCGCGCCGCGCCAATATTCGTTTCCGTCCAGATCCGAAGTCGAAACCGGAATTTGTGCATACATTGAACGGATCCGGTCTTGCTGTAGGTCGTACGGTAGCTGCGATCCTAGAAAATTACCAACTGGAAGACGGCAGTGTTGAAGTGCCGGAAGTGCTTCGTCCTTACATGGGGAATGTACAGGTCATTTCCAAACGTAAATAAAACTGACTGTGGATGTGTAGTGATTATTTCGTTGTCAGTAAGAGGCCAACCGTAAGTTAGGGGTTGGCCTCTTTTTTTACAATCTCAGACTGAGGTAAATAAGTTAAGAAATGCAGGGATAGAGCATGTTGAATAACTGTAAATGTGTATTTTTTGCAGTCTATTGGTATTTCAAAAATGACACATTGCCCGCGTTTTTAAGTGACCATAAAACCCCTACTCCTTATCGGGTAAGGGATTGTTGATATAAGTGTGACAATGCAAAATCGACATATTTACGCTATGACTCCCTATTGTCTACAATTTACATTGTAAGCGTTAGCAATTTACGAGATATTTTGCAAGCGCGATCATGTGAGGTAATATTCGAAGCTGTATCTTTCTTCGTTTATTATCTAGACAACATAAAATAGAAAACATCAAGAGGAGGAAATGCGGTGCGTACAAATCAGAAGAAGGGCATATCGTTATTATTAGTTTCAGTAATGGCGCTAACGTTGCTCAGTGGTTGTGGTTCAGTTGATAGCAAAGGTAACGGGGGAACAGACAAGAGTACGAATACAGCTGCTATAAACAAAGAGGGATATCCTATTGTTAATGAGCCTTTATCTTTATCAATAATGGCTCCTGATATGGGGATTCAAAACTGGAAGGACATGCCTGTTATGCAGGAGATGGAGAAATTAACGGGGATCAGTATTGAATACCTTAATGCACCTCGGGATAGCTTCGATACGAAGAAAAATTTAGTGTTTGCAAGTGGCGATTATCCTGATATTTTCTTCGGGGCTAAATTGACGCAAGCTGAGGAATTGAACTATGGGGGACAAGGAATCCTGATTCCTCTTGAAGATTTGATCAATGATTATGCGCCAAATATCAAGAAGGTTCTAGACGATTATCCTGATATTCGCAAATCCATTACAGCGCCAGACGGACATATTTATTCTCTTCCGCGCATTGAGATGTTCCAACCGTGGTACAGAAATCCGATGTGGTATAACAGCAAATTATTGAAAGCGCTTGATGTGAAAGAAATTCCTACAACAACTGAAGAATTGTACACGCTCTTAAAACGTGTTAGAGACGAGGATCCTAATGGTAACGGTGTTCAGGATGAAATCCCTCTATCCTCTTCTAGTGGTACGAACAAATTAAGAGATATTCGCACATGGATCCTTGGTGCTTTTGGTGCCAATGAAGAAGAAATCTATGTTGATGACCAGGATAAAGTGCATTATACGCCAATGGAAGAGCCATACAAGGCTTATCTGACTTACATGAATAGACTCTGGAATGAAAATCTTCTAGATCATGAGTCTTTCTCACAAACAGATGATCAGAAAAAAGCAAAGATTAAAAATAACCAAGTCCTGTTGTTCTCTGACTGGAATGCTTACATGGCCCTTGGTGGTGAGCCTAGCACGGAAGATGTGATGTTTAGTCCTGTGAAGAGCGATATGGTAGATGCTCCTGCAATCGCTAGAAATAAAGGCTTTGCTACGGGTACGTTTGCGATCTCAAACAGCAATCCAGCACCTGAGGCATCCATTCGTTGGGTAGACTATATGTACTCTACAGAAGGATCGATGTTGTTTAACAAAGGACCTGAAGGAACCCTCTGGAAGTATACAGACGAGAGTAAGACCAAAATTGAATACTTACCAGTTCCAAATGGAGAAGACCGTGAAGACTATCGTTCTAAGCTGACACCTAACTATGGAGTTGGAACACCAATGGTAGTTCCTGATGAACTTTCCAAAAATGAGTTTGAAGAGTGGGTAGTTCAAGAATCAAAAACAAAGTTGACGGATCGTGGATCTAAAGTACCATTCCCAGCATTGTTCTTGACGGCAGAAGAATCTACTGAAGTAACGACATTACGCTCTGATTTGAGTACTTATGTATCGCAAATGGAAGCTAAATTTATTACGGGCCAGGAATCACTGGACGGTTGGAACAAATACGTAGATACACTTAAGAAAATGGGCAGTGAACGATTAGCTGAGGTATATCAAACAGCATATGATCGTTGGAAAACAAGCTAAGATAATGACTTAAGATTGGGTATCCCAAATGCCGTGAAAATGGCTGCTGGGGTACCCTCTTCGTGTGAGTAAAAGCTTAGTTAGGTGCTCTGGATAGATGCACTATGAAAGGGGAGATATCACTTTAATAGTAGAAAATCGAGTTTAAAACTAAACAGCCAATCTCCCCTACGGGAGACTGGCTGTTTTAGTTTGTTGCGATCTATTATGCTAATTCTGTTCTATACGAGGCGCTTATCCATAGCCTTACTGATCAGTGTAGCAAAGAGACTGTTGGACCAAGCGAACCATTCCCGTGAGAAGTCGGAAGGATCATCTGGGTGGAAGCCTTCATGCATATAACCGGTATCCGCATCCGTATCGATCAGGGTTTGAATCAATTCTTTGATCTCTTCATCATTGTTAGAAGTGAGGGCCTGCATCGACAGCGCCATATGCCATACATAACCGCCTGGAGTATGCGGGCTACCGATACCTTTGGCAAACTTGCCTTCAAAGTAGAATGGATTATCAAAGCTGAGAGCAAACCGGCGTGTATTTTGGTAGATCGGATCATCTACTCCTGCGTAGCCAATATAAGGGATGGTAAGTAATCCTGGCGTACCTGCATCGTCCATGAGGCAGTAGTTGCCATATCCGTCTGTTTCGTAGGCATATATTTTGCCGTATTTCGGATGTTCAACAATACCATAAGCACGGATACCAAAGTCGATTTCCTTACGAACCTTCTCCGCACGTTCAGCGAGCCGGGTATCGTTATAGATTTCCTTGGCGATGTCTCTGATATGTCCGAGAATAACTACAGCGAACATATTGCCAGGAATGTTATATCCGAATAGATTGGCATCGTCACTTGGACGGAAGGCAGACCATGACATACCTGTGTAGTTCACAGGTAGACCACGTCCATTGTTTTGCAAGGTTTCAGTCTCCTGTACGGTTTGGCGGATAAAGTGGTAAGGAGATTTCTCTTCATGATGTTGTTCAGTAATGATCACATTTACAATCGATGTTAGTGCTTGATAACAAGCATCTGTAAAGACATCCGTTTGTCCTGTTTCTTTCCAGTACGAATAGAGAAGTTGAACCGGGAAGCAAAGGGAATCTAACTCATATTTACGTTCCCACATCCAAGGGTTCAAATTACAATCGTCAGTGGCTCTGTAATGCTTGTCATTCGCCGTTTCATTAAAGGCGTTAGTATAAGGGTCAATGTTGATGTAGAACATCTGACGGGCAATTAGACCGCTGAGAATGCGTTGTAAATCCTTATCTTCTTTGGCATAAGGAATGTAATGACGAACTTGTTCCACTGAATCTCGCAGCCACATGGCTGGGATATCGCCGGTGAATACAAAGGTAGTGCCATCTTCAAGCAGTTTGGTTGTCGTCTCAAGCGTGTTAGGGAAGCAGTTTCTGAACAGCTTTTGTAGCTTAGGATTATGAGCGAGGCGCTCGTCCGACTCATTTAGAAACTGTGTAATGGAAGCTGGTAAGGTTAAAGTCATGATAAATGTTCCTCCTAATTTTTTAATTTATTTTTTCTGAGGTGTTAGTGCATAAGTTATGATTTGGGCTTTGCCTGCAGTGGCTTGAAGTTCGCCATCAACCAGTTCCTCGCTATTGTGTCTGCGCTCTAATATGTCGCTCAAATAGATGCTATCCACTGGGAAGGAAGGCTTCATGGTGAATTCTTCAGATTGATGGGCCAGATTGTACCACCGAATCATCACATCTTCATGATCTAAGGACAGTTTGAAGGCCGACAAGGCGAGCGAGTTACCCTGCCATTTTAAAAGTTGATACGTTGATGGTAATGATCCTTGATTCCGTTCCGCCTGGATATGGAACCACGGTGACTGATACTGATAAGCCTCAGCAAAGGTCATAGATTCAACAACAGTGCCAACATGCGGATAAATGGCAAACTCTACGGTGTGTTCACCTAGACATTGTGCTTCCGGTGTAGGGAATACACCCCAGTCTCCCAGCTCTGATACGCTGCGCAGGAGGGTAACGGCTATTGTATTAACCCCGTCACGTAGCACTTCATATTCGTTAAGACCTTTATTTGCAATCGTCAGGCCAAACTGGCCGTCGGATACACTAACAAAGGCATGTTGGTGCTGGGCATTACTCGGATTGATCCATTCGGATGCTGGAGTAATGTCGCGTTCTGCTGCCTCAAATATGGAATCGGCAAGATGTGTTGTTGCTTCCAGTCCCGTAGGGAATAGAGCACGAAGTCGGTGGTCTTGTGCCTGATTATTGAATGAGGCAGACACCTGAACTCCTTTTCCAGACTGCTCTAAGCTGATTGTGGTGACAATTTTCAGTGGCAGCGTGTCTGCCGAACGAGCGGCCTGGCGTTTGCGGAATGGCACCATCTTGCGTTTTTCCTCTTCAAATAAGGCATCTGCTGAAGCTGGTATTTCCCATTCATGTATGATCTCGTAGGAAATTCGGTAAGGCTCATTTTCTACAAGCGTAATTTGAGCAGGAATACCCTTGGTAGTCAGCGCAATATCGCCTTCCGGTTGTCTGAATACATATTCATTACCAATATCTCCGCAGTCTTCGTATATACCGAGACCTGCAAAAGTTCGTTGGCTACGTTTGTCCGTCACATCATAAGAGCCATCCTCATGGATTTGTACAGCAATAAACTCATTAGACATACCATTTTCAAAGGCAACAAGCGGGCTACGAGTAGCCTGCCCAAGCTTGGATGCTGATGGCTCCCAGGCAAAGGTTCTGAAGCCAAGTGCCGGAACCTGCCCTGCATTAAAGGTCAAACGAATTTTGCGGGCCATATAAGGTTTACGGAATTGATCCTGAGGCAGTTCATAACCGAATTGAACACCTAAATCCTCCGCCTTAGCGGCGATAATCTGACCATTCTCATCCAGTAGATGACCGTCCTCCAAATGGAGTGGTAGCGCCCCTAACCGTTCGGCAATCGCCGTTGGATTAGGCCCTTCCTTGAAGTAAGCCTTATGAGTAATGAGCTCAACGCTCACGGTTCCACTACGATCCCATCCCGTCATGTTAAAGATCGTAACAGGAAGACTCGAATCTCCCCATGCCTCCACATTCGCGGTTCCGATTTCTCCGGCAACTGCCTTCAAGCTCTCGTCTATAATGGCTTCGGTTATATGTCTGCTCTTATCGAAGCGACTGACCATTTCGCGGTGAACTTCATCTACACTACAGCCGCAAATGCTGTCGTGAGGGTGATTCTGCATCAATGTTTTCCAAGCATAAGTTAGCAATTGATGAGGATAAGACTTTCCGCTGACAAGATGAGCTAGAGCGGCAAGTGGCTCAGCTCCCTTTTCTAGCAGAGTCTGACCAACCTGGTTGAGCTGCTTCAGGTAGACACGTGCCGAAGCGGTATTGACTAATGTGCCCCAGCCATCGGTATGCTGGCTGCGCAGCTCGCCTTCAACGGTCACTAGATCGGCGGGAAGCTGCTCCTTCAAGGCATCGATATAGTTCTCGAAGCTAGAATGAACAAAATCAACATCAGGGAACAGTTCCTTAGCTGTATCGATAGCGTCTCCCAAATCCATTTGAACAGGTTGATGATCACAGCCGTTCATAAACAACAATTCGGGAGTTGAAGCGTACTTTCCGGAATCAGCCAAACGTTTATCCCAATAAATTTTAGCTTCTGCTTGATCTACAGGGACCTCATTACCGTTGCTGTACCAATTGGCGAATAGCAAACCGATCACTTTGGATCCGTCGGGGGAAGACCAGAACATTTCGGAATAAGGAGATTCATAGCTGGAGTTGATATGGTCGATGACCACATTGTCGAATCCAGTAGGTTTTACTCCACGTCCGAACACTGCTGTGTCAATGTCGGCTTGTTGTAGCAATTGAGGCGCCTGGCCCATATTGCCGAAGGAATCCGGGAAGTATCCTAGCTTCGAGATTACCCCATATTTAGCTGCATCCTGGTGTCCAATCAGTAGATTACGGACATTCGCTTCTGAGCTTGTTAGGAACTCGTCCTGCAATACATACCATGGGCCAATGATAATGCGTCCTTCGGTGATGTATTTTTCAAGCTGTTCTCTTTTTTCCGGATGCACTTGTAAAAAGTCTTCAATAATAATCGTTTGGCCATCAAGGTGGAAATAACGATAGCGTTCATCTTCTTCTAGGGTCGTAAGTAGATCATTCATCAGTTCCATCAGTAGGTAGTGATGATGCTCGTAAGGCATGTACCATTCCCGATCCCAATGCGTATGGGAGATCAGGTGAGCTGTTTTACGGGTCATATAAAAACCTCCTATATTCAAAGACATTCGTATGAAGGTTCACATATCTCTATCGAAATCACAATATGTATGATTTGCTCGTCTGAAGAGGGGGATAAAAACAACACATAAAACATAGGGGAGATGAAGCCAAGTGAATATCAAATATTTATGAGAGCCCTTTCACAGCAAGGGGTTGATCTCATTTGGACTGACAATGCAGATTCTACATATTTACGATAACAGGTAAAACTCTCTACAATTTTGATTGTAAGCGTTAGCAGCTATGCAGCCAGATCATGGGTAAGAGGCATAGTCAACTAAGAATATGAGACATAAAGGGAAAGGAGTGGGTAGAAGAAAATGAAGGGAAACGGGAAAGTACCTGCGATCAAAAGAAGATCTCTACGAAGCAGTTCACTAAGCGGTAGAATACTGCAAAATTGGGAGTTATACCTGTTTATTGCCCCTGCATTTTTGTACTTCCTTATTTTTCATTACGGTCCGATGTACGGAATTCAAATTGCCTTTAAAAATTTTATTCCGACTAAAGGGATCATGGGAAGTGAATGGGTAGGGTTTGAACATTTCGAACGTTTTTTTAATTCATATTATTTCTGGGATCTATTGTGGAATACGCTGAGTCTCAGCTTTTATGAGCTTGCTATAGGGTTTCCGCTTCCGATTCTACTGGCACTAGCTTTTAATGAAGTGAGAAACGGATTTTTCAAGAAATCTGTACAAACGATTACGTATGCTCCGCATTTTATTTCTGTAGTCGTTATGTCAGGAATGATCATTACCTTTTTATCACCATCCACAGGGATGATTGTTAAAATGGTTGAGTTTGTGGGCTTTGATGCTCCTGCTTTTCTAACTGATCCACGCTGGTTCAAGACCGTATATGTATTATCCGGTGTGTGGCAAAGCACGGGTTGGGGAACGATTATTTACCTCGCAGCACTATCTGGTGTAGATCCTCAGCTTCATGAAGCGGCTATTGTAGATGGAGCGAGCAGATTCAAACGTGTATTGCATATCAATTTACCGATGATTATTCCTACAATCACCATTCTATTGATTTTGAATGTGGGTAACATTCTAGGAGTCGGATATGAGAAAGTCTTACTATTGCAAAATCCACTCAACATGGACTCAGCGGATGTCATTTCTACGTTTGTATACCGTTCAGGTCTAGTGAGTGCGCAATACAGTTTCTCCACAGCCGTTGGATTGTTTAACTCGATTGTAAATGCACTTATGCTCATTACCGTTAACAGAATTGCCAAGCGCACAAGTGATACAAGCTTATGGTAACAAGAAAGGAAGGAGGACTGAGATATGGCTGTTAAGGCAATGAAAGAATCCAGAACGGACAAGCTATTTCTTATATTCAACTATATTTATTTGCTGCTAGCCTTTGTGGTTGTTCTTTATCCAGTGATTTATATTATTAGCGCATCCATAAGTGAGCCTAGTTATGTGAGCTCGGGCGAAATGTGGTTGTTCCCCAAAGGGTTTAATTTGAACGGATATAAGTTAGTGTTTGAGAACCCTAAGATCTGGACTGGATACGGCAACACGATTATTTATACGTTTCTAGGAACTATGCTGAATTTGGCTATTACATTACCAGCGGCCTATGCCCTAAGTAGATCAGATTTTGTCGGACGCAAATTTTTTATGGGTATGTTTCTGGTGACCATGTTCTTTAACGGGGGTCTTATTCCTAGTTATTTGATGGTCAAAAATTTGGGGCTAATTAATTCAATGGGAGCCCTTATTCTACCTGTAGCTGCATCTGTATATAACATCATCGTTGCCAGAACATTCTTTCAATCGACTATTCCAAAAGAACTTCAAGAGGCTGCCTACATCGACGGCTGTACGAATATCAAGCTGTTTATCCGCATTGTGTTGCCGCTATCCTCACCTATCATAGCTGTTATGGCTTTATTCTATGGGGTGAGTCACTGGAACAGTTATTTCCCGGCCCTTATCTATTTGAATGATGAAGCTAAATATCCACTACAAATGGTGCTTAGACAGATCCTAGTACTTCAAGAGATGACCGCAGAGACAACAGGTTCAGCAGTCAGCGGGGATATGGCTATAGCTATGAATAATAAAGCCGAGATTGCATCGCTAGTGAAATACGCAGTCATTATCGTTTCGACACTACCGATCATTGCCGTGTACCCATTCTTGCAACGTTACTTTGTGCAGGGAGTTATGATTGGATCCGTGAAGGGCTAACCATTTGAGATTACAGTTTTCTTATATTACCCATGAAAAAATTTCAGGAGGCAAATCATGAAAATTACAAGGCATCCCAATAACCCGATTGTAGTCCCTGGAGGCTATGAGTGGCGTAAAGTAACGGTATTTAATCCTGCTGTCATTATAGACAACGATAAGTTCTATATGATCGAAAGAACCGCAGGCTCGCTCACCCCATGTAAGAACTTCCTAGGCTTGTTAGAAAGCGAGGATGGCGTAAACTTCACCCACGTTAAGGATGAACCTATCGTAACCCCGGACATGCTAGGCTTTCCTTATGGGAGCGTACAGGACCCGCGGGTAGTTAAAATAGATGACATCTTTTATTTGAACTATGCCTTGCGTCCGTGTGCGATGAGTTATTATCCAACGGGAGCAGGAGTACCAGAGCGTTCAATCCCTACGTATCCAGACGGTTGGGGGGAAGAGGAAGGACATTGGCTAACTCGCTCATCTATCCTTAAGTCTAAGAACCTGATCGATTGGGAGTTTGTAGCGGATACTACTCCACTGGACATCAATGATCGCGATAATATTTTATTTCCAGAGAAGATCAATGGTAAATTTGTGTTGCTGCGTCGGCCAGAAGAATATGTAGGTGAGGCATATGGCACAGAAAAGGCTGCTATGTGGATCACTTATTCAGAGGACCTAATCAACTGGGAGGAGCCGAAGTTACTGGCCAAGGCAGAAGGTCTGTCCTGGGAATCAAGAAAAATCGGCGGCTCAACGCCACCGGTAAGAACGGATAAGGGTTGGTTGGTGTTGTACCATGGAGTAGATGAAGATATTGTCTACCGAGTAGGAGCCATGCTACTGGATCTGGAAAACCCGGAGAAAATTATTGCAAGAACGAAAAATTTCATTATGGAGCCGGAAACGTACTACGAGAAATTCGGTTTCCAAATTCCGAATGTCGTATTCCCAACAGGAAATGTAGTTAAAGATGGACTGTTGTATATTTACTACGGAGTAACAGATACGGCTATTGCACTAGCTACTGTACCTCTAGATGAGTTAGTGGATTATATACTAAACGAACCGCAATAATAAAAAAAGCTTGAGTCCCGCTCGGAGGGCGGGACTCAAGCTTTTTATTCTTTCTCTTGCGGAGCTGAGCTCTCTAGAGCATGTAGTTTACGATATTGTCCTGGCGTATAGCCCGTCTCTTTCTTAAATTTCCGGATAAAGTTCGGTACATCTAGATAGCCAACACTTTCTATGATTTCTTGGAGAGGGGCGTTGGTATTTATAAGCAACCGAATGACCTCATCCATCCGCCGATGCCAGATATATTGTGAGAAATTGCAGCCTATTTTCTCTTTGAAGCTGCGGCTAAGATAAGAAATGGAGACTGAGTATTTCAGTGCAACATGCTCCAAACTGAGTGTATAGTCGGCAAATTGTAGATCTACATAAGCGACAATGTTATCAATTAATGATGGTTGCTCGGATTCCGTATTCCGCTCCACCTGTTGGCAGATGTAGGAGGTCATGGAGGTTAATTTGATCTCCAATTCTTCCAAAGATTCAAAGCTGGTGTAGCTAGAGATATCTCTAAACACTTCGTTTACTCCGAGCTCAGAAGCAGTGCGGAGCAAGGAGTTCAGAAGATCGAAGCAGATACACCGTAGTAGTGAAATCGGTAGCGATGCTTCCTTGATTACATTAATGATGCTAGAAATTGTTTGATCTGCTACAGCTTCATTGCCTTGCTTAAGACTTTGCTCTAGCTTTAACATGGACTTTTTGGGAATCCAAAACGTTTCTGCAGTTGATGAAGTGATTTCAGATAAATGTTCAAAGTAGGTCACACGGCCACTTGACCCCATCATCCGGTTCTCCATAGCCGTGGCTGCCTCGATAAAGGACTGATTTAACCCAGCGAGGTCATTGTACACGGTACCTACGCCAATGTATGGGATGAGCTGGAAGTTATCGACGGCAATAACTTTGATGGCTTCGATGACTTGTTCTACTCGCTCCTGAACATTATCATTATCTTCAGCTGGTAGCGAAACCATGAGCGCAAATTGATCTGTAGTTGAGAACTCCACTCCATAGATATGGGCGTTTAAATCAGGGAATTCAAACTCACCAAGCATTTCTTGTAAATGATATCGTACCTGTCTATTCTCTTCGTTATCTATCATTTCATCCCAGGCTAGAATAACCGAGAAATATAAACCCTGACCGTGAGGAAACTCTAGGCCGGCATTGGTAATCATCTGTTCAATTTCGGGATCATCGGGCTTCCCATGCTTCAATAGGAGCAGCAGGCATTGGTTTCGCACAAAAGGCTCTTGTGAATCTATTGTGGTGCTGTAGTCTTGGATAGTTTGTTTAATCCAATCCCACTCATTACGCGTTTTGGAGATGTCCGTGTTATTGCCATTGCCTCTTAGTTTGGCGAATTCTATCAAGTCCCTGATAGGATGATATTGTCGTTTGGCCAAGATCATGGCAGCAATGATACCGCTTAATACAACAATACAGAACACCATAAGAATCAAGGTCTGGATATGGGCCACTTTGCTGAAGAATTGATAGCTTGGCATCGTAGTCACATAGGTCCAGTTATTATGATCGGATTTAACAGAAACAACTGAGTGTTGTTCTCCAGCAAGATCCATGCTATGAATGCCAGGTTTAAGCGAAGACAAGGTAGTCAACACTTCTAGGGGCAAATCTACCCCACGATTGTTTGTAGTAAGTACTTCACCGGTCTCACTAAAAATATAGCTGCTGCCCGAGAAGTCATTAAGAATCGTATCCATAACACCCGTCAATTTGGCTTCACTCATCAAATAAACAACCGTTCCGTTAGGAAAAGGATCATTTGGTTTGATCGGAACAAGCAGGGTCAGCAAAGGTTCCTTACGTGAGTTAACGGTTACATTTTCAACTGGACGAATGAGAGGTTGCTTTGATTCATTAAGATCACGCAATATATCGTCCTTACTCCAATTTTCATATTGATATATTTTGCCGAATGCGACATCCAGATCACTTAAACCTCGGTAGGAGTAGATGATGTTATCATTATGAAAGTACAAAAATAAATCCTCAAGTATGCTACTGTTTGCTTTGTAGCTGGCTAAGGTGCTGATGGCCTCAAGTCCATAGTATGGATGGCGAACCATATAAGGGGTTAGATGCTCGTCATATGATATTTTACTAGCTATTTCTTGCAATTCACTCATGCGATCATCTATCGTCATTTTAACTTGATTGAGTTGGTTTACATTGGACTGCTCTATTTCAGTACGGAGACTATTGACTGCGTTTTCATAAATGAACATCGTGACAAAACTCAACGGTATTAGGAACATTAATATATAGGACAAGGCATATTTTAGGAGCAATTTTGACTTGAAATGGTTTCCGTACATTCGGAGCTTGGACATGCTGAATGACTTAAACGCTAGTTTTGCCACGAATGTTCCCTCCAATGAAGTTACTATATATGGTAGTATATGGTAGTTTTTAAGGTGAAGTAGGCCGTTTTTCTATTATGTAATAAATAAATGTTCCTGTAAAGGTTGACCAGTCTTATATAGCATGATTAGGCTATGTACCAGAATTAGCGTTTATCATTAGGTGAACACATGGTTAAAACGTTATGAAGAAATAATGCTTGCAAATGATTATTTTATATGGTATGATCTATTTTGTTCGCTAATCAGATATGTTTTATGGAGAGGTACCGAAGCGGTCATAACGGGGCGGTCTTGAAAACCGTTAGAGTGCAAGCTCACGTGGGTTCGAATCCCACCCTCTCCGCCATAATTTTTAAAAAAAGTCTATACTACTGATAAGCTGATACAGCCGTTTCCCATGAGGGAGGCGGCTTTTTTGTTATTTTGGTGCACCCCTCTGAGGATACTGATAGTTCATGTTGCCATATAGTATTTTTTTTGGCATGTTTATATAAAGGGAAAATGGCTTGTTAGGGTTAAAGGGGCGACTTATATGGTGCATGAAATTGAAGCGCGTACACTGCTATCCAGACAGAAGCAACCGGAGAACTGGTTCGGGGTAGACTACAATTTGAATGTGTACAGGGGTTGTGTACATGGATGTATCTATTGTGATTCCCGCAGTGAGTGTTACGGAATTGAAGTGTTTGAAGACATTGCGGTAAAGAAGAACGCTGTTCAACTTCTAAAAAAAGAGTTGGCGGGTAAGCGCCACAAGGGAATGATTGGAACGGGCTCTATGAGCGATCCGTACATGCCAATCGAACGCTCTTTGCGGTTGACACGGGGAGTGTTAGAAACAATCGCCGCCGCGCCTGGATTCGCTGTCCAAACCGTTACAAAAAGTGATTTGATAGTTCGAGATGCTGATGTATTGCAAGAGATCAGCCAGCGGACTCATGCTACAGTGGCTGTATCGATTAGTACTTGTGACGAGGAACAGGCTTCTTGGATCGAACCTCATGCCCCAGCTCCAGCTGCTCGTTTGCAAGCCTTGGCTACCTTGGCTAAGCAGGACATATATAGTGGTGTACTTCTGATGCCTACATTGCCATTCCTGACGGACAGCCGTGCTAATATTGTAAAGATAGTGGAAAGAGCTCATGCCTCTGGGGCACAATTTATTATTCCCTGGTTAGGCATGTCGTTACGAGATCGACAACGAGATTATTATTATGAAAAGTTAGCGGAGAGAGCTCCAGGTTTGGTTCCCCAATATCAAAGGACATATGGAGAGCGCTACAATTGTATGTCGCCCCGCGCAAAATCACTCTGGGAGCTTCTTCACGAGCTTTGTGATAAGTATGGAGTAGTATGCGAGATGAAGGATGTAAAGCGTTTTGTTCCCCCTGAACCACCGGAGCAGCTTCAGTTATTTTGAACGTTAACGGAATCTGAGGGGTAAATGCATAAACAGAGCTGTTTTACCACAAATTAAGGAGGATAATGCAGCAAAGATAAGGGAGGAATATGTCATGAGTAAGCCGAAAGGTTATACTACACCAGGAACTCAACCCGCTAACCATGAGGGGAATCACGATGAGAGAAATCAAGGTGGGCCAGAGCCATTGTCTGGGTCCAAAAAGGTGAAAAACCGAAATCATGTGAGTCATAATAATCCCCAAGGAAGCTAATTTAAGACTCGTGGCATTTTGTAAAATAGGTGATTTTTTGGACGCGACCTCAGCATTTTTGCTGGGGTTTTTTTCTTTTGAAATTGAATAAAACAAGACAGAGAGTCAAGAAAATGTAATAATATAAGTAGGGCCCCATCCAGTTTATGATGGTTGACTTTAATGAAATCGAAAGAAGGAATAAATATTAAACCCATACTGAAAGGATCGTGATGCGCTTGACCTCTTTAAATTCCTCAAACCCTATGGACTCAATACTCCAAGGTATACCCTCTGAGGCTGAGCTCCAACCGATTCGTCCTCACCACAAAAGAACCCTAGGCAATATCGTACTTAGAACTCTGTTTATAATTATTGGAGCCATTATTGTCTCGGTGGCACTGGAGTTATTTCTAGTACCGAATCAAATTACGGATGGTGGAATCACCGGTATATCAGTCATGTCTTCGCATTTATCGGATTGGGCACTCGGTATATTCTTATTCGTATTTAACTTACCGTTTCTAATTATTGGATATAAGCAAATTGGAAAGACATTTGCGATGTCTACTCTTTTAGGTATTACCGTAATGGCGATCGGAACAACATTGTTGCACCCTGTAGAGGCATTTGTTGATGATACTTTATTGGCTTTTGTATTTGGTGGCATTTTGCTTGGTTTGGGAACAGGTTTGGTTATACGATTTGGTGGATCTCTGGACGGCACGGAAATTGTGGCTATCTTGATCTCGCGTAAATCGGCATTCTCTGTCGGCGAAATTATTATGGTTTTCAACTTCTTTATCTTGCTTTGTGCAGGTTTTGTATTTAATTGGGAAAGTGCACTATTCTCACTACTGGCCTATTATATCGCTTTTAAGACGATAGATATCGTCGTAGATGGTTTAAATGAATCGAAATCGGTATGGATTATCAGCGATCAGATTGATGATATCGGGGATGCCATTCAGAGTCGATTGGGCCGTGGCGTAACGTATTTGTCCGGCGAAGGTGGTTTTTCGGGCGATCCGAAGAAAGTTATCTTTTGTGTTATTACTCGTTTGGAGGAAGCCAAACTCAAGGAAATTGTAAATTATTATGATGATAGTGCTTTTATGGCAGTCGGAAATATCCACGATGTGAAAGGTGGACGATTCAAAAAGAAGGCTATCCATTAACGGGATGCCTGAGTCACCACTGGTTGCAAGATGGTTCAATATATGAGTTAGTTAAGAAGGAAACCCATGTGAATTTTATTCGCATGGGTTTCCTTTTTTTATGTGTTTAGAGCGTAATTTATTTTTTATTACGCAACTGCCGGAAGAACATCGTGAGCATTGTAGAACACTCTTCCTGAAGAATGCCGTGAGTAACTTCAGTCCGATGATTAAACCTAGGCTCCTGAAGTAGGTTCATTAATGTGCCTGCACATCCAGCTTTGGGATCAGGGGCGCCGTAGATGACATGGGGCACGCGGCATTGAACGATCGCTCCTGCGCACATGGGACAGGGTTCCAAAGTAACGTAGAGACGACAATTTAATAATCGCCAAGCTCCAATGAATTGGCTGGCTTCGCGGATAGCAATCATCTCGGCATGTGCTGTTCCATCTAGACCACTTTCTCTTAGATTATGGCCTCTGCCAACAACTTCGTCCCCGAGAACGATAATGGCGCCAATCGGTACTTCGCCGATGGCTTCAGCTTTGCGTGCCTCAGCAATTGCTTCATTCATCCAGTATTCATGAGGGTAAGAAGAGATAGGAGGTTCTGGAGGTATAGGTAGTGACATGAGATGCTTTCAGCTCCTTAGCTAGATTCGAAACAAAGAATTATTCAACGAACAAATATTCGTTGTTAACATGTTGTGGACAAGATTGTGCATAAGTTTGATATCCAATTCCTTTATCCCCACTATTATACACAAACTGTGCACATATTCTGTTGATATGTTAATAGTATGTGGATAAACCCTTAACATTTTTTGAATAAGCTTATTATTTTCACTAAAATGGTTGACGTTTCCTGAACGAGGTTAGGTCGTTGCTTCTTGATTGTAGGAAATCAGCAAGTGAATATCAATATCTTTGCAAAAGATGTCGTTACGAGTATGATGAAGATATAGAACAATATATTCCAAAATATATATTAAATTGATAGACTTGTTCCAAGGGGTGAGGAGAGTAATTGTCCATTAAAACAAAGCTATCTCTAATTATGTCAGTATTTGCCCTAGTTATTCTGTCTTTGAATATTGGCCTGAGCTATTTTTCGACACGGGATAATTTACGTAAAGATAGTGAGAGCAACATGATGTTAACAGGCAAACAGATTGCTCTTGCGGTTGAACAAAGCCGCTCCGTCTACGATTATGTTAAGCGTCAATTTAATGAGGATATCAACAACGCCTTAATTATGAGTACACTTTCATTAGCCAGCCCGGGGCGAATAGCAGAGGAATCGCTGAAGTCTAATGAGAACCTCTTAGAGATAACTGGAATGAGTCTTGGCAGTCAAAGTCACGTGAATATTCTTTTTGGTACCAATTCGTATGGGAATGATTCTGATCTAGGGTCTGTGAGAAAAGCATTAGAGACACGAACAAGTTTTCTGAATGATACACATATTAACGGTCAACATGTACTCGTGAGCTTCATTCCAATTATGCCGTACCAAAGTGAATCCTATGTCATTAGAATTATTTCAAGTTATGAGCCGATTTCATCAGCCATCTCTAAAGTGGTGTGGAGTCAGGTTTCCACTTCGATTGTGCTTCTACAAATTGTTGTGTTTGCGAGTTACATATTAGCTGGTGAGTTGACCAGGCCCATTCACGATATTCTTAACAGGGTCAATCAGTTAGCTTCTGGTGACTTTGAGGATAGATTACAAGTCAAATCAAAGGATGAGCTGGGTTTGTTGGCTCTTCGAATTAATGCAATGGCTAGAAGCCTCGGCCGAAATACGATGGAGTTGCATCGGAAGAATGAGGAGAACCGAGCCATGAAGGAGCATTTAGAATCCATCATCAATCAGACGGCGGATGCGATCCATTTAACGGATCTGGATGGGAAGATTATTCGTGTGAATTCGGCATTTGAATATCTGTACGGATGGACGGGCGAGGAAGTTGTGGGCTCTAGATTGGACTTTATTCCTAGTTCTCCAGGGGAGTACCGAAGAGAATGGCGTAAGGAATTAGAGCTTGGTAGGCACTTTGTGCTGTCAGAGGCTGTTCGGATATGTAAAGATGGAAGCAAGATAAATGTAAGTATGAGTGAATCCCCTATTTTTGATGAAGATGGGAAAATTACTGCAGTAATCAGTATCTCTCGTGATATGACAGAGCACAATAAGATGGAAGAGTTACTTCGTCGTTCGGAGAAATTGACCATGGTTGGACAACTTGCCGCAGGGGTGGCGCATGAGATACGTAACCCGCTTACGACACTGCGAGGTTTTCTGCAAATGCAGCAGCGTGCCAAGGCGATCAACATGAGTCATACCGATCTTATGTTATCTGAATTGGACCGAATTAATCTAATTGTGAGTGAGTTTCTAATTCTCGCCAAACCTCAGGCCGTACATTTTCAGGTCAAAGACGTGCGTTTTACATTGGGAGATGTTATCTCTTTATTAGATAGTGAGGCGCATTTACATAATATTGAGTTTGAAGTCCATTTCCCGCAGGATTCTGTTCTGGTACACTGTGAAGAGAACCAGTTGAAGCAAGTGTTCATTAACGTATTGAAGAATGCGATGGAGGCTATGCCAGTAGGGGGGCGAATTACCCTGCGGTTAGATAGTGATTGTCCAAAGCATGCGGTGATCACTGTGACAGATGAGGGAGTAGGAATCTCGAAGGAACGTTTGAAAAAGATCGGTGAGCCGTTCTATACGAACAAAGAGAAAGGCACCGGTCTTGGGATCATGATTACTCAGCGGATTATCGAGGCCCATCAGGGTACGCTGGTAATTGAGAGCGAGATTGGCCAAGGCACAGTGGTGACGGTGACGTTACCGAGGATTCATGCGGAGGCAGAACAAGGGAATATTGGGGATAATGACATAGTGGGGTGACATGACAGAATGAGGATTAATAAATTTATTAGTGAGACGGGATACTGTTCAAGAAGAGAAGCGGACAAGTTGGTCGAGTCAGGCAAAGTTACGATAAACGGCGTAAAGGCCGTTCTCGGCAGTCAAGCTGAAGAAGGTGACGATGTTCGAGTTAACGGGAAGCCGCTTGTTGACAAGCCTTCTAGACACGTCTACATCGCATTGAATAAACCGGTGGGGATTACTAGTACGACCGAGAAACATATTCGAGGTAATATTGTAGACTTTGTAGGCCATGAAGAACGCATATTTCCCATTGGTCGTTTAGATAAAGACTCAGAAGGCCTTATTCTACTAACGAGTGACGGAGATATTGTTAATAAAATACTACGGGCAGAGGGCAAGCACGAGAAGGAGTATATCGTTACCGTCGATAAACCAGTGACTCCCTCATTTCTTAAAGCGATGAGTGAAGGCGTAAAGATTCTCGGAGAAATGACCCGGCCTTGCCAGATTACTCGCATTAATGAACGTGTCTTTCGATTGATCTTAACGGAGGGTAAGAACCGACAAATTCGCCGTATGTGCAGTGCATTAGGTTATGGGGTACGTAGATTGCAACGTATCCGGATTATGAATATTCATCTGGGAAATCAAGCAATCGGGACATGGCGGGAATTAACACCACAAGAGAAGCGTGATCTAAGTCTGTCGTTAGATTACCCGATGTCTTAATAGTAATAAAAGGGAAAGTATTGGTGGGTCACTTAGACACCAATACTTTCCCTTTTATGTTCTCAAAAATGTATGTTTATTTGAGTTTCTATTCTACAGGTGTAACTTGTACAGCAGCAGAATCCTGATACTTCCGGATGATGGAGACCTCAACCCGGCGGTTCTGTGAGCGTCCTTCACTTGTATCGTTGGACGCCACTGGGCGATATTCACCATTGCCGGTAGCGATGAACATTTTAGGATCTAGTTGATCGTTAAGTAGAAGGATTTTCATGAAATTTAAGGCTCGGACCGAGCTTAAATCCCAGTTGTCCCGAAATTGATTGGTGGAAATCGGAATATTATCGGTATGACCGGACACGAATACTTCATAATCAGGAAACTTCTCCAGCATCCTTGCGATAGCTTTAGCCAGTATTCGTGCATCTGGTTTAACCTCTGCTTCGCCTGATGGGAAGAGAGCAATATCACTAATTGTGATCATCAGTTGTGATTGATTAAGATTCGTATCTAGTTGTTCGGATAATCCATGCTGCTCGATATATTCGTCAAGCTGCTTCTTAAGAGCGACCAGATTTTCTTCTTCTTTACGTTGTAGATCGTTCATTTTTCTGTTTAGGGCGTTAGAAATATCATCCATACTGGTATTCTCATTGGTACTAACCATTGAATTGTGGTCCAGAACACCGGAACCTCCGGTAAACACACTATTAAAGGCGTCGCTCATCTCCTGAAACTTCTGGCTGTCTATATTACTCATACCGAATAATACGATAAACATAGCCAATAGGAGCGTCATAAGGTCAGAATAGGGGAGTAACCAGCTTTCATCGGCATGCTCTTCATGTTCTTGATGCCGTTTAGACTTTTTGCGCACCTTCACCCGCCCCCTTTTCTAAAATTTGCGCACGTTCGGCAGGGGTTAAAAATACAGCAAGTTTCTGTTGAATCGCAATCGTTGATACTCCTGATTGAATGGACAGTAGTCCCTCCACCATCATTAATCTAACTTCCATTTCTCTCTTTGAAAGACGTTTCAATTTAGTGGCAATTGGATGCCACATCACATAACCCGTGAAAATACCAAAAACGGTAGCGATAAATGCCCCGGAAATGGCATGAGTTAGTATAGCGATATCACTCATATCTGATAGAGCGGCGATCAAACCGATTACGGCTCCCAGTACCCCTAGGGTTGGAGCGTACATCCCGGCTTGAGAGAAGATCATGGCGCCAGCCTTGTGTCGCTCTTCTGTAGCAGCGATGTCCTCTGTTAATACATCCTGAACAAATTCCTGATCATTGCCATCAATAATCATGCGCATACCGCCACGCAGAAAGTCATCATTGATTTCGTCAACCTTGCTCTCTAGTGCAAGTAGTCCTTCGCGTCTTGTAATCGTCGCCCATTCCATGAACAATTTAATTAATTCGGCTTTGCTGATCATTTTGGGTTTCGTCATTGTTATTCTTAATAATGCAGGGAACCTCTTAAGTTCTGATAGAGGAAAGGCAACAAAGAGGGTTGCGGCTGTCCCACCAAATATAATGACAAAGGCTGCGGGGTTCTGGATTAAGCTCTCAACCGGAGCACCTTTCAGAAACATCCCTAGTACAAGCGCCACTACACCAAGTATAAGTCCAATAATCGTTGAAATTTCCATTGTACACCTCGTCCTTGAGATATTGAATCCATTTTCCGATCCTTCCAGCATCCTTGCAGAAGAACATTTATGAGATTAAGACAGCAAGAAAAATGGTTTATCTTTGTTATCGACAGATTTCGCTTTTTTTTTAAGTGTAATTTTCCGGTATAATAGAAATATAGCTTTTGAAGACATAATGAAGGGAAGTTTTGATGCTTGTGGGAGTGAAGCACGGTAGGGATTATGGACTTATTTTAGCGGAGTTGACGGAGGCAATATCATGTATTTCTGATAGCTACATTTTTTTTGAGATGGAATCTTCGGACTGGGAGAGGTTGTCCGCTGAGGATAGACATGAGGTTCATGAAGCGCTGGCAGAAGACTTATTTTATGCGCTAGGTACGCAGTCGATGATTGAGGTTGGATGTGCGGTCGTGATTCACGATGCTGACAACCATGTTATTAATTTCCTCATTGGAGAAAAGGAACTTACCTCCGTCAAGCTAGTTTGACGGGGGTTCCCCTAACTAATTTTGAATGAGCCCACATGAGTGGTAAAATAGACTAGGAAAAGAATAGCTTATATAGCATATGGTGTGACTTAGTTCTAAGGAATAATGGATGATTCTCTCACGTATGATCAGGTAGGCATGGGGAATATAATAAACTGGGTAAATTTAAGAAGTTCTGAAAGAACGGGAGGAAGAAGAATGCCGTTTACACCGCAAGAAGTAGAAGCGCATTTGGAAAAGTTGGAGGGGTGGGAGCTGGAGGAAGGACGATGGATAGTGCGTAAATATTCGTTCTCCAACTTTATGAAAGGTATTGCGTTCGTTGATGAGGTGGCTACAATCTCAGAGGCGTTCAATCATCATCCTTTTATAACCATTGACCATAAGACGGTAACGCTTCGCTTAACATCATGGGAATCAGGCGGGATTACGGCAGTGGATATTAAAGAAGCGCAGCAATATAACGAAGCTTTCGTAAAATCCAGTGCAGTAGATCGATAAGCTTTACATGTTTTAGTTTGAATTTTAATGAATATAGATAGATCTGCATTAGTCAGGACACATAGATATATTTATGCATTTCTTCTGCGTCCTTACTTTCGTTAAATACTGTGCTGACGCCAAGCTGCAGTGATTCGGCGCAACTGGTCCAATGTACTTTAGCATAGTGATAGTTAAGGCGCTTATGCCATAACATAGCTAGTAGGTTAATCCAATTGGCTGCAAAGCAGGCATGTAGTGCTCTATGATGTGAAAATGTGTGGATGGCACAGAAGGCCCGCGAGGAGATGATAACATGCTCCTCGCGGGCCTTCCCTGCGATTCTGTAAATTATGCTATTTTTTCTCTGCTAGCCATAGTGCGACATTGGCAATTTCTTCGTCCTTTAGTCTATCTTTGAATGCAGGCATATTACCTTTACCTTTATTGATGATTGCGTAGAGTTGCTCTGCGGATAACTCGGCACCAATCTTCTGTAGATTTGGTCCCACATTTCCTTCTAGCTGATCCCCGTGACAACTAATACAACTTGTCGCGACAACGGTTTCTGCGTGCTCTGCGCTTAACGTAACTTCTGGCATTTGAGGTTTATTTTCTTGTGCAACTTGTTCTTTGCCTGGTAAGGAGAGCATTAATACAAGGGCTAATCCACACGCGACGAAGAATAACCCGCTCATGATCCACTTTTGCATTCCGATCGTCCCTCCAAATGTAAACTATCCCCTTTATTATAACGGAACCTGGTAGCGGATCAAAGCGTTTGTGTCAAAAATAGTAATATTTATTTTATATACTATTCAAATCTTTTGAAATAATGTGCAGATTGTCATAGTCATTCTGAAGTTGGCGTTTCTGGAAGAGTTGGAATTCCTTTGTATACCATGCAATAAAATGGCTTGGATATTCCCCCGGGAGTCAATTTTTCATATAAATCTGTAATCGTAAAACCGGATTTTTGGTAGGCTCGGATTGCCCGAGTATTCCAAGTCAGTACCTCTAGATCAATGACATGATGTGGTGTGCGACGTAAGGCTTCCTCCACAATCGTCAATACAAATGACTGCCCCATACCATGCCCACATAAATCAGGTCGCATACCGATCCCGAGTCTTGTCACATCAGTTAGTGGAAAGTATTGGGCAAATCCAGAAAGTACTCCATTTGCATCCAATAGGGAAACATACTGCTCGGCCCGTAAAACTGGATTACCGAATTCTACATCGAGCGCTTTCATTTGTTCCCAAGGTAGCCAACTATAGACATCATAAGGGGAATCGTAACGCCATGTGCTTATTTCCGCTCCGTGACTATCTTCCATAGCGGCTATCTGAAACTGGGGAATAGGTTTATCCATTTTTATGCCTCCTTGGACCGTAGGAATGCCGCATTTTGCGTTCTCCAGCAGAGTCAGTTTACCCTCACTGTAACGGGATTTTATATCATTGTAAAGACTCTAATGTTTGAGATGTTTGAAATGTGAAGTGAAGGGGTAATTCTCATTATAAGGAAATTAGTAAAAGGCGGAAACCTTTTAATTAAAAATTTCGTTATAAAGAAGAGAGATTGAACCAATATTGATTATCCGGCATATATTGCTGAGTATCCGTGTTGTTGAATAGAATACGAAAAACCACAATAGATTCCGGCAAGAATCAATTGTGGCGATAAAGTTTATCTTACATTACTTATGTTTGTGTTTGTTTTATGAAAGAAATCAAGATTCAGCGGCATAGACAGAGTAACTGTATTGGCTCAAAATACGCTTAGCTCCAACATAACGAGCTTTATAGTAGCTATTGCTTAGTTTATCAATACTGATTCCCTTCGAGGATGAAGAGTGTGCAAACTTTCCATCACCGATGTAAATACCGACATGAGATACTCCTTTTCCTAACGTGTTGAAGAAAACGAGATCCCCTTCTTTTAGTTGACTCTTAGATACGGCTTTACCTTGCTGGTATTGGGCTGTAGAAACACGAGCAAGATCCACACCCATCTTCTTAAAGACATACCTAGTGAATCCGGAACAATCAAATCCGCTTGTGCTAACTCCCCCAAATTTGTAGGGTGTACCGTATACCGAACTAACTACAGTTTCTAATGGTGTTTTGCTTGAGGTATCGGCGAAGACACTTCCTGTTCCCATAGTAAACAAAATAGCTAAACTAGTTACCGCTGCTGTCAAAGTCTTTCTCAAGATGTCAAATCCCTTCCAATGCCTGCGAGGTTAGCTTAAGGATTCGGTTGAAGGTCCCCTATGATCCCTCTGAAGCGAGATCAATTCACCCATACTGGATCCCCCGTTTCCCCGGTGCCGGGAATTCGGCTGTTCAATGATGTGCACCTGAAAGTAGTCGTAGTCGTAGTCGTAGTTACTGTTACAAGACAGATTACAAAGTTGTTACTATTTACTTTGATTAGTGTATCAAAGTGAGCAAACTTTTACAAGTTCAACACCCTATTTGGTCGATATTCCCATAATGATGTCTCCCATCCGTTTATAATTCCCGTTAACGTGGTAATAATTCCTGTGGGCAATAAAAAAACCCGCAGGGAGGATTCCGAATGGAACCTCTGCGGGTTTTGCTTGTTACTATTATTCTACATCATCATGATCTGGTGAATCTGTAGCTACTTCTTCAAACTTATCTGTACTGAGTATACGTTTAGCTCCAACATAGCGTTTAACATAATAATCATCACTTAGCTTGCTGATAACTACTCCTTTAGAAGAAGAAGCGTGAGCAAACTTTCCGTCTCCAACAAATACGCCTACATGAGATACGCCTTTGCCACTAGTGTTAAAGAACACCAAGTCGCCAGCTTTCAACTCATCTTTTTCTACAGCAGTTCCCATCTTATATTGGGATCCTGATTGATGAGGCAACTCGATATCGAGTTTGCTAAATACGAACATAGTGAATCCGGAACAATCAAATCCTGATGTTGTAGTTCCACCCGAAACATATTTAGTACCTAGGCCCTTGTCAATAGCACTGTCCAACTTGGAATCTGCGAAAGCGCTACCAGTTCCTAAAGTAAATAAGAGGGCACAACCTACTGCTACTGCGGTTAGCTTTTTTCTCAAAACAGGTCAAGCTCCTTCCAATGCCTACGAGGTTAGCTTAAGGATTCGGTTGAAGGTCCCCTATGATCCCTCTGAAGCGAGATCAATTCACCCAAAATGGTTCCCCCGTTCCCCGGTCAGGGAATTCGGCTATGATATAACACCCGAGAATACATATTCTACATCGAGAGTAGAATTCCTGCTAAAGATGACAAAAATAATTACAAAGTTGTTACTGGAATTGTACTGCTGTTATTGTAGCAGGGGTAGGTATCTTTTGGCAATAGTTAAATAGCGAGAATTACAGAGTGAATAGAGAACAAGACCTCCGTAAAGATACGGGGGTCTTAGAGTTACAAGGGAATAGGGAAGTTAGTAGAGAGAAAATAAAATTAACTTTTTTGTGACTTTGTTTCCCAGAGCTGATATTGAGACGTTACTTGCCAAACTTTAAATATGCTTCGGAATAATGGATGTAATTGTTGCAGAATAAGTGCGATTAAACCTGTCCAGAACCATGAGATGGTACCGAACAACATGAACACCGTAAAACTGAATATCCCTAGCAGTAGTGAAATGCCTATCCCTGGTAACAGATATCTTATACACGTCAGTAAGGCACCCCAGGTACCCATTTTAAATAGATATCCAAACTGGGCGAACAGGAGGCATTGCCTTAGGATCCAGATGTAACAAACCCATCCAAGCGCATAGCCCCCTATGGTTAATATAGTGGGAAGATCGCTTCCTGTTTGCAGTAAACTAGGCCAGAGATGATTCAATTTAGGTACAATCCAAAATGCTGGGACTAAAATAAGAATGAGTTCTAGAAGATAAAAGAGAAAAAGCGGCTTCCCGAACACTTGCATTCCTCTAAAGAGTGGCAAACCGGATTTTCGTGATTCCTGGGGCATTAATCCATACAAGATGCCGGCTTGAATTAGAGGAGCCAGTACCAAACGAATGGCTACCATGCTGACCAAAATCCAGAAGTACATTGCAATATCGGGGTTTTCCCGTAGTCCGATTTGACCCTCAACAAGAAACAGAATCCGGCTGAGGTCGCTAAGTGAAGGATCCGGATATCTTTGTAGCACCGAGGTGACAGCCGTATCAACTAGCCGGTACAGAAAGAAACCCCAGAGAAGTTGATATAGAAACAGAATAATGACGGAGGGAAACTGCTTCTTTAGATGCCCCCATCCACTGCGAACATAGGTCATAACCTTCTTCCCTCCTAAAAGTTTTGTGAGCGTAGCACCATAGAATAGACGTCGTACAAAACTTACGTCGTAAGCATGGATTTTGTGGGCGTAGCAACTTGAATAAGCATCGAGCAAAACTTACATCGTAAGCACAGCCTTAGTTTTATGAGCTAGGTATCACCATAGGAATGATCCAAGTAGGGACTCCAATAGTTTGACGATTCCTAGATTAGAGCGTGTGCGGAGCGTCTTATCGATGTCAGCGTTAAAGAAATTGTTAATATGCTTATTTTCCAATACCAGTGAATAGTCGGGATCAATCATAGCCCAAACTAGGGGTTCTTTATATTCCAGTTTCATCTGGATTTGGTTGTCTTCTCCGGTCCATACTTTGTGAGTCGTATGTCCATCCTTGAAGGTAAAGAGTAGCGGAACTTTGGGGGTTGTTGCCCCATTCCGGCTGATACTGACGGTTGATTCGTACAATGGACTCTTATCCTGACTGATAGGCTTCACGGTGATGCTATTGATGGAGTAATCAGCCATTTCACCGTCATATACATATTGTTTGAAATAAGGCTTCCAGGAGCGTCCTGTGACCTGCTCTACAATTTTTTGAAAATCAGTCGATGTGGGGTGCTTGAACCGATATTTGTGCGCATAGGTAGATAAAATCCGGTTCATGGTCTTGCTCCCGACCTGGTTCTCGATGTCGCGCAGAACTAGTTTGCCGCGGTAATAGACATTTTTGGCATAGTTATCACTTGAACCATACTTCCATGAGACCTGTGTTAGTGAGACAGGAGAGGAGATCATAGCGGCCTGAATAGGCAGGTTCGCAGTGATGCCGAATTCTTGTTCCATTAACTTGTCTTCTATATAAGAGGTGAAACCTTCATCTAACCAGGCCTCCTCGAATTCGTTGCTCGCTACCATACCGTAGAAATATTGATGTCCAATTTCATGGATGACAGTTCGCTCAAGTTCTTCGTAACCGGGAGAGTCACTGCTCGCTCCAAAAGAGGTTATAAGTGTTGGATACTCCATTCCACCAGCTCCATTGCCTTCGGCGGGCGGGACAACAATAGATAGGGTAGAATAAGGATATTGCCCATACCATTTACTGAAATTAGATAATGCCACTTTGGCTGCATAGAAGTAGCGTTCTTTTAAATCCTTGTGAGCTGGATCTAGATATAGTTTGATCCGGACACCCGGGACATCGGGAGAAGAAAAGGGTTCCTCTGCATAGACGAAGTTAGGTGAAGCCGACCATGCAAAGTCATGTACATCATCTGCATAATATTGCACCGTCTTACGGTCCCCATCTATTACTGCAGCTTTGGTCGGAAATCCGGTGGCGGCTACAGTGTAGTTGTTGGGTACATTAATCTTCACGTTATAAATGCCGAAGTCAGAATAAAATTCAGAATTTCCATGATATTGATGAAGATTCCAACCTTCTGTAGCTACACCACGCGTGCCTGCGGGTTCATAGACACTCAATTTCGGAAACCACTGCCCTGCCATCACAAAATCTCCGGCGGACCCCATCCGGGCAAATATTTTTGGGAGCTTGACGGTAAAATTGACCTTTAGCGTTATACTCTCTCCGCCCCGCACGGAGACGGGAAGCCGTACTTTGGCCAAGGTTTTGTCTTTTACATTCCCATCATCAGGTTGAACATACTGTACCCGGTGGAGTAAGGAGATACCGTCACTGGTTCGGATCTCGGTTAACTCCATGGAGCCCCAACCATCCTTTGGCATAGCGTCACCCCGTAGTTTGCCGCCTGATTCCTTCATAAATGTGGTTTCGGCTGAGGCGAACGCATTGGGGTATAGATGGAAATACAATTCGTTTACGGTTTTCTTACCGGGGTGGGTCCAGGTTAGTGTTTCCGATCCGGTGAGCGTTCCTTCCTTCTCATTCAGCGCCACATTGATGTGGTACTCCGAAACTCGCTGACTCAGCACTTCCGCTGTGGGCTGCTGAATACTTTCAATTGGTGTGGTAGAGGGTGCTTCTGTCAGACTTTGTACAGTCTGAGGCTTGCCCATTTCTGAAGCGAGTGAAGGCAGATTGTCCTGATCTGAGCGAAGGTTGAACAGCAGGGCTCCGCCGATGAGGCATAAGCTAAGAATAGAAATGCCAATGATAATAGTTCGTCTGGTCATGCAATGGATACCTCCTGTTGACAAGCATCTACAGCATGTATATGTTTGCATTTGGGAGATTATTAGCTAAAATAAAATTAATCTGTTTGGGGCGAAGGTACCCATACCAGGGAAACATATTGGCGGAAGCTTTTTTGTATTATAAATATAGGTTGTATCAGGAAAGTTGGAGGGGACTATGGATAACACGCAGAAACCAGGCAAGAAGATTTTTGCCTTAAATATTATTAGTAATGAAGAGAAAAGTAAGCATAAAGGCTTCGGTGCGGGTTCAATTGATTTGAACAGCATGTCACCTGTTATTATTGATGGGGATGAGGCTTATATTGATATCGGTGCCATGCACGCCAAGAGCAAAGTTGAGAAGGGCATTAAATTCTCGGTAAATCGCGAGGATGTTCCGAATGGACGGCAGGTATGGATCGTGTGGGTAGCGGTAGATCGCGGGGCTGAAGGACAATTTTACGGCGGGATGACGGCTTGTGAGATGTCGATTGATACAGAAGCGCGGCGTGGGTGGAAGATTCTTGCCGAGCATGTTAACAAGATGGATTATGCTCTCAAGAGACGGATTATTCTAGATGGTTTGGGTGCTGAGCAGAAGTTGGCACTCAAGAACTTACTGATTGAGACCAATAACGAGTGGTGGGACCGTTCCCCAGAGGAATTGAAGACTGCACTGGAAGGCTAAAAGCTGCGATAGAGTAAATGGCGTTCAAATTGATAACCAATTTGAACGCCATTTTTTTAATAATGAAACTAAAATCTAATTCATAAAGTACTATAATTTATCAATTCACTTGTTTATCTTTCCCAAGAAGGACGGTTAGTCCAAGCAATGTAACAACAATTGTAGCGCCCATATCGGACATAACCGCAATCCAAAGGGTGAGCCAACCTGGAATTGTGAGTAGTATTGCAATTAGTTTAAGGGTTAAAGCGATGCCGATATTCCAACGGATGATCCGACTTACTTGTCTTGCGGTACGGATGGCGCTTGGTAGTTTGCCAAGGTGATCCTGCATTAGAACGATATCAGCAGTCTCTACGGCGCTATCCGTACCTTTACCCATCGCGATCCCCAGGGAGGAAGCGGCAAGTGCTGGAGCATCATTAATGCCATCGCCAACCATAGCGACCTTCCAGTTGCGAGACAACTCCTTGATTTTATTAACCTTCTGCTCAGGGAGGAGGCCTGCATGCCAGTCAGTTACGCCAGTCTTGGCGGCAATAGCTTGAGCTGAACCTGAATGGTCACCCGTTAGCATGACAGTATGCTCGATTCCGGCACGGTGAAGCTGATTGATGACCTCTTGACTCTCAGGACGGATCTCATCGGCAAGACCGAAGAGACCAAGCACGTGGCGGTCATCGCTTGCAAGGACGACGGTAAGACCCTCGTCTTTTAGACGCTGCAGATCGCCCTTCACTTGTGCTTTCTCCACGTTAGAAAGAGAAGCTTGTTCTAGGACCTCCTCACTTCCGACCAAATAGCGAGTACCTTCAATATTCCCTTGTATGCCTACACCGGGTAGTGTTACCAAGTCAGAAGGTTGTGGGAAGGATGACTTGGGTGTTCCTTTTGCAGTAATATGCCGAACGATAGCACTAGCGAGTGGATGTAAAGAGCCGTTCTCTATCGCTCCAGCCACTTTGTGGAGTTTTTCGTTATCGTATACGATCTCCCGTATAACAGCTGGAGTACCTTTGGTGAGTGTGCCGGTCTTGTCAAAAGCGATGGCATTGATCTTGCCAAGTTGCTCTAAATGAACCCCGCCTTTGACGAGGACACCATTTCGTGCGCAACGTGTCATACCGCTAACCAAGGCAATAGGTGAAGAGAGAACTAGGGCGCATGGGCAACCAACGATCAGAATGGCCAGGCCCTCGTATACCCATTTCATCCAAGGCTGTCCGAACAGGAGTGGCGGAACTAGCACGACGAGCGCTGCAATGATCATGATAGCTGGTGTGTAGTATCTGGAAAATTTATCGATAAAAAGTTCAGTTGGCGTCTTTGTATCTTGGGCTTCTTGAACAAGATGCATGATTTTAGCTAGCGATGAGTCCTCATATGCTTTATCAATCGTGACTTTCAATAAACCTTCGGCGTTGACACTACCGCCAAATACGGGCGATCCAGGCTTCTTAGGGACAGGGATTGATTCGCCTGTAATCGCTGCTTCATTTACAGCGCTATGGCCTTCAAGGACAGTGCCGTCTGAGGGAATCTTCTCTCCAGCGCGGATGAGAACGATATCTGAGACTTGAAGTTGACTGATCGGAACCGTTACTTCCTTGCCTTCACGGATCAGGGTTGCTTGTTTCGGAGCTGCGTCTAGGAGTGCTTCCATTGACTTACGGGCACGACTCATGCCGTATCCTTCTAACAATTCGTTCAGACCGAAAAGGAGGGCAACTAGCGTAGCTTCCTTCCATTCACCTATTAGAACAGCTCCAACCATGGCAACCGTCATGAGTGTGTCCATGGTGAACTTCAATCGGAACAGATTGCGTAGTCCTCTTAAGAAAGTAGAGTAACCACTTAGAACCATCGAAGTCAGATACATAACAATAAGAGCATTTTCGGGAAGTATAGATCCGAGTACAAGTGAGGCTGCAAAAATGACGGCGGATAAACTGAGCATCCATTTAACAAGCCTTTCACCTTCACCGTGACTATGTCCGTGATCATGTCCATGATCTTGTCCTTTTGCATGGTCGTGAGAATGTTCATGGCCATCATCATGACTGTGGTTGTGACCACCATGAGCGTGCCCTTTCTCTTGCTCTCTTCCATTCTTGACCAGGGAGGCGCCGTCGCCTTTCAGTATGCTTTCAACACGGGAGAGATCTGCCTTAGGAGAGATTAGGAGACGTCCGCTGTTATACATGAGTGCCGCATCATGCCCATGCTCCATTTTTTGAAGCTCATCTTGAAGCTCGCGCGCGCAGTTGGCGCAGGATAAGCCTTGAACACGGTATTCTACTCGGGCTGCGGATCCATCTCCGCTAGATTGTGGGTTAGATTTGGAGTTATTCATAGCGATCTCTTCTCCTTTTGGTGTTCCAGTGTCATGGTAACCAGTGCCTCCATATGATGGTCGTTTAGCGAGTAGAGGACATTTTTACCTACTTTACGAGACTTTGTAATATCCATATTTTTGAGTTGACGCAGATGGTGAGATGCCGTGGCCACTGAGCTATCAAGAACGGCAGCAATATCACATACACATAATTCTTTACCTTGTAGAAGCAAATAAGCAATTTTCACCCGATTGGGATCAGACAGTGCCTTGAACATTTGGGCCATGCCGATAATCTCATCGTCAATCAGACTTTTTCGTAACTCATCTGTTCTGGTAGTATCTCCGCATTGATGTTCACAAGTATCATTTTGGACTACAGGTTGTTTAGTCATCTATTGGAACCTCCTTATTCAAACGTTCATTTGATTGTTTGAATGTATTATACTCCCAATTCATTTTATATTCAAGCCTACGTTTGAATGTTCTTGTGTTAGCCTATGCACAACGAAATTCGAACGATCGTCTGAATGTTTCTGTAAACTCCTATACCCAGATTGAGTCTATTTGTAGTCTCAACACCTACAAGAATTCACATCAAAAAACCTCCAAACTACCAATTACAGTAGGAATGGAGGCTCTATGTAGTTACTTAACTCGGCTCGGAAGCATTCCACTTCTTCGCATTCTTGTCGAGTACCGAAACATATGGGTGATCAAGGTAGTAGAATCGCCAGGGTTTGGCGGCATATTCCGCTGCATAGTCTATATTGATGCGAGGTGCTTGTACAATAAGTGGACTGTCCACTTGATGCTGCCCCGCTTCGAGCCAGATTGGACTATCTGATTCATAAAGATTACTCCCATTGAACGATTTGTCGATTCGTAGCGCTCGGCATAGTTTGCCAGGACCTCCCGAGAGGTCGGCAGGCTTGCGAATGATGATGTCGCGATTGTTGCGCATAAGAACTTCATCTGCAGGAGTCAGTGGCTCTACCGCGCGAATGAGCACGGCCTGAGGATCATCCATGGGACCTGTCACCACATTGAGGCAGTTATACATACCATAAATCAAATAGATGTATGCGACACCGCCTTCATGGAACATGATCTCTGTTCTTGTAGTACGTCGCCCCCCGTAGGCGTAACTTCCCTTATCCGCTACACCACCGTAGCTCTCTGTTTCGATGATGCGGCAGCGGATATCCCCATCCTCTGTACGACGGACAAGCGTCTGGCCGAGTAGAAGAGGAGCAACCTCTAGAGCTGATCTTCTATAAAAAGAGCAAGGAAGAAGATCTCCTTTGTGGAAATTTGCATGGGTAGACTTCATCCTTAGGTTCTCCTTAACAGTGGATTGAATGCGATACCTACATGATATCTACCCGAGCATGGTTAGTCCACAGTCCATGACCTACGCATTTTTTACTCCATCCACCAGCGTTTCAGATCACTCCACCAGGAGTGGCTCTCCGGCTTATCGTTCACGGGTAGAGGTTGTACCGATTCGCCTTCTCCCTTCCCGTGTTCGGTGCAGACTTCTGTTGGCTCCGTGCCCTGGATGAACACTTCGAGCTGCTTGTCTGGACAGTCAGCAGTAGCCAGCATACCGGTGTTGGGGTCGATATATAGACTCACCACTCCGTCCGGGATCGGAAAAATCTTGGGTGGAACTTTCTCCAGCGCCTTCTCCGTAAACTTTGCAAAGATCGGTGCTGCTTTGCGTGACTCTGTAGTGCCAAGAATCTTCCCTTTGTCATAACCAACCCATACTGCGGTGGACAATTCCGGTGTGTATCCTACGAGCCAAGCGTCCGTACTAGTTGTGCCGGTCTTGCCCGCGACGGGCCGCAGGATATTGGCAGATACTCTGTTCCCAGTTCCACCCGTTTCAAACACGCTCTCCAGTAGATGCGTGAGTACGTAAGCAGCGGCGGGTTCAACTACCTTCTCTTCGTGAGGAGAGGGTGCCTCGTAGAGGGTATGCCCTTGATCATCCGTTATTTTCAGAACAGCAACAGGTTTTATTCTCTTTCCTTGATTACTAATGACTGCAAAAGCAGAGGCCATCTCGAAAGGACTGACTGGGGAAGTACCCAACGCTAGGGAAGGAACAGGCGTCATGGCACTTGTTATCCCCATTTTGCGCCCTAATTCGATCACTTGCTCAGCGCCGACCGTCAAGATGGTGTTGACTGCATAAATGTTGTCCGAGGCGGCGATAGCTCGGCGCATATCGATGTCTCCTAAATACTTATCCCCGAAGTTTTTGGGGCTATATGTTTTTCGGTTGTCATCATAATGGAACAAAGTGGGTTGGCTGCTAAACTTGCTGACACTGGTCATCTTCCCTGAAGACAATGCGCTCAAATACATGATCGGCTTAAAGCTTGATCCAGGTTGACGCGTGGTAGCAAAGACATGATTATATTGGCTTTGAGCGTAATTCACGCCACCAACAAGTGCTTTGATATGGCCATTACGCGGATCAATGGATACCAAGGCCGCCTCAAGGTCAGGTGAGCCTCCTAGTTCAGAGGCAATGGCCGCTTCCGCTGCTTCCTCCGCATCCATGTCGAGTGTGGTGTATATATTTAACCCTCCATGCTCAAGCAAATCTTCGTCAAACCCCAACTCATGAACCACAACATTACGGACATAGTCGCGAAAATAGGGAGCCTGATCCGCCGTAATCCGTTGTTTCTGTGATTTAAAGTTTAGCATCTCACTATAGGCTTCATCCGCTTGCCCTTGAGTAATTCCTCCTGTGGTGACCAGGGCAGATAGAACGGTCTTTTGTCGATCTTTCGCATTCTTCATATGATTATAGGGAGAGTAGTACGTCGGTCCTTTGGGTACACCAGCGAGGATGGAGCTTTCCGCTAGGTTTAGGTCCTTAGCAGACTTGCCAAAGTACATTTGGGATGCAGCCTCGATCCCATAGGCTCCTCCCCCGTAATAAATTTCATTCAAATACATTTGGAGAATTTCGTCTTTACTATATTTCATTTCAAGCTGCGCCGTATACATAGCTTCTTTGATTTTACGTGACCATGTGCGTTCATGAGATAGGTATAGATTTCGAGCTAACTGTTGGGTTAATGTGCTGGCTCCCTGCACTTTATCCATTTTCTGCAGATTTACGAATAGGGCCCGGGCCATACCCTTGATATCAAAACCAACATGATCATAAAATTGACGATCCTCCACGGCAAGCGTGGCCTGAATGAGCAAAGGGGAGACCTCATCTAATGCTACGCTGACTCGATTACGCTCTCCACTTGAGAATACAGCGATACTCTTGCCATTTTGGTCTAGTAATTGTGAGTTGCGGTCGGAATCGGCTAGCGGTAGATCAGACTGATACAGATATAACAGTAAAATGCCCATGGCAAATAAGGCTAGCAATCCAGTGGACAGTATTAATTTGAAGAAAAGCCATTTACGGCGGGGCGGCTTCTTGCCACCACTGCGGATCAGTCTCTGCATGAGTCTTACCTCCTTTCCACTCCCGTACCTGTTGTCATCTACGGCGGTGTTATTTTAAGTATGGGAAAGTTTGAGGTAGATATTCACATTTTGGTCATGATTTAATATAATACAACTTGTTTGGTACAATATAGGAAGTGAAACTTTGCGAGAAGTGAATCTGGAGAGCCATATGACAACTAAACACTATTCTGGCGGAAAGAAGGTATGTACGATGGAATTGTGGTTTACGGAGAAACAGACGCCCGTCTTTGGCATTACCGCAAAAATTCGGGAAACGTTAGTTACAGAGAAGACGGACTTTCAAGATTTGGCGATAATCGATACCGAAGAATTTGGGCGTATGCTAGTGCTGGACGGTATGGTAATGACAACGGTTAAGGATGAATTTGTGTACCATGAGATGGTAGCACATCCGGCGTTATTTACTCATCCGAACCCGAAGCATGTTCTCGTTGTAGGTGGCGGTGATGGTGGAGTAATCCGCGAAATAATCAAGCACCCAGGAGTAGAAAAGGCTGTGCTGGTTGACATTGATGGCAAAGTTATCGAATATTCGAAGAAATACTTACCGGAAATCGCTTGTGAACTCGACAACCCACGGGTTGAAGTGCAAGTGAATGATGGATATATGCATATTATCGAAAATAAAGATAAATACGACGTGATCATGGTCGATTCCACTGAACCAGTTGGACCAGCAGCACCATTGTTTGAGCGTGGATTCTACCAAGGTATTTATGAAGCGCTTAAAGACGATGGGATTTTTGTTGCTCAGACGGACAACCCTTGGTTTAAGGCGGACTTGATTCAACAGGTGAATCGTGATGTGAAGGAAATCTTCCCGATCGTTCGTGTGTATGGAGCGAACATTCCTACTTACCCAAGCGGTTTGTGGACGTTCACTATGGGAAGCAAGAAATATGATCCGCTTGAAGTAGATGAGAAGCAAATTCCCGAGATCGATACGAAGTATTACACACCTAAATTGCATAAGGCAGCGTTCGTATTGCCTAAGTTCGTCGAAGATCTCGTAAAATAGGGGGAAATAGGAGAATGAAACTGGATCAAGCGTATTCTGGTAACGTATTTATTTGTAGTTCTGAGCATTATGAATCTTCGAAGGCAGTCATATATGGAATGCCGATGGATTATACCGTCAGCTTCCGTCCTGGCTCCCGCTTTGGTCCATCCAAGATTCGTCAGGCTTCGGTTGGTATGGAAGAGTATAGCCCTTATTTGGACAAAAGTATTCTGGACTCCTCTTATTTTGACGCTGGGGATTTGCTACTTCCTTTTGGTAACCCAGGTCGCAGCCTTGAAGTGATCGGCGAGTATGTACGTGGTTTACTTGCAGATGATAAGTTCCCGATTGGACTAGGTGGGGAGCATCTTGTGAGCTGGCCTATCATTGAGGCCGTGTATGAGAAATACCCGGACCTTGCCTTGATTCACATTGATGCCCATGCCGATCTTCGTGAACATTATGAAGGCGAGCCATTATCCCACTCGACGCCGATCCGCAAGGCAGCAGCGCTGATGGGTGGCAAAAATGTATATCAATTCGGTATTCGCTCGGGTTCTAAGGAAGAATTCCTGTTTGGACGTGAGAATACCCATTTCCATCCGTTCGAGGTGGCTGCACCACTTAAGATGGAGCTACCCAAACTCGGACGTCGTCCAGTTTATGTTACCATCGACATCGATGTACTAGACCCTTCATGTGCGCCAGGAACGGGCACGGCAGAGGCTGGAGGCATCACTTCGAAGGAATTGCTGGATGCGATTCATCTTATCGCAGGTTCAGACGTTAATGTTGTAGGATGTGACCTCGTGGAGGTTGCACCAATTTATGACCCTACAGAACAAACGCCAATTGTAGCGGCTAAGCTAATCCGTGAAATGCTGCTTGGTTTTGTGAAGTAGTAGGGGAACTTTGATTACATTACGAATACAATATATAAGAGCTTAACGACAACAAGCATCTTCTGCACCTTAGACGGGGAGGAGATGCTTGTTTTTTTATCGTCATAGGAGGTGTTTTTTATTCAAGGGAATAAGCGAGATCTATTCATGATAGCCGGTGTAATTATTGTTTTGGCAATTGTAGTGGTGATAGCGATATATTATAAAGCTCCTTCAAATCGTTCCACCGTTACTATCACGGGTGTTGATTCCACTATTGAGCTTGAGAAGGAAGAGGACAAGAATATTCCAGTGAATTCAGAACCGAGTCTGAGTGTCGTTTTACCTTATCTATTTGAGATGCTTGATTTTCAGGAAGAAGACGTAAAAGCTATTTCAGTAGAACGTGGCGGTATCCAGAAGGATATTCCAGACAATCGACTATTTGTTCTATTGCAATCGTTAAGATGGACGGATACGACTGTGGCAAGAGCTGAACAAGGTCCGCAAGCTGACGATGAGAAGGCAATGTTGCACTTCATTTTGCAGGATCATGAATATGATTTGCCTTATAACTTGAGTAACAATACGTTTGAAGTAGAGGGAGTATCTTATTACGCTGATGACCAAGTGCTGCTGTTAATGCAAGGCTTGCTTAGGGAAGACTCCGAATTAGCTGTGCTAGATATATTCCTGGAGAACGCTAGGGTAGAACAAGAGAGTGCTGGTAGCATCGACCCTATGCCCTTAAATGCAGAACAGACTGAAATGGGCGGCCTAGATTTTAATGGATGGGAAACAAAACTCCAGGATGCAGAAGTGATCTGGAAGATCCCTTACTATGATGATGGTACTGGTGAAGTTAAAGAAGCACGGAAATTTAGTAATGGGATTCTTATGTTGAACCGCCAGATTGTATTCACTAATGACTCTTATGCTACACAGGATGATGTTAAGGTTGGAATCACGTTAGATCAGGTCATGACTAAACTTGGCCCTGAAGCCTTGAAATTAGTCAGTAGATGGAGTTATAAAGTGGGAGATTACTATAAATTCCATCTATACTACAACGAAAATAAGGTAAAATATATTGTAATAAGCCAGCCGTTATAGAAGTTAGTCCACAAGCGCTGCTCAGCTCATAGGGGTGGCGTTTTGTAATTCTTCCAATAATCAACCCATTCCAAGTCATCTATTGGACGGATCATATTGAATTGATGTGTTGAACTGGATATAGTAGTACAAGAAGAAAACTTTGATGTAATATATAGAAGTTGCTCTAAAATTGTCTTTTGACTACGTGAATCTTAGAAGTATTTAGATTCACAGGATATAGAATGGAGATTTTGGACATGCCAGACAAGAAGGAAGTTCGTATTGTGCTCACGAGTACTCAGGGCGAGGATAAGAGTGTTCAGGAGATACGGGGCGAAGTCGTTGCCGGCGGAGAAGGCATCTTATATGTGAAGTATGAGGAGCCGGACAAAGGGCCAACAGGTGGAATAACACGAACGATGATCAAAATATCGAGTAATGAGCTGAAGATTATGCGGCATGGTGAAGTTGAATCGCAACAGGCATTCAAAGCGGGTCAACGGCTGCCGGGGTTTTACCATTCCCCATTTACGAAGTTTAATCTATCTACGGACACCAGTAGACTGGAGATCAATCTAGAAGGCGCATTTGGCACTGTGTTCTGGGAGTACGATTTGTACGCTTATGAAGAGTTATCAGGACATTTTGTTATCAGCTTAAATATACAGGAGGAAGTTTGATATGACACTCAATCCATTAGAACAAATGAACCAGAAGGTGAAGCAAGCCATTATTGAAGCCATTACAGCTGCTGGACTAGCGACTGAAGAAGAGATTCCAGCTATGGCTATGGAAATACCGAAAGAGAAGGCACATGGAGATCTAGCTACCAATGCGGCGATGCAGTTGACCCGGATTGCGAAGAAGAACCCACGCCAAATTGCTGAAGCCATTGTTAGTCATCTTGATTACGAGAAGGCGGGTATTGAAAAGGCGGAAATCGCTGGCCCTGGGTTTATCAATTTTACCGTGAGCAAGAGTTACTTGTATCCTGTGATCGAACAGGTCTATTCTCAAGGTAAAGATTATGGCCGGGTAAATGATGGACAAGGTAAAAAGATGCAAATGGAATTTGTTAGTGCTAATCCTACGGGGAGTTTACATTTAGGACATGCCCGCGGTGCAGCGGTTGGTGATGCCCTCTGTAACGTATTAGATTTCGCTGGTTATGATGTTACTCGTGAATATTACATTAATGATGCTGGTAATCAGGTAGTTAATCTGTGTAAGTCGATAGAAGCGCGTTACAAGCAAGAGCTTGGAATGGATACAGAAATGCCGGAAGACGGCTATCATGGTGAAGACATCAAGGGTTTCGCTAGAGAACTGGTTGCTGAGAAGGGTGAAGAATTACTGTCCTTAACACCAGAGGAACGTGAAGCATTCCTTCGTAAATATGGTCTAGAGAAGGAACTTGAGAAGATTAAGCGGGATTTGGGACGTTTTCGGGTTGGTTTTGATGTCTGGTTTAGTGAATCGTCTATGTATGAGGATGGACAGGTGGAGAACTCGCTTCAAGAACTACGGGCTAAAGGGCAAACCTTTGAATTGGATGGAGCCACTTGGTTGCGTACGACAGATTATGGTGATGATAAGGATCGTGTACTCGTTAAGAACGACGGTACCTATACTTATCTGACTCCAGACATCGCCTACCATCGGAATAAATATGACCGTGGTTTTGATCGTATGATCAACATCTGGGGCGCTGACCATCATGGATATATCCCTCGGGTGAAAGCAGCTATGGAAGCAATCGGCAATGATCCAGAAAAGCTTACCGTGCTTATAGCGCAAATGGTCAGTCTGTTCCAAGATGGTGAGAAGGTTAAAATGTCCAAACGGACAGGTAAAGCTGTAACTATGGTTGATTTGATGGATGAGGTTGGAGTAGATGCTATTCGTTATTTCTTCACGATGCGTAGTATGGATTCGCATCTTGATTTCGATATGGACTTGGCTATCTCCACATCTAATGAGAACCCTGTTTTTTATGTTCAATATGCGTATGCCCGGATTTGTAGCGTGTATCGTCAGGCGGAGGAGCAAGGCATTGTAATCCCATCTTTGGAGTCCATTAATTTAAACAAACTGACAGCAGAGCATGAGTATGACCTGTTGCGGAAGATTGGTGAACTACCGGAAGAAATCAGAACGACAGCGGAGAACTTTGCACCGCATCGACTCGTTCGTTATGTATATGAACTTGCTTCACTGTTCCACAGTTATTACAAGGCGGAGCGTGTAATTACTGAAGATAGTGAGCAGACGGTTGCACGTTTGGCTCTACTCGGGGCCGTTCGTACGACCTTGGCTAATGTTCTCACATTGATCGGAGTGTCTGCGCCAGAACGGATGTAATATTCCTTATTTGGCTACGGCATTCTAAGTCAATTAGAATGGATCGCCCTTTCCCTATTATGGGTGGAGGGCGATTTTTGTGTTTGTGGAAGTGGTGATTATCGCCCATATCATCGTCGTGACGGTCTAGGCTAGGATGAAGTGAGTTTTTTAGTTTTGCCGCGCAGCAGACGTGATGCATGGGCTTCCCCTGTGCCGGCTTTGGCTAAGGGACTGTTAGCGGGGAGCGCGCGGGCATTACGGCGGATCCGCCGCTTGACTTGGTCTGGAGTCATACCGGGGCGCAGGGATAGTAATAGGGCGATAGCTCCGCTGACATGGGAAGTCGCCATGGATGTGCCGCTCATTTCGCGATGCCCGCCTCCGAGCCAGCAAGAATAGATCTTTTCTCCGGGAGCGTAGATGTCGATATAGGATCCGTGGTTACTAAATGGAGCAATACGACCATTTTTACCTGTGGCTCCAACGGAGATAGTCTGAGAATAGCGGGCGGGGTAATCTACGCTACGGCTTTTCTTATCATTGCCTGAGGAGGCGACTACGATAATACCTGCCTCATGAGCTTTACGTATAATATTCTGTAGAGATACACTTTTGTTCTTCATACCAAAACTCATATTGACGATATGCATATGGTTCCTGACACACCAGTCGATACCAAGGATAATATCAGAGACGTAGGCAGAGCCATTATGATCAAAAGCTTTTACGGGATAAATCAAAGAACGGGGGGCAACACCGATGATGCCCTGCGAACCTCCAGATGCGGCGATCGTGCCAGAGATATGAGTACCGTGTCCGTTATCGTCGTGAGGTAGGCTAACGCGATTTAATAAATTAATTCCCCGTGCAAGTGAATAGCGAAGGTCGGGGTGTGAATAGTCCACCCCAGTGTCAATAACGCCGATCCGGATTTGACTTCCTGTCGAGAGAGACCAGGCCTCCGGAGCATCGATACGTCTGACACCCCAAGGAATTTCTGCACTACGTTCCTTACCTGGGGAGGCGGAGTGGACACTAACGATAGAATCCTCCTCCACTAATACACCGAATCGATTGCGGGTAACTTTGTCCGGTAAGCCTAGTGGACATAGGAAGGCCCGAAGCAAGGAAGAGGTGCGGACTCGCTTTAATGCTGGGAGCTTCCGTCTAAGTCTGTGTAGTTGGCGTAGACATTCGTTGTATTGTGCCGGATGGGGAAAGCGGATAATATATCGCCCGCTGGTTCCGGAGGTGTTTATGTGGCCATTTAAATATTGTAGGAATACGGAGTAGTCCATTATGGTAGCCCCTCCTGACGAAGTGTTGCAGTATATTATGATGATGTTCTAATCGCTGAGTGGGGAAGGGGCCCTGTTTATAGGAAATGGGCTAAGGGGTATGGTCTATGCAAATTACATAAATTTCTAAAGATAAGCTTGGATGTGCGTGTCAAAGTTAGAATCTGGACATAGGATGGAGTGAGAGCCGTAATAAGGCTTTCACTAACCTTCGGGGGGTTGCTCTATAGCTTCCTTTTGGAGAGGATACAGTCAGGAGACGGTGAACGCTCTGTTCCCGTCTTTTTCTTGTGTAGGTCACCCTAATCAGGGATCGAGGATTATTATAAACTTGCGACTTTTTTTAAACTTGCAATTTAGTTCCAAATAGGGTTTACTAATGTGTGATATGGATATGTTAGTGAAGGAATCAATTTTAATGATTGGTTTTACGTTTTAATTTGAATTTTAAATGAACATTGCGTGAGAGGAAGTGTCCGCCAGGTGAGTACTTCAATTAATTTGAAAATTGATCCGGAGAAAGTTTTTGAGATTCCGATGGTCGATTTGGCTTTTATGATTTTAAAAGTAGCAAATACACCTTATTACTATCGTGACCTTATGAAAGAGGTTGCTAAGGTTCGTGGTATGTCGGAGCAAGAGTCTAGTGAAGCGATTGCGCAATTATATACGGAGATCAATATTGATGGCCGTTTTGCTTGTGTTGGCACCAACTTGTGGGGCCTGAAACGCTGGTATCCAGTTGAGAAGTCTGAAGATCCAGTTGGTAACGCCAAACGTCCACGTATTATTAACGACGACGATGACGATCTTGAAGATGATGACTTTGCAGAAGAAGAATCCTTTACTCCGGATGGAGACGGCTTTGATAAGGTCGATGACGATCAAGATGAGTTGTTTGCGGATGAAGACGAGGAAGATGTTGAAGAAGTAGAAGAAGTGGAAGATGAGGCTCTTCTAGAGGATGCAGATTTGGATGAGGATGAAGACGAACTTGCAGATGAAGAAGATTCCGAAGATGATTTGGACGATAGCGAAGAAGATAAGTAAAATAGATTTCGTATCGTTGATTACACAATAAATTTGCCACATCAAGGTATCCTGAATACCCACCCTTATTCACTTGACAGAGGCTGAGGTAACGGGTAAACTATTGCATGGGCTTATGAATCAATCCAATAAATATGATTTCTTATAAAAGTGCCCCGATCCTATTCGGGTGTCACTTTTTTGTTTTTTTATTGCCCATTTAGCTATGGATTTATAGAAAATGGGTTACGCTAATGACTCTTGGGTCACCCGCATATCAGGTTTACTACTGAGGTAGTTTTGAGCACGTACTATATATAGGAGGTTTTTTGACGGTGGCAAAATATATTTTCGTAACAGGCGGAGTCGTTTCCTCGCTCGGGAAGGGGATTACGGCCGCATCGCTGGGAAGACTGCTGAAGAACAGGGGTTTAAAGGTAACAATCCAAAAATTTGATCCCTACTTGAATGTCGATCCGGGCACAATGAGTCCGTATCAGCATGGGGAAGTGTTCGTAACCGATGATGGTGCAGAAACGGATCTTGATTTGGGTCACTATGAACGGTTTATCGACATCAACCTTTCGAAGAACAACAATGTAACAACAGGTAAAATTTATTCTTCAGTAATTGGTAAAGAGCGTCGCGGGGAATACCTGGGTGGAACAGTACAGGTTATTCCGCATATTACGAACGAAATTAAAGAACGTGTATATCGTGCCGGACGTGAAGCCGGTTCTGATGTGGTCATTACCGAAATCGGGGGCACCGTCGGAGATATTGAAAGTTTGCCATTTCTTGAAGCCATTCGCCAAATCAAGAGTGACATTGGTCGTGAGAACGTTATGTACATCCATGTTACCCTTATTCCATATATCAAAGCTGCTGGTGAAGTGAAGACGAAACCAACTCAGCACAGTGTTAAAGAACTGCGTAGTATCGGTATCCAACCAAATGTTATCGTATGCCGGACTGAGCATGAACTATCCGATGATATGAAGGCTAAGATCGCACTATTCTGTGATATAGATGCTAGTGCGGTAGTAGAATGCCGTGATGCGGATACATTGTATCAAGTACCACTTAACTTGCGTGAAGAAGGTCTCGATGAGATTGCCGTCAATCATCTGAAATTGACAACTCCTCCAGCGGATATGAGCGAATGGGAGAATCTTGTAGAGCGAATCAACAAGCTTGAGAAAACAGTTGAAATTGCTATCGTAGGAAAATATGTAGCATTACACGATGCTTATCTAAGTGTAGTTGAATCGTTATCTCATGCTGGGTTTGATGCTAATGCCGATGTGAAAATTCGTTGGGTCAATGCGGAAGATATAACTGATGAGAACGTTGAGGAACATTTAGGTGGTATCGGTGGGATTCTCGTGCCAGGTGGGTTTGGTGACCGCGGTATCGAGGGTAAAATCTCAACGATCCGTTATGCACGCGAAAAGAACATTCCATTCTTCGGTATTTGCTTAGGCATGCAAGTGGCTGTTATTGAATACGCACGTTCGTTGGCTGGTCTTCCGGGTGCTAATAGCTCCGAAATCAATCCGTCAACTGAGTATCCGGTCATCGATTTGCTTCCAGAGCAGAAAGATATTGAAGACTTGGGTGGTACGATGCGTCTTGGTCTGTATCCATGTAAGCTTACTCCGGATTCACTTGCTATGCAGTGCTACGACGATGAACTTGTATACGAGAGACATCGTCATCGGTATGAGTTTAATAACACATACCGTGAAGCAATTGAAGCAGCAGGTCTGCGGATTTCCGGTACTTCACCAGATGGACGACTTGTCGAAATCGTTGAATTGCCGAACCATCCTTGGTTCTTGGCGGTACAATTCCATCCGGAATTCACTTCCCGTCCGAACCGTCCGCAGCCACTTTTCCGTGAGTTTGTTAAAGCGGCAATTACTCACTTGTCATAAGTTCATTTCTCTGTGAATCTTCACAGTAACTTCAAACATATATCAACCCCTTTTTTCCAAAAGAAGGTATTTCCTAATTAGAGGCGAATTAGTTGTTTGGTAAGAGTTAACTCTTAGGGGGGTTCTCGTTGGAAGAGAAGAAGATATTGATTGTTGATGATCAGAACGGTATTCGAATTTTGTTGATGGAAGTATTCAGTAGTGAGGGTTACAAGACATTCCAAGCTCCCAATGGCAAAATTGCTTTGGAAATCGTCCAGAGCGACGCCCCGGACTTGGTACTGCTCGACATGAAAATTCCGGGCATGGATGGACTAGAAATACTGCGACACATCAAGGAAGCCAATCCTGAGATTAAAGTCATCATGATGACCGCCTATGGCGAGCTTAATATTATTAAGCAAGCTACTGATCTGGGTGCGCTGATGCATTTCACCAAGCCATTTGATATTGATGAAATACGCATCGCGGTCCACGAGCAGTTAAGAAGCGGATCCCTATAGAGTGGAAAGGACCCTAACAACGGGCAATGTCATTAAGATAAGCTCAAAACGAAACCGAGAATAAAAATGAAATCCGAAACGGCATGGGTAAAAGAACTGTGCCGTTTTTTTTTGCGCAAGCAAGAAAAAAAGCGTACAGCAAACAAAGCGGATGAAATACCCGCTTAAAAAATGTTCATGTGAAACGAATTATGCTACTCTGTAAACGAAGCTAACAGCTGATTTATAGCGAATTTTGCGCGTATTCTTCTGCCCTGGGCGAATGGGTCGAATCGGCAAAATGTTTTTGCGAATCAGTCCTTCAACATCGGGCGGGGATCCATTGTCTCTTGAGTGCAGGAAATGTCTACAAACGTGAACGGCGACCGTGAAGTTGACTTGGTATTGATGCCGTTTATTCATTTGAGAAATGACTACGTGCGAGGTAATCATTTCAGTGAAATTGTACATGATCATTCTTGCGAAAATCTCTTGGGTGATGGACTCTCGCTTCTTTGCGTGAAAACTCGTCAGACCGACTGTGTATTTTAATGCCCTGAAAGAGGTTTCTATACCCCATCGCATGTTATAAATAGACCTGAGTTCATCGGGTGGGAAATCAGTGCTAGAAAGATTCGTAATGACGGTTTCATAAGCGCCACTCGGCAGGACGAAACGAACAACCCGAAAAAAAATGGGATAAAACAAGTTCTCATGCAAATCCAAAAAATCAAAAGTAGACGTGGAAGGGACGAACTTGTAAATTTCGGGATGAGCCTTGATCTCTTTGGTTTGTTTTTTGGTGAGTGTCAGATAAACGTCCATATCAAACGTTCCACCAGAGGGCAAACGCAAGCCTGAAAGAATACCATTAGAATCTAAATCCTTTACCCGAATAACATAGTTCCACCCTTTGCGTTCAATATGCGCAAAATTGTTGTAACTTTCATAACCTCTATCGGCAGTAACAATGGTTTTGTCTTTAATGGAGGAACGGTCAACCATATCTGCTAGTGCTCTTCTCTCGTTACACAACCTTCGTGGCTGAACAATGGCATCCACGTAAAGTCTGCTGCACAAATCATAGGCTGCATTCAAATGCAGAAGGTTATAGCCTTTCGTGTTCGGCTGACTTTGAAAATAGGTGTCCGTATCCGCAGAGTCTGTTGCGATATGCAAATCGGAACCGTCAACAGCAAGTAATCGATACCCTCGGTAGTGCTTGATATCCGTATAGGTTTGCGTAAATTTGTGAAACAAGAATTCCAGAGCTGAAGGCAGGATTTTATTTCTCTGCTGGACAAAAGCAGAAGTGGTCGCGGTGTTTACGTCATAGCCTTGCGATTCTAAGAGTTCCTTATACATGCTGTTCCCACCCATGGAGATCAAGAGTTGCATAACCGTTTCAAAGGGTAGCTTTTTCTTTCGGGTAAAGTCTTTTTCAGGGTTTTTGACATAAGGTGCTGGTGCGGCTGACATTTCTCGTAGAAGGGATGTCAGCGTTTCTTTTAGTGAATTCGCATACTCATTCATTGGCGTAACCTCCTCGTTTTTTCAAGGGGCTACGCCACACATTTCAATCTACTTGTCAAGTTCTATTTCTCAGTTTCGCGCAAAAAAAAGAGCAGGCTATCTTTTCGATAACCTGCTCTTTTCTTAATTTTTGGACCTATGCTTTAACTTAATGACATTGTAACAACGGGGTCCTTTTTTTTTGTGCAAAAGTATAAGATTCATTGCATAGATAAATTATAAAAGATGTTCACAAACACAATTGAAAGCTTGTTTAGTATTTTTGGCCTATTGTGATATAATGTCTTAGTGTGAATGTCGGCTAAAGATATGGATAAAACCAACACCCTTAGGAGGATTGAAATTATGCCATTAGTATCGATGAAAGACATGTTGAACAAGGCACTTGAAGGCAAATATGCAGTAGGTCAATTTAACATCAATAACCTTGAGTGGACGCAAGCAATTCTTGCTGCCGCTGAAGAAGAAAAATCACCAGTTATTCTTGGTGTATCTGAAGGTGCAGCACGCTACATGAGCGGTTTCACTACAATTGTTAAAATGGTAGAAGGTCTCATTCACGACATGAAGATTACTGTTCCTGTCGCTATCCATCTTGACCATGGTTCAAGCTTCGAGAAATGTAAAGAAGCTATCGATGCAGGATTTACTTCTGTAATGATCGATGGTTCACATCACCCAATCGAAGAAAACGTTGAAATGACTAAAAAAGTCGTTGAATATGCACATGCAAAAGGCGTTTCTGTAGAAGCTGAAGTTGGTACAGTAGGCGGACAAGAAGACGACGTTATCGGCGGAATCATGTATGCTAAACTTGAAGACTGCATCAAAATCACAGAAGCTGGTATCGATACTCTAGCTCCAGCTCTTGGTTCTGTACACGGACCTTACCATGGTGAGCCTAACCTTGGATTCAAAGAAATGGAAGAAATCTGCAACGCGATCAAACTTCCATTGGTACTTCATGGCGGAACAGGTATTCCTGAACACGACATCAAGAAATCAATCTCCTTGGGTACTTCCAAAATCAACGTAAACACTGAGAACCAAATCGTATTCGCGAAAGTTGTTCGTGAAGTACTTGCGGCACAACCAAATGCTTACGATCCACGTACCTTTATCAAACCAGGTCGTGAAGAAATCCAAAAAACAGTTGCTGGTAAAATGCGTGAGTTTGGATCCAGTAACAAAGCATAATAAACTTCTCTTCTGTGCCTGCTGACTAGAACACGGAGTGTAAGTTTGCCCGTGCTCTACCCGTTTGTCAGGCAAGTAGTTGAATAGGCAGATATGGAGAGCGCACCGCATAGCCGGTGTCTTTCCATTTTCATTGCCAAAAATGAAGGAAAATCATGTCGTTTACCGACTGCAAAATACGTAGGGGGACCCTTTAGCTTATGGAAAAACTAATGATCAGCGGCGGACGCCCGCTGCGCGGTACAGTATCGATCAGTGGTGCCAAGAACAGTGCAATTGCATTGATTCCGGCTGCAATCTTAGCAGAATCAGAAGTTGTACTTGATAATTTACCGCTTCTAAGCGATGTCGCAGTCTATGCAGAAATTCTGGAAGAATTGGGTGCGCGCGTATTTTGGGAAGGTAGTTATATGAAAATTGATCCTTCCGATATTAGATCTATTCCCATGGCCAATGGGCCTGTAAAGAAACTGCGTGCTTCATATTACATGATGGGCGCTATGTTAGGACGTTTTAAAGAGGCAACCATCGGATTGCCAGGAGGTTGTAATTTCGAACCTCGTCCGATTGATCAACATATTAAAGGGTTTGAAGCACTTGGTGCTACCGTGACGAACGAGCACGGTGCTATTCATTTGCATGCAAAAGAACTACGTGGCGCTAAAATCTACATGGATGTTAGCAGCGTAGGAGCAACAATTAACATCATGTTGGCTGCAACTCGAGCCAAAGGATCTACAATTATCGAAAATGCGGCTAAAGAGCCTGAGATTATAGATGTTGCAACACTGTTGAATTCTATGGGCGCAATTATTAAAGGCGCTGGAACGGAAACGATTAGGATTGAGGGCGTGTCTGAGCTGAAAGGCTGTCGTCATTCCATTATTCCGGATCGGATCCAAGCTGGAACGTATATGATTGCAGCGGCGGCGACGCGCGGCGATGTATTGATAGACGGCGTCATTCCGAAGCATTTAGAGGCGCTTACCGCCAAATTGATTGAAATGGGTGTTGGAGTAGAAGAATTGGATGAATCCATACGTGTTATGGGTGCTCCAAGATACGATCATGTGGATGTGAAAGCATTGATTTATCCAGGCTTTCCAACCGACGTGCAATCACCAATGACTAGTCTTTTGACTCAGGCTGAGGGTGTTAGCGTATTAAGCGACTTTGTTTATAGTAATCGTTTCAAACATGTGCCTGAACTAGTACGAATGGGTGCAAAGATTCGTGTTGAAGGGCGTTCTGCTATTATTGAAGGTGGCAAATTAAATGCGGCTAAGGTTAGAGCGGCTGATCTTCGTGCAGGGGCTGCGCTTGTCATTGCAGGATTGACCGTGGATGACGGCGTTACTGAAGTGTCTGGGGTAGAACTAATTGACCGTGGATACGACAATCTAGTAACTAATTTGCGCGCTTTGGGTGCGGACGTGTGGCGAGAAGAAGAGTAGTCTCTTGCCTAATGTCATAATTTACCACATAATTGGATATGCTAGATAGAATTGAACTAAAGACAATGGCACTCATCATCTATGTATACTAAGCTATTATGAATTCTGTCAGTACAAACTTTAGTTCAATCTATATAGTTGAGTTTATATGAAAAAATTGAATAGGTGGTTTTTACATGGATCTGCAAATTGCCGATTTGGAAGGAATGAAACTGACCGAGCTGTATAAGCTTGCGAAACAGTATCAGATTCCATACTACGGACAGTTGAAAAAGAAAGAATTGATTTTTGCTATTTTAAGAGCGCAAGCAGAACAAAGTGGACTTATGTTTATGGAAGGCGTACTTGAAATATTACCTGAGGGTTATGGATTTTTACGACCTATAAATTATTTGCCAAGTGCAGAGGACATTTATATTTCCGCTTCGCAAATACGGAAGTTTGACCTGAGAACAGGAGATTTAGTCTCTGGTAAATGCAGAACGCCAAAGGAGAACGAACGGTATTTCGGCCTTCTTCAGGTAAATGCGGTTAACGGGGAGAACCCCGCAGTGGCTGCTGAACGCCTACACTTCCCAGCATTAACTCCGCTTTACCCACAGACTAAGCTCGTGCTTGAAACATCCCCTAATCATTTATCTACCCGCATTATGGATGTACTCGCCCCAGTCGGACTCGGACAGCGTGGATTGATCGTAGCTCCGCCTAAGGCAGGGAAGACGCTGCTTCTGAAAGAAATTGCCCACAGCATTTCCACTAATCATCCCGAAATCGAGTTATTCGTATTGTTAATCGATGAGCGTCCGGAAGAAGTAACAGATATGCAGCGTTCGGTTAAAGGTGAAGTGGTTGCTTCTACATTCGATGAACTTCCAGAGAATCATATTAAAGTAGCCGAACTTGTATTACAGCGCGCTATTCGCTTAGTGGAACACAAGAAGGATGTTGTTATTTTAATGGACAGCATTACTCGTCTTGCACGGGCATATAACCTTGTTGTACCACCTTCGGGCCGGACTCTTAGCGGGGGGATTGATCCTGCAGCATTTCATCGTCCAAAGCGGTTTTTTGGCTCAGCTCGTAACGTAGAGGAAGGCGGAAGTCTAACTATTCTGGCTACCGCACTAGTAGATACGGGTTCGCGTATGGATGATATCATTTATGAAGAGTTTAAAGGTACAGGAAATATGGAACTTCACTTGGACCGCAAGCTGGCGGAACGTCGGATTTTTCCGGCTATCGATATTCGTCGCTCTGGTACTCGCCGTGAAGAAGTGTTGCTGAAGAAGGAAGAATTGGATACGATTTGGTCGATCCGTAAAAATATGAATGATTCTTACGATTTTGTGGAAGGTTTTCTGAAAAAGCTGCGAAACAGCAAGACAAATACGGAGTTCCTAGCTTCGTTCGACGCAGCAGGAAGCGCACCATCTGGAAGTAGTGGCGGAGCACGTCGCTCTGTACGTACTGCACCATCACCAGGATCTGGATCTGGTTCCGGATCTGGGTCTTAACAATCACGCCTGATTTCCCTGCTGGTGTAGGACGCATGAAGGTTAAGCGAAGAGGAGAACAACATGTATTTAGTATATGCAGATGAACGAGGACAAGTATTTGATCATCCCACGCTATTTGGATTAGCTCGTAGCGCGGATATGATTGTTGAAATTATGGAAGATGAGTTAATTCCGTTACCGGACGGGGCAACTTTAGTCGGTTTGCCGAGCACGCGTCCAATTGGTATGGACCCTGAGACTGGCGAAATGATGGCACTCCCTGGTAAGGTACAAGCTGTGGGAGCATTGCTTCCGCAAGGGTTTACTCGGCTTTGCCTTCCTGGATATGTGAAGACGGATAAAGACTATAAGCTACCGCTATTTGGTTATTCGGCTGTTGTATGGAAAGACGGCAATTTCTATGTGACTGCCCGGCTATCCGATGATCCCGAGAAGTGGAACCCGCTGAATTGCGATCCATTGGAACTAAAAGAACAGGTAAAAGTCTTAAAGTCTCGTTATCCGGAGAATCGGTTGTATGATCATTTATCTAACTGCGCATTGGAATATGAGTGCTTGACGGCCTCAAATACATTCTTGAACCGATGGGAAGGCGCAGTCCCGGTATCTTATTCATGTAATGCGGGTTGTTTCGGTTGTATTTCAGAGCAACCTGATGATAGCGGTTTTGTAGCACCACAGACCCGGATGAATTTCCGACCACGCGTGGATGAACTGGTTGAAATCATGTTGGAACATCTGAAGACACCAGAGTCGATCATCAGTTTTGGACAAGGATGCGAAGGGGAACCTTCCACCCAGGCCAAGATTATTATCGAATCGATCCGTGAAGTGCGGAAAGTGACAGATATGGGCTACATCAATATTAATACGAATGCTGGACTTAGTGATCATATTCGGGGAATCGTCGATGCCGGCCTTGATTTGATGCGGGTCAGCACGATTAGTGCCCTAGATGACCACTATAATGCTTATTACAAACCACGTGGATATACATTAGCTAACGTAGAGAAGTCACTTCGTTACGCATATGAGCAGGGTGTATACACTTCAATCAATTATTTGATTTTTCCGGGTGTAACGGACCGCGAAGAGGAATTGGAAGCGATGATCGAGTTTGCCAAGCGCTCCAAGCTTCGATTTATTCAGCTTCGCAACCTGAACATCGACCCTGAAAGCTATTTGGAACTTATTCCAAAGGCGAAGGGTGAAATACTTGGAATGAAGCAAGCTATCGAAATCTTCCAAGAGGAATTACCAGACGTAGTAATTGGTTCCTACACACATGTTCCCCCAACGGAGCTACAACGTATAAAGAAGCGTCAGTAATCCGATCTAAACTTTGCATAGAAGAGCCCTCATTCCGAGAATATAAGGAGTGAGGGCTCTTGGTTACTTATGAAGTCAGTAGAATTATGAGTAAGGCTTTGGTATAATTATTTGCTAATAAGTAGGAGATCCGGTGCACTGCAGTATCGGATTATAAAGGTGGGTGTTTCTGATATTTAATATAGATACTTGTGTTGCTTATATAACTAGTAATTCTTCGAAATTGATTACAGGCACCTTTGAACAATTATTAAATAAGAAGGGAATTACTCGGGTTCAATGGATAGCCCTATATTATTTAGGTTTACAGAGTGAAATAAATCAAAAAGAATTAGCCGATAAGATGCATATTAAAGAATCTTCTGCTGCCAGACTGATCGATCGTATGGAGAGGGAGCAGCTGGTCATCCGTGAAAGAAGTAAACAAGATCGGAGAATTATAAAGCTTATTTTAACAGATAAAGGGATGCAATATAGACAAGAGTTGCTACCTGAGGGACAGAAGTTTAATGATCTTGTTTCCAAAGATATAACAGAGGAAGAGATGCAAACCTTATTAAGGGTGTTATCAAAAATGGTTACAAATGTAGAAGCATACCCACTAGAGTAGCAGTGGATATGCTTTTTATTATGTCGAATCCTGCCATAAATTGACGCCATTCTATATACTTGCTATACTAACCATTAGTATTGCAATAAAATTATAGGAGGTTTTTAAATGTCTTCAAATCCAAGAGAATTGCTAAATGATTTTTTGGGCGGCTTAACTGATCTAGGTAAAACCAACGGTGCGAATGTAGAGGCATTTATGGGATTGCTAGGAGCGTCATATGAACCCGGCAAACTAGATGTTAAAACAAAAGAATTGATTAGTGTTGCTGTAGCAGGGTTTAGCCGTTGCGAGTATTGCATTGTTTTCCACGTATACAAAGCACTTGAGGCAGGCGCAACACGCGAAGAGATTCTTGAATCCGCTATGGTAGCAGTGGCATTTGGTGGCGGACCAACTATGGCATATAGCGTTACTTTACTGAAAAAGTCGATCGATGAATTTGAAGGGGATTTCAAGTAAAACTGCAACATCAGAGTAGCGTAGTTATAAACCTCGTGATTTTATTTATAATGTCTTGAACTTTAAGTCTGATTGTGAATAAAATCACGAAGATTTCATTCGTTTGAAAAATTAGGAGGAAGCTCACCTTGACTAACATTACTTTGGATAGTATTTCTGGCCATGCTAAGGAAGCAAAGGTTTGCAAGATATATAAACTGGAAGGGGACTCTATATCCTCCAATGATGTTTTATTTGAAATTGAGTCCAGTAAGGGGAATAAAGCCATTACTTCTAACGTTACGGGGAAAATTATTAGCATAAACGTTGAAGAAGGGAGCATGGTAAAGGTAGGAGATATTTTAGCTGAGATTGAGGGAGGAGCCGACAACAACGATCCAACGGGTGAGACGAAAAAGTTCAATTATTTTGGCAGCCTGATAAAACCACAAAAAAAAGAGCTTGAAACAGATATAGCTATTATTGGAGGCGGACCAGGCGGTTATGTGGCTGCTATTCAAGCGGCAAAGCTAGGAGCCAATGTGACATTGATTGAAAAGGAGAATGTTGGTGGCACATGTCTCAATTGGGGATGCATACCTACTAAATCTTTAGTAAGATCCTCAGAGGTGTTTACTGATTTAAAGCATGCCGAAAGCTATGGGTTACATGCTGAGCTTGTTTCAGTTGATATAAAAAAAGTGATAGATAGAAAAAATAAAATTGTGGATCAATTGGTTGATGGTATTAGATATCTATTAGATAAACATGGTGTAACCGTAATTAAGGGTGTAGCACAGATTGTTGATGAAGCAACGATTTATGTTAAAGAAAAAAATGTTGAGTTTACAATTAAATCTAAAGACATCATTATTGCCACTGGATCAGAAACGACAGAACTTCCTATTCCGGGAATCACGCTCAAACAGGTAATAACAAGCAAAGAAGCGCTAGATTTGACGACCTTGCCGGAACGATTAGTTATTATCGGTGGCGGCGTAATTGGTATGGAGTTTGCATTCATCTTTAACAGCTTTGGCGTGAAGGTTTCTGTTGTGGAATATTTTGATCACATATTAGGCAATATAGATGCGGATATATATGAAGAAATGACACAGATCGCTAGGCAAAAAGGTATTCACATATTTACAGGTTCTAAAGTAGAGGAAATTATTGAAAGTGAACATGAGGAATGTGTTGTAGCTTTTGATAATCAAGGAACAAAGAAATTTATATGTGCGGATATGGTATTAATGGCTGCAGGTAGAACACCTTATGTAGGTGATTTAAACCTTGCGGGCTTAAATATACAATTGAATGAAAACAACAAAGGCATCAAAGTTAATGGGAAAATGCAAACAAATCTGTCAAATATATATGCAATCGGTGATGTGACAGGACATATCCAATTGGCACATGTAGCTTCACATCAAGGTATTGTTGCTGTTAACAACATTATGGGTCATGAGAGCGAAATGGATTATGCTGTGGTACCGAGTGCTATTTTTACAAGTCCAGAAATAGCAGTTGTTGGTGTTAGTGAAGCTGAAGCTTTGAGCAATGGGATAGAAATAGTTGTAGGTAAGTTTCCATTCCAAGCCAACGGTAAGGCACTTACTTTAGGAGAAAGTCAAGGATTTGTTAAACTGATTAAAGCTAAGGAAACGAATGAGATTATCGGTGGAGCTGTTATTGGGCCTCATGCAACTGATTTAATTGGAGAGATTACGTTAGCAGTTAAAAACGGGCTGACAGCGGAAAGTATTATTGAAACCATTCATGCACATCCGACAACTGCTGAATCAATCCATGAAAGTGCCTTGGCAACCGAAGGTGGTGCTTTACACTTTTTAGGATAGAGGGACCAAAAATATTTTTATAAATTACAGAATTTATTTGTGATGTATTTAATCGAATTGAGCTACAAATCCTAAAACAGGCAATTGCGTGGCATCATCTGTCGTGATATAATCAGAAAAGTGTCATGATAACTCTGTGCACGCATGAGGTACAGGGCGGAAAGAGGTGAAAGAAATGAATGAAGCAATTCAACCCAAATATAATTTGACTACAGTTACTTGCGCTTGCGGTAATACCTTCGAAACGGGTTCCGTGAAGCAAAATCTGCGTGTTGAAATTTGCTCCAACTGTCATCCATTCTTTACAGGAAAACAAAAATTCCTGGATGCTGGTGGACGCGTGGACAAGTTCAAGAAAAAATACGGCATCTAATAAGTTTTGCTGCTTAAGTAGCATCTCTAACAAATGTCAAATCCCCCACCTCTATGAGGTCGGGGGATTTTTTGTATTCTTTGAAGTGGAATACTATTTCTTAAATTCAACACTTTGGCGTACTTGAGTCCATTGGTCACTGGTGATCAGTCCGAGTCTCCACAAAGCGATACCTTTGAGATTGTATCTTTTGGCAAGACCGATCAGTGGATTCAGGGACTCCGTATTCTCATGATACATATTAAGCCCCAATACCAGTTTCGCTGGGTCGGTTTCTTTTACAGCAAGGGCAATAGCTTCATTAACCTTGTCAATAGGCTCTGGCTGATCTGTATTTTGATAATCATAGGCCATAATGATTATTTCATCCGCGATTTTACCCAGCGTCTTATAATCATACCCTTGATAAGATGAATTTAGTGCGTGCAAGGCAAGGGATAGCTTCAAGCCATTGGCGTTGGTCTCTTTAGATAAGTCTTTGACAAAAGAGTTAAAGGACTCCCGGGTAATTGTTTTGTCCGTTGTCAGTCCAAGGCCTTCGAAATCGAGCATAATCCCTTTAAATTTATTGTTGACAGCCGTAGATATCATTCCTGAAATAGCTTGTTTGCGAAGCTCAGCATCGTCGATGATTTTGGTCAATTCTCCATTTACATCGCCGGAGTATACCATGAGATAAGGAGTCGTACGGGAGTCTGAAGCGCTGCTAACTAGTGTTTCAGATGTAACATCCCCTAGAGGAGAGGGCATGTAGAAGTCTTTGCCTGTCAGAGTGAAATTTCCGTTCTCGTCAATTCGGCTCCAACCAAAGGCGACGGAATCCAAACTTGGGATAGAGCCGGCATCAGATATGGATTTGATGGCATAAAAGCCCAACGTATATAACCGCTTCTGTGGAGAAGTGATAGACACGGTACGCGTCGCTTGGTCCCATTTCACATCGGCTCCAAACTGCTGACTGAAGAAGCTGAGTGGAATAAGCGTATTGCCACTAACGGATTGTGGGGCTACATTGAGATTAACAGTGGTCCCGTCAACGATGGCTTTTTTGTTATTGAGGGTTAACTGAACACGAGTTGCATTTGCTCCTTCACCTTGAACCGCATCAATAGTCTTGGTCGATTGATTCCAAGTGATTTGAATGCCAAGCGCTTCCGAAATAGCGCGGAAAGGGACCATGGTGGTTCCTTCGACAATGATTGGTTCTGTTGGGAATGATAGCGGGTAGTTGTCTAGCTGAATGCTTACCGGAGGTGCCGCATCCACTTGGTTAATATGTAACCCTGTAAGTGTTCCTGCTAATAGAGTCGTGGCTAGTAGTACTTTTCCTAATATTTTCAACAATTTCATCCTTTCTATCAAGTTCCATATTATACTATTAATATATCAAACTATTAGATGAAGTGCATTGGGTAGGAAGAGCGAATTTAGGAGGATAAGATATGAGTTTTAGAAAATGTTCGATGATCTCGTTGATCTTGATGTTATTCATAGTGCCTCTGCTTCCCGCGCAGCAAGTACAAGCTCAAACCAAGCTGTATACAGAACAGTTATTCGAGGTTAGGGACAGAGTTTCAAATAACAAGCAAGGGGACATCGCGTTTAACGGGGAATTCTATTTATTCTTTGATTATGGAGGATACCTTTACAAATCGTCTGATGGCTTGAATTGGGAGGATCAGGAGCCGTACACAATGATCGATGGTGTCAAATGTGACGGTGCGTCTGGCCTCGTTCGTAGGCTCATTTTTGATGGGCAACAGTTTATTGTTCTTTATGATGGGGGTTTTTCTACTTCTAAGGACGGGAAGATCTGGGATCAACATGTAATCCCTTATACAGATGACAAAGAGTATGCCTTTCAGGATCTTCTATACATAAATGGAACCTATTATTTCTTGGCCCAAGATCGAGATAAGGCCGTCAATGGTTTTTATTTTGCTGGCCCGAATCATATTCTGATTTCGAGTGATCTGAAGAGTTTTCAAAAGGCGAAGTTTAAGAATATCGAGAAAAGCATCGCTGGTGAGCGGCCTCTTGATTCACTAGTAACGAACGGGAAAATCTTTCTGGCGAGCGGTAATACCTCGGCTGTTTCTAAAGATGGGAATATTTGGACAAGTAAAGGTACTAATTTCCTAGGTGGCTATAATGGGGTATGGGATGGTAAAAGGTTTCTATACGCCTATCAGAATTCCATATTCTCTACGCAGGATGGAAGCAAGACAACAGAATTGTTCTCCTTTAAAAATGCAACTTGGAATGAGAAGACAGGGAAGTATTCCAAAGATGGCTTACGCTTGTATCTGAATGTTATTGGGTATAACGGTAAAGAATATTTGGCAGCGGGCAATCACTTTGACTGGAGTTCACCGGGTCGAGCTGAGCAAGAAACCGTTTTGATCTACTCTGCGGACGGGAAAAAGTGGGAGAAGATAACGATCCCGCAAGGAGGTACTGATTTTACCAGTATCGTCCCGACCTCTTTCGGATTTTTACTCATTGGTAATAATCTATGGGCAGTTAGCTCACAACCGCTTAATAGAACAGCAGAGCCAGAGGTGCAGTAAAATCTATTTAATAGATATTATTTCAATTAAAAAAGCTTATTGGTAGTAGTTACTTTTGTCTTCAGCATCTCTAGGGTCTTTGGTTGCAATTTTGATTAGCATGAGATATAATGATTTTTACCGTGCTAGATGGGGAGGTAGCGGTGCCCTGTAACTCGCAATCCGCTATAGCGAGGTTGAATTCCTGTTAGAGGTCTTGTCGATGTGAGGTCCGGTCTTTACGGCAGACGTTGACGGACGGGTCCTCCGCAATGAGTACCTGTGAACCTGGTCAGGTCCGGAAGGAAGCAGCCATAAGCAGTTTCACTTTTGTGCCGGAGGAGAGCCTGTCCCGAGTTGCGCTTTAAAGGTGCCGCTTGGATCGCAATGATCAATAACAGGTGCACGGCTACATATTATTATGAAGATACATCTTTGTCTCAGGACAAGGATGTTTTTTTGTATGATGGATTGTCAAACCTAGTTGGATAAGGGCTAAATTCCGTGTTATCGATATCGAGTAATCTTGTGCAAAAGAGTGTTCCATAAATTTCTACATACACTTGCTGGAGAAACTCGATTAAAAGTTTTCCTCGATCCTCGAGTATAGTATAATAAGGAAGCGGCAATGCCGCTTAAGGGAAGAAAGAAGGTGCCGCATATGGAGCATATTGCGTTGTACCGTGCTTGGCGGCCACAGTCGTTCCAAGACATGGTGGGACAGCAGCATATTATCCGCACGCTGCAGAATGCGATCCGCGAGGGAAGACTGTCTCACGCTTATTTATTCTGTGGACCGCGTGGAACCGGGAAGACCAGTGCCGCAAAGATTTTGGCCAAGGCGGTCAACTGTGAAAAGGGACCCGCGCCGGAACCCTGCAACGAGTGCGATTCATGCCGCCGGATTACTTCAGGCGCCGTTATGGATGTACTTGAAATTGACGCCGCTTCCAATCGCGGGGTCGAGGAAATCCGCGATCTCCGTGAGAAAGTCAAATATGCCCCTACGGAAGTAAGACATAAGGTTTATATTATCGACGAAGTCCATATGCTGACGACCGAGGCGTTTAATGCATTACTCAAGACGCTAGAGGAACCGCCGCCGCATGTCATGTTTATTCTTGCAACTACAGAACCGCACCGTTTGCCGGCTACAGTTATTTCACGTTGCCAGCGTTTTGATTTCCGGCGGGTATCTTTAGAAGAACAAAGTGAACGTCTACAGCTTATTTGTCAGCAAGAAGGCATTACAGCTGAAGATGAAGCGATTCAGTATATTGCACGATTGTCGGATGGTGGGATGCGTGACGCACTCAGCATATTGGATCAAATAGCTTCATTTACCGATGGACATGTTTCATACCAGCAGGTGCTGGATATGACGGGAGGCATTCCTTCGGCGCAGTTTGCAGAGCTAGCCAAGACGCTACTTGAGGGCGATGTTGGCGGTATGCTGCAAATGATTGAAAGTTTCATGCAGGAGGGGAAAAGTGCCGATAAGTGCATGGAGAACCTACTGTATTATTTCCGCGATTTATTGATGATTAAGATGGTCCCAGCAGCAGAGAAGCTGACGGAGCGCGTGCTTGATCCTCAGGATTTCAGAGAGATGGCACAGGCCTTTTCGCGGAATCAATTATTTGCGATGATTGATACACTTAACCATTATCAGACAGAAATGAAGTATGCAGTACAACCGCAGATGTTGTTTGAAGTAGCATTGCTGAAGATATGTGGTATTCCACAACAAGAGCAGCATGCAGGCCATGAGAATACCACGGTTAATGTAAGTAATTCTGTTCCTAATTCTGAGGTACAGCAGCTTAAGCGCCAGTTGGCTGAGTTAGAGAAGAAGCTGGAGCGTGCCGTTCAAGGTGGTTTGGGAAGTGGAGCTGGATCAGATGCTTCAGGGGCACAATCAAACCGACCTGCAACAAGAACTGCCGCACCGAGGATATCTTCTACCGCCAAGCTCCCTTCGGGACTTGCGAGTTATGTAGCGCAGCGAAACAGCCCGGAGTTTGTAGCAGCTGAAGGTAAGTGGAATGGCGTACTACAAGCGGTTAAAGAAGAGAAAGTAACCATACACGCTTGGTTTGTGAATGGGGAACCTGTTTCCGCGCTGGAAGACTCTGTTCTGGTCGCCTTCAAAAATGATATCCACCGTGAAACCACGGAGAAGCCAGCTAACAAACAAGTAATTGAGTCAGTGATGGCACGAATACTTGGCAAGCCTTGCCGCTTGGTGACGATGATGCTGAAGGACTGGAATGATGCTGTTCAAGGGGCTGCGGAGCCAGCGAAGGAATCCCTTGAATTGGAGTTACCCTCTGAAGGTGGGGAAGGCAGTAAGGAACCTTGGGTAGATGAAGCCCTTCAGATGTTCGGCGATGATCTAGTGGTCATCAAAGAGTAATAACTATATTTAATCAGCAACATCTATACTATAATAATGAAATCGAAAAGGAGTTGTGAATGATATGAATAACATGAACCAAATGATGAAGCAAGTGAAGAAAATGCAAGAGCAAATGTTGAAGGCCCAAGAGGAGCTCGGCGATAAAGTCATTGAGGGTAGCGCAGGTGGTGGCGTAGTTACAGTACAAGTGAATGGTCACAAAAAAGTGATCTCTCTGAACATCAAACCAGAAGCTGTAGATCCAGAAGATGTTGAAATGCTACAGGATTTAGTTCTCACAGCAGTGAACGACGCTCTAACCAAAGCTGAAGAGCTAGCAAACCAAGATATGGGTAAATTTACAGGCGGAATGAAGATTCCAGGACTGTTTTAATCCACAACTGAAGGAGACCGCCCATTGTATTATCCAGAACCGATCGCGAAGCTGATCGACGCATTTACCCATTTGCCAGGAATCGGACCTAAGACGGCCGCGAGGCTGGCTTTTCACGTGCTGCGCATGAAAGAGGATGACGTTATCGATTTCGCCAAAGCCTTGGTTAGTGTGAAGCGAAATCTTCATTACTGCTCCGTCTGCTGCAACATTACGGATTGTGATCCCTGTCGGATTTGTCAGGACAAGACTAGGGATGCCTCTATAATTTGTGTGGTTCAAGACTCCAAGGATCTGGTTGCCATGGAACGGACGAAAGAATTTAACGGCTACTATCATGTGTTGCAAGGAGCTATCTCTCCTATGGAGGGGCTAGGCCCGGACGATATCCGGCTGAAGGAACTGCTAACTCGATTGAGCGATGAGCGAGTGAAAGAATTGATTATGGCTACCAATCCCAACATTGAGGGAGAGGCGACGGCTATGTATATTTCTCGCCTTGTTAGACCGTTTAATATAAGTGTTACACGGATTGCTCATGGACTACCTGTTGGTGGTGACTTGGAATACGCAGATGAAGTAACGCTATCCAAGGCACTAGAAGGCCGCCGCGAATTGCATTAACACCTAGTACAAGAAGAACCTTGACCCGAATAAATAATCGGGATCATGGTTCTTTTTTTTGTTGCAAGAAGGTATAAGTTCGCGTTGATTTATCCTCTTTTAGTTCTAAGTTTGTCCTTTCATCGATACAAATGAAATAACTGGATGAAGGGGAGTGACAGAGAGTGGGGCAATGGAGAGGACCAATAGCAAGATGGAGATCGGCACCGCAGGAGGATAGTGATTTCATATACAAAAAACAACTATACCAAGAAGTTAGCAAAGCCAGAGAAGAGTGGGAGCGGGCATACCAGGCTTTTCAGGCGGCTGTTGAAAGTGACGAAGTTGATGTAGCTATTTATACACTTGAAGCGGCAGAGAGACGGTATCAGATACAGCTCAAGATTGCTAAGGGAGCAAACTTGAATTGGAATATTTTCAGGCAAAGATAAACTTTAAAGATACTTTTATGAGAGAAATACTTTAGAAAGGACAAGTGTGATGATGAAATTGGTACTGGTGGGTGTATTAGTTGTTTCGTTGATCTTGTTATTATATATTTTATTTGTCAAAAAACTGGGGTTCGCCTGGCTCACTCGTTTGGGCTTTCATGTTGTGCTTGCTGCACTAGGAATATACCTTGTTAATTTTTCAGGTTTGTTCACCGAAGTGTATATCCCGTTAAATCCTGTAACTATGAGTACAGCGCTGGTTTTAGGACTGCCTGGGGTCGCTTTATTGGTCGGATTAAAAATGACTATAGTTTGAAATGAGAAGAATAAAACTCGATAAACCCTATTAGGGCTCATCGAGTTCTATTTGTGTTTGCAATTTGTATTCTTTTTATAAGTTTGTCGATACCTTAATGGAGATTCACTAGTGATTTTTCGGAATAAAGCATGGAAAAATTTCATATCTGAATATCCGACTTCTTCTGCAATTTGCCTCACTGACCAATCGGTATGTACAAGGAGCTCGCAGCTTTTGAGAATGCGGACATGCTGGATATAACGATTAAAGGTTTTGCCTGTAGCTTGTTTGAACATAATCTGAAATTGTCTGACACTCATAAAAGCTTTCTCTGCTAGCATTTCCAAAGTTAAATGTTCCTTGTAGTTGCTATGTAGTAGTTCCAGTGCATCTTGCATTCTTTCTGCCACCATAGTAGCAGATTCGGTATAAGAGCCAATATCGTTTTCACTAGCGAGACGGTCAAGCACTATAAATATTTGGAGCACCAATGAACGAATCAATACTCTATAGTTGCTTCCACGATTGTAGTACTCTAAGTAGGCTTCATTAAATAAATGATTCAGCCTATTACGGTTATCTCTGAACTGGTACCAATATCCTTCTCCTGCACATGTTCGAGTAATCATTTCATATAAGCGGGAGTCTGCCGGAAAGTTAATTAATAATTCCTGAAGAGCCTCTAATTTGAATATACAGTTGCATACAACGAGTGGATGTGAGGTTCGGGCAGAGACAGGACGAAACACGTGCACAGTGCCTACCGGCAGAAGAAATACATCTCCTTTTTGGACCGGATATGATTTTTTGTCAATAAAGTGGTGCCCCTGTCCTTCCTCTACCAGGCAGAGCTCCACGAAATCGTGTATATGTTCTCGAAGGTGGAATGCCTCGACTTCACGGTTTAAGTAGATAGGAAAGTCATCCTCGAAAAAACGAGTTCCTCTTAATTCAAAAACCACCTGAAAGCGCCTCCATATATGAGCAGTATTTTAAGAGATATGTATAAATCTTATATTATCCATAGTTTTATGCAAAGATCAAGGTCAGAAATAACTCTACATAATACCCCTCGTTATTATGCAAGATCGACCTATAAATGTCCGCCCCATGTCCCCTATACTGTGAGTGATTAGAAACAAGCGACTCACAAATACATCTTTATGAGGAACAACATAAGGGGGAGGAGATAGAGAAATTATGGGAATTAATGTGGTGCGACTGTTAGTAGAGGATGAAATCAATCCTCTGGTTATCGGGACTGATCGCCCCAGATTCAGCTGGAATATAGAACCAGATTATCCAAATAAACAATGGAATCTCATCCAATATGCCTATCGTATATTGGTAGCCGACAACGAAGAGCTTTTAACGGAAGATAACGGGAATATGTGGGACAGTGGTAAGGTTATTAGTGACCTTTCCATCTATATTACGTATAACGGTATGGCTTTGTCTCCGGGAACACGCTATTTTTATAAAATTCAAACTTGGCATAGTGATGATGAATATTGTGGATGGAGCGATGTTGGCGAGTTTGGGACGGGATTGTCTACACAGGACTGGTCCGGGGATTGGATCGGAAGATTGGATCGAGAGGAAAAGGAACTTGTCCCTGCTAGTTATATGCGTCAGGAGTTGGTTGTGGGCAAGCCCATCGCTAGAGCTGTGTTATATGCAACGGCACTAGGAACCTACGAGACATGGTTTAATGGTTATCGCGTAGGGGATCACATATTGGCTCCTGGATGGACGGATTATTCACAGAGAGCATTCTATCAGGCCTTTGATGTGACGAATATTTTACATGAAGGCGATAACGCTTGGGGGATCATATTGGGTACAGGCTGGTATTCAGGAAATATCGGCATGATGGGAACGCGTATATACGGTAACCACCCAAGCTGCCTTATGCAATTGCAGATTGAATATCAGGATGGAACTAACGAAATCTTCTGCACTGATCGTAGTTGGAGAATAAGTGAAGGTCCAATCCTATATTCAGACATGATCAAAGGGGAAAGTTATGATTCGCGGCTTGAACACGAGGGTTGGACCTTACCAGGGTTCAATGACTCAGAATGGAACTCAGCAGATACATTTGAATCCTATAGTGGGGTATTACAACCGCAAAATGGCCCACCAGTACGTATAATAAAAGATGTAGCGCCTATATCGAGTTATGTGACAGAGCGTGGGACCACAATATATGACTTCGGACAGAATATGACGGGTTGGACAGCAATTACTGTATGTGGTATTGCCGGCAGTCGTATCTCGATCAATCATGCTGAAATGCTGGATCAAGATGGTTCTCTCTATACCTTGAATTTACGTAGGGCAGTTCAGATTTGTCACTATGTACTGAATGGAGAGGATAATCAATGTTTCCAGCCGCACTTTACCTTTCATGGATTCAGATATATAGAGATTGAAGATTTGAATAAGGACATAACAATGATATCAATTTCGGCTAAAGCGATACATTCGGATACGCCTTTAACTGGTGAATTAACGACTTCAGATGAACTTGTTAATAAGCTCATTTCCAATATTCAATGGGGACAAAGGGGAAATTTTCTGTCGGTTCCTACAGATTGTCCGCAACGGGATGAGCGGCTAGGTTGGACTGGTGATGCTCAAATATTTGTAAGGACAGCCTCTTACAATATGAATGTCGCAGGTTTTTTTCGTAAATATATGGTGGATGTTCTGGATGCGCAGTCTCCAGAAGGAGCATTTCCCGATGTTGCTCCAGATGCAGGTTGGAAGGTGTACAAGGGTATCAGTAGCTCCAAATGGTTTGCTCCAGATAATGCTGGTTGGGGCGATGCTGGCGTTATTATTCCATGGACGATTTATCTTATGTATGGAGATCTAGAGATATTAAGAACAAGTTATACTGCGATGAAGCGCTGGGTCGATTATTTAAAGAAGAACAGTGATGGATTGATAAGACCCGATTACGCCAATCATGCAGATTGGTTATCCGTTGGTGCAGATACCCCTAAAGATGTACTCGCAACAGCATATTTTGGCTATAGTACCGCTTTGTTCGCTCGTATTGCGAAGGTGCTTGGCAATCATGATGATGAGAGGGCATACCGGCAATTATTTGAACAGATTAGGGAATCATTCATTCGTGCTTATGTCTCTGCGGATGGAACAATCAAGGGTGATACACAAACGGTATATGTACTGGCGCTTTATTTCGATCTACTTACACCAGAATTCAAGCAAAAATCAGCTAAGCGGCTGGAAGAACTCATTGTCAGCAATGGCGATCGACTAAGTACAGGGTTTCTGGGTGTAGGATACCTGCTTCCTGTACTAACTGAGAATGGTTTCGGTGATCTGGCATATCGATTGCTTCATCAAGAGCAGTTTCCATCATGGTTGTATTCAGTAAAGCACGGTGCTACGACAATATGGGAACGATGGGACGGATGGACAGAAGAGAAAGGTTTCCAGACCCCATCAATGAATTCTTTTAATCATTATTCTTTGGGTTCAGTGGGTGAATGGCTGTACAGATATGTAGTCGGCATAGAACCAGATGATGAGCAGCCTGGATTCAAAAAAATCAAGATTGAACCTCATCCTGGAGGGAAGTTAGTTTCTATTAATAGTAAATATCAGTCTCCCTACGGTGAAATTAGGGTTGAATGGTCTCGAGACAAGGATAGATTTCATATGTCCGTGAACCTCCCGGTAAACACGCATACAGAGCTTCGTATTCCAGGTGAAGTTATTCTAGCAAATGGACCTGCGCAATTCATAGGAACTGAACAGAACCGATCTATATTTAATGTGGGCTCTGGGAGCTACACTTTTGAAAGTGTGATTTCTTCAGAGGATTTTACAGAATAAGCTGAGTTATTAGGAGGATAGGAATGGGTGAACGTTTTGAGAGTCATGTTGCTCTGCTTCGTAAGTTTATATCTGAACAAGCAGAGGGGTGCCTTAAGGGGCCAGCACATTATTTGAAATATCCATTTATTGATCCTGGATCTGTCTATAGTGCTAACTTGTGGGATTGGGACTCCTTCTGGTCAACTTATGCCCTACTGAATTTGGAGGGAGACCTGCTACCGCAAGGATCGGTTACTCCATTTGCAAAAGGGAATATTCACAATTTCTTTGATCATCAGATGGATGACGGATATATTCCAATGATGATCGAGAAAGGACAGACAGAGGAACCTTATTTGATCGGCAAACGCAAAGAGGGTGTTCTGCTCAATATGCATAAGCCGTTCTTAAGTCAACATATTGCACTGATCTCAGGGCACTGTAACGATTATGAATGGGCCAGAACGTACATTGATGGACTTGAGAAGTATTTCGCTTGCTACGATCGTGATTATTATAATGAAAATTGCAGTCTTTATGTTTGGGCAGATGACATTATGATTGGGATGGATAATGATCCAGCTACCTTCGGAAGACCTAAGTTCTCCACCGCCAATATTTATTTGAACTCATTTATGGTGAGTGAAATGAAAGCGATGTCACTACTTTGTGGTGAATGGGGACTTTTCGATAGGCAGTGCTATTACAATCAGAAGGCCCAGAAACTGGAGGAAGCAATCCAAGCGGAATGTTGGGATCCAAGGGACAAATTCTTCTACTCTGTGGATGTGGATATTAAGACAAGACAGTTCGATTGGTTTCACACGGGTCTAGGGGTGTTCTGGAAAACACTGCCCATTAAAGTACGAGCTTGGACAGGTTTTATTCCTTTATGGTCAGGAACAGCTACTGTCGAACAGAGCCTTTGCTTATCAACAATGCATCTAGCTGACAAGAATACGTTCAATAGCCCATATGGAGTTCCCTCACTTGCTATGGATGAGAAAATGTACAATATTTCAGCAACAAATAATCCGTCGAACTGGTTAGGTCCGATTTGGGGGATTGTCAATTATGTGGCTTTCCGTGGCTTGATGAACTACGGCTACAGGGAGGAAGCTGAGATTATTGCCCGTAAATCAGTGGAATTGTTCGGAGGAGATCTTGAACGTAGTGGAACTCTTCATGAATATTACGATCCTGCGAGCGGTAAGCCAGTGATGAATGGCGGTTTTCTCAACTGGAATATGCTTGTACTTAATATGGTGAGTGAGCTTGCTGATAAACCAGCGCTTTCTCGACATTTAAGGGAATGAACTCACATGGTTCCTTGCTATTAATATTTGAAAACGGTTTCCAAGTGAATTTTTAATATAAAGAGATTACGATTTCACCATATTCTGAATGGAGGGTTTATATGAAATTACAAAAGAAGATGTTGACGGTACTGCTTATATTGATGATGTTTGTTGTTGCTGCTTGCTCAGGTAATGGAGGCAATGACGGAGCGAATAGTAGTAGTTCATCCAATAGTAATAAGAAAAATTCATCTAATGAAAATGTAAGTCTACGGATTATGTGGTGGGGCTCTCAGGCTAGACATGATGCTACCTTAAAGGTAATTGAGTTGTTTGAAAAGAAATATCCGAACATTAAGATCAGCCCGGAATATATGGGCAATGATGGTTACTTTGACAAACTTGCAACTCAAATCGCTGGAGGTAATCCTCCCGATTTAATGCAACTTGGAAATAACTACCCGGACTATGTCTCCAAAGAGGCATTGCTTGATTTAAGCCCTTATGTGGGTCAAGAGATTTCTATTGAAAATTTTGATCAGAATGTAGTTGAAGCAGGGGCTATGAACGACAAGCAATACGGAATTAGCCTTGGCTCAAATGTATTGGGTCTAGTCTACAATAAGACACTCATGGAGCAAGCTGGACTGGAGCCACTTAAGGAGAATATGACTTGGGAAGATCTTGAGGCATATGGAAAAGATGCTGTAACTAAATTAGATGGTAAATTCGCCTTCGCAGATCAATCGTTTTTCACTCATTATCTGAACTATTTCCTTCGTCAACAGGACAAAACGTTCTATCGTGATGAAGCAGTAGCTTTTAATCAGGAAGATGTCGAGAAATGGTTCGATATGTGGAGTAACTTCCGGGCAGCAGGTATAGTCCCTAGTTCTGAGGCATCTGCATCTATGTCGGAGACCAGTCCTGATGTATCCTTGCTAGTTCAAGGAAAAGTATTAATGTCCCTAGTCTGGTCCAATCAAATGTCAGGATTCCAGAGTGCTATGCAGGACGAGCTAGGTGTCAGCTTGTTACCAACGGCTAAAGATGAGAAACGTTCAGGTTTATGGATTCAACCGAGTCAATTCATGACGATCAGTAAGGAATCTAAGCACCCTAAGGAAGCGGCATTATTTATTAATTTCATGGTTAACGATCTAGAGGCTACAAAGATTCTAGGGAATGATCGTGGTATCCCTGGCTCCGAAGAAGTTAGAAATATGTTGAGCGGTGATGGTTCGGATATGGATAAGAAAATATATGAATACTTCAACACGGCAGCAGGTGTAGCGAGTAGTATGGATCGCGAGCTTCCTAACATTGGAGAATTCGATGGTCAGTTGAATAATGCAGCTATGTCTGTAGGATTTGATGCTAAGTCATCTGCAGAAGCCGCGGTTGATGTTGTGACTGCCGCAGAAGCCGCCGTTGCTAAATCGAAATAAATGAGCTAGTGAAAGGGTGAGCATATTGAATCAGATTGTAGCTAAACAAAAAAATCGGACCGGTCATCATGACCGGTCCGGTATTCACCCGATAGTAAAGTGGTGGAAGCGTAATTCAACAGCTTATTTATTCCTGCTACCGTGGTTTCTAGGTTTTTTTGCACTTACACTAATACCGATGATTTCTTCCTTATACCTGTCATTTACCGATTTCAACTTACTCACCCCATCCAATTGGGTTGGGCTTGATAACTACGACAAGATGTTTAATCATGATCCACGCTATCTAAAATCACTTCAGGTCACGTTTCTGTATGTATTTAGCTCAGTTCCCTTAAAGCTAGGTTTTGCCTTATTGGTAGCGATGCTTATGAATAAAGGGATAAAAGGGCTTGGCATTTACAGAACCATCTATTATATTCCTACGCTATTAGGAGGCAGTGTCGCAATCTCTGTTCTCTGGCGTAAAATGTTTGGCGGTGGCGGGGTTATTAATTCCTTTCTATTGGATACCTTTGGCATCCATGCCCCCGACTGGGTTTCTAATCCTAAGTATGCCCTATCTTCACTGGTCGCATTGTCAGTTTGGCAGTTTGGTTCCTCAATGATTATATTTCTAGCTGGTTTAAAGCAAATTCCCCAAGATTATTATGAGGCATCCCAAATTGATGGGGCAGGTAAATTCCGTCAGTTCTTAAACATAACGATCCCTACATTGTCTCCGGTCGTACTGTTCAATGTCATTATGCAGATGATCAGTTCATTTCAGGCGTTTACACCTGCGTTTATTGTCAGTGGCGGCAAAGGTGGACCCTTGGATTCAACGATGTTCTATACACTTTATTTATATCTCAAAGGATTCTCCTTCTTCGAAATGGGCTATGCATCAGCTATGGCCTGGGTGCTACTAGTAATCATCGGAATTTTCACAGCCCTTATATTCGCTTCTTCGAAGCGTTGGGTAACCTACGGCGATGGAGGCGAATAGGTAATGGTGTCCACTATAAAAAATTACAGAATTTTGTTGAAGCATCTATTAATCATATTCTTTGGAGCCCTAATGCTATATCCAGTAATCTGGATGATCATGAGTTCCTTGAAGCCTAGCCAACTCATCTTTAGTGACCTCAGCTTATGGCCAAGTCAGTTTACATTAAGTAACTTTGCTGACGGGTGGAAGGGAATTGCAGGTCGCGGATTTGGCATTTATTTTTGGAATTCACTCATTATATGTGCTTTTGTTATTGTTGGAAATGTGATCTCTTGTTCGATGGCCGCTTTTGCGTTCGGGCGCCTTGATTTTAGTTTGAAGAGGCTATGGTTTGCTTTGATGTTGGTTACTATTATGTTGCCACAGCATGTCAGAACCATTCCTCAGTATATTATGTTTAAAGGTATGGATTGGTTAGATAGCTTTCTTCCTCTGATAAGTCCGAAATTTTTGGCTACCGAAGCCTTTTTCATCTTCCTACTTGTTCAATTTATTCGGGGCCTACCGAAGGAACTGGATGAGTCAGCGCGGATTGATGGCTGCGGTCCTGTTCAAATATACTTGCGCATGATTATGCCATTGGCATTACCTGCCTTGGTTACTACAGCCTTATTCTCCTTTATGTGGACATGGGATGATTTCTTCAGCCAATTGCTGTATCTCAATAATTCGGCTAAGTATACCGTTCAGTTAGGACTTCGTCTATTTATGGATTCTACTGGTGAGTCGGCATGGGGACCTATGTTTGCTATGTCGGTGTTATCACTTGTGCCCAGTCTCATCCTCTTTTTCTCTATGCAAAAGTATTTTGTTGAGGGGATTGCTACGACAGGAATCAAGGGATAATTCGAAAGAAAAGTATATGATGAGGAGGCTGTTAATTGCTGCAATCTAAAGAATTGGATGCATTGTTAACTGACGTGGAGCAATGGGGGAGGTTCGAGCTTGTTCAGATAGCCCCCGAGCAAAATAATGCTTTTGGTGATGGACTCTGGAGTGCGACGTT
>NZ_JBBOSP010000001.1:177500-915000 GCF_038005525.1 Paenibacillus sp. FSL K6-2524
GCTAAGGTCCCCAAGTGTGTGTTAAGTGGGAAAGGATGTGGAGTTGCACAGACAACCAGGATGTTGGCTTAGAAGCAGCCACCATTTAAAGAGTGCGTAATAGCTCACTGGTCGAGTGACTCTGCGCCGAAAATGTAACGGGGCTAAACACACCACCGAAGCTATGGCTTGATACATTAGTATCAGGGGTAGGGGAGCGTTGTATATACGTTGAAGGTATACCGTAAGGAGTGCTGGAGAGTATACAAGTGAGAATGCCGGTATAAGTAACGAAAAGATCAGTGAGAATCTGATCCGCCGAAAGCCTAAGGGTTCCTGAGGAAGGCTCGTCCACTCAGGGTAAGTCGGGACCTAAGGCGAGGCCGAAAGGCGTAGTCGAAGGACAACAGGTAGAAATTCCTGTACCACCGTAATCCGTTATGAGTAATGGGGTGACGCAGTAGGGTAGTGACGCGGACTGATGGATGTGTCCGTCTAAGCAGTGAGGCTTGTGTGTAGGCAAATCCGCACACTAAAGGCTGGGCTGTGATGGGGAGCGAAAATTTATAGTAGCGAAGGTCATGATCTCAGACTGCCAAGAAAAGCCTCTAACCAGGAGAAGGTGCCCGTACCGCAAACCGACACAGGTAGGCGAGAAGAGAATTCTAAGGCGCGCGGAAGAACTCTCGTTAAGGAACTCGGCAAAATGACCCCGTAACTTCGGGAGAAGGGGTGCCCCGGTAGTGTGAATAGCACGAGGGGGCCGCAGTGAAAAGGCCCAAGCGACTGTTTAGCAAAAACACAGGTCTGTGCGAAGCCGTAAGGCGAAGTATACGGGCTGACGCCTGCCCGGTGCTGGAAGGTTAAGGGGAGTGGTTAGCTGCAAAGCGAAGCTATGAACCGAAGCCCCAGTAAACGGCGGCCGTAACTATAACGGTCCTAAGGTAGCGAAATTCCTTGTCAGGTAAATTCTGACCCGCACGAATGGCGTAACGACTTGGGCGCTGTCTCAACGAGAGATCCGGTGAAATTTTAATACCTGTGAAGATGCAGGTTACCCGCGACAAGACGGAAAGACCCCATGGAGCTTTACTGCAGCTTGATATTGGACTTTGATACGATTTGTACAGGATAGGTGGGAGCCTAAGAAGTAGGAGCGCCAGCTTCTATGGAGGCAATGTTGGGATACCACCCTGATCGTATCGGAGTTCTAACCTAGGACCGTGACCCGGTTCGGGGACAGTGTCAGGTGGGCAGTTTGACTGGGGCGGTCGCCTCCTAAAGTGTAACGGAGGCGCCCAAAGGTTCCCTCAGAATGGTTGGAAATCATTCGAAGAGTGCAAAGGCAAAAGGGAGCTTGACTGCGAGACTGACAAGTCGAGCAGGGACGAAAGTCGGGCTTAGTGATCCGGTGGTACCGCATGGAAGGGCCATCGCTCAACGGATAAAAGCTACCCTGGGGATAACAGGCTTATCTCCCCCAAGAGTCCACATCGACGGGGAGGTTTGGCACCTCGATGTCGGCTCATCGCATCCTGGGGCTGAAGTAGGTCCCAAGGGTTGGGCTGTTCGCCCATTAAAGCGGTACGCGAGCTGGGTTCAGAACGTCGTGAGACAGTTCGGTCCCTATCTGTCGTGGGCGTAGGAAATTTGAGAGGAGCTGTCCTTAGTACGAGAGGACCGGGATGGACGCACCGCTGGTGTACCAGTTGTTCCGCCAGGAGCATAGCTGGGTAGCTACGTGCGGAAGGGATAAGCGCTGAAAGCATCTAAGCGTGAAGCCCCCCTCAAGATGAGATTTCCCAATTAGTAAGACCCCTTGAAGACGACGAGGTTGATAGGCTTGAGGTGGAAGTACAGTAATGTATGGAGCTGACAAGTACTAATCGGTCGAGGGCTTATCCTACATGTTACGAAGATTCATCTTCGCAGACATACGGGTGTACACACACTTACACACAATTTTGTTTCGTATCCGGTTTTCAAGGATTAAGCCTTGAAATTATAGCTTGGAGAGATACCCAAGTGGCTATAAGGGGACCCTCTGCTAAGGGGTTAGACTGCGTAAGCGGTGCGAGGGTTCGAATCCCTCTCTCTCCGCCATTAGTACAAGCTTATTGTTTTAAAGAAAATATGTATTTCTTAATGTGGCGGTGTAGCTCAGCTGGCTAGAGCGTACGGTTCATACCCGTGAGGTCGGGGGTTCGATCCCCTTCGCCGCTACCATATTTCCCTGGAGGCTTAGCTCAGCTGGGAGAGCATCTGCCTTACAAGCAGAGGGTCGGGGGTTCGAACCCCTCAGCCTCCACCATTATTACATTACTTCATATTTAATGAAGATCTTACACTTGCCGGTGTAGCTCAACTGGTAGAGCAACTGACTTGTAATCAGTAGGTTGGGGGTTCAAGTCCTCTCGCCGGCACCATTTTTTACAACATTCTACACGTATTACTGCGGAGCCGTGGTGTAGAGGCCTAACATGCCTGCCTGTCACGCAGGAGACCGCGGGTTCGAATCCCGTCGGCTCCGCCATTTTTATTAAAACACATGTTTCCACAAGAAAGTGGGAAGGCTAACACTGCTCCACTTTATTTTTTTGGACAATTTTATATGGCTCGGTAGCTCAGTCGGTAGAGCAGAGGACTGAAAATCCTCGTGTCGGCGGTTCGATTCCGTCCCGAGCCACTTTATGTCTTTCAAATCATTGAGATTTGATTGGGCATACAACCTGGAGGCTTAGTGAAGTGGCTAAACACGGCAGACTGTAAATCTGCTCTCTTCGAGTTCGGTGGTTCGAATCCATCAGCCTCCACCATTTTTATTTTTAGTACGAGCCATTAGCTCAGTTGGTAGAGCACCTGACTTTTAATCAGGGTGTCGAAGGTTCGAGTCCTTCATGGCTCATCTCAAATGCCGTTAATCCTTAGGATTGACGGCATTTTTGTGTTATCAAAGAGCGGAACCTTGTCTGATGTGTAGTTGGATCACAAATTGTTCATTATTAGGGATGGGCTTAGCAACATGAGAAAATTAAATTATCGCTTTGATGTGATACAATAAGCTAAGTTAAAGCCAACAAAAATTGATTAGAAGGAAAGGCAACCCGCTATGGATATAAACTTGCTGAAGCAACAGGTTGAGAATATTATCGGGGCTCCGTTATCACTGAAGAAACATTCCTCTGCCGTTCAGGTCACCCGGTCTGAAGTTACGCAGCTGACGGATAGGGAAGTGCAACTAATCGAATTGCTGCTTACTGCGGCAAATGAGGGTGCGAAACCGTTGGTGCCTTCCAAGCGGGAGGATGAACTCCGAAGTATCGAGCTCGGTGAATGGATACAGGAACGAGTGGAGCGTAAGGAACTGGGATGTCCAGTTCCAGATAGAATGGCAGTAAAGCCTCTTTTGAAAGTACCTATGCTTCCCTTTTTGCTAAGTGGAGAGAAAAGCTTGGGACTCGTGATTCAATTCTCGAAGTTGAATAAATTACTGCGCAGTTATTTTGGTGGAGATATTGTGTTACTTCCGCTCAAAGAAGACTGGTTGATCCTGGTGAGTGAGGAATTGCTGGAGGATCTCCGTGAAGAGAGTAAGGAAGGTATGTCGGCAGAACGTGAAATGCTTGGCGAATTGTGTCAGGGATTGTATGAACTGATAACGAATGAATGGGTCGGTGGCGGCTTTTATTTGGCTGTGGGTGACCTTGTGACAAGTGATGAATTGATTGTTGGTTCTGTTGTGTCACTGAGCGAGACACTGCTACTAGGCCGGATGTTCTATGTGACAGAGCATATTTATTTGCCTTGGGAACTGCAATTGGAGCGTTTGATATATAGCATTCCTGAAATCCAACGTTCACAGTTTATTGAAGAGAATGGTATTCACTTAAGTGTGTTGAAGGATGAGGAGACGCGGACAACGCTCGAAACTTTTTTTCAACTAGATTGCAATATGAGTGAGACGGCTAAGCGACTTTACGTTCATCGCAATACATTAATATATCGGATGGACAAGTTCAAACAAGAGACAGGACTTGATGTAAGAACGTTTCAGGATGCGGTTTTAGTTAAGCTTGGGCTGTTGCTGTACAAAGTTACGAAAAGGACTTAATTTTTTTGTGCAGTTTGTGTATGGCGGTGTTTAGGCTCCATAGGTTAATATAAATATAGAAATTGTATCCGATTACATTTAAGTCATTGAAACTTACAATAATTATTCCTAGGAGGAAAAACACATGGCAGGCGTACGCTTAGAACACATTTACAAGAAATATGCAGGATCAGACAAAGCAACAGTAGTAGATATCAATCTTGATATTCAAGACAAGGAATTTCTAGTATTGGTTGGTCCTTCCGGTTGCGGTAAATCCACAACTCTTCGTATGATCGCTGGTCTTGAAGAAATTTCTGAAGGTAAATTGTACATTGGCGACCGTGTCGTTAATGATGTAGCTCCTAAAGACCGTGACATCGCGATGGTATTCCAATCATACGCTTTGTACCCACATATGAACGTATATCAAAACATGGCATTTGGTTTGAAACTACGTAAAGTGAAGAAAGAAGAAATCGATCAACGCGTTCGCGATGCTGCGAAAATTCTCGATATCACTCACTTGCTTGATCGTAAACCAAAAGCACTTTCCGGTGGTCAACGTCAACGTGTTGCCTTGGGACGCGCGATTGTCCGCGATCCACAAGTCTTCCTTATGGATGAGCCACTTTCAAACTTGGATGCTAAACTTCGTGGACAAATGCGTGCTGAAATCACGAAGCTGGTTAAACGTTTGGAAACTACTTGTATCTACGTAACGCATGACCAAACAGAAGCTATGACGATGGGTGATCGCATCGTTGTTATGCAAGATGGCTTTATTCAACAAGTTGCATCTCCTGAAGAGTTGTACAACCAACCACAAAACATTTTCGTAGCTGGATTCATTGGATCCCCTACTATGAACTTTGTAACTGGTTCTATTGTAGAACAAGGCGGAGCGGTTTACTTCCAATCCGATCGTTTCAAAGTTGAAATCCCACAAGGCAAAGCTACTATCCTGAAAGAAAAAGGATACCTTGGTGGTAAAGAAGTTATCATGGGTATTCGCCCTGAAGATATTCATGAAGAGCCAATCTTCTTGGAAGGTTCCCCTAACAGCATCTTCACAACAACTGTTGATGTGACTGAAAATCTTGGTCATGAAATGCTATTGTACTTGAACAATGCAACTCCATTGATCGCTCGTGTAGATGGACGTTCCAACACTCGTGAAGGTGATAGCGTGAAATTAGCTATCGACATGAACAAAGTCCATGTCTTTGATAAAGAGACTGAATTGAATGTATTCTACAATTAATCGGTAACGATTAATCCGAAACCGCCCTTCGGGGCGGTTTTTTTGTATTAGAAATAGCACCCGTGATTGATTTAAGAGGCATTTTCATTTACGATGATTACATTGAATTAAAGTATGGGTATGGAACACATATTTACATAATATTCGCAGGCTCATTCAGGAGCTAGGACGAGAGAGCTCAATTCGTCGCTTCGTGATCTGGATGACCAGATGAGAAAGGGAGAACATCATGGTTAAAAAAGTGAAAGTGTCAGAAATGGTTAACCAATTCGGACTAGAGGTTGTCTCTGGAGAAGAGGGCCTGAAACGGCCGATTACAGTAGATGATCTATATAGACCAGGTCTGGAAATGGCCGGTTACTTTGAGTATCATCCACCTGAACGTGTACAGATCTTAGGGAAGACGGAGCTTGCCTTCATTGAAATGCTTCCACCTGATCAACGTAAGGATCGGATGGAGCGTTTATGTAGTAATGAGGAGACACCGTGTATTATTGTAACGAGATCATGGGAGGTTCCTGACGAACTGATTGAAATCAGTAAGAAGAACAACATTCCAATTCTACGCAGTAGTATGGCAACCACGATTCTGTCCAGCCGGATTACGAGCTTCCTGGAGCGGAAACTGGCTCCTACGGCGACCATTCACGGTGTACTAGTTGATGTGTACGGGGTGGGTATGCTTATTACCGGAACCAGCGGGATCGGGAAAAGTGAAACAGCACTGGAATTGGTTAAGCGTAGTCATCGTCTCATTGCCGATGATGCAGTAGAAATTCGCCAGACTTCGGACAACCAGTTACATGGTACAGCGCCGGAGTTGATTCGGCATTTGCTAGAAATTCGTGGAGTCGGTATCATAAATGTAATGACACTCTTTGGGGCAGGTGCAATCCGTAACAACAAACGGATCTCTCTAGTTGTGAAGCTTGAAGCATGGCAGCAAGAGAAGCAATATGACCGCCTTGGACTTGATGAAGAGACCACTCGGATTATTGATACAGATGTGCCACTAGCAACGATTCCTGTCCGTCCTGGACGAAACCTTGCTGTTATTATCGAAGTAGCCGCAATGAATTTCCGTCTCAAACGGATGGGATATAATGCCGCACTACAATTTACTACGAAGCTGACGGAGACAATTGCAGAAGATGTAGATGATTTGGATTAGGAGCGTGAATAATGGGCACTTTGTTATTAAATCCGATTGTTTTCTCAATTGGTAGTTTGAGTGTACGTTGGTATGGTTTGATACTGGGAGCCGGAGCATTAGTAGGATTGCTGCTTGCGATTCGTGAGGGGAAACGTTTCGGTATTCCTTCGGAGTTTTTCATGGATGTGCTGCTATTCGGTGCTCCTTCCGCAATTGTAGCCGCTAGAATTTATTATGTTGCCTTTACATGGGATCAATATAAGAATGATTTATGGAAGGTATTTGCAATATGGGAAGGTGGTATCGCTATTTATGGCGCCTTAATCGGTGCGATTATATGTGCGGTCATCTTAGTTCGTCGTAGGGGATATAATTTCTGGCGTATTGCAGATATTTGTGCACCGGGCCTCATCGTCGGTCAGATGATTGGTCGCTGGGGTAACTTTGTTAACCAAGAAGCCTATGGCGGCGAGACTACGCTGACCTTCCTTAGAGATCGATTGCATTTGCCTTCATTTATCATCGATCAGATGTATATAGATGGCGTTCTCCATCATCCAACGTTCCTGTATGAATCTGTGTGGAGTCTGGGAGTTCTAATTCTGCTCTTTATTCTTAGAAGAGCTAAATTCCTACGTTCAGGAGAGTTATTCTTCTCTTACTTCATTCTCTACTCCATCGGTCGCTTCTTCATCGAAGCACTGCGTACAGACAGCTTGGCGTTCCAAGGTCCTGCGTGGCTAGCCTCATTTATTAATGGGTTATGGTCTCCAATGACTTGGTTCGGCTTCGAGCAGGGGGCACTGGATCCATCTTACGGAAATATAAGAATATCTCAATTATTGCCTATATTAATCGTTATTGGAGCAATTGTGGCAATGGTGCTGAGACGCAAATTGATTGCGAATCTGCCGTATTACAGTGATCCGATTGTTTCCACGAAGATTAGTGAGGTAGACAGTCTACCTGCTGCGGCTTCACAGGAGAAGGGCACTACACCAGCAAAGGGTACGATGGCAGATCATCTAGATGAGACAGAAAAGAAGGAGTAAAGATATAAATGATAGATACAGTGTTATTTGATCTTGATGGAACGATTATTAATACGAATGAATTAATCATTTCGAGCTTCCAACATGTTCTGGATAAGCACATGTCACAGTCATTCACTAGGGAACAGATTATTCCGCATATGGGGATGACTTTGGAGCAACAGCTACAGATTTTTACGGGGAATGATGACGTCGCGGAAATGGTCGTTGACTATCGTGCACATAACGCTATACATCATGATAATATGGTCAAGGAATTTCCGCATGTTAAAGAAGTAATAGCAGCTTTGCATGAACGAGGTATCAAGCTCGGCGTGGTGACGACGAAGATTAGACCTTCTACTTTGAAGGCGTTAGAAATGTTCGGGTTGTTAGAGTATATGGACACTATTGTCACTGTAAATGATGTTGAACATCCGAAGCCTCATCCTGAACCGGTTTTAACGGCGCTAGAAAGATTGAAGGCTGATCCGCAGCGCACGCTTATGGTAGGTGACAGCGCGGCAGATATACAATCAGCGAATGCAGCTGGCGTGAAGTCGGTCGCAGTGGCTTGGTCGCTTAAGGGTGTGGAAGTACTGCAGAAGTACGACCCGGATTATATCCTAAATGACATGACTGATATATACGATGTGTTGGGATGGGAGCCAGAGAAAAAGTGAGAAATATGCGGCGTTATCCAGTTGAAGGTCCAAACGCATTGTGGCAATTGTACCGTACAGTGAGTCCTTGGAAGGGTGTAAAGAATTTCATCTTTATCCAGATTGCACGTTATTGCCCGGTGTTGTCACTGAAAAACTGGATTTACCGTCATATCTTAGGCATGAAGGTTGGAGATCATACCGCCTTCGGCCTGATGGTGATGGTCGATGTATTTTTTCCTGAGTTGATTACGATTGGTCGTAATTCGGTGATTGGTTATAATACAACGATTCTTGCACACGAGTATCTGATCAAGGAGTATCGGCTTGGCGAAGTGAATATTGGCTCGGAAGTGATGATTGGAGCCAATACTACAATTTTACCGGGGATAACGATAGGGGACGGCGCGGTGATCGCAGCAGGCTCTATTGTGCATAAGGATGTGGCAGCGGGTACGTTTGTGGGTGGTAATCCACTACGCGTTCTGGAGCGCCACAGTCAGGAAGAGAGGTCATCTAATTTATAGGTGGCCTTTTTGTCTTTTAATCGAGAGAAAACCATTCATGCAGTGCTCCATAAAAAAGGTGAAGTTCGACGGTTTTGGAGATAAAGGGTATTACTTAAGAAGGCGATTCCTGCGTTGATAGCGAAATGATAATATTGAAGTCATTAATCCATTAAAGGAGTCCTTGAAATGAGTGACATGTCCAACGTTAGTAATGCATTTCATACCTTTATCAAAGAAGCACCCGAACAACAGCAAATCTGGATGGAAACTGTGAAGAGATTGGGTGCGAGCAGCAAACTCGATCCCAAAACGGAAGAACTGGCCTATATAGCTGTTCTTGCAGCTACGAGGATGGAAAGTGGTCTTTCCTTCCATGTGAAACACGCCAAGTCGCTTGGAGCAACGCGAGAGGAAATTATCAGCGCTATATTGGTGGGACTTCCCGCGGTTGGTAATACAGTTATTCAAAGCCTACCAGTAGCTATCAAAGCCTATGATGAAATATAATGATTAAATTGAAGAACGGATCGTTCCGAGGTGGACGATCCGTTCTTTTTCACGTTTAGCGGTTAACTACATTCTCCGGTTACTTAAGTTTGATACTGACATTCTCTTTAATTATTTTGCCTGGATACGTTGTGATATCAAATGTTAGTGGTTGCGGGTAGCTTTCTTGTTTTAAGCGATAGGTTATCGTTTCAAAATCGTCACCGGCAAAACCAATTCCAGAACGTCCAGCTTGAAATGTATGTGTCATCCCATCAGCATCCGTAAATTCGTAGCTTAAGTATAATGAAGAGCCATATTCAGAGTCTCGAAATACTTTTAATTGGAGCTCAGTTGAGTCTTTGCCTGCGGTAACATCAACAAATTGCACCGAGGAATCAGGTACGCTAATTAATTTCTTAGCCTCCGTGTCGATAACGAGCTTCAAATTACTACCGATGGATTCTTCAATACCGGAGAATTGAAAAGTTAACTCGTCTAAGCTAGTGTAATATAGGCTTCTAAAATACATCGAAGAGATAAGGGCTCTCCCGTTAACTGAGCTAGTGGTTGAGCCTGTTGAATCTATAATCCGGTCTCCATCTTGACCCTTTATATTTAGCTGGGGAGCGAAGTAGTTTTGTATTTTTTTATTAGGGACCTCGTTATACTGCAGTTGGATTTCCGTGCTAAGTGGTCTTATCGTTGCTTCTGTGATCGTGATCTCATGGTCGCCTATGGAAGCCTTTTGGTTTATCTCTGAAGTCTGTTCTAAGTCAGCATAAAGACTGGAATCTAACGTGACAGGGATATCAAATTGTACTCGTTTGTCGTCTGATTGCTCGCCCATGCCCCACTTCCCGGAAAATGTGAATTGCTCAGGAGTATGGCCATTATAGAACTCGAGTGTATAGTAACCGTGCTCAAAGTTGGTTGGACTTCCAGGGGGATTCTTCAGTGGATCCGAGAATTGAATCCCAGCCTCCAAATAGTTGCCTTCGGCATCAACAAAACTGGCGTTGTTTGTATGAATCGGCACGTTAGCAGGTAGATTCTCCGAAGTATAGAATACGACCATGGTCCGGCTATCAGCGAGAACACCGTCAATGGTCACCTTTAAGGCGCCATGTGTAACAGTTTGATTCAAAGGTTGGTATAATCCGTGATCTGCGGCTTCCTTCATTTCTGGTGTAAACATAGAGGTCACATAGTCTGGGATATCCATATGACTTCCAAGAACATCTTTATCTTGGGAATGTATCGAACCTCGAATTTGCAAAACTAGGATCAACAATAAACAACAGGCTAGAGCCCCTGCAGGGATTACCCATCTTCGTCTAAGAGAAGAACTTCTTCGTTTCATTCGTCCACTCTCCATTCCGCTCCGTAGTGCGATGTCCAATTTACTCACATCTACAAGCTTCTCGGCCAGTTTACTGTTCTCATATAACTGGATCAAATCGATTTCTTCACGCTCAGCCATAATACCGTTCACCTCCCCAGTCCATCTGTTTCCGAATTTGCTTCAACCCTTGATGCAGCCAAGTTTTGATGGTACCCTCGGGACGGTCAAGGACTTTTGCGATATCCGTAAGTGTCATGTCCTGATAGTATTTCAACATGAGCACATGACGGTACTTCGGTTTCATTTGCTCCAGAGCCATTTCTAAGTCCATACGCACCACACTGATCATTTCCGCAGTACCTGTTGTTGTATCCATCGACACTTCAGGAGTAATTCTTCTACGACGTTTCTGTTCATCTATGCTGCAGTTAATAAGAATTCGAATAAGCCAAGGCATAAAGGAATCGGGGTCTTTAAGCTGAGTACATTTACTCCAGGCACGGCATACCGTCTCTTGTACTACTTCTAAGGCGTCGGCTTCATTTCTTAAATAGCTGTAGGCGATGCCAAACAATTTCCTCTTATGTATCGATATCAATTGGTAAAAGGCATCTTCGTCTCCCCTGCATGCAGCGGCAGCCCATCCTTTCTCTATCATTTGTACGGGCTCCTTTCCGTGTAAACCGTAGTTGAAAAGATAACTGATAGGTAACTCTAAGGTAACTAACTTGGCGCCAAATTATCGAGATAAGTACAACATAGTAGAATCTATTCACTCTTTACATATAAAGACGGCGGGGGGAAGCAAACGGTTTTTTATTGTTATGTAATATTAATTTTTTTCACATAGCGTTCAATTTTGAATAAGAGTTGTAGGGTCTAAGGTGGACAATTCCCCAATTTATAGGAGATAATATTTGTGTTGTAAATTAACAGCAGGGAGCTGGTATAGTGAGTCGGATTGTGAAGGAACGTTTGCCACAATTAGACCTGTTTCGGGCGTTTGCTATCTTTTGTGTTATTCAGGTCCATTCCTCTTCGTTTGCGGCTGCGGAGCAAGCGTTAAATTCACCGATTTTTTATTTCTATAATTGGATGAATATTTTCTTTAAGGTCGGCACGCCTTCTTTTATTTTTCTCAGTAGTTTTGTTTTATTCTATAATTATTTCGATCAACCGGTAAATGGTGCGCTGGTTCGTAGATTCTACAAGAAACGGTTAACGTACATCATATTGCCGTATATATTAGTCTCTTGTTGCTATTACATCGTGCTCGCACATGAACGTGGTATTCTAGGCTCGACGCCGATTCTGGAGCATTTACAGACGCTCGGCTTGAAGTTGTTAACGGGTACAGCGTATACCCATTTATATTTCGTATTTATTAGTATCCAATTCTACATTCTATTTCCGTTATTGCTATGGTTGTTCCAGTCATTCCGTAAGCATAAGGTGTTGTTGGCCCTTATCCTGCCGCTTGGGCTTGCGCTGCAATGGGGTTTCGTATTCTTGAACAAATATCAATTACATCTTCCGAATAAAGGGAGCTACGCTTTATCCTACATGGCTTATTACATGATGGGTGCGGCGTTTGCTATCTACTTCGAGCAGATTAAGGGCTGGCTGAAGACGGATTGGAAAGAGATGTCGAAGAACTACAAGTTGTATACGGTAGTTTTGTGGTCTAGTTGGTTAATTATTGCCTTCGTTCATGTTCAATTGTGGTACTCCTATCGTTTGGGTCTGAGCAGACCGAATACGTTCTGGTTTGAATTACTGTGGAACGTTCATACATTGTTCTCAGCTATTGTGCTCATGAAGGCTGCCTTTATAATTCACCGTAAGGCTCCAGCATTTTGGGTTAAACTTTTTACTCGTATGGGTGAGGTGTCTTTTGCCATTTATTTATTTCATCCTGTTGTGCTGTTATATTATCGTAAGATAAGAAATCATATCTATCTTCCTGGTGAGTCTTTGCGATATTTTCCCTTTATTGTTGGTGGATCACTTTGTGCTCTAATCATCTCATGGATTTTCGTACAGTTCTGTTTCAAGAGACTGCCGTTCGCATCTCTATTCCTAGGAAGTATTCCTGCCTCTTTAAGAAAGAAGAAAAGCCCTACCGGAAAGAACTCAGATCACAACCAACCAGCTCAAGCTAATATGTAACGTTTAATCGCCGACTTGGATATCAAGTCGGTTTTTTCTCGTAGAAATGGATACTTTCCATATACGGATAGCACCATGACATACTTAATTTCCACTAATAAAGACGCACTCATGACATGTGCAGATTTTACCACTATACTAATAGTACTATCGTAAATAGTCGATTTATTTGAGTACATATTATGGGTAACAAGCAAGCTTTGGTGCGTTGACGATTCAGGAAAAAGTATGATAAGATATCCCATATTCTTTAATTAGGTAGTATGGTAGCACTTTAATATGATAAAGTGAATTTGAGAGGTGAAGGTCTTGTCGAAACCCAAAGGATTTGAAAAACCGTCCGGCGTTCGTGACTATCTTCCTTATGCAGTGGAGAAACTTCGGGCGATTGAGCGCAGTGTGCTAGATTGTATGGCGGGCTGGGGATACCGTCAAATTATGACCCCAACAATGGAATATTATGAAACGGTAGGCGTGGCAAGCTCTACATCGGACCATAAGTTGTTCAAGTTGCTTAACAACCGGGGAACCTCGATGGTTCTACGTTCGGATATGACGACTCCAATTGCTCGGGTTGTATCTTCTCTATTGCGGGAGGAGCCACTACCACTTCGCCTGTCTTATCATGCGAATGTATTTCGGGCCATTGAAGAAGAAGCAGGGCGGGAAGCTGAATTTTTTCAAACCGGGGTGGAGCTTGTTGGAGATGATTCACCAGAGGCGGATGCCGAGGTCGTAGCACTTGCCGTTGCTTCGTTGCAGGCTGCTGGAGTGACTTCATTCAAAATCGCGCTGGGACATGTGGGATTTCTGAATGGGCTTCTGGAAGATGCGGTTCCGGGAAGGGAAGATGTTCGGGAGGCACTCAAGGAAGGTCTACTACATCGCGATTATGTGGGTTACCGCGAAACACTGGCGCAACTATCCCTTGCTGCGGAACAGCGGGATGAACTGGAAGGGATCCTGAGGCTTCGTGGAGGCAAAGAGATCTGCTCTCAAGCGCGAGAACTAAGTCAGAATCCGCTCGCTCAGGCGTCGGTAGAACATCTTAGTCAAGTTTGGGACGCATTAGAGGATTACGGCGTTGCTCAGCATGTAATGATCGACCTTACCATGATCGGAGATTTTTCTTACTATACAGGAATGACATTTGAAGGTTATGCGGCTGAACTCGGCTTCCCAGTATGTAGTGGCGGTCGTTATAATAAATTATTACAGCAGTTCGGGCGTCCAGCGCCGGCAACGGGCTTCTCACTAAAGACGAATCGGATCTTAGACGGTGTAAATGGAATTCAGGTTGAACCAGCGCTACCGATTCTTCTGCAATACGATGTTGCCCATCGCAAAGAAGCTTTTGCTGAGGCGAAGAGATTACGGAGTGAAGGTCGTAGTGTTGTGATGAAGCATAGCGATGGACCTGACGACCTGATCTGTGATACCGCGGGTAAGGGTAAACGTAAAGGGCCATTGGGACCAGCTTACGGCGAGATAGTCAGTTTTGTTGAGGGGGACTGAACCTTGGGAGAAATTATTAAAGTAGCTATGCCAAAAGGGCGTATTTATAAAAAAGCTGCGGAATTATTTCGCGCGGCAGGTCTACAAATTCCAGTGGATGTCGATGAATCCCGTAAACTGGTCATCTCACTTCCGGAGATTGGTATGGAATTTATTATGGCCAAACCGGTCGATGTGCCAACCTATGTGGAATATGGAGTTGCAGATATCGGCATTGTCGGTAAAGACGTACTCATGGAAGAGAACCGAGATGTATATGAACTGCTTGACTTGGGAATTGCCCGTTGTCGTATGTCAGTCATCGCTCTGCCAGATTGGGAGCCCGGCATACATCAGCGCGTGGCGACGAAGTATCCCAATGTGGCTTCACAATATTTTCGCGAACAAGGTCAGCAGGTTGAGGTTATTAAGCTGAATGGATCCATTGAGCTTGCGCCATTAATTGGATTAGCTGATCGGATCGTTGATATGGTGGAGACTGGCCAGACCCTGCGGGAGAATGGTTTAGTGGAAATGGAGAGCATTTTTGAAATTACGAGTCGGTTGGTTGCCAACCGTGTAAGTTATAGGATGAAGAACGCAGAAATTCAAGCGGTTTGCGATGCACTAAGCCGTGTGATTCAAGGAGGCGTGCAGGGATGAGAATAGTTGCGGCACAGGATTATGATTTGCGTCGGGAAGTAGAGTACGGATCTCCTGAGCAGAATGAAGCTGTTAAACATATTGTGGCGGCTGTGAAGCAAGAGGGTGACGCTGCCCTACTGCGTTTTACGGAGAAATTTGATGGAACAAAGCTGGAAGCAGGGGCGCTACGGGTAACGCAGGAGGAGCTTAAGGCAGCTTATGAACGTGTGGAACCATCATTTGTGACTGCGATAGCGGCTGCAGCGGTTAACATTCGGGCTTTTCACTCTAGACAGAAACGAAATTCTTGGATGGATGTGCAACCTGACGGCAGTTTACTAGGACAAATTATTCGTCCTCTTAAACGGGTCGGTGTATATGTTCCTGGAGGGAAGGCTGCATATCCTTCCTCTGTACTAATGAATGTAATTCCAGCACAGGTAGCTGGTGTGCCGGAGATTGTAATGGTGACACCACCAGCAACAGGTGGGCAAGAGGGAATTGACCCCTACATACTAGTAGCTGCGGCGGAAGCCGGAGTCAATGAGATTTACCGTGTCGGCGGGGCGCAAGCCATCGCGGCGCTCGCTTACGGCACGGAGAGTATTACTCCCGTGGACAAAATCTGCGGTCCAGGTAATATCTACGTCGCTCTAGCGAAACGTGAAGTATACGGGGTAGTGGACATCGATAGTATCGCCGGACCTAGTGAAATTGCTATTTTAGCTGATGATGTTGCGGATCCTGCCTACGTGGCAGCGGATCTGTTATCCCAAGCAGAACATGATGAGATGGCATCTGCCATCTTGGTAACAACCTCACCGGATTTTGCTAAGGCTTGTCAAAGAGAAGTGGAACAACAACTGGCGGAGCTACCGCGGAAGGTAATTGCGGGGGCGTCGATTGAAAATTACGGGGTTATTCTCCTTGTGAATTCGATTGAAGAAGGCATCGATGTCATTAACCGATTGGCACCAGAGCATTTTGAGTTAATTGTGGAGAATCCTATGGGTTATCTCGGCATGATTCAGAATGCGGGAGCAATATTCCTCGGTCCCTATAGTTCAGAGCCCGTAGGGGATTATTTTGCCGGACCTAATCACATTATTCCGACCAATGGAACGGCGCGTTTCTCATCGCCGGTGGATGTAGATGATTTCATTAAGAAATCAAGTGTGATCTATTACAGTAAGCAAGCGTTGCTGGAGAACGGTGAGACCATTATGGAGCTAGCACGAAAAGAAGGGCTGGAAGGTCACGCCCGAGCAATAGAAATTCGGCTTCGCAAAGAAGGAAAGGTGGAATAGGCAATGACAGCAAGTAATGAGGAAGTAAAGGGACGTAGTGCAAGTGTTAACCGTAAAACGAATGAGACAGATATCAAACTTCAATTTGCGGTAGATGGTACAGGGAAGTCTTCACTCGAAACGGATGTACCGTTTCTGAATCATATGCTTGATCTGTTTACGAAGCATGGCCAATTTGACCTGTCAGTTGAGGCGCATGGGGATATAGAAATTGACGATCACCATACAGTTGAGGATATCGGGATTTGTCTCGGGCAGACTTTGCGCGAAGCATTGGGTGACAAAAGAGGAATAAAACGTTATGCGAGTGTCTTTGTCCCGATGGATGAAGCGCTGGCTCAGGTAGTGATAGATGTTAGTAACCGTCCTCACTTTGAATACCGTGCAGAATATCCATCGGACCGGGTAGGCAGCTTTGATGTACAGCTTGTCCATGAATTCCTCTGGAAGTTAGCGCTTGAAGCACGGATTACGCTCCATGTGATTGTACATTACGGTCAGAACACGCATCACATGGTCGAAGCGGTATTTAAGGCGCTAGGAAGAGCGCTCGATGAAGCGACGAGTATTGATCCGCGTGTAAGCGGTGTGCCGTCGACGAAGGGAGTGCTATAGATCGTGGGCATAGCCATCGTTGATTACGGAATGGGCAATTTGCACAGCGTTGGCAAAGCCGTCGAACGTTTGGGGTTTGAAGGTATTGTGACTGGCGATGAGCGGGTGATTCTGGAGGCGGATGGCGTCATATTGCCAGGCGTGGGCGCCTTCGGCGATGCGATGGAACATCTGCGCGAAACCGGATTGGACGCGGTGGTGCGGAAGGCCGCGGCAAGTGGCAAGCCGCTGCTTGGCATTTGCCTTGGTATGCAGCTGCTCTTCGACGAGAGTGAAGAGCATGGCCGCAACACGGGCCTCGGTATTCTACCGGGCCGTGTAGTACGGTTTCAAGGCGGCAACTATAAGGTGCCGCATATGGGCTGGAACCGGCTGGAGTTTAAGCAGCCGGATAGTCCGCTTCTGGCAGGGCTTACGGAAGGACACGTATACTTTGTCCATTCCTATCATGTACTGCCAGAGCGCGGGGATGATCTGCTGGCCGTGACCGATTACGGCCATCCGGTGACGGCTATTGTAGGCCGTGACAATGTGTACGGCATGCAGTTCCATCCCGAGAAGAGTAGCGAGCTTGGCATGGCGCTGCTCGGTAACTTCCTCTCCCTCGCTGAGGGACGTAAGGAGCGGAGCTGATTAGCTGAAAGAGTAAATAGTGTTTTCTGACAGTAGAAGATATATGCAGATCGTAGCGGAGAGGGCGGAATTGTCCTGAAGAAGAGAAGCGGTCGCCTTTGCCTCCGAATTTTCACTGTTAACAGTGACGTATTCAAAAAAATTTGGAGGCAACAGCGATCGTAAGGACAATCCGTCCGCGTAGCGGTCATCTACAGATAAATTTTGATTAATTTGAGCGGAGGAAACAAACTATGTCTTCATTCGTAATCTACCCTGCAATTGATATCCGGGGAGGAAAATGCGTTCGTCTTGTTCAGGGCGACTATGGCCGTGAGACGGTCTATAATGAAAATCCACTAGAAGTGGCTAAATCCTGGGAAGTCCAAGGCGGGAGCTTTATCCACTTAGTTGATCTGGACGGAGCCAAAGCTGGTCATCCTGTTAATGATGAACTAATTGGTCAAATTGCCCGTAGCGTGCAGGTTCCTGTACAAGTGGGCGGTGGTTTACGGACTCTGGAGGACGTGAAGAGACTGCTATCTCTCGGCGTTAGTCGGGTTATTATTGGAACGGCGGCAATTGAAGACCGCGAGTTTACCGAAGCTGTACTTGGTACTTACGGCGATAAAGTAGCCATAGGTATTGATGCCCGGAACGGCTTCGTTGCCACACGTGGTTGGCTCGAGACCTCCGAGGTTCAGGCGGAGGAGTTAGCTAAACAGCTTGCTGCGAAGGGGGCTGAGACGTTTATCTTCACCGATATTTCTCGTGACGGTATGATGCAAGGACCTAATGTGGAGGCCATTGTCTCGCTTGCCAAAGCATCAGGTAGAACGGTTATCGCCTCTGGTGGCGTTACTGTTCAAGATGATCTGCTAAGTCTAGCAGCGCATGCGGATCAGGGCGTAGGTGGGGCCATCGTGGGCAAAGCCCTTTATACAGGAAGTATTGATCTTGCTCAGGCTCTTCTCGCGATAAATAATAAATCTCTACTTTAGAGATGAAAGGAAGTCGATGACCGTGCTGGCTAAGCGAATTATCCCCTGTTTGGATGTGAAGGATGGGCGGGTTGTGAAAGGCGTGAACTTTGTCAATCTACGTGACGCTGGCGATCCGGTGGAACTGGCAGCGCTGTATGACCAAGAAGGTGCAGATGAACTTGTCTTTCTCGACATCTCGGCTTCAAATGAGGGCCGTGCGACGATGATTGAAGTTGTGAAACAAACAGCAGGAGAAATTGCAATTCCCTTCACAGTAGGCGGAGGCATTTCTCAAGTGGATGATATGAAACGTATCCTACGTGCAGGAGCAGATAAGATTGGCATTAACACGGCTGCTGTACTCAATCCTGATCTGATTAGTGACGGAGCACGTCGGTTTGGTTCCCAGTGCATTGTAGTAGCCGTTGATGCTAAATACAATGAGATATGGGGCGAATGGGAAGTATATACACATGGAGGTCGTAAACCAACAGGCATTCGTGCTCTCGCTTGGGTAAAAGATGCGGAATCCCGTGGGGCAGGAGAGATACTCCTAACGAGCATGGACGCCGATGGTACCAAGGATGGTTTTGATCTTCCACTGACAAAGGCGGTAAGCAGTACCATAGGAATTCCAGTCATCGCTTCCGGCGGAGCGGGGAAAACGTCAGACTTTTACGACGTATTTACAGAGGGTCAGGCAGATGCCGCTTTGGCAGCGACTATTTTTCATTATAAAGAGATTGCGATACCCGACCTGAAACAAGGTTTAAAATTAAAAGGGGTGGAGATACGATGAGTCAGTCATTAGAGCTATCACTTCCGCTCGCAGATCTTGCGGACAGTATTAAATGGGATGAGAACGGTCTGGTTCCGGCAATAGTACAGGATGTGGATACCAAAGAGGTACTTACGCTTGCTTACGTGAATCGTGAATCGCTGGGCAAATCCGTTGAAACAGGGCAAACTTGGTTCTGGAGCAGATCCCGCGCGGAACTTTGGAACAAGGGCGCAACTTCAGGTAACACGCAGCAGATCATTTCGATGCGTTATGATTGCGATGGAGATACACTGTTATTCCTAGTAGATCGCAAAGGACCTGCTTGTCATACGGGCGCTGAGAGTTGTTTTTTTCGTACGGTGGCAACAGCGGGTGAGCAAGGGTCAGCCCAAACTTCGACTACTGAAGATGCCCCACGTCAAAGCGACCGTTTCGCGGTGCTTACTGAACTGGAGCAACTGATTGCAGAGCGTTATGAAAGTCGTCCAGAAGGGGCTTATACGACCTATTTATTTGAAAAAGGTCTTGATAAGATTCTCAAAAAAGTGGGCGAAGAGACCGCTGAGTCCATTATTGCGGCTAAAAATGGGGATAATGACGAACTTCGGTATGAGGTAAGTGATTTGATCTATCACTTGCTTGTATTGCTGAGAGAACGGGGATTATCATTGGACGAAATCATGCAGGAACTGGAGCGGCGTCATGAACGTCCGCGCCGTGATTAGGACGAGGTGAAGAAACGATGCTAATCGACTATCATACTCACCATGCACGCTGCGGGCATGCCGTGGGCAATCTGGAGGATTATGTGCGCCGTGGAATAGAGATCGGCTTGTCTCAAATCGGCTTGTCGGACCATATGCCATTGCTACATGTCGATCCAGCTACATATTATCCAGAAATGGCGATGGCCAAAGAGGAACTACCACGCTATGTGGAGGAAGTTCTGGAACTGAAGGAGAAGTATCGTGGCCAAATCGAAGTGAGACTAGGTTTGGAAGGCGATTATATCGAGGGCTGGGAAGCTGAAATTGAAGCCATCGTACAAGGCTATCCATGGGATTATGTGATCGGATCCGTTCATTTCTTGGGAGAATGGGATGTTTCTGACTTCCGCCAAGTACATAATTGGGAAGGTCAGGACATTTTTGCAGTGTATGAACGGTATTATAATGCCGTACAAAAAGCTGCAAAGACTGGGTTCTACGACATTATGGGGCATTTGGATGTGATCAAACGTTTCGGTCAAAAGCCAGATCCGGTGCGGGATAACGAAGTTATTCAGTTGGAGCAGGGCGTGCTGTCGACGATCGCTGGGGCAGGTGTAGCGATGGAACTGAATGCTTCGGGATGGTCTAAGCCTTGTGCAGAGGCCTTTCCTAGCCGGCGAATCCTCGAATCAGCGTTAGAACTTAGAATCCCACTTACCGTGGGTTCAGATGCCCATGATCCGCTGAAACTGGGTGATAACTTGGATGTAGCTCGCCAAACGCTGCTTGAAATTGGGGTAACTGAGCTAGCTACTTTCCAAGGACGGAAACGGATTATGATTCCACTCGTAAATAACTGATAATGAAACTTACTATGCAATCCTGGGAGGATGTTATGGAATCCAAGCTGCGAATCTTTTCCGGCTCATCGAATCCGAAGTTAGTAGGGCAAATTTGTAGGACGTTAGGTGTAGAGCCGGGGCAAGTTACGCTGTCACGCTTTAAAAGTGGAGAGATTTACGTGCATTATGAGGAAAGCATTCGGAATTCCGATGTGTTCATTGTGCAGTCACTCTCTCATCCGATCAATGAGCTATTTGTGGAGCTACTGGTCATGATTGACGCTGCAAAACGAGCCTCAGCCCGAACAGTCAACATTATTATGCCCTATTACGGATACGCTCGTCAGGAGCGAAAGTCTGCTCCAAGGGAGCCCATTTCGGCAAAATTGCTAGCCGATGTGCTGACAACCGCAGGCGCAAGCCGGGTGGTAACGATTGATTTGCATGCTCCGGCCATCCAGGGGTTCTTTAATATCCCTGTGGATCATCTCACTGCGCTCGACTTAATGACGGATTATTTGAAATCCAAGGATATCAGAAATCCCGTAGTAGTATCACCCGACGCAGGAAGGGCCTCTATGGCTGAGAAGCTCGCGAGTGGTCTGGATTCTCCATTTGCCATCATGATCAAGAAGCGTACTGCTCATAACGAGTCTTCCATCACGCATGTCATTGGGGATGTGGAGGGCCATACACCGATTATTATTGAAGATCTCATTGATACGGGATCGACAATCATCAATGTGGTCGAGGCACTTAAAGAGCGGGGAGCAGAGGATTCATTCGTCTGTGCGACACATGGGTTATTCTCCGGTGATGCTCTTGAGAGACTGGATCATCCGAATATTCGGGAAGTCGTCACTACGGACTCCATTGCACTGCCAGAAATTCATGCCTCCAGATTTAAAGTATTGTCTGTTGCGCCTATGCTGGCACAGGCTACGCAGTTTATTATGGAGGGCGGATCTATCGCAGCACTGTTTAAGGACCGTGGGATTTAACCTGGATTTGTAATCTGGATTGGCGATGAGTAGGTATAATAAAGATAACTGTTAAATCTATAGGCGTAGAGCGCCGTCCTTCTGGGGCGGTTTTTGCTTTGTTTATCATAAAAACAGGTTGATCGCGGGCAACTGCCCTTGATCAGCCTGTTTTGAAAAGTATGTCTAATCCTATGGGTTAAGCAACTTACCTAATACAAGTAATCTGGATAAGATAACGGCTGCCTCCGCCCGAGTTGTATGACTGCCAGGAGCAAAACTTGCTTCGTTTTGCCCCTTCATGATGCCTACCCCAAGCAGCAATTCTACATCCGCAAGTGCCCACTCATGTACTTGGTTAGCGTCTTTATACGCGCCAAGCTGAGAAGATTCTTGAGCGACCGCAATTTGCAGCAGCTTCAGCGCCCGAGCTGTCATCACAGCCATTTCTTCTCTGCTGACTTTGGCATCTGGACGGAAGGAACCTTCCTGGTAGCCATTCACTAGTCCATAATGGGCTGCCGCTGCAATAGCTTCACTATACCAAGCGTTCGACTTCACATCTTGGTACGTAATATTGTTGCCATTGCTATGCAGATCTAGAGCTCTAACAAGCATGGCTGCAAATTCGGCGCGACTTACCGATTTCCCTGGTGCAAACTGATCCGAAGACATACCTCTCACAATGTAACGAGAAGCTAGTTGCTCAATCTCCTTTTTAGCCCAGTGAGCGGTAATATCGGAGAAAGTCAATGGGTTGCTAGCAACGGTAAAGATCCCATTGGTCGTGCTCTTAATGGTAACAGTCGTTGTTCCGTCAGCATTCACCTCGAACAATGCGGGTACATAGCTCAACGTGCCTGATATTGGATCATAGAGTAGTACAACCGTAGTCGCAGGATCTACCTTTCGATTTACAGTCATCTGACGTTCAACGTATGTTGTACCATCATAATGAGTAATCTCAGTTGTTTTACTACCTTCAGTCACGCTTACAGTAAATTTCTTGGCGTCGCCAATGAGTTCTATACCTTGCTTCTTGGCTTGTTGCGCTAACCCGGCTTGCTCTGATTCTGTAATTGGCGATACATGAATAGATATAACCACCTTATTAGAATCAATAACACCGGCTTGCTTCAATATTTGTTCGGTCAATGACAGCGGGAAGAGATACTCTGCCCCATTGCCGACAACTGCAATAATTGTATCAGGGTTAGTAGTAGCTGCAGCCACTAGCGCAGATGCAGTTAGATTGACGTTTCCATCAGCGCCAACCTTAAGCTCAATCGTTGTCTGGCCAGCTTCAAGCCCTACCTTCAGCGCAGCATCAAATGTGGTTGTAGGAGAACTGGATGGGGTTGTTCCGGACGAACCACCGCTACCATTACCTCCTTGGCCTCCACCCGAACCTGGTTCACCCGGATCACCGGGATCGACAATCGGTGGGTTCTTGAGAGAGGCAAAGCCTTGGTTAATTTCATTGAAACGGAATTGTGCTGCAGGATTGGACACCATCTTCATCCGATCTCCGCGAACGATTACATTATCTACTGTTGCAGAGCCCTTCACTTGAGGTGTCACGTCAATTCCGTTCGTGCCAGTACCGTCGATGACGATATTTTGCAAAAGAACATCCTTCATCGTAAAGTCACCGTGGGCGATGAGCCCGGCGTAGGTACTGTCATTTGCGACATTGTTACGCACTATGATTGTGCCTGTCATATCGCTTTCTCCGGCAAATAACCACAAGGCCCCTAGACTGACCCCGTATCCAGTGTCATAACTGCCAGTTCTTGTTAGCGTGTTTCGTTCCACTACAGTAGTTCCCTCAAATGGCTCTGCGCTGAAACGGGTTGAAACTGCAATCCCTGCGCCATTGGTTACCGTATCCTTCACAATATTATCCTGAATTTTGTTATCCTTGCCGCCAAATACGACAATGTTATCCGCAAGCCACGGAATCGATACAGTGTTAAAGCGAGCGGTATTATTCACACTAGGTGTTCTTTCCGTACCGTTTACATCCTTAAGCTTCGGATCTGTAAAGGACCACATGGCGATTCCGTCATCACCTGGGTATCGAATATCGCTCTGCTCCATCATGCTGTTATGGGTACCAACGGCAAAATTGATTCCATCAGCCATCAAATTACGGATACGCAGTCCCATCATATAGAGTCCGTTAGTACGTGCTGTCTCACCAATCGGCTGCGTCAACCATAGTCCTGCTTTGGTATGCTCAATCCATACTTGTTGAATGACCGACTCCGGACCAAATGCTCCGTGAAAAGCATTGGTGAAACCTTCATCGTCCCGCTCATTAATCCCTCCGTCAATCAGCAGATCATATACTTCGATCCGGCCACCATGACCAAAGAATTTGGCGCCATTTAGCGTTGTATACCACATGCCGGCACCACGGATTACTGCATTGTCCAAATTCAGCAGTTCATCGCCGAAGTCGAAGGTGCCTACTGGGAACCAAACCCCAGCACCTCGATTATTCGCAGCCTGTAGGGCCATATTGAATTCCTCAGTATCATCAATTCCATCATTAGCTACCGCGCCAAACTCGGTCACCGAGATGAAGCCATCCGGCATCTCATTAGCGGGTGCGACTTGTTCCATATCGACCAAATCGATAACATAGAACTCTGAATGATTGCCTGAGTCCTTCTTCAACTGGATGGTTGCACCTTGCGGAACGTCCCCGATCAGTGTATGGATTTCATCAAAGAAGCGATGTCCACTTCCTTGGCGTGGATCGTTGGACCATGGATAGCTTCCGTATTCCCATGCATATTTCGATGTTAGGTTCAGTGTTTGCTTAAAGACTCCATCGATATAAAGGGATAGGGTCTCATCAGCACCTAATCCATCCTTGCTATCCGGTATCGAGTACCGGAGTACAAGAGAGTTTGCTGGTTTAGCCAGCGTAAATTCCACATAATCACCGCTATTTTCCAAGCTTACAGCCTTGCGGCCGGAAGCCTCGGAAGCGATACTACGATATTTGCGGGATGGACCTATTAGCGTTCCGTTGGTCTTCATGTCTTCCGCTTCATAGCTAATATAAGGAACCGTAGCTCCCCGGTAAGCCTTGTTCACGCTGCTCTTGACGGTTAGGCTGTCAACTTCCGCCTTAGCCATAGCTTCGCTCGATCCGCTTAACGAAACGGAGTTCATGCCTGCTCGAAGATTCAGCGTTATCTCAGCTGTACCCCAGCTGGATGAGCGCTGAATAGTTAGGTCATCTTGTTGCAATCCGTTTACTGACAGATGCAATAGTTGTTCTACATCAGCGCTATTTCTATAACGGATCAGCCCTGAATATACACCTTCCGTTTCCGCATTCACTGCGAAATGGATGACCGTATCACTCTTAAATGCATCTTTTGCTGGATAGGTAACATCTGAAGTTACCGGCTTGAAGCTCCATAATGCTTCCTCAAGGGAAGGTGGTGCAACGAAGCTGATTCCGGCTGCTTTATGCAACAATAATCCGTTTGATCCCTTGGCATTGGAAAGTATACGATACCCCAATTTATCCTCCATCGTCCATTGAGTGCTTAAATCCACCTTAGAACTGGAGGCTATTGGTTCCAGCTTGTCATTTAAAGCCAAGTAATGATTGGTTGATGTATTTTTGAGCAGATAACGTCCATTATAATCCTCTACTAACCACTTAGAAGAAATATTGCTTTCGCTTGCATCAGCTAATACAATTTTTCCACCACGCTCTGCTAGTACTTTATCTTGTGTACCTGGAACGGATATAACAACCATGTTGGTATCATCTTGAAGCGGAGTTGTTGTATTCAAATTCCGATACTCTTGCATGTTTGGTGTTGTGAATAGCTGAGGAGCCGGTTGAAGCTCCCATTGCACAGAACCCCATGAATCCGGGAATAAGCCGCGTTCTGCATAGCCAGTATTATTTTGAATGTTAATGAACTCATCATCGTAGCCAGTATACTGGCTGCGTAAGGTTACCTTTTCTCCATCTAGTGCCCGTTTGACGGACCAGGATGAAGCGCCGCTATCAGCAGGAGGTCCTTCCTTACTTTCTATGAAGGTGTAGTCCTCGGTTAATGTTAAATAGTGTCCAGTAGCACGATTCTGGATCAACTGCTTGCCATCGGGCCCTGTTGAAATGAGCCAATGAGCATATCCGTTGTCCTCCGTAAGATCACCATACAACACGACTCCGCTGCTATTTTCATAAAGATAGGATGGACCTGTTACACTCTTAATTCGTACTGGTGTCTGCGGAATAGGTTGCGGGTCAATTTGTACTGATTCTGCTATAAAGATAGATTCTGTCCGATCAGCTGCTCCGGTCGCCTTACTTACTTTAAAGACAGGTCTGTCCTGATCATCGAACGTGGCGTATATATAATGTTCATTCGTCCATCCACTCTTGATGTTAACTTCCTCCGCTGCGGATCGCTTCATAAGCACCCATTTGATACTGGCCCAGCCGTCACCCACTTCAGTCCGTGTTTCTACGGCTAGTGCAGGTTCTTCATTTCCTTCGATTCCTGCAAGATTCTCAATGGATAGAGTTCTGCCACTACCTTGGTTCTTCATCGTTACAGGACCGTTAGGGCTACTTTCCTTGAGGAACCAAATGGAATAATCCCCATCGGCTGACCCATAGATTGCTGTACCGATAGCACCTGTGTTGCGATCATCGTTAAGGTATTGATCAGACGAGCCTTTAAGTTTGAATCGATAAAGTGGGTTTTTATCTTTTGTTACAGGGATGAACTTCCACTGTGGGCTTCCCCAATTCGGATTTATTACACTATACTCTGCATACTTAGTTAGATTTTGCAGTGAAATAAACTGTCCAGGCACGCTATCGCTTATATTGCTAATCAAATACAAGTTACCGCCTAGGTTTTTACCGCTCCAGATGTATGCCGCATCCACGTTTGTTAAATCGTCTATTGGAGTGACCTGGATATGGCCGTCAGGCATATCGGCAATGTTCATATAGTGGCCTGTTTCACGGTTTTGGAACAGCTTCCGTCCATTATGCTTCACCACAAGCCATTGGTCGCGCTGATCTTCCTGGCGTATATTTCCGTATTTCAACGTTCCGTCCAGATTCTCATATAAATAAAATGGCTGCCAGTTGTTCTGGATACGAATAAATTGATCGGAACCGTCTATAGGAGTGGAAGGATCGATTAATTCCCATTGAGCCCCAAGGCTATTTGCATCGGATGAAGCAATTGCGGAACCTCCCGCTCCTGTTGAAATATATAGGTCAGGGTTACCCACGTTCTGAATGGTCTTGTAACCGTCATAGCTATCAGACTCTGTTAAGGACCATTGGTAAGTCGCTTCCGTAACGGTTGCGGGTCCAGCTTTGAGCAAACCTCCCTCATCGAGCATCAAGTAATCATTGCTACCTACGTTGCGAATACGTTTGCTGAGATCGTAGTCCTCCACAACCCAGGAGTATTTGGGGTCATTGGTGGAGTTTTCACTGATTGCTCCATATTTAATATTTCCGTTATCATCATATAAGAAGTCGGTAGCCACCTTACCATCCGTATAGGCCCCGATCCGAACGGAGGGTAACTCAGAAATGGAAACAATCTTCCAGAGTGCATTAACTCCGTCTGCTCCTCCTGCCCAATTATTTGAGCGAATATTGTTGTCGTCTCCGTATTGTGGATTTATCCAGTTTCCAGGGAGACCTACATTTTGGAATACCACGTATCCCTGTTTTACTGCAGCTTCCTGTAGCCAATGGCTAAAATCGGAATTGTCGGAGTTTTTCGTGGCAAATATCCCTGCCCAGGATCGTTCTTCTTCATTTTGTGTAATCAGATTACCTGTTGCTGCGTTTCGTATACTAATCTGATTACTGTTTTCTACACTATCTATATACCATTGAGAGTACATATCACCTGCATCTCTAACGCCGCGCATTACTGCACCGGTATCTTTATCTTCATAGATGACTTCATTAGGACGCATATTACTTTGAATCCGCACCGGGGGAGTAGCATCGACCGCAATGAATGCCCATTGTGGACTCTCGAAGGTGATGTTGATATCCGAGCTGGCTTCGGCAAAACCAAGCTGATCTTCCTCATGAATGACTAGGTTACCTTGCGGCATTGTTGCACTACTAATCACCATAAAACCTTCACGAGTGGATTGGTCGATGATCCACTGTACATCGCTAGAGTCACCAGATGACGTAGTCGTCAGTGCTTGATGACGCTGGGATGTCTGCGCAATCGTGATGTAATTACCTGTTTTGACGTTTTTGATTCGGGACAATCCATTTGCCGAGTCTACAATCCAATGTGCTGATTCGTCATGTGGATTTGTCATGCCGTACCTGACTGTGCCGTTTGAGGCTTCGTACAGGTAGTTGTTTTTCCATTTGTTCATAATCATTACGGTGCCTGAAGGAATCTTTGTCGCACCACTACCTCCAGATGCTGCTTGAGCCGAATACGAAGGAATGACTGACAAGATGAGCAGTAGGGACATCAGGCTCGCAAAAAGTGGCCTGAATCGTTTCATACTCGAGACCTCCTTTATAATTTGGACTTCCCTACCATCTTAGGATAATAGCGCTTACGATTTGGTGTGTGTTTTTATGTTAAAGAGGTGTATTTGTACGCAACATGTTTCTGAAGAGACGTTACAGATATTGTAGACCTTATACGCCAGAATCCCCGCGGAATTGCGATATTTTCTGACACAAAATTCACGAATAGCGGATTCAGGGTCCGCAACCAATAGAGCCTTGCAATTAAGGATCATATAAAACTAGTAATTAGCAGTTAAGTATTGCCCTACATGTCGATAATAACCACTTGCATACAGGATGGGAGGAGCGCTTTCACTATGGTATACTGTTTGGAGAGATAGGTAGGATTAAAGACTTAGAAGATATGAAGGAGGTGCCTTGCATGAAAGAGAAAAATCAGCCGGCGGAGAGCGCGGGATCTAATGTGCTACCCATCTCCATGGATGCGGGCTTTTTCTTCCAGAGAGCCGTCTCTTCATTGGACCGCTATCACTATGACAAGGCATTGAAATATTTTCGCAAAGCAGTGGAATATGAACCAGAGAACCCGGTTAATCATTGCAATATGGCGGGGATCCTGTCAGAAATGGGAGATTATGAGGCTTCAAATGCCGCACTATCTGTCGTTCTGAAGGAGATCGATCCGTCTATGACGGAATGCTATTTCTATATGGCGAACAATTATGCGAATATGGACTTGTTTGAAGCGGCTGAAGAGGCTTTGGTGAAGTATTTGGAGGAAGATCCCAATGGTCAGTTTCTAGGGGAAGCCGAAGAGATGATGGATCTATTACAATATGAACTTGATCGACCTACCAAACTGAAAAGTATTAAATCCAGAGAAGGTTTTGTAGAGCATGATCAGGCTCGGGAACTGCTAGAAGAAGGTAAGTTCATCCAAGCGGTGAAGCTACTGGAGGGAGTTGCCGAGAAACATCCTGATTTCCTTGCTGCGCATAACAATTTGGCACTGGGATATTATTATCTTGGTCGGTTCGCGAAGTCGAAGGATACGATCTATGGGGTGCTAGAACAGGAGCCAGGTAATTTGCATGCTCTTTGTAACCTCGCGATATTCTACCAATATGAAGGACAAGAAGAGTTGCTTCAGGAGCTTACTGGACGCTTACGTAAAGTGGTACCGTTCCATCAGGAGCATGTTTTTAAACTAGCAACGACTATGGGAATCTTGGGCGAACATGAGGCAGCTTACTCTCATTTCAAAAGATTACTGCAAGATGAGGAAGTTAATTATGATCCTTGTCTATATCATTATGCTGCAGTGGCGGCATACCATTTAGGTCGCTATACGGAAGCTAAGAGATTGTGGCATCAAGTGAAGAAACTTGATCCTGATTCCGTTATCCCCATGTTCTATTTAAGCCGGATCGAGGGGATAGCAGCCGGAGAGCAGGCTTTACCGATTAGTTATAATTATCATCTTCCATATGAGGAGCAGTTCAGGTTATGGGAGAAGTCGAAGGAATGGCTCCCTAGTGATATGGGAGAGAATCCGATGATTCGTTCTTCTTTCTTCTGGGCACTTCGCCATGGCGATTACAATACAAAACTGCAAGTTATTCAGGCCTTTGGCCGGATCGCTGATAAGGAAGTAGAGGAAGCGTTGCAGGCATTTCTACTTGAGCCGGAAGAGGATCAGTATTTGAAGGATATGGCCCTTTTTGTACTCCGTAGCTTGGGTGTTAAGAAACTATTACCGATGATATCGGATGGCATAACGATAATGGTCGATCCAAGTAAGGTGCCCTCTGAGTTACCAGAATGGAAGAGTGAGTGGCAGTCTGTTGTGGATCTGGCGTTATCAAATATGAGAAAAAACTATGATCTTCAGCAGCGGCATGATCTGGAAACGTTGTGGGTTGATTTTTTGACTCGATTATATCCGGAGACTCCCGTTATTCGTCATGCTGAAGGCTGGGCTGCGGCGTTAGAATATTTAACAGCGAAAATGCACGACTTGTCAGTCACTTACGAGGATGTAGCCAAACAATATGGTATTTCGGTATCAACTGCCCGTAGATGCGTTAATCGTGTGAATGAAGTGTGCGGGGTTAAGGATAAGATGGAGTCTTTATTTCCATCAGTTCAGTAGTATTAGGGTTATAATGTGAAGTGAGCAAGAACCTCCATCTTTGCTTGAAAGAGGGTAAGATAGGACCCTTTTGGGCAAAACTTGTTATAAGTGTATGTTCAAAAAGTCGGCTACTCAGTACCGAGCGCGCGCGTTACTTTGTGATCAAACTCTTATTTTCAAGCGGGAGGTTTAAGTTAAATCCATGTATAAATCTATTGTTATTGGAACGGGTCCAGCAGGTTTAACGGCTGCCATTTATCTAGCAAGGGCTGATCTGAATCCGATCGTTATTGAGGGAATTCAGCCGGGAGGACAATTAACTACGACCACCGAGGTAGAGAATTTTCCTGGGTTTCCACAGGGGATTATGGGCCCAGAGCTCATGGACAATATGCGTAAACAAGCCGAACGCTTTGGTGCTGAATTTAGGAGCGGATGGGCTGAAGAAGTCGACTTCACTAAACATCCTTTCAAAGTGAAGGTTGAAGGTGGATATGAGCTGGAAGCAGAAACCGTCATTCTGTCGACAGGAGCTTCGGCCAAATATCTAGATATCCCTGGTGAGCAGGACAATATTGGACGAGGGGTTAGCACCTGCGCGACCTGTGATGGATTTTTCTTCCGAGGGAAGAAACTTATCGTAGTCGGAGGCGGGGACTCTGCGATGGAGGAAGCTAGCTTCTTGACGCGTTTTGCGTCCAGCGTGACGGTGGTCCATCGGCGGGAAGAGCTGAGGGCATCTAAGATTATGCAGGAACGTGCCAAAAACAATGAGAAGGTACACTGGGCACTGGGGCGTACGCCGCTAGAAGTTGCTACGGGTGAAAAAGGTGCTGTCATAGGTTTGAAAGTTCGCAATAACATAAGCAATCAGGAAGAACTAGTAGAGGCAGATGGAGTCTTTGTCGCTATAGGGCATACGCCGAACACGAAATTTCTGGGGAATCAGATTGAGATCGATGAGCATGGCTACATTGTAGTCAGACCTGGAACAAGTGAGACGAACATACCCGGTGTCTTCGCATGTGGAGATGTGCAGGACACGCGCTACCGTCAGGCGATTACGGCTGCAGGATCTGGATGCATGGCTGCGATGGATTGTGAGAAGTACTTGGAAGGCAGCATGGTTCACGATTGGAGCAAGAATTAGAATAAAGGCTGTCCCATGTAGGTCGAGTAGACGACCCGTGAGACAGCCTTTATGTATATTGAAGCTGCTAAATCCAGCCTTTCTCTTCGGCAAGACGAACGGCCTCGATACGGCTTTTCACTTGCAGTTTGTTCATGATCTCCGAAATATAGTTGCGGACCGTCCCATAAGAGAGATGTAGAGAGTCGGCGATCTGATTAGCGGTCTTGCCGCCAGCGGCGAGCTTCAGAATTTCTCTCTCCCGCTCCGTTAGTGGATTATTCTCTTTGATGCTACCGAAAATAAGTTCTGGAGATATTTCTCGGTGCCCTGCCATGACACGACGGATCGATTCAGCTAGCTTATCACTGGATTCGTCTTTGAGTAGATAACCATGGACTCCCGTTTTGATGGCACGCTCGAAATAACCGGGACGAGCGAATGTTGTCAGAATGATGATTCGACAGGGGCATGAGTTCTCTTTTAAAATTTCAGCGACATCTAGACCGCTCTTCAAAGGCATCTCGATATCCATTAGACATACGTCCGGCTGTATCCGCTCGATTAGAGAGAGTGCTTCTGCTCCGTCTGCTGCCTGTCCGATGACCTCGATGTCATCTTCCAGATCTAGTAGGGAAGCGAGCGCTCCTCGTAGGAGTCGCTGGTCTTCAGCGATGATAATACGAATCATGCGGTCTCACCTTCCTTCCGTTCCTTAACGATGAGGGGGACTGTAACAAGGAGCCTGGTTCCCCCTTTTTTACCCGGAGATAATCTTAAGGAGCCCTCAATGAGGGAGAGGCGCTCAGCCATGCCCTTTAGTCCGTTACCTTGAAGGGATTCATCTCCCTCATGTTTCAGTCCAACGCCATCATCTTCAATATCAACCCTCACATCCGCATCGGTGACTCCAATTCGGATCAGACAATGCTCAGCTTGGCTATGCTTCACAATATTCGTCATGGCTTCCTTGATACATAAGCTAAGGATATTCTGAGTTAGATCGGATACTCCCTCCAGATTTGCATCCCCTTCTACTTCAAGAGCGATATCCGCTGATTTTAGTATCTCTCCAGCTCCGGCAAGCTCCTCGGCCACGGTAATAGCACGCATATCGGATACTAATTCCCGAACTTGGCGAAGTGCCGCTCTTGAGGTCCGTTGGATTTCCCCTGCTTCAAATTGAGCCCGCTGGGGATCTTTAAGGGCGAGCTTCTCAACAAGCTGACTTTTTAAAGTGATGAGGGACAAGGTGTGTCCGAGCGTATCGTGTAGATCCCGGGCAATCCGCATCCGTTCTTCTCGCTTGATCAATTCCTTGATCTGGGCATTCGCTTGATCCAGTTCCTTCTCTAGATTCTGACGTTGATTCATGGAGCGGATTCCAAATGGGGAAATCATCATGATGAGGTAGAAGGGGAGAATAAACAGTAGATCTGTACCATCTAATTGATTCCGAAGAAATACCAGCGGTAAAAGCTCCACTGCAGCAAATACGATCATAGCAATATTAAATCTACGTTTCTCCGTAAAATAACCGATAAAATTGGCGGTGAAGAACCCCATGTACAAGTTATATGGATTATAGAACACACTCATGATGACGATAATCAGCATTTGTATTCCAAGCCAGGTCGAGAAAGTAGACGTAGCCCAGTACAACTGACGGTAAGTCACTACAAACAGCGCGATGAGTGCGTACCCTAGAAATAGCTTAACCCCGGTTTCGCTACGGATATTAAAGATCGGTAGGATAATATAAACTAACCAAATGAAAGGGTAGAATCCTAACCTGCTAGGGAAAAGTTGAAATCTCTTACGCGTCATCTCATATTACACCACTTCCTGTTTTTTCCGGACATACGTGGATAATATCATAAATATAACGAGGTAGCCCAGTGAAATGATGATGTTACTCCATTCTGGGGAATGCCCACGAACAATTTGCCATGCTCCATTTCCATAATTGTAGGAGGGAAGCCATTTACTAATATGCTGCATGATTTTTGGTAATACCTCGATGGGCATCCACATACCGCCTGCTACAGCCAAGGCCATATAGACTGCGTTGCTGACACCGCTGGCAGTATCCACGCGTTTCATCGCTCCAACGAGCGTGCCGATGGCGAGGAAGGGGAGGGAACCGATGAGGATCCATAGACCAGAAGATATCCACTGAGAAGCTGACAATGAGACACCGTTCATTAAATAACCTGCAAGGAATATCAAAGTAATCGAGAAGATATGCATCATGGTTTGACCGAACATTTTACCTAGAAAATAGATTTGACCTGGTAGTGGAGTAATCCGCATAAAGGTAGCCCAGCCTTGCGTCCGTTCCTCGACGAGCCTAATTCCGAAGGTCATAATCGATGAGCCCATGACACTGAACGTAGTCATAGACATCAGGTAATGCGCCTCCCATAGCTTGGAATCATCGCCTCCTGTATTTACGACTCGGGTGAAGATAAAGTAGAACATGATCGGCATCAACAGAGACCAGAATACATAGTAAGGATTCCGAAATATCCGCAGTAACTCCGCTTTACATTGCATCAGTACCTTTTTTTTCATAGTTAGACTGCCTCCTCATGGTTCTGGGTCAATTGTTCAAAAGCCTCATCGAGACGTCCCTGATCAATTCTCACATCGCGTACAGGTAATCCTCCGGTAAAAATAGCTGCTAGAACGGAGTCCGTATTGTCCGTCGTTACGCAAATTCTACCGTCCTTGTCATAACATTCCGCTATTGAAGGTAGAGCGATCAGCCTTTGCCGGAATTCAGGGCTATCTTGATCGGAGAGGAATGACAGTGAACGTTTCACAATGCGGGATTTGATCTCTTCAGGTGTTCCGTCTGCTACGAGAGCACCCTGGCTGATTAGAAGAATGCGGTCAGCGGCATCATCGGCTTCCTGTAAATAGTGGGTCGTGAATACGACCGTTTTACCTTGTTTGGATAGTTCACGAATGCTCGCCCAGAATTTACGTCGTGCAGTTGTGTCTAGGCCAACCGTAGGTTCATCGAGGAATAGTAATTCAGGGTTACCGGCTAGTGCGAGTGCAAAGCTTAAACAACGCTTCTGTCCGCCGGATAACTTCTCTGCATAGCGGTTCAAGTCGCTTGGAGTCAGTCCGGTTAGGTTGATCAGAAACTCCATTTCCATGGGATTCGGGTAATAGCTGCGAAACAGTTCGATTACTTCACGTACCTTGAGGCGATCAATGACACTAACTTGTTGTAGCATGGCGCCGATCTTTTCTCGTACCTTTATATCTTTGGGATGTTGCCCAAAAATCTTTACGGTGCCTTGTGTGGGTTCCAGCATGCCTAACATCATGGACAGGGTTGTGGTTTTACCGGCTCCGTTCGGGCCGAGAATAGCGACAATCGAGCCTTTATGAATGTTGAAACTGATATGATCTACAGCTTTTTTTTCCTTGAATGATTTGCTGATCTGGTTCATCTCTACAATGACTTCCATCGAAGTTTCGCCTCCATTTATTAACAACGTGTTTTGCTCTTCCTTAAAGATATATGAATAGAAGGTATGACGTTAGTAAGGACTGTCATGAAATGAAGGTGACAACTGTCATAAAAACACATGGAAATAACCCCCATATATACAGTAACATTCCTGCACATACGGGGGTATGGGATTCTTCACAGATAACAATTTACATAAAATCTATCCATTGCCCATCTTCAGGAATGAATACCTGATCGGCTAGCTTCTCCATTTCAAGGCGCTCACGCAAATCAGAACGTGTGACAAGACAGTGATTGATGGCATCCATATGTACGGCGATAACTTTTGTGTCCGGTGCGTAACGACATAGGGTTACTACATCATGATCATCCATTGTAATGGGCTCACCCATTACAAATCGTGCACCACCAGCGTTAACTACTGTGATGTCTGGGTGATGGGCATCCAAAGCTTCGCGAACATCGCTACACCAAACGGTGTCTCCGGCAATATATAACTTAGGTTCGCCCTCTGCTTGTAGAATAAACCCTGAAACATTACCCGTGAGCTTCCTGATTACTCCTTTTCCGTGCTTCCCGTTAGTGCGAGTCAGAAGAATACTATGAACTTTCAGCTTATCAGTAATCGGAGTAACACTTTGAAATCCAACAGCTTGAAGCGCCTTCTCATTACCGGGCTGGCATAGGATCGGGGTTGATTTGGGTAATTTATCAACTGCTTCTGGATCCCAATGGTCGTTATGTAGATGAGTTACGATTATAATATCAGGCTTCAACCAATAATCGATGGGAAAGGGCAGTGAGATGAGCGGATTTCGTTTATTATTTGGCGTTTTTACGATCGGAGGTTATACTCCGGCTTCTCCGAGCATCGGGTCAACGAGGATATTATAACCACCATAATTGAGCCAAAGTGTAGCGTGCCTTACAAGTTGAAATTTCACTGAATACACACTCCTATTCTCCTAAAAACTGTATGCTACAATCATAACAGAATAGTAATATGGCTAAAGTAACCTATTGAAAAGAAAAACGGCGATTTGCTTACGTCATGAAAGGAGTATTACTTAAATGATGAATCATCCCATGATTGACGAGACGGACTTGGCTATTTTGCAGTTATTGCTGAAGGATGCAAATCTTTCATATAAAGAAATCGGACAAGGTGTTCACTTGACGGGTCAGGCGGTGGGGGCACGTGTGCGTAAGTTGGAGGATCTAGGCGTAATTGAAGGATATACTTTGCGTTGGAATCCTGAGCGTCTTGGGTTAGTGGTTCGTGCTTTTGTGACGGTATTCATGAAGTCAGGCTTGGCCCATCAAGCGTTTCAGGACTATATCGCCGACAAAGATAGTGTGACAGAAGTGCATCGTGTTAGTGGGGAAGGGTGCTACTGGATGTCAGTCCGAGTGGACACGCTGGCCCGGTTAAACGAACTTCTAGACGGCTTGCTGCAGTTTGGAAATTATAAAGTTAGCCTGTCCATAGGTCAGGTGAAATAAGAGAGGTCATTCAGCACGGAATGACCTCTCCTTTTCCCATGATGAAGTGTGAAGTCCTAGATCTCTTTGCGACGAAAGTAAACGAGACCCGCGGTAAAGAATAGCGTAAAGCTGCCAAGTATGGTGATAGTTAGACTTTCAAGTGGAATATTAAAGGCTCCAAAATCCATTTGTCCGTGTGGTAACATCGCAAGAAGGGGCTGTGCCCATGGATAGAATGGCCCAATTTTATCTGAGTTTAGGATTAGCATATTGGGAATAGTTAGCGAAACATTGAGTGCTAACGGGGCCGCGAAACTGGCCCAACCCAGTGAGACACCAAGTTGAAGTGCTGCAAGCGGCATACAGGCGATCCAGCCGCCAATGATACTAATGGAGATCATGCTCCATGGTATCGGATAAGAAATGGCTAAAGACCAGCTTACAAATAACATACAGATCAGAAGGAACAGTTGGCATAGGGCTAGCAAAGTCATGACAACGGTGAATTTGGCCAAATATACAGCAGTACGTGAGACGGGTAGGACAAGTAGTTGCTTCCAACCTCCACCCGTGTGCTCATAACGGCAAATAAATGCCGAGAACAAACCAGCCATAATTGGCAAGAAGAACATGCCATGGACGAATGACATACTAGCGACTAGATTCGGCCATGGATCCATCCCTTCGGGGGGCATCTGTTCCTGCAGGAACCCTGCAAACATAGCGATCAGGGGACTGACGATGGTCACGAGCCAAAGATGTGACTTGGACATTTTCAACGATTCAGCAGACAGTATTCTTAGAAAAGTCCTCAACTTAATCCACATCCTTTCGATTGAAGTGAACCAATCCGATTAACATAATGATGAATCCAAGACAAAGTCCGGCTGAAATAAACCATGCCTTGTCGGGGCTCGCATAACCCATTACTGGCCAATTGAGCGGGAACCATTCAGACAAGTTGCCGGCGAATGGGGACACAAGGGCAACAGTTACTCCTAATGAGACAGGCAAGGCTTGATTGCGGAAGCTTAGCGACAGCCAGAGCTGTAGGGCTAGCATGGGTAGCGCCGCGAAATAAGGGAAGAAACCCAGTTTGATCGTATCTGTCAGCGGGAAGGAGGACCCAAAGCCAAAGACTAGGCCGAGTATAATCGTTGCAAGTGACAGGAGTATACAGGACATAGATAGTAGAATAAAGCATAGGGTGAACTTGGCGCTGAAGACTGCACTTCGCGAAATCGGCAGGGCAAGCAGTTGTTTCCAAGAGCTCATTTGATGCTCGACATTTGCTACTAGCGAAGCGATGAGTGTACAACCGAGATAAAGAGTGATGGGAACGAAAAATGAAATATTATCAATTAATCCTCCCCAGAGATCATCAGCATATTGCTTCTTCATATAATCGAAGCGGAGTCCGAAATTGAGCGCCTGCATGGCTACGAGACCAAGTGGGGCTAGAAAGACTAGGAACCAAATTCCTTTCCTACGAATCTTCAGGAAGTCCGCTGATAATGAGCGAATCATCATCCCGTCTTCCCCTCCCCAATTACCCGCATGAAGATGTCCTCCAGCGATTTCTTCTTTTGCTCGACTCGATAGATTTCATGTCCATTCTCTACTAACCGTTTGACTAGAAGAGCGACTTCTGGGTCTTGCATACCAGGGAAGGTTAGCGCACCTGCCCGCAGTGTCCCAGTTGCTCCGAATCCAAGATCACGAGCCAACCATAGGGCTGATTCCGGTTCCGAGACGACCAGATCCATATTGTGTTGGGATTGGAGGAGTAGGTTCTGAATCGTATCTTGGAATACCATCTCTCCTTCGGAGATAATACCTACCGTATTTGCCATTTGCTCTATTTCTCCAAGTAAGTGGCTGGAGATTAACACGGTGATACCGTGTTGTCCTGGTAGACTCTTGATAAGCTCGCGGATTTCTTGAATACCCGAAGGGTCAAGGCCATTTGTTGGTTCATCCAATATAAGGAGTTCTGGATTACCTAGCAGGGAGGCGGCAATGCCTAACCGCTGTTTCATGCCGAGAGAGAACCCTTTGACTGGACGGCGAGCCTCCTTACTTAAAGAGACGATCTCTAATACTTCATCAATTCGTGACTTTTGCGTACCCAGAATTCGGCGAATAGCCTCCAAATTGTCGATTGCGCTCAGATGTCCATAGTACGAAGGGTATTCCACTAGAGAGCCAATTTTTCTAAGGATCTCAAGCTTGTCTTTGCGCAGTTCACGACCAAAAATTCGTATTGATCCTTCTGTGGGTTGGATTAGGCCAAGCAGCATGCGGATAGTAGTTGTTTTACCAGCTCCGTTGGGTCCGAGGAATCCATAAATATCACTTTGGGAGATTTGTAGATTCAAATTGTTTACTGCGGCGCGTCCGCGATATTTTTTGGTTAAATTCTCAGTTTGAATGATTATTTCACTCACAATTTATCACCTCGATAAGCATCATATCGTCCTAAGTTTAAAAACAAGGGTAGCCCAAGTTTAAATTTAGTTTAAAAAACTCTAGCGTGTCAGCGTAGGTGCGAAGTAAGAAAATCGTACCGAATCTTGCCAAATCGTAAAAAAGCCACGATTCCTACAGGTTTCTACTGTAGGTAATCGTGACTTTATTGGTTTGTATCCCACGGTATAGTGGGGAAATGAAAATAACAGGAATTTCTCCAGTAAACGAGATATACAGACCACTTTGTGATAACTTAACTGGAATTTATCCTTCTGATTTGGTGCTTGGGAGCAACAATCTTCGAATCCAGTAAAAATAGATGGACGATTTCCAGCTAAAGTGGAAGGGAGCAGAGTTCCGCAAAAATTAACGGAAGTTTTTCCCTCTAAAACAGAGTAATCAGACAAAATAGAACGTCGGCAACTATTAATCGCTAGACTGGATAAATATAGATCGTTGTCCCCTCACTCGAAGACTCTGTGTCCCGGATAAGCCCCATCTCCTGCAGTAGAAGGTCGACGATGGGAAGCCCCAGCCCAGCGCCCTTAGCAGGGGAAGTACTTCTCATACCTGGACCCTGGTCGGATATAACGAGTGCTACTGTTCCTCGCCACTTGGTCAAGCTAATTCCGACATAACAACCACCGCTAGCATGGCGAACGAGATTCTGAAACAAGTTATCCAGTACGCGGCGTAGTCCTTGTCCATCTACGTTCCAATGTAGAGGTTCATCGGGGAGGTTGATATCGGCCCCGATGCCCGCCTTCTCCCATACAGGATACCAGGCTGCTGCACTTTCTCGTACGATTCGCAGTATATCTTGCCTCTCTAGTGACAAGGCGTATCGGCCACTGGCGAGTAAGTTATAGGAAAGTAGGTGGTCGATCAGACCATCCAGATCTCCAATCTTCGTCTCCATGAGGAAGAGAGAGTGTCGTCCCTGCTCTGACAGTGGTTCTTTGGAAATGGAATAAAGATGGCTGGCCAGCACCGTAAGTGGCGTCCGCAGGTCATGTGATAGATTACTGATTAAGCTTTTGCGAAGATTTTCTTCCTCTTGCTCCCGTTTCTGGCTGTCATTCAGTTCGTCAACCATGTGGTTAAATGCAGTCTCTAAGCGCCCAATTTCATCGGGTCTTCCCTCCTGAATCAGAGCGGGAACCCCGTTCTCCCCAGTATGCGTCATAGCGGCTTCGAGTCGCAGTAGTCGGAGCCGGATGTCTCGGAAGAAGAAGTACGATAAGAGAATGAAGAATATGAGCATTAATGAGAAGAAACCAAATAAGAAACGGGTATCACTTGGCCGATCCTCAGAAACTATATTCATAAACTTACGAGGCAGTTCAAACACCATGAACCCTCGCCCAGGTTCTTCTTCTCCATCGATAAAGGCCACGATTGTAAATGGATCGGCGTCAACTCGTTGTTTCATAAAGGTGATTGCATCCGATATGGACCATTTCAAAGGTAACGTTTCTTGTTGTGGTAATTGAAGGCGAGTTGTTCCTGTCTGATCGACCCAGAAGAGAGATGCGTCGGGGTACATGGTCTTTAGTTCTTCTAACCGTTTATTTATTTCTTCAGGTGTCGATGTGGAGAGCGCTAGGGCTTCCTTGTGCCATAGAGACTCCAATTCTTTCCCGGATTGATAGACAGGGTTTCTTTCGACCTTGGGCATGGGATAAAGGATACGATTCACTCCCCAAGAGGCAATAAGGCTGATCGGAATGAGTACAGGTATGAACAGTAGGGCTACAGCAATAATTAGGATAAACCTGGTTAGCAGTGAGCTTCGGTACTTTTGAAATGGTCTTAATCTCATGGTCTTACCCGATAGCCGATACCCCGGATAGTCTCAATAATCTCGGGAACAGCGGGATCGTGTTCAAGCTTTTCTCGCAAATGGCGAATATGTACCATCAAAGTTTTGTCTCCGTCCAGATAAGTGTCTCCCCATACTGCCTCGTAAATTTGCTCCTTCGTCATAATTTGTCCCAAATGACGTAGTAGATAGTTGAAAATATTAAATTGCTTACCCGTCAAAATGATCTCTTCGCCCGTATCTTGATTTACAATCCTATTCTCCTTCTCATGAAAAAGTAGATGTTTGATTTTGAGCGGTTCAGGTGATGGAGATCCTGTTCTCCTTAGTAACACCTCAATGCGTGCAATCAATTCATCAGGATGAAAAGGCTTGGTTAAATAATCATCTGCGAATTGCAGCCCCTGTAACTTATCATCTATAGAAGTTCGGGCGGATAGCATCAGAATGGGAAGCAAAGGATACTGTTTCTTAAGTCGTTGCCCTACAGTGAATCCATCTAGTCCTGGAAGCATGACATCTAAGATGACGAGCTGGTTAGAAGAAGCCTCTTCCAAAGCACGCTCCCCACTGGTTAGCCAAGTTACACCGTATCCACGTTCCTGTAGATTCCTGCAGACCCAGTCACCGATTTCAAGGTCGTCTTCAATATATAGCAAACTTGTATTAGTCATAATTTGATCCCTCCGATTCTTCACATCTATCATTCTTGCAAATTTATGTCTAAAAATAAACTCCCTTTTACAAACATTCTTATACTTGTGACTGTAATCACAAGGTCGTGTTCTTGTCTGTGTTACTTTTTGATTGAGAAAGATTATCAATAAAGTCAGGTGGGATTCTATGGTTAAACTCATTGATTTGCGTAAAACCGTATATGAACTGTGTTCAGCCGATCCTGAGATTATGAACATCATGGTGGAGCTGGGTTTTGAACAGTTGGCCAAACCGGGGATGCTGCAGAGCGCTGGACGTTTCATGACCATTCCCAAAGGAGCTAAGCTTAAAAAAATAGATCTTGAACACATCAAATCGATATTTCGCGTGCGAGGGTATGAGATAGAGGAATGAGCTTTTAAGTTTTGTCCGAACCATATTCATAGAAGTAACGCTAACAAAACTAGGTTTATGCTTACGAAGTAAGTTTTGTCCGAACCATATTCATAGAAGTAACGCTAACAAAACTTTTAGGAGGAACAATCATGAGCGAATTAATTAATAACCGTGAATATACGGTGCCAGAACAAGGACGCCGCCAAGAGATGTTGAAGGAAATTATGAAGGATCTGCATGCAGGGAAGAGCGTTGAAGAGGTGAAGGCGCGGTTTCAGGAAGCTGTAGGCGATGTGACAGTCGAGGAAATATCGGCCATGGAGCACATGCTGATGGAGGAAGAGGGGATTCCGGTATCCGAAGTGCAGCGACTTTGCTCCGTGCATACCGCAATTTTCAAAGGATCGATTGAAGAGATTCATCGCCCTTCGAAGCCGGAGGAACAACCGGGTCATCCAGTGCACACATTTAAGTTGGAGAACCGTGAGCTTGAGCGACTGGTCAACTTCAAGCTAGAACTGCATAGCGACAAGTTCCGTGAGGATGATAATGCCGAAATCATTTATAAATTGATAGAGGATTTAAATCTACTATTGGATATCGACAAGCACTATAGCCGCAAAGAAAACTTATTGTTCCCTTATTTGGAGAAGTACGGTATATACGGTCCGACGAAGGTCATGTGGGGTGTCGATGATGCGATCCGCGCGATGATTAAGGAAGTCAAAGGTAAACTAATGAAATATGATGGTGACAAAGAGACCCTTAGTATGGACTTGACTCGGATTATTTCGGAAGTAAATGAAATGGTCTTTAAAGAAGAGAATATTCTAATTCCGATGGCGCTAGGTAAATTGACTGAGGACGAGTGGGTAAAGATTGCAGAGGAGAGCGACGAAATTGGCTTTTGCCTAACAACTCCAGAGGCGAAATGGGTTCCAGAGCGCGCCTCTTCGCCTGATCTCGGAACAGTGAGCTCAGAGGAAGCAGAACAAGCGGGTGACGCTGATCAGTTACGCCAAGGCTTCATCAAGTTTGATACGGGAATATTATCCTTAGCGCAGTTGGAAGGAATAATGAATCACCTACCGATAGATTTGACGTTTATCGACGAGAATGATGTAGTTCGTTATTTCTCACATGGTAAAGAACGGATTTTCGCTCGTACTAAAGCGGTGATCGGACGGACGGTTCAGAATTGCCACCCACCTCAAAGTGTGCATATCGTCAATGAGTTGCTGGCTGACTTTAAGTCAGGCAAAAAAGATGCGGAAGACTTCTGGATCGCGATGGGGGATAAATTTATCTATATCCGATATTTTGCTATTCGTGGCGAAGACGACCAATATATGGGGACCTTGGAATTTACACAGAACATCGCCCCAATTCGCGCACTAGAAGGACAGAAACGGATCATGTCTTAAGCACCGAATACACCGCCTTTATGCTCGCTCTTTGCGAGATTTAGGGGGTGTTTTTTTGCCTATATGTGATCTAGATCATTCCCTTAAAGCCTTATGATTACTGGGTTTCTGATTGTCGTCTTCTATTGACCGAATGGGAGGGTTCGCTTATAGTTGGTACGTAGGAATAAACAAATTATTAATGAAAAAGGTGGCTTGTGAAATGTCTGAAAAAATCTACATTGGCGTTGACCTAGGCGGGACAGCGATTAAAGTCGGTATTTGTGATGAAGAAGGACATCTTCTTCATACCTATGAGGGACCAACCGAGACCGAGAAGGGTCCTGACGCGATCGTTAACAATATCGAGCGATATGTCCGTCTCATTGTGGAACAATCTCCGTTTGATTGGGAGCAAGTGGCAGGCGTCGGTGCTGGTGTTGCCGGCTTTACTAACGTACGCGAAGGGATAATTATCTTAGCGCCGAATGTAGGTTTGCGAGATCTTCACATTCGTAAGATTCTGGAGGAACGTTTAGGCAAGCCCATCAAAATAGATAATGATGCTAACGTTGCAGCACTTGGAGAAGCTTGGGGTGGTGCAGGTAAAGGCATCGACAATTGTGTGTGCTACACGCTTGGTACTGGCGTTGGTGGTGGTATTATTATAAATGGTAGCATATATCAAGGTTTCTCTGGTTTGGCTGGCGAGCTCGGTCATATGTCCGTTGTCCCTGATCTGGAAGCCATCCAATGTGGCTGTGGCCAAATGGGATGTTTAGAGACCGTGTCTTCGGCAACCGGTATTATTCGCATGGCCAAAGACGCTGTAGCACGTGGTGATCGTACTTCGCTTGCACAGGTAGAGAACATCATGGCGAAGGATGTATTTGATGCAGCCAAAGCTGGCGATGAAGCAGCGGTGCGTATTGTTAACCGTGCGGCATTCTATATCGGCAAGTCACTGGCGGCTGTCGCTGTCGTGCTCAATCCAGAAATTTTCATTATCGGTGGCGGGGTTTCCAAAGCGGGTGACATCTTGTTTGATGAGATCCGTAGTGTGTGTGCGAAACTTACACCGGAACCCGTTCTTAAGGGCTTGAAGATAGTTCCTGCAATGTTAGGTAACGACGCCGGAATGGTTGGCGCTGCTGGATTATTTATTCGTTCGTAGAAGGATATAGATATATATAGGAATAGGAGAACTTTGCGAGGAGGGAAATGAATGCCGGATAAGGAAGACACTACAGTTTCTTCAGTATCTAATCTTATTATTATTACGGGGATGTCAGGTGCAGGTAAATCTCTTGCTGTACGAAGCTTGGAAGACCTTGGTTTTTTTTGCGTAGACAACCTACCTCCGGTACTGATTCCTAAATTTGCTGAACTGATTGAACAATCCAAAGGGAAAATCGCAAAAGTAGCATTGGTCATCGATCTGCGCGGTCGGGAGTTCTTCACGGCCTTGTCGGAGTCGTTGGGGTATGTGAAGGAGCACTTCACAATTAACTGTGAAATTCTGTTTCTTGATGCGATGGATTCGATCCTCGTACAACGATACAAGGAGAGTCGTCGTCGGCATCCACTTGCACCGGAAGGTATGCCGCTGGATGGTATCACTTTGGAGCGTAAATTGCTGGATGAGCTTAAGGTATCAGCTACTCAGGTGATTGATACTAGTAATATGAAGCCAGCTCAGCTCAAGGAAAAGATCATTTCCCGATTCTCGCATTTGGAGAGCAGCACTTTATCAGTCAATATTACCTCCTTTGGGTTCAAATATGGTATTCCCATTGACGCAGATTTAGTGTTTGATGTCCGGTTTTTGCCAAACCCTCATTATATTGAACAGCTAAGACCAAACACAGGACAAGACAATGATGTATATGAATATGTTATGAAGTGGCCAGAGACGCAGGCATTCTTAATTAAGTTACTCGACATGCTGCATTTTCTACTGCCCCAGTATCATAAAGAGGGTAAAAGCCAGGTCATTATTGGGATCGGTTGTACGGGAGGTAAACACCGTTCAGTAGCGGTCGCCGAATATTTAGGCCGGATGCTCGGAACAAGCGAAACGGAAACGGTTCGAGTAAGTCATAGGGATTCCGATCGAGACCGGCACTAAGAGGTGAATTATTAATTCATGAATCGGACAAAAGAAGGAAGAATTCCACGAATTGTTGTGATGGGTGGGGGAACAGGCCTATCTGTCATGTTACGCGGCCTCAAAGAAAAACCACTTGATATTACAGCCATTGTCACAGTAGCTGATGATGGTGGTAGTTCTGGGATACTGCGGAATGAGCTACAGATGCCGCCTCCTGGTGATATCCGCAACGTGCTAACTGCGCTTGCGGACGTTGAGCCACTATTGTCCGATATGCTAAGTTACCGTTTTTCAACCGGTTCTGGACTAGCAGGACACAGTTTGGGTAATTTAATTTTAGCGGCAATCACGGATATTTCAGGCGATTTCGTCACGGCAGTCCGGGAGCTTAGCCGCGTCTTTGCCGTTCGTGGGCGTGTCCTCCCAGCGGCAGGTCAGGCAGTCGTGCTACATGCAGAGATGGAAGACGGAAGTATTATCACGGGCGAATCAAAAATACCGGAAGCTCAAGGCAAGATCAAACGGATCTTTCTAGAACCGAAGGAAGTCGAGCCCTTACCGGAGGCGGTTGAAGCGATTCGTGATGCCGATGCGATTCTAATTGGGCCCGGTAGCCTGTATACTAGTATTATTCCGAATTTGCTGGTACCCAAGTTGGCAGAGGCCGTTCTAGAGAATACGGAAGCAATCAAGATTTTTGTGTGTAATGTGATGACCCAGCCGGGAGAGACAGATGATTATACCGTCAGTGATCACTTGCAGGCGGTTTATGATCATGTAGGACATCATTTGTTTGATTATGTCATCGTCAATGATGGCGAAATTCCACCGCAGGTTCAGGATTTTTATGCGGAAAAGGGCGCGAAACCTGTCCAAAATGATTTGGATGTGGTTACAAGCCGAGGCTATAAAGTTATCGCTGATACGTTAGTGCTATTCCGTCGGTATTTAAGACATGATGCTGACAAACTAAGCCATCACATTTATCAATTGGTGGACAACTGGATTTTACGAAAGAGGTGAGTTCCTTGTCATTTGCGGCGCAAACCAAAAAAGAATTAACCATGGTCGAAGCTGAGCCTTGCTGTGAGCAAGCCGAGTTGTCCGCACTCATTCGGATGAACGGTTCGGTTCAAGTGTCGAACAAGAAGGTTATCTTGGACATCTCTACGGAAAATGCCGCGATTGCAAGGCGAATATATTCGTTACTCAAGAAACATTTTCAGGTTCATACCGAACTACTAGTCCGTAAGAAGATGCGCTTGAAGAAGAATAATGTATATATTGTGCGGATTCCGGTTCGTGTTCAGGAGATCCTTAAACAACTGGACATCGTATCGGAAGGATTTATTTTTACATCTGGGATTAATAGCGAGATGACCCGGAGAAACTGTTGTAAGCGGGCATATCTTCGGGGTGCGTTTATGGCGGGGGGGTCTGTTAATAATCCAGAGGGTTCTTCTTATCATTTAGAGATCGCCTCGATGTATGAAGAACACTGTAAGGCTCTAGTTGATCTAGCTAATGAATTTCATCTGAATGCTCGTTGTATTGAGCGTAAGAAGGGCTTTATTTTCTATATCAAGGAAGGCGAGAAGATCATCGAGTTGCTGAGCATTATCGGAGCCCATCAAGCATTGTTTAAGTTTGAGGATGTACGAATCATGCGTGATATGCGCAACTCCGTGAATCGAATTGTTAACTGTGAGACAGCTAACCTGAATAAGACCATCGGTGCAGCGGTTCGGCAGATTGACAACATCAAGTTACTTCAGCAACAAATGGGTCTGCAAAATTTACCCGATAAACTCAGAGAGGTAGCTGAGGTGCGGCTGGCGAATCCTGATATGAATCTCAAGGAAGTCGGCGAGCTACTGAAGGGAACGGTTAGTAAGTCAGGAGTCAATCACCGACTACGCAAAATAGATGAGCTTGCGGAAAAAATTCGCGGCGTCTAATCTCTTTTGCTAGTGTGTTACTGTCTGTGTATGTTATACTGATATAAATAATAGTGTCTATGATGTGAATTTTGATTTCATTGAATTAGTAATAGGGGGTAAGGTTTCATGGTTAAAAACCCGGTAACCGTTCGTTTAAAGACGGGACTTCACGCCCGGCCGGCGGCGCTTTTCGTACAAGAAGCGAATAAATACTCATCTGAGATTTTCGTTGAGAAAGATGATAAAAAAGTTAATGCCAAGAGCATCATGGGAATTATGAGCCTTGCTATTAGCACTGGAACTGAAATTTATATCAGTGCAGAAGGCGCGGATGCGGAACAGGCTGCAAACGCTTTAATAAGTTTAGTCAGCAAAGAGGAATTGGAGAACCAATAATCGTTCTCTTTGCAGGTATTATAAGGGGATAGTTCCGGTTGATTTATCAACTGGAGCTATTCCTTTTTAATTTATTTAAAATTTTAGAACCAGTGTTGCAACATTTGTCCAGCGTTTTCGTTTAGAAGTTAAACTTATCAATAAATGGAGGGTATGACCAATGAAAACCTGGCTAAAGCCTGTTGGCGCAGTTCTAATTGCAGGTACTATGCTTGTTGGAGGAACAGTACTAATGGGGTCGTCTAATTTGTCCAATGCAGTGTATGCCGATGAGGTACAGAAGAATGTAATTAATGTTGTAGGAAGCGGAGAGATATCTGTTAAACCTGATATTGCCTACCTATCCATTGGTGTACAGACAGAAGCTGCAACTGCAAAGGAAGCACAAAGTGCCAATGCGGCTAAAATCGCTAAGCTGAACACATTGCTCAAAGATACATGGAAAATCAATGCGAAGGACATTCAAACAGGACAATTCTATGTGCAGCCAAATTACACATATACCGAAAAGGAAGGACAGAAGGTGAAGGGTTACACTGCCCAGCATACACTTCAAGTTTCTTACCGTGATCTCGATAAAATTGGGCAATTGCTTGACGCCGCTTCGACTGCAGGGGCCAATGTGATTAATAACATACAGTTTGCTACGGAGAATCCAGATCAGTTTGAAGAGCAAGTGATTCAGAAAGCGATGGCTAATGCCAATATGAAAGCATCTGCTATTGCCAAGGCTGCAAATCGCCAAGTGGGTATCGTACTGACTGTGACTCAATCGAGTAGTGGACCAGCGGTATACAATCAGAATTATGTGATGAAAGAGATGGCAATGGATACCGGGGGTGCAAGCACTCAGATTGAGGCAGGCGAAATCAAAGTAAATACGACTTTAAGTGTAACTTATGAAATGAAGTAGCCTACTTATAGGCACAAAAGTGAGACTGAGACATCGCTAACATGTTCAATGGCGGTGATCTTGGTCTTTTTGTATGTTTATGTTGCAAGATCTTCCAATACCTTACGGTTTCCAAATTAAATAAACTATGATAAGATAACTACCTCGCCAGTCATCCTATGTTTGGAGGTTTGAATCATGTTACAAAAAACGACGCGTCTTAGCCTTGTTGATCAAGTCATCATACAAATTGAATCTTTGATTGAATCGGGCTCTTGGATGGTAGGAGCAAAAATTCCGCCTGAGCCGGATTTAGTCAATGATTTGCAAGTTAGCCGTAATACATTACGTGAAGGGATACGGGCGTTATGTCATGCCGGAGTGTTAGTGACGAAGCAGGGAGACGGTACTTATGTATCTTCTAACAGCACACTTGGGGTGGCTATTCAACGACGTGCCCGCAAATCAAGCTTGTTGGATACGCTTGAGGTTCGGGGTGCTCTGGAGCGAGAGGCTGCGAAGTTATCTGCTGAACGGCGGACGGAAGAGGATGTAGAGAGAATTCGCTTTTATCAACAGGAGTGCAATTCTTCTAGCGTAAATGGAGACTTAAAGCGATATGTAGCTGCAGACATTAAGCTGCATCAGACCATTGTTGAATCAACCAGAAACCAAATGCTAATTGACTTATATGAGCATATAACGGATGCCATGCAGGATTCGATTACTGCTATTTTAAAGAAGCAATTTGCGGGCAACCTCCCACCGAAACAGCATGATGAGCTAGTAGATGCCATAGTCGCACAAGATGCTGATACGGCAGTAAGGGTTGTACAGTTTTTTATAGATGAGCTGAAAAGAGCAACTGAGATGGAGGAAGTTTAATGAATTCTATATATAATAAGCTTGCGCCTAAAGGAGGAGCAACTTCAACTTCTACAGGATGGCTACTGCTCATTGGGGTTATTTTAATTGCAGCGAATTTACGAGCCCCTTTGACTTCAGTAGGCCCTCTGATTGAGACGATTCGGGCTGACTTAAGTATATCGAATACATTAGCTGGATTGATTACGACGATTCCGCTAATCGCATTCGCATTACTCTCACCGCTGGTCCCCAAATTAGCACGCCGGTTTGGAATGTCTCCTGTTTTGTTTGGAGCGTTAGTGTTGTTGATTATAGGTATTGTGATTCGTTCGGCATGGAATATTGGATCATTATTGCTCGGGACATTTATTTTGGGGTTAGCGATATCTATTTGCAATGTATTAATGCCTAGTTTAATCAAAGCAAAGTATCCCTTGAAAATTGGCATAATGATTGGCGTTTATTCGGTTGCGATGAATCTTAGTGGTGCTATTGCATCTGGGATCAGTGTACCGTTTGCTAACCAAATGGGATTAGGTTGGAAGGGTTCTTTGGGGATATGGGGGATCTTAGCATTTGTAACCCTTCTCTTTTGGATTCCCCAACTAAGGGGTCAGCAACAAAAAGCGAAGATCATGACCTCGAACGAAAAACAAACGAATTTATGGAAGTCTCCGCTTGCTTGGCAAGTGACTGTATTTATGGGACTGCAATCAATGATTTTCTATGTGGTTATTGCTTGGCTTCCGGATATTTTGAAAACTCAAGGGATAAGCGCGGATTCCTCCGGCTGGATACTTTCCTTGATGCAACTCGCTTTACTTCCTGTTACTTTTATTATGCCTATTGTGGCTGCACGCATGAAAAATCAAGTTTCTCTAATGATCGTGACGTGGCTTTTCTTTTTTACTGGTATTGTTGGGCTGCTTTCGGGAAATCATTTAGTTCTTCTTTGGGCGATTTTAATCGGGATCGGTGCAGGTTGTTCATTCAGCCTAGCGATGACATTATTCGGACTGCGAACTTCTAATGCGCGTGATGCCGCAGAGTTATCGGGTATGTCCCAATCTGTAGGTTATCTATTAGCCGCACTAGGTCCTACATTATTCGGTTATTTGCACGATTTGAGTAATGGATGGAATGTACCGCTGATCGTATTACTGGTTATAACCTGTTTCTTACTCATTTCGGGTATTGCTTCCGGCCGCAATCGATTAATTGGGGAATAAAATGTATAATAAGAACCCTCATTTGAATAAAATGGGAGAGTGTTCTGTTTTTTATTTCACATCATGTCCAAATACCTCCCTATTCATGTCGAAGTACCTAGAAAAGTGTTGTAACCCGTGCCGAAACAAGGTATAGTAAATATGCAAAAAATGAAACCTACGACATGCAAAAGCCATACCAATGGATATGGTTTTTTTTTCTTAAAATAGATCATAGTATGGATGTTCATATAAATAATTTAAAACACACATCAAATACATTCAAAGGAGTTGGGGCATACATGATTGAACTCGTCCAGGTTGAGAAGCGATTTGCGGGACAAGTCGTTGTGCATCCACTATCACTTACCATAAAGGAAGGGGAATTCCTAACCTTACTGGGTCCAAGCGGCTGCGGCAAGACTACGATTCTTCGTATGATTGCGGGATTTGAGCAACCGACAGATGGAAAAATCCTACTAGATGGTACAGATTTGACAGACCTACCTCCGAATCGTCGGGATCTGAACTTGGTCTTTCAACATTATGCCTTATTTCCGCATATGACGGTTGAAGATAATATTGCCTTCGGACTAAAGATGAAGAAGATGCCCGTGAAGGAACAACAGGAGCGTATTCAGGAAGCTGTCACGATGACACAGTTAAATTCACTTACAAAACGTTACCCACACCAATTGTCCGGTGGACAACAACAACGTGTGGCAATTGCTCGTGCAATTGCGAATAAACCTAAGGTTTTACTGTTAGATGAGCCGCTTGGTGCGTTAGATCTGCAATTACGGAAGAACTTACAATCCGAGTTGAAGCAATTACAGCGGAGTCTAGGTATTACTTTTGTATATGTTACGCATGATCAAGAGGAAGCGATGATGCTATCCGACCGGATCGTAATTATGAATAGCGGACAAGTGGAGCAGATCGGCACACCACGCCAGATCTACGCAAATCCAACTACGCTGTTCTCAGCTACATTTGTAGGGGAGAATAATATTTTCTCTCGTGACGGTAAGATGTTTGCGATTCGGCCAGAGAAGCTGCGGGCACTACGTGATGTTGAGGGTGCTAAACGCACCGGTGAAGTGCTTGACGTGCATTACCTAGGAAGTGTCCATAAGTTAGTCGTACAACTCGATAATGAACCGATGACGGTCTCGATACTATTTGACTTCAATGACAATCGCCCATGGGAAGTTGGAGAAAGAGTTGGGGTGGATTGGAAGTCGGAAGACGAGGTGATTATCGGATCATGAAGAAATCGAACCTGAGTGTATTGCCGGTAATCTTATGGCTGTGCCTGTTTCTGGTCGTTCCTATGTTAATCGTAGTGGGAATCTCCTTCATGGGGCGTGACGACCTCGGCAATGTGGTGTTAGATTTCAATCTGGAATCATATTCCAGGTTCTTTGATCCGTTGTATCTGGGTATTTATTGGGATACTATCGTATTGTCAGTGTTAACGACGGGTCTATGTCTTCTACTCAGTTATCCGCTGGCTTATTACATTGCAAATGCTGGACCCAAAATGCAAACATGGGGACTCGTGTTGATTACGATTCCTTTCTGGATCAATTTCCTGATCCGCACTTATGCTTGGGTGCTATTGTTACGTACACAAGGAGTCGTGAACAATGTATTGCTCGACTTTGGTCTAATCCAAGAGCCGCTGCAGATGTTGTATACGAAGGGCGCAGTTCTACTCGGAATGGTCTATACTTTTATTCCATTTATGGTGTTGCCTCTTTATGTGGCACTGGATCAGATGGATAAGAAGTTGCTCGAGGCAGCAAGCGACCTTGGAGCGTCAAGATGGAAATCGTTCTGGCATATTACACTTCCCCAAACCAAGTCAGGTATTATGACGGGTTCGGTACTGGTGTATGTATCAACTACAGGTATGTTTGTTGTTACTGATATTTTGGGCGGATCCAAGTCCTCCATGATTAGTAACATTATTCAAAGTCAATTTCTAGGAGCGAGGAACTGGCCGTTTGGGTCCGCGCTTTCTGTGATTTTCGTCATTACGTCGCTTATTATGATTGCCTTATTTAATCGGGCTTTGACATCTAAACATATGAAAACAAAGGAGGGGCGGTAATGAAGAGTAAAAATCACCCACTTCTTGGAATTCATTCCTTAATCATGATGGTGTTCATTTATGTACCGATTGCTTTTATTATCGCCTATTCTTTTAATAGTTCTCGGCTTGCTGCTGATTGGAGCGGGTTCACATTCGATTGGTATATCTCTTTGTTCGGCAATCGACATGTGATGGAGGCGCTTAGCAATAGTTTGATCATTGCTGTTGTTTCGACCTTAGTCTCTACAGTACTGGGTACGATCTCTGCGTTAGCTATACGAAAATTGGGTAAAAAGATGAAGGTGGGATTTGGCGGTCTGCTATATCTGCCGATTATTATCCCCGACATTATAATGGGTTTGTCTTTGTTAGTATTGTTTAACCAATTTCAAATGCCACTTGGCAAAATTACAATTATCATCGCCCATATAACATTTAGCATGTCATACGTGCACGTTGTTATCACCACTCGGTTGATCGGAATGGGCAATCAGTTGGAAGAGGCAGCGAGTGATTTAGGCGCAGGGGCATGGCAGACTTTTCGCTATGTAACACTACCGCAGATATTCCCTGGGATTATTGCTGGGGCACTCATCGCGTTCACCTTGTCGTTAGATGACTTTATGGTCAGTTTCTTTGTAAGTGGACCTAGTTCAACTACATTGCCAATTTATATTTATGGCCAGGTGAAGAGAGGTATTTCCCCGGAAATTAACGCATTGTGTACAATCCTAATATTAGTTAGCGTAACCTTGATTTTCTTGGCACAATTTATGTTAAATAGAGGTAAAGGGCAGAAAAAACAATCCGTGCTTCCTTTTTAAAGGGACACGCTTAGGAAAGAGAGGAAGATAAAGAATTGAAAAAAATGAGATGGGCTGGCCTTATGCTAGCAGTAATGATGGTGCTTACGTTGTTGTCTGGTTGTGGATCGTCTAAAGAGACGCTAAATATTTACAGTTGGGCTGATAACTTTGACGAGGAAGTTCTCAAGGAATTTGAGAAACAGTTTGATGTAAAGATTAATTATGACGTATTTGCCAACAACGAAGATTTGCTAGCTAAGATCAAAGCCGGAGGTAATGGCTATGATTTGATCCAGCCGTCCGATTATATGGTGGCAACGATGATTAAGCAGGATCTTCTGGAGCCGCTGAATAAGGACAATATTCCGAATTGGACGAATATCTCAGACACGTATAAGAATCCTTCTTTTGACCCTGATAATAAATACTCTCTTGTATACATGTCAGGTGTGACAGGAATTGCTTACAATACGAAGTATGTGAAGGAAGAAATCAGTAGTTGGGCAGATCTCTGGAATCCTGAATATAAGGGCAAAGTCATTTTACTGGATGATAACCGTGAGATGATTGGTATGGCGCTTAAAAAAGCAGGACTGTCGAACAGTACTACTGATGAGGCACAAATTACTGCGGCTGTAGACGACTTGAAAACTTTACTGCCGAGTGTATTAGCTTTTGATACAGATAACATCAAGCAGAAAATGATTCAAGAAGAGGGTTGGATTGCTACGGTATGGTCCGGGGATGCTTCAGTCATAGCCCAGAACAACCCTGATGTTGCTTTTGTGATCCCTAAAGAGGGTGGAACAATCTGGTCAGATAACTACGCTATTCCTAAAGGTTCGAAACATAAAGAACTAGCAGAGAAATTCATTAATTACATGCTTGACCCTGAAGTCAGCGCGAAAAATTATGAATCCATCGGATACAGTGACCCTAATACGAAGGCAACACCGTTTCACACTGAAGAATACAATAATGACAAGATGATTAACCTATCGGAAGAGGAACTTTCTCGCACCGAATGGCTAGGTGATGTAGGCGAGATGCTACAAGTCTATGATCGCTTCTGGACTGAACTAAAGAGCGGTCGAGAGTAATTTAATATTTCACTGAATAGAACCGGCTTCGCCGTCCTTAAAGGGATGGCAAAGTCGGTTTTTTGTTAAGTTGTAAGGATTTTAGTGATGAGTACATGCTTACGAATTGCCACTTCCGGCTGTAGGAAGCATTATTTTATGAAGGACGGGAAATAATTGGAGTATACAATTGAAGGGGGACAACGAAGAGAATGAAGTTGAGGACTACGATGATCTATAGATTGTTAGCGATCTGGATGGCAGTTTTGTTGCTAGGAAGTTTGTTAGTTATTCCTGCGGGAGCTTCACCGACAGTGGGAACGGAGCAGCAGGAGCCTGGTGCAACCCAGACAGTGAACGTCACTGTAAAAGGTAAGCCACTGAAGCAGCGTGGAATTCAAGGTGAAGAAGGGGTGCTGGTTCCGCTGGAGTTAATCCATAAAGGATTAAAGCTCCCGGTTAAATATGATGCTAACAACAAGGCTTATACGATTAGAAGACAAAATGTAACCGTGCAACTTCAACCTGGAGAGGGCGGGGCGAAAGCAACGGTCAACGGAAGTACGCAAATTTTCCCGTATGAGTGGAAGGAAATTGGCGGCAAGCCCTATGTTTCGGTTAAGGTGCTGACCGACCATCTAGGATATACTTCTCAGTGGAACGCGGCGACAAAGACATTGGATTTAGTGCCACACCGTATGAACGATATTAAGGTGAGCACTGTATCGATTATTAAATCAATTCCTGAGGCAACAATTAATGTACAGTATCCGCAGGTTAGCGGTTTGCGGAACAAGGCAGCCGAAAAACGAATAAATACGTTACTAAAGTCTAAGGCGGACACTTTTGTGGAAAATGCGCTTAAGGAGGCCAAGGCGAGCCAGCCTTCGCCCAATGGGAGCAAGTATGAGTATCTGGGCAACTACACCGTAACTTACAATAGAGATGGCATGCTGAGCATTTTGGAGCAGACTTATGCCTACACCGGAGGAGCACATGGCAATAGCGTCCGGGAAGGGCTTAACTTCCGTCTGAGTGATGGCAAGCTAGTGCCACTTGATGAACTGCTTCGTGCGAACCCGCAGTATCGGAATATCGTGGATCCTTCAATTAAGAAACAGTTTGAGCAAACCGAAGGTTATTTTGGCAACTTCACCACGATTGGTCCTAACCCATCTTACTACTTGAAGGACAATGGCGTCGTCATCTTCTTCCAGTTGTATGAGTATGTACCTTACGTTAACGGTTTCGCTGAATTTTACTTCCCGTTTACAGAGTTGCTACCCGCAGGGGCTAATCCATTTGACTTTAAAGTCTGACCCTACTGACGGAAAACGCAAGTAGATAAAAACGACAGAAGCTGTGCTCTAAGTAGACTTTCTACATGGAGGCAGCTTCTTTATTATTATGCACGGTTGCTTTCTCGCACTGAATATTCATAATTCAAACATTAAATCTCATGTAGATTTAATGTTTTTTTATTTATTTTGAATTTTAAGAGCTTTACGAAAAGCACAAATTAATTTAATTTTCGACAAATATTTTATATCTAAGATGAATGTGAAGGGAAAATAACATTTTGATAAGTATGAAGGAAATCCTACGAATGGGAGAAGTGGACGCAGCTATGATTCAGTACTTATGGTTCGACCTAGGCTACACCTTGGTCAAGACAAATCGGGAAGAGGTCTATCAGAAGACGCTGGAAAGGTTTGACGCCATCAGAACATTGGATGAAATTACGATGGCATATCATCGGGCAGATAAATTATTTATGAGGGAGTATCAAGGAGTTCTGGGCAAGGACAGCAAGGTGTTTATGCCCTGGTACACGGGAACTTTAAATTACTTCTTACAGCTTTCGCTACCAATTGAAGAGGTAATCCGGGTTCAGCTGGCTGTGGCAAAGGAACAACCGGTACAGTGGCAAGCTTTCGATTTTACCAAATCAACGCTTCATCATTTAAGAGAACTGGGTTACAAACTGGGTTTGATTTCTAACTGGAATCATACAGCACGTGAAGTACTTGCGCGAAACGGACTTTTAGAGGAATTCGATGAAATTATTATCTCTTCGGAAGTAGGGATTGAGAAGCCTGATTCGGCGATATTTGAATTGGCTTTCGCTAAAGGCAAGGTAACAGCGGAACAGTCCTTGTATATAGGTGACAATTATTACGATGACGTTAGGGGTTGTCAGAAGGTTGGCATGAACTGTCTGCTGATTAATCCTTATGAGAAACAGGGTATCGAAGAACTAGACTACCAGCATGTAATTCCTAACATCCAAGACGTGGTCTCTTACTTGGGGCACTCTCAGGTTCCCCTTGAAATTAAATAGTTTGGAGCAGTCAGGATGGCGACGATTAAGGATAGGATACAAGAGCAATTTGAAACTTTAAGTTCGGGGCAAAAAAGAGTAGCTCATTATATTCAAAATCATATGCAGGAAGTCGCGTTGCAATCAGCACATAAGATCGCGATGAAATCGGGGGTTAGTGAGGCTACAGTTCATCGGTTAGCCCAAGCCCTTTCGTACCCAAGCTTTTCTGGAATGCATCAAGATATCCAGCAATTTGTCCTTAGGGATCAACGTGCTGTTAACAATTTTGTCCAATCAACAAGTCAGCAAGAGGAAACGTGGTTAGAGAAGCACTTCACACAGGAGATTGAGAATATTCGTGAAACGATGCTGCAGGTGGATAAGGCGCAGATTCATCAGGTGGTCAAGTCGCTACTGCAAGCTGATCGGATATGGGTTGCTGGGTGGAGAATGGGTTTATCCGTAACTTCCTTTTTCAGTTTTGTTCTGAAATACATGTTAGGGAACTGTGAATTGATTCCTCAAGGAGGGGTTGCGGAATACGCATCTTATATTCAAAAGAATGATGTCGTGTTTGCATGCGGATTCCCAAGATATTGTACTAGAACATTGAAAGTATCCAAATTAGCGAAGGAGCAAGGGGCGACGGTTATCGTGCTTACCGACTCCATTCTCTCACCTTTTGCGAAGTTAGCTGATCTGACGTTATTGGCGCAATGCAAATCTACGGGGTTCCTGGATTCCTATACGGCATCTCTCTCGGTGGTTAACGCCATTATCAACGAAATTTCGTATTTGGAAAAAGATCGGGTGAAACACAACATTGAAAAGATGGAGCTTATGTTTCAGGAGTTCCAGGATAATTTCGAGTGGATGAGTAGAACGAAGTGATCCAGGGGGAAGGACATTGCGATGGAGTTAACAGTTATCGGTCATTGGGGAGCATACCCCGAGAAAAATGAAGCCACATCAGGCTATTTAATAGAGCATCAGGGAAGAAAAATTTTGTTGGATTGCGGGAGTGGTGTACTTTCAGGGCTGCAAAATTATGTAATGCTTGAGGATTTGGATGCGGTATTCATTACTCATTTGCACGCAGATCATATTGCAGATATGTATAGTTTGGAATTTGCCACCCTGATTCTAATGCAGATAGGAAAGCGTGCCTTACCACTGGATATCTATGTTTATTGTCAGGATCTGACCAAGCTTGATTTTTGTTATCCGGAATATGTGAATGTTCATCCCATTGATCTTCAACGAACTGTAGCTATAGGGGAAATGACCTTTACATTTGCTGAGAATGTTCACGATGTTCCAAGTTGTGCGGTTAAAGTCAATTCCGAGGATGGAAAATGTCTGGTTTATTCCGGTGATACAGGGTATTGCCAGAGCATTGTTGAGTTTTCACGAGGTTCGGATGTACTAGTGCTGGAAAGCAGCTTCTACAATATCCAAAAGGGTCTGAATAATGGTCATTTGACGGCTGGAGAAGCAGGGGAAATTGCTGCTATCGCTCAGACAGGACAATTGATACTAACGCATCTTCCTCATTATGGAGACCATAACCAACTGGTAGTTGAAGCCTCTAGCCATTACGACAGACAGATTCAATTAGCTTATTGCGGTATGAAACTGACTATTTAATTTAGAAAGGGGTTCTTAATCTTGACAACATTCAGGAAAAAATTTGCTCTTGGTATATCAACGCTTTCTATTCTGGCAATCATCATTTCGGGGTGCGGTAGTAACATGGGGTCAACAAACACTTCGAATGGTGCATCGGCTGAGAGTCAAACCAATACGGATCAGGCACAGAATACGGCTGGCCAGGCTAAGGCGGGTGGCGCGGTACGTGTTGCGATGACGACCGAGCCGGACAATCTTGATCCTTATCTATCCGCTGCGACGGATACCCAATCTATGATGGACAATGTATTTGACGGATTGTTTGAAGCGGGTGAGAACAGTGACCTGATTCCAGCCATTGCATCGTCCTATCAGGTGTCAGATGACGGATTGACTTATACCTTTACCTTGAAACAAGGCATTGTATTCCATGACGGTTCTGAGCTTACTGCTGAGGATGTGTACTACTCTTACGCTAAATTATCGGGTCTTAATGGCCAAGAGCCGCTATCATCGAAATTTTCTTCAATTGCGAGTATAGATACACCTGATGATTATACGGTTGTTATCCAATTGAAAGATAAGGATGCTGCCTTTCTAGCCGCCAATATCGTCGCGATTGTACCCAAGGATTATGAGCAACAGAGTGAACAACCGATCGGTGCTGGACCTTATAAGTTTTCTGAATATAAACCAGGACAACAACTTGTCTTAGAGAAAAATGAAAACTTCTATGATAAAGAGCATGCTCCAGTACTCGATAAAGTTGAATTCAAAATTATGCCTGATTCAAATTCAGCCGTACTGGCCTTGCAGTCTGGAGACATCGATATGATTCCAGGTATTACGGCACAAGGAGTACTTCAATTAGGCGACGGATATACAGTGGTATCTGGGCCACAAAATATGGTGCAACTCATGGCATTAAATAATTCCGTTAAACCATTAAATGATGTGAAGGTCCGTCAGGCGATTAACTATGCCATTGATAAGGATGTCATTATACAGACTGTTGCTGAAGGAAACGGGACGAAATTAGGTTCAAATATGAGTCCTGCCATGAAGATGTATTTTCAAGATGGCTTAGAAGATTACTATACGCCGAGTATCGATAAAGCTAAGCAACTATTAAAGGAAGCAGGCTATGAAAATGGATTTGATTTAACACTAACGGTTCCATCAAATTATCAATTTCATGTCGATACGGCTCAAGTCATCGCAGATCAGCTGAAGAATGTGGGTATTAAAGTCACTATTAAGCAAGTTGAATGGAGTAGCTGGCTAGAGGATGTATATAACAATGCCAAGTACGAAGCTACGATTGTTGGATTAACGGGCAAGCTTGATCCACATGAAGTATTAGGAAGATATGAAACAAACTATGCTAAGAACTTCTTTAAATTTAGTAATAGTGACTTTGATAAGTTAGTCAATCAAGGAAAGACAGAAATCGATGAGGTCAAAAGAGTTGATTTATATAAGCAAGCTCAGACCGTATTAACTGAACAGGCAGTGGCTGTCTATATCATGGACCCTAGCCGAACCGTAGCGATGAAGGGCAATTTGCAGGGCTTCAAAATGTACCCGGTGCAAAAATACAATTTTGCCGAGATGTACTACACAGAATAATAAAGTAGGGGAAATGATCCTTGAGATTTTATATTCGAAAGCTGGTTGCATTTGTTTCGACACTGATACTTGTTTCAGTTATTACCTTTCTAGTATTTCAAATCTTGCCGGGGGATCCTGCTCAAATCATTCTAGGTGTGGATGCAGACCCTCAGCAGATTGCCGCCCTGCGTGAAACTATGGGACTTGATCGATCAGCGGGAGAACGTTATCTAACGTGGATTAAGGATACGCTATCGGGTGATTTCGGGACTTCCATTCGTTATCACAGACCGGTAGCCGACATGTTAGTGGAGCACCTTCCGGTTACGCTATCGCTAGCTTTGTTTTCCCTGGGGTTGACCCTGCTCGTAGGGCTTCCCCTAGGGATCTATATTGCAAGAAAAGACGGTAAATTGTCGGCACTTCTCTTATCACTTTTTACTCAGCTTGGTGTGTCTATACCCTCATTTTGGTTAGCTTTTATTCTTATTTTACTATTTTCCGTAACGCTCAAACTATTTCCGACCTACGGATATACGCCTTGGAGTGAAGATTCGATTGGAGCGATCAAATCGCTGTTCTTACCTTCGCTTGCCCTGGCTATTCCGGGGATTGCCGTAGTGATTCGCTATTTAAGAAATACGCTGCTAGATCAATCTCGTATGGACTATGTACGGACTGCAAGAAGTAAGGGTCAACATGAGCAGGGAATCATGTATCGTCATATTTTACGTAATGCACTTATTCCGGTTATTACAATTGTAGGTTTATTAATTGCAGATACACTGGGAGGCAGTATCGTGGTTGAAAACGTATTTGCACTCCCTGGAATCGGGAGTTTGCTCGTTACCTCAATAGGTACAAGGGACTTACCACTGGTACAAACGATGGTGCTATACATTGCAATTATTGTCGTCAGTATTAACTTTATCATCGATATTCTCTATAAGGTCATCGATCCTCGTATTCGATTGAAAAGGTGAAGATATGAACTTTAAGCAATTATTCAAAAGTAAGCCGTTGGTGATAGGAAGTTCTCTAATTGGAGCATTGCTGATGCTGATGCTTATCAGTTTGTTCTATACGCCTTATGGACCTAACGAGATGAATCCTAGCATGCGTTTGGCGGGTCCGCAGCTAACTCATTTATTCGGGACCGATAACTTCGGTCGGGATATCTTCAGTCGAATCATGAATGGGGCGCAAACCGCATTTCTTATCGGTTTTAGTTCCGTGGCCATTGGATTAGTGTTTGGGGTATTGATTGGTGCGATTGCGGGGTATTTTGGCGGTTGGTTGGACGAAATTATTATGCGCATCATCGATGCCATGCTAGCATTTCCAGGTATACTGCTGGCGATTATGCTAGTATCCGTATTTGGCCCCGGGCTTAATAATACCATTATCGCATTGGGGATTATGAGTATCCCTTCATTTTCGCGGATTGCCCGTAGCGGCTTTATCCAGTACAAGGAATTTGATTTTGTCAAAGCATCTATAGCTAAAGGGGCAGGAGCACTGCGTATTATCTTTTATCATATCCTGCCGAATATGGTGTCATCTCTCGTTGTTGCGACTTCACTAAGATTCTCGGGATCGATTCTAGCGGAAGCAGGATTAAGCTATTTGGGACTTGGAGTACAACCTCCGAATCCAAGCTGGGGCAGAATGCTGAATGAGGCACAACCTTTTATGATAAATGCTCCTTGGTATGTCTTGATTACAGGTATGGTCATTACAATCATGGTTCTTGGCTTCAATTTAATAGGTGACGGAATTCGCGATCTTTACGACAGGAAGGGCTAGGGGGGACGATCAGTGGAGCCAGCTCTATTGGCAATGCAGGATATAGAAGTGGCATTTTCCGTTGGGAAGAAAGACTATCCTGCTCTGCAGGGCATCTCATTCGAGGTTCGGGAAAAAGAAGTGTTGGGTATTGTCGGTGAATCCGGTTGTGGAAAAAGTCTCACTTCATTATCAGTGATGGGGCTATTACCTGGTGCGGCTAAAATTTCAAAGGGCAAGATTGTGTTAGGTGACTCGGATGTGACTAACTTGACGGCGGAGGCCTGGTGCAAGATCAGAGGGAAACAAATATCGATGATCTTTCAGGACCCCATGACAGCCTTGAATCCGTTAGTACCCATTGGCAGACAGATTGAGGAGACCGTTCGGATTCATTCTGCTATCTCGAAAAAGGAGGCCAAGCAGCGGGCCCTCGAAATGATGGCCAAAGTGGGCCTCTCTAGAGTGGAGCAGCTATATCATGAATATCCTCATCAGCTATCCGGTGGAATGAGACAAAGAGTCATGATTGCCATGGCGCTCATTTGCGAACCGCAGCTGTTGATTGCCGACGAGCCAACAACAGCGCTGGATGTGACTATTCAGGCACAGATTCTTGATCTGCTTCGGCAAATGAACCAAGAGACAGGTACAGCAATTATATTTATATCCCATGATCTAGGAGTCATCCGTGAAGTATGTGATCGAGTGATTGTGATGTATGCCGGATATATCGTAGAGGACGCCCCTGTGGCGGAATTATTAGAAGCGCCCAAACATCCCTATACCCTCGGATTGCTACAGTCGATCCCTGATATAGAGAAGAGAGGTCAGCCCTTGTATACCATATCCGGACGCGTGCCGGCGATTACCGAGCGGTCAACGGGGTGTCCATTTGTGGGACGTTGTTCAAGTGCTTCCCCTACATGTGAACGAAGTGTTCCTGATCTTGCACCCGTGTCGGATACTCATCGTGTTCGCTGCCATCTGTATTCAGAAGTAGGTGAAGTTATATGACTGAACCTTTGGTCCGGGTAAAGTCCTTATCGAAACATTACGAGGTATCAAGACAAGGACTGCTGGAAGAGAAACAATATGTTAGAGCTGTGGACGACATTTCTTTTGAGATTGGTCAAGGGGAGACCTTTGGCTTAGTTGGTGAAAGTGGCTGTGGCAAATCAACAACAGGACAAATGCTGGTCCATCTGTTGCAGCACACGAAGGGGAACATCTACTTTGGTGAACGGAATATTACGGATATTCCGAAAAAAGCGATGAAATCACTGCGTCAGGAACTGCAAATTGTATTCCAGGATCCTTATTCCTCATTAAATCCGAAAAAACAAATCGGCTGGCTCTTAGAAGAGCCCTTAATTATTCATAAAATTGGCGACAAGACAACGCGGCAAAAAATGGTGGCAGAAGTGTTAGAGCAGGTTGGATTGGATCCAAGTTATCTCAAACGCTACCCTCATGAATTAAGTGGTGGACAAAGGCAAAGGGTAGGGATTGCCTCCGCCTTGGTCTTAAACCCTAGGTTTATCGTCATCGATGAAGCAGTGTCTGCATTGGATGTATCGGTTCAGTCACAAATTTTGAATCTACTGAAAGAATTACAGCAAAAACGCGGATTAACCTATCTTTTTATTTCGCATGATCTCAATGTCGTTCAATATATGAGCGATCGGGTAGGCGTTATGTACCTGGGAAAAATAGTAGAAATATTCGATGTCGAGTCAGGTGCTGAACCACTTCATCCATACACTCGGGCGTTATTTTCAGCTATACCCAATGTGAAAGGTGAAAGGAAGGAACGGGTCCTGCTAAAAGGGGATGTTCCTAATCCAATTCATCCGCCGAAGGGTTGTACATTTCACCCAAGATGCCCATTTGCGATGGAGAAGTGTAAGCAGGAGGCGCCAATATTACAACCGCATGATTCTAGTCATCATGTTAGCTGTCATTTATATGAGGAGGCGGAAGTAGCCGATGAAAATAGGAGTTATATCAGATCTACATGTTGACCTTAATGAGCAGCCCGGAGATTTACTGATTGAAGAGATATTGCTGCAAGTAGTTCGTTCAAGTGGACTTGATTATCTTATTATAGCTGGAGATATTTCCAATGATGTAAGTCGGAGTATTGCTGTTCTAAATATGCTTCAGGCAGGATCGGGTATTCCCGTGCTGTTCGTTCCTGGAAATCATGATTATTGGAGTAAAGATAACGGAGTGATGGATACATGGGAAATTTACAGACAGTTTCAATCCTTTGAAAGATGTCTAAATGAAAAACCGTTTGAGCTGGGCAACGATTGGGTCGTAATCGGAAATTCAGGCTGGTACGATTATACGATGGGTGAGCCGAAATACAGCTTTGAAGATTTCGAGAAGATGCATGCGATGGATCGGACATGGCAGGATAGTATTTATGTCAAATGGGGCATGGGTAACCGTGAAATCCACCGCTATTTCTATCAACATCTGGAGAATGAATTGGAGAAATACCGTAACAAGAAGATTATTATGGTGACGCATATGTTAACTCATCCGCATTTCAAGGCACCTATTGATCACCCGCAGTGGCAGTATTTTAACGCCTTCCTGGGAAGTAATGAGTATGCGACATTGTATCACAAATATCAGGTGCGCTATGGCATTATGGGACATGTCCATTATCGGAAAAGATATACCGAGCAAGAGACAGAGATGATCTGCGCCTGCCTAGGATATCGCAAAGAATGGAGCGGAACAGAAGCGATCAAAGAAATACAAAATTGTCTGCAGATCATTTCCATTTAGGAGACTTATTCGATGATAAAAAATATAGAAGCTGCCTCTAAGTAGAATTTCTACATGGAGGCAGCTTCTGTGTTTAATGGGGACATATCTTATCTAACTTATTTGATGAAATCTGCCATAGAACACACGGTCAGATTTTCCGCTGCTGAAGGAGAGAATGGCTTACCTTCCTTGCCCCTTGCCTGGAATTGTACAGTGACAGGTTGGCTTGGAATTAGGTCAAAGAAGTTGTCGCTAAAGATGCCTTCAGTTTGAGTGGACAACCATACTCCTCTGGCTAGAACATCACTTTCTAGCGTGTAGATTCCTGCAGCCTCATCATCTGCTCTGCATGTAATCTTTGCAACCGGAAGCTTACTCTCTTGAGTCGCTGTGAAAAAGTGCATTTTGCGATCCAGTACTTGATCGCCCTGCTCCAAGGTTGCCCGAAGCACGACTTCCTGATTGTCGCTGGTTCCTATCCACTCGGCTTTGTTTACAGACTTAACTAGCGTCGCGGAGTTTGGTTCCACACTTATTTGCTGCTCCAACGTCTTGAGCAATTGACCACCCAAATCAAATGATTCTATTACGAGCTTACCATCCAATGGGGTCAGAACATCGGACACAACATGAATATCTAAATTCTCGGTGCTACTGCTATCAATGGAGACCATGATGTCACGCATACTATTCTTAATATAATATTGGGCAGCTTTCCAGCGGCCGAAGTAATCCATACTCGCCCAAGAAGCTACCGGCCAACAATCATTGATTTGCCAGTATAGAGAGCCCATGCAATAAGGCTTGTTCCGGCGGTGGGCTTCGATCGCTGTCTTCATGGCTTCTGCCTGAAGGATTTGGCTCATGTAGAGGAAGGAGGAGAAATCCTTCGGCTCCGGTAAATACATATCCATATACTGTTTGATTAGTCGGTTACCATCATTATTGCGTTGGTGGCACAGCATGACAGCAGATTCCAGCTCCATATCAGAAGGCTCGGCATAGGTGTATACGGATTTCTCTTCCGGGAAGGACTGGAACCCGTACTCACTCATGAACCGTCCAACTTTAGCATTGTAATTCTCAAACGGCTCCGCTGCATGCCATACTCCCCAATAATGAATATCGCCCGTGCTAGATAATGCATGTGAATGCTGATCTTTATTCTCTGTTAAAGCTTGCAGCGGTGAGGAAGGCCAGTAGGCTACGTTGTGATGTAACTTGCCTACGGCTTCGGGAAGCAACTGATGGAAAATGGCTTCATAATCAGACCAAATTTGCTCTCGCTGCTGCTCGTTATAACTTTGCTTCCAGCCCCATCCGGCATGCTCGTCAAAATGTGCCCAAGCGGAGTCCATCTCATTGTTACCGCACCATAAGGCAATGGAAGGATGGTTCCGAAGTCGCTTGATATTCTCTTCCGCTTCGATCTGAACGTTGTGAAGAAAAGCTTCGTCTCCTGGATACATGCTGCAGGCGAACATGAAATCTTGCCACACGAGTATTCCGTATTCATCGCACAATTCATAGAATACATCTTGCTCATAGATGCCACCGCCCCATACGCGAAGCATATTCATGTTGCTTATAGCCGCACTGGCGATTTCGTGCTCGTATCTTTCTTTGGTCACCCGCGAAGCAAAGCTATCATTTGGAATGTGGTTAGCACCTTTAGCAAAGACAGGAATACCATTCAACTCGAAGTAAAAAGAACTACCCTTCTTATCCTTCTTCCGAATGAGGTTGATGGTTCTCAGACCGGTTCGTACAGTCCGTTCTGCTAATGAATTGCCCGCGTGATTAAATTCCACTTTGAATTCGTACAGATGTGGCTCTCCTAACCCACGTGACCACCATAGGTCAGGGTTAGTTATTTCGAATCCGTGATTGATGTGGTTGGTTCCCGGGGTGAGATCCACATTAAGCTCCCATTCTAAGCTTTTGGTAGACAGTTTAATTAAACCTGAGTAGGCCTGAGCGCTCTCCACTTCGATGACAGCAGTCAATTTCGCAAGCTGAGGAGTGACCTCTTTTTGCTCCATGTACAGATCGGTGATCTTCACTTCAGACCAAGCTTCTAAACGGGTTTCGCGCCAAATACCACTCGTGACAAATCGTGGACCCCAATCCCAGCCGTAATGGTAAGGGGCTTTACGTGCAAATATGCTGACCTTTTTATCGGCTAACCCTCCACCTTCCGACTGGTCGTTTGGTGCTGGTAAAGCGTACCCTAGAGCCTCAAGCTTAGGTAAGTCCTCTGCAATCGGTGACCGGAAAGTGATATGAAGCTGATTGTTACGGGGGTGCAATAAGTTATGTACATCTACACTCCAAGTACGAAACATATTATCAGCAGACAGCACTGCCTTACCGTTTAAAGTTACATCTGCATAGGTATCGAGACCTTCAAATATAAGCTCCACATGTCGATGATTCAACAAAGCTTCATCCGCATCAAATAAAGCTACATATTCCCAATCTTTCTTGTCGATCCACTGTACATTTTGTTCATTTGTTCCATTGAAGGGATCAGCAATAATTCCATTGTCCAGCAAATCAGTATGAACGCAGCCCGGTACAGTTGCCGGGAGCCACTCTGTATCGTCGCATGCTTTAAATTTCCAGTTATTCAGGATTAGTTTCATAGGTTCATTTCATCCTTCCGTTTTCGTTTGAAGTGACCTCATTATACAATGGTCCAAAATTAACGTAAACTATATTTGTGTTTATTTTGTTCATAATGTAAAGTTGGTGTAGATAAAGTAAAATATAAATGCTATTTTCATATTAAAATATACAATTAGTTAACAAATTGAACATTATTCATAAGGGGTTGTAAATCAGTGAAGAGGAAAATGACCTCACTTGATATTGCGAATCGACTTGGTTTGTCGCGGACGACGGTCTCGAAAGCTCTAAATGGAAATGAAGGGGTACCGGAATCAACGCGCGAGCGGGTGTTAAATATGGCAGCTGAGATAGGTTATAAACATTATGGCCGAGAAATAACTCCTGCCCTCGGTAAAAGTGGAAGAAATTCTGCAGTTGGATCAGGTACATCAGACGGCTCACTTGGAGCGCTGCGAACCATTGCTCTACTTATTCCTTCTGGGATAGGGATGTCGCAGCAAGGATACTGGGTGGATGTGCTCAGGGGAGTAGAAGAAACCGCAAGATATTATGGCTGTGCGATGGTGCTACACTTTATTTCGCCTCAGGACTGTAAAGAGTTGAAGATTCCGCATTCATTAAGTAACAGAGAGATCGATGGGGTCATTGCAGCGGGGCTGACCTCAAAGGATTATATTCATGCCTTGAAGGGATGGGGTCTCCCTACCGTGTTGATCGATTGTCATGCGGACTTTCAAACGAAGGATATGATTTGTGATACGGTTATGATGGAGAGTGAACAAAGTGTATTCGAACTTACAAGTCATCTAATCTCACTAGGTCATACATCCATTGGATTTATCGGTAATATCCAAAATTGCTTGTCCTTTAATGAACGTTGGTTCGGATTTACCAGAGCTTTAATTCATGCTGCATTGCCTCTGGAGAAGTCGTACTGTGCGATCGCGGATGTTCCAAGCCATTATTTTGACATTCGGGAAGTGGGAGATGCGCTTAGTACAATGCCGAAGCTTCCGAGCGCGTTGGTATGTGCGAACGATCTAGTTGCTAGACAGGTTATCAAGTGGGTGTCGTCCCAAGGGCTTCACGTACCAGTGGATGTATCCGTTACTGGCTTTGATCTGCTGAGCGATGGAGAAGATTCCGAATCGAAGAATCATTTGACTTCAGTAAGGGTGAACGGTAGCAATATTGGTGCTAGAGCTTTTGAACAACTGTTGTGGCGGGCCAATCATCGAGATCGTCCGGCTGAGAATATTCGTATTGCGTGTTCTGTGGAAATAGGGTGCTCAACCGCAACTATCTAAAAAAACAAGCCTGAGGTAGTTGAAGCTACCCCAGGCTTGGTATGAATTTAGGATCTTGATGTCCAACAGTACGGGCTCTTAATTTTGCCAGAGGTCGTCTATCTTCACAGGTTGTCCTGTACGGATGGAGCGGTTAGCCGCAATGCCAGTCATAATGGAGAGCGCTCCATCTATATGGGAAGCGGCACGATTGAAACGATCCTCCTGCTTCTTTTCAAAAATGTCACGAAGCATAACCGGATCGCCGCCGCCATGGCCACCAGCCCCTTGTTCAAACTCCACAGAATATGGTTCTTTGAAATGAGGGTAAATAACAATACTCATTCCTTCCAACGCGCCTTCATTCTCTTTTTTGCCCCCGGAATTCACATAGGACTTCTCTGTAACACGTACTTCCATACGTCCTTCAGTGCCATTGAAAACAATAATAAAACCTTCCCAAGGCATATAAGCGTTTAGTGAATAGTTCATCACTGTTTTGTTCTTATACTTGACCATTACGCTCATCGTATCTTCAATACTGATATTATCTCCGAACACGCTTTGATCGCGCTGGTACCCATCTTCATGCTCGGCATCTAGATACATACTCTTTAAATGCTCATTCTGATCAAGGTGTAAGGCAAAAGGATCATTCTGGGCAGCTTCACTGCCATATGCACGTTGATAAAAATCTGTGATACCACGTTTCTCAGCGTTCTCCTTGCCGTAATACCGCAGGTCGCCCATCGCAAAAACCGTATCCGGTTTGGAATCCAACCAGAAGTTCATCAGGTCAAAATGATGCGTTGACTTGTGTACAAGTAATCCCCCGCTATTACGCTTATCGCGATGCCATCTACGGAAGTAGTCAGCTCCATGCTCAGTATTCAGCAGCCATTCAAAATTCACCGAGAGAATTTCGCCAATCGTTCCATCCATAATAACTTCTCTAATCTTGGTATTATGAGGAGCATAGCGGTAATTGAACGTTACACGAAGATTTTGGCCAGTTCGTTCGATCGCATCAAATATTTCCTTGCATTTCTCCTCATCTGTGGTCATAGGTTTTTCTGAAATGACGTCACAGCCTAGTTCCATGGCGCGAATGATATATTTATGGTGAGTACGATCAATCGTACATACAAGTACAAAATCAGGTTTATGCTCCTCGATCATACGATCAAAATCCTCCGCTTTATAGGTAGCGACAGCATGATAGTTGTATTTGTCCACTAAAAGTTGATTGGCATAATTCATTCTCGTCTGATTGACATCGCATATCGCTACTAACTCTGAAGTTTCTTTATAAGTTGTAATCAATTCACTATAGAAAAATTCGGCTCGACCTCCGGTACCTACGATGACATATTTCTTTTTCGACAAGGTGATCACTCCATTTACTTTGATTTGAATCTATCTTATAGTATATGAAATGTGAAAATCTAAGCTTTTTCTAGTCGTTTCACTAAAAACTATGCATATTTTATCCTTTCAAAGAATGAGGTATGACTAATGAGTGCAGTGCCATTTTTTGAAATAGAGCAAATCAAGCGGACAGGGCAGTTTAATATGGACTCTGACCACTTTCATGAAACTTATGAAATCTATTATTTGCTGGCTGGTGAACGCTACTATTACATTAACAATCGTATTTACGCACTTCAGGTGGGTGATTTGCTATTTATTAATAAGAATCAACTGCACCGTACAACTAGTAAAGGGACTTCCAATCATGAAAGGATATTGATCAATTTTGATGATCTATTTATTCAGTCCGTGGTGGAGATGGGGGTCAATCGGTTGCCCTTGTTTCAGGGAGAGAGTTTTTTGCTTCGGCCTAGTGTTCATGAGCAAGGAAGGATTGTTGACCTACTCTACATGATGCTGCGAGAGCAACAAGAGGACTCACTCTGGAGTACCCCCTATTTGCAGGCCTTGCTTCTTCAACTTCTGATTATTCTCGGACGAATACGTGAGGAGAAGCCCGAACCTGTGCTCCCTGAAGACAATGAAACGCAACGAAGGGTATATGGCATCATTGAATACTTGAATACTTATTTTGCGGAGAAGCTGACACTTGAGGGGATCGCGGAGAATTTTTTTATCAGTGCAACGTATCTATGCCGTATTTTCAAGAAGACAACAGGGTTTACGGTTATAGAGTATATTAACTATGTGCGAATTAGAGAAGCGCAGGCCTTATTGCGGGATACTAATTGGAAGGTTACGAAAATTGCTGAGCAGACAGGTTTTGATAGCATTGCTCACTTTGGAAGGGTATTTAAACAGATTACGAAGCGTTCACCGCTGCAATATCGAAAGCAGAATAGACCTGAATGATAACGACCTGATGAAGGTGTAAGGACCGTAAAATTTGAGCGTTATGATCATTCATAACGCTCTTGCCGTATTGGAATTACAATTTCAACCATAGTACCCAAGCCGAGCTTGCTTCGGATGCGGAAATTATATTTATTGTTATAAGTTAACTTCAATCTCTTGTTGGTATTAAACAAGCCAACATGTTTCGTTCGTTCCTCATCAGACTCCAGCCGCTGTTGAATTTGACTTAGTCTTAGGGGGTCGATCCCAATTCCGTTATCAATGACCACGATAGAAAGCTGCTCTTCCTTTAGGGTTAGCTTGACTTTGATGAGTCCGAGGCCTTCTTTCTCCTTAATTCCGTGGTAGAGACTGTTTTCCAGAAGTGGCTGCAAGAGTAGTTTCATCGTATATAGCTTAGTTATTTCCTCCTCGTATTCAAAGATCACGTCAAACTTATCTTTATATCGCTTTTTTTGAATATTGATATAACTGATGGAATTGGCTATTTCTTCGCTCCAGGTTACGGTTTTAGTAGGGTTGCTGAAGGAGTAGGACAATAAGTCGGATAAGTTCTCAATCATCTCACTGACTTTATTAGGCTTCCCGGTCAATGCTACAGATTCCCAATATACCGAATGCAAGGTATTATACAGAAAATGTGGGTTGATCTGGGATTGTAGGGCTAATAGTTCCATTACCTGCAATCTATACTTTTTCTCCAAAAGTTGTGTTCGGATATACCGATGCTCGATAAAATGGGTGATCATATTTTGGATAATATAAGTATATTCATCCCTTACCTTTACGGGTGGCTTTGGTAGGACATGGGTGTCATCAGCTGACTTGATGAGCGTCCGAATCATCTTTAGCTGTTTATAATTTCGTCGTACTAAATAATAAGTGAGGAAAAATCCACACACTACGGATATACCTACAAATACAAGCGTAAGGTAAAGGATACGAGAAGGTGTCTTATACAACTCGGAATGAGGAATGACAGAGACATATTTCCATTTATAACGTTCGGATTCAACCTTGGTGATATTGACTTTCCCCTGTGATGTAGTCATATCAAACGATCCTGAAGGGTGATCAGCGATCCACTGAATATCTTTATCCTCAAAGAGCTCTTTATGTTGGTTGGAGAAGATGATGTTGTCTTCTTCATCCAACACAAACAAATGCTGACCTTGATAAGTTGTAATATCGTCTAAAATATTCTCGATGTATTTTGGCCGAATATTAAGAATAATTGCTGTTTTTTGCGGGACCAGTACATTATAGAAAGTAACGATAGGTGTAGGAGTTGTCTCAAACTCATAAAAGCGGATATCCCTTCGGGATGTCCATTTTTTTGCGGAATCAGTATAGTTCATAAACTGGTCATACCATGCCGTATCGTAAAAATGATCCAAAGTTACCAGTCCGTCGACGGAAGATAAAAATCGGTTATGCGGGTTGTCGACATAGAGATAAAATGATTGAATATAGGGTTTTGAGCTTGTAAAGGCATTCAAAAAGCTGGAAATGATCCTGTTCGAGGTCGAACTCTCATAGGTATAATATGGACTTTTAAGTATAATAGACAGCTCGTTAAATATATCCGCATTATCATAAAGGGCTAGATACAGGGTATCTAGTTCATTTAAAATCATTTCAAGTTGTGTTTGAGATTGGAGTAGCAGGAAACTGCTGTTTTGGTTAATATCAGCTTTGATGTCATGCTGTGTCGTAATGGTAGAGAGAGAACCAAGTATAATGATTGGAATAAGTAGTGGAATAAGAAAGGTGGCTAATTGTTTGATAAAGTACTTCTCTCTCATGGAGCGACTTGTCCATTTCTATATTCGCTAGGTGTCTTCCCATAATAGCCCTTGAATGTGCGTGTGAAATTTTTGGCATTGCTATAACCGATCATTTCACTAATTTCATAGGTTTTATAGCTGACATTTTGAAGCAGGTGGACTGCCATCTCCATCTTGACTTTTAGAAGGTAATCTGAGAAGTTCTGTCCCGTTTTTTGTTTGAAAAAGAAACTAAGGTAGTTGGCATTCATATGAACCTGTTTGGCTACTTCTTCAAGTGAAGCTTCGCTGTAATTTTCATTTACATAAGTCTTAATTTTATTGATAATGAGACTTTCATCCCCTTTAAGCCTATCTATCTCCAGCTTTGGAGGTCCCTCGTTAACCGTATTCTCAGTCTCGATATCTTCTTTAACCTTGATAAACACATCCATAAGAACGTGGTATTTGGCGGGCTTAAGCACATAGTTAGTAACTTTGTAATGAAGTGCTTTCTGAGCATATTCAAAATCACGGTAACCGCTAAGAAATACGATTTTGATATTCCGCTTGCTTTTGTATAGATTCTCTGCAAGTTCAATACCTGACATGACAGGCATCTTTATATCTGTAAGAACAACATCGACGCGTTCATCTCCAGCGATAAATTGGAGAGCTTCTTGTCCATTACTAACTTGACCGATAATATCAAACCCGACTTCATCCCAAGGGAAATAACTGGAGAGGGCTTCTCTCGTTTCAACTTCATCATCAACAATTAACAGGTTGTACATGATTTCACCTCTGATGTAATGTAAAGGCTTACAATGTTGAGTATACCAGATTGAATTAATACTATAGTAAGCTATTTCGCAGATAACTTGAACAACTGTAATAATGATTCATTTCACAACAATAGGATACCTTTTCTTGAATAAGCGTGTTTTTTGATACCTTTTTCTAAGATTAGCTCCCTTAAAAACGGTGGAATTGGGGCTTATAATTAAAAGCGCTTACATTAAATGTAGTCAAAGGAGAATGAACGATGAAAAGAAGAAAAATAGGGGCATTATTCTTTGTGACTGTATTGATTCTTACACTTTTTAGTGCCTGCTCCACGGGAAATAAAGAAGCTACTGGAAAAAATAACACGACCGGTGGAACAGTTAGTTCAGATGAGAAAATAACCTTGCGATTTAGTTGGTGGGGTGGAGAGGATCGTCATGCTGCCACCATAGCTGCTATTGAAGCTTATAAGCAGATTGCGCCAAACGTAACGATTGAAGCGGAGTATCAGGGCTTTGATGGCTACGAACAGAAAATTAAGACTCAATTGGCGGGTGGTACCTCAGCAGATATAATGCAGCTTGATCTGCCTTGGCTGCAGGAATTAACAAGTAAAGGAGATTTCTTTCTTGATCTAGGCAACAGTTCGGAATTCGACGCTGCAGGCTTTGATCAGGATTTCCTGAATAATTTCGGTGTGTACAATGACCAGCTTGTTGCAGTACCTACTGGGGTAAATTCTTATTGCATGATTATAAATAAAACCCTTGCAGATAAATTGGGAATTCAAACCGACGTAGAGTGGGATTGGGATTCTATTTATGAGGCAGGAAAGAAGTTACATGAGGAAGATAGCTCTAAATATCTTTTGCTCGCGGACCACGCAGCTTTACGCCAGGATATCGTAACCATGTTGAAGCAACGCACAGGTGCACAATGGGTTAATGAAGATTATACAGTTGGATTTAGCAAGGAAGATGCCGTAGCAAGCTTTGAGTGGCTTCATAAAGCCATGGAAGCAGGGGTTTACCAGCCTATTGGTGAAAGTGATCTCTTCTTCGGTAAGATCGATCAAAATCCGAAGTGGATCAATCAGGAAATTCCAATGGCACCATCGATGAGTAGTACGTTGCTCTCACTTAAGAACGTTTTACCTGATGGTGTTGAGATAGTTACGAGTCTTCCCGTCATTGCTAAGGATGCCAAGGACACGGGGGTGCTGGTAAGACCTTCACAACTTTTTGCAATCAGCAATAAAAGCAAGCATCAGGAAGAGGCCTCCAAGTTCTTAAGTTGGTTCATGAATGATAAAGAGGCTGCCGCTATTCTGGGTGATGTTCGGTCCGTTCCACCGGTTAAATCTTCACAAGAGGCGGCTGTAGCAGCTGGGAAAATTGATGCTGCGATTACGAACGCGGTAGAGCTTGGTCTCAGTCATGCAGGAATCGTGGATAATAGTGTAGCCAACAATTCTGAAGTACAAAAGGTACTGGAAGACATCATTCAGAAGGTAAGCTATGGGAAATCGACACCTGAGGAAGCTGCGGATGAGCTTATAGCCAGCTTAACTTCCAAGCTTAAAGAAATTAAAGACAGAAAATAAAAATAGATTCTTGTGATAGGAAGGGAGAGAGTCCGCTATGTCTGTATCTCATTCGTTAGTAGGCAAGACGCAGAAAAGCATGAAGAAAAAAATAAAAGCTAAGAAAAACTATCAGTACATCGGACTGCTATACATTGCACCATGGATTATAGGTTTGCTAATCTTTCAGTTCTATCCGTTTCTGTCATCACTGTATTACTCATTTACGGATTATAACATGGTGAGCTCGGCAAAATTTATAGGTTGGGATAATTATAAGAGAATTTTCACGGCTGATCCTGACTTCTACCAGTCGCTAAAGGTGACGGGAATTTATGTTCTTCTCGCGGTTCCGGTAAAGCTTGCCTTTGCCCTGTTCATAGCTGTACTGCTCAGTGCGAAACTGAAGGGAATCAATTTCTTCAGAACGGTCTATTATCTTCCCTCCATTCTTGGAGGAAGTGTAGCTATTTCTGTATTATGGCGCTTCCTCTTTATGAAGGAAGGGGTTATCAATAATATGCTGGGCTATCTTAACATAGGGCCTGTTGATTGGCTTGGTAGCCCAGATGTGGCTCTGTATACGTTAGGCCTACTGACGGTGTGGCAATTTGGTTCATCTATGGTGTTGTTCTTAGCGGGAATTCAACAGATTCCTAATGATTTGTACGAAGCTGGTTCCATTGACGGAGCATCTAAATTTCGTATGTTCTTTAAGATCACGGTGCCGTTACTTACACCTATTGTATTGTTTAATCTGGTCATGCAGATGGTCAATGCTTTTCAAGAGTTTACCGGGGCGTTCGTCATTACAAATGGTGGGCCAATGAAATCAACCTATTTATACGCTTTGAAGCTATATGAAGAAGCCTTTACGTTCTTCAAAATGGGTTACGCCTCTGCCTTGTCATGGATTCTGTTCCTCATCATCATGGTGGTAACCGCCATCATCTTCAAAACATCCAATAGCTGGGTATACTATGAGGACGGGAGATAATAAATCATGAGAGAATCAAACAGCAAGACTGACTCACTACTTAGATATGCTTTTCTGATTATTCTCGGCCTTGTGATGGTCTACCCGCTCATCTGGTTGTTTACTTCATCGTTTAAGACTAATGCAGATATTTTCGGGTCGAGTAAGTTACTTCCAAGCACCTATGTATGGGATTCTTATGTTCTTGGTTGGCAAGGGACAGGACAGTATGGCTTTCAGGACTTTTTTATTAATACATTGAAATTGGTCATACCTACTGTTGTATTTACAATTATTTCGAGCGTTATAGTGGCATACGGCTTTGCGAGATTTAATTTTCCATTTAAAACGATGTTGTTCTCTATCATGATCGCTACATTAATGTTACCCAACGCATCGATCATGATCCCGCGGTATATTTTATTTAACAAAATGAACTGGCTGGATACGTATTTACCGTTTATTATACCAGCAGCATTTGCAACTGGCGCCTTCTTCGTTTATATGATGATTCAGTTTATTCGGGGACTGCCTGTAGACTTGGATGAAGCTGCAACCATCGATGGCTGTAATTCATTTTCAGTGTTGACTCGGGTGTTGCTCCCCTTGTGTAAACCAGCCCTCTTCTCCGTGGGAATATTTCAGTTCATGTGGACCTGGAACGACTTTTTTAACTCTATTATTTACATCAGTAGCGTTAAGAAGTTTACCGTATCACTGGGGCTGCGGCTATCGCTTGATGCATCGTCAGCAGTATCATGGAACCAGGTGCTTGCGATGTCTGTAGTCAGCGTACTACCTTGCATATTGTTGTTCTTCTTTGCACAGAAGTACTTCGTTGAGGGTATTTCTACTACAGGACTAAAGGGGTAACAATGTTTGAATCTTGAACAACACCAGACTATCATATAGAAATAAACAAGCCCGGGGTAACCAACCCGGGCTTGTTGTTATGGATGGGGCAATTTCTTGTCTTGATTCCGCTATTCCGTAATTTCGACAGGAATCAGTTTGAACTGTGTTACATCAACGAGTCCGCGATTGGATATACGAATCTCTGGAATGACCGGAAGAGCAACCAGCGAGAAGGTCATAAACGGTGCATTCAAAGGACAACCAAGTGTTTTCCAAGCCGCTTCGAGTTCACTAACCTGCTGAACGACGGTTTCTAGCGGTTGATCAGACATGAGACCTGCGATAGCCATAGGTACCGCTGCTAGAACTTCGCCATCAAGGACGACGATCATACCGCCACCTTGCTTCGCCAATTCATTGGCTGCAACGGCCATATCATCAGGATTTGTACCCATCACGAGCAAGTTGTGACTATCGTGGGCTACGGTGGAGGCAACGGCTCCCCGCTTAAGCTTGAAGCCTCTAACGAAAGCTAGCGAGATGTCTCCTGTTCCTTGATGGCGTTCGATGCAGGCTAGTTGAATCACATCACCCTCAAGGTCGGGTTGAATGATTCCATTGGACACTTGTAACTTAGCGGTTGTTTTGGCTGTGCGAGCACTGTTCTCGATAACATCAATAACTTGGACAGTAGTCTCGTCAAGGCTACTAACGCTTGTGAGCAGAAAGTCTTGCGATTCTAACGGCCGTGCCAAATGGACAGAACTTTTTGCTTTAGCGGGGTAGTCATAGACTGGAAATTCGACTTTGAGTTCTCCGCTATCATATACAACAGTACCATCTGCGATGACGGTTGATGGCTCCATACGGTGAAGATCGTCGATCAACAAGATATCAGCGCATTTACCAGGGGCTATGCCGCCAATATCGCCGTCTAACTTGAAATAACGCGCGGTATTGATACTTCCCATTTGAATAGCAGTTACAGGGTCAACGCCTTCCTCGATTGTTCGGCGCACAACATGATTGAGATGACCTTTCTCTACCAGCGTTTGAGGGTAGGTATCATCTGTAACAAGCAGGATATTATCAGTGCGTACATGATCCTCGGTCACGACTTTAATTACCTCTTTGACGTCCCTCCAAGCTGATCCCTCGCGTACCATGAGGTGCATTCCTAAGCGGAGTTTGAGTAGGCCTTGTTCTTTGGTTACTGTTTCGTGGCAAGAACTTGCACCAGAGGCGATATAAGCTTGTAGCATGGGCTCATCTTCAGCTGGGAAGTGTCCGGTTACGGTTTTGCCTGCACGCAGGGTAGCTTCGATTTCTCCAGCCATCTTGGGATCACCAAAGACTACCCCGGGGAAGTTCATCACTTCGCCAAGACCTTCAACGCCATCCCATGTCATTCCTTCGGCGATATCGGATACTTCTAGCGTGGCGCCTGCATCTTCCAAGTCGTCCGTTGCGGGAACACAGGAAGGGAATGTTGTGTATACCTTAAGTGGCAGACCCTGTCCTTCTTCGTGCATCCATTTGACACCCTCTGTTCCGAATACGTTAGCGATTTCATGGGGGTCCATGAATATCCCCGTTGTACCTTTGGCTAACGCTGCTTTGGCGAATTCGGTCACGGTTAGCATCGTACTCTCAACATGCATATGTCCGTCTAATAGACCTGGGCTAATGAAGCGTCCAGAAGCGTCAATGACGGTAGTGTTATCACCTATAGTGTGAGAAGCATCTCCGACATAAGCAATTCTTCCTTGTGCTATCGCTACGTCCATTTGGCTCAGTAGCTCACCTGTATAAACATTGACTAACGTTCCGTTCTTGATAACGAGATCAGCTTTGCTTTTCCCTGTAGCTACATCAGATAATGTTCGGCTGACGTCATATAATGGTTTTCTTTTCTTTCCATTCATAGTATGAGGGCTCCTTATGGATAAGCTGAACTGATATTTTGTTTAGTCCATCTTATGTAGAAATGTATTTTAATATTATAATATAACGCTAAAAACCCTATGATTCAACAAAAGGCTGTCTCTCAAACAGAGTAATGACCCTGTTTGGGAGACAGCCTTAGATTATGTTTCTTATGCGCCTTGTGGCGGAGTGATCTTCTCGATAACTTTGTCTACGAGTCCGTATTCCGTCGCTTCAGCAGCACTCATGAAGTAGTCGCGATCTGTATCCTTCTCGATACGTTCCAACGGCTGTCCTGTACGCTCAGCTAAGATATGATTCAACTTGTCGCGCATCTTGAGGATGCGACGTGCACGAATTTCGATATCCGACGCTTGACCTTCGGCTCCACCTAGTGGCTGGTGAATCATAATTTCACTATTTGGTAGCGCATAACGTTTACCTGGTGCCCCTGCATTCAATAAGAAAGCTCCCATGGAAGCGGCGAGTCCCACGCAGATCGTGGATACATCGGACTTAATGAACTGCATCGTATCAAAGATAGCCATCCCGGATGTGATAGATCCACCTGGACTGTTGATGTAGAGACTAATATCTTTGCCCGGATCTTCTGCATCCAGAAATAACATCTGAGCGATAATGGAGTTAGCGACGACGTCATTGACCTGGGAGCCGAGGAATATGATTCGGTCTTTAAGCAGTCTAGAATAAATGTCGTAGGCGCGCTCCCCGCGATTACTTTGTTCGACGACCATTGGAATATAACTCACCGATTAAAACCTCCTTAAATTTGGATGAAGCATCGCAGGCCCGGTTACAATACGGAATATCTCCTGTAGCACTCTCCATCAAGTATTGAATTAGTCACATCAATCTCATATTAGACGGAATCGATTGATATTATCCTCATAATAAACAAATTAAAACAGAAAGTCAAAGATAGTCAAACTACTTGTAAAAAAAATCCCCTCAGCGGGGTTGTTTTATTAAATATAATGGCGCGCCCGCGAGGAATCGGACCTCGATCTCAGGCTTCGGAGGCCTGCGTCATATCCATTGGACCACGGGCGCACATTTAGAGTAGCAAAAATGATTATATGATATTGAATTGAAAATTGCAAGCAAGATCTATCAAAACTGCCAGAGTAGACTAGGAGCAGAGTGATGGTTCATTTGTTGAATTTATGTTTATATGATGGGGGACGCAAGAAAGTGTAGAATTAAACCAGCAAGACGTGAAAATTTTTAACCTTTAATTTTGTGACGAATAGAGGCAAGAAGTGCCTTAATTATAGTAATAAAATAGAAAAAGTGATGTGTTATGGGAAAAGTTCAGCGCGAGAAGAGGCCTTCGCAGAGGGCTGAATTTCACGCTTTTATGGTGCCGGCTTTATTCACGCGTATAAGAGGAAAGAAGTTTGGAGATTATACGGACGTCAGACTTGCAAGAGAGAGAAAAATTGGTTAGAATGTTAGTGGGACTTAAAAAGTTAACCCGGGACGTTTTGAGACCAAGGAGAAACGAGAGAAGACGAAGCTTGCAGGAGTTGAAGGCATGCGTAACATTTTGGAAATGCAACAGCAGCTTCTTCCTGATCTCATGGAAATTCTCAAGAAAAGGTACACCATACTTCACCAGATCATGTTATCCGACGTAATTGGCCGTAGAACCTTGGCAACCTCACTGAACATGACGGAACGTGTGTTGCGTGCTGAAACGGATCTCCTGAAGGCTCAGGGCCTGATTGAAATTGAGAATATAGGCATGAGAATCAGCGATTCGGGCAGGATACTGCTGGAGAATCTGGAGCCAGTAGTGAAGGACATCTTTGGTCTGGCCAATTTGGAAGAGAAGATCCGTAAGGTCTATGGACTGAGGAAAGTAGTGGTTATTCCCGGTGACTGTGAGACTTCTCCGCTCACGAAACGGGAGCTTGGACGTGCTGGTGCTAAAGCACTTTTGCGTGTGATGCAAGATGGTGACGTGGTTGCGGTCACTGGTGGATCTACAATGGCAGAAGTCGCAGAGCAACTAACCCCACCCGCTAATGTAGTGCTGAAGCAAAGCTGGTTCGTGCCAGCAAGAGGCGGACTCGGCGAAAGTCTAGAGATTCAGGCCAACACGATTGCTTCTGGAATGGCTAAGAGACTTGGCGCAGGTTATAGTCTGTTGCATGTACCTGATTTATTAGGTAAAGAAGCTTATCAGTCGCTGGTACACGACCCCAATATCCACGATATTGTGGCTATGATTCGTAAAGCACGGATTGTGGTACATGGCGTGGGAGACGCTATGGAAATGGCGCGACGCCGTAAGATGGAACCTCCGATGGTCACAGAGTTGCAGAAGGAAGGCGCTTTGGCGGAATCATTCGGTTATTATTTTAACGAAGAAGGCGTCGTTGTTCACAAAATGCTGACTTTGGGACTTCGCTTGGAAGACATCATGAAGACTGACATCGTCATTGGAATCGCAGGTGGCAAGAGTAAAGCGAAAGCCATACATGCGGTGCTGAAGTTCGGGAATGAGAGTATTCTTGTTACGGATGAGGCGGCGGCGTTGGAAATCGTATGTGAACTGGAGAAGAAAGACAGACAGCAAGAGCACAGAATCATTTAAATAATGTAATGAGTTTGATAACTACCGTTTACTCACGGCGGCCTATTCGGTCTGTCTTGAATAATAAAAAAAACGAACATTGGGAGGAACTATTCAATGAGTATTAAAGTTGGTATTAACGGTTTCGGACGTATTGGTCGACTAGCTTTCCGTCGTATTCAAAACGTGGAAGGTATTGAAGTAGTAGCTATTAATGACCTGACAGACGCTAAAATGTTGGCTCATTTGTTGAAATATGATACAACTCAAGGCACATTCCAAGGCGATGTTGAAGTTCATGACGGCTTCTTCAAAGTAAACGGTAAGGATGTAAAAGTTCTAGCTAACCGCAATCCTGAAGAATTGCCATGGGGCGAGCTTGGTGTAGATATCGTTCTTGAGTGCACAGGTTTCTTCACAACTAAAGAAGCTGCTGAGAAACACATCAAAGCAGGCGCTAAAAAAGTTGTTATCTCCGCACCAGCTACAGGCGACATGAAGACTGTTGTTTACAACGTCAACCATGACATCCTTGATGGTACTGAAACAGTTATCTCCGGTGCTTCTTGCACAACTAACTGCCTAGCTCCAATGGCAAAAGTTCTTCAAGATCAATTCGGAATCGTTGAAGGTTTGATGACAACAATTCACGCTTACACTGGCGACCAAAATACATTGGATGCTCCACACGCTAAAGGTGACTTCAGACGTGCTCGTGCAGCAGCTGAGAACATCATTCCTAACACTACTGGTGCTGCAAAAGCAATCGGTCTTGTTATCCCTGAGTTGAAAGGCAAACTTGACGGTGCAGCTCAACGTGTTCCTGTAGCTACAGGTTCTTTGACTGAGTTGGTTACTGTTCTTGAGAAGAATGTAACTGTTGATGAAATCAATGCAGCTATGAAAGCCGCTTCTGATTCCGAAACATTTGGATACACTGAAGATGAAATCGTATCTTCAGACATTAAAGGAATCACTTTTGGTTCCCTGTTTGATGCAACTCAAACTAAAGTATTGACTGTTGGCGACAAACAATTGGTTAAAACAGTTGCTTGGTATGACAATGAAATGTCCTACACAGCTCAATTGATTCGTACTTTGGAATTGTTTGCAAAAATCGCTAAGTAATATTTCTCAAACCAAACATGATCATCAAAGAGGAGCGACCTTCCCAAAGGACTCCTCTTTGGTTCATGATTGAAACGATGTACAAATAGCTTCTAATAGCTTTAAATCGACATTCACACACACAAATATTCAATATATAGAGATAAAGTTTCGCTTAGGAGAACATAAATAGCACTTTAGGAGGAACGTGGGGATGAACAAGAAAAGTGTACGTGATGTAGAAGTAACCGGAAAACGCGTATTTGTCCGCGTTGATTTCAATGTACCGATGCAAGATGGAGCAATCACGGATGATACCCGTATTCGCGAAACACTTCCAACGATCAAGTATTTGATCGAAAATGGCGCAAAGGTTATTCTAGCGAGCCACATGGGACGTCCAAAAGGCGCAGTTGTTGAATCAATGCGTTTGACACCAGCAGCAGAACGTTTATCCGAATTGCTCGGTAAACCTGTAGCTAAAGCTGACGAAGCAATCGGCGAAGAAGCAAAAGCGAAAGTAGCAGCTTTGAACAACGGCGATGTGCTCGTGCTTGAAAACGTACGTTTCTATCCTGGTGAAGAGAAAAATGATCCAGAACTAGCTAAACAATTCGCAGAACTAGCTGACTTGTTCGTGAACGATGCCTTTGGCGCCGCTCACCGTGCGCATGCTTCGACTGAAGGTATTGCTCATCACTTGCCAGCAGTATCCGGTCTCCTTATGGAGAAAGAATTGTCTGTTCTTGGCAAAGCTTTGTCTACCCCTGAACGTCCTTTCACTGCTATCATTGGTGGTTCAAAGGTTAAGGACAAGATCGATGTTATCGACAACTTGCTTAACATTGCTGACAATGTGTTGATTGGTGGAGGTCTTGCTTACACGTTCTACAAAGCTCAAGGACTTGAAATCGGTCAATCATTGCTTGATGATACCAAGCTTGATGCAGCTCTTGGATTCATCGAAAAGGCAAAAAAATTGGGTAAGAACTTTGTTCTTCCTGTTGACGTTGTTATTGCCGATGATTTCAGCGCGCAAGCTAATCACAGAGAAGTTGATGTAGATAGCATTCCTGCAGATTGGGAAGGCGTAGACATCGGACCTAAAACTCGTGCTATGTATGCAGAAATTATTAAGAATTCGAAATTGGTTGTTTGGAATGGACCAATGGGCGTATTCGAAATTGATATTTTCGCAAATGGTACTCTTGAAGTAGCTAAAGCTTGTGCTACAACAGAAGGTTATACGATTATCGGCGGCGGCGATTCAGCAGCAGCAGCAGAGAAATTCAACTTGGCTGATCAAATGGATCACATTTCCACAGGCGGAGGAGCTTCTCTGGAATTCATGGAAGGTAAGGCACTTCCAGGCGTAGAGGCTTTGAACGACAAGTAAGAATATTATTGTGAACCTAGAAGGAGTGTACCGCATGAGAACACCTATTATTGCAGGAAACTGGAAGATGTTCAAAACCGTTTCCGAAGCTAAAGCTTTCTTCGAAGCAGTGAAGGGAGCTGCGGAAGTTGACGGCGTTGAGGCAGTCATTTGCGCACCATTCACTAACCTTCCAGCTTTGGTTGAAGCAGCAAAAGGAACGTCGATCAAAATTGGCGCTCAAAACCTGCACTTCGAAGATGAAGGTGCATTCACCGGAGAAATTAGCGGGGGGATGCTGAAAGAACTAGGCGTGGACTATGTTATCATTGGTCATTCCGAGCGTCGTGCTTACTTTGGCGAAACGGATGAGATTGTAAACAAAAAAGTTCATGCTGCATTCAAACACGGTTTGACTCCGATCCCATGCGTGGGTGAGAAGCTCGAAGAACGTGAAGCAGGTCAAACGAAGGATGTCGTGAAAGTACAAACAGAAGCGGCTCTTCAAGGTTTGTCAGCTGAACAAGCAGCTCAAGTAGTTATTGCTTACGAACCTATCTGGGCAATTGGTACAGGTAAATCTTCTACTTCGCAAGATGCGAATGAAGTTATTGCTTATATCCGTAGTCTCGTTAAAGATTTGTATGGCAATGATGTGGCTGAGAAAGTTCGCATTCAATACGGCGGTAGTGTTAAACCTGAGAATGTGAAAGAGTATATGGGACAAAGCGACATCGACGGTGCGCTTGTTGGTGGAGCTAGTCTACAACCTGTTTCCTATACGCAGTTGGTTGAGGGGGCAAAGTAAGATGGCAACTCCGAAACCTGTAGCATTGATCATTATGGACGGATTTGGACTTCGGAATACAGTGGAAGGTAATGCAGTAGCACAGGCCAACAAGCCGAACTATGACCGTTACTTGAAGCAGTATCCGAACACTACTTTGACCGCTTGCGGCGAAGCAGTAGGTCTTCCAGAAGGTCAAATGGGTAACTCCGAAGTTGGGCACTTGAACATTGGCGCTGGCCGGATCGTATATCAGGATCTCACTCGGATCTCCAAATCGATTCGCGATGGGGAGTTCTACGAGAACAAAACTCTCGTTGAAGCCGTTCGTAGTGCGAAGAACCGCGGCAAGAAGCTTCATTTGTATGGATTGCTGTCTGATGGCGGCGTTCACAGTCATATTGAGCACTTGTTCGCAATGCTTGATCTGGCGAAGAAGGAAGGATTGAACGATGTATATATCCATGCCTTCCTGGATGGCCGCGACGTGGCTCCAGATAGTGCAAAGGGATTCATCGAACGACTTATTGCCAAGATTGAAGAAGTAGGCGTAGGCCAAATTGCCACGGTACAAGGTCGTTACTATGCTATGGACCGTGACAAACGTTGGGAGCGCGTCGAGAAATCGTACCGCGCGATGGTATACGGCGAAGGCCCTAGATATACTGATCCAATTGTGGCTGTTACAGAATCGTACGAGAAATCGATATTTGACGAATTCGTAATGCCAACTGTTATCGTTGATGGACACGACCAACCGATTGCATTAGTTGAGTCTGGTGATTCGGTAGTATTCCTTAACTTCCGTCCTGACCGTGCTATTCAATTGTCGAACGTGTTCACTAATAAAGACTTCCATGGCTTTGATCGTGGACCTAAATTCCCACAAAACTTACATTTCGTCTGCTTGACTCTATTCGCAGAGACAGTTGATGGTTATGTAGCTTACGAGCCTAAGAACCTGGATAACACATTTGGTGAAGTCCTTGTACAAAATGGCAAAAAGCAGCTTCGGATTGCAGAGACCGAGAAATATCCACACGTTACCTTCTTCTTCAGTGGTGGACGTGATGTCGAGCTTCCGGGTGAGACGCGGATATTGATTAATTCACCAAAGGTTGCTACGTATGACCTGCAACCTGAGATGAGTGCTTATGAAGTGGCTGCAGCTTGCGTGAAGGAGATTGAAGCAGATAACCATGATGCTATCATTCTTAACTTTGCGAACCCGGACATGGTAGGTCATTCCGGTATGCTTGAGCCAACAATGAAAGCAGTTGAAGTAACCGATGAATGTGTTGGTATGGTTGTAGACGCTGTAACTGCTAAGGGCGGAGTTGTTATCATTATCGCTGATCACGGTAATGCTGACATGGTATTCGATGAGAATGGCCGTCCATTTACTGCACATACGACTAACCCAGTTCCATTTATCTTGACGGACGAGAACGTTGTGCTTCGCGAAAGCGGAATTCTTGCCGACGTGGCTCCAACACTTCTTGATTTGATGGGATTACCAAAACCCGCTGAAATGACTGGTGTATCTATGATTGCCAGCCGTAAAGCGTAATATTTAACACTTTTCACTCAAACAAACTTAGCTAAGTTAACTCACAAAATAATGACCATAAAAGGAGACTATACAAATGACAATTATTTCTGACGTATATGCTCGCGAAGTCCTTGACTCTCGCGGTAACCCAACTGTAGAAGTTGAAGTATATCTGGAGTCCGGCGCAATCGGACGCGCAATCGTTCCTTCCGGTGCATCTACCGGTGCCCATGAAGCGGTTGAACTTCGTGATGGCGATAAAGCCCGTTACCTTGGAAAAGGCGTACTTAAAGCTGTTGAGAACGTAAATGAGCTAATCGCTCCTGAAGTTATTGGTATGGACGCACTTGACCAAGTGGGCATCGATAAATTGATGATCGCTTTGGACGGTACACATAACAAAGGTAAATTGGGTGCGAACGCAATCCTTGCTGTGTCCATGGCAGTAGCTCGCGCAGCTGCAGACGCTTTGGATCTTCCGTTGTATGTATACCTTGGCGGATTCAACGCTAAAGTTCTTCCAGTACCAATGATGAACATCATCAACGGTGGTGAGCATGCTGACAACAATATCGACGTTCAAGAGTTCATGGTTCTTCCTGTAGGAGCTCCAAGCTTCAAAGAAGCTCTTCGTATTGGAGCAGAAATCTTCCACAACTTGAAATCCGTACTCAGTTCTAAAGGTTTGAACACAGCTGTAGGTGACGAAGGTGGTTTCGCGCCGAACCTTGGTTCGAATGAAGAAGCAATCACTACAATCATCGAGGCTATCGAAAAAGCTGGTTACAAACCAGGTGTTGACGTATTCTTGGGTATGGACGTTGCTTCCACTGAGTTCTACAAAGACGGTAAATACACACTTGCTGGCGAAGGTAAATCTTACACTTCCGCTGAGTATGTTGACCTTCTTGCTTCATGGGTTGAAAAATACCCAATCATTACAATCGAAGACGGTATGTCCGAAGACGACTGGGATGGTTGGAAATTGCTTACTGAAAAATTGGGCGACAAAGTCCAATTGGTTGGTGACGACTTGTTCGTTACAAACACTGAGCGTCTTGCAACAGGTATCGAAAAAGGTATCGGTAACTCCATCTTGGTTAAGGTTAACCAAATTGGTACATTGACTGAAACTTTCGATGCTATCGAAATGGCTAAACGCGCTGGTTACACAGCAGTTATCTCTCACCGTTCAGGTGAATCCGAAGATAGCACTATCGCTGACATTGCAGTTGCGACTAACGCTGGTCAAATCAAAACGGGTGCTCCTTCCCGTACAGACCGTGTTGCTAAATACAACCAATTGCTTCGCATCGAAGACCAATTGGGAGAACTTGCTCAATACAACGGCTTGAAATCTTTCTACAACTTGAAACGTTCTTAATTAGAACGGTTTAATCAGAACCCGGTCGCTTAGGTGACCGGGTTTTTTCTTATACATATGACGTTTTTTTGGGTGAAAATGGATTTTTGGTGACGATAAAGAAGAGGTAATTACGCGAAATATCCTTCAAATTATAGGAAGCATGTTGTTATTCCTTGGTAGGCATGGTACAATAATAGTGCTGTTTTTGAATAGTTTAATCATTGTTTGTGTAATCAATAGATTGAGTAAGTTCCGTCTTAGGAGGTGGATTGAATGGATATCTTTTTGAAAGTGTTGCTCATTATTTTCTCTATCGGTCTAATTGCGGTTGTTCTACTGCAGAAAGGGAAGAGCGCGGGTCTTTCCGGTGCCATCTCCGGAGGGGCGGAACATCTTTTCGGTAAATCAAAAGCTCGCGGCATGGAACTCGTTTTGGAACGAGTAACAGTTGGTCTTGCGTCGGGATTCTTTATTTTGTCGATCGTTGTTGCGGTCGTATTGAAGTAGGCTAATAAGTAAAGCTCTCGTTTCCTTTAAGGAACGGGGGCTTTTTTGTTTTAGTTTTTTGTGGGTAATAAGAAAAATGGGCGCTGATAAGGCGACGTCATTTTGTCTGAAACGGATGTACTTAGTGAATTTCGTGTATACTAGTGGTATATGGGAAGGTTATTCGTGGAAATTATTTAATTGAAAAAATATATACTGGCTTGGGAACAAGTCGGCAGAGGTGAGATCATGATTAAGGAAACCGAACTATTGTCCTTTATGCGGGAGACCGCTTATAAACCAATGACGTATCAAGAGCTAGAACAACATTTTCAAATTTCTGATGCTGTGGAATTTAAGGAATTTCTTAAGTTACTTACACGTTTGGAGCAGGAAGGTCAGATTATTCTGACGAGAACGGAGCGCTATGGAGTGCCTGAGCGAATGGACCTGGTACGTGGGCGCTTGCAAGTACATGCTAAGGGGTTTGCATTTCTAATTCCCGAGGATAAAGAGCATCCTGATGTTTATGTGCATGCGAACGACTTGAAGAGTGCTATGAATGGGGATACGGTATTAGTCCGCGTTAGTTCGAAGAGTGCCGGAGGCGGTAAGCTCGAAGGTGAAGTTGTTCGAATTGTTAATCGGGCAGTGACTCAGATTGTGGGTGTGTTTCAGAATCAAGAATCGTTTGGTTTTGTTGTGCCAGATGATAAGCGAATCAATCGGGATATTCTTATTCCGAAGGAGGCTTTTCTAGGTGCTGTGACCGGTGATAAAGTCGTTGTACGCATTGTACAGTATCCTGAAGGCCGTGCTGCGGCTCAAGGTGAAGTTATTGAGATCCTAGGTCATAAGGATGACCCAGGTGTTGATATTCTATCTATTATTCGTAAGCATCAGTTGCCGGAAGCTTTTCCGGAAGAGGTAATGGAAGAGGCGCTTGCTGCACCTGATGTGATTGAAGAGGCAGAGATTGTCGAGTCGGGACGGCGTGATCTTCGTGATAAGGTCATTGTGACTATCGATGGTGAAGATGCGAAGGATCTAGATGATGCGGTCCATATTGAGAAATTACCGAATGGGAATACCATTCTGGGTGTTCATATCGCTGACGTTGGTTATTATGTTCGGGAGAAGTCGGAGTTAGATCAAGAGGCTTACAACCGTGGTTGTAGTGTTTATTTAGTGGATCGCGTTATACCGATGCTTCCGCATAGATTGTCTAACGGAATATGTTCTTTGAATCCGCAGGTCAATCGTTTCACGTTGTCTTGTGAGATGGAATTCGACGAAGATATGAAGATCGTGAATCATGATATCTTTTCGAGTGTGATTCGGACAAAGGAACGGATGACGTATACTAATGTCCGCAAAATTGTGCAAGATGAGGATCCCGAGGTTACTGAACGATATGGCGATCTAGTTGATATGTTCAAAGAGATGAAGGAGCTGGCATTGAGACTACGCGGGAACCGGATGCGCCGCGGAGCTGTCGATTTTGATTTCGAGGAATCGAAGGTGATCGTGGACGAGAATGGTAAAGCGATAGATATCGTGAAACGTGAACGGTCGATAGCGGAGCAGATCATTGAAGAATTTATGTTAGCAGCCAACGAAACCGTAGCAGAGCATTTCCACTGGCTTAAAGTGCCTTTCATATACCGGATTCACGAGGACCCAGATCAAGAGAAGCTGATGAACTTTATGGCATTCGCAGCTAATTTTGGACATAAGGTAAAAGGCGGAAAAGGCGACAAGGTACACCCACGCGCACTTCAGAAGTTATTGGAGGATATCCAAGGTACGAAGGAACAAACGGTTATTAGCACTATGATGTTACGTTCGATGAAACAGGCGAAATATGATGCGGAGAGCACGGGACATTTTGGTCTTGCAGCGGAGTTCTATACTCACTTCACATCCCCTATTCGTCGATATCCAGATCTGATTATCCACCGTGTGATTCGTGAGGTAATTGAGAACAAAGGTGTGCTAAGTCAGAAACGGCAGGAATATCTAGCTAGTCGTATGGGAGATATTGCGAAACAATCTTCTGAGCGGGAGCGGGTTGCCGTGGAAGCAGAGCGCGATACCGAGCAGCTTAAGAAGGCGGAGTTCATGCTGGATAAGGTCGGCGAGGAATTTACCGGCATAATCAGCAGTGTAACGAGCTTTGGTATGTTCATTGAGCTGGATAATACGGTCGAAGGTTTGATTCGTCTTAGTGCCATGACCGATGATTATTACCATTTCCATGAACAACATATGGCGCTCGTAGGCGAGCGTACTTCGAAGATTTATCGGATCGGCGATGAAGTGAAGATACGTGTCGCTCGTGTAAATATGGATGATCATACGATTGATTTCGAAATGCTCGATATGAAGCCGCGTCGTCGTGAGGACGGACCACATGGCGGTGGCAACGTACGTGGTGGTTTTGCTAGCGGGCGTCCTGGTGGTGGGAAGTCTGGAAAAGGCGGTGCCAGAGATGGCAAGTCAGAAGCCAAGGGTGGCAAGGCCGGTAAATATGGCAAAGCTGACCGAGGGGGCAAACCTGGCATTAGCAGTAAGAGCAAAGGGAAGAAGTTCGATAAGGCAATGACGGATGGAAAAGGCGGCAAATTCAGCAAGGCTGGACCTGATGGCAAAAGCGGTAAGCCAGGTAAAGCACGGGCTGGCAGACCTGATGGTATAGTAGGAGCGGTAGCTGAAGGCGGAGTAGATGTTAAGAGCGGAGCGCCAACTGGCGGCGGTAAGCGCGGCAAGCGGAGCGGGGCCGGCAAAGGTAGAGCGACAGAGTCTGCGGCGCCAGCGGTGAGCTTTGGTTTTGGTTCGGGCAAGGGCGGTTACGCCCCAGGACCGGCATCACTTAGCAGAAACGGTAACACCCCTCCGGGTGGCAGTGGTGAGAATCGGCGCAAGAAGAAGACGTCGCCGAGCGGGATCTTTATCGGCGGTGGCGGTAGCCCCGTCGGGGGTGAAACACCACCAGTGCGCAAGAAGCGCAAGGGTGGTAAGGGTAAAGGTGGCGGTGGCAACGAGCCATCCGTGTTCGTACCTAAGGATAAAGCCTAAAGATAAGTAGGACCATCGGGAGAGGTTGTGTGATTGAGTTCTTCTCATCACACAACCTCTCGTCTTTGGATGGCCGGTCCCAGGAATCGTAATCAGTGCGCGTATTCCTTGATTTTGCATGACTAAGTTTGGTACAATAAGTCTCTGATATGCTGGAGCGTAACGCTCGGTGAAGGATCGTTTACGAGGAGGATGAACATGGCGAAGAAGAATGATGGTAATAAGGTATTGGCACAGAACAAGAAAGCTTCCCATGACTACTTTATCGAAGACACCTTTGAAGCAGGCATGGTGCTGACAGGTACGGAGATCAAATCGATCCGTAACGCGAGAGCTAATATTGGTGATGCTTTTGCGACTATACGGAATGGTGAGATCCACATCCATAATATGCACATCAGTCCGTTCGAGCAGGGTAACCGGAGTAATCCGAGTGATCCAACTCGTACGCGTAAACTGCTAATGCACAAGGCACAGATCCACAAGTTGCTTGGTTTGTCCAAGCAAGAAGGATATTCCATCGTACCGCTTAAGATTTATATCCGTAATGGTTATGCCAAGCTATTATTAGGTCTTGGTAAAGGGAAGAAACAGTACGATAAGCGTGAAACTGCTGCTAAACGGGATGCTCAGCGCGATATTCAACGTGTGTTGCGTGAGAAGCAAAAAGTGGCTCGATAGGTTGAAACTGAGCTGAACAGCTTAGATTGCCTCATTTTCCAGTAAGTCTACAAGCATTAAGGTTTGAAAATGTGGTATACTAATTCATGTAAGAAACAGATCATCTTGCTTGATGATCCGACTAATCCTACACCCTTTTTATTTAGGGGGCGTTTATGGATTCGACGGGGGTAGTTCGAGCAGGGGTAGCGGGTAGTGGGGACGCGTCCACTTTATCAACGCTAAAGCCTATTAAATGGCAAACAACAAACAAACTACGCTTTAGCAGCCTAAGAAACTGTTGGCGTGCTTCTACCTAGCATCGTCCATGTGACTAGGATAGGGGCTAACATATAGTGGAATACGCTGTCTCATCTCCGCCTGCGGTGAGCTGAAGAAGATAATCAGGCTGACCCAACGTATAGCCGGTTACGGGGCGATACTCGGGTGACATCAAAACCGTGACTACACCCGTAGACACCTTTGTGGCGTTGCCTTCGGACAGGGGTTCGACTCCCCTCGCCTCCATCCTGAAAACCCGCTCTTTGAGCGGGTTTTTGTCATTTTTAAAGACAAAATTGTAGACCAAATGTAGACATTATATAATTGAGGCTCTGTATTTAGTATATATTGTAGACATAATGTCTACAGATGAGAAGAAGTTAATTGTGAAGCATTCTTGACCCCGAGAATTGTGCCATTCTTTTTAATAGCTGTAGTATTATGATGTGAACCTTCATATACTTTCGCCCAGTCTTTATCACGATCAATTGGAATAGGAGCCTTTATTTATTTTTATTTAAGCTGTAGACAGAGAGTCTAGAGTTAAATGTATATAACTAATAGAGGTTTTATAGCACTACTGTAGAATATATACATAGTACATATTTTTCGTCTAATCTCAAGGGGGAGTTACTTTGTCTAAAAAAATATTTTTTGGGAATTATAAAGGCGGCGTTGCAAAAACAACAACAGTTTTTGAATTGGGTGCTCTTTTAGCTGAAAGACATAATAAAACAGTATTGCTGATTGACTTAGACCCTCAGTGCTCTCTAAGCAAAATATGTGCTAAGACGAGTAATGTTAAACTAGCTCAACTAAACGTAGAAGAAACACTCAATTTTGCTATAGAGTTATACAGTGAATATGTAAATATCTCTACAAAATTAGACTTTCTTGAAGATAAGGTTAATACAAATTTTGAAACAGTTAAGGCTTCTATTAAGAATATAGCTAACTATTCTAAAAGAGGTGGAAGACTAGACTATATTCCAACGGTTTTGGATATGAAGAATAGTAGGTTGAACGATATATCCGATAGGCTCTCAGAAAAGGCAATGAATGTTATGATTGTTGCAAAGTTTTTGAATGATATAGATAAAAACAATGAATATGATTATATACTATTTGATTGTCCCCCGACTAGCAATATTCTCATTCAAAGTGTATTTTTAGCAAGTGACTACTATTTAATACCTACTGTCGGCGATGAGATAAGTAGTGATGGTGTAGCAGATTATATAACTGAAATTGAAAGTACTTATTTAAAGTACGCGTATGATAATAATGTAGGGGGGCTTTTGCTAAAAAAATATTTTGGGCAAAAACCTGAGCTAATAGGTGTTTTAGAAACTATTTATAAGTCACGCAGACCTTCGCCAGCTAATCTGAATGTATTAGAAACTTTGGATAAGTCTATTACTGCTATAGGAGTAAAATCTAAAGTAACGGGCACAATATATGTAGCTGAAAATAGAAATCATATTTTTAAAGCGTTTATAAGACATCTAGATAATCGCTCCAATCCAAATAACTATGGCATTCCAATTACCATTAGTAATGGAGAAATACACGATGAATATGTTCAGGTTGCGGAAGCCTTGGTAAATTTAGTATAAGGAGTAAATTATGAGCAAGAGAAAACATGAAATAATTCAAGCAGTTTTGACGCTTTACAAAGATATGTATAACGTTAGAGAAATATTTAGAAATTCTTACTTTAAATATACACCTGAAGAGGTTATAAAGGAATTTGAAGAACTCTTAATTAAACAAGAGTCGTTACCCACAAATGATAAAACCGTTACGCTTAAAGATTCTATATTAGCTTTGAGCAATGAAGAGGATATGAAGAGGTTTTATTTAGAGAACTTAGTGTATGATCATAGCGATATAAACGCGAAAGAGGAACGTCTGAAAACCTACTCAGTAGAAGAATATAAATATATGTACAATATTTTATACTCATCTCCACCCCGTTCTAATATAAGAAAGGGCGAACTGCTTAGTGCAATAGAAAAATATTTTGACTCTATTGATCGAGCAAAATCTATGATGCCATAGAAAAACTCTTGATTATTAGGAATGCTAAGAATGTAGCAGTAAGTTCATTCTTAGCATTTTTTCTTGTAATCACCTTTGTAAAACAAATGTTCGCTTGTTATTATATTTATATAATGCTTGCTTAATATTCGAATGACCAACCAGAATAGAAAGTGATGTAACTAGGAGGGCAAAAAATGAAAAAAAAGAACGGAAATACTCCATATAGTGTCGTGAGTATGTTTAGTGGTTATGGCGGAATGGATCTTGGATTTCATAAGGCTGAATACAAAAAAGCAATCCTTGAGTGCATAAAGACTTCATTATAAGAGTTTTCGTCAATTCGCTTATTGTCTAGTTTTATCCGGTTTATGGTAGTTTTTCTTGTTTCAACCCTTACGTCTACAACAATCGGACAGGAGATTTGCTCAATACAAAGAATTATTATTATGTGTTATTTCAATTCCTGCTACCGCTTCAATCTTTTTTATTCGATAAAATATTCAGTTCCAAATTTCTATCATTTAATAATTCATTTAATAACCAGATAAAAACTTGAGGACAACAGCTCGACTTCCCTCGCCTCCATACTGAAAACCCGCTGATATAGCGGATTTTTGTCATTTTTATGGTGGAATTGTAGACGAGAGGGTTATAAAAGGTTAATTTTGAGGATTCTTGAAGACCAATTGTCTACAGGTAATTAATCATTGCTGTGTGTGGGATTTGTTAAAGTTAACCATACTATAAGTAAATGAGGTTTTTTCAAAAAATAGAGACAGCACCTCTCCCATTAGTTATGAACTGTAACCTTATTTGTAGACAGTTTTGAAAAGGGGCCTTTGGTTAGGCAGCCAACAGGTGACTTCTGAGTTCATCAGGAGTCATCTGTTTTAATGTCCACTGGTAACGTCCTTATTGTAATATTCCATATAGTCATTTACTCGAACACTTAATTCCTGAATGGTCGTGCACGCTTTATACTCTAACTCATCCTTCATATGACCGAAGAATGTCTCCATCGAGGTTTGGGGTTTGTCCCTCTTTATAGGCCTTAACTGCTCTAAGTTTAAACTTAGCTGAATACGTAATACTCTTCTCCGTCACGTTCTCGACATTTGGATTCCCCTCTAGCTGTTTAATCTCATTTTCGTTGAACATCCTTGAATCACCTCTCGTATTATTCATGAGTTCTTCCAGAGTTTTGTTTCAATAGTTCGATTAAAACACAAATGACCCGTAAGAGGGTCACTTTCTTCAAAGTTTCCATCTTACGGGTCACAGGTCAGTATAGAGAAAGTGCTGTTTTTGTTAAATGAACATTTGTTGCATGAAGGCTTGTTTTTGATAGACTAAAGAGTCTAACTTTTTCATCTCAAGTTTAATTTTTTTATCAAAAACTGTAAGAAATTCTGATATCCTCTTTTGCTCATTAATATGTGGGATTAAAACCTGAAATTTAGTCAAAGCGGTTTTTTGAATATTAGGTAATCCACTTCCTACCCTCAAATCCATGATTCTTTTTTGCATATATTTCAAATAGCTATATAAATAATATTTGTCTATACTAGTTTCATTTAAAATATTTATTGTATAAGAGTGTCCACCACTAAAAAATGGTTGATTGATAAAATTCACATAGCCACATGAATTTCCACCCTCAGAAATAATTATATTATCCTTTTGACGATTGAATTTATTTGTATATCCTGAAGGAGATACTCCTCCATTATATACAGGAAAAGGATTTTTATTATCATTTAATTTGGATAAACTGTCTTTATTTAATTGATTACCTTTTTCTATTAAAGAAATGTCACCTAAATTGGAGTAAGTCCATTCGGGAGAATTCGAATTGAATCTCAATTTCTGATTAAAAATATTTTGCATATAGCCTTTTTTCTGTTCTTTCAGCAATTCGGTTTTCTCTTGTTGAAGTTGGATTTTTTTATCGAAATGACTTATGAATTCAGCAATTCTTTCTTGTTCATTTTGACTAGGAATACTAATTTCAATAGAACTTAAAATAGATTGACTAATGTTAAAACGTGTACTACCACCCGCTTTGGAACTAATTTGGTTACGTACTTCAGGTGATTCTAGATTGAGCTTTAAAAAATATGGGTGATAATCAGCTTGTTTTTTTCCACGTATAACAAATCCACCAAATAAAGCAGACTCATCTTCATCTAAATAGACAGAACTTTTACCTACATCTTCTCTGGTCTCAGAGCTACGCAAAAATAATAAGTCTCCATATTCAACTTTGTTTGTTTTTTCAACTTTTTCAGAAACAGATACAGAACCGATAATATCGTTATATTTTACAAAATTATTATTTAAAATATCTAATACGTTAATGAATTTTCGTCCATGTCCATAACTGTCTTTCTCAGCATTAATGCCATTATTAAATGACATCAAGCTATTTAGTTTAATGATTTTCCAATCTTCTGTGAAGTATTTGAATCTAACTTTAGGTGAATTCATCCTTTATACCCCTAACTCTTTAAAGTACTTCTGTAACTCACGATCCACTTCAGTAATTTCCTCATCAATTTCTGTCAGACGTTGTGCAACTGCATGTAAATCAATCGATTCTTCTTCTTCAAATGTATCGACGTAGCGAGGGATGTTTAAGTTATAGTCGTTCTCTTTGATTTCCTCCAATGTTGCTGCATATGAATACTTATCAATTGTTTCACGGCTTAGGAATATCGCAATAATTTTTTCAACATGTTCATCGGATAATAGGTTTTGATTTTTCCCTTTTTCAAAATCATTCGATGCATCAATGAATAATACATTATCATCGTTTTTACGACATTTTTTGAATACTAAAATACATGTGGGAATGCTTGTTCCGTAGAAAATGTTTGCTGGTAATCCGATTACTGCATCTAAGTAATTTTTTTCTTCGATTAGATACTTTCGGATTGTTGCTTCTGCTGCGCCACGGAATAGAACACCGTGTGGTAATACGACAGCCATTGTCCCATTATCATCTAATTGATGAATAAAGTGCTGAATGAAGGCAAAATCTGCTTTTGATTTTGGCGCAAGCTTTGCATAGGCACTAAAACGCTCATCTTCCTTGAACTTATCATCTGCGCTCCATTTTGCTGAATATGGAGGATTCGCAACAATCGCTTCAAATCGTTGGTCGATATGTTGAGGATCTGCTAATGTATCCGCATTACGAATATCAAAGCGTTGGTATGGAATGTCATGCAGCAACATGTTCATGCGAGCTAAGTTATATGTTGTTGATACTTTTTCTTGACCGTAATATTTGTACACTTTCGCAGCTTTACCAACATGCAGTAGCAATGAACCTGAACCGCAAGTACCATCATATACGTCACGAATTTCAGTTTTCTCAGCAGTGACGATTTTCGCTAAGATTTTCGATACTTGTTGTGGTGTATAGAATTCGCCAGCTTTCTTCCCAGCATTTGCTGCGAATTGAGAAATCATATATTCATAAGCATCACCTAAAATATCGATTTCTACATCGTCTTGTAAAAATGGAATGTCTGCAATATTGATGATGACTTTACTAATTAAGTTCGTACGGTCTTTTACTGTACGACCTAAACGTGATGAAGTGAGATCCATATCATCAAATAGATTTTGGAAATCGTCTTGGCTGTTTGTTCCTAAAGTAGAAGATTCAATGGCCTTGACACCGTTTTGTAGCATTTCAACATCGAAGCTACCATTCGCTCCTTTTCCGATTTCTTCTAGGAAGTGAGAGAAAAGGAATTGTGGCTCTACGACATAACCTAATTCATCAATTAGGTACCCGGATAATTCCTCACGGTATTCTTCATTTTTCCATGCATCTGCAAATGAAATTTTATCTTCTTTTAGTAATACGTTTGCGCGTGCTTCTACTTTTTCCGAAAGGTAACGGTAGAAGATTAACCCTAAGATATAATCTTTAAATTCGCTGGCATCCATTTGACCACGCAAGTCATTTGCCATTGCCCATAATTTTTTATGCAGTTCAGCTTGTTGTTGACGTTGTTTTTCACTTGTTGTCATCGTTATTTCCTCCTGATGTTAATACTTTGAATTATTTTTTTTTTAATATACAGCTGCTGTAATTCACTTTTTTCAGCCATCAATGATTCTTTTTTCTTTTTAAGCTGAACGATTTTTCCTATAATAATTTGCTGTTGGATAGGTGGTAAGTCAATTTCTAAATCTTTTAAATGGGATAGTTTCAATAATGAAATGACTGTCCCTTCACTTAGTACCGTCAACTGTTTTTGAATAGTTGGATGTTCATTAAAGTACCATTCAAAAAAGGCATCATCTACATCACTTGTTAATTGAATTTTAATAAAGTTATTTGTTAACAATAACCCACTATACTTCTTTGGTAACAAGGCAACCTTTTGTGTATGCGTGTGTAGGATAAGACTGTTTGTGTCAGTTAGCAGTTGTGGTAGCAATTTTTCTTTCGGTACAGAAATTTCCACATTTTTTTCATTTGAAATTCGATAAGCTAAACCAAGTGTCTCGTTAAATTCCTTTAATGAAAGGGGTTTAACTTTTGCTGTTTCAATATCAGAAGATAAAGTTTCTAAGCGGTTTGTAAATGCACCTTGTGTAAATTCAGCAATTTGATATAGTTTCATTGCAAATCTCCCTGATATTTTTTAATATATCACATTATAAAAGTTAAATATAATTGATATTTCAAAAAATATCAATACTTTAATGGATGTTTATTTGATATTTTATAAAATAACAAGAAAGAGCGCTGGATTAGCGCTCTTTAATCTATTGAAATAAAGTTTATGCACCATACTTTTCGGTAAAGTCACGTATAAATGATGTAATGGTTTTGATTGTTTTGTTTTTTTTCAAGAATGATCCTGATAAAGAGTCCATGATTGCATTTTTTTCGATTAAATTGGAATACTCATACGTTGATACTTGTTCACGTAATACACTGTCTTCAATATTTACTTCTTTCGCAAAGGTTGAGAGTTCCTGCTCACTCATTTCTTCTTCGTAACGATTGTATGCATCTATAACAGATTCATTAGGCGCTAACGTTGGTGCAACCTTATCTAAAAAACCTTTAATCAATTCAATTTTGAGACGTAACTTCGGATCAGAGGCATGGTCTAATTCTTGTTTGATGAAACGAATCTCTTTGTCACGTTCTTTTTCATTTGTTGTGTTAAGGCTCGATATCAGATTCAAAATGTAACTGACATTAATCTTGTCTGTGTGCATTAGCTCCAACTCAAAGTCGATGTCATGTAATATCGATTCTTTTGGTAGTTCGCTACGCTTAAAATTTTCGTATAACTTGAAGTATTTGCTCTTGAAATCTTCATAGGATTGCTGTGAAATCGTTAGCTCTGTTTCATCAAACTCAAAATCAGAAAACGACTGTAAACGTTGAAGCAATTTCGTCACATTTTTGAACGCAATGATAAATTGACGTTTATCTTCTTCTCTATCTAGCTCGTCTACTTCTTCTGGAATGACTGTAATTGCTCGTAAATTTTTCACAGCTTCTTTGAACGCTTTTAAGTATTCATCGTAGCTACCCATTAGAACGGTATCCACATTGTCTGTTCTAGAGAATAACTTAATTGCATCATCTGTATTGTCTTTTAAATTTCGATAGCAAACAATATTACCATATGGCTTAGTCGCTTTCTCTACACGATTTGTACGGCTGTATGCTTGCAACAAATCGTGATACACCATGTTCTTATCTACATAGAGTGTATTGAGTGGCTTACTATCGAATCCAGTTAGGAACATTTTTACGACAAGTAAAATATCAACTTGGGCAATTTTTACTTTTTTTGATACATCAGAAAAATAACGATCCCCTGTTTCTGTCGAGAAGTCTGTGTCGTACATTTTGTTATAATCTGCAATCATACGATCTAATGCTTCACGAGAATGTTCACCTGTTCCATCACTTTCCTCATTTTGCCCATATGAATAAATACCTGCAATTTTTAGGTTGGGATTCTTCAATTTAAAAATATCGTAATACTTAATTAATGTTGGAATGGAGTCCACTGCGAACAATGCACAATAACCTTTACTCTTCGAACGTCGTAGATGATTATCAATAATATGGTCAGCTATGAGATTTAACCGTCGTTCATCATGCCATACTTCATCTGTATCAATCGCTTGTACTTTTGTATCATCACTTTCGTCAATCTTGGCATTGAAAGTACGAATGTATTCTACAGAAAATCCAAGTACATTCCCATCACGAATCGCATCTTTAATGAGGTAATGGTGCAGGCACTTCTCAAATAAATCGGCAGTTGTACGTCCATCTTGACTCTTGTTCTCGACAAATCGTGGCGTTCCCGTAAATCCGAAATACTGTGCATTTTGAAAATGTTGATCGATTTCCTTTCGCATATCACCAAATTGGCTGCGATGACATTCATCAATTATGAACACAACATGTTCTTGTTTGTATGGTTCCATGACATTTGCATATTTAGGATTTTTAACTGCATTATTCATTTTTTGAATCGTTGTCACAATGAACCGCTTCATTGGATTTTGTATTTGTTCAATAAGGATTTCGGTTTTGTCTGTACGGTCAACCGCGCCTTTTTGAAACTTGTTGAACTCTGCAATCGTCTGGCTGTCTAGATCTTGGCGATCGACAAGAAAGAATACCCTTTTGATGTTTTCCTCATCGGCCAAAATTTGCCCAGCTTTAAAAGAGGTTAAGGTTTTACCAGAACCGGTTGTATGCCAAATGTAGCCGTTATTATTCGTTTCCGTTGCACGTTGTACCAATGCTTCTACTGCATACACTTGATAAGGACGCATGACCATTAAGGCTTTGTCTGTATCGTTAATGACCATATAGCGACTAATCATTTTTGCTAAGTGACATGGTTTTAGGAATGTGCTCGCAAAACCTTGTAAGTTTGTAATGAGTTCATTGTTTTCATCTGTCCAGAAAAACGTAAAGCCAAACTGAATGTCATAATCTGAGTTGGAGAAGTACTTCGTATCTACTCCGTTACTTACGACAAAGATTTGTAAGAATCGATACAGACCAGTAAATGTATGACGACGATAACGTTGAATTTGATTAAACGCTTCTTTAAAATCTAAACCGCGACGTTTCAGTTCAATTTGTACAAGCGGCAAACCATTAATAAGAATAGTGACATCATAACGATTTGTATATGTGCCTTTCATTGATGTTTGCGTCGTTACTTGGAATAAGTTCTTGCACCAGTCTTTTGTATTCATGAGTTCTATATATAACTCTGTACCATCTTCACGTTCAATCAATAACTTATCGCGCAAAATCTTCGCTGAATCATATATACCTTTGCCTTCGATTAGCGTTAAAATACGTTTGAATTCAATATCAGTTAATGATTGCCCATCTAGTTTATGTTCGTTAAATTGATTTAGTTGATTTTTAAAGTTTGCAAGGAGTGCATCATAATCTGCAATCTTTACAGGTTGATAGGCTTGATTAACGAGCTGTGTATGTAAATTTTTTTCGAGTTGTGCTTCAGATTGATAGCCCATCATTGAAATCTCCTTTGTTACTTCTTTTCTTTATTATACTGAAAATAAACAGTATATTCACTCATATCATCATATTTAATATAGAGGAGTAATTATAATGGCAGCTAAAAGGATCTTCTTCGGAAATTATAAAGGTGGGGTTTGGAAAACTACAAGTACATATCAGAGATTTCGGTGAGTAGTAGAGGAATAAGATAACTTTCCCAATTAAGGATTTTGAATACCAAGGGAGGTTAAATATATTCCTATTCAACAGTGTGAAGATGTTCACTCTAGAAGCTCTATGATATTGAATGGACTTCCTTTTGACAGTATTAGTGGAGTTGAATGATGGTTCAGTGATTATGTACTAATAAATAGTTTGGTTTTTTTAAGCTATATAAATCTATATTATACATGTGATACTTATGCTGATAGGTAGTCCTCATGAGAGTCAGTTCACACATAGAAAAGTCGAGAGTATAAATACTCTCGACTTTTCTATGTAATTTAGGGAGCGATGCGTATTGAATATTATTCTAAATAAAGTCTCAAGGTGGGTAGTATCTATTGTTTGGATAGTGATAGTTACAAGTTCAATCTTTAAGGATGAAGAGGTATCAGATGATGAACTGTTCTAGCTGTCAAATTATTATAAGGAGGGGTATTAAATATGGGCTACACTAATAATAGCGAATTAAGAACCCTGTTAACTGATTCTCTATGTGAAAAACAAGGTAGCTACATCATTGAAGAGTTATTTTCGAGATTCCCAGTAACTAATGAGTTGATGGATGTGACGGAGCAAGAACTTATACAAATAAAGGGGATCGGAAGGGGAAAGGCTAGACAAATCATTGCATTACTCAAACTTGCAAAATCCTGTGTAGTACCTTCTAATAATAGTACTGTAATTAGAAGTCCCAGTGATGTTTTTGAGTTAATAGAGCCAGATGTTAGATACCTACAGAAGGAGCATTTCATATGTTTATTTCTAAACACAAAGAACCATCTGATTTTTAAAGAGGTCATTTCAATAGGATCTTTAAATTCAGCAATAGTTCATCCGAGGGAGGTGTTTCGTGCGGCAATTAAACGATGCAGTGCTTCTATAATAGCTGTGCATAACCACCCCTCAGGCGATCCGCAGCCAAGTACAGAAGATATTGATATGACTAAACGTCTTGTTGAGGCTGGAAGTATAATAGGAATTGAGCTACTTGATCATCTAATTATAGGAGGCCATAGTTTTTATAGTCTAAAAGAAAATAGTCTAATGTGATAATACACTAAGGTGTACTTAGTTTTTATTATCTCTAAATTTAAGCAGTCGCTTAATAAAGTTAAAAATTTCTTCTTGCTCATAAGGAGTACGTCCTAATAGTTGATAAGTTATTTTATCAATATGCGTAGTTTCCAAATCACTAGTTTCATTTGAAGTAAAAACAAATAGATCCGAGAGTTCGATATTTAAAGCCCTTGTTACTTTATCTAAAGTATCTATTGTTGGGCTTTTTTCACCACGTTCAATTTGACCCATATAAGACGGGGTTATTCCTGCCTTAAATGCAAGTTTTTCTTGACTGAATCCTCGTTGTTGACGCAATTCACGGATTTTCTCCCCGACGGTAATGGAAATATTACTCACATTCTTTCCCTCCTACAATAACCATGTCACTATGGAAACCATATGTGGTAAAGCAAATGGCAACAACGCACAATAGTATATATTTTTAATAGTTACTATAGTAATTGACATAATTCGACGACTACAGATATAATTATTTTGGAAGAATATAGGTAAGGAGGAGGGGGTATATTGAACTGTCCAAGGTGTCATTCGCTTAACGACGATACCGCAAAATTTTGTAACAGTTGCGGATCAAGCTTATCTTTACACTCAGGTGGAGTTGAAGAAATAAATGCTTCAATCCCGAAAAAGGAGAAAAAGGGTGGTTGCTTAAAGTCTTTGCTCATTGTTATTGGTGCACTTTTTGTGATTTTCTTGTTAATTGGGATATTTGCTGGGGATGATGAATCAACACAACAAGCTACTTCCCAGTCAAATGGGGAGAGAAAGATCACTGAACCAACAGAAAATCCGTTCAATTTGGAGGATTTTAAATTGGAGGCGGAACAATATCCTTATAAAGAGTTGGCTAGAAACCCAAAAGAGTATTTGGATAAGAAGTTGGTCTTTGTTGGTCAAGTAGTTCAAGTTATGGAATCGGGTAATAAGGCGCAATACAGAATAAATGTTACTAGTAATGAATTTGGATATGAAGATACTATCTACGTATTCTATAAGAGAGATAAAGATGAGTCTCGTATTCTTGAAGATGATATAGTCACAATTTGGGGAGAATCAAAAGGTTTGATTACATATGAGGCAACCATAGGTGGGAATATTACAATTCCACAAGTAGATGCAGTTGCTATTGAACTTATGAAATAATTCATTATTGGAGGTAAAAATGAAGGTTATAGGGATATTGTTGTTGATTCTTGGAGTTATTGGAATAGTATTAGGTGGTATGATGGTAGGTGATATTGGTATAGCAGCTATCATTGGATCAATCACAGCGCTGTTATCGGGTATTGGGTTTCTTATTGCAAAAAATAAAAAGTAATAGTGAAAGAGTGTAGTACAGTAGACGTTTACTGCTGATGCTATACTTTTTTTCTTGTTGTGCAGTTAATAGCCGATAGGTTAGAATAGCCTGAATACCATTTATTGGGTGGTATGTGTTGGTAGTCATTTCGAATAAAGAGATGGAGGAGAAGGATATTGAAAAAGCGAATTGCTATACTATGTTGTCTCATGATGCTTTTAATACAGGTTACTACTAACACTAAAGTAATTGCAGCAACTAACTATAGTGGGGAGTGGAGTAACTATAGTGATATTGGGAATTATGGTATGGATGAAATGAGACTTACCATAAAGGATAATGGAAAAAAGGCGAGTGTTGAGGCTTCTGAGGATACTTTTATACCACGAGATGATACAAGAGAGAGTTATTTAAATGGGATTGGTAAAATGCGTAGTCACGTAGTTTATGGTAGTGTCTATTTTAATACAAAGGGCCAAGCATCGTTTAACTTTAAAGATGACTATAATAAAGGAAAAATGAACATTCAGTTACAGAAAGATTATATTCAGATAACGTGGAAAGGGAATGATTCTTCGGAATATTCTTTCCCTAATGGAACGTTTAAGCTCTATAAAAAAATAAAGGTAACATCAACAGAATCTAAAAAGATGGGCGTATTTTTAAGTAATTTTACAGAGGTATTTTTGGATAGATTTGATTCAAAGAAGATTAATAGTACGGATCTAATTCATTTTGGAATCTGGCATAATTATATGAATAATTACGATACAAGAATAAGTAGTGCGAAAGATGGATTATTATTTATTTCGAAAAAGAATGTAGAAGATTCCATCTATAAGTACTTCAATATTCAGTTTATAAATCATAAGTCGGTAGATAGATATGAATATAATGGAAAAGGCTATATATTTGACGGAGCCGATGGAGCACAAATAAATTATGTGAAAGTAGAAACGGTATATGACTTAGGGCAGAATAAGCTTAGATTGAGTGGGAAACTTTATAATCCTGAAGATGATACAGCAGAATTACGGGGGCAGGTTGAGGCAGTAGTTATAAAGACGAAGAATAACAATGAAATTAGGTATGTACTGGAGAAGCTGACTGCGAAAAACTAAATATCAAGAGTAGGCATAATAAAATTACGCCTACTCTTTTTTTATATGTGAGCAGAATACCAGGTATATTCTGTACTAATTCTCGTTATATTGAGTTTATTATTACGATTAAATAAGTCTATATAATTTCATGTAAAGTAAAATAAAGACAAAAGGTGAACAATGAACTAATCTAAATAAAGGTTGGTGAAACAGTATGTATGACGAATATAATGAGATAATTACCGTGGAAGAACTTGCTGAGTATTTACGCATAGGAATGAATACCGCTTATGGCTTGGTTAACTCTGGTGAAATCCAATCATTCAAAATCAAAAATTCTTACCGTATTCAACGGAGTGCAATTGTAGATTTTATAATAAAGAAGAATAGTCAGTTAAAGAATTGATTAGTATAAGAACTTTACAGGGGGATAATCTTAGTATGCTACATATTAATTCAAATGCTTTAGAGTCAGAAATGTTAAAAGTGTATAATCTCACCACAGAGTGTCCGAGTAGCATAGACACTCTTGAAGAATTAGCAGATTTTGTTGTAAAAGAAACAAATCATCTTATCCCCGAGAAGATAAGAACTATGATAGAAGGAGCATGGAATCAAGAGGGCTCGAAATTTACAGGCAGCTCATTAAAGAAGATTATTGTTAAGGATTTGAGGGATCATATTTTGGTTAATTCAATTATGGTTTCAGAATGTAAAATGGGTGAACGAGTGACTGTAGATAATAAATTTTTAAGATCCATTTTAGAAAATTCTTTAGACACTAGACTTTCTAAAATTCAGACTAAAATAAGTATTAAGGAACTTCTTTACGACTTGGATGGAAATGGCGACTTTTTGAGTTTGAAGAGTGGCAATTGTCCCAAATGCATATCCTCAATGATAGGGTACGTAGCTATAAATTATGGCTCGCATACGTTTTTGAAGGGGGGGAAAAGGGATCATTTGGACTCAATAATAAAAAAAGAACAAGGAAAATGGGAAGAAACCATAAAGCATACCTCGAATATGATTGAAAAAACTAAACTTGAAAAGGATAAAGACTTAGAAACTAACAGTTTAACCAAGGAATTAAATGAACGATTTCATATTAATTATTACAACAATTTTGTGTCTGTACTAAACAGTATGGAAGACCCTAATAAGTCGATTAACCTACTCTTATTTGAAAGAGAGTATAATTTGGGGTTGGCTTCTGAGATCTCTAGAATTGGAAATGATGCTATAAAAATGATTCCTGTAGAAGTAAAGAATGAAGAAAAGTATTGGGGGAAATATACGGATTTGTTATGCGTGACAGCTTTACTTCCTAATATTAATGGACGTACACTTTTAGCTAGATTAATTCATTCATATTTACTAACTTGTGAATCTTCAAAGAGATTAGTCCTATTGCAAGATATGATGAAGTCAATAATTCAAATGGCGGTTATTACTATTCCAGTTATGGAATCTTACTTCATAAGGTTGGAAAGTGAACGAAACTTCAGAAACATAAAGGCGGATTCTTTTATTAAAGAAGCAAAAGCAGAAGCAGAAGCTATTATAGATGTGAAGCCTTCATATTCTTTAAATAATAGGGTAGGTGTTTTAGATCCAAATTTTATAAAAATGAAGAGGATTCTAGAGGTAATCGGAAAAATAGACAAAATATACAAAAATGACTTAATGCATGTATATAAAGACCCTTACAAATATTTAGTTAATAATGGTGGTAATATTGATAAGTTTGATATATACCTTGATGAGTCTAGAGGGTTAATTCCTGACATATCTGATGCTACCACGGAAAAGTTTGATTTTTGGAATTACTCTATTTATTAGTTGTAGGCGAACCTAAGTTAAGGAATGATTTCAGTATACTGAAATCATTCCTTATATTTTTTTGTAAGACGTATAAAAAATATTCATTTTATCATATTTTCAAAAAAAAAGTAAGGTTAAAAGAGGTTTTTTTACATATCGTTTTTTATCTATTTGTTAATTCCTCCTTTGAGTATTCTTAATCACAGAGGCGCCCTATGCCCTACCAAATAAACTCACAAAGGAGATATGAAAGATGAAACAAAGACTACTGAATCAATTAACGCAGAAGGAAGAAAAAATGCTGATTCTGATGAAGGAACATGAGGATATTCAAATGGTTGCTTGTGATTCTGTAGAGTCTATTGTTTGCTTAGATTTCAAAGAAATTGAACAAGCAAATCTATTTGTGGCCTTCATAAACAACAACAAGAGCATTTGCAATGGTATATACGGCGAAGAGCATTTCTCCGTGGGAAACGAGGAATTGGATAATGATCCACAGTTCTTGCGGGTATTTACGGATTTAAGAAAGCCAGGATCGGTTAAGTTCCATGTTAATTGTCAAGGGGAAAACTATAGACTTACTAGTGATAGTAGCGATGAGGCGCAATTAATAATATTTATTGAGACGCCCAAGTTTTGCCAACTTTCTCTTTATAATGGATTTCTTATAAGGGACAAAATAAGCCATATTTTTTTGACCTCGGATAAAATGAAAGGTCCTATAAGGACACTTGCATATAGCATATTAACTCATAACTTTAAACATTTTCCACAAGGCTTGCGTCAAATGGAAAGTCGGCAAAAATGAAAAGTCAAGAGCGTGTAAATTCATTAGAGTATGCTAAGCTCGAGTTCCCGTCAAGTCGTGAGTTAAGTGATTCTTATTTAACAAAGAAGGATTTGCCTTTTAGCAATGAATATGAAGAAATTCAAAAGCTTACGAGAGGCTCATTAGATGAAGATTACGCTAGATCTCATAATATGGATACCCTTGCTGAGGAAATGCAATTGTCTTTAGGAGGCGGGAGCGCCTCTGATTCCTTTTTAAGTAATCAAAGTAGACATTTTGGGGAGATATCAACTACGAATACACTAGGTAAGAATGAGGCAAAGGAATTAATTGAAAAGGCAAATGAAGAGAAACCCTTAAAAAATGAAGAGGAATCCCAGCAAAGCGTTCCACTAGATTATGTGGTGACGCAAACGTTCATCAATGAGAATGTAATTAAATGCTTCAACGATACAATTTACATTTATGATGAAAAGCATGGATACTACAAGGAAATAAATGAATCTCAAGTATACGTTGCTATTCGAAAAACACTACCTCCAGAAATTGATATGAAATTATCAAAAAATAAAATAATTGAGGTTATTCATCGCCTGAGGAGCAATCCAGACTTGCACGTTGAATTTAATTCTTTTGATAGTTATATGGATCTGATCAACTTTAGGGATTGTGTCTTGGACGTTCAGAAGAGGGAGGTGCTCGCTCATAGCTCTGAGTTTATGTTTACTAGCTATATTGATGCTGATTTTGAAGAAACCTCTGGATTAAGAATTTATGCAAGTGGCAAAAGAGCTGAGGGCAGAAATTTCTTGAAATTTCTAGATGATTGTACAGAAGGGGATCATAGAAAGCAGAGGTCGTTACAGCAAGTAATGGGCTATATCATTAGTAATGAGTGGAGGGCAAAAAAATTCTTTGTTTTAGTAGGAGCTCCGCACACTGGGAAAAGTGTCTGGCTTTGGCTATATAGAATGCTGATTGGAGAAAATCATACAACAGCCATGAGCCTCAAACAGCTAGGAGAGAATAGGTTTATGACAGCTGAGTTGTTCAAATCTAAGCTTAATGTAACTGCTGAGATGGATGAAAGTTCGGCCCTTAAAGGGACAGACATAATTAAAGCAGTGACTGGCGGAGACTTGTTAACAGCGGAACGGAAAGGTGAGCACCCCTTCCGCTTTTATGCGAAGACAAAGCTTGTAGCATGTGGGAATAGTATGCCATTACTTAGTAAGATGGATGGTACCTCAGCCTTTATTGATCGTTTATTGTTTCTTACATTCAATAATACAATTCCAGAAGAAAAGAGAGATAAGAGACTGATGGAGAAACTACTTGAAGAAAAGTATTTTATAGTGAAGTGGGCGGTTCAGGGTATGTATGATCTTCTTGATAATGATTTGGTTTTTGAAGAAAGTGAGGATGCCATACGGTTTAAAGAATCATACTCAGAGGAACTAAACAGTGTTTCAGAGTTTATTAGAGAGAGATGCATTGTTGACCCTGGAAACCACGCCTATAGCATTCATAGAAAAAATCTTTATGACGCATATGTTTATCATACTCGAAGCGATGGCTCAAGAGTTGTTACAAAAGAAGAGTTCTATGTTGAAATCAAGAAACTGGGAGTATTACAGGCAAAATTTCGCCTTGGTGGCAATCCATTAATAGGGTATAAGGGGATTAAGTTAGTACCTCATAAAACTAAATAGCTGGTCCAGAAGGCTTTAAGTATAGTAGTTCCAAGGCGACAAAGAGGATTCTTATAAAATATATAAGAAGAGTGAGATTAGATGGCTACATTGTCTACGTTTGGGAGAAACAAGCCTATTTTAAAGGAATTGTGTTAGTTCAAACGTAGACAGTGGTGTCTACATTAAGGCTTCATGGTGCTACGTTTAAGCTCATATTGAAAATATATATTATTACTAGAAGGAGGAAAAGAAGATGGTGTTAAGGGATCGTGATATTTGCTATACCGTCTCAGATTTATATGAAATGTTGCCCTTGGGAAGAAATGCAATATATAAGCTGGTGAATAGTGAGGACTTTCCGAAGAAGCGAATTGGGAATAGAATATTGATTCCGGCTTTAGGTTTTACAAAATGGTTAGAAAACTTCGATGGAAATGATGGAGAGGATATTAACGTCTAGAATAATAACATTCAGGATGCTCCATTAGACCAAGGATATGGGGTAATGAGAAGGACTACTCATTCCTCTTATAAAGATAGCAGAAAGGGGCTGCACAGATGGCAGGGAGCATACAAAAGGTAGGTAACAAATATAGAATAACAATGGAAACAGGTAAAGACTTTAGTGGCAAGCGCAAACGCACTTATGTAACAGCCACCTCAGAGGCAGAAGCGAAAAAGGTCCTAGCTGAATTTGAGTATAATCAACAGAGGGGCATGTTAGTTGAGTCTAGTCAAATGATATTTTCTGAGTTTTTGGATCACTGGATGGACAATTACGTTCAATATAATTGTGAAGAGACTACTGTGTATGGATATAAAAATATTTTGAAACATATGAAGGACCATATAGGTCAAGTAGAGTTACAGAAGCTACAGTCAGGTCATTTGCAGGAATATTATAAATATTTGATGGAAACCAAAAAGTTATCACCAAATACTGTTCATAAACATCATGCATGTGCTAAAAAGTCACTATCATATGCTTTGAAACAGCAGCTTGTATATAGAAATGTGGCAGATGGTGTGTCGCTTCCACGCAGAAAGAGGTTTGAAGGTCAATCTTACACAAAGGAACAGTTACGCGAACTCTTACAGCTTGTAAAAGGAACGAGATTGGAATTACCTATATTTTTAGCAGGATATATGGGATTAAGAAGAGGAGAGATTGTTGGGCTAAAATGGAAATATGTAGATCTTGATCAGCGGGTAATACATATACAAGAAGTAAGAACATCTGCGGGTAAAAATGTTATTGTGAAGGCACCAAAAACAGAGAAAAGTAGGAGAACGTTATATATCGAAGATGAGTTACTTGAACTTCTACAAGCATGTAAAGAAAAGCAATCAGAATTCAAAAAAGTCTTTGGAGAAGGGTACCACAATACAGGTTATATATACGTCCATGAGAATGGAAAGCCATATAGAGTAAACACAGTGACAGAACAGTTTAAAGACTTCCTGGAAAAAAATAATTTAAGGAGAATACGATTTCATGAGCTTCGTCATACATTTACAAGTATATTGTATGCTGAGGGAGTAGATCTTAAGGCAATATCAGAAGCGTTAGGGCATTCAGATATAGGTACAACTAATAGGATTTATACACATGTTTTTGACAAAACTCACAAGAATACTATCAGTGCAATGAGTCAGGCCTTAAGAACGCCGTAAAAATGTACAAGTCGGCTGATTAATAAGGATGACTATGAGATACTAGATTTGTTATAATCTATATAGGATAATTATCTTGTGCAATGACTCAATAATATATAGTTTCTTGTACAAAACTCCTGTCCGATTTCTGTAGACACTTCGTAGACAAAAGACATAATAAAGCATAATAATGGGTAACAACATATAACATGAATTAATAAATAAATTGTAAAAAAACCTTACGAAATAAGCTGTTTTAACAAGAAGAGGTATCAGTTAAGATTATCCAATTTTTTGTGGACAGGGGTTCGACTCCCCTCGCCTCCATATGGAGCACACAGAAAAGACACCCGAGAGGGTGTCTTCAGCTTGTCGAGAAACCCAGTCATTTTCATGACATCGGGTTTCTCTTTTTATTTTGGCAGATATAAAATCGGGAAACTAGGGGTTTAAACCCGGTACTCCAGGCGATCCAGGTGGATCGCCATCTTCTTCATATTCTGTACGGCTGCCGTCATCAGTGCTTGTTCTCTGACGTTTGGTAGCCCTCGCAAACGGCAATAGCGAAACCCATGGAGCTCTTTAGCATCCGCGAAGCTTCGCTCTATCGTTTCTTTTCGTTTACGGTATAACTGTTTGCCGGACTTGCTGAGCCGGTTATTCCGTACCCAGTCCTTGCTGTCTTCCCAAACATGTCGGGTTACCACCTTCCGGTGGTTTCGGGATTGCGTACATTGGTCCAGCAAGGGACAGTTCTTGCAATGCTCTGGATCGGACGCGTACTGCCGATAACCCTTGCGATCTGTGGTTCGGTAACCCAATTCATGGCTTGCAGGGCAGACGTAAATATTTCGCTCTGCATCAAACGTGAATTTCCATTTCGGAAACAAACCTTGCTTCGGATGAAATCTTCGGTGAGCAATTACCGCGAAAATATTTCTGCTTTGTAAACCTCGACAAATTGGCGTAGTTAAATAACCTGAATCTAATGCAACAGCTTCGACCTCAAATTTAAAACGTTCTCGCTGACGGTCCAAACGCGACAAATAGGGAACAGAATCATGGACATTTCCCGGTGTGACATGCACGTCCGTAATAAAATTGTACTTTGTATCCACCGTGCGGTGGTCCAGATAAAAGAAGCCCTCTGGTTTGCCATCCCGAATCATATATCCGCTGTCCGGATCCGTCTTGCTTACTTTAATTTCTTTGTCCTCAGTCACTTCCTCTCTAGGTTTTAGGGCTTTTTTCCGTGCTCTTTCCGGTCTTCTGCAACGGCGGCGTTTAGCTCGTCCACGTAATCTTTGGTATTTTGCAGCACTTGCTGTTTTGTGTACTGGTGTTTATTCGCATTTGCTTTCACGTGGGTAGAGTCACTCACCAGAACACGTCCGCCAACCATCCGGTGGGAAATGCCCTGCAAGACAATCTCATCGAAAATATCCTGAAAAATGTTCGTACCTTTAAACCGAGTTCGCCGATTCCAGCTAATAGTTGTATGGTCGGGCACTTTATCTGTTAATCCGAGGCCTAGAAACCATCGGTAAGCTAAATTGGTCTGAATTTCACGTTCTAATTGGCGTTCGGAACGAATGCCATAAAAGTATCCGAGAAATATCATCTTAAACAAAACAACAGGGTCAATCGCGGGTCGTCCATTATCCGCACAGTACAAGGGCCGAACTTTTTCATTGATAAAGGAAAAGTCGATATGTTTATCTACTTTGCGCAGCAAATGATCTTGCGGGACCAAATCTTCTATGGAAACAAACTCGTAGACTTGTTGTTTTTCTCGGTTGGAACGTAGCATACAGAACACCATCCGTTCTATAATAGTTACCTATATTATACAACATTAACGCGGTGTCGTCTTAAATAATTAATTCATAAAGAAGGCTGTCGAGACTTTCTCGACAGCCTGAAGACACCCGAGAGGGTGTCTTTTTTCATTTTAAAGGATGGAACAGGGGGCATTGCGGTTAACAAGTCTTGCTGTGATTGGGATTGAAGCATGTGTTGTTAATGTAACCAGTGACAGTCACTGATGGTATACATAGTGCTAAGCAAAGGTATGCCTATAGGATATGATAATTCGAAACAATGAGAGTTATTTCATTGTGGAAGGAAAGTCTTTGAAGTAAAGTGTATTTGTTTATTTAGGTGGGGCTGGTGTTTGGTTAGGACCAAAACGTTTGAGTTGTCATTGAATGATAACGTTGATATTATCCAAGGCAGAGTAGTTTCCTTATCTGTGCTTAGTGTTTGATATTATGTAAGCGCTGAAAATTTATATTAGGCAAGTTAAGGAATAAAATATATCCTCTCTTTTCCGCAAGTAAGATCAAGCGATGCAATTTCCATTACTCTAAAATGACTATAGAGTGGTTGAAACGAGGTGAACAGACGAATGTACGAGTGGCACAAGCAAATCCAAATAATCGTTGATGAAATTGACGAATGTATTAAACATCATAACGGTGAAGCCATAACGCTACGGTTTCTTTCTCGCAAGTTGGGTTATTCCGAGTTTCATACTACGAGAAAATTCAAGGAGATATCGGGTATGCAATTTAGGGATTATCTGCGGCATAGGAAATTAGCCTTTGCACTAAAAGAGGTTCGGGATAGTGAAAAAAGCATGTTGGATATTGCTTTTGATTATGGTTTTTCATCACATGAAGCCTTTACCAGAGCTTTCAAGGGAACATATGGTGTAACTCCAAGTGAATACCGAAAAAAGCCTATGCCTGTCGCACTTCGTACAAAAATAAACCCTTTCGACCGCTACTTATTCGGATTTGGAGAGATTGGTATGATGAAATCTACAGACGATGTTAAAATTTATTTTGTAACCATTCCCGCACACAAATTTTTGCACATTAAAAACTATGAGAGTAATGGGTATTGGGATTTTTGGCAAAAGCAAAGTCTTATTCCGGGACAGGACAACGAAACAATTTGCGGCTTACTTGATAGTATCAAGGGCAAATTGGATGACGATGGTGGGAGCGAATCTAACGGCAGCAGCGGTCAGATTATGGCGTACATTAACGACCCGGACGGCAGACTCTGCGATTGGGGTATTCCACGTACAGAGTGTTATGGTGCACGTCTTCCTTTTGATTATAAAGGCGAAGTACCACCACAAATGCTTATGATTGATGTTCCCGAAGCCGAGTATATTGTTTTTGAACATGGGCCATTCGATTATGAGCAGGAAAATCGTAGTGTGGAGGATAAGATGGAAAAGGCAATGGCAACTTTTGATTTTGCAGGCACCGGTTACTGCTTTGACACTTCCCCCGGTAGAATAATTTACTTTTATCATAATCCGGAGCGGTTTTGGAAGTATATCAGACCAGTGCGGAAGTCATAATCAATAAAAAGCACATATGTTAAATCCACAACCGAATCCGGTTGTGGATTTTGCGTTTCAGGGATAAGAAGCTATAGGATAAGGTCAACATGCTCGTTATACACAATTCTCACTATTTCAAATCGAATCCTTTGCTTTTTACGTATTCCGTATACCCGCCCAACGGCAAATCTTTATCCAGCATGGCGATGAATTTTCCGGACCAGGTTGCCTTTTGTTTGTTATTCGTTCGCGCGTCGTAGTACTCCTCGATTTCCCGGTCATATCTTTCGACCTTTGCTTTAAGATCGGGATCATACCGGTTTTCAAAAAATACGGCAGACCGTGGCAACCGCGGTTTTTGCTCGGGGAACTCGTCGGGAACACCTACTGCAAGACCGACCAAAGGAATGACGAAGTCCGGCAGGTCAAGCCATTCGTCCAGTGCAGGCAGGGCCTCGTTAATTCCGCCGATAATAACAGCTCCGAGCCCCATCGATTCGGCCGTAACATTGGCATTTTGCAAGGCAAGCGCGGCACTCAGCACAGCGGTTTGGTAAAAATACGAGAAGCTCAGGTTACGACCCATTTTTTCTTGCTGGTCCGGACCGGCAGCCAACATCATCCGATGAAGATCGACGCAAAAAATAAAAAAGTACCCGCATTCCTCAATCGATGGATTTTTCGAATGCACTGCGATCTTCTTCCGCAGTTCCTGATCGGTAACGCCGATGATCGAGAACGGCTGCATATGCGCCGAAGTCGGTGCCATTTGCGCTGCATCGACAATGGCTTCGATTTGCTCGCCAGTCAACGGAATATTTTTAAACTTACGGATGGAGCGATGCTGGCGGATCACTTGCATGACCTCATTCATTAAAATTCCCTCCAAATAGATGGTTTCTGTAGAAGTTGTATGAAGACCGTGTTTTGTTAAATGGTTTCCACGGAAACTATAATAACAAGAAAAAGATATCCTGTCAAATTGTTTCCGTGGAAACCATGATATAATGAAAATAAAAAAGGTAGGCTTGCCTTATGCCAGATATGAATGATGATTTGCTACAGCTCAAAAACCGTATCGAAAAGTCAATGTACCGGATCCTCATCAGCGAAACTGACGAGGACCAGGATCGGCTTTGGCTCACGGAGCATATCTCCGATGACCGGCTAAAAAGGCTGCTGCCCCGCCTTTCCGTCTCAAGCCTGCATGTTTTGGACGTCATCAATACGCATGAAGGTATTAAAGGGGCCGATATCGCGCGCGATATGGAGATAACGAAAGGGGCCGTCTCCAAAATTACCCGCAAATTGGTGGATCATGGCCTGATCCGGAAAACCCAGTTGCCGGACAACTTGAAAGAAATTTATTTCTCCGTGACTCCGCTCGGTGCCGAATTGGCCAAACTGCATCGGCTATTCCACCAGGAGAAGGATCAAAAAGCGATGGAATTGTTGACAAGTTTCGACACAGCGTCGTTGAAAATCGTGGCAGACTTTTTGGAGAAGCTGGCCAGTCTGCGATAGGGCCGGGTGCTTCCGTAGGTAACGGTTTTGCATCGCCACGGTTCACCTCCATATGGAGCATACAGAAAAGACACCCAAGAGGGTGTCTTTTTTTGTTTCATGGTAATTTTGGACTGTTCAAGGAGGATAAAGAGGCTTGTTAAGACGGGTTACAGGAGCTTGCTGTTAATAGGTAATCAATAAGCGGGTTCTTTAATCTTTAAGTTTACTAATTAGAGCTAGTATTCGGTTATTCTTTGTTTCTTCCTTTTTAGCAAGTTCGATATGATTAATCTGTTCTCGCTTAATGTAGTCAGGCTGCTTTGAGAATGTATTCAAAATGTGGTGTTCTTCAAGGATTTTAGTTATGTAATCTGGAACAACAATTATACGATTTTCCTCACATTTCTTAAGTGTTACATGGAGTGTATCGCCGAGCTCTTTTTGTACTGCTCTTCGAATAAACTCATTATAAACAAAATAATGCCCATTCTTTGACGGTAACAACGTATGGTCAAACTCGTGCCCGTCAACGAGGATTTGAATAGATACTTTACCATTAGTATTGAATATCTCCCTTACTGAATATGGGAAATAAACTACTTTCCATTTCATTTTACCTTCCAGCATCTTTATCTCACTATCAAACTCATAAACCATATTGAATAACACTCCTCATTGTAAAGAAGCTAAATTTGATCATTAACTTTTTAAAGCCACTTTGCTGCTTCTAGGTGATTTGAATTCAATATGTTGTTGCAATAACCTATATGATGTTGAACATGCCTTATCTGCATTAGGATTACGTCAGTTTTAGTTATTTCCTCGTATAGTACACACGGTTCCAATAATTTGTCGTCAGTAAGTTCATCAAAAAACTTACGAGCCACACTCGATATTTCCTCTACGTAATTCTTCATTTCCTCTTTAGTAGGGTAGTCAGAGCACTCCTTATCTAGGTCTTCTGTTACATCCTTCCCGAAGTCAGGTATTATGAATTCTTCATCTTTCTGCTGCCTAAACCAAAATTTCATACTGGTTGTAGCATGGAATATTTGCTTCCAGTATTTGTGCTTGCCATCGATCCAAAAATCATCAGGACATACTTCGATAAGATTCTTCAACATTTCTACTGTCGGTTCAAACTGTCTTCTTAAGATAGTTACCATCTTGTCGCTCATGCCCATCAACTCACTTCTCGAAATTTAGAATCTTACATTTATTCTTGTTCTTAATAACCAAAACCTTCCTTTTATTAGCTGTATTTTTGGAAAATTTGTGAAATATGGGAGGTTCGGAGACTTATTTATTGAGGAATTTGATATAGAATTTTGGAGCACATAACTAGTAGAGTATTCAGTGTATTTTCAGCTAGCATTAAGCCTTAAATAAGCTTTGTATTATACTATTAGTGTATAAAATCTATTGAAAGGAAGTGATATACTATGCTGAAACGTACAATGTCTCTTATGCTTGTCTTAATCTTAACAATGACCAGTGTGGTGGGGATTGCTTCTGCTAGTGCTACTACGAAAGAAACGGTTATTAACCTTTCTGATACAGCAGTAACAGTTGATGGACAAGGGGCGTTAACAAGTTCATCGGCAGCTGTATATGTAGGAGCAAGCATTTTATATTATGAGGACGGACATAACAGTAGCTATGGAGAAGGTACAGATTCAGATGCGCACAGTGCGGAGGAAGCAGCCGAGCATAAAGTTGTGACGATTACGAAGCCTGGCACTTATCGTGTATCGGGCAAGTTATCGAAGGGACAGCTTGCAATTGATTTGGGAGAGGATGCGGCTTCCGATCCTACAGCGGTCGTGACACTTATTTTGGATAGAGTAGATATTACGAATACAGTTGCTCCAGCAGTTATTTTCTACAATGTTTATGAGCCATATTCCAATACAGAGGATACAAAAGGAATTGTGGATCTTACTGATGCAGGCGCACAGGTTATATTAGCAGATGGTTCTGTCAACACTGTAAACGGCGCTTATGTCGCACGAATTTATAAAGAGGGCACAACGAAAAAACTGCATAAATATGATGGAGCCTTCTATTCTAAAATGTCTATGAACATTTCTGGAGAAGCTAAAGGAACGGGAGAGCTACACATTACTGCTACTAACGAAGGGCTCGATTCTGAGCTGCACTTGGCTCTCAATGGTGGAAAGGTTTATATTGAATCTCAGGATGATGGTATCAATACGAATGAAGATGGGATTTCAGTTACAAGTATCAATGGTGGATATCTTTACGTAAATGCAGGTTTAGGAGCCGAAGGTGATGGGATTGACTCCAATGGCTACTTAACGATTAACGGCGGAACTATTGTTACTATGGCTAATGACCGTAGTCCTGACGGTGGTATTGATGCCGATAGTGATATTACCATTAATGGCGGTACAGTGATTGCACTAGGAACACGTAATGATGCGTCTTCTTCTGCATCTAAACAGTCCTTTATTGAGCTATCTTTTGCTACAACACAAGCGAAGGGGAGTAAAATTTCATTAAAAGACTCGGCAGGCAATGAATTGCTAAGCCATACTGCGGATAAGAACTTTCAAAGCTTAACATTTTCATCTGCCGACCTTAAGTTTAATACTGAATATCAACTGTATATTAATGGAGTACAGCAGCAATATACAGGAAATTCTTTTGGCATGATGGGTGGCGGCTTTGGTGGCAACCGTCCTGACGGTGATAACGGACAAGCTGGACAAGGTACTCCTCCGACAGGTGAGCGTCCAGCAAAACCAGAGGGTACACCTCCCGAAATGCCAGAAGGTACACCTCCAGAAATTCCTGATGGTATGCAGGGAATGCCAGAAGGTGGCTTTAATCCAGGTGGACAAGACACAACAGTAAGCGGTGAAGGCTCTACAACATTCGTAATAACGGATTCTGTTCATAGCTTTTCAGGTATTTCCGAGGCAACTGACAATAACGATAAAACAAAAGTTACCTTTACTGTCAATAATGGTGCTGGCATTCAAAGTGTAGCTTCTGGTGAAAGAATTGAATTTGAGGGAGTTACAGTAAGTGCAGATGTTCCTGACAGTGATATTCAACTAACAGTAACAGATGTGCCTTCAGAGAACTATTCTGAAACATATCTTTTATCTGAGTTGAAAGGTGATTATTCCAAAATTATGCCTAAGGAGGATGGGCAATACCGTCTTACCATTGCGGTAGTGTCCTCTAACGAAACATACACTGGGGTATCACAATGGCAATTTGCAATTGGTGTGTTACCTTTCACGGATGTGAAGTCAAACGACACTTCTTATAATGACATTAAGGCTTTATATGAAAAGGGAATTATGATTGGAACGAGCTCGACTCAGTTTTCACCAAATTCACCAGTAACACGTGCAACTGCGATTACAACTCTGGGTAGACTTCTCGATATAGAGCAAACTGAAACTAGCTCTTTCAATGATGTTGTGAAAAATAGTTGGTATAGTGGATATGTTGGCTGGGCAGTGGAAAATGGACTTGTTATTGGTGATGGAAATGGGAACTTTATGCCAAGTGACAATCTGACTGCTGAGCAGATGAAGCTTATTATATCGAGATATGTAGAATTGAGCGGATTAGATATTTCGGTAGACGATCTCTTCCCAAATACTCTTACTGGTACAATGACTCGTGCAGAGCTTGCGACTGTATTAAGTAAGCTACTATAATCGGGAGGTTCAAATCCCCATATTTTATAATTTATCAGTTCGTTGATGGGCGTATTCGCCTTCCTCGTATAGTACACACGGTTCCAATAATCTGTCACTGTGGCACAATCTTTGATTGATGAAATTGAAGCCAGCAACAAGGAATTTGAGAGTACGTATTTAGGTAATGATGCTCCATATGGAGTAAAGTAGAAGACACCTTTAGGGGTGTCTTTTTTCATTTCATCAGTTGTTTTCGACTATAAGAATTCCGTTTAGTTTACAACGAGCAGCAGATCGTTTTGTCTAGCTGCTCGTTGTAACATTAAAATAACCAGTATTAATAATTTCTTCTTCTTCCTGCTCAGAATCGCCAGTGATCTATTAATAAATCGTCGGCACCATTCCCCCGTCCATACGGATTGGAGAACCCTTAAATGCTGAAGCGTAAGGGCTACATATAAAAGCTGCCAGTCTTCCGATTTCGATCGGTCTGATAAAACGCTGAATCTCAGACTGAGGCAAGTTTGCGGCCATAAATTTTTTCTCTTTTTCGGGGAACGTTAAATTATTATCAGCGTAGATTCCCTCAATGATCTGATGCACATTTTCAGAAAGTGTTGGTCCAGGCATTATCGTATTGACGGTCACTTCAGTCCCTATGGTTAATTTAGATAAGCTTTTTGAAAGTGAAAGCAGCATCGATTTGGTCATACAATATTGCGGCATTTGACCTGAAGGCATTACAGCTTCTTCGCTTGCAATAAAAATCATGCGTCCATAATTGTTGTCCAGCATTTTAGGCAGATAGAATTTACATAATCCGTTTGCAGCAAGTACATTCGTACGGAAGTATTTATCCCATATTTCATCGGTTACTTCATCGTAACTCATAATTTCATATATACCTGTATTGTTAATCAAAATGTCCACATGAGGATATTTTTCAAACAAAGCTTCTCTCTGTTTAATATCCACAATATCTGCAGCGGCATTTTGAGGAGAAGTAGCCGGAAAATTCGAACGAATTTCGTTTACCGTTTGTTCTACTTCTTCGCTATTTCTTCCATTAATAAGTACATTCACGCCTTCTTTGGCTAGTTCAATAGCAATGGCTTTACCGATACCCTTCGTTGAACCTGTAACTAAAGCTGTTTTATTGTGTAATCCCATATCCATGATACATTTCCCCTAAATGAAGTTTTATAGAACCTCAAGAATATTTTTGTGTTCCCGATAGGGATTATAATACCTTGTCTGGGCTGCTCAGTAACTAGCTCACGGCGCCATTCTTCTTGCAACACACGCCAATCATTTAAACTTTGCCTATATTCTCCGAACGCCAATGAGAAGGCGTATCTCCTTCCCATATGCGGAATGCGCGGTAAAACGAATTCAGGTTCTCGTATCCCACTAGGCAAGCCACTTCTTTAATGTCCAGTGATGGGTTGACTAAATACTCCCTTGCCTGTTCATGCCTAGCCTGCGTTATCAGATGTTTGAAGCTTGTGTCTTCCTCAGCTAGCCGCCGCTGCAGCGTTCGATCGCTCATATTAAGCTCCTTTGCGACAGAATGTATGTCAAGATGCCCCCCCATAAGGCTCCGCTTGATGATCCATTTCACTGTCTCGGTGATGGAAGAAGTGCTTTGCTTTTCATTCAGCGTCCGGTCTAAGACAGGTGTCAAAATTTCCAGCAGCTCCTCGTTATACGTTGCAAACGGAATGTCTAAATCTCGGCGCCGCAACGTGAGCCGGTTCCTGATGGTACCGATTTGGATAGGACAACCGAAATAAGCCTCCAGCGCCTGCACATCACCCATGGGATGTGAAAACTCGACCCTTCGTGCATTCAAAGCTTGGCCTGTTCCCCGGCGCCCTAGTTCCAGAAGATACGCCAGCGTGATCCCAACCAATACCTTTGGACCGGACTCCTCCGTATGCTGCCACTCCAACTCGATGGTGCAATCCTCACCCTCCTCCGTTATAAGCAACCTTTCGGGAGGACACATTTGTTTATACCTAGCCATGCGGTAAAGAGCATCTCTATAATCACGAGCGTGATAAGTGGCCAAGACGTCAGGTGGGTATTGTGTCGTTTCAAAGACAGTTACAAGTCCAATGATCGCTTTGGCAATATCACCTATGAGATCCGAAAAAGCCTGCCAGATCGCAAAATACTCTGCAGCGGTGACTTTAGGTTCAGTAATTTCGGTAATTGGCAGCCGGGCTTGCCGAGCTACATCCCTTGGAGAAACACCTAATTGCTGTAATCCGGACCAAAAGCCAGAAGGGAATTTAATGCATTTCGTGGTATGTAACTTCATTTATAGATCTCCTTTGCAGATTACACGGATGTGCTGTTGAATATAAAAATGAAGAAAATTGAAGTAGCCTTATGCGAACATATGTACACAAAGCATACTCTCTAGTCTGTTCAAAAGTCTACTCCGCCGATTCGTTATGTATCGCGTTGAAGATATACACTACCGAGGTTTCATATTTGCATCTGTGTTTATTTTTCGTTATCATCATTCATTATGGATTTGGCATGCGGCTCTCCTCCATTAGTAAATCCACAACCGAATGAGGTTGTGGATTATTGCTAATTTGGAACGGTTATAGTTTCTATAAATTGTAGCGGGGTAGAGGTTTATTAATGTAATGGGACGAAATCAGGAATTCCAACCGGAATTCAGTGGTGCTTACACTTATGCTATAATTTAATAAAGCGCTTTTGTGCTTTCAGAAAAATTGGATAAAGGGTGCATTGACCAACCATGTATAAGAATCAGACTTCTATGCACCACAAGCTGTTTATTATCGGCGCAGGTGCTGCCGGACTAATGGCCGCTGTTACTGCGCGGGATCTGGGTATCGATACTGCCATTCTGGAGAGTAACGACCGGATTGGAAAGAAGATATTAATGACAGGTGATGGTCGCTGTAACATTACGAATGAATCCACTGCAACGGGTACGGATGAAGCGGTCGCTTTGTCGCGCAAGTATCACAGTAATCAGGCCGGATTTCCATTGACGGTATTGCAGCAATTTGGCATCCGTCAAACCATTGATTTTTTCTCCTTTCTCGGGCTTCCGCTTACAAGATTGAAGGAGGGCTTGATGTATCCGATGTCGCTGCAAGCTGCAGCGGTGCTGGATATTTTTGAACTTGCGCTGGAGGATCGGAATGTTCCGGTATACCTCAACAACAAAGTGTTGGATGTTACCGTTTCGACGAAGCATCCGCGCTTCACGATAAAATGCCAAACGGAGCTCGATGAGCAGGTTGTTTATACCAGCGAATACCTTTTTCTATGTGCCGGTGGCCTTACCGGTCCGAATGCGGACAAAGATAATCCTGGTTATACGCTTGCTGAACGTCTGGGGCACACCATGATCGAGCCTTTGCCGGCCATTGTGCAATTGAAGCTGCAGTATCCCAATATGAGGGCGCTGTCCAGTATCAAGCTTCAGGGACAGGCCCATATCATCGTAAACGGTAAAGTCATCCGCAGCGAAAAGGGTGAAATTGCTTTCACGGATTATGGCATATCAGGCCCGCCAATTCTCCAGCTAAGCAGGAAGGCTGCGTATCATCTTGCAAGAGGAGAAAATGTAACAGTATCGGTTGATCTGATGCCGGGCCGCACGGAGGAAGAGGTAGTTGAGTTTTTGGAAATGCACTGGGAGACCTTTGGACACCGGACTGTTGTGGATTCCCTCGTCGGCATCTTCAACAAGAAGTTGGTCTCCGTCCTGCTGAAGGAGGCAGGCATCGATCAGCAGCCAGAACTGCTATGCCAGGATCTTTCGAGGAAAACCAAGATAATATTTTATCGAATATTGAAGCGTTGGGAATTTAAAGTGATCGATACCAAAGGTTTCGAGAACGCGCAAGTAACAGCCGGCGGCATCGATACGACTGAGCTAATCGAGGGAACGCTGGAATCCAAGCTAGTACCTGGGCTTTATTTGGCTGGCGAGGTGATGGATGTGGACGGGGATTTCGGCGGCTATAACTTACAATGGGCTTGGAGTTCCGGTTATGTGGCCGCGATGGCGCTTGCTAAGCAAATGTAATGAATTCATAGGAAAAGGGATGCATCGATCAACATGTATGAGGATCAGACTTCTAAGCACCACGAGCTATTAATTATCGGTGCAGGCGCTGCAGGTATAATGGCTGCCGTTACTGCACGGGACCAAGGTATTGATACCGCAATTATTGAAAGCAATGACCGGATTGGGAAGAAGATATTAACGACGGGCAATGGGCGTTGCAACATTACGAACGAATCCACTGCTACGGGTACGGATGAAGCGGTTGCTTTATCGCACAAGTATCACAGCAATCAGGCTGGATTTCCACTGCATGTGCTGCAGCAATTTGGTGTCCGCCAAACTATCGATTTTTTCTCTTCGCTCGGGCTTCCTCTTATAAGCTTGGAGGATGGTCGGATGTATCCGATGTCGTTGCAAGCTGCTTCTGTTCCGGGTGTTTTTCGGCTTGCGCTGGAGGATCGGAATGTTCCGATATATTTCAAGAATAAAGTGTTGGATGTTACCGTTTCGACGGAACATCCGCGCTTCACGGTTATATGCCAGACGGAGCTCGATGAGCAAGTCGTTTATACCAGCGAATACCTATTTCTATGTGCGGGTGGTCTTACCGCTCCGAAAACGGGAACGGATGGATCCGGTTATACGCTTGTCCAACGTCTAGGACACACTCTGATCGATCCTGTGCCGGGCATTGTGCAATTGAAGCTAGAATATCCGCATTTGAAGGAACTATCCGGCATCAAATTCGAGGGACATGCTCATATTATCGTAAACAGTGAAGTCATCCGCAGCGAATATGGCGAAATTCTTTTTACGGACTATGGTATTTCTGGCCCGCCAATACTCCAGTTAAGCAGGAAGGCTGCGTATAATCTCGGTAGAGGAGAATCTGTGACATTATCGGTTGAATTGATGCCGGGCCGCACGGAGGACGAGATAGTTGAGTTTCTGGAAACGCACTGGGGGATCTTCGGACACAGGACTGTTGCGGATTCCCTTATCGGAATCATAAACAAGAAGCTGATTCCTGTCCTGCTGAAAGAGGCAGGAATTGATCAACAGCTTCACCTGCTTTGTCAGGATCTATCGTGGAAAACCAAGAAAATATTTTATCGAATCATGAAGCGTTGGGAGTTTAAAGTGACCGATACCAATAGCTTCACGAATGCGCAAACAACAGCCGGTGGTATCGATACGACTGAGCTAATCGAAGGAACGTTGGAATCTAAGTTAGTACCTGGGCTCTATTTGGCAGGTGAGGTGATGGATGTGGATGGAGATTGCGGCGGCTATAACCTGCAATGGGCCTGGAGCTCCGGCTATGCCGCCGCGATGGCGCTTGCTAATCGACGTGCCGGCACCACGTAAGGGGATAGATGGTTGCTGACTCTTGTCACGTTGCGATGGAATACTTGCATGCCCTCCATATGGAGCATATAGAAAGACACCCGAGAGGGTGTTTTTCTTATGTTCACCACCATTCTAGGTGGGATTGTGATGTAACCATATCATTTTACCTTAAATAGTAGTAGAAACATTCAGCCACTAGTAGTTGAATGATATAATAGGAGAAGTTTATTTTATGTCGAGCTTAAGCTGTTTATTTTCCAGTTAGGTTGCGGTACTGATATGAGTATCGTCCAAGGCATTGAGTAGTTAGAAAGAGGGATGCAACTAGTGAAACGTACTATTTTTATGTTTGTAGCTCTAATGTTTATGCTAATGACTGCTTGTTCGTCAGCTACAAGTCCAAATTCAATAGATGAGGCTAATTCGGACTGGAAGACTAATGAAGTGACAATAGATCAAGCAACGCCAACAGATGCAACAGACGCAACAGACATAATAGATGTAACAGAATCAACAAGCTCAACAGAGCCTACAGAGCCAACAGACTCAACAGACTCAAGTCTCTCCAATAAGCATACTTCTGAGCAGCCAATTACAGAAGAACTTGAGAAAAAGGGACATTTACCGCAAGGGTTTGTTTATTTGGATGAATATATTCCGTCTGCGCAGCAAGTTATGGGTTATAGTGGTGAGATAAATTTTGTGGGTATGCCGATTGACGGCTATCTGGCTCCATTTGCGATCGCTACAGAAGAAGCGGCTCTTGCCCTGCAGGCGATTAGTGATGAACTGGAGCAACAGGAACTTGTTTTAGTTTTCTATGATGCATATCGTCCTCAGAAAGCGGTTAATCATTTCATCCGTTGGTCGCTTGATGAAGAAGACTTATTGATGAAAGAAAGCTTTTACCCCCGTGAGGAGAAAAGCACCTTGTTTAAAAAAGGATACTTGTCCAAACGGTCTGGACATTCCCGGGGAAGCACCGTGGACGTGACACTCGCTCATGCGGATACAGGGGAAGAGCTAGATATGGGAAGTCCGGTCGATATGCTGGATGTCATTTCTAACTTTAATACCAAACAAATTACTCAAGAACAAGCTGCAAACAGACAGATTCTTAAGCAGCTTATGACCAAGCACAATTTTAAGTCGTATAGTAAGGAATGGTGGCATTATACGTTAAAGGACGAGCCATATCCTAATGAGTATTTTGATTTTGATGTCGAGTAGCTAGCGCCTACGGGCAGAAATGGGCAACAAATTTTATCCAGTCACGTCTAAATATGTAGGTGAGTGAGTTTATGTTCGCTCAATTTACTCAAAAAAGGAGCTAGCTTATGAAAAAAGTATTATTAGGGACTTTTCTTGCATTCTGTCTATTAATATTGTCGTCAACTACTTATGCAGCAGGAGCAGGGATTCAACTTAAAGTTGATGGTGTGGCTATTACATCCGAGGTTAAGCCTGAGAGTAAGAACAATCGTATAATGGTTCCTTTACGTGTGGTTAGCGAGAATTTGGGAGCTAGCGTCAAATGGTCCAATTCCGAGGTTATTCTTACTAAAGGCGATCTGAAGGTGACATTAAAACTAAACAGTGCTGTAGCGGAGAAAAACGGTGAAAAGATACAACTTGATGTGAAACCGTACTTAAAGAATAATCGCCTGTTTGTTCCACTTCGTTTTGTTACGGAGGCGCTTGATTGTAATGTCAATTATAGCAACGATGTAGTAACTGTCGAAACCGAACCATTGGTCATAGATGGTGTACAAGTACAAGCATTGCAACAGGAATTTCATATGACTATGGGGGGCATCATCTCGCAATTTTCCGGAAATGCATATAACGAGGCAATATATAATATTTTTATGAAAAACAAAGGTGAAAAGGTCGAAGCTCCAGCAAACTACTCTTGGACTCCCACCATTGACACACTTGGATCATACTATAAAAATGCACAATATGATTTTCTAGATCAAAAAGGGGATAGCTTAGTTCGTTTTGATATATATTCTTTAATTGGTTCTTTTCCATCTGAACTTTTATCAGGATACCCGGAGATTTTGGTTCATGACGTACTTAAAGATGAGTGGTATTTGTTTAGTGATACTGCATTAAAGTCTATCAATAAGTTAATGGATACCGCTGTAAATAATGGTTTTCAGACGGTAATAAGTAATACAATTGTATAAATTTTGCTTCAATGTTCATTTGAACAGGACCAGTACTAGTCTAAAGTCTAGTGTTTAGATACCCCCTAAGACGGTTATGTCAGGTAAATAAGGCGGTTATAATGGATTTATAACTCGGAGCGTGACTTATGAATCTAAAGGAGTGTTTGAATATGAAGGCAATAGAAACGACTGCAAAGGAGCCGACAGGAAAGGTGAGTTGGGTGCCTTTTAATCCAAAAACCTATGTTACGATTCTCTATTTATTGTTATCTCTCCCATTAGGGATTATCTATTTTACAGTAGCGATAACGGGAATTGCACTATCCATTGGTTTAACTCCAATATTTATCGGAATACCGTTGTTTTTTGGAGTAGCTAAGCTGCTCCATGGGATTGTGAATTTTGAACAAAACATGATTAGACAAATATTGGGTTTACCGACATCTCCTGTTTCGTATACAAACAATCAACAGTCTGAAGCTGGTCGAAACTGGTTGATGCGAATGGTGAGAGGTTTTGATGGTGGGCTATTCATTCGAAATCTGCTGCTCATATTTCAAAGATTTGTAACAGGCATTGTATTCTTTGTTATTATGGTAACGGTGATTTCACTAGGACTTGGATTTATTGCTCTTCCAGCCGTGCATATCATTTTGATGAATGAGTTGAAGCTTGATATTTTAGAAAATACCTTGTTTAGTTATTTTCATATAGATTGGACCTATAATCAGCAATATATGTTGTACGTAGGCGTTGGACTTGTACTTTTTTGGATCGCGCTTCGCGTAGTGAATGGGCTCATGCAAATTCAGCGCAGAATCATGTATGTGGATGAACCATATCAGCAGCCGTCAGTGCCAGTGGAAGCTCCAATACATGCATCGGTTCAGTCGCAATATTATGAGTACCAAGAGGATCAGTCCACTCAAGGGATGATGCCGGCCTACAGAGAGCTTTAGAAGCTCTCTCAGCTTGTCGAGAAACCCAGTCATTTTCATGACATCGGGTTTCTCTTTTTATTTTGGCAGATATAAAATCGGGAAACTAGGGGTTTAAACCCGGTACTCCAGGCGATCCAGGTGGATCGCCATCTTCTTCATATTCTGTACGGCTGCCGTCATCAGTGCTTGTTCTCTGACGTTTGGTAGCCCTCGCAAACGGCAATAGCGAAACCCATGGAGCTCTTTAGCATCCGCGAAGCTTCGCTCTATCGTTTCTTTTCGTTTACGGTATAACTGTTTGCCGGACTTGCTGAGCCGGTTATTCCGTACCCAGTCCTTGCTGTCTTCCCAAACATGTCGGGTTACCACCTTCCGGTGGTTTCGGGATTGCGTACATTGGTCCAGCAAGGGACAGTTCTTGCAATGCTCTGGATCGGACGCGTACTGCCGATAACCCTTGCGATCTGTGGTTCGGTAACCCAATTCATGGCTTGCAGGGCAGACGTAAATATTTCGCTCTGCATCAAACGTGAATTTCCATTTCGGAAACAAACCTTGCTTCGGATGAAATCTTCGGTGAGCAATTACCGCGAAAATATTTCTGCTTTGTAAACCTCGACAAATTGGCGTAGTTAAATAACCTGAATCTAATGCAACAGCTTCGACCTCAAATTTAAAACGTTCTCGCTGACGGTCCAAACGCGACAAATAGGGAACAGAATCATGGACATTTCCCGGTGTGACATGCACGTCCGTAATAAAATTGTACTTTGTATCCACCGTGCGGTGGTCCAGATAAAAGAAGCCCTCTGGTTTGCCATCCCGAATCATATATCCGCTGTCCGGATCCGTCTTGCTTACTTTAATTTCTTTGTCCTCAGTCACTTCCTCTCTAGGTTTTAGGGCTTTTTTCCGTGCTCTTTCCGGTCTTCTGCAACGGCGGCGTTTAGCTCGTCCACGTAATCTTTGGTATTTTGCAGCACTTGCTGTTTTGTGTACTGGTGTTTATTCGCATTTGCTTTCACGTGGGTAGAGTCACTCACCAGAACACGTCCGCCAACCATCCGGTGGGAAATGCCCTGCAAGACAATCTCATCGAAAATATCCTGAAAAATGTTCGTACCTTTAAACCGAGTTCGCCGATTCCAGCTAATAGTTGTATGGTCGGGCACTTTATCTGTTAATCCGAGGCCTAGAAACCATCGGTAAGCTAAATTGGTCTGAATTTCACGTTCTAATTGGCGTTCGGAACGAATGCCATAAAAGTATCCGAGAAATATCATCTTAAACAAAACAACAGGGTCAATCGCGGGTCGTCCATTATCCGCACAGTACAAGGGCCGAACTTTTTCATTGATAAAGGAAAAGTCGATATGTTTATCTACTTTGCGCAGCAAATGATCTTGCGGGACCAAATCTTCTATGGAAACAAACTCGTAGACTTGTTGTTTTTCTCGGTTGGAACGTAGCATACAGAACACCATCCGTTCTATAATAGTTACCTATATTATACAACATTAACGCGGTGTCGTCTTAAATAATTAATTCATAAAGAAGGCTGTCGAGACTTTCTCGACAGCCTGAGAGAGCTTTAGAAGCTCTCTTTTTTTATGATCATAGGAAGGAAACCATGCAATGATGTAGAATATTTGGGGGAATTCCTAAAATTAGGGGGTCGGATATGAAGAGAATCATCGCAGTTTTATTTCTTGTAATCATGAATTTGACGTTGCATCAGCCGGTACACGCTGACTCCAATCAATATCGGATCATGCTGGATGGCAAATATTTGAATACGGAATTGACGCCGATCAATAATAACGGAAGTATCTATGTTCCGATGCGCTTAATCTTCGAGTCGCTGCACGCCGAAGTGACTTATGTTCCCGAAGAAGGAAAGGTCATCGGCAAAAAAGGTGACATTATGATCGAGCTTCAGCTCGGCAAAACGACGGCTTATAAAAATAGTCAACCGCTTCTTTTGTCCGGACCTCCAATGATGGTAAACAACAGCGTCTATGTACCGATCCGTTTTGTCAGCGAATCCCTAGGGGCATCGGTATTTTGGAAATCAGACATCCATGTCGTGGTGATCGAAACACCGCAATTGACGGCCATTACCGAGCTTCCTGTGCTCAATGATCGCGGCAACCCAGCTGTTCTAGAGCACAGTGGAAATATGAAATTGAAGTGGTCGTTTCAAGATGAAAGTCCATATCAAAGGTACAGAGGGTATAAGGGACTGACGGATACTCTGATTTTTTCAAATTTCGATACGATCAAAGTGATGGACCGTGATGGAAATTTTCAGAATGAATGGCCGTTCAAGCATAAGGACATCCCGGCGAAGATCAATGCGATTATCAATAAGGGGTTAAAGGAATCGGGATCGGAATCGACACAATCGTTTCATGTCACCAAAGATAATAAAACTTTGGAAAAAGTAGACTCGAAAACCGGAAAAGCGTTGTGGACTTATCGTTTACCGGTCTCTGAGGAAAAGATGGGATATAGTTTCCTTGATTTCACCGTGTATCTGGATCCATACGGAACTGTCTACATATCAACCCAAGGCGGTACACTGCATGCTCTGGATTCCGCTGACGGAAGCTTGAAATTCAAGCTGGTATTCAACCACCGCATTTTTTCTTCGACGGAAGTGCTCCCGCTGTCCGCAACCGAGGTAGTGGCGCTGAATGACAATGCCATTATGTTTTTTGAAATTAAAGAGTAATACAGGGGGGTTCATGGATATTAAATCCTCCTTGAATGAGGTGCATGAATAGAGCATAGAGGTTATAATAAAGATAAAGAAGAACCGATGCTTACCAACCGTCAGTACAATAGACCGCGTATCTTACGACCCTTCCTTACGATGGGGGTCTATTTTTTTTGGTTTAGGGGGATTATGGACAAGCCGTAGAGTCGGTATGATTGAAAGGTGATTTTAGATGCTTAAGGCTTATAGTTGGCTCACTTTTTGTGTAGTCGTATGGGGTAGTAATTTTGTATTTGGAAAAATCTTAGTTCAGGACTTCTCCCCGGGTCTGTTAACATCGCTAAGACTTTTATTTATTGTGTTATTTTTAGCTGGAATAATGGCTTACAAGAAGCATTTCAAGCGAGTAAATAAATCGGAGTTTCTATGGATTTTATTACTAGGTGTTATTGGTGTATTTATAAATCAATGGTCCTTTTTCAAGGGGTTACAAACAGCTGATCCAACAACATCTGCGATCATTTTAGCAATGACTCCTATTTTGGCGGGCTTGTTAGCAGCTCTATTCTTGAAGGAAAAACTCACGATTCGTATGTTGATGGGGTCGGTTCTTGCGATCATAGGTATTTATTTTGTCGTTGTAAAAGGTGGCGGATCATCCTCTTTACATTTTGACAAAGGACTTATATGGATTGTTGTAACGATGGTAACATTCGCAATTATGATTATTATAACGAGGGTACTCTCGCAAAGAATAGATCCGCTCACTATAACTTTATACTCGAATCTAGTGGGCTTTATCGTATCGGTCCCGTTTGCCTTTTCGCTCGATACACCTCTACGAATGAGTTCGGATATTACGGATTGGGCTCTGCTAATCGGGACTGCCGTTGTTGTACATGGCGTAGCCACACTTATTTGGAATAACAATATTCGACATGTTGATGCATCAAAAGCATCGGTATTATCTAATTTAGAGCCTTTTGTAGCTATGATTATGGGATTAATATTACTATCCAAACCAATTACAGGTGTAGAAATACTAGGGTCTTTATTCATTCTAGCTGGGGTGATGCTTTCTACGTATCAACGGAGAATGCGAACTAAGCGAACGATGGGCTGATTCTTTAGTAAATTTTTGTTGGGAATAATGCTAGTTATGGAGTGATTTATTCGGTAAAGATACGGGCTCCCTTTGCTCTACGCTGTAAATCCACAACCACACAAGGTTGTGGATTTTTGTATCTCCAGGATTTTATCTATCATAGCAAATGTTTCAAACCCTCCATTAAGCCACCACCCCATGGATCTTTTGTTATAGTTACGTCCTAAGATTTATTTAGGAGGTTAGAAGATGGTATTAAAGGTTGGAAATTTGTCCGTTACATATGGTCAGAAAAAAGCAGTCGATCGCATTAGTTTTGGGGTAAAGCCTGGGCAAGTATTTGGATTGCTAGGTGCAAATGGGGCGGGGAAATCCTCAACCATTGCTGCAGTGCTTGGTATTGAAAAGAGCACGCATGATGAGCTTGGCATCGTTGGTAAATCACCAATACGCCATCGGAAGGAGATATTTGAACAAGTAGGGGTGCAGTTTCAGGAAACCAATTTTCAAGATAAACTAACCGTTTCTGAGGCATGTGAACAGTGGAGATCACTCTACAAAAAGACGGCTGACGTGCCTGCTTTACTACAAACCTTTGGGCTTGCTGATAAGGCAAAGCAACTGGTTAAATCACTTTCGGGTGGGGAGCGTCAGCGACTGGCCGTACTGCTTGCCCTAATTCCTGAACCGAAGCTTGTGTTTCTAGATGAACTGACAACAGGGCTTGATACCAAGGCCCGTCGTATGCTGTGGAAGGAGCTTTTAACAATGAAAGAAAACGGTTTGGCGATTGTTTTGACATCACATTATATGGATGAGGTTGAAGCGTTATGTGATGAGATATTAATTCTACGTGAAGGTCAAACCGCCTTTCATGGAACTATTCAGGAAGTGTTAGTCGCTAGTGGGCGAACAACGCTTGAAGATGCATATTTACATTTTGCTGGTGAGGAGGAATACTGGGGATGAGTACTATGTTTGCACTTTTAAAAATAGAAGGTAAATTGGTGTGGAAAGGTATTGATATTTTAATTTTCGGTATATGCTTTCCAATCATTTTGGCGGCTCTGTTTGGTTACGTGCTTAGTAAAGACGCATCGGCAGGTTCATCTAACTTTGAATTATCCTACGCAGCTGTTATAACTATTGGTGTACTTGCAACGGGTGTAATGGGACTACCACTAACCATTGCTGATTATCGACACCGCGGTATTCTGAAAAGATTCCAAGTGACGCCGGTATCCCCGTTACAGATTTTATTTGCTCAAGGTATAATTCAGCTTTCCTCCGCTCTTGTTTCATTTATTGGCGTTACTCTCGTATATTATTTATTTTTTGATTATCAAATAGCAGGTTCCTGGTTGATGTTTTTGAGCGTATATGCCTTTGTTATTCTAGCCATGTACAGTATTGGCACTTTTATTGGCAGTATCGTACCGGATCAAAAGGCAGCGAATATGTGGAGTTCTATCGCCTACTTTACGATGTTATTGTTCTCAGGTGCGACGATTCCATATGAAGTGATGCCGCGCTTTTTTCAATGGATCATGGATATATTACCTTTGTCGCATGGGATTCATTTATTGAAGTTGGTAAGTACAGGTGGAGAAACGGCGGGTATGACGGTGCCGATTTTGATATTAGGCAGTGTTACTGTGATCAGCTTGTTTGGGGCATTCAAATTTTTTAAGTGGAAGTAGGGGGTGTGGATGTACAAAACCAAAGAAATCGCAGCAATTGTTGGGGTACATCCCAACACCGTACGAATTTATGAAGAATGGAGATATATCTCATCTGTTCCGAGAAGTGAAAATGGCTACCGCATGTATTCCGACATGCATCTATTTCAACTAAAAATAGCTAGAGTCGCTTTTCGTTGTGAAATTGTTCAAGGACTCATTCGGGCAAAAGCTAGAGCCATTATTGAAGCTAGCGGCAAAGAGCATTTCACTCAAGCACTAGAATATGCGCAAAGCTATCTATCCCATCTACAACAAGAATATAACCGAGCGCTAGAAGCTATTGAACTCTCGGAGCAGTGGATGAGTGGAATAAAATCTACATCTACGGGGACCTATACACGAAAAGAGGTAGCTCAGATTCTAGATCTTTCACCTGAAGTCGTTCGAAATTGGGAGCGAAATGGATTAATAACAGTTCCTAGACTTTCAAACGGATCCCGGGCATATACAGAAAATGAAATAAAACGCTTGAAAATTATTCGTACTCTAAGAACGGCACATTATTCAATGAGTGCAATCCTTCGGTTGATGAATCAAACAGAGAACATGAGCGGGACTAATCTTAATATTAAGCAAGTGCTCGACACTCCTGAAGATCATGAAGACATTATTTCAGTGACAGATCGATTAATCTATTCATTGGAACAAGCCATTGAGTCTGCAAAGGAGCTTATATTGTTACTAAGGGAAACGCTGCAATTAGAGAAGTAACATTTCAGCTCATAGCCTAACATTTTTGGCGAATTGTGAATTTACATAACTATGGTTCAAGTGTTGTGTTTTAAGTGTGCGGTTTGCGATGTGGATTCCGAACTGAGAAAGCAGTTGTCGCAGAGATTCCTCTGTGATGGCTGCTTTTTTCTGTTGTTGCCTAGGGCTGAAGCAAGTGGTGCTTCATTTCCTCTATTTTTTTACATAAAATACTATTTTGTAATATGACAAAACTGATGACAACACTCACTATTTGACTGTCCTTTTTTGTAATATAGTAGTCTGAATGGGCAGGCAGCCGAAATAGTCGGCTAATTTAGAAGTTGATCGTGAAACGTTGACGGTTTCCGTCATCGAATGATTCTCTAAGCGAAAGGGCGGAAGAACGTTGACAAGAATAAGTAGAAAATTAACGATTATGGCTTTGATTATACTTTTTACAACAGGCATAATTCCGGGGAAGTTCGGCGCAGGCGTTGGCGGCATATCAGCTGTTGCAGCGGCAACAAACATAACCAGTCAGGACGGGATCGGATATAGCGGCCCTATTGCAGCGAATGAAGTGGTGGGGACCGCTTTTACGGGATACCAGGCTTGGCCCAGCGGATTTTCAAAGGGATCCAGTGCCTTTGTCGGCGGTGTCTATGATGGCACGAGTATATGGATGATACCTTACAATGCCAACGAAATACTCAAGGTTAATCCGTCCACCGGGGAAATGACGGGATATAGCAATTGGCCCGCCGGCTTCACTAAGGGGAGCAATGCATTTGCTGGAGGCGTTTATGACGGAACTAACATATGGCTAATTCCATATAGTGCAGATCAGATCATCAAAGTTAACGCAACTACAGGTGTAATGACGGGGTATAGCAGTTGGCCAGGTGGATCGAAAGGGAGCGATCAATTTATCGGAGGCGCTTTTGACGGAACTAACATATGGCTTGCTCCCTATTCCGGCAGTCGCTTAATTAAGGTTGATGCAATGACAGGAGGAATGACCAGTTACAACAGTTGGCCAAGCGGAACAGTCCTTGGTAGTTATCCATTTATAGGTTCTATTTTCGATGGCACGAGTATATGGCTGATTCCGAGTAGTGCCGATCGTCTAATCAAGGTTGATCCGTCAACTGGGGAAATGACTGGTTACACCAATTGGCCAAGCGGTTTCACCAAAAGCGCTGATGCATTTTGGGGAGGCGTCTTCGATGGAACAAATATATGGCTGATCCCGAATAATGCCACTCATGTGGTTAAAATTAATACGACTACCGGAGTCATGACTGGATACAATGGTTGGCCCAGCGGATTTACAAAAGGGAGCACCAGCTTTGCAGGCGGCGTGTATGATGGCACGAATATATGGCTGGTGCCACAGTCGGCTAACATGCTAATTAAGGTCAATGCCGTGACTGGAGCGATGACGGGATTCGACAATTGGCCTAGCGGTTTTACGAAAGGTAGCAGTGCGTTCATGGGCGGCGTTTATGATGGGAAAAATGTGTGGATGATTCCGTTTATGGCCGACCGTCTTATGAAATTCGGGGATAGCTCCGACTTGAGCGGACTGACGCTGAGCGCGGGTACATTATCGCCAGCATTCAGCGCATCGACAACGAGTTACACGGCAAACGTAGGCAATGAAGTGACGAGTATCGGCGTCACGCCATCGACGGTGGATGCCTTGGCTACGGTGACCGTGAACGGTTTAGCCGCCACAAACGGGCAAGCCCAAGTGACGGCGCTGAACGTTGGGGACAACACGGTAACGATCGTGGTTACGTCAATTAACGGCAATACGAAAACTTACACCGTCACGTTGACGCGGGCGGCGTCAACGAACGCCGACTTGAGCGGACTGACGCTGAGCGCGGGTACATTATCGCCAGCATTCAGCGCGGCGACAACGAGCTACGCGGCAAACGTCGGCAATGAAGTGACGAGCGTCGACGTCACGCCGACCGCGGCGGACGCCGACGCTACGATGACGGTGAATGGTTCGGCCGCTGCGAGTGGGCAAGCTCAAGCAATGGCGCTGAACGTTGGGGACAACCGGGTGACGGTTCAGGTCACCGCAAAGGACGGAACCGCGAATAAGAGCTACGCCGTCACGGTAACGCGAGCGACCTATGGTAGTGCCGACTTGACTGGACTGACGCTGAGCGCGGGTACATTATCGCCAGCATTCAGCATGGCGACAACGAGCTATGCGGCAAACGTCGGCAATGAAGTGACGAGCGTCGACGTCACGCCGACGGCGGCGGACGCTGAAGCCACGATGACGGTGAATGGTTCGGCCATCGCGAGCGGGCAAGCTCAAGCAATGGCGCTGAACGTTGGGGACAACACGGTGATGGTTCAGGTCACCGCGAAAGACGGCATTACGAAGAAAAGCTACACCGTCACAGTAACGAGAATGCGGGCGAACAACACCGGTAACGGAGATAACGGTGTTGACAGCAACAGCAGCGGGACGCAAGGAATAATCGAATCGAATACGGGCGACACGGACACGTATACGGGAATCTTGATCAACGGTAAAGTAGTGAACATTGGAATAATAACAACTTCACGTAGGAATGAGCAAACGGTAACTACTATAACCGCCGATCCGAACAAGCTCGTTGAGATGTTGAAACTAGGTGGTGAACACTCCGTTGTGACAATCCCATTCAACAACGATTCCGATGTTGTGATAGCTGAATTAAATGGTTTTATGATTAAGTTGATGGAAGAAAATCATTTCGATCTGGAAATCAAATCGGACAAAGCCAGCTACAGGATTCCGGCTCAGCAAATTAATATCGATGCTATTTCGCGACAAGTTGGAACGTCGGTGGCGCTTAAAGACATTACAGTTCAGGTGGAAATAGCCTTACCCACTGCGGAGAACGTCAAGTTCGTCGAAGATGCGGCACGAAATTCGAACATAAACCTTATCGTTCCGCCGCTTGATTTTACCGTGAGCGCCATCTATGGCAATCAACAAGTGGAAGTAGCGGAGTTTAACGCCTTCATCGAACGTTCGATTGTTATACCGGATAACATCGATCCGAACCGAATTACAACAGGCGTAGTTATCGATACGAATGGAACGATTCATCAGGTACCTACGAAGGTTGTTCAACAAGATGGCAAATATTTCGTAATTATCAATAGCTTATCGAACAGTACTTATTCGGTAATATGGAGCAGTGTAGAATTTAGCGATGTCACCCATCATTGGGGCAAGCAAGCGATTAACGATATGGGCTCGCGGTTGATCGTGCAAGGTACGGGAGAAGGTATCTTCAGCCCTGACAAACCGATTACTCGTGCCGAATTTGCGGCAATTGTTGTACGCGGCCTGGGATTAAAGCCGGAAAGCGACGTTACAGGCTTTGTGGATGTGAAAGCTTCGGATTGGTATAGCGACGCAGTTTGGACTGCGAAACAGTATCAATTAATCAGCGGATTTGATGACGGTAGCTTCCGACCGATGGAGATGATTACACGCGAGCAAGCAATGATGATAATTTCTAAGGCGATGACGCTTACCGGATTAAAGGATCGGCTTCCGGTTCAAGACGCAATCGTAACACTTCGACCATTCGCGGATGAAGGACAGGTAGCTTCGTGGGCACAAAGCGACGTAGCAGCCTGCATCCTGGCAGGGATCATTACAGGTAGAAGCGATGGTACCATTGCGGCGAAGGTAAGCGTCACAAGAGCGGAAGTAACTATCATGCTGCAACAATTGTTGAAGAAGTCTGATCTGATTTAAAGGGAGAATTAACACGTAGTCGTGGCATTGTCTTCGGACCGGGGGAAGGACTCCCCTCGCAGCCACCGTAAATACCCCGACCTCTTGAGGTCGGGGTATTCTTTAGTCGAATGATAACTATCTTTGCCATACTTTGTAAAACTCTACATAGTCTTAGTTAAGTCCTCCATGCGCCGTTCGGCGCTCTTTTTCTGTTCGTACGTGAAACAGGCAAATGTATTAGATTTGACCCGTACTTTCATTAGTATTGTTGGGTACTGCTAATAAATCCCTCATTTTATAATGAAAAGGAAGTAAAAAACAAGGGGAGGCATTTCTTTGAGTAAATTTAAAGCGTTTACATCATTACTTCTGACAGCAGTAATGTCCGTTACGTTGCTTAGCGCGTGTGCAAGCAATAACGGGAATGAACCCGCTAAATCAAACGAGAGCAGCAACACAAGCACCAATGTTACGGAGACAAATGCTGTAAAAACTAATGAAGAGCCGATTACTCTCACCTACTTTCTGAATGCGCCGGGAGATAACGTTCCTGAGCATTTCAAAATTGCCGATCTTATTACTGAGAAAACAGGGGTTACCGTTAAATATGAAAGGCTCGTCGGAGAAATAGAACAAAAGCTAGGCGTCATGATCGCAGGTGGAGAATATCCGGACATGATCTACCCGGGCGACAAGGCTCATATGCTGATCGATGCAGGAGCTTTGCTTCCGCTGGAGGATCTCATCGAAGAGCATGCTCCAAATTTGAAAAAATTGTACGCGAATTACTGGGAACGCATGAAAGCTACCGATGGCCATATTTACTCGCTTCCGAATTCCGTACCAACAGGGCAGCCGAACAGAGCGATCAGCCCTGCGTTCTGGATTCAGAAGGAAGTACTGAAGGATGCGGGATATCCGAAAATCACTACGTTCGACCAATATGTTGACGTGTTGAAAAATTATGCGCAGAAGTATCCGCAAATCGACGGCCAGGATACGATTCCGTTCGAAATTCTCACTTATGATTGGCGCTTGTTTACACTGACGACGGCGATGCAGTTCTTGGCCGGCGGGCCTAACGATTCACGAGCGATGGTAAATCCGGAAACGGGCGAATTGACGTTCTATCAGACGGATGAGAAAATCTCCAAGCGCTACTATGAGAAGCTGAACGAAATGTGGAACGAAGGATTGATCGATAAAGAAGCTTTCGTCATGAACTACGATCAATACTTGGCTAAATTGTCTAGCGGACGAGTGCTCGGTATGCATGATCAAACCTGGCAGTTCCAAGATGCGACCGCAGCTTTGAAACAACAAGATAAGCTGGATCGGATGTTTGCTCCTCTTCAATTGACGTTCGATGAGAGCATTAAAGCCGATTATATGGATGTTCCGTCGATTAACTACGGTAACGGCTGGAGCATGTCAGTTGACAACAAGGACCCCGTTCGCACAATCAAATTCATTGATACTTTGGCTTCGGATGAGATGCAAATTCTGAGAAGCTGGGGTGTTAAGGACGAAGATTATAAGGTTGATGAGAACGGTCGATTTATTCGTACTCCAGAGCAGCGCAAATGGTTTGAATCGAACGAGAATGCCTTAGGCTGGGACGGCAAAATCATGTGGTTCTTCCCTAATGCGTCAGGTACGCTTCCAGATGGCAACAATTACTGGCCTGGTGAGCAACCGGAAGAGATCGTCGCAAACTACACGGAAACAGATAAGAAAATTCTCGAGGCATACGGCGTGAAGACTTATCCCGAGCTGTTTAACCCTGGGAATACGAAACGCAAATATTTCCCGATCTGGAGCATTGAGCTGACGGAAGATTTGAAAATATTTGATCAGAAGCTGAACGATTTGAACAAGAAATATCCGCCTCAAATGGTAGTCGCGAAATCGAAAGAACAATTTAACGAGTATTGGGACGAATACGTCACTTCTGTTAATAAGCTTGACATAAAAGGATGGATGGATTATCACAGCGCTGAAGTGAAAAAACGCCAAGAAAACTGGTAAGTTAAATTTCACTAGATGGAGGCCAGGTAGTTTGGCTTGGCCTTCTTCTCTTCTACGAAGAGATCAAGCAATTGGAGGAGTATCATGGAGCTGAAAATAGAAAGCGCAAGCATGAAACATAAACCAAATCAATCTCAATTTGTAGCGGACCTTAATAGATTAAGAAGACAGAAGCTGCTGCTTCTCATGTCCATTCCATTTGTCATCTATGTCATCGTTTTTAGCTATTTGCCTTTATGGGGATGGCTGATGGCTTTTCAAAAATATAAGCTTGGCTCCAATATTATGAATAATGAATGGGTAGGTCTGAAATATTTTCGCGAGCTGTTCCAGGATGACATGTTCATGCACGTATTAAGAAATACGCTTGCGATGAGCATTATTAACCTCGTGTTCGGTTTTGTAAGCTCGATTATGCTTGCTCTAATGTTAAACGAAGTACGCAAGGTTTTCTTTAAGCGGATAGTACAGACGGTTAGTTATTTGCCCCACTTCATTTCATGGGTGGTCGCGGCTAATTTGATTATGACGATCTTCTCTCTTGACGGAGTCGTCAACACCGTCCTGCTAAAGCTTCATCTTATTTCGGAGCCGATCCTATTGATGTCGGAACCAAAGGCCTTCTGGTGGATGATCGGCTTAACCAACGTCTGGAAAGAAGTCGGTTGGAATGCCATTATCTATTTAGCGGCGATGGCTATGATCAATCCGTCGCTGTACGAAGCGGCAGAAATGGACGGGGCAGGGCGGTTCCGCAAAATGTGGAGCATTACGCTGCCAAGTATGCTTCCTCTGATCGTTATTCTATTGATTATGAACATCGGTCGCATTCTCGATGCCGGATTCGAGCAACAGTATTTATTAATGAACACGATGGTCGTCGATTATGCCCAGACGATAGATATTTTCGTATTGAAATATGGTATTAATTTGTCACGGTATTCGTTTGCTACAGCGGCGGGTATCTTCAAATCCGTCATCAGCATCATTCTATTAGTTATGGCTAATCAGTTCGCCAAACGGATGGGACAATCCAGACTTTATTAGTAACAGGAGGTGGAGATATGAAGTCGGTTATGCTTAACAGGAGAATGGGAAGATCGCGCTTCTCGGTATTCGATACCCTTAATATTACAGCTTTGCTGGCACTGATGGTTGTGACTCTCTATCCTTTCGTTAACATGGCGGCAGTATCTCTTAATCAAGCTGTCGACACGACGCTAGGTAGCAATTTTATTTGGCCGCGGAAATTTACGTTATATAACTACAAAGTCATATTGAAGGATTCAATCATCTATCACGCTTTTATGATTTCGGTGCTTCGTACCGTCGTCGGTACATTCACGAGCGTATTCTGTACGGCAATGCTTGCTTATACACTCAGTCGCAAAGAATACATCCTCCGCAGCCCGATTTCCATGATCTTCGTCTTTACGATGTATTTCAGCGGAGGCCTCATTCCGGTATTTATGCTGATTAAAAGTTTAGGTCTCACAAACTCGTTCTGGGTGTATATTATTCCGGGCTTAGTGAGCGCATTTAACCTGATCATCATGCGATCTTTCATCGATGGGTTGCCCGAAGATTTGGTGGAATCGGCGAAGATTGACGGAGCGAACGATTTCACGATATTCATAAGGGTCGTATTGCCGCTATGTATGCCGGCAATCGCGACGGTATCTTTGTTCGTGGCCGTCGGCCAATGGAATAGCTGGATCGACACATTCCTATACAACTCGGCGAACAGTAATTTGTCTACGCTGCAGTATGAGCTGTTAAAGAAAATACAATCCGCTAACTTAAGCATCGGAGGTTCTGCGACTTCGGCATTTCTCAATCAACAGAATGCGCAGGCGAATATGGTGACCCCGGTTTCCATGCGGGCGGCGATTACGATGTTGGCCACGGTTCCGATTCTTCTGGTATATCCGTTCCTTCAGAAGTATTTTATTAAGGGAATGACACTTGGCGGGGTGAAAGAATAACAAATATAAGTTATGAAATGGACAGCCTGATCATAGGTTGTCTATTTACATCTCTATTAAATCCCAATACAATAATTGGAAACGCATACAATCGGCATGTATGCCAGCAGGAGGCAAAATTGATTAGGAGAATGTTAAAACATTGGAACGACATTCGTTTGCGAAATAAGCTGCTGATCTTATACGTTGTTGCTATATTTGTTCCGATGATCATAACGAACCTTATCTTCTATAACATTACGGCGGATAATGTTCGTACGCAGAAAATTACGGATCTATCGCATGCCTTGGACAAAAGCAAAGATACCTATCGTAAAGCGATCGAATCGGTCGTCGAGATTTCTTCTGTATTGTATACGGATAGTGAATTAAGCGCTGCACTCGACAACAATTATTCGACAACGAATGAAATGCTTATCGCCTACGATTCCATATTGAACAGTTCTATTAATCAGTTCGTCTCGATTCGCAAGCAGTTTTACAATGCCTACCTCTATTCCAATAACGAAACGCTAATCAGCTCAGGGGTACTTAGATTCATCGATAAGCAAACGGAGAATGAGGAATGGTATCATCTTGTTCGCAATCAATCGGTTATCGGCGAGCTTCATCTGCATACGAACAAAGACATCAAGCGCCCGGATCAGCCTTATCTAAGTATTATTCGCAAGCTCGATTATTTTCGGAAGAGCGGTTCCTATACGAAAATTCTTAAAATTGATATTATGCCGGAATTCGTTAAGGAAACGCTGGATGACGACTCCTCTAACGGCGATCTGTATCTGATTAACGATAACGGGGACATCCTATATTCCTCCCGCAACAAGGCGATGGATTTACAGGAAGAAATGAAGAGCGATAAGAACCTGGTTCTCACCAGTACCTTCGATAATATAAGCTACTTGCAAGGTTGGAAGATGATCGTCATTTACCCGAAGGATCAGATCGTTAGCGCGTTGCATCATTCGAGGCTTCTTTTCATTTATTTAATGCTAGCCAATCTCTTGCTCCCTAGCTTGATCATTATCGTGCTGTCCAGCTCGCTCAATTCGCGGATTGTCGTGTTATGGAAACAAATGAAGCAAGTAAAGAACCAGCATTATGACCTCGTAAAAGTGGATCAAGCCAACGATGAAATCGGGCAACTTACCGAGGAGTTTTACCGACTGACGAATCAAATCAGCCTGTTGATCCGAGATGTGTACGAGGCGGAATTGGGGCGCAAGCAAGCACAGTTAAATGCGCTTCAGAGTCAGATTAATCCGCACTTCTTGTTCAATACGCTTGAGACAATCCGCATGAACAGCATGGTGAAGAATGAGCATGATACGGCTCTTGTGATTAGTCGGTTGGCAAGAAGTTTCAGAAGATCGATTACGTGGGGTAACGACTTTGTGCCGATTAGCGAGGAAATGGAAATTATTATAGACTTTCTTGAAATTCAGAAATTCCGTTTCGAGCATCGTTTGCTCTATGAGTTTCATATCGAAGATGCGATTAAAGATATATCTATTCCGAAGATGAGTATTCTCCCTATCGTAGAGAACGCCTGTATTCACGGGATCGAACGATTAGCGGGTGTGGGAATGGTTCGAATTACGGGACATCTAGAAAATGGCATGGTGAAAATCGAGATTTCGGACAACGGAATCGGGATATCGGATGAAAAGCTGGAGGACATCGTAGAAGCCATGAAGGGCGACGTGTTTAATCAAGGGAACCACATTGGAATCAGGAATGTTTATAATCGCCTTAAGCTCTACTATAGTGACGGCTTCGACCTCACCTATCGGTCAGAGCCTGGTAGAGGAACCTTGGTTACGATGCTTATTCCAGCTATAACTAATGTGGAAAGTAAAACAGAATGGAGGGATACTAGTGTATAAAACCCTTCTTGTGGAAGACGAGCCCAAGATGCGCGAAGGACTAAAGCAAATCATCTCGTGGCAAAGCTATGGTTTTCTCCTTTGTGGGGAAGCGGAGAACGGACGGGAAGGTGTAACTCTTATCGAGCAGGTAAAGCCGGATTTGGTGATTACCGATGTGCGAATGCCGTTGCTTAGCGGGCTCGATCTCATGATGGAGGTTTCGGGACGGATCGATTGCCAGTTTATCATTATCTCGGGATACAGCGAATTAGATTATGTCTTGAGCGCACTTAAGTACGGCGCCGTGGATTATTTACTAAAGCCGCTTAATGTGGAACAACTCATCGTCGCTTTGATCCGAGCCAAAGATCGACTGGACCGGGAAGCCCTGCTCCCCAAAGCGCTTCCTCCCGAACTGTCAGTTAACGGCGCAGTCGGGGACGTAATTGCCTATATCAAAGAAAAATACCAATACAGTATTACGATTAAAGAAATCGCAAGCAAACTTTACATGCATCCCGTATATTTGGGTCAATTATTCAAGAAAACGACGGGTCAATATTTCAATGATTACGTTCATCAGATTCGACTGGATGAAGCGCAGCGCCTGCTGAATACAACTGAGAAAAAAGTATATGTCATCGCGCTTGAGGTCGGCTATAAAGACAACGATTATTTTGTCCAACAATTCAAGAAGCGAACGGGAGTGACCCCTTCCCAATACCGGATGAACACAAGAGGGATGACTTGAAGCGGCGTACCGTATTTAGAAGTCGCTGGCTGATATGGCTTCTGTGCCTGCCTCTCTGCATGGTTAGCTCCTGTTCGGAAATGGGTTCGAAAGCGGACTCCGGCAAGAAAGATCCGATTACCTTTACGTATTTTGTAAATTCACCCGGGGACATCGTTCCTGAGCATTCGATTGTCGGGGATTACATTGCCGAGCAAACGGGAGTTTCGGTGCAATATGAACGAGTTGTTGGAGAGATCGATCAGAAACTCGGAGTGATGATTGGCAGTAAGAATTACCCGGATCTGATCTACGGAGGAGACAGAACGTTCCGGTTATTGGAGGCAGGCGCGCTCATTCCGTTGGAAGATTTAATCAAGGAGCATGCTCCCCATTTGTTCAAGCTGTATGAACCGTATTGGGAGCGCATGAAAGCTGCCGATGGACATATCTATGCTATTCCTTTGTCGGCACCGACGGGCAAGCGCAGTAAATGGATTAATGCTGCGTTCTGGGTGCAGAAGAAGGTGCTTAAGGAAGCAGGATACCCGGTCATTCGTACCTTCGATCAATATGTAGAGCTGCTTAAGGATTATTACCGCATGCACCCTTACTACGAAGGGGAGCGGACGATTCCTTTTGAAATCCTCACCTACGACATTCGAAACTTTACTTTAACGACGCCGATGCAATTTCTAGCAGGTGGGCCTAACGATTCTTATGCCATGATCGATCCAAATTCGAATCAGGCTCATTTCTATCAATTGGACGAGAACATTACCAAACGGTATTACGATAAATTAAATGATATGTATAGGGAAGGGCTGATAGATCGGGAAGCTTTCATCATGAATTACGAGCAATATTTGGAGAAGCTGTCGAGCGGCAGAGTGCTCGGCATGTTCGATCAATCCTGGCAAATTCAAGAGGCCGGGCTAGCTCTGAAGGAGCGAGGAAAATTTGAAGATTTATACGCGCCGCTTCCGTTAACCTTCGATGAGGATATCGAAGAAGAATATATGGACCATACGATAATGAACTATGGCTTCGGATTCAGCATTTCCGTGAATTGCAAGGATCCGGTACGTGCGATTGAAATGGCTGACTTTATGACGCGCGATGAAATTCAAACATTGAGATTCTGGGGATTTAAAGACGAAAATTACAGCGTAACGGCACAAGGGCGGTTTTACCGTACATCCGAGCAACGCGAATGGTTAAAGAATAAAGATAATCGTGTTCGTCTGAGCGGAGATATCCTATACTTCTGGCCTGGATCAATAGGGACGATGCCCGATGGAAATAGTTACGATCCTATGCAGCAGTCCGAAGAAATAGAAGCGGAGTATTCCGAGATAGATCGTGAATTATTGAAGGCGTACGGAGTGCAAACCTATGAAGACTTATTTAAACCGCCGAACGATAAGCGCAAATATTTTCCCGCTTGGAGCATCGAGTTGTCTGACAGCGCCAAAGAATTTGATCAAAAGCTGAAAGCTATTAATAAGAGAATTCCACCGCAAATGGTTGTCGCGGACACGAAAGATGAGTTCCACAAGTATTGGGAGGAATACGTATCCGAAGTCAGCAACCTTGATGTTGAAGGCTGGTTAAATGAGCTGGAAACTAAGATTGCTGAACGGGAAAGCAAGTGGTAGCCTTGATGCTCGCCTCTATAGCTGTATACTCCTGTGCAAGCATATTCTCCAAATCTGAGCATCCTTGGTGGGTATTGTGAATGGAAACCTAGTAAGGAGCTTGATGTGGTGTTCAAATAGATCAATCCTTACCAGATATATTTGTTGATAGACACCTCAGGGGTGTCTTTTTTTGCGTTTCATGGTACGAAAAGGCGACACATGGCTACAACATCCATTCCATCTATTGACAATCTAACGATTGTTAGATAAAGTCTATCTAACAACTGTTAGATAGACTGGAAGGAGCGTTGACGATGCAGGTGAATCCAACGAAACTGATGATCCAGCAAACGGCGCTGGAGCTATTTGCAGTACATGGATACAATGCTGTATCCATTCGTGATATCGGGAAAATCATCGGGATCAAGGAAAGTACGATTTATTATCATTTTGAAAGCAAACAGGATATTTTGAATCATCTGTTAGGACTGATAGAAGAGTTAATCACCACTATGAAAGCTGCCTTCAACAACCAATTTTCACAGATTGATAGTGTGGGGGAAACGGAATTTGTCGGCGCTGCAGTACATTTTTTGAACCGATATTTTTTAGAAGACCATGTATTGAAATGTATCCGCATGCTATTCATTGAGAAGCAATCGAATCCCAAGGCTGCGGAATTATACCGTAATTTGATATTTACCATGCCGTTAGAGCATCAGTCCCAAGTATTCACACAGATGGTTGTTAAGGGGTTCTTTCGCGAGGATGATGCAGATCAGTTGGCTATGGAGTATCATTCCCTGGTGTATTCAATCTTTCAGAAGCATTGCGGGGGATGTGAAGTGCAGCCCAGTGATATCGACAGCGCTAATCGAGAGCTTGCCGTGCTAATACAACGTTTTTATCGCAGATATATCGTGACATAATCCAGGAGCGGAGGTACGGATTTATGAAGATATACAGAAGCAAAAAAGCGGAGGAACACCTTCTTATCACCTATGATCAATTGCTGGGTATGTGGGGGGTTAATTACGAGGAGTGTGATATCCAAACGCGTTATGGGAGTACCCACGTCATTCTATGCGGAGAATCTGAGAAGCCTATTCTAGTGTTATTTCACGGTGTAGGAGACGACAGTGCCATGATGTGGGTCTATAACGCGAAGTACTTAGCGGAGCATTTTCGTATTATCGCTATTGATACTATGGGTGGTCCTGGTAAAAGCCGGCCAAATTCCGAATATGGCAAGGGCTTTGATCGTGCGATCTGGATCGACGAAGTGCTTGATGGTCTGGCGGTTGATGATGTCAGTATGGCGGGTACATCCAATGGAGCATATCTCATCCAATATTACGCTGTGGCGCGTCCTGAGCGGGTAAAGCGAATCGTATGTCTCGCTGGAAGCGTGCCAGCAAGTGGTGGCAATGTGATGAAAGTGATGTTTAGAATTTTTCTGCCCGAAGCGTTGTTCCCCACAAAACGGAATATTGAAAGGCTCGTTCATAAGTTGTTAGGTGCGAATTCGGATGCTTTTCTCAAAAATGATAACCTCATGGAGCATTTCAAATGGCTCCTCAAAGGGTTCAATAATATGGCGATGTCTTACCATAAGTTTATTCCTCTGAGCGACCATCAAATTGCTAGCTTACGTGATAAGTCGTTGTATCTGATTGGGGAAGAGGATCCTTTTGCTCAAATGGGCGGTAAAGAGGCACTGATCCGGTATGGTATGAACGTGCGTTTCTTTGAACAAGTCGGGCACGGCATTAATCATGAGATTGCGAATGAAATCAACACCATGATGATTGAATATCTTGGAGACGGAAACCATACACCCCTCGCCTCCATATAGAGCAACCAAATGACACCTGAGAGGGTGTCTTTTTTATTTAGAGAACATTGCTGTTACTAGGCATATAGCGTGTACTATGCTGCACTTCTTACTTACAATTCGGCGTCCAATGTAACAAACTTACAAGATAATGCAAGAAAACGTATTATAGTAGTTTTAACTCTAATTGGCCTGTAATATGAGTTGTGAGAGGGAGGGGGAAACAAATTGAAGGTTATTTTTGAAGCTGATGCAGGGATAGATCGAAGTGTTACTAAAGTCATAACCAATCCTGCTGAACAAGAAAATTGGATACATATTGAAGAAGCACTAAACACCACTGAAAAAAAGCTTATAGTCATCAACGCCAAAAATAATCGTAACGTGCAAATCTTGTTAAGTTCTATTGCAGTTATAGAATCGGAAGATCGAATGTGTAGTGTGCGTGTTATTACTGGGGAAATGTTTCTTCTTAATAAACGATTGAAGTTTGTCGAAGAAAGCTTGGATTCACATTTTTTGAAAATCAATAATCAAACCATCGTTAATACAAGTTACATAAAGGAGTTCTCATCAACAGATAATGCACGAATCAAAGTGATATTAAATGACAATTCCAGTTACTTTGTTAGTCGCTTTTACATTAAAAATTTCAGGGGGAAATTATCATGATAAACCAATTAAAACATTCATTCTTTCAAGTATTTACGGTGACATTATTGTGGGTAGTCTTGCTTATAACTGTCTTTTTTAAGGATCAATCGATCAGTATCGGATATATGTGGAATGTTGTAGGTATCGCACTGATTTCAGCCGGAATATTTGGGGTTATCTATAATGCCCTATGGAATTACCTCACTTTAAAACCGATTTGGAATATTGTTATCTCCTCAACTTTGAATACTTTAGGCGGAATCCTCGCTGTTTGGTTGTTTTCAAAAGAGATGTTTCATTTCATAGCACCTTGGTTTCCGGGAATGTTGTTGTTATCCGTTGTATTGCATACCATTGCCTTTTATTTTTACGCTAGAATAGATAGCAAGAAGAAGGCTGAAGAGTTGAACAAGATTTTGAAGTAGAGGTTTCCAATTCTAAAGATCGTGATGATTTACAGAACAACAGAGCCATGACCTCTTGAAAAGGAGGCTGGCTCTTTTCGTTTTTTGAATCAGCCTGATTTTCCATTGCTAGTCCTACAGCAATTTGGTATCGTCAAACTATCGACTTTTTTAACATGCTAGGGCTTCCGTCGACAGGTTTGGAGGATGGTCGGATGTATTCGATGTCGCTGTAGGCTGGATCAGTGTTGGGAATTTTCCGGCTTTAATGATTCGTTATGAATGATTCGACTCCCACGAAGATGTCTAGTTTGGCAGGATGCTTAATAATTAGATGAGATCAAGTCACAAGGGGGCTCATATATGACAACAAAGGTAAAGTGGAAGTTAAATGATGGTCCTAAAATTCAAAAAGAACAAGATATTGTTACCAAAATGATTCGTATATATTGTAAGAAGCAACATCGTCATGAAGGACTTTGCGAGGAATGTCAGGATTTAAATGAGTATGCTCTGAAGAGGCTAGCCTATTGTAAGTTCGGTGAAGAGAAAACAGCTTGTGCAAAATGCCCTGTCCATTGTTATAAACCGGATTATCGTCAAAGAATTAAAGGAGTCATGCGTTTTTCTGGTCCGTGGATGCTACTATATCATCCCATTGAGTCGATTCGGCATATTCCACTACCAGCTAAGTTGAGAAAATAAGTGAAAAACGGACATCATTTGATGTCCGTCAGGCTGTCGAGAAAGTCTCGACAGCCTTCTTTATGAATTAATTATTTAAGACGACACCGCGTTAATGTTGTATAATATAGGTAACTATTATAGAACGGATGGTGTTCTGTATGCTACGTTCCAACCGAGAAAAACAACAAGTCTACGAGTTTGTTTCCATAGAAGATTTGGTCCCGCAAGATCATTTGCTGCGCAAAGTAGATAAACATATCGACTTTTCCTTTATCAATGAAAAAGTTCGGCCCTTGTACTGTGCGGATAATGGACGACCCGCGATTGACCCTGTTGTTTTGTTTAAGATGATATTTCTCGGATACTTTTATGGCATTCGTTCCGAACGCCAATTAGAACGTGAAATTCAGACCAATTTAGCTTACCGATGGTTTCTAGGCCTCGGATTAACAGATAAAGTGCCCGACCATACAACTATTAGCTGGAATCGGCGAACTCGGTTTAAAGGTACGAACATTTTTCAGGATATTTTCGATGAGATTGTCTTGCAGGGCATTTCCCACCGGATGGTTGGCGGACGTGTTCTGGTGAGTGACTCTACCCACGTGAAAGCAAATGCGAATAAACACCAGTACACAAAACAGCAAGTGCTGCAAAATACCAAAGATTACGTGGACGAGCTAAACGCCGCCGTTGCAGAAGACCGGAAAGAGCACGGAAAAAAGCCCTAAAACCTAGAGAGGAAGTGACTGAGGACAAAGAAATTAAAGTAAGCAAGACGGATCCGGACAGCGGATATATGATTCGGGATGGCAAACCAGAGGGCTTCTTTTATCTGGACCACCGCACGGTGGATACAAAGTACAATTTTATTACGGACGTGCATGTCACACCGGGAAATGTCCATGATTCTGTTCCCTATTTGTCGCGTTTGGACCGTCAGCGAGAACGTTTTAAATTTGAGGTCGAAGCTGTTGCATTAGATTCAGGTTATTTAACTACGCCAATTTGTCGAGGTTTACAAAGCAGAAATATTTTCGCGGTAATTGCTCACCGAAGATTTCATCCGAAGCAAGGTTTGTTTCCGAAATGGAAATTCACGTTTGATGCAGAGCGAAATATTTACGTCTGCCCTGCAAGCCATGAATTGGGTTACCGAACCACAGATCGCAAGGGTTATCGGCAGTACGCGTCCGATCCAGAGCATTGCAAGAACTGTCCCTTGCTGGACCAATGTACGCAATCCCGAAACCACCGGAAGGTGGTAACCCGACATGTTTGGGAAGACAGCAAGGACTGGGTACGGAATAACCGGCTCAGCAAGTCCGGCAAACAGTTATACCGTAAACGAAAAGAAACGATAGAGCGAAGCTTCGCGGATGCTAAAGAGCTCCATGGGTTTCGCTATTGCCGTTTGCGAGGGCTACCAAACGTCAGAGAACAAGCACTGATGACGGCAGCCGTACAGAATATGAAGAAGATGGCGATCCACCTGGATCGCCTGGAGTACCGGGTTTAAACCCCTAGTTTCCCGATTTTATATCTGCCAAAATAAAAAGAGAAACCCGATGTCATGAAAATGACTGGGTTTCTCGACAAGCTGACGGACATCATTTGATGTCCGTTTTAAGTTCTAGCATTAGCTGTTATTTTACTAGGAGAGGCAATGTCTTGTATATCCACGATTCCAATCTCCAGTTCGAATATATGCTAATCGTCTAAATTATTTCACCTAATGTGTCTATGAGTCGCGCTGAAATGGGGATAATTTGGGCCCACCATAAGCTGTATGCTCGGACTTCCGTTGACAAGTTTGGAGGATGGCCGAATGTATCTCCAGCACTGTATTTGGCCGGTGAGGCTATGGATGTAGATGGAGATTGCGGCGGGTACAATTTGCAATGGGCTTGGAGTTCCGGTTATGCTGCAGCAAAGGCGCTTGCCGATCATATGGCTCAGACCACTTAGAGCTATGTTTCAGTCAGCTGTTGGTAATACACATTATAAAGATACGTGGGGTAGTGTCGCTCACTGTAGCATTGGTGTCCAAATATGGTGAAGTAGACCTATCCCTTCATTGATACAATTGAGTTTGATGCCACCGAAGCCGACTATGAATTGTTTCTGCCCTGGTGTCTCGTCCAAATAAAAACCAGTAGCGGGGGAGACGCGAATTCCTTCTTTCCTGGCTATAGCGGTTAAATCCTCTTCTAACCAATGAGAGTGAATTTGTAGGATGACATGAAGGCCGGCACTAGCTCCAATCACTATTGCTTTGTTGTTGAAGTGCTGTTGAATGGCCGTGAGAAGTTCACGGTTTTTTTTGCGGTAAACATTCCTCATCCGTCTAATATGTCTTTCGAAAGAGCCATTCTTCATGAACAATTCCAGCGTGTTCTGGTGAATTCGCGAAGAAGAGCCTTCCATCATAACCTTCCTTCTATATTGATGGTACAGAGGAACCAGTTTATCGGGAAGTACCATATAATGAATGCAAATGTCTGGTGCCAGCACTTGAGAAAATCCACCTAAATAGATGACATTGTCATTGGGAAGAAGACCTTGCAGTGATGGAACAGGCTTGTCCTGATAGCGGAACTCCCCACCATAATCATCCTCAATAATGAACCCATCCACCTCTTTGGCCCATTCCAGCAGTTCCAGTCTTCGTGAGACCGGCATAACTGTACCAACTGGAAATTGGTGTGACGGAGAAATACTGACGATCCTAGCATGACTCGCCTTGAGAGCAGTAGGATCAAGCCCCCCTGCATCCATAGGCATCGGATAAATCTGATAGCCCGTTGTCTGGAAAGTGTTATATACGAGTGGGTAGGCAGGATTCTCGACAGCAAGGCAGTCGGAATGATCCTTGAGGATTTGTCCCAAGATGTGAATGAGTAAATGTTGCTCAGCGCCAATCACTATATTGTCTGTCTTACAGTTAACACCTCGGAATTGGTACAAATAGTTCGTAATCTCTTTACGCAAGCCGGGCTCTCCCTGTGGATCACCATAGAAGAGTATATCAACACTTTCTGGGTTAAATACTTGATTCAAAAGTCTCTTCCATTCTTGAACCGGGAAATAAGTGAAGTCAATTTTAGACATGTGAAAATCATAAATATATTCTGGTTTCTGTGCTTGTAGTGTGGGTAGGGAAGAATCAGGACCTTGGACCACTTGGGTCATATCAAGGTTACGATACATATCTGACAATTTGACGACGAAAAAACCACTGCGTGGTCTGCTTTCTATAAACCCTTCAGCGATTAGCTGACGATAGGCCATCTCGACCGGGGTCGTGCTGACGGCAAGAAACTCCGCGTGCTTCCTTATGGACGCAAGGCGGGTTTGCTCTCTAAGTTTGCCGGAAATGATATCTTGTTTTATTTTTTCATAAATTTCCTTATGCAGATATGATTTGCTCAGTGTACTGTTTGGCAATAAGTTCATCGGGGGTCCTTTCATCTGTCATTTCAAATATATGTAATCTGTATATTTTAAAGTATACAATATGGTGCTATATTGAGAAACAACTAGCGATGAAAAGGAGTTATGAAAATGAAAGCAGTTCGATTTCTGGAAGGGCAAAAGGTGTATCTTCGGCCAATAGACGTGGAGGATGCAGGGTGGTATTTTGAAAGCTTGTACGACTCGGAAGTACGTAAACTGACGGGGACGCAGAAACATCACACGAAGGAACAAATTGTTCAATATATCGAGAAGAAAGCACAGGATGAGTCCAGCGTACTGTTGGTGATCGCAGAAAGGGAGACGGATATTCCGGTCGGTGACATTGCGCTTGGAGACATTGATCCGATGAATCGGAACGCTTATATACGTATTGCGATTAATAATAGTACGTATATGGGAATGGGTTACGGCACGGAGGCAATGCTCTTGTTGCTCAATTATGGTTTTGGGGTATTGAATCTACATAGAATCGAGCTCAATGTGTATTCCTATAACCAGAGGGCGATTCATGTATATGAAAAGCTTGGGTTCAAAAGAGAAGGCGTGCAGCGAGAGATGCTTTTTTATGATCATGCTTATCATGACTCTATTCTGATGAGTATCCTGGAAAGTGAATTCCGTGCTATTCATCAGCTAAACTGAGTAGTTACCTTCGTGAAAATGTATGTTGGATCACCCTTTGTGGCGTTGCCTTCAGAAGGCTTAAGGACTCCCACGACGCCATATGGAGCAAAGAAAAGACACCCGAGAGGGTGTCTTTTTTCTGTTATTTAGTTGATTACATAGATGCGAATATTTACGTTTTCTTATTGGTTTAATGATAGTTATCAGATTCATTTTCCTTGTATTTGCCATCGCTGTCATGCAGCGCTTGTTTCCGGCGATCATTGTGCGCCTGCTGCTGTTGTTGAGCCTCCAGGCTGTTCACGGGTGTCTCATCCAGCTCTTTCACTGTGTTGATTAGGTTCTTGTCTGGTTGGTTTGCGCTCAATTGAAAGGTCCTCCTTGTTTACTGGAATAGGTTTGTGAAGTCTATTATGTGCTGGCAGTTACGTGGCTATTCGTACTTGTGATCTCTATAATTCAAGTACAACACAGGTGGAATTTGGACAGGTATTGTGAAAGTTTGGATGCTGTTGGCTATCGTTACTGAGACTTATGATTTGCTTATTCTATTACGTCAGTAACTCCTTAAGCATCTCTTTATATGGTTTCGTATTCAGAACCTGCTGTAGTTTACTAACATCAATAGCCACCGATTTTTTTATAAAATGAGCTTGTATATTTATTGTGATGTTACTTAATATATGTTAACCTTATATTAAGTAACATTATTCGGGGGTATTCTCTGTGCAATTTGTCAATCCGATTCGGGACATGGAAACCATTCAAGCAATGAAAGAGGAGCTGAGAAAACACTCTATAAGGGACTTATTGCTTTTTGTACTAGGAATTAATACGGGGATTAGTCTTCTTGATTTACTGAATCTCACTGTACAGGACGTTTGGGATGGCCAGAATGCTAAACAGTTCCTTTATATTAAGGATGAAAAGACAAAAGAAGAAAAGGCTTATTACTTAAACAGCCAAATCGGGAAAATTTTAAACGAATATTTATCTAACAACGATTGGAAAGCGGAGGATTATTTATTTAAGTCCAAAAAGGATTGTCGTCCGATTACCCGTCAGCAGGCGTATCGAATTATTAACCACTCGGCAAGGGTGGTAGGAATATCGGAGAAGATCGGGACCCATACGCTGAGAAAGACGTTTGGTTACCATGCATATTATAAGGGAGTTGCCATCTCCATCTTAAAGTCGATTTTGCATCATCATTCCACGGCAGAGACGCTAAAGTATTTGGGAGTCGACAGGAATGAGAAGATGCCAATTAAAGTGGACGTGAATTTGTGAGTTATTCCTGTTTTGAATGACACAAAAAAACTCTCCGCATGGAACCTGCGGAGAGAGCTAGTTTCTTTATTAACTTTTATTCAACAGAGTCGTCTAGACCCATCGCTGTATGAATATCTACGTTTTTTAATTCGGTGACAATCCCGTCAATAACGAGAACATGTATAGTTGCAGCATCTTTCATAAGACGGAAAATTCCGTTATCGAAATCAGTATCGGCTTCTTTAAAGAAAATCCCTTCATATTCAGTTTGTTTGTCGTGATTGAAGCTTAACTTGTAATGCTCCCCATCTTTGATCAAATAAGCACGAATTCCCTTGTCATAAATACCTTCTTCATCCTGAATATAACGGGAAACGGAAACGATATGCAAATCGACAAAGGGGATCTCGCGTACTAAGGAATTAATGATAGATCCCTTCGTAAGTTGTTCCCATCGGCTGTGTGCTGTTTGGCCAAGAATGATCTGTGTAATGTTGTTTTCTCTGGCCGCTTCTGCAATGACCTTAGAGACCGGTCGGCTTTCATTATCTTTCATGATAAATTGGGCCGTTGGATGAGAGTTGGCATATTCTTTCCATTGTTCGATATAGAATATTTTCTCGGCATCCAGTTCATCGAATGGTTTGGGATCAATGGTCAATATATAAAGCGGAGATTTCATCATATTAGCGATTGCACAGCCGCGTTTGATGAGTCTTTCGCCATTGCGACCATAATAAACGCAAACAAGAATGCTCTCATTATACACGTTATTCATTTTAATTAATTCACCTCAATGATAATAGTAGAGCTTGATTAAACTATGTAAGACTATAGTTGATGTTACGTAAAGAGTCAATACGTATAGAAGGAAGCAAAAGTCATAACTAAGGAGGAGTGCGCTTGTCTATATTCTATACCTTTATGTTTCTCCCGATAATCAGTGCAATATTTATTCCCTTACTATATAAGTATTTGAATCGCCTAGTACATATAGGATGGTTCGTTTCCCTCGTACCTCTATCCATCTTTATCTATTTGTTGCAGTATATACCCGATGTTGCGGCAGGGGATACCTATAAATACACAATTTCTTGGATTCCCTCCCTTGATATGAATATTATCTCCTACGTGGATGGGCTCAGTCTCTTATTCGGTCTGCTCATTACCGGCGTCGGAACCTTGGTTATTATTTATTCAATTTTTTATATGTCGAAGATTCGGGAAGCTCTCCATAACTTCTATATATATTTGCTCATGTTCATGGGAGCTATGCTGGGATTAGTATTCTCGGATCATCTCTTAGTCCTGTACGGGTTCTGGGAGTTAACCAGCGTCTCATCCTTCTTATTAATATCCTATTGGTACGAGCGCAAGAGTTCTCGCCAAGGCGCCTTAAAGGCGCTATTGATTACTGTCCTTGGTGGGTTTGGTATGTTAGCCGGATTTATTATGATGATCATGATGACGGATACCTATAGTATTCGGGAAATGATCGCGAACCTGGATGTCATCCAAAACCATACGTTGTTTATTCCTGCTATGTTATGTGTTTTGCTCGGTGCATTTACGAAATCTGCGCAATTCCCGTTCGGCATTTGGTTACCAGATGCAATGGAGGCGCCAACCCCGGTGAGCAGTTACCTCCATTCGGCTACGATGGTCAAGGCCGGCATTTATTTAGTAGCGCGTATGACTCCAGTTTTCGGGGGCAACTCGGTGTGGTTCTGGCTTGTGGCCGGCATTGGTATTATTACGCTGCTGTATGGTTCTTTGACAGCGCTGAGACAGACTGATCTGAAGGCCATGTTAGCTTATTCTACGATTAGCCAATTGGGATTGATCATGTGCCTGCTTGGAATCGGTTCTTTAGCGGTCTACTTTGGACCTGGAGAGAGTGGTACTGTCTTTACGGTAGCTACATTTGCCGCTCTATTCCATCTATTTAATCACTCAACCTTTAAAGGAACTTTGTTTATGGTTGTCGGTATTATTGACCATGAGACAGGTCGGCGGGATATTCGCTATTTAGGCGGTTTGATGCAAGTGATGCCGATCACGTTCACGATCGCTTTGATCGGCGGCTTATCTATGGCGGGATTACCACCCTTTAACGGTTTTTTGAGTAAGGAAATGTTTTTTGCGGCGGTAAATGACGTATCCGGGGCCGGTATTTTCGGTTTGAGTAACATCGGCATCATGTTCCCGATCATTGCTTGGGTAGCCAGCATATTTACTTTTGTCTACTGCATGATTTTTGTATTCAAAACCTTTGGAGGACAATATCGCCCTGAAAAACTGACACGAAAAGTGCATGAAGCACCTTGGGGTATGTTGTTTTCTCCAATCATTTTGGGCTTACTTGTTATATTCATTTTCTTCTTCCCAAATGTACTGGGAAAATATATCCTTACCCCGGCATTAACCTCAATTTTGCCGATGATGCCGATTTCTTCATATGATGTGAAAATCAGCGCATGGCATGGGGTAAATTTGGAACTCATGATGACGATTGGGGTAATTGCTATCGGTATCCTACTCTTCAAAACAACGAAGCGGTGGCTCCAAGCCCTTCGAAATCATACGCAGGGATTAACGTTGAATCATTTGTACAATGAGGGCTTATCAGGTATGGAGAGGTTCTCGGTATCCCTGACGAATCGGTATATGACAGGATCGCTGAGACACTATCTGATCTACATTTTTTCTTTCTTTGTTATTGTATTGCTAGGTTCGCTTCTGTTGTTCCATGGTATACAGTTCGATTTCGCAAGTAATTCAGCCATCAGTATTTTTGATGTGGGGCTTGTGCTCGGGATGATAATCGCCGCACTTACTGTCTTATTTGCCAGCAATCGAATTATGGCTATTGTTGCATTGGGCGCGTTAGGTTATATGGTTTCTATGTTCTTTGTGATCTTCCTTGCCCCTGACCTGGCATTGACGCAAATGGTGGTGGAGACCGTGACAACGGTTCTATTCCTGCTGTGCTTCTATCATTTACCGAAGCTGAAAAAAAGCATCGAGCGTATTCCTTTCAAACTGACGAACCTGATCATATCGATCGCGATGGGATTAACGGTGACCCTGTTGGGATTATCCGCAAATGGTCATAAATTATTTGAGCCCATTACATCGTTTTTTGAAAATGCCTATGAACTGGCAGGGGCCAAAAATATTGTCAACGCTATATTAGTGGATTTCCGCGGGTTCGATACAATGCTAGAAATATCCGTCTTGGCTATTGCCGGGTTGGGTGTATATATATTGGTTCATCAACGTTCCAAAAGGAGGGAACAACGTGAAACCGAATGATGTGATATTGAAAAGTGTAACTCGAGTGGCTGCCGTGATCATATTGACCTTTTCGATTTATTTATTTATGAATGGTCATCATCATCCGGGAGGGGGATTCATAGGGGGGCTGAGTATGGCATCTGCTATTGTCCTACTATATCTTTCTTTTGGCATCGAGAAGGTAAGGGAAAATATAAGAGTCGATTTCAAAAAGCTTTCGGCGATCGGTGTGTTGATTGCGATTGGAACCGGAACAATGGGCGTGGTATTTGGCAAACCATTTTTAACCCAGACCTTTGGTCATGTTGAGTTACCGATCTTTGGAGATACTGAGCTCGCGTCTGCTTTGATTTTTGATACCGGAGTCGCTCTGGCTGTCATAGGCACCGCAGTGAATATTATTCTAAGCATAAGTGAGGATCGATAATATGGAGACACTCATGGTCATACTGGTCGGTATTTTAATATCCATTGGAACCTATTTGATTCTATCTAAACAACTGCTGCGGATTGTGCTCGGAACATCGATTGTGAGTCATGCGGTCAATTTGTTACTCATTACTTCCGGCGGACTGAAGACGGGGAGTGCTCCTTTGCTGGGAGAGAAAACTGCGGGCTTTACGGATGCTATTCCTCAAGCATTAATATTAACTGCCATTGTCATTAATTTTGCCGTGACAGCGCTAGTACTAGTTTTATGTTATCGTGCCTATCAAAGCTTTGGGACGGATGATATGGAGCAATTAAGGGGAAATGAGCATGAATAATTTGTTGATCACGCCGGTTATCATTCCTCTATTGACGGGGATGGTCCTCGTTGTATTCCAGAAAAATTTAAAGCTTCAGCGGATTCTTAGTTTGGTTGCATTGTTAGTCACCAGTGTCATGTCGGTTCTATTGATGAATCAGATCAGAGCTGGAGGTATTCAAACATTGCAGTTAGGTGGTTGGGAAGCTCCTTACGGCATTAGTTTCGTGGGTGACATGTTCAGTGCTTTGCTGCTATTGGCTACCTCTATTGTCGCGATATGCTGCCTAATCTATGCCTTTTCATCGATTGGCCGAAAACAAGAAAAACTTTATTTCTATCCTTTATTTTTGTTTTTGATCACAGGTGTCAACGGTTCGTTCTTAACAGGGGACTTGTTCAATTTATATGTCTTTTTTGAAATGTTTCTGGTTGCTTCCTATGTACTGATCACATTGGGGGGAGCCCAGAGACAGCTACGCGAGTCGTTGAAATATATTTTTACGAACATTATTGCATCGGCGTTCTTTTTGATCGGCGTTGCCTATTTATATTCTATGACGGGCACATTGAACCTCGCCCATTTATCGATCCGAATCGCAGAGGTTGGCCAGGACGGGTTAATTACCACCGTCGCATTATTATTCCTTATCGTTTTCGCCATGAAGGCGGGATTATTACTCTATTTCTGGCTACCCGGTTCATATAGTGTACCACCAACGGCAATAGCTGCTATTTTCGCCGCGTTACTCACGAAGGTAGGGATATACGCCATTTTCAGAATGTTTACGCTCATCTTCTATCATGAACCGCAGATCACCCATCTCTTTATCGGGATATTAGCCGCTATAACGATGGTTTTTGGCGGACTCGGAGCAATCGGTTTCTGGGATTTGAGAAAAATATTAACCTACAATGTGGTCATAAGTGTCGGATTTATTATGGCTGGACTCGTCTCTTTGACACCCGCCGGAATAACAGGTTCTATTTATTATTTGATTCACGACATGCTGATTAAGGCGCTTGTATTTATGATTGGGGGAACGATTGTCCATCTCACTGGAACAAGCAATTTGAAGAATATTAGCGGCTTGATTCGGCATCATCCCCAGTTAGGCTGGATGTTCTTTATCGCAACTATGTCTATGGTTGGAATTCCTCCGTTAAGCGGTTTTCTAGGCAAAGTATTTACGACGCAAGGTGTCTTCGAAGCCGGTTACTACTGGCTTGGAGGAATCGGACTGCTGGCAAGTTTGTTCATTCTGTTCTCCATGATCAAATTGTTTATGAGCGCCTTTTGGGGTGAGACGATCCTGAGTGAAGAAGAGGAAAAGGGGACGACAAAGGGTTTGTTGTTTCCGATCGCTCTATTGACGTTGGCCAGTCTTGCTATGGGAATCGGCGCTGAAGCGATTACGGGTTATGTGGCCCAAGCTGCTGAGGAATTGCTCAATCCAAATTTATATATTCAGGCCGTGTTTGATTAAAGGGGGAGACAGCTATGCCCGTTCAGGTACTACTCAACATATTCATTGCTTACTTGTGGATGTTCCTGCAAGAGGAAATGAGCATATTAAACTTTATAAGTGGTTACTTTGTTGGTCTATTTATTTTACTGTGCATCCGCCGATTCTTTAAAACACCTTTTTATATATTTACGCTAGCCGCAATTGGCAAGCTGTTCATTATTTTTATTCATGAGCTGAATATTTCTGCGGTGATGGTCATGAAGCATGTACTCCGTCCTAAAATCGATGTTAAGCCGGGAATTTTCAAGGTTGAAACGGATTTGGAGGGGGATTTGGAAATCACACTCCTCTCCTTATTAATTTGCTTAACGCCAGGCTCAGTCGTGATGGAGATAACCCCTGACTCAAAGGTGTTGTACGTTCACGGTCTGAATATGCCCGAATCCAAGGAATCTGTACTAAAGTCAAAATCTGTTTTTGAAAAAGCGATAAAGGATGTGACGAGAAAGTGATATTTGAGACGGTGTTGATAACTGCATTATGTATATTAATGTTGGCTATCCTGGCCAATTTATATCGGGTAGTAAAAGGGCCATCCAGTGCGGACCGAGTTCAGGCGCTAGATTCCGTCGGTATTAATCTGATCGCCTCTATTGCTGTGTTCTCTGTACTGCTGCACACTCATGCCTTTTTTGATCTTATATTGCTGATCGGTATTCTATCATTTATTGGAACTGTAGCCTTTGCCAGATTTATTGAAAGAGGTGTTGTTATTGAGCGGAAGCGGTGAAGTAGTCGGGGCGATCCTCATACTCATTGGAGCTATTTTTAGCTTGATCAGTGCGATTGGGAATGTGCGTTTGCCCGATGTGTACACAAGGTCTCATGCTGCATCTAAAAGTTCTACACTTGGTGTGCTGTGTGCGTTGGTTGGAACCTTGCTATATTTCCTAATTTCCGACGGTTTTTTCAGCATCCGCCTCATCTTGGGAATCTTCTTTGTATTTTTGACAGCTCCGGTGGCCGCCCATGTGATATGTCGGGCCGCTTACCGCCACCAGGTGCCGTTAACTGAACAGAGTGTCCAAGATGAATTGAAGGACTATTATATGGAGAATGAGAATTTGGAACAAGAAGATAAGGCTTACTTAATCGAGAAGGAGATTGAGCTTCAGGTTACAGAGCAAGTCTAGTACTAAATACAACTTATTGAAGATAATTATGAATCCTAAAAAGAAACCGACAGCGAAAGTATCTCACGATACACCAGCTGTCGGTCTCTTTTTACTAAAATCTTACGGAATCTGCACTGAATTAACTGTTTCTGAATGACGTCTTGACCTCTTCCTCACCTCCAAATGGAGAAACAAAGGAGGTGCTTCAGTAATTATTTGAATTAATATGTTTTCTACATATGTTAGAATTATTGAAGATTGCGAGTAGGTTAATGGGTCGATTAAGATAGATAATTAGCTGTGTAAAGGAAGGGGTAGTATGTTGAACGCTTCTTATTGGTTAACCAATGTAAGATTAGAGCAGGGATATGTTGTAGAAGAGGGACAAGTGGTTGGCACAAATACGATGAGTTGTCATCTTCGAATTGAAGGCAGTACGATCACCGAAATTGTTGGGGCGGAACTAAAGATAGAGAGCAATCTACTCAAATACGACTGTAAAGAGTTATTGATGCTACCTTCTTTTGAGGAGGCTCATATTCATTTGGACAAAACGTACTTTGATGGTCCGTGGAAAGCAGTAGAGCATGCTTCAAGTATCTTCGAACGGATTGAACAAGAGAAAGTACTATTACCAAAACTCTTACCCTTGGCAAAGCAGCAAGCCGAGAGCATCTTAACGCTTATTCAGGGGTTTGGTGCTACCCATGTGCGGAGTCATTGTAATATCGAGCCTGTTAGTGGATTGCACAGGTTAGAGGCAACAAAGCAAGCCCTAGACCGTTTTTCTGGTAAAATTTCTTCTGAGATTGTAGCATTTCCGCAGCATGGACTGCTTCGATCGGATTCTGTCCAACTCGTCAAACAATCTTTGGCGGAGGGGGCAACTCATGTAGGCGGAGTAGATCCATTCACGGTGGATGGGGATATTGAGAAGTCATTGCAGATCATGGTAGAACTAGCGGTTCTAAATAATGCCGGTATTGATATTCATTTACATGATGGCAACGAAGCGGGAAAGAAAACTCTATTACGTCTAGCTGATTTGACTGAAGAAGCTGGATTGCATGGAAAGGTAACCGTTAGTCACGCATTTTGGTTTGCGGGTGCTCAGCTACAAGAGGCAGAAGAAATGGCATCACGCATGGCAACGTTAGGTATGTCTATAGCATCGACAGTTCCAATTGGCAAAACAATGATGCCGCTTCCGATGTTGTTTGAAAAAGGTGTAAATGTAAAACTGGCAACAGACAGCCTAACGGACCACTGGTCTCCTTTCGGAAATGGTGATCAATTAGAGAAGGTAGGGCGTTTCGCAGAATTGTACGGATGTGTTGATGAATTATCACTGTCACAATCGCTTGGTTTTATTACAGGTGGGATAACACCGCTCGATCAAAAGGGTCAGCAGGTTTGGCCTAAGGTTGGAGATACCGCAAGTTTTATACTATTGCATGCAAGTTGTTCGGCAGAAGCGGTAGCTCGAAGATCGCAGCGGCAAGCGGTATGGTATGAGGGACGCCTTGTGAGCGGTTCGTTGTAGTTGATCTTGAGTTACGCTTCAAAGATGATGGATACCGAGTTGGAAGTGGTGCAGAATAACCGAGAATTTGCCGCTCGCTTCCGCCAACCAAATTCCTATTTGGTTAGGAGAAAAGCGGCCTTGTGAGGTCGCTTTTTGCTTCTTCTGGGTTTATCATAACCATCCACATCACTTCCAATTTATTCAAATTCATGTGATAAGGTATCTTAATGATTTAAGTTGTGCTATAATAAGTTCATTGAGATAGAGACCTAAGTAATTCGCATAGCGTAGAGGGTTATTCTAGATTTAATAACCTTGTACTATATGTGAATTTTTTTATTTTTCAAAAGATAAGAATGTCATGTAAATTTTAATTAGGTGGTAATAATTATGGAAACAGGCACAGTGAAATGGTTTAACGGAGAAAAAGGTTTTGGCTTTATCGAAGTTGAAGGCGGTAACGATGTATTCGTACACTTTAGCGCAATCGTTGGAGACGGTTATAAATCTTTGGACGAAGGTCAACGCGTTGAATTTAATATCGTTCAAGGCAACCGCGGTGCACAAGCCGAGAATGTCGTAAAACTTTAATCTAAAGTTTAGTGCCCCAAACAATATGTTTGGGGCATTTTTATTGATGTATCCCTATTCAGATATTTGAATAGTAACATTTGCATATAGGCGGTACCATATCATGATAGATATGGTACCGCCTATTATTGTTGTGCATTGAAATAGATACCTTGGGAAAAGGTGTGATGTATCTTTAATTATGAATGGGTATTGCCCTTGATCTTCGTGCGAAGTGTTGCAGCTCGAATCATAAATGCAGCAACCCAAAGAATTATTGTCGCAGTTGCCAGTACAACAACAAACGACTTATCAAAAGCGGATTGTGCCAGTTCTACGAGAGTGGAACTAGCTGCGGTAGGCAGATTTTCTGCGGCCAAAAGAGCTTCGTCAAGGCTGTCTTGAACTACCGGCGGGACGGATAGTCCTTCAGGAAGAACGATTGAAGCTGTATACACGAACGTAGATAGACTACCAAGAAGTGTAATGCTTAGGGCACTACCGAGCTCGAACGATACTTCCTCAATGGATGCGGCCATGCCTGCCTTTTCAATTGGGACATTAAGCATGATGGAATTTGAGGCAGTTGTCATCGCTCCGCCAAGCCCTGCACCCAGAATCATTAGGGATACGATCTGTAAGATTATATTTCCGTTATGGAAGAGCAGAAAGGCACCCATCCCCAAGCCGGAGACAAACAGACAGACCCATTGTACCTTCATCTTGTCAACCCGATGCAGCACTAACCCGATGAATATACCTGAGATGAAGGAAGCTATCGAAGTAAATACTACATACATGCCTGCCTCTAGGGGAGAATAACCAAGGACAAGCTGGAGTCGCTGGGTCACGACCAATTCCATTCCAACAAGTGCGAAGGAAGATAGTAGAGCGGTCACCACCCCTGTAGTAAAGCGTGAATCTCTAAATAAGGAAAAATCGATTAATGGATCAGAGCTCTTCCGTTGATGTCGTATAAAAAAGATTATAGCTACAATTCCAATTACGGCAGAAATTAAAGCAATTGTGGATGAACCTTCTCGCCTGCTGATTTCCTTAATTGCATATACGAGGCCAACAAGGCCGATCATAATCTGGATGGAACCAATTAAATCCCACTTTTTGTTAGCATTCCCTTTACGGTTAGGGATAAGAAAGACGGCCATAATCAGTGCGAGAACAGCTATGGGAATATTGATAAGGAAAACCGATCCCCACCAGAAATGTTCCAATAAGAAACCACCAACGAGTGGGCCCATACCAGCTCCGACGGACGAGACTGATGCCCAAATACCAACGGCCAGTGAGCGCTCACGTTCATCCGCAAAGGTAGTACGAATGATCGAAAGTGTTGCCGGCATCATCATGGCTGCACCAATGGCAAGCAAGGTGCGCGCGGCAATAAGTACGTATGGTACTGGCGCATAGGCCGCAATCAGTGAAGCAATCCCAAAGACAGCAAGTCCACTAACGAATAGTCTTTTATGCCCTAGACGATCTCCTAGTGTACCTAGACCGGGCAATAGCCCTGCCATCACGAGTGGATAAATATTAACTATCCAAAGTTTTTCTGATGCCGAAGCAGCAAGATCATGCGTTAGCTGCGGCAGAACAGTGTAAAGTACCGTCATGTCGACGACGATCAGAAACAATGCGCTAGACACAATCGCCAGCACTATCCAGCGTTGAAGTTTAGTTAGATGTAAAGTAGACATTGGTAATCCTCCATAGTAAATAGAAAAAGTATGCGCCCTGCAAGGTATTAAGATGAACAAACAGCCTAATGATGAATGACCCTCCCTCAGGTAAATAGTAGCGAATGATGTTCCTTGACAGGGTATCGCTGTTACGTTAATGTATTCTGAACTATAGGGTAACCCGACAGTCAAGAGGGGTGAATTTAAATGTCTACGGATTATGATCAATACTTTACGACGAGTGAATTCGCTAAGGTATGTGGGGTAACGAAGCATACGTTATTCCATTATGATGACATTGGTATATTAAAACCGGAGATTGTTAAGGAAAATGGTTATCGTTATTATTCTTACAAGCAGTTTTATACCTTTGATATTATTGCGGTTTTGAAAGAGACGGGAACGTCGTTGAATGAGATAAAGGAATATATAGAGAATCAGAATACATCGCATTTTTTAACATTAATCGAGCAAAAGCAGCAGGAGTTGGTTGAGGAGCAAAGAAAGTTAGAACGCATGCAGAGGCTTTTACAGGGAGCCGTTGATAATACTCACCGGGCGCTTCAAGTTAATTGTGGAGAGCCTTGGACTGAGGAATGTGAGGAAGAGTATTTCATTGCGGTTAGACTTTCGAAGGAAGCTGGTGAAAAGGACCATGTTCGAAAAATATATGGGATCTTTGATTATTGCGACGAACACCATATCGAATATGACTTTTCTATCGGTTCGATCATTGGCAGAACCAATGTAGAGGAAGGTGTCTATGATCCCGATTATTATTGCAATAAAATCAGCTATAAACATGAGGGGGAACTACTTCATATCAAGCCAAAGGGTAAATATGTGATCATGAATCACAAGGGATCTTATGAAAGTTTACCGACATCCTATGAGAAGCTAAAGTCATATATTGCTGCGAATAACTTGACTATTACGGGCAACGCATACGAATATGATTTACTTAGTTATATAGCTGTTGGGGATCCAGATAAGTATGTCATTCAAATTGCGATCCAAATTTAAGATTGAAACCGCGTAGCGGCTGAAATTTTGATCGCTCAAGAAGGCAGCAGTAACCGAAAATCCAAAATAGCGGTGTAGGGATAACCTCCCTAGCACCGCTATTTATAGATTTGATGAAGGCCTATTTGCGTGGCATAAGATATGGAGCCAACCCTGTTGCAACAACCTGATGCCCCCGGTCATTGGGATGGATGGGTAGATTTCCGCTCAACGCATCTTCAATCTTACCTTTTTGATAGCCATGAATAAGACCAGCCTGTTTTCCTTCAAACCACTTATGAGTGGGAGCTACAGTTACATTATAACTAAGGGCTAGCTCGTTTATCATACGATTAAATTGGGCTATTGATTCAATTGCAATAGGGCTGTTCGGAAATGGATTGTATTGCGTGCAGCAAATGATCCGAGCACGACTTCCTTTTTTTATTCGAGTAAAAATGGTACTTAAGTTACGTCTATAGCTGGTTACAAAGTGCTTTACTGCTAGTGGTTTCTTAGTTTTAATTGAAGCTAGTGCCGCGTTGGCTAAATCCACCCCTCCGATCCATACAGAAACAACAGAGGAATGACTGATTAAAGGGGACCCACGCCATATCACAGCATCCAATAGATCATAGCTACTCCACCCTGGCCGAGCCAGAACAAACCCACGAACCTTGCATGAGTCTGAATTCAAAGTAGCTACAGTCAATTGGGGATAAGCCTTTGCCAAAGAAGAGGCATTTTCCCCAAACGTAATGGAATCTCCAAGAGCTGTATAGATCATAAGAATATCACCAACCCCACTCTTAATCATATATACAACGTACAACAGTCTGATGAACAAACGATGTTAGCGATCCTAGAGATATTATATTGCGATCATGAACAGGTTGTGTGGACATTAACCATTATTGCTCCAATATGAGCGGATTGAGATCAACAGATTAGCGAATTCTCCAAGCTAAAATACCAGCATTCATACTGCGACAAGCATTCATCGCTGCTTCGGGCGTTTGATATTGTTCACTCCAAGCTACGAGATATCGGAATTCATAGAATCCGCCCAAGGTGGCTGAGAAGTTGGTCTCCCAATAATTATTCATCGCCCAAGAATATAAATGGCCGGGATCTTGCTGTAGCTTGGGATCTCCATTCAGCAGGCGGAACTGATGATTTAACGAGCCGAGTTGAATGAGAGGTGTGTCTGGCATGGCAATAGCAACACCATCTTGGGCTGTTATATAAGCGGCACCTTCGCCTAAGCAATAGTAATCTGCCAAGCTGCCCGTCAGTTGATCTTTGCGAGGGCGCGTTAGAGCGTCCATTTTATCGATCCACAGTTCCTCAGTTCCACTCGTAATTGGACCTCCGAAAGGAAGCGAAATATATAAATTTTCTGGGTCCCATACGCTATCCTTGTGTAAACGGACTGCCACATCCACTCGGGGGTGATTTGCATATGCCGTAACAAGCAAAGAATAATGCGAGCAACCTGCTACCTCGAATGTTAGTTGGACTGTACCAAATACAGCACCTTGTGAGATGACTTCTGCTTTGGTAAGGACACCAGTAGAAATAACCGCATCGGGACCTTTTCGATTACGTCCCATTTTCCGCCGCACTTCATACATCTCTTGAACATTGGCTGCATGGGTCACATCATACACCGGTGTAAAGGCATGGTGATTACGGTCCTGCCGCAACATATCCTTCTTCGTACGCTTATCTACCCAAGATGTAATACCTGCTCCCTTAGACCATTCGATGGATACGAACGGCGTATCGATATAGGTGGATGTCACCTTAAATGTTTGCTCGTTGCTAGTTATATCCAGATCCATCATGCGGTCCGATCCAACATAATCGTTACAAGTTGCGGTTTTCTTTATGTTTGAATTAACAGCCAGTATATGAATGGTTTTCTCTTCTCCAGGCTGGAGTGTAACGGGAATGCTTACAATAACGCCTCGTGTTGCACGGTTGAGCTGAGATGTGTATATCTCACCACTGTCTGCATCGCGGACTTCAAATCCGTCTTTAATGAGATCGTAATACCAGCCTTCCATAATGAGCTGAGCGAAATCCTCCTGAACATAATCGAAAGGGTTATGCAGCTTAAATTTCATCGGACGATCAGGAGATAGAAGTGCGTCGCCCTTTTGCTCAAGAATGTCATATAGCGCGCGATGTGCTGCGGTGCTAGCATTTGCTGCAAAAGCTTCTTTGCGCAGACCTAATTCTTGGACAAACGGATTCCAAGGTTCGGTAACCGATGAATGATAACCCCATGTATGCTCTGCAAAAGGCGTTAGTTGGTATTCCATGTCCTTCATGGATTCCGGCGATACGATTTCACAATTAGGATCCAATCGCTTTACCTTTTGATATACGCGTTGTGCTTCGCGAAATACCTGCACATGCTTTGGCGTCGAACCTACACCATCTGTCCACCAGTCCGGCCAATCTCCGCGATGCACAGGAATGTCCTCGGGGTGTTCCGCAGCATGTTCACGGACCTCAGCGAAGAAGTCCTCCAAGGTAGCAGGTACAATCGTAATCTGTTCCCCGTACTTGGCATTCCACTCTGCAATGAATCCCATAACTTGCGGATTCGGTGAGCCGTTATCCGTTGGCAAGCCAGAGAACATAACCGGTGCAAAACGGAATGCATAGCCGTCTTGCTCTAAGCGATCGATATAACGGTGAATTCGTGCCTCTGCTATCTCAAAGGTAACGCCTTTGCTAGTATCAAATTCATCTTTAGTCGTGTAGGAGCCGCCAATCCCCGGGATGAAGCCCAGATCATTGCCGAACATATAATGCTCGCCATTCCATGTCAGTAGCCGTTCTCCGCTGGGCATTTCCCACCAAAATGGTTGTTGCTTCTTCCACAGTGGAAACATGGAATGATGCGTATGAATGCAGGTTGTTAAGTTCTGAATCCCTGCATCCAGCAACACTTGACCATATCCCCAACTGAATCCGGTAATATCGGCAGTCATAGCGGATGTCACTGGAGCTTGAATCGATTCTCCATAACTGCGAATGCGCTCAATCATCGATTCAAATAGTTCTTTTCCAATCAATTCACTCATGTTGAGATAGGTGCCGGAAAGCCCGATATCGCCTCGGCGGACGGCCTCTGCAAATTCTAACTTCTCTTGTTCGCTTGCTTTCTTCAGAAAAGTTTCTACTGGCCAGAAGGTCTCGCATTCCCATTTAAATCCGGTCCATTCTGGACGACGCCCGGATTGAATTTCACGTATAATATGCAGGGCTTGGCGGATAAAATCTACATGGTATTGCTGGATCTTCTCTTGACGCTCCGTATAGCCGATATCTGTGTGGGAATGATGTATCGCATAAATTTTCCATGGTTTGTGGACTGTCATTTAAATCTCCCCTTTGGGTTAATTATGGATTGCATAACATGATCCGGGCCTCGACTTCATTTTTCAAACATACGCGAAATCCCTATGAATGTATGTCTCAGCATGTTGTCCGAAGTGTAAATTTGAACTTTCTGAACTTGTTGCGAATGGATGTGATCTTGAAGGGCGTTGCCAAACAAATCATAGCTTTTAGAAAGTTGTCCTCCAAGAACAATGAGGTTTGGCTCGTATAGTTTAAGATACGGGTCGAGCATTTCTACCAGACGTTTACCAAACTCGGAGAAAACCTCTCTACCGGGACCACTGCCAAGTCTCGCTGATTCAGCAAGTTCCTTCACATCCATTCCCGGCTGGAATGCCCCCAGATCTTTTGCAAGCTGCAGGACCCCCCTTTTGGAGAAAGCATCATCTACGATCCCATTTTGATAGGGTTGATTGTACAACCAACCATTGGGAGGGATGCCTTGGAAAGAGTAGTTAACCTGCGATTGATCGATAAAGGCGGAACCGAGCCCAGTACCCAAAGTCAATGCAATAAAGCGATCCTCAGGGAAGTCTAGACTTACACCAAGCGCAAAAAGCCTAGCATCATTCTCAAAACGGATTTCCGCACTTTGCAGTCGCTGCGCCCATGCGTCGTCTACTTTTTCAAATCGTTCTTGGAATTCTTTTCTTAAATTTATTCCATATAGAGATTCAAATTTACCCAGTCCTTGGAGATGACAAGTTCCTTGTTTATAGTCGAATGGACCTGGAAATGCCAATCCAATATGCCAGTAGCAATCCGGCTCATTTTCGGTGAAGTGTGAATGATAGAACTCATATTGGGTTTTGAAAATGTTCATAATTTGCGCGAGAATCGTTTCTTTGTCTTGATCTGCAAGAGCAGGAAACTCTTTTTGACTAGCTAATAGGGTGAGGCCATTCTCCACAATACATGTTTTGATGAACGTTCCTCCCACATCAAGTGCAATGACGATGTTATGTTTCAAGTAGGCTCACATCCCAAGCCTTAGATACCCCGGCTTTAATTAATTTACACGGTTTATTCCCGAGGTTGATGATCTTATACTCTCCGAAGCTAGCAGGAAGAATATAAGATTCAGCATAGCTGAACTCTACAAAAATGGATTCATCCACACATGAAACGATCCGGACTTGTTCACCTTCAACCAGATTGTACATGACCATCTCATCCTCCGTGTTATCCTTCCATGTATTATGCAAGTGTACCCGGTGTACATAGAACAGTAAGTCATCACGCTGGCCTAATACATACTCCTCGTTGTCCCCTTGAGCTAGAAGCAGGGTAGGGATTGGAATCAGATTTTCTTCTACCCATGCTGACTTTTTGTAGAAGTCAATATTCTCGAACGCATGGTCGATGTTAATCGGACGCGGCTTACCATCTAAGCCTTTACGGAGATAATCATAAATTTTAAAGGTGAACCACCATGTGGTGGATGAGATTTCTAGAACTAAGTTACCTTTGCCGGATGCGTGTACAGTTCCTGTAGGAATTAGATAGAGTTCCCCTTTTTCCGCAGCATAGGCATTTACATAGTCTGTTAACTGAATCGGGACGCCGGTTTCCTGAGCGGTTTGCACGCCTTCATAGAACCTTTCTTTGGTACATTGTTCAGTCAGACCTAAGTAGACCGTGGTATCGCCCTTTTTCTCCATAATATAATAGGATTCCTGCTGCGTCATAAACTCGTTGAACTGGTTACGAACGTATTCCTGTTTCGGATGGACCTGGACTGACAAGTTACTACCATTAATGGTATCGAGATAATCAAAGCGGATCGGAAAATAATCGCCGAATAGCTTAACGAGTCGCTCTCCGAGGATACTTGGGTGCTCATAATGCATAACGGTGAGAAAAGGGAGCTCAATTTGCTTATCTTCATATTCCAAAATGATCGAGTTTTCCGGGGCGATGGGTTCAAAACTCCATGCACAATTGGCCCAGTTCTCCGGCAAATCGGCGAATTCCTTGAGGAATTGACCTCCCCAGACACCAGGTGCAAAGAATGGTTTGACGCGCATGGGTGCTTTGGCAACGTTTAAGATCATTTGGCGCAGCGTATAAGTTGTTGTCAGAACCGGTTCGCTTGGTTGATTCATATCGATGTAATAATGGACATAATCCAGAATCTTCTTACGATAGGTTTCGAAAATGGGCCATTCCACAAAAAGGGATATTTTGTACTTCTCCACATCATCTCGGTTCCAACTGAAACCGAAATTTAGTAGCCCTTGTTTGTACTCCGCTTGTTGGTACTCACGAGAGACATCAAGGAAATAGGTAATGTCGAATTTCCCCTCACCAAGCCAATATGCACCTGGTCCAAACGTTATGATAAATGTGGGAAATCCGGGTGTTTGATTAGCTTCAATAACATCAGTCATACTTATAGAGGACTCATGCTTCGCATAGGGCCTGAAATAATCCTCGATCGTTCCTTCTGTAAAATACCCGAACGAGCGGTTATCAGTAATATTTTGTCTAAAATGTCTGCGTAGTTTTTCACTTGTATTTACGAAACTATTGGTTCCCATTACAAGGACCGTATACCCCTTGTTCTCAAGGGTTTCCAGAGTTTTTTGGAGAAGAGACTGAAAATGGGCTCCATGTGTGCCGTCGAAGGCAACACGTATGATATGGCGTAGACCCTGTTCGGCCAACGAAACCATGGGAGCTATAATTGCATCGAACCCATGCTGTAACCCTGGCTCGGCAAAAGGAGCCTCTGAACCAGGTGGGATTGGATGATGAACGCGTACAGGATTGACAGGTCTTTTCTGAAACATTCAAGTCACACTCCTTACAATGAATAGCTTCATTGTAAGAAGTTTTCGGCTTTAAATCTTTAGAAATACACCCCTGTTTTTTGTACAATTCGGACATAGTAGTGGGTGGGGAGTTAAGTGATGGAATTCGTGGAGTTATGTTTCTTTCCTATCTTGCCTTCCGTCCGCGAACTGGGATTTTCGAAACTTGGCCGGGGCGACACCCAGTTTTTTTGTGAATACACGAGTAAAGTAATGAACCGAATCGAATCCAGTACGTTTGGCAATATCCTTAATGGCGATTTCACTGTTAAGTAGCCATTTTTTTGCCTTTTGAACTCTTCGTTCTTGAACATAATGTACAAATGTCTGACCGAACTGGGAATGAAATAATCTTGATAAATGCCGTGAGGAGATACCTAGTTCTTGTGAGACATGTTCAATGCTCAAAGAGGAAGACAGATTATCCTTAATGTATAGCTTAGCCCGCTTCAGTAGGCGGTGTTCCTCGGTATCTTCATCCAGAGAATCCACACTTAGGTCTGGAATGGATGAGAGTCCATGTAGAAAGGAAAGAAACAGGGATAGGACAAGATGCTGCAGCATATCTTTGGAGACGGAATGTTTACTTTCGGCCATGCTGAAGATCGTCTGCCAAATCTGAGCGGAGATGCTGGCGTCCTTTGGTTCAGCTAAGATTTTGCCACGGTGAATCAAGCTTCGAAAGTTCCTGGAATAAGTTTCGGAAGTACGTGATTCATCGATTTCAAAAGCAACAAAAAACAATGTAAGGCCCTGCTCACTGCGGATTTGATGCCATATACCGGGTCTTGAACAGAATAAGGTACCTTCCTGCAATGGATAATCGACTCCGTTGTCTGAGTATTCTCCGTTGCCTTCAAGTACATAACAGATTTCGAAAAAAGAATGCCGGTGTAGCGAGTTGTTGTAGTGAGAGGGCATAAATCCCCAATAATGAATGCGGAAAGAAACCTCATCCGCGGTAATTTGCGAGATATGTTGATTGAGCAGGGCGTTCGCTCTTCTGAAATCCTGATAAAGCATGATAAACCCCTCCAAATGAACGTATAAATCAATTGAGACTATGTATAATATAATTGATTCTACCCAATATATTATAGCTTAAAGTCAGGAGTATGCAGGAAATAGGCAAAGTGCCCCAAACATTATGTTTGGGGCACTATTATTTATGAATCCTATCCATAAGGTATCCCTTGTCCTAATCCATAGAAGAAGCATTCTTGCTCTTCAACATGCTCCCCATACCGGTGCTAAGCTTAATCGTCCCATCCTTCAACATCCATAAGGCTTCTGTCCCTTCCATTGATTCAACAAAGGCATAGCTTTGCTCAAAAGGTAGGATAAATACCACGGTGGACAAAAAATCAGCCAAGCCGGAATCCTTGGTCACGACCGTTACTGCTCGATAATAATCGGCAGGCATGAGCGTATTCGGATCAATCAAATGATGGATACGCTTATCGCCTACCATATAATAGCGCTCGTAGTCGCCACTGCTAACAACCGAGGCTTCCTCTATAAAAGCCGTATCAAGCAAATTTTCCTCTGCTGTTACAGTTAGGCGATCAGGATGTTGTAATCCAATCCCCCATCGCTCACGCACACCATCCAATGGCTTTCCAATCGTTCGCACGTTTCCGCCTGCACTAATAATCGCAGATTGCAGGCCTGCTTCTTTAATTTCAAGAGCAACGATTTCAGTCGCATAACCCTTAGCAACGGCACCAACGTTTAAACTCATTTTTGGATCGGCTAAATACACCGTGCTATTCTCTTCGTCAATAATTATATCATCCATATTGCTATGAACTGCGGCAGCCTGTAACTCCTCCATTGGCGGCAGCTTAGCCTCCGCGGGATTCGAGGAAGCCATATCCCGATAATCCTGCCATATGCTAAGCATGCTGCCCATTGCAATGTTCGTTTCAGGCCCCGCTTTCACATACCAATCCTTACAGAACTGAATAAGCTCCACAATCTCAGGCGCTACCTTTACAGGGGCGATGCCTGCTTGATCATTAATCGTCTTGATGTTATTCAAACCTTCATAGCTATTGAAAATATCATATAAGCGGTGCAGTTCAAGAAACCTGTCATGGATCTGCTCGAAATATTGTTTGAACTCCGCCTCGCTCTTCGTGTAAGCCACAACCTGAATAAGAGTATCGAAAGAATCAAACATCGAATCGCTATACTTCTCATATTGCGAGGATTCTACTTTGGCTTCTTCAATTGCCGTGTTCGACTTATTCGTGCAGCCTGCTAGAACGGTTACTATCGCAAAGGTCATAAACAGATATAGACAACGTTTTAATTGAATGCGCATACTGTGCCTCCATTTCTTGCTGTTATTTCTAATACAAGCACACTATACAGAATAAGTGTAAGTCCGTAGTCAGACAAAACTCCCCCATGTAATATGGGGGAGTTTTCAACTAGCTTGCTAATGCATATCGAGATTAGTTGGCTTTAGTGAAAGCTTCTTCAATACCACCAATATAGTTTTGTACACTAATTGTTACAGAAGAAGTTAAGTCTGCTTCGTCTGGAACAGCAGGGTGAGCATCATCTTTAGCTGTAGTCTTCATTCCTTTGATTTCGTCAACGGATTTACCTACCATCCAGTCGCCAAGTGCTTTTGCTTGCTCGAACCACTCTTTACCGATAGAAGATGCTTTAGCCATGCCATATTCTGCGCCAAGCTCAACTTTAGTTTTGAGTTCTGCTGCTTTATCTGATGTTACTTTACCATCTTTATCGAAATTAATCTTTACTTGTGCAGTATCGATAATTGTACCTGCAACTTTACCGTCCTTATCGAATGCACCAACTACGATTGTTGTATCTACTTGAGCAGTTGGAGTCTTGTCTCCATCCAATCCTTTGGAACTCCCGATCGAAATAGATTGACCTACACCAAGCTTCTCAGCTCCACCTTTAACTTCTACTGCATTGTTGAAAGCTTTCTCAACACCTGCAAGGTAGCCCTCAACGGATACCGTAACAGAAGAAGTCAAGTCAGCTTCATCTGGAACAGCAGGGTGAGAATCATCTTTGGCTGTAGTCTTCATTGCTTTAATCTCGTCGATGGACTTACCTACCATCCAGTCGCTAAGTGCCTTCGCTTGCTCATACCATTCTTTGCCGATGGAGGACGCTTTCTTCATTCCATATTCATCGCCAAGCTCCACCTTAGTTTTAAACTCGCCATTAACATCTGTTGATAGCTGAAGATCAGCAGAATATTCTATTTTTGTTTGTGCATTGTCAATGTTAACCTTTACAACCTTACCGTCTTTGTCGAATGCAGCTGCAACGATAATAGTGTCAACTTGACCAACAGGTCCTGTGTCGCCCTCTTTGTCTTTCGACTTACCAATGCTAGTGACTGTGCCAAGACCGATCTTTGTAATCGTTCCTGCAGCGACCTCAGCGTTGTTAGTTGCTTCATTAGACGCTTCTGTTTTCGTTTCTGTATTTGCAGAGTTTCCTGCAGCGGCATCTTCTTTCGCGTTACCAGAGCAGCCTGCAAGCATAGTTAGAGCCAACGAAGCAGCTAGTAGAATGGAAAACTTTTTTTTCATGATGTGAATCCCCCTATGTATTTTTAATTAAAAAACGTATGCATGTGAATGCTATCACATAGATTGGAAGCATGCAATAACTTAACTCATAGGGCCGTATGAAGAACTCAATAAATTGTAGACTGAAACTAATGGGATAATGCACCAGTACGAGGAAAAGTAGAACTTTCGAAAGGGATGAGGTACCTTTATATAGAAGTATTAAGTTAGGTATGGAAATGACAATCAGGAGGTAACGCATGAGTATACAGATGCTAGGAGTTCCGCTAGAAGGTTTTGCAGCATTTAGCAGAAAAGTAGCCGCAGAAGGTGCTGTTTTGCTAAAAAATGAAGGGCAGATTCTTCCGCTTCGAAATAACGAAAGCGCTTCAATCTTTGGTAGAACTCAGGTTAATTACTATCGTAGTGGTACAGGTTCGGGTGGTAGTGTTCATGTTACCCATACAACTAATCTATTAGATGGTCTTCGAAGTAAGAAGAATATAACCATTAACGAAGAATTAGCGGCTGTATATGAAAAGTGGATTGAGGAGAATCCATTTGATAATGGTGGTGGCGGTTGGGCTGCTGAGCCATGGCATCAACAAGAGATGCCTTTAACCGCTGAACTGGTGTTAAGGGCACGAAAGACATCGGACAAGGCGATTGTTGTGATTGGACGTACAGCGGGTGAAGATCAGGATAATGCCAATGAACCGGGAAGCTACCAATTAACCGCAGAAGAAAAGGCAATGCTGAAGCAGGTGACTACTTATTTTGATCAAACCATTGTGGTGCTGAATGTATCGAATATTATCGATATGAGTTGGATGAATGATGAAGGTTATGTTCACCCGATTTCGTGTGTCATCTACGCTTGGCAGGGTGGCATGGAGGGTGGTAATGCGATTGCCGACGTGCTGGTGGGAGAGGTCACACCTAGTGGGAAATTAACCGATACGATTGCTTATTCAATCGAGGATTATCCATCAACACGCAATTATGGTCATGAATTTACGAGCGTTTATGAAGAAGATATCTATGTAGGATATCGATATTTTGAGACGTTTTGTCCGGATAAAGTTCAGTTTGAATTCGGGTTTGGTTTATCCTATACGGAGTTTTCGATCGAGCCTGAGGAGGCCATTCTGGTCACCAAAGAAGGAGAACATTACTTCGAACTAAGCATAACGGTACAGAATATTGGAACAACTTTTGCAGGTAAAGAGGTCGTTCAGGTCTATTATGAAGCGCCGCAAGGAAAGCTGGGGCAACCTGCTAAAGCTTTGGCAACGTTCGGTAAGACAAAAATCCTTGAACCGGGTGAATCGCAGCGACTTACGGTGAGTTTCCCTGTTCATTCTATGGCGTCCTATGATGATAGTGGCGTGACAGGGCATCCTTCTGCATATGTCCTGGAAGCTGGGATCTATCATTTTTATGTCGGAAACAGTGTCAGAAATCTAGTGGACGTAGGCATTCAAGGACAAAGAGGTTTCGTTGTGGAAACACTCCAAGTCGTGGAGCAATTGGAGGAGGCATTGGCGCCGACAGAAGGCTTTGCAAGAATGAAGCCGGGTGCGCGGAAGGAAGATGGTTCATATGAACTCACCTCTGCCGAAGTACCAACTCGAGAGATTTCTTTGGCGGATCGGATCGACAGAAATCTTCCCAAGTCCTTGGAGCAAACAGACGACAAAGGCTATAAATTACAAGACGTTTATGACCAAAAGGTAACTATGGAAGCTTTTATCGCCCAACTGAGTGATGAAGATCTGGCTACCATTGTCAGAGGAGAGGGCATGAGCAGTCCTTTGGTTACACCGGGTACGGCTTCGGCCTTTGGAGGTGTTAGCGACAGTTTATTGAATTACGGAATTCCAGTAGCATGTACAGCAGACGGACCATCGGGAATTCGTATGGATAGCGGACTGAAGGCGACTCAGGTTGCGATTGGAACCTTGCTAGCAGCAACTTGGAATGCTGAACTAGTCGAAGAGCTTTATGTCATGGAAGGTCAAGAATTATTAAGCAACAACATTGACGCATTACTTGGACCTGGCTTGAATATCAGACGTAGTCCGCTTAATGGGCGCAACTTTGAATATTTTTCAGAGGATCCGTTAATCACGGGTATTTTTGCGACAGCATGTACTCGTGGTATTATGAAAGGCGGTTCTAATGCTACCCTGAAGCATTTCGCTTGCAATAACCAGGAGAAATTCCGCAGTAAGGTAAATGCTGTCGTTTCTGAGCGCGCTCTTCGGGAGATTTATCTGAAAGGGTTTGAAATGGCAGTAAAGCAGGGCGGCGCGAATTCGATTATGACCTCTTATAATCCTATCAACGGGCATTGGGCCGCGTCTAACTATGACTTAAACACTACCATTCTTCGCGAAGAATGGGGTTTTAATGGCATCGTCATGACAGATTGGTGGGCAGTAATGAATGATGTGGTTCACGGAGGCTCTCCTAGTGTGAAATATACGAACGCGATGGTTCGTGCACAGAATGATCTGTATATGGTCGTCAATAATTATGGCGCAGAAATTAATTCCTTAGAAGACAATACGATTGAATCTTTAGAAAATGGTTCCTTAACCCGTGGAGAACTGCAACGCAGCGCTATAAATATTTGCGAGTTTATCATGCGTGCACCTGTGTTTTTTAGAAAACAAGAGATTGAAGAAATGGTCATTCAATTCAAGGCGAATCCATCTCTTTCGTCGGATCAAGTTCAGTTATTATCCGAGAATACATCACAGGTTACACCAGTTGTAAATGGATCAACTATTGTGGACGTAGATCAGTCTGGCCTATACCGGATCATTGTAAATATTATGTCCCCGGATACTAACTTAGCTCAAAGTGCTTGTAATGTGACACTAAACGATCAGTTGATGACGACCATTCAAACGAATGGGACAGACGGCAGATGGATCAGGCAGAAGCTTGTGAAAATTGAGCTGGAAGCTGGTCTTTATGAATTGAAGTTTGACTTTGTCAAACCAGGACTGCAGATCGATTGGATCGAATTCAAACGAGTGTAAATGTAGAAATAAGGAACATATTGAAGAGACACCTGAGAGGGTGTCTTCTTCCAATTTTACCCCATACCCTCAGATGAGTATCTTAATGGGCAAAGATGTGCTATAATAAGTTTATTGAGATAGAGACCTAAGTAATTCGCATAGCGTAGAGGGTTATTCTAGATTTAATAACCTTGTACCATATGTGAATTTTTTTATTTTTCAAAAGATAAGAATGTCATGTAAATTTTAATTAGGTGGTAATAATTATGGAAACAGGCACAGTGAAATGGTTTAACGGAGAAAAAGGTTTTGGTTTTATCGAAGTTGAGGGCGGTAACGATGTATTCGTACACTTTAGCGCAATCGTTGGAGACGGCTATAAATCTTTGGACGAAGGTCAACGCGTTGAATTTAATATCGTTCAAGGCAACCGCGGTGCACAAGCCGAGAATGTCGTAAAACTATAATTCAGAGCTTAATGCCCCAAACCTAGCGGTTTGGGGCATTTTTATTTTAGGTTTCAGCACCCATTCCCTACATATTATTAGTGAGACCGCCTCATAAGGTGGTCTTTTTTTGCATTAGCTATAATCTCTATGTAAGCTACTTTACAAATGATTTACAAAACTACCGTAATTGATTTTACATAACTCCTTTAAACTATAATGAATGCAAATTTTAGCAACATAGATGATTTGTGCAACTAAGAATAGGGGAGATTACTACATCATGAACAACAAACTGAAATTATTTATGGGCACGTCACTTGCCTTACTAATGCTGTCACAAGCAATGATGACGACTTCCGTATCTGCGGACAATAACTCAACGAACACTGGAAAATGGATGTCGGGTGAGTATCACACGCATACGATCCAGTCGAATGATGCGTCAGAACCTTTTTTGAAGCTTGAAAATGTACTCAATACTGCATTTCGTGAAGATTTGAATAGTTTGCCTATGGAAGCAGTGGCATCATTGAAATATGGTACTCCATTTGATTATCTCGTAGTGACAGACCATCTTCGCAATTCCGCAAGAGACCCGGAAGGTAATGAGAAGGCAACTGCACGCTGGGAGGCTATTGCAGATCAGCAGAACAAGATTGTTGAACTGCAGAAGAGTGGGAAATATGCTGGGAAAATGATCTATACCGGATTTGAATGGGACATGATGGGACTTGATCATGCCTCGGTTGGTATTATTGATTCGAAAAGTGATGTTGTGCCTATAGATGCGATCCATCAGTTCGAATGGTTGTACAGCTATGATACTACAGCAGATAGTTTTACCTCGAATGAAGCTGAGATATGGGGAGAGCGGCCGACTAAAGAAGGGCTGAAACCCGACACAAGCAAAACTTATGAAGCAATTGATTGGTTGAAGAACAATTATCCTGATAGCTTTGTTTTACCGAATCATCCATCCAGGCACAATGGAAGCAACAGCGGAGTGGTAACCATTGAAGACCTTCGTAAGATGAATGATATTGCTCCTAATATCGTCTTCGGTATGGAAGGGATGCCAGGCAATCAGATGGCAGCCAGCGAGAACAGATCTGAACTGGCTGAAATTTATGGCGGAGCAGATGTCATGATCTCGCAGGTCGGTGGCATTTGGGATGCGTTACTGGGTGAGGGAAGACGGTTTTGGAATTTTACCAACTCGGACTTCCATTTCAAGGTCAGCAGCAACCGGAATTATTCCAGCGGATACTGGCCAAGTGAATACTCCAGAAACTATACATGGGTTGAAGGTGATACCTTCAAGGATGTAGTAGATGGCATGCGTTCGGGTAAATCCTTTTCCGTATATGGTGACCTTATTAATGCATTAGATTTTAAGGCAAGCGGAAACGGCCAACAGGCAGGAATGGGCGAGGACCTGCAGATGTCCGCAGGCGACAATACGAACATTACCATTCGTTTCAAGAGCCCTGAGTACAATAACTATGCACCGATTTCAGAACATGAAACTACAGTTGATAATAAGGTCAAGGTAGACCATATCGATCTGATCTCCGGTGAGGTTACTGGAAAACTTAATGAGAGCCAATATGCTAGTAATACAACGAATGATACGACGAAAATCGTAAAACGATTCACTGAAGCAGACTGGGGACAACCAGATGCCGAAGGTTATTACACTATTAATTATACAGTGCCGGCAGATACCAATCGTTATTATCGTCTACGTGGTACTAATCTTGGTGTAGATGTAGATGGCTATACGAAGAACGGTGAACCGTTGAAAGACCAGTCCTTTGACTACGAAGGGACTGCGACTGCGGAAGAGAATGAAGATCGATTTAATTCTATTAATGACCGAAACTACACCAGTATGTGGTTCTATTCCAACCCGATTTTTGTTGAAGTGCCAGATAATGAGCTGGAGATGTCTTTCAGCGACGTGAACAGCCATTGGGCTTCCACTGCGATCAATAGTGTGGTGAAAGAGGGACTATTCTCGGGCACCTCGGAAACGAGCTTTAGCCCAGATACGGCGATGTCCCGCAGCGTGTTAGTCACAGTTATGCACCGTCTAGCTGGACAACCGAGTGATGGAACTCATCCATTTCAAGATGTTGCAACAGATGCTTATTACAATGATGCGGTAGCATGGGCAAGCACGAACGCCATTGTTAAGGGTGTTGATAGCAAGCGATTTGCTCCAGAACAGTCTATCACGCGCGAACAGCTAGCAGTGATTGTCTATAACTATGCGGAAGTCATGGGAATGGATGTAAGTGCTAAGAATACACTTGCTGATTTTACGGATACTATTAAAATTTCCTCTGGGGCCTCTAAAGCAATGCAATGGGCGGTTGGCTCAGGACTTCTAGCTGGCAAAGAGGGTAAGGTGCTCGACCCATCGGGTGCGGTAACTCGTGCCGAGGGTGCAACCATCTTACATCGCTTTATAAATAATATTTGATCATAAGGAATTAGGCTTATTCACCAAAATGTATGCTTGACGGCCTTCCGATTCTTTGCCAAAAGATAGGGTGGGATTCTTCGGAATCCCACCCTATCTTATTTATAAGATTGATCCATGTTACGGGTTGACCTTATACTATATCTTGAATCTTTTTTATCAGATAGGAAGTGAGGACTTTGGCAACCAGCCGTGGATTCGTGGAGCAAGATTATATTATTGAGCACATCAGACAGACTTTTCAGTGTACGGTTTTATGGTGCGAAGGGCGCGCCTGCCTAGAGTATGGCACCGAGGAGGAGCTATATCGTATATCTAAATACATACAAGAAAATTTTGATAAAGATCTTCTGGATGTATTTTTTACAGCTATTGAAAGCATTCCGCTGGAATCGTAGACTGCCCTGCGTTATCGCATAGTTAGCTAATATAATAGGAGAAACACTGCTCATACGGATTTCTCCTATTTATATAGGCTTAGAAAAGTACCCCGTAAGATAGACCTGATTGAGTGTCTACTCTTCGGGGTACTTTTTAGTTTGCGCTTTGACTGTCCTTAAATGTACTTATAACCTTCAATCTTATTTATACTCACCCGTGTATTTAGGAGAAACTAGTTGTATTCCAGTTGCGGATTTGAAATCTTGTACACGTTTATCCTTTGCTGCTTCAATACTTGGGAGTCCCAGTTTATCCATTGTAGTAATAGCTTCTTTGTATAGAGATTCAAACTCTGCATCGTTTTTAGCAAGAAGCATTTTCGGAACGATTTGTGCCCAGTATACTGTAATTTTAGCCTCTGAATTAGCCTCATCTGATCCAGGCTCATAAGCATCAAATAGGTTTCCAGAATCCAATGTGTCATTGCTAAACATATATTTAGATGTACCATAGAACAGATTTTCTTGATATTTTGTTAACTCAGTGGTTTCGACTTCTTTCACATGCTTCAACCACACTTCGTTCGCTAACCACCAAATAGATTCAAAACCCCATTTTTTAGAAGCGGCATTCCAATCGGTATTGAATGCTTCATCAATCTCGGGATTTCGCTTGTACTTGCCATCAGCAGTGACGGTATATGTTTCGCCTTCTTTACCGAAGTTGTTTACGGTTTGTCCATGATCACTGTATAGATATTCAATAAATTGAATTGCACGATCCGCATGTTTAGATTTTTTATTAACAAATGTCAATGTCCAACCTTTATTTAGCGATCTACCATATTGAGGTAATGTCCCTTCATTTGACTTGATTGCATCAATAGTAATGTACTTAGCATTAGGGTCTGCTACATAAAGTTGGGTGACTGGTGAAGTGTAATCAGCATAGCTTCCGATTTTCATAAAGATGGCACCTTGTGTCATTTTTTCTTCAATTTGATTACGTGCACTTGTGAAGTTCTCTAGAGATAATAGTCCTTCAGAAAATAACTTATTACCAAACTCAAGAACATGTTTGTATTCAGAAGTTCTACGAACGTCAACATATGAACCGTCTTCTGCCTCATATACCGCACCAAATGAACCAGCCAGAACACCAAGAGAATCACTGATGTATTTATCTTTATCATCGAAGTAAAGTGGTAATACGGTCATACCTTTATATTGAATATTAGCCTCTTTAACTTTTTTTAGAGCAGCAATTAAGGAGTCCTCTTGTTGCAAGTCCTCTACTGTTATACCTAGTTGATCCATAATATCTTTTCTTACAATGATTTGACCGTTAGAATGATCGTTGTAAAATGGTTTAACATCGGGATATTCATCCAACATTTCCGGTGATACATAGTAGTTGGGGATAGCATAGACATTGCCATCTTCTTGTGTATACCAATCAACCATGCTCTCAGGCAGAATAGTAGACAGGTAAGGATCATATTGTTCCATTAGCTCATTAAGTGGAGCGACTGTACCACTGCTCATTAGTGTTTGGATTAGTGAGGTACTGTTCCAACGGTCCAAAGAAATGATATCAGGTAGATTACCCGTTGCCATCATCACGTTAAATTCAGAGTTAACATCGTTACCTGCATGAATAAAGTCAACGCTAACCCCTGTTTCTTCAGTTATCAGCTTATCTGCATAGTTATCTTTTGCGTCCCACTTTTTCGAATATCCTGCTACTCCAGTGTACCAAGAGAGAGATACAGGTGAAGTGTTCGATTTCCAACCAGGCTCGCTGGAAGAAAGGGAGCTGTTTGTTGTTTCTGGGGATGAATCGGGTGCATTTGATGCATTATTGCTAGAATTATTTTTGCTAGAGCAGCCTGTCATAATTACGGATAGAGCGAGAACAATGGTCAGTAATCTTGTTGTAGCTTTGTTCATAGTATTTCCCCCTGTTATAAATAGTATAGTCTTATATCATCAAACCTCAATGCATGCCTAGCCTTTTACAGAACCAATAAGCATTCCCTTAATAAAAAACTTCTGTACAAAAGGATAAACAAGCATGATCGGTAGTGATGCAGCAACCATTGCAGCTAACTGTAGAGTAGATGTTGTTACTGTGCTTTGTGCAGCTCCAATTGAACCTGACATATTCGCAAGCAGTAACGCGGCTTCCGTACTTTGAATTAATTTCAAGATATATAGTTGGACCGTTTGCAAGTGATCTCCCAGTGTGAAGACCATGGCATCGTAGTATGAATTCCAATGTCCAACCGCCGTAAACAGAGAAATGGCAGCGATTACAGGCTTTGATAATGGCATAATGATGCGGAAAAATATCTTATATTCACCTGCACCGTCAATTTTTGCGGATTCGATTAATGCTTCCGGTAGCTCAGCGAAATAGGAACGGAATAGAATGACATTCCAGAAACTAAATAACGTCGGAATAATAAATACCAGGAAGTTATTGTATAGTCCTAATGCATTGATCAGGATGAAATACGGAATCAGACCCCCGCTTAAGTACATACTCATAAGCCCAAGTGTGGAGTAGAGGCCTTTAAACTTCAGGTTTTTACGTGAGAAGGCATAAGCGAACAATGCCGTAAAGATAACATGGGTAATCGTACCAATAACTGTTCTGGAGAAAGTAATACCAAAGGATCTAATTAAGGCAGTATCACTGAATAGTGCGCTATAGTTCGCCCATGTAAATTTTCTTGTCCAAAGAAATACTCCCCCCCTTGCGTAGTCGAGACCTTCATTAAATGATCCGATCACGGAGTACCAAAAAGGATATATAGTGATAATGACTAGTACAGCCATGATTAGACCGTTGAAGATATTGAATATTCTATCTGACCAAGAATTATCTTTAACCATAAGTGTCCCCCCTAAAAGATCCCTTTTCCTGTTATTTTCTTAGCTGAGAAATTCGCAATGTAAAGTAAAAATATCGCAATAACAGTCTTCATTAAACCAACAGCAGTTGCGTATTCCATTCTGAATTGTCGTAGGCCTATTTTGTAAACATAAGTATCGATAACTTCACTAGCATCTATATTCAACGGATTCTGTAGAACAAAGAATTGGTCAAAGCCACTGTTCAGAATATTACTAATGGCGAAGACTAAAAGGATAACGATTGTACCTGAAATAGCTGGTAGTGTAATATGCCAGATTCGGCGGAATCGTGAGGCACCGTCCATGTAAGCTGCTTCAAACATTTCCTGATCAATACCCGCAATCGCTGCAAGATATAGAATGGCGCCCCAGCCTAAATCTTTCACTAATTGGGTAAGAACAGCTAGCAACCAGAAGTAGTCCTGCTCGCCAAGGAAATGGATAGGTTCAGAAATGACACCAAGTGACATCAGCACATAATTCACGACCCCATTACTTGGGGACAGGATGTTAATAATTAATCCTCCAAAAATACTCCAAGAAATAAAGTGTGGAAGATAAGTTACTGTTTGGGTAAGCTTCTTAAAACGTGCAGAAGTTAATTCATTCAGCATGAGTGCGAACAGAATCGTTATGGGGAATGTAATGATTAGCCCTAATAAGTTGATTCCGATTGTATTACGCAACATGTTCCAAAAGTTAATATCTGTAACAAACTCTTTAAAGTTATCTAGACCAACCCATTCTGCTGTAAAAATACCTTTAATACCGGTGATGATACTGTAATCTTTAAAAGCAATAATTACGCCGTAGAGTGGAATAAAGGTAAAAATCAGAATAAATAGAATACCTGGAATGATCATGGATTGTAGTGATAATTGATCACGATTTTTGAATGATCGATTCTTTCGAACCAAATGTTGGTCCACATTTGATATTGAAGCTTTTGAATCTGCCATCTGTCTAACCCCTTTCTCTTATGCTGTACATCTAAATTGTAAGCGCATTATATTTTAGGCGATAGGATTCGGGTTTACGAAAAGGTATCATATTTAATCATTGGTAGATTTACGATGTACTCCAATAGAAAAAACCCCCACATTCGTCATAACGAACGTGAAGGCCAGTATAATATGGAATTATTTCATTATTTTTTGGTAATCCTTTGGGCTGATCCCATAGTAACCTTTAAATACACGAGTGAAATTTTTAGGGTTACTGTATCCCAAGGCTGTTGCAACGTCGTGAACCTTTACATTGATGCCATTTAAAGCTTCTTTAGCATATTCCATCCGTTTCATCGTGACATAATCTTGAAAATTAATACCGGTGCTCTCTTTAAAGATCTTGCTGAAGTAGGTATAACTTACGTTACAGTAGTTGGCGATGACGGCCATATTAATCTCATTTTGTAATTGATCTTGTACATACTTCTTGGCAATTTCAACGATATCGTAGCTTCGAATTAAGCTTTCGCGTGCAGTAATCATTTGTAGCATACAGGTTTTGAGGTATAAGCGTAATTGTTCGTTTTGTTCAAAGGTAGAGAAGTCTTGCTTCTGATTCTGTAGCCAGCCGATCGTTAATAGGATCATATCATAATTATTCCGAATACTTTCAAGAGTACTCTTTCTTAAGAAGTCATCACTGAAATATTTCTGAATAAAGGAGAGTACTTGATCTTTACGGCCCATATCAATAATTTCAACTAAGTTCCTCAAGTCTATAGGTCCGATCTTATTGTCTGTTCTATTTATTATGTCGCCATAAGTCATAATGGATTGTTGGTTTGCGGTAAGTTTATAACGCAATACGTCTAACGCACTTTGATAAGCGTACGCTAGGTTCGTTGTTTTCGATACCACTTCACCTACAGCAACTACCATCGATAGTTCAGAATTGTCCGTTAGAAATTGTTGTAGTACTTGCTTAACAGTGATCATATTATGATTCTGCTCATCGAAGTTAATCCATATAACGAGATCGTTTTGTCTGTTGTAGAAGGAATATAACTTGATAGAGGGATTGTCCCTATCGGGTGTGATCAGATATTTATCCCAATTCGCGCCTAGTGATTTGGCATTTGATGTAGAGTGAATGAGAGATAAAACAGCTACAGTAGTTGTAGAATAGGGTAAGCTATAGCCTAATTCCTCGAATACACGCTCGAAGGCATGTTCATCATGTTCTCCACTTTGAATCACCCAATTCATACGTCGACTGACTCTTTCCATTTGAGTTAATTTCTTCTCTGACTCTCCCTCTATGTATTGTTGCTCTTCTTGCTGAAGTTCACGGACGGTTTTGTTCAATACTTCTATTAAATCCTCTGAGGGGGCTGGCTTCAGCAAATAATCTCGTACGCCAAGTTTAAAGCTCTCTTTTACACGATGAAAGTCATCATGTCCACTAATCACAATAACTTTATGAGGATGCTTTTCTCCTAATTGCTTAATCATATCAATTCCATCCATAACGGGCATGTTGAGATCCGTTAATATGATCTGCGGCGTTTCCGATACAATAATTGATAGCGCTTCTGCTCCGTCCTTTGCAGTTAATATTTGATCGATATGCTGAATTTGTAAGTAAGTGATGATGTCGCGTAATCCTTCGCGTACCATTTCCTCATCGTCAACGATTAACAGTTTATACATAACGGAATGCCTCTCATTCGTAGGGTAATTTGATCTGTACTTTTGTATACTTATGATCCTTACTTTCAATGGTGATAAAGTAGGACTCCCCATAATATAAACGTAATCGGGAATTGATATTATAGAGTCCAATAGACCGCTCGGGTGTATCCGTGGTTACCTCATCATAATTGAGCGGAGCTCGAAATTGGTCATTTAATGTTCTCATCTTCTCTGAGGTCATGCCCGCACCATCATCAATGATATCAATCCAGACTTGTTGTCCATGCACATAGCAATGGACTTGAATGCACAAGGAATCTTTGGGAACTGCCTTTCCGTATTTAATACTATTCTCAACGATAGGTTGAAGTAAGAACTTAATCACGGGGTAGGCTTTTAATTGCTCGGTTACTTCAATATCAAGTTGTATTGTTTTGCTACTACTCAAAGATTGAAGGTTGATATATTTTTGAATGAGCTCGATCTCTTCTTTAAGCGTTGTGTGTAGTGTATTATCGCTGAGATTGTATCTTAATATTTTTCCGAAATCGGCTATCCGATCTGCCGTATCAAACATGCGTTCCTTAATTAATTTCATCCGGAAAATATCTAGTGTATTGTAGATGAAATGTGGATTGATTTGGTATTGTAAGGCTTTGATTTGCGCTTCTTTTCTTAATCGCTCTTTCATCACCACTCGGTGAATTAAGTTATTGTTCATTTCGATCAGACCATTAAAGTCTTGCGCAAGTTGACCCAGCTCATCTTGCTTGTTGTCTATAATACGCATGGATGTACTACCGTTAATGACCTTCCTCATAATAGATACGATTCGATTCAGCCTGAGGAAGATCATTTTGAACATGAAGTAACACGTGACAATAAGCAGGAGAACACTAAATACGATGAGCAGTAGTTGGTTAATCGTACTTTTATGAATCGATTGATTGAGTTGTTCAAGGGATACCTTGTACACAAACGTTTGGTTGATCGTATCGAATGTTTTATACAAATATAGATGTTGCTCGTAGATGAAATAGGGCTCCGTCTCTACTAGATGATGTTGCAATATCTCAGATTCAGCCTTTTCATCAATATCTGTCGTTGTAAAAGTAATGCCTTGATCATGATATAAAAATTGTGTGTTGTCCGAAGAGGAAGCATCCTCAACGGTACTTAGCAAGCTATCCTCAGCTACCATAACGGCTACAAGTCCTAACAATTCACGCGCAGGTGAATATAGTTTGCTGAGAAGTGTATATTTGTTGCGGTCTGAGTTCAATGAACTTGGCCCCAGCCCAAGGTCACTCGGAGTAAGCCACATCTGAGTTTCATCCTCTTTTGCAATAAAGGCTTGCAGCTTATCATTGGACAATTGATTGTTTAGACGCAAAAAGTAGGGCCATGATTCAGGAATATGATCACTAACCATGTAAATTCTCATAGCATAGTCATCTGTCTCCGTAAAAGCGGTTGCATACTTAATAATGGGGATGACACTGTCCAGATATGTACTTAGAAATTCAGCTTCATCTCCTAGGTAAGGATCATTAATGAACTCAATAATCTTATTATTCCTACTAACCATTTCCGTTAAATCATAGGCCATATCAATGCGATTATTGATTTCCCCAGAAGCTTGATCAAATGCATGGGACATATTCGTAATAAAATTATCTTGAATATTTTGTGTCGAGATATGGTTGTTCCAAGAAAGAATAAGCGATAGCAGAATAAATGGAATGGTATACATAATAATCATTTTGACCATGATGCTATTTCTCTTAATTTTGAATAACATAGTAGATCTCCTTATGTAAATGAAATAGGATCAGGAATGTTATGTATATAGGTAGCTCTAAATTTTCCTGGTGTTAACCCAAATTGCTTTTTAAAAATACGAATAAAATAGCTAGTTTCCAATCCTAGGCGATTAGATATTTCTTGAATGGAATCGTCAGGATTATTCTCTAGCCAAGTCGCTGCCTGCTGCAAGCGAATACGTTGTAAATAAGCATGAGGATTGATCCCGTAGGCTTCACGAAAGATTCGCTGAAAATGTTGTACAGAGTAACCTACAGCATGAGCTATATTGGCGATTAGTAAGGTCTCATCATAATGTTGCTTCATATATTGAATGGCAAGCTGTAATGCGTCTTGCGAAATATTCGACTGATTTGGCAGAAGTGGATTCTTGTTACGAACGATTTGTTCTGAGAATAGAATCAGAAATTCATATAACTGTACAGATAGTTGCCCCTCAATATTAGCGGAATCTAATGCACTTGCTTGCCATATCGTTGTTAGTTTATTTTCTAACTTAGTAACGGAGGAATGATCTAGCGGGATACTTCTCATCAGTGGTATATTACAACCTTTAATGATGTCTTCCGCTGTTGTTCCATGAATGCCGATAAATCCTAGTAGCCAAGGCTGGTCGGAACTAGAAAAGTATTCATGACCGACTTTGGCAGGTAATAGTAATGCGTGATAGGGAGCTAATACGAGTTCCTTATTATTTTGAAAGTGAAATGTACCATATCCACCAAAGTTAATAAAACATTGCAATGTAGGATATCCCATAGGCCTATATTGATAGTTTTGATCATGTAAGCCACAACTGTATAACGCTAGAGGTAGTTGATATGAAGACTGATTTGGAAACAATCGGAAGGGTAATAACATTGCTTTCTCCAGTCCAAAATGTGACATGAAAATATAGTTTACTACTATAGTCTTAAACCTATTGAGGTAAAAGAACAATAGTAAAGTTGTGAAATGTTCATTTTATACTATTTTTCCTCCGCTTTTGTGCTAACTGCTCATAACTGAACTTTCTTAGAATAGGGATATCATACTAAGAAGGGTTTGAGGACATGAGAGAAAGACTAAGTATGGATAAAGATTGGCAATTTCATTTAGGTGATGCGGTACTGTTGAATGATAATAGCCATGATGCGGTGTATGGGAATGCTAAAGCAGGCGGAAGTAGAGGGGCTGCGAGCATCGAATGGAATGATAACGAGTGGGAAACGGTGCAATTACCGCATGATTGGTCCTATAAGCAGCCATTTGATCGTGAAAATGGGGTTGCTGACTTCGGGTATAACACTCGTGGGATGGGCTGGTATCGTAAAAAATTCAAATTAGATCCTGCCGATAATGGAAAGCAGTTGTTATTAGAATTTGATGGCATTGCCACACATGCCACGGTCTATTTTAATGGCAGCATACTGGAAAGAAATTTCTGTGGATATACGAGCTTTGTTATTGATGTTACAGATCGTGCTTATTTTGGTGATCGACCGAATTTACTAGTAGTGAAAGTAGATGCAACAGTATCAGAGGGTTGGTGGTATGAAGGTGCAGGCATATATCGACATGTATGGTTAACAAAGAAGGCACCTGTTCATATTGCTGATCGTGGAGTATGGGTTAATCCTATAAAACAAAGTGATGCCAAATGGTTAACGAATGTAGAAACAACGATTAAGAATGAATCTGAAGAGATAACAGCATATCAGCTTATTTCTCGTGTTGAAGATGCGAATGGAGAAATAGTAGCAGAACAAAGTACAGAAGGAACCAGTGAAGCGGGGCAATCCGTAGTGGTTAAGCAGGACCTTCCTATCGAGCATCCTGCATTATGGGATGTGGATGACCCTACTTTATACAAGCTACATTCCATTGTTACGATCAATGGGCAAGAAGTTGATAGTGTAGTTACGAATTATGGATATCGTACCATTCGCATTTGTCCGGATACAGGTTTCTACTTAAATGAACGACCTCTTAAAATCAAAGGTACATGTAACCATCAGGACCACGCAGGAGTAGGGGTTGCACTTCCAGATGGAATTCAAGAATATCGTATTGGGCGATTGAAAGAAATGGGAAGTAATGCGTATCGATGTGCACATCATAATCCAACACCAGAATTATTGGATGCTTGTGACAGGCTTGGTATGTTAGTGATGGACGAGAATAGAAACTTTGATAGTTCACGTGAAGGATTACTTCAACTTGAAAATATGGTTACGCGTGACCGCAATCATCCATCCGTTGTCTTCTACAGTCTATTTAATGAAGAACCACTTCAAGGAACATCAATCGGACGGAAGATGGTAAAACGTATGATGCGTGCGGTTAGAAAATTAGATTCCACCAGACCTATTTTGGGTGCCATGAATGGTGGGGTTATGGAAGATGAAGGAACGGTTGATGTTACGGATATTGCAGGATTTAACTATATGAACGGTGGTTATGACAAATTCAAAGAGAAACATCCTAATCAACCGATTATTGGTTCTGAGACGGTGAGCTCCTTTGCAACTCGCAGTAATTATATTAGTGATACTGAACAACAAGTATTTGAGAGTTATGATCGTGAGAAAGCAAGTTGGGGGAATACGGTTAGAGAATCTTGGAAAGCGATTAACACTCGTGATTTTGTAATGGGGACTTTTGTATGGACTGGTTTTGATTATCGAGGGGAACCTACGCCATATGAATGGCCGAGTGTGAGCACTCATTTTGGGATATTAGATACATGTGGATTTGCTAAAGATCCGTATTACCTGTATCAAGCTTTCTGGCTAGATGAGCCTGTATTGCTTATTGTGGCACATTGGAATTGGCGTGGCAAAGAAGGTCAAACCGTTAAGGTCATGACGCACACGAATTGCGATGAAGTCGCATTATATTTGAATGATGTATTTGTTGATCGACAAACCATTGATATTTATGAGCAACATGAATGGGATGTTGTATATGAACCAGGTACGTTAAAGATGGAAGGATATAAGGATGGTCAGTTAGTAAAAGTGTCGGAGATTACGACAACGGATGAAGCCCATACTTTGCGTATTGAGACTCAGAAACCATTTTTGCTAGGTGATGGAAGAGATGCAATGGCGGTTAACATCTATGCGGTGGATGCAGAAGGTAGATTTGTTCCTACGAATCAAAGTAAAGTATCCTTCTCCATGAACGGGAGTGGACAAATTCTGGGTGTAGGCAATGGAAATCCGAATTGTCATGAGCCTGATAATGCTATGGAACGCAGCCTATTTAACGGATGCTGTCAGCTGATTGTCCAGAGTAAAGTGGGACAAGAGGATATCGAATTAACAGTTCAAGGCGAAGGATTGCAGTCTGTGTCGTATGTAATCCCTGTCAACGCAGCTGAAGAAATGCCTTTTGTGCCATCTATAAGTGAACGTTATATTAATAACTGGCTTGTCACGCAAGAGCCTACAGCTGAACGTCCAAATCCAAATGTGACGATCCATCCGACTGACATGAATTCATGGGAAAAGGTCGATGTAAGCTTTGGTGCACTTCAAATGCTACGTGGGGTGAATGGTTATGTGATCTATCGCAACCGTATACCTATGTCAGCGCAAGAAAAATCAAGTAATCCATATATTTGGTTCCATTCTATTAGTGGTGATATCGAGATTTATATTGATGGTAAACTACATTTGAAGAAATTCATTCCTTGGTCTGTAGATTTAGAAGTTCCACTCCAGGGAGTTGAACTTGATGATCAGGTAACCATCTCTGTATTAATCGGAATTAAACCTGATATGTATAGCCCTGGAATCAATGGGTCTGTGTCGATTCGCATGAAATAGAATACGGAAATACGAATAGGGTGTCTCAAAAGCCATATGGCTGCTGGGGTACCCTCTTTTTGTCTTAGTTGAGTGTTTGAGTGGACAGTATTCATATTCCATACATTATGGGAAAACGTTACTCTCTTTATTGCGAACCATCAACCAAACCTCAACATACAATGAGTCAGAATGAGGGCACCGGCCTATGCTTTTTATGTAAGTTATGCAAGGCAAAAATTAAGCTTATGCTTACGATGTAAGTTTTGTTTCACAAAACAGAGCTTATGCTTACGAAGTGAGTTTTACTACGTAAAACTTTAAGGAGGATGTAACCGTATGGAAATAAGGGTACGCGGCGGTGATTCGTTCTGGGGATATAGTCAGTTGTTTGGGGTTCCAATACAGCTTCTGCTTGATTCAAATCCGGGCATTAATCCTCAAGCATTAATGATAGGACAAACGGTGAACATACCGGGTTATGTGACGCGAGAATATCAGATCGTTCCTGGGGATACGATTTGGCAGATTGCTAGGACAGCCGGTGTACCACAGGACACTTTACTGCTGCTGAATCCATCGATTCAAGCGAATAGTCTCCGGGTTGGTCAAATCATTCAAATTCCAGCTCGCGTCACTAACTACATGGTGCATACGTCAAGACCTTATGATTATGGTGATATGCTGGAGGACCTTAACACCCTCGCCGAGGTTTACCCGTTCATCCGGATACAATCCATAGGTACCTCGGTCATGGGTAAAGAGCTTCCTGAAATTCGTATCGGCATCGGTTCTAAGCAGGTCCACGCAAATGCCTCTTTTCATGCAAATGAGTGGATTACAACACCGGTACTCATTCGTTTCCTTAATGAATACTTACTAGCATTAACGAATAATGGTAGCATACGTGGGCTCGTGATGAACCCGCTATATGAGTCAACGATGTTATCATTGGTTCCGATGGTAGATCCTGATGGGTCATTTATTGGGGCTTTGAAGGGCTACAGCCACCTGAATCTGAAGTAATTGTTAATGAGTTTGCAAGAGTGAGCGGTTATGAGCCTATTGAGTATGTGGAAAGCTGGGCTGGATTCAAGGATTGGTTCATCCAAGATTGGAGAAGGCCAGGTTTTACGATTGAAGTAGGGCAAGGAACTAATCCACTTCCCTTATCGCAGTTTGAACAAATTTATCAAGAAAGTCTGGGGATATTACTAGCTTCGCTTTATATGTAAGTTTTTTGAAATTTCCTGACGGGTAATTACCATAGATTCTTTGAGTATAGAAAAGTACCCCGTAGGAGTGACCATTATTAGGGTTGACTCTTCGGGGTACTTTTTAGGTTGTGTTTAGGCCTGCCTTTAATTGTGCTTATGATTAGTCGTTACGTTTCGATAGTGAGAATGGAAGCTCCTGCGGTTCATAAGAACGGTAGCTTGGAGCTAATCCGAGGCGGAAATCTAGTGACTTTCCTTCCATAATATCATCGTAAGTAATATACAATTTGGTGTATTCCTCACCTTCTAATTTGACGTTGGTAACGAAATTGGACTGCGGGTTATTATTGTCGGTATGGATCTGCATATGCTTGCCATCCGGGAGTTCAATCGTGACACTATCAAATAGCGGAATGCCGAGCACATACTCATTACTTCCCGGGCATACCGGATAGAAGCCCATGGAGCTGAATACATACCAACCCGACATGCTGCCATTGTCTTCATCGCCAGGGAATCCGTCAAAGCCGCTGTTGAACAGATGGGTTAAAATCTGCTTAATCACGACCTGAGAGGAAGCTGGTTTGCCGACGTAATTGAACAGATATGGAATGTGGAAGCTCGGCTGATTAGAAATAGCTACCTGGCCAAAATCCACGGCTGCCATTTCGCTCATTTCATGAATTTCAAACCCGTATCCTAACACATCAAAGTCCGGCGCTTTATTGCACAATTCAGTTATTTTATCAAAAAAACGTTCCTCAGAACCATACGCCTCGATCAAACCTTGGAAGTCTTGAAATACTGCAAAGCTACTCTGCCAGGCGCTACCCTCTGCATAGTCAAGTCCCCAGCTAATATCGTTGAAATGGTCACGGAATTGGCCGTTTTGGTCTTTCGCGCGCATGAAGCCTGTCTCGGGATCAAAGATATTTTTGTAATTCAATGCACTTTGTCTATAATGCTCAGCCACATCAACTTTGCCTAAAACCTCTGCTACGCGGCTGATACAGTAATCGCTATAGGCGTAGTCGAGTGTATGATTAACACTTTCATGATAGTGATTTGGAACGTAACCATATTTGATATAATCCAGCGTTCCTTGGCGACCGTAACAATCCTTCTCGCTTTGTGTCGTTGCTGCGTTCAACATCGCATCAAGCAATTCGGGCATTAGGTGACTTCCAATTCCTTTGGCAGAAGCATCGGCAATAACCGCATCAATAAGCGTACCTGGCATCAGGCCGCGTTCATCCGGGGATAACCATTTGGGCAAGAATCCAGTTTCGCGGGCAGAGTTCAGGAAACCTTCGAGCATTTCCTCGTATTCTTGTGGCGCGATGATAGAATAAAGCGGATAAACGGATTTGTATGTATCCCAGAATCCATTATTGGTATAGAGAACACCTTTCTTGACGGATCTAGCTGTAGTGTCGTAATGAATCGGCTCCATATTGGCATCCAGTTCGTAGAACTTCTGTGGGAAGAGGAACATCCGATATAAGCAAGTGTAGAAGGTCCGTAAATATTCCTCGTTCGAATGCGTAACCTGGATTTTATTCAAATAATGATTCCAGGCTAGGGCTGCTTGTTCTTTCAATTCAGCTAAAGACGATTGTAGCTCACGCTGAAGATTTAACTCGGCCTGTTCTATACTGATAAATGAAGTCGACAGCTTAACATTCAGAGTACCCTTCTCGCAGTCCTTAAATCGAATAACAACATGCTGATCCATGCCGCTTACAGTCATCTCATTGCTTAATTCGCCTTCGTTATTATAGTAACCTGATGCATCCAGATCGATATCATGACTGAAACTCATGGATACATACATCCGGAATTGATCATCATGACAGCCTGCGAAGTTGCTGACATAGCCAGTGATTTTGCGATTTGCTGCATCTATATGAAACTCGCTCTTGTCCTTAACATTTAGCACAAATCCAGCTTGCTGCTTGGAGTTGTATTGGATTTGCATGGATGCTCCATAACAGGTCGGAACCAGCTCGGTTGTGATGTTATAGCGCTGCTGTTTCACTTTGACGTAGTGAGGCTTGAATGTAGCTTCTTCCGGACGATAAGAGCTTTGGCAAGAGAAAACAGAACCTCTTATTTTGTCATCAGCAATAGGTGTCATGAGAAAATGAGCAAAGTCTCCCATCCATGGACTTGGCTGGTGCGTCAAACGAATTCCCTGAAAGACACGATCATGTGGATTAAAAAACCAACTGCCCTCATTGTTTGTTTGTACGACAAAATGATTCATGCCGAAAGGGACCGAGGTATAAGGGAGTGTATTCCCGTTGGAATAGGAATGTTTGTTGTTGGTACCTTGTCGTGTGTCGATATAATGCAGCATGTAGAATCTCCTTTAGTTGTATTTAGTAATAGGCGTCATAGTCTCTTCACGGTTTGACGTTCGATGAGCTCTACCGGAACCACAACATTCTCTCGCGGTTGCTTCTGAGGATTCTCCATGATCGCCACCAGGTTTTGTGCAGCTTGGTATCCCATTTGTTCAAAATCTTGAGATATCGTGGTCAACTTGGGCTCAACAAAACTGGAAAGGTGAATGTTATCAAAGCCTACAATCGAGAAGTCATCTGGTATCGAAAGTCCTAGTTCTTTAGCAATTTGCATGATCTCAATGGCGATCAGGTCATTCTCGGCTACAATTCCCGTAATCCCTTGCTCCATAACGGATTGTATGAAACTGATATAATACTCTCTGCCGTTATCGTTGTCATGAATTAGATAACGCTCGGTCAAATCACTCACGCTGTGATCGATTAAGTTGTTATCATACAATGCCTTCAGATAGCCGAAATAACGCTCCCTAATCGATGAGGAATTCTCAACCTTCAAAGAGGAGAGAAAGGCAATTTTCTTGTGATTATTCTCGATCAGGTGATGGCAAGCCAGGTACCCTCCTTCAAAGTTATCGGAGACAACGGATAGGAGCGGAATTCCCTCAATATATTTATCCATCGTGACTATCGGATATTTAGATAAATGATATTGATACAAAATGCCCAGATCGGAAATGCTGTTTACCGGGTAGAAGATCAGACCCGAGTTGGCACTTTGAAGTGCGGCCTCTAGCAGTTTGTATTGGCTGACAATCGTACTGGACTGAATGTTTAATGTGTAGTCTGTCGCCATGAGATATTCGTTGATGCCCTTCTCATAATCCCCAAGACCTGGATTGTGGCTGAATGGAAGAATGAGTAAAATCTCTTTACTGGTCTTAGTGACGGGGCGAGGGGAGGACTCCATAGCATTCACGAAGCTTCCCTTTCCTTGAACCCGATAGATCAAATTTTCATTCTCAAGCTCAGTTAAAGCTCGCTTTGAAGTAATCCGGCTCACGTTGTAGGTCTTCGATATTTGAGCTTCGGTTGGGAGCTGATCTCCAATCTTTAGTTCACCAGATTCAATCTGCGCCTTAAGAGCGTTTACGATATGTTGATATAACGGAATTTGTTCCATTGTGATTCCCCTTGCTTAATTTGATATACCATATTTGGAATGGGTGAGTCAAGTTGTATGTTTCCTCTTTGATGAAAATAAGTTATTATGTTGAATATACGATAGAATAGGTGGTTCAGCAATAGATAAGACATATGTGATGCATGAAATGACCTACATTCTTTAGTTCGCTATCTATTGCTAAGGGACTATTTACTTCCAAATATACGACCTTTCAAGCTGAATTTAGGAGTAATCGCTTCGAAACTCATTAAAATAGAAAATAAAAGCGCTAGACAAACAAGATGGCATATCTTAATATAGGCTTTGATCCTAATATGATATATCAAATATCAAAAGTTCAGGATTGTAAATTTGGTAACCCCTACATTCGATCGAAAGGAAGGTTAACTAATGATACCTTTAGATAGTTTTGAACGATGGTTGCCTTTAATGCCAGAAAGTGCTCAACTTTATTTAAATGAGACAGAAATTGAAGCATTTCGCTTACTCACTGAAAATGAAATAGAGACACAGTTAAAAGAGTTGTTGGAAAAACCTATAGCCAATTTCACAATAATTAATGATGTTTATTTCCGAGCAAGATGGGCTGAGCTTTTAAAAAAACTATATCTTGATGACAACCTAAAGCTATTGGAGGTTGCTACTGGGGATGCTGATATGATTCCACAAGTTATGGCACGTACACATCCGGATGCCCACTATTTCACAGCTAATATGAACAAAGCATTAAATAAAAGCTTACTTAATAAAACGAAAGATCTCCCTCTAGAGGTAGAAATTATTGAAGATGATGCAGCTTCTGTTGAAAATCATTTAGGGCCTGAAGTTGTGGGAATAATAGCTTTTCAGCACGCCATTAATGATGTTATACAAGCTATATTATGTGAAAGAGTGGGAGTAGACACAATCTATTCAGACTGGATGGAGACCCTACCGAAAATGATTAAAATTCTTCAACAGGAAATAACACAAAGCACACTGGAAGAGCATGCGAAAGGACCCTTCTTAGGATTAATAAGCACGCTTCTGAGAACTTTGAGAAAAGATGGAATTATAGCCATGAACCATTATATGTTTCAGTTAGACCTGGATTGGGGTTATCCGCCAGAGTTGTTCGAAACAATGGTTCCTATGACAAGAGGATGGCTTCAAGAGCTAAAAGGGTGTAAAGAAATATATATTGATGGATTTAATACAAATTGGTGGATTTTTCTACAAAAAATATAAATACATCTTTATAACTTCACTTGCTCTATCACTAACCTTGTAGGAGAGATACGGAATGAATGTAAACTCCAAGTTATATGAAGAGTTATCTGCGCAGAAGATTTATGAGATCGCCCATAAGCATTTTGACTCATTTACTAATATCGAATTCTCCCTCCTAAAAGGTGGGCTCTTTAATACAACCTATAAGCTGATTCTGGATTCGCCGTTACGTGAATTCATTCTTAGGGTGGGACCCGTGAACAGGCAGTTCCTGTTACCTTTTGAACAAAATTTAATGAGTGCCGAAGTCGAAGTGTATAACTTATTTTCCGAGAATCAAATACCTTGTCCTAGAGTTCTTGTGTGTGATTCTACTAAAAGTATTGTGAATAGAGATTATATGATAACTGAATATATACAGAGCGTTCCATTATCAGATGAGAGTATTCCGCAAGGCGTTAAGAACGGATTGTATGAACAAGCGGGTAGATGGACTGCGCAGATCCATTCTATTACAGGTGCAAAATTCGGCAGGTTATCGGACATTCAGCAGGGTTGTGGGTACGATCGCTGGGATGATTTCTTACTCGCACAGGTAATGGAGATAGGTACAAAGTGCCTGGAATATGAGGTCTTTGATAAAAATGAGGTTAGCAGAATCATTAAGATATATGAAGAAAATTCAAGGCTGTACGAGAATATAACTATTCCTCAACTTATTCATGCTGATTTGTGGGCAGGGAATATACTTGTTCGACTAGATACGATCACGAATAAATACGAGCTTGCAGCTATCATTGATGCAGATAGAGCGTTATTTGGCGATGTGGATTTTGAGTTTGCAAGTCCATGGATTACGAATGAACCCTTCTTAAGGGGTTATGGCCATCATGATAAAGAGAATGATACTACTCAGGCATTAAAAATAGATACGTATCGATTGCTGTTTCATTTTATTGATACCTATGTATGGAAAGTGCAATATAACAACATGGTGGAATATGAGAATAATAGGCAAAGGACAATGGAGTTGTTAATTTCAATTGAAGCGGGTGTATGCATAATTGAATGAAGAGAAGCAGAATTTTAATTTCAAGAGTGGGCTAGCGATACTAGGCCTACTCTTTTTTTAATTTTCGAGTAGGCAATCAAGCATTCTCTAGGAATAGTTTTTCCGCGATTAGTAGGACAAAGTTCTCATTTTCTTACTGTTAAATCGCGTAATTTGTATGATTTGGTAGAAAATTGATAGTTTGTTATGGTAGTATTATCCTAATGTGCATCATGAATAATACTTAATAATTAGGTATTTAGAAGGGGGGATTAGGTTTCTTACATATTTTTATCGATATTTTCGTTTGTGAAAAAAATAACTTAAAGGAGGGAAAGTAATTGTTCGATATCCAAACGCGTAAACGGATTTCAATGTTGCTAGTAATAGCAATGATCTTATCGATCTTCTCTACTAATTATTTAGTATTTGGGGCTGAGAGTTCGAAGGTTTCACTTACAGACATTGAGCAATCTTATGCGAAAGCAGAAATTTCTTCATTAGTGGACAAGGGAATTCTAAACGGCTTCACAGATGGAACATTCAAACCGGGTGATACGTTGACTCGCGCACAGTTGGCTAAAGTTCTCGTACTATCACTGAATAAAGAGCAGGACCCTTCAGGTGCCGTAGCGTTTAAAGATGTGGCGAGCAGCGATTGGTTCGCAGGATATGTCGGAGCTTTGGTAAAGTCGGGTATTACACAAGGAACCTCAGCGGACACATTCGCACCGAACCAAACGGTAACGAGAGAGGAATTGGCCGTATTCTTCATCCGGGCTTTTGGATGGGAAGCTAATGCTAAAGCATTAGCTATGGAGAATGGTTTATCTGATATGGCTAAAGTTTCGACATGGGCCAAACCTTATGTAAACTTCGCTTATAAAATTGGATTCATTAAAGGTATTACGAATAAGGATGGTACGATTAGTTTTAATCCTGCCGGTAAAGCAGATCGTCAATCTTTAGCTAGACTTGCTTATGAGTTTATCACGAATAAAGCGGCTTATGAAGATAAGGTGAAGACACCTGCCAGTACTGATGAGCCTATTATTGAGAAGCCCGTAACTAAACCGGAAAAAAGTAATGACAGTAGCGGTGGAAGTAACAATGGCGGAAGCAATAATGGTAGTAATAATGGTGGCAACCCTGGAAGTGGAACAACCACAACTACAATTTCAGTACCGGGTACGCGCTCATTAGGTACTGTAAATGGGAATGTGACGATCAGTTCGAAGGACGTTATCTTAGAGAATACGACGATCAACGGAAAGCTAATTTTAACAGAAGCTATCGGAACCGGCGACGTGACGCTTAAGAATGTTAAGGTTACAGGACAGACTCTAGTGCAAGGTGGCGGAGCGAACAGTATTCACGTCAGTGGCTCGGTCTTGGCTACAGTTATTGTAGACAAAGCAGATGGAAGTATTCGCCTCGTACTGGAATCAGGAACGACAGTTGAACAGACTCTACTTCGGTCCGGAGCTGAGATTCAAACGACGGCTGAAGTAGGAGAAATTGGTCCGATCGAAATCGCAAACTCGGTACCACAGAATGCAACCGTTACTTTGAACGGTTCATTTGATTCCGTAAGGGTACATGCTCAGCAAATTAACATTGATATAGCTGCTGGCACTGTGATTGGAAATTTAGACATTTTCACGGAAGCAGTGAACAATGCATTTAATCTGGCAGAAGGCTCTATTATTTCACAGCTAATTGTAAATGCAATCGCAGAGTTCTCAGGGGCAGGTAAGATAGAATCTGCAGAAGTTAATGTAGATGATATCGACTTCAGCGGACTCCCTATTCCTCCTGTTGTTGCAGTAGACTCTACGGTGACGAGCGTAGTTTACTCACCTAAAGAGTTTACACTAACTGCAGCAGGTGCGACGCGTCAAATCGTATTTACTGGAGTTAGTGACATTAAACATATCGATATTACTCGCAAAGCTACGTGGAGTAGTTCTGAATCTAGCGTAGCAGAAGTGGAGCAAGGTATCGTCAAAGCTAAGGCGGACGGCACAGCAACAATTACAGCCAATTATGGCGGATATAGTATTCAAGTCCCCGTTACTGTAGCAGTCTACCAACCAGTAGAATATCCTTCAATTAATGGGATTGAAGTAACTAACGGAACGATCAAAGTTGATTTTGATCAATCGATTCCTGATTTGGAATTGGGCCATTTTATCGTTGCAGCAACGGTCAATGGAACACCAATTGAGCTAAACAATCTTCAGTACAACGACGGAACGTTTACATTTGATCCCGTAAATAGCTACGGTTCTACGCTGTATGTTACTGTAGAACATGACGAGTTACAGTCTAAGTTTACGGGTAGCCAAAGCGGTTCGTTAAAGCTAACAGGATTTGGTGGGAGAATCACAGATATCCATAATAATCCTGTAGCAGACTTGACGATTAAATTCCGTAAAGGCTTAAACGCGAAAGACGGTGCTGTTGTCGGTACAGTAACGACAAATGTAGATGGTCAGTACTTCATCTATCTTCCAGCAGGTATTTATACCGGTGAGCTGGGCGGTGAAAATACGGATTATATTAAATCGTATTTGATCGGAGTATCAGCTAGCAATGTGAAGGACGAAAGTGTTAATTTCACTGCTATTGGCATTCCTAAGGCATCGGAAACAAGAATTGTCCTGACTTGGGGTTTAAATCCTAGAGATCTAGATTCTCATCTGATTGGACCTGCCATCGCTGGGGGAAAATTCCATACATGGTATGGCAGTAAGCAATATCAATCTGACAATACTACAATTGTTGATTTGGATTGGGACGATGTAACATCTTATGGTCCAGAGACAACGACTATTCGTCAAGATATAGTGGGGACCTACAAGTTCTATGTTCATAATTACTCTGGTGAAAGCGCAATGACAGCTTCTGGAGCCAAGATTGAAGTTATACGTGGTGTAGACTGGGAGCACCCAATCGTATACACAATTCCGACAGGTGGAAGTGAGCGTTATTGGATTGCGTTCGAATTCACAATTAAAGAAGATGGTACGATTGAATACACTCCAATTAACCAGTTGACTAACGTTAACCCTGCATCTGGTATTTATGTTAATAACTGATATATCTAGCAATTAAGTCGTTTCACCAAAAAAAGAGAGAGCTTATCACTGAATCAAAGTGGTGAGCTCTTTTTTTTGGGACGGTGCAATCACTCCATCTACCGAATCCGGATCAGACTACCATTATCATCGCGTATGTAATCTTCGGGATGTGTCTGTTCTCTTGGGGGGGTCTCTACCGTAGCACCTGCATTTTTTAATAATTGTAGCATGTCTACGTTATAGGTTAGTTTTGCCGTTGATACTCCCTGGTTGGGATCAGCGCCGTACTGCAGGAACATTTGTGCAATCTCCATCTGGTCAAACATGACGGCAAGGTCAAGCCCCAGATTCACATCTGCGCCAAACTGAACCATCAGGTCCACAACCTCTAGATTGCCTCTCTCAATAGCATCCTTCATAGCCATAAAGTCATTTGCCGGACTTGCCCCTGCCTCAAGCAATAGCTTCACCATGGCTAATGGATCCTCAATGTAATTCACTGCGAGTGAAAGATTGCCTACAAGGATCTCCTCTCCACTTCCATAGTTGGCCTCTTCATTGGGATTAGCACCTTCCGTCAGAAGTTTACTGGCCGTCTCCAAGTCTCCCTCTTTGACTGCAAGATTGAGCTGGGTAAACATAGAATTTGATCTTGTCTGCGTACTGGATTCTGATAAGAGGGACTCTATCGGAGCACAGGCTATAACTAGTAGACCTAATGCAATAAGCATAATAGTGGGAGCCAACAACCGTGAAATTTTCATGTGAATTTCCTTTCTGTGAAGTTTCCCTCCAAAGTTGAGGTGTCTGATTCTAATCATAATTGATCATACCTCAAAATGTAATAATTTTCTTCCTCATACTAATTCCTAAATAGTCCCCAAAAGAGATTGTGAAAATTTGTGGGGTTACGAATCTTAGTATAACAAACCCTTCAAATTTTACCGATATTAGTCGTGGTACATATTTATAAGCAGAATCATGGTTTGTAAATATCAACATGACATGACAAGGAGAGGGCCAATTGTGGGAGTAAAATTGAAAGTGTGGCTAAGAAAGTTAGATTCATTGAAAGTAAAGCTAACCGGAATATTTCTTGTGTTAGCAATTATTCCGCTCATGGTTGTGACCTTCATCTTATTATCACAGTTTAGTTCTACTTTAGAGAAGCAGACAGACGGTGAACGAGAGCGTACGGCTATTAATGAGGCGGATTCTATTAACGACTGGTTGAAAGAACAAATTGCCTCCGTGGAAAAGATACTTAAAGAGAATCCCGAAATGAATAAGGGAGACGCTAGTTATATTATGCCTTTTTTGAAGATCATGGCTCAAAGTAATCCAAATATAGACGTGATTTCATTTGTTGATAAAGACGGATATGTAACGAGCTCTAATGGGGAAGAAATCGATGGTTCAAAATTCCCCAATATAATGGCTGTAAGAGAAAGTAAAGAATCAGTTATTTCTAACATTACTCAAATTGATGGTACGAATAAATTTACTATTTTCTTTGATGTGCCAATTATCAATGAAAAGGGTGAGTTTGTAGGAGCGATCCAACCAGAGCTTGATGCAAGCACATTGATGGATCTGATTAAGGGAATTAAACTAGGCGAGAATAGTTATGGTTTCTTGTTGTCCCAAGATGGGACATATCTAGCTCATCCAGATAGTAATAAGATTGGAAAGAACTATACGGACAAGACTTTGGCTACTCCTGAAAAGATTGAGATCTTCCAAAGTAGTGTTTTTCAGAATGATAGCGGGGATATAACATATCCTGAAAAGGGCGAGTGGAAAGAAGCGGCGTTCCATACGATAGAAACTACGGGGTGGAAACTCCTTGTCACAGCCCCGCAAGATGAAGTGTATCAAGTTGTAGACAAGATGAGACAGAATGCAATTATCTTTATTAGCATTTCTCTTTTGTTCGTAGCCATCCTTTCTGTACTCATGTCCATGCTTACCTTACGTCCGTTGCTGAAAATTTCGAATGTGATGCATAAAGTAGCAGCGGGGGACTTAACTCAGCAATTACGAATCAAAGGGCAGGATGAGATCGAACAGATTAAACGGGGTATTAATGACATGCTGGCATCATTTGCGATCATGGTACGTAAGATTTCGGAAACGACAGAACATGTGGCTGCTTCCTCCGAAGAACTTACAGCGATTGCACATGAATCAACACAAGCTGCTGAGCAGATTTCCAAGTCGGTTCACTTTGTTGTAAAAGGCTCGGATCTACAAGTTGAAGCATTGAGCCAAACTAACCTCGCAATGGAGGAAATGTCGGTAGGTATTCAGAAAATTGCTAGTTCTGCAGCTGGCGTTTCTGAAGCGGCTTATATGACTGTTGAAGAGGTTGTCCGTGGTAATCAGGATATTAAAGAGGCTGTGATCCAAATGGATCAAGTGGCGAAGTCAGTTGGAGACACAGCTGAAACGATTCGTTCACTTGAAGAGAAATCCCATGCCATTAACAAAACGGTTCAGCTTATATCTGTAGTTGCTAATCAGACGAATTTATTGTCATTGAATGCTTCTATTGAAGCGGCTAGAGCAGGTGAACATGGCCGGGGATTCGCGGTTGTTGCAGGAGAGGTTAAGAAATTAGCAGAGCAAACGGGAAGTGCAACGGGGGAGATCTCCAATATAATTAACGAAATTTTGCAGGCCATCGGCAAAGCTTCAAGCTCCATGAACAATGGCATTGCTGAAGTGGGTATAGGGGTACAACGGGTGGAAAGAGTAGGGGAAGCATTTAATAAAATTACAGAGTCCATTCAAAATGTAAATGAACAGATCCAGGAGGTTTCTGCAGCTTCGGAACAAATGTCCGCAGGAACAGAAGAGGTATCTGCTTCTATGCAAGAAGTCGTGGGCATCGTGAAAGAGGGATCCACTCAATTAGACACGGTTTCGCAATCGGTTACGGATCAATATCGTTCAATGGAAGAGATATCGAAATCATCAGAGTCATTAAGTAATATGGCGGGTGAACTTCAGGAAATGGTAGGGAAGTTTAAGGTGTAAGTTAGGTGTTCTAATGTACACTCCGTGAACGGACCGTATCTTCAATCGCTGTGGTCTCCAAATTTCTGGATTGAACTCGAGTAGTGGGTGAAATTCGGAGACCAAGGCGACCGTTACCGCTTTTCCGAAATCATTCGTTCCCTCCGCTAGTTTACTTATATCAGACATAGTTTAACTCCCTATTCCTTTTATCCAAAAATTAATGATAGACCCTCTAAAAAGCTTACCCGGTTAATTGAAAACAGAGAATATTTACCTTTGAAGTATGTGGATATTCTGTTACAATCTGTTTGGATATTTGTGTAAATAAGTGGACTAGAGGGGGAGTAATATGGATATTATCGGATTGGATGGCATATCCAAAGAATCGCTGGAAATGCAATTGCAACAAGGAGGGAGATTTGTAGTCTATTCGTATTGTATTTCTATTATTTTCATGACCTTTCGAAGAAATTCGAGCATATATTACATAAAGCCGCATATGAGTTCCGTTGGAAAGGGCTTAGGGTTTACGTTACTTAGTTTGTTATTTGGTTGGTGGGGTATTCCATGGGGCCCCATTTATACAATAGGTGCTCTAATTACCAATTTCCGCGGCGGTCGAGATGTTACACAGGAAGTGTCTTATTCATTGACAGGACAAAGTGTAGTAACAGGACAAAGAGTAGTATAGTAACGATTTGATTTCTATTTATTTATACCCCCTTAGAAGCACTTAAGAATTAACATTCTGATGTGTAAATAGGGGGTATTTTAATTTTGGCTATCTTCTATTGATATTATTGTTGTCAGAATTGAGAGAGCAGAAGTATAATTTGGTAGTATTAGTTATTGGAAACTTTATCCTACAGAATATATGTAAATATGGGAGAATGCCGTGATGCTATCCAATTCTAGAACATGAATATGAAGGGATATGATTAGATGGTCAATTTGTTGAATAGTATGAAACAAGGCAATATTTTTCTACCATTTAGGGGGGATATGCTTGAAGGCTAAATGGATCAATTCGCCATACACATTTGCATTAGGTATGTTTGCAATGATGGTTCCCAGTCAGGCATTTAGTTCATTTTATAGCTATTTCTATGTGGAGAAGTTAGGTCTTGGGATTGGACTTGCTACACTAGCTCGAACGATCTTCCTAATCTGGGATGCGGTGAATAATCCATTATTCGGCTACTGGTCGGATCGAACGAATACCCGCTTTGGACGCCGTAGGCCATGGGTATTTGGGGCAATTCCGCTGTTTATGATCACTTTCATACTTGTATTCTCACCTCCAGGCGGATTATCGGGAAATGGACTATTCACCTGGTTTCTAGTAACGCTTATTCTATATGAGGCGGTTGCTACTGTACTGTGGGTGAACTATGGAGCTTTATTCCCAGAACTTTTCCGTGGAGATCGTATTCGTGCCAAAGCCTCTGCTATTCAACAGGGCTATCAGGTTGTAGCGTTACTTATTGCGACTGTAGTAGCCCCTATTATTTACACGGCACTCAACTTTTCCAGTATGGCCATCGTATTTGCAAGTGTCTTCGGTATATTTATGTTCATCTGCATGATAAGTGTCAAAGAGAAGAGAGAGCCAGAAGAGGGTAAACCACTCAAGTTGGTTGCTGCATTCAAGGAAACGATTAAGAATAAAAAATTCTGGGTATTTAACTTCTCGAATTCATTTGCCCAAACTGTGAATGGACTTGTTAGCTCGATCATGCCTTTTTACGCCAAATATGTACTTCATATCACAGAAGCGCAAGTATCCATCATGTTGGCGGCTGTCTTCATCTCGGTTATTCCATTAGTGTTCGTATGGTACTGGATCATTCGTAAAATGGATGGGGTCAAAGCATGGCGATTGTCTCTTATTGTGTATGGCTTAGCTGTGATTCCGTTCTGGTTTGGTAGTAATCTGGTCAGCGGTATCGTAGCAGGCATAATATTTGGTTTCGGATTGGCGGGATTCTTTGTTACTCCAGCGATCGTAGGCGGTCGAATTATTGACGAGGATGCGGAGAAAACAGGATTGCGAAGAGAAGGTATTTATACGGCTGTCAGTGGATTTATTACACGTTCAAGCGGACTCATCTCGGCACTAGCATTTTTCGTAGTAGGTATGATTTTTGGCTATGAAAGTGGCGATAATCCGGGACCTGATCCAACATCAACATTCCGTTATTTAATGAGTATCGTACCTCTTTGTTTATTAGCAATAGCGGTGATTATTTCTTATACAGTCAAGTTCGATTTTTCGAAAAATAAGAGAGGAGACCACGATATTGAGCAAAAGATTAATCATCAATTGTGATGATTTCGGGCAAAGTGCTCCTATGAATGAAGCCATCATGCATCTGTTGGAAGAAGGTAAAGTATCTTCAGCAACCATCATGGCTGTAGCTCCTGGGTTTGAAGAAGCTGCGGCCTGGAGTGCCCGTAGACGGAAGCAGAATGTGGGGCTTCATCTGACGATGACAAGTGAGTTTGATGCCTTGAGATGGAGTAGCTTAACAGGTCATCCATCTCTACATGATGAGAGTGGTCATCAATATAAGACGGTGAAGGAATTTGAGCAGGGTGCCCAGACCGGTGCCGTGGTGAAAGAGATCAATGCACAATATGAGCTGGTTAAGAAGTCCGGTATTACGATCAGCCATGTCGATAATCATATGGGAAGCCTATATGGAATGGAAACCGGGCGCAGCTTGCTCCCACAGACGTTTTGGAGAATATCACGCTGGAGATTGCCATCGCGATTCTTCCGGTATATCCATGCTGAAGATCCGCTTCTAGGCTCGCTGAGTAACATTGAACGTCCAGTCGCACTTGCGTCGGCGCTCGCGGATACATTTGGTGTACAAATTCCAGACTATCTTTTGTCGCATCCCTTTGGCTTACAAGAAGGGGAGACCTATGACAGTTTCAAACAGTCGATCATCGACAAACTGTATAAGCTCCCTGATGGTGTATGTGAAACCTATATTCATCCGGGTATGGAAGATTCGTGGATGCTGGCGAATATTCCCCATTGGGAGAAACGTATATGGGAATCTAGGCTACCCTTTGACGATGATTTTACCTATGCGATGCGTGATGCAGGCGTTGAATTAACAGAATATCGTTATGTGCAGGAGCATCTTAAACGTCCGCGTGTGCGGTCAGCGCTTAGGTTGCTGAAGCAATTGATAAGATAATTTCTGAATTTCAAGAGAGTGGCGCTATTTTTATTCCTGAACATCATGATTTTGTATAACTGGAAGCGTAATCTTGATGGAAGTACCGTAGCCCTCCTCGCTTTCGATTTGGACACCATACTGGGAGCCGAATAATAACTGAATTCGGCCATGGACATTCTGAATGCCAATCCCAGATAAATGGTGTCTTTTTCGTTCGTTAACTTCGTCCATGTTGCTAGACATGCCAACCCCGTCGTCCATAACCTCAATTAGGATATTCTCCTCTTGGCTCCGAATAAAAATATGAATATTCCCATTAACAGATCCCGGAAAAGCATGGAAGAAAGCATTTTCTACAAATGGTTGAATAATGAGTTTAGGAACCATGAGTTGTAGACAGTCCTCCATAATTTCATAGTGGACCTCAATCTGATCTCCATAACGAATCTGGTTAATAAACACATAATGCTTGAGGATTTCAATTTCGGTTTCAATGGATATCAGATCTTCGGTTGAACCGAGCGTGCTCTGTAGCATAGAGATCAGGCTATTAATGGTCTGGTCTACTTGATCCGTACGGTGCATTTTGGCCAAATATTTAATAGAGCTGAGTGTATTATACAGAAAGTGTGGATTAATCTGCATTTGAAGCGCATTGAGATCGGCTTTTCTGCGCTCTTGCTGCTCGTACACGAGTTTTTCTGTATATTGGTCGATTTCTTTAATCATACGATTATAGGATTTGGTCAATACGTTGGTCTCATAGCTGCCACCCTCTTGTAACGGATGAAATTTAAGATCATCCCCTTTGGAGGCTTTCATTGTTTTTACCAGTTTGTTTAGTGGATTGGTAATACGTTTGCTAACGAAATAGACAAATAACATACTGATGATGAGTACAATGCCAACCACCTTAATAATTTTAGATGAAATCGTATATAACGGAGCGAAAGCGGTTAGTTGATTAATTTCTTCTATCAAATATGCGTTGAATTCCGGTAAATAGTAAGAAATATAGGTTTGTTTGTCATCGGTATCAGATAGTATGCCTCCGTGCTGCTGAGAAACGTTAGTAGCGGTGGAGAGGAGCGTTAAGTCTTTCTTGCTGATGGAGTCTTTATCACTGCTGGACAATATAGTACCATCAGGTGATATTAATGAAATATGAATACCTTCTGAAATATAAGGACTATACTTTCGATAAATATTAAGTTCATCCATAACAACTGCTGCGTATCCATACATCCACCCCGTCCCACTGTCCACCAACGGTTTAGTTGCAAAGATATAGTTGTCATAGGGAACCGATTCAACAAATAAATCGGGGCTGCTGTAGTATCGAATGCGATTTGGAATCGTCCCGTCAACGGTCATATATTTTGATACGATATCTTGAGGGATCTTGTCCCATTTCAGAGCATTGCTTGAATAATGTCTTCCGCCTTTGCCTGGAAGTGCAGAAACGATGATATGAGAATTGTCCGGACTCAAATAATCTTTATAAACATCGATGTATCTGCCCAGAGTGATGACAAGATTAATATGTTCTATAGATGTAGTTGTAGGCTTGGTAATATAATCTTTAAATTCTCTGCTGCTATTGATCTGTAACATCGTATTGACGACCTGGTCGTTATATTTTAACAAGTCATCCTTAACTAGATTCATATTGGCAGATGCGTTCTGGATAACCTGATTTAGTAGAATACGCTCTGATATTGTTGAAGACGCCAGCGTTAATAGGAAAGAAATAAAAAGGGTACCTCCAAGCATCAGGATAAGAATCTTAATAAAAATGCTGTTCTTTCGCAACATGTTGTTCACCTGACTTCATTGAGAGATTTGATTGCGATACTCCACAGGGGTCATTCCCGTCATTTTCTTGAACACCTTAGAGAAATAGTTATGCTCCGAAAATCCAGTTAAACGGCTGATCTCAGATATCGAAAGTTTATAATCAAGAAGTAGTTCCTTTGCTTTATCTGTCCGAACCCGGTTAATATATGAGGTTAAATTCTCATGCGTACGCTGTTTGAAATAAGACGATAAATAGCTGTAATTTAAGTGGAGCTTGTTGGACATTTCAGTCAATGAAATATCGTTCGCATAGTTCTCGTTTACATAATCATAAACTTGCTGGATAATCATAGATTGCTGCTGATCAGAGTGACGAACAATACCTTTAAGATTATCCAGAAACGCAAGCAGGATGTTCTCTAACTCATGGATATCAAAGGCCTGATCGATCATTTTGAATAGCTTCAGCTTGGATGAATTAAGCTCTGATATCGGTTGTTTCAATTGTTCAAGCATATTAATTGCTGTATAAATCAGGTTTTGGCAAAAGCGCTTTAAGCTGTATTCATCATAAGACTGATTAGAATTAATTGTCGAAAAAAACGCTTTCAATTCTGCGCTTGCTTCATCAAATGCAAAAATTCGTAACGCTGTTGTAAAGTGAGTTTGGTCAAAAAATATCTTATCACTTTGTACGAGAATGATATCCTCATTTACAAGAGTATGTTCAGGGAAATATAAGAGTTTGCCAAGATAAGGTGTAAGGCGTTCGTGTTCTTTCTTTATTAGATTGAAAGTTTCGAATGCGTTTGAGAGAACGAAAGAAATATAAACCAGTGATTCTCTGGCATGATCCGTGAACCGTTGCAAGGCGGATGAAATGGCCTCGGTTTGCTCTAGTTCATAATTGATGAGCAGCAGAAACTCGTTGTTAAGAAAGACGCATGTATAAGCTAGACCGGCTAAATGCTCTGTCGCAAGCTCGATCAAGATTTGTTCCATTTGACTATGAGTCCAGTTCGTTCTAGATAGAATTAAGTTTGTAGAAGCTTTAGCTATGCGAAAGTACCTTGATGTGAAATGCTGTGTTATTTCTTGTAGCGTCTCCTCCGCCTGAGTTGAATCGTTGGTTAGCCATTGGGCTAATAATAGCGAAGGGTCACTCTTAATAGAATGACTACCAAGGCTTACGAGATCCAGGTCACTGCATAAGGATTGAATTAGCGAAATTAACTCACTAGAAGATACCTTGGGTTTAAGTAAATAATCTGTAACACCGTATTTGAATACCTCACGCACATAATTGAATTCACTGTAGCTACTAAGTACAACAACTTTAATTTCAGGGTATTGCATGCGAATGATTTTGGTAAGTTCTACACCGTCCATTATCGGCATGACAATATCGGTAATCACTACATGTGGGTGAACTTTTTCAATATATTGCAGCGCCTCCTGGCCGTTGGAGGCCTGGGCGACGATCTCAATTCCATACTCGCTCCAATTACACAGATGTAACATACCTGTGCGCAAGATAGCCTCATCGTCGACAATCATGACCCGATAAGTTGCGGATTGTTCTTTCATAAAATACACCTCATTGCATGTTGTAATAGAGGTTGTTCAAAAAGTCATCTTTTGATCACGAAGTAAAACAAGGAGTATATTCGACAGCGAATCTTGAATTCAGCCGGGACTTCCGGTGCTCACGTAGGTTTTGCCTACGCTCCGCTCCTCTGTCCCTAGCTTTATTCAACCTTCTTGGTGCTGAAAACCTGACTTTTTGAACTCGCTCTAATATCTTCATCATATAACAATCTGAAATAGAAAGGTACGGTTGGATAGTTTCAAATTTGATTTAAAAAAATAAATACTATGATCCATAATTTTTACTAGGGATAATTTCGTATTTACTTGGAGAGCAATAATTACTGCTAATATAGAGCGAATTATTATTATACTTCGTGCTTTAATTTTCCTAAAATGAGTACATCACCACATAAAGCGCTTACAAAACAATCATAAAAAGGGGTTGTAAAGAATGAAAAAATTATTATCCGTAATGTTATTGGTTTCGTTGACAGCTTCACTAGTAGCTGCTTGCGGGTCCACTAAGTCCGACTCTGCAAATACAGACAAGAGTAACGGAAGTACTACAAAATCAGAAAAAGTTGTTGCTTGGGCATGGGACCCTTCATTTAACGGGGCTGCATTAAAAATAGCCGAAGAATTGTATAAGAAAGAGCATCCGGGTTTCGAACTTGAAATCGTTGACATGGCGAAAACCGATCTCGAGCAAAAGCTAAATACCAATTTAGCAGCAGGGGTTAAGGAAGGACTTCCAGACATTATCTTGGTTAACGATCCGAATATTCAAAAATATGTTACTTCCTATCCGAATACATTCGCTGATTTTACAGATAAAGTAGATTTTAGCCAATTTTCTTCATACAAGGTTGATGCGCTTCGTATTGATGACAAAGTGTATGGCGTTCCATTTGATATTGGAGTAACAGGAATGTTCTACCGTTCGGATTACTTAGAGCAAGCTGGCTACAAGGCCGAAGACCTGGAGAATATTACTTGGGATGAATACATCGAGATTGGTAAAGTTGTGAAGGAGAAAACAGGGAAATACATGGCTACGATTAATCCGAACGATGAAGCGTTAACTTCGATTCTTCTTCAATCTGGCGGATCTTGGTACATCACACCAGAAAACAAAGGGAATTTCGTGGATAATCCAGCAATGACAGATACACTTCGCATCTACAAGGCAATTGCTGATTCCGGGATTGCTAAGCCTGTAACAGGATGGAGTGAATTTGTAGGAAGCTTTAACGCTGGAGATGTTGCTACTGTCGTATCTGGTGTATGGCAAGTCGCTTCGATTATGGATGCCAAGGATCAAAGTGGTAAATGGAAAGTGGCTCCGATTCCACGTTTGAGTGTAGAAGGTGCTGTAAATGCTTCCAACGAGGGCGGATCTAGCTGGTTCGTATTAGATGGCTCTGCTAACAAAGATTTGGCGATCGACTTCTTGGCGAAAACAATTGGTGGAAGCAGTGAGTTCTACGAGCGTTTCTTGAATGAAAATGGTGGTGTAGGTTCTTATATTCCGTCCTTCTCAAGTGAAGCTTATAGTCAAACATCGGAATTTTTCGGTGGCCAAGCGATTTATAGTGACTTTACGAAATGGTCTACAGAAGTTCCAGGTATTACATTAGGTATGTATACACAAGAAGCAAAAGATGCTCTTAAGAACGAATTGCCTAATATCTTGAATGGAGCAGATTTGACGCAAAGCTTAGCTAACATTCAGAAATTGTTTGAACAACAGGTGCAATAAATCTAAAGTTAGCAGGTGATTACCTATGGGCAGTAAAAATAAATCTTCCCTGATGGGATGGCAATTCGTCATATTGCCATCAGCGCTTATTATATTATTCAGTTTTTACCCTATGATTCAGTCGTTATTATTGTCTTTCCAGTCGGGCAAAGGAACCGTATATCATTATGTTGGACTGAACAATTATATACGTTTGTTCTCAGATCCCATGTTCAAACAAGCTGTATTGAATACGTTGTTATATTTGATTGTTCAGGTGCCGATCATGTTGGCTTTGGGACTGGTAATTGCATTCCTTCTGAACATGCCAAAACTTCGTTTCAAAGGTTTCTATCGTACGGCAATTTTTCTACCATGTGTCACATCACTCGTATCATATGCCGTATTGTTTAAAAGTATCTTTGCCGTAGACGGTGTTCTGAACCAGATGTTAATGTCGATTCATATAATCCAAGAGCCAGTTGCCTGGCTCATGGATCCGATTTGGGCACGTGTGGTCATTATTGCAGCAATTACTTGGCGCTGGACAGGTTATAACATGATCTTCTATTTATCAGCGATGCAAAATATTGATCCTAGTATCTATGAGGCAGCATCTATTGATGGTGCTTCGAAGATCAGACAATTCTTTAAAATTACAGTTCCAATGTTAAAGCCGATTCTATTGTTTACAGCGATCATATCAACGAATGGAACCTTACAATTGTTCGATGAGGTTGTGAATATTACGAATGGCGGCCCTGGTAATTCAACGATGACGATATCGCAATATATTTATAATCTATCATTCGTTTATACACCTAACTTTGGATATGCAGCAACAGTGTCTTATGCCATAGTCATTATGGTTGCCATACTTGCATTTCTCCAGCTTAAAGTAGGAGGTGAGAAGGAATGAAGAAACTGAGCGCAGCAGGGACTCATTTGTTTCTAATCATCGTATCTGTGATATCGCTATTTCCTTTTCTCTGGATGTTAATCGGTATGACGAATAGCTCCTCTGATATCGTTAAAGGTAAGTTCAGTTTTGGATCGATGCTCTCTGATAATATTACAAAGCTACTGGATATGACTAATCTGGGTGCTGCATTTGGAAACTCTGCCATTATTGCGATTGTGGGTACAATCGGTACTTTGCTACTAAGCTCCATGGCGGGTTATGGCTTTGAGATTTATCGTTCAAAAGGTAAAAATCGCTTGTTCGGAGTGCTCATGCTTTCTATGATGATGCCATTTGCGGCAGTTATGGTTCCGTTATTCCGTTTGTTTAGTAAGATGGGAATGCTAAATACACCATCAGCGGTTATACTACCATCCATTACAACTGCGTTCATGATCTTTTTCTTTATGCAAAATACGAAGTCATTTCCACGTGAGCTACTACAGGCAGGACGAGTTGACGGATTAGGCGAGTGGCGGTTATTCTCGCGTATTTATATGCCGACGATGAAACCGACATATGCGGCAGCAGCTATTATTACTTTTATGAATTACTGGAACAGCTTCTTGTGGCCGTTGATAGCACTGCAGACTCAGGATAAGAAGACTTTACCACTTATAGTTTCGTCGCTTGCTTCATCGTACAATCCGGATTACGGAATCATTATGGTAGCTATCGTAGTGACAACGTTGCCGACAGTTCTGATCTTCTTCCTGTTGCAGAAGCAATTTGTACAAGGCATGTTGGGTTCAGTAAAGTAACAGATCGAGGTGATGGATATGAATACACAATTTGGTGATAGATTGCTGCATGGAGCAGATTACAATCCAGAGCAGTGGTTACATGATCCGCAGGTATTGAAACAGGATATAGAGTATATGAAGAAGGCCGGATGTAATGTCATGTCAGTGGGCATCTTCTCATGGGCTGCGTTGGAGCCTGAGGAAGGACATTATAACTGGGAGTGGATGGATGGGGTGATTCAATCACTCCATGATAACGGCATCTCTATTTTCCTGGCGACACCGTCTGGAGCTCGCCCAGTGTGGCTTGCACAGAAATACCCTGAAGTGCTGCGGGTCTCGAGTGATCGGCATAGAAATTTGTATGGAGCGCGTCATAACCATTGTTATACGTCTCCTATATATCGTGAAAAGATCAAAGGAATAAATGAAGGACTAGCGAAGCGTTACGCAAACCATCCAGCGGTTAAGCTATGGCATGTTTCGAATGAGTATGGTGGAGATTGTCATTGTGATTTATGTCAGGATGCGTTCAGAGCATGGCTTAAACGAAAATATGGAACACTTGAGCAGCTTAATGCGCAGTGGTGGACTACGTTCTGGAGTCATACCTATACGGATTGGTCACAGATCGAGTCGCCTGCACCACACGGTGAAAATGGGACGCACGGTATGAACCTAGATTGGCGGCGGTTTGTTACAGATCAGACGCTTGATTTCATGCAGCATGAAATCGCCGCAGTGAAATCGTACAATCCGGAGCTACCGGCCACCACAAACTTCATGTATTACTATGACGGTTTGAATTACTTCAAATTCAAAGATACCGTCGACATCGTGTCCTGGGATAGTTATCCGACTTGGCATAAGACGGCAGATCTCGATATTGCCATAGATACTGCGATGAATCATGACATCATGAGGTCCATTAAAGGGATGCCTTTCTTACTCATGGAGAGCTCCCCAAGTATGACGAACTGGCAGAGTGTCTCTAAGCTGAAGAAACCAGGCATGCATATTTTGTCTTCACTGCAGGCGATTGCGCATGGATCAAATTCGGTGCAATATTTCCAGTGGCGTAAAAGCCGCGGTTCCAGTGAGAAGTTTCACGGATCGGTTGTCTCACATGACGGCAGCTCAGATACCCGTGTGTTTCAAGAGGTAGCAGATCTTGGGGGCATATTGCAGCAGTTATCGGACGTTGCAAGTACCAATTCACAGGCTGAAGTTGCGATTGTCTATGACTGGGAGAACAAATGGGCTATTGAGAATTCACAAGGCCCGCGCAACAAAGGAATGGGTTATATAGAAGAAGTACAATCGCATTATCGTGCATTACAGAAGCAGGGTATTACGACAGACTTTGTTGATATGGAGTGCGATATTACCGGTTATAAGGTAGTGATTGCTCCTATGCTCTATATGTTGCGTAGTGGTTTTGAGCAGAAACTCCGTGCATTTGTTGAGCAGGGTGGCACCCTAGTGATGACCTACTGGAGTGGGATTGTCAATGAAAATGACCTAGTGTTCCTCGGAACTGCGCCGCATCAATTAAGTGATGTTGCTGGGGTAGTGAGTGAAGAAATCGATGGACTCTATGACCATGAGCAGAATAGTGGGCGAGTGATCCAAGCTTTCGGCGGATCAGAGGGAAGTTCTCTGAAGGGCTCTTATACATGTAGTAAACTGTGCGATCTCCTTCATCTGGAGGGGGCAGAGTCGTTAATGGTCTATAATGATGACTTTTACGCTGGAAGACCTGCGCTTACCCATCATCGCTTTGGTGAGGGTGAAACTTACTATATTGCTAGTCACTTTGAAGAGGGTTTCTATGACGATTTGTATTCTGATCTTATTGACGCATTGACGCTGACTAGACCCGTGGATGTCAAAATGCCACAGGGCGTATATGCTGTTGCGCGTTCTAATGATAAGGTTCAATATTTGTTTGTTCAGAACTTTACCTTCAAGTCAGCATCAGTTCCTTCACTAGATGCTGAATGGATGTCTGTTACACGCAACGTTGATCTAAGCAAGGCATGGGACTTGGAACCGTATGAGGTGCTTGTTGCCAAGCGAGAATTGGAATAGGAAACATAGATTAGTAGATTTGCAGACTTACAGACTATAAGTAATGAAATTATGGGGATAGGATTGTTCTTTATGAAGCTATATACAGGAGAACAATACCTATCCCCATGTATAAAAGGAGGCACAAAATTTGATACATACAAGATTAAAAAGAACAACAGCCATGACTTTGAGCTTATTACTATTATTCAGTTCTTTTGTCTTTTGGGGGCCCACTCATAACAGGGTATCTGCGGCAAGTTCCAATCTGATGGCTAACCCTAGCTTTGAGCAGGACGGTAGTATTACTTCAAGTCCCGCAGGATGGCAGGTGCTGAATACTTCTGGTACAGTAACTACGCAAGCAAGCGGCAGTGAGGGTAATTTTTCAGCGAGACTGACATCGACCAAACAGGCGGGCAGCTTTGAGAATCCGGGAGTTGGCTTATATCAAGTATTTACGGATTTGGAGCAAGGAACTTATACACTAACTGCCAAGATTAGAACATCTTCACCTAATCCGTCCAGTAGTACATTACAGCAAGCGGCCTTCCTTGAAGCCAAAAATACAGGAAGCCCAGAGATGCGAGCCTTTGTCAATTTGTTTGCTGAAAGCGCTTCAGATTGGAACCAAATAGTTATTCGAAATGTAATTGTATACAACGGTCAAGCAACCATTGGTATCTATTTAAAAGATGCTCCAGCAAATCTTTCCATTGAAGTTGATGAAGTGGAGTTCTTTATGGAGCATTCAGATAATAATCCACTTGCAGATTGGAGTTTTGAAAGCGGAACCAAAAATGCCTGGACTGTTACCGGAGACGTATCCGTAGTTCCTGGACAAGCGGATGCTGGAAACTATGCAGCCAAGCTTGGTACAGGGTCTAAAGTTGCCCAGACTGTTTCCGTAAAGCCGAACACGGATTATGTGGCAACCGTTCGTGCAAAGGTGGAGAATTCTACTGATCGAGTGAGAATTGGCGTGGAAGGGATTCAGGAGTCACGCGTTGCCCCATCCGCGACAACAGGCTACACGTTGCTTCCAGTAGCCTTCCGCACAGGACCTGCCGAAACAACCGCAACAATTTATGTTGAAAGAACAGCGGATGGCTCTGGTTACGGCTACGCGGATAGCCTAGATTTGTTTGAAATGGATAACACCATTGTTAAAGGTGTTGATGTGTCATTTCTCATGATCGTTGAAGACTTCGGTGGTAAATATAAAGCCAACAATGTTGAACAAGATTTCTTCGATATTATGCGAAATCGGGGTGTTAATGCTGTAACTTCTATGTTCTTTGTAGAAGCGGGAAATTATATCTATAAGGAAGATGAATGGAAGGATTATCAGGCGGGACTTCGTAATGATCTTCCAAAACAAGGAAGTGATATTACATATATAAATGATTTGGCTCACTTAGGTACGGTTTTTGCTCCGCTTCAAATGATACCGGGCTATTTTGGTAAGGAACAGGCGTTGGAAATTGGCAAGCGGGCCAAACAGCATCATATGGATTTTGAAGTATCGTTTCATTACAGTGATAATTGGATGAGCCAAGCTAAAGCCTGGAAACCGCTATCATGGTTCAATCAGGATTTGGATCAGCTGCAAACTACGATGTACAATTATTGCTATGATTTCATTAAGTCGTTAGTAGATGAGGGCGTGGCACCTCATTCAGTGAAATTGGGCAACGAAGAAAATTCAGGTGTTGTCTGGCCAGAAGGAAAAATTTCGTCTAAGGACAGAACGGGTTTTACGAAGCTAATAAATGCGTCATATCAGGCGGTAAAGGATGCCTCACCAACGACGCGAGGATTTCTACATCTAAATAACGGATATGATGTTGATACGACTAACTCATGGTATGACGCAAATTCATCTAGTGGTGTGAAATGGGATGGAGAAGCTTATTCCTTGTACGGTGGACGCGAAAGCGGGAGCATTGTATCGATGCTTAATAACAATTTGAACAAATGGAAGGGTAAGGATGTTATTTTCTCGGAAACCGCACTCGCTCATACGAGAGATAACTTTGATCCAGTTGGTAATGGCTCCGCAATGAGTAACAAATATTATGAAGTATCACAGCGTGGTCAGTACAACTGGTTGCTTGAATATATGCAGACTTTCCGGGATGTACCGAATGCCTATGATGCAGAAATTGGATTTTTCTATTGGGCAGCTGAATGGATTGCCAAGGGAGAGGGCCATGGGGAATGGTTCAGTCCATGGATTCCAGGAGGAAGTACTTCCGAATATGGAAATACGATTGATAACCGAACCCTATTTACTTATGATGGACATGCCTCCGATGGGATATATGCCTACCTGTGGCGTGGCAAGGCATCAGCCAAGCCATTGAATGGCAAATTGTCTCACAGTGGGATATCAGGGACTTATGCGGTTGAGCCTACTGCGGTTACGGGTATAGATCTGCCTGCGGGCGATCTCAAATTGTTCGCTGGACAAAGCAATCAAGTTGTTCCAACGGTATATCCGAATAATCAATTTGCTTACACCAACATCGAATGGACATCAAACGATGAATCTGTTGCCGTGGTAAATGAAGCGGGTATTGTTACTGCCCTTAAACAAGGAGAAGCGACAATTGAGGCAACAACAGTGGATGGTGGGTACTCTGCTACACGAAAGGTTATTGTCTCGTCTCCAGAACTAGCAAGTTCCATTGTCGTAGCTGCACCTCAGTTGGGAACAGATAACGAGATTTCGGCAATTGTAGGTGATCGGATTACAATAGAAGCGAAAGCTTCTAATCAACCGACGGATAACCGAATGATCTATACATCTACTAACCCTGAAGTAGCGAGTTTTCTGGGTGAGGCTGCTGAAAGTGCTAATCCAGGAGTGTTGTTACAGCAGTTGGATGTGACTAAGCAGGTCACTCTTCTTGTTCATAATAAGGGAGAGGCTGATATTACCATTGCTTCAGCGGATGGCAATGCGATTCAGTCGTTTAAACTGAAAGCTACCAAAGTAGATGTAACAAATGTCGAGATTAAGTCCGACGATATTGAACTTGGGCTCGGCCGAACCAAACAACTCCAGGCTATCATAACACCAGATAATGCTTCTTTCCCAGGTGTTAAATGGTCGTCAAGTGATGAGAATATTGCGAAGGTAGATGAGAGTGGATTGGTAACAGCGATAATTGAAGGAGAAGCTGAGATCAATGTGCTAACAGATGATGGGGATTTTAAGGACACAGTCAAGGTAACGGTAGTTCCTGTAAAGGTAGAATCTATAGAGTTAGATACAACCTTGATTAAACTACGTGCGGGTGGGTCACAAACTGTTGTGGCAAATGTGTTGCCAACGGACGCAGCGAATAAATCACTTCAGTGGACTTCGAGTAATCTGGAAGTGTTCACCGTAACTGATGGTTTAATCACAGCCGTCGCAGATGGTACTGCAACACTCACGATTACTTCGGCAGACGGGGGAGCGAGTATTACGGTAGGTGTAATAGTCGCTGATAATCTTCCTGTATCAGGTGTGGAACTGAATAAGTCACAATTAAGTCTAACCTCAGGTCAGTATGAGCAACTTCAAGCTACAGTTCTGCCCGTGTCCGCAGATAACGCCAACGTGGTCTGGTCATCATCGGACGAAGCAGTAGCCTCGGTAAATGAAGATGGATTTGTTATAGCTAGCAATCCGGGAGCAGCTATAATTACTGTTACTACAGAGGACGGCGGTCATGCGGCAGAAGCAGCTGTTTCTGTTACGGATAAACTCCAGTTGAACAAGGAAATGGGAGCAAGTCTGACGAATGCAAAGCATCCCATCGGTAACGCAATTGACGGAAATGTAAGCACTGCCTGGTCACCGGGTGCTCCGTCAGCGGGAAAAATATATTCATGGTGGATTAACCTGGGAAATATTGCTGAAATTAATCAAATCGATATGGAATTCTGGGGTGCTCAGAAATATATAGTTGAAGTATCTAATAATGGTACGAACTATACAAAAGTAGTGGATAATTCAGGTCAATTCAGTGCTTCTAAAAATGTGTCGCACCTGCTTCCTGAAGGAACCAAGGGTAAATTTATTAGAGTTTCAATAAATGAAACTTCTCAACAGACTGGTACAACCTGGCCAGCTATCGCCGAGTTCAGTGCTATGGGGAAATTTGTAACACAAGCGGATTCAATCGAATTGAACGAGACAACCAAGACGGTTGTAATGACGGATATTTTGGAGTTGAAGGCCCTTCTCCAACCATCCTTTATCAATGAAAATGTGAGCTGGACATCTAGTGACGAAACCCTTGCTACCATCGTCAATAATGGTCAGTCAGCAATTGTAATTACCAAACAACACAATGGTGAAGGTGGAGAAATCAAGCCAGTCACGATCACAGCAAGAACAGATAGTGGCCTGACAGCTACTGCAGTGATTGGTATCAAGGCACCCATTTACGTTGAAGGGATTGAGATGTATCGATATGATGGTATCGGTATACCTACTGATGGGAAAATTAATTTGGCAGTAGATTCGACATTGAAACTGGGTGTTACGGTATTTCAGGGGGATTCGGACTATAGACCGATTTATTGGTTGTCCAATACGCCAGAAGTAGCATCCGTTGATTCAAAGACCGGAGAGATCACTACGCATCAGCCGGGCCGTGCTAGTATTACTGTATATGTAGATTCCTTTGAAAACCTTAATGGGGGAATGATGTTTACTCAAGAAATTGAAGTGAATGTGGTTGCTCAATTAGAAGTACCGGGTGCACCTGTAGAGGTTCATGCGACAGCCCATGGGAAATCAATTCAACTCTCTTGGGATTTGGCAAGTGACGCAACGGGATATCATATTTATCGTAGTGATGCGGATGATAACTTTATTCGGATCACCGAAAATCCAATTACAGAAACAAGCTATAATGACGCAGGTTTGGATGCAGATACTTTGTACGCTTATCAGATCACTGCGGTAAATAGTACTGGAGAATCGGAGAGATCCTCCATCGTTTCAGCGACAACAGAAGCAGACGAGTTGTTACCAACTGCACCACAGGGGGTAACGGCAACTGTTCTTGGAACCAATTCAATACGTGTGAATTGGGATGCTGTTCCTGGATCAGTAACGTATGATGTTTATCGCGCTGCAGATGAAGATGGAGAGTTTATTAAGCTTAATGTAACAGGCGTACCTGAGAACCTTTATGTGGATAAAGGTCTTACAGCAAAAACGACCTACTACTACAAGGTACGTGCTTGGAATGAAGCCGGACTATCTGATTTGTCTGTAGCAGTGAATGCTACAACTCAAATAATTAAACCAGATCCTGGTCCAACACCGACGCCGACTCCAACACCGACGCCGACACCAGTACCCGACTCTGGATCAAATCCAGGACAGGGGAACAAGGGGAGTACCTCAGTTATTAAGGATGGACAAATTGAGGTAACCGTTATTTTTGATCAGAATGGAAAGGCAACTGCCGAGTTGTCGATTAAGGATTTGGAACAGGCATTACAGTCACTCAAGGATAAGACCTTGTTGATTGAAGCTATTGGCAAGGAAGAAAAGTTAAATAACATTATAATTTCAATACCTGTTCAGCCGCTGAAGTCGACTTCTGCAAGTGTTGAGAATGTTGTACTTCAAGCAGGAGGAGTAACCTGGCAGCTGAGCAACGAGAACCTGCAACAATTGCTGACCAACGCAAAGGATAAACTAGAGTTAAGCTTGAGCATAATCGCAGCACAAGAGCTTTCTTATGAAATTCAGAATATCGTGAAGACTGAACCTATTTATCAATATCAACTTTCGATTGATGGACGGATATTATCAGATGCTGAAACGGCTCAAATTACAACGATTGAGTTACCTTACTCATTAAAAGCTGGTGAGCAAGCGCATCATGTAGTTGTGTATCATAAATCAGCTGATGGTAAGTTAGAAATTGTTAAGAAGGTAGTATACGATGTTCAATCGGGGCAGATCAAGTTTAAACCGGCCCATTCAGGAAGTTATATTGTAGTTCATGTTGCTGCTTCATTTGTGGATCTTGAAGAAGCTAATTGGGCACGTAATGTGATCGAATCACTGGCTTCCAGACAAGTGGTAAATGGATTTGAAGAAGGAAGGTTTAAGCCAAATCAGTCTGTCACGCGTGCACAATTCCTGCACATGATGATGAATGCACTGGATTTGGTTGGGGAACATTCAGATAGTAGTTTTACCGATGTTTCTCCGAGCGCTTGGTATGCTAGCTCGGTATCGACTGCTAAACAATTGGGTATTGTTACAGGCAAAGGTGATGGAACCTTCGATGGTGATGCTACAATAACTAGAGAAGAGATGGCAGTATTGGTGTATCGTGCTACCATTACATTAAAGATGCTAAACGTTGGGACGACCTACAACAACACCTTCACCGATGACTCATCTATTTCGGGATATGCCCAGGATGCTGTGCATGTGATGAGTGAACATGGCATTATCCAAGGAACCGGCAATGGACAATTCCAGCCGAAGAATCTTGCAACACGTGCGCAAGCCGCAAAAATTATTTTTGAAGTGTTGAAGTTAGAAACAAGCCTCTAGGAAATATTTCAGATAAGTCGTGATAGGAACTGTGACCCGCAGTTGGCACTTCTATAGGTGAGTAGTGAGCATACCGGTAAAAGGTATACTCACTACTTTTTTTATATAGACTTCATTGACAGGTTAAAAGATTCAATTGTGGAATATCTTTAGAATAACTTGGGATTGGGGACTGGTGTATTGGTTGTTCGCGAGTGTTCACACCAAGAGCCCACGTCTTTTAAGTAAGATCAATATTTTACTACAAGATGTTTTTATATTCAGATTGAAGACGCTTTCCAAAGCCTCTAGAATAAGGCTTAAAGCCACTGTTTAAATAAATTAAGTCTGTGGTATACGACAATCTTTTATATTTGGGGAGGATATCATGTCCATTTATTATGATAACAGTAATCGCGTGTTTCATTTGCGATCCAACAATTCCAGCTATATTATTCAAATCGTTAAGGGTGGAATTCCAGCCCATATCTATTGGGGCCCAAAGCTAGGAGGGGAGTCCTTCCAGCATCCACTAGATTTAGTGGAAAGAGCCTCATTCAGTCCAAGTTTTCTTCAAGAGGATAAGACCTATTCTCTAGATACTCTGCCCCGCGAATTTCCATCCTACGGTAATGGGGATTTCCGGGAGCCAGCACTCGAGGTCTACTTGCAGGATGGTACGACAGTGACTGATTTCCGCTATGAAGGTTATACAGTAAGAAAGGGAAAGCCACGTTTAGAGGGACTACCTTCTTCGTATGTTGAGAGTGAAGATGAAGCGGATACGCTGGAAATAGTTCTGCTTGATGTGAAAAGTGGACTAAAAGCGACCCTTCTGTACACAGCATTCAACAATCTGGATGCAATCACACGATCCGTACGTATCGAGAACCTAGGACAGGACAAGGTTGTACTGAATCGAGTATTAAGCGCTAATGTTGATTTCCATCATTCCGACTTTGACATGCTGCAATTGTCGGGTACGTGGGCCAGAGAACGCCATGTACATAAGAGATCACTTGTACCCGGAATTCATCGGATAGATAGCAAACGTGGCTCCAGCAGCCATCAACAAAATCCGTTTATGGCTTTGTTGGCCAAAGATGCGACGGAACATCACGGTGAGGTTTACGGATTTAGTCTTGTTTATAGCGGTAGCTTTCTAGCGCAGGCAGAAGTGGATCAATACGGGATGACTAGAGTTGGTGTAGGCATTCAGCCATTTGATTTTCAGTGGTTACTAGAACCGGGCGATGCATTTCAGGCTCCTGAAGCCGTGCTTGTACGTTCAGCTGAAGGGGTAGGTGGAATGTCACGAACCTATCACAAGCTGTATCGAACAAGGCTGTGTAGAGGCAAATTCCGTGATGAGCAAAGACCGATTCTCATTAATAACTGGGAAGCAACGTATTTTAATTTCAACGCGGACAAAATAAAAGAAATTGCCCACGCAGGTAAAGAGCTTGGTTTAGAGTTGTTTGTCCTAGATGACGGTTGGTTTGGGAAGCGTGATAGTGACGATAACTCGCTGGGAGATTGGGTTGAGGATCGACGTAAGCTTCCTGAAGGACTTGGAAAGCTGGGCGAAGATATTACGGCGATGGGAATGCAATTTGGCTTATGGTTTGAACCGGAAATGGTGTCACCCAACAGTAATCTTTACCGTGAGCACCCAGACTGGTGTCTACATGTGCCAGGACATATAAGAACATTGGCTCGGCAGCAGTTAATTCTGGACTTATCGCGCCAGGATGTACGTAACTATATCATAGATTCGGTCAGCTCTGTGTTATCATCGGCGCCGATTACTTATGTGAAATGGGATATGAACCGGAATATGACGGAGATTGGTTCCGCTTTGCTTCCTCCTGAACGTCAACGCGAAACGGGGCATCGTTATATCCTTGGACTTTATGAGGTAATGGAGAGCATTGTTACCCGTTTCCCACACATCTTATTTGAAAGTTGCTCCGGTGGTGGTGGGCGATTTGATCCGGGGATGTTGTATTATATGCCTCAGACATGGACTAGCGATGATACGGATGCAGTTGAAAGATTGAAGATTCAATATGGAACAAGTATGGTGTATCCTGCAAGCTCCATGGGAGCCCATGTTTCAGCCATTCCAAATCACCAGGTTCAACGGAATACCCCATTGGAAACGCGTGGTCATGTCGCAATGTCTGGAAATTTCGGATATGAACTGGATCTAACCAAACTTTCTGCATCGGAGTGCGAAGACATCCGGCAGCAGGTTGCGCAGTATAAGGAACTTCGCATGCTGATCCAGTCTGGAGATTTCTATCGGTTGCTCAGTCCTTTTGAAGGGAATGAGACGGCGTGGATGTTTGTATCAGAGGACAGGAAAGAAGCTTTTGCTGCTTACTTTAAGGTCCTTGCCGAGCCCAATGCACCGCTAAACAGATTACGTCTGAAAGGACTCGATCCAGATAAATCGTATTGTCTTCAACACAACGGTGAGGTATATAGAGGTGATGAATTGATGTACTTCGGACTCTCTATTCCACGTTTGGAGGGTGATTTCAGAAGCCAACTTTTTGTATTAAAAGAGATTTAAGCGGATATGGGGTGTCCCAAAAGCCATAAAAATGGCTTGGGATGCCCTCTTTGTATCTGCATAGGCTAAGTTTCAAAAAACACATGTTTGGCCGAAAACTCCACGTCCTGCTGCCGATAGGCTAGAGGATTGACCCCAAAGTAAGAACGAAAGACCTTGCCGAAGTAGCTGGCATTATCAAATCCCGTCTCAACAGCGATTTGGTTAATCGTTAAATCTGTTGTTTTGAGTTTGGATGCCGCTGCCTCAATCCGCCGCCTTCTTAAGTATTCGAAGGGTGATAGGTTGAGGTTTTTTTGAAATAGTCTGCAAAGATGATGCTTGGAAATACCGATATGATCAGCAACATCGTCCAAACTCAGATTCATGTGTAAATTATTTTTCATAAATTGAACGGCTGTATGAAGCTTTTCATTTTTAATATGATCAGTTAACATAGTAGGTTTCTTCAATAAGCTGTCTAGCGATAATATCCATTGAAACGCTTTTGCCGATAAGGCATGGAGATTTCTCTCCTCATGCACCTGAATATCCTCAAACATACTCCATAATAGACGGATAGGCGAAGATTCCTGTGGGAGCTGAACAATGGGGCCGCAATGCGTAATTAACTGATTCCATAATGGGATCGCTAAGGGACCACGTACGTTTAACCATAGGAATTCCCAAGGCTCCGTACCTTCTTCCGGATAATAATATTTGTGCATACTAGGTAGGGTCACAAGAAAAGCGTTGTCCTTCGTTAAACGATGGACCGATCCATCGACTTCAATCCGGCCTTCTCCAGACAGCGTATATTGAAAAATGACATTACTGGTCTCAGACCTAGTCTGGCCGTCAAATGAATATGCAGGGGATTGGATCAGTTCCCAACCCATGGAATCAAATAGAAGCATCGTAGCTTCTTCTGAACGGATCGAATAGGAGGAGCGAAACATAAGTAGATTCCTTTCTGCACTATTAGATCAATTATTTACTAATAGACACACGTTTACCTCAGATTGTAATCCCTTTTGTACATCACTGCAAATATACATTTTTGACAGACATCTCATGTAGTTGGGTGATAAGATAGGGTGGATCTTGTCTTTAATAGGATATATTGAAAGGGATTTGAGGTATGAGGAAACTGGTGATTAGTGATATTCACGGTTGTTACGATGAATTTACTGAGTTATTGAACAAAGCAAAGTATAAACCGTCAGTAGATCAATTGATTCTACTGGGTGATTATTGTGATCGAGGTCTTCGGAGCAAGGAAGTTATTGAACAGGTGATCCAACTCGTAGAACAAGGGAACGTCATTGCACTACGCGGAAATCATGACCAAATGTTTATTGATGCAATGGAAAGTAATGAAAATGCGATATGGATTGAAAATGGGGGTCTGTCCACATTGAAAAGTTATGTCGGTACAGACTGGTTCAAGCAGGGGTTTAACTATCCCGAATATAATAAAGCCAAAACTTTTATCAAATTATACTATCAACATCATATTGATTTTTTGAAATCATTACCGCTTTATTCCGAGGATGATAGACATATATTTGTACATGCGGGCATTGATCCTACTTTTTCAGGGGACTTCCGATCACAACCGGATCGATCTTTTTTGTGGGGAAGTGAAGAATTCCTAGATCATGCAAATCTTTTAAATAAGACGATCGTGTTTGGACATATACCAACAAAACGTATACATAATTCAGCAAAGATCTATTTCGGCGATAAGAAGATTGGAATAGATGGGGGCTGCTGTTTTGGTTTCCAATTAAATGGCTTAGAAATTAAGGGTGCGGGGTATAAGACCTACGCTGTACATAAAAATAAGGGGGTTTATGCGCGTTTCCTGGAATTACTTCAGAAGCTACTAAACCTATCTAAATTTAAATAGAGGAAGCTTTTCATTACATATATGAATGGGGAATATGGATGAAGTATGATTGCTTAATTGTTGATGATGAAATAGCTCTAGCGGAGACAACAAGCGAATACTTGAATATGTTTGATGTGGAGTCCACGTACGTGACCAGTGCGGAAGGGTGTATGTCGTTTTTTGAAAAAAACGAAACCTCTTTGATTTTATTAGACATTAATTTGGGTCAAACATCGGGTTTTGATCTGTGCAAAAGACTGCGGCAGGTGACGCAAATCCCCATCTTGTTCATAAGTGCGCGTTCCAGCGATGATGATATTCTTATTGCACTCAATATCGGTGGGGATGATTACATCCAAAAGCCCTATACGCTTAGCGTCTTACTTGCAAAAGTAAAGGCGGTATTGAAAAGAAGCCAGCTTCAACAGAACGTTTCATCGGATAGGATAACATGTGGCCCTGTTGTTGTTGAGGCAAATCTGTGTCGTGTCCATGTTCATGGCGAAGAGATTAAGCTTAAATCTATGGAATTCAAGTTGTTAGCTTACTTAGTTAATAACAAGAATCGCATTATACCTAAAGAGGAATTGTTCCGCGAGGTGTGGGGTGATTCTATCACAGGCGATGGAACGTTGAACGTACATATTCGTCATTTGCGCGAAAAAATAGAAGTCAGTCCTAACGAGCCTAGGTATATTAAAACCGTGTGGGGAACGGGTTATGTATTTGAGGAACCACAGGTATGAAATCAAAGTGGATGATCGGGTTCATCGCTATTATTTTAGGGGTAGGCATTACCGTGTCAGTGTTGTTGATGAATAGACAAATAGAAACCAACGTGGATACGGTTGCGATCAATAACATTGTGAAACAAGTTGAAAGCCATTGGGAGTATATCGATCAGGGAGATTATAGTAACGTAAGTCAACCATTTGTAGTCATGGATTTGACAGAGAAGGTACTTTATACAACAGAAGATCATCTCGCTAGCAGCGTAAATGAGGGTATCAGGAACAGAGACACAATCGTCGATGTGGTGGTTAACGGAACCACAGTCGGGAAAGTGATTGTACCTAATAACAGTAATAATATCCTTCGACAATGGCAGCAAGAGCTCCTCATCGTGATATTAGCTGCCTTCTTGGCGGTAGCGCTACTAAGTATCGCTTATGTTAGGTATTTAAATCGGACCGTTGTACGCCCTTTTCACAAGCTCAAAGATTTCGCCCGAAATGTAGCGAATGGCAATCTTGATATCCCTTTGGACATAGATAAAAACAACCTGTTTGGTGCGTTTAGCGAAAGTTTTGACATGATGCGTGAGGAATTGGCGGCGGCACGTCAAAGCGAATACCATGCAAACCGTAGTAAAAAGGAACTCGTTGCAAGTCTTAGCCATGATATCAAAACCCCTGTAGCATCCATCAAAGCTGTGAGTGAATTGATGCTGGTGCTGACCACAAGTGAGAAAGAACGCAAACAGCTTAACACCATCTATGCAAAAGCGGAGCAAATCGATCTACTCGTGACAGACATGTTCCATGCGACCTTAGAAGAGCTCGAAGAGTTAAAAGTAACCGTAGTGGATGAGCATAGTAGTGCGCTACAGAAACTCATTGAAAGTAGTAATTATTACGGAAAAATTGAATGGGATGACATTCCAGAATGTATTATTCACACGGATACAGCTCGTCTTCAACAGGTGTTCGATAACATCCTCAGTAATTCATACAAATATGCGAATACCTCTGTTCGGATTACGTTTAAGATCGCCAGCTCTTATTTAGAAGTCATAATTATGGATTATGGAATGGGTGTTCCTGAGGATGAATTGCCGCTCTTATTCAATAAATTCTATCGTGGTCATGATGTCACGGGGCAATCAGGTACGGGGCTTGGTCTATATATTTCTAAATATCTTATGGAGAAGATGGAAAGCTATATTACCTGTTATAACCGGACAGACGGATTCAGCGTTATGATACAAATTCCTCTTTCTTAAAGGTATTTTCATAATTAAGGATTGGTTAAGAATTGGGCAAAGATCCATTAAGAGTTTCCATCGTATGATAGGACTGTAATCAACGTTACAGTCTTTTTTAATTTAATATCATCGTTGAAATTTTATAATAAGGGATGCGGTCATCATGTCTAAAATTCTATTATCTACTAAAAAATTGTGTAAAACTTTCTCCAGTGGGGGCCATCAACAACATGTGCTGAAAAACCTGGATATCGATCTATTTGAGGGAGATTTTACAGTCATTATGGGGAGCTCCGGCTCAGGTAAATCAACTTTACTATATGCACTTTCCGGTATGGATAAACCCACATTGGGAGAAATCGATTTCGAGGGTAAGCAAATCGCAAAATTGAATAACGATCAGCTAGCCATCTTTAGAAGAAATCATTGTGGATTTATATTTCAACAGGTCCACCTGCTGGATAACATGAGCGTGCTAGATAATGCTTTGGCGAGTGGCCTACTGGTGAGCAAGAACAAACGGGAAATGACGGAGAAAGCCAAAAAGTTGCTACAGCAGGTGGGCTTAGCAGAAATGTCGTGGGGTAAATTTCCAAGCCAGCTTTCTGGCGGCGAAGCTCAACGTGCAGGTATTGTTCGAGCATTAATGAATAGTCCCAAAATCGTGTTTGCAGACGAGCCAACGGGTGCACTCAATTCTGCCGCTAGTACTAGCGTGTTGGATGTCATGACTGAAGTGAATCGTAATGGACAAAGTATCGTCATGGTTACTCATGATATGAAAACAGCATTAAGAGGGAATCGAATCCTTTACTTACGAGATGGTATTATGTGCGGAGAGTTGAGACTAAGCGCATTCGATGCCCAGGATTATCATGCACGAAATGAACAGCTACAGTCCTTTTTGGCTGAAATGGGGTGGTAAGATGAATCTTCTTAATCTTGCCTTAGCCAACATAAAGAGAAGTAAAAGTGCGGCTTGTTCGCTTGGCCTATTGATCTTAATTGCCACACTTCTGTTAAACATAGGACTGGGTATTTATACAAAGGTGGATACGTTCTACCTTGATAAAATCGAAGAAGGCCATAGTCCACATGCCATCGTTATTTTGAATCAAAAGGAATACAAGCAGGCATATGGAGACTTTTTTCAGGGTGATTCCAGAGTAAACGAAGTTGAGACGGAAGATATGATGTATTTAGGCAATGTGAGCATGAAATTTGGCGATAACGAAATGGGTCTAGGTGGGGCATTTCTAAATGCTGATCAAGAACGGAACATGGCTCCATTTCAATTGGTTGAAGGGAAAGAGATAGCGAAGGACAATGTCATTTATGTGCCTCTCTCTATGAAAAATGGGGGGTATGAGCTGGGTGATTCTATAAAGTTCACCTATCTTGAGCAAGAATTTAATTATTCCATTGAGGGTTTCTATGAGTCACCTACGCTAGGGACAATTAATGCAGCAGCTATGAAGTACTTCTTACCGGATACAGCGTATCAGCGGATGTATGATGTTATCGGAGAGATGACAAGCAGTAAATTGTTATCGATAAGACTGGATGATGTGGATCAATCTACGCTATTGCTGCGTGACTTTAAGAACAATACCGATGTAAAGCTGTCTGCCATCGGATCGTTTGGTAATACATATGATATGGATATGCCGGGTATGGCCATGGCATCTATGATGATGATTAGTATCATTTCTATGGTATTAGTTGCTTTTGCCGGAATTATTGTCATTGTATCCTTAATCGTGATTCGATTCCGCGTGGTGAACAGTATTGATGATACGCTGACGAATATCGGGGCATTGGGTGCAATGGGGTATACAAGTAAACAAATTATCGCTTCGATGGTGTTGCAATTCACCTGTATCGGTATGATCGGTGCAATCATCGGGGTAGTACTGTCTTATGTTGTAACTCCTTTGTTTAGTGGGACTCTATCTAGCTTAGCAGGTATTGTGTGGCAGAGTGGCTTTCAACCGGGCAGGGATCTTGTGAGTATCCTGCTTGTAATCGGATCGCTGTTAATTGTTACTTTGATATCAAGTCGCAAGATCATAAAACTTCCACCTGTAGTTGCGCTTCGCGGCGGTATACTTACACACAGCTTTAAGCGAAATTATTTCCCGCTGAACAAAGCAAAGGGTGGACTTACGTGGATTTTAGCTTGCAAAACCATGGCTACCCATATGAAACAAAATATCATCATTGGATTGATTATTATTGGTGTCACGTTTGCGTCTGCATTTGCTATGATTAGCTATTATAATTTTTCTGTCGACAACACTGCTTTTTATAACATGCTTGGAATTGAAATATCGGATGCTGCCGTGACTGCACAAGGGACGACTGATATGGAAGATTTAGTTGAACAGCTTGAGGCGATGGATGGTGTGAGAAAAACATCAAAAATTGATTCTGCAGCCTTAATTATGGGTGGAATAGACATGGCAACCTTTGTGTCGGATGATTACAGTAAAATGGATTACCTATCCGCTTATAAAGGAAGATTACCCTTATATGATAATGAGGTTGTGATTACGGGGGTTATGGCGGATACGCTGAGCAAGGAGGTAGGGGATTCCATTGAAGTGAAGTTGGGTGATACGACTGACAAATACTTGATTACTGGACTGACACAGACGATGAATAATTCCGGAAAGGTAGCTTATATCACTTTAGCGGGTATGCAAAAGCTGATTCCTGACTATCATTTGTCAACCATTAATGTATATCTCAATCCTACAGAACGTACGGAAAGTCAAGCATTTATAGAGCAAGTAAAAGCTACTTTTGGAGATCAGCTCGTACAAGTCCAAAACTTGCGTGAACTGGGAGAAGCACAGTTGTCTAACTTTGGTTCCGCGATGAATTCAGTCGTGGTGATCGTACTGCTCGTAACTGCAGTTGTCGTTAGTTTAATTCTGTATCTCGTGATCAAAACGATGATCGTAAAACGCAAACGGGAATTGGGTATTTATAAAGCGATGGGGTACACAACCTATCAACTGATGACACAAATTGCATTAAGTTTTGCTCCTGTTGTCATTGTGGGAACGGCCGTGGGTGGATTGCTAGGCTGTATCGGAACCAATCCTCTGCTTTCTGTATTAGTTCGTAGCATGGGCATCTCAAACTGCCAATTTAAAGTACATGTTCCGACCATCGTGATCCTTTGCATTGGCATTGTTGCATTCTCGTATCTAATATCGATGCTGGTAGCACGTAGAATTAAGAAGATTACCGCGTATGGCATGATTACAGAATAAGCATAGTGTCGATAAGCTAACGGGCAGGTTAGCGCAGCCATGAGCTGTCATCTACATCAGAGTGAGCACTGAGAAGCAAGCATTGCAGGGCTACAGCCTTGAAGCTCAAGTCCAAGAAGTTAAGGCAAAATGTCGGCAGGAATCCAGGAAGTTTCCAGCGACGATGACGTACATCGGAGCTTCCGATGTGACCTCGTAAACGTTTGATAATTCCACTGTCGATTCACCGACTGGAGTGCCCCACGTCGTCTACGACATCACGAGTAAGCCGCCGGCGACGATCGAATGGGAGTAATGAGAGAAACTCCGAAAACCCACTACATTCAGGGTTTTCGGAGTTCTTTTTTAGAGTCAACCCTGCGCAGGGCTGGTCTTCATTTCATAGATTTTTTGGAGCGTATGGACACGCTTCGTCTTCTCGTCATCGTCCTCTGTGTGGAGATACCACTTACTCCACACGCCTGTACCCAAATACGAGAAGGATCAGCTCGTAGACGCAATGATCGGCGATAGGGGATACAATCCGCATACTCCGATATGGTAACCAACTTGTTTCCAACGCACATAGACCTGATCATCTTGGACTAGGAATTCTTGAATGCTTAGGCTAACGATCCGTATGCCTCAATCATCTCACGGACATGATCCGCATAGCTAGAAGGAGTCCTTTCTACGGTCACCTCAATTTCTGAAGTGATCTGATGGGTAAGCACACGGTCTGCCATCAACCTGTGTACCGTCCAACTCCCGAGCAGAACGAACCTTCTCCAAAAAATAGCGCACTACTTCTGCTGATATCATAATGGCACTCCCATATTTTTTGATTCTATCTTAACAATGTAAGTATTTCTTTCACACAATTATCAACAAATACTCGTTCAGGACGAGATTTCATGAACACAGTAAGTCCTATTAACGATATGACTAGTGTCTGCGCTAAACCCTTTGCGTTAATACCGCTATCAAGCTCACCTGAGCGCAAACCTCGTTCAATCGTTTCTTGGAATATTACCGAGAGATACATCTGATGTTCTCTTGTTAGGATTTCAAATTTCTCATCATGAGGCGCAAGTTCCACCATCGAATTGATGCAAAAGCATCCCCAGTTCGGACTTTTTTCATATTCTTTTGCCACCATATTTTCAAAAAAGGCACAGAATGCCCCTTTAACAGAAGAATTGTTTTGAAGATTGGCGCGAACATAGGCAGCATGGGAACTCGTATATTTTCGCAACGCTGCTTCAAATAATCCTTTTTTGTCTCCAAAGGTGGAGTATATGCTTGGACGCTGAATGCCCATTCTTGATGTCAAGTCGCTTAAAGAGGTAGCTTCGAACCCTTTTTCCCAAAATAGTTGCATAGCTGCATCCAATGCCTTTTCCTCATCAAATTCGCGTCGTCGAGCCATAGTAACTCCCTCTTTTCATATCGAACGGTATATTATAATTTTATTATGTGAAGAGTATCCTGTCAATAAGATTAAGCTTTTACATCTCTTAAATCCTATATATTATCAGAATAAAAAGAGTTCTCGCTCCAGTTCAGCTGTCCTCTACAGTAATCTCTTGACAGTTATCTTTTTTTAGAGTTATATTTATCAGGCAATATTTCATACCAATCAGTATTTTATTTTACAAATCTGATAAACATAATTTTAAGGAGTCGTTATCTTTGGGGAAGTTTGTTGAAGAACCGAAAGTCATTACCGTGGATTATATAGGCAAACACGTTGAACCAGCTCAAGAGGCGCTTATATCATCAGAATCAGCGCCCGCATCTTTAATATCTCGCAATGTTGCACTCTTATTTGCGATCGCTTGCGGACTGGCAGTCGCCAACATATATTACGCGCAACCCTTGCTGGACGCTATTTCAAACGAGTTCGGTATTACTCATTCATCCGTCGGCATTGTTATTACAATCACTCAAGTTTGTTACGCACTTGGACTGCTATTGCTAGTGCCCCTCGGCGATTTATTAAATCGACGTTGGCTGATCGCTGGACAGATGTTAGTATCCGTGCTGGCTTTGATCGTGGTTGGCACCGCCCCCACCAGCATGGTGTTATTTATAGGCATAGCTGCGGTTGGATTGCTTGCTGTAGTGACACAGACGCTCGTTGCATTCGCGGCAACTTTGGCTGCCCCAGCCGAACGTGGGCGTACCGTGGGTGTTGTGACAAGTGGAATCGTAATTGGTATTCTACTGGCGCGAACCTTCGCTGGCGTATTAACGGATTTAGCCGGTTGGCGATCTGTCTACCTTGTCTCTGCGGTATTAACGCTAATCATGGCATGTGTATTGTTTAGGGTACTGCCGCATTATGAGCAGAAAAGAGAATCATTATCATACCTACAGTTGCTTCATTCACTGCTCACATTGTTCGCACAAGAACGAATCCTGCGAATCCGTGCTGCATTAGCTTTGATGATTTTTACCGCTTTCAGTATATTCTGGACTTCCCTAGTGCTGCCTCTCAGCGCTCCGCCGCTTTCTCTTTCACATACTGCGATTGGAGCGTTTGGTCTTGCTGGAGTTGCTGGAGCGTTAGCAGCAGCGCGAGCAGGTCGTCTTGCTGATCGAGGTTTAGGGCAGAGGACCACAGGCGTGGCATTGATTCTGTTGCTTATATCATGGTTGCCAATAAGTTATACTCAACATTCGCTTCTCGCATTAGTCGTCGGTATTGTCCTTCTTGACCTGGCAGTACAAGCCGTACATGTCACCAACCAAAGCATGATCCTTACTTTGCGCCCTGAGGCACGCAGTAGGCTTACTGCTGGTTACATGATTTTCTATTCCATTGGTAGCGCCACCGGGTCAATCGCATCTACCAGTATCTATGTTTACTCAGGCTGGAATGGAGTGTGCTTGTTAGGTGCAATTGTCAGTGCTTTGGCTCTTCTATTCTGGGTATTGACCCGTCGCCTTAAATAATAAAATTCGGGTGAATACATGTTCGCTGTTGGTACGCGCATTGAGATGAAGTTATCACTATTCTATCCGCTAAGTCCAACCACAACGTATTGAAAGGGAAGAGCCCCAGAAATGGGGCTCTTCTTTTACGTGAGATCAGTTAGAATTTACTAATTGAGCATCAATGACAACTTCAAATCTCCGCTTTACCAAAGCATTGTGGTACTCAACCGACAAAATCACGTCGTAATGTGAACAGGTCTTTGAGTGCATCGGTTGACAGTTCGGTAATCCAGTTCTCGGTACTGGATATGACATTGTCGCTGAGCTGCTGCTTATTCTCAAGCATTTCGTCAATGCGCTCCTCCAGCGTACCCAGCGAGATGAACTTGTGTACCTGCACATCTTTGGTCTGTCCCATTCGGTAGGCGCGGTCCGTAGCCTGATTCTCTACGGCTGGATTCCACCAGCGGTCAAAGTGGAAAACATGATTGGCTGCTGTAAGATTCAGGCCTACGCCTCCTGCTTTAATCGAAAGAATAAATACATTCGGTTGTTCAGCAGGTGGCAGTGTCTGTGATTGAAACTGATCAATCATGCGGTCACGTGCGGTCTTGGAAGTACTTCCATTCAGGTAGAGTACAGGTTCCTCAAGCTCCCGCTGGAGGACATGCTTCAGGATCTCTCCCATACCGATATATTGTGTAAAGATAAGGCAACGTTCACCCTCATCTCGCAGCTCTTTGACCATTTCGAGCAAGCGTTCCAGTTTGGACGAACGACTAATTAACATTTCGGTGACTAATGAGCTATCCTCATCCCCTTGAATATCAGGTAAGGACTCCTTCGTTAACAGGACCGGATGATCGCAAAGTTGCTTAAGACGAGTAAGGGTTGCTAAGATTGCTCCCTTTCTTTCGATCCCCTCTAACTCCTTCATTTTATTCAATAAGTCATTCACGGTTTGATCATAGAGCGTACCTTGCTCGACTGTAAGTTGAATGTAGGTTTTCATTTCATTCTTATCAGGCAAATCGAGTTGGATGGCAGGATCCTTTTTCTTGCGACGAAGCATAAACGGCTTCACCAGCTTCTGTAGCTGGATCGTTCTTTCCTCATCGTGGTCTTTCTCAATCGCTTGAATGAACCGAGTATTAAATGCCCGCGCACTACCCAGATAGCCTGGGTTAATGAAGTCATATAGAGACCAAAGCTCTGAAAGCCGATTTTCTATAGGTGTCCCAGTAAGCACAATACGATGGTTGGCGGGAAAACTACGTACGGCAGATGACTGTTTGGTTTGCGCATTTTTGATATTTTGAGCTTCGTCTAGACATAGCGATTCCCATGTAAATTCCTTCAGTAACTCTTGATCAAGAGTTGCTGTGGCATAAGAGGTTAGGATGATATCTGCTTGGCTAATTTCTTCATGAAAAGTTTTTTCGTTAGAGCGTCCACTTCCATAATGGAGCATGACCTTAAGTGAAGGCGCAAATCGACTCAATTCCTTCTGCCAATTCCCGAGTACTGAAGTGGGGCAGATCAAGAGAGAAGGCAATTTAGTATCGGCATCCTTGAGTGTCTCTTTTAGATGCAATAAATAAGCAATGAACTGCACAGTCTTTCCAAGCCCCATATCATCTGCAAGGCACGCACCTAGACCAAAACGCCGTAAAAAGACCAGCCAGGAATATCCGTCATATTGATAAGTCCGTAGATCCGCCTTTAATCCAAGGGGTTCATCAAGTTTAGGCCATTCAGACTGTCTGCTAAGTTGACTGATAAGTTTGATCAGATGTTCATTTAACTCAACCCCAAGTTGGATGCGCCGTGAGGATTCCTCCTCCTCTTCCTCAGGTTGGTCAGGTGATCTGCCGCCGTAAGATACATTGCTGTTATCCAACAGATGTAGATGCAAAATGTCCTGAAAGGATAGTCCCTGCGAACTGTCCACGCCATCCATAGCTTGACGGATTTGTGCCAGTAGGACCGGATCAAGTGGAATCCATTGTCCCCGAAATTGGACTAAGCGTTCATTGCGAGCGACTAGCTCGGCAAATTCAGCCTCGGTGAGCTGTGTCTCTCCAATGGCAATGCGCCAATCGAATTGGACAATGGAGTTAAGTCCGAACAAAGAGCTCCCTTTGCTTCCTTGGCTGCCCTCGCTAGCTTCCCCCGCACGAACCTTAGCACGCAGCTTTGGCTTTTTGCGGCTAGCTGCTTCCCACCAAGCAGGAAGCAGCACTTGCCAGCCTGCTTCGAGCAAACGGCGGCTGTCTACCGTCAAGAATTGCCATGCTGCTTCATCGGATAGTGGTTTGCTAAGTACATCTTCGCTATGCTCGGCCCATTGCTCCGCTGGGAGACTGGCACGTAAATGCTCTAGCCATCCAGCGGAGCGTTCACTAATATGGCTTGACCAAGAATCCGGCCATAGACCAGATACATGACCATCTTCAGCAAGCCGAATTGGAACAAGTACCACAGGATCAAGCTTGTCCTGCAGTACCAAATTAAGGCGCCAAAATGGCTCTTCATCATCGGGTTCAAGCAATTGCAAAAGAGTGCGAAAAGGTGCTGTGTCGGCTTTCCAGCCAATCGAAATAAGCCATCCTTGCTCATCCAAACCTGCAACTGCGCCGTCCTTAGCAAAGAGTAGCGGATATTCGCTTCGTAAATCTGCAGCGTTAATTTCTGTTCCATAGCAGCGTTGAAATACAGCAGATGAGAAGGCGGCATGTAGTCCCTTGATGAAATCAGAATTGACGCTACCTATCTGTGATAGGGCCTTTTTTGCCTCAGTATCCAAACTTCCCTCATCCCAAATCCATTGAAGCTTTCCTCCCTGAAAGGCAATTAAGCTAGGGATAAATTGCTTCTCTTCTATGCAACTAGCTAACGCAGGGGCAAGCTGAATCAATGGTTCGGACGCTTCATCCCACAACCAATCGATATGCTCCAGAAGTTTGCGATCTGCGAAGAAAGGGATAACATGCTCGGAGGGAAGAAGGACAAGTTCAACCTCTTGAATTTGTTGAATCTCTAGCTCTGTTCCATAGAAAGAAGCCTCATGCCAAGCGAACAAACGTTGTTTCAAGTTCAGTCCAGTTACGTAATTACCCGCTTGCGTAGATCCGTAAATAAGAGCATCCCCGTAAGCGCTGAGACTGATATGAACTGTGATGGCTTCTGTGTATTGGCTCATGATATCAGTTTCCCCTTTCGAAGCTCCTCTTGCAGCGCACGCAGACGACTATGACGACTGGCGAACGTGGTGATGAATTCTTCCCAGCGTTCCTCTTGCTTCATTTTTTTATATAGCTTAGCTAACCGCTTTAACAGTTTAACGGCTGCTTTATAGCTAACTCTATTTTTGAGCAGAATATATCTTTCAACAGCCTGATGATAAAAGGGAAGTAGTAGCTCGGGTGCATTTTTGTCTATGGGTTGCATGACACTGACACGGAATTCTAGTGGTTCTTTCCCCGTACTAAGTTGATAGTCCATCCATTGTTGCCATTTACCATAGGCGAGTAACGTTTCTTCATATACGGTCTTCGAATAAGGTAACATGCTGATGAGACTCTTCCACATATGTTGCTCGGAGTCAGGTGAATGCCTAATCACTTTCTCCCAAAACTCCATATACTCGGTTAGATGTTCCTCCCGAAGACTACTGAGCATAGGACCGATGTTGATGAGCCAAGCCTGTAATCTAGACCATTCTTCAGCTGTAGCAAGAGCATGTAAGAAATGGAGTAACCGACTCGGAGGAATGATCGATCCTTTGTTAGCTGATTGCAACAGTTCCCATGCTTGTTCATCTTGATTTAAATAGAAGTACATTTGGCTCTGAGCTAATAACCAAGGAAGCCGTGAAAGTGTGTTTCCGAGCGCATCTTCAGACGATTTCAGATGATGCAATTCTTCTAAATACATCGTCTTATCCTTGAGGTTGGGCCCAATCCAATTTAACCAGAGCTGATCATAGACCTCGGCGAAGTATTTGAGACTCTTGGATTCCTGTAGCATGAGACTGCGTGCGTAGGATAAGGTTTCAGTAATGCGGATCCAATGCTCAGATTCATCCGAAATGGCAAGATCCTTGGTAAATATCCGCTTAATCTCTCCTTGCATATCATCTGCAGCAATCTGTGTGTAATAGCCCATATACATTGGAGCGTTTGATGGAATATGCTGTGATGGTTTGACTAGTCTCTCAAGCACAAAGAGGTGAGCATGCAGCTCAAATAACTGTTCCAGTGCCGGTGATAGTTGTGGTTGTATCGTATATATCGACGCTAAGGCGTTCTTGGCATATTGAGCATTAGGACTGTTAAATCCAATAGGCGAAATACTAAGTTTGAATACTTCATGCCATTGAAAAATACTCATGCTAGGTATCTTGCTGGCTTGTTCCTGCAATTTAGTGGAGAGAGCTGCCTTTTGATCTATTGCCATCTTATTTGTGTAGCTAGAATTATCATAGCTTGAAGACTTCACAGGCTGTTTGAAGGTAGCTGTTGAATTGGCATTGACAAGCGCATGAACAGATCGCCCTTGCAAGCTGACGTACTCAAGCAGGACGGCAATCATATGTTTGCAATGTGATGGAACAGGACAAGTACAGTGACTTGCGGATAAGGAGTCCAGATTGATATCGACACGATAGTGATCATCATCATTACCTTCAACAAGGGCTTCAACATGTCCGGTATCAGAAATTTTTAAGGGACGAACACGTTCCTGTTTAAAATATTGAAATCCACGCTTTATCGTAAGGTCATTGAATTTCTCACCAACAGTATGAATAAGCGCCTGCCACCCTGTATCGTCCAGCGTATAATTTGGGTTCATTATTGATTCTCCTAAGGGAGTGATGTGTAAATATAGATATTATCTAGTTATTATATTCGATTTTAATAATGAATTAAACGCACTAGCGTAACGTGAGTCCTGCGAACAGAGATGTATCCGTCATAAGCTTGGTATAATAAGATGGAGAAGAGGATAAAAAAAAGCCCTCATTTTCTCTTTGAGAGCCGTTAGTCACATCTTCAAGTTAAGTTGTTGTTTTATTAGCCTATCAACCTTTATTTGCTCCTGCCTTTAGGCCTTCAATAATATATTTTTGCAACACTAGGAACAGAATCGTAATTGGAACGGCAACAAGAACTGCTCCTGCTGCAAAGGTTGTGAACTGATTGTTTGCTCGACCTGTGATCATTTCAAACAATCCAACGGCGAGCGTTTTGTTGCGATCGGATAGAATGACGAGTCGTGCGAATATGAAATCCATCCATGGGCCGATAAAATTAGAGACTGCAATGAACGTAAACATCGGTACGGACAGTGGCATCATCACTCGGACAAATATCGTTGTATGAGAGGCTCCATCAATCTTGGCTGCCTCTTCCAAGCTGCGGGGTAACCCGTCGAAAAATCCTTTGACAAGCCATGTTCCGAACGGAATCGATCCTCCAGCATAAACGAGAATGAGTCCCCATAGGTTATCTAACAGGTTCAATTGCAGGAGGAGAATATAGATAGCGATCATCCCCATAAACGAGGGGAACATTTGCAGTATGAGCATGACCATCAGTCCTTGTTTACGCCCAGGGAAACGAAAGCGTGAGAATGCATACGCCGCTGACACGATCAATAATGTTGAGAGGATCATATTCATGACCGCAATGAACAACGTATTTTTGTACCATATGAAGTAATTGGTCTCAGTAAATAAGTTGATATAATGAACAAGTGTAAGATTGTTTGGAATATAAGAAGTAGCACTAATCGTATCTCCTGGATTGAAGGAACCTAGGATTACCCACAGAACAGGATGAAGTACGGCGATTGCAGTGATAATAAGAATGGAATATATCAAAAATAATATAAATTTATGTTTCAGCGACTGACGAATGGACGGCTTAAGAATCAGTTGGTTCGGCTTCATTGGATCATATCCTCTTCCTTAAAGGCTCGTGTCTGCCTGAAGTTCCAAATGGAGAACACGGCAATGATAATGAAGATTAGTATCGAAATCGCAGAAGCTGTGTTGAATTGATTCTGCTGTAATGTCAATTTAAAGATCCATGAGATGAGAATATCTGTAGAGCCTGCAAAGCTGTAATCCATATTGACTGGGCCGCCCTCAGTAAATAAGTAAATAATATTAAAGTTATTGAGATTATTAGCAAAACTCATAATTAATAAAGGTGCTGTTGCGAATAACACAAGTGGGAATGTAATCGTGCTGAATCGCTGCCAAGGACTTGCCCCATCAATTTCAGCCGCTTCGTACATATCTTTATCTATATTCGTAAGTACCCCTGACATTAGGGCAAGCCAAAAGGGGAACCCCAACCAAGTATTTACGAATACAAGCGAGACTTTTGCCCAGTGTGGATTTGCAAGCCAAGGGATCTTCTCTATTCCGAGCAAACCTAAGTATTCGTTAAGTGGTCCAAATTCGGCATTGAAGAAATTGCGGAATATTAATATGGATACGAAGGCGGGGATGGCCCATGGTAAAATATAGACTGTTCTCCACATGCGTTTAAACTTCACTGCTTTGACATTGATGATTAAGGCATAGAATAATCCCGTGAAATAGGTTGTTATTGTTGCTAGTACAGCCCATAGAAGTGTCCATTTCACTACACCGAGGAATGTATGACTCCAATTTCTCAGATTGAACAGATTAGAGAAAGTCTTCAGTCCAATCCAATCCACCAAATGTTTTGGCGGCAGATGATTTGGACCAGAATAGTTAGTAAAGGCAATTAATATTCCGAACAGAAGAGGAAGGATCGTTAGAAACATTGTAAATATAATTGCTGGTGCTAATAAGAAATACACATATCCCCGTTCCCAGGCATTTTTAAGTGAATGCCGAATATCATGGACGGGGATACCGGATAGTATCCCCTTTCTAACTTTATAGGCGTCTCCGATGTTGAAGATATAGAAGCAAATGAGCAGGAGTATTGCCAACAAGTAGATAATCCCTTCAACCATAAGGAAGATGGAATGATCACCTTGTTCAAGAACCCGTCCCCGTTGACGTACTTGCAGTTGATCCCCTAACGTAATTAATCCCCATATCCCTTTCCCAATCGGCTTGCTCCAGAAAATAAGGACGTAAATTTCCAACAAGAACAGTAAAATACCTTTAGCAAATTGGCGATTATATAATTGTCCAAGACCCATGAACAGTAAGGATAGAAACAAACTTATTTTTGGTTTATTGCTTGAAATTTCTCTATCATCCGGAGCGATTAGCAATTTCATATGCGTCTCCCTTCAACTACTGATTCAATAAGGTGATTCCCTCATTGATTTGGGTAACAGCTTTGTCCAATGTTTCTTTCGGATCTGCATTATCATCCCAAATAACAGTAAAGGCATTACCCATTGCTCCCCATACCGGGGCCATCTCAGGAATATTTGGCATCGGTACGGATACGGTGGCTTGATCAAGGAAACCTTTAATGATCTCATTGTCTTTAATTTTCTCATTTTCAAGCAAACGAGTACGTGGAGGCATTTGGCCGGAGATTTCGAATTTTTTCATCAGCATTTCTTCACTTGTCGCAAATTTAGCATATAACGACGCGGCTTCCGGATATTTGGTGTACGAATTTACGTAATATGCCCGAATTCCTGAGAAGCTGGTTGGCGACTTTCCATTATCAAGTTTAGGAAGGGGAGCAACACCGAAGTTCACTTTGGCTTCCTGCAAGGCTGCAACTGCCCAAGGACCGTTAATATCAAACAACAAATTATTATTAATAAACAGAGTTTCTTTAACTGCGGCATTAATATCTGCACTTGATAAAGGGAGTACTTCTTTGTGTAGCCGCTGCATAAATTGTCCTGCTTGGACGGCCCCTTCATTATTAAGACCGATGTCACTACTGTTCGTGTTCTTATCTCCGAATACATAACCACCATATCCGCCAAGGATGGCATGTAGGAAATAGAAGTCATTAACCAACATCATGAATCCATATTTTTCTTTTGATTTGTCTGTAAACGCTTTCGATTGTTCGATGAGTTCATCCATGGTTGCTGGGACCGTCTTAACCAAATCTTTATTATAAAATAATGCATACGTATCTATTGCAGTTGGATAACCATATAGAACTCCATCTATGGAAGTACCAGTAATCGCTGCCTCCATAAACTCACTTTTATATTCATCAGGGTAGAAATTCTCCAATACCAACCCTGCCGAGATGAGTCCACCGATCTTGTCGTGTGGTGCTAGGAACACGTCTGCTCCAAGCAGCGCAGGTCCATCTGTTTGTAGCTTTGTGGGTGCATCACCTTGAGATACGACCTGAACTTCAACAGGGATGTTATATTTCTTCGTAAATTCTTCTGCAACCATTTTCGCCCAATCCTCATCCGAGCCACCATTATCCCATACAAGGAGCTTGGCATCTTTTTCAATTTCTGGCTCAGTAGGAGTAGTTGTTGCATTGTTAACGGACTGTTCAGGACTCGTCGTTTGTTCCGTCTGAGTTGTGTCTGTAGTCTTACTAGCATTTCCTACCTGGTTGTTGTTTCCTCCACACCCAGCAAGTACTACAGTAATGACTAGTGCAAATATGAGGGTTAAATTTCTTGATTTTCTCATTGCCTATTCCCCTTTGCATGTTTATTGGTAAGTGCAAACGTTTGCGATGATATAGGCTATGTTAGTTTTATAAAAAAAGAAGTGAAATTTGAAAGAATGTTTGCCTAGTATTTTTTGCTCTATGATCAAGCAATTGCATTTTCCCCATTACCTTCGTTCAATTAAACTTAAAAAATAGACCAACCAGAAATTTCTGGCTGACCTATTCATACGATGGATTTATTTGAAAGTACTAGATGGAATATATCTGTTGCTCCTCAGGGGAAATAGGGAGCTGAATAACAACGGTTGTGCCTTGTCCCTCAATGCTGTGGATGTTGACTCCATAGGGATCGCCATATTTCAGCCATATCCGATTATGTACATTCTGTACGCCAATATGCTCAGTTGAAGTAACATTCTTACTATTTAATCTTTCTATTAATTCGTAAAGGCGATAGGGGGCGATGCCTACTCCATTATCAGTAATAGTAATGACAAGGCGGCTCTTGTCACACCTCTCCACACGGAGTAGGAGTGAGCCTCCCTTGCCACGAGGCTCTAGCCCGTGACTGAGCGCGTTCTCCAGAATGGGTTGGATGAACATTTTAGGTACGGGAATAGGGAGCAAGTCATCAGGGCAATAGAACTCGAACGTCATTTTATCTGGGAACCGGCCTTGGTGAATTTTGACGCAGGCTTCTGCAATCTTGAGTTCCTCTCCTAAACTTACTTCATCCTTCTCTTTGATAATGTACCGGAGCATCGTGCTTAACGCATTTGTCATTTCATAAATTTCCTGATTGCCCCTGACGATGGCGATTCCTTTAATTGAATCGAGTGTATTGCTCAGAAAATGCGGATTGATCTGACTTTGCAGATAGGCGTATTCCGCTCGTTGCTTTTCCAAATCCACTTGATATAACCTAGTCGTGGTTTCAATCAAGCGCCCGGTCAGATCATTGATTCTCTCGAGCATGGTATTAAACTCGTTGGATATGACCTCAATCTCCGCATAACCTTCAAGGGAAACTTTGGAATGCAGGACATCCAGATTTTCGGACTTTAGCCTTACCATGAAGCGCATCAGCTTGGTAAGCGGTTTAAGAATATTCATCATGAGTACGGTATAGGGAACGGTGAACAAGAGCAGTGTAACCACCAGTAATATATAACTGGTTCTCCTTAAAGTATCCAGCTCCTTTATCAAGCTGTGTATCGGTACGGCTGTAACTATGCTTCCCGAAATTTCCGGCAGATCAAAAGATTGAATTGCATATTTCTTACCATCGATGCTGGCCATATAAGCTTTATCACTACTTGCCTGCAATCCTGCCTGTTTGAATTGATCGATCAGTTGATTATCCTCTTTGCTCTTGGTATATACAATCTCTTGATTATCCATCATGATGAAGGTTGTGTCCGCCAGGCGGGGATAACGTTCCAGCTCCGTGTTAATAGACTTAACATCCAGTGCGATAGCGATGAAGCCTACTTTTTCTCCATATAGGGAAGTATCACCATAGGAATAAATATTCATGCCAAACAAGAAGTTATCCTTTGGTATTTTATTATCTTCTTTACGATATCCGATATAGTGGACGGCCCCATCATCTTCAGCCTGCTCCATGACCTTATTTATATCATTCATTTTTCCGGAAAAGGGCGTCTGCGTATTCAAACGCCCTAAGATAGCAATATCAAGAATATCTTTATTTGTATTTTTCACCACACCTATCAGACTCTCGACATTCTTTGAAAGGTTATACATCTTGAGTTTATCAGTCTCGATTAATAAAGTCTGTACGGTTGTATCGTAGCCAAGATTCATCATTAAATTGGAAGCATTAGCATAGTTTGCAGACAGCTTTTGCTTCAGCAAGGATACAAGCTCCGTATTGTATTGTGTATTCTGATTGATGATTGTCATGCTGGCTTGCTGATAGACCCTAATAATAACGAAGGGAATCATTGCGATGATCACAAAGCCAATAATCATGACCTGCGATCGAATGGATAGCTTTTTGAAGGATTTCATTTTGTCACCCTGTATTGTGTAGGTGTAATTTTATTATATCGTTTGAAAATTCTTGTAAAGTAGAAATAGTCCTGGAAGCCGCATTTTTCTCCCACCTGCTGGATGGTGTAGTCAGTTTCTTTCAAAAGCTTGCAGGCATATTCAATCCGCAGACGGGACACATACTCCACGATGGTTTCTCCAACTTCCTTCTTGAACAATTGACATAAGTAATTGGGACTTAGATAAAATTTGCTTGCTAGGCCTTGGATTGTTATTTCTTGGGTAAAGTTTTCGTGGAGGTGAAATACGATTTCTTTTACCTTCTTGTGGGCCACTTTCACCACGTAAGCTGATACTTCCTCTGTGAAATGACCATGCGTTTCCTTGATCATTTCGTCGATCATGACATCAACATTTCCGTAATGCGTATACATCTGTTCGTATCCTTCGAAAAAACGGCTATTCATTTGGTTGCCCTCGCGAAAAAAGAGATACATCGCCGCCGTATAAATCAAATAAGCATCTTTAATTGTAAAGGTTAGATTGTGGAACAAGTCTCTTGAGGACTCCAGAATTTCGACAAATTGGATCCGGTCTTTGTGATCAAGGGCGTAGTTAATTTGCTTGATAGTTTCGTTGATAGGACCACTGGTTTGATGGGTAGCTCTATAGATACCAGTCTTACCCGTAGTGAATATGCCATATGCGGCGAGTGAAGCGGCTTCGAGTGAAGCTTCCAATTCTGCAACATCCGATATGGGATAGCCCACACCTGTACTAAAGGAACCGCTTGGATGTGCAAGACTCCATTTATGAAGGAAAGCTTCTTTATGTTCATTGCGGACAAGGTAGCCTTGGCGGCGGTGGTTCATGAAAAAGCTGAGTTGCTTTACGTCTTGGCTAGCTGATACGAGATCAGCACCTTGTACTACAATCGGCGTAATTTGGGATTTGTGATGAAGGGGCATCTCGTAATCTACAAGGAGTTGGTTCATCCTTACTGTATTCCCTGAACAGATAGCCTCGTACATGTCTACGGAAAATGAGGGTGATGACGCTTTCAACTTTTCTTCTAAAGAATCAGCCACCCTTGCTAACATGCTGTGAATTTCTTCGATCTCGAAGGGTTTCAGGCAGTAACCGAAGGTGCCATAGTTTAAGGCCCCTCTGTGCATATGCAAACTCAGCATGGCCGCTCAACACCACGAATAAGGTTTCTGGTGAGGCAACCCGTCCATTCTTAATTAGCTCTAGGCCATTCATCTCCGGCATCTTAATATCTGTGAGTACAAGATCTGGATGCAGGGTCTTGATCAATTGGAGCGCATCCAACCCATTATCTGCTTGGCCGATGACCTCGAACCCGTATTTTCCCCAGTTCACACCAGCCTTGATTCCTTCGACTATCCACTTCTCATCATCGACAACGATAGCTTTATACATGTTGCCACCCCCCTTGTTGTAAACGATACCCATAAGTCGATCCTAATAGTGGTAGGACATGATTGGTATAGACTAAACTACGATTTATATGTATAAAACTCAGATATTACAAAACTGAAAGCACTTTCATTGAAAAATCCAAATGATAAGAATTATTTGTCCATACCCGCCTATTCGTAATGTACCTATAATTTAACACATAGCCCCCACGATGCAGAATCAATTTATAAATAATAGCGAAAGGCGGCGAAAAACGGATGGCTAAAATGACGAATCAGGTACATAAAAAGAGCTTATGGAAAACGATCCTCCAATATAAGTACTTTTATATTATGGTTTTACCTATTTTGATCTGGTACGCAATATTCAGTTACGCTCCGATGTATGGGGTCACGCTGGCATTCAAGACATTTAACTATAGAGAGGGTATCTTTGGAAGTCCATGGATAGGTTTGGAGCATTTCCAAACTATTCTGACTGATCTGGAATTAAGACGTGCCTTTTTTAATACGATTCTGATCAGTCTGGTGAAGCTAGTGACTCACTTCCCGACACCGATCATCTTGGCTATTATCCTCTATGAATTTTCGCGAACCGTAGCAAGACGTGTTTTCCAGACGATTTTAACCTTTCCACATTTTATCTCATGGGTTGTTTTGTCGGGTATCATCGTCAATCTTATGAGCAGAGAGGGAATATTCAATCAGTTGATCGTGATGTTTGGTGGAGAAGCGATATCCCCTCTGGTAGATGAAAATGCATTTCGGCCCATTTTATATATTACGCATATCTGGCGGGAAATTGGTTGGGACTCTATCATTTATCTGGCAGCGCTTGCGGGAATCAATCCCGAGTTATATGAGGCAGCCGAAATGGATGGGGCGAATCGATTTAAAAGGTTATTACATATCTCATGGCCTGGCCTTAAGAGTACGGTAGCCATTCTCCTGATTCTTAACGTTGGTCAACTGATGTCGCAAGGTGCAAGCTTTGATCAAATCTTCAATCTCTATAGCTCGCCTGTATATTCCGTTGCGGATACCATCGACACTTATATCTATCGAACATCGTTTACAACCGGCGGGGACTTTGGATATACCACAGCAGTAGGGATTATGAAGTCATTTATTAGCGTATTGCTGTTGGTAACAGCCAATAAGATTGTGAAGAAGCTCGGTGAGGAAGGCTTGTATTAAACAGAATAAGGGGGATACCAAATTGGGTGCCGTGATGAAGAAGAAAAGAAAAAAATGGAGTACTTTTGACATCGTAGCCTACATCGTTCTAGGGCTACTCACCCTGATCACATTCTTTCCATTCTATAACGTACTTATTGTCTCGGTTGCGAGGTTCGATGTTATAAGTAAGAGCAATTTATATATCTTACCTAAGTCATTCGATCTATCTGCTTATAAGCTTATTATGTCGGATTTGAAGTTTTGGACTTCGTTCATGAACTCTGTCATTGTGCTGGTAGCAGGTGTGGCTTTTAGTATGTGCCTATCCGTTGCAGGTGCGTATGCCCTATCTAAAAAAGGGATGCCGGGTAGAAACGGAATGCTTAGTTTGATCCTTTTCACGATGTTTTTTAACGGAGGTTTAATCCCGTTTTACCTTGTTGTGAAGGAACTCGGCCTGGTTAACAACATCCTTGTCATGATTATACCGGCGGGACTCAATACCTTCTATCTCATTATAATGAAGAATTATTTTGGTACGATCCCTGAGAGTCTTGAAGAATCAGCCAAGCTGGACGGAGCAAATGATATGTATATTTTGCTTAAAATCATCTTACCGATATCAGCACCATTCATAGCTACATTTGGTCTGTTCTATGCGGTGGAAAGATGGAATGAATGGTGGTATGCGTTGATCTTCATTAGTGATTCTTCGAAGGCACCATTGCAAATCTATCTTCGAGAGACTTTAATTACATCGAATTCATTACTAAACACCATGGCCATGGATATGGCTGCAAAGGGCAATTCAGCTAAGGTTTATACCCCGGCGCTGCAAATGGCCACCATTGTGATTACCTGTGTCCCTATTATCGTGGTATACCCTTTCCTACAAAAGCATTTTAACAAAGGAATCATGGTTGGCTCCATTAAGGGATAAGGAAATACAAATATATCTTTATTTTTATCCTAATATGCAATTACAAAGGGAGGATTCATCAATGCAAGTAAAGAGAAATAAGTTAATCACTCTCGTAGCATGCACCACGTTGCTAGCAAGCTTGTTATCGGCCTGCGGTAGTAGCGACAATGCAGGAAGCACAAGCGGTAATGCATCAAAGAATTCAGAAGTCAGTTCGAGCGTAGATTCGGACAATCCGTATAAGGAACCTATGGAGATCTCCATAGCATTTTGGGATATTGATTCCGAGATTTCCAAGATTGATCAGGATCCGATTGCCCAAGAAATTTTAAATAAGTTTAACATTAAGATCAAGCCAGTCAATACCACATGGGATGATTATGCCCAGAAGATTCAGATGTGGGCTTCTTCCGGTCAGCTCCCTGATATCTTTGCTATTGATGCACTTGGAACTCAGTATCAGAGGAAATGGGTTGATCAGGGCGTTGTCAAGGATCTTCCAGATCTAACCAAATATCCGAGTCTGGCGAAATTCTTTGAAACGCCCGACATCGCAGGGCTAAGCGTCGAAGGCAAGCACTATACGGTTCCGCGGCGGATGTTTCCTAGTGTAGACTGGAGTGCGCTTGATAGATCTGTTCTGTACAGATGGGACTTGGCTCAGAAAGCTGGAATTACCAAAGAGCCTGAGACATGGGATGAGTTCAAAGCCATGCTTGATGCTATCGTAAAACAGGATGCAGAAGGAAAGAAAGTTACAGGTCTTACAGCAGGACAGGTGAAAATGATTGGCGGTCTGTTCTGGTTGTATGGTAATCCTCTTGCCACTAGTGACGGAAGTGGAGGCGATTTCAAATGGGTTGAGGAAGATGGAAAGTTAATTCCTGCCGTATTCTCGAAGAAAGCGCTCCCGGCTCTACAGAATATGAGAGACATGTATGATAACAATCTAATTGATCCAGATATTGCCCTTACTAAACCAGATGTAGCATATGACAAGTTCGCTTCGGGTAAAGCAGCTGCGATTCTAATCGGTGGCGGTTATGTTAACTATAATAAGGATATTTACTTAAAACGTTGGAAAGAAGCTTACCCAGATACGGAAATTACGGATAACGTCAAAGTGCTTAAGCCGTTGATTGGGCCGGATGGCGAACGCAACCACGCAATCTTCAAGACCTACTGGTCAGAGAGTTATTTCAGTGCTGATGTAAGCGACGAGAAAATGGATCGGATTATGGCACTGTACGATTACGTTCTTTCCCCTGAAGGGAAGGACCTTCTGACTTATGGAAAGCTGGATGTGGATTATAAGGTTGAGGGTGACAAGAAGGTAATGATTGGAACGACATCGCTTGATGAGAAATATCCAACGAGAATGTTCTTTAAAAACCTTGTTTCCTACGAAACTTCTGACAGCTACGATATGAATAACCCATCCATTTCTAACGAAAATATTCGTAAGGATGCCGTTGAGTATATTAATTGGATTCTGGAGAATACCAAAGTTCCAGATTATAATATTCGTTTAACTTATATGTCCACACCGACCAAGGATAAGTTCTCCATCTTGGATCATGATGATCTTTTGAAGGTTATGTTATCCAGTGAACCTGTTGAGCAGGCGTGGGAAAAAATTATGAAGGACTACCGAGCGAAGGGCTTAGATAAGATGATCGAAGAAGTCAACGCTAAAGCCGCAGAAGAAGGTATGAAGTAATAAATAGTTAAGAGGCAACTTCCTGAAGGTTCTTACTTTCAGGGAGTTGCCTTCGTATATAGCAGAAATAGAAGGGCATATACTAGCACATCTATGAGGTGATGAAGAGATGAACATAACCATAACAGGATTAAATGACCTGCATTTGTTAGCTGTATCGCAGGTAGCGCAGCTTCTGGATATCCAGCTGGATGATGTAGGCTTTCCTATGCATATAGAGCAAACGGGCACAGGAATTCATATCCGAAATGACGATAGTCAAGGGTGTATTACGTATGGAGAAGCACATCAATTGATCCGTGCGATTGGATTGTGGAGAGAGCGAATCAAGCAAGAAGTGGTCTTCGATATTCATGAACTCCCCGCCTATGATAGCTTGGGAGTTATGGTAGATTGCTCGCGGAATGCGGTGCTTCATGCCCAGGCTTATCAGGAGTTGGTTCGTCGATTGGCGTTGATGGGGTATTCAACAATTCAATTGTATACAGAAGATACTTATGAATTGAAGGATTACCCATACTTCGGTTATATGAGAGGTCGTTACACCGGGGAAGAACTTAGAGAGATGGATCGCTATGCGGCCATGTTCGGTATTGAGCTTGTACCTTGTATTCAGACCTTAGCCCATTTGGGTACTACACTGAGATGGCAAGAGCATGCACATCTAGTGGATTGCAATGATATTTTGTTGATCGATGACCCTCACACCTATGAATTAATTGAAGAGATGTTTGCTACCATGTCCGAGAATTTGACGAGCCGGAATATCAATATTGGGATGGATGAAGCTCATATGATGGGGCTAGGCAAATACCTAGACAAGCATGGTTATCAGGATCGGTCTAAGTTAATGCTGAGACACTTCGGGAAGGTTATGGAAATCGCTAGACGATATGGCTACAAGCCTATGATGTGGAGCGACATGTTCTTTAGGCTAGCAAGTTCGGGCGAGTATTACGATGCTGATAGTCAGATACGGACAGATATCGTAGAAATGATTCCGGAAGATATCAGCTTGGTCTATTGGGATTATTATTCGGAGGAACAAGCGAAATATGATGCCATGCTGAAGAAACATAAACAACTCAGCGACAAAATTGTTTTCGCGGGTGGGGCATGGAAGTGGATGGGCTTTACACCTAACAATCAATTTAGCCACCATATTGGTGTCATGGCACATAACAGTTGCGTAGAGAATGGAATTAAGGATGTACTGGTGACGGGGTGGGGAGATAATGGTGCGGAAAACTCGCTATTTGCAATTCTTCCATCACTACAACTTTGGGCGGAGCTCAGTTATACGAACCGGTCAGATGAAGAACACCTTAGTAAGCGGTTCATGACTTGTACCGGAGGTGTCTATGATGATTTTATGAATCTGGACATCGCGGGCCTGGTTCCAGACAACCCTGCTCCAGGAGGTTCTTCTGTTAATCCCCCTAAATATTTGCTATATCAGGATATTCTGTGTGGGAATATTCGATAAGCATGTTATACCTGAGATTTACGCGGAGCATTATCGGCAGGCTGCCCCAATGCTGAAGGAGGCGGGCGAGCGAAACCTTCAGTGGAAGATGGTCTTCGAGACGCAGTATGCGCTTTGCCTACTGCTAGAGTTGAAAGTTGATGCGGGGATTAACCTACGAAACGCTTATTTAAACGGAGATCGAACCACGTTGAAGAGGTATGCACATGAAATACTACCCGAGCTGAAAAGTCGAGCTGTACGGTTCATATCAGCGTACCGAGCCCAATGGATGAGTGAGAATAAAATTTTCGGATTAGACGTATTCGATCTTCGCATGGGCGGATTAATGCAACGGCTGGAGTCGACGAGCTGGAGGTTGGATATGTATCTGAACGGTGTGATTCCAAACTTGGAAGAATTAGAACAGGAGCGCTTATATTTTGATGGCCGTAAAGAAGATGGTACCACGGTGGCTATGAGCGCGAACTTATGGCATACAATTGCGACGACTTCGGTTATCGCAGGTGTATAAAAAGTTGGAACAGCCGCTAAGTAAAGGAGAGAATGATGATGCGAATTTTATATCTGGATCTGGATGCATTACGACCGGATCATCTGGGAGCTTATGGGTATCACCGGAACACATCTCCCAATATTGATTCTATTGCTGCAGAGGGAGTGAGATTCGATAACTGTTACACTTCTGACGCTCCATGTTTGCCTTCTAGAACAGCGGTAATGTCAGGTAGGTTTGGGATTCATACAGGTGTTAACGCCCACGGTGGAACGGCTGCCGACATGCGAAGAGAAGGTGTGAGTCGTGGATTTCACGATATCCTTGGACAGGAAAGTCTGCCGGCGTTTCTTAAAAAAGCAGGAATGCGAACGGTATCGATCAGTCCATTTGCGGAAAGACATGGGGCTTGGACCTTTAACGCTGGTTTTTCGGAAGTATACAACACAGGTAGATGTGGATTGGAGTCTGCGGAAGAGGTAACCCCTGTTGTGCTAGATTGGATTAGTAGAAATGCCAAACAAGACAACTGGTTCCTACATATCAATTATTGGGATCCGCATACACCCTATCGTGCTCCTGAAGAATTTGGTAATCCGTTTGAGAATGAGGCATTGCCATCCTGGCTGTCAGAGGAAGTCGTGAGCTCTCATCTAGAGAAGGATGGCCCCTGCAGCCTTGGCAATATTGATATGTTTGTTAGGCCAGGATATCCGAGACAGCCTGATAAGGTTCACGATATGGAAGGCGTTCACCGTATTATTGACGGCTATGATTGTGCAGTCCGCTACATGGACAGCCATATTGGGATGCTGTTTGATGCGCTCAGAAATGAAGGTGTAATGGATGATCTGGCCATCATTATTAGTGCAGATCATGGGGAGAATTTGGGGGAGCTTGGCATCTATTGCGAGCATGGTACGGCTGATCATGCAACCTGCCGCGTACCGATGATCATTAGGTGGCCAGGTTGCAAGCAGGGCCATGTGGATGAAGACTTACACTATCAACTGGATCTCGCTCCTACCCTTGCGGAATTAATGAGTAAGCCTGCTGCGGCCTCTTGGGACGGGTCCAGTCTTGCACCCGGTATCCTAAGGGGAGAAAATTGCCCTCAGCCTTATCTAGTTATTACGCAGTGTGCGCATGTCTGCCAACGAGGTATCCGTTTTGGAGATTATTTGTATATCCGGACGTACCATACAGGACATTTTGACATTCAGAATGAGATGTTGTTTAACCTGAAGCAGGACCCACATGAACAGAATAATCTTGCTGAAACGCATCCAGAACTATGCCGAGAGGCCGTTTATCTGTTAAATGAGTGGCATGATCAAATGATGAACACGATGCCATATACCGAGGATCCGCTTTGGGTAGTTATGAAAGAAGGGGGCCCTCTTCATGCAAGGGACTATTTGCAATGGAGAAGCCATGCACGATGAGTGCATGTGCACAGACCTCGTGGCCACAAAACCTGCATGTCATGTGGAAAACAGTCTCCGAGGATTGTAATCTAGCCTGCGATTATTGCTATTACAGCACAGCAGGAGGTCATCCTCATCAACCGATTCGAGTGATGGATACGGCCCTTCTGGAGCGGTTTATCTCTCAGTACATGGATAGGTCATCAGGTTTAGCTACTTTCTCTTGGCAGGGGGGCGAGCCTTTATTGGCGGGACTTCCGTATTTTGAGCAAGTGATTTCTGCGCAAGCAAGGTATGCACCACCACATACGACGATTAGTAATGCGTTACAAACTAATGGAACTCTTATTAATGAAAATTGGGCGCAATTTTTTAAACGGTATAACTTTCTGATCGGGATTAGTCTGGACGGTCCTAAGCCTATTCATGATGCACACCGGGTAACGGGGTCGGGGAAAGGCAGTTTTGATCTGGTCATGCGTGGGATTCGCCATTTACAGGATGCCGGTGTGGAGTATAACATTTTGTCGGTGATTCATGAAGATAACGTGACGAAGCCGGATGAGTTGATGGCATTTTACCAAGAACAACAATTTCCTTATATTCAGTTTATCCCTTGTATGGATTTTGTTTCGCAGAAGAGCGGTATGCCTGGACGATTCCGGATTACACCTGAACAGTACGGGCAATTTCTGTGTCGCACATTTGACTTGTGGTATAACGAAGGTTATCCTGAGCTGCCCATACGTATTTTTGAGAATATGCTGCTTGTATTTATGCATCGTCAGGCGGAGCTGTGCGTTCACAGCTCATGCTGTCCGAAGATGATGGTGCTTGAGACGAATGGCGATGCCTACCCTTGTGATTTCTTTATTGATGAAGAGCACAGGTTAGGGAATATCGGTCAAACGGACCTGGAGTCACTGCTTACAAGCCCTGTGTATGATGACTTTTTGCGGATGAAGCCACAAATGAATGAAGCCTGCCGGACTTGTGAATACCTTAGATTTTGCAACGGAGGGTGTCCCCGCAACCGGAATTGGTTAGATGTTAACGATCGTACCGAGGTGGATTATTTCTGCCAAAGCTACAAAATGTTCTATTCACATGCTTATAAACGGATGATTTCGCTCGCGAACCGGCTCAAAGCGGAGCAGATGCAGGAGTACAGAAGAATGGGTCATCCGCTTCCAGGTCGAAATGAATCATGCCTTTGCGGGAGCGGGAAAAAGTTCAAGAGCTGCTGCCAATCGTTGTAAGTGCATCTTTCAACCTAATCTTATGTCAATTGCAATGTTGGAGGAGAATATTATGCGGAAATTATCCATATCAGGTGATCACTTTCTATTGGATGGCCAGCCATTACAGCTACTTTCTGGTGCTCTTCATTATTTCCGGATCGTACCGGAATATTGGCGGGATCGTTTGCTAAAGCTGAAGGCTTGTGGAATGAACACCATTGAAACTTATATCCCTTGGAATTTACATGAACCGGAGGAAGGTCGCTTCTATTTCGAAGGCATTGCAAACATCGAGGCTTTTGTTCAGCTTGCCGGAGAACTTGGCTTGCATGTGATTTTGCGTCCAAGTCCTTTTATTTGTGCTGAATGGGAATTCGGCGGATTGCCTGCATGGCTGCTTGCGGATGATAACATGCAGTTGCGTTGTGAAGATAAGGCTTATTTATCCAAGCTGGATGCGTACTTCGACGAGCTACTTCCACGTTTGCAACCTTTGCTAAGCACCCATGGAGGACCCGTGCTTGCCCTTCAGGTAGAGAATGAATATGGAAGCTTTGGAAGTGACAAAGCTTATCTAAATTATCTGAAAGAAGGTATGATCGCCCGCGGCATGGATGTTTTGCTGTTCACCTCAGATGGAGCTGAAGATCATATGCTGCAAGGAGGTATGATCGACGGGGTATTCGCCACGGTAAATTTCGGTTCGCGGGCAAAGGAATCCTTCGCTAAACTGCGTGAATATCAGCCTACGGGGCCGCTAATGTGCATGGAATTTTGGAATGGATGGTTTGACCATTGGATGAAGCCGCATCACACCCGTCCCGAATTTGAAGTGGCGGAGACTTTGGACGAGATGCTGACTTTAGGGGCCTCCGTTAACTTCTATATGTTCCATGGAGGAACGAATTTTGGATTTATGAATGGTGCGAATCTTTTTGATAAATATGAACCTATCGTAACCAGCTACGATTATGATACGCTACTGGACGAGTCAGGTAAGCCGACGGCAAAATTCTACGCAGTTCGAAAAATTATCGAGAAATATGTAGAGTTACCACCGCTGGAATTGCCTCCATTCATTAAGTCAGGGGCTTACGGCAAATTGCAGATGACAGAATCAGCGCCCTTGTTCACCCAGTTAGACGCATTGTCTCATCCTGTACGTAAAGCATGTCCGGAGCCAATGGAAAAACTCGGTCAGTCTTATGGGTTCATCTTGTATTCGACGAAGATCACTGGACCACGCATCGGCATGGAGCTCGTTCTGCAAGAAGTACGCGACCGTGCGTTAGTCTTCGCCAATGGAACTTTTGCCGGTACTGTAGAACGCTGGGATCCGAGAGGAATTCCAATGGAGGTACCTGCCGAGGGATTACAAATCGACATTCTTGTAGAAAACATGGGACGCGTGAATTATGGCCCACAGCTTCGTGATCCGAAAGGCATAACGTGCGGCGTAAGGCTCGGCTATCAATTCTTACACGATTGGAACATTCGCTCTCTGCCGTTAACAGATCTTAATGGATTGTCATTCGCTCCAATGGATGGCGAAGAACGTCTTCAGCCAAGTTTCTATCGGGGGAGCTTTCAAGTCAGCGAGCTAACGGATACTTTCTTGAGACTGGACGGATGGAGTAAAGGACAAGTTTTTATTAACGGCTTTAATTTAGGTCGTTATTGGGAGAAGGGTCCGACAAAAACGCTGTACTTGCCGGCGCCGCTTCTCCGTCAAGGTGAAAACGAACTAATCCTGTTCGAATTACATGGTGTAATGGAGCCTGTCGTTACTTTTGTGGATAAACCGGATTTCGGATAAAGTAAATTATTTCAGTTTATCCCTTGTATGAATTTTGTCTCGCTTAAGTGCATCTTTCTTTTTAAGTAAACAAGGTTGTCCCAAAAATCATTATTGGGACAACCTTTTCGCTTGGTCGAAGTAACCGTTATCGGTTGGTATGAATCCTCAAAAAATGATGAGAGAGGATGAAAAATAATGAAAAAAAATAAAACCCACATTTGGCTCATTACGACAGACCAGATGCGTGCCGATGCTATTGGTACCGAGAATGAAACAGTTCGGACCCCCGTACTCGATAAGTTGGCCTCGGAAGGAACGGTAATGACGAATGCTTACTGTGCGAGTCCTGTATGCACACCGTCCCGAGCTTCCATTTTCACAGGCCGATACCCTCATGTGCATGGTGCTTGGAATATCGGTGTATCGCTTGATGAGGACGAGGTAACGCTTGGTGATTATTTGAAGCAGGAGAACTATCGGACAGTTGGTGTGGGGAAAATGCATTTTCGCCCGCAGTGCAAGACTGACTTTTCCACGGAGTCAGAGGATGTGGCCATTCGTGACCGCGGTAGGGAGAAGGACAACACTTATTATGGCTTGGATGAACATCACATTTCCGAGGATAACTTACTGGGTAAGTATCTAGACTGGCTTCGAGAACGTAATCCACGGGTAGCAGATCGTTTTGAACTAGATCATTATCGTTCGGAGGATGCCGAGCATGATGTTTGGGAGAGTGACATGCCGGAGGAGCTGCACCAGACGTATTGGACGGCAGAGAAGAGTATTGACACAATAATGGCGCATGATACGGAACAACCACTTTTCCTATGGACAAGCTTCGTAGATCCACATCATCCATTTAATCCGCCTAAAGCCTATGCCAAGCTATATGAAGATGCAGATATTGCGATTCCGCACTCTGATCCTGCTGAGTTAAGACTTCGGCCGGATCACCTACTTTATCAGGGCTTAAATGGTTATTGGCCAGGAGGAGGAGAGCCTCATCCGTATTCCGATGAGCATCTTGGTAGGGTAATCCGCAATTATTATGGGATGATTACGTTTATCGATGAGCAAATTGGACGTATCATGAAAGCCTGGCAGCAAAGAGACATGTATGATGATGTTCTGATCGTGTTTACGAGTGACCATGGAGAGTTGCTCGGCGATCACGGATTGATGTACAAAGGACCGTGGTTCTACGAAGGGTTGACACGTATTCCCATGATTATTCGGGGTCCTGGAATCGCACAGGGACAAAGAACCAACGCCATGATGGAACATGTCGATATCTTACCGACGCTGCTGGATGCCATAGGTTTGGAACGACCATATGGAGTGCAAGGATTATCGCAATTGGAAGTACTCACTGGAAAGAAGGAATATATAAGAGATTCTGCTATTACATCGTATGATGCACACGATCGTGGGATTCAAGCGAAATGCTTACGGACGAACCGTTACAAGCTGGTTGTGTTCGCTGGCGAGGAGTACGGTGAACTGTATGACCTACTGGAGGACCCGGACGAGCGCTGCAATTTGTTTTTTGATCATGTGTCACGTGAGGTAAAACTGAATTTGATGGAGATACTGATTCACCGGCTCATCCAAAATCAAGATCCACTCCCGGAACGTAAAACGAACTGGTAACGAAATGAGGCTGCAGCAATACAAAAAGGAACCCATACTTAAACTGTACCCCTTGTCAAGGACACTTAAAAAAGAAAGAGCTATTGATGTTTAAGAGGCTGACAAAAGATGATTCCTGTACTGTACAGGAGTCATCTTTTGTCTTCCCCACTGATATCTGTGATGGTTGTAATAACGAATATATCGATTCACTTGACGTTGAAGTTCAAGGAAGGAGGAGCAACTTCGATGATCCACATGGTCCTTCATGTGACCAAAAAAGGATTCTTGAGGAGCGTTATCCCAACAGTTTCCGCGTCTAGACATAGACTGTCCTAGACCATGATCTCTCAACAGTTTTTGGTAGACTGGGCTGGTATAGTGACTTCCTTGATCGGAGTGAATGAATGCATCCGTATGCAGTTTTACATTTCGTTGCTTTAAAAGACCATCTACCGTATCTGTGGCAATGTCGAGCGTGATCCGATCGGATAGGTTATAAGCTAACACCTCTCCTGTCGATGCATCTAGCAGGGTAGACAAATAGGCCATCTCAGAGCGGCCATAAGGAAGGTAAGTAATATCGGTGAGTAGAACCAGTCCAGGAATCTCTTTTCTGAAATCTCGTTGTAGGAGATTAGGCAGCGTCCGGTGTTCCTTCGTGGCTTTAGCAATGCGTTTATACGGGTTAGGCTTACGGTGAGGACATACCAAATTGAATTTTTTCATAAGTCTGCTAATTCGCTTCAAGCTATAAGTGACCTTAAAGTCTTGCTTTAAGACCATCTTAATCGAGCGTGCACCCTTTTTGAATCCACGACGGTTGAATGCTTTTTTTACGAGTTTTCCGGCTTCTTCATCACGTTTAGCACGTTCTAGACGTGCATTTGTGGATGCGAGATAGTTGTAGTACCCTGAACGAGAAACCTGAAGGAGCTCGCATAGATATCCCGTCAGTCTACTAAATCCCTTATCTACCGTGTTCTTGATGAGTTCAAACTTAACGCTTATGCTTCGCTTTATTCCGCTGAGTAACAGCCTCCTTTCGTTCTTGTCTAACTTTTTTAACAGTTCAATTTGAGACTCGAGCAGATTGATTCGTGCCTCTTGTTTCGCAATCACTTCTTCCGAGGTTAGTTCTCTTTGAAGAGGACGACCAGAAGCACCCTTTCGGTTATCTAATAACCCGATAATCCCATCCCGGCTATATGCCTTTTTCCATCGATCTGCACTCTGCTCCACGCGTGTCATACCAATGATATGGACAGGAAGACAATGGCACTCAAAGATCTCTCTTGGCAATTTACCTATCATAAGCTCTTCTATGAATAACCGCTTAAACTCGTCTGTAAAGGTAATTGATCTTTCACTAATTTTGCTTACATAGTTATTCTTAAGTAAAAGTATTTGATCTGCTTCACTAAAAAGTTTCTTACTCATGTCATCCCCCCATGCTTACTCTAGTATACAAAAGTACCCACAGCCTAGACACCTTTTTTTCAAAGTGTCCAGTCTATGGGTACCAGTTTATACTATGGGTTCCTTTTTGTATTGGATCAAGACCCAAGAGACAATCTCTTTCGTCCGTTCGTTTTTCAATCAGCAAACAGCGAAAATACTAGAGCTCCAAATATAATAGTCAATACTACAATAGCTATCAACGAGGCTATCTTTGTATAACGAATGGCTCCTTCAGTTAGTTCAGGTTCTTCTTTGTACATCCATCGTTTTCCCCATAATAAACTTTCCTCAGGACAAAAATAAGTCCAAATTAATACTCCAAATAAGGGAGTCATGAATACAAATACCATAAAAACCTCAAAAATCTTGATTACCATGATCTTACCCCCCAAATAGTTATATCACTTATATGCTAATGCTGAGTGTATACCCCTCACAAGGAATATGTTACCATATCCCCAAGTGGAACATGAGCCCATAATAGGTATTTTTGTATTTGCAAACGGTTACACAAAAGTGGCGATCCTCATTTCGCTTGGTGTAACTACAATCGAGGTGGAGTATGAAAAAGTGGCTGGGGAGATCCCTCAAGCATAAATTATCGCTATTAATCATTGTCGTTGCCCTTGTTCCTTTGCTGTTTCTCGGCATATTCTCTTATAACATTGCTGCGGGACTTACCGAGGAGAAAGCTAAGATATCGGGGATGAATACGCTCCGTCAGCTTGAAGCCTATTTGGATACGATGGTCAAGGACGTGGAGAACATGTCCTTATTTCTAATCGGACATAATGGCGTACAGGAGTATTTAAAATCGCCTGCAAATAATTATGTCCAGCAGACTACAATCATCAACTTTCTAACTAATCTAGCCTTTTCTAAAGACTATATTGCGAACATTATTATTGAACCCTTGGGAGAAAAAACACCTATTTCATTTAAATCCTTAGTAGGGTCCGATTTCACGGATGTTACCGAATCCTTTCCTAATTACTATGATCAGCAGCCTAATTGGTGGTCCTCTGTCCATCAACAATGGACCTTCGAAGGGGTTCGTAAGGTAATTACGCTTGCCAGACCCATACGTAGCACAGATAAATATAAATTGATCGGGAAGGAGCAAATCAATCTCGATCAAGCTGTGATCGCTGAGCAAATTACGCAAGCCGTGTTAGAGAAGAGCGGATTTGTGTTACTTCTTGATGAGCAGAATCGAATTCTCGCGGGTCCTACCGACTGGACGACAAATCTTCCACTCTCACACTATTACCCAGATATAGGGACATTTGATGGAGTAAGTGGGTTTCTGGACTACGGTGAAGGGGCAGACAAGAAAACCATTCTCTATAAAACAATGGATAGTGGAAATTGGAAATTGGTTGGGATCATTCCGTCGGAAGAATATCGTTCTCAAAACCGTTATTTCCTTACCCTGACAGCGGTGGCTGTCTCGGTTGCTATTCTTTTCGTCATTATTTTTGTTATTTTTCTCATTCAAAAAATAACGAACCCCCTATCTGCACTAACTAAGTTTCTCAAGAATACAAGTCCTGATGAGCCGATGCCGGCTATTCCTGTAAAGTCCATAGATGAAGTGGGCCAGCTTATTGTTAGCTACAACAAGTTAAGCTCTCGGATCGTCAAACTGACCGATGAAGTGAAATGGAATGAATCACTGAAGAAGGAAGCCGACATGCAGGCCCTACAAATCCAGATGAACCCTCATTTTCTGTATAATACTTTATCTTCTATTCATTGGTTAGCACTTATGAACCGTGATACGAAGATTGCTGAGATGGTAGGGTCGCTCAGTGATTTCCTAAGATTCAGTTTAAATAACGGCCAAGAATATTGCTCCATTGAACAGGAGATCATCCATGTCAAAAATTATGTGAGTATTCAATCTATTCGGTACCCTGATAAATTTGTATTTCAGGTAAACGTAGCTAGTAGCATACAGGAGAAATTCACATTGAAACTTCTGTTGCAACCGCTGGTCGAGAATGCGATGTTACATGGCATATTGAAACGGGAAGGAGAAGGTTCTATTACGATTTACGCTGAGTGCGATGAACAAGGGATTCATTTTACCGTAGCAGACGATGGGATTGGGATTGCACCCGAGCGATTGAACTGGCTACGTACCCAGTTGTCTGAGCATCCGGCTCCTCACGAGATGGGGCGCCCCACAAAAGGGGGATATGGATTGCGTAATGTTCATAATCGGCTTGTGCTGCATTATGGCAAGGACGCAGGTCTTATCGTCGAAAGTGCGGAGGGAGAGGGGACCCGAGTTATGTTTACCATCCCTAATACAGAGGACACAAAATCGGACAACAAATAAGGAATGTAGCGAAGGGGATGTGGAGTATGAAAGTACTGATTGTAGATGATGAAGTAATCATTCGTACGGGTCTAAGCACCGTAATCAATTGGGAGGATAGTGGGTTTACTGTACTGGAACCGGCTGCTTCAGCTGAAGAGGCTCTATTACGTATTCCTACTGAACGACCAGAAATTATTTTTACGGACATTCAGATGACGGGGAAAAGTGGGCTAGAGATGGCTCATGAAGTGAAGAAGGAATATCCAGACACGGAAATGATCATCATCTCAGGATATGATGAGTTTGCTTATGCTCAACAGGCCTTACGTGAGGGAGTCAGTGATTATCTGCTCAAAACCAGCCGCCCTGATGAGATTATTGGAGCTGCCCTTCGGGCAAAGGAACGACTCGAACAGCGAAGATATGAGGGAGAGCAAGGGAGAGCCAATGAAACCGTAGTGAATCGGAGTTTTCTAAGGAAAATGATTACTTCTTCTTCCCATCCAAATGAGCCAACCATAACCGAGTTATGGAATAGATATCCGAATTTACGAGTGATTAAAGGCAAACAGCTGCTACAGGCTTGGGTCATCTCTACACAGAATGAGGAACTAGGAGATACAGGCAAAGCTGAAGCACTCTATGGCACACTGGGTGAAATGTTAACAGAATTATTGCCATGCGAGTGGCTACCATGGAATGAGTCGTTGTTACTACTAGTGAGGGTGGACGCCGAAAATAATGGTTGGGACGCCGTAGAATGGGCAGTTCAAAAAGCGGGCCAAGTGCTAAATTGTCAGATTTTCGCTGCTTGTGGAAGGAGTATAGAAAGTGCACACCAGTTACGTGAAGCGGTGGACACAGCTGTACAGGCGAACTCCTACGCATGGTTGTTAAGTCATGAGAAGATTGTACGCTATGAAGAACTTGGTGAACGCAAAGGGCTCCGAGTGGTCTGTACGTTGGAAGAAGAAGTCACACTTTCCTCCTTATTGCGAGCAGGTAGTACGGATGGATTACAGGTGGAAATTAGGAATATCATAGAGCGGATTAAGCAGGATGGGCAGGCAACGCCAAGCTCTGTGCAGGCTTACCTGAACTCTTTGCTCATTGCGGGTCATCGCTGGCTGGAACGTGCAGCGTCTTCCATCGGGTATTCAAACTTGCTCACGAATGGGGAAGAAGTGGATAAGTTAGAACTGGCGAAAAGACCGGAGCAGACGTTGATGCACCATTTTGAATCGATGATGAAGCAATACGGCCTTATGGTTTCTGGTATAAGCCCGGTTCAACGAGCCGTTGCCTACATTCACGATCATTTGGATCAAAGCCTATCATTAAGCCAAGTGGCCAAGCATGTCCATATGAACCCGAACTATTTTAGCGAAGTATTCAAACGGGAGACCGGGCAGAACTATATTGAATTCGTTACACAGGCTAAAATGCGCAAAGCGATGTCTCTCTTAAGCGAGACACCGGCTAAAATCAGCGAAGTGGCCAATCAAATTGGATATGAAGATATCAAGCATTTTAATCGTTTGTTCAAAAAATTCACAGGTCAAACCCCCTCGGAGTATCGGGGCAAAAGCTGAAATTTGTCCCTCTATCAACTGAATTATAGCCCCTATGGATCCATTGCCCTCCTCTTTATACTTAAGGTATTCATTATCCCAGGGTGAATTACTTCTTGGTTCACTCTGTATAACTAAAGGGGGATTAACAATGAAATCAATACGCAAAATGAGTCTTATGCTACTGGTTATGGCCTTTATCCTTGCGGCTTGTGGAAGCAGCAGCGGCAGCAATAACAAGGCTGGAGAAGAAGTCACGAATAAAGATGAGAAAGTAAAGTTGTCCATTTGGCATAACTTTGCCGGAGACGACTTGCGTGCGAAAACAGTAAGAGGACTTATCGAGAAGTTCGCTCAAGATAATCCAAATATAGAGCTTGATGCACAGGCGATACCACCGGATGGCTACCGTCAACGCTTAAGCACAGTTGCAGCAGGTAACGAGTTGCCGGATTTATTTTTCGTCTACGCGGGCAGTCATTCCACTGAACTTTATAAGGCCGGATTATTGCAACCGATTACAGAAGTTGTAGATGCGAATCCAGAGTGGAAGGATAACTTTCTACCAGGTGCCTTTGATCCTTATACATTTGAGCCAGACAAGATTTACACAGCTCCTATAGGTATGTCAGCAACATCTATTCTTTACTACAACACGTCCTTGTTCGAGAAATACAGCGTTAAGGTTCCAACGACATGGGATGAATTGATGACTGCGGTTAAGGTTTTTAATGATAATAAAATTACACCGATTGCACTAGGGAACAAAGCACCATGGGTGGCGCAATCGACGATCATAGGCTCACTTGCTGACCGTGTCACGGGAACAGAATGGTTTAAGAGTGCATCTGCTCAAAAGGGAGCAAAATTCACGGATCCTGAGTTTATCGAAGCACTAGGTTACTTTAAACAACTTGTTGATAATAAGGCTTTCCAAGAGGGCGCCAACAGTATCGATAATACGCAAGCAGAGCAATATTTCATCCAAGGGAATGCAGCTATGATGGTCAGCGGCGCATGGACGCTTACGAATTTGGCAGCATCTGCTAGTGAAGAACAAATGAAAGTTGTAGATGTCACTGTGCTTCCGTCCATTCCAGGTGGTAAAGGGGATCCGAACACGATTTCCGGTGGTGCAGGTGGGGGTATGGCATTAAGCAAGCGTTCAGAAGGTGCAGTGAAAGAAGCAGCACTTAAGCTCATTTATGCAGTTAGTGGTCCAGAGGCTCAGAAAGCCATTGCTGAGAGTAATTCTATGGTCATGTACGATACAGAGATTGATCAAGCTAAGGTAAGTTCGCTCTACTATAAAGCGTTCAATTTAGTGAAGAAGACCAACATCACACCAGTCTATGATGCTTATCTATCTGCTGAAGCGGGCGAAGTGATCAACAACGGACTACAGGAAATTATGGTAGGCGGTACTCCAGAGAGCGTTGCGAAGAAACTTCAAGACGCACAGGCAAGATCAATTACCCCATAACGAGGTCAACCTGAGTAGACATAAGGAGGGAGACTTATCATGCCTACCGCTCTACGGAGTAAAGGATTTATTGCACTAGCCCTGCTTCCGGCGCTACTACTGTTTGTGGTCTTTGTCATCATTCCGATTTTTTGGTCCGCCTATTATGGAGTGTTTGAATGGAAAGGCATCGGAGCATCTAGATTTATTGGCTTTGGCAACTATAGTGAAATACTACAAGACCCTATTTTTTGGAGAGCGCTTAAGAATAACTTGATTCTGGTGATCTCAGCGATCTTGGGGCAAATCCCTATTGCGCTTCTGTTAGCTTTAGTGTTACTCAAGAATTCCTTTTTCTCTCGATTCATTCGTTCTGCGGTGTTCATGCCGATGGTGCTTTCAACCGTTGTTGTAGGGCTCATCTGGGGATATATCTACCATCCGCAGTTCGGATTGGTTAATACGGTCTTAGAGGCTATCGGCTTAGAGTCTTGGACTCGGGCGTGGCTCTCTGAACCTCATATCAACATACTTGCGATCACGATTCCGATTAACTGGAGTAATATCGGGCCCTATATGATCATCTTTATTGCAGCACTACAGAATATATCGCCTGAAATTGACGACGCAGCTAATATCGATGGAGCTCATGGGGGCAAGAAGCTGGTCTATGTAACACTACCCATGATCTGGAGTACGGTGATTGTAACCATGGTGCTCTGTATCTCGGGAAGTTTGAAGGCGTTCGATCATGTTATGGTGATGACGCACGGCGGACCGGCGCAATCAACTGAGCTATTAGCCACTTATATGTACAATAATACGTTTCGTGTTTACCGTTATGGATATGGATCTGCCGTGTCAACTATCATCATGATCATTAGCGCCTTACTGATCGGGATTAATTATCTCCTGACACGTAGGAAAGCGGAATAACGAGAAGGAGGAAGGAGTGTGGAACTCAGAACAACTCGGGCCACTGGAACCACAATGGATTCCCCTAATAGGAAACTTGTAAGAAGAGGACTTTCCGGTCTAGGAAAGCTGATTCTCATCGGATATGCTGTGTTTACACTTTATCCTTTATATTGGTTGTTTATTAGTGCATTTAAGACGAATGAGGATTTCTTCAAACGTCCCTACGCCTTGCCGCTGGTCTGGATGAAAGAGAATATCTTTCGAGCGTGGGAGCTCGGAGGCATGGGAAGGGCGATGCTGAATTCAACGTTCGTGACGTTATCTTCAGTCGTTCTCACACTTGCCTTTGGTCTTCTGGCAGGTTACGTATTGTCACGGTTTCAATTCAAATTTAAAAAGGTGGCCGTGGCCTTATTCATGGCAGGACTACTCATTCCGATTCATAGTACGCTGGTTCCATTATTTCTAATGATGAAACAGATGAACCTATTAAATACGTATGGAGCACTTATCCTACCGTATACGGCGTTTGAACTTCCAATCGCCATCTTCTTGGCTATGGGGTACATGGCCTCGATTCCGAAAGAGGTTGAGGAAGCGGCAATGATTGACGGGAACGGTTGGTGGGGAATCTTTGGACGGATTATCGTTCCACTCTGCACTCCAATCGTTGCTACCATTTCAATCTTAGCGTTTCTACGGTTCTGGAATGACTTTTCTTTCGCCCTTGTATTCATTAATTCACAGGAACTCAAGACGCTACCGCTGAGTTTAGCCCTATTCTCAGATGGTTTTGGAACGGATTATAGCTTGACGATGGGGGCAATGGCTATCGCCGTTATACCTACGATTCTTGTCTATTTGATTCTCCAAGATCAAATTATGAAGGGCATGGTGGCGGGCTCGATTAAGGGTTGAACTTAGGGGCAGCCAACTAGTAAGGAGAAATAAGTGCGTACGACTGCTGTTGTTGTCCTTTGACGGCAAAAGTCGCCTCAGAGTGAAGAACAGACCACCCCTTGGGATGGTCTGTTTTTGATTTTCGTTATGAATATTTTATAGTTCTTGTGCTGCGTCTATCATTTAACTTGTTTTTTCGTCTGAACCCTGTAATCGCTTGGAGTGAGGCCACAGCTCCGGCGGAAACTTTGTGAGAAGTAGCTTTGAGAGGAGAAACCAGTGGATTCCGCAACTTGTGAAATGGAAAGATCCGTGGTCTCTAGTAGCTCCTTGCTCGCACGAAGCCTGACTTCATTTAAATAATTGATGGGCGACATATCATAATATTTAGCGAAGGTATGTACCAGATAATACTTACTAAGATGTGCCTTTTCTGCGAGGGAGTCGAGTGAGATCTCCTCTGCATAGTTTGAGTCGATATACCGCTTGATCCGGCTGCATATCTTGTTAGCCCTTTGGGTAGCCACGACGGAGAATGGATGGCCAGAGCTACGCATCAAGCTAATAACTACAACCTCGAGTAAGTTTTGACAGATGGCCTCATAGTTTTCATCTTTATTTTCCGTTTCCCGTAGCAAGGCATTGAAATAGAACAACAGCTCATCCCGCTGATTCCGATAATTGATGATCTCATGATTACGGCTGCCACTTCGATCCCCAAAGTCAAAGCTCATCCCCTCAACCCCCAGCACAACATATTCCAGAGGATCACTGCTAATAGATACCTCGGTATGCTCCACATTCGGGTTCACGATGACAAGATCATCCTGCTTCACCGGAAAAATTTCATCCTCTACAATAAAATTCCCACGCCCGCTTCGGACATAAAACAACTCGGAAAAATTATGGGAATGACGTAAGCTGAACCAATCACCTTCATAAATGGACGAACTGACATAGAGCAATCTAGCGGGAATCTCTCCACGTCTCTCCCCTGGAAGCCAATAGCGTACATTTCCCAAATTCAGCCCGTCCTTTCCTAATCTATATAAGCTTAACCTACTATTTTCTCATTAATGTTTACATTTATTCAGCAGATGCGATTCATAAGGGATATACTATAGAATTATACTAAACTCCTGATTTGGACACAATCAAGTGAGTTTTAACATTCCATGTTAGCTAATTTATAAATTTATAATAAAAGCAAGATATATAAAATGAACGGCAACATGTCTGTTGAAATAAAATGACCAGATGGGATAAGGTAGAGGAGTAAGAAAGCTCTTGTATACGGTTACACAATACACAAAAAAAAGATAAATTCGGAGGGGTATTATGAAAAAAATTCTTAGCCTCGCAGTTACAGCAGCCTTGACTCTTAGCCTTGCAGCCTGTGGCAGTAATTCGGGAAATAGTTCGAGTCCCGCACCAACAGATTCATCAAACACACCAGCGAATTCTACTCCGTCTACTGAAACTCGCACTCTTAAGTTAGCCGCTTTGGAAACCGCTTACGGTGCTGATGTATGGAAAGAGATAACAGCAGCATTTGAAAAGGCTACCCCTGGCGTGAAGGTCGAAACTACAATCGACAAAAGTATTGAAGATGTAATTGGACCGGGTATGAAATCTGGCGATTTCCCAGATGTCATCCATTTAGCAACAGGCCAGTTAAAAGGTTTGACTGAAACCTTTGTAAAAGATAATAACTTAACCGACCTTACTGATGTGCTGTCTATGACTATTCCTGGTGAAAGCGTTACCGTTAAAGACAAACTTATCCCAGGATTCACCGATACAACGATTACAAACCCTTATGGCGATGGAAAAACCTTCTTGATGCCTATGTTCTATAGTCCTACTGGTCTATTCTACAATGCAGGCTTGTTGGAGGAAAAAGGATGGGAAGTTCCTACTACTTGGGATGAAATGTGGGCTCTAGGTGATAAGGCTAAGGCTGAGGGCATCGCACTGTTCTCCTACCCAATGGCTGGTTACTTTGATTCTTTCTTCTATGCATTACTTAACGAAGTAGGTGGTGCGGATTTCTTCACCAAAGCAACGAACTACACGGAAGGTATTTGGCAAACTCCTGAAGCTACACAAGTATTCGATATCATGACTAAACTAGCTACGTACACAGAAAAAACGGTTCCAGCGAATGCTAATAAAGATAACTTTACTAAAAACCAACAACTTATTTTAGATAACAAAGCACTTTTTATGCCTAACGGCACCTGGGTAGTTGGCGAAATGGGTAAAGCTCCTCGTGCAGAGGGCTTCAAATGGGGCTTCACTGCTCTACCGGCAGTAAAAGATGGCGGCGACCGCTACTCTTACACTTTCTTTGAGCAAATTTGGGTTCCTGCAAAAGCTGAAAATGCTGATCTAGCAAAACAATTTATCGCTTACCTTTATTCAGATGAAGCAGCAGCTATTTTCGCAAAAGTCGGTGCGGTTCAACCAATTAAAGACATGTCTAGCAAGCTCGATGGTGACAACAAACTCTTCTACAGTATCTATGACACGGGTGCAAAAGCATCTATGGGCGCATTTGCAACGACTGATCCAGTCGAAGGCGTAAATATTTCCGATACTGTATTCCGCTCGATCGATTCACTAGTAACAGGTGATAAGACTCAGGCACAATGGGTTGAAGCAATCACTAAAGCAAGCGATGCCCTGCGCGGAGCAATGAAAAAATAATAAAGCGGATTTCTAAGGATTTCCCATCAATGAAGGGATCTAAAGAGAGCCTGAGAATAATGGTGGTCAGCATAAGCTGTCCACCATTATTCTGACCTTAAGAAGGAGAGATTGCCAATGGAAATCAACAAAGGAAGAGGACGTTTTATATTCCTCTGTCTAGCACCCGCCGTTCTCCTGTTCGTCATTTTCTTGATTATCCCCACATTTGATGTATTTCGGATGTCACTTTACAAGTGGGGCGGCTATACAGATAACAAAACCTTTGTAGGGATGCAAAATTTCACTAAGCTTTTTCAAAGTGACAAGTTCTATCAGACTTTCCAAAATAGTGTGCTACTTATTGTTGTAGTCACGGTCGTGACCTTTGGTCTCGCACTCATATTTGCATCAATGCTCTCTCGTGAAAAACTGAAAGGCCAAAATCTATTACGCGTCATTTTCTATATTCCGAATATCCTGTCTGTTGTTGTAATCAGTGCGATCTTCTCTGCGATCTTTGATCCAAACAGCGGGCTTTTGAACTCCATATTGAATTTGTTCCGTGGAGCAGGATCCGATCCAATTCTATGGCTCGGAGATCAGAAAATCGTTATTTTCAGCCTTGGGGGCGCGATGATTTGGCAGGCGATTGGCTATTACATGGTGATGTATATGGCAAGTATGGCCAACGTTCCTGAGAGTTTATATGAATCAGCTGGGCTCGAGGGTGCTGGACGAATGACTCAGTTTTTCTCTATCACCATCCCATTGATCTGGACGAACATACGCACCACCCTCACCTTTTTCATCATCAGCACTATTAATATGAGCTTCCTGTTCGTAATGGCTATGACGAGCGGCGGTCCGGACGGTTCCACTGAGGTGTTCCTAAGCTATATGTACAAAGAAGCTTATACCAACTCCTCGTATGGATACGGAATGGCAATCGGTGTTGTTGTGTTCCTATTCTCGTTTGCGCTTGCTGCGATCTTGAATATAGTTACCAAACGAGATCATTTGGAATATTAAGGAGGGGACAAAATGAATAAAGATAAACTCACACAGAATAGCGGTAGCGATAAGTTCTATAAAGGCTTCATTTACGTGGTGCTGATCGCTTTGGCCGTAATCATCATAGTCCCTGTACTATGGGCGTTCATGTCCTCCATCAAACAAGATGGTGAGTTCTATGGCAGTCCATGGGCGCTTCCAGAAGGGATCTATCTGCAGAACTTTGCTGATGCATGGCTAAAGGCAAAAATGGGTAGCTACATGCTTAACTCTGTTGCTGTGACAGCAATGGCACTAGGGCTTCTACTCGCTATTGCATTGCCCGCATCCTATGTACTTTCACGGTTTAAATTTAAAGGAAACGGTTTTTGGAACATGATGTTCATGGCGGGCTTGTTTATCAATGTTAACTACATCGTCGTTCCCATCTTCCTTATGCTTAACAACGGGGACAAGGTGGTTCGCAGCATTTTTGGGCACCCTATCCTACTGAACAATTTGTTCATACTAGCGATCGTCTATGCTTCTATGTCACTTTCTTTCACGATCTATCTTATGTCGGGTTATTTCAAATCACTACCAAAAGAATACGAGGAAGCTGCTTCCGTGGATGGCGCAGGATATTTCCGCACCATGGTGCAAGTCATTATGCCTATGGCCAAGCCCAGCATCGTAACCGTTATTCTATTCAACTTCCTATCTTTCTGGAACGAATATATCGTTTCCATGACACTACTACCCAAACCAGGATTTAAAACGTTACCGGTGGGCTTAATGAACCTAATGGCAGCACAAAAATCTGCTGTTGAATACGGTCAGATGTACGCAGGTCTAGTATTAGTCATGCTTCCAACCCTTATTCTATATATTCTAGTACAAAAGAAGCTAACCCAAGGTATGACTATGGGCGGGCTGAAAGGTTAAGGTGCTAATATGAATGATTCGATGGAGAATTTTATTCGCAATGTACTGATGCTGATCATATTTATCGTCGGCATGGCACTTGTTATTGTCGGGCAAAAACACATTGGTGCCCCCGGACTTGGGCTTATGCTACTTGGGCTCACCATGCTGATCGGTCTGCTATGGTTCTATAATCGTAAATATAAATAAAGGAGATTTTCATCCATGAGTAAAACTAGAGGACGCGTCACGATACCGACTGATTTGGACGTCATTTCCCAAACCCATGAGGTAATGAAACGCTGGGGAGCGGACGCCGTACGTGACTGTGATGGTACTGACTTTCCCACGGAACTACAGGAAATCGATGCTAAAGTCTATTCGACTTATTATACAACTCGGAAGGATAACGTATGGGCAAATGCGAATCCTGATGAGATTCAACAAATGTATCTAATGACTCCGATTTACACGGCTGAAGGCTCAAGCCTGTCCATCACCTTAATGAAGGGGCTATATCCCGATATGCTCACAGTGAACTGCCGTGATGATATCAAACGCTGGTGGGAGGTCATCGATCGCACAACAGGAGAGGTTGTCCCGACTGAACAATGGAGCTATGACGACACAACAGGTGATGTAACCATTGCTACAGTCCCTTTCCATGACTACACCGTTAGTTTCTTGGCTTATATTATGTGGGATCCTGTTCATATGTATAATGCTGTTGTAAATGAATGGAAAGATGTTGAGCATCAAATTACCTTTGATGTTCGTCAACCGAAAACCCGTGCCTACACGATGGAGCGTATCCGTAAATTTATCAAAGATCATCCTTATGTTAATGTGATTCGCTATACAACTTTCTTCCATCAATTCACCCTGGTCTTCGATGAACTTGCTCGTGAAAAATACGTGGACTGGTACGGATATTCTGCATCTGTTAGCCCTTATATCCTTGAACAGTTTGAAGAAGAGGTTGGCTATAAGTTCAGAGCTGAGTTTATTATCGATCAAGGTTACTACAATAATAACTATCGGATACCTACCAAGGAGTTCCGCGATTTCCAAGCCTTCCAGCGCCGTGAAGTTGCGAAGCTTGCCAAGGAAATGGTCGATATTACCCATGAATGTGGTAAGGAAGCCATGATGTTCTTGGGCGATCACTGGATTGGTACAGAGCCTTTCATGGAGGAATTTGCTACGATTGGTCTTGATGCTGTAGTTGGTAGTGTTGGTAATGGTTCGACACTAAGACTGATCAGTGACATTCCAGGTGTTAAATACACAGAAGGTCGTTTCTTACCTTATTTCTTCCCAGATACCTTCCACGAAGGTGGAGATCCTGTTAAAGAAGCCAAAGTGAACTGGGTTACCGCACGTCGGGCTATCCTGCGCAAACCGATTGACCGGATTGGCTATGGTGGATATCTCAAGCTTGCACTAGATTTCCCAGAGTTTATCGACTATGTAGAAAGCGTGACGGATGAGTTCCGTACTCTCTACGACAACGTACAGGGAACAACACCTTATTGTGTTAAAACTGTAGCGGTGCTTAACTGTTGGGGTAAAATGCGGGCATGGGGCACTCATATGGTCCATCATGCACTATATTATAAGCAAAATTACAGCTATGCTGGCATTATTGAAGCACTCTCCGGTGCACCTTTCGATGTAAAGTTCATTAGCTTTGATGATATCAAGCAAGATGCCTCCATTCTGGATGGAATTGACGTTATATTGAATATTGGTGATGCGGATACGGCCTATACAGGCGGAGAATGGTGGCTGGATACAGATATCGTTACCGCAGTGAAAAAATTTGTTCATGAGGGCGGTGGATTCATCGGTGTTGGTGAGCCAACAGCGCATCAAGCCAATGGCCGATATTTTCAACTGGCGAATATCCTCGGCGTAGAGGAAGAACGAGGCTTTACCCTAGGTTATGATAAGTATAACTGGGATGAGCATGATCATTTTATTACTGCAGACTGCAAAACAAACAGTGATGGAAACAAGGAAATCGACTTTGGTGAGGGCAAGAAAAATATCTTTGCACTAGAAGGCACCACCATTCTCCGTCACATCGACAAAGAAGTCCAACTCGCTACCAACGAATTCGGCAGCGGACGAGGCGTATATATAAGTGGTTTGCCATACAGCTTCGAGAACAGTCGCCTACTTTACCGTGCTATTCTCTGGAGCGCTAACAGTGACCATGAGTTAAACCGTTGGTTCAGTGAAAACTACAACGTTGAGGTTCATGCCTATGTTAAGAACGGCAAATACTGCGTCGTGAACAACACTTATGAGCCACAGGAAACTATCGTTTATCATGGAGACGGCTCTAGCTTCTCACTCAAGCTGGAAGCGAATGAGATCAAGTGGTACGAAATCTAAACATAATATTACTTAGTGGAATATTATTGAAGCTATCGTTTGATTAGTTTAGTATGGCATCAAGAGGAGGCGAACGATATGAATCCAACAACGGAGTCTAAGCGTCCCAACATTCTACTGATAACAGTAGACCAAATGCGATTTGATTGTCTTAGTATTTTAGGTCATCCCGTAGTAGAAACACCTAATTTGGATGAATTAGCTCGAACTGGAGTGCGATTTGACCATGCTTATTCTGCAACGCCAACATGTGTACCGGCTCGTGCAGCTATTTTCACAGGGCTAAAGCAGGCTTCTCACGGACGTGTCGGCTATCAGGAACGTGTACCGTGGAACTACGAAACCACGTTACCAGGAGAATTGGCCAAGTCTGGTTATCACACGCAATGTGTTGGTAAGATGCATGTATATCCAGCACGTAGTCTGCTTGGATTCCATAATGTTGTGTTGCACGATGGTTATTTACACTATAGCCGCAATAAACACAATGTTGCCGTTCAAGAACACTATGATGAAACGGATGATTACTTGCAATGGCTACGTGGACAAGTACCAGGAGCAGACCTACTTGATCTAGGACTTGACTGTAATGCATCTACAGTTGCAAGACCGTGGACACTTCCAGAACACCTGCATCCAACGAATTGGACGGTTAGTCAGTCGATCGATTTCTTGCGCCGTAGGGATCCGAGTAAGCCGTTTTTCCTGTGGATGTCATTCGTACGTCCGCATTCTCCACTTGATCCACCACAAACCTATTTTGATATGTATAAAGATGTAGACTTTCCCGATCCCCCTGTCGGAGAATGGGCGATGAAGGAAGACCCAGGGTTGAATGGATTTAATCCTGTTACTACGCGAGGCATTGTTCCGAAGCGTCGAATGAAAATGGCCATGGCTGCATATTATGCCTTAATTACACATATCGATCATCAAATTGGTCGTTTTCTACAGGTGCTAAATGAATATGGTGAACGAGAGAATACGATTATTATGTTTACTTCTGACCATGGCGAATTGCTAGGGGATCATCATTTATTTAGAAAATCATTACCCTATGAAGGAAGCGCTCATATTCCGTTTATTGTGAATGATTTGGGAGGTCACCTAGATCTAGCGGAAGGTTCTGTAGTTTCGGAGGTTATTGAATTACGCGATATTATGCCTTCTCTATTAGATGCTGCTTCCACAGAAATCCCAGGTTCAATAGAAGGGGAAAGTATATGGAAATTAGCACGAGCTAATAAGGAATTACTAGAAAATCCATGGCGTGAATATCTACATGGTGAGCATGAGCAAGGTATTAATTCTAATCATTGGGTAACGAATGGCGAGGAAAAGTATATTTGGTACTCGCAAACAGGTGAGGAGCAATTCTTCGATTTAGTAGCGGATCCTAGTGAACTACACAATGTAATTCATCATTCTGAGTTGCAAGAACGTATTCAATATTGGCGTTCGGCACTAGTTCATGAGCTTAAGGGTCGTGAAGAAGGATATGTACAAGACGACAGTCTAGTTGTTGGTCGCAAACCAGTTGCCGTTTTATCTCATATGAGACCCGAATAGTATTTTATTTAAAGGCTGGACGTAAAAGGGACAAACTAACCGTTTGTCCCCAGCTTGTCGAGAAACCCAGTCATTTTCATGACATCGGGTTTCTCTTTTTATTTTGGCAGATATAAAATCGGGAAACTAGGGGTTTAAACCCGGTACTCCAGGCGATCCAGGTGGATCGCCATCTTCTTCATATTCTGTACGGCTGCCGTCATCAGTGCTTGTTCTCTGACGTTTGGTAGCCCTCGCAAACGGCAATAGCGAAACCCATGGAGCTCTTTAGCATCCGCGAAGCTTCGCTCTATCGTTTCTTTTCGTTTACGGTATAACTGTTTGCCGGACTTGCTGAGCCGGTTATTCCGTACCCAGTCCTTGCTGTCTTCCCAAACATGTCGGGTTACCACCTTCCGGTGGTTTCGGGATTGCGTACATTGGTCCAGCAAGGGACAGTTCTTGCAATGCTCTGGATCGGACGCGTACTGCCGATAACCCTTGCGATCTGTGGTTCGGTAACCCAATTCATGGCTTGCAGGGCAGACGTAAATATTTCGCTCTGCATCAAACGTGAATTTCCATTTCGGAAACAAACCTTGCTTCGGATGAAATCTTCGGTGAGCAATTACCGCGAAAATATTTCTGCTTTGTAAACCTCGACAAATTGGCGTAGTTAAATAACCTGAATCTAATGCAACAGCTTCGACCTCAAATTTAAAACGTTCTCGCTGACGGTCCAAACGCGACAAATAGGGAACAGAATCATGGACATTTCCCGGTGTGACATGCACGTCCGTAATAAAATTGTACTTTGTATCCACCGTGCGGTGGTCCAGATAAAAGAAGCCCTCTGGTTTGCCATCCCGAATCATATATCCGCTGTCCGGATCCGTCTTGCTTACTTTAATTTCTTTGTCCTCAGTCACTTCCTCTCTAGGTTTTAGGGCTTTTTTCCGTGCTCTTTCCGGTCTTCTGCAACGGCGGCGTTTAGCTCGTCCACGTAATCTTTGGTATTTTGCAGCACTTGCTGTTTTGTGTACTGGTGTTTATTCGCATTTGCTTTCACGTGGGTAGAGTCACTCACCAGAACACGTCCGCCAACCATCCGGTGGGAAATGCCCTGCAAGACAATCTCATCGAAAATATCCTGAAAAATGTTCGTACCTTTAAACCGAGTTCGCCGATTCCAGCTAATAGTTGTATGGTCGGGCACTTTATCTGTTAATCCGAGGCCTAGAAACCATCGGTAAGCTAAATTGGTCTGAATTTCACGTTCTAATTGGCGTTCGGAACGAATGCCATAAAAGTATCCGAGAAATATCATCTTAAACAAAACAACAGGGTCAATCGCGGGTCGTCCATTATCCGCACAGTACAAGGGCCGAACTTTTTCATTGATAAAGGAAAAGTCGATATGTTTATCTACTTTGCGCAGCAAATGATCTTGCGGGACCAAATCTTCTATGGAAACAAACTCGTAGACTTGTTGTTTTTCTCGGTTGGAACGTAGCATACAGAACACCATCCGTTCTATAATAGTTACCTATATTATACAACATTAACGCGGTGTCGTCTTAAATAATTAATTCATAAAGAAGGCTGTCGAGACTTTCTCGACAGCCTGGGGACAAACTAACCGTTTGTCCCCTTTTTTGATCTATATTAGCTAGGTTTCAGAAATAGACATTTAGAAACAACTCTAAATCTTGCTGACGATAGACTTGAGGGTTGAAGTGACATGCTTACTATTCAACCTGTTGATCATATGGGTATGCTTACTTCACTTAAGTTAAGTAAAGGAGAAAATAATTATGTGTATTTCATATCTTGATATGGATTCCTTGCCACCGTTATCGGTCAGTACATTTGCGGAAGAGGCCACATCTGACGGCCTCCTTCATGCAAGGGATTATCTGCAATGGAAGGGTAGAGCCCGATGAGCACATGCGTGCAGACTTCGAGTCCACAAAACCTTCATGTCATGTGGAAAACGGTCTCCGAGGATTGTAACCTAGCCTGTGATTATTGCTATTACAGTACAGCTGGGGGTCATCCTCATCAACCGATCCGAGTGATGGATACGGCTCTTCTGGAGCGGTTTATCTATCAGTACATGGATAGGTCATCAGGTTTAGCTACCTTCTCTTGGCAGGGAGGGGAGCCACTGTTGGCGGGACTTCCGTATTTTGAACAAGTAATTTCGATGCAGGCTAGGTATGCACCACCACATACGACGATTAGTAATGCGTTACAAACTAATGGAACTCTTATTAATGAAAATTGGGCACAATTTTTTAAACGGTATAACTTTCTGATTGGGATTAGTCTGGACGGTCCTAAGCCTATTCATGATGCACACCGGGTAACGGGGTCGGGGAAAGGCAGTTTTGATCTGGTCATGCGTGGGATTCGCCATTTACAGGAAGCCGGTGTGGAGTATAACATACTGTCGGTGATTCATGAAGATAACGTGACGAAGCCAGACGAGTTGATGACATTTTACCAAGAACAGAAATTTCCTTACATTCAGTTTATCCCCTGTATGGATTTTGTCTCGCAGAAGAGCGATATGCCTGGGCGTTTCCGTATTACACCTGAACAGTATGGGCAATTTCTGTGTCGTACATTTGACTTGTGGTATAACGAGGGCTATCCCGAGCTGCCCATTCGTATTTTTGAGAATATGCTACTTGTATTTATGCATCGTCAGGTGGAGCAGTGTATTCACAGCTCATGCTGTCCGAAGATGATGGTGCTTGAGACGAATGGCGATGCTTACCCTTGTGATTTTTTTATTGATGATGAGCACAGGTTAGGGAATATCGGTCAAACGGATTTAGAGTCACTGCTTACAAGCTCGGTGTATGATGATTTTCTACAGATGAAGCCAAATATGAATGAAGCCTGCCGGACTTGTGAATACCTTAGCTTTTGTCATGGGGGGTGTCCTCGCAACCGGAATTGGTTAGATGTTAACGACCGTACCGAGGTGGATTATTTCTGCCAAAGTTATAAAATGTTCTATTCACATGCTTATGAGCGAATGATTGTGCTGGCGAATCGGCTCAAAGCAGAGCAGATGCAGGAGTACAGAAGAATGGGTCATCCGCTTCCAGGTCGAAATGAATCATGCCTTTGCGGGAGCGGGAAGAAATTCAAGAACTGCTGCCAGCTGTTATAGCAGCATCTTTCATTTCTAATAGAAAAGGTTGTCCCCAAAACGCGGATATGTTTTGGGGACAACCTTTTTGCTAGGCTAGAGAGCCATATGATTTCTTACCATAATTGCCGCACCCGTCACCACAGCTTCTTCTTTCAATTGACCTAGGGAGAACTGAGGTTGGTATTCGGGATAGCGGTAAGTATTTTTCTGTGCTACTTCCACGGCCGTTTGGAAGAACGATTCGTGAGAGTGGATGAGCGCACCGCCTAGGATGATGGTCTCAGGATGTAATAGGTTGATCACGTTGGACAAGCCAATTCCGAAGTGAATAGCGGCTTGGGTAAATAATTCACGGGCATGTGAATCGCCATCTCTAAAGGCTTGGACCAATACATCGTAAGTCAGCTTCTCTACCGACACTTTATACGTCTTGAGTATATGATCTTTGCCCATTTCTGCTTCAGAACGTGCACGTTGTTCCAACGCCTGCACGGATACGAATGCTTCCAGAGCTCCATAATTTCCTTCATTATCTAGTCGGGACCCGTCTGTCTGAATGATCATTTGACCAATTGCATCTTCCATATCCATCGTGCCATGAACAATACTTCCATGCGACATCATCGCATAGCGGAGGCCTGCTCCAGCATGTACATAGAGCATATGCTGAATGCTGGCATGCCGGATGGACCATCGCTCTCCAAGAAGTGCTGTATTAGCACCGTTGTCCAGCAAAGCTTTGAAGCCTGTCCGCTCCTCCACAAGCTTGCATATAGGGAGGTTGTTCCAGCCTGCAGCAGGGAAGTGTAGTGGTCTTAGGATCAAGCCGTTGTCCCGGTCAAGGGGACCAACAGCCCCAATTCCTATACCGATAATCTGACTAGCTACCAACTGGTGGTCCCTGAGGAAGCCACGTATCTGACTACTTATATGCTCCAAAAATTTCTCTGGTGTGAATGCTTCGTCCATTCGCCAATGAACAATTGATTTTGGGTTCATTTGCATATCAAATAATCCAATGGAGGAGTATACCCTTGAGATTTCCAAGCCCAATATGTAACCGTATGACGGATTAATCTGGTAGAGAATAGGCCTTCTGCCTCCGCTAGATTGCCCAAAGCCGGATTCTATCAGCAATCCTTCGCCGGTCATCTCTTCCAATAATCGGGTCATGGTGCTCTTGGTAAGTGAAAATGCTTCTAGAAGGTCTAATTTGGATACGGTACCTTGTTCTGCGATTCGGTCATATAGGAGTTTCTTTGGCGATAGAATGAGTGTCGAGCGCTTGTCCACAATATACCCCCAAATAATTTTTAATAATTAAGAGTAAATCCAGTATAACCCATATTGAATTAAATGTAATTTATAGTGAAAAAAACTTAATTCCATTTTGAGAAAAAGTGTTATAATGAGTGTAATACAGAATTAAGGGTGAATGTTTATGATAACAAATGTGACTGCAAAGACAAGTTCAAAGACAAGCGCAAAGACAACTGCACATGCAAGGGTTGACCTACTGTTCCAATTGTTTTGGGCCTTTTTACGAATTGGTCCCGTTACCTTCGGGGGAGGTTATGCGATGATCCCGATGATAGAGCGAGAAATTACAGTTAAACGAAAATGGATGAGTGAAGCGGAGATGGATGATATCCTCTCTCTGGCCGGTTCCGCACCAGGTGGTGTTGGAGTGAACGCCGCGGCATTTATTGGTTATAGGCGCGGGGGAGTATTTGGGGCTATTGCAGCTATAGCAGGAATTACGATTCCAACCTTCATCATTGTTTGTTTACTTAGTTCAGTCTACTCGCAATTAGCCGATCAACCGAAGGTCGATGCCGCAATGAAGGGTATCCATGGTGCGGTCATTGCCTTAATCCTGGTAGCTGCATATCGAATGGCCAAAAATGCTATATTCGACAAGACAACCGCTGCAACGGCTATGGTCGTACTGGTCGTGTTACTTGTAACCGGTATTAACCCAATCTATGTGATCGCATTTGGTTTACTTATTGGATTTGTATATTTGCAAGTAAAGCAGTTGTTAGGGCTCCAGGTACGGACGGAAAAGGAGTGCTTGGATTACTCTGATGAAGAGTCAAAGTATCCGGAGTATTACATCTAGGGAGGACACGTCGTGATTTGGAATTTACTGTTGACCTTTATGAAAATAGGATTTCTCTCCTTTGGAGGAGGGTACGCGATAATCCCGATGATTCAGCATGAAGCCATGACTGGCGAGTGGTTATCTGAAATGGAATTTCAGGAGGTTGTATCGATCGCAGGGATGGCACCTGGTCCTGTTGCGACCAACAGTGCAACTTTGATCGGATATCGTGTAGCCGGAATTGAAGGAGCGATGGCTTCGACGTTAGGCATGGTTCTACCTTCATTTATTCTCATCATTATTATTTCCATATTCTTTTACCGGGTGAGGGACAGCAAGTGGATTAAAACTTTGTTCTATGGTTTGCGTCCAGTAATTACGGGGTTGATTGCTTATGCTGCGATTCGTTTTGGATTTATGGGCAAGGAGCACGCTTTCCTTACTTGGCAGACACTAGGTACGCTAATCATTGTATTCGCTTCTCTATATGGTCTCATCAAAAATAAACTGCATCCACTTACGATCATTGTTGCTTCAGGATTTCTTGGTGTAGCATTTTTTTAAACAGAGCAGGAACTATCCCCAGATTGGAGATTTGCACATGACAGAGAATATACATGCTTGCTGCTCAGCCAGCCGTAATCAAGTTCTGGGAAAAGGGTACATCGATGGATGTAGAGATAGTAAGTCTGTACAAGGGTTGACAGGTGAGAAAGATTTATCAGGGATGATCCTTATTCCTAGAGGCACTTTTCTTATGGGGACGGATGACAAGGAAGGGTTCCCATCCGATGGAGAAGGACCCGTTAGAAACGTGACGGTCTCTCCTTTTCTGCTGGATACAACGGCGGTTACAAATGAGCAGTTCGCTGCTTTTATTGAGGCAACAAACTATGTTACAGATGCGGAACGGTTCGGCTGGTCTTACGTTTTTCATTCCTTTATTTCTGAAGAGACAGGCAAGAAGGTGACACAAGTGGCCTCTCAAACTCCATGGTGGTGGGTGGTAGAGGGATCAAATTGGCGTCATCCTGAAGGTCCAGATTCTCATGTGGACGAACGCCTTGATCATCCAGTTATCCATATGTCTTGGCATGATGCTGACACATATTGTCGCTGGGCCAGTAAACGTCTTCCGACGGAAGCGGAATGGGAGTATGCCGCACGAGGCGGTCTTATCCAGAAACGATATCCCTGGGGAGATGAATTAAAACTGGGTGGGCAGCATCAATGTAACATTTGGCAAGGGAAATTTCCTGACAAAGATCATGCTAGTGACGGTTATTCAGGTACTGCTCCCGTAAAGTCTTATCTACCAAACGGGTATGGCCTCTACAATATGTCAGGAAATGTATGGGAATGGTGTCAGGACTGGTTTACACCGAGTTATCGCTTGTCAGCCGAATCCATAGACCCAAGAGGGCCATCAAGTGGAATGGCACGGTCCATGCGCGGAGGCTCATATTTATGCCATAAATCCTATTGTAATCGTTATCGGGTGGCGGCCAGAAGCAAGAATACACCGGATAGCTCATCAGGAAATATTGGCTTTCGTTGTGCGGCAGATATCGTTCTTTGATGGCAAAGGTTGCTTCATAGTGAAAACAGACCACCTTCGTGGCAATGTCATTAAGATAAGCTCAAAACAAAACCGAGAATAAAAATGAAATCCGAAACGGCATGGGTAAAAGAACTGTGCCGTTTTTTTTTGCGCAAGCAAGAAAAAAAGCGTACAGCAAACAAAGCGGATGAAATACCCGCTTAAAAAATGTTCATGTGAAACGAATTATGCTACTCTGTAAACGAAGCTAACAGCTGATTTATAGCGAATTTTGCGCGTATTCTTCTGCCCTGGGCGAATGGGTCGAATCGGCAAAATGTTTTTGCGAATCAGTCCTTCAACATCGGGCGGGGATCCATTGTCTCTTGAGTGCAGGAAATGTCTACAAACGTGAACGGCGACCGTGAAGTTGACTTGGTATTGATGCCGTTTATTCATTTGAGAAATGACTACGTGCGAGGTAATCATTTCAGTGAAATTGTACATGATCATTCTTGCGAAAATCTCTTGGGTGATGGACTCTCGCTTCTTTGCGTGAAAACTCGTCAGACCGACTGTGTATTTTAATGCCCTGAAAGAGGTTTCTATACCCCATCGCATGTTATAAATAGACCTGAGTTCATCGGGTGGGAAATCAGTGCTAGAAAGATTCGTAATGACGGTTTCATAAGCGCCACTCGGCAGGACGAAACGAACAACCCGAAAAAAAATGGGATAAAACAAGTTCTCATGCAAATCCAAAAAATCAAAAGTAGACGTGGAAGGGACGAACTTGTAAATTTCGGGATGAGCCTTGATCTCTTTGGTTTGTTTTTTGGTGAGTGTCAGATAAACGTCCATATCAAACGTTCCACCAGAGGGCAAACGCAAGCCTGAAAGAATACCATTAGAATCTAAATCCTTTACCCGAATAACATAGTTCCACCCTTTGCGTTCAATATGCGCAAAATTGTTGTAACTTTCATAACCTCTATCGGCAGTAACAATGGTTTTGTCTTTAATGGAGGAACGGTCAACCATATCTGCTAGTGCTCTTCTCTCGTTACACAACCTTCGTGGCTGAACAATGGCATCCACGTAAAGTCTGCTGCACAAATCATAGGCTGCATTCAAATGCAGAAGGTTATAGCCTTTCGTGTTCGGCTGACTTTGAAAATAGGTGTCCGTATCCGCAGAGTCTGTTGCGATATGCAAATCGGAACCGTCAACAGCAAGTAATCGATACCCTCGGTAGTGCTTGATATCCGTATAGGTTTGCGTAAATTTGTGAAACAAGAATTCCAGAGCTGAAGGCAGGATTTTATTTCTCTGCTGGACAAAAGCAGAAGTGGTCGCGGTGTTTACGTCATAGCCCTGCGATTCTAAGAGTTCCTTATACATGCTGTTCCCACCCATGGAGATCAAGAGTTGCATAACCGTTTCAAAGGGTAGCTTTTTCTTTCGGGTAACATAAGGTGCTGGTGCGGCTGACATTTCTCGTAGAAGGGATGTCAGCGTTTCTTTTAGTGAATTCGCATACTCATTCATTGGCGTAACCTCCTCGTTTTTTCAAGGGGCTACGCCACACATTTCAATCTACTTGTCAAGTTCTATTTCTCAGTTTCGCGCAAAAAAAAGAGCAGGCTATCTTTTCGATAACCTGCTCTTTTCTTAATTTTTGGACCTATGCTTTAACTTAATGACATTAACCTTCGAGGAGGTCTTTTTTATTATTTTGAAAGAAAGACAAGGTAAGATACGGCAATAGTAACTCTAATGTTATAATAGGTACAATTAACCTATACAGATCTAAATGTACATATTGTCTTATACAGGGAGTGCAACTTATGTTCGAAATGACAGGGTACCGAACTTTGGAGTTAATAGGTAATAACATAGATATGCAACTATACAGGTTGGTGCGTCATGAGGACGGGCTGAACGTTATCGCCAAGACGACATGTGATGAATACCCGGGGCCAGTCATGGTTGATGCTTTCCGTTACGAATATGACATACTTACAAAATTGGGTGGCCGAGGTGCAATAGAGGCATATAGCCTGGAGATTATAAAGGATCGACCAATCCTGCTCTTACGGGATACTGGGGGCAATACGCTCCATCAGATATTACGTAAACATAAGAATATATTTGAGCTTCCGTTACAACTTCGCATTGCTTCATCCATAGCCGATTGTCTTATGCAAATTCACCAAGAGAACATTACGCTAAATGAAGTAACCCCAGCTCATCTGATGGTTAATCTCGATACATATGAAGTGAAATTGATTGATATCCGCATGTGTTCAACCGACATAGATAAGAGTCCGCTAGCCGTGTCAAATGGTCGGCCGGATGCTGTGCTCCCTTACATATCCCCTGAACAGACGGGCAGAACAGGAATGATACCCAATTACCGTTCTGACTTCTATTCACTAGGGGTTATTTTATATGAATGGCTGTCGGGGAGTCTGCCTTTCGAGCTTCAAGACGTAGTAGATATCGTATATCGTCATTTGGCTGATACGCCCCAGCCTCTACATTATCGGGATCCTTCTATCCCTGAATCTATCTCTGAAATTGTTGAAAAATGTATGGAGAAGAACCCAAACAAGAGGTATGCTAGCGCGTTTGGGATTAAATCGGATCTGGAAGAAGGGTTAGCAAGACTCCAGTCCTCAGGTCGATTCGAGTCCTTTATACTCGCAAGCCGGGATATTCCAGAGTATTGGACTGTCCCTCCCCAATTCTACGGAAGGCACTCCGAACAACAAAGTTTGCTTGGAGCACTACAGCGGGTATCGAACGGATCTGTAGAGACGGTCTGGGTCAGTGGGAACGTTGGAATAGGGAAGACGACCTTCATAAAGGAAACTATTCGAAAAGTTGTCCCTTTCCCAGAATTCTTCGCTATGGGCAAATTCGATCCATATCATTCCTCGATTCCATATGATATATGGAATCAAGTGATTGGAGATCTGGTTAACCAACTGCTGATGGAAACTAAGTTACAAGCGGAAGTTTGGAGGCTGCGTATTCTGAAGGCCGTAGATGGCTACGGGCAATTGCTAATCGATTTGGTTCCTAGGTTGGAATTGCTGATTGGCCAACAACCTCCCGTACAGCAATTACCTCCTAAGGAAGCTCAGCGTCGAGTTCATTTGATCATGAACCGATTTATCCAACTATTTTCTCAACGTGATCGCCCTTTGGTTTTGTTGCTTGATAATGTGCAGTGGGCGGATGAAGCATCGCTTCAATATCTTACTTATCTGCTAGAGGACAGAGCAACAGAACATCTGCTTATTGTATTGGCTTATCGAGATAGAGAGATTCCTATGCTACATCCGCTCTGCCATTTGGAAAGTTCTCTTATGGAAAGCAGCATAATAATGAATAGAATTTCGCTGAAGGCACTTGAACTAGCTGATATCAAGCAACTTCTAAGTGATGCTATGCATCACGATGTTGCTGATAAGGCTACGGATGAGTTGGCGGTGGTATTGCTTCATAAGACGGATGGGAACCCGTTCTTTCTGAGCGAGTTTCTTCAGGATCTAATGAACGATAAGCAAATAACCTTAGAACCATCAAGCAGGTGCTGGCAATGGGATTTACAGCTCATTGCGGAAATGAACATACCTGATAATGTGGCCGGATATTTATCAGATAAATTACAGCTATTTCCGTACGAGATAGTCTATGTACTTGGCAGGGCTGCATTTCTGGGCAGCCAGTTTGATCTGCTTACACTCTTCGCGATCACCGAACTTCCCATAGAGGAATTGTCAGAGGTGATGGAAATTGCAGTGCAAGAGCGTTTGGTACAGCCGGTTAGCGGCGATGGTAGTGGTAATCTATATCAATTCCAGCATAATCGCATCCAGCAGGCAGCCTATGCCCTTGTTCTTGAGGATGAGCGTCCGACCTTACATTTGAGGATCGGCTCCTTATTAGTCGATCGCTTGAAATCTGGCGATGGAGTAACGGTATTCGAAACGGTTAACCATTTGAATCAGGCTTTGGAAAATATAGATGGTTTCGAACAAAGGATAGAATTGGCGAAGTTGAATTTGCAGGCGGGTTTGAAGGCAAAGCAATCGACTGCTTACGAAACGTCATTGAGATATTTACGCCATGCTACAGCACTGTTGGATGACGATTGTTGGGATAAAAACTATACGTTGGCGTTCCGATCTTTCCGGGAACGGGCGGAAGTGGAGTATTTATGCTCTCACTTTAAGACGACAAATGAGTTATTTGATCTGTTGATCAGCAAGGCGACAACCCATTTGGACAAGGCGCTCGTTTATACTATGAAAATTCAATTGGAGTCATCCGATGATAATTATAAGGAAGTCATTTCCTTAGGCCATACAACATTGCAATTATTGAATGTACTTCACAATTTTGAGCCAAGTTCGCTCGAATTGACTCTCCAATGGCTGCGGTTAAGTCGTAAGATTCGGAAGCATAAGATTGGAATGCTGAATAATTTGCCAACGATGACCGATGAAGCTCGCAAAGTAGCTATGTCTGCATTGGTACATACAAGCAACGCCTGCTTTTTTATAAACAAGAAGGGCTGGCTCGCTTCCGTTTTCACCATGGTCGAAATAACACTGGACTACGGCATGACGCCTGAAGCTTCAATCGGGTTTATAGGATATGCTATGTTTCAGTATTATCATTTTCGTCATGATGAGGAAGCTTTTAAGTGGGGCATGCTTGCGTGTAACATATCGAAACCATATCCAACACTTTATGTGAAGACGCTTTCTTCACTTGCCTTGTGTCACGATAGTTGGCGACGATATGACCACACGATGCTTGAAACGTTTACCGAGCATGCCGGCAAAGTGGGATTGGAATCTGGAGATTTGTGGCATGGGAATCAGAGCGTGCTGATTAATTGTGCTTCGCTCCTGCAATTCGGTCATCCGCTCGGGCAGATTTATGAACGGTTAATTGCGCATTCGGGCTACCTCCTTAGACAAAATAATAGCCTGCATTGGAAGCAAGCGACAGTTATTGCCGCTCTTCTCACCCGCTTGACGGGATACCGCTCACCAGATGACCCATTTGAGGCAACAGATATTAATTGGGGGGAATTTGCTGAATCGGTTCATGGAGATGAGTTTCATATGATTGAAGAACTTGTCTGCTCTCTGCAATATGTACCCGGTTATTTGTTCGGTCAGTACCACGATGCGAATGCGGCTTTGATGAAGGCGGCTGCCATTTTGGAGTCGCGTGGTGACAACATCGAGAATGTAGCTCAATACACGTATGAGTCTTTAGTCTGGGCCCAACTTTATGAAGAAGCTACAGCCCAGAAACAAAACGAATATTGGGTCAACCTACGCAAGTGTCTAAAAAAAATGAAGCAGTTCGCCAAGCGGTGCCCAGAGAATTATCAGCACAAATATTTAATGATCAAAGCTGAAATGGCCAGGTTGAAGGGGAAGAATCGCCAAGCTGAAGAGTTATACGAACAATCAATTGAGGCTGCACATAAATATGGTCTAATCCATGACTTAGCAATGATCGCAGAGTGCTACGGTAGATATGGTCTTAACCAAGGCAAGCTACAGCTAGCAAAGATCTATATGACTGAAGCGTATGAAGCCTATATCAAGTGGGGTGCGATGGCGAAAGCGGTGGATATGGAACACAAATATGGCCATCTTCTGCACGTGAGTAAAGGGTCGGACTTGGAGAAAGTAGATTATCTCTCTGTTGTTATGTCCATACAAGCGTTAACAGAAGAGATGGAGATGAGCCGTTTGTTGGACACGCTGATGCGTATTATGCTTCACAATGCGGGTGCAGACTCCGGAGCGATCATTTTCGACCATGACGGTAAATGGGTTGTTGAAGCTTACGGAACATCAGAGGAGCAACATATCAAGTCAGTCCAGATTGAGGACGAGTCAGATTTGGTTCCAGCGGCCATTATCGGATATGCGGCAAGAACGAGAGAGGAAGTCGTGCTGCATGATGCGGCCAAAGAAGGGATATTTGTCCGAAACTCGTATGTAAGGAACAAGGCATTGAAATCAGTTCTCTGCCTGCCGATTATGCATCAGAATAAGTTAATTTGTTTGCTCTATTTGGAGAATAATCTGTCAGCGGGCGTATTCACTCCAGAGCGGTTGGATGTGTTGAAGATGCTCGGCTCTCAATGTGCTATCTCCATTGCAAATGCCCAGCTATACTCGGGGATACAGTATCTTAAAGATAGCTTGGAGGATCAAGTTGAAGAAAGGACTCGCAGATTAGAGCAATCGATGCGTGAGACAACCTTGGCTCTGGCGGAAGTCTCCGTGTATGAGGAGAGAAATCGTATCGCTGAAGAAATTCATGATATTGTCGGGCACACGCTCACATCGACGATTCTTCAGATCGAAGCGGGGAAAAGGCTACTTTACAAAGATACGGAGGGCGCTTCGATACGGCTGAAAGAGGCGCAGGATCTTATTCGACACAGTCTGAATGAAATCCGTGGTTCTGTTCATTTGTTGAAAGAGGACAAGTATGCCGATCTCGGAGGTATGTTGATTCAGCTTATTCGAGATGCGGAGCGGAATACGGGAGTTGTCATCCATACGGCTATTCGTGATTTGCCCGAGTTGACGACAGCCCATAAGAAGACGATCTATCATGCGCTGCAGGAAGGCTTGACCAATGGGATGAGGCACGGAGGGAGTAGGGAATTCCATTTCAAGCTGGGGATTGTCGAGTCGAATTTGCAATTTAGACTAGAAGATCGTGGAATTGGTACGAGCAATATTACGATGGGATTTGGATTGAAATCGATGAAAGAGCGTGCTGAACAGCTGGGCGGTAGCTTATCTATCGACTCCGGGCCTAACCAAGGCCTTTTGTTGACGATGGATCTGCCGTACCCGATGCGATGAATTGGGGATAGAAAATGGATAAGATAACGATTGTGATCGCTGACGATCAGATGTTGACCCGGGAAGGACTCAGAACCATTTTGGATTTGGAAGATGATTTTGAGGTGATAGGCTTAGCTAAGAATGGACAAGAGGCTTGCGAAATGGTGGAATCGCTACATCCTGATCTGGTACTGCTAGATATTCAGATGCCAGTTATGGACGGAATTAGTGCGTTGAAGCGAATTAAACGGAGCTGTCCTGATATATTCATCTTGATTTTGACTACCTTTATAGATGCAGATTACATAATAGAAGGAATGGCGTATGGCGCTAGTGGATATATGCTGAAGGATATGGACGGGGATAAAATGATTGCTTCGATCCGCGACACAGTATCAGGCCAGTTTATTCTTCCAGCTGCAGTGGCGGCCAAATTGGCGGCAAGGCTGAATAGATTTACGGAAGATTATGAAGACTTACCAACATCCAGATTGGAACACATCAAGCTGACAGAGCGGGAAGAGGAATTGGCACAGCTTATAATCAAAGGATTGAACAATCGTGAAATTGCGGATGCGCTGCATATTGCCGAAGGTACAGCTCGTAACTATATTAGCAATCTGTATGGAAAATTGGAGGTCGTTGACCGGGCGCAAGCGATCATTCGGCTTCATGCTATTATGTGATTTTGTAGAAGCTATTAATAGGATGCAAACATTTATAGTATAATTTTGGTAGAACATCAATAGAAGGGAAGATCATATGCCTTATTGTAAAGTTGCAAACGCCGATATTTACTATGAAGATCTGGGAACAGGTATCCCGATTATTATGATACATGGATTTTCTCCTGATCATAGACTAATGAGCGCATGCATGGAACCTATCTTTAGCGATCGAAATGGATGGAGAAGAATCTATATTGACCTTCCAGGAATGGGGATGACAAGGGATTATGACGATATCCACAATGCGGATGAAATGCTGGATGCCGTGTTGTCACTTATTGAATCTTTGATTAAGGATCAAACCTACTTGCTTATAGGCGAATCATATGGTGGTTACTTGGCTAGGGGGATCCTGGCGAAACAAAAGGAAAGGGTGGGAGGTGCTGCATTTATTTGTCCAGTCATTTTACCCCATCACGAGGACAGAATAGTACCTAATCATGCTGTATTACATAGAGATAACGGGTTCCTTGCCACATTAACAGAGGAAGAAGTCACAGATTTTAGCTCTAATCAAGTGGTTCTTGATGAGTATAATTGGTGCAGATATAAAAATGAGGTTTTGGCCGGATGTCAAATTGCAGATGATCATTTTTTGGCTATAATCAAGAAACAATATGGATTTTCATTTCGCATAGACCAGATGGAATTTGAGAAACCGAGTATTTTTTTATTAGGCAAACAAGATTCTGTAGTGGGTTATAAAGATGCCTTTGAAATATTAGAAAAGTTCCCAAGAGGAACATTTGCTGTATTAGATAGAGCAGGGCATAATTTGCAAATAGAGCAGGCACAAGTCTTTAATTCACTAATTAGCGAGTGGTTGGACAGAGTTGAAAGCTATCATGTATAGATGGAGAATGCCTATATAATAGTTGTCGATAAGTGTCTGGGGGATGGAAATAATGAAGAAACTTATAGTTATGTTGGTTATCGTTTGTTTAATGCTTACGGCATGTAAGGACAAAGAGGTAGTTTCCCAACAAGAAACTCTAGAAGATTCGCAAACGACCCAATTAGAGCATAATAATTCTGCAGTGCAAATTCCCGTAATAACTGAAGCTGATGTGCTTACTATTCGCAAGAAGGCGAATCAAGTAGAGAACGATATCTTCGTGTCATCTGATTCTTGGAGCTGTAGTGAAAATGATGAAGGGAAGATAGCTATCCTGCATGAACCAGACACCCAATTTGATATCTATTATATGTGTGAGAAGTTTAATACGAAGGACAAGATTATAAACTATCTTACAACCGCACTTACTGTAATGAATGCGCAAGAACAGCTTCGTTCAAGAACGGATAGTGGACTATTTGCTGAAATTAATGGGGCAATGGGTATAGCACCTTGGGAGGGAGTAGACGGAACGGATTGGAACACGGCAAAGGTGATCGATTTTGCTATAGGAGATCAGAGCGTGGATGCAGTAATACAGGTTTTTGATGCGGCTGATGATTCCTACGATACATATGAAGGACATTATATTTATGAGAATGGTTGGAAGGAAGATACTTTCAATTTCATGACTACAGACGAGGATACGAACGTTGACAGAGAAGAACTCGTTTCGATTGATACATTAAAAGGAACTGTCAAGGTACCAAGAGGATTATTGAGTTTTTTAAATGATTTGGATGATGACAAAAATAATAGTCTTATTCAAATATTAAGCAAGGATATGGATGAAGATGGGAATATAGAGTATGTTGTAAGTTTTGGCCCGGATAAGGAAATATATGATACAAACTATGTGATCCGTGACACGCAGTCTAATTACCAACTGTTGAAACCTGGAATAGAATCTGGGGGCTATTATATCTATGATATTAACCTGATTAATCTAGAGAGCTCTAGACAAAGTTATATCTATACCGGCATTACAAATGGTGCTTTCCTTGAAGGCGCAGGGGTTTATGGCATTAGTGATAGCGAGGTCAATCAACTCTATTATGGAGCCTCAGCTACGGGGTCGGGAGAGGATCTATTAGAGGATGGTAGCAACGATGGCGTGTTCGATAAGGCTGTCGCATATAGACATTTCTCGCGTTTTGAGAGGATAAGTACGAGCAATTGGAATGGTCAAAGCTTTGACGAGCCTGTTGATTCGTATAAGAATGATGAGAGCGGATTTGTCTATCCGAAGAGTACTGAGGATTTAATCGAAACTTATATTGAAGCTGTATTTTTGGGTGCAAAGGAAGAAACTGACCAAATGACATCCCCCGAGATGGTTAGTGATTTTGATATCCTATCGGTGTTTGAAGATACTAGTGAGTTTTACTACTTTATGGCCTTTGATGACGTTGAATACAAGGTAATAATGGCTGATAAAGAAACTAAAATAATGACCATGACTAAAGAAAATGTGGTCGTGCAGTTTACGCTCATTTTTGATGGCGGGGATCAACAGTGGAAAATATCTTCTATTGAGGGGGCATCATAACAAGGTAATTAACGGAAAAGGGTGCCTATTCTTTTATTTAGGACGGCGTTTGGTCAAGCGAATATACATGAAAATCGCAGCGATTATCATACCAAACATACCGATGCTACTAGCTGATTCAGGCGTCATCCCAAATAGAATGCAAAGGTTAGTAACCAAACCTCTCGTAAGCAGCGCGACTATAATTAGCATTAGTGGACGCATAATGTTGTAACCTCTCATCTCCAACAACACTCCTATCTATTCTCTCGAATTGTGACCTTTGTTTAATCTAATAGATGCTATTATATCACAAGTAGTAACCGCATACATTTCTTAATTGAGCTGTTCAATTCATAAAAATCATTCTATTAACCCTTAATTGAGTGGGCTCGAATGGTAGTAACAAGCTGTTTGAAAGAGTACTTATGATTTACCATGTCCACTGTGAAATCTTCTGCAGTTTTCTGCTCCATTTTAAAGAGGAATCCATTATATCTAAGAAAAATAACGAGCGCCGTAAAAGCTGTTCTTTTATTAGCATTATGAAATGGATGGTTTTGGCCTAGAGATTCAAACAATGCTGCCGCCTTTTCATAGATCGATGGATAGGCATCTTTTTCAAATGCCGAAGACTGAGGTCGCATTATAGCCGATTCAAGCAGACTGGAGCTTTTTACGCCAATCTGCTCTCCCTCACTATATCTCTGTATCATGGCAAAGTTAATCGCAATAGTTTCTTGAATGGACAAGTAACGTATTTTCATCTGTCTTTTAATCCTTTCAAGGTTTGGTCGTATTCACTAAGTACTTCAGATAGATTTTCAAAAAAATCAGCACTGATCCCATCGGGTAATGATACTTTATTGGCCTTTTTGATTACAATTTCTCCACTGCCAGGATTAACTTCAATTTGAACAGCGTCACCTTGTTCAAGACCGATTTCTTTTAATGCATCTGTCATTGTGATTCCGAGGCTATTTCCGAACTTTGTTACTTTCCGCTCCATTTGACTCACCTTACCCATCCTTATTATCCTCCTTAATTATACTATTCAACTGTTATAACAATTATACATGAATTATTCGGATTGGGATTACCTTTGGGTCAAAATATATTATGTAGTGCTGTGGACACGGTTGGGTGTCCATTTTTGTTTGCTCACAATTGTCACAGGACTCTGCTATAAATTTTCCCCTCATGGTAAACAATAACAGCAAACTATGATATAGGAGGACGTATCAGTATGACCAAAACAATGGATCTCATTATGTTCAGTGGGGAATATGACAAGGCGATGGCTGCGCTCATTTTAGCGAATACGGCTCGGGAGATGGATGTGGAAGTGAATATATTCTTTGCGTTCTGGGGATTATCTTTGATTCGTGATCCAGAGAGTATGTCTAACGATGATAAAACTTTGTACGAAAAAATGTTTTCATTCATTTCGCCCAAAGGTCCTGAGGATCTACCCTTATCCAAAATGAACTGGGCCGGTGTAGGCAAGCGAATTCTATTGGATATGATGGACGACGATCACGCACCACGATTGATTGATTTTCTTAAGGGTGCTCGAAAAAAACAAGTTAATTTCTATGCATGCAAACTGTCCGTGGAAGTCATGGGGTTTAAGCAGGAGGAATTTCTCCCTGAAGTTAAGATTGTTGAAGCTAAAGATTTTCTCAAGGGCGCTCTTGAATCTAATATACAGATGTTTATTTGACCCGCATTAACCCAATTCTTTCACTGGGCATACATTAGAGTAGCGATATGTCGGGGGGAGAACACCATTGCTTCAAGCGCGAATTGGAAGTGAGTCCTACTGTGTCAGTGGATTGGAGACGTACTTCTATCCTTTTAGAAAACAAATGATCGGAATCGATCAGACTTTCATGACGGCATATGGTAAAAAGGGGATACTGTATGCCGACTGGATGGCTAGCGGTCGACTTTTTCGGCCCATTGAGAACAAACTTACAGATGTGTATGGGCCATTTGTTGCCAATACGCATACGGAATCGAATGTGACGGGAACGACCATGACTCTGGCTTATAAGCATGCACGGGATATTATTAAGAGTCATGTTCATGCGGATGAATGTGACGTATTGCTAACAGGTGGTTCAGGAATGACGGCGATGGTGAATAAGCTGCAGCGTTTACTTGGGCTAAAAGTACCTAACCATTTGCGAGAAAAACTTCTATTGCCTGAAGAGGAACGTCCGATCATTTTTGTGACGCATATGGAGCATCACTCGAATCAATTATCATGGATGGAAACGATCGGTGATGTGGTTATTGTTGAACCGGACCAGCAGGGCTTAGTAGATCCTGAGCAACTTGAACGGAAGCTCCGGGATTATCAGAATCGTAAGTTCAAGATCGGTGCGTTCACTGCATGCTCTAATGTGACAGGTGTTCAAACTCCCTATCATGCACTTTCTCGGAAAATGCACGAATACGGAGGACTATGTTTTATCGATTTTTCTGCATCTGCGCCATATGTCGACATTAATATGCATCCTGCTCATCCGCTGGAGAAGCTGGATGCTATTTATTTTTCCCCGCATAAATTTTTGGGCGGGCCTGGCGCTAGTGGCGTTCTAATCGTTGATTCAAGATTGATCTCAAGTCCAGTTCCTGACCATCCTGGAGGAGGAACCGTACTTTGGAGTAACCCATGGGGCGGTAAACGTTATAACTGGGATATGGAATCGCGTGAGGATGGGGGTACTCCGGGTTTTCTACAGACGATTAGAACTGCACTATGTATTACATTAAAAGAAAAAATGGGTACGCAGCAAATGCAGCATAGAGAGTGGGAGATGCTCGACATTCTTCTACCCAAGCTGGGAAGAATCCACGGCCTGCATGTGCTCGACGGACATATTAGCGAACGAAAGGGCATTGTTTCTTTTTATCTGGAGAATATTCATTATAATTTGATGGTCCGTCTACTTAATGATCGGTACGGCATTCAAACAAGGGGAGGCTGTTCCTGCGCAGGAACATTTGGGCACTATTTATTTAACTTGAATCAGACCGTGTCCAAACAAATTACGGATACCATTGATACAGGGGATTTGTCGTATAAACCCGGCTGGGTACGTATTTCGCTTCATCCTATTATGACAAACAGTGAGATAGAGTACATCATTCACGCGATCAGAGATATTATGCAGAATATTGAAGAATATAGGAAGGACTACGTCTATCACCCGGGTAATAATGAATTCCATCATGTGAAGTCGGTGTCCAATCCGCCGATTGAGCAATGGTTCTCATGGTAGGAGTGTTTTGAGTGGATGCTCCGTGAATGGAACGTTCCTTCAATCGCTACGGTCTCCAAATTTCTGGATTGAAACCGTGTAACGGTTGAAATTAGGAGACCAAGCGTATGCTTCCGAAGTAGCTTTCCAAAGGAAAGCTTTTAGGCGACCGCTAACGCTTTTCCGAAATCGTTCCATCCTCTACGCTACTTCGAACATGAATTGTCACAATTTTACATATAAAACAATGCAAAGAAGTCGCCTCTTTCTGTAGAATGGAAGTAACATCGCCATTCCAAAAGGGGCGACTTCTTTGTACATTTAATAGACTATGGAGTATTTCCCTGCCAATCGATTTGGAAGATGATTCATCAGAACCACCTTGTTTATTACATGAGGTTGAGAAGTCGGAGATTTAAGATTACTTATTCTGGATGAATCCTATGAAACGATAATATGTAGTTTTAACAGAGAGCTCATTTTCTCATACAGCAACAGTCGCAAAATGATAGTCATATGTTATGAAGTCTAGATCCATATTTAAGGAGGTGTTTTTTTAAATGAAGGTTTATAAGTTTCGAGAACATTCGAAGGCAATGAATTTTTCAGCAGTGTTTAATAATGATGAACATCCCATTCATTCAGATTTTGATGGTAGTCCAAAACAGAATATCTGGACACCAATTAAACTAGAAACCTTGTTTAAAAGAACCTATAAAGATTTTCCGTATTATATCATTGGACAGCCGGTTGTATCGAAAAGAGTGAAGGAACTTATGGAGCCTTTCACCTGCAATGAAGTAGAATTTCTTCCGCTAATTCATGATGATTTTGAGTTTTTTATGGTAAATGTTACTAATGTGCTAGATTGTGTAGATTGGCAGAGATCTGATTTTAGGACATTTGATGATGGTTCATGGGCGGGATTTAATAAACTTGTTTTTGACTTTCATAAAGTGCCAGAAGACACTTATATGTTTAAGATTAATCAGGGAGCAACAACTAGAGTTTATGTCACTGAAGCATTCAAAGATCTAATCGAACGAAATAAACTTAAAGGACTAGATTTTTCACAGGTGTATGATTCTGATTTCACCGAAGCGAAAGAGTTAGAGCAGAAGCGAAACTATGAATCTGCATTAGCGGATATCGAACGAAGTAAAGGACAAGAATTCTACTATGAAGAGGCCGGAGAAAGGGTAGGGCAGGGTAAGGCTGTAGCTAGCGGAAAATGGAAGATGCAGCTTAGTACGAAAGGGAACTTTTTGCTTGGAGAACTCTTACTTGATCTGACCTATCAATGGATAAGACCTATGTATATTCCCCCGATCCTACTTGATTATTTATGGCATGAGGTTGATAAAGACACGATTTAATCCCTAGTTTAATAGAAAGAGGGAGGAATCCACATAGTATCTTCGGCCAATTATCGAAGATGAGAGGAGTCCGAAGGACGCAAAAAAAGATGATCCCATTACAGGAATCATCTCTTTTCCACGTACAAGATATTAAAAAATCAAAGTCTGAATCGAATGTGGAGGACACGCTGTATCCGCAAGTTGCCCTTGATAACGTAAGGCGTAGGGAATTGTATTATCCGTCCGATTTAAGATAACAACAACGATGGATCCGTCTGGATTTTTGAAGGCTGATGTTTCTAGTTGATCGGTATACTTACTTGAAGCGATACGTTTAGCCCCTGGAAGGATGAATTTACTGAATTGCCCGATATAGTAATAAGAGCTTTCATATATGACTTCATTCTGAATTGTATCCGCTATGATTGGAGCATCGCAGTAGTTACCTACATGGTTGGGTCCACCTTGTTCATCCAAGACGATATTCCAATCTGTCCAAGCGGACATCCAATTGTTTAGATTGCCCATGATGTCATGAGCATAGCGTTCTCCGGTCTTCCAAGAATTTAGATGAACACCACCTTCTTGGCATCCTTCTGTAAACACAAGAGCTTTATCAGGAAAACGGTCATGAACAGCAGATAGTGCTTCAAAGTGGTCACCTGAGTACCAGTGAAAACCAATTCCCCAGATGTATTTTGAAGCAGCCTCATCCTCAAAAGCGACCTTTGCACGGTCGTATACCCGCTCTTTATTATGATCCCAGATCATGACTTTAACGTGAGATAATCCATTCACTTCAAGGGCGGGTCCTAGGTGATCGCGAACAAAGTCCTTCTCCTCCTCGGCTGTATAAATACAGGAATCCCAAATTTGCTTAGCCTTGGCTTCATTCTGTACGCTAAGACCCCAAATACGAATACCCTCAGCTTCATAGGCTTGTATATATTTCACAAAATATTGGGCCCAAACCTCAAGGAATTCTGGTTTTAGCTTGCCTCCATTATTCATTTCCCCGTTAGTCTTCATCCAGGCTGGTGGGCTCCAAGGTGAAGAAAACAACTTAAATTCATCGCCTGCGATATTCGCCGCCTTACTGATCAGTGGCATAATCGCTTCGCGGTCTCTCGAAATATCAAAGCTCTCCAAACTAGGATCTTCAACATCTACATAAGAGTAATTACCTAATGAAAAGTCGCAGCTGTTGATATGGGAGCGGCAGAAGGTGTATCCAATACCTGTAGCTTTATCAAAATATGCCTGGAGGATCTCTTGTTGCTTGTCTTCACTTAGTTTGGCAATAGTTACAGCCGAAGCTTCAGTCAAGGCACCACCAAATCCGATGATTTCCTGATACTCAATATCGTCATAAACGTTGATCAATTGGTTCTCACGATCATCATGAAGATCCGGAGTGAAAGTTAGAGCCTCTTGTTCCGTAAGTCGATCCGCAGTGTCTTGAGCAGTTTGAATTACACGTATTTTGTGCATAGTCATGTTCTTATCTCCTTTGTTAGCCGTATAGGTTGAACATAAGTTCATATAGGATAATTATAGAAAGATTAAGTGAGATAAAGAAGAAACAAAACATGTACAAACCTGAACAATATGATAACATCGAAAATATAAAGGGGGATGAAGAACAATGGACTTTGACCTTGAAGTGATCTTATGTGATTATTCAATACACAAAAATCCCTTCCAGATGAATATGAGTAAAGGCACGGATTCATATATATTTCGGTTCCAAGCAGAAGGTAGTAGCCAAGTAGTTCTGGAGTCAGGTGCTTATCAATTATATCCAGGAGACCTACTACTTTTACGTCCAGGAGACCTGTACGATCTGCGTATTAATATGGGGTCGAATGGATCTGGTACAAGTGCGGATTATTATGTATTTTGTAACGGAACTTGGCTAGATCGGTGGTGGGGTCAAGTGAAACGTCCGCAGCTTTCACGGGTCTCTGATGAGGGGAGGTTAAGGGAACTATGGCATCAATTAGTGTTAGAGAAACGGAGATTGGATGGAGGATCAACTGAACTTAAGGTTACTCTACTGCAAGCCTTATGTTATTTAATAGATCGGGCGGTGTCTGAAGTATCCGAGCCTTCCTCAATATCAGCCTATCATGCTCTGCGTATTAAGCATTATTTGGAATCGTATGCGACGAGTTCCATTGAGCTGGAGCAAATAGCAAAGCATGTAGGGCTCAGTATGTCAAGAGTAATGGGGGTGTTTAAGCAAGAGTATGGGATGTCTATTCTTCAATACGTACATAAATTACGTCTTTCTCTAGCTATGGATTTGATGAAATCAAGCCCAATGACTCTTGAACAAATCGCCGAGGCTTCGGGATTTGGTAGCTATACTTATTTCAACCGTATTTTCCGTAACTTTTACGAAGTTTCTCCAGGTACATACCGAAAGGGATTATATGATTAATCGGTTCGAAATGGGTTTATACCTTCTTCTCGGCTCTTCTTCTGAACATAAGGGCGGTATATGTCATCAAAGCGGGTACAGCGATGGTGATACCCACAGTGCCCAAGTAGAAATAGATAGATTCTATAAAGCTATCTTTATTCTCTGTATAGGCAGTTAACCCAAAACCCACGACAGCAAATATCGCGAAAATAAGGGTAACCATTCCCACAGATCTAGTAATTCTATTATACTTCTCGTAAGAGGTATTTCTGTCAGAATAGATGGGAGTTGTGCCAGGTCGGGCTGAAAAGACGTGTATGCTTCCCGCAGAGCAGACATGATTCCATCCAGCGGCTGCAAAGGTATCTACATAATTATTCATATCTGCTTTATGAACTACATGATAATCCATTTCATAGATGAGGTTCTGTGGTTCCGCTTTACGTAGACGATAACCGAGAAAGGCAAAAGACTCCAGTTGCCAGCCTTGCTGTGCCAATTTCCCCATCTTCAGCATCTCTTTTTTCTCTGCAAAGGCGGTCCCTTGTGATGTTATATAGCGATGACTTTTAGTTTTTCTCATATTCGTTCTCCTCCTTAGCGGATTCTATTGCCTTCAATCCATGCTGTGCCATGCGTGAGCGTCGTTCGATTTCGTTCATGACGATCTCTCTGCCTTTGATGGTTACCATATAAGGTTTACGTCGTTCGTCATCCGAACTCCCTGCTTCAATATGTTCGTTCTTCATCATTTTCTTAATTAGCGTATACAGTGTAGCTGGGCCTACCGTTACTTCGCCTTCTGTTAATTCTTCAATGTACTTCATGATCGCGTAACCATGTCTGGGGACAAGAAGCGAGAGTAGAATATAATATGCCGAATCTGTTAGTTGCTCTGTCAACATGGAATCATTTCTAGACAATTCTACACCTCCTTATATATCATGCGTGGATATATCGGCAATGGATATATCCATTACCGATATAATAAATTATGGAAACTTATATGTCAACTTTTTTGAATAACAAAAACGGACTCTGGGTGGCATTCGATTATTGTTATTTGTTCAAATATAATACCAACTCACATGATTCAGTTGGAATTTCTCTTTAAGTATAATGTTCCAATATAAAGGAATATCTGCCTTTATTGTAGAATAGTATTGCAAGATTCAAGTGCTACGACTAAGAAAGGCGGACACAAGAATGCGATTTGATTTCAAAGGGATAATCCGTTTTCTATTTCCTGAATGGAATATTATTCAGGCGATACAAGAGGAAGGGTTCATTTCCAGATACAGACCTAATAATCCAAAACATCAGCATCCACTAAATAATCAAACTCCTGTACCAAGAGGTAGCGGAGGATCTGCTTCCACGATGAATCAGCAGATGCCACCAACTGCGGGGCCGTCGGTTCCAAGTGGGGACGCAAGAAGTAACTCAGCAGGAACGGGATCGTCATGGAGAAGAGATGGATCTCCCAATTCTCAGACAATAGTAACCCCCGATAATACTAATTTAACAGCAATATTCCAAGGTATTAGACACGAAATAGATCGGCGTATTGTTGGGCAACAGCAGTATTTGGATCAGTTGTGCCTTGCATTCAAAAGACCTTATGTTACCGGGTATGACCGCTTGAAGCCAAAGAATATCATCGTTGTGCTAGGCCCCGAAGGAACAGGAAAACGAACCAGTATTACTCATATGGCTGGTCTACTTCACGAGCGTAGGCTTGCCACCAATCCTCTAATTTCAATCATAGATCTCTCACTTTATACCCATGATTCCGAGTTAAGGCTATTTTTATCTGACTTATACAAATGTTTATATAATACGCCAGAAATCGTTCTATTCGAGAACCCAGAGAAATGCCATCCTAGTATAATTGATGTCATTACGACATTGAGCTTAATAGGGAAATATACATTTGGCGCAAGGTATATCTTTCAGGATAATAACTTGATTGAGGCAACCGGCGCACTTCTAAGCAACTCGATCAGCGAAATCGGGGTTAATGGCAAGATTTTTGTGGTTTCTTCAGTCAAATCGGAGCAAGAGGTTCAGGATATTTTTGGCATTAAGTTTATGAATATAGTGGGCGACTTCATCTTTACAGGAGATTTTAGCGATAGCGATCTATTGGAGCTTGCGATGAATTACATGAAAGCTCTCGGCAAAAAATGTGTCGCTCAGTTGGCAGTTACTCTGTTCTGGGATCAAGCTGTTCATGAACGAATCATCATGGCTTATCGAAGTGCTACGGGAGCTAGTGGCATTGAAATATTTATCCAAGATAATCTCTATAGGCCTCTAGCGGAGTATAAATTGAGAAATGCGCTACAGCCAAATGAATCCATCAAGATATCTGTTCTAGATGGAGGGTTCGTCGCAGAGATCAGAGGAATCCAAGTTCATCTGGCAGATGTCCTCCCTCGTAAACGCAACACTGGCCTTGAAGAGATCAAGCAGGAATTAGTTAAGATTATTGGGATTGAATCAGTCAAGCAATATATCCTGCAGCTGGAGGATAATCTTAAGGTTCAACAAATTCGTGAAAATGCAGGTTTTAAGAATTCGCAAGTTTCTATGCATATGATCTTTACTGGGAATCCTGGCACAGGAAAAACGACGATTGCACGAATCGTAGCCAAATATCTCAAAGCTTTAGGGATCCTCTCAACCGGACAATTGCGGGAGGTAACTCGCTCGGATCTTATCGGCCAATATGTAGGGCATACTGCAAAACTTACTCAAGATGTGATCAAGTCAGCGTTAGGAGGCATACTCTTCATTGACGAGGCTTATTCTTTATGCCGAGACAAGTATGATACTTTTGGTCTTGAAGCTATTGATACCCTTGTTAAAAGTATGGAAGACAACCGGGATGATTTGGTAGTTATTTTGGCCGGATATAAGGAAGAAATGAATGATTTTCTTAAAGTAAATAGCGGCTTGAAATCAAGGTTTCCTAATATCATTGAGTTTGAGGATTACACATCTGAAGAAATGTACCAAATATCTCTGGTTATAGCTAAAACAAAAGGTTATCAGATTGCAGAAGACTGTAAGGACCCTCTCATTCAGCTATATGATCAAAAACAAATCAAAGGGAAAAATGATAGTGGCAATGGGCGTCTGGTTCGTAATGTAATAGAGGCTACAATTCTTAACCAATCGAAGCGGGTGCTTGAGCATGCTGGGATACCACTCGATATGCTTTTATATGAAGATTTTAAGTTTGATGAAAGAAGTGGATTCGATCTTGAGGCGCGATTGGCACCGATTATTGGACTTGAACAAGTAAAAGAGTTTGTGAGGACCCAGTACCGACAACTCATTGCACAGGAAAAACGAAAGAGTGCCGGAATTCAGGTTGATGTAACCCAATCTTTGCATATGGTTTTCAGTGGTAACCCGGGAACTGGTAAGACGACAATAGCTAGGATTGTGGCTGATATGTTCAGGGATATGGGGTTATTGAAATCCGGGCAACTGGTTGAGATAGACCGAGGTGGCCTTGTCGACAAGTATGTCGGTCATACAGCTCAGAAAACGGAGGAAGTTTTCAGGTCAGCACTAGGTGGGGTGTTGTTTATTGACGAGGCGTATGCCTTAGCATCTGACGGTGATAGTTTCGGAAATGAAGCTATCAATACACTCGTTAAGCTTATTGAAGACTATCGTGGCGAAGTCATTGTCATTTTGGCAGGTTACCAGAAGGAAATGAGTGATTTCCTTAAGGTTAATCCGGGGCTAGACTCACGTTTCCCTCTAAAAATCAATTTTCCGGATTATACAGCAGCAGAGTTGCAAGCCATTGCTCTTAAATTTATATCAGACAAGGGCTTTATGTTAGCTGAAGCCGGAAACATCATTTTAAATGAACAAATTAATATTTTGTATAAGCATCAAAGTACTCCGTCTGGAAATGGCCGTATGATTCGAAACTATATCGAAGAGATCACAAGAAATCAATCGGCCCGAATTGCAATGAACGAAATAGCCTTGGAAGATATGAATGTGATTATACCGTCTGATATTGAACCTAAGAGCACGGAATTGATCAACTTTGACCTCGAAGCTGAACTTAGTAAGATTATCGGTCTGGATGAAGTTAAAGATTACATTCGAAGTTTGAATGCAAGGTTAAGAGTGCAGAAGGAGCGCAAAAAGCTCGGACTTACGGTGGATGAATCCATGACGCTTCATATGATTTTTAAAGGAAACCCTGGAACGGGAAAAACGATGGTTGCGCGCACGATAGCCCAAGTACTATATAACATAGGTGTTATAAAAACCAACAAACTGGTTGAAACGGATAGGTCTCTTCTTGTCGCTGGCTATGTAGGGCAGACGGCAATTCAGACGCGGGAAATCTTTATGAATGCACTAGATGGAGTACTATTTATTGATGAAGCCTATGCACTTGCGCAGGGTGGTATCAGTGATTTCGGTAAGGAAGCGATTGATACATTAGTCAAGTTGATGGATGATTACAGGGATCGAATTGTTATAGTTCTAGCTGGATATAGTCGGAATATGGACAGTTTCCTAACTGTGAATCCAGGGCTTAAATCGAGATTTCCAAACATCATCACATTCGAGAATTACAATACCGAGCAATTGATGCAGATCTCTGAAAAATTCTTTATAGGTAAAGGGTATGAGCTGGACGAATCAGCTAAGATCAAACTAAGTGATCTGTTGGAGGGTGCCAGAAGAGATCCATACTTTGGTAATGGGCGTTACGTTCGCAACGTATACGAAAAAGCAGTTAATAATCAAGCCATTCGTCTGAGTGCGGATACTGATTTGACTAGAGAAGATTTAATTACTATTAGTGGATTTGATATAGGGGGAGGATAAGGAAATGAAACCGTTCTTTGCAAACGCATTTGCATTCATCTATTTCGCTGCTCTGATACTCCCTATGTTACTAGTGATATTTATAATACACCTGTTATTCTTAAGCGATGTGAGCACAATTCGTACTTCAGGATTCTCTGGGCCAAGTGGTGACTTTATTATTGTCGGATTATGTGGCTTTATTATCGGCCTGTCGTTGCTGATCCCACCACTTCGCATAATGTATCGAGTGTTACCTTGGTTATTTCCATTAGTACAAATAGGGTTCATAAATATCGTTATTTTAGAAGTAGCACTTATTATTTTGAACTATGGCTATGAAGTAAATAATGAAGTGAGACATACTACGTTCTATATTCTAATGATTGTGCAGATCGTCATATGTCGATTAGCTATGTCCGTATATTACAAGGTTAAGCCATTGAGATCCGAGGGGAGGAGAACCGCTAGTGGACAAACAACAACAGGACATTTTTAAAAGAGATGAAACATCAGCAAAGACACAAAACATGGACTTCAATACACCTCCCTCATTCGAAGGTGGAGATCCTGGGGGAGAGGAATCTCGTAACCCGCTGGATCGACGCATGAAGATATTTGGTGCGATATGTATGTTTGCAATTATAGTTCCTTTAATGATATCTGGTAGGTCTACAGTGTACGACTCCTCCGTATCAGCGCAAAATGTGCTATCTAGCAAAGTATCTGCAGCGGTAAAAGCAGGAGTTGTTTTGTTACCTGCTGATGAAAAGATGGGAGCACAGGATTATACAGTCAAGCATCAATCCACAGCTGAACAAACTAAGATATGGGTTTGGGATTACGCAGCTGAAGATGGTGATTACGTACAGGTATTGGTGAATGGGGTTCCTTTTACAGATTCGTTTATGATCAAGCATAAGCCAAAAACATTTGTGGTACCAGCGATTGGTGATATTCAGATTAAGGGCATCCGTGACGGTGGTGGAGGTATTACTTATGCGATCAGATACGAAGTCAACGGAAAAAGTTACTTCAACGGCACGCCTGAGGGAGAATTTAATACATATACTTTGGTAAGGTAGGCTGTTGTACAGATAAACAAAAATGACCCTCATAACGGGGGTCATTTTTGTTGGGATTAGACTTGCCCAATATAGCTACGTGTCAGATTAGGCATGATAAGCACGTTATTCTTACTGTATTTATAATACAATTCAGATAGGGATTGGATAAAGTGACTATAACTATCGTCTGTCTCTTTCGGAGCGTAAGAGGATGATAAATTGCGTCCGATGAAACTATTCAAATCATACTCTAAATGGTTTTCAAATTCTTTGTATTCATATGTTCCATTCCTAAAAAAATGCTGAAACATTTCAGGTGTTTCCTCGATACCTCCGCTGAATCCCACAAATGCAGAGCAATGTTTCCTACATATTTCGGCGTTTTCTAAAACTAGATCACTTGAAGAGACCTTGCTATTCCACACCAATGCGACGTTCGCATCTTGTTTTAATATTCGCTGACATTCCAATTTAAATTTATCTTTGTCGAACCAATGAAAGGCCTGAGCAACAGTAATTAAATCTACACTACTATTGGGTAAGCCGGTATTTTCAGCGGCAGCATTTAGAGAAGTAAACTGCTCATAATGATTTAATTCATCTTCTGCTGAGATTCGCATATCGTTATTTGGTTCTATGGCAATGACTTTCAAATTTTGATCGAGAAGTTGCTTGGTTAGTATTCCCGTGCCAGATCCTATATCAGCTAAGGTGTGAGTATTGGTTAATCCATTTCTATTGATTAGATAATCAATGTATGCCATAGGGTAGCTAGAACGATATTTGGAATAAATAGTCGCTTTTCCTGTGAATTTATTAGTAAATTCCATACTGATAACCTCCTCTAAAATTAACCGCTAATCGATTGTTGATGATGTTGATGATGCCTGTTCACCATAAACAGTAAGGAAGACGCGATACATAGACAGAAGAGGATCAAATATAGAAATTGTCCTCCCATGCGATCGATGATAATGCCTCCCAACGTATTGCCGATAATGCCCCCAAGTCCCGCAGTTACAGCCGCATATATCGTTTGCAACGTTGCGTTTGTTCCCTTTGTGGCATAACTCTGTACGACTTCAACAGCAGTACCTGCAACGAAAGCATATGCAATGCCATTTAATAACTGAACTACAAGCGTCAAAGTGACGTTGGAGAAGATGAACATTGCGAAATATTGAACGCCATAAATCGCGGCAGCTACGCATAGTAGCTGGTATCTGCCGATTTTTCGGCTAAGCTTGGTCGCTACCCAGAACATAGGAACCTCAATAAGGGCGGCAATTGCAAATGCGCTACCGATCCAGCTCTTATTAAAGCCCATCTCTTTAAAGTATAACGGCAAAAAGTTCATATTAATGGAGGCGGACATCATCATGAGCATGCTTGTGACAACGAATATCATAAATGGTTTGTTGCGAATGACCGCGCCCATTTGACCATAAATTGATATTTTACTACGGGTGACTTTAGCTCCGGGGAAGAACATAATGACGATGCATACGGTCGCACAAATAATTAAATAATAAATAAAGATATTGTTGTAACCGAATTTATTGTAAATAATACCTGTTGCGAATGTTCCTATCGCGTAGCTTAAGGCTCCCCATAGCCTAATGCTACCAAAAGAATATCCTTTTTTACTAGCAATCTCTACGGCCATTGAATCTCCAATCGGTCCTGCAGAAGATTGAAACCACGCGAAAAAGATAGACAATACGATGATTCCAATCATTCCATCCACAAATTGAAATCCCATGCCCAGCACCGGAGCTGTTATGGCACAAATCATCAGAATTTTTCGAGGATTGTTGATGCGGTCATTGATCATCCCCATAATGGGCTGCGCAACGATACTTACCAAAGCCCATAAGGACAAGATGAGTCCGACCGTAGTAGAGCTGTAACCCCGCTCGCTAAAATACAGGCTAGTATAGGGCATAAGAACAGACATGGCCAAGTAAAATAAAAAATAATAGCTTGCTAGTGTCTTCAAAGAAGTATCTCCTCATTTCCGCTGTAGACAGAATTTCTGTTAAGATCTCATTGTTTTGTTATAACATTAAATAAAATAGATTAGAAGCCGCAATTGTGTTGTAGTTTTTCTTTGTTAGGAAAAAGGTGTATGCTAGAATACTCTCATATACATATATTCAGCCGAATAAATAATTTAAGAGGAAGTAGGAGTGCTGTTGCAGCAAAATAATGGGAAACCAACGTCATCAAATTTACTGAAGTGGCTGGGAGGGGCGGGGGTCTTTCTTCTTCTCAAAGGCAAGGCGCTGCTTTCTGTTCTTAAATTCAGTAAATTTGCTGGACCCGTAATTTCTATGATGGTGTCGGTAGGCGCCTACGCATTAATCTATCCATGGAGTTTTGCTATTGGGTTTGTATTGTTGTTACTTGTTCATGAGCTAGGTCATGTTATCGCAGCGAAACAGAAGGGACTGCCGGTCAGTGCACCGTTATTTATTCCCTTTGTTGGTGCATTAATATCTATGAAACAACGACCGTTGGATGCGCAAACCGAAGCTTATATCGCCTTTGGGGGACCTCTTCTCGGGACAGTTGGTGCGACGGCTGTTTTTTGGGCGGCTTTGTATTTTGATCATCCCTTACTATATTCACTTGCTTATGTTGGCTTTTTTCTGAATCTCATCAATTTACTTCCGATCCATCCGCTTGATGGAGGACGGATTTCTACTGCAGTTTCACGCTGGTTATGGTTGGTTGGATTAGTGGGTGGTTTGGTCGTTATTTTTTATATGCGATCGTTTTTATTCTTCATTATTTGGGCACTATTTGCTTATGATTTATTCAATAAGTATATTCGGCGGCGTAAGAATCATAAAAATCATTTCATCATGAAGAGTTTTGTAATACCGCTTACGCAACTGCAAAGTGAAGGATACATGATACCTGGACCTGAGCACAAAAGGAATTTACCATTTGCTACGTATAGCGACCTGAACCGACAGCAACATGTGACCATCTTCTGGGAGAGCCTAGGACTCCGAGGCATAGCACAACTTCCGCAGCAAAGTATTATTCATAAAGTAAGTGTAGCTGGAGTGGATCAGGTTTATTTGGAGGACGGACCACATCTCAAGGTGAATTGTGAGATAAACTTTACCGTTTACGATAATGATAAGTACTATGATGTGCCCACAAATGTACGTTGGAAATACGGTATCAGTTATTTTTGTTTAGCCGGACTATTAGGGATTATGATGTATATGGTGCAATCTAATCATCTTTGATATATCTTCGAAAAAAACAAGCCGAACTCCCAAATGGGAGATCGGCTTGTTCTATTTAATGATTCAATTATTGATTAGGAGCTGCCATGCTGTCATCTTGAGTGATAATTACAATTTCAGCATTCGTGATACCTGGCAATGATCTAGTCATCATGGATGAGTGGTAGGCAACAATTTTCATACCTGCTTTCAATTCTACTTGACCACCAAGTATAGAGATCACTTTAGTATCTTCCGAGATATTCAAAATGACATCGTTTTGACGAGAGTTGTCAGAACCTACATTTACATATACTTGGTCTTTTGCTACATCGTCTGTTGCAGAGATTGTACCCTCAATTTTGTTGGTTGCTTCTGCCTTAACGACGATTTTGTCAGCATGTGTTTGGCCTGGGAAGCTAAGTGCCATCACTGGACCATAGTAAGCATCAACACGAACATCAGCTTTCAATGCATCTTTAGTTAATGTATTACCTTCTTCGTCAACGATTTGAGTTTTCTCATCAACGGAAAGCATGACATAATCGGTTCCGCCTTGTTTCATTGCGCTTCCGATCAAAGTGATTCTGTGATCCTCTACATTTGTAATAATACCGTTCGTACCGGCAACCTCCTCTTGAACGGACTCTTCTACTTCTGTATTCACCACGACATAGTTGGTTGTGGATTGAGCTGGAATGCTCATAGTTACAGCAGGTCCATAAAATGCTTTGACACTCATGCCAACTTTGATATCAGCGGCTTTGATGGCTTTACCATTTTGATCAATAATTACAGCTTTGTTGGCAAAGTGTAATACCATCGTGTCCTCGTTCGAGTTATAGATGTCTTTACCTGTTACAACAATTCCGTTTTCTTGCACTTCGGTTACCTTACCGTCAATTCCAGTGAAGCTTTGGTCTTGAACAATAAGTGTCAATGCGGTTCCGCGTGCTGGAATACTTTTTGTGATACTAGGACTGTAAAATGCTTTAACGGCTTTCTTCTCATCCATAATCGTTTGTAGAGCTACGCGTTTACCTTTAGAATCTATAATTTTAGTATCTTTAGTGATGGAAAGAACGATTTCGCTTTGATCGGATGGTGTAACACCACGACCTGTTACGGTAATGAACTTGCCGGTTTTATCATTTGTAAAGTCAGTAATTTGCCCCATAGTACCTGAAATCACTTTGAGTTGGCTCAGAATGTTACCAAGGCTAATTTGTCCGTAATGAGCTGGTGCAGCGGTTGGGATGCTTTGTGCATTTGCTGCCACTGGCATAGCTGCCATCGTTAGAATAGATGCTGTTGCTATTACTTTATACATTTTGTTCATTTGTCATACCTCCATTATTTGTGTAGATATTCAACCTAGGTGCTTGGAAAGTTAATTTAAGCCAAATAGGCTTGTTTATATAATTCTAGACGGTGAGGTCCCGTGAAATGTTGCAGTTTGTATGGGAATCTCTTTAGATTTCATATATTTACTATGGGTATATGTGTATCAATTAACATTAATTTAGAAGTGATTCGAGTTGGGATCCATGTTACGATTTGGACGTACCAAAAATCATGCCGAAGCCCATTCGGGCACGGGGGAACCATTTATTGGGGTGAAGTCGCAAGCATGTGACAAGGGGAATCCACTTTGACCCGAACCCGTCAGCTAACCTCGTAGGCTACAAAGGGAGAGATTTATTTTATGAAGTACAAGTTTAAAAATATGGTTATCACCGGAGCTCTTATTCTAGCACCAGTTCTAGCGGCAAGCCCGACAATGGCTGCTCCGAAAGATGTGGCTACTCAGGTTCCGAATTTTAATATGATAAACATTGAAAGCTACGGCTTTTATTTTAATACTCAGAACTGGTCTGAGCTTTTGGATAAGCTAGGACTTAATATTAAGCCTGTTATCTCACAACCAGATGTTACATTACCGGACAATAGCAAGCCTGAATCTAGTACTCCGGAATCTAGCAAACCGGAAACTAGTGATCCGGTGAAACCAAGTACTCCAGTAGAACCGAGTACTCCAGTAGTGCCAAGCACTCCAGTGAAACCAAGTACACCAGCACCAGAACCATCAAATCCTGGAACAGGAACGGATAATGGGGATCAAGCTGTGAAGGATGATTTTGCTGCACAAGTGGTTGATCTAGTGAACCAAGAACGTGCTAAGGTAGGACTTCAACCTTTGAAATCCGATTCTGCACTTACTAATGTCGCGATGCTGAAAGCGAAAGATATGTATAACAACAATTATTTCGACCATAATTCGCCGACTCTTGGATCTCCGTTTGATTTGATGAACGCGCAAGGTATTCAATATCGTACGGCTGGTGAGAATATTGCCAAAGGGCAACGTACACCAGCAGAAGTGATGAATGCATGGATGAATAGCGATGGTCACCGTAAAAACATTCTAAGTGCTAATTACACTACAATCGGTGTAGCGTACTATAATGGTGTGTGGGTACAAGAATTTATCGGATAATAATAACTTTGGAATGGAAGCCTGCAGGTATACCTGCGGGCTTTTTTTGTGTTAAAAATGACGACAAAGTTAACGTTTTGAGCCACTTTAAAACAATAAATAATAATCCTATGTAAATACCTATGTTATATGTGAAATGTGGCGCAAAATGTGGTATGTTAATGTAAATTGTGTTAAAACGGGAGCGGTTTCTAATGAAAGTGAGCATTTTCGATGTTGCCAAAAAGTCGGGTCTGTCGGTCGTTACGGTATCCAGGGTATTGAATAATGCGACATCTGTACGGCCGAAGAATAGGGAACGAGTATTACAGGCGATGAAAGACCTGGATTACCGCCCGAATGCATCTGCTCGAAGCCTGGCAAGTGGCAAAACCGGTATTATCGGGCTAATGTTGAACACATTACATGATACTGTTCTTGATGCTGTAATTACGGAGATTAACGATTACTTAGCGGAGCATGATTATTTCTTGGCGCTTTCTATTTCACAGCATGAAGACACATTCCACCGTTCCTTATTTCAGGAAGATCGGGTAGATGGAGTGATCTTGTTGTCTCCAACAGATCCGGACATGTATATAATGGAACTTAAGAAGAGAAAAATCCCTTTTGTCATCCTGGATAATCAGCAGCGTACTCCTTCGGCCCCTTCAGTTATTATAAACAATTTCAAAGGTGGCTATGATGCGACAAAGCATCTGATCGATCTTGGGCATACTGAGATTGCTCACGTAAGTGGACCTAGCCTAGTCACAAGTAGCGAGGATCGGGAGAAAGGGTATTTGTTTGCGCTCGAAGAGGCAGGACTGAAGCCATTTGGTATTGAACAAGGGAATTTCAATATTCCCTCAGGTTACAATGTCGCGAGGCGTTGGATTGAATCGGGCACGTTACCTACTGCGGTTTTCGCAGCAGATGATTTTATGGCGATTGGTGTAATGGATGCATTTAAGAATGAGGGAATCCGAATTCCCCAAGATGTATCGATTGTTGGATTTGATGACCAAGTATATGCCGATGAGTTTCATCCATCATTGACGACGATTCGTGTACCATTCAAAAAGATCGGGAGGCAGGGCGTAAATATCCTGCTGAATTTAATCAAGGATCCGTCCAAACGAAATGCGACTGTGGAACTTGATCCGAAGTTAATTGTGAGAGAATCCTCAGGGGTGCCACGGCACTCTTCATAAATAAACAGAATTCAAGCATAATGCCAAATGGGATAAGCTTTATATCTGGAGTCTTCTAGGTTGCTACTTTTGTAGTATACCTGAAGGCTCCTTTTTTATTTGTATAATTAATAATCATTTCATGAACGCAATATGGTGTCGCAGGGTGTGTGGTTATGTCTTATTATTATGCAAAAAAGGATGCTTGCACAAAGTGTAAGTTTAACCGTTTAAACTTAAAAGCATATATTTTGTGATTATTTACACCTTCTATTTTTATAAAATAGTGCAGTTTTTGTGTAGGAAAAGGCGGAATCGTATTAAAAAGGAGTATTGAACAAAGATGAAGACTATTGTGTTATATAACATAACATAAAAGAATGGATTAAGACAATGATAATGAAATTAGGTTGGGTTTTAATAAAAATATAACGTTATATGTAATGTAATTATGTTGAGTTCATCAAAAAGATATTTAAATCATCGTATTTAGTATTATTGGATCTATATTGTTAGACGATAATTAGAATACATGACATCGATAAAGCGCTTTAATTTATTATTTAATCGAAAAACTCAGTTTATTTTTAAAAAGGTATTGTCAAACATCATGAATATGATTATTATAAGCTCATAACATATAAAGTTAAAGCCCTTTAACTTTATGAACAACATCTTGGTAAAGCAAAATAAAAAAGGGGAGGGATTGTAAGGATGAAATTATCTGAGTCCAAGCGCGAGAATTTTTATTTCTACCTATTCATCTTGCCGTGGTTAATCGGATTTTTAGTCTTTGCGTTATATCCAATTTTAGCATCACTGTATTATAGCTTTACGGATTACGACATTATTAGTAGTCCTAGGTTTATCGGCTTGGACAATTTCAGAGAGCTATTCCAAGACGAGTTATTCTACAAGTCGATTCTCGTCACGCTGAAGTATACCTTTATTAGTGTTCCACTCGGTCTATTTCTATCCTTAATTTTCGCGATGCTCATTAATATGAAGATACCTGCCCGTGGCTTTTTCCGCACAGCGATGTATTTTCCGAGTATGGTATCCGGCGTTTCGATGTCACTTTTGTGGTTCTGGATTTTTAATCCGGAAGCGGGTATCTTCAACTACATTCTTTCCTTATTCGGTGTTAAGGGACCTGCTTGGTTCTTAGACGAAAAGTTTGCAATGTGGGGCCTAATTATTATGACGTTCTGGGGCGTAGGCGCTGGGATGATTATATTCTTGGCCGGTTTGCAGGGCGTTCCAGCTAGTTTGCTTGAAGCTGCAAAGTTGGATGGAGCAGGAAAATGGCGGTCATTTTGGAGCGTAACGTTCCCGATGATTTCTCCCGTATTTTTATTCCAATTGATTATGGCAGTAATTGAATCATTCCAAGTATTTACGCAAGCTTACGTTATGACTCAGGGTGGTCCGAACTACTCAACACGATTCTACGTCTTCAACGTATATGTGAGCGCATTCAAAGATTTCCGTCTCGGGTATGCTGCTGCGATGGCGTGGTTATTGTTGGTTGCAATTCTGATTGTAACCGTGATCATTATGAAATCTTCGAATCGATTCGTTTACTACGAGGGGGGACGGGATTAATGAGTGATACCGTGATTGATAAAACTCCGAATATTATTATTGATCCTACAAAAGTAAAAGGTGACCGGAAGAGAAAAATGACTGTTGGCGAAATAGTTGCATTTGTTTTATTGATTCTCCTCACCTGTACGATGTTGTTTCCAGTGATATTCATGATATCTACCGCATTGAAAACATCAAAAGAAATGCTGCAATTTCCACCGACTATTATTCCTGAAACATTTGCTTGGGACAATTTCAAGACACTGTTTACTAATGATGAAATTAAATTCGGTATCCTTTATAAGAATAGTATTATTGTCGCCGGATTGTCAGTTGTAGGAACGGTCTTCTCATCCGCACTAGTGGCGTATGGTTTCTCAAGATACCGGGCTAAAGGGAAGAAGATCATGTTCATGTTGATGATCTCAACAATGATGTTACCTTATCCTGCGGTCATGATTCCTCAATTCATACTCTTCTCTAATTTAGGCTGGATGAACACATTCTTGCCGTTGATTGTACCGACTTTCCTTGGTTCAGCCTATCAAATTTTCCTATTAAGACAGTTCTTCATGTCATTGCCAAATGAATTATATGATTCTGGTAAAATCGACGGCTGTAGTGAATTTAGGTTGTTCTGGAAAATAGCACTTCCGCTTTCAGGTCCTGCCTTAGCTACAGTTGCTATATTCACGTTTATCTGGACTTGGAACGATCTATTGGGACCTGTACTGTACTTAAGTTCTCAAGAAAAGTTTACTTTGCCAGTTGGGTTAGCGGCTATGATGTCGTCTAAGTTCCGGATTGCCCCTTACAACTTGTTGATGTGTGCGTCTATCATGACGACTTTGCCAGTTGTTGCGATCTTTGCTTCTGCACAGAAGCATTTTACTGAGGGTATTGTTCTTACCGGTATTAAGTAATTGATCAGATGCAGTAACGTTCAATTATTTGATATATATACAAACCAAACTTTTTTAAAGGGGGATTTTAGAATGAATCAAGCTAAGAAAAAGTGGTTGATACTTCCAAGTTTAATTTTGGTGTTCGTGTTAGTCTTGTCTGCTTGTGGTGGAGGTGGTAGCAATAGTGGCGGGGAGAAGGACTCGGGTCCTGTAACTATTACGTACTATACGATCGATTCTCCAGATAGAACTTATGTAGAGAAATTGATTCCTGACTTCGAAAAAGCAAATCCGAACATTAAAGTCAAAGTAGAGAAAGCTCCTTACGAACAATTTGACTCCAAACTGCAAGCAAACATTGCAGCAAAGAACTCGCCTGATATCACATCGCACTTTGGTTATGGTGGATTCGCGGAGTATTACAACAAGGATCTACTAGCTGACCTTACAGATATTATGAGTGAAGATGGCTTTAAAGGTTCAGATTTTGGGATTTCAGATGAGTTAATGGACATTTACAAAGTTGACGGTAAAACATACGGCATTCCTTTCAGCAACTACGTTACCATATTACTTTATAACAAAGATATGTTTGATAAAGCAGGCTTGCCTTATCCTCCTTCAGATTATGAAGATAAAAGTTGGACTTTCGATAAAATGGTTGAAGTGGCTGACAAGTTGACAGTTCGTGATGATGATATTGAGAAATCAGCATACGGCGTTAACTTCGGATGGGGTGAGTTGGATATGAGACCAGCTTACTTCGGGGTAAATGTATATTCCGATGATACATGGACAAATGGTGGTAAACCAAGCGAAACGCATTTCGATTCTCCAGAAGCGATCGCAGCTTACCAGAAACTGATCGACTTGATCTGGGATAAGAAGGTTTCTCCTCCTCCAGCATGGTCTAAATCTGTAGCAGGTCAATTCGGAGATCCGTTCTTGTCTGGTAAAGTGGGCATGACGGTTGGTGGTTCATGGGCTTTGGCGAGCCAGGATCAGTTCAACTTTAAAATTGGTGTAGCAGCTGTTCCATACGGCGGAAATGACAAAGAGAGAAGCGTATTGTATGTTGACCCATTATTCGTATTGAAGGGTTCCAAGCATCCAAAAGAATCTTATGAGTTCATTAAATTCCTCATTTCCAAAGACGTTCAGGAGAAATCCATTGAATTGAGCGGTGGTACACCTCCGATTAATGACCAAGCCAAAGAAAAATACTATAACAGTTTCGATGGTGTTGATCCAGTGGCGATTAAGAATGTATATGACGGAGCGAATAAATACGGCGTAGAATCTTACAATCACTTGGTAGCAAACTACTCGCAAATTAATGAATTGTTCATTAACGAGTTTGCTGCTGCTGAGAACAATACGAGTCCAGTTGACGTAGTTATGCAAGGAATTCAGAAGAAACTGGATAAACTTCTGGAACGCGTAAACAAATAAGGCAAGGTAACATAAGTGAAAATGGTAGGGGAATGGAGTAATTCCTTCCCCTATTTTATACCTTTTCATTTTATACCGGTTGCTTTAGGAGCGAAATAAGATGAAGGTAAGCATTTTTGATGTAGCCAAAAAATCGGGTTTGTCGGTTGTGACGGTTTCTCGCGTCTTAAATAATTCAACTAGTGTGCGGGAGAAAAATAGGTTAAAGGTTTTAGAGGCGATGAAAGAGCTAGATTATCATCCGAATGCAGCTGCCCGCAGTCTGGCAAGAGGAGAGACCAGAATTATCGGATTAGTTGTCACGACGCTCAAAGACTCCTTTTTGGATGAGATTGTGAGAGCAATTACAGATACAGCAGAGGCACAGGGGTATTATGTTGCATTATCCGTTACCTCTGGTTTACAAGATAAAAGACATTATTTGTTCAAGGAAGACCGTGTGGATGGTGTTCTTTTATTGTCGCCCATGCATGAGGATGAATACACACTAGAGCTCAAAAAGAGCCAAATTCCGTTTGTCTTACTCGACAATCAGCTGTTGAGTTCGTCCGCAACTTCCGTAATCGTAGATAATTTCAAAGGCGGATATGATGCTACGAAACATCTAATTGATTTGGGTCATAAAGAAATTGCACATATTAGCGGTCCAGAGCTGTTTCTTAGTAGTCGTGAAAGGGAACGTGGATTCCGTTCAGCTTTAGAAGAATCGGGATTACAGCCTTTCCATATAGAACGTGGAAATTTCGAAATATCGACGGGTTATCAAATTGCCCGTAGTTGGATTGATTCCGGCAACTTACCCACTGCGTTATTTGCTTGTGATGACTATGTAGCGCTTGGTGCCATGAATGCATTTAGAAATGAAGGAATCAGAGTGCCTGAAGATATTTCGATTATCGGATTTGATGACCAGGTCATCGCTTCGGAATTTCGTCCTATGTTGACGACGATACGACAACCAGCGGAGCAAATCGGAAGGACGGGAGTTGAGTTGTTGCTTAAGAGTATAAGCGGAGTAGCCAAGCGTAATGTGACGGTTCAATTAATTCCCGAGCTTGTTATTCGGGAATCGACAGCCCGTAGACTCTGACAAACATGCAATTATAGGAGTGAATCCGTTGAAATATTATATGGGCGTAGATGGTGGCGGTAGCAAAACGTATACACTGATCACCGATCAATCTGGGAAGATCGTAGGTAAAGGGCAAAGCGGAAATGGCAATCATCAAACGGACTACGAGGAAGCAAAGCACAATATACGAGAGTCCGTAGAGATGGCGCTTAATCAAGCAGGTCTTAGTCAGAGCGATATTTCATTCGCTTATTTTGGGTTAGCTGGTGCTGATAGAGAAGTAGACTATCAGATCTTACGACCGATGATCGCAGAACTTGGATTACCGCATCATGATGTGAATTGCGATACGATGATTGCCCTTCGAGCAGGGACTGATCGCCCTTATGGCGTTGTATTGATCTGTGGGACGGGAACGAACAGTGCGGGGGTAAATCCACGAGGTGACTTTTATCAGTGCGGAGGATTCTCCTATGAATTTGGAGACTTCGGCGGTGGTGAATCACTTAGTGTCGAAGCATTCCGTTCTGTTATTCGCGCATGGGACGGACGAGAGCAACCGACATTATTAACTGAAATGCTGCTACAGGAAATGGGTTACGACAATATGTCGACTCTGTTCAACGATTGTTTGGATGAAGATAAGATGCCACCACTTAGTACGGTGAAGTTGATTTTTCAAGCTGCGGCTCAGGGTGATGAGGTAGCTATTCGCATTTTGCGTGCGCAGGGCGTAGAGTTGGCCAAGACAGCAGTGGCTGTCATCAAGCGCTTAGGTATGGAGAATGAGAAGTTTGATGTCGTGCTAGCAGGCAGTGTACTTACTCGCGGGGAAGCGAGATTTATTCACCCTTATATCGAGCAGGCGGTTAAAGAGTGTGCGCCTTCTGCTTCATTAGCCAAACTTCAGGTAGAACCTGTTGTTGGTGCGGTATGGTTGGCCTTTGAGGCAGATGGGAATGAGATTTCCAAGGAAGTGTATGAACAACTTCGGACCGTATCGGATTATAGCTTGGTGTAATTAGGTAATGTTTCAGAAAGATGATTAACATAATTAGCTAGTGGAAGGGAAGATGGTTACAATGGGTAATTCCAAAGGTTTGAAAATAGCAGTTATTGGCGGCGGTTCTTCATATACACCGGAAATCGTCGAAGGCTTTATTCGGAAGTATGAGCAGCTACCTGTTAGGGAGTTATGGTTGGTCGATATTGAGCAAGGCAGACATAAACTCGAAATTGTCGGCGAACTCGCTAAGCGCATGGTTGCCAAATCGGGGCTTCCGATCGAAGTACATTTAACCCTGGATCGCCGTGAAGCGATAGCGGGGGCTGATTTTATCACGACTCAAATGAGGGTTGGTTTGCTAGAGGCTCGGAAATGGGATGAGCATATCCCTAACCAGCACGGAGTAATCGGTCAAGAAACGACAGGACCTGGCGGAATGATGAAGGCGCTACGGACAATTCCTGTCCTGCTAGATATCTGCCGAGATATTGAAGAGTTAAGTCCTAACGCATGGCTTTTAAACTTTACCAACCCAGCAGGAATGGTTACGGAAGCGATTAACCGGTATTCCAAAGTGAAAAGTATCGGACTATGCAATGCGCCGATTGGTTTGCAGAAGCGGTTGAGTGAACAATATCAAACGCCGATCGAACACATTTATACCGAGTTTGTAGGGTTAAATCACTTGCACTGGGTAACGCGTATCGAGGTTGACGGAGTGGATAGACTTCAAGAGATGTTGGATAACCGAGAAGACTATTCAGCTAAGAATGTTCCCCCATCCGAATGGGATCCTGAATTCCTGAAGGGATTAGGAGGACTTCCCTCTTATTATTTGAAATATTTCTATATGACGGATATTATGCTTGAAGAACAAGTGGAGTCTATGAAAGCGAATGGAACTCGTGCGGAAGTTGTGAAGAGAGTTGAAGACGAGTTATTTGAACTGTATAAGGATCCCAATTTGCAGGATAAGCCGAAGCAATTGGAGCAACGTGGTGGTGCGTACTATTCGGAAGCTGCCGTTAATCTGATGGATTCACTTTATAACGATAAGCGGGACATCCAGACTTTAAACGTCTCGAACGGAAACATTCTTGATTTCCTACCGGCGAACGCGAGCATTGAAGTGAACTGTGTCGTTACGAATAAAGGCCCTATTCCGTTATCCGTTACGGAAGTTCCAGAGCAAATCAAGGGATTAATCCATGCGGTCAAAACCTATGAGAGACTCACTATTGAAGCTGCGGTAACCGGCGACAGAGGAATAGCGCTTCAAGCAATGGTGAGCCATCCGCTAGTTCCATCAGTTAGTGTGGCTAGAACATTGCTAGATGAGATGCTGGAGCGTAACAAGCCGTATTTACCTGCATTTTTTGAATAAAACATATTATTTCTACTAGGCCTGTACTGTTAGCATTATATAAGAAGTGACTTACAGAACTCGCTAGAAGCACTTAATCACGGGGTACTTAACTGATGAATAGGCGTTTCTAGCGAGTTTTTAGTTGGTTTTACGCGTCGGTATCCTATTAATAGGAAGCAGGGGAGTAGGACTTGATACACGGTATAATTGTCTTATATTTACAAAAATACTTAAATATAGTATACTATAAATGTTTAAGCGCTTAAACATTACTCTTTACTCTACTTTTTAGGGGAGGTGATAGATGGAATTGAAACGTTGAGTGTGTTAGGGATAGTTCGATGAAACCTGTAACGCATAGGCATTCATACCTTCTGCATTTTATCTAAAATGAGAAAAGGGGTAATGAAAATGAGAAAGAGGGGAATTAACAATTTAAAAAGTAAATATCTTCGAATGATATGTATTTTAACAGTGATCCTATCGATGTCCATGAATGGAGCTATATTTGCGGAAGAAAGTGCGGATGCAGATGCGGGGTTAGTGGCACAAGCAGTTGCGGTTAGAGAAACGGTAGCGGGATGGGTATTTAAGGATAAGGGGACGAATGGCGTCTTCTCTGCTACAGATGGTGTCTATAAATTGAGCTCTACAATTAGAGATGTAGGAACGAATGTAAATCAATACAGTTATGAATCGAGTGAGAACAGTGTTCGCAATCAAGGCTGGGATAATGGGATAGGCACAAAGTATTGGCTGGCAACGACTTCCTCAAAAGGGTTTGAAAATTTAACCATATCCTCTCAACAAACCTCTTCAAGCACAGGCCCTCGTGATTTTAAGGCTCAATTCAGTACAGACCAACAGACCTGGACCGATATACCGAATGGTAAGCTTGTTTTGGCCCAGACTAACTACTCTAGTAGTACATGTAAATTAGTGAATGTTCCTCTACCAAGTCAGGCAAATGATCAAGATTTACTATATATCCGCTGGGTTATTGATTCCAATAAGAATGTAAGCGGCGGGACTACATCAAGCTCGGGGTCAAGTAGAATAAAGGATGTTACCATAACGGGTGAACGTAAAAGTGGGGGTGGCGGAGGAACAGAAGTCCCTACGTTAGACTTAATCAAAAAGCCCACTTCAGATGCAGTAGATTTGCCGCTCAATACGGAGATATCTGTCAAATTCAATAAATCAATTGTGCTCAATAGCGCTTTTAACGCAACCATAGTAGATAATACGAACGTTTCAGTAGGAAATATAACGGTTGGATTGATAGGTAATGATACGGTAAAAATAAATCACCCAGACCTCGCATATGGGAAAACCTATAAAGTAACGATTCCAAAGGGGCTATTAAAAGGCTCTGCAGATAATATAGCTCCGGTTAATGATATCATTTGGAGTTTCAAAACTGCAGCTCAAGTTCCGCCGAATGTTAACAAGATCCCCACATTATTAAATATGACATTTAACGGTGATCCTAAGACAAGTATAGCTTTTGCTTGGTACACCCCTGAGGCAATTACAGGGACAGTGGTCCAGGTTGTTGAAGCTTCTCAAGTTCAAGGAGGGACATTCCCTGAACAGGTGGCGACTACATTTACTGGTAATGTTACGATCATCGAAACTCTAATGACTGCTAGTGATCGGAGTTCCAAAAAGTATAAAAAGTTTGCTAGTCACAAGGTGATCGCTAATCAACTTAATCCGGGCACCAAGTATGTATATCGTGCAGGTAATGGCGATGCAGATGGGTGGGGCCAAATGGGCTCGTTCACTACAGATCCAGCAGCCAATCAAGACTTTCATTTTATGTATACGACAGATACACAAGGTTCAAGCAAATCAAACTTTGAATTATGGCAGGACACGTTTAGAAAAGCAATCGATACACTCGTTGATCCCAAATTTGTGCTCCTGACAGGGGATTTAACAGACGATGGCGATCTTGAGCAACTATGGCAGTGGTTCCTTGGGGTTCCGCAGACAGAATTTGCGAATGTTCCTTTTGCACCTATTATTGGGAACCATGAAATAGAGGATTATCCGAATAACAATTATTATAACCATTTTAACTTGCCAAAGGATGTTGGAACGGGAACGGAAGATGGCTCAGTTTATGCTTTTGAATATGGGGATGCACTCTTCATGCAAATTAATTCTCAATATGAAGGTGACGTTAGTCCGTACAAAGCAGATGCTCAATTCGACGCTCAACTGAAGTGGATGAGAAATCAAGTTGCGAAGACGGATAAGAAGTGGAAATTCGTATCGATGCATAAGGGAGCCTACTCTTCAGGTGATAATGCATCAGCGGAATCAGATCGCGTGAAATTCTATAGAAAATATTTGATTCCGGTATTTGATGAAATGGGCATTGATTTGGTATTCGAGGGCCATGATCACATGTATATGAGATCCTATCAAATGTTAAATAACGTGGCCATCAAAAATGTGGTAAAGGATAATCAAGGTAATGTTGTTGATCCTAAAGGTACGGTATATCTGATGGGCAACTCAGGTGCTGCGAAATTTTATACTATAAACCCGAGCGCAGACAATTTCTTTGCAGCTAAGAATGATCAACCTAATAAGAAAATGTTTGTAGATGTATCTATATCGGGAGCTGTGCTTAAATTTACTTCTTACACTGTGGTTAAGAATCAATCCGTAGCCGTTTATGATGCATATAGCATCAAGAGAACGGATGCTAAACCTAGCAAGGTTGAGAATGCAACTGCACTTAAAAAACCAAATAACCAAGCGCTCATTTCATGGAAAACTCCAACAAGTACACCAGAAGCTGTAAGAGGATTTAGAATATACGAAAAGAACAATAAAGTAAGCACAAACTGGAGTGTTTATGTTCCAGCAGTAAGTAATCAATCGAATTATAGTTATACTTTAACTGGAATTGATCCTGCAAAAAGTTATGACTTCGTCATCAAAGCTGTTGGTTCAAGAAATAATTCGGATCCAGTAGAGGTGAGTGCTACTAACTAACATTATAACTATATAGGGATACCCTATGAATAATGCCCCTAGCGTCCTTTGGTCAAGACCCCAATTAGTAGACACTGTAAAAACACCTAGGACACAAGCTGGTTCCTGTACTCAACAGGAGTCAGCTTGTTTAATTTTCGTTGTGCTCTATCTTCGTTATAAAAACGAATAAATTCTTCAATTCTTCTTTGTGCCTCATCGGTACTTCGTATATCATAAGGGTAGAGTGCTTCGACTTTAAGATGAGAGAAGAAGCTCTCGATTGAGGCGTTGTCATAACAATTCCCTCGACGTGACATGCTGATTTGGGCTCCAACCTGTGGCAGCATGTCATGGTAAGCATGAGACGTGTACTGGCTTCCTTGATCGCTGTGAACGATCAGCCCGGTCACGTCTTTATGCTTTTCAAACGCCTTTCGAAACGTCTCTAAGACAAGCGGATTGTCATTATTCCTACTAATGTGGTATCCGACGATTTCGTTATTCCACAGATCTTTAATGGCAGATAAGTAAATCTTGTCATCAAAAACACGATATTGCGTAACGTCTGTTGCCCATTTCAGATTAGGTTTATCGGCTTTAAAGTCTCGGTTCAACAAGTTCTCTGCGATCCTTCCATCCGAAACAGCCGCCTCATGACTTGTTCTATGGACGTACTTACGGCGTATAATCGCTTGAATACCTAGTTCCTGCATGAGTCGTAGAACCTTCTTATGATTCACTACAAGACGATATTGGCGATACAATTCATCCTGTATACGACGGTATCCTACAGTCTTGTTACGTTGCTCATAAATGATACGGATCTTAAGCTTCAAATCCTCGTCAATATGCTTATTCTTGCGCTTTAAATAAGCATAGTAACCGCTTCTGCTAATCCCCAAATATACACAGAGCTCCTTTACGGTTTGTTTATGCTTAAGTTCGTCGATGACGACATATCTATCCTGCAACCCTCCCGATTCAAGATTTGTAACCACTTTTTTAGGACATCTACCTCCAACTGCAAACGACGCAACTCACGCTCTTGCTCTGTTTCAGCCTTGTGTGGATCTCCACGTCTATCTTCAAATGCAGCTTGTCCTTCTGTCCGATACTTCCTCACCCAAACCTTAACACGGTTTTTATCGTTTATTTCTAAGTGTTCTGCAATCTTTCTGTAGCACCATCCATCCTCAATAAACAGTCCTACCGCTTCTACTTTAAGAGACTCAGGATAATGCTTAAACTTCTGACCCTTCTTTGCTGGCATAAAAAATGCACCCCCTAGAATTTCATCGGCTAAACCCGGGGGTTTTTCCAATGTCTATTCTAAGGGGTGCACTTCACTTTGACGTTAGGGGTTTTTGTTTGGATTTCTAAATTTATACTTTTGTCCACGGAGGAGCCATAATTCATCATAAGTGAGAAATAGCACTGTGTATCCAACGTATACATGAGATATTGAAGCTTTTGGACTATAGACCAATATATAGCAACTAATTACAATTGACGTAAGTCGTAAGAATGTGGTCCATAGACAGTATGGATCCCATTCACCTCGGAAAATGTAAGCGTTATCAAGCCATCCCCGTGATACTCCATGCTTATCGCATATTAAATATACTCTTCTAGAACATAGCCAGCTATCTGCTTACGATCTACTTACTCTGCATTTTGAATGGGAGGTGTGGTTGCTAGCCCTATGAAACTGTAAGAAAAAATTGTAGGAGGCGATGGTATGAGAAGAGCTTTAATTAGAAGGGTAAAAGGGTTCAGAAGGACACTTCCGCTTGTAATCATTATAGCTGTATTCTTAGGCATGCTGCCGTCCATGGCTATTGCGGCTGACCGGGGTGCATGGGCGCCAAATGTATCTTATGCATTAAATGATACAGTTACGTATGGTGGTAACACGTATAAGGATATTCAGCCCCATACGTCACTAACAGGTTGGGAGCCGCCCAATGTACCTGCTCTGTGGCAACTGGTTCAGGGAGGAGGAAGTGATACGGTGGCGCCTTCCGCCCCTACTAATTTACACGCGGTGGGCACCACAACATCCAGCATAACATTAGCTTGGGATGCTTCAAGTGATAATGTCGGGGTAACAGGTTACGTTGTGTATCAAGGTTCGACGTTGATAGATAATGTTTCAGGAAGCACGCTCAACTATACGAATTCAGGGCTCAGCGCTAACACGACCTATACGTATAAGATTACTGCCAAGGATGCAGCAGGTAATGTATCCGGCTATAGTAATCAAATTAGCGTAACCACAGACTCTATCTCTGGAGGTGATCTACTACCTCCGACGGTTCCCACTAATGTTACTGTAAGCTCAACGACGTCATCCAGTGTTTTATTATCTTGGACAGCGTCTACAGATAATGTTGCTGTCACCGGTTATAACGTCTATCAAGGCTCGACGCTAGCACTAACGGTTACGGGTACAACAGCTACGGTCACGGGGCTTGCAGCTAGTACAACTTACTCCTTTACAGTTGTCGCCAAAGATGCCGCAGGCAATGTTTCGGCTAGTAGTGCAACAGTAAGCGCAACAACGAGTGTAGGCAGTAACTTACCGAAACATATTCTGACAGGATATTGGCATAATTTTATAAATAATTCTTCCAATATAAAACTAAGTGAAGTACCAAGCCAATACGACATTATAGTACTGTCTTTTGCTGATATGGATCTTACGAAGCCAGGTGGGGTTACCTTTAATGTAGATTCTAAACTATCTACTGCCCTTGGCGGGTATACCAATGCCAATTTGATTAGTGATATCCAGGCCAAGCGTGCACAAGGTAAAAAGGTCATTCTTTCCATAGGAGGAGCGGAAGGTAACATCAATCTAGGCAGCGCATCACCGAACATATCCAACTTTGTTACTAGTATGTCTGGTCTGATTACTCAGTTTGGGTTGGATGGAATCGATATCGATCTGGAAAGCGGCATGAATGTGGCGAATTTAACGTTAGCGGTTCGTCAGATACAGCAACAGTTCGGCTCCGACTTCATCTTGACTATGGCTCCGCAAACGATTGATATGCAGAACTCTAATACCTCTTATATGCAGCTATATAATAACTTGAAGGACATCACAACAGTAGTAAATGTTCAGTATTACAATTCAGGTTGTATGCTGGGTCGTGATGGGCAATGTTATTCCCAAGGTACAATTAATTTTCTGACAGCACTTTCAGATCTGACGTTACAATGGATTGAACCTTCCCAATTTGGAATAGGTGTTCCAGCCGTAACTTCTGCAGCTGGAGGAGGTTATGTCGCCCCTAGCGTTGTGAACGATGCATTGAAATGTTTAGCGACTGGTAATGGATGCGGGACTTATAAGCCTGTAGCCAAATACCCGGATATCCGCGGTGCGATGACCTGGTCTATTAACTGGGATAAAACTAGCAATTATAATCTAGCTAATACGGTGAAACCATTCTTGTCGACTTTACCGTGAAATAAGTGAAGAAAAACAGGGTGTCCCAAAGACCATGGAAATGGCCTGGGACACCCTGCTTTGTACAATAGACATATTAGATTGTTTATTTAGAGCCGGCCTGAGCTTGAGCCATATATTCACTGAAGTCAGCGATACTTGGGTTAGCAATATAATGCCCACCCTCAACCTGAATCGTTTATCCTTTAACAGATCCTGCAACTACTCCGTTAATAATAAATCTTTGCATAAATAAGTAGAATATAACCATTGGAATAACACCCAACACCATCATAGGGAAGAACGCGGTCCAGTCTGTTGAGAATGGCCCTACATTTTTATATACCTCTAGTAGAATCACTGCTTTGGAAGGACTCTGTAGAAATAGCAGAGGGGTCATGAAGTCGTTCCAGACAGCTAACGCATTTAGAATACAAACGGTAGCAATGATCGGTTTCAGTAGAGGGAATACAATTACCCAATAGATCCGCAATTTGCGACACCCATCAATGGCTGCTGCTTCTTCCAGTTCGAAAGGGATGGTGTTAATAAAGCCTTTAAACAGAAATATGGAGAATGACATATTAATGCAGAAGACACTGACTAATATGACACCCGTTAAAGAGTTCATTACGCCTAATCCAGATACAACTTTGTATAACGGTATTAATGAAATCTGAAAGGGAACCATGAGTCCGATCATGAAAATACCATATATCCGTTTATAAATTTTTTCTGGTCTACGAGCAATGACATAGGCAGCCATGGATGAAAATGCTACCAACAGGGATACAGAGCACACATTAACAATAAGGTTATTAAGAAGTGCTCGTGGATAATTCATTGCGGTGAAGGCTTTAATATAGTTATCAAGCATAAAGACTTTGGGTAATCCCATCGGGCTTAGCGCAGCTTCTGCTGGTGTCTTAAATGTCGTGACAAGCAGATAATAGATCGGGATTAGCATGATGGCCGCCAAGATGATTAAGACAATTTCTAGTATAATCAGGCTGCTTTTCTTCATGATATTTTCTCCTCCCATTTATTAAAGCTCCATGTAATAGCTTTGGAAACTATTAATACAAGTAGAAAGAAAATCACGCCAAACGCAGCTGCATACGCTGTTCTTCCCTCTGTAAATCCTCTTCGAATCAACATGGTTGTAATCGTTTCTGTAGAATATCCAGGACCACCTGAAGTCATGGAGAAGATAATATCAAACACCTTTAGTCCACCGATCATACTCATCAGAACGTTAAAAGAGACGGAAGGGTAGAGCAGTGGAAGCGTGACTTTAAAGAATCGTTGCACAGCATTGGCTCCATCGATCTTCGCCGCTTCGTACAAGGTTTCGTCAATACTTTGAATATTCGCTAGATAGATAACCATAGCCCATCCCGTCCATTGCCATAATTGCGTGAACAAAACGGAGAATAATGCAAGCTTTGGATTACCAAGCCAATTTATCGGCCCAAATCCGAAGAACTGTACAAGTTGATTCAACAAACCGTGATCAGCAGATGTCATAATAAATGACCACAGATAACCTACAATTAATACACTAAGAATTGCTGGAGCGAAAAATACCGTTTTTAATAAATTAGCGGATTTAAGCTTTAGAGATAGAGCGACTGCCAAAGGAATAGCTAAAATATTTTGCAGAAGGGTCATAACAATCGCATAGATAAATGCATTCTTGACCGCAGCTGTCGTCTGAACGTCATGGACTAGTTCAACAAAATTCTTCAGACCAATGAAGCTATAATTAGGTTTATATACAGACCAGTTCGTCAAACTGTATCCAAAGTTCATTAGTGTCGGCAAGATGAAAAAAATACTAAAACCAATAAGTGCCGGTGCAATCATCAGCAAATATACATAATGATTCCGCAGGGTCTTCGCGAAGCCTATTTTCATACATGTTCCTCCCTATGGAAAGGGGACTAATATTTAGCCCCCGTGGTTACCATTTATCTATTCTGTAGCTTTACATGGAGTCTCTAATCGTTTTTGCCGTTTTATCGGCATCTTTTAATGCTTCATCCGTTGTTTTAGAGCCAGAGAGTACTTCTTGAAGTGCTTTTCCATAGCTTTCAACAATTGGATTCCCGCCTAACCAGTACAACCACGGACCATATACATTCCCTGCTTCGAAGGCGGCCGAAGAGTCTGCAAATTCTTCACCTAAATCAACTTCTACGCCTTTTACGAAGGAACTGCCTACATTATCTGCGATCAGAGCTTTTTGGGCCTCAGGAGTAGCGGTAACTCGAAGTACTTCTAACGCTGCTTCTACATTTTTTGAATCTTTATTAATCGCTAATGCACTACCAGGTCCGCCAATCATCCAGCCTGTTCCTTTTTCGGTACCAGGGAACGGGAACATGCCTAGTTCGAGGTTTGGATTCTTTTGCTTGATTGTTTCTAACGCCCAAGGGCCTGATTGCCACATAGCTGATTTGCCTGTTGCGAACTCATCCAAGGCCTGATCGTAGTCCATGCCCAGCATTTTTGAATCTATATATCCCTGTTCAATAATTTTGTGCCATTCTGTGAGTGCTTCACTCCAGTTGTCTGCGAGCAACACTTCGCCAGCATTAAACTTGTCATCAAAACCTTTGTTTTCTTGTTTGGAATAAAATTCATTTAGTATCATGCCCATGGATTGTTTCATCATAGGTTCCCAAGATGAGGCTCCCATCGATTGCGGTTTAATGCCTTTGTCTTTTAGGGTTTGATGAATTTGCATCCACTCATCAAATGTTTGGGGTGGGGTTAGCCCGTTTTCTTTAAAGATGCCTTTGTTATAATAAATTCCCTCAAACCAAGATTGTAGCGGGGTGGCATAGATCTTATCTTTGAGTGTATAAGCTTGAAACCCTGTATCTGTATAGTTGCTGATAAAATCTTGATCTGTAAGATCTAGCAGATATCCCGCTGAAGCTAACAGAGTTGTTTCTCCGCCGGTCTCAATCAGATCCGGACCTTCCTTGGAAGCAAGTTGTGTATTTAAAACACTATTAAATTGATCCAATGCTACAAATTGAAACTCCACTTCAATATTCGGTAGTTCCTGTTTTAAGAATTCTAAGTACGATTTTCGTATACTTTCTTGGTTGTAAGCCATGAGACGTACCTTAACCTTCTTGCCATCCTTCTCCGCAGAATTTGCGGCCGGCTTATTATCAGAATTAGCCGTTTGTTTCGATTCCGACTTTCCGCAACCAGAAACTACAGAAATGAGTAATATAGCCGTAAGCAATATCGCCATTGCCTTTTTCATGTTGTACCCCTCCGAAATATAGTATTGTAATCTCTTCTTTACACCTTAATGATAGCGCTTTCTATAGGGGCGATGAATCAATAATATTCGTGATCTTTTATGACATTATTATGGTTTTAAGATCTAATCGGGGCAGAAAGTTAATGAATCATACGCTGGAGTAATCTAATGCAAATATATTCTAGCACTATATTACGTTCGGCATGATCATAAAAAAATCTCACTTATCAGCTGGTATATTAGCACCAACGATTCGTGAGCGTTATGAACGGTTTATGATTGCAGCAACTCCAATACGATAGGTTCACCTGCTAGCGGGGTCAAGGTAACTGTTACTCCACCTTCCAATAGATGACCGTGTCGATCCTTCCAAGTTCCTTTGGGCAGCTCCACTAATCGATCAACTGAGCCTTTTAGAAGAATTGGGGCAACCAATACTTGATTACCTAACATAAATTGATCCGTTATGTTCTCCAGACCTTGATTAGGAAAGACGTAATCCATGAACCTAGCGATCGGCTCACCGCTAAGCTTTGCATGATCTACCAGTTGAAGGATCAAAGGCATATATTCATTACGGATTTGAACACTTTTCTTAATAAGCTCAAAGTTCTCTGGACTCAAGACTCTCCATGGAGCTGCAGAAAATTGCATGGTAGGAAGCAGGCAGGCAATCTCTGCGTGGCGAACAAATAATTCCTCATCCAAGTTATGTTGGTTCTGATGAAAGTTTAAATATTCTCCCCCGCCAATCATATCGGTACAAACAAATGGATGACCTGTTATTCCTTGTACAAGCGTGTTAGGAATCAGAGATTGTATACCGTGCTCGTCCCAACTATGGTTTTTATCCGCTAGTCTCTGCATGAGAGGTAAGCCTGCTGCTTTCCACGTTACACGGTACTCATTGTATTCGTATTTACTGCCATACTCCGCCCATAAACGGGATTGAGTATTCTGATCTGTATTTCCATAGGTCACCATATCATCGCTATAAAAAGGACTGTCACCGGCATCAAATTTGAAACCGTCTACTCCATATTCATTGATTAGGGCAGCTAGTTGCTGGTCTAGCCATTGGATGGTATCAGGATTAGACATATCCAAAACCGCCGAATACCCATTCCACCATTTCACGATAAAGGAATCACCATTTGGAGTTGAAATAAGCATGTTGTGGTCTCTTAGATATCTGAATTCCGTTGTATCTGGGGTTATAAATGGGCATACCCATAACATCACCTTAAAGCCTTGTTCGTGTAATTCATCAATCATCTGCTTGGGATTTGGGAATTTCTCTTTGCTGAACAACCATTTCCCATAATAGTCACTCCAACCGTCATCAATCATCAGAACGCCGCTTGGCAATCCATGTTCTGTAATGCTAGCAGCATATTTCATAACATCCTTCTGATTCTGATAAAATGTTAGTTCAATCCAAGTGTTATATTGTGGTGCTGTAATCAATTCTAGTCCAATCGAGCCGCTTTTTACAGGGAAGTGCTTGGCGCATGCATGGTTGTATGCTTCTTTAAGCGTATTAAACCCATCAAACAATTTAGGTTCACTCTTGTGATAATCAATGGATAGAGTACCTTTCTTAAAATGAATATGGAAACCATCTTCACACCAAATATACCTTCCTCTTGTCGAAACAATAAAGGGCATGGCTTGATTTACTGTACTATTAATTTCCATATCCATATCTATTTCAGATTCTACTCCCCAAGGTTGGGCCCAGCCGTAATGGGAATAACCGCCATACCAATACTCGTTCGCTAATAGTTGGAATGTGATGTTCAAAAAGCTCGCTCCTTTATACTTCTATATGTTGTCGTCATTGTATCATCGACTCAAAAACTCTTACATGAAGTATATTATCGTTTTATATTACTTTGTTATGTTACTGTGTTTATTCTTATATTCATTAGGCGTCATGGCGTGCATCTTTTTGAAGAGTTTAGAAAAGTAGCTTGGATTGTCATAGCCGATATTATAAGAAATCTCGTAACTCTTCATATCGGTATGCTCTAGCATATATCTAGCTTTCTCCATCCTGATCTCGGTTAATAAGACCCACATACTCTTACCCGTTTCACGTTTAAACAAATAGCAAAAATAGTTTTTGCTCATCGCTACATATTCACATACCTCTTCTAAGGAAATATTCTCGCTGTAGTGATCCTCTAAATACTGGATGCTCTTTTCCACAAGCTTATTTATACTAGAATTTCCGTTAGTACCCAGAGTACTAATGCTATTTATCATTTTCACCATAAAGTTGGTGAGTTGGTCGATGGATGATAGCTTAAGCAAATCTTGATAATTCACGTTCATAATCACATTGGAAATCGAAGATATATATTTTTCCTCTAGTAGATACTTCCTAATCTCAGCTAGAATATTAAAACAAAAATCATACACATCATCCAGAGAAGAAGGGGTGATATGAATGGTATGTTGTAAGATTTCAACTAATCTTTCACGTGCCGAGACGATCTTACCACTCAGAATGTAGGACACGATCGTTTTCTCATCTTCAATCATTTGTAGTTTATCGAATGTTGTAGCTTCATAGTTATATCCGTGGCCTAAAACCGAACCGTTATTTGTATATTGATTTAGACGTTTCAATTTTTCTACTTCTTCGTAGGCTATAGGGAGTTCGTTCATTGCATGATAAATGCTACTAAAACATACGTTAGATTTTATTGCAAACGTTTCCAAGAATGCGCGTATCATATTTTGCGCACAATGAGGGGCCTGATCCATATCCATATGCGATATTAGGATATACCAGCTATCCTCTTCAAATTCCAAAATAATATTTTCACCGTACTCGAGCAGCACATGACTTAAACTATCTTGAATATAGGTACTCTTAGAATGTAGCAAGTTACTAATATCCATAAATTCATTCATGGTCTCATTCTCTATATTAATACTGAACAACATATAATTATCAAAATGAAAACGGAGCTCACTGGCGATGCCGTGAAGGGAGTTCTCCGAGACCATTTTTTTCATGAACCCTTTAATCAGCCTACTTCGAGAAATATTTTTATTTTGCTGGATCATTTTCTGTGTTTTTTTGTTAGAGGAAATTTCATTAATAACTTCTTTTAAAGCCAAATCTAATTCCATCTCATCCATAGGCTTTAAAATATAAGCAGAAGCTCCATACTTCAATGCTTGTTTGGCGTACTGGAACTCTCCAAACCCACTGAGTAGAATAATCCGGGTCTCTTTGTTTATTTCTCTTACTTGTTTAATGAACTCGATTCCATTCATTCCGGGCATATTAATATCGGTAATGATCAACTCAACTTGATAATTACGATACAGGGCTAAGGCCTGTTCTCCGCTTTGTGCAGTTGCAATAACTTGAATACCGTAAGAGTTCCAATCAATGGTATTCTCCAACATACGCACCGTTAAAAGTTCATCATCTACAATTAATGCGCTGATCATAGCTGTCTCCTTTTCTTGTTACCGTAGTATAGTTATTTTGGAATAACAATAGATATCGTTGTATGTTTTCCATATTCTGAGGTAATACGGATACCGTAGTATCCTCCATAGGTGATTTTAACTCTTTCGTGAATGTTAGCGAGTCCGATACTGCTTGATTTACTTCCAACTTGATTGTGTTTCAGTTCATTTTGCAGCTGTTCTTGTTTCTCCGTTGAAATACCTCCACCATTATCAATGACTGATATAAATATATTTTCTTGTTCTTCTTGAATCGAAATCACGATATATCCGTGACCCTTCTTTAAAATCCCATGCTGGATTGCATTTTCTACAATCGGCTGGAGTATCAATTTAGGAACTTTTACACTCGATAAATCTTCGGGACAAGCGACCTCGTAATCAAACATGCCTGGATATCTATACATTTGAATTTTAATGAAATTTTCCGCATGATGAATCTCTCGGTGCAATTCTACCATTTCATACGGCTGGTATATGGAATATGTCAACATTTTACCTAGAATTGTTGATATTTCCGAAATCGCTTGGGAGTCATTACTTAAGGCTAAAGCTTTAATATTTTGCAATGTATTATTCAGGAAATGCGGATTGATTTGATGCTGTAGTGCCCGTACTTGGGCGTCTTTGGCACTGGCCTGCTCCAGTAAAACCTCTAGATTAAGATCATGGAGTTTCTGAATCATTTTGTTTGCCGTGGTGGATAGAATGAGAATTTCCTTGGTACTGTCATCGTATAAATCTACGTCTAAACTTTCTGATGGAATCCTTTTGAATTTCTGAGCTAGCTTTGTAATCGGTTTCGTAATACTTTTCGAAATGATCATCGATGAGATCAATACGGCTGCGATGGTAGCCAGTACGGAATATAAAGAGAACATCATCAACACATGAATGTGGCGATCCACTTCATCAAGTGATTTCAGACCGATATTTTTCCAACCTGTGATCCGCGAAGTATCGTACACAACAGAGTAGGGGGATGTATTCGAGTCCGTCTGATCAACAATAAAGCTACCTTTATCATCGGTAAGTTGCTGCTTTAATTGATTCATTTGCTCGTCATTTAAGCCATTCGAAGTATCCCAGACGATATTGTCTTGTGAGTCAACGACGATGATAGCATGAGAAAAGGATAAATCCCCGGAGTAAAACATCTTATCTACATAAAAGTTAAACATTAATGTAGCATTATAGTTTTTATGTACGTTTCGATAGTCTTTAACTGGAATGAACATGGAGATCGTTTGCTCATCCGTCTTATTGAAATAATAGTCTTGTGCATGTAAGCCTGAGAAATTTACGATGGCATAATCATCCTGAATTGACGGAAACCAGTTTTGCTCCCAAAAGTTATAATCCTGTCTGATAGAGCCTCCAGAATGATATAAAGCGTTACCATCTTTTCCGATGATTATGATGTCTTTGATGTCATAGTTATAACCGATTGCATTCTGCATCGCATATTCGACGGTCCACTTATTACCTAGCTCGTATTTGTAGTCGACCTCGTCGACCGAATTTCGATATTCAACAGCTTTTAATATATTTTCATTACTGCCTAAGACTTGGATGATCTTCTTGAGATGACTGAAGTAAGTATCCATAGTTGATATCGATTGTCCGACGATTTGTTCCCCGTTGCTGACCGCATTTTCACGAAAAGTCTCTTTGAAATATTGGGTGATAGCGAGACTAAAAATACCCAAAATGACGATGAGCATCGTAATAAAATAGACATTAATTTTACTTCTCAGTGATCTGGGCCTTTTCATAATCCTACTCCTCTAACCTTTAGATCGGCTACTTATGGTTCTTAAATATACTCATAATTATATGTACTTGTACTGTTATATGTAACCCATTGTACTATAAACGGCCCATTACGGTTTACAATCCCATCCAGCATATCTGAAAAAAACAAACCTAACTCCTTAATATCACACCTCCCCAAGGGATGTAATCGCCTCCATAATGAAGGTAAGCACTTACAAGGGGGGAATAAAATTGGTTAAGACATCTAAATTGTTAAGTCTCGTACTAGCAACTACATTATTACTTAGTTTAGCGGCGTGTGGAGGCAATGCCAAGACGAAAGAGAATACAGGCAGCGCAAATTCAGGTTCCACAAATGCAACGGAGAAACCAGCAGAAAAGGTTGAAGATAAGAAAGTTACGATTACATTCCAGAACATTTATCCAGACCCTACTGATCCGAAGAATCAAATTATGAAGAAACTAGTAGATCAATATCATACAGATCACCCTAACATCACGATTGAACTGGATTCCCTTAACACGGATCAACAAAAGTTGAAGTTAAAAACACAAGCGGCATCGAAAGAAGTGCCTGATATCACCATTGTAAACCCAGCAGCACAAATGAAGCCTTTTGTGGATGCTAAGCTGTTTGCTCCATTAAATGATATGTTGGATCAAAACGGCTTGAAGGCTACATTCCAAGAAGGTTTATTAGATTTCTATAGCTTTGATGGCAACACCTATGCTCTTCCAGATGGAAATAACATTGCTGTTGTCTATTACAATAAGGAACTATTCGAACAAGCAGGTGTGAAAGTACCGACAACTTATGAAGAAATGCTTGAGGTTGTTAAGACACTTAAGGATAAGGGCATTACACCGATCTCCATTGGTGAAAAAGATTCCTGGACAGGTTCTTTCTTGTTCATGAATATGCTACTTCGCACAAATGGTGGTCCAGGGTTCTTGCAGGATGTTGTAGACAAGAAGAAGACATTTGAAGATCCTGCTTTTACCGAAGCAGTCGATGCGTTCCAAAGTTTAGTCGCTGCTGGAGCATTCCAAGAGGGAGCAACTTCCTTTGACTACAATGCAGGCGAGAACTTATTTAAAACAGGAAAGTCTGCTATGTATTTCATGGGAACATGGGCAACAGGTGGGATCGAGACATCTTCAGTGAATGGGAAAGTGGGCGTATTTAAGTTCCCAACGATTAACGGTAAGGGTGATCCAAACGAATTTATGTTAGCACCAGGTAGTGCATTCGCGATCTCTGCGGATAGCGAACATCTGCAAGAAACGAAGGATTTCTTAAACTACTTTATGTTGAATTTCCCGAAAGAAGCCTTTGCAGCAAAAGGCGCTGTGGGAGTTGGCCAGATCGTAGACGGTGACTTTGCAGCTGCTGGTTATTCCGATATGGCTATGGAAGTACTAGGTCTATTCAAAGAAGTAAAAGGCGGAGACTTGGCATTTGATAATACGATGAATCCGGGTACAGCCCAAATTCACTTGAACAGTATTCAAAATCTATTCGTACAGAAGATAGATTCTGCTGAAGTAGGTAAAGAACATCAAGCGGCGTATGAGGACAATAATAAATAGATTTGAAACCTGATGTGAAGGGGACACTAGTTGTTCCCTTCATGTCTATCATGATAGACAGAAGGAGGAGATGGGGCGTGAATGTACTTAAGGTCTCCCGTTTTACGATTGTAGCCTTTATACTTCCGTGTACACTAATTTATTTCGGCATTGTATTCGTGCCCATACTTGTATCGTTATATAGCGGGTTGTTGGAATGGAATGGAATTGGTCAATCTTCCTTTGTAGGACTTGAGAATTTCAGAAATTTATTTTTCCAGGACCCAGTATTTTGGCCTTCCGTACGGAGAACTCTTATGTTTGCAGTATTCTCGATGGCGGAGATTCCGCTTGCATTGATGGTAGCTATCTTTCTTCGAAGATATATTCGCAAACCTAACTTTTTAGTTTCTAGTTATTTTATGCCTGTTATTCTATCCGTTGTTATCATTGGCCAGTTGTGGAAAACCATCTACAATCCAGCGGCGATGGGTGGGATGTTGAATCAAATATTAGAGACAGTTGGACTTGAATCATGGACGAGATCATGGTTAACCGAACCAAAGGTAGCTATGTTTGCATTATATTTCGTGGCATTGTGGCAGTACTTGGGCTATCATACGCTCATCCAGTTTACTGGAATTTCCAATATTCCGGCTGAAATTTATGAGGCAGCACGAATTGATGGAGCAGAAGGCTTTAAGGCAGATCGTTACATTACCTTCCCCATGATCATTCCCATTTTTAAAATTTCCATTGTGTTGGCGTTTATCGGTTCGCTTCAGGCGTTCGATATGGTTATGGTCATGACGGGCGGAGGACCTGCTCACGCTACGGATGTGATTTCCACACATATGTATAATATGTCTTTCTTGTCCATGAAGTATGGATATGGTAGTTCGATAGCTGCAGTTCTAGTTGTCGTATGCTTAATCGCCACAGTGATCATTAATTTTATATTTAATAAATTAGAGAAACGATTCTCATAAAGGAGGGAAATCGATATGGATACACCAAGTATAGTGGGTGTTAGGAATCAGAAGGTCATACCCGAACAGAAACGCAAGCGATTTTCCCTTACCAAAGGAATCGTTATTCTATTCTTATCGGTGCTCGTAATAACGCAGGTTTACCCGTTGATCTGGCTCGTCCTATACTCCTTCAAAACGAATGAGGAGATTTTATCTGGAAGCTTCTTCTCACTTCCACACTCACCGCAATGGGTCAACTTCAGCAATGCCCTTGCAGGTGGGAGATACTTCCGCTACTTAGGGAACAGCTTCTTCGTTACTTCGGTGACGATGATCTGTGTTATTATCTTCAGTTCACTGGCTGCCTTTGCAATAAGTCGTTTCCGTTGGCGTTATGGTCAAGTGCTATTGCTGATGTTTCTAGTGGGTATGATGATTCCAATGCAAGCAACTTTATTACCCCTCATGATTATTTTTAAAAACATGAACATTCTCAATACGCATTTATCGCTCATCTTGCCTTATATTGCTTTTCAAACTCCCATCGCTGTGTTCATTCTCCATGGTTTCATGAAGACGATTCCGGCAGAGATTGAAGAGTCGGCGATTATGGATGGTGCAAGTGTATTTCGGGTTTACTGGAACATTATATTACCAGTTTCTATACCACCGGTCGTGACCGTCTGTATTCTAACTTTCATTAATATATGGAACGAATACATCTTGGCGGCAACATTTATTTCGGCAGAAAGACTGAAGACATTGCCGTTTGGTGTGAACAGCTTTGTCAGCCAATACTCAGTAAACTACGGAGCTATTGGGGCTTTTCTAGTATTAGGTGCACTACCTGTCATCGTAGTTTATTTCTTATTAGCAGACAAAATTACAGAGGGCATGGTAGCAGGAGCTGTAAAAGGGTAATATTTGCATGACGGGTATTGTGATAAAATGGAAACATATCGAGTGAAAGGAGATACCATGATTACTCGAGGATTCCGTTCTATTCATAGCCGTCTTTTTCTGCTTTTCTTAACTTGTATGACTGTTATCCTAATCCTCGTTAGTTTCCTGTATTATACACGTGCGATTAGCATTATCCATTCTAAAATCAGTGACATTGCAGAGAAGAACATTTCCCAAACAGCGGGTCTGTTCGATCTCATGCTAGAGGGCTATAATAGTGTCACGAAATCGTTGAATGGAAATTATGAGTTAACTCGGCTGCTCCAAGAGAACTCTGGTAATCTGGCGGTTTCGGTTATTAATGAGCGATGGATTACGAATATCATTGGTGCGGCCTACTATTCCCGCAAGGAGATTGTGGGGATCCATATCATTACGAATACTGGTAAAGTCTACAGCTATGAGAAACAATTTGCCGGTGTTATTGATATTAATTACGCGCAAACCGACTGGTATAGCAAGTTGAAAGCGTCCTCAGGGAATATGGTTTGGCTTGGAATGTATGATAGATCACCCATTAACACGTTACAGCAAGATCAGGTTTTCGTATTTGGTCGGCAGCTTTATGACCTCACGGATTATAAATCTATAGGAATCATTGTTATTGAGACGGACCCAACCCCAATTACAGAGGCGTTATCTAATGTCAGTATCAGTCCCGATAGTAAGGTATATATTACAGGAGTTAATGATGTGGTGATTGCTAGCAATGGCGAGCAAGGGGATGAACTACCTGAATTCACCGAACTCCCTATGCCTACGGATGAGCAGGCAATTATCGTCGATGATAAATCAGATCAATTGATCGTTGCGGCGAAAACTTCACTTGCAGATTGGACAATATACGGACTCACACCTAAGAGTGATTTTAACGCTGAGATCAACCAGACGAGACTATACTTAATCGTTGTTGTTCTTGTCCTCATTGTCTTATCCACGGTGTTAGCTTCAATTGTATCGCGAACGATTGCTTCACCTTTAAAATTATTAATTCGTGAAATGAAAAAAGTTGAATTAGGGAATTTCAGCGGTTCAGTGAACGTAGACTCATTTGATGAGATCAACAGTCTTGTCTCTTCCTTTAATCGCATGGTTCATCGAATGGATGAATTGATCGAGCGTATCAAAGTATCATCAGTTAGTGAGAAGAACGCGCAATTGCAGGCGCTGCAATCTCAAGTAAATCCTCACTTTTTATACAATACGTTAGATATGATTTATTGGATGTTAGATGAGAAGGGAAACGAAAAACTCAGTCGAGTGATCCTTGCTCTATCCCAAATGTTTCGCTACAGCAGTAATTGGGAGGAAGCTTCACAAACCACACTCGGTCAGGAGCTAGAGCAGATCCGTCATTATCTGACCATTATTGAGAGTCGTCTAGAAGGTCGAGTTCAGACGAAAATTGAAGTGGATGAGGAGTGGCTTGAAGTCGTATTGCCGAAAGTGACCATTCAACCGATTATCGAAAATGCTGTGAAATATGGTTTGGAGCCTATGCTAGGTAGTCCGAGTAAGTTACTGGTATCTGCGACTCAACATCATCGTGAACTTCAAATTAGAATTACCGATAACGGGATGGGAATGGATGAAGAAATACTGTCTCAGGTTAGAGCTTCTTTGCAAATGGATCCTAACTCGGTATTGGAGCCAATAAACCGTCCGAGAAGAGGCATCGGATTACATAATGTTCACGCCCGAATCAATATGATGTTTGGGGGAGCTTATGGCGTGTGTATTGAGAGCAAAGAAGGGGAAGGAACAACCGTTATAGTTGTGCTACCGATACCGGTTTCGATTTATTTAAAAGGGGGATATGGAGATGAACATCCTCATCGTGGATGATGAATTGGCCATTCGGGAAGGTATTAAACGAACGATCCAGAAGGCTTATCCGCAGTACGGTATCTATCTGGCAGCCAATCCAGATGAGGCCGTACAATTACTGCGAGGTCGCCCTATCGATATTGTGCTGACGGATATTCTAATGCCAGGTATGACAGGACTGGAATTGATGCAACTAACTAAAGCCAAATATCCTAATATAAAATGGGTGATTATTTCCGCTTATTCTGAATTTGAGTATGCTAAGGAAGCGGTTCGGTTGGGAGCGGTGGATTATCTGCTTAAGCCGATAGGCAAGGATATGCTTCTGGAGATGATCGTGAGGCTAAGTGACAAAATTGGGAGCGAAGTAGAGATTGTTAAGGAATCCAAAATGCTAAAGAATAATTTGAAATTTCTCCGTGAAGCGGTGTTTCAGCGTTGGGCATCGGGCCTTAATATTGGAGGCATGGATATGGCTTCAGTTATAGCCAATCACCAGAAGTTTCAATTAATTATGGTGAAGATGGAAAGTGATAAGTTAGTCCATCTAGAACATTTTATTATTGATAACGTGCTCACTGAAATGATGGATACGTATGGTAAGGGGTTTGCTACTAGCTTTGATGCAAAAAGTGTATTGGGTCTCATAACGATTAATGAAGAGAAAAGTATAAAGGCCATGTTGGAACAACTCCGTATTCATTTGAAAAAATATTTAAGAGTACCCTTCCAAATCCTACAGACCGAAGTGTTGTACGACTTTGATGCCATACCAAATGAAGTGCGGCGGATGCATCAGGATTCAATATCCCATGAATTTGAGTATTATGCAACAGGTGGGAGCCAAGTCATCGAGGTAGCATTGCAGTACATTAGAACCTATTATAATACCGACTTAACATTGGAAAAAGTCGCTTCGATTGTTTATCTTAATCCTGTTTACTTTAGTCAGGTGTTCAAACAAAAGACGGGTTATGGTTTCAAGGAATACGTGATTCATTTGCGTATGGAACAAGCGAAGCAACTTCTTATTCATCCCCAGCTTAAGCTTGCCGATATATCAGAAAAGGTTGGATATCAGGATGTGAAGCATTTTACACAGGTGTTTCGTAAAAAGTTTAACGTTACGCCTACAGAATATCGACAAGAGCACCGTATTGAAGTAAGAACAGTAAGATAGTATTAGATAGAGAGAGGACAATAGTAGAATAACTTTAGCTACCCGTCTATAATATATTGTATAACAAGATAGAAAAGAGGCGGCAATATGTCAACAAAAGCGGTTTGGCGAGGGGATGCTAACCAAGCAATCTGCGCGTTTACGTTTGATGACGGACCTTCCAGGCTACCACTAGAGTTGTGGTTAGATGTTCTGGAACAAGAAGAAGTCGTTGGAACCTTTTTCTTCACTGGAGAGTGGATGGATAAACACCCGGATAGAGCAAGAGAAGTCCTTTCCCGGGGTCACGTACTTGCCCCTCATACGTATCATCACCGCCGCATGGCACAAGTGCCGAAGCACGTATTTCTGGAGCAATTGAAATTGACTGAGCTGGCCTATCAGGATGCAACGGGTCTCCCTTGCCCCAATTTTATGCGTTTCCCTTATTGTTCGTTTCGTGAAGAAAATCTGGATTGGCTTGCTGAGTGGGGCGGATATCTGGATATCGAAGGCATCGATTCTGGAGACTGGAAAGGCATATCTGCAGAGGATATCGTAGCACAGGTCGAGCCTGGTCTTGAAAATGGAACGATTGTTGTCCAACATAGCAATGATATTGCGGTAGGTTCACCTGAAGCCTTAAGACAACTTATCCAGATAGCCAAACAAAGAGGACTAAGAGGTGTAGGGATTCCCGAAATACTTGAGTCCATTGGAGTAGAAGTGGGCTACAGACCTTGGAAGATTACTGTAGAGGTTCCTGCTGAGCTGGATCATCCCGTAGATAACTGGATCACTTTGCAGGACGAGGAATTTGCCGAGTTAGCAGCTCAGACGATTAAATGGGATATTCCGGAGTATACGCTGCAGTTTAATTCGGAGAGCGAATGGCTTGAACATCTGAAGAATCCTCTTGAAGAATTCGGTATTACGGAGAATCGTGAGCTCTTTGCCATCCGTGAATTCGAAGGTACGTATTGGGGTTATGTACGTGCCGGCGTTACAGAAGATAGTCTTGTATTATTAGATAATGCGGCTAGAGAAGCGCAAGCGGATACATTAGTGTACCTTCTCCGCTGGGCTGCAGAAACAGCATCCAAATTGGGGCTAACCCGAATAGAGGCAAGACGCGATATCCGCAAAATGAATGAGATGTGTAGACAACTTGGCTGGAAATCGGAGATCACGGAAGATAAATCAGGTAACGAGTAAATATAATAAATGTTCATACCCTTATGGGGCACAGGCTATGATAAGAAATTATCATAGTCTTTTTTGTTCCTCCGTAAGCAGGATGAGACAATTATGGGTAATGTAACCCAAGAGTTAGCTATTTTGGGAGATGGACCGGATATTTTGGACGAGGATGACCATACTCTTTTATATGCAGATCGGGAAAGTGTCTGTTTTACTTGAAGATTCAAGATAAATACTTAAACTAGGTGCCAGAGTTATAGCATCTAAGGGGGTTAGCGCATGCGTAAAATATGGTGGAAAGAAGCAGTAGCTTATCAAATATATCCAAGAAGCTTCATGGATTCGAATAGTGATGGTATAGGGGATTTGCAAGGGATTATCTCCAAGTTGGATTACTTGAAGGAACTTGGGATTGATGTCATCTGGGTTTGTCCCATTTATAAATCTCCAAATGATGATAATGGCTATGATATTAGTGATTATCAGGATATCATGGATGATTTCGGGTCTATGGAGGACTTTGACACACTTTTACGAGAAGTTCATAAGCGCGATATGAGAATCATCTTAGATCTGGTACTTAATCACACATCGGATGAACATCCATGGTTTGTTGAATCCAGGTCTTCCCGGGACAACCCGAAACGGGACTATTACATTTGGCGGGACGCAAAGGATGGGGCGGAACCAAATAACTGGGAGTCGATGTTTAATGGCTCGGCATGGGAATACGATGAGATGACGGATCAGTATTATTTACATCTCTACTCGAGAAAACAGCCAGATTTAAATATGGAAAATCCAGTCGTAAGGCAGGAATTAGTTCAAATGATCCGTTGGTGGTTGGATAAAGGGATTGATGGATTCAGGGTAGATGCGATATCACATATTAAGAAGCTACCCGGACTACCAGATATGCCAAATCCGAATCATCTCCGTTTCGTAAATTCTATGGCTGGACACCAAAACATCGAAGGAATTGGGGAGTTTATTAGTCAGTTCAGGCGTGAAGGGTTTGCTGGTTATGATATTATGACGGTTGGTGAGGCGAGTGGAATCCCTATAACTGAAGTTGACTCGTGGATTGGCGAAAAGAACGGCGCATTTAATATGATCTTTCAATTCGAACATGTCAACATAGACTTTGGTCCGGAAGGGCGCTGGGATTGCGCTCCGTGGAACTTGGCCGACTTAAAGGCGATTATGAACAAATGGCAGACGGGTCTGGAAGGTGTGGGTTGGAATGCGTTATATCTAGAAAATCACGATCAACCACGTTCTGTTTCGCGTTTTGGTGATCCTGTATACTATCATAAAGAATCATCCAAAATGCTTGCCACCTTCTATATGTTAATGCAGGGAACCCCATTTATTTATCAGGGGCAGGAAATTGGTATGACGAATGTAGTGTTCAATGAACTTAGTGATTATCGCGATGTGGAGATTTATAATTTTTACCGTGAACGTCTGATGGATGGAAAAGATATAGAGGATACGATGCGCAGGATCAGGTACCGGGCGCGTGATAATGCAAGAACACCAATGCAATGGGATGATACTCCAAACAGTGGATTTTCTACAGTATTACCTTGGATTCGCATTAACCCTAACTACCATGAGATTAATGTGAATCAGCAGATGTCTGACCCAGACTCGATTCTGAATTATTATAAGAAGTTAATCGCTCTGCGTAAGGAGAATGAAGCGCTTATATACGGAAGATATGAGAGTAGGCTTACGGAGCATCCAGAAATTTTCGCATATACACGGACGTTCGAAGATCAGACATTTCTAATCTTGCTAAATTTCTTCGGGAATACGCCAATGTTTGCGATGCCGAGGGAGCTAAACGAACGGAGTAGGCGTGTCATTCTCTCCAATTATGAACGTGTTGGGCAGACGGATGATAAGTTTGTATTGAAACCTTACGAAGCTATTGCATATCAATTGAATTAAATATTTCATTTAACACAATAAAAGCAGGATGAATTTCATCCTGCTTTTTGTGTATATATAAGTTCTAGTTCTGTTTCCCATCGATTGCGCAGAGCAATACGCTCGCGGCAAGCCCTAACCGGCGATCAAGAACATGACTCGGATCGGCTGAGAAATCGACATTCATTTTCGTGACAAATGGATTGAAATTTTGTTTGAAAGTAGTAACTGTGCTCCCATTCATCAATACATTATATTGTTGAGGGATCAGATTGGATAAGAAACGACGTAATAAGGCAAGAACGCTGCTTTCTTCCTTAATCCGTCCAATTTCAACCTCATTCGGGCTCATTATAATCCATTCATCCTTCAGAATGGACTTGAATCCCTTTCTGCGTAAGCTACCTACATGTTCTCCAGTGCTCGGATCTTTAACGTCATAGGTTGCGGAGAAATCCACCATGCTACGGGCTGAAATTGTAAGTAACTCCTCGGTCATACTCTCATCGCTGTATAGCCGAATGTCCTCTTTCAATTTAAAGGCTTTCAATTGGGAGAACATCACTAGCTCCTCATTCGCATTATAAATATGGAACTTGGCACCGACGATGGAAATGATCTTTTTTCTAACTAAGTATTGAGTATAACCGAATTTATGATTCACGTTATTAAGTGACCCCCTATTGGATAATTACTCTTATCTTAAGGTAAGAGGGGCTTAATGTATATCAATTTAATATGAGGATGACGATTTATGCTACGACTACTTATTCTCATATTTGTGCAAGGCTTTTAGAAAATTTCCTTCGATTAGAATGCTGAGCCTCTCAATAATTTGCTTAGGTTGTTCCTTCATACCGTCTCTCATCCATTGAATTACGAGGCCAGTGAAGGCTAGAGTATAGAAGTTAGCAATAAACTGCTTATCCTCGAGACGGACATTTATACCGCTAGATAGTTCGTTAATAACCCCCATTATGAGATCATTCGTAACGGAATAGAGGTAGTTGTCCAAATGGTTTCTACCGAGTGAATCTAGCGTGTTACAACAGAAGGCCTTGTTGCTCTCAATATAACAGAAAATTTTATAGAAGCCGTCAGTCCAGGTACTATAGCTACGATATTGAGCGATGCTTTCGACTGCTTCAGTCTTGTAAATCCAACCAAGCAAATCAAATATATCTTGAAAGTGATAGTAGAAGGTCTGTCTGTTCAGTCCACAATCATCCACAAGATGCTGCACAGATATTTTATTTATCGTAGTATGCTCCATCAGGGACTTCAACGAATGGGCCAGAGCATTTTTTGTCAGCAAAGAGTTGGACACGAATATCACCTCATTGATAGTTCCATAATTCAGGATTTATGAAGCTTCCGTATTAGCCAATACATTCCTTCCGTCAATAAGCCAAGGGTAAATCCTCCTAATGTACATAAGTAGAAGGTCAAAAAGGCCGCAAGATCAGCCCAGCCAGACATGTCTCTGTTGGAATAGATGAACATAAGCCCCAGTCCAATAACAATTCCGATTGTGGTGATTAACCATACTAAACGGACACCGAGCCATCCGAGACCATTAACAATACCAGACATTACGAGGGCAAGAAGGGCGAAGCGCAGAGATATCGTAAGGCTAAATGTCTGTCCTAGTAGGACGAACCGATGCAGAATGAAGGGTAACCAGAGTAGTATGGCATAAATCAGCATCCATGTGATCCAACGATCGCTTTTGGTGGGGGGCATATATTTCATTGTTATTCACCCCAATATCAAGATGTGGCTCTATATTAGAATGTTGGATTATACCGCTTCAAGTTCCTCTGCACTCTGCAACAGATGCTGCAACAGGTCGGGGATATCCTCCATCTGTTCCTCAGTGATCTGCCGTTTGAATTGCAGCTCAATGCAATTATTATAACCTTTATCTTCACCATAAATAAAACTCAAGGCTTGAATAGGGCGTAAATCAGGTCCCCATATCGCATGTAGAATACTCTCAATAGCCGGACATCGAGAAGGGATATCTTGTACTTGAGTATAAAAGCGAAGCTGCAGATTGCAGCCGGGATTCGTGTCTGGAGCATCCAGTATTTCGTCATTCAAATCTTTGGTTGAAGCACTTAATACAATTTCTGATGTGACCTTCAGGCCTCCGATTAGTTTGAACGAGAGACTAAACTCTCTGGACATCAGCGCCATATTCAGAAGGTCGGAGCGATCCGTAACCACAAGAATTCCGTCCAAATTATCATAGTCATAGATCTGGTTCTCAATAGCTACCTTAATATTGTCGAAGACAGTAGGATGGAACATGAGTGGTACCTCCTCCGTTTTCTTTTATTGTAACATGGCGGGAAAGGGAGTAGTCTTTTCTTAGTGATATAAGAAATCCTAAAAGACTATATTTAATTTTGGGCTCTATCCCAAAATATGTGCTGGCTTTTCTTTTTCAGTAGCTAGGCGGACATGAGGTACCTTATTTCGTTCAAAGGCACCCACTTAGGTGCAGTAGCGGACATAGGATCCGTTATCCGTTAGTATAGTGCTGATTTTATCTGGAATTTATGTCAATAACGGAACCACTGTCCGCATAATGCGGAAATTGGGGTATTTGGAGTAATTAGCGTACTCAGTGTCCGTCAACCGTACAAGGTACCGATTCTATAGCATATATCATGTATATAGAGGTCCAAATTTCACGCTACATATTAAAATGGTGATCATTAGTGAAACAAGAAGGAGCGCTACTAGATGAACGAAAATTTAACATTATCAGAAGCATTTAAACAAACAACCTATCCTTTGTCGGGTCATGGTCCAAGAAGTATTCAAGTATTGAAAGAGGCATTAGAACATATCGATGGCAATCTGGATAGTGATATGTATGGTAAAGGCAAAGTGATTGAGGATTTTCAAGAGAAAATGGCAGGGGTGTTGGGGAAGGAATCGGCTGTTTTTTTTCCTAGTGGAACGATGGCCCAGCAGATTGCATTGAGAATATGGTGCGATCAGAAGGGGCTGAAGAGAGTAGCGTACCATCCTTTGTGTCATTTAGAGATTCATGAGGAAGATGGATTGAAGGAACTTCACCATATTGAGCCTATTCTACTTGCGGACAGTAACAGATTGATTACTTTGGATGATGTATGTAACATGAATGAGGATATTGCATGCTTATTGCTTGAATTACCTCAACGTGAGATTGGCGGGCAATTGCCAGAATACAGCGAACTTGAAGCGATCTCTACTTACTGCCGTGAGCAGGGGATTAAGCTGCATTTGGATGGAGCGAGATTGTTTGAGATCCTACCGTATTATCAAAAATCGGCTGCTGAGATATGTGCGCTGTTTGATAGTGTATATATTTCCTTCTACAAAGGAATCGGTGGGATTACAGGAGCGGTTCTTGCTGGCGATGTTGACTTTACCAAAGAGTCAAAGGTATGGAAGAGACGGCACGGTGGTGATCTCATAAGCCTGTACCCTTATATTATTAGTTCTGATTATTACTTCGAACAGAGAGTGGATAAAATGGGGCAGTATTATGAGGATGCGAAAGAACTTGCTACTATTGTGAATGAGTGTCACGGGGTTAATTCAAAACCTGCGAAACCTGTATCTAACATGTTCCATATACATTTTGCTGTGCCTAAGGAGAAGTTAGAACCTGTTCTATTCAGTATCTATGAAGCCACCGGGCTAGGTATAGTAGGTTATTTAACGAAAATTGACGAGACAAGCTGTTATAGTGAACTTAGTATCGGAGATCGGTACGCTAATATTCCCACAGAAGCGATAAAGAATGCTTTTCAAATGCTAGACGAGAAAATGAGAGCGATGATCTAGTACCGTTATGACATAAAAAAGAAAGAGCTGCCACCTATTCTGAAGTGCACCCCTTAGAATAGACATTGGAAAAACCCCCGGGTTTAGCCGATGAAATTCTAGGGGGTGCATTTTTTATGCCAGCAAAGAAGGGTCAGAAGTTTAAGCATTATCCTGAGTCTCTTAAAGTAGAAGCGGTAGGACTGTTTATTGAGGATGGATGGTGCTACAGAAAGATTGCAGAACACTTAGAAATAAACGATAAAAACCGTGTTAAGGTTTGGGTGAGGAAGTATCGGACAGAAGGACAAGCTGCATTTGAAGATAGACGTGGAGATCCACACAAGGCTGAAACAGAGCAAGAGCGTGAGTTGCGTCGTTTGCAGTTGGAGGTAGATGTCCTAAAAAAGTGGTTACAAATCTTGAATCGGGAGGGTTGCAGGATAGATATGTCGTCATCGACGAACTTAAGCATAAACAAACCGTAAAGGAGCTCTGTGTATATTTGGGGATTAGCAGAAGCGGTTACTATGCTTATTTAAAGCGCAAGAATAAGCATATTGACGAGGATTTGAAGCTTAAGATCCGTATCATTTATGAGCAACGTAACAAGACTGTAGGATACCGTCGTATACAGGATGAATTGTATCGCCAATATCGTCTTGTAGTGAATCATAAGAAGGTTCTACGACTCATGCAGGAACTAGGTATTCAAGCGATTATACGCCGTAAGTACGTCCATAGAACAAGTCATGAGGCGGCTGTTTCGGATGGAAGGATCGCAGAGAACTTGTTGAACCGAGACTTTAAAGCCGATAAACCTAATCTGAAATGGGCAACAGACGTTACGCAATATCGTGTTTTTGATGACAAGATTTACTTATCTGCCATTAAAGATCTGTGGAATAACGAAATCGTCGGATACCACATTAGTAGGAATAATGACAATCCGCTTGTCTTAGAGACGTTTCGAAAGGCGTTTGAAAAGCATAAAGACGTGACCGGGCTGATCGTTCACAGCGATCAAGGAAGCCAGTACACGTCTCATGCTTACCATGACATGCTGCCACAGGTTGGAGCCCAAATCAGCATGTCACGTCGAGGGAATTGTTATGACAACGCCTCAATCGAGAGCTTCTTCTCTCATCTTAAAGTCGAAGCACTCTACCCTTATGATATACGAAGTACCGATGAGGCACAAAGAAGAATTGAAGAATTTATTCGTTTTTATAACGAAGATAGAGCACAACGAAAATTAAACAAGCTGACTCCTGTTGAGTACAGGAACCAGCTTGTGTCCTAGGTGTTTTTACAGTGTCTACTAATTGGGGTCTTGACCATTCGAAGGGGACAGCTCTTTTTCTTTGAAGCGCGATATTTATTGTTGAATATCATAAATTTCGTATAATTCATCCAGCATCAGGTTTGCTGCTTTGATACCACCAGCGGTGTTCCAAATAGCATCATCAACTTTATAGGTCTGGCCGTTCTTAACGGCGCTAAGGTTTTTCCATAGCGGATCGTTAATCCATTCCTGTTCTGTCTCATTTGCTTTACCATCGCCAGTTTCATACGTGAAGTAGAATAAACGATCAGCGTCCGCTTCTGGCAGACGTTCTTTCGTGATTTCATCCACGAATGTGTCTTTCGCATTCTTCGTCATTTCCGTGCGGGCAAACCCGATTTGGTCAAATATAATTCCTGAAAATGTGTTGGTGTGATAGACACGTGTCTTACCACCCATGAAACGTACAACGGATACTGTCTGATTTAATTTGTCGCCAGCTTTGGTTTTGAAATCTTCAATTCGCTTATCGTATGCAGCCATCAGATCTTCGCCTTCGGCGGTTTTACCTAATGCCTCCGCATACAGTTTGAAGTTGATTTCCCATTCACCGCGCAAGTCTTCCGCCATAACAGTTGGAGCGATGGCTTTTAATTGCTCATATATTTTTTCCTGCCGCATTTTGTTACCAATGATCAAGTCCGGTTGCAGACCAGCGATCAACTCAAGGTTTGGCTGGCTCTCTTCGCCAAGCTCTGTTACACCTTCCATATCGGCTTTGATGTGATCATACCAAGGGTTGCCTGTCCAAGATTTAACGGCCCCGACTGGTTTCACGCCAAGTGCCAAAAGGGCTTCAGTACCTTCATTTGTCAGTACAACAACCTTAAGTGGGGTTCCTGTGATCTCTGTCTCTCCCATTGAATGCTTCACGGTACGAGTTTGATTATCTGTATTTGTAGCAGTATTGTTTGTTGTCGTTGGATCGGTTTGCCCCGCACTGTTGGTGGCATCATTACTTCCACAGCCGGATAGCACCACGGCTAGAATCAGCGCCAGCATCCCTAACCAAGTAATACTTCTGCTCTTTGTTTGTGTCGAATTAGCTAGCATGATTATGTCCCCCTAAATGGTATGAATCTCTCTGTGTGAGAATTATTATCAGTTGCAATTTTAAACTATAATGGTAAAGGAACTAACTGTCAATAAAAATCTGAGAATGATTATCACAATCATTGACATTATATATAGCTTACTCTAAAATTCTACAAGTAGTAAGTTCCTTTTAAATAAGATATTTAAATTAGAATAGTTTTCGGAAGAAAGTGACTATATGAGAATCGTTTTGCTAGTTATTTCACTATTAATGCTTGCTATCGCCATCGTGTGTAGCATTGCTTTTGGAGTTACGGATATCCCAATTAGTTCCGTTTGGGAATCATTTACGCACTATAATATGAGTACTGAACATTTGATCATTCGCACAACTCGTGTTCCTAGAGCACTGATTGCTGCTTCCGTTGGGGCTTGCTTAGCAGTTGCTGGGGCAGTTATGCAGGTCATGACGCGTAATCCTATTGCTTCACCTAGCACTTTAGGAGTAAACTCCGGAGCAACTTTTTTTATCGTGATGTCAGCATCTTTGCTGGGGATATCGGGGATGGGAGCATTTACATGGGTCGCATTGATAGGTGCTGCTGTAAGTGGAGGTATCGTCTTTACTCTGGGGAGTATAGGTAGGGACGGAATGACTCCGGTCAAGATCACACTTGCTGGGGCATCCATGACTGCGTTTTTTGCTTCTCTGACCCAAGGACTTATGCTTACAGATGGTAAAATGTTTGACCAGGTACTCGTATGGTTGGTCGGTTCGGTTGCCGGACGAGACATGGCGCAGCTCCAAACCGTCTGGCCTTATATGGCTGTGGGCATGTTAATTGCCTTGCTACTTGCGCGTCACTTGAACGTCTTGGCCATGGGTGACGATGTTGCTCAGGGACTGGGGCAGCGTACAGCACATATTAAATTATTCGCTGCGATTTCGACGATTCTGCTTGCGGGTGCTTCGGTTGCAGTAGCGGGTCCGATTGCTTTTGTTGGCATCATCATCCCACATATTGTTCGTTACTTAGTAGGTAACGATTACCGCTGGATTCTACCATATAGCGCAGTGTTAGGCGCTTTGTTACTTGTAGCGGCTGATTTAGGCTCAAGATATATCGCTATGCCGAAGGAAGTTCCCGTCGGGGTCATGACCGCGATTATAGGTGTGCCATTCTTCGTATATATTGCTAGGAAAGGCAGACGGACGTAATGAGTAAATATAGATCACTTCGCTCGGCTAATTCTAAATTTTCAATTTTAATAGAGAAAAGAACCCTGTGGGTTACTCTAATCTTATTCATACTCTGCATCGTTGTTATGCTAATTAGTACAGGTATTGGTAGCCTATATATCTCTCCTCTTGGTGTTATCAAAGCAATCTTGGGTAGGGGAGAACCTATGGAACAGGTGGTTGTTGAGAAACTCCGATTGCCGCGGATTGTGATTGCGACGTTAATCGGTGCTTCATTAGCTGTAGCGGGAGCCATTTTACAGGGAGTTATTCGTAATCCATTGGCATCACCGGATGTGACAGGGATTACGGAAGGGGCTTCACTCGGAGCAGTACTCTTTATGTTTATATTCGGAGGTACGGTGTCGATTCATTGGATGCCACTTGCTGCTATTGGCGGGGCGCTACTCATGGCCGCTTTGTTGTACATTCTGTCTTGGAAACATGGAGTTGAACCGTTACGGCTCATTCTTGTGGGCATCGGACTCTCGGCTGCTGTTAAGGCTATCTCTTATATGTTTATTATTTCAGGACCGTTAATACTGGCGCAGCGCTCCTTAGTTTTCATGAGTGGAAGTATCTATGGTACTTCATGGGACAAAGATGTTCTCACGTTACTACCCTGGGTGGCCATTCTTCTTCCGATCACTTGGCTGCAGGCACGGAATGTTAATATTCAGACACTGGGCGATGATGTGGCGAGCGGAGCGGGGGCTTCAGTACAGAAGCAACGACTATTCCTAATTTTTCTGAGTGTAGCTCTTGCCGGATCTGCGGTTGCTATAGGTGGAGCGATTGCTTTTATCGGATTAATGGCGCCTCATATGGCACGCAAACTTGTGGGTTCATCCTTTGGCAGTGTCCTACCTGTTAGTGCGCTGCTTGGTGCGTTAATTTTATTAGTGGCAGATCTGGCGGCGCGTACTGTCTTTTTACCACGAGATGTACCGGCTGGTGTATTAACGGCGGCAATTGGCGCACCATTCTTTATATATCTGCTGTATCGTAACCGGAATCGTTATTAAGCTGGAGAAGGAGAACTGTTATGAGTACATTAGAAGCAAAGGGACTCGGATTATCTTATGGAGGCGAATTTGTCTTCGAAGATTTAAATATGACGATTCCACAGGGGAAAATCACTGTATTCATTGGCAGTAACGGATGTGGCAAGTCGACGCTACTTCGATCCATGGCGAGGCTTCTGAAACCACAGCGTGGTTCAGTATTATTGGATGGTGGCGATATTGCCAGCATGTCCACAAAGGAAGTTGCGCGTAAGCTTGCTATTCTCCCGCAAGGTCCAAGTACACCAGATGGGTTGACGGTGTTGCAATTGGTAAAACAAGGCCGATATCCTTATCAAAGTTGGCTGAAACAATGGTCGCGTGAGGATGAGGCTGTGGTTCAAGAGGCTTTGGAGGCAACGGGTATGGGTGAGCTTGCAGAGCGATCGGTTGATTCATTATCGGGTGGCCAGCGGCAGCGTGCATGGATTGCCATGACACTGGCACAGGAGACACCGGTTATTCTCCTGGACGAGCCTACCACTTATTTAGATTTGACGCATCAGATCGAAGTGCTCGACCTTCTTTTTGAAATGAATGACCGGGATCAGCGGACGATTGTCATGGTACTTCATGATATCAATCTGGCTTGCCGTTATGCCGATCATATCATTGCGATCCGGGATGGTAAAATTGAGGCTCAGGGCGAACCAAGCGAAGTGATTAATGTAGAAATGATTGAGAAGGTGTTCCGGTTGAAATGTGATATCATTCCCGATCCTCTTTATGGTACTCCTCTATGCATACCACATGATAATAGCAGACTTTGTGCGGCTAGGCAGCGAAGAATGCGCAGAATCTAAATACCAGCGGCGGATCTCCGCAGGATCATCGTTTTTCGAGCCGTACGGATGTGAATAAATTAGTTATTATATAATAGGAAGTTCTGTTCGCTATTTAAAAAAGCAACCTCCTGAGGTTGCTTTTTTGTGGTGTGAAATTATGACACAGACTAACACTATAACTTTATAAGTAATCATCCTATAATAAAGGAAGGTAGTTCTCGTTAAGGATGTGATGATATGGAATATAATTTGCATGATACAACTACATTGAAAAAAGATATACTTTCTCCTGATGAAAGAGAAGTATGGGTGCTATATATGAAGGTACTCACTTCAGCTGGTTTAGGCGATGTATCGGAGTGGATGAAGTTAGATATGAGTATGCCGCAAATGAAGGTGTTAATGCTACTCAACAATCATGGGAGTTTGAAAGTAAGTGAAATCGCCGATAGTATGGGTGCTTCATTGCCTAATACGACCGGACTGCTTGACCGATTGGAGTCGTCGGGTTTCATTATTAGGAAACCTTCTGAAATTGATCGACGTTCGATCGATGTCAGTTTAGCAGAGAGTGCGAAGAGTATTTTTCGAGGATTATATGAACAAGGGCATGAGAAAATCAAAAGATCCCTTCAAAAAATGACAGACGCTGAAAAAGAAATTGTGAAGCAAGGCCTTACGATTCTATCGATCGCGTTAAAAGATTAAAAATAGGGCACATTATATTTAGTCAACATATTCTCTGTTTATCAGGGGGGGATGTTGGCTTTTTTTATGTGATGCTTGACAGGGAGCTGCATATAATTGATTATATATTTAGTTAACTTGAAGTGAACTATTTAATAATGTATATAAATTTAGGAGGGATATGAATGAATTCGGTGCAAAAGAAGCACAGCTCCAATTGGGCGATTACGTTGTTTACCATTGGGGTATTTATGGCTGCCTTAGACAACGGCATTATCTCAGCCGCTCTAACGACAATCAATGATTCCTTCGGGGTGTCTGCTTCATGGGGATCATGGGGAATAACACTCTATACATTGGGATTGGCGGTTAGTGTACCGATTATCGGCAAACTGTCTGATCGATTTGGACGTAAGAGATTATTTCTTATTGAGGTGGCCTTGTTCGGAATCGGGTCACTGCTTGTGGCCCTTAGTAGTTCGTTTCCCATGTTCTTACTGTCTAGGCTGTTTCAGGCGTTTGGAGGAGGGGGGATATTTATTATCGGTAGCTCCCACGTCCTAACGACCTTACCGAAGGAGAAACAAGGGAAGGCATTGGGGTTATTGGGTGCTATGAACGGTATGGCAGCGGTACTCGGTCCTAATGTAGGTAGTTTTCTGTTAGATCTAACAGGTAACTGGCATTGGTTATTTCTAATCAACATACCTATCGCAGCAGTTTTAATTATTCTAGGTATTCCGTTCATTACGGAGACAAAGGCATCTTCCACAAAACGGTTGGATTTTGTCGGAACGACTATTTTATCCCTAGCGATCTTATCGCTGATGTACGGTATCACCAATTTGGATGCAGGCAACTTCTTCGGTAGTTTTGCTGACCCTATGGTCTATGGATTCGTCCTAGGTGGGGTTATACTGTTTATCTTGTTGGTTCTGTATGAGAAAAATTTGGAAGCAAGAAGTGGTGACCCTATACTGGCTTACTCGCTTCTTAGTAGCAAAGTGTTTCAGTGGACGCTGCTAATCGGTTTCTTCTCGGGAGGATTACTTGCAGCCGTAATCTTTATCCCTTCGTTTGTGGAGCAATTCTTAGGTGTATCAGCTGAGAAATCGGGGTATTGGATGACACCTCTTGCACTAGCATCCGGCGTGGGTGCTGGTCTAGGCGGTGTGTTGGTGGATAAAAAAGGCCCCGTGTTTACAACCATTATTTCGGGCGTTATCTCACTTGTCGGTTTTGCTTTGTTCCCACTCTGGGTGACAGAAAGATGGGAGTTCGTCATTGCAAGTATGATCGCAGGCGTAGGGTTTGGATTCTTGCTTGGAGCTCCATTGAATGTACTTGTATCTGAAAGTGTGGATAACAGCAATAAAGGTAGTGCCCTGGGGACATTATCCTTGATAAGACAAATTGGACTAACGTTGTCCCCGACACTTTATGCTGGTTTCATCGCGGCTGGGGCTAGTAACATTGGCAATGAAATCAAGAGTGGACTGGCGGCGGCAGGTATTAGCGGTAGTGGACCTGCCTTCTCAGACATCTCGGGAATGAGCACCTCCCAACTATATGAGGCAGTAGAGCAAATACCTGATCCGACCATTAAAGAAATCATTATGAACGCAATACATGACAGTATTGGGAAAGGCTTTGGAAACTTATATTTAACGGCGGCCATTATTTCCACTCTAGTCATCGTTTCCATCCTTATCCTATCCATCTACCGTAAAAAATCGCTGCAAAAGGAACCTGTCAAGATACCATTGGCGTAATCGCAAGATATGAACAAATACAACAAGAGGTCTATCCCTGTTCGCATAGGATAGACCTCTTGTTCTCGTATGGCACAACAGAATGTTCCAGGAAAAATAATCAACATGACAATTTTGGAACAGTCCCATTTATGAATTGATGGTAAATTTAGATTACCGATCGGGAGGAGGAACCATATGAACTATATGGAGTGTTTTCAGAAGAGTATTGATTTCATTGAAGAACAACTTACCGAAAAAATAACTGTGGAAACTTTAGCTGGAATTGCGGGATTTTCCCCTGATCATTTCTATAAGTTATTTCATGTGTATGTCGGAATGCCCGTAATGGAGTATGTGCGAACACGGAGACTGGCTCACGCGGTTGTTGAATTATCTACCAATAAAAAGATTATCGATATTGCCATGGAATATGGGTTTGAGACTCATTCCGGCTTTTGTAAAGCATTTCGGAAGGTTTATGGGTGTTCCCCTGAAAATTATCGTAAATATGTGAGTACAAAAGTGCCTGGGAAAGTTAATCTTGCCCTTTATGAAAAGTTGAATCTATATGGAGGAATTATTCTGGAACCTAAATTTATAACCAAACCAGCATTTAATATTGTTGGGTATGCACTTGAAACTACATTTGAGGAAAGCCGAAGCAAGCGAGACATCCCCGCATTCTGGAATCACTTTGATGCTGATGGACTAGAGCATCAATTATATGAACAGCTCAAACCTGAAGAACATGGGGAGTATTGTGTATGTTTTCCTCCGAATATGGAGACGGGTGCATTTACGTATGTGATTGGTGTTAAAGTAGAGAATTTCGATAACGCTAAGGAAGAGATGTTTAGGGGAAGCGTCCCCGAGGCCACTTATGCAGTGTTTACGACGCCTCCCGCTGACTACGCCGATTGTGCGTTTGCCAAAGCGATCGAAGGTACTGCAAAGTATATTTTTGAAGAATGGTTTCCTGATTCGGGATATGAGTTTGCACCGGGTAAAGTGGATTATGAGTTCTATGATGAACGTTGCCATGACGAGACTGGAGCGGTGATGGAGATTCACATTCCGGTAGTGAAAAGTGAATAATGTATAGGTGTATAATTAGAAAGTAAGGGGCTACCATCAGTATGGTAGCCCCTTAACTTTTATTTTAGAATGTAAATCCGTACTGAATCGGAAGCATGGTTTGTACATCGCTATCGATTAGTTTCTTCTCGTCTTTACCTCGATATTCCCACAAATCGCCCGCTCCGTTCTTCAAACGATAGTCGGAGACGTAAAATAACCGTGATACTTTATTGTAATTGTAGAAGCTTACATCATCACTAATTTTGGTGCTTTTGTCTCCCTGTTTCATGAATAAGGAGCCCATTAGACGTTTAGTATTAAAGTCCGTCATGTACAAGACGACGTCATCCTCAGGATATACCGTTGTATTTCCAAGTTGAACATCATAAGCAATTTTGACTTTCTTGCCATCCTTACTATAGGTTAACAGTTCGCCTTTGTCATCCTTCACATCTTTGTAATACCAAATAATATCATTGACGAACATGTATTGCTCGACATTCTCGTCGATAACTTTGCGATTACTGAGTTTGCCTTCAAGTACATCCCATACAACTAGCGTACCGGAGGTACTTTCATTATCGTTTTCATTTTCTGAATAATACAGCTTTTTGCCGTCTTCGCTGAACGTGAACCTATAGGATTCACTTGCATCCTCCGACATTTCTTGTTCCGTTCCACCGTTTAACACAATGTATTTGCTGCTACTATTGCTACTGTTAGTCTCATAACGATCTTTAACGTCATATATGCTACTAATTTCGGATAACTTCATCTTATCGGTAGGACTTTTAACGGTTTCGGATTTTACATAAATAACAGATTTTGTTGCGGCATCAGCATAATTAACCCAGGCTAATTCGCTGGAGACTTCTTTTTCCTTACCGTCCGTATATAGAAATAATTGCTTAGTTATAGTAGACAACTCTTCGTACTCTAAATCGCTTCTAAGAGTATCCCGATCCAATTTATCTTGATACAAATCGTATGCGAGATAGTATTGGTCATAGTCGACATCCGTAGTGGTATATGTATATCCCCAATAATCGGTGTAGGTACTTTCATACTCAAAATCGCTATAGACTGGTTCAGTAATATTGAGATCGCTAGTAGCCATATCATCTTCAACAAAATCGATTAGTTTAGTACTATTCATCGTTGTTCTGGTGAAGAAAAACTCATCCGTCATACTGCTGGATTCCATGCCAGAATAATCTGAGATGATCTTACGCTTATCTTTACCGTCTTCTTTCACATAAAGTGAGTAGTAATTTGAGCTTTCTGAATCATCATTAGATTTGGTGTAATATATTTTTTTCAAATCACTTGAGTAGTTGATAATTTGCGCAACACCACTATCAATTTTTACTTTTTCACGCTTACTATCGAGTGATTTAATGTAAAGATCGCTAGTATCATCGTCCATTACTTTCATATAGATGATTGAAGATTCATCCTCAGAGAAGTAATAATTATCCGCTACATTGTTGTCGATAAGTATTTCTTCTTTCATATTGTACAGATATAAGCTGCCACTCTGGTCTTCATAATTTTTGAGATATAGTGCATAGTCACCGTTTCTAGTAATTTGAAAGGGATTGAATTGATTTATATTAAGATTGGAGGAGATACGAACTCCCTGATCAAAACTTTCTACTCCATCTTTAGACTTAGAAAGCTTTGTTGGGTCGGAGTAAAATAGACTGGCTGTCCCATCTTCACTAATTTTACTCAGATAGAACATGCGGTCTGCGCGTTCATTCAGTTTGACCCAGAAATAAATACTTTCTCCTAACTTGTAGAATGAAGTGTCTGAAGTTCTAGTTTCTTCACCGGAAGAAGATAAATCTATTTCTTTTCGAGTTTCCTCATCCATATCCATCCACTTTTTTGTTGCTGTGATGGGTCTATCCTGCTTGTCGACCGATAGGTTCAACTCAAAATCTTTGATATACACCAGTGGAGGTGAGGATTGGGAGGAACTTGAGGCGAAAATGGACCATGCCACGCCACAAATAAGTATAAGCCCGAGCAACGCAGCTCCATAGATAAGTGGCTTCTTGGTGCGTTGATTAATAACACCAGATAATCTATTGCGGGTGCTACTAGGAGGCTGACTTGTTTCGTTTAATTCAGGAGTTTCTGTTAAGGCTACGTTCTCATTTAAGGTCATAACATCAGTTGAAGCTACTTCCTCTATTAAAGATTCCTCTATTTCCGTTACGATTATGTTATTTTCCTCTGTTGGGGCTGCACTTTCTGCCTCTGCCTCAGTCTCTGTTTCTATCTTTGTTTCTGTTTCTAGCTCAAGTTCTGTCTCCGTTGGAGCTAAAACAGAAGAAACGTCCTCTTGAAGGAAAGACTGTCCACATTCTTTACAAAACTTAGCATTCTCTCTCCTGGGTACGCCACAATTAGCGCAGAATTTTGCCATACTCATCAATATCCACTCCTTAATCATTTTGATATTTCGCCAATTGAGTCAACAAACCAATTACTTTTCTTCAAACATGCTGAGCTTATGTATTTCTTCTTACAAGGACGGGGGGGTACTTTCATCTACGACAGCTTAGAGGAGCTATGTGGGCTACTTTATGTATCTGATGAATGTTAGAGGACTATATACCCGTTTATTCCAAGATTATCCTCAAGGATTAAGTATATATAGTTCTAGAGTCCTGCGCCATAGTTTTACGTAAAAACTCTCTTTTCGACACAGATTAGAATTTGTACGCCTGTAAAACTTATAACTATTTACCAACAAAAAAACATAATGGTACGGAGCAGCAAATGAATAATTTGATTTGGAGGTATGGAAGATCCCTTCCGAATAGTCATTATCAGCCAATCGTCGATCGTGAAATGGTACAAGTTCAAAATAAGCAGAAATCGCTGGATGAAGCACTGCGAAGTATCCAGAATGAAGGGCAAGTAGTCTTGAATCAAGTGATCAAGAATAAGGTGACCAAAAAAGAAGCACCTTGTATTTACTTGTAATTCACGGTGTCTTCTTGCCTCTACCTTTCAAAATATCGATCAACCATAACAAAAGTGGAAAGATGAATCCCATTACTAGGGCATGGATGGTCCAGATGGGTGTGAACTCTTGAAAATATGCAGCATTTGGAAATGCCAGAAGCGAAAGAGGGACCAGCAGAAGGGCTATGGGGAACGTCAAGGAGCGGTAGTCCTTTAAATTTAATACTTGGGCTATCCCCACAATAGATATATAAAACAGTAGGGCTAATCTTACGAAGATCGTGATAAACCAAATCACCGCCATGATGATTTCAATTCGTACCAAAAAGTCCCCCAAGCGAATAAGTTTCGCTAATGCGTAACTGGGGTAGGCAAAGCTTACCGTTTGTGTTCCTAATACCAGGATGGTGAGTATTGTAATGACGACCATAATAAATCCTCCGATAAGGACGCCAGTAAATAGTGCTTTTCCATTTTTCTCGGTATGTTGAACGCTTGGAAATAGCATGGATAATATAATGGGCTCCATAAAAGGATAGGCAATAAATATGAGGGATGCTTTGAGTACAGGTTTTAATCCATTCTCGAGTACCGGCTGAACATTGTTAAAATTGATATGTGGGAACGCTAATACGATGAAGACTATTAATAGAACCATAATGAAAGGAAAAAAAAGCTCTGCTGCACGTGCCAGAGGTTCAAGTCCGAGCCGAGCACCCATGATCACTACACTTAGTATAATGATAAGAATAGCCTGGATAGGTGTATCCTCTAAAATCTGCGTTGTCATGAAGTCTCCAATATTACGAAGCGTAAGTATAGCAACGATAGCTGGAAAAGTGACAAGAAACAGAAGGGCAACTATCTTTCCCAGCCATTTGCCAAGGAGTTTCTCGATATACCATGTAAAGTTAGCATGTGCGAAGCGGTTGCCAAGATAGATGTATAAAGGTAAAACGCATAAACCTACCACCAACGCCACGATCGTAGAAATCCAAGTATCCTGTTTAGCTACGATTTGTAACATAGCTGGAATATTCAAAATGGCGCTACCAATCATATATATAGCTATTAGTATGGAGAACTGTCGCGAGCTTATTTTTATTTTCCCTAACATGATAACTTCCTCATCATTTTTGGTCATCGTTGAATCCCCTCCACTCGGTTGTCACTTTAACCATGTTTCTATAAGATCAGCAACTGGCTTGTAAACCATGATCAGCCAATCCATAGGATTAGCAATCTGGATATGTAATGCTTGAACAATACCTAGCACAGTCCCGAGGCATAGCAGAAAGGAGAATAGCCAAAGCTCCTTATGTAGTTTTTTTCTCAAAAGAACGGGAACATCAATTGCAATAATTATAGCAATAGCTATAAGAATTCCTGCTATAGTCAGCATGTTGAGTCCTCCTTTTTCCCTAAGCTTCAGTAAGTTTCTTGGATATTTTGCGAACATAATATACCCCTATCAATAACAGCGGAAAGAGTAACCCATAAGTCAAATCCAAGTACGGCCAGTATTTCGCAATCAGTACATTGTAATAAGTTATATTGGGAGAAATGAGCGGAGAGAGTACAATCAGGAGCATCGCTGCAGGCAAAGCCAGCATCCGGTATTCTTTTAAATTGAACAGTTGTGCTAACCCTAGAATGAAAGCATAAAAATACAAAATTATCTTTAATGATATGGTTAATAGCCACATAAGGGCTATCGAGGATTCAACTCTCTCGAGAAAGCGGCCGAGACTTATTTTTCTAGCCAAGGAATAACTGGGATATATACTTCTCGAAGTTTCATCTGCACCGAGAACAAGAACGGACATCGCGATAATGATGATCAATATAATACCTCCGAACATGGCACCTTGTAAGAATCCCTTCCTTATCTTTTTTGTTTGAGTTACATAAGGTAGAATCATTAAGAAGGTAACCAACTCCAAAAAGGGGAAAGCGAGACAAGGGATAGATCCCATTAGTACAGGTTTTATTCCGTTTTCCAGGAGGGGTTCTATCCTTTCTAGTTCAATTTGTGGTAAAAGGAACATGATCAGTATGAGGAAAATAATGAGGATCAACGGTGTGAAAAATTCCGCTGTGCGCCCAATGACCTCAAGTCCTAATCTTGCTGCCATGATCACAATACTTATAAATAAGATTTGAGACGCCTGAAGGGGAGTTTCCTGTATCATTTCTATATTCAAAAAATCACCCACTTCCCGCGTATGTGCTGTTGCGGAAAGAAAAAAGTAAGCTAGGAAAAGTAATGATACGATGGCCCCAACCCATTTCCCTAATATTTGTTGAATGGATTGAATTAAGGTCAAATGGGGGTAAAGTTGTCCGATCATACAGAACATGTAGACAACCAATAAGCCTGCTGTCATGCCGATGAGACTTGACATCCAAGCATCTTGCTGTGCATAAAAGGTGGGTATAGAAGGTAACACCAGAATCGAATCTCCAATAGTAACAAGCATCACTAGTATGGTAAGTTGACGAATACTTATTTTCCCACCCTCGAGCATTCTATGTTTCACCTCAGTTTATTCTTTCAGTTGTTCCAGAAAGGAGTTGGATACCTTACCTAGGGTTCTAATCTTATAATTAACTTTCACATGGACCGGAAGATTCACAAAAGTTTGATCCCAATGATCTTTCAGCTTTTTCCAAGCTTTTGGATTTGAGCGATGAATGACTTCACCAAATCCAAAAATATCAGCTTTGTAGTCTTGTTGCACCCTGGATACGGTCATTTCAATTAAATTTTCCAACTTCTCATTTGCCCATTTCTCCACTTCAGCAATTGTTTCGTTCTTGGTCAGATCGAGATGGCATTGAACTTCGCCTACATTGGCTTCTGCTCGCACTTCAATTTCGATTTGTGGTTGTTCATCGTTCACGCTACCTTTAACCTTCGTTTTAGAGCGAATGACTTTTAATGATATACTTCCTCCGTCCGGACAAGAAACATAGCCGACAGTACCCTTAATCTGATTAGTGACATAGTTATAGGCTTTGCCCTCCTCGTCATTTAACCAACCGATTAATTTATCTTTTCTAAATACGGCTAGTCCGGTGTATTGCAACTCGGCTGGCGACTTAACGGTCTCAGTATTTTTTCGAGTTTCACCTATTGCTAGATCTCCTAAGGGATCGAGCCCGGTTAATACGGGGTTTTTCCCCTCACTTACTAGTACAGAGATAAGTTCATCCAATTTAACTGTCGTTGTAGGTGCCCACTGTTGCTCAGATGTCTCCAAAGTTGAAAACAATCTAACGGAGGGAACCTTCTCCAGATTGGTCAATATCTTTAACGTGTCACTCGCCTTGGCTTCCTTAGCTACAACAATAAAGAAGTCATTTCGTGCTTCAGGTTCTCTCGACATGAAGTCAAGGGCGTCTGCGATTCCCGCTCTTGCCAATGATTCGCCGAGGACCAAAACTCGTAAATGAGCTACATAAATTAAGCGAGGACTAATCGTTGTAATCTTCCTAAGGGCTTCTAATATGCTAGGTCCCTTCGCTTGAAACAGGGTGACTGGCGAGGATGTACCTCCTTTTTTACCTGCGACTTCACTTGGTTCCACTACTTGTACACTAACCTCGTATTGATCCCCTGATTTATCAATCCCCATACCAACAGCAATAGCAAGTTCATTTAACTCACGGCGGTTCCAACAACCCGTAACGAATACAACTATGCTGATGCAAATACAAAGCAAGAGTCCAGTCCGTTTCATAGGTCAACCTCCTGTTTTGTCCTGTGGTTTTTCTGGAGGGGTGCTTTGCTCTCGAATGATGTTCTTTCGACTGATAAGCCTAGGCCGAGAAAACATGGCCCAACGGGGCATTCGGAGAATGGAATCCTTTTGTTCTTCAAGGATAAACGGAGCGAACGGACTCATATAGGGCACACCAAAGGAACGCAAGCTACATAAGTGAAGAACAATCGCAATAACTCCGATGATAATCCCAAATAAACCGAATGAGGCGGCAAGCATCATCATCGGGAAACGAAGCATTCTGATGGTCATGGACAGATCGAAGGAAGGCAGTACAAAACTGGAGACCGCCGTAATGGCAATAACAATGACCATAGCAGCGGAGATAATTCCAGCTTCTACCGCGGCTGTTCCTATAACTAGGGTTCCTACAATGGATATGGATTGGGCTATGGCCTTAGGCATTCGTATACTAGCTTCCCTCAAAATTTCAAAGGATACCTCCATCATGAGTGCTTCAATAAATGCGGGAAAAGGAACCCCTTCGCGTTGCGCAGCCAGACTAATTAGAAGTAAAGTTGGCAACATCTCCTGATGGAAGGTGGTAATGGCTATATATAGAGATGGACCTAGTAGAGAAATGAATATACTCAGAAAACGGAGCATACGAATAAGGGTACTAATGTCTGCGCGCTGATAATAGTCCTCCGCAGCCTGAATGAAGGACATCAGGGTAATAGGGACGACAAGTACTATTGGAGTTCCATCCACCAATATGGCGATTTTCCCTTCCAAGAGATCGGCGGCAACGACATCTGGACGTTCCGTATGGTAAACGGTTGGGAAAGGTGTGTATGTCTCATCTTCGATTAATTCCTCAATATAACCGCTTTCTAGTATCCCATCGATATCGATCCGGTCTAAGCGCGTGTGAACTTCTTGTACAACTTTGTCATTAACAATTCCCTTGATGTACATAATGCTCACGCTAGTCTTGGTCACTCTTCCAATTTCTTTTGTTTCTAACCAAAGATGAGGGTCTTTTATTTTTCGACGTATTAACGCGGTATTCGTGCGAAGGCTCTCTGTAAATCCTTCCTTAGGTCCCCGAATAACAGTTTCTGTGGAAGTCTCCGTAACACCGCGATCTTTCCATCCTCGCATACCAAGAGTGAACCCTTGTGCGTATCCATCCAGCAGGAGAATAGCATCTCCTGATAACAGGGATGTGAACAAGGAATCAAACTCATAAACATCCTTAACCTCTCCAACGGTAAGGATATGATTTTTTAAGATCTGGAAGCTATCTTGTCCGGATGCTAGCATCTTATCAAGATTAGAATTCGGGAAATTGATCATGAGTGTTTCCATAATGAAATTCTGTACAGACTTGGCATCAGCCAATCCATCCGTATAGAATATAGCGGCTTTGATCTGTTTGTCCGTCCCGATCCGAATTTCTCTAACGATAAGATCCGTGCTATTTCCAAGCGTTTTTTTTATATGTTGAATATTGTCCTGAAGTTTTGTTTTGACCTGATTCTGGTGTGTTTCCTTACTTGAATCGGATTGTCCTTGTGAAGGGCCTTTAAATATCTTCATAATCATTTTGCTCAAAAATTTCATGGATTGTTATCCCTTTCCATAAGCTGCTATACAGATTATCTCCGAAAGGAAGAGGACTTATTCTACAGGTATTTGATCGTTTGAGAATTAGAGGGGCTATAATAAGGCAGGAACTGTTAAATGAATATGGAACAGTTAGAAGAGTATGAACATCTTCTGTATGTTAAATGAAAGGAAGTGAATCTCCTATGGGTATTATAATTTGGGTGTTTTCTACAGCTATTAGTTTTTTGTTGCTTTATGCAGTTATTAGGGGAGCAATTAATCATTCTAATATTGCTAAACAAGATGGAGAAGTTAGTGCAATGAATGCTCAGCTTAATCGAAATCATCAAGAAATGATGAGGCAGATGGAAGACCTCATAAAAATTATAGCTGAGCAAAATCTTATTTTAAGCGAGATAAAGATATCAAAGAAAGATGAAACTGAGATATAAAATAATTGAATATGCTCAGACAACAAACGCTCCAGTCTAGGATGAAAATCATTCTAGAGACTGAGCGCTTTTTTTTGAAACAACGGTATGCTAGATCAGTGAACCGAATTCCCAAAATCTTGATACAATGGAGGCTTCCATGGATAAAAAAAGGATACAAAATATTGTTATATTTGTCTTGGTTGTTATTTTTAGTGGGTGGATAGGCGTGCTTGTAGACTCTGTTCTTACTGATCAACCTAAAGGTGACACGCTCGGTATGGGGATATGGCTTGTATTGCCTATGCTTACTGCATTTGCAATCATTATATTCTCAAAGGGAAGTTGGAAAGATGTTGGTTTCAAGCTAAATTTAAAAGGTAATATGAAATGGTATTTGACTTCAGTTTTGATTTTTCCTGTTGTAACAGCAATCATCTTGGTTATCGGTGCTACAACAAAGTGGATTGAGTTGTCCGCACTTAATCTGAAAGTTTTTGTTGGGGTATTTCTTGGTACATTGATTATTAATTTTATTAAAAATATTTTTGAAGAGACGGTTTGGCGGGGATTCCTAACTTCACAACTCATCAAACTTAATCTTAAAGACTGGAAGCTATATCTGATCGTTGGATCAGTGTGGGGAATATGGCATGTTCCTTATTACTTGTTTTTTTTATCGGGAACAGATATGCAAGCAGTACTACCTGTAAACCGATCTATATTTGTCGTTGTTGCTGTCATTACAATGATTTGTTGGTCTGTGATGTATACTGAACTTTATAGGGTAACAAAGTCCATTTGGCCATGTGTTATTTTACATATGGTAGAAGACTCACTAATTAATCCTTTAGTTATATCTGGATATATCAGTATTGCCGCAGGCAAAGAAATATTTGTATCACCAATCAGTGGGATCATCACTACCATTCTATACTTAGCTGTTGGGCTGGGTATAAGAGCTTATAGAAGGCAATACAATTCTGAAACAATAATTAGATAGGGAGTAGCTATATTATGATGTTACAAGATGTACTTAAGCTAGATTTTGCATACTTAGAAACATTTACCGAGCGAATTGAAACGAAGTGGGGTTCCATATTTTGCAATGAAGATCATCCGAATTATTATGATGCAAATCACGCACATCTAAGCGATACGTGTCATGATCCACAGTTAATAGTAGATGAAGTAATTAATTTTTATGAATCCAGAGCAATCATTCCAAGATTCTATATCTATAACTTAGAGAACCAACAGAATATCATTTCCGAGTTAAAAGAAAGAGATTTTATGTATGAAGAGTTAATGAGCCCCGTTCAATTATGGGATAATCGAGTGATTGAAATCGTTAATAACAATAGCATTACGATTGAAAGGGTAACCGAAGAAAACTACCAAGAGGCACTAGAGATAGAGAGTAGTATTAAAGAGTTTGGAGGAATGGAGATCATTGAGAATGTCTATAAAGAACAATTTAATCATCCGGCCTTCACTCATTATCTTCTTCGATACGATGGAGTAGCTCGCTCTACCGCATGTGTTTTTGAAGATGGAGATCAGGCTCGAATGGAAAGTGTAGCTACGATTGAAGAGTTCAGAGGAAAAGGTTTAATCGGTGTAATAATTCAGTTTATACAAAGAGAAGTAATGAATAGAGGAATAGAGAATCTCTGGGTTTTTCCAATAAATGAATCAATAGAAAAGGTCTATAACAAGTATGGATTTCAAACCGTCGATAAAATAAAAAATGCTCATGCGTATTTAGGTGGAAAAGGGATTAAAGAAATTCGAGGCGAAGAGTGATAATCTATATTCGAATGGAGTGCATCCAGAAATGAATAAAGTTCAATTTCCAATAGGTCAGTTTGTACTCATTCCGAACCCTTCGGTAGAAGAGCGTTTAAATTTCATAGATCAAATTCCTGGGATTACAATAACGCTAAGAAATCTTTTAAAGGATATTACACCAAAGCAACTTCATACATCCTATCGTCCTGATGGTTGGACCATACAGCAAATTGTTCATCATTTAGCGGATAACGATATGAACGCTTATCTAAGGTTTAAGAGAGCGTTGACAGAAGATGAGCCCCTTTCAGACTCTTATCGTGAAGATTTATGGGCAGAACTAAGTGATTATAAAGACGTCCCTATTGAAACCTCACTTTTACTCCTTGAAACACTACATAGTCGGTTTCTGACTTTACTAAACGGATTGAGCCCTGAGGCGTTTAATAGAAGATTAAGAACGCAAGTACTAGGGCTAATTACAATGGATACAGCTCTTCAAAGATTTATATGGCATAATCAACATCATATTTCGCAAATTAGATCCATAGTAGCAAATGATTAGAATATGGAAAAGCCTTTAAAGCCAATGTCAGATTGGTTTTAAGGGCTTTTTATATTTCAGGTAAGTTCAGGGTAAGTTAAGACAAATAAGACAATTGATATGAACAAAGAAAGGTGATATCAACATGAATAACTTAGCAAGGATGATCGATCACACGCTTTTACGCGCAGATGCAACTAAAGCAGAGATTACCAAATTAATTGAAGAAGCGAAAAAATATGAATTCGCCTCCGTATGCGTGAATCCAACATGGGTATCTTATGCCGCTGAACATTTGGCTAATACAAATGTGGAGGTATGTACGGTGATCGGCTTTCCACTTGGTGCTAATACCAGTGCAACCAAAGCATTTGAAGCAAGTGATGCGATTAAAAATGGAGCAACAGAGGTGGATATGGTCATTAACATTGGTGCCTTGAAGGACGGAAATCATGATCTTGTCGAGCAAGATATCAAGGCAGTCGTTGTTGCTGCAGCTGGCAAGGCACTAGTAAAGGTGATTATTGAAACATGCATTTTAACAGATGAAGAAAAGAAAATCGCAAGTCAATTAGCAGTCAAAGCGGGTGCAGACTTTGTTAAAACTTCGACAGGCTTCTCAACAGGCGGAGCAACGGCGGAAGATGTAGCTTTAATGCGACAAACGGTTGGTGAAAAAGTTGGGGTTAAGGCCTCCGGTGGAGTACGTAATCTTGAAGATATGGAAAAAATGATCGCGGCAGGTGCATCTAGAATTGGCGCTAGTTCAGGCGTAAAAATTATGGAGGGTGGACAATCCACATCGTCGTATTGATCATGAATTAACCAGTCCGAATCCAATTGACAACTAGGAGAAGCAACGATGAGATATCTAATAACAATACTAGGAATACTAATCGTTTTTGTGCTCACTTACATTGCCAGCAATGATAAGAGAAAGATCCGCTATCGACCATTGATCCTTATGGTCATTATGCAGATTATTTTAGCGGCTGTATTATTAAATACAGTTGTTGGAGAATTATTGATTAGAGCTATTTCAGGTGTGTTCGAGCATCTATTGTTGTATGCTGCAGAGGGCGTTAATTTTGTATTTGGTGGGATCCTCAACGAGGGAGAATTCACATTCTTTTTATCGGTGTTGTTGCCCATTGTGTTTATATCAGCGCTCATTGGTATTTTGCAGTACATTAAAGTCTTACCCATCATAATTAAATACATTGGTCTTGTTCTAAGCAAGGTGAATGGCATGGGTAAGCTGGAGTCGTATAATGCGGTTGCTTCTGCTATTCTAGGGCAATCTGAGGTATTTATATCTGTCAAAAAACAGATCCATAAAATACCGAAACACAGGCTCTATACATTATGTGCCTCGGCGATGTCTACCGTTTCCATGTCCATTGTGGGATCCTATATGCAGATACTAAATCCCGAGTATGTAGTAACGGCGCTTGTGTTAAATTTATTTGGTGGGTTTATTATTGCTTCCATCATCAACCCGTATATTGTCGAGAAAGATGAGGATATTCTGGAGGTACAGGAAGAGGAAAAACAATCGTTTTTTGAGATGCTTGGAGAGTACATTATGGATGGTTTTAAAGTTGCTATTGTGGTGGCAGCCATGTTGATTGGTTTTGTGGCGATCATTGCGATGATTAACGGCCTCTTTAGTGCGATCCTCGGCGTGTCATTTCAACAACTACTCGGCTACATTTTTGCACCGATTGCTTTTATTATGGGGATTCCATGGGGAGAAGCGGTTGCAGCTGGGAGTATTATGGCGACGAAAATGGTTTCTAATGAGTTTGTTGCCATGCTCGAACTTGACAAGCACACTGAGCTATCCGCGCGGACAGTGGGAATTGTATCTGTATTCTTGGTTTCGTTCGCGAATTTCTCGTCCATTGGAATTATCTCAGGTGCGGTAAAAGGTTTGGATGAGAAGCAAGGAAATGTTGTGGCTCGCTTTGGTCTGAAATTACTCTATGGGGCAACGTTAGTCAGTATCCTTTCTGCCATCGTGGCAGGAATATTTATTTAAATGGCGAATTGTCAGGTCAAGTGCGACGGGGGTTTGACAATCGGCAAATAAAAGCACATAGCGAGGAGAATTTAGGATGAGAATGGTTGATCTTATTGCGAAAAAGCGGGACGGTAAGGAATTGAAAACGGAGGAAATCAACTTCATTATTGAAGGTTATACGAAGGATGAAATTCCTGATTATCAAATGAGTGCCTTGGCGATGGCAATCTTCTTCCAAGATATGACCGAGCGGGAACGGGCCGATCTGACCATGGCTATGGTCAACTCTGGAGATACTATCGACTTATCAGCCATTGAGGGAGTGAAGGTAGACAAGCATTCTACTGGCGGTGTTGGTGATACAACAACACTTGTCTTAGCACCACTTGTTGCTGCCTTAGACATCCCAGTTGCTAAGATGTCTGGTCGTGGATTAGGTCATACTGGGGGGACAATCGATAAATTGGAGGCCATTGCAGGGTTCCATGTAGAGATCAGTAATGAGGAATTTGTGAAATTGGTGAATAAGGATAAGATTGCGGTCATCGGTCAATCAGGCAATCTTACACCTGCGGATAAAAAGTTGTATGCACTACGTGACGTAACCGCGACAGTCGATGCAATACCACTTATCGCCAGCTCTATTATGAGTAAGAAAATCGCCGCTGGGTCTGATGCAATTGTACTGGATGTGAAGACAGGGGCCGGCGCATTTATGAAAAGCGTAGAGGATGCCAAGGAACTAGCACATGCTATGGTAAGCATAGGGAACAATGTGGGGCGCAAGACCATGGCTGTTATTTCCGATATGAGCCAGCCGCTTGGATTTGCTATTGGTAACGCACTTGAAGTGAAAGAAGCGATTGATACTTTACAAGGAAAAGGACCCAAAGACTTAGAAGAACTTTGCCTAGCTTTAGGAAGACAAATGGTGTTCTTGGCAAATAAAGCAAGCTCACTTGAAGAAGCTGAAAAAATGCTCCAAGAGGTTATAAGCAATGGTAAAGCCTTAAATAAATTCAAGGATTTCATTGCCAATCAAGGTGGCGATTCATCGGTTGTAGATCATCCAGAGAAATTACCACAAGCGAAATACCAAATTGAAGTTCCTGCCAAAGAAGATGGTGTAGTGGCTGAGATAGTAGCTGACGAGATTGGTACCGCTGCTATGTTATTAGGTGCTGGTCGAGCGACGAAGGATTCAGTTATTGACCTAGCCGTTGGCCTGATGCTTAACAAAAAGGTGGGTGATTCGGTTAAGGTTGGAGAGTCATTAGTGACGATTCATTCTAATCGAGAGAATGTAGATGACGTCATGACCAAGATTTATGAGAATATTCGCATTAGCGATCATGCGGAATCGCCTATTCTTATTTATGATATTGTGACGGAGTAAAGATAATAAGGGGACTCCAAGGTAATGGTAAGTTTACCTTGGAGTCCCCTTGTGCATTAGTATACATATTTAACCTGGGCCCAATAGCTGAAGAAGAAGATCGATGCCTCAGTCAGTAGCTTCGCCACAAAGAGTGGTCACAGATAAGAACAAATTGTCCGTGAGGCTTTGGAGAATGAATAACAGCGTGAAGTCCAGTATGGCTGAAAGTACAGAAGAAGCACTAAACATGAGGATGGGAAGATACACTCTGAAAGAATCTACAAGAGGACGGAAATGCGACGATTTATTATTATCCAAATAGATAGTATCGATATATTCTTCAACAATAGCGTAACCGTCCTTATGGGCCATCAACAGCATGTTCATTTCATATTCAAAGCGTTCACCCGGAATCTGACAAAGAAAGTCCAGCATCGAAGCTGAATAGCCACGTAGCCCAGTTTGCGTATCGTAGATTTTGGTGCCTGTTGTCAAGGTGAATATTCCTCGTGTGACCGCGTTACCAAAGCGACTCCGCAGTGGAACCTTCCCGCTGAATCGCCGACTTCCGAGTACAAGTTGATGATCATGGTTCTCCAAAGCATGGACAACCTTCATGATATCTGCAGGCGAATGTTGCCCATCACTATCCGCGCAGACCACCTTTCCTTGTACTTCTGTTTCTTGTAAATGGAGAAATCCAGTTTTGAGGGCACGACCTTTACCGCGATTAATATCATGTCGTAAGACGGTACATCCACATGCCTCTACAGACTGAAAAATCTCACGGTATCGTTCGCCGCTGCCGTCATCCACTACAAGGATCGAAACATTCAAGAGTGTATTTAACTGCTGAATCAGGTCCAGTAATCTTATGTCGGGTTCATAGGCTGGAATCAGTACCGTTACCTTCATGTTAATCTACCTCTCTTTGATATAGAGTATGTCGCTGACACCCCGCTCGCGGTTTTTGCCCTGTGGGTTATTGACGATCCGGCCCATGAAATACATGGTGGATGAACCACCACCGTCCAAATTATAGGCTTCGGTACATCCAAGATCAGCAAATACTTGTGCAAATTCAGGTAAGGTCATCCCTCGGCTGTATCCTTCTTTACGTCCATCTACCACGATGAAAATATAGTGATTGGGGGCGATCATCCCTATACCGGTTCGGGGATTAGCCCCTTGTATAGAGCGATTGCCAAAATTGGTGTCGATCATGACATGGCTGAAATCCTCTACCATTTTGCCATCTTCGATTAGCACGGGTCCGAAGGACAATGTGTTGGTGACACCGTCTGCCAGTAGCTCAGAGGAGGAGATCTGTGTCTCATCGAAAGATTGTATCGCCCCGTCATTGAACAATGCCAAGGCCGTTCGTACTGGACTATCTCTGTATAAGGTCCCATTGCGAATGATGACACCATCATTACGGAAGCCATAGTAATCACCATTGATTGCAAAGATGGCGTCGTTATTGGATGCGATCTCCGAGGTGTTCTCTATGATGTTACGTCCAAAGCTATTGTCTGCGAATGCGGAGAGCAGGTTGTTTGAATCTTGAAATTTTGACATCCGCTACATAGTAGGTAATTTGATCAGATCCAGACCCCGTCTGTACTTGGTCAATCTTGATCTGGATGTCATCACTTGTATAATTCCAGTCATCGTAAGTTGCGTTAACCTTCGTGCCATCCCCCTTACTCGCGCTATCGGTGGTTACCTGATCATCAGATACGACAATTTCAACATGTTCAATTAAGTAGCGATCTGCGAGTCCATAGATTATTGCTCCTATAGCTAGAATGATCACGATAAGAATGATGTACAGCTTTCGTTTGGATCTCTTGGATGTCAGTTTGATTGTCGTTTTATCAACCTTATTGTTTTTACCATAAGTGGAACTCCACCTCGCCAATTGCATTAGTAGCCCTTTCTAAGCGAAAGGAGAATGTCTAGCCATCATGATACTTGCAGTAGCTGAATTAAAGCTGAACGCAAGGTGAAAGAGTGTTGAAAGTAAGTTGAAAGTTTTGGATGGAGGGGGATGTGCAGATAAGTTCATTGACAAATAATCACAAAGGTAATATGTTACCTAAATAGGGAAGATATTACCTTTATAGTGATGGAGGATAGAAATAATGAAAAACCAGGCACCAATAGATCAACAAGCGCAATTATTCGGGGAAATATTTCTACTTTCAAATCGGCTCCAAATCATTGGAGATAGCTACTTGGAGGAGATCACAACCAAACAGTGGTTCCTGATGGTGATTATTGAAAGGTTCGGAGAGTATCACCCTACATTGTCGGAGGTGGCGAAAGAACTAGGTAGTTCAAGACAGAATCTGAAACAGATCGCATTGAAGCTCCAAAACAAAGGTTTTCTAACCATCGATAAGGATGCCAAGGATAGTAGGGTGGTTCGACTGAGTTTGACGAAGAAAAGTGGGCAGTTCTGGGCGGGGAGAGAGGAACAGGATAAGGAATTTATTAAGAGCCTATTTAGTGGAGTGCCTGCTAATGAAATTGAAGTCATGTTGAGAGGTTTTAGTCAGGTGTTTAGTAATATTCATAAAATTGGAGAGAAGTATAGTGAGTAAGAAGAAAATATTGCTCAGTATTATTGGCATCATAATCATATTTATAGTTGGAATCTGCATTTATGGAGCGTGGACGATGAGAACAAGTTATGAAGATAAGGTAAACAAAGCCTTTTCTACCCTGGAAGTAACACAGGATATATTAACTCAAGAGGATATTGCAGACCTACCAGCACCCGTGAAGAAATATCTACATTATGTTGGGGCAGTCGGCAAACCCAAAGTACATAATTTACATATGAAAATTGAAGGAGAAATGAAGCAAGGGCTGGATAAGCCTTGGATGAAGGTTGTAGTCGACCAGCATAATTTTTATGACCAATATACAAGATTGTTCTATATAAAGGGGAAGATATTCGGTATTCCACTAACAGGTATTGATTCTTATATTGAAGGTAAAGGTAGAATGTTAATTAAATTAGCGTCTGTGATTAAAGTGGCTGATGAATCTGGTGAAAAAATGGATCAAGCGGAGTTGGTCACGTTATTAAATGATATTAGCTTGCTATCTCCTGCTGCATTAGTTGATTCAAGAATTACTTGGAATTCAATAGATGACCAAAGGGTAGAGTGTTCAATAGAAGACAAGGGTATGAAGGTGTCAGCGATACTGTATTTTAATACAGAAGGTGCATTGGTTGATTTTGTAACGGAGGATAGGTATTATACAACATCGGATGGAGAGTCCATAAAGACAAAGTGGAGTACTCCAGTCAAAGATTATCAAACCGTAAATGGAGTGAAATTTCCTGCTTATGGTGAAGGGATTTGGCACTTAGAGGGTGGAGATTTTGTTTACGCGAAATTTCATATGAAGCTTGCTGAATACAATGTTACAAAATTAAAGTAGATAGACAGGGCAAAGAGGGAACATGAGCACAGGAGCATGGTAATGTACGCGTAACGGCGTTCAATTGCTATGTTTCTTTTTTTTTTTTGTGGAAAAATAACCCTTGACTTTAACTGGAAATACTTTATTATATGTATCAAGACGATATATCGTATAGATATATATAAGAGGTGAGAGGGAATGTTGGAAAACGTAATTTTAGGCCTATTGTTGGAACAACCTATGAGTGGATACGACATCAAGAAGACGATAGATAGTTCATTTGGATTTTTTCTTAAAGCAAGTTATGGCAGTCTGTATCCAGCCTTGAAGCGATTAACCGAGAAAAGCTACGTGTCTGTAATGGAAACTGAGAACAGTAAGAATAAGAAAATTTATACCTTGCTACCGAGTGGGAAAGAGACATTTTTAACTTGGTTAGCAGAGCCGATAGAGACACCTCGAAATGAACTGCTAGGTAGAATCTTTTTCTATGATCATTTAGATGAGGCTACCCGTGAGCAACGCCTATCCGAATATCTCTACAGGCTGGAGCAAGAAATTAAAGGGCTAGGGACGGTGCAACAGATCGTTTCGCAGGAGCTTGCATCACTCCCGAATCCTGGGGACTATTACTACAGAGTATCTGTTCTATTTAATGGGATAAGTCAACTAACCTTAGTTAAAGAGTGGATTCAAAACATAAAAGAGAGGAATGATCTCCATGTCCCAAACTCAAAGTAATAAATCATCTTTTTTTGTGAAACGTCCGATTCTGTTCGTTATTATTGTTGAGGTGCTACTCCTGTTCGTAGTCACGGTGGGTGGTGCGATTGCCACGATTAAGGAACTGGACTATACATCGGCTATTTGGGTCTCATTTACTCCGATCGCGCTGGCACTCATCATTTATTTAACCTGGACAAAGAAGTGGGGGAGTGTGGGATTCCGTTCACTTTCCACGATACCCAAGAGAAACTGGCTGTACTATTTTCCACTGATTTTGGTGCTAATCATCATTGGAATAGAGGGTTTTGATGGCGTAACGCTATCCAAGGTCATCCAATTTGTATCATTCACTCTATTGGTAGGGTTTGTGGAGGAGACCGTTTATCGGGGACTAATTTTAAAAGCGATGTTAAATAAAAGTGTGACCGCAGCCGTTGTTACTTCAAGTCTTCTGTTTGCATTCACACATGTTCTGAATTTAATTTCGGGTCAGGATGCCGCTTCAACAGCAGTACAGATTGTATATTCGCTCTTAGTTGGCGCAGTGTTGGCTCTGCTTATGGTTCGGGACGGTAATATTCTTCCACTCATCTTGTTTCACTTCTTACATAACTTGATTCAGTTTTTAGGTATTGAAAGTACAGGTGTGAACTATTTCGATCTGATTGCACTTGCAGTCCTGGCTATCTACACTGTTATTCTCATTATGAGCTTGAAGAAGAAACAGAATGTTATCCCGAAATTAGAAATAAAACAGCAGGGATAATATCACGAGAATAAACAGACTAATATGCACCCAACCAAAAATACGTGCATACTTCTTTTCTCTAGTCATATGGTTGACAGCATAAATTTTCATATCTACTGTGAGCAGTAATCCTCCAGAGATCAGGAGCAATAATGCTATGTAAATTAATTGACGATTTATCATATGGTGTCCCCTTTCATGGTTATACGACACATCGCTCACTCAGACAATTCATTAGTTTTTTTTGAGTCCGACGTTGCGGATAGATGCCTTAACTTTAACTTCTATAATGATGTCGGAATACATCTGCTCCCAATCGTGTTCGCTGTGAATAGATTTCCTCCAGAATGAAGGGGCGTAGGCGCGGACATGTTCACCTATTCCGAAGATATCCGATTGCGCTTGTTGTGTCTCTTTAATAAGCCGGCCGAAAATTTTCAATGCTTCCTTCTCGAAGTACAGGTTTAGTTCTTTTAAAGACTGTGATGAACTAACCTGGGCATTGCTGTGCAATATGGAATCCAGACTTGTGTCCAGTGTAATAATATAGGTGATATAAGGTTTTCCATCTTTAATATCAACCTTTACCTTGGAGAAACGATCGTTAACCTTGATCATAACCGGTCCATATTCAGGCGAATTCAACAGGATGGAATATCCTCCAGGATTAATACCCTTCATAGACATATATGCGCCGATTTCAATAGGAACTGTCGATCCTACCATGAGTCCGTTGCTGAAATAAGCCAACCCTTTAATTAAGATATTCTCATTATTACGTAGCGAAATGTAAGGGAGATAACCATTTTCCCCCCATTTGGATTGGGATGACCAGAATACCCCTAAATAATCAGCTGGGAACTTACCTGATTCCACTGCCTTCTCCATCGTTGTCAGGGTATAAAGTGTCGGTACCCGCTGAAGAGGAGGATTAATATTCATGAATTTGGAGGCTTCCCCTTCTGACACCAGCAACCAGGTCCGCCGCCGGACTTCCGGATTGCGACGCAAATAATCGTTCAGATCATTCAGATTGTTCCGAGCAACATCTTCACTGATAATGATGACTCGGAGATGTATAAGATAACGGGGGTCGGAGATCTCTTGTTGCAAATTGTTCATCGCGTCATCAATGGTGTGTCCAAATACTTGAATAACCCAAACCGGATTTTGATCTCCGGCCCCTCCACTACCCTCCCCCCCTGGTCCAAGTGGAACTCTTCCCGGAACGGCAATTTGGGCAGTAACACGAAGCATGGGAAGATGAATACTATTCTTAGTATGCGTAGTTTGATCATCCTGTTTCTGATTGTCTGCTGGTACATTATCTATGGATAGTCCAAGCACAAGTGCACGGTCTTCAATTTCGAGTTGATCCCAGCAACCAGCAAGTAAACCAGACAATATGGAGAGTATAACGAGGAGGATTACGCGTTTGTGAATTCCATTATTCATGGGATACCCCTCCCTTTTTGCGAATAATTGCTGTCAACCATAGTAAAAGAGGATAGAAAGTTAAAAGGACCAGGCCGATATGTGCGGTAGTGGAAGCAATATTATTGACCTGGTAAACATCTCTCGGTAAGAGGGAGACAACAAAAATAAAGGGTAGAAGGAAATTAGAGATCAGACGATGATCCTTGAAACGGGTTATTTCCCGAAAAGAGTAAGCCGTCAAATAATAGTTGGTAAAAAGTGAAGTAAACACAGAAACTACCCAAACAATAATGAATATTGCATCGAAACGCTCCAATAGACCGGAACCGATAGAAATCGATCTGGCCGTCTCTAGGGTAGGGTAAAAGAGAAGTTTTGTTTCTTGGGCACCGAATAAACCTAAGCTGACAATAACAATCAACATATATATGACTCCAATAAAAACGAGTGCTATAGAACCCGCCTTTAGTACCTGTTTGGGTTTCTTCATCAGCGGAACTAACAGTATCAGGATAAAGGTGCCTTGATAAAGCGAGGCAGAGTAAAACATTCCCTTCGAAAGGCTGGAAAGGGAGGGGTAATTTCCGGTTAACGGTAGTAGATTCAATAGATCTACGTTCTTCATGGCTATCAGCGTAATACTAAGAATAGACAATAAAATAAATGGTAAATAAAAGGAATGTATGTATGTAAATTTAATGATATTTCGCCGAATGGACAGAGCCGTCATAAGTAGCATGATTAGGATGACCGCTTCAATAGGTGTCTTTCTAAAGACAACTGTGATACATACTTCGCCAAATTGGCGAATGGTGATACCGGTAGAAATAGCAAAAAACAACAAAATAAGAACCGAGAAGAAATCTGCTATGCCAGTTCCCAACAGTCGCCGACTGAACACAAACAGATTCTCATCCGGGAATTTTCGGCAGACGGAGGCTGTAAACCAGCAGCTTAAGAAAGCGATGATAATTCCTGATGCAGCCACCAGGGGGGCAGCGCTCTCAGCAGCTTCAACCATATACCGAGGGAAACTTAAGATACCAATACCGATAATCGTACTAACGATTACCGCCACGACTTGGATCGTCGTTATGGGGCGGTTGTTGTTCATAGGGTTCACCTTTCTCCTTAAAAATCATATCGGAGTATACCTTCGGCAGATCTCTGGGTAGTCGAGAGGAGTCCACAGTGTTTAGAAAGCTCGGGCGCCGTCTCATCCACCATAAGGGAGCGCGGATGAGACTATCTCTTAAGTCCCTCCACTTAGTAGGGACAAAGGGTGTCATGTAAGGAACACCAAAGGATTCCAAAAATAATAAATGGTTAACGATGACAAGGGTACCGATCATAACTCCGTATAATCCGAAGAGTCCTGCCAATATAACCAGTGGGAATCTCAGCATTCTCAAAGCGATAGCAGCATTGTATGCAGGTGTGGCAAAAGAACCAATTGTAGTTAAGGCGACTACGACGACAGTAGTCGGACTGGATAGACCTGCTGATACAGCTGCTTGTCCGATAACAAGAACGCCTACAATGGAAAGAGCGCCCCCTATCATTTTGGGCAAACGGATGGTTGCTTCGCGTAGCACCTCCATAAATACTTCCATAATCAGCACCTCCAATACTGCTGGAAAGGGTACGCCTGCTCTTCCACCTGATATTGCTACAGCAAATTCAGTAGGCAATAATTCAGGGTTGAAGGAGATAATGGATACATATAAGGACGGGAAAAAGAGGGAAAAGATCAAGGCGATCAGACGGATAAAACGAATAAGGCTACCCACAATAAATCGTTCGGTATAATCATCTATCGTCTGGAAAAATTGATCGAAAAGCGCTGGGATAATGAGGGAAAAGGGCGATCCGTCTACTAGAATGACAACTCGGCCTTCCAATAAGGCCACGGTGGATTTGTCTGGGCGTTCGGTTGGCTGTATTTGTGGGAACGGCGATAAGGGTTGATCCTCAATGAATTGCTCAATATATCCCGAATCAATAATGCCATCAATATCGATTAAGGATAATCTTCTGGTAACCTCTTCTATTAATGCGGGGTTGGCAATACCCTCAATATAGCAAATAGCTACCTCTGAACGTGTTCGAACCCCAAATGGACTGGTCATAACGCGAAAATCGGGAGTTTGCAATCGATAGCGGAGCAGAGATAAATTTGCTTGCAAATTCTCGCTAAATCCTTCACGTGAACCGCGAATAGTTTGTTCTGTTTGTGGCTGTTCAACGCTCCGATGTTCAATTTTTCGCATGTCGATATAAAGTGCCTGTTCCATGCCGTTTACCAGGAGAATAACATTTCCTTGAATGATTAAGGCTGGTAGGGAGTTAATATCTACTGTTTTGCCACCTCGAGCAATATGAACCGTCATATTCCAGATGTAGTCAGGAAGGTCATTCAATATATCTGGAATTTCAGCGGAATCGGAGGGAACAAGCATTAAAGGTTTGAGTACATGCTCATGAATCTGATCCTGATTCGTCATGGAGGAGAAAAAAATAATCGCAGCTTCATACAAGCCGTATAGTCGAAAGCTGCGGATTACAAGGTCGCTATCTTTTTTAAACACCTGCCGGATAGCTTGCAGATTTTCATCCAGAGTAATGTTGAGTCTTTTCTGTTTGTTGTCGTCATTGGCTGGAGTGTCTCCAAAAGATAAGGATTTCCGATTCCGCTCCTTCATGGCTGTACCTCCATACTACGAATAGTCTACTGTATAGAGTTTGGCTCGAAGGAATGAAAATTATGTAATTTTCCCAAAATAAGAAAAAAACCCCGATACATCCGAGGTATTACAAATAATAGGATTGTTTTGTTATTAATTTAGTCCTCTGAAAGTATATTTCGTGAGTTTCTGGGAGAACTCCCAGTAACCTTCTTGAACATTTTGGAGAAGAGAAACGGATCGGCATAACCCACTGAGCGGGAAATGTCGCTGACAGACAGTTCTGGATTACGGAGCAACTCGGTAGCACGATTCATACGGTACTCTAGTAGGAAGGTCTGAAGTGATACGCCGAACTTTATTTTGAACAGGCTGGATAAGTAGGTTCGGTCTAGACCGACAGAAGCAGCGATATCCAGAATCGAGATCTTCTGACTATAGTTGTTCTCTATAAATCCGATCGCCTGATTAAGATAAGATTCCTTGGAGGGAGAGGGCTTGGTGTCTGGGAGAGGTGCCTTAGAGCTGGAAATTAATTCGGCCATAAGTCGATATAGAATACTTTGACTGAGTACATCTCCGTTACGCAACGACCGGGCATTCAGCAGATCCTCATAGAATGATTCGAAATGAGGTCGGCTATCACTTCCAGTTTCGTAGACGAGATGAGGAGGACTTAAATTCGCGCGTTGCATGAACGATTTGGCATGCAAGCCATTGAAACCGACCCAGGAATAGGTCCAGGGATCATTTTCGTTAGCTTGGTAATGAACAATTGTACTTGGCGGGATGAGAAAACCCTGTCCAGCGGTTAAAAAGTGACTCTGTTCCCCCCTACCAAAGATTCCACATCCACTATGAATGTAATGAAGAATGTAGGAATCGCGCAAGCCGGGCCCCCAAGTATGACTGGGCAGACACTCTTCCTTACCGAAGAATAGTAAATTAAGATCCAACTGACCTAGTAACGTTTCACTGGTGAAGGTGATATTAATTCGAGACATGCACAGGCCATCCTCCCATGGAGTTCTAAAAATAAGTAAATGATAGAATATTGATCCTCACATTATAACAAGTAATATTGGACAATACATCATGAAATCGGATTTATTTCTGGGATTATGACATGTAAGTAATAGATTGATCCATGTCGTTTTGTCGCATTAATGTCTATAGTTAAGGTGCATTCTTACTTATTCATTGGAGGCGAACATGTAATGTCCAAAATTACTTTTATAGGTGCAGGTAGTACGGTTTTTGCTAAAAATGTTCTCGGCGATGTGATGTTGACCGAAGCATTACAGGGATTTGAACTCGCTTTATTTGATATTAATATGGAACGACTGAGTGACTCAGAGAAATTGCTTGATAGTATGAGACAATCGCTTGGCAGTCGTTGCACAGTGAGGGCATATAGCGACCGGAGAGCTGCTCTAAATGGCGCCAAATATGTGATTAATGCGATTCAGGTAGGTGGTTACGACCCATGTACGATTACAGATTTTGAAATACCTAAGAAGTATGGTCTACGTCAGACCATTGCGGATACGCTTGGAATAGGCGGGGTCTTCCGGAATCTACGGACGATTCCGGTAATGCTCGATTTTGCCAAGGATATGCAGGAAGTGTGTCCAGATGCTTGGTTCTTCAACTATACGAATCCGATGGCTGTGTTAACGAATGTAATGAACACTGTTGGTGGAATCAAGACAGTGGGTCTTTGCCATAGCGTACAGACCTGTGTGTCGGATCTGTTTGATGCATTGGATATGAATAAAGACGGCCTCAAAACAAAGATTGCAGGCATTAATCATATGGCTTGGTTGCTGGAAGTATCTCGGGATGGAGTGGATTTATATCCTGAGATCAAACGCCGAGCAGCGGAGAAGCAGAAAGAGAGTCATCATGATATGGTCCGGTACGAGCTTATGCTTCGCTTCGGTTATTATGTGACGGAATCGTCCGAGCATAGTGCGGAGTACCATCCATATTTTATTAAAAAGAACTATCCCGAGCTAATTGAACGCTTCAACATTCCACTGGATGAATACCCTCGCCGCTGCATCGAACAGATCAAGGGCTGGTCCGATATGCGCGAGAAAATATTTGCTAGTCAGAATATTGAGCATGTCCGAAGTTTGGAATATGCTTCGTATATGCTGGAAGCGATGGAGACAAATAATCCCTATAAAATCGGCGGCAATGTAATGAATACAGGCCTGATTACCAACCTGCCTAAGGAAGCATGTGTAGAAGTACCTTGTCTTGTAGATGCCTCGGGTATCAACCCGACGTATGTGGGAGACCTACCACCACAACTAGCTGCTTTGAACAGAACGAATATTAACACACAATTGCTCACTATTGAAGCTGCTATTACCGGGAAGAAGGAACATATTTACCACGCTGCCATGCTGGACCCACATACGGCGGCAGAGTTGTCTATAGATGATATCGTTGCGATGTGTGACGACCTTATCGAAGCACATGGTAGCTGGCTTCCGACTTTTAAATAATTATTACTATATTAAGGAGGCATCCAATCCCAGTTTAAGGGGAGAGGATGTCTCTTTGTGTTTGCCTCTATCTAATTTGACTATTTAAAGTAATAATGACGTAGAATCGGTTGAATTAACTGGAATATTTCCAAATAGTAAGAGTGTATTACGAGCACTCTTATGATAATTTTAGGGCTCTAAACCGAAATCAGTGATTTCTAATAGTAGAAGTATATGCAGATGGTAGCGAAGCAGACGGAATTGTCCTGAAGAAGCGGAGCGTTCGCCTTTGCCTCCGAATGTTACCACTAAAGCAATATATTCAAATAAATTTGGAGGCAACAGCGATCGTAAGGATAATCCGTCCGCGAAGCGGTCATCGACCTACTTTGTACATTCTGATAGGGGTGTTGAGTTCTTTTTGTTATTTCCACAATGGAAACCATACTCGTTATGGTGTATCGTGGATAAAGATAAAGTGGTATGAACGAGTACACAACAGTACTAGTTGCGATTTACCTATAGAAGGGGACAAGTATAATGGCGAAACAGAAATATTATGTAGTTTGGGTAGGAAACCGCCCAGGCATATACAATAGTTGGGCTGAGTGTAAGGAGCAAGTGGAGCAATTTAAAGATGCTAAATATAAATCTTATGATTCCAGTGCAGAGGCACAGAAGGCTTATAGCGAAGGCTGGACTAAACATTGGGGCAAAAAACAGACTGGGAGCAGTACCTCCAAGGGAACTTCACCTGGTCGGGCGACTTCCTCCTCATCACCATCTGCGGAGAGTATTGATTATGACAGCGTATCTGTTGATGTAGGAACTAGAGGGAATCCAGGACCGATTGAATACCAAGGGGTGGAAACGCAAAGTGGTAAAGTTCTATTCTCGGTTGGTCCTATTCCCAACGGTACAAATAATTTAGGTGAATTTCTGGCGATTGTTCACTCATTAGCCTACCTGAAGAAGCTGGGGAGCACGAAGACTGTCTACAGCGATTCGAGAACGGCTTTAAAATGGGTCCGTGAGAAGCAAGTGGCTACGAGTCTGGTACGAGATGAATCTACGAAGGAAATTTGGGATTTGGTTGATCGAGCATTAAATTGGCTGAAGAACAATAGCTACGAGAATAAGGTGCTGAAGTGGGAAACGAAGGAATGGGGAGAAATTAAGGCCGATTATGGAAGAAAGTAAAACGTTGGTTTGAAACGACAATATGAACGGTATTCGACAAAAATGTAGATTGACGCCCATTAATTGGATATGTTATATATTATGCAAACGGTTTCATCACGCTTAATATAACATATTTTCAAATGAAGGGGGTGTCATGTTATTTATGCAATCGTTTGCATTAAATTGATGTTTATCTCGATGCGTAATACATGAATACAACCAATGGGAGGATCACTAAATGAAGCTTAACAGGAGCTGTACAAGAATATTCTCGGTTTTTATGATCATCGCAATGATTCTTTCCTGCATCGGATTGGGTCCAATTCGGGTGAATGCCGATTCCGATTCCGTTTCATCAGAAGGAATAAGCAGCAGCTTGGACGTGCCAAATGGACATATACGTATTCATTATAATAGAGCGAACAAGGAAATTGGGGATTTAGGATTGTGGTTATGGGGAGATGTAACTGAACCTTCGAAGAATTGGTCTACGGATGCGACAGCTTTTCTAGAGGGACAGCAGGATTCCTATGGTTCCTATCTAGATGTTCCGCTTAATGAGGGAGCTAAGAAAATTGGCATTATTGTTGTGAATCGCGTCAATGGCGCGAAGGAGGGTGGCGACAAAAATGTAGCTATCGCATCTTCAGAAATGAATGAAGTTTGGATTAAGCATGGCTCAGACACAGTGTATGTTTATGAACCTGTGGATCTTCCAATGAATACGGTGCGTATTCATTATGACAGAGACGATCAAAATTACAGTACTTATGGACTGTGGACTTGGGGAGATGATGTGGTCGCACCGTCCGATGGGTGGCCAGCAGGAGCAACAGCGTTTACTCCAGAACAAGTGGATCGTTATGGCGCTTATATCGATGTTGAGCTCAAAGAGGGAGCAAAGAAAGTTAACTTTCTTGTTGTCAAACGCTCAGGCGAAGGTGAGAAGGACGGCGGGGATAAGAGTTTTAGCCTCTTAGATCGTTATAATCATCTCTGGATCAAGCAAGGGGATAATAACGTTTACGTGTCCCCGTATGGAGAGCTACCCGTGGGGCTTGTTTCCGCCGAAGTATTGTCAGAGAGTAAAATCATGCTTGGTTTTACCATGACGGATGGACTGGAAGCAGGTTCACTTAAGGATCAGCTATCCATCAAAGATAAGACTGGAGCGCCTATCTCCATTGATTCTGTACAAATTACGGGTACAACAACAGTTGAAGTTGCAGCGCACGTAGTGCTCGATAACCTACCTCTAAGTGTCACTTACTCTGGCCGAACCATAATTGCTGGAACAGGTTGGAGAATGCTGGACGAAATGTATGCTTACGATGGTGACGATCTGGGAGCCACATATAACGAAGGGAAAGTTACATTTAAACTGTGGGCACCAACGGCAACCTCAGTTACAGCCAGCGTCTATGATAAAACGGATGATACTCATTACATGGGTAGTGTTGATTTATCTGAGGGAGATAAGGGAGTTTGGAGCGCTGAGGTTGTACCTGGAACTCTCGATATTTCAGATTTCAAGGGATACTTCTACCAATATCAAGTGACAAATGATGGTGTCACAAAAGCAGTGCTTGATCCTTATGCTAAATCCATGGCTCCATTTAGAGTGAGTACGACGGGGAAAGTTGGTTCTGATGGAGATGCCGTAGGAAAGGCGGCAATCGTGGACTTAAGTACGACCAATCCTGCCAATTTTGATTACGCTCAAATTGAAGGATATGAGCAAAGAGAAGATGCGATTATCTGGGAGGTTCATGTACGGGACTTCACATCAGATCCTTCGATAGAGGGAGATTTGAGTGGAAGATGGGGTTCCTACACGGCATTCAAAGATAAGCTAGAATATATTAAATCGTTGGGTGTGACCCATATTCAACTCATGCCGATTATGGCTTGGTATTATGGAGACGAGACCAACATGAGCGAGAGAGAGTTAAACTATTCAACCAGAGATAATCAGTACAATTGGGGATATGACCCGCACAACTATTTTTCCCCAGATGGTGCCTACTCAGAAGATCCAAGTAATCCAGAACTCCGAATCAAAGAGCTGAAAGAGATGATTCAGGCTGTTCATGATGCCGGAATGGGTGTAGTTCTCGACGTTGTTTATACACATATGGCCAAAGCGGACTTTCTGAATGATATCGTTCCTAACTATTATGCATGGCAAGATGCAAATGGTAATAATATTGGGGGATTCGGCAATAATCTGGCGACAAACCATAAGATGGCTGAGAAATTGATGATTGACTCCGTGAAATACTGGACGGAGGAATACAAAGTTGATGGTATACGTTGGGATATGATGGGTGATGCAACCTATGAATCGATCCAAAATGCATACGATGAAGTCGTCGAAATTAATCCTAATACGTTATTCATCGGTGAAGGTTGGAGGACCTTTAGTGGGAATATCGCTGATCCTTCGCTAGAAGGCAAAGCTGCTGATCAGGATTGGATGGACAAAACGGATAGTGTCGGCGTATTCTCTGATGAGATCAGAAATGAATTGAAATCTGGATATGGTTCAGAAGGAGAGCCAAGATTTATTACGGGCGGAGCTAGAGATATCAACGTTATCTTTAACAACATTAAAGCTCAGCCATCCAACACACCGGCCGATGATCCGGGGGACATGGTGTCTTATATTGAAGCCCATGATAATTTAACGCTGTATGATATCATTGCTCAATCCATCAAGAAAGATCCTGCAATCCCAGCCAATGACCTAGAAATTCACCAACGGGTCAGACTTGGCAATATGCTAGTCTTAACCTCACAAGGAACGGCATTTCTGCATGCGGGTCAAGAATATGGGCGAACAAAACAGTGGAAGGGTGAAGGTATACCCGAGCAGAAATATCATGCACTTACAGATGAGAATGATGAAGTATTTGGGTACTTCGTGCACGATTCTTACGACTCCACGGATGCAATCAATATGTTTGACTGGAGCAAAGCAACGGATGAAGTGAAGTATCCTGTGAATCAGATCACGCAGAAATATACTGCAGGTCTAATCGATCTGAGAAAATCAACAAATGCATTCACGTTAGGTGATGAAGAGCTTGTAAATAGCAATGTAACGCTCATTAAATCACCAGAAATTAAAGCTAGTGATCTCGTAATCGCTTATAAGAACACAGCAACAGACGGAACTGGGAATTACTGTGTATTTGTAAACGCGGATAGTACGGCTAGAACATTAACGTTGTCAGAAGACTTAACTACAGGAAAGGTATTGGTAGATAACGATGAAGCCGGGGCCACCGGGGTGTCGGAGAAGTCTGGATTTACGCTCAATTCCCATTCCATCACTTTAGACCCTCTGACCACAGTCATTATAAATAAAAAGACTTCTACAGTAGATCCTGTTACACCGCCATCATCTGGTTCGAATTCAACATCATCGGGAGGTACGTCTGTGCCTCCAGCGTTAACAAGTAGTCTTCAAAAGGTGCTAACTAATTTGCCGGTCGATGCGGGTAAAGCACTTACAGCCATAATGGATGAACTAGCTAAGTTGGGTGCCGTGCAAGGGGTTAAAGCGGAAGCTGTAGATGGTAAGAATATTGCCAAAGTGGACGCCCAGAAGGTGGAGCAAGCTTTGACTAATCTCTTGAAAGGCTTTGAAGTTGTTCAGCAAAGCTTGACGGGTCAAGATAAGTTGATAGCCGCAGTAAGGTCAGAATTGGCCATCATCATTGATTTCAGTGCCGTTTCCGGGGATTCGGTGGAACTAAATTTCCCTGTATCTATACTGAACAAATTAAGATCAGCTGGAGCATCCATCAAGTTAGTCACGGCAGATGCCACCATAACCCTACCTGCCGATTTTATTGACGCAGCTACTTTGGTTAACACCAAAGAGTTAATCATAACGAAGTCTTTGGTGGATGAAATTGAGGCCCGTACTTTAACAGAACAAGTCGTAGGTGCAAATCCGTCCTTACAACCACGGGGTAAAGTATATGATTTCGGCATGTTCTTGATCGATAGTGCAGGTACTCGTACTAAAGTTACAACCTTTAACAAGAACGTGAAGGTGTCACTCACACTGACTCCGCAAGAAAAAGCCAAGATTACGGATAAGAGAAAGTCTGGGGTATATTTTGTAGCGAATGACGGTTCTTCAGAGTTCAAAGGGGGTATATTTGGGGATCAAGATATTACATTCCTAACACAGCACTTTAGTAACTTTATGGTGATGGAATCCCTTAAAACCTTTGGAGATACGACAGGAAGCTGGGCGAGGGATTACATTGAAGTGCTGGCAGCTAGAGGAATTGCTGACGGTGTCGATAGTAATCACTTCGATCCACAAGGAACGGTAACAAGAGGGCAGTTATCTACCTTCTTGGGAAGAGTGCTCGGACTCTCAGAAGAAGGTGGAGTTGGAGGGTTCATGGATGTATCAAGTAGTGCGTATTATGCTGGGTATGTATCTGCAATGAAGAGGGTAGCAATAATTGAAGGTTATGCAGATGGAACCTTCCAGCCGGAAAAAGCAGTGACGCGCGAAGAAATGGTTACCCTATTGATGCGAGCCTACAGCTATGCTATAGGGCAATCCTTGAAGGAAGCAGGGAGTTATACTGGAGCTACCTTTAATGATATTCAATATGTAAGCAGCTTTGCTGTGGACAGCGTAAAAGCCGCTCAAGGACTAGGTATAGTTGATGGTACACGAGATGGTAATTTCAATCCTAAGGCTGTAGCTACACGTGAGCAAATGGCTAAAGTTTTAATCCGGTTGATGGAAGTTACCGGACAATTGTAATTATAAGAATTATTAAAGCTCCCCGGGCCTCAGTCCGGGGAGCTTTTGTTAAGTTAGATTTAGTTATTATTGGGATTTGGAGTTATAGTAGAATTAATTATAATATTCTGATCCATTAAGACCATATCAGAATTAAGAGGGTGGGATCCGTATGAATGGAATTGATTCTAAAGCTGTGTTATCCATGGTAAGTAATCAGCAGCAGTTTGTTCGCTCCGGTAATACGAAATCTATTGAATTTAGGATACAGCAGCTCCAACGATTAAAGGCAGGAATTCAACAAAATGAAGCTTTGATTACAGAAGCCTTGAATAAAGATCTTCACAAATCACCCTTCGAAGCTTACGCCACAGAAATCGGCTATGTATATGACAGTCTCAGCCATTGCATAAAGCATTTAAGACAATGGGCTAAACCCAAGCGGGTTAGAACGCCGATGATTCATTTTGGATCAAGAAGTTACATCTATCCTGAACCTTACGGTTCTGTACTCATCGTAGGTCCCTTTAACTATCCTTTTATGCTGGTGTTAGATCCGTTAATTGGAGCTATTTCAGCCGGGAATGCGGCTATCGTCAAACCGTCGGAGTACACTCCTCACGTATCTGCTGCCATTACGAAGCTGCTTCGAGACCTGTTCGAAGAGTCCTATATTGCCGTGGTTGAAGGTGGCAAAGTGGTCACGTCTTCCTTGATTCATGCCCCTGTGGATCTGATATTTTTTACGGGGAGCACCCAAGTAGGGAAGATCGTGATGAAGGCAGCGGCTGAGAATCTCGTACCCGTTGTGCTTGAACTAGGTGGTAAGAGTCCTTGTATTGTAGATCGAACTGTTGATCTTGACCTAGCCGCTCAGCGGATTGTTTGGGGTAAGTTTCTGAACAACGGCCAGACCTGTGTCGCACCGGATTATTTGCTCGTTCATAAGGAGATTAAGCAAGCCTTCCTTACGAAGATGAAAGAGAAGGTGGTCGCCTTCTATGGTACAAATCCACAACTTAGTGTGGATTATGGAAGAATCGTAAATGAGTCTCATTGGGATCGCCTTTCAGGGCTGCTGAATGAGTCAAAGACGGTGGTCGGTGGAACTGGAGATCGCAATGATTTGTATTTGGCGCCTACGATAATGGATGGTGTGACCTGGAACGACAAGATAATGGAAGAAGAAATATTCGGGCCGATTTTACCGGTGCTCGAATATGACGATCTTGATGATGTTATTGGGAAAATTAACTCTAGACCCAAGCCCCTGGCGCTTTACTTGTTTACGGACAATAAGCTGACAGAGACCCAGGTTATCGAACAGGTTACTTTTGGCGGTGGTTGTATCAATGATACGATGCTGCATTTGGTTAGCCCTTATCTTCCTTTTGGTGGCGTTGGGTCATCAGGGATGGGAGCTTATCACGGACGGCACAGCTTCGAAACATTCTCTCATATCAAAAGTGTTCTGAAGAAATCGACTCGAATCAATCTGAGTCTTATTTTCCCTCCCTCTACTGATAAGAAATTGAAACTTTTAAGAAAATTTATGAAGTGAACATCGCTTTGTTCCTTCTAAATAATATGAGGAGGGCCAAAGCGTAACCAACAATCAGTAGAATTCCGGCATCACCCGTCATATAGTTCACAATCGATGATTGGTTTTGGGTGAACAGATCACCATAAGACCAGGCTAAGTTGTGTGCGCTGTGTGCGATCAGTGCCGGCCAGATACTGTTGCTTTTTAGACGAAGGAACCCGATAAACATACCCGCGAGAATGACGTTCAACATAAACAGCGGGATGTATACATACAAATTGACATCACTGTGGTAAAGATCTGTAAAGATCATAATCGGTAAGTGAAACAGGCCCCAGATAACACTACTCCAAAGAAGCGCCTTGCTTGTACCTAGACTTTTTAGTCTCGGTAGTAAGTACCCACGCCAACCGAGTTCTTCACCTAGGACAACAGTAACCGATCCAGCAACCAAAATACAGATGAAACGGATGGCTAACTCCACACCTTTACCAGCATTTTCAGATGCGACTCCTAAGTCACCCCAACCTACAATCCAGACGATGGCATAAGAGATGCCAATGAGTAGCATAGGTGTTAGAAGACCAATCATAAAGGATTTGCCTTGGAAGGTGCCAAACCCCAGTGACTTCCATCCCTCTTTTTGGAATGCTTCACGTGTTAGGAGCATCGTTATAATTGCAGCAGCCGAGGGTAGCAACATAAACATTGCCGTATTCAGTTCAATCGGTAAGATGAGGAGAATGGCTTCAGATACGGCGACCATGATTACAAATAGAAAAGCGTTTCGAAGTGCAATGTTCTTGTTATTCATGTTAATAACCCCTTCACGGATAGTGTTTTATAGTCCCCATCTTACAGATCGGGATGTCATAATAACCAGTGACATCGTGTCACATCTTTCATGTGACAAGGGTTAGAGATAATCATAAGGAGATAGGGAGGGGCCGCCCGTGGCCTGGAGAATAAAATGGAATGATTGGCTGCTATATATCATTCGCACGATATGTTTAGTTTCTGTGCTTTATTTTGCGGAGAAAAATGGAGGGAACAGTTCTACACCACTGTGGTTGTTATTTGGACTTATTGGAATTTCATATGTGCTACCCTTAATTTTGTTGCAAATCGGTAAGAAGCCTTATCTCATTTCAGAGCTAATATTACTGGCGGTACTGGTTCCTTATTTAACCTCGATAGACCATTTAATCACAGGGAATTTAGTCATGTATTGTATGATGGTTGGTTTCTATAATGAACGTAAAATGTATATTGGTTCAGGTATTGGTATCCTATTCATTGCTTTTGTAGGTCCTTTGGTATTGTTGCCAGACGCACCTATTTCATATTTCTCAATTCTCCTGTCATGTCTTATGTATACGTCATTGGGAGTTGTGTTTCATATCCTCGTATCCTCCAAAGAAGAGATTGAGAAACGAAATGTAATAATTAAAGAGCAATATCGATTAATGGAACAGCATGCAGGGCAAATAGAGCAAAATTCGATTCTTAAAGAAAGAGACCGCATCTTCAATGAACTCCAAGATTCGATTAGTCATACATATACTACGCTTGTGCTGGGTTTGGAATCTTTGAAGCATGAAATATCGACTGAGCGAGAGGCGGCAATGCTTGACCGAATTATGGATGTGACCCATACGGGGCTAACTGAAGTGAAGCAAGCGGTTCAAGATCTAGGACCACTAGAATTGAATTTTACCCTCAGCGAAATGATGCATTTAGCTATTCAAGAACTCCATAGTGCAGAGTGTGAAGTTCTTTTAAAGATGACAGGGGAAGAAAGAAACCTCTCCAAAGAGCACAAGCTGTTTCTTATACGTTGCCTGCATGAGGTGGTCTCACTTGCCAGAAGAGAAGGGGGAGCGACCCATGTAGGTGTTACAGTGAAATGTTCGGATATGGTGGTTGAACTCACTGCTCAGGATGATGGTCAAGGGAGTGAAGAAGAGCGTCTGTCGCGTGGTCTTGAATCGTTACGAGGACGACTTCAGAGCTTAGGAGGAGATCTGATCATTTCATCTTTTCTAAATAAAGGCATGACCGTGCAATGTACATTACCTATCGCTATGGAATCATTAAATTCCTCGATTGGAATCGTAATAGCTGATAATGAGCCGATTGTTTGTGAAGCGCTAGCCGCTTTAATTTCGATGCAAGAGGATATGGAGATAGTTGCTATGTCTTCGGGGGGATCAGAGCTATTGGATGTGTGCACCACTTTACAGCCTGATGTGATTCTCCTCTCAACGGAGCAGGAGGGGGATTTCCTCACCCTAATAGGTTCAATTAAGGCGAATTTACCTGATATAAAAGTTATTATGATGACCTCCTCAGATCACGACCAGCATCTGGTTATGGAAGCCATTCAATTAGGTGTAGAAGGTTGTATTGAGAAAGCGATCGCTTCAAGAGAACTATTAACTAAGATCAGATCCATATATGGCGGAGAAATGATTATTACCCAGCAGCTTGCTAGACAACTGGTTCAATCGGTGAAGGAAAGTGCCCTTCATGATGTTGATAAGAAGAATGAATATGGTCTGTCGGAGCGAGAAGTAGAAGTGCTTCAATGTCTGGCTGAGAACATGAAATATAAAGAAATTGCCGAAAAATTATTTCTAGCGGAAGGAACAGTTCGTAATTATTTATCGGTCATTTATTCCAAACTGAATGTGACTAGCAGAACTGAAGCAACGGAGAAAGCGCAGACGGAAGGTATCATTTAACGTCTTACATATCTACGGATTCTTGTCTTGCGGAATGAACGTTTAGTTCGCTTTGGACCCCGGCCTCGGGTCCTTTTTTTGTTTAACTTTGTTTTTTTAGGTTTGTGTAACCTTCTCTTTTTAAGGAAAGGAAGGCGGGGAGAAGCAGGAAGAATCGGTACTTCTTGAATTGGTATTTCTTGAATTGGAGGTTCGTTTAGCATTGTAATTGCTGTCTGTTCTAATATTCTTGCTTGCTCTGCTAACTCTGCTTGTTGTTGTGCTTGTTCTGCTTGCGCTGCTTGCTTTACCTGCTCTGCCCGCTCTGCTTGCTGTAGCGCTTGGATCTTTGGGAGATGTCCAAAGTGCATCAACTGAATTCCTTGTTCTCGGAGAATGTCCCCGATTCGTTGATCGGTTAGAGCTTGGAATTCTCGCCCCCTTGTATCTTGTTCAGGGGGGGGTTGTGTTCTGGATATCCTGGATGACACATAATTTCGGTAATTCCCTCTTGTAGTGTTGCTAGATGATTTAGGAGACGAATGTTTCCATCTGGAGTGTCATAGGTATCTAATATTAGGTGATCGGTACTTAGTGGGCGGTTAATGATATCGTTTGTATTCGGATTTATGCGTAATGGAATCCCTGTTTGATAGGCAAACTTACTCATGACAAGATACACCAAGGGGATTTCAATATGAATGTGATGATGGGAATCGAAATGGGTTGGTCTAAGTCCAGCGGCGACCATTTTGTTATATTGTTGGGTTAATTCATGTTCAATTTCTTCTTCTATAAAATCACTTCGTTTCCCCGAGAAAGAACCATCATCTCCAACGAGAGAACGGACCGCTTCTGGAGGAGATATAGATTTCCCCCAAATTAGGTTGAAATGGAGTCCCACACCTAAGGTGGGTGTTTGTAGTGCCCATTTAACTGCTTGTTTGAAATTCGGCATGTTGACCATAAGAGAGGTACTCGTTAGCGTTCCGAAGGTATGAGCCTCAAGTATCCCTCGGTTTACACCTTCACTCATACCAAAATCATCGCCGTTTATGATGAGATACTTAGTCATTGGAATACCCTCCTTATTTCAGTTAGATATCGATATTGTATGCCGAGGCGATCTTTCAAGTTCTCTCTTCGTAGGGCTAGGACGCCAGTCCCGCATCCCTTTCGAGTAAGTGTCATGTAGGACAAATGCCATGTCTCCTATGCACGCAAACTGTTCGGGGTGCGTACAATAACCTAGTACGTCATGGGAGGAATGACGATGATTGTCACGTTAAATACAGGCGCAGAACAAGTGGATAAGCTGGATCTAACTGGGGAGGAGAAAGCGATTTTGCAGGCGAAGAAGAACAGTCCAATCGTCTACAGGTACGATTCTCCAGAGGCTCTGAAATTTGAACTAAAGATGAGAACACGGATCGTAGAAGCCGCCAAAGCATTAAATTCCGGAGGAGCACAATTTGCCAGGTTCAAAGATTCTCGCTGTAATGAGAGATATTGGTCCCGTACAGACGAGGGAGGATTTCAATTGAGGCCGGGTGTGTTACCTTCAGATGGAATTAACGATATTTTTGCGAATGGATCATTGTATGCATTTGAATGTGCTACTGCTATCGTTATTATACTGTATAAGGCAGTGCTCGATATGGTGGGTCCTACGGTCTTTAATCAATACTTTAGGGATTTGTTACTATGGGATTGGAATTATGACAAAGACCTACGATTGATCTCGACAAATAATGCGAATGAGGCGTATACCGGGGATGTGTTATATTTCCAAAATCCCGATCATGATCCTAGAACCCCAGAATGGCAGGGGGAGAATGTCGTCAAGCTTGCGGATGATCTATATTTTGGGCATGGGATAGGGATAACTACTTCAGAACAAATTCTATCGGCACTTAACTCCAGAAGAAGGCCGGGAAGTACAACGCCAGCCTTTCTCACGGATCAGGTGGTCCACCCCGATTTTGATTATTTACGTAAGCTCTAAAACTGGACTTTCCTACGCTCACAAGTGTACAATTTGGGCATTGGTTAGAGATGCCAAGTCACATGTGAAGTACAATTTTGAGCGGGAGGGATTTCCTTGAAATATCGTAGATTAGGCAAGACAGAGTTGAATGTTTCGGTCATCGGCCTTGGAACATGGCAGTTCGGTGGGGAATGGGGACAGCAGTTTGGTCAACATGAAGTCGATGCCATCCTCGACAAAGGACAGGAGCTAGGTATTAACCTGATAGATACTGCGGAATGTTATGGAGATCATCTGTCAGAATCCTTTATTGGTAACTATATTAGTCGCCGCAAACGTGAAGACTGGATCATCGCAACAAAATTTGGACATCATTTCCATGAGCGATTTACTCGTACGGATGTGTTCGGAGCCAAGGAAGTTATACAACAATTGGATGCCTCGCTGAAGGCGTTAAATACGGAATATATCGATTTATATCAATTCCACTCCGGTCCGGATGTCGTGTTTGATAATGATGAGCTCTGGAGTACGCTGGATAAACAAATCGCCGCGGGTAAGATCCGTCATTTGGGGACTTCTATCGGGAGTAACGACAATCTTCATCAGACGGATGCCTCAACTGAAGTGAATTCGCAGGTTATTCAAGTCGTGTACAATCGCTTGGATCGTGTGCCGGAGAACAGAGTGTTTCCTTCTTGTGAACGTCAGGACCTGGGTGTTCTTGCGCGCGTACCACTAGCTAGTGGTTATCTCAGCGGTAAATATAAGCCGGGAGCTCATTTTGATAATACGGACGTAAGACATCGGCACGATCCTGAGAGTACACGCTTAAAACTTCAAGAGGTCGAGAAGATTAAACGTGATGAAGTACCTGAAGGTGTGAATATGGCTCAATGGGCGCTCGCTTGGTGCTTGAGACATCCAGCCGTAAGTGCGGTTATCCCAGGTTGTAAGAATCCAGCTCAAGTCGAGTCCAATGCTAGTGCAGCGGAGTTAGTTGCGGAGCGTTAAACTATAGTCCATTTAAGGGAGCTCACGATGAAAATTTTATGGGAAAATATACTGATAACACTTCTTGGATTGCTCGTAGTAGCGGGCATACTATTTGGAGTCATTTACTTCCTAGTTAAGGCATTTAAGAAATAGTGAGTTTCTAATCTTAAAAGGACTGCACCTACAAGTAGATTTTAAAATCTTACTTGAGGGGCAGTCCTTTTTTGTAATTATTGTTTCCTTGATGCGATCGAGGCCAACTTGTCAGAGGGATAAATGGTTACTCCTGGACTAGTTAGCTGAGCGATCCGATACATAGCTAAAGCCACGTTCTTTGCTTGAATCGCTCTATATTTTCTGAATGGCCCCACAAGTAGAGGCGAGACCACTTTAAAGATGCTCCCACCCCATTGTTCCCCTAACCGGAATTCCTGACGATTTCCCAACAGTAGTGAGGGACGTAGGATCGAGTTAGAATCATAACCGATCTTACTTAGCTCCTGTTCAAGATTGCCCTTTATTTTTGAATACCATACGGAGGAGTTAGGGTTAGCACCCATGGAGCTAATAAGAAGGAAGTGCGAGGCTCCTTGCTCCTTAGCTAAGCGGGCAATAGTTAAAGGATACTCGACATCAATTTTATACATGGCATCTTGGCTCTTAGCCTTCTTAATGGTCGTCCCCAAGCAACAGAACACATCATCCACAGCAAAGTACTCCTGAACCTCCTCAAGCTGATCGAAATCGACAATCTTTTCAGTCAACTTAGAATGGACAATCTGAAGAGATGATCTGACGATTGCAATGACTTGATCATACTCTTCGGCTTCGAGTAAGTAATGGAGCAGTTCATTTCCTACTAAACCGGTTGAACCGGCGATTAGAGCTCTTTTTCCCATGAAGGGGAAACCTCCTTGGCGGTGAATTTCTTCTTGAACAGTATTATACTACGGATCAATTTAGATATTACTAGTATGGATATAAATCCCTCTCAATTTCTAACCTTCATACCTCCCAAACTATCATTAAGTATTATATTGACCTATGTAAAAAAGAAGATTAAGACTCATACCTACAAAATATACTGAATTTTGGATGAAGTCGAACTGGGTTGGAGGTGGATACTTTTTACCATTTCAATCTGTTATTAAATTTGAGTCTTGTGGATGAAGCGTTCATGGAATATCATTTCATTAACGATCCAATGGATTCAATGGGGATTGAAACCGTAGATCGCAGGGGACGTATATATTTTTATTTATGCAGTTTATGGTTGCCAGAGGAACACCAATTTAATAAGGGGGATTAAGAGGATGAGTGCTCACGAGATTGATTATGCAATAATGGGCGAGGAAATACAGTGTGTTGAGGTACAGCTTGATCCAGGGGAGAGCGTAATTGCTGAGGCGGGAAGCTTTATGATGATGGACCCGGAAATTTCGATGGAGACGATCTTCGGTGATGGCAACAGAGGCGGCGGTCTCATGGGCAAGTTAATGGGTGCGGGCAAGCGATTGCTGACTGGTGAGAGTCTTTTCATGACTGTATTTACTCATAGCGGGGGATATGGACGCAAGAGTGTCACTTTTGCAGCTCCTTATCCAGGCAAAATCATTCCGCTTGATCTCCAGCAATATGGCGGCAAAATAATCTGTCAAAAGGATGCATTCCTCTGTGCAGCGAAAGGCGTTTCGATCGGTATTGAGTTTCAACGGAAACTGGGAGTAGGTTTTTTTGGCGGTGAAGGTTTTATCATGCAAAAGCTAGAGGGAGACGGACTGTCCTTCGTACATTCCGGCGGTCATGTGATTGAGCGAACGCTGCAACCGGGCGAAACCATTAAGCTTGATACGGGCTGTCTTGTAGCTATGACCGCTAATGTTGAATATAATATTGAATTTGTAAAAGGTGTAAAGACCGCACTTTTTGGTGGTGAAGGTTTGTTCTTCGCTACTTTGCGTGGTCCAGGGAAGGTTTGGGTGCAGTCGTTACCTTTCAGTCGTATGGCAGACCGAATTCTGTCCGCTGCTGGGAACTCCGGTAGAAAAGAAGAAGGTAGCATTCTAGGCGGTTTGGGTAACTTACTGGATGGGAAATAAGAACGTTAGACTATAAACTCTTGTGCTATGGGTGATTATGGTCTGCGAGAAGCCGTAGGTGAACTTTGTTCATCCTGCGGCTTTTTTTTGTTTTTATTTAAATGAGTAGTAACATTCACATCAACCTACTTTCAAAAAACATATACACATCCGCAATAGAAAGCGTAGTTGTTGAGAATGCTAGTACAGCACTGAAAATGGACTATCATTTTAACCGTGCTATAATAATTGAATGGAAAACCGTGCGTTTTGTTAACGGACTATAATTATAGGAAAGAGATGGACGCTATTTTTACTAATTTTAAATCCAGAAACAATTTTATAGTAACGTTTATGCTACTGGTACTTAAGTTGATTTTACTGAGGTATTTTTTCTTTGAAGCTATTCATTGGAAGGGCCTCCCGGCTGAAATTCTATCCATGTTAGTTCTGCTCTGCTTCGTTGAATTATTACTACCATCCAAAGACAAGTGGAAATGGACAGCCTACTTAGGATTTAATTTGATCTTCTCGTTTATCTTCTTTGCAGCAACACTTTATTTTGCTTATTTTGGAACGGTACCTACCTATACGGTACTTAGAGGATTGAATCAGGTGCCTCAAGTTAGCGCAAGTGTGAGTGCTCTGCTTAGACCAGAATATTTTTTATTCTTTGTCGATGTACTGATCATATTGGTATGGAAGGTTATAAGACGGTCTCGTCGTACAACCTCCTATTCTGGTTATACCTACGGATTCGGTAACCACAGAAGTCGAAGTAGAGGATGGCTCTGGAAGACCGGAGTTGCTGTTGTTATGGTGGTCTGTATGCTGTTTTCTGGAATGTACATTAATTCAGGTAATGATATTGATAACGAGCTTGTACGCGCGGAGCATATGGGATTCTTGAATTTCCAGGTAGATGCAGCACTTCGCAATCAGGAAGAAGAACGAATGATTGCTGAGGGAAATCTGCAGGAGACCATCACCAAAATTGAGAATCTACAGGCTAGTTATCCTTATCGGGATACTCCTGAAACAGCAGGACAACCAGAATATTTTGGAGCGGCCAAAGGGAAAAACTTGATTGTCATACAATTGGAGTCATTTCAGAACTTCCCGATCCATTTGAGTGTGGGTGGTCAGGAGGTAACACCTGTATTGAATGGACTGGCTGAGGAGGGAATATATTTCCCGCATGTGTTCCAGCAGATTGGGCAAGGAAATACGTCAGATGCAGAGTTCATGTCTAATACGTCGATTTACCCTACAGGGACGATTGCAATGTCTACAGGATTTGGCAGTCGGGAGCTGCCAAGTTTGCCACGATTGCTTCAAGGTCACGGCTACGAGGCCAATACGTTTCACATTAATAATGTAACTTTTTGGGATCGAAATAAGTTATATCCTGCTCTGAATTTCGATAAGTATTATGATAAGCCTTATTATGAAAATGATCATTTTAATGACTTTGGTGCCTCAGATGAGGAAATGTACCGGGTCGGAGTAGAAAAGCTGAAGGCAATTAAGGATCGCTCTAAGTTGTTCTACGCTCAGTTTGTGACAACGTCGAGCCATTCTCCGTTTATTGTGCCAGAAGACCAGCGACACATGACGCTTCCGGCTAATTTGGAAGGTGCCAATTTGGGGAATTACCTTCTCGCAGCTAATTATACTGATTACGCAATCGGTACCTTGATTCAGCGATTGAAAGATGCCGATATGTGGGATAATACGATGCTTGTATTCTATGGGGATCATTTTGGGGTGTCACCTAACGACACGAGTGCAGCAGAGATTACTACGAAGCTGGGTATATCTTATGATGACCGAGTTAGTCGTTTTAACGTACCGTTCATTGTGCATATTGCAGGACAAAACATGGGTGTCGTTTCTGAACGTGCGGGTGGACAGGTTGATATGTTACCAACGATCACAAATTTGTTAGGAATATCTTTAAAGGACAATCAATTTACTGCAATGGGTCAAGATTTACTTAATATTGATCGGAATGTGTTTGGAATGCGATATTATCTTCCTACAGGATCGTTCTTTAACGATGAGATTATGTTTGTACCGGGGGAAGGATTTCAGGATGGAACAGCCATATCACTGAAAACACTGGAACCTGTGGCAGATTACGCTGCATACCTCAAGGATTATGATTATGTGAATGAATTGATGAAGTTGTCAGATGAATACGTTAAATTGTTACCCAAGCGGCATTAGTTAACCGTAACAATCAGGGTGAAATATTAAAGGGGTGTCCCACAGGTTGTAAGAACCTGTGGAACACCCCTTTTTAGTTCAATTAAAAACTTACTAGGATAGAGCGTATTGCCTGTGAACACTGTCTGTAATGATTTCAGGCAATTCGTGTACCTGCTGTTCATATTGTTCTTGCGTTAGGTTTCCTTCAGAGAATCGGACCAATAATTGCTCCTGCAGTTGTGAGACTTGTAGTTCAATAATCTGTGAGATATCTTTATGATTAGCTTCAGCGATATCAGCCAAGGAGTGTCCTTCAAGTAACTCTTCGTATACAGCTTCTTCATCAGTTAATCCAAGAGCTTCGACTACGGGGTCTATCCCGGTTTCTTTGGTATCGTTGCTGAGATCAGTTTGCTTTGGTTGGTTCAGGGCAGTATCAGTGCCGGATAAGTATCCCGATAAGCTTGGCCCTAATGTAATGACAAAGGCCATCGTACCGACAATAATAACTTGTTTTATATTCATCATTTGTAATATCCTCTCTAGGCAATGTTGATGTATCATAATAAACAGAGTAAGCATCAAAATAAGGGACGTTCTAATGATACTACGTATACAACTGGATTAAGTTTCAAATGAAAGCGATTTATTTAGTGGATAGGTAGAACTACAATAATTATATGAGGTGTGTGACATGACTGAGAATATCAAAATTAGATCAATCAATGTCGGAAAGCCAGCACAAGTAATACATAACGGCAAGGAAGTATCGACAGGAATTAATAAGACCCCAGTTAATGGAGCGATTTATCTTTCCTTGCTTAACTTTGAGGGGGATGGACAAGCGGATCATGTCCATCATGGCGGAGAAGACAAAGCGGTATGTGTATATCCCTTTGAATGGTACGCTTATTGGGAACAGGAAATAGGGACAGCCTTAGCTTTTGGTGCCTTTGGGGAGAACCTAACGACGGAAGGCATGGTGGAAGACGATATTTGTATCGGCGATATTTTTGAACTAGGGGAAGCGCTCGTGCAAGTAAGCCAACCAAGACAACCTTGCTTTAAACTAGCCGTTAAGTACGGGGTACCGGATCTTCCTTTGAAAGTACAGCAAACAGGATATACGGGGTATTATTTGCGAGTACTTCGTGAAGGACTCGTTAGCTCAGAGGACAGATTGATCCTTTCGCACAGGCATCCGGCCAGAGTGACTTTGACGTTTGCGAACCAGATCATGCATAAAGACAAGGATAACATGGACGGAGTCTCACGTATTTTAGAAGTAACTGAATTGTCAGATAGCTGGCAGCAGACCTTCGCTAAGCGATTGAATGGGGGGCAAACGCCAACTAAAGAACGGCTAACTGGAGATAAATAAGTTAAACGCACCCCCTTTTCACGTATAAAAGGGGTTTCTTATGCTTTTCTTCTGGGTTAATTTATTGTAACCGGTGAAATTGGAAACTTTTAACCGGGTCGATACGTCAAATAGAGTAGGAAAAAAAATGAATTATTTTATACTATCCAGGAGGATGAGCATGTGAAAAAATTATGGGTAACTTTATTGGCTGGGTTGCTAGTTTTACCGATCCTGTTCCAATCGTCAGCTCAGGCAGCTACGCCTATACGTATTTATATTGACGGTGTTCCGTTGGTGACAGATCAAGCAGCAGTTATGATTCAGGGTCGGACGATGTTGCCGTTACGCGCAATCTTCGAAGCACTTGATGCCAAGATCCAGTGGAATCAGAAGACACAAACAGTAACTGCGATTAAAGATGACACGACCATTGTCCTGAAGATCGGATCTAAGGTCGCTACGATTAACAATAAGGCCGTAAGTTTAGATGTTCCAGGGAAAAATTTGAAGGGTAGAACGATGGTCCCTGTCCGGTTTGTTGGTGAAGCACTTGGGCAAGAAGTTGGATGGAATTCCAAGACACAAACAGTGACTATCACTTCTGATAACAGTAACGGAGGGAATGGAAGCGTCAATCCGGTATCTTATGTTACGGTGAAGGATGTGGGTGACGCTGGCGATGGTCGTGACCTACAAGTTAGCTTCTCGAAATCAACTAATGAGTCACTTGTTGATCATTATAGAGTGCTAGTGGTTAAAGCGGCGAATACATTTAATTTTAATCTGGCGGATGCACTAAGAGTATCATCTGCTAATTATTCCACCGTATTAGCTACGGGTGCTGATCCTGTGGTTAAACTGACAGCCAATTCAAGGGATGTTGACGGTAATTTGATTGGAAGTAAGCAAGCGTATGTTGCTTATGTTTTGGCAGTTGGTAAGGGAAATAACGCGAGTGCACTTTCAAGTGCTTCTTCAACAATTACATTGGATAACGTTACCTATGTGGCAGCAACCACAGATGTGAAGGCAAGTGATGTGAACAATTATGGGGATGGACGGGATTTATCTATAAGCTTCACGCGTCCTTCGAGTGATAGTAACATTGCTAGTTATCGAGTTCTTGTTGTAAAGACTAAGGACATTAGCAAGTTTGATCTAGCTGCGGCTAATAATGTGAGCAGTCAGAATTACACTACGATCTATAAATCGGGTGGCAGTACACAAACTTCAGCTTTGACGTCTTCTTCAAGGGATACTTCCGGGGAGTTGATTAAGAGTAATGTGCCTTACACTATTTATGTTCTATCTGTAAGCAGCAATTCATCTGTGGCTTCGAATAAATTATCTTCTGGTTCATCATCAATTACATTGAGCGTAGGTTCCATAACCTCCCCAGTCATTACGGCTGTAGAAGACATAAACGACTATGGAGATGGCCGAGATCTGCGCGTCAGCTTTACCAAGCTGTCGGATGAGTCCAAGATTAGTTCTTATCGTATTTTCGTAGTTAAAGCGAGCGACTATGGAAACTTTAACTTAACAAAAGCAAATGCGGTTTCTAGCTCCAACTATACACAGGTAAACAAAACAGGATCTAACATCAGCCAAGTGTTATCTTCCGGTGTTAGAGATATCGATGGCGTTACCGTTAGAAACGGAGTTAGCTATCGTGTGTTCGTCATGGCGATAGGCAGTGGTAACAATGCGGGTAGCAATGAGTTGTCTTCTGCATCCCAAGCCATTACCTTGCTTAACAGCTATAACGTAGGTACTGTCTCAAGTTTATATGTAAGTGATGTTAATGATTATGGTGACGGTCGTGATCTGCGCGTATCGTTCACTCGGGCTTCCGAAGAATCGAATATTAGCTCTTATCGGATCATGGTTGTGCCAACAGATAATTATGGCAACGGATTCAGCTTGTCAGATGCGAATAATGTATCCAGTTCCTACTATACAACAGTGAGCAAAGGCTACAATTATAACGAAGTGCTATCCAGCAATGCCCGGGACGTACGCGGCAATTTAATTACGAACAATAAGCAATATAGAGTGTATGTTCTATCCGTGAGTAATGGTAGCTACTCTGTCAGCAATGCCTTATCATCTTCCTCATCTACGATTACTTTGATGAACGGAAATAGTGTAGGTAAGGTTAGAAGTCTAAGTGTAAGTGATGATACCGATTATGGTAATGGCCGTGATCTACGTATTTCATTCACTAAGGCTTTAGATGAGTCTAACATAAGTTCTTATCGGATTATGGTTGTGCCAACTTCAAAATATGGTAGCAACTTTAGCTTGTCAGCAGCAAACGATATAAGATATCCGAATTATACAGAAGTGAGTAAGGGTTCCTTTGATCAGGTGCTATCAGCGGATACGAGGGATGTAAGTGGTAACTTACTTAAGAACGACACCACTTACAGGGTGTATGTCCTATCTGTAGGGTATGGAAGTTCCTACAATGCGTTATCTGATTCCTCACGTGAGATTACACTGGTGACTTCAGCTAAGACTCCAGTAGGTACAGTCACCGGTGTAACCTATAATGAAAATGGAAATAATATTACTTTTAGTTTTAATAATTTAAGAAATGAGACCAATATTTCTGAATATCGAGTTTTTGTGGTTCAATCTGATGTTAGCTTTGGATTGTCCGATGCTATTAATGTGACATCCTCCTCTAGGTATTTAAGTGACGGAAAAAATAGTGCTATTACTCGATCATTCTCTGAAATAAATGATGTCAGTGGTGCTGCGATTATTAAAGGAGTTGAATATCGTGTATATGTTCTTGCTGTAGCCAATAGCAATGGTTTGCGCAGTGAGATTTCAAAGTCCATAAAATTGTTAATTCCCTAAGCAGAGATCTTAGGTACACAATTGGATAAAGACCGAACCAGAAAAGCCTGACCGTTATCGGTCAGGTTTTTCTGCGGTACCATCAGATAGGATAATTTAAAGATAGTTGTTTCAACTCATGACATTGGTCTAAATTGAATCCTTTATAACAATATAAACAAGAAATTTAGGGACAAAAGCGATCATGGAGATATTTAACTCCCTCTTTCTTATTGAAAAACTGTTCAACTGATTTGAATTTGACAACCCCTCACAACCTTTTGTACCCCTGAAGGAAATAAGGGGAAAGGGGGGGATGTTGATCACATGGATAATTCTGGACAGTATGTATTACCTGACGGTACGCTAGATGATCGGAACATATGGAGCAGAGAAACTTTGTATCAAGGGATGAACGGTAAACTCGTGGAGCGATTCTATGTGTCGCCTGAACGAAGCTATGTGTTCAAGCCTTTAACGAATGACGCTACCGAAGATCGGGAAGTCTGGGTGTATCAACATATCCTGCATTTGTTCCCCAAGATATATCCCCAATTACTTGCCTCTTCTGGTCCAGGGAGAGGGGAGCAGAGCTGGACGATCTATGAAGATATTGGCCCGCTACGTCATGAGTACAGTCTGCAACACGCCTTGGGGGTTGTTAAAGAGATGGCATGCTGGCATTCCCTTCCTAAGACACACTGGGATGGAATACCTGCTACAGGGCCTAAACCACCTATTGAACAAATAGTATCGGAATTACTTATTCGTGAAGATGAAGTCATAGTCGTTATGAAACAGATGGGGATATCCAATCGATTTCTTGAGGATATAAGGCTCGTGGCGGAGGGACAAGTCTTCACGGGGGACAAGGTACTTTGTCACGGTGACCTTCATTTAGGGAACTATGCCGAGACAGAGAGCGGAGAGATCTATATACTGGATTGGGAACATGCCCATCCGAATCTATCGCTGTGGGACTTATACCATCTGATTGATATGTCGCATCCTCTATTTCCAAAGCAAATGACAAGTTCGGATAGGGAAGCAATCTTAAATTGTTATATAGATCAAACCGCTGCCCTTCGTGGTACACAGGGGAATCAGAATAAGGATAGCTTCAAACAAGATTATTATCTCTTCGCTGCACTATTTTCCCTATGGATGCTTCTGTTGATCCAAGGTGATTTACGCCAAGAATCAACACTTTGGCCAAAGGACAAGTTGCTAACACAGTGGGGAGAAACGTCATCAAGTTTGATGGAGTGTTTAGAATTATTGGATGCATATAAAGTGGAATCTAATTATATAGATAAGACGGTGAATTCATGAAAAAAGTCGGGTTGGTGATGCGAAAAATTCAGTTTACGGAGTCCCAAGGTCCGAGGGTGTTTGCTGAGCGACTTCGGGATATTGCCTTGGAATTAGGCGTCGAGATCGTCTTTATATCTCCTGAGCGGCATGTCAGCGGACATGACTGGATTCCAGGGTATGAGCATGAAAAGGGAGATTTGGTTAACTACGATATCGTATTAGACCAGATTTACTCGCAAAATATTGAGCACGTAATTTACACTGTATCCGGCTTCACTTTCCTGAAGATGTTCATCAAGAATAGTGTGCTGTTCCCGCATAGTTTTCCTGATCCTGCGTTAACAGGGTATGAAATGATGAAGCCATTTTACGGGATCGTGGATAAAGCTATCGTACAGACGGAATTTCTAAAGCGCCAATTCAATGATGTATTTGGGGTCACAGATGTGAATGTCATCCCGATAGGATTCAGCGAAGAGATGTCGAAGAAACATTTTGATCCAAGTGCTATTGTCGACAATCGCATACTTTGGATTGGTAGGGATGAAGAGAATCGACGGCCAGATTTGGTGCTCGATTATGCAAGGCATAATCCAGACAAAGACATCTTCATGGTGTTTGGCGGGGAACGGTACAAGGAAAGTATGAAGAAATACGACATCCCTTCAAACGTTAACCTGCAGTTTGCTTTGACACAGGATCAGATATTCACACTCATGAACTCGGCGAAAGTATATTGGAGCTGTTCTAAGTTCGATACTTTTGCGATGCCACTTACTGAGGCGCTTGCCATGGGCAAAATTGTGGTCAAGCCGGAACATCCTTGTTACGGGCATATTAGCTCCAAGCATGCTTTTGCAGGGAATGAACGTAATTGGTTCGAACTGGTCAATATGGCGGCTGCCTCTCCGCTTAAATATTCACCGGATAACCGGGAATATGCATTTGATATGTTTTCAAGCTCCGTAATGAAACGGGGGTACAAGGAGTTTTTTGACCAATGGCTAAGATAAACTCTGAAATGATTCATTCAGAAGAAGACCTAGCACGATTGCTGGAACAACTTGCAGCCAATGCATGGCCTCCACGGGAGCGTGCGGACCTAGGCAAATGGCGACTACGCGCCAATGATGGAGTTACGAGGCGGGCGAATAGCGTCCTTGCAGCAGGCGCTTTCCCAGAGGGCGATTGGCTGGAGGCGATTGAAGGATTTTACCGCAATCGGGGTATTTCTCCTTGCTTTCAGGTGAGTAATTCTTCTCCCTCTGAATTAGATGGAATATTAGAGCATAGAGGTTACTCCGCCTTTATGCAATGCTTTATGATGGCGGCTTCTTGCGAAGAAATTCTGAAACGTACAGAACAGATAACGTCATGGTCCGCAAAGTTTGCGCTGGAGGTTGATGATGGCTGGTTTTATGATTTCTTAGTGTTGGAAGATTTTCCGAATGAGCGTAAAGAATTATATAGATCCATTTTCAAAGGAATTATGGTTCCGAAATGTTTTGTATCTGTGTTGGAGAATGGTGAAAGGATAGGGCTTGCTAGCGCAGTCCTTGAACGAGGATGGGCAGGTATTAGCAACGTGATTGTTGATCCTCGGCACCGCAGAAAAGGAGTAGCTGGATCGATATTCCGAGCGCTCTGTGAGTGGTCTTTGGCGCAAGGAGCACAGCATATCTATCTTCAGGTGCTCCGTAAAAATGCAGGCGCGCTAGATTTGTATAATAAGCTGGGTTTTTCTGTGGTATCAGAATACCATTATCGAATCCATAATGATTAAATAGAAGCACCTTCGGGTGCTTTTTTTATTTTGGCTAAGGTTATTGAGATGTTTACCCAGCATGTAAATTTCATCTTATGAATATCATAAAGAGGGGTTTTTCACATAAACAGGGAATTACAGATAGATGAATAAATGAATCGATATGAACGGGAAAGAAGGCCGTTGAAATGTACGATAATAGGGACTCTTCCAAGAATAATTACGATTATCAGCAGGGAATGATCTATCGGAACCCTAACCCTGAATTTGTAGGTTTTTGGGTACGTTTGCTTGCATTTTTAATTGACTGCGTGATTTTAGAAATTCTAACTTGGTTCTCGCCATTTAACTGGGTAGCAGAATGGATACTCAGTTTCTTATACTTCACTTTATTACCTTGTACTGCTTGGCAGGGCACGGTTGGGAAGCTGATCCTCAGTGTCAAAATTGTGGATGAGGAAGGTGAGAAAATATCTTATCTACGCTCCATAGGGCGTTACCTTGCCAGATTTATATCTGCTATCATTTTGTGTATTGGATTTATAATGATTGCGTTCAATGAGAAGAAGAGAGGACTGCATGATCTAATGGCAGGTACTTATGTAATAAAAAAAGAATCGAAACTTTATGACTGAAGTGTAATTTCACCATATAAAATCAAACAAAGAACCGTGTCCAACATGATCTAATGATCAGTGGAAACGGTTCTTTTAATATAACCCCAAGCGATTAGCTCGGGTCTGAATTTAGCAGTTTTTCCATGGACATCTGATTGAGTGGGCGGCTGTAATAATAACCTTGGATTTGGTCGCAGCCATTGTCACGTAGGAAATTAAATTGTTCCTCGGTCTCGACACCTTCAGCTAATACGGTCATCCCGAGAGATTTGCCTAATTGAATGATGGACAGTAGTAAGGAACTGTCTCGTATAGAGCTAGGTGTCTCACGAACAAAGGTACGGTCAATCTTTAGAACTTGAAGAGGTAGTTCTTTTAGATAATAAATAGAGGAATATCCTGTTCCAAAGTCGTCGATAGAGAGAGTTATCCCTTTCTCTTGCAGTGAATCAAGCTTTTCCATAATAAATAATGGCGTGTTAAGTAGGGATTCTGTTACTTCAAGCTCTAAATACTGTGGGTCAAGCCCAGTTTGTTCTAACGCTGACTGGACCATATGAACGAATTGTGGGTGTTTGAATTGTACGGCTGAGACGTTTACGGATACCGGTAGCTTAGGGAGGCCAGCATCCTGCCACTTCTTATTGGTTCGACATGCCTCCAATAGTACCCATTCTCCTAATTGAACGATAAGTCCGGTATCTTCTGCTATCGGAATGAAGTTGTTAGGCGGAACTAGTCCCAGTTCAGGATCATTCCAACGAATGAGAGCCTCAAAGCCGGTGAGCGTTAAAGTGGAGGTATCTATTTTAGGCTGATAATGAAGCTCAAATTCACCTTCTGCCATGGCTCGTGGTAGTTTCTTCTCAATATTAATTCTCTTATGTAATTTATCCATTAAATAATAATCGAAGTAGTGCGGACCGTTTAATGACTCGGCCTTCGCTTCTTTCATTGCAAGTTCAGCATGCTTTAGTAATTTGGTTACATCTTGACTATCATCTGGGTAAAGGCTAATGCCCATACCACACCCACTGGTGATCTCCTCATTGAACACAGAATAAGGCTTCTTTAAAGTATCACTTAAGGTGTTTGCAATCTCATGAATTTGAAGTGGGTCAGAAATATCAGACAAGAATATGATAAAGTCATCTGCAAAGCTACGACAAATAGGTGTCCCATCCGCTAAGGTGTTTTTTAGACGCTCTGCAACTTGTTTCAGAATCTCATTTCCTGTAACTTCCCCATAACTTTCATTAATATAACGGAATCTATTTAAGTTTACACGCAGTACAGCAGCCATTTTCTTCGTGGATCCAGTCGCTTCGAGTTTCGATTTCATAATTTCCTTGAAGCGATTCATATTGAGCAATTCAGTTAATGGATCAAAATAAGAAAGTTGTTGAATCTTTTGCTTAGACGCGTTACGTTCTTCAACTTCTTTAGTGACGTCTAACTGAAGACCTATAAAGTATGTGGGTTTACCCTCGGACCCGATGACCGGACTGATAATAAATTGGTTCCAAAATGTGCTGCCGTCTTTTCTATAATTTTTGATGGTGACCGTATCAGAGCGACCTTCCTTGATCGCTTTACGAATGACTCCAAGATGCTCCTTGTCCGTTTCTTCACCTTGAAGAAATCGACAGTTACGCATCAGGACCTCTTCGCGCGTATATCCGGTGATTTTCTCAAACCCTTGATTAACGTAGACCAATGGATGGTCTGGCAGAGTCGGATCAGTTATAGCTATTCCTACACCCATCTTATCAATGGACTTCAACAAAGCGGAGGAATGAATGATCGAATCGATTTGAGCGTGATATTCGTCCTTTTCCAAAATAAATCCCCCTCGAAATGAACCAAAAAATGTATGTACTAGCTGATGATGTCCATGTCCGGCATCACTACGAAAGTATGTCCTATCACACATCATACATGTGGTTCCTTTAGGAAATCAATGGGTTTTCTCACCCGAAATATCGGGGTCTATCTAAAAAATAAAACCTACATACAAGATATGCTGTAGTACCGCCATTTTATCAATCAATCGGCCCAGATCATGAGATCAAATTACTTACTCGATTAAGAAAAAAATGGGTATATATATTTTTGTTTGCATAATTTGAATGAATGTTTATCGAAGATGACTAGTGCGTGATCTTCATCATTCTACGGACAACCTCTGAAATGTTAACATAAGTTAATTTTAATACTTCATTGTAATAATGTGATAGCGTAATAGATTCGAGTTTGAAGTCGTTATTTATGAACAGGGGGATGGAAATGGGTAAGGCAACCGGTTTTTTGGAATATGAACGTGAAGTTCCGGGGGAGTTAGATCCGTTAAAACGAATCAATGCCTGGAAAGAATTCGCCATACCATTAGAGGAAGAGAAGTTAACGATACAAGGTGCTCGTTGTATGGATTGTGGGACACCTTTTTGCCATGTTGGCAGACTTATATCAGGAATGGCATCGGGTTGTCCAATACACAATCTAATTCCCGAGTGGAATGATCTGGTGTACCGAGGAAGCTGGAAAGAAGCTTTGAAGCGTCTACACAAAACTAATAATTTCCCTGAATTTACTGGACGTGTCTGTCCGGCACCGTGTGAAGGGGCTTGTACAGTTGGGAAGAGTGGCTCTCCAGTTACGATCAAGAATATCGAGAAAGCAATCGTGGATAGAGGGTTTCAGGAGGGTTGGATTACGCCCACCATGCCTACTGCTCATACAGGTAAGAAGGTGGCTATCGTTGGTTCAGGTCCTGCGGGTCTAGCATGCGCGGATCAGCTTAATAAAGCAGGACATGATGTGACGGTATATGAACGTGCCGATCGGATAGGCGGATTATTGATGTATGGTATTCCCAACATGAAGCTGGATAAAGGGACGGTGCAGCGACGTGTCGATCTCCTTGCAGCCGAGGGGATTACCTTTATCACGAAACAGGAGATAGGTAAGGATATCACTACAGAGGAATTACGCTCGCAGTTTGATGCCGTTGTTCTGTGTGGAGGCGCTACAAAACCGCGGGATCTGAATATTGAAGGGCGAGAGCTTAAGGGGATACATCAAGCGATGGAATTCTTAACGCGCAGTACGCAGAGCTTACTCGATTCAGAACTTGAGGACGGTAAGTACTTATCAGTCAAGGACAAGGATGTCATCGTCATTGGTGGTGGAGATACAGGTACAGACTGTGTAGCGACAGCAATCCGACTGGAGTGCAAAAGCGTCATACAGTTGGAAATCATGCCACAGCTTCCATTAAGCCGTCAACCGGGTAACCCTTGGCCAGAATGGCCAAAGGTATTGAAGACGGACTACGGTCAGCAAGAGGCAACGAAGCTATATGGAACCGATCCTCGTCGCTATTTAACAGCCAGCAAGTGCTTCATCGGTGATGCTAATGGAAATGTGGAGGCCATTCGAACGGTAGAAGTTGAGTGGAGCAAGAATCCGCAGGGCGGTTTGATTCCCGTCGAAATCCCAGGGAGTGAAAAGGTAATACCGGCTAATATGGTGTTGTTGGCACTTGGTTTTACAGGGCCAGAAGGCGGCATGTTGGAACAGCTTGGTATTGAACGTGACGAACGTTCCAACGTGAAATCTGAGCTAGATCATTACACGACAAATGTTCCAGGTGTGTTCGCAGCTGGTGATATGAGACGAGGACAAAGCTTGGTTGTATGGGCTATACATGAAGGGCGCCAAGCTGCCCGCGAAGTGGATTGCTATCTCATGGGAAGTACTGAGCTGTAGCAATAATATAAGATCTTAAATAATTAGCTGACCCCGCTCAATTGTAGTGTGGGGTCAGCTTTTTCCATGAGAGTTACGGTAACTGTGAATTAGCCCGCTGGATTACGGCACTAATTTTAACTTCTAGGTTGTACATGTTTTGTTTGTATGTTGTTATTTGACCGGATAGGGTCAAAAGTCTGGCTAAACAATCGCCTGATCGGTCAGCGTCGCCTTTCTTAGCTGCGCCCTTAAAATTGGTCCATTCGGTGGTAATGCTCTTGTTTGGTGTAGATTGGAGACTTCGTTCTGCCGTTATTTTGGTCTTAAGTGGCGTTATTTCAGTCAGAATGGAACGGATTTGAGTAGCCTTTCGTGACTTATCACTTTTGGCCGCTTTTAGGGAGTCTTCCTTCGTACGGATATCTTGTCGGGCCAAACCTACAGCAATTTTCATCACATCAGCTTCTCCCCGCAGCACTTTGTAGAGAGACTTATCTTTGAATGATTTAACAGCAGCAACCTGTTTGGTCAGTGAACTATATGTGTTAAATAGAGGCTGATACTTTGCTTTAATCTGTTTGACTTGGTCTTCTAACTTTATGATCTTATCAGCGTCGATTTCCTTGATTTTCTTTCGTATAGCTGTAACTAAGGCCTCATTATTGTAGTGGAGTGTCGAAGTCTTGTTGTCCCATTCCATAGCTTGCTTTTGAAGTGCGGCCAAATCATCATATTGCTTAACGAGCTTTGCTTGTTTGGTGCTCCCCGCGGTCCCTGCAGTCTTCACTAATGATGTTCTAACCGCATCTGTAAATTGCAGGGTAGCTGCTGCTACCGAACCACTTCCTATAGTTGTACTAAGAAGGAGTGCCACAACAAGCGCGGCGGTCAGTTCCAGCTTTAACTTATGCATTTTCATCCTATCATCACTCTCCTTGTCCCTGAATGAACGAATACGACACAAAAAAAGCACCCGCAAGAAAGGCATAAATGCCTTTTCTTACGGGTGCTTCCGTCGTAAGTTGATTCATCAGGGTTATTTTGGTCCAATATACAGGATATCCGTTATCCTGTCAACGTCCCCACTATTTGCCAACTTCAGATAGGTTATCCTGTAGACATGAAAGCTTACGAATGATTTCCTCTTGCCACTTTAAGTCCCCAAGACGGGTCGCGAGATTAAGTAGATCTAGGTAATCATCGACTGTTAACGGCGAAGGTTTCCGAGCGGATATTCTCATTGTTGTTAAGCTCCTTTTGTATTCATGCTATATTATTGAAGTATATTATTATTAATAATGATAATCATTATCATGATGTTCTAATTACATTATGCACAAAACTAAGCCAATTGTAAATATACGAGCCTCCAAACTCCACCAATAATAAAAAAATTAGATTAGATCCTGCTTTAGCGAAGTGAAAGTAATCGCCCTCAGCATGTATCAACTTGTCTTCAGTCCATATACTAAGGATAAATATGAAATCTATTACGTTAACTATTTAGGAGGAACTATGGAGACAGAATCGCTGCTAAGGGTTGAAGAACTGGCACTTAAGAAATATAAGATTTTTAAGCAAAGCCAGATTCGATATATCGCAAGAGCCATGCTCGCGAGTATGTTTATTGGGTTTGGTGTAATTGTTGCCTTCAAAAGCGGAAACTACTTCTATATGGAACATTCCCCATTTGCGTATCCCATGGCAGCCATCACGTTTGGTGCCGCAATTATTCTTATAGCTTACGGTGGCGGAGACCTCTTCACGGGGAACACTTTTTACTATACCTATGCTGCTCTCAGAAAAAAACTGAAGTGGAGAGATGTCGTAAGACTTTGGTTGTTTAGTTATATTGGAAATATCATGGGTGCGGCGGTATTCGCCTTACTGATCTTTCTAACAGGTTTATTTACAGATTCGTCAGTTAACAGTTTTTTGTTGAATGTTGTAGAGCACAAAATGACCACGTCAGCAAGTGAGCTTTTCTTCCGGGCGATTCTCTGTAACTGGCTAGTTTGTATGGCATTCTTTATCCCGATGTCACTTAAGGGAGATGGGGCAAAGATGTTTGCCATGATGTTGTTCGTATTCTGTTTCTTTATCTCGGGGTATGAACATAGCATCGCCAATATGTGTACCTTCGCGATCGCACTCGTGTTGGACCATCCAGGAACAATATCTTTCCCAGGCGTATTACATAACCTAATTCCGGTGACGATTGGAAATCTGATTGGAGGGGTTTTACTTATGGGCGTCATGTATTACTTTGTGAACAAACCCTTCCTAGATTCGGAAGAGAACTAACGCATTTGAAACAAATCTCTACCAACATATTACCGGTAAATCCTTGGTTATAGTGAAGGGTTTATCGGTTCTTTTTTGGTTCAATGAAACTCTATTCTTTCGAAATTACTCTTACCTAATTATTCGACACTGCTCGCGTAAAAGGAAAATGCTGTATTTATATTTATAGAAAATATGTTAAAATTAAACAGACAAAGCGATTAAATTACTTATCTCACATTACTTTATTTCGTAAAGGGGTACACGGATGAAGCGGATTTCTAGGATGATGTTGGCCTCTATAACGATCGTATTAGCTGCGTTGCTATACCCGCCTGCGGCCTATGGTAATTGGGATGGAGCAATATATCCATCATCCTATAAATCCATTATGATATTTAGTTTATCTTTTATTATATTAATAGCTGTAAGTTATTTGGTACTAAAACTGTATATTAACCACTTAAGAAGAATTATTCATGGGGAGCAGGAGTTTTCTAAGAATGTTTTTGACCATACTCAATTATTCATTTGGGCTGTACATAGTGACAAGAGCATTCTCAGAATTAACAAATATGTCGAATGGCTGACAGGGATCCAAGAAGCAGATGTGATTGGAAAGAAATATAACGAGCTAATGTATCTTCAGGAATATTATGGACAACTTGTCGAGCTCATGGATGATGCCTTAGCTATGAATTTTGTGGATCAGCAGGAGATCACATTAATTTGTAATGAGCAGAGGGACCACAAGACATTTCTGTTTAGAACAACGGTTATTACTGGAGTATCGGGATATCCTGATGTTTTTATTGTTTGTGGTATAGATATACATGAGCGCAAGCTGTACGAAAAGATGCTGCAGAACAGTTATCAGGAGCTAGAAGGAATTTATGAGGAAGTTGCGGTAACAAAGGAAGAAATGCAAGTCCAAATGCATGAATTACTATTGAACCAGGATAAACTGCGGAACAGTGAGGAAAAATTTCGTCTGGCCTCGCTCGGATCAGGAGCTGTTATTTGGGATACAGACCCATCTACCGGTAATTATGATGTTTCAGACCGATTATTTGACCTCTTAGGTTATAGGAGAGATGAAATTGAGACGACAGCAGAACAGTGGCGTGAATTACTCCATCCCGATGATCTTATAGCTACGGAAGGTGCGAGACAGGCTTACTTAAATGGTGAAACTCCGGTATATGAAGCTGAGTACCGCATGATTAAGAAAAATGGGGAGTATCTTTGGATTCAAGCTAGAGGAATGTTACTAAGAAATAGTGACGGGTGCCCGGGACGATTTTCGGGTTCGATGATTGATATAACGGAACAAAAAAATTATGAACATCAATTGCAGCGTAGCTATAAAGCTCTTGAAGAGACTTACGAAGAACTGGCAGTGACCCAAGATGAATTAAGAGAGAACTACGACATGCTGGTTGAGAATGACAGACTACTCCGCAGAAGTGAAGAACGGTACAAGTTAGTTGCGGAATCGTCCAACGGTGGGATATGGGAAATAGATTTTATCCGAAATCGACGTTTCTATTCCCCAAGATGGTTTCAATTGCTCGGTTATAGGTATGAAGATGATATGCCTAGTGATCGGTTAAAGCATGTGATGCATCCTGAGGACGTAAAGAGAGTTAGCGAAGAATTAAAAGCAGCACAAGCAGGTGAGAAGGAACTGTTTGAATGTGAATATCGCTTATTGAAGAAGAACGGAGAGTACAATTGGTTCATTGGACGAGGGAAAGTACTGTTCGACGAGCTGGGGATGGCTTGCCGAATGGCAGGTTCTGATGTCGACATTCATGAGTTGAAATTATCTCAAGAGAGGCTTCAACATCTTGCGTATTATGATACTTTAAGTGATTTGCCAAACCGTCAATATTTACTTGAAGAGCTTGAGTACTACTTCACGTATTCCCTGGGAAAATCCGCACTATTCTTTGTGGATACAGACAACTTTAAATATATCAATGATACGCTAGGGCACAAGTTCGGTGACCAACTTTTGAAGAAAGTGAGCCTCAGGCTATCCTCCTTGGTCAGAGAGGAAGGAATGCTGTTTAGGTTAGGTGGGGATGAATTTGTTATTCTTCAGAGGGATATCGAGAGAGAAGCGCAAGCGGAGGACCTTGCCGAGTTATTGATTCAAGGATTTAAGGAACCTTTTCGGATCAATGATAGCGATTTGTACGTTTCAATAAGTATGGGTATCTCCTTCTATCCCAAAGATGGTGTGAGTGGTGAAGAAATACTGAAAAATGCAGATGTTGCTATGTATAAAGCTAAGGAGACGGGTAAAGGAAGGTATATGGTCTTCAGCCCTTCATTCTTACAAACGTTTAATGATCGTGTAAATGTAGAAAAATATCTTCGCGAAGCCATTAAAAAGGAAGAATTCGTGCTGCATTATCAACCTCAAGTCAGTCTTAAAACGGGGAAAATTGTTGGATTTGAATCGCTAATTCGTTGGAATAGTCCGGTGCTCGGGTTAGTCTCCCCGTTATCGTTCGTCAAAGTTGCAGAGGATAGCAGACTCATTGTGCCCATCGGCGAGTGGGTATTATTACGCTCTTGCAGTTTTGCTAAAGGCTTACATGACCAAGGGATTGGAGATTATAAAATCTCGGTGAACATCTCGGTCGTTCAATTGGTGCAAGATGAGTTTGTCGATATGGTTATCCGTATTTTGGATGAGACAGGACTCAATCCAATATATTTGGAACTCGAGATTACTGAATCGATTATTATTGAGTCATTTGACATTGTGATTCCAAAGTTAGAATTTATGAAAAGATTGGATGTTCAAATTGCTCTTGACGATTTTGGAACCGGATATTCTTCATTGAGTTATTTACAACAAATGCCGATCACTACACTGAAGATAGACCGGACTTTTATTGAACAAGTTCCTATAGAAGAAGATAAGCGTTCACTCGCAAGAGCTATTGTACTGATTGGTCGTAGAATGGGATTAGTAGTAGTGGCCGAAGGGGTTGAAACGAGGCGGCAGTTAGACTATGTCAAGCAAGCCAAGTGTGATGTAATCCAAGGATATTTAATCAGTAAACCTCTAAAGGATGAGGAGGCTATAGATTTAATCCATAGCCAGCGAGTATTTGATATTTGATAACGGCTTAGGTCTATCCAATGACGACTTTCTCACACCCATAGGAACGAATGATTGATAGCCAATTTGCCTTATCTTCTTCCGTAGGAATTGGAGCTATGAAGGTGCTTCCCTGGCCATCCCCTTTGGATCGCCCATATGGATGATATGCAAGTAATTCGGCACCGATGATGTTTGAATTGCTATTAACCCATTTGACGATTTCCGCAAAATGATCAGGTCGATCATTCAAGCCAGGTATAATAGGACAGCGTAGAATGAGGGGTACACCTTGTTCACAAAGCCATTGAAGATTGGCCAGAATAACGTTGTTAGAACGGCCTGTATACTCTTTATGCTGATCGGCATTATATTCCTTACTATCAAATAGGAAACAATCGACATAGGGGGAAATTCGTTCAAGAATCGATCGATGCGCATACCCGGAGGTCTCCACACAGGTGTGAAGACCTCGATTTTTCGCTTCCCGCAATAGGGCAAGCGAAAAATCGGGTTGCGCTAGCGGCTCGCCCCCAGAGAGCGTCAAGCCACCACCGGAACGTTTATAATATGGCAAATCCCTCATGACTACGTTTATAACTTCAGAAACCGACATTGGACTTCCAATCGTCTTCACGTCGCCAGTGTCCCCTTCAAGCGGATAAACTTCAGGTTCGAACTTTTGCGATTCCGGATTATGACACCACAAACAGCGGAGAGGACATCCCTTTAAAAATACAGTTGTGCGAATTCCATCACCGTCATGCAACGAAAAGCGCGCGATGTCAAAGACAATACCAGACTCCTCCACCAGATCTCTCCTCCCCATAAATTAATAGAGTGTACGCTCCAATATTTCCCGCTGCACATTGTGGTTCAACGTAACGAAATAAGCGCTGAATCCACCCACACGGACAATGAGGTTAGCATATTTCTCCGGTTCTTTCATCGCATTCTGCAAATCTTCTTTGCTGACGACACTAATGTTGGTTGATGTGCCACCTAATTCAAAGAAAGTGTCCAGTAACGCCTCCAGTTTCGGACGATCCCCATTAAACATCTGCTTGCTAAACTTTATATTCTGCGAGGAACCGGCATGCAACCCGGCATCAAGCTTCGTCATCGAGTTAAAAAGTGCAGTAATTCCATTCCGATCCATGCCTGGAGAGGGAGCATTGCCATTCGACATCGGTGAGTAGGCAAGGCGACCGTCCGCAGAGGCAAGGGTCAGTCGACCGAGAGTGGTATTGGCATCATTGTTAATCATAACTACAAGATAAGAATCAAGGTCCGTTCGATCCCGCTGATTCCTTACCGTATTGCATACAAATTCATGATACAGGACTGCCATTTGGTCGGCCTCATCGTCGTCATTCCCAAACTTTGGAGCCTCCAATAGCAGTTTCCTTTCGCCCTCTGCTCCTGTGAAATTGGTAAGGATCAATTCCATAAGTCGTTCTTTCGTTATTTTTTGCTCTTCATAAATGACCTTCTTGATAGCAACAAGACTGTCTGATGCTGTTATATTGCCGTAAGTTTCCAAAGTGCCGCCAAGATGACGGATGCCGCCTTCGAATACAGCCTTGCCGCGGGTAATACAATCGTCATACAGCATGCTGATGAATAACAGTGAGGTTTCTTCGCCTACGATTTTATACTCTAGCGCTTCTTGATCGGCGATGATGTCGATGTGGTGTTTAAGCTGTTTTTGGTATGCTTCCCAGAGGTCATCGATAGTTGCAAAATCGGATAGAGTGCCGAGTTTCAGACCAAGCTCTCGTCCGGTCAATGGATCGATCCCGTTAAACAGCGTTAATTCAAGTGCTTTCACAAGGTTGATAACACCGCTTGGTGTACCATAGCTCCGATGATCCAACATATATTCTCCGCATCCAAAGAAGGCATATTGCTCAGCTTCCTCACGGGATACGTCGAAGGCGTGCATTACTGCGGGTACATTTGCTTCATCATTGTACAGAATTGGAAACGTGGTTCCCTCTCCGAGGGAGTCTAGAGCTTTTGCAAGGATTTCAGGGTTCATTCCTTTGTTGCAGCGAAGGCTGAGCTGAGGTCGGAATGGGACGTGGCGCGAAGCCTCTATGGCAAACAAGGTGAAGCGATCTCCGTTCTCGGGATTTCGGCGTCCTACACCACCGACGATCACCCGGGCATCTCGTCCCAGTACGCCAAGGATCATACGCCAGTATGCCGTGACGAGCTCCTGTGCTTCCAGTTCCGAAATAAAATCGGTATTCAGATCCTGTACAAGTAGATCACCGAAATAAACGTCCATCCGACCATGCTCCATGCTCCCCGACAATAGCATATAAAGCCAGCAAAGCTGCATTGCCTCATCAAGATGTCGAGGCGCATGATAACGGATTGCCTCCAAAACCTCTACCATACGTTTCAAATGTAACTTATCGGATGCTTGGTCGGCTTGCTCTAAGGCTTGCTTCACATCCTCGATATAGTAGATCATGGAGTATTCGAGCATATCCAGTGCTGTTAGCATTGATTCATATAAAGGGTGGTAAGTTTCTGCGCTGGAAACAAGTTTCTCGCGGATCTCAGCCCTTAGACCCGGTAGCCCTAGACGAACGAGCTTATCCATATCCATGTGGGCCCCAGCCATCCGATAAAGAGGATAAATGACTCCGCTCTCAACTCCCCAATTATCGGTCCACAGCTCCCGTGCCATCACTTCGGTATAACGAACACGTATTTTGGAGTTGGTATTTTCGGTTTGCCAGTAAGCGATCAATTCTTCAAGCTCCACTTTCTGTTCTTCTGTCTGCAGGTACGGTTCCAACTCATCCCGTAAGCTCTGCTCCTCCATGTAATAACCCGTTCGATCAATATTACCGAATCCCTGAATCGGGGTGAACCCGAGAAATGGTGTTCGTTTGCGCCCAGCAAGCAGGTCTCCCTTCTGCATAGGCTGTAATATCCACGGGATCTGTACCTTTAGGCATGCCGCTTCACGTACAGCAGGGGGATAGAGGAGGTGATTTTTATAAGTGTTTGTGAAGTCATGCACATAAATAAGCGGATCGGATAAGCCTTCGCTAGTATGCGAAGTTAATGCTGGATAGTTAACCATGGGATAGATCTCCCTTCCTTGTTCTAGAAAGATCGTATCTCATATTCAATAACACCGCTTTTCGTTTCTTCCTCAATATAGTGCATATTCTCAGATTTGGCCTTTCTGAAGATATGCACACTTTTACCGTAAGAAGCAGAAGTAACTATAAACACGATAGCTTACAGTATGGGTGTGACAAAAGCCACAATTGGTTAAGGAGATGAGCCATAGCGATGAGTAAGAACCTATTAACAGTTTCTGATGTCGAGCATTACCATAAGAACGGATACCTACTAAATAAAAGGCAACTATTCTCACCCGAGGCGTTCACTGCATTGCGATCCATCTTTGAAGAACAGCTGGCACACAAAGGTGATAAGTTGTCTGATGAGCTGGACACCCCCCATTTTCGGGATGAACGCCTACTTACCTATTTGCTAAGCGAAGAAGTGCTTGATTTGGTTGAGCAGATCATTGGACCTAATATCGGATTGTGGTCGAGCCACTTCATATGCAAGGATCCATACGTGGGACGCGCCACTCCATGGCACGAGGATTCTACTTATTGGAGAGGCCGTCTGGACCGTTATGATAAAATCGTAACCGTCTGGCTGGCTATCGATCGAAGCAACAAGGAGAATGGATGCATGAGGGTCATTCCTGGCACGCATCATAACGGCTTCTCGGAGTATGTGGAGGTGGACGGCAAACAAAATTTATTCTCATCTCAGATCAAAGATGTGGAAGATTCTGAGGCCGTTTATTTAGAGCTTGAACCGGGGGAATGCTCGCTGCACGACTCAAGAATTATCCATGGAGCAGAGCCGAATAAAAGCATATATCGGCGCTGCGGTTATACTATGCGCTATTTTTCCACCGAAGCGAGAGTAGTACCGGAGAATAATCCTGGCTTTCGTATTTGGCTTGCCCGGGGAAAAGACATTGCGGGAAATTCATTCTGTAATGTAGAATAATCGAATAGTTACAACGACGGAATGAAAGGGAGGAAAGGCTATGAGCGGTAAACAGCCTGATCGGTTGCAGAATGTACAATACATGTCTGATTCTTCTCCCTTTCGAATTTTTTATCACCAGATTGATGGTCAGATTGATGTACATTGGCATGAATTTTTTGAAATGGCTCTTGTCATCAAGGGCAATGGAATTCATATCTTAAATGGTACGCAAATGCCACTTACTAGGGGGCACATTTTTCTAATGACTCCTGCAGATTTTCATGAGCTTGTACCAGATCCAGGGCAAACTGTTGAACTCTATAATCTGATCTTTACCCAGCATTTCCTACGGCCAGAGCTGTTTCAATGGTTGTTTCAGAACAGAGGTGGGGATTATCACCAACTACCAGAAGAGGACTTCCAGACTTTCGAAGCAGAATTTAGGCGGCTGTGGGAAGAAAGTGAGGATCCGCAGGAAGGCAGCGGTTACATCATTCAAGGTGCATTGGAGCGAGTGTTAATTGACCTCAGGCGCCAGCTCCCTGGACGATCGAAAGAGTTAGCAAACGCAGAATTGCGTCATCTACATCCTTCGATTCGTAGTGCTATTACCTATATCCAGCATCTTTTTCGCGATTCGCTCACCTTGGATCAAGTGGCAAAGAACGTGGGTTTGTCCGCCAACTATTTTAGCGAGTGCTTTCGCAAACAAGTAGGGGTGTCTTTTCAAACTTTTTTACAGGAGCAGCGTTTGCAATTCGCCCATTCTTTATTACGCGTAACAACACTTCCCGTCACAGAGATTTGCTTCGCATCAGGATTCAGCACCCTAAATCACTTTGAACGGACTTTTAAGAAAAAATACGGACAGACTCCGCGGGAATTGCGCAAAGTTAAGGGATAATAGCAGCTGTCACAAGCTTGAACTACTGGCCACAGTTACATCGGGGTCTGCGAGAAAAGAAGTAATCGGCATTGAAGCCGCACCTAATGCGGTTGAACGGATGCCGAGTGCAGCAAATGTGACGTTAGTCTTCTTACGATGATAGGACAAGCTGCGGGACTCAACCGTCCGTAGCATAGCGTCTTGAAGCATATCTCCCGCAAGTGAGAGCCTGCTACCAATGACGATCAACTCAGGATTCAAAATATTAATCAGATTCGCCAGTCCAACACCTAAGTGTGAACCCAATTCTTCTAATAAGGCTATAGCAGTCTCGTGACCTGTCTTGGCCTGAATAATAATCTCTTCTAAATTGGGACGGGAATCTTCCCATAGAACAGCGGCGCGATCTAGTAATGCTTTCTCCGAAGCAAGCGTCTCCCAACATCCACGATTACCGCAGCGACAGAGAGGGCCATCTTCGGCTATCGTCATATGGCCGACCTCACCAGAGAAATTGGAGGTGCCACGATACAATTCTCCTTTGACAATAATTCCCGATCCGATACCAACGCCGATACTGAGGTAGATCAGATTAGCAGAGTCTTGTCCTGCTCCAAATAGCTTCTCACCGATAGCCCCGGCATTTGCCTCATTGTCGATATGAATGTTATCGCCAAATAACGTGCTTAGAGAATCATAAAGAGAGATGTTGTTCCACCCTAAATTGGGGGAGGAGACGACCTTGTTCTCCTCGTCAACAAGTCCGGGTACTCCGATCCCCATACCGACTATTCCGTATGGGGATGCCGGTGCTTTTTTTCCCAGAAGGGTTATATGTTTACGCATTTGATTCAGAACATTTTCGGGGGAGCAGTCAGTCAATGGAACCGTCTTCTCCTGAATTACATTGCCTTCGAGATCAACAAGAATCATCAGCAAATCGTTGACACGGATGTCTACTCCGATGGCATGACCAGCACTTCGATTGAATAACAGCAGTGTGGGCTTCCGTCCGCCACTGGATTCGCCAGGACCAATTTCAGTGACAAGCTGACTTTCAATCAGTTCGGACACAAGCGATGATACAGTTGCTTTGTTCAGCCCAATGGCTGAGGAGATGTCCGCTCGGGACAGCGGTTGTTGCTTTCGTATCGTATCTAGAACGATCCTTTTATTCATTTTTTTGATCAGTTGTTGATCGCCCGTAATCTTCATTCGTCATCCTCCAGAATAGGTGTAGCTTTGTACGATATTCTATATATTTGCTATCATAACATACCTACTAGGTGATAAATCAATTACTTTGTTAGTTCACTAGACAAACTAAGTTTGTCGTGGTAAGATCATGTTGAAAAAGCGGCACGCCACCATTATTGTGAGTGCGTGCCATTGTATAGGACTTGAATGAAAAGGCTTACTAAATTTTAAAATTAGGCAGGGAGGACTCAATTATGAGTTATTTCAAAAACGTAAATAAAATTAAGTATGAAGGCGCAGGATCAAGTAATCCACTAGCATTCAAACATTATAATGAGAACGAAGTAGTACTTGGTAAATCAATGAAGGAACATCTTCGTTTCGCCGTGGCTTACTGGCATACATTAACAATGGATGGTAGCGATCCATTTGGTAAAGGCAACATGATTCGTCCATGGGAAACTGTAAGCGGAATGGATTTGGCAAAGGCTCGCGTTGAAGTTAACTTTGAGTTCTTGGAGAAGCTAGGAGTTCCTTATTACTGCTTCCATGATCGTGATATTGCTCCAGAAGGTAACACGCTGCAAGAAACTAACGAAAATTTAGATGTCATTATTGCTAAACTTAAAGAAGGTATGAACGCTACTGGCATTAAATTGCTATGGAATACAGCAAATATGTTCACAAACCCTCGTTTTGTTCATGGCGCTGCGACTTCATCCAATGCTGAAGTATTTGCTTACGCTGCAGCACAAGTGAAGAAAGGTTTGGATACAGGTCTTGAACTTGGTTCCGAGAACTATGTGTTCTGGGGTGGACGTGAAGGTTACGAGTCCCTATTAAACACAGACATGGGTCTTGAGCTTGATAACTTGGCGAAATTCTTCCATATGGCTCTAGATTACGCTAAGGAAATTGGTTACACAGGTCAATTCTTGATTGAACCAAAACCAAAAGAGCCATCCAAACACCAATACGACTTTGATGCAGCTACAACGATTGCATTCTTGCAAAAATATGATCTTCAAAATCACTTTAAACTTAACCTAGAAGCTAACCATGCTACACTTGCAGGTCATACTTTTGAGCATGAACTTCGCGTAGCACGTATCAACAACATGCTGGGTTCGGTTGATGCTAACCAAGGCGACATGCTGCTTGGCTGGGATACAGATGAATTCCCAACTGACGTAGCTTCCGTTACTTTGGCGATGTATGAAATTTTGGAGAATGGCGGTCTGGGTTCAGGTGGAGTTAACTTTGATGCCAAAGTTAGACGCGGATCATTCGATCCAGAAGATTTGTTCTACTCTCACATCGCAGGTATGGATACTTTCGCTAAAGGATTGAAAGTAGCTGGGAAATTAATCGAAGATAAATTCTTCGACAATATTCTTGACGAACGTTATGCTAGCTTTAAATCCGGTATCGGCGCTGACATCGTTGCAGGTAAGACAGATTTGAAATCCCTTGCTGCATATGCAATGCAAGCTGATGAGATTAAGAACAAGTCCAATCACTTGGAATTAATTAAAGCTCAATTGAACGAATATATGTTTTAAACTAAGTAATTTAGTGAAATAATCAGCACATATATGCTGAATTAAGGGGGCGCCTGTCGTCCCCTTTTTAAATACTGAAATAAGCTGGACAATGTAAAAAATGTAAACCTTAAGAGCGGTTAATGAGGGGAGAATATCTGAGATGAGTTATGTGATTGGTATTGATCTAGGAACGAGTTCGGTGAAGACAGTATTAGTAAATAAGAACGGAGAAATCAAAGGGGAGGCTACTGCCTCTTATCCGCTAATTCATGAAAACCCAGGATATAGTGAGCAGGATCCAGAGGTATGGGTGAGTGGGACTATTTCTTGCTTGAAGACGTTAATTCAAGAGAACGGAATATCACAGGATCAAATTGAGGGGATTTCATTCTCAGGTCAGATGCATGGATTGGTGCTGCTAGACGAACAGAACAAGCCGTTACGTCATGCGATTCTCTGGAATGATACACGGACTACGAAACAGTGTCGTGAGATCGAAGCGAAGCTTGGCCACAACTTGCTTGATATTACGAAGAACGCTGCGTTGGAGGGCTTCACTTTACCCAAAATTCTTTGGGTGCAGGAGAATGAACCGGAATTGTTCGATAAGGCAACTTGCTTCGTGTTACCTAAGGATTATTTGCGCTATCGTATGACTGGGTTGGTACAAATGGAAATATCGGATGCTGCCGGAACATTGCTGCTGAACGTTTCAGAAGGAGCATGGAGCACGCAAATCGCAGAGATTTTTGGTCTTCCTGAGAACTTCTGTCCACCGATTGTTGGTAGTACTGAAGCGACGGGGACACTGTTACCACAGTTTGCAGAGCAAACGGGTCTATCTCCAAAGACACGTGTTTTTGGTGGTGGAGCAGATAATGCTTGCGGTGCTGTCGGCGCAGGTATTGTCCGTAACGGGGATGCACTCTGCAGTATCGGAACTTCGGGTGTCATTCTAACGTATGAGGAAGACAAGAATAAAGACTTTGCCGGCAAAGTACATTTCTTCAATCACGCTCATCCTGGTGCATTTTATGCAATGGGAGTAACGCTGGCTGCAGGATACAGTTTGAGTTGGTTTAAGGATTCGTTTGCTCCAGATTTGAGCTTCGAGGATCTACTTGCCCCCGTTGCAAATGTACCAGTCGGATCAGATGGGTTACTATTTACACCCTATCTTGTAGGTGAACGTACTCCACATGCGGATAGTGTTATCCGTGGTAGCTTTATTGGCTTGTCCGGTACACATGGCCGTGAACACTTAGCTCGTGCCGTGATGGAAGGCATCACCTTCTCCTTGCAGGAGTCATTAGAATTGTTCCGGCAGGCGGGTATTTCAATAGAACGAGTTATATCGATTGGTGGTGGAGCTAAGAATCCGACCTGGTTACAAATGCAAGCCGATATCTTTGGTATTCCAGTTGTCTCACTGAAGAATGAACAGGGACCAGCAATGGGTTCTGCTATGATGGCTGCGGTAGGATGCGGCTGGTTTAGTAGTTTAAAAGAATGTGCAGACCAGTTCATTGGATACGGGACTACTTACGAGCCGATTCCTGAACATGTGGAGAAATACCGTCGTCTCTTCAAATTATATCAACAGGTGTACTCAGCTACGCTTGAACTGAACACTGGTCTTCAAGAGTTTCGCGGTTAGGGAAAGGATAGTATAGAAATACTCTATAATAAGAGCACCTGCTCTCCAAGGAAGTTGGAGAGTAGATGCTCTTATTTATATTTATGTAGCTAGAAGTAGGGCTGTAATCAGTTTAGAATTATAATTAGATTTGTTTCCCATAAAGGTTAACGGTTATGATGAATTAGCTAGATAAATCACTTTATTATAACTTCGAGCTGACAGATCTAGGAGGACATTATGCTGATAAGCAAGATTTATAGGAAATACCTCAAAAATAAATTGTTTATGAAAATTATCATTCTTTTTTCCGTGATTACGATTGTAACTGTTATTATATTTTCCTATTTGATGTTTATCACGATGTCGCAAGCGATGGTTGAGAGACAATTAGATGTCCAGAAAAGCGCTATTCAAAGCGTAAGTAAGTACATTAATAACAAATATGAATCCGTACAGACTATGATGCGTGATGTATATAGAAATGGTGATTTGGCGTCCAATACTTCATATTTTCTGGAGCACCCTTATGAGGAATATGTTAACTACAGATTGGATCGTTTTTATAGTGACAATGGTGCCACTAGTGATCCCGTACAGTTTTTTAGAAACCATGTAGAGGACGATCCGGATATTGCGAGTTTGATGTTATATAGTGCTGCTCAGCAGTATTTATATGTGTACAACAATACACAGTTTAAAATTGTTGGTACGAATGCTGCACACTCCTACGTCCCAGATGCCATGTATTTGGAAGCAGGATCAAACGTCTCCATACCAAATATTTGGGTGCGACAAAGTATTCAATTACCGGAATCGCCCATGTTCTCAGTTCGTGTACCGATTAATAATAATACGTCATTACGTAACATTGGCCAATTACAGGTTTACTTCAATTCAGAGAAGATTTGGGGTAGTCTGGAAAACTATAAAGATGAGTTTAAAGGTACGATTCTTGTTCTTTCGAGTGTAGGCGAAGTCATTTTTGATTCGTCGGGTACTTATTATGGTCAAAAGTATCCATACGCTGATCAAATAAACACAGTGTATGAAAATGATGTGACTACGACAGGAATGTCTATCACAAAGTTAACGGATATCCAAGGCGGATATACTGTACTTAGTTTGGTACCCAAGAAGGAACTTGCGGCCTCGTACCGCGGATTAAGGAATACAATACTGACGGTTAGTACGATTTGTATTTTATTCGCTATTATCATCTCTTCTCTGTTCATAGGTAATTTTGCTAAGCGGACGCACAGCATTATTCGCTTTACAAGAAAAGTGAAGAAAGGGGATTTAACAGCGAGAATTACAGATATTAAAGAAGATGAAATCGGTCAAATCGCCAAGAGCTTCAATGAGATGTTAGAAGAACTTAATTTGTATATAGACCGTGTTTACAAAGCGGAGATTAAGCAAAAGCATACCGAAATTGCCGCATTAGAGGCTAGAGTGAATCCCCACTTCTTATATAACACCCTGGAAGTGATCCGGATGCGAGCTATATCCCAGGGAGCTTCAGATGTTGGAGAAATGATATACAGTCTATCTGTACTGTTCAAAAGTTATGTTCAGCAGAAGCCTAGGTATACGTTAAAGGATGAACTCGAGGCCTGTCGGATGTATTTGGAACTGTTTCGAATACGTTACAAGGATAAGTTCTCTTATGATGTTCAATATGATAAGAAACTGGAGAACAAGTTAGTACTAAAAATGTCCCTGCAACCGATTATTGAGAACTACATTCTCCATGGAATGAGAACCGACAGGGCCGATAATCAAATTAGTATTAGGGTTACGAGTCAAGATGAAATCCTATGCGTTGAAGTGAGAGATAATGGACAAGGTATTCATCCGGAGAAATTGGCACAAATAAAGCAGGGATTGTTACATCCAGACATTTACTCGGGATCTTTTGGAATTCGTAGTATTCACGAGAGGTTAAAGTTACTCTATGGAAGTATATATGGTGTTGACGTTCAGAGTGAGTTTGGGAAGGGAACGGTTGTTACCGTTTGGTTTCCTGATTTGGGGGAGGATGAAGTGAAAAATGTATAAAGTATTTATTGTAGATGATGAACCATTTATTATCGAAGGTTTGTACGATATTGTTGATTGGGCTGCTCTGGGAATGGAAATCGTCGGGCATGCTGAGAACGGGTTAGAAGCACTAGAAGCATTAAAGGTAACTCCTGCGGATATTCTTGTTACCGATATTTCTATGCCGAAAATGAATGGCCTTGATTTGATCCGTTTCGTTCGTGAAATTCATCCAGACCTTAAGGTGATAGTATTGAGCGGATTTAATGACTTTGCATATGTGAAGGAAGGCTTAACACTAGGTATAGAAAATTACTTGCTGAAACCTATTAATTTGGAGGAGTTTAAGGCTACTCTGAATACGGTGGTCGAGAAGTTGAATGTCTCCAAAACCAAATATAATACCTTAAATGCGTATAGCATCATGATTTTAAAGGATAATGTAATGCACCGCTGGATGAGAGGACAGATTAATCCTCAAGAATTTGAAGAACGTGCAGATTTGCTGGGTATTGTCCTTAATAAGCGTTACATATTAGTTTCAATTTTACGACTACAGGATTCAGAACATGAGGCGTTCGATTCCGTTCTAACTCAATTGGAAGGGGAAGAGGGGATCATTCCGTTCCGTGATATGGATGGGGATATCGTATTGGTTTATAACTTTGATGACATAGAACAGGGAATAAAAAAAGTAGACATTGTACATCATAAACTTATTGACCTACTTACACCCCTTCAGCCCTTGCATCTATCTGTAGGGAACGTAGAGATTATGGAAGTGGAGCCCGCTCGTAGCTACACTAACGCCAAAAAGGTTCAGGAGTACTTCATGATCTACCAGGAACAAAACATCCTTCGATATGATGATCTCAAAGACCATCAGACTAATGCTGAACAAGGTCTCCATATGAACTGGAGTAACTACGCTAAGCTGATTATGGCAAAAGATAAGGAGGGACTACTTGCTCGTATAGAAGAGGATTTCGGATCACTCCGACAAGTGGAGTGGATTTCTCCTAGTTTACTCCAGGACCTGGCTATGGAATGGATTATTCGCTTCAAAATGCAATTGGAAGAGATTAGGCATGCTGAGGAATCTGAACTATACAAGAAGCACTTCGAGAAGATTAGAACTACATCTTCGCTTGAGGAATTAATTGATATTATGAAGGAAGTTGCAGAAATTACTGTGGATTCTCTGGCCAGCGATATGAAGAGCCCAGTAGTCCAGCAGGTACTGAACTATATCAAGCAGTCCTATAACGAAGATCTATCCCTTAAGACACTGGGTGCGCTGTACAATATTCATCCGGTATATCTAGGACAACTATTCCACAAGGAAGTTAATGAATCTTTCACCGATTATATAAACTGGTATCGAATTGACAAAGCAAAAGAGCTGCTTAGAACCAGTCAGATGAAAGTTCATGAAATAGCTCGAAGTGTCGGTTATTGGGAAACTGGTTATTTTTATAAACAATTCAAAAAATATGTGGGTATCTCTCCAACAGAATATAAAGGGCTAAGCTAGCGGTTTCTAGCTAGAGCCTTTTCTTTATTTTGTACATGATTTATTTAGTTTCACTTCTATGTGAAAATGCTTTCATAATTTAAAGTTAAGGTAGTCCTTAAGGGGCATAGACAAAAACAAAAGTAAGGTTAATCAAAGGGAGGGTATTCAATAATGAGTACAAGAAGAAAAAAGTTTTCTCTTTTGCTAACATCGCTGATGGCGCTTACACTATTGGTCACTGCTTGTGGTGGAAACAACAATGCGGCGAGCAATAACAATGCTTCTGGATCAACACCATCTAAGTCCGAGAAACCAGTTGAATTGATCTGGTATACGGTCGGAGCTCCACAAAAAGATGCTGATTTGGTTATGGCGGAAGTAAACAAATATACCAAAGAAAAAATAAATGCAACCATCAAATTGAAAATGATCGATTTCGGTGACTATTCGCAAAAAATGCAGGTAATGGCTGCATCCGGCGAACCGATGGATATCATGTTTACATGTTCATGGGCGTTTGATTACGTGCAAAACGCACGTAAAGGCGCATTTATGCAATTAGATGATTTGTTGCAAAATCAAGGTAAAGACATCGTAGCAACTCTTGACCCTGCGTTCCTTGAAGGTTCCAAAGTAGACGGTCATAACTATGGAGTACCGGCTAACAAAGAGCTTCCAGCTCAAGAAGTATGGCGTTTCAACAAAGAACTCGTTGATAAATACAACTTGGATATCACAAATGTGAAATCAATGGAAAGTCTAATTCCTTTGTTGAAGACGATCAAAGAAAACGAACCAGGCGTTACTCCTTATGCAATGGTTAAGGATTTCGTACCTGTAATGCCATTTGACTATGTTATCGAGAAATTGCCTATGGCTGTTTACCTTGATACTGAAGACTACAAAGTGGTTAACATCTTAGAAACACCAGAATTAAAAGAAACATTGAAAACTGTACGCACATTCTACAAAGAGGGATTTGTTTCCCCAGAAGTATCCACAGTAACTTCAGTAGATGACTTGTACAAATCAGGCAAGTGGTTGGTAGACCGTGCATCAACTCAACCTTTCGCAGATAACCTTTGGTCTACAAGCATGGGTTACCCAATCGTATCTACACCAGCTGGCGACCCAATTATTTACAACTGGTCTGTAATGGGTTCAATGCAAGCAATCTCAGCTAACTCTAAGTATCCTGAGAAAGCTATGGAATTCCTTAATCTGTTGAACACAGATCCGGTATTGCGTAATATGATCGATTCCGGTATTGAAGGCGTCCACTACGAAAAAGTTAGTGAAAACGTTATGAAGAATCTAGATAAATCTAAAGACTATGATATGCCAACATTTGCTTTTGGTAACGTAATGCTTACTTACCTAAATGAAGGCGACCCAGAGAACAAATGGGATGAATTCAAGAAATTTAATGAATCAGGAATTGATGCTCCATTGCTAGGTTTCAACTTCGATACTTCGAAGGTATCTACTGAACTTGCTTCTGTTCAAAACGTTAAGGAAGAGTATTGGGCAGCATTAATGACAGGAACCGTTGATCCAGATGAATATCTACCAAAAGCTATTGAGAAATTCAAAGCTGCTGGATTGGATAAAGTTATGGCAGAAGCTCAAAGACAAATCGATGAGTGGAGAGCGGCAACTGGTAAGTAATATCAATAATTAATGAAGAAAATCGGGCGGGTGATAGCCTTTCGCCCGATTTTTTTTCATGAAATTTACACTTTCAGGAGGGATATAACGTGAAAATGGTCGGAGAGTTTTTCAAAAATATCAACAGAAATAAAGTTATGTTATTCATGGTTCTTCCCGGCGCACTGTGGTTCCTCTTCTTCTCCTATTTACCGATGCTCGGAACGGTCATAGCCTTTAAGGAATATCGCTTCAGCCGCGATGGCTTCTGGGCCAGCATTGTGAACAGTAAATGGGTTGGATGGGACAACTTTAAATTTTTGTTTAGCACGGATGATGCCTATGTGATTACAAGGAATACATTGCTCTATAATATTGCATTTATCTTTATTGGACTCATCTTATCGGTAATATTGGCTGTCATATTATCCGAAATTACCAACAAGCGTCTCTCGAAAATATACCAGACCGGCATGTTCCTCCCTTATTTTCTTTCATGGGTCATTGTCGGTTATTTCACGTTTAGTTTCTTGAGCTCAGACCGTGGATTGTTGAACGGAGTATTTGAATCAATGGGCATTGAATCGATTCAATGGTATTCGGAATCGAAGTATTGGCCGTTCATTTTAGTATTTGTTTATTTGTGGAAGGCAGTCGGTTATAACAGCGTTGTATATCTAGCTTCTATTATGGGGATCGACAGATCACTTTACGAAGCCGCAATGATCGATGGCGCCAGCAAAATGCAACAAATTCGTGCAATTACGCTACCGCTTCTTAGACCAATCATCACGATCATGACATTGCTAGCTATCGGAAAAATATTTTATGCAGACTTTGGTTTGTTCTATCAAGTACCAAGGGATTCCGGAACATTGTATGGCGTGACAAACGTTATCGATACTTACGTATATCGTGGTCTTAAAACAACAGGTGAGATTGGCATGAGTGCTGCGGCAGGATTGTATCAATCGGTTGTAGGTTTTACTCTAGTTATGGCATCAAACTATATCGTACGAAAATTCGACAAGGATAACGCCTTGTTCTAAAATACCGAAGGGAGTGAGTAGTGTGTCTCAACGAAAAAAGAAAGAACGCGATTTTCATAACCTATCGACACCAATGAATATTTCATTTAACCTCATTGCCGGAATCTTTTCCTTGCTTTGCGTATTTCCTTTTCTGTTTGTAGTTATCATTTCCCTAACAGATGAGGGTGCGCTTGCTAACAATGGTTACAGATTAATTCCTGAAAAATGGAGTTTTTCGGCTTACCAATATGTATTTGATATGGGGGATTCATTAATCCGTTCCTATGGGGTGACGATTTTTGTCACAGTCGTAGGTACTATCATCAGTTTGCTGTTTATGTCCTTTTACGCGTACGCTGTTTCGCGAAAGAGCTTCAAATATCGTAACTTCTTCGCTTTCTTTGCCTTCTTCACGATGTTGTTTAATGGTGGACTTGTTCCGACCTATATTGTAGTTACTCAGCTTATGGGTTTAAAAGATACGGTGTGGGCTTTGATTTTGCCGCTAGCGGTAAATGCCTTCTACATTATGATCTTGCGGACTTTCTATAGCACAAGCGTTCCTGACGCTATTATTGAATCAGGGAAAATTGACGGAGCAGGAGAGTTCCGTATTTTCCTCAAATTGGTACTTCCTTTATCCCTACCGGGTCTGGCAACGATTGGTTTGTTCAGCACACTCGGTTACTGGAATGACTGGTTTAATGCGCTACTCTATATTGACAATCCGAACCTAGTGCCATTGCAATCGATGTTGATGCGTATCGAGACTAGTATGCAATTCATCATGCAAAATGCATCGAATAGCTCGCTGAGTTTGGAAGCTTTGAGATCATTGCCTCAAGATACTTCGCGTATGGCGATGGTTGTTCTGGCTACGTTACCTATTATCTTTGCATACCCGTTCTTCCAACGTTATTTCATTTCAGGGCTCACTATAGGAGCTGTTAAAGAATAAGGTCCTCAAAGAAGGAGAGAAGGCAACTATGATCTATAAGGATCGTAACAATTCTACTTCAGAACGAGTGGAACATTTGCTCAGTCTGATGACTTTGGAAGAGAAGATCGGCCAATTGATCCAACCATTTGGATGGCAGACTTATGAGAATAAAGACGGCAAAATCGAGCTTACTAAGGAATTCAAGGAACAGGTAAAGAATGGCGGTATAGGTTCGTTGTACGGCGTGCTTCGCGCTGATCCGTGGACGGGAGTCACAATCGAGACTGGATTATCCCCGGAAGAAGGCGCAGAGGCCGTTAACGAAATCCAACGTTATGCTATAGAGCATTCCCGTTTGGGTATTCCTATCCTGATTGGAGAGGAATGCTCCCATGGGCATATGGCGATTGGTGCTACAGTATTCCCTGTACCGCTAAGTCTTGGTAGCACATGGAATGTAGATCTATATCGCGAAATGTGCCGTGCTGTGGCGAGAGAGACGCGGAGCCAAGGTGGAGCCGCGACTTATTCTCCAGTACTTGATGTAGTGCGTGATCCTCGTTGGGGTCGGACTGAAGAGTGCTTCGGTGAAGATGCGTATTTGATCAGTGAGCTTGCGGTCGCTTCTGTGGAAGGACTTCAGGGAGAATCATTGGATCAAGAGGATAGCGTGGTCGCTACGTTGAAACATTTTGTAGGCTACGGTAGCTCAGAGGGCGGTAGAAATGCTGGCCCTGTTCATATGGGTAAGAGAGAATTGCTTGAAGTTGATATGCTTCCGTTCAAGAAAGCGGTGGAAGCGGGCGCTGTATCAATTATGCCAGCTTATAACGAGATTGATGGTATGCCTTGTACGACGAATAGAGAGCTTTTACAGGATATTCTCCGTACAGAGTGGGGATTTGACGGTATGGTCATAACCGACTGTGGTGCCATTGATATGCTGGCTACAGGCCACGATACCGCTGAAGGTGGGCTGGATGCAGCAGTACAAGCGATCTCCGCAGGTATTGATATGGAAATGTCTGGTGAAATGTTCGGGAAGTACTTGCTTGAAGCTGTACGCCAGGAAAAACTAGACACATCGATAGTTGATACTGCAGTTCGTCGTGTGCTGAATCTGAAATTCAAACTGGGATTGTTTGATTCCCCGTATGCCGATCCAAAGAATGCAGCTAAAGTAATTGGTAGTGAAGAGCACACTGCACTTGCCCGGAAGATTGCCGGTGAGGGTATTGTTCTATTGAAAAATGAAGGTAAGATCCTTCCACTATCCAAAGCTTCTGGTAAGATCGCTGTCATTGGACCCAATGCAGATGTAGGCTACAATCAACTCGGAGACTATACTTCACCGCAACCTAGCTCTAAGGTAACAACTGTTCTTGGTGGTATCCGTAGTAAGTTTGCTGAGGAACCGGGACGCGTTCTTTATGCGCCTGGATGCCGGATTAAGGATGATTCCAAAGAAGGTTTTGATTACGCCCTTACCTGCGCCAAGGATGCAGATACGGTAGTTATGGTTGTTGGAGGATCCAGTGCCCGCGATTTTGGTGAAGGATCTATTGATTTGAAGACAGGTGCTTCAAAGGTTACAGATCATTCTTGGAGTGATATGGACTGTGGGGAAGGCATAGATCGTATGTCTTTGAAGCTGTCCGGAGTTCAGCTTGAACTGATTCAAGAAATCTATAAACTTGGTAAACCCCTTGTAGTAGTTTATATAAACGGTCGTCCAATTGCAGAACCTTGGATTGAAGATCACGCGCATGCGATTCTGGAGGCTTGGTATCCAGGTCAAGAGGGTGGTCATGCGATTGCGGATATCTTGTTTGGTGATGTGAACCCGTCGGGTAAATTGACGATCTCTATACCGAAACATGTTGGGCAACTTCCGGTATATTATAATGGGAAGCGTTCTAGAGGAAAACGTTATCTAGAAGACGACTCTCAACCGCGTTATCCGTTTGGTTATGGACTGAGTTACACGGAATTTAGTTACTCTAATCTCACCGTCCAGCCGGAAGTAATTCCTGCGGATGGAGTAGCCACTGTTACGGTAGAAGTAACTAATACCGGCGACATGGAAGGTGCAGAGGTCGTACAGATGTATATCTCCGATACTGTCAGTGTTATAACTAGACCAGCCAAAGAGCTAAAAGGGTTCCGCAAGGTGACGCTAGCTCCTGGTGAGAGTACAACAGTTGAGTTCACAGTTGGAGCTGAACAGCTTGAGTATATTGGCTTGGATTACAAGCCTGTTGTAGAACCTGGTGAATTCCGCGTATTGGTAGGGAAACACGTGAACGATACGCTACATGCAACTTTAATTGTGCAGGAGGATTAATATAGATGGAACGGATCAAACGTTTTATTCGAGAGCTATCCGAGTCTCAATGGTTGGAACAGCGTGAATTTCGCGATTGGGAGATCATATCATCCACATATAAACTTCCTGGAGAGTACGATGACGTGGCACCTTACACGGCAGGGGGAGATTTTGATCTTTTTCCAAGTAAGCAAGGAACAACATACTTTTTTCGTTCTCGCTTAGAGATTCCACAAGACTGGCTGAAATCCCATGTAGGCTTGATATTTAATTGTGGTGGCGAAGGAATACTTCGTATAAATGGAAATTCATATCAAGGGTTAGATCGCAATCATACATTTGTTACATTAGGTGCAGACGTTGTAGGACGGCCAATGGAGCTTGAAATTGAGATGTTTGACCCCATTCCTGAACCAGTGGACCCGTTAAATCAGCAGGCGGTTATTCAACCGCCAATACGGTCGATTCAAAGCTTAATTGTTAGCGTTAATCGTCCAATACAAAGTTTGATGTACACGGCAACTGTTATCCGTGATTCCGCAGTGTTATTGCCTGAGCAGGATTTCCGTCGGACTCGCTTGATTGAGGCATTATATATTGCCATGGATGAGTTTGTAGCACTTGATGAGGAAGCCATTCGTGAAGGTAGTCTCGTTAAGGATATAGAATTACGGTTGAAGAAGAAGACTGGGGAAATCGGCGGAAATGCCGAGGGTACGATCCACATGGTTGGGCAATCACATATCGATATCGCCTGGCTCTGGCCAGTACGAGAGACCGTTCGTAAGACGAGTCGGACTTTTTCAACGGTAGATGCACTCATGAATGAATTCCCTGAGTACCAGTATGCTCAGAGTCAACCTCAGTTGTTTGCTTACTTAAAGGATAACGATCCTGAACTTTATGAAAGAGTGAAGGACAGAATTAAAGAAGGTCGCTGGGAACTTGTTGGCGGGATGTGGGTTGAACCGGATTTGAACATTCCAAGCGGGGAATCTCTTATGCGCCAAATGCTGTACGGACAGAGATTCTATCAGGAAGAGTTCGGCATGACATCTGAGATCGAATGGTTGCCGGATACATTCGGCTACTGTGCATCTTTGCCACAGATTCTGAAGCATGGTGGAATTCAGTACTTCATGACGACGAAGCTCGGATGGAACGATACGAATGTATTCCCTTATGATCTGTTCCACTGGGTCGGGATTGATGGAACACCTATGTTGTCTTATCTAAATCATGGTGTTAATGAAAATACGCTACCGAAGGATGTCCATGACCATTGGCAGTCCTTCCGGGAGAAAGCTAAGCATAACGAGCAGATGTTACTATACGGACATGGAGACGGTGGCGGTGGTGCCACTCGCGAAATGTTGGAGTACATTAATCGTGGAGATCTAATGGTTGGTCAACCAGTCAGTAAATATAGTAATGCTGCGGAATTCTTCGCTGGCATTACGGCAGCCTCACCAGAGCTTCCTGAATGGCGGGGCGACTTGTATCTGGAATTACATCGAGGGACTTATACAACACATGGCCGTAATAAGCTGAACAACCGTAAGGCTGAGGTTCTATATCGGGAAGCTGAATTGTGGAACACACTTGCAGCGCCAGATATGAAACCGCAGCAAAAGCTTGAGGCAAGCCAGTCTTTACATGACGGTTGGAAACTTATTTTGCTCAACCAGTTCCACGATATTATTCCGGGCTCGGCGATAACAGAAACTTATGTAACGTCGATGAAGGAATATGCGGAAATTTTTGAACATGGAAATAAGGGTCTTGTTCAAGGGTTGGAGTTGCTAGCAGGACAGGTGAATACGGAGGGCGAAGGTACGCCTTATATCATATTCAACAGTCTTGGCTGGTCTCGTGACGCTGTCATTGAAATCGCTAGTGAGAATGAATTGACGGGACAAGCCGTTTATGACGGAGAAGGAACACGTCTCGGTATGGATATTACAACGAATGATGCGAACACGGCTTGGGTACGTGTACCTAACGTTCCAGCACTTGGTTATAAGACGATCTGGCTGAGAAATGAGAAAGATGCTGCTGTTCTTGTTCATTCTAATACAAAGCATGAGATTAGTTTGAGCAAAGAGTGGGAGACGGAATACTATCGTATTCGTTTCAATGATCTAGGTGAAATTGTTAGCCTGTTTGATAAAACAGCGAACAGAGAAACAATTAAGCCTGGAGAAAGTGCGAATAGATTACACTTCTTCCATGACCGTCCAACGCTTTGGGATGCTTGGGATATTGATACCCGGTATGAAGAGCAACCAGCTGGAGATGCTGAACTTCTAGAGATGAAACTTCTTAGTTCTGGAACTATTCGAGATGTGCTGCGTTTCCGTTGGAAGTTGAATCAATCGGAAATTACACAAGACATGATTCTATATCATCATGATGGGCGCATTGATTTCAAGACAAAGGTAAACTGGAATGAATCTCATAAATTGCTGAAGGTTGGCTTCCCAGTAGATGTGGTAACTGACAAAGCGACGTATGAAATTCCGTTTGGTGCGCTGGAACGTCCAACTCACCGTAATACTAGCTGGGAACAGGCGCAGTACGAGGTATGTGGTCACCGTTTTGCTGATGTATCCGAGCGCGGATATGGTGTCAGCTTGTTGAATGATTGCAAATACGGTTATGACATTCAAGGTAGTACCATTCGCCTGTCATTGCTACGTGCGCCGAAATGGCCAGATGTCACGGCTGATCTTGGCGAGCATGAGTTTACTTATTCGCTTTATCCTCATATGGAGGACTGGCGTCAAGCTCATACACTAAGAAAAGCAGCTGAACTGAACCATGCTCCAGTTGTTGTAGCAGCTCAGAATAAGCAAGGTTCACTGCCGAATATGCAATCTTTAATCCAGTTCTCGGGACAACATGTTATACTCGATACAGTTAAACCTTCTGAAGATGGAACGGGGAGTATCCTAAGATTCTACGAATCAGCAGGTGGTCGGGAAACTGTAGAACTAAATTGGCCTCAGGCGTGTACTGAAATCTTCCACTCCAATGCTTTGGAGCAAGAGATGGACGTGATAGATCATGTTGGTGGTCGGATTGAACTGCAATTCACGCCGTATGAGATTAAGACAATTAAAATTAACTACTAATATAAAATTTAAAGGAGCGAGACTACCATGGAACAATTCAGACTTCCAAAAATACCGATGCCTGAGCTTACACTACCGGTAGCAATACAAGAGGTACTGGCCGAAGCCGAGGAAAAGCTGGCTCATCGACCGAAACTATTACAGTTATTCAAAAACTGTTTTCCTAATACTTTAGAAACAACAACGAAACTGATGGATGATGGAACAACCTTTGTCATCACAGGGGATATCCCAGCTTCTTGGCTGCGTGACTCGGTAGAGCAAGTAATTCAATACGTGCCGTTTGCTAAGGAAGATAAGGATTTACAACGTATTATCAGTGGGCTTATTAAGCGTCATATTCAATATATTCATATTGATCCATATGCTAATGCATTCAACGAGTCTGCTAACGATTGGCATTGGAATACGACGGATGTTACTGAAATGTCGCCATGGGTATGGGAACGTAAATTTGAGATCGATTCTTTATGTTTCGTTATCCGTCTGGCCTACACATATTGGAAAGAAACTGAATTAACTGATATCTTCGACGCTGGATTCAAATCGGCTATGAAACGTATCATTGAGCTATTCAAAACCGAACAACATCATTTCGAGAAATCTCCTTATCGATTCACTCGGAATAACGGAATTCCTGAGGATTCATTGCGTAACAATGGCCTTGGAATGCCAGTCAATTACACCGGCATGATCTGGTCAGGTTTCCGCTCCAGTGACGATGCTTGCGATTTCCACTATAACATTCCAGGTAACATGTTTGCGGTTGTGGCACTTCGTCAAATGCAGGAATTTGCAGAATGGGTATTCCGTGATATGGAACTCCTAGCTGAGCTGAAGGAATTGGAATTTGAAGTGGATTACGGTATCAAGTTGTATGGTATTTATCGTCATCCTGAATTTGGACCTATCTATGCCTATGAAACAGATGGCTTTGGCAACTACTGCTTGATGGATGACGCAGGTACACCTGGTTTGATGTCTATCCCGTACCTTGGTTACGTGAGTGCAGATGATGAAATTTATCAGAATACTAGACGTTTTGCGCTGAGCAAAGAGAACCCATTCTACTTTGAAGGTAAAATGGCTAAAGGTATCGGTAGTCCACATACACCAAAGAACTACATTTGGCACATGGCACTTTCCATGCAAGGAATTACAGCTCAGTCGGCTGAAGAAAAACTGGAAATGATCGCTATGCTAGAGAACACAGATGCGGATACAGGATTTATGCATGAAGGATTCCATGTAGATGATCCAACGATTTTCACCCGCAAATGGTTCGCATGGTCAAACAGTCTGTTCTCACAGCTTGTATATCGTGCGATGAAGGAAGGCATTCTCTAAGCCTGACTATAATAAGCAAATCCGGATGGACCTGAAATATAAATGCTTCTAATGAAAAGGAGAAATGAAAATGAGCAAAATTATTGGAGAACAATTGTCAAACATTCCTTGGCAGGAGAAACCTGCCAACACTAACTCACCGGTATGGCGGTATTCCGCAAATCCGATTATCAATCGGGATGCTATTCCGAACTCTAACAGTGTATTCAACTCGGCAGTTGTTCCTTTTGAAGGTGGGTTTGCAGGCGTATTCCGTTGCGACTCGAAATCTGTCAGTATGGACATTTTCGCTGGTTTCAGTGACGATGGCGTGAACTGGAAAATCAACCACGAGCCTATCGTTTTTGAGGGAGACGAAGAAATAATTAAGCGCGAATACCGTTATGATCCACGGGTCATCAAAATTGAAGACCGCTACTATATTACGTGGTGCAATGGCTATCATGGCCCTACCATCGGGATCGCTTATACATTCGACTTTAAAACGTTCCACCAATTGGAAAATGCCTTTTTGCCTTACAACCGTAATGGTGTACTTTTCCCACGTAAAATCAATGATCATTATGCTATGGTCAGCCGTCCAAGTGACACGGGCCACACTCCTTTCGGAGACATTTTCTACAGTGTAAGCCCTGATCTTACTTTCTGGGGTAAACACCGTTATGTAATGGGTACAGTAGATGGGGACACTTCGGCTTGGCAGTCCAAGAAAATCGGTCCAGGCCCGGTTCCAATTGAAACTGATAAAGGTTGGTTGTTGATTTATCATGGGGTAATCAATACTTGTAACGGTTTTGTATACCGTATGGGTGTTGCTCTCTTGGATATTAATGAGCCATGGAAAGTTATTGCACGGTCACGTAACTACATTATGGGACCAGAAACCTTGTACGAATGCGTTGGAGATGTTCCGAATGTAACCTTCCCTTGCGCGGCTTTAACAGATGCTGAAACAGGACGAATTGCGATTTACTATGGCTGTGCAGATACAGTGACAGGCCTAGCCTTTACTACTGTTGATGAGTTGCTTGAGTACATGGAAAAGTTTCCTTTGGAAGCATAGTTTTTGATGAATTAGTACGATTAGTACGAATAGAAGAGCAAAGGGGATATCGGCCTAATGAGGCCGATATTTCCTTATGATAATAGGGTTTATTTGAAAGGGGAGTCATCTGGGTTATGGCTAACAAAAGAACCGCACATATCATTTCCCACACGCACTGGGATCGGGAATGGTATCTACCTTATGAGAAGCATCATGTCCGTCTAGTCCAGTTGGTGGATGCATTATTGGATAAATTAGATGGGGACTCGGAATTCAAGAGTTTCTATCTTGATGGACAGACAATCATCCTAGAAGATTACCTCCAAGTACGACCGGAGAACAAGGAACGTTTGGAGAAATATATTACTGAGGGACGTCTATTGATCGGCCCATGGTACATTCTGCAGGATGCATTCCTAACGAGTGGAGAAGCGAACGTACGTAACATGCAGATCGGGCACCAGGATTCTAAGCGTTACGGCGAGCCTTCAAAGATCGGCTATTTCCCGGATACGTTTGGTCTAGTGGGACAAACCCCGCAGTTGATGTTGCAATCCGGTATCACCAATGCGTTCTTCGGACGTGGTGTGAAACCAACTGGATTCAATAACATGGTATCGGACGGCGACTATGAGTCATCATTCTCCGAGTTGATTTGGGAAGGTCCAGATGGATCTAAAGTGCTCGGCATTTTGTTTGCTAACTGGTATTCTAATGGGAACGAAGTACCTACCGATGAAACAGAGGCCAAAGAATTTTGGGATAAGAAGCTGGCAGATGCAGAGAAATATGCTTCGACAGATCAACTTCTGTTCATGAATGGTTGCGACCATCAACCGTTGCAACTTGATCTACCGGAAGCTATCCGCAAAGCGAAGGAATTGTACCCGGATACGGAATTCATTCATTCGAACTTCCCGGATTATCTACGTGCGATTGAAAGTGCTAGCGATCGTGAATTGTCGTCGGTAAAAGGCGAGCTTCGCAGCCAACGTACCGATGGTTGGGGCACGCTTGTAAATACCGCGTCAGCTCGTGTCTACCTGAAGCAGATGAATCAGGAAGGACAAGCGATTCTAGAGAAGGTCGCTGAACCCCTTGCATCTATCGCTCATGTGTTGGGACAAGACTATCCGCATCATCTGTTTACGTACGCTTGGAAGACCTTGATGCAGAACCATCCACACGATAGTATTTGTGGTTGTAGCGTGGATGAAGTGCATCGTGAGATGGTTACACGCTTCGACAAGAGCCGCCATGTCGCTGAGAGCATCATCGATGACAGCAAACGTATCATTGCTGAGGCAGTGAACACTGCAGGCTTTGCTGAGTTTGGCGAAGACCCGCTACCACTACTCGTGATGAACACGACGGGATGGAGCCGTACGGGAACGGTATCGATCGAGTTGGATGCTGCCCGTTTGTATTTGCGGGAAGGTTTCACGCTTGAGGAGACTGCACAGCGGATGAAGGACATTGATCTTTCCGGCCGTCTGTTGGTTGATGAGCAAGGAAATGTGCTGAATTGCACGGTGGAAGATTTAGGTCTTTTATTTGGTTACGACTTACCAGACGATAAATTCCGTCAGCCTTATATGTGTCGTAAGGTCAAACTGACGTTCCAAGCAGAGAACGTTCCAGCTATTGGCATACGCACGTATGCATGGGTACGGAAAGCAGGAGCTCCAGCTCAAAGTGATTCTTTATTCACGGGAGACCGTACAATGGAGAATGCTACGTTGAAAGTGAATGTTGCGGGCGACGGTTCATTCACACTCACAGACAAAACAACAGGCCGCATCTACAGTGATCTAGGGGTATATGAGAATACTGGAGATATCGGTAACGAATATATGTACAGACAACCAGATGGTGAGAAGACGTTGACGACGAAGGGACTTACTGCAGGGATCTCCGTGCTGGAAGATACACCTTATCGCGCTTCGGTAGAAGTTACCCATGAGTGGGAAATTCCTGCATCAGCAGATGATAAATTAGATGAAGAACAACGGGCACTGGTATATTACCCAGAGCGTACTGCACAGCGGAGCAGCCGTACTGTGATCATGAAGATCCGAACTGTCATTTCCTTGGAGCAAGGTGGAAAAGGCGTACAGATCGAGACGAAGCTGGATAACCAAGCGAAGGATCACCGCGTTCGGGCGCTGTTCCCTACGGATCTAGAAGCTTCAGTACATCAAGTTGATTCAATGTTTGAGGTTGTGGAGCGGGATAATGTTCCTGCGCCAGAATGGCAGAACCCTAGCAACACGCAGCACCAACAAGCTTTCGTTGACGTAAGCGATGGAACTGCGGGGCTAACCGTTGCGAACCTGGGTCTGAACGAGTATGAAGTACTACGTGACGGACGTAATACGATCGCCATCACATTGCTTCGCAGTGTGGGAGAACTAGGCGATTGGGGATTGTTCCCTACACCAGAAGCACAATGCCTGGGTGAACATACTGTCCATATGGAGCTTATTCCACACACTGGAGACGGTATGACTTCCGGCGCTTACGCTGAAGCATATCAATTCCAAGTTCCATGGACTGTAAGCCAAAGCGACGTTCATGAGGGACCGATTGCTCCAGCATATACTCCATTTAAATGGGAAAGTGCTGAGCTTGCCTTCTCTTCGATGAAGATGAATGAAGAGAGTGGAGATCTCATGTTACGTTGGTACAACATGAGCAAAGAACAAACGGAGCTTACCTTAAGTACAGATATTCCTTGTGAGCACTTCTACAAAACAACGATCTTGGAAGAGGCGATGCCGCCTCTAACGAAGAATGCCGTAGGTGGTTTATCTATGGTGGTTGGTCCATGTGAGATTGTGACGACAGGTCTTCGTCTTTATTAAGTAACTAAAAGGGGGGCTTTTTAAGTCATTTTGGATGACAAGGGGAGCCCCCTTTTATTCATAATAAAAGAAGACAATTAGACTAGAGGAGGTAGAGAAAGTGAAGATACATTTAAACGGCGTGACCCAAGAGATATCGCAAGGCGTAGCTCAGTTGGCTGATATGCTTGGGTTACAACTTCACAATGAAGGTTTGACCATCGACATAATTCAAGAGGAAGGCCCCCTGAAGGTTTCACTAAGCGAAGGCCAGGGACGTATCCACTATCAGAATAAGATTCATTTCTACCGTGCGCTTGGACTATTTGTCGAGCATGCCAAAGAAGGCGGTTCATTTGAGGTAACGGAACAGCCGAGATTTGATTTCAATGGGACGATGCTAGATGTATCACGCAACGGAGTTATGACAACGGATACAATTAAGCAATTTATTCGCTATATGGCGGTCATGGGGCTAAACGGTTTGATGATATATACCGAGGATACTTATGAGGTTGAGGAGTTGCCATACTTCGGCTACATGCGAGGCCGTTACACAGTTGAAGAATTAAGGGATTGTGACGATTATGCTGATATGTTTGGGATTGAAATGATTCCATGCATACAAACGCTAGGTCACCTGCCTCATGCATTGAAATGGGATTATGCCAGTCAGATCAAGGATCATAACGATATCTTGCTCCCGAGTGAGCCCAAAACCTATGAATTTATTGAGCAGATGATCGGTACAGCGGCAAAGACGTTCCGTTCGAAACGAATTCATATCGGTATGGATGAAGCGTTTCAAGTTGGATTAGGACGGTATTTACGTGAGCACGGTTTCCGTGACCGCTTTGAAATTATGAATGAACACGTAAGCAAGGTTCTAGAAATCACAAATAAATATGAGCTGCATCCAATGATTTGGAGCGACATGTATTTCAATCTGCTCGCGAATGATTATCAGGGACATTTATATAACCCTAATGCAAATTTTTCGGACGAGAATATGGATAAAATCCCTGAAGGTGTTCAGTTTGTATATTGGGATTATGGTAAAGGTGATGAAGCAAGTTACGAGAAAATATATGATATGCATCTAAAATTTGGCTCGCTGCCGATCTTTGCAGGTGGAATTCATATGTGGAATTCTATCGTGCCAAATTACGGTAAGACATGGACTATAAGTCATCCGGCGCTTCGAGCTGCTAAGAACAAAGGACTGAAGGAAGTCTTTTCGACTGCTTGGGGTGACAATGGAAATGAAACGAATCATCTTGTCATTTTAGCTGGACTCCAGTTGTTTGCAGAACATGGGTATGGAGATGATGTGGATGACGAGCATCTAGCCAAACGTCTGAAGACTTGTACGGGCTTAGATTTATTTGAACCGCTGGTCTCGCTCAAGTATATGGACGAAGTTCCAGGTGTGGATGAAGGCAACCACTGGATGGCTAACACTTCTAAATTCCTGCTATGGCAGGATTTAATGATAGGGTTGTTCGATGGGCATATTGGAGCTGAGACTGAGAGCATGTTGCCGGGATATTATGCTGAGATGGAGAAGAAATGGTGCAGATGCAAAGAGACTATGCCAACTCCTTTCCATGAGTTATTCGCATGCTATGAGAAACTAGCTGCTGTATTATCGGTGAAATCGACGCTGGGTGTACGTATCAAACGTCATTATGATGCCAAGCAATTGGGAGAATTGACCTCGATCGTCAGTGACGAATTACCTAAATTAATCTCTTTAGTTGAAGAGCTTCGCTTGGCAAATCGCAAAATGTGGATGCTCACCTACAAAGCCTTTGGCTGGGAAGTGCTTGATATCCGTTACGGTGGATTGAAGGCTCGGATCCAATCTGCCGGAGATCGAATTCTGGACTATGTAGAAGGTCGTGTCTCTACGCTAGAAGAATTGGATGCAGAGCGTCTGATCTTTGACCAGAGCGGTGTGCCAACGGCACCGCTTAATGTGAATGCAACTTATCAGTCAATTGTAACTGCGAACGCACTGGTCTAAAAATAAACCAGTTCAAGAAGGTTACCCATCATGAGGGTAACCTTCTTTTACATTTCATGAGATGGGGATATAGTCCCCTTTTCTTTGACACTTAGAGAAGAATTTGATACGCTGGAAAACAAATAAACAAAAATGTTTTCTGTATTTTCTGATAACTATTCAAATGGAGGCGGCTAAATGAGCAGAACTTTAAAGAGATTTATGCTCTTAACGGATGTCGGCTTTATCATCTATTGGGGAATCACTTTTCTTGGATGGATTCCTAAAGAGTATTTATATCAGGATTACAGTAATCCATTGCTGGTTGCTTGGAATGTGTCTTTCCTTCCGCTTGATTTATTCATCTCGGCTACAGGTTTGACAGCCTTGTATCTATGCGCGAAGAGCAATGACAATCCTGCGTGGAAGTCACTCGCCTTAATATCCTTGGTTTTGACGTTCTGTTCAGGGCTGCAAGCCATTGCCTTCTGGAGCATCCGTGGAGACTTTGATCTCTTCTGGTGGATCCCTAATTTATTTCTGTTGCTGTATCCATTATTCTTTATACCGAGGTTTATTCATTCGGAAAGAGGGGCTACACTACCAAGAGGTATAAGATCAAATACGGATAACATGAAGGAGACGAAGTTTAAATTATGAGAGAACGTATACTTCAGGCTGTCGCCGCCGAGGTGGATTATCGCGGGTTGAAGTTTTCGATACGGGATATCACTTCAAGACTGGGAATCAGTTCGAAGACATTATATCAGCAGTTTGAATCCAAGGAATCGCTGGTCTTGGCACTAGTCAAGCAATCTATTGGAGAAATGCGGGCAACTGAAGCTGCAATTAGAGAAGACGAATCCCTACCTACCCTAGAAAAATTGAAGCAAGCCCTGATCATATTGCCCGGTGGAATTGCGATGAAAGATGTACGTTTGCTAGATGAACTCCGTAACGGATATCCGGAAGCTTGGAGATATGCCGATGAATATATGAGGGAAGGCTGGATCGGTATTCGGGCATTGGTAGATGAAGGGGTAGAGCAGGGTATTCTTAAGGAGTTTAATTTTCACCTATTTGTACAAATGTATATTGGCTCCATGTATCGGTTGATCGAATATCAGGTATCCCGGGCTGGGGAAATGACTCTTATAGAAGGTATTACACAAGTCGTAGACATTCTGCTTGAAGGGATTTGTAGTGATAAGAGTAACCATAAATAAAATATTTAGAAGGTAGTGGTGGGAATGGCATACTTGTGGCTTGCAATAGCTATCGTATTTGAAGTATTGGGGACGACGTTCATGAAGCTATCGGAGGGATATACGAGACTGTGGCCTTCTATTGGTATGGCTGTGTTCTATATCTTGAGTTTCAGTTCACTAGGCATATCACTTAAAAATTTAAATGTAGGCACAGCATATGCGATATGGTCGGGTATGGGTACAGTATTGATCGTGTTAATCGGCATGATCTTCTTTAAAGAAGATCTCACATGGATGAAGGCCATCTGCCTAATGTTGATTATTGCCGGGGTAATTGGTCTAAATTTGTCGGGCAGTGCTCATGCATAAGGAGAATAACGTACTAACAGGACTGTACAGGTGGATAACGAATAGAGAAAAAGGGCTTACTTAAGATCAACGTGATCTTAGTTAGCCCTTTTGTAATAAAATTAAACTTCGCTCCAAATACGTTTCACGTTATCCAGTGCAATTTTAGTTCCTTTTGTACATTCTTCCATACCTTCATACTCGATGGATAGATATCCATCGTAACCGGACTGCTTCACAATGCGGAGGATTTCCCATAAATCAAGATCTCCTTGTCCGCTTATCGCACCACGAAGGAAGTTTCCGCTAGCACTTGGGAACCAGCCATCTCCTGGATTGCGGTGTGCAGGACGAATATAGAAATCCTTAATATGCACCATCGAAGCGAACGGAATGTTCTTCTTCACTGCAGATATAGGATCTTCATCCACGCAGACGAAGTTGCCGACATCAAGTGTCGTCTTGAAGTTTGGACGATTAACGGCGTGGAGCAAAGCTTGCACGCGGTCGCTGGCTTGAACATAATATCCGTGGTTCTCCACGCTTGTGATAATACCGTATTGTTTAGCATGATCAGCAATTCTTTGGCAAGCTACAGCGATTCGGTCCAGATCCTCATTGAAATTCACAATGGAGGTATCTGGGCGGGAAGCTACGTCATGACGCATCAATTTTGCTCCAAGGCGGTTGGCACGATCTACTTCGCTAATAACACGAGATATTTCTGCTTCATAAGCCTCTTCAGAGTCAGTGATGAAGTTGGCTCCAATCGCATAATTGGAAACGTCAATGCCCATTGCTGCAGCTTTCTCACGGATCTGATCCTCCAACTCAGGATTGCTTTCGAAGTCGAATCCAAACGGAACGATTTCAATGTGCTCGCCGCCATTTTCCGCTACCCACTCTATGGCCTCAAGAATGTTCATGTTACCTGAGGCCATAGCCTGATACAAACTATAAGAACTTACTCCTAATTTCATGATTATCTCTCCTTATTTACGGTAAGCTTGGATGAATTGCACGGCTTTACGGATGTCTTCTTCTGGGGAAGAGCCGACTTCGCGTTCAATCGTCAGGTAACCGTTATATCCGATTTCCTGAAGGGCAGCGAAGTAAGCTGGGAAGTCCACTGTACCTTCACCTAATGGAACTTCTTCAAATGCCGAACCCGATGCGGCCATTTCAGCAATTTTCTCATGAGACATTCCGCCATAACCAAGATAACCATACACATCTCTTGGATCTACAAGACGCATACGTTTACCATCTTTAACATGCGTGTGGACAATATAGTCCCGCAGTGTCTTAACGCCCTGAACAGGGTCATCGCCAGTCACCATAACCATGTTAGCGGGGTCAAAGTTAACGGATACACCTTTTGTCGTCATGGTGTCGAGGAATGCTTTTAGATGTGAGGCAGGTTCTGGACCGGTCTCAATGGCGAAATAAGCATTCATACTGTTCGCATATACGCCTAGTTCTTCAACTGCCCGTTGCATAGAGTCGTAAATTTGGCTGTTTGGATCTTCGGGAACAATACCAATATGAGTAGTCACGATGGAAGTACCTAGATCAAGTGCTAAATCAAGAATTCGTTTGGATTTCTCAATTTTATCAGGGTTCACCGCACTATCTTGGAAGCCATGGCCAGCTAAATCGCCACATAGTGCTGATATTTCTAGTCCTAGACCATCAATATAGCTCCGGAGCTCTTTACGTTTGTCTCTCGTCAACACCGCTGGGTCCATCTCGCCAGATACGGCGTAAATTTGCACACCTTCAGCGCCTACTTCTTTCGCTTTCTTTAGACCTTCCATAACGCCTACACCAAAGCTATCGACAATGACACCGATTTTATTTTGCAGTTTCACTTATGCGGCCTCCTTTAATTTAAAAATATATATTTTTTAGAAATGAATTTCACGGCCTGTAGCGGCTGATTCATAGATAGCATTCAGTATTTTGATTATCTCAACACCGTCTTCTACAGGGCTGTTAGTTTCAATGATACCTAGGCAGCTGTCGATGTAATGATTGATTTCATTTTGGAAAGCTCCTTGAAAATCAAAACCTGGAGTTGTAATTTGCGGCTCAATATTAATGATCGTATTATGCTTTTCAGTAGCAATCGAAAGTGTAGGTTCGATTTCTGCTCCACCTTTATCACCGTATACATTGATAGAGGCTGAATCCTGTTTGGCATGGAGCGTGAAGCTGACATCAATCATCAGGGAAGCGCCATTCTCAAAGCGAATCATGGCATTTGCCATATCTTCGACTGTATTGAGCGATGCATCGAAATCGGATGCTTTGTAGAAATCGTAGTTCTCAACATTTGAACGATTACCAAGTTTGTTGTAAGTGTTACCGCTGACAGATTTCACTTTTGGTTTACCCATCAGATACCAACATAGGTCGATAACGTGTACACCGATATCAATCAGTGGTCCACCTCCAGAGCGTTCCTTATCAGCGAACCAACCTCCTGGGTTTCCGAGTCTGCGAGTAAGGCTGGCTTTAGCGAAATAAATTTCACCCAGATCGCCGTTGTCTATAAATTTTTTCAATACGGAAATGTTAGATGCATGGCGACGTACGTAACCCACTTGGAGTAACTTCCCGGTGCGACGAACCGCTGCTTCAACTTGTAGTGCTTCATCGACGGTTTTGCAAAGTGGCTTCTCACACAGTACATGCTTACCGGCCTCAAGGGCAGCGATACTGATTTCAGCATGTGAATTGTTCCAAGTGCAGATACTGATTGCGTCAATCTCTGGATTAGCCAAAAGATCGCGATAATCGGTATATACATGCGGGGCATTGAATTTTTTAGCACCTGCTTGTGCTCTACTTTCGTTCAAATCGCAAATCGCGATTATTTGTGCCTTTGGATTGGATTGATACGCTAATAAGTGTGATTCAGAAATGGAACCGTTACCGATAAGACCTATTTTTAGTTGGCTCATGATTGCGTTTACATCCTTTCGTTATCTATGCCAATTTGCTACAATAGAACAAGTCATTTAGCACAGATATGTTTTATTTGTTCAAGTAACAACAATTTATCACAGTTATGATAAAGGGAGAATGTGTAGGATGACAAAGTATATGGACTATATGATTAGTTCGCGTCCGATCCGCATTTTTAACTCTATAGTGGATTCAAGTAAACTTAAGGTGAAGTCACTTACCGTGATTAATGGCGGACATTTGCCTGGAAGAACCATGCAGCGTAAAGACGCTAATTTTATGAATTGGGCTTTTGTAGTCATTACGGATGGTGGGGGATATTATCAGGTGGATGGTGGGCCACTGCAAAAGGTCGAGGCTGGTAACTGGTTTTGCCTGTTCCCTGGCGCAGTGTTTAACTATGGTCCGAATGACGATGGATACTGGGATGAATATTATTTCACTGTTGAAGGAGATAGAGTAGTTGAATGGGTGGACAATTGGCTTGGTTCTCCCTCATTGATTCATAAAGCGACAATTGATGATGCTCTTCTACATAAGATGGAAATGATGTTCATGCTGATTGATAGCGGGATGCCTAGTAATTTGGATCGCGCATCCATGATGCTCGAGTCGTTCTTATATGAACTGGCTGCTGGCTCCGACGGTAAGGATGAAGGTGGCCCAAGAACGTTCGTACTCAAAGTGATCGAGGATATCTCACAGTCACTCTATGTACCGTTTGAACCTGAAGAGATGGCAAGTAGGCACCATATTTCATTGTCAACACTTCGAAGAATTATTCATGACTATAGTGGGTATCCATTAAATGAATTTCTACATCGGCTCAAGGCTGCGGAAGCGAGAAACATCCTGCTCAATACGGAAATGACCGTAAAGGAAATCGGGGAGTTGCTCGGTTACAAAGATACATTCTATTTCTCCCGGGTATTTAAGAAAATCACAGGGGTATCGCCAAAAAGTTATCGGAATAGTGGGGGCCAATAGAAGAAAGAGGGTGAATGAGATCATAATTCCCGAGATGACAGAACACGAATGGCGGAGTCGTCCAGTGCAGCAGACACCAAATGGTTGCAAAGAAGCCTTGTTCTTCTATACACCCTTTTGTGGTACCTGCAAGCTTACGGAAAAGATGCTGAATATCGTATTGGAGACGGGAACTGTCATTACGGTATCCAAGATGAATATCAATTACACCCCATTCTTACGAGATGCATGGAAAATATCCAGTGTGCCTTGTTTAGTTGTGCTTCAGAACGGAGCTCCTATTCAAATAGAATATGCGATGTCTTCGGTTGTTGAGTTACATCGGTGGCTTCGGGTATAACCTAAGGTGTAAGCCATCCCCCGCATTTGAAATAAAAAAATTGTCGATTCCGTATACTTTCTTCTCTCCCGTATAGGCTAACACACAGTGGCAAACTCTTGCATAGGGTGTAAGGTAATCATTATTTTCGGAACAAAGAAGGGAGTTTGACGGAAATGGCGGAACAGGTCAAACATTATTTTGCACGTGGAAATACAGCGGAAGGGTTGCACAGCTTGGTGGAGTCTGTATATCAGGGGCTGAGCACGATATATGTTGTGCAGGGATATCCTGGAGGGACAGCAACGGTTTTGGGTCGGCTCGCTTCGGCCTGGACTTTGCGTGGTTGGAATATAGAGCTCATTCATCAGCCCTTAGAAAGTAATCTGCTGGAGGGAATCATACTAGAAGATGCGCAGCTCGGGTTGGTAGATGGAGATGCATGGTCAGAGGAGCTCAAGCCAGAAGGAACAGAAATCCGTTATATCGATATTCGTGAAACATTAGACACAGAGAAAATTGCTGAGAACTCTGAGACCATCACGACGTTAGAAAGTGAGATTAGTAATCTCTATGGCAAAGCTTATGAGACATTTCTGAGAACGCTACGCATTCACGATGAGTGGGAGAAATTCTATATCGATAATCTGGACCGTGAAGTTATGAACCAGCTCGCTGAAGAGTGGGGAGATGACTATCTAATACCTCAATTGGAAGAGAAGGTAGGTAAAGAAATTCATCGTTTCCTAGGTGCAGCAACTTCGAGTGGTGCGGTCGATTTCGTACCTAATCTGACAGATAAATTGCAGACACGTATTTTTGTTAAAGGCCGGCCGGGTTCGGGTAAATCAACATTATTTAAAAAGATCGCTAATGCTGCTTTAGATAGAGATATCGATACAGAGATTTACCACTGTGGATTCGATCCACATAGCTTGGATATGCTGATCTTCCCTGAGCTAAGCTTAGCGATCTTTGATAGTACGGCTCCGCACGAGCATTATCCAGTTCGTGAAGGTGATAGCATTCTTGATGTGTATGAACTGGCTATAACGGAAGGTACAGACGAGAAATATGCGGAAGAAGTTGCGGAAGTAAAGGCACGATACACATCCTCTATGAAGGAATCGACTACTTTTTTGACTGAGGCAAAGAGAGTCAAAGACGAGCTACGGGGGATATACTTAGATGCGGTTGATGAAGAGGCATTGTTGCAGCGTTCAGAGTCACTGCTTAATGAAATAGATACTTTAGTTTCAGAAATAACTAGCGCGGCACACTAATAAAATAAAGGCGCCCTCCCACATGGAAGGGCGCCTTTGACTTACAAAGGCACAACGATGTAATTGATCTGCTATAAACCTACCAATCTTTTTGCTATGATGAATAGATTAGAGTTTTAATAATATAGCTAGAGCATACTTTTACAGAGGACGGTGCCTGGATGGAATTGAGGGAAGCAGCAGATGTGGTTGGTCGTATTCGTGAGAACATTGGTAAAGTGATCGTCGGAAAACGAGATGTTATCGATTTATTATTGGCCGCTTTATTCGGCAATGGACATGTTCTCCTTGAGGACGTTCCTGGTACAGGGAAAACACTGCTGGCGAAATCGCTTGCCCGCTCTATCGATGGTGAGTTCAAGCGGATTCAATTTACACCGGATTTACTTCCATCGGATCTCAGCGGTATTCATTATTTCAACCAGAAGACGGGGGAGTTTCAATTCCGTCCTGGCCCCGTTTTTACTCAAGTATTGTTAGCCGATGAGATTAATCGGGCGACGCCTCGGACGCAATCAAGCTTACTAGAGTGCATGGAGGAACGCCAGGTGACAATCGATGGTGTTACACATATGTTGGAAACTCCATTCTTTGTTATGGCTACGCAGAATCCAATTGATAGTCAAGGGACATTCCCATTGCCGGAAGCGCAATTGGATCGATTCTTGATCCGTATTTCTATGGGTTATCCCACTGCTGAAGAAGGAATGAACATCTTGCTTCGTTTCCGCGAGAATAATCCTCTAACCAGTCTGAGTTCGGTAACCTCTGGAGAAGAGATTGCAGCAACACAGAGGTTTACCGCAGGAATCAAAATCGAAGAAGAATTACTAGCTTACATTATACGGATTGTTGAAGCTACTAGAAAACACCCGGAAGTTAGGCTCGGGGCAAGTCCACGTGCGACCGTAGCATTACTATGTGCATCACAAGGGTATGCTTTGGTACAAGGGCGGGATTATGTGATTCCAGATGATATCAAGACTTTAGCGGAACCGGTGCTTGCCCATCGCTTGCTACTCCGTCATAGTCTACGAACTGAGGACAAACAAGGCAAAGATATAATTCGACAAGTCCTGAGTGAGATTGAGGTACCGGCAGAACCCCTTTCGATGATAAAGGGCAAGCAGGTGAACTAAAGAATGCAATTGACTTGGTTCATAATCAGCGTCGGCTTTATTGTATTTATTTTATCCCTAGTTTATAACTCCTGGGCTTTGAAGGGTGTTAAATATTCGCGCTATTTCTCCAAGGAGGCAGTGTTTGAGGGTGAGCGCATCGATATGATCGAAGTGATCACAAATGAGAAACTGCTACCGCTACCTTGGCTGCGTTTGGAATCAAGTATGGCAAGTGGACTGATATTTGGAGCCCAAGGCAATTTGGATATATATTCGGGGGAGACCCTACAGAATCATATTAGTTTGTTCTATCTCCGTCCGTATCGTCAAATCACTAGACGACACCAAATTACATGTAGCCGCAGGGGGTTATACCGCTTAGATTCGGTAACCATGACTACTGGTGATCCTCTCGGTATGGGGGGGAATGTAAAGAAGTTTCCTCTTGCATTAGAACTGTTAGTCTACCCTAAAGTCATTCATTTGGATGAGTTACCGCTCCCAAATCATAGTTGGATCGGGCAGATTGCTGTGCGGAGATGGATTATTGAGGATCCTTTTCTTACATCCGGTGTGACTGAATATCGTCCCGGCGATCGCTTAGGGTCGATCAATTGGCAAGCAACGGCTCGTACGGGGACCATGCAAGTACATAAGAGGGATTACAGTGCCGACCATCGACTTATGATCTGTTTGAATATAGAGGTTAGCGATTCGATGTGGAAAGCGGTGACCGAGCCAGAGCGGATTGAGCTAGGAATTACTTATGCAGCTGCAATTGCTGCGTATGCTTTGCGTAGTGGGATGGAGACAGGATTTTTATGTAATGCGCGGCTTGTGGATGGCCCCAAAATCCCTATTCGCAACGAGCCTCAAGCAGTTATTGATCAGTTGGATCTGCTGCTAGAAGTCATGGCAAGAATCGTCCTAGATAGATCTGTTTCGATGATTCGTTTGCTTGAACAAGAGATTGAAGCGGGAATTACAGGTACAGATTATTTGATTATCACCTGCCATCAAGGCGATAAACTTCGGGCAACTGTGGAGCAATTGCAAAACAGAGGAAATGGGATCGAATGGATGGATATTCCCGAGCTGGCAAGTGTGATGTAAGGAATTCCTGTGAGGAATGAAGCTAAGACTTTAACCCGGGCCAAGTTATTCGGGATAGAGTCTTTTTTACGTTTGATTACTAAAATCACTAAGACATGAATATAACAACAATACTAACTCTAATGCGAGGAGACGGTGTAACTATGAATGTATATGTTCATCCATCCGCCATTGTTGATCAGGGAGCTCAGATCGGTGAAGGTACGGAAATATGGCATTTTACACATGTTTCATCATCAGCTATTATTGGAAGCCAATGTAGTTTGGGACAAAACGTATACATCGATAATCATGTAACACTCGGAAATGGTGTTAAAATTCAAAATAATGTGTCCGTATATGAAGGAGTCATTTTACAGGATGACGTTTTTTGCGGGTCAAGTATGGTATTCACTAATGAACTTAGTCCTCGTTCAGCCTTTCCGCACGACAAGAGTATCGAATATAAGAAGACAGTGGTCGAACGTGGAGCCACCATTGGGGCGAATGCAACGATTATCTGCGGAGTGACGATCGGAGAATGGGCATTCGTAGCACCAGGTGCAATAATTAAACGCGATATTCCTCCTTATTCGCTTTATGCGGGGTCTCCAGCTAGACAGATGGGCTGGATTTGCATGTGTGGGGTTAATTTAGCTTTTCGAGGGGGGCAAGCAAAATGTAGGGATTGTGACAGAGAGTACCGCTTGGAACAAGATAGGGTGACGATAACGAAACAATATAGTTAATTTCAAGCTGTAACGGTTTTATTTATAAATTGGGGCTGGACTAGGGTAGTTACCTTATTCGGTCTCTTTGTTGTCCGTCTGAATGCTAGAATCAGCTTTATTCTATAATTATTCTATTCAGCAGTTATTCGTTATTTGTGTAGAGTATGCTATGATCGAGCTATTGATGGACGTAGAATTGGAAGATACATACCCCACTATGAGAGGGAGTTTATCGTGAATAGTGATACCTCCGTTTATATAAATAGATCATTTAGGCTCTGGTTATCTTGTTTGATGGAGATTAGTTTGTGTCTGCCGCTTTGGATAATGGTTTCCGTCTATTTGCTGCCTGCTGGACCGATAAATATCATTTGGATTAGCGGATTGTTACTGTTCTCGTTCGTAGGTGTGATGCTGCGACGATATCTACAGGTGATGTGGAAAAGGTTAGGCGCCGCTGTCTTGTTAGGCCTCTTATTTGGCATTTTGGTTGTAAATGGATCATGGATCATGCTGGTTTGGTTTTGTTTCTCTGGGGCATTTTGTGCTTTGCAGGGAATGACCGCTTCAGCACGCCTTCACGATCATAGACTATACGGGTGGGGTATTATTTTATATTTGGTCTCCAGTATCTTTTTTCCCCGTATTGAGGTATTACAGATCTGGTGGCCTCTATTAACTTGGACGGGAGTAGCTACTCTCGTACTAACACTATTTATTACGAATGTAGGGCATTTGCGCTCTAGTACACTTTCGGACGAAACAACACCGAATCTCCCAGATGGTTTACGTCGTCATAACCGTATTTATATGGCTGTAATTGTTATAGTGGCGGCGTTGCTTGCGGCGGGTGCTGGGAAATGGATCAGCAGTACGTTATGGAGATTAGTCAAGGCGGTTGTAGGTTGGTTAACAAGAGAATCTCCTGTGGAGCCTGTGCAGGTTCCAGAAGAAGAAGCACCTCCTGTTATGGAGCCATTTCTACCTCAGGAAGTGAGTTCTCCAGGGCTACTATCAGAGATTCTGAATATAATGGCATACGTTATTGGTGCGCTGATCGTGGCTGGTTTAGTGGCATTACTGGTTTACTGGTTATACAAAAATGTAGGTGGATTCTGGCGAAAGAGTATAGATTCTCTGCTAGGTTTACTGAGGCGCCGCGGACGGGATGAATCCAGCACTTCGTATCATGATGATGAAAAAAATATTTTCTCTTGGGAAAGTGTTTCTAAAAGGTTAAGGGATATACGTATTCCCTTCACTCGAATAGGAAGAAGTAATGAACGCTGGGAGGACATGGGCGACAATAAGGAACGTGTCCATTATTTGTATCGCCGTTTAGTACGCTCGGAACTAGGAGTGGGATATGAACCGAGGCCCGGCCTGACTCCCTTGGAACAGGAAAGAGAATTTAAGAAATGGTTGGATCATGGCGAAGCAGGGGAGGCATCCACTCAAGCGAAGGCTAAGCGAGGAAAGGTGCGACCATCTACTGAACCGTTAGTTAACTTATATTATAGAGTTCGTTACGGAGAAGAGCGACCAGATGATGCGGAGATAGCAGCTATTAGAGACAAGTTGAAATTATAACGTTTAAGAACATAAAAACCTCAATCCGTTTATGGATTGAGGTTTTGCTTTATACAGATTCTTCAGAAATATTCTTGATAATTTCAAGTTTACGGAAACGATGAGGTTCTCTCTCTAGTAATATAAAGGTCAACTCTTGGTGCTGCAGGGTTTCACCTTCGCCCATCTCAGGGTGTGTCCCATATAACCAGCCGCCAATGGTGTCGATATCTTCGGAGTTTAGATCGCAGTGTAGTAAGTCATTGATTTGGTTAATCGTTACTTTACCATCAACGATTAGATGATGCTCGTTGATCTGCTGAACCGGTTGCTCTTCTTCATGGTCAAACTCGTCACGAATTTCCCCAACGATTTCTTCTAGAATATCCTCAATAGTTACAAGTCCAGCTGTTCCACCGTATTCGTCAATCAGAATGGCGATATGCGTACCTTCACGCTGCATTCTTTTCAATAATTGGTCAACAGGTGTAACCTCGGAGACGCCCATCACAGGTTGTAGGATAGAAGAGACCTCTAGATCCGGGTTATCCTCATAGGCGAGGAAAAATTTCTTTGTATTGATTGTACCTATTACATTGTCTTTGCTTCCAGAGACGACAGGGAACCTGGTATATTGTTGTTCTTTGATGATTTCCAGATTCTCTTCTCTTGTTTTGTCTGTATATAAGCACACCATGTCAGTGCGCGGAACCATAATTTCTTTGGCGAGCATATTGTCGAAGGCAAAGATACGATTAACATAACCGTATTCAGTTAAGTTAATATTCCCGCTTTCGAAACTCTCGTTAATAATGATTTGGAGCTCTTCCTCAGAGTGGGCTTCTTCTTGTTCAGAAGCAGGCTTAACGCCGATTAGCCGCACAAGTTGATTAGCCGATCCGTTTAGTGCCCAGATGAACGGGCGCATGATTTTTGTGAAAAGGATGAGCGGTTTTGCTGTAATCAGAGCTACATTTTCCGCCTTGCGAATGGCGATTGTTTTTGGGGCTAATTCCCCCACAACGACATGAAGGTAAGTGATAATAACAAACGCGATAATAAAAGATAGAACTCCAACTAATGCTTCTGGTACATGGATCCTTTCGAATACTGGGTGCATGATTTTTTCCACCGTAGGCTCCCCTAGCCAACCTAACGCGAGAGCTGTAATGGTAATCCCCAATTGGCAAGCTGATAAATACCCGTCTAAGTTTGATGTTACTTGCTTGACGGACAACGCATTTTTGCGTCCCTCGGCAATTAATTGATCTACTCTACTGCTTCGAACACGAACGATCGCAAACTCCACTGCTACGAAAAACGCCGTAAGTCCGATAAGTACTACGATCAAAACCAAGTTTAATACCAAAAGCCTGTCACTTTCCATTCTGAACATCTTCTCCTTTTTTCTTTTAAAATATAGAATAATGCAAATATAATATTATTATATATGATGATCTAGGGTAAAGCTAATTAATACGATAGCCTGAGTAGAGGTATTTCATAACATTTCTTATGTATATGTATTAAATGGTGACTGAATTATTTGAGTGGAAAGTCCTGATTAATTTGATTATACATATGTAGAAAACTATAGAGTCCGTAGACGAATGCAATAAGAATGGGAAGAACAGCAAGTGCGATTGGGATGTACAAGCTTGTTTCACCTGCTAGTACTATCTTCGCATCTGCGGTCTCTGTATCATTACGATAGCGCTCTTGTATTGCATTAATTTTACGACGTGCATGATGTAGATATATCGTGTTAGCAACAACAGTAAGGCCAATCTTTATCACGAGGTTAGTAAGAAGCATGACGATTACCATTGCAGCCGAGAAAGAAAATCTCGGGAAAAGAGAACCAACGATGTTAAGGATCAATGCTTCGGATATTAAGTAAATGAGTAGATACAGGTACATACCTCGGTACAGCATCCAGTAACCGCCAAATAGAAAGGCAGCCCAATTCCAGCGGCTGTTGTCTCTACATTTACGAGAATACACTTCCGCTCGTGAACCTACAAAGAGTTTCAGTTCTTCTGCAAAGTCTCGGGTATTAGACTCATGTTGAATCTCACCGTTATGTTCCGTTGGCCGGAGAAAGGCCGGAATATTGGCTTCAACATCTTGGCGGGGTTTTACGATTGCCCCACATTTTACGCAAAATTTATCTTCTTCATTAATGATCGTGCCACAGTTATAGCAGTACATGATGACCTCCATCTGATTTGATCTAGGGATGTTATAAATTGGTACTAAAGATCTATTTTAATTATAAAGGATAGATTGGCGATTGAGAATAATTTCATGCGGCCAATTGATAGTGACTCCCTAACATATTTCATGATTGCAATGTAAGATAACTTTGGATATAATAAAAATGCAACCGGTTGCATTGAAAGGAGTTAAGACATGGCAAGGATGACAATTCAACAAATTGCTGATTTGGCAGGTGTGAATAAGGCAACGGTATCTCGAGTGATTAACGGAAATAGTAACATTTCTGAGAAAACGCGGCTAAGAGTCGAAGAAATCATGAAGAAACATAATTATGTTCCTAATTCAATCGCACGTGGACTGGCGTTTAACAAGACATTTACGGTGGGTTTCTGTTTTGATTATACGGATAAGCAGGCCTATGCTAACCCATTCTTTTACAAGGTATTGCAGGGGATTGAAGAAATCGTGTATAACCATGATTATTTGTTTCTGATGATGAGTGACCATGATAACAAGAAGCGCCAGTCTACCTTTGAGCGCATAGTTGTCGAACACCGTGTGGATGGTCTGATCATCCCTAATACGTTGTTAAATGAGCAAAACTATGAGTTGCTCGTTAAACATAATATGCCCTTTGTAGTTACAGGGGAAAATATGCTGCCAAAGGAGGGAGTACAGTGGGTTGATATCGATAATGTCCAGGCAGGTCAAATTCTAAGTGATCGTCTTATTGAATTAGGCCATCGCAACATTATGATCTATGCAGGAGCGGCGGCTGTGAAGCGAGATAAGTTTATTGCTGATCGTATTAAGGGTTATACAAATACCATGATGAGAAGTAAATTAAACGTCACAGTGATTGAGAACGCCGATGTATTGAAAACGCTTAACCGAAATCGTCTAGAAGATGAACACAATGATAACAGACACTATCCTGATGCTTTAATCTGTTGTACGCATGAGCAACTATTTGAAATTTTAGATTGGGAGTACGGAAATCCTATTTTGTCAGAGCTTACCTTGGCAACATTCGACAATTTTCCAATGTCCCAATATATGAAGTACCCTGTTCATTTTGTTGAGATTGATCTTGAGATGATGGGAAGACAAGCAGCACAAATGCTGTTCTCTTTGATGAATAAAGATGAGGGCATCCCAAAATCTATATCCATTCTGACCAAAATCGGAAATTAACTATACCATACTACGCTAACGAGGTAAAAACTAAGATGATGACAAACTATTATCATGACCCTGCTATAGACACAACATTGATCACTCTGGGTGAGCTTGAAGTACACCTTAGACTTCCGAAGGAGAGCTGCAAAGTCCAACTTTTGTTCTGGAACAAATATAAACTGGATCAATATGGAGTTAAGGTACAACCAATGACGTTGTGGGCCGAGTCAGGGGACTTCAGGTACTACCGTACGGTATTGACGGGTATGGAATCACGCATTCGATATCTTCAATATAAATTTGAATATGAAAAGGAAGGAGAAATTCTTTGGTTAAATGCCGAAGGGATACAGAAAATGAATGTGCCCCATGAGATGAAGGGAAGCTACTCATATTCTTATGCCGGAGACAGAGATATGGTAAGTTCTCCAGACTGGATCACAAGCCGGGTATGGTATCAAGTGTTCCCTGAACGGTTTGGTAACGGTGATGCCAGCAATGACCCTGTGAATACAGAATCATGGGGAACCGCACCAACGAGAGATAATTACATGGGAGGGGATATAAAGGGGATTATTGACCGTTTAGATTACTTGAATAATTTAGGAATTAATAGCATCTATTTAAATCCATTATTCACAGCTACCTCAAATCACAAATACGATACGGTTAATTATTTTGAAATCGATCCTCAGTTTGGAACGGTTGAAGATTTGAAAAAACTTGTTGGTCAATGTCATGACCGAGACATCAAAGTGGTCTTGGATCTCGTGATTAACCATTGCGGATTCTATCATCCATATTTCCAGGATGTTGTTCAACTAGGAGAGGCTTCAGAATACAAGGACTGGTTCTATATTAATCAATTTCCGATTGTACGAAGTGAAGAACATTATGACTCCGTAGGATATTACCAATGGATGCCTAAACTACGGACATCGAATCCCTTTGTTAAGCAGTATATCTTCGATATCGTCTCTTTTTGGCAGAAAGAAACCGATATTGATGGCTGGAGAATCGATGTCGCAGATGAGGTGGAAATCAGCTTCTTGCGGGAGCTGAAAACCTATGTTAAGAAGTTAAATCCCAACGCTATTATTATTGCAGAAATATGGGACGATGCCAAGAGACTAATGGTTTCTGGTGGAGTCGACAGTGTGATGAACTACGATTTGCGGACGATCTTATTTGACTATGTTCTGGATCGTTCCATAACACTGGAACAATTTCATGCCCGTCTGGTACGGCTGGCACACCGTTATTCATTAGCTGAGCTCCATCAAATGTTCAATTTACTGGGTAGCCATGACACAGAACGTATTCTGACGAGATGCCAAGAGAATGAACAAGACTTGTCCCTATTATTAGCAATTCAGTTCATATTCCCAGGGAATCCTACTATTTATTATGGAGACGAGATTGGGATGACGGGCGAGAACGATCCTGGTTGTCGCGGGTGCATGCCATGGGACAACCTCTCCATTAAGGGAGCTATGTTCAAACAATGGCAGACATGGATCCAGCGAAAAACAACAAATTCAGTTCTACAGCACGGAGCATTGGAGTTAAGGTACGTTCCAGACTCAGAATGTTATGTTATTCGACGTTATGATAATGCTGGGGAAGTGGTTCTATTGATCAATTTCTCCAAAGCTGCATTGAATCTTTCAACAGTTCTTACCCAATTCAATCTGGATGAGCACAGTTCTGTATATAATTCGATGGTTGATGGTAATCGACCAGAAGAAATTGATCCGAGACAATATATTTTATTCCAATCTGCGAAGTAAAGGAGTACAACATATGTTAAAAAAACGGAACATCCTACCCCTTGTGCTGTTGTCACTAATTCTGGTGTTATCCGCTTGTAGTTCAGGTTCTAACGGCGGAGGAACCTCTAGTTCACAGGGTAAAACAGTGACATTGACCTTTTGGCATCATTACAGCACGGCATCCCCGGAGGAAAAGATCTTAACAGAGGAGCTAATCCCTAAATTTGAGGCTGAGAATCCTGAAATTAAAGTGAAGGCAATCGCCTTCCCTTGGGACGAATTGCATAAGAAGCTTCAGATTGGTGGTAGTGGTGGCGACATGCCAGATATCGCGCGCTTGGATATCATCTGGGTACCAGAGTTTCAAAAACGTGATTTGTTAGAACCACTAGATCAATTTACAGAGTTTGATCAAATTGCTAGTGGCTTGTTAGAAGGACCATTATCAACAGGTAAAGTGGGCGATCATTACTACGGCCTACCGCTAAATACAAATACCAAAGTATTGTTCTGGAATAAGGATATGCTCAATCAGAGTGGTATCGAACAAGCTCCAGAAACAACAGATCAATTCTTGGATGCGCTTGCTAAGCTTAAGACGAAGTATGCTAAGAGTTGGGGATTTGGTGAGCCGGCACTTCAAGGGTGGAATGTATTGCCGTGGATTTGGAGTAACGGTGGGGATATCCTCTCACCTGATTACACAACAGCAGAAGGTTATTTTAACGGACCGGAGTCTGTAGATATTATTACTAAATTGAAAGCGGCTTATAAAGGCGATCAGTTAGCGGGCTTCAAACCTGGGGATGTTCCGGTAACGGAGGGTCACGCAGGAGGAAGCTACGCTATGATGGCAGAAGGACCATGGGCAGTAGCCCAATTTCAGTCGCAGTTTCCAGATTTCACAGCACAAATGACTTCTTTTCCGAAAGGATCTGCTGGCTCGATTCAAGTGTTAGGTGGCGAAGATCTAGGCATTTTTAGTAAGGATAAGAAGGAAGAATCGTGGAAGTTTGTTCAATTTATGGTATCGGAATCTGCACAAGTAGCGATGGGCAAAATCGGTCAAATCCCAGTTAATCTTGCAGCGATGGATCATGCAGAAATAAAGGCTATTGATTATTATGCACCCTTCCTAGAGCAGCTTAAGACATCCAAGGCTCGTCCAACAGTAGAAGCATGGCCGCAAATTGATGGTGTATTAAGCGATACAATGAGTAGCATTTTTATGACAGATAGTGATGTCAAAGCGGAGTTAGACGCTGCAGTAATCAAGATTGATAATTTATTGAAGCAATAATTACATCATTGGGAGGGGCGTCTTGTACTTAAAGAGACGCTTTCTCCATTAAGGAGTCGTGTCATGCGCAAAAAGGACGGGGCGGCCGGATATTTGTTTTTTATTCCCGGTTTTTTGTTCTTTTCACTGTTTATCCTCTACCCGTTAATTCGTAATTTTGTATATAGCTTCTATGATTTTCGGTTGACGGATCTGAGCCAGCTTACTTTTATTGGATTTGATAACTATAAGAACGTATTTCAGGATCAGGTTTTTTGGACTTCTCTCAAAAATATTATCATCTATGGGCTCATATCCGTGCCTGGGCAGATGATATTGGGATTCTTTGTTGCATATGCATTGCAAAAAAATCGATTCGGTACAAAAACGTTTAGGGTTCTCTATTTTTTGCCGGTAATTACGTCATGGGTTGTTGCTTCTCTCATTTTTAAATTTGTGTTTACTGATCAGGGATTTTTGAATTATTTCATTATGGAGAAGCTTCATTTAACTAATAATACGATCAGTTGGTTAAGTGAACCCAGCAAGGCTATGCTTGTCATCGGGTTCTTGGGAATATGGAAGGGTGTAGGCTGGGTGATGGTCATTTACATGGCTGCGCTTCAAGGAGTACCCCAGGAGCAATATGAAGCAGCTTCGTTGGATGGCTGTAATACCTTACAACGGATTTGGTACATCACATTGCCTTCGATCCGTAGTACTACATTTTTTATTCAAATGATGCTCATTATCGGAGCGTTTAACGTGTTCACTTCAATCTACTTAATTACGAATGGCGGACCGCTGCACCAGACAGAGGTAATGCTGACATGGATGTATCAGAAAGCATTCACCGAGTATGATCTCGGATATGCTTCCGCGTTATCCTATGTATTTGCGATCATTATTGCCTGCTTAACATTGATACAGTTCCGTCTGAACAAACAGGAATAGGGAGGCGAACTCATGCGCTCGCTTTGGAAATCTATATTGACATATACCCTGCTCATCGCAGGTGGGCTCATATCCGTTTACCCGTTAGTCTATATGTTATTGACCGCACTGAAGCCGATGACACTGCTGTTCGAGTTTCCACCGCGGTTCTTACCTTCGGAGATGACTTGGTCCAATTTCAGGGATGCTTGGGTGAGTCAGAATTTTGCGCTCTATTTGTTCAACAGCTTGTTAGTAACACTAGGGAGCTTTGCACTCATCTTTCTCTTTTCTTCTATGCTAGCATTTGCTTATTCAAGGTTTCATTTTAAAGGAAAGGGGTTAAGCTTTGCCATTCTAATGAGTGGTCTGGTCATTCCGAGCTTAACATTGCTTATACCGCAATTTATGTTAATCCGTCAGTTGGGGATGTTCGATTCCAGATGGGGATTGGTTGTCGTTTATGTAGCAGGTGCAATACCATTTACAACCTTCTTACTAAAAGGCTTTTTTGATTCTATATCCCGTGATATTGATGAGTCAGTAGAAATGGAGGGAGGCAATGCTTGGACTTTGTTCTCAGCTGTCATTATCCCGCTCTCTAAACCAGCCTTTGTACCAGCTACGATATTCAACGCACTTACTATATGGGAAGAGTTCCCTTGGGCATTAACGATTATCAACGATCCTATGAAACGGACACTCCCTGTTGCGCTTGCTAATTTCCAAGGTCAATATACAACTCAATGGGGAATCGTATTTGCTGGCTCTTTAATTGCAATTGTACCTATTATGTTATTGTTCCTTTTATTGCAGCGTTACTTTATTGCCGGAATTACCGCAGGAGCGATTAAAGGATAGTTTAATAAGTAATCCCCTTTCCTAATTGCAAAATAGTGTAGTTATATCAAGATTGTGCAAACGATTGACCAAACTAAAATAACGATGATATAATGCAGCACATATAAGCAAGGTAAGCGGTTTATTAACCGTTTAGCGGTGGATCGTTTCTCATGTTGTGAAGGGGGAGTTTCGTGTGAATAGACCTTATGTCTTGGGACGTAGTGCATGGCGAAATATTCAAGAGGGCAACGAACGGGAGTGGCTAATCGGGAACGGAATTGGAGGTTATGCTAACCATTCTGTTCCGGGTGGCGGATATCGGATGTCACACGGTTATTTAGTGACTTCTACGAAGGCACCAGTGAATCGCCTGCTGGTATTTACTAGGACACAGGAGCAACTGGAGATTGGCGGTAAAGGTTATGATCTGACTTCCCAGCAGTATGTCAATTGGGAGAAGAATGGACAGCGACATTTGAAGCAGTTCAAGTTAGACATTGTGCCGGAATATCACTATCAAGTAGAGGATGTTAGGATTCGCAAAACAGTTTCAGTGGAATACGGGCATAATACGGTTGTTGTTTGTTATGAGGTGTCCGGGGGTAGTGAACCTACTCAATTTAAAATAGTGCCTCTCTTCAATCATCGCTCACCAGGTGATGTCTCCGAGAAGGGGGGCTTACGTTTTCGTACAGAGTTGTCCGCAAATGTGCTGAAGCTTATTCCACAGGACAATCCTGACATAACAATTTCCTTCATGTCATCTGCAGGTCAATATCTGGACCGTTCGACGTTACCAGTGACGATGGCTACACCTAATTATGTATATGAAGAAAACCATTACTATGCTTTTGAGAACCGCAATGGCTTTCTTGGTGTGGATAATCATTATACTCCCTATGAAATTAACATAACGCTAGAACCCTTTGAACAGAAATCCTTCTATGTAAAATGTTCAATTGAGCCACTTGATGATAGGGACGGGTTTACAATCGTCCGTGAATACAGACAAAGGATGGCGGATCTCGTTAGCAAAGCTGGTTATAATGACCGATTGGCGGATCGACTGGTAGAAGCAGGAGATCATTTTATTGTGGACCGCGAATCGACTGGTCTCAAGACGATACTGGCTGGTTATCCATGGTTTACCGATTGGGGACGAGATACGATGATCGCACTTCAGGGCCTAACGTTATCCACTAAACGTTTTGATGAAGCACGTGAGATTCTTGAATCCTTTTCTAAGTATCTTCGGAATGGGCTCATTCCCAATATGTTCCCTGATGATGGACAAGAACCGCTTTATAATACGGTCGATGCCTCACTGTGGTATTTCCACTCTGTCTATGAATATTTGAGATATACCGGTGGGGAAGAAGACTACAAATTCATAGAGCAAGTTATTTATCCCAAGTTGAAGGAAATTATTACAGCATATAGTAACGGTACTGACTTCTCCATTGGGATGGATAAGGATGGGCTTATTCATGCTGGTGGTGGATTAGATCAGGTAACCTGGATGGATGTCCGTGTCGGAGATTGGGTTGTTACACCCCGGCACGGTAAACCTGTCGAGATCAATGCGTTATGGTATAACTCATTACGAATTATGGCTGAGCTATCGGAACGTTTTGGGGAATCCTCACCATATGATGAACTATCTCACATCGTTTATGAATCCTTCAATAAGCGTTTCTGGAATGAGGATAAGGGATGTTTGTTCGACGTAGTAGATGTTGACCTCGGTAATGGTGTGCAGATTAACGACGATGCGATTCGCCCGAATCAAATTTGGGCGGTGTCATTGCCTTTCAGCATGCTGCCAGAGGCAAGGGCTAAAGCAGTTGTAGCAACGGTGTACAAACATTTGTACACACCTTATGGTCTGCGCTCGCTATCATCTGAAGACCCCGCTTATAAAGCCCAGTATATTGGTAAACTCATCGACCGTGATGCTGCTTATCACATGGGGACTGTATGGGCTTTCCCGTTGGGTGCTTTCATTACGGCTTATTGTAAAGTAAACAACTACACGGCGGAGGCTATAGCAGTGGCGAAGGAGATGTGTGAGGTATTTGAGGATCATATGCAGGATGGTGGCCTTGGGGGAATTGCTGAGATTTTTGACGGAGACTTTACTTGCACAGGAAGAGGTTGTTTCACTCAGGCATGGAGTGTGGGTGAAATTCTGCGGGCATATACCGAGGATGTTTTACCGAACATGAAATAAGGAATGAATCACCTCGTAGCAGTGCTTATTTTAAGACGATTGGAGTGAATCATATGTCAGTACAGAAGGAAATCGATATCGTGATAGATTATGGAGATCTTGCGGTGACGAATGGCGTTTCTGTTTTTGACCCGAAGTTTGATGAGATGTTCTACTATGACGGTGATGATTTGGGGGCAACCTATACCCCCGAGGAGACCAAGTTTCGATTATGGGCGCCTACTGCTTCGGAGGCTTATGTTGTATGCTACGAATCTTGGGATGGAGAGCCTGTAAGTGTATTGCCGATGGCACGTGATGTACAAGGGACGTGGATTTTGAGCGTCTCTGGCGATATCAAGAATAGCTATTATACGTATCGTGTCAAAGTGGGAGACCAGCTGAATGAAGCAGCTGACCCCTATGCTAAGGTAGTAGGGGTTAACGGTGACAGGGGCGTCGTGCTCGATTTACGAAGTACAGACCCAACACGCTGGACAGAAGATAAACCATCATTCTCCGGAGTAGCTGTAGATGCCATAATCTATGAACTTCATGTTCGGGATTTATCGATTCATCCCCGTAGTGGTATTACCCATAAGGGGAAGTACTTGGGGTTAGCGGAGAAGGGAACTCTCGGACCTGAGGGTATTTCAACCGGAATAGATCATATCGTGGATTTAGGAGTAACCCATGTACAATTATTACCCATCTACGATTATGCCACCGAAAGTGTTGATGAGACAAAGCTGGATCAGCCGCACTACAACTGGGGATACGACCCGAAAAACTACAATGTCCCTGAGGGTTCATATGCGACCGACCCGTACTCTCCTTCCATTAGGATCAACGAATTGAAACAGAGTATCCAGGCGCTACATGACCGTGGACTAAGAGTAACTATGGATGTAGTATATAACCACGTATATGATGGTTATCTAGTTAATTTCACGAAATTGGTTCCAGGATATTATTTGCGCTATCGGCCAGATGGCACGTTCTCGGATGGTGCTTCTTGTGGCAATGAGTGTGCTTCAGAACGTCGTATGGTGTCAAAATTTATTGTTGATTCCGTCATCCATTGGGCACGTGAATATCATATCGACGCATTCCGCTTTGACTTAATGGGCTTGCTCGACATCAATACAATGAATGAAGTTAGGCGACGCTTAGATGAGTTGGATCCCTCTATAATCATGATTGCTGAAGGTTGGATGATGGATACGGTACTACCTGAGGCTCTGAGGGCAAATCAGAGAAATGCTTCGCAGATTCCCGAAATTGGACAATTTAATGATGATTATCGCGATGCGATCAAAGGCGATATATTTATATCAAGAAGTAAAGGGTTTGTTAGTGGTGGAGCAGGATTAGAGGATAGTATTCGACGGGGGATTGTTGGAGGCATAAATTATGGGGGGAATCTGCGGCAATTTGCGGATGAACCTACACAAACCGTGAATTATGTGGAATGTCATGACAATCATACCTTATGGGATAAAATTGTGTTGACCACTGAAGGTGAATCCGAGGAACAGCGTCGTAGCATGCATCGCCTTGCTTCGGCTATTATACTAACAAGTCAAGGCATCCCCTTTATCCATGCGGGGCAGGAGTTTATGCGCAGTAAGAACGGGGTTGAGAATAGCTATAAATCCTCTGAAGTTATTAACGCTTTGGACTGGGAACGTTGTGCGGCCCATCAGATAGATGTGGAATATATGCGTAGCCTTATTCAATTACGTAAAGCTCATCCCGCCTTTTCTCTCCGTAAAGCGCAGGAAATTCGTGAGCATCTCATTTTTGAGAATGCACCAAGTCATACTGTAGCCTACACACTTCGAAACCACGCAGGAGGAGACCCTGACCTTCATCTGTACGTACTTTATAACGCTAATCGCCATCTTACTATACTTGACCTGCCTAATCTTGGGCGCTGGAAGGTACGGTATGGTGGGGAATTTGTGAGTGCCCTAGAATACAATAAGCTAAAGGTTCAAGGGATCGGGATGGTCGTTCTCGCTGTGACATCATAGCAGCCGGTTGAAGACCCAGCTCCCGAATAAATACAGCCGGATCTACTTACCTGTAGCTTCCGGTTGTATTTTTTGTATTTGAGTAGAGGGTTACATTACATTTTACAAAAATACAGTATAATTATAATTGTCTTTTGCTATACATATAGATACCTGAGTTGGAGGCGATAATATGAAAACAATTTGTGTCTTTTCAGGGTCCAACATGGGATCTGATGAGGCTTACAGACTAGCAGCAATTGAGCTCGGCGGGTATATGGCACGGCAGAATTATCGTTTAGTATACGGTGGATCAAGGATGGGCCTTATGGGGGTGACAGCCAATGAGGTTATGTCTTGTGGTGGTGAAGTAATTGGAGTGATGCCAACCGGACTATTTGCCGGTGAGGTGGTGCACAGGGAAGTGACAGAGCTGATTGAGGTAGATGGCATGCATTCGCGTAAAGCTAAGATGGCGGAGCTTGCTGACGGATTTATTGCCTTACCCGGTGGTTTTGGAACCTATGAAGAATTGTTCGAGGTACTATGTTGGTCGCAAATCGGCATTCATCAGAAACCGGTTGGTGTGCTGAACGTCAAAGGTTACTTTGATCCACTACTTAAGATGATTCACACTAGCATTACTGAAGGTTTTGTCAAGCCCACGCACTTAAGTTTGCTTAATGTCGCTGAACATGCGGAAGAACTGATACATCAGATGGAGACTTACACTCCACAGCAACTGGAGAATAAGTGGAGTAATCAACCTATTGGATCCAACTAGTCCTTGAAAAAAACAATAAATAAGAGCAGTTCCCTGATCATATACTTAAGATCGGGAACTGCTCTTTATTTATTTTTTTAGATCGTAACCGCTGAACGTAGTACTTGAACTTCTCCAAGTCTACTTACTGTGTAGCTTTGATCGTAAACCTTGATGGAGACCGAAGTTTCCGTTTCATTTGTTACGGTAACATTGTTGTCAGTAACGTTCACTTTGAGACGAGAACCACGGAACATAACTTTGAACGAGAACGAGTTCCAGTGGGATGGAATGAATGGATGTAGAATCAACTCGCCATCCTTCACACGCAATCCACCAAAGCCCTGAACGATAGACATCCATGTTCCCGCCATACTTGTAATATGGCAGCCATCCTCTGTATCGTTATTATAGTTATCGAGGTCGAGTCTGGCCGTACGCAGATACATTTCATATGCTTTATCTTGATAGCCAAGCTCGCAGGCAAGGATAACATGTAGACAAGGTGACAGGGATGATTCATGAACGGTCAATGGCTCATAGAAGTCGAAGTTACGTTTCTTAGTCTCCAGGTCGTAACGATCACCAAGGAAATAGAGACCTTGTAGTACATCGGCTTGTTTAATGTAGCAAGAGCGCAAAATGCGATCCCATGACCAGTTCTGGTTGATTGGTAAGTGCTCAGGGGCCAGGTCCTTCACGGGTATAAGTTCTTTATCCAAGAAGCCATCTTGTTGTAAGAACACCTGACGTTCCTCATCATAAGGATAGTACATATTATCTATAATCGTTTTCCATTGCTTCATTTCTTCATCTTGCAGTTTTAGCTTATCAGCCAATTCGAGATAATGGACTTCCTCGTTTGCTTTGAGGTAACTTATTACTTCCAATGTGTACTCTAGCGTCCAAACGGCAATTCGGTTAGTGTACCAGTTATTGTTGACATTGTTCTCATACTCGTTTGGTCCGGTAACGCCAAGAATTACGTATTTCCCCTTAGCAGTTGAGTAGTTAACACGTTGTTCCCAGAAACGAGAGATTTCCACGAGAACCTCTAGACCGTATTGCCCTAGGTAGGATTTGTCACCAGTATAGTTAACGTAGTTATAGATTGCGTAAGCGATCGCACCATTCCGATGGATTTCTTCAAATGTGATTTCCCACTCATTATGGCATTCTTCGCCGTTCATCGTGACCATCGGGAAAAGGGCACCTTTAGTGAATCCAAGCTTTCTAGCGTTTTCCTTCGCCTTCTCCAAGTGTTTATAACGGTATATGAGTAGGTTACGAGCAATATCTGATTCCGCCGTACTGAGATAGAATGGGACGCAATATGCCTCAGTATCCCAGTAAGTGCTTCCGCCGTATTTCTCACCCGTGAAGCCTTTAGGTCCGATATTTAAACGGTCGTCTTCCCCGCTGTAGGTTTGATTCAATTGAAAAATGTTAAAGCGCACCGCTTGTTGTGCCGAGACATCTCCTTCAATGATAATGTCGCTGCCTTTCCATTTCTCATTCCATGCTACCGCTTGTTCAGCAAGCAACGCTTCAAATCCAGCTGCTTTTGCAGCTAGAAGCGAATTTTTCCCGGCCGGAACTAGTTCACCAAGCCCATAGTTACGGGAAGTAACGTTGGCTACATATTTGTACAGGGTTAAAGGGATACCTTGTTCCGCATGTACAGTGAATTCACTGGCTACATATTTCTCGCGTTCGGTTAGCGAAGGTTCAATATCTAACTTCTCATCACTCTTATAAACGTCAAAGGCCATGATGGAGGTGATATGAAAGTCCAGCTTTTTAGTCTTTAAGGTAAGGTAGGAAAGATCACTAGCGGCTGATTTTTCTACTTCAAGCCAGAATTTTTCCTCATAGTTGGAGTCCTTGTTCTGAACGTCGCCGTCAAGATAAGGGACAACCGTAATGGAACCTGAAAAATTGAGTGGAGTTACCTGATAACGAATCGCTCCAATTTCGTGACGTGTGATGCTGACGAAACGGATAGTTTTCACTTCAATTTCTTTACCGTCCTCAAGCGTGGCTACAAAGCTACGGGACAAGTATCCTTCTTTCATGTTTAATTCACGAACGAAGTCTTTAACATTGCATTTTGCCAAATCTAAAGCCGTTCCCTCGATGAATACATTAATACCAATCCAGTTCGTGCTGTTCAACACTTTGGCAAAGTATTCAGGATAACCATTCTTCCACCAGCCAACACGGGTTTTGTCGGGATAGTATACTCCAGCCATGTAGCTACCTTGTAAGGAGGCACCGCTATATTGCTCTTCGAAATTAGCTCGTTGCCCCATGAATCCGTTACCAATACTAAAGATACTTTCGGATATCTCATGCGTTGTCGGATCAAAAGAATCTTCAATAATTGACCATTCATCCAGTTTTAAATATTGTTTCACGTTAATCGGCTCCTTTAAGTCATCATACTGATGATATTATATGGTGAATAGCGAAAACTACTGCCTAGTGATATCTACATGCAGGAGTCTGTTGTTAGTTCTTGCAGACGGTCTACCGACATGTTTTGGAGTGAGGGGATCACGAAATCAGCACTGCCAAGAGTCTGTGGTGATCCAATACCCACACAAGCCATACCAGCGCGACGTGCGGCCTCAATTCCCGCCTCAGCATCTTCAAAGACGACACATTGCTCTGGAAGAACACCTAATTCAGCAGCTCCAAGTATAAACACCTCTGGATCGGGTTTGGCACTCGCCGTTCGAGTCCCATCAATAATCACGTCGAAATATGGAGTAAGGCCTGTATTATTTAGGATCGTCATTGCATTTTTGCTGGCGGATCCTAAGGCAATCTTTAGGCCATGATCGCGGCATTCTTTAACAAACTCCAGCGCACCGGATAAGATTTCTGAATGATCCATCGTCGAGATGGACTGGAAATACCATTCGTTTTTACGAGTTGCAAGCTCATTTTTGACGGATTCGTCCAAGCTAAGCCCACCGATACTCAATAAAATGTCTAGTGAGGCCATACGACTAACACCTTTTAGCTTCTCGTTATCTTGTTCAGTAAATTCAAATCCTAGTTCATTTGCTAATCGTTGCCAAGCTAGATAGTGATATTTAGCGGTATCAACTAAGACACCATCTAAATCGAATAAACAAGCTTTAATGGGGGACATATAACTTTCTCCTCTCAATAGCGCAAACGTTTGAACAAAGTGTAAAAAATAAAAGAAGCAGAATGCTTCATTTATTTTTGTGCTTATTACTTAGTGCTTCGGTACAGAGTACATAGACGAATCGCGAACAATTAAGCGATGAGGAATGATCTGTCGCTTTTGGTAAGATGCATCGTTACTGTTCTGAATAGACTGGATCAAGACCTGGGAAGCGGTATAACCTAAGTTATATATCCCGATATCTATACTACTCAGTGGTGGTGTTGATAATTCCGTTAAAGGAATGTTATTGAAGCTAACTAGACATAAATCCTCAGGAACTTTGTAATTGAGCTCATTTAATCCACGTAAAACACCGAAGGCAACGACATCGTCGATCAGCACAATGGATGTGGGACGATCAGGGAGATTCATGAAGAATGACATGGCTCGGTAGCCGCTTTCCTGAAGGAACTCACCTTCCACAATCCATTCTTGTTTCGACTCGAGTCCGGCATCATGAAGTGCGTCTAAGTAGCCCTTGAGTCGATCCTTGGATACAACAAGATGTGGTGGTCCACTGACGAATCCAATTCGCTCATGTCCCAAAGAGATTAGGTGTTTCGTGGCATCATAAGAAGCCTGTACGTTATTGTTATCTACCGATAAAATGTCGGGATATTGTTCACTGCGTCCGATCAAGACGAAATTATGTCCATTGTCATGTAAAAAATCGATAACTGGATCGTCTTTGCGCGAATAAAGTAGAATCACTCCATCAACCCGACGTCCATTCAGAAGCCTAGATACTCCATCAACTTCTTCTTTCTCATTAGAACCTGAACTGATCAACACATCGTATCCCAGACGACTAGCTTGTGTCACAATACCACGAATCAACTCCATGAAGAAAAAGTTAGAGAATAACTCCTCGGCTGATTTCGGTAACATGATACAAATACTATTCGTTGTTTTGGAAACTAGGCTCTTGGCCATGATGTTAGGGTGATAACCCATCTCTTCCATAATAAGTTTTACTTTTCTTGAAGTTTCGGTACTGATTCTAGGGTGATTGGATAGTACCCGGGACACGGTAGAAGGTGATACTCCAGCCCTTTTGGCAACATCCTTTATGGTTACAGCCATAATAAAACTCCTCTGTGGAACCGTTTGCTTTTACATTGTAATTTTAATCTAAAGGTAATAGATTGTAAATAGATATTCCCAGTGAAAGTGTGACCTAAGAATGAACTAACCCTAATCATGTCTATATATGTGAATATTAACCTGGTAAATATGAATGATATAGGTTTTTTTGGGTATGTCCAGGAATTGTATCTGATATTTTTGCAATAAAATAAATTAGAGCTGGATTATGGTTTGAGCAAACGTTTTACATAAAGGGAGGATTGAAAGAGATTTCTCTAATTGGCTCAAATTTTGTGCATTCATGGTATAATGAAGGATCTAGTTAAAAAGAATGATTTAAGAAAGGGTTTATTATATATGCTTGCATTTGAGGATTGGAATCAAAAGGCGAAGAAAACTTTTAATGCGACAAGTAATGAAGTTGTATTAACGGTTACGGAAGCAGGGGAATCTTTAGGTCTAACTAAGGATCAAATGAAAGTTTATGTGGATAAAAACAAACTAACTAAAGTTCCAATCATGAGAAATGTCCATAGGTATCTATTGTTGAAGAGTGAAATAGATAAGATCGTTAGCAACATGTAGACTGGTTTTTATTACAACGCCTATCTGTATATTGTGTTGTTCACAACATAAGCCGATATAGTAGGGAGGATTTTAGTGGAGTATACAGAGAATGACGTTGCCGAATGGATGGTAAATGAAATCAAGTTTAAAGGAATCCTTAGTCAAAGTGATGCCATAGCCTATGTCAAGTCACATTTCGGGGATGAGTTTGTTTTTGTGAATGAGAAGGGACATTCATCACTTTCCAAAGAAGTAAAGAAGGCGTTTCGTAAATTGCACGCTGGGAAGATTGCCTGGGATAGAGATGGGTTTTTCTGGGCGTGGACCTAATAGGTATCAAATAAAATAAGCAGGTGCCTAAGTAGTATATAATAGGCACCTGCTTATTTCGGTTGGTATTGGTATCTTTCCTACTTGATTGCCGTTAGTATAGCATATCCATAGGCTGGAAGGTGGACTGATAATGTGTTACCCTTCGCCTCTATAGTGATGTCGTTGTTGGTATTTAACCACATGCATTGCTCCACTACTAGCTCTATCGTCTGAGCGGAATTATCGTTATTGAGCAGTACGAGTACTGTTTCATCACCAATCTGGCGCTTGAAGGCTAACTTTGTAGCGGATTCTTCAGCCAACAAAAACTGGAGCGAACCTGTTCGTAGTGCAGGAAGTTCCTTGCGCAGAGAAATTAGTCGTTGGTAGAAATTAAATAAGTCGCGATCTTGTAACGTTTCATCCCATTCCATACATTTTCGGCTATCCGGATCTTGTCCACCGTCGAGGCCGATTTCACTACCGTAGTAGATACAAGGCGTTCCGCTATAAGTAAATAATAACACGGAAGCCAATTTCATTTTATTCTTGTTCCCCTCACAAACAGTTAGCAGACGTGGAGTATCATGACTATCGAGTAGGTTGAATGCAACTTCACTTGCCTGCTGCGGATAACGCGATAACTGTTTGCCGATAGCATGGGCGAAGCCTTGAGCGTCTAAGGTTCCATTTGCGATAAAATCTAGTACGGCATCGGTAAAAGGATAGTTCATGACTGCATCAAATTGATCTCCTTGCAACCAATTGGATGACTCATTCCAAACCTCCCCAAGAATATATGCCTCAGGGTTAGCTTGCTTCACAACTTTACGGAACTCCCGCCAAAATTGATGATCGACCTCATTCGCTACATCTAGTCTCCAACCGTCGATTCCGACTTCTTTAATCCAAAAATGTGCAACTTGCAGCAGGTAGTCCCGTACCTCTGGATTACCAGTATTTAGTTTAGGCATTATCGGATCAAAAGAAAAAGTGTCATAGGTTGGAATCCCATCAACCACATTTAGAGGGAACTTATGTATGTGAAACCAATCCTTATAATCGGAATGTTCTCCCTTATCAAGTACATCAACGAATGGCGCGAACTTTTTACCTGAATGATTGAACACCGCGTCGAGTAGAATGCGAATTCCCCGCTCATGACAAGCGATAACAAGTTGTTTCATGGTCTCTACATCACCAAAATGTGGATCGATTGTCATGTAATCGGTAGTGTCATATTTATGGTTGGTCGTTGCTGTGAATACAGGCGTGAAATAAATAGCTGTAATGCCGAGTTCGCTTAAGTGATCCAAGTGATGGATAACTCCTTGCAGATCACCTCCAAAGAAATTGTCACGCTCAGGTTTACCACCCCAGGGAAGAACACCTGCAGGATCGTTTTGGGGGTCTCCATTGGCGAAGCGTTCCGGGAAAATTTGATAAAAGGTGGCATCTTTAACCCAATCTGGCACTATAAATATATCGGACGGGTTAAGGTAGGGATATTCAAATAAACGATTGGGGGTAGTTGGGTGTGTAATAGTGAACTCATCCTCGGACATCCAGTGTTGTTCGTGTCCAGATTGCAACAAAAATCCATATTTCAAACGGCGAAATGGAGGTTTCACCGAACATTCCCAATAATCGAACATTTCATCGCATATTAGCTTCTTCATAGGAATCAATTCATTTGTTTGCTCCCATGCATATTTGTCACCTATGTAAGCAAATACCTCAGAAAGATCATTCTTCTTGGAACGTAACCGAAGATGAATGGTCTCACGATCATAGGCGTAACACCAGTTTAATCTAGGACGATGATAAATTGCTTCTAGTAGCATTGAGTAATTCCTCCTATATACTTTTGATAATCAAAAAAGATACAAATAGGCCGAAGAACTACAGCCGAAGATGTACCTTTCGCTAAGAATCTCCTATAGTTCGTATGTGATTAGGAGATAGTAACCTATGTAATATCCAATATAGCTCAGGAGTATAACACTGTTCAAACCGTTGTACAAGATGACAACATATTTTTTTGCACATAATATTTAAGGAATTAATAGGAATAAATAATCCTAATAAAGTGTTGATTTATAAGGGGAAACATAGGAGTTATCAACAAAAAGTGAGTTATTTTTTTCATTAAATAAAGATAAAATGCGATAAAGTGAGTATGTTGGAGATATCCAAAGATAAGTGGGCAAAAGAACATAAAAACGATATGTGCAAACGTTTTTACAAAGATGGATCTGTGTTGTATGATGTTCCCAAGGATAAAGCGCTTTCTATCCTGAAAACTGGTCTTGTCTCAGGTTTTTTAAGAGAGATTAAGGTAATACGGGGGACATCTTCAGAATTTATGGTATCGTTTGCGCAATTTCTTGGTGGTCATGATGTATACATTTTAGGAGGGGTTATTTAATGAAACTTAAAAAGCTACTAGTTCTAGTTGCTGCAATGTCTTTGATGCTGTCTATCACAGCTTGCGGTTCGAAGAACAACACTGCTAACGGTGGCAACAATGTTCCAGCACCAACTACTGAAAATACACCTGAGAATACTACAGAGCCAGCACCAGCTGACACGGCGCTTGTGCCTGAAGAAGGCGCAGAATTGTTAATTTGGGATAGTAAAGACGAAATAAAATTCACGAATGAAATTGTGAAACGCTTTGAAGAGAAGTATGGTGTTAAGGTGAAAATTGAAGAAGTTGCCCCTACAGACCAAGTAGGTAGATTGACAACAGATGGTCCTTCCGGACTTGCAGCTGACGTAATTATTACTCCGCATGATAAGATGGGTGAAGCTGCGAATTCAGGTTTAGTTTTAGCTAATGATGTGTTCGCAGAAGAAACAACAAAGAACAATACGGAAGCTTCTATTATAGCATCCACATATGATGGTGTGTTATACGGTTATCCGAGAGCAGCTGAAACCTATGCATTGTTCTATAACAAGTCACTTGTGCCAACTCCTCCGACCTCCTTCGAAGAAGTCATTGAGTTCGCAAAAACGTTTAATGATGTTAAGAAAAAGAAATACGCTTTGATGTGGGAAGCAGGTAATATGTATTACAACTATCCGTTTATCGCAACTGGTGGAGGATACCTCTTCGGTGACAATGGTACCAACAAAGATGATATTGGTGTTGCTAAAGATGGCGCAATTGAAGGCCTGAAGGTTTTCCAAAGCTTGAATGCAATTCTTCCAATCAAGGCTGGCGATATTAACGCAGATATCAAACGTGGTTTGTTCGGTACTGGCGATATAGCTATGGATATCAACGGTCCTTGGGAAGTTGCTGGTTACAAAGAAGTTTTAGGCGATAACTTAGCAATAGCACCAATTCCAACGATTAATGGGAAGACAGCTATTTCATTCTCAGGTATGAAAATTTACGTTGTTAACTCGTTTACGAAATATCCAAATGCTTCTAAATTGTTTGCAGAATTCGCATCGTCGAAGGAAGCCCAACTTCTCTTGAACGAAACAGTTGGTTCAGTTCCTACTAACTTGGAAGCTCTAGAGTCAGATCAAATTTTAAATGATCCAATCGTATCCGGATTTGCAGTTCAAGCTGCTAATTCTCAACCAATGCCTTCTATTCCGGAAATAGGTAACACATGGTCTCCGATGGGAGCAGCTTTAACAGAAATATGGAATAACAACGCAGATCCAAAAGCAACGATGGAAAATGCTCTGAAACAAATTACAGATCTGAACAACGGAGTTGCTGCCGAGTAATCAGAGGATAATACTACCCACGTGGAGCTGTTTTTACCCGCGGCCTAAGGGCGGCGGGTAATTCCTCGATTTCAAAGGGAGAGGAGAAGGAACGCAATGGACCGACATCGGAACAAAGCAACGATACTGTCAATTTTATGCATGGGATTGGGACAATTATATAACCGGCAATTTATAAAAGGATTAATCTTGTTAATATTTGAAGTCTTTAGCGTTACATATCTCATTAATAATTTGCCAAGAGCACTATGGGGAATTGTTACTCTTGGGGAAAAGCCAAGAATGCTCGTAAAAGGAAAATGGATGGACGGGGACCATTCCATTTTTATAATGGTAACTAGTTTGATTACGATATTGTTTCTATTGATTTTTATTGGAGTTTATATTCTAAATGTCAAAGATGCCAGAAAGATTGGCCGGGATAGGGAACTTGGGAAACAAGTGAATAATTTCAGGCAGTCAGTCAGATATGTACTTGACTATAAATTTGCCCTAGCCTTTTTGAGTATTCCTGCTACAGGGATTTTATTCTTAACGGTGATGCCGATTATATTTATGGTGATGTTGTCATTCACTAACTATTCTGCACCGAATCATATACCTCCAGCTAAGTTAGTGGGTTGGGTTGGATTCGATACATTTAAAAGCCTATTAGTACTTAAGACCTGGAGTCAAACTTTCTATGGTGTATTGACTTGGACTATTATCTGGGCAGTGTTATCAACGGTCACCACCTATTTCGGAGGAATGCTAGTTGCATTGCTCATTAATCAAAAGGGGATTCGCTTTAAGGGGTTATGGAGAACGATATTGATTCTTCCCTACGCAATTCCGCAGATTATCTCGTTACTAGTTATGAGAATGATGTTTAACGGCCAGTTTGGAGCAATAAATCAATATCTTGGGTATTTTGGACTTGGAGGGCTGCCGTGGCTGACCGATGAATTCTGGGCCAAGGTAACCTTAATCGTCGTTAATATGTGGGTTGGTATTCCTGTCTCTATGTTACTCATCATGGGAGTGCTGACAACGATACCAAGAGATATGTATGAAGCGGCTGAGGTCGATGGTGCGACTGGATTCCAAAAGTTCAAGATCGTTACCTTACCGATGATTTTATTTACAACGGCGCCAACGCTCATCATGCAGTTTGCTGGTAACATTAACAATTTCAATATGATCTACCTGTTGACAGGTGGAGATCCAGTCAAAGGCGACTATCAATATGCTGGAGCTACTGATTTGCTAGTAACATGGTTATATAAACTAACGCTAAATCAGAATAAATACAACATGGCTTCTGCTATCGGTATCATTATCTTCTTGATCGTTGCCTCGTTCTCGATATACAACTATCGTCGAACCAAGTCATTTAAAGAGGAGGATATGATCCAATGAGCGGACATAAAATCAAAAATAACCTACGGTTAGGTGTAAGCTATATTACATTGGTTTTATTGGCAATTGCGGCGATCTACCCGGCCTTATGGATCATAATGGGTTCCGTTCGGCCCGGAAAGTCCTTATATAGTAAAACACTGTTTCCCGAGTCCATTACGTTTAGTCACTACAAAGAGCTATTCCATTCACAAACTGTTCTATTTGGACAATGGTATATGAACACCTTGAAGGTTGCTACTTTTTCAACGATACTAGGAGTCCTTCTTATCTTGCTTACTAGTTATGCTGTATCCAGATTCCGGTTTCGTGGACGTCAGACTGCGCTTTCGGTTGTGCTGGTATTAGGGATGTTTCCTGGTTTTATGAGTATGATTGCAATCTTCTTATTGCTTAAAGAAATAAACTTGTTGGATACACACACCGCTATAATTCTTGTGTATGCATCTGGAGCACCTTTAGGAGGAACGTTGATAGCAAAAGGATTTTTTGACACGATTCCTCGATCTCTGGATGAAGCGGCAAGAATTGATGGAGCCAGCAATTTTGCTATTTTCTCACGTATTATTTTGCCCTTATCTAGGCCTATACTGACCTATCTAGCATTACTCCAGTTTGTTGGCCCATGGGCGGATTTCATCTTTGCTAGGCTCGTTCTCCGGTCTAAAGACAAATGGACCATTGCGGTCGGGATGTGGGACATGGTTAATAGTAACCAGAACTCCAACTTCACATTATTTGCAGCTGGAGCAGTCCTAATCGCCGTGCCGATTACAATATTGTTCATGTTTCTACAGCGATTACTGGTTGATGGTTTAACATCAGGCGCTAGTAAAGGTTAATAATTACAACATAGAGGATCCAAGTAGATCCATCATAAAGAGCAAAATCACTAATGGTATAGTCTCAGCATTCGCGAGAGGCTATACCATTTTTTCACAATAAAAACCCTTTGAATATTTCTTACTGAAATTACCCATTAGAAGGGGGAGGCAAACTATGAAATTTTGGGGTCGGATTCAATTTAAGTCGGTCGGAATGAAGTTGTTTTTTATTATATTTGGGGCGATTGTATTGTTGTCAGTGGTTTTGGGGTTAAGCTCGTATGTCATGTCCAAAGAAATCATCCGTGGTCAGGTTGGGATGGCATCGAGTCAAGCGATTGAACAGGCGGCGGACAAGCTTGATTTCCTGTTTACACAATATGAATCGATATCTAGACAGTTAGCTGTAGATCAGACCTTGAAGAGTGATTTGGAGATCGTGAACAAGGAAAATGTTGATACTGTAACAAAGAATCAAGCTGAGAGTCGGATTAATAAAAGATTGGATTCCTTGAGAGCGTCCGATGATCGGTTATTAGCTGTGAGACTTGTCAGCAAGAGCATGGAAGATGTTAAATCGTACAAGTCTACTGGTATTGCTGCTATCCGCACGGATGAGGTTGTTGAGAGTAGGGTGAAGTCGGTCCTTGATGCTAGTGGTGAACCAGTATGGTTACCCGCACTTTCGAAGGGGTTCTTCGACGCCTACACGGAACCAACGGTAACCATGGGTAGACTGTTACGAAACATGAAGAACCCGGATGCGGAATACATACTGTTAATAGAGATCAAGGAGAGATCGCTCGGAAGCTTATTATCCAATTTAAAGATTGGTAATTCCGGAGAAGTACGTATCCTGACAGCGGACAATAAGATCGTTCATGCCCCCGATGTTGAACTATTGGAGTCCGAGTCATTTATTGGTTTAGATGACAGTGTGTTGAAGAGTGAACAAAGCTCGTTCAGCAGGGAAGATGAACAAGGTGTTAAACAATTGGTGGTTTATCAACCACTGCTAACGGGGGATTGGCGCATTATAGGGTATGCTCCTGAAAGTGACTTCCTCAGTGCAGCGGACAAGCTAATTTATGTGATGTTAATCGTATTGTTGCTTGCTATTATTGTGGCACTGCTTATTGGATATTCTTTGGTCCGAATGATTGGCAAGCCACTGGAGAAATTATGTCGTTTGATGGAAGAAGGGGAGCGCGGGAACTTGAAGGTGCGTGCTCATTTTAAGGGGCGGGATGAAATTGGCCGACTCGGACATAGTTTCAATAAGATGCTGGAACAGATTTCTTTGCTGGTAGATCGAACGAACCATTCGACGCTGGAATTACTAACGACAGCTGAGAATTTGGCAAAGGCATCGAAGGATACATCTCAAACCGCAGGGGAAATATCAGGAGCAACATTAGAAATTGCCAAAGGTGCAGCAAGTTTAGCTAATGAAGCAGAGAGAGGTACTGAACTTGTAGAGGATATAGGCACTCAAATGAACAAAGTAGTTGAAATGAATGATACGATGAATCAATCGGTTGAACGTGTTATTGAAGTTAGTTATCAGGGCAAAGAGTATATGGAGCAGTTAGTCAGCAAAACAGAAGCCGTTACACGTATGACCGGATTAATTGAAGAAAATTCCGACAAGCTCAGTAAGAGCACCTATTCAATCCGAAACATATTAGCACCCATGGTGGAAATGACCAAGCAGACGAATATCCTGTCGCTTAATGCTTCAATCGAAGCGGCACGAGCGGGCGCAGCGGGCAAAGGATTCATGGTCATTGCGGAGGAAATACGTAAACTTGCTGTTCAATCTAACAATTCAATTCAGACGGTGTCTATGATTACAGAGGAAATTCAGGAAGCGATTCAGAATACGGTGAATGTATTGCTAAGTATTTCACCTATGTTTGATGAGCAATTAAACTCGGTGAACGAGGTGAGTTCCATCTTTCAGAACGTGACAGGGGAAATGGAGAATTTCGTGGGAGATATTCAGAGCTCCTCTACCTCGGTTCATGAACTGTTGGCCTCTCAAGTATCGCTGGGAGAATTCATCATGAACGTAAGTTCAGTAGTCCAGCAGAGTAATGCTTCAACGGAAGAGGTGGCCTCCATGTCTTCAGATCAATATAAGGTAAGTGAAGAACTTGTTGCGCTATCCAACCGTTTAGAGGAGCTTGCTGAGTCACTAAATCAGTCCTTAAATGCATTTCATATCGAGACGGATAAAGATGTTCCAGCGTAATAAGCAATTTTGATTTATATAAACACGTGAATAGGGGCTGTTCCCAGAAGTCTTTATCGACCTGGGAACAGCCCCTTTATGTTCTTGAGCAACAGGAGAGTTGCAGTGTAACTATTTGAGAATTACAGTGGTATAAGCCGGTAAAGTTAACGTGTTACTAGTAAGGGTAGCCTCTGGTTTCGTGGCTTGCAAAATACTCTTAAATTCGCCAAGATCTGTGTCCAGAGCTAATCCTAACGTTTGTTCCTTACCTGATAAGTTATGAACAACAAGAACCGTTTCCTCATCACTCTGACGGATGTAAGCTGCCAAACTGGCATTATCGGTCGTGTATTCTTGGATTCCCCCGTCTCTTAGAGCGGGTATAGAACTTTTCCAACGAATTAATTGTCGATAATGGGAGAGTAGAGAATCTGGATCAGATAATTGTTCTTCCACACTAGATCTTGCTGTGCCATGATTGTTGATAGATGCCTGCCAAGTCGCCTGTCCAGCGGCACTGTCATCTGTGAACCAAACCATTGGCTCGCGGATCCCTTCGTCAGGTTTTACTCCAAGCATCCCAATCTCTTCTCCGTAATAGATAAATGGATTTCCTGGGAGAGTCAGCAGGAGGCTCGCCGCCATCTTAGCATGTTCTTTGTTCCCCTCTAATTGGCTCATTACTCGGTTTAAGTCATGATTAGTCAGAAATGTTGCGTCGACGAATTCGCCACCAGACTTCTCAGCATATAGCTTATAGGTACGTTCGAGAATAAAACCAATGTTGTTGTCTCGTTCTGATTTAGCAGACTGGATTATCGTCTCAGCTAAGCTGAAATTGAAGCTGGAGTCAAACGCTTTATTGAGATAAGAGGCAACCGTCACAGCTCCTTTATCCCATACTTCACTGACGAGGTAAGTATTGGGATTACTTTGCACTAGACCGCTGCGAAACTCTTGCCACCAAGCCACATTCTTATCTGTCGTTTCTTGGCTTTTATCGGTTAGTAAATCCTCGTAGATATGTTTGGCTGCATCCACTCGGAAGCCGTCCAGCCCCTTTTCTAACCAGAACTTCCCTATATCTTTCATCTCATCCCGGACTTCTTGATTGTCGAAGTTCAGATCTGGCATACCTCCCCAGAAGATACCGAGGTAGTGACCATCTTTGCCCTCCACAGTGTGCCAAGGATCACCAGTACTAGCAGCACTGGTTCCACCTAGGCTTCGATTGGAATCCTCGGCCCATACATACCAGTTGCGGTACTTGCTACTTTTGTCCTTGGCGGACTGGGTGAACCATGGATTTTCATTACTTGTATGATTGACGACTAAATCCATAATGACCTTAATTCCCCGTTTATGCGCTTCATTAATAAAATTTGTGAAGTCCTCCATTGTACCATAATCAGGATTGACTTCCCGATAGTTGCTGACGTCATAACCGTGATAGCTAGGTGAAGTGTTAATAGGCATTAACCATATCCCACCGATACCAAGATCATTGTCTGTATCTGGATTACCATCGTTCAGATAGTCCAACTTTTCCGTAAGCCCTTTGAAATCACCTATTCCATCACCATCTGAGTCATAAAAGGAGCGGACGAAAATTTCATAATAAACGGTGGATGGCTGAGTATCTAAGGAAGTTGTTGTCAACGTAGGTATGCTAGGATCATTGCTTAGATTATTTGTGGGGGATTCTGTCTCATTTGCTCCATTCGAAGAGGTGTTGGAAATGCCCCCAGTACAACCTGTCAGTAGAACTATGAATAGGGTTGTGACTAAGGCTACATGTAGGGTCCATCTGGATGTCTGACTTGAAGAGATAAACCAATTTCGATATTTCATAAATGACCTCCTTACAAGTGTAAACGCTTTATTAACTCATCATACCCCAGGCATCGAAATAATTCAAACGTTTGCACATCGAAAAAGGAACTAAAGTTTTAGGAGATAGCAGCACTTGTTTTGGTTTGAATACTGAATGATATGAAGTGAGATTGAAGTGAGATTAAAGTGAGGATAGGAGATTTCTCCAGTTCAAATGACTGAAATCGACTCGTGTTCAACTTAAATGAAGTTTCTCCATCTGATTTTACGTTTTAATGCAAAAGAGATGGAGAATGCTTAAATGTACTCGAGTTACTCCAGTTAAATGAGAAAAAAGGAGGAGGATTATCGCATCATCTTACTAAATATTATATGTGAAGCTGGATCCTCTATGCTATTAGCCACATTAGTAGGTATGGGGGCATGTAAAAGATGTTGCATTAATTCAAAAGCAAGTTCCGCAGTATCTGCTGTTGGATTCATATGAATCGGTTGCACTGTTGGGGGGAGTATATGTGGACATCCTCCAGTACAAAGGACAAACACGTCAAGTTGCAATCGAACGGTTTCATTGGCTACCAATGTTCCAATAAATTCGTTAGTCACGATCCCCATGTTGCCACGTTGTTGCTCAAGGAAAGAAGACAAGCCTTCCATATTATCAGCATCGAGCACATATACACAATCGGCTGGGACCTGTGAAGAGCGAATGATATTTTCAGTCATCTCTTTATTATTAAACGCTTCAGTAACCAAAAACCAGGATTTCGATGTTACTCCAACCATTTCTCTGAGTTTAAAAAAGGCCTCTTCATAATCAATGAGTACCTTATAGAATAAGGGGTCTTGAATATAGCTATCCAACACAATTAACGGAACACCCATTTGAAAATGCACGGATATGTCATTGAATACATCACTATTAACATCAACAAGGAAAACGCCATCCAACTCACGCTCTAAAACAATATTTAGGCTCGGTTTGTTGGTGTCTATATAAGATACGAGTAAATGATAGCCCTTGTCCTTACACAGCGACTCTAATCTTTCAGTTAACATGCCCCAATATAATTTTCTCCAAAATCCGTCGTTTGAATTCCTCATTAATAAGAGACCTAACAGACCGGTTTTTCCTTTAACAAGTGACCTTGCTGTTAGGTTAGGGACATAATTTAATCTGGATGCTATTTCTAAAACACGGTTACGTGTTTCATCTGAAATGGTTTGATTGTTTACTTGATTAAGAATATAACTGACTGTTGCTGAAGACACATTGGCTTCACGTGCGATATCTTTCATTGTGATCTTTCTCAACTTGTCGCCTCCATTGACAGATGACAGAATGAACCATGAATCATTGTGAATTGTAAAATATCACTCCAACTCTATCACCGCGGTTTTTTCCTGTCAAACCATGTAGGATGCACCTAAGTGGAGATGTCATTTTCCCAAGCTTCTACGAAATATTTAACCGCCATATCCTGATCTACTTTAAGAATACGATAGTAATTTGGATCCTGAGATCTGAAGGTTTCTTGATTTCCATCCTGAACTTTTATCCTGAATTGCATCCCGATGTCCCTTGGCAGTGTAAATGTCCCGCCATAACTACAATCAGATAGGCGCGGAACCGCCAACTTATCAACGAATAGCGTATCAACTGAGTGCATTTTATAAGGAACTGTAATTAACAGAGAAAGTTGGACTTGCTCGTTCAAATGGGGAATTATATTATATCTTCCGACAACAGAATCAGCGCCATCATAAGCATATGACACCTCAGTTTTTCCAGTTTGTTGTGGAATGAGTGTTCCGTTTGGCTTAATCTCTAGAATATCATGGTGGTCAACGTGATAAATACCGGATAGATCAGTCATTACAAACCCACTATCGTAGGTTACAACAGCATTTGTCTTAACTTCCATTCCGGTCAAACCTAGTTCCTTCCTACCATATAGATGATTTGATACGGGATGGCCGATAGTTCCGAAGAAATAAAGCAATGGAGCATGCACACGTTGTGCCCAGTCCCTCTCAGTATGGGCCCCATTTGGAACTTCGTAATACATGAGGTTTTGACCAGGAACGAAGCCATCATCAATGAGCTGGTCTACTACTTTACGAACATGCTGAACGAGAATATTCGACTCGTTTTCCCCGATATCAATCCAAAGGGATAAGTTAGCCTTATCAACTTCAGGATAGCGTTTATAGAAGATTACTTCTTGTAAGCTGTTTAAATTGAGTCGAATGAAAAATGGAGAGAGAATTGCGAGCTTGGAAAAGATTTCAGGATTACGAAGGCCGATGTTATAAGTTACTAACCCTCCTAAAGAGGAGCCCATTAACGCCGTATGTTCTCTACCTGGTATCGTTGAAAAGGTGTTATCAATATAAGGTTTCAGTTCATCAATAATAAATCGTTCATACAATTCTCCGCGAGTCTCGATATCGGGTGCTCCTTGAATCCCGAGTTCATCTAAAGAATGAGTATATTCATGAAGTCGTTCAGAGCCTCGATTATGTATACCCACAATAATGATTTCTTTCATAAGTCCTTGTGAGACCAATCTGTCCGTTGTCTCATGAATCCTCCAAGAACTTCCGGAGAAAGGATTGGGCTCGAATAGGCCTTGTCCATCATGTAAATACAGAACCGGATAACCTTTATTACTTTGAGTATCATAGCTAGGCGGAAGATAGACTGTAATTCCACGTTCGTTTTGTAGATATTCTGACTTTATGGGGCCAACATGAAGGATTCGACCTGTGAGATTGGACTGATTCATTCTTCCCACTCCTCGACAATGAATTTCAAATGTTGATTATTTGTAGTTGAGAATCTACGACTCTCTTTTCTTTTCTCATGACTCCCGAATTTTTTGGATACCTTAATATCAAAGGTAAGATCACGTGGCAATATGAATCTTCCTTCATACAAGCCATCGCGTACTTTTTGAAGTTTTATGCCAGCATGAATATCTGTATCAGTTGGTGTGCTATCCGGCACCTCTACAGTAATGACTAGTTCAACAGCCTCTGAAATATGTTGTACGATCTCGATATTTGTACTAGCTTTTAGATTCTCAAAAGAAACAGATAAGTTCGTTAAACCCTCCCTATTCGGGGTTAAGGTACCATCCGATAAAATTGACACAATATCAGGTTGATCTATCGAATAATCAGCATGCAATAAACTCATTTTGAAGCCGGAATCATAGGTGACGGTGGGATATAATCGTAAATGTCGTTCATTTAGTCCAATGGTTGTTCTGCCAACAATATCTATACATTGCGGAGTTCCTATATCACCAAAGAAGTATAAGAAAACGGAATATATTCGCTTTGCCCACTCCTCCTGAGTATGGCTTGCTTCTGGATCAAGCAAGAACACGAAATCTGATCCTGGGGTGAATCCAATATCAATGAATTGATCCGCAACTGAACGGACATGTTTAACCATGAGTGTTCCTTCTGCGCCGCCCATATCCATCCAAACTTTAATGGGTGGAGTAGGCTTTTCATCAAATTCTGTATAATTTTTTGTTTCAATCATGTCCTGATCTCCAGATTCAAGTGACACCAACTCGGTTTGGACAAAAAATGGCGAGAGAATTCCGATTTTTCCAAACACATCTGGACGACGAAATCCAATATGATAGGAAACTAACCCGCCAGCAGAAGACCCTAACATCGCGGTATTTTGTTGATCTGACAATGTTCTAAACCGAATATCAATCAAAGGTTTAAGTTCCTCAACTATAAAACGTTCATAGAGCTCTCCGGCACATTTATAATGGTAGCGCTCTTCTACATCCTGATTATAGTGAAAATACTCTGTTACCCTCAAATGAGAAACGGAAGATATAGCGACAATTATGATCTCCTGCATCATTCCTTCGCTGATTAAGTGGTCTGCTGCAATGTGTAGATCCCATGATCCACCTTGTAGGTCTCCTTGAAATGCATGCTGACCGTCGTGTACATAAAGAACAGGATATTGTTTATTAAGTGAGCTCTCATAAGAAGGGGGTAAATAAATAATGATATCCCTACTGCTTTGCAGAAATTTTGAATTCAGATTTTCGAAAGTAACAAAACTTGATTTCATACGATTCCTCCTCTTTACTTATTCGATTAAGTTCTTATACTTATACGTATAAGTTAATATGGGGAGATTATATCTACTTCTCATTTTTTTGTCAATGAAGGGGGAGTTTGGGTGAAGAATACGGGTAGTAACTTATCGATGTTTGCACTGACTTGGCCCATATTTATTGAAATGCTCTTGGGTATGCTTATGGGCAACATCGATACTTTCATGCTTAGTCATTATTCAGATCAGGCAGTGGCTTCAGTGGGGGTAGCGAATCAAATTTTATTTTTTATAAACTTAATGTTTAATGTTGTGTCAGCGGGTACGAGTATTATTATTGCCCAGAATTTAGGGGCAGGCAGGGAGAAATCTGCGACAGAAGTGGCTTCCGTAGCCATTGTTTTAAATATGTTATTTGGGATTCTAGTGAGTGGACTGCTACTAGGTGGTGGAAAATTTGTATTCCGTCTCATGAACATTCCAGAAGAATTAGCTCCAGATGCCACAACTTATTTATTGATTACTGGTGGTTTTGTGTTCATTGAGGCTGTGCGGTTAACTTTGTCGACCATTATCCGTAGTTATGGATTGACTCGTTTGACGATGTACGTAGCTCTTGGAATTAATGTGATTCATTTGGGTGGCAATTATGCGGTTTTATATGGGTCGTTCGGAGCGCCGTTCTCTGGGATTACAGGTGTAGCCATGTCCACAGTGCTCTCCCGATTGATCGGTTTAGTTCTCCTGCTTATCTTGCTGAGGATAAAAACGGATTTCACTTGGAAGCCGCGGGAATTGCGAGGGGCAACAATTCGAACTCATGCTTCAGCGTTATTTAAAATTGGAATTCCAACAGCGGGGGAGAGTTTTTTTTCGACTTTGGCCCAAATTTGTATTACTTCTTTTATTGCTCTTTTAGGTACCCAGGCACTATCAGCTAAAATTTATGCTCAGAATATCGGGATGTTCAACAACCTCTTCACCATCTCCCTCGCACTGGCAACGGAAATTTTGATTGGTCGATACGTTGGTGCCAAGTTGTTTGATGATGCTTACAGGAGAGGCAAGATATATGTTAGAGCTGCTGCAATGTTGTCAGCTGGTTCAGCTTTACTGATTGCTTTAAGCTCCAGTTTTTTGATTTCGTTATTTACGAATAATGAAGTAATCATTAGTCAGGCGATGCAACTATTATGGCTAGCGGTATTATTGGAATCGGGGAGGTCAGGTAATCTGATCCTGATCAATGCACTGCGTGCAGCAGGTGACGTGAAGGTTCCCGTATATATTAGCGTATCGTCTGTATGGATTGTCAGTGTTTCACTATCCTATGTGCTCGGAGTGTATTTCGGATTTGGAATGGTGGGAGTGTATATTGCCTTTATAGCTGATGAATGGATTAAAACGTTCCTGTTAAGGCGTCGATGGAAATCGCGCCGTTGGGAGAGAATAGATCTGATCGGACGAGATCAAGTATCAGGAATTAGTCCATTTTAGGATAATGATCTGATGTGCTAATTGCGAATAAAATAGAATTTCATGGCTTATTTTGACAATGAAGACCTAAAAAAGTCCTGATTTTTAGTGTTCCGAATAATTTTTTAGATACAAAACTTTCATTTATTGATACTTTTTACTCAGATACCCGTATACTATTAGTATAATGCGGAAAGGTGGTGCATCTACTAGATGGATGCATGGGTAGTTTGGTTAATTGCCGCAGGAGTTCTGTTGGTGTTTGAAATGATGACGCTAACTTTCTATCTTCTCTGGTTGAGTCTAGGTGCTGCGGTCGCAGCGATTATCGCACTCATTACTCCAGAGGGATTCCTGTTGCAGGTGTTGGTTGGTTGTTTGGTTGCTTTGGGTTTGACTTTTTTTACAAAGCCAATTGTCAAAAAGCTTCGTGCTTCAAAAGGATTTCAGGATACTGGGACCGAATTAGTAGGAAAGCAAGGAGTAGTGGTCGAACCGATCGAGCAAGGCCAGTATGGTATTGTGAAGGTTGGGGGAGATACCTGGAGCGCCATCTCAACACAGACTCTACGTAAGGATGAACGGGTGCGCGTGCTGGAACGAAGCAGTACCATTATCGAAGTGGAAAGATGGGAGGAAATTATTTAATGGAATGGGCAATTATAGTCGTCGTTCTTCTAGTAGTAGTTGTATTTATCTCACTTACAGTCAAAGTAGTACCACAGCAGCGGGTAGGTGTCGTAGAACGACTAGGTAAATTTCACCGTTTACTAACGCCGGGTCTTAACATTCTGATTCCGGTTATCGATCAAGTACGTGTTAATCATGATCTACGGATTCAACAAGCTAATGTACCACCACAAACCGTAATTACGAAAGATAACGTTCAAGTACAGATCGATACGATTATTTTCTATCAAGTCGTAGGTCCTGAACAAGCTACTTATGGTATCTCCGATTATGTATATGGTGTTAGAAACATTTCAACAGCTACAATGCGTCAAATTATCGGTAAGCTGGAACTGGATGAAACATTGTCCGGCCGTGAGAAAATCTCAACTGAAATCCGGGTTGCCCTGGATGAGGCCACTGAGAAGTGGGGCGTAAGAATTGAGCGGGTTGAAGTTATTGATATTAAACCACCTTTAGATATTCAAGAGTCGATGGACAAACAAATGAAAGCTGAGCGTAGCAAGCGTGCTATCGTTCTGGAAGCTGAAGCTGCTAAGCAGGATATGATTCTGCGCGCAGAAGGGGATAAGCAAAGTAAGATCCTCAAGGCGGAAGGGGATAAGGAAGCTCGTATTCGTGAAGCAGAAGGTTTACGTCAAGCTCAAGAATTGGAAGCACTCGGGGAAGCAGCTGCTATTAGATCAGTAGCCGAGGCTGAGAAGGCACGGATTGAGTTCTTGGCAAGCGCTGGATTGAATGAGCAAATTTTGGCTTATCGTTCCTTTGAGGCATTGGGTGATATCGCTAAAGGACCTGCAAATAAAGTATTTATTCCTTCGAATGCGATCGAGACGCTGGGTAGCTTAGGAGCTATCGGTGAAATCTTCAAAGCAAGCAAAGAGACTAAATAATTAACTTCAATACAGATGCAATGGAAGAGCCCAGGATACTTACATCCTGGGCTCTTCTTATAGCTCTAAAAAATTGCCTGGTAAATGATCTGATTCTACAGATCTAAGATTTATTTCGAGGACAATTTGTTCTTCAAACGCTGGATTTCATCGCGGACTGCGGAGTCATCTACTGCTGGAGTAGAATTAATACTCTCGCTAGGCGAGTATTGATGGCCAGAGACCTCAGCACCAGCTTCCCAAGCTAGAATTTTTTCTTCCATTCGTTGAAATCCTTTAGCTGCATCGCCACTTTCTATGCCGCGGCTGAAGTTAGGACGTTCAGCTTGTGCACGTTCCTTCGCTTTACGTGCTCTTTCCGCTAATTCGTTTTGCTTCTCTTTCAGACGATCGTATTCCTCTTTGCCTTCTTTCAGGCGAATTTCTAACTCAATTACTCGGCCTCTAGCTTCTTCCGCTTCAGTTGCAAACTGTGCGGCTTGCTCCTCATAGTTGATCTTAGCTACAGCAGCTTGACGGGCACGATCTTCGTCTCCCGCTTCTAGTGCTGCCAAGGCATCTAACTCGAATTTTTTCGATGTTGCTTCTGCCTCAGAATTCTTTCTTTTCAGAATACTAGCCGTCATCTTCTGTTCTTTGAGCATGTTTTCTGCTGCAGCGATATCTCCCTCCAGGTTACGTAAATATTGTCCTGTCATCATTACGGGATCTTCTACTTTGTTCAATACTTCATGGATCGTAGCTTTGGTTAAATTAGATAATCTGTCGAATAGGTTCATTTTATTCGCTCCTTTAGGATAATTAGAATTTAATAACTTGAGAATTGGTCATTAGGTCCGAAACCGTAGGTTGGCTCTTTGGGCACGATGATACTACCGAGCAGGTACAAGGCAACTACAGTACCGAAACTGAACAATACTGCTACTACTGCAACTAGCCGTACTACTGTAGGATCTATTCCAAGCCACTGAGCCACCCCTGCGCATAATCCACTGACTTGTTTATCTGTCACAGATCGATATAACCTTTTCATATACTAACCACTCACTTTCCTTTTATGATTTTATGGCGAAGGTAATTGTATTTGTCCGTTGTTCATGTCTTTATTCTAACGGGATTCGTGGCGCCTGATAACGGCCTGCAGACCGTTTGTAGACTGGACTTTGGTCGAGGAAGTTCCTAGTCAAGAAGTCTGGGCTGGCATAAAATGGCTAAATCGTAGTATAACAATAGGGAAGCTGTTTCATCGGATGGATCAACATAAGATCACAATAAGAAGGGAAGTGCGGTACATGAGTATTGCAATTTTACACGGCAGCACAAGAGAGGATGGGAATACCGAGGAACTAGCGAAACTTGTTCTTGAAGGGATTCCTCATACGGAAATTAAACTTCGCGATAAGACGATATTACCGATTCACGATCAAAGGCATGATGAAGGTGGTTTTGATGCAGTAGATGACGATTATGATGGGATTATAAGACAAGTATTAGAACATGACGTTCTTATTTTCACCACTCCGGTATATTGGTATGGGATTTCTGGAATTTTAAAAAATTTCATCGACCGCTGGTCACAAAGCTTACGAGCACCTGATTACGATTTGAAGGCTATTCTCGCTAAGAAAAAGGCATATGTTATTACTGTTGGGGGAGACAATCCGAGAATTAAAGCATTACCCCTAATTCAACAATTGAAATATACATTTGATTATGTTGGCCTCCCTTTTGAAGGGTACATTATCGGTAAAGCCAGCAGACCGGGTGATATGAAGAACGACTCGAGAGCAGCCGTGGAAGCAGCGTGGTTGAATGCCGAGTTGAAGTCTCTGGTATAGGAAATAGCGAACAATGAACAGTAAAAGGAGGGGCGTAAAGCGCCTCTCCTTTATACAGATTTAACAATGTTAAATTACAATAAGGTAGCATGATGTTATTTAAGGAGGACGAAATTTTGACTACTAACATAATTAATTTTGCGCATCGCGGGGCAGCAGGACTCTACCCGGAGAACACGATGATTTCATTTGCCCGTGCCCTAGAACTTGGAGCAACTGGGATTGAGACGGATGTACAAGTGACGAAGGATGGACATTTGATATTGATTCATGATGAGAACCTGCACCGTACGGCAGGGGTTGCGGCATGGGTAAAGGATTTGACATTAGAGGAAGTGAAATCGCATGAAGCTGGTTCGTGGTTTCATGAAGATTACCGTGGAGAGCAAATTCCTACACTTGAGGAACTATTAGAGCTTGTGAAATCCAGTGAAACCATCATTAATTTGGAACTTAAGAATGGTATCGTCATGTATCCCGATATCGAGAAAAAAGTAATTGAGACAGTGCAAAGATATGAAATGTCGGAACGAGTTATTATTTCTAGTTTTAATCATTATTCTTTGGTGGAATGTAAGAAGCTTGCGCCGGAAATCCGTACAGGCATTCTGTATATGGAAGGTTTATATGAGCCATGGGATTATGCAAAGCGGATAGGAGCAGATGCACTGCATGCCAATAAGTTTGCCGTAATTCCAGAACTCGTCGCAGCTGCTGCGGAGCAGGGAGTAGTTTATCATGCATTTACTGTTAACGAGCAAAGTGAAATGAAAGCACTAATTAAGGCGGGAGTAGCCGGAATCATTACAGATTATCCAGACCGTTTGGCAGAACTTTTATAATTATTAGGAGTGTGATGGGGTGAAAAAGACTTGGCTGCTTGGTCTTGGTTTTTTTAGCATCAGCATAACCTGGGCTTTGTATAATGCGTTTGTTCCATTGTTTTTGGACAACTATTTAAAGAGTACGGCGATGATCGGGTTTATGATGACGATTGATAATTATTTTGCGATGTTTTTGCAGCCATGGATTGGTCACCGTAGTGACAAGACGAATTCCAAATACGGGCGACGGATGCCCTATTTGTTAATCGGAATGCCACTGGGTGCTGTTTTTGCCACACTAATTCCTTTACATACAGGGTTCATTACATTAGTTATATTTATGGTGTTGATGAACTTATCTATGAGCTTATTCCGTTCTCCAACGGTCGCACTGATGCCTGACATTACACCGGATCACCTGCGTACAAAGGCAAATGGAGTCATTAATTTTATGGGCGGGCTGGGGTCGGTACTTGCATTTGGTATTGGTTCTAAATTGTACGGGATGGGGTCTTATCTTCCGTTCCTTTGTGCAGGGCTTGTGATGTTATTCTCCATGTTTGTGCTTAAAGCGGTGATTAAGGAGCCTATAACTTTAGCGACTATAAATCCTTCAGAAGTGAAACCGAAAAATCCAGTGCGGATTCGGGAACAATTAGACAAGAAGACGGTATTCATTTTGGCTGCTATCTTCTTCTGGTTTGTTGCTTATCAGGGAGTCGAAGCCCTATTTACCTTATATGGTAAAAATCAATTAGGAATGTCGGATAGCGCTGCTTCCTTCTCATTGACGTTCTTTTCACTTGCTTTCCTTGTTTTTGCTCTGCCGAGTGGTTGGCTTGGGGCTAAATTTGGGAAGAAGAAAATTATCTTAATCGGTGTTGTTGGTCTTATGGTAATTTTCGGATCATTAATATTCATCCAGTCTGTCCTTTGGTTGCGGGTGTTTCTTATTATTGGAGGTCTCTTCTGGGCGTGTATTAATATTAATTCATATCCTTGGATTGTATCGACAGGGCGTGAGGAGAGTATCGGTACTCGGACAGGGATCTATTACTTCGTATCTTCACTAGCTGCAATTACATCTCCACCTTTGCTTGGCCTATTAATCGATACATTTGGATATTCTGCACTCTTTATTAGTGCTACTGGTGGTATGCTGCTTGCATTACTCTGTATGCTTAAAATTGCACCTGATGAAAAGAGGATCGAGAGTGATCCAGGAAATGAAACTCCAATTGGAGCGATATAACAAGCAGAGGGCAATCAAACTCTAGTTTGGTGCTACTGTGTAAAATAAAGAACCTCCGAATCGGCTCTATGGGCGATTCAGGAGGTTCATTGTTGTTTCAGCATGTATGACTAAGTTGACTTCTTAGCGGAGCGTAAAGAGATCCAGAAGGCTATGAGTGCGATAAGTAATGCTACCGAGGACAGCACGATGCTCGTTGTACCTGCAGCTGTAGAACCACCTTGTGTCGCTTCTCTAGCTGGAGTAGCAGTATTGCCTGAGGAGGCGCTTCCACTAGTATGGTTATGGCCACCTGTCATTTCAGTGCCTGTTTCGGTAGTCACCATTGTAATTGAATGAGGGTTCTTCTCGTTCTCTGCGCCAGTCCATTCTACAATACTTCCATCACTATAATATTGATAAGCATCCCACGCTAAGTGGCTCTCTTCTTTAGGGTTCTTAGCTACAAATTCAAACTGCTGGAATTGACCGGGTTGTATCCCATCCCCTTCAGCAGACCATGTGATCATCGTTATTAAACCTGTATCATTTTTGACCAACTCTACTGTCCAATCGGGCACTGGGCGATATTGTTGAAATTCCATACCACTTGGTATTTCAAGTGAAATTTTGACGGTCGGAATGTCCTTCTCAACTGGAATTTTGATGCTGTAGGTCTCCCATGCACCAGGAGAAGAAACTCCAGGGCTTACAGTGACATGCGCGCTGGCTATACCAGAGAACAGTAACAATACAACTGTGGCGATGGTGAAAGAGCTGATAAAACGGTTTTTGAATCTATTCATCATCAAATCTCCTTATCTATGGGTGTAATATGTGACGGTAATCATTGTACAACTATTCTTCCCGAATGAACATGCCTATAACGGGTTATAAATATATGTGGACTGGAAATGTACGTGTATAAATATGTAGAATGATAGTACATCCCGACTATATACAGTGGAAAAGTTGTTTACTTTTTATGTTAGTTATTTAAAAATGAACAAGAGTAAGATAAAATGATAACAGATTGTATTTTAAGGAGGAAACGTTAGTGTCAACAACGATTAAAGTAGGTATTGTAGGATACGGAAACTTAGGGCGTGGCGTGGAAAAAGCGCTGAAACAAAACCCGGATTTCGAACTACGTGCAATTTTTTCAAGAAGAAATCCGGACGATGTGGCGGCTGGAAACGGAGTCGTACATATTTCGGAAGTAGAGAAGTATAAAGGTGATATCGATGTATTGATTCTTTGTGGCGGTTCGGCTACTGATCTTCCAGAGCAAGGTCCAGAGCTTGCAGCGTTGTTTAACACTGTTGACAGCTTTGATACCCATGCAAACATTCCTGGGTATTTCGATAAAGTTAACGCGGCGGCACTTCAAGGTGGTAACGTAAGTGTAATTTCTACTGGCTGGGATCCAGGTTTATTCTCGTTAAATCGCTTGCTAGCAGAGTCGGTGCTTCCTGAAGGTAAAGAGTATACATTCTGGGGCAAGGGCGTTAGCCAAGGCCACTCCGATGCGATTCGTCGTGTTGAGGGCGTAAAGAATGGTGTCCAATATACGATTCCTGTAGAATCCGTGGTAGAGAGTGTTCGTAAAGGTGAGGACCCTGTGTTAACTACGAAAGATAAGCATCTTCGTGAGTGCTACGTTGTTGTCGAAGAAGGCGCAGATAAAGCGAAGATCGAACGTGAGATTAAAGAGATGCCTAACTATTTCGCTGATTATGTGACAACTGTTAATTTTATTAGTGAAGAGGAATTGAAGAGCAATCACTCTGCAATGCCTCACGGTGGTACGGTGTTGAGAAGTGGACGCACAGGTGAGAACAATACGCAGATTATTGAATTTGGATTGAAACTCGATAGTAATCCAGAATTCACTGCCAGTGTTCTTGTAGCCTATACGCGTGCGGTATACAAGTTATCCAAAGATGGACAAGCCGGAGCTAAGACAGTATTCGACATCCCTTTTGGTTTACTCTCACCGAAGTCGCCAGAGCAGCTTCGCAAAGAACTTTTGTAGAATTAGGCTATTCGTTTCTTCATAAATCAATTCTAAACCGCAGGAATCCTATGTTCTTGCGGTTTTTTTTGTGTTGGACAAACATACTTGCGTCGCTATACATAATTTTTTATAAAAATTGATTTTAAAGTGGTTGATACTTTTCGTAGTGCTGATTCGATTAATACTCATGAGGAGGTGCTTACCGGTTGCATGAGAATTTTGAGCGTATATATGATCAACATTTCGATGGTGTTTATCGATTTGTCTTGTTCAAGACAGGAGATCGATGGGTTACAGATGATTTAGTAAGTGAGATTTTTCGTAAAGTATTTCAAAGAATCGATGTCATAGGTACATTAGCGCCGGATCAATGGAAACCATGGTTAATGACAGTTAGCCGTAATACGGTCATCGATTACTATCGACGTAAAAAGGAATATCCTTATGGTCATGACCCGGAAGTCTACGGATATTCAAAGGTTGAACCTGCGGAGCCATAAAATGACGTTAATTTCCCAGTTAGTTGGGGGAGCAGAGCCAGGAGAGATTACCACGCGACTCTGGAATAATGAGAAATTAATATTCCTTGCGGAAATGGAGGGGAGAGATGTCTTTTTCTCTTTTGATCCAGAGTCTGGCGAAGTAAACACGAACTGAATAAACGGAATGAAATAGTCATCAAACACCTAAAACAAAAGAGGTGATTGATGATTATTTCATTTAATAAGTGATAATAATCACAATCGATGTTTATAATATGACAATTTTCCGAACTTATGCGTTTATGATGATTAATGTGAACAATTATCGAAATCGTGATATTTGCTGAAATATGACCGAATATGGACGTAAACGGGGTATAAATTCAATGTGGGAGCAATATAGATGATTACATTTGTAAATATATTACATAATTTACTTTCTCTATGATTTGTATTTAATTTGGTGCTTTCATAACATAGAACTTAGATGTAAGACAAAGTCATTCCGATGTGATCGGGAAGATGATATTTAGAGAAAGGGGTATCAGTATCCTATGAAAAGGAAAGGGTTGCTGCTTGTAGTTTTTTCAGCGCTTCTTGTTCTCCTGACCGGTTGTAATTCACTAGCTGTATTAAACCCGAAAGGTCCGGCGGCCAAGACTCAATCTGAAGTCATTATTTTTTCAATGATAGTAATGGCGATTATACTACTGGTTGTTTATGTTTTGTATATCTTCATAATTACTAAGTACCGTGCGTCCAAAGCGGCACCAGATTATGAGCCACCTCATGAAGAGGGGAATTGGTTGTTAGAAATGGTTTGGATTGTCATACCTATCATCATTGTTACTGTGCTGTCTGTTGTTACGGTACGGAGTACAAGTGCAGTTGAGAATGTTGCTGCAGGTTATGAGAATGAGAAACCACTAGTTATTTATGCCGCATCCTCGGATTGGAAATGGCACTTTAGCTATCCTGAGGAAGGAATTGAAACGGTAAATTACGTTAATATCCCTACCCATCGCCCGATAGAGTTTCGATTGTACTCATACGGTGCAATATCGAGTTTGTGGATTCCGCAGCTTGGTGGTCAGAAGTACGCGATGAGCGATATGGTTAATACCCTACATCTTCTGGCAGAGCAACCGGGTTCTTATGTTGGTAAGAATGCTAACTTCTCCGGAAAAGGCTTCTCGCAAATGGAGTTTGAAGCTTTAGCGATGTCGCCTACTGAATACGCAGAATGGGTTAAAGAAGTCAAGGATACGGCTTCGGATCTAACCGAAGAAGAATTCAATTCTCTTTTAGAAATGAATTTTGCTGGTAGAAAGACCTATAAATCAACGCATTTAGAGTTTAACCCGCCACCTGAGGGTGAGAATGCGGGACATGATCATGGGGGTTCCTCAGATTCTGATTCTAGCACGGAGATGGACCACTCTGAAATGGACATGGACCATTCTAACATGGATCATTCAGAGGAAAATGCGACGAACGGCAACTGAAACTACTGGAAGGGGGTATATTTTAAATGAAATGGGATGAATTTTTCGTCACAGGAGAACCGATGATTTACGGGGCGATGGCTAGTATCGTTCTAGCTTCACTCGCGATCGTCGTTGGGTTGACCTATTTTAAGAAATGGGGCTACTTGTGGCGTGAATGGTTAACGACTGTTGACCATAAGAAAATCGGTATCATGTACATTATCGCTGCATTACTCATGTTATTCCGCGGTGGTATGGACGGGTTGCTAATGAGAGCCCAACTTGCCATTCCAGAGAATGGGCTTTTGGACGCGCAGCATTATAATGAGATATTTACTACACACGGACTTATCATGATTCTATTTATGGCTATGCCTTTCGTTATAGGATTGATGAACGTCGTAATACCGCTACAAATTGGTGCTCGCGACGTAGCTTTCCCTCGATTAAACGCTGTCAGCTTCTGGTTGTTCTTCGCGGGTGCAATGCTATTAAATATATCATTCGTAATCGGGGGTTCCCCGGATGCAGGATGGACTGCTTACTTCCCGCTAGCGAGTATTGAACTTAGTCCGACTGTAGGTAATAACTATTACTCAATTGCACTGCAGATTGCAGGGATAGGTACCTTGCTAACAAGTGTAAACTTCTTAGTTACGATTCTTAAAATGCGTGCGCCTGGTATGAAGTTAATGCGTATGCCGATGTTCACGTGGTCAGTATTAATCACGAACGTCATTATTTTGTTCGCATTCCCGGTGCTTACGGTTTCGCTAGCTTTGATGATGTTTGACCGTATGTTCGGTGCGCAGTTCTTTACGATGGCAAACGGTGGAATGGATATGCTCTGGGCGAACTTGTTCTGGGTATGGGGCCATCCTGAGGTTTACATCGTAATATTGCCAGCATTTGGTATTTATAGTGAGATTATCTCAACGTTCTCTCGTAAAAATCTGTATGGTTACAAATCGATGGTATACAGTATGGTTATCATTTCGCTATTGTCGTTCCTTGTATGGGCGCATCACTTCTATACAATGGGTCATGGTGTTACGGTCAATGGCTTCTTCTCCATCTCAACGATGGCCATTGCAGTACCTACTGGGGTTAAAATATTTAACTGGCTGTTTACGCTCCGAAAGGGCAAGATCGAATTTACGACTCCTATGTTGTATTCACTTGCTTTCATTCCGATCTTTACGATCGGTGGCGTAACAGGTGTCATGCTTGCTATGGCAAGTGCCGATTACCAGTATCATAATACAATGTTCCTGGTAGCTCACTTCCACTATGTATTAATCCCAGGCACAGTATTTGCAGTACTTGCAGGCTTCTACTATTGGTTCCCGAAATTGTTCGGATTTAGATTGAATGATAAGCAAGGTAAACGTGCTTTCTGGCTAATCGCTGTCAGCTTCAACGTGACTTTCTTGCCATTGTTCTTCTTGGGCCTTAAAGGAATGACACGCCGGACTTTCACGTATTCGGCAGAAACAGGTTTTGGTCCATTAAATATGCTTGCATCAATCGGTGCTGTCGGTCTGGCTCTTGGATTTGTATATCTGGTATATAACATTTACTGGAGTTTCCGTTATGCTCCGAGAGATACTACGGGCGATCCGTGGGATGCACGTACGTTGGAATGGAGCACGCCAAGTCCAGTTCCAGAGTACAACTTTGCACTCATTCCTAAAGTGGACGGACTAGATCCTTTCTGGAATTCTAAGAAGACAGGACAACCGTTAACTGAAGGAGAATATGAAGAAATTCATATGCCGAACAACAGTGGACAGCCATTTATCCTAGGGATGATTTTCATGGCCTTCGGATTCTGTATGGTATTCAGCTGGTGGGTTCCTTCGATAGTATTCGGAATTGGTATTGTGATCATGCTCGCGGTACGTTCATTCGAACGCGATCATGGACGTCATATTTCTGTCAAAGAAATTAAGGAGACGGAACAACGATTGCGGGGTGAACAGTCATGAAATTAGACAATACTTTGCCAATGGAATATAGATCAGAAGAGAACAGTAATCGAATTCTCGGGTTCTGGTTGTTTCTTGGAGCGGAAATTGTGCTCTTCTCAACTCTGTTTGCTGTCTACTTGACACTTTGGACTCGTACTGGGAGTGGACCTGATGCCAAGGAAATCTTTGAAATCGGGCCGGTACTCATTGAAACATTCCTGCTCTTGACTAGTAGTTTTACCTGCGGTCTTGCAGTGCATAGTATGCGACTTGGACTGAAGAAACCTTCGATGGTGTTCTTTGGAATCACGTTGTTATTGGGACTAGGGTTCCTCGGTGTAGAAATTATGGAATTTGTAACATATGTAAATGAAGGTGCTACACTTCAAACCAGTGCGTTCTTGTCCAGCTTGTTTGTTCTTCTAGGGACACACGGACTACACGTTTTAATGGGATTGCTGTGGGGCGGTGGCCTTATGCTACAAATCAGACGCGAAGGTTACACTTTAGAAACGTCAAATAAATCGTTTATTTTCTCACTATACTGGCATTTCCTTGACGTTGTCTGGATCTTCATTTTCAGTTTTGTATATTTGAAAGGACTGATGTGATATGAAAAAGCTATTCCCGATTCAACACGTGATGGGATATCTATTTTCACTTATCCTTTCAGTCGTTGCATTGTCCGTAATACTTTGGGATATGTCTGTAGCTCTGGGATTAACCATCCTGCTGATTTGTGCAGCCGTTCAGATGTCAGTTCAGTTGTTCATGTTCATGCACATTGGTGAGAATAAATCGAAAACAGCGCTATACACAAATCTCGGATATGCGTTATTGGTTGGTTTAATCACCATATTTGGTACATTGTTTACGATGATTTGGGGCTACCAGATCAAGTAATACAATAGTAAATAATTGAATGAGTTCAAGTTATAAAGATCACCTTGTATGCAGATGTGCTGCGTGCAGGGTGATTTTTTTGTGTGCTGGTGTGATAGAGAGGTGGGATCATTTATTCGAGTTGTTCACTTTGAATGAATATTCCAATCTATTAAAGAAGATATTAATAAAAATGAAACTCGCACTTTACATACCCCTAGGGGGTATGTAATAATGGATTTGTAGGGAAAAGCTAATGGGTTTTGTGAGGAGGGTTTATATGGAGAAGGAGAGTCATCCTCTTTCATCGCATTGTGCTAGGGAAGAAGGTCAAGAGGACGGCAAACGGATCAGAAACAGTCATCATTCGGAAGCGACTAAGAGTAATCTGACGAGCCGCTTAAACAGAATTGAAGGACAGATTCGCGGAATCAAAGGATTGATCGAGAAGGACACCTACTGCGATGACGTACTAAATCAAATTGCCGCTGCCCAGTCCGCCCTGAATAGTGTGGCGCGTCTACTCCTCGAAGGCCATATGAAGAGCTGTGTAATAGAACGCATTCAGGCTGGAGAAGAAGATGTTGTTGATGAGTTGTTGGTTACGATGAACAAGTTAATGAAATAATATTGGGAGTAATGCTAACAAAACTTTGAGCTTATGCTTCCGATGTGAGTTTTGTACGATCCATATTCATGAAGTAATGCTAACAAAACTTTAAGCTTATGCTTACGATGTAAGTTTTGTACGAACAATATTCAATGAAGTAATGCTAACAAAACTTTTAGGAGGAATTATTCATGCAAAATATTACTTTGAACGTAGAAGGTATGTCATGTGGTCATTGTGTTAAATCCGTAGAGGGTGCTGTTGCTGGTCTCGGCGCAGAAGCGAAGGTTGATCTAGGGGCGAAAAGTGTTAGTGTTTCTTTCGATGAAAGTAAGCTGACGGTTGAAGCCATTAAAGAAGCCATCGAAGAACAAGGATATGATGTTGTCTAAAGCAGAATAGGTTTTCTGCTGCTGCATTTAAGGCGTCTGCGAAAAGCAGGCGCTTTTTTGCGTTTATATGAACCGCCTCCAGTAGGAGGGTATTTATGCTGCTGATGATGAGTGTTGGGGTTTGTTTTTAAAAAAGTGACTTCGTTTATATTAATTTCACTGTAAGTATGTCTATGTTATAATTCCCTTTTTATCCTATAATATAATCGATATTTCCGACAAGAGATGCTAAATTTCGACTGTTTATTTTGTAAAATATGGCGTATAGTTGTAAGTGCAAGATATCCAATTTCCGCCTGTAAATACTAAAAAGGGGAGAATGGGACGAGAGGGGTCATACAAGCTACGATAAGTAAGTACGACTTAGTTTTAGGAGGCAAAGGACTGTGGTGACTGTTCCAAACGGAGCTGAGAAACAGAATATAGATAGGGAACCGGATGCTGCCAAGTGGATTAGTATGTTATGGCGGAAACATCCAGAGACTTATCAGCATTGTGTTAGGGTGGCCATTTTAGCTGAAAAAATAGCAATTCCATTAGAGTTAAGTAGTGCGGATAAGGATCAACTGATTCGAGGCTGCTTTTTACATGATATTGGCAAAGCAATGATTCCTCGTGAGCTCGTTCTTCAGCGAGCCCCGTTAACTAGGAAGCAATGGGATATTATTAAGATGCATCCCATACTAGGGGCAGAAATGGTTGAAATGAACACTGGACTTAGCGGGGACATTCTCGGGTTAATTCGACATCATCATGAACGGTGGGATGGTAGAGGATATCCAGAAGGCTTAAGTATGGAACAGATTCCAGTGCATGCACGAATATGTGCCGTTATTGACGCATTCGATTCTATGTTATCAGACAGACCTTATGGAAGTAAAATGCGTACTAGTGAAGCCAAATTAGAATTACTGCGGCATGCAGGTACCCAATTTGATCCTAATGTAGTGCATGCATTTATGAAACTTTCCGATGAAACTCTAAATATTTATTAATGGAGTAATGGAAGGAATTATATTAAACCAATAAATAGACTAGCTGGAAAATCTGTAATCGAGATTTCTACTGGTCTATTTTTTTCGTATTTGATAAAGAGACTAAGGTCACTCTAAGATATATTTGGGTTATGTTATAATTTTCCTCATCAACTGCTAAAGTGACTCTAGGGGGATTAACATGTTGCGTAGTGATCATGGCATTCATGCGGTACTTGTCGATCAGGGAGCTATTTCGTTTCGTCCGTGTTCGATGCCATTGATGACTTTTATGGAAGACCAGGGATGTATTCGTGATAGCAGTGTGCTTGGTTGTCAGTATAATTACTTGTCATGGGATGAAGCATTTCATCTGCTTGGCTGTGCGCTTGACTATAGCTCTTTAACTGGAGAAATACTTATGGGCAGCTTGATTACAGGCGACCAGCAGAATCGATCTCCGCTGTGGTTTTCCTTACCTCAAATGGAGTCTCGTATGAAGCGTCGCCGAATTATAAATATTATCGTGAACAAATGCTTCGAGAGTCATATGCAACCTATTGTGAATATTTTAGAAGAGACTATTGGGTATGAATTTCTACTTCGGCCTTCACTGAGTAAGGATCACTTTAGACCAAGTGATCTATTTGATGTGGCGCGGGAGACGGGACTTCAGTCTCAGCTTGATCAGGCAGCTAGGTTGACGGCTATTGAGACCAGTGCGCGGCATTTACCCCGCGGAATAAAGCGGTTTATTAATTTTTTGCCGTCTTCAATCGAGAACCCCAATCAATGCTTAAATCAAACGTTTGCGGCGATGGAGAAAATGTCGCTCGACCCGCGAGATTTTGTGTTTGAAGTCGTCGAGACTGAACGAATTACACACATGTCTCATTTGAAAAGTATTTTTAAAGTGTGCCGTAATATGGGGATTTCGATGGCTCTTGATGATGTGGGATCGGGTTATTCTACACTAGAGGAGATGAATGCTCTACGGCCTGACTATATTAAGATCGACCGTAGCTTGGTGAACGGGTGTAGTCGTAACCTTTTCAAACAAGAGCAAATTAAGCTCATTATACAGCAAGCGTATGCATTTGGGGGGAAGGTATTAGCAGAGGGAGTAGAACAACGAGAAGACTTCGAATTTTGCCTGAACAGTGGTGTAGTACTGGCTCAAGGCTATTTATTTGGTCGGCCGTGCAGGCCTGCTGAATAGTTGAATATTCCTAAAAAGAAGTGTAAGATAAAACATGACGAGTAAATTTATTTATTAATTCTGGATTTGCTTTTTACTTAAAAGGAGGATATAATGAATTTACTTGAGTTATTAAAAAAAACAATATTCACACATTGAAAAGAGTGTCACTCTTGTAAATGGAACTTTTTTCAATATGTGAATTTTTTTATGTAAAAAAGGAGCATGTTAATATTTTTTAGGAGGTACCCTCATGGAAACAGGAACAGTAAAATGGTTTAACGCTGAAAAAGGCTTCGGTTTTATCGAAGTTGAAGGCGGAAATGACGTATTCGTACATTTCAGTGCTATCACCGGCGAAGGCTTTAAAACGCTTGACGAAGGCCAACGTGTACAATTCAACGTTGTTCAAGGCAACCGCGGACCACAAGCCGAAAACGTCGTAAAACTGTAATGCAGGCTAAACTGCTCTTAACGCGTGCGTTAAGAGCAGTTTTTGTTTATTTTGGGGTATCGGGATCTTATAGGCCCATTCCAAAACCCGAAGGAGGAAAAGCATGAATTACCGTAAAAAAACGTTAGAAGAAATTCCTGAGGAGAGTACACCGGTTTGGTCTTGTAGCAGTGAGGATTGCAACGGATGGATGAGGGATAATTTTGCGTTTGATTACACTCCGGTATGTCCTCTGTGTTCCTCTGAAATGGTGAAGGGAACTAAAATGCTCCCCCAACTTGTGAATACTAACTCCGATCATAAATCGTTGCCGAAAGGCGTAAAGATTGATCGCTAGTTCATCGTAATTCGATCGAATTTGAGCAACCCTACTCGTTATTACGATTAGGGCTGCTTTTTTATTATGTAAATTATTAACTAATTAAATGTCTGTAGATGGAGTTTGTTCTTTCCAATAGAGGATAGCAATTTGTGTTCGGTCTCGGACGCCAAGTTTGCCCAGGATATCAGTTATGTAATTTTTAACCGTTCCTTCACTCAGGAATAGGTTCTGTGCGATTTCTTTGTTGGACATCCCGTCCGCAATTAGCGTTACAACATTGAGCTCAGTTGCTGTCAGCCCCGCTACAGATAGTTTGTTTACTTGTGGAGTTGGCATCGCTGGACGAAGTAGCCCTGACAGTTTGCGGGCGACATCGGGATGAATAAGCATACTACCGCTTTGTACCGTTTTGATTCCTTGAATGATTCGATCCGGCGGAATATTTTTAAGTAAATAACCGCTAGCTCCATTGCGTAGTGCTTCGAGAATGAATTCGTCGTCATCGAAGGTGGTTAATATCAGAACAGAAGTGTTAGCTGAAATCTCCTTGATTCTTCTAGTTCCTTCTACACCATCACAGACTGGCATACGTATATCCATCAGCACGACATCCGGTTGTCCTCCGCGTTGTAAGAAATCTACCGCTTCGGCTCCATTCGATGCAGATCCAATCACTTCAATATCCGAATCCATTCCAATTAAAAGTGTTAAACTCTCTCGAATAAAAGGATCATCGTCTACAATCAGCACTGCGATCTTTGACATGTGTAACACTCCTGTTCTTATCTGACCTCTTGGCGATACGTAATTGGAAGTCTTGTAGTGACGGTGAAGCGGGGCTCTAGGCTCCATTCCAGATGCCCTCCGGCCAAGTCACATCGTTCTTTCATCCCCGCTAGACCAAGTCCTGCACTCAGTTGGAGATTACCCGCGGGTAGAATGCCATCATTGCATACCGACATACAAACCTCCGTGTCTCTATAATGAATAACAATTCCAATCGATTCAGCATGACCGTGTCTTAGGGCATTCGTCACCGCTTCACGCGCGTTCTTATACAGGATGATCTCTTGGCTAGGGTAGAGGGTACAAGGTACCCCCTCCACAGTCAAAGAGGTAAGGATACCGGTATCTCTACCGATTTCCTCCAGCATTCGGCTTAGGGAGTGCATCCCTGTAACTTGTGGGGATGGTCTCATTCGGCGAACCGTTGCACGCATTTCATCCAGTCCGGTTGCTAACTGATCGCGAATCTCCTTCAATAAGTCCATTCCCTTGTCCTGGTCGGCTGGAATAATCTGAAGTGCTGCTTCCATCATCATTTTGGTTCGAATCATGCGATGTCCAACATCGTCGTGAAGTTGCTGCGAGATTCTACTGCGTTCCTCTGCCTGAGCAAATCCCTCTACTTGCTTGCTAAATAAGACTAGTCGGCTCTTGGATTCATCAAGCTCATAATGTTTCTTGCGCAGTTCGTCATATAAAAGTTGAGCTGCTTCCCTACGAAGCTCTAATCGCTGTAATAAGGTTACTAAGGCGGTGATAAGTAATAAGAAGATATTACTGGTTACAATCAGAACAGGGGGATGATTCAGTAGGGCGTAGTTAATAGCAATTAGATGCATCCCAAGCATCACCCAGCGAACCATTATAACAGGAAGAAGCAAGTATACAAATAACGGAGTAAGCGCAATGATGAACATCAAATTTCCATATGTCATACATAACCAGGTGGAGAAAATGATCTCGACAATGGAGAGCAACGTCAAGTGCGCTTCTTTATTCAGAAAACGGCCAAGTACAACTAGTGTGAAAAATAATAGAATATGAACAACGAATATTTCGTAAGAGATATCTTTTAGTAAGAAGATGTTGATAATTCCCGGAATCAACACCATTCCGTACATCAGTGGAAGGAGAGTATGTTTAGACATCATTCCCACCCTTTACTCGAGATATGGACATGTTTATAGGGATGACTTCAATGGAGTTATTATAGCATAATCATTTTTGGCCGAAGAGATGACTATAGTCACCTTCAATTCATGACCATTCGGACCTTCGTAATGAAAGCTGACTTGATACAATAAACACATGGAATTGGGAAATCAGCTCATTTGGGGGAGAGAAGAAACTAATGGCATTTATAGAAGTGAACGATGTCGGTAAGCGTTATGGAGATAAGTTGTCGGTGGATCATCTCAACTTACGTATAGAGGAGGGCGAGATCTTCGGGTTACTTGGTCCCAATGGTGCTGGGAAAAGTACGACGATAAACATGATCGTAGGTTTGCTTAAGTTAGATCAAGGTGAAATCCTTGTGGACGGAATTTCCGTTAAAGATCGGCCATTGGAAGTAAAGAAGAAGATAGGCCTCGTTCCACAGGATTTAGCGTTATATGAGATGATGTCAGCCGCAGATAACATTACGTTTTTCGGGAAATTATACGGTCTTCGGGGGCGTGAACTCAAGGAGCGGGTGACCGAAGCGTTACGATTTGTAGGTCTTGAGGATCGAGCTAAAGAAGCGCCGCGTACATTCTCGGGGGGGATGAAACGGCGGTTAAATATTGCTTGCGCGATAATGCATCACCCAAAATTGATTATTATGGATGAACCAACTGTAGGGATAGACCCGCAATCACGCAATCATATTTTAGAGTCAGTACGGGAATTAAATCGGATGGGATCTACGATTATTTATACGAGTCATTATATGGAAGAGGTGTCAGCTATTTGCGACCGAGTAGCTATCATGGATCAGGGGCATGTCATTGCTTGTGGCACCCAAGAGGAGCTACGCGACCTTGTTGCAGGAGAAGAAAAAATTGTCATGACGGCAATGGGAATAGGGGAAGCGGTTCTTGCGGAATTAAAACTCCATCCACGGATTAATAGCTTACACCAACATGATAATGTGTTAGAGCTGTATACAGCCTCCTCACAGAGTGATCTTCAGGATATTCTGTATATTTGTGCACAGCATGATGTGGTCATTCATTCTGTAGTGTGCGAGCGGCCTACGCTAGAGACACTATTCCTAAATCTGACCGGGCGCACGTTGCGAGATTAGGGGGATATCGTAATGAAGATGTGGCATATTATATGGTTTGAACTCCGAATGTTGATCCGAATGCGCGTTGTACTGCTCAATCAATTTCTACTTCCAATGGTGCTGATTTTGATTCTGGGCAATGCCTTGTCCGGGATGATTTCATTAGGAGATGATGCCCCGATAGATACGGTCACAGCAATGATTGTAGAGTCTCCTGGGCAAGAAGCTTTAACAAGTGTGGGGTGGAATGAATTCCTTAAGACTCCAGAGATAAGTGAACTGCTGAAGGTTCAACACGGTGATCATCGTGAGGAAGCAATCAGCTCACTTAAATCAGGCGATAGTGACTTTGCCGTAGTTATTCCGCCGGATTTTGCAGACAAGGTCATGAAAGGTGAGTCGGTCAAATGGGAGATGATTTATGGGAAAGATCACTCCAAAAATCATGTGGCTGAGATGATCTTTGAATCTTATTTGGATGAGGTGAATCGGGTGCAAGCTTCAACCATGGTGCTTGGACCTAATACCCTCAATTCTGCACCACAAAATGTTCCTACATCCTATGTTGAAATGGCTTCACTTAATAAAGAGGGTAATGCCTATTCAGCTTTCCAATATTATGCTGCGTCGATGCTTATCATGTTCTTGCTCTATTCTGGACTTACGGCAAGTAGCAGTCTTCAGAGTGAGAAGAGGAACAAGACACTCTATCGTTTAAACTCAACGCCAATTAGCACGCTGAAGATTTTTCTGGGGAAAATAGGTGGAAATAGCCTAGTCGCAAGCATTCAGGCTGTAGTCATTATTCTTGGTACTACATGGCTATACGGTGTGAACTGGGGAAGACATCCTATATATCTAATTCTTCTGTGCGCATTGGTCATTATGGCAGCGATGCTAATGGCAGTAGTCATAACTCTTCTATCGAAATCTTCAGAGTCCGCACAGACCATTTTTCAGGTTATCATTGTTGGAATGACTTTTCTTAGCGGAGGTTTTCAACGGATTCCGGTTGATATTATCGAGAAGTTAGGTGAATTTACAATTAATCACTGGGCGCTGCAAGGGATGATACGTATTATTCTGGATGCGAGTACTGGGGAAATACTTCAGCATGTGTTGATATTAGGATTATTTAATGTCATTTTGCTACTGGTAGGCACGGTGTCGTACCGAAAGGTGGGTTACCATGAATAGCTTTACGATTGCGTTGAATATAATTAAGCGAACGATTGGAACCAAAAAAGGCGTATTAGCGCATATTTTCTTGCCTTGCATTGTAATTGCTGCAGTTGTTGGTTTGCTTGGAAGGGAAGAAATAACCCGAGCAGAAATTGCCTATGTCAATGAAGATACAGGTGTAGCAAGTGAGTATCTGCTCGATGAATTGGCTAATAAACCGGATTATGTATTGAAGTCGTTCCAAAGTGAAGAGGTTATGAAGGAATATCTCATCGGGCTGAAAGGAAGTGTTGGCGTTATGATCCCTTCTGGGTTTACGGAAGGTGTTCTAACAGGGAATACTCCGATTTTGCAAACCTATGAAATGAAGATGAGTGAAGCAACGGTTACGATAAAAATAAATATTAACAATCTAGTAGCAGGGATGTCTTCGACTGCGGCAAGAGTGAATGCTTCCGCGATAGCTCAGGGTGAGGTGAGTGTCAACTTTTCGCGAGTACTGGACGAGATCAAGAAACACCGTATAAGCGCAGTTGATAATGACCTTAGATTATATCCTAAGCCAGGAATTACAACAGTTACAGGATTTACGCTTATGTTCTTGATGGGGTTGGTCAGTAGCACCGTTACTAGAATTGTAGAGGATCGCAGCCGTAGGACGATGGCAAGGGTGTTTAGTGCTCCCGTAAGGGCGTGGGAGATTGCTTTGGGTAACTTCCTAGGCAGCTTCATTGTGGGGCTTATGCAAATTGTTGTGGTGTTGTTCCTGACTCGCTCGGTACTGAACTACGATTATGGTGTTTCTGTACTGCCACACTTTCTAGTTTTGAGCGCTTTTATGCTTGTGGCGATGGGGCTTGCGAGTGCAGTAGCTGGTTTGATCCGCAATCCACAAAACACGGGGACTTTAAATAGTTTGATTATTATACCTACAAGTATGATTGGCGGATGTTTTTGGCCCATTTCCTTCATGCCTGATATTATGCAGAAAGCAGCGAATTTTGTACCACAGAAGTGGGCGATTGAAGCGGTGGAGAACTTATCAACTGGGGCGGGTATGCAGAGCCTAGCGCTACCCATGCTAATACTGGGTTTGATGGCCGTGATTCTACTAGCCATTGGCTCGGCCATTCTTCGTCCTAGCGAAACGAGTGCTGGTTTGTAAATAATAATATAGACGAATAAACAGGGTTATCTAGAGGCCACATTGGCGTTTGGATAGCCCTGTTAATGCGTTCTCTTAATATGGAAAATTTCAATTAAGGTAAAAAGATTGCGTAAATATATTAAATCTAATATGTTGTAATTGTAATTAGTACCATCACAACATGAAGGGGGGGGACTCGCCTTTGCAGAATAATTTGAAGGTAGCAACCCAGATATTCGACATTCCCTCCGGCAACAAGCAAAGAAAGTTCGCTTGGATTTTGTCGTTATTTATTATTATCGTTTCTATGGCAGTTATACCGTTTGGAAAGGAGATGTTACCTGATATACATCCTTTCTTACCGGCGATTATTTCTTGGTTTGTATTTGGTGATCTGATAACAGGTTATATTCTATTTAGCCAATACCGGGCTTCTGGCACAATCCCCCTTCTTGTACTCTCTTGTACATATCTCTATATGGGACTCATTGCAATTCCTTATGCTCTAACATTTCCAGGCGTGATCTCAGAGACAGGATTACTTGGAAATGGGGGCCAAACCTCGGTCTGGTTGTGGGTGTTCTGGCATGGGGGATTTCCTACGGGGATCATCATATATTTGATTACAGGTCTTGTATGGAAGGATCCTCTGATTTCGAAACAAAGGATTAATAAGTATGGCTTAATGGCTGTTGGCGGTAGTATCTTATCTGTCTTTATCGTATTTGCATTGGTAACGCTGGGAAGTGGTTGGTTTCCGAATATAATCTCTAAGGGAAACTACAGTAAGCTCATTAGTTCAGGAGTTGGCCCGGTAATCTGGATCCTAAATGTAATGGCATTGATGCTTATTATTATCAAATACCAGGGACGTAGTGTACTCAATCTCTGGGTCTCCGTGGCCATCCTTGCCTGTACACTTGATGTGACGCTTACGTTGTTTGCAGGTGCACGGTTTAGCCTCGGTTGGTATCTTGCTAGAGTTAATTCTATACTTGCGGGTACCGTCGTCTTTTATTCTATAGTTAATGAGGTTAATCGATTATTTATCAGATTGTCTGAGCAGCATAGAAAGCTAAGCGAATCGGAAAGACAATTGGAAGAAGCAAATGAGGAGCTTACCAGGCTATCCAATTTGGATGGGCTGACCGGTATACCAAATCGGAGACAAATGGACGAAGTATTGAGTAAGGAATTGGAAAGTTCAGAAGAGAGATCTTTATCCTTATTGTTGCTTGATGTAGACTACTTCAAACAATATAACGATTATTACGGACATTTGGGCGGGGACCACATTCTAAAAACCATTGCCCAGACTATATATGCGGAGGTGAAACCGTTTCGCGGCTTTGTAGCACGCTATGGTGGAGAAGAGTTTGCCGTGGTATTGACTAATCTGGACGCGATCGGAACGCTACTCATAGCCGAGAGGATCCGCGAGGGCATAGTTGAACTGAATATCCCACACGAAGCTTGTATAGCGTCCGATCGTGTGACGATTAGTATTGGAGGTTATGTTGTGGCCCCGCATGAATCGATAGATGGAGATGAGCTGATCCGCAAGGCGGATGAAAGTCTGTACCGAGCTAAGGATGAAGGTCGCAATCGCAGTATAGTGAATGGGTGGTACGACGGATATAGCGACTTTGAAATTTAATTACGGGCAGTGTTGGTAATCTTGTGGTATTCTTTCAGCATATACAAGCGCCAACGGAGGATCATTCCAAAAGCTAATATGAAGAATACAGATCCTGTTTGCAGTACAGTAATATATTGCTCTACTACTTCATGAAGGCCCAATCGAATGACGAGTAGGCCGATTAAGATGTAGGCGAATCCACGAGAGCGCTTAGCATATACTTGACCGTCCACAACTTCAAAGTGAGTACTTCGGATGAGTGGGTAAGAGAACAGCAAGGCTCCAACTACAAAAGCAATCAAGGCCCAGAGAACAGGAATATGCATCTCAGGCGCAACGAACATAAAGAATCCTGTCGACATACCCAGTGGCGGGATAATAATCCCTTTGATGGTTACAGGTCTACGGCTTGCTTTGAGCCTGATAAAGAGCGTCATAATAGCCATGACAAACGCTCCAACTGTAACGATAATGGGTATATAAGAGGAATGTAGAAAATTCATAATGTGGTCCCCTTCTCTTAATCTAATAATTAGATATGACATTAGTTTAGCGAGAACATTATATCATAATCACCTTAGAAATATAAAAATATGAAGATTGTGATGAGAATATTTAAATCTAGGGTCATTTTTTCGAAATATATGTAGTAGGGAAGGAGAGGTGAGGAGTGAATAGCGAGTTTACAGTTGCCATTCATTGTCTTCTGTTTCTGTACAAAAAGGACGAGTGTATGTCCAATAGTGAAGAGATTGCATGTAGTGTAGCGACCCATCCGGCAAGGGTGCGAAAAGTATTAAGCTCTCTTCGTAAGCAGGGGTATGTCGCAACGAAAGAAGGAGTGGGTGGGGGTTATCTACTTAGTGTGAGTTTGGATGATATTCATTTAGGAGATCTTTACCGTTTGTTTGCACGAGGTTCACTACATCCAGGATGGTGCTCGGGCAACGAGGTGTCGTCATGTTCTGTTTCTTCAAATATTCATGGTGTAATGAATCTTATCTTTGCTGGTGGTGAGGAACGACTGGAGTCATATTTTGCTGAGATCAGATTGTCTGATGTTAAGGCGCTATTAGAGGGAAATAAATTGGAAGCTATCAGAAGCAACATGAGTGATGGCTCGTAGTTAAGCTTCAAAAATAATAATAGGTATCATGAGAGGGGATTGTTTAATGCATTATCAGAGTGGGAAAGACGAGTTGCTGTTCTATGTAGGATCTTATGCCTCCAAGGATGAACCAAGTATTTATTTGTGTAAGTTAGACAGGAAGACTGGGCTGCTCACAATGATCGACAGTACTTCAGGGATCCTCAATCCATCTTTTCTAGTAGCAAATAAGGAGGCATCCCATCTGTATGTGGTTAGCGAGCAGACAACGGGTTCTGTATCTGCCTATGCGATAAATCCTGATAACGGTAAGTTGTCTGAACTGGGTGTACAGGTAATGGAAGGTGCAGATCCTTGTCATCTCGCGATTACTTCATCTGGATACATACTCATATCGCATTATTCTAGTGGTCATATCAATAGCTTTGGGTTAAATGAGAACGGTGCGCTTGCAGATATAAGCTCGCAAGTACAACATATAGGCGGAAGTGGTGCCATTGCTGACCGACAGGAAGCAGCTCATGCACACAGTATTGTACCGAATCAAGAAGGTAGTTATGCCTATGTCTCTGATTTGGGCCAGGATCAAGTTGTGATTTATGCGCTGAAGGATGGGAAGCTCGAGGCACGCGGAGAGGTAGCACTTCCTCCTGGCACTGGTCCAAGGCATTTCGTTATCCAAGAGTCAGTATCTGCTGCTTATGGAATTAACGAGCTTAACAATACAATAACAACTTATGCCTATGATTATACGGATGGTCATCTCGAAATGATTCAGCATATTACCACAATACCTGAGGATTTTACGGGAGTGAGCTATCCTGCGGATATCCACCTTTCACCTGATGGTCGTTATTTATATGGCTCAAATCGTGGTCATGACAGTATTGTGCGTTTTGCAATTGACCCTTCAACTGGTCTACTCAGTGAACCAAAATGGATGGGCACAGGAGGAGAATGGCCACGGAACTTCGCTGTATTGGAGGATTATGTACTAGTAGCGAACCAGAACAGCAATAACATTGTGGCATTTAAGCGAGATGGAGATACGGGTACGCTTACAGTCACGGGCAGTGAACTTGAGATAAAGGCTCCTTCGTGCATCGAGCCGTTGAATGGCGGAACAGAGTAACAATTAATTGGGATAAATAACCAAATGTAAACATGGATACCAATAACCTCCAAGCCACTTCTCGTCTAGTGGTTTTGGAGTTTTTTGTGTTAGCTGGGAGGATGGCTTTTATAAGCATAACTTATATGTTTTTCATTATTTTTACAAAAAAGGTTTGACAACAAAACAGGGTGCATATAGAATAATCCCATAGCACACTAAACAGGTAGGAATAATAAAAGTTCTCACCGTACGAACGGAAGAACGCTCTACTTACCTAGGCAGACACGGGTAGTAGCTCGGTTTGACTATTGGGGAGGGGCGTTTCTCCGTTTTTCTCGTATTTTCCATACCATGTGGAATTTACACCATCCTGTGAGCTCAGATTTGGAAGTCATGAACGATAATAAAGAGAGTATGGGGAGTGATAAGATGAAAAAGGTGTTGAAGCAAGGGGTTCTGTTGAGTTTGGTTCTGGTAATGTCCATGGTTATTGGAGCCTGCGGAAACGAGAAGAAGAACAACGCAGCGAGCGCAGAGGTCAATACGTCCAGCAGTGGAGAAAAGCTGAAAGACATCGAAATCTTAAATGTATCTTATGACCCCACACGTGAACTATACGAGAAATATAATAAGGCATTTGCAGAACATTGGCTTAAAGAGAAGGGTCAGAAAGTTACGATTAAGCAATCACATGGTGGTTCAGGCAAGCAAGGTAGAGCGGTCATTGACGGCTTAGAAGCAGATGTTGTAACACTTGCCCTTGGATATGACATCGATGCGATTCAGCAGAGTGGATTAATTAATGAAGGATGGCAACAAAAGTATGAACTGAACAGTTCGCCATATACTTCAACCATTGTATTCCTTGTTCGTAAGGGGAATCCAAAGGAGATTAAGGATTGGGATGATCTCATTAAAGAAGGCGTTGAAGTCATTACACCCAACCCACAAACTTCGGGTGGAGCACGTTGGAATTATCTAGCTGCATGGGGCTATGCTCTACACCACAACAATAATGATGAAGAAAAGGCGAAAGAATTTGTGAAAGAACTATTCCAACACGTACCGGTTCTAGATAGCGGTGCTCGTGGATCAACGACAACGTTTGTGGAACGTGGATTAGGTGATGTTTTACTTGCTTGGGAGAACGAAGCTTGGTTATCCGTTAAGGAGCTTGGCCCCGACAAGTTCGACATTGTGTATCCTTCTGAGAGTATTCTAGCCGAACCTCCAGTAGCTATTGTTGATAAGAACGCTGATAAAAGAGGGACTCGCGAGGTCGCCGATGAGTATCTAAAATATTTGTATTCAGAGGAAGGGCAAACAATCGCTGCGGAGAACTATTATCGTCCGACATTAGAAAGTGTAAAGACGAAGTTTGCTGATCAGTTCCCTGAAATCAAGTTGTATACGATTGACGAGGAATTTGGGGGCTGGGCTGAGGCACAACCGAAGCATTTTAATGACGGAGGCATATTCACGCAGATTTATGCGCCTAAATAACCGACCGTAATAAACGGAGGCGCGTCTCTATATTTTGCAGTAGGGACGCATTAGGAAAGGATGAAGATTGATGCACAGTACCACGACAAAGCGCGGGGTGTTGCCCGGCTTCGGATTGACTATGGGCTACAGCGTTCTTTATCTCAGTCTGGTGGTATTGATACCACTGTCTGCGTTGCTGTTAAATTCAACGGGACTTACTTGGAGCAAGTTTTGGGATGTTGCAACGGATCCGCGAGTACTTGCTTCATTTAAAGTTAGCTTCTTAACCGCTGCAGCGGCAGGACTAATTGACGTAGTACTTGGTCTGCTACTCGCTTGGGTGCTGGTGAGATATGATTTTCCGGGGAAAAGTATCTTTGATGCCATGATCGATCTTCCATTTGCGCTTCCTACTGCAGTTGCGGGGGTAGCACTAACGGCGATTTATTCCCCTAATGGTTGGATTGGTTCACTGTTTGAACCACTTGGGATACGAATCGCCTTCTCACCGATAGGGATTACGCTCGCACTTATGTTTATCGGTATTCCGTTTGTCGTCCGCACGGTACAGCCCGTGTTGCAGGATCTAGATGCAGAAGTGGAGGAAGCGGCGGCGACACTAGGTTCAAGTCGGTATCGCACCTTCCGTAAGGTGGTGTTGCCTGAATTGTTGCCACCTCTTATGACGGGTTTTGCACTGGCCTTCGCACGTGGAATTGGGGAGTATGGCTCGGTCGTCTTCATCTCAGGTAACATGCCGATGAGAACAGAGATTGCTCCGCTACTTATTATGTCGAAGCTCGAACAGTTCGACTATGCTGGAGCAACCGCCGTGGCCTTACTGCTGCTGCTGATCTCGTTCGCGTTGCTGTTGCTTATAAATTCACTGCAACGCCGCGTCCGCAAGACGGCACGTTAACCTGGATATGACGATGAACGGAGGATAAAGAAAATGGCCGGTTCAGTACCTTTAGCTTCAAATAAACCTTCTACGGCAAGAAAACGAGTGGCGAATGAATCGGTTGCTGTGAAGTGGACACTGATCGGGGCTGCTGTGTTAGTTATGCTCTGGTTAATTGTATTACCACTTACGATCGTACTGGCTGAAGCCCTGAAAAAGGGCTGGGGAGTATACGTGGAGGCTATTACTAATCCCGATGCATTGTCTGCGTTACGGTTGACCCTTCTAGTTGCCCTCATCACAGTACCGCTGAATACGATATTTGGCGTGGTAGCAGCTTGGGCGATTACGAAGTTTAAGTTTCGGGGTAAAGGGATACTCGTTACGTTAATCGATTTGCCCTTTGCGGTGTCACCTGTAATCGGTGGGCTAATTTATGTACTCGTCTATGGGGCACATGGTTGGTTCGGTCCCTGGTTACAGGAGCATGATATAAAAATAATCTTTGCACTTCCTGGAATTATTCTGGCCACATTATTTGTTACGTTTCCGTTCGTAGCTAGGGAATTAATCCCGTTGATGGAGGATCAGGGTCAGCAAGAGGAAGAGGCGGCTGTTACACTTGGTGCCCGGGGATTTAGGGTTTTCTGGAAAGTAACGTTGCCTAATATTAAATGGGGTCTATTGTACGGAATTATTCTTTGTAATGCTAGAGCCATGGGTGAATTTGGAGCTGTGTCTGTTGTATCGGGTCATATTCGGGGAGAGACCAACACGCTTCCACTGCATGTAGAAATTTTGTATAACGAGTACCAGTTCTCCGCGTCCTTTGCGGTATCTTCGCTGCTGTTGCTGTTAGCGCTTGTTACCTTATTGTTGAAGAACTGGTTTACTCGTAAGAGTCATCATTAAGATTTGTTTTGACTTGAATCGCCAGAGGAGAAAGGAGATTGCATGATGTCAAAACCATTACAGGTCGATAACGTGTGGCTAGAGCGGATCGCAGGAATGCTGAATGAAATGGAATTCGGATCGTTAAATATCATCGTTCATGAAGGGCAAATTGTTCAGGTGGAACGTACAGAACGGAAACGATATGAACTGGGTCAATCCGGGGGCGTCAAGTCATCTGGTGGACCACGGAATGTCGTCAAGCCTCTGCGCGAATCAGGAACGAGATAGAGAATGAACCTAAACAGAAAACCCCGATATCCGGTTACGCCTGGGCTATGGAGCCTGGTGTTCACGGAAATCGGGGTTTTTGTAAAGATGGCCTTCGTTTAATTAGTTGAACTTTCTGACTCCGTATCTGTAGGCAGGTCTCCTGTTGCTCTTCCAGTTGATTCGTTGTTCATCTGATCATAGTGGCCTGCAAAGGGGCGCGATCTCCGTGGTTTATTCCCTGCCAGCACAAAGCCTACAAAGAAGAGTAGCGCCTGGGCTCCAAGGATGTACGGGGATAAATCTAGACTAATCCAATGAATCAAACTGATGAGGGCGATAAAGATAGATAGGGCTTGAAGTAATGCTGCCCCTTCCACTTTTCTACGGCCACCCATTAGTGCGGGATAGAGTAGCAGCAGAGAGAAGATGACGGACACAAAGCATGTCCAGTTATTTAGCAGTATTCGTCCCTCTATCGTTGTTCCGACACTGAGATCTATGATGAGTTTGAATAGCCAACCAAAACAGAATAGTAGGGCCGATGCGAATAGAAAAGGTAGTATAGGACGTACTTGCTGCCATAGAGACTGCCCCCAGCTGGGGCGTTCAATCCCACTAAGCAGATTCTCGCGTTCTTCAATTAAGCGCTCGCTTTCTCTCTCCAACGTCTTTTGAAGCAGAGGGAGGCGAGCAGGGTCTTGATCATTGATATAAGCTCCGATTTGCACTAGCAGATCAGCAGTTATGTAAGGAGCAGCTCTACAGGCAAGTAGTCTGTCGCTTAATAGTTCTTCTTCGTAAGAAGCGGTCTCCAATTTATGAACCTTGCGCATCAACGGTCCTGCGGCAGCGGAGAACAGTTCTAAGCTAATTCTGAGATGATCTAACCTGGAGCGTTCCTTGCGCGCCATCTTGCGCTCCGATACACCATATAATCCAAGAAATAGAGCAAGTGCAAGGAAGGAGGCTAAAGCTGTCCTCTCGTGTTGCTGAAGCCAGGTTATCCATTCCGAAAGTGACACACTGATCACCCTTTCGATTTTCCTTTCTCCACTATTACATACGTTTGGGGCGTATTTCAAGACTCTACGATGAAATGAGGTCAAGAGATTGCAGAAATAGGGTGATAAACGGTGAATATATATGAAAGTTTGTATATGTAAGCAGTTTCCTACGAGATTGACAGGTAATTAAAATATTGATAGCATCATTTTTAAATAAAATGAAGGGTTCAGAATCAAAATCAATGCTAGACTACTTAAAATAGTGAGGGATTAACCCACTATCTGCATACTATCTGAACCGCCGTGCGTTGTCGCAAAGCATAGTGTATGGAAATGAGCCTAGAAGGTGGATGATCCGAGTCCAGATGGTGGACACCATGTAGGGTAAGCGGACACTGTGTACGCTAATTACTCAAAAACGCCCCGAAATTCAGATTTGGCGGACATGGGTTCCGTTATTGACCTAAATTGAGGATAAATCAGCACTATATCGACGAATAACGGATCCTATGTCCGTTACTACTTCTATATTGATGCTTTTGAGCGAAATAAGGTATCTCATGTCCGTCTAGCTACTTAGGCTTATGCCACTTGTTTTTATCCGGTACCTAAGATACCCAAGGGACTATGTATGGTTGTCGGAGGGATATTAAGTACATTAATTACTCATAAACAAACGCCGCAAAGTTCACATTAGGATTATACAACATTAAAAAGGAGTGTCATCATGGCAAAAGCTACGATAATAAATGGTAGTCCAACACCGGGCTCACGATTGACTGCCGTAATTTCTTTAGCGGAAGAGTTGCTGATTAAAGAGGGCTTTGAAGTACAACACGTCAATGTGGGTGAACTTCCACCAGGAGATCTGATACATACTAAATTCGAGAGCGAAGCCATCGTCAAGGCGAATGCCTTGGTAGCCGGGGCTGATGCGGTCATTGTGGCTAGTCCAGTATATAAGGCTTCATACACAGGGGTCTTGAAGACATTTCTAGATCTCGTTCCGGAAAAAGGCTTGGCGGGGAAAGTGATTTTACCGCTCTTCATCGGGGGGAGTCTCGCGCATCTGCTCGCAATAGACTATTCTCTCAAACCCGTGTTGTCTGTACTGGGTGCAAGGCATATCTTGGGAGGTGTCTATACTGTAGACTCTCAAGTGGTCCGAACTGAAGAGGGTGGTTTTGAAATTACGGAGGAGCTAGTAGGAAGAGTTAAAGATAATGTGAAAGAATTAGCGGAGGAAACAAAGATTCGTATTCACTATGCTTCATTATCTGAATAGTAAATTGCCGCGTTGTTGTTGCACCGGGTCAGCACACTTTGGAGTATATCCAAAGAAAATGATCCGGTTTATTATTATTTGCTAACGGTTGGAATTGGAATGGACGAATAGTACAATGAAAGCAGATGAATTTTAAAACCATAGGGGGCGCAACAATGCTGAAATTAGTGTTTTTTGTTGGGGTTGCGGGAACTGGGAAGACGACAGTCGCTCGGGGACTTGCTGAACGTATGCAGGCTACTTTTCTAGACCGTGATACAGTAGGCGGTAGATTTGTTGAGAAGATGTTGGAGATGAACGGACTGGATGTAAATGACCGCGATTCTGATTTTTATAAGAAACACCTCCGTGATTTGGAGTATGATACGACGAAAGACATCTGTATCGAGAATCTGGCGGCAGGGCAAAACGTATTTATGATTTCACCTTTTACAGCAGAGTTGAAAAATAAGGCATGGATCGAAGAGGTCATTTCAGCGGCGGGCCTAACAAAGCAAGAAGTAGATGTTAAGGTAATAGCCGTTACTCTTAGCGACATGGAGACACAGCGCAAACGGATTATTGATAGACAAACCGAACGTGACACGTACAAGCTAGAGCATTGGGATGACTTTAAGCAACGCGTTCAATTTGTACCGGACATTAACTGGGATATTTCTTCCACTTCGATTCTTGTTTTCGATAATAGCGGAGAACTGACAGAAGAGAAGATTAACAGCGTGTATCAGTTTGTGAATGGTTCAGATAGTAGTGTGTCCTGAAACATGTACTAAGATCGAGCTACTTGAAGAACATATGATAGATAAATATTAGCCTATACTATTCAAAATGACGCATAAACTGGATTCAGTGAATGCGTTATTTTTTTGTGTTTAGTGTAATAATAGGCTAAGCTAATCTGATACTAGAGGGAGTGTGCTCGCCCAATTTGCTGAGACCTTTGAACAAGAACAGAACTGATTTTGATGGAGGATTTCGTGGATAATAATAATCGTAATGAAATACTTCTCGTTGAAGATGATGATAACATAAGACGGTTTATAACGATTCATTTAACAAGTAATGGATTTGTGGTAAATGAGGCTGCATTAGGAGCAGAAGCGTTACTGAGCTTCGAATTGAGCAGGCCTGATATAGTTGTTCTGGACATTATGCTACCTGATGCCGATGGGTTTGAGATCTGCCGAAAGCTAAGGGAAAGGGAACCAGCGATTATCATCGTTTTCTTAACTGCACGTGGACAAGATCTGGATAAGATCAAAGGACTTGAAATCGGCGCTGACGATTATATTGTTAAACCGTTTAATCCACTAGAGCTTGTAGCAAGAATCAAAGCGATATTGCGTCGTACAGATATCGCTCTACAACCGCAAAGACTAGTACTTCAATCAGGTCCAATTCGGATGGATCTGAATTCGAATAAGGTGTTTAAGTGTGACGATTGTATTGAATTAACGCCGAAGGAATTCCACATGATAAAAACTTTTTTAGAACATCCCAACACAGCATTATCCAGGAATGAATTATTGAACCTCGTATGGGGAGAGGACTTCATTGGAGATCCTAAAACAGTAGATGTTCATGTACGAAAGTTAAGAGAGAAGATTGAAGATGATAGCTCGAATCCTTATTGGATCGAGACGGTATGGGGGTTAGGTTACCGCTTTAGGGAGGACGACTGAAGAAATGGGAATTCAGAAAAGATTAGTAGGAAGTTATGTGACGGTCATCACCATCACAGTACTTATTCTTGAGATTTTTCTCATTATTTCGGTGAGATATTATTATTTACATAATGTAGAGCGAGCCCTTTGGAACCAGGCGGAATTATCAGCTTCCTTTTTTCAACAATATTTTACGGGTGAAGATTTGGAGAAACAATCAGATCGATTGTTGAAAGGATTTGCCCACAATTCCGAGGCACAAGTGCAGATCATTCTTCCATCGGGGCGACTTCTGCAAGACTCTAGCGGACTTCCGGGCAACAACACTATGGCCGAGTATACGGATGTCCAAGAGGCTATCATTGGGCAACCCAGTACCTGGAAAGGTAAGGTTGCCTCAACTCGAGAAGACATATTAGCGGTATCTTTTCCCTTACAAACCAATGGCATTACCGTAGGGGTAGTCAGGTTTGTTACTTCCTTAACGGAAACGTTAAATACCATTAATAGAATTGCCGCCATTCTAATCGGTGTTGGTTTACTTGTTATTGCGATAGTTACTGTCCTCGGATTATTGCTATCATGGACAATTACGAGATCTATTAGGGACCTTAAACGGGCAGCAGATCGAATGACGGAGGGAGACTTCAGCATTAAGGTTCGTAAGCGCTACCAGGATGAGCTAGGTTCTCTCGCCGATACGTTAAATATGATGGCAAATAGAATTTTGAAGAGTGAACAACTTAAAAATGATTTTATTTCCTCTGTATCGCATGAACTGCGTACCCCATTAACGTCGATTAAAGGCTGGATTATTACGATGAAATCGAATGGAGCGGACAACAAGCCTCTACTTCTTGAGGGACTTGAGATTATTGATTCGGAAAGTGACAGGTTAGCACATATGGTAGATGAACTATTAGATTTCTCTAAAATGGATAACGGAAGAATTGTCATGCACTTCGGACCTGTTCATCTACCAGAATTACTTGATCATATTGGTAGACAACTTGCCCCAAGGGCTACTCGGCAAGGAATTTCATTCGAAATTGAAATGGATAAGAATATTCCAGTTATTCAAGCTGACGAGAATCGTATGAAGCAAGTATTTATTAATATTATTGATAATTCACTTAAATTTACTGCCCCTTTTGGTCGAATTGTTGTTCAAGCCCATACTCCTCCGGGACAGATTGTTATTACTATTGAGGATACAGGTTCAGGAATTGCAGAGGGGGATTTAGAGTATGTGCTGCAAAAGTTCTACAAAGCAAATCAAAATGCTTCTGGCAGTGGTTTGGGTCTTTCTATATCCGCTCAAATCATCAAGCTACATTATGGAGAATTACGTATAACTAGTGAGATGGGAAGGGGAACGAAGGTATCTATCTATCTTCCGACAGAAGAAAAACGAAATTTAACTATTTCATAACCACTTTGTACGCTTCCAAAGATAGAATAGTACTTAATCGTGATAAGCGAGGAGTAGGATATCAGAATGTTCAACAAGCTCTTTAGAGTAGGGATCATGCTGATTACGTTAGTGTTGATTGGAGGATGTGGGATTCCCGTGACTCCCATCGATATGATTAAGCCTCCAATAGCTGAGGGGAGTATTCAGCGAGATAAAATAAGCATTGAACTTATTAATTTGCTTCCTGTCGAAGTTCAATTGATTGCTCCCCTGCAAGGAAGGGAGAGCAATGACATCTCATTTGGAGATATGGATGGAGACGGTATCAATGAGGCTGTCGTGGTGTATGAAGAAAACAAAGCTACAGGTAAGATGCTAAAAGCGGCATTGTTCAAGCAACATAATGAGAAGTGGCGAATTATTTCTCAAGTTGAGGGTTTTGGTTACGGCTTAGAGTATGCTGGATTTCCAGATCTCGATCATGATGGTCGATCCGAGCTTGTGCTAGGCTGGTCATTGGGGGAGGCTGGAGGTGGCCTGGATGTATATGGGTTTAGCGGTGATGAATTGAAGCTGTTGTCTAGGGAAGATTACCACGGCCAGCTCGATCTTGAGTAATCATCCGTAAGGATTATGGTTATAGAGATGGAGGTGTCCCATGATTTGAGCGGTAATATAAGAGGCCGCCCTGATTTTCTCCTGCTTTTTTTGACTATTTTACTTGTAGGTAGTGGATTGATTATGATTTTTAGCGCCAGCTCTCACTTGGCGTTGATACAACACGATAATCCGTGGCATTACGTCATGAAACAAGGCGTGTTTGCACTCATCGGATTATTTGTGATGTTCACTTTTATGGGTATTCCATTTACATGGTGGAAGAGGGCTGCGCCAATTCTCCTGCTCTTCTCATTATTGGCGCTCACCCTGGTATTAATTGGGGGAACGAGCATAAATGGAGCTAGACGTTGGTTTTTTCTAGGTGCTTTTAATTTTCAGCCGGCTGAGTTTACTAAGTTATCCATCATCGTATATCTGTCCGCAGTAATTAGTAAAAAGGGTGAACGTATCCGGGAATTTCGGAAAGGGCTACTTCCGATTTTGGCGATTGTAGTTATCATTCTGCTGCTTGTCATGAAACAGCCAGACTTCGGCACGATGTTAATCTTGCTCTTTATTGCTGCAACGATCTTACTGATCGGTGGTACTGACCTCCGTCATCTTGTCATTTTTAGTATGGGACTCATCCCTATCATTGTTTATTTTGCGGTCAGTAAGAGTTATCGTCTCCAGCGACTCACCTCGTTTCTAAATCCGCTGGATAGTCCCCAAGGCTCAGGGTATCAACTTATTCAGTCACTGTATGCATTAGGACATGGAGGTCTTACGGGGGTAGGAATTGGACAAAGTGTGCAAAAATTATTTTATCTACCGGAGGCACATACCGATTTTATCTTTGCTGTGATTGGTGAGGAATTAGGATTTGTAGGTACATCTCTGCTCATCTTCGTGTTCTTCCTGTTTATCTGGCGTGGGTTTATGGCTGCGATAAGCAGTTATGATCCATTCGGTATCATGTTAGGAATAGGCGTCATTATGATGATATTCATTCAATTCTTGTTGAATGCTGGAGCTGTAACCGGCATCTTACCGATTACGGGAGTACCGCTTCCTTTTATTAGTTATGGAGGTTCTTCGCTAGTGTTGTGTTTAGCGAGTACCGGTATTCTGCTCAGTATTTCAAGGGATAACAATCGAAGACGTCAAGAAGCCACCAGAATTCAACAAAATAGAGGTTCTTAAATGATTATCATCCGTAAAATCGCAAAGTTGGATAAACTCGTGTTATTCATTGTGTTGTGTCTAATTACAATAGGTACCATTGCTATTTATGGAGCCACAACGGAGACAAAATTAGAAGGTCTCCACAGGACAAATTTATACCTATTCGGTGCATTTTGCATTCCAATGCTTTTTCTCGCACTGTTCGATTATCAAATTCTGTTAGGTAAGCTTGCCTACCTTTTCTATGGAATTGGCATTGGAATGCTGGTGCTTGTCAAGTTTACCGGAGAGCATATTAACGGTGCAGTTCGTTGGCTAAGTATTGGACATTTCCAGCTACAGCCGTCTGAAATAGCTAAAATCTGTACAGTGCTGCTGGTTGCTCATGTACTTAGTAAGCGAGAGGGAGAGAAGCTCCGTCTTTTACAAGATTTAATACCGATTTGCATTATTTTTATGATCCCTATTCTCTTAATCATGCAACAGCCAGATTTAGGTACTGCTCTTGTCTTTGTGGGCGTACTGCTGAGTATGCTGTGGATGGGGAATATCCGTTCACTATACATGATACTGTTCATCAGTATTATGGCTGTTATGATTGGCACCATATTGTGGTTGTACTATGCCAACTTTGAACTATTATCCAAGGTTACAGAACCTCATCAATTATCCAGAATTCAGACTTTCCTTGATCCAACTAGTGACCCCGATAAATCATGGCATGTGAAAAACGCGATCATTGCGATTGGTTCTGGAGGAATGACCGGAAGTGACGGATTTTTTTTGCGTAAAGGATATATTCCCTATGCCTATTCCGACTCGATTTATGTGGTCATAGGCGAGAAATATGGTTTTATGGGTTCAGCAGTGCTGTTATTACTATTTTTTCTGCTTGTGTATCGTATGGTTCAAATCGTTATGGATAGTAGAGAACTTGCCGGATCGTACCTTGTTATTGGGCTTATGGGGATGTTCATCTTTCAAATTTTCGTTAATATTGGCATGCATATAGGTCTGGTACCACTGACGGGTATTTCGTTACCGTTTATAAGTTATGGGGGGAGCTCCCTACTTAGCAATATGATTGCAATTGGATTGGTGTTGAGTGTTAACGTCCATAAAGACGAGATTCATTATATATAAAAAAGGGAAAATCGGACTTTTCCGTAAACATAGAAAGAAGGTTTTTACATTTGGATATATCTCATGTGGATTATCTCGTATTTCAGTTCATCAATCATGGGGCCGTAACATTCTCAGCATTAAATCCATTTATGAAATTGTTGTCAGAGAGAGCTGAATATCTGTTTTACCTCGGTATTATAGTATATTGGTTTACTCGCATTCATAGGCACAGGGAAATGGCGATCATAGCACTCTTGTCAGCTTGCGTTGGATTTAGTGCAGGTAGTATGATTTCTCACTTTTTCTATAGGGACCGACCGTTTGTTCAACATGCGGTTAATCAACTCATTGAACATGCGGCTAATGCTTCCTTTCCAAGCGATCATTCAATAGGGGCGTTTGTCATCGCAACATCAATATGGTTATTTCGTAAGAAAGACGGAGCCGTATGGCTTGTATTAGCCGGGTTGATTTCATTTTCAAGAGTTTGGAATGGAGTTCATTATCCTTCCGATATCATGGCGGGGGCACTATTAGGAGTAGTCAGTGCATTCTTAATGTATCAAATGTTTAAACGATGGTCTGTACTTCATCAATGTGTCAACACCGGGATTCAGCTATATGAAAAAATAGAGGACAAGATTTGGGAAAGACATAAAAAAGATCAGTAGTCCAATCTCTAATAGCTTAGATATAAATGTAATGGAGTGGAGGAAATTATGCCAGTCAAACCCAAGAGAATAGCTATTCGTAAAGTTTTTCTGATCATGTCTCTTGTCATAGTTGCTCTCATCATCGGAGTTGGAATCTATGGCGGGTACATATATTACAAGGCGGATTCTGCCATTCAGCGTATAGCTGCTCCACCTAGTCTTCAACATAAGGATCCCTTAGTCGAGAATTCGCCCGATGATGAGGAGAAGAAGCTGACCCCACCGCTGATTATGCTTCTGGCAGGAATTGATAGTCGGGATGGAGGTGCAGGCTTGTTGAATACAGATGTCCTTATGCTGATAAGCTTTAATCCGCAAACACATTCCGCCAGTCTATTATCGCTGCCGCGTGATTTGCTACTCAAACCTAAATCATTACCTTCGCGTAAAGCAAATTTTTATTATGCTTATTACTCAATAAAGGATAAGTCAACGGCCATTCACAACACAAAGCATTTGTTTGGCGATTTGTTGGGGCTTCCAATTGATTATATGGTTGTGGTGAACTTTGACGCCTTACGCCAAACGGTAGATACGCTTGGTGGTCTTGAAATCGATGTTGATATGGATATGAAATATAACGATTCTGCAGATGGGACTCATATCGATTTGAAAAAGGGATTGCATAGACTTGACGGAAAACAAGTACTGGACTTCGTGCGGTATCGTAAATCGAATCAAGGGACTGGGGAATCCTCTGATTTCGCGCGCAACGATCGTCAGCAGCAAGTGATCAAGCAAATCATAGAGAAGTTGGGGGCATTCCAACAAATATCCCAATGGGGAAAAGTAATAGATATCATTGGCGAAAATGTGAAGTCAGATATTCCTCAATCCGAACTTAATCAATGGATTTTCAACTTCTCCAAAATCAAACCGGATCATATTCGTTCATTACATTTAGAATCCCAATGGAAAAGCCCTTATGTTTACGTAGAAAAAGAGGGTTTGATAGACGCATTAGTCGCTCTACGAGATGAAGCAGGTATCAGTTCAGAGAGCCCGATCAATCTTGAAGGCGTTGGAACGATGGATAAATAAATGTAAGCAACGTTAAGGATGTTACCCTCATTGTTAAAGGACTATTTGCTGAGTGGACATCATAATGAAGAAAAGCTTGATATTTAAGCTTTTCTTTTTTTTTGTGAAAAGAACTTAAAAGAATAAAAATTCTTAGGCCAGTTCAACCGATTAAACCTAGCTTTTTTTTGTACAGCATTTTTATGTGATACACTAGCTAATAAGTGTAAGTACGGAATAGAGATCAGTTTGGGTAACTATCGATAGGGGGATCGGAATGGCATTTGTGACGATTAAGGATGAGTACAAAAGATATAAAATGGGTGATACAACGATTGTTGCTAACGACGGGATTAATTTTGAGATTGAGCGCGGTGAATTTGCAATTATTGTTGGCCCCAGTGGTGCGGGGAAGTCAACGGTACTGAATATATTGGGTGGGATGGATACTTCGGATGAAGGTCAGGTTCTGGTCGATGGGATAGATATTGCACGCTTTAGTAACAAGGAATTAATCGGGTACCGCCGGAATGATGTTGGTTTTGTGTTTCAATTTTACAATTTGGTACCGAACCTAACAACGAAAGAAAATGTGGAACTTGCCTCACAAATTTCTCCTCATGCCTTGGATGCGGAACAGGTGCTTAGGGACGTGGGACTAGGAGATCGCCTTAATAACTTCCCGGCACAACTATCAGGGGGGGAACAGCAGCGGGTAGCCATTGCCAGAGCGCTTGCCAAACAACCTAAGCTTCTACTCTGTGATGAGCCAACGGGTGCCTTGGACTATAACACGGGTAAACAAGTTCTGAAGTTACTACAAGACACTTGCCGTAATACAGGGACTACCGTGATTGTAATTACCCACAATTCGGCGTTAACACCGATGGCAGACCGGGTAATCGAGATTAACAACGCCAAGGTTCGTAAAATGGTGATTAATCCGAGTCCAGTATCCGTTGATGATATCGAGTGGTAAGGGGTTATGACATTGAAGAAAAAGGCACTTTGGACTGATATATTTCGGGAGATTTGGCGTACCAAAGCAAGATTTTTATCTATTTTCGCTATTATAGCGCTTGGCATTGGTTTCTTTGCGGGTATCAAAGCGACGGGTCCGGATATGCTGGACACAGCAGACCATTATTTTAAACAGCATGATTTGTTGGACTTGAAGGTTGTTTCGTCTTATGGATTAACGGAAGACAATATTGCAATATTAGAGCAGGCAACCGAGGTAAGAGTTGTTCAGCCAGGGTATAGTGCAGATGTATTCTTAGGCGACACCGGACTGATTGCCAAAGTCTCCTCCTACAATAATGAAGATACGTTGAACCGGGTTAAGGTGACTTCAGGCAGACTACCCGAGCACTCCGGTGAAATCGCAATTGATGATAATTTCGTCATGAACAAACATTTCAAGTTGGGGGATACCGTTACTTTTACAAATCCGGACCCGGATATCGACTTGGGAGATACTTTCAATACGGTCAGCTATAAAGTGGTAGGTATAGTCAAGAGTCCACAATATATTGAATCCCTTACTCGTGGAATCAGCCGTATTGGTAAAGGAACAACGGATGCATTCGTCCTTATTCCGGAAGAGGACTTCAACTTATCTGTATATACAGAAGCTTATGTAAGCTTTAAAGATACGGTAGACCAGACCGCCTATACTTCTACTTATGATGATCTTGTAGAGAAACATAAGATAGCATTGGAGCAAGCTTTAAGCGGGCAGCCTGATGTACGTTTAGCGGAGGTGCGTTCTGAGGGACAAGAGAAGCTGGATGAAGCGCAGGCTAAGATTAAAGATGGCAGAGAGAAGTTAGCTGAAGCCGAGAAAGAGTTGGCAGATGCAAAAACCAAGCTGGATGAAGGTCAAAAAAGCTACGACGATGGTGCATTAAAGCTAGAAACTGAAATTGCTAAAGGACAGGCGAAGCTAGATGCGGCCGCCAAAGAAATAGCAATAGGTAAGGCTGAACTTGAGAAAAATCGAAAATCGCTGAAAGAGGGACAGACCCAGCTGAAGGCGGGTCAAGTTGCCTTGGATGCACAAAAGAAAAGTGCCGAGCCTCGGATTGAACAAGGGAAAAAGTTGGCCCAGTCATTAACTGGGGTCATGAGTTTACCACCGGATAGTATCCCAGCAGAGCAGAAGCAACCTCTAATCACAGGTGCAGAAGCGGCGGATGCTCAGTTAGGCAAGGCTGTGGCGGGATTCTTCAATGGTAACGTTGATGTAGAGACGTTGCGAGGGGCTATCACCTCTTTTGAACAAGGCCTAACTCAAGGTGAGCAGCAGCTTAAGTCTGCTCAAGATGAAATCGACTCGAAGCAGAAGGTAATAGATGAAGGTCTGAAACAACTTGCCGCAGCAGAGCGGAAGTTGGCTCAAGGAGAAGCGGATTACGCCGCGGGTATCTCCAAGCTTGGGAAGAGCAAACAAGAAGGAGAAGAAAGTCTTGCCAAAGCCAAGGTAGAGCTAGATCAAGGGCTGGCCGATTATAATGCAGGCTTGGCAACTTATAAAGAAGAGAAAGAAAAAGCTGATCAGGACATAAAGGATGGAGAGCATGATATCTCGGAAGGTCAGCAAAAGTTAGATGAACTGGAGTTGCCGAAATACTATGTGCTTGACCGCAGTAGTAATCCCGGATATACCGAGTTTAGTGATAATGCGGACAGATTAGCTTCGATCGCGACAGCCTTTCCCGTTTTCTTCTTCCTCATCGCCGCCTTGGTCAGTTTGACAACGATGACGCGAATGGTAGAAGAGCATCGGTTGCAGATTGGTACATTAAAAGCGCTTGGTTATGGCAATGGCGATATTATGAAGAAGTTCCTGGTTTATGGAACTCTAGCGAGCCTTGCCGCAGCTGTTGTGGGGCTGGCTGTCGGGTTTACTATTTTTCCGAATATCATATTTAATGCATATGGGGCTTTATATAACCTACCTAAAGTCCGAATTAGCTATTATGCAAGTTATAGTATCTTGTCCGTCCTTGTTGCACTGCTCTGTACAACGATGACGGCTGTGATTGTTACTAGAGTTGAGCTTCGCAGTAATGCTTCCGCACTTATGCGGCCCAAAGCTCCAAAGAGCGGGCAACGGATATTACTCGAACGCTTTACCTTGATATGGAGAAACTTAGGTTTCATTGGCAAGGTGACAGCGCGTAATCTGTTCCGTTATAAGCAACGCATGTTTATGACTGTGTTTGGAGTTGCAGGTTGTACGGCATTGATCCTGACCGGGTTTGGATTGAAGGATTCTATTGCTGATATTGCTGGGCTACAGTATGGCCAAATCATGAAATACAACGCTTTGGTGGCATTTAATGACGATAGTAATAACAGTACGCAGAAGAAGTTGAAATATGACGAGCTGATTGCTGGAGTTCCAGACATTACAGGAACGCTAAATGTGGCGCAGGATAAAATGACGACAGTAGCCAAAGGGGTCAACAACCAGGAGGTGACGCTGTTCGTTCCTGAATCGACAGATCAGTTTGATGATTTTGTAATGCTGCAGGAGCGAGTGTCTGGCGAGAGGAAACAACTGACTCAACAAGGTGTAATCGTTACAGAGAAGCTTGCTAAGCTGTACGATCTGGAGGCAGGAAGTAAGTTAACGCTACAAAATAAAGACAATGAGCTTTTTGAGGTCAACGTAGAGGGAATAACCGAGAACTATTCTATGCACTATATTTATATGTTACCAACATATTATGAAGAAACATTTGGTAAGATACCTACGTACAACACTCAACTGCTTACTTATAGTGAAGTAAATCAGCCTTGGGAGGATGCCTTAGCTGAGAAGTTAACTAACAATGAGCGGGTAGCGCTTGTGAGTTTCTCTAGCCGTGCGGGAGGCGCCTTTGGTGATACGATGGAAAGTATGGATGTTGTTGTACTTGTTCTGATTATTTCAGCCGCAGCCTTAGCGTTTGTAGTGTTATATAATCTGACCAATATTAATGTGTCTGAGCGGATTCGGGAGCTATCGACAATTAAAGTGTTAGGCTTCTATGACAAGGAAGTAACGATGTATATATATCGTGAGAATATTATCCTAAGCTTCCTTGGGATCATTGCAGGGTGTTTCCTGGGTATACTGTTGCACGGTTTTGTACTCGAGACTGCAGCGGTTGATATGATGATGTTCAGTCCAACTATTCAATGGCAGAGCTATGGTTATGCTGCCTTACTAACTTTGCTATTCTCCGGAATTGTTATGCTATCTATGCACTTCAAGCTGAAGCATATCGATATGATTGAAGCTTTGAAATCCGTTGAATAGGCTTAACCGGAGGAATACTAATGGCAATGATCTTATCTTTTCTGAAAAAATACCGGATTGCCGCGCTTTCTGCATTATGTATGATGCTAATCGAGCTATCCGTAGAATTGATTCAACCGCTGCTTATTTCCAAAATCATCGATAATGGGATTCGTGAGGAAAACTTATCTGTAGTTTGGTTATGGGGCGGAGTACTAGTGGGGAGCGCGATCCTTGCCTTTGGGGCGGGGATTGCTAGCTCCTTCTTTGCGTCACATGCAAGTCAGGGATTCGGCTATGATCTGCGAGATAAACTATATGATAAGGTGCAATCTTTCTCTTATAGCGTATTTAACAAGTTTGAGACATCGTCCCTCATTACCCGTCTGACTGGAGATATTACACAGCTTCAGGATATGGTGTTCATGAGTCTACGTTTTGCCACGCGTGTACCGCTTGTGGTATTTGGTAGTATGATTATGGCCTTGTTTGTTAATGTGAAACTCGGTCTGCTGTTAACTGTAACGGTTCCTATACTATTTATATTCGTCATTTGGATGATGAAGTTAGCTTCTCGTTTATTCAAGAAGGTGCAGCAGCGAATGGATGCAGTTAATGGGGTCATTCAGGAGAATCTGACTGGGATGCGGTTGATCCGTGTCTTCGTGCGAATGGGCCATGAGATCAAGCGATTTGAGAAGCACAGTAAGGAATTAATGAAAGCTACAGTGTCTGCCATTCGATTAACTGAGACAATGATGCCATTTGTTCTGCTCATGATGAATGGCGGAGTTATAGCGATATTATGGTTCGGACGTAAGGATATTGCGGCTGGACAAGCGACACTTGGAGAGGTGGTCGCAGTATTGAATTATACACTTCGCACACTGGGAGCTTTATCCGCACTCTCGTGGATTATGACCTCCTACTCCCGGGCTTCCGCTTCAAAGGATCGGGTTCAAGAAGTATTTATGATGGAAGATGCGGTTCAGGTAGATGAGCATTCTGATAAACAGCTAGCTCAGGGAAATCGTCATGATTCCGTGGATGGAAAACTTGAGTTCGAGAAGGTTGGTTTCCGGTACCCTGAAAGTGATATTAGTGTACTAGAGGATATCTCTTTTACAGCATTACCGGGCCAACGGATTGCTATTATGGGTGCTACTGGGTCGGGAAAATCATCACTCATTAGGCTTATTCCCCGTCTATATGAGCCGACTAGCGGTATCATTCGAATCGATGGAACCGATATACGTCAGATTCCTAGCACGCAGCTTCGTGGTGCAATCGGTTATGTTCCACAAGAAGTGATGCTGTTTACAGGCACAATCAGGGAGAACATCGCCTGGGGACGAGAGGGTGCTAGCCTAGAACAGATTCAAGAGGCCGCGAAACGGGCTCAAATTCACGAGACGATCGAATCATTGACCCATGGCTATGACACTTTGCTAGGTCAGCGTGGGGTCAATCTGTCCGGCGGGCAAAAGCAACGCCTGTCCATTGCCAGGGCACTTGTCCGGCAGCCTTCTATTCTTATATTGGATGACTGCACCAGTGCCCTAGACGTGCGCACTGAAGCTGCGTTGCTGAACGCGCTGACGGAATTGTCTTGTACGACATTTCTGATTACTCAAAAAATCAGCTCTACTACAGCAGCCGATCTCATTCTGCTACTTGATGAAGGTTGTCTACTTGCTAGTGGCAGACACGAAGAGTTATTAATCAACTCCACATTATATCGGAAAATCTATGAATCTCAGAATAGAAAGGGGGAGGAAACGGGATATGTTCAAGACCTTCACCGAACCTTTCAGACATGAATTTCCTAAGCTAGATCGCCAGCAAACCAGCTCGAATGGGCGGAAACCAAAGGCAAGGGCCAAGGACTGGTCTGGAACACTCGGACGAATCTGGAGATATCTGGCCCTCCGTAAAGCGAAGCTAACGCTAGTGCTACTCATGGTTCTCTGCAGCTCTGCACTAGCGCTACTGGGACCTTATCTAGTTGGAGTAGCAGTTGATGACTTCTTAGAAGGCGGCGAGGGAACGGCTTGGATTTTATTTCTAGCAGGCTTAGGGCTATCGTATGTAGGCTTCTCTCTGACTTCATGGCTGCAAAATATATGGATGATCGAGATTTCTCAAGAGACGGTATACCGGATGAGACTAGACTTGTTCCGTCATCTCCATCAGCTACCGATTCCTTTCTACGGTAAGAGACAACAGGGCGAGATTATGAGCCGATTAACCAATGATATTGAGAATGTTAGCTCTACCCTGAATAGCTCAGCGATTCAGATCTTCTCCAGTGTCCTTACATTGGTCGGGACGTTGATTGTTATGTTGTATCTAAGTCCATTGTTAACGCTATTAACATTTCTCATTGTGCCGCTTATGGCGCTCGGAATGCGCTGGATATCACGGCGAACGGGCCCACTATTCAAGCAACGTCAGAAGAACCTAGGCGATTTGAATGGATATATTGAAGAGACGTTGTCCGGGCAAGTGATAATCCAGGCTTTTTCCCAGGAACAGCGAGTCATTAGTGAATTTAAGGAACGAAATGTAGCGATTCGCCAATCTGGATTTTGGGCTCAGACATTCTCGGGCTTCATTCCGAAGCTGATGAATGCTCTTAACAATTTAAGCTTTGCAGTTGTGGCTGGGGTTGGAGGAATTCTGGCGATCCGAGGTGCGATTACGGTTGGAGTTATTATCGTATTTGTGGAATATGCACGGCAGTTTACCAGACCGCTTAACGATTTGGCTAATCAATGGAATACATTACTGTCAGCTATAGCGGGCGCCGAGCGGGTATTTGAAATCATGGATGAGGAAGTCGAGGAGAAGCACGATACAGATGCGGTTAAGCTGGATCATGTGGAAGGGGCTGTTGTCTTCTCGGGAGTTTCTTTCTCTTATGATGAAGATGAAGCAGAAGAGACGCTAGAAGATATCAGTTTTGAAGCCAAGACTGGCGAGATGATCGCACTAGTAGGGCCAACAGGCGCAGGTAAAACAACTCTGATTCAGTTGTTATCCCAATTCTACAATCCGGGGCAAGGAACCATTACTGTAGATGGGCGAGATATCACAACAATCCGCAGGGAAAGCTTGCGTTCGCATATGGCGTTTGTATTGCAGGATTCCTTTCTATTCAAGGGGACCATTAGGGAAAATATTCGTTTCGGCAGATTGGATGCTACCGATGAAGAGGTTGAGGAAGCGTCTAGGCTTGCTAATGCTCATTCCTTTATTAAGCGTCTGCCAGGTGGTTACGATAAGGTGCTAGAAACAGGTGGAACGGGGATCAGCCAAGGGCAGAAGCAATTACTCGCCATTGCGCGAGCCATTCTAGCGAATCCCTCCATACTCGTATTGGATGAGGCGACGAGCAGTATCGACACCGTGACCGAAATCAAGATTCAAGAGGGCCTGGAACGGCTGATGAAGGGAAGAACAAGCTTTGTTATTGCGCATCGACTGAATACCATTCGGCAGGCTGATCGTATCTTGGTTCTGAAGGACGGACGTCTGATAGAACAAGGTTCACATGATGAACTATTGGAGCAGCAAGGGTTCTATAGTGGGCTGTATCAGGGATGAACAACATAGTTACTATCTAGGATATAGTGACTATGTTGTTTTTCATTGTAGATGTATGGGCTTTCTCTCTCCCGTTAAGGTGAAGGGCTTCACTACATCGCTTAATTTGATTTCTCCAACAATATCCTTAGATTCACCATCTACTTTGTAATGAATCTCCACATAAATCGAATCTTCCTTGCTAACCTTCATATTTTCAAATAAATTGTTGGTGTTGTAATATATTTTACCATTCGCAGTATCAGGTAAATGAAATGGATCATCTGCCTGACTTAGTGATACAATCATATTTTCACCGATAGATAGGCCATAACTAACACCATCAAACACCTTATTTTCTCCAATGACTTCTAGATATTGCTTCGCAACATATATAGAATTAGGCAAAACTACAAACTCAATATCCTTAATGTAGAAATCGTCAGTTTCGATATCTAAGGCGTAGACCGTTGGGACTTGGCGAATTTGAGATTGATTATAAAATAGGACACCAATAAGAGCGATGAAGATAAGACTAAAGGATATAGTTACTATGTATTTTTTCAATTCATTCAACTCCCATCTTTTGTAATTCGTTTATTAAATTATAATCTCAGGGACTATAAATTGATATTATTATATTGATGGATTACCGAATGAATAGTGACTATACAAGTACAAAAACCTTGATGGCTAGAAAAGCCGATTCAAGGTTTTTGTGTATATGAACTAAATTATTCTATTACAAATCGTCAAATCCATTGTCATCGCCGACCTTACCGTAGTTACGGGACTTGGCTTCGAAGAAGTCAGTCTTCGTCGCATTAAGTGCGTCATCTGAGAAGGGTTTGATCCAAGGCATACAATTGACGTCAACGCCTTCATAAGCCTTTTCCATACCCATTAGTGTAAGACGCTTATTAGCGGTGTACTTGATGTAATCGGATAGTTCGTTCAAGTCAATGCCACGAACATCCTTGAGTGTATAATGAGCCCAATTTATCTCAAGTTCCACAGCACGGTCAATCGTGCGGTACGTATATTGGATGTTCTCCTCAGTATTAAGCTCAGGATAGTCAGCCAAAAGTTGTTTGAATACTTCAGCAAAGAAGTAGCAGTGCTGATTCTCATCACGCTGAATGTAGGAGATCATTTGGCTCGTACCCATCATTTTCTGATCGCGTGCCAGGTTGTAGAAGAAAGCAAAAGTACTGTAGAAGAAAATCCCCTCTAGAATCAAATCTGCAACGAGTGACTCGAAAAATGTCTGAGGAGTCGCATTGTCACGGAAATTTTGATAAATATCCGAGATGAATTTGTTGCGTTCAAGTAAGACCGGATCTTGCTTCCAATATTCAAAGACTTCCTTCTGTTCCTGATCGGATACGATGGAGGACAATACATAGGAGTAGGATTGGTTATGAACAACTTCCTGCTGCCCGATAATCGCTGAGATGGCCTCTAGTGAGGAATCCGTAAAATACCGCTTCACGTCGCCGACGAACATCGTCTGCATGGAATCAAGTACCGCGAGTAGCGAAATGTTAATTTTGAATGTGCGTTGCTCTTCGGGATCAAGTTGTCTGAATTGTTGTGCATCTTTTGACATCGGGATTTCGTCCGCGATCCAGTGGTTTAGTAGCAATACTTTGTATAGTTTATACATATGCGGCATACGAATGTCGTTCCAGTTGAGGATACCTGAGCATTCTCCGCCGATAATACGTGTAGATTTATTTGGTGCTTCTGTATTGAAAATAGTTTGCAGTTGCATTGATCTTCATCTCCTTGAAGTAATTTTCGATAGGCTGCGATAGCGAAATGTTCTTACGATCGCTGTTGCCCTCGGATTTCCTGATTTAATAACCGCCTATAGCGGTAGAAATCCGAGGGCAAAGGCGAACGCTTCGCTTCTTCAGAATCATTTCGCTCTCTCCGCTGTCCTCAAAGTAGCAGTGTCCGATATTATTCCAAGTAGGAATCTAACATATCAATCCCCTCTGGAAATCCTGTGCCCCGAACGGACCTAAGCTTATCCCGTAGGGAGAGCGCCTCAAAGCATGTAGTAACGCCAAGTAGCTCTCAAGTAAATCTCTAGCTTGCAGGAGTGCCCAAAGTAGAGCGTGCCCGAAGGGCGACAAGCGGCTCATTGCACATAGGCTACCCGGGTGGATACGAAAGCAGAAGTGTCTGCAGCGTGGTTACCTTGGTAACTCGGGTGCATCCAAAGTAAGACGTACCCGAAGGGGGAAAAGCGTGCCACGCACCAAACCTAAGCGCATCCCCGAAGGGGACAGCGAGCAGGAGCGCCTCTGAATCTCCCACGTTATCTAAGCGGGAATCCAAAGGGCGGCAGGCCCTTGGGGCCCTCCCTTATGGTAAGGGAGGGTTTGGGTGGGATGAGACCTATCAGGATGCGCAGCTCTCACATTCCTCAATCGTTAATGCACGGCTACGAACGTAATAAGTTGATTTCAAACCGGCTTTCCAGGCGTGAATATGAAGTTCTAGGAATTCAGTAGCCTTGATGTCAGGGCGTACATATAGGTTGAAGCTTTGAGCCTGATCAACGTGACGTTGGCGGGCACCAGCCATTTCAATGGACCAGTTCTGGTCGATCATGAAGGCTGTTTTGTAGTACCAGATTGTTTTCTCAGACAAGTCTGGAGCTGGGTTGGCAATTTTATAGGTCGTCTTCTCTTCATAGGAGAGAAGTTCATATAGTGGATCAATGCTGGCTGTCGAACCGGCAATGATCGAAGTCGATCCGTTAGGAGCGATAGCAAACATCCATGCATTACGTACACCATTCTCAGCTACTTCCGCTTGCAACTCTTGCCACTGTGCTGTGGTTACGAATTTTCCTTCGCGTGTGCCGTCCGTATAATTGCGGTAGGTGAAGTAATTTCCATTCTCCCAATCAGAACCACCGAATTTAGGATAACGGCCTTTTTCTTTGGCTAGTTCCATACTTGATTTGACGAGAAGATAGTTGATCTTCTCATATAATGCATCGTTATATGCAACAGCTTCGTTAGATTCCCACTTGATGCCTTCGAGGGCGAGTAGATGGTGCAGTCCAAATGTTCCGAGTCCGATGGCCCGGTATTGGCTGTTGGTGTATTGTGCTTGCAGCACTTCAATATTATTAATGTCGATTACGTTATCTAGCATACGTGTCTGGATCGGCACGAGTCGATCTAGAACTCCTGCTGGTACTGCGCGTGCTAAGTGGATGGAGTTTAGGTTACAGACAACGAAATCGCCTGGAATTTTGGAGATAACAATCCGGGTCTGTCCATCTTTGGTCACAAGCTCTTCATGTTCGATAACCGTAGGTGATTGGTTCTGCATGATTTCAGTGCACAGGTTTGACGAATAGATCATCCCGTGTGCACGGTTAGTATTCGCACGGTTAACCGTGTCTCTATAGAACATATATGGTGTACCTGTTTCAAGCTGCGATTTCATAATTCGTTTCATGATATCAATAGCTGGCATTGTGATACGTGATAGAGTTGGGTGATTAACAGCTTCCTCATATTTTTCACGGAACTGCCCTTGACCAAGTTTGTCATCGTAAAAGTCTTCCAAACCAAGTGGGCGACCATTCGCGTCTTTCCAATCCATTGTTTTCTTCACTTCATGTGGGCAGAAGAGATTCCATTCACCACGTGCTTCTACTGCTTCCATGAAGAGATCGGGTATACAGATGCCGTGGAATACGTCATGTGCGCGCATCCGCTCATCCCCATTGTTAAGCTTCAAATCAAGGAAAGCGAGAATATCTTTATGGAAAACATCCAAGTAGACAGCAATTGCACCTTTACGTGTACCAAGCTGATCCACACTAACAGCTGTATTGTTAAGCTGGCGAATCCAAGGGATGACGCCGGAGCTAGTGTTCTTGTGACCGCGGATATCCGAGCCACGTGCCCGTACCTTACCTAGGTAGACACCAATGCCACCACCCATTTTGCTAAGTCTAGCTACGTCGGTATTGGAATCAAAGATTCCCTCAAGCGAGTCGTCTACGGTGTCGATGAAACAACTGGAGAGCTGCCCAGCGACTTTTTTACCAGCGTTAGACATCGTTGGAGTTGCGGCAGTCATGTAGATGTTACTCATTGCCCAGTAGGCTTCTTTAACCAAGTCAAGGCGCTTATCCGCTGGTTCTTTGTGCATTAGATACATTGCAATGACCATGTAACGTTCCTGTGGCAATTCCATTGTCCGACCGTCGAAATCAGTCGCTAGATAACGCTCGGTAAGAGTCAATAGCCCTATGTAATCAAATAATAGATCACGAGTTGGATCAATAGTTTCCCCGAGTTCTTCAATTTGCTCTTTAGTATAGTACTCTAGCAATTCTTCACGGTAGATTCCGGCTTTACACAGATCAACGATTAGGTGGTGAAATGATCCGTAAGGCTCCTCTGGATATGCTTTGTAACGGCGATGAACGGCTGCCTTTTTATAGAGAGAGGTAAGTAGGGAACGAGCCGCTGCGAATTTCCACTCGGGTTCTTCTTTGGTGACAAGTTCCAGAGATGACATGGTAAAAGCATTACTAACTTCTTCACCTGTTACTTCGTCACGTCTAAGTTTGGCATTAACACCACGTAGTAGGCGTTCCTTATCGAGTTTATTTAAGCCCTCTAGAATGCGGTCAGCATAAGTGCTTAGGCGCTCCTGATCGAAGGCTAGTTGGCGGTTGTTTGGTTTAGTTACGAATATTGGCATGAGATATCCTCACTTTCATGGATGGGGTAATAGGATAGAAAGAAGTAGTTCAGTTTTCAAATCTTTAAATTTGAATTAAAGCCTGTAAAAAAAGGCGCTAAGTAAAGTAGCGCCGATGAAATTGATATAATCATTAGGCTTAAAAAGTATCACAGAAGTTCAATTATACTAGAAACTTGAATAGCTAGAAAGAGTAAGTTGGTTTCCATAGCTTAATTTCCCCATGGGACAGGCTTTGTTGGATATCAATTAGCCGTTGATTGGAACTACCACAATAGAGTAGTGAAGGATCACGTAGTTTTTCGACGAAACGTCCGTCTACCAATACTTGGCAACGACGAAGTAACTCGTATTCCGGCGAATCTGTTTGTTCTATTAATTCTTCGTAAGTATAACCGCTATATATCCAAATCGATATCGGACCTACTTCTTGAACTAGTCGATCAATGAATGCACTAACCTCTGATGCAGAGAAGAAGGGGTCTCCTCCAAGAATTGTGACGCCACTGAGTAATGGGTTGTTCTTGATGTCGTTTATAATCTCCGCTTCCCGTTCCTTCGTGAAGGGATCGCCATAATTAAAATTCCAGGTGGCGGGACTGAAGCAGCCCTTGCAGAAATGGCGACATCCGCTAACGAAGATGGAGGCTCTTAGGCCTTCACCCTCATTAATTGATTCCGGATAGTAGCCACAGATGTTCATGTGTTATGCTTCAACCGATCCCGAACTTCAGCCTGTTTGGCAGAATTAAATCGAGTCTGATAATCTCCAGTAAGATACCCAGTAACACGGCGTAGACGGCGGATGTGCACATCATTCTCATGACTATTGCAAGAAGGGCAGGTTGCTCCGATAATTCCCTCAAAGCCGCAGGCTGAGCAGCGATCAATCGGGTGATTGATACTGAAATAGCTGACCTGTTGCGATAGAGCGTATTGAATGATTTTCAAGAACGCTGCGGGATTACTCCGGGCATTACCGTTCAGCTCAATATAAGAGATGGCTCCTGCATTACATAGATCGTGGAAAGCGGATTCTAGTTCAATCTTTCTAGCAGCACTAATAGAATAGTAGACTGGAATATGAAAAGAGTTCGTATAGTATTCACGATCCGTTACACCTGCGATCGAACCATAAGTGGACTTATCCCGCTTAGTAAACTTGCCGGACAAGCCTTCTGCCGGTGTGGCGAACAGGGTAATGTTCAGGTTGTGGCGCTCACTCTGACGGTCGCAATAATTACGCATATAGGAAATTAATTCGAAAGCTTTTTTGTATATGTCGTTATCTTCGCCATGATGTTTGCCGTACATAGCCTTCATACATTCTGCGAGACCAATGAATCCAATGGACAAGCTGCCATGTTTAAGGAGTTCGCCAACGGGCTCTTCTGGATGAAGATGTTCGCCGCCTTCCCATACGCCTTCTCTCATCATGAAGTCCGAGGCTTTGGCTTTCTGGGCCTTTTGAATGTTGTAACGGTGCAGTAGTCCTTCAAGTGCGATATCGAGATAATGATCTAACTCCCGGTAGAATCCGCGCTCATCAGCTACTTTACGTTGTCCTAATACGGTACCATGCTCCAAACCAAGCTTCACAAGATTCATCGTATTGAAGGAGAGATTTCCTTTGCCGGACAAATGATTACGTCCAAAGCGGTCGTGTAGTACTCGTGTACGACATCCCATTGTTGCGAATTCCGTATCAGGATCACCTGGCACGTAATACATCAAGTTTAGCGGCGCATCTAGGTTCGCAAAGTTTGGATAGAGCCTTTTAGCGGAACATTCTGCCGCTTTTAGAAATAGCGAATAGTTAGGGTCCTCTGGTGCTTGATTGACGCCTTGTTTACATTTGAAAATTTGAATGGGGAAAATCGGTGTTTCGCCACTGCCCAGTCCGCGCATCGTAGCTGTCAGTAGTGACTCTGTAACGAGCTTGCCTTCCGGTGAGGTGTCGGTACCATAGTTTATACTTGTGAATGGAATTTGCCCACCTGCACGGCTCGACATCGTATTCAAATTGTGAATAAGACTCTCAGCAGCTTGTAGTGTTTCACTCTCGGTTTCTTTGAGTGCAAATTTAAATGATTTAGGATAACTCTCTTGTAAGTCGCTACGGCTCATTGAGATGTAGCCCATGCTGTCATCCAAGCTACCTTCATCAAAGTAATCCAGACCTTTGCGGAAATATTTGAAGAACGACTTCGCTACAAAAGGAGCCAGGTCGAAATCTATTTTATTAGCTGAAACGCCGCCATATTGTGAATTTTGCTGGGATTGAAAAATAATAGCGACTAAAGCCATAGCAGTCATTATTGAGTTTGGAGGACGTACGCTCCCATTGCCGGTATTGAAACCTTCACGGAGTAATTTGTCGAATGGGATAAAAATGCAGTTGGTCGTGCCGATCGCATATTGATCAAGATCGTGGACATAAACAACATTATCTTTAATTGCTTGTATCAACCGTTTTGGCATAACGAAGTTTCCTGCATACCATTTGGCGTATTCACTACCGAATTTACTCATTTTGCCCGAGAAACTTTCCCCGTTCAAATTGGCGTTTTCGCGAAGCATCTCCAAATTTCGACTCTCAACGATTTCATCGCCCAGAGTAATTACTTCATCAAGCATTATTTCACGGTCGGTAAAAATAGGGTTTAACAACGCCATTTCAAAGTTCTCCTCCCAAAAAACTCAGCATTAATATAATATAAAAAGCATTCTCAACCCTACTAGGTCAAAAATGCCCGAATGCATCTCAAGAAAAGCCTAATGGCATTTCAAAAAATAGCTGAATGTCAGCTGCAAGCGGACACCATACCCGTTCCTCGCAGGATTGTTCCGGTGTCGTCTAAACAGGCAGGTATCCTGGCTTCCGGAATAGTCCTCCGACGCCTTCCCGCAGGATAGAAATAACTGCAGTGGCATTCTGTCGGATGATTCTTTAGAGGGTCCATATTAACCCTAGAAGCTTCCGGTTACAGTGGCGGGACCGCAGCGGAATTGCACCGCACTTCCCTTTTTAAGTCGCAGCGGGATTTCCCGCTGGATCACCTGTTTACACTATATTTGGTTGCGTTGTTACAAGAGTAACCCAATATATTGTGTTTGTAAACGGAAAATTTACAAAATAAACGATCGGATAATGGTCTGAAAGTGAAGGATTGGCTTCATGATGCGGGCTCGCGGGGACAAAATAAAATTGTGAACTTTTATTGCATCTGTGGAGTGGTTACAATAGAGAGAGGTGAAAATAATTAAGGAGGTTTTACGATGGCAATTGCGGAGGTAACGGTTATTCCGATCGGAACGGGAACGACTAGTCTCAGTCCCTATGTAGCAGAATTACAGCGAGTATTGGAGAAACAAGAGGGAATACAGTATCAATTGACGTCGATGAGTACGATTATTGAAGGCTCACTTGATCATATTTTTGCGGCAATCCGGGCCATACATGAAGCGCCTTTTCAATCTGATGCCCAGCGTGTGTCCACCTCGATCAAAATAGATGATCGTCGGGACAAAATTAGCTCTTCGGAACAAAAGCTACGCTCAGTGCGTGAGAAGTTATAGGAACTTTATTGAATAGAGGGAATCATTAGGCACTTATGCTTGCAATAATTTCTGAGCGTTGTATAATTGTTTTTGTTTCCCGCATAACAAGCACCATGCTGGTGTAGCTCAGGGGTAGAGCAACGCACTCGTAATGCGTAGGCCGGGGGTTCAATTCCCTTCACCAGCATCTTTATAATATACGCAGCCTTCTACGAAATTCGTGGGAGGTTTTTTTGATATTTCACATGGTCTATATATACATTTTATCCCAACAGAGGATATAATAAGTTATACGATAGTTTAGGAGGGATCCAAATTACTGCACAAGGTAGGGGAACACGCAATGCTACAGTAATTGTCTTATTACTAGTAGCTATTTTACTAGCGATAACGAACCCAACAATAGAGGATTTCAGCGAATATATCGTGAAGGAAATTACGAATGAAAGTGACGGTGTAATAGTACAAGGAATTGCTAACTCGTTGGGAAGATCTGTTATTGAGGCTACTAGTGAACGCGATAACTATGTTATTTTTTCAATATTTACAGTAATTGATGGTGCATCGTCTGGTAAAGTTCTAGGACTCTTAAACAGGATATTTATCACGTTATGAACATACATAATTAGCGCTGGCCTGCGGATATTCTCCGTATGGCCCTTTTTTATGAAATTTACCTTTCCTTCTTATCACCCACATGATAGTTATAGAAAAAAGAGCATGATCTCCCGTTTCCGAGAAACCATGCTCCAAATCTTTGTACCTGTTACCCTTAAACTATCGTTACTACAACCCAATCCATTGCTTCACAATAGTGAGCAGGGTGGGGATCAACGCATCCGGATTGTACACCATCGGCTCGATTTGATCGGGAAGCATGAAGATTAATCGTAAAATCCACACTGCTAGTAGCAAAATAATAAATAGGATAATAATTGGCTGACTTAATTTTTTATAAGCTGCGAGTATGCACATCAGTATAGGCATGATGAATAACGGATGGTATATCAATGCTGCTCCAATATCCCCTTGAAAGAGACTCATATAAGCTCTCGTCATACCACAAGCAGGACTAGGAATACCAAATACATTTGTAAAGATACAAATACTCCCTTGGAACAGAAGATTTACCGCAATACTAAGGAGTCCCACGACACCAAAAACGAAGATGGGCAGGAACCTCTTCCGGTCCAATTGTTTCAATGCACTAATCATATAGAATGATTAAGCTGTTATAAACTTATTAATTTTGTGCTGAAGAATTGCCACAGAAACAATCGAACCAAATAAATACAAGATAACGATCAATGCCGTATCATTAGTTGCATACCTATTTCCACGAGCAACATCCGCTTCATATATACGTGAACCTGCTTTGTAGAACGCAAAGAACCCGTAAATTCCGCAAGTGATTATTGTTAATATCAAATCTAGACCTGCGCTGCCTTCATTATCTCGGCTAATCTCTCTTGATTCATCCAAGACTTTGTACATCCAATAAATCCCGTAAATTCCGCATGTGATAATAGAAAAAAGAATACCCAAACCAATACTACGCTGTTGAACCAAAAGTCATCATTCCTCTCAATTTTACAAAATACTACTATTTTCACATATGATAAGGTATCAGAAGCCAAAATGGTAGTACTTTTATCTACTTCACCAAAAAATAAATAAGATAATGTATGCAAACGTGAATTTTTACACTTTTAGTCCTGTTTCTTTTCTGCTACAATCAAGGACGAAAATGACAGAGAGAAAAGAGGTTCACTTATGAAGAGGAACAAATCAGCAATTTTGCTGGTAATCATATCTATTGTTAGTACTCTAATCGGGGGCTGCGGAAATTCCGGTAATGCGAAGGAACCCACAGCAAATAAGGAGCAGTCACAGGCACAACAGAATAATGGGCCAATGAAGGAAACCTTTTTTATTTTTGATACCGTTGTGAATGTATCCATTTACGATGATCGGGCGACCAAAGAAAACCTTAAAGATATCGAGGATCTACTCAATAAGATTGATAACAAAATCAGCCGCACGAATAGTGAAAGTGAAATTTTCAAGGTTAATGCGAATAGCGGGATAGCTCCCGTACAGGTTTCTCCAGATACGTTCGAACTTGTCTCAATTGCGATAGATTATGCCAAACGGACAAACGGTTTGCTTGACCCATCGATTGGGAGGCTCGTTACCCTGTGGAATATTGGCCACGAAGGTGCTCATGTGCTTCCTATAGAAGAGATCGCTCCTATGCAACAACTTTGCGATTATCGCAAGATTGAAATGAACGAAGAAACTCATGAGATTTATTTACAGGATAAGGGCATGGAAATTGACCTAGGTTCCTACGGTAAAGGTTATGCCGCAGATGCCGTTTACGATTATTTGGCGGAGCAAGGATTCAGCAGTGCAATTATCGATTTGGGTGGTAATGTCTTTGCCATGGGCCAGAAACCTACAGGTGAAGATTGGAACATAGGGATTCAGGATCCAACCCAGGAGCGTGGCATTCCCATTGGTTCAATTCGCATTAATGACAAAACCGTTGTGACCGCAGGTATTTACGAGCGTTATTTCATTGAAGATGGAAAGATGTACCCACATATTATTAATCCGAAAACGGGATATCCGGTCGACAATAATATCAGCAGCGTAACAATCATAACTGACCGCTCGACTGATGCGGATACTATGGATACAGCCCTGGTACTTCTAGGAATCGAAGAGGGGCTGAAATTCGTGGAGAATATCCCCAATGCGGAAGTCCTCTTTATTACGAAGGACAAGAAACTGTATGCTTCTTCTGGATTTAAGGAAATGCTGAATAAAACCAATGATAGTTATACTTATGCAAATTGAAAGTAGCATATTAATTTAATTCTCAAAAAAAGTAGGGTGAATAACAAGAGGATGTCCTTTAAGCCATATAAATTAGCTAAGGGACATCCTCTTGTTCATGTTAAGGAAGGATATATTATCGTAGTTGTTTCTCATAGCAAAGACTGGACCCACAATCCACATACTCTCCGTATTTATCGATGGGATAATACCCGTGCTTCTGATACAAAGTTATGGCTTCTGGGAGTTTTTCTCCAGTCTCTAGTCTAATGGTTGAGTAATTCAAAGCTAGGGCTCTATTTTCTAGGTCGTTAAGAATCGCTGTCGCTATTCCACGATTTCTAAATTCAGGGTCTACAAAAAATCTCTTCAATTCTACGATTTCACCATCAATAGGTTTGATTGCGCCGCATCCAACTGCAATTTCGTTAAAATATGCAACGATAAAGATGGTCTTGTTATTCTTAGAATCGGTAAGATCTAGCCCGAATATCTCACTTGGTGGGTAGACCTGTAATAAATAATGATCAAGTTTTGTTATTATACCGTTCAAATCTGGATGATCAGCAGTGACCTGCACCAATGTTACGTTGTCCATTTTACCCATTCCTTCCTTCATTCAAGTGCTAGAGCCGAAATATCTAAGTTGAAATTATCTCTTGTGCATCTACTTATTGTCAATGAAAACAAAACTAACGTTTTTTAAAAGCATGAATGCCACGTACGCATTTTTATTTTCAGCATAAGATGTCTAATATGACTTAAATGAAATGGGAGGGTACCGTATGGCTCCCCTTGATAGAAATAAGAAGCAGAATTGTAAACGTTCAACGCCAAAGTCCTCCCTGAAGAGTAAAAATTTAGAGATCATTGTAGCCTCGCTACTGTTAACTGGTAAATTAAAAGTGGATTCTATAGAACTCTTTCGGGAAGCATCAACCGTTATTAGTCTAGTTGGTAAATTCAATACTCTTGGTGACTTGAGTAATCCAAATATAGGGAAGATGACACAATTTCTAGATGAAAATGGTGGAATGACTTTGGATGAAGTATTTGCAGCTTTGAAGAAGAAGAGTGGAAGATAAAGACATCTGACTGAAGAGGTGAATTATGAGTAATTCATTTGATGGAGAGGGTTTCGCAGAGGCAGTCATTGTAGTGATATTAATAGCCCTATTTTTCTTTGGTTCTGAGGATATTGGGGATTTATCAACAGGGCCTACACCAGCGGACTAATAAATAGAGGGGGATTTTCTATGCGAGGGCTTAGACTTTGGTGCGTATGAGATTGGGACAGGCTAAAGAAAAAAGTGTATATACCGGGAGGAATTCCTCCCGGGTCACCCTCCAAAGCTAGCGTCGGTCAAACAGGTCAATGGCACCTAGCACGACATGTGCGAGGCCAAAACCAAGAGCTCCCGTTGCAGCAAGTTTATACTTGCTTCCAAGCAGTGATGCAGCAGAAGCGGATACTACAGCTCCGAGAACAGTAGGAATCATACCTTCACGCATACGAAACACCTCTTTGAGTTAGTTTGGAAGACATCGTTATTCTGGGCTCAATTATGGTTTGTTATTCGTGCGTAGAGTGATATTCATTGAAAATAAATTATTAAATAGAAAATCGCCCTGCGGATTATCCGCAGGGCGATTGCCTAGCTCCGGTTCCAATGAAGTGGATAATGGGGGACCGGACTTAGTTATAATGCTGTATGATAATCTGTCTTTTATGTACACGTTAAAAGACATCAACATCGGTATTCCTACTTGTACAAGTACCTGTTTTTCTAAAACGACAAAAGCCCTACCTCTCTTTCATCCTTGCGGCTCCGAAGACCGCGCCAGTGTGAATCAGAAACAAATTCTTACTCTTGGGTCAATAGAATAGGAATGCTATACCTGAAACGGTATATAGAAGGGTTGTACGTTGAGGAATCTAAAACCGAGGATAATCAATCAAATTATATTATATAACAATATGCACAGGTATGTCAATAGCACGACAAAGAAAAACGGGTAGTTGATATTAATGTATCAACTTACCCGTTAAACATTTGATATAATAGTTGTTTATCTAATTCGCAAATGTATAGCTGTCATTCGTTTTATTCAACAATTCTTTGAAACCAGAAGTGCCATAAAGCTTCTTATCTTTCGAAATGAACAACGCCTCGGCGTCGGGTGTATTTTCGATAAATTTGAGCCCCTCTTCGATTCCAAGCACGAATAATGTAGTAGATAAGGCATCAGCATCGGTTGAACGATTGGTCACGATGGTTACGCTATTGATATTATTGTCTACAGGGTATCCCGTTGTCGGATTAAGGATATGCTGGTACAACTTGCCATTCTCTATAAAAAAGCGTTCATATATCCCTGAAGTGACGATGGTCTTATCCTCGACTTGGATGGTACCAATAGAAATTCCTCTCTCTTGGGTGGGGTCTTGAACACCAACGGTCCATTTCTTGCCACCGGGTTTACTACCCATAGCAAAGACATTGCCGCCGAGGTCGATAATGGCACTGTTGAACCCTTTGCCAGCGAGATAATCGTAAATGACATCTGCTGCATACCCTTTACCAATAGAACCAAGGTCGATGTCCATGCCTTTTTCCTGTAAATAAATTTCATGTGTATCGTCGTTCATCTCAACCTTACGGTAGTCACTTAGCAGCAATGCCTCTGCGATGTCTTCCTTAGCGGGAACATGCGCACCTTCATGCCCAATGTTCCATAGTCCAACGAGCTTACCGATCGCGGGATCGAACAAGCCATCTGTACGCTCGGCGTATTCTAGTGCTTTGGAGACGAGATCATACGTATCTTCTGATACTTTAACAGCTGCAATACCTGATTTAGCATTGACCTTAGATATTTCACTGTTTTCTTGATTGCGGCTAATTTTTTGGTCAATATTTTTCAGTATATTCTCAATGTCTTGTAAATTGTCCTTGGTCGCTCGTGTGTCGTAAATTTTGACATTTACAACCGTATCGAATATAAAATAGGTTTGGGATAGTGGCTCGAGTGTTTCGTACTGAGATGAATTGCCGCTCGTAATTTGGGTAGAGTCCGCTGCATTATTGTTATTGCCAAAGCAGCCACTTAACAGACTGGCGAATAGAGCTAGGGTGGTAAGTGTGATTGTAAGTTTGTATTTTTTCATTAGAAGCCTCTTTTCTTCCTGTCAGTTCGTCATTGATTTTAGCAGATCGACCTTTATTACACAAATTGGATTCCAAAAGACGACTTCCGAAGTGAGAGTTTTGTGAAAAGAGGTGAAATAAACACAATAACAGACGTTATTCATTGAAGGTTGATCTAGTTCCATGTATAATGAATAAGATTTATATAATCAAAAAATAAGGGAGTTTACCCCATGAAACGCGGAGATATGCTATTAATCGGCTTGATTGTTATCGTTGCGCTTGCATTTCTAGTTCCTAGGTGGTTTGAATCTAGTGAAAAAAATCACAACGAGACACCAAAGGTTGCTAATATTACAGTTGATGGAAAGTTATTTAAAACCGTTGAATTGACAAAAGAAGAGCAGATAATCGATGTAAAAACAGAATTTGGGTATAATATATTAAAGGTTCACGATTACGGGATCGAGATGATCGAAGCAGATTGCCCTGATGAAGTATGTCTGTCGTTTGGATTTGTTGAGCGGAATGGGGGCACTATTGTTTGCTTGCCTCATCGAGTGCTAGTTGAAATCGAGGGGATTCCTGGGGAAGGTGATGATGTCGATGTCATCGTTAAATGAGCAATCTAGTATCGCATTAAAAAGAACGGTGATCATTGCGATCTTTGCCGCTGTGTCTGTAGTTCTTAGTCTCGTGGAAATGTACATCCCTGTTAATATGAGTGTTCCAGGCGCGAAGCTAGGCCTCGCTAATATTATGGTGCTGACCTGTCTATATTTTTTACGGACGAGGGACGCTTTCATGATGGTCATACTTAAGACCTTGTTAACGTCTTTTATGTTTGGGACTTTTTCTAGCTTTTTATTCAGTATTATGGGAGCGTTGTTCAGCTTTGCTGCGATGTGGTTCCTGCTACTGGTGGGACGAGATAAACTGAGTGTAATCGGAATTAGTATTATCGGTGGGATTGCGCATAACTTCGGACAACTCACTGCAGCAGCACTTTACTTTGGAACTTTAAATATTTTTTATTATTTGCCTATGCTTATGATTATGGGAGTTCTGACGGGGATTGCAGTAGGTATCGCGGTGAGATATTTAATACCGGCACTCTCCAAACTGTCTCTATTTGATAGTTTTCTGGCTAAAACATCTTGATCGGGTGTAGTTGACCAGTTCCTAGCTGGTCAAGAAGGGGGAAGAGGGTTATGGAAGGAACAAAACTAGCCTATGATCTGCAGCAGGTTTCCTTCGCCTACGAACCGGAGCATCCGGTCCTCAGCGATGTGACACTAAGCATTACCTCTGGAAGCTGGGTATCGTTGGTTGGTGCCAACGGTAGTGGAAAATCGACGCTCGCCAAGCTACTTGGCGGGCTTCTTGCTGTGAATGCCGGAAAGATCATTGTAGAGGGTACCCCGCTGCTTAGGGAGACGGCTTCACTTATTATGCCCCGTATCGGCATGGTATTCCAAAATCCAGACAATCAATTTATTGGTGCTACCGTTGAAGAAGACATTGCTTTTGGACTGGAGGGCCAGTGTTTACCACGTGTAGAAATGGTGTCTCGAGTGCAGCAATACGCGGAGAAGCTAGGGATACAGCATCTACTTTCCAAACATCCATCCGAGCTATCAGGAGGACAGAAACAGCGTGTAGCAGTGGCTGCGATTCTAGCAATGGAGCCTGCAATTATTATTTTTGATGAGGCATCTTCTATGTTGGATGAGCAGGCCCGCGGTGAATTGTTACATATTTTGCGAGACATGAGAAGCAATGGAGATTACACCATGGTGTCGATCACACATGATGCTGAAGAAATTATGGCCTCGGACCGAGTGATTGTACTTCGGGATGGGACCGTTGCCGCTGATGTAGATCCGGATACATTATTTAGAGACGATGCTTTGTTGGATTCTTGTCGGTTGATTGCTCCTTACCACATTCGGTTAATTCAGGAACTTGAAGGACGAGGGATTAAAGTTCCTCCTTTTCCCAATGCTGATAAGGAGGTGGAGGGGACCCTATGGCCATTACTTTTCAACAAGTGAGTTTTGCTTATGATGCTAAGAATCTTTGGCGACATGGAGCATTGGAAGATATAGACCTAAAGATAAATGAGGGTGAATTTGTGGCGATCGCCGGTGCTTCAGGCTCGGGAAAGTCAACGCTTCTGCAGCACCTCAATGGTATTCTGATGCCCACGACAGGCAAGGTTCAAGTTCTTGACGTTATCATGTCCGCTGGAGAAAAAACACCTAAATTGATGGAACTTCGTCGACGAGTTGGATTGGTATTTCAGTTCCCTGAACATCAGCTCTTTGAAGATACGGTAGAGAAGGATCTCTGTTTTGGACCACTTAATTTCGGAAGCAGCAAGGTGGAAGCGAAGGAGCAAGCTAGTAAGGCACTCTCTATGGTGGGCTTGGACGACTCGTTCCTTGAACGAAATCCGTTCCATCTGAGCGGAGGGCAGATGCGTAAAGTAGCGATTGCTACCGTACTTGCGATGGATCCAGATGTGATTGTGCTGGATGAGCCCACGGCGACATTAGACCCGCAGAGTAGGGCGGAACTTGCGGAACTACTGTACCGTCTGCGGAGGGATCAGGGAAAGACGGTAATTGTTGTAACACACCGAATGGAAGAAATGCTGCCATATGTAGATCAATGGATTGTGATGCAAGATGGGCGTAAGACGTTTCAAGGCTCAGCTGCGGAGCTTACTCGGGAAGCATTGAAACTTGAAGCTAGTGGCCTTGCACTCCCGTCCTGCATTTCCTATTGGAATCAAATAGCCACCCGATTCGGACTGGAAATGGAAGAACCTTGTTTGACTGTAGAGGCTCTGGCGGAAAGGTTAGAGAGGGTGCTACAAGTTCATGATACGGCAGAAGGGGGTGGCGGTTAAAGGATGCGAAACAAATTGCTATTCGGGAGAAGCATTGATACGGGCTCTTGGGTCCATAGTGTGGACCCAAGGGCAAAGCTAACCGGTATGGTGCTCTATCTTATCGCTCTCTTAGTTGTTAATTCATGGGTCGCGTTAGGCTTAGCTACGGTCTTCTCACTAGCGTATATGGTTTCTACCCGTATCCCACTGAAGTATTATGCCAAAGCCGCCAAGCCACTGTGGGTTCTTATGGTATTTATCTTTGTTGTTCAAAGTCTGTCGATTAAGCAAGGGACCGTCTTATGGCACATAGGTTCATGGGAACTTTACTCCGGTGGGCTGAGCAGCGGGTTAATCGCTGCCTTGCGGATGACCCTACTGGTATCTTTTACTGCTATTCTCACGTTTACAACGACACCAGGACTTCTCAATCAAGGCTTATCCGGTGTTTTGAAGCCACTGCGTAAAGTAGGGATCTCGGCGGAGCGATTGACTCTTATGATGGGCATTGCATTAAGATTCATCCCGACGATTCTAGATGAGACTCACAAAATTATGAAGGCACAAGCGGCTCGGGGAGCGGATATGAAGGAGCTACCCTGGAAGGAAAAAGGCAGGTTGCTAGTTTCATTGCTTGTCCCGGTGACGGTTGGAGCATTTCGCCGTGCTGAAGAGTTAGTCCTTTCTATGGAGTCACGTGGTTATATAGTCGGGGCACCACGCTCGGAATATCATCTATTGAGCTGGAGTAAACGTGATACTGGGTTTATTCTATCGTATGTGATGCTAGTCGCTATCATTGTTTATCTCAGATTTATATAGAAGAAGATGTGGAATCGATTTTTATTGATCTTTTGAACGCTCACACATACTACACATACAGAGGGGGAAACGCTGTGGCTCGCTATTTTAATGGAAAAGAAGTTGAATTGCTTGCACCGGTAGGTACGTTTGATATTTTCAAGGAAGTAATAGAGGCTAATTGTGATGCTGTATATCTCGGAGGTCCGAGTTTAAATATGCGTCTAATGCGCAAGGGGTACAATTTCACGCTGGACGAGATTACTGAAGCTGTACAAATCGCTCATGGCTTGGGTAAAAAAGTGTATATTACGGTTAACAATTTACTTAGTGAGGGCGAACTAGCTGAAGCTCGGGATTATTTAAAATTTCTCGAAACGGCAGGACCTGATGCGCTCATAGTTCAGGATTTCGCTGTCATCGCATTGATTAAGGAGATGAATTTGTCTCTTGATGTCCATTCTTCAGTCATGATGAACGTACACAACGTGGAGATGGTTAAGGCCCTTAAGGAAATGGGTGTCACACGGGTTGTTACGTCGAGAGAAATGGATCTGATGACAACGCGGCATCTTCTGGCAGAGACCGGCATGGAGCTAGAGTATTTTGTTCATGGGGATATGTGCTCGGTACATGGAGCTAACTGCTATTTCAGTTCTTCCGTATTTGGAATGAGTAGTAATCGTGGTAAATGTCTGAAACCATGTCGTTGGGAATATCGAATCAAGAAAGATGGCAATGTGTATCCTTCCGAGTATCCTCTTGCTGTTAAAGATATGTTCATGTATGAGCATATTCCAGAACTGATCCATGGTGGAATAACCTCATTCAAGATCGAAGGTCGCATGCGCGATTCCGCTTTTGTGCTGATGTTAGTGAATGCTTATGGAGATGCTATCGACCGTTACATTGAAGATCCAATTGGTTTTGAACGAAGCCGGGATACGAGTTTGTTATTTGAGAATCGTAAACGTGATTTTTCCACGGGTTATGCATTTGGTCGTCCTGGATTATCGTATATCAATAAACGTTATGAAGGAACGGGAAAATTCTATAGTACAGGCAAGGTATTTAGTACACCGACGGTAGAGCGTGAACTTAGCGCCACAAGGTTAGAGAAGATCTCGGAGAAGTTGACCAGCATTAGACAATCGGAGACTTCACGTGTAGCGGAATTATCCGTCCATGTGAACAATATGGCACAAGCTAAGGTTGCGTTAGAAGAAGGCGCAGATCATATTTACTTATCAGGAGATGTGTTTGAGCCAGACCGTCCTTTTTCCAAAGCGGATTTGTTGGAACTTGGCGCGTTGAAGGGGAATGCTAAGGTATATTTGGGATTGCCACGAATGATGACCGAACTTCAATTTGAAATATATGATGCTTTATTATCAGGTGAACGTTTACCGATCGATGGAATTTTGGCGACGAATCTCGGTGCGATTCATAAGTTTGCTTCCAGTGGTTACCCACTTGTGGGTGATATCAACTTGAATATATCGAATCCACTATCGGCAGAGTTCTATAATTCTCTTGGAGTAGAGAGACTTACTGCATCTATGGAACTTCAACTGAACGATTATGTATCCTTACTGAAGAATACTCAGGTGCCGCTAGAAGCGATTGTACACGGTTCGTCCGTTATTATGTATATGGAACATGATTTGTATGAGAATACGGAAGCTTTTGAGCCAATCGCTAAGGAAGATAATCAATATGTAGATAATAGTGTGCTAGTGATGATGACGGATAAAGGTGAGAACCCGGTATACCGTGACGTTCATGGGCGCTGTCATCTAACTTTGGCTAAGGAATTATGTCTCCTATCGGTGGTAGAGGAACTCAGTGCCGCAGGATTATCTGTATGTCGGATTGAAGGGGCAACGTATCGTCCAGAACAGCTAAAGAATATAGTACGCGCCTATAGATCCGCATTGGATAAGGTAGGGACGGGAGAACCACAGTTGGAGGAATTGAATCCGGTATATGCGGGATTTACACTCGGTGCACTGCAATTTGATGGAGATCAAAATGGCGAGGCTAAGGACTCGGATACGGAGAGTAAGACGGAAGCTGAAGTGGTTTTGTAATTCATATTACCTGTCTAGTGAGTTCTTGACCACAAGGTAGGTGAAGATTTTCACACATTTGTGAACAGGAAAAGGAGCGAGAGTCATGCAAAATTACATTGGACCTCAGAATGTTCTCGAGAAACGCAAACAATATTTCTATCCCTGTACCAGCCATTTCTATCGTAATCCACCCCAATTGGTAAAAGGGGAAATGCAGTATTTGTATGGTCATGATGGTCAGCGTTACTGCGACTTCTTCGCTGGTGTATCGGTTGTAGCCAGTGGCCACTGTAATCCGGAGATAGCAGAACGTACAGCGGAGCAACTGAAGATGCTGCAACATACCTGTACGATCTATTTAACACAACCTAATGTTGATTTAGCAGAACGTCTGGCTGGTGTCCTTCCTAGAGGGGTGAACCGTACGTTCTTCGTGAACAGTGGTTCAGAGGCGAATGAAGGTGCGTTGACATTGGCTCGTCTCCATACAGGCCGACGAGGCTTCCTTGCCTTGGAGCAGGGGCTACATGGACGGACATACTTAACAATGAGCGTCACGGGAATACAAATGTGGCGTACCGATCCCCAGCTTGAACACGAGCGTGATGTTACTTTTATTCCGCGACCGTATGAACGAGGTGTAGATACAGAGATAGCGGCTCGCCGTTCACTGGAAGCATTGAAGACTGTGCTTGAGGAGAAGGGTGAGGAGATCGCTGCTATGATTGTGGAGCCCATTCAGGGCAATGCAGGAATCATTGTTCCTCCAGAAGGGTACTTCGCTGAGGTGAAGGCACTGCTAGAGCAGTATGGAGTTCTGCTTATTGCCGATGAGATTCAGACTGGGTTTGGCCGAACTGGCGCTATGTTTGCTATGGACCGTCTAGGTGTTGTGCCTGATATTATTACGATGGCCAAAGCACTTGGAAGCGGCATACCTGTGGCAGCTTTTGCTACTACGGATGAAATTGCGGCAAGCTATAATCGCCCATCGGCTTCTACCTTTGGTGGTAACCCAGTATCGTCTGCAACTGGCCTTGCTGTACTTGATTATATCGAGTCACACCATCTGCCCACACGGGCGCAGCAGCTTGGCGCACAATTACAAGAAGGGCTCCAGGACATCGCTAATCGCTATCCAGCGATAGTGAGTGAGGTACGGGGAGCTGGACTAATGATCGGTGCGGAGTTGTGTTGGGACGATACCCGGCGCGGAGCTGAGCTAGTTGATGATGTACTAGAAGAGATGAAGGATCGCGGCTACATCATCGGTAAGAATGGGGTAGATCGTAATGTGTTGGCCTTCCAACCTCCATTAGTGATCACAGAAGATGATATTAGTGGGATGCTCGCTGCATTAGAGGATACGTTATCGAAATTATATTTTTAGAGTACGCCGCTACAAGAGTAAGAAGGCGAGTAGGGGAATGATACCCCTAACTCGTTTGGAACAAGGAGAGTGAATTATAATGGAACATGCCCGAAAAATTACGCATAGAATTAAACTTTACGGTGAACTAGTGATGTTCTCGCATACGCTATTTTCACTGCCATTTGCCATCATTGCAATGGTATGGGCCGCTGAGGGTTGGCCGTCCGGGCGTGTGATGTTATGGGGACTAATTGCACTCATTGGTGCTAGAAACGGCGCAAATGCTTTTAACCGTGTAGTAGATCGCGTATTTGACGAGAAAAATCCACGTACCGCCCATCGCCATCTACCACGGAGGTTATTGGAATCGAAGGAAGTATTATTGTTCGTGGTGGTCAATTACGGTATCTTTATTTTCGCTGCTGCCATGCTGAATATGCTGTGCTTCATTTTGTCACCGGTAGCTATATTCCTGATTTCGTCGTATTCTTACACGAAGCGATTTACTTATTTGAGTCACTTATATCTCGGTTTCACCATTGCATCTGCCCCAATCGGAGCATGGTTTGCTGTAACAGGGCAATTTGCTATCACCCCATTCATACTCGGAACCATCGTCATGTTATGGATCGCGGGCTTTGATATCATCTATGGTTCCCAAGATATCGAATTCGATAAGAATCATGGGCTTTGGTCTATTCCAAGTGTGTTTGGCCTGAAAAATGGTCTGAGGATCGCAGCGGGGCTGCATTTCATTATGGTACTGTTACTGATCGCACTTATTCCGATAAGGGACCTAAGTTGGTTTTATATCGCAGGCATTGGTATTGCCACAATTCTATTGCTGACCGAACATAAAATTATCAAACCAAGTAACCGAAAGCGCATGAACGTCGCTTCGTACAATTTAAATCAAGTAATTAGCATGGTCATCTTATTCTCTACATTGGCTGATTACTTCTTATTATCCTAAGCGATACAAACAAAAAGGCAGGGTAACAAGTAGATCAATCTACTTGTTACCCTGCCTTTTTTCTTCTTACATAAAAGAGTAGTAAAGAAGCTAGCGTAGCGGGCCGTTTGAATCTGAAGAAGCGTTGACCGTATTCCTCTGATTTCCACCGCTATATATAAATTAAAAAAATGATGATATACCGGAGAGAGCGAAATGATTCTGAAGAAGCGCAGCGTTCGCCTTTGTCCCCGAATTTCAACCGTAATAACAATTCAATCAGGAAATTCGGGGACAACAGCGATCGTAAGAACATTTCGCTCTCGGAGGCAATAATCACAATAATTAGTTCAATTAAATAGTAGGGTTAAAGAAATCTGAGGATAACAGCGATCGAAAGATCAAACGGCATGCGAAGCGAGTGCACTTCACTACTCTTTCATCCCATTAACTATCACGGCCCCCAAAGTAATTAAGCAATATCTGAAGATCATGGTGAGCGGGATACTCTTGAAGCTGATCAATAATTTCCTGCGCTTCATTTAAATATTGTTGGCTGAGGTCCTCAGCCTTTTCAAGAGCGCCACTACTTTGGATACTTGCGATGACAGCATCGATTTCCTCAACTGGGGTCTCACTAGAGATTGCACGGATAGAAGAAGCTAAATGCTGATCCTCAAGCGCGTACAATACAGGAAGTGTGACTTGGCCGTGTCGTAGATCACTACCAGCTGGCTTACCTAACTTATCCGAAGATTGCGTAAAATCAAGTATGTCATCACGAATTTGAAACGATATACCGAGCTTCTGTCCAAAAGTGTACAGTAGATTAGATATTTCTTCATCTGCACCAGCAGATTGTGCGCCTATCTTAAGACATGTGGCGATTAATTGTGCAGTCTTGTTTATGGATTTATCCAAGTATTGTTCAATCGTGATATCGTAATTATATAAATAAGATAATTGCTGATATTCGCCTAGGCATAACTGGGTTGTTGCTAAAGAGGATAGGTCGTAAGCATATCTCTCACGTTCAGCTGAATAACCAGAAATCAGTTCAATGACTCTCGCTGACATATAATTACCTACATGCAGAGCTCCCTTAACGCCTAATTTGACATGAAGCGCACTCTGACCGCGCCGGACAGGGGAATCGTCTATAATATCATCGTGAATTAGAGAGGCGGCATGAATAAATTCTGCAGCTGCAGCGAGTCGCCATACTTTACTTTTATCAGGCGAAGGGCCGAAACGGCTTCCGACGATTACCATTAAGGGACGAACGCGTTTGCCACCCGATCGGACCAGATCTACGATACTCTTGGCAAGAACCGAAGAGCGGGGAACATCTTTATCAAACTTGACTATATTTATGATCTCTTTGTCTACCGTTCTTAGAGGGATGTTTAAGGCTTCATCGAGCTTCATAGATGAACCTCCTCATGTCGTATTCTGTGCAGTCCCCACACGAAATAGTGTGCTCTGGATTATTAGATGGCTTGGCTAGCTCGGCTGTGGGTATTCTCAAGTTGTAGAAATAACTCCCATCCCTTTAATAAGCGTTCTTCTTCAGGAGTACCTTCAATGGCTTTGATCTGAATTTGTTTGATGATAGGTGCCAAGTGAGAAAGTAATTCGTATTCTTCCCATTGAAGACATAATTGAACATAAAAACTGTATAAGTAGTCGCCATCCAATACCTGACGGGTGAGGTATTCACCAGAGCCTTCACAGCTGCTGTGTCGCAGAAGGGCGAGCTTGATTGCAATGTAAATGGAGAGTAGACGACTTTGACGATCTGAGGGTAGATCATATCGAACCAACAGGTCCGCCATAGGTAATACGTCTTCTTCCTTAAGATCTAGAATAATACCAGTTTCAGGCGATAATTCGCCCTGCAACAAGTGAATAGCTTCATGGAAGAGTTTAATATTCATAAGGGTACACACTCCTTAGAGGCAGGTAGGTTAGCAGGGACCCTGATACCGATATTGGCAAATTTCCGTAACCGGATTCTCGATAAACTTAATTAGCAGCTTGATTAAATGAGTGAGAAAAAAAGTGCTGAAATAAGAAAGTTCTTCTTCGGTATAATGCCGTAATCAGCTTTAGTATCCTTGAAATTTGAGATAAAATTAGAGGTAAAAATTAGAGTAATGTGCGGCTAGCGCACATTACTCCGTATTGGGAATAAATAATGGTTACAATATTTATTCAGTGTATAGATACCATCTTCGTACTAACGGAATTCTCTTCCATTGTTTCTTAAGCCAAGGAAGAACGTAGTAGTCAAGGCCGAACATACTACCTGAACCACCGATGAGGGCAACGCCTGCTGTCATGTACCAGAGCATTTCGGAGGAAGCCATGCTGGAAGACCAGATCATGACGCCAAGTGCTACTGTAACAGCCGATGATACTGCGGTAAACAGACCAACGATAAGCATTGCGCCGATAGCGATTTCTGCGAATACCATAAAGAATTGGAATATCGTTGCAAGAGTAGTGTAGCCACCATCACTCGTGTAGAAGAAGATGTCCATAGTTCCGTTAACAATACTCTTAATAAATCCAGGAACAGGAAGCGCTGTAACTGCAGTTGATGCACTTTCTACGGCAGAAGCCGCTGTTTGAGCATCTACTGTCGTAGTAACTGCTCCGGCAGCTTCACTGGCTGCTGATAAAGCATCGCCAGCATTAGGGGATGCCGGGATCAAGAAGATGTTAGAAGGATCCTTCCAAATCTTAGGCAACTTATCGAGACCTTCAGTCAACCATTTATAACCAACAAAGATACGAAGTGGTACCAACCAGAAGTTTGGTGAACGTTTGGAGAAATGGCCACCAAGGAAGCTTCTACGGTTGTTTACATGGAAGAATTCATGCATCATGTAAGTCCAAACTTTACTGAAACCAGCTACAGTGAACAAGTAGTAAAGGTTGATCAAATGCTTGCTGGCCATAGCCATGAAGCCGCTAAGCATGAACATTTTATTCGGAAGACCAACATTGGCAACACCGTAACGGCTACCGATGCAGACCATGGTTCCGTGGAAACCTGGTTTATAAGATTTTTGCGGTTTATTGTTAATAACTGCATGAATGTTGTGAGCGATGAGCGGACCTGCTTGCTCAGCATTCTCAACCATTTGTGGTACCGGACGAGTTTCACCTTCAGGAATGTAGAAGATGTTATCGCCTACGATGTAGACATCTTTGTGGTCAACACTTTGCAATTTATCGTTAGTAACAATACGTTTACGACCTTGTTGTTGTACATCAAGCTTACCAACGAGGTCAGAGCCTTCAACACCAGCAGTCCATACAATAGTGTCGGCTTCAAGTTCAGTATCACCTAAAGTTACACTAGAAGGAGTAACACCAGTAATTTTAGCGTTAGTAACGATCTCGACATTCATCTTGTTAAGACGTTTAACCGCCTTATCGATCAGTTTGTCGGGAAGGATAGGCAGAATCTTAGGAGCCATATCCGCTACAACTAGACGAACTTCGCTAGGATCAATGTAGAATTCTTTACAAAGCTCATCGCGGAATTCAGCCAACTCGCCAACTAATTCAACACCGGTGAATCCAGCACCAACAACTACGAAGGAAAGTTTCTTACGACGTTTAGCTGGATCGCTTTCTTTAGCTGCTTCGCCAAACATGCGGCGAACTTGCTCTTTCAGACGAATAGCATCTTCATAAGACCATAATGTTAGAGCGTGTTCCTCAGCTCCAGGGATACCGAAGAAGGTTGGTTTACAACCTGTACCGATGACTAGATAGTCATATTTATAAGTGGCCTTCTCAGACGTAAGTTGCTTAGATGCGAAGTCAATGTTGTCGATTGAATCGAGAACGACATCTACCTTTTGTCCGGCAAAGATTTTCTTTAATTCAATTTTGATTGAATCTTCCGGAGCCCGATTTGCCGCTACTTCATGTAATTCTGTCAGAAGCGTATGATATGGATTGCGGTCGATCAATTGAATTTGTACATCTTTGTCTTTTTTGAACAATTTGGCGAGGTGCTTGGAAGTGACAACACCACCATAACCGCCGCCTAGAACTACTATTTTCTTCAAAAGATTCACCTCTTAATATGGGTTGGTATTCATGGAGCTGAGAGAAAAGAAATTCTTATTTAGCTTGTTCTAGAGCTTGAGCTGCAAGATCATAGTAGGACTTCAATGTGATTGAAACGCCAGAAATCGCATCAGTCTTACCTTCTTCATTAAAAGTTAATGCAGCTGGATCTTGTTTCTCAAGCAAATATTGTTCAGCTAGAGCGGCTTGTTCATGCCATTCGGATTGAGCACCGCCAGCTTTCATACCGTATTTACCGTCAATTGAGTTTTGTTTCTTGTCTTCACCTTTATCATTTATGCCACTAAAGTTTACATTTAAAACCTTACCAGCAGCGACAACGATGTCGGCAGTTTCTTTCCAGCCAGAGTGCTCATCGAATGCAGCAGCTTCAGCGTGGTAGGTACCATCTTTGTATGGACCAACTTGGACCGGACCAGCAGTTAGAGCTGTGCTAGCCAGATCAAAGAACTCGCTAACGTGTACAGATACGCCAGAAATAGCGTCCGTTTTGCCTTCAGTCAAAGTGATATCTTTAGGATCTTGTTTCTCAATTAAGTATTTCTCAACTGCAGCTGCTTGCTCATGCCATTCGGAAGCAGCGCCGCCAGCTTTCATACCGTATTTGCCTTCTTCTGAATAAGTAACTTTATCAACTGGTGCTTTTGCGCTTGTTGCATTCCATTTAGCTTCAGTGATTTTACCACCGGATACAGTCAATGTAACGAATGGGCGCCATCCGGAGCTTTCATCAGTTTCGCCTTGTGCAAAGTAAACACCATCTTGATATTGACCTTCTGCAGCAGGAGTATTAGTGCTGTTTTCTGTTGCTGCCGGTGGTGTGTTATTTGCTTTCTCAGCATTTTTAGCATCATTGGATCCACAACCTGCGAGAAGACCTAGCAGCAATGCGCTGCTGAGAATAATAGAAGCTTTTTTCATAATTATGACCTCCAGAAATGTATTATATATATTAAAATGTGAACCATTTTAATAACAGAAGAAATGTGAAGCAGCTAGGAAATATACGGTACAATCGAGAACGGAGAGCAGTAGTCGTTGGAATTCTAACATAAAAACAGGAATGGTTATGTGAAATAAATCACTTACCGTGTGACATAGCTATCCCTGTTACCTCCAATTTATAGGATAAACGATCGGAGTTAAAGAGCCGAAAAAGATTGTTCGAATTTTTAAAATTTAAATTTTGTGAAGAATTATTTTTATTATATCACATTAACTATAATTCTGGGCGATTTTTTTCACATAGTTTGTGACGACTTTTAATGAATAAAACTCCTAATTATTACAGGGCAACGGAAGTCGCCGATCCAAATATTACAAACAATAAAGACATTCCTATTTATTATAGTAGAAAACAATAATGAATAGTGAACGCCTTGTGAGGATGATTTCTGGCGTGCTTATAAGGTTTTAGATCAATAGGTAGCTTTCATAACCAAATTAGAGTGTATCATATAGATGACAGGAAGGCAGTAAAAAGTTGGATTTCTATTATTTACTCGTTATTATACAATGGATCAAGAAAACGGCTCATGCAAAAGGACGAAAGTAAATACTGTGAGTTCAGTTTATCTTTTGTAGTTCACCATGTTAATATATTTAGAAGGTTAAAATAATGGCAATATAATGAAGCTTCTCAGTGGAGAGATTTATATTAGTCGAATTAATTATAAAAAGGTGGAATAGTAAATGTCTAAAAATGTTATTTCAACTGATGCAGCGCCAGGGGCGATCGGACCTTACTCACAAGGGATGCAAATTGGAGAGCTCGTGTTCACATCGGGGCAGTTAGGTTTGATTCCGGAGTCAGGACAATTTGCTGAGGGTGTTGAAGCGCAGACAGCGCAATCCCTAAACAATGTTAAGGCAATACTTGAAGCGGCAGGTAGTGGGCTTGATAAGGTTGTTAAGACGACAGTTTATTTGAAAGATATGAATGATTTTGCTAAGGTAAATGCGGTATATGGTACTTTCTTTGCACAACCCTATCCGGCGCGTAGTGCGGTTGAGGTAGCTCGTCTACCGAAAGACGGATTAGTTGAGATCGAAGTTATAGCCCTGAAATAGTCTTTGATGCAAGGGCAAAAGCATAAATCCGGTAAGGGGCCGGAGCGGATGAAGAACATGTTGGTTCTCTTCGCTTCGGTTTTTTTAATCTCGTTCGCATGCACGCATGAACGTGATCCACAATGCATATACCAAAAGGATGGAAGACAATATTCCAGCCGTAAGAAAAACTGTCGTATGCTCTTTCTGTTCTACAGTTATCGCGGAATACCCCCAGAAGAATACGAGCGGAATAATACCGTTAAGTGAACGGTAGCTAATGAGGAAAGAAGCTAGCACGCCAAAGATAAGTATAATAACCCCTACAAATAGCTCGTTGGAATGTAAGTTAATGCCGATATCGGTGTAATATAGCGCAATTTGTATATTGATAAGTGTTGCGACACAAATCCAACCGAAATACAGACTGAAGGGTAGAATAATAAACCAACGCTCTCCTCTAGTAGGGAAGAGAATTTTTTGAGTTCGTAAGTACAATACCGCGAGTGTAATCAGCAACATGATTATCGCGATTAGGGATAAGACGATAAATTGGTATTGCCAGAGTAGAATCCAGGCTATATTAAATATACAGGACAGTATGAACCAGAATCGTAGAGGGAGCACGGAATCAGTTAATCCATTATAGCTACGAAATTGGTATACGATAAATCCAGCCAATAAGGTGTAAATGACGATCCATATCGTGAAGGCGTATCCTGCGGGTGTAATTAGCGTATGATGCATATCAGAGATTTCTCCGGTACGCTTGCCACCGAGTGGAACGAATTGAGCTAATGCGTTCATGACTACTACAGCAACAAAGAATATACAGTTCCATATTGGATATTTTCGGACCATGTTATAGTTTCCTTTCTTGGAGGGGATTCGGTGATCTGAAGATAGTAATTAGTCATATGAGTTTACTATATAATTGTATCCATTTATGGTAAAAACAATATCATGGGTTCCAGTCTATATTGCAGGATAATGTGGTATCGGTTTTATATGGTTTGATTTTCGTATAAAATGTAATTAAATGATGGAATCAGAAACGACGGGAGATCACCATGAATCAACGTCTTTATGGAATATGGCTCGGGGATGTGTTGTTTTGCTTCTCGGGTGAAATATCAGAGTCAAAAGTAGATACCTGGACGGCTTCGATCAGAGCGATTGAGCTTACTGAAGGGATCAGACCATTTCAGCAAGCTGCGCTAAGGCTTGCGGAGGTGCGATATCCTGTCTCTTCGGCGCGCAGAGCAGCGCGAAGTGGAGAGCGTAAGGGGTTAATCGGGCGAACTTTAGAGGGACTTGCACTGCCGGCTCCCGAGGCATGGTCTCTATTGCTTCATTGGGATGAATCACTTTTAGTGAAACAAGGAATCATTCCCGGAGTTGAGATGAACTACTGGAGTGTGGTTTCACAGTTTGCACTTGAGCTGATGTTACAGGGTAAAATTACCCCTGGAATGAGACCAGTGGCGAGGATAGGTGGTCGACGGCGGGGTGCGCAATCGTCACTACGTGCCGCATGGGGACCGCTACTAAGTAATGAGGAGGATGACGAAAAGTTCCGTCAATTGGCGGGCGCAATGCCTCCGATTTGTTTATCGGCGGTTCAACTTGTAGCTGCACAGGAGGAAAGTTCGCTTGAGCAGATGCAAATTTCAATCCTTTATTCATTCCTGACGGCGATAATTGATAACGAGACTCGCAAATCGGTTGGGGATCTTGGACGCAAGCTAAATCCTTCCAAAGCTGATTACCGCCGAGGTTATTCTCCGCTTCACGAATTGTGGTGGAATAGCCTACTTTCTCCTGGTCAGCCACCCGATATTCAAGGAAGTCTTGTAGAAATTTCTCAGTTGGCTGAGGATATCTCAGCTGCTGGCGGAGACCAGCCTCAGGTTACAGATGATGAGCAGGACGGACGGGGTGTAGGAACATTTCGTCTATGTCTACGTTTAGAACCTGCGGAGAATATAGATGGGCATTTATTGAATAGACCGGAAGGCGTTCCTGAATGGGTCCTAACATTCTGGGCTGAAGGGGTCGAAGACCCAGCGCTTCTGCTTCCGGCCGGGTTTATCTGGAGCTATCCGGAACGTGAGATGGAAGTCCGGGAGCGCATATATAAGGACATACAGGAAAACTTACTCCTTCGTCTCAAAAAGGCGTCAGAGTTATCTGCTGAAGTGTCGATTGCCATGGAATCGCAGCGCCCAGAGGGGGCAACCCTCGGACCTGAGGAGGTATATACCTTCTTGAGCAGATCGGTACCTTTACTGCGCAAGAACGGTGTTGCAGTGCAAATGCCTTCTCGGTGGACCAAAGAGGGGCGCCGTCAGGCTGGAGTTAAGATTAAGGCAGCCGGGTGGGATAGTGAGAACGAAGATGCTGGATTGCCGAAGTTTGGGGTGGACCAATTAGTCTCATTCCAGGCAGAAGCCGTTATCAACGGACATGAACTTACCCAAGAAGAACTAGTATTACTTTCAAACTCGAAATCTCCGCTTGTATTTTTTCGGGGTGAATGGATAGAGATTGATGTAAAAGAAATAAAGCAGGTCCTAAAGTTCATGAAGCGTCATGAGCAAGGAACGATGACATTCCGCGAACTAATGTATCTAACATCTGATAATGAAGATGATAATCGTTTGGACGGAATGTATGTCGAGCGAGTGGAATCAACGGGACTGCTCTCCATGCTGATGGACGGAGAAGCAATAAGAAGACCGGAGTATAAGCAGGTTCCGGCTTCGTTACAAGGCACACTGCGTCCTTATCAGGAGCGAGGTTATCAGTGGTTGTCAACTATGCGAAAACTGGGATTTGGCGCATTACTAGCGGACGATATGGGGCTCGGTAAGACGGTACAGGTGATCACGGTTCTACTGGATGGATTAGCAGAAGGGGCGGGTAAAAGCCTGATTATTTGTCCTACATCATTACTGGGAAACTGGGAGCGGGAACTTACCCGATTTGCCCCAGAATTGAGGTTGTACGTTCATCACGGTAGTGATCGACTCCACGGAGACCGTTTTCTTGAGGCATGTGAGAATCGGGATGTTGTATTGACCACGTATCAGTTGGCGGGTAGAGATGCGAAAGAGCTACGTGATGTGAAGTGGGATACTATTGTGCTTGATGAGGCGCAGTATATTAAGAACTTCGGTACGAAACAGGCCCAAAGCGTAATGAAGCTTGCAGCCCCTCATCGGATTGCCATGACGGGTACTCCAGTGGAGAACAGACTGAGTGAGTTGTGGTCTATTTTCCAATTTCTCAATCCGGGTTATTTAGGATCACATGCCTCTTTCCGGTCACGTTACACTGGAACGGGTGGGAACCAGAGTGCAGAACTAGGCAAGCTTCGTAAATTGGTAGCCCCATTCCTTCTTCGCCGCCTCAAGAGTGATCCTGATATCCGTAAGGACCTTCCGGAGAAGATTGAGCTTAAGTCGTACTGTACACTGACACCAGAGCAGGCAAGGATGTATCAAACTGTGACGGAGGAATTGATGTCTCAGATCGGAACTAGAGACGGTATTGCTCGCAAAGGTTTGGTATTGACTTCCCTTACGCGACTCAAGCAGATTTGCGATCATCCTCTGCTTGCAGTAGGTAGGACGAATGCAGGGGACATTGCTGACCGATCAGGTAAAATGGAGCGATTAACTGAGCTACTCGATTTGATTATGGATAATGGCGAAGCATCGTTGATTTTCACTCAGTATGTGCATATGGGCGAATTATTGAAGGAACGGTTAGCTCAAAGATATGGCGTAGCCCCTTTCTTCTTGCATGGTGGCGTACTTAAGAGTGAACGAGATCAAATGGTTCAAGCGTTTCAAGAAGGTAATGGCTCGCCTTTATTTGTACTATCCCTTAAAGCGGGGGGAGTTGGGTTAAATCTGACTAGGGCTAATCATGTTGTTCATTATGATCGTTGGTGGAACCCTGCTGTTGAGAATCAAGCAACAGACCGAGTGTTCAGGATTGGACAGAATAAGAATGTAGAGGTTCATAAGTTGATCTGCCAGGGAACCCTTGAAGAACGAATCGATGAACTGATTGAACGCAAGAAGTCTCTATCTGAACAGGTCGTGGGTTCTGGTGAGCAGTGGTTGACGGAAATGTCGAATGAGGAACTACGAAACTTGGTTGCTCTACAAGCGGGAAGTATTGGGGAGGAGGATGGAAGATGAGTGGAGCAAATGCGAACCACAGTAACCATCATATGGAATTTCTCCCGGAAGGGATACAAATTGATATATCGGCTAGTGATAACAATAAAGAGTTGAAATATTCAATTATGCTCCCTATACCTCCACTGGATAAAGAATTCGAAGCATCGTTGGTGCAACGCTTGCAAGATCAACCACTAAAATTGGCAGCATTGCTCGAAGTTGGGGCCAGTGGTATTGTGGATCTCCTGCCTCGTAGATTACCTTGGGGTTTGATTACAACAGGAGGGGAGATGCCTAGCGGCGGGAAATGCTCCTGCGGTGAGTTAAGCTGTAACCATAAAATTGAAGCATTGAAGTATGCCGATAACATGTGGGAGAAACAGCCTGATCTACGACTGAGAATGCTTGGATTAACCCGGGAAGGCTTATTAGCTGCTGTGCTCGATAATTGGGCAGCTATAGAACCATTAGAAAATGCTGAAGAAGCACTGCTTCGATATGTTGGTACTCATCCTGAGGAGCAAAGTCGCGCACAAGGGAGTGGACCAAACATCGCTGAATGGCTCGCGGAAGTGGCTGAAATGGGGAGATTGCATCAGCCGGGCCCACAGTTTCATGACGTGCAGATCCATCTTGATCCTGTGGATGAGTCCCAGGGTCCAGTAGCATCACCGGTGCCTTGGAAGCAGTTGCTTCCCCATGTTTTCTCTGCTTCGAAAGGATACTCCCTTATTTCATCTGGGGTCATGCAGCGTGCGGAGAAACTCGCCGCTTCGCTGCGCAAGCTGCCTCAAGAATAACGGGAATTAAATACACATAACAAATGGCAGGTTCAGGATATCCCTGGGCCTGCCAATTTGTCGTAGCCATATTTATGATGTTGATACGAATAAGCACGAGAAACTAAGGTGAAACGATGGAGTTGCCGGGATTATTTCCCTCAAGTGAGCCCATAATTTCTTTGCGCAAGCCATGCATCTTCTTATCAAGTGCATCTGCTGCGAGGGCAGCTTCTGTTAATTCCTTCACGATATGTGGGGGGACCTGCTTCTCGAACTTGTAGAACAGAATATGTTCCATGCTGGCCCAGAAATCCATGGCTAATGTACGCATTTGAATTTCAATTTTCATCCATCGCTGCCCTTCGAACAACGTGAGTGGAACGGCGACGATGAGATGCAGACTTTGGTATCCATTAGGTTTGGGATTTTCGATATAATCCTTGATTTCGAGGATGGTAAGATCCTCTCTTTTACGGAGATGGTCCAGAAGACTATATATATCTTTAACAAAGGAGAAGACGATTCTCATTCCGGCGATATCATGGATTTTATTAACCATATTGTCGACCGTCATTTCAAGCCCCTTACGTTCTAGTTTATCCAGAATACTCTTAGGTTCCTTAATGCGTGTTTTGATGTGTTCAATAGGACTATAACCGTTATGAATTTTCCATTCGGTTTGAATGAGTTTGATTTTGTTCTTCAATTCATCTAAGGCGAGCTGATATAGAGTCGGAAGCTTTCTCCATTCCTCCAACCTACGTAACTCATTGTCACCAAATTCTAAGTGGTATAATTCTTTCAGGTTTAACTGACCGAGCAGTGTATCTTTGCCATATATATTAGATGTACTCAGATTGATCTACTCCTAATAATAAATTTCCTTCTTTATTGTACCTTGAATAGCTCGCTTAAATCAAAAGGAAACATGAATATGCAAGATCAACAGGTAATCTAGTGAAAACTTATCATTTGAAGGCAATTTACCGAAATTAAAAGGAGAAATCAATGAGTACGAGTTAAATGGTGCGGTATTTAGGTTTGGCTGTAATTTTCACCAATGCGTCAAATCTGGTATGATAATTAACAACTTCAAAGAATTGCTCGGATAGGAGAGGAGTAGATTTATGAAATTTTTACAACGAATTAAAGATGGTGCGGGAAAAGTGACCGATCGTGCGCAGAATGTGGTGGAAATCGGGAGGTTAAACACGCAAATTTCAAATATTGAACGTGAAATGGGACTGTACTTTCAGAAGATGGGCGAAGTGTTCTATGAGGGTTACAGGATTAAGAACATGTCTCTAGCGGAGAAAGAAATGGTTGAACTCGCTAAAACTTGTGATCTGCTGATAGAGGAACGGGATGATATTCGTGCTAAAATCGCCGAGTTAAAAAATGAACATTTGTGCAGTGCATGCGGTAAAACCGTTGCGGAGGATGCTTTGTTCTGCCATTTTTGTGGACATAAGCTGCAGAAATCAAAGGTGCAGGATGCAGGAATGGCTACGGAATCTACGGTTGAACATAACGAGGTAACAAGAGATACTGTTCCTGAGGATGATGATTTCCTCACTCCACTCTTGGAAGAATTGAGAATTTCGGAAGAGGAGAAACAGCCGGTAGATCCTGTAGCAGACGCACGCTACCTTCGTGATTTGGAACGAGAGCGCCAGCGTCAAGAGGAATTGGATTTGCGCATACGTACATGGAATGAAAATGTGGAAAAGGGAGACTCTGCTTCCGCACCCGTTGAATCAACCGTGAGCATTAACACGGTCAGTTGTCAGATTTGTACAACTTCACTCGTAAAAGGAACTAAATGGTGTCCACATTGTGGGGCAGAACAGATTTAAGGTGCGAATAAGCAGTAACCGAGGAATTGTTCACCGAGTTGTAATAAGTAGCCTCTCCAAACGGGAAGATGTTCCGTAGTATTAGGTAGGATGTTGTGCTTTCTGTCTAAGTGGGGAATATTATTACTAACTGTGAACTAGGAGTGTGACTATAGTGGAATGTATCGTTTATTTTGACGTGATGCATGGTGATGTGGTGAAGGAATTAAGAGGTCTTATTTTTCTTGATGAAGGTAAAGCACCGACGGAGAAAGACTATCTGTTGATGTTTGAAGATATGGGCTACAAGCTTCGGCTTGAAGACCCTAATGATCTGGTGTTCAAGCCGACTGAGCCGAGTGCAGACCTTCGTCAAATTCGGATCCGTAGAGTGGATACAGGTGAGAAGAACTATAAGGAAGACAAGGAATTGAGATCGGTTGTTTCAGGGTTGTTACCCAATGAATCGAGACCTATCTAAAGTTCTGAGTTCTTGAACATAGGATAAGATTACTGTCCCCTAATTTGTTCAGGCTCATTAAGCATCGAAGTACAATGAGAACATCTAGTAGCCTTAACCGGAATTTCAGAGTAGCAGTAAGGGCATTCCTTCAGCGTACTTTGAGGTTCCGGTTTTTCTTGTTCCTGCTTGTCTCTTCTTAAGAAATTAATACCTTTAACAAGAAAGAAAATACATAAAGCGACAATGAAGAAATCGATCATAGTATTGATAAATTGACCATAAGCGATGACTGCAGCTCCGACTTCTTTGGCTTGAGCTAATGATACGACATCTGCCCCACTAGGTAGTTTCTTGTCGCCATCCAAATTGATAAATAGATCGGTAAAATTAACGCCACCGAGTATCTTCCCGATGGGAGGCATCAGGATATCATTGACGACAGAGGTCACGATTTTTCCGAATGCACCTCCAATAATAACCCCGACTGCAAGGTCAATGACATTCCCCCGCATAGCAAATTCTTTAAACTCTTTGGCAATTCCCATCAGATAGGCTCCTTTCAACTTCTTCTAATCTTCGATTGTATTATACTGTAAAAGGATACTTTTTTGTCAAAAGTAAATGTATATCCTTTGCAAAGTTTTCATGAAATCCACGAAATACCTCTTTATTTCCGTTCATACTTTGGGTATACTTCTAACATTGCATGAAAGATTCGACAATATTTTCATAGCTTTTCTCGTATATATGCAGGAATTGGCCGCATGTTTCTACCTGATCGCCGGAAATGATCAGACTACGAGGAAGAACCCTAACACGACAAATGTCGCGTTATTTCCTGACGTTTTCTTGTCAGTTATGGTGAATTCTTCCATTGTAGTCCGTTTCCTTATTGTTGGGGGAGATGGACTTTTTTTATACTTACAAAGCTAGATAACATAAGGAGGAGCAAAGAAATGAAACTACTTAAAGAAAAAGTGATGGCAGAAGGTATTGTATTGGGCGAGCAAGTTTTGAAAGTGGATTCCTTTCTGAATCATCAAATGGATCCTATGCTTATGAAAGAAGTTGGGAGTGAATTTGTTCGACGTTTTGCAGGAGAGGGAATTACGAAGATACTGACGATTGAGTCTTCGGGAATCGCCCCGGCCATTATGACTGCATTGGAACTTGGTGTACCGATGATTTTTGCACGCAAGAACAAATCCCTTACTTTGAAGGAAGATATCTACGTTGAGTCAGTATACTCCTTTACGAAGAGAGAGACGAATGAAATAACAGTCTCGAAGAAGTTCTTGAACGCAGATGACCGTGTGTTAATCATAGATGATTTCCTGGCTAACGGAGAAGCGGCTTTCGGACTTGCACGAATCGTTGAACAGGTTGGAGCAAGCGTGGTAGGTATCGGAATTGTTATTGAGAAGTCATTCCAACCTGGTTCTAAGCTACTGAAAGAAGCTGGATACCGTGTAGATTCACTCGTGCGTATCGCCTCACTGGAGAATGGGACAGTTACATTTGTAGAGGGTGAATAAGCGGGGGCTATAGATAGATATGTGCCAACATTAGTAGAGTTGATTTGGGGAGGAACTATTTTATTATGGAACGCGAGAAAATATTTCAAAGAAACAGACATCCATTTAAGACATTTTCGTTAGGACTACAACATGTGCTAGCCATGTATGCAGGAGCGGTTATTGTTCCGCTAATTGTGGGGAATGCGCTTGATTTCACGCTTGAGCAATTAACTTATTTAATCGCAATTGATCTTCTCGCTTGTGGGATCGCGACGTTGTTACAGGTGTTTGGTAATCGCTTCTTTGGAATTGGGTTGCCTGTTATGCTCGGATGTGCTTTTCAAGCCGTATCGCCCATGATTGCGATCGGCTTGGAGGATGGGATGGGAGTATCCGCTATCTATGGAGCTATTATCGCATCAGGGCTATTCGTCTTCTTGTTCTCAGGTGTGTTTGGAAAGTTGATCGCGTTCTTCCCTCCGGTGGTGACAGGTTCCGTTGTGACCATTATTGGGGTCACTCTGATTCCGGTTGCTTTAAAGGATCTTGGGGGTGGAGATATCACGAAACCTGATTTTGGGAGTCCGATGAACTTGATCCTCGGCTTTGGAGTTCTGATCTTTATTATCTTGATGAACCGTTTTACAAAAGGGTTTCTCCGTTCCATCTCCGTTCTGCTTGGTTTGATCGCTGGTACTATCGTGGCTGGATTAGCTCACACAGTAGATTTCACACCGCTGAAGGAAGCGGGTTGGTTTCATATGGTGCAACCGTTCTATTTTGGGAAGCCAACGTTTCACGCTTCAGCCATTCTGACGATGATCCTTGTGGCTATTGTTAGTGTAGCGGAATCGACTGGTGTATTCATGGCACTTGGCAAAATCGTAGGTAAAGACATTACTTCCAAAGATTTAGCGCGGGGCTATCGTGCGGAAGGTTTGGCTATTATGTTAGGCGGAATATTCAATTCATTTCCCTACACTACGTATTCTCAAAACGTTGGACTTGTCCAGATGAGTCGTGTTAAAACACGAGATGTTATTTTCGTAGCAGGTAGCTTGCTCGTTCTTATCGGTTTTGTACCTAAGATCGCAGCATTGACACAATTAGTACCCACCTCTGTTCTGGGAGGGGCGATGATCGCTTTGTTTGGTCTCGTTCTCTCTTCAGGAATTCGAATGCTGGGAGATCAGGTGGATCTTAACCGACATGAGAACCTACTTATCATCGCATGCTCCGTTGGAATGGGGCTAGGTGTAACAGTAGTTCCGGAAGTGTTTGCGCAACTGCCGGACAAACTACGGATTCTCGTTGATAATGGTATTGTTGCAGGTAGTTTCACTGCTATTATTCTCAATCTGTTATTTAATGGGCTTCGTGGTAATCAACGCAATACGGTTGCGGTTGAACCCGGCGAAGAGGGGGAGGTAGCTTAACCTCCAATTACATCCGGTGTAACTGTCTCTCAGCAAGTTCGCCGAATAAGGGGAGTTTGAGCCATTTACCTTGTAAACAGGCGACCATTAACACTAACCAAAGGACCAATCCTATTAGGGTTAACAACAGACCTACTATGGTGCCAATAAGAGGGAGAAATCCTATGAGCGCATGTCCAATCATGAGAGTACCGAACAACATGATCGATTGTAAGGCATGAAATAGGACAAAACGACTCCTTCTCTCTACAACTAGAAAAATAACGCCTCCAACAAAGGCAAATAAGTAACACAGAAATCCAGCTAGATTCTCATAAATACCGGTAGATGATTTGAAAGGGGACATGGCAATTACCTTCTTTCTAGGGGCAGATGAAGGAGGGAGGTGGTTATCCACCTCTTCCTGTCTCATTATCCAGTGTATGACGAGCTGTATCATGACAGAACCATTCACTCACTTGGTAGCCGAAAAGGCGGAAGCTCCTGCGGGAGTAAACCACTGTTCCAAAATATCGTTCACAATGACCTCCGTAGCCTCCGGCTTGCGGAGGTTTTCTATTTCTATTTGCAAGTTGGTAATCATGTCTTCATTATCCCAGAGAGCTTCAATTTGTTCTGTTAATTGCTTAGCGTTATATGCAATGTTGGCAATGCCTTTACGCTTCAGATAAAGTGCGTTATTGAGCTCTTGCCCTGGAACAGGCCGATAAAGGAAGAGTGGAAGGCGGCTGACGAGTGCTTCAGATAATGTGATGCCTCCAGGTTTAGTAATGATACAATCACTAACTCCCATCATTTGGGCTACTTCGTTTACATAGCCATATAAATGTATGTCAGGGCAACCTTCAAACATATTGTGGAGCCCGCGAAATAATTCTTGATTCCGTCCACAAACAACTAGAACTTGGTGTCTTTGACTTGAGATTAATGATTTGCAGATATCACGAAGGCCTTGCACGACGCCATAGGCCCCGGCCATTAGTAGAACGGTTTTCTTGGTAGGGTCTAGCTTATTTAGTAAATCAGAATGGGGTGTGGTTGGTTTGCCGAAATCATAACCTAGCGGTATCCCGCTTGCGACGATACGATCACTCGAAATACCACGTTCGATAATTTCAATTTTTAAATCCTCGGTTGCGACATAATAACGATCAACATTGGGATGTACCCATCTCCCATGAAGATCGAAGTCTGTTACCACATTTACTAATGGCAGTGTTAAACCGGTTTTCTTCGTTAACTTGGGCATAGCTAACTGTGGGAAAGTATGAATAATGAGATCGGGCTCTTCCTTAGCGATGATTTCCTTCAGCATCCGCATGCCCATTGAATTAATCATCCGTAGGATCGAAGTATCCGGTCGCATATCTTTGGTGATGTTGTAGACCCATCCATATACGGAAGGTAGGGTTTTGAAACTTTGAATATACACAAACTTGGTTAACTCATTGAGAAATGGGTGGGCTTCCGCCATTAAATCTAAACTAATAACATTCTGTATTCCCCTAGTATGAAAGCATGCTTCAATGGCTTTGGTGGCTTGATAATGTCCATCACCATAACTAGCGTACAATATCATAATTTTGGGCGTTTTTAAATTCATGAGCGGTATCCCTCCAGTTTCAATTCTCATATATGATGTGTAAGTGTCTCAGAGTATAAACAAAAAAATATGCCCTAAAAAAATGTGTGTTTGGAAGAAAGCTGAAACGTTAATCTGAATATGATACAATGTAAAGGATAGGAGGTTGTTTCCAACATATTGCGATGACCGTAAGAGCCAGCTTTAGGCGCAAGTACATGTGCCTAACTTGATTTAGCGGGAATTTCTTCGGGTATGTCCAGTCTCAAATGCCTGTCGAAAAGGCGGAATTGCAATTCCCACAACTTCATGAATGAACTTACAGTCAAACTTTTCGGCGTTCTCAAAATCGGAGCATTAACCACAAGCGTTCTGGGAGGGAATTAGTATGGCAACGAAAGGTCATAATGAAGTCAAGGAGAGTCTGCGGGAAATGACCCGAATATTTAAGCCGAAAGATCCGAAAAAGTTTGTTAGGGATTATGTTCGGAAATACCGTATTATGGGCGGTTATGAAGAGGAATTGACACACCTCGTGGAGCATGAATTGGGTAAAATGGACTCATCCGTTTCCTAATACATACCCTGGGATCGGAATAATGGTACCTATTTAATGAGATATGTCCTTACTACCGTTCTGGCGTCTAACGCTAGGTACGGTTTTTTTTTACCCTGCTAACATATAGTATATCAATGCTTATTTAACGCAGTGTAAAGCCTGTGAAGGGAGATATAAATATGAAGGTGAGCTTGAAATCAAAAGAGGATATTGCCGGGATTCGGGCGGCCGGAAGTATCCTGGGAGATTGCCATAAGGAAATAGCGAAGCGAATCGGTCCAGGGATTTCGACGCTAGAGATCGATAATTGGGTGGAAAAATTTCTAGCCCAAAGAGATGCCACACCTGAACAGAAGGGATACAGAGGGTATCCGTATGCAACCTGTGCATCTGTGAATGAAGTGGTTTGTCATGGGTTCCCGACAGATCAAAAGCTGAATCATGGAGATATTGTCACGATTGATATTGTAGTAAATAAGAATGGTTGGTTGGCAGATTCAGGTTGGTCATACCGAATTGGTGAGGTCAGCTCAGAAGCCGATCGCATACTAAAAGTTACTGAGCGAGCTTTATATGCCGGGATTGCCGAGGCGATGCCTGGGAAGAAGATTGGTGATATAGGTTTTGCTATAGGTAAAGTTGCAAAAGAAGCAAAAGTCGGAGTAGTAAAGCCGTTGATCGGACATGGGATTGGTCGAAATATGCATGAGCCACCGGATGTACCGAATTTTGGACGTGCTCGCACAGGTATGGTACTACAAGCTGGAATGGTGATTACGATCGAGCCTATTTTTACAATTGGAGATACGGGTGCAATACTATGGGATGATGATGGTTGGGGGATTCGGTCCGCTGATGGTAGCTTGGGTGCTCACTATGAACATACATTGGCAATAACCGAAGACGGGCCTATTATATTAACGACATAAAAAGTACACTTAACTCTAATGATACAAACATTATATGAAGCACTAGCTCAAGAAAGAGAGAACCTACAATGAAGATGATTGACGATAAACAATTCGATGAGATTTATGAAATAATGGAAGGTTCATTTCCTGAATCTGAAATCAGAACTTATGCCAGGCAACGTGCGCTGTTATCGAATCCGAACTATCGACTGATTACGGAAACGGATGCAGATGGGAAAATCATTGCTTTCCTAGCTAGCTGGGAGTTTTCAACTTTCGGTTTTGTAGAACACTTTGCTGTGAGTCCCTTATTACGTGGAAGTGGCCTAGGGGCTAAATTGCTGAGTCAATATATTGAGCAGTCCCAGATTCCAATCCGATTGGAAGTAGAATTGCCTGAGAGTGATTTCGCAAAGCGGAGGATTGGATTCTATGAACGGTGCGGATTTCATCTTAACTCATACGATTATGTTCAGCCCCCTCTAAGAGAAGGTCAGGCTGATTTGCCGCTCAACATTATGAGTTATCCAGATCCACTCACGGAAGCAGAATTTTTCCATTTTAGAGAAACAGTATATACCGAGGTTTACAAAAGGCTGAAATAAGATGGTAGGTTAGCTGCTCAGGACATTAATTGTCACATATTAACAACGCGAAAAAAGAGCCCAGCTCTTTTTTTTTGCCTACACGGAAATAAAGTTAACCAAATTGTCAAAATTGGGACAAGGCGAGGAACAGGGATGTGAGGCGCTTGGATTGAGGTAATTAACTAAAAGTTTACAGTTGTTAAAAAGCTAGAAAACGCTAACAAACATTGAAGTAATGCGTTTATTCGACAACTATAGCACAGTGAAAACTACCCACCAAACATTGACAAAAGATGGGTTCAATCATATATTTAATGGGTGATTGTTATAATTGACAAGATACTATTATTAGTGATAGAGCAGATTGAGAGCGAGTCTAGGTATGTAAATAATGTAAATGATCGGAAGAAAACGCAAAAGTGGGGTTGATCAATGATGAAACGTTGGAAGGCTATAAGACGGCTTGGGCCTTTGCTGATTGGGCTTACTTTATTGTTGTCTGCTTGTGGCCGTGAGGATTTGTCGACGCTCAGACCGCAGGGGTCGGTGGCAGAGGGACAATATGGCTTAATGAAGTTGTCCATTGGGATCATGATTTTCGTGATGGTGGTTGTATTTGGTATCGCAGCGTATGTATGGGTTAAGTTCCGGCGCAAGCCAGGGCAGAATGAAATTCCGGAGCAAGTTGAAGGGAATTTCAAGTTGGAGGTTATTTGGACGGCAATTCCAATTATACTCGTCTTGATTCTGGCCGTGCCTACGATTCAGAAGGTGTTCGCGTTTGGAGAAGATTATTCTGCCGATAAGAACGCAATAAAGGTAAAGGTTACTTCGCACTTGTTCTGGTGGGAATTCACTTATCCGGATTACGGGATTACAACTGCGCAGGATTTAATCATCCCTACGAATAAGAAGATTGCGCTTGAGCTTAAGACAGCGGATGTTCTTCACTCTTTCTGGGTTCCATCTCTCGCAGGTAAAACGGATACAAATACAGATGGTACGATTAATAAAACGTGGATTGAAACATCAAAAGAGGGAGTATACCTCGGTAAGTGCGCAGAACTTTGTGGGCCTTCACATGCTTTTATGGAGTTCAAAGTTAAATCGGTAAGTCAGGATTCCTTTGACAAATGGGTAGTCTCAATGAAGGAACCGGTCCAAACCATTGAAGATCCGGCGGTGGCAGAAGTATTTAAGAGCCAATGCTTGTCATGTCATGCTGTGGGTGAGCAAGGTGGTTCAGCTGGGCCTAACCTAACGGGCATCGGAAGTCGGGAATCGATCGCTAGCATTTTGCTGAATGCAGAAGGCAGTGGCAATACGGTAGATGGCAAGCCGGTTAAGGATAATTTAGTAGAATGGCTAACGGATCCTCAACTTGTAAAACCGGGTAATAAGATGCCCTCACCGAAAGAAGATCTTGGGCTTACGGATGCTGAAATTAAAGCGATAGCTGAGTATTTAGCGGATAGCAAAGTTTCATATTGATCTTTGGTGCTTCATGCGACATAGATCCACTCGGAAATTAAAGGGGGAACAAACCTTGGCTCATGCTCATAGTGTCAAGCGGCACAAGGGTTTGATGGACTGGTTAACAACCGTCGATCATAAGAAAATCGCTATCCTGTACTTATGGGCTGGAGGCTTCTTCTTCGGCATTGGTGGGATTGAAGCGCTATTAATCCGTGTTCAGCTTGCGAAGCCGATGAATGATTTTGTATCGGCTCAGCAATTTAATGAATTGATAACAATGCACGGTACGACCATGATCTTTCTTGGAGTTATGCCGGTTATCTTTGCACTAATGAACGCCGTTATCCCGCTTCAGATTGGGGCACGCGATGTAGCGTTTCCATTCTTGAATTCTTTGGGATTCTGGACGTTTTTGTTCGGTGGTTTGTTGCTTAATTTGAGTTGGATTATGGGTGGGGCACCTGATGCAGGTTGGACGTCGTACACTCCGTTGTCTTCCGCAACCTACAGTTTGACGCACGGTATCGATTTCTACACGATTGGCCTGCAGATAGCGGGTTTAGGTACACTAATCGGAGGGATTAACTTCCTGGCGACGATCATTACTATGCGTGCACCGGGCATGTCCTTTATGCGGATGCCAATGTTCACATGGACATCGTTCATTACGTCAGCGATGATCCTATTCGCCTTTCCTGCTATTACGGTAGGATTGGTGTTACTTACGTTTGACCGGATTCTTGGTGCAAATTTCTTCGACGTGTCGAAGGGTGGAAACCCGGTACTCTGGCAGCATATATTCTGGATCTTTGGGCATCCAGAAGTTTATATTCTGATTCTTCCGGCTTTTGGAGTTATTTCTGAAGTCATCAGTACCTTCTCGCGCAAGCGGTTGTTTGGTTACAGTTCCATGGTATTTGCTACAATTTTGATCGCCTTTTTAGGCTTCATGGTGTGGGCGCATCATATGTTTACGACAGGTCTAGGCCCTGTAGCCAATGCATTGTTCTCTATTTCAACGATGTTGATTGCGGTCCCTACAGGAATCAAGATCTTTAACTGGTTGTTCACCATGTGGGGTGGGCAAATCCGTTTTACAGTACCTAATCTATTTGCCGCTGGGTTTATCCCGACGTTCGTAATGGGTGGGGTAACCGGTGTTATGTTGGCTTCTGCACCAGCTGATTATCAGTACCACGATACATATTTCGTTGTGGCGCATTTTCACTACGTAATTGTCGGGGGCCTTGTTCTGGGCTTATTCGCTGGACTTCATTACTGGTGGCCTAAGATGTTTGGACGGATGCTAAGTGAGAAATTAGGTAAGTGGGAGTTCTGGACGTTTATTATTGGGTTTCATCTAACTTTCTTCGTTCAGCATTTCCTTGGGTTGATTGGGATGCAACGTCGGGTCTTCACTTATTTGCCGAATCAAGGCTTTGACCTTATGAATTTAGTCAGTACGATAGGTGCGTTCTTAATGGGCGTAGGTGTGATTATTTTCTTAGTTAACGCAGTTATCACGGCTCGTCAGCCTATAGGGGTAGCGAATGATCCGTGGGAAGACGGACGGACATTGGAATGGAGTATCCCATCTCCACCGCCAGAATACAATTTCAAGCAAATCCCACTCGTTCGTGGTCTTGATGCTTTCTGGAAGGAAAAGACGGCGGGTCATAAAGAGATGACTCCAGCGGAACCAGTAGGGCCAATTCATATGCCTTCTGCGACGATTCTTCCGTTTTTGATGTCACTAGGTATTTTTATTGCCGGACTTGGATTCATGTTTACAAGTGATGACTTTGGGAATAACTTCTTGAACTTCATCTTTAACAACTATATTGTGACCGGGATCGGTCTTGCTATTACCTTCGGATCCATGCTGTGGCGTTCGCTCTTTGATGATCATGGGTGGCATATTGAACAGGATGAACTGAACGAGAAGGGGGTCAAGGCATGACGACACCACATGCGCCAAAGGCTACAGGAGCGCTTCCTCATGAGCCGGATAAAGCGACGCTCGAAGGGCGCAACAAGATTCTAGCCTTTTGGTTATTTCTCGGCGGTGAGGCTGTGTTGTTCGGTACCCTATTCGCTACTTTTCTAACACTGAGAAATCAAGTGGCGGATGGTCCTTCAGCTAGTGAACTGTTCAGTTTACCGATGACTGCTGCGGCTACGTTTATCTTGTTAGTCAGTAGCTTAACGAGTGTATTCGCTATTCAAGCGATGCACCGGGGCAATAAGGAGTCGCTAATGGGCTGGCTAAGCGTAACGGTATTGCTGGGGCTTGCGTTCCTCATATTGGAGATTTATGAATTTTCGGTATATATGATTCATGATGATTACAGTATGACGACTAGTGCTTTCAGTTCTGCGTTCTATACGCTTGTTGGATTCCACGGGGCACACGTGTTATTCGGGATTCTATGGATCGGTATTCTGATTGGACAGTTGTTAAAGAAGGGGCTTACGGTCGTAACGGCTCCTAAAATATATGTATCCGCGATGTATTGGCATTTCATCGATGTGGTATGGGTATTCATCTTCACAGTTGTCTATCTACTCGGGAAGGCGGGGGTATAGAGGATGGAAGACCAGGATAAACATGTTGATTCGGTGATAAAGCGGCGTCACCGCCAAGAAGGACCGCAGAAACATGTAATTGCTTTTATATTCTCTATTGTATTGACTCTCATAGCGTTTGCGGCCGTTGCGGCTGGGGGCGTCAATATCGCATTTACAGTGGTTATACTTCTGGTCATGGCAGTGTTGCAGGTGCTCGTGCAGCTGGGGTACTGGATGCATTTGAAGGATAAGGGGCATATGATCCCGATTATCTTTATGGCTGGGGGATTTTTTGTAGCCGGTACAGCAATTATTACGGCGCTTTACTGGATGTGGTGGTCTTAGAGAGGTTGGTCCAAAAGTCATCTTTGGATCATGAAGTATATGAAGAGGTGGGCTTGCTTATAAGCCCCCTCTTTTGTATATTCAGCAGGTAGTTCACAATTTGGACAGATTTAAGTGCGATGGAAGGAGGTTTTGTCATGCTGGGTTTAGAATATTTCAACTTTGAACAAGTGTGGAATCTGGTATATTTAGCGGTAATGTTGCTGATCCTTGCCGGGTACTTCTTGCTTGTGGGCCCGTTAAGTGAGAAAATTGGAGAAGGACAATCTGTATCTGTAGGTAGGAAAGTATTGTTCGTGACAGGGATGATGTTGCTCTACTTGGCACAGGGAGGACCTATCGATCTGCTGGGCCACATGATGTTTAGTTTTCATATGCTCAGTATGGCCTTATCCTATTTGATCGCTCCACCGCTCTTGATGCTGGGTATTCCTCTCTGGGCTTGGCGTGCTATAATACAGTTTCTCGCTAAAAGTCCACTGCGGCGTTTAAAGTTTTTAGTTAAGCCCATCGTGGCTGCTGTACTTTTCAATGGGTTGTTCTCGTTCTATCACATTCCGGTGATTCATGATTATGTCATGCTGAACTTTGGAATTCACCGAGTATATTACCTCATTTTGTTCATTACTTCGGGGTTCATGTGGTGGACGCTTGTTAACCCACTGCCAGAGGCGGCAGAGGCGCAAGGTCTGAAGAAAATGGGATACATCTTCCTCAACATGGTACTGTTAACGCCGGCTTGCGGCTTGATTATTTTTGCAGGTGAGCCGCTATACGCAACTTATAATGATCCAGTAGTGTGGGTGAAGGCCATGGGATATTGTATACCGGGTGATACTACGTATCTACTTAGCCAGTTTGGTGGTCCACAGTTTTTTGGATATTTGGAGCCTGCAATCGATCAACAGGTCGGCGGAATTCTCATGAAATTTCTTCAGGAGATCATATTTGCCTCAATGCTGGCTTATGTGTTCTATCAATGGTACAGGCAGGAGAACCGGGAGGGTGACGATGAGGATATTGTGTCCGCACCTATATCGGAGTTACCTTCTGGGAAGCTTAATTAAATCATTAGGAGGATTGAAATGGATTTATACACATTGTTCCCGACAATCAGTACTGCATTTATCGTAATCAGCGCTGTGTTGGTTGGGATTGGTTGGGGACTCATTATCAATGGTAAAAGGGAAGCGCATAAGAAAACGATGATTGCTGCAGCGATTGCTGCAATACTCTTCTTCATAATTTACTCGTCACGGACGGTATTTATCGGAAATACGTCATGGGGTGGCCCGGATAATTTGAAGGGCTATTATCAGACATTTCTTATTTTCCATATCATACTGGCGACCGTTGCTGCTGTATTTGGTCTGACTACGCTTGTGCTCGGCTTTAAGGAAAAGTATGCAAAACATCGTAAATTGGGAAGAATAACGGCAGTCATTTGGTTCTTTACGGCGATTACCGGTGTAGCAGTATACGTGCTGCTATATATCTTATATCCGGGTGGACATACCCAAGCAGTATGGAAAGTAATCTGGGGATACTGATTCAATCTATAGAGTGAACATAAATAAAGGCTGTTGAGATGATCTCAACAGTCTTTTCTGCGTTTTATAGCATGAAAGCACGCTGTGAGAACGTTTTACTGCCACTAGACCGTCTTTGTGGCAATGATTAATTGGAACAGATAGCAATTGATTATAAACATCTCCCTCGACAGATGGAGTTTTATTTGTTTATTTTTGTAAAAAGTATTGACGACGAAAAAAGCACAGTATATACTGTGTATAAAGATATAAACACCAGCACACTGAAAGATATAAGTGAACTAAAGAAGAGAAAGGTTGATTCACTTGGATACATGGAAAAACGCTTGGTTTATTTTCAAAAAGGATTTACGCATGGATCGATTACATCTGATAGGTAATATTATTTTTATGATTTATATAGGAATTTCGATAAGTACGATGATAGAATTTCGGAATGAAACAGAGAGAGTATTACAACCATTTTCCGACTTTATGATGTTACTTGTCATTCCATTAACCGGTTTTTTCTTCTCGAGACGTTCTTTTAGTTATATAAAAGAGGATTGTTATACCGGAATGCTTCACTACTATCGGGCACTTCCCATTGCAATTGGAACGATTATGAAGGCAAGGATCATTCAGTTAGTAACGGCATTAATATTTAATGGGATTATCTTTTATCCGCTCTTGTACATCATGTCAAACGAACTACGGGATAACCTGAATATAGGTCAGTATATCGTTTTTATATTAACTTGGAATGGGTTCGCGTTACTTATGAATGGTGCTTATATCTATTTTGAGCTCCTCAAGAAAGGGCGCACCTACTTCTGGATGACAACCAGTGTGGTGTTGTCCGTAGCTGTGATAACTGTTGTTTTGAGAGTGGTCAATACGAACCTGGTTATGCTTACTGTAGATTATACAAGTCGCTTTTCGTTTCTATCTCCACTTATGTGGGGATCGTTAATCATAGGGTGTGCTGGATTTACCGTATTGTTAAAGGCAACCGAGCGCAAATTAGCTATACGAGATTTAAAGTAAGGTTGGGGGTCCCATATGATTGCTAAGGTGGAGGTGAGGTAGAAAGGTGTGGATTCCTATTCAGATTAATGAGAGTAGCCCAGAGCCGTTGTATCATCAGATAGAAACGCAATTAAGATCGTTGATTGTCAGCGGACAGATAGATGAAGGAACCCTACTTCCCTCTATAAGAGAATTTGCTGGAAGCTTGAGTTGCAGTGTTATTACAGTCCGCAGAGTATATCAGGATTTGGAGAGCGAAGGACTACTTCGGACAAAACAGGGGACCGGGACATTTGTTGCTAAAGTTGGAGCAGGCGAAAGAGATGAATACCGAAGAGTAGCTGTACAGGAAGCTCTAGAATCGGCGGTTGAAGTCGGTAAATCAGTTCAATATGGCAAAGAAGAACTTAAAGAATTATTTCTGAAAATTTTAAATAAGAAATATCTTGAGAACGAAGGAAGTGATCCTAAGTGACGGAGCAGTTGGCTTTAGAGTTTCGAGGGGCTGTGAAACGCGGACTAAGGAAAGTAATCGGACCGATAGATATGCAGATCCCAGTAGGATATATCGTAGCGTTAGTTGGTCCCAATGGGTCTGGTAAGAGCACAATCCTTCAAATGTTAATGCAAATAACCACATTGGATGCAGGGGAAATTAAATGGTTTGGTGAAACGAGTACAGGCATTCTGCCAACAGAACTGAAACAGGGAATTGCGTATGTACCTGAGGGACCGGTCACTGAAGAAAACTTCATGACAGTTGAAGAAGCAGCGGGTTTCCGAGCACATTGGTATCCGTCATGGGATCATAATCGGTTTGAAGAGTTGGTGGCTCGATTTAATGTCCCTCGGAAAGAGCGTCTAAACCGGATGTCTAAAGGAGAACGTCGTAAATTTGAGATCGCCGCTGCGCTTGCGATACGTCCCAAACTACTACTGCTTGATGAACCTTCTTCTGGACTTGATCCCTTTGCTTGGAAGGACATGATCGATGAACTTCGGAGTTGTATGGATGGGGAGGATTTGACGATCGTCTTATCTACACATATCGTTGACGAAGTGAAACGACTTGCTGATTATATTGTTCTAGTTCATCAGGGTCAAACGTTAGGTATGTTCGAGAAAGATATGCTCTATGGTAGCTTTAAAGAGATTTGGGTTCGAGGGGAGCTTGCAGGAATTGAAAAGTTCGCAGAGGTCATTTCGTGTCAAGACGATGGTCCATCCACAAAGAAGTTAATCGTTAGGGATAGGCAGGATGATTGGAGTGCTTCACATCTCAAAGAACTGCAGATCATTAAGAGTCGAAGTCTTGAATTGGAAGAGATTTTAGACCTTTGGATAAAAGGACATAGACCTCAATAATAAATTAAACTAAGAGAAGAGGGTGTAACAGAATGGCAAATGCATTACTTTTAGAGAAGGTTGTTAAGCAATTTGGCGACAAGACAGCGGTAAATGAAATATCACTACAAGTTGAGAAAGGCGAAATATATGGCCTGTTAGGAGCTAATGGTGCTGGGAAAACGACAACAATGCGTATGGTCCTTGGACTAATTTACCCAGATAGTGGTCGTATTATGTATCATGGTAAGCCCTATGGTAAGGAGCTTCAACATTTGATCGGGTATTTGCCGGAAGAACGGGGACTGTATCCCAAGGTAAAAGTGAGTGATCAGATCAAATACTTGGCCAGATTACGCGGCATGTCAACTTCTGATGCAGATAAGAGTCTTCGTTATTGGCTCGATCGTTTTGAGGTGCCAGAGTATTATGATAAGAAAATTGAGGAATTGTCCAAAGGGAATCAACAGAAAATGGGCTTTGTCGCCGCGGTTGTACATAAACCGGATATTCTTATTTTGGATGAAGCTTTTAGTGGACTTGATCCTGTGAATGTAGAATTGCTAAAGGCTACGGTTTTGGAGTTGCGTGATGCAGGGACCAGTATTTTGTTCTCTACGCACCGGATGGAACATGTAGAAGAGTTGTGTCGTAACATTACGATACTGGATCGATCGAAGACGGTATTGCAAGGTAACCTACGTGAGATCAAGAAACGTTATCCTAGAGAAGAAGTCATTCTTCACACGACGGGAGAAGTAACCGGACTAGAGCAGTTGGAGGGTGTTAAGAAGGTCGAGCGACAAGAACGGGGATACAGAATTTCAATTTCTGATGTTGCTGCGGCAAAAGCTATATTGCGTAAAGCAATGGAAGAGAGCGATGTTGAACACTTCGAAATAAAGGAACCAACGCTTAATCAAATTTTCATTAAAGAGGTAGGTGAGTCGAATGAATAGATTAGGAACGGTCATCGGCTTTACATTTTTGAATAAGGTTAGAGCAAAATCTTTTGTCATTACAACGGTGATTCTAGCTTTACTTGTTTCAATCGGTCTTAACGTACCTTATTTTATAGAAAAGTTTACAGGTGAAGATAGTGAATCGGTAGCAAAGATTGGTCTCGTATACGGAAATCAACCAGAAATCGCTGAATCTTTGAAGGTCTATACGGATAAGCAATCTAATAACAAGTACTCTTTCGTAGAATATCAAGTGGCGGATGAGGCAGTGTTGAAGCAGGATATTAAAGACAAGAAGATTGATGGTTATCTGGACTTCAGTCAAGATACAAATGGGGCATTTCCTGAAGTAAGCTTTACCTCTAACAAAGAGAGTATGGATGTTAGTCTTCAGACGTCTTTGCAAGCTGCATTACAAAGTGTAAAGACTCAATATATTACTAAAGGTTCACTTACTGCAGAGCAGGTAGCTGAGATTAATATGCCAGTACAAATTGCGACATTTAAGGCACTTCCAGATGCGGCATCGGGTGAAAATGGTGAGTCAGCATCAGGCTCGAAGAGCATAGCGATCATTAACTATGTTATCGTATATGTCCTCATATTCCTCTTCTTTTTCTCTAATATGATGACGGGAAATATGATTGCTGCAGAGGTAACGGCAGAGAAGAGCTCACGTGTTATGGAGATTCTGATAACTAGTGTATCACCACTCACTCAAATGTTTGGGAAAATCGTGGGTATGTTCTTGATAGGAATATTGCAGATAGCAATCTTCGCTGCAGTTGTGGTTGTGAATGTTTCGTTGCCACACAATGCACCTCTGTTAGCGGATTTCGATCTTGATTTATCACAAATTAACTTGCAGGTGGTTATTTTAGGCTTCATCTTCTATATCCTAGGTTACTTCCTCTATGCTACCTTGTTTGCTGCTATCGGTTCACTCGTGAGTCGGACAGAAGATTTGGGGCAGGCGATTATGCCAATCACGATGCTATCTTTGGCGACATTCTATATCGGGATTTTCAGCTTGTCAGCTCCTAACTCGATGCTGCTAAAGGTGTGTACCTATATTCCGTTTATATCTCCCGTGTCTATGCTCGTACGAATCGGACTTGGAGAAATTGCAACATGGGAAATCGCGCTGTCGCTCGCAATCCTCGTTATATCGATTGTGCTCTTCGGATGGTTATCCGCTAAGATTTACCGTACGGGCGTACTGCTCTATGGGAAGCGTCCATCATTCAAAGAACTACGTAAAGCAATGAAGGCTTATAAAATTTAAGGTTATTGTTGAATTGATAAATGAAACAAAAAAATAAACTTTAGGAGGTTAGTTAAATGAAAAATAAATATAAAATGCCACACTCTGGTTTGTACCTAATTGCGATTGCGTTCATGGCAGTCTACTTTGGTAATAAACGCTTCGACTGGGGATTTCCTGAATTTCTACAGGGCGCCATACTTGGTTGTGCGATTGTTCTGATGCTAGTATATATAAATAAGATGGGGAAAATTATTAGGGCTAAGAAAAATGCATAGTAGTAATAGAACGATGTGATAAGAAATTCATAATTAGATGAAGCCCGATGAACCATGTCGGGCTTTTTTTTGTTATTTCAGAAGAGGCACTTTGATTAAAGGTCAAATAAGGTCAAATAATTAAAAAAATATCATTTAATGTGAAAAAATAGTCCAAAACGGCAGATTTCGGATTCATACCGGCCTAAATCGACTTTGTTTTAACTCAGAAAGGAGACTATAATTAAGTCATAAGGTCAAAGAAAGTCAAAGTCAGATTTTTGAGAGGAGAATGTGAAATGTTTGATTTAGTTCCTTTTAACAGACGTAGAGATGATGCTTTTGGTGTACTGACTAAATCGTTGAATGAAGTGTTCAATGATGATTTCTTTGCACCGATCAAAAGTTCTACAATGTCCTTCAGAACGGATATCCGTGAAAGTGAGCAAACATATCTGATCGAAGCTGAGCTTCCTGGTTTTAAGAAAGAAGAAATCGACATTGACTTCGCCAATCCGTATTTGACGATCAAAGCTGTACGCAAAGAAGATAATCTTGAAGAGAATGAGAATCATCAGGTTATTCGTAGAGAACGTCGATTTGGCGAATATGTTCGGAGATTCTACTTGCAAGATATAGAAGAAGAAAGTATCAGAGCTTCGTTAAAAGACGGCATGCTCACGCTTATGGTTCCGAAGCAGCAAAAAGTACAAAGTAAACGTATCGAAATTCAAGATGGAGATTCCACAGGAACGCAGGCTGAATAAGGACAAATTAGATTAAGATTATCAATTTTTAATAAAGAGTGTTGATATATAAGGCGCATTGTAGTGGATGATTCCGGCTATGGTGCGTCTTTTCTCAGAATCAATTTATGAAGGATGTGAAATCATATAGATGAAAGGAGGGGACGGACATGGCTACAAAAAATTACTATGAAGTTTTGGGAGTAAGTAAAGGGGCATCACAGAAGGAGATCAAGAAGGCCTATCAGAAGCTCGCCAAGAAGTGGCATCCCGATGTAAACAAAGCACCTGAGGCAGAGGCGAAGTTCAAGGAAGTAGCTGAAGCTTACGAGGTACTTGGCAGTGAGGAGAAACGTAAGGAATATGATGAGCTACTGAGATATGGATTCGGACGAGGAAGAGCTAATGGAACTAAGACTAGTGGAACTTCTTCATATGGCGACAATCCTTTTGGCGCAGGCTGGCAAGGAGGAAGTTATGCTTACGGAAGCAGTTCAGGCATACCTGAAGAGGACTTGTTTGGAATGTTCTTTGGGAACCGGGGAGCGGATCGAGCTGGGTTTGATTTCTTCTCTGGTAGTGGGAATGCACGTCAAGCCAGCAGCATACAAGCACAGTTAGAGATTTCGCTGGAGCAGGCATACAAGGGTGGGGACGTAAGAGTACAAGTGGGTGGTGCGAATGTGAATGTTCACATTCCAGCACGATCACACGAAGGTAAAGTGATTAGAATACAAGGAAACGCTCAGAATGGCATGATAACGGGCGGGGACTTGTTACTTACGCTGCATATTTTGCCTCATGAAATCTATGATCCTCAAGAAGGTGATTTACATGGTATTGTACAAATTGCTCCGTGGCAAGCAGTTTTGGGAGGAGAGACCAAGGTACCATTACCAGACGGTAGTATTGTGAAACTGAAAATTCCAGCAGGCATTCAAAGTGGCAAGACACTACGTATTCCAGGCAAGGGCTTAAAGCGCGAGAATGGGACGAACGGAGATATTTTGTTTGGCATTGAAATCATCGTTCCCGAACATACAAGTGAAGCTGAGAAAAATCTATATCGCAAATTAGCCGAGTCTAGCCGGTTTACTGCTGGACCTAAACGAACAAGTATCAGCACACGGCGGCGTAAGACCACAATGGGTTAATCATAGATAAATAAACTGAAAGGTGTGAGATTTATGGATTTCAATAAATTAACGCAGAAGTTGCAGGAAGCTGTTGCTGCAGCACAGACACTGGCTTCAGAAAGCGGGCATCAGGAGATCGATAATCTCCATCTTTTGAAGGCATTGCTCCAGCAACAAGAGGGCCTGCTACCAAGATTATTGCAAAAAATGAATATTCCTGTAGCTGAGATGTTATACAGTACTGATATGTTACTTCAACGTAAGCCAAGTGTTAGTGGATCCGGAGCAGCAACTGTAAGGCTGTATGCCTCACCATCCCTGATTGGTGTGCTGGAAAGAGCGGAGAAGGAAGCTGCACAGATGCAAGACGAGTTCGTCGCTGTGGAACATGCGGTACTAGCAATGGTGTCCGATTCAAGCAAGGAAAGTCGCGAACTACGTGAGATATTTACGAACCGGGGGGTAACGCGAGATAAGTTATTGTCGGTGCTCGCCGAAATTCGCGGACATCAACGGGTGACGAGTCGAGAACCAGAAGCAACCTACGAGGTTCTAGAGAAATATGGACGTGATCTCGTGGCGGACGTTCGGGCGGGGAAGATTGATCCGGTCATCGGGCGTGATGGCGAGATTCGCCGGATCATTCGTATTCTGTCCCGTAAAACGAAAAACAATCCAGTGTTGATCGGGGAACCAGGTGTAGGGAAGACGGCTATTGTAGAAGGACTAGCGCATCGAATTGTACGGAAAGACGTGCCTGAAGGGCTGAAGGATAAGACTATTTTTTCCCTCGATATGAGTGCGCTTGTGGCGGGTGCCAAATTCCGTGGGGAATTCGAAGAGCGTCTGCAGGCTGTATTGAAAGAAGTTCGCGAGAGCAACGGGAGAATTATTCTATTTATTGATGAGTTGCACACCATTGTTGGAGCAGGTAAAACTGAAGGTGCTATGGATGCGGGAAATATGCTGAAGCCGATGTTGGCCCGAGGTGAGCTGCACTGTATTGGTGCGACAACACTTGATGAATATCGGAAGTACATTGAGAAGGACCCAGCACTGGAGCGCCGGTTCCAACAGGTGTTAGTTAGTGAGCCCGATGTAGAGGATACAATCTCGATTCTGCGTGGATTAAAAGAACGATTTGAGGTTCATCACGGGGTCAAAATCCATGATAGCGCCTTAGTTGCTGCGGGGGTTCTATCCAATCGCTATATTACTGATCGTTATCTACCCGATAAAGCGATTGACCTTGTGGACGAAGCTTGCGCGATGATCCGCACGGAAATTGACTCCATGCCAAGTGAGATGGATGAAGTTACACGCCGTCTTATGCAAATGGAGATTGAAGAAGCTGCTCTGAAGAAAGAAACCGATGATGCCAGCAAGCGTCGTCTAGAAATACTTCAACGCGAACTAGCCGATCTCAAGGAGAAGCAGCTTGGGATGTCCGCACGTTGGGAGAAGGAAAAATCAGCTATTCAAGGTATTCGCGAGATCAAGAAACGGTTAGAGCAAGCACGTAAGGATCTGGTGGATGCTCAGGAGGAATACGATCTCAATAAATCGGCAGAACTGAGTTATGGCATTATCCCGGATTTGGAACGACAATTGAAGGAAGCTGAAGAAACTGCACTACAGGATCAAGATACTAGACTACTACGTGAAGCGGTGACTGAGGAAGAAATTGCGGATATTGTCTCTCGCTGGACCGGGGTACCCGTTACTCGCCTGGTTGAGGGAGAACGGGAAAAGCTGTTGCGTCTGGAAGAAACATTACATGAACGGGTTGTTGGGCAGGATGAAGCGGTCAATCTGGTGGCCGACGCTGTGCTCCGTGCGCGGGCTGGAATCAAGGATCCAAATCGTCCCATTGGCTCATTCCTGTTCCTTGGTCCGACTGGAGTCGGGAAGACGGAGCTAGCGAAGGCACTCGCAGTATCCTTGTTTGACCGCGAAGATGGTATGATCCGCATTGATATGTCGGAGTATATGGAGAAGCATAGTGTCTCCCGTCTTGTTGGAGCACCTCCAGGGTATGTCGGTTATGAGGAAGGCGGTCAACTCACGGAGGCGGTGCGACGTCAACCCTACACAGTTGTCCTGCTGGATGAAGTTGAGAAGGCACATCCTGACGTATTTAATATACTATTACAGCTATTGGATGACGGGCGATTGACCGATTCGCAAGGACGTAACGTCGACTTCAAGAATACGATTATCATTATGACCTCTAATATCGGTTCACCACATCTTATTCAAGGCACCGATGATCAGGGTGAACTTACGGAAGAGGCAAAGGCAAAGGTTATGAATGATTTGAGAGGTCATTTCCGTCCTGAATTCCTGAACCGAATAGATGACATCGTGATGTTCAAACCATTGACCCTTAACGAAATTGAGCAGATTGTAGATAAGTTGGTGGATGAATTACGTGTACGCTTAGTTGAACGTGGGATTGGCCTCGTCTTAAATGAAGAGGCAGTGCGTTTTATTGCCAAGGAAGGCTTTGATCCCGTGTATGGTGCAAGACCGCTCAAACGGTTCATCCAGCGTAGCTTGGAGACTCGAGTTGCACGTGCGCTCATTGGTGGTGAAGCTGAGGAGGGTTCCGTGATTGAGGTTCAAGAGTCTGGCGGCGAGTTGGTAGTATCGATTTCCAAACAGGATTAACCAAAGTGAAAGGGCGTTCCCAAGCCATTATGGTAGGGGACGCCCTTTCATATTCATCTGACTTTCGCAGGGTTATTGCATGACAACGATATTTCGCTCAATCATCAGGAGGGTTGGCTTCATTATTAGCATAACCTGACCGTATTAAATCGAATGAGATTGAATCATGCCGCGATGCTGTTGTACTCGCTGATCACCGGCAAAGCCTTGTCCGTTACGGAACTGCTGCTAGACAATCGTACATTGGAGTTTAAGCAGCATAAGGGTAATAGCTTGGATTTGAATGTCTCCTACCGACGCGAGAATACGTGGCTGCATCATGAGCCTATGTTGGAGCGGGAGTTATTCAGGCATATTAAAAACGGGAATAAAACCGAACTGATGAGAACTTACGTCTCATTTCCCGAGGAGAAATATGGATTACTCTCTAAGAAGAGTCATCTATGCAGTAAAAAGAATCTAGCCGTCTCCTCCGTAACACTGGCTACACATGCAGCTATTGATGGGGGACTGTTCAGGGGAATAGCGTATACACTTAGTGGTTTTCATATCCAGTATATAGAAGAATTGAAAGACATTGATGCCGTAAAAGATGCAGAGATATCGGGTATCTCTTTATCCGACATTGCTACATGGCTTCAATTCAACGATCAGAGTTATTTTACGAAAGTATTCAAGAAATACACGGGTACTACTCCTAAACAATTTAGGAACAATAGTGGAATCACACTTTAAGCTATGACTCGATCTCTAGACGGAAAAAAAGTTCAGTCTCAGGTCGAGTATGTAGCCCGTCGCACGCCCGTTTTGATCCCTGCCCAAACCCAATAAACTAATAGAAGTACATAAGAGAACTTACAGATAAGCTTTTAATTGGAAAATTGGAAGGGGAACGAAGGGGAATGGGATGGTTAACAAAGTGGGCATTTGCCAACAAAGCGGCGGTAGGATTACTGACCGTTATGGCACTTGTAGTAGGGATTGTGAGTTATACGACGCTACCTATGGAATTTATGCCGGAGGCAGATAATCCGCAGGTTAGTGTCATGGTTATCGGGCCTGGTCAGAATGCTGGATCCATGGAAAGTAACGTAACAACACCGATTGAAAGTTCCTTTGGGTCATTGAAAGGGAAGAAGGAAATCCTATCTACCTCGGGAGATGGGTATGCGAAGATTGATATTTATTTTGATTCCAAGACGAATATGAAGGAAGCTGCACAAGAGGTTCAAAAAGCAATAGATCCACTGCAATACCCGGAAGGTGTGATGAAGCCATTCGTGCTTCAATTGAACACTTCAATGATTCCAGTCTCTGAGATGACGATCTCTTTTGAAGAGGGACTAACTTCGGGTAATATTGAAATTGCTGAAAAAACGATACTTCGTCAGTTGCAAGATATTAAAGGCGTTTCGAATGTCGGATTTTATGGAAAACCGGTTTCACAAATTAATGTTGAAGCAGATCAGATCAAGATGGCGCAAATGGGAGTACCCTTCTCAGAACTGATGGGTGTACTTCAAGGGCGTAACGTATCAGCATCGGTGGGGGCACAGACCATTGGTGGGCAAAGTGGTAACGTGAATGTTGTATCCCAAATTGAAAGTGTAGATACTTTGAAGAAGCTGCAAGTAGCGGAAGGAGTTACACTACAAGATATAGCCACGGTTGAATTGAAACAGGATAAAGAGAGTATCAGCCGAGCAAACGGTAAAGATGTTCTATTTGCAGTCATATTCAAAGAAGCCAATGCCAATGCGGTGGATGTAGGTAATAAAGTCCAAGAAACTGTAGAGAACTTGAATAAAACCATAAAAAATGCTGATGTATCAGTTGTTATGAGTACTTCGGATATGGTTGTTGACTCTGTAAACAGTATGATGCGTGAAGTATTAATAGGAGCTTTGTTCGCGACCATCGTTATTTTATTGTTCCTGCGTAATATACGTGCGACTTTAGTTACGGTGATTTCGATCCCACTTTCACTAGCGATAACGTTATATTTACTGAAAGTATCCGGTGTCTCCTTGAATATTATTACGCTTGGAGGCGTTGCAGTAGCCGTTGGGCGTCTGGTGGACGATAGTATTGTAGTTATAGAAAATATCTACCGTAGATTGCAAAAGGAATCCTTCTCGCTTGAGATGGTGATCGGTGCAACGAAGGAAGTTGCTCAGGCAATCACTTCTTCCACGATCGCGACGGTGGCTGTATTTTTACCAATGGGTCTCCTAAGAGGAGGATTACAGGCTTTTCTGCTCCCATTTGCCCTAACAATTACGTATTCCTTACTTACCTCATTGGTAGTAGCCCTGACAGTAGTACCTTTACTTAGTTCATGGCTTTTACGGAATACGCACATGAGTGAAGGTAAACCTTCTCCCAAATTTGGACGATTCCTACAGTGGAATCTCAGTCATAAATGGGTAACCCTATCACTTGCATTCATCGTCTTTGCTTCTTCAATCGCAGCCTATGTTTTTATGCCTAAAGGCGCTTTGGATGCTTCCAATGCAGATTATGTTGTTGTGAAGCTACAGTATCCAAATGATGTTCCGGTGGGAGAGATACTCGATAACGGAAAGAAACTTGAACAATATATGATGAAGCAAGATCAGGCAGAGACCGTATTGCTGGATTATGGTAACAGTAGTGATATGGCGCAATGGGGGAATGTCTCGTCACTTGCTGAAGTTAGTTATACGGTAATCATGAAGAAAGACGCAGATGCGGAAAAGTTCATAGAACAAGTTCGTGCACAAAAGGAAAACTATGACGGAGCTACTTTGACAGCAAATGAAACTAGCATGATGAGCTCAGGTTCTACAACAGAATATATCGATATTGTTGGTGATGATCTAACAGCGATCTCAGAGGTAGCGAAGGAAGTTAAATCCAAGCTAACCACAGTGGACGGAGTGGAGAAAGTCACTAGCAGTGGGGACGATACGAAACCTGTATTTTCCTTCACCGTAGATCCACTCCAGGCTAAGGGTCAAGAAATTGCGATGCAAATTAGTGCAATGCTTAACCCTGTACCGATTGGACAAATTGAACTGGATGGTGTCTCAACGGCTGTCGTGTTAGAACCGGCACTAGTGCCGAAAACAGAGCAGGATCTGAGTGGCATGATGCTGATAACTGCTGGAGGTCCGGTACCCGTCTCCCAGCTTGCAAAATTTGAAGTTCGTAATGAACCAGCTATGGTCTATCACAAGGAAGGTAAAAATTACTTGCGCATTACTGCGGAGGTAGATCCTAAGCTCGTGTCCAAGATTGGTGCTAGTATTAAAGAGGAAATAGATACAATTAAGACCCCAGAAGGTGTGACTTTGTTTGCAGGGGGAGCTTCTGTGGATCAAGCAGGTGATTTTGGTGACTTAGGTATGACTGCACTGATTTCCATTGGATTAGTCTATCTGATCATGGTACTTACGTTCAAGACGCTTCGTGCTCCACTTGCGATTATGTTCTCCCTACCATTAGCAGCGATTGGTGCCATTATTGGATTGTTGGTATCAGGTGTGACGCCTGACTTCACGGCCTTGTTCGGTGCTTTGATGCTAATAGGTATAGTCGTAACGAATGCGATTGTCCTGATTGATCGAATCAAACATAATGAGGAACACATGTCTATTCGCGAAGCGATTATCGAGGCAGCGATGACACGGATGCGTCCAATATTAATGACTGCGATTGCCACGATCTGCGCGATGCTACCGCTTGTATTCGGGCATTCTGAGCAAGGTAGTATCGTATCGCAAAGTTTAGCGATCGTCGTAATCGGAGGGCTGACCGCCGCAACGATTCTAACTCTCATCGTAATACCAGTCATTTATGAACTGTTCTACTTCCGCAAGTCAGCCAAACAGCGTAAGCAGACCATTAACGTAGTAACTGAAGTTACAGAATCAGTGTGAATGGTCCGCTCATAAATTAAGACCATATGCCATACAACCATGAGCCTGTGAAACTTTCTCCCCTGGCTTTGCGTTTACATGAGTAGTAGTGGAGACGATAGAGTTAGGGGACTAAGCAATGGCAGAGGCATCATTACCTAGCCGGACATCGGCTAACCAGCGAAAGATAACTAAGAAACGGCGCAAGAAGAACAAATTCTTGTCCTTTATGATTCGATTATGTATGGTGACGATGTTTTTACTATCACTTGCTGGAATCTGGTTCTTCTTCACACCTTCTGGTAACAATATGCGGTTTCTAATGGCAGATACTTTGATCACAACACAACATCGGCACTGGGCCAAATATATTATCGGACAAGAAGAATTGGATAAGCGGGTTGCCGCATATCAAGCACAATTCAATGAAATGGGTACGGAAAAGGATACACATACGATCTCTATTCCGATTAAAGAGGGAGAAGAGAGCAAGGAGAAACCTTTGATCGAGGTCGAAGAGGTATCAGGTACTGGTTACCATGGTTATGTGTTAACTGTAAATGATCCGACTAAGATACGCCTTGGTGTTCCTGCTAAGGTGGGTAAGGGTGAGAAGGTTTCAAGTATGGTGGAACGCACTGGGGCCATTGCTGGCGTTAACGGTGGTGGATTCGCTGATCCGAACTGGAAGGGCAATGGATTTAAACCTATCGGTCTTGTTATTTCACAGGGAAAGTTGTACTACGATGGCATAGGGGAGAAGAATTCTACTCAAATCGTTGGTCTCGATAAGCAGGGGAAAATGATTGCCGGAAACTATTCAATTCAGGAACTACAGGATCTTGATATTCAAGAGGCGGTTACATTCCAACCACGGATTATTGTGAATGGGAAAGGACAGATCAAGAGCCAGAAAGACGGATGGGGAATTGCCCCGCGTACCGCTATGGGGCAGAGAGAGGATGGCGCAATACTGTTTGTTGTAATTGATGGTCGCCAGCCGGCCTATAGCATCGGTGCAAGCCTCTATGATGTCCAACAAGTCATGCTGGATCATGGGGCAGTGATTGCCGCTAATCTTGATGGTGGTTCATCTACTGTACTTGTAGGCAAGGGTGGCGAAATCCTGAACAAACCATCATCTGAATACGGCGAGCGTTACTTGCCAACGGCTTTCTTGGTATTTGAGCATCCAGAAGAGGTGGATATTCCTAACGTTTGGAAGGGGCTTCGTCCGCAAGACATTGATGCGGGCAAGAAATAGAATGAGATAAGGAGGCACAGCCTCGACTTTATTCTGATGTTTATTAAAAAAAGGAAAGCCTCCCGTTAATTGGAGGTTTTCCTTTTGACGTTTTCGGCCCATTATGGCTTGTTAGCGTAGCGACCACAGCGATTGTAGGAACGGTCCGTTCGCGAAGCGTCCTCCCAAGAACACCTACACGCTATTTAATAAATATGCCGCCAAAAGGAATGACCTCGCGTAGAACGCGTTTGACAATACCGGCATCATTGTGGAGATCTTGTTCAAGCTCGCGATTTCTAGCTCCGGACTGAATTAACACGGTGCCACGTCCGGTCATTTTCCACTGATAATTCATATGTTGGCTGGCGAGATGATTACCGTAAACGGACAATTCAAGCTTGGCATTCTCAGGATAGGCGATGACACTTCTTGCATCAATGTAGATTGCTTCCTCGGGATGGAGGGTAAGTTCGATAATCTGACCCTGAGTCAGAATGCCAATCATACCTTCTCCAGAAAATTTCATTTTGATCGCATCTCGAGTAATCATCATATTCTTCATTTTTAAGATCCGGGTTTCCATTTTAACTCCCTCTGTATAGAAGAAGAGATGTTTGAAGTCATACAGCAGATCACTATCTTTGGTAAGCTGTATGGACTTCATAGATACGGAAGGGGGAAGTGCGGCCACGAATTGACAAGGTCCGATCATGTCCGCTTGGATCAACTTCAGTTTCCGATACATTCCCTTAAAGCTCATTAGCTTGTCACTACGATTCGCAGAGGCTCCACGATACGCGATAATCTGTCCTGGATGTAGGATATGCGCCTTTTCGCCCACATTTAACCGGAAGGTTACAGCTTGTCCACTTATATGCGTGGGTTCTGACTCATATTGTACATCCATAGGGTAGACCCTCCTTTACTTTCGAAGAATGAAACGTAATCCTCGAAGCAAAATGAAATAGCCAGCAATGAGCGCTACAGCAACTATGATCATTATTCGAGTTTTGCGTCCCGATGCTTCGCGGGATTGTTGTGCTTCTGTCAAAGCCGTTACAGTTGCCGTTAATTCCTTATTACGCTCTATTAATTCCAAGTTCTGTTGTTGAAAAGTCTCCAGCGTTGCTTGTGCTTCGCCGAGCTTGTCCAAGGTAACTTGGTAGTTTTCTTTTAGCTCATTAACTTCCGCAGGTAATTCAGATAATTGCTTCACACCACTAAATAAATCACTAAAATAACCAGCCTCGGCGCGGGGAGCTCCTAGCAGAAGTCCGCCACAGAGCAGCACTGCAAATGTGAACTTAAGAATTGCATTAGACCAACGATTCATTGTCTCTCCACCTCCGATAATGTTTCTATATAACATTACGTACCATTCATCACAAAGGTTTCTATGTCCTCTCAACTGAACCTTCTCAACTGCAACTATTGTTACTCTTTACGCCAAGCGAAGCGTTGGCGGTATTTTCGGGGAGCCAAACCTTCGATTTTGGTAAAAGAGGCGGTGAAATACGCGGCGTGGTTGAAACCAACAGCCTCAGCAATCCGTTCCATACTGAGATCAGTCTGCAACAGTAGCAGCTTAGAATGTTCAATTCGTAGATTAAGCAAATAGACCGAAGGTGAACAACAGTATACTTTTCGCATACAACGAGCTATATATACGGGGTGAAAGTTAATACTCTCACCAAGTTTTTTCGCTGAGAATTCCTCACGGTAATGCTCACGCAAATAGGTGGCGGCACGTTCCGCACAAATGGTTTGAGAGGAAGGACCATCTGCCCCAATGGATGACGAGAGCAGTACGATAACCTCTTGAAATAGTGCCTGTTGCTTGAGACGGACACTGGAGAGGTGAATATTCTGATTCATTTGCGTCAATTCACTAATAATCTCAATAATCTTCAACGGTTGAGCGAGCTTAATGAATTGTGGAAGTGCAACGTTATAGGAAGTTGTTGTAAAAGGCGGGAGAGGAAGATTGCGAGGAGTACTTTCTCCTGAAGTCTTCCATTGGTTCTGATGGTAAGACTCTTCGTCTATGACTCTCCAATCGCCGAGAATTTGAAAATGCAGCCAATAGTATTTCGTCTCCTCTACACAACCTGCATACGCGTAGTGTTGACTATCTGGGCGAAGTATAAGGGCATGACCTTCCTTTACTTTGTAGTCTACGCCCCCTTCTCCAACGAAAAGACAGCCCTCGATAACTACAAGTAGATCAAAGGCTCCAATGTTCTGCCTACTGGGATGCCTCCCACCAATTTCTGCGTATGACAATCCGCTGACAATATAGTGAGGGAGTGGCGGGGCCATAAAATCTATAATGAGCATTTTTAGTAACCTTCTCTATACATAATTATAGTTGGAATATTGAAAGATTGAGTTTGTTAATTGATACAACTGAATAAGTATAACAGCTATAATGTGTTTCATGCTACATAGTTTAAGCGGGAATGTAGAATCGTCCCCGTTCTACAGGGAGTTGTAATAGTGATGAATAATAAGCTTAACGAGGATCGTAAATTTACCCTTTGGGTGCTCGCCTGGCCGGTGTTTATTGAATTGTTTCTACAGTTTTTACTGGGTACAGTCGATACGCTCATGGTTAGTCGGATATCCGACCATGCCGTAGCCGTTGTGGGTTTCTCCAATCAAATGTTTAATGCGCTCACCACACTGTTTGCCACTGTGGCAAGTGGGGCAGGAATCGTTATCGCTCAGAAGATCGGTTCACGTCGTGAGGAAGAAGCAAGAACGGTTGCTATTATCGCATTTAAAGTTACTGCCGTTATTGGACTTGTACTTAGTGTGATACTTATAATGCTACCGCGACCTATCGCTGAGATCCTACAGCTTCCAGAGGAACTTCTTCCGCTGGCAGAGGTGTACATCTCTATTGTTGGGGGAGGTATGATTTTAACAGCAATAATGTCTACGCTAGGTACGGCGATCCGGAATACAGGTAATACGAAAGGACCTATGTACACAGCGGTTGGAATGAATATCATCCACATTGTGATGAACTATTGTTTCATATTTGGTGCGTTTGGATTCCCGCAATGGGGATTGACCGGAGTAGCTATTTCGACGGTGATAAGTAGATTGATTGCATGTATAGTGTTAATGATCATCTTCTTAGGTACGTTTGAGCGGCGGATCGGTTTGAAGGACTTCTCATTGTTTGATAGAAAGTTGTTCAAAGAAGTGCTCGTCATAGGTTGGCCTCTCGGTATCAACTCTGCAAGCTGGGTATTCTCTCAATTAGCGATCTTCTCCTTCCTTGCAATATTGGGATCAACAGAGTTAGCGGCTAGGACTTATATGAATACGTTGGAATCCTTCTGTTTCCTACTGGGCTTCTCGTTGGCGCTTGCTTCGCAAATTCAAATTGCCCATTTATATGGTGCAGGAAGGACTAAGGAGGCTTACAGTTCAGTATATCGAATGCTTAGGGTAGGTCTTCCTCTAGTGATCGTCAACGCTTTTATTCTTGTGCTATTTGGTCGCCATGTGTTGGGTTTGTTCACTCAGGATCATGAGATCTTGTCACTATGTGCCTCGTTGTTATGGTTAAACTTACTGTTACAACCCGGTAAGATGGTGAATATGGCGATTGGGAATGCGCTAAATGCGGTAGGCGATACCCGTTTTACGATGAACATATCTTTAATCTTTATGTGGGTAGTTGCCACGGGTTGTTCTTATTTACTTGGTGTCTCGCTCGGCTGGGGAATCGTGGCGATATATGTCTGTATGATTTCAGATGAATATATCCGTGCGGTGCTATCTTACTTCCGCTGGAAAGATCGCAAATATTTACGATTGAGGGACGAGGATATGAGTAGGAATAATTCAAGCCAGTTGACTACAGAAGTAGCTCACTCCTGTTAATGAAGAGGTAAATGGTATAATGTCTTGGAAAAAAGAAGCCCCGGCCATCCTTTATGGGACTGACCCCCGTTTGTGAGACAGGGATCAAAACACCTTGCAAGTTTAAACTGCCAGTCGCCGAAAATCAATCGGTGACTGGTTTTTTAGTTTTGTTTGAATACGAACTGAGTTATAGTAAATAATGTAGTCTCGAACGGTTTGTTCAACGATTGCCGTCGTTGTACAAGTGAGCCCTTCGAGGTAAAACGTTTCAGACTTTAGCGTGGAATGAAACGATTCGATGGTGGCATTATCAGCGGGCGTTCCTTTACGGGACATGCTCATGGTAATGCCTTTTCCTTTTACGGCCGCCTGATAAGCCTCCGATGTATAAACGCTACCTTGATCGCTATGGAGCATCGTACCTGGTAGAGGAGGCAGTTGGTTTAACGTATCCAATACAAACGCGATGTTTTGCTTGTCGGCTATACTGTAAGCCACAATCTCACCGTTAAACAAGTCTAAGATACTCGACAGGTACAATGTTTTTCCGCCGAAGGGTAAATATGTAATGTCCGTGACAAGTTTTTTCATCGGTAAATGGGCTTGAAATTCACGCTTTAACAGATGTTCTGCTAGATACGCGGGCTGTCCCGTTGGTTTACGTTTCTTTATCCTAACTCGACACTGCAACCCTTCATGCTGCATAATCCGTTGTACACGTTTATGATTGATTGTTTGTTCCAGTCGAAGCAACGCGGTTACTTTTCGGTATCCATAGCGAAATTTATGTTGCATACAGAGTTCCCGGACCTTCTCTACCACGTGATCTTTGCACTCGGTGTCATACGCTGATTTCCAACGGTAGTACGTTGTACGAGGGAGCCCTAACCATTCACAAGCTTGGGTAACGCTCACTTCTCCTCGGATAGACTCGATCCATTCCACTACAATCTTTGGTGACACCTCCTTTGCATCTCCTTGTACTTTTTTAGTACATCTAATTGTTGTTTCAAAAACCGATTCTCAGCTTTTAGTTTCTCCAGTTCTGATGCATACTCGGGTCCTTTGCCGTAGCTGTATTGTTTGCCCACGGGTTGCTCTAGCCGATTCCATTCACCACTGCGATACCACCGCATCCAAGTTTTCACTTGTGTCTTATTTCGTATGTTGAGTTGTTCCATAACTTCTTTTACCGGAATGCAAGCCAATCTCATTTCAATTGCTTTCATTTTTACTTCTACAGGGTAGCTAACTCTTGTTGCCAACGCAAAAACACCTCCAAGTTTGTCTCCATATCTTACGACATGGTTGAATTCTCTTGAAGGTGTTTTAATTTGTCTCACGTTAAGGGGTCAGTCCCTATGGATAGACCGGGGCTCTTTAATAGGGTGAGACTGCTTCAGATATTATTCTTGCTCAGGGTTCCGATCAGGAAGCTGCTGCACATAACTATCGGATAATTTAAGTAACTCTAGTGCCCGATTATATTCACTTTCTGTTGTAACTGCCTGCTGCACACTGTCAGGAGCAAAAGGGTACTGAGTTCCATCATCGTACCAAGCGCCTGGTATGAACAAGGCTTTATCGTTCAGGAACGAACCTGAAGGTAGATAGTAACGTTGCGGTAATAGGTTGCTAGTTTGGTTCAAGATATCCTGACCAAAGTGAATCTGATCTGTCAGCGATATTCCCATAAGGTTCGAGATTGTCGGTAGTATATCAACCTGTCCTCCGACGTTGTCTAAGACAGCAGGAGTAACTCCTGGAGCTGAAATAATCAACGGAATGTTAATCATATCAATATAACCATACTCTCTGCCGTAAATCTCATTCATAAGTTCTAAGCCTTTTTTATCGAGAGAGTATAGAGGCAGTCCGAGATGGTCACCATAAATAACAACTACACTGTTATCCCATATGCCTTTCTGCTTCAAATCATCGATGAATAAACCCAGCGCGTAGTCCGCATAGTTTTGAGAGCGGATATAGTCTCCGACCATATTGTTCTGAAAGCGTTCTGGTAGAGTTATATGATCCTTTTCATGCGGCATAGTGAAAGGATGATGTGCCGTCATCGAGATCACTTGGCTGTAAAATGGCTTGCCAGCTTGCTGCATCTTTTCTAGCTCGGCAGCAGTTTTCTTATATAGCACTTCATCAGATGGGCCAAAGAACAAGGCATCTTCTTTACCAAAGAAGTTATCCTGATCATAATACCGGTTGAAGCCAACAGCTTCATACAGTTCGCGGCGATTCCAGAAATCAACAACATTGGTATGGAACGTAGCGGTATCATAGCCCTGAGCTGTTAGCAGCTTTGGAAGGCTTGGCAGCTCTTTATAAGCGTAGTTCTGTGTTGCAGCCTCGTTATAGGGAATATAGAACGAGGTATTGACGACAAATTCAGCATCGGAAGTGTTACCTTGCCCTACCATTTGATAGAAATTTTTGAAGTATAGATTATCTTTGACCAATGCATTTATGTTAGGAGTAATCTCTTGACCATCGATCGTTAAGTTAACCAGGAAGTTCTGGAATGATTCCATTTGGATGATGATAAGATTCTTGCCTTGAGCAGTACCAAGGTATGCTGGATCTTGGACCGATTTCACACCTTTTAATTGATCGATTTTGCTTTGGGTAATGGCGTTCTTATCGACAAGTTCGATATCCTCATTGGCAAAAATCGAATACGTCTCGTAGTTTAGAATCCCCATTTGCTCCGCTTGCTTAATTTCATTCATACTGGCGCGATTTGGCCAAATATTGAAGATACAAATAGTTAACGAAGCTGCAAATATCGTAGCGATAACGCCAGTGCTCAATTTTTTCAAACTGAAATAACTTTTTGTTCTAGGCAATCTCTTTTTACGAATAGCCCAGAAGCCGATGACAATAATGTCTAGGAATATTAGCAGATAGTAAGGCGCAAGTAGTGAAAACACGCTATTACTAACGGCTGTAACCTGATTTACTTGTTCGAGTGCGTGATAGGTGACTATGACACCATAATATTTATGATACATAATGGCGGCGAAGAAAATGGCTGTAACAATTAAATTAACTGTTAGATACATGCCCACCTTACGTTTGGAGGAGAACCACTCGATCAGACAGAACAACACCCATATAAATGGAATTTCCTTTAGCAGAGGCCCCCAAGGTTGTATGCCATCAAAAATGGACAACCAGGCGAGATAAATCTTTAAGATCAAAATAATTGAAAAAAAGACGAATGGCTTTGTGCTAATACGCCGGATGTGGTCAAATAAAGGCACTTTATATCCTTCCTTTCAGATACTGTGTATTTCTAATCGTTTTGAACTGGTGATTTTACATTGGCATTACAATTTTAGCAACCTCTAATATAATACATGAAATAACGTAAAGATGAAAATTAATCAATTGACTCAATTAGAAAGATATCCCAGTGTTGTGTTGATGAAATAAGACGTAAAGCTGATTATTGACTTCTTAAGACGTTATTTGGTAAATTAGTAGCATCCTCATAACAAGGAGAGTTTTTGATGTCGGTGAAAGTTCTTAACTAACAAATTTCATATGGACTGTACGATTGGTTGTAGAAAGAAAGACTGTTTTTTTATTATTAAAACAAGTCTTCGATTCTCTGTGCCTTTTTACGGTCTCTGAATTTAGTTAAGAACACACGCGGGACATCATACGGCGCCTTATCGCTGTTTGTTTCTATGGACCTCTAGACCGTGCTGTTTTTCAGCACGGTTTTTTTGATTGATCCAAAGGGATAGACATATGCGGGATAAGTTTAGGGCAAAGGATGGCATTCGTGCTTTCTTTTGCCCTTTTTGTGTTGTCATCCATTCAGAAAATTTAGGGGGTATAACATTGGGAATGTTTAATCTACACATGTTGGAATACGAGAGCATCAGGGAAGAGCTCATGAGGTACGCTGTTTCTTATGAAGGACGGCAGCGGATTAGCAAACTAAGTCCGTTGGAAGATAAGCGGAGAATTAGACAGGCGATTGAAGAGACAGCAGAAGCGAATGTGTTAATAGGAAAAGGTTCCAGTATTCCACTTCCTTCACTTGAAGGGATTGAATTAGTAATGTCACTAATGGGAACGGGATACTTGTTCACCGAGCAGGATTTGACAGCAGTTCAGCGATTTCTCCAAAGTTGTGGTCAGCTTAAAAAATATATGGCGTCCAAGGGAGAACTGGTGGATCGAATTGGCTCTTATGCTGCATCTCTGCGTGACTTACCGGCAGTCCAGCAGGAAATATTACGTTGTATCCATCAAGGCGTCATCACCAATCAAGCTAGTCGTGAATTAGAGAAAATACGACGGAAGATCGATGTAGTTAAGGAGAAAATCAAGAAGAAGGTTCAATCCGTGATGTCTCGTCATTCGAATATCCTACAAGAGAATATCGTTAGTGTTCGTGGTGGACGTTATGTTATTCCCGTGAAGAAGGAGTTCTATAAACAGGTGGACGGTCGAATGTTAGATCAGTCCGCAAGCGGACAAACGGTGTTCATTGAGCCACGGGAGATATCAGGGCTTCAGAGTGAGCTAGAGGCGCTGCAAGGAGACGAAGCGCGTGAAGAAAGTAAGGTGCTAGGGTACTTGACGGACTTGGTGGAAAGGGAAGTCGCAGAGCTTCAGCAAAACATCAACATTACGGGTACCTACGATTTTATTTTTGCGAAAGCGAAGTATGGTGCCTCGATCGGCGGAGTTGCAGTGACATTAAATGAGAACGGGGTAACAAAGATTAGTGGGGCTAAGCATCCAATGTTACTTCATAGCATGGTTGCGCTCGACCTGGAGATCGGGGAGTCGTATAAAAGCCTTGTTATTACCGGACCCAATACAGGTGGGAAAACCGTAGTATTGAAGACGCTGGGGATTCTTTCGCTGATGGTTCAGTCAGGGCTACTCGTACCGGTAAATCCGGGAAGTCAATTCGCTGTCTATTCTGGGATTATGGCTGTAATAGGTGACGGACAAAATCTAGAACAATCACTGAGTACTTTCTCTGCTCAAATCCAGAATCTTGTCCAAATGCTGAAAGAGGCGGGGCCTTCAACACTGTTGCTGATTGATGAATTGGCTGCCGGCACAGATCCTGGCGAAGGGATTGCCCTGTCGATTGCAATTCTGGAGGAATTTAGCCGTAAGGGTGCCACGGTGATGGTGACGACGCACTATAATGAACTGAAGACATTCGCATCTGAGGCGATAGGATTTCAAAATGCGCGGATGGAATTTCATGCAGAGACCTTACGTCCCTTATATCGTCTGACGATAGGTGAGGCGGGTCAAAGTTATGCGATCGAGATTGCGAAGAAACTCGGTATTGCTGGTGGCATCATAGAACGTTCCCGGGATATTGTATCGCGTCAGTCCGGGGGGAAGGAAAAGCTGGATATATGGGATGATCTAGAACTGAATCCTTCGGCGACTAATGTGCTAACTAATCCTTTCTCAAGTCCTAGTACTAATATGGGGGCAAAGAAGGTAAAAGAACCAGCGCATGTATTCGAAGTTGGCGATGCTGTATTTGTAACTTCATTTGGGAAGATTGGTATTGTAAGTGAAAGTGAAGATTCTAGAGGTTTGGTAGAGGTCATGATTCAAAAGCGGAAGGTAAAGGTTAACAAGAAGCGGCTTAAACCACATATCAAAAAGCAGGAATTATATCCAGATGATTACGACATGGATATCGTATTTGACAGTAAAGAAAATCGGAAGAATCGGAAGTTGATGGGGAAAAGGCATGTCGATGGGCTTGAGATTGTAATAAGAAAAAATGAGGATTAATGATAGGGAGACCCCCCCGTTAGGGGAGGTCTCCCTGATTTTATTATCCTATAGTTGCTGGGTCAGAATATCAACAAAATGTTCAAGGAACTGCTGATCTTCCTCGTCAAAGCGCCCCTGAAGTGGGCTGTCGATATCAAGAACTCCTAGTAGCTTGTCATCCTTGACGATGGGGATAACGATCTCACTATTGGAGGCTGCATCGCAGGCGATATGGCCTGGGAAGGCATGGACGTCCTGAATTCGTAGCGTCTCTCTGCGTTCTGCGGAAGTTCCACAGACACCTCTTCCCATAGGAATCCGAATACATGCGGGAAGCCCTTGGAATGGTCCTAAAACGAGCTCATTTCCGTCGTAAAGGTAAAATCCTACCCAGTTAATGTCTTCTAAATAGAAATTTAAAAGCGCGGAAGCGTTGGCTAGATTTGCAATAGTGTTGGGCTCATCGTGAATGAGTGCCCGTAATTGGGATAGAACAGCAGTTTGTTGTTCAGCTCGAGGTCCTGAGTAGTCTTTGGTATGAAACATAATAGTCTCCTTCATTAATAGCATTGAATTTTTATGTAACAGTGTCTAATGCTTCTTCAATAAACGAATGAACTTCATGGATATATCGATTTGGATCGACTCCGAAGGCGTTCCCATGAACAGCTTCCTCCACTAACAGGAGTCGTTTTGGCTCAGGCTTATGATTGTACAAGTCCTGACTCATGTGCGTGGGTACATAGTTATCCTCCGTACCATGAATAAATAACACGGGAAGCGTACTGTTCTCTACCGTCTTAAGAGGACTGACCTGCCCAAGCCGGAAGCCCGCTTTCCTCTTCGTATATCTGTCCACCATAGGCAGAAGGGGAAAGGCGGGTATTTTATTTAATACTGTTAATTGGTGGCGTATGAGCTCGGTCAAATCGGAATAAGGGCAATCGGCGATCACAAATTTAACGTTGGGATGAGCGATACTGAGATATTCGAGTACGGTTCCCCCACCGAAGGATTGACCATGCAGACCGATCACACAATCATTCCCGTAGTTCTCCAGAATCCAAGTCACCCACACCTCTATGTCATACTTCTCCTCATATCCATAGGTAGTGTATTTACCTTCGCTTTTTCCGTGCCTACGTTGGTCAATGAGTAGGATATTAAAGCCTTTCTGCTGAAACATATCGATATATTGTGTGGACACGGCAAGTGAAACAGTATATCCATGGACAATGATCGCCCATCGTTGTAAATCTGGATGGGGCTCTAGGACATATCCGTGCAGCTTTAATCCATCTTTGGAAGTCGTCTGTACTTCATGTTTGTCCAGTGTATCGAACCGTTCCTGCGAAAAGACACCTGTTCTCTCCAAATATTCAAACATGCTTTCATTGGTTTGGAGTTTCATTTGCGTGACCTGGCGAAAGGTGAAGTGCATTAAACCGCTTGCGATCAACAACACCAACAGTAGTACAAGTATTATAACACTGAAAACCATGAGAGAATCCTCCTTATGACCTATCCAGACTGTGTTAGTAGTATAGTATCCCAAATTGGACCAAGAAAAACGTCTTCTCTTTGACTCTCCTAGTCCATTTGTGATTAGCTATGTGTAGAGGTAATTAGGGTATGACGTGCGGAAGGAGTGAGGTAATTGTATAAATGTGAGGGAAATATCCCTGTGCTGGAGAGCGAGAGACTGCGGTTACGAGCGATGGAAAGAGCAGATGCTGAAATTTTGTTCCGTTATTGGAGCGATCCTGAGGTAGTTAAATATATGAATATTTCTCCATTTGCCTCTGTAGAGGATACGCTCGAAATGATTAACCTGCTTAATGGTTTATCCGAGAGCGATGACACTTTACGCTGGGGAATCGAACTGAAGGATGAAGAAATTTTGATCGGTAGTTGTGGTTTTAATGTATGGGAATTGTCAGGATCCTATCGCGGTGAGATCGGATATGACTTAGGTAGAGAATATTGGGGCCACGGCTATATGTCGGAGGCGTTACATATGTTGTTGGCATACGGATTTGAGACGATGGGACTCAACCGGATTGAAGCGCTGGTGGACCCTGACAATGTGAGATCAAGGCAATTGCTTGGAGCATTTCACTTCCATGAGGAAGGTTTACTTAGAGAATATCAGAAAACGGATGCTGGATTTATCGACTTGTTAATGAATTCTCTTTTGAAACGAGAGTTCTATAGGGCGGGCATTTAGTATGATTTTAGAGGGATGAGATATGGGCAGCATATAACGGAGCGATGACTCCGTTATATGGCTGCCTGTCTTTATTTTTATAGGGGTATCAACTATAATTGTAGCTTGTGGTTAGGAAATATAAGTAAGAGGAAGAGAAGGGAAGGCATCATGAAGAATATCCCGGTTAATAGAAATTTTATACTGATTGGATTATTGTTATCGACATTTTTGGCTGCGATCGAAGGTACAGTTATCGGCCCTGCCGGGCCAAGAATTGTTGGCGATTTAGGTGGATATGAGCTGTTGAGTTGGGTGTTTACCGCCTATCTATTGGCAATGGCCGTTGCGACACCGATTTTTGGGAAAATTAGTGATTTGTACGGACGAAAACCGGTTTTTATCATCGGTTCAATATTGTTTCTAATTGGTTCCTTATTATCTGGACTCTCCCAGAGCATGGAACAACTTATCATTTTTCGTGCAATTCAGGGGATTGGTGCAGGTGGACTTATACCCGTTACATTCACGATTATTGGTGATATTTACAGTATGGAAGAGCGTGCCAAGGTACAGGGATGGATTAGCTCTGTATGGGGGATTTCCTCATTAGTTGGACCGTTGCTTGGTGGATATGTGGTCGATTCGTTGAACTGGCGGTGGATCTTTGGCTTTAATGTTCCGTTTGGTCTCTTATCCTTATTTATGATTATAAAATATCTTCATGAAAATATAGAGAAGCGGAAAGTTAAAATTGATGTGAGTGGTGCGGTTACTTTCACAGTCGGGGTGACGGCATTATTGTTTGGTCTAGCGACAGGAGGTAGCCAGTTTGCCTGGACATCGCCTGCGATGCTCGGAATTATGACGTTAGCAGTCGTTTCGCTCATCTTGTTCTTCATCGTAGAGAAACGGGCTGAAGAACCACTTGTTCCATTACAATTGTTCAAGGTGCGTGATATTGCTTTCTCTAACTTGGCAAGTTTGCTTGCGAGTGCCTTGTTAATTGGACTTACAACTTATTTACCGCTGTGGGTTCAAGGTGTACTTGGCAAAAATGCTACAATGTCTGGGCTCGTCTTAGCACCGATGTCTGTTAGCTGGATGCTTGGTTCTATCTTAGGTAGTCGTTGGATTATTACTCGAGGATCACGATATACTTCGCTGATTGGGATGGTTATTATTTCCCTTGGAGCCGTTGGTATGGCATTTATTACGGAAGGTACTCCTTTGTTCATTATGTTAATATTTAATGCTTTGTATGGATTAGGGTTTGGTTTCTCTTTCACGGTATTTACGGTAATTGCGCAATCATCCGTAGGCTATAGCTTACGTGGTGCATCAACTGCTCTTAATACATTCACTAAGTCGATAGGTCAAACGATTGGCGTTACCGCGTTTGGTGTACTGATTAATTTACAGATCGCTGCTAAGACAGCCAATGGCACGGCTTCCAGTGCCACAGTGTCACAAGACGATATCAACAAATTACTCTCACCAGAGAAGGTTCATTTACTGCCGCCGGATCTGTGGAGTGACTTGAAACATGTACTACAAGGAAGTCTTCACACGTTGTTTATTGTTATGGCTGTGTTGGCCTTGTTAGGTGTTATTAGTGTATTTGGTTTACGGAATCGGGCACCAAGAGCTGAAGGTAACGAGGAAACAATCGAGCCCGCAAAGAGTTAATAACCTCTTATGAAGGTGTTGTATAAAAAAGCGCCATTCTTCGCACCTTAACGGGGAAGGGGAGGTGTTACCATGAACGAGGAAATGAATCTGGATCAAACCATGCTGGTGAATGCGTGGCAACAACAGCTTCCAGAATATCTAAACCCAGGTGATTCAGCACAAGTGCTGGCGGACCAAGCGGATCCTCATGGCGTTCGGCTGCATATTGAAGCGGCAGGACATCAATTATATTCTTTTGACTTTCAATGCTCCTATGTGGACCCACGTGAAGTTCGGGTAGATCTGGTCGATGTGGAGCTTGCAGGCCAAACTGTGGATGAAAATACAGAAGTGATTCAAGAGCTGACGAAGGATTACGTCCGTCATATCCATGAATGCGCACAGGCTCTTCACAAGATCACAAAACCATCTTAGAGAGCGAGGACTATTAGTCCTTCGATTTGATTCGTAGTTGCTCTAACAGAACAATATACAAAAATGACGTATAAACTGATTATCAGTTTTATACGTCATTTTTGTTGTCTATTTATTTACGGGAGAGTGGTGCAAGTTTCTCAGCTTCTCGTCCCATCTTCTTAAGTAGATCGATCATAAGTTGCTTTTCAGATTCGTTCAAGCCACTAAGGGCATGATCGATACGCTCTGAAAACTCAGGGTACAATTGATCCATTAATTCCTGACCTTTTGCCGTCAATTCTGCATAAATGACTCGGCGATCGCGTGAACATGGTTGACGGTGTAGTAAGCCTGCTGTCTCCAGTTTATCAATCACATAGGTAACATTACCACTCTGCAGTAGCAGCTTGGCGCCGATTTGTTGTATCGGTTGAGCCCCTTTGTAATAGAGAACCTCCATTACTGCAAAGGCCGTAGGATTGAATCCTTGGATTTTGCTTCCTGTCACAGCATGTTCGTTGACACTTTTAAAAGATTTAGCAAATACACGGTATAAATGCAACGATAAATCAGTTCCGCGCTCCTCGGTTTTCAACATTCTCATCCCGCCTTATTTTATATTTTCTAAATGAATGAAGTAGAAATGGCTTCTCCGTCCTTGATATGGGCGGTCCCCGTTTCTGTGAGAAATATAAGCAAAGTAAGAGTTGAAACTTATATTACTTATATTTTTAAATAGTTTGATTCATTGATATCTTAGAGCAGAATAAAAATTAAGAAAATATTATTTATCACAATTTGGGCTTTTTAATATTTAAAACTTAAGATAAAACAATAAAGTTCACACAATGTCCAAAAATTCCCATGAAATTCAATTCCCTCTGATAAATCTAATTATTCTTTTCCCTTCCTCCCCGAGTCTTAGTTGAAAATCAGCCGAGAGCAGGTCTAGGATTCACCCTTGAGCACGATGGAATAATGTTCCAACTTAATTAAGATTAATTACAGAGGATTTCATGAAGAGAATTTAATTATGGGAGTTGTTATTATGAAGGAAAGAACACCATCCGGTGGAGGATTATTGCAAAACCGTGCTTATCTAGCTTTGATCAGCTCACAGCTTATTTCCAATCTCGGTGATTGGCTACAAATGCTGGCCTTGATTACGATGATCGGACTGAAGTGGCAGGCTACATCTTGGCAAATCACGATAGCAATGCTCTGTATTCTTATACCAATGCTATTAGGTGGATCACTGGCGGGCATGCTAGCGGATAGGATGGAGCGCAAGAAACTTATGATTATTTCGGACGTAGCACGTGCTGCAATAGTACTAGGATTGGTATTTGTTACTCAATTATGGCAGGTCTATCTACTTCTGATTGCTAAGGGCATCTTCGATGTGATGTTCTCACCGGCAAAAAATGGAAAGCTTAAAGAAATCGTAGCTCCGGAGCATATGGAGACGGCTGTATCCTACAGTGCGATTATCGAGCAAGGTAGCAAAATTATCGGCCCAGCACTTGGAGGGCTGTTAACGGTAGCCTTCGGAGTTTCTATCTGCTTTATTATCGATTCGGTTTCTTTTCTATTATCTGCCATCATCTTAATAGGTGTCCCTAGTAAGCGGAACATCATTCGAGCGAACGCAGTGGATGGTCTCTTAGAAAAGAAAAAGAAATTTAAATTTTGGAATGAGCTTGCTGCTGGAATCAAAATCATTTCTGGAATTCCGTTAATTGCATTTGGAACTTTGACATTAACCATGGTACTGCTAGTCCTGCAGATAGCAGATTCACAAGCGATTGTGTTATTCAGGGAAATCCCTGGGATACCTCAAAGCCTCTTCGGCTGGTGTATTACACTTAGTGGAGTGGGGACTTTAGCTGCTGTCGGAGTTTCTAAGTTACTGCGAAACTGGTCACCACTAAGCAAGATTGGTACTGGGGGTGCACTTCTGGGCGCTGCCTTTGCATTATCAGGCTTCCTTGTCATATTTGGTCTATTTAACTCTATAGGATATGCGTCAATGGCGGTTATCTTTTTTGTGGCAGGGCTGGGAGCAGGTTTAGTGTTTATTCCATTTCAAGTCATGTTACAGAAGCGCACCCCTGAGTCTTTGACGGGTCGTGTCTTTGGCACTGTTACAAGCCTAACTTCAACCGCGGCCGTACTAGGACCTATCTGTGGAGGTTTCTTGGTTACTACTTTTGGGCCTGCGCCAGCATTTATGTTGTCAGGATGTCTAATGATTGTCATTGGGCTAGTGTTACTATTGTTCAAGTCAGCAATTCTAAAACGTGATCGCGAGGTTACGGAAAGTTTACTTGAAGCGGCTTCCTAGTGTAATGTGGTAAAATAAAACAATACTTTTAATAGATAAGTGAAGTAGGTGCAATGGTATGGACAGTAACGTACTACTGGAAGTAGCGATCCAAGAGGCGGGTTATGAACCAGGTATAGCCAAGTTACACAATATCAATATTTCTGTGAAGCGTGGGAAGTTGACGGGACTACTAGGTCCCAATGGGGCAGGGAAAAGCACGGCATTGAAGGGTATACTTGGACTTCTTCCTTTTGCAAAAATGACAGTGGATTATGGTGGCGCATCTGATAAATATGCTTATGTACCGGAGCATCCAGTATTTTATGAAACATTAACTTTGTGGGAGCATCTCAGCTTGGCTGCTGCTGTCTATGATATGGATGAGAATGAATTCGAAGAGTTAGGAAGAGCGTTACTAGAGAAGTTTCGGATGACTGAGGTGAGAGATCACTTGCCTGAGAGTTTCTCAAAAGGAATGCGACAAAAAATGATGCTGATGCTCGGTTTTCTCGTCAAACCGGATGTTTATATCGTCGATGAACCCTTTATTGGGCTGGATCCTCGGGCGACAAAGGACTTCCTTGAACTGCTGGAAGAGGAGCGAGGGCGTGGTGCGGGCGTCCTTATGTCAACGCATGTGCTCGATACGGCAGAGAAAATTTGCGATGATTTTATCCTGATTTCAGCTGGTAAAGTGGTTGCGAGCGGGACAATAGATGACATCCGTGAGGTTGCTTCTCTACCTGAAGGGTCACTTTTCGATTGCTTTGACGTGCTAACCTGATCCTAATTGTATCGAAGGAGAGAAAGTCTGTGACCAAGCCCCAATTGACAACCATTCATAAGTTATTTATGAGAAGAGGGTGCGACTTTGTCCGCAAACAATACCGTGCGCTTAATACTGTAGTAGATTGGATCGTGATGCTATATATCGGTGTACCCGGCATATTATTGTTCGCACGGATTTACTATAGCTTGTGGCATGAGGACCTTCCCACTTGGCTAGTCCAAATGCCTTATTCTACAGTTCCATCAGTGATGATGGGACTCATCTTACTTGGAGGCGGATTGACTCTGTTTCTCGAGGCAGCCGATGTATTATTCTTGAGACAGAAACAGAGATGGATTAAAGGTCTGATGTTACGCGGTCTTCTGGTTTCGATTATGAGTCAAGTGCTATTACTTGGAGCGGGTGTGGCCGTCTTGCTGCCACTGTTGCAACGTATTTATGGAATGAATAGTACGGCAGTTTTATCTCTATATCTCGTTACACTAGGTGCTAAATGTATACATATGTTTCTAGAAAACTTGATCAACATCATGTTGAAAGGGTGGAAACGCTGGGCACTACTATCTTTGGTAACTAGTATTTTAGCTACAGGATATATAGCCTGGACCGTCAATGGGACAGGATATCTCGGAGTAGTTCTGTTATTCTGCGTTGTTATTACCGTTCCACTCGGATGGTATAGATTTAACAAGAAGTGGTGTTTCGAGGCAGAGGTTCGTGAGGATGAGCGGCAGAAGACGAAATTGACCAGCTTACTGCTCTTAGGTGCTGTTGATCGTCCTTCCGCTGTACGCTCACGTCCAATATTGTTTCAACATTCGAATGCACTGTTACCCTCGCGTAGTCCTGAGACCAGAGTGGCTGAGTTAGTTGTTAAATCGATTTTACGCAGTAAAAATGCGCTAGGCTATCTTCTGTTCACGTTGCTAGGCTTTATTGGGGTTCAATTACCACCAGCCCCAATCAACATCGTCGTATACATTCTCCTGTTATTTCTATTGCTTCACTGGATGAACAGTTATCGACGCTACTTTTTTTCGCGGGAACTGATGAGAATTCTCCCTCTTAGCTCCGATATGGAGTTTCGTTCCGCCATTCCAACGCTACGAATTATGTTATTTCCGGCCATTCTGTGCCTGAGCGCGGGACTTGGACTCTCTTTACTCAGTGGATGGGGTCTCCTGTTATCCATTCCTTGTGCGGTGCTCGTAACTTGGTGGCTAGGAGCTGCTCCATGGAAGGTTTCTTCGAGAAGGAAGATTTGAGAGTAAGTTCGTTCAGTCTTTTCCCGCGGCATGTTTGCCGGCGGTATACCCAGTTGAAAAGGCAGCCGTAATATTGAATCCGCCTGTGTAACCGTGAATATCAAGAATTTCACCACAAAAGTATAATCCATTAATCTTTTTGGACTCCATAGTTGTAGGATCTACTTCTTTTAAATTTATCCCACCACCTGTAACGAAGGCTTCTCTTAATGAAAGTGTTCCATAGGCTCTTATAGGAAATGTTTTTATAAGTTTCGCAAGGGCCATCCAAGACTGTTTAGGAATATTGTCATGAGTCAAATCCTCGCTTAATTGAGCATTTTGTAATAGAAGGGGGATTAACCTTTCAGGCAGGTACCCTTTTAATACGTTTTTGATGCTCTTCTTGGGTTCTGCTTTTGTTAATTTTAAGGTTTCAGAAAAGATTTCTTCGACACTTTTGTCTGGTGAGAGATCTATGGTAAGCAGGATATTTCCGACATCATATTTCTTCAGGGCTTTGACAACAAACTGACTACATCTTAGGGCTGTTGGTCCTGATATTCCGAAATGAGTAAATAGTAGATCACCATGATGCTCAATGATCTTTTTACCTTTTGGGCTCCATACTGAGAGTCCAATGTTTCTAAGAGACAAACCCTGTAGTTCTTTAGATTGAATGAAAGGTTCGTTTGAAGTAATAGGGACCTCAGTCGGAAATAGTTCTGTAATTGTATGTCCTGCATTCTCTGCCCAAATATACCCATCTCCTGTAGAGCCCGTATGAGGGACAGACTTTCCTCCCGAAGCTATAATAACTTTTCTTCCATAAATGATCTCATTAGTTTTGAGACGTATTCCTACAACCGTGCCATTAGCGTAGAGTACATCTTCAACGGGAGAATTGACTCGAATAGATACTCCTTGTTTCCGCACCTGATTGACTAGGGCATCAACAACAGACTTAGCCTTGTCTGTCACAGGGAACATTCGCCCATTATCTTCCTCCTTGAGCTTAATTCCTAAATTTTCGAAGAAGGCTATGATATCTTTATTATTGAATTTAGAGAAAGTACTATATAGAAAGCGTCCATTGCCCGGTATATTCTTGATGAGGTCTTCGATTTCTTTATTATTGGTAACGTTACATCGTCCACCACCAGATATTCCAAGTTTTCGTCCTAGTTTATCCCCTTTATCTACAAGGAGGACCTTCTCGCCATTTTCACTAGCTGCGACGCTTGCCATAAGGCCTGCTGAACCCCCGCCAACTACAATTACATCGTACATATTTATCTCCTTTTTGATCTAGATCTATTTGTATTTATTTGATTTTTTTTGTGGAATACATGTCACTCTTTAGTCTTAAATAAGAATTATTGTAAAAAACTGTCGGCTATGTTTTAATCGAGACATGAATGTTATTCTTCCACCTGAGGAGGGAAAAAGTGGATGCTGTAAAGGAAATCCTACTACAGGTCTTGATTGCTAGTTTGCCCGCATGTCTGTTTCCGTTATGTTATGAGAAATCCTTCAATTACTGGTCTCGAAATTGGGAATCCGAGCGGCAAGAAGAACGAAGAGGTACTAAAGAGTCATATTCTACGGGATTTATGCTTACCTGTATGATCAGTATGTTGCTGTGTTCACTTTTCTCTGTTCAGCTATGGGGAGTTATTCCACTCAATTTCGGCATTGTTCCATTATTTGCTCTTATGTTATATGGTAGATTGCGAGATGGGATTGCCCTGGCTCTGCTCCAGCTTATCATTTATCCTATATTTGCAGTAAACTACACAATCACAGGACTGATCTTAGAGACAGGCGTACTCCTGTACCCTATTATACTTTTGGCATCCAATCGGTTTAAGAATAGCGACCGTTATGGCAAGATCGTGTTAATCTCACTTTATTCTGTGATTGGCGAACTACCTTCCGCAATTTTCCCTCTATTAAATAGAGGTTTGAACTTTGATTTGGATGTAACCATTATATTTGCGGCTATAGCCAATATCGTGACTACACTGTTGATTGCCAGCTTATTTATTTATATGATTGAGGGCACCATGGAGAAAGAGAAACTCCGTCTTCAGGTCATGCAATTGTCACGTAAATATTTCCGTGAAGCTGAGAAATTACAACAGATGATGGATGCCGCTCCACTAAGCGTTATTTTACTAGATCAACAGCACGGTATTGTGTCGATTAATGACACCTTTCTTCAATTATACCGGATTGAACATCCGAGTGCGATACGAGACGATCTGCTCAAGCAAAAACTGGACAGTGTTCTAGAAGGGTTTCAGTTGGAAAGTATCATTACCCAGGTTGAAAAAACACTGGAGGGTGAGTCTAAGAGTAACATCTTACTACATAATGGTGATAAAACGTACATTACAAGTACTTCCCCTATAAAAAAGGGATATACAGATGAAACTATCGGTGTCGTCATAATTTTACAAGATATAACAGAGCTTGAGGCACTACGTAAGGAATTGAACCATGTTGAGCGCCTGAGTCTCGTTGGTCAAATGGCCGCAGGAATTACGCATGAAATTCGTAACCCAATGAGTGTAGTACGGGGATTCCTACAACTGATGAAGGAGCAGAGTCCTTCTTCATTAGACCACTATTATCGGATTGTGATGGAAGAATTAGATCGTGCCAACTGTATAATTAATGACTTTCTATCCATTGCTCAGAATCAGGTAGTTAATATGGAACGATGTAGCTTACATGACATAATTAAGGAATTAACTCCGCTATTATGGGCGGATGCTAATTTACGTGGTCAGAGCATAGAGGTTGGACTGGATGAGCAGGTGCCTTCCCTTTTTCTTAATGCCAAGGAGATCAAGCAAGTGATCCTAAACCTAGCCCGCAATGGGATGGAGGCGATGGATGGGAAAGGACAGCTAACGCTACAGACCAAACTTACCCCATCTGGTGTAGAAATGATAGTTAAGGATACAGGCATGGGGATTCCTTCTGCACTTAAGGAGAAGCTGTTCGAGCCCTTCTACACGACAAAGGTCCAGGGGACAGGACTCGGGCTTGCGCTATGTCTTAGTATTGTGGAGCGTCATGGCGGGAATATTACTGTGGAATCGGAAGAGGGAAGTGGAACAGCAGTTATTGTTTTTTTTCCGATCACCGAAAGTTTTCTTTGAAACAGTAATCTATTAGCTTAGGACAAGAGTTGATCTTTTTGAAAGTTGCTTTCCTTTCTTTTGAATGTATAATAAAATAAAGCTCGGTGAAGTGGCAGAGTGTCAGCCATGTATCGCTAGTAAACATAAGGAGTGAGCGCGAAATGTCGATGTCATTTGACCAATACATGAGAGATATGGTTCAACCGATGAGGGATGAACTAACCACTCTTGGAGTTCAAGAATTACGTACCCCTGAAGAAGTAGAGGGGAATTTGCCTACATCAAAAGGAACGGCTTTGGTCGTTGTGAATTCGGTATGTGGTTGTGCTGCTGGGCAATGTCGCCCCGGTGTTGCCAAGTCGTTGCAGAACGACCTGACTCCAGATCATTTATTTACGGTATTTGCTGGGCAAGATAAGGAAGCTACGGCCAAAGCACGTGAATATTTTGCTCCATATCCACCTTCATCACCTTCCATTGCTTTGCTGAAGGACGGAGAACTTGTTCATTTTATTGAACGCCATCAGATTGAAGATCGTTCTGCTGATGATATTGCTGCAGAATTAATCGGTGCTTTTGATCGCTTCTGTCGATAAGGAAAGCTGTCAAGGGACGCCCCGCAAATCGGCATTTACCGGTATTTGCGGGGCGTTTTATATAATTACATACATTAGTGGAGGGATCAGACAATGAGTTTGCAACAGGAAATCATTAAGCGTTTGGGTGTGAAGCCAAGTATTGATGTAGATCAGGAAATTCGTAACCGCGTGGATTTTTTGAAAGAATATGTGAAGAATTCCCGCAGTTCTGGGTTGCTGATTGCTATCAGCGGCGGGATAGATAGTGCGGTTGCGGCAGGTCTTTGTAAGCAAGCGAGTGATGAATTGACACAGGAAACGGGTAACGAATATATCACACTTGGTGTATTCCAACCTTATGGCCAACAGGAAGACATTCAACATAGTTATGACGTAGCTAAGGCCTTTGAATTAAAGCATACTTTGGAGACCAATATCGAAGAAGCCGTAAATGAGATCTCATTAGAAGTAGAGCATGGACTTAAGTCTATTGGACAGTCACGTCACATCAGTCATCAGGGTAAGGGGAATGTTAAGGCGCGGACTCGAATGGTTGTTCAATATGCATTATCTTTCGAATTGAATTTACTCGTAGTAGGTACCGATCACGCTTCCGAGGCGATTACTGGGTTCTATACGAAGTGGGGTGACGGTGCGGTAGATATTACACCGCTTAGTTCGCTGAACAAACGCCAAGTTCGCGCGCTTGCTGCTCGTCTGGGTGTTCCGCAGGATATTCTTGATAAAGCACCAACTGCTGGTTTATGGGAAGGCCAGACCGATGAGAAGGAGCTAGGGATTAGCTACGAAGATAACAGTGATTATTTAGAGGGTAAAGAAATTGACCCTGCTGTTAGAGAGCGTCTCGAAGCTTTCTATAGTAAAACTGAGCATAAACGTAGCCCAATTCCAGGGATTTAATGTAGCTCATATTTAAATGGTATCAAATAAAAGAGATAAGATTCATGACTACGAGTACAGTAGTATGGATTTTATCTCTTTTTTGCAGGTTTAGTTACTTGAAATTATAAGCGCCTGAATCTCCAGCTCACACTTTGGAAATCACCCGCAGTAACTGGAACTTGAACTCCTGCGTACATCAACGTGTCTCCGTGCATAGTTAGCCCTAACGATTGCTCTACATAAACGGCTGATGGGTCTAACCCACGTAGCTGTAAGCGACGTAATGGCTCTGCCGGCTCGGCTAACACTTTGATCCAGAAGACGAGAGCCTCGTCTTGTTCTTCCGATACGAACATCCAGGCGGTTTCATTGCCTTCAAATGGACTACTTAAACGGTAGAAATCTCCATTGAATGTCAGGTCGCGTACTTCTTTGCATTGGGAAATTTGCTTTTTTACAAGCTCTTTTTCGTCTAATGTCATCTTAGTTAAGTCTAACTCGTATCCAAAATTGCCCGACAGAGCGACATTACCTCTTGTGCTAAGGGGCGTAATTCGATGAACCTGATGATTCGGAACAGCTGTAACATGTGACCCCATTGCGCTAATAGGATATACTAAGCTCGTTCCGTATTGAATCTTTAATCGTTCAATAGCGTCTGAATTATCACTTGTCCACGTCTGGGGCATGTAATAGAGCATTCCCGGATCGAACCGACCTCCACCGCCAGAACAGCTCTCAAAAAGAATATGTGGGAAACGCTCTGTGATGGTATCTAACACTCGATATAGCCCAAGCATATAACGATGAGCTGTCTCCCGTTGACGTTCTGGGGGGAGACAAGCAGAACCGATCTCCGTCATATTGCGATTCATATCCCATTTAACATAATTTATAGGTGCAGAGGATAGAACACCACTTAAGTTTTCGATTAAAACGTCACATACATCCTGTCGAGATAGATCAAGGATTAACTGGAACCGTCCTTCGGTTCGACGACGGTCGGGAAGATGCAGACACCAATCAGGATGAGCCCGATATAATTCACTATCTACGGAGATCATTTCAGGTTCTAACCATACCCCGAACTGCAAATCCCGTTCGTTCAACTCTTTCGCAAGTCCTGATAGGCCATTTGGTAGTTTCTCAAGATTCACGAACCAATCGCCCAAAGAAGTCCGATCATTGTTGCGCTTCCCGAACCATCCGTCGTCTAATACGAATAACTCAATTCCCAGATTCTTCGCTTCATCAGCTAGACTAACGATCTTCTCCTGGTTGAAATCAAAATAGGTTGCTTCCCAATTGTTAACGAGAATGGGTCGTACTTGATCGCGATACTTCCCACGACTTAATCGTGTGCGATAGATCTTGTGATATTGCCGAGACATGCCACCGAGCCCTTCACTGGAATAAACCATCACCACTTCTGGAGCTTGGAAGGTTTCACATGGTTCAAGTAACCAGTTGAAATCAAATGGATTAATTCCCATACTGATGCGAGTAGTCTGGAATTGATTTACCTCGATGGAAGCTAGAAAATTACCGCTATAGACCAGGCTAAATCCATACGCATCACCATGATCCTCTGTCGTGGTCGGCTCCACTAATGCAATGAACGGATTATGTTGATGGCTACTTGCACCCCGACGGCTCTCCACGGATTGAATACCTGGCGCGAGCAACTTCCGATGCATCCATCGCTCTTTGGCCCATGCACCAGATAATTGAATCCACTCCATAGACTTATGATGGAAATCAATACTAGCGCTTAATGCCCGAAGTAATCGAACTGGCTGCTTCCCTTGATTGGTAAAACGTGTAGATCTCACAATCGCATCAAAGCTCTCATATACGGTATAGCTTAAACATATTTCCATATTACTCACTGGATCTAAGAGAGTGATCTCCAGCGTATTCGCTTCTGTATCCGACTCGACATAAGTAGCTGGAAGACCTTCTAACCGTGGTTTTCCAGGCACAATCCGATGGGATTGATAGAGTAATTCTGCTGCCGTTGTTCCGTTATCGAACTGTATTTGATAGGCGGGCTGGCGAAAATCTGATGTGCCATAACCCGGATACTCCTGTGCTACAACATCAAGTGAGAAATAGGGTTCATCTGGGTCAGTCATAGGTGAGAAGGGACGCTCCACTATCGGAAGGAACTGTGTTAAGTCAGAATCGGTTATTTTCCGTCCCCAATGTAAATGTACTAAATAACCACGATGATCTACTTGGAAAATATAACTGGTCTTCTTCGATTGTAGATGAAAAATCCCATTGTCTGCGTTATATATAATTCCCATGATAATTCAACTACCCCTTTACAGCGCCATCCGCAAGACCACGAATGAAATATTTTTGTAAGAATAAATAGAGAATAGTAACAGGTAGCATTCCAATTACACAACCTGCGGCCACCCAACTGATTTGGTTCTGAAATTGCGAAATGAACTGAGAAAGTGCGACAGGGATCGTCTGCACCGAAACTCTTTGCAAGAAGAAGATAGAGAACTGATAGTCATTCCATACATTCAAGCCGGTCAGAATAATAACGGTTGCTGTAATGGGCTTCAGCAATGGCAGAATAATACGGAAGAAAATCGCAAACTTGTTGCAACCATCGATAAGTCCAGCTTCGTCTAATTCCTTCGGTACTGAACTGATAAACCCTGTGAATAGGAAAATCGTTAATGGTAACTGGAACGTAACCTGCGTTAGAATGGCGGCCCAATACGTATTTATCCCGCCTAAGTCAACAATCATCGAATACAACGGAACTAGAATCGTTAGCGCCGGAACAATTAAGCAGGATATACAGAGTAAATAAATGAACTGATTCCACTTGGTTGGAAAACGTGATAGTGGATACGATGCGAACGCACCAATAAATACAATCAATATGACGGAACAAAACGTAATGATAAAGTTGTTCACGAGTGCCTGGCTTAAATGGGCCTGATTCCAAGCATTCGTGAAGTTATCCATGGTCATATTTGTTGGGAAAACCCACTTTGAACTCGTGTCATCCGACGGTTTCAAGGCCATACTTAGCAAAATATAGAAAGGAATTAAGTGAACGATACCCATCAAGGTTAATATGCTGTATTTTATAGTTTTCATATTACAACTTCACCTCTTTTCGCTTGAGAAGAATGAGTGAAGTAATACTTACAATCGCAATAAATAAGAACATTACATTTCCTAACGCTGCGGCATATCCAGCATCTTGACGTGCAAAGTATAAGTTATACATCATCGTGGACAAGGACGAAGAAGCATATCCTGGGCCCCCGTTAGTCATCGCTACGATTACATCGAACAGCTTCAGACCACCGATAATGTTCAAGACCACATTTACCGTAATAGCAGGCATCAGTAATGGAAGTGTTATATTTTTGAATTTTGACCACCAGTTAGCTCCATCAATAGAAGCCGCCTCATAGTAGTCCTTCGGAATGGACTGAAGCCCTGCAACGAAGATTGTCATGGCTACACCCATAAATTGGAACGTGTTTACAAATGTAATAATCCATACTGCTCTAGGACCGCTCGCCAACCAGTCGACCGGTTGTGCGCCGAATAGTGCCAAGATATCATTAACAGCTCCGCCGTCAAATTGGAAGAAGAAGTACCAAATATAACCCATAATTAACGAACTGATAATGACTGGTAAGTATACGATGGTTCTTACGAATCCTTTAGCTCGTAATTGCTGATCAAGAAATAATGCATAAGCAAGTCCTAAGACATTCTGGAGTATTGTGCTACCGAATCCGAAAATAATAGTATTGATGATCGTAGTTCCAATATTCTTATCACTTAACATAGCCCAGTATTTCTCAAAGCCTACATAGCTATATTGTTGAGAGTAACCATCCCAATTCGTGAATGAAATGCGGATACCTTCAATGAATGGATAAAAAATAAACACTGCGAAAAAAATTAATGCAGGGATGTACATAACATTTAAAATTGTCGAGGAACTCAACATTTTCCGCTTCACTTACACCAGCCCTTTCTCCTCGAACTTAAGAGAAAAGCCCAGGATCCCTTGAAAAGCTCACCTGGGCATCTGTTAAGTTGTTCAATCACATTTATTTGGTTGCACGAAGACGGTCGAATTCTTTCTTCATATTCTCGGAGTATGCTCTTGCATCAATGCCGCCTGCGAGAATGTCTTGACCATTCTTACACAACACATCCCACATTCCATTTGGCAAATAGACACGGTCGAAGAAAGGAAGTACAGGTGTTTCTTTATATTGCTCGTAGAAGGCTGTCAATTCACCCGCATCAATCGCAACGTTAGAAAGTCCAGGAGGCAATTGGTTTGATTTCGCTACGGCAGAAACGTTATCAGATTGTGCAAAGTAAGCTACGAATTTCTTTGCGGCATCGATATTTTTGGAATCTTTCGATATTCCCCAAGTTGTTTTCTCTCCGCCAGCGAATGTTGGGATATCTCCTGCTTGAATTGAAGGAATTGGCATCAGACCTGCATTTAGGTTTGGATTTATTTTTTTCGCTTCTTCAATAAAGTAAGGTCCATACACTCCGAATACTGCTTTACCTTCTGCGAATGCTTTGGCGGAATCGCTATATTTTGCTGTAAGTACGTCTTTGTTCAAATATCCATTAGTTTGTAGATCCTTGAGCATTTGAGGTAATTTATCGAACTCATTCCAATCAAACGTACCATCTAGAAACGCTTGGCTGTAATTCTGCTCTGCACTAATTAAGAGCGGTGTAGCAAAGAAGTCGAAGAATTGTCCGATTGGCCATGAATCTGCCCCACCGATATGAACCGCTACGACGTTACCATTGCTTTTAGTCTTGACTGCTTCAGCAACTGCAAGAAACTCATCGTAAGTAGTTGGAACTTCCAATCCGTATTCTTTCAGGAGGTCAATATTGTACACCGGTCCTGATTTGTCTTGGTCCATCGGAAGTACATATAGTTTGCCTGTTTCATCCGACACACTTGGCTTGATTGCTGGATCTAAGTCGTTAGCCCATGCTTCACCAGATAGGTCCAAAAGATATTCACCATAACGGTTCTTCGACCAACCGTGTGTTGCGAAAACGTCTGGCATGTCCTGCGAAGCCATTTTAACTTTCATCATGTTCTCGTAATCTTTACCTGGTGCACTGAACTCTACTTTAATGTTAGGGTTATCTACCATAAATTTGTTCGAAATATCTTGAAGCACCTTCGCTTGCTCACCTACGACGTTCGTTGATACCGTTAATGTGACATTCTCTTGTGACTTCGTTTCAGCTTTGTTTGCTGTATCATTCCCCGCCGTATTCCCACCTGCATTTTTGTTCGATCCACATGCTGTAAGCGCTGTTACAAGAAGTAGCACTAGGCATATCATCGACAACCAACTTTTTCTCATGTCTATTCCCCCTATGGATAAGATGAATGTTTCTATAAACAATATAGCAATTCGGAATGCGCTTACATATGCCCCGAAACTACGATCTATAAGACGATTTCTACACATCTATTCGATATGGATAAACTAGGCTATGATAATTCATATCGCTACATTAACACGAATATATAGCAAAGGCGGAGGTTTCAAGGTGCGTCATCATCTATATACATTTCGTTTTAAACTTACCAGTCTCTTTGTCATGACCATTGTTATTCCTGTGTTATTAATTGGTTTCGTCATTCCTTATTACTATCAGACAATGATTACGAAAGAGAAACAAGTTTTAACGGAAGGTACGTTGAAGGCGATGGCGCGAAACATTGAGACTTATCTAGATGACCTAGAACGTATTACGATGATGCCTTTTTGGAATGAAAACATTATGTATGCGTTGAAGTTAAAAGCGAATAAACAATACGAAAACTCAGACGATTATACCAAGTTGATCGCTGATCGTGCATTAAATGAGACCCTACCCATCATGTTACAAAATACGAGAAAAGATATTCTTGGTACGCTTCTCATTTCGAATGATGGTACTGTATATGTTACGGACTCGAAAGAGGAGATGACAGGACCCATTCCTGGATTTCCATATCAAAATCAATTCTGGTACAAGCAAGCGGTCGAAGCAGACGGGAATGTTGCCTTTATTAGTGCGCATAAGCGAGACTATTTAATGTTCTCCGAACAGCAGCAGGTATTCTCAGTTGCTAGACTCATTAAGGATCCGGATTCAAGGCAACCCCTTGCGGTCATTATGGCCGAGGCGGATAACAATATATTGAACAAAATGGTAAGGGATATTTCTTTTGATGTCAGTTCCATCGTCGTTATTCAAGATGATAATAATCAGTTATTGTACTCTAGCAAGCCCATTCCGACAGAGGCCTTGAGTGACATCGGAGGGTCAAGCGGGGTTACCAATGTAAGCGGGAAGGACTATGCTAAAGTAACAGAGAGCATACCCCAAGCTGAATGGAAAATAACCGTATTACTATCTGCTGAAGAGTCTGCTTCTAAGGTTCGTTGGCTGTATACAGTCGCCTTTCTATTCCTGAGTATCGGCCTCATCGTCACTTTTGTGTTGTTCCTATATTTATCACGAAATATCATAAATCCATTCAAGCAAATGATTCAAGTCATGCGCAAAGTGCAGCGTGGTAATCTAGATGCTCGGTTCAACGCAAAGGGCCGAGATGAGATAGCTCAACTCGGTGTAGCATTGAATCAAATGATATCTCAACTTAATGAAATAATCATTCGTGAGTATCGTACCGATCTTGCCAAGCGAGATGCAGAGTATCGCGCACTACAGTCGCAAATCCATCCTCATTTCCTATATAACATTCTTAATGGTTGGATCGGATTGAATCGTGCGGGTGAAAAGGCTACCTTGGAGAAAGCGATTCTTGCCCTTAGCGGCATGTTGCGATACTCATTAGAGTATAATGATTGGTCTAGCATTGAAGAGGAATTTCTGTTTATGCAACGTTACGGTGAATTGCAGCAGCTACGCTTTGATGATCGATTAACGATCACACAGTCTTATCAGTCTGAGCTTAAATCATTTCGTATTCCGAAACTGCTGCTGCAGCCTTTATTAGAGAATGCAATAATTCACGGTTGCGAACCGGCGAATCATCCTTGTATGGTGAATATTCGCACTGAAATGATCGATGACAACGGTACTCCTGCTGTACAAATCAAAATTACAGATAATGGAGTGGGATTTATTCCAGAACGGAAATTGCCTCACAGTTCCAATAGCGTTGGGCTCCAAAATGTCCGTGAACGGTTGATAATCGCTTATGGTAAAGACAACGCACGTTTTGAAATTCAGAGTATTGTTAATGTAGGAACGGAATCCAGAATTACAATTGTTTGGGATTCATCTTTTGATGAAGTTCAGAAGGATAACAATCAAATTGCTCCAGAAATAACCTCGTAAAATGACGGGTACTATAGTAGCCGACTTGTTCGGCTACTTCCTGCACCTTAAGTCCAGGTTTCGTCAAAAACAACTCTTTCGCTTTAACCATCCGAATATGGGTTAAATACTTCATAAATTTCTTACCTGTTTTCTTATGAAACAATGAACTTAAATAATTTGGAGTTACATCCATGTCATGCGCGATCTGTCCTATTCCAATGTCATTCATATAATTTGAATTTACATAATTTAATACTCGTTGAATTAAATCATTCTGTGATAGTTCAGTTTGGGCTTTCTCAGCCAAGCGACTTTCTTGTACACTCTGTAACGACTTGACCCACAGATGAATTTGCCCACCGGTCTCAAGCTCGCACCCTAGAGATGTACATAGGAATACACGTAGGTTCTGCACAGCATGTTGGTCGTACTGGTTCAGTGATTGTATCTTTTGTACAAGCTGTGTCAATTCATTTTCATATTGAAAATAGTCTTGCATATGCGCTAGTTTGCATAACTTATCGACTTGTTCACTGATGATCATATAATTTGGCTTTTCGGCTAATGAAACAACTTCGTGCTCCAGCCAAAGTCTACCAGGAGGTAATAGACGGCGTAATGAAAAGAGACCTGCAAGTTTATTTATGCCTTCCTCTAAATCAAACAAATCCATTTCGCGATCACACTGAAACCCAGTCACAATGCATGAACTGGTTTGAAATTGCTGAATTTGTTGAGTGAGTATTTGTTGGATAAGTGGGAGTTGGAGCTTCATCCGCTGTTCAGCAGATTTGCGCCACCCTATAACTTGTGCTAGATCACCATTCGGAAGTGTAACGAAAGAGATTGCATTCTCTAACATTGCGAATTGTATTTGCTCACTATAAGCCTCTTTTAAATTAACAATCCATTGGAAACGGAGTTTCGTCTGTTCCTGCTCTGTTAAATAGCTATCGATATTGAACAACGTAATTGAGAAACGATAGTCTTGCAAATGATACGTTGTTTCAATTTCTTCAACAGATCGGGTGCGATGAAATAGTGAATTTACAGCGGTTTCAAAATGATTCGCCATTTGATTTACATTCGCTTCAAGTGCAAGCAGCACCTTGGACAGACTCGCTTCGAGTTCCTCTGGACTGACAGGCTTCAGCAAATAATCAAACGCCTGAAGACGAAGTGCATTCCTTGCATAGTTAAAATCTGAAAAACCAGTTAACACGATCCACTGTGTATGAGGAGATAATCCCTTACCTTGCTCCATTGCTTCTAATCCGTTTAGTCCCGGCATTCGAATATCAACAAAAACTAGGTCTGGATGATGTCCTTCCACATATTGTAATAGCTCAGTTCCATCTTTGGCCTCAGCTACAATCTGTATATTAAGTGACATATCTTCAATCATACTTCGAAGTGTTAACCTTATTAAGCGTTCATCGTCAGCTATAATGACTCTCAACATAGATGCCTCCTTAACAATACAAACATAATGAAATGTTTCGAGATAAGCATATGTATTCTATCTTCACACGTCAATCTAATAAGTAAATATATACACTTGTGAATCTTTTTTGCTATGATCTCGTATAGACAGTAAGGACTGTTTATTTTTGTAAATCGATATACAAGTTAAAGGGGGATGAAATGGTTGAAAAATGTATTCACGATCTTTGTATCACCGGTAGAGACGTTTCAAAGAGTTAAAGAAAGCAAGGCAGCTTGGATTATACCTTTGGCAGTGACTATGTTGCTCTCAATAGTTACAGTTTTCCTACAACTGTCGTTAATGGAGAAAGATATAGTCGATAAGTTGCTAGAACAGCAGACAGATCCAGCAACAATGGATGCAGTCATAAGAATATCACAAATTTCTGGCATAATCATGGCGTTTCTCATGTCGGCAGCAGGTATTTTCCTCATGGGGCTCCTGCTCCTGCTTCTGAACCTAGTGGTGCGCGGATCAGCGAAATATATGCAGTTAGTCACGGTTGCAGCTTTCGCCGCATTGCCAACATCTATAAACGGTTTGTTAACTTCACTGATGTTAAAATTCACAGATGCGCAATCTCTAAACGATGTTTCGCTTAGTTTAGGTGCTTTCGTATCGGATAAGGCGAGCTTGATGTATCGTGTCTTGTCTTTTATTAATCCCTTTGGTATTTGGGGAATCATTATGTACGTGGTTGGAGCCGCAATTATGATGGGACGTCCACGTAAGGTGGTTGGAAAGTGGATTATTGGTGCATGGCTGATTATTTCGGTGGGTTCTTTGCTAATTTTATAAATTAAGTTACATAGGATAGGTGATGGAATGCTAAAGAAAAAGTGGGTATGGGGTGTAATTGTAGCACTTATTATTATCATACTAGCAGTAGTTAACATTACGAGTTTGAACAAAGCAACCGAAGTTACTTCTGTGAAAGTGACGGAGGGCACCATTATTGAGCAAATTTATACGAACGGTAAGTTGGAGGCAAAGAAGACGACGGAGATTTATTCGCCGGTAAGTGGTGTAGTGGAATCTGTGAGCGTCAAGCTTGGAGATGTGGTGAAAAAAGGTCAGAGTCTACTGACACTTAGCATGGATGAGATTACGGACCAGCTCGCAAAGGAAAAGATTAATTTGGAGTTGGCAGAAGCAGAGCGTCTCAGCGCCAAGAAGCAACACTTTGATAAGTTTAAAAATTCCATAATTGATGATCCAAGCATGGAAATGGAGGATCTTGACTTAACGCAGTTTGATTTACGGATTAAGAGTAGTAAGTTAACCATTGCTTCACTAGAGAAAAGGCTGAATAACAGTTCGGTTAACGCAGCAGAAGACGGGGTTGTAACCCATATCTCCGTAAATAAAGGTCAACTGATTACGGAAGGAAGTGGGATCGTTACTGTATCCGATCTGTCTTCCTACAACGTTAAGGCCTATTTGAATGAGTTGGATGCAGGAAAAGTTTCAATGGGTATGAGTGCAGTTGTTACGGGTGAGTCCATTACTGGAACCTATAATGGACAAGTAAGTTATTTGGCTAAGATGGCTGAGTTAATCGATCCTGCATCTAAAGATGCAACAGTAGAAATGACTGTGGAGCTAGGAGAGAGCTCACCTGAACTACGGCCAGGTTATAATGTAACGATTGAAATGGTTATTCCTGATAAATTGCGTTTACTCGTTCCAATGGAGGCAATTCAGTATACCGGAGATCAGCCCTTCGTATTTAAGGTGCATGAAGGAAGGGCTGTTAAAACGGTAGTAACGACGGGTAAGGAGAGTGAGGATCAAATTGAGATACTCACTGGTGTGGGCATTGGCGAGGAAATTGCCGTGGAAGGCGCGGAATTGCTCCGTGACGGAGACAAGGTGAAACTTCGATGATTACCTTATCTGACATCACGAAAGTGTACAAGAATGGTCCACTTGAAGTTCAGGCCCTTATGCCGATTAACGTCAAGATTGAAAAGGGAGAATTCGTGGCGATCATGGGTTCTTCGGGTTCAGGCAAGTCAACGCTTATGAATATTATTGGCTGTCTGGATGTGCCGACCGCGGGTCGGTATGTACTGGATGGAGAAGAGGTTCATACTTTAGATGAGGACCAATTGTCCAGAGTTCGGAATCGTAAGATAGGCTTCGTTTTCCAAAGTTTTAATCTACTAGGGCGTCAAACTGTGCTGCAAAATGTGACGCTTCCGATGATGTATGCAGGGATTTCACGAGAGAAGCGAAATGAACGTGCAATTGAACTACTAGAGCGGGTTGGGCTTGAAGACCGGGTGAAGCATCGTCCTACTGAGCTATCAGGTGGTCAGAAGCAACGGGTAGCAATTGCCCGTGCACTTACAATGAATGCACCTATTCTGCTTGCTGATGAACCAACGGGGAATTTAGATACGAAATCATCGAATGATATCATGAGGCTCTTCAAAGAGATTCATCAAGAGGGAACGACGATTGTCCTGGTGACTCATGAGCCTGATATTGCTGAACATGCGGAACGTATCTTATTATTCGGCGATGGAGCATTGCTTAAGGATACACGCAAAGAAAGTGTGCGATCATGAGTATTTGGGAGAGCATATGGGTAGCTTTGGACAATCTGCGGATGAACAAACTCCGATCCTTCTTAACGATGATTGGTATCGTATTTGGTGTGGCAGCGGTTGTGACCGTTGTCTCTATCGGGCAGGCAGGCCAATCTTCCATCATTTCGATGGTGTCAAATTATAATGATGGTTATTTCGTTGTATATCCCAATTACTCAGAGAGCGAGACGGTGGATACAAGCTTCCGGTTCCGAGATTTAACGGAAGCGCGGAAGCTCAAAGGCGTACGTTATGTTTCTGCATCACTCAATTATTCAATGACAACGAAGCTTAAGAAAGACTCACTTCGGGTAAACATTACGGCTACGACATCCGATATGCATAAGATGCAGAAAATTGATATGGTTGAAGGCCGGTTCTTTAATTCTCAGGAGGAGCGGGCGCGGCAGAAGGTCATTGTAGTTGATTCGAAATATGCAGAAAAGGCCTTTGGCTCTACTAAAGGGGCGAGCGGTCGGAAGATCGTTTTTTCTGGAGGCACCTTTCGGATTATCGGCGTGTATAAAGTCCAGGGAAATATCCTTAGTGGGATGGAGGGAGAGCAGTATTCGGCTTTTGCCCCGATCACCGCGATGCCCACAGGGAATAATGGTGAGAGTGAGCAACTAGGAGTAATAGAAGTGTTATCCACCTCTCAAGACAATATCCAAGAGACGATCAAGACGGTTAAGGCTTGGCTTGCAGATAAGAACAATGTTGAACCCAAGGCATATTTGACGCAAACGGGAAAAGAAGCAGAACAAATGGTATCGAGTACGTTCTCTATTCTGCAAACCGTTATTGGTTCCATTGCTGGTATTTCTCTGCTAGTCGGTGGGATCGGTGTTATGAATATTATGCTTGTGTCCGTCACTGAACGGACGCGAGAGATCGGGATCCGTAAAGCAATTGGTGCAACGCCGGGAACGATCATGCTACAGTTTATGATTGAGGCCGTGACCCTATCCTTTATCGGTGGGACAATAGGTGCTTTATTGGGATTGCTTCTAGCCTATATTTTCGCTCTCATATCGGGTTGGCCATTTGTCGTTTCCATGTGGGCCATTTTACTGGCGTTTGGTTTCTCAGCAGCCGTTGGTATCTTCTTCGGATTGTATCCGGCGAACAAGGCTTCCAAGCTCCATCCGATCGAATCGCTACGTTATGAATAATTTATCCAAACAACCCGAAACCACAGCGTCTGCTGTGAGCTTCGGGTTGTTTGTTTTATATTAGGTTAAGGATGGGTTAAGGCTGGGGGTGACCTGTCTCGTTTGGTGCTACTAAGCTGTCACGGATGAAGGAAATGCTAGCTTGGATAGCTTCTTCAAGCTGTGGGGTGGTTCCTTGAAATGGATGTACGGTATTAAAAGTATGATTACCCCCATCGATTTGAGCCCAGGCGATATCAGGTCTCAGTTCAACTAGTTTGCTAGATCCTTCTCGGAAACGCACCTCGTCTTTGGTGCCTTGAATCAGTACAATAGGGAAGCTAACCTTAGTTAGTCTCTCTAGAATGTCATACCGTTCTTTGTGATGTTCCAAATCATCGAGAATCGCGACATCAAGTGGCATTTGTTGACCTGTGCGTCCATTCTGGGCGAAACTGCGTCCGTTCTTGCGCATTTCATCTTTTTGCTGGGCAGTGAATAGGTCGAGGTCAGTGATACCATTCCAGGAAATGACGCCGGATACGGTGTCGGGGTGATCAAGGGTATGAACAAGGCAGACGGCAGCTCCCCGACTATGTCCGAGCAGATATAGTGGTAAATTCCGCAGAACTTCTTCTTTGAGCAAATAATCAATTAAGGCATTCAGATCAGAAAGCTCTCGCTGGTATGTATTCAGGGCGAATTTCTCTAGTTCCGTGAATTCAAGTGGATCCTCTCCAATTCCGTTATGAGAAAAGTTGAACGTAATCACTTCATTAGTTTGGCTTAATTGATCTGCAACATAGGGGAACATCCCCCAGTCCTTAAATCCTTTATACCCGTGGGCAATAATGATCAGACCTACTGGTGCGCTTTGTGCCGGAAATCGGGTACAGTGTAAAATGACACCTTCTTCTAACGGGATATTGAAATCACTCGCCATCATCATTCTCCCTTCCTTGATGGGTTTATTATCCAATAATTATACCATAGAAGACACGGTAGACTCGCTTCAAGACAGCTTCCCTGTTAAAATGATATTGTTGTGGCTTTATCTTTGTAAAATGCAAGATCAGGAAGAGAGGAATCGTCTTGATTTATGGAATTGGACACGATGTGGTTGATATAGAACGGGTTCAAGCAATGTTAAAGGGAAGAATCGGTGAAAAGCTGATGCACCGAGTGCTGACCCCCGCAGAGTTAGAGTTGCCCGGAAGGTTGGCGCGTCCGGCGGAGTTTCTATCAGGTCGCTTTGCTGCTAAGGAAGCACTGAGTAAGGCATTTGGTTGTGGAATTGGTGAAGTATTAGGATTTAAGGACATGGAAGTTCTACCCGACGTTAAGGGGAAGCCATTCGTTTCTTTGTCATCTGAGGCTTGGACAAGATTGCAGTTACGAGGACCTGAGGAATATAATATACATCTTAGTATTACACATGAACGGCATATGGCATCTGCGTTTGTCGTTGTAGAGCAATTGAAATAAAGGAGATTACAATGCAAGAAATTATAGATAGTAAGGCTTATTTTAGTAGGGAATTGTTAGTTTGGTATGACCGATCGAAGCGTGACTTGCCTTGGCGCAGACACCGTGATCCTTATTATATTTGGGTATCAGAGATTATGCTGCAACAGACCAGAGTCGATACGGTGATTCCGTATTTCCATCGCTTTATTGAGCGGTTTCCAAGTATTGCTGATCTAGCGGAAGCGCCGGAAGAGGATGTGCTTAAATGCTGGGAAGGACTTGGTTATTACTCTCGTGCCCGTAATCTACAGACAGCGGCACAGCAAGTCATGGAAAGACATGGCGGAGTTGTTCCGAATGACAAAGAAGCGGTGTCTGCACTAAAGGGTGTTGGTCCCTATACAACTGGAGCTATTCTAAGTATTGCCTATAACCAGCCGGAACCTGCGGTCGATGGTAATGTGATGCGTGTGTTGTCGCGATATTTTCTGATTGAGGAAGATATAATGAAAGCCCGTACTCGTATCATGATTGAAGAACTGGCAGCAGGATTGATTCCACAAGGCCGAGCTTCTGATTTCAATCAGGCCTTAATGGAACTGGGTGCACTAGTATGTACACCGAAATCCCCAAGCTGCCTGACTTGTCCTGTGATGGAGCATTGCGCAGCACGATTAGAAGGTGTTGTGGATGAGTTGCCGGTGAAGAGTAAGGCGAAGCCGCCACGTCCGGAATATCGATTCGTTGCCCTTGTAGAGGGGAGTGGACGTAACGAAGGACGCGTTCTGATCCGTCGCCGTGCAGACAAGGGGCTACTCGCACGAATGTGGGAATTGCCTCACATGTTGGCTAATGTATCTCCTTTAGAAGGTGCCGGGCTACTGGATGCGCCTGCAATGGATCAACTGGTGGGGGAACTTGCTGAAGTTGGCATAGACGTAAAGCCTGAGGGTGCTTATATGGACGCCGAGCATACGTTTAGTCATATCCACTGGAATCTGCGCGTATTTCGTTTTGGTGATGTAGCAGAGCGAATAAATAATGTAGCTGAATCCGGTACGGGATATGAATTCGGTGGGGATGAAGCGACTCTTGGTGGAAGGGAAGGCGATTCTGGCGAATATCGTTGGATCAATCAGCAAGATATGGCCAGTCTCGCCTTTCCGAAGGTGTTTCTTACAATATTGAACCGTTATTTTGAGTTAAATTAAGGATTACCAACCTGTGCGATTATCAATTTTCTTTAAGTCATTATCCGTCCACTTACCATAGACGAAAAATGATAGATTTGTAATTTCCGGGAAGTTAGCTCGAATGCCCTGATGAACATTATGGTATTGTGCATTTGTCCAATCCGTATCTAGTGTCGCGATAATTTCTGTGCTACCGATCTTTTGTTTGGTTTGACTTAGAATACCGGTTTCATCATAGACCCAGCTTGGTGGAAACTCCCAATCATCGAAGTAAGCCATTGGTGAGATGAAGTCCATGTGTGGTATAAATTTAGCGATGTCTTGACCACATTCAATAAATTCCGGCGGTAAAATATAAGCACCGAAGAATAGACCCGGTGTGATGCTATTCAGATCATTGCGCACATCCTGCACGTATTCACCAAGCTTTGTTGTTCTCCATTCGTTCCACTCTGTACGCTTAGCATTATCCATCCCAAAGTTAATAGTAATCGGATCATAGCCGTATTGTGATTGATATTGTTGTCTTGTGTAGTTACCCATATCCATATTGTAATCGTCGAAACGAATCCAATCGAGTACGATACCATCGATATCATATTTTGTAGCGATTTCTTTAATAATGGACCGTTCATAGGCTTGAACATCAGGATGGAGCGGATTTACAAAATACTCGTTTCCGTTTGAGCCTGTAAAAGGAACAACCTGACCGTTAACCAGTGCTTTCATTTGCCAATCGCTGTTCATATCAAATGCAGCTTTGTCATGGAACTGCGGAATCCAAGCTCGCACCTGAATTCCACGGTCATGGGCTTCTTTTATTACATCCTTAACGGCATCAAAGTTGGCATAACCTGCGGCGATTGGAGCAATTGTACTTGGATAAAAAACGTACCCTGAAGGAACGGCATCATCCTCATCTTCTTTAACATTTAAATTAATGACTGAGACGTTACGCTTCTTGGCATTGTTCATAAACTTAACAACATCGTTATGATTCTTAAAGTTGTCGACCGTGCGAACAATGACTTCCGTGACAAAGGGACCGGTCTGTGCGTAACTGTTGTTGACGGGCAAGAATACCATGGAGATGATTAGCATGGAAGCGATCAGGAAGATAAATTTCCGTTTCATTAAATGATCCACCTTTCATAAATGATTGTATTCTGATGCCATTGTAAGTTTATATCCTGATCCAAACAATGTACCTATACAACGATTTATGTTCTCTAGGAATGAATATAGTAAGGAATGGTGAGCTTAGCGGTAGTTCCAATGCCAAGTCGACTATGCAGTGAAACGCCAAAGGCCTCACCAAATTGCAGTTTAATACGTTGATCGACATTGCGTATACCATATCCTATTTTAATTCCTTTTTTGTTAAATATCTGATCGATCGTTTCTATGTTCATTCCCATTCCATCGTCAATTATTTTAAAGGTGATTCCACTCGGCTCTGCAGTAGCAACAATGCGAATATGAATTCGATCAGCATACCAAGCATGCTCCAGTATATTTTCCACAAAAGGCTGTAAAATTAGCTTTACTGTATCATATTTGAGCACTTCTTCATCGATATCATAACTAAAATTCATACGTGATTCGTATTGAATTTTTTTAATATCTATATAAGCCTGCACCTGCTGAAGCTCTTTTTCAATAGAGATGATTGTTAATCCATCATTAAGACTGAGTCGGTAAAATTTAGCTAGTCCACTGACCATTTCGCGATGCTTTTCTGTCTCCCCAAATTGCGCCAGTCGGTTAATAGAAGAGAGCGTGTTATATAAAAAATGTGGATTGATTTGAGCTTGTAGTGATTCCAGTTCAGCTTCTTTTTTCTGAAGATTGGATAGGTAGACATCTTGAATGAGTTGGTTCATATTCTCTCCCATATCATTTAGTGCGGAAGCGATTTGATTAAATTCATCATGCCCCTTATAACGAAGCCGCTTATGAAAATCCCCCTCTTGGAATGAGCTCAACACAGATACAATTTTAGTAACTCGTTTGGAAAAATAAGCTGACAAAAAAACACCCGCGATTGAGAAGACAACGATGCTAATTATGCAAAGTAACAGGGTTACTATTTTTACATTGAACAGTTCTTTTTTTAATTCGTGATTTGGTATATTGGCGACGAGAGTCCAATTGAGGCTGGGAATCGGCTGTTTAATTTGTAAAAAATCTTGATTATCTAAGGAGTGAATGTGCTCGGCAGTTATGTTCGGATCATCAGAAGAGATGTAAATAACCTCATGAAGCTCATTCTCAATATATAATGTGCTCCCTTTGCGAATTTTCTGGTAATCTACGCTTTGTAGAATATCAGATATTTTAACGGTAATCTTTATGAAACCGATCATTTTGGGATCGGTAGGCTCAAAGGCATCCATCAGTCTGCGAAGCAAGGAGATGTTCTGAAATTGCTTATCGCTCTCTATTTGGCTCCATTGCGTAGTGAGACCATATTCCTCCTTGGGGAGACTTGTGTACCATTCTTTGTCGACAATCCTTTGTAGGTGATACATTTCATAGAAGGGTCCTTTTCTTAAGGGATCCATACCATCATAAAGAAAGAATACTTCAGGAATTGTATCGTTCTTGATGTAAACGGAAAGTGCGATATTATGCTTAGTTGAATGGATTGTACTCTGCAGACTGGGAAGTAAGTAGCTCTTCGTCGTCTCGTAGCTGTAATAGCCATCATCATATCGCCGTAAATAGTCAGCTAGCGTTCGATCATAATACAACCGGTCTGTCAGACGCATAATATCTTCCGTTTTATAGTTAATGTTGTCTTGAATCTGCTGTAGGGTACCGTGAATATTAGCGCTGGTTTGTTCTGTGATCGAATGCACTGATGTGTTATAGGCAAATATTCCAACGAAAACTACCGGTAAAACGAGCAGAAAGATATAAGAAATCATGAGCTTGTAACCAAATGAAAAATATCGTTTCTCACGCTTCATACATCGCGTCTCCTTCAACCTCTTTAGCTTTGTTTCCGGTAATCTCCGGGGGTCACCCCGAAGTGGTCTTTAAACTGCCTGCTGAAATTGGTTTGATTTTTGTATCCGACCCGTGCGCCAATTTCATAAATTTTATATTGATGATCCTGAAGCAGACAACGCGCCTTTTCCATCCGGCGTTCCACTACATAATCACTGAAGTTAATGCCAGTTCCCTGTTTGAATAGAACTCCAAAATGATTAGGGGAGAAGGAAAAGTAATTGCTGACATCGCGTAAGACGATATTCTCGTGTAGGTGCTCCTCGACATAGATAACGATGGATTCGATGAGTCGGTTATTCTTTTTTTGCTTCTTAAGATGTAAAAGTTCAGAAATCTCAAATACTTTTTTGCATAGCCAGGTTTTAATATCATCTATCGTTTCAAATTTAAAAATAATATGGAGATCTTCAAGCTGCATGCCGGGCATTTGAAATAAATCTTCATTTACATTTGCCAGATACGCATCAAGCTTAGAAATAATTTGAATGGAAAAATTGTATACGGTCACCTTAGATTTCATACTACGAATCAGGGTGAATAGATGCTCTAATTCATCGTGAATTTGGACCAGGTGATAATTAGACATCTCAACAAAGAGAGCGTCCAGCGCCATTTCCCAATGCTGGACTTCTTTTACATGTTTGATCTCCATATCTCCATAGCGGATAACTATGCTTTTACCTATAAGCATTTTGAGATCAAGTGCCTGCAAGGCTTGCTGATAAGAGGCTTGCACCTGCTCAAACGAGGAGAATGCATTTCCTAGACCAATGGTAATCGTAATAGGAAGTGTTGTTGCGATATCTCGTATTAAATCATTAAGCAGTTGGGTATGTTGGTGATTACTCTCAACTATCATGGCGAATTGATGTGCAGACAGTTTGCATAAGGTATAAATGTCGTGCTGTCTACAGTGTTGGTCGATCACTTGATAAACTCTATTTACGATATCCTTAGCTTCATGTTCTTTATAGGTATTAAGCTTCCAAGCCAGATCATCTATAGCAATATAGGCAACAGCTAGCTCACACTTGGATAGCTTAATTCCATATTGTTCTGTCAGCATAATTGCATTTGTGTTCCAATCTAGTTGACCTTCATAGAGTTGAAGTAGTAGATCATTCTTAATGGCGGGAAGCGTTTTGTGGTAGGCGTTCTCTAGCATTGAACGCTGAGTCTCTTGGTCGAGTTGGGCCTTTACCTTATAAAGTGCTTGTATAATTTCCTCATCATCTATCGGTTTTAGTACATAGCTCTGTGCGTTAAGCTGCATAGCTTGTTGGGCATATTGAAAATCTTCGTATCCGCTTATAAAAATAATCTTTAGTTGTGGATTCAACAATAGTGCCTCGCGTGACATTTCGAGACCTGACATGATGGGCATACGAATATCAGTAATTAGGATATGTATAATATTTGTCTTCATATATTCAAGTGCTGCTAAACCATTGTTTACGACCGCTGCAACATTCATCTGAAGTTCTTCCCAAGGGATAAACCTCTCCAGTCCTCGTAAATCCAAGATCTCATCATCCGCCAGCATGACATTGTACATGCTAATCCTCCTGATATTAATTTTTTTGATAGCGCCAACATTCATATTACATCACATTACTCTTCGTACTGGCAATGAACACAAATTAAGATCATTGCAGAAGTCTATAAATCGTTGCATGCATTAGTTTTTTTAAATTTGCAGCTAATTTACTATAGGCTATATCGAATTAATATCAGTCAACGGAGGAAGTGTTGAAATGAAGAAAGACAGCATAACTGCTGCAATGCCCCTTAAAGATGGCAGGAAAAAGTTCCGAGTCAGATACATGGAGCAAATTGACTTGCAGCTTATGGTGATACCCGCATTGGTGCTCATTTTTATCTTCGCTTACTTACCTATGTATGGAGTGTTAATGTCATTCCAAGACTACGACATATTTGGAGGCTTTTTTCATAGCCCGTGGGTAGGTTTTAAGCATTTTAAAATGTTCTTTGATTCTCCTGATTTTTGGAACGTCATGCGTAACACAATAGTGATCAGCTTTTTACGATTGCTAATTGGTTTTCCTGCACCGATTATTTTGGCTCTTATTTTGAATGAAGTGGCACATATACGTTTCAAAAGAATAGTTCAGACAATCAGTTACTTACCACACTTTCTCTCATGGGTTATTGTGTCGGGTTTAGCTATGTCGATTCTAGCTACGGAAAATGGAAGTTTAAATATGTTGCTAGAGAATTTTAATCTAATTAATGAACCGATCAACTTTCTTTCGATTCCGAATTATTTCTGGGGAATTTTAATCTCAACAGGAGTATGGAAGGAAATAGGCTTCTCAGCGATTGTCTATATCGCAGCAATAGCAGGTATCAATCCTGAAGTGTATGAAGCAGCATCAATCGATGGTGCCACCCGGTTGAAGAAAATTATGTACATTACTATTCCAGGAATCGCGGGTGTCATTATTATTTTCATGATATTAGCTGTCGGTGATATTTTGAGTGCTGGTTTTGAAGACATTCTATTATTAGCGAAAAATCCCGTACTTCAAGATGTGTCGGACGTAATTGACACGTATGTTTATCGCGTAGGTATTAAAAATTCGCGATTCTCCTATGCTGCAGCAGTTGGATTGTATAAGTCTATTATAAGTGTTGCTCTGCTGACGATTGCGAATGCGATTGCTCGTAAGTTAGGCCGAAGTCTCTGGTAAATCGATCACTTTATGTTACATAAATTATTTGAAATGCAGGTGAAGTTCTATGAGGACAATTAATTCTGATCGAATTTTTATGATCTCAATTTATGTGTTTTTAATTGTTATGTCTTTTGTGATGTTGTATCCATTTTGGAATTCGGTCGTTATTTCCTTTAACGCAGGTTCAGATACGTCGCTTGGGGGAATTACGTTTTGGCCCAGAGAGTTTACATTAGAGAACTATAAAGTTGTCTTTCAAGATAAACGAATGATGAGTGGGTTTGTTATTTCTATCTTACGAACGGTAATAGGTACTGCGATATCGATTACTTGTACCGCGATCTTCGCCTATGGCATGTCCAAAAAACAGTTGATTGGCCGTAAATATTTTATGATTATGTGTATTATTACCATGTACTTCAGCGGAGGACTAATACCAGCTTATCTGATCAATCGTGAGTTGGGACTGATGGATAGCTTTTGGGTCATGGTTATTCCGAACATTATCAGTGTCTGGAATATGATCATATTTCGTACCTTTTTTATAGAATTACCGGAAGGCCTTGAAGAATCAGCAAAAATTGATGGTTGTGGCAATTGGAGAACCTTCTTCAGTATTGTGGTTCCTATTTCTGGTCCGGTCATTGCCACGCTCTCGTTATTTGCGGCGGTATGGCATTGGAACGACTGGTTTACAGCAAGTATATATATTACATCGGAGCATTTGATGCCCATTCAAACTTTGCTACAGCAAATATTGAGCTCCAACATTATGTCAGAGCAGATGATGCAGACGAACGCCGCGGCTCAAGGTCATATGGCCAGCATGCAAAGTGTTACAACAAAATCACTGACGATGTCGACGATGCTTGTTGCGACGGTCCCAATCTTGTTGGTCTATCCTTTCTTGCAAAAGTATTTTACAAAAGGTGTAATGATCGGTTCGATCAAGGAATGAGTTTGCAAATTTAGTGAGGGGTATCAAAGCTAAGCTAGGCTTTTATATACTATATTTATAATGGGGGAATGAATGTGAAAATTAGAAAAAAATCAATGTTTCTTTTCCTTGCTCTTATGTTAAGTATGAGTGTTCTGTTCGCAGCTTGTGGTAAGGGGGGAGAGGTATCCAATCAGAATAAAACAGTGGACCAAGGAACTGCAGGAAATTTTGTTCTAGGGGAAACACCGTTAAAGTTCTCCTTCTATGGTAATTATGATTGGTACACGATGAATCCGTGGGGTCAAGATCCAGCAACAAAGTGGATTCAAGAAAATAAGAAAGTAACGGTCGAACCGATTCAATCAGGTGGGACAGCACTGCAGAAATTTAACACCATGATTGCGTCGGGGAAATTACCAGATGTGATATGGGGAGATCGTGGGACAGATGTAGAGAAGCTTAGAAAGGCAGGTAAGCTTGTACCGCTGGACGCCTATTTAGATAAATATCCTAATTTGAAAAAGTGGGCTGGAGATAAGACGCTTAATATGCTGCGTTCTGAGGATGGAAAGCTGTATCAGTTTCCTAACTGGTATACAAAACGGCCAATGGGTAATGGTGGATATGCTATAAATAATAAGATTTATAAGGATCTAGGGTCGCCAAAGTTGGAAACTTTCGATGATTTATATAGTTATTTAAAATTAGTCAAAGAGAAGCATCCAGAAGTGGTTCCATTTGAAGTGGGCATTTCCGGACAAGGAATTGATTTCTTATATGCGGGAATGTCAGAAGATCGAACGGTTGGTCATTTGATGAATCGTGCGGTTCCTGATGGAAACGTGTTGAAATCTTTGTTCAGTGACCCGGTATATAGGGAGGCAATGGTATTTGCCAACAAATTGTTTGAAGAAAAGTTAATTACTCAGGATGCGATTACGCAGACGCGGGACCAGGTGAAGGAGAAAATTAATAAGGGTATGGTTGCTATTTACGGTGACTTTACTACTACCGTTATGGGGACAGAAGCGAATAGTATGTTAAAAGCTAAGGACCCGGAAGCTGGTTATACCATGATCTGGCCACTTCATAAAGAAGGTGTTGATCCTAATAAGGTTTGGGTCAATGAGTTTGATTCCCTTGGCTGGAATGTGAGTGTGATTACAACTGCGGCCAAAAATCCCGAAGGTATATTCGCTTATTTAGATTGGCTGACAGGGGAAGAAGGAGAACGGATTATTTTTTGGGGACCAGAAGGAACCTATTGGCAGGGAACGAGTGATACGGGTGCACCATTATACACAGAAAAATATGCTAACGATGTTGAAGAACGAACTAAATTGATGGCGATTTGGGATACATTCCAGTGGGCAGGTAATACGACGTTTATCGATGAATCCAAATCAGTCAATGAAATGAATCTACCTGAAGATAAGCGGGATTGGGCTACGGTGTCGCAAACCAATGTTGGGTGGAAAACTTCTTTTGATGCGACGGAATTTGGGAACATTAATCCACTACCAGATTCAGCAGAAGGAATAATAATGCAACAAATAGCTGATATTGCAGATCAGGTTCGGGCTAAGGCACTGTTTGCCAAAGATGAGCAAGAAGTAATAGCCCTGCTAGATAAGGCAGAACAGGATGCTCAAAATGCTGGTTATGAGAAGCTTTTGAAGTTTCAAACACAAAAATGGCAAGAAAACTTAAAAAAAATTAATGAAAAATAAATTGAATTTGAAGATAAAGCTATACTTAGCGGATCATTGCATAGAAGAGAAGGACGGCATATGCCGTCCTTCTTCTTTAATATCTCTGCTAGCATGTAGAAGAACTACTCCAATGTCCGGTTTTCGACATCTTTCAGATTATTCTGTTGATCAGTCTCACGCTGTTGTTGTGTAAACTCCTGACCTTGCTCTACAGGAGTCTCTCCACTAACACTGCGCGCAAAATTCGTAAACTGTGCCTTCTGGGCATCGTCTTCATGTTTCAGTTTTAACAGTTTTTGCGGATCATTGGTAAGTTTGTCTGAATGATCTGTTCCCATGAATATCCCTCCTTGGAAAAGTGATAGGGGTATTTTACCCTGCCAGATACTTTTCTAAACCAAGAGGGCTGGAAGTTGATCGTTCATGTGTATTTTTATTACTTTAAAGTAAAATCCAAAGATTGTACCGTTGTACTACTTCTTTTTAGCGTAATTGTATAATCGCCTGATGACCATGTTAAATTATGTAAGTAGATTGGGTAAGCAGCCAAACCTGCATACTCTCTAATCTTTTCTTCTTGTAAAATCTGTTGAGAACCTTTTTTCGTTACACATAACTGAGCGATCGCCGCAGGGTCCCGTTGATCGGGATAAATAGCTAGTGCGATCAGTTGACTGTCGTTAGTAAATAGGGTGCCGTTATCTCTCATTCCCGGCAATTCATCATCTTCTTCATGGCCGATTTGAATTTCAAAGGTAGTTCTGGGATGAACGAAATCGATAGTAAAATGTATGATGAATATCGTTAATATGATCACAAGTAGTGCAGATAGGATTCTTATGACTTTATAATTCAGTACCATGAAGAATACCTCCACTTCGTTAAGTCGAATACGTAAGCTAAGATTCAAGGTGAGAGGACATAGGATCCGCTATTCTGTCTTTTTTAGGCTTTTTTTTGAGTTTTGCGGACCTGAGATCCGTTATTCGTCTCAAATATATCATAATCAAAGATACTTGAGCGAATAGCGGAACCAGTGTCCGCACAGATCACAAAACAGGGATATTTCAGTAAATAACGGACTCAGTGTCCGCTCAGACAAGATATCGACTAACATTTATGTGTACCTTTCATGGTATGAAGCTGGTGATCGGCGGCTTTAGTTAGCAATTCTGGAGCAAGTCGCGGTACGCATTCGCACCGCGTTCCCACTTTGTTTATCCGCTATTTTGAACGCCATCCAAAGTCATCGTTTTCGAAGCCACTGTCATGGCTTATTTACGCAAATCTATTTTTCACTTGTTTGCTCACCCCCCTCATCTATCCATAACACTAAAAATTAAAAAGAAGCAGGAAACTCCTGATTTGAAAAGGATCTTCTAGCCTCTTAGGTATGCAAAATTTTTGACTGTCCAGTTACCAATATAATGTTTGTAACACCATATTACAAAGCCCCATAGAGCTGTCCTGTTCAAGACAGGAAGACCTTGGGGCTTTGTTTTTCCATATGATAATTCTTTTTCCTACTAATTAATTACTTCTTAGCAGCTTCGTAGCGTTTATTAACTTCGTCCCAGTTCACTACGTTCCAGAAGGCAGCGATGTAATCAGGACGTTTATTCTGATATTTCAAATAGTAAGCATGTTCCCATACGTCGAGACCGAGGATGGGAGTCAGACCCTCAGAGAGTGGGCTATCTTGGTTTGGTGTGCTTGTTATGGCAAGCTTACCGTCCTTACCCACTACGAGCCAAGCCCAGCCACTTCCAAAGCGGGTTGTCGCAGCTTTCGCGAAATCTTCTTTAAATTTATCGAAGCCCCCTAGCTCACGGTCGATTGCGGATGCAATTGGGCCGCTAGGAGCACCTCCAGCACCGGGTCCGATGATTGTCCAGAACAGAGAATGATTGGCGTGTCCGCCGCCATTGTTTCGTACTGCTGTACGGATACTCTCAGGTACTTCATCCAAATGGGAGAGTAACTCTTCCACGCTTTTGTTCTGAAGCTCTGGAGCACTTTCTAGTGCAGTATTAAGATTGGTGACGTAAGTATTATGGTGCCGATCGTGATGAATGTTCATCGTTTGTTCGTCGATAAATGGCTCAAGTGCATTTGCAGGGTAAGGTAGAGCGGGTAATTGATGCGTCACGGTAGTAGATGCCTCCTGATTAGTATAAGTGATATGCTGTATCCTCTCCGGTAGGGTGTCCCAACCTAATACTAAATATATACAACTTGAGTAAATAAATAGAGATTTATGAATTAACATTGGTGTGATCATCTCCTGATTTAGAGTTGTGTTAACTCAGTGTTAACTATCCTATATTTTGGGAATTATCAAAGATTTATGCATTTACATTTCCAAAGTATGAATATTTTTCGAGAATATTAAATGTAAACGCTTAATATAAAGCGCTTCCAGAAGAAAAGTGATGTATTCTGGAGATTATTATGGTTTAATGGACAAAGAAGAGGTTTTTTCTCGTTTTTTGTCTAGTTTCAAACTATTTGGTTGATGTAAAATTGAACCTTAAATTTTACATGAATCTATCTTGCATAAGAAAAGGGAGATCAGAGCATGCGTATCCGTTCCTTTCAGTTGAGTGATGTCAATCAAGTGATGGAGCTTTTGCAGGTTGCCTTATCGGAAGAATGTTACGAAGACACTAAGCGGGCGTTTGCCAGACAACTGTCTTGGGATTCTGAGTTAATCATGATCGCGGAAGTGGACGAAGAGATCGTTGGTGTACTTATTGGAACGATCGATCAGAAGGATTTGGGTTGTATTTACCGGATCGCCATTCACCCAGATTACAGACGCCGTGGAGCTGGCAAAAGTCTTGTAACTGCTATGGAACAACGTTTCCAACAGCGGAAGGTTCACCGTATTATGATAGCGGGGGACGAGCATAACAAGGGAGTGGCAATGCCGCTTTATGAAGCGATGGGATACGGAGCTAATAAGTTTCTTGAGGCTTTCCAGAAACTTAATATTGCAGCGGTTCACTCGTTGTCGGGATCTTAATCGGGCCAATATCGCGTGTATTATATTGGAATGAACTAAGCATATCTTTCGTCCGTTGCATTTGGGCGAGGGATATGCTTTTCTATTATTAGCGCAATTTTTAAATAACTTATAACCGAGGTGTGGAATGGAACCTGTTATTCCTTCGGGAGATGTAAATCATACGAACGAACAAGATAAGGCCATCGCTGCTGAGGAAATTCTGCAGTCTAAGAAGACATGGCTTGTAGAACTCTGGGATTTCAGTAAAACGATACTGATCGCTTTTGTGGTCATGCTGCTGTTAAATATATTTGTGTTCAATTTGTCGTTAGTCAAAGGGCAATCCATGGAGCCGACTTTAGAAAACCAGGAACGTCTATTTGTAAATAAGCTGGTGTATCATATCGGATCTCCGAAGAGTGGGGATGTTGTGGTATTAAAGGACCCTAGTACTGGATCTGATCGAAAGATGTTTCTGGTCAAGCGAGTCGTAGCGGAACCTGGGGATACAGTGGAGATCCGTGAGCATAAATTAATAGTTAACGGGCAATCTCAAGATGAGCCTTATACGGATGTCCAAATACAGGATAGTGACATTAAGCCGCTTACGCTCGGAGAGAACGAATACTTCGTTATGGGGGATAATCGCCATGCTGGACGGAGTAAAGACAGTCGCTCTTTTGGAAGTGTGAAGAGTGAACAGATTGTGGGTAGGGCTGAGTTTGTTTTTTGGCCTATCTCCAAAATAAGAGGTTTGTAGTATTTGCTATGATTCGTATGACATCAAGAAGACATCAAAGGAGGTGATGAGGTGGATAATAACTTGAAAGCTCGTAAGCCAAGCAGGGAATCTATGTGGGCTGAATTAAAGCGAGAGATTAAAGAGGCCGCCCCATCGCTTGGGATCGACGATATAGGATTTGCCTCGGCTGATCCATTTCTTTCATTAAAGGCTGTGTTACTAGACCGGCGCGAGAAGGGCTACGAATCTGGTTTTGAAGAACCGGATATCGACAAGCGGATTTATCCTGAACTTTCTTTTGATGGACAACCAGCTTCGCTCATCTCTATTGCTGTGGCCTATCCCTCCAAAATGGAGAATCCACCGAAATCGGCCCCTGGTGAGCGAAGGGGGATTCTAGCTAGATCGGCTTGGGGACGAGACTACCATTTAGTACTCCGTGAGGCCATGAGGAAATTAGAGGATTTCATCAGGGAACGTATTCCTGAGGCTAGAATTGAGAATATGGTGGATACAGGTGCTTTGGTCGACCGTGCGGTAGCTGATCGCGCTGGAATCGGATTCAAAGGGAAAAATTGCTTGATTATATCCCCGAAGTGGGGAACTTGGGTCTACCTTGGCGAACTTATCACTAATATTCCTTTTCCACCGGATACTCCGGTTACTGAAGACTGTGGTGAGTGTACGAAATGTCTAGATGCCTGTCCAACGGGTGCGCTAGTCGGTCCTGGGGTATTAAACGCACAGCGTTGTATCTCATTCCAAACTCAAACCAAGGGGTTCGTGGAAGAGGAATTTATGCTGAAGATAGGTAATCGGTTGTACGGTTGCGATACATGTCAGGTGGTATGCCCTAAGAATAAAGGGAAACATTGGAACCATCGTCCAGAGCTTCAACCTGATCCTGAAACGGTGAAACCGCTGCTCTTACCTATTCTGGATTTAAGCAATCGACAGTTTAAAGAACGTTTCGGAACAAGTGCTGCGGCTTGGAGAGGAAAGAACCCTATTCAACGAAATGCGATTATTGCACTAGGGAACTTCAAAGATCCCGGGTCTGTGCCGAAATTAATAGATATACTGATAAAAGATTCAAGACCTGTGATGCGGGGAACAGCCGCTTGGGCATTAAGTCGAATCGGGGGGACAGAAGCACTAAGTGCTATTGTCAAAGCAATTGCTACAGAGACGGACGAAGAGGTACTGAAGCGTCTGCGAAATGCTGAAAGCAAGCTCATGGAGGCTGAAACACCGGAGGTTTGATTAATTCCATGTCGCTGCAGGGAGCGAATTTTGGTTTTTAGATTTGGTATGGCAGAGACATCAGATGGTATTAGTCATCAGAGGGGATTGAGATTATGAGGTTCATAAGTGTTGAGGATATCGAACAAGGGCAATATCTTGGTAGAACGGTATATTCCTCTAATGGTACGGTTTTGTTATCTTCCGGCGTTCAGCTTACAGTCTATATGATCAACACGTTGAAACGGATTGGTGTTACCATGCTGTATATCAAAGATACGGATTTTGAGGATATTCAAATGGATGAAGTTTTGAGCGAATCAACCAAAGGACAGGTATTTCGAGAAATGAACGAATTGCATGAGGCAGTTCGATCGGGTAAAGAATGGAGCACTAAGAAAGTCTTCGGCGGCGTAGATGCTTTGTTAAATGATGTGCTGAATCATAAGGATGTACTTCTACAACTGACGGATATCAGGACAGCGGATAATGCTCAATATCTTCATGCCGTTAATGTTTGTTTAATTTCATCAATGATTGGATTAAATATGGGGCTTGGCTTCTCTCAATTGAAGGATTTAGCAGTAGGAGCCTTACTGCATGACATGGGTAAGTCCATTCCGTTACCCGAGGGTGCCGATGAAGATGATATGAGGAATCATCACACTTGGCGGGGGTTTGAGGTATTAAAGCATAAACGTGAATTTAATCTATTAATCGCACACACAGCACTTCAACATCACGAGCGGATGGATGGAAGTGGTGTGCCGCGTGGACTTATGGGAGAAGAAATTCATCTATACCCCAAGATAGTAGCGGTTGCAAATCGTTACGATAATTTGATTGGTGGTGGCTCAGAAGGAACGGGACGTGCGTTGCTTCCACATGAGGCATGCGAAAGTTTGATGGCCTCTTCTGAACATGAACTTGACCACGAAGTGCTGGTGGAGTTTACAAGAATCGTCTCAGTATATCCGAATGGTACAGGTGTACGGTTGTCTACGAAGGAGAATGGAGTAGTTGTCCAGCAACACCGTGGACTTCCCGGACGCCCCGTAATTCGTATTATCCGTGGTTCAGGTGATGATTTAGATGTTAAGGAAATAGATTTGGCAGTTGAGACAACGGTATTTATTGAGGCTGTTTTAGCTTAATTTCTTCAATTATTCTTTAGTTAGTGGTATAAGCGTTATTCAGATTGGATTTGCTAGGTTGTAATGGTAATGCTATTATATTTTTTAGTTGTACAAGCTATAATGTATAGTGTTGGTTATATTAATACAGGGGTGGCTGAGTGATGAATTACGTAATACCTATTATTACTCTTATTGTCGGTTTAGTTGGCGGTTTCTTCATCGGTGTCTACTATCTACGTAGTCAGATGACAAAGATGCAGAATGACCCGCAAATGCTTCAGAAGATGGCTAAACAAATGGGTTACAACTTGAATGGCAAACAGATGCAACGTGCACAGCAAATGATGAAGAATCAAGGCGGAGCACCAAATGCACCAGGAGCGCCAGCAGCAAAACGTAAGAAAAAGTAAACTTAATCGCTCCTAGAAGACGGAGTTTTTGGAAAGGAGGAGGCGCTTGATGGCAGGACTTAAAGATTACGTAAACAACAAAGTCGGTGAGAACCGAGATCAGATTGAGCATCACGTTCGTGAAATTTTAAAGCTGATTGGCGAAGATATCGAACGGGAGGGTTTACATGAAACCCCAGCCCGGGTCACCCGGATGTATGAAGAAATATTCGGAGGATATGAGATTGATCCCCGTGAGGTACTCGGTGTTACGTTCGAAGAGAATCATCAAGAGCTCGTTATTGTAAAAGACATTGTGTATTACAGTCAATGCGAGCACCATATGGCGCCTTTCTTCGGCAAAGCGCATATCGGATATATCCCAAGTGGAAGAATCGCGGGGCTCAGTAAGCTGGCCCGACTAGTCGAAGTTGTTACCCGGCGTTTGCAGGTGCAAGAACGAATCACTTCACAACTTGCTGACATTATGGAAGAAGTACTGGATCCCGCTGGTGTCATGGTTGTCGTGGAAGGTGAACATTTGTGCATGTGCGCTCGTGGTGTTAAGAAGCCAGGGAGTAAGACGATCACTTCTGCAGTACGGGGGAGTTTTCGTACCGATGCCGCTTCAAGAGCGGAGTTCTTGTCATTAATCAAGGATTAATCATGTTAAATAAATAGGCTGGCGATGGTAATTAACCAACGTCAGCCTATTTTTTATAGATATAGATAGAGTGCCAGAATCAGAAAGGTTGCCATTTGAGCTTCTTCGCTTCATTGTAACGCTTTGCCACCTCGGGCCAATAAACGACATTCCACCAATCGGCAATATAGTCCTTACGTTGGTTCTGGTGTTTCAAATAGTAGGCGTGTTCCCATACGTCCAGTGGGAGAAGTGGTACGATGTCCCACTGCGATAGGTTCTGATGCTTCTCAGCTGTCAGTATTTCCAGACGATGACTACGTGGACTCCAGACAAGAACGGCCCAGCCACCGCCTTCAACCTTTTCAGCGGCTTTGGAGAATTGATTATGGAAAGCATCATAACTGCCAAAATCCGATTTGATTTGTTCCAGTAATTCACCTTCAGGTTTGCCACCACCTTCAGGGCTCATCGTATCCCAGAATATCGTATGTAGGTAGTGCCCGGCCCCGTTAAATGCTAGTTCTCGTTCCCAGTGTTTCACCAGATCAAAATTACCTGATTTCCGGGCCTCCTGGAGTTTCTTCTCAGCAACATTTAAATCATCTACATAGGTTTTATGGTGTTTGTCATGGTGGATGCGCATGGTCTTCTCATCAATGTAAGGTTCAAGTGCATTGTAAGCGTAAGGTAGTGGGGGCAGGGTATGTCCTCCAATCGGTACGGAACGATTAGGTTCTCTTATATTGCTGCCCTTACGCACCTCAGGTGTAGGCAGATCAGTGTTCAGTTCGTTGATCTCCTTTTCTAGGATATCAATTGAGAGGGGGATGTCTCTGCTTATCATGGTATGAGAACCGACAATAGTTTGGTAGTGAGGGTCTAGAATAGCTGGGGCATTGTTAACATTGCTGGCGAGTTCTCCAGGGCGGTTGAGGGTTTCAAGCACGCAGAGGAAATATTCCGATTCGCGAATGATATGCAGCAGCACTGTTTTTGCAAGCGGAACTTCTCTTACAGCGATACTTTGCTCCAAAATACAATACAACTGTCTTATGAATTCATGCGATTGCCGGCAAGCTACTTCGAGGAGTTGTTCGGTTTGCTGTATTAACAGAGGGTCACAAGCGGCTTGTTCTGAAGATAGGGCATATTGTAGCAAAATATGGGCGGACTGCTCTACCTCAGCAAAGACCTTTTGCCACTCACTAAGTAGGTTTACGTAACAAACTTCTAAACTAGGGATGATTGCTTTAATGACATCAGTGTGTTCTTTCTCCTGCTCCTTCCAAAAGCGAATTTCTTCTAAAATTCGGACAGGCAAATAAGGGCCATAAACGAATAGCATAGCTAACCTCCTAAAGTTCTCATCGCTATTAAATACCTATTCGAGAGAAGGTTTGGACTATGCTATCGTTAAATGGCCCCCTTGAGTGCAACAGGTGAATTAATTAATCGGTAGATGATAATTCAATATTGCTAAGGAAGTTGGATACTTTGCGTAAATACTCTTTCGGATGCTCGCGGAAAATCATTTCATGATGTGCACCTTCGGAAATCCATACCCCAGATGCAGGATTAGTCTGATTCTCAGCCAATTGCTCAGCGATCGGATAAGGAGCCTTCTCGTCCTCAGTTCCATGAATGAATAGGGTTGGGAAAGGATAGTCTTTCGATTTCACCTCAGAATATGGGATTTGTCGAAAACTTGTGCCATTGAGTGCCGGAAGTAAAAGACCGATAATTTCCAAAGAGGGATGCCTTGGTAGATTGATATTCTGCCGGATGTTGTGATACATCGTATCTGGTTCCAACAGAAAGGTGCTATCGAGTATCATTCCGTCGATATCTTGGCTGGTCAAGGCAGCCTGCAGTGCAGTCCCAGCCCCCATGGAGAAGCCCCAAATGACGAGCTCTTGCGCACCAAGTTGTTTGGATAATTGAATTGCTCCAAGGAGTTGTTCCTTTTCTTTCTTGCCACCGGTAGCTACTTCCTTGCTGTTCTGAGCAGCAAATCCATAATCAAACATCAGCACATTGTAGTTCAAGCTATGAGCGAAGTGGGCCAGATCGTACATTGGAACCCAGGTTTCTTCGCGATTTGCTCCATATCCGTGACTAAATATGATCGTTTTCTTAGATTGATCTGCGGGAATATACCAACCTTGCATGATCCGACTTCCGTCAGCTGCGGGAAAAATGACATCCTGATACTCTAAATCTTTAGAAAGCTTTGGATTCGAGTATAGAGGGGCTACTGTCGGATTGGATAGAACCCAGGCAATGTATCCGTGTAAGGAAACAAAACAGAATATTAGAAAGAATAGGATGGATAGTAGAAAAGCAACAACGATATGCTTGATACTGATATGCCGAGCTGATATCACAGAAGGCGTAGCTTCATTCATCTCGGATTTTAGGGAGAGGTGGCTTTGGCTCGTTTGGCTCATGGTCTCTCCTCCTAAACAATTTTTAATATTATATTTAAATTATATGAGTAGATCGAATGAAAATTCAATCAAGTTTTGTCGAATAAAGGCGGTACACTATGAAACTATCGTAAGACTAGCACTCTATAAAGTCAATAATTGACGGAATGGAGTGTTTTCCATATAATTTATGTAACCACGTTTCATGTAGTGAAACCGGAGGGGGTAGACTGAATGGAAGACCGCAAATTAACGGTTCGTGCTGTTGAACGAGCGCTTGATATATTGATGTGCTTCACCAAGGGGAGCGATCTTGGACTTACTGAAATCTCCGCAAGGATTGGGATACACAAAAGTACTGTGCATAGGCTCTTAGCTACACTAGAGGATAAGGGTTTTGTTATACGTGATACATCAACAGAGAAATACCGTCTTGGGATGAAAGTTTGGGAGCTATCGGCTCACTTATCCCAGAATGATGATCCAGCGATTCTATTATTACCACAAATGGAACAGCTCCGTGACCGCTTAGGCGAGACAGTTAGCTTATACCTACGTGATGGAATTGATCGGTTGAGAATTGGAGCTGTCCAGAGCAATCAGGCGATTAGACGGGTTGCCGTCGTGGGTGCAAGGTTGCCGTTATATGTGGGCGCATCTAGTAAGGTGTTGGTTGCCTATGCCGACGAGGCAGTATTAAATGCTGTGCTGGAGGATCGTGAGTGGCCTCCTACAATCGATCGGCAGGCTTATGTGTCTCAATTAGAGGAGATACGTAAGCTTGGGTATGCTACAAGCTATGAGGAGCGTGAGCCTGGAGCGGCTGCGGTTTCTGCACCCATCTTTGATCGAACGGGAAAAATAGCAGCGGCTTTATCGCTATCAGGACCCGTGAGTCGACTGTCACCACAAACGCTAATCGAATTTAGTCCTGTGTTGATTGAAGCGGCACGAGAAATGGGTATGATGATACATTCTTCTTAAGTGGGAAAATTCCTTAACTAATACAAAATGACCGATCAAGGAGGTTAGCCTTGGTCGGTCATTTTATTTACGCATGAAGACAAACTTTTTAGAATGTACTGTATCCAGACGGTAGGGTTCCACGGTCACGAATATTTCGAATTTGAGTTAGTGTTAATCTTTGATTAGTTGAGATTAAGGATTCGACATCTTGACCTGAGATAAAATCATCTAGGTCTGCAATATTGTGGTTTCCACGAAGGACACGGAAGTTTCCACGAAATCTTGTTCTAGTAAATAGAACTAATGTTGCATTAGAACTTGTGGAGAAGAAACGAAGACTTTCAATTCCATCAAGGATACTATCTGTATTCCGAATTCCTAGATTCCCTCTGAGAATTCTGCTTGAGCCACGGAAATTTTCTTCGGAGAATATAGTGAGCCGTGGAAAAACCTGAGATATATTTACTTCTTTTGATAATGGCAATGTTATCATCTCCCTTCTGAAAACACTATATGATGAATAGTAGAAGGGTGATTGGATGAGAGCATAGAAAGTAGAATAAATAGATAAGGGACTATCCTTAGTAGATAAATCTACTAATGGAATAGCCCCGTTTTTAATTTGCGATATTTGATAGGGAAGAATGATCTTTATTTTATGTTTTGAACCCATGCGGCGATATCGTCAATAATGGCTTTGGATACATTGGATGGTAGGGCATATTCTGCAGCCACTGATACCCCATCGTATTCAGCTAGTAAGTGATTCACTTTAGGATACGATTTATATTGGACATCTTTGCGATCCTTCAGCGCTGTTTTCCATCCGTCGAATTGATTCATCGATACTTGGACATCGTTCTCCCCCTGTAAGATTAACATTTGTCCGGATTGTTTCTTGGCAAGATCAGATGGTTTATACCCTTTTTGCTCAAACCACCAATAAGAAGGTTGGAATGGGAATTGAGCTGGGAGGTTATCCACTGAATACTGCGGATCGTTTAACATATCGGACATGCTCTTAATTAATGCGGCACTTTGCTCATAAGGTGTCGTATCTTGACCCAACCCTTTAAGACGGGATACTAGCTCCACTTGCTGCTCTGCCATAACATTAATGAATGTGTCACTAGGTCCAGCCAGCAGAATGCTACCAGCTATATCGCCGTTCTTATCGGCGTCCAGAATAAGTGGCATAGCGAGACCGCCTTGACTATGTCCTGCGACAAAGATGCGGGAAGCATCGATATTGGGATTTGCTTTAAGTAACTCCACGGCTGAAATAGCGTCATCAACAGTTTCTTTTTTTAATGTAAATTTAGGCTGTGAAGCCACTTTGAATGTATGCTCGTAGGTTACTTTGTCGTATCTAAGTACTGCAATACCTTTGGAAGCAAGACCTACAGCAAGGTCACGGAACGGCTTTGACCCGCCGATAGCGGAGTCACGGTTATGCATACCTGAACCGTGAACTAACACAACGACTGGAAATGGCCCTTTGCCAACTGGAGTAGTGAGCGTTCCGGGTAGGGCGAGCGCACCTTCACCCACGACAACTTCCTGTTCAATGTAGGAAGAGGCAATATCATAGGATGGCTTTTGATAATTTGAAGCGGAAGAAACGGCAATGAACATGTCGTCAATTTGACCCGCAAGATTTAATCTTAGCGTTAGGTCAAAGGGAATGGCACCCTGGAACGTATAGGTTACATTCCGGTGAATAGCATTACTGCTCTCGTTCTTGATGGGATCTCCTTTAACACCACCGAACTGAGCTGCGAAACTACTCCATGCTGTATTAAGGAAAGCCTCGGGGCGAGCAGTGGACGATGTTGGACTTACATACTTGGCTGCGCTGGTTCCGTCCCCGGATTTTAGCAACTCAAGGAATAGGTCAGCGGTATCAGCATCTTCAGCGGCTTCCTGAGATGTCATCGCTTTGGTAATAAAGTTTGCATCAACTAAGGTGTGACCGGATACGAGACGGAATGGTTGGTTTAAAGCGACAGACTTCCCGTCAATTAATGCCTTTTTTTCGCCGATTTTAAAGGTAATTACATGATTGTTGTTAGTAAGGGTAACACTTTGCGTACTCTGATTCCATTTGATCTCTGCACCGATCTTAGCTGCTACATCCCGTATGGGAGTTAGCTTTGACCCATTCTGTACAGATGCAGCAGAGGTTGAGAGTGCTGGTAAGGTAAGTGTGAGTGCCAGAGCAGTTGTTGCAACTACATGGAACTTCTTGTTTTTCTTGGACATGAGGGTTCCTCCTAAGAATCTGAATTAATAGTTATCTATCTACTGAATTTGCAGTTATTTTGCAAATTCGGTGACCAGAGTAATGATGCCGATAAGGCCAATAAAGATAATCCAGGACATGGGATTTGCTGTATTAATTGTCCATCCGATACCTGACCTTTTTTCCACCCATATTGCGGGGTCCTTGGGGTTGAAATATATGACTCCAAGTTTCCAATAAGCATCATCATTCACGGGTTGTATGGGAGAACCAACCTCTGAACGTTCGATTCGGCTACCACCCTGTCCGGTAGTAAAGGCGAGGATTATGGCAAATAGGACAATGAAGACCGGAACCAGAATACTCACGAATGCTAAGATCTCTACTTTCATGGGATAAATCATATTCAACTGAATAAAGGCGAATAGGAATGTTATTGCAAATGCGGATAATAGCGTGAACAGAGACCATTTACGGCGAAATACGATGTTTCGTCTGATGGAGCGTTCAGGATCCCCAGCATGGATCTGTTGTTTACTGCTCGAAATACTATGGTTGACCATCAGGAATACTAAGAGCATGATCACTTGCATGATATTCGGGAACAAGACGGACCAATAGGACTTGGCAGCACTACTTATGACGTTACCCTGGAAATCAAATTTCATTGCAATTATTTCTGGAATTCGGTCGTAATTGGCAAAGACAAAGATCGTACAAATTACGGTGATAGCGAAATGAACCAGAAACCATTTGTTAGAAAGTATGAGCTTATGCTGGCGAAAACTAGTATCAATAGCTAGGATTGTCTTGCCACTGGTGGGACCAGGTGGAAGGGAAGGTTTGAGTTTTTTCATTTTAAAATAAAAGGTGAGGTTCATAACAACAGATACGATGATCATAACGATCACACAAACACCTACAGTTATCGATTGACCCAGATCTCCTGTTTGCACCAGTACGATGAGACTAGTTAGGAGCAAAATACTATAGATCACGACACTGATAGAAGCAAACTTCTTACGCATCTTGCGTAAAAGATCACTACGGTAATGCTCTTCACTAACCGAAACTCCGAAGCTGATCGTTTCCCTGGTGAAATAGGGAGTAAAAGCCAGGACGGCAGCTATGGGAAGAAACAGCATTATCAAGATAAAAGCAGAGAGTAGTTGCATTATGAAGTCTCCTTTCCACTATGTGTTATTTCTTCGTGAATAAGTTCGACAATCTGAAGTAATTCTTCCTTGCTCATGCCTCGGCAGATGGCTTCAGCAACGATGGGCTTGAGTTCTTGGCGCTGCTTATCACTGTATTCGGCCGTTACCGGAGGCATACCATCCGGATGGATAACAACACCTTTCTGGCGGTGAACTTGAATAAATCCATCTTGCTTTAGTAAGGTATATGCCTTGTTAACCGTATGAAGGTTGACACCGATGTCTGCTGCGAGACTGCGAACGGATGGAAGTGGTTCTCCAAGCTGTAAGCGCCCGCTCGCGATCCCTTCGATGATTTGATTCACTAATTGTGTATAGATTGGAACCTCTGATTGCATATCAAGTTCAATAATCAAGTGGGCACCTCCTTTATTCTAGCTGTTATAGTCATACTATAACAGCTAGTTGATTCGAATGCAATAGAGTTCTTTTCTAATGGACTATTGCAAAAAAACGACTCCCCTCGTAAGGTAGATTAATCAACTCGTTAATTAATTTCGATTGACGGGAGAGGTACATTGATTCATAATGATATCCATACTAAACATATAAGATTAATTAGATAAGAGGGGGATCTGGCATGTCAAAATTTAGCGCATTTCGTAGGAAGTCGTTCTTGGTTGGACCTTTATTGATTCTTTTATTGGTTTTTGTGGCAGGATGCTCCGGATCAAAGAATGATCAGGGCCAAAATAAAGATGCAAATCAAACCGTAAATCAAGGAACTAACCAAAGCAAAGTTGCCGATCAACCTGCAGAAGGTGGCACTTTTACGTATGGTCGTCCGGCTTCTGTAAACTCATTGGATTTACATAATCAAATTACGTCAAATAATGCTTTTGCAATTGATAAAGTATTTGAACCGCTAATTTCATTTAATAGTAAGGGTGAAATTGTAGATTGGCTTGCAAAGTCCCATACTGTTAGTACAGATGGTTTAACTTATACTTTTGTATTACGTGATGGTCTGAAGTTCTCTAACGGAACTGAAGTTACTGCTGAGGACGCAGTGTTCTCGCTTCAAAGGCATTTGGATGTTGGAGGTCCTTTGGCTATAGCAGCGCAGGTCGCGTCACTTAAGGCTCAAGACGCTGCAACCTTGGTGATTACGCTTAAAGAACCTTACACACCATTCATTTCAGAGCTAAGTAATTTCTCTAATGGTATAATTCCGAACAATTTTGGCGGCGTCTCCGAAGAGGAATTCTTTAAGAATCCCGTAGGTACTGGACCTTTTGTCGTTGAGACATGGGATAAGGCGGGTGATCTTACTTTCACCAAGAACCCTAACTATTGGCAGGAAGGTAAGCCTTATATCGACAAACTTGTCTACAAACTCATTGAAGATGACAGCCAAGCTATCAATCAGCTCAAGGCTGGTGAGGTAGACGCTATCGAGTCAGTAGCTCTTGGGAATGCAAATGAAATTAAGCAAGGGGCAGACACTACTGTGGTTACCAATGGTAGTTGGGTAACAGAACAGTTATTCTTCAATACGCTGGATGAGCATTTCTCTGATGTACATGTTCGTCGCGCGCTGGCACTAGCAATTGACCGTGAAGGATTGACCAATGCGCTTACCTTTGGTTATGCCCAGGTTGCAAACTCTTTGTTGCCACCGGCAATTCCCTACAACACAAACGATTCGATCAAAGCACTGGGATTCGATACAACTGCAGCCAAGGAAGAACTTGCAAAATCATCATTTCCTAGTGGGTTCTCGACGAAATTGCTTATCGCATCCGGAAACAGTGCAAGAGCTCAAGAGGCACAGATCATTCAAGCAGCTGCCAAAAGTATTGGTATAAATATTGAGATTGAATCCATAGAGTTGGCCTCATTCCGTGAGCGTTTCTTTGCTTATGATTTCTCAGCGATGATTAACAGTGGGCAGGCAGATTCTCCAGAAGCGAATTCGATCCTTGCTTTTCAGACAGATCCAGAAGGCTTCAGTAAGTCGTACTGGACTCATTACACGAACGATGAAGTTACTAAGCTCTTGTACGAGGGACAGAAAACGCTGGATGGGACAGAGCGTGGGGATATTTACGCCAAGCTTCAACAGACACTTGCTGATGAAGTTCCCTATATTCCGCTTTATTACCCAGATATTTTGAAAGGTGTCCGTTCTAATATTGATGGGATAGTTGTACTTCCTAACGGCAGCATTCGTTTTGAGGATGTTCATATTAAAAATGATTAAGTCTAGCAACCTGCTAAGAAAATTCGTAGATATAGATTCACCGCGCAGATGGCTACTGCTTGCTCTTATAAGAGCAGCAGTAGTGATCATCTGTGTAGTGACGGCAGTCTTTTTCATTATAAGGATTGTGCCGGGAGACCCCGCCAAAATGATCTTGGGGGAGTACAGCACGCCTGAGGCTATCGAGAGTATGCACCATACTCTCGGGCTGGATCTTCCTCTTTGGGAACAGTTCGTGCGCTTTGTGCAAAATCTCTTCATAAACGGAGATACCGGATCTTCGATTATTTCGGGTACCTCCTCAAGAGAACTTATTGCAGAGCGAGCTCCCGTTACGTTGCTGCTTATTGCGATGGCTAGCCTTTTGGCAATACTTATTTCACTTGTGCTTGCCACGCTTGCAGCAACTCATAAAGATAGACTGCTTGATCATATGATACGGATTTTTCCTACTATAACACTTGGTATGCCAGTTTTTTGGGTGGGCTTGTTACTTATTTTGATTTTTAGCGTTCGGCTAGGGTGGTTTCCCGTGGGGGGAGTCGGTGAAGGTGTGACTGGAACACTACACAGTCTTATTCTACCTGCGATAACTGTCGCATTTTCACAAATTCCTACACTAATTCGTTCTCTAAGGGCACAAATGTTGGAAGTGCTAGAATCGGATTTTGTCGTCACCTTGAAGGCGGCGGGAATACCGAATAGGGTTATTCTAATGAAGCATGTTCTGCGTAATTCCGCGCTTCCTACCCTTATGCTCCTTGGCGTAAACATCTCCTACCTGATTGGTGGTACGTTGGTTGTTGAACAGGTATTTGGCATCAAAGGTATAGGAAGTTTACTTTTTTCATCCATTTCAAAACGGGATTTCCCGGTTATACAAGGTATAGCTCTTTACTGTGCGATATCTGTAGTAATCATCAGCCTCCTGATCGAAATCGCTTCCTGGCGGCTTGATCCCAGAACGAAAGGAAAATAATGAAACCCACACTATTAGACCTTCCATTGCAAGCGGACGATAAGAATAAACGTATCATCAATAGAATACTTAATACTCCATCTCTATTAGTGGGAAGTATCATGCTAATAATCTTGGTAGGCTTGGCTGTGCTGGCGCCGTTTATAAGCCCTTACCATCCTTCCGACCAGAATCTGTATGCTATCTTGCAGCCCCCATCATCTGAGCATTGGCTGGGGACTGATCAACTGGGACGTGATTTATTTACGAGGCTCATTTATGCCGCGCGGACGGATTTGAAAATCATGGTGTTGGCAGAGATTATACCTTTTTGCACGGGTGTGTTTCTGGGGATGCTTGCTGGATATTACGGTAAATGGATAGATACGCTTATTACATTAGTGACCGATACTTTTATTGCCTTTCCCTTCTATCTGATTGTAATTATAGTGGCCTTTGCCAGTGGCGCAGGTCAACGGGGGATATATATCACCTTTATCTTGGTGGGCTGGATTGTATATGCACGTGTAATTAAAGGCCTTAGTGCATCGTTTCGCAAGCAGGAATGGGTAGCTTCGGCTCAAACCCTTGGGATACCAGGGGTAAAAATCATACTGCGGCATCTACTGCCTAATGTACTTCCCCAAGCAGTGGTAGTACTTATGACGGATATGGTTGGTTTGCTTGTGGCTATTGTTACGCTGGGTTATCTCGGTATCGGCATCGCGCCGCCTACTCCGGATTGGGGAACTATGATTTCTGATGGTCAATCCTTTATAACCACAGCTTGGTGGCTTTCAGCAGTTCCGGGACTCGCCGTCGTATACACGGGAATAGCGTTATCCCTTGTGGGTGATGGTCTGGCAGACTTATGGAGGAGAAAATGATTTCTATGAATCCGATTTTGGAAATAGAAGGACTGTCGCTTGCTGCAAAATCTAAAAAACAACTAGTCACCAATGTAAGTCTTTCGGTTGGAGCGGGCGAAAGCTTGGGGATTGTAGGCGAATCCGGATCAGGGAAATCGCTTACTTTGCGTTCCATCCTTGGTTTACTCCCACGTGGTGTAGAACAAGTCAGTGGGGTCATCAAATGTGATGGTAGAGCTGCTATGATCTTTCAAGACCCGAGAGGAGCGCTTGATCCTCTATGTCCGGTTGTCCGGCAGCTTGCTGAGGTAGTGTACTACAGACAGAATGTAAGCCGGAGGGCTTCACGAACCATAGCTTTGGAACTGCTTGAAATGCTTGGTCTTCCTGATTCTTTAAAGCATACGGATCGATACCCTAGCCAACTTTCAGGCGGACAATGTCAACGTATTGTAATCGCCATAGCTTTAGCGTGCAAGCCGGGTATACTTCTTTGTGATGAACCGACCACAGCGCTTGACGTTACGGTTCAGCAGCAGATAATCGAGACAATTACACGACTTCAAAGCGAACTTGGATTTGCCATCGTGTTTGTAACTCACAATCTTGCCATTGCTGCTGCGATGTGCTCCAAGCTTTGTGTTATGAAAGAGGGTAAGATCGTTGAACGTGGTGACTCCTTAAGCCTTCTGCAAAACCCACAGGACCCCTATACGCAGATGCTTATTAATGCGGTACTTCCTTTACCAGAGTTTGAAAGGGGTGCAGGTGTATGAAGACAGCATTGCGGATAGAAAATTTGTCAGTTCATTATGGTAAATTTACTGCCTTGGACAACGTAAGCTTGGAGCTACAGCAGCATACTACACTTGGTCTCGTGGGCGAATCTGGTTCAGGTAAATCAACTCTTGCTCGAGTAATAGCCGGACTGATTACCCCTGATGAGGGACAAGTCGTGCTGGGTTCTCAAACACTAGGGAAGAAGCGAAGCCGGGAACAGCATAAAATGATCCAAATGATATTTCAAAATCCGGATTCATCGCTTAATCCAAAACATACAATTAGGCAAATTCTTGCCGAAGCGCTGCTGTTTCATAAAATTGTTGAACGTTCTGGGGTGGATAAAAGATGTAAGGAGCTTCTGGCGCGTGTTCATATCGACGAAAGATCCCTTGACAGATACCCTCATGAATTTTCCGGCGGTCAGCGCCAGCGGATTGCAATTGCTCGCGCCTTAAGCGTTGAGCCAAGTATACTTATTGCGGATGAACCAACGAGCGCATTGGATGTTTCGGTACAGCTGAGTGTGCTTGAACTCTTTAACCATCTCAAATCGGAGCTTAATCTAACGCTGCTGTTTATCTCTCATGACCTAGGAGTTATAAATGCGATAAGTGATACTGTTGCGGTAATGCGTCATGGAAAGGTTCTTGAGATTAACCCTAAGGAACAATTCTTTACTCACCCGGAGACGTCTTATAGCCGCGAGCTATTGGCGGCTGTTCCAAGAATGCCAACATCCAACATCGAAGGAGGTATTTCATAATGAGTCAAGATAATAAAGGATTTCGACCTCTTACTCTATCGGAGTTTGATACACTCACTCACTTGCTCTCTAAACTTTTATCAACTCAACAATCCCCGGTAATTATTCCGGGCGAGGCAATCCTGGGAATTGAGGCCATAGCAGCAGGCATATCCGCTCCCGGTCGCAAGATTCTCAATATAGTGACAGGTCCCTATGGAGATATTTTCGGAAAATGGCTTGAACGTGGTGGAGCAGAGGTCATTGAGGTTAAAGTGCCCTTTGATGAAGTAATAACGGTAGAAGTAGTTACTGCAGCGATAGAACGTTATAATCCATGTGCGCTTTCTTTCGTGCAGGGAGAAGCGGTCACAGGGGGCACTAATCCGACAAAGGAAATACTGGATATCGCACGCCGATCAAACCTCATAACCGTGGCAGATTCCGTTTCGGCAATCGGGGGAGAGCCGGTGCTTATGGACGAGTGGGGCATTGATTTTGTAGCTATTGGTGCACAAAAAGCGCTAGCCGGTCCCAACGGGATTAGCGCTGTGGGGATTTCCTCGCGTGGCTGGGAATTTCTAGCTTCCAACGAACATGCACCACGTAATTCCATTCTATCCTTGCTTGACTTAAGATGTCCCCATACTAGTTCGGCTCCACTGAGAGTTCCCGCCAATATCCCTGTGTTAGAAGCCCGGGCACTTATAGAAGCATTAACACTTGTGGAGCAGGAAGGCTTAGAAGTAGTTAACCATCGTCATCAGTTAGCATCGACTGCTGCAATTGCGGGGATTACAGCCTTAGGCCTTGAACCATGGCAACGGAAAGAAAGTGGCTACTCACCGCTGACTACAACTGTGCGGATTCCTCAAAGTGATAGCAATCTCCGTATCAATGAACCTATAGGCATTGTGGCTCCAGGAGATGGAGAACTGTATGGTAAGCTCTTACGCATTAACCATTTTGGTGCGAATGCCAACCAGCAAAGCATTGAACAAGCTATCACAACGCTAGCAGAACTAGTGCATCAAGACCCTGCAAATGCAATTGCTGTCCAAAGGTCAATCTGGGGGAATGAAGATGGGCGCTGAATTTCAACAAGATCAAACATTTGAAAAAATATATATTGCGGGGATAGCTGATAAGCGATTCGATATAACGATAAGTAATGGGCGGTTTTCGTCCATTCGTGAGTCTATAACCTCGACCGATCAACCCAATAATCCAGCCAAGGATGTATGGATTTCTCCGGGTATAATTGATCTTCATACGCATTTGGCATGGACGGATTTTGATCATGCTGATCAGTTAAAGCGTGCTGATCTGGAAGTAGAAGTCTTGCAAGCACAAGCTTTTGAGGCAACGCTACGGGCCGGAGTCACTACAGTGCGTGATGCGGGTGGACTTCAGCCAAGTACTGTACAGCATATAGGTCAGCATTACAACCAGCCGTTAAGAGTTCACACCTGCGGTGATATGCTTGGAGCTCATGATGCACGAGGGATTAAGTATTTGGAATCACGGGTCACAGAAATTATTAATTCGGGGGCAAGCTGGATTAAGATCCTTGCAACGGGGGGATTGGGTTCACCATCAGATACCGTATTGAACCCGATTTTTTCAGAGGAAGAATTCACTTTCATAGTGCGTAGCGCCCACGCACGGAACATAAAAGTATTGGTTCATACTTGGGGCGGGATTACTATTGACTGGGCTATTAATGCTGGTGTGGAATCTATTGAGCATGGAATGTATTTAACCGAGGCTCAAGCCAATCGACTTGCTCAATCCAAGACAGCATTTGTGCCTACGGCTTCCATTTATCGTATAGCAGCAGATCCATCTGGAGTTCTTTCCTTGAACCAAGAAATTTGTGATCGTGCCGCTCGTGCCGCCGAAGCTCACCCTAAAGCCATTAATTATGCCAAGAGAGCAGGAGCACGAATTGTATTCGGTACGGATTATGCTACACCTGCGCTTCATGGATGCAACCTTGAAGAGTTAGAGACACTAATCGATTGTGGATTAACTCGTAAAGAGGCATGGCAAGCTGCTACGGAGTTTGCCGCCGAAGTTTTGGGATATGGGAACAGTCTGGGACGTATAGAAGAGAATTTCACAGCAGATGCGATTATCTTTGATGCTGATCCATATAAGTCGCAAAATGCTAAGGCTTTGCAGGAAAGTATCGTAACCGTAGTTACTGGAGTAGTAGAATAGAATTGGAATAACAAAATGTCCCATAAGCCTTATCATGGCCTATGGGACATTTTTATTGTTTAATTAGCCTCTGAACTGTAATTAGTTCACTACACCCTGAATCATTTGACGGAGTACGGTTTGTAGAATACCACCGTTGTAGTAGTAATCCACATCGACCATGCTGTCGAGACGAGCGATTGCTGGGAATTCAAACTGTGTGCCATCCTCACGGGTAGCGATAACAGTCAGAACTTGACCTGGCTTCACATCGTTGCTGAGACCGACAATATCGAAAGTCTCTGTGCCATCGATGCCAAGGGTTTTCCAACCATGGCCCTCTTGGAATTGGAGCGGAAGAACGCCCATACCAACGAGGTTACTCCGGTGAATACGTTCGAAGCTTTCTGCAATGACGGCTTTTACGCCAAGCAGATAAGTTCCTTTGGCTGCCCAGTCACGGGAACTGCCTGTGCCGTATTCTTTACCAGCGATAACTACTAGGTTCTGTCCATCTTCCTGATATTTCATCGAAGCGTCGTAGATCGACATTAGCGCATCCGTAGGTAAGTATTTCGTGATGCCACCTTCTGTACCTGGAGCGACTTGGTTCCGAATACGAATGTTCGCGAAGGTACCGCGCATCATCACTTCATGGTTACCACGACGTGAGCCATAGGAATTGAAGTCTTTACGAGCAACCCCGTGATCATTCAGATAAGTACCAGCAGGGCTAGTTGGCGTAATGCTACCGGCTGGAGAGATATGGTCAGTGGTTACGGAATCGCTAAGTAGGGCAAGAACGCGTGCTCCGCGAATGTCGGCAATATCTTGTAATCCTTCACCGATTTTCTCGAAGAACGGCGGATTTTGAATGTAGGTAGAGTTCTCATCCCACTCGTAGAGTTCACCTTCGGGAACGGGAATGGAATTCCAACGCTCATTTTGAGTGAATACATTCTCATATTTGCTGCGGAACATTTCCGGGCTGAGCGACTGGTTAATAGCTTCTTTAATCTCAGCAGAAGAAGGCCAGATATCCTTCAAATATACCGGCTGTTCATTGTTATCATAGCCGATAGGATCATTTTGCAAATCAATGTTGACTGTACCTGCTAACGCATAAGCAACAACGAGTGGAGGAGAGGCCAAATAGTTGGCTTTCACCTGTGCGTGAACGCGTCCCTCAAAATTCCGGTTACCGGAGAGGACAGCGGCGACAGTAAGATCGTTGTCTGCGATAGCTGCATTAACTTCGTCTGGAAGTGGACCTGAGTTACCGATACAGGTAGCGCAACCGTAGCCAGCCACATGGAAGCCAAGCTCTTCGAGCGGCTTAATGAGTCCTGCTTTGTTCAGGTATTCCGTTACGACAAGGGAACCAGGTGTCAAACTGCTCTTCACATAGTCTGGTTTTTTCAGTCCACGTTCTACAGCTTTCTTCGCCAGTAGTCCAGCACCCACCATAACACTAGGGTTAGATGTATTCGTACAACTTGTAATAGCGGCGATGACAACTGCACCCGCACCGAATTCACTCGTATTACCATTCGGGTGTTTCACAGTTACTTTTTGGGCTATTTTCTCATCAGTGAGACCATATCCACCTTTTTCAACTGGTGTGCGGATAATTGAGTTAAAGTTTTCTTTCATTTGAGTAAGTTCAATGCGGTCTTGTGGACGCTTAGGTCCTGCAAGACTTGGTACAACCGAAGCAAGATCTAGTTCGATCAAGTCGGTGAATTGTGGATCTTCTGTATCATTTGTACGGAACATACCTTGTGCACGGTAATAGGCTTCCACGAGTGCAATTTGCTCGTCTGTACGACCTGTGCTACGAAGATAAGCCAGTGTCTCATCATCTACTGGGAAATAACCCATTGTAGCGCCGTATTCTGGTGCCATATTAGCAACCGTAGCACGGTCAGCTAGACCGATATTAGCAAGGCCTGGTCCGTAGAACTCTACGAATTTACCGACAACACCTTTCTTACGTAACATTTCCGTTACGGTAAGAGCAAGGTCAGTTGCTGTTGCGCCCTCAGTAAGACTACCTACCAATTTAAAACCAATGACCTCAGGTGCTACAAAGTACAATGGTTGTCCTAACATACCAGCCTCGGCTTCAATTCCTCCTACACCCCAGCCTACAACGCCCAAACCGTTGATCATCGTTGTGTGAGAATCCGTTCCAACGAGAGAATCAGGGAATACTACAGTTTCTCCGTCTACCGTCTTAGTTGCAGCTACGGATGCTAGATACTCTAGGTTAACTTGGTGAACGATACCTGTAGCCGGAGGTACGGCACGGAAATTATTAAATGCAGTCTGTGCCCAACGAAGAAAACGATAACGCTCTTCATTCCGTTCAAATTCAATATTCATATTATAATCCAATGCTTCCGAAGTACCGAAAGCATCGACCATGACAGAGTGATCGATTACGAGATCAACAGGAACCAAAGGATTAATCTGTTTTGGATCTCCGCCAGCTTTCTTCACGGTATCGCGCATTGCAGCTAAATCTACAACGACCGGAACTCCTGTGAAGTCTTGAAGCACGATTCGAGCGGGGATAAATGGAATCTCTTTGCTATCGTCTTGATCTTGACCTTCACCCCATCCGGCAATTTGCTTCACATGCTCGTGGGTGATGGCTCTACCATCAAATTGGCGAACAGCAGCTTCAAGCAGTACTTTAATAGAGAAAGGCAATTTAGAAATTTTACCGAGCCCTTGTTCTTCCAGAGCTTGCAGGTCGTAATAGCGGTAGTTTTTCCCGCCTACTTCTAGCGTGCGGCAATTGGAGAAGAAATCTTTGGTTGACATAAACGAACCTCCTTGTTTCACTACGTGAAACACAATTTCAAAAAACTCACTATATTCAGTATACCGTCCTCCTGTCGGTGAGTAAAGAACTTTTTGACTCATAGTAACCTCTAAAATGATCCAATTGTCGCTAATGAATAGGCTTTCAAGACAATTCACTCCCATCCGTTTTCGCAGTGCTAAGGAACATACCGAGCCCTCCGTGCTCATATAATTTGGAAGATAGTAAAGGAGGCGGTCGTTGATGGATGGTTGGAGAAATACACTGTCTATATATGTGAACCAGTACAATCAAGATGAGGTCGACTATGGAACTCGGAGCCAAAGTACAGTAGTTACCGATCTAGAATATTTGATGAGTCGTGGTGGACGGAAACATAGGTTGGATCAATGGTACAAAGAGAGAAGAGCCGTACCGTTACGGAATGAGACACGGGCCAAACTCATTCGTGAAATACAAAACCGTGAAGGTGAGATTGAAGTTGAATTACAGTTTTTTCGGACAACATACTACAACAAAGGTGGTGCTAGGCATCAGGAGGAGCGGGTCGAAGAACAACGATTGACGCTGGTGCGAGATGAAGAAGATTGGTTCATAACTCGGATCGAACATCGTGTACCGGAGAGACATGCTTCATTTATATTGCCGCGCTATCAAACTGAGAACGTAGATTCGAAAAATGGCCCAAGTAGTCCCTTTTTAAATAAAGAGCTATTAGGTGGGGTGGCTCGAAGTACAGCATATCGACGGAAAGATGCGGTTCAGTACGCGGATAAATGGTGGAATGATTTCAATCCAGAATTCTCCACATTTGAAGTGGATTGTACCCATTTTATCTCGCAATGCCTCTTTGCAGGCGGTGCCCCAATAAACTATACTGGAAAAAGAGAATCGGGCTGGTGGTACAAGGGATATGTTAACGGTAAAGAAGCTTGGAGCTTCAGTTGGGCCGTTGCCGGTGGGTTAGAACGTCATTTGACACACAGCAGATCTGGGTTGCGGGCAGAAGTGGTGGATCGACCGGAACAGCTTCAGCTAGGAGACGTTATTATTTATGATTGGGATGGAGACGGCGCATACCAGCACAGTACAATCGTCACTGCATTTGACGCAGGAGGAATGCCTCTAGTAAACGCTCATACTACACCAAGTAGACATCGTTACTGGGATTACAAGGATTCTTATGCGTGGACCGAGAACACCGTATACCGTTTTTTCCATATCGCGGACTGGTTCTGACTATTATATAGAAGAGAGATGTTACCCATGGTACAGGACAAATTGAACGTAGGGTTGATTTACGGCGGCAAATCGGGAGAGCATGAAGTGTCACTACAGACGGCTTTTGCGGTTTCCAAAGCGTTTAATTATGATAAATATGAACTCATTCCATTTTACATCACAAAGCGGGGAGAATGGAGAGTAGGGACCAAATTATCCGGGCCATTCGCTGCATTAGAAGAACTAAAGCTAGAAGAGGGCGCTGGTGATACTACGGCTGCTATTCAATCATTATTTGGAAAGCTAGCGTCTGGTAAAGCTGCGATTGATGTAGCTTTTCCGCTGCTGCATGGAACTTATGGAGAAGATGGCACGATTCAAGGATTATTCGAAATGGCAGACTTGCCGTATGTAGGGGCAGGTGTATTATCCTCCGCAGCGGGTATGGACAAAGTTGTCATGAAGAAATTGTTCGCCGACGCAGGACTTGAACAATGTAAGTATTGCTATTTCACCGCTTCAGAATGGAAAAATGGTAGTCATGCTTTGATACAAGACATCGAACAGAAACTAGGGTATCCTTGCTTCGTGAAGCCGGCCAATCTAGGTTCAAGTGTTGGTATCTCCAAAGCAAGAACTAGAGAGGAATTGTTGAACTCGATCGCGCTTGCCTTCCGTTATGATGTGAAAGTTCTAGTCGAAGAATTCGTTGACGCTCGTGAGGTTGAGGTAGGCGTGCTTGGTAACGATGAGCCGCAGGCGTCTGTTCCTGGGGAAATCGTAACTTCTGGGGAATACTATGATTATCAGGCTAAATATCTCGATGGCAAATCACAGATGTTGATTCCGGCACCACTGGATACAGAACTGGCGGATCGTGTACGTGATCTGGCAATCACAGCTTTTAAAGCGGTCGCAGGGAGTGGTTTGTGCCGCGCTGATTTCTTTGTGACCAAGACGGATCAGAAGATTTGGATTAATGAAGTGAACACGATGCCGGGATTCACCCCATTTAGCATGTATCCGCTGCTTTGGCGTGAAACAGGGCTTTCTTACGAAGCTTTGCTTGACCGGCTTATTGGGTTAGCGCTTGAACGTTATGAGTCTCGTCAGAATCTTGATTTCGAGAATGGTGTAAAATAGGTAGTTCTATCCCAAGAGAGAAAGGAAGCGATGATCATGGGCTTTCAGACGGAATTCAACTCGGTATGTAAATTTAAAAACGAGCAAGAACTTTATGAACTACTAGAATATGGACGCGGCAAAATGCTGAAGGATGGACTGCGTGTTTTCCCTACGGGACAAAAAGTAATTGCGTATACTCCAGAAAATAAGGCTGTTGCTATCGTAAAAATAACAGCTAGTGTTGCGGAGATTAATTTTAATGGTAAAGAAGTAACTTCGGTGGAACTACAACTTGTTCGTCAATTGACGGAAGAAGAATCTGCGATGCAGACGGCACTTGCGTATGAGATGTTCTTTGGGGACGTGGACGCTGAGTGATTGTCCGTTTTGGGTATGTCGCGATGTCTACAGTAGTGGGGAATGCTTCACCATCTAAGACGATGACGTTTAAGACGTTCAGTGGACTGGCCGACCGGGAAGCCGGATTGCGCCGACTAGAGACTATATCCACGGAGAATTTACACAATACGCTGCGGCTGCTTAGGCATAGTCTTGCTCATGATATTCAAGTTTATCGTTTCTCGTCCAAATTGGTTCCATTAGCAACTCATTTGTCACTTGTGGATTGGAACCCATTTGAGGCATTACGGGAGCCTTTTGCTAAGGTCGGGGATTTTGTTAAGAAACATGGGATGAGAGTATCCTTTCATCCAGATCATTTCACTGTACTCAGCACCCCGCGCCCGGAGGTTCTGAAGAGTTCAATACGCGATTTAGAACATCATATGGCGATGTTTGCTGCTATGGGCTTGGATGGACGAGCGAAAAACAATATCCATATCGGTGGTGCTTACGGGGACAAGCCCTTAGCAGCAGAGCGGTTTAGGGAAGTTGTGAGGAATCTTCCGGAGAAGATGAAACAACAGCTCACATTTGAGAACGATGACAAAACCTTTAATGCCCCGGAAACGCTTAAGGTATGTGAGGATTTAGGTATTCCGATGGTACTCGATATACATCATCAATGGGTTAACAACGAAGGGGAAGATCCCGGTGATTTGTGGCCGAGGATCTTAAAAACATGGAGCACTCCATATGCACAGGCGGATTCACCCATGAATGATCCTCTGCCACCGAAGATTCATGCTTCTAGTCCCAAGAGTGCAAGTGACCCGCGTGGACATGCAGATCATGTTATCGTTGGACCTCTACTGCAGTTTCTTCGACAGATCGCCCCAATGACAGAGCGTGTGGATGTGATGCTGGAAGCGAAGCTGAAAGATGGTGCGTTGTTCGCCTTGATGGGAGATCTGGCCAAATATCAAGGAGATGGCGTGGAGATTGTGGATGAAGCCAGTGTTCGAATTACACCTTAGCACAGCCTTTATCTTGAAAAATAAAGGGAAATACGGTAAGTTGTACAAAATGAAGGTGTTAATTTGAGGAGGTTCATTCATGGGTGATTTATTAGCTGGAAAGAATATTATCGTTATGGGCGTAGCCAATGAGCGCAGCATTGCATGGGCGATTGCACAAAGTTTGGCAGCGCAAGGCGCACGCCTGGCATTTACATATGAGAGTGAACGAGTGGAGAGTCGGGTTCGTAAACTAGCAGAGAATATCCCGAATGCACTCATTCTGCCATGTAATGTAGCGATGGATGAGGAAATCGATAAGCTTGCGGAAACTCTTCGAAGCGAATTCGGTGTGTTGCACGGACTAGTGCATAGCATAGCCTATGCTAAAGTCGATGATTTGGCTGGAGGATTTGTAGAGACGTCCCGGGATGGATTCGCTTTAGCGCATGACATTAGTGTATTCTCACTTGTGGCGGTATCGCAGCGACTTGCTCCACTCATGACCGAAGGCGGCAGTATTGTGACAATGACTTACATGGGCGCTGAACGCGTTATGCGTAACTATAATGTCATGGGTGTAGCCAAAGCAGCGCTTGAAGCCTCGGTTCGTTATCTTGCGAACGATCTTGGACCTAATAACATCCGAGTTAATGCGATTTCTGCAGGACCGATCCGCACGTTGGCAGCAAAAGGGATCAGCGAATTTAACTCCATTCTGAAGATGGTTGAAGAGAAGGCACCTTTGCGAAAGACAACAGATACGGCAGAAGTAGGCGATACGGCGATGTTCTTAATGAGTCATCTCTCGCGCGGTATTACCGGTGAAGTTATCTTCGTTGACGGTGGATTTAATATTGTAGGTGTATAATAAGCTAAGCATAGAGATGAAGTTCGTTTACATGGGGGAGAATAGTCCCTGGTTACGGACTTTTTGTTTAGATAAGGTAGGAATAAGGGCGGCCTGTTTATGACTGAACAGGGAGAAAACGACGCAACTTTGCTTGTCATGGGGCGTATAGTTTTAAAAAGGATAATATCTGAGGGAAAAGTATAGTATAGAAGGTGGAGTGAAACCATTGGAATCTAAAATGAAAGTTCCTTATGTGGTAGGCAGTAAAAGTCCAACAGCCGTGGCGATTAATTGTGCGTCAAAGGCGGGAGAGTGGATTAAGAGTAGGCTTGGATTGGTTAAAGAATTAGATACGAAGCTCTCCGCGCAGGATTTGGTCACCGATGTTGACAAGGGAGCCGAACTGATGATTCGTAAGCTTATCCTAACGCATTTTCCAGATCACGATATTCTGGGAGAGGAAGATGTAGCACCAGGAGCTGCGGCTGCGGTGAAGGCATTGTCTGAGGTGAGAGATTCTGAATATTTATGGATTGTAGATCCGATTGACGGGACAACCAATTTCGTTCACGGATTCCCATATTTCTGTGTATCGATCGCGTTGGCATATAAAGGGGAAGTCATAGTTGGAGTAATTTACGACCCGATTCGGGACGAACTATTCGTAGCAGAGAAGGGCAAAGGCGCCTATATTCATGGTAAAAAGTCCGAAGTATCTAACGATGGCAGCCTAAGCGATAGTATCCTTGCGATTGGGTTTAATCCTGACCGGGATTTTGCACTTCCGGTAAATATGAAAGGAATCACGGCGTTGTCAGGGGAAGTTCGTAGCCTTCGCGCAGTTGGTTCCGCGGCTCTACATCTCGCTTATGTAGCGACAGGGCGCGTTAGTGGATATTATGAAGTAGGACTGAACTCTTGGGATGTAGCGGCAGGTGTACTGCTTGTTACAGAATCAGGAGGCGTCGTAAGTGATACTGCTGGTAATCCGTATCATCTTGGGGTACGTAACTTGGTAGCTACCAATGGTAAAATTCATGCGGAATTGCTGGAAACTCTAAGCGCAGCAGACGCAACGGGATTATAAGTATTTAGGCAAGTGACACATGAAAAGATTAGAACCAGAAGGAGTGGCAGATAAGATGAGCGAAGAGAAAGAATTGGAAAGAGAGCTCAGCGAGATGCTGGCGGATGGGGATAACCGTAGTGTGGAAGAACGCCGGGAGGAAGAGCGGAGGCTCTTATCTCCTAAATATGAGATACGGATCCAGACGCAGTTGGATCCTATTGTAGAAGAAACACTCAAATATCGAAGCATGGCGAAAGAAATAGACGATCGCTATGATAACTATTTAAAGAAAACCAAACATGAGGACAAGGGCTCCGAATAGTCGAGGCCCATAGTCCCACTAGCATGAAGGCGTCCCGAATTTTCGGGGCGTTTTTTATTTTATCGCTACGATCCTTAACCGTTTGTAATCTGCATACCAAGCTCCGTCTCGGAATAACGAGGTTCGGCATGCATGGCTTATTTTATCAAAAATGAACGCTTTCTCCGTTGCATTGAATCCCTGAAAGAACTCATCAGCTGCTAATCCTGAGAGCCAGTGGAAGAGACCATTTTCTCCGTCTTGTAGTAATGTTGGGCGATCAAAATGAACCGCGTAGGTTACACGAAATCCTTGTTGTTCTAATAAGCTACTGTACTCACCAATACTTGGGAAATACCACGGATTCAACCCTTCCGCATCGACCCCGTACTCTCCTAGTACCCCATAGATAGACTTAACGATGGTATCACAGTTTCCCTGACCTCCGAATTCAGCTACAAAACGTCCACCAGGCTTTAGTGCATTCCATATAGAAGCTACCACACTCGAGGCATTCTTCACCCAATGTAAGGCAGCATTTGAGAAGACGGCATCCACGGGTTGATCAAGCGTAAACTGTTCAGCGTTGCCAACTCTGAAATCATTCTCAGGATATTTGTTACTCGCCTGTTCAATCATTTGTGCTGAATAATCCATCCCCAGAACATAGGCTCCTGATTGGGCAATTTCATGACTTAGATCCCCCGTTCCACATCCCAAATCGAGAATTTGTTCTCCCTGCTGTGCATTCAGCAGTTCCACTACACCTTTACCGTACTTAGAAACAAACCCCAATTTCTCATCATACAATGTTGGTTTCCAAACATGACTTGATCCCATCTTCCAATCACTCCTTCTACATTTAGATTGAGTCTATTGTGGCATAAGAATATCGATTGTTTAAATATATAGATTGAATAGAGATTATAGGTTATTCCTATCCACACCAGGTCCGTAAATAGAAATTCGTACAAACGCACATAAGGTAATTAGAGTTGGACATTTCAGGGAGGTCATGTTTTGGATAATCTGGATAGGAACAGTTTGAAGCGTGTTATGAGAACCTATTAAATATACATAAGGAGAGGGCGGACCATGGCGAAAATTGCTGACAAATACCTAAAAGTGGATCCATGGAAGATTGTTGAAGAGGGGTTCGATCCAGAACGTAATCGAGTGTCCGAATCTATTTTCTCACTAGGTAATGAATATATGGGAGTCAGAGGATATCCTGAGGAAGGGTATGGTGGGGATACGCTGCTGGGTAGTTATTTCAACGGTTTGTTCGAAGAGAGCAAAGTCAACGCACACTACAAAGGTATTATTAAGTCGCTGCGATTCATGGTGAATGCAGTGGATTGGTTGTATACACGGATTACAGTTGATGGTGAAACGTTAGATATGGCGCAATGCCAATTCAGCGATTATCGAAGAGAACTAGATTTCAAGAGTGGCAGTTACAGCCGAGAACTCATATGGAAATTAAAGAATGGAAAATCGTTAAAGTTATCATTTGAGCGTTTCGTTAGTATGGATGTATCTAATCTTGGTTGTCAGCGTATCGTGTTTGAACCACTGAATTTCTCCGGCACAGTTGAGGTACGGACTGGACTGGATTTCTCAGTGATTCACGAAGATCAGGGTCGTTGTTATTGGGAGATCCTTCAGCGAGGGCAAGAGAATGGGATAATAGGAATCCTCGGAGAAACTTCCCATACGAAGAATCGCTTATTCTCTGGATTCCGGATTGATGCACAGGCGGCGCTGGAGACAACGGTCATAGAAGGTGATCGCTTCATAGGGTTGGACGTAAGGTTACCCTTGGAACAAGGCGTGAAGTCAACTTTCGATAAATTCGTGATCAACTATGCAGAGAAAGATGTAGCTACAGATCAGGATACTCTGTGGAATAAAGGGCTTGAGTTAGCGGCACAACACATTCACCCGAGTGTAAGCTTTGATTCATTAGCTAGAGAGCAAGTTAACTACTGGAGTGGTGTGTGGGCGGACTCTGATATCAAGATTGAAGGGGATCCTGAGAATCAACAGGGAATCCGTTTTTGTATTTTTCAAATGTATCAGACCTATCACGGTGATAATCCTGGGTTTAACATCGGGGCTAAAGGTTTGACTGGTGAAGCCTATCGAGGACTAGCATTCTGGGATACGGAATCGTATTGCTTGCCGTTTTATATTTTTAACAATCCGAAGGCAGCAAAGAGCTTGCTTGAATTCAGATATAAATCACTACCTTACGCGTTACAACGTGCGCGAGAGTTAGATTGTGAGGGAGCGTTCTATCCGATTGCGACCATTGACGGGACGGAGAGTTGTGATCTATGGCAGCACTCTAACTTGCAATTGCATGTGGGTACGGCGGTTGCTTATGGCATTCGCCATTATGTCAATATAACCGGAGACAAATCTTTTCTATATGAAAAAGGTCTGGAGATGCTCATTCAAATTAGTCGTTTCTACGCTACTCGGGGTCAATGGGGGCAGAAGACAGGGCAATTTGGATACTATGGAGTCATGGGTCCGGATGAGTTCCAACTCATGGTTAACAATAATTGCTATATTAATCTCATGGCGAAAAAAATGTTCGAATATACGTTGGATGTAATCGACATTATGCGTGAAGCGGAGGGTACATCGTTCAGTGAGTTGGCTCAGCGCCTCAATCTTACTGAGCAAGAACAGGCTAATTGGAGAAATTGTTCCGAGCATATGCGGATTCCAAAAGATGATGAGGCGAGTATTTATGAAGAACATGATGGGTTCTTCGATATGCCGCATCTCGATATTCATTCTATTCCTGTTACAGAATTTCCGCTCTATTCCCATTGGTCTTACGATCGGTTATATCGGTATGACATGATTAAACAACCTGATGTGCTGATGTTCATGTTCTTATATAGCGGGCAATTTTCCGTGGAAGAGAAACGCGCCAACTATGATTACTACGAACCGAGATGTATTCACGAATCTTCACTCTCTCCGTCGATTCACTCGATCATTGCAGCGGAAATCGGCAAACCGGAAGAGGCTTACAAATTTTTTGAATTTGCTACAAGGCTGGATCTCGACAACTATAACCGCAATACTCGTGAGGGACTCCATACGACATCTATTTCGGCTGCTTGGATGAATATCGTTTATGGATTCGGCGGGATGCGTTCAGACGGGGATCGACTAGTATTCAGTCCAAGTATTCCTGAACGTTGGGAAGGATACAGCTTCCCTATCACTTTTAAGGGGACGAAATTAGTAGTCGAGGTAAACAAAAGCCGTGCTTTCATTCGGGCATTGTCTGGGGAAGCTGTAGAACTTGTGATATACAATCACACTTATAACGTGGATCATTCCGGCATTGAGGTTGCTCTGGAAGAGGTGGGACGATAAGTGAGCTGGATCGTACGAGAGGATGGGTTCCGTAAGGAACGGATAACGACGAATAGCAACAAATTCATGATCGGTAACGGATACATGGGTTATCGAGGAACGATGGAGGAATTTACGAAGTCGGAATTAACGGCAACGACACTGGCTGGTTTGTATGACAAAGTAGGGGATAAGTGGCGTGAGCCGGTAAATGCCCCGAATGGCTTGTTTACGAGGATACAATGTGATGGAAGCGTGCTAAGTGTATTAGAGGCCGAGCCGCTGGAGCATGAGCAGGAATTAGATATGCAGCATGGGCTCCATCGTCGTAAGACAACTTTTAGTGCAAAGGGAGATAACCGAGTAACGGTATTATCAGAACGATTCTGTAGTGCAGAACGACTACATTTGATCGTAAATAGAATCACGATTCATTGTAGTAAGGATTGTGAGTTGCTGATTACTACAGGGATCGATGGGGATGTCTGGGATATTAATGGTCCTCATTTGGAGCGTATGGTTGGTCAAGTGGAAGACAACTGCTTGGTAATGAACGGCTGGACGCATGAATTGAACCAACCCGTATCAGTAGTAGAAGCAATTGAATGTAATTTTGGTGAGAAGACGATCCTTACTGAGGAACAATCCATCTACAGACAAATTGTAGTTCAGTACCGAGCGGGGGAAAAGTATACCTTCACTAAATATGTTTCGGTATACACAGGAATGGATGAAGTAGAGAATACAAGCTTAGCAGCTGTGCAATCTAGCTTGGAAGCTTTAAGAGTCGGATATGCCCAACTTTTTTTAGAGCAAGCTGTGATTTGGAATCGTAAATGGGAAATGTCGGATGTCACCATTGAAGGTGACAAAGAAGCACAACATGCACTGCGTTACAGTATGTATCAATTGCATATTATCGCTCCAGACCAGTCGGAGAAGGTATCGATCCCTGCTAGGGGATTATCGGGACAGGTTTACAAGGGTGCGGTATTCTGGGATACCGAAATGTTCATGCTTCCTTTCTTTCTGTATACTCAGCCTGAAGTAGCTCGTAACCTGATGATGTATAGGGTTCATACGCTAGACGGGGCTCGTAGAAAGGCTGCTGAATATGGTTTTGAGGGTGCATTTTATGCATGGGAGAGCCAAGAGACAGGAGACGATGCCTGTACGCTATTTAACGTCAATGATGTGTTTACAGGTCGTCCGATGCGTACCTATTTCCGTGACAAGCAAGTTCATATTAGCGCGGATGTAGTACACGGAATTTGGCAGTACTATACCTTCACAGGTGATGAGAGCATCTTGTTAGACGGAGGTGCAGAAGTAATCTGGGAATGTGCAAAGTTCTTCTATTCTTATGCATACTACAACTCGCGTAAAGAACGATATGAGGTACTAGATGTGACTGGGCCCGATGAGTATCACGAACGGGTGAACAACAATGCATTCACAAATATGCTAGTGAAACAGACGCTATTTGTTACGATAGAAGTGATGAAGTATTTACAGAATAAAAATCCTGAACGTTATGAAATCATACTAAGCAAGGAACAGGATGGAATAACCTTAGAACAAATCTCCCATATGTACGACCATCTATACGTGCCGCAACCAGATCAAGTTAATAAACTGATTTCACAATTTGACGGATATTTTAAATTGGAGGATGTCTCGTTAACCGAGTTGAAATCAAGAATAATGAACAAGAATGAATATCTTGGCGGGGGAAATGGTCTCGCAACGACTACCCAAATATTGAAGCAAGCCGATGTTATTCTCATGCTGCATCTATTCAAAGATCGTTTTGATCAAGAGACGAAGCAGGCCAATTGGAAATTTTACGAGCCACGTACAGAACATGGATCCAGTTTGAGCTCATGTATTTATGCATTGGTGGCTTCAGATATTGGATCACCGGATTGGGCTTATCCATACTTCATGCGTACGGCAACGATTGACCTGACGGGTGAATCCAAGCAGTACGTCGGAGATTTGTATATCGGTGGAACACATCCAGCAGCAAATGGCGGGGCATGGATGGCTGCAGTGCTTGGCTTCGCGGGTCTACGTTATCAAGGAGATGATGTTATCATCTCACCAGCACTACCAGAGAAATGGACAGCGATTGAGTTTCCGCTGTGCGTCCGAGGTCAGAGTTATAAAGTATGTGTAAGTAAGGAAGAAGTCCACATTACATCGCATATAAATAACACAAATACGATGCTGTTCACAATCTGTGGACAATCAATCACCGTCCCAGGCGGACAAGAAATTACCGCCCCTTACAATTGTATAATTCAAACCTAGGTAAACAAAGCGACATAGCGGAGAGAGCGAAATGATTCTGAAGAAGGAGAGAAGACATGCTAAGTGGAATGAAAGGTGCGATATTTGATTTAGATGGAGTAATCGTTGATACAGCGAAATATCATTACTTAGCCTGGAGGTCATTGGCTGAAAGACTTGGTTTCGAATTTACAGAAGCACATAATGAACGTTTAAAAGGAGTTAGCCGGGTTGAATCACTACGGATTCTGCTAGAGGTTGGCGGGGTAGAAGCTACGGAAGAAGAGCGTCTGGAAATGGCAGATACCAAGAATAAGGAATATATAAACTATATATCACAGTTAGACCCCTCAGAGATTCTTCCCGGAGCTAAAGAGTACTTAGAACTACTTAGAAGCCAGGGAGTAAAGATCGCCTTGGGATCCGCAAGTAAAAATGCAGAATTTATTCTGTCGAGATTGAGCATTACCGATTTATTCGATGCCGTAATTGACGGCACTAAAGTATCTAAGGCTAAGCCAGATCCAGAAGTGTTCCTTGCTGCGAGTGCGGCATTGCAGTTAAATCCTTTAGATTGCGTTGTGTTTGAAGATGCGGAAGCAGGTGTTCAGGCAGGTAAAGCGGCGGGTTCCAAAGTCGTCGGGATTGGCAGTCCTGATATCTTGAAAGAAGCGGATATTGTTATCGCAGGTTTATATGAACTGTTAGCACAATAGAAATTGAAGATGGGTCTCGATCCTGGCTAATTTGCAGGATTGAGGCCTTTTTTTAGTTTCTGTACTGGTATCTACATCTCCCTATATAATGACGATAAAGTAATAGTTGTCTTACGGTAGGGGCAGTATGCGCAGAGTAGCAATTGTAGAAATGCTCATGATGTTAGTAGAAATGCACATACTGATAGTTTTTTTTTACTGATATATTTAAAGTGCCGGGGGTGCATGACAATTGAAGTTAGGTTTGAAGAATCCACTGAATAAATTAAATGTGAAGCAACAGATGGTCCTGTTATTTCTCGTACTAGTTATTCCTATGTTCATATTAAACTCTTATGGCAATTACAAAGCTGGGCAAATTCTAAAGCGACATGTGACCAATGCTTATATTGAATTGAACAAACAAAATTTCAGACTGATTAATCGCGATATAGAATCGATCAACAAGGTGACATCAACGGTGTTTCAGAATTCGTTAGTACAGGGACTCAATCCTGTTTCTTCGGAAGAGACCGTCTTTACGCGGGTCAAAAGCTATGAAAAGCTGGAGATTCTGCTAGGTACATACTCTCAGGAAACGGATCAGCGAGAGCCACTTTATTATTCTCTATATGTATATGATCCGGAGAACACTTATTTTTTCGCTCCATTCTATCCCAACCCGAAGAAAGCAGGAGTCTATTTTTTTTCTAGTGATGAGAAGCCGGAATGGTTTGACGAAGTGGTATCTAAAAAAGGAAACGGGTACTTAAAGTTAATTGAACATCTAGCCCCTGAGTCCAAAGGCCAAGGAAATCAGAGTACACTAGCCTACGTTAGGGCGATCAACAACATCTATAAGAATGGGACAATAGGAGTTCTTGTCGTTTCTAACATGGACGCTCGAATAGGCGAATCAATGCAAACAGTATCACTTCCAGAAGGTGAATTGTATTTTACAGATTGGAATAACCGGATTCTTACGGCTAGAGCACCAGAACATGGTCCTTTCCTTGATCTACCACCAGAAGCGGATCTCGGAGAATCAATGATCGGAGTTAAAGATGTCATCACGAATGACTTTATTTATGTCATTAATTATAACCATGTTCTTCAGCATAAACTTATATATAGAGTACCGGTTCAAGCCCTTCTAGCGCAGCAGAATGAAATTAAACGAGTCATACAGCTAATGACGGTTGTTTATCTTGTGGTAGGACTTCTGATTATGCTGTATTTTTGGAGGTCGTTAATGACTCCACTGCAAAAGCTGGTGTATTTCGTCAGAAGGTATGAACCCGGTAATGTAGTGCCTGAGACCCCGCATCGAGGGAGAAAAGACGAGGTCAGTGTCCTAATCTTTACGATATATGATATGGCCAGGAGACTGAATGGATTGATCCATTATAAGTACCATATGGATCTGAAACAGAAAGAGTCTCAATTGCAAATTTTGTATCAGCAAATTAATCCACATTTACTATACAACACGCTGGAAAGTATTTATTGGAAGAGCACGATGGAGGGGAATACCGCTTCTGCCGAGATGATCAAGGAATTGTCTAAATTGATGAAAATCAGTCTTAGCCGGGGAAGAGAGTTAATCACTTTAGAGGAAGAGTTAGAACATGCCAGTGCTTATATCAAATTGCAGCAACATAGGTACGATTACTTATTTCAGGTTTCCAGGAATATACCTGATGAATTACTCTCAATCATTATTCCTAAGATCACATTACAGCCATTAATAGAAAATGCCATAATCCACGGGGTCAAGCATATGGGAGAAGACGGTGAAATCTGTATTAGCGCAACCCAGGATGAAGAACGGATATATATTCAGATCGAGGATAACGGATACAAACCAGTGGATTATGAAGCGATCGACAAACTACTGAACGATGAGAAGCATAATCCGCAGTTTGGATATGGAATAAGAAATATTCAACAGCGAATCCGGCTTCATTTTGGACATGAATATGGTCTTGTTTATGCAGAGCGTCCGGAAGGCGGGACCAAGGTAATCATTAATCTTCCTAAATCTGTACAGACATACGAATAAGAAGGCAGGGGGAGTTTTCTATGTACAATATATTGGTTGTTGATGATGAGCCGTTGATATGTAAAGGTTTGGCAGGTCTGTTGACATCTTCTGGGCTAGGAATTGGACAGATTTATACGGCTTATAGTGGACATGAAGCCTTGGATTATGTTCGGATAGAGGACATTGACCTACTCGTTACGGACATCCAGATGGGTGAGATGAATGGAATGGAATTGATGCAACAAGCCAAAATGATCAAACCGTGGGTGCAGACGATTATTATTTCGGCGCATGAGACGTTTCAATATGCCCAGATGGCCATAAGGTTGGGTGCTAAGGATTATTTAATCAAGCCGCTGAACAGCGAGCAGTTCCTTGATTCGGTACGTAATGCATTGTTGAAAATGGATAAGCCAGTAACACAAATGGATGATTTTTTGACCCGAAGTCCAGAACATTTCCATATGGAAGAGCTCCATCCTGAGAAGAATGAACGGTTAAACCGTTTGTTGGAAGATCCCTTTACCCCAACTATGAGTGAAGACGATCTCGTGGGATTGCTTGAAGAGTTGGGGATCACGGGCTGCTACTTCTCCTTGATGAGAATGAAACTTGGAACTCAATTTGAAGATAGAAATAAGGTCATTACTGACCGAGATAACCGGTTGCTTCGTTATGCTGCACTGAACGTGGCTAAAGAACTGTTACATGAGGATTGGAACGCTCTTGCCTTCTATTCTGCAAAAGGTGAGATTAACATTCTAATTCAGTGGAATGAGGAGGAGTATGCGGAACTGGACATGAACAAGATTAACCAACTAGAAATGATTGGACGAAGTCTGCATTATCATGTCTCCAAATACTTAGGTATTTCTACTATCATCGGATTTAGTCAGATTTTGAAGGGTGTAGAATTTCTGAACGTTTTAAGCCGGCAAGCGGACAAAGCCATGCAGTGGGGCGAAGAGCAAGGGGATTATCATGTGTTCTATTATGGGGATTTCAATTGGCATAACTATTCGCAAGATCCTTCTCCAGAAGAGTTGACGAAGCAAAGCAACCAGATTGTCGAGAACACGAGACAATACATCGATACGAATTATAACCAGAAAGGGCTCACGATTCATGATGTTGCCAAGAAGAATCATGTCAGCCCTAATTATTTAAGTTATTTATTTAAGAAAAACACAGGGTACAACTTATGGGAATATGTGATTAAACTCCGCATGGAGGAGAGCAAAACTTTGATTCTGAATACAGATATGCGCAGATATGAAATAGCTGAAAGAGTAGGATACGAATCGCCAGAGCATTTTAGTAAAATTTTCAAGAAATACTTCGGTGTCAGCCCTAGTGAACTGAAGAAGTAAGAACGGCTATACTTCAAATAGTTTTAGACATGTTCGCAGATCCTTTACTTTCTTAAAATGTAATATAGACACTAAGAGGAATGAGGGAAACTGTATGGAAGAAACGATGGTTTCAGTGGGGAAGATACCAAAAGAACCCAAAAGGAAAGCAGGTAAGAATCTCAAGAGAACATCAAACTTTAAAAAGTATATGTGGGGTTATCTTTTTCTAGTTCCGGTGGTCGTTATTTTTATCATATTTTTGTGGGTTCCTATCTTCAAAGGGATCGTATACAGCTTTTATAACATTGATTTTGTAAAGGGTAACACGTTTGTCGGATTAGAAAACTATAAAACCATTCTTAGCAATCCGGATTTGATGCTTTCCATAAAGAACACATTGTACTACATGTTATTAGCGTTAATCATTGGGTTCTGGGTGCCGATTGCTGCTTCTATTGCCATTTCAGAGCTGCGATTTTTCCAAGGCTTTGTCCGGATTGCCGCCTACTTGCCTTATGTAGTTCCGGGCGTAGTTTTGTATGGATTGTGGAGATGGATGTACGATCCCGTGGGTCCGATCAATGCTTTTTTGGGATTGTTTGGAGTGGAGTCAGTGTCCTTTATTTCAGACATGAGGTTCTCTATGATTTCCTTGGTTACTATGGAGACGTGGCAGCAGTTCGGTTCGGCGATGCTAATTTATCTGGCGGGTGTATTAAGTATTCCAAAGGATTGGTATGAAGCTGCTGAAATCGATGGTGCGGGTGTATGGAATCGTATTCGGTATATAACCATTCCTTCATTAAAAAGCTTGATTATATTAATGTTGATACTCCAAATTATCGGAACTTCCCAAGCTTATCAATCGCAACTAGCCATGCTTGATGGTGGTCCGAACAAAGCCACTATGACCTATGCTCTCCTCACTGTAAAGTATGCGTTTACTCAATTGAATTATGGAGCCGGTACGGCACTCGGGGTGCTCATGTTCATTGTGCTGAGTGTACTGGGAATACTTCAATTCAAGATGAACAGGGAGGAATACTGATATGAAAGAAAGAGGTATATTGTCGGATTCTGATTTGAATAAACCGCTAAATAAAGTTGTTTATGGTGTTATGGTTTTATGTCTTGCAGTTATGGCCTGTACTATGTTATATCCGATTCTGATGACCATGTTTAACGGATTCAAGAGCAATCAAGAAGTAAATACATTCCCACCAACCTTTTTTCCTACGGTATTACATTGGGAGAATTTCAAGGAAGGTTGGAATTACATTAACTTGCCTATGTTTTTAAAGAATACACTGCTTATTTTTGCAGGTAATCTTGTTGTAACTATTTTAGTACTGGGACTAGCTTCGTTCAGTATATCGCGTATTCGAGTTCCTTACAGCAAGGTGGTTTATTTCTTCATTCTGATGACATTGTTTATTCCGGCTTCAAGCTACATGATTCCAAACTTTGTGAATCTGAAGGAATTGGGATTGTTAAATTCATACTGGGCTTTCTGGCTTCCAGCGGGGGCTAATGCTTACTATTTCCTATTAATGAAAAACTTCTTTGATGGTATTCATCCAGAAATATTCGAAGCTGCCAGAATTGACGGGGCTTCCGAATTAACCAGCTATATTCGAATTGCGATACCATTGTCGGTTCCGATTTTTGCGACCCTGTCGATCTTTATTTTCTCAACAGCCTGGAATGACTGGTTTTGGCCTTCTCTGGTTATGCATACAGAGGATAAGTTCACCTTGGCTACAGCCATCTACAAATATGTAATTCAAGCACGCTATCTGGATAGCAGCGTTAAATTCAGTATTTTGTTTATGGTCATGATTCCACCAATTTTCGTATTCTTGGGCTTCCAGAAATTTATTATGCGCAGTGTTAACTTATCGGCAGTCAAAGGATAGCGTTTTCATTTATCGTAGCCTTGCACATGATCGCCATAAGAATGCACCTCGTCTCTTGGCGGTTCCTCTTTTAAGATGGAAATGTAAGCAAAAACAACATTTATGGAAAAGGGGAGTTTCAATGCGTAAGTTCTCAGCAGTAATGATGTGTATCTTGCTGTTCGGTTCGCTGCTTGCAGCATGTGGTGGTAAGGAAAAAGCAGCAGACAACACAAAGAATGAAGGAAACAAAGCAACAAATAATGCTAGCGCTGGAGGAAATACTTCCACGGATGAAGGCAAAGTAGAGGATATCGCCGACAAGAAAATTACACTCAAAATTCACTATCCACTTCCAGACGAAACAACACTTAAGGCAACAGAAGATGATAAAATCGCTCGTTTCCAAAAGAAATATCCGAATGTAACCATCGTGAAAGACGACTGGAGATATTCAGTTGATGAAATCGGAGTCAAAATGGCTTCCAACGAAGCTCCTACTTTCTATAACACTTGGGCTACTGAAGCCAGCCTTTTGATTTCACGCGGATGGGTAGCAGACATTACGGATCTGTGGAACAATTGGGAATACAAAGATGAAATCAATCCAGTAATTCAACAGCAATTTATTGTGGACGGTAAAGTTTATGGGGTAACTCAGAACGGTTACATTACTTCAACTGTTGTGAACAAGAAGTTGTTGGCTGACAAAGGGGTAGAAGCACCATCTCTTGATTGGACTTGGGATGATATGCTGAATACGGCTAAAGCAGCTGCGGATGCGAAGAAAGGTATTTCGGGGATCGCTCCAATGGGTAAAGGCAATGAATCAGGATGGAACTGGACGAACTTCTTGTTCGAAGCTGGCGGTGAAATCCAATCTAACGAAGACGGAAAAGTTACAGCAGTGTTTAACTCTGATGCTGGTGTAAAGGCGCTGGATTTCTACAAGAAATTAAGATGGGAAGCAAATGCAATTCCGCAAGACTGGGCATTGGGATGGACGGACGCGGTTGGTTCATTCCAACAAGGACGTACAGCAATGGTTATTGCAGGAGCATTTGACGTAATTAACGCTGCATTGAACGAAGGCGGAATGAAGCCTGAGGACGTAGTTGCATATCCGATGCCTGCTGCAGAAAAAGGCGGCAAACACTACGGTATCCTTGGAGGTAACTACTTGGTTATCAATCCTAACGCAACAAAAGATGAGCAAGAAATGGCATTCCGTTACATCACTTTTGATTACTTCAGCGATGATGCACTGAAAGCGGTTGAGGATACAATTGCTGCTCGAAAAGCCGATAACAAATACTATATTCCTAACCCAATGGAATACTTCAGCTGGGATTCCGAATACGGTAAGAAAGTTGAAGCCATTCAAGCTAAATACGATAATGTATACAAATATGATCCACAACTTTTCACACTGTTAGAGGGTAAAATTGAAGCACAATATAATACTCAAGATTACTATGCAACAATGTCCAACGTGGTACAAGAATCGTTCTCCAAAAAAGGAACAGATTCAAAATCTCAACTGGACGTAGCAGCGAAATACGTACAAGAGACTTACTTTGATAAAGTTACACAGAAATAATATTATTTGAAAAGCATCCCTTGGAATGCATATTGAGAATCTACTTCTCGATCATGCTCATTCTAGGGGGTGTTTTTTTGCTTGTTAACACTAGGATATATGAGTTAGATAATGGAATGTTCTTGAAACAAAAACATTTAGTTATGTATTTATTGAAAATTTGTATCTTTAGTTAGTCTAGTTAATCTTTATTTTCACCACTATAAGTAAGGGCTTTCATCAGGTAAATTGAGTTATAGTGGAAGAATTTAGTATGAGGGGAGGATCAAGTTAACGGGTGATCTGAAGACGGACTTACGCCTGTACAAGTTCATGGTGATTTGCAATTCATTCTATAACTTAAAGGGGAGAATTTAACTTGAATATTCACACTATGAGAAAATCATATCCAAGGCTTACAGCTATAGTGTTGGTAGTTACATTGGTGGTTTCGGGTTTGCCACTTACTGTGTATGCAGGTGATACATGGCCATTTAAGGAAGAAAGTGCGCATGGGCAGAACCAGCCAAATGTACATGGATACACCAGTGGACAAATTATGGAATGGAGTCCAGAAACTGATCCGGATGCTGAAAAGTTAAGAGCCCACGTACCTCTACAAAATCGAATTGATGCATTTACAGCGACACAAGCAAATCCTAATTTATCTCCAGATGTGAAAATGACTAATGTCTCGGGCGATTATGGAAACGCTTTTATCGAGAATGCAGCCTATACAAATAAATTTGCACAGTATCATTTCAATTTCTGGCAATATGTTGATTATTATTCTCCTTGGCATGGTACAGCTACGGCTTATACACCAGCAGAATATTACGACGACTTGGCTCAAAGTAATTGGCAGCAGAAATGGTTCGAATTCGGTATGTTGAATATCCCGAACCCGACCTATACGGACGCAGCTCATAAAAATGGTGTATTGTCTTTAGCGGGAATTTTCTTCTCTAACAATGACCGTGGACAACAAACGTATAAACAAATGATCGTTAAGGATGAGAATGGTAACTTTCCTGTAGCGGAAAAAATGGCCGAGATGGCCAACTACTTTGGCTACGATGGATATTTCATCAACCAAGAGGAAGTTAGTCCTAACGTTGCGGTAGGGGATATCCCAGATTACATCGCATTTATGAAAGCGCTACAAAAGTCAGGGTTATATGTACAATGGTACGATTCACTAAGTATCGCGAATGGCGCCAATACATTTGCCAGAACCTTTAATGATAATAATATTTCATTCTTGTATGACAAGAATACCGGTGAGAAAGTATCGCAATCCTTTTTCTTTGATTATGGTGTGGGGAGTACTCAAATTAACAGCGCAAAAACCTACATTAATAATTTGAATAGTACTTATGGAACAAACTATAACATTTATGATATCGGTTTCGCAGGACTTGAAGGGGGGCGAGACAGATTTAAACAAGCAAATGGAACTGCTATCAACAAATTACTTAGTAATGGAGTACCACAATTAAGCGTTGCTACATTAGGGGCAGATTTTGTTCATGCTGGTCTTGATGAGGATATGAATAAATCTTGGCCTATTAGTAACAGATCAGACAATGATTATCAATGGATGACTAACTTGCGTGATCAATTGTGGTGGTCTGGACCGAATGTAAACCCTGCAAATGTATCAGTGAGCGCTACAAACACGGTTAGTGACGTATACGCTGATAACAGATACTGGCCAGGGATTGCCTCGGTTATTACGGAACGATCAGTAGTGGGAGACTCAAACTTTTATACGAACTTCAACACTGGTCATGGTTTGTCTTACTATGTGAACGGTACTGAATCTAGTACTAGCGAATGGTCAAATATGAGTTTACAAGATATACCTGTAACTTGGCAGTGGTGGCAGGAGACAGCAGGTAAACAGCTTACCGTTGATTTTGATTATGGTTCAAAATATAGTATTGCGGACACTGCCCGTTATAACTATGAGCAAATCGGTGGATTTAATGGTGGTAGCTCACTTGTAGTGAATGGAGAATTGGATGCGGAAAACTTCCTGCGTTTGTACAAGACTGATCTACAAGTTAACGGAAATTCTAAATTGTCGATTTCCTATAATAAACCTTCTGTAGATGATCAATCCAATATGTCTATCGGATTAGTTTTCGAAGATAATCCGACTGAGGTTGTTAAACTTCCTATCTCAGATAGTGGAAACAAAACGGCAGGCTGGTTAACAAAAGAAGTGGAATTAGGACAATATGACGGCAAATCCATAGCTGCTTTTGGCTTAGTATTTGACCCGGGACAAGACAAAGTTGCAAACTATCAAATGAATATTGGACAGATCAGAGTATATGACGGTTCTGCTGTCAAACCATCTGCTCCAACAGGCTTAGGTATTACAGAAGCCTTTACGGATACAAATGAGATGAACATTAAATGGAATATGGATACGGATTATTCCAAAGTGAAGCAATACAATGTATATGTAAATGACATCTTTGTTGGTGGCAAATATGACGAAGTATTTTATATCAAAAATCTTCCTGCACAATCAGGAGTATTGAAGGTAGTTCCTGTAGGTGCTGACGGTCTTGAGGGTGATGCAGCAACGCTAAACTTTGATCTGACTGCTGCTGTATCAAATATTAGTGTTAATTCCGAAGAAAACGGAGATTTCACTGTGTCTTGGAGTAATGGTCAAGCTGCATCCGGTGATATCAAAGTACAAGTTCGCTCTGTGAACAAAATAACAACTCCAGTACCGGTATCAGAGGAAGTTGTGGTCCCTGCGGGTTCAGGAACAGCTACATTCACAGGAATGCCTGCAAACGGTGATGATTATATCGTGACGATCTCGTCAGGCAATACGAATTCGGTAAGCATGAGCGGCAACTTTATTGACAAGATCGTTGAACCCTATGCTGAAGCATGGTCATGGGACGGCGACACACTTAATTTGCCTATGCCTAATACGAGAGACTGGCGATATCTATATGTCTATGAAGACGGCAAACCTAGATCATTTGCGACTACGTATAGTTCTGGAAACTTCGAGAAAATTTTTCGTGGACGCACAACAAAAGCGAGCTTGAGTTTCAAATCGACTGCTAGCAATGTACATGTTGTAATGGAAGACTATGCAGGAAATTTATCTGAACAAGTAGATCTAGTGAAGAGTTATAATATTTCATTTGATTCTGATGGAGGGACGCCAGTACCAGCAGTAATCAAGGCAATTGCTGGAGCAAAAATTGAAGAGCCAACCGGTGTGGTTAAGGATGGATACGAGCTTGAGGGCTGGTATAACAATAATGTAAAGTGGAATTTCGCTGAAGATACAGTAACAGGTGGAATGACACTTAAAGCGCAGTGGGTTGAGAAGGCAACTGATGCCCCAACAGTCAGTATATTAGAAGATGGGACTTTTCGAGCAGGAACGACTGCCAATCTTACAACTGTAGTTACAGGTACAGGAGAATTAACTTATGCTTGGTACTTGGATGATGGTAGCGGTTATGGTGATTCGCTTGGAACTGAGTCCAGCTATACAATACCTGTAGTTGATGAAAACATGAATGGTTATAAATACAAAGTGGTCGTCACTAATGAAACAGGATTAACAGGTGAGTCGGAGATTTCATTGAACATACTCCCTGCGGATACAGAGTGGGTGGCACCTGATTTCGTGACTGATCTCGAAGCTAGTAAAATCGTTAATGAAGGTGAAGAGGCAAATCTGTTTATTGTTACTAGTGGAGATGTAGAATCTATCACTTGGGAAGTGAAATCCCAGGATGAGGAAACGTGGAATGCACAAACAGTGACTTCAGCAGTATATACATTTACGGCTACATCTGAAGATAACGGTAAAGGGTTCCGTGTGGTACTGCAAGGAAAAGAGGGAGTCGAACCTGCTACAAGAACGAGTACGGAAATGACTCTTACGGTAACCCCAAAAGCTGATTTATCGGAATGGAATCGTTTATCAGGGCTTCTAACCGGTATCGATGCTTTGGTGAATAATGACCAGTATACCGCAAAATCTATCGCAGACTTGAAAGCCCACAATGCGTATACAGAGGCTAAATCATTAACACCAGACTCTTCGATCGAACTGATTAAACAAGCTTATGTTAACTTGGTTAATGCCAAACAGGAGATTCTAGTTGTATTCGTTCCTGTAACACCTCCTGACTCTGGTTCAGACACAGACACAGGTTCTGGCTCTGGCTCTGCTTCGGTTGAGACACCTGCACCAACACCAGTTCCGGTTCCATCTAACCCGAATAAAGTGGTGGTATCGGCTGGAGAGTTAAGAAAATTGTCAGATAACGGAGTCGTAGTTATTTCTATTGGTTCTGAAGTTATAGAAGTGGAACTTCCAGCTGATACTGGAAACCTACTGGGAGAGAATCAACTAACGATTCAATTCGAGGGGGCAACTCTAGGGATTGCACCTGAATTGTTACAGCAATTGAGAGATACATTAACTACGGAGCAACTTGCTGGGGGTAAGATTCAGGTCAAAGTGACTCCTAAAAAATCGATAGAAGAAGATGTTATAAATGGCGGACCGCATACTTCACTTCAAGGTAACGCTGTTGAGCTTGATATCAGCATTGTAGCGACAGATGGTACAGTACACCGTATTTCAAACTTAGTGAAGCCTGTAAAATTGAGTTTGCCAATTGATGCTACCATGAATGCTGATTTACTAGGCATTTATAAAATTGCAGACAATGGTTCATTAATTTATCTTGGTGGTAGTCGTGTTGCTAATTCAATGGAAGTAGAGGTTGATACCTTAGGTACTTATGTTCTACTTGAATACACAATGAATTTTGAAGATGTTCCTGAGAGCCATTGGGCAGCGAATAGCATTCGGATATTGGCTGCGAAGCATTTGATTCAAGGTGCTTCAGAGGGACAATATCAACCAAACCGTACTATAACGAGAGCAGAATTTATCAAGATTGTAGCAAATGCACTGAACTTGAAAGACAAAGCAACACTAGCGTTTAGCGATGTAGCTGTGGGTGCTTGGTACGAAGAGGATTTAGCCAAAATGGTCAAATACGGGCTTGTAAGCGGACGGACATCTGATCATTTTGAACCCAATGCTAACATTAGTCGACAAGAGATCGTTATGATTCTAATGCGTGCTTATGCAATGGAACATGGTAATGAACCTCATAATAGTTCAACTGAGTTTAGCGATGAGGCGCAAATAGCTTCATGGGCAAAAGATAGCGTTCAAAGAGCAGTAGCTCTAGGGTTGGTAAAAGGACGTATTGGAAATCAATTTGCTCCAAATGATTTGGCAACAAGAGCGGAAGCGGCTCAATTTATCCTGAACTATTTAAAGTAATAATAAAGCCGTAGTGAGGAAGACTGCCGATCCTGTTAAGGAATCGGCAGTCTTTTTGTTGTGGGATGTATGTCATACCTATGCTAGTAGGCATGTAGTATATTTATGGAAATCTAGATCAGTTGATGAAGAGAACTAAAGGGAAGGAGAAGAGTAAACAAATGATAAAAGAATGTAAGATAGGAGAAATTAAGTCTTGTGCCGATTTAGCATTTAAGCTTAACAGCAAACCGGAAAGTAGCTCAGCGTATTGCAGTAAGAAATATGATTCTATTTGTAAAGATTTCGAACATATGATAAGTGATGAAGAACATGCTGTTGTAGGTTATTATGAAGCAGATAAGCTAGTTGGTGTTATGGGCTTTTTTGTAGATGTAGACAAACATACGGCAGATTGTGTTGGACCGTTTATTGATGATGCTAGTTTTCTTGATATAGCAAAAGATATACTAGATTTTGCAAAAACACTCCTAAATGAATCCACTCGCTTTAATTTTTATTTTGATCAAAGGAACACGGATTGTTTAGAACTAATGAAATTATTGAATACAAATTACAATGGTAATGAGTGCTCTCTTAAGTTAGAACGTATAAATTACATACCTAAAAGTATCGAAGTGAATATTGAATTAATCTCTGCTGAGAATAGCGATGAATTAATAAAACTGCACGATAACATATTCCCTGGCACATATGTCTCGGGTACGGATATTATTAATTCCCTAGGGAGAAATAGGCAAGCATACTGCATCTTTGAACAGGGTGTTATGGTTGGATATGGTGTGCTAAGAATCGATGAGGGGAGTTCCAACCTCTGCGTAGAGATTCTTGCTGTTGATAAACAATTCCGTGGTAAAGGTTACGGTAAAGCGCTGTTAAGCAATTCATTAAAGCAAGCATTTAGTGATGAGTCTATTAAATCTGTGTATTTAATTGTGGATGATCCGAACTCAGTTGCTAAAAATTTGTACTTCTCTTATGGGTTTGAGCTTGAGGTTGAAAACCAATCCTATAGCGTAAAGTAATTGAGATCCGAATATGTAGTGATATCAATGGATACGAAAAACAAGCCTTACAAGTGGTCGCCCGCTTGTAAGGCTTGTTCGTTATAGTACATATCATATTATTCTGAAATGTCTTATTTAGATGCCATTTCTTTAAACGATGCCTCAACAGCTTCCAACGTGAAGTCAATATCTTCATCCGTATGGGCTGTAGTTAAGAACCAGGCTTCATATTTTGATGGTGCTAGGTTGACTCCTCGGTTCAGCATGTTGCGGAAGAATGCGCCAAACACTTCACCGTCTGTGTCTTGTGCCTCGTCATAATCGGTGACAGGATGATCACAGAAATGAGTGGAGAAAGAGCCGCGGATGCGATTGATCGTAAGTGGGATCCCATGGCGGCTGGCTGAATCAGCGATACCATCAGTCAATCTTATAGTAAGGCGTTCCATCTCTTCATATACGCCTTCGCCCTGCAGTACTTCTAAGCAAGCGATACCAGCGGAGATGGAAGCCGGATTACCTGCCATCGTACCCGCTTGATAAGTTGGGCCGAGTGGAGCAACCTGCTCCATAACTTCTTTGCTACCACCATAAGCGCCAATCGGCAGGCCGCCACCAATGATTTTGCCAAGTGCAGTAAGGTCAGGTTTGATTGCCTCATGGTTAGTAAGACCTTCATAGGTTTGTGCTGAACCATAATGGAAACGGAAAGCGGTGATGACCTCATCATAAATGACGAGTGCTCCGTATTGGCGAGCCAGACGGCAGAGATCCTCGAGGAATCCTGCTTTGGGCATAACCATACCAAAGTTACCAACGATCGGTTCAACCATGACGGCTGCCACGTCATTTCCCCATTTCTCAAGTGCTGCATGGAGTGCTTCCGCATTGTTAAATGGTACGGTGATAACCTCCTGCGCTAGACTTGCTGGAATTCCGGCGCTATCTGGAATCCCAAGTGTTGAGGGACCTGAACCTGCAGCGACTAAAACCAGGTCCGAATGACCATGATAACAACCCGCAAATTTGATGATTTTATTACGTTTCGTATAAGCACGGGCCACACGAATCGTCGTCATAACAGCTTCGGTTCCTGAATTGACGAAACGCACCTTGTCCATGGAAGGAATAGCTTCCTTCAGCATCTTGGCAAGCTTGATTTCAAGCTCCGTAGGTGTTCCGTATAGAGTACCGTTTGCAGCCGCTTCAGTTATAGCTTGTGTAATATGCGGATGTGCATGTCCAGTAATGATTGGCCCATAGGCAGCTAAGTAGTCGACATATTTATTGCCATCAACGTCCCAGAAATGTGCGCCTTGACCTTTACTCATAAAAACAGGTGCCCCGCCACCGACCGCTTTAAATGAGCGAGAGGGGCTATTGACACCACCGACAATATGTTTGAGTGCTTCTTCATATAAATATTCAGATTTGGTACGGTTCATGAATTAAAACTTCCTTTCGATAGTAGGTTCAAAAGAGATGAGGGTGAGGGACAAAACAAGCTCCCCAGAGCTTAAGGCTCTGAGGAGGAAGGAGTGTCAGTAATCGTCTTTTCTGAACCATTCCCAGTGTCGGTATTGGTTGTATTTGTGCTGCTATCTTCTGGAACTTCTGTTGTCTTATTAAGTACTTCCTGTACATAAGTCTTCAATTCCTCTTCACTACGGACGCCAAGCACATCGGATCCTCCAATATTCTGCTCAATTAGCAGTGACATGGGTGGGATTTGCTCACTGGCGATAATTTGGCTGTCATAGCCCACTGTGGCAAGCTTCCACATGTCATTGACGGAAAGATTGGTGTCGATGTAAGGATTAACTTTTTCTAGTATAGAAGGCAAACTCATGATAGCTGTAGTAGACTTCATTTTTGAAGCAAAAGCTTTAAGGAAATTACGTTGTCGTTCTGTTCGTGTAAAGTCGGACATGGCATCATGGCGGAACCTTACATATTGAAGAGCCGTAGTTCCATCCAAATGCTGTTGTCCCTCTTTCAAATCGATATCATATTCATGGTTATCTGCTTTACTACTATACTTCATGTCTTTCTCAACGTAGAAATCAACACCACCTACAGCATCAACCAAAGCGATGAAACCTTGGAAATCAGTGTACACGTAATACTGGATGGGGATTCCGAGTAAGTCGGATACAGCTTGCATCGCTGTATTTGGACCGTGTGTTATCGCTGTATTAATGCGATCTTTACCGTACTCTGGTATCTTAGTATAAGTATCACGCATAATGGAGAAGAGATATCCTTTTTTGGATACTGGATCAATAGAAGCAACTAGCATTGTATCCGAACGAGGGACCTCACCTTTCTTCAAACCACGGGCATCAACGCCCATTAGCAGGATGTTAACCCGCTCCGTACCTTCCCATTTAGGGGGCTCTGGTATTTGGGCTTCAGGAGGCTGGACATTATAAAAGGGAGAATTTTCACCTTCCTTTTGGAAATTATCCACCTGGTTGTAAACGGCGATAAAATAATAAGCCGCGAGCCCGGCTATAGCGATCAAGACCCCAACAACGGACCAGATGATCGCTCGCTTTGTGCGTTTCGTCATTATGTTCGTTCCTTTCACCAAAAAACGATAAGTTTTGTTTTAGTATGTAGTGCATTATATCATTACATTATAATTTCTTTTGTAAATACAATCAATTTTCTATTTTACACAAACCAAGAGGAGGAATATGACATGTCAGAAATTCAAGTTCAAATAGGACAACCTGTACCAGAATTTAAGTTACCCGCTAGTGGAGGGGGAGAGATTTCGCTGAGTCAATTCCGTGGGCAAAAGGTCGTCATTTATTTTTATCCCAAAAATATGACCCCGGCTTGTACGCAGGAAGCTTGTGACTTTCGTGATCTGAGTAGTGTATTTGCCGAGCACAATACCGTGGTATTGGGAATTAGCGGTGACACAGTAACCTCGCATGATAAATTCATTATGAAGAAAGAGTTAACTTTTCCACTACTATCTGATGTAGATCATGAGGTATGTCGCATGTTCGGTGTCTGGCAGATCAAGAAGTTATATGGACGAGAATATGAAGGAATTGTTCGTTCCACTTTTCTGATTGATGAGGAAGGAAGGCTGCTCAGAGAGTGGCGAGGTGTGAGAGTTAAGGGGCATACAGATGAAGTGCTGGAGGCAGTAAAAGGAGGAATCTGATTCCTTCTTTTTTAGTTTCGCCGTGATTTTGAAGGTTCAGCTTGTGGCTTCTTAAAGCGTTTAAGGTAGAAGCTATAAATACCCTTACGATAGCGTAGCAAAATATAGCCAAGGAGAAGCGCTACAATGGCAAGTGATGTTAATAATAAATACTTGATTGCTAGTTCGAATACTTTAGTCCATGCTGGTCCAAATACCTTGCCGATACTAAGGAATAGAATCGTCCATATTAAAGCACCACTGTATGCATATGCCGCAAATTTACGAAAAGGGACAACGATAATACCGGAGAAATAGCCAGTAAAGTGACGAATACCCGGAATGAAATAACCGAGGGAGATCAGTGAGTAGCCGTATTTTTCAAACCAAAACTTCGTTTTATCTAGCTTCTGAGGGGAGAGGAATACCCATTTGCCGTATTTAGTGATGAAGGGAAGACCTACCTTCCGTCCAATCCAATAGGTGATGGTCATACCAAGTGTAGTACCCAAAAAGGACAGCGGAATGAGCCATTGTATGTCCAATACCCCTTTATAGGATAGAAACCCCGCGTAAGCCATTGATGTCTCGCCTGGAAAAGGGAGTGCAATGAATTCAAGTAATAAACCTACGAAAACAACCCAATATCCGTAATCATTAAATAATGCTTCTATTCTCTCAAGAACTTCCATTAATCCAATCACGCTCCAAATCATCTTCGTAACGCTAGTCTATTTCATTCTATATCTTCATACAATCTACCAGAAAGCCAAATGAATCGTATAAACGGTGGAGGTAGAAGTGATATGAGCAGAAAAGGGATTTCCGGTTTAATGATACTTCGGATCACTGCGGTCTTGATCGCGGTAATGATCGTGATTACCCAGTTTCACAGTGAGAAGGTGATCTTGCCGGAAGCTACCGCCCGTTCTGGGATAGGGTCTCAAGCAGTGTTGAACAAAGTAAAGAAAGTAGACACAGCAGGTACAAGGGATTCTGTTGGAGTCTCTTTAACAGCTTTGCCAATAAAACAAGAATTAGCCAAAGTAGAGGATAAGAAAAAGGTAGTATATCTCACTTTTGACGATGGACCTAGTGATTTAACTGATCAGGTGCTGGATATTCTGAAAGAAGCGAAAGCTCCATCGACCTTCTTTGTACTAGGAGCACAAGCCAAACGCTCCCCTGAAATTATTAATAGGATTGTAGAGGCAGGACATGCCCTTGGTAATCATACATACAACCATGAATACGATAAGTTATACCACAATTTTACTGAATTTTGGAGACAAATCAAGCAGACCGAGGAAGTAGTAAATGAGATTACGGGTTTCCGCCCACAATTGGTGCGTGCACCGGGTGGAACTTATGGTCATTTTGATGACACATACTTCAAGCTTTTGGAGCAGGGAGGCTACAAAGTGTTCGATTGGGATCTCGATACGGGAGATTCTAAACGAAAAGGAGTTCCGGCTGCAGAGATTGTCCGAAATATTACTTCAGCTAAACAGAAAGATAAAGTCATCGTACTTATGCATGATGGTGCAGGGCATGGTGAGACGGTGAAGGCTCTCCCCGAAATTATTGCCTTCTATAAAGATAAGGGGTATGAGTTTCGTGCTTTAACGGATGAAGTGAAACCTGTGCAATTTACGATTGATTCAAAGGTGAAATCTAAAGGACGTACCAACCCTTCTGTTGCATGGGTGGAGAGTCATATTGTTCCGAATTCAGCTCTATTTGGTCCACCAAAAGCTCTATATGTCGAAGCGGGTGGTGTAGAAATGAAACTTAAGTCTGGAGAATATGAACTTCGTAATGGACAGTATCTAGTTCCCCTACGTGCGACGATGGAGCGACTGGGTGCTAAAGTAAGCTGGAATCACAAGGGACGAAGTGCTGTAATAAGCTGGGGGAAGGCCACAGTAACTCTCGATACAGAGAAGAACACACTCGCCGTAGAAGTCCAAGGACAACCTCTGGAACAGAATGGGGTTACGATTGAAGTGAAGAATGGCTCGTTATGGTTACCACTACGGACCCTACTGGAGACGACGGGTCATGATGTAATCTCCGTGATTTCTGGTGTGGAGGAGAACCGAGTTCAAGCATTGTAAGAGAAATGTTTCCCGAAAAAATCCTCTCTCTTGTACGTCTATTTTCGATAGCTTCTGGCGAAACTATTAATAGATTAGTACGCGGAGATGGAGGGGAAATGAAATGAATCACGATCAAGCTTGTGATTTACTAGAGCGACTCGTAAATAGAGTGGATACTGTGATCGTAGGAAAGAGGAAAGAAATAGAGCTCGCCGTCGTAGCGATGCTTTATGGTGGTCATATATTATTGGAAGATGTACCTGGTGTGGGGAAAACACTACTAGTTCGCACGTTAGCTGCATGTCTTGGGGGGACGTTTGGACGGATTCAATTTACTTCTGACTTAATGCCTTCCGATGTGACAGGAGTAACGGTGTACCATAATCATAATGGACAATTTCAATTCCGACCGGGACCAATTATATCTAATATCGTTCTAGCAGACGAGATTAACCGTGCTGCTCCACGAACGCAGTCGGCGCTACTAGAAGCTATGGAAGAGCGTAAAGTCACTGTTGATGGTGAAACACATACTTTACCTAAACCTTTTCTATTACTGGCGACACAGAATCCGTTGGAGTATGAGGGAACCTACCGATTGCCCGAAGCACAGCTTGACCGCTTCTTGATGCGGATTACACTTGGGTATCCCGGGCCGGATCAGGAGGTTGAAATGCTGGGACGTTTGCAAGAGTCGCGGCCCGTTGAGGAATTGAGACCGGTGTTACTACCCGAAGAGATGGTTCAGATGCAACGCCAGGTTAGGTCGGTATTTGTGGACGAGGTTATCAAGAAGTATTTGGTTGAAGTAGCGCAAGTCTCGCGAAATCATCCACAAACTTTGCTTGGAATCAGTCCGCGCGGAACGTTGGCATGGATGGGGGCCTCTCAGGCTATGGCTTATATCAAAGGACGCATGTATGTGATTCCTGATGATGTAAAGGCGGTAGCGGAAGCTGTTCTGTCGCATCGGATTGTGCCAAGAACGGAAGCCAGAATGTCGGGTGCCAGTGGGGATAAAGTTGTTATGGATCTACTGAACCAGACTTCCGTTCCGATGTTCAGTCGAGCCAAAGGATTGACCTCATGAGAAGTAGTATTCGGATATGGATAATTGCTGGAGCTTGCTTGGGATTTCTAGTGGCATTGTATGGATGGCGGGGAGGAAATTCCTCGCTGTTCTTAGTGCTGTCATTGTTCTTTGTTGTTCTTCAAGGAGCAGTAGTCCAGCTTGGTGGACCCAAAGCAGCTGTTGTGACGAGATCATGGTCTCCAGTCACCCCCTCGGTGGGTGATGATGTTGAAGTTACTTTATCTATTACTGTCTCAGGTGGTTTTCCACCTTTATGGCTAGAAGTTAGGGATAACTTTGCTGTATCCTCTTCGCGTAGTGGCAAGAGCATTTCAGAAGGGCAAAGAGGATTATTATGGTTTGCTGGATTTAGAAGGGAATATACCGGTACATACTCCCTAAAGGAATTGCCTCGTGGAATTTATGTGGATGGTCCTATATTAGTAACGTGGGGAGATGCATTCGGTTGGTTTAAAAGAAGTCTGTACATAGAAGGGCAAGACGTACTTATTGTCCACCCTTCTTCTTTGAAGTTTGTCTCCTCCTTGGTAGAGGGGATGGAAGAGGGAAATGATGACGCAGAAATATCATCCTTACCTAAAGCTTCTTCCCAGGTGGGGGGAGGCTTAAGGGAGTATGAAGCAGGAGATCCATTACGTCGCATAAATTGGAAGAGTTCCGCCAAGCGGGGGACATTAATGACCCGTATTCCAGATGAAACAGGAAGAGCACCGCACTACTTACTTCTCGATACAAGAAGTCGATCTTACACCCAGCCTCCGAATGAGAATGGAACTCCTGAAATGTCAAATCTGCAAGGGACAAACCGGATGTTTGAATTAGCTGTATCAGCAGCGGCCGCCTGGCTTAAGAGGGAAGTTGCTTCCGAGAAGGGAGACATTTATTTCTGCCACGGAGGTATGGAAGATCCATTACAGCTGTCAGGTAACCGGGGACTGAGCGAAGGATTGGACATGCTAGCTGACGTTCTGCAGGATAGTAAAGGCTTAAGACCAATCTCTGAAATGTTTCAGAGGGTTAATCTACATCGATCAGGAGGGTATCCATTACTGACAGTCGTCACTGGGATCATGACCACTGAACTGGCTGAATGCCTTTTGAAGCTTACGTATAGCGGAGTTCAACCTGAAGTATGGTGTGTCTATAGTGCAGCAGCCAGCACGGAGGTAAATGAGTGGAGTACTCGGCTTCGGGAGTCAGGCGTAGTCATTCGGTACCTTTCGCCAAGTAGAGGGACTCATTCTAGGACGGCAGGAGGGACAAGTTATGTTAGCGCCTAAGCCTAAGATGCAAGGATTCCCTGATCGCTCGCTTATAAATGTCCAGACTAGCAGAGATAAATATGGTGCCCTGAAGAAGTGGGGGCTACGGATGGTAGTATCACTACTGCTATTTGGGTTATTCAGTGAATGGCTTTATCCGCTGTATTCATTTATAGAAGAAGGTGAAACTATAATTATTAACACCTTCTTCGTATTAACGGGGGTCTTATTGTGTATTGGTTGTTTACGACTCCCTGTAGTTGTACATGTATCATTTCCACCGCTGCTCATTATAGCAACGATGTTTTACCTCTACGGGCAAGAGAAGGGGTTGTCCTGGTTTACTGGTTATTTAAAGGTTGGGATTAACGATGTAGCTGAGATATTTCAGTCAGGAAGATTGTATGGAATTAGTATGGAATCACGTGCGCTCCTATTACTGATCGGTTGGACGTTGCTGGTTGTCTCTGTGCAGATGTTAGCTATAAGTAAGGGAAGTATTCTGTTATTCTTTTCAGCCACCTTATTATACTTGTTAGCTCTTGATCTGGCTTTGGAGTTGCCCGTATATGAAGGATTAATCCGCGCGACCTGTTGGGGGTTGGTTCTACAAGTTTTAGTCTTTATGATTCCTGCAGAGACCCCTTTTCTGGAGGGGGAGAATAAACTTACAGCTACCGCATCTCGTGCCCGTAGGACGTGGATTATTGTTGGGAGTGCAACTGCAATAGGTTGTGTTCTCGGTGCTGTATTGCTCGGTTCAGTGATCCCCGTTCGTCCCATGGCGAACATTCCGTGGTACAAAGCAATCCAAGCTGTTGAAGGGTGGAGTGGCACGACTTTAAGCGGGGAGCAACGTTCAAATTCTGCTGTATCAGGCTATAGTCGTGACGATACTGTATTAGGTGCTCCTTTGACTTTGCGACAGGAGCCTTTTTTCACAGCGATCTCTCCCGTTTCAACTTATTGGCGCGGAGAGAGTAAGAGTATGTACAACGGACGTGGTTGGACACAGCCACCCTCAATGAGGAGTGCCCCAGGTGAGAGAACCGCTTCAACTTTACCTGGGGGTATTTCCCTTACCGGGAATGAATTAATCCAACAAAGTATTACATTTGCTGAACCTATGAGCGGTGAGGTAGTACTTATGGGGGGCGGGCTCCCGGTGAGTGTAAGTGGGATTGATATGGGGAGTGTTCAGGCTGGATCATCCCAGATAATTCCTCAGTTCGACGATGGAGCGGATGCCTTTTTGCTTGATTCTGTCCCAGCTACACAACCCATTCATGGTTATGACCTGACGGTGGAGCTGCAGACGGTTCCAAGTGACGAACTTCGTAATATTCAAGGGGCGGATCCTGATGAAATTTCACAGAGGTACTTTCAAATTCCTGCAACTTTACCAGAACGGGTACGGAGTCTTGGTATCAGCTTGGTCAAGGATAAAGAGGGCCGTTATGAATCTGTCCTAGCGGTAATGGACTATTTGAAGACTCATTATACCTACAACCTCACTTCCCAGGTACCGCCGCAGGGCAATGACTTCGTAGATCAATTTCTCTTCGAAGATCGTATTGGATACTGTGATCATTTCTCCACTGCCATGGCTGTACTACTGAGGAGTGCAGGCATCCCGAGCCGGTGGGTAAAAGGATTCTCTCCAGGCGAACCGAGTGAGCAGAATAACCATCAATACAATGTAAGTTATGCGGATGCGCATGCATGGGTTGAGGTGTATTTTCCCGAGAAAGGGTGGGTGCCATTTGATCCTACACCTGGGTATAATAACGATCCTACTGAGTCTGATACATCGTATAATGACGGAAAGACCACCTGGTTATCGACTCTGGTTCCGTTTATAAGAAACATTGGATTGACTATATATCATGGGATAAGTGAGTTTGTCCCAAAACTTCAGATGTGGCTACATAAATATGGGGTAACTGGGATTACAATAGTATTAGGAGTTGGGTTTGTTTCACTCATGCGTAGGGAGATGATGTTCCGCAAAAATATCGTGTTCTTATGGTTGCTGGTAATCAAGCCTTATCGTCGCTTTCCCAATCGAATGGAGCTGCTATACGCAGCGGAACGAGTATGGCGAGAAGTGTATTTGATCCATGGACCAAAGCCACTTATGATAACTGCAAGGGAATATGCCCAATCCATCATTCGGGAAAATAGTGAAAGAGGAGAAGCATTGGAACGCTTTGTAACCGTCTGGGAATCCCTTTATTATGGCGGAAATGGACTAGATCGGAAGGGGAGTAGGACCTTCCTGAAAGAGTGTTGGAATTTGGCAATTCAGCAGGAATAACATCTCAAATGGATCTTCCTTGACGATCTCTTTTGTCGTTTCGTATAATTAGTGTCATGAATTAAGGGAGGCTCGGTAATGAAAAAGCCAAGTGAAATTATTGTTGTCCTAGATTTTGGTGGACAATACAATCAACTAATTGCAAGAAGAATTCGGGATTTAGGGGTTTACAGCGAATTATTGCCATATAACACAACAGCAGATCGTCTGCGTGAATTGGCTCCGAAAGGAATTGTATTCTCTGGAGGACCATCAAGCGTTTATGCGGAGGATGCTCCGAAGATCGATCCAGCTATCTATGATCTTGGAGTACCTATCTTTGGGATTTGCTACGGTATGCAGCTAATGGCTCAGGATTTGGGCGGCAAGGTAGAACGTGCAGCGAAGCGTGAGTACGGAAAGGCTGATGTGGATTTTGCAGATCATTCTGTGCTGACAAAAGGCCTGGATGCTAAACAAACTGTCTGGATGAGTCACGGAGATCATGTTGTGGAACTTCCGACAGGATTTCGCATTGATGCTTCGACTGAGCATGCACCTATCGCAGGTTTTGCTAATGAAGAACGGCGGATGTTTGGTTTACAGTTCCACCCTGAAGTGCGGCACTCAGTGCATGGTAATGAGATTATCTCTAATTTCCTGTTTGAAGTATGTGGCTGTAAAGGCGACTGGAGTATGGAGACGTTTATCGAGGATGCGATTCAAGATATTCGTAATAAGGTTGGCGACAAAAAAGTACTTTGCGCACTAAGTGGTGGTGTCGATTCCTCCGTAGTGGCGATGCTTATTCACCGCGCGATTGGCGATCAGTTGACATGTATGTTTATTGATCATGGTTTGCTACGCAAAGGCGAAGCAGAGAGTGTCATGGAGACATTTGTTGGGAAGTTTGATATCCATGTCGTGAAGATTGATGCACGCGAGCGTTTCCTCAGCAAGCTGGCAGGTGTGGATGATCCCGAGCAGAAACGTAAAATTATTGGTAATGAATTCATTTACTGTTTCGACGAAGAATCAGCTAAGATCGGTGATTTTGATTTCCTAGCGCAAGGTACGTTGTATACGGATATCGTAGAGAGCGGAACAGCGACAGCACAAACGATCAAATCGCATCATAATGTTGGCGGATTGCCTGAAGATATGAAATTCAGTCTAATCGAGCCGTTGAACACACTCTTTAAAGACGAAGTACGTAAAGTCGGCGAAGAGCTTGGTATGCCACATGCGATCGTCTGGAGACAACCGTTCCCAGGTCCAGGACTTGCGATTCGTGTACTTGGCGAAGTGACAGAGGAGAAACTTACAATTGTTCGTGATTCAGACTTCATTTTGCGTGAAGAAATCGCTAAGGCAGGACTAGATCGTGAGATATGGCAGTATTTCACCGCATTGCCGAACATGAAGAGTGTCGGCGTTATGGGTGATGCTAGAACCTATTCTTACACAGTAGGTATCCGCGCAGTAACTTCCATCGACGGTATGACAGCTGACTGGGCACGTATCCCATGGGATGTGCTTGAGAAAATTTCTGTTCGTATCGTAAACGAAGTAGAAAACGTAAACCGTATCGTCTACGACGTTACTTCGAAACCACCTGCAACGATTGAGTGGGAGTGATTTGGGTGTTTTTCAATTGATTATTGACTGAGAAGCCTTGCTGTATAAGGGTTCTTAGACAACGATTGAAAATCTTATTTCATTCACCTGCAACTATTGGTCTTCAAAAATTACTCTCTTTTATTTGTGTTATTTAACAAATAAAAGGGAGTTTTTTATGTCGAAAATTAATGAATTGATTGATGATTTTAAGATGAATCAAGAAATCCAAGGCAGAAAAAAGGAGTATATCTCAGGTTGCATGTATCGATTGCACCGTTGGATGGAGTTCACTAAGGAGCAGCTAGAAGTTGAGGAAGCGGAAGAAGTCACTTCAATGCATATTAAGAAGTATATTCAGCATTGTCAAAGTAGAGGTAAAGAAGCCAACATTACAATCAATAATCAACTTGCCACAATCAAGGTGTTCTTTCAGAATCTTATTGATGAGGAATATATAGATGAGAAAGATAATCCTATGCGGAGAATTAAAAACTTGAAGGAAGACAAGCGGGTTATTATTACATTCAATGATGAAGAAGTAAGGCGTATCATTAATGACGTGCGAGAAGAGACATATTCCAACCTAAGAGATAAATTAATACTAATCATGTTATTTGATACGGGAATTCGTGTTTCAGAACTGTGTAATATAAAAAAATGCGATGTGTCAAGGACGAATATTCTGATTCATGGAAAGGGTTCTAAGGAGCGGCTAATCTACATTAGTAAGATAATGAGAAAGTATATGAGGAAGTACGAGGAAGCGAAGCAGAGACGGTTTAAACACAGGTTAGAAGACGAGGTAGAGGATTACTATTTCCTAGACCAAAGCGCGGAAAGGTTATCCCGCTCCCGCATTAATAAGATATTGAAGGAGCATTGTAAGAACGCTAGTGTACGGAAGGAAGTAAGGTGTTCACCACATGATTGTCGTCATTATTTTGCGCAAAAGCAATTGAAGAATGGAATTGATATTTACAGTTTAAGCAGACTTATGGGACATTTTGATACACAAATCACATCAAAGTATTTGAGAGGTCTGGAACAGCATGATATTTTGGAGATAGGGAAAGTGTACAGTCCATTAAACAAGGTTAAGATTTGATGTGTCCGCAGAAGGCTCAGGACTCAATTATAAGACGTTTTATGAATGTTATAGATATTTGTACTAAGATATCTTGAATGTGCAAGTGCGGGGCATCTGAGCGAGATAAAAGAATAGTTGTACAAGAAGAAAAAAGGGCGAATACACATCGTCCTTTTTTTGTGAATAAATATTAAATTAATTCATTTTGTCATAGGTCCCTAAACCATCTTTAGCAAGATGTAGTACAAGTTTTATTTTCCCCATCTTTCTTCTCCTTTATAATGTAAATTGAACATTTGCTTTATTTGATATTAATTCCAGCATTACGCAACCTATTTTTTAAATATTCAATGTCATACCATTTCTCTTTAGATGAAACACGTAAAAAAATGTATTTTTTTTCTATCGCTAGTCTTTCTTTAATTTCATCATTTTGTTTATCTTTCAAGAATCTCTCAGTACCGCCGAAATTGGGGACAGGAGTACGGTGTTGTTTTCCATCAAACTCAACAATGAGATTTATTTTCTCGAAATAGCCGTCACAATATAAGTGTTTTCCTTTGATTCCTATAAGCCAAGACCATGTCTTGTTTCTTTCATAATCACAATTCACAATTCCTTTAATCATTTCTAAGAACACTTTTTCTGACACATTTTTCTCTTTTATCTTATATCCATAATATTTTGCGACTTCACTCCATTTCAGATTTAGTCTTTCACATATTGTTCTATAACTATATTTAGAATGCCTATTAAACAACCTCCTTGTTGGATATGTACCATAGTTCTTATGAAATAAATCAAAGACTTTTTTAAAATCAATTTCTAGTTCTGATATGGGAATGAGATTTTCATTCTTATAGTTTATTAGGGAAGTTACGGATTTTTCTATATATGACATATTTCTTTGTTCAAAGTACTCATCTAGCTCGGTTTTATCATTTATCATTATCCCAAGTATTTCGTCCCAATATTGATTCGAAATGCCGTAGTAATCACAATAAATAGATGGAAGAATGCTAGCATGTTCTAAAAATTCAGTGACAGATGGTATTTTTCCTATTTTGTTCTTGATTTTATAAAAATGATTTCTTAATATTGAGTCGTTGTAATTTCCTTTGTAGTGCTCATTAATGAAACCGCATCGTTTTCTAACAATTGCAATGTCTATAACATCAGAAAAAACATATTGTTTCAGATAGGGGTGTTCCTTGATAAATTTTGTAGAATCAGATTTACCATTTTTCATTGCATGTGTAAGATATTCTTGCGAAGCATAATCATAAAGAGATTCTAATTTGTTGTAATAAGTCAATAGCTCCCTCCATGATGTTCTCAATCCTTTGATAATACCCATACTTGGGATTTTGCTAATCTCATCAAAACCCTTTCTCGTAAGGTACTTTCCTAAATTTGATGTTATACGTAGAAATTCACGTATATATTCCTCAATAGAGCATTTCTTTATATATAAAGAATAATATTGTTTAAAGTATTCTTTACTATTTGTGGTAGTGTTAAAAAACGCCTGACGGTCAGTTGAATTTTTCGATGTCATCAATATTACCTAGCTCCTCTTCTAAGTTGCAAATCTTGTTGTAAAAAGGAGTATAGTATATTGAAACAACAGATGTAAATGGAAAGTAATTCTGTGAATTAATGCCAAATAAAGTACTGTATGAAAATTTACATATAACCAGAAAATTCAACTGGAATATGTTAGGATAAACATAGGTCATTATAACTATTTCTTTCTATTAAGAGAAGAAGTCATTTACGAATGGTGATAGTTTTAGGAGATGGATGTTTGATGAATAAATACGGAGAGGTTGATAGTAAGTGCAGAGCGTATACGAAGTGATTGTTTACAAAAGAGGAATGTTTTTCTGTACATTAATTGGCTCTGTGGCAATGATTCTTCAAGCACTATTCGAATCACCATCTAAAGGAGCAATACTATCGTACGCAATAATTGCATTTATTCTTTCGATTAATGATTTATTTTCAGAAAGATGTATAAAAATAGTTTTACATATCAGGGCAATTGGATTAGTTATTTCGTTAGTTTCTGCCATTATTTGGTTCACTATTGATAGGGAAACATTAATATTTATGCATAAACATGATATTGTTTGGGCGGATTCTCTTACAATTTCTTCTTTATCGATATTACTTTTTACATTTGGACTAAAAAGTTTAAACAATAGAGAAACATATAAAGTATATGAAGTATTAGAAATCATAATGAAGCATGCTCCAGGTAAGAAAGTTGCAAGGGCAATGAGAGAAAATACTGGACAAAGTGCATTTATTTTATACAAGAATCATGAAGGGCAATTAATGTGGAATACAGATGGGAATGTACCTCCCAGAAACCCAAAAGGGCTAGTAAATGAAAATGTTGCATCTTTGAAACCGTTAATTTTAGATAGTGTGTATACTATAGAGGATGGGCCATCAGATTATTAATGATTCTCTTTGTAAATGATACTCAGAGAAATAGAAGTAGTTTAAGGAAATCCTCATTCACAAATTTATTTTTCAATTGACGGTATTCTTTCGAAACTTGAAGCGTAGGAACCGCTATTTCATGGGCTATTATTAGTCCTTGATTTAGCTGTACTTTTTTTTACATTCAATATAAGGAGGAACGAACGATGAAAGGAAAAGTAATTCGTACTGATGCTGGTCTGCAAAACTGTATCTATTTTCAACAGCGTGTAGACATATGGATATGTGGAGAGTTCGAAGAGGAAGTAATAATGCAGACTATGATGATACAGTCAATGAAATTGTAGGAGGAGATAAGTATCTGGCACAGAATGTGACGCTAAAGGTCGTCTAGAAGAAAAGGGGAGTCAAAGCGTAGACTCCCCGAATACATCTCAATAAAACTCCGATTCAATTGAGTTTAAAGCGTCTTATCGACATTGTACGATATTACCTACAATAGATTATTTATCTCTTTACTCTCTGAAACTCAACGGGCTATAAGCACTACAAGCACTATAAACTCTACAGCAAGTATCAACCAATGTGTAATTACCGAGCCAGCTTACACGTCAATTACATTAACAGCACCAACGTGCAAGCAATATATCAAATCAGACAACCAAACTCTCGTATTGTCTCCTCGGCAACATATTTCTCAATTCCTTTCTGTCAAAGAAGTACAACATGCACGACTTAAAATCATGGGATTCATTAATCGTCAACACATTAGATTCTTCGACAGTTGCAACAATATTTAAGCGATATAGGTTAGGTAGATTACGTTGCAACCCTTGTCCGCCTACTGGTTTCCTGTTACGTGCAACAGCTTCAATGACACCTAAATCAATTAACTTGTTTACTTGGTTTCTTGCTGTTTTCTCAGCTACACCAGTGGCGGATTCAATCATTGAAAATGGCATATAAAAAACGCCTTGCATATTCGCATGGCGTTTAGAGTGTTTCAACAGTGCATATGTGATTAGTTTCTGATTTTTCTCAGGACATTTATCAATAATCCATTTCAATTCGATTAGAGTAACTGTCAATTCCTTGTTACTGATTCCGAGATTATAATTCTTCTCATAGACATCTCGAACAATGAAATCAATGTCTTTGTAACATTCGCTTAACTTTGTTGTATACGACTCAGGGTTTTGCGTGTCCATCCAAACATATAACTCATCCACAGTATTTGAGATACATACAAATTAATAATGTTGAATTGTGCCTGCTTCCCTGTATTTGTAATCCTTCGGTTAGAAGTTTCTGCGCTCGCGAAATCGAATAATCTTCTGACTGTTCATGATTTGCCAGTGGTACAAATGAGCTAATCGCATCTTGTGATTCAATAAATTGTTTAGTATTAATATGTTCTAATTCCGATTCGGCAATCTCGATGACATCTAATACTTGTCGACTTGGTATCTGGTTAATCGTCAACAGGTACTCTTCACTCAGTTTTTTGTTCATGACGTTTAATCCCGTTTCGACAAGACAGAAGCCACAGTAACTTTTTGTCACTTGATGGATTCCAAGTGGAAGCTTAATTCCTTGTTTCTCACTGACCCGAAATTCAACTTGTCCCTGTGTATGTTGTTTAACATCTGACTTTTCAATTACATAGTCAAAGAATTTCCTTGCATGTTCTACTGTAATCTTATCTTCAAAGAATATGTCAATGTGATAACCCTTTGAACCGCTATAGTTAATGTGATGGTCAATTCCAAACGAATTAAGTGTATATGCAATCTTATAAGTAATCCATTTAGCCATTTGATTATCATGAAAGTCTATGTCAAATGACATGAAGATACTACCGAAATCACCTGCGAATGTTCCAATGGTAAAATTTCCATTCAAATGGTTCTCTAAATGCCAATCTGAAAGCCTTATGTCTTTTTTCTTGGTGTACTGGTTTACCTGTCCTGCGACTACGTGTCGCCATTTACCCTTCTTACTTTGCGATAGATATTTTCCTCTCTGGACGAGATATAAGTCACTTAATTTCTTGATTACTTTTTTTTGCATTAATAAACACCCCTTTGAATTATCAATTGTCTTTTTGAATTATCAGCATGTAATTACACATAAAAAAGACTCAACAAGTCTCCTTGTTAAGCCATCTTTAACTCAATTCCTTGTTCTCGATATTCGTCTAACACATCTTGCAACGCTTGATTGTGTTTGAACTGCCAGAACTTTCTCATAGTTTTTGCATGATAAGCGCAACAGATATAACTGAACCCTTTATTTTTCAAAAACATTTGTAAGTTTGTTGAGTAACAGAAAAAATACTTATCTTTCATCTGATTTCGCTCCTTTGACTTCATAAATTAAAGTAATAACCCCAAACACAATTTTCGTATTTGGGGTTTATGAGAAGATAATCAATGTCAATATTGGACAGACCAATGATTGCTTGTGACTTGTTCTTATGATGATTTCTTGTCTTGCAAACTACGCTCGAATCTCCATTTACCTGCCTGTGTGATTCTTCCCTTGAGCACGTTAGAGATAATCTTCATATAAACACCAAGTTCCCTAGATGCTTCTGTCTGTGACTTAAATTCTAATTTCTCGCCTGTGTCTCTGTGAGTAGCAACTACTGGTTTGTTATTCTTCTTTATTAGTCCAGTTGCGTAAGCATGAGCGATATTTTCACTTCGTGTAACCCATTCTAAGTTCTCTAGTTTATTATCTAGCTTGTCACAGTTGATGTGATTGACTTGTGGCTTATTGTGTGGATTGAGAATAAATGCCATTGCCACTAAGCGATGAACATAAACTTTTTTTGTAGGTTGACCCTTCTTACATAAGTCAAGTTTTTCATAACCATTACGGCAAACATGAGTCTTCATAGGTTTCTCTTTACGTCCTTTATCGTTACCTAAACTCCTTACCTCTCCGTAGTTAGACACAATATACAGTCCTTCATAACCTAAAACGTCACGACATTCTTTATTTACCTTCTCAAATTGATTCTCATTTACTTCTTTAATTGTCATTATAAATCATCTCCTATTTGTCGAATTGTTGAGGAGAGAACGACAAATAACCCTTGCCATCTCTGGCAAAGGTTTTTGTCCTCACTCTTGGGAAATAGGTATATACCGTTTTTCTCCCTCACTCCTTAAAGAGTCGAGAACATTACTTTTTTGCTTGTTTTGGCAAAAATAAACAAAATATTATAACCAAACAAAAGCCGCTTCATTGGGGGAAGCAGCTTCTGTCTGGTCTAGGGTTAATGACTGATGTTGCTTTGAATTGATAATCTTTTAAAGTTTGTTGTCTATTTGCATTCTTTCTCGTGGAATCAAAAGCATAAGTAGAAGTTGTAATAAAAGAGTAGAAATATAAGTAATCTGTAGGAGAATCTATAAGTATTGAATATTAATGTAGTGCTTTTCGTATCGTGAAATAATTAATATGGCTTTCCTTCTGGGTGTGTGGGGGGCTTTTCTATATAGTTGAACGAAGAGAAGACTGTAAACCCTCCCCCTAAGCTCACAAATGGTATTGCATCTTTGTGTCAAACCAAATTTCATATTCTGCTTAACTGATTAAGTAATTGCTGCTTAAATAGTTAGGGCATTTGGCAACCTCGTGTGAGTATGGAGGGTTGAGTGGCGTTTATAAACGTATACCTTTGTAAACGTAAAACTATCTCGACTTCTCATGATTGTAAAGGTGTATAAATGATTATAAAAACGTTTATAAATTATTTATATGTTTATAAACGAATATGATATAATGAGAACATCACATAATAAAAGAGGGATGCTCTACTAATGACAGCTAAAATATTTGCTTACATAAGAGTTTCTGCAAAAGACCAAAATCCCGATAGACAGTTACATGAGATGAAGCAGCTTGGAGTAAATGAACGAGATATATTCATTGATAAAGAAAGTGGAAAGGACTTCGACCGCCCTCAATATCAAGCCTTGAAGCAATGTTTACGTCAAGGAGATTTGCTATACATAAAGTCTATTGACCGCTTTGGACGCAATAGTAAGGAAATCAAGAAGGAATGGGAACATATCACACAGGATATTAAAACGGATATTAAAGTGCTTGATATGCCTTTGTTGGACACTACACAGCACAAAGACACGCTGGGAACATTTGTGAGTGATTTGGTGTTGCAGGTGCTTTCATTTGTTGCCGAACGAGAGCGTGAGAACATTAAGCAACGTCAGTCAGAAGGAATTGCTGTTGCAAAGGCTCATGGAAGACATCTAGGGCGACCACAAATGAATTTCGACTCATTAAGTAAAGAACAAAAGGCATTATTAGAATTGAATTATCCAAAGTGGCAAGGAAAAGAGATAACTGCTGTACAATTTATTGAGTTATTGGGGTTAAAAAAGAACACTTTTTATAAGATAGTTAAAGAGTACACAACAATAGTCAGCCAAACCAAAAAACAATCAAAGTAATTGATTGCTTATCAATCCAAGTTTTCACGCTTTTATCATGCTATATTGTAGATGGAAATGAGGCTATGTAAAGTTAAAAGAGAAAATGAGAAAATAGTTGAAAAATATATTCTGAATAATAGGGTGTACATGATGGAAAAAGAGAGTAAGGCAAATGTGAATCACAATTATTTAAATAGATTTTTTACAAAAAAATACCTAATTGACAAAATTTATTCGGAAGAATTCGTATCCGATTTATTCTTACAAGAGTTGGAAAAAAATTATAAATTATTAAATTCGGAATATCGTAACGAGTTTTTCTATAAAAGCATACTGTTTAATAAATACATTATAGGAAAATATAGTTTAAAAACTTCCACTGCACTTAGTGAAATTGTTATTGATAACTCAAAGGCTGATTTTATTGTGTTAAATCGTTCAAACGGTATTGTATTTGAAATAAAAACTGAGTTGGACAATTTTGATAGGTTGATATATCAGTTGAATGACTACTATAAAGTTTTTAGCATGGTAAACGTTGTGGCTTCAGAAAAAAACTACTACCCAGTCTACAAATTACTAAAGGAAACGAATCCTAATGTCGGAATAATTGTTTTGACTAAGAACAAAAGATTAAGTGTGAGGAAAACACCTATAAGAGATGATATGGCACTGAACCATGAAGCCTTATTTAAATTGCTGCGAAAAAACGAATATGAAAAAATCATCTTGTATAAGTTTGGTTTTATTCCTGATGTAAAACCAGTACATTTTTTTAGAACATTATTAGAACTATTTAAACAAATTAACATTATAGAAGCGCAAACATTAGTTTTTAAAGAGTTAAATAAAAGAGAAAAATCTGGTACAATTGAGATAATTAAGTATTTACCAGAATCAATAAGGTGGTTGGTGTATTCAGGAAAATATAATGAACAAACATTGCACTTTATTTGCGAGAAACTTAATCTAAGGGGTGATATGAATGTACTACCCAATAATAAGAGGTAGACAGTATGATTTACTTGCTATTAGAGAATTGGCGGTTAATTATAGATTGAGTCGACATATAACTCCAATTATTGAACCAATTAAACTAAATTCTACGCTTATCTCTACTTTAAGTGAGATTAGAAATGCTCAAAACAGTGCCATAGTTATTTCAAACCCTAAAGTGGGTTCATTTATGGGAGAGTTAGAGATTGAGGATATTAAACATAAGTTCATAGAGCTCACAAAAGAGAATAATGTTACTATTGCACACCACTTCAATAAAAATTCTGTGGAACAAATACGTGACATAATTGAATCCTATGAAGTTGAATTAAATGATATTGTAGTTGTACATAGTGAAAAGAAATTAGTTAATTTGTACAATGATATATTCGAGGAAGAAATTCCAAAACTAAATTTGATTCCATTAGATAATGCTTTCAGGAGACAATTAAACGGGAAAAATCTAGTTGGATTAGATGACAAGTTCAACAAATTATTAAGGAATGTGGATTATTTAGATAATGAAAATGAGTTTTTTTCAGAAGAACATCTGTTCTTTGCAGAGGAAGGGTATATTGGATTTTCTGATTATTCTGTAGTAGGAGCAGAATTTAATGAAGGTGGATTTGCTCCTTATGCTGTGGCAATTCATATTGCGTACCCAAACGAAGAAAGCGCATTAGAAATAATGCATTTTGTTTCAGATTCCAATAGGGATACTAGCGACCCCGCGGGTAAATTTTCTGAAGCGCTGGATAAGTTAATAGAATGGTACGTGGATTATTCAGATAATGATTTCATGAATACTTTAGCTATGCAGATATTTAAGAGACATCATAACGAAGGTACTTACCCAGGTTTACCTACTTTAAAAAAATTATCGATAATGCATCATTTGGAATTAGTGGGTAATATCTTGGAGGGGCGTTTGAGATGAATTGCTGTGAAAAATGTTTTACTTCTCAAGAGCTAAAAAGTATCATTAAAAGTTTGAATAGGATTGATAATTGTAACTTTTGTGGAAGTACTCAAGTACATGTCTATGATTTGCATAGTGATTCTGGGATTGATGAATTATTTAATGGAATTTTAAGTATCTTTAAACCAGCATCAGAATTATTACCATATGGATACTCACGCTATCAGTTGGTTAGTATAAAAGATGAATTCGAGAAGAAGTGGAATATTTTTAATGGATTTAATAGCCATAAAATACATAGGTTTTTAGTTGAACTATTAAACAATAAATTTCCTGATAAAATTCCATTACTAGATAATCAAGTCGGTATTTTGGAGTGGATGAATGATAAATACCTAAACGGAAATTCAGTTTTAAAGGGAAAAACATGGAGTGAATTTGTTGATTACATAAAACATGAGAATAGATTTCATACAAATCATGTGAATTATGAAGTGTTAAAAGGTTATTTATCGAGTATTACAATAACTTTAGAAGCGGAAACTTTCTTTCGTGCTAGGATTTCAAATAGTGAAGAATTAACTCATGAAAAAATGGGGGCACCACCAAAAGAACTAGCAACTGCTGGGCGGGCAAATTCTGAAGGCATCAGTCATTTATATTTAGCTAGTGACACATCAACCGCGGTAAGTGAAATAAGACCAAGTAAAAGTGATTCTATTTATGTGGGTAGATTTCCACTAACATCAAGTATCAAGGTAATTGATTTTAAGTTATTGAAAAACTTGGATGTGTTTATCTTTCAAGACCCTGTTAGGTATGCTATAAATTTAGAAACCTTCGACGAAATAAATAAGGCAATTTCTAAACCAGTTAGAAGTGGCGATAGTAAGTTGGATTATTTGCCTACTCAATTTATTGTAGATTTCATCAAGAGTCTTAATGAAACTGAAGGGGCAGGATATGAAGGTATTATTTTTGAAAGCACGTTAAGTACAAGTGGGTATAATTTAATGATATTTAATCCTACTATTGTTAATTGTGTACGTATTGAAAAGCACAGAGTAGAATCACTCAATTATGCAACTGTTCCAATACATATATGAAAAATAGACTGATGCTTCAAATAAAAAACCTCTGAATACAATCGGGAAAAATCCAATTGTATTCAGAGGTTTTTTACATTTTTCAGCTTGAAATCGTTGTTCTAACCCGCTACAATTGATACATAAAGATAGCACAATAACAGACATGTAATGACCGTAAATTGAAGCAGGTAATGGGTGATGCTCGTACGTATTCGTACACAGTAGGTATCCGCGCAGTAACTTCCATCGACGGTATGACAGCTGACTGGGCACGTATCCCATGGGATGTGCTTGAGAAAATTTCTGTTCGTATCGTAAACGAAGTAGAAAACGTAAACCGTATCGTCTACGACGTTACTTCGAAACCACCTGCAACGATTGAGTGGGAATAGACTTTAAATATTGACGATGTTCTACGCTTGTTAATCCTTGTAGGGGACAAGATATGAATCGAAAATAAATAAGCTATCACATGAATAGATATTCTAATCATGCGATAGCTTTTGTTTTTTTATGAGCGACTATTTGGACCTTAGATCAGGCAGCTTCCGCTGCTGCTTCAGGCGCTACTTCAGGAGCGGCTTCCTCAGAAGTCGAATTTAGCTCTATGTGACGACCGTCAATCCACCAGTTGCCATTGTCAGTAGAGATAAGGAGCCAGTCGGACCAACGCCCAATTACCTGAACGGTTTGTGGATTCAGAGTGGATAACTTAGGGGAAAAAACATCCGGATATTTATAGGTATAAGCTTCATCCTTAAGATCAGCGGTTGCATTCATATTCTCAACAACGGCTAGCTTTCCTGGTGACGGTTGAATCCAACCAGTTCCTTGGCCGCTAGCCACCTGATACCAGTCGCCCTTCTGAGCTGTAACTTCAACCTGTTGTGGGCTCAGATTGGAAATGCTGTCTGCAGCTCCAATTTTGCTATACAATTTGGTTTCTGCTAATAGACTCATAGATTGCTGGAGATATTGAACCTTTTGTTTTTCCAGCCAAAGAGTATAGGATTTTTGCGCTGTAAATAACGGAACCTCTTTATTTTCGGACCAGATTCCATTAAAAGCACTTAATGGTACGCTTCGTTCTCCGGCGTATTTTGCAACCTCGATGGTAAAGCCAGGGCGGTCAAATTCCTGGATGAACCAGTCTTTATAGCCCCCACCAGAAGGGTTTTTCTCCGGATTTACAAGAGAATATCCTGTAAGCTTGCTTAGCTCCGTAGCTATAGCTTTATCTCTAGATAGGTTTTTACTTAGCGTGTTGAAGTGCCAGAACAGTATTTCTCCCGAGCTATGATAAGAAATCGTAAGTTCAGGGTCGATCTTGTATGTAAAGTCCATCATACTTTGTACTTCTAGAGCTTGAGCCGCCTGAGTACCTTTATAATTTTGATACCAAGGATACGCTTGGGCATTTTTAATAGTGTTCCATTGGGCTGGGTATTGGCGATTTAGATCGATTCCCTGCATATTGGCTTTCCAGCGATTAAAGTTAGTGCTATTACCATTATATTTTTTTAAGGTGTTCGCCAGACTTGCTGATAGACCGGCAGTTCCTTGCTGTGATAGGGTTACACCATCCGGATTAACCATTGGAACGAACCAAATGCTTACGTGATCTAGTAATTCGCGTATGTTATATTTCGAGATTTCTGTGTTGTTATAATAGGCAGCAGTATATGTATCGATCATTTTCATTAAAAGAGGCGTAGTTATCCATTCTCTGGCGTGATGTGATCCATTAAGAAATAGCACGGATTCACCTCGGCCTAATTTGATAGCCCATAACTCCCGGTCATATTTCGTCTGTCCTATTGTTTCATAAGATATTAGATCAGGATAGGCAGCTGCGAGTTTCATAATGTCTCTCTGCATGATTGAATAAGAATAGATTTGGTTAGAATTTACTATAGATGTAGATGTAGACGCCTTAGCGGATTGTGGTACTTTAAAAAAAGAGACTACCATAAACAAACATAAGAGGAATAGAACACTTTTAAATGTAGTAGTCTTTGGAACTGGTGACTTAATCAATAGTACACATCTCCCATTCATCTGTTATTAAGTTAAAAGTCTAGTGATTTGTTGCGAGTATAAGATAATATACCTATACAGTCAATCCATTTACTGGTAATTACATGAGTCTAATTTACTAGAATTGGATGCTTATTGCGTAACAGATACCCGGTTACCATCATGATGGTTTTTGGGCATCCCCTTCAGTAAAAGTAGAATGAGATTTTAAGCTATTGCGAGTAGAGATGAGACAGGGAGCTGCCTCCATTTATATATTGGCTTAATTTTTGCCTGCGCTAAAAAAACATTGTGGAGATTTAATGATAATAAAAAAGAAGCAGTGCATTAACTTATGGGACAGCCTCTTACAAAGGGAATGATTTTCTAGATACTTTAAATATTAAAATAATAGAGACGTTAACATAATAGCGGGGTTTTAATATTAATTGGGGCTTTTCAGGGGAGATCAGGAGGAGCAAACTCTAATTAAATGACAAATCACGAACATTATTAGTTTTTTTATAAAATAACATTCGCTTTTCTGTTGACAAGTCTATTAATCCCACCTAGAATAAACCATGTAATAAGTCTTCACAGTAAGGCTTATATCGGGAATATTCGACAAATTACAACTTAATGCTTTTCGTATAATTCCGGGAATAGGCCCGGATGTCTCTACGAGATCACCGTAAATGATCTGGCTACGAAAGGAAGAAGCGTGAACAAGCATCATGTGTTGGGCTCTTAGGCAACGGAAATTAGTGCCGGTCCAGATGCATCGTATTTTATCACGCATCTTTTTATTCATCGTGAGCCGGGGGAGTTTCAGTATACCCGGGCTTTTTGTCGTTTCCGACTCATTATAAGGGGGAGTATTTTAATCATGGATCGCTTCTTTAAACTAAAACAGAATGGTACGACGGTACGCACGGAGATTATGGCAGGTCTTACAACGTTTATGGCCATGGCTTACATCCTAACAGTCAATCCGAATACGCTAACTGCATTTGGTGCGATTGATATGGGTTGGTATTCTGTATTCTTGGCTACTGCTCTTTCTGCTGGTATCTTCACTATCGCTATGGGGCTTTTCATCAACTTTCCAGTAGCGCTTGCACCGGGTATGGGACTGAATGCTTATTTTGCTTCCGTTATTCTGTCGTCGGCGACATCAGATACTCCCTTTACTTGGGAAATGGGTCTGACCGCTGTATTTATTTCCGGTTTAATTTTTATCCTACTTACAATTACACGGGTAAGACAAATGTTACTCGATGCTATTCCTGACTCACTTAAACATGCAATCACCGTAGGGATCGGGATGTTCATTTCGATTATTGGTCTTAAGAACAGTGGATTGATGACTATTGGTGTTGAATCGGGCAATGATATTGCTGCTCATACATTTACAAATGTTCTTTCTTACGAAACAGTTATCCATTTGGGGAGCTTGACGGATACAAACGTTCAACTCGGGATTGTCGGCCTATTGTTGATTGGTATCCTAATGGTGCTTAACGTTCGTGGAGCGATTTTGTTCGGAATCTTGGGCACGACTGTTGTTGCTATGTTGATGGGCGTTGTTGATTTTAATTCGCTCTCCAATGCGCAAACTCCATGGGTACCTGATTTCACACAAATCAACTTTATGTCGTTTGACTGGGATGGAATTCTTCATACAGGTATCATATCTGCTATTGCCACTTTTACATTCGTAGAGTTATTTGATACATTCGGTACATTAGTTGGTACTGCAACCCGTGCCGGAATTATGAAAGACCCTGTAGAGGGTAAAAAACGCGTTGGTAAAGCTATGTTTGTTGATGCAATTGCTGTTACAGGTGGTGCTATGTTGGGAACTTCCACTACTACAGCATATGTAGAAAGTGCTGCTGGTGTAGCTGAAGGTGGACGTACAGGTCTCACAGCTGTAACAACCGGTGCGTGTTTCTTGTTAGCATTGTTCCTAGCTCCAGTAGCTGCTCTGATTCCAGGATCTGCTACTGCTGCTGCACTGATTATTGTCGGCGTGTTGATGATGCAGTCCGTTAAAGAGATCGATTTCCAAGACATGGTTGTAGCTATTCCAGCGTTCTTGACGATCGCTATGATGCCTTTCACTTATAACATCGCAAACGGCATTTCCTTCGGTATCGTGTTCTATGTTGTACTAGCATTTGTTGCTAACATTTTTGGCAAAAAGAAATATGATATTCATTGGTTAATGTGGGTCTTGTTCGTACTGGTTATTCTCCGTTATGTATTCTTTGGTAGCGAAGGTTAATATTTCGAGACTAACAGTAAAATCATAAATTTATTACATCAATGTCTACTAGGAAAGCCTGTAGGTCCGTCATACGGATTTGCAGGTTTTTTTTGTATATATAGGATTGACCGATATCATTTCTTACATTAGATTAATGGTAATGTTCCTATTTATAGTTATTTTGTTCCATATAAATATAGTAAATGAATACTCTTTACTTCGTATCCATCATATCTTAGTAACTATCAGCATAATACTTGACCGATACTTATCATTGTCTGGGGTGAAGAGGATACATGTTAAAGTCAAAAAAATACGTTGCTTCTATTGTAGTAATCCTATGTCTAGTTATTTTGATTCCAATCCGTGTTATGGCCGCGCCGAACTTAATGCAAAATAGTGGGTTTGAACAAAACCAATCGGGAGTGCCAGAATTTTGGAGTCAGGATGTATGGGTAAGTGATGAAAATGCCAGTTTACTGTCTTTGGAGAACGACGACGTTCATTCGGGTAACACAGCATCGAGCATCGAGAATCTGCAGCCTAATCATGCTAAATGGGTTCAGAGTATGTCTGTAAAAGAGAATACTTATTATAAAATATCGGGTTGGGTTAAGGTTGTTCAGATGGAGAGTACTGCGACAGTGGGAGCCAATCTATTTGTATTAGGTGTTATGGGAGAGTACCCCCAATTAATAACCCCTAGTGGTGTTTGGGAGGAAATTTCATTCTACGGACAAACCGGTCCGGAACAGCAAGAAGTGACTATTGGCGCGGGAATTGGTACATATGGGACACTTGTAACCGGCAAAGCACTGTTCGATGACATAACGATGGAGGAAGTAGACAAGCCAGGGCAAGATGTGGCTGTGATTTCGATGATCATACCTGAGAATCCACAGCAAGCGGAAGAAGAACAGTTAATTAATAAGCCTATCTCAATGATTCCTGTGCTAGGGATCTCCGTTTTATTCAGTTTGTTGTTTGCTCTCTTATACAACAAGGTGCTCAGGAGACAGTGGAATGAAATATTGAAACCAGATTACAAGAAGTGGTTATTGCTAGCGCTATTGTTTGCCCTGATCGTTCGGATCTGGCTTGCATTGGCGATACCGGGTTATACCGGAGATTTATATACATTTATGAGTTGGTCTGATCGTTTAACCGAGCAAGGATTAGGTAACTTTTATCAGGATGGTGTTTTCGCTGATTATCCTCCTGGTTATATGATTGTCTTGTATGTGCTTGGTGCTATTAAATCAGTCTTTGATCTTGAAGCGACTTCTGCAACTACAAGACTTCTCTTTAAGCTACCAGCTATACTTGCTGACTTAGCTGTAGGAGTTATTATCTATCAAGCGGGGCTGAAGAGATTCGGAAAGGGCATTGCTCTGGGATTGATGCTACTGTATGTGTTTAATCCGAGTACTCTGATTAATTCGGCCGCTTGGGGCCAGATGGATGGATTCTTCGTTTTGTTCTTACTACTAGCTATTATTAACAACACGGAAGGACGAATGGAACGATCAGCTGTATGGTTTGCTATTTCTGTTTTAATTAAACCGCAAACACTGATTTTCACACCCATACTTCTACTAACATTTTTATATCGGCGTGAATGGAAACGGGTTTTGTATAGTGCAGGCTATGGTCTTGCAGCGTTTGGATTACTCGCCCTTCCTTTCTTTTGGAGAAATGGGGGGTTAGCAGGAATACTGAATCTCTACAAGACGACATTATCTTCGTACCCCTATGCTACAATTAATGCTTTTAATTTATTTGCTCTAAGTGGTGGCAATTGGCTACCCATTGAACAGAAATGGTTATTTCTTTCTTATCAGACTTGGGGATCTATTTTTATCGTGGTAGCAACCGCATTAGCTGTATATTACTTTATGAGTAAAGAGGGAAAGAAGGGGCTAGCGTCTTATTTTATCGGACTAGTACTCATTTCAGTCGTGTTCGTACTTGGCCCCAAAATGCACGAGCGTTATATGTTTCCAGCACTAATTCTTAGTTTGTTCAGTTTTATTCAGAGTAAAGATAGACGACTTCTCTTCATATACTTTGGACTTAGTTTGACTCATTTTGTTAATGTTGCTTATGTATTCCTGGCTTATGTGGCTAGTACTCAGAGCCCACCTACAGACGGTATCGTTATGTTATGCTCTATCGCGAACTTGGGCTTATTGGCTTACATGCTCTATGTGGGACATGACATCTACTATTGTGGGGGAAGGAAACCGTTACAACCTGTGACAGAGTATGAACAGCAGGGGAAACAGAAGAAGCTTTTAACAAAGCTGGTAGTTAATGCCGGCACTAAACTTGGGAGGAATCGTGGTCCTAAGTTCTTGCGCCGAAAAGATTGGATCTGGATAGGAGCAATAACCATTTTGTATACGGTTCTTGCCCTATATAATTTGGGGTCATTAAAGGATCCTCAGACGGTATGGGAACCACGTGCGGCTGGAGATAGCGTTTATGTTGATTTTGGCGCTACGAAAACACTGGACCAAGTTAATATTTTTGGTGGAGTCGGGTCGGGTAAATACAAGATTGAGTTTGGTGATTCTCAGGGTCAATGGTCTCAGGAACAAGAGATAGACCCATCGGGGAAAGTATTCGAATGGGACATCATTCCTGTGGATGTGAGTGCACGTTATGCTAAACTGACAGTGGAATCACCTGGATTTATGGTGCATGAGGTGGCATTTTTTGAAAAGGGCAAATCAGTACCTGTCGAGATTAAAGAGATAAACGATGATAACACTGTAGAGTCTATTCAGGGGACACCGGCTAACTTATTTGATGAACCCGCAGCAGTTTCTTACAAACGGAGTTATTTAAACAGTACTTATTTTGATGAAATTTATCATGCTCGTACCGCTTACGAACACTTAAATGGGTTGGAGCCCTATGAGAATACACACCCTCCTCTTGGTAAACTTCTAATCGCTTTAGGAATTAAGTTGTTCGGAGTAAATCCTTTTGGATGGAGAATTGTTGGTACTCTTTTTGGTGCAGGAATGTTGCCGATTATTTATGCCTTATCATTACGGATATTTGGTAAAAGAGAGTATGCGATCACTGCTTCATTGTTATTTGCTCTGGATTTCATGCATTTTACGTTAACTAGAATTGCCACAATTGATGTGTATGGCGTCTTTTTCATTATGCTCATGTTTTATTTCATGCATCGATATGTATCCCAAAACTTTTACTTACTCCCGCTCAGGAAAACGCTTGTTCCTTTGTTCTTATCCGGTTTATTCTTTGGAATCGGAGTTGCATCGAAATGGATCGTGTTATACGGTGGTGTTGGGCTCGCAATAATGTTAGGCATGTCATTGTATGAGCGTTACCGTCAGTCTGTAGCTGCGCGAAATGCGCTAGCACAAGGCGATCTAGATCAGGAGACTGAGCGAGTGTATGCTTATGCAGCGCGTTCGTTTAGACGTAACACTATAATTACATTGGCATCATGCATCGGGTTCTTTATCATAATCCCGTTAATAATTTATAGCTTGTCGTTTGTTCCTTCATTAAGGGCTTCTCAAGATGGATTTATATTTAAAGGTCTAGTGGATGCCCAGACGCATATGTTTGATTATCACAGTCAGCTTTTAGCAACACATCCCTTCGCTTCTTCGTGGTGGGAATGGCCGTTTATGAAAAGACCTGTATGGTTCTATAGCGCTGGTGATCAAGTAGATCAAGGACTAGTCTCAAGTATAGTAACGATGGGGAACCCTCTGATCTGGTGGACTGGGATTTTCGCCATGATCCTGACGATTTGGTTCTCAATAAAGCGCAAGGATACTCACGTTTATGTTATTTGGATCGGATTTCTTTCGCAATATGTACCTTGGGTGCTAGTTCCGAGATCTACATTTTTGTATCATTACTTTGCGATGGTACCTTTTATGATTTTAAGTATTGTATACATGATGAAATTACTTGAGTCTAAAATTGGGCCAATAAAATACATTCGGTATGTGTATGTTACCTTAGCGGCACTCCTATTTATCATGTTCTACCCTGTGCTATCTGGAATGGTTGTTAAACAAGGCTATGTTGATCACATTTTGCGCTGGTTCTCAACATGGGTATTTTAGATTATAGAATGCGGTGAATTAGAAGGTGTTGTCCCTTTTTACGGATGGCATACTGAAGGGGAAAGTAGAAACTTATGTCTGTTAAATCGCTTAGAAAGCCGTTTGAACAATTTGTAAGATTCAACTTAGTTGGACTGGTAAATACCGGAATTGATTTTTTGATATTTACTTTATTGTTATCGCTCGGATTTTTTGCCCTGGGAGCTCAAAGTATTTCGTATGTTGCAGGCACTGTAAATAGCTATTTTATGAATAAGCATCTAACTTTTAAACATGATGAAGGCCAGCGGCGAAGTGGGTTTGACCTAGCGCAGTTCACGAAATTTATAGTCATTAATTTGGTAGTGCTAGGATGCTCGCTACCTATCCTGCATCTTCTCATTCAACAAGTGGGTCTTCACCCTATTTGGGCAAAAGTGATTATTACCTGTTTTACAGTGTGTATTAACTTTTTTGCTTCTAGAAGATGGGTATTTAAATCCGAGAAGCATGAGCATGTGAAGGAAATGTAGTAAAGATTTTATTGTAATAACTTAGGAAGCAAAATCTGGAGTTCACTAATCACCCTGTGTGTATAATAATCATTCGACTGCCATGAGTTTTATTGTGGTGGTCTTTTTGAGTTAGCGGAACATGAGAATGAATTCTAGAAACTCTCTTTAGTTTTATTTATCAAATAATATTAATTCCTAAATTAGGTTATCAAAGTTCTTTTTTTCGGAATAGTCAGATAACTATAGTTTTAGGAGGGATTTATTATGATGAATAAACGAAGGAATGCATTAATATTTATGTTGATCGGAGTGTTAATGCTGGGTACAACATTCCGAATTAGCACGGTTTCAGTCAAAGCAGCAGAGGCGGAAATTATAACTGAGAATCAATCAGTTGAGGCTGAAGTTCTAACAACTACTGGAGGTGGAGGTTGGCCGAAACCATCACCATCGGTGAAGCCATCACCATCAGTGAAACCGTCGCATGGTCCATCGACGAAACCATCACACGGTCCCTCGACAAAACCATCACATGGGCCTTCGACGAAACCATCACCATCACCGACACCGACACCGACGCCAACACCGACGCCAACACCAACACCGTCGGATTGCCCACCAACACCAACACCAACACCAACACCAACACCAACACCAACACCAACACCAACACCAACACCAACACCAACACCAACACCAACACCAACACCAACACCATCGGATTGCCCACCGACACCAACACCAAGCCCAACACCAAGCCCAACACCAAGCCCAACACCAAGCCCAACACCAAGTCCAACACCGGAGCCAACACCAAGCCCAACGCCGGAGCCATCACCAAGCCCAACACCGGAGCCAACACCAAGCCCAACACCGGATCCAACACCAAGTCCAACGCCGGATCCATCACCAAGCCCAACACCGGAGCCAACACCAAGCCCAACACCGGATCCATCACCAAGTCCAACGCCGGATCCGTCACCAAGTCCAACACCGGATCCATCACCAAGTCCAGATCCGTCACCGAACCCAAGTCCGAACCCAAGTCCGAACCCAACACCGAATCCAACACCAAATCCAACACCGAATCCAACACCGAATCCAACGCCGAATCCAACACCAAACCCAACACCGAACCCAACGCCGAATCCAACACCAAACCCAACACCAACACCAACACCAACACCAACACCAACACCAACACCAACACCAACACCAACACCAACACCAACACCAACACCAACACCAACACCAACACCAACACCAACACCAACACCAACACCAACACCAACACCAACACCAACACCAACACCAGATGTGATAGTGAAGGATGAAGATCCGCAACCAAAAGGGCCTGTTGTGGTAAGCTCGGATGAAACTCCGGGTGTGAGCACCTTACCTAAGACAGGGGAGTCCAGTACACTTCCATTCTATTTGATAGGGCTTATTACGATTGCAATTGGTTTTATCCTCAAGAAAACTCGCAAACATAATTAATTTAGTGAAAAAGAAGTGAAGAGGGGCACCTCTTTACTTCTTTTATCTAGTTGGGGGATATTTTTTTATGAAAAAGTTAGTATCATATTTAATCATTCTTATTGGTGTTTCTATAATGGTATTTCCTAAGGCTAATGAGTGGTACCTGGAAGCACAGGGACAAAAACTGTTGGAGACCGCGGAACTGAGTTACGAAATCAACCAAACTAATGATATGGATGATTCTATTAATGAGCAAACTCAAATTAGTTATGAAAGAGTATCTAGAATTTTAGATCAGCAGCCAGAAGCAGAAGTAGAGACAGAAGAAGTTAATAGTGAGAACATAGATAGTCAAGGTGAGGTGAAGACGGCCGCTAAAAAAGAATCCGCACCTATCGCAATTATTAAGATACCCAAAATAGACCTGAAGTTACCCGTGCTTGAGGGGGCTACTAAAGAGAATATGAGTCGTGCAACCACGCACATGGTTGAGACAACGAAACTTGGTGAAATAGGTAATGCGGCGATTTCCGCTCATAGAGCACATAAGAAGGAGGTTGTTTAATCGTTTAAATGAAGTAGAGGTTGGAGATGAAATTGTAATTGAGATGGGGAAAACATCATTTAATTATATTGTATATAAAATATCCCGAGTAAAACCAACAGATGTATCTGTGTTAAATCGCAATAAAAAGGACAAGATTCTCACTTTAATTACTTGCGATCCTCTTGTGAATCCAACGCATCGATTAATTGTTCAAGCTAAGATAGTGGAATGATTACGGGGTATTATCTAATCTACTGTTTGAACTCTGCTATCTTGATTCATATAATTTATCGTAGTTGACATACGAGCACAAGAAATAGAAACCTTTATTTGCTGAAATTAGCGAGAGGTATCTAAAGGAGAAGTAGTAATAGGGATAATTTTTCCTTCATTAGAGCTGATAAAAAAGTAGGATTGCATATTCAAGAATCATGGTTTGAAGTCCTATTAACTTACCAACAAGGAAGATGGCAGTATATATTTGGCAATGAAAAAAGATCTGATTATGCTTGCACAGGCCTAGAAAAGATGCTATATTATAA
>NZ_JBBOSP010000001.1:917500-4930000 GCF_038005525.1 Paenibacillus sp. FSL K6-2524
GTAGTGCGGGGCACGTGAAACCCCGTATGAATCCGGCAGGACCATCTGCCAAGGCTAAATACTCCCTAGTGACCGATAGTGAAGCAGTACCGTGAGGGAAAGGTGAAAAGTACCCCGGAAGGGGAGTGAAATAGATCCTGAAACCGTGTGCTTACAAAAAGTCAGAGCCCTCTATATGGGTGATGGCGTGCCTTTTGTAGAATGAACCGGCGAGTTACGTTCCCGTGCAAGGTTAAGGTGAGAAGCCGGAGCCGCAGCGAAAGCGAGTCTGAATAGGGCGATTATAGTACGTGGACGTAGACCCGAAACTGAGTGATCTACCCCTGTCCAGGGTGAAGGTGCGGTAACACGCACTGGAGGCCCGAACCCACGCATGTTGAAAAATGCGGGGATGAGGTGGGGGTAGCGGAGAAATTCCAATCGAACTCAGAGATAGCTGGTTCTCCCCGAAATAGCTTTAGGGCTAGCCTCGGAGTAGAGAGTCGTGGAGGTAGAGCACTGATTGGGTGCGGGGCCCGCCAAGGGTTACCAAGCTCAGTCAAACTCCGAATGCCATAGACTCATATCCGGGAGTCAGACAGTGAGTGCTAAGATCCATTGTCAAAAGGGAAACAGCCCAGACCATCAGCTAAGGTCCCCAAGTGTGTGTTAAGTGGGAAAGGATGTGGAGTTGCACAGACAACCAGGATGTTGGCTTAGAAGCAGCCACCATTTAAAGAGTGCGTAATAGCTCACTGGTCGAGTGACTCTGCGCCGAAAATGTAACGGGGCTAAACACACCACCGAAGCTATGGCTTGATACTATGTATCAGGGGTAGGGGAGCGTTGTATATACGTTGAAGGTATACCGTAAGGAGTGCTGGAGAGTATACAAGTGAGAATGCCGGTATAAGTAACGAAAAGATCAGTGAGAATCTGATCCGCCGAAAGCCTAAGGGTTCCTGAGGAAGGCTCGTCCACTCAGGGTAAGTCGGGACCTAAGGCGAGGCCGAAAGGCGTAGTCGAAGGACAACAGGTAGAAATTCCTGTACCACCGTAATCCGTTATGAGTAATGGGGTGACGCAGTAGGGTAGTGACGCGGACTGATGGATGTGTCCGTCTAAGCAGTGAGGCTTGTGTGTAGGCAAATCCGCACACTGTAAGGCTGGGCTGTGATGGGGAGCGAAAATTTATAGTAGCGAAGGTCATGATCTCAGACTGCCAAGAAAAGCCTCTAACCAGGAGAAGGTGCCCGTACCGCAAACCGACACAGGTAGGCGAGAAGAGAATTCTAAGGCGCGCGGAAGAACTCTCGTTAAGGAACTCGGCAAAATGACCCCGTAACTTCGGGAGAAGGGGTGCCCCGGTAGTGTGAATAGCACGAGGGGGCCGCAGTGAAAAGGCCCAAGCGACTGTTTAGCAAAAACACAGGTCTGTGCGAAGCCGTAAGGCGAAGTATACGGGCTGACGCCTGCCCGGTGCTGGAAGGTTAAGGGGAGTGGTTAGCCGTAAGGCGAAGCTATGAACCGAAGCCCCAGTAAACGGCGGCCGTAACTATAACGGTCCTAAGGTAGCGAAATTCCTTGTCAGGTAAATTCTGACCCGCACGAATGGCGTAACGACTTGGGCGCTGTCTCAACGAGAGATCCGGTGAAATTTTAATACCTGTGAAGATGCAGGTTACCCGCGACAAGACGGAAAGACCCCATGGAGCTTTACTGCAGCTTGATATTGGACTTTGATACGATTTGTACAGGATAGGTGGGAGCCTAAGAAGTAGGAGCGCCAGCTTCTATGGAGGCAATGTTGGGATACCACCCTGATCGTATCGGAGTTCTAACCTAGGACCGTGACCCGGTTCGGGGACAGTGTCAGGTGGGCAGTTTGACTGGGGCGGTCGCCTCCTAAAGTGTAACGGAGGCGCCCAAAGGTTCCCTCAGAATGGTTGGAAATCATTCGAAGAGTGCAAAGGCAAAAGGGAGCTTGACTGCGAGACTGACAAGTCGAGCAGGGACGAAAGTCGGGCTTAGTGATCCGGTGGTACCGCATGGAAGGGCCATCGCTCAACGGATAAAAGCTACCCTGGGGATAACAGGCTTATCTCCCCCAAGAGTCCACATCGACGGGGAGGTTTGGCACCTCGATGTCGGCTCATCGCATCCTGGGGCTGAAGTAGGTCCCAAGGGTTGGGCTGTTCGCCCATTAAAGCGGTACGCGAGCTGGGTTCAGAACGTCGTGAGACAGTTCGGTCCCTATCTGTCGTGGGCGTAGGAAATTTGAGAGGAGCTGTCCTTAGTACGAGAGGACCGGGATGGACGCACCGCTGGTGTACCAGTTGTTCCGCCAGGAGCATAGCTGGGTAGCTACGTGCGGAAGGGATAAGCGCTGAAAGCATCTAAGCGTGAAGCCCCCCTCAAGATGAGATTTCCCAATTAGTAAGACCCCTTGAAGACGACGAGGTTGATAGGCTTGAGGTGGAAGTACAGTAATGTATGGAGCTGACAAGTACTAATCGGTCGAGGGCTTATCCTACATGTTACGAGATTCATTCTTCGCAGACATACGGGTGTACACACACTTACACACAATTTTGTTTCGTATCCGGTTTTCAAGGATTAAACCTTGAACCACGTTTGGTGGCGATGGCGGAGGGGTTCCACACGTACCCATCCCGAACACGACCGTTAAGCCCTCCAGCGCCGATGGTACTTGGACCGCAGGGTCCTGGGAGAGTAGGACGCCGCCAAGCAATAATGGAGAAGCCACTACCGAAGTAATTCGGTAGTGGCTTCTTTTTTTAATGCTAACTACTTTGGGGGAATCTTCTGAGATTATCTTTCATTTCCCACTGCATACTTTACCCCATTTGATGTACAATATGAAATGTATGTTTATCTGTGATTACAGTGCTAGAATTACTGGAGGTAGTCTACTAGAATGAAACCTATTGTTGAAGTTGCACAATCTTTTGGAATCAATGAGGAATATTTAGAGTTGTATGGTAAATATAAGAGCAAGTTGGATTTAACACTCAGTAACGAATTACAGGATCATCCTGATGGGAAGCTAGTCTTGGTGACAGCAATGAATCCTACACCTGCTGGCGAGGGGAAGACACTTACAACGATTGGACTTGTTCAGGCGCTAAATGCGATAGGAGAACCAACTATTGGAGCGCTTAGAGAACCTTCATTAGGACCTTGTTTTGGAATGAAGGGTGGAGCAACAGGAAGTAATAAGGCTCAGATTGTTCCATCTGAAGATATTAACCTTCACTTTACCGGTGATATCCATGCTATAACTTCAGCTCATAATTTGCTCTCGGCTATGATTGATAACCATATTTTTCATGGAAATGAGCTAAGAATAAATCCACAACGGATTTTGTGGAAGCGCGCTATGGATATGAACGACAGATGTTTACGAAATATCGTGACAGGTCTTGGAGCTGGGAACGGGGCAGTTCAAGAGACGGGTTTTATGATTACGACAGCATCTGAGATTATGGCAGTATTATGTCTGAGTAAGGACCTAGCGGATCTAGAGAAACGTCTTGGTCAAATGCTGGTCGCTTATAATGAGAAGGATGAAGTGGTGACTGCCGCACAGCTGGGGGCAGTAGGTGCGATGGTTGTGTTGCTTAAGGACGCGATCAAGCCTAATTTAGTACAAACTATAGAAGGGACTCCAGTGGTAGTCCATGGTGGTCCATTTGCTAATATTGCACATGGATGCAGTAGTGTCATAGCTACCAAACTATCTCTGAAATTGGCTAAAATCGTTGTAACGGAGGCTGGATTTGGAGCTGATTTGGGTGCTGAGAAATTTTTTAACATTAAATGTCGACAAGCTGGACTGACTCCAGCAGCATCTGTACTTGTGGTCACAGTCAAGGCGCTTAAATATAATGGTGGAGCATCTAAGTTAGAACTGGATCAACCGAATCCCAAAGCGCTAGAATTAGGTTTGCCAAATATGAAACGACATATAGAAAATATCCAAAAATTCGGTGTACCCGTGATGGTCGCGATAAATCACTTTGCATCGGATCAAGCGGAAGAGATAGATCAAGTTATAGATTACTGCAAATCCATTGGAGTTAAGGTAGAAATTTCGAAGGTTTGGGCTGAGGGTAGTCAGGGCGGTATTGATTTAGCTAGAACACTTACCCAGATTTTAGACGCAGAAAAGACTGCTTTTACAAGCCTATACTCAGACGAAATGGACACTCAATCTAAAATAGAGAAGATTGTTCAGGAAATATACCGCGGTGCAGGAGTTTCATTTTCACCGGCCGCAGTTCGGGGGATCAAGGAAATTGAACGGCTTGGGTTCAATTCATTGCCTGTGTGTATGGCCAAGACCCCGTATTCATTCTCTGACCAGCCCCAACTATTAGGTGCTCCAGAAGGGTTTACCTTACATGTTAGAGCAGTATCCGTCTCGGCAGGTGCTGGTTTCATTGTAGTCCATACAGGCAATATAGTAACGATGCCAGGACTACCTAAATCACCAGCTGCAGAGCATATTTATTTGGATAAACAAGGTGAAGTTATTGGTTTGATGTAACTAGTTTATAACGTGATTTCTACTTAAAAATACGAAAAATTAAATTTTTAACGACCTAATGCGGTATTTAAGCCGACTTAGGTCGTTTTTTTTTGCGTCGATAATTCAGTACCGTAAAAATTCCAACCATAATTCGCAATATTACCTCCTCAAAAAGCGAAGATATTTACGTTAGACTAAAAAAGAAAAATATGTAATAAGGGAAGGGGTTATAAAAGAATGAAAAGAAGCAAATCTTGGGCAATACTATTGATCGCTGTTCTAATGGTTGCCTCACTAGCAGCATGTGGAGGTAACAACAACAAGACTAACAATACTGCAAACAAACCTGCAGAAACTACGAAGACGGATGCAGCAGCACCAGCCGAAACGACAGAGCCGGCGGAGGACGTTGTACTTAGCTTCTGGTCACTAGGAACGACTAACTATGAAGCACTTGCTAAGGAATACACAGCTCTACACCCAAATGTCACATTTAAGTTTCAAAATACAGCAGACCAAACGGCGCATCATAACAACTTGACGACTGCCCTTTCTGCCAACTCTGGTGCCCCTGACATCTTTCAGCTTGAAATCGGATTCATGGAGCGTTTTATTAACGCACAAGATAAATTTTATAATTTGAACGATCTTGGAGCAAAAGATATTGCTAGCAACTACCTTGATTGGAAATGGAAACAAGCCTCATCGATCGACGGCTCATTCCAATTAGGTCTTCCTACTGATATTGGCCCTACAGTAGCATATTACCGTACAGATGTCGTTGAAGCAGCTGGATTGCCAACTGATCCTGATCAATTCTCAGCAGCAATCGATACTTGGGATAAATTTGCTGCAGTAGGAAAACAATTTACGGAAAAGACAGGCAAACCTTTCACAGACTTAACTGACTTGCTATATAACGGACTTCGTGACCAATCTGAGGATCAAATTTACTATAGTAAAACAGATGGTTCCTTTATCGGAGATACTAATCCACAAGTCAAAAAGGCTTATGATGTTACAGTGAAAGGTATTCAAGAGGGCTGGGTTGGTAACACTTTACTTTGGTCCCCTGAATGGAATCAATCCATCGCTGATGGCGGATTTGCAGTAATGCTTGGACCTGCTTGGATGGCTGGTACGATCCGCAATGCTGCTGACACTGCTGGTAAGTGGAAAATTGCTCAACTTCCAGAAGGTGCAGGTAACTGGGGCGGTTCCTTTATTACTCTTCCTAAAGAAGGTAAACATCCGAAAGAAGCTTACGAGTTTATTTCATGGATGGTCAACAAAGAGAACCAATTAAAATCGTTTGAAGCTAGTGGATTGTTCCCTTCAATTCCAGCACTATATGATGATCCTGCTTTCACAAAAACAGATGATTTCTTTAGTGGTCAAGCGATCGCAGGCGAATATGCTAAATCGGCAAATCGCATTAAGCCTGTATATTATGGACCGTTGCATGACCAAACGGATGCATTCTTCAAAAATGCACTTAAAAACGTTCTAGAGCAAAAAGCTGATCCTACAAAAGAGTGGAATAATGCAGTTGATCAAGCTAAGAAACTTGCAGAACGCAGCTAATGAATTGAAGTAGCAAGAGTTTTCTCCAAATTCGCAAGAAGATTAGTATCTTCTTGCGAATTTGGATTTATCTATCAATAACTTCCTTGGAGGTGCATCAATGGCTGAACCAGCTACAGCAGTGCCGGTCGAACGCGTTAAAAGTAAAAAGCCGTTTCTAAATGAAACTAGACGAAGCCGAATAACAGCTTATACTTTTATATCGCCCTTTTTTATTTTATTTGCAATATTTGGCCTATATCCGATTATTTTCACAATCTATTTATCCTTTTTCAAGTGGGACGCATTAGGTCCAATGAAATATGTAGGTTTTAAAAACTACGATCTAATTATAGGCGATCCAACCTTTTGGATTTCTTTCGGCAATACGCTGATTATGGCGTTGATGGGAACTGTGCCGCAGCTCATATTGGCATTATTTGTGGCTGTAATGCTCAACTCAGCGATGAATCGCTTTAAAAAGAGCTTCCGTTTGTTATACTTCATGCCAAATATTACTTCCATTGTTGCCGTAACTCTAGTATTTAGCACAATGTTCGGTAATAACGGTATGATTAACTGGGTAATAAATAGTTTGGGATTTGATAGTGTAGCATTTAACTCCAGCTACTGGGGTGTGAAAATTGCTATCTCGACCATGGTTATGTGGCGTTGGATGGGTTACAATGCCATCATTTTCTTATCGGGTCTACAAAGTATTCCTACGGATATTTACGAAGCATCGCGAATCGATGGTGCCAATAGAAGTCAGCAATTAATTTATATTACACTACCATTGCTACGGCCATTTATTCTATTTGTCACACTGATTTCTACGATCGGTGCACTCCAACTTTTCACAGAACCATACGTTTTCCTCGGTCAGGGTGGGACAGGTGCCACTCGTCAGGAGGGAGTCACGATGGTTACTTATTTGTACAATGAGGCATTTAGTAATGGATTCTTTGGAACTGCAGCTGCATCGGCAGTCATGCTGTTAATCGCTACTATTTTCTTCTCCGTCCTTAATATGGTCATATCTAACCGTTTGGGTGGAGACACAGGGGGGAAACAAGCATGAGCTTAGCGGTTGTTAGTAAGAAAAAACCCGATGATGCGGGAATAGTATTAAAGATCTTCTTTTATCTCTTTATGGTTGCTGGGGCTCTTGTGTCCATCTTTCCGTTCTACTGGATGTTCGTTATCGGAACAAATGATAAAACGGGGGCTTTTCATGTTCCACCTTTATTGACACCGGGATTCGAATTCTTTGATAACTTTCAACGTGTGTTGGAGCGTACTGACTTTTTCAGAGCTTTGGGTAACTCGGTGTTAGTTGCATCTGCGGTAACTATTTCTGTTGTATTTCTCTGCACATTAGCGGGTTATGCATTTGCCAAGTATGAATTTCCATTAAAAAAGGTGTTGTTTGTCTTTGTTATTGCAACGATGCTTGTACCAGCTCAACTAGGTGTTCTTCCATTGTATGTAATCATGGCGAAACTGCATTGGATTGATAGCTATAAAGCATTGATTGTACCAGCAATGGTTAATGCGTTCGGAATATTCTGGATGAGACAGTATATTACATCTGCCGTACATTCGGAATTAATCGAAGCAGGGCGGATTGATGGTGGGGGTCATTTTCGAATATTCTGGAATATCGCTATTCCGGTGGTGACTCCAGCAATGGCAACTCTTGGTATACTTAATTTCATGAATGTGTGGAATGACTTTTTCTGGCCACTTGTTGTTTTAAAGAATAAAGAGCACTATACGATTCAGCTTGCGCTTCAACAATTGTTCACCAACAAAGATGGTTTGGACTTTGGTATGATTATGTCCGCTACATTTACGGCAACTTTGCCACTACTTATTGTGTTCTTACTGTTTAGCAAGTGGATAATTGCTGGTCTGACTTCAGGTGCCATAAAAAGTTAGTCGAGGGCATATTTATGCAATCGAAATCAATTCGAAATTAATGTTCAACAATAGGTAGCAAGGAATTTGTAACATTATGAAGAATAATAGAGTAAGTGATTATGAGAGGGGGGGGACAGGGAATGAAACTCCGTCGAAAAATCCTACTAGCTATTATTCTTCTTGTGTTTATTCCGGTTATCCTCATGGGGGCCGTATCGTATTATAGCTTCTCTAAATCGATGGAGGATAAGTCGATTAATTTCTATTGGATCTCTCTACAGGAAAGTGACCGTAATTTGAAGTATGCTCTAAATGAAATAACGACGATTTCTAACTCAGCTATTACGCAACCGGTTATTCAACAGACATTGAAGATGCAAAATTTTGTTGTTGATTATGAGAATAAGCAAATTATAAACAATCAAATAAATCACCCTATGATCAATTCATTCGGATTGTATTCAAACGACCGATTGCTGTATCAATATAATGAGTCAATGTCATTTAATGATCTGAAAATGCAAAGCTGGTATGAGGCGATGAAAGCAGCCGAGGGTCGTCCAATTTGGGTAGGTCCAGGTGAAAACGGTTCCGCCTCTACAGGTAAACCTGTACTTATTCAGGCCCGTCTGATCAAAGATTATTACTCACTAGAGGATATTGGGGCGTTAGTTATTTACGTTAAACCAGACATTTTGGATCAGGTCTTTTGGGAGGCCGCCATGCTCAAACAAGGAGATATTCTTTTGGTGAACAAGCAAGGGAAAATTGTCTTTGATAAGTCTGGTGAACATATTGGAGAACAAACACAATTTCCATTCTTAGCAGATGGTTATTCGAACGGCAAGGGCTATTATGTAGATAAATACTTAAATGAGAAATCATTGATCACTTACTTACCGTCACACAATAAGGAATGGTATCTAGTGGCCATTACTCCGAATAAACTCATCTCCTCGGAGTCGGTGTCTATTCGGAATATAGCGATTATTTTGGTGTTATTCTCTTTAATATCTGCCTTTTTGTTTGATCGTTACTTCGTTAGAAGATTGGTTCGCAGTATTATAGGTTCAGTTAACGGGATGAAGCGCGTGCAGCAGGGGATATTCATTCCGATCACATCTAATGTAAAGACAGAGGATGAAACTGACTTATTAATCGATGGATTCAACCGGATGAGTACACAAATCATGGAATTGATTCAGCAGGTCCAGACAGAGCAAGCGAGGAAAAAAGAAGCGGAATTACAGGCGTTGGTAGCCCAGATTAATCCCCATTTTATATATAATTCCTTGGAATCGATTAATTCTATGGCGGTGCTGCAAGGCAATAGGAATATAAGCAAAATGGTTATTTCCCTGGGCAAGCTCTTGAGAATTAGTATTAGTGAGAATCAAGAGCTTATTCCACTTAGTATGGAACTGGAGCATGTTCGTCATTATCTTGATATTCAGAAGTTTCGTTTCGAGGATAAATTTTCTTATGAAATTGAACTTCCTGAGTCTATGAAATATTTTGTGACTCAGAAGCTGATTGTTCAGCCTATTGTGGAGAATGCATTATACCACGCCATTGAACAAATGGAGGACAACGGATTTATCTCCATCGTAGTGAGAGAAGATGTACGCGATATTCTGATTGATGTAAGTGATAATGGTCCAGGCTTTGATCAGGCTACACTCTTAAGTTTATGGAGTAAGGATCGGGGCAATTTGAAGAAATACCGTGAGAACGGCGTTGGACTTAAAAATGTCCATGAGCGTCTCAGCATCCGATTTGGTGGATATTATGGCATTCTGATTTGTTCTTCCCCCGGTTTTGGGTCTACCATTCGAATCCGTATACCCAAAATACTACCTTGAAGGGGGGAAACGTCATGAAATGGATCATGAATTGGGGCTGGATATTGCTGTATTCCGTCGTTCTCATGGCCTCTGTCCTGTTCATTGCCACAGGCAATCGTGAACCGATTGAAGAGACCCAGACGGAGAAAATAACGCTGACGTTTCGTCATTTCTGGATCAAGGAGCATGACAAACCAATGCTGGGCATTTTTGAGGATGTCGTTCGAAATTTCCAGGAATCTCACCCGAATGTTAAGGTGAATTTCGAAGGGATGGACCAAACGGTCCACCGGGAACAGAAGCTAAAGAGTGAGATGGTGACTGGAACTCCGCCGGATATGTTCGTTTTGTTTGGAGGAGCGGAAATTGAGCCGTATGTTCGATCCAACCGGCTGATGGATTTAAGTGATGTTGTTACGGAAAGCGGACTTAAGGATCAATTTCAAGACCTGCAGCTATGGACGTTCAATAATCGGATTTATGGTTTGCCGATTGAGGGAAACGCTGAACCTCTTTATTACAATAAATTTATTTTTAATAAATTGGGGATCGAACAACCTGAGACGTTGGCCCAATTAAATACGGCGATTGAGATTTTGAAGAAGAATGGATATATACCTTTCGCACTTGGAAATGAAGATCGTTGGCCGGCGGCCATTTTCGCTCACTATTTAATGGATCGATATGCTGGACCTGATCTGATCAATGAATTAGTGCAGGGGGAAGTAACAAAGAGCTTTAGTAATCCTGATTATATAAAGGCATTTGAACAGTTGGAAACTTGGATTCAGCAAGAGGCATTCAGCCAGTCCTCTAATTCTTTGTCAACTGAAGACGCGATTAAGCTGTTCACAAGCGGAAAAGCTGCGATGTATCTGAATGGTAACTGGGATATTAATCTTTTTCATAATGAGGATGCACCGGCAGATTTTCAAGATCAGGTTGGTGTGATTCCATTTCCTTCTCTGCAGGCTAAGGATAGTAAGTCAATTGCAGGTGGATACACAATAGGAATTGGATTATCTTCAAATATGGAAGCTGCGAAGAAGGAAGCTGCGGAACAATTGTTGCAGGCATTTTATACGAAGGAAGTCCAAAGCCGTATAGTTTATGAAGGACTACGAATACCCGCGATTAAAGTGGCGTACGATTCAGATAAGACGGGGCCTATATTTGCACAGGTAATTAGGTTAATGGAGCAAAGTAATCAGAGCTTCGTACCCTATGACAATATATTGTCACCGGAAGTTAAGAAATCCTTTTTGCGGGTAATCGAGGAAATGATATCCGGAAAAATATCCGCTAAAGAAGCTTTGGAGGAGACTCAGAAATCCTCCCAGGAATACTGGCTGCAACGGACAAATTCCTCGCCCTAATAATCACCCTGGAGGTGTCTTGATATGGAAACATCAGAGGATAATTATCGTGTAATTCTGGTAGATGACGAACCGATCATCCTGCGTAGCTTGAAGGTGGCGATTCCTTGGAATGAACTAAAACTAACTATTGTTGGTGAAGCAAGGAATGGAGAAGAAGCGCTTCGGTTAGTTCGTGAGCTGTCGCCGCATATGATTATAAGCGATATTCGTATGCCAGGGATTGATGGGATCACTTTGATGAAGGAAGTCTTGGCTGAGAACTCTAAGCGGTTATTTATTTTTATTAGTGGATACGGAGAGTTTGAATATGCAAGGGAAGCGCTCCGAGAAGGCGCGTTCGATTATTTATTGAAGCCGATTGATCACGATGAATTGATTGAAATGATTTTACGTGCTAAGAAAGCTTTAGAGAAACAGATGGAAAATGATAAATTGCTTCACTCGGTTCAGATGTTATCCACATTAGCTCGTGAACGGATGTTTGCGGAATTTATCGATGGGAATAGCAGTCCGCTGCAACATATGAGTTGGTTGGAAAATAGTGAGCTAGAGTCAGATTTTTTCATGGCTGTTATTCAATTGGATCATTTTATGAAGCTGGATGAACGATGGACGATGGAAGAGAAAAGATTATGGCTGTTTGCGATTCGTAATATTCTGGGCGAGTGGTCGCTAGAGCATGGGGGGCTTACTGTGTTTCCTTTTCATAGTGGAGAGTGGATATTATTATTTCCTAGCTCACAAAGTGGAAAGAAGGAAAGCCTCGGAAGTGACATTATTCAGCAAATCAAAATAAACACCAAGCTTTCTTGCTCTGTTGGATTTAGTCAAAGCACGGTAGGAATTGAGCAACTCAGCAGCGCATACCAAAGTGCAGTCAAGGCATTGTATCGGCGATTTTATCGAGGGCAGGAGGGTGTTTTTGTCGATAGCGGGTCTGACGTGGTGAGCGATCCAGCAGAAGCCAAGTATCCTAAGCGACTTGAGACAGAAATTCTGGGATGTATTCGCACGTTGAATAAAGAGCGGATGTTAATTCTGTTTGATGAAACACAGAGCTATCTTGAGACTTATGCTCCTACTAAGGAAATGGCAGAACGGATGATTGTTGAACTGACTGTGGTTTTATATCGACAGTTTGAACAAATGAATCTCCTATTGGAGTGGTCACTAGAGGGTTTATTGCAGGAACTGCATTCTCAAGAGACATTAAGTGGAATAATGGATGTTCTCAAAGTTAATTTTGGAAAATGGATTATGGAAAGCGTGGGCAATCATTCTAGAGAGAACGTTCAGGCGGTCATTAGTAAGTCACAAGAGTACATTTCTAATAACTATCATAAGGATCTCAGTATAGAAGAAGTATCAGAGTTGGCTGATCTTAGCATAAGCCACTTTTGCATGTTGTTTAAACAAGTGTCGGGATATACTTTTTTGGAATATCTGACTCAGTGTCGGATAGAGAAGGCGAGATATATTCTGAAGAACAGTAATGTAAAAGTCTATCAGGTGGCCCCGCTCGTTGGGTATCAGGATCCAAGATATTTTACTCAAGTATTTAAAAAGGTGACGGGGATGACACCCTCTGAATTCCGCGAAGAAGGAGCATGATGGGGACGGAGAGGCAACAGGAAAACGGACTGCCACAGTGTGTGTAGCAGTCCGTTTCAAGTTAAAGATATGTTTATGAACGACTCTTTCTCATGAAGCCCATGACTACACCAACTATAAGCACAAGCACGATGGCACCTATTAGAGCAGGGACAAAGTAGAAATTCCCAATAACTGGTCCCCAGTTACCCATAATGATGCTACCAAGCCAAGCTCCAACGAAACCAGCAATAATATTGCCAATGGCTCCACCTGGAACATCTCTGTTCATAATTAATCCTGCTAACCATCCGATGACGCCACCGATAATTAATGACCATAAAAAACCCATACGAATCACCCCTAAATTATTGATTTTCTTGATGTTTACTATTAACCAAAGGCGGTAATTTTAAACAGGTAAGTGGTGTTTTTTTATCATTCTATATGGCAAGTAGTCGTCAGGGTTGGGTATGTGATTGACGAAAAATCATCTAAGTAGAAACAGTGGTATAAGCCATAGCAAGCCAGTACGAGCTGAAGCACGAGCCAAACGTGAATTAAAGCACAAGCCAAAAATGAATTGACTCATAGGCGAAACACGAATTGAAGAACAAGCCAAAAATGAATTGAAGCATAAGAGAAACACGAATCGAAGAATAAGCCATACAAGAAACGAAGAACTAGCTATGCATGAATCAAAGCCATAAGCAGTAGACCAATATCCGTAGCACGATCGCCGAACAAAGGTGATAGTACAAGCCGAAGTACAGATCGCAGCACAAACCGAAGTACAGATCGTAGTACAAGCCGCAGTATAAACGTAGTACAAACCGCAGTACATAAATCATAGAACAAGTGGTACTACAAACCATACTCAGTGTCCGGCAAACCGCACATGGGATATCTAACCGAGATCAAGTTGTGGCACGGCAGCTAGGCGGACATAAGGGAGCTTATTTCGCTCAAAAGTACCCATTTAGAAGCGATACCGGACATAGGATACGTTATTTGCTATATAAGGCGCTGATTTATCCGTATATTTGGTGAATAACGGAAGTCATGTCCGCAAAGTGTGAATTTTGGGGCATTTATGAGTAAATAGCGTACTCAGTGTCCGGCTAGCCGCACAGGGGATCTTATACCACATGTTTTTAAATCAAAGAGATTAAAAAAAGAGACAGTCCCAAGTTATGATTCGTAACAGTTGGGACTGTCTCTTTTGTGTTTTCTATAGTCGTTTTCGTTTGTAAAAGGCTACGAACAAGCAAGACAATATGAGTATAAGAAGGGATATCCCCGCCGTGATGATATTGTTGGAATTATCCTGTTGCTGCACTGATGGGTCTCCACCAAAACCACCCCATTGTCCACCGCCGTTACCCATATCCATAGGTCTGTCACCTTGACCACGGCCACCACCAAAACCGCCTTGAGGAGCTTGGCCCGTCGCATCAGCGCCCTGCGCAGCAGGATCGCCTTGCGAAGCTTGGCCCGTCACATCAGCGCCCTGCGCAGCAGGATCGCCTTGCGAAGCTTGGCCCGTCGCATCGGCGCCCTGAGCAGCAGGAACGCCTTGCGAAGCTTGGCCCGTCGCATCAGCGCCCTGCATGGCAGGATCGCCTTGCGAAGCTTGGCCCGTCGCATCGGCGCCCTGCATGGCAGGATCGCCTTGCGAAGCTTGGCCCGTCGCATCGGCGCCCTGCGTGGCAGGAACGCCTTGAGGAGCTTGGCCCGTCGCATCAGCGCCCTGCGCGGCTAGGCCCCGAGCGCCGCCTCTCATACCACCGCCACCACCCATGGCACCGCCACTACCGGAACCATCACCGGATGAAGCAATCGTACCGTCAAGCTGCTGAGATATATTCTCTACTTGACTAGCATTAGTCGCGATCAACTGGGTAACGCCTTGTTCATATTCCTCATATGTGTAAAAGGCACTTGGATCAGCCTTTACATAGGATGAGATCATGTTAGAAAGCTCTTCGACTTTGGCGGTGAAGGTGTCATTCTCAAGAAAACCTTCCACGGCTTGCTTAATGATATTGTGGTACATTTCCTTGTACTCATCGACTTCCAACAATTTAGCAACTAAGGGACGTTCAGCAACCGCACCTTGCGTAGGTTCATCGATTAGAAGATTCGTTTTGCTAAGTCCACCGCCATTGGCTGCTTCTGGATCGAATCCATCGGGAATTTCCGGAGGAGTCTGTCCATCACCAGTTGCTTGATCAGGAGGAGTCGGAGCTCCATTCGGAGCATTACCCTGATCCACCGCAGTATCTCCAGCAGCGTTGTCGGGAGCTACCATAGCACCTCCAGCAGCCCCGTTGGGAGCCGCCTCGTTACCTCCCACAGCATCTCCTTGATCTACTTTGCTGTCGGCAGTTACGTTATCAGGAACTGCCGTATTACTAGCGTTGGTGTCCGTTTGGGCTCCAGGTCGATTTCCACCGAAACCACCGCCCATTCCACCACCGCCACCCATTCCTCCGAAGGCCATATTATAGTCCCATGGAAGGATGGAGAAGATACCATCATCTTCATAGAGGTAGTAGTTTTGTTTGTTGCCACCTATATAGCTGTCCATGTTGTTTGTAACAACATTTAGAGCAATGTATTTTAATGCTTCTTCGACATCAATGTACTTCTCATAATCAGAACCATTATTAAGTTCATTGATCATATCGATGAGGATGTCTCCATTAGTGGTGTCTGATTTAAGCACCAAGCCGGTATAGGAATCTGGATTATCATCTATCCAGAGCAAATCACTTCCGCTTCCGGTCATTTCTCCTTTGTATAACGCACCGTAAGAATTACCGAAATTCCGCTCCAGATAGGCGTCACCAATCTGCTCGACAGCTAGATAGAATCCCCACAGTTCATCATTGATGTAAATGTTAACAAAAGAATGCTTAGGAGTAGGGAGTCTCATTGTTTCTGCGAGTTCATAGGTGAGAAATTCACGCATACTTGTTGCATCACTGTAGTTATTATTTAGATTGATCTTACTGATTCCACCCAACGTTTGATCGACAAATTCGTCGAATGAGAGCTTGAAACTGTATCGATCCGAATCGGTCATTTGGATCACGCTACGTAGAGTTAAGTTTCCTTTTGTGCGAATACCGATATTATCGAAATGCTGTCCATTATAATCAACGGAAGCGGTCTTTATTTCTTCGTTACTCGCATTGTCGAGCATGTCTTGAAACTCATCTTCATCGATGGTAATTTTAACATCAACGACTTTGTCCTTGGGAAAAACTTCTTCATCCAGCTTCTGTTCTTCCGCAGATACTTTGGTTTCTTCTGTTGTGCTTGTTGTGTTAGTACCAACGGTGGTAGAGGAGGTATTCGTTACTTCGCAGGCAACGAGTCCAAAGATCAGCAGCAAGGAGCATAGACAGAGAAGAAGCGAGGACCACTTTGTTTTCATCTTCTTCACCTCCACTGATTAGGACACGTAGTCCCCGTTATAGCTGATCAGTACCGCGTTCTTGACACCACCAAGTTGCGAAATCTGGTTAACAAAACGTCCTTCATTATCGCGAAGACGAACTTCAAGCGTAATCTCGATATTGCCTGCAGAAACTGTTTTTTGTTTCACATTATAACGTTTGACGAGTGAACCAATTTGGCTATGAACCAATTGTTCGCTTTCATCACCTGTGCAGTTAATGACAAGTAGGTATGGTGTATCTGTTGATGTATTTTTAATAAAGAAGAACAGAACTAAACCAATAATCACCGATCCGATAGCAGCCAAGGTAAAGAACCCTGCTCCAGTCACGATACCTGCGACAGCAGCCCAGAATAGGAAGATCAAGTCTGTAGGGTCTTTAATAGGTGTTCTGAAGCGGACAATCGACAGGGCACCGACCATACCGAGGGACAGGACTAGGTTAGAACTGATAGCGATGATAACCATAGCAGTTACCATAGTCATACCTATGAGCGAAACGTTGAAACTCTTGGAATATAGCACACCGCTAAATACTCGTTTGTAGAGAATGAAGATAAAGAGTCCAATAATAAAAGAAATTCCAAGTGTGATTAAGATTTTGGCTATACTGATATCTGTCGAGAAACTACTAGTGACAGACTTTTTTATGATATCTCCAAAGTTTACTGTTGTATCTGTAGTCGTTGTATCCATTAATTAATAATCCTCCCATGTGTTGGTTTTTAAATACTTGCGGCAAATGACATACTTCGAAGCGGACTGTTGATTTAGCCCCTCAAGCTGCAATGCAGCCCGGATATATTCCGGAATGTATTCATCATATTTCACTTCGAGAATGATCAAATGATCATCGATCGCAGGTACAGAATTCAAGGCTTCGTCAAAAATATCAATGGAATTCAGTCCGGTTCGGAGCTCTTTGTCAAATGTGATTCGTACATTGCCGTTGTGACAAACGTAAGGTTCGCGTACATAGTCGACAATTACTTTAGGCCGCAGTAAGTTGTTTCTCATCTCGTAATATAATTCTCTCAACAAAGGCTTGTCTGGAACGTTTAACACCTCAAAATTTCCACTGACGATAGAGTTGTACATATCCCGCGTCAACGGTTCTTTTAACTTTGCGATGTAATCATTAAACTTAACTTTTTTCTCAAAATGGATCAGGTTGTCCGAGTTGTTGTAAATTCGAATCCTATATTTGGCCCGATCACGAATCCCACCCAATTTTTCATGAAGAGCCGTATTGTTGATATCATCGAAATATAAGCTTCGAATATGATATTCTCCGGTAGGGCCTACATGGGCGTCCTGCTCTACAATACTTTTCAGCCTTTGGCGTATGATAAAATATTGCTGGCGATTAATCATAAACTTAAGCTCGTGGCGATATTTTAATTTCGTGTTCACTAATGCACCTCATTTCCGTGTGAAGATCAAAGTTCCGCCATTTGTTACATAACCCATCCTAACTGCCCTTCCTGATTTCTTACTTAAGGCTAACTGAAAGTAAACTGAAAGTTTTTACACAGCGTTGACAAACCAGTATAAGAGGATATGGAATTTGACATTCTTAGAGAAGTAGAAGTATCTTTATTCTCATACAAAGGGAGTGAATAGATTGAACATAAGTCGAGAGTCTTACTGGATCATAATCGTGTGTATTCTCTTGATCGCTGGAGTAGTTGTAATTCAAAGATTTCAATCAGAAACCACCGTGCTTCCTAAGTCTTTGGTCACTACGTGGAAGGAAGATGCACGTACAACTAGGGCCTTTACCTGGTATACAGAGGACCCCGAAATACAAGGAGTAGTCGAAATCGCTAGAGGGACTAATGCAGCAGATTTAAGTGCCGAAGGTGCTTTGAGATGGACTGCTAGTTCTACGTCAATCGATACTGGAAACGGTAAAAAGCAAGGTATCCATAAGGTGAATATTACGGGCCTGGAACCAGGAACGGAGTATATATATAGGGTAGGCAGTGGGGAAAGCGATGGTTGGAGTCAGCCAGCAGTTTTTAAGACAGAGGAAGATGAAGTCAAGACATTCACTTGGATTAATGTGACGGACACACAAGGGGAAACAGAAGCAGATTTTGAGTTCTGGGGCCAAACATTAAATCAGGCATTTAACCTATTTCCGGATACACGCTTTATTGTACACAACGGCGATTTAACAGAAGAACCTGAGGACGAGGCGGGATGGGACTATTTTTTTAGTAAAGTAGATAAATGGCTCAATCGAATCCCACTTTTTCCAGTTACGGGTAATCATGATGAAGTAGATGGTGTTGCTGAGCGTTTCACGTCGCACTTTAATTTGCCAGACAACGGGGCGGAAGGCTCCATTCCTGGAACAACGTATTCGATGGATTACGGGAATGCTCACTTTGTATTTCTCAATACGGAATCAGGCATTAAAGCACAGAAGAAGTGGCTACGCGAGGACTTGAAGAATAATGATAAAGATTGGACCATCGTGGCTATACATCGGCCGGCATACGGCGGTAATACTTATGAGAAAATAGAAGATTGGGTGAAGATATTCGATGAATATGGCGTCGATCTGGTGCTGCAGGGTCATAATCATGAATACTCGCGGTCCTATCCTTTGAAGAATGGGAAAATTGTAGATGAAGGTCAAGGGACAGTGTATGTCACTACGAATACAACAGGTCCAAAGTTCAATGAAAAGAAGAGCGATCAATATTATCAAGCTGTGCATTTTCAGAATAATAAAGGGATGTTTGCTGGTATTACAATCAGCGATAACACGTTAACGTACGAGGCTTATGATGTAGATGGTGTTAAGCAAGATGAATTTATTTTGAAACATGATAAATAATAATGGCCGGATAATCTCGCAGGTGGAGATTTCCGGCTATTCAACTTATTATTCGACGGAAATGGCGTGAATGCCACCGATCTTTCTCATCTCTGAGATCATTATGTCAGGTTCCATCGATCTTGGAACAATGATTTGAACTTGGACTTCTATTTGATCTGCTTCACCTATGGGAAGCCTTTTCTCTAATAAAGTCATTTTTTGAGTCTTGATCGCGAAGTCGTTTAACCGATTACAGACACTATCAAGTATATCTTCAGTAGCGGTAGCTTGGATAGTAAGGGTCCGGATTTGTTTGCTTTGTAGGAAACGGCGTTCTACTTTGTTGAACATCCACAATATAATCAGCACCAGACAAGTAACGGTTATCGCAGCAAAATAAAATCCAGCGCCAATGGCAAGTCCCATAGCAGCAACAACCCAAAGAGAAGCTGCTGTGGTTAGGCCTGTGATAGATTTGCCTGTAAACAGGATCGTTCCTGCTCCAAGAAAACCGATCCCAGTAATCACAGCGGTCGCAAGCCGAGCAGGGTCAAGCCGTACGTTCGTTTCACCAATAAAATCAGAGAAACCATAGATGGATAACATCATGATCAAGCTAGAACCGAGACATACGAGAATATGAGTTCTAAAACCTGCAGGGTGGTTATTGTGTTCACGTTCGAATCCTATAAGTCCACCCATCAGGACAGATAATAACAGGCGAACCAAGATGACACTATTACTAATGAACCAGGGGTTGCTCATGATGGATACTCCTTCTCTCAAAACCTATAGAAAATTAATCCTTCTCACACATAGATTAGAGAGAAATCATAGTTCTTTGTCTTTGATTAAATATGGCCCATTCGCGGTAGCCGACTTCAAGTAAATGTTTTCTTACTTCCTCGAAATGGTCTCCAACACGTTCAGGTTCATGGGCATCGGATCCAAAGGTCACTTTTACACCGTAATGTAATGCTCTTTCCAAAAGTACTCCATTAGGAACCCAATGCTCATCAGAAGAATTAATCTCGATGACGATATCATTCTCAGCTATGGTTTGAAGCGTCTCATCTGCGATTTCTGTTTGATACGTTTTGTAATCGGGCATATAGCGGTCCAAGGCATCCACATGTCCTAAGATGTCATATAATCCTGATTTTGCGGACTGAGCAACATGATAGTAATAACTGTTCTTTAAGTCGAGTTTACCTTGGTTGGTTAATTGATCCCAATGTTCGGAATCATAGAGGCCAATCCCAGCGAATTCATGCACTGAGCCAATAACATAATCGAACGGATAACTGGCAAGGATTTTGCGATATAACCCTAAGCAATCAAGAATAAAGTCAGCTTCTACACCAAGAAGCACGTCGATTTTTCCGGCAAATTCTTGCTTTAGTTGAAGCACTTCATTTACATAATTGGGAAACTCGCTTTTGGCCATACACCCACCTGGTGAAGGATGATCTTCTTGTTCTGCGAATAATGGTAAGTGATCTGCAAGACCAATGATTTGTAAATTGTTCTCGATAGCGGCTGTAACATATTCCCGTAAAGTTCCTGTAGCATGACCACAACGTTCGTGGTGAGTATGGAAATCAAATCTCATAATAAAAATCCTCCGTATCCATATTTAAATTTGTTTTTTGATTCACTATCCTTTGGAGCCGGAAGTGACGATGCCTTGAATAAAATATTTCTGAGCCATGAAGAAAAGAATTAATAACGGGAGAACAGCTACTACGGATGCAGCCATTAATAATTGCCATGGTGTTGCTCCATAGGCCGCTGTGAAATTAGCTAACCCAAGGGATAGTGGATATTTACTCCCGTTGTTTAAATAGATGAGTGGTCCGAACAAATCGTTCCATCTCGACATCATTTCCAACACCGCAGCGGTAGCTAGAGCGGGAAGCGATAGCGGAAGCATGATCCGGTAGTACATGACAAACCGGTTTCCACCATCAATTTTTACTGCCTCGTCTAGTTCTCTGGATATTCCCATATAAAATTGACGCAATAGAAAAATGGTAAATGCACTGGCCGTAAAAGCAGGGACAACGAGTGGTAAGTAGGAATCAGTCCAATTCAACTCGTTAAATATTAGGTATTGCGGAATAAGTGTAACTTGGCTTGGAATCATCATGGTGCTGAGGACTAGTGCAAATAAGATAGTACCACCACGCGCACGCAACCGCGCAAACGCGAACGCAGCGAGGGAAGAAGTCAGTACGGTTCCAAACACCGTCACACATGTGTACCAGGTTGAATTCCACAAGTAGTTGCCCATAGGAGCATCGATAAAAATTTGTTTGTAGTTGCTCCATTGAATTTTAGCTGGAATCCAGGTCATCGGAATTTTATGGATTTCTCCTAATGATTTAAGGGAGGTTAGAATCATCCATAATAACGGAAATGAGAACAATAGGACGCCCCCATATAACAGTAGATAAACAGCAACTTTCGAAACAGGACGCAACTCGTTATATGCGTATGTTTTTCGTTTCATGAGTAATGCGCCTCCTATTTCTTAGCTTCATATTCATAATGGACATGTCGTTTCGAACCACGTAGTGTGATTAAGGTGAGGGCAAATATGATTGCAAACAAGATCCATGCTTGAGCGGATGCGTACCCCATACGGAATTGCTTGAAGGCAGTATCGAACAAGTAATATACATAGAAGTAGGAGTTCCAATCGGGCCCGCCCTTGGTAATGACGTATGATTGAGTGAATACCTGTAACGATCCAATGATGCTGATTATGGTGTTAAACAAAATAACGGGAGAGAGTAAGGGCAACGTAATTTTTGCAAACATTCTGAGCTTACTAGCCCCGTCGATTGATGCTGCTTCGAACAAGTCAGCAGGTAACGATTGTAGCGCGGCAAGAAAGATAACCATTGTTCCTCCAGAAGCGGTAAGCTGCATAAGAACCATAGATGGAACTACTGTTGCCGAGCTGGTAAACCAGCCGGGTCCCTCAATGCCAAACCAATCATAGAGTAAGGAATTCACGACCCCAAACTGTGGATTGAGAAGCCAAGACCATAGGAAGGAGACGGCAACTCCGGATATAATACTTGGGGCGTAGTATAGTGTTCTTAGCAGTGCCTGGCCCCGAACTTTTTGATTAAGCATTACGGCGATGACCAGAGAAGTAACAATTGTAAATGGAACCGCTAGTAAACTGTAATATACAGTTACAAATAAAGATTTATAGAATAGTCTGTCTTGGAACAACACGCGGAAGTTATCAAGACCCACAAATTTTGGCGAAGATATGACATTATATTCTGTGAAGCAGAGAAGAAGGGATATCAACATCGGGCCACCTGTGAAGAGTATGAAGCCAATGAACCAGGGAGCAATAAACAACCAAAAAGATCGTTCTTCCCGTTTCACTTCCTTTGACAGTTTTACCACTACTACACCTCCGTTACTTAAGGACCCGTGATGAGGTGGGTCCTCAAGTTAAATTGTTCGCGAGTTATTTGCTGCTAGTCTAATTTAAGTGAACGGAGATTTTGGTCCAGTTCCTTGAGTCCGTTATCGATACTCTTCTTGCCATTCCATACGGTAGACATCGTTTGTTTCATCGTTTCAAAAATAGTGTTAAATTTCACGATGAGATGGTTCTCCGCTTCACGGCCGTATTTGATTGAACCTTCGTGAACTTGTTTGAAGTCAGCTGGTTCCATTCCGATTTGTTTGCCCATTTGTTCGTACCATAGTTCAAACAGACTGGAGTCAGCTGGAGTTCTGCCTACTTCGTTCATATAACGGTAAGCTCCTCCGCCTTCTTTGGGATCTGCGAGATGTCTGACAAATTCCCAAGCTTCATCTGGATGTTTACTGGATTCCGAGATACTCCACGGATCCACGTAAAGTGTTACTTTTCGTCCTTCATGATAAGGAACCGCGGCTACGCCCCAATTGAATTCGGCGCTTTTGTAGGAGCCGAGTCCCCATCCGCCAGTAATATACATAGCTACTTTTCCTGTTAGGAATGGATCACCAAGTTGTGCAGAAGCATCTACCGTTTGTTGATCCGGAGCCACTTTGTATTTATTGATTAAGTCGACATTAAATTGCAATGCCTCAATATTGTTTGGATTAAACAGGTCTGGCTCACCCATTAAAGCGGTTTCATAAGCTTCCGGTTTGAAGAAATCTCCTCCAAATGACCATGCCATGGCGTTAGGGCTGAGCGCACTGGAGAATCCGAATACTTGCTTGCGAACGTTCCCGACATCATGGGTTAATTTTCCGGCAACCTCTAGCATTTTATCGTAGTTCCAGGAGGTGTCGTCCCAATCTGTCGTTGGATAAGGAAGGTTAGCTTGGTCGAATAAATCTTTGTTGTAGTATAAATAGGTGGCATTACTTACAAGGGGAATACCGTAATTTCTGCCATCGATTTTGTAAATGTCGAGAAGGTTAGGGTCCATGGTATCGAGTTCCTGCGCACCTTTTTCTATATATGGCGTCAGATCTTTAAGAGCTCCCATCTTCATATAGGTAGCAAAACCACTGTCTGCTTGATTGGGGTTCCATACATCAGGGGTTTTGCCGCTGGAGATCATAGTCGTCAACTTCTGGTCGAATTGATCGTAAGGAATATTCTCCAGACGGACCGTAATGTTGGGATGTGTCTCTTCGAAAGTAGAAACCATTGCATCCTGCCAGGCCTTTTTATCTGGATCTGCAGCCATAGCCCATACAATTTCTACCTTTTGGTTGCTTTCTACCGAATTATTGTTGGAGTTGCCAGAAGTCTCCGACCCTGGCTTGTCCGAGCAAGCACTTAATAAAGCTGATGTTGCTAAGATAAGAATCAGACCCACCATAGTATTCTTTTTTATGAATGATTTTTTCATTGTGCCTCACCTCGTAGTTTACTTTTTTGTTGGCAATTCAAGCACAAGCAATGATAACTTTACTTTATTATTTCTCGTATCTTGACAGATCACCGCCCCTTCTATCCTTTGTCTTGAAACAAACTATAACGTATGATAATATCATTTTCATCACATATCTTACTTGGTTTTCGTTTTTTCTACATATATTATCTTACAAATTTTAAATATTTAATAGGAGTGAGGGAGTGAGTATAATGGAATCTGATTTTTATGAAGCCGCCTTATTTCACATTGACCGGGAGAAGAAACTATACTCAAGCATGCCCTCACGTCATTATCATAATGGTTATGAAATATTCTATTTGGTTTCGGGGGATATTTGCTATTTTATCGATGATAAAGCCTATCAAGTGGTTGGTGGTGTACTTGTAATCATTAATATGAACGTGATCCATAAGCTTGTTAATTCAAGTGGGGAATCTTTCGAGCGTATTACGTTGGAGTTTAAGAAGGAATTTATGGGGGGGATTTTTCCCGATAATCAATTTATCGATGTATTGTCCAGCTTTGCCAAGGGGTTGCCATTGATCAATCTATCGGGACAGGAACAAGGTTTTATTGAGAAACGATTTGACAAGATGATTCATGAATATACTCAGAAACCTCCTGGATATGAATTTTATCTGAAAATGCTGTTATTCGAGCTCCTGCTATTTATTTATCGTAAGATGGATTCCATTCCCGATCCTCCTTTGAGCGAAGTTAACCTAGTGCACAAAAAAATATTTGAAATCGTAGATTATCTCAATCGTCATTACGATGAGCAGCACACGATACAACAAATTTCACAAAAGTTTTATATCAGTCCTTCGTATTTCTGTAAAACCTTCAAAGAGAATACGGGATTCACATTCACTGAGTATCTCAACAATGTCCGAATTAAAGAGGCATGTACGCTTTTGACTCACAGGAGTGATAAAGTAGCTGTGATTGCGGAAAGAGTAGGGTTTGAGAGTTTGACTCACTTTGGGCGTATCTTTAAGGAAATCACGGGGATGGCTCCGTTAAAATATCGTAAAAATTATAAGGTTTAGAAAGACAGTAACGGCATTTATATAAGTGTGGTAGACGATAAAGGGAACCCTGAAGGGCAATGTCATTAAGTTAAAGCATAGGTCCAAAAATTAAGAAAAGAGCAGGTTATCGAAAAGATAGCCTGCTCTTTTTTTTGCGCGAAACTGAGAAATAGAACTTGACAAGTAGATTGAAATGTGTGGCGTAGCCCCTTGAAAAAACGAGGAGGTTACGCCAATGAATGAGTATGCGAATTCACTAAAAGAAACGCTGACATCCCTTCTACGAGAAATGTCAGCCGCACCAGCACCTTATGTCAAAAACCCTGAAAAAGACTTTACCCGAAAGAAAAAGCTACCCTTTGAAACGGTTATGCAACTCTTGATCTCCATGGGTGGGAACAGCATGTATAAGGAACTCTTAGAATCGCAAGGCTATGACGTAAACACCGCGACCACTTCTGCTTTTGTCCAGCAGAGAAATAAAATCCTGCCTTCAGCTCTGGAATTCTTGTTTCACAAATTTACGCAAACCTATACGGATATCAAGCACTACCGAGGGTATCGATTACTTGCTGTTGACGGTTCCGATTTGCATATCGCAACAGACTCTGCGGATACGGACACCTATTTTCAAAGTCAGCCGAACACGAAAGGCTATAACCTTCTGCATTTGAATGCAGCCTATGATTTGTGCAGCAGACTTTACGTGGATGCCATTGTTCAGCCACGAAGGTTGTGTAACGAGAGAAGAGCACTAGCAGATATGGTTGACCGTTCCTCCATTAAAGACAAAACCATTGTTACTGCCGATAGAGGTTATGAAAGTTACAACAATTTTGCGCATATTGAACGCAAAGGGTGGAACTATGTTATTCGGGTAAAGGATTTAGATTCTAATGGTATTCTTTCAGGCTTGCGTTTGCCCTCTGGTGGAACGTTTGATATGGACGTTTATCTGACACTCACCAAAAAACAAACCAAAGAGATCAAGGCTCATCCCGAAATTTACAAGTTCGTCCCTTCCACGTCTACTTTTGATTTTTTGGATTTGCATGAGAACTTGTTTTATCCCATTTTTTTTCGGGTTGTTCGTTTCGTCCTGCCGAGTGGCGCTTATGAAACCGTCATTACGAATCTTTCTAGCACTGATTTCCCACCCGATGAACTCAGGTCTATTTATAACATGCGATGGGGTATAGAAACCTCTTTCAGGGCATTAAAATACACAGTCGGTCTGACGAGTTTTCACGCAAAGAAGCGAGAGTCCATCACCCAAGAGATTTTCGCAAGAATGATCATGTACAATTTCACTGAAATGATTACCTCGCACGTAGTCATTTCTCAAATGAATAAACGGCATCAATACCAAGTCAACTTCACGGTCGCCGTTCACGTTTGTAGACATTTCCTGCACTCAAGAGACAATGGATCCCCGCCCGATGTTGAAGGACTGATTCGCAAAAACATTTTGCCGATTCGACCCATTCGCCCAGGGCAGAAGAATACGCGCAAAATTCGCTATAAATCAGCTGTTAGCTTCGTTTACAGAGTAGCATAATTCGTTTCACATGAACATTTTTTAAGCGGGTATTTCATCCGCTTTGTTTGCTGTACGCTTTTTTTCTTGCTTGCGCAAAAAAAAACGGCACAGTTCTTTTACCCATGCCGTTTCGGATTTCATTTTTATTCTCGGTTTCGTTTTGAGCTTATCTTAATGACATTGCCCCTGAAGGGTTCCCTTTATTATTAGTAATCCGATATCCTACATGCAATCAACAGGACTAGGAAATATTTTGATGAAGGGGAGCTTTTCTACTTAACTCCGTGCATTCTCGAAATGCAAAATGTTTACACCCACTGCATTTATCAACCTGAATCAGGTTAATTGCAGCGTTTAATGCATCTCCCGTTTGTTCGAAGATACGATTTTCACCGATGATGTCGAGGGTTCCTGTCTTACTCAGAAGTGCACGTGGCTGCGGTTGAATTCCCGATACAATCACGGTTACTGCTTTGTGGTGTAGACGCTTGATGAGTCTAGTGAAATTGGCTTCGCCCGTCGTATCCATGAATGGAACCTTGCCTATACGAAGCATGACGACCTTCTGATGTCTCCCCGTTAACTGGAGTCCGGAGTCTTCGAAAGCTTGGGAAGCGCCGAAGAACAAGGGGCCCTCAACGTTGAATATACCAATTTGTGGACAATCGTGATCTTCTGTTACCATATGTGCTTTGATTTTCTCATTAGCAGAGGAAGGGTCGGGTAGCACTTTGTCTACCGTTAACGTTTCACTCATTCGTTTGACAAATAGAAGCACAGCCAGGATTAAACCAACCTCTACCGCGGTAGTCAAAGTGGTGAATACGGTCAGTAAAAAGGTAACAACAAGAATGATAGAATCCCCACTACGTGTCTTTAACATATGAGCAAAGGACTTGCGCTCACTCATATTCCAAGCTACGAGCATAAGGATCGGAGCCATGCTGGCTAAGGGAATTCTTGAAGCGTAGGGAGCAAATAATACTACGACGAATAACACAATAATGCCATGGATGATTCCGGAAAAGGGTGAAGTAGCTCCACTCTTAATATTAGTTGCCGTCCGTGCAATGGCGCCAGTGGCTGGAATTCCTCCGAAAAGGGGAGTGACGATGTTAGCAATTCCTTGCCCAATCAATTCACGATTACTGTTATGGCGTGTCCCGGTCATTCCATCTGCCACAACAGCTGAGAGTAGTGATTCAATACCACCGAGCATAGCGATAATGAGGGCGGGTTGAATCATCAGGACAATGCGATCCCATGTCAGTGAAATGGGGTGAAAGCCCGGTAGACCACCGGGGATAGCTCCATAGGCACTGCCGATCGTTGTGACTTGGCCAGGGAATAACCAAGCGGCAGATAGCGTGGAGACAATGATGCCTATTAATGAAGCAGGCACCTTGGGTAGGTATTTAGGCGTTAGTACAAGCGCAGCCATACAGATGCAGGCAGTCAAGATGCTATATATATTCAGAGTAGGAAGGCGCTTGATAATCTCTGCCATGTTGGGTAAGAAGTATTCGTGTCGCCCTACTCCTGTAAGCCCGAGAAAATTGGATATCTGACCGCTAAAGATGGTTACGGCAATCCCTGCAGTAAATCCAATCGTTACAGGACGTGGAATGAACTTAATTAATGCACCAAGTCGAAATACACCCATCAGAACGAGGATGATGCCTGCAAGAAAACCGGCGATTAATAAATTTTCATAGCCGTATTGCAGTACGATTGCCAGTAAAATAGGGATAAATGCCCCGGTAGGCCCGCCAATTTGGAACCTTGATCCTCCGAAGAGCGATATAAGAATTCCTGCGATAATGGTGGTGTATAGTCCGTATTCAGGCTTCACTCCTGAGGCAATGGAGAAAGCCATTCCTAGCGGAATAGCAACGATCCCGACAATACAGCCAGATATCAAATCCTTGCGAAACGCATCTGCAGAATAACCACTAAATCGTCCTGTCCACTTCATTTTCTGTAACCCTTCTTTTCTAAGTTTTCTTTTTTCATTTTGGAACATAAAAAAGAGTCCCCGCTGCCAGCGGAGAAACATTGGGTACCCTAGTTCTGTTTACGCATATCTTCAAGGAGTGTAATGGACTCCACTAGATGGTTATCAAATATTTGCCGAGCTACCACGAGTAGATCACTAATCAGTGGATCTCTGAGTGAATAGACGACCGTAGTGCCTTCCTTGACGCTGTTGACCAAATTTTTAGCGCGAAGAACAGCAAGCTGCTGAGAAACTGCTGAACCTTCTGAACCAAGGATAGTCTGAAGCTCATTCACATTTTGCTCTTTCTGACTTAGCACCTCTAAAATGCGAATACGCATGGGGTGAGCCAGCGCTTTGAAAAACTCAGCCTTAAACTGTTGAACGCTTCGATCCATTTCATATATCTCCTTATCAATCATGCTATATTCATATATATGAAACTTTGAATATTTGAACAAATATTATATTAACACAACTCCGATCTCATTGTAAGTGAGAAATGTAATACGAGGAATAGATCCCTGTCACTATTTTGGCGATTTCTTTGTATTTACGGTATGATATAGGGAGAAGCTAAGGGTGTTACATGTTGTAACTTTATGCTTCTTTTAATAGTTTGAAGGAGGAAATTTATCGATGAGTATTCATATTGCAGCCAAACCAGGGGATATTGCGGAAACGATATTGCTACCAGGTGATCCACTTCGTGCCAAGTATATTGCTGAAACCTATTTTGAGGATGTAGTTTGTTACAATGAGGTTCGCGGTATGCTCGGTTTCACCGGAAATTATAAAGGCAAGAGAATATCTGTTCAAGGATCAGGAATGGGAATTCCATCCTTTAGTATTTATGCCAATGAACTGATCACACAATATAATGTACATAATTTGTTCCGTGTGGGTACATGCGGTGCAATGCAGGCAGATGTGCGTATTCGAGAAGTTATACTGGCGCAAGCTACTTGTACCGATTCCTCAATGAATCGCCATATATTCGGAGGTTTTGACTATTCTCCGATCGCTAGTTTCCCATTGCTGCTCTCAGCTTATGAACTTGCAGCTTCACGTGGGCTTAACCCTCATGTTGGGAACGTGTTTAGTTCGGACATGTTCTACCGTGATGATAAAACCTATGTTCAAAAGCTGATGGATTACGGGATCCTAGGTGTTGAAATGGAGACAGCAGCACTGTACACGCTAGCTGCAAGACACAAAGTAAATGCATTGTCTATCCTTACCGTTAGCGATCACCTGATCACTGGTGAAGAGACAACGTCAGAGGAACGTCAGACATCATTCAACGATATGATCCAAGTTGCTTTGGACACAGCAGCAGCACTTTAAGTGCAAATGTAACGTTTAATTGTAATAACAAGAAGACCGCTTACGAGGGTTAGGGACTGACCCCTTAACGTGAGACAAATTAAAACACCTTCAAGAGAATTCAACCATGTCGTAAGATATGGAGACAAACTTGGAGGTGTTTTTGCGTTGGCAACAAGAGTTAGCTACCCTGTAGAAGTAAAAATGAAAGCAATTGAAATGAGATTGGCTTGCATTCCGGTAAAAGAAGTTATGGAACAACTCAACATACGAAATAAGACACAAGTGAAAACTTGGATGCGGTGGTATCGCAGTGGTGAATGGAATCGGCTAGAGCAACCCGTGGGCAAACAATACAGCTACGGCAAAGGACCCGAGTATGCATCAGAACTGGAGAAACTAAAAGCTGAGAATCGGTTTTTGAAACAACAATTAGATGTACTAAAAAAGTACAAGGAGATGCAAAGGAGGTGTCACCAAAGATTGTAGTGGAATGGATCGAGTCTATCCGAGGAGAAGTGAGCGTTACCCAAGCTTGTGAATGGTTAGGGCTCCCTCGTACAACGTACTACCGTTGGAAATCAGCGTATGACACCGAGTGCAAAGATCACGTGGTAGAGAAGGTCCGGGAACTCTGTATGCAACATAAATTTCGCTATGGATACCGAAAAGTAACCGCGTTGCTTCGACTGGAACAAACAATCAATCATAAACGTGTACAACGGATTATGCAGCATGAAGGGTTGCAGTGTCGAGTTAGGATAAAGAAACGTAAACCAACGGGACAGCCCGCGTATCTAGCAGAACATCTGTTAAAGCGTGAATTTCAAGCCCATTTACCGATGAAAAAACTTGTCACGGACATTACATATTTACCCTTCGGCGGAAAAACATTGTACCTGTCGAGTATCTTAGACTTGTTTAACGGTGAGATTGTGGCTTACAGTATAGCCGACAAGCAAAACATCGCGTTTGTATTGGATACGTTAAACCAACTGCCTCCTCTACCAGGTACGATGCTCCATAGCGATCAAGGTAGCGTTTATACATCGGAGGCTTATCAGGCGGCCGTAAAAGGAAAAGGCATTACCATGAGCATGTCCCGTAAAGGAACGCCCGCTGATAATGCCACCATCGAATCGTTTCATTCCACGCTAAAGTCTGAAACGTTTTACCTCGAAGGGCTCACTTGTACAACGACGGCAATCGTTGAACAAACCGTTCGAGACTACATTATTTACTATAACTCAGTTCGTATTCAAACAAAACTAAAAAACCAGTCACCGATTGATTTTCGGCGACTGGCAGTTTAAACTTGCAAGGTGTTTTGATCCCTGTCTCACAAACGGGGGTCAGTCCCGTTATCCCAGTGAGCGGTCTTTTTGTTGCGGCAATAGCTTATCCTGGGTCTACTTCTTCATGCGAACGGCTTCCATATTTTCGTGTGAGTACCAATCCGAACAACATACCGATAAATGACATGACGGAAATGATTAGGAACAGTGCTTGCGCGCCCAAAGTTTGATAAATAGCTCCACCAGCATAGGAAGCTATAATTCCCGATACCCCGAAGAAGAGAAGGGCCAGAACGGTTTGTCCTGTCGCACGCCATTCCTCTGGAACTATACGGTACAAATATTGAATTGCTGCGGAGTAGAAGATCGGAAACGTAAGTAACTGTAGAACTTGTAAATATGCCAGTAGGTAGGGATCCGTAATCCACACTGAGATGAAAAATCGCAAGAAATAAAAAGCAGCAGCTATGGAGATGATGATCAGTTCTTTACCTTTTCGTAACCACCAAAAGCTTAAAGCGAATACCGCAATCTCACTGATTGCTGCGATAAACCAGGCTTGCCCGACTAACTCAGTACTACCACCTAGTTCCAAAATGTAAACACCGAGGAACGTATCGTTCATTCGTGCAGGAACAGAACATATGAAGACAAGGATAAGGAACAATAACGTTTCCTTGTTACTTAGAAAATTTTTCAACGATTTTACTGTAACAGGCTTTCCAGTAACAGGAGCATCAGGAATGCCTAAGATCACGATAAAGCTTACTAGAGCGACCCCAGTAAAGAGATAAGCTAAACTATTTGCACCCAGATAAGACATGATGTAGCCTGAGCACAAAGCCATGACTCCATAGCCCAATGCGCCGTAGGTCCGGATCGATCCGTAACTAATTCCGGCAGATTCAGACAATCTAAAGTTTAAACTTTCGGTCAGAGGATCAATCGGCATTAGGAAGAAATATACCAGCATAGCAAATATGATGAGCTCAATATAACTATCAGATGCAAACAACATATATCCCAATGCACTGGAGCACAACAGTAGTAGCATTAGTACTTTGCGTACTGTCCTAGTTCGATCACTAATCATGCCCCATAAAGGCTGAGCAATTATCGTAATGATGCCTCCGCTACCAATGATAAATCCAATTTGGGCAGGAGTTAATCCTTGCTTATCCAAGAACACGGGCAGAAACGGAATGAACATAGCGAGTAGAGCAAAATATAAGAAATTAAACGATCGTAGTAGTCTGATTGATTTCATAAGGTTATATCCGATCTCTTGTTTATTTGACTAGGCGTTCAGCGATAGTCAGTCAAAATATTGTACCATGGTGAGCAGATTTGAAAAAGCTTATAAGGACGTATTGAGAGAAAAGCACCTGGCATGGAGAATTTTATATAATTGGAACTAAAATTTAGCTATAATGTGAGTTGGCATTTAACTAGACCTTTCAAGGAGCATACTCAATGAACCAGAATACTCAGTCAGCAAGATCATTTCAAATCTTTTATATTATTGGTATTATCGCTATTTCTTTTTCTTCTATCTTCGTACGCTGGTCAAGCGCTGAGGTGTCGGTCATTGCGATGTATCGCCTTTATTTGACGAATTTACTCATGTTGCCTTTATTGTGGAAATACCGTGATGATATACTCCGGTTAAGTAAGAAGCAATGGCAGCTCTTAATATTATCAGGTATTATGCTAGGTCTTCATTTTCTGTTGTGGATGGGATCTCTACGCTTAACGTCAGTTGCCAGCTCAACTGTTATATTAACACTGGAACCCATTATCGTGATGTTTGGTTCCTTCTTCTTGTTTGGTGCCCGGATTAACCGAGCCATGATCATAGGGATGAGTATAGCATTGGTCGGTTCGATCGCCATTGGATCGGGTGATTTTAAATTGTCCGGCGAGGCACTCAGAGGTGATCTGCTGTCTCTACTCGGAACGATTGCCATCGCCGCCCATTTACTTGTAGGAAAGTATGCACTGAAAGAGATGAAAGTATTTGTATACAACTTTTGGGTTTTTGCGATCGCAGCTACATTATTAGCTATGTACAATATCTTTTACAGCATCCCGTTTACCGGATACGCTCCAAAAGAATGGGGCATTTTCTTGCTGCTCGCCATCGTTCCTACGTTATTCGGACATTATTTATTCAATTGGCTGATGACATTTATTAGCGCCGCTGCCGTGTCGATGGCCGTATTGGGGGAGCCTGTATTTGCTTCACTGCTGGCTTGGTTATTACTTGGAGAGATGCTTACCCCGCTTCAACTTGGAGCAGGCATGCTTATTTTACTAGGCGTGTGGATATTTATCAAATATGGTAAAGAGATGCCTAGCCAAGTAGAAGTAGAGGCAAAATTGGAAGTTGAAAGTAGCGAATCTGCCAGCTTTCTTTGACAATGATAATCACTATCAATTAATATGGGCATATACTTCATTTATTCTGAGATGATTATTTCGTAGGAGGCGATGTACTTGTTCATTCAAACGAGAACGATAGCGGTCGAGAAGGGAAATAGTGATAAAGTGGTTTCCAGATTTAGTGGAGAGAGTCCACTTGATAACATGGAGGGCCTTATTGATATCAGTATCATGGTGAATAGAAAGAGTAAAGAACATGAAGAGGTCATTGTCGTTATTCGCTGGGAATCCCAGGATGCTTGGAAGAACTGGGAGAAGAGCAATGCACATATACAAGGGCATCGTGATAAGAAAAGCCAGCAACCGCCTTCTTATATCATTAGTACAGTGGTTAATATGTACGATGCGAAGATTGTTAAACGGGGCAAAGCCTTTCCTACATTAAATCTATAAGATGATAAAGGGAACTGTCCGGATAAGTAGTTATCCAGGCAGCTCCCTTTTTAGTTTTAAGCCCAGCTCCCTTTACGAAATACCGGTTCCATTGTTCCGTCGGCCAGTTCACCATCAATTTCTAGCTCAGCAGAGCCGATCATGAAATCGACATGCGTCAGGCTGACGTTGGCTCCTCTTGCGAGTAGCTCTTGTTTGCTTAGTTTGGTTCCGCCCTCAATGTTGACAGGGTAAGAACTACCAAGCGCAAAATGGCAGGACGCATTCTCATCAACACCCGTATTGTAGAATACCCGGTTCATGCGAGAAATGGGGGAATCATAAGGCACAAGTGCCATTTCACCAAGATAAGATGCACCTTCATCGGTATCGAGCAATGAAGTCAAATGCTCTCGGCCAGATTCAGCATCATATTCGATTACTTTACCATCCTTGAAAGTTAACTTAATGCCTTCGACGAGTCGTCCGTTCAAATTAAGTGGTAACGTACTTGTCACGGTGCCGTTCACACCTGTACGGTGAGGCATGGTATAAATCTCTTCGGTAGGCATATTAGCCACGAAATAAACGCCATCTTCCTTCTCATCGCCGCCACCGAGCCACAAATATCCTTCTGGCATCTCAACATGCAGATCCGTTCCAGGTGCACGATAATGTAGGCTCTTGTAACGTTTCGTGTTCATGTAATGCTGTCTTTTCTTCAGTTCACCAATATGCTCACGCCAAGCCGCTACTGGATCGTCATCGCCCACACGGTTCATGAGGAATACAGCATCCCACATTGCCGCAACTCGATCTTCTTCTGGTAAGTCAGCGAATACTTTATTGGCCCAAGCCTGAGTTGGAGCTTTAATTAATGACCAACTCACTTTATTACTGCGTACATAACCTTGATATTTCTCCCGTGCGATCGCTGCTGCCTTGACAGCCGTGGATACCTTGGATGAATCGATGCCGCGGAATAGTTCAGGATCAGGAACCTTAATATGTAAAATGGCTCCGCCACCCTCGGCGAGTTGCTCCATCATGTCGGCCTGCCATTTCGGATAGTAGCTGAAAGAATCATCAGACGCCTTCTCATACCGGATGCGTGTAACCTGTTCATCTTCCCATTCCACTTGAACATATTTGGCCCCAGCTTCATAGGCTTTAGACACCACTAAGCGTGTAAAGTCGACAGTCTCCAAAGGGGATTGAACGATCAGGACTTGCCCTGGCTGAATATTAACGCCTACTTTGATGACAAGCTCTGCATACTTCTCTAACATAAGCTGAAAATTTTTCATCATACATTCCTCCATGAAGATAAAAATATACCAAAAAAACAAATGCTGCAACTTCATACGCTACACGCACCGAAATAATTTTTCGGATAAGTGAACAGAAAATATGGCGAAAAGATAACCATTATCAGGAGTGAAGACTTATCAGAAAGATTAAAAATAATTAAAAATTAATTTATTGTTGGCACAATATCTTGATTTATGTTTTTATTATATAGACAGATATAGATATTAGGAGGATGGAAAGTTGGAAGCAACTATGCAAGGAACATCTGAGATCAACAATAAGCAACTTAAAGTATTGCCTATTTTGATTTCATTATTACTGAGTGGATTTATCGGTATGTTTAGTGAAACTGCGTTAAATGTCGCTTTAAGTGACTTAATGCAAATCCTCAGTATTACGCCGGCAACGGCACAATGGTTAACTACAGGTTACCTACTAACGTTAGGTATTCTTGTTCCGGTCTCAGGTCTTTTACTTCAGTGGTTTACAACTAGACAGTTGTTTATTACATCACTTTGCTTCTCCATTTTAGGTACAATATTGGCCGCCCTAGCTCCATCTTTTGAGGTCTTGCTGCTGGCAAGAGTGGTTCAAGCGATTGGAACTGGCTTATTATTGCCACTTATGTTCAATACCATATTGGTAATCTTCCCAGCGGAAAAACGTGGTGCTGCAATGGGAATGATTGGTCTAGTTATTATGGTTGCACCAGCGATCGGGCCAACTGTTGCAGGACTTTTGATTGAGAATCTTAGCTGGCACTGGATCTTCTGGTTGGCTTTACCTGTCCTTATTATTGCACTTATTTGTGGCATTCTATTTATGCAGAATGTAACGAAGATTACGAAGCCCAAAATTGATGCCCTATCAATCGTGTTGTCTTCTATTGGATTCGGTGGTATTGTCTTCGGTTTCAGTAGTGCAGGGGAAAGTGAAGGATGGGGTAGTCAGAAAGTTATCATTGCAATCATTGTAGGAGCTGTTTCGCTAATTCTATTTGGGATTCGCCAAATGATGATGAAGCAGCCAATGATTAATCTACGTGCATTCAGATTCCCGATGTTCTCTGTCGGGGTGCTTATGGTGTTTCTTTGTATGATGATTATTCTATCGTCTATGTTGATTCTTCCTATGTATTTGATTACAGGGCTAGGGTATACAGCGTTCAAAGCGGGACTGCTCTTACTACCAGGTGGTATTATTAATGGGATTATGTCACCGATCATGGGACGTTTGTTCGATAAATATGGACCAAAGTGGCTGGCTATCCCAGGTCTAATCATTGTTACTGTCGCGATGTGGTTCTTCTCCAGTATTTCAGTAACCTCAACCAACGCATTCATAATTGTACTGCATAGTACACTGATGATAGGGGTTTCTATGATTTTCATGCCATCGCAAACCAACGGGATTAATCAGCTTCCTCGTGAATTATATCCTGATGGTACGGCCATTATGAACACATTACAACAAGTGGCTGGTGCAATTGGCACGGCGCTTGCCGTTAGTGTTATGGCAGCAGGTCAGAAGAGCTATCTGCGTGGTGTTACGAACCCAGAAGATCCAGCAAATCTACTTCCGGCATTCACACATGGGGTGCAAGGCGCATTTATCTTCGGAATGTGTGTCGCTATTGTGGGTCTGATCTGTTCTTTCTTTATTAAACGAGTTAAGGTGGAACACCAGAAATAATGATGATGTGAAGAAACAAAAGGAGTGGTGCATACCTAAGCGTATGTGCCACTCCTTTTTTGTGCTTGTATAGGTAAATCCTATTGAGATCATACGTTTTGTATATTTCTGTTTATTCTATAACAACAGTAATATAGGGAATAACTCTATTTTCAAAGAATGGTGGAGATGAGATGAGCGACTTATTAAAGAGACAGTTTGATGCTGTAGCACAAAATTATGACCTTCAGCGTCGGCAGCTAATACCGTGTTTCGATGATTTCTACAGCATGGCGGTATCTGTAGTCAACACAGAGCAGCAGGCCCCGCGAATATTAGACTTAGGGGCGGGAACAGGACTTTTCTCATCGTATGTGCGTCAGAAATACCCGGAAGCGTCGTTAACCTTAATAGATCTGAGTGAAGAGATGTTGAAAGGGGCTCGTCACAGATTCAGAGATGATTCTCACGTTCAGTATATTACAGCAGACTTTGCGACTTATAATTTTGAGGGGCAGAAGTATGACGTTGTCATTTCTTCGTTAGCTATACATCACTTATCCCATCAGGATAAAAGAACACTGTTTCTCAATGTATCTAATCTCCTAACGGAGGGCGGGATCTTCGTTAATGCGGATCAGGCCTCCGGTTCCTCACCTTATTTCGATCTTTATTATAAGGAGCAATGGGAGGATACCATTCGCCGGAATGGCCTAACTACTGAAGTCGTAGAATCCGCAATAGAACGAAGAAAGCTAGACCGAAATGCATCTGTAAACGATCAACTCCAATGGTTGCTTGAGGCTGGGTTTACCGAGTCAGATTGTATCTACAAATATCATGATTTTGCCCTATTTTATGCACGAAAATAAGTACGGCAACACAACCTAAACCATTTACCGCTCTAACAACTGCTGTTTTTGCTTAATCAGTTGCTTAAACTCTTGATCCAAGGATTCGTACGAGGAATCTCCTGGCTTGAATTTACTTATCTCACCAAGTAAGTAGGCGATTCGATTTTCAATAATCATTCGTTGTTCATTTAACTCTTCCTTGTTGTCTTTGACTGCCGTTTTCTTCTGATCTGCTTGTGCCTTATATTCCTCAAAGCCAACCTCAACCTTTTGTATCTTCCCATTCGAAAATACGAGCATTTTGTCACAGGTTTGCTCAAGAAAGTATCTGTCATGGGATACAAGGAGCAGGGTGCCGCTGTAAGAAGACAAGGTCTTCTCTAATTGTTCCCTAGTGGCAAGATCAAGATGATTCGTCGGCTCATCGAGAATGAGCAAATCTTGCTCTTGCATAATTAATTGAGCCAGCTTAACCCGTGTCCGTTCGCCGAGACTTAACTGCTTAATCGGTTTCTTCAACATAACTTCATTAAATCCCATACCTGCGAGCAATGTACGGGCTTTGCTAGACTGATCACGAAGGGGATGCGACTCCTCAATAAGATTTAGTACCGAACGCTCGGGGTTCAAATCCGTAACGTCCTGAGTTAAGTAGGAAATATTAGCGGTTGGACTAACCCACAGCTTTCCCGAATCGACGGACTCCTTACCAAGGATCATTTGAATTAGTGTCGTTTTACCGGAACCGTTGGGTCCAAGTAGCCCGATTTTCTCCCCACGTTGGATGTAAAAGGAACTGTCACGAAACAGAATTCTATCAGCGTAGGCTTTACTAATCAGCCCTGCCTCAATAATACGTCTACCACGCTTCACTGGTTTATCCCAGTCAAAGGATACTTTGGTTTCTTCTTTCGGTTTTTTAACACCTTCGATTTCAATTTTCTCCAGACGTTTGATTCGCGACTTGACCTGGTTATCCATTTTCTTCGCTTTGACTCTATAGTACTCTTTAAATCCAACGTGTTTATCTGCCTTTTTGGTCGATTCACGATGGGCTTTGGATGACCAGTTTTTAAGTCGCTCGATCTCCGTTTCAATCTTTTGTTCGTACTTTCTTTGTTCTTCATATTGGTGAATTTGGCTTTGAAGTCTTCGATTTTTCTCTTCGCGATAAAATGTATAATTACCGGGATAGTTTGTCGAGACCCCTTCTTCAATTTCAAGGATTCGCTCTACAGATTGATCTAGGAAATAACGATCATGGGAAATGATCAACGTTGTACCGTTATAAGTTTTTAGTTCGTTAATCAGCCATTCGACGCCCTCAAAATCCAAATGATTTGTAGGTTCATCTAGTATGAGGAAGTCAGGCTGAGAGGCCCAAATATGGGCGATGGCAAGCTTCGTTTTCTCCCCACCACTTAATCCGCTTAAACGTTCTGAATTCCACTCATGGACCTTTTTTAATCCGAGATGGCTAGTTAGTTCAAGAAATTCGCTCCCCGCGCTGAATTCATCGTTGTCACTAATCATATTGTAAAATGTATTGACCGTATAAGAAGTGGATTGCAACAGATAACCCACCTTCATCTGCTGACGGTGATAGGTAACGCTACCTTCATCTGGTTGGATGCTACCAAATAAGATGTTAGCCAGTGTTGTTTTTCCAGCGCCATTTATACCTACCAAACCTATTCGATCACCACTTGCGATATCAAGATGAATATTCTTAAGAGCGATCATTTCGCCAAATGTTTTTTTAACACCGCGACAGTTTATTATTGTCATAAAAATCACCACTTTGCGTTTAGTTTACAATCTGCAATGAGGGACTTGTAACTCGTAGACAACAAAAAAACCACAGGCTGCACCTGTGGCGTTGGGTATGCGGAAATAAGAAAAAATCCACCTCTTAAAGAGCCATAAAGGCAAAGAGGGTGTGGGGATCCGCAGTGCTCAGCAACCTAAATAAGGGCTGATACTGGCGGAAAAGGAGTATTCTCCTTTAGACACACGTTTCCTATTCCGCTCCGCGCACAGGCAGAGCATCAATCGTCGTCATATCGAATTACATGAGCGACACGGAATTAGGTCCACATGATGTCTAAATAGATACCTCCTAAGGATTCACAATTAAAACCATTGTAACATGAATTTTAACTTGTGCAACTGAGTCGACTATGATCGAGGAAGAATCCTAGTTAGCTACTTATAAAAGCGACCGCGAAAGCTGCTCGGTGATTCTCCGGTCCACCGCTTAAATTGTCTGCTGAAATGGGCGATATTGTTGTAACCAAGCTTTGCGGAGATCGTTTCTATCGTCAGCTCAGGGTCCATCAGCAGCAATTTGGATTTCTTCAGCATTAATGTAGACATATATTGACGAGGTGACACGCCGTAGACAGAGGTAAACATCCGATTAACGGAAGACATGCTGTATCCGACCTCTGCGGCAATAGACTCAATTGTCTCAATATCTTGTCCTTCTAAGCGTTCATCCTCAGTTTGATCGACAGCAAGTTCAAGTCTTGCAGCAATTTGTGACGCTACTTGGGACATACGAGGGACGGTCTCGCTACTGTCCCGTTTGGAAAGTGTGCCACTGATCCCAGCGAAGAGCTCGAACAGAGCAGATAGGATCATCATGCGAGATTCAACCCGCTGGGCTGCCTCATCTTTTGTTAATTTGATCAACTTATCTAAAGCAGGCTGAATCGCAGTCGCTAAGTCGCTATTCGAAGCGTGAAAGTATGTTTTATTACGACAGAGAAGTTCGCGGAGGACCCGTTCATCCACATCAAAATGCAGACAATAATAGGTCATATTCTCCTTACCAATCGCTTTACTTTCATGGACATCACCCGGACCTAGCAGCATGATATCCCCTGGATTTTGTATATAGCTTGTTTGATTGACGATCATTTCCTGTGTTCCCGATAGTACTAAATTCACTTCAAAAAGTGGATGCTTATGAATAGGATACTTCCAATTTCGGTCAACAGCATGCCAATGTGCAGCAAATAATCGGAAAGTTGAATCCATGTCGGGGAGTAAATACTTTTTTCTCATATGCTCAGGTATATCTTCCATAATGACTAACTCCTTTTATGAGATTGAAAGTTAAATCAATATTTCGATTGATTTGGGTAAAATCTATCGTGGTATGGATATGGGATCAGAGTAGAATCGTTGATATTATGTAATTATAATACCATGAAAGATTGCACTTATATATTTGGAATAAGGGTAAATAAACCAGGAAGTTAATTCAATTACATTCATGAAGGAGTAGAAAAAATGACTACTATTCAAAATCCGATTTTGACAGGTTTTAATCCAGATCCTAGCATTTGTCGTGTAGGGGAAGACTATTATATTGCTGTATCGACCTTTGAATGGTTTCCTGGTGTACAAATTTATCATTCTAAGGACCTCAAAAACTGGAGGTTGATTGCGAGACCACTTAATAGAATAAGCCAACTAAATATGATGGGCAACCCGGACTCTGGCGGAGTGTGGGCACCTCAGCTTTCCTATAACAATGATATGTTCTGGCTCATCTATTCCGACATCAAAGTTGTAGATGGACCATGGAAGGATGGTCATAATTATCTCGTGACATGCGATACCATTGATGGTGAGTGGTCAGAGCCGATCTATTTGAATAGCTCCGGATTTGATCCATCGCTGTTCCATGATGAAGATGGTCATAAATATTTAGTCAACATGCTATGGGATCATCGCGTTGATAACCATAGTTTTTATGGGATTGTACTTCAAGAGTATAGTGCCAGCGAACAACGATTAATCGGCAAACCGGAGATTATTTTCAAAGGAACAGATTTAAGGGTGACAGAAGCCCCTCATTTATATCAAATCAACGGTTATTATTACTTGCTGACCGCAGAAGGCGGTACAAGTTATGAGCATGCGGCTACGATAGCTCGTTCTAAGAATTTGCGTGGACCTTACGAAGTACATCCAGAAAATCCGCTGATAACTGCATGGCCTTCACCTCGGATTCCGTTGCAAAAGGCAGGTCATGCATCGATTGTGAAGACACATACGAATGAATGGTTCTTGGTCCACTTAACGGGTCGACCGCTGTCAAGAGAGGGGCAAGCCTTGTTAGGCCCTCGGGGTTATTGTCCGCTAGGCAGGGAAACAGCAATCCAACGTTTGGAGTGGAGAAATGATTGGCCTTATGTGGTGGGAGGTAATTACCCTTCACTTGAGATTGAAGGACCACAGATTGCAGAAGTACAGTGGGAACCGGGTTTTCCAGAGAAGGATGATTTTAATTCGGATACGCTTAACTCACACTTTCAAAGCTTACGGATTCCACTCGGGGAGCATATTGTCTCACTAAGTGATAATCCTGGACACCTAAGACTTTACGGGAAAGAATCACTAACTTCGAAGTTTACACAAGCTTTCGTAGCAAGACGCTGGCAGCATTTTAATTTCACTGCAGAAACCAAACTTACCTTTAACCCAACAACTTTTCAGCAATCGGCAGGGCTAGTGAATTACTATAACACTCAGAACTGGACATCTTGTCAGATTACGTGGAATGAAGATAAAGGGAGAATCCTTGAACTTGTGGCTTGTGATAATTTCACATATATACAACCGCTTCAAGGGAATGAAATTGTGATACCGGAGGATGTAGAATACGTGTATTTACGGGTCGATGTAGAGAGTGACGTGTATCATTATTCTTATTCATTTGACGGAGAAGATTGGACGATCATTCCTGTTACTTTCCATTCATATAAGTTATCTGACGATTATATTCAAGGCGGGGGTTTCTTTACAGGCGCGTTCGTTGGTATGCAGTGCCAGGATACATCCGGACAAAGTGAGCACGCTGATTTTGATTACTTTATATATAAGAGCCATTCCTGATTTAGAGTGAGTGGAAAAGTAGAGTATGCTCGTTGAAGGTATTGCGGCTAGTTCTGTTAAAGGTAAATAGAAAGAAGACCTGAATTTCTCAGTTTGTGCACTGAGGGGGATTCCGGTCTTCTTTTTATTTTGCGAGCAAAGGGGGGGATTAATTTTCAATAATAATGTTTGCTAATTTAAGATTCACGGGGTTTGCGATAGTATCTCCAACCGGGCACTTACTTTCTAAGAAGTGTACAAATTCCTCGACTTTTTCTTTCGGCGAATCCGTTTTAATGCGGAATGTATAACGAATATCAGAATACCCTGGGCGAACGTCAGATTTATTGAAAAAACCATCTAGGTCAAGATCGCCTTCAACATCCACTTGAAAATCATCGAGTTTAACACCAAACTTAGGTGCATAGACTCTAGCTACAATAGACTGACATGCTCCTAACGAGGCAAGCAGAACTTCGACGGGATTCATACCGGTATCCGTTCCACCTAAACTTTTTGGCTCATCAATAGTCAGCTCGAAGTGTCTGGAACTTGTTTTGACTTGAACTCCATCTTGTAAATGCGCAGTTGCTTTGAAAGTTTGAACAGTAGCCATATTATAATCCTCCTTGAGTATGTATGAAATTAATTCGATTTAATTCAATTAATAAACCAACTTATCTGCTGGGTATTATAAGTATTATATGGTTGCTGTTATATACTGTCAATCCATTAAGTTAAAATTTGAAAGATAGAGCGAGAATCGCACGACCGTTCTGTATCGATACGGGTCAGACATTGACTTGACTACCGATATCCAATAGCCTATAAAAGACGCTCCGAAGTAACATACATATGACAGCGGCTCGTAATTTCAATGGAGGCAGACACAATATGGATAGGGAAATACATCATAACGAGAACCAACTGCAACAAGAAGCGGAATTGTTCATCCGTAGTTGCTACCATGAGTTAGGACAAACCGCAGACGATACGGAATTTCGGGTTCAGCAGGTCAGTGATGAAATCAACCGAAATGGTTCATATACTCATACCTACGAGGAACTTGTGCACGGAGCTAAAATGGCTTGGCGTAACTCCAATCGTTGCATCGGTCGATTGTTCTGGAACCGGCTCCATGTATTCGATGCTCGTGATTTGGATGGTGAGGAAATGATTTTTCAAGCATTGCTGCGCCATATTGAATTTGCCACCAATGGCGGGGAAATTCGGCCCACTATTACAATATTTAAGCAAGCTGCCCTAGGAGGCGAGCCGATTTCAATCTGGAATCACCAATTGCTTCGTTATGCGGGATATGAAATGCCAGGTGGGAATGTGATCGGAGATCCTTCGTCTGTTCGTTTCACGAAAGTATGTGAATCACTTGGCTGGAAAGGGGAAGGGACATCGTTTGATCTGCTTCCTTTAGTTATTCAATGCAGCAGTAGAGAACCGCGAGTCTTTGACCTCCCGAAAGAGATTGTGTTAGAAGTTCCGATATGCCATCCCGAGTTGGATCTGTTTCGTGGGGAGGAAGTGAAATGGTATGCCGTTCCGATTATTTCTGATATGCGACTTGAGATTGGTGGTACATCCTATGTTGCCGCTCCTTTTAACGGTTGGTATATGGGAACAGAAATTGGCGCACGTAACTTGGCGGATGAGTTCCGCTACAACTTACTTCCTCGCTTGGCTATAGCAATGGGATTAGATACGACCTCAAACGTTTCGTTGTGGAAAGATCGGGCGTTGGTCGAATTAAATGTCGCCGTTCTGCACTCATTTCGGGAATGCGGAGTCAGTATTGTTGATCACCATACGGCGGCTCAACAATTTGGAGCTTTTCAGAAGAATGAAAAAAAGGAAGCCCGTGATGTTACCGGACGCTGGTCATGGCTTATTCCGCCGTTATCCCCGGCAACCACCGATATATTTCACAGCACATTCGATGATCGGCTCGTGACTCCAAATTTTTTTCATCAACCGAATCCATATTTACTGGGAGAATAAAAGCAAAAAGACAGGTCAAAGTTGCCACTTGACCTGTCTTTTTTTGCATAGCGGGTTAAACCTACTGACTGGACTGGGGACATAATCGTGCCTGACCAAGTGAAGTCCGTAGCACGGATACTACTGACTGAATGGATAGTAACATAGATACTGCCAGAGTCCGCTGCAGACTACACTTACATGGAAATACTCCAGTTAAGTTGCTAGGTGAAACCCATTAATTCTCGTTTAAATGGATTAACTCCAGTTAATTCAACCGATATCCATCACTATGGGGTCAAAGTGTCAAATTAGATGGAGAAATTCCAGACAAGTTATCCACTGTTGATAAATAGTCATATTAACTGGATGAATTCCTGTTATTTTGCATTCAAGTATCCACATATTCAGATATCCACACATCCATATCTTCATATCGACACATCCACATATCCAGATATCCTCATATCCACACATCCGATATCCACATATCGACATATCCACACTCCAGATATTCACGCATTCACGCCACATCAAGCACGGGTATCTAGGTTAAGCTTAAGCCAGAATGGGTTTATTTTTTCTTAATCGGAACCCATACTTCACATTGATAATCCTCAGCGCCTGGATTGCCCGGTAGATAAAGTTCAAACTCCGGTCCGCCCGTATGCTCGTATCCCGAACTTGGGAACCACTCCTGAAAGATCCGTGACCACACACTTTGAATAGCATGCGGCATCGGTCCTACTGAGGTAAATACGGCCCATGTTGCAGCAGGAATGACGGTAGTTGCATACCCCTGCGGGTCGGTTCCAGGACGTCCTTCTACGGCGATCCAATATGAAAACATCTCATTGGGATAATCCATTTCTGCACAGATGCCGAGTAGATCCTTGTCTACTCCAATTTCGATTAGCTTATCGGACGTACCATCCTCGTTTGCATCCAACCAGAGTTGGGGGATTTTGCGTAAATTCTCCCCGTCTCTAGTTGTAACTTGAATTGATTTGCCGATAACAGTAAAGTCTTCCTTTTCTACGATTCTGTAATCCATTTCCTTATCTCCCTTCAATGATAGATGGAAGGAGAGGCGGGGAAAAGCTTTGAGTTGAATCCCTGGCTCTCGCGCACTAGAAGGTGCCATTCCATGTGCCTTACGGAACGCCTTAGCGAAAGACTCGGGAGAGTCATATCCATACTTCAGTGCTACATCGAGCACTTTGACTTTAGAGATGGCTAGCTCTTGTGCGGCTAACGTCAATCTTCGTCTGCGGATATAGTCTGCGACCGTTACTCCAGTTAGCATGTTGAACATGCGCTGGAAATGGAAAGGGGAGGAATAAGCGACCTTTGCGATATCGTCAATATTCAAAGGCTCTTCCATCTTGCTCTCCATATAGTCCAAAGCTTCCTTCATTCGGATAAGCCATTCCATGTTTGCCATCTCCTCTTGAATTCATACTATCATGCCCACGTTTGTCGCTCCTGTCATTCCATGCTCTCTATTGACAGGTAAATAATTGGACTTCTTTAGCTAGTTACAATACCTAATACAAAACCATCATAACCTTTACTACCTACTGTCTGAATGGCAGTAGCTGTGATTCTAGATTCATCAGCCAACAGATCATAAAACTTCCTTACCCCTTCTACACGGGGGTCCTGATTATTTTCATTAATGACCTCTCCATCACGAATGACATTATCTCCAATTATAACAGTTCCAGGATGGGAGAAATGAAGTGCCCATTTCAAATAGTTTGGATTATTAGGTTTGTCAGCATCGATAAATATAAAATCAAAAGGTGCAACTCCCTCGAAGTCCATCTGAGCCAATTCATCTAAAGCATCCCCTACTCGAAGGTCTACAATATCATCTAGTTGAGCAAGAGATATATTAGCCTTTGCTACCTGCGCATGAACGGGGTCAAGTTCCAATGTGACTAATTGTCCGCCTAATGGGAGTGCTCTTGCCAACCAAATTGTACTATATCCGCCCAATGTACCAATCTCCAGAATTCGTTGTGAACCTTGCATTTGAGCAAATAGGTTTAATAACTTCCCTTGATTAGGAGAGACATCATAAGGTGGTAAACCTGCCTGTTGATTTGCAGCTAATACTTGCTCCAGAACAGAATCATGGGGAATCAGACGTTCTATAATATATTGATCGACCATATTCCACGTATTTGTTAAATTCATATTTATCACTTCTCCTCATTGATTGTTATCTTCTGGTTATATTGTAAATGAGTTAAAATAATAAATATAATATATGTTAATTAATAATTCATATATTTAATATATGAATTAAACGGAAGGAGATAATCTAATGAATCTACATGCATTACGCTTATTCTATGTGATTTCCTCTACCGGGAGTGTGACACGTGCCTCAGAATTATTAAATATAAGTCAGCCTGCTATAACTGCTCAGATTAAGAAATTTGAAAAAGAACTTTCGCTAACTTTACTTAAGCCTCATGGAAGAGGAATAGCTTTAACCGATGCGGGTGAGGAGATCTCCTTGCTTGCTAAAAGGCTCTTCGCAGTAGAACAGCAAATCGAACAATTCGCTCAAGAATACCGGAATGGCACAAACGGGTGTATTCGATTAGCAGCAACGTATTTACCCGCTCATTTCCTTATACCCACGTGGATTGCAAAGTTTAAACAGCAATATGAACAGGTTGAAATGATGATTACCACGACCAATTCAAGCGATGCTTTGAACCAGCTTCTAAATGTAGATGTTGATATTGCAATTTATGGGGGACTACCAGCAGAATATCAGGATACAATTGAGATAGAAGAGTTGTTTCAGGATGAGTTATGGTTTGTAGTTGCTCCTAATCATCGATATGCGAATCAGCAGGTTTCTTTACCTGAAATGATGAAGGAACCCTTTGTCATGCGTGAAGAGGGGAGTTCAACGCGAGAGAGATTACTATCGTTATGCCGTACATACAATTCACCCGCACCTACAATTTCATTGCAGTTCAATGGGCTACACGAAGCTATTACAGCAGTTATTGCCGGATATGGTGCAAACTTTGTCTCTTCAATAGTTGTGCGCGAATATGTAGAACGTGGAGAATTATGCCGAGTATATGTTGAAGGGATCCATCTGAAAAATACAATTGCCATCTGTACTCGTAAAAACGAGCCATTATCTGCTTCCGCAATGAACTTCATTCAGATGATCCGTCAAAATCCGTATAAAGAATAGCATAGGCCTTACCTATTTAGCTATACAGCAAAGAGGCCGTGATATTCACGACCTCAACGTTCTGACGGAGCCAATGTGGAAAAGGAAAAGGCATTAGAGCTTACTTGTTACTAGTGTCATTTGTATATTTAACGACAGGCCATTTCTCTTTACGTAGTGCATCTAGCAATTCTGGTCCGACATGTAAATTGTCCTGAACTAGATCACGGGGAGTAAGTGCCATCCATTGGTTTAATGATACATCGACAAATCGATCGCTCTTGAACATCTCCAAGAACCACAAGGTTTCATCACCGGTATTTTGAATATAGTGACCCAAGGCAAAAGGGACATAACCAACATCACCAGCTCTATAATCAAAAGTGCGGGCAGTGCCGTTTCCTGCAAATACTGTCATACGTCCTTGGCCAGTAAGGTAATATTGCCACTCGTCATTATTTGGATGCCAATGAAGTTCTCTCATAGCACCGGGTTCAATCTCAACAAGTGCTGCTGCGATAGTTTTAGAAATAGGAAAGTTAGTAGAGTCCACAATCCGCACGCTTCCGCCTGGTGTTCGAATAGGTGTCTGCGCCAGTAACTGATGCTTAAAACTTTGCGGGATGGTACCGTAAGGGGATTGAACTTTCTGACTTTCTATTGAGCCGGGAATATTATCTTGAAAAATATAGACCTGATCCGAGGGAATGTTGTTAAAAGCACTCTCAGGAACGCCGAAGTTGGCTGCCAGCACATCTTTGGGCGTATGTGCGAACCAATCGGAGATAGATAAGGTATTTAGATCAGAGAAATGACCATCATCGAAGACGAGCAGAAATTCACAACCTTCTTCTAACCCCTGAATTGAATGGGGTAATCCAGCTGGAAAGTACCAAAGATCACCCGGCCCAACATCAGCAATAAAATTTCGCCCCTCTTGATCAACTGATGTAATCCGTGCACTTCCTAAGAGCATATAAGCCCATTCTGCTTGCTGATGCCAATGGAGTTCGCGCACCCCTCCAGGAGTCAAGCGCATATTAACGCCTGCAAGTGTGGTTGCAATCGGTAGCTCTCTAATTGTAATCTCTCTTGACCAACCACCGTGATTTAACTGCATGTGGGTATCAGAGAACGAAAATTTTAAGTTAGGGATCAAGCCAGCATCTGTAATTGGTGGAACCAGCATGTTAGGGTTTTCAATATCCCGCATGACGTCCCGTGGACCCAAATCCGTCGCCCCGGCTCCATCACTCCTTATAGGTTGAGGTACATTCCCGTTCTTAGTCTGAGTCCCAGGTTGGTTTTCCATGAGATCATCTCCTCTCATTTGGAATGTTACAAGCATAATTCTACATCCGCATTCAAATAATTTATGACAGAGGTTCCGTTTGTATGTTTGTAATCGCTTGGTTATTGACTGAGATCTAAATGTATGTTATTTATTGAGTAATAAATAAATGTAAGGAGAATTATTCCATTGAGTATTAAAGAAGAAATACCAGCAAACCGCAAAGAACAAATTATGGAGAGTGCTGCTGCTTTATTTGCCACTCAAGGCTATTACAAAACAACAACCGCCTATATTGCAGAGGCCGTAGGCGTCACTCAACCTTATGTATTTCATTTCTTTAAAACCAAAGAACAGCTGTATTTAGCTGTGTTGGAGCGTGCATATAACCGAATGGAATATGCCTTCAATCAGGTAGAAGCCCCAGCAGAACAGTTATGTGCAGCGATGGGGGATGTCTTCGTTGAGCTCATGGAAACTCAGCGTAACGAGATGCTGTTGCTTATGCAATGTTCTGCCACACCAGAGCCAAAGGTCAAAGAGTTTGCCAGAGAAAAATATGCCCAGCTTCATGAAACTATGAGAAATAGGTTCGAATTAGCTGGAATCAACAATAGCTCTCACGAAGCCAGTATGTTCCTCGCTTATGGATTGGTCATTTCTCTTTCAGCAGTTTTGGAATTACCGCAGCTTATGCCGTAGTGCGGTTTTCTATATATTATATTTATTTATCAATAAATAAATTAGAGGAGGAGTTTAAAATGTCAACCTCAGCCAGAGTGCGTCTACTTGTTATTACCTGTATCGCCTTGTTCATGGCCATGCTGGACAGTTTAATTCTGGGAGTATCACTCCCTTCCATTCAGAAGGATCTAGGGGCTTCGTTGTCGGATTTAGAATGGTTTATGAATGCTTATACCCTTGCCTTTGCTGTTCTAATTATCCCCTTTAGCATATTGGGTGAATCTATTGGGAGGAAAAAAGTGTTCTTAGCTGGGGTGGCAGTTTTTACAATAGGATCTTTATTCTCCGGACTAAGTACTTCCTCATCCGCACTCATTGTGTTCCGCACGATTCAGGGGATTGGAGGAGCAGCGATCGTACCGCTTAGCTCACACTTGTTAACGCGGCATTTCCTCCTGCAAAAAGGGCGCTAGCGATCGGGTTATGGTCAGGTATTTCCGGGTTAGGGCTTAGTGTAGGCCCACTGGTTGGAGGTCTGGTCATGGAAGGAGCACCTTGGCAAATGATCTTCTATATCAATTTACCAGTTGGACTGATTGCACTGCTTTTGGGTTTGAGCTGGATCAAAGAGTCTCGTGGAGTACGCAAGCCACTGGATCCTTTGGGTGTTATTCTGCTGACTACGGGGTTGTTTGGTCTGGTTTTTGGCTTGGAAAAAAGTAGACCACTTGGCTGGGGAGATCCCTTGGTAATTATGTCGTTATTGGTTGGTCTTCTGCTTCTGGTTCTATTTTATTATTGGGAAAAAAGAAGAACTAGCCCAACCGTACAGTTTGATTTGTTTCGCAACAAAACGTACACATCATATATTTTGGCGGGATTTTGGATGAATGCGAGCGTCTTTGGTGCGATTTTTATGCTGACATTATTTCTTCAACAGGCACAAGGTTACAGTCCTCTTGAGGCAGGAGTTCGGGAGATGGCTTGGACGATTATGACCATGTTAGCAGCACCTTTTGCTGGAATGGCGATAGGGAGATTTGGATCAAAAAGGGTACTGATGACTGGATTGCTGTTACAGGGAGTAGGTCTAAGTTGGTTGGCACTTATGGTCTCTATTAAGGGTCCGGTATTTCCTTTTACAGATGTGCTTGTGCCCATGATGCTGGCTGGGGCAGGCATGGGGCTTAGCTTTACGCCGTTGTCGCATGGACTACTAGCTTCTGTTCCAGAAGATTCCGCAGGGGAAGCGAGTGGGGTAAGCAATACGACGCGTCAGCTCGGATCTGTATTTGGTATCGCCATCAGTGGAATTATCTTTGGAACGGGAGCCTCGATGGAGTCCCCTCAGCAATTCGCCGATCATCTGGTACCGAGTTTAGCTGCTGATTCCCTAATGATGCTTATCGCTTTGCTTGTGATTGCGATCTTCGTCTTTGATAAGCGCAATGCAGCGGTCGTTTCAACTAAGGCTTCGCGCGAGAGCAATCTATGACAAGGGTTGAACTAATGGCGCGAAGGTGATCAGCTAATGAAGTAGGAATGAATATACCAAAAAACACGAAATGGCCACTTCCAATGTGGCCTTTTCGTGTTGTGATTCCACGGATTTATTCCCCTTAGTCTATTACCTCGATAGCAGCAGCATAACTACCACGATCGTCGCCTGACCATTTCGCTCCAATAGACAGTACATATATTCCAGGCTTATCTGGAAGGAGGATTGTATCTTTTACTCTAGGTAATGGCGTGAAATTTTGATTTACCCAGAGCCCAGCTGAGATCTCTTGAGGTTCTTCACCTTTGAATGTTAATGTTAGCTCTGAATTTGGTTTTACTACATAAACGGCTGTGTCTTTTACCAAATTATCTGGACTCGGGGCATCAGCAATAGCGTGATCCCAATGGTAAGAACCTTTAATGAACAGAATTTCTTTCTCATCAATGAATCCCACAACATCCGGAGGTTCTGAGAATAGTCCCTCTGTTGTAGCAGACTTGGAACATCCAAGTACAATTGCGACCAGTAAAAGTATATAGGAGACTAGCATTATTCTTCTTTTGCTCATCATCTCACCTCAATAGTATCGACGTTAGTGCAACGATACATGTTGCTCGATCTATTACTATTTTCGATCAAATGATTTTCAAGAAGATTTCATATTAATGTTTGAGTGCATTTTATTTGGTAAACGTATTTTTGACTCTTGTAGATTTGATGAAATAGGGAATCCAGATGGCGCATGTGAATATAGAACGGAAAAGCTCATTAAAAGAACTAACGTCGCTATTCTGCTGAGCTAATGGAATTTGATACATTAGAATAATATCAATAGTGACAGCCAAAAGACTAGCGATATAGAAAATAATCATTAGACGAGGGAAGATAGATTTCTTCTGATACAATTGAATCAATATGTATACGGCAAAAAATAAAAATATGATATTGTACACCGTTTCAAAGATGATAATGGGCCCCCATAATGCATGATAAGCCATCGAATTTTGTGAAGTAAGCACTTCCCATGCGCCAGAACTAAACATGGGCAATATAAACTGAAAAAATACAACAACTAACCTGATGATTGTAATATATAAGCCAATCTGAATCAGAACTAACCATCCACCCAACCCTGAGACACCTAGCGGATCGGGTAGTGATTCCCTGACCCATGTTTCTGTTTTATCAATTTTCAAATCGTATTCCTCCCTATAATTTGAACGCTTAGATAAGCGAATTTAAATATTCCCATGATTCTCCGATAAATAAAGAAAGGGTATTCATTTATTTCCCGAAAGACAGATACACCAAGGAGGATAACTGTAATGCCTGAGGCGATAAGGGCTCTACCTCAACAATGGAGGGAAGACCATTTAGGAGAAAGTTTCAGCTTAACAGGTTCGTTTGCATCGAAACAGCAGTTTGAACGGATTCGTATTAGAGACTCACTGTTAATTACGGTCTTTCAGAATTGCATATCGAACATCAAGGATCATCTTTCAGGTCCATATCTGTTCTTACTTACGAATACAGAGGGCGTTCTATTGTCGATGGATTACAGCCAGAATCTAGCAAATACGATGAGTGGTTCACCCATCGACTTAGGTATGTATTTTTCGGAGAAAAGTTGTGGAGTTAATGCAATTTCAGAAGCAATAAAGCATAATGCTCCGGTCTATTTACCGCCAGAAGAACATGGAAGTCCCTATTTTAAGGACTGGCATTGCTTCTCTACTCCGTTAAATATCGGACGGAAAAATATAGGCTACCTCGATGTGTCCACCATTAATGCAGATATGAAAAGTGAGCTAGTTGCCATTGCCAAGCTAATACCGGCCCATATGTTGAGTAGTTACCAAGAGCAGCATAGTGCCCAATTGTTTGAACAGTATGCGATAAAATTAACAGAACGACAGTTAAAGGTTCTGAGGTTAATTTCGCAGGGATTAACGGTAAAGGCAATCGCAATAAAGCTCAACATCAAAGAATGTACAGTCAATCATCATAAGAAAATCATATTCGACAAATTGGGTGTTCAGTCCAGCACTGAAGCCGTTTCAATAGCAAGTCGTTACTCCATTTTGTAATAATAACCTTGTAATAACAACCTATAGTTTTATATAGGTGGAAATATAAGGAGGTTATGATAAGCTTTTCTGGTATGGAAAAAAGTATCAGGAGGGTAATATGTCTAAGAAAAAGCTTGGAGTTATGACGGTTATAATGATACTAACTTTAGTAATGGTAACAGCATGCGGGGGCAAGGGTAAAGAAGTAAGCCTAGGGGTAACTGAAAGTGGTTCTTATACTAATGATTATTTTGGTGTATCGTTATCCTTTCCTACAGATTGGGAAGTTCAAGATGCAGCCGGAATGAATGAAATTGCGAATGCCGGTCAAGAAATGATTGCTGGAGAAGATGAAACTAAGAAGTTACAATTGGAACTTTCTAAAGCCAAAACATTAAATCTACTACTGGTTTCGCAATATCCGCTGAATGGACCGGATCCGAGTCCTTCTGTTACGGTTGTTGCGGAGAAGGTCCCAGGTATGAAGGCGGGGAAGGAGTATCTCGAACCTACGAAAAAAACGCTGATAGATACTGGGATCCCTTATGAGTTTAAAGAGATATCCACCGTCAAAATTGGTGGTAAAGATATGGCTGTCTTAGAGTGCTGGTTTGACGCTGGCGAATTGGTAGTTACTCAGAACTACTACACCGCCATCATTGAGGGGTATGCTTTTAGTTTTATTATTACTCATTTTGATGATGAGAGCAAAGCTGAAGTGGATAAAATCATAGAATCTATAACTTTTAAATAATCAAATAAATTTGTAATTACAGATTCATTAAAGTAAAAAGAAGCTATTGATAGCAGGGAATGTTCCCTGCCATCAATAGCTTTTTGCTTGCCTACATAACGTGATTCCCTAGTTCGATGGGGATGAGCTTCAGCCTATTCACTGTACTTTTTCAGCACGATAACTGCGTTATGACCGCCGAACCCAAAAGAGTTGGACATGCCGATCGTCAGATCGGCTGTTCTAGCTACATTGGGAACGTAGTCCAAATCACATTCCGCTTCTTGCTCCTGCTGATTAATGGTAGGAGGAATAATCCCCGTTTGTAAGCTTTTTACCAGGGCAATTGCCTCTACGCCTCCTGCGGCACCAAACATATGTCCCGTCATCGACTTATTAGCTGTTACAGGAATACGATAGGCATCTTGGCCAAAAAGCTTCTTGATCGCTGCAGTTTCCGACTTATCTCCGACCTCTGTGCTAGTAGCATGAGCACTTATGACGTCCACTTGGTTTGGCTCGATGGACGCTTCCTTCAGCGCCAATTTCATTGCGCGGTATGCCCCATGACCTTCAGGATGAGTTGCCACCATATGATAGGCGTCAGAGCTAGCTCCGTAACCGATAACCTCCGCATATATTCTAGCTTTTCGACGTAAGGCGTGGGATAACGATTCCAGAACGAGAATTCCTGAACCTTCCGCCATAACAAACCCGTCCCGTCCGGCATCAAATGGCCGGCTAGCTTTCTCAGGTTCGTCGTTTCTAGTCGATAATGCCGTTGCTTTTGTGAAACTAGCAAGTGATATTTCAGTTACTGCTGCATCCGATCCTCCTGCGAATAGGACGTCGGCCCTTCCAGCTTGAATTTGATAGAATGCTTCTCCAATAGCTGTATTGCCAATGGAACAAGCTGTTACTGGAGATAAGGATGAGCCTAATGCCCCCAGTTTAATACTAATTAAGGCCGCAGCCATATTGGATATCATCATCGGCACCAAGGTAGGACTTACCCGATCAGGCCCTCGGTCGTTTAACAGCTGATGTTGATCTATTAACGTTTGTATTCCACCGATTCCAGACCCAACGTAAACACCTAATCGTTCTTTATCTATTTGATCTAAGTTGATCCCGGAGTCGATTAAAGCCTGATCCGCAGCAGCTAAGGCAAATTGGCTGAATCGATCCAGCCGTCTTGCTTCTTTAGAACCGAATAGTTTATCGGCATCAAAATCTCTTACGATACCGGCTATTTTAACCTTAAAGTGAGTTGTATCAAAAGTATCAATATAAGAAATACCCGAATCTCCCCGAGCTAACCGAGTCCAGAAGGTCTCGACATTATTCCCGAGTGGGGTTATCGCACCCATTCCTGTTATTACAACTCTTTCCATGGTCATTGCCTCCTTGATCGTCCTTAAATAACAATCTATACTTATCATGTCATGCTGGATATCCTATTACAAGTTGTTGTTTATCCTAGTATAATTTATAACATGATAATCATACGTAAGGTTGTGTAACCATGAATTCTCAACTCAGACTTCAAGAATTATCACAATTTTTAAAGACGCAGAGAGCTAAACTGACTCCCGAGTCCGTTGGTTTACCCGAAGGGGGGCGAAGAAGGACACCTGGACTAAGAAGAGAGGAAGTCGCACAATTAGCTGGCGTTAGTCATACCTGGTACACCTGGTTAGAGCAAGGGAGGGACATCAAGGTATCATCGTCCGTCTTGGATAACGTGGCTAGGGCGCTGCAATTGTCTCCCGACGAGCGAAAGTATTTATTTTCCTTAGCATTGGAGACAACTTCTGGCGTAAGTCTTCTTAAAGAAGAGCTTCCTGAAATCAGTCCCGCCTTAAGGATTATTCTTCAAGAACTTACCTACTGCCCCACGATTGTTTCCGATCGCAGGTGCCAAATTGTCGGATGGAATGAAGCGGCTTCTCATGTGTTTCTGGACTTCGAGCAAGTGCCACCCGAGCAGAGAAACATGATTTCTCTATTATTCACGAGAAAGGAATTTCAGCGATTAGCTGTGAATTGGGAGCAGTTCGCGAGCGGATTTCTAGCAATATTCCGAGCATATTACGGACAATACGTAGAGGATAAATGGTATGAAGAGTTTCTTAGTGAAATGAAAGAAACGCATCCTGATTTTAATCGCTTGTGGGATCAAAGCAAGGTCAGTTCAGCACCGGAAGTATTACTTGAGTTCAGACATGCCAAGGCAAGAAAGATGCTCTTCCAGCTCACTTCGTTACAGGTTCATGGTGGTACAGATTTAAGATGCAGTATTTATACACCCGCTCCGGAAACCTCTACAAGAGCGAAGCTTAAGAAATTAATGCAGCAGGTTTAGTTTTCTCTTAGGGGCTGAGTTGGAAATAGCGATAACATTATTTTTCAAACTTAAGAAATAAGTAAGAACGAAGAAAGATAAATGATAGATTCATTACATACAATGATGGCAGAGGTTACATGAGACAGGTACATGGGACTAATCTGAATAGAAAGACGTGACTACCATCTATGGATCTATTAAAATCTATTTCAAAAAAAAGTATGCAATCCATTTGGATGACTTGGGAAGCTGTATTTGAATGGTTTACGAAATTTCGGAGTGCTTCGTGTAAAAAATATGGCATTTGTAAGCTAGTTGTCAGGCGCCATCACGGGAAAAGTGTGGAATGTCATGATGGGGAGTGGGTTCATTCCGGTGATTGGGTAGGAGAGCTCCATCTGGATAACCGTCAGGTTTTGAAGTTTTCGAAGGAGCTAGGTCCCGATCGTGCAGCATTATCAACGGCACGGATGCTGCGGAAGTCTATGAAACAGATTAGCGTAGCTATGGAAACAGATCCTGAACTTGCTCATGTAAAGGCATTAACGGGTATTACCCTGCTCCATCGTGGGATTATCCATGGTCTTGGATTTGAGCTGCATCCGCTCGAATCCAAAGGATTCCGTATATTCTCGACGTATTACCTGCGGTTATTACTTAGAGTTCTGCATCCTGGAGGGAAGCAGCGTATGCAACAAAATGTCCAGAAGCTTGTGCCGAAAATGCTATTGATGACTAGGCAATCCTTATTGACTCGTTACCGTAAGGAGGCTTTGGTATGAGTCGAATTATAGTCGTCTCGCTGACCCTTTTTATTATTATATATATGTTCATACCTTACCTAATCACGCGGATATGGGGATTAGGTGTCACAATTAGAGGCCGATCTGCTCGCCAGGTTGCTTTTACTTTCGATGATGGTCCGGATCCCTTACATACCCCCAAACTGCTAGATGTACTTAAACGTCAGGGAGTAAAAGGGACCTTCTTCGTGCTCGGAAGTAAAGCTGAGCAGAATCCCGAGCTTACAAGACGTATTCATCAGGAAGGACATCAAATTGGTATTCATAATTATACGCATTTGCCGAATTGGATCATGAGTCCGCGCCATATCAGGCAACAGCATGTCCAGCGTTCGGCGGATATCATCGAGAGGATTACCGGAGAACGCCCGACATTTTACCGTCCTCCCTGGGGAATTCTGAATATGGGAGATTTGTTCTCTCTACGCAAATCTTACCGCATTGTGCTCTGGTCTGTAATGGGTGGAGATTGGAAAGTGCAGAGTAGGGCGCAGCCGTTGAAAGAGAAACTTTTGAAACGGATAAAGCCTGGTTCCATTATACTGCTGCATGATAGTGGAGACACATGGGGAGCGGAAGAGGAGGCTCCTTTCCTTATGATTGAAGGATTGGAGGAAGTACTTGAAGATATCCAGATGAAGGGCTATCAATGTCTGCGAACGGATGAATTGTTGATGCAGGAATCTTGAATCTAGCTTTGGTTTGACATCTTCGTGAATGCAGATCAAAGTTGGATTACGAAGAAATGAGCAGAGCCCATGTATCCTCAATGGAATATACATGGGCTCATATCGCATTCTATTATGGAAATGGAGTTATTATCGCAAGAATAATTGTGCATATCATTAAATCTGGAAGATTTAGATCATCCCGTCAGTTCGGAGTGATTCGAAGTAGTAACCCTTCTTTTCCATAAGCAAGCACGCCTGTTCCGAAAGGAATAACACCACGCACGGAATTTTCTGCGTTATATCCGGTATGGTACACCGACCATTGTCCATTCTTGTCTGCCACTGCAAAGACATTGCCGGAAGCAACGTACCAACTGGAGGAACCTGACCAAGTCATATGCCCGTAGCCGTAACTCCGCGGTTCCGCTTCGATGAGTGTAGCGAGTGGACTGCTATCGCGAGTCCAATGTATCCCATCCGTCGAGTTATAAATAAAGTCCCCGATGGCTACGAAGCTATTGTTAACCCACTGAACAGTTATTGGGTTGAGGAAAGAATCTCCCTTGGTAGGAATAGACATTGTCGACCAATTACGTCCACCGTCAGCCGTAGAGTAGAGAACGGCGTTTTTTCCTTGATAACCACTAATAGCAATCTTTTTACCTTGAATGGCGATGCCTTGGAACTCAGCTCCTTTATTCAAGACATTACTCCAACTCTTACCATCCGCTGAAACGCTCAGGAAGGAAGAAATTCCTTTGCTGCCAATGGCATAGAGACGGCTGCCGTCGGTCGTTACTTGCTGTAGTCGTACTGATGAATCGAAAGAATTCGTTTGCGACCAAGAAGATCCGTCCTTTGAGGTCCAGACACGATTACTGCCTACCGCTATAAACTTCGCTCCATAAGCAGTAATCGATGTCATCCATGGTGTACTGGAACTGTAACGGTCTCCGAGCCAGGTGGAGTTCCAATTGATACCGTTCTTACTGCGAAGTACGGAGGCGACGGACTCCTGAAATTCTGAGCCAACGGCCGAGTATGTTCCGTTGATCTTAGCTATGCCATCAATATTGGCATATGGATAAGGTCCTCGTTTCATTGACCAATCAATTCCGTTAACGGATACCGCAATAAGACCACTTTCGCTTGCGAAGCCCACGAACTGCTTGCCCGTCCATACAACTTCCATGCCGAAGGGAATTCCCTTAACAGCTTGCTTTTTCCATGTTTTCCCGCTATCTGAAGAGGATAGCATAATCCCCTCGCCTCGCCACTTGGTTCCGAAGATCAGTTGGCGCCCCTTTACGGAGAATGGACCGCTAAACATTTCAATCTTATTCGTGGTTAAGGATGTTGGCTGAGGTTCGGATATAAAAGTAATCCCGTCTGCCGAGCTGAACTTACGACTGGAACCATCGAACGTAAACTTACCGTTTGAATTCTGTGAGATAGGAAAGCCAGAAGTCTCGGGGACGCCGTTAAGCACAAACCTATAATTAAGACTTTTGTCGATAATACCGGATTGTTGTTTCCAATTGATGAGGTCGGATGAGGTGTAGACGATCAGTTCTACTTTTGTTCCTTCTTTCGCATCATAAACAAGCTGATTGCGTTTAGTTGTCTTACCGTAATATTTATATCCACTGCCGAGTCCGACATAGAGACTTCCGTTCCAATATACTTGGGAAAATTGTCCATCCACTTTGGCACTCAGCGTCCAATTCACTCCGTCTTTGGAGATATAGACTACGGTTCCGGCCCCTAATGAAGCTTCTCCGATCAAAACATAGTCTCCATTAACCCATTTCACTTGCCCCCTGCTGATCGACTCGGGCAGCTGTGAAACCTCCTGCCAATCCGTTCCGTTTATAGTCCAGTATGCAGGGTCAGTCCTGTTCACCGGCATCAAAAAATAACGATCTTTCGCATAATATAAGGTGGAAAGGCTCGTTTTGGTTGGAGGTGCCGCCTTCTGCCATGAGTTTCCGTGATCGTTTGAAAAGAGCGTCTGGGATTCCGTTAGAGCGAGGAAACCACCTTTGCCATCGGTCGCCCAAGTCTGAATTTCATTGCTAGCGAGGCCGTCCATAGACATGTTATATAGACCTATCGCTGACTGAACGGAAGGTGGTTCAGCCACTCTCAGCGGGATCATCTCGTCATCAACCTTGCTAGCGATACCAAGTTCACCGTACTTGTTGTTTCCCCACGTCCATAGTTTGCCTTGCTGATCGATAACAATGTTATGTAACGCTTCAGAACCGCCAAAAAGACTTGAGATCAGTGGCAGTCCGCTGACTTCAGTGGGAACTGAAGACTGATTCTCTTTGGAAGCAAGCTGATTTTTAGTGTTTTGCCCCCATACATAAACCTTTCCGCTTTCTGTCAATGCCGCAAAGTGATTCTCTCCACCGGCGATTTGACTTATTCCGCTTAACCCTTTGATGGTAACTGGATTGTTATAATTAGTGTAATCACCACCGCCATAGGTCAGAATCCATGAACCATCTGGTTGCCAGTGGTATCCCCATCCGATGACGGTACCATCGTTCTTCAGGGCGAGGTTACAACCCTCGGCACCCTGTATGATATCTTTTATACCCGTAAGCCCTGTCTTTTCGGCCGAATTCATGTATGAAATGTCGTATACAGTACCATCGGAAAGTAATGCATAAGAAGCTGCAATTTTGACAACAGGTGAGGGGAGCCCATCGATGAGTGACGGGGCCGTAGTCTTACCCTCCTGATCATCCTCCCATCTCCATACATTGCCGTTTTTCTGGATGGCATAAGCATAATTGGCGTGTGCGTAGATATTTGTTATATCTTGAAGATCCAGCTTGTTTGTTCCTTGGCTGTTCCGCAGCCAGACTTCTCCTTGAACGGTGAGGACAGTAAGAGTTCTCGAATCTCCTGCAATATCAGCTATACGAAGAGAGGACAGTTGATCTTCGTGTTGTGGTAAAAGCGAGTATTCACGAGACTTATTCATTCCCCATGACCATAGCTGGCCCGCTTTATCCAATGCGTAAGAAACATTCTTACCAGCTATAGTTCTAACAAAAGGAGAAGCCCCAAAAGAGTTGCTATCTGCTGATGCAACCGCCGTGTTCCACATTCCTATTGTTTGACACAGAAGAATAAGTGCTATAAGCGTTTTACATCCCTTGCTCCAAAAATTCTTCAATATTGATCTTCCTTTCCCTGGATAATCAAACTACCCATTTTATCGGTTGAGATAGGAGGGATGTGTATATATAAACATAGAAAATTAGGGATATTTTAGGTTGTTTTTTCCGGTGCTAAGCATGCAAATTCTCTCCAATTTATAACTTGATTTGGAATGACTTATTTTCACTCACTTATTAATATAATTGAACAAACACTTATTAAAAGTGTATTATTACAGGGTACTAGATACATACCGACTAAATGGAATATGTAAAATGAGGTGAGAGATTGCAAACCACAATCGTTAAAGAAGATTATGTATATCATTGTAAACAAGTGCAATCAGGATGGAGCTCCATTGACTGGGATAGCTGCGATGTGCTCGAATTAAGCGACACAGTCACAGGTTTACCGCCGAAAGAATCTACCGAAGTGAGAGCTTGCTGGAACAAAGACTATTTGTATGTACGATTCTTAAGTAAGGACAGTAACATTGTATCTGATTTTACGGAAAGAGATGACCCACTGTACGAACAGGATGTCGTTGAGTTCTTTATCGACCAGGAAGGCAAGGGAACACGTTATTTGGAGTTGGAAGTCAGCCCCAATAATGTGGTGTTTGATGCTCTAATTGAGAATGATGGCTTAGATGCGGTTAAAGGTTTGAACAAAGCATGGTGCTTCCAAGATCTTCTTACGTCTGTCGACTCGACTAGGGAGGGGTATTTAACCACCTATATTAGCATTCCAGCATCAAATTTCATTCATCCACTTCATGAAGAATTAAGCTGGAAGGTAAACTTCTATCGAATTGATGAAGACTTGGAGGGTACGCGTGAATACCAGGCGTGGAGCCCGACAGGTAAGGTCAACTTTCATGTTTCTTCTAGGTTTGGGACGATGGTATTTGTATAATTGAAAATGATTTTGCTGATTTCAGGTCGGTAACCATTCGCAAGAAGGGTGTTACTGGCCATTTTTGTGTGGGTCATATGTTAAATAATCCTAGCCGGTACAAATTAAACCGTATATATTAATAGTTGTGGAAACGTTTGAACTACTAGTCAGGAGGGATTAGATGAACCAATATGGCTCACAAAGATCATGCTTTTGGGGATTTATTGTAATATGTATGCTAACCCTGGTAGGTTGCCAGGACAAAGAAGATTCAATCACTACCTCTCCAACATCATTTGAGCCCAAGACAAGTGTGACCGTACAAGCAACCGAGAATCCAACTGGCAAGATTGTGGGGCAAGGGAGTGTACATATCGATGAACTTGAGAAACGGCGTATTTTTGTTTACCTCCCTCCCGGTTACGAAACCGACAACGAGCGTTACCCCGTTGTGTACATGAACGATGGGCGTAATGTATTCGAAACGAATACCAGTTCTTTTCAAAAAGAGTGGAAAGTGGAGAGAGTCATAGATCAGCTCATTACTGATGGAAGAATGGAGAAAGTTATCGTGATCGGAGTTGATGCAAGCGATGGCGCCAAAAGGGGAGAGGAATATGTTCCTTTTCTCGATGAGTCCATTCCGTCTGATGGCAAGAGTGCAGAGGAATTTACCCGTTATTTCATTGAAACTGTCATTCCTTATGTGGATGGAACTTACAGAACCATTCCTGATAGGGACAATCGAATGATCATGGGATCATCCTTCGGTGGTGTACAGGCGTTATGGATGGGTTACCATCACCCAGAGACGTTCTCCTCGATTGGAGCGGTATCAGCTTCCACCTGGGTAGCTAAGGGGAGACTGTTTGAAGAACTGGCGAAGGAAAAAGAAAAGCCAAATGTGAAGATTTGGTTGGATATGGGGTATGCCGAAGGAATGCTTATCGAGCCGTTGGTAGATATTCTGAAATCGAAGGGATTTGAATACGGCCAAGATTTATTTTTTCAGATGGATATTTTGGGTAACCATGATGAGAATTCCTGGTCCAGACGTGTCCACAGTCCACTACTCATGTTTGCCGGAAAAGCACCCGAACAAGCGATCGATCTGGTAGTAGATGACTCGCTGATGATCTTCGGGTCTGACAGCTCGTATATCCGTCTTAATCCGGTAGCAAGCATGAATAATGGAATGGACTATTCAGTTTCAGATTTAGCCGAGTATAAGGTGTTGAATCCCAAGGTTGGGCAGGTAGATACGTCGGGGATAGTGATCTTTTTAAAACCGGAGCCCCTAGATGTGGAAGTGACTTATCAAGGCATTACCGTAGAATATAAAGTAGACTATGATCGTTTGGTAAGGATTCTAAAAAACAAATTGAAATCACTCGTAATCGAAGAAAAGGATAGTAGCATTAAAATTTTGCTTAAGCCCACGGCGGAAAGTCTGAAAGCGACAACGAAGGACATTACAGATATAGCGATTTCACTCGAGAGTATAGGACTTTATACAATTGAGGAAGTTCGGGAAGATTATATTCTCCTCGCCTTGAATACAAAATAACAGGGTGAGGACAAAGATAATAAAGCAAGGGGAAGCCGTCTAGGCTTCCCCTTGATACTGTTAAATAGGTATAGTCACCATAAAACAAACTTATTATTTTACCAGCCAAAGTCTAATGTCTTTCCCGTTTCCACATAGGTCTTGGCATTGCTCAGAATCATCGGCCAAGATGACTTTGTATTTTCGTATGAGGGATGATTGTCGGGCCATTGATCGTTAACTAACGTAAGCTTCGTACAATTTCCTACTATCTCTAGTGAGAGTGTAACCCTTGTTTCGAGTTCTGCATGATTTTCTCTATACGACGGTCCAGGATGTTCTGTGTAGCTCATGAGTCGATTCTGCTCGAAGGCTAGAACATTACCGTAGACATGTACGGTTTCATCTCCATCGGCACCAGGTCCAATGTAGGCATAAGGTGCACCAATTTCGAAGGTTGAGTCAAGAATGCAACCATAGAATATGGCTTTTGTGCCTTCGGGTGATACAAAGACTTGCCAAACATCCTCAGGTGTTGCTCCGATATAAATTTCATACTTAAGATCCATAAATTATCCTCCGTTCGATCAATATATTAAATTGCCTAAACAGCTTCGAACTGCTAGTCTCAGTATAGAATAGACAACATGGAACGTATTGTAAAAACGCGACAATAGCGGCTCCGTCTGGAGGTAGGTTCGTGAAACCGAATGATCAACGATCTGATAAGGGGATTCTGAAAGCAGAAGCAGGCATGCAAAAATTTTCGCTTATGAGATACGAACCTGCTGATAGTTTGGCTCAATTAATAGAGCATTATTGGGTGGTACGATGGGACTTAACAGGACAAGCTCCTTTTCGCCAAACTGTCTTATCTTATCCCAACGTAAATTTAGCGTTTGAATATGAGAATAATGAGATATTTACCGGAATTTACGGTGTCCCTACAACAACCTACACGCGCCTTTTAAAGGAAGAGGGGATGACGCTGGGGATCAAATTCAAACCAGGAGGCTTTCATCCTTTTTGGAAACAGTCGATATCTCTTCTTACTGGCAAGGTGCTAGGTTTTAAAGATGTTTTCGGAATAGATGTGCAGGACATAGAACAACAAATTTTTGCTATAGAGACAGAGGAAGAGATGGTACAACTTGCAGAACAATTTCTACTGGATCGCATTCCAGAGCAGGATGACAACGTTGAATTGATCAATCGGATCGTGCAATTCACCATCGATAATCGCCAGATTACCAAGGTGGAGGATATCGTGCAAGAGTTTGATATGAACAAACGGACCTTGCAGCGTCTGTTCAACCGTTATGTTGGCGTTAGCCCGAAATGGGTCATCAAGCGGTATCGGCTTCAAGAGGTAGTAGAACTCATGGAAAAAGGTGCAGTTTCAAATTGGCCTAAATTGGCGCAGGATATGGGTTATTACGATCAAGCCCACTTCATCAAAGATTTTAAAGCGATGATTGGCAAATCGCCCGAAGAGTATGTAAGGGAAATGTGACTTATGCTTTTACTCATTATTGAAGGAAACTATGAACAATAGGAGGGACAACTGATATGAACACATATGTAGGTATTGAAATTGACGGTGGGCAGATGTATATGATGGCGGAGACAGCAAGTGGCTATCTGGAGCATACGGTTTCTACGGGAAAGGAATGTTCCTTGCTTCAACTCCAGCAGGAGGTAGAGGCCTTTGTGAACAAATTGCCCTATACTCCAAGTGGCATCGGCATGGGTATGCCAGGATTAGTCGTTGGTAGCGATAAAGTAGAGTTAAGCCATGTCTTGCCTGCGTTAAACGGAGTTACAGCGGATATGTTCGCAACACCAGCAAGCATTCCCGTAGCATTTATCAATGATGTGAAGGCAGCTACGATGGCTGAGGCCGCTCATTTTACCAACAACGAAACGGTTGTCGTCATCATGGCCGATGCTTTTATCGCGGCCAGGTGTTGTGGCCTCAGGTGAATTACTGCTTGGCGCGAAGGGATGGAGCGGAGAACTGGGTTATATGATCCTTAACGTAGATGGGCAAGCGGTACTGCTCGATACGCTCGCAAGTGGTTATGCCATTGTGAATCAAGCGGAAATGGATGATGCTACACTTCGCGAACACCTAGAAACAGGCGATGAGCAAGCTGCTAAACTTGTAAGTCAAGCAGGGCAGTACTTTGGATATGCTTTAACTAACTTGGTGCACCTGTATAACCCAGATGTTATCGTAATTGGCGGGAGCACACCGACCTATAAGGGCTATATGGAAGCAGCAAAGGCTGCACTTGAAATGTATGCGTTACCCGAATTGCTCAAATGCTGTACGATCACGACACCAAAGATTCAGAACAGGGTGATCGCTTTTGGTGCTCGGGAATGGATTCGCAAATGTACAACAGTTCGTTGATGAAGCATACATAAGAATTCCGTTAATCCATATGCTACAAAAAAATAATACCGAGCAAAGGATATCACCATCACTTTGCTCGGTATTATTTTTTTTAGACAACTCACTTCAATGATTCTAACATTTTACTCGAAAAGTACTGATTAACGCACGATGGTTTCCGTCCCACCGAGGTCATATTCTTCTCTAGCCTTTCTCACCGCGGAGTAATGTTCAGAAGCCCACTCCTTTAACATTTTCATGTAGGGAATCAACGTTTCCCCAAGCGGGGTTAGCGTATACTCTACGATCGGCGGTACCGATGGGGTAACTTTCCGACTGACCAATCCGTCCCGTTCCAGTTGCTTCAAAGTTTGCGTTAGCATTTTCTGCGATATACCCTCGATGCGCCTCTTAATTTCTCCGTATCGGATGGTGCCGTTCTCTAAGGAGTAGATGACAAGTGCCGTCCATTTATCAGATATTATTTCCAACACATGACTATAGCTGCAAACCTTCAGGGATATGTCCGATGGTTTCATAAGCATCCTTCCTCCTTACGCACCTTTGGGTTCGTAACCGACCTAAAAGTGCCGTCTAGCTACATCTTATTATATGAATTATTGTGTGTCTATACACCAAATAAGGAGAGATGCACAATGAAAGCTTACGTTATTCAGGGCGGTTTTGGACTGGATCACATTGTAGAAGTGGATCGCCAGATTCCAACTCCCGCCCGTGGTGAAGTGCTTATTCGAATGAAGGCGGTATCGCTAAACTCACGTGATATAGGAGTCATAAACGGATTTTATAACCCAGAACTGAAAGAGCCGCTGGTTCCGCTATCCGATGGAGTAGGCGAGATTGTATCCTTAGGGGAACAAGCTGGGAAGTTCCGAATAGGGGAACGCGTGAGTGCGATCTTTACCCAAAACTGGAAGTCCGGCGAAGCTACGCCAGAGAATTGGGTATCCTCGTTAGGTAGTCCGCTCGAAGGGTTGCTAGCGGAGTATGTCGTGTTGCCTGAGGAAGGGCTGGTACGCGTACCCCAACATTTGACCGATATCGAAGCAGCTACTCTGCCTTGCGCCGGAGTAACGGCCTGGCATGCGATCGTGGAAGAGGGCAAGGTGAAAGCAGGAGATACAGTTGTCGTTCAAGGTACCGGCGGCGTCTCCTTGTTCGCTCTGCAATTCGCTAAGCTTCAAGGAGCACAAGTCATTGTAACCTCAAGTAGCGATGATAAGCTTGCACGTGCGAAAGCGTTAGGCGCCGATCACGGCATCAATTATAAGCGAAAGTTGGAGTGGGACAAAGCCGTATTGGAGTACACGCAAGGGCGGGGTGCTGATCATATCGTCGATCTTGGAGGCGGGGAAACACTTAATCGTTCCATCTCTGCCTTAAAGGTAGGCGGTCAGATTAGTATCGTCGGCATTCTATCCGGGGCCAGTGTTGAAGGTTTAGCTATTGTCCCGGCCATCCTCAGGAGAGCAAGGCTTCAGGCCATTAACGTAGGCAGCCGAGCGATGTTCGAGAATATGAATGTTGCGATCGAACACCATCGTCTTCGTCCAATTGTCGATAAAGAGTTTCCGTTCTCGCAAGCAGTGGAGGCCCTCAGACATCTGGCAGAAGGTTCGTATTTCGGCAAAATCAGTATCGTTTTTTAATCCAACAAGGGAGAGAGACGTTCCTAAGGTGAGTATTTATGAATGACAATTATCAGAACAAATAAGCAGGCCGAGTTCAGCCACTCGAAAGAGGAGGGCTGAACTCGGCCTGCTTTGTATGTCTACAATGCTTAGTGAAGCATACGAGTGTAAGCTTGCCCCTCATCTTTGGTAGCCACCGGATTCTCTTCATACGAAATCGAATCGCTTCAGCTGCCAATTGTCCAGAGGGACTTCTTTTGAAGTACTTTGTGGAGTACAAGGAAATGTTCACTTAGGTGGCACAGCTCACTTATCGATACCCTGCCATAACCTTTAAAACCCGCTTGCAATTGTAATCGAAGATGTGTGTCTACGTATTCGTAACACTAGGTAAGAGGATGTCGTTTGTGAGTCCGTGCCGTTCACGACATTAATCGTCAGATTAGGTGCCAGCGCTCGGGTTCGGACCTTGGCTCGGGCTCGGGTTCGGGTTCGGACCTTGGCTTGGGCTAGGAGTCGGGTTCGGTTCTTGGCTTGGGCTAGGAGTCGGGTTCGGACCTTGACTTGGGCTAGGAGTCGGGTTCGGACCTTGACTTGGGCTAGGACTAGGGTTCGGACCTTGGCTTGGGCTAGGACTAGGGTTCGGACCTTGGCTCGGGCTAGGACTAGGGTTCGGACCTTGGCTCGGGCTAGGACTAGGATTCGGACCTTGGCTTGGGCTCGAGTTCGTGTTTGGTGTTGGTATAGGTGCCGTTGATTGCCCGTTGACAGCCTTCACTCTAGAAAAGTCATTGCCATTCACGAAAAACGATGCAGGGGTTACTCCCGATGGAACTATCAAATTAGCGATAGAAGTGGCATCTCCTAGATCAAGCCGAGGATTGTTTCCAGTTATCTGAAGACTTCCGATCGTACCCTGCACATTCAGGTTAACGTTTCCGGCATTGCCGGTTACAATCGTCTGCCCAATGTTCGCTGAACCGGTGAAGGAGGTGCTGCCAGCTGACGTAGGGCCTACCGTATCCGAATTACCGATGATCAGCGTATCGATTGGCGTTTGACTTGAGGATTGCACGCTAACGCCAGGCTGAAGGGTGAGTGTATTAAGCGTAGAGGACGTATCAGCGCTGAGTTCGGTATTCGCCGCCGCCGTAACCGTGGCGTTAATGTTTTCAAAGGTAAGTTGCAAGGGGCCCAAATCAGCGCCCGAATTGACAGCGATTCCGGAGTTTATACCAGTGGCTGCTGCGTCAATTGATCCTGCCCAAAATGCAAGACTTGTTGAATCTGCGGGTCTTCCAAATAAATTCAAGTATATTTGGTCAACGATTTGGCTGTTACTAGTCCCTGAGAATTTTGCTTCATATTCCGGCATACCCGCGAAGGAGCCTGTAACAACGACAGTACCCTTATCAGCATCAATGGTGCCTTGCCAAAATTGAAGGCCCGCGGAGTCGGCGGGGCGGTTAAAGTAAGCAACATAAAGTTGCTGGATGTCTTCTGTGGTGGAGGTAGCTGCCGAAATGCGGACTTCTCCCTTTGATTTGAAGTCTGATGGGGACGGTAGGTCCGCACGGATACCAACCTTTTTCAAGTATATGTTATTCTCTAAGCTGGAAACTTCCCCCTTTGACTTGAAGCCTGATTGGGATATCTTATCCGCACTGTCATCAACCTTTTTCAATAGTGTGCTATTAAACAAATATAATTGGCCGAGATCGCTATGCTCGAACCATATATTTGTGATCTGTGATTTCGGACGGCCGTTATCTTTCAGGAAAACTGTTTTACCTTGAATGAGTACATTGTAGGCAAAGAAGTCCGACTGAACTGCCGGGGTCAAATTTAAATCTTCTTTAACTTCCAAGTGAGCCAACGCGACCTGATTTGAGTTCACAATTACGGTTCCATTGACGGTGTTGCCCTTGGCATCAAATATTATAGGTGCATTCGTTTCTGTTAATGAGTCTTTATAGCCGATAATCAGCCCTTCAACTGACTTTATCATATCCCCCGAATAGGTAAACTTAATCGCTGCATTGTGCAAAGCAGCTTTGTTCGATGCTTGAAAAATGCCTTGTACCGATGTGCCCGCGCGATAGTTCTTGCCATCGATCTTAATTGTGCCGTCATTGCCAATGTCTTGAATGATAGACGGAGTGTAGAAGGAGCGATAAAGCAGAGTTATCCCTTCGGCCAGCACAATGTTTGCGTTTGGAGTGAAGTTAACCTTCGATTTCCCGGATGCAATACCTGCTTTCGTCAAGGCGCCTATTGCGCCAGCATACCAGCTTTTCTGCGGAACATCACGGAATCCGCTACCTACTTGCGGCTCTGGCTTCAGCTTCTTGGCTGTAACAATCAAGCTCGCAACCTCAGCCCTTGTAATCTTTAAGTTCGGACGGAACGTGCCGTCTTGGTAACCTTTTGCCAGCCCCGCATCATGGAGGGCAGCAACATACCCGGTTAATTCGCCGTCAACAGGCATATCTTTAAACGTTGAGGCGCTTTTGGAAGGGGACAGATCTAGTGAGATCGCTAAAAACTTAGCAAAATCTCCGCGTGTCATATTAAGCTGGGGACTCAGCTTATCTCCTTGCTTTGGATTAAGAATTCCTAGCATAATCCAAGTGTTAACTGCCTCTGCGTACCATGCTGTAACGGGTACATCCGAATAGGCTTGCTGGTTCATAGGTTGGGCAGGATTAGTAGATCCTGCTTGGCTTACTTGCGGCTGCGGAGATTCGGCCGTCACACTAAAAGGAGAGCAGATGGTCAGCAACAGCAACGAAACGAGCGCAACAGTCAGCCATTTTGTACGATTAATAGTAAATAACATGATCTTGTTCATGATTGTTACTCAACCTGCCTTTTTGTTATATTTTGGATATTTAACGTATGTCTTTTATTATCCTATCATTTTTTAAATCTTCAAATCTTAATGAAATCTTAATGAAATATCTATAATTCACAGTTCGGTTCTTCGTAGTCCCCCTTCGCAGGGAATGGATTCGAAGGTCGTGCTTCGTGGATGGAACATACATAAAATTTGAAATTTCCAATAGATGTCTATAGTTAAACTCTACCTTGTCTGATCTGTATTATTTATCCATAATCAAATAGGGGATAAATAATTTGAATCTTAGAGTATGATCCTCAACTACGTATAAAGGAGTGATGATGTTTGGATAAGGACAAACAAATCAAAGAGCGTATGAGAGGTTTATATTTATAGTGGATAAACCTCTCATTAGCTTATGGGAGGCAAACGGATATGAAATATTCAAATCATTTGATTCGCGGAAAAGAACTTACTAGTGAAAGCTTCGGTAAGGCAGCAGGATTGTTTGATGACTTGAAACACCATTTATCGATAAAGGGAGTCATTTCAGGTCTTATATCGGGACGAGTTTTCTTGTCCAATGATGGTCTGACAGCGTTATTAATGAACCCTCAAGGCTTTTTCCTAGGAGGTAGTCCAAAGAATATTCTGTTCTTCATAGAGGTCAACGAACTTCTCTCTACAGAACTATTACCAAGTCTCACATCTAGGGGAGAGTTAGACTACGTGATGTTCTACCCATCAAATGATGATGCTTGGGTAGAGGCTCTTGAACTAGTGACGAGAACATTGTTACCACTCCGAAGTGGACGAATGACTCTTACTTTCGATATGAATAATACCCCACACACTCTCAATGATCATATTGTTCCGGTAGATGCTAGCTTATTAAAACGTCAAGATTTAATTGGGCTGGATGAGGTAATCAGTGAAATTCAAGGGGGTTGGTCCTCTTTAGAAGCATTTGAGAACAGGGGCTTCGGATGTGTTGCTATACAGAGCACTAATGAGGGACTGACCATTATTAGCTGGTGCCTTACGGATTGGGTAGTTGGAAGTGAATGTGAGGTAGGCATTCAGACCGAAGAAAGGTATCGTGGCGAAGGTTGGGCCCGAAAAACTTTGTTAGGAACACTTTTATTGGCAAAACAGAGGGGCATAACTAGAGTCGGGTGGCAGTGTTGGTCCAACAACATAGGTTCGCAAAGAACTGCCATGTCTGTGGGGTTCAAACTACTTGCTGATTTTCCCGTTCTTTTTGGATGGAACTATTCCTTAAATAACCTACTTGTCAACGGAAATCACTATATGCGCGGGGATAGTAGATATGGTGTAAACAAAGATTACGCCCGGGCCGCATGGAGCTATGCGGCAGCTCTGGATAAAGGTTGGGACTGGAATGGCGATGCTGCTCTGTATTGGAACTCAGCTTGTTTGTTTTATTTGATTGGTGAGAACGATCGTGCCAAACAGTATTATCAAAAGGCTATCGAAAAGGGATGGAAAGACATTCGTGGTCCCCATTATCACGAGTATGTCTACAGAGAAGAGGATAGCGAACAGATCGCATACAAGCTTGCTGAAAGTATAACAATGAACAGTGGTATTGATACTTAATAGAATCGGTCATATACTAAGAGCTCGCGTTCGACGCGGGCTCTTTAATGTTTCGAACTGCAATACTAATTCTTATTTATTAATCCAAAATGACATAAAAGTGCCTGAAAATAATCTTTTGAATCTTCAATAGTAACGCGATTAGCCTTGAAAAAGCTACGCTGCGTCAAAATTTTGGCAGCTTGAATATCGGCCTCAAAATATTGCGAATGTAATAAGCCAATACGGTCGTTGTGGTCCATGAGTTGCGCTTATTCTGGATGTATTGATCGTTGATAATATAAGTCCGAGTGGAAGTAGGGCTCTTCAGACCGAACTTTTCCCACTTCGCCGGATCATTCGAACCTCCGAGCCTTACAAGCATATTCGCCGACTCACTATTAATTTTAGCCAGAATTTGCTCGTATGCTTGGGTGACTTGCGCATGAAATTCGTCGATCGGATTGCGGCTAGCAAGGCTCTCCAAGTGGATACCTTCGCGAATGTAAGAAACGTATGCCAGATGGTCAGCCCAGAACTTGTCGATATAAAAAAGCCGTACCCGCTGCTCCGAAGGGCTCATCGGCGTCTCGCCTTTCAAAATTCCGAGCCGCTCCTCGTATAGAATTCGCCTCTGATCCTCCACCATATCCGAATAATAGTTCAGTTCTTGGCGGATATCGAAGTTTTGGCCCATAATAACACGCTGAATTTGCGCGATTTTGCTGCGGAGCACCGAATCTTCGAGAGCCTCATCCTGCTTAAGATTGCGAATCGATTTATTGATGCCGAACCGAAGCAACAACTCGTCCTCCAAGCTTACGAAAAATACAGAAGCTCCCGGGTCGCCTTGGCGACCAGAACGCCCGCGCAGTTGGTCGTCGATCCGCACGCTTTCGTTCACATGCGTACCAATCACGTATAACCCGCCCAGCTTGGCGACAACTTCTGCTTGCGTAGGGTTGCCGCCGCCGAGCCGAATGTCGACGCCGCGTCCCGCCATATTCGTAGACACCGTCACGGCGCCGATTTCTCCCGCTTTGGCGATGATCTCGGCTTCTTTTGCGTCGTTTGTCGCATTTAGAACATGGCAAGGTACGTCGGCAACCTCTAGCGCCTCCGCTAGTATGTTAGACTCTCCGACGCTTGACGTACCAATGAGAATCGGACGTCCCGCCCTATGGACGGACGAGATTTCTTGTACAAGCGCCTTAAGTTTGGCTTCTTTATGGGTATAAATCCGGTGCGGATGGTCGATCCGTATGTTGGGCCGGTTCGGTGGAATTTGCACGACCTGCAGCCTATAAATATCTTCGAAATCCATTGCGGAAGCGTGCGCGGTAGCCGTCATTCCGCAAATCTTCGGATATAAGCTAAGGAAGTGTTGAAGGGTAATCGTACCGAGAATTTTCCCGCCGGCTAAGGGCTGCAGCCCTTCTTTGGCCGCAAGCGCGGCTTGTAGCGCCTCCGGCAAATGCCTGTTCTCCGCCACACGGCCGGTATATTCGTCAATCAGCTCGATATTACCGTCCCGGACGATGTAATCGACGTCTTTTTTCAATAACAATTCCGCATGCAGCGCGCAATTTAACGACACTAACAAATGACTATGATGGATTTCGTACAAATTACCGCATCCCAGCAAGGATTCCGCTTTCGCAGAGCCCGCTTCATTCAAATAAACGTTCCGCTGGAACTCGTCGAAGTCGTAATACTCTACTTGCGCGAGCTGCCGAGCCACTTCTGCGAAACGAATGCCGTCGTTACCGTCGTTGCCGAATGAGCCCGGTTCGCCGGCGATGACTAGCGGAACCCGCGCTTCGTCGAGAAGCAGTGAATCCGCTTCGTCGACGATGACGTAGTGGAAAGGACGATGCACGGTATCGACTTCGTTTAGTGCGATCATATCGCGCAAATAATCGAATCCCGCCTCTTTAGCCGTAACATAGGTTATATCCTTGGCGTACGCTTCCCGTTTTTCGAACAGGCTCATATCCGCTTGAACCGAGTCTACCGTTAACCCGAGGAAACGATAGATCGGGCCCATCCACTCCGCATCTCGATTTGCCAAATAATCGTTAAAAGTCAGCACATGAACGCCTTCGCCGGTCAGCGCATTTAGATAAGCAGGCATAACAGCAGAGAGCGTTTTTCCTTCACCGGTATGCTGCTCGATCAAAAATCTCTCGTGCAGAGCGATGGCAGCCATGATCTGGACATCGTAAGGCTGTAATCCGAGCTTTCTCTTCGCTGCCTCGCAGACTAACGCATAAGCATCGACAAGCAGCTCATCCAAAGGTGTACCCGATTTTGCTTCTTTTTGCAGCCGGCGGGATTCCACTTGAAGCTGCCCATCGTCCCATGCTTCCAAATTTCTTTTCCTGATGAGCTCTGCTTTGTCCTGATAGACTTTCAGCTTATTCTGGGTATCGTGGTGTTTGAATTTTCGCATCAACTTGACGGCTACATTCATAGTAATTAGATCTCCCCTCTGTAGAAATACGCTTAGTTTTAAACAATATTTGCTCTCATCTGTCACCATCAGGTTCAAATCCACTTCATATAAGCAAAACCATATACCGCACCTACCACCATTACAGCGAGAGATCCTTTCCAGTTATTGATTGGGAATGATTGTAACTTATGTGTTGAAAAATGTAAACTCTATATTGCACTTGTTCTAGTTTGCAGGTTGTTGACAGAAAAGCCCAAAGAGGGCTGCAACAGTTTGCCTACCGGCAACCTGTCACAGCCCCCAAGCCCGCGTCGGGCGCGGCCTCTCGGTTCTTATTCTTCCCCCGCCGCCACTGGATTCTCGCTGTACGAAATCCAATCGCTCCAGCTGTCATTACCGTCAGAAACTGCTTTCAGAGTGCCCGCTTTCAGAGCTTGGAAAGTAAGAGGGATACAGGCAGCACGTACCATTCGTGTATTTATGAGCGCCATTGGTCAGGAGGAAGCACGCTAACCATACCGTCCGCTTAGTCGCATTACTCCCGAACCAGAGAATGCCACATTGTGGAATACACCACACCGAGAGAGGAAGCAGACCTGCCGAATAAAACAAGCCATAAAGTAAGCACTTATGCAAACGCGGAATACACGGGAATAAGCGCAAGAGTCAGCACACGTTCATACAAGTTCCGACTTCATTTTATGTATAGGATAATTAAATAGTGATATTTTTTGTCTTCCTATCTACTAAACGACGGATTTCAGGAAATATACTGGGATCAACACTTTGGGCAGCCTGTAATTGTCCCATAAGTGTTTTTAGTTCGGAGGGTGTGCTGTCAGAAAATGTCTCACTTTTACGTAGTTGATTCACAGCTGCAGTATAAATTTTTATTCGAAGATTGTTGGTAACACTTAGTTTATTATCAGGAGTTATAGATACACCAGTAACTATTTTATGTTTCTTTTTAGAGAAATACTTAATCTTACTGTATTTTGGTTTGTGAGAATATCTTCTAAGCTCAATATCAATTTTATTTTTAAGTTGACTGGTGTTAAATGGAAGGTTACTGGAGAAAGTCATATCATCAACATATAGTGTAAAAATACATCCATATTGTTCGGCGATATCATGAATTTCATTAAACATTTTTTGGTAGGCATAATATGCAATGATTTGGCTTGTTGGACTTCCTGTAGGTAATTTGTTTTCAAGAGTAACTATTGTAGTCAGTATCTCTGCAACGTCAGATGATGTATGTAGTGAATTTTTGAAGAATTGATAAATATATTCACGTGAGCAGTTTTCATAGAACTTTCTAATATCCATGCTAATAAGGTACGTTGATTGTTGATGATACTTACCATTATCGATATAACTCTTTCCGCGTTGACTGGATATTACCCAAGGTGGACGCTCTATTCGAGTTAGAAGCCTTAATATTCTTCTCTGAACGGTTTTTAACTTTTTGTTAGGTGAGGTAATCTTTCTCTGTTCTCCATCTTTCTTGTCTTTTAAAAAAGAAGAGTAGTTCACTATTTTGTCTAGGTCATTAAATTCCTCAGAATCTATTTGTAAAATTTTCGCTAATCTACTTTTGCTTCTGCATTTATATAGGGCACATTGAGTAATGTCATGTTTCTTCAGTTGGTTCTTCATCACTCAATCCCTCACTTTTTGACATGAAGTTGACTAAACGGAGCATCATATTTTTTATGAACTCTTGGCTCTTATTGTTCTTAGATGCCTCTTCAAAATCTTCCGCTAGAAGGATTAAAGAAGAAAGCTTTATTCCTAAAATTTTAGAGTAGTTTTGTAGAATTTCGAGAGAGGGTTGCTTCTTATTATTTTCAATTTCTGATAGATAGCTGTTTGAGATGCCTAGCATAGAACTCATCTCGGTAGCTTTATAGCCGTAAATAGCCCGAGTTCTTTTCAGTACATCCCCAATCATTTAAATCATCCTTTCATTAAAAATATATTAGGTAGGTTTCCCGTTCTCACAGCCAAAATTACTTTTTGAAAATGGAATAAATAACAGCAATGATTTTAGCAATAATATAAATAGATTCCAAAAACTTAAACAGGAATTTAAAAATATTACGCCTTAACCATTTATGGTGTTTGTTCTTTACTCCTTTTCTATTGTAGGCCAGAGGGGCGTTTCGCTTGAACAGCATTTTTTTCTGCATGTGCAGTCTCCTTCCGGAACTAAGGGGGTATAGTTTCTTAGTTCCCTCCCTAGAAGAAGTGGTGCAAGCGAGACACCTACCTAATTATTTCGCAACGCGCGCAATCTCCTAGCGCGCGTTGTGCTGAACCGCTGTGCGCATATAGCTCGGCATGGTGGACTGGTCAGAGCCCGGGTGCGGCCTTTAAAGGTAGAATGCTTTTAGCATTCCGCGAGTTTTGTTAAACTCCATTTTGGGGGAGATGACCTGATGAATGTTACTAGCATTCAAAGTTGCTGTGAAGCAAATATAGCATGTCAATCTAGTAAAGTAAAGATATAAATTCGCTAATAGCGAATTTATATCTTTAGAAGGAGGTTATTTTTATCTTGCTAGACTAGTAGAAAGGGTTAAAAGAAGGGGTTTTTAACCGAATCATACTAGCCTTTTTGACCATTTATATAAAGGAAACTGATCTTTTAAGCCAATTTTTCACTTTGAAAACCAGTAAGCAGTCATTACAGTCAACTTGATGAAAAGAATACTCAGATTAAAATAAAAATATGTTATGATTAATAAATCATGAGCTATACTAATGAAATTCTTTCATTTTTTTAAAAAAGTGGCGGCAGACTTTCTACCGTCATAATATTTTTCTTGAAATAATGTTATATTATTACATGTATGGGGGGGAACATTTGTGTCGTCTTTTAGTGAGTTGGCTAGGATATATTCTACTACATTTCTTCGGCAGATCCTCTCCTCCAAGCATGAAGACCTCTTGAATGAACTTTCTAAATCATTTGGTTTTGTACAAGAGGCAAGCTGCAATGGAGATTATAGAATGCTGTTTGACGAGGCCTATCGCATATTATTGAAACACTATAGGTGTGAATATATTTACAAATCGGAACTATATGGTAAAATTAAGAAAGAAAGTCGTAAAAAGATGAAAGATGGCATATTGACAGAAGTCAAAAGCGGGAATTGTGTCGCTGATTTGTTATGGTTAAACGGGACTTCTATCGCATATGAAATAAAAACTGAAATAGATACTAATCGCCGATTGACTAATCAGATTAATTCATATCATCAATTGTTTAAACAAACAGTGGTTGTTTCATATGAAAGAAACATAGATACAATTTTGCCTGAATTACCCGAACATGTCGGAGTTATGTTTCTGAACAAAAGAGGAACTCTTAAAGTTTATAGGGAAGCGGAAGAATTCATAGAACAATTAAATCCAGAATCAATGTTCTTGACTTTAAGAAGATACGAATATGAAGCAGCAATCCGCGAGGCATATGGATTTGTTCCACAAGTTACTGATGCATATATCTTTGATGAATGTTTCAAGTTATTTAAGTCACTTAACCCTTTGGAAGCACATGATTTAATGGTAAAACAACTCAAACTCAGATCCCACATAAACCTTGAAAATACATTTATATGGCCGAAATCATTAAGTTTTCTTCTCGAAAGAGGTTCCTTAAAAAGAACGGAAATTTTGCAATTTCGTAATATACTAAGGTGATTAACTGGAGGATTTATCTATGTATTTTCCCTTTCTTCGGGGTAAGCAAAATGAACTTTTTGCAATATCTGAGTTAGTTTCATTGATACAAGAAAGTCAAAATGTAGTGCCAATATTTGAGCCTGTTAATTTAAACTCAACGACAAGAAGAATGCTCCCTGTCATTAATAACTCAGGCATTCCATTTGTTTTTATTATTAATCCACAAAGTGGAGAGTTATATAACGAAGGGTATGATATATATCGCCCTTTACTAGAAGACTTTGAGAATAAACATTTAGTAACGTTGGGCTACTATATAAATGACACTACGACTCTTTTGGAAATTCAACAAGCAATGGATACATACGTAGAATTTTCCTTTGCATTTATTCACGTGAGTAACTCTCGTATCCGGGATAATTTAACTCAAGTAACTAAAAGAATTGATTATCATATTTTTATGGATGGTAAAGTAAGCAGTTCTTATTTAAATGCTTTTAGAGGAAAAAAGAGGGTCATCATAAAAGATTCCTTTAATCGTCTATCTAGGAATGCAGATTATGTTCCTGATGAGTACTTCTCTGATTTGTTTAGTACCTATAAACCTGATTTTTATGGGTTTGGGGATTTTCAGATCGTTGGAGTTGGTACTGGAGGAGGTGGGCCAGCTCATGCTGTAGCTTTACATTTAACTTATCTAAAGGAGCCTAATGGCCAAGAAATTTGGGTTCGCCATTTTGTTTCTGATGATAAATTAGGAACTTCAAATGTTCAAGGTAAATATTTTCAAGCTCTAAGGAAACTTGTTACATTTCTAAACCAATATTCCAACACCCCAGAAACAATAGGGGCAAGAGAATATCGCGAGAATTTAATTGATGGTGTCTTTCACCAACTAGGATATCCTAAAAAGCTTTCAATGAAGCATCATATAGAATTAATGATTCAAGTTTTATAGTTAGTAAAATCCGACTTTAATTATCAAGTCGGATTTTACTAATTCAGACATCAAATATTTCCTTTCTTTGATTTTAGATTGGAAGAACGCTGCTCTTAAGAAGGTATTTCATTCTTCCTGAGAAGAGTATTCTGTTATATATACAATATTTCAACAGCGATCACCTATGCACAAATAGCTCTGTAACTGTTCTCACATCTATCCGGTAACTGCTTTCTCCTTGTTCTTGTTTGCAAATTGTTTGCAATAAAACACCAAATGGACCAAAAGGCATCTTATTAATTTCCCAGTTCAGTCCATAGAACTACTTATTCAAATCCCTCGCGAATCTTATTCCTTGCTAATAGCCACCGGATTCTCCTCATAACTAACCCAATCACTCCAACTTCCCGCGTACAAACGAACTTTGGAATATCCCAATCGATGCAGGGCAAGCACATTTGGACAGGCACTTACACCTGAGCCACAGTAGATGATCGCTTCTTGTCCTTTGTCCATAGCCTCTGTAAGTCGAGAAAATTGGCTACTTAATAGTTGATCACTCTTCCAGGCTCCACTATCATCTAAGACCTGCTTCCAGAAGCTATTGATGGCTCCGGGAATGTGGCCTGCCTTGGCGTCAATAGGTTCTTGCTCACCGGCATAGCGCGATGCATCCCGAGAATCGACCAATAGTACGCCGGGGTTACTGAGAGATTGCTTAACTTCATTCATGTCAGCAAGCATATCATGGCGAAGATTGGGAACGAAGGAGGCTGGAATATTGATAGGTTGAGCATCTGTGAGGGGATAGCCGCCATCCTTCCAACTAGAAAATCCTTCGTCCATGACGTATACGGAGTCATGACCGAGCCAACGAAGCAGCCACCACAATCGAGAAGCATACATACCTCCTTGATCGTCGTAGGCTACGATCCGAGAATTGTTGCTGATTCCAGCTTGGCTGAGGCGTTTGGCAAGTACATCTGGATCAGGCAGGGGATGCCGGCCGCCATGCGTGTTAACTGGTGATGAAAGATCGACCTCCAGATCGAGGTAGATTGCTCCAGGAATATGTGATTGTGCAAAGGCTTCCTGTCCTGCAGTAGGACGACCTAGCTCAAAACGACAATCTACAATGACAAGATCAGGCTCATACATACGTGCTAACAACCACTTTTTTGAAACAATAAGGTCCATGGTTTGCCTCCTAAAAGATTTGTGAGCAATACACCCACGAATATACTTCGAACAAAACTTACCTCGTAAGCATGGTCCTGCTCTAATTGAAGAGTTATTTTCTAATCTCAAAGAACTGACAATCACGTCTGGAATGGTAGGTTAGATCACTGACGCTTGATTGTGTGATGATAGTTTCATCGGTAAAGCGAATCAGAGCGCTTCCCGATTCAATTAAATGATTATCGCGAAATACGCGGACAAGAAGACGCCGATCCATGGCTTCTTGAAAATCCGCTTCGGTAATAAGCCGTCTAAGGATGGGCATAGGATTCAGTCTCCTTTATAATGTAGGTTAATACGATTATAAATGATTATGATGTATGGATGATACCTATCGGAGGATAGCTTGAGGAGGAATAAGCGTCAATGTCACGAATTGACATGGGAAAATGATAAGATGGACCCACCTGTCTACCTATTTGCATCTCGAGAATACGACAAAACATAAAAAACTCGATTTAAAAAAACTATAGAGGGAAAACCTCCATGTAATTTGTTGTTTAATTCATAAGAGTTTGTCTAACTGGAATTTCTCCAGTTAAATCTAGGGAATTTTACTAGCATGGTGATTTTTCGTTAGATTAACTGGAGTTATTCCAACTAGTTGGAGCTAAAAGGACCATATGGCTAAATTAGCGGGAGTTTTTCCAGTTAGGTTCCAGCTGAGTATAAAATTGAAGCCTCGGACGAGCTAGATTTATGTTTCTATGTTGGACAGGTATGTTGTTAATTATAGTTAAAGTTTATGTTTTTGTTTATGTTTATGTTTTTGTTTATGTTGGAGTTAAAGCTTGAACCTGAATTTAAACTTGAGGCTTAATTTGTGGGCAAAATTGGTCATAATTAAAGTAAAAGAAAGGCGGAGAAATTTATGACGTATACATTCATTATCCAACCTAGCACATATAACGCCTTCGAGAACGAGGCAGAAATAATCGAAAAATGCAAAGAATGGGGTCTTTTATCAGATAAGGCTGCAAAAATGAAAGCATTTTTCTACAAGGGAAATGGTATGAATTTGGCCTGTACTATAGTTGGTTTTGTCGACAATGTAACTGCGGTTATTGAATTCGATAATAAACAGCAGCACTGCATTCACCCTTCATATTTGAAGGAGATGCAGGCAGCTAATTACGGTTCGAAGCCTTCGGTATCGGCAGATGAAGAAGAGCCTCAGATTGAACCAACTAAGGTAGATACACCTGAAGCAGCTGAACTTAAGGCTGAACAACCCAAAGCCAAAGAACTTATAGTCGATATATCTGAGGCCTCAAAACCTCCGAAGAGTAAAGTGAAAAAGGAAAAGAAACAAAAACTTCAGCTTCCTGAAGAAAAGGTTAAACTGAGCGCTATCGTTAAGGAATTTACAACAGTGCCTAATCATTTCTCCGATAATGATGATGAAGTGGTCATCTATGAAGCGGTAACTATTATTGAGCCTGAGACAGAAATCGGTGAAGCTTGGTCCAGTCACAGTGCTACGCTCAAAAAGAATGAATTAGCCATCGGCGACAAAATTACCTTTGAGGCTAAAATCGTCGCCAAGAAGCTTACGAAATATCCCGTACCGTACAAAATCAACAATCCAGCGAAGATTCAAAAGGTGGATTCTTAAGTTAGTTTCAATTCAGCCCACCATTAAATGTTCTTAAGGTCGGGAACGTCCCAGCGGATAATCAGACCTGCGTGGGTCAAGCCGCTACCGAAACCATATATCATGATTCGATCACCATATTTCAATTGTTGATGGTCGATCCCAGTCTGTAAAGCGAGGGGAATGGAGGCGGAAGAAGTGTTGCCCATTTCTGTTACGCTTTGCAGTGTTTTGGAGAGAGGGAATTCGGCCTTCTCACAAATGGACTCGATCATGCGGAGGTTAGCGCTATGTGGCACGAACCAATCGATTTGATCGCGTTCCAAGTTGGCCTGATCAAGCAGAACATTGATACCCGCAGTAACGGTTCGCACAGCCCATTTGAATACCTCGCGTCCATTTTGCACAATTCGCCCATCACCTTCGAGTGGTGTTTGGTTTAACTGTGAGGATAATCCGGAACGGTATACATGGATGCCGCCACTACCTTGCGTCCCCATAGTAAAAGATTCAAAGCCTGCATGATCAGGATCAGGGTTAGGATCATATTCAACGAGAGCTGCTCCTGCCCCGTCACCGAATAGAATGCAGGTGCTTCGATCACGATAGTCGGTTATTTTTGACATGGTTTCTCCAGCTACGACCAATATCTTCTTATGCAGACCGGAGGTAATCAGACCATTCGCCACATGCAGGGCATATGAGAACCCAGCACAAGTGGCGTTCAGGTCGATCGCCCCGGTCTCTTGTATTCCCAAATGATCTTGGACAAGGCAAGATACGGATGGAAATGCAAAGTCAGGTGTAGTAGTCGTAGCGATAATCATATCAACATCGTCGAGTGAAACAGAGTAGGTATCTCTTAGCTTCTCCGCAGCACGAATGCAGAGATGGGAAGTGAATTCATCGCTTGCTGCGATATGTCGTGTCCGGATGCCTGTTCGTTGGATGATCCATTCATCGTTCGTATCAACTAATCGTTCCAAATCTTCATTGGTCATAATAGCTTCTGGAACATAAGTGCCAATGGCAGTAATACGGGCTTTGGATAATGTCGACAATTGAAATCACTCCTTTATCGTTATATTATGAATTAGTATCAAGTGTTAGTACCTGGTATTAAAAATGATTATAGCAGTTAGTTGCAGATTCTTCAAACTGTTTAGTTGAGGCTCTGCAAAAGAATGGTTGGATATACAAGCAAAGATGATAATATTGTAATTGATCTATATAACTACATACATTTTCGCGATGATGAAATTGTCTCTGCGCATCTTATGGAGTGACTGAGCAAAGAATAAGTCAGGGGTGTTCAAGCATGCGGTTTAAAGATGTATTTTCAATAATTGGGCCAAGCATGGTGGGGCCTTCAAGTTCTCATACCGCTGGAGCTGTCAGGTTAGGAAGAACGGCCAGGCATGTACTTGGAGCACAGCCGGAACAAGCCGAAATTATTTTTTATGGTTCTTTTGCTACAACGTATCAAGGTCATGGTACCGATCTAGCTATTATTGCAGGTTTACTTAATTACGATACAGATGATATGCGAATTAAGGATGCTTTAGTTCAAAGTGAGCTGGCTGGCTTAAAAGTAGAACTTCGTACGGCGCAGAAGGCTGGGGTACATCCGAATACGGCTACGTTAATTCTTCAGCGGGGTGAGCAGAAGGTTACTGTAACAGGTTGCTCCATAGGAGGAGGCAACATTGAAATCGTTAGTATTGATGATTTCGATGTTAAATTTACGGCGGTATATCCAACGTTGTTAATCTTTCATGCTGACCGGCGAGGTATTTTAGCTGAAATGACAGATATCTTCAAACATGCCGATGCCAATATTGGCTACATGGAGGTTGACCGAAAGTCTAGAAGTGGTGATGCATTAACTGTTATTGAAAGTGATGAGGTATTAAGTACTGATTTTATCGATCAGATATCTAAATTACCTGACGTTTACAAGATACGCGTTATAAATCTTACTGCTAAAGGGGAAAATCATGAGGTTCTCTAGTTTGGAGCAAATGATACAACTATGCGTAGAGGAATCAGTTACGATAGGGCAATTAATGATTACGGAGCAAGCAGCAGAGACAGGAACGACCGCAGCACAAGTGATTGAACAAATGACCGCATATTATGAAGTAATGAAGGAAGCAGTGACCAAAGGGATAGAAGACGATTCAAAACCTCGCAGTGGTTTGACAGGTGGAGATGCCAAACGAGTTCATACATACATCCAGAACGGTGTAGTTTCCTTAGGAACAGAGACATGTACTGCGATGGCCTATGCATTAGCCGTCTCTGAGGTTAATGCATCTATGGGACGTATCATTGCTACTCCTACGGCAGGTTCCTGTGGCATCATTCCAGGTGTGTTCGTAAGCTCACAAGAGAGATTTGGCTGGAGTGACGAGCACATGGTGCAGGGTCTATTCAGTGCTGGTGCTATCGGTTATGTTATCGCTAATAATTCGTTCGTATCTGGTGCAGAAGGTGGATGTCAAGCCGAGGTTGGTTCTGCTATCGGTATGGCGGCAGGAGCTTTAGTCGAGCTTCGTGGTGGTACACCTGAGCAAGCTGTGCACGCTGTGGGACTGGCACTGAAAAACTCACTTGGCCTCATATGTGATCCGGTTGGCGGACTAGTAGAAATCCCTTGTATCGTCAGAAATGGCTTCGGTGCGGTTACTGCGATGGCGGCTGCAGATATGGCGCTAGCTGGTGTGAGAAGCGTCATTCCATCAGATGAAGTGATCGGTGTAATGCTTGAGGTTGGAAGTGCGATGCCCGAAAAGCATAGAGAGACGGCTATGGGCGGGCTCGCTCAGACTCCTACTGGCAAGAAGATTATGAAGGAGCTCTATGGAAGAAGTATGGGGAAGGGCTGACTAGGACTTAACGATCCTATTTATAAAGTTATCAAAGAGGTTCTAGTGAGAAGGTTCTCCTTCCCTGGAACCTTTTTGGTGTTTCGTTAGATGAATAAATAATACAAACCACAAAGCAATGAATTTCATAGAATATATTAGTTTTCATAGAAATGATAGGAGGGAGACTTGGATGCCAGTAATTAAAATGCATTTAACCGCAACGAGTACTATCACTGGAAATGTGAATACTTCAACGAGTACTACTACGGTTCCTACGGTAAATCGTTATACGGCAGCCGTAGTTCTTGGTAACATCATCGGAGGTACAACTGTTATACCTGCAACAAGCTTCACTAATGACAGTGGTGGTTCTGTCGCTGCTGGGGGACTTGTTGTTGCATCTAGTAATGGTTACTATAACCTTTTTCAGAATAATGTACTTCAAAGAGGAGCAACGAGTACTTTAAGCGCAGCGAACCTAACGATAAATTCAGCACTAATAGTTGGAGTTACGATAGTTGTAGAGGTTGTCAATTTTTCTTCCACATCAACGTCTACTTCGACCAACAACTTTGCTATTACAACTTCAATAAAAAGTTAACTCCTGATCCTCATGTTATAATGTGGGGTAGAAAGGAGTGTTACATTAACTCATGAAAACGTTAGTATTAGCGGAAAAGCCATCCGTTGCGCGGGAAATCGCGCGGGTGATGGGAAGCCGAGATAAACATAAGGGATATTTTGAAGGACCCAAATATGTAGTTACATGGGCATTGGGTCATTTGGTTGGACTTGCCGAACCCGAGGATTATGATGGGAAATTTGGTACTTGGGCGATAGAGGATTTACCAATTCTACCTGGAAAAATGAAGCTGAAGGTGCTGAAGGAGTCCAGTCATCAGTATAAGATTGTTCAGCAATTGATGCGGCGGCAGGATGTGGGTGAACTTATCGTTGCTACAGATGCAGCTCGGGAAGGTGAGTTGCTGGCGAGATGGATCATGGATATGGTCAAATGGAATAAGCCATTCCAGCGACTATGGATTTCCTCACAGACGGATAAAGCGATTAAAGAAGGATTCTCCTCACTGAAACCGGGGGCCCAGTTTGAGCGTTTATATCAATCGGCTCGTTGCCGTGCGGAAGCGGATTGGATGATTGGTCTGAATGTTACACGTGCGCTGACCTGCAAATTTGGTGCACCGTTGTCTGCTGGCCGTGTGCAAACTCCGAGTCTGGGGATGATCATGCAGCGTGAGAATGAGATTATTTCTTTCGTTTCAGAAGGATATAGTACGCTCCGTGCTGATCTGGGATCTTTCCAAGTGACATGGCGGGGAAATAACGGTGACTCGCGCATATTTAACCCGGAGGAAGTAACGCGGTTGCAGAGTAAGTTGGATGGACGTTCAGGTAAAATCATTAAGCTTAAAAAGAGTGAGAAGACAGTTCCTCATCCTTTGGCCTATGATTTAACGGAATTACAGCGGGATGCCAACCGTATGCTGGGATTCTCGGCGAAACAGACATCTAATGTACTGCAACGACTGTATGAGCAGCATAAATTGGTTACTTATCCGCGAACTGATTCGCGTTATCTCACTTCCGATATGGGCGATACACTAAAGGAACGGCTAAATAGTGTAGCCGTTGGTCCCTACGCTCCGTTAGCGAGACCCTTGCTACGTAAGCCGCTGACGCTTAGTAAACGAATTGTGGATGATAGTAAGGTGACCGATCACCATGCGATTATCCCTACAGAGCAGACGGTATTATTAAATGCGCTTAGTTCAGAAGAACGAAAGTTATATGATCTGATCGTTCGGCGATTTATCAGTTTGTTCTATCCTCCTGCTCGTTTCGACAATGTCGCTGTTACTGTAGATATTGCCGGGGAGAACCTTCATGCTAAAGGAACGACAATGAAGGATAGCGGTTGGCGTGTTGTCTACGACGGGCAAGCCATGGATGAGGATGAAGACGGTGACGATACGGAGGAACGGGGTACGACGCTTCCTGAGCTGCGTGAAGGCGAGGCTGTTACTGTTAAGAAGTGCCTAGTACAGACGGGACGGACGTTGCCGCCGAAGCGATATACGGAAGCTGCGCTGCTGACACAGATGGAGAAACACGGACTGGGAACCCCGGCTACGCGTGCGGATATCATTGAGAAGCTAGTCAATTCAGATACGATAGAGCGTCAAGGTAATTCTCTACATCCGACAGGAAAAGGGAAGCAACTGATTCAGCTTGCCCCCGCAGATTTACGGACACCAGAACTAACGGCACGTTGGGAGGCTGAACTGGAGCGCATCGCTCGTGGACAAGGCAAGCCGGAGCCATTCCTTCTAGGCATTCGAGATATGGCACAGAGTCTGATCAACGGTGTTAAAAATAGTGAAGCAACCTATAAGCCACACAATGTATCAAATAGCCATTGCCCAGATTGTGGTACAAGGTTACTAGAGAAGAAGACGGCACGTGGTCTCGTGTTAACTTGTCCAAGTGAGGACTGTGGCTACCGCCGTTCGGGTGAGAAGCGACTATCTAATCGTCGTTGTCCTCAGTGTCATAAGAAGATGGAGATGAAAGAAGGCAAGGCAGGTCCTTATGTACAATGTCTTGGATGTGGTATTACGGAGACAATGAATCAGGATTCGAAGCATGTAAACAAGCGAGAGCAACAGAAGCTAGTAAACCAGTTTGCGAAGAAACAGGAGTCAATTGGATCTAACCTAGGAGATTTACTTAAAGCCGCTATGGAGAAGAAGGGCAAGTAAATTTACCGTATAAAATAAAGAATACGACGGGATGATAAAGCTGGGAGGTGATGAACGTGCCGCATCATAAAGCGCGGAAGACCGAAAACCAGCAGAATAAATCCAGCATCCTTGAGGAGACGATCGAGGTTAAGCCGAAGAAACAGGCCGATCTTCCCCCAAGTTTGAATCAAATTTCGAAGAACGAATCATAGTGAGACACTGCTTAAGCTCCCCTGAAGGGGAGTTTTTTTTAATTATAGAAATAGGCGTGGTATACTATATATGAGTAAGAGTTGGAACTTATACCGATAGAGTAAGAAAAAAGGGGGGCCGATATGGTTACGGGATTATTGATTTGGTTTATATTTATTAACGGGGTAGCCTATCTAGTTATGTCGGATGACAAACGCCGTGCCCAGCGAAGACGCGAACGCGTCCCTGAACGTACCTTATTCCTACTTGCTACCATTGGTGGAGCACTTGGTGTGCTAATGGCTATGAATCTCAAACGTCATAAGACCAAGCATGTCAGCTTTCGGGTGGGTGTTCCATTACTTTTACTTCTAAATGCTGTGCTTTACGGGTATTTTTTATTCTAATTCCATGGAGGTGCTTTTCTATGTTATTTACTAACATTCTAGCAGCGTACGATGGTTCTAAAGCCGGGACGAAAGCGTTAGACAAAGCGATTGAACTGGTGAAGCTGACGCCTGGTGCGAAGCTTACGGTTGTGCATGTTTACGATTTTCCGCGTTTTTATATTGCAGATGGCTTTGCACCAGTGCCAACTTCCATAAATCAAGACTTCTATGAATTAGCTGAAAGAACAGCGGAGGATGCAAGAATCCGCTTGGAAGAAGTAGGAGTGAGTGCGGATGTAGAGTTGGCACAGGGTGCTCCTGCAGAAGTGATTCTCGATTATGCAAAGAAACACGATAACGATCTCATTATCATCGGAAGTCGTGGTCTTGGTGGCATCCGTGAATTTGTGCTCGGTAGTGTCAGCCATAATGTTGTTCAGCATGCTCGAATTCCAGTATTGGTTATTAAATAAACTATGAATAGAAGGAGTGCCTTTAGGGGCATTCCTTTTTTTGATTGATTCGTGGTAGCCATGAGGAATGCATTCGTCAAAAAGCGAACATTATTATTTTCAAGTGTCATAATGTTCGGGTTTTAAGTTGACATAGCCTGTGCAGGATTGTTAAACTAATAAAGGAATGGTGGATTAGCCACCGAAAAGAATAGTCCTCGTATATCACCGGGAATATGGCCCGGAAGTATCTACCTGAAAACCGTAAATTTTCGGACTACGAGTGAATACGTGACAGAAGGGTCACTCCATCAGGAGACCTTCTTTGTTATTGTCATGGGTAGGGATTGTTCTTACATCCCTATTCGTATTCACTTTGATGTCCGGAATTTCTGAAAATACTAGCTATTTTCCAGAGAGTGCCGGACTTTTTTTAGCGTTAAAGGAATAGTCATCGCTTCGCTGGATTGATAAGTTTGTTCATAAATATTAGAAAGTGGGTTGAGTCATGTCAGCACAGGTAGCAGTGATCATGGGTAGTAAATCGGACTGGGATACGATGTCCCATGCATGTGCCATACTGGAGGAACTCCAAGTTCCTTATGAAAAGCAAGTTGTTTCCGCTCACCGTACGCCTGATTTGATGTTTGAATTTGCGGAGAATGCGGCATCACGGGGGCTTAAGGTAATTATCGCGGGTGCAGGTGGCGCGGCGCATTTACCAGGCATGGTAGCGGCAAAGACTTTACTACCTGTGATCGGCGTACCGGTCAAATCGGCAGCGCTGAATGGGCTTGACTCGCTGCTTTCGATCGTACAGATGCCTGGAGGTATTCCAGTAGCTACGGTTGCAATTGGTAAAGCGGGAGCTATTAATGCCGGTTTGCTTGCGGCACAAATGCTAGGTGCTTTTGATTCTCAGCTATCGGAAAGATTGCAAGTGCGTCGTGATCGTATTCGTGAAGAGGTACTAGCTAGCAGTTCTGAATTGGGAGAGATTATGCAATGAGCGGGACAATTAGTGGCGATAACAATCAACAACCCATCATCGGGCCGGGATCGAGAATCGGCGTGCTAGGTGGGGGACAATTAGGACGAATGATGGCTCTTGCAGGTAGCAATCTCGGCTACCATTTTGTTACGCTTGATCCGACACCAGAGTGTCCCTGTGGTCAACTAACAGAGCAAATTGTCGCTGGATACGATGATAAGAAAGCAGCCCGTCTACTGGCGGAACGTTCAGATGTGATCACGTATGAGTTTGAGAATGTTGATGTAGAGGTAGCTGAATTGTTAGAACGATTATCGTATGTACCACAAGGAAGTAAGTTGCTCTACACGACACAGCATCGACTTCGGGAGAAGGCAGCTGTGGAAGCGGCGGGAGTGAAGGTGGCACCTTACGCGGAAATTAGTAGTGAGATGGAACTACGGGAAGCGGTATCGCGCCTTGGTATTCCAAGTGTATTGAAGACAGTAACTGGTGGATATGATGGTAAGGGTCAATGGGTCATCAAATCGGAAGCTGAGATTGGCCCTGCATATAGCGAATTGAGCCGAGCGGGAACAGAGCTTGTACTGGAACAATTTATCCCTTTCGTAAAAGAGTTGTCAGTTATTGCTGCTCGCAGTCCACGCGGGGAAGTTATGACGTTCCCGGTAGCCGAGAACATTCATGTGGATAACATCCTACATATCTCCATTGTTCCAGCAAGAGTGGAAGAGTCAGTGCTTCGTCAAGCGGAGCAACTAGCGGCTCGGATAGCGGAATCGATGGAGGCTGTTGGACTCCTCGCTGTGGAGATGTTCCTGACAGAGGGTGGAGAATTGTACGTCAATGAGCTTGCACCACGTCCTCATAACTCAGGACACTATACAATGGAGGCATGCACGACGTCGCAGTTCGAGCAACATGTTCGTTCAATCTGCAACTTACCATTGGGTAAGACAAGTCTTCTATCCCCTGTGGTAATGGTCAATGTGCTTGGTGAGCATATGGATGCAGTAGCTAAGGCTTTAACAGAGGAAGATTTGACTTGGGCAAACTCCAAGGTTGTACCGAAGCTTCATCTATATGGGAAGAATGGTTCAGCCCCCAAAAGAAAGATGGGACATATCAATTTACTATGTAGTCATGTGCAGGACGGTTTAGACTGGATACAGCAAACTAAAATTTGGAGGAATCAACATTCATGATCGAACGTTATAGCAGACCGGAAATGAGAGCCATATGGACAGAAGAGAATAAATTTAAGGCTTGGCTAGAAGTGGAAATATGCGCTTGCGAGGCGTGGGCTGAGCTCGGCGTCATTCCGAAAGATGATGTGGCGCTGCTTAGAAAAAATGCGTCTTTTGATATTGATCGTATTTACGAAATCGAGCAGGAGACTCGTCACGATGTGATCGCTTTTACTCGTTCTGTGTCTGAGAGCCTTGGTGCTGAACGCAAATGGGTACATTACGGTCTGACTTCAACTGATGTAGTTGATACAGCGCTCGGTTATTTACTTAAGCAAGCCAATGATATTTTGGAGCAAGACATCATTAATTTCATCGAGATCCTGCGCAATAAAGCTATAGCTTATAAGAACACACCAATGATGGGCCGTACGCATGGTGTTCATGCTGAGCCAACAACTTTTGGTCTTAAGATGGCACTGTGGCACGAGGAGATGAAACGGAATCTAGAGCGTTTCCGCCGGGCGGCGGATGGCGTACAGTTTGGTAAAATTTCTGGTGCGGTGGGTACTTATGCGAATATCGATCCATTCGTTGAAGAATTTGTCTGCAAGAAACTAGGTACAACAGCAGCGCCGATCTCAACCCAGACATTACAGCGTGACCGTCACGCAGAGTACATGGCTTCGCTTGCTCTGGTTGCTACGTCACTTGATAAGTTCGCAACGGAAGTTCGTGCTTTGCAGAAGAGTGAATTCCGTGAGGTAGAAGAAGCATTCGCTAAAGGGCAAAAGGGATCATCCGCTATGCCGCATAAACGTAATCCAATCGGTAGTGAGAACATTTCTGGATTGTCACGCGTCATTCGTGGTCATATGGTATCCGCTTATGAGAACGTGACACTATGGCATGAGCGCGATATTTCACACTCCTCTGTAGAGCGTATCATTCTACCGGATGCGACCATGCTGCTCAACTACATGTTGAATCGCTTTGGTAACATTGTGAAGAATCTAACCGTGTTCCCTGAGAACATGGAACGTAACATGGGTCGTACATTCGGAGTACCTTTCTCTGGCCGTGTGTTGACGAAGTTGATCGACAAAGGATTCAGCCGTGAGCAAGCTTATGATACGGTGCAACCACGCGCTATGCAGGCCTGGGAGACAAGGCGGCAGTTCCGTGACATTGTGGAAGAGACGCCAGAAATCACAGCGGTACTTAGTAAGGAAGAGATTGAAGATGCCTTCAATCCTTCATGGCATTTGAAACATGTGGATACGATATTCCGCAAGCTAGGCTTGACTGAATAGTTCAAGAATACATGAATCGATGAGGCGTGGGACCCCATAGCAGGGTCCTAGGACGTCAAAAGGAGAACAGTAAACATGTCATCACCGGCAATTTCCACGGCAGAAGATATTGTGAACGCCCCTTTGCTGTATAAAGGCAAGGTCCGGGAACTGTATGATTTGGGAGATTATTATTTGATCGTTGTTACAGATCGTATCTCTGCATTTGATTATGTACTGGATCCAGCAGTGCCTGATAAGGGTAATGTGCTGAATCAACTGAGCAGCTTCTGGTTCGAGAAGACGAAGGATTTAATTGAGAATCATGTGATTCATACAGATATTGAACAGCTTGGTTCTGTCATTAATGAAGAACATAAGCCGATACTCAAGAACCGGGTAATGGTCACTCGTAAAGCGCAGCGTATCGATATTGAATGTGTTGTACGGGGTTATGTAACAGGTGGCGGTTGGCGTCAATATGTACAGAATGGTGAAATTAATGGCATTAATCTGCCGAAAGGTCTCCGTAAAAACGACAAACTACGTGAACCGATCTTTACACCTGCTGCTAAGAACGATGTAGGTCATGATGAGGACATTTCGTTCGAAGCGATGGTGGATATGGTCGGAAACGACCTTGCGGAGCAACTTCGCAGCCGTAGCCTTGAGATGTACAAATTCGCTCGGGATTACTGCGAGGAACGCAACATCATTCTTGCCGACTGTAAGCTGGAATTTGGCCTGGTGGATGGCAAACTGATTCTGATTGACGAAATTTTCACACCGGATGCTTCACGCTTCTGGGCTAGAGAAAATTATGCGCTCGACATAGAAATCGACAGTATGGACAAAGAGCCTGTCCGCACCTATCTGTTAGGCTCAGATTGGGACAAGAACAGCAAGCCTGATCCCCTTCCGCTAGCCGTAGTGGAAGAGACGACTCGGCGTTACCGAGACATATTCAAGCGCCTTACGAAGCAAGAGCTATCATAATTTACTTTCATGATCATCAATTTTATACTGCAAATTCCAATACTAGGAGGAATACGAGGAATATGATTAAAGCGACGGTTTATGTAACTATTAAGCAAAGTGTACTTGATCCACAAGGGGTTGCTGTACAAGGGGCTCTTCATTCTATGGGTTATACAGAAGCGCAAAGTGTTCGGATTGGTAAATATATGGAAATCAAACTGGATACCAATGATCTGAATGAAGCTGAAGCCCGTGTTAAAGACATGTGCGAGAAGTTACTAGCTAACACAGTTGTAGAAGATTACCGCTTTGAATTGGAGGTTTGATTCATGAAATTCGCAGTGCTTGTATTTCCTGGTTCAAACTGTGACATCGACTGCTATAAAGCGGTAGAAGATACTTTGAATGAACCTGTCGATTACGTATGGCATACGGCAACAGACCTATCAGCATACGATTGTATTCTTGTTCCTGGTGGTTTCTCTTATGGTGATTATCTCCGGTGTGGTGCCATTTCTCGGTTTGCTCCGGTTATGGCTGAGGTAGCAAAGGCAGCAGAACAAGGTAAGTATGTTCTTGGTATTTGCAATGGATTCCAGATTCTTACTGAAGCAGGACTGCTTCCGGGTACATTGCGTCGCAATATGTCGTTGAAGTTCCGTTGTCACGATACGATACTCCGGGTTGAGAACAATGAGAATCCATTTACATCGCAGTATGAAAAGGGTCAAGAGATCAAGATTCCGATCGCCCATGGTGAAGGGAACTATTATTGTGATGAAGCAACACTTGCGAAACTGGAAGAGAACAAGCAAATTATTTTCCGCTATGTAGGGAATCCGAATGGTTCGTTAGATGATATTGCAGGCATTTCCAATGAGCGTGGCAACGTAGTTGGCATGATGCCACATCCAGAGCGCGCGGTGGACAGTCTACTAGGTTCTGAAGATGGAAAAGGGATGTTTATTTCGATATTAAAGGCTTGGAGGGATCAACATGAGTCAGCAAGTATCCGCTAAGGAACCGAATGCAGAGCAAATTGCAGAACAGCAAATATATAAGCAAATGGGTGTCTCGGATAATGAGTACGAGCTGATCTGTGGCTTTCTTGGGCGTCGTCCCAACTATACAGAAATTGGTGTCTTCAGCGTAATGTGGTCTGAGCACTGTGCGTATAAGAACTCCAAACCATTGCTTCGTCGTTTTCCGGTCACTGGACCTCGCGTCCTAATGGGACCTGGTGAAGGTGCGGGTATCGTTGATATTGGTGACAATCAGGCGGTTGTATTCAAAATTGAAAGTCATAATCACCCTTCGGCAGTCGAGCCTTACCAAGGTGCGGCAACGGGTGTGGGCGGAATTATTCGTGATATTTTCTCAATGGGTGCAAGACCTATCGCTGTACTTAATTCCTTGCGTTTCGGTAAGCTGGAAAGTGGGCGTGTCAAATACCTATTCGAACATGTCGTATCAGGGATCGCTGGATATGGTAACTGTATTGGCATTCCAACGGTGGGTGGCGAAGTCGTATTCGATGATAGCTATGATGGTAATCCACTAGTTAACGCGATGTGTGTGGGTCTGATTGATCATGATAAAATTCAGCGCGGTGTAGCTAAAGGTGTAGGGAACCCAGTGTTCTATGTTGGACCACCAACAGGTAGAGATGGTATTCACGGGGCAACATTTGCATCGGAAGAATTGACGGATGAATCAGAAGCTAGACGGACGGCCGTACAAGTAGGCGACCCTTTCATGGAGAAACTGGTTATGGAATCTTGTCTAGAGTTGATTGATTCCGGTATCGTACTGGGTATTCAGGATATGGGTGCTGCTGGTCTTACCTGTTCCAGTGCTGAGATGGCAAGTAAGGCGGGGAATGGTCTAGAACTTTACCTAGATCAAGTACCGCAACGTGAAGACGGAATGACTGCTTATGAAATGATGCTTTCCGAATCCCAAGAACGGATGTTATTCGTTGTAGAACCGAAGGATGAGGCGCAAGCTCAGGAGATTTTTGATCGGTGGGGCGTTATTTGTGCCAAAGTAGGTAAGGTAACTGATGATGGCATGCTAAAGTTGTTCCATCATGGTGAATTAGTAGGTGATATGCCAGTGACGGCGCTTGTAGATGAATGTCCGATCTATGACAAACCATCTGCGGTTCCAGCTTATTATGAGCAAAATGCCAATGTGGATACATTGCGTTACGACGAGGTTACGGATCTAGGTGAGGCACTGGATAAAGTGTTATCTTCTCCATCTGTCTCGAGTAAAGCTTGGGTATATAACCAATATGATTATATGGTTCGTACGAGCACAGCGGTTCGCCCGGGTTCGGATGCGGCTGTTGTGACCATTCGGGGAACACGGAAGGCACTTGCGATGACAACCGACTGTAACGGACGGTTTGTGTATCTCGATCCTGAAGTTGGTGGAAAGATCGCAGTCAGCGAAGCGGCACGTAATATCGTCTGCTCTGGTGCGGAGCCACTTGCGATTACGGATAATCTGAATTTTGGTAATCCAGAGAAACCAGAAATCTTCTGGCAAATGGAAAAAGCAGTAGATGGTATGGCGGAAGCTTGCCGTGAACTAGATACACCGGTCATCGGCGGTAATGTCAGTCTATACAATGAGAATACGAAAGGCGCAATCTATCCGACCCCAGTGGTTGGTATGGTAGGGCTAATTCACGATACAGATCATATTACGACACAAGGATTCAAATCCGAGGGTGATGCGATTCTATTGCTAGGTGATACTTTCGCTGAGCTTGGAGGTAGTGAATTCCAAGCGATCGTACACGGTGTGACTGAGGGACGTCCACCGCAGCTTGAATTAAATACCGAGAAGAACTTGCTAGACACGGTTCTTGCGGCTATCCAGCAAGGGCTAGTGCGCTCGGCGCATGATTTGTCTGAAGGTGGTCTTGCTGTTGCGCTTGCTGAATCTTGTATTAGTGGAGGACTTGGAGCAAAAGTTTCGTTTGAAAGTAATCTTCGTCCTGATATCACATTGTTTAGTGAATCACAGTCCCGTATTCTGCTATCGTCTTCACCTGAAAAAGCAGCTGAATTGGAACAGTTCATCTCATCACGTGGTGTACCTGTGAAGAATATCGGCAAGGTTGAAGGTCAAAACCTTGAGATTATCTTGGGCGGTAACTCCGTTCTAAGCAGACCGGTGAAGGGATTGAAGCAGGTCTGGGAGGATGTAATTCCATGTCTGATGAACTCATAATACCGCAAGGTCTTTGGACGGGAGATTATTATAACGAAGGTACAGGGAAAGACGATATATTTGATACCTTAAAGGAAGAGTGTGGCGTGTTCGGGGTGTTTAATCATCCCGAAGCTGCCTCCTTATCCTATTACGGACTGCATGCATTGCAGCACCGGGGGGAAGAAAGCGCAGGCCTATGCGTTTCGGATGGTGAAGATTTTAATTATCACCGTGGTATGGGACTCGTTAAGGAAGTATTTGATCGAGATAAGTTGCTGTCATTAAAAGGTGATCGTTCTATCGGGCATGTCCGTTATTCAACTAGCGGAGACAGTCGACTGGCGAACGCTCAACCACTTATCTTCAAGTACCGCGATGGTGATCTGGCGGTGGCAACGAACGGCAATATCGTCAATGCACCGAAGATTCGGCATGAATTGGAGCAAAGCGGATCGATCTTTCAAACGACAAGTGATACGGAAGTTATTGCGCATTTGATCGCGCGGTCTTCGAAAGATTTCGTCGAAGCGGCAAAGGATGCACTTGGCCAATTGGTTGGTGGATTTGCCTTCTTACTGCTTACGAATGATAAGTTGATCGTTGCTAGTGATCCACACGGTCTACGTCCACTAACTATGGGACGTCTGGGTGATGCGTACTTATTCTCTTCGGAGACATGTGCATTTGAAGTTGTTGGAGCTGAAATGGTTCGAGATATTCAACCTGGTGAAATGCTTGTGCTGGATAAGGACGGTCTACGTGAGGAGCGTTTTGCCACTCCGCAGCGGAAGGCACTATGTGCAATGGAGTACATATACTTCTCCCGTCCTGATAGTGATTTGAATGGTTCTAACCTGCATTCTTCCCGCAAACGGATGGGGAAGATCATGGCACAGGAATCATTCGTGGATGCAGACATTGTGACCGGTGTTCCTGATTCTAGTATATCTGCTGCGATAGGTTATGCTGAGCAGACAGGCATTCCTTATGAGCTAGGATTGATCAAGAATAAATACACGGGACGTACTTTCATTCAACCAAGCCAAGAACTGCGTGAGCAGGGTGTGAAGATGAAACTGAGTGCCGTTCGCCGTGTGGTGGAAGGTAAACGTGTTGTCATGATCGATGACTCTATCGTTCGTGGTACGACTTCTCGGCGTATCGTTAATCTTTTGCGTGAAGTTGGTGCAACAGAAGTCCACGTTCGTATTACATCACCACCTTTCAAGAATCCTTGCTTCTATGGGATCGATACACCTGATAGGGGAGACTTGATCGCCTCCTATAAGACGATTGAAGAAATCTGCCGAGAGATCAACGCAGACTCACTGCAATTCCTAAGTCCCGAAGGCCTAATTCAAGCGGTTGGTGGCGACAGCAGAAGTGAGTACAAAGGTGGACTTTGTATGGCTTGCTTCGATAACGACTACCCTACACGGACTGATTTTGACGGTGAAGAGAAATTCGGCTGTAGTTGTTAATAGCTAAGTAGTTCATAGGATTAAGAAATTAACCTTAAGGAGAGTGTCCTTACGTGTCTGAAGCATATAAAAATGCCGGAGTAGATATCGCGGCGGGTAATGAAGCGGTAGAACGGATGAAGAGTCACGTTAAGCGGACATTGCGTCCAGAAGTAATGACTGATTTGGGCGGTTTTGGCGCCTTGTTCGGATTGAATAAGGATAAATACGAGGAACCTGTGCTTGTATCAGGAACAGACGGCGTAGGTACGAAGCTGAAAATTGCTTTCGCTATGGACAAACATGACACGATTGGTGTCGATGCTGTAGCTATGTGTGTCAACGACATCATTGTGCAAGGTGCAGAGCCACTTTTCTTCCTAGATTATCTTGCTTGCGATAAAGTAATTCCTACTAAGATTGAAGCAATCGTATCAGGTATTGCTGATGGTTGCTCGGAATCAGGCTGCGCACTAATTGGCGGCGAGACAGCAGAAATGCCTGGTATGTATGCAGAAGGTGAATACGATATCGCCGGATTTACTGTTGGTGTTGTCGATAAGAGTAAAATCATTAACGGCAGCATGATTGCACCAGGAGATACCGTAATCGGTTTGGCTTCAAGTGGAGTCCACAGTAATGGTTTCTCACTTGTACGCAAAACATTGCTAGAAGATGCTGGCTATGATCTTCATGATAAGTTGCCTGAACTTGGTAACGAGGTGCTTGGTGAAGTATTGCTCACACCAACTAAATTATATGTGAAGCCCGTACTTTCCTTACTAGAGCAGGTAAAAGTAAAAGGGATGGCGCATATTACGGGCGGTGGATTTATTGAGAACATTCCACGGATGCTGCCGGATGGTGTGAACGTAAATATTGATTATGGAACATGGCCAATTTTGCCGATATTCTCGCTGTTGCAGGAGAAGGGTAATGTTAGCAACCGTGACATGTTTACTACATTCAATATGGGCATAGGGATGGTCATCGTAGTTGGTGAAGATCAAGCCAAGTCTTCGCTAGAAGCTCTTCGTGCTGCGGGAGAAACCCCTTATGTCATAGGACGGGTAACCGAAGGAAATCGGGAAGTGACATTTGCAGGAGTTGAAATATAATGACGTCCCCGTACCGGATTGCTGTATTTGCCTCCGGCCAAGGAAGTAACTTTCAGAATCTAGTGGACTGGGCGAATGATGGCAAGCTTGGGGCGGAAATCGCCCTTCTTGTCTGTAATAAGGCACAGGCTCCTGTGGTGGAACGTGCACGCAAAGCAGGTATAGACTGTTTGTTATTCGATCCGAAGGCGTACGCTTCCCGGGGAGAATACGAAACGGAGATTGCTGTGGAACTTGCCAATAGAGGTATTGATCTCATTGTGCTTGCTGGATATATGCTGCTGCTTACTCCAGTTTTGGTCGATCTTTATGCTGGCCGAATGATTAATATTCATCCTTCATTATTGCCGTCGTTTCCTGGAGTCAACGCGATTGGTCAAGCTTGGAATTATGGTGTCAAAGTAACTGGAGTTACGGTTCATTTGGTGGATGGTGGGATGGACAGCGGTGCTGTAATTGCTCAGCAAGTGGTTCACATCGACGAGGATGACAGTATTCAGTCACTTGAAGACAAGATTCATACAGCGGAGTCAGAATTATATCCTAAGGTTGTGTCATGGTTCGCTAAGGGACGTGTCCATATATCGGGTCGAAAGATTACAGTAGAGCACGGGATCTGACATTCGAATATGCGCCAATATGCTGAAATGCACTATGGGTATGACAATGAATGCGAAATAAGTATTTTTCGAAGTGGATGCGTGACATGATTTCGATATTTCCCGAGAAATATCGGGTTATTAAATTAACTTGTCGCTAGAGCGTCCAAGTCAGTTGCCATTATAAAGGAGGAGCCAATTCGTGAGTATCAAAAGAGCGCTAGTAAGTGTATCAGATAAAACAGGTATCGTGGATTTTTGCCGTGAGCTGTCGCAATTGGGTGTGGAGATTATTTCGACAGGGGGAACGAAAAACCTGTTGTCGAAGGAAGGGGTACCTGTCATCGGTATTTCTGATGTGACAGGATTTCCCGAAATTTTGGATGGTCGTGTAAAGACGCTACATCCTGCTGTTCATAGCGGACTCCTGGCTGTGCGTGATAGCGCAGAACATCAGGCCCAAATGAAGGAACTTGGTCTTGATTATATCGATCTAGTAGTCGTTAATCTATATCCGTTCCAAGAGACGATTGCTAAACCGGATGTGGCTTATGAAGACGCCATTGAGAATATCGATATTGGTGGACCAACTATGCTTCGTTCCGCCGCTAAGAACCATGCCTTTGTTAGTGTAGTTGTTGATTCTGACGACTATAGTAAGGTTCTCGAAGAGATTCGTAGTGAAGGCGACACGACCCTTGAAACACGTAAACGGCTTGCGGCCAAAGTTTTCCGCCACACGGCGGCTTATGATGCTTTGATTTCTGATTATTTAAGCAATGTGAATGGTGATCCACTTCCGGAGCGCTTCACAGTTACTTACGAGAAGCTTCAAGATCTTCGCTATGGTGAGAATCCACATCAAAAGGCGGCATTCTATCGCAAACCGCTTGCGGGTGCAGACACACTAACAACGGCTGAGCAATTGCACGGCAAAGAATTGTCCTATAATAATATTAACGATGCGAATGCGGCTCTGCAGATTGTCAAAGAATTTGAAGAACCAGCCGTAGTAGCAGTGAAACATATGAATCCTTGCGGTGTAGGTGTAGGCAAGAGCATTTATGAAGCCTATGAAAAAGCATACCAAGCAGATCCAGTGTCGATCTTCGGCGGAATTGTAGCGGCTAACCGCATCATCGACGAAGATACGGCAAATCTACTTAAGGATATCTTCCTTGAGATCATCCTTGCCCCAGGCTTTACGCAAGAAGCGCTTGATATCCTTACGAAGAAGAAAAACATTCGCCTATTGAAATTAGGTGGTTTGGAACTTGGTGGCGATCGGAAGAGTCAATTCGTTGTAACTTCCATCGACGGAGGTATGGTAATCCAAGAGAGTGATACTCACTCGGTGACTGAAGCAGATTTGAAAGTTGTAACTGACCGTAAGCCAACAGAGGAAGAACTGAAACAACTACTCTTCGGTTGGAAAGTTGTTAAGCATGTGAAGTCTAATGCGATCGTATTAGCTAAAGATGATATGACAATTGGTGTAGGTGCAGGACAAATGAACCGAGTTGGATCGGCAAAAATTGCAATCGAACAAGCGGGCGACAAGGTACAAGGCAGTGCACTCGCTTCCGATGCGTTCTTCCCTATGGGAGATACAGTAGAAGCTGCTGCAAAAGCTGGTGTAACGGCTATCATTCAACCAGGAGGATCGGTTAAAGACGAAGAATCGATTCAAATGGCGAATAAATATGGAATTGCCATGGTATTTACTGGCGTAAGACATTTCAAACACTAAGTTATAACCGGCTATATTTGATGAAATAAAGAATGATGATATTGCGGAGAGAGCGAAATGATTCTAAAGAAGCTAAAAGCTTTCCTTAGGAAAGCTACATCGGAAGGATAAGCTTCGTTCGCCTTTGTCCCCGAATTTCAACCTTTATAATAATTCAATCAAGAAATTTGGGGACAACAGCGATCGTAAGAACTTTTCGCTCACGGAGCCTATAATCACAATGATTAGTTCAACTATAATAGGGCGGCAGGACCGTTAATAAGTAGGTGAGTGGGGACGTGTGTGAATCATGTCTCCGCTCATCATTCTTGCAGACGTCCTGCCGTTTCTTGCTAGGTAGCAAAGGGGGAAACAATGGATATTTTAGTGATTGGTGGCGGAGGCCGCGAACATGCAATTTGCTGGGCATTAGCCAAAAGTCCGAATGCAGGAGTAATTTATTGTGCGCCAGGTAATGCTGGAATTGGCGAAATTGCGGAGATTGTACCTATTCAGGTGAACGAGTTTGACCGACTGACAGCTTTCGCACAGGAGAAGAAAGTTGGGCTTGTTGTCGTTGGTCCTGATGATCCACTTGTGGATGGAATTGTAGATGCTTTTGAGGCTAAGGATATTCCGGTATTTGGACCGCGCAAGAATGCGGCGTATATTGAAGGAAGTAAGACGTTCATGAAGGATTTGCTGAAGAAATACGATATTCCAACAGCGGCTTACGAGAAGTTTGATCAATATGAGACGGCGCTGAAATATTTACAGAGCCAACCTCTGCCGATAGTTATCAAAGCGGATGGGCTGGCTGCTGGTAAGGGTGTTACGGTTGCATTTACCTCCGAGCAAGCCGAATCTGCCTTAAAAGATATCATGGTGAATAAGGTTTTTGGTGAATCCGGTGCCCAGGTCGTTATCGAGGAGTTCCTAGCAGGTCAAGAGATGTCTATTCTGGCCTTTGTTGATGGAGAGACGGTTCGTCCGATGGCAGCTGCGCAGGATCACAAGCAGGTCTATGATGCGGATCAAGGTCCAAATACAGGTGGTATGGGAACCTACTCCCCGCTACCTCACATTGCAGATAGCATTATTGAAGAAGCTATCGAAACAATTATCAAGCCGACAGCCAAAGCAATGGTTACGGAAGGACGTCATTTCCGTGGTATTCTATTCGCAGGTCTGATGATCTCACCTGATGGTAAGCCCAAGACAATCGAGTTTAATGCTCGGTTTGGCGACCCTGAGACACAGGTTGTTCTACCGCGCTTGAAGAGCGACTTGTTGGAAATTTTCTTGGCTGCTGTAAACGGCACACTGGATCAGGTCGAGATTGAGTGGAGCGATGAAGCAGCTGTATGCGTAGTGCTCGCTTCCGGTGGATATCCCGCTTCCTATCCGACAGGATTACAGATCTCAGGACTTGAGAAAGCGAAGGATGCGCTTGTATTCCATGCCGGTACGGCAAAGAATGCAGACGACGAATGGGTTACTGACGGTGGACGCGTTCTTGGCGTTGTGGGTATAGGACAAGACATTGCTGCCGCACGCAAGAACGCTTATGCTATAGCTGAAGGCATTACATTCGAAGGCAAGCACAATCGAAGTGATATTGCGGCTAAAGCCTTAGTATAGAGTACACATTTGAGGACCTTCATTTCTACGATAGTCGTAGTTGTGAAGGTCTTTTTCTATTTAGAGCTACCTGTAAGAGTGTTTAGACTCCCAGATGATGCTGTTATTTATTTAGCTAGAAAATCTCCTGTTAAGTTTGTGAGTGGTACCATTTTCAGCTATCTAACTGGAAAAACTCCAGCTAATTGAAGCTGATTCTTCACGTACTAGCTTCAAGTATCGAATCAGATGGAGAAATTCCAGTTAAACTCTTTTCCGAGAAGGATATTTATCTATTAGCTGGAGAATTTCCTGATAAGTATTTATCGATGTCAGGGTATTCTTGAATCACTGTTGTATTCATTATGCAAGTGAGATCAAAAGTGTATATTTGCTCGTATGCTACGATTTGTGATGAGAGGAGTGACAGCTACAATGTACGAATGGAATGAGATGGTGCAGTTGATGATTGATTGGGTAGACGATAATTTAGGTGAGACACCAACTTTACTAGAAATGTCACAGCAGTTAGGTTATTCACCGTATTACTGCACCAAGCAATTCCATCTCGTCACGGGAATGACATTAAGGGATTATGTCTGGATGCGGCGTATCAGCCGTGTTGCTATGGAGCTCCGCGACACGAATGAACGAATTTTGGATGTAGCTGTGATGTATGGCTTCTCCTCCCAAGAAGCTATGACACGTGCTTTCGTCAAAGCGTTTGGAGTTTCACCAAATGTTTATCGTAGGTCTAAGCATCCAATTCAGCTTAAAGTCAGGACTGAAGTGTTCTCTCCTTATCATTATTCAATGAAGGAGCAAGATACGATGGATAATTCTAGAGTGCAACCAGTTGAGGTTAAAATGGAGTTTATTCCAGCCCACAAATTTATCGGTCTATGGGATATTGATACCGATAACTATGGTGATTTTTGGGGGAACGATCATAATTGTGATGAGATTTCCGGTACATTAGAGAGCATGTCTAGCCGCACATTGTTGGGCCAGCTTGGACAAACTGCAGGTTGGTTTTATGAGAAGGGGAGAAAGGGATATTTATACGGAATTCCCGTGCCAATGGATGATATTGGAGATATACCTGAGGGTATGCAGCATAAGCTAATTCCTGATTCGGAGTATATCGTGTTCTATCATCCTCCGTATCATTATTTACAGGATAATTGGCCCGTTATGCAGGCCGTGGAGGAACTAGCTTGGAACTTTGATCCAAGGACACTTGGATATGTCTGGGATGAAGAGCAGAAACAAGATTACCAGCGGCATTTTCCAGAAGGTTATGGTTATGCTGTATTACGTCCAGTGAAGAAAATGGAAGTATAACCAAGACGCTTCCCAAGGATAACAGAGGTTATTTTGACGTATGTTAATGGAGAGTTATTCTCACCCATTCTCTGAATTTGGGAGGCGTCATGTAATGAGTAAAAAGGATAAAGAAATGTCTCCAATATCCCGTGAAATCGTGGATGTGGATGGCGTATATACTAACGAAGTAGGGCACGAGGAATGTCTAAAAAGGGGCGAGGAATTCCCTGCTGATCTGGTGCTCGGAACGACGGAGTGGGAACTAACAGAATTGGTTTATGACAATCATCATGAAGGTAAGACAGACGAACGGCTTATTCCAAAGAAAGATTAAACCAATTAGGGCGTCACTCCATTTGAGCTTTCGGGCTTTAACTGGAGAGGCGCCCTGATTGTTATAGTGTCACAACTTAGATGCAATTTGTAGATGAAGGTTTGAATAAATCGAATATAGAACTTTAGCGCTTTAAATTCCACGGTGATTTCCATTATAATAGGGGGTACAGTTCTCTTTTGGACAAGATGCCCGGATTGGGATTGGTGAATAGGGAATGTAATAGGACGACAAGTAACGATTATCAAAGTTCAGGGGGAAAGACCGTGCCAGTAACAACGGGAATTCATCATATAACCGCATTTGTCAACGACGTGCAGGCTACAGTCGATTTTTATGCGGGGGTTCTCGGACTGAGACTCGTGAAGCAGAGTGTTAATTTCGATGCCCCGGAGATACACCATTTATATTTTGGTAATGAATCCGGAAGTCCAGGGACAATCATTAGTTTTTTTCCACAAGAAGATGCCCGTCAAGGGACGCTTGGAGGCGGACAAGTCGGTATTACTGTGTATGCTGTCCCGAAGGATAGCCTGATTTTTTGGCGAAAAAGACTTAAGCATTTTCAAATTGAAGTGATGGAAGCAACTCGTTTTGATGAAAAATATATTACTTTTACCGATAATTCTGGACTAATTATTGAATTAGTAGAGCGAGAGCAGGGACCTAATAGCTGGTGGTCATTAAGTTCAGTGCCGGTGGAGTTTGCGATAAAAGGATTTGCTGGTGCGCTTCTATTCAGCTCTAATAGTAAAAGTACGGAACGGGTGCTTGTGAACTTACTTGGACTTCGCAAGATTGCTGCAGAAGAGGGCTTAATCCGCTTTAAGGCAGACGGCGAGCTCGGCAATGTGATAGATTTGAATGCTGAGAATATCCCAGTAGGTGAAGGTGGTGCAGGAACGGTGCATCATATCGCTTGGAGAGCCAAGGATTACGCGGAACTGGAAGCATGGGGTTCTCTTATTGGAACTAGTGAAATGCAGTCTGCCAAAATTGTCGATCGACAATTCTACAAGGCTATGTATTTCCGTGAACCTGGGAATATTCTTTTTCAGATCGCAACAGACCTTCCTGGATTTCAATGTGATCAGAGAATAAAGGATTTAGGTGGGAGACTTGATCTACCGGAGCAGCTTGAGTCGCAGCGTGCGGTCATTGAGAAGAAGTTGAAACCTTTTGTAGTGCGGGCGTTAGATTAAGACATAGCACTTATAATTAATTATATAAAGCATACGAATCGAGGAGAAAGAGATGAGCAAGGGAGAACGGCAAGTGGTGGGAATGGAAGATATCGTACGAGCACATCATGTTCTTAAGGAAGTTGTTAGACGCACTCCGCTGCAATTAGATCCTACTTTATCGGCAAAATATGAATGTAATGTGTACTTAAAGCGTGAGGATCTACAGATCGTACGTTCCTTCAAAATAAGAGGAGCCTATAATAGGATTCGTAGTCTTGGACCGGAAGATATGAAGAAGGGAATTGTATGCGCAAGTGCAGGTAATCACGCTCAGGGTGTAGCATTTTCATGCAATGCACTTAGTATTCAAGGACAAATCTATATGCCGAGTACGACACCAAACCAAAAGGTGAAGCAGGTGAAACGTTTTGGTGGCTCACATGTGGAGATTATTCTTACAGGTGACACTTATGATGACGCTTATGCTGAAGCTATGAAGGCTTGTACTGAAGGAGGAAGAACCTTCATTCATCCGTTTGACGATCAGAAGATCGTAGCTGGTAACGGAACGATCGGAATGGAGATTATGGAGGTTCTTGATGCACCTGCTGACTATATCTTTGTTACGATTGGCGGCGGAGGATTGGTCTCTGGGGTAGGTACATATATTAAAACGGTAAGTCCTACAACGAAATTAATCGGAGTAGAACCATCAGGTGCGGCATCCATGACTGAAGCCTTAAAGCAAGGCAAGGTGGTCACGCTTGAGAGCATAGATAAATTCGTTGACGGTGCAGCTGTTAAACGTGTAGGAGATCTGAACTATAAGATCTGTACTGATTTAATTGATGATATTGTTCAAGTGCCGGAGGGTAAAGCTTGTACGACTATACTTGAGTTGTATAACGATAGTGCAATTGTGGTTGAGCCTGCAGGTGCGCTACCTGTGTCTGCGCTAGATATGTATCGAGATCAAATCCGTGGGAAAACGGTTGTGTGTATTATAAGCGGTGGGAATAACGATATCGATCGGATGCAGGAAATGAAAGAGCGCTCGCTCATTTATGAGGGATTGAAGCATTATTTCGTTGTTAACTTTCCGCAGCGCAGCGGTGCTCTCCGTGAATTTCTGGAGCAAGTACTGGGTCCCAAAGACGATATTGCGCGGTTTGAATATACGAAGAAACATAATAAGGAGAACGGCCCGGCGTTGGTTGGTATCGAGCTGAGTGACAAAGCTGACTATGACGGGCTAATTAGCAGGATGGATAAAAGTGGTATCGAATACAAAGAGCTAAATCATGATATAAATTTGTTTAACTTGTTGATTTAAGCGTAGAAGAATTCGAAAATCATAGTTTTATGAATGGATATGTTAAGGTGCTCCTCAGTTAATTGAGTGAGCATCTTTTTATAATGATCTGCAGAGTTTGAATTTAGGCACCCCGAAAGTATTATTTTCCCAAAAAAAGCTCTTTACAATGTCATGTTACTAGTGTACTATTCAACTATAACACTAATACAAAAGAGGTGCGTTATGAACGGACTTAAGCAAGAGAAGCATGAAGTCGTTCTTTCAGTGAACAAGGTAACCAAGAAGATCGGAAAGCATGTGATCGTAGATCAACTTTCATTTGATATGCGGCAAGGGGAAGTTGTGGGATTACTCGGCCCGAATGGGGCAGGTAAAACAACTACAATTCGTATGATTGTTGGTTTGATTGGGATGACAGAAGGGGATGTGCTCGTCAAAGGGCAAAGTATTCGAAGTAATTTTTCCGAAGCGATCTCCCATATTGGTGGAATTATTGAGAATCCCGAGTTTTACCCCTATATGACCGGCTATGACAACTTGAAGCAATACCAACGGATGACGAAGGGGATAACAGAGGAACGAATTCACGCGGTGACGAAGCTTGTTGGATTAGAGGAAGCGATGAATAAGAAAGTTAAGGCCTACTCGCTTGGGATGCGGCAACGTCTAGGGATTGCACAAGCCTTGCTACATGAACCTTCGATCTTAATATTAGACGAACCAACTAATGGATTGGATCCCGCAGGTATAAGGGAAATGCGGGACTACTTGAAGCAAATCGCCAGCCAAGAAGGAATAGCGATTCTAGTCTCGAGCCATTTGTTGTCGGAGATGGAACAGATGTGTAGCCGAGTTGTTGTCATCCAAGAAGGTAAGCTAGTCACGATGAGATCACTCAGTATGCCGGTTGATGCGGCTGAAAAGGTGAATGTTACTTTCCGTGTAGATGACGCATTGCGGGCTAAAGAAAGACTGGAACGTATGGAGGAGATACAAGTTCTGGATTGCGTTCTGGAAATGAATGAAGTTAGAGTGGCAGTCCGTGATAGCTATATCCCACGTGTGGTGAATGCTTTAGGTACGGAAGGGATAGCGATTTATCGGATTCAGGAGAACCGCGAGTCACTAGAAGATGAATTCTTGAAATGGACGGAGGGGAACCGCATTGCGTAGTTTTGGAAATCTGGTTGTTAACGAATGGTTGAAATTGTCGAAGAAACGGAGTTTCTTTATCCCTTATGCGGTCTTGATCGGTTATGTAGGATTGTTCGGTTATTTAGCTAAAGTATATGAGTCGACAGGGGGAATGGGTTCAGAAGGAAAATTTGTATCTACCTTGGACTTTATTCAAAATGCCATGTCTCACAGTGGCATGGGACAGTTTATCACCTTCTTGGCTATTATTGCCTCAGCGGGGATCGTGACCAAGGAGTACAGTCTAGGGACGATCAAGCTGCTACTCATACGCTCCCAAAGTAGGAATAAAATTCTTGCTTCGAAGTATGTGACAGCAGTGCTGTATACATTATCTCTATTTCTTTGCACAGGAATTGTTGCTATGATCACCGGAGGAATTGCATTTGGCTTTAGTGGATCTGAGATAGGCTGGAACGATGTCTTTACGGGAGGCCTATACAGTCTAATATACACGCTCGTGTATGTTACGATCACATTTATGGTGGGTGTGCTAACAAAATCAACAGGTGCAACGATCGGAGTAGGCATGTTTATAGTTCTACTTGAGGGTTTGGTTACGATGTTGCTATCTAAATACGCCGTGGTTAAATATATAATTTTTACAAATGCGGACCTGTCGGTATACAGTAACGGTGGTGCGCCATTTAAAGGGATGACGATGAATTTCTCACTTATAGTAATTGCTGTATATATGGTATTGTTTCTTGGAGCAAGCTTTGTTACGTTTAAAAAACGGGATGTCGCATAGAGCTATGCTCTAAAACAGGCATAACGGCGGAAAGGAGCAATTCACATTGTGAGTATGGAATTCGATAATAACTTACCGATTTATTTGCAGATTATGAATAGGATCAAGAGAGAGATTGTAACCGGTAAATTAAAGGCTGGAGATAAAATCCCCTCCGTTCGCGAGCTTGCAGCAGAATTGCAAATTAATCCAAACACGATACAACGAACGTTTCAAGAACTGGAACGGGAAGATGTAGTCGAGACAAGACGCGGGTTAGGAAGATATGTGACAAGTGAGGAAGCGAAAATTATGACCATAAAAAAAGAAATGGCAGGAGATCTGCTGGATAGCTTTATTCATGGCATGCAAGAGCTCGGTTTTTCCAATCAGGATATTGCAGTCATCGTGGCTGAAGCAGTCGAAGCGGAGAATAAGAGCTAAATACTACTTGGATGAGTTACTCCAAATGATAAGGAGAATGGAAATGGAAGAAAGCTTATTGCAGTTTCAAGGAATTTCTAAATCCTATGGTTCCAAAAAAGCGTTACGCGACGTTACATTCGACATAGGTGCAGGTAAAATAGTTGGCCTACTCGGAACAAACGGAAGCGGAAAAACAACATTAATGAAAATCGCTGCGGGGCTGATTCGCCCCTCGCAAGGGACAGCTTCGGTAGCGGGCATTCCAGTGGGACTTAGTACGAAGGCTATCGTCTCCTTCATGCCTGATCGTCCACTAACTGAATCATGGATGAAAGTAAGTGATGCCCTCGAATTCTCCCGCGACTTCTATGCCGATTTCGATGAGGCTAAGGCACGGAAGATGCTTGATTTCATGAACTTGAGCACCAGGGATCGGATCAGTTCACTATCCAAGGGAATGAACGAGAGACTACAATTAACGCTTGCTCTATCCCGCAACGCTAAGTTGTATTTGCTTGATGAGCCTATTGGCGGAGTCGATCCTGTGGCACGCACAAAAATTCTTGATGCCATCGTAGAGTTCTATAGCGAAGACAGCAGTATGCTGATATCAACTCATCTAGTCAGAGACATTGAACGTATCTTTGATGAAGTGATCTTTATCCGTGATGGCCAAGTTGTCATGCAGGATGAAGTTGAGAATATTCGTATCAAACACGGTAAAAGTGTAGATGACATGTTCAAAGAGGTGTTTGCAGAATGATGAAGCTGCTTAAATACGACTTGAAACGCAATGCCACTACTTTTCTAAGTGTGGGTGCTATCTTAATCGCACTGCAACTGATTATATCGATTATGGGTAACATCAGGGGCTGGGACCCCAAAATCATTCTCGCATTAACTATTGTGTTATATTCGTTCGTGGGAACGTTTAGCGTCATTCTAGTAGCAATAACATACAGAAAGAATATTAAAGCCTATAGTCGGAGATTATTGCCGCAACGTTCCAGTCATATTATCTTCTCCGTTCTGGTTCTAGGATGGATCACGTTCATTGTACTTCTTGCTATTTCGGTACTGCATATTGTTATTTACAATTATTTTGAACGTATTTTAAGTGCGGATCAGATAGCTGATCTATTAGGTTCTGTACCAGATGTGCTAGTCGTACTGTTTCAATTGTTCTGGGCATATACCTTCCTTTTCGTAACGATCATGTTAGCGAGTACGCTTAGTGCATCAATCAAAGGAAGACTTGGCGGATGGATCGGGATTATCAGTTTCTTCGCCATTCAGAGCGCTCTCAACTGGTTAGAAGTAAAGTTACTGGGGGAAACCAATGGTGCGACGGGCCTAGTTATATCGCGTGGAACGGAAGTTGAGCTGTCGTATGTGACAGGTGGTGGTCAGCTTAAGATCGATCGTAGCCTACTTTTAATCGATTTGCGCACCGTTGCAATAGAACTGATCTTTATCGCGCTCATTATATACGCAACGGTATTATTACTAAACCGTAAAGAACAAGTATGAATACTGTCTCACTATTGATTAGTGCAGTGATTCAAGTGCTGCTCTTTTCATTTATACCCTTTATCTTTTGGTTGTTTACGAGTAGGAAACAAGAAAATTTCTTTGTTTGGCTAGGACTGACAAGGCCTATTATACGCAACAAAGCGGAGCTTCTATGGTTATATGTCTGCTTTGTTGTCGTAGGTTGTTTTACGATAATATACCTTTTGCCTATGCTATCCAACTCGACTGAATTAGCAACTTCTCAATTTGCAGCACAAGGTGCCTCAGCAATAATACCCGCATTGATTTACTCTTTCCTACAAACAGGACTCTCAGAAGAAATATTATTTCGTGGATTCATCAACAAAAGGCTTTGTTCGAGATTTGGCTTTAACATAGCTAATCTTACGCAAGCGATTTTATTTGGCTCATTACATGCGATCATGCTGTCTTCCATTAGCGGTAGATTTGAAATGAGAATGATCGGGGTTGTTTTACTAACTGGTGGTATTGGTTGGGTATTGGGATGGATCAGTCAGAAAAAGGCTGGGGCTCCATCATTCCAGGTTGTTTGTTTCATGCCTCATCTAATTTATTAATATCACTATTCGCGATGTACAGCCTAGTTTAATAGAAACAAGTAGAATAAGGAGTTAATGCGATTATGAAAAGTATGAAGAGTATGAAAAGCTATAAGCGAATAAGCATGTTTATGATGACTGTGGTAGCAAGTTTCTCGTTATTGCTTGCCCCGGCTAATTCATTTGCCGCTGTGGATCAGAGCCAGGGAAATTGGCTTAAAAATAATGCTCACGAAATCAAGTCATTGAAGTCGGACGATTTCTCAGACCTAAGTTTTCTCAAGCCATTGCTCAAAGATAAGACCGTTGTGAGTTTAGGGGAGAACTTCCATCGTGTAGCGGAATATAGTGAGATCAAGACACGCTTGATTAAATATTTACATGAAGAGCTAGGATTTGACGTTATTGCATTTGAATCAGGGATGGGAGATGCGGCTGCTGTTTATGAGAATAGGGACTCTCTCAGCCCCGAGGCCATGATGACCTCATCGATCTTTCCTATCTGGCATTCAGAAGAAACACTGGAGCTATTCGATTATATCAAGCAACAAGGAAAGGGCGATAAGCCACTTTACTTGGCGGGATATGACATGCAGTTTACAAGTTCCTATTTGACCCAATTTATTGCCGGGGGAATCGCTAAGCTTGACCTTGATAAAGGGAAGAACTTTTTGCAGTTTGAACTCCAAGCGATGACTGACTTTTACGAAGTCCTTAACAAATATGGGATGGGTAGTAAGGATCCGGCTTACAGAACGGAAATGCAAAAGGTGATCGATACGTATGAGCCTCAATATCAAGAAGTGATCAAGTTTATTGAGGAGCATAGAGTAGAGCTAACAGAAAAGTTGGCAGCCATTTATCCTGATCAACCACTTATCTGTGATATCTACCTGAAATCTTTAAGTGATCATGTTGAATTTTTGAAAAGCGGACTTGATGACGTGACGAATGCATACTCCTCACGCGACCAACTGATGGCGGATAATCTAGACTGGGTGATGAAGACACTATATCCGGGGAAAAAAGTCATTCTGTGGGCACATAACGATCATCTTGCCAAGAATACCTCGGGCATTCGGGTTAAGGAAGATGGCAACTGGATATATAGTTTTACAAGTATGGGGCAGTTGCTCCATCAGAAGCTACAGGACAAAATGTATGTGATCGGGTTATACATGAACCAAGGTGAGTCTGTCACGATTTCTTCATACAAACCATTTACTATTCAGCCAGCGACGAAGGGGAGTCTTGAACAGTTGGTTATGCAGAGCGGATATACCAATACCTTCATTGATTTTACCCAGCACAAGGTGAAGAATGATGATAATGCTTGGATGTTCAGGCATATCTACGCTTCTGAAGACGGTTTAACTGCGGAAGAGGTTCGGCCTAATGTAATGAGATTTATTCCAAACCAGCAATACGACGGGGTTATTGTAGTTGATAAGGTGAAAGCACCAACTCCGATAGATTATTCTAAAGTGAAGTTCGGAATAGAAACCGAATAAGCACAAAAAAAGCCCATACGACATGTTAGGGGACTGACCCCCGTTTGTGAGACAGGGATCAAAACACCTTGCAAGTTTAAACTGCCAGTCGCCGAAAATCAATCGGTGACTGGTTTTTTAGTTTTGTTTGAATACGAACTGAGTTATAGTAAATAATGTAGTCTCGAACGGTTTGTTCAACGATTGCCGTCGTTGTACAAGTGAGCCCTTCGAGGTAAAACGTTTCAGACTTTAGCGTGGAATGAAACGATTCGATGGTGGCATTATCAGCGGGCGTTCCTTTACGGGACATGCTCATGGTAATGCCTTTTCCTTTTACGGCCGCCTGATAAGCCTCCGATGTATAAACGCTACCTTGATCGCTATGGAGCATCGTACCTGGTAGAGGAGGCAGTTGGTTTAACGTATCCAATACAAACGCGATGTTTTGCTTGTCGGCTATACTGTAAGCCACAATCTCACCGTTAAACAAGTCTAAGATACTCGACAGGTACAATGTTTTTCCGCCGAAGGGTAAATATGTAATGTCCGTGACAAGTTTTTTCATCGGTAAATGGGCTTGAAATTCACGCTTTAACAGATGTTCTGCTAGATACGCGGGCTGTCCCGTTGGTTTACGTTTCTTTATCCTAACTCGACACTGCAACCCTTCATGCTGCATAATCCGTTGTACACGTTTATGATTGATTGTTTGTTCCAGTCGAAGCAACGCGGTTACTTTTCGGTATCCATAGCGAAATTTATGTTGCATACAGAGTTCCCGGACCTTCTCTACCACGTGATCTTTGCACTCGGTGTCATACGCTGATTTCCAACGGTAGTACGTTGTACGAGGGAGCCCTAACCATTCACAAGCTTGGGTAACGCTCACTTCTCCTCGGATAGACTCGATCCATTCCACTACAATCTTTGGTGACACCTCCTTTGCATCTCCTTGTACTTTTTTAGTACATCTAATTGTTGTTTCAAAAACCGATTCTCAGCTTTTAGTTTCTCCAGTTCTGATGCATACTCGGGTCCTTTGCCGTAGCTGTATTGTTTGCCCACGGGTTGCTCTAGCCGATTCCATTCACCACTGCGATACCACCGCATCCAAGTTTTCACTTGTGTCTTATTTCGTATGTTGAGTTGTTCCATAACTTCTTTTACCGGAATGCAAGCCAATCTCATTTCAATTGCTTTCATTTTTACTTCTACAGGGTAGCTAACTCTTGTTGCCAACGCAAAAACACCTCCAAGTTTGTCTCCATATCTTACGACATGGTTGAATTCTCTTGAAGGTGTTTTAATTTGTCTCACGTTAAGGGGTCAGTCCCATTAACATCGTATAGGCTTTTTGCTATTTGCCTCGGCGAGCAAAGATGAGAATATGCCCGAGAACTCCGATGATAAATACGATGAGGCTATCCCAAGGGGAAACAGTGAAGGATGGCATGACTTGATCAAGCATAAGGCCAACTGCAACTAGAAGAACTGCCACACCAATATATATTCCTAAGGCTTTAAGATCAAATTTCCGAGCAGATAAGTTCTTCTCTTTCTCATCCTCTGCCGGCACTGATCCAAGGAAACGTGTAACGGCTTCGATTAAAATGATCGATATTACAGCAACAAGTAAAAGAAAGGACGTATTAATCTGCGTATACTCGAGCGCTCCTCCAAACCATTTACCCATAAATCCTGTAATCATATAAATAAAGAATACCCAAGTTAGCGCCACCCATGGAATCATGGTGTAGTATTTAATCTTATCCTTCAGAGTGCGTGGCTTCCGCATTAACACGTCCTCGACAAGCTGATTACTATAAACAGAAGCGTCGTTTCCGAAGGCATCTTGGGCCGAAATACCCTTCTGCTGATTATTGACGATTTGTTTGGCTAATCCCCGTAAAATTTCTGCGCTTTTGGTTTCCGTTAATGTAGTGGAGTCGGAACTAATATACCTTACCACCTCGTTAAAATATTTCTTGTTAGCTGGATTCATTTGTTGTGTTAATTTCTTTGTTTCGTCCTTCATTTCTCGTATGTTCAAGAACTTTCTCCCCTTCTGGACTGATTGGTGATGTTCTGATCTAAAACCCCTATTAAGTAAAGATGGATTACAGATTTTCTGAAGTAGTATACTGCATGCTTCGCCAACTTCGCAAGAATTCCCTCCATACATAATAACCCTGAGAATAAAATGAGCCAATATCTCTAAGACTAAATAAGGTATTTATAACCTGATGAGTGGAGGCTAAACATCGTGATGAACAATGAATCGGAACTCACCCGGCGCTATTTGCTGAATAGTCATTCTAGAGGCAGTCTGGAGGAAGTTGTATCAGAGGAAGATTCTTTGGAGTTTGAAGATGAAGTAGGGCATCCCTCGGGCACAGTGCAATGGAGTAATTCACAATTTATGAAACAATGGGAAGGAAGAGAAACGACACAGTCGTATTTTCTTGAGTCATATGATTAATATGAATGTATTGGCGTACCTAACATGAACTGATTGACACTTCCCCTACTGCGATGTTAAGATAAGTTCTATAATTCACATTAAACTTATCGGATTAATATTATATAGTGTCCTGCATCGCGGGAGTGGGGGAGGCAAATGGGATGGAACGTCAAATTGTTATTCATCATGGGAATGAGGAAATTGTAGCAAGTATCCATTATCCATCGCAAAATGTTAAGCAGGAAGGACGATGCAAGGATCGTGTTCCGCTTGTAGTTATATGTCATGGCTTTGTAGGCAATCGGATAGGTGTGGATCGACTCTTCTTGAAGACAGCGCGTGAGCTTGCTGCCGAGGGATTCCTGGTTGTTAGATTTGATTATATAGGATGCGGCGAGAGCAGTGGTGATTACGGAAGAGAAGGCATAGATTCCTTGATCGCTCAGACTCGGGCTGTTCTGGATTATGGTCTTAGTGTCGGCGATATTGACCCAACCCGTGTAACTTTAATCGGTCATAGTCTCGGAGGAGCGATTGCAATTCTGACAGCAGTACGAGACCGACGCGTGAAAAATTTGGTTCTATGGTCCGCTGTTGGGTATCCATTTAATGATATCGTTAAAATAACCGGCCGCAAAGTGTATGACGCATCTGTTAAACATGGTAGCGCTGACTATCTTGGATATAGTTTCACCCCTACTTTCTTCGATTCGTTAGGTACTTATCAACCATTTCAAGAGGCGATAAAATTTGCCGGAGACGTACTGGTCGTTCATGGTTCTTCCGATGACGATATTCCTGTAGATTACGGCTTCTTGTATCAAAAAGTATTCTGGACTCGTTCAGAGGGCCGTTGTGATAAGGAGATTATCTTTCAAGGAAATCATACGTACTCGAATGGCGAACACCAGAATCAATTATTGCAGAAGACGAAGAATTGGCTAGGGGGTCTAGAATCCATCCAGAGTGATTGGCAGAATTGGATGATCTGACAAAAAATCATGATCATAACGCAGATCTTCCGTATACTACATCTGGTAAATCGCTTCCTATCGGGATACAATGGGAGTATAACCAATTTGGCTTAGGGAGGTTTGCTCAGATGACTCAGCCTGCACTTTTTATTGCACATGGATCTCCGACCCTGGCTATCGAAAACAATACGTACACTACATTTCTAGGACAATTGGGACAAGAGATCCTGAGGAAACCGCGCGCAGTTGTGATTTTCTCAGCACATTGGGATTCTCCAGTACAATATGTCACAGAGGATGCTAGTCATGAGACACTACATGATTTCTACGGATTTCCTGATGAAATGTACGATATTAACTATCCTGTCCAAGGTGACCCCGAATTAAGTAAAGAGATTAGCTCTATCTTTAAGAGTAACAATTTACCTTATGCTATGTCCTCAGGAAGAGGGCTTGATCATGGGGCTTGGGTTGTACTTAGAGCTATGTATCCAGACGGGGACGTACCGGTGGTGTCACTATCTGTAGATTCCAAACGTTCGCCCGAAGAACAATATGCGATAGGGAAGATGTTGTCCGGGCTTAGAGAACAAAATGTGTTGATCATAGGGAGCGGCGGTTTGGTTCATAACTTACGACTACTCGGTGAGGTGAACGCACGTCCAGCGACTTGGGCTGTGGAATTCGATGATTGGATTGGAGAGCAACTGGTGAACTGGGATTTGCGCTCTCTAATGCAATACGAGAAGAGAGCCCCTCACATTCGTGAAGCTGTGCCTGCTTATGCTAATGAGCATTTGGTTCCACTCCTATATGCTATGGGGGCGGGGGATACTGACCGCACTGCCCGTAAGCTATTCCAAGACTACCAGTATGGTAGCCTAAGCTTGAATTGTTGGATATTCGGCGGAAGAGATAATGATATCTGATTAGATATCACGAGTTTTGTAATGATAATGTAAACTCCACAACATCCTTGTCTTTCCGAAAGGGTGTTTTTTGTCGTATACTGAAAGAAAAATATGGAATTATGGAGGAATTATAATATTGAATTTTACTAAACATGCTGTTCCCCTGATCCTGTTTCTTTGTCTCCTCGTCATTCCCGCATGCGGATCGCCGAAGGAAGAGGTACCTGATACTTCGACTCCACTTGCAACGGAGGATATACAAGAGGAGCTGATACCAACCCCAGCAAAGCCAGCCTACATAGCCCCACTGACCGGACTTCCGCTAGAGGAACCGGTAGTTCGTCGTCCAATAGCAGTCATGATTAATAATGCACCAGCTGCCCGCCCACAATCGGGTCTTGGTGGAGCGGATATCGTATATGAAGTATTGGCGGAAGGTGGAGTCACCCGATTAATCGCTATCTACCAGGGGAAAGAGGAAGTCACACGGATTGGACCTATACGCAGTATTCGGCCTTACATGATCGATTTAGGTGAGAGTTATCACGGAGTCCTTGTTCATGCTGGTGCGAGTAATGATGCATATGCAATTCTGCAAAGACAGCATAAAGATGATCTAGATGAAATTTCGAATGCGGGCGCTTATTTCTGGCGTGACAAGACCCGTAAGGCCCCGCATAATTTGTACTCTAATTTGGAGAAACTGATGGAAGGCGCCGCTAAGCGGAATTATGCAGTTGAAGATACTGAGGTTCCTAGTTATACATTCCGCGAAGAAGATGATCCCGGGCAAGGAAATCCCGCAAATAAGGTAGAGATCAAATTCCTCTTAGAGAATTACCGAGTTGCCTACGAATACGATCCCGAGACTAAGCTGTACAATCGATTCGTAAATGGTGAACTACATAAGGATCTGGATACAGGTGAAGGGATAACGACAACGAATGTGGTTGTTATGGGAGCAGATCATAAGGTACTTGATGATGTAGGAAGGCTTAGTGTCGATCTTGAACTGGGTGGAGAGGCACTGTTGTTCCAACATGGCAAAGTTATTGAGGGAAGTTGGATCCGTAAGTCGAATGATGTTATTCGTTTTGTAAAAGATAATATAGAAGTTCCCTTCTATCCTGGAACGACATTTTTCAACATTGTACCGAATAGTCCGGATTTTAGCAGTCATATCGAAGTTCAGTAAATGAAATACAAGGAATATATGGGATATATTATTTATTTATACGGTTAATTGCTCCGATTATTGGGATATATAGGTAGACTAACGTGACATGTTTGCGACAGGATTCCCTAGAGATATGGAGTTGTGTTAAGATAATCAAGGTTATGTTAGCGTAGTGTAAATAAACAAACATACTATAGGAATAGGAGATTTCAAATGCGAGTGAAAAAGAAGGATATCTTTTTTCAAACGTTGGAGAACATGGCTGATACAATCGTGCATTCAGCAGATTATTTTGCCCAGCAGGTATTAGAGTTTAAAAACGTGGAAGAGTTTGCCAAGAAGATGAAAGAATTTGAGTCTGCTTGTGATGAGCATACTCATACGATTATCGTCGAACTAAACAAAACGTTTATTACGCCAATCGAACGAGATGACATCATGAATCTGACTACGACGTTGGATGATGTGATTGATGGCCTGGAGGCAACTACATCCCGTTTCTTTATGTATCACCTTAATGAACCGGATGAGCATATTATTAAATTTGCTGAAATTTTGCGCATCTCTGCGTATGAAATTCAAAAGGCAATTCATTTGCTGTCTCAGAAGAAGCTACTTGCTATCCGTGAGCATACGATTCGCCTCAATGATCTAGAGAATCAAGGAGATGAGTTGCTACGCATTTGTATTAAGGAATTGTTTGCAAAAGTAACAGATCCTATTGAATTAATTAAGAAAAAAGAAATTTATGAGCGTCTTGAGATGACAACGGATGCATGTGAGCATGTTGCGAATATGTTGGAATCCATTATCATGCGCAATTCTTAATAATAACTTCGGTTACAATCGATATTCGGGAGGTTGGAATTGCGCGGATAAAATATAGAGAGAGAAATTCATCTGTGCAAAAATAGATATGGACACGAGTATACTAATTATATTAATTGTTATCGTGCTGGCGCTCGCTTTTGATTTTATTAATGGATTTCATGATACGGCTAACGCAATCGCAACGGCTGTTTCAACACGGGCATTGAAACCCCGTACAGCAATTATGATGGCGGCAGTAATGAACTTTCTTGGTGCAATGATGTTTACTGGTGTTGCGAAGACGATCGGGGGCAGTGTTGCGAACCCTGCCGATCTGGACAACGGGCTGCAGGTTCTGATTGCGACGCTAATCGCGGCAATTATTTGGAATCTGGCCACGTGGTGGTTTGGGATTCCATCTTCCTCATCGCACGCTTTGATAGGGGCTTTGGCTGGGGCAGTGTATGTTGGAGCTGGTCCTGACAAGTTGAACTGGAGTGGATTTACAACAATTATACAAGGATTACTCCTTTCTCCGCTGCTTGCTTTTGCCATCGGATATATTGTTATGATGATATTGAAGTGGATTTTTGCTAAGCGTAGCCCGCATTCCGTAAATAAAGGTTTTCGTACCATGCAGATTATGACGGCAGCATTGCAATCATTTACGCACGGAACGAACGACGCACAGAAAGCGATGGGGATTATTACCTTTGCTTTGGTAACTGCGAAGTATCAGGATAATATGGATGTTCCTCTTTGGGTTAAAATATCGGCTGCAACTGCTATGGCGCTGGGTACTTCTATCGGTGGTTGGAAGATTATTAAGACCATGGGAACAAAGATATTTAAGATCGAACCCATTAATGGATTTGCGGCAGATATTTCTGCGGCATCGGTTATTTTTGGCGCAACACTGATTCAATTACCAGTAAGTACAACACACGCAATTACTTCTTCAATACTAGGTGTAGGCTCAGCGAAGCGTTTCTCGGCTGTAAAATGGTCTCTCGCCGGCAGAATTGTGATCGCATGGGTGATAACAATTCCGATCGTGTTCATACTTGCCGGACTCATCTACACACTATTGTTCTAGCAGAAGTAAGAAGGCCAATTCAATGAGGATTGGCTTTTTTTGGTTCGTCTAGATAAAATGGGGTAATGGGTACAACAGCGATCGTAAGAACTTTTCGCTCTCGGAGCCTATAATCACAATGATTAATCAACTTATCTAGATAGATATAATGTTTGCTGGAATATAGGGGGCACGAAATTGATTCGGATATTAGGGGTTACGCATGATCATAAAGTAGAGTCAGACATCGCACTTGAGCAAATAAAAAATTCAGCTAAATACAAATGGAGTTGGATTGACTTCAATGAGCCAACACCAGAGGAATCTGAACAACTTAGCACTTTTTTTCAATTCCATCCACTCGCAATCGAGGATTGCCTTATGGTATTGCAGAGACCTAAAGTGGATTATTACGAAGAATATCAGTTTTTGGTGCTACATGCTTTAGATCCAGATAAGCTAGCAACGGTAGAGGTCAATCTATTTATCGGTAGTACATACTTGGTATCTTTTCACCATCATTCTTTAACAGAAATTGATGAGGTCTGGGAGGCCATGGAGAAACGGTCCCATGACCGAAAGAACTGGGCGCGTGACCCGTTTGCTGCGGCCTATATGGTGATCGACAAATTAGTTGATCAGTATTTCCCTAGTGTATATTCGATTGAGGACGAGCTGGATGACTTGGAGAAAAAAGGGGCTTCTGAGTCGGTTGAAGTGCTGATGAATCAAGTGTTTGATTTGCGGGGAAGGTTGCTCAAATTACGAAGAACCATCGTACCGATGCGGGATATGATGTATCGGATTCTCAATTCCCAACATATTCAGGGGGAGAAGGAACATCGTGCTTATTTCGCTGATATTTACGATCATTTGCTTAAACTGTCTGAGATGATCGAGAGCGATCGAGAAATGACTGCTGATCTGCGAGATTCTTACATATCGCTCAACTCTAATCGCATGAATGGTATCATGAAGACGTTAACTGTAATTACCACGGTATTTATGCCCCTTACTTTAATTGCGGGTATCTACGGTATGAATTTTCAGAATATGCCAGAGCTTGGTTGGCGTTACGGTTATGCAACGGTGCTCCTAATAATGGCATTATTAGGAGCTTGGATGATTCTATGGTTCAAGAAGCGCGGCTGGTTTAAGTAAGCTAAGAATGAAAGAAGACGCCCCCGTTTTAACGGCGGCGTTTCTTTGATTTGGTGCGACTGGCTGCGGAGCCGGAGCTTGAGCGGCGGCGAGCACTTCCTTTTTTGCCTTTTTTTCTACGGCGGCCAGGTTTGAATTCATCGATCCCATCAGCACCTGCACCTTTTAGTTTCCCACCCTTGCCACCTGGTAGGAGGCCTGCGACCATTTTGGCCATAGGAGCGAATTGCTGAAAGGTTTGCATCATTTTCTGTACTTTACCCATCGTGGCCAAGATTCCTTCGATACCACCAAGTCGGTCAACGATACCTTTTATATCGCCGAGATTGGGGATGGATAAACCACCAGTAGCTGTTTTCGCAATTCCCGCTCCTGCAGCGGCTCCACCGAAGGTATTTCCCCCGACAGATGGCGAGGTATAGGGTGTAAGAGCTGAAGATTCCGCCGTGAGTGACAGATCTGATTCATACGGATTGATTCCCGGGTAATATTGCGAGTATGGGTATGAGGAGGGCGTTGCACTTCGCCGGGGAGTATTATAATGTGGCATAGGATCACATTCCTTTTCCTTGATATAGGCATTTGATTACTATACTGTATGTGCCCGGAGCTTATGGCGTATGGACGAATGTCCCGACTTTTATGGGCAAATGCGGATTTTAACGTTCTTTCTGTAATGCGTGAAACCGTTAATGCTTGAAAAGGAGGACGTTACTCGGGTACAATGAAGGTGTGTTCACAGTAACGGTAGGGGATGATTATTCAGTGCAACTCAAGAAATTAAATGATAAGAGTATTGATCAATTATTTGAAGCGATTCTTACTTTGAAAGACATCGAGGAATGTTATGTATTTTTCGACGATCTATGCACGGTAAATGAAATTCAATCGCTCTCTCAAAGGTTGGAAGTAGCCCGTATGCTTGGCAAAGGGAATACGTACAATCAGATAGAAGCAGAGACCGGGGCTAGTACAGCAACGATCTCTCGGGTGAAGCGCTGCCTCAACTATGGCAACGACGGATACAAGATGGCCTTAGACCGCTTGGATCGTTAAGTTATGAAGCCGGTGACGAACAGTGAGTCGTTGGAAGCGATGGCGAATCGTGGGTCGGCTATAACGGAGAATAAGATGTCTATTCCAGGAGTACTAGTGATTAGTCATGGCTCTCCTGACATAGAGTGGGTTACCTCGGTCGATTCTGCTGTAGCTGAAGCTGTGGCAGAATTACCGGGGGGCATACCGATTGAGACTTCCTTTCTTGAAATTGTGGAAGGACGTCTTATTCAGGATGGAATCGATCGATTGGAATCACAGGGCGTTACAGACCTCATCGTTATTCCCCTGTTTGTATCTTCAGGGAGCACACATATTGATGAGATTGCTTATGCGTTCGGCATGAAGAACACGCCGGAGAAGGAGACTGATTTGCAACATTTTCGTCTCTCCGCCCGCGTGTTGTTTGGTGAGCCTATAGATGATGACCCAGTAATTGCTGAGATGATCTGGGATAAGGTTAAGTTTCTATCTCGTAATCCCGCACAAGAGGTACTGCTTCTAGTTGGTCATGGTAGTAAACATGATGGTTTCTTACAGCGTTGGGAGCAGGGAATTTCTTCGCTTTCTACACGAGTGGCAGAGCTTAGTGGATTGGCTTATTCAGATTATGCACTACTTAATCCCGACAGTGTACGGAGTAAAGTGATATACTGGCAGGAGAATCATGGTTGTGAGGTTATTATTGCACCGCTATTTTTAAGTGCTGGTTATTTCACAAAGACGGCGATACCTTCGCGCCTTAGTGGATTACAATATATTTATTCAGGGGAAGCATTGCTACCGCACCATTTATTGTCCCGCTGGATATTACATCAAATATTAAATATAATGAGGTCAATGAAATTATGAAAAACGGGTGGCGTTCATGGAATGAAAAAAGCTAGGTTGATCTATAATCCAACCTCTGGACGGGAGGAAATGCGGCGGTTGCTCCCAGACGTACTGGAGCGGCTTGACAGGGCTGGTATTGAGACGACCTGTCATGCAACGACAGGTGAAGGTGACGCAACACTTGCGGCTGCTGACGCTGTCAGCAGGGGCTATGATATTGTTATAGCTGCGGGCGGAGACGGTACGTTAAATGAAGTTGTTAACGGTATGGCGGGAAAGAGCAATTTGCCGCCGCTCGGCGTGTTCCCACTAGGAACAACGAACGATTTCGCCAGAGCTATGGGTATTCCGAAGCGTTGGGAGGATTACTGCGATTTAGTAATTGAGAATAAGACGAGGCCGATTGATATCGGTAAGGCAAACGATCGTTATTTTATCAATATCGCGGGTGGAGGTTCTTTGACGGAATTGACCTATGAGGTACCTAGCCGTCTTAAGACATTGATTGGCCAACTTGCTTATTACATGAAAGGCATCGAGAAGATGGCGAGTCTGTCACCAACGAAATTAATTATTAACGCTGATGGTTATGAAGTATTGGAAGGCGAATTTATGCTCTTCCTGATTGCGAACAGTAATTCGGTTGGTGGCTTTGAAAAGCTAGCTCCAGAAGCACGGATCGATGACGGATTGCTTGATGTTATTGCGGTTAAGAAATGTAACCTAGCAGAGTTTATCCGACTCGTATCGATGGCACTACGCGGTGATCATTTCAATGATCCCCACGTTATCTATCTGAAGACGAAGCGAATGGAGGTAACCTCACCAGGCCATGTATTGCTTAACCTTGATGGGGAATTGGGCGGTGAGCTACCTGGAGTCTTCGAGATTCTGCCACAGCACCTACGGATTTTTGCTTAAGTGAAGAAGAGAAGAACTAGTGGCTAAGCTAAGTAGCGAAGAGGTTTAGATGTATAAAGTACAGTTATTCTTCTAGAATTCAGTGAAACCAGTGAAATAGATGCAAAAAATACAGTTATATCGCCCATATTATGAAATTAAGAGTTACCTTGGACTGATTAAGTGTAGGTTATGCAGTTAAAATATTGGTCATTGGAAACTAGCGGATAATAGATGTATAAAATGCATTAAAGTAATGGAATTTGATTAGGATCAATAATCCCCTGCCTATATCGGCGGGGGATTTGTGCGGATATAAGTGGACAAGTATCGTAAGATGTTTGTATATAATTTTTTAGGAAAGAAGTGAAGCATTCGTCATGACAAGTCACCGGAACGAACGGACAGGAAGCGGAAAGGGCTCAAATAGCGGAGGACAAACAAGCCGCGGGGGCAAAAGGGGTGGGAGAGCAGGGAGAAGCATGAATACTCCTGCCGAAACGCAGATTGCCGGCTTACCGGTCGCGAAGAATGATGAAGTGGTTATTGAGATCATTGGTATGAACCATGACGGCGAAGGAGTAGGCCGAGTAGATGGATATACGCTTTTTGTTCAGGGAGGAGCTTTACCAGGGGAGCAAGTCCGGGTAAAAGTTCTTAAGACAAAGAAGCAATATGGATACGCTAAGTTGCTAGAAGTGGTAGAAGCGAGCCCCGACCGAGTCGCTGCACCTTGTTTAATCTATGATAAGTGTGGCGGTTGCCAGCTTCAACATTTGAGCTATGAAGGTCAGCTTGCCTGGAAACGGCAGCATGTTGTGGATGCATTGGAGCGGATCGGTAAACTGAATGTGACTGACGAAGGGAGCTCCAATCGTGGTATCGTCGTTCTTCCAACGCTGGGTATGTCTGAGCCTTGGCGTTATCGTAATAAGGCGCAGGTGCCTATTGGCGTTACCGAAGGTGGTTTGGTCGGTGGATTTTATGCCCGAGGTAGCCATCGCATCATAGATATGGAGACTTGTCTTATTCAGCATGAGAGCAACGATGATGTGGTTGCTAGGGTCAAGGCTATCGGTCGCCGCGTTGGCATTACCGCCTACGATGAAGAAACAGGACAAGGCCTATTGCGTCACGTCGTCGTCAAGGTTGGGTTCCGTACGGGGGAGATGATGCTCGTCCTCGTCACCAACGGGAATAAAATTCCGCGTGAGAATGAGTGGATCAATGCAATTCAGGAAGAGGTTCCTGCGGTTGTGAGCGTCTGCCAGAACGTGAATACGCGACAAACTAACGTTATTTTTGGAGATGTTACCCGCGTTCTTTGGGGAAAAGACGTGATCTACGACTACATTGGTGACGTTAAATTCGCTATCTCGGCTCGTTCTTTCTATCAAGTGAATCCGGTTCAGACGGAAGTGTTATACGGGAAAACCGTAGAGTATGCTGGGCTAACTGGAGCAGAGACTGTGATCGATGCTTATTGTGGAATCGGTACGATCTCTTTATTCTTAGGGCAGCATGCCAAGCAAGTGTACGGTGTCGAGATTGTCAAAGAAGCGATCGAAGATGCTCGTGCGAATGCGGAGCTCAACAACATGCAGCATGTAACATTTGAAGTGGGAGCATCCGAGGACGTCATCCCTCGCTGGAAAGAGCAAGGCATCGAAGCCGATGTCATCGTCGTCGACCCACCTCGCAAAGGCTGCGACCCACGTCTCTTGGAGACGATTCTGGAAATGAAGCCAGAGCGTGTTGTGTATGTGTCTTGTAATCCAGCCACCCTGGCTAGGGATTTGCGAGTGTTAGAGGATGGCGGGTACAGAACGGTAGAGGTACAGCCAGTGGATATGTTCCCGCATACAACACATGTGGAGTGCGTAATAGGAATACAACGAATCGATACGTAGAAATCCTTTGTTTTCAACACTTTGCGCGATTTATGACGTTCACGGCGGATGGCAACGACTTCAAAAATAAGCTGCTCAAGGACAAAATCGAGGTTTCGGTCGTTTTGGACTTGGATTTGGACGTCGGGTGGGTAGATATGTAGTAAAGTTTAAAGAGCGTCCCTGGGTGGGCGTTCTTTTTATTGCTTATGGTTGAGATTAATAGGTGGATGCTCCATACTATCAATACATATCCAATAATTGAACTAAGGGTCTTAATGTCAAGGCATATCGGACAAGATGAATTATAGCGAGGAGATGAATAATCTATCATGTCTTGTATTCTTTGTTTTTTTGATAATTCGTATCAAAAAAAACTCAAGAGAGCGTCTTATAATATTGATACCTTCGTTGAGAGATTAGTACATTATAAAAACTCATTTATGGAGCATTTCCGTACTTTGCAACCGATTACTGAATGTGATTGTGGATTCCGCAGTATGACGGTATGTGACCCACTATATGTAGCGTTCTGTGAGGAAGTACGAAAGGATTTTCAGACAAAGGAGACTTACGTCGAACAATTATTCGATAGTTTAATTGATATTTATCAAGCGGTAGTAGCAAAATCTCCTGATGCAGAGAATAAATTTTTTTCGTTCATTAGGGAGAATTCTACGGGTTATTCATCGAATAACTCTGCGCAATTTACTGACTTGCTCTTCAGGGCAAGACCTACTGGCGATTATGACCCTAATAATATTTATGAGCTGTTTCATATTCCATTTTCTAAACGGCATTTGATATCGAGCCAAAGGTTTAGTGCGGCTCGAAGGCCGATGCTATATTTGGCCAAGTCGCTTCCTACAACCATAGCTGAGATCAGTCTTCCATATGACTCTTTAAATTATTCCCTGTATTTCCCTATTTACAGTTATTTTTATAGTTTGGGAAAAGGCATGTATAATATCACTAACTCCATTGATCTTACATTAAATCAAATTATTGGACGCATGATTCTGCAGGGTTCACAAGTTCAATACAACAACTACACATTTACTTTTTCAAAACAAAACGCAGATAAACTCCTAGGTGATAGTGTTTTATTCCAAGTCCTTACTTTTCCTAAAAAAGAAGGATCTACTGTGATCGAAGAGTATATCTTGCCTCAGTTTTTTACCGATTTTTTGGAGAGTAGTGGTTACACAGGTCTAATTTATCAATCAACGAAGGAACTACGAGAATTTAGTTCTGAATTTAAGTATAAAAGCCTCGACTATAACTATTGCTTTTTTATACCGGAGACAGAACATGGAGACTATAATGAGAAATTTTTAGGATTGTTTTACTGTGTAAGCCAAGGGAACAAGGATCGGGATAGGACAATAGAAGAGGTAAAACAGTTGTTAGAGGAATGTCGTGTTGTGATTAAAAAATCCAATTATCTTTTAAATGAATATATCATTCTTTTAGGGAATATTGAACGTCATATTGAAAATATGGAAAGATTCAATTTTAACGGACACATGTATTATGAATCCGAATTGGGGAAAATTGAGGCAACATTAATGTTTTCATTTCTTTTGAAGATTGAGGATGTTGTAACCCGTCCTATCAAATTTAATATTATTTTAAAAAATGAATCATTTTAACTGTGAATAGTATAAGAATGTCCAAGGGAACGCCCCTGTAACTTCGGGGGTGTTCTCTTTTCATATAGATACTTTTCAGGAAAGCCGATTGTCTGAACTTGAATGTTCAGCGCAGTCGGCTTTTTTGCATGAAAGGGGATAAAGAACATGTCCAAAGTAATCGCCCTCGCCAATCAGAAAGGTGGCGTAGGCAAAACGACAACAGCGGTCAACCTCGGCATTGGTTTGGCGGCGGACGGCAAGAAGGTTCTGCTGTTGGATGCAGATGCGCAAGGCAATCTGACGGACTCTCTTGGCTTTCACGAACCGGACAGTCTTTCTGTATCACTGGCTACGATGCTGGTGAAAAGCATGACAGAGGAACCGTATGAACCGAGGGAAGGTATTCTGCATCATCACGAAGGTATCGACCTGATGCCGGGAAACATCGAATTGTCGGCTGTTGAAGTAGCGCTCGTCAATACGATGAGCAGGGAAACGATTATGCGTTCGTACATCGACGCCGTAAAGGCAGATTACGATTATGTCCTGATCGACTGCATGCCCAGCTTGGGCATGATGACGATCAACGCATTGGCAGCGGCGGATAGCGTCATCATCCCGGTACAGGCGCACTATCTGCCCGCCAAAGGCATGACGCAGCTTTTGCAGACGGTTGCCCGCGTTCGGCGTCAAATTAATCCGAAGCTGGCTGTGGACGGTGTGCTGCTCACGATGGTAGACAACCGAACCAATTTCGCCAAAGATATTTCTTTCGTGTTGCGCCGGGATTACGGAGACAAGCTGCGTGTATTCACTACCGAAATCCCCCTGTCCATTCGCGCGGCTGAAACAAGCGCCAAGGGCAAAAGCATTTATGCTCACGATCCAAACGGGCATGTTGCCAAAGCCTACGCTTCTTTAACGAAGGAGGTGCAGGATATTGGCAGCGAAAGAAGATCGGCTCGCCAGCATAAAGCTGACCAAAGTCGATGATCTGTTCTCGACAGAGGAAAGCCGCACTGATTCGCGGCGTGAAAAGGTAATGGATATTCCATTGGCTGACATTAGCGATTTTCCCGGTCATCCCTTTAAGGTAAGAGCAGATGAAGCGATGCTAGAGATGGCAGATAGTGTTAAGCAGTACGGTGTCCTTGTTCCCGGTCTGGTTCGGCCAAAGGTTGGCGGTGGGTACGAAATGGTATCCGGCCATCGTCGCAAGAAGGCAAGCGAACTGGCTGGCATGGAGAAAATTCCTTGTCTCGTTCGCGAGTTGGATGACGATCAGGCGACTATTATCATGGTGGATAGTAATCTGCAACGGGAATATATCTCACCTAGTGAAAAGGCTTTTGCTTATAAATTGAAATTGGAAGCAATGAACAGGCAAGGGCAGCGTACTGATTTAACTCGTTCCCAAGTTGGGAACAAGTCTCCCGCAAAGAAGTCTAGCGAGATGCTGGCAGAGCAAATGGGGGAAAGTAAAAATCAAATATTTAGATACGTCCGGTTAACCGAACTCGCTCCCTCAATTCTCGAAATGGTGGACGAGAAACGTATTGCTTTTAATCCTGCCGTTGAATTATCTTACTTGGCCGAGAAAGAACAGCAAGCTCTGTTCGACACCATGCAAGCCGAGGATTGCACCCCTTCGCAGGCGCAGGCGCAGCGTATGAAAAAGCTGAGTCAGGATGGACGGCTTAACGTAGATGTCATCTTTTCGATTCTTACGGAGGAAAAGCCGAATCAGAAAGAAAAAATGAGCATTCAGCGGGAGCGGATCGACCGCTTTTTTCCACGAGATTTTTCCGAAAAGCAAAAAGAAGACCTGATCGTGCAATTACTGGAAGGCTGGTATAAAAAGCGACAGCGGGAGCACGAACGGTAATTCGACCGATGCTGTCCCTGTTCATGCGCCCTCTCCCCTGACGGAGAGCTTTTTTTATGCCCATTTTCGGGGAGGAGATAATCAATGGATTTTACGAAAGGAAAACGGCGTCAGTACGAACGCCTGATGAAAGAAAAGCCGGGTTTTGCGCGTAGCAGGCCATCCGAGGAGGAAGAACAACGGCTTCGCAGGCAGGCCCGAGAAGCCGAATGCGAACAAAAGAAGCGTGACTACAAAACGAATCGGGAGGGCTGAAGATGGAGCGGGAGAAACGCATGGCAGGCGACTATGAGGTTTATCAGGCGCTGCCCATTGGCAGGGTCGAGGTTATTTTAGGCATCGACATGGCGAATACCGAGAAGCCCTATCTGGTTTGCTACTGTTCGCAGAACAATTTGTTCGGTATCGATCAGTTTTATGGTGCAGAGGGATTTGCGGATTATATGGAAGCGATGCGGGAGTTTACCAAGCTATTGCATTGGGAGATCGAGAAACTCCAGACCGAGCGATCTGCGATCACAGAGCCGATGCCCCCCATTCAACCGGTTCAATGCCTGCCCATCAGAAGCGAGGATGATCTTAGTGGCAGAATTGTTGTGATCCGTCAGGAATGGCTGCGGCCGGAGTTTCGCACATCAGACAACCAACTTGTTTGGGTAACGGGAGGGTTTGGAGTCTCGGGGAATTCGCGTGGACGAGCGGTCTATGCGGAAACGCTTTATTCCGGTGACGAATACCGCTATAACCGGGAAGATCTGATGGGTTTTCTGAAGCCGGAGCATACGCCCACATGGGCAGCCGAGAAGCTGGCACAACGACAAGCGGAGAAAGCCCCATTAAAGCCGCGCCCACGCGGCGAAGCGCGTTAAGAGAAGCACAGACTTTTTTCAATAAATGAAAGGAGATCACGAACAATGTCATGGACGTATCGACACCGTAAGGTGCTGGTCATGGGAACCATCGCGGTCAGCTTAGCGTTGCTGATTGCAGCAGCCCTATATATGCTGATGCAGCACACCGACCAGCAGCAAAAGCAGCAACAGATGAAAGAGGAGTATGAGCGGCAGATTCAGCAGTTGAAAAATGAGGAACAGCAAAACAGCCGAAATGTTTGGATGACTGCAAAAACGATACCGGCAGGTGTTGCGATCAAAGCGGATGACCTCAAGTCCGTTCCGATACCGGTCAGTTTGGCTCCGCCGGGTGTCATCACCGACCGGGAAAGCATTATCGGCAAAAACGCCAAGATCGAGCTTGCGTCGGGAACGCCGCTGCTATCCTCTCTGTTGTATGAGGGACAGTCCATTCCGAAGGATTTGCGTTTACAGGAGTTTCAGGTCATTCAGCTTCCCTCTAACCTCAAGCCTAACCAATTTATAGACGTTCGCATCGGCTTTCCAACCGGCGAGGACTTTGTTCTCTTATCTAAAAAGAAGGTACAGGAGTTGACTGGTACGGTCGTGTGGTTGGAACTGAATGAGATGGACATCCTCCAAACGTCCAGCGCCATTATTGATGCTTATTTGCAAGGAGCGCGGCTGTATGCTCTCCCATATATCGAGCCGGGCCTCCAGGACGCTGCTGTGGTCAACTATCCGGCCAATCAGAAGGTATTGGACCTGATGGCGGTCGATCCCAATCTGCTCGAAACCGCAAAATTCGAACTTGCCCGCACACTGCGTCAAACGCTGGATGGTAATTTGAAGGCTGTCAGTGAATCGGACAAGCTCCGTGTCACTAGCGGTAGCGTAACCGTGCAGCAGCAGTTGCAAAACGAACGGACGACGATGCGGCAGGGCAATGCCATGAGCGAAGCGCAGCCAGCCAACACACCGCAGTTAGGAGAATCAGCAATTTCGACGAATAGCTCGCAGTCTGCAACGAATGACTCCGGGACAAATTCTTCGTCATCAGAAACAAGTCAGCAGCCATCTTCTCCTGCGGGTTCCACTTCGCTGCCTTCGGGTACGCCTCCGGCGACCGAGGCTCCCCCCGCAAACGGGGATCAGTGGGAGAACATCTTCAATCAATGAGGAGTGCGGATATGAAAAAAATCATTTTTATCGGCGTAGCAGACAAAACGCATGCCTTATTGGTGCTGGGCCGTTTGCTAGTGGCGCTGGGGAATAAAGTGCTGGTGGTAGATTCCACAGTCACGCAGTCAATTCGGGGTTATCTGCCACATGCTTATGCCAACAGCGCCATACAGGAATTTGAAGGCATGGATGTGGCCTACGGCTATCTTACGCCCGAGCAGCTTGAACGAGGATTGGCACAGGCGGAGACGACGCCGACATACGACATCATGCTGTTGGACACGGACCATACAGAATTTGTTTTCCGTCATAACCTGTCCCAGTTTGACAAACGGGTGTGGTGCTGGGATGGCAAGCGGTTATCGCTGGGAAAAAACGAGGAGCTGATGCTCCGTCTCGGCCTGCAAAACACGGAATCGCCCGTCTCGTTTTTTGAGTTGCTCTCTCCTGCCATACCGGGAAAGTTGGCAGCGTGGCGAGCCGAAATGCGGCTTCGGCACATCCAATTGGAGGAAACCGTGTTTCGTTTTCCTTTGGATGAGCGCGATACTGCCGTCGATCTGGATAATCAGCACCATGGCCGCATCGACCTTCGAGGGTTGACGGGGGCGTTTCGAGAGATGCTGCTGACGATGCTTGAGCAGCTCACCGGTTGCGACCGCAAGGCCGCGCGGCGGGCATGGTCAATCACTCGGAAGAAAGTGCGAGTGTGGTAGAAAGGAGAACGCAAATGGGAATTACCGTTGTATTTTGGAGTCCTGTATCCGGTCAGGCCGGGACTACGACCAATCTGATTGCTGCGGCGACATGCATGGGCTTGGAGTATTCGGCGCAACTGCTGATGCTCGGGCATTTGCAAAGCGGCTATGCGGCTGTCGAACGCGCCTATTATCGACCTGCCGAAAGAGAGGGTAGGCATACCCCGGATGCGGGAGTTGATGCGCTCATGCGTCTGCTGAAAAACCGCAAGCTGGAGCCTGTCATGCTCAGGGACTATGCCCTTCCTTTGCTGCGGGATCGTCTGGACATTTTACCCGGCTCCATCAAGCAGGAGGACGTGTTTATCGAAACGGCTAAGGAATGGCTCACATCGCTGCTGGCTGTTGCCCGTCGCGCTTACGATGTGGTGCTGTTGGATGGCGGGAGCGGCAGCGGGGCGGCTTGGAACGAATTACTGCGGCAGCAAGCTGACGTGTGGGTGGTCTGCCTGCCGCAAAACCGTCTGCTGTTAGAGCGATTTTTTCAATCGGCAGAGGCAGCAATGCTGCAGAGTCGAAGAACGTTGTTCGTGTTCGGACAATACGACCCTTATTCGACGCTTACCGTTAAAAATCTCATGCGCCAATTCCGCATTGGAAAGTCTGTTTACCCTGTTGTGCATCATACAGGTTGGATGGATGCGGTACAGCACGGCGAAGCGACCCCCTTTTGGTTTCGCAACCGGAGGATCGCAAGCAGTCATGAAAATCATCTTTTTGTGCAGCAGGTGCGCCGATTGGCGCAGGCTGTGATCGACAGCGCAGGCGCAGATCCGCTTCTTTTCGGCGGAAAGGAGGGCGAAGCGCCATGACGTCGATGCTCAATGCTTTCATCCTGATCGCCATCTTGTTGCTTGCGATCTTCTTCTTATATTTGCGTCTGAGCCGACGATTGCCGGAACGTAAAGACGACACAGCGGTATATACGCTGGAAGCAATGACAACTTTCGTGAAAACGGCGCTTCATGAGCTAACCAGCAGCAACCTGGCTGACTTTGGACTGTCGGAGGAAGAATACCGCCGCCGAAAAAGCAAACGGGCGGAGCTGAAAAAGGCGCTGCGGGGCTGCACCTCCGGGGACTTGCGGGACAAGGCATACGTCAAGGAGATCATTGCCGACCTGCTCACGCAGCGCTATGAACTGGATGACGCGCATTTGAATCTCCTGCTGCCTTTTCATCAGCCGGAATCCCTCTCCGCGCAAGACCAGTTTGACATTTTGCTTCACTCTTATAAAAGGGAAGCTGGACTTCATGCGCTCGACCGGCTCATTCAAACCTATGAGTGGGATCAGCAAAGACTTAGCGAGGAAGGCCAGCTTGAAACGTACCGGATTACGGCGGAGGATATTCGTATCGTCTATGCCCGTGAAGCGCCGCGTTTGACGACGGACGATAAGCTCCAGCTTGTCGTCCAACGGATTTATCAGTATTACAAAGGTTTTGGCGTTGTGGATGAGCTGCGTGACATGCGTGTGGACGGCGTATCCGGGGGCGTATCCGGTCTGCCGCCGCTCATGTGGGAGGGCGAGTGGTCGCTGGAGGAGAATGCCCAGCTTCAATCGTTACCCCGATCACACGACAGCGTATGGCTGTTTTACAAGGGAAAGTCCATCCACCTGAGCTTCTCGTCCTTCGGTTCCGAGCAAGAACTGCGGCGTGTTTGCCAGATCATCTACAAGCACAATTTTCCCGGCCAGTTGTCAGAAGCAAACGGGTTTAAGGTCAATGAAATGGCAGACGGCTCCCGCGTTGTCGTGCTGCGCCCTCGGTTCAGTGAATCGTGGGCTTTTTTTGTGCGCAAATTCGATGTGCAAAACGCCACGCTGGAGCAGTTGATTCAGGATGAAGGAGCCGAGCTGCCGATTGGCCTCATTCATTACTTGGTATCGGGGGCACGGATCACCGCGATTACCGGCGCACAGGGTAGCGGCAAAACAACGCTGCTTATGGCGATGGTACGCCATATTCCAGAAGTGCTGCCCATCCGGGTACAGGAAATGAGCTTTGAGCTTCAACTACGCAAAATCTACCCGGAACGCAACATCGTCAGCCTGCGTGAAACCGAGACGATCTCCGGTCAGCAAGGACTGGACATCCAGAAGAAAACCGATGGCTCGGTCAATATCTTGGGCGAGGTGGCGACCGATCCGGTTGCCGCATGGATGGTTCAGATGGCACAGGTGGCATCACTGTTCACCTTATTCACGCATCATGCCAAAACATTCCGCGACCTTGTGCTGTCCCTACGCAATTCCTTATTGAAAACAAAGGTATTTACGAACGAGCGCGTGGCAGAGCAGCAAGTCGTCAGCGTCGTCAATTTCGATATTCACCTTCGCCGCGACCTAGACGGACGGCGCTACATTGAGCGCATCACCGAATGCGTCCCAGTTCCGCAAGAGACGGCGTATCCCGAAGCCTTTCGCGGGAAAATGACAAAGGACGAGCGAATGGCAGCCTTTATGGAAACGGCGCTCGAATTTTTCAGGCGTTCGACAGATCGCCCGCTGTACACGGCCCGAAATCTCATCGAATACCGTGACGGCCGTTACGTTGCCGTTCATCCCCTGTCCGAGCCAAGTCGCCGCGAAATTGCGGAATACCTGAGCGGCCCCGATCAGGCCGTCTTCTATGCGTTTCTGGCATCCTATTGGGGGGATGAAACATGATGCGGGAATGGCTTTCTCCTCTGCTCGGTATTGCGACCGTGCTCTTTCTTGCCGCTGTTGCAGCGTTTCTCTGGCTGTCCCGTCGTGATTCGGAGGTGGCGGCAGTCCGACGCTACGAAGCGCTGCGCAAGCCGGGACAAGCCCCTCGCAAGCAGGCGGTTTATAGCTTCATGCAGCAGATATACAGCGTTTGCGAACAAGTTCCCGTTTTACGTGTGTACTTGCAGCATCTTCGCAGGCGGCTAGTTATCCTGCGGCTCGGAGACGAATGGAAGCTGCGGCTGGAAACGATGAAATCGGTGCTGCTGATGTGGCTTGTCCTGCTGCTTGCCGCTGTTCCACTTGTCTTGGCAGTGCGCGATCCCTTCACGCTGGCGATGCTCGGCATTGGTCTTTGGGTCGGCCACGGCATCCTTTCGGATATGGGTGTCCATCGGCTCGAAATGCGATTACTACGCCAACTTCGTCTTTTCCTTAGCGATGTGCGCCATCACTATCATCGTCACGGGATGGTGGAGGAAGCCATTTACGAGTCGGCGGACAGCGCGCCGTATGAAATGGCGCTGCATGGGCAGGAACTATATGACCTGCTGACGGACAGCGACGCCGAGGAAAAACTGGCACAATATGTGGAGCTTGCCCCGAATCGCTATTTGCAGGGCTTTGCCGGATTGTCCTATCTCATCAAGGAGCACGGCGACCAGCAAACCGAAACCGGCTCTGTCTACCTCAAGGGGCTGGAAAAGCTGTCCGTCGAATTGAATCTGGAGTTGCTGCGCCGCGAGCGTCTCAGTTTCTTATTACAGGGGCTGACCGTTATTGCGCTGCTGCCACTGCTGTTTACCCGCCCGATTGAAGCCTGGGCCAGCCACTATTTTCCGGCAATGGATAGCTTCTACGCCAGCGCTTTCGGTTGGGCCGTCAAACTCTGCCTGCTTGTCGTCGTGTGGCTATGCTACGCGTTGCTGCGCAACCTGTCGGAGTTGGATACGACCGCAAAACCCACCAGCCGAAAAAGATGGGAGAAACGGGCTTTTGGATGGCCGTGGATGCGCTGGCTGGCACATCGGCTGGGGCCGGTTCCCGGCTCGCGCGAGGCAGAACGAATGACCCGGCTACTCAAGGATACGGCTTCTCCCTTGCGTCTCGAATGGTTTTACGTGCAGCGGATTGTGACCGGGGTCGCAGCATTTTTGGCGGTGCTTGGCTTGTTCTTGTCATTGCATACAGCAGAGCGGCATCAGGTGCTGTATGCACCTGTGAAGCCGGGAACACTTTTCGGGCAGTTGTCCCCGCAGGAGGAAACGAAGGCGCGGGAAGCCGCCGCGCTGGATCGCAGGATGCTCGATCAATTAAAGGAGGTGAGGCCGCGAAGCGAAAATAGCGTCATCAACCTGCTGCGCAAGGACCCGGCTGCACAGATCAAGGAGGATCAGCTTCGAGCAACCGCGCGGCGCATTCTGGGCAAGCTGGAAAAGCTGAATCAACCTTATCTGGCGTGGTGGGAAGCGTTCCTAGCTTTAGCCGCAGGGTGGAGCGGGTACGCGCTGCCGGTTGGCATCCGTCTGTTCCAGCGGCGTATGCGGCAGATGGAGATGAAGCATGAGGTGGATCAGTTGCAAGCCGTCATTGCCATACTCGCCGGGATGGATCGGATGTCGGTTGAACAGCTTCTGCTATGGATGGAACAGTTTGCGCAGGTGTTTAGGGAACCGCTGCAAGCCTGCCTGCTTCACTTTGAGCAGGGCGAGGAGCATGCGCTTGCGCAGCTCAAGGAAGATGCACCGTTTCTGCCGTTTGTTCGGATCGTGGAGAAGCTGGAGATGGCATCACAGCATTTGACCATCCGACAGGCATTCGATGATCTCGAAGCGGAGCAGGCGTTTGCGCGGGAGCAACGCAAGCAGGAGTATGAGCAGTTAATTGAACAAAAGGCAGGCTGGGGCCGCTGGATTGGGTTTGCCCCCTTAATGACGCTGATATTCGGGTATCTGGTCATCCCGTTGGTCGTTGTCAGCCTGCAGCAGATGACCACCTACTACGATCAGCTTCAACGTATCCAGTAGTCGGTACGAACGCTTTCCCTTACTAACGGGAAGGCGTTTCTTATTCCCCATTTCAAAGGAGAGAATCGAATATGTCCAATGCCCAAAAAGCGCTGGTCATGGCGGCAGGTATCTTCCTCGCCATAGCGCTCATTACCCTCGCAGTCGTGCTGTTTATTTCCGCTCAGGATTCGACCAAGGCGGCGCAAAGCAATTTCAGCAACATTCAGACAGAGCTTTCGCAAACTGCGTTCACGGTGTACGACAATACGACACTTTCGGGCAGCCAGGTGGTCAACGCGCTGCGCAAGTTCCGCGATCAGGATCAATTCGGAATTCAAATCGTAACCGGCAAAAATCCGACGGGCCAATGGTACGGCAAGATCATTAATACCGGAGTTCCGCTGGATAGCGTCACCTATGGGATGGTGGAAGGAGCCGCCCCCGGCCAGATCAGCCAGACTGTAGACGAGGCGGACATCAACTACGTGAATCCGAGCGGTAAATTTCGCGCTCATCTGGTGCTGGACAGCAGCAACGTCATTCGCGGGATCGTATTCCAGCAGCAATAAGGCGGAATGAGGCAAACGAAAGCGTCCGGGTTTAAGCCGGACGCTTTCGTCATGAAGGAGGTGTAATGCATGGACCATGCGCCAAGAACGATGCTGGAGATGAGCGCAGCCTTGCTCGTTTTCCTCATGGCTGCAAGCAGCGGTCTGATATTGTTTCAGAACGGCGCTTCTCTAAATAGGCTTGCTTATGTGAACGGGCAAGCGCAGGATCGTAGCTTGCACCAGACCTATACGCCGATCTCAGGCGACGGTTCGGTATCCGGTGCAGAAGTGTTGCAGGCCATCGCTCGCTTGGATGAAGGAGATGCAGAAGTGGTGGTAGACGGCGTTCGGTTTGCGCCGCCATTGGAACGGGAGCAGCTTTCGTCGGCAGGAATACGTCTCACGGGGCGTTATCATCCCGCCTATGAACGGGACGCTTCCGGTCACTTGCAGCGCCTGCTACTCAGGAGCCTGCCATGAACAGTTTGATCAAAATTTTCGCCGTACTGATCTCTGTGTTGCTGCTCTATCTCTACCCGCTCTCTGCTGCCTTTGACCAGCAGGACGATATTTCGGAGCTGGTCGCCTTGCGCGCGACGACGGCCTTCGTCGATGCGGTTCGGGATAAAGGCGGAATCACGCCAACGATGTACAACGATTTCGTGACCGCACTTGCTGCGACCGGCAACACCTTTGATGTTCAGATGGAGCATGACAGCAAGAAGTACGTGCCGGTTTACGACGATCCGACACGGCCCGAAACCTTTAAGGACAGCTACGAAGTACAGTATGATGCGTTTTTCAATGCGCAGATCCTGCCGGTGCTGTTCCCCGATAACCGGGCAGCAAAGGATGACCCGAGCCGCCGTTACAGGATGCGGGCAGGCGACAGCTTCTCGGTGATTGTGCGCAATACAAACCGGACGTCAGGTACGTTGTTCTTCGATTTTCTGAACAATACCATCAGCCCGAATGAAAAAATCGTGATTCCGTATGGCGGGGTGGTGCGCAATGAAATGGATTGAGTGGGCCATCGTCGGCGCGTTGATCTTTCTACCCTTCGCGACGGTCAATCGATACGAGACGGATACGCTACGGAGGACGATGCTGACGGAGCTGCAATATGACGCTGCGCTGGATGCGGCGGTAGACGATGCAGCGAGCATGCTCGTTGTAAACGCGAGCCAGCAGCAGGAAGCGCAATACGGCTCGGCCAAACGCGTCGCGCTGAACAAGGAAGAAGCGATAGCGGCCTTCTACCGGACGCTGGACGCGGGTTTCGGTGTTATTGATGATCCGGTGACGCAGGGTGTTTTGCATCGTTACATTCCGGCTATCGTGATCGTCGGATACGACGGCTTTTACGTCTATTCCGAGCAAGAATGGACGGGGACTGACGGAAAAACCGTCATGAAATCGGCCTGGGGAACGAAGAAGCCATATGCGTATGCCGATTCAGCAGGTAACAGCCTGTCCTTTACGCTCGACCAGCAGGTGCTGGCCTACGATGAAGCCAACCGAAGCTGGCATGAAGGCTTGCGGCAGGACATCTGGCAGCAGACAACGATTCCGCTTTTGCAGGATGCTGCGCTGTTCGAGCAGGTACGACGAAGCACGATTGTCCGGGCCATACAGGACGAGCTGGCATACCAGATCATCCGATATAACGAAACCGTCTCTCGAAGCGGCCAGTCCTACACGTTTACCTTGCCGTTGATCTCCGATGAGGACTGGAACAATACGGTGGATGATGTGAGCGTTTTGGCTTTTGTACAAGGTATCCCGATGGGTGCGAAGGTGTACAACAGCTATGCGCTTGGCGGGAGCCGCATCGTGAAGCGTCCAACGATCATTGGGGCCAAGAAAGGTAGTATGAAGGTGTATTACCGCAGTTCCTGCGGTTACACCTATCCGGCCGAAGAGACGTTTGCCAGCGAGCAAGCAGCCGCGCGCAAGGGATATATGCCCCTCTATTGTCCCGGCTAGGCTTTCTAGCCGGGACATATGCTTGTACGCTCAGGTGGACGATGGCAAGCGGAATATAAGCAAAGGAGTTCATCAAACATGTGGTTTCGACTGCTGCTGGCGGCAATCGTTTTTTGGATTGCTGCCGGATTTACAAACCCTATGGATGGGCAGCAACTGGTCATCAGCGGGAATACCGACCTGATCAATCCGGAGCTTAGCGCTTATGTCGAGGAGATTTTTCCCGGCGAAAAACGCGAGTACACGGTTCATGTCACGAACCCCACTGATGAGGAAATAACAGCGTTCCTCTATGTGGCAGATGCCATGCCCGCGCTGGGCGGCGGTAAGGAATTTGATTTCACCTTGCCGGGTGACCCCGATATCGGCTCGGCTGCGTGGTACACAACGCCGGATCGCGGTATTACCCTTAAGGCTGGCGAGACGCAAAGCTTTACAATGAAAATGCAGATCCCCGAAAGTGTGAAGCCTGGCCAGTACGTGTCCGTCATCGGCGTCTACGACGATCATAAAAGCACGAGGGAGTCGGCAGAGCACAAAATCGGATTACAGGTCATACTTAACTACAAGTTGGACGAAGCGAAGCCTCCTGAGGCTGTCCCGCACGCAGCCGTGTACACGCTAGACAACGGAAAAGCGAGCTTGATGATTTTGCTGGTCAATGAAGGCGGAAGCTTGTCCGAACCGGAGATCGTGGTGCGAGTCAAACGGCAGGACGATGCCAGCGAGCTTTTGTTTGAACGGGATTCAACTGTTGACTCCATCTACGCAGGCACAGTCGCACAGTACAGGGCCGAGCTGAGCAGACAGCTATCTCCCGGTTCTTACATGGCGGAGGTCAAGACCACGCTGGACAGCAGTGTGGAACAGAAGGAATTGCCTTTTGAGGTATCCAGGGAGGACGGTCAAAGCCATTGGGCGACTACGCCATCGGATACCGTGATTCAGATGGCCGAGACTGGCGCCCCGCTTCATGAAGGTTCTTTAGGTTTGCGCCCATCTTACGTCTACGGGGGCTTGCTGCTGATTCTTGTCATCATCTTTGTTGTTCGGAGAAGAAGGGCTGTGTGTAAGAAGTAACGAACAGCCCCTATATCCTGCGGAGGACAGGGACCGTCTTTTTGCAAGGACCTGCCGGATAGTGGACAGACAACAGAATCGGCACTATGATGTAGGCAACAGCAAGTTTTTCCAGCCCTACACATTTTCTTTAGGGAGTGAGGCAATTGAAAAGAAGGTTAGTATCCTTGCTCATTGTGATACTTTTCGGAAGTATATTCAGTTTGACGGCAAGCGCGGCCAGTAAACCGCCAACCTTTGTCAGCGTCGTCATGGATGGAAAAAAAATCTGGTTTCCTGATGCACAGTCGGTTATTGATGAGAACGGGCGAACGCTCGTCCCGGTGCGCTTTGTCGCCGAATCTCTCGGAGCCAAAGTCGGCTGGGAATCGGAAACGCAGACCGTTCCGATTACGAGAGACGATCAAGCAATCGTTCTGACAATTAACCAAAACGTTGTGCAGGTAGATGGAAAAGCGGTCACTTTGGATACGAAAGCCATCTTGAGCGGCGGTCGGACGTTTGTGCCGCTCCGTTTCGTCAGCGAGGTGTTAGGTGCGAAGGTGGATTGGGACAATCTGACAGATACCGTGTTTATCAAGACTAGCGAAGATAGCGCGGCGCAGACCGACCAATGGGGGCGTTTGATTCGCATGACCGACTTGCCGAAGAACGCGAGCGATTATCCATACATTCTTGCGGACGTTCCGAACGAAATGTACGAGATGGGCTATCCATTTTCGCATCCAACAGACAGCAAAGCTGCATCCGTCCTCTTCTCGACGAAGCCGGAATTCAACAAGAAGAACGTGGATATTTGGATGGGAAGACTGAAAACATTCGGTGCGCTTTGGCTGAACGTGGATTTTAACACGATTGATGATGTGTGGGTGCAGGCGGTGTTTGCAACTAAAGTGCAAAGCTCCAATGCCGAACTGAAATATATTCGCCGCTACGTAGAATGGGTCAAAGAGAACCATGTCCAAATTGAAGGCTATCTTGATCCTGAGCCATCCATGATTTATAAAGATGGGTTTGGAAATAACTTTGTGCGATCCAAGTTCAGGGTTAAGTTCGTCTCGTTCAAAGAAAGCAATAATTTGCTCTACGATGAATGGTTCCCGAAGAAACAAACGTTTGAGAAAGGTGTTTGGTATGAAGGCTACGCCGATATTTCACTATCCACTAATGTAGGTGGTGATTGGGGGAGTACGTTGAAGGTCGATCCGAATGCAAGTTTGTTCCGCAATCATATCATTAGAAAGGCGGACTCGAATTAGATGCGGAAACCTAAATTCATACGAATCGCGTTGAGTATGCTGCTGGCATGCTCTTTTTTATTGTCATGCTTTCCGTTTCTTACGAATGCCGCGACACCGGCAGTTCGAGTAGATGAAGGTAAGATTAAATTTGAAATCACTAGCACGGCTGCAACGTCGGCCATTCGCTACAGAACAGTAGGTTGGACGGTGCGTCGTGACCAACTCTGCACGAATACATCATCCAAACAGTGCGGTGATCCACGTAACGGCAGCCATGCATCCTTTGTCAATCAACAGGTGCGTCAAGTTGCACAAAATCCGAACCCCCCAATTCCTGGAGAACCACTCACGACCTATTACGAAGTCAGTGAAGATTTAGTAACTGACGGCATGTGGCAGGCGGGCATGGGCGATATCAAGGACAACGACGACCTGTATTTGTACGCGATCATGGTATCCGTCGATGGCAACGGAAATGTGCGCAAAGGCCCATTTTACACGCTAAACGAAATTAAAAACGCTGAACCCTGGGCGCACCCGGATGATCTCGATGATTACTTCGGGATTCACGTCCCCTATCGCAGCGCTAATTTTCCAGTCGATATTGTTGCGAAAACGGTAAGCGGAAAGGTCATTCAGCAGCCGGATGTCACCTTCCATAAGGGCGACTACAAAGTCGGCGAAACAATCAACCACGAGTTTTCTGCGACCATTGAGGAGAATGGGAAAACGTACAGCATCGTCCGTTCCTACTTATCGCCAAAGAAGGACTTATCGCAAAAAAACTGGTTGCAGGAAAGCCCTGAGACGAACCCGAAGGTGCGAACGCGAAGCTTTACGGTAGCGCTCGGCGGAACGGACGCCATCGCCGAATACGCTGAAAATAACCCGGTAAAAGCGATCTATCAGAAGGAGGATGGTACGAAGCTCAAGGAAGTCGATAAAGGCATCTACGAGACTGGAGATGAGGCGAATCATACTTTCGAACAACAACTTACTTCGGGAGGCCAGACGTATGAAATCATTCGGTCCTATATAACAAACAATAATAAGCCTGATGAGAAGCTGTTCATTCAGGAAAAAGGAGACGCGAAGCTGCGGGAACGCTCCATCCTGGTCGGCTCTGGTGGCTCTAACTTCGTCGGCATCTATAAAATCCCCTCCCCGATCACGGTGACATCCCGTATCGACGCGCCAGACAACGTCGATGCTTCGATTACGACAGTGAATGGGGATTTTATATTTGAGGCAATGTCGTCAACGCCGCTCAAGTCGTATGAGATCACCAAAATAGAGAACGCGACGTTCGTTACGCCGAGCGATAAGTCCGGCTCGCTCAGTGGATTGACGGCAAGTAAAACACTACCGATCAAAATCCCGTTCAACTCTGGCTCTAGTGTAACCGTCAAAATCACCGTCGTCGTGAAAGATGCTAATGGTAACAGCGGAGATTCCACGTCGGATCACACCGTTCGCAAGGGCGACAGTGGCGACGGCGATACCTCGTTACCCGGCGCGAGCCAGCAAGCCGAAGCGATGGACGCAGGCGCTTCCGCCATCATCAAAGCAGATACGCGCGGCACGGAACGATTTGATGTACTACAAGGCATTCCAACTTCTGAGAGCCTATACGCAAATGTGTTAGCCAAATCGTACTTGTACCGCCATGCATTCACGGAAACGAAGGGTACAAAGCAATACCCCATTCGGGTGAGCAAAACGTATACCCTCACGTGGACGGAGACACAGGCCGGCCCACCGGATGACAAAGGCAACTCGACTACGATCTATGTTCCGCGTTCCGCGACGCAGACGGTCTCGAAGGATTACACGATTGAACGCAAGTACAGCTTCTGGACGATTCAAAACCTCGAAGTGTACGGTCTGCAAAAGGCGATGGTCGCCAATTACGCGTTGCCTTCTGGAACGGTAACGCTCCAGCCGAGCGGCTATTCGCCTCCAACGGTATCCGCTGCGCACGATGCAACGCTTAGCGCACATGTGACCGACCCGGTTTATTCGAATGTGACGCTTTCCGGTCAGACAATATCCGGCGGTTCCAGCCGTCCTTCCATTCCGAACGAGGATTGGAGGTCCAATGCGGAAAACGCCATCGGCAAAATCAAGGTGAAAAACGATTCGCTCGTGTTTAACGGCAGTACGGTGATGGACAATCGGACAGTCGAGGAAACGGCTCCAGCGCCCGGAATGATTCCGGCTCCTAGCGTGATCGGTCAGAATGTACTGTACGGCTCGGTATATGTCATTGACGCTGGGAAAACGAATAAAGCCAGTCAACCCAGCACAGGTACAATCTATTACGCACTCATTAAAGGTATTGGCGGCGGTGACAACAAGAGCTACCCGATCAATGGCATCAACCCGGTGACGGTGCATACGCCCGTTGTCAATCAGGCATCCGTATCCGACGATCAGGCGCATAACCAGAAGACAACGCCGACAGCCGGACGAGCCGCGCTTATTTTGGATAGACCGTTCACTGTTACCATTCCAACCAGCGGCGCACACAAGGACATCAAGGGCTACGGCAACCGGGACTATGCCAAATATGTGCGCGACAAGCAGGTGAGGTTCCCGTTCGATGTATACAAGGCCGACCACGCAACCTTAGTTCCGAAGGACACTTGGACTTCGATTCCTGTCGGCCAGCTAACGACTACTTTTTACATGCCCGTTTGGGTGGATGAGGGAAACTATGATGTGCTATTCCGCACGTTTGCTGAAAACAGTCCGGCTTCATTCACATCACAAAGCAATGCCAATCTGGACTTGACCCATCATGTGGCGACACAAGTTGTGGCGGTCGAGGTTATAGGCCGTCTGTTCGACTTCCGTATTACCGATATTGCCGACTACCAGTGGGAAACGGTATTCAGAACGGCGACAGGCAGCGCGACGCCGACCGGAAATAGCTATTGGGTTGGCACAAAAGGGATCGACGGTGCGGCGCGCGGCAATACGGCCCCTTACGTGCTGCCAATCCGGCCGGGCAGTCACCCGGAGAGTGGGAAGAAGAACGTCGCTGTCAAAACGGGCTATCACTTCAAATTTGAAGTCAAATCGAACGGGAATATGTTCGGCGCGGGCGATGGTATTAAGATTACGCCTACCTATTATTTCGTAGACAAGAAGGGCCAGGACCGGCAACAGGTGGACTTGTACTATCATTCGGGAAACAAGCGTTTTATTCGGATCGGCTCTGCGGAGGATACCGAGCAGCGGCTTGTGACGCTGGATACCCGACTGCGCAATGTGTCGCAGCAAGAGCTAACGAATACGGCCAGGTCGCAGTGGGGTCTGAATGGTTCGTCTGGCAGTCAGGCGTCGTATGTACAGCAGGCTTTGAAGGACGCAGCGCAAAAGCGTATTTATGTGGGTGGCTACGACGGCATGCTGCTGCCTCCGCAGCTTCGGACGTTTATCGGCAGCATGCAGGTGCCGTCCGGCATGGATACTGCGCGGGCCAATGCCTCGGTGCAGCGCTGGTTTGGCGAGTATAGCCTTCCCGCTGCTCCCTATGCAGTACCAGTAGGCATGAATCTGGCCGAGTATGGACGCACCCACCGGCTGGACGACAATGCGCCGATTTTCCTGCGTGACGGCTATATCGTGGTCAATCTCAACATCGAAACCATTCGCAATAAGGACATCGGCCACCCGCATTTGCAGTACAAAAATGCACCGCTTAATAATCAATGGCAGATGGAGGGTTATCAACGCAGCTTCGTCGATCCTTATGGGGCATCGTTCTCGCTATTGGATGGTGATGTTGTGTTTTACCATGCCGATTTGTCCAGCTACGATGATTTCGGAACAGGAGGAACGCATTAAATTCACCAGCCGGGAGGAACGGATATGTTTGAGAAGCTACAAAGCGCCGCACCCGAGGATGCGGCCTATTTTTATTCTGGTTCTGCCGATGCGAATATGGAACGCTGCTGTATCGGCCATCTGCGCGGCGATTTCGGGCGCTCAGGCGAGGAGTTTTGGATGACCTGGTTTACCCGTCGGTCCACTTTGCAAACTCCGGATTTTGAAGCGGAACTTGGAAAAGTGATGCAAGCCATTGGGGATCAAGGTGTACTCAAGAGCCGCAGAGAGATGCTCAGATTTTGCAGTCAGCACCCGGAGGCGCGTATTCAAGGCGGATGGAGTAAGGATGTGTATGGTTTCTGCATGCAAACACAGGAACATCGTTACTATTTGCGCTGCTTTCCCTTTGCCGGAGATTATAACTTTTACGTGTATTGTTATGCCCGTCCCGAGCGCCTGGCCGAGCAGCATCGGCAGTATTCATCAACGCCCACAGCGCCTAAGAAGAAGCCGGGGCCGGAACGATAGGAGGAGGCACTTCTATGAATGATCTCACCCGTTATCGGCTGCTGGCCAGTGTAATGGTTCCGCCTACGGCGAAGCTGTTGTACTGTTATTTGCTGGATCGTGCAGGCGGACGAAACGGCACTGTATTGCTATCGTCCAGACGGCTTGCGGCAGAGGTGGGGTTTTCCTCTTCTGCCGTTCGTCGCAATCTGCATCGGCTTCAGCAAAATGGACTTATCCGGCTCTCGCCCCGATATTCCGAGGAAGGCATTCGGCTGACGAACCAAATTACCTTCATATGAGGAGGTGTGACCGTTGACAGCAAAGTTACAGCGAATTGCTGAGCTTGCCGCTAGTACGGCCCATGTGATTTCGGATCATCCCGAGCGCTTGGCCGATTTTCTGCGGACGGCGGCCTGGAACTACAAGTATCCGTTTCAGGATCAACTTTTGATCTACGCGCAGCGTCCAGATGCTACAGCCTGCGCGTCCATAGAGATTTGGAACAAGCGGTTGAACAGGTGGGTCAAGCGCGGCGCTAAGGGCATCGCACTAATCGAAGATCGGGGCAGTCATTTGGGGCTACGTCATGTCTTCGACGTATCGGATACGCAGAGCCGAAGCAGACAACCCGTCTCCCTATGGCGCATGGAGGAGCCGGATACGGAAGCCGTCATCGAAACGCTGGAAAATGCGTTTGGCAGTGAACGGGGGCCGGGGATGGACCTGGTTGAAGTGTTGCTGTCCGCTGCCCGGAACGCGGTGGAGGACCACAGCGCTGATTACGTGCGGATGCTGTTGGTCGAACGCGACAACAGCCTGTTGGAAGAACTGGATGAGCCGCATGTAGAACTGCTGTTTAGGGAAGCTACACAGCACGCGGTCACCTTTATGGCGCTGACACGCTGCGGTGTGGAACCCTCCCATTACATCAGTGTTGACGATCTTTCCGGTGTTGGTTATTTCAATACACTTCCTTCGCTTTCTCATTTGGGTGCGGCGATCAGCGATGTAGCGGAAACGATGCTGCGCGAGATTGAATCCACCGTTCGGGCGATGCGCCGCGATGAACAGCAGAAAAAAGAGCATCAGGCAAACCGTACCATTGCAAGGCCAGAATCCTTGCCTCACAATGAAGCTAAAACACGCGAAAGGATGATGGAGCATGGAACTGACCTACACGCCGAGCGGGGATTACCTGCTACCAGATCTGACGATGCTCGAACCGATACGCATCGGGAAATATGGGATGTTGCGCAAGACGTTTCTCAAGGATCAACGGAAAGGAACCTACGCTCATCTGATGCTGTCGGAGCAGTTGAACCAGTATCTGGCGGACATCGACCGGACAGCGAGGGAGCAGATCGATCTGACGATGCAGGATCTGCTCCGGCAGCATCCAGCCCCGGACAAGGCGACCGATCCGATGGGCTGGACGGGACACATGAACAGTCTGAAGCAACAGGCCGAGGAACTGATTCTCACGGAACTGATCTATCACTAAAATGGTACGACCGGGAAACGGAGGACAGAAGTCTTCCGTTTTTTCATGACCGGGCGATCATCAACGATATGCTTCGCGCCGCGCCGCTTACGGAAAGCAAGGCGGCTATCGAAGCCTTTTTCGACGCACATGAGGAGAGCCGCGAACGAACGTTATATATACGCAGTCTGTTCCCTTCGGGAGTTACGGAGTTAACGCTAGATGATGACACTAAGGCCGGGTTTGAGCCGTATGCAAACGTACTGCATCTTTGGACGGGATCGGCGGAGCTGCGGACGGCGCAGAGCTTTTACGATTGGTCGGTGATTGCCGGGCATATCGCCAGCATGATGATCCTTAACGAGTTTGATCCTGCTCGTACATCGGTGCCTTCTATTCAGCAACAGACATTATGGATGGAGCAAGCGGAGGACGAAAAAGCCTCTGCTTTTACACTTCCTCAAGGAGCCATCGACGCTGTTCTGCAAGGTGGAAGTGGCTTTGAGAACGGAAAACTTCGCATCGCGCTATTTTTTGGGCAGTCGTTATCGACGCAGGAGAACGCTGATTTTCTAAAACGGGAATATGGCACAGGTGGACGCCTCCCTGCCCTGATCGGCACCGATATTCATGAAAATCACGATAGCAAGGGGATTACGCTGACACGAGGTTCTATTATGAACCCGGACGTTATAGTAGTGTTGCCGTGGATCAAGGTGCAGAAGCGTATCGGTGAGTTGCTGTCAGCGGGCCGCTATCTATACCGCCAGGAAGAAGAACGATTGCCTGCCTATGCCGAGCAGCAGGAGGAGCAGCGCAGGCAACGAACATCGGAAACAACAGAACACCTTCAACCGTTATCCGAATTGCAGCCGGATGAATCGCCGCAAACGCCCAACCGGGTTCGAGCGAACTATGCGTATGCCGAAGGCAGTAAAGTCTTTATCGGGGCGGATGAATACGAAATTGCGCAACTGGAACCGCGTAAGGTTGTACTGCAGAACGTTCAATTTCCGTTATTCATGCAGGAAATGAATCGCCGGGATTTTGAGCGCATGCTGCGCGAGAATCCACTGAACGATCATCTGATTTCCGGCCAGCAGGAATTGGATACGGAACAAGCGGAATGGGATACGGAACCGGTCGACGATCCGGAGCAAGCGGCACAAGCAGCACAAGCAGTAGGGGACAGGATGCCTCCCGTTGCTCCTTCGGCTACCACGCCGGAAATCCGGCGTAATTCTGCTCCGACCTTCAACTACAGAATTACCGACAACGAATTGGGACATGGCGGCGCGAAAACCAAGTACAAATGGAATGTGGAAGCGATTCGGCTGCTCGAGCAACTGGAGAAGGATAACCGTCAGGCGGCTGCGGACGAGCAGGCCGTGCTTGCCCGTTATGTGGGCTGGGGCGGGATTCCGCAAGCGTTTGATGATGGGAATCCCCAATGGGGAACTGAATATGCGGAGCTGCGAGATTTGCTGGACCCGGAGGAATATGCATCCGCCCGCGCCTCCACGCTGAATGCGCACTACACCTCTCCAACCGTCATCAAGGAGATGTACAAATGCCTGGAGGGGATGGGCTTTCGCAGCGGTAATATTTTGGAGCCGTCTTGCGGCATCGGCAATTTTTTCGGTCTATTGCCGGAGTCATTTCAGGACGCTCGGCTGTTTGGCGTGGAGTTGGACAGCATCACCGGGCGCATCGCGCGGCAGCTTTACCCGCAAGTTTCGATTGCTGTCAGCGGCTACGAGCAGACCAACTTGCCGGACAGTTTTTTTGACCTCGCGATTGGTAACGTCCCGTTCGGCAACTACGGCGTGACCGACACAAAATACGATAAGCACAAGTTTCTGATTCACGACTACTTTTTTGCGAAGACGCTGGATAAGGTTCGTCCAGGCGGAATTGTCGCTTTCATTACGTCGAAGGGAACGATGGACAAACAAAACCCAACCGTCAGAAAATACATCGCGGAACGGGCCGCGCTGCTCGGCGCGGTGCGTCTGCCTAGCAATGCGTTCCTGGCGAATACCGGAACAGAGGTGACCGCCGACATTTTGTTTTTGCAAAAACGAGACCGTATGGTGGCCGTCAGCGAGCAAACCGAGGAATGGCTTTCACTCGGCGTTACGGCAGAGGATGTGCCGGTGAATAGCTACTTTGCGGCCCGCCCCGAAATGGTTCTCGGTACGATGGCCTACGATGATCGGATGTATGGCAATCAACAGGAAACGACCTGTCGTCCCTACCCGGACGCTCCTTTGGACGAGCTGCTGCGTGAGGCGTTGGCGAACATCCATGCGGAGTGGGTCGAGTTGGAACGGGAGGAACAGCCGGAGGAGGAGGAAGTCTCCTTGCCTGCCGACCCGTCCGTTCGTAATTTCAGCTTTGCGCTGGTGGATGGCCGCATCTATTTTCGGGAAAACAGTCGGATGCGGTCGGTTGAAACATCAGCAACTGCAGCGGGCCGTATCAAGGGCATGATTCAGCTTCGGGACACGGTACGCGAACTGATCGAATACCAAACCGAGGATTACAGCGACGAAGCGATAAGGGAGCAGCAGCGCAAGCTGGATACGCAATATGAACGGTTCACAGCGCAATACGGCCTGATTAACAGTCGCGCCAATAGCCTTGCCTTTTCGGATGACAGCTCGTACTTCCTTCTCTGTTCGTTGGAAGTCATCGATGAGGAAGGACGGTTGCTGCGTAAGGCGGATATGTTCACAAAGCGTACCATTCGGCAACGCGCCAACATCAAACAGGTGGATACGGCTTCGGAGGCGCTGGCGGTTTCCATCGGCACGAAAGCTCGCGTCGATCTGCCGTATATGGCAGAGTTGACCGGACTCGTGCAGGAACGGCTTGTGGAGGAGCTTCGCGGCGTGATCTTCCCGAATGCTGAAAATCTGGACGAAGAAGGACAACCGATATACGAAACAGCGGATGCGTATCTATCGGGCAATGTGCGTGAAAAGCTGCGCGCAGCCAAACAGTTTGCGGCCTATGACGCCGAGCGGTACGTTGAAAATGTTAGCGCGCTGGAAGCCGTGCAGCCGAAGGACTTGGACGCTTCCGAGATTGATGTGCGACTGGGCGCAACCTGGCTGCCGCCGGAAGTCATTCGGGCATTCATTTTCGAACTGGTGGATACGCCGTATATGTACCAAGCATCCATCAACGTGATGTATTCCGGTTATACAGCAGCCTGGAACGTCAAAGGCAAAAGCGATGATCGCAGTAACAATATTAAAGCAAATGTCACCTACGGTACGAATCGCATCAATGCGTACAAGATTCTGGAGGACACTTTGAATCTGCGGGATGTGCGGATTTTCGATACGGCCATCGAAAATGGCGTGGAAAAGCGAGTGCTGAACAAGCAGGAAACGGCTATCGCACAGCAAAAGCAGGAAGCCATGAAGGAAGCGTTTCGGGACTGGATATGGCAAGATCCGCAGCGTCGAGAACGGCTCACGCGACTATACAATGATCGGTTCAATTCCATCCGTCCACGCGAATATGATGGAAGTCATATTCGCTTCACCGGGATGAACCCAGAAATTCGGTTGCGGCAACATCAGGTCAATGCGGTTGCCCGAACGCTCTACGGCGGCAATTCCTTGTTCGCCCATTGCGTTGGTGCAGGCAAGACCTTTGCGATGACTGCCGCGGCGATGGAAAGCAAGCATTTGGGACTGTGCAACAAGAGCATGCTGGTCGTACCCAATCATCTGACCGAGCAGTGGGCGGCGGAGTTTTTACAGCTCTATCCATCCGCGAATGTGCTGGTCGCTACCAAAAAAGATTTTGAAACGAAGAACCGGAAGACGTTCTGCGCACGGATTGCCACAGGTGATTACGACGCGATTATTATCGGCCACTCGCAATTTGAAAAAATTCCGATCTCGGCGGAGCGCCAGCGGCAGCAGCTTTACGAGCAAATATCCGAAATTACAAGTGGCATTCGGGAACTCAAAGAAGCAAAAGGCGAACGGTATGCCATCAAGCAGTTGGAAAAGACCAAGAAGACGCTGCAGGTCAAGCTGGAGAAGCTGAACGACACAAGCCGTAAGGATGATGTGGTCACTTTTGAAGAACTCGGCATTGACCGGCTGTTCGTGGATGAGGCGGATTCCTACAAAAACTTGTTTCTATACACCAAGATGCGCAACGTCGCCGGGCTGTCACAGACGGAGGCGCAAAAGTCATCGGACATGTTTGCCAAGTGCCGCTATTTGGATGAATTGACCGAAGGACGGGGCATTATTTTTGCCACGGGTACGCCGATCTCCAATTCCATCACCGAAATGTACACGATGCAGCGCTACTTGCAATACAAGCGGCTCCGCGGGCAAGGCTTGCAGCACTTTGATTCGTGGGCTTCAACATTCGGCGAAACAGTTACCGCCATCGAATTGGCACCGGAAGGAACGGGCTATCGCGCGAAAACGCGGTTTGCCCGTTTTTATAATTTGCCGGAGCTGATGAACGTCTTTAAGGAAGTGGCGGACATTCAGACAGCGGATATGCTCCAGCTTCCGGTTCCCAAAGCCCACTTCCACAACGTCGCTGTTCCGCCGAGCGATTTTCAGCGTGAGATGGTCGCGGATCTCGCCAGCCGCGCCGAACTGGTGCGAGCGAAGCGAGTAGAGCCGCACGAAGACAACATGCTCAAGATTACCAACGACGGACGCAAGCTGGCCCTCGATCAACGGCTTGCAAACGCCATGCTACCCGATGACGAAGGCAGTAAAGTAAGCGCCTGCGCGGATAACGTCTATCGGCAATGGGCCGACAGCCAGGAGCAGCGGCTCGCGCAGCTGGTCTTTTGCGACCTTTCAATTCCTAAGCAGGACGGAACCTTTAATGTGTACGACGAGCTGCGGCGCAAACTGACAGTAAAAGGCATTCCGGCTGAGGACATCGCCTTCATTCACGACGCCAACACGGAGGTAAAGAAAAGGGAACTGTTTGCCAAGGTGCGGACGGGACAGATTCGCATACTGCTTGGATCGACGTTCAAGATGGGCGCAGGGACGAATGTTCAGACCAAGTTGATCGCGCTTCATGACCTAGACTGTCCGTGGCGTCCGCGCGACCTGGAGCAGCGCAGCGGGCGGATTATTCGGCAAGGCAACCAAAACCCCGAGGTTCATATTTTTCGCTACGTGACGGAGAACACGTTCGACGCCTACCTCTATCAAACGCTGGAGAACAAGCAACGTTTCATTTCACAAATCATGACCAGCAAGTCTCCGGTACGATCTGCCGAGGATATTGACGAAACGGCTTTGTCCTATGCCGAGGTTAAAGCGCTTGCGACGGGAAATCCGTACATCAAGGAGAAAATGGATCTCGACATCCAGGTCTTCAAACTCAAGCTGCTTAAAGCCAACCACTTGAGCCAGCGATATGCGTTGGAGGATCGGCTGCTCAAAATGTTGCCGCAGCAAATCAAGTCAACGGAGGAACGCATTACTGGGTACGAGCAGGATGTGGCCTTGTTCATGCGCGCCCAAACGTCCGAAAAAGATAACAACGATGATTCCCGTTTTCCCGGTATGACCATCAAAGACTACACGTACTCGGAACGTGCTTCGGCGGGCGCAGCCCTGCTGGAAGCCTGCAAGGGCTTGACCACTCCCGATCCGCAGGAAGCAGGCAGTTACATGGGCTTTTCCTTATGGCTATCCTTTGATAGCTTCATGAAGGAGTACAAAGTGACGCTTCGCGGCGCATTGGGCCATACGGTAACGTTAGGGCCGGACGCAGGCGGCAACATTACGCGGATCAACAATGCGTTATCGGACTTGCCTGGGAAGCTGGCCTATTACCATGAGCAGTTATCTACCCTCAAGCAGCAGATGGTAACGGCGAAGGAGCAGATCGAAGCTCCGTTCAAACAAGAACAGGAACTGCAAACCAAGTCTGCGCGGCTTGCAGAATTGAATGCCCTGCTGAACATGGACAAACGGGAAAACGAGGTGGCGGACAGCGTGTCGGATGAAGAACCCGAGCTGCAGGAGCGAAAGGCTGTCATTCGTGAGCGCTGACCGGCTGATACGCTCACGTTCTCCCCCTTGCTCATGTATGTTTCGGCGCGCTTTAGCAAATGGGAGAACGTTGAAAATAGGCGTTTCTCATTCGTTATTACCCGAACGTGATTTTGCCCCCGAAACCAGCTATAATGACAATAGTTGGAGGGATACGAAATGAAACCTTTTTTGGATAAATATGCGCTGACCAAACAACAAAGTTTGTTTCTCGCTAAAAAGAAATGGGATGAAAATATATATTGCGGAATGAAAATGGAAAACCGCAACATCACGTTTCCACAAACCCAAACGATTTTGAACGGGGTCAATGTTCCTGGCGTAACTCTTGACGATATACAAGCCGTCCTCAATATGAGGGATGCTTGGCGTTATTTGGTGAACGCGATTGACGAACCGATCGCACTGCCCCTTATTTGCAAGCTTAACGAATTTGTCGCCAGGAACGAGGCGCTGGAATGGGGCGTCTTGCGAACGGGCAATGTCGGGATTTCCGGTACAGACTATGTTCCGCCGCTTCCGGTACAAAGTGAGATCGAACAGGAATTATCGAGTTTGCTGGCGGCCGATATGACCACAACGGAACGAGCAATTACGACTTTTCTGTGGGGGGCGCGACGGCAAATGTTTTGGGACGGAAACAAGCGGACGTCCCTTCTTATTGCCAACAAACTGCTCGTAGAAAACGGGAACGGAATGTTGACCATTACGGAAAAGAATATGGAGCGGTTTAACGAGTTGCTTTCTGCTTATTACAGCACCAACGACATGAGTGGGATTAAGGTATTCTTGTACGACCATGCCATCAGCGGGATTGATTTTGAACCGGATAAACGGCGCGAACCGGACAGGGATCAGTAAAGTCATCCCAATATTGATTAGAAAGCTTGCCTACGCTTCATCGCGCGGCAGGCTTTTTTGTTGTTTGGGAAATTATGTAGTAGACGTGAGGCATTTCACAGATCGAAGACAGGCCCTACCAGTTAAAGTTATCAATCACATGACGAAATGGACTCCGGCTTTGGGGTCCTTTTCGCATTTCGGGAGGAACGCATATGTTGTATGCCATCCCAAGCGGCGGCGGATGCTTTTGCCCGATCCTACCGCCTTTTTGTTACGGAACCAGCCTGACTGAGGAGGGAAAAACCGTGCCGGAATTGGAACTGGTCTCCAAAGGGAAGAACATATTTGGCGACACGTATTATTATATCCGTGATTCGCATGGGGTGACCAGTCACGTTTATGAAGGCGATTTAGACGCATTCATGAAAAAGAATGGCGCTAAGGAATTGAAGAAAGACAGAGCTTATCGGTATCCCAAAAAGCGGAGTATGGAACGATGATTTTTCTGAGAGGAACTACAGCAATGAGCTATGTAAGCAAGGAACAAATCGAACGCGCAAAGCAATTGGACCTGCTCACCTATTTGCAATGTTTCGAGCCATACGAACTGGTTCGTTGCTCACGTAGCGCCTACTCGACCCGAACCCATGATAGCCTTAAAATCTCCAATGGCAAATGGTTCTGGTGGTCGCGAGGGATCGGCGGGCGTTCGGCACTGGATTATCTCATTAAAGTGCGTGGCCTAACGTTTCCCGATGCGGTATTGCAAATTGAAGGTATTTCGCCCGTCCCTATAACTACGGCTGTGGCAGCCATTCAGCAGGCTTCTTCAAATGCGCGGCTGGAGCTTCCCGAACCGTATGAGACTTCGAATCGCGCCATCACATATCTTTGCAAACGTGGCATTTCCCGCGACATAATCGATTTTTGTCTTAACTCGGGACGCCTGTACGAAAGCCGAATGCATCATAACGCGATTTTTGTTGGTTTTGATCAGCAAGGCACTCCGCGCTATGCAGCGATTCGCGGGACGACCAACACTCGCTATATGGGTGAAGCGCCAGGTAGCGATAAGCGGTATTCGTTCGCTATACCGGCAGAGGACAGCAGTCCCGAGCTGCATTTGTTTGAAAGCGCGATTGACTTGTTATCGTACTGCACCCTTGCGGCTATCTCCGGGAAGGACTGGCGACAGTCGCATCAGTTATCGCTGGCTGGGATATATGCCCCTAAAGAAAGAAAGGAAGAACATATTGCGCCGGCTGCACTTACCCAATATTTGCAGACCTACCCGCAAGTTGATCGACTGGTCTTACATTTGGATAATGATGAACCGGGACGATTGTCGGCGGCAGCTATTAGACAGTTGCTCTCTCCTGTCCTTTCTATTTCCGATGAACCGCCTAAAAACGGTAAGGATGTAAATGAGGAATTGATGAACTGTCTCGCTCGACGGAAGGAAAGAATTCGGTAATATTGATTATTGTCTTACATGGTTCTATACCTACTAGGTGAGACAAAATACCCGGAATTACCTTTTTAATTTATTGCGATTCATTTGAATTACTTTATTCCTTTTCTTTGTTGCAATTTCAGATCCAACGACACTACCTTCAATAGTCAATAAATAATTAAATGCCCAAGCTTTCTTATCTTCACTATATACAAATTGAATTTTCTGAGCCTTGAACTTTTTGTGGTATTCATCTGCGGAATCGATCACTTCAATTAGTTTATTTGTTTCTACCGCTTCGGCAAATACAACTGGATCAGTAGTACGAATGACACATTCTACTGTGGGCTTCCCAGATATTACGACCACATGTGTTATTGGTCGGTTTTTAGGTAGACAGAGTGCTGCGTAGTTAATAGAAGCATCACGTATATTTTTATATAACCTATGTAAATCTTCGGCGATATCATCTGAAATTCGATTTCCTAATAATTTAGCCGCCTTGGTCGCCAGAAACCATTTAATTGCTTCATCTGAAAGCCTAAAAATAATTTCTGGATCGGGAATCAAACTTTTTCGAATCAATAATGCTGCTTTTTGATTTTCGATCTGTTCTATTGTTGTAATGAATTCTTGAGCTGATTTTTCCGAGTCGAAATTCACCATATCTACACTTATTTCGTTCTGTTCGGGAGTTTCTTCATACTTATCCTTAAATGGCCGACGATCATCGTATCTGTCTATATACCCGATATCGCCTTTTGGTAAGATTACTCTGCTCAATCGAGAGGGGCTAATAATTTCTTGCTCTCCCTCAAGGGCGTACTCTCCATCACGCATCCTTACGACGCTAGCAGAAATCACTTTACCTTGAGGGGGAATCAAAATATCATGCTCTGAACCAACTCCAGGAACACTGTCACTATTTATCTGTGCAGCCATATCTTCCAATGCTTCTTTAGCTAACCTTGTTCCGTGTGCATCAAGGTGTGTTGTTGCTAAGATGCCTTTCATTTTCATGGTGAACATCCTCCCTGAGATAAAGCATTGTGATATTTCTTATACGGATACTTAAATTTGTGGTTTCAAAAAATGAAAGAATTTATGGCCTATAGAATGAAGACGCTGAGCGATCGGCGTCTTTTGTCGTTTCGATGCCCTCCCCCTTTTTCCCGGCAGGAATCTTGAAGGGCGACGCGAGACGAATGTCTCGTGTTGTAGCAAGCACTGAATTTGGTCTCCCAAATTCGCTTGTTAGGGGCAAGCCCCTAATACCCCTATCTCAACAGCACGTTGTTTTATCAAGAATATAGGTTTCAACAATGACCGGAATTTTTCAGAAACGGCAGAAGCCATTCAGCATTTTCATTCGGACCATTTCCTTTGAAGAAAGAAGTGAAAATGATGAGAAGACGAGCGATTCGTATTCAGGCATGGGTGAACAATGATGAAAACGCAAGACTCCAAGCGAGTGCGAAAAAATCCGGACTTTCACAGGAAGGTTATATTCGATCCCTGATTAATGGCTATGTCCCGAAGGCGATGCCGCCACCAGACTATTTCGCAATGCTGCGTGAGCTGCACGCTATCGGCAACAACCTTAACCAACTCGCAGCGAAGGCCCATGCGACAGGTCATTTGGATCAGGCGGCTTTTCAGCAGGAAGCAGACCACTTGCGTCGCGCTGTCCAACTGATTCAACAGGCCGTGACAGCACCGGAACCGAGAACCGAGCCGCCAGGAAATCCTAACGCACATCCACTGTAAAGGGGACAGCGCACATGGCGACAACCGCAATATGGGATGTTACCGACCGTCTCAAGCGTGTGCTGGATTACGCGACTAATCCTGAAAAGACCGATGAAAGGCGCGGCGAGAATGAGGGCTTGCAGCAGGTGCTCGCTTATACCAGCGCGGATGCTAAAACGGAAAAACAGCTTTACGTGAGCGGGATCAATTGCGATCCGCTTACCGCTTACGAGCAAATGCAGCGAACCAAACGACAATTTCAAAAGACCGATGGCATTGTGGCTTTTCACGGGTATCAGGCGTTTGCACCGGGCGAAACGACGCCGGAGGCGGCACATGCGATTGGCGTCAAGCTGGCGCAGGAGCTGTGGGGAGAGCGCTTTGAACTCGTGGTATCGACCCATTTGGACAAGGAGCATCTGCATAATCACTTCGTCTTAAACTCGGTATCGTTTCTGGATGGTAAACGCTATTACGATAACAAAGCCTCTTATGCTCTCATGCGGCAAACGTCTGACCGACTGTGCCAGGAGCATGCCTTATCGGTCATCGAGCAGCCGGAACCGGGCAAGGCCAAGCATTACGGTGAGTGGCGAGCGGAACAGGAAAGCAAGCCGACCTGGCGCGGCTTGCTTCGCGAGGACATCGACGCCGCTATCGCCGCTGCCATGACGATGACGCAATTCTTCGCGATCCTTCAAAAGCAGGGCTATGAAATGAAGTCGAACGTCAAGCATTTGGCGGTACGCCCGCTGAGTAAAGAGCGGTTTGTTCGATTGCGCAGTCTTGGCGACGATTACACGGAGCATGCGATAAAAGAGCGTATTCTGCAAAACCAGCTACCGCAGCATCAACCACCCATGCCGTTGCCGCGGCGCAGGCGAGCCGTCATTGTTCGCAGCACCGTACACGTCAGACGGAGATTTAGCGGCCTGCAAGCCTTGTATCTGCGTTACTTATTCAAGATGGGGATTCTGCCCCATTCCCGAGCGTCCCTCAAACGGACGTCTTTTTTATTACGTGAAGACTTACGACATCTGGCGGCCATCACGGAGCAAACCAAGCTGCTATGTCGTCAACGGATCTCCAGCAAGGCGCAATTGACAGCTTATCACGATGGACTGCAAGCGGAGTTGGTACAAGGATACGGCTCTCGCAAAATGCTGTACAACCGACTTCGCCGCTGTCAACTTCCCGAGCAAATCGAATCGTACAAGTCGCAAATTGTCGAGCTTTCCCGTCAGCTTGCGAAGCTCCGAAAGGAGGTGAGGCTTTGTACGGGCATTCTTGCCCGATCCGACGAACTGGCAAACAAGCTGCAACATAACGTGAAAGACCAATCGACACGAAGGGAGGCCAATGTCCATGAGCAGCGGAACCGAGGCGGCCGATCAGGTCGTCAGCATGAGTCTTCGTGGCATTGAAGTCATGGCGAAAATTTCCGGCGAAGGCGCGAAGCATCTGGCCGTTTACTTGTTCGCCGCCCTGCAAGGGCAAAAACGAACAAGAGGCCGCATTCGTCTGGAAAGCTTGCTGCGCAGCGGCAAGGAGCTGAAGGTGTTTGCAGTACGAAATGAAGACTTGCCGACGTTTTGCAAAGAAGCGAAGCGGTATGGTGTCCTCTATTGCGCGCTGCGTGACAAGAAAAATGTGGACGGGCTTTGCGACGTCATGGTGCGGGCCGAGGATGCGTCCAAAATCAACCGAATCGTTGAACGCTTCAAGCTGGCGACCGTAGATACAGCCAGCATCAAGCAGGAGATTGTGAAATCCCGCAACGAGAAGCAGTCGGTCGAGCGTGAAGGGGCGGCACAACCACCGGAGCAACATGCCGGGACACCCGAAGAAGGAGCCAACGATTCGCCAGCTTTAAATGAGGGAGCGGCAGTGAGCGACGATTTTTTGGACGATCTGTTGGGAAAGCCCAAGCCGGCGGAGGAGGTGCAGCCGGTAAACGAGCAGCAGGGAACCGATCATCCGGCGTCCGAGGCGTGGGAGGTCGAGCGAACGGAACCGGAGCGTCCGCTTCCCCTCCCGCCGACACAGGAGGAGAGGACAACGGAACCATCCTCTCCGTCCGCGCCTACCTCCGAGCGCAGCGCGGCATACGAAAGGGTTACGATTGACCCTGAAAAGCCGAAGGAAAAAGTGTCCGTCCGCCAATTGCTGCGTGAAATTCGGGAGGAAAACCGGGCGGCAGAAACCAGACGGCGGCAGCAGGTGCAGGAGCCGTCGTTGCCTAAGCGCAGAGATCGCGGGAAGGCGGCGTCCAGCAGTAAAGCGTCCGTCCCGACAACCGGGAGTCGAAAGCGAGGAAAATCGAAATGAGCGAACTGGACGAGTTATTCCAGCCCCAAGTCACGACTACCTCCGCTCAGCGTGAGCAGCCGTTCGACAAAGAAGCGTGGGCGCAAAAAAAGCAGGAGCTGCGTCATTGGACGTATGAGACGATTGACGCTACCACAGCCGCCATTGCTCAAAACGGCGAACAATTTCAGCATTATCTGGATGTCCAAAGCCGGTTTGATCTCTACAGCGTCGCTAATGCGCTGCTTATTCTGACTCAGCGCCCGGATGCCACCCGCATTGCCGATTTTGATAGCTGGAAGGAACAAGGCGTATATATCCGTCGCAAGGAAACCGGCTTTTACATCTTGGAGCCAGGTGAGGAATACAAGCGGGAGGATGGGAGCACCGGGATCAGCTACAACCCCAAGAAGATGTTCGACGCTGCTCAAACAACCGCGCAGAAAAAGGAGCCGCCAGCCTACCCGGATGATCGCACACGCATAAAGGCGTTGATGGACCGCTCACCTGTGCCGATTACGATTGGAGATGCCCTGCCTGCGGAAGTACACGCGTTGTATCAGCCGGATACGCGAAGCATCGTGGTACGTCGTGGACTTGGGGCCGGTGATATTTTTCGAGCACTCGCACAGGAACTGGTGCATGCGGAGATAGATCGCGGCCATAACAACTACAGCCGTTCTGAATATAATTTTCAAGCTTACTGCGCCGCGTATATGCTTTGCAAAAAGTTTGGCGTCGAGACGGCTTCCTTTCGCTTCGGTCGGGTGTCCGAGCGGCTCAAGGATATGGAGCCGCAGCAAATTCGCGCCGAGCTGACGTTAATGAAGGATGCGGCGCACGACATTTCCCGTCGTATGCACCGTATGCTGGCCGGGCAGCGTCAGCAGCAACCAAGTCGAAGCGATTCGGCCCGTTAGTGGCGCATGGAGCTACCCCTCATTTTTTCTTGGGAGGAAGGGCGATGAGAGAGGAAGAACGTATTCTGAGAATGGATCATTATGAGCATGGCATTGTCATCAACGCCTTGAATGCGCTACGTAACGACCTGATCGGCCAGCAGCGGCCGACCGATCCTGTTGACGATTTACTGCTGAAGGCGATTGACGCTCCCTATCAAAAGATAAAGCGCCGGAGTCATCATGCGGCGCGCTGAAACCGCAAGGAGTAATCTTTTACTCTTTGCGGTTTTTTTTATTCCGGTCGTGTGGGCGGCGCTGCTTGCCGCCCCTGCTTTGTCCAAGGGATTACCCGCACTTCTGCTGTATCTCAGTGAAGCAATCTATCATCCCTTTCAGATTCAATGGGTCGATGATACGCCGCGAAGCTTGTTTTTGTTTACGCTCATTTACGCCGTTTCGGTCGGGATCTATTTGGCGTCGCCGCGCAACTATCGGCGGCGCGAAGAGCACGGCAGCGCGAGATGGGGCAAAGCCAGACAGATTCATGCAAAATACCGTAGCAAGCAGCCGGAGCAAAACAAAATTTTGACACAGCGAGTGCAGATCGGCTTGGACGGCCGCAAGCATCGCCGGAATGTCAATGTTCTTGTCGTGGGCGGTTCCGGGTCTGGAAAAACACGGTTTTACGCCAAGCCGAACATCATGCAGGCGTATACGTCCTTTGTCGTGCTCGATCCAAAGGGCGAGATTCTGCGTGATACCGGGCATTTGCTCAAGTCCAAAGGCTATGACATCAAGGTGCTGGACCTCATCAATCCACACCGTTCGCATGGCTACAACCCCTTTGCTTATTTGCAAGACGACAAGGATGTTCTCAAGCTGGTCACCAATCTAATTCGCAATACGACACCAAAGGGCAGCAATACAAACGACCCCTTTTGGGAGCGTTCCGAGACCGCTTTGCTGGAAGCGCTCGTGCTGTACCTTCTATATGAAGCACCGCCCGAGGAGCAAAATTTCCCAATGGTCATGGAAATGATCGCTGCTGCGGAGGTGCGGGAGGAGGACGAAACGTACCAAAGCCCGCTCGACGAGTTGTTCGAAAGGCTGGGCATGCGCGAACCGGAGCATTTGGCCGTCAAGCAGTACAACATTTTTAAGTTAGCGGCAGGGAAAACGGCTAAATCAATATTGATTGGTCTCGGCGTTCGGTTGGAGAAGTTCAATTTGCATACGATTGCGGGGATGAGTATGGTCGATGAAATGGAATTGCCCGTTATGGGAGAGAAGAATACGGCGATGTTTGCCGTCATTCCCGATAACGACAGTAGTTTCAACTTCATTGTAGGCATGTTGTACACGCAGCTTTTTCAATGCCTGATGTACGAGGCGGACTATCGGCATGGCGGACGTCTCCCGATTCATGTTCACTTTGTCATGGACGAGTTCGCCAATGTGGCGCTCCCCGACGAATTTGACAAGCTGCTCTCCACGATGCGCAGCCGGGAAATTTCCGTCTCCATCATCTTGCAAAATTTAGCGCAGCTCAAGGCGCTGTACAAGGACTCATGGGAATCGATTGTGGGCAACTGCGATGAATTTTTGTACCTGGGTGGTAACGAACAGTCCACCCACAAATACGTCTCCGAGCTGCTCGGCAAGGAGACGATTGACACCAACACTTACGGCCAGAGCAAGGGACGCAACGGCAGCTATTCAATCAACTATCAGCAGTCAGGTCGTGAACTGCTAACGCCCGACGAAGTTCGGCTGCTCGACAACCGCTATGCCTTGCTCTTTATCCGCGGCGAACATCCTGTTCGGGATGACAAATATGATTTGCTCAGGCATCCCCATGTCTCGCTCACGACGGATGGCAGCGGTCTTCCTTACCAACATGGCGGCACGGAACACGCTTTGGATTGGCGATCCGTATTGCTTCATGAAAACGGGGATTACGAGCTTCTGTCGGAAGAAGAAGTAGAGTCGCTATTTTTACGAGGGGAATGATGAAATTGAAATTCAAAATGAAACGGCTGCTGGCCCTGTACGTCATGCTGATTTTAACAGGAACCATATTCATCCCCACCGCTTATGCGGAGGGAGATCCGATGACGACAATCAACAACTTATCCACCTTCATATTCGGCTTAATCCGTGCGATCGGCATGATTATACTCGGTTTTGGTATTGTTCAGATTGGGTTGTCTCTAAAGTCGCATGACCCGTCCCAGCGCGCAAACGGGTTTCTGACGCTCGCCGGAGGGGTCATTATTACGTTTACGAAGGAAATTCTTACCCTGATTGCCGGATGAGCTTGAAGCTTTGCATAAGGGGGGACGGGTGATTCGTCTGTTCCCCCTTCTACGGAAAGGGTGAGAATATGGCAAAAAACAGTTGGGTTATCGACAATCTCGAAAATGCCTTGGATACCTGGAACGATAAAATGACCGAAACCTGGAGCCTTGTTACCCAATCGCCTGCAGATTTCAAGGGTGGTGGCGTATGGCGTGTGATTATTGATATTCACGGCGCGTTGCAGGCTACAGGACTGGCACTCCTGGTCTTATTTTTTGTGATTGGCGTTGTGAAGACGACCGGCAGTTTTGCGGAAGTGAAAAAGCCGGAGATGGCTGTCAAGCTGTTCATCCGCTTTGTGCTGGCCAAAGCGGTCGTAACCTATGGGCTGGAATTGATGATGGCTCTCTTTACGATTGTACAGGGGATGATCTCGACGATGATGGGACGCTCTGGGTTCGGAACGTCAGAGGCGATGGCCTTGCCAGATACGGTAACGCAAGCAATTGAGGACGTTGGCTTCTGGCAAAGCATTCCGCTGTGGATCGTCACCATTCTCGGCAGTCTGTTTATTACGGTGCTATCCTTTGTGATGATTCTTTTAGTGTACGGGCGCTTTTTCCGGATCTATTTGTATACGGCAATTGCCCCCGTTCCGCTGTCCACCTTTGCCGGGGAACCAAGCCAAAATATCGGCAAGTCGTTCCTGAAAGGATACGCGGCAGCTTGTCTGGAAGGTGCGATTATTGTACTGGCGTGTATCATCTACTCCGCCTTTGCTACCGCTCCTCCAGCCGTCGATACTAATGCAGGCGCGGTTACGATGGTGTGGACGTATATCGGGGAGCTCATTTTCAATATGCTCGTTCTCGTCGGCACGGTGAAGATGGCAGATCGCATCGTGCGCGAAATGATGGGACTGTAATCACCTTGTGAATGATGGGAGTTAGCGGATTGCGGTCAAAAAAAGCTTCAATAGCGCCAGAGCATCCTTGCGCTGCTTCTCTGTGCATTGATTGAGTGCAGCCATAATCAATGCCGTTTCATCGTAAGGTGTGGCGCTCTCCTCTTGACCCAGGAGCAATTCGTTAGGAGAAAGCTTGAGCAAATTGCAAATGCTGAACATCGTTTCAATGGACATCCCGGCTTTACCTCGTTCAATATCGGCGCAAAATCGTGGAACCCGTCCAACTCGTTCAGCCAACTGTTCACGAGAAATTTCCAAAGCCTCTCGTTGCTTCCGAATGCGTTGCCCCACCTTCTTTTTATCGTAACCAATCATCAAGCGTCACCTCTTTACAGGGGTTGAGTTTATAACTCCCATTATGGAGGAGTACACAATTGACATAAATGAGATTAAAACTTACCATTGAGGTAGTCTTCTAACATACACCATGTTTCATTCAAAAATGTTGGCGCTCACCATAAAAACGGGAGGAAGGATGAATGAACGAATTGTTAAGAGAGTTGGAAAAGGAGCGGCGAAAGCTGAATTCGCTTGGTGAAGAGTTAATGAAGCAATCCATTTCTTTATCCTGCAATCAAGTGTTTCAGGAGCAAAGTCAAAAGATCGATCAGTTAGTAGCCCGCTATCATCACATGAAAGCAAAGCGGAAGCAGAAGGTAAGGTGAAAGAATTTGGGGGGAAGCAGGCAATGGAAATTCCAATGTGGTTTCGAACAGCTATTCAAGGTCGATTGGACTACGTTTCTGCACGAATCGAACATCATTCCGATCTAAAGCGTGTTCGTGCTGAAGAAAAGAAAGCATTTCAAGTCTTGTTTGCTGGTATGGATATGGAGCGCATGCCTGAATTTGATCTTTGGGAGGACAAGCACCATTTTATGCAAGCGATTATGAATGAGTGGTTATATTTACAAGGGATGAAGGATGGTTTTCAGCTTGCTGTGGAACTATTGAGCAATCCTGTGCCATTTGATGACGACACACCAATCGAATCTGAACGCAAGGAGCCTGAGGCGTAAACTGCTCATCGGGGAGGGATAAAAGTGGAAGTGAAAATCAACCGGGAAATCCGGGATTATACGGAAAGCTTGTTCTTCGGACTGTCCTTGCGGCAGTTCTTTTTTTCTGTTCTGGCGGTCGCTGCGGCAATTGGGTTGTACTTCGGATTGCGCAGTCACTTCGAGCTGGAAACGCTTAGTTGGATATGCATATTGGGAGCGGCTCCCTGCGCCGCGCTTGGATTTATCCGTTATCACGGTATGACGGCAGAGCAATTATTGTGGGCGTATGTGAAGTCGGAGTTTCTGATGCCAAGACGGCTCCTTTTCCGCTCGACCAATATGTACTACGAAGCGCTGAAAGGAAGCCTGCACAAGCGCGAGCAAGAAAGGATGAAGCGCAATGATTAAGACGCTCAGGCGCACCATGAAACAGGACAAGGAACGGTCTGCCATTCCCAAAAGCGTACAACAAGCGATCCCGATCCGCGCCATCTGGCCGGACGGGGTTTTTGCTGTCGGAAACAAATTCTCGAAGTCGTTCCGTTTCGCGGACATCAACTACGCTGTCGCATCGCGAGAGGACAAGGAAACGATGTTCCTTTCTTACTCCGAATTGCTTAATTCGTTTGACAGCGGCGCGACGACGAAGATTACGATCCACAATCGGCGGCTTAACCAGGCAGATGTGGAACGTTCCGTTTTCATTCCGCTCCAACACGACGAGCTGGATGCGTATCGGCAGGAGTACAACGACATGTTGCTGGGCAAAGCGACGGACGGTAACACCAATGGGACGATTCAAGAAAAATACATCACCATTTCCGTTGTGAAAAAGAACGTGGATGAAGCCCGCCATTACTTCGCGCGGGTCGGTACGGAGTTGACCGCACATTTCTCCCGCCTCGGCTCGAAATGTGCCGAACTTGATGCGACTGACCGCCTACGCATTTTGCATGACTTCTTTCGGATTGGCGAGGAAGCAGATTTTAGCTTCGACATGCAGGAGATGATGCGCAAAGGACACGATTTCAAGGATTACATTTGCCCGGACACCTTCGAGTTTGCCAAAGATCATTTTCGGATGGGCAAATACTACGGTCGGGTCATCTTTCTGCGCGATTACGCCAGCTACATCAAGGACAGTATGGTAGCTGAACTGTGCGACTTGAACCGCAACTTGCTGCTGTCGCTCGATGTCATCCCGATTCCGACCGATGAAGCAGTCCGCGAAGTAGAAAATCGACTGCTCGGCGTGGAGACGAACATCACGAATTGGCAGCGGCGACAAAATCGCAACAACAACTTTTCCGCCGTCGTCCCCTACGATATGGAGCAGCAGCGCAAGGAGAGCAAGGAATTTCTTAGCGACCTGACCACGCGCGACCAGCGGATGATGTTCGGACTACTTACAATGGTGCATGTCGCGGACAGCAAAGAACAACTTGATAGCGACACGGAAACATTGCTCACGACGGCCCGCAAGCATCTGTGCCAGTTTTCCACGCTCTCCTATCAGCAAATGGACGGTTTGAATACGGTGCTGCCGTATGGGCTGCGAAAGGTTCATGCTTTGCGGACGCTCACAACCGAAAGTACGGCTGTCTTTATCCCGTTTCGAGCGCAGGAGATCATGCACACGGACGGTATTTATTACGGGCAGAACGTCATCAGTAAAAATATGATTGTCGCCAATCGAAAGCAATTGCTCAACGGAAATAGTTTCATCCTCGGTGTATCCGGTTCCGGTAAGAGCTTCACTGCGAAGCGAGAAATCGTCAACCAGATACTGGCGAGCGACGACGATATTATCCTGATCGACCCGGAGCGGGAGTATTCTGCTCTGGTAAATGCGCTGGGCGGCGAGACGATTCATATTTCAGCGACTTCGCCGAACCATATCAATGCGATGGATATGAACCGGGATTATGGCGACGGAGCCAATCCGATCATTCTAAAATCGGAGTTCATCCTGTCGCTGTGCGAGCAGTTGATAGGTGGACAACAGCTTGGCGCGAAGGAGAAGTCGCTCATCGACCGCTGCACCGCTTCTGTGTACCGCAAGTATTTACAGAGCAATTATAAGGGACAGCCTCCGACATTACAGGATTTCCGTGCAGAACTGCTCAAGCAAGCAGAAACGGAGGCGCAGGACATCGCACTGGCCATTGAATTGTTTACTTCCGGCAGTCTGAATACGTTTGCCCAATCGACCAACGTCAACGTCCACAATCGGCTCATTTGCTACGATATTCTTGACCTGGGGAAGCAGCTTCTCCCTATTGGCATGCTGGTCGTACTCGACAATATCTTGAATCGGATTACGCAAAATCGTGCAAGAGGCAAGAATACGTTTATCTTTATCGATGAGATCTACCTTCTGTTCCAGCACGAATACAGCGCCAACTTTCTGTTCACGCTTTGGAAGCGCGTCCGAAAGTATGGCGCTTTTTGCACGGGCATTACACAAAATGTGGACGATCTGCTGCAAAGCCACACGGCCCGCACCATGCTCGCAAACAGCGAGTTTATCGTCATGCTGAACCAAGCCAGCACCGACCGAATGGAACTTGCCGAACTGCTGAATATTTCGGATCTTCAACTCTCCTACATCACGAATGTAGACGCCGGTAATGGATTGATGAAGGTAGGGAGTTCCCTCGTGCCATTTACCGACAAGTTCCCGCGGCACACGAAATTGTATAACTTGATGACGACGAAGCCCGGCGAGCGGCAATAATAAGAGGTAAGCGGCTGATTAACGATATCAGCCGCTTACTTCAATAGGAGCCACCATACCAAATTTACGAAATCAAAACCGCAGTGCCGTATAGGCAAACTGCGGTTTATTTATCGACTATCGTAGAAAATAAAGGACAAATTTCCTTTACAACATTTCCTCTGTTTCCGACTCTTTGCGGGCGACCACTTTTGCGAGGACCTCACCTAATCGTTCCGAAGTAAAAGGTTTTAATAGCACCTCATCGATTCCTGCTTCCAAAAATCTATCGTGGAAATGATCGAACGCGGTAGTAGCCGCAATATAGGTTTTTTTTCGGTTCGAACAATTTTGTGAAATCTGTTTTGTGGCCTCCACACCGTCCATTTCTGGCATTCGGATATCCATAAAAATGATATCGTAATCCTTCTCAAGTGCTGCCTCTACCGCTGAAGACCGTTGCCTACGACTTTTATCGGACAACCGAACGACTTTAGCTGGAGTAATAAGATTTGAACTTGTACTTCGTTATCTTCTGCAATCAATATCTCTAACAGGGACCTTTTATTGGTCATAAGTCCATTCCCTTTAACAGTTGTTTGGTGTCCCTTACATTTTACCATAATCCTTAAGCCCCAAGCGATCCCGGCAAAAGCGTCCGGGTTCCATTGGATTCTTAACGGAATTTGCGGGAACCGACCACTTTTGAAGGCGCATCATCAATCCATTTCACAATTGCAGCATGCTTTCATCATGCATTTCAAATCAATACCATTGGAATCGGAACGCGCCACCTTGCGTGTCGTCTTGGGGTAGTACCAGCGAAGCTGACATAAACCGCAACCAAGTTCCAAATATTCAAAGGAATAATAAAGGCAAATAAGAAATTGTTCACCATTTTTCAAACACACCTTATTTAGGGGGCTCGCCAACATTTTAACGAAAATATACTCTAAGCCTTCTGTTTAGACAGACTTAGCAGATTTTCTTTCTCTTAGTTCATACTGGCATGTGTCACCCGAAGTAAAACCGAAAGCTTGCTAATATCACACAGAACTGCTTCGTCTAGGGAAATAGAAAACCAAAGTCTCGAATAGCATGCTTTTTGAAACACGGTAAATCCCCCCTGTTTCTGTGTTTCAAAATGTACTAAAATAGCTTTAGGAACGTATCAAATTAATTCGGTGATTTTTGAAACGTGATTTTTGGGGGAGTGGATCGTTTGAAGCTGGCATACGGTCGGGTATCGGCCAAAGACCAAAATCCGGAACGGCAGCTTGTCAAGTTTCGGGAGCTGGGTGTAGAAGACATACGGATGCGCTAGATCGCTTGGGGCGCGCTTACGACGGAATCATATCGGAGTGGAAACACATTACCCGTGAAATAAACGCGGACATCGTGTGCCTGGAGAATGAAGCCTTGTTTGACAGCCGCAAGTTCAAAACGATGGGTGACATTGGTAAGCTGCTGGAAGATCAATTTTTAAGCATGTTAGCTTACGTAGCTGAACAGGAGCGGAAGAAGAACCGGCAGCGGCAGGCGGAAGGGATTGAAGTTGCGCGGGCAAGTGGTGTCACGTTCGGCAGACCTCGGCAGCAAGTTGACGAAAAGTTCCTCCGGGCTTATGAGGAATGGAGGGCAGGTCGGATGACGGCGACGGCGGCCATGAAGCAATCCGGACTAACGAAGCCAACTTTTTACCGGCGTGTAAAGGAATATGAGGCCAGAGAGAAACAATAGACCCCGATTGTTCGGCTTTTTTTAAGGTTCCGTTCTCAGGCCAGGCAGGAACGGGCCGAGATGCAGTCTGTGATTTTTACGCATGGGCTCAACCTTGGACTTTCTGGCCGCGTATGCCGAGGCGAACGTGTGACGACCGTTCACCTTGGCGTCGAGCTCGACCGTTTTTCCAATAATTGAAAGTTAAAGTCGCCCTTGGTAAAATAAACTGGATACGCACAGTCCTGCTAACAGAAATTAATGGAGGTGGTTGGATTGAACAAGGTAAAGTATCAACCCGAAGGAATGAAAACGGTCAACCCTTATTTGATGGTGGAACATGTAGAACAATTGATCGCATTCATAGAGGTAGTATTCGACGGGAAACTGAAATATAAGCTTGATAGACCTGATGGTTCGGTGATGCACGCTGAGGTTATCGTCGGGGATTCGATCATTATGGCGGGCGAGCCGATGAAAGAATACGGATCTTTTCCCACATCGATCTACATATATGTTCCTGATTGTGACAGCATTTATAAGAATGCAATTCAACATGGGGCTAAGTCGATCATGGTTCCAACCGATATGAAGCATGCCGGAGAACGGTACGGCGGGGTTAAGGATCCTTACGGCAACCTATGGTGGATCGCAACGCATATAGAAGATTTAACGCCTGAAGAACAGGAGAAGCGAATTCAGGAGATGAAAAGCAACTGGGGTTAGATCCGTTGCATCATGGGATTGCCTTGGCGACCGGGTCTGTTGCCTTGCGGGATGGGGAGCGCTCCTTGACCGCATGGCCAAAAGGCCCGATTTTTTACGGATTCGATCGATAAGGTCGCATCCGGCATCTCCCATGAGACTTCATCGGGGGATCAGAACGCGGGCTTGACGATCATATGAAGGACAATGCCTTTGGCGAATAAGATTTGCCGCACGATCACGAGCTTGTATTTCTGAAACAATGCCGCATGCTCGCGTGGAATGTCGCTGTCTTCGACATGACCGCCAGACTGTTCACTCGTTTCAAGACAGGTTCTATAGACGCCAGACACAACGAACAAGACCAGGCGCTTGGAGAGCCCAGGCATAACGCCCATATCGCTAAAAAGTGTTTCTTACCGCCTCCATTTACATTACCTCTTTCTTGCTGACGATTGCAAGAAATCTCCTCTAACGACGGATGTTTTTCAACTTACTCTATCTTTGCTTGCGGGAACAGCTTTTCAGCTCCAAGAGCGCGCCGCTCGCGATAATCCTGCCCTCGTGCAGAATGGAAATTTGGTCGGCAAACTGCTCAGCTCCTCCAAATACTGCGTGGTGAGAAATATCGTCGTACCTCCCAGCGGCAAGCCCCTGGACAATCTTCCAAACCTCGATGCGGCGAATCGGGTCAAGCCTAGTGATCGGCTCGTCGAGGATAACGATCCGCGGATTTCCCACAAGTCTCAGAGCGATGACGAGCCTGCGGCACATACCACTTGAATAAGAAACACCAACGATTTCACTTATTGCCGCTAAGGTCCAGCAGCCAAACAGCCACCATGACAGCGAAGGCGAGAGGCGGGTAATGTTGACATTCCGAATCGGGGTCTATACTGATACAACCTAAATCATAGGCACTTACCCATTTTCCAAACCTATAGATAGGCAAGTGCATAGGATAAAAAATGAAACCATTAAGAGGAGAATGAATATGTACCGTAATTCATGCTATCCCCATCAATGGCATTATCCTTTGCATGACTACTGGATTAATAACAATTGGAGTAACAATGGGAATCGCCATTATTACAATTGGAACAATACCAACCGGAATCCTTATTATAGAAACATCAAATTAAAGGATTATGGATCAAGTCCATTTGTAGTGAATATTGATCAAGCTACGAAGCAAAACAATACTTTCCGCACCGCTTTATGGACAGGGAAACACTTTCAAGTGACCCTAATGAGTATTAATGTTGGAGATGACATCGGTTTAGAAGTCCATCCGACAACGGATCAATTCATACGTATTGAAGAAGGTCAGGGACTTGTTCAAATGGGTAATAGCAAAGATAATTTAGATTTTCGAGCAATGGCCTATGATGACTATGCCATTATGATACCTGCAGGGAAATGGCACAATGTAACCAATACGGGAAATATACCACTTAAAGTTTACGTGATCTATGCACCGCCTGAGCATCCATATGGTACTGTTCATGAAACAAAAGCAGTTGCCATGTCTACAGAATAACCATCTTTCGTTCATACACGGCATGGTGATGTCCATCGTCACATGTCAGGCTTTATTTAAAACCAGGGACAGGTTTATCTTATGCTATACTTAACATTGTAACAAAAGGAAGGGTTCATGATGTGGCTGTTTACGATGGCGTCCTGTATTCTTGTTTTGCTCTCATCCTTTATTTCCATTCAAACTAAAAAGGAGAGAAAAGGCCCCATCCCGCATTTAACGGGTTGTTCATTCTCTCTCTCTCTCTCGTCGTGTTCCTTAATCTGTTTCTGCAAGACGAAAAACGATTACGATTACGGCAATCCCTGCACCCGCATATTGGGTGCTGATCGCTATTGGTGTAATCATCGGGATTTATTCAGTACGTGTACAATATGTTCCAAGCCACCTTACGTCTGCTGCGGTACTTTTATTTTCTGGATTCGTAGCCATTTTCTCGATTGGAATTGTTTTCAACGTACTGGCCGTGATCGGGATTTTGATTGCTATTTTCCAATCCAAGATGGAAATCGGAAGTAACGCATAAAAAAGTCACGGCGGAAAACCACTCTTTATGTTAACCCGGTATTCTGTTTTTACGAGGTAAATTTAAAAACATGGGAATCAGCAATAAATCGGCATGAAAGGCCACCTTCAAGAGTTAAAGGGAAGGTGGCCTTTCGTATTATAATGTAAGGTTTGTTGAAACGCTACTGTGACGCCAAAAATAAAGGTTGTAGATAGCAGTAGAAGCAGCCCGTCGGATCATCCGGTGTTGCTTCGGTCAGGCCGAGGAACCGACCGTTACCCATTTGAACCCATCCCACCATTGTGCCAACCGATTCCTCAACTGGCGTGTTGGGACCGACCCGATATAGGTAGGATATCGAGGACGAGAACATAACATCTTGGCAGTCGTTGTTTTATTGAGGTAACGTTCCTCGTTCATCGAAATGTAGCTTCGTTCACTCGGATCAGGACATTGCCACGACAGAGCGTCCGCGCATGCGTCCTTGCAACACTTGAGCCATTGCGGCCGGAAGGCTTACAAAGCTCTCACGTCTTTTTCTTTGGTCATTATAGTTTGAAATATAATCTTCTTTCTTCCCGATTTTTAAAAACGTGTGAGAGCCGGTTAGGTGTCTATCAATGTTTAGCATCCGTCGTTTCTTCAAGATTCCGACTCTCATGTCGTCCTCACACTCTTAAAGCAAATGTCCGCCAGACACTTCAATGTCTTGGGCTGTAACCCAGCTGAAATCATCGGACAATAAGTTCACAATGACCTTCGCAGAATCTTCGGGTTGGCCGATTCTGCCAAATACAGATTGCTCAGCCAACGGCTTGATGAATTCAGGATGTTTATCGAATGCTCCATCGCCAAAATTGCTGTGCGTAGGACCGGGAGAAACTGCGTTGACCCGAATTTTGCGAGGTGCAAGTTCTTTGGCGATATAGCGAGTCCAAGTTGAGAATGCTGCTTTTAACGAGCCGTAGGCGGAGTATCCTGGGAATGATTGGTTCTTGGATGAACTTGTGGTATTTACGATGGCTCCAGCATCATCCATGAATTGGACGAGGTGTTGTGTTAAAAAAACCGGTCCTTTAAAGTTCGTATTAAGCATTTTGTCGAAGTACTCTTCGCTCATCTCAGTGAACATCATTGGCCCACCAACACCGCCATTATTAACTAAGTAATCAAAAGTCGTTCTGTCCCAAATTTCTTGGAGGCTCTTTTTTACTTCTAGAACGAAACCTTCGAATGTTGATATTTGAGTCAGGTCCAACTTCAGTGCTACAGCCCGAACTCCTTTATTCTTCTCAATTTCCTTGACGACAGCTTCTGCCCGGTCCTTATAGGAATTGTATGTGAGAATGACGCTAATTCCGCGCTTGCCAAACTCAAGAGCCGTCGCTTTCCCAATGCCATTGCTTCCGCCTGTTACGATTGCAATTTTCATAAGATCCTTCCCTTCTTGTGTTCGATCTAGTTTTTATTTTAGTCGTTTCTGCTGAAATAATATAGATTTAATAATGCCTTTTAATTGCCTAAAACCACCATGTATGATTTCGAGAAACTCGGATTATTCCCTTTTTTTATTATAAGAAGATCCTAAAAATGCCGATCCATTTCAGAGTTGTGTTGAGGCATAAAAAGTCATGTGATAAAATAAGTGTATGAATAAAGTTTTAGATGAAATTATTGATCTAATGAGAAGTGCAGGCACTCGACCAATTGAAACCGGAGTACCGGGGCTAAGCATGATTAAGGGAGACATTCCCGCACATCAACTCGCAGCGCTCTACGAGCCGATGATTGGTTTTACGGTTCAAGGAACAAAGATTCTTTCAATCGGGGGGAGTAGCACTACCCTGGAAGGGCCCTCGTATTACGTGTTACCGGTACATGTTCCCGCAACGGCGAGTGTACATCCAGACCGTGATGGCCGTCCTTACATGTCCCTTGGTCTTGAGTTGAATCAGAATGTTCTTCAGAGTTTATTAAGAGATCTTCCTGAAAATCTAATACCAACTGCTTCTCAGCATTTCGCAGCTTGTGAAATAGACATTGAATTTATGGAGGCATGGCTGCGCTTATTACGATTAACGAATACATCAAGAGATATTCCAGCTCTTGCACCGGCTTATGAACGCGAAATCCTTTATCGCGTTCTGATGGGACCACAAGGATGGTACCTGAGGCAACTTGGTCTGCGGGAAAGTAATTTCTCAAAGATTTCTCATATTGTAAAATGGATTCGCGATAATTTTATGAGGCCAATAGACATCGGTGAGATGGCATTAAAATCTGGTATGGCTATAAACACCTTTCACCGTCAGTTTAAACGTGCAACGGGTTTAAGTCCTATTCAATTTCAAAAGCAATTAAGGCTTTTGGAGGCTAGAAACCTCATTGCATTTGAGGGCTATGCAGTAGCCAGTGCCGCATATCAAGTTGGCTATCAGAGTCCCTCACAGTTTAATCGAGAGTACTCCCGCTTCTTCGGTTCATCTCCAGCCCGGGATACTGAGAAACTAAGACGACTCGAAAGCGCGAGGGATTAGAAAGCTGGCATCTTTTGGGTACACTTAAGGCATGTGGAGTGCGTGGTGCTTGTTCATCCGATATCCCGCGTTTCTTTGCGGCGCCTCCGCGTTTGCGGGGTTTACGCGGAAGCGTACGCTTTCCCTTTTCTGAATATAGAACGTACGTCTCGTCCGCCTCCACGATGCCTTCAAGCGTCTGAGTTTTCATCTGAGATAAGGCATGCAGGATCTTATGACGCCATTCGAATGAGGTTTGTAAAGAGATGCCGACGATCTTCGCACATTTGCGAAGAGATAGTAGGGTTTGTATCGAGGAGTAGTATAGTAGGGAAGGGGCTAAACTATTTTATGACCCTGAACGATTTCAACGAAAAGGTGCCGCGCCAAAAGCGCGGACATCGTATGCTTGGATAACGAAACATTGTTCGACTCCCACCGCGACGGAGGCTATGCGTCAGATCGGTATGAGAAAGACAACGTTTTACCGGCGAGTGAAGGAATACGAGGAAATCAATGAGCGGTTCTAGCTGTCGCCCGTTCCTCGGTGGCTTATATGGCGGAATACCAGCGAAGCTGACACAATCCACAAAGTAAATGTAATTAAAGGGAATCAGTTTTGCGAAATGGCTTCATACTTTTTCAGTTGTGAGTGTAACAAAACATGGGACAACTTCAACGAGAGCACGACGCTGATTGACGTACTGGGGAATTACCGTGAGCGCATGGGCTGCTTACCCGGCTGTCTTTCAAGCGGAACAAATCTACTCTACCGCACGCGTGAGAACTGTCAATTCCGCAAGGAGAAGGGCATTCGGCTATGCGGCCCGGCACTGGGACGCAAGCCCAAGAACGGGTCGACAAGCGAGGAAAAGCATCCTCAAGCAGGACACCGGCAAACGAAACGCGATTGAAGGCAAGTTTGGAGAAGGCAAGCGCAAATATGGGCTTGGCTGTATTCGCGCACGCTTCGTCTAGACAAGCGAATCGGTGATTATCCTGCAACTGCTGGTGATGAACCTAGAGCTCAGGCTCCGTGTTCTTTTTTGCCTTATTTTCACGTTGCTGTCTCGCCGTCGCATCGCCGGGAATTTCCTGAAGAACCATTCAGCAATCCCTATTTAAGCCAGGTCACTTTTCCTGAGGCCAGGTGATACTCACCTCCGATTATTTTCAAATCGCCATTCGCTAACTTCTCGTTAAGTGCTGAATGTTCATGTAATTCTTCCTCGACCAATTTGACATTTTCAATGACAGCCCGATCAATCAAGTCTTCTTTGGCTAATCCAGCGGATATCGCCTTTTCAGCCGCTGGTTCAATCTTATTGACAATAGATTGTAAATAAGCAGGATGTTTCCTTCTATTTAATGCTTCAATAACCGCGCCGCAGTTCTCATGCCCTAAAACTAACACCAGTGGAACGTTAAAATGATCCACTGCATATTGGACACTTCCTATGACATCATCATTCACGATATTTCCTGCAACTCGAATCACAAAGAGAGCTCCCAGTGATTGATCAAACACAATCTCTGGTGCTGCCCGTGAATCGGAGCAGCTAATGATGACAGCAATTGGTTTTTTTTCGGAGATAAGCTGATTCCGATCTTGAATCACATCTTTTTCTGCTAAATGCCCCGTAACAAATCGTTGATTTCCTTCTACTAAAAGTCGAATTGCTTGTGCAGGGTTCATTTCCTGCTTTATCTCTTCGCCGAAAGTAGGCTGATTCAATGGGTGACATCCTGTGCCCGACAGCAAACTCATCCATACGATCAAACAGAGCAGGTTGCGGGACTTCTTCACTGACACAACAACGGCCTCCAATTAATATTTGAATAATTTTAGGAACTCCAGTTTCTCACAAAGCGGCTCAATCAGTCGCATATTCGCGCTATGGGGAATAAACCAGTCCACATCATTTATAGTCTGATTACTTTTGTTAATCAATTGATGAATCGAATCGGGAATGGTTCGCATCACCCAACGGAATACTTCCCTTCCGTTTTGGACAATGCAATTGTTGTCGCACAACTTCTGCTCGCCGAGTCTATTGGCAAGCCCTGTCCGATAGCGGTCATTCGAATAAGGAGACCATTCCGTTTGATATGCGCTGCATAGTCGTTAATTTGTTTCATGCAAAAATACAAGCGTAAATGTGCCACTATTCTCCTTGTATTATGGTATCATTTTGGTGTTTTTGTAGGTGGTGGAAACGAAGATTTCACAGTTTCCCATATACCTAACTTTTTCAAAAAGGGGCGGATATCATGAGAAAAATCCACGAAATATCGTTTCGGCCAATTAACATCAAAAATAAGAAGAACGGGTTTGTGGGTAGGATCCAACATTAAGAAAACGTCTTGAATCGACGCATCAATCCATTTATTTTTCACTTGCATAGGGGATATCGGAATTCGAAGGCAATAACCATTTTGGAATTCCAAAATGTTTGTTCTATTCGTAAAGCCAGTGATGGATCGAAGCCATAACTTTACCTCATCTTGAATCACAGCGGAATTCTCAAATTCAAGAATAGCCTTGCCTTCTTTGATCTCAAACAAATCAGCCTTAGGTAAAGCAAAAGCTTGAATATTACCTGCGGAGAGCAATCCAAACACCAGTATGGTCATTAATACTTTCTTCACTTACGTTAGCCTCCCCAAACATCTCTTAATTCTCCTTATGATGGAGAGATTCCACCACATTTATTCGGTTCGAAATACAAAAACCGTATAATTTATTTGTAATTACACAATCTACACCAGAGAAAAAAATGCGAATAAGTGAATTATGTTGCAGCACCCAGGGAATTTCATTTTACAACTCTCTGGCGGGAGGGATGAGGATTTTATCCCAGAACGGTAAATGCCTTGCCAATAATTATCAACTAACTATAGAAGGGACGAGGTCAATATAGTAAAACTTGTGGATTTTCTGGATAAATTTTCGGCTATTTGGTTTTCAAAAGAAAGGTTTCCACGATGCAGTATTTGCTAAATAAATACACAGCCTTCTTGCTCTGCGCTGCTTTCATTATTTGCGTACCTTCTTATGCCTTCGCTGAAAACCTAAACGATTCAAACCAGCAGGTGTTTTTGGCTTTTGAAAGGAAGCTCCATGACCTTCTTGACTCCGGTATGGAACCGTTGAATGAACTGAATGGGGAATTTGATGGGAAATTGGGTGTGAAAAATCTGCATAAAATTGTTGTATCGGCAAGTCAAACATTTGGTAGGACTTCCCTAGCCTTCGCTAAACTAAAGGTGCCCTCCACCCTGCCAGACGATATAAAAGCATCGTTGGGGCATATCAAAGTATACTTTTCTACAGGCTTCAAAGAGTTGGGAGAAAGTATGGACTGTTATAGGCAATACATGGAGAGTCGTAGTCCCCTATTATTTGAGAAATTCATTGAACAACGCGACAAGGGAGTCTCCCACATTGATGGTGCACTGACTTCGTTAAGTACGGTAAGAATGCAATTAAATCCCCCTAAACTAAAACCCAATGCATGGACAGTGGCAAAAAGACATCTTTACGAATTACAAAGCTTTGACGCTTTCGAACCTGTAACCCGTTAAGATAGAAAAAGGGTAGACACCTCGGAATTGTTAAACATCCGATGGTCTACCCTTTCTTCTTTTCTTCTGCAAGCCAGCGCATTGAACATTATCATCAATGCAATTGAGTTCCGAATACAGGTTTTTTCCAGCAAGCAACAGAACATCGCAAAAAGCAAGGAAAGCATCAGTGAATATTTCGGTGCCCTAGAGCCATTGAGTTATTGAATGAGAGCTACCCTGTTAATATAATAGAGCCACTACGTTAATCGCGAGAGCCAGTATGGGACTAAACTAGCGGGCAGAATAACAATAACGCAATGGAACCGCGATCGAAATAAAGGACAAAATTGCTCGATTAAACGACACCCATGACCATTATTGTGTGAGACCTTGCATTGCGTCATCTGGCCCGGTTATTGTCCGAGTCAGCCCGCGTTTCCGATTTTGTCGCGCGGTTCGCCGGAGATGAATTCGTCGTACTGGCATATGATCGCGCCCAGGCGAGCATCCTCATCACGATCCTTGAGGATACGCTGTCCGCGAACCTACTTCGGCTTGAAGATGGGAACGAGCTATAGATTACCTTAATATCGGAGCCAGCCATATCCGGAAAATGCCTTTGAGCTCTATAAGTGAGGGGATCAACGCATGTTTCGGATGAAGAAAGATGCTATCCGAATGCGCAAAAAAGAAGTCGCCCATCTCGTGGTTGGCCTCTAATTATTCTATTGCGCGGTCAGGATTTGTGGACCTTCAGCCGTGATGGCGATCGTATGCTCGTATTGGGCGGTGAGCTTGCGGTCCAGCGTCCGCGCGGTCCAGCCGTCCGGATCGATTGTCATGTGGTAGGTGCCTTCAGTGATCATGGGCTCGATCGTGAACACCATACCTTCCTTGATGCGGAGGCCTTTGCCGGGCTTGCCGACATGCATATAAGTCGGCTCCTCATGCAAGTCCCGGCCGATGCCATGGGCGAGAAGGTCGCGCACGACGCCGAAGCCGTGCGATTCTGCATGCCGCTGGATCACGCTCGTCACGTCGCCGAGCCGATTGCCGGGCTTCGCCTGCGCGATGCCGAGGTCAAGGCATTCCTTCGTGACGCGCATCAGCTTCTCGGCCGTCGGCGAGATCTTCCCGACCGCATAACTCCAGGCCGAATCGCCGAGCCATCCGTCGAGCTCCGCGACCGTGTCGATCGTCACGATATCGCCTTCCTCAAGTGGCTTATCGCTAGGAAAGCCATGCGCAATCACGTCGTTGACGGAGGCACAGGTCGCATATGGATAACCCTTGTAGCCCTTCTCGTATGGCCTGGCGCCGTGCTTCAAAATAATGTCCTCGAATATGCGCTCAATCTCGTTCGTCGTGATGCCCGGTTTGATGAGCGGGGCGATCGTGCGATGGCATTCGGCTACCACTTGGCATGCCTTGCGGATAGCCTCAATTTCATGCTTGCTTTTTAGGATGATCATGTTTGTATCAGGACTCCTTCGTGATAGCATGCATCGCGAGATGGGCGATTCGATCGACGTCCAGCTCGTCGGAAGTGCCCGCATAGTAGTGCAGCCCGCAGCAGCCGACCAGCACGGCAAGCATATGGTCGACGCTGTCGTCTTCGTGCTGGGCGATCGATTGGAGTGGAACGTACAGCCGTTCCATGAATCGTCTCTTGGCGGGGGGCCGATCCTTCTCAGGCAAGCCTGCATAATGTTCCGCCGCCATTTTGTAGACGAGATATGCGCGGGCATCCGACTGCCACAGCCGGAGCAGCGCTTTGCAATACGTCAAAAGCTGCTTGTCATCTGGGCTGCCGCCGCAGATGTTTGCCCATTCTGCCAGGGCTTGCTCGCATCGCTCGAAGCCGCTGCCCAGCACATCTTCGATTAATAAATGCCGGTTGGGGTAATAATGGTATACCGTGCCGTAACCGAGTTTGGCCTCGCGGGCGACGTCGCGAATATCAGAGCTGCTACCCGTGCGGAAGTAGGCGTGCGCGGCGGCGTCCAGGATCTGTTCTCTGCGCTGCATACGTATCAGCTCATTTTGTTCTTTGGTACGGGGGCACATGGAACGTGAACCTCCTTTTATAGACCTGCAAATATGTCGATATAAGAATCGTAACACGAAGGGCGGCGATATGCAAATTATCTGTTGGCGAAAGAAAATAAAGTTATTAAGTTCTTTAGTGAACTGAACAAAAACAAAACTCCAGGCAGACAGATTCGGAGGCGGCGGGGTGTGCGGCGGTAGCAGCATTAAGCGAACGGAGACTATAGTTGAATTGTAAATGGGAGAGCCCTCATATTCTGATGGCTCTCCTTATTAACTTGATGGCTCTATTACGTTAACATCATGGCTCTCACTAATTAACCAAGTGGCTCTGCCACACCGTAATATTCACTTCAGGAAGAACTAACTTTAAACCACATTTCTCCCCTCGGATGGGAGCATATCAATTTCTTAGGCGAATACAATTCAATTTTAGGCAGAACACGTCTCTCAATTGATTTCGACTGCTGAAAGAACAGGAAGTTGAATGACCGATGGTCCAGTGTGACTGTAGGCGGGCCTAGAGTAAGAAAAAACGCTAAGCCGATCTGAGCGTATATTTTCGTTAAAATGTTGGCGGGACCCCATAAAGTTCTTGTTGAAGATTGGATCAACCTAATGATTGAAGCCCGTAACATGGGTATGACGAAGGAAGAGGTGTTGCGATTCATTTGGCAAGCCAAGAAAGTCCAGGCGTTTCCGCTGGCGCTCCATTAACCGTCATGTTCTAACGAGCAGGCGAAGCATGATTCCACTCCGTTTCGCTCCGTCCTAAAAGCATCCGGGTTAAATCAAGAAGTAAGTGCTTAGAAGGTCGAAAGGAAAGACGCAAAAGTTGTATGAATTTTACTCCATTTCGTTATATTAAGTAAGTATACGGGGGGGTGAAATGGAATGACCGTAGCGTCTCAATTAAAAACAGCAGTAGCTTCCATGAAAAGTGCTCAAGCCAGTTTTGAAACTTTTGCATTAGGTACTCAAAATCAAGAAGCAAAGACGTTATTTACAAATGCGGCACAACAGACACAGAATATTATCGACCAAGTTATGCCCCGTGTACACCAAATTGAGCAAGAAGAACCGCAAATAAAGGATTTTAACAAAAACAGCCATGTGGAATCCCACGTGGCTGATTTAACCTTAAATTATTGAGCTGAACGCGGTTGTTGTTCGCGCCAACATTTTATATACGCTTGGGTAATACTAATGTCAAATTACTCCGACGTACTCATTATTTAACTTGAGCTGGACTTCCTGATCGAGGCACCATTGATACGAACTACCCCGTACCGTTAACTTCATTCGCCTTCTTTGTTAAATTCTGCATTTTTGATGGATTCGAGAAAATAAGGTAAAATTACGGTTGCTTCAACTACACAGGTAAATATAACAAAGACATAGGAAACCGGAAAGCTTGACATATACATTCTTCCGGTTATAGCAAAACAGAACGCGAAGAATATCGCAATAATCCAGTTTAAAGCGATACGAATTCGAATCAATATACATAACCATTTTTGACTCCAACTCATTTTGCATTGACTCCTTATATGCGTTAATATTGTGTGGTTTGGAGTAACCGATTCTTTCTTCATAGCTAGGGATACTCCTATTCTTTCCAATTGGTCGAACATTTACACCTGACTGGGGGAACTTCCTTCGCTATTTTTTCTGAGACTTCTGAAGGACAGTTCCTCAATGCCAATTGTCTTCGGTATTTGGTCCGTGTTTGCCATTCAGGGTGCTTTTAGTTTCCCTGCATTATTCAATTTTACCGAAACCTTAATCTCTTGCAGGGATTCCGTTGTTAAGTTGAAACCACCTTCGGAATAGCTCCTTTTCCAATCTTTATTTTGCTGTCGGTACAACGCATGTTCCAGTTGTAAAAGATCGGAATGGATTTCAAGCCCATTCTCAAAGGTTTTTTGGATTTCTTTTCTGACTTGTTCTGCCGCTTTTTCTTCCATAAGCTGTTCAGACATCGGTTGGATAATCTCACTCACATTTCCCGAAAGTTTTACATCGACCGTATACGTAACGCCCTTTCCCTGGACTTGCGGAATAATTTTGATCTTTGGATTTTCGAGCGACAATGCAACCTGAGGCTTTCCACTACTTCGAATAATTAAAGGGCTGCGTTGGGTGTTGGGGTTCACCCAACGAAGTCCAGGAATACTTTCAATGCCTAGCCGTCCTTGATATTTTCCGTCCTGGAAAATGAAAACGCCATCCATTTCAAGCATCGAATGCCGACTTCTATCTTTTTTCCAATGCCGATCGGAAATTGCTAAAGAAGGCAAAAGGGTCGTCTTCCCAGGTTCGTGGATATCGGACACGAACTCCCTAGTGGTTAACGGGGAAATGACTGATTCCTGTTTGTAATTCTCCTGCGGTTGATGAAGCAATGACATAAGCGGTGATAGACTAAAAAAAGGAGTTACCGCAAAAACTTGGTCTAGAGGCTCTGTAGTGCCAAAAAACCATGGCGTGTAGCGCATTTCATAATAGCGGTGCCGCAGTTCATCGATCTCCTTTAATCCCTTTCTCAATACGTTTTCACTTACAACAACGGCGATAATTTGACCGAAAAAAATGCGCATCTGCGATGTGCGGTACAAATCATTAACGGCACTAATTGTCGTTTCCCCCTTGCCTTGGCCGACCCACACGGGAATTGGCTGGATTGGCTTCCCGGATTCCATTTTGGCAACGCTCGAGAAGTCCAGCAATTGCCCATAAACGGTATATTGATCGTTGGCATAATCGATCCCGATACTCGTTAAATAATTAACATCTTGAATATCCTTCATATCCCAACAGCCAGTTAGAAGAAGTGGGAATATCAAAAAAAGGGAAGTGAGTTTTTTCCATTTCGCCATTAGGAATCACCTTTCCTCGTGGAATCTTTCGTATGTAATATTTCAGGCCGGCGATTTATTTTGCTCCACGGTTTTCGGATAACCGCCGCAATAAAGTCCCTCCAGGTTAGGGGAGATAAGGGAGCAAGGTAGGGTACGCCAAAGGACTCCAACCGCGAAAGATACAAAACAACCGCAATCGTAGACAAAATAAATCCGTACATGCCCAGCACCGACGAACAAATCAATACAAAAAATCGGATGATGCTAACCGAACCCACAAGCGATTGATTGACCAATGTAAAACTTGAAACTACGGTTATGGCCGCTACGACAAGTAAAGTCGTTGAGGCAAGACCGGCACGAATCGCTGCATCCCCAACCACAATTCCTCCAACAACGGCTACCGTTTGGCCAACCGCTTTCGGCAGTCTCTCTCCGGCTTCTCGGAAGAGCTCTAACATCCAGATCATTAAAAAAGCCTCAATGGCCCCATTCATAGGTAGCCCTATTCTTGACAGCGCGATCGTTGCTACAAACGGATACGGTATTTGTTCTATATTATAAGATGAAAGTGCAATCCAAAAACCCGGCAGAAGCAATGACACTACAAGACCCGTTAGACGCAAAAACATTCCCAAAGAAGCATAATAAAACGGGAAATAGGCGTCTTCAGGTGACTTTAATAACAGTGTTAAATTGGCTGGTCCAATAACGGCATGAGGGGCCCCATCGACAATAATGGCGAATCGTCCGTGTATGAGACAGTCTGCCACATAATCGGGGCGACCGGAATAATCCAGCAAAGGAAATAAGCTAACCGAATTATCGGAAATGATTTTTTCCAATTGGCTGCTTCCCAATAAGGCATCTATGTCAATATGCTGTAACCGGTTTTTCGCCTCCTTAACAATGTCAGGCTGAATGATATCTTCGATGTAGAGCAAAGCGACTTTGCTATTGCTCCTTTTTCCAACTGTAAATTGTTCATAGCAAAGAGAATTGGTGCGAAGGCGTTTTCGTATCAAGGCCACGTTGGTTGTTACTTCTTCCACGAAGCCGTCTTTCGGCCCTTTTATGGATATTTCTGTGTTTGATTCCGAAGGGCTTCGATGAGGGGGAGAAGCAATATCCAATGCATAGACAGTATTCCTTTTTGAAAAATAAATAAGGAGTTGACCTGAAAACACGCGTGTTATCATATCCCCGGTCTGATCGGTTGGGGTTAATTCCAGCCTTTTATCGAACTCCATGCCGGGTTTCGAATGATGCAACATACTTTCCAATCTCGGAAGCACGTATTCGTTGATTTGCTGTATATCCGCCAAACCTTCGCAATAGATAAGGTGTACCGTTTGCAAAGCTTCAGCATCACCGAAGTCATACTTATCCATCTTCACATCCGCACAATGACGAAATAATGAGCGAAACCCCTCTGGTGACCATTCGTCCTTTTGGGGCATGGCGACAGATCGTTCTAAAGACGGCGTATTCTTTGTTCCATTCTTCAATAGGGATTTCCAAAACCGGCGAAATTTCATTGTCGACTCACCCCCGTTTTATTTTTCACGAGTACAGCTATAAACAACAAAAGCGATACGCCTACAACCAATCCTAATGACAAAGGTAAATAGACATGTTTCAAGAAACTGGCATACTGCATGTCGCTAATGGGCAGTTCAACAAGGAAGACCATGACGATACCGAGTATCGTTAGCCAAATAAGCCTCATGTTCTTATTCTGACTTGCTGGCAATAAATCAATAAGTAAAAGGAGCGCGATGGAAATTCGGACAAAGGCTCCTGATAGCCACTGATAAATAGATAAGAAATCGACATGACGAATATATTTTCCAACCTGTACGAGACGCCATTCTTCATAAGCCGGGTATCGCAGTTTGGCTGCTTCAAAAGGTCCAAATTCGGCGATTGCACCCGTAACGGGTCCAAATACCAATATAACCAAGAAGATGGCCAATAAACATAACGACCATGGACGAATGTTCGATTTCATTCGATGTTGAAATAGCAGAATTATAATTAATTCTACAAGTCCGCCTCCTACATACATACATCCTTTGAGGACGGGCTCCACTCCATGTTCCATGACGGGTGTCAATAAGGAGTAATTTTTCTTGGGAAGATTGGCGCTCATGACGAAGTCCCCAAATACCACCACGAATGGCAGCAAAATGCCCGATGTAATCGCGATTGATCGAATTCCTGATTGAGCGGCAACACAACATAAAAGAACCAACGAAGCGGATAAAACCAGTTGTGGTGTTCTTGGCAAGTAGGAAGCATGCGTCCAAACGGTTGTATCCTTTACTGTTAAAACGATAATCATTAAAAGGTAGGCAATGAAAAAGGCTCGAAATGCGATGCTAACCATCGTTCCATAATTTTCGTGCAACCAGGTCACAATCGATTGCTGATTGGTCTTCTTCATGATGTAGTAAAGAAGCAGCGTCCAGATTATATACGGTAAAATCACGGCCAAAACACTTAACCATGCGTCTCTTTTCGCCTCTTGCAACAAGGAGGGAATGACCATGACATGGTTCATTAACCCTACCGCTAAGGCGATGATTGAAAATAACGGGATTGTACCAATGGCGGCACCTGTTTTATTTTGCATAACGAATAGTCCCCTAACAAATTCGAATACATCGTTTCTTTGGTCTTAAAATTTAAAATGCCTCCAAAGCTTGATTGGAATCTATATACATTCCTTCCCTTAAATTTAGGAATCATACCAAGATCAAAGAAGTAACAAAAAATCCTCTGCGCGGATGGTGTCGGTCTACACACGGCATCCGGCGTCACGTTCTGGATTATTACCGAACGCGATAGCAGCGCGACCACGTTTTTACTGCCTCCCGGTGCGCCGTGTTAGGTGATGCGGTATCCCCTATCATAGGAGGGAAGGATTCGGAGGTTCATTCTGTTCTTTTGGTGTTATACTTTCCGCATCTTGGGATTAGAAGGCGCCTTCATTTTCTCACACACCTGAATGTTTGGGACTTCTACCGGACTTTGCTCCGGCCGCGTTCGGTTTTTGATAGAAGTAGAAGAGGAACCGATAGCTTGGTACTGGGAGCTGTGGGGTTATGGCGGTATGGCTGTCGTTTATTCTGGCTTTGTTGGTTATATCGTCTTACCTTATGGGCCATGATCTACTACGCTTAGCAAACGCCGGGAACAAGAGGGGCGAGATTCGCAGCCTCCTTCTAAATCAAACTAATCCGGATGGTCCAGACAAGGCCGTTCAACGCTTCGACGAATAGATCGTGCGCCAACGGATCGCAGCTCGCTCCGGAAGGCCGGTGACTTGAAGTAGACGCATAGGGTTTGCTAACGGTCACCGGCATACCGCTATGGGAGGCTTTGCGTCCAATGCCGCACCAAGGGGGGCGGTTTGTCATTTCCGGTTATTCTACCCTTTTTTGAGCTTCGGCCTTGCGCTGTGGCTCTTTTTTTGTTCCGCAGCTTTATGCGGTTCACGTTTGACATGAACCGGATCGTTCGGCTTTTTTGCGGAATGGATCTTCTGCAGCCGTCGAACGTTTTTTTGTGGCCATTGGATCCAAAATCATCAAAATCCGAATGAAGGAATACAGTTCCCCCGGTTCACCGGCCCTAAATCCCAAGCGACCCTGGAAAGACGCCCGGGTTCCATTGGGATTTTTAACGGCCCTCGCAGGGATGCCAAAGCGTTCTGCGGGTAACGCTCGAGCCATGATGGGCGCTCTCACTTACGCTGCCGCACCCATCATGGCTCTACGGGGCAGGGCGGCACCATGATTCCATTTCGCTGTCGCTCCATTTCATCATCGTGCCTAAAGCGATTCGGGCAGATCGGAGAAGCCAAAAGCTTTGCAAGCGAGTTCCAGGAAGCAAGAACGGCCTGGCAGCGCAGGGTATTCTTTCGCGTTCGGCCTTGCTCCTTCCATTTTTCAAGGCCCAAATCCTGTACACCGCAGCCGGTAATCGTCGCATGAGAGCATATCCGAACCGTGGCTGGCAAGGGTAGCCAAATTTTTTTGAGAAGAGCGCTCAAAAAATTTTGACTATCCCTGACGGGCAAACCCTTGCCAGCCAGGAACCGGCTATGCTCTAAAATCTGCGACGGCTGCGGTATACAGGATCTACCTGTTCCTTGAAAACTCCATACGTAAGACCAGGAAGCACGAAGGAAGCCCCTACGCTGCAAACCTTGAACGAAGACGCTCCGCGCTGGCTCGACCGGCAAGCGGGACCAGGATGGGGTTTCAGGGCCAAGGGAAAAACTTGGTGGTTTAGCTAAGGGAATGCGGCCGCAGCCGCTGCGATTTTAGCCGATATTGGCGGCGTGATAGGAGGTGAGGACATACGTGGAGTAAACGAGCTGCGCGAAAAAATCGAAGCGGTACGCGCGGAATTGAACACGCTTGCGAAACAGGTAGGCGCGATGGAGAAAGAAGTGTATTTGAAATCACAAGAATTGGACGAGCTGCTAAACAAATACAACCGGGCTTTGAAAGAGGGAGAGTGAGAGGGATGAGGGTTCATGTTTTTCGAGGGTTATTTCCGCTCGGGCAGGTGTACACCACGCCGGGCGCGCTAGAAGTTGTCAGCGAGGATGAACGCATATCCGCGCTGACCCGGCATATTGGCGGCGATTGGGGCGATGTCTGTGACGAGGATCGGGCCGCTAATGACGAGGCGCTGCAAATCGGGGAACGGCTGCTGTCGGTTTATCACACGGCGGCAGGCGTGAAATTCTGGATTATTACGGAACGCGACCGCAGCACGACCACGTTTTTATTATCTTCCGAATATTAAAAGGCCCGTTTGCTTTAGGGAGCAATCGGACCAGAGCAAAGAATTGGACCCCTTCGCCCCTCTATTCTACCACATATAAAGGAGAGGGCAAATCATGAGCCAAAAAATTTACGAAATGGTGACGGAACGCATTGTCAAGCTGCTCGAAAGCGGCGTCGTGCCGTGGCGCAGACCATGGAGAAGCGGCGCGGCGGTGAACTGCTTGACGCAAAAGCCGTATCGGGGCATTAACGCGCTGCTGCTGGATGCCGGGGAATATGCCACATTCAAGCAGATCACCTAGGCGGGCGGCACCGTCAAGAAGGGGGCAAAAGGCGAAATCGTGGTTTTCTGGAAGTGGCTGGAGAAGAAGGACGAGGAAACCGGCGAGACGGAGAAAATACCGCTTTTGCGCTATTACAAGGTGTTCAATATTGCAACCCAATGCGAAGGACTGGAAAGCAAACGGAACAGCGAACAGGCGTATGAGCATGACCCTATTGAGGAAGCCGAACGTCTTGTAACCGGCTATGCAGACCGGCCGCCTATTCATTTCGCGCCGGGCCGGGGGTTCTACCGGCCGGGGGATGACATGATCAACGTTCCGCCGATGGTGGATTACAAGCAGCCCGAGGAATATTACTGTACCTTGTTTCATGAACTGGTGCATTCGACCGGCCATACCAAGAGGCTGAACCGGTCCGGCATTACGGAGCTGGCCGCATTCGGTGACGAGAATTACAGCAAAGAAGAATTGATAGCCGCGATCGGCGCGGCCATGATGTGCGGCGTCTGCGGCATCGACAATACGACCATTGAAAACAGCGCGGCCTATATTAACGGCTGGCTGCGGGCGCTCAAAGACGATCAACGCATGATTGTACTGGCCGCAGGGAAGGCGCAGCGCGCCGCAGACTATATGCAGGGCATCAGCTTCATGGACGGCGAGGAATAGCAGCCAAGGCAACCCGATAATCGGGGGCCTTGGCCCCCATATCCAAATAGGAAGGGAATGGGCAGCGATGCAAACGGTGACGTATCCGGATTACGTGTTTTTTTGCAAGGCGTTTCAGGAATGGAATTTGTTCGATTTCGAGGAAAGCGACATCAAGCAGGAGCCGGGGGAGGTGCCGTCCTATACTTACGACGCTACGTTTCGGGACGAGAGCAATTATAAAACGAATGTGGTCATTTCCTTTGACGGCGCGGCCATTACATGGGCCATTGCGGACGATTGGGAAGATGCGCACGAAGAAATTAGTACGTTATATGATTCCATGATGCAATTAAAAGCCAGTGGCCGGCAGCTTGTTTTGTAAAGTACAGCCGGGGGGCTAGACAGCCCCTCGGACCCCCCTTACGAAAGGAAGGGGTCCCGCCAACATTTTAACGAAAATATACGCTAAGCCTTCGGATGTGACCGGCTTAGCGTTTTTTCTTACTCTAAGCCCGGATCACCGGTCATTCAACTTCCTGTTGTTTCAGCGGTCGTAATGAATTGAGAGACTTATTCTGCCTAAAATTGAATTTGTATTCGCCTAAGAAATTGATGTGCTCCCATCCAAGGGGAGAAATGTGGTTTAGTAGTTCTTCCTGAAGCTTTCCTTGCTTTTTGCGGTGTTCTGTTGCTAGCTGGAGATAGACGGTATTCCAAACACTAATTGCATTGATGATAATGTTTAACGCACTTGCCCGTTGGAGCTGGTCTTGTAGCGCACGCTCTCGCAGTTCGCCATGTTTGCCGAAGAATATCGCTCTGGCCAATGCGTTCATGGCTTCGCCTTTGTTCAACCCCCGATGGATTTTTCGCCGCAGCACCTCACTGGAAAGGTAATCCAGGATGAAGATCGTTTTCTCGATACGCCCCATTTCTCGCAGCGCGGTAGCCAAACTGTTTTGTCTTGCATAGGAACCGATTTTCCCCATAATGAGTGATGCTGAAACGGTTCCTTCCCGGATGGAATGAGCCAGCCGGAGAACATCATCGTAGTTTTCATGAATGATCTTTGTATTAATCTTGCCGCGCAGCAGCTTCTCCAATTTAGGAAAATCGGAAGGTTTCCCAATAGCGTAGAGCTTAGAATCAGCCAAGTCGCGTAAGCGAGGCGCAAAACGAAATCCAAGCAAATGTGTTAAACCAAAGACTTGATCGGTGTATCCGGCTGTATCCGTATAGTGCTCCTCGATGGTCAAGTCCGTTTCATGGTGGAGCAAACCGTCGATGACGTGCACGGCATCCCGAGCGTTCGTATTGATGACTTTCATGTAGAACGTGGAAAATTGGTCGCTCACGAACCGATAAATCGTAGCTCCTTTTTCCGGTTCCGTAGTGGGGATTCGCATCTGCGTGAAGCGACGAAACTCCGATCTGGACGCGCATTCCATCAGATGATGATGTCGTGCCGTTCCCCCAATATAAGGGCAGCGCCAGCTTATGATGAAAATTAACAAGAACAGCCTGCGCTTTATTCATTGCATCTTCGTACAGCCGCCATTGCGCTGCATTGGCCATTTGCCGATATGAAATGCTCGGCGTGGCTTCAGCCATCTTTGTAAGCCCAATGTTCGTTCCCATTGCCATAAGGGTAGCCATAAGGATTGTCGTTTCTTCCTCGTTCGGAGCGCGGTTACTGGAAGCGTGAATAAACTGTTCATGGAAATGCGTCCAGTTGGCTACTTCCATGAGTAGATCCGTTAGCTTGATTCTTGGAAGCAGCTCATAGAGGGAAAGGCTGAAATTCCGGGATTCATCGGAAACATCTTTCTCCAATCGCTCGATGTGCAATTTTCCGTTCTCCAAATTAACGCCGTCCAGCTCGTCGATGTGGTCCGAAACCCAGTTTAATCTTTGAAGAAGTGATTCAGTCCGTTCTTCAAGATATTCCTTTGCGGACAAGCTAACGGCAAGTTTTGTAGCGTTAGGATCGATACCATTCCAATCAGATTTCGGTACAAGGTATTCCTCGAAGTCCTTATGCTGACGGCTTCCGATTATGGATACATCCCCGGAACGAACGTAATTCCGCAGCTCTGTCAGGACAGCCAATTCGTAGTAATGCCGGTTGATCGTTCCGTCATCGTCATAAACATGCTTTTGCCAGCGGTTCGAAACGAAGTTCAGCGGTGCGCCTTCCGGAACCTTTCGCTTTCCGGTCTCATTCATATCCCGGATGATATCGACCGCCTTCGTTAGCGGCTCTGCCGACTTGGTTGACCGAAACTCCAACGATTTTAACAGCGTTGGCGTGTATTTCCGGATCTTTTCCAGCAAGTCCAAATAGTCGTAATTTACGGGCCGCGCCAGTCGTTTAGCTTCTTCGACGGATGCGACGACCTGATCCCACGGCATAACGGCATCAAGCGCCTCAAACACACCTTATTTGATGAATATGTATCACCATTTTATCTAAGCCAAGTCACCTTCCCTGACTCCAAATGGTACTCGCCACCGATTATTTTTAAACCGCCATTCACCAACTTCTCGTTTAATGCCGGATATTCAAGTAGTTCATCCTCAACCATTTTGACATTTTCAGTTACAGCCCAGTCAATGATGTTCTTTTCGGCTATGCCAGCGGATATCGCCTTTTCAGCAGCCGGTTCAATCTTATTAACAATGGATTCTAAATAAGCTGGATGCTTCCTTCTTTGTAATGCTTCAATAACCGCGCCGCAGTTCTCATGCCCTAGAACTAACACCAGCGGAACGTGTAAATGATCCACTGCATATTGGACACTTCCTATGACATCATCATTCACGATATTTCCAGCAACGCGAATCACAAAGAGATCCCCCAGTAATTGATCGAACACAATTTCCGGTGCTACTCGTGAATCGGAGCAGCTAATGATGACAGCGACCGGTTTTTGTTCGGAGATAAGCTGCTTCCGATTTCGAATCACATGTTTTTCTGCTAAATGCCCCGTAACAAATCGTTGATTTCCTTCTTCCAAAAGACGAATCGCTTGCACAGGATTCATTTCCTGCTTTATCTTTTCGCTGAAAACAGGCTGGTTCAATGAACGACATCCTGTGCTGGACATCAAACACATCCATACGACCAAACAGAGCAGGCTGCGGGACTTCTTCAATGACACAACAACGGCCTCCAATAAATATTTGAATTTTTGAATATTTAACTTATCTGTTCCCTCCCTTCGCAAGATTTATTCCCACTAAAACAAAGGGGCTGTCCCAAAAGTCATCGAAGATGATTAGGGACGCCCCTTTCTTCAATTTGTAAAACAAAAAGAAACCTTTCCTTGGTAAAATGGAGGTACCACCCAACCACATACCAAAAGGAGAGGTTTCTTTGTACATTCAATATACCATGGACCAACTTTATCTGCCAATGGACTTAGAGGACGACATTCCCCCACATCACCTCGTTCGTGTTGTCAACGAGGCGGTCAATCGGTTAGATGAACGGATTTTCACCGCTGCTTATCCAGGCGGAGGACGAGACAGCTACCATCCCAAAATGCTCACTAAAGTCATCATTTACGCCTACACACAACGGATCTACTCCTCCCGTCAAATAGCCAAAGCCGTCCGCGAGAACGTCATGTTCATGTGGATTTCCGGTAGACAACGCCCGGATTTTCGTACCATTAATCGCTTTCGCTCCGAGCGGATGAAGGACGTATTGGAGACTGTCTTCACTGGCGTACTCCAATTTCTTGCTAACGAAAAGTATGTGAAGCTCGAGCACTACTTTGTCGACGGCACCAAGATTGAAGCGAACGCCAATCGGTACACGTTTGTTTGGGGCAAGGCGGTCGTGAAACAGAAGGCAAAGCTGCAAGAGAAAGTACAGACCTTGTTTGCAACGATCGAAGCGGCGGAGAAGCAAGAAGAGAATGAACAGGCTGGGCAAGACCTCGATGAACTTGGCGAGGCATCTGTATTGACCAGCGAAAAACTAGAAACCGCCGTTCAGCAATTGGAAGCAAAACTACAATCCCGACCGAAAGACAAGCCACTAAAAAAAGCGGTGCGTGCACTTCGTAAAGACTTGTTGCCGCGTTTGCAAAGATACGAGACCCAGCAAGAAATTCTCGGGGATCGGAATAGCTTTAGCAAAACCGATCATGACGCCACTTTCATGCGAATGAAAGAAGATCACATGCGTAATGGCCAGCTCAAGCCGGGCTACAATGTGCAGATCGGAACGGAAAACCAGTTCATTATCGGTTACAGCTTGCACCAACGGCCGACCGACACACGCTGCCTAAAGCCACACTTGGAGAAAGTCAAAGCAGCGCTGGGAAAGCTACCGAAAACCATCATTGCAGATGCGGGATACGGCGGAGAAGAAAACTACGCTTACTTGGAGAGCGAACAACTAGAACCACTGGTAAAATACAGCACGTATCATAAGGAAAATTCGAAGAAGTGGCAGCAAGATATCAGCAAACTGGACAACTGGCAGTATGACGGGTTCGAAGACACATGGACGTGTGCGGCAGGACGCAAGTTGCTGTTTCGCTATGAAAGCAAGGAAAAGACGGAAAGCGGATATGAAATACGAAAGCGACATTATCGAAGTGAGAGCTGTGAAGGTTGCCCGCTCAAAGAAGCTTGTACGAAAGCCAAAGGGAATCGGGAAATCAGTGTGAGTATGCAGTACCTGCGTTATAAGCAGCAAGCCCGCGAGAAACTGAGAAGCGAGGAAGGATACGCACTGTCGGTTCGGAGAATGATTGAACCGGAGAGTGTATTCGGACAAATGAAGAACAATCGGGGATTCCGGCGCTTTCTGCTTCGAGGCCTGCCAAAGGTGAGCCTAGAGGTCGGGTGGCTTTCGCTCGCTCATAATTTGCTCAAGATGGCGGCAATGGACCAAAAGCCAGAAATGGCGATGCAGGGATAGTCCCCCTGGCATCGCCATTTCTTCATTTTTACCGAATATTCATCATTTGAGCTGTCTCACCGATCAAGAAAACTTACTTTTGGGACAGCCCCCGCTACTTATAATCGTTATTTATAACGGAAGAGGTTCGTTAACGACAGGATCAAGCTGTAACCTTACGAGGACTCCCGCATGCACGAGTCCAGCCCCAAACCCATACAGTAAGGCTTTATCTCCCGCACGGATTTTCCCACTCCGAATCCCTAAATCGAGTGAAAGGGGGATCGTTGAAGACGATGTATTACCGAAGTGAGTTAGACTATGCAACGTACGTTCTAAAGGGAACTCCAGTTTCTCACAAAGCGGCTCAATCAGTCGCATATTCGCGCTATGGGGAATAAACCAGTCCACATCATTTATAGTCTGATTACTTTTGTTAATCAATTGATGAATCGAATCGGGAATGGTTCGCATCACCCAACGGAATACTTCCCTTCCGTTTTGGACATTGCAATTGTTGTCGCACAACTTCTGCTCGCAAAGTCTATTGGCAAGCCCTGTCCGATAAATATAGGCTCCCCCTTTGCCATCGGAGCCAACATGATGACTGACGAATCCCTCAAACTGGTCATCTCGTTCCACCAAAACGGCACCGGCGGCATCGCCAAACAAGACGCAGGTTGTACGATCCGAATAATCTGTAATTTTGGACAACGTTTCACCGGCAATGACCAGAACCTTCCTATGCAGTCCAGAAGCAACCAAGCAATGAGCCATGATGAGTCCATAAGAAAATCCAGCGCAAGCGGCACTAATATCAATCGCACCAGCGTTTTGAATTTGAAAATGGGCTTGAATTAAGCAGGATACTGCAGGAAAAGGAAAATCTGGTGTAGTGGTGCAAACAATAATAAAATCCACATCCTCGATCGTCTTGTTATACCGAAAGACGAGATTCCTGACTGCACTTATACAGAGATCGCTGGTAAATTCGTCTGGCTCAGCAATACGTCGTTCATGAATGCCTGTCCGCTGTACGATCCATTCATGACTGGTATCCACCATGTTTTCCAAATCATCATTTGTCAGTTTTCGTTGGGGTACATACGTTCCAATGGCTGTAATACGCGAATGAAACACCAATATTCCCACCCTTCATTCTGATTGAAATTACTACGAAATCGGAAATTTTTGTCGATATTCATGCAGTTCTTTTTGAAAACGCTGGAAAGGACTGGATAACATTTTTATATTCCGTTTTAATTTGGTTTTCTTTTTCCGATTATGCTGACACTCATGGAGTTGATCAATCTGTTTATCGATTTTTTCCCGTAGGGTTAGGATAAACCCGCTCACAATGTGAGATTTAGCCAACTCATGAAGATCGGTAGCAAGAGCCTCACTCAAATTGCGAAGATCCGGAAGGTGTAACGACTTTGTCACATAAAAGACCTCTGGCGTAAAGTCCTCACGGTAATCTTGTCCCGGGACTTGCTCCCAAAAGTCATTCCATTCTCGTAGTAGACCAGTTTCATACAAAAAGAATTTTAAAAACCCGCATAACCATGCCGTACAACTTGTATTTCGTTTTTGGCATCCAATACCTTTGACAAGATGTCGGCACCCTTGACAACAGGAACCTCCATTGGCGATACAAACGTTACAAATGGAATTGGACCCGATCTCATGTAACGCATGAATCCCCATTGTTATGACGGTTTGTCTGCTTATCTGCATGAAAGGTGTAGTTAATTCGCGAGAGGATGACGAAACTTGACTTGATGAGTCCTTACTCGTAGAGCCCGGCATTCGCACCCACTCCTTATGTTCTTTTAATCAAATAATCAGATACTTGAATATAATGTGTATTATATAGGAGTTGCAACCAAATCACAATCCATGCCTCGGTATGCCCTTCTTTCCAGAATGTTTTTGGGTGAAGTTGTGTTATGATATTCATATATTCAAAAGTATAGTGATTAAGGAGGCGTTAGCCATGAATCAAAATATCCAACAGTTTAAAGCCGACTTTTTTAAGGCGCTGGCGCATCCCATGCGGATTCGAATCCTGGAGGTTCTGAGTGAAGGAGATAAAAACGTAAATGAGATACAGAGTATTTTAGGCTCAGAGGGTTCAGCCGTGTCTCAGCAGTTGGCAGTATTGCGAAATAAAAATGTGGTGACGGGCTTAAAAGATGGTACTTCTGTCATTTATTCGTTACGTGACCCGTTGATTAAAGATCTGCTCGCAGTCACAAAGCAGATCTTCGATAATCATCTCGTTGATGCCATTTCATTACTTGAGGTCATTCGAAATGAATCTTGAACTGAAAAACAAGGGTATCCATGAGCAACATCAAGGATCACCTTGTTTTTTTGTTTTGCAGCCGGAAACATGCGGAGCGACACGAGATTATTACGAGATTATTACGATTGACATTATTCGATGACAGGAGTAACATTTCACATATATTCAAATAATCAAATATATGAAGAAGAGAAGGTAGTTCGGATGAAATGGACGGGAAGATTTGAAGGATACCATGCAGCCGCATTCCGCAAGGATCTCATTTCAGGCCTCATTGTTGGTATTATCGCCATTCCATTAGGGATGGCGTTTGCTATTGCGGCTGGTGTAAAACCGGAATATGGCATTTATACCACCATCGTTGCCGGTATCTGTATTTCATTGTTTGGGGGTTCTAAATTTCAAATTGGCGGACCGACCGGTGCATTTATTCCGATCCTTTTCGCGATCGTCATGGAATATGGATACGAAAATTTATTGCTTGCAGGATTTTTGGCGGGAATTATTCTTGTTCTCATGGGGCTATTTAAACTCGGTGCGTTGATAAAATTTATTCCTCGCCCTGTAACCATCGGATTTACCGCTGGAATTGCCGTCATAATCTTCAGCGGACAAATTGCCAACTTTTTAGGTTTGAGCGGTATCGAGAAACATGAGAATTTTCTGCCCAATATGAAGGAAATTGTAATGCATCTCGCAACTACGAATTTCTACAGTGTTATCACAGCGGTCGTCTGTTTGGCAGTTATCCTCCTAACACCGAAATTTTTACCGAAGGTCCCTGGTTCCTTGGTAGGGCTCGTCGTATCCACTATAGTGGCGACCGTATCCTTTAATGGGGAAGTTGCAACGATTGGATCGTCATTTGGAGCTATTCCAAGCACCCTACCCCATTTTCATTTCCCTGATCTAACCTGGGACCGCATTGAAAATTTGATTCGCCCCGCCTTTATTATTGCCATGTTGGGCGGCATCGAATCTTTATTATCGGCGGTTGTTGCCGACGGCATGACCGGCAGTCGTCATAACAGCAATCGGGAATTGATTGGGCAAGGCGTCGCCAATATGGTAACCCCTCTTTTTGGAGGCATTCCAGCGACAGGAGCCATTGCACGAACAGCAACCAATATCAAAAACGGTGCGGTCTCACCTCTGTCGGGTATAATACATGGCATTGTTGTGCTGCTGGTGCTCATTTTGTTTGCACCTTACGCATCGGAGATCCCACTTGCTAGTATGGCACCGATTCTGATGCTCGTTGCTTGGAACATGAGCGAACGAAAAGAATTCGCTCACGTCTTGAAAACCAAAACGAGCGATTCCGTTGTCCTCCTTATTACCTTTTTGCTAACGGTCTTTACGAATTTAACGACTGCCGTTGAAGTCGGATTAATTTTGGCTGTTATACTGTTTGTGAAACGAATGAGTGACGGGTTATTGGTTTCCAAGGTATTGCCTGACCCAACAGCTAAACATGAAAAAGTGAAAGCTTATATGGTAACCGAAGGCCACGATTGTCCACAAATCGGGATCTATACCATCGAAGGCCCTCTCTTTTTCGGCGCCGCGAACATGTTTGAAAAGTCCATTATGGATACAATTCATCTTAGGCCGAAAGTATTGCTGCTGCGCATGGGAAAAGTACCTTTTATGGATACGACAGGTGAATCGAATCTGTCCAGTTTGGTGAAACATTTCGAGAAGTTTGGCGGGATTATTCTTGTATCCGGAATTCAAGCTCAGCCTTTGGATGTATTGATGAGAACAGGGTTGTATACGTTGATTGGGGCTGAACATTTTTTTGGACATACCGGTGAGGCACTTAACTTTGCGCTATTGCAACTGGATTTGAATAAATGTCTAGGTTGTAAACAATTCGCTTTCCGTGAATGCGCAGCGTTATCAAGCAAGGAATCTCAAAAAGAATTGATCACCAGCTTAAAGCCAGATCCAGCAAGGACATAGCCTATTCTCACTTGAAATCGCCCCAAAGACGAAATGAGGTGAATGGCAATGCAACTTGCACTTCAGCAATACAGAGTAAATGTTTTTAAGATTATGGCTCATCCGATGCGATTGCAGATTTTGGAGTTACTTTGTGAAGGACCGAAAGGTGTCAATGAGCTTCAATCGCGTTTACAAAGTCAAGGTTCAACAGTATCCCAACATTTAGGTGTTTTAAAAGCAAAGCATCTCGTAATAGGAATGAAGGCTGGAACTCGCGTCGTTTATTCAGTGCAAGATCCTCTTTTATGTGATCTGCTTTTCATGACCAAAAACATGTTTAATAACCAGTTAATGAGCGTGATTAACACACTCGATACCAGGATTCATGAACAGCAAGGTTCAGATCGGAAGTGTATGAAATGAGTCAAATTCATATTCAGCAAAAGGGAGAGGGGTTCTCGATCATTCTTTTGAAGCAAACGACCGGCATTCGTCATGAATTGGGATCTTGTACAGGTTATTGCGAGAGCGTCGTATTTGCTTTGGAAAAGGCGAAACAACTACACATTCCAAAACGAAACATTTTGTATCAGGGGAGAAGAATTGGTTTTTTTGCATATAGTGATCCACTTTAAGATGAAACAAGGAGCTGTTTGATATGGTTGTTCGTACGTTTCAACTACAGGATTATATGGAAGTTTCGACCTTGCTTGAAAACAACCTTTCGGCCGTCTTCTTGGAAAAAACGATAACCGTCTTCGCTAAACAACTTTATTGGGATAGCGATTTGATCGTGGTTGAGCAGAAGAATAACCGAATAATTGGAGTCATTATCGGGAACATTCGGGATCAGCAAGGACTACTTTACCGAATTACAGTCGAAGGGAATGACCAAAACTCCGAAATTGAAAGAGCACTCGTCGATTCCCTTGTTCGTCGTTTCCAAAAACTCAAAGCCCGAAGTATTTCCATATTGTTGGATAATGATACACTTCAGAAACCATTGTTCCTTTCTCTTGGATATACTGAAGCTGATTTTATTACACAATGAGGATGACTCAGACCGTACATGTAAGCGAGAGGAGAAGACAATGAACAATTTAAAGAATAAAGTTTTTTGTTTGACTTGTCAGAAGGTCACGTGTATCTCAAAGGCTATTCATATTCTTTCGACAAAAACGGTTTCTGGACAATATCGGAAATCAAACGGTTGCCATGATTGTCGGGCGGATAATAAAAAAGTGTTCCAACAATCGTATCCTTTATTTCAGCAAACAAGGTTGTGATGTCCTTTTGATCTTCAGCTTTATTATAACCGCTATTGTACTGGGAATTATGGTGTATCTATTTATCAAATTGCAGTCAAACCGATGGTATTAATCAATCTTCTCTGGAGGTGTCAGTATGTTGCTCGTTTATATCGCGGTTTTTGGAGTAGCCGCATTTATTATATGGATCACCATCTGGGCAACAAGTAAAGCGTACTCTAAAAAATGGGATCGACCAGATGATGAATAGTTATCCATTCATGTGAAAGATGGGAGATGCAATGTGAAGCGGTTGGGTGGGGTTGCCTTGTCCAGTAACATAAGGAATTCGAATGACTACTCTGAGTAAAGTGGTGAAATGCACCTTCGAATAATTTTTTAATTTAGAGGGGGGGGGGCGATTTTGAATTCCAATGTATTTGGACTTTTGATGATTAGTGTCATTTATATTAGTTTAATCATCTGTTCTTTTGTTATTTTAAAGACAAATAAGACTCATTCTAAGAAGCGAAAAGAAGAAGACTCCGATAAATGAAAGTTTTGTATCTAAATAAAAATACTCTGATCGCGCGATTTAAGAAATATCGCGTCGTGAACGTGAAGAGTAGATATTTCCACCTTGATTGAGAAAGTGGGAAAGGGCGATTATGTGCTGTCAACCAAATGAAATCGTTCCTAAGTTTAAATCGGATTTTCGGTTGAACGGCAACTCAATATGGAAAACGGCAAAACTGTCGAAAGGCAGTGACGCAAAGCCACGGATCTTCTCACTGTTCAAGTGATGACCGCCGGGTTACCCAATTTGCCAAACACGGCCTATGGGGTCGTGTTTTTGTTTTTTGCAGAATTGGAGGGGAATAAGATATCCGAAGCAGAATATCATTCGAAATTGCCTATGATGGCTGGTAAAGGGAATATTAGAGTTGTGCTAGTGGATAGCGACCAGGAATGGTGCCGCCGCTTTGCAGGATTGCTCAAAAAAGCGATGGATATTCATCTCATTAACATCTCCGTCACAAAAGAAGAGGCGGTACGAGCTGGTTTACAGCTGGATGTGGATGTTGTTGTGGTGAATGCATCGCTCCAGCCGTCGAGGCGGGATGGGCTAGAAGCTATAAAGGACATTCTCGCAAAAAAAGATATTCCCATTATTGCCACGGCCTTGAGTACAGATCCTGAAGTGATCGTCGAGGCAATTACAGTCGGGGCGGTAAACTTTATAAGCAATGCCGATATGCGAGACATCGTCATCGCAATTCGGGAAGCGTATCACCGCAGTTCATCCTTACACCCGAAAGCATCGGAGGTACTGCGCGAGGAACTCACCCGGTTGAAGCATCAAGAACTTCGTTGTAAGTTGACCATGACTGAAATAGAAGTGCTTCAATTAATCAGTTTAGGCCATTCCCAGCCTAAGTTAATTCAGTTGATGGGTATTTCATCAAATACGATGAAGACCCACGTTCGTCATATAAGGATAAAGCTCGGTACAAAATCGATCAAAGAAGCAGCAGATAAGGCAATACGGCTTGGTCTAATGGGTTTTACGGACAATAAATAACACGAAGCTCATATAGGAGACAAAATGCGATTCAATTCGACAAAAATAGCATATCTAAGGGTGATTAATAAATCACCCTGCCGAATGTCATCGGAAATGGGTACAATGAGGGATAAGGTGGGGTAGGAGTAGTGAAAAATTGCCCACTATGAATAGGAGGGATTTGTGGCGAAGCAACTAAAGGATGGTGCAATGGACAAGTAGCGTCTGTCGTGTTACGAAGGGGACAAACTTAACGTAGTTCTTTTTTCTCATTCACCGTTGGGTTGTCCCTGAAATGATGGATGAAAGGATGATCGACATGTGTCGAAAAGAAACGGAGTGTGAATTATGTCTGATTAGCCGGATAGGGAATTGGGGGAATGACATATGTTGCCAACCGAACAGATAACCCCTTACGAAAAAGTTGAGACTTGGTTAATGGCTTATGTGGATTGGAAAGCACAGTTGGAGTACGTTCAAACAGAGCTCGAGTATATTCCGGGCTTGACCAAAGCATTGCATGAAGTTGCGATCCATGGTTACGGTCATCCCAACGACGCGTTACTTCGGACAGTCATTCACCGGTTGGAAATCACCGAGCATGAAATACCGTTTCTTAAATCTAGAATCGGATTGATCGAATACGCTTTCTCGGCTCTCACCCCAGAGGAAAGACGATTCGTTCAACTGCGATATCAAGATCAACTGGCGTTTTCAACCGCCATGGATCGTTTAGGATTATCGCGCCGTGCATTTTTCTATCATCGGAAGCGAATATTGCAAAAGATATACCGCAAAATTAAAAACCGTGCAGCATTATTGGATTATGACCCGTTTAATGAAAAGTAAAGGATCGGATTCCAAAAGAAGATGCCACTGCGCATCTTCTTTTGGTGAACAGAAAAAAAATGAAAATGCAAGATATAACCCCAACCTCTATTATAAGGGCCTCCTCAGCTGTAGGTCTAATCTTTCTGAGTTCGTTTTTTTCTAACTCCAGTAGAACCAAGTAGATGAATTCATTATAACAGACACTATTGGTTTTATAAATAGGGAACTTATCGTGTGTTCATTTGTGAAAATCCACCTTATAAGCTGAAAGCATAAGGTGGTGGTCATGTTGTTATCAATACGGGAAGTTTTTGGTCAACGTATTCGCGCATTACGGGAGAAACTGGGGTTGACGCAGGAGCAGCTTGCCGAAAGAGCGGATCTGCATCCCAATTATATCGGACAAATCGAACGCGGGTTGAAAAATGTATCCTTAGAAAATATACAAAAGATCGCCAATGGCTTGAGGATCGAATTGCATCAATTGTTTTCATTTGACCAATCGCCTCGCTTACAGCCGTTGGAGCAGTTAAACCAATTATTAAAGTTCTGTCCAGAGGATGAAGTGGCTTTCTTACTCCAACATATAGAGCACTTGTTGAAGTGGCGCAAGCCGAAGGATAAGGAATCCGATTAGAAATTCTTTTTCAAAACAACTTTGTTGCACTCATTTTGCACTGAACATGCACCGAACAGAGTATGGGATCGCACCCAATATACACCAATTATGCACCCCATTTGCACGATTTTCATGATAAGATGGTATCGTGAACAAGACAGGAACAGTATGTTGAGAGGCAAACAGGCCATCCGGTTTCGGAGAGCCTGTTTTTTTGTTTTGGGCTGGTGCGAGCCGATTCTGGATCGACATAACCAGGATCGTCTGTTTGTCCCTCCTCGTTCTCTCATAATCAGGCATCGAGCGCCGCTTCTTTTCCTTATCAGGAAGAGTCGTGAGGCGCTCTTTTTTATTCTGGATGGTAGCACCACATAAACAGATGGCTTTTCTTCTCGCATGGTGTTGCCATGTGAGGATGGAGCTGATATTTATGTGTCCCCAGCCCAGTAGTCTGTAATATCAAGCCGCGATCTTTTTATGTGCCTGTTCTACGGTTTTTAACACGAACACTTTCAGACTTAGCCGCAATGGAGCGTTGGCATGCTCTGTGGCAAAGTCTTTTTTGTTTTTTTGAGATTATTCATAAACGCTTTAAAGGAAGCTTAGGCTGTCGCTCTCCTCCCTCTGTTTTGGTTTGCCTAAAAACCAAAATGGAGGGACGAATATGAAAAGGATTAACCTGCGGGATATGTATCCCTTTTTTAAGACGGATGTGTGGGTAGATGTGGATGAAGAAGTTGCGCAAGAAATCCGTCGCTTCGACTTGGATGAAAACGCATACAGGTTACGCGCGTATCGCCATCAGGCTTATTACTCGCTTGATCGGAATGACGGTATTGAGCAGGATATTCTCTTTCTTTCACTTTCATCGGAGGAAGTTTACGAGCGCAAGCTTTCCCGGCAGCAGCTTTATGAGGCCATGTGCCAGTTGCCGGAGAAATCTGCAAGACGAATTTATGCTCACTTTTTTCTAGGCATGAGCAAGGTCGCGATTGCCAGAGCCGAGCATGTCGATGAACGGGCTGTTCGTAAATCTATCCAAAGAGGCTTGAGACAAATGGAACACTTGCTCAAAAGTATGTAGTTTTTCATTGAAGGGTCCGGTTTTCGTGCCAAAATGAACGGTTGTATAGAAGGCCATGTTCAGACAGCGGCTGGTTATAACCAGCCGCTCATTTTCTATGAGAGGGGCAGGTAACAATGAATCCGATTCGATTTCGAGATGCTGAACACGAAAATTTCTACTATCGTTTGCTGGATGAAAGGAAATGCAGCGACGGCTACCATCGGGCACTATTCTACACATTAGGCATTTCCCGAGATACCCGGACTCATATCCGCGATTTGTTTGATTATTCGAATGGCGGCATCAAGCCCGAAGGTCTTGCGGCCCCTTGGCAAACCGGTAGTTCTATTCGCGTGTGCAGGCTTGCTTTTAATCTGTGGAATGGCTGGACCGAAACAGGCGGGGAACGTTACTCCACTCCTCACGAATTATTCGATTGCAGTTACGCTCCTTATTTTTTTGAAGCGATTCACCTTTGTTATCCGGATTATTGCCGAAGCCAAGAGAGGATTTTCAAGCGGCTGACCGAACAAATTCGCTGAATGGCTATCAGCAACGGGAGTGGAATAGGACGATGAAGGATATTAAAACGAGGACTGTTGTGAAAGACATTAAACGTTTGGACAGATTGCCAAACCTGATGGATCGTGTAAAACGTTCAAGTGCCCATACGAAACAGCAGAAAGACAATGAAAAGACGACTTCACAAACTCCAGTTGAATATGCGCAGCACCATTCTGCGTCGGCCATAGATAAAACGATACGTGTTAAAATTGGAACGAGTTTGGTTGTAGGCAAAAGATTGATTCGGCTCATTCAAAAAAAGCGGGAGCTACAGGTAGGTGATACGGTCACAAGACAGAACCCCGTAGACATTAATAATAAGCCTTCGGTTATGAGTAAATCACGACTTGCCCACAGGTTACATCTTCGTAAGCCGGTTGATGGAAAATATCTCTTGTCATCTAGCCAGCAACCGGGAAAACAAAGCTTTATACGAAGCCGGGTCAATGCCCGGCTTCTGCATCCTTCTCGTAGAGATAGCGTTCCTAACGGAATCTTACATCGAGGAAGCAGACATCAAGAACCAGCCGGGAAAAAAGGAGCATCTGTCGCCGCGGCATCTCATACTGCCAATGTACGCGGAAATCGCCCAAAAGTGCTAACGTCCGAAAACTTGAGGAAGCGGCATATCAGGCAACCGTCATCCCGAATCCCCTCCGCTATATCCAAGCGGGCAGACTATACGATCAAACGTAAAGAACGGAAGTTCAAGACATTATCGCCATTTATAAAAACGGGACAACGGCTAGGACATGCTAAAAGCCGTTCTGATCATCAAGCGGAAGGAAAAATCAATAGTGCCAGGACACCGCAGCGGGCTGCACAGATGGCGATAACTGCCCGCCGCTCCCTTCAAAGGGCGCAAGCTGCCGCACGATTAAATCTTCGGATCATTAAGATGGTCGTAAAAGCAGCCGCTTTGCTTGTCAAAGGAGTGGCAGCGCTTTTGGGGGTCAGCAGTACGGTTGTTGTATTGTTGTGCATTGTAATGGCCATTGCTGCTGTCATTTCCTCTCCTTTCAGCATCTTTGTATCCGGTGAAAATACAGATGCCGATGTAAAGCCGCTTTCCCGAATCGTTCAAGAGCTGGACGTTGAATTTGCCGACCGACTGGTAGAAATACAGCAGTCTGCCGGTCAGGTAGACCGGGTGGAGATGCATTACACCGGCAGCGCGGACAACACGCGAATTGATAATTGGATGGATGTTATCGCCGTCTTTGCCGTGAAGACTGTCATGGACTCAGAAAACGGAATGGATGTAGCAACACTTGATGCAACAAGGATCGGTATCATCCAATCGGTGTTTTGGGATATGAATGAACTTGAATCCCGTATTGAAACGATCGAACACACGGAAACCGTTACGGTAAAGCATGAAGATGGGAGCACCAGCGAAGAGACGACTACTAGCTATGAACGCATTTTGCATATTACCGTTACGAGCAAAACTGCAGAGCAACAGGCTGAGTCCTTTCACTTTACAAATGAACAGATGGACATCATGAAGGAAATGATGTCTGGGGAGTTTCGTCCACTCATGTTTGCGATGCTCGGTAAAGAAACGGATGTTGGTTTGACGCCGGGGCAGCTTGTGAATGTTGGGCAGCATTTGCCCGAAGGAGAACTAGGCAGCGAAGTCGTCAAATTGGCGCTAACTCGTTTAGGCGATCCGTACAGTCAGCCGAAGGCCGGCCAGGATGACTTTATAGATTGTAGCTATCTCGTTCAATGGGTTTATCAACAGCTTGGTATCAACTTACCGCGTACCGCTGCGGAACAGGCCCGATTTAGCGTAGAGAATGGCCTGACAGTAAGCGTGGCAGGCCTGGCTCCCGGCGATCTTGTATTTTGGAGCTACGAGCGTAATGGCAGGTTTATGGATATAACTCACGTTGGCATTTATGCGGGGGATGGCAAAGTTGTAGATGCTTCCTCAAGTCGGGGACAGGTGGTGTACCGCAATTTGTTTGATTCGGATAAGCAAGTGCTGTTTGGAAGACCACACGTTGAGACGGTAGTTGATGGTTAAGGTGGAGAAGTGAGAGCGTGAAAGCCTTGTAGATAAGGGGTTTTGGAGTTTACTGGTTGGAATCCGGTGGCTTTGAAATCCCATTTTTATTACCCGCGGGAACATGTCGACTGGGTGGATTTATCGGCGGCATACTGAGCGAATTTGATGTCATTGATTGGCGACAGAGCAGGCTAGAATGTTTTTTCAGTGAGAGTGTAGATTGGATATATCAAGAAAACAACATCAATCAAGTTTCGTTAATTAATCTCAAGGGTGGCGTGGCTAAGACTACGACAACAGTTGGGCTAGCACAGGCTCTCTCTGGAGCCTTCAATAAGCGCGTACTAGTCATTGATTTAGATCCGCAGACAAATGCCACTACAATGCTTATCGGAGAGGAAAAGTGGTTTGCCCTTAACCAAGATGGGCATACTCTCTCTACTTTATTTGAAGATGCGATAGACGATAGCAGTAATTTTGATCTTTCAAAAACCCTTCAAAAATCTGTGGGAAATGTCGGCGAAGTAAAGTCGGTGGATTTGTTACCTTCTAGTTTGAATTTAATTAACTTGCAAGATCGCTTAATAACAATGCCTGCTGGGAAATACCAGACACGCAATCCGGTTAATATTCTGCGTAGAGGTATTAAAGATATAATTGACGATTATGACTATGTGCTAATCGACTGCCCGCCAAATCTTGGATACATCACTCTTAATGGTCTTCGCATCTCTGATGGCTACATTATTCCGACGATACCGGATGTCATGTCGACATATGGTATTCCGCAGATCGTTACTCGAGTGGCAGAGTTTTCAGATGAAATTGAAGACAAAATTATTCCAATTGGGATAGTTGCTACAAAAGTACGAGGGCAAGCTGCTATCCATGCAAGGACCTTGGATAAAATGCGCAACGATGCAGGTAAACCAATGGGAGGATCGAAGTTACATTATCCTTTGGTCTTTGATGCATATTTTTCAGAGAGCGCTCAAATGGCAGAAGCTGCAGAATATCAAGCGTACAGCACACTTAGACAGAAATGGGGATACCAAGGACAATACAACTCATTCGTAGAGTTTACGGAAGAATTCATGAGACTTACCGAGGGGGTATAAGGCATGGACAGAAAGAATGTTCTTGCACTTTGGAAAAAAGTCAGTACCTGTATAGCAGATGAGATCACTAATAATGATGAATTTGCAAACCGCATGGGGTTAATATTTGAAGCAAATTTAGTTACAACGGATTCTTCCGATAATGAAACTGCCGATACTAAACCAAAAAGGGGTAAACGGCGCGAACCAGCTAAAGTTAATCCGTTTGTTTTGCTTGAGCGAGGTGCAGATTTTTTAATGACAGCACTTGAAGCTTTGAATATTGAAGAACTAAAAGATGTAATAGCAGAAAACGGTATGGATACCGCAAAGCTAGCAATGAAGTGGAAAGATCGAAATAGACTCATTAACCACATCGTTGAAACTACCCGGCGAAGGTCTTCACGAGGAGATGCCTTTTGGAATACTGGTTCAGAGAATTCTACTGATTCTGAATAAGCACAACGATGACGAATCTCCAAACAAGGCACCCTACACCAATCCAGTAGAGTGCCTTGTTTGTTTCCTATACTACGCCTCTACCTCTACCGTCACGCCGGACTTAAATTCGACGGCGAACCTACCTTCATAGACGACGGTGACCTTTTCAATCAGTCGTCTGACCAATTGTTCGTTGTATTTGGCAATGGCGGTGGGCTGTTTTTGCAGGAATATGCTCATTTCGGCGATTCGTTTGCGCTGTTCGTCTCGGCCAGTGTTTTCCACCTGATCCTTTTTCCTCTGTTCACGCTGTTGTTCTGCAAATTGGCAAGGAAGATGTCTTTCCTAATCGTTGATGGCGGTGATCACAACGTTCTCGATGTCGCTTCCCAGGACTTTCCGGGTATCGCAGACTCCGAACACGAAGCCTTCTATTATCGTATGGTGTTTAGGCAGGAGCGGAATGAAAAACTAAAAAAGCTGGCAGCAGCGGATAAGAGTGATGCATGTCCTCATTCTCGGACAACACATGTGGATTGCTCTGTGTTACAAAAATGAGAGGGGCTATTTGATTAAGGCCCTCGATTTTTCGCACTCCGATCAAGTGAGGGCGGGTATTGTAGTATTGAGTTTAATTGACGATTAACTTAAATATGATTTTAAACTTTACGATTTTAGAATAGAAATGGACGAAACTAGACAAAAACTGTGTTTTGGTATATCTTTGTAGTGAGGACATTAACGAGGGGGACAATTTATGAGTATAGATATATATCAAAAATGTATGCTTCTCTTGGAGCAGAGGACAGTTATATGTCAAGGAATTAAATCGGGATTTAAGAGACATCAGCTATACCTAGAGCTATTTTCAGATATCGAAACAGATACGTCGAATCCCAAAAATCGTTATGACCTTGTTAACACAGAAGTAATTAATGCGATTAAGAAGTATCCGCACTTACAAATTGAGATTGAAAAAAAGAAATCGGGATTCCATCCCTATATAGTTTTAAGAGAAAAGCTGAGAAATATATCTGTTCTTGTCTTACCATTATCCACTAAGAAAGACATGTTTGACAGTGCTAGTACATACAGAATGAATTTTTCTGTTTCAAATATCCCCAGATTAATTGAAGAAGGATTACCTGAGGACTCTCCAGATATAGATATTCAATACCAGAAGGCAATACACCCGTTAGGTGCGGAGAATTATCCTTTTGGTCTAATTGTTGTTTATGACCCTCATGATGGTTCAATCAGAGAGGGCGCTTTACTGCCTGATCATACAGATTGGATATTTTTAGAGGATACTACGAGTAGGGTACTTAGCAATGGTTTAGACAATGTTAAGCCGATTAATGTGTATGAGGACAGTGAAGATATCAAAATACCGTTCAAAGATACAGCACATCAAACTGATGAGGATATACCTCTAAAGTTGAAATTTGATCCGTCAGTATGAAAGTAGGAAAGATATATGATTAATGAAGAGCAGAAAATTATCCCAGCTAGACTCAAAGAGGCGCGTTTAGTAAGAGGGCTAAGTATTGGTGAACTCGCGATTAGAGTAGGCCTTTCTAAACAAGCTATTTCTCAGTATGAGTTGGGGGAAAATGAGCCTAAATCCAGTACGATGATGGGGATTATTCGGGAGTTGGATTTTCCCAAGAGTTTTTTCTATAAAACCTATGAAGAACATATCATAGGTAATACTTTCTTTAGAGCATCTGCAGCAGCAACGAAAAAAAACAAGGAGATTCAATATAATAAATCAAGGCTTGCTGGATATATATATGATTATCTGCAAAAGTACATTGAATTTCCTGAACTAAACTTACCCGATTTATCTTCATTTGATCAAACTGAGTGGGATGATGATTCAATAGAGTTACTTGCGGAGAATGTCAGACAGTTTTGGGGACTTGGAGAAAATCCTATCAATAATATAGTTAATCTTATGGAACGAAACGGTATTGTTGTTTTTTCAATTGATATGGAGAGCTTGAAGGTAGATGCGTTCTGTCAATCCAGAAAGGGACGTCCTTATATTTTCTTGGGAAATGATAAGGAATCCGCTGCAAGAAGACAATTTGATGCAGCTCATGAAATTGGTCATCGCTTGATGCACAACCATATTCACAACCAGGATATACTTTCAAGAGAGGAATTCAAGATTATTGAGCGTCAGGCGAATCGCTTTGCATCAGCTTTTCTATTACCTGCGGAGGCATTTGCAAAGACAGTTACTTCTACTAAGTTGATTCATTTTATAGAGTTGAAAAAATATTGGAAAGTATCAATCGCGGCTATGTTATATCGAGCTCAAGAATTAGGGATAATTGATCAGAGCAGATATACTTCATTAATGAAGCAAATGTCCATTCACAAAATGAGATCAAAAGAACCCTTAGATGATGTAATTTCGGTTCCTAAGCCTATTCTATTGAATAAAGGCATAAAGATGTTACTCCAGAATAATTTTAAAAATGAACTGCAAATAATCAATGAGAGTGGCGTCCCGAGAGAGTTTATTGAAATGCTTTGTACTATGGATAAAGGGTCACTTAAACTTAAGGAGATTGAGCCTACGCTTAGACTGATAATTAACAATCAGAAAGAATCATAAACCTCTGAGGTCTGAAAACTCCTCAGAGGTTTATGATGTGTATTGATTTTTTTCTGATAGAGCTTCTTGCAATAATCAAGTAAAGGCTTCCTGCTTTTTGGTATTAGATATGTTTAGACATACTCCCGTGTTACAAAGTAATATTCGAACCAAGTTTTGATCCTCAGAAATGCCGTGAATCCTTGTGAATTGTAAATTAGAGGCATCTAGGAAAGTGCTCTTCTATGTGGTACGCTTGAGTTTGAATGGAGTTACAGGGTTTTTCTCCGAATGATCACTGGCCGGTTGGCGTGGATAAGCAGACCCCGCTTTTTTGAGTCTGCTGTTACACGTAAGGGGAATTCATTGGTTTTGTGTCTACGTTTGGTCTTAGAGCCGTAGCAGCAGACTCACCCCTAGTGTCCCACTCACCTCAAGAATGCTTTCGTGCTTAGGGAATAAGCGGCAAGAACTTCCCTCAGAAAGCTTGAGTAATAACAGAAGTCAACATATGCTTTTAAATTATACATAGAATTATGCAGAGAGGATACACAGAGATTATGAATAAGCAACAACTCGCTACGAAAATATGGGAATCCGCTAATAAAATGCGCTCAAAAATCGAGGCCAACGAATATAAAGATTACATTTTAGGTTTCATATTTTATAAGTATCTTTCGGACAGGGAGTTAAAGCTTCTGAAAGAAGAAGGCTTTCCCCAGGAAGACATCGAGACGCTTGTTGAAGACGATGTCGAAACCGTAAGGTATGTTCGTGAACGTGTCGGATATTTTATTGCCTACAAGGACTTGTTCTCAACTTGGCTCAAAATGGGCAAAGATTTCGATGTGTCTAATGTCACAGATGCCTTGTCGGCATTTAACCGTCTAATTAATCCCTCTTATAAGATGGTATTCGAGGGTATATTTAATACCTTGCAGGCCGGTTTAAGCAAACTTGGTGAAAACTCCGCTTCTCGAACCAAAGCAATCAGCGATCTGATCCATATGATTAAGGATATTCCGATGAACGGCAAACAGGACTACGATGTCCTTGGCTTCATCTATGAATATCTGATCAGCATGTTTGCAGCCAATGCTGGAAAAAAGGCAGGCGAGTTTTACACTCCGTATGAAGTATCCCTTCTTATGTCTGAAATTGTTGCAGCACATTTGAAAGACAGGGAGGAAATCAACATTTACGATCCGACGAGCGGTTCGGGCTCTCTTTTGATCAGCATCGGTCGTTCTGTTGCAAAGTATATTGATGATGAAGACAACATTAAATACTTTGCACAGGAACTAAAACAGAATACATACAACCTGACTCGTATGAATTTAGTTATGCGCGGCATCCTTCCGGATAATATCGTAACCCGCAATGGTGACACTTTGGAAGATGATTGGCCGTACTTTGATGAAGCCAGCCCGATTGAAACGTACAATCCACTTTATGTGGATGCGGTTGTTTCCAATCCTCCATACTCTCAGCATTGGGACCCGAGCAATAAGGAAACAGATCCTCGCTACGCACGTTTTGGTGTCGCTCCGAAATCAAAAGCCGATTATGCTTTCTTGCTCCACGACTTGTTCCATCTTAAGCCGGATGGCATCATGACGATCGTTCTCCCTCATGGTGTTTTATTCCGCGGCGGTGAAGAGGGTGGGATTCGCAGAAATCTGATTGAAGGCAATCATATTGATGCTATCATCGGGCTCCCCGCCAATATTTTCTTTGGCACGGGTATTCCGACAGTCATCATGGTGTTGAAGCAAAAGCGTGGGAATACCGACGTTTTGTTTGTTGATGCATCCAAGGGCTTTATGAAAGCTAGCAAGAACAATAAACTCAGAGCGTCTGATATTAAGAAGATCGTTGATACCGTAACGGCCAGAGCCAATCTTGACAAATTCGCAAGAAAAGTCAGCCGTGAGGAAATTCGCCGGAATGAATATAACTTGAATATTCCGAGATACATTGATTCCTCCGAAGGCGCAGAGAAATGGGATCTCTATGCTTCTATGTTCGGCGGTATTCCCATGAGCGAAACTGATAAACTCGACGCGTACTGGAGTGCTTTTTCGGGATTAAAGGAGGCATTGTTTATATATGAAGCTGGTCCTTACGCTGAATTGACAGTTGGCAATATTAAACAGACTGTCAACGAGCATCCCGCTGTAAAAGCTTTTATTTCCAATTTCATGGATGCCTTCGGAGACTTCGAAGATTTCATGAAAAGCGAGCTTATAACCAATATGGCGAGCCTGAATATTTCAAAGGAAGAGGCTGTATTGTGTACTGAAATTTTTGCCCGACTTGCCTCCATTCCGCTTATTAACAAATATGAAGCCTATCAATTTCTTGCTGATGAATGGGCAAAAACATCTGTTGATCTTGAAGTTATTCAGACAGAGGGTTTCAACGCTGTTAAGAAGGTTGATCCCAACATGGTCATCAAGAAGAAGGATGGCAAAGAGGAAGAAGTACAGGATGGTTGGAACGGTCATGTTATTCCGTTTGAACTTGTTCAGCGGACACTTCTTTCGGATGAATATGAAGCGGTTATGCAAAAAGAGGGCCGCCTTGCCGAAATCTCCTCTGAATATGATGAAATACTCGACTCACTTTCCGAAGAAGAAAAGGATTCAAGCGTGACAACCGATTCCAGTGATGCGTTCATCGCAAAAGAAGTCAGTGAAAAACTTAAAGAAATCTATGCTGATGTCGATACCCAGGAAATTAAGGCTCTTAACGCCTATGCCGCAATTGCTAGGAAAGAAGATAAACTTGCCTTTATCAGCACACACAACGGCATCGTATGGTCCAATATGGAAGCAAGCCATGATGGCACCTATGCTAAAAAAGCAGTAAATGCTTATATAGCGGAGCTTCAATCTGTTTTTGACTTCCCGGAAGAATCCTTTGAAGCGAAAATTATAAAAGTAAGTAAGCTTATGGCCGAAGAAAAGGAATTAAAAGCACAGGTAAAAGCGGATGCAGTAGCCTTGCATATGAAAACCAAGGAAGTCATTGAATCGCTGTCCGATGAGCAAGCGCTGGAATTGCTTGAACAAAAATGGATTGTTCCGCTTACGGAGAGTATTAAGCAGCTCCCCCATGCAGTAATTTCTATTCTGGTAGACAACGTCAAAGCTCTTTCCGAGAAATACGCTGTCACTTACTTTGCGGTTGAAACGGAGATTAGAGAAAAGGAGTCTACTCTCTCGGTACTCATTGATGAACTCGTCGCCAACGAGTACGATATGAAAGGTCTCAGCGAGCTCCAAAAGCTACTGAAAGGTGAATGAAATTATGGCTGGAAAAGATGAAAAACCAGATATTCGTTTCAATGAATTTATCGGTGCGTGGGAACAGCGGAAGTTGGGAGAAATATACACGGAGCGTAACGAACGAGGAGACGATTCGTTGCAGATCCTTTCCGTTTCCATCCATCATGGTATTTCAAACGAAGAATTAGACAGCAATAGTCTAGGGAAAAAGGTGCGTAGAAGCGAAGATAAGTCTCTATATAAACATGTGTATTTCGGTGATCTTGTTCTAAACATGATGCGTGCGTGGCAAGGGGCAGTCGGAGTCGTAAAGTCAGAAGGAATGGTAAGCCCTGCATATATCACTGCTATTCCTAGTGCTGAGCTTTACCCTCTGTTTATGGATTATTGTTTGCGCCGAGATGAATCGATTATTCAGATGAACAATCTTTCTTATGGAGTCACCGACTTCAGAAAAAGACTATATTGGGACTCATTTATTAACGTTTCGTGTCACATACCTTCTGTGCTTGAGCAGGAGAGAATTACGGTCTTCTTCGCACGTCTTGACAAACTTATTACTCTTCATCAGCGTAAGTATGACAAGCTAGTAATAATAAAAAAATCCATGCTCGAAAAAATGTTTCCTAAGGATGGATCAAACATTCCGGAGATTCGCTTTTCCGGATTTACCGATGTTTGGGAACAATGCAGGTTGGGAGAATACTTTGATGAAAGAACACAACGCTCAAGCGAAGGGGAATTAATTTCGGTAACTATGAACTCGGGTGTTGTTAAAGCTTCAGACTTAGGTAGGTATAATAATTCGAGTAATGATAAATCCAATTATAAAAGAGTTGAGGTTGGGGACATCGCATATAACTCAATGAGAATGTGGCAAGGAGCAAGTGGATATTCGCCTTACAGTGGCATTTTAAGCCCTGCTTATACTGTTGTTATACCAAGAGAAGGAGTTTATTCTCTGTTCTTTGCGTATATGTTTAAGAAGCCTGAAATGAAACATAAATTTACAATCAACTCGCAAGGTCTTACCTCTGATACTTGGAATTTAAAGTTTCCATTATTCAGTACTATTGAAATAAAAGCTCCCGGATATGATGAGCAGATTAAAATCGCTAAATTTTTCGAAAATCTCGAAAACCTTATCACCCTTCATCGGCTTAAGCTAGAAAAATTAATAAATATAAAAAAAGCTATGCTCGAAAAAATGTTTGTGTAGGAGATGTGAACGCACAATGGTCTTTAACAAAGAATCTGATTTTGAGGAATCCTTGATTGAGGTGTTGTCGCATAAAGGCTGGGAATCCAAAGTTTTAAAGAACCCCTCTGAAGAAGATTTGATAAAAAACTGGGCGGATATTCTTTTTGAAAACAATAGAGGGATTGACCGTTTGAATAATTATCCTTTGACAAGCGGCGAGATGCAACAGATTATGGAGCAAATCACAACACTGCGTACGCCTTTAAAATTAAACGGATTTATCAATGGAAGAACTGTAGCCATTATTCGTGATAATCCCGATGACACGCTGCACTTCGAAAAAGAAGTCAGCCTTAAAGTTTACGACCGCCGTGAAATCGCTGCCGGACAAAGCCGCTATCAGATCGCACAACAGCCCAAATATAAGAGCAAGTCCAAAATATTAAATGACCGACGTGGCGACCTGATGCTCTTGATCAATGGTATGCCGGTTATACATATCGAGCTGAAGCGCAGCGGCGTTTCGGTCAGCCAGGCTTATAATCAAATCGAAAAATATTCAGATGAAGGGATTTTCACTGGAATATTTTCGCTGATTCAAATATTTGTTGCTATGGAACCGGCAGAAACCGTTTATTTCGCAAATCCCGGAATAGACGGAAAGTTCAACAAAGATTTCTATTTTCGCTGGGCAGATTTTAATAACGAGCCTATTAAAGATTGGAAAACGATTGCTTCTTCACTGCTTTCCATTCCGATGGCACACCGGCTTATCGGCTTTTACACTGTTGCCGATGACACCGATGGCGTATTGAAAGTCATGCGTAGTTATCAATACTATGCAGCAAATGCGATTTCTGACCGAGTTTCCAAAACCAACTGGGACGGTCGAGATAGGCTTGGCGGATATGTTTGGCATACCACAGGCTCCGGCAAGACGATGACAAGCTTTAAGTCGGCGCAATTGATTGCAAACTCCAAAGATGCCGATAAAGTCATCTTCCTAATGGACAGAATTGAACTCGGAACTCAGTCCTTAAAAGAGTATCGCGGTTTTGCAGATGAAAATGAGTCCGTTCAGGCAACGGAAGATACAATTATATTAATTTCAAAACTCAAAAGCGACAACCCGGCCAACACGCTTATCGTCACATCTATTCAGAAAATGAGCAATATCAAGGACGAAGAAGACGGATTAAATGCTCATGATATTAAGATAATGAACTCCAAGAGAATCGTTATTATTGTCGATGAGGCGCATCGCACTACCTTTGGAGATATGCTCCAAAATATAAAGGATTCTTTTCCGTCTGCCGTTTTCTTTGGATTTTCAGGAACACCGATTCAGGATGAAAACCAAAAAAAAATGAACACCACTTCAACCATCTTCGGTAACGAGTTGCACAGGTACAGCATTGCCGACGGTATTCGTGATAAGAATGTTCTCGGATTTGATCCTTATAAAGTGTTGACCTACAGAGATAGGGATATTCGGCAGGCTGTTGCTTTGGAGCGGGCAAAAGCCTCTACCGTTGAAGAAGCTCTAGCTGATCCTGATAAGAGCGAAGTCTTTTATAAATATATGAATTCCTCTCAAATAAAAATGGCAGGCTATATTGGTGATGATGGAAAGTATGTGAAGGGTATTGAGGACTATCTGCCAAACTCCCAATATCAAAGGGAAGAACATTGGAGTACGGTTATTCGTGACATTGCAGATAACTGGGTGACATTAAGCCATAATAGCAAGTTTCATGCAATCTTTGCTACAAGTAGCATTCCAGAGGCGATCCGTTATTATCGAATGATAAAACATGCTATTCCCACATTAAAGGCTACTTGCTTGTTTGACCCGAGCATCGACAATAACGGCGGAGTAGCTTTCAAAGAGGATGGTCTTGTTGAAATAATCGAGGATTATAACGCCAGATACAAACAGGAATTTAGTCTGAAGAGATACGACAAGCTGAAAAAGGACATTGCTGCAAGACTTGCTCACAAAAAGCCATATCAATTTATTGAGAGAACACCCGAAATGCAGCTCGATCTTCTCATTGTAGTCAACCAGATGCTTACAGGCTTCGATTCCAAGTGGATTAACACGCTATACATGGATAAGATGCTTGAATACGAAAATATCATACAGGCATTTTCACGTACCAATCGTTTGTTCGGTCCGGAAAAGCCTTTTGGAACGATACGATACTACAGGTATCCGCATACAATGGAGCAAAACATAGAAAAAGCTGTGAAGCTCTATTCTGGCGACAAGCCTATTGGATTATTTGTAGAACGGCTTGAGTATAACTTAAATAAGCTGAATTCAATGTTTGATGATATCAGCGAACTGTTCGCTCGTTCTGGGATTCTGAACTTTGAAAAGCTTCCGGATGATCTTTCGGAGCGCGGTAAATTTGCCTCTCTCTTCAAATCATTCAATGACTATCTGGAAGCTGCAAAAATTCAAGGCTTTAAGTGGAATCAGTCACAGTACAACTTCAGCCATGGCAGTGGTAAGCCAAAGACTCGAGTCGAAATGAGACTGGATGAAAATACTTATTTGATTCTGGCTATGCGGTATAAAGAACTGTTCGGCGGCGGCGGTGGTGGCGGCGGCGACGATGTTCCTTTCGAGATCGTTGGTTACCTGACGGAGATTGATACAGGGAGAATCGACTCAGATTATATGAACTCGCGTTTTGAAAAGTTTCAAAAAATTCTTACTCAAGATAATGTAGATGAAGCAGAGATGCGGAAGACACTTGATGATTTGCACAAGTCATTCGCTACATTGACGCAGGAAGAACAAAAATATGCAAATATCTTTCTTCACGACGTAGAAAGCGGAAATGCCAAGTTTGAAAGTGGTAAAACTTTCAGGGAATACGTCACTGAATATCAATTCAGAGCAAAGAATGACCAAATCCGGCGTATTTCACGATTCTTAGGGTTGGATGAAAGGAAGCTACGTAATCTGATGTCTGCCAATGTAACTGAGGCAAGCATCAATGAGTTCGGTCGTTTTGATGATTTGAAGGCTTCCGTAGAAAAAGCTAAGGCAAAGGATTATATTGAGAAATTAGAAAACTCAAAAATACCAATCTTTAAGATCAACATAAAAGTACACAATTTGCTCCAGGAGTTCATTCTTAAAGGTGGGTTTGATATTGAAGAGCGGGAGATTAAAAGTGAGTGACGACCAACTCTTTGGAGGCAACACCTTCATGACAATGACAAAGCAAGTCATTCGAAATATATAATAAGCATTGGTATTGTTATGTAGCCATTGCCTATATCTTTACTATGATCCAGATGAATGGGAGCCCCTAAAGGGAATTACCATTCATCTGGATCTTCATCGTTATTATTAATGGATAAATAAAAAATATTGTTGATTAGTTTAATAGTCCGAAACTTGTTGTTTAAATTCATGGACCTCTCACGAGTTATGATAATAATCTCTTGGCGGATTGACGGATCAGCGATTTCCGCTTCTCTACTTTGATTCGAAATGATTGCCTTATACACTTGTCGACCAGACACGAAGAACACCGGACATACACTAATAAAGTCCGTCTTCACGTAAATCGCTATGATGATCAGTACAATTGCAATGGTGACCATTAGATTTATTCCCGATGCTTGATCTATGGAGACTAAGGGTAGCAGTAATGTCATTAAGAAAAATGAATAGTCATTCACACTTAAACGTTCATATTTTCTGACTGACACATTCATACCTATTTCCCTAGCCCGTAATTGACGATCATAACCGCTGAAAAGCAGCATGGCAACCAAGCGGTAGATGAGCAGTGATATGACGATTATCCCCGCTATAACAATTACGTCAAAGACCGTTTTATCCATATGCTTAGCCAACCATGTTGCCCAATTCGTTTGCTTGAAGAAGTCGTTACTGTCGATAAATCTGTAGATCATAATAAGGACTAAGGGAAGGTAGGCTGTCGCCCATAAAATGACCTGTTCACGCTTGCTCCACATATTTCTCTCCCTCCCAAAGAGGACTTACATACCTCCTAAGAATTATTCTTCGTAAGCAACCGCCACCTTGAAGTCTTCGGTTACGAATGACTTTACGATCTTATCAGCAAAGAAATGTAATAAAGCCCTGGGAGAAGCATCCTCTTTAAAGATAATCTTACGGTTATCCAGATCAATGTATTCGAACAATTCCCAAATGGTGTTGTACTTCTTCTTATACCGTTCCTGCTCAGCTTGATCCGCAGGAAGGTTCGCTTTGATTTGCGACAGTTCAGTACATCTAGCCTCAAAATTGGACTGAATAGCCGTTAAGGTGTCGCGTTTAATTTGAGCTAGCCCCCGTGAGTGGATATACTTTTTACAGGACTCCTCGAATTTCCCCTTGTTCGAATCCTCACCATCAAAGAACGGCATTGAAATAATCTCAGTCAAGTTCCGATCTCGCTGTTCATTAATATGATCTCGGTAATCAAAAGCGAACTCGAAATTCCGGACATTTATAATCAAGATAAAATCTCCGACAATAAAGAAGTCGATGTTTCCCCCTATATCGACTATGGTATCCTCGGCAAAGGCGAATTGATTAGCATTCTTGAAGACCATCAATTTCTTTGATGAACGCATGCTGTTTTTCTTAACCCCTCGGTAATAAAAAAAATACGCATCTTGCTCACCTAAGGTCAGCTTTACCGACTGAAAATTGGTATGCTTTTCTAGATACTCAGGATCGGGAGTGCGTAATGCTGTAGTCAGCTTTCTAACTTTATCTAAAAGCCCCTGGTTCTCAGATAGCTCGAACCTAGCTATACGGTCATTTATCTTGATTTCATGGTTATAGTTCCCGACTAGAAAAACCTTACTTCCGGTATCGTCAACCTCCTTCAACCCCTGCAAGGTTTTAATGATACTTTTCTTGTCCCACTTTATAACATCTGGCGCAAGTTGAATACCTGAGGATTGATAAAAAGAATCAGATTCCTTTTGCACTCTTACAAGGTGAAAAGATAGATCCACCGCATTTAAAGCTTCGTCAGTCAACGCCAAATTGCTGAGTCTATAAACGATATTATCATTGTGGTTTATATCCATCCTTTAATCGCCTCCTCCTTATTCAATAATTCGACAAAAGGAAAGGATTTCCTCCATTGTATTTGCCAAATCATACTGAATGTAATAAGGATTGATGCAGATTATAGAATGCATAATGGCCGGAACTTGGAAAAAATGTAAATGTCTATTGCGCTTGAGAACAAAATATTTATCATCGATTTCGTCTGATTTGAATACTCACAATTTATCTCTTCAGGCTAAGCCGTTCAAGTACCAGCCTCAAACTTTCGTCTACCGTTTGATGAGGCGTGTCGATAATGAGGCGTTCCCGATCCCAAATCTCGTATTTTCTAATTTTAGCTTCATCCCAAGTTGGAAGAGCAAAGCCAGGATTATCCGGAATAATAACACATGGCTGCGTTTCCTCTCCTTACGGCACTCTTCCCTTTCCCTTTCGCTTATTGTCTTGGTGAATTTCTAATTCAAGGGTCCGATTTTGTATTGAAAATGAAATGAATAGTAGAGGAATATGTTCGTTCCTCTCAACGGCTCTTTGATAATCAAATACAATCTTATCCAGTCCGTTCCCCGCATGTCCCAGAAGGATAGCCACTTTGCAGGCGCGCCACGACCATTTTGCCGGTTCTTGTTTTTGCATGCTTTGTTAACAGAACCGGTGGAATGCGAGCGATTTTGCTCATGCAAATAAATAAATGGCGGTGCCATTTAAGGCGAAGACCCATGCGTAGGGATAATGATACTTCCGTCCAGCCACAGTTATCGCAATGGGGGCGGCCTGCAGCGATCCTGGAGGAGGCGTAGAGCCTATGAGGACGGCTAACCACTGTCCGCCGGATAGGATTATTGGAAGTGAAGCAACCAAAACAGAGGCGGAAACAGAGATGCGTATTTCGTTCATTCTGTGCGCATCTCTGATTTTCGGCATTTCATAACGAACGGGAGGTTAGTTATGAACCAAAAGCTGATCCGGTATAGTATGCAAATTGCGATGATGAGACAGTTGCTGGAGCTTTCCTTGATTACTGAGCATGAATTTCATTTGATAAAGAACAAAACCATGCGGGATTATGGCATCATTTCGGACCTGACTTCTTGATTCGCACATTTGTCGGTCCTTCCCGCTCTTATTATACTGATGACGAGTTAATAAGAATGGAGGCGAAACAATGGCACTCGAAGTAGAAGTTATCAAAGCAAGCCGGAAGATATCTGATCGAAATGCCGGAAAGTTATCGGATGTTCTTCGCGTAGCCCCGTATGCCCGAGTAAGTACGGACACCGAGGAACAATTGAACAGCTACAAATCACAAGTCGCCTATTATACTGATCTCGTAAGCAAGCGTAGCGATTGGGTACTTGTCGATATTTATGCTGATGAAGCAGTAACAGGAACACAGGTAACGAAGCGCGAGGACTTTCAGCGCATGATTAACGACTGTATGGACGGGAAAGTTGATATGATTATTACGAAGTCCATATCGAGGTTTGCTAGGAACACGCTCGATACGTTGAAATTCGTTCGCATGCTGAAAGAAAAGAACATTGCCGTATTTTTCGAGGATGAGAACATCAATACGCTTACGATGGACGGCGAGTTACTGCTTGTCATCTTAAGCTCCGTAGCGCAACAGGAAGTCGAGAATATCTCCGCCAACGTCAAAAAGGGTTTGAAGATGAAAATGAAACGCGGTGAGCTTGTCGGCTTTCAAAGCTGCTTAGGATACGATTACGATCCGGCTACGAAAAAGATTTCCATTAACGAAGCAGAATCGGAGATCATACGTTATATTTTCCAGCGTTACGTTGATGGAATGGGTGCTTACGTTATCGCCAAGGAATTGACTGAGGCGGGGCATAAAACCAAGAACGGAAGAATCGAATGGCAAGACACGAGCATCCTTGGTATCATTAAGAATGAAAAGTACAAGGGCGACCTATTGCAGGGGAAGACCTTTACCGTCGATCCGATATCCAAGCGGAGACTGGAGAACTACGGCGAGGAAGATCAGTTTTATGTAAAAAATCATCACGAGCCGATTGTCAGTGAAGAAGTATTTGATAAGGCACAGGCTATTCTGCATCGAAGGGGCGAGAACCGCCGCCGCGGCGCAAAAGGCAAACGAGACAAGTATAGCAGAAAATTTGCTTTCAGTAGTATGTTGGAATGCGCGTTTTGTCATACGAGCTTCTCGCGGCGGTGCTGGCATAGCGGAACCCCACACGAAAAGGCTGTTTGGCAGTGCATCACCTCAACAAAAAAAGGAAAGAAGTATTGCCCTCACAGCAAGGGCTTGGACGAAAAGCTTATTGAGGATGCTTTTGTCGAATCGTACAAATTGGTATGCCGCAATCATACGGACATTATTGATGAGCTGATTAAACGCATGGAATCCGTATTCAGCGACCAGAACAGTCAAAGAAGGCTGAACAAACTGAACAGTGACATTCAGGCGTTGGAACAGAAGCGCTGTAAGTTGATCGACTTGTGCCTGGACGAAAAAATCGACCGACCGACTTACGAGCAGAAGTATGCGGAACTGGATGCCTCTTTGACGGGATTACTTGAAGAGAAGACTCAGTTGGAGCAATCTGCACAAGAAGAAATCGATACGAGTAAGAGGCTGGAGCATTTTCGCAAAGTGCTTCGTACGAACGAACTCCTGCCGTCGTTTGATCGCACCGTATTTGAAAGCATTGTTGATAAGATCATTATCGGTATGGACGCCGATCCAGAGCAACTTAACCCGTACAAGCTGACCTTTGTTTACAAAACGGGCTTCCAGAACAGCATTCAAGGCAAAAAGCGCGGGCAATCGTCAAAAAAGCCGTTGAAAAATGAAGGGGGTGAATTGTGTTCCTATTCCCCGCACGACACATGTGGAGAATGTAGTGTTGTTGGTGAGGGATTGTGTAAAGAATTAATAAACTCGTGATATTACAAATAAAGCCGTGCTAAAAATCAAATAAAGACGTGTTAAAACCATCGAATCGCTAAATGTAGCACATTGCAAAACCAAATTCATGTGATTCCGCCAAGCCGAATGACCTCAGGTATTTCCTGCCGTTATTCGCTTGGCTTTTTTTCTCGTTCTTTTACTCAGCCCATCCTCGCCTTATCACCACTAATCCCTTTTTCTCGGGTATTCTCTCTCTCTTTTTTTTCTTCCATAACTTCAGGAGTCCCGCACCACACTTGCATTCCCGGGATTTTCATCGGATCTTTCCATCCAGCTTTTAATCTTATCTCAAGTGTTTCCTCGGTTTTTTAATCGATCATTTCCTCTGATTATTTTCTTCCTATATCCAGTATTTCACCTATGGTTTCTCCTGCTCTGACGGCAGATTGTTAGCTATTTGACGTGGAGAAGAAAAAGGCGAGAGAATGGCTGAGATGTCTTGCTGGGCGTGAGGTTTGGGCGATTGGGGAGCGGGGGAGCGGGATATGCGAATTTTAAGTCTTTCCCCTGTTTTTTTATCAAGACATTATTCAGATTTTAATAAAGTTGTGATAGAAAAAGTCGGGTGAAAAATTGGGGGAATGAGTGTTTTGTAGCAAGAGTTTATTTATACGGGCAACGGTGGAATGCGGGTTTGAGGGCTGTTTTTTAGCAGGGGTTTATTCGTTTTGAACAGATTAATACAGCTATACAAACCCTCATACATCAAGGTTTTTAAAGGTAATACAGGATTATGGAAGTGATTAGTACAGTGGCTAGATTGAACAGTTGATGTGAATTTGATGTGAAAAATCTAAATAATCACCTGTAAATGGTGTTAATTCGACATAAAATAAGACGCTCTTAGCAAATTAGCGAGCGTCTTTTTGTCGTTCCTTTCTTTGCGTGGAGCAAACAGAGATTCCAAGCTATCGGCTGCTGCCTGGTCAGCAGATTAGAGAGCATGTCCATAGATATTCATTGTGGTGGTTATGTTGTCGTGGCCAAGTCGTTCCGAAATGATCTTGGTATGTACGCCCTGATTAATGAGTAGTGTCGCTGAGGTATGGCGTAGATCATGGAACCGGATGTATCGTAAATTGTTCTTTTGGATGAATTTCCGGAATCAGAGGTAAGGGCGTTCGTGATGAAATGGAGTACTTTCAAGTATTTTTTATTCGAATTATTAAATACTTGCAGTTAGTTTTATATAAACAAACCGTGACAAAAGTACTATCGAAAAGGACCTTAACAATGTAAAATTACGCCATATTTCTTTTCTTAAATGGGGTGGGGGGAGTTTTATTGTCTGAGGTTGTAGGTATTATTATTGGCGGCTTGATTGGGGTAATTACAACATATGCTTTTACAACAAGATCTAAGTTATATTATCAAGTTAGCAAACTCCAAATCATAGGAAACATCGGCCTTAATTTGCCAGATGAATTTGAAGTAACAGTAGCCGGAAAAAGGATAAACAATTTACAAAAGTCACAGATAATTATCTGGAATGGCGGAACCTCGACTATTATGGGAGACAAAATAGTTAAGGAAGATCATCTTAGATTAGTTTTTGATGCTTCTACAAATATTCTAGACGTCAATATTACTGGGTTATCGAGAAAGGTTACAAAATTTACAGCAGAGAAAGATATGACGAGAGAGAACGAAGTGATATTAGAATTTGACTTTTTAGACCGAAAAGATGGCGTAATAATTGAAATATTGCATACTAATAGTAACTCAGATGTTAAATTAGATGGAACAATTAGAGGGCTAAGGAAGGGAATTAAGTTCAAAGGATATATAGACTATTTTAATACAAGTAAAAAAAATAGTGTCTGGAAGAAGATTCTGGTAACCTGGATTATTCCTTTAATAGCGGCAGTGATTATGGGGACAAGCCTATATTTTATTATACGTGTACTTGGAAAAACTATTAACGAGGAACCTTGGTTGTCTAGTTTTACAGCATGTGTAATTGGCTGTTATATACCGTTTCTTTTGATGATTAATAACTTTTCCTTTTTTAAAAAGAAGTTTCCCAAAGGTTTAACAGATTTACAAACTGAAGACAGTGAGATTACAGGTCGCCAATAGGCGGCTTTTTTATGTAGCAGGAAAATACTTCCTTATATCGAAATATGATATTAGGAGGGGGAAGGATGGAAGCGATAATAACTAAAATCTTAGGAGTGGCGAAGTATACGAATAAGTTTTTTATAATTGTGGCCGTAGGTTCGGCTATATTACTATTTTCACCTAAAACACTCATAGATAATTTAGGTTTGCTGCAGTTTGTCAATGTAAATAAGCAGTATATTGGAATGGCATTCCTTGTTTCTGGGGTTGTTACTGTAGCAAACTTAATTACTTTTATTCACAAAAAAGTTATAAGATCTATCAGGTCAAAAAGGTGGCTTAAGAGACATCAGGAACGTTTGCATTCGTTAAATGCCATGGAGAAAAGAATATTACTATACTACTTCGTAAATGGGACAAATACACAGTTATTAGCTTACAATGATGGTACGGTTGGGGAATTAGCAGGATATAAAATCATTCAAAGAGCATCGAATTTAAGTCATATGGGCGCTCGTTTCCCTTACAACTTGAATCCATGGGCAAGAGAGTATCTTATTAAAAATCCTCAGCTATTAAAGACTGACGATATAGAATCAGCCTTGATTCAACGGGAAATAGATAGAGAAAAATGGGAATGGTAACAAGCGGGCACCCAAAGTCGGGGTGCTTTTTTATTTTCCTTGAAAGGTGCCAAGGCGTCTTGGGAAACGAGATATGCAGGGTTTGCCCTAAGAGTGAAGATTGTGAGGCGCCTTGCGCTGCCATCGAAACTCTTTGCCAAATTTATGGCAAGCAAGATGAGAAGGACAAAATAACTCGCATGCGCAATCTTAAAAAGCAACTGGGTATTCAAGATGCAGAACCAAGTAAGTCCTTGAAGCGACTTGCAGAGCAGATCATCAAGCAGTTCCCTGAGTCCAACATCATTCGGGAAATCAATATAAAGATTGGCTATGTGGTAGCCAGGAACGTAAGAGAGGCGAAAAGATAACATATGCTGATTGTCGAAAGACGCAGGAAGTCTTTAAGGCATACTTGCCTTTTGATTTTATCATCACGTTTTATGAACGAAGCATGGGATTACTTAACGAAAATCAGCTTATAAACAGGAAGGAACAATGAAAGATTAAGGGGGGATGGTTGCTGGAGTATTTCTGACGGTGGAGTCCGGCAATGAAGTATTTTATACAGCTAAAGAAGTGCATATGTTCCTGGTACTGGTACTGGGCTCAATAAGAACCCGCATTACGGTTACAGAAGCTTAACGAGGGACTGGAAGCTTAGAAATATTGGATTGAACGTGGCAGCGTGCTGTTGAAGTTCTTTCATGAGAAATAACCGTATATTGAAACAGGAAGAGAAGAATGATTGCTTGTAATTAGCTCGAAGATCGAAAAAACTATAGGTAAGAATGCATTCTTAGTGTAACTTAGAAACTCTGCAGCAGGCGCTACGGAGCTATCTTTATCCAGAACTAGAACGCTCACATGTTATCCTAAGGTCACTCGATTTCATAGCATTTCGGGCAGGGTGACAATGTATCTGTGCTATCGTCGAGAATAACATGTTGTCTGCAGAGTTTGCATGTGCCCTTTCCGGGTTTCCACAATTAATCGCTGACTTTTTTTTCGAAAACGAGCCTATTCTAATGATAAATGGAATGTTGCGGGTATTCAAAAAATCACTTGGAAAAACAATCAAAGGGCTTATATAAATTTAGCAATCATCAAAGGAGTTAGAGTTATTTAGAACTCCGAGTGCTTGCCAAGCGCTCGGATATGAGTGGTTTGTGCCACTTCGGGGGAGCCTAACAGAGCCTAACTACTGAAGTGATTGTGTTTAACTGAGTTCTGGAATTGAGGTCATTGACGCAGCTTCTAAATGAGAAGTGTGGGACTGTTAAATCTTGAGGTGAGACGATGCAGACTTGTCTAGACCTCTAGGCGAACACACTTTCGTTCCCTTGAAATGCAATATCGTTCATTAAAAATAGAAATAAATATCTAATTTAAGTATATTCGTTCTGTTAAAAAGGAGATCGTTCGTGTATAATGAAATAGGAGGTGGATCTTGTTGAAATATTCAATTGAAATAGGAAAGATTGTTGAAGGAGCTTTGAAACATGATCAAGTCAAGGTCCTGAATTATACTAAGCAGTTAGTTGCTAAACTAGAAGAAGATAATGAAGCCCGTGCAGCAAATAAGTTTAACAAGTTGTTAACCATGCAACAGGAGTCGACCCTATCCGCAATGGGTGCCATAAAAGAAAATAATATCCCCGTTGATGGAGAATCTCGGACTACTTTAGCTGATGTTATCTATCCAAACGAAAATAACATTGAAGTTGTATTATCCCAAGGAAATTTAGAAAAGCTAAATTCATTTATTTTAAGCTATAAAAATGCTGATACTCTAAACTCACTTGGGTTAGGGGTTTCAAACACTTTGTTGCTTTATGGTCCCCCAGGATGTGGAAAAACGAAGTGTGCATATCTTATTGCGAAAGAATTACAGTTGCCATTGATTGTCGCGCGGCTTGATAGCTTGATCTCGTCATACCTAGGTACAACGGCAAAAAATATTCGCACCCTTTTTGAATTTGTGCAGAAAACTCCATGTGTTTTATTCCTTGATGAATTTGATGCTATTGCGAAAGCTCGTGATGATAGTAACGAATTAGGAGAACTTAAACGAGTTGTTAACAGCTTACTGCAGAATGTAGATGCTATGAGTAGTGATAGCTTACTGTTAGCTGCAACGAATCACGAGAGCCTACTTGATTCTGCAGTTTGGAGAAGATTTGATTATAAATTGGAAATAGAACTTCCGGATATAGAGGCAATCGAAAAAATGATAGGCTTATTTACGAATAGCGAACAGTTCACTATAAAGGAAAAAAGAGAAATGGCTGCTGCCTTTGTTGGATTAAGTGGAGCAGATGTTGAGGAAATCGTTAAAAAAGCAATGCGGAATTCTGTTATATACGGTTATGAATTCTCAAAATCCAGCGTTTATGATGAACTATTTATAAATAAAAAAATCATTCCTCAAAATTATAAAGATGAAAGAGAAATTCAAAGGAAAAAGGTGAGATTCTTACGTGAATGTAGTGATAAGGTATTCAGCTATGCTGTAATTGCAAACATTCTAAATATATCGAAAACATCTGTATCTAAACTAATTGCGGAGGAGGATGAATAATGAGTGATAAAAACTTACCAATTAAGTTGGTTCTTCAAAAGGCATCTGATACTCAAAAAAATCTAGGTGGAGGAAAGGTTAAATATTTCGGCGAGGTAACATCAAATTTGCAGGGAGAAATGATAAGTAAATTTGATCAAATTTTGAATTTTTATAATGATGTATTCACTGAAAATGAACACATTCCTGCTGTTGGAAAAATTGTTGTTAAACCAGAAGCGATTGCAAAATCACACAAGCCTAGTGATCTTTGTCGTAATTGTCCGATTATTGGTAGTGAGGATTTGGACGAAATCTATATCAAGGTAACAAAGAAAAGTATCAATGAAACAATTGAATTGATACGAAATCCTCCATCTCAAAAGTTTCGTGCAAATCTGACCGCAGTTCTAGATATTAAACCGATAACTGTAGAAGAAAAAATATCTAAGGAGTTAGTTCAACTTTCACAACAAGGACTCTTTGCTAATGTTAAAAGTAAGATAAAAATTAAGTACTTTGACTTTGATGATGCATACGATGATAGTCAAATTGTTGAATATATTACAAAAAAACTAAATGTGATGGGGCTATCAGACAAATACGAATTCATTAGCTATGGAGAGGGGATAAAATTTATTAAGGTGGATGTCTCCTCTTACGATGACGTTGTAAAGATTGCTTCCATTAATGGCGTGAAATCCGTGGATTTTTTTCAAGAGTACTCACTTCCATTAGATGAATTTGTCGGAACTGATTTGGAAGCGTTCTTGGAGGATGAGTATTCAGACAGTGAAATAATCATTGGTATCATAGATGGTGGGATAAGTACCAATAATGCTCTATTATCGCCGTACATTGTTGCTCGTGAGGAATACGTTAATGAAGCCTACCTTAATCCCAGTCATGCAACCTTTATAGCGTCTACTATTCAGTATGGTAATAAATTGAATCACATAGAAATGAGTAATCCAAAACGCTTCAAATTTATTGATGTTGTAGCCATACCGAATAGTGATACAAACTTTGGACCAACTGACACAGTTGGTGAAGAAGAGTTGATGGAAATTATTGAAGATGCCATGAACAAATACTCTGCAAGGGTAAAAGTATGGAACATTTCTCTTGGAATTGAAAGTTTAATATGCCAAGGCGCTATGTCTGATTTGGGTATCTTCTTAGATTATATACAAGATAAATATAAGGTCCAAATTTTTGTTTCAAGCGGTAATCTAAATCAGAACCCTTTACGAACATGGCCTCCACAAAACACTATGGGGGAATGCGATCGTATTATTTCTCCAGCTGATTCCGTAAGAGCTATCACAGTAGGATCGTTAGCGTTATTTGACTCAGAAAATTCCATTGTAAAAGGCAATGAACCATCCCCATTCAGCCGAAGAGGTCCGGGTGCTAACTACATAGTAAAACCTGACGTAGTGGATTATGGAGGCAACATAGATACAACATTTAGTATCGCGGGTCTTGGTATGAAGGGACTAGGTGTTAATGGTGAAGTAATTGAAGGGATAGGAACCAGCTATTCTAATCCAAGAGTAGTTCAAAAGTTTACTTCTGTATATGATGAAATGGTTGAAAAAGACCTGATGTTAGCAAAAGCTATGATTATTCATTCTGCTAGATTGACCTCACGGGAACTGTTAGAACAGAGTCAAGACAACATTAAATATTATGGATTTGGTATGCCGTCCGTAAATACAAAGGATATTCTACAATGTAGTGAAGATGAAATAACACTTGTATTTCGACAAAAGATTTCTCAAGGAACGCACCTTGAATTATTTGATTTTCCTTATCCAAACTCGCTGATTCGTGATGGGAAATGTTTCGGGGAAATTGGAATGACACTTGCCTATAATCCTGTACTCGATCAACGTTATGGTCGTGAATATTGTAGAACCAATATTGATGTGAGTTTTGGTACTTACAAATATGCGCCTGATGGCAAAATTAAATTTGCCGGTTGTGTACCATTAGAAAACTCATGGGATGAAAAGTTTGAAAAATCCAGAGTCGAAAACGGCTTTAAATGGAGCCCAATAAAATCCTACTATAGAAAGATTAGCAATAAAGGTATCCAATCAGGCGATGGCTGGAAAATTCGTATTGATATGAACCCGAGAAATGGACTGATTGTCCCTAGTCAGGAATTTGTACTAATTGTTACGATAAAAGATCCTGGAGGCAATGACATTTATTCTGAGGTTGTAAATGGACTAAGGACACGTGGATATGTCACTAACAATTTGGAAACTAAACAACAGCTCCGTCAACGACAATAACGTATTTGATACATTGTTTTTTAGAAAATTTAAATCTTTATTGATGTGAATCTGATGTTAAACTATCATAACAGCAGGAAAGATAGCTTAAAGAAAGTATAGAAATCCTTATTTCACGCTACTTCCCACCACTATAACAGAACCCCTAATAATGTTGGTGGTTGCCCGCATACTGTGCATGTGGAGACTATTGTGTTGATACAACGAGCCGATGTAACCCCACAATAAAGCCGTGCTATTCCTAATAAACTCGTGCTAAAAATCGAATAAAGACGTGATAGAATCGGGGAAAGGATGAATGGAGAACGGGGCAAACCCAGATCCATCAAGCCTTTCCCCTGTTTTTATATCAAGACATTATTCAGACTATAATAAAGTCGTGGCAAAAAAAGTCGGGTCAAAAATCGGGGGAATGACTGTTTTTTAGCACGAGTTTATTAATTATGAACAGCCGATACGTAGAAATCCTTTGTTTTAGGCACTTTTTCAAACATATCGTCTTCACTGGAGAAGGTGATAAAATCAGAAATAAGGTCATTAAAAACTATATTAATGTTTCAGTAGTAGTTAATATAGAGTGTGGGGATACAAGAAAATAAAAATTGAGATTTAAAGGGGTACTGTGAAAATGGCAATCCTTTTTCTTATTTAGACGTTCAGCAATGAGCGTCTTTTTTCTTGCGCAAAAATCAGAAAGGAAGTGATAGTCATGCTGAAACCAAAACAATATACCTGCACGTCAAGACCTCCGGCTAAGCCAGTGGTCTTGACGTTGTTTTATACCTCAGCTCGTATATTTCCGTCGGAAGAAATATATTAAAGTTATGGAGATGTTATGCGTGGATTATATAACGACAAAAGAAGCAGCGAAAAATTGGGGAATCACAGACAGAATGGTAGTGTACCATTGCTCTTTCGGGCGGATTAAGGGAGCTAAAAAAATGGGAAATACATGGCTTGTTCCGGCTTACGCTGAAAAACCGGCTGACGGACGATATAGGAGCTGTAAAGTAAAGGATGGTAAAAATAAATGAAACGGATATTTTTGGTTGAGGACGATAAGGCAATCGCTAAAAACCTTATGCTCTTGCTTAATGGGTTAATGATAATCAAATTTTTAAGGGTGTGAGGGTTAATTATGACAGTCTTAATTAAAAAGGCTGAACCACTTATTGTTAACGAACGGATATTACAGGAGATGTGAGCACTTCTTTTTCTAGCTTTATGCCCAGTCGTAATACTTTCACCATGTTCGTTCTGATCATGATGAGCGATTATAGAACAATTCCTGAATGCGGGGGTTACCGCGAAGCTGATGGATGAGAATCAGACATTGTTCCGTCTGAAGGAGCTGGAATTCCTTGAGAAAAAATGCGAGAAAATCAGGTCCATCTCACTAATGGGTGAGCGGGGGATTTGTTGGATTGACATATAACAACGGGCATAGTAAAATCTGCTTAAACAGTTAAGCGACTATGAATAGGCGTCTTTTGCTTAGACGCTATTTATTTTAATTTTTGCTTAACCGGTTAATCAATTTGTAGGGGGTAAAATTTATGAGAAAAAGCAGAGCAATATTTATGGTATTATTATCTATTTTCGTAAGTGTTTTTTTACTGACTGCTTGTGGAAAATCAGACTCAACTATGGAACCTGGTGTATCAAACAACACGGATAGTTCAAAGGAAACGATAGAGAAGACTCTATATACAGTAACTTTTTATGATATGGATGGAAATACGGAATTATCGAAAGAAGAAGTTAAGGAGAGTGAATCAGCAAAAGAATATACCCCGCAGAAAGATAACTATATATTTATGGGCTGGTATGGAACACCTTCTTTAACCCACAAATATGACTTTAGCACACCAGTGACTGCTGATACGAAAATCTTTGCAGGCTTTTTAGAAGAAAAAGAAGATACAAGGAGTTTTGCTGTTGTGGGAAGTGGTAAGAGTCCGATACTAGTCACCTCCAACTGGGGAACTGTAATTGATGACAGTCACATTCTAACCAAGGAAGCTATTGAAAACGTTTACTCCATTAGTATCGATTTGTATGAAGGTGACGAATTCCAGTTAGCGACTAATACTTCATGGTATAACCAAAGGGGAGCTGGCTATTTAACAACGACAAGTCAGGAAGGAATTGAATACTTTGCAGGCGCTGGCAGTAATTATCAATCCAATGAAGCCAAAAGGGCGAATATTAAATCCCTTAAATCTGGTAACTATACACTTAAGTTAACAACATATCCTGGTGCTGATGTCTATGATACTGAGAATAGCAATTACACCGATGAAACGAAAGAAAAATTTAATTCAAACCCCTATGACACCATAGAGTGGGTATATAACGGTGAACCAAAGGACGCAATCGCAGATGTTACAACCTCATACTATATTAAGAGTTCCATTACAACGAATTGGAATGATGTTTATGAGGATAAATACAGATTCAAAGAAATAGATGGAATGCCTGCTTTAACAATTGAGTTAGCAGAGAAAGAAGAATTTTTATTTACTTCCACAGTCAAAACCGGAGACACAGAAAATGTAGGAAATGAGTATGTAAAATTCAGTAATATTAAGGACAAAAATTCACTGGAATTTGTTGAGGGCAGTGTCAGTGACAATATTATCGCAAAAGCGGCGGGAGTGTATACCTTTACCTATAACCCGGAAACGAAAGAACTGACACTAACCTTTAAGGTAAAATAAAAAAATTAAAAGAAAACAGCTGCCGTATATTCTACAAAAGGCAAAAAGGCTGCCACATATTTTTACGGCAGCCTTCTGCAAAAATGATTATACAAATTGGGTGTGTTCCATATCAGGAATGCGATTTATAGCTAAGTCTATGCAATGATATACCCTGTCCATTTTCGAACGTAAGTCATATGGAATATAGCAGGAATTTTCATTTTCTGCCATAAGATCATTCAGAGCATTCTGATTATATACGTAATTTTGATTAGTAATCTCTGAAAAATCCTTTAAATCCTTTACAAACTTTACTTCACGGAAAGTGTTGCAGATAAACGATTTTAATAGCTCATTGTTTGGAGTTAAACATATATAGCAATAATTATCAACTCCAAAATGTTTATCAGCATTTTTCTTTAGAATCTTATAATCGCTGCAAACTTGAAAAAACCAGGGAATATCAATTAAGCAGTCAACGGCAATTACAGGAACAAGATTTTTATCCCCGATACGAAGGAAAAAATCAAGTGTGGTATCAAAACATAAAATGGCATCCACATGATTTAATTTATCAATTTCCTTATTGTCTTGGATAATCAAATGATATCCGTAATGAGTCGAAGCCTCAGATAATGTCTCAATCAAAAGTAATTGCTCAGAACGTTTTAACAGAGAAGTCTCAGTCATCATATAAAGAGCGATACTATAAGTTTTGCTCGTAGACAGGGACCTCGCTGAGGAATTTGGTGTATAGTCCAACAGATTGACTATTTGCATGACCTTTCTCTTTGTTTCTTCGCTGATCCGTTGATCCGTGCGGTTGTTAATAACATATGAAACTGTGGCTACTGAGACACCGGCTTGCTTAGCAATGTCCCTAATTGTAATTTTTTTATCCATGACTTAGTTATATACTTTATTTGCATTTTTGTGAATATATAAAAATCACATCAAAGGAATGAATACTATGAATAAACAAGCAATACTGCATATACCTGAGTCCAAATACTGCTATCCCATAAATCAGAATGCAATAATATTACGTTTACGTATGGATAAAGAAGATGATATAGATCGAATTGAGGTGGTATATGGTGGTAAATACAAGTACTACCTGGAACAAAAAACTGCAGTAATGGAACAAAAATATAAGGATAATCTATTTAAATATTACGAAATAGAGCTTGAGTTGGAAGATGTAAGACTAACCTATGTGTTTCGAATCTGGAAGGGTCAGGAATGCTACTATTTTTCAGAAGATGGACTAACTTCCACCTATGATTTTAAATTGTCCTATTATAATTGCTTTCAGATGCCCTATATAAACCTAAATGATATTCATGAAGTTGTAGAATGGACGCGGAGCGCAGTATTTTATCAGATATTTATTGATCGCTTTAATCAAGGGTTAGTAGATAAAAATACAGATTATATCAATTTGGAATGGGGCGGAGTACCAGACCCCAAGAGCTTTACAGGCGGAGATATTCCGGGTATTACACAAAAGTTAGATTATCTAAAAGACCTTGGGGTAAATGGTATCTACTTAACTCCTGTATTCGAGTCAATTTCTAACCACAAATATGATACATACAATTATAAAAAAATTGACTCGCATTTTGGAACAAATGAGGATTTCTATACACTGGTCAATGAGGCCCATAACCGAGGTATTAAGATTGTATTGGATGCGGTATTCAATCACTGTAGTAATCTGCTGCCACAATTCCAGGATGTACTTATAAAAGGAAAAGAATCAAAGTATTTTAATTGGTTTATGATTGACGGCGACAAAATTGATACCGAAAACATCAATTATGAGGTATTTGCTTATTGTGAATATATGCCGAAGTTTAATACCAGTAACCCCGAAGTACAACAATTTCTACTGGATATAGCTCTCTTCTGGATCAAGGAATATGATATTGACGGTTGGCGCTTGGATGTATCTGATGAGGTTTCTCATCACTTTTGGAGAAAGTTAAGAGAAGCAGTTAAGAAAGTTAAGCCAGAGTGTGTAATTATCGGGGAAAATTGGCATGATGCCAATGCATTTTTACAGGGAGATCAGTATGACAGTATCATGAACTATGCCTTTACCAAAGCCTGCCTAGATTATTATGCTTTCCAGACTGTTAACGCACAGGGGTTTGCTGAAAAGTTAAATCATTTGTTAATGAGAAATAGCGGGCAGGTTAATGCTATGATGCTGAATCTTCTGGATTCCCACGATACGGACCGTTTTTTTACCTCTGTAAATAAGAATAAGGACCGCTTACTTTCAGCCATTGCTGTCATGTGTACGTATATGGGGGCACCTTGTATTTATTATGGAACGGAATTATCACTTGAGGGTGGATATGATCCGGATAATAGAAGGTGTTTTGATTGGGAGGAATCCCACTGGGATATTCCATTTATGGAGATTCTAAAGAATCTGTTGTCATTAAAACAAAAGCCTGTATTCCAGAAGGGAGATATCCGTATTTCCTATGATGAGAATCTATGCTATATCATTCGAACCTTTGAAAACAGTGAAATTAATTTAATTCTGAATCAATCCGGAAAAACAGTAGGAATCAGCCAAACTGGAACAATACTAGCTCAAAATAAATTGCTGGAATGTAACTTATTAACGGATGGATTTGTAATTTATCAAAATTGAGGAGTGGATGATTATGAAGAGATTTCTTTGCCTTGTACTGGTGGCTTTATTAAGTTTTGGACAATTGACTGGTTGTACATCAACAGACGCCTTGGATGAGAAGGATACGTCTGCTGAGGAAAGTGCATTAAAATCAATTTACAATGGAGAGTTAGAAAGAAATGTTACACTTCGTGTCCTTGAAAATGATACTGCCATCCAACAGGGATACTTCAATCAATTAATTGACGCTTTTAATGAAAAATATAAGGAGTATGGAATTGTTGCAGTGGATGCCAATATGGATGAACGCAGTAATTTGGCAGATGACGGACCTTATGGGTATGGACCGGATGTATTGTATCAGGCGAATGATTCCATTATGAAATATGTAAAGGGCAAACATATTTATCCAATCCCTGCGGAGTCTTTGGAGTACTTTTCCCTGATTCCAGACAATGCATGGGATGCATATAAGTCTGAGGTAGATGGCAAATCCTATTATATGGGTGTTCCTGTAAATGTTCAGACCTCCATGTTATTTTATCGTAAGGATATGCTTCCTAATGACTGGGAAACAAATTGGGATGACAATAAGAATAAGGTACCGGACATGGTAGAAAACTGGAATGATTTGTATAAATATTCAAAGTCAATCGTTGAATCAGGTACTGGAAAATATGGTTATATGCGGTCATTATTTGATGTATATTTTTCTTCCGGTTTTCTTTTCTCCTATGGAGGTTATATCTTTGGAGATCATAATACTAACCCAAAAGAAGTGGGATTATCTGCTGGTAATGCAGAGGTTGGAGCAAATGTGTTGTTAAAGCTTGCTTCTGTAATGAATGAAGAGTGCATAGACGATTCCATAACAGTAAATGGCTATAGCAAAATTGCAGATGGTACTTATTTTGCTACTATGACAACACCGGATGTTTATACCTTATTTATTAAAGAACTGACATTGGAATATGAAAAGCAAGGTAAGAGTAAGGAGGAGGCCAAAGCATTAGCTGAAGAAAATCTGGTTGTAGCCGGACTTCCTATGCTACCTGCAAGTGGTGATTTAACGGAAGAAAATCCAGAATTAATACCTCAAAAGGCTATGGGCGGTATAAATGGATATGCTATCAGTGCTTATACTAAAGCACCTAATGCGAGCCTTGCTTTTGTCGAATTTGCCACAAGTTATGAGATGATTATGAAGAGACAGGAGTTGCTTGGAAGTATACCTGCACGTTCCGATGCTGCTAAAGCAGTGGGAGGAGTCTCGGAAATTGTATTTAATAACTTAAACGAAGATAATATTGTAGTCATGCCATCCGTTACTGAAATGGTACAGGTGTGGTCACCGACAGAGACCTTCTTTGCTGATTTGGCAAAAGACGCCTTCCGTACATCCGATAAAAAATATACTTCTACAGAAAAGATAAAGAGTGGGCTAAAGGTTGTAGATCAGCAAATCCTTGATGCCGTCCACACACTTTCTAATTAGAGGTGTCTATATGAATATGTTTAGCCAAAAAATAGAGAAACTAATTTTTTTTAAAAAAAATGCAGGCAAAAATGTGAAAGCGAGTATATGTGTTATGGGCCTGGGACAGTTAATGTATGGTCAAATTGGAAAGGGTATGCTATACCTTACCATCCTTGCCTGTGGAGTTCTCTATTTGATATCTCGGGGTTTTACTGACTTTGTAGGTTTTTTCACATTAGGAACTAAGGAAAAGGATGCATGGTTTGGAATTGAAGGAGATAACTCCGTTGTTATGCTGCTTATGGGTATTCTTTTCATAGCGGCAATTATACTATTTATTAGCTGCTACCTTTCAAATGTTCGAGATGCATATGAAACTCAAGTTGTGGTGGAGAAGGGAGGGAAGCCAAGAACCTTCTCTGAAGATGTGAGAAAGTTACTGGATGATAAATTCTACAAGGTAACACTGTCTCTACCGATTATAGGTGTATTTGTATTCAGTATATTGCCTATTGTATTTATGATTGCGGTTGCATTTACGAATTATGGCGGTAATATTGTTCCTCCCAAACTGGTCGATTGGGTGGGTTTCAACAATTTTATACAGATTGCAACCCTTTCACAATTTGCGCCAACCTTTGGAAAGATTCTTAACTGGAACCTGCTTTGGGCGGTATCCTCTACTTTTTTGAATTATTTTGCAGGACTTGGTCTCGCCCTGCTTCTTAATAAAAAGTGTGTAAGAGGTACGATTATATGGAGGGCATTTCCTATCCTAGCCTACGCAGTGCCTGGATTTATTACCTTGCTTGGTTTCCGCTTTATGTTTTCTTATGGCGGGCCTGTTAACCAAATGATAATAGATATGGGGTATAAAGCCATTGGCTTTTTGGATATCGATGCTAAATGGATGGCAAGGCTTATTGGCTTATCGGTCAACGCATGGATTACAGTACCCTCTATTATGCTATTAACCACAGGTATATTAACAAACCTTGATATGGACCAGTTAGAGGCGGCTAGAATTGACGGTGCAAAACGGTGGAAGCAATTCACAAAAATTGTATTACCTTTTGTTTTGTTTTCGACGACTCCGGTATTGATTGGTCAGTTTATAGGAAACTTTAATAATTTCGGTATCTTTTTCTTCCTCCGTGGCGGATTGTATATGGATGGCTATTTCTTAGCTAGTGATACGGACCTGCTAATTAACTGGCTCTTTAATTTATCCATTAATAACAACTATTATAATATCGGTGCGGCAATCAGTTTAGTCATATTCCTGATCACCTCATTGATTTCACTGTTGGTTTATGTTAAATCGCCATCTTATAAAGAGGAGGATGTTTTCCGATGAAAAAAAACAAATTTCTTCATGCGGCAGATAGCGTTATTACACATTCCACACTTATTGTAGTTTCATTGATTTTCCTCTTTCCTTGTCTTTGGTTGATTTTAGCATCTTTCAGTAAATCAGGATCCATCTACACATATGAGGGCTTTTTCCCCAGTGAATATAGTCTGGATACCTTTAAAACCTTATTTACGGATACCGCCATGTATAATTATCCCCAGTGGTTTATGAATACGTTGCAAATTGCGGTATTCAGCAGTTTGATTGGTACTTTTCTTGTTATATTAACGGCATATACCATGTCTAGGTTCCAATTCAAGAGCAGGAAGAAGATCATGAAAGGTACTCTGATACTTGGCATGTTTCCTTCCTTTATGGGAATGATCGCTGTATATATTATCATGACACAATTCGGACTAATTAATAATTTATGGGGTGTCATCCTAATTTACAGTTCCAGCGCCCCGATGGGCTATTTAACCCAAAAAGGTTTTTTTGATACGGTTCCTTACTCTATTGATGAAGCAGCTAAAATTGACGGGGCAACTAATTTTCAGATATTTCAAAAAATCCATCTGCCATTGTCCCAGCCTATGATCGTTTATACCGCACTTACAAGTTTTACCTTCCCATGGAGTGACTTTATATTGCCAAAGCTATTATTAAAGGAAAAAAATCTCTATACAGTAGCGGTAGGTCTGATGAGCCTTGGCGAAACTGAATTTTCAAGATTTGCAGCAGGCGCCGTCTTTATAGCAGTACCTATTGTTATTTTATACTTCATACTGATTCGTTATATGATAAGTGGTATGACAGCCGGTGCAGTGAAGGGATAAGAAAATAGCCATCAAAGGTGTTTTATTACGAATTTGATGATATTTAAACTTGAGATAATTTATTTTACTGTTTAAGCGAATACTGTCACATCAAAGTTTGTCCAATTTAAGCACTCCACATATGTGGAGTCGGTGGCTTTGTTAGATAGAGGGTTGGGGACGTGGTTTTTTCACGTCCCTATTTTAGTTGCGATTGGAATTTTATGGATACATTTGCATCTGATCCAGGTTAATTGTGTTACTACTTTTGAGAATATCCAGACCGACGAGGCCGTTGACGTAATAATGATTGAACGACTTGAAAAATGGACAATTAATCATCTATTCTGACAAGTAACGATTTAACATTTCGCTTATAATGGAATCAGGATGAGGTGGGGCAATGAGCTGGATTGAGAAGATCCAAGAGGCTGTGGATTATATTGAAAACAATCTTCTGGAAGAACTTTCTGCGGAGGTGATCGGCAAAGCAATTAAGTACTCGTCGTCTTCTTTTCAAAATCTATTCAGTGCTATAACAGGCTATTCTGTAATGGAATATGTTCGGTTTCGCCGTCTGTCCTGCGCAGCGGATGAATTGATAGGAGGCAGGGTTACGGTAACGGAAATTGCCTTTAAATATGGATATGACACGGTGGAGGCTTTTTCAAAAGCTTTCAAGCGATTATTTCGCTGTGCTCCCTCCCGGATTGCCATTTCCGGTTTGAATAACTTCCGATTCGCTCCAATTTCCATACAGATCAGCATATCAGGAGGATTTAGTATGCGGAGAAATATTATTCCTAATTTGCAGAAGGTAGACTGGACGGATACGAAGCGTCAAAACGAATTTGTGAACAGTGTCGTTTCAACGCTTAACGCTATCGGCGAGAACCTGAATTATGATGATGTATGTGCAGTATCGGGTAGCGCGTTTCGCACTTCTTTCTCCATGCCGACAGCGGAACTATGGAATCATGGCAATTATCATGTCATACATACGCCGATCATCATTGAACATATCTTTAGAATGCTCGGATATCGGGTAACTCCCCATGTTCGGGGCACTTATGCGATCGACAAGAAGCTTATTATGGACAGTATTGATAAAGGTATCCCTGTTATTACACTTGAGGGCGTAATCAATTGCTCCGATGCTTGTGTCATTTCCGGTTACGATCAAGATGGAGATGTGCTGCTAGGATACAATCCCTTTATGTATTCAGAAGAGGATCATAAGGAGGAGCCTGACGATACTGGCTATTTCCGCAAATCGAATTGGCATGATGGATTTTTTGCAGAAGGCAGCAAGGGACGAATCCTCATTATCGAGGGAAAAGGCGAGGGGCTGTCCAAGGAGGAAATCTTTGCTGAAACTTTGAAGCTGATCAAACGGCTGATTGTGGAAGAGTATCTCACGCTTGGTCAATATAATGGTCTTGCCGCACATCAGGCATTTGTGAATGCACTTATGACTTATAATTGGGACGACCCTTTTGAGCCTTACCTCAATGTGATGTGCAACTACAAGCAATATTTGGATCGGCAGTATGCGGTTCAATTTTTTTACGATAACGCGAGAGCGGATCTGGCCTCCATTTATGAGCGGATTACCAGACTTTCTCTGGAATTGGAACGACTAATCCCACAAGATTTTTCGGCAGCGCATCTATTTGGTGATAAAAGCAGTTTAAAGCCTTATTGCAATATTTTGCTGGAAATATCCGATTTGGAAAGTGAAGCAGCTAAGCTGATGTAAGTAAAAACTAATTAATAGGTTGTTGATTAATATCATTTATGAATGCGTCATAATATTTTTGTGTTATTAATCATTGACAATCTAAATGCAAATCCGTATAGTACATTCTATTAATTGAAAATTTCGGATATAACATTTCAAACACAATGATTGGGAGTAGTAAGAGTCTATTATTTGGCAAAGAGAGCTGCGGGTGGTGTGACGCAGTCCAATAATGCTCTGAACTCGCCCAGGAGTGGTAAGACAAAAAGAATAGTTGAACTATTCTCTATGTTTTAACGAGTAACCTTCGTTACAGGGTCTTAAAGCTGGGTTTATTATGAACCAACAAGAGTGGTACCGCGGTATGCATAAGGCATGTCGTCTCTTCCTTCATTTGATTATGAAGGAAGAGACGACATGCCTTTTTTCTATGAGAATAGGGTGGAGTAAGCCTCTATTTTATAGTAAGTATTTTAATATGTTTTTTGGAGGTATTGTTATGGAGAAAGACAATCAGAAATTGCAGCGTACAATGACTTCTCGCCATATTACGATGATGGCTTTAGGTGGTGCTATTGGAGCTGGATTATTTAAAGGAAGTAGTTCAGCCATTGATATGGCAGGTCCATCCGTTATTATTGCATATTTGATTGGTGGAATTATTCTATTATTCGTTATGCAAGGTCTCGCAGAAATGGCTGTTCGCAATAGTCACGCAAGAACATTTAGAGATTTAGTAGAATCGATTCTAGGAAAATACCCCGCTTATTTTCTAGATTGGATTTACTGGAAAATGTGGGTATTAAATATTGCAGCTGAAGCCGTTGTTGCAGCCATATTCATTCAATATTGGTTACCGGAATATCCAATTTGGATACTCGCTCTTTCCGTGTCTGTGATCGTGACAGTCATTAACTTATTGTCAGTAAAAGTATTTGCTGAAACAGAGTACTGGCTTGCTTTAATTAAAATCACGGTTATTGTTGTGTTTATTATTGCTGGGTTATTGCTATTACTTGTCACCTTTGGTAATCATACAGCCGTAGGTTTTTCTAACTTAACAAAGCACGGTGGCTTCTTTCCCAACGGATCAACAGGAATTATTACAGCGATGCTTGTTGTGATCTACTCTTATGGTGGTACAGAAATTATTGGTGTTACGTTGGCTGAAACGAAAAATCCAGAAAAAGTTGTTCCCAAAGCCGTTCGCAATACATTAGTCCGGATCATATCCTTCTATATCATTCCATTCCTCATCATTGTAAGTCTAATTCCATGGAATGAAGTTAACGGCGTAGCCGAAAGTCCGTTTGTAATGGTATTTAAAATGATAGGAATTCCAGGTGCAGATCACATTATGAACGCTGTTATCTTACTAGCAATTATTTCATCAATGAATTCAGGGTTATATGGTGCATCACGCGTTCTATACACACAAGCTGTGGATGGACTTATACCACAAATCTTTTCCCGTCTATCTAAAAAGAAAGTTCCTGTTTATGCAATTTTAATATGTACTTCTTTTTTATATATTGGTGTAATCATTTCTTTGTTTGCAGGAAGTAAAACATTTGATTATTTAATGGGTTCTTTAGGATATACCGTTTTATTTATCTGGTTAATCATTGCGATTGCTCATCTGAAATCACGTGAAAATATGCCTGAACAAACAAGCGGCTACAAAGTAAAATTCTTTCCGTATACAACATGGATAGCCATTATTACTTTATGTGCTATATTGATTGGAATTATCTTTACAACTTCTATAATCGTCACAAGTATTACCCTAGCAATTTATATCCTGATTACGTTAACTTATATTTTCAAAGGACGCTTTACAAAGTCTAAGAGAGCGTAAAATATCTTGTGTCGTGATAAGTCAGGGTAAATCCATGAATTAAGAGCATGAAAAATCAAAGAGACAGCCCTTTAAAGTGTCAAAAGAACCGAGCGAGATACCTGGTAACATTTTCCGGATCTCACTCGGTTTTTCCTTTAATAAAAGCCAGAGCTAGGATCGTGGCAGAGTGCGACGATCAATCGCCGTAAGTAAGCAGCTCCGATAAACGCTCTGTTTCCCTTCTTAAAGAAGCACAGACAATACCTCACGCAACGCCGAATCACGAAAAACCCGACAAGGTATCTGCCGGGGATAATATCATTACAAATAATTAGTTTAGCGGCTTTGAGAGAGAAGAGATTTAATAAATTACTTACTATATGTTTTTACTTTAGGCGGGACATAACTTGCAAACTTTTCTAATAATCCTGCTGGCTCCTGATCTACTAAAACCATTTGATGGTACTGATCTTGCAAAAACTGTTGTTCATTCATATGGTCGAAAAATGAAAGCAGCAGATCATAATAATGGTTAACATTTAATATACCACATGGTTTTTGATGCAAACCGATTTGGCTCCATGTAAATACTTCGAAAAACTCTTCTAATGTACCGGGACCACCTGGAAGCGCAATAAAGCCATCTGCTAACTCCATCATCTTGCTTTTTCGTTCGTGCATAGACTCAACAGTAATTAATTTTGTTAAGTTTTTGTGTGATATTTCTCGTTCCTCAAGTAGCTTTGGAATCACACCAATGACTTGACCGCCCGCCTGTAACACAGTATCAGCTACCGTTCCCATGATGCCAACACTGGCCCCTCCGTATACTAAAGTAATGCCACGTCTTACTAATTCTTCACCTAATTTTATTGCCCCTTCTTTGTATGCTATAGATGATCCATTACTAGATCCACAAAAAATAGCTATTTTATTCATAAAATTAACCCCATTTGCGAAATCCTATTTACTAATAATTATAGATAAATTCCGTTTAATAAAATAGGGGGTACATAAATTGGACGTAAATGCGTTAAACGGGAGAAGTAGCACGTGCTATTAGAGCGTTAGAAATTGGTCGAGATCGTCCAGATGAATCCGTCGGAACATACGCTAAAAATAAGCAGGAGTTAATAGAAGAACTTGGTGATGTACTAGGGAATGTTATAGTAATTGCTAACAAGTACGATATTAGTATTGAGAGTATGAAACCCGAACTTTTCTAAGTTCGGTTTTTTTTATATATAGCTCGCCTATAAGAAAGCTATAATAGCTAGATGGTAATCTTAGATGCTCGTTATAACTTTTAACTATAACCAGATATTACTTTTAAGTGTTACATAGATAGTCTTCCTCCATGCTAGAATCAAAGCACAGAAAGAGATTTGTTAAATGAGGAGGATTTTTCATGTGCAATAGATTTCAAATCGTAGGTAGCCTGTTACGTCCGTCGAATTTATTAGAATATAAACAGCAAATTGAACATCGTGATGATATCAGTTATCCATTTTACCAAAGTTTTCAAGGGTATGAGCAGTGTGAATCTGATGCGATTCAGGCTGTAGTCGATAATGAAATTAATAATGGTTTGTCCATTCTTACTGATGGAGAATATTCCAAATCTATGTGGCATCTGGACTTTGTCTGGGGCTTCCAAGGGATTGACCGCTATATAGCGGATCATGGATATTTTTTCAGAGATACCGATGGAACTTCAAAATATGAGACTCGAAAAGATATTGGTTTGCGCATTACAGGTGAATTAGGTGGAAGGAACCATCACTTTATTCATGTATATAAAAAACTTCAGGCCCTTGCTGGCGACCGTGAAACAAAGCTGTGCGTACCTTCTCCATCACATATTTTTGGTGAGTTATCTTGGTCAGATAACATTGGTGGCAAAGATGCAGTTTATAAGGATAGACATGAGCTTGCAAACGGTCTTATTAAGGCATATAAAGAATTTGTGGAGGAATTTGCTGCTGCTGGAGGGAAAATCCTTCAATTCGACGATTGCTTATGGGAGCTATTTGCAGATGATAACCCGAACTCTCCATATACTGGACAGAATATCAATCAAGAGGAAGTACAGGCTCTAGCTACAGAATTTATTGACATTAACAATACAATAATTGATTTTGGTCATAGCCTAGGTTTGAAAATGTGGACTCATAACTGTCGTGGTAACTACGATTCCCGTAATATGGGTGGTGGCTCATATGCCAAAATTGCTAATCTATTCTTGAAGCAGCTTAAATACGATCGTTTTTTCCTTGAATGGGATGATGAACGTGCAGGCTCACTTGAGGCGCTTGCGGTTTTCAAAGATAAGCCTGAAACGGAAATTGTACTTGGATTGTTGTCTTCAAAAATCAATACGCTTGATGATGAGGCACGTGTAATTAGAATGCTTGATGAAGCATCGAAAATTATAGATAAAGATAGATTATTACTTTCTCATCAATGCGGTTTTGCGTCCTGTGATGGCGGCAATGAATTAACGGAAGATGAACAGTGGGCGAAAATTAAACAAGGACAACGTATTGCCCAGCAATATTGGGGTAAGTAGTATTTAACTAATCTTCAATATCTCTTATTGTTGAAAAACACTCAACACATGTGGAATCTTGATAAATTGAACGAAACTCGCTTATTGCGGGTTTCGTTTTTTTCTTTGCCAAAAACAACAACTTTAGTTGCTTGAAAGTAAAAAGATAGGAGTGGTATGTTTCCTTTATTATTCAATTCTGGATGAGTAGCAATGACAATATAAATTGATTCATTGGAGGTGACTACAACAGAGAATATACTTCTATTTGATCTAAAAGGGCATGATTTTCAAGATGCAATGAAACTATGAAACTATGAAACTACGAAACAAAAACAGGAGAGTGTAATATGATTAGTTCAAGATCAGCTTTAAGGCAAAGAAATCCGATCCGAAGATTTATCGTGTTAATGACAGTAATGGCCGTATTTTACGTATGCTAGACGTGAGTCTTGGAGGTTCATTAGACATCGAGTAGTAGCTAGAAACATCAAAGCCAGGATCTCCAAAAGTTATGAGAATTTTGTGAGAGGAAAGCTTAAGCTTTTCTCTTTTTCATTAGGGAGATGGAGTGGAGGTACTTGAGCAAAATAAGTTTGCCACTAAGTCGACCGATTTTCAGGTAATGAATTGATACTGAGTACTGGATTATTTCACAAAAAAATACATTTTGTCATATGACAAAATTGATGACAACGCTCACTATGACGAGGTGATATTTTTACGTATAGTAGTTTAAGAAAAAGCCGAATATGGCGCTATTTATGTGAAATGATCCTGAGTAGGAAGACGTAGTAATGTAGATGAGGAACCGCTTGACAATAATTCCCTTAGTATTGGAAGGAAGTGTGCGTGGTGAGAAAGAGAATTATCTCGATTACAAGTTTGCTAGTTGTGCTAGTTTGTATTGCATTCATCGTATTTCTTAATAATCAAAGTTTAGCTTCTGCCAATATAATTTCGTCACCTAGTTATGCAACAGAGGATACAACAATCGTTTACGAGGGTATTAATGCTGGAATGATTTATGAGGATGGAAACCTCGGGTATCTTGATGTAGGCTATCAAGGATCATATGGTGCTCCCTTAGAGGTTCAAGTATTACTAAAGTTTAATTTGCCAACAATCCCTGTAGGGTACGAAGTTGAAACTGCAAATCTGTATATCCCTGTAACAGGTGGTACTTTTCAAGGAACAACTGATTTCTCACTGAAAGTTTCTACGAGCACAAATCATAACTGGACTCAAGATGCTGTGATGTCACCACCAGCTCGAAGTCCAGGGTCTACACAATCAAGAACATTAGCCAATAATGTCCCAATACTTAAACCCACGCTAGCTCCCTTTGATTTTACTAGCTATATATCAGGAGAATTCACGAAAGCTACTCCTAGAGCAACCTTTATTCTTTCAGGAATGACAGCTCAAGAAGCCGCTGAAAAAGGTATAGCATATGTTGATCATTTTATACAAATGACCGAATCAAATGTGCATCCCGGCAATCTGGGTCCGTATTTGATTATTACATACTCCGAAATTGTCGACATTCAGATAACAGGAGTTCAAGATGGCGGTCTATACAACACGAATGTAACGCCACAATTTAACAATGGCACAGCAACTTTGAATGGAAATCCATTTACAAGTGGAACACAGGTTACTGCTGAAGGTTCATACACGCTAACGGTTACAGCCGGTAGCCAATCAAAAACGATTCAATTCCGAATAGATAAAACCCCTCCGACAGGGACGGTAATTGTAAATCAAGGCAATCAATATACGAATAGTGTAGGTGTATCTGTTTCAATAACGCCTGATGTGGGTGTAAATGATATTACGCATATCCGATATTCGGTTAATGGAACTCCATTTACACAGATGCCTTATGTACCAAGCTTTATGCTAGGTATAGGAACTGTTAACGGAGAAAAAGTATTGAACTTTAAGCTTGTTGATGGAGCAGGGAATGAATCACCGGAATATCAAAGAACCATAACGTTGGATACGGTACCGCCAACAGGCTCTGTAGTTATTAATAATGGAAACGCGTATACAACGAGTCCTGAAGTAACGCTTAATCTATCGTTAGATAGTGGAGTGACAGATGTAGTAGGGGTACAATTTTCAAATAACAATAGTTCTTGGTCGGGTGTAGAAGCCTTTCGTTCAACGACAAGCTATACGTTACCAGATGGAGAAGGAAATAAAACGGTTTATGTACGTTTAATTGATCGAGCAGGCAATATTACCGTCATTCAAGACAGTATTATATTGGATACAACAGCGCCAACAGGTACGGTCGTTGTGAATGGTGGCAATTCCTATACGAATCTTTCGGATGTACTCGTTGAAGTGACACCAGCAACAGGTGTAACCGATATTACTACTATCCAATATACAATCAATGGATCAGCGCCAACGACGATTCCTTACAGAAATAGCTTTGAGCTTAATGTGGGAAGTATCGATGGGGAAAAAGCAATTACTATTAAGCTTATAGACGGAGCAGGAAATGTATCTCCTGAATACAAGTCAACCATTACACTAGATACTGTAGTCCCAACGGGTACTGTCGTTATTAATAACGGAGATACTTATACAGCAGAGCGTGAAGTAAATCTTGCGCTCACACCCGTGGTAAGCGTGACGGATGTCGTGTATGTAAAGTTCTCCAGTGACAATCTTTCATGGTCAGTTGATGAATCATATATTGCAAGCAAGACATATACATTTACATTGCCAGCAGGAGATGGTTACAAGACTGTTTATGTGCAATTTATTAATCATGCAGGTACGGTTGGGTCAGCTCAAGATAGTATTATTCTGGATATGACAGCTCCGATCATCAGCGGTGTAACAGATGGAGAAAGCTATAATTCCTCACGAACCATTACCTTTAATGAAGGTACCGCAACATTGAATGGCATTTCTTTTGCAAGCGGCTCGTCTGTGGACGCAGAAGGCTCCTATGAACTTGTTGTTACAGATGCCGCAGGTAACTCGACTACAATTACATTCAGCATCTTTAAATATAGAGTAAGCTATGACGGAAATGGAGCTACTGGAGGGATCGTACCCATAGATAGTCAAACCTATGAGACTGGTGATCGTGTAACAGTAGCTAATAATACTGGAAATCTAGTGAGAACTGGGTATACATTTAAGAGTTGGAATACCGAAGCAGATGGAAATGGGACAAGCTATGCAGCGAATGAGATATTCAATATAAGCGCAGCTAATGTCACGCTATATGCAATGTGGGATGTTAATCATTATACAGTGACATTTGAATCAAATGGAGGAAGTGTCGTAGCGACTCAGAATAAATCATACAACGAAGCAATAACCGAGCCGAGTGCACCAACGAAACCAGGTTATACATTTGGTGGTTGGTATAAAGAGATGACATTAACAAATCAATGGATCTTCACGAAGGATCTAGTCACAGCGAATACGACGTTGTATGCGAAGTGGGTTGGAAATAGTTCCTCTGGAAGTAATGGAGGAGGAGGTTATATTCCAACACCACCACAAAATTCAACGTTATATTTTGAAACCAATGGCGGGAACGTTATAGTCAATCAACCTGTAGCGAATGATTCAAGGCTAGCAGAGCTACCTACCCCCACCAAAGCAGGATTTACATTTGGAGGCTGGTATCAAGATGCTGCACTGACCCAAAAGTGGGATCTTCTAACGGACCGTGTGACAAAAAATATAAAATTGTATGCAAAATGGATTGCAAACACTTCCCCAGCACCGGGGCCTGAGCCAACTCCAGGTGGACCGAAACCAGAGCTTCCGGTTGTGAGTTTTGATGATATTTCGGGACATTGGGCAAAAGCAATGATTGAGGAATTAGCTAGTCAAGGTATTATTACGGGGTATCCAGACGGTTCTTTTCATCCGAATGAATCAATTCAGCGCCAACATATGGCCCTGATATTCATGCGTGCTTTCGAGTTCGAACCAACACACGAGGCAGTATCCTTTTCTGATGTATCGTCAAGCCATCCGTACTATGAAGCCATTGCGTCACTTCAACAAGCAGGAATTATAGATGGATTAAATGGTAGATTTAATCCAAATGAACCTGTGACACGCGCACAGATGGCAAAAATTGTGGTGCTTGCCCTAAAGGTAGAACCAAGTGGAACAAGTACTTTCCAAGACGTGCCTTTGGCGCATTGGAGCTATGCTTACATCGCTGCATTAGAAGAACTGGGGATTGTACAAGGTGATAACGGTAAATTTAATCCAAATGAACCCGTGACACGTGCAGAGTTTGTCGCAATGCTGTACCGAGCATTGAATCTGACATAGTAAAGAGGAGTAACACAAAAGCCCTTCTAGCGAAGGGCTTTTATATCGTTTATACTTATAAGGCCAATTTACTTCCTAGGAGTTGTCTAACGAATTATGATAAAGAAAGAAGTCGCGCATATACGCAAGCAATTTAAGTTGGATCACGATCTGCTGAATATTTACGATATTCTCAACGTGTATATTATGAAGGAAAGTAACGAGATCTATCATTGGGAGCGACAGCCGTTTGGACTAGTGGACAGAGAAAAACAGGAGCTGTACATGGCCAATTTTAAAAAGCTACTGACCGGTGAATTAGATCAGAAGTTGTTCGAATTGAAGTTTCAGGAGGAAGCGGAGGAACCCACGCAGGTACTGCTTCACCAAGCTTTGGTGACAGGTGATTCTGATGAATGGCAGGACCTGATGTTGCTGTTGGTGGAGAAAATGTTGGCGGATACCAAGTATGAACGGGATACGGTGGTCACATTCGTTCGCGGACAATATTTCCGGCCCACCAAGGCCAGAAACGATGAAGCCGAAGAGAGCGAGAAGAATGAAGTGTTCGCCAATCCATTCATTCTATGCAGCGTGAATTCCACGGAGAAGCCACGGAATTCTCTCTTGTTTGATTATGTGGAGAGAGAATTTAAGTACAATATCATTGTAGATCCGATTATCAAGTTAAGCGCGCCGGAACAAGGCTTCTTTTACCCGAGCGTGACGGACAACTATTCCGATGTGAACCGCATTCTGTATTGTACGGCAAAATCGAATTTTCCTGATCCGCACTTTATCGGACAGGTCTTGAATGCCGAAAGGTCCGTAACGGCACTGGAAGAGAGAGCCATCTTCGAAGAGATCGTGAAGGAAGTAGTGGGCGAACAACTCGACGTAGCTACCCTCGCACAGGTGTACGAGGAAATCCACCAGTTAATCGAAACCAACGAAGATGAGGATGAACCTCCGAAGCTCGATTATAAAGATGTAGAGCGCGTGCTGACGGTAAGTGGCGTAGAGAACTTGACGACTGAAAAAGTGGAACGGGCATTCCAAACAATCGTCGATGATAAGAACTATGAAATGAAGGCGAACAGCGTTATGCCGAAATTTACTTCAAAATCGATTAAGATCGATACAAAGGTAGCCACAATTTCGGTAAGCCCGCAGGATTTAAAGTATGTGAAACAGGTGAATTATCAAGGGAGACGATGCATCCTGATTGAGGTCGACGAAGATGCAGTGATCGAAGGATTTACGCTCAGTACTGAGACGATTTAGACTCGTTTGATAGCGTTGGTTGTTGAGATATATTGTTGGAAACGTTATGGGCTATCCTTAGAGTCTTTGATAAAGACTTGGGATAGCCCATGTTGTATTCGTATCACAACAGGTGAATTCACCGTTGGCAAACGCTCGCTCTACTGGGGCTTGCGGAGGTTTTCGCGATGCGGTATAGATAAAGTAACTAAAATATAGAACATAGGGGGAATTACATGTCCTGGAGCAAATTGAAGCAACAACTGGAGAGTTTTCTCTGTCCTGCGTTATATGGAAGGGTAGAATACATCGCTTCTAGCTATCGTTATTTACCTGATAAACCAGGGATTTGTTATATTGCGGTAGATAAAAAAAATATGCTCAATATGAGTGATAGAACGACCTCAATCAGATGGTATCAGACGGAGCTGGAAATTAAGAATGATTCAGATATCCAAATTCCTATCAACATTGAAGAAATTGAAGCGATCAGAAAAGATACCAAGGGAGTAGTTCCGGAGGATCGCCTAAAAGTAATTGCAAGAAGTAGAAAAATATCTGAATATGCAAAAGAGCTTCTGTCAGCACAGTCATCATTAAGTAAATCAAATTTTATCGTTGTGGCTACTAAGTTTTTATCTACTTCTATAGAGGAAAGCTTAGAGAGCAATGATATCTTATTGAATATTCTTGCATTGGTGGACAGACGAGTTGGAAAAAAACGAATTCTAAATATGTCCGAGAAGATGAAGTTAAAGCATCCAATTGTGCAGTACTTCTATGAACTACGGCTTAGTACGTTATGAGCTAAATAGCTATGTATTACGCATAATACAACAACCGCTTGGACCATTTTTAGTCCAAGCGGTTGTTTATTAGCTACCATACTTTATTTGTTTGCTTTTACGAATTCAGCAGATTTTATACCCGCTTGACGGCCGAAGATAATGATTTCGGCAACAGAGTTGCCGCCGATCCGGTTTTGTCCGTGGAGGCCGCCTGCAACTTCACCCGCTGCAAAAAGGCCTGTAATCGGCTCACCGTCTTTATTTAAAACTTCTGTATTCGTGTTGATGTTTACGCCACCCATGGTGTAGTGGATTCCTGGGGCGATTTTGATAGCATAGTACGTTGCAGTGGACAAGTCGTTGTCCATCCCTGTTGTTCTGCCGAACTCGGCATCGTCTTTTTTGTTCACGCTGCTGTTCCATGTATCCAGTGTCGCCTTCAGATTATCCGCCGGAACCTCCAATTTTTCAGCTAAAGCCTCGATGGTATCTGCCGAAATGACAAAGCCCATTTTCTCATATTGTTCAATCGCTTTTACACGACTTTTCACACCGGAATCAAAGACTAGCGTAGCTGATTTTTCAGGAAGTGCATTAATTGCTGCAGTAACATTATCACGTGTATCCAACTCGTTGGTGAAACGCTCGCCTTCATTGTTAATCAGGATAGCGCCTTCCCCGCGAACGGATTCACCGATCAGATAGGATTGTTCTTGTTGTACGGTTGGGTGAACTTGGATTTGATCCATATCAACCGTTGTACCTCCAAGTGCTTCAATCATCTTGATACCGTCACCAGTACTGCCTTCTTGGTTTGTTGTTACATAGCCCTCTAAATCAGGTCTAGACTCGGTAATCAGATCCATATTGGAGCCAAAACCGCCAGTGGTTACGACAACCGCATCAGCTGTAATATTTTTTTCGTCTGTCTCGTTGAATACAACTTTGACGCCGTTTACTTTTCCATCATTTTGTGTAATTTCTGTTACTTTCGCATTTACAAAAAGAGGAATTCCTTGTTCTTGTACATTTTTCAGCAATCCGTCTACAAGGTATTGACCTACCGCCGAGCCGTCCTCAGGACGATGTGTGCGCTTTTCGCTCATGCCTCCGGTGATGGTGAGATTGTTCAATCTAATGCCGATGGAATCCAGCCAATCAATTGCATCAGCGGAATTATCAACGAAGTAACGGAGTAATTCTGTGTTGTTTGTGCCCTTACCGCCTGCTAATGTTTCTTCATAAAATGAATCATTACTGTCTTCTATGCCCTGCTCTTTTTGGAATTTCGTTTCAGAAGCATTCATCCCTGATGATGCTTTTAATGTATTTCCACCCGCCACCGGCATCTTTTCGAAAATAACCGGGTTCATGCCGTTTGCCTTTGCTTCAAGCGCAGTGGTCATCCCAGCACCACCTGCACCGACAATAATGACATCATATTGTTCTTTCAGTTGATCGATGGGAGTATAACTTGCTTGGGAAGCTCCCGATGTAGAATCAGTTTCTGTTTGCTCATTGACCGTGTTCTTTACATTGCTGTTACCGCTGTCGTTGCTGCTGCCCTCGTTGCTGTTCCCAGTGCCGCATCCTGCGATCACAAGCGTCGCTGAAAGAACGAGAGCTAAGACTGATGATAGTTTCTTCTTCATGGTAACCCTCCACTATAATTCGTTAGTTTTAGGATGGACGAAAAAAGAGGAAGTAACATAGGAGATAGGGAGGTTTAGGAGTGTGAGAGCCACGAGTTCTCCGAACTTCCATTCTTCTTTGGTTACGTCCCCGGTTACTCGCTATCCTTTTTGACATGAAAAAGTATAGCATTAATCATATCATATGTGAATCTTTTCACAATTATTTTTGAAATTTCGCCATATTTATTTCAGTTCTATTAGGACTCAAACCAATCTATATCTGAAAAATAGATGAACCAGAACTCTATGAACACATAGTCAGTAGTAAAGCCAGCACATAGCAGCTGTTCCAACAAGGACACTACAATGCATGCAAACATCGTAAAAACGGTCATTGACAGGCTATATGAACGATGCTATATTAAAGCCTATAATTTCTATCAAATAACTATGGATTAAAATACGCCATGTTTCATCATAGACAGGCATAAGTTTGGGGGGAACAGCGAAATGTCAGGAGAAGAAAGCTTCATCCAAATGAAACAGGTAACGAAAAGCTTCTATAAAGATACAATTGCTATTGAAGTATTGAAGGATGTAAACCTTGAGGTGGACAAGGGCGATATATTTGGCATTATTGGCTACAGCGGTGCTGGCAAATCTACCTTGATTCGATGTATTAATGGGATTGAGAGCCTGACGAGCGGCGAAGTGATCATCGATAAGCAGATTGTTAGCAATCTAACGGGCAAAGAACTGCGAGGCTTCCGTAGGCAGGTGGGCATGATTTTTCAACAATTCAATCTGATGCCTTCCCGCACTGTTTACGGCAACATTGCGTTGGCACTTCGAAACAGTGGATTAAGCAAACAGCATAAAGAGGAACGTATTATGGATTTACTTGAATTGGTGGACATTCGGGACAAGCGCGATGCCTATCCGTCGCAGTTGAGTGGCGGGCAGAAGCAGCGCGTAGCGATTGCTCGTGCTCTGGCCAATCATCCCAAGGTATTGTTGTGTGATGAAGCGACCAGTGCGCTTGATCCGCAAACAACCAAGTCCATCTTGCAGTTTTTAAAAGACTTGAACCGAAAATTGGGAATTACGATCGTTATGATTACCCATGAGATGGGGGTCGTAAAGGAAATCTGTAACAAAGTGGCGATTATTGACCAAGGTGTGATTCTGGAGCAGGGCGATGTTTTCTCTGTCTTCTCCAATCCAAGAGAGCCGTTAACCAAGACCTTTTTGGAAACTACGTCTAATCTGAGCAAAGTGGATGAGTTGATTCGTGTGAACTCTCCATTGGTACAACTGGAGGAAGGCCAGGTCATCCTGAAATTAACCTATACCAAAACAACAGTCTCGGAAGCACTGATTTCAGAGGTTTCCAGAAGATTCTATGTGGATTTTAATATTATTGCCAGTGATATAGAGATTGTAAATGATATGCTGCTCGGTGGGCTTGTCGCGGTCCTGAGCGGCGAACAAGCCAGCATTAATCAAACCTTGATCTATTTACATCAAAAAAATGTTGCCGTGGAGGTGATCAGGGATGCTCGATCAAGTGATCAACAAATTGCTGCCGAATGTGTCTAAATTGTCCGATGTTTTTTATGAATCTGTTCTTCAGACTTTGCAAATGTTTGCTATCGCAGGTTGCATTTCGTTTGTACTTGGTTTGTTTTTTGGTATTGTTCTGCTGGTTTGCAAACCCAATGGCATTCTGGCAAATAAATGGGTCTACTACTTACTGGATAAGGTCATTAATGTACTGCGTTCCATTCCATTTATCATTATGATTGCCTTGCTTATTCCGTTAACCCGACTGCTGGTAGGAACGGCAATTGGCACGACAGGTGCGATTTTCCCACTGGTGGTTGGCATCACCCCTTTCTTCTCCCGTCAAATCGAATCTGCACTGAGCGGGATCGATCCTGGATTAGTAGAATCAGGAAAAGCGATGGGCATGAGTGCGAATGAATTAATCATTCATGTTTATTTGAAAGAGAGTATTCCAGCTATTGTGCGGGCCACAACCATTACCAGTGTGAACTTGATTGGGTTGTCCGCAATCGTCGGGGTAGTTGGCGGCGGTGGTATTGGGAACTTTGCGATTATGTATGGTTATCAGCGAAATCAGCTTGATGCGACCTATATTTCGGTCATTGCCTTGTTGATTATTGTAAGCATCATTGAATTGGTGGGGAAAAGTGTTCTACGAAAGACTACATACTATTAAACAAACTTGAGGGGGAAACGAGAATATGAAATTCAGACTATGGGTAAGCGTATTGTTAGTATTTGCTGTAATCTTGACAGGATGTGGTGGCAAGAAGGACGGTGAAGCTTCGATTGTAAAAATCGGGGTTGTAGGGGAACCGCAAAAAGTCATTTGGGACGCTGTGAAGGAAAATCTGGCGGCAGAAGGCGTAGAAGTTGAACTTTCGTTTGTCTCATTTACGGATGGAATTATTGCCAATCAGGCATTAGCGGATAAAGAACTGGATTTCTCATTGTTCCAACATTATGCTTTTCTCGAACAAGAAGTAGCGGACAAGGGATATGACTTTGCCGTAATTGGTGAAGCGTTGGTAGCGCCGCTTAGCGTATATTCCAAAAAAATTACTGATGTGAATCAGATCAAAGACGGGGACAAGATTGCTATTCCAAATAATGCGACAAATGCGGGCCGAGCGCTGAAAGTGCTGGAGCGTGCCGGGTTGATTGAGGTGGATGCCAGCAAGGGCTATATGCCAACCGTACAGGACATTACAGCGAATAAATTCAATCTGGAAATTATTGAAACAGATCCTGCGCTGATACCTTCCTTGTTGCCTGACCTTGCTGCTGGTATTACCAATAGCGGGATGGCGATTGATAATGGACTGAGCCCAATCACAGATGCGATCTATTCGATTCCAGTCGATGCCAATGACGAGAATATCAAACCGTATATCAACATTTTTGTAGCAAGATCGGAAGACAAAGACAATGAAACCTACCTAAAAATCGTGAATGCTTACCGGCAAGACAATGTTGCAAAGGCGATGCTGGATGAATATAAGGGCGGCTTAATTCCTGCATGGGACTATCAAAAGTAATGCAACCAATCAAGTATCTGCAGGCATACAGCAACAGATAGGAGGAACAGCATATGAGCGAGTGGTGTATTGCAGAGGAAATTAAGAAGCATACCGATATGTTGATTCAGTGGCGTCGCTATCTACATCAGCATCCGGAATTATCTTTCAAGGAGTTTGATACTGCGCAGTATATTGTGGCACAAATTGAAGACATGAACCTGCCTGTGGTGATTACACGGCCAACACCGACAAGTGTTGTTGTCCATCTAGATGGCGCAAGAGAAGGGCCGACTATCTTGCTGCGGGCTGATATTGATGCACTTCCGATTCAAGAGGACAATGATCTGGCCTTCAAATCAGTCAAGGATGGCATCATGCATGCCTGCGGACATGACGCGCATACTGCGATTTTGCTAGGCGTTCTGAAGATTCTGGGCGAACATGCCAAGCAGATCAAAGGTACAATCCTCTTCGTGTTTCAAGCCGCAGAGGAGGTAGGCGGTGGCGCAAGGGAACTGATCCGTACAGGTATTTTGCAGAATGTCGATCAGGTCTATGCCATTCATGTCTCGCCTTCCATTCCAATAGGCCAATATGGTATAGGTTATGGCGCGTTGATGGCGGCTGGTGAAGCTTTTGACGTGGAAATCTTGGGTAGCGGCGGACACGCGGCCAAGCCGGAGGAAGCAAATGATCCGATTAACGTGGCCATTCAGGCGATTACTGCAGCGAAACAGCTGTTGGAACGCAAAACCGATCCGCTACAACCCAAACTAATGTCTGTCACCTATTTCAACGCTGGAAGAAACAATAATGTGATCTCCCAGCAGGCGAAATTTGGTGGGACATTACGAACGTTGGATGTGAATTTGTTGCAGGAGGTCAAGGCGCACCTGGTTCAAACATTAAAGCATGTGACTGCCCTTTATGGAGCAGATTTTCACATCCGGTTTGAGACTGATGACTTACCGCCAGAGGAACCACCATCCCAGGCGTTGTTCAATGATTATCAAACGACTCGTCTTGCGGCGAGCGCCATCGAGAATCACCTTGGCAAAGACCGCATCACGACTGTCCAGCCATCGTTGACAGGTGAGGATTTTGCCTTTATCTCGGCGCTTGTGCCTGCGACAATGGTGTTTGTGGGGACAAGAAATGAAGCATTGGACGCCGTTTATCCGCTTCATCACCCTAAATTTCGAATTGATGAAGCCGTATTGGAGAATGGTGTTGCCTATTTCCTTAGTCTTGTAACAGAATTGGCTGTGTTGGAACAGCCCGTAACTACCCAATAAACTAACAGAAAAGAGATGTTCATTATGGCAGAAATCGAAAGCTTTCAACTGGATCACAATATCGTCAAGGCTCCTTATGTTCGAGTAGCGGGATTGGAACATGACGAGAAGGGCAGCACGGTGCAAAAGTATGATTTGCGTTTCCTGCAACCGAATAAGGATGCGTTGCCGACGGCAGCGGTACATACCTTGGAGCATTTACTGGCCACCTATTTGCGGGATGAAATTACGGGTGTTATTGATATTTCCCCAATGGGCTGTAGAACTGGTTTTTATATGATTTTGTGGAACGAGCATGAACCGGAAGAAATTGCTTCTGCACTTGAAAAAACGTTAAAGCGTATCTTGGAGACAACGGAAGTACCTGCGGTCACGGCCTTGCAGTGCGGTAATTATAAAGATCATTCACTGTTTTCGGCACAGGAATATGCCAGAATTGTGCTAGAAGCAGGTATTAGCCGCGACGCCTTCGAGCGTATTGTGTAGCTTCGATGATTACCATAGATTTATCCAATCAGCTAGCTGTCGTGACTGGAGGTCGTTCAGGAATCGGCAAAGGCGTAGTAGAACAACTGCTGATAGCAGGGGCTAACGTGATTTCTGCAGATATCACCATTGAGCAGGAATACCAGCTTGTTCATACACATTTGATCGAAACGCGACTCGACTTGTCCCAGTCGGCTGATGTGGAAAGATGGCTGTCGGTTGTGTTTGACAAGGCGGGTGTTCCTGACATCGTGGTGAACTGCGCTGGAACCTCTACGATGGATTATGTGATCGACAGCAAGCTGTCTGATTGGGAAAAAGTGTTCTCCATCAATACAACTGGATTGTATTTGACCTCCAAACATTTTGCCAAGGCCATGGTCGATGCTCAAAAACCGGGACGCATCATTCAGATTGCTTCCCAGGCTGGCAAGAATGGCTATCGGGCGATGGGAGCGTATTGTGCTTCCAAGCATGCGGTTCTTGGACTTACAAAAGTGATGGCTGTTGAACTCGCCAAGGATGGTATTCTGGTTAATGCGGTTTGCCCGGGAATCGTTGAGACGCCGATGAAGCATCGGGAACGTATTGAAGGCGGCGCCATCCGCGGTATGACAGCCGAGGAGATTTATGAAGAAGACTGTTCACAAGTTCCACTTGGCCGTACGGCTGAAGTGGAGGATGTCGCGGGTGTTGTAGTGTTTCTAGCGAGCAAGCTGGCTGCTTACATGACAGGCCAAGCGATCAATGTGACGGGCGGAATGACAATGCATTAGACGGTATCGCAAGATTTCAATAAGAATAGCAACTTACGCAAGGAGTTATGAATTTATATGAAGATTGCCGTTATTGCCGCAATGGCGCAAGAGATAGGTCCGCTGCGTGCCAAGGCGGATCTGCTGAATAAAGTGCAAATTGGCAAAGTCGTGATCGAAGAGGCTGTATTGGATGGGCAGGAGTTGCTACTCGTCGAAGGCGGCATTGGCAAGGTAAACGCCGCAGTTGCCACAACTATCTTGATTGAAAGATATCGTCCTGAGTTGATTATTAACATCGGATCAGCGGGAGCTTTTGATCACAATCTGAAAGTTGGCGACGTGGTTGTTGCAACTGAGTTTAAATATGGTGACGTGGACGCGACCTGCTTTGGCTATGCGAAGGGACAGGTTCCTCAAATGCCGGCAGCTTATCCCATGGCAGCCAAGTGGTTGGAAATCGTGATTCAAACGATCGCCAGCCACGAGTTTTCCTATGCTATAGATCGCGGATTGGTGCTGACGCTGGATTCTTTTATGAGCAGCCATCAGCGAGTCGAGCAGGTTCAGCATGATTTTCCGGATGTGAAGGTGTCTGACATGGAAGGGCTGGCGATTGTACAGGCAGCTGACCAATACGGCATTCCGGTTATAGGCATCAAGGCGGTTTCCGATATTGCAGGGGAAGAGGAAGGTTCAACTAACAGTTTTACGGATAACTTGCATTATGCGGCGGATACTTCTTCTCATTTCGCAGCGCTTTTCTTACGTCAGTTGACCTCATTAGCACTTACTTAACTACGAACAGTGCTTGAGCGTGTAGACAAAGTGAATGTAGCTGTATAAAATTCCATAAACTACGGGGCTGACCCCAAAGGATACATGAATTGTAGCCTTTGAGGTCAGCCCCGTTTAGATTACTTATGACTTTAAGGGGGAAGTACCCTCTGATTTAATTCCTTCGTTTATAACTTACTTTGCGTTCGGTAATAATTTATTCAATAATATCGCTGCCAGCGCAGCAACTAGAATAGGTGATCCCAATAAATATTGCACGAAAGTAGGTAAAGTGTATAAGAAATCTTTAGGAATGAGCACTAACGCTAACGTTAAGATCATGGGTATCGAAATGATATACATTTCTTTCTCGCCAATGGTTACGTCTTTCATCACTTGCAGACCGTTAATGGCGATGATTCCGCAGACGATGGCGAATACGCCGCCGATTACGGCTGTTGGAATCGAAGATATTAAAGCGGCTAATTTACTTGAACAACCGAAGAGGACAAACCATCCGCCTACAGCAAGAAAGACTCGGCGGCTTGCAACACCTGTGATGGAAATAATACCTGCATTAGTTGAATAGCCTGTAACAGGAGTTGAACCAAGCATTGCAGCAATAAGACAGCTGATCCCTTCTCCAATAACACCTCGGTTTATATTTTTATCCGTTAACGGTTTATCAATTACGTTGCTGATGGCAAACCAAGTACCTGTTGTTTCGGCCAACAGTACGATATATATAATGACCATCGTGATAATAGCAGAAAAGTCGAATGAAAATCCAAAATCTTTAAACGGTAGCTGAGGCATGCTAAACCACTTGGCGTTCTGAACGGCTGAGAAATCTAAGACGCCCATAAAATTTGCAGCCATACATCCAACAATTAATGCGATCATCACGGAAGTGATTCGGAATATCGATCCTTTAGTATGGAACAAAGAACCTAGGATGACGAAGAGTATAAGTACAGCACCTGAAATAAGGGCTAATAATACGTTTTGATTGATTGTAGCGTCAGTGGCGCCATAAATATTGTCTCTGATAGCAACAGGCAATAGAGAAAGACCTACAATGAATATGATCGTACCCCCTACAATAGGTGGGATAAATGATTTAACTATCTTATTGAAAATTCCAGTATAGCCCAAGATAATAACTAAGATCGCACCAATTAAGCTGGCACCTAACACCGAACTCCAACCTAATTCCCCACCACCACTATCGGCATAAATCGTGACGATAGCACCTAGTGGAACATAAGAAGGACCTTGGGCCATAGGTAGTTTCATACAGAAATATGTTTGTACAATCGTTGCAAGCCCAGCAGCAATAAACGTAGATTGAATCAATGCGCTTGACTGATTGGGGCTTAAACCAATTAACATCGCAATAAGAAAAGGAACTACATAGACGTCCATGGCTAATACATGTTGTAGACCTAGGATGGTGGATTTGGCGAATGAAATCTTCTCATCGGGTAAGACAGTTAAATGTTGGGGCTTCACTTGAGCGTTATCTTGCTTGTCTGCTTGTGTTTTCACTTAGATGCACACCTCGAATTTTCTGTTTTTATATTTATAATTGAATGAACTATTGCATCGTACTTATCATATCGATCTTGTACATAACATGTATCCAATCACTTTAACTACTACGGTTCGGTTAAATGCATATATTAGTCGACAACAATTGACTTAATGTTCGTTTTTTGAAGCGACATTTGTTATTATAATCCGTGAAAAGTGATATGTCCATAGTAAAAGGCGAATGTTATCGTGCGAATAGTAGGATGTTGGATAGTTTTATCCAACTGCTGGAATATATGATTAAAATTAACGCCCGAACCATATAGTCAGCGATTGACGCATTCAGACATCAGTCTAAAGGAACCAGTAGCCCTTATCTCCAATGCATAATTAATGATGAATAACGTCTCCTAGTTCCGTTACAATCCAGAACAGAATTATTTTTATGTGAACGCCCATGAGTTCCTTATGCGGTGTATAATTTTGGTAGTTTACTCAAAATGTAATTGGGGAATGTGAAAAATGAATAATGACTATAAAGATAGAATGGATCGAGTAATTAAATACATAGAGGAAAATAGTAATCAAAAACTCAGTCTTGATATATTGGCTGACGTTTCTAATTTTTCGAAATATCATTTTGCTAGAATATTTACATCTATTGTCGGTGTGACTCCAGTAGCATTTGTAAATCAAGTGCGTGTGCAAAAGGCTGTGTATTTGTTGGTGGAAACCGCAATGCCCATTTTGCAAATATCGAATGAATGCGGTTTCGAATCGGTGTCAACCTTTAATGCCCTTTTTAAGAAGTACTATGGCAAAACACCAAGTGACGTTAGAAATAGCGGCAGAAAGAATAGCAATTTCTCATCACACTTCAGCAATAAGCAAGGAGAGGTATCTCCTCCTCATGATTACAATAGAAACAGAGAGAATCAACTTTTGAAAAGAGCGTGGGAGAATATGATAACCATTAAAGAGCTTCCAGAATATGAAGTGGCGTATGTAAGACATGTGGGGAGATATTTAGATACCCATGTTGCATGGGATAAGTTAGGTCGTTGGGCATACCAACAGGGACTTTCCTCGAAGCCTCATTTTTTTATTGGAATCTCCTTGGATGATGGGAATCTCGTAGAGGAATACGCTTGTCGATACGATGCTTGTGTTACCGTGCCAAGTGAATTTGAGAAACACGAGCATACGATGCATGTACAATTTAAAACGCTACAAGGTGGAATGTATGCTTTATATCAATACTACGACACAATAGAAAAATTTGTTCTCGCCTATCAAAGTGTATTCAGCCTCTGGTTGCCGAATAGCGAGTATGAAGCTGACGATAGACCATGCCTCGAATTCTGTATGAATGACCCTGCGAAGGATAAGGAAGGGAAATGTAAGGTCGATTTATACATACCGATCAAGAAGAGAATATAAATAACCGTATGGAAGGAAGATGATTTCTGGGAACCCCCATAGGTATCGTGGACTGGGTAGAAAAAAATGAAAAAATGGATGATTTATTAAATCAAGAAGAAACCTTAACCACTCATTCAATGGATCATGGCTTTGAAGCTGAAGTTACGAAGATAAGTTCAGATAAAGAGAGCTTTGTATTGAAGGTATGGAATAAGAGTTCCAAACCTGATGTTCGTTTTCAATTTCATTTATTGAATACCCTTTCTGAAAGAGGATTATCAGTCTCTAAGCCAGTGGGCTGGGGGATAAATCCAAACGAAGATACGGTGTTGCTAACAACCTTTGACGGAATGCCTGTTCATCAAGTGAATGAAAAGAAAGTGATCGATATTGCGAAGATATTATCAAGAATACATCAAATTCATGTCGAAGAGCTCGGAGATATACATCTTCCCAAGTACGAATTCACTAATTACTTTTTTCCTGGGGTAAGGGAACACGATGACTTAAATAGTGCATTAATTTCTCTGGTTCAAATCATTCAAATACAGCAAGATCGTATTATTCATGGTGATTTCCATGTGGGAAACATAGTAGAGGAAAATGACCGATATACCGTAATCGATTGGACGAACGGACAATTAGGGGATTCAAGATATGATTTTGCGTGGTCTCTTACTCTACAAAAAATATACATTTCGGAGCGATATGCACATGTGTTTCGTTCAGCTTATCTATTAGAAAATGATATTGAGCAGAAAGAACTTGAAGTTTTTGAAGCTTTGGCTTGTCTTAGATGGATATTGCTTAATAGAAACGGTGGTGTACCCAAACGATCTAATACAATAGAGAGGGTAAAAGAATTAATAACAAATAACTCATTCTTAAGGGAGTTAGAGTTTAGAGATATTCCGATAAAAAAGAACATAGGGGGCGGTGGCGGAATGAACTTAGAAGCAGTTTTTGAGCAATTTCCAATCCTTACGTCAGAACATTTCGTATTGAAGAAGATTGAAGAGCTTCATCTTGATGAGGTTTTTGAAATCTATAATAATGACAAAGTATTTGAATACTGTGGCATTATACCCAAACACAATAAAGATACGGTGAAAAATATGATCGGCCATTTTGCGAGAGATTATAATAAAAAGTCTAGGGTGAAGTGGGGGATATTTTCAATCGCTGAACCCAATCGGCTGCTAGGGATTATTGAAGCTGTCGACTTTAATCAAAAGGTAAACGTAGTGACGATTGGCTACTTTTTGGTCGAAGCGAATTGGGGACAAGGTATAGCTACTGAAGCGGTAAAAATATTGCTCGATTTTTTGTTCATGGATGTCAACGTCAACAGAATTCAGGCTGAAGTAATGCCTCAAAATGAGACTTCTAAGAAGGTATTGCTGAAGAATGGCTTCATCAAAGAAGGAGCATTAAGACAAGCAACACTATGGGCAGGTAAAGGAATTATCGATATAGAAATATACAGTATTCTAAAAGAGGACTATTAGTCGTAACATATGAGGATGCCATCGTATTTGAAAAGGGGGCTCTTGGGAAATGAAACGACAAGTTACCATCATCCTTTCAATTATAATTGGGATTATCGTTATCAGCGTTTTTAGTTTAGTGATGTTATTTAATAGTAAGTGGTCATTCGAAATAAAAGAGTTTAAGTCTAATATTCCGATAACTCAAAATTCCAAATGAAAAAGTAACTGTTCATTGAGCCCCCCCCTATCCGCAAGCCGGATAGGGGTCTTGGCCGTCGCTACTCGAAGGATATAGAGCTCTAGTAATTAAGGAAGTAAGGCAAATTACCGATAAATATAAGGAGCATTAGATAAATACGAAGATTTTTTTCGATTACTAACAACAGATGGAGGCAACGACGAATGAAAAAGATGTTTAGTTTGCTACTTATTTTATTATTGATTACACCGGTTCTGGGCTCTACAACCTATGCGAGCAATACTGTGAATGCTAAGGTGACAGAGAGCAGTACATATTTTAATGGAGAACAGAAGAGTCTTAATGGATTCAATATTTCGAATAACAATTATTTTAGACTGCGTGATTTAGCGGAGTATTTCACAGGAACTACGAGTCAATTTGATATATCTTGGAATAAAGAAAATAACGCTATAGAGATCATAACAGGGCAAGCCTATACTCCTGAAGAAACAGATGGCGGCAACTATTATAGTCGCAATAGAAATTATTCAGCCTCGCTCTCAACCTCAAAAGTTCTGGTGAATGGGCAGTTGCAGCTGATTACGGCATACAATATTGATGGAAACAATTATTTTCAATTGAGAGATTTGGCGAGCAAGATTCCATTTGATATCGAATATGACAATGAGTCCAATCGAATATCACTATTCTCCCAAACCTCAGATCACACTTACCGTGTTAAGACGGCCTTTGAAGCCAAGAATAACGAAGAATCTTCTTATTTTCCTAGATGGAAAAGTACAGTTGCTTCATATCTTGTGAATAATAACGATGGGACTGTAAGTGTCATTGAGGCGAATGAGGATGTTACGATTGAAACATATAATGAACAGTATGAACTAAGTGGAAACAAGAGTATTCCCTACGAGCTACCGCTGTTTGGTGGTTTCTACAGTGGGGAGAAGTATAACTATATTGCTTTTGGACAAGACAACCGAGAAGAGGATGACAAGAAAGAAGTAATTCGTATCGTCCGGTATGATAAAAGCTTCAATAGAATCGATAGTGTCTCCATAAAGGGTGGGGAGAGCTATACAGTAGAGCCTTTTGATGCAGGCGCAGGTAGGATGGCTGAAGCTGGGGATACGCTTGTATTTCACACTTCACGTACAAGATACACGACGGAGGATAAATTAAATCATCAATCCCAGCTCACCATTATCGTAAATACCAAAACCATGACCGTAACCAACGATATGGGGAAATTCCAAGAGAATCATGTAAGTCATTCCTTTGATCAGTATGTATTGTTTGATGGAAGTAATCATGTTCTGGTTGATCACGGTGATGCCTATCCCCGTTCGATTGTGCTGAATAAAGCAAACGGAACCAGCTATAGTGAGGTAGACTTGTTTGATATCCCTGGTAAAATCGGAGCGAACACCACGGGAGTTTCTATAGGCGGGTTTGAAATGTCTGCAGCCAACTATATTGTCGCAATGAATACCATTGACCATTCGCTTGTCAAGGAGTATACGTCTTATGAGATGGTTGGTTTGGAGAAAGATCAAAGGGATATCATTCTTAATGTATTGCCAAAGACAAGCACTGCAGTGAATCATATCACCTTGGCTAAATATGTAGGCACGAACCTAGTCGCTTCCATACCTAAATTGGTGAAAATATCAGACAACAAGATGATGGTGCTATGGCAGGAATTTGGTAAAGATAATCATCCTGGTGACCTGAAATATGTTCTGATTGATGGGAATGGGAAAGCCATCGGCGACATTCAGACCAAGGATTTTGTATTATCAGAATGCAGTCCCATCATTAGTGGCAACAAAATTATTTGGTATACCAACAGCAATGGAAATCGTTTGTTTTATTCGATACCGTTAAATTGATTAATAAGTCTAATAAACTAGAGGGTAATATTCCCTCTAGTTTATTTTAATTGAGCCACTTACTGTTAAGGAAAAAAACAGAATATGTAAATACATAGTAATTGACATATTAAGTGTTGCAACACACCTTAATATTTCCAAAATGTAACATTAAAATAAAATTACACCAGGAAAACAAGCTCTCATGGAAGGAGGGAATTAATAAACAATTGATTATTGTAAGCGTTATCATTGTTCTGCTGCAGAAGAGTGAGTAGCAAGTCACAGAATAAAAACAGTAAGAATGATCGTATTTGTCGTAATGTCCGAAATTGTTTCATTACTCTGTTAGGAGGAAGGAATAAGATGCGAAATAAGTTTGTCGTTTGCTCGTTAGCGGTAGCCATTATTCTCTCGGCCTTCTTTTCTAGTATTGGATCGAACATTAAAGTCTCTGCTGCAGGTGGTCCAAACCTCGCAGTCGGCAAGAACGTAACTGCAAGTGGCTATAGTGATGTATACGTGGCAAATAACGTTAAAGATCAGAATCAAGGAACGTATTGGGAAAGTACGAACAATGCATTCCCGCAATGGATTCAGGTTCATCTTGGAAACTCTGAAACTATTGATCAAGTTGTGCTGAAGCTTCCGACTAATTGGGAGACAAGAACGCAAACCTTGTCCATCCAAGGCAGCACAAATGGAACAGATTTCTCAACCATAGTCGATACTGCAGAATATACGTTTAACCAAACGTTAGGTAATACCGTAACGATTAACTTTCCATCGACCCATACGCAAATCTTGCGAGTTCTTTTCACTGCAAATACGGGGTGGGCGGCAGCCCAACTGTCCGAAGTGGAGATCTATGGAACAACTGCTGCGCCTACTGCCAAGCCGATCCCCGGACAAATAGAAGCTGAAAATTGGGATGCTATGAATGGCGTTCAAACGCAGCAGACATCCGATGTAGGGGGAGGATTGAACGTTGGTTGGATTGACGTAGGTGATTGGCTGGACTATTACGTAAATGTCGCGGAGACGGGTACTTACACCGTTGAATATCGAGTGGCCAGCAGTGGAAATACGGGAGAACTCCAGCTTCGCTCGGGACAGACAACGTTGGCTACGACTTCCGTACCAAATACAGGAGCCTGGCAAACTTGGCAAACGGTTACAGCGGAAGTACCGCTGAGCGCAGGCTTACAAACGCTTCAGGTCTATGCGAGTGGAAATGGATTTAACTTCAACTGGATCAATTTCAACAAATCGAATGGTGCAGACATAGAACCGCCTACCGCACCGAGTAACCTGGCGTATGCGCAGCCTACGACGGGAACGATCCTGTTGACTTGGAATGCCGCTACGGACAATGTAGGCGTGCAGAGCTACGAAATTTATGCGAACGATCAGCTAAAAGGCACGTTGAATGGCACCACGCTCACCTTTACCGATAACCAGCCGCCGAGTGCGAGTGTTACGTATTATGTTATCGCCAAGGATGTGGCAGGTAACTCGTCCACTCGCAGTAATACTGTTACACGTGTTGGTGAAGTTGTCGTCGGTGGAACGAATCTGGCTCTGAATAAACCGATTACGGCATCTTCCACTGTTCATACCTTTGTTGCGATCAATGCCAACGATGGTAACACGAATACCTACTGGGAGGGTGCATCCAACGCATATCCGAACAATTTAACCGTCAGTCTTGGGGCGAATGCGAGTATTAACTCGATTGTACTCAAGCTGAATCCATCATCTTCATGGGGGACCCGCACGCAAAATATCCAGGTGTTAGGTCGCGAGCAGAGCGCCTCAAGCTTCGTCAATTTGGTGCCGGCTACGTCTTATACGTTTAATCCTGCAACAGGAAATACAGTGACGATTCCGCTCACGGCTAGTGCAGCGGAAGTACGCCTCGTCTTTACGAGCAATTCCGGATCTTCAGCAGGCCAGATAGCAGAATTCCAGATCTTCGGAACGCCTGCTCCTAATCCGGACCTTACGTTTTCAGGTCTCACTTGGGCCCCGGTTTCTCCTAATGAAACCGCACCTATTACCTTATCGGCAACGGTTGGAAATATGGGTACGGCACCTTCTCCTGCAACAGCGGTTAACTTTTATTTAAATAACGTTTTGGCGGGAACTACTACTGTCGGCCAATTGGCCCAGGGCGCTTCCGAAAATGTATCAGTTAATATTGGCGCTAAAATCGCAGCTTCATATACGGTTAGCGCTAAAGTTGATGAGAATAATGGCATTGTGGAATTGGATAAGACCAATAACAGCTATACTCATCCCACCCCTTTGATTGTAAGTGAGGTTCCGAGCGCTGATCTTGTACCATTAGCAATCTGGTCCCCGGGCAACCCTAGTGCCGGAGATGCCGTAACCTATACGGTGAATCTAAAGAATCAGGGGAATATTGCTACCACGAGCGGCACGCATAACGTTACTCTTGCGCTTAAGAACAGTCAGGGAAACACGGTTCTCTCATTAAATGGTACGTTAAACGGGGCGATACCTGCTGGGGGATCGGCGAATGTTACTATGGGCACATGGACTGCTGCCAACGGCAGCTACACAGTGACGGCTACCGTAACTCCGGATGATAACGAAATCCTGGCGAAACAAGAAAACAATATAAACACAAACAGGGTTTATATTGGGCGTGGAGCTAATATGCCGTTTACAATTATTGAGGCGGAATCAACTTCTAACCAGACGAACGGAACGATACTAGCTCCAAACTTCAAGCCGGGTGATTATGCTGGCGAAGCTTCAGGCCGGTCTGCTGTATATCTTGATTCTACGGGTGAATATGTAGAATATACACTAACCTCACCTGCCAACGCCTTTGTGCTTCGCAGCTCAGTAGCCGAGAATACGTCGGGAACTGTTAGTATCTATGCCAACGGTGTGAAAAAGGGTGCCTTTACAGTGACATCCAAGTTCTCTCATGTCTATGCGACCCCCAGCACATTGGGCCGACTGGGATATGACAATCAGGCAGGAGCAGGGTTAACCGCTTATTGGCTCTATGAAGACTCACAACTGCTACTTGACGAGGTGTTCCCTGCCGGAACGAAGATAAAGATCCAAAAAGATAACGGCGATGTCCCGTGGATCTATTTGGATATGCTTGAAACAGAGAATGTTGCAGCACCTGCTTCCAATCCCGATCCGAGCAAATATGTTGAGGTTTCGGCAACGAAATCGATTGAACAGGCGTTGAACGAATTCAGACAGGACTCAACGAAGAAAGGAATTTTCATTCCTGCCGGTGAATGGACGCTCAGTAACAAAATTTTCTTATACGGAAGAGCGACTGAGATTATTGGCGCCGGCCCATGGCATACCAAGCTGGTAGCTCCGACAAATCAAACCAATACCGATATTGGCTTTAATATCAGCTCTACGGCGGATGGTTCAACGATACGAGACTTGTCAGCATGGGGGAACTATATCTATAGAACGGATGGACCTGGTAAATTTATCGACGGTAACGGAATGAAGAATGTAACCGTCCAGAATATTTGGGTCGAGCATTTCATCTGCTTGTACTGGGGGGTCAATTCTTCTAACAATACCTTTAAAAACAATCGAATCAAAAATACCTTTGCAGACGGTATTAACATGACAAACGGATCGTCCTATAACGTGATTGATAACAATTATTCCAGAGGAGCCGGAGACGATGCATTCGCCCTGTTTAGCGCGATTGATGCTGGCGGCTCTTACAATGTAGGGAATAAGTACACCAATCTGACCGCAACAAACGTAAGACGAGCGGCAGCATTCGCGGCATACGGAGGTTCCGATAACTTGTTCCAAAACCTCTATGCTGCGGATACGTTGACTTATCCGGGAATTACAATCAGCAGTTTGAGCTTTGGATACAACACGTTAGGATTTGGTGACAAGGACACGGTGTTTGACGGCGTGACCTTAGATCGAACGGGAGGAGATTTCTGGACCAGTGTGGGTGCGGATGACAAAATTAACGAATACCAAAACTTTGGGGCTATTTGGTTCTTCGGAGGAGACAGAGCTCTCAAGAACATTCTGGTCAAGAACATAGACATTAACAATTCAGTTTACTATGGCTTGATGTTCCAGACCAAATCGCCAGAAAACCTCCCTATGCAGAACATCCGCATAGAAAATGTCAACATCAACAACCCGAGCCGCTATGGGATCAAACTTGTTGCTAGCGCCGAGCAAGGACAAGGGCCGGTTGTTGGTCAAGCAAGCTTTACGAATGTAAAGGTGAATAACCCTGGGGTTCGCGCGATTTACGGCGAAGATAAGAGTCCAAATTTCACGGTCATCAGGGGTTTAGGTAATAATTGGTAAATGTGTGGCGCATCAAGTTTAATGAGTTGTAGACATTTAATAAAAAGTGCCTAAGGCGAAAGAAGATGGCTCCTGGAATACGTCAGGAGTCATCTTTTTTTATTCTTTCCTCATTCGATTTATCTTCTCCAGACGTTAAGATAGATATAATCTCAATAGCAGATGAAAGTATTTTTTTGATCGAATTAAAAGTGAAAGAAAACAAGGAGACCATGTTAAGATGTGTTTTTGAGATAGCCACGTATTATCAAGTTCTGTCAAAATCCAAATTTTTGGATAGTTATTCAAGTGAATTCGGAACAAATACATGTATTAAAAAAGCGATATTGATTAGTATGGATTCGTTACAACATAAGGAAATGAAAGAACTTTATAATGGCGAAAGAATATATCTAAAAAGGCTTATAGATGCACTAGAAGTGCAAGTGTATTGTATTGATCCTGAAAGTCTTGATGTCCAAAAATTATGAGAATCAATTGATATAAAAAAAGAGAAGAGCTTACGCTTTTCTCTTTTTCTTTTTCCTTTTGGGGATAGTGGGATGAAACTCTAACTCCTACAGCTAATCTGATTTTTTCCAAGCAATTTAGCTTTATAAAGTTCTACATCAGCCTTTTGAAATAGGTCTGTAAAAGTGAGTACAGTTCCGCCTGAGTTATCCGAAACTCCAATACTTGCTGTTATCGAAATGGAGAGACCGTTCTTCATAATTTCAATGGATTTAAAGGATTCTTCTATTTGTTCAGCCTTAATTTTTCCATCTTGAAGCGATATGTTTTTTGAAATAATAATAAATTCATCTCCACCATAGCGGCCGATTAAATCATGTTCTCCGAATTTTTCAGAAAAAGATTTACCCACTTGTTGTATGACTTCATCACCAAATAGGTGACCATATGTATCATTAATAGATTTGAAATTATCGATGTCAAAAGCTATGCATACTATATTGTCGTTTGTTATAGATGCTTGTTCTAACCATTGATTTGCTATGTGCTCAATATATTTCCGGTTGTATAAACCGGTTAGATAGTCGGTATTAGCCTTTTTCTCAATGTCCGTTATGCTGTGCTTTATATTTAGTCGTAGAGCAACTAGCTCCAACTCTCTATTACTAATTTGGTTAAGGATTGATATGTATTCTTTTTGTACTAAATATCCAAGCTGTACATCATTCATTAGGTCACATAATTTGCATCTTTCGGCTTGAATTGTTTTTAGCAAATAGACATCATTGTAGCTTTCCACAAGATCTTTAGCCTTTGTATAAGATTCGAATGCTTCTCTATATAATGCTTGTTTGGAGTACCAGTTTCCTTGTAGATCATAGCAATTGGATTTTTCTCTTAAAAAAGAATCTAGAATAGGATCATTAATCATCTCATCAATCAGCAACTTCGAGGCCTCAAAGTTCTCTAGCCCGATAAGTGCTTTAGCTATGTTTAATTTCACTCTTAGTTCTAAAATTGGACTTGCTGGTTCTAGCAATTTAGCCGTATCAAGTCCTTCTTGAGCCATTTCTAAAGCGGCTTCATAGTTTTCTTCAGCATAGTATATATGACTGTAATTGCTATATCCATTACTGATAATGATATACTTATTCAGCTTTTTTGCTAAATCAATAATTACTTCGAGTGTCGCCTTTGCCTTGTTGAAATCCTTATTAAATTCATAAAGTAAAAACAAAATATTGTATAAGTTTAACTTATCTATTTCGTCCCCATATATATTACAAAGTTCATTATAAGTACTAATATTGTTGAAGGCCTCTTCAATATCGCCAATGCAATAATAAGAAGCTATTTTATTAAGATGTGCGACTAACACGGATTTATGATCATTTGCTGCCATACCCCATTCAAGAAGATTATGACAAGCCTCGATGGTCTCCTTGTATTTTCCCTCAGATCTAAGCAATGTTACTTTTTCCTGTAAAAGCATCAAATCTTCTGCCATAGTGCCACTCCTAGTCCTAGTAAATAAAGAAGATATCTTTCTATGATGTGTAATTTTATCATTATAATATTAAATATACCCTTTTACACTATAAACCTAATTACCTATGTCCCGGTTATCCGTATTGGAAATTTCACAACTCCTTTACATGTCGACTCACTTCCTATATATGCATGTCTCACGACTCATATATAAGACACATACAAGGAGGTAATCGTTATGCGGCATATTGAATCAGTACGGTTTTTCTTACGTGAATAAGAAGTAGCTGAACGAAGAACGCCACGATGTAAAAACACCTCCAAGTTATACAAGTGTTTTACAACACTCGTATTTTCAACTTAAAGGTGTTTTTTTATTGTCTACTATATTAATCTTCTATCTCCATCTTTTGTGCCGAGTATAACCTGTAATATAGGCCGCCAAGAGCCATTAGCTCGTCGTGAGATCCGCATTCCGCGATTCCTTTATCGGACACATACATGATGCGATCACAGTTTTTGACGGTGGATAGACGGTGCGCGATGATGAATGAGGTCCGTCCTTTAAGTAGTTCGTTCAGGCCTTGCTGAAGTAGCCGCTCGGTCTTGGCATCAATCGACGAAGTGGCTTCATCCAGGATGAGAATGCGCGGGTCGGCCAAGAGCGTCCGTGCGAACGAGATAAGCTGACGTTGTCCCTGTGACAGCTTCGAGCCGCGTTCGTTGACCTCTGTTTGGTAGCCCTGTTCAAATTCACGGATGAAGTCGTCGGCGCATACGGTCTTCGCGGCGGCGATAATTTCCTCTTCCGTGGCATCAAGCCGACCGTAACGAATATTTTCGAGAATCGTACCTGAGAAAATAAAGCTATCCTGGAGCATGATGCCCATTTGGCTACGCAGAGATTTAAGTGTCACCTGCGAGATGTCGTGGCCATCGATCGATATTATACCATCGGTCACATTATAAAAGCGCGAGATCAGGTTCACAATTGTTGTTTTCCCTGCGCCTGTTGGACCTACCAGAGCGATACTTTCTCCCGCCTTAATGTCGATGGAAAGGTTCTCGAGAATGTTGTTACCTGGGTCATAAGCAAAGGTAACCTCATCAAAGGACACATTGCCCTGGATAGGAGGTAGTTCCTTCGCATCAGGCACATCACTAACAGTTACCGGTTCGTCAAGCGTTTCGAAAATACGTTCAAGGTAAGCTACGGCGTTAATAAAGCTGTTGTACAGATTCGACAGGTTCAGAATCGGCTGCCAGAAACGAAACGCGTAGGCTCCCATCGCAAGAATGACACCAAAAGTCACATCTTTTGGGTTAAGGGCCAGTAGTCCTACCAGATAAATCGAGGCAGAGACAATGGTAGCCAAGTTGTCAACGCTAAACGGGATTAAGGCGTTATACCGCAAGGCACGCATCCATTCTGTACGGTAATTGCTAGATAGGCGAGTAAAGATGCCTTCATTACGTTGTTCTCGGGAGAAGATTTGCGTCACACGGATGCCGCTAATACTCTCTTGCAGATATGCGTTCATATTGGAGCTCTTGTTGGATACCGCTTGCCATGCCCGCCGTTGCCGGGTTTTGATCATCAGCATGATGGCGAGGAAGACGGGGAGTCCCGCGAGAATAACAAGCGAGAGCCGAACATCTACGGCAAACATAAAAGCAGCAATAAAAATCAGATTCACGATTTCAAGAATGAAGTTGATAATACCGTTGGATAACACATCTGATACCGAGTTGACATAGTTAACGACCCTAATCAGAATTTTGCCCTGTGGACGATCATCATAATATTTGAACGGAAGTTCCTGTAAATGCTTGAACAGATCCGTACGGATATCAAAAATAATGTCCTGACCAACGCTCGTCATGATACGTGAGCGGATCGTTGCCAGATAGACACTAACTACAATCGTCACCAGCATCAGTCCTGACCATCCTACTAGGGGGAGTGCCGCCTTCGCCGGGATAGTCACGTCGACAACATGTTGCATGATGAGTGGTGCTGACAACGCAATGGCTGCCGATAGTGCGCTTAGCACAAACGCAACAATCATCGGTTTTTTCTGACTCTTGATGTAGACTAACGCGCGCCGAAAGTGCTTAATATCAAATGGCGACTCCAGATCTTCATCGATGTCAAATTTATTTCTAGCCATGATCGGTCACCTGCCTTCCAATGCCCTCGTTCTGTAGCTTAAACACTTCGTAATAATAACCCCGCTTTGCTAGTAACTCAGCGTGAGTTCCTTCCTCGATGAGACGTCCTTCTTCGAGAATGAGGATACGGTCAGCCTCCGCAGTAGTGGACACGCGCTGAGCGATGATGATCTTGGTACAAGGATAGTCAAGTTCACGTAAACTTTTCTGAATGTGCTCCTCGGTTTCCAGATCGACGGCGGAGGTGGTGTCGTCCAGAATCAGGATCGGACAGTGCACCGCCAAGGCGCGAGCAAGCGCGATACGCTGCTTCTGCCCACCAGACAGGCCAACACCACGTTCCCCTACAATCGTGTCATATCCTTCAGGCATTTTCGTGATAAAGTCGTGCGCAGCAGCGAGCCGGGCATATTCTTTCGTTTCCTCTTCAGGAATTTCAGGGTTACCAAAGGAGATGTTTCCATCGATCGTATCTGAGAACAACAGAACATCCTGAGTTGCAATGCCAATGTTACCACGGAGCTCATCGAGTTCCAGCTTACGTACGTCGGTGCCATCGACCAGCACGCGTCCGTGAGACACATCATAGAAACGTGGAATCAGGTTAACGAGCGTTGTTTTGCCTGCACCTGTCGAACCCATAATGGCGACGGTTTCACCCGGTTCCACTGTAAAGCTGACATCGTGCAGAACCGTGACTCCGTCGTATTTGAAGCTGATATTCTCAAACTCAATGCGGCCCTTATAACGGCGTTTGTCTACAGGGTTATGCTCGTTAACGATACTTGGACGCGCGTAGTAAATTTCAACAATCTTGGTTAAGCTGGCGAAAAAGCGTTGAATATCGTTGATAATAATGCCGATGTTGCGCATGGGGTTGGAAATGGCCCAGATCAACGAAGAGAAGGCAGCGAATTCACCAAAGGTGATCCGGCCGTTCATGACAAACAGACCACCTACCAGCATTAAGATTACATTGAAGGCTTGCGCAAGGGTCTCTAGGTAAGGAAAGTAATCGAGCCATACGAGTGCGGCTGTCTTGTTAGCTTTGGAATAACTGATATTCTTATCCGTGAACTTCTCGACCTCGTACTCCTCGCGTGCGAAAGCCTTAACAACCCGGTTTCCCGCGATGTTCTCCTGCGTTGTGGTGTTGAGCTGCGATAGCCGCTCACGCAGGTCGGTATACATAGGGCGAACCCGCTTCGCAAAGATATAAGCCACGATAAAAATCGGGGGTGCCAAAATCAGCAGCCACAACGTCAACTGCGCATCGATGGTGAAGAAATAGATGACAGCGGCGATGAAGATCGCAAGTGATTCGATAATCGTCTTGATGATCCAAGCCATGGAGTGCCGCACCATGTCCAGATCACCTGTCATCTTGGTCATCAGGTCACCGGTACGGTTATGGTCGTAATAATGCATATCCTGCCCCTGAATCTTGTTGAACAGATAAATGCGGACGCGATAGAGCATGTTCTGGGAGGAACGCTCGTACTGCATCGTTGTGAAGTAGGCTAACCCTGTACGAAGTAGGGAAAAGCCAATCATGGCTAAGCAGAGCGTAATGAGCAGCCCACGCTCATGTGTTAAATTTTGCACCGCGTTGTCGTTGGCTATGAACGTATCGACAATGCGTTGACCTATGTACGGATTCACGATCATGAGCGCGGAGCCCACCACCGAGAGACAAAGAGCCAGAATATACCTCGTTCTGTCACCCTGCAGGTTTTGCCATAGCCATTTTAGTTCGAACATCTGATCACCTGATTTCTGTTTGTTATTACACTCTTGTTGAAAAAAACTTTGCTATATATTCAACAAATTAAAGTGATTATACCACTTAAATTGGAGGTGTGAACCCATGTCGTACCTATTTTTTATAACAATAAGTTATCGGGACTATAACTGAAAATTCTGCACATCAAGAGCTAGAATAATAGAGAATTTCCCATAGAACATCTCCTATCATAATTCCAATATTTATGTCATAGTGTAGAGTGTAAAAAAGGCTGGTTTTAGGGGAAACAGAACGTTAATAAATATTATTAAAGGCTGGGTTATTTTCATGGATCATATTCAACATGCAATCGAAGAGTCTATACGATTTCTTGAATCTACTCCGGATTTAGCTATGGAAAATTGCGAAGACAGTCGCAGAAAGTGGAACGGCGCCTGGTGGCATATGGCTGCTCTCTATGAGATGGGGGAAGTGAAGCAAATTCCGGGGTCCGCTATTGCCAAAGCAAAAAAGATACTCGAAACTCAAACATGGCCGGTATTTATCATATCCGCCGACGATCATCCAACAAGTGAAACTGATAAAATAAAGATGGATTGTTGTCATTGTGAGCTTGCGGTATTCTATATGATATTGATGGCCTATGGCTGTGATTTGGACAAAGAGTTGCCGTGGATTCGCGAATGGTTCCTACAACATCAGCTGTCGGATGGAGGACTAAACTGCGATCCGGATGCCTATACTCATTCTAATAAGAGCTCTATCGTTTCAACATTACCTCCGCTTGAGGCTATTCTGTATTATACGAACCGTGCATTTACTGTGCAGGAAGCCGATTTCTTGGATCAAGGCGCACGTTATTTAATCGAGCATCGTTTAGTATGTTCCAAACAAAGCGGCAACATCATCGATACGGAATGGTTGAAGCCGTGCTTTCCGAGATTTTTTGAATATGATATATTGCGGGGCATGTCCTTCTTAGTAGAATGGTCCCGGCGTAGGAACAAACCACTACCTACCGAATTACTAAATGAAGGAATACAACAGTTAAGTAGTTTTATTGATCCAGCGGGATTGCGAATCGGCAGGCAAGTATTTGATCCACAAGGTCCGTGGGGTGGACACACCTTTGAACTGCTAGAAACAGTAGCCGGAATAGGCGACGTTTCGCCATATCTAACGAGACAATTGGTTAGTTTATTGAGCAAATGGAATCATAATTGAAGATAACGAGGGGAGAAAATCATGGAAGATAACCAAGTTACCTGTGAGTCGATTGATGAGTACATTCGAAAGTTTACACCTGAGGTTCAGACCATACTTGAGTCATTAAGAAAAGTGATTAAAGAGTCAGCACCTGGTGCAGAGGAAAAGATGAGTTATCAAATGCCTACTTTTGCGTTGCATGGAAATCTGGTGCATTTCGCTGCTTACAAGAATCATATTGGATTTTATCCAACCCCTAGTGGAATTGATGCTTTTAGAGAAGAACTAGCGGAATATAAGGGAGCAAAAGGGTCAGTGCAGTTTCCGTTAGAAAAGCCACTACCTTATGAATTAATAAGTAAAATCGTTAAATTCAGAGTGGACGAGAATATTAAACTTGCTGAAGAAAAAAAGAAAAAGAAGAAATAAGTGAGGATAAGCGTCCTGATTTAAGGAGAGCAAAAAATGATAATTAGAGATTATGAGGAACAGGATGAAACAGGTTGGGTAAGATGTAGAGTTATTTCGTTTTTGGATTGCTCTTATTTTGACGATATTAGAAGAGAGAAAGAGACTTATGAAAAACCGTCTATTTGTCTCGTTGCTGAAGAAAATGGAACAATTGTTGGATTCATTGATGTTGAATATGAGGAATCTATAGGTGACGTCTGTTATTTAAAGGGTGGTATAGGCGCTACAATATGGCATTTAGGAGTTCTTCCAGAGTATAGACATTTGGGAGTTGCAACAAGGTTGCTTGAGTCTATTAAAGAGAGACTGCTACAAATCGGAATAAATCGTATTGAGGTGTGGACTCAAGATGATGAGCTTTCTAATAGATGGTACATAAAGCAAGGGTTTGTGATGAAAGAAGCCTACTTAAACGCCTATATCAAAGGTTTAAAAGAAGATGATGTGATTAAAAAGTATCTTAATCTTGATAGTGTAGGGGACATCTACGGGATAAGAAATATCAATTTCGAAGCACCTATCGAAAGAAAAAGTGAATTACTTCCACTGTGTTATAGATTGCATGAAGTACGGGTTTATGAACTTGCATTATAAAGAATGAATGAATAATCCTAAAAGATAATCGGCTCTAAACAGTAATCAGTGCTTGTTAATTGAAGAAGTATATGTAGATCATAGTGGAGAGGACGGAATTGTCCTGAAGAAGCGGAGCGGTCGCCTAAAAGCTTTCCAAAGGAAAGCTACTTCGGAAGAATACGCTTTGCCTCCGAATTTTTACCGCTATAAGCGATATAATCAAATAAATTCGGAGGCAACAGCGATCGTAAGGATAATCCGTCCGCGGAGCGGTTATTGATCTGCGTTATACTTTTTTCAAGCACTGATGTTGGTGTTGAGCCAGATAATCCCCTTCTCAAGATGGGGATTATTTCTGTTGAATTAAATTCAAGAATACGTAGATTTTATGTGAACCCCAACATGAAGTATAAGCTAGTGACTCGTTATAGCCGATAATATTAATGGACAGATGACAAACGCACGAAGGGGATTATGCAACTTGAAGACGATGATTAAAACTGCTTTATTGATCTTATTACCCTTTGTTTTAATAGTTCTAGCTTATATATTTTTTACAAAGACTAATACCATGTCAAAGCCACAATTAGATATAATCGAACTTTCTCCTTATGCCATATTTCTCATAGGCGGCGCCATCGCTTGGAAGTTTAATCGTAGTAGAGAGTTATTCATCCTCTTTATTCTTACTTTAAGTTTAGCTTCAATTACATATTTGCCGGAGACTATGGGTAAATCAGTGCAAGTGGCTGATATCTATTCGATCATTTGTTTGTTGATTCCTATAAACATTGCAATATTTTCCTTTTTTAAAGAACGGGGTATCTTAAGTTTATGGGGGATTATTCGGATAGGCTTTATTCTATCTCAGGTCCTACTCTCCTATTGGCTTATCAAACCAGGACAAAGAGAGTTCCTGAGCCTGATAAATAAAGACATAGTACCAGTGAATCTACATACCGTAACTTCCATATCTCAGGTATCAATCTTAGCCTTTATAGCTGCTCTAATCATCCTTATCGTTAGGCAATTTTCATATAGATCATCGCAGGATATTTCCTTTATAGGTGTATTATTTGCCCTGTTTTTTGTGTTACATCATAACGATAACCCCATACTGTATCCTATATTTTTCGGGATTTCTGGGATTATTCTTATCACCTCAATCATTCAAGATTCGTATTCCATGGCCTTTTCCGATGAACTCACAGGTCTCCCATCCCGGAGGGCTCTTAAGCAAGATATGATGAAATTGGGCATGAACTATGTTATTGCGATGCTGGACATTGATCATTTCAAGAAATTTAATGATACCCATGGTCATGATACGGGGGATGAGGTGTTGAAGCTAGTCGCTTCTACTATAAAGGATGTTACGGGTGGGGGGAAATCCTTCCGCTATGGTGGTGAGGAGTTCACGATTCTGTTCCCAGGCAAAAGTATAAATGATGTACTTCCTCATCTGGAAGAACTAAGAGATAAAATATCAAAGCGGGCTTTCACATTACGGGGGAAAGGTAGATCCAGAAAGAACTCAAAGAGTAGATCCAAAAGTTCAAAATCTTCAAAACAACTTTACATAACCGTAAGTATCGGGGTCTCCCAAAAAAGTGAAAAGTATAAAAATCCAGATGCCGTCATGAAAGCGGCGGATACCGCCTTATATCGTGCGAAGAAAAAAGGTAGAAATTGTGTGAGTAAATAGCTCGGATAAATGATTCATAATATATGACAGGTCCACCTTGAGTGAAGGAGGATCTGTTTTTTATTTGCCTTCATAAAGGAATATATTGACAAACTATGGGGCGTAACATACATTAAAGTAAACTGTGAGTTTACTTCGCAACACTATAGTGAATCCGAGGGGTGTAACGATTGGGAATCCATGATCGCAAGGAGAAGGAAAAGGAAATCCGCAGGAACGATATCATAGATGCAGCAGAAAGAATCTTTTTCACAAAGGGATATGATCATGCCACGATGGATGATGTAGCCAAAGAGGCGGAGTTCAGTAAGAGAACAGTGTATGTCTACTTCAATAGTAAAGAGCAGATCTATTTTGAAATTATGACAAGGGGATATAAGTTGTTAATCGCTATGCTGAAGACTGACGCACCAAAGGAAAATGCAAATCATGCGATTGCGGAACTAGAACAGATGTCTTTGACGCTTTATCGGTTCAGCATGGAACATCCAGAATATTTCAGTGCCATTATGGAGTATGAAAATGGTGAACTCGACTTTCAAAAGGGGGTTCCCGTTCAATCACAAGAAGAGTGTTATGCACTTGGAGAAGAACTATTGGGGCATCTGACCGGAGCGCTGGAAAAGGGGATTGCGGAAGGGATTATCCGTGGAGAATTGGATGTTGTACAAACTGCTCTAGTATTATGGGCGTGCATGATCGGTGTATTCAATATCGCAAAGAAAAAAGAAAAATATATTAAAAATTATCACCGGACGGAACCGGAAGAATTGTTATCAGCAGCTTTTCAACTTATCATCAGGTCAATTCAAACTGAAAGTGGAGGTAGTCTTAGATGAGTAAGAAGAAGGGGAAGAAAACAATGACTATTATTATTTCGAGTATAGGTCTCTTATTAATCATTGCTGTTGCATCCTTGTTCATCATAAGTGGGGTTTTCCAGTCGCCCAAATATCTAGAACCCTGGGGAAAAAAGTACTCGCAAAAATTTGAAGATCCAAGAATTCGCCTTATAGCTCACGGTCTGTTAGCTGCAAACGGACATAACATGCAACCGTGGAAGATAAGGCTGGACAGAGATAATCCGCTTGCATTTTACTTATACGCTGACAGCGACCGTCTTACTAACGAGGTAGACCCATTTGCACGGCAGATGATGGTTACGCAGGGTACCTTTTTGGAATATGTCAAAATCGCCGGGGATGAATTAGGTTATAAATCTACAGTGGAGCTATTTCCACAAGGTGACTATGACGAACAACAGCTGCTAGAGAGCATGAATACTACACCCGTTGCAAAAATCACGCTGACGAAAGACAATCCTCTGAGTAGTCCCCTTTATGACCCTATATTTTTGCCAGATACAAACCGAGTGGCTTATCAATCGACCAAGTTAACCTCTGAACAGATAGATCAACTGATCAACCTCACCACGGACATGAATATGGCGATAAAGATTTTTCAGGACAAAGAAAACGTAGATAAACTGGGCAGTTATGCAATGAAGGCGGCAACCATTGAAGCAGGCGTGACTCGTGTGATGAAGGAATCGGAAATCATCTTTCGTGCTAACGAATACCAGAAGAATAAGTTTCGGTATGGCTTTTCTGTCGAAGGGCAGGGGACATCAGGGCTTATGCGGCATCTTATGCAGGGCTTGGTTACGCTTTTTCCATCGATGAACAGTGGGCAAGCTGCAGCGGATATGTTTATTAAGTCGGCCCAGACATCGGTGGATAATACACCCGCCTATGCCATGATTATTACGAAGGATAATAGCCGTTCTAGTCAGATCCAAAGCGGCATGCTGTATAGTAAATTGACACTGACAGCTCACCGTTTAGGATTTGTTGTGCAACCACTAAGTCAGGCTCTGGAGGAATACCCTGAGATGAAAGAACCTTACAACAGTATTCATCATGATTATGCTTCAGATGGAGGTACCATTCAGGTGCTCGTTCGTTTGGGCAAACCAACTAAAGAAGTGCCGCAAAGCATGCGACGTGATGTGATGGATTTGATCGAGTGAGGGCCCAATCACTATTGACATAGAGGCCATGTACATAAATGGAGTCGAGCTAATTAAGCAAAAGGGTGTTAAACGGGTTACTGTTGAAGATATCGCAAGGGCTGTAAATATAGCGAAAGGTTCCTTTTATGCTTATTACAATTCAAAAGAGGAACTTCTCTATGCCGTTATCAAAAAGAGTGAGAAAAAACTGTTTGATAGAGTAATAGCCGTTCAGCTTGATAAGGGAAATGCCAAAGAAGGACTCGTAAGAGTACTAAAGGAAATTTATTTGGCACCGGATAGTCTCGCATTGTATGTAAAGCCATCGGATATGGAATATTTGTTCCGCAAGCTCCCAAGTTCTGTTGAAGAATGGGAACAAGCGAAGGCAAATGATTATTTTAGCCAGACACTAGCCGCCTTTAGAATTCGTGAATCCCATTGTGATTTCAAAGTGCTTGCCTATTTGATGGATAGTCTGCAGTTTATTGCTTCACAGGATAACTACAATGGTGGAGAAAGCAAAGAACAAGCCCTAAATATTATGGTTGATTCAATTGCTGGTTATTTGTCACAAGGGATAGAGGGCTGAGGAGGTTATATGAAAATTTTATTGAGCGTTTTGGCGGTGTTCGTACTTATCATGGTTTGTTTTTGTTCCACACTGTACATTTTGAAAAAGAAACGCGCGAAAGAAATAAAAATTACTTCAGCAAATGGAGTAGACTATGGGGAATTTGTAGCCATTGGAGGGATCCAGCAATATCTGCATCATCGAGGGGAAGATGTTCAAAACCCAGTGCTGTTGTTTTTGCATGGTGGCCCGGGATCTCCTATGTTACCGTTTGCTCAGGAATTTCAGGTACCGTGGGAGAATAAAGTAACTGTTGTACACTGGGAGCAGAGAAACTGCGGTAAAACCTATTATAAAAATAATCCAAAACAAGTCAACCCAACAACAACGATTTATCAAGTAATCCAAGATACATATGAGATAGTTGAATACTTAAAAGCTAAATACAACAAAGAAAAAATTATCATTATGGGACACTCGTGGGGTTCTGTAATGGGAAGCCTGTTCACGTTGAAATATCCACATTTGGTGTTAAGGTACATTGGCGTCGGACAGGTCGTTAATATGTTCAGAAATGAAAATGTTAGTTATGAAAGAGCTCTAGAGTACATAAAAGGATCAGGAAATCAGAGGGATTATCAGGCGCTTACTGCACTAAGCCCATATCCGGGTACCATTTACAATGATGAAATGAAAAAGAAGATGGTAAAATTTCGCAAGCTGCAAGTTAAGTATAAGCTAGCTGCTGGTCCTACAGCAGAGTTGGTGTGGAACGTATTTTGCTCCCCATTTTATACGTTAAGAGATACAAGGTATTTACTAAGCTCTGGTGTGGTTGAAACGGGCCAGTCTGCTATTTTGAATTATCTCATTCAAACATTCGATTTAGCGGCAATCAGTACAAAATATGAAACACCTGTTTTTTATATCCATGGCGAGGATGACTGGCAGACACCTTATCGACTAGCCCAAGATTATTTTTCTACGGTCGAAGCACCCATCAAGCAATTTTATTCTATTCCAAATGCAGGCCACATCACGATGCTTGACCAAAAGGAAAAGTTTAATGAGGCTCTTTTTGAGATTATAGATGTGATGTGAGTGCTACGTCCCTTTTAAGATAACAAATAAATACCTGCTAAGTCTGAACGAAATCATGATAGAATGGGGGTTCAGTAAAACATGTAGAAGCGATGGTGTTTATGAAAATTGAATTTGAAAATAACATAATAGAGGTTAATGTCCAGTACGGGAAAAGAAAGAAGATTGCATTGCAGGTAGATTCGTTTGGTATCATATCCGTTAAAGCTCCTAAAGGCACAAGTGAAGAGATCATTATAAATGCTGTACAGCAGCATGGGAAATTGATACTAGAGAAGTTGCAAACGATTGAGAAGGCTAGGAAGGTTCCTCAGCCAAGAGAGTATGAGGACGAAGGCCAATTCCTTCACCTTGGAAAAGAGTATTCTCTTCATGAGTTAATAGATATTGGGAACTTGAATGAGGAAGAACTTAAAATAAAACTCAAGAAGTTCTATTTCTCTAGCTGCAAGAAGATCATAAATGAACGAGTTACTCAATATCAAATAGAACTTAGAGTAAAACCCAAATCCATTGATATCGTAGAGTCTAGAACCAAGTGGGGAAGTTGCAGCTCGGATAAGAAACTAACTTTTAATTATCGACTAGCCATGGCACCAATTGAAGTTATTGATTATGTGATCATCCATGAACTTTGTCATTTGCATCATATGAATCATGATCGATCATTTTGGAGACGTGTCGGCAGTATTATGCCAGATTATAAAGAGAAAGAAGAGTATTTAGCAAGACATGGGCGTGATATGACTTTTTAAATATAGCAAAGAGAGGGGAGGACCCTCTCTTTTTTGTTGAGATCAACTCAAACGACGTGCTTTCTTAATTTCTGCGAAAAGTGCGCTAATACCTTCCTCGATTTGATCCTCGACCACTTTTGTTATACTTAACTTCAGCATGGACTGTTGCTGGTCAAATGAAGGCAGATAGGAGTGCTCTATCTCTTTTAAAATAACTCCCTTTTTACTTAATCTATTAATCAATGAAGGGACGTATAATTGTTCTGGTAACACAATATGAGTGTGGACCCCTGAACTAATCTGGGCGTGATGGATATCATCGGTATCATTGAAAGTGTCGAGCGCATGATTTAACTTTTGCATTCGGTTGTAATAGGTCGTCTTTATTTTTTGCTTACGACGTTCGAACATTCCGCTCTGAATATAGATTTCCAAAGCGGCTTGCGAGAGCATGGAGCTATCAATATCGGACAAGCGCTTATGCATACTGAAGGTGTCTAGGAGAGCCGGAGGTAGGACTGCTACACCTAACCTGAGGCCAGGAAATAAAATTTTCGCATAACTTTTTAGATATATGACATGTGATGAACCATAGGCAAAGATGGGATCGGATTTGGTGTCGGTCTCCATGTCAGCTAAATAATCGTCTTCAACGACATATACGTCATAGCGCTTGGCTAACTCGCCAATCGCTTTTTTGGTTTTCTCAGAATAAGACGTTCCGAGGGGATTGTGAAAACGGGGAATCGTATAGAACATTTTGATATTCCCCGTGCGGAATAGATGCTCCAACTCATTTAGATCAATACCGCTTTCTGACCGAGCAATTCCTTTAGCTGGGATCCCATAACTACCAAGTAATTGGATCATCAGATGATAACTCGGTTGCTCTAGAAGTACGGTGCGTTTGCCACTTGGGAATGGCATCGTTGATAGAATCGCTAGTGCCTGCTGCACACCCGAAGTAATCATAATATACTCTGGTGAAGTGAATACTTGGTGGTTAGTGAGATGCTTACTCAGTACATTAAGAAGCGAAGGAAGCCCTTGTGGCGTTCCGTAGGTAAACAAATGACTTCTATACATATCGATGGCTTTGTTAAGGCAATGCTGGAAATCTAAATAAGGGAATAGGTTGGGGTCAGGAGCTGCAGATGAAAAGTCAATGACAGAGTGACCAGCAGAAGGCTCCAAATCAACCTTCTTCAGCACTACATAATATCCACTTTGTGGGATGGAATAGACGAGATGGCGTTTCTCTAGCTCGGAATAGGCACGAATGATTGTGCTTTTGCTGCAGGAGTAATGTTCGGCCAATTGGCGGATGGACGGAAGCCTCTGACCTCCGCGGATCTCTCCATCATCAATTCTTCGCTCGATATCGTTCATTATTTTCGCATATTCCTTCATAGCGCTTCACTCCTGATAATTAATTGTATCGGTACAGTTTGTGTATATTTAGATTGTTAGGTCAGTGCTTAAACCTTATGCTTGAGTTCATCAAGCTGGCCAGCTTTGACAAACTCTAAGTTATTAGAAAGGTGGGAATAGAGATGAAGGGACCCAAAAAGGTCTATCTGTTGGCTCTATTATACGCACTTATTATTGGTTTCTCCTTCTTGTTTACGAAAATAGCCCTGAATTTCGCAGATCCCATCGACACCGTTGCTTATCGATTTACTATCTCGTTTGTAGCGTTAGGTATTCCTGTACTAGCAGGATGGATTAAGTTAGATATGAAAGGTCGCAATTGGCTACGCTTGTTGCCGCTCGGATTGGTATATCCTACAGCGTTTTTCGGGGTTCAAGCTTTTGGTCTTACGCATGCAACTTCCTCTATCGGAGGTATAATTTCAGCTTCATCGCCGGTATTCACTCTAATCCTTGCTGCACTCTTTCTAAAAGAGAGAACCACTTGGATTCAGAAACTGTCTGTGTTGTGCTCGGTCGGTGGGGTGATCTACATTATTGTGATGGGCGGAGCTTCGGCACAGGGTACGAGTGCTTTAGGAATATTTCTGCTCCTCTTGTCAGCATTTTTACTTTCATTATATGGTGTAGTTGCCAGGTATCTAAGAGATGGATTTACCGCACTTCAAATGAGCTATGTGATGATGCTCTTCGGATGTGTCAGCTTCAATGCATTATCGATTACTAATCATGTGATATCTGGGACGATGTACGAATTCATTGAACCTTTAAGCCATCCTCAGTTTATCATTTCCATTGCGTATATTGGGTTATTGTCTTCGTTAGTTTCTTCATTGTTATCCAATTACGTGTTATCTAAGCTTGAGGCCACCAGTATGAGTATGTTTGTGAATCTGGGCAACCTTATTTCCATATTGGCAGGAGTTATCTTTATGAACGAGCAGCTTAGGTTTTATCATATCATTGGTGCAGCATTAATTATTGCCGGTGTAATTGGGGTTAATTATCGGGTACGTAAAGTAACTGAGATTGAAATGGAGGCCAAAACGGGATGAAAATCGTAGTCGCAGGAGCAAGCGGCATCGTTGGAAGAGAACTAGTAACTATGTTAGTCCAAGCCGGACATGAAGTCACTGGCTTGATCCGAAACCCGGATTATATTCCTGTGATTAAGAATATGGGGGGCTTCCCAGTAACGGTAGATATATTTGACCGTGAAGCAGTATTTGAAATTATAAGGGGAATTCAACCGGAAGTTATTATTCATCAACTGACGGCCCTAAGTGCTCGTAACTTTGTAGATAATGCAAATATTCGGAAAGAAGGGACGCGTAATCTCGTAGATGCGGCGTTAGCTGTTGGTGTTCGTAAGATAATTGCGCAGAGCATCTCATGGGCTTATTCTCCCGGAGGGGAACCAGCTAAAGAAGATGAGCCACTTGATATAGAGGCCCCTATGCCTAGAAGAACAACAGTCGAAGGGATTCAAGCTTTGGAGAGCAAGGTGACCGAAATGCCGGAGCATGTCATTTTACGTTATGGACTATTTTATGGGCCTGATACTTGGTATGCAACAAACGGTTTTGTTGCTGAGCAGGTACGGCAAGGTGAACTAGCTGCGAGTGAAGGAATTAGTTCCTTCGTGCATGTGAACGATGCGGCCCGTGCAGCACATCTTGCATTAGATTGGCCCTCTGGTACATTCAATATCGTGGATAATGAACCTGCACCCGGAACGGAGTGGCTGCCGGTCTATGCGGATGCGATAAGCGCACCAGCACCTGTGTTTCAGAGTGAAAGCGGCAGGGGTGAACGGGGGGCATCCAATAGTAAAGCATTAAAATATGGTTGGCAGCCTCAGTTTACTTCTTGGCGCGATGGATTCAAAGTTGGTCTGATGTAACAAATTGAATATAATCACCTAAAAATTGGCACATAGATATGGATCAGTTATACTTATTAAAAGAAGCTGAAACACTTCGAAATGGCAAAAATGGTAGTTACAAAGGTGAAGGGGAGAAAACAAATGAAGAATCTTGTACTATCATCTTTACTCGTTGTATTCATTACTCTTTTGTCTGGGTGCAATAATAAATTAGAAGAACCACCGGAAATAGTGATTACTACCGGCGATACGGAAATAGAATATGTGGTTGGACTTAACCAATGGAATGGCGCTAAATATGACAGGGAGGGTACCTTTCAGACTATCATGAGGGAGAAATCGGCCTCAGAACTTCCTTATATCAAAAAAAATGCAGAATTCCATATTGAGTTTAAAGGTGCTGCTCCAGATTCAATTGAAATGCTAGATTATGTGTTGGATGCAAGTGGTGACATTAAATATACGGAAAAAGAAATAAAAGTAGTTCCATTTGAATTGGAAAATAAAAAAGGATCTTTTGTTCTGGATACAAATTTAGCCACAGGATTAAGTTCTAACAGTGCAGATTATGAGCCAGGTGCTTCAATCAGAGGTTTTCAATTGAACTGTACCTGGGGAGAAAATGAAAGTGAATATGCATTTATCATTAGAAGTGATGCTATGTAGCTTAAGACATCCCTGCGAACGTTATCTATCTATGTGTGTGACACTAGGGCATCATAGGAGGTAAGTATGCTTATAGAAAAGAGCAATTTTAAAAGAGATCATTTGAAGAATGTCACTGTCCTTTTAACTGGTGGAGGCGGTGGTATTGGTTACGAAGCGGCAAGAGCACTTACTTGGCTGGGGGCAAATGTCGTTATTGCTGAGATCGATACAACGACAGGGATGCAAGCACAGACAGCGATTAACAAAGAACTGAACACTGACAAGGTGTGGTTCTATCCTATTGATATCTGCAATGTACAAGAACTCGATATAATGAAGCTATCAATCAATAATCGATTTGGTGCTGTTGACGTGATTTTTAATAATGCAACAGTTACACCATTTGGAGCCATTGAGTCTGTGAGTATTCAAGACTGGGATCAGAGCTATTTCGTAAATGTTAGAGCTCCAGTGTTATTAATCCAGAAGTTTTTACCGGATATGCTCAAACGCAACGCAGGTGTGATTGTTTTTGTACCCTCTTCAGGTGCTGCGCCGTATATGGGAGCGTATGAAGTGTTCAAGACAGCACAAGTTGAATTATGCAATACTTTAGCCGGGGAAATGGAAGACACTAATATTATTACATACGCAATTGGACCAGGCCTTGTAAAAACGAAAACGGCTCAAAAGGGCATTGAAACGATTGCTCGGCTTATGAATATGTCAACTGAAGAGTTTTATAGAGACAATGAAGGGCAGATTCTTGATGCAGAGGCAGCCGGCACGGGATTTGCAATTTCTGTTGCACTGGCTAAACAATATAACGGTCAGGAGATTGGCTCTATACAGGCGCTGATGGATGGTGGAGTCTATACTCAAAATACAATAGATCGTTCAACATTAATGCTAAATGAAGAGCAAAGGCAAGAATACAAGCTCAGATTAGGAAAAATAGTTAAAACCTATACCGAGCAATACAAAGGATGGTTTAAACGCAATATTTTCGAGCGTCAATGGGTTCTGAGAGATTTCAAAAAAACAACGGGGATGTCCGTGGATGAAATGCAAAGTGTGTTGCTGCAACTATCCATGGCAATAGAAAAAGAAGATTATTCTACTATAGATGACTACAAAGGTCAGCTTTATAAACTGAAGATTTATTATGAACGACAGCATAAATTGTTGCAGGGATATGAAAAGGATCCACATAAACTACAGGAGAACTCTGGTTTCATTATTTCTTGGATCGAAGATTTGGATAAAATATTGTCGTTGTCTTTATAAATAAAATCACTTGTTCGAGGTTCACCAATTAAAAATGAACCGCAAAAAAAGACGAACCTCCTATAGTAGGGGGTTGTCTTTTTTGCGCTGTTTCCATGCTATTAGGTAAGTGGTTTCAAGTCCTGACTATTTAGGTAATCCAAAAATTTTGGTATTCCGTCTTTTAATAAGTAGTGATAGACCTCAGATATATCCTCAGGAGATGAAACGTTTGAACCCAATACCATTTGAAGTGCTACACCATCTATCGCACCTATTAATAATGAAGCAAAGGCACGACTGTAACGATTTTCTTCCTTTTGGTATAAGAGTTTAATAAGGTCCTCGGTTCTAGTGATCCATTCCTCATATTTCTCTTTAAACTTTAATCTAAGCTCTTCATTTCCAATAATGGCTTCTTGTGCAAGATAGAACTGTAATCTATTATCTGAAGGTTTTTCAAACCTTTTTAAGATATTATCCCTTATCTCTGCTATCACAGCTTCATGATTCTCTTGTGAATTTTTGGATTTCTCAGCGATCCGAGTAGATTCACTTAAACTATTATCCATTACATCATAAAGTACTTCTTCTTTATTTTTATAATGATGATATATGGCTCCCGTACTGAGTCCTGCCTCTTGTGCAATACCTCGCATAGTAGCACCTGTAATTCCATGTGCAATGATTACCCTTTGGGCGGCCTGCAATATCTTTTCTTTGCCATCACTATTCATCAAAACTACCACCATCCTGCAATTTTTCCTGTTTGTATTGTCTTCGTTAGAACTTTCAATAATAGTACCATATTAATACAGACACAACCAATAGAATGAAGGGTCTAAAAGGGATTTATTGGATTGACATTGTGGTATAATCTGGATACAATGTAACCAAACCGAACGTTCGTTATGTACCTAAAAATTTACATCTACTTATATCTCTAGGAGGGCGTAAAATGCAAATTCCGTTATGGCAATACATGGTATCCATGGTTGTTTATATTGGTTTGCTTATGTTGATTGTTGGTTATATGCGCGAGCATGTGAAATTCGCCAACGTATTCTGGATTGGTTCACTTGTCACTTTTCCAATGTGGATTATGGGTGGAGTTGTTGGGTGGTTTAGATGGTCCAAAATACTCAGTGTCATTTTTCCAACTATCTTTGTGGGTTTTTCACGCCTAGCAAATGCCGATAGTTTAGCGGGTAAATTTAAGGGTAAGTTCTGGGATTCGCTCCGCAAGGAGTGGGTGCTGTGGATCTTATATGGAGTGCTTTTCCTTAATATTGCAGAAGCGACGATCAAAGATTTCACATTGGGAAATATTTTTAATGCTGCTTGTGGATTTCTGCTTTGTGTAACCATTCCTTTTCCACTAAAGCGTAACTTTTGGAAACTTGCGGGTAAAAATGGCGAGCTATTAGTATATACAACCATTGCATGGAACTTTCTATACACGACTTGGAATGCGTGTTTCGTATATGGCGAATCCCCCGTATATTTTGCAAGTTCAGTATGTATTCTATTAGCCGCAGAGCTATATCCTGTACTTAAGGGAAGACCTGAACTATACGTTATTGCCCGAGTTTATACTTTAGCAACTCACTTAATTATTAGAGCATGCTTCCCTAATTTATTCCCAGCCCTTATGGATTCATCTTCCTGGTACAACGCAGGGGTGCTTAAGTATTGGGGTATAATAAACTTCGTCCTGATTGTACCTTATGTATTTTGGCATATGTATCAGCTCCATACGGGGAAGGCCAATATCAGCTTCCGTAGGGGGAAGGTAGATAACACAGCAATAGAAGCTGCGTAAGAGCATTTGTATTTATGTTAGCTAATGACATAATGATTTAATTAAATAAGGCCTCCCTGGATGACGGAATTGATCCGTTGTCTCGGAGAGGCCTTTTCTCGTTTAACTATAGAGTTTGAATCTTATGTAACTACTTCTATAATTCAGAGTTCATCAGCAATACCCAACAATGCGATACCGAGAATAACAACCACAACAATCGTGTACTGAACCTTACTTAGTTTCTCTTTGAGGAATATTCGGGATAGTAGCACTGAGAATATGCTGTATGAGGCAATGAGTGGTGCTGCGATGATGGCATTACTAGCCATAGCAAAGACATAGAAGAACTGGCCGGTAGTTTCTAGGATGGCGGCGAATCCTTTGTTTCGTTCTTTAAAAACGTTGAACGTTTGTTTCTTAACAAACTTTAGATATGTAAATGACACCACGGCACAAATGAAAAAGGTGAATTCATAAGCTAGTAAGGCGGAGTCTTCAGTGATCAGGCTTAATTCATCCAAATAAATTGCATCAGCAAAGGTTCCCAGTCCATCGATTAGACAGTATAGAAGCGGAAAGATAATGGCCATAAAGCCGATTTGATATTTTTTATCGATTAGGGTGGAGCTAAGTCGGAGTGCCTGTTGTTCGGCGATTTTCTCCGAAATAGCAATTCCGATAACGCCCAGGGTGATAATGGATATACCCAAAATTTCAACTACACCGAGCTCGTGAGTGAAAAATATGAACAATAATATGGCCGTTACGGCTCCGGAAGAATTTTGCACAGGAGATGCAATTGAGAGCTCTATGTATCTCAAGCCAATATAACCGATCGTCATCGATAAGATGTACAGTGCAGATACAGGCAAGTATCGCAGCAAATCTGTTGGATCAAAGGTGATTCCCTTGATGAGCATATAAGCCGTGGCATGAATCCCCATGACCAAGCCGACCATAATGACGATCTTAATATGACTGAACCTATCATCAGGATCCGAACCTTTTTTATAAAATAGGTCAGCACCTCCCCAAGCGAGAGCTGTTATTAAAGCAAATACAAACCACATGATAAATTTCCCCTTGTTCTAGATTGGACAAAACCGCTATGTCCAAATTGAATAGTACCTTAATTCATCGCAGGTTGCGATAAAAAATGTCATTTGCATCTCTGCGAAACCAGTTATTTTAAACCAAATTTAAACATAATCGGTATTCGATCTTAAACTTGCTCAACTAGTATTAAAGAATCAACGATGAAAAGGGTGGAGTACGAAATGAGATCGCTAGAATTGATGCTAACTATAATCTGTATGCTCCTGCTGGTGCATTTATTTAGCTATAAGCTAACCAAATTAACGGGGGCTGTTGTGTCTGCTGCTAGTGGTGTTGCCTTGTTTATGCAATTGATAATTGAAGGTTACAGATGGCAGATGTTGTTTGTGTACTGCGTCACTGTGATTAGTATCAACGTTGTTATGCTAAGACGGCGGAATACACCAACTCGGGACAAAACCAAGAGTCCCCTGGCGTATATTTGCTACTTATTAATGGGAGGGCTAATTGTTATTTCGATCGGTTTGTCTGTTTATTTGCCAGTATTCAACCTTCCTACTCCAACTGGTGCTGACAAAGTGGGAACACAAAGTTTTTACTTTAAGGATGAGCGCAGAGATGAGACTTTTACGGATGATCCAGCGGATAAAAGGGAACTGATGGTCCAAATTTGGTATCCTGCTGGGCAAACGAAGGGAAGCAAGGAAAGCCCGCTTTTTCCCGAAGATAAAAAGGTATTTAAGAAGTTTATAGCTGCATACGCAGAACCATTGAATTTACCGCCATTTGTGCTTGATTATTGGAAATATATGAAGAGTAACTCTTATGAAGACGCTGAAGTAAAAGCCTCTGAAACACCATATCCGGTTATCATACTGAATCATGGTATGGGGACAGGAAGATTATTACATGCCTCACAGGCTGAAAATTTGGCGAGCCATGGTTATGTCGTTGTTGCAATAGACCATACTTACAATACAGCAGCAACCGTTTTCCCAGATGGACATGTTACCAGTTTTAACACAGACGAAATGGATATGGATCGAAACACAAGCTCTAACTTACTACTGGAGGTATGGACACAGGACGTTGAGTTTGTCTTAAAACAGATGAAGGAATTAAATTCTGGCGGTATCCAAAGTCGATTTAATGGAAAATTGGATATGGGCAACATCGGGGTTATGGGACATTCCTTCGGAGGGGCAACGGCATTCAATGCATATGATTCAATTTCTGAACTAAAAGCTGGAGTTGATCTAGATGGTTCATTATTTAACTTGGACAGCAAATATGAAATTACCAAGCCGTTTATGTTCATCCAATCTGAGGACTTCATTAAAATTCAGGAGAATAGCAGCAAGGAGATTTCAGATCAAGACTTAACGAAGATGAACTTAACCAGGGAGGAATTAATTAAGCTTATTGATAACATGCATAAGGAAAACGATATTATAAATCAAGTTATTCAGCATGGGGGGACTCTGATTGATATTAAAGGCACGGCTCATTATAATTTTACGGACTTCCAGCTCTATTCAAGTCTGCTAAACTTGATGGGAATGACAGGTGAGATTGAAGGAAGCAGAGGTGCGTATATTGTTAACCAATACGTTCTCGACTTTTTTGACAAACATCTAAAGGGAACCGGAGGTCAACTGCTTGAGGGACCGAGTCCAGATTTCCCAGAGGTAGAGTTCCCTCAGATTCGTTAATTGATGAGATTCTATTGTGGAATTAGGTATGTTGAAATAAATCATGATGATATAGCGGAGAGAGCGAAATGATTCTGAAGAAGCGAAGCGTTCGCCTTTGTCCCCGAATTTCAACCATTATAACAGCTCAATCAAGAAATTTGGGGACAACAGCGATCGTAAGAACTTTTCGCTCTTGGAGTCTATAATCACAATGAATAGTTCAATTTAATAAGTGGTCGAAATTAACTTCATAGAATTTTGAGATTTTGGATATGTGCGAATACTCCTCAGCATAAATATGTACTAAGAGGAGCGTGAACACATTGGACAAGAAAGTGAAACGATACTATCAACTGAAGCAAAGTCACAAGGAGATAGAGCAAGAATTGGCGGAATTACGTAGTGAAATCATGAATCATTGTGCAGAGCAGGATGTATCTGATCTTGAGGTAGGAAGTTATAGGGTGAAAATTGTACATCAAGTGCGGAAGGAATACGACGATAACAAGCTGTATCAAGCACTGCCTGATCCCGAAGTATGGCGTATGCTCTCTAAGCCGGATTCATCCAAGGTAGCTAGTTTGATTAAACTGAATGTCATCTCGGAAGATAGTATTAGAGATACATTTTCGCTAAAGAACATAACACTACTTCAGGTGGATAAAAAATAGAAAGACAGTTGTGGTTGTGTAGAAAAGGAGAGACGAGCCTATGAAGAAGGGGTTCGTCTTTTTTATTTTCCAAACTTTGTAATTTAGCAACACTTTTCACATCACGGTTCTGTTTAGGAGTGGTATAATTAAGAGTGATTCGACATTTATCGATGTATCTTGACATAACCTAGCAAAGAAGTGATGATGCGGTGAATAAAATAATGCCGAGTATAAACCGAAAATCGGTTTTTTTATTGAATAAATACTTTACAGGCAAAACGATGGATTATAAACAAATTATCGCTATTATTATTCCGATTTTTGTGGATCAAGCTTTTATTATTTTGATGAGTTTGTTGAATACGGCGATGATCAGTTCCTCAGGGGTAGCAGCCGTTAGTGCGGTGAGTATGGTAGATTCGCTTAACATCTTCTTGGTCAATGTTTTTGTTGCTGTGGCGACAGGTGGTACCGTCATTGTGGCGCAATATAAAGGCAGTGGGAATCAAGAGATGGTATCGAAGGCTGCTGCGCAAGCCATATCCGCAGTTGCGATATTATCTTTATCGATCAGTGCTTTTGTGATCGTATTTCATACACCTACTCTAAACCTGCTATTTGGGAATGCTGAAGCAGAGATATTCGAAAATGCGAGGATTTTCCTCATCGGTAGTTGTATCTCTTATCCATTTATTGCGATTTTTCAAGCTGTAAGTGGTGTGCTGAGAGGTGTTGCAGAGACCAAAGCATGTCTCGGTTTATCTTTAATTATGAATCTAACTTACTTAGGTCTAAATGTTTTGTTTATTACGGTTTTTGATATGGGTGTTATAGGGTTAGTTATTTCAATGATTTCAGCTAGAGTTCTCGGAATGGTTGTTTCATTAGTATATTTGTTGAAGTATAATCAAACGTTACGCTTCAAAATAAAAAATGCCCTGAAACTTAATTTTTCGATTCTCAAGAAAATAATGTTCATCGGGCTTCCGTTTGCTGCAGAACAGATGTTTTTCAATGGTGGTAAATTATTAACACAGACGTTTATTGTTCAGGTTGGGACGGTTGCGATTACGGTAAATGCGATCAGTGGCTCCATATCGTTATTATTTCAAATCGGCGGGAGTGCGCTAAGTATTGCCGTTGTAACGGTTGTTGGTCAGTGTATCGGACGCAGAGAAATTGAGGATGCCAGGAAGTTTATCAAATCATTTATCGGACTTTCTACGGTGTTCTTCGTTGTCGTGACGGCAATCATCATGCCATTATTCCCGTTTATTGTGAGGTTGTTCTCTCCACCAGAGGTAATGATTCCTACCATATTCTCACTGATGGTACTAATAGCGATTGCTCAACCTATATTGTGGTCACTTAGTTTTGTTATGCCTTCGGCATTACGGGCAGCAGGCGATTCTAAGTTTACGTCAATGTCCTCCTTGCTTTCTATGTGGTTATTCCGTGTAATATTAGGCTACATTTTAGGCATTACTCTTAATTTAGGTATTATGGGAGTATGGGTAGCCATGGTCTCTGAATGGAGCATTCGTGGATTTGTGTTCGCATGGCGGTTCAAAGGCGATAAATGGTATAGGCACAAGTTGATATAGAGTAACAATGTATATCAAACGATCCACCAAGCTTATGCTAAGTGGATCGTTTTTTTGTTAGAACAAATAATTACTGAATTGATTGATCAATGCGGAACGATGCCGTTCCTTATTGGTCACGGCAAATACATAACGTTCAATCAGATTCCCGGGAATCGGGCGCATTTGAAGCAGTCCGCGCTGGACTTCCGCCTGAACGGCCATGCGAGAAACGAAAGATACATGCTCCCCAAACATAACTGTTTGTTTAATAGCTTCAAGTGAATCCAGTTCCAGATAGGAAGATAGACGTCGCTCATGGTGTTCCAGCCATGTCTCCGTCATCCTACGGGTGCTGGATTCTTTGCCATGAAGAACAAAGGGGAAGGAAGAAATTAGTTCAGGTGTTACATTTTCCAGAGAGACCAATGGATGAGTTGGTGAACAAATGAGTACCAAATCGTCTGCACAGATCGCTTCCGTAAGCAACCCAGGAGCAGAAAAGGGTTCGGTCGAGATAATGCCAATATCGATTTCATGGTGTTCTAGCATATTTTTGATCACGGGAGCTGTTTTGACAAATAGAGAAAGTTGGATTCCAGGATGCTCCTTACCAAACCTATGCAATAATGCGGGAAGTACATAAGTAGCCGGAACATAACTTGCTCCGATGCGGATGCTACCCTTGCGGAGTGTGTCGAACTCCAATACAACCCGCTCCGCCTCGGCGGCGAGTGCATTGATTTTGACTGCGTAATGGAGCAGAGCGTAGCCCGCATCTGTGAGAATGATTTTTCCCATTCGCGATTCGAACAGCTTGACTCCGAAGTCTCGTTCCATGTTCTTCATATGAAAGGTGACGGTCGGTTGTTTTAATTCAAGGATGTCTGCGACAGTTGTAATCTTGTTGTGCTTTTCGAGTAACTCCACGATATGTAGCTTTAGTAGATTCAAATTTAACATGATCATCGCTCTCTTTCGTTGTTCCTTATCTATAGATTTAATCTATGAATGTTAACAGTATTCATTGAAATAATTAATTCTGCCTTTACATTCGTTTAACACGGGCATCGTATTTCACACGTAAACTTGTATTTGTAAGATAAACATTGCACAACGCCAAAGCATACGAGGAAGGTAATGATATGGATTTGAACATACGCGGGCTCGGTAAATCCTTTGGTGGAACTGTTGCCTTGCACCCGACGGATTTGACTGTACGTCAGGGAAGCTTTACGACACTGCTAGGCCCTTCGGGCTGCGGGAAAACAACAATTCTGCGCATGATTGCAGGGCTAGAAACACCGGATATGGGTACGATCTCGATGGGTGAAGAGGTGATCTTTTCCGGTTCAGCGAAAAGAGCGGTACCAACACATCAACGTGGTTTCGGGATGGTGTTTCAAGATTTTGCCCTATGGCCGCATATGACGGTATTTGAAAATGTTGCCTTTGGACTTCGCGCGGGGAAGCGAACCTCCAAAATCCGTGAAACCGTGATGGAAGCATTGGACAAGGTTAAGCTGACAGGGATGGCAGAGAGATTTCCGCATCAACTGTCTGGGGGGCAGCAGCAGCGTGTAGCTTTTGCGCGTGCCGTAGCAATTACGCCACGTCTAGTGTTGTTCGATGAACCGCTAAGCGCACTGGATGCAGTACTACGAGAGGACATGCGCGTGGAAATGATGTCATTAGTTCGTGATCTGGGGCTTACAGCTCTGTATGTCACACATGATCAGATTGAGGCGATGTCCATGTCGGATGAAGTGGTGGTTATGAATAGTGGTTGCATCTTGCAATCGGGAACACCGGAAGAGGTTTATGGTAAACCAACAGATGCTTTTGTAGCAAGATTTATCGGCAAATCAAACTGGCTTGTGCCAGAACAAACGATGTTCCGTCCAGAGCATCTTTTATGGGAGCCTACTGAAGAAGAATGTCACTCTTATCAAGTTGAGATCACACATGTCAGCTACGTAGGCGAACGTTATGAACTCAGGCTCAAAGCGGAAGGACATGGAGAGCAATGGACCGCGTATCACCATACTCGACAGGTTGTAGGTACGAAGACAGAAGTTTATTTACCGCATCATCGCCTTCATCACTTGGATGAATCTAAATAAAGGGAGAGATTAATGATGGTTAATTTTAATTCGATTAAGATGGGATGGAAAAAGGGAACTTCGCTTACACTGACTCTGGCACTGGGGTTAACGTTGGCAGGCTGCGGAAGTAATGCTAATTCGACTGCCAAAGAGGCTTCGGCGTCAGCAAATAACAGTGCAACGAACACTCAAGCAACCGATCAAAAACTCGTTGTTTACAGTGCGGGACCAGAAGGCCTAGCGAACAAGATCATTGAAGGGTTTGAAGCCCAAACCGGCGTGAAAGTGGAAATGTTCCAAGGAACAACAGGCAAAATTCTAGCACGTATGGAGGCGGAGAAAGCCAATCCGGTCGTTGACGTTGTGATTCTGGCATCGCTCCCTTCTGCACAAGGGTTGAAGAACGATGGGTTGACACTACCTTACCCGGAAGCAAAGAATGCAGATAAGCTTAACCCGGACTGGTCCGATAAAGAGGGGAACTATTTTAGCAGTAGTGCTTCTGCCCTTGGTATTGCTTATAACACGAAGCTTGTTACAACCCCTCCAACATCTTGGGAAGACTTGACGAAACCAGAATATAAGGGGCAAATCAATATTCCTGATCCAACATTGTCGGGTTCTGCCCTTGATTTCATAACAGGTTATATCAGTGACAAAGGAGAGAGCGGCTGGTCCTTGTTCGAGCAATTTAATAATAATGATGTAGCTGTTGCAGGTGCCAATCAAGAAGCACTGGATCCAGTCATCACAGGTGCCAAAGGCATGGTAGCGGCTGCGGTTGACTACATGACTTATAAGGCAAAAGCTAAGGGAGAGCCGGTTGATATCGTGTATCCGAAGGAAGGTACTGTGATTAGCCCACGTCCCGCGGCGATTATGAAATCAACTCAGCATGAAGAGAACGCCAAAGCATTTATTGATTACTTACTATCTGATGAAGCTCAGAAGTTGGTATCTGATGCAGCTCTCCTCCCAGGCCGTACCGACATCAAAGCTGAGAATCGCGCTAACCTGGATGAAATTCCACTGCTCAAAGTTGATTGGTCATGGATGAATGAACATGGAGCAGAAGTGAGTGATAAGTTCACACAATTATTTAAGTAATCATGAGGAACCCTTCATCTCTGCGACACTTTCGAGCGTGGTCCATCGCCCTAGCATTATTTGTACTGACGATTATGATTGTTGTCCCTTTGGTTGAAATATTTGTTCAAAGCGTATATCGGGATGGTGAGCTGCAGTGGGCAGCTCCATTCCGCACTTTGGCCGACGCTGAGCTATTCAAAGTTCTAATGGGCTCCATCTGGCTAGGAATTTGCGTTATAGCCGGTACGACGGTGCTTGCATTACCACTTGCATGGATTATGGTGAATACCCGGCTTGCCCGGTGGCGCTGGTTGGACATCGTTTTTTTGATTCCATTCATGACACCACCTTATATAGGTTCTATGGGTTGGATTCTGTTCATGCAAAAAAACGGGTACTTGGAGCAACTTATACCCGGACTTTCTTCTGTGACCCCAGCTTTCTTCTCCTTTGGGGGGATGGTCGCGATTATGAGTCTGCACTTGTTTCCATTTCTATATCTCATGCTACGCGGAGCACTTGAGCGGATCGGCGGTAGTCTTGAGGAAGCTGGGGCTGTGCTGGGAGCCCCTTTCACCTATCGTTTTCGGTGCATCATAGCACCGTTACTGCTATCAGCGTATGGAATGGGAGCGATGCTCATTTTCGTCAAAACGATTGCTGAATTCGGAACGCCCGTTACATTTGGTAAACGGATTGGTTATGAAGTCATGACCTCGGAGATTCATAAATATATCTCAAGTTGGCCGATCGATTTCGGTAAGGCGACTTCGTTGGCATCCGTATTGCTTACCGCATGTTTGCTTGTATGGTATGCGCAGTCCATTCTGAGTCGTCGTTTCACATATAGCCTGGTGGGTGGTAAGGGGAGTCGTCGTGCCTCCTTGCATTCACAAGGCAGGGGAACTTGGATTTATGTTATCTATGTAGTTTTGTTGCTACTTCTGTCCATAGGGGTACCCTATTTCTCGATCATTGCAGCTTCAACTATGAAGCTACGTGGAGTAGGACTTGCTTGGAATAACTTTACGCTGGATTATTACCGAGAACTGTTGACCTGGGGTTCTGCCAGCATGAGATCGCTGATGAACAGTGTGCTATTGTCACTTGCAGCCTCTACGATTGCCGTAGTGCTCGGCACCTGGTTTGCTATTGTCATTGGGCGATCACGCACCCGTATGGAAAGAACTACTGATTTGTTTAGTCTACTACCGAATACAGTACCAGGCATTGTTATGGTCGTCGGATTGATATTGCTATGGAATTCGCCTTGGATGCCGATTCCACTTTATAACACGTATGGTATGGTCATTTTGACGTATGTTATTTTGTTTATTCCTTATACGGTGCAATATGTTAAAAGTGCCTTTGGCCAAATTGATTCCTCGTTATTTCAGGCGGGGCAAGTATTTGGTGGAAAGCCACATTATGTGTTCCGCCGTGTGCTGTTACCATTAATTGTTCCCGGTATGCTGGCTGGTTGGATGATGACGTTCACCATCGCCTCACGTGAATTGGTGGCCTCGTTGTTAATTTTGCCACCATCCGTGCAGACCTCAGCAACGTATATATTTGCTCAGTTTGAACAAGGACAAGTGTCGTTGGGTATGGCGATGGCTGTCGTATCCGTTGGGCTCACCACCGTTATGCTTGTAATTATTGAGAGCCTGGGCTCCAAAAGAAAGTGGAATGCTTGATGATAAAATTAAACATTTGGGGCGGAGCGGGCGAACACGGCCGCTCCTGTTATTTCTTCTCCGGAGAACAGAACCGGATTATGTTTGACTGTGGAGTGAAGAAAGAGGGAGAAGGAATCTACCCACTTCTTGTAGCAGAGGAAGTTCCACAATTAACGGCAGTTTTTTTGTCGCATGCACATGAGGATCATTCCATAGGACTTCCTTTATTATATAAACACGGATATAAGGGTGATATTTGGACAACGCGAGCAACTGCGGAGCAACTGAAGAACTATTTTGACAGTTGGCGTAGACATGTGATCAGACGTGGAGGAGAACTTCCCTACGAAGACGAGCATGTAGGGGCGATAACCTACCGATTTCTTGAGGATTATGCCTCGGCAGGTGAATGGTTCGAGCTGAGTGATGACTTGAAGTTGAAATGGGGCCGAAGTGGACACTTAGCCGGTTCTGTATGGTTCATGCTAGAGATGGAAGAGCGCAGGCTATTCTTCTCCGGGGATTATAGCAGTGAATCTCAATTACTAGACGCAGATTCTCCTAAAGATTTAATGGCCGATTTATCTATAGTAGACAATGCATATGGTATGGAGAATGACACGCAACAGGTAAAGTTGGAGCAACTTAAGCAATCTGCTGAGCGTGTTCTTGAAGTAGGTGGACACTTGTTGTTACCAGTTCCTACACTTGGTCGAGGCCAGGAATTACTAGTCTGGGCATCAGAACATTTTTCCGAATATGAAATCATCGTGGAGAAAGAGATTTGGCGTGGACTTGAGCGAATGAAGAACTGGTCAGAATGGCTCCGTGTAGATGCGCTGCGCCGAATGGATAAGGTGTTGAATAGCAGTAACGTGACAGTTCCATCAGATGATCAAGAACGTATGCAGTTATTGGCGAGAGATATGCCCAGCATTATATTTACCGGGGATGGGATGATGGAGTCCCCACGAGCACGCTGGTACTATGATCAACTATCACAGTCGTCGAAACATGCAGTTATTTTGACAGGTCATACGGCACGTGGTTCATTTGCCAGAAAAATATTAGATGAAGAAACGAATGTATCGGAATGTAGTGTACAGCACATATGCTATAAAGTTCATCAAGGACTACTCGATGTAAGCATGATGTTGAATGAAGTGCCAAGTAAACAAGCGGTTTTGGTTCATGCACCCAAAGAAGAAACTGATCTGGTTGTGGCGAGGTTGCTGGGTGAAGGACATAAGGGGTTGCACTCATTGCAACCAGGTGCAGAATTGAATCTTTGATAGACACAAAGCAATAAGTTCTAAACCCGCACATTAATGCGGGTTTTTTTTGTCGTCCCAGCTGCTTGATAAGTGCCCGTGTACACTGGATTTTCGGAGGTCGGTGTGATCTTGACGGAAGGAAATGAATCAGTTAGTGTTATGATCAGCTAGAAACAGCAACGGAGATTTACAGCTCATGGGGAGCAAGAGGGGTCCGTATAACCCACTAAGAGAAGCATGGCTTTCATCAATCCAATGCTCGTTTTGGGACGCTTGCTCAGGCAATCGCTGATGAAAGGATGAAAGGGGAAGCAACGATGTCATCATTTCGGAGATCGCTTGGAATAGCTGGATTTATGGTAAAGAATGGATTGTTAACGATCCTCACTACCCTCATTATTGTCTTCTCGATTCGAGTCATGTTAGGAAATATGGACACGGATTGGAAGCGCTTTATACCCACTTTTTTCTTCGTTCTTATCATTATAACCTTCTTTTTCTTCATTATATATTCGCAAGGACGAAGGCTTCGATCAGAGCAGGAGCAGCTTGTCAATGTATTCAAGCATATTTCGGATGGCGTTCTTGTGCTCGACAGCACAATGAACATCAAGCGCATTAATCCTGCAGCAAGTCGGATGTTGAAGCTTGATGAAGGTGAAGTATCCGTAAGTTTCTGCAACATGTGTTCGAATTATCCTGGCTTGAACAAGCTATGCTCCTATCAGGATTGTTTTGTGTCTGACTCCTTGCAGCAGCCAGTAGAACTGCAGCTAATCACTCCACAAGGAGGAGCCAAGTCGATCAATGCAAGTGTATCCCACTATGTGGACTCGATGCATGGCCCTTTAAGTATATTGCGTATTCAAGAAATCGAAGAGCAACGTCAGCAGGAGCAGCATCAAATAGCAAAGATGATAACGCACTCTATTCTTCTTGCTCAAGAGAATGAGCGCAAGCTTATCTCTCGCGAGCTACATGATGGGATTGGGCAATCGCTCTATAGCATTCTCATCCAATCTGAGGTATTGAAGCAAAATCTGGATAGCGAGCTTTCAGAGGATTTGGACGCTACTCGGCAATATGTGTTGCAAGAGAAACTAGACACGTTGCAGGAATCCATCCGGAACACCATCGAGGATATTCGTGATTTATCTGCTGAGCTTAGGCCATCAGCTCTTGACGATATCGGATTGATTGCAGCGCTGCGCAAATACTTTCGCACATACGGACAGAGATTTGGTATTCAGGTTCATTTTAAAGTGGAAGAGGATAGTGGCCGGATGTCAGCTGCGATAGAGACCGCTTTTTACCGGATTGTTCAGGAAGCTCTTACGAACGCAGCTAAATATGCACAAACAGATGTAGTAGATGTACAGTTGAAGCTTCAGTCCACGCTAGCCGAGCTTGAAGTACGAGATTATGGTCTAGGATTTATCATTACCACTGAGCTTCGGCAGGGTGTTGGCTTATACAGTATGGAAGAACGGGTTAAAATTTTGGGTGGCTCGTTTGACATTCAATCCTCGCTAGGACAAGGAACAATCATTCAAGTACAAGTTCCTGTCGAGGATCGCAGCATTTCGGGGTCAGAGGAGGGGGTATAATGAAAGTGAAGGTTTTTATTGTAGACGATCATGCTGTCGTACGCAGTGGGCTACGCGCTGTTCTTGATGCACAATCGAACATCACTGTCATTGGTGAGGCTGCTGATAGTGCATCCTGCATCAAACAGGCGCTGGAGTTAAAACCAGATATTGTGCTGATGGATTTGAGTTTTCCGAATGGTCGTGACGGACTTTATACGACAAGGGAGCTCTTGCAATCGCTTCCGGAGATCAAGGTTATCGTACTAACCATGCATGATGATGAACAATATTTATTTCGGGCACTTAAAGCAGGTGCTTCCGGGTATATTTTAAAATCGTCACCAATGACTGAGCTCGTCCAGGCCATTGAACAGGTTTATCAAGGACTTGTTTACCTGCATCCATCCGCAACCAAGAAAGTAATTCAAGGGTATTTGCAGGGGCAGACCAAAGAAACGAAGGATGTGTTCGAATCTCTTACAGAGCGGGAGAAGGAAATTCTTAGTCTTGTAGCCAAAGGCTATACCAATAAAGAAGTGGCAGAATTGCTGTTGATCAGTGTTAAGACGGTTGAAAACCATAAAGCGAATATTATGGAGAAACTACAGTTAGACAACCGCCGCGATTTGATGAAATTGGCTTATAGAAGGGGGTTGCTCGATTTTGATTAACAAACTGACAATACAGCAGAAGATCCAATGGGAGCTAGAGCAGCTTAAGAATGAGATGGGACTGGATTTTGTGGCTATTGCATTGTCGGATGGTCAATATCGTGATATTTATTGGCGATTCGCGCTTGGAGCGCAATCTGATCGATACAAAAAAATAGCCGTTCGTATGGGTAGAGGAATGGCAGGGAAAGTACTACAGGGCATGTCACCGCATGTCGTCTTAGCATTTCCAGAGGAAGTGCAGGAGGAAGTATTGGAATATCCGATATTCCTCGTGGAATCCTTATACTCTGGCGTAGGCGTATCCATAAACTCCACCATCCATGTGCAAAATCAAGCGTACGGTGTGCTGCTCGTTGGTCAGCGAAGTAGACGAGAATTTCCGGAGGAAGATATCATGCGAGTACAAGCATGTGCAGGTACGCTTGCGGGTTTCTATGACGAGGCTCCAACGGCGCCAAGTGGGAGTGAGGATTCGAGTGTTTCGCCAACATGGATTAACGAAAGTTCTCGAGACACAGATTCTAAACTGAATAATTCACATGGATCCATTATCAAGCTATTGCAAGAAGCACGAGCCGCTGGGATAACCTGTGAACTGCTGGATCAGCGAATAACAAGACTGAACGATGAACGACAGGAGGAAATTACGGCTATCTTAGCACTTTTGGTGAGAGAGTGTGGGACGCAGGCAGTGGATGCGCAATTGATCATCGGTCAAGATGAGTTGGGACAAACCTTGATTGAGTTTGAGGGTTATCTCCTTCATCCTGCATCGAATGAGCTTTTTCTCCCCGTAATGGAGCAACTTAAATCGCTTAAATGTGACTTGGAAATAGTAATAGAGAAGGACAAGAAATCAGTTAGGTTTACCATTCCAACCCGCGTTTTACTAGATGAAATGCATTGGAATAAATAACAGTCATCATATGGGGAATTTCCTTGAGTGAATTGAGGGAATTCCCCTGTTTGTTTTGTAGTATGCTCCCATGATAATGGATAGTAGATCAATTCGTATTATGGGAGGCGTGGGTATGAAACCATCCAAAGCACTATTACCTTTACAAACCTTAAGTCTTGTACTAGGATTCGCTGTTTGGGGTGTATTATCATCGTTAATTGTGTTTATTAAAGAAGGTATTATTTTAACACCAGGACAATTATCTCTAGTAACGGCTTTACCAGTAGTGCTAGGTTCCGTATTACGGATCCCGTTCGGTTATTGGACGAATAAATATGGAGCGCGATTGATGTTCATGATTAGCTTTATAATCCTGCTCATACCTGTGTTCTACATCAGTAAAGCAACGACCTTCAATCATCTTATAACAGGTGGACTATTTCTTGGGATTGCTGGCGCGACGTTCTCTGTGGGCGTTACCTCACTTCCGAAATATTACCCTCGATCGAAGCATGGGTTTGTAAATGGGATTTATGGTCTTGGTAACATTGGCTCGGCAATAAGTACATTTTTTGCACCTTTATTAGCAACGCAGTTTGGATGGCGGACGACAGTACAGTTCTATTTGATCTTGCTCATCATTTTTGCGATTGCTAATTTTTTTATCGGGGATCGACAAGAGAACAAATCAACAATCCCACTGATGGAGCAGTTCAAAGGAATCTATCGAAACGAGAAGCTATGGCTGCTTTGCTTTTTTTACTTTATAACATTCGGATCTTTCGTAGCATTCACCGTGTTTTTGCCGAATTATCTCGTCCAACAATTTGATATTAGCAAAATAGATGCAGGATTGCGTACTGCTGGCTTTGTGGGACTAGCTACACTTATGCGGCCGATTGGCGGCTGGCTTGGAGATAAGTTTAATCCGTTTAAAATATTGGTGTTTGTATTCATCGGATTGACAATAGGAGGCATTCTGCTCGCCTTTTCTCCATCTATCATGCTGTATTCTGTCGGATGTTTACTGATTGGCTTTTGTGCAGGAACGGGGAATGGGACGCTCTTTAAATTAGTTCCTCTCTACTTCTCGAAGCAGGCAGGTATTGCAAACGGACTCATTTCTGCTCTTGGCGGTCTAGGGGGATTCTTCCCACCGCTTTTGTTGTCACTATTATTCGCAATAACCGGACACTATGCGATTGGTTTTATGGCATTGGCTATGGTGGCTATGTGCAGTTTACTACTTGTGCTTTATTTGTACTGGCAGGATCGAGTGAAATTGGCCGAGCAAATGATTCAGAGTACCTCTCAAGCGATTCTTGTTACGAATAAAAAGGGGATTATCATCAATATAAATCCAGCGTTTACAGCTATCACAGGTTATACCGCGGATATGGCCATTGGTCAAAAGTCGGGTTTTCTCAAATCGGGTCGTCACGACAAAGATTTTTATGATTTGATGTGGAAACAGTTGCAGGAGAACAACGCATGGAGTGGTAACGTATGGAATAAGAAAAAGAATGGCGAACTTTATTTACAATTCTTGACGATCAATGCTGTACAAAATGATGTCGGTGAAACCAGTTACTATGTTGGTGTATTTAGTGAAATTGAGCCGACCTCCGAGCGATTTAACCGGGAAGTCTACTCCGGAAATGATCGTATGCATGGCAACGGAATGGCAGTCCTATGAGCGGAAGAAAAGCGCAAGAAAACTTCATGAGAACAGCGGTCAGTGTAGAAGAAGCAACCCATATCATCTTGGATACAGTTCGTCTGATGGATACGGAAGAGCTGTGCATTACGCAAAGTATCGGAAGGTATCTGGCTGTGGAAATTATTGCTTCTCACCCTGTACCTCATTTTCGTCGTGCGGGTATGGATGGCTATGCGGTTATAGCGGCTGATACTTCTTCTGCAACGATCCGGAATGCTATTATTTTGAATGTTGTTGATAACATTCCTGCGGGTACAAGTTCAAGCGTGACGATTCGCCCGGGAGAATGTGCAAGAATTATGACGGGTGCAGTTGTACCAGATGGCGCAGATGCGGTTATTAAGTATGAAATGACAGAAGAGGGCGCCTATGGCACCGATGAACAAGAGACGTGCTGCGTCAAGGGGATGGTTATTCCCGGTGAAAATGTGTCACCAATCGGCATTGAGATAGGTTTGGGAGAGTTGGTTCTTCAAGCTGGCGTTCGTATTGGCCCGGCAGAGATCGCACTGCTTGCTATGTTCGGTATCGCTACAGTTCAGGTATATCAACAGCCTCGTGTAGCAATCCTTGCCACGGGTGCTGAACTGCTTGATGTTCATGAACCGCTACAGCCCGGAAGGATTCGTAATAGTAATGCCTATATGGTCACAGCGGCTGTTATGGATTTCGGGGGGATTCCGGTGATGTTAGGCCGAATTTCAGATGATGTAGAAAAGGCAAAAGCGATTGTGATGGATGCCTTTGCTGTATATGATGTTGTCGTAACGATCGGTGGTGTCTCGGTGGGGGATCACGATATAATCTATGATTTAACGAAAGATTGGGATGGAGATTTGAAGTTTAATAAGGTGTTAATGCGACCCGGTAGCCCAACGACATATGGTCTTTGGAATGGCAAACCACTCTTTGCACTATCCGGCAACCCTGCTGCTTGTTATGTTGGATGTCGATTGTTTCTTCGCCCTGCACTCCGTGGCATGATGGGGGCCAAACTTGTACCAGAGCCACGTATGTTAGCCACATTATCTACTGCTTATTTGAAATCAGATCGTTCTACGCGTTTTGTTCGTGGGGTTTTCTCCAGCAAGGAAGGCACCTTGGTAGCTACACCTATCGGATACGACATGTCCAGCGTTACCGTATCGCTACGTGATGCCAACTGTTTGATCTGCCTTCCAGGTTCACCTAAAGGCTACGAGGCGGGCGAACTTGTCGAAGTTATTCCATTGTAGAGGGGGAGCGTCATGTCAGTGGATTCAACCTATGTAAGTATAATTTCTGACTTACCGGTGTTACAAATCGTAGGCTATAAAAACAGTGGAAAGACAACACTAGCTTGTAAGCTTATAGCAACACTTACGGCCGCTGGCTTAAGGGTCGGATCAGCTAAACATGATGCTCATAGGTTTCAGCTTGATGAACCAGGTACAGATAGTAGCAAACATTTGACACATGGAGCTGTAGAAACGGTCCTTACTTCAAACACTGCTACCCGTTGGATGCGTCAAGAACCAACCTCATTGCAGGAAATTGCTGCACTGTTAAACGGAAGGATCGACATCTTAATCGCAGAAGGGTTTAAAGCAGCACCTTACCCCAAAATCGCTTTAATTCGCGAGTCCAACCACATGATAGATCTCCTCAAAGAGACGTCGGATATACGACTTTGGGTAAGTTGGCTGAATCCTAAGAAATTCTCCGCTAACAGTGTAAGTAACAAACAGCCCCATAACGCCCCAATCCTCTCTATTCATGCAGAGGATATTCTCCTTGATCATATTCAAACCCTAATAATGTCTCTACTCCCTCCTGATAAATCCAAATGAAAAGATAAGAATTTTAGCAAAACTAGGGAAAACCCTTGAAAGAATGAGGGTTTTCCCCTCTCTTTTGTGCGAGCTGCTAAGTCTACAATAGAAGTAGAATAAGGCGCAAGGAGATGAACGAATGAAGAAGAACAATCCTCTATTGCAAAAGCTTACGTTTTTCCGCAAGCGTGAAAAGAATGCAGAAGGGTGGAGCGAAGTATCCACAGCGGATCGTTCGTGGGAAGATATGTACCGCAATCGGTGGCAACATGATAAGGTTGTCCGCTCCACACATGGAGTGAACTGTACTGGATCATGCAGCTGGAAAATATTCGTAAAAAACGGTATCGTCACTTGGGAAACACAACAAACGGATTATCCAACAACTGGACCTGATATGCCAGAATTCGAGCCTCGCGGATGTCCTCGTGGAGCAAGCTTCTCCTGGTATCTCTATAGCCCACTGCGGGTGAAATATCCTTATATTCGCGGCAAGCTATTACAATTATGGCGGCAAGCTCGTCAAGATAACCATGATCCTGTATTGGCATGGGCGTCTATTGTAGAAGACGATAATAAAAAGCTGATTTATAAATCAGCCCGTGGTAAAGGTGGCATGGTCCGCGCATCATGGGAAGAGGTTAATGAAATCATCTCGGCATCGATGTTGTATACGATCAAAAAGGAGGGCCCAGACCGGATTATTGGCTTCTCTCCAATCCCGGCGATGTCGATGGTTAGCTATGCCGCAGGATCACGATTTCTGTCGTTGCTTGGTTCTCCACTGCTAAGTTTCTATGATTGGTATGCAGATTTACCGCCGGCTTCGCCTCAAATATGGGGTGATCAGACTGACGTGCCGGAGAGTAGTGACTGGTACAATTCAAGCTATTTATTGGTATGGGGTTCCAACCTTCCGATGACCCGCACACCAGATGCACATTTTATGACAGAAGCTCGTTATCGAGGGACAAAGGTTGTGTCCATTAGTCCTGATTACGCGGAATTCGTCAAATTTGCAGACAAATGGCTCCCTGCTAAGCAAGGTACCGACGGAGCACTCGCTATGGCGATGGGGCATGTTATTCTGAATGAGTTTTATGTGAAAGAGCGCATTACCTATTTTGAGAACTACTCTAAAAAATACACGGATTTCCCATTTCTGATTATTCTGCAAGATGAGAATGGGATTTGTACCGCAGATCGCTTCTTAACCGCTAAGGACTTAGGTGTCGAGACTAATAATGCAGAATGGAAAACGGTGCTCATTGATGAGAATACCGGGGAGTTGCATATTCCGAATGGAACGATTGGATCTCGCTGGGGCGAGGATGGTAAATGGAATCTAAACCCCATTGATGCGATCACAGGCGATGAGATAAACCCAAAACTTGGTCTCGGTAGCTCTGCGAGTGGGCAACGGGATATCAGCTTGCCATACTTCGACGATGAAGGCAAAACGATAGTGTCTCGTGCAATCCCTTACAAGACTGTTGTAGGGGCTGATGGATCTACGTTCCAAGTAACATCAGTGTTTGACTTGATGCTAGCCCAATATGGAGTGAATCCAAGTGGTGAAGGCAGCTATGATGACGCGCAGACGGCTTACACACCGGCATGGCAAGAAGCGATTACAGGTGTTGATAGAGAGTCAATTATCCAGATCGCCCGTGAGTTCGCACTGAACGCAGTCGAGAGTAAAGGCCGGTCCATGATTATTGTAGGCGCAGGAATCAATCATTGGTATAACTCTGATACGATCTATCGCAGCATTCTAAACCTCGTTCTTATGACGGGATGTCAAGGGGTTAATGGAGGCGGTTGGGCGCATTATGTGGGACAAGAAAAATTGCGGCCAGCTGAGGGCTGGGCAACCGTAGCCTTCGCACGAGACTGGACGATGCCAGCACGTCAAATGAATGGCACATCCTTTTTCTACTTTGCTACGAATCAATGGCGTTTTGAGTCAAATCCGGTGGACGGACATACTTCACCACTTGTTGATAAAGCGCGATATGCGCATTATGCAGATTACAATGTAATGGCTGCGAGACTTGGATGGTTACCTTCCTATCCGCAGTTCAATGAGAACTCGCTTGGTCTGGTGAATCAAGCTAATGCCGAGGGTGCGCACACGCCTGAAGAAATAGCGCAATATGTGGCGAAGCAGCTTAAGGATCGTAAATTGCAGTTCGCGATCGAAGATCCGGATGCCGCAGCGAATCATCCGAAAGTTATGTTTGTATGGCGAGCGAATCTCATCTCTAGTTCTGGAAAAGGTCATGAGTACTTCTTGAAGTATTTGCTCGGAGCGCACAATGGTTTATTGAATGATGATACAGACACAATGCGTCCTGAAGAGATTGTATGGCGAGATGAAGCGGCAGAAGGCAAGCTTGATCTGATGGTCAATATTGATTTTCGTATGTCAGGTACAGCTGTCTATTCCGATATCGTTCTTCCAGCCGCTACATGGTATGAGAAGAGTGATCTCTCATCGACGGATATGCATCCTTTTATTCATCCATTCAATCCAGCTGTGCCACCTCTGTGGGAATCACGTTCGGATTGGGAAACTTTCAAATCCATCGCAAAAACATTCTCGGAAATGGCGAAGGATCAATTTACTGAACCACAAAAGGATATCGTCGCCGTACCACTGCTGCATGATACACCTGATGAGTTGGCACAGCCATTTGGGAAAATACACGACTGGAGCAAAGGCGAGATTGAAGCGATCCCGGGTAAAACGATGCCTAAATTCGTCGTTGTAGAGCGCGATTATGCTCAAGTATATAGCAAAATGACTTCACTTGGGCCGCAAGTTAAGAGTAAGCCTTATGGCATAAAGGGGATGAATTGGTCAGCGGCAGATGAATACGAGCTGGTTGGAAAGATCAACGGTCTCGTCGATGAACCCGGCATAGCCGAGGGTTGTCCAAAGCTAATCACTGATCTTCATATGGCAGAAGCGATTCTTACGTTATCTTCCACTAGCAATGGGAAAATGGCGGTCAAGGCTTGGGAATCCCTTGAGAAGAAAACGGATCTCAAGCTAAAGGATATGGCAGAGGATCGCAGTGATGAGAGATTTACTTTTGCCCAGATTACGGCGCAGCCCAAAACGGTTATTACTTCACCGGCTTTCAGCGGGACCGAGCAGCATGGCAGACGCTATTCTCCTTTTACAACGAACGTAGAACGGATGATTCCATTTCGAACGTTGACAGGACGACAGCATTTCTATCTGGATCATGAGATGTTAACAGAATTTGGTGAGAATATGGCGATATTCAAACCGACACTTAAGCACGCTCCGTTCCACACCGCGAAAGATCGACCGACAGTAAAGGGCAAAGAAATCGTGTTGAACTTCATGACGCCTCATAGTAAGTGGTCCATTCACAGCATGTACTATGATTCCCTTCCTATGCTTACGCTGTTCCGCGGTGGCCCGACCATTTGGATGAACAAGGATGATGCGGCGGACACAGATATCAAAGATAACGATTGGATCGAATGCTTTAACCAGAATGGTGCGGTTGTTGCTAGGGCAGTTGTCACGCATCGAATGCCACGTGGAATGACTTATATGTATCACGCACAGGATCGAACAATTAATGTTCCGGCAACAGACGTAACATCAACCCGTGGTGGAACGCATAACAGTCCGACACGGATTCATGTAAAACCTACGCATATGATTGGTGGGTATGCTCAACTTAGCTACGGTTTCAATTACTACGGTCCGACGGGGAATCAACGCGACTTGTACGTTGTCATCCGTAAACTAGCGGAGGTGAACTGGCTTGAAGATTAAAGCGCAGATCGGCATGGTAATGAATCTGGATAAATGCATCGGCTGTCATACATGCTCCGTCACATGTAAGAACACTTGGACCAACCGCAAAGGTGCGGAATATATGTGGTTCAATAATGTGGAGTCCAAACCTGGAATCGGTTATCCCAAGCAGTGGGAGAATCAAGAGAAATACAAAGGTGGTTGGGTGCTGAAGGGTGGCAAGCTGGAGCTGCGCTCTGGAAGCCGTGCGAAGCGTTTAGCACACATATTCCATAATCCAGATCAACCTACGATAGATGATTATTACGAGCCGTGGGACTACGAATATGAGAAATTACAGCAAGGTCATGAACGCAAGCATCAGCCTGTTGCTCGCCCGAAATCGCAAATTACCGGGGAACAGATGGAAATCAAATGGGGCCCTAACTGGGAAGATGATCTTGCCGGTGTGCACGAAACGGGAATGCTTGATCCCAATATGGCTGGAATCGAAGAAGCCGTACGCATGGAATTCGAGCAGGTGTTCATGATGTATTTACCAAGGATCTGTGAGCACTGTATCAATCCATCCTGCGTATCGAGCTGTCCATCAGGTGCTATGTATAAACGCGAGGAAGATGGCATTGTGCTTGTCGATCAGAACGCATGTCGTTCATGGAGGTTTTGCGTATCCAGTTGTCCTTACAAAAAGGTGTATTTTAACTGGCAAACGAATAAGGCAGAGAAATGTACACTTTGCTTCCCGCGTATTGAACAAGGCTTGCCGACGATTTGTTCGGAAACCTGTGTGGGACGCATCCGTTATCTAGGGGTTATGTTGTATGACGCGGATCGCGTAGAAGCAGCAGCCTCGGTAGAGAATGAACAAGATCTCTATGAATCACAGCTTGATATATTCCTTAATCCCTTCGATCCAGAAGTGATTGCAGCAGCGCGTGAAGCAGGAATTCCGGAAGATTGGGTTGATGCTGCTCAGCATTCTCCTATTTATAAGATGGCAGTAGAGTGGAGAATCGCGCTTCCGCTCCATCCAGAATATCGCACCATGCCGATGGTATGGTATGTTCCACCGCTTAGCCCAATTACTAATATGGTGGAGGGCAAAGGTACGGCAGCCTCAGCTGACGATATCTTCCCTGCTATTGATGATATGCGAATTCCCGTAGAGTACTTGGCGAACCTGCTGTCAGCAGGGGATACCGAGGTTATCAAGACGGTGTTGAAGAAGATGGCTGTTATGCGGACGCATATGCGATCCCGTAATCTGAGCAAGGAGCCTAATCTTGCCCTGCTGGAACAATTCGGATTAACAGAGAAGGGAATAGAAGAGATGTATCGCTTATTGGCAATTGCTAAATATGAAGATCGATTTGTTATCCCTTCAGCACATCGTGAAGAATTCGCGGATCTATATAGCGAGCAAGGGGCATGCGGGTTTACGAATATGATGGGTGGACCAGGACCGTGCGGAGGCTAATCCATACGGATCCCTGCCCCCAATCTTAAAAGGAGTGATGAGGAATGCAAGATATAACGCTCCGTTCCAGTTGGATGATGATGTCGTTTCTGTTGCAATATCCTGATGAACAGTGGCAAGAGCGAGCGGATGACATGTTCGTCAACTGGTGCGAGCTGTTACAGGATGAGAACGACGATCAAGCTGTGAAGCTTCAAGAGTATGCAAGTGATTGTATCACGGAGTTTGTCGGTATGGACTCCGAAGTTATTACGGCGAATTATGTGAAGACCTTTGACTTCAACAAGAAGGCGAATTTGTATTTGACTTATGGGCAATTAGGCGAAGAACGCGAACGGGGTCCTGCCTTACTTAAACTTAAGCAAATCTATGAAGAAGAAGGTATGATTCTTGCCAGTGAAGAACTGCCAGATTATTTACCACTTGTCCTTGAATATGTCGCAGTCGCGGAGGAGAACAATGGAGTCGCCTTGTTGTTGTCCTTCCGTAAAGCACTTGAAGGTGTGCGAGATGCACTCACTGCAGCAGGTAGTCCGTATAGGCATGTGCTTATGGGAATCCTGATGCTTCTCGATCAATCATCCGTGAAGGAAGGCTCCTTTCATTTCGAAGCATCCGTTGGCTACAGCGGTACTGGTGGAGGAACGGGAACTACAGGTTGTGGTCCGATGTGGGCTGCAGCAGGATATGGCGGAGGTTCACCTTTTGCACATCAAGGGGTGAATAAGTTAGAGAGGGGGCAGTCAGAATGACATTGGGCATCCAGTTTTTGTGGGTGATCTATCCTTACCTCATTCTCGTTATCTTTCTGATAGGTTTGTATTATCGTTATCAAACGGATCAATTCGGATGGACGGCTAAATCGAGCGAAATGTTAGAAAAGAAGAAGCTACGATGGGGGAGTAATCTTTTTCATATCGGGATTATGCTTGTGTTATTCGGTCATGTGGGTGGACTCCTCATTCCAAAGGCTTGGCTGGTGGGAATTGGAATCAGTGATCACCTTTACCATACGGTAGCGATTTCACTTGGTAGTTTTGCTGGAATACTAACCTTGGTAGGATGTTTGATTCTCTTGTATCGTCGAATAACCGATCTGCGGATCCGGAAGACAAGTAGCTTTGGTGATATGCTGTCTATCATCCTCCTAACGATGATCGTTGTGATTGGGATGGCGGCAACCCTATTTAATACGACAGCTAGCTCTGATTTCGATTATCGGGAGACGATCTCACCGTGGATTCGCGGTGTATTGACCTTTACGCCAGATGGTATGTTAATGGCTGAAGTTCCGAATATTTTCAAAATACACGTTCTATTGGGTCTAGCGTTATTCGCCGTATTTCCTTTCACTAGACTCGTACACATGTTGAGTATGCCTATCACCTATTTACGAAGAAGTTATGTACTGTATCGTAAACGCAAATAGAAGGCGGTGTTCCAAGTGATTACGGGCGTTATACTGGCTGGTGGACGTAATTCGCGAATGCATGGATATAACAAGGCGATGTTGCCCTTCAAGGGTGAAAGTATTATTGAAGGGCAAATTCGGGTTATGGGAACGATATGCCGGGATATTCTAGTCGTAACGCCTGACCCTGATTGTTATGCCAACCTCTCGATGCGAAAAGCGACTTATCTTCCTGATGTTTATGCGGGACATGGTCCACTATCCGGTATGCATGCTGCTTTTTTGAAGCTACGAACGGAATTTGCTTGGGTGGTAGGGTGTGACTACCCTACTTTGTCTGTTCCAGCTGCACAATTGATGGTTAATCTACTCAAGCAAATGGACTATGACGCAGTTATTCCTATCGTTAATGGCAAGCATCAAATGCTTCATGGGGTCTATCGCCCAGAAAGACTACTTAGTCCTATTGTAAGTTTGATCGAAGGGGAGCAGTATCGACTTTCAGGGCTATTGGATATGATCAATTGGTTAGGGCTTAAGGAGTCCGATTGGCTCGAGAGTGGAATTTCACATGATTTCACCCTGGATATCGATACTCCGGAGCAGTATTTGTCTATGCTGCTTAGGAACTAATGAGGAGGATACGTCCGTGATAGTGAAGGATACATCAGGCAGGAGAGCTTCCCCCAAATCGGAGCTTTAGGGAAAAGTGAATTACAGCATAAGCATGTCTTGATTGTGGGAGCAGGTGCCTAAGGCGGTGGCGGCAGTTTGTCGACTTCGGCAAATCAATTCCATCATCAACATTCATGCGCATGTACTGGATTGTACAGCTACTGATAGCTACTGATCTGGTTCGCATGGTAGAATCGTCCAAGGTAGATTTGATCGTGGATGGTACGGATCATTTTTTATCCGATATCTGATAAATGATATCGTCTCAAGTATAAGATTCCCTGGATTTACGGTGCCTGTTCGGGCAGCCATGGTGTGATGAGTTGTTTCTGAGGACATCGTGGCTTTGCACTGGTGAGCGGCGGCTGATGGGCGATATGGGAAAGCAATCTAAGGAAAGGCAAGGAGGATCAGGTGATGAATGCTGCGAAATTGACTCATTTTAATGAGCAGGGCAGGGCGCATATGGTGGATGTCAGCGAAAAAACTAAGACCCAAAGAATGGCTGTCGCCATTAGTCAAATCCGCATGCGTTCGGAGACATTAAGTAAAATCAGAGAAGGTGGTATTGGCAAAGGTGATGTTCTAGCAGTGGCTCAAGTAGCTGGTATCATGGCTGCCAAAAAAACAGCGGATATCATTCCAATGTGTCATACGCTATCATTGACAGGGGTCGATATCACTTTCATTGAACTAGATGATGAAACGTTGCTGATCAAGGTACTTGTAAAAACAACAGGAGTTACCGGGGGCGAGATGGAAGCACTCACCGCTGCCCAGGTTGTCGGATTAACCATTTATGATATGTGCAAAGCAATTGATAAAGGGATGATTTTGGGTCCTACGTATTTAGAGCAGAAGAACGGTGGCAAAAGTGGAGATTATTATCATAATGAAACGCACTCGATGTGATTGAAAGAGGTGGATGATGATGAACTCTTCCCTTTATGTAATTACGGATCAACCTATCGTTCCGGAAGTGGTAACGGATAATGTCACACGTCGGGAAGCGGGCGCTGTAACGTTGTTTATTGGCACTGTTCGTGATATTACCCAGGGTAGACGTACCTTATATCTTGATTATGAGGCCTATCCAGAGGGAAAACCGATCATAGGAGCAATTGCAGAGTAAAAGGAGGTGCAAATTGTATGACGATTCAGACTTTAACCGATCGTTTTGACCGAAAGCATGATTACTTGCGTATTTCGGTTACAGACCGCTGCAATCTGCGCTGTATCTATTGTATGCCGGAAGAAGGGATGGAATTTGAACCTGCGGAGCATCTGTTAAGCTATGATGAAATAACAAGTGTGGTCAAAGTACTCGCTGGAATGGGAGTACGCAAGCTGCGATTAACTGGTGGTGAGCCTCTTGTTCGCAAAGAATTAGATGTTCTTGTCGCCATGCTTTCACAAATTCCGGGGATTGAGGATATCGCATTAACCACAAATGGTATTTATCTTGCATCACGGGCAGAGCGCTTGAAGCAAGCTGGACTAACCCGGGTTAACATCAGCTTGGATTCTCTTAATTCGGATCGCTTCAAGATGATCACGCGCGGGGGGGATATCAATAAAGTACTGGCGAGCATTGATGCTTGCATAAATGTGGGCTTATCTCCGATAAAATTAAACGTTGTACTCATGAAAGGGATTAATGACGATGAAATTGCTGATTTTATTTCCTTAACAATGGATCGTGATATTAATGTTAGGTTTATCGAATATATGCCGATTGGACATCATGATTCCCAGTGGAAAAATTTATATCTGCCACTAAAGCAAGTGTTTGATGTGTGTGCAGAGAACAATTGGTCATTTGAATCTATTTCGTCGCTGCGTAGCAATGGGCCATCGGATAATTATAAAATTGCGGGGGCAATCGGGAGCTTCGGACTCATTCACCCAATCAGTAATCATTTTTGCCAAGCTTGTAACCGTCTGCGTCTAACGGCTGATGGATATATTAAGCCATGTCTCGCCTGGTCGGAGCAATTTCAGGTTCGGCGAGTCATTGGGGATGATGAGGCTGTTCGTCAATTATTTCTAGAAGCACTGAGCACCAAACCTGAAAGTCACGAAATGGCTAAGCATTTGTTGGAAGAGCAGACCACGCATATGCCCACTCTTCGCAGAATGTCACAAATCGGTGGATAAAGTAGGGATATGATCACGACAAAAACATTTAGAAGTAATATGTTGCTTCTATTTTTATATTTTGCTTGATTTGACGATTTCAGCAGCTATAAACCCGGTTAAGCTCAACTTTAACTTTGGTGCTTCGGGTGCCTACAGCAGCAGATCGAGCAAGGGGATGTGGAAAGTTTAACCGCTCCAATAGAATCCGTATGGGGGAAACCTGGGAAATCCGCGAAACCCGCGAAACCCACGAAACCCACGAAACCCACGAAACCCACGAAACCCCGCTAATCTAGGAATAACAGGAATTTCTCCTTTTAATGCGACTTTAGAACAGCGATTGGGCAACTCAACAGGATTTTCTCCATCTAATTAAGCGATATGAAGCCTTAGTGATGGAAAGTTGATTGATTTAACTGGAGTTTTTCCAGTTAATAGAGGAATGATGTATATCCTCAGTAACTTAACAGGAGCTTTTCCCTTTAAATGAATGTGGCAGCATGTTCGGGCACTAGCGGAACGGAATTCAGCAGCCAGATAAATAAAAAAAGTATAAATTAAACTGTGATCCGTGAGGTAGATACTTTGAAAAAAAGTGTCTTTCTTACGGATCATTTGTGTTTAATTCTATTTGAGAGTATTAAACGTCAGATATGAGTCGTGGTCCAGACTCACTATATACAAATTTATCCTATAGAGGAGAAGATAGTATCCCTTGATTTTGTGCTTGTCCACAATTCATGCTTGTTACATCTAAATTTAACTAATACAAACAGTATTTTGTAAGGGAGGTAGGAGATTAAGAAATACGGAAATAAACTCCTATAGGAGCGTGATGCTGAACGGATCGTTCTATATGCAACGTTGAAACCGCTTACACTAATTAAGTTTCAAAATTAGTTTTTTAAGGGGGATACAAGTGCGAATAAATGTTCAGAAGAGGTATTTTAAAATCATGACATTGATTATGACCTTTATCTTAGCCGTAGGGACATTACTTCCCGCACCTGCATCACATGCGGCAGAAGTAGATCCGCTTGCTCCGCAAAATTTAAAAGTAGTAGAGGACTCCATCACTGCTACTAGCGCAACTATAGAATGGGATATTGATCCTAATAGTGATGATATTGATGTTTGGTTCGCTGACAATGATGAATATTATACTTGGGGCAATACCGGAAGCCGGACACTAGAGGGTTTGCAGCCAGAAACAACATATAAACTTTATATTACCTGGCTCGTAAGACCGGCTACTCTTGAGCATAAAAGTAATGTCATCGAGTTTACTACGCTTGCAGGAGAACCGGAACCAGAGACTCCAACGAACGTTGGTCCTAGAGAATTAAAGGTTGTAGAAGTAACACATAATACCGTCTCACTAGAGTGGAAACCTATACCAGGGATTACGGCTTATTGGATTTGGGATGAAAATAATAAGTATATTACATGGGCTAATGATGGAGCAAAGGTAGTAGGTGGTTTAGAACCGGAGACTACCTATTCTTTCTATGTTGGTCAGGATGGAATACAAGCCCCTAATCTCACTCCGGAACAAAAGAGCAACGTAGTCACATTTACAACACTTCCAGATACGAGCGAATACCCAGATCCACCATTAGCCCCACCTAGTTATTTGAAAGTAGCGGGTGTGACGGATGATTCTATAACCTTGGATTGGGGCTCAAGTCCTGGGGCGACAGGTTACGATCTCTATGTAAATGGGGATTGGAAAGGAGGAACATGGGACAATTCCGCAACGACGATTCAGTATAAACCTGAAGAGGGATTATTATCTGGTCAAACGTATACCTTCGAAGTTGGCGCACAAAATCCCCCAAACCCTGTTTCAGCGAATAGCAATAAAGTAACCATCACTTGGGGACAGTTAGTAGCACCAACGAGTTTGCAGGTTGTTACGGCAACAAGAACATCGGCTTCGCTCGGATGGGCGCCTATCCCTGGTGCCACAAGCTATGATGTTTATCAGAATGGTACTCTAATCGGTTCGAGTGATTCCAATCGCTATGTAGTCAGCGGTCTGACTGAGGCACAATCCTACTCTTTTACAGTCGTGGGCAAGAACAACCTTTGGGAATCATCGGAAAGTAATGAAGTTAAGGTCGTACCAGGTAGTAATTATAATATCGTTACTTACTATACATCATGGTCCGTTAGCGAAGGGGGTAGAAATTATCAGCCAACGGATGTCGACGTATCCCAAGTTACTCATATCAATTATGCCTTCTCCGACTTATGTTGGAAGGGATTCGGAACTGGAGCTACAGCGTGTCAGAACGAAGATATTCCTTTACAACAAAACTACGTGTTTGATGGCGAAATGGTCATTGGTGATCCTGAAGTAGACTTGAATAACTTCAACACCTTTGCATCTATTAAAGCTCAAAATCCTCATTTGAAGTTAATGATTTCTGTAGGTGGTTGGTCTTGGTCTAAGAACTTCTCGAACATGGCGGCGACGGAAGAGACTCGCCATGCTTTCGCAAACTCCGTCGTGAAATTCCTTCGTGCTTATCAATTGGATGGACTCGATATTGACTGGGAGTATCCAGTTGAAGGCGGGGAAGAGAGTAATTCTAGAAGACCAGAGGATAAGGAAAACTTTACTCTGCTAGTTCAAACGGTACGTGAAGCTTTAGATGCGGCTGGTTCGGAGGATGGTAAGTATTATCTTCAGACAATTGCTGCTGCACAGGGAGATAATTTCGTTACGAATGCGGACCTTGCTAATTCCGTAAATTATCTCGATTTCGTCAATATTATGGCCTATGATTACAGCGGAGATTGGGAGACATTAGCCCATCACAATGCGCCATTATATTTTGATAAGGACCATCCCAGAGCTGAAACATCTGCACCTAGAAATAATGTTCAGGGTGCGATGTTAGGACATTTGAATGGAGGAGTCCCCAATTATAAATTAGTTGTAGGGGTTCCATTCTACGGTAATGGTTGGTACGATTGCCCTGAGAATGGAGAATATCAGATCTGTGCTGGAGGGACTCCGTTTGGAACATGGGAAGGTGCACAATTTGATTTTACAGATGTAGAAAACAACTATGTGAACACTAACGGTTACGTTCGTTATTGGAATGAAGCTTCTAAAGTGCCTTACGTATACAATAGTGAAAAGAAAATCTTTATTTCCTATAATGATAAAGAATCTATTATGTATCTTACATCATTACTGAAATCATTGGATCTTGCGGGTGTGATGAGTTGGGAAATTAGTGGGGACCGGAATAAAACGTTAACCACAGAGCTGGTTCAAAATTTACCGATCGATGGTTCTGCGAATACGTCAGCACTAGCTGCCCCTCAAAATCTCATAACCACTTCCAATAGTAAGAATGAAATTCAAGTGAAGTGGGATGCAGTTGAAGAAGCCACTGGATACGAAGTATTTTTGAATAAAGTATGGATTGGTAATATAACGGAAGCGAAATATACACTAAGTTCTCTGGCAGCCGGAACTAACTATAAGATCCATGTTATTGCCATCGTAAAAGAGAATGATCATATTCAGAAAGTATCTATAAATAGTAATGTGCTCAGTGTGACAACAAAATCAGATGTCGTAACGCCGCCAGACCCAGGAGGAGGAGGACCATCTTCTTCAGGGGGCGGCGGAGCATCATCACCGACTCCAACACCAATCATTAAAGCACCTGGGCAACTGGATACGCAGATCACCAAGGATGGTGATAAGGTCAATGTAAAAGTACCAACAACTGCAGCATTAAAAGCTATTGATCAGTCTACTGTAACGACATTCCAGATCATAGTCAGCGACAAAGCAGCAAAGCAGATAGAAATTAACATACCTAAAGATGTCATTGCTGCTATGGCGAAAAAAGGGGAGGAAGCACAGTTATCCATCATTTTGAATGAAGTTGAGTATATTATCCCGATAGGTCCTATCAATGTATCAGCAGACATTAAAATAACAATTGTATCTCCTGATCCAAACAACATCGATCAATTGACGAAGCAGTTGCAGGTTAGGGGATTGAAGCAACTTGTAAATCCTCTTGAATTTAAGATTGAACAGTTAAATGCTGATCAGAAATTTGTTGAAATTACGGACTTTGGTAACTCACTTCTGAGTCGGGAATTTAAATTAAACGCAAAGGATATCGATGTTAATCGGGCAACTGGAATTATCTATATCCCGGGCACAAACGAGATTCGTTCCGTGCCAACCATATTCACTGTGAACTCGGATGGTAGTGTAACGGCCGAATTGAAGAGAGCCGGAAATAGTATCTATACCATTGTAGAGAGCAATTTCAAATTCCTAGATATCACGAAGGGATGGGCACAGAAGGATATAGAACAAGCAACCGCGAAACTGATTGTTTCTGGAGTGAGTACCGATCAATTCGGGGTCAATACTAGCCTTACACGTGCTGAAGTGGTTTCGATGATTGTTAGAGCACTAGGAATCATTCCAGATGGGGCGAAAGGTACCTTTAAAGATGTTGATGATCAATCGAAGTATGCAAGCGATATCTCAGCGGCAAAGGTTGCCGGTTTAATCAAAGGCAAGACAGAAGACACATTTGGGCCAAATGATCCGGTGACACGTCAGGAAATGGCAGTTATGCTGGATAATGCACTGAAATTTACAAGCGCGAAGCTTGATGCAGCAGATCCTGCAATACTGAATCAGTTTGGCGATCAAACAAGCATTTCTTCGTATGCAAGAGTTTCAGTAGCACTGATGGTTGAGCAGAAGATCATGCAAGGGGTCTCACTGACTAAATTAGATCCTCTGTCGAATATCACAAAGGCTCAAGGAACAGTTACGATTATGAGAGTTCTACGTACATTAGGGTTATCTAATTAAACATCGAAAGGCACGGGATTCGTATTCCGTGCCTTTTTTTACCATTTAATTGCACACATCGCAAGTTCGGTGGTCATTCAATTAATCGGAATATCAAGGGCACCCCTCAGCCATCATTATGGCTTTTTGGATGCCCTATTTTATTTATTTCATAGTGTTATCTTAGGAGTTAGCGAAGTCCCATGGCACCGATTTTTGGTGTTCTTCCTACGGGCTCATGTTTTTTCTGCTCGGACTGGAGAGTTCCATCTGCTAGATGCAGCCAAGTATCGAAGCTTCTTTGTCCTTCGTGCAGAACTATGACTCTTGCTCCTGGAGCAAAAGGTCGATCCAGATAAGCATTACGTGTCGTGCGTCCATAGCAGAGACGGATGCCGTGCCAATCACCCCAGTAGTCGTGGCCGTGATCATGGCCTACGAAGGTACCCATCACATCTCCCATCTCAATCATAGCAGCGAATAGACCGGAGTTCACCCAAGGTGCGCAACAGAATTCGTCGTTACGCTCCCCGTAGCAGATGTTAAAGTCCCACACATCGTTATATTCCGGCAAAGGAATATGGAAAAAGGCAAGGGAAGGCAGTGGCGTACCCCCGTTGCTGTTGGTAAGCCGATAGGATTCACGTGCATACCAATCAATCTGATCGCGGCGAATCCAGTCATAGAAGCCCATTCGGCTATGCTCTAGCGGCGAATAGCTGCCTGAATCCAGGAAATAGAGGGCGCAAGCCGCTTCTTGATCCTTTCCTTTCATAGTCAGGACATAATTGCCAGAGCCGTGAACGCCTTGAGGGTCGGGCTTGGCATAATTGTTAGGGTAAGTCAGCTGCATGGCATGCAACTGCTCACGCGTGATTGTAGCTTCTGAATCGTGGTTACCAAATACAGCTGCCCACGGTATATTCATGCGATCCGGCACGCAGCAGGCCCGCCGGAATGCGTCAGCTGGATCCTTAGTACTAGCGGAGGCGATAATATCCCCCGTGAAGACGACCAGGTCCGGCTGCTCATCTTGTAGAATACGTAGCATCATAGCTTCCATCTGTTGTTCTTCCTGATCGTTTGTAGCAAATTCGGGGTCGGTGAACTGTACGATCTTAAAGGCCCCATCTTCCCGGAATCGCAGGGTCTTAGCCATGATGAGACTCCCATAGGGAATCCGAATCCGTATTTGAGTCGTCCAGAAGGCCCTTCGGTAACCGGGCATCCCATTGTTCCGGTACTGTTAAACCTAATGCTAGTGCGGTAACCTCAGCCGTATCCGTAATGGAGACAGGACCTGAAAGATGACCGCTTTTGACACCAGGGCCAACACAACCCCAGAAGACGTTACGGTCCATTGGATGGTCGCTACCATGATTATGCTTCTCCGCACCTCCTCCGCCATGATCTGTGAGCAGGATGATTAGGCTGTCCTCGACGAGACCTAATTGCTCAAGTCGATTCAAAATCATTCCGATTCGTTCGTCGCAAGTACTAATCATAGCTAAATACTCAGGCGAATCTTCGCCATATCCATGCCTGTGCCCGGAGCCATCCGGCTCATCCAACTGCAGGAACAGCAGCCGTATATCGGGATTCTCCTCGATGTACTCCAGGAGAGCGGGAACAAGCTCTGCATCAGGCAGGGAAACCTTATGTACTCCGAGGTTATCTTCAATAATACCGGAATTAATGGGGCTCCAACCGGTAAAGGAAGCAAGCTTGGCCTCCGGTTGTTGCTCCCTAACTAGTCGAAAGAGGGAAGGATAGGGTGAATCGCTCGGATAGGACTCGTTAGTCACCTTATCATTGGTCAAGCCATGTTTGTCAGGAGTTACCCCGTGAAGTATAGAACCCCAGCATTCCGCGCTGATCGTTGGCAATTCCGCCTGTGCCTCATTAGTAAAGGCACCACGCGCTAGCCAAGCATCTAGATTGGGTGTATTCGCTTGTTGCACGAAATTACCCGCTCCATCCATACCAAGAATAAACACCCGCTGCACAGTCTTTGTTTGTTTCATCTTGTATCGCTCCTCGTAGATTACTCTAATGGAAGGTGCAATTTCCTGAATTAGAAGAAGTCACCTTTTGTATACGCCTTTAGCATACGAGGAGCTACTAGAACCGTCAATATCTGAAATCATACTGAATACGAAGTAGTCACAATCGTTATAAGGATAAGTCATCATCCTAGTAGTTCGTTAAATTGGGGGCCATCTATAATAAGTGTTAGAAGGAAAGAACAGAGAGGATGAGTCTTATGCCAACACTTGCATCATCCGATGTACCCGCATCTACGGTCACAGTCGTCCCCAGTCGGCAGCGGATATTTCGCAAGAAAATAAAAAAATACAGGGCTTTACTTCTTATGATGATTCCGGGATTAGCGTACTTGATTTTAAATAATTACATTCCCATGTATGGAGTTATCTTGGCGTTCAAGGAACTGAACTATGTTGATGGAATATTTGGGAGCCCTTGGGCGGGGCTATATAACTTCAAGTTTCTATTCAACTCGCCTGACGCCTATCTAATAACTCGAAATACGGTTTTGTATAACGGAGCATTCATTATTGTAAATACTTCAATTGCACTGCTTATCGCACTATTGGTTAACGAGATTAAGGACAAAGTAGTCACTCGATTTTATCAGAGTACATTTCTGCTTCCTCATATAATCTCAATGGTTGTTGTCGCTTATCTAGTGTACAGCTTTCTGAATGCGGAGAGCGGCTTCATCAATAGGCAACTCGCGAATTGGTTCGGCTTCGATTCGATCTCTTGGTACAACGAGGCGAATTACTGGCCTTATGTGTTGGTCATAGTTAATGCATGGAAAAGCGTGGGGTACTTGGCCATCATCTATTTCGCAGCCATCATCGGTATCGATAAGGAATACTATGAGGCGGCAACCATAGATGGTGCTAGCAAGTGGAAGCAGATGACTCGTATTACGATTCCGCTAATTGCACCTATGATCATCGTCATGACGCTGCTTTCGATCAGTACTATTATGCGTTCGGACTTCGGTTTATTCTATCAGGTGCCAATGAACTCCGGTCCGTTGATGCCTACGACGAATACCATTGATACGTTTGTCTATCGGGCAATGATTGTACGTGGAGACATTGGAATGTCAACAGCCGCTGGTGTTTACCAATCTGTCGTGTGCTTCTTTCTGATCCTAGGAGCGAACTTCGCCGTGAGACGAATCAGCAAGGACAATGCCTTATTCTAACGAGAGGAGGCATCCCACGATGCCATTTGCAGCACGTATTCATAAGCCATTAATTCACCTGTTCTTCCTACTGTTTAGCGTTGTTTCACTGATGCCATTCGTTCTGGTGTTTATGGTATCCATTACAGATGAGAGCTCTATAGTCCAGAATGGCTACAGTTTTTTTCCAAGCAAGCTTAACTTTGCCTCTTATCAGTTCTTGTTTAATGACTTTGGGCAAATCGCAAGGTCATACGGGGTAACGATCCTCGTAACCCTATTAGGAACAACAATCAGCTTGTTTATTACAGCACTCTTCGCTTATCCGCTATCACGTAAGGATTTACCACTGCGTCGTACGATGTCGTTCATTCTATTCTTCACGATGTTATTCAGTGGGGGAATGGTGCCGTGGTATATCACTTATGTGACGATGGTAGGACTCAAAAATTCATTGTTTGGCATGATCATTCCGAATCTACTAATGAGTGCGTTTAATGTTCTGTTGATGCGAAGTTTTTTTGCCAATACGATTCCAGAATCGATTATTGAATCAGGAACCATTGATGGGGCAAACGAACTGACCATCTTTCTAAAACTTGTGGTGCCATTATCCGCACCAATTATGGCGACGATCGCCCTATTTAATCTACTTGCCTTTTGGAATGATTGGTATAATTGCATGTTGTTTATCGACAAACCTGAACTGATAAATATTCAATATCTAATGACTAAGACGCTAAATAATATACAGTTTCTAGTTATGAAAGCGGATTCTTCTAGTCAGGTAGGTGAACTGCTTGCTAAAATGCCAACCGAAGGGGTCCGTATGGCGCTGGCTATTATCGGTATCGCACCACTTCTGATTGCTTATCCGTTTTTTCAGAAGTATTACATCAGTGGTATTACTAGCGGTGCAGTTAAAGGTTAAACTTGCGCTGTTGGATATTTAATAGAATTTAAGAGAAGAAGGGGATGGTTTAGTTGAAGAAGAAAATGTACACCTTATTAGCTCTGCTTATGGTGGTTATGTTAGTCCTTCCTGCATGCGGTCAGAAAAGCAACGACTCTAAGAAAGCAGGCGAAAACTCCTCTACATCAAGCGAAGGAGAGGGAGTAACAAAGCTAGAGCCCTACAAGCTTACGCTGGTCTATCCTGGTGACGCACAAAAGGATCTTGCACTTGTACAGGAAGAGATGAGTAAGTATTTGACGGAAAAAATCAATGCGACAATCGAATTGAAGCCTATTGATTGGGGATCTTGGACTGATAAGACCAATTTGATGAAAATTTCTGGAGAATCTTTTGATTTAATGTTTACTGCAGGATGGTTCGGTTATGGTCTTGATGTATCGAAAGGACAGTTTCTAGAACTAACGAATCTCCTAAAGAACCAAGGTAAAGATATCCCGACTGTCCTTGGTGATGACTTTATCAAAGGTTCACAAATCAGTGGAAAGTCTTATGGCGTTCCAACAAAGAAGGAATTTGCCCAAGGCTTTGGTTTCCTGCTAAATAAGGCATTAGTCGATAAATATCAGTTCAATACTGAAGGAGTTAAAACTCTAGAGGAAATGGAGGAGATGTTCAAGACAATTAAGGAAAACGAGCCGGGTATCGTACCTGTCGTTAGCAATAAATTTGCGAATACTTGGGGAGCTGCTAACTACGATAACTCCATGATTTCTCGTGACAGTAAGGAGCTTAAAATTATTGATACGCTGGAGGATCCTAAATTTATCGATTTCCTCAAGCGTATGCGACAATGGAACCTTAATGGTTGGTTTGATAAAGATGTTGTAACTTCGGATACCAGTGGCCAAGCAGATAATATGATTAAATCAGGAAAAGCCTTTGCCATCGGACAATCGTTGAAGCCTGGTAAAGACAAGGAAATGACAGTGACAATGGGATTACCACTTGTCCAAGTTGAGACGGCTTTACCTTACACAACGACAGGTGAAGCTAATGGAGCGATGCTTGCAATTTCCCGCACTTCCAAGGACCCTGAGAGAGCGATGATGTTCCTTAATATGCTTTACACGGATGCTAAATTGCTCAATATGCTAGATTGGGGAATCGAGGGTAAGCACTACGTCAAGATATCTGATAACATGATTGATTACCCTGAAGGTGTAACGGCGGATACACAAGGCTACTCAAGTCCAGGTGGGTGGATGTTTGGCAATCAATTCATCTCCTACCTTTGGGCTAACGAAGATTCGGATAAATGGGAACAGTTTGAAAAGTTTAATGCTAGCGCCGAACGTTCTATTGCTCTGGGCTTTACCTTTGATGAGACTCCGGTTAAAGCGGAGATGGCGGCGGTTAGTAATGTAGACAAAGAGTTTCAAATGGTTCTGAATGCAGGTGCCATCGATGATGTTGAAGGGACGATAGCCAAATACAAAGCTAAACGTGACGCTGCAGGTTTCCAAAAGGTTCAAGAGGAACGTCAGCGGCAGTTAGATGAATGGGCTAAAGCGAGTCAATAATAGGGGGCTGTTGGAGCTGGAAAGGGTGTTTTCCAGCTCCTTCTTCCTTTTCCAACAACATAAGATATAATAACTTGTATAAGTATACCAACATGAAATAATAGGCGGGAGAATACGATGAACCCTAAAGGCTCTCTCCGTTTCAAGCTAGCCATTGGCTTTATCACGATCACATTTCCTCTAGTCTGTTTACTGATTTATAGTAATTTTACAGCATCTAACTCCGTACGCGAGCAGGCGGCGGAATCCAATAAAAATATGATTTCCCTATATTCTAATCAAATCCAAACTAGCCTTGGAATCGAAGCCAATTTTTTGTACGATATGACCTCCCATGATGCAGATATTTTGTCTTTGAATAAGATGGTCTACAACTCTTCGGATTACACGTTGACCAAGATGCGAATCCTGAACAGCCTAAGCAGATATAATCGGTTTGATAATAGTATCGATATTCAATTTGCTTACTCCAAAGTCTATCGGGATCTGATTCATACATCGATCAAAGCCGATTCTTATGAGGAAGCGATAGTCATCAAACAGTGTATCCAGGGCATTCTTGATATGGCGCAACCTGAAAGCCCTTTATTTAGGGGATGGAAGACGGTTAGCTGTGGGGATATTTATGGTCTAGTGCGCATTGTAGATTCGGGGTTTGGTGTTTACTTAGGTGCATGGGTTCAGCTTAACCATTTAATGATTCCACTTGAGCTGATCCAGCTTGGAGGGGAAGGCTTCTCTGCTCTTGCAAACCCTGAGGGAAGATTGATTGCTGGTAGCTTCGAGATTGGAGGCTTTAAAGATCCTCCTCGTATTAATTCAGATGCGCGATACCAGAGGCTGAAAGGAGAGAATGGCACTTATGTTGTCGTCAGTAATCCGATCAATTCAACGGATGTCACGTTAATCGCCTTCATTCCGGAACAAGGGATGTTGGATAATATATCTCGATTTCGTGAGGTTATCGCATGGATTCCGTTATTCGCCTTTTTGTTGCTCTTATTATATCTAATCTATCTCAATAGTATTATTCTCAGACCGATGAATGCTTTGCTCAAAGGGATGCGTACGCTTAAGAGAGGCGACTGGGCCATTAGATTGAATAACTCCCCCTCCAGGGAGTTTCATGCGGTTACTGAAACGTTCAATGACATGGCGCATCAAATTCAAGAGTTGAAAATTAATGTGTATGAAGAGCAAATCCGCACGCATAAAGCGGAGTTAAAGCATCTTCAGCTGCAAATTAATCCGCACTTTTTGTTAAACAGCATCAATGTTATCTATAATCTTGCCCAGCTCAAAAATTATACGGTTATTCAAGCGATGTGTCTTAACCTAGTAAAATATTTTCGTTTCACGACCAAAACGAGCCAGCCCTTCGTGAGGCTCTCCGAAGAAATGGAACATATGGACAGCTACTTGTGCATTCAGCAGCTTCGCTTTCCTGGTAGGATTACCTTTGAGATCGTGATAGATGAGAATGCTAAGCAGGTTCCAATTCCTCCGTTGATCGTGCAGCCTTTTATAGAGAATGCTATCAAGTACGGGTTCGACTTTATGGAGGAACCCTTCCATATTGAGATTCAGGCCACGCTGGATACTGACCAAAGATTCTGCCGTATCCACATTGTCGATAATGGCTGCGGGTTCTCGCCAGAGATGCTAGAGTCCCTTCAAAGCGGTCGTTATTTCCATCAAACCAATGATCAGCATCTGGGCATCTGGAATAGCTACCACCGCTTGCAGCTTTTGTATGGGAATACAGCCCGATTGAATTTCGATAATTGCTTGAAATCAGGGGCATTGATAGAGTTGGATGTTCCAATTGAGGTCTCAAGTTAGTCCAAGAAACCGCTATATTAAGGTAGCTAGTGTTAATGAATATTGCCCGGAACTAGAGATGAAAAAGTATAAGTGTAAACGCTTACTATAAGGCAGGATTTATAAAGTGTGCGGCCCGAAAGTCATATAATTTATGCAGGTGCAGGAGGGTGAAAGGATTGCAGATTTTAATTGTTGATGATGAAATGTACTCTGTCATGGGGATTAAAGATGCAATTAATTGGGTGGAACTGGGTGTTTCAGCGGTCTACGATGCTTTTAACATGAGGGAAGCGATCAAGATCTTTAAGGAGCATGAGATACACGTCATGATAAGTGATATTGAGATGCCAAAAGGGACGGGAATCGAATTACTAGAGTGGGTTAATGAGTTTTCGCCTTATACAGAAACGATTTTTCTGACTGCACACGATGACTTTCGGTTCATGAAGCGGGCTGTTCAGCTCAGTAGTTTTGACTACATGATGAAGCCTGTAGAGTTTGAAGCCCTAGAAGAAGTTATTCGGAAGGCGATCCGTACGGTAGAAAAGAAGAACGCTGAGCTTGCTCAGAGTGAACAATATAAGCCATATTACGAGTTGTGGAACAAAAAAAGGCCGCTACTTAGTGAGCGTTTCTGGTACGACCTGCTATCAGAACGTATCGTTGCCTCTCAAAGCGAAGTCTGTAGTCTGCCAGCTGAATATGGTATTGTCCTACAGCCGGAGGATCGGTTGCTACCGGTTATGGTAAGTGTGGAGAATTGGCAACGGGAACTCAGCACGAGGGACGAAGAAGTGATGGAGTACGCCATTCGTCAATCATCCTCGGAACTACTGATCTCCACTTATAGAGGAGAGGTCGTGCATACCAAGCAAGGAGTCACTATGGCTATCTTTTACCTCTCACCTGAGGAGGAAGCCTTGCTCCTGGATAGTATTGGCCGGAAATGCAACGGATATATTGATGCCTGTATTCAATATTTGAACTGCACGGTATCCTGTTATATCGGTGAACCCGTTATGCTGCATGAACTAACAGGAATGTACAAAGCACTTCTATCTATGGAATACAATAATCTCAGCGTGTCCAATCAGCTTAACTGGCTGCGTAAGCAGAGTCCAGAGCCTGCCCCAGATCCTCGCTTGCCTGATTTTATAGTTTGGGCACTGCTGCTGGAGAATGGTAAGGAAGAAGAACTAGTCCAGCAGTTTAAGAGCAGCCTCAAGGAGCTTGCATTGGACCGGCGTTTTGGAGCAAATGTTCTACATGCCTACTATCAGGGATTTCTGCAAATGATTCATTATTTACTGCAGAAGAAAGGTCTTTCTGCACATCAGTTGATCCATCATGCTAGCGCCCCACAAGTAAACGTACCCCCAAGAACGTTGGAACAGATGGAAGTATGGGGAACTTGGTTAATCCAAATTGTGTATCGCTGTCTTTATCAGGAAGTGTCTGTTATTCCGCGGCTTCGTGCCTATATTGCCGATCATCTAAGTGAGAACATCACCCGTGAGATGCTTGCCGAGTACGTTCACCTTAATCCAGCTTATCTCTCCCGTTTGTTTAAGAAGGAGGTAGGGATGAGTATTACGGACTATTTGCTGAATGAGAGGATGCAGATTGCTAAAGAGCTAATAGTCCATTCAACGATCCCGATTTCGGATATCGCGCAAACGATCGGGTACAGTAATTTCTCCTATTTCTCTAAAATGTTCAAGAAAGTCTATCATGCGAATCCTCAACAGTTTAGGAAGCTTTCAGGCTGCTCCGGCAGCTAGATCTCATAAGGTGTTTATCTCAGCTAATGTATCGCGTGGCTCGCTACAATACAAGAGAATGAAAGAGAGTGTGTGAAATGAGTAAATCAATTTTGGCAAAACCAACGGAACAGCAATTGAGATGGCATGACATGGAGCTCGGAATGTTTTGTCATTTTGGAATGAATACATTTTGTGATCAAGAGTGGGGTACTGGCACCGATTCACCAGAGAAATTTAATCCGACGCAGCTTGATGCACGGCAATGGGTACGTACGGCAAAGCGGGCTGGTTTTAAATATTTTATCTTAACGGCCAAACATCATGATGGTTTCTGCTTGTGGCCAACGAAAACGACCGATTATTCGGTGAAATCGAGTCCTTGGAAGAACGGGCAAGGCGATGTAGTGCGTGAGGTTGCCGACGCTTGCCGTGAGGAGGGAATTGCCCTTGGGTTGTATTTGTCGCCATGGGATCGGCATGAGCCATCTTATGCTAACAAGGAAGCGTATGATGCTTTCTATACGGAGCAACTTACTGAATTGCTAACCCAGTACGGCCCACTCGTTGAGTTATGGTTTGACGGCGCAGGTTCAGAAGGTCGTGAATACGATTGGCCCAACATTATAGGACTCATTAAGCGATATCAACCTGACGCGATGGTGTTCAATATGGGGCAGCCAACGATTCGCTGGGTAGGGAATGAAGACGGATTAGCACCATATCCGTGCTGGAACACTTCTTCGGAAGCTCGTACGAGCATGTTTACGAGCGATATGCTGACCTGGTTACCCGAGACATCGAACTGGGTACCGGCTGAATGTGACGTGCCGATTCGTACTCACCATTGGTTCTGGCATCCGAATGATGAGGACAGCTTACGACCACTTGATAACTTGATGGACATTTATTACCGTTCGGTCGGCCATGGAACCGTGTTGCTTCTGAACATTTCGCCTGACGATCGCGGACTATTCCCTGACATTGATGTAGAGCGGGTCATAGAGTTTGGCGATGAAATCCGTCATCGTTTCGATCATCCAATCGCGCAATCATCCGGTGAGGGAGCGGAGCAGATATTGACGTTGCCGGAAGAGTCGCTTATCGATCATGCAATCTTGATGGAGCAAATCTCAGAAGGTGAACGGATTCAAGAGTATGTGTTGGAGAGTATGAAGGATGGAGTCTGGGTTGAGCTTGTACAAGGTACTGCTATTGGACATAAGAAAATAGATCGTTTTAAAGCGATTCGTACAAAGCAATTGCGACTCACATTGACGAAGTGCATAGAACTTCCGCTTATCCGCTTCTTTGCGGTATATTGCACGGAGCTTGACTCGAAATAGGAAATGGTAGTCAACGAGATACTTTTGCTAGGAGGAACTTACTTATGAACAAATTAACAATTAACGGGTCGCAATTAATGTTAGAGAACCGTCCGATTCAGATTATCTCTGGAGCTATTCACTATTTCCGTGTCGTACCGGAGTATTGGGCTGATCGTCTAATGAAATTGAAGGCTTGTGGATTTAATACAGTTGAAACTTATATACCGTGGAATTTTCATGAGCCAAACGAAGGGGAATTTGTATTCGAAGGGATGGCGGATTTGGAGAAGTTTATTCAGATTGCTGGTGAGCTTGGTCTTTATGTTATTGTTCGACCGAGTCCCTTTATCTGTGCAGAATGGGAGTTCGGCGGTCTCCCAGCCTGGTTGCTTGCCGACCCAAGAATGCATCTTCGTTGCTATCATTTGCCTTATCTAGAAAAGGTGGATGCCTACTATGATGAGTTAATTCCACGTCTGATACCACTGTTGTCGACGAATGGTGGACCCATCATTTGTATGCAAGTCGAGAATGAGTATGGTAGCTACGGCAATGATCAGGTATATTTGCAATATTTGAAGGACGGATTGATCAAGAGAGGCGTAGATGTATTGTTGTTTACCTCGGATGGTCCGGATGACTTCATGCTACAAGGTGGGATGGTACCGGGAGTATGGGCATCTGCTAACTTTGGATCGCAACCAACTGAGGCCTTCAGGAAGCTTACAGAATATCAACCGGATCAACCTCTGATGTGTATGGAATATTGGAATGGCTGGTTTGATCACTGGGGAGAGGAGCATCACACCAGACCTGCAGATGATGTGGCGAATGTATTGGATGAGATGATGACTGTAGGTGCGTCGGTCAATTTCTATATGTTTCATGGAGGAACGAACTTCGGTTTCTATAATGGAGCTAATCTTCAGGACAAATATGAGCCGACGATTACAAGTTATGATTATGATGTTCTTGTAAGTGAATGCGGTGATATCACGGAGAAATTTCATGCTGTACGTAAAGTAATCGCTAAATATGTGGATCTTGGCCCACTTGAACTGCCTGTGCCGATTGCCAAACGGAATTTTGGTACCGTACATATGACGGAACAAGTGAAGCTATTATCTTCTCTTGACAGTTTATCTTCACCGATTCAAAGCACATGTCCTGAACCGATGGAGCGGCTTGGACAAAATGATGGATTTATCCTGTATTCGACGAGATTGACGGGACCTAGGCCGGAAAGTAGACTGAATCTTCAAGAGGTACGGGACCGTGCCATGATTTTTGTTGATGGGACGTATAAGGGAACGATCGAACGTTGGAACCCGGATCAGGAGGTTGCTTTTGCTGTTCCTCCAGAAGGCGTTACTGTGAGCATTTTGGTGGAAAATATGGGACGAGTAAATTATGGCCCCCATATAAAGGACCCGAAAGGGATTACTGAAGGTGTTCGGTTTGGTCAACAATTCTTATATCATTGGACGATTCATTCGCTTCCATTAGATGATTTCTCTAAACTCTCATTCGAACCGAGCATTCATACTTTACCTAATGAACCGAGCTTCTACAGAGGCGAATTTATAGTGGATGAGCTGGCTGATACTTTCTTGAATATGAAGGGATGGACAAAAGGGGTAGCCTATATCAATGGTTTCAACCTAGGGCGTTATTGGGAAATTGGTCCACAAGAAACGTTGTATATTCCTGGGCCTCTCCTGCGAAAGGGAAAGAATGAGCTGATTATTTTTGAGCTACACGGTTGCTCCGCTCCAGAGGTCATGCTGCAGGATTATCATGTGTTGAACAATCGGGTGGATATATAATATTGAAGTAACATATCCTCGACTCACGCACCTTATCTAGAACGAAGCATCGGTTCTAGGTAGGGTGCTTTTTCTTATTTCAACAGATCGTGAACCGCTATGGGCATCTAGATTGACGGAAGGAATTGAATAAGTTAGTGTTATACACAGCTATAAACAGCAAAAGGAGATAGAAAATGCCTACGATTATTACAAAACCATTTGATCAAGAAATGCAATCCATTTTTAGCGAAATAACAACGAGTTATCATGCCTGGGAATTAAGCCAGAAGGATCTATCGGAGTTACCTAAAGAGATCCATATCATTGAAGTTGAACAGGAAATGGCCGGTTATGGTGTCATTTGGGAATATAGCAGCGGCAAGCAGTTAGTTCAGAAGGCGGAACAGGATTATTTTAATAGTGACGAGAAATACCTGGAAAAGGACTTCTATATAGATATAAAGAATAAAACAGATATTATCTTTATTGAAGCGTTAGATGTTTTGAAAGATTATGAAGGTAACGGTTATGGAGCATTCTTTGTGAACTGGCTAAAAGAAAAGCACACTAACAAAAAAATGTATGTATATGCGCTAGAAAAATCACGTAACTTTTGGTATAAGCAGGATTTTGAGACGGTGGGAAATACGGTTTGGATGTCATATAACTAAACAAGCAACCAGAGGGATCTTACTTTGTATCTTGGATATATGAAGGTTAGTGACTAATCTGGAGGTGTAGCAGATATGGGACAGAATGAGATTAACGTGCCGGGCAATTTGCTCGGCAACAATGGCTCTCTACTACAGCATGGTTATTCGACACGGGCAGTACTGAGCTATAACCGCGAATGTATTAAAGCCCCACCATGGCGGATTAAAGAGTGGGATTTCTATCAGGTCTCGAACGATGACTATTGTCTGCAAATGACCATTGGACACGTGTCCTATGCAGGTAGTATTTCGGTGAAATTATTTGAATTTGCAACAGGGCAGCATTATGAAATTACAAAGATGCTTGCCTTGCCGTTTAATCGGCTCCAGATGCCGTCTTCGGCGGAGCAAGGGGATTTGACGTTTAACCAGAAGAATATGTTCATCCAGTTTCAGATCACAGATGGTGGACGGAGGTTGATTGGGAAGGCAAGTGGAAAGAACTCGCCCAGGATGGATATCGATATTAAGTTATCTCAACCAGATCCCACGTCGGTAGTGATCGCTACACCTTTTGATGAGCATCCTTCTATGTTCTACTATAATCATAAAATCAACTGTATGCCGGCTACTGGAAGAGTACTCATTGGAGATAAGGAGTATCGATTCGAACCGGATTGTTCTTTTGGTTTACTCGATTGGGGAAGAGGAGTCTGGCCTTTCCGACATGATTGGTATTGGGGCAATGGCAGTTGTTACGTGGACGGCAAAAGATTCGGCTTCAATATTGGGCACGGGTTCGGAAATACCTCGGCAGCCACGGAGAATATGCTCTTTTACGATGGAACCGCTCATAAGCTTGGGTCTGTGATCTTTGATCTGTCTGCTGGAGGGTATATGGCGAAAAAACAAGTTACCAGTGACAATGGGAGATTTCAGATGGAATTCACGCCGATCTACGATCAGATTACGGCAACGAAGCTATTGTTTGTCGATAATAAGTGTCATCAATTGTTTGGTACTTTTACGGGGCAAGCGGTTTTAGATGACGGTAGAATCATTGAAGTGAAGGATATGGTTGCCTTTATCGAGCATGCAGTAAACAACTGGTAATGGCTATTTTATCGTATACATATAAATATATATAAGATTCCACCACCTAGACACCGCATAACTTGGTGCACCAAGGTGGTTTTTTTGTATATAGACTTTGAAATGGAAATGATGAGTATGCAAGAAAATCGTGAGTAGTGAGCAGAATAAGGGTAATAGCTGAAATGGGGTTTAGCAAATTTAATTCCAAAATTAAATCTAAGAGGTGTTTTGGATGTGGTTCTCTAAGTCACAAGAACAAGTTCTCCAAGAGCTTAAAGTAAATGCAGCAACAGGGCTGACTACGGAGGAAGCCAAATCAAGGCTGGAGCAATATGGTCCAAACAAGCTTGAGGGAAAACCCAAGAAAAGTATGATCTTGTTATTCTTTGCGCAGTTGAAGGATATGCTCATATATGTTCTTCTAGGTGCTGCGGTCGTAACCCTGATTATAGGGGAATTTATCGATGCGCTCATTATTCTTGCTGTCGTTATTTTAAATGCGGTAATTGGTGTGATCCAGGAGAATAAAGCGGAGAAGTCGATTGAAGCGCTGCAGCAAATGACGACTCCAAAGGCACTTGTCAGACGTGACGGAGAAGTGAAAGAAATAGGGTCCGAGGACGTCGTACCTGGTGATATCGTCATATTAGATGCGGGAAGATTTATTTCCGCTGATTTACGATTATTAGAGAGCGCAAATCTGCAAATTGAGGAATCCGCATTAACCGGAGAATCTGTACCAACAGACAAAGTAGCTGATGACATTCATACAGATCCCAAAACTCCTATTGGAGATAAGTCAAACATGGCATTCATGTCCACGCTTGTGACTTATGGCCGAGGTGAAGGCGTTGCGGTAGCTACGGCTATGAATACCGAAATGGGAAAGATCGCTAAGATCCTTGATGATGATAATAAGGAATTGACCCCATTACAGAAAAAATTAGAGGAACTCGGGAAGGTCCTAGGGTATATCGCGATAGGAATCTGTGTACTTGTGTTTGTCATTGCATTGTTTCAAAAGCGGGATTTATTCGAAATGTTCCTCACTGCGATCAGTTTAGCAGTTGCCGCTATTCCGGAAGGACTTCCAGCGATTGTAGCCATCGTATTAGCACTTGGCGTGACTAGAATGTCGAAGATTAATGCTATTGTAAAGAAGCTGCCGGCGGTCGAAACATTAGGCTCGGTTAATATCATTTGTTCGGACAAAACAGGTACACTAACCCAAAATAAAATGTCTGTCGTGAAGCATTATATATCATCAAGTCAAAACAAGAATGAACCTCCTGTTGAGCTAATAAAATCACTTGTTTTATGTTCAGATGCAACCTTCGAACAAGGAAAAGCTACTGGGGACCCTACAGAAGTAGCTTTAATTGTATTTGGTAATGAGAACAATTTAATTAAACGGTCTTTGGACTCAGAATACAAAAGGGTGTCCGAGAAACCATTTGATTCCGATCGTAAGCTGATGTCTACATTAAATCAGACTAGATCTGGATTTCGCGTACATACGAAGGGGGCGATCGATCAACTATTACAGATCTCCACTTCTGCTGTCGTCGATGGTGAGGTTGTACCGTTAACCGAAGAGATGAAGCTCCAATATCTTAAGGCTGCCGAAGAGATGTCAGATGAGGCACTAAGAGTTCTAGGTGCTGCTTATAAGGATACCGATCGTATGATTGATCCAGATGAGATGGAGCAGGACCTTACGATACTTGGATTCGTCGGTATGATTGACCCACCAAGACTTGAGGTAAAAGATTCGATAAGAGAAGCGAAAATGGCCGGAATTACGCCGGTGATGATTACTGGTGATCATAAGAACACAGCGGTTGCGATTGCGAAGGAACTTGGTATTGCGGATTCAATTGATCAAAGTATGACGGGGACGGAAATTGATCAGTTGTCAGAAGAAGAGTTCTCACAGAAGATTAATAACTATAGGGTATTTGCTCGTGTTTCTCCAGAGCATAAGGTAAAGATTATTAAAGCTTTCAAAGCGAAAGGTAACATCGTGTCGATGACGGGGGATGGGGTGAACGACGCTCCTTCTTTAAAATTTGCGGATATTGGTGTAGCCATGGGGATTACCGGGACAGATGTATCCAAGGGCGCTAGTGACATGATCTTAACCGATGACAATTTTACGACCATCGTTCACGCCATTAGAGAAGGTAGGAATATTTACTTAAATATTCGCAAGACGGTTATATTCCTACTATCGTGTAACCTTGGGGAAGTTGTAGCTATACTCCTATCGATCTTGTTCTTCTGGCCCGTACCACTCTTGCCAACCCAGATCTTGTGGGTCAACCTAGTGACGGATACGTTACCCGCAATAGCGCTTGGTCTAGATCCTGGTGATAAAGATGTGATGAGAAGAAAGCCAAGAGATCCGAAGGAAAGCTTCTTTGCCAAAGGGGCGGGGCTGCGAGCTATCATTGGGGGTATCTTGATCGGGACCATAACATTAGTTGCCTTTTATTTGGGATTGCATGAATTCGGGTACAACCTACGTTCAAGCAACATCTCTGAGGAAGCGATGACGAATGCAAGGACGATGTCCTTTGTTGTATTGGCTTCTTCACAGCTGTTCTATTCGTTATCGATGAGAAGCGCAACGAAGTTTATTTTTCAAGTTGGATTTTTTACAAATAAGTATCTAGTTGGGGCTATAATCATTGGGTTGGTTTTGCAGTTCGGAGTCATTTCCATCCCGTTCTTAGCTTCAGCGTTTAAGGTACAATTTCTCTCCTTCGTCGATTGGGGATGGGTAATTGGGTTAGGCTTGATTCCCCTCATTGTAAATGAATTCATAAAGTTGTTCCTACGAGGTAGGGATAGCGGCGAGGATAGAGTAAGCACATAAATGGGGAGTTTTGAAGTAATTGATTTGGAATAGGGGTGGTAGGCCAAGGTGGATATCCTTGACCTACCACTTTTTTTTGAAGATCAGTCACTTTCCTGGTGGAGTGAGCCTGTCCCCACAGCTGATATTTCGAAGTGGGTTTATGGTTATATATGTTCGGAACGACGTATAAACGATAGTACGATATCCTGAGGATAGTCGCCGAAGTTGCTGCCGAAAAGATTGAGACCGCGTTGGTTAACGGCATCCTCCCGGACTTCGAAACGGAGGCTAATCGGTTTGTTAAAGGCCAGATTGAGCATGTCGACGGTTGTTGGAGAAGAGGGAACGCCGTTAATCCGACTGCCTTTTCCAGAAATACTCCATTCGGTCAGCATACCGTATTCTGTTCCGCTCTTCCATCGTTCGGGTGTTAGCTTGCCTTTACGGTCACCGAAATCGGAAGGGGAAGTATAAGTGCCGACGAGCAGGTCATTGATGGTCAGGGTAATATCTGTTGCCCAATCCTCACGGAATGCAGGTGCTTCTGAGCATACTTCTGCCGAAATACGAATCTCATCCAGTATGACACCCGGTGGTAGAGGATTGGCAAAATAGTATTCGACATAACCCGATTCTGCGAACCATAAAAGCGATGCATCGATTCTATCAGGCATATAGAATACACGTGGATCATCCTGGGAGCCGATCAAACTCCCGTCTTTTCCTGCCATACCGCAGGATGGTTGTACAGAACAGTGGGAGTACATTCCGATGGGCATATATATTTCTTCTGTTGGATGAAGGCCTTCTCCTGGCTTCGAAGGAAGATCGAGTTGAATAGATCGGCATGTGACCGAACAGATTTTCTCACGATTCGCACCCTGTGTAGAAACGATCAGATTTACCTGCTCCAGCGTTTGTACGTTGATAGAAATTGTAGGTTGAGCCACGCCAAGGGTCTCAGCCAACTGACTAACACTCATCGGCCTATCACCGAGCGCCTCAAGTATACGAACACGAACATCTCCGGATAGCGCTTTAGCTACGTCCAAGATACGCGATGCCGGGTAACGAATCGTTTCTTGTATTATTTCGCTCATAAATTGTTTTCCTTTTCGTAAAGATGGATTGAGATTATTGTACAATGAAGTTCGTGTATTGTAAAACAATAATAAACATTGCGATTATCATATACTGATGCTAAAATGGGCTCAACTTCTCCTTATGAAAGGTTGTGCTCACTTAATGACGACTTCTGTAATGAATTTTGAAAGTCTTAATGTTCCTCGTGCTGAGTATCCACGCCCGCAATGGGTGCGGCCTGACTGGATCAACTTAAACGGCCAATGGGGATTTGAAATCGATCATGGCAAAAGCGGGAAGGAACGGGGTTACCCTGAATCAGGGCACGATTTGTCAGGGACGATAACAGTTCCCTTCTGTCCGGAAAGCAAGCTATCGGGTGTAGAAAATAAAGACTTTATGGCAGCAGTATGGTACAAACGAGAATTCTCCTTGCCGGACAATTGGACTGGTGGAAGGATTATACTTCATTTTGGTGCAGTTGATTATGAAACTGAGGTATGGGTTAACGGAGTAGCCGTGGGAACACATCGTGGAGGATATTCCTCTTTTAGCTTTGATATTACTGCTGCTATATTACCAGGTGTGAATATCATTACCGTATATGCTGAAGATGATGTTAGATCAGGGCGTCAGCCGCGCGGCAAACAAAGTGAAAGATTCCATTCACATGGCTGCGATTATACACGAACGACAGGGATATGGCAGACGGTTTGGCTAGAACAAGTGCCTGAGGCATATCTATCCAACATGAAATTAGTAGCGGACCCGGATAATGCATGTGTGCATATGGAGCTACAAATAGGAGGCAACGCAGCAGAGGCTACAATTTCCGCATCCGCTTCTTATGAAGGGAGAACTGTCGGAGAAGTCAGTGTGGTGGTAACCGGTTCATCTGTGAAAATAAAGCTACCGCTATCCGAAGTTCATTTGTGGGAGGTTGGGAATGCCAGACTGTACGACCTCCAGCTAACATTGCATAAGCAAGGTCAGGTAAGTGATTCCGTCAGCTCTTACTTTGGGCTGCGTACCGTAAGACTCGATGGAATGGCTTTCCGGATCAATGGGAAATCCGTATTCCAGCGCCTCGTTCTAGATCAAGGTTTTTATCCTGAGGGCATCTATACCGCTCCAAGCGATGAGGATCTTCGAAAAGATATAGAAATTTCGATGGGTCTTGGTTTTAACGGTGCTAGACTACATGAAAAAATGTTTGAACCCCGTTATTTATACTGGGCGGATAAGCTAGGCTACCTGGTTTGGGGAGAGCATGCCAACTGGGGATTAGACATTTGTACAGCAGAAGGTCTGTCCCAATTTTTGCCTGAATGGATAGAAGGGATGGAACGAGATTTCAATCACCCGGCCCTTATTGGCTGGTGCCCTTTTAACGAGACATGGGATCGGGACGGCGCCAAACAAAATAACGATGTGCTGCGCATTACTTACGAGGTAACGAAACGGATGGACCCTACCCGTCCCGTTATCGACACTAGTGGTAACTTCCATGTCGTAACTGACATTTTTGATATTCATGACTATGATCAAAATCCGGAGACGTTCAAAGAAAGATATGAACCGATGAAAAGCGGTGGTGAGGTCTTCGTTACGTTCCCTGATAGACAAAAATATGAAGGTCAACCGTATTTCATTAGCGAATACGGCGGTATTTGGTGGAATCCAGAGCAGAAGGATGAGCAATCTTGGGGCTATGGAGACAGACCGACATCCGAAGAAGCGTTTATTAAGCGTTATGAAGGTTTAACGAATGTGCTGCTTGATCATCCAATGATGTTTGGATTTTGTTATACCCAGTTATATGATGTGGAGCAGGAAGTAAATGGATTGTATACCTATGACAGAAAGCCGAAATTCAATCCTGATACGATTCGCCAAATTAACACACGTAAGGCAGCAATTGAAGATTAAAGCAATCAGATCAGCTTCGTATTCTGGAACTGGTTTGAAAGGGTTCTTTAAACCATACTAAAAAAGCCCCACTGGGGCTTTTTCTTGTCGGAAGCTTGATGGTGGAAAAAACTCATATCCGTTATGAAGGTGAGAAGGGGACATTCGGAGGAGGTGTCGGCACAATACCAAGTTCCACTAACTCATGACTCAAGCTCCTCGAGTGCAAGCTTACAAAATTGCAGGGCAGACTCCATGTCCATGATTCTTTTGCGAATGAGCAAATAACGTCCGAACGTCGTGGCCTTCGGCTCATGAGATTCGCCTCGCTTCTCGCGAAGAACTTCATTGCCTTTGAGCATGTCCTTATATCGATTAAGCTCACTCATACAAAATTCTTCACGCTTGCGCAGCATTTCCTTAGCCTTCTCAGGTTCAGAGAGCCATAGGCTGTACAGCTTGAAATGCATCTCATCTCGTAGAACAGGATGCTCAGCAGGAGTTTCTACCCACTGTTGTAATTGCATAAGTCCTGTTTCAGTAATTGTATATTCTTTTTTATCTGGTTTATCAACTTGTTTGATAAGCTTGTAGGATATGTAGCCTTGCTGCTCCATGCTCACTAAAAGGGGGTAGATTTGACTATGCCCAGCTTGCCATAGTGGTTTGATTTTTTGTGCCAAATCGTAGCCCGATAGGGGAGCAAAGCTTAACAAAGAAAGAAGACCATAAGAGAGTGTATTCATTCGTGAGACGTCCTCCTAATCGTATTAATACGCTTTCATCAACGTTTTTTGATGCTATGTCGGAATTGACATAGTATTCCTAGGGGTGTAGCATTATTTCTATTCTTATTATATGTAAAAATAGACATATGCGCAATTGGAGGGGAACGTTGATGGAAGAAACAAAAGGAAGAGAGAATCATTTTTGGCCTATCATGATTGCCATATTCTTCGGAACTTTCGTCTCTGTCTTAAGTACAACGACGATTAACATTGCCGTTCCGATGTTAATGGATCATTTTCATACCAGCCTAAATACCATGCAATGGATGATTACTGGATTTATGTTAGCTACGGGTGTGACAGCACCACTTACCGGTTACCTTGGAGGAAGATTCAGCTATAAGCGGCTATATTTATTTGCTTTAATTGGATTTACCATCTTTTCGTTATTATGTGCTGTAGCTTGGGGTCCAACCTCACTGATCGTATTTCGGATGCTCCAAGGCGCCTGCAGTGGACTCATCATGGCTTGTACGATGACCATCATATTTCAGGTTATTCCAATAAAACGCAGAGCGTTTGCTGTCAGTCTTTGGTCACTGTCTGCCATGGTTGCTCCCGCTATTGGGCCTACATTCAGCGGTTGGCTACTGCAGTATGCTAGCTGGCACTGGCTATTCTTGATCAATATTCCTGTGGGGATCATTGCTATTATTTTGACCCAAACACTCATTCCTTACTATCGAATGAACATTCCGAAATCTTTGGACGTACCTGGTGTCATTACCGTAGTTCTGGGCAGTCTCGTCTTGCTAACCGCTTTTAGCCAAGGTAGCAGTTGGGGTTGGAGCTCATGGAAAACCATATCATTAATCGTTGTAGGGATCATATTGCTGATCTTGTTTGTATGGCGGGAGCTGACAACAGAAGTACCGCTGCTCAATCTACGTGTATTTCGCAATCGAAGATTTACGGTTATGCTCAGTATCTACAGCATTGTTACAGTAGCGATGTATACAGGAACTTATTTAACACCACTGTTCTTACAAACCGTACAAGGAGAAACCCCACTTGCAACGGGGCTGATTCTGTTGCCATCATCTATTGTGCTAGCACTACTTAGTCCAATCGTTGGTAAGCTATATCCAAAGTTTGGCCCAGTTAAGCTGATCTCCTTTGGGATTGTATTTATTTTTCTCGGGTTATTCATGATGAGTTGGCTTGGTGTGAACGTTTCGAATAACTTTATTATGTGGGCCATGATCATACGTAATTTCGGTCTTGGCTTCGCTAATGTTCCAAGTAGTACGGCCTCAATGGAGGAAATTCCAGTAGAATGGTCAGGTCACGCGACGTCAATTAACAACTGGATTCGTAATGTATTAAGCTCATTTGCGATTGCCGTATTTACCTCTCTATTGTCGAGCAGATCTTTGTTCCACTCTAAGGAACTCGTCAGCACAAGTGTTAGTGATACTAACACGATCCGCCTGCTCTCATTTACGATGGGGGTGGATGATGTGTTTGTACTAGGTTCAATTATAGTGTTGTGTGGACTTCCGCTAATGTTCCTGATGGGCCGCAACAAAGGGAATATTTCAACAGTAGAAAGTGCGGTATAATGTATCCCTTCTTTCGATACTAGGGTATAATATAATTTCATTAAGCCATTTGAAGATGGCTTTAAATACATAAGCATGTCCAAGAGGTGGAGTTGACACTTAAGTGTCAGCTCTTTCTGTTTAGAGGATTGGGTATCTAGAAGATGTGAGATTTAGAGAGATTAATAGATTGGGAGGAATAGGGAAATGTGGTTTGTCTTTGCCGCCGCTGCGGCAACGTGTTTTGGGATACGAGGAATTTTGTATCAGTGGACGTCTCAGCGTCCAATTGAACGAAATCTACTGTTATTCGGTGTTTATTTGTCAGGGACGTTGATTGCTTTAGGAGTGAACGTATTTACAGGGCAACCTTGGGGGAGTGGGGTTATAATCGGCTTACTGATGGGGGGATTTTCGTTTATCGCTAATGCATCCATGTATAAGGGGTATGCTGTTGGTAAAGCCTCGATAATCGCTTTGTTCACCGGGCTGCCACCTGTTATTGTTGTTATCGCGGCTTACTTGCTGTGGGGGGAAACGTTAAACCTCTGGCAGTTGTTGTCTTTTGTTGTGGTCATTCTTGGCCTTCTGTTGATTAAGTACTCCCAAGATTTCAAGCTAGGGCAGTTAAAAGGAATTCAATGGGGGCTGCTAACCATGCTGTTCTTCGGTTTGACGGATCTATCATCCAAACAAGCAACACTACTTGGAGCATCAACACTACCAGTACTGGCCGTCATGTATGGAACAGGAGCAACGTTATTTGGCACGCAGTGGGCCATCAATCGGTTAAAAGCTTCTAGACATACTGTGCGCATAGCAGCAGCCGAAGTGGAAGGTTCGGTATTAGATGCGGACACCGCCCCGGAAACTGTAGTAGTTCCAGTCCAATGGAGTAATGGCAAAACGCTTGGTTGGGGGATGTTTGTTGGGATTTCGAATATTGCGGGCATGGTATTCCTCATCCCGGCTTTCCGGGAAGGGGTTACGGGTATTGTATCGGCAATCAGTGCCATGAATGTTGTGTTTGTACTGCTCTATGCCCGTTTTTATCTAAAAGAAGTCATGTCCCGTCGAGAGATCATGGGGTTATCTCTTGCCTTGGCCGGAATTGTGCTACTTCGATTGCTGGCGTAGAAAAAAACCGAAAGCTGGACACCGTTCTAAGTGTCAGTCTTTCGGTTTTTTTCAATATCTCAAGCAAGCTTACTCTTGTGCCGCTCGGTTTTCCTGTTCACGTAGCTCTATTCTCCGTATCTTACCGGAGGAGGTCTTCGGAAGGTCCTGGATAAATTCGATTTTACGCGGATATTTGTAAGGGGCTGTCCATTCTTTGACATGTGACTGAAGCTCCTTAACAAGTTCAGGAGAAGCGGAGTTAGCATCCTTTAACACGACAAACGCTTTAACGATATGACCACGTACTTCATCAGGGCTCGCTACAACAGCGCATTCTTTGACCGAGGCATGTTTCATAAGTGCTTCCTCAACTTCAAAGGGTCCAATTGTGTAACCTGAGCTAATGATGATATCGTCACCCCGACCTTCGAACCAGAAGTAGCCGTCCTCATCTTTGCGGGCCCGATCACCTGTAACGAAATAATTCCCGTGTGAACAGTTTCCTTTACGTTCAGGGTCCTTGTAATAGGTTTTGAACAACGCAGGCATGCTCAAATGCACGGCAATGTCTCCAACAACTCCCGCTGGAAGTGGGTTACCATCCTCATCGATTACTTCTACAAGTCCAGGAGCAATCGACTTGCCCATAGAACCTGTACGGATAGGAGTATCTTTAAGTGTTCCAATGATCAAAGTGCTTTCTGTCTGTCCATAACCGTCCCGGATGGTGATATCGAAATGGCGCTGGAACGTGTTAATGACTTCCTGATTTAAAGGCTCGCCGGCGGACAACGCACAACGCAGGTGAGACAGGTTGTACTGGTCTAAGCCTTCTGTCTTGGCCATTAAGCGGTATTCTGTTGGGGTACAACATAATACTTGGATTTTATGATCTTGGAGCAGTTGTAGGTACCGCTCCGGCCCGAATGATCCATTGTATACGAAACCTGTTGCTCCGTTTCCAAGTACGGTCAAGAACGGGCTCCAGATCCACTTTTGCCAGCCTGGTGCCGCTGTTGCCCAGACCGTATCGGAAGCTTTTATATCGAACCATAACGACGAAGTGATCCGTAAGTGAGCATAACCCCAGCCGTGACTATGGACTACAGCTTTGGGATTGCCCGTTGTTCCGGAGGTATAGGCCAGAATAGCGATATCATCTTTGTGACTTTGAACAGCTTCGAAAGTATCAGGTTGATCCTCCATTAATCCTTCTAGATCAATCCAGTCTGAACCGATGTTGTCTTTATTCCCAGAAACGGATAGACGGTAATTTAAAGCAGGCAGATCTTCTGAAATTTTATCAACTTCAGGTGTGACCTCAGACCATGCAATAACAGCTCTGGCTTCAGAATGCCGAAGGCGGTAGGATAAATCCTTGGCCCGAAGCATTTCAGAAGAAGGAATAATGGCAAGCCCAAGCTTTAGACAAGCCATATAGATGACATAAGCGATAATTCTCCGGGGAACCATAACGAGCACGGGGTCTCCTTGGCGAAGACCCAAACCAGCTAAACCTCCGGCGAGTCGATTAGCCTGCTTGCGGAGTTCTCCGTAAGTAATCTCCTCGAAATCTCCGTTCTCACTTAACCATTTAAGCGCAACCTTATCGGAAGGATGATGTTCCATTTCCGAAGTCAGATTATAGTATTCCGGTGCGATCCATTGCTGATTGTCCAAAATGAACATCTCCTATTAATATATGATGGTATATCCGTAGTCATTAGAAACAGTATAGCACGTTATCCTAGTACTAGGTACTAATACCAATAAAAAAAGAGGGCCAACCAAACCTGATGGATTGGGAGCCCTGTGTTCTTATCAAATAATATTGAATTATTTCTTGTTGTGATGGATCAAACCCTCAATAAAGGACTTCATTTGTTGATTGGAATCATTTAACTGCTCAATGACATTCATAAATTCAGTAACTAGAATGGCCTGTTCCTGAGAAGAGAGAGCAATTTGTGAGAAATCGGATTCCAATTGTTGAATGGATTTCTGAACGCTAGATAATGTTGTCGAAATATTGTTGGTAGCTTCCTTGGTACTGACGGATAACTTTCTTACTTCCTTGGCAACGACACCAAAACCTGCTCCCAATTCGCCTACTCTGGCAGCTTCAATAGCCGCATTAAGTCCGAGTAGATTCGTCTGATTGGAAATCTCCTGAATGAATCTAATCGTATTATTAATCTCTGAAGAATTTTCTACTGCGTATTTAGTATTAGTCATAATCTGTTCGCTTGTTGCAGACAATTCTTCTGAATGCGCGGCAACGGTTTGCACCATATCTACTAAACGTCCAGTAATATGGTTTAAATTCTCCATATTCTCTTCTAGATGCTGCTGGGTTTCAGTGGATTGAGCCGTGGCAAACGCTCCAATGATGACTCCGTTCTGATCCTTAATTGGGATAGCAATGGCACTGATCGGGAACCCATATATGCTGGCTGGTAGGTGAGTAGAAGAGAACTCTCCATTTAATGCGGTACGAAGATTCTTGTCATCTGGAGGGATTGGATCACCGGGACGAATACCGAAATCAATGTTCGCCGAAGGCTCGTAGTACAGAAATTGATTCAGATCTGTAATGCCAATCATAATGTCTTCTCTAACGATTTGTTTGATATAAGGGACCGAAGCTATGAGGATATCTATAGTATTCATGATCAACCGCCTGTCTCAAATTTGAATTAATTATACTTCGTTCCGACAAGTTTTTACAATGCTCATTTTTGAAAATTTAGGTTATCCCACCCTATGAATAAGTTAGAAAATTATGAAAAATATAGAAAATATAATGCTAAATTTATTTATTTCGAATAAAATGAAGTAAGCAGCCGTTCACCAATTAGTCACAAGTATTACCCTCTCTGAGTGGGATACCTACCAAGTATTAATTTAGACAAGTAACCCACTAAGCGGTAGCTTTTATCCGTGGTGTAGGTTGCTTTTTTTTGATTCTTAGGTGTCACAGAAAGGGGGAGGGAGCTGCAAGTCGTGTCATTTCTGGATGGGATAGGGTCATTTCGATTTTGGATTAGCGCGCGCTACATCTCGGATTTCATCGCTGTTGTCTTCTAGAATTTTAATCTCTTCCGTTAGTGTGTGCATAGAAGATTCCAACTTATCCAGTTTGGTACCTACAGTTTGCAGAACATATTTGATAAGGATAAAGCATAACGTGACGGGAAATCCCACATTGGTAACCAATGATATCATATCAGTGACCTGCATGACCGCTCCCTCCTTTCCCCTGAAGTTCCTTTCACACTATAGAGAAAATAATCACGTGATTCTACAACCATAAATTTGAAAATAAATGTTATAATTGCTAAATATAAGAAATATATGGGTTGTAAACTATCGTTATAAATTCCCTATATATAGAAGATGAAAATGAAAGGGGGAGGTAGTTTTGATGGAACAACAGACCGTATTTGAGGAGTATAGAAAAGAAGTGTATCGGATTGCTTGGCGGATTCAGTATAAGGCTAAAGTTGTAAGGAAGCGTGAGTGTTCGTTTATCGGATTTGAACCGGCCATAACCAGTTTCACATCATCTTCTGATAACAAAATCGTAGTAAGACAACTCATTAATGATCTACCCTCCAACACGGGAAGAACCATTATCTATAAGATTTACATCCAAGACAAGACAGAAGGTGAAGTGGCTCGGGAGTTAAATATGAGTCAGCAAGGGGTGAACAAATGGAAGCGAAAAATGATTCAAGAGTTATCCCGGATGATGAGTTCCTAACTTTACTTCATAAAGCGCAGCAAAATGATCCAGAATCAACATTAAAGCTGATTGAGCTCTTCAAATGGGACATCCTGAGAACCAGCAAGTACATTTACATGCCTCAGGAAGATGCCGTTTCTAATATTATCTTGGAGTTTCTGGAAATGATAAAGGAGCGGAAAGACTAGAAGAACCCCCTGGTATTAGGGGGTTCTTCTTTTCAACATAATTATTGATTCCTAATTATAATAGCGTTGCTGATCTTACGTCCGGGAGCCGTTATATATTTACCATTATAGTAGAGCCCGCTAGAGGCACCACCGTCTAGATTCATCGCCTGATAAGCTCCTGCTTGTTTCATGATCTCCGCTAACTGCGGAATCGTTGCACCGCTTGTGGTAATTAGGATCAATTTGTGATCACGGGTAATGCCCAGTGCACTTCGGGCTCCGGCACCCGTTAATATTTTGGGATCTTTAAAGCCTTCCTTCTCCACGTCAAGTGACACTTTTCCATTGGTTATAAGACGAGGCCCAGCCTGAAGACCACCTTCGATCGTACCTTGTTTAAAGCGATCTTGGAACTCATCTCCTGGGATCAACTGAACCAGATTATTCTTGTCATAGGTAAAGACGGTACGACGATCACCGTAGTGGAGGAGCTCATTCCCGCTAATAATGTAGCCATAAGGAGATTTGAATTCTCCTGTCGTATACGCATCAAAGAAAGTACCGTTAATAGCAACGGCGGCGTTATTACGTTTGGCCAGACTACTTAGATCTTCAACTTTGCCTATGGTATCACTCGCAAGTACGACATCCAAATCAATCTTGGGATGCAATAATGAGATTGTAACCATTTGTACGTTAAAAGACTTCTTACCTACCTTGAATGTTTTCTTCTCACTCACGATCGGCTTGCTGTTGTTGGTATTCTTTCCTTGGTTGATGAAAGGTAAGGAGGCCGAAACTTCCCCTTGATTGATCTTGACGGACGCGGAATCTTTATCCCAGATCAACTGCATGTCCATAGCCTCACTAACGAATTTAAGTGGTACATACGTTATACCGTTATCGTTAAAGGGAGCAGTAGATAATTGGACAGATTCATCGTTAAGTGTTGCGGCTGTTTTACCAACGAATAGAGTGAGATGAACTTGTTCTTTGACTATATCGATTCGTTGATCTGTAGAAGTCCATGTCATCGAGATTCCGTTATATCCGTTCAGAAACCTAATGGGAACAAAGGATTCATTACTCGTTGCATCTACGATGACAAAATTCTTGGCTGGAACTGCCCCAAACGTGGATGGTACAAAACAAACAAAGGCCAGAAATACTAGCAAGACGACTTTTTTCATATGACTGAAGCTCCTCTTCCCTATCTTATTTATTTGATATAACGTTTATATCGGAATGTAAATTCCATATATTAGGTGTTTACGAGATGCGATTAGGGACAATTTTCAACAAATAAAATGTTCAATAATTGGATACACTAAAGTTGACATGAAACCAAATGGTGTTATATATTGATGAAACGAAACCAAATGGTTTTATATTCGCGATAATAAGGAGATTATTATGGAAACAAACAATCAGAATACACTAGAAGATATCAAGCAAACGGTTATTGTTGAAGCATCCATTCAAAAAGTATGGGACAAGGTTTCAACTGCGGAGGGAATCGCAGCATGGTTCATGCCAAATGATTTCAAGCTGGAAGTAGGACATGAATTCCATATCCAATCACCCTTTGGACCATCTCCTTGTAAAGTAGTCGAGATCGATGCACCGCATAAGCTTTCTTTTACATGGGATACAGATGGTTGGGTGGTATCGTTTATTCTCAAAGAGTTGGGTGATAAGACGGAGTTTACTTTGGTTCATGGTGGTTGGAAAGGGTCGGATACTCTTATTACGAAAGCAAATGAGAAAAGCTCTGTTATTCGCGATCGAATGGCACAGGGTTGGGTAGCGATTGTTAATGAAAGGTTTAAAAAGGTGGTCGAGGGTTAAATGTCTTCATCAGCAGAAAAATATGATGTGTTTCAGGCTATAGCAGATCCCACTCGTAGGGAGGTTCTCCGATTACTTACAGAACAAGAGATGCCTATTTCCCAATTAACAGCTCATTTTCCTATTAGTCGTACAGCCATCGCCAAACATCTTCATATCCTTTCAGAAGCCAAGTTAGTTAGCGGGCGTAAGGTAGGCAGGGAGAAGATTTATCGATTGCAGCCAGAACCTTTAGCTGAATTGAAACAGTGGCTTACTTATTACGAACAATTTTGGAATAATAAATTGTCGATCCTTAAGCATGTGATTGAGCATGATGGGGAAAGTTGAAATCGAGAACAACCGACTTCGTTTTATAGAGTCGGTTGTTTTAATTTATAACTGCTTTACTTCAAAATCTAATACTTCTTGAACATCCCTACCGATTTTGGACTTGTATAATCAAATCCAAACCTTGTATACAGTTCATCTGCGGGAACGTCGGCAATTAAACTTATATAGGCTCCACTTGGAGCGTGGTTGTCTAAATAGTCCATAAGTACGCTCATGATTTGTTTACCTAACCCTTGGCCTTGTCTAGTTGGATGTACTGCTATATCAACAATTTGATAAAAACAACCTCCATCACCAATAATTCTCCCCATGCCAATGAGTTGATCATCGAGATCTCGCATGGTTGTAATGAAGATTGAGTTACTCAGAGCAATCTGGGAGGCTTGTAAATCCTTAGGACTTAATCCGGCTGCCGCTCTTAGTGCAAGATACTCAGTTGGAGTTGGTGCATCAAATGATACATTTATATTTGTCTTCATAGTTACCTCCGATGATCTTTTCGTTTTTAACACAAAAATTCGCTGGGGACTGATAAACTGTCCTTCGCTGGGGATTTAGATTATATTTAATGAGGTTAGCCTATTATAAGGCTAAGGTCGCTTAGACATCAATCTAAGGGAACCAGTAGCCTTTATTTTGAGTTTTGAGGGTCAATAAAAATTCTAACGGAACTGAAAGACTTTATTTCTCCCCAATGATGCTCTAATGCATGAATTATAATGAAATAACGTCTACTAGTTCCGTTAAAATCCACAACAGTGAAATAAACATCAAATAAGGTCGCAGAGTTCCGTTACAGCGATTCGCAATCATCTTCGATTGATGGTCAAGCAGCGCTAACATTTCGTGCATGTAACCTACAATCGCAATGTGAGTTTCCCATATAGGATGATTGTTCAGAAATTGTTCAGATCAGCCCAGTATAATGATAAGCTAGTCTATAAATATTATGTTGCAGAGTGAGGAAGTAACCATGGAAGAGTTTCAGAACTATATATATGCCATATTATCGTTAGCTGTTGCGGTACTGGTAGTTGTCTTAATGGAACGATTATTTAGAGGTGTTACAAGTAAGAATAGAAACGTCAAGATTGTTCGAGGGGTTGCGGCAGGTCTGTTGCTTGGAGCCGGGATTTGGAGTATGCACGTACTCAACAGTCAATCACTGTCTACGTCCAAGTCAAATGAAACGGGTGTTATTATTCCGCTGCTAGCTTATATTGCAACAGTTGGGCTGCTGTTACTCTTGTTCTACATAGTAAGGTCGATGCTCGCTGAGAGCGCCAATTTAAGGGATCTAGCGTATAAGGATGCTCTAACAGGACTGCTGAACAACAACGGTATGAATCATTTTTGGGAGCGGTGTACTGGAAATACGAAACTTGCGGTGTTATTTCTTGATCTGAACCGGTTTAAGTCCATTAACGACACTTTAGGTCATCATGTGGGTGACTTGTTGTTACAAGAGGTAGGAGCGGAGTTGAAACAATTTACGCGTAAGAATCGTCGGTACATTTTTCGCATTGGTGGAGATGAATTTGTAATTATCAGCAAGAACTGCAACCAAAAACAAGCAGAACAACTTGCTGTACGGATTCTGGAGAAGACAACCAAGACTTATGTATTAGATGAGAATGAATTGTTTATTTCGGGGAGCATTGGTATCACAATTAGCATAGGTAAAGTGGATCGAGCTCGTCTGCTGAAGGAAGCGGACTCAGCTATGTACAGCGCGAAGCAACTGGGAACAGGTCGATACTACGTCTACAAATAAACCTATACAATGAAAATAGTATGGTCCCGACTATGCATTATCGCATCACCGGGACCACCAATAGGAAGGTATGTAACAACCATGTTTCCATTGAGGAAAACATGGTTGTTTTTTACAAGCTAGAAGCTGGATAATCACCATTCAAGTATTTCTCGGTCAAGACAGTCAACAGTTGAATACCAACCGCATTGTGTCCACCTTCTGGAATGATCAGGTCGGCATATTTCTTGGACGGCTCGATAAATGCCTCGTGCATCGGTTTTACCGTAGTTAAGTATTGCAGGTAGATCGACTGAATGGTCCGGCCGCGCTCTTCAATATCCCGCAGTGTCCGGCGGAGAATACGTACATCGGGATCGGTATCAACGAAAACTTTGATATCGAGTAGTTTCCGAAGGTTCTCGTCGGATAGCACATGGAGCCCTTCAATAATGACGATATTGTTCGGCTTCAGCTCGACAGTATCTTCAGGACAGCGGGCATGAACTGTGAAATCATATACTGGAGCATGTGCGGTTTGACCTTTTTTCAGACTGCCAAGGTGTTCAATCAGCAGTTCATTATCAAAAGCGAACGGATGGTCATAATTGATCGACTCTCGTTCAGCCATACTGAGATGTGAATGGTCTTTATAGTAGTTGTCCTGCGAGATGAACGTAACTTTTCCCGATCCAAGATTGTCAATAACGGAACGGGCCACTGTTGTTTTACCGGATCCAGTGCCGCCGGCGATACCAATGATAAGCATTGTGATTCAATAACCCTCCCTAAAAGAATACCTTTTACATTCCCTTTACAATTTCAATATTGTAGCACAGCGCAGACAATTTATCAGCTTGGTTCGACAAAATGGCGATAGTTTATTCGTAAATTCGACAATCTTGGGTATAAAATAAGGATACGTCCGTAATCCGAGCCGAATGTACTACATATTATCCACAATTTACCCAATATGAATGCGCCAAGTAGACGACAAATTCTTTCTGAAATGAATCGTCGTACCTACCGATAAGAAAACACAGAATCCGAATGTAATTTCCATCTCAGTATATTCACCCACAGCAGCGAAAGTAGATTGATAAGCAATAACAGCTTGGGCGGATAAATAGCATTTCATCAAACAGGGCAATTATGGTCAAATACGACCTTGATTGGCCTGTTTTTTATGGGATTTTTAAATGAAGCAACAGATATTAAATAATCTCATCACACTAGTGATGGATTACTAGAAAGCTTAATCTATCACATCATTGTATAAAATGGTCCATACTGGTAAAATATCGGCAGGATTATTATTTAATGGAATAATATACCTGAATGGTCTACTGAAATGTAAATTAAGAGAGAGAATATATTTTTGAATATTAAAATAAAAATCAAGGAGATGACTAATAATGAAACAAAAGAAGACAGGAATTATTCTAATGGTGTTTATCTTAATCATGACCATGCTACCAACATTCTCATCCGCGGCAGCTAAGCTATCGCTTAGAGTGGAACTTAACGGAGAGAGAATTATATTTCCAGATGCACAGCCCTATGTAGATAAGAATAATAGAGTTCAAGTTCCCGTGAGATTTGTAAGTGAAGCGTTAGGAGCCAAGGTAGGATGGACAAGTAAAACAAAGACAGTAAGCATTCAATTGGAAGAGACGAGCGTTAATCTTGTCATAGATAAAAAAACATATACCGTAACTGGAGCTAGCAAACAAATGGATACCGCAGCACTAAGAAAATCGAACAGAACCTTCGTACCACTTCGATTCGTAAGTGAAGCACTCGGAGCTAATGTGAAGTGGGATTCTCAAAACTTTACCGTTTCGATAACTACGGGAGATGGTGTAACGGCTTCGACAGGTGAATCAAATTCTAGTATCATCCCAGGAAGTCCGAATTTCGATTGGGATGCTTGGGAGGCATCTAGATCAGTTGAAGGTAAAACGGAGAAGATAACAACTGAGGGATTTAGTTTTTATTCAGTGTATAAATCTGGACTAGGTGTAAGTGATGATGGTTATAAGAAGGAAGATGGGAATACAAGAACTCTAATTATTATATTAATCTCTCTTGGTGATGTTGGTGGAGATAATCTCGATGAAAAGTTTAAGGACGCAGAGGAAGTTTTACGTCAAAAAGTCGATGGGAAAGTGGTAGATTCTATTATTAATTATGTTAAACAAAAGAATGATCGTGAGGATGAATTGGAAGAAAAGGTATTCAAAGATGATACTTATAGAATTGTTGTGGCATCTGGATATATGGCAGGGATCAATATAGAGATTTGGTATAAGTAGGTGGAAAAATGAGAAGAAGGATAGCTTTATTTTACACTAGGTACTCATTAACAATGGTTTTGCTGGCATGTATATTAGTTACAATTGTCGGGTGTGACAACAATGAAGAACCTCGTTCTAATAGTCAAGTGATCAATAGTGTATCAGTACCCGTTAGCACAGATAATAAAGGGAATAAGAACGATTTAGAAAGAGTTCCATTGTTTCAGCTAGGAATGGATATTGAAGAAGTAAGAGCAATCCTTGAGGAGAACAATATTGAAATTATTAACGAAATCGAAAATACAGGGGATTCAGATACGTGGGACTGGGGAAATAAATCAATATGGACCGAGGGGATTAGTTTCACCTTTGATCAAGATTACATATTGTATGATTTGGAATTTGATAATGGAGAACCTACTTCGGAAGGGATCAAGGTGGGAGACGATCTAGACCTTTTACTAAATAAATATGGGGATCAATTTAAGTTATACGGTCCAGAAGAGCTTATGAATATGTGGATTATTGACGAGAATCAGGATAAGAAGGCTGAGATTTATGAATATCGAATGGATGATCATTATTTCCGAGCTTTTGTAGTCGATGATAAAATGGTTAGTTGGAACATTTCAAAATATAAACTTGGAACGAATAGTCCTGTTACCGAAGATTATTCGGAAGAGGCAGACCCCTCATTTGAACCAAACTCTGGCATGAATTCTAATGAGGAAAGTGAGTTGGCCTTGGGTGCAACTCATGCTGATAGTTATGAGCCAGAGATGCTGATTCGAGCTTATGAAGAAGCTATTGCTGATGCCATTAATAATGATGATTTCTCCATAGTAGAAAAGTATTTGATCAAGGATAGTGAAATCTATCAAGAACAGAAGCAATTTATATCTGATCTACATGCACAAGGAGTAACTTATTCTCTTAACTCATTTAATATAGAAAATTGGGAACAGAGTGCTTCTAATTTTGATGAGTATAAATTTTATGTTAAAGAGACTATAGGTCTTCATGATTCTAATCAAAACGAAAATACGGAAAAAACAGATTATTGGGTCTATACTATCATTTCCAATGAAACAGAACTGGGAATAATGAATAAAGAAATTTGGGAAAGTGCGAATTAATAGTAAGTGAGAAAAACGATATGTAAACAATATAAAAAGGGGTTCCTCCGACATTCTGAAATGTTGGTAGAACCCCTTTTTGCATTGTTGTGCTACGTTCAGCACCGAATCACTTTAGCAGCCGATTACACCCACCCAAACAACCTAACTAGTTGAGCTACGGTAAATGTCACACCAATGGCAATCCCAAGTGGAATGACGGCTGAGAGAACGGCCCATTTCATGCTTTTTGTTTCCTTGTAAATGTTGATAAGCGTTGTACCACAAGGATAGTGGAGCAGGGAGAACAACATCATACTGAGTGCGGTCAGCCACGTCCAACCGTGATCTAGGAAGATATCCTTGATGCTACCCAAGCTATCCATTTCAACCATGGCCCCGGAAGACATATAGCCCATAAGTAGAATCGGGAGTACGATTTCATTTGCAGGTAGCCCGAGGATAAAGGCCATAATGATAAAACCGTCCATACCGAGTAATTGCCCAAATGGATCGAAGAAAGCGGCCATATGATTCAAGATGCTGTCTCCGCCGACAAAGATATTTCCGAGCATCCAGGTGATTACTCCAGCAGGAGCAGCGACAACAATCGCTCGAGTCAAGACGTTCAGTGATTTTTCTTTGGATGAGACTAGAATCGTCTTCCAAATATGCGGACGACGAAACGGCGGAAGTTCCAAGGTATAGTGTGTTGGCACTCCACGTAGTGCCGTCTTGGACATGACCCATGACACGGTCAAAGTGACAACGATCCCAAGCAGTACGATTCCCATCAGCACGGAGGCTGTTGTTAGTGTACGTAATGCGCCTGTTGTAGCGGCTCCAGCCATGAACAACGAGGAGAGCAGAATGAGTGTAGGCCAGCGTCCGTTACAAGGCACGAAATTGTTAGTCAGAATAGCCAACATCCGTTCACGAGGTGATTCGATAATTCGTGTGGAGAGGATGGCAGCGGCGTTACAACCGAATCCCATCGACATAGTCAATGCTTGCTTGCCGTGTCCGCCCGATTTCTTGAATAGACGGTCCATATTAAAGGCGACACGGGGGAGATAGCCGAAATTCTCCAGTAGTGCAAACACAGGGAAGAATATCATCATCGGTGGCAGCATGACACTGATAACCCAAGAGGTTCCTCGGTAGAGTCCCAGAACCAGTACACCATGCAGCCAATCAGGGGCATGAACTGCTTGAAATCCGGCAGTTAGATAACCCTCAATGAAACCGAATAGAGAGGCGAGCCAACTTGAAGGATAGTTAGCTCCGGCAATCGTAATCCAGAACACAATCCCGAGAATGCCGAGCATAATGGGGAAACCCCATATTTTAGAAGTAACAATCGCATCCAACTTATTCGTGCTGTTCAGTTTTTTCTTATCGCGATAGGTTACTGTATCCCGGCAAATGCTAGAGGATACGCCATAAATTCCACTGACAATCTCATCGCGGATGGAACTCCCATCCGCTAAATTCTTCGCTGCTGCGAGCAAAGAATCTAGAGTGTCGGCTCCTTTCTTAGTGACAAGCGGTGACTCCATGGCCGACAACCTCCTTTGCGTTCGATGTAGATTTTGGATCCATATTGGCTTTTAGTGAGGTCAACAGGCTATCGTCACCATCCATCAATCGTAGTGCAATCCAGCGTGCGGGGTACTTGGACCCAATAACTCCTTCAATCATGGGGACGAGTTGGGCAATTCCCTGTTCAATCTCATCATTGTAGGTGATTTGTAGAGGCTTTGAAGTAAAGGCTCCAGTAGCCACACGCTCCACCTGATCGAGTAACGCATCAATTCCAATTTTGTTCCGGGCCGATATCGCTACAACTGGAACACCGAGCCGTTTCGAGATCGCCTTCAGGTTAATATCGATGCCGAACTTACGCGCTTCATCAATTAGATTGATGCAGACGACGGCCCGACCGGTAATCTCCAGCACTTGCAAAGCAAGATTGAGATTACGTTCCAAGGAAGTTGCATCTAGTACCACAAGCGTTACATCCGGTTGTTCGAAAATAATATAATCGCGAGCTGCTTCTTCATCGGCTGAGTTAGAATACAGCGAGTAGGTTCCTGGGAGATCAATCGCCTTGTAAACGCGGTTGTTATGAGTAAATTCACCCTCAGCAGAAATGACGGTCTTGCCAGCCCAGTTACCTGTATGTTGTCGTAATCCAGTCAGCAGGTTGAACAGTGTGCTTTTACCTGTATTAGGGTTGCCTGCAAAGGCGACAGTATAATGTTTCATCATTCTTCACCTCCAATTAATTCTCCATAAATCAGCGAGCTTTCTTCTCTACGTAGTGCAATCGTTGTGTTACTTACGCGGAAAGCTGTTGGGTCACCAAGCGGACTGTGCCGCAGCATTTCTACTTCATTACCAACAACAAATCCGAGATCAAGCAATCTCCGTCTTAGAACGCCCTGTACATCTATGCTGACAATTCGCAAAATGTCACCTTGTTTAGCTTCGGATAATGAGATAGTTGTTCTGCTCATCAAGATCCACCTTCCTTCATCTATGTTCGAGTTACGTTATCATATGGGTTATGGGTGTCATTGTTGTGTGATGCCACAAGATTAGTATACGACAATAACTTTGTCTTTGGAACAAAAATGTTGCACAAAGGCAAAATAAATTTTGGAAAGCCCCATCCAGAGAGGAAGAAAGCAGGTTTCTTCTTTGGAGTGGGGCTTCTTTTTATGCTTATTTAGGTGAATAGATCAGCGAGGTCCAATAAATTTCATGCGAAAATTGGAAGGTGAGATGCCTTCTTTCTTAGAGAAGCAGGATGAAAAATAGGAGACATGCTTAAAGCCAACTTCTTCGGCGATTCGTGCCACGGACCATGAGGTTTGAATGAGTAATTTCTTAGCCTGTTCGATTCGGTAGTAAGTTAGATATTCGATAGGGGTCATGCCATATATTTTGAGCATACATTTAGCTAAATAATTAGGATGGTAATTTAACTCCTGCTGTAGGAGCGAGTTGGTTATGTTGCGGGCGTAGTTCTGACGTATAAATAGCTCAATCTTCTCAGCTAAAAGGAAGGCGGATGCATCGGACATGGATGCTAGATCACGATCTAGATGTTGCATGAATAATTGAAAGGCGGCTTGTCTTTTCCAATTTCGCATGGATTGGGGCTCTTGATCCAAGTGTGTGAAATTATTCAAGACCTCCATTTCCTTCTGAGTAACCCGGATGTGCTTGGGGAGGAAGATAGAGCAGACATCGCAGTGATTTAAGTAAGCGATTTGTTTATGAGATTCAATCAAGTCAGCTTGGTTATCTAGGCATTCTTTCATATCCCCGTATTCCTTCCAGCTTCCAAAAGTCTGAAAGTGGATCCAGATCATCTCAGTCTCACTAGTACATGGAGCCGCTCCATAATGGATCGCATCCGGCTTAAGGATTAATCCTTCACCCTGTTGCAACTCCCATTCCCGATCATTTTCTCCAATCGTTAACGCCCCTTTGGTGATGACAATGAGATCAAACACACCAATTCCATTTCGCGTAATATGACGTTCACCTATATCAAAAGTTGCACGCCCACAGTCCAGAAAATACGGGATGGGTGGGGAGATAAAATGCAGGATAGAAGAGTTCATCAGGTACCTCCAAAAGGTTGAAATTTTTAAAAATGTGGTTGGATATCGTGATGTTAATCTTATGATATAGCATGTATCATAATAAATAAAGCGCTTACTACAATGTTGAAATAATTAATGCTCATAAGGTACTCCATGATGAAAGAGGGGGCGAGAACTATAGCTACAGCAAATGTAAATACAGAGATAGCAAAGATGATTATAGATAAAGAATATAAGCTCGCTGAAGTTGATTCGAGAATTTTTGGTTCATTTATTGAACATTTGGGACGTGCTGTATATGGTGGAATCTTTGATCCAGGTCATCCCAGTGCGGATGAATATGGTTTTCGACAAGATGTAACGGCGATGATTCAGGAAATCGGAGTTCCGATCATTCGTTATCCCGGAGGGAACTTCGTATCCGGATATAATTGGGTGGATGGCGTCGGACCAGTTAAAGACCGTCCCAAACGATTGGATTTGGCTTGGCGGGCGACGGAGCCGAATGAAGTAGGCACAAATGAATTCATGCGCTGGGCCAAAACGCTGAATGCCGATGTGATGATGGCTGTAAATCTAGGGACGAGAGGCGTTGATGCGGCGCGGAATCTACTGGAATATTGCAATCATCCCTCGGGGTCTTATTACAGTGATTTACGGATTTCTCATGGATTCACGAAGCCTCATGGCATAAAGACCTGGTGCCTGGGCAATGAAATGGATGGTCCGTGGCAAGTCGGCCAAAAGACGGCCGTGGAATATGGAAGATTAGCAAGTGAAACAGCAAAAGCGATGAGATTAATCGATCCTTCAATTGAGTTAGTTGCCTGCGGAAGTTCTTTCCGATCCATGCCTACTTATGCCGAGTGGGAAGCAACGGTATTGGATCATACCTATGAACAGGTGGATTATTTATCCCTACACACATATTATGGCAACGCAGATAACGATATCGCCAATTATTTAGCTAAGTCGCTCGATATGGACTATTTTATCAAAGAAGTCATTGCCGTATGTGACTATATCAAAGCGAAGAAACGTAGTAAGAAGACGATGAATCTTTCCTTTGATGAATGGAATGTCTGGTTCCACACGATAGAGTCGGATATGAAGATTGAGCCTTGGCAGGTGGCATCATCTCAACTCGAGGATACCTATACTTTCGAGGATGCGCTAATGGTTGGAAGCATGTTGATCACATTGCTCAGGAACGCCGATCGAGTGAAGATCGCTTGTCTGGCACAGCTAGTTAATGCTATTGCTCCAATTATGACGGTTACTGGGGGCCCTGCTTGGCGCCAAAGTATCTTCTATCCTTATATGCATGCGTCCGTATATGGGCGGGGAACTGTACTTCGTCCTATTGTTGTCTCACCTCTATATGACAGTAAAGAATACACAGATGTGCCTATGTTGGACTCTGTTGTTGTCTACAACGAAGAGACGGAAGAGCTCGTTATTTTTGCGGTGAATAAAAGTCTGGAAGACTCTCTTCTACTGGAATGTGATATTCGAGGTTTTGAAGATTACCGTGTGATTCAGCATTCCATATTAGAGAACGGCAACGTGAAGGCAGTCAACAATGTGTATCAGCAGGATGCAGTGATTCCGCATGACGGAGGAGACGCTAAGGTCGTAGAGGGTTGGATTCATGCTTCGTTACCCAACTTATCGTGGAATATGATACGGCTTCAGAAGACATTTGCTTAAGATAGAGAGGAGAGCTAGATGATGACACAATTGAACCAAAGAGTGCTTGCTATTCCTAAGAGTCTGATACATGATCCATTCTGGTCTGAATATATTAGGTTGGTACGCAAGGTTGTTGTCCCTTATCAATGGGAAGCATTGAATGATCGGGTTCCGGAGGCTGAGCCTAGTCATGCCATTACCAATTTCAAGATTGCCGCTGGGGAAGCACAGGGTGAATTTTATGGGATGGTGTTTCAGGATAGCGATGTTGCCAAATGGTTGGAGGCAGTCGCTTATCTGCTAGAGACGCAAAGTGATCCCGATCTGGAGCAAATTGCAGACGAAGTGATTGAGATCATCGCCAAGGCACAACAGCCTGATGGATATTTAAATACTTATTTCACATTGAAAGAGCCGGGAAATCGCTGGACCAATCTTGCCGAATGCCATGAACTTTACTGCGCGGGCCATATGATTGAAGCGGGTGTGGCTTATTACCAAGCAACGGGTAAAAGAGTACTACTCGATGTTGTCTGTCGATTTGCTGATTATATTGATACTGTATTCGGTAACGAACCCGGCCAACTGCAAGGGTATGATGGTCATCAGGAGATCGAATTGGCATTGATGAAATTGTATCATGCCACAGGAGAGGATAAATATTTGCGACTGAGCTCTTATTTTCTGGAGCAACGCGGAGCTAAGCCAGACTTCTATGAAGATCAATGGGAGAAACGCGGTAAAACAACTCACTTTCCACAGCTTACGATGACGTTTGATCATGCTTATAGTCAGGCACACCTCCCTGTTCGTGAACAAGACACAGCGGAAGGTCATGCGGTACGGTTGGTCTATATGTGTACAGCCATGGCAGATTTGGCCGCGGAGACGGGAGATCCGGGTCTGCTCGAAGCTTGTAGGAAGCTGTGGAGTAATATCGTGAATAAACGGATGTACATCACAGGTGGTATTGGTTCAATGGAACATGGTGAATCGTTCACGATGGATTATGATCTACCTGGAGATACAGCATATGCTGAGACTTGCGCGTCTATTGGGCTGATTTTCTTTGCACAACGGATGTTGCAGATTTCCCCAGATAGTAAAGTTGCCGATGTCATGGAACGGGCTTTATATAATACCGTGGTCAGTGGAATGTCCCAAGACGGGAAGAAATTTTTCTATGTTAATCCACTGGAGGTATATCCTGCAGCTCACGGTAAGAACCGGATTTACGATCATGTGAAGCCAGAGCGACAGGGTTGGTTCGGCTGTGCTTGTTGTCCACCTAACATCGCACGTTTGCTCGCGTCGCTCGGTGACTATGTGTACACCATGCAGGATGGAACAGTGTACGTTCAATTATATATTGGAAGTGAACTCAATACAGAAGTTAACGGCAAACTAATCAAATTGGAGCAACACTCGAAGTATACTTCAGATGGAGAAGTTAACTTCCGTATTCGTACAGAGGAAGCGTTACGATTCACTTTAGCTCTACGTATGCCGGATTGGTGCGACCGAGTCGAAGTTACAGTCGGCGGTGAATGGCATGAATTCAAGCAGGGAGATCAGGATGGTTATATTCGCTTGAATCGAGTATGGGAGCCAGGCGAGGAGATAAATGTGGTATTCTCTATGCCTGTATTACGGATGAAAGCACATCCCCTTGTTCGTCAGACTTTCGGCAAAGTCGCGCTGCAACGTGGGCCATTCGTATATTGCTTGGAAGAGGCGGATAACGGCGCGGAGTTATACCAGCTTAAGTTACCTCGTAACTCTACTTTTGAAGTGAAGCGTGATGATCGTATTCATGAGGGATTGAACGTTATTCATGTCAATGGTGAGCGGTGGATGGCTGCTGAGAACTGGCAGGAACATTTATATCGGAGTGATTCCAACTGGATCATGGAAAGTACTCAGTTAAAGTTCATTCCTTACTTTACCTGGGCCAACCGTGGTTTGGGTGAAATGTCAGTTTGGGTTGAAGAGGCACTACCTATCTAGAGTATTGTAGAATAAACTTTATTACCTTTGGTTTGTCTAAGTTTAGAATCTCCACTTTGGATGAAAAAGGACCCTCACCGATAGTAATCGTTTGAGGGTCTTAGTGCAGTGCTTTATTGGGTTGTCCATTCTTAATATATGACCTCTCTGAAAAAGTTGTGATTGGATATATAAACATTTTTAATCAAAATTAGATGAACCTACCATGTGCAAAGACCTATTTATAAGTGAAAATAGATAGTTATCTAGTATATACAAGACAAATGTCCATGCCCCCTATAGATAGTTGGAGTAATATACAACAAATCTAAATGGAGGTGTTTAAATTGAGTTGTCCACAAGAAAATCGAAAAAAGGGCTGCAAGAAAAAAATCGTTACTGTCTGCCCTACGAAGAGAAAAAGACATTTGAATAGGAAATGTTCTAGAAAAATTGTCGTCAGAGAGCAAATTGTACATGTAAATATTCCTCAAGGTTATGTAGGTGTAGGAGGTGCCGCAGGACCAGCCGGTCCAGCGGGTTATGTAGGTGAAGGTTATATAGGTATAGGAGGTGTAACAGGACCCGCAGGCCCAGCAGGACCCGCAGGCCCAGCAGGACCCGCAGGCCCAGCAGGCCCGGCAGGTCCGGAAGGAACGAGAGGAAGTGCAGGCCCAGTAGGGCTCGCAGGACCCGCAGGTCCAGCAGGAGTCAGAGGAAGCGCAGGACCAGCGGGAATCACAGGACCAGCCGGAACGACAGGTGCAGTGGGACTCGCAGGACCAGCAGGAATCACAGGACCAGCAGGAATCACAGGTCCAGCAGGAATCACAGGACCAGCAGGACTCACGGGACCAGCAGGACTCACGGGACCAGCAGGAATCACAGGTCCACCCGGAGGACCGACAGGAAACACAGGTCCAGCGGGAATTACCGGCCCAGCTGGAGCTACAGGATCCACAGGAGCAACAGGATCGACAGGAGCAACGGGAGATGCAGGCCCAGCGGGAATCGCCGGCCCAGCCGGAGCAACAGGATCGACAGGAGCGACGGGAGATGCAGGTCCAGCGGGAATCGCCGGCCCAGCCGGAGCAACAGGATCGACAGGAGCGACGGGAGATGCAGGCCCAGCGGGAATCGCCGGCCCAGCCGGAGCAACAGGATCGACAGGAGCGACGGGAGATGCAGGCCCAGCGGGAATCGCCGGCCCAGCCGGAGCAACAGGATCGACAGGAGCGACGGGGGATGCAGGCCCAGCGGGAATCGCCGGTCCAGCCGGAGCAACAGGATCGACAGGAGCGACGGGAGATGCAGGCCCAGCGGGAATCGCCGGCCCAGCCGGAGCAACAGGATCGACAGGAGCGACGGGGGATGCAGGCCCAGCGGGAATCGCCGGTCCAGCCGGAGCAACAGGATCGACAGGAGCGACGGGAGATGCAGGCCCAGCGGGAATCGCCGGCCCAGCCGGAGCAACAGGATCGACAGGAGCGACGGGAGATGCAGGCCCAGCTGGAATCGCCGGCCCAGCCGGAGCAACAGGATCGACAGGAGCGACGGGAGATGCAGGCCCAGCGGGAATCGCCGGCCCAGCCGGAGCAACAGGATCGACAGGAGCGACGGGAGATGCAGGCCCAGCGGGAATCGCCGGCCCAGCCGGAGCAACAGGATCGACAGGAGCGACGGGGGATGCAGGCCCAGCGGGAATCGCCGGTCCAGCCGGAGCAACAGGATCGACAGGAGCGACGGGAGATGCAGGCCCAGCGGGAATCGCCGGCCCAGCCGGAGCAACAGGATCGACAGGAGCGACGGGAGATGCAGGCCCAGCGGGAATCGCCGGCCCAGCCGGAGCAACAGGATCGACAGGAGCAACGGGAGAAGGGTTATCTCAGTATGGGTATATTTACAACTTAGGAGCTCAGGTGGTCGCGATAGAGGCTGATGTTTCATTTGATACAAATGGATTTCTAACACCTGGATTTACGCATGCCCCTGGAACAGCTCCGGTTCTAGTGGTCGATTCGGGTAACTATGAGGTAAGTTTTTCGGTGTCGGGTGTAGAACCAAACCAATTCGCACTATTTTTAAATAGCAGCAATCTGGTTGCGGGAAGCGTATACGGTTCAGGTGCAGGTACTCAGCAAAACAATGGTCAGGTTATCATCACTCTGGCGGCCGGTGATGTTCTTACGCTACGAAACCATAGTTCAGCTGCCGCGGTTACCCTTCAGACTTTGGCCGGTGGAACACAAGCGAACGTAAACGCCTCTATTATTATAAAAAAACTAGGTTAGTTGAGACGGTCGCTATAGCAGCCTTCTCGTTTTATTAAACTATCAGGTGGAATAGCATGGTAAAATGAGTCTCTTGAGAAAAGAAAACCTAAATATCTTCAAGCATTTCATTCATGAAGGCTCAATAGTATGAGCCTTTTTTTATTGCCTTATAACATTTGGGACACATGTTCGTTATACCAGTGAAGGGAGGTGAAGAATGGAGCCCGGGCAGCTGCATCAAATACTCCAACCTAAGTTAACCGAAATAAGAAAATACCTAATACGTTTGGGTGCTAATCCGGCTGACGCGGAAGATATTGTCCAAGATACCGTCTATAAAGCCTTCTTATACATTGGATCTATTGAAGCAAATAAATTCAGTGCGTGGTTATACAAGGTTGCAATCAACCGCTACTATGATCTATGCCGCCGTAACAAATGGATTCAAGTCCCTATTGAATCGGTTCAGATCGCGGATATGGATCTACCAGAAGACAAGCTGTTACAACAAGAGAAACGGGAAGATATTGATTCCGTTCTCGCCGACCTCTTACCTCATCATAAACAACTATTAATTATGAAGTATGAATTGGAGTTATCTTATCAGGAAATATCCGATTTGCTTGGGGTAAAGGTCGAGAATGTTAAATCAGGGTTATTTCAAGCACGCAAACAATTTCAGAGAAGGTATAGAGGTGATGTGGAATGAGCGCACCATGGGAAGATCAAGATGATAAAAGTCTTTCGAAAGTAATCAAAAGAGCAAAACGAAGAACGACTATCCGTAACATCATCATTTCTTTAATTGTAGCGATCGTGGTTTTATTCGTTGGGGCAATTGTTAATGTTCAGCTTATAAGTAGGAGCTCTTCACAACTAATGAACGATGAGTATACTCTCAAGCGTATCAGTGGACCCAATCAATATATTTCAGGAATTACAGGTGAAAGTGGCTTCTTGTCTGGTAGAGTGGAAATTAACATGTACAAAGTCGTGGAAGGCGTACCTATTCCTTGGCAAACAAAGAAGACTGTCTATAATGTTGTTCCATTCTTATCCTTTACCAATGTCGGTGGTAATACCCAGGGGTTAAATATACCGTTGCCTGATCCTAAGATGGTCCAAGAAAAATTCGAATATTACCGTAATTATAACGGGTATAATGGACAGCGGAATATGGCTTATTACATCCCAGGGGTGAACTATAATGACAAGATATTAAATGATTTACCTACTCTCGAGCAGATGGATCAAGACAAGTTAGTTGAGATGGCCATTTCCTTTGATAAGGAATATTCACTTGCCGAGGTAAGGGCGATGATCCCTGCAGAACTAACACAAGTGTGGTATTGGGTAGATACCTATGATAATAAAAAATATTACGAACCTTTCGAGGATGGAAATGGGAATATGAGCTATGCTGTCCCGGAAGGTGATAATTATCTATTCGGATTCGGTATCAACCTAGATGGACCCGAAGTGAATGAACAGAATTTTATTGATGCATTAGGGCAAGGGTTAGAGGGTAGATATCAGTATGAGTTCAATCGGATAAATAATTATTTAAAAGGAGATAAAGCGAAACCAGACAAGAGTGACATTCGGATTCTCGGTGTTGTTCTTACGGGAAATGCGAAGGAGTTACAAATCCTGAGTGGGCAACCTTATGTTAGGGGAGCTGTTCTGGGAGCCGTTACTGATAAATATTAAGTCGGGTGACTTACTACTTCTTGTTAATGGGCGAAAAATATGCGATAATTCACTGAATTAACACTGCTGATATGACAGTAAAATTGCCTTTTCCTGTACATATTGGAGCCGATGTTGTATATTTCATCATACTTGGGTAAATATCCAGACAAAGTGGATACAACTAACAAAGAGTAGATAACTCTCACATATAACAACCAATAACGGAGTGATTATTTGAGTAAAGCTAAAGGTGGAACCGGTAGAGGGACAGGCAAGAAAGGCTGGAATCGTTGGCAGGCTGCTGCTAACAGAGCCAAGAATGCTCCGAAACCTTATGTTAGCAAAGGTGTAAAGAAGGAAAAGGAAAATGCAGCTAAGGCGGCTAACGAAAGTTTAAATGAAAATTAGAAGGAGATTGAATATTTTGAATCAAGAAGAAGAAATTATTGAAGTACCTGTAACGTATGAGGATCTCAAAAAATCCGCCAATCGTAATGCGAATTGGAGAGAACGTTTAGAGGCAGTTGAAGAGCTAGGTCAGAGTCAATGGAATAACCAACAAACTATCGATCTGTTAACTCGAATCATGGCTAACGATTCTGTCTATCGAGTTCAAGAGGCTGCTTATCATAATCTCAAGAGATTTGGTCAACCTGTTCAATTGCCTGCGAAGAATAAAGGAGAATTGATCAAAGGTTTAACTAAAATCTTAGTAAGAATTAAGAAAAGTTTGCCTGAAGGCCATACTTATGAAGAGTTCAAAGAGAAGTTGAAGAAGATGAGAATTGATATTTATGATACGTATGAAGGTAACAAGGGCGATGAGTTTGATAAGTGGTTAGAAGCGACATGGACGTCCTTATCGAAAAAATAGGAAGGAGTGATATCATGGCAATTCAAATTAATGTTCAGAATACACCGAACCCTAATGCTATCAAGATCAGCACGAGTGAAACTATATTTGAAGGTCCTAGAAGTACATCTCTGAAAGTTGGCGATGAAACAGAACATCCGTTGGCTAAAGCACTACTTAGCGTAGAAGGTGTCGATAATATCTTCGGGATCAAAGACTTCGTTACGATTAGCAAGAAAGCTGACGCTAACTGGGATGCTATTCTACCCCAAGTAGAAGAGATCTTCGACAAAGTTTACGGCTAAGTGATACAACCTTGATGAGAGACTCTCATTTAGTGGCTTTGTTGTACAAGTAAGTTATAGGCAACTAACTGACGTCGGTACTAGCGGCGTCAGTTTTTTTAGTATCCTTAGCATTGTTAGCTTCCATTGGAATTATTTTCTTGAATTTTGTAATACAGATAGGAGTGTGAATGACGTATGGAAACCTTTACTTTAAATAATGAGATTAAGAATGAATGGGCTGGATTGATGAAAGAAGGCTACGATTACTCGCTGGAAGGAATTTCTTTGGCGGCAATCACGATCTGGGGGCAACTTTGGGATAAAATGCGCACGTTGATCGATAACGAAACTAATCTTAGCATCGAAGAGTTGGACGAGGCCTTTTTTGAACAAGAGAAACGGATTTCTACCTGGAGTTCTGATTTTGAAATGGAGTTAGGCAATGCATCGAGAGATGAGCGCAGTTTTGCCCAGAAGAGAATTAACTTTTGTAGTGAATATATTACTAGGTTCAGGGATCAGAGTAATCCCGATATAGAATTGCTGAAGTGGGCGATTTCGGAGTCTTATTTTGATTTGGGGCAGCCGGAACAAGGGGAGAAGTCTTTCCGTGAGCAGCTTACGGCGTATCCTTATTCCGGCTGGGGTTGGATTAGATGGTCCGATCATTATGGGGTATTGGCCCTGGGACAACAGAAGAATAGTGAAAAGGCGGTACAGATATTAGAGCAAGCCCTGGAAGTTGAGGGACTCAAAGATCGGTATTACGTCTTGGAACGACTTGAGGATCTTTATGCAGAACTAGGGTTGCATCAGAAGGCTAGTGCTGTTAAGCAGGAAATGCTCAGTCTTCTTGTAGAGGACCAGGTCCATGAGCCTCATGCTACAATTCCAAACATTACTACACCGCCAATTTCCATATCGCCCAATACAACATCGACCAATGGGAAAACCCCTGTACCAGTAACACGTGTTAAAGTTGGACGTAATGATCCTTGCTCCTGTGGAAGTAACAAGAAATACAAAAAATGTTGCGGTAGTAACGATACCGTGCAATAAGCATGAGACAACTATACTAAGACTATAACAGCCTAATATTAGAGCCCTGTATGTTACTTTCGTGAGAAAATATTCGCGATAAGTGCATCGGGGTTCTTTTTCCACATGGATCTTATCTGACGATGGAAGCCACTTACGATATAGGGGTATTGCTCAACCAGATTGGATGCGACATCTTCAAGCTCGACTTTATCCCCCATCATCACACGGTATGATTTTTTGAGTGAGGTTTTTACAGATAGATAGTGTAATTTACGTACAGGTATACCTTTTAAATCTATATGCTTGGCATCAGCATAGATCCAGACAATCTTGTCCAACGAGATGATGACAGGATAGAGCTTATGGATATTAACCAGCCATGATTTTGTGATAATAATATTCCCCGTTGTAAACCGAACTTCATGACAGAGCTCGCTCTCAATTTCAGCCTTAACACGATCATATTTGCCATATAGTGCTACTGCGCGTCCCACATTACTTAACCGAGGGAGGAGAAGATAGACCAATCTACGCAGGGTAAAAAAGAAAATTATGATCCATGCCAATTGTAGAAATAATCCTTGAATGATTATAAATGAAGTGTTTGCTTGGATGGCATAAGGAAGAATCAGCTCAGACATTTCCTCTCTGTCCATAGGAGGATTATCTATATTTTCGGTCAGCGCAGGAGACTAAGGTTCAAGATTCATCACATAACCAGTGAATGTATGGGGTTCTGTGGTGATATATTTGTTGATGAAATCGGGAGGTACTTCGATAGTTACGTATTGATCCTCCTGATCATCGATTTTAGCTAAGACATAAGCAGATTTGAGATCATCACTGTACTCTTCCACCTCGGTAGACATACTCCCATCTTCGTACAATCTGTAGCCGGTATCATATATCGTATCCGTCGTAAATGTAATCAGACCTTTATACTTCTTCTCAAATTGTTGTTGCAGATCTTCACTACTATGTATGGAGTCTTTGAACCCTAACAATCCGATACCGAGTCCAAGGGTATTTCGAATAGGTTGTATGGCTACGATCGTAAAAATACACAGAATTAAAAACCACATAAAAAACTTTAACATATTCTCCTTGATAATCATCTCCGTAACCCTAATACGCTTCATGTGTAATAATCCTCCACTAGAAAATCAGTTTATTAGTATCTATATCGGTATAATTTGTTAAATTCTGTATCTTTTTCTGGGAAAATAACCCTTGAAAGTGTATGGCTCTTAGTGGTACACTACATTCACAAAGTGTATGGTATGTATCCATACACGCACTACAATAATAGGCAAGGAACTGCCAGAGTGGAGTTGAAGGAATGAAAGATGAGCCTATGCTGCTGCCGGAGGATTTTGTTGTTAATCCTTCTCGTCCGATCTACGAACAGTTTGTGGAGCAGATTACGGCACGGATTGTCCGTGGCCTTCTTCCAACTGGGTTACGTTTGCCTTCGGTTCGAGATTTTGCTGCGGGCAGAAGAGTGAATCCGACAACGGCAGCCAGAACCTATCAGGAGTTAGAGAGGATGGGGCTTATCGTGACCTATCGTGGTCAAGGGACGTTCGTTACAAATGAAGAGGCAATGATACTGGAAGCACGTAAAGTCATGGCGAAGGAAGCCGTTCAACAATTCAAGGAAATGGCCATATCCCTCGGATTATCTGTGCAAGAAATGATTGAATTAGCAGAACAGGAGGAATAAAGATGGGTACACATGCTGTGATATCTCCTCTCATAGAACTTGGTGAAGAGGCCGCCGTTCGGTGCCATGAAGTAAGTTTTAAGATGAAGAAGAAGATGATTTTGGATCAGGTAAGCTTTGAGATTCCTAAGGGATCGATCACGGGATTGCTAGGTCCCAATGGAGCTGGGAAGTCCTCTCTGTTGCGCATGATTGCTGGACTTTCTTCACAGGATTCGGGAACAGTTCAAGTATTCGGACAACCAGCCGGAGAAAAAATGCTGGGGAAGTTGTCACTGTTACCTGACCGAGGGAGCTTACCGGGATGGTTAACGGCTGAGCAGTGGTTATCTTTTGCCGCAGGGATTTACCCCGATTGGAATGAGCAGAGCGCGAAACAACTCATAGAACGCTTGAAGATCAATTTGGATACAAGCATTTCAGCAATGTCTCGTGGGGAGGAAGCCAGACTACAGCTTCTGACCTGCTTATCTCGAACAGCACCCTTAATCATACTCGATGAACCATTTACGGGCGTCGATTTGATTTCAAGGGAACAGATCGCCTCGACTGTTGTTGCTGAAATGGGAGATGGGGAACGAACTTTTTTGATTGCCACCCATGATATCAGAGAGATGGAGATGCTGTTTGACCGGTTAGTGTTAATCGGGGACGGACAAATCAAAAGTGTCGAAGATGTAGAGCAGCTTCGACAGCACGGGAAATCTGTGGAATCCTGTTACAGGGAAGTGTTTGCATGAGCACCTTTAAACTATTAGCACAATATGAATTTCGTGCTTTGATGCCTAGAATAAGTAGACGAAACATATTGTCAGCACTATTGGTTATAGCATTTTTGGTCATAGGAGGAGCTTTTCTAGATCTAGAGATTTCTAATCCGCAGGCCATCTTTGCAGCAGGAACTGTATGCGCACTGGCTATCAGCATGATTGTTTCTATCGTTCATGTTGGGAAGTTATGGACCTCGAAGTATCGGGAATGGTGGCTTACACTTCCGCACTCTCGTATGTTACTTACGATATCCAAGGTGATGGGGCTGACTCGGGTAAGTTATTGGATTGGGGCTGGGGTGCTACTTATAAGCACGGGTATTTATGGCCTGAAAGTATGGATGGGGACGATAGACGAATTATCAGTGAGGACGCTACTGTCTATGATCTTAGTTTACATACTATTCATTGTTGTATCAGCTCCGATTGCGGTAGTCTATGGTATATCGCTCTGTCTCATGTACAGTGGCTGGGCTAGGTGGGTATTGATTCCTTACTGTATAGGCTTTCTTCTACCATTTATGCTTTTCGGCATAATCATTTCTTTGGAGCAATCTGACTTATGGATGATATCACCGCCGTATGTGTTGCCTTATTGTGTATGGATTGTCGTGATTGGCTGGCCGCTGGCATATGGTTTGATACGTCTTATTGCAAGAAGAGGGATTAGATCCTTTGGTGATATACGTATATTGAGTGCCAATGAGGGCAAAGGAAATCAAGCGGTAGCATCAAAGGACAGACAGAAGACAGAGCAGAGAATCGAACTGAGAACTGAACGTAGTGCTGAACATAGTGCTGAACATAATGGAGTGTACTGCAAGAGTCGTGGATTTGCGGCATTGTACCAGTTGGATCGTTCGAGGTTTCGATATTATGAATCGAAATTATGGGCTCGCATTCTAGTAGGAGTATCCATGATATTATGTGTGGTGGTTGCCTTTTTTGCGGCTCAAGAACCATTAATAGCGTACGGGATTTTAACTAATATATACATGTTCCCAGTACTATTCGCCGTACTGTTGAGTATGAATCGAGCCTTAATCGAACGTAAAAACTTTGTGTGGTGGTTAGGATTCCCCATGCATCGTAGCCGCTTACTATTATCTCATATCACAGCAGTATTCATGGTAACCGTTCGATATATGCTATCTTTAACGATTTCCTTCTGGGTTGGTGTATTCGTTGCTTTCTTGGTCGGCAAAACAAACGGAGAGTTCTTATTGGAAGCCTTACCTTGGAATGTTTACTCCTTAACGCTGAATATAGTCCTCATCATCCTCTCATTATCATTGTTACAGCTTGTGTACTTTTCGATTCGGTCACCACTATTATCCATACTGTTAATTCCGTTGTATTGGTTAATTCTCACGCCAAATTTAAGAGTGAAATCGTATTTCTATTCAGAGCCAGTCATGGGTATGGATCAACCTCTATTATGGGGAAGGCTTGGATTTCTAGTGCTGATTACCATCCCAATTTCGATATTTTGCATCTGGCTCGGAGGACGGAATTTCCATCGTATACTAGATAACGGTTCGAACAAGAACCTGTCCTTATTTGGGAAAGCGTCGAAATAGGAATGTGTCGAAATAGGTAGGCATCGAAATAGAGAAGTGTCCAAATAGGTAGGCGTCGAAATAGGCAGTTAAATAACCGGTGGATAGTATAGCTGTAGGATGTCGATGCTGATAGTAATTTAGCGGGAATTTCTCCATGTATTTGTTTGGGAAAGCTACTGTTTCGCTAATTAAATGGAAATTGTCCTGTTAATACAACTGATTCTGGGTCATTATAGCTTCCAAGCACCTATTAAACGGAGAAATTCCAGTTAATCCATCTTTGGGTGGGGGACAAATCACATTAGCGGGAGAAATTCCAGCTATCAACAAGACTCAGGTCAACAACAGCGACCTCGCTATCAACAAGAATCTGGTCATCAGCAACGCCCCGGCCATCAGCAAGGACCTGGTCATCAGCAACGCCCCAGCCATCATCAAAGACCTTATCATCATCAAGAACCTGGTTATCAACCAGGTCCTTTTGTATGAAGAATCAATTCGATGGTTCCTTCGCTCCTTCCAATGCATTTCCCTATGTGACATTTGTCATACTTCCCACTTGACGTTTATGACTACTGCGCATGACGGAACTTCTCTACAATGGAGATATAACAATGAAATTGTAGTTCGATCACGTTCAAAGCTCGTCACTTAGAGGAGGAAAACATACAATGGCTCAATCACCTAACCTGTCCACTTTAAAAAAGAACATGGCTCCCTATGAAAAAATTGATACGAAGTCGAGTGTGCGTCAGCTAATCAATACCTTGGTGCCTTTAGTGCTGCTCTGGTATGCTGCTTATTTAAGTCTTTCTGTATCTTATTGGTTGACCCTTCCTATTACAATTATCGCTTCCGGGTTTGTAGTCCGGACTTTTATCATATTTCATGATTGCTGTCACCAATCGTTCTTCAAGAGCCGGCTGGCTAATGAGATCCTGGGTACGATTACGGGGGTAATTACACTTTGCCCGTATCAGCAATGGAAACATAGTCATTCGATTCATCATGCGACAAGTAGCAATCTAGATAAACGGGGCACAGGGGATATGTGGGTGCTTACCGTAGAAGAATACGCCGAAGCTTCCTTTTGGCGTCGTCTAGCTTACCGGATTTATCGGAATCCAATTATTATGTTTGGAGTAGGCCCTATAGCTATATTTTTATTTTCTTACCGCTTTAACCATAAAGGGGCGAAACGTAAGGAGCGAATCAATACGCATGTTACCAATATTGCAATTGTTGCTCTATACGCATTGCTGTGCTGGGCTATTGGTTGGCAAGCCTTTGTCATGATTCAAGCTCCGATCTTCTTCGTATCTGGGATGCTTGGCATCTGGTTATTCTATGTACAGCACCAATTTGAAGAATCATATTTCGAACATGACGAGGAATGGAGTTACATTAATGCAGCTGTAGAGGGCAGCTCTTATTATAAGTTGCCTACACTATTGCAATGGATTACTGGAAATATCGGCTTCCATCATGTTCATCATTTGAGTCCGAAAGTCCCTAACTATAATTTAGAGAAGGCCCATAATGCTACACCGCCGCTGCAGAAAGCAACGACGATTACAATCAGCACTAGCTTACAATCGTTACGATTCCGGTTGTGGGATGAACGTACGAAAACTTTTGTTAGTTTTAAAGATGTGAGGAAACTCGTTAGGAAGCCAAGTGCAGTAGTCGCAGAAGTGTTAACTCCACGTCCCGACCTTAGATCAGAGGGCAAGTAGCAAGTATAGAAGCATTCCATGCCGATGACCCAGTGTGTTACTATACAATTAAATAACGAAAGACAAGGGGGGAGGGCACTCCATGCAGAGTTGGTATCAGATTTTACACAGGAGTACTGGTCTTAGCCCGTATGTGTGGGTGGTTTTCTACATCCTCCCTTTTTATTTCATATTCCGTCTTTCCTCTACGTATTCGGTCATCTTAGGTAGCGCCATGATTGTGGGATTTTTCCTCTGCTATGTGCTTTCCTTTATTTCTAAGGGATGGCTCGTCTACTTTTGGACGAGTGTACAGATATTGATCTCCATCACGATGACCTTGGTGTTTGGGTATGTTTATTTCTCATTCTTTTTAGCCTTTTTTATCGGTAATATCAAAAATAAAGCTGGATTCCTTACACTGTACATTATTCATTTAGTGACCACATTCGTGACCATCAATTATGGATTGGTGTCACAGAATCCGGTTGTAATATCGCAGTTACCTTTTGTTCTTGTCAGTATGATAGGTGTAATTCTCATTCCAGTGACTACTTACAATCGAAATAAGAGCGACAGGTTGCAAGTACAGTTGGAGGATGCAAATAAGCGAATATCCGAGTTGGTTAAATTGGAAGAACGTCAGAGAATCGCTCGTGATCTGCACGATACTTTGGGTCAGAAGCTCTCATTAATTGGTTTGAAGAGTGATTTAGCAGGGAAACTAATTGATATAGACCCGGGTAAGGCTCGCAATGAATTGATTGATGTGAGTCAGACAGCTAGAACGGCTCTGAAGGAAGTAAGGGAAATGGTTACCCAAATGCGGGGCACAAGATTAGAAGACGAAGTGTTTCGGGTGAGTCAGATATTGAAAGCGGCGGAAATAAATTTCACCTTGGAGGGTGACCCTAAACTGGACAATACCTCCCTCTTAAACGAGAACGTACTCAGCATGTGTCTTAAAGAAGCGGTCACAAATGTTGTAAGACATAGTGGTGCGAAGTCCTGTGCTATATCTATAGAATCGACACGTACGGATTTGGTCATTAAGGTAAAGGACGATGGGACCGGCATTGCGGGAGAGTCCGCATTCTCCAGGGGGAGTGGGTTGCGCGGAATGAAAGAACGACTAGAGTTTGTGAACGGAAGTTTGGAACTCGTTGCGGATCATGGCACAAGCATTATCATTAAAATACCGAACGTTACTAATAAACCGGATAAATCGGAAAAGTCAGAGTCAGAAAAGTTAGAACAGTCTGAAAAGGAGGCGGGGGTATGATTAGGATCGTAATTGCTGAGGACCAGCGAATGTTGCTGGGCGCTCTGGCTTCCCTGCTGGATTTGGAAGAGGATATGACGGTTGTAGGTAAGGCCAGTAATGGTGAGGATGCCGTGAAATTAGTACATCTTCATAAACCGGACATTTGCATAATGGATATTGAGATGCCACTTAAGAATGGATTAGACGCAGCCGAGGAATTAAAGGGTTTAGGATGTAAAGTCATGATCCTTACTACCTTTGCCCGTCCAGGATATTTTGAGCGTGCACTCAAGGCTGGAGCTAGCGGTTACTTGTTAAAAGATAGTCCAAGTGAGGAGCTAGCTACCTCTATTCGCAGCATCATGGCAGGTCGTCGCATCTATGCACCGGATTTGGTGGATGAGGCCTACAGTGAAGAGAATCCGTTAACAGAGCGGGAGAAGGCAGTGCTCGAACTGATCGCCGACGGGAAAAATACGAAGGAGATCGCAACGGAGTTATATATCACAACGGGTACGGTCCGAAATTATATTTCCGTCATCCTCGAGAAACTGGGTGTTGGCAACCGGATTGAAGCCATCACTCGTTTCAAAGAGAAAGGCTGGTTCAAATAGGGGAGAAAAGTTACCCCCGGTTAAAGCTTTCTATAAACTTAGCAGCCATGGAGGAGAGATATTTGTCTTTCATCCAAATGGCTGCTATTTGCGTGCGCAGATTTTCGCTTTGGATTTCTTTATACACAAGATTGTCGGTATTGGCTAGATCGAAGGCAGACTTAGGCGCAATCCCAACTCCGAGTCCTGCATTGGCCCATAGGAGTGTTGTACGTGCATCATCATTTTTGCAGAAAATATTAGGTTCAAAGCCATGGTTGAGACAAGTCTCACGAATAAGTGGCTCAAACCTACGGTAGATAATGAGTGGTCTATCTTTTAATTCTGAGACATCAATTGTAGACTTGCTGGGGTTCCAATCATGCTCTCGGGTCATAGCGGCGATCATGGGTTCGGGTTCCGCATATTTACAGCCTAGATTAGACAAATTAAACGGAGTCCTAACAATACCAACCTCTACAATTCCTTTACTCAAAAGATCGATGATCATAAAGGTGTTACCCTCATGAATCTCAAATTTAACGCCCGTATAGTTTCGGTGAAATTCAGAAAGTCTGTCTTTTAAAAGAGTTGCACCTGACGAGGACACCGTCCCTATGGACAAGGTTCCCTTCAGGCCTTTGACCAGGTCTTTAATCTCTCTGGTAGTAGAATCGCTCAGCTCAAGAATTTGTTTGGCTCTATTCTGCAAAATGACCCCGGCTTCGGTAAGTTGGATTCTTCTCGGACCTCGTTCTACCAGCTTGACCCCAAGCTCTTCTTCCAATAACTTAAGCTGCTGGCTCAGCGGGGGTTGAGCCATTTGCAGTTTCTTAGCTGCTGAAGTGATTTGGCCTTCCTCGGCTATGGCTAGAAAATATTTTAATTGTCTGATGTCCATGGTCTGTCCCTCCAATATATATGAAATTCGTATATGAGTGATATGAATCAGATATTTTTAATATGTCAGATTGTATGTCATAATCATAACGGAACGAGGGGAATAATCAAAGATTCAATAATTATTTAGATTGGGTGATGGTAACTTTGCTGAAGCTTTTGACATTTTTGAAACCGTACAGGAAAGAAAGTATTATCGGTCCCATTTTTAAGTTGTTTGAAGCGATACTAGAACTGTTACTGCCGACGATTGTAGCTCTGATTATTAATAACGGTATAGGTGCAGGCGATAGAGCTTATGTATTAAGGATGGGTGGGTTAATGCTGCTAATGTCCATCCTGGGATTTGGCTGTTCCATGGTCTGCCAATACTATGCCGCACGTGCCTCACAAGGCTTTGGTACTACGCTTCGTAATACGTTGTTCAAACATATTTCGAAGCTTTCTTATGCTGAGCTGGACCAGCTTGGAACACAGTCCTTAGTGAACAGAGTTACGAATGACGTTAACCAACTTCAACTCGCAGTTGCGATGTTAATTCGGCTTGTGATCCGTGCGCCGTTTATTTGTATCGGGGCCATTATTATGGCGATGATTCTTGATTTCAAATTATCGCTTGTTCTACTGGCTGCCACGCCAGTGTTTGCCATTATTTTGTACCTCATCATTACTCGGTCAGCACCACTCTATCGTAGCTACCAGAAGAAGTTGGATAAGATAGCGCTCGTCTTGAGTGAGAACTTGACCGGGGTCAGAGTCATTCGCGCTTTTGCTAAGAGTAGAGCAGAGCGCCAACGCTTCAATGAAGCTTCAGATGATATCACACAAACCGCTATTCGTGTCGGCCGTGTCTCCGCACTTCTGAGTCCAATGACCACACTCGTAGTGAATGGAGCCATAATTGCGATCCTCTGGGTCGGAGGTATACATATTAATCAGGGTTTACTGTCCCAAGGTGAAATTATTGCGTTTATAAATTATGTTACGCAAATTTTATTGGCTCTGATCGTGGTGTCGAATTTGATCATAATTTTCACCAAAGCATCTTCCTCCGCAGCACGAATTAATGAAGTATTGGCGGTTCAGGCATCGGTTCAAGATCCAGGGAGTGTTACTGATGGCGTTGCTGATGCCAATTCCAATCCTCCAGCGATCCAGTTTGAGGGGGTATCCTTTGGTTATAGTACAACAGGGGAGAAGGCCCTGTCGGACATTTCTGTTGTCATTAACCACGGCGAAACCGTAGGGATTATAGGCGGGACGGGGATGGGCAAATCAACGTTTATTAATCTAATCCCGAGATTCTATGATGCAACTGTGGGTAAAGTGAGGGTAGCCGGCATCAATGTGAAAGATTATCCATTACACCAATTGCGCCAGAAAATCGGTATCGTCCCACAAAAGGCTGTGCTTTTTACGGGGACGATTGCGGATAACATTCGTTGGGGGAATGAACACGCTACAGATGAAGAGGTCATTCTTGCCGCAAAGATTGCGCAAGCAGATGAATTCATTACTAAGCTGCCGGATGGCTATCAAACGATGATATCCCGGGGCGGACTGAACTTATCAGGTGGTCAGAAACAGCGTTTAACGATTGCACGTGCAGTCGCTACAAGACCTGAGATTCTTATTCTGGACGACTCCTCTAGTGCGCTTGATTATGCCACAGATGCGGCTCTAAGACGGGCAATCCGGGAGTACAGCGGCGGGATGACCTTACTTTTGGTGTCGCAACGTGTAAGTACAGTTCAGCATGCAGACAAAATTATTGTTTTTGATGAAGGACATATTGTTGGTGTAGGGCGTCATGATGATCTGCTCCAGAGCTGTGACGTATATAAGGAAATATGTCTCTCTCAGCTCTCTAGTCAGGAGGTGGGCTAATGGGAACCAAAGAAACTTGGCAAAGGCTATTAACTTATGTAGGGCGACACAAAAAATCTGCTTTTTGGGCGATAGTATGCGCTGTTCTTAGTGTTGCTGCCAGTCTAATTGGACCGTTTATGATCGGTCGTGCGATCGACGAGATGTTTGGAGTCGGAACCGTCAATTTCCCCGGTATCACGAAAATACTAATTGGTTTGGGGATTGTATATTTCACAGGAAGTTTGTTTGGTTGGCTGTTAGCTTATTTAACGAACCGTATTGCTTACCAGACCGTGAATGATATGCGGGGCGATTTGTTTCATCACATGGACGTACTACCGCTGAAATTTCACGATAATCACCCTCATGGAGATAGCATCAGCCGCTTTGTCAATGATATGGATGCTGTCTCGGATGCACTCCTGCAGGGTATTTCTACTCTACTCACGGGGATTATCACCATTGCGGGTGCGATAGGATTCATGTTGTTCATCAATCCAATGATGACATTTGTTGTGTTGCTCTCAGCACCGGTTACGTATTTTGTAGCAAGGTTTATAACAACGCGATCTCAGGCGCTATTTCGGGAACAAGCCCAAATATTGGGCGGTCTCAATGGCTATGTAGAAGAGATGGTAGGCGGCGGGAAAGTCGTGCAAGCATTTCATTACGAAGATCGTTCCTTTGAACAATTTAAGTCTAAGAACGAGGAATTGTATCAAGCGGGTGTAAAGTCGCAGTTCTATGGATCCCTTTCCAATCCGACAACTCGGTTGGTAAATAACATAACCTTCTCAGTCACAGCAATGATCGGTAGCTTGGCGGTTATTTTGTCCAAAATGTCGGTGGGGGATTTGTCCAGTTTCCTTATCTATTCTAACCTTTTTGCAAAACCATTTAATGAAATTACGGGTGTATTAACCCAGTTTCAATCGGCGACAGCTTCGGCTCAACGTATTTTCGCCATACTTGATCTAACACCGGAAGTACAGGATGCTGCGAATGCGGTTGATGTGGAGCAGAACATTCCAGGTACGATCACATTTAATCATGTGAAGTTTGCTTATGTGCCGGAGCGCCCCTTGATTACAGATTTCAGTCTAGTAGTGAAGCCAGGCACCCGGATCGCAATCGTGGGACAAACAGGTGCTGGTAAGACGACACTGGTGAATCTGTTGATGCGTTTCTATGATGTGGATGGTGGCTCAATTGAAATTGATGGCATCAATATTAACGACATGACTCGTGATAGCTTGCGGCGGAAATTCGGGATGGTGCTGCAGGATACCTGGTTATTTGCGGGTAGCATACGGGATAATATCGCATACGGTAAGCCGGGGGCAACCGAGGAAGAGATCATTGCAGCTGCGAAAGCGGCCAATGCCCATAGCTTTATCAAACGCTTGCCTCAGGGGTACGATACAGTAATTAGTGGGACAGGGGATAGCTTGTCCCAAGGACAGAAGCAACTGCTCACGATCGCACGTGTCATGCTAGTGGACCCACCGATGCTGATTTTAGATGAAGCTACAAGCAGCATTGATACGATGACGGAAATCCGCATTCAAAAGGCATTCCTGAAGATGATCGAAGGACGAACCAGCTTTGTGATTGCTCACAGGTTATCCACGATCCGCGAGGCGGATCTGATCCTGTACATGAAGAATGGGGATGTCGTCGAAAGTGGCAGTCACGAGGAATTATTAGAGCGAGGCGGGCATTATGCTCAGCTATATAATAGCCAATTCGCCACGGCGTAGGATTCATTATAGATATCGAATTCTGTGATATAATCATATAAATGGTTCCCTCGGAACACAAAATGGTTTGCCCTTCATCCTAGGCAAACCGTTTTTCTTTAGGATACATAATGGTAAACGATGAAAGGAACATGAACCTATGAGTAGAACAATAACCGTCAAAGGTGTGACCCTTGGAGCTGGCGCACCGAAAATTTGCGTTCCGATGGTAGGGAAGACACGGCAACAATTAAAGGATGAAGCAGCTTTAATGACGACACTAGATCTGGATGTTGTCGAATGGCGGGTTGATTTCTTTGAGCAAGTGGAGGATATAATAGCGGTGAAAGAGGTTTTGATGCAGATTCGGTCCATTCTCAAGGACATTCCACTATTATTCACATTCCGTAGCGCTAAAGAAGGCGGAGAGAAGGAAGTTAGTACAGACTTTTATTTTCAGTTAAATAGGGAAATCGCAACAACGGGACAGGTTGAACTTATAGATATGGAGTTGTTTAATGAGGAGCAAGCGATTAAGGAATTGATTGAAGTAGCCCATAAACATGATGTGTTTGTCATTATTTCTAATCATGATTTCGACAAAACTCCACCACGAGATGAAATTATGGCTAGGCTGAAAAGAGCACAGGATTTAGGCGGAGATATCCCTAAAATTGCTGTGATGCCAACAAGTCCGTTAGATGTCCTGACTTTACTTGAAGCGACATATCGGATGAAGGAGCAATATGCAGATCGACCGATTATTACGATGTCGATGGCGGGTGAGGGCGTCATAAGCCGTATAGCGGGAGAGGTGTTTGGATCAGCGCTAACCTTTGGAGCGGCAAACAAGGCTTCTGCTCCAGGGCAGGTAGCAGTAGGAGAACTACGAAATGTGTTATCGTTATTACATCGTAATCTATAACATTGAAATAGTGTAGAGGACGGATCGATTTTGAAAATACGATAGAGGTCGCCTGGATCTCCGAGGTCTACTCTATCGTGGGAATTAGTGAGATTCTTTTGCGGGTCTGTGTTGAGTTCAACCGCCAAGCGGTTCAGTCGAGGAATGTGGAGACCACGGCGATGGAAGGAACGGTCCGTGTCGATTAGTTCGGTTGGCCGCAGTGGAAGCAAGTTCGCGGACCGTCCTACCGCTAACACCTACTAGTTTAATTCGTCCGGACGATCTGCGATGAGATTTAACGAGTGGATGATATGGTCTGCTGCTTCTTCAAATCCGAGTCCATCTATATTCACCGAAGCATGATTCGGAGAGTATGAGTTCTGACGGGTATAGAATAGTGCTTCTATTTCGTCCATGCTCTTGTTTTGGAGGATAGGTCTGCTGTCTATGATCAAATGAAGTCGTCTCCTCCATGTTTCCCAGGAAATATTCAGATAGATGACGTTAGATGTCGACAGACATATGTTCTTAATTTCCTCCTGTAGGAACGCACCACCGCCAAGAGAAATGATCTTAAACTTAGAATCACTGCAAACATTAAGAATGTAGTCCTTTTCCATTTGGCGAAACTCTTTCTCACCAACGGACTTGAAAATTTGTGTCACAGGCATTCCGTATTTTTGCTCTATTTGAGCATCAATGTCGATAAATTCACGATCTAATTTCTTGGCGAGATGTTGACCAATCGTAGTTTTTCCTACGCCCATAAAGCCGATTAAGACAATATTTTTATCCTTTTGAGCTAATTCCTCATTGGAGATCATTCCGACCACTCCTACCCATTCAGTACTTATTGTGTTTGACACTCATTATAAGGTCAACGAGAAATTACATCAATAACGGGTGTGAGAAAACATGGCACCCCATACCATAATAGTTACTTGACCATGGATCGCTTGTACTTGAGTCCGGGGTTCTGACACACAATTAAGGGAAATACTCCTGTTAAATTGTTGAGAGGACATCTAAATCCCCTTTTAACTGGAATGTTGGACCTCTGTCAAAAAAGTGGACACTACCTTTAGCGAATTAAGCAGATTTCTTCTGAAACTGTGCAGCAAAACGAATCGGTGACAAGTATCCAAGCGCACCATGAATTCGCTTGCGATTGTAAAAAAACTCGATATATCGAAACAACTCGTCTTTGGCTTGTTGTTTGGTCCTAAACCTTCTGCAATAAACGAGTTCTTTCTTTAAGATGCTATGAAACGATTCAATACAAGCATTGTCGTAGCAATTTCCCTTACGACTCATGCTAGAGATCATGTTGTAGCTCTTAAGCAGTTCACGGTATTCTGTGGATGCGTACTGTGCTCCACGATCAGAATGGTGAATGAGACCTTCCTTAGGCTTCTTGGCATCGTAAGCATCCTTTAACGCCTCAAGGACTAATTCAGTTGTCATATGGTCAGCCAGTCGCCACCCCACAATCTCACGTGTGCATAAGTCCAGAACGCTTGCAAGGTATAATCGGCCCTCTCTGCACGGAATGTAGGTAATATCTGTGACCCATACCTTGCTAGGCTCCGTACTTTGAAACTGTTGGTTCAGGATGTTGGGTGCAATGGCCATATCATGATTAGAATCGGTAGTTTGTACTTTGTACTTTCTTGAAACACAAGAACGTAAACCGAGTTCTTTCATATATAGGCCTACCGTTCGTTCCGTCACGTTACACCCTTCTTTGTTCAGTAAAAATGTGATCTTTGGTGCACCATAGCGCTCTTCTGAGTCACTGAAGTGGTAACGGATCCGCTCTAACACTTGGTTTTTCCGCAGCTCTTGTTGGCTAGTCTCATGGTTTCTCAATTTGTAATAACCGCTCCGGGAAACGCTAAGTACATCGCACATCTTCTCCAATCGAAACTCGGAGCGACTATTCTCGATGAACTGAAATCTCAGTTCTTTGGTTTGCTGAAGATGTGCACTGCTTTTTTTACAATCGCTAGCTCTTCTTCTACATCCGCAATCCGACGTTCTCGTTCCTGTAACACTTGTTCCTTTTCTTTCAGTAACTGTTCAAGCTCCCGAACTCGCTCCATGTTTGCGATAGGTTCATTTTTGAATTCGCGGTACTTAGCCTTCCAGGCGTGTAAGGTCTTCGCTGAAATATCTAATTCAAGAGCCATATCCTCCATCGACTTCGTCTGCTCCTGAAGGTACTTGACCGTTTCTTTCTTAAATTCTTCGTTATACCGTTTCCGTTGTTCACCCATGTGAGCACCTCCTGATAGATTCATTATCGAATTCTCTTATCGAGGTGTCCACTTTTTATTCTAGTTCTATGTCTCCTGTTAATTCAATCGATCTCAACGCCAATTGGTATTAAACGCTAAATTAGATGGAGTAATTCCAGTTAAGCTACTCTCTAGTTGGTATGCACTCCATAATAGATGGAGAAATTCCTGTTATTCGCTCATTTTAGTCCAATCCAGCCCAATCCAGTCGAGACCGTCCAATCGAGTCCAGCCGAGTCCAATTCGAGTTCAGTCCATTTCAGTCCAGTCCAGTACATTTTCCACAGATAGTAGCATTATTCCATTGAGCCATAAAGCCGAAAACATACAGAAAAGAGAGACCCTCTCAGGTCCCTCTCCTCGCTTGAGAATATATTCATTCATACGCTAAATCATTATGGTCCTGCAGTAAGTGCTGGTAGTTAGTTCTGATAAACTCTAGAACTTTATCACAGATAATCTGGTGTCCGGCTTTATTAGGATGGATGCCATCCACGCATATAAATTTGGTGAAATCAGGATGCTCAAGGAAGGCTCCTCTAACATCGATATATTTAGTCTTGGTCATTTCTGACACTTTGATAATTGTAGAATTGTATCTTTCCTGCCACCAATAAATTTTGGTGACACTTCCCAGCCATTTCATAATGTTGATCTCGGCCTCAGGGTTGCTCTGGCTTACCCATTTGAAGTACTTATCCGCATTTAGTGGGGGAAGGCTCATCAGGATTGGTGTAATCTGCTGATTTTTCAGGTAATGAATCGTTTCAGTTAGCATCGTCTCGAATACAGTGAAATCGGTCTTGGGGCTGTGAAGTGCATCCGGATTATCCGCAATTTCATTCCAATGGAAATCACAATCATTGCCGCCATACTCAATCAGCACAATGTTAGGTTTATCCTTCAGAACATCCTTCTTCAGATTCCCGATTCCTTTGATCAGCGTGTTCCCAAACCTTGCGGTATTACGAACGACACCTTTGAGTTTATCCTGAAGGAGAGATACATAATTGTCTTCTAGAATAACATATTTGCTTCTCACTTCATCATAAATGACACCTTTAGAGATGGAATCACCGGAGATTATATAATTGAAATTATTAGGAGAGTAATCCTTGTTGTCCTCGCTCACAGTAACACCTCGTTTCCAACTGCTCATGTTATCACAATTGTAATCAGTTGCTGCAACGAACGCAAGTATGGACAGGAGCATTCTAGAGTGAGAGAATATGTTTATAGCCTATATAAAGTATCAAGATCTAAGGGGATGAGATAACTATGATACGATTCGGTATTATTGGAACAAACTGGATAACTGAGCGCTTCATCCAATCTGCGTTGGAGACGGAGCAATTTACTCTGACTGCATTATACTCCCGCTCGGAAGAGAAGGGTAAGGCATTTGCTGCTAAATTTAATGATCCTAAGGTATATACTGATGTAGAAGAAATGGCTGCAAGTGATCTGTTGGATGCCGTGTATATTGCGAGTCCCAACTCGTTCCATGCGGAGCAAGCAATCATATGCATGAACCACGGGAAGCATGTACTTTGCGAGAAGCCGATGGCTTCAAATGTGTCTGAAATGCAAAAAATGATAGATACAGCTAGGAAAAATGATGTTGTGTTGATGGAAGCCATGAAATCTACACTTATGCCTAACTTAAGAGTAATTAAGGACAACCTTTATAAAATCGGCCGCGTGCGGCGTTATTTTGCAAGTTACTGCCAATATTCCTCCAGATATGATGCCTTTAAGCAAGGCACGGTGCTCAACGCGTTTAATCCGACATATTCCAACGGTTCCTTGATGGATCTGGGTACTTACTGTATCTATCCAATGGTTACATTGTTCGGTAAGCCTGATTCCATCCAAGCGGTCGGCGTGCAACTCTCTTCAGGTGTAGATGGGGAAGGAAGTATGGTGCTCAAATATAAGGATATGGATGCTGTTATTATGCATTCCAAAATCGCCGATTCTTATTTACCTGCAGAAATTCAGGGTGAGAACGGTACTTTGGTCATTGATAAGATCAATCAACCCTATAGCGTGAAGATTCATTACCGTGATGGGACGATTGAAGACCTAACTCAACCGCAATATCAAGAGTCGATGTATTATGAAGCCGAAGAGTTTATCGAATTAATTAAGACGGGATGTCGCGAAAGTAGTATCAACTCATTGAGTAACTCGCTTAAAGCTGTGGAGATCATGGACGAAGCTAGACGACAGATGGGACTAGTTTTTCCGGCAGATTTGAAATAGGATGCTAAACATATAATATATTGGGGCGATCCCCCAATTTACTTACGAACTTCTCAGACCAATACGGTCTGGGAAGTTTTTTCTTTAATGTTTTTTATCAAAACGAGATGATACAATACCATTAATAGGAAATCAAGGGGTGGTATCATTGCAAACAATCCAAAAGATGTTTGAACATTTACATTGGGCTAATCAACGCATGTTAGAAACTTTGCAGAATGTTGAGACTCAGTACCAACAGGTTCGTTTATTTTCTCATATTCTAAATGCAGAACAAGTATGGGCCACTAGATTAAGGGGAATGGATAGTTCACAACTGCCAATCTGGTCAGATAGTGATATGGCATACTGTGCACAACTTAGTAAGCAAAATGAAGAAAGCTTCGCAGCAGTTTTCGCTGAATTAACACCATCCGACTTAGATAACTTAATAACCTACACCAATAGTAAAGGTGAAGAAATTACGCTTTATATACGTGATATTCTCATTCATGTAGCACTTCATGGTCAATATCATCGAGGACAGATTAACTCGAGACTTCGTGCAGATGGTATTGAACCCGTTGTCACGGATTATCATATATTTGCAAATTAAATATATCAGTTTGAAGGGCTACCACGGGGTAGCCTTTTTTTTCAATATATAGCTTTACAATCATATTAGACAGATGTAGAATATCAATATAGACAAATGTAGAAAATGAAAAGAGTGATGTAAATTGGATACGTTGAAGAAGCTGCCAGATGCAGAGTTTGAGATTATGAAGGTAGTCTGGGCGAATGAACCACCCATTACTACGAATATGATCATGGAGCAATTAGGTAGACAGAAGGAGTGGAGGGCACAAACCCTTATTTCCCTGTTATTAAGATTAGTAGAGCGTGGTTTTCTGCGTACAGAGAAGAACGGCAAAGAGCGCACTTATTTTCCGCTCGTGATGAGAGATGAGTATCTACAGTTTGAAACAGGAAGTTTTATGGAGAAAGTTCATGAGAACTCCTTCGTCAGTCTAGTAAATATGCTGTATAACGGTAAAAAGTTAAAGGATAAGGATCTGGATGAGTTAATGAAGTGGATGAAGGAACGGAGGGAATAGTGTGGAGAAGTTCTTGGCCACTTTAGTAGAATGCAGCATCACGATGTCTGTCATTTCACTTGTATTCATGGCAATCACTCCACTGTTAGTCAGAAGATATGAGGCCAAATGGCGTTATTATACTTGGCTCATTGTTGTAGTGGGCTTAATAATCCCATTTAGACCTCAAATGGACACTGGATTTATCCAAGTGCAACTGCTAAATTCGATTTCTTCCGTAGTAACTACACAGCAACCTTACACGAATTACATACAGAATGATGATACGGGCACGGGGATGACAATTAATACAATAGCAGTTGATGTTCCTCCTAAATTCGCCCCTAATGCGGATACAACAACTATACCCAACATCCAGTGGGGACAGATTGTAAGTTATCTATGGATCATAGGTATGGTTGTATTTTTACTGATACATATATTCAGACAAAAGCGTTTCATGAGCATCGTACATCGCTGGAGCGAGGAGATCGAAGAACCACGAATACTATGCATTTTTCAGGAGATAAAGGATGAGCTAAGGGGAACCAAGAGAGTCACTATAAAGTTATGCTCATGTATCAAGAGTCCGATGATGATTGGTTTTATAAAGCCCGTTATTTTGCTACCGACGACTGATTTCTCGTCCGATGAATTAAAGTTTATCCTGAAACATGAATGTATTCATTACTTGAGAAAAGATCTCTGGTACAAGGTCCTTGTGCTGATAGCAACGAGTATGCATTGGTTTAATCCGATAGTCTACTTCATGAATAGGGCGGTCTCCGCAGCATGTGAGGAATCCTGTGATGAAGCTGTAGTTCGGAAAATAGATTTGAAGGATCGGCAAGTATACGGTGAGACCATCATCGGTCTAGCCAAACAACAAATGCAGACTCAGACCCAACTAGTTACTCATTTTTATAGTGACAAAAAAGGGTTGAAGAACAGAATTGTTACGATCATGGATACTGGCAGGAAGAGAGCAGGTATGGCCGTTTTCTGTTGTGTGCTTCTAGGCACCTTCGCGACAGGTTCCGTATTTGCTCACGAAGAAGTTCAGATAACTGACCTGACGCAAATCAGCGGATATTCTACAATCTCTGGTAGTAGTGACGATCCAGAAGTAGAAGTGATAGAGGATACGGATGGAAATACAATAACATTCACTCAAAGTTATATTTCTAGTGAACCTGGGAATCTAGTAACAAAGGACATTGGAGTTCCCTTTCCTAAGGATACGATCCCATTTAGTGCGGGTTGTGCGTCAGACAATAACGATTATTTTGTGAAGGCGTTACTGAAAAATGCCGTATTGGGCGAATTGAGCGAGGATCAAATTTATGCGTCGGAACAGAAAGCTAGCAAGATTATTTTAGACATATTAAAGTCCAAGGTCTATAACAACCCAGAGGTGCTAACTAGTGATGTAGAGAATGCTCTAGCAAAGGAGTTTCCTAATGTTAAGGAATACCTGGTGGTGCATGTGTCCAAGCTAATGAATCCAGCTCTCGGAGGTTTCAATGAAAAATAGACATATATGTAGAATGTTGATTCTAGTTATTTGTATAGTACTCGGAGGATGTTCGGCTGCTCTACCAGAGAAAACGACTACACCTACCATTTTAAAAGTAATGTACTATGATGAAAGCATCTTTTATCAGGAATATGGCGATTTATTCATAACGAAATATCCCAATATCGAAGTTCAGGTGGTAAGTACGCAGAATATTGACAATGATCCGGAAATAGATAAAGCTACGGCGCTAGCTAAATTAATAGAAAAGGAACAACCGGATGTGCTGTGGCTTGATCCAGAACAATATGAGCAATATGCGGCTGATGGCCTGCTTATGGAGCTTCAGACCCTGATTCAGAAAGAGCACTATGATATAGAGGGCATTTACCCAACGATTGTTGATTTGATAAAAGAAAAGAGTGCTGGCAAGTTGTATGGATTGAGTCCGCGTTTTTATGGAAATGCGTTGTTCTATAATGCGGATTTATTTGCTGAATATGGAATCGATCCTCCTCATAATCAAATGACCTGGAAGGAAATTCTCAATTTGGCGAAGCGATTCCCTGTTGATGGTGGGGATGAGGACCGGGTGTATGGTTTGGGGATGCAGAGTTATATTACTTCTGATATTCAGACGGATACTTTGGCAGGACTTATGGCAAGAACGCAGGGGATGTCGACTGTTAATTATTCCACCATGAAAGTGACAGTGAATACGGATTCTTGGAAAGACATCTGGAAGACTGCATTTGAGGCTACAGAATCCAAGGCAATTTACACTCCCGAAGAGCCATTCTGGGGTGGGTCCACTGAGGAGTTCTATAAGAACCAACCCTTTATCATGGGACGAGTAGCGATGGTAGTAGATAGCGCAGATTTGCTGCAACATTTCAAAGAGGTACGGGATCGTGTGAAGGAGTTTAAGCCATTCGAGCTTGGGATCGTTACAGGGCCCGTGGATCCTTCGGATCCGAGTACTTCTCGCGATGTTGAGCTATATGAAATCTTCTCAATTCGTGCAGGCTCTCCCAATGCGGAAGCTGCTTGGGATTTCATTAAGTACGTTAACGGGGATGACTATGCCCGCGTCAAATCCAAAACATTGAACGGAAATATGCTCTCACGAATGGGATATTACAAGGATTATGTGGCAAGCGGTATCGAAGCCTTCTATAAACTTAAGCCTAAACCTGTAAACTACGGAAGTAGAGGAAAAGTTCCAACTGGATTTTATTCTACGTTCGAAGAATTGATGAAGCGAGAGTTGGAGCGAGTGAAGAATAAGGAGATTACTGTGGATGAGGCGCTGGGCAATGTGGAGGCAGAAGGCCAGACATTATTGGACCAGGCACAAGCCACTAGCCCTTAACGTAGAAGGAAAAAACTGTTCTTATATGGGGAAAAATCTGGTAACATAGACATAAGACATAACACTGTCTTAACTATTGGAATGGGGAGGACTTATATTTGGAACAGAATAAAATTGGAATGTCTGTGATAGGGGCGCTGCTTGCAGCCATCGTTGGGGGCGCCGTGTGGGCACTTATTGCCATCACGACTGAGTATGAGCTAGGGATCATTGCTTGGGCCATTGGAGGATTAGCTGGATATGCTGTATCCTACTTTGCTGGTAAAAGAACTAGCGTTACGATTCAAATTATTGCAGTCATCGCGAGTGTACTCGGTATTCTACTCGGTAAATACTTCATCGTTGCTTACTTCTATAATTATGAAAGCTTTAATGGTATGTTTTCTAGTGAGGTATTTAGCTTTTTTAAAGAAACCTTCGTTGAATTGTTCGAAATTATGGATCTTGTCTTTGTAGCATTTGCTGTTGTAACCGCATGGCAGTTACCAAATAAGCTTGCTAATAAGGCCGCAGCACCACAGCAACCTATGTCTCCACAATAAGCAGAAATAGTTACATACATAGGAATTTGAGAAGGATAGGACAGCAGAGTATATCTCTGCTAGCCTATCCTTTTCTTGTGTCATTTGATTGACCAGTTTGGCTATTGCACCCACTTTATGGTTAAATTGAACTATCGAAACAATTACACGGATGGGTGAGAATGTTATGACGAAGAAGAAATCTAATCGTATGGCTGAAATTTCATTGGGAGTTATGGGGGCTGGCTTTGTAGCGACCCTACCCTTCTCGGGAACGGGGCTTGCTCTGCTACAGGGTGGCTTCGAGGCGGGTCTAGTAGGCGGCTTGGCGGACTGGTTCGCCGTAACAGCCTTATTCCGTCATCCCCTACGCATTCCAATCCCACATACAGCGTTATTGCCTAAGAATCGGGATAAAATGACCAAGGCGATCACCACCATGGTGGAGACAGAACTGCTGAATCAAGAAAGTATTCGTAGTAAAATCAAACAAATTCGGATTACGGATATTGTGCTCCAGAAATTAAGGGAATCCGTAAGTACGGAACCTTTTCAAAAGGGAATTGCGGGTGTACTTGAGACAGCTGTAAGAAGTTTGCCTGCGGATACCGTAGCGGAATATGCTAAGCGATTGTTAGCGAGGTTCTTAGATCATCTTGATGAGGAAGAGTTGCTTAATAAACTAATCAAGGGAATTATTAGTAATGACTACGATGAGAAGGCACTCGATTTCGGATTGGAGCGAGCGAAACAATGGGCAGAGCTGGATTCAACTAGGGAATTCCTTGGCAGTATGGCGATGCAGCGTGTTTCTGAGATAGAAGTGAACGGCTTGATGAAGTTTGCAATGGGTGCATTCATGGGCTACTTCAATGAGGAGAAGTTAGGGGCGGTTCTTCAGACGTTTATCCTTGATAAAATTACCGAGTTGCAAGTTTCAGATCATCAAGACAGATACAAATTGCTCTTCTTTTTCCAAAAGGAGTTATTATCTCTAGCCAAATCGCCATCCTTGTTAAGTGAATTATCACGGCTCAAGAATGTAGTGATCGAGAAGGGGACCGAGAGCGGTAGAATCAACACAATGACGGAACGTGGCTTGGAGTATCTGGCGAGCTATATCGGAAGTGATGAATTCCGTACCGAACTTCTAGTTCCCTTCTTAGAGAAGATGATGGCTGAGATCGATCGGAGACCGGAGTTAGCTAATCGTGCCGAAGACTGGATTCAAGAGCAGATTGTGAACTTGATGGAGAAGCATTATTCCAAGATCGGTGAGTTGGTACAAGAGAATTTGAATAAACTCGACAACGATTCCTTGATTGCCTTCATAGAAGATAAGGTAGGGCATGACCTGCAATGGATTCGAGTCAATGGCGCCGTATGTGGGTTTGTGGTAGGTTTGATTTTAACAGGAACGAAGCTGTTGTTAGGATAGGTCTATTCTTTAAATGGAAATGAGCAAAAAGCTGGTGACTCCTCGTATAATCGAGGGCGGTCACCAGCTTTTTGCATGTATAGAAAGATTAAATGATATCTTTAAGCTTTGATGTACATTTTGTTGTAGTAATCTTCGAGCATCCGCTTAGTTGCGAATTCTACGCGCGTAGTTTCGATACTCTTATGCATCATTTCTACCCATTTCGCACGGTTCTCATAGTAAGTTGGGACCACGCGGTTAAGTAGGGTGTCATACAATGCATCGCTGTCATGGCGATCAAGTACAGCGAAATCAGTTGTTTCGAAGCCATCACCGATAGCCCAACCATTTTCGCCATCGATACAAGCTTCTGGCCACCAACCGTCGAGGATCGAGCAGTTCAGCACACCGTTCATTGAGGCTTTCATACCGGAAGTACCACTTGCTTCAAGTGGTCTACGTGGGTTGTTAAGCCAAATATCGGAACCACGAGTTAATTGTGCTCCAATGGTCATATCGTAGTTTTCTAGGAACACGACAGCCTTCGGATATTTCTTCATCATCGCTACCAGGTTACTTACGATCTTCTTACCGGTATCATCGAGTGGATGAGCCTTACCGGAGAAGACGATTTGAATTTTACCTGATTCCAAGTAAGGTTCAATGATTTCCGGTTGGGAGAAGATCAGATCACTTCTCTTGTAAGGAGCAGCTCTGCGGGAGAAGCCAATCAGTAGGTTATCCGGATTAAGCTGGATGCCTGAACGATCAGCGATGAATTGGATTAACTCACCCTTGATCTCTGTATGAGTGGCCCACAAATCCCCACCGTTCTCAAAAGCTTGAGTCATGCGCTCATCAACCCAAGTTGGAGTATGAATGGCATTGGTAATGCCGATAATTTCGGATCTGCCGGATACTTCTTTCCACATCTTGTTGGAAGTGTCAGCATGGAGATCGGCTACACCATTGGAGATGCGAGATAGGCGTAAGCCAGCGATTGTCATATTAAACGGATTGCCACCGATGCGTTCCATTTGGTCACGAGTCAATCCATTGAAAGCAGTCATATATTCAAGACGGTCAAGTGGATGAGTTTCATTACCTTCTTTGATTGGAGTATGTGTTGTGAATACGACTTCTTCTCTAGTCGCCAGCCAAGCTTTCTCGAAGGTAAGACCTGCGCACATTTTCTCGCGAATTAATTCGGTTGCTGCAAGTGCGGCATGGCCTTCGTTGAAATGGTAGACGTCAATTGGAATTTGTAGCGCCCGCATAGCCTTGACCCCACCGATACCCAGCACGATTTCCTGAGCAATCCGTTCTTCGCCAAACCAGCCATATAATTGACCTGTAATCCAGGCATCACTGTTCTCAGGAATATCTGTATCAAGTAAATATAGGGGGTTATTACCGAATTTATCGGTCTTCCATACTTTACAGATCACATCGACGTTTCTGACTTTTACGCTAACTTTGACCCCAGTGTCCTCAAGAAAATCGTAAACATAATTGTGATACGTATCGTAAGGTTTCCCCTCAGCGTCAATTCTTTGGTCGGTATAACCTTGTTTCCATTTCAAACCGATGGGTACGATGGGTGCATTAATGTCTTTGGCACCCTTGATGTAGTCGCCAGCAAGGATTCCTAACCCACCTGCGTACATTTTAAAATCGGAATGAAGTCCGAATTCCATGCTGAAGTAAGCTACAGTAGGCAATTTTTTCTCGTTCATTTAAATGACCTCCTAAAATTAATATTTTGTGATTAATGCAAACGTTTGTCCACGGGACAATAACCTGCCCATGTGAAAGCGATTTATATTGACATAGTAGCACAAAAATATCCAAAATGGACAAGTTATTTTTCAAAAATAGAGACAATTCACAAAAAGATCATGTTTAGCACATTTTCAATGAATTAATATGAGCAAACGGTTTCACTAGAACCAGATAATTGAAAAAAATATTACAAAATGAAGATAATCAAAGAAAATGGATGAAAATATTGGATAAATACAGATTTATCAACACTTTGATCTGTTCTGCACAGTTGACGGATGATCCCAATATTGTATGCTTATCGCAGGATATAAAGCGCTTACCTTTGGGTGGCAGCAATTATATCTGTTGATTTCACTCTTTCGTACAAACGTTTGCATCATTCTTGGGAAATACGGAAGAGAGTATAAGATATGACATCCTATGCGAAACCATACATCAAAAATTTAAAGGAGGCCATTCAAGGAATGAATCGTGGAATGAAAAAAACGCTTTCCTGGTTACTCGTTATTTGTTTGATTCTAAGCTTCTTCACGAACCTGCAGCCTGTAGCTAAGGCGGAAGCGGATATTGCAACTGGCTTGAGCGGAAGTGCTGACGCCCAAGTGCTGCAGAGCCCGGTTATCGGGACTCGCACGGGATCGGGAGCTGAGGTTACTTTTAATTATCAAGGTACTGAAGCGGATGCAAGAGTGATAGTAAAGGGAGGATTCTATAATAATTGGGCAGCAATAGATCTAAATAAGGGTGCGGACAATATATGGTCCGTGAGTCGACAAATCGAAGCTGGTTGGTATGATTATGGTCTGTCAACATATGCTTCCTTGGATCCTGGAACCAAAGAAAATTTTCAGAAGGACCCGCTAAACACGATTGTCATAGGTAATAATTCAGGAATATCAGTTCCTGGGATCAGCCTCGATGTAGATGAAGAATTACAGATTGGTTCGTCAACCGTAATTGATGCAGTATATTATACGGGTGCGAGAGATGTTACAGAAAAAGTAGTACTTGAAGCAACTGACTTGTCTGGTAATGCCTTTTCCGCGATTTCATTTACGGATGCGGGGGATGGAAAGAAGCAAAATCTGATTGTGGATAGTAATGTTTCAGATGGAACGAAGATTAAACTTACCGCTACCAATGGGGACTGGAGTACCACGAAGGAGATTAAGTTATCCTCGGTTAAACTAACAAGCCCTGTCATCAACGGTGATGGTACAGTAACTTTTAATTCTAAGCATAGTGGCGATCATCTTTATCTGGTTGGCTCAATGAACGGATGGAACAAAACTACAGCTAAGGAGCTAACTAAGGAAAGTGGCGTATTTAGTCTTACAATCCCACTGTCCCCTGGGACTTATGAATATAAATATCTCACAAAGTACGATGAATGGGATGGAAGTATAATTGATGATTTAAACCCCGTCAAGAAAGGTGACAATTCTTTAGCGATCGTACCTGGAATCATGATTACATCAGGCAATGTTGTCGGGGCTGGATCGGATTTAGAATTGAAAGCATCACTCCAAAAGGCGGATAATACAGTTACATCTATTCTGCCTACATGGTCCTTAAAGTCTCCCGTGCAAGGTGTTGAAATTACCAATGGTATTCTGAAAGTTGCCTCTGAAACACCAGATAAACAGAAGATAACTGTTATAGCTACGTATCAAGGCAATACAGCTGAACAGGAAATTACTGCTGTTTCAAATATGAATACGTATACAATTAATTATTATCGATATGATAACACTGCAATGGACTGGAAATTATGGCTTTATCCTGATGGTTTAGATGGAACAAGATGGGATTTTTCTCATGAGACATCGGATGGATATGCCCAAGGTACATTTAAATATATGGAATCTTCTCTTAACATCATCCCTCATTTAAACACAACTGATAAGGAATGGGCTGCTGAGGAGTCTAAGGTAAAAGCGTCCATACAAAGCGGTAATGCAGTAGAAGTTTGGTTGGTGCAAGGCGTATCCAAGGTCTTCTACTCGAAACCGAATTTGGATGATTATAAACCTGTTGAACGAAAGGTTCTCTTTAGTTATGTTAGGGAGGATAAGGATTTTGACGGATGGAATATCTGGACGTGGAATACTGGGAAATTGGATGGTGAAGTTAAATTCACTAAGTTCAACGGAAATACAGCTACAGCTACGATTCCAATAGGTACTTCCACTCAGCAATTCGGTTTTAAAATACGTAAGGGGCAAGACTGGCTTACCGCTATTATTGATCAGGATTATGATCGGTTTGTTACAACGGGGAAGGATCAGTTGATCAAAGTAGTAGTTCAAGCGGGGAAGGGTGAAGTTCGAACCTTGCCGCTAGTTGGTCCACCACTATTGGAGGATAAGAATGTAACATTTACCTATCGCGATCAAGCATTGTTTGCGACAAGTGATATGGATAAGTTGGAATCCGTGCAAGTGAAGATCGACGGTGTTGAATATCCTATGCAATATAATGCTAGGGACGAAATGTATGTCTATACCTATAGACCGCTGACAGAGGGTACGCATGAATATACCTTTTTAGTAACCAAAGATGGTATAACAACAGAATTGAGCGATCCTACTAACACCAAGGATGGTAAGTCCGTTGTTATCTACAAAGTTACGAATGTGGACATTCAATCCGAAGTGAATCCTCAGGCCATATCATACAACGAGAATGCCGTATTAAGTTTATCCTGGTCTGGGATCTCAGAGAGCGAAAGTGCTTCAGCTTATGCAAATTTAAGCTCACTTGGTGGTAACTCTAAGGTTAAGATCGATACAGAGCTTAAGGCGCTAACGATTGCAGTGAAGGATTCTGTTTCAGCCGGCATCAAGTCAATTCCTGTTACGGTAGTGGATGTTTACGGAAATAAACATACAGAAAATGCTCAGGTTACAGTGAAAACGCGGCAAACCGTAGGGAAGGACGATTTTGATTGGGACGAAGCACGGATTTATTTCATGCTAACGGACCGCTTCTTTAACGGTGATACATCTAACGATGATCCGAACGGTGAAGGTTATGATAAGAGCCATTTGGAGTCGTACCATGGTGGGGACTTCCGAGGTATAACCGATAAAATCGATTACCTCAAGGATCTTGGTATCAACACAATTTGGATTACTCCGATTGTCGATAATATCGATTTCAATAAAGGGGTAGATTTTAGTGGTACGCAATACGCCTATCACGGCTATTGGGCCAAAGATTTTACGACGATTGACGAACACTTGGGTGATTTGGACGACTTCAAGCAACTGCTAGACACAGCGCATGACAGCGGAATTAAGGTAATGGTAGACGTTGTACTGAACCATACCGGTTACGGAATGGATAATTTGTCCGCGACATGGATATCCAAGCAAGTAACGAACCTTCCTACGGAAGCGGAACGTGGGGTGTTCAGCGGCATGTTACGGGGTGAGAACGAGGATCCAGTTATTCGTAATAATGTAGCTGGGTTACCGGATTTGATAACTGAAGATCCGGCTGTACGTGAGCAAATTGTAGCTTGGCAATCGGATTGGATTGAGAAATCCAAAACGTCTAAAGGGAACACCATCGACTTTTTCCGGGTCGATACGATCAAGCATGTGGAAGATGCAACATTGATGGATTTCAAGAACACAATGACTTCAATCAATCCGGATTTCAAAATGATCGGAGAAAATTTCGGAGCAAGTGTTGATAATGATGGTGGCTATCTGCGGAGTGGAACAATGGACTCCGAGCTGGATTTTGCGTTCAATGAGATTGCTCAAAGTTTTGTAAGGGGAAATATTCAAGAAACAGAAAAGATGCTACAGGCGAGAAATAGCAAACTCGACAACACGGCGACGCTAGGGCAGTTCCTCAGTAGCCATGATGAAGACGGATTCCTCATTACTACGTTGAGTGCGGCTGACCGAGACAAATATAGAAATGGAACGCTAGACGCTGAAGTTCTACGTGCAGCACAAGCCAAACAGAAAGTGGCTGCTTCACTACAGATTACTTCCAAAGGACAACCGGTAATTTATTATGGGGAAGAGCTTGGACAATCAGGATTGAATGGAAGTTTTGGGAATAATAATGGGACAGTAGATAGGTTTAGCGAGAATCGTTATGATTTTAATTGGGATGGTCTATCTGACCCAACTTACAATCATATCTACGATCATTATAAGAAGATGCTTAATATTCGTGATCAGTACTCGCAGATTTTCTCCAAAGGAACTCGGGTTTCATTGGCTGGATCAGACGCACAAGGTTACGATGTATTTGCCCGGACGTATCAAGGAAAGAGCGTTATTGTAGGGATAAATACAAAGACGGAAGCGCAACAAGTTACATTAACGATTGCTGGTTCGAAGGACAGTCAATTGGTGGACGAATATAGCAAGCAAACATTCCAAAGTGATAGTCAGGGTAAAGTGACGATTACGATACCTAGTAGCTTGGATGGCGGAACAGTTGCCTTTGCGGCAGTGTTAAGTTCTGGTAATCCTGATGGATCAGGAGGATCTGGAAGTGAAGGGTCTGGGACGACTTCAAGTACACCAGCACCTTCACCGGTGGTTTCCTCAACATTGGAAGTTGTGGCTACAACGGATGCGAATGGAAACAAAGTGGTTCAAGTGCCTGCTGCTAGCTTAGAGCAAGCCATTGCAGCCGCGGCGAAGAAAAATGAGCCAGTATCAATCCATGTGACTGGCGTTACTGCGGGTGAGGCAGTCGATGTCATCCTTCCAGCTGAAGTACTGAAGAAGGCAGAGGAACAAAAAGTGAGTATACAGCTTCAGTTCCCTGATGTAGTGGTGAAATTACCTGCCGGAACCATTGACAGTGCTTCGTTGAAGAAAGATACACGAGTTATTGTTACAATAGCTCCAATTGCTAAAGATAAAGCGGAAGAGATTAAACGTAATATCGTTGCACAAGATGCAGCGTATCGTCCGCTTGGCACAATTTATGATTTTTCTGTGAGTGTGACCGAGGATTCAGCCAATACTCCAGCTAAGCTTAATCTCAAAGGTAAAGCCACCATTGAACTTATTTTGGATCAGGCGACATTGAACAGTATTTCAAATAAGAACAAAGTGGGAGTATACCTCATCGGGGATGATGGTTCGCTGCAATATCTGGGCGGCAAGCTGAAGAATGACACGATCACATTCCAAAGTGATCAAATGGGCCGTTTCATCGTAATGGAGTATAACAAGGTATTTAGTGATGTGAAGGCGGGTTGGTCGAAGGAGTTTATAGAACTGCTTGCTTCAAAGCATATTGCTACGGGGATTGATAATGAACGTTTTGATCCAAAAGGTAATGTAACGAGAGCACAATTTGCTACCTTCCTAGGTCGTGCACTTGGACTGGATACGGGTGAAGGTTCTAGCACCTTAACAGATGTGCAAGCGGGTAGTTATTACGGGGATTATGTAACGACTCTGAATAAGCTTGGGATCATCACTGGTTATCCAGATGGTAGTTTCCGGCCGGATGAGTTGGTAACAAGGGAGCAAATCACAACAATGCTGATGAAGGCTTACACTTATGTAACTGCTCATTCATTGCAGGATATTTCGGGGATAAATGAAGCATCCTTCTCGGATATAGGCGAAGCATCGGATTATGCATTGGAGAGCATAAAAGCAGCGAAAGCACTAGGGATTATTAATGGAACAGGCCAGGGTAAATTCGAACCTTCCACGATTTCGACCCGAGAGCAAGTAGCAGCCATGATCGTGCTCTGGTTAGCACAAGCAGGATTATAAGGAAGTGGGGACAAGGGGACAGTAACCTTGTCCCCTTTTTTGTTCTTCTTATGGAAAGAAACCACTACCCTTAATTCCTCGTACATAACATATTCTATAAACTCAGCGCTATTCTAAAAACTCCTACTCCATAAACTCTGGGCCATGGTCTTCGTCAGCGATAGATTGGATATCGTCCATGCCGATATTGAGGTAGATATAACCATCACTCTCATGTTTTTTCAGCGCACGTTCTTTAACGTATTTAGGGCTAGCTTCGCCGGATTCCTCGTCATAGACTAACAGGATCCCATCCGTTTTTCGGAAGAGTAGCTCGTCCCTAGCGAGGAATTGCCACTTACCAATATACGCTTCTTTGCTAACCGCACCGTAATAGTCCACGCGTTGTACAATATCCTGGTAATATGATTTTTTCTCATCTTTCCATTTCTCTTCTTGATTGCTAAAAGCGGTAATAATTGAGCATTTTAAATGAGGGAACTGCGGCTTTAATGACATTGCTGCTTCGCAAGCCCATAAATCCACACCGTATTGACCGGGCGTGATAACCCATTCGAGACCCTCCTCCAGAAGTGGAATGAGCCTAGCGGCAATAGCCTGCCGGATGTAGGGGATTCCTTTATGCTTATTATCGTAAATACCCAGCTCATGAGCTCGATATCCGGTGACTAGAAGATTTTTCAAACTAGAGGTGCCTCCTTGAGATTATCCTAGGTTGTGCTTCCTCCATTATATACATAATGCAAAAAAAGCACGATTATAATAGAATTAGGTCTTATGTTAGGTCTTTTGTACTGTTTTAAACATAATTTGAATTACCCTGATTTGTGACTTATTTCCCTGTTAACGGTAGCTAATCTTTGGTTAAATTGAATGATAATACAGAATCTAGGGGGCAATCAATTGAATAAATGGACAGCAGGATTATTGGCAGTAGTTTTGATGCTGGGAATTACAGCATGTGGGAAAGAGAAAGAAGAGGATGGTAATGCAGCTAACGTGGGCAATGCTAATCAAGGAAATAAAGTAGAAGCAACAACGGATTCGGATGCAACACCTACACTCGAAGAATTGCTTACGAAATCTGCAGAAGCATCGAAGGCGATGAAGAGTTTCACGATGGAAGCAAGTATAGATCAGGACATCACAGTGACCCAAGGGGAACAGAAGCAAGAACAAAATGTTAAAATGACGATCACAAGTGATATGATCACAGATCCTCTACAAATATTCCAAGAGATTAAGATGAACGTGGCGGGTCAAGGCGAAACAGAAATGAAGCAGTATATTTCAAAAGAGGGTGTTTACTCCAACGTGGATGGTACTTGGTCTAAGCAACCCGATGATAGCGTGGAAAAATTACTCGCGAGTATGGAAGATTCATCCAATCCGGATAAGCAATTATCGCAATTTAAAAAGATCTCTAAAGATACAAAAATAACGGTCGAAGGCGATGAATACGTCTTAACCGCAGATGTATCAGGAGATTCTGTGAAAGAGCTAGCTAAGGAATTAATGAGTCAATCCGGAGGCAGTAACGAACAAACCGTTGCCATGATGGAGCAAATGAACATTAAGAACATTAAAATGACTTCGGTTGTAAATAAAAAAACCTTTCTACCTACTAGAGCAGACATCAATATGACCATGGAGATGGAACAAGACGGCGCAGGCATTTCATTGGAAATGGCGATGAAGACCTCATTCTCCAAGTACAACGAAATTAATGAAATCAAAGTACCACAAGAGGCGCTAGATAGCGCTAAATAAGATACTAATTAGCATAGGGGTTGTCTCTCATGAAGTAGATCATATCTACTTGAGGGGCAGCCCCTATATTTATGGCTATTGCCCATGAATGGAATAAAGGGTAAACACAGTATAGAAGACAGTATAGAACACACCGAGTGCAACGATCACAAGAAATACATTACTTGAATCTTTACTTCTTTGGTTGGCCATGAAGTATCACTCCTCTTATTAACCCTCGTCATAAATGTGAACATTCTGTGACATATCTAATTATTGAACATTCTGTGTCTAAATTCAAACATTTATTCGAGATTGATTTCGAGCTGATTCATGCCAAATTGGGATGTATAGGCTTCAATACCTGATCTATAGCGGTTTTACGTTAAATGGAGGGGGAATTGACCTGGAATTTCTCTATGGAAAAAAAGTTTGGAAAGTTGAAAAAATGGCTCAAAATGCAAATTAGTCGCTTGACCATCAATCGAAAAGGAACTCAGCTCAGCTCGCTGTAAAGGAACTCGATTCGTTGTAAAGGAACTCAGCTCGCTGTAATAGATATCGAATCGCTGTAACGGAACTCAGCGACCTTATTTGCGTTTTTTTCCACTGTTCTGGATTGTAACGGAACCAGGGGACGTTATTTCATCCTAAATCATGCATTTGAGCATCATTTGTATGACATAAGGTCTTTCAGTTCCGTTAGAATTTTTTATGATCTTCAAAACTCAAAATAAAGGCTACCAGTTCCGTTAGATTGTGTCTGACTTAATACGTCAAATACTGATCATGAGTTTGACCCTAAAACAAACAGAACAAAGAGCATGAAACAGAATACAACGTACGGAATGCGACGCACAGAACACAACACACATAACGCACATAGCACACAACACAACATACATAACGCACATAACACACAACACACATAACGTACACAGAACACAGAACACATAACGCACAACACACAACGCACACAACGCAAAAAAACTCAAAGAACACGCAGTCGGAATGTAAGTCAATCCGGGACTGGTTATTCTTTGAGGTTTCGTTATTTAGTATATGTTAGTTCTAAATGTGATGGAGCGTCCACTTAATTAACAAGAAACAGTGTGTAGAAGGAAAAATTAACAGAAAAAAATAGCAGGAAACAAATTAACAGGAAATCCTCCAGCTAATGTAACTTAGATATCTTCCGTGGTAGATTATCTGGAATTTCTCCAGCTAATTCAGGCTTTGAAGCAACAACAACGACAAAGTGGTATAAATAACTGGGGTTTTTCCAGGTAAGTGGTGAAATTGCAGTTTTTACTGAGATTTAGCTGGAGGTTTTCCAGTTAAATTCACATTTAGCATCATATCGTCAAAGAGTCAGGCTGCGATCACCACACTCCGTGCATCACGACCTCAGTACACCACCGAGCGTCACTCTCTAACCATCACGACCTCAGTATAAAATCGAACATCACGTTACCATCACAGCGATCTTATCATCCTGATCTCTTCATCACAATCGCATTCTCTCAATCCCATCATCCCAGTCGTGAGTGACTTCGGTGCAAAATAAGCTAAGCCTTCTGAGGTGCGAAGCCCTCTTCTTCAAGGTACTCGCCGGCTTCTTGGCGGGTTTCAAATACCATTTCCAGGCTCAGGCCGGAATAGATATACCATAGGTCATCTTCACATTTGAGGGTAAGTAATTCTCCGTTGGCATTACTCCATATGCCTCCCGGTGAATCGCTTCTAGGGATAGGAATTTGTTTGTTATTGCTGTTGGGAACATGGGCAGTCTCATGTGCATCCTCTCGTGGCATGAGCGATTGAATGGACTGTTCTACAATCTTGCGTAGTTCGTCCGCTGAAAAGTCGCGGATATTGACAAGTCCCTTCTCATCGACGGGATATCCTTGGATTAGTCCAGCATATACATAACCGTTGCCATTTGGGTGAAGGTGGTAGACGACAGTCTTCTTATCGTATGCGCTATCCTCATAGTGGAAGTTTACTCGTCCTAGAGAGACATCTTTACGTTCAAGCTCAGGGAAAGATTGTAAAATTTCAAGTTTTTGTTCAAAAGTAAGCATATTCATCCTCCGTAATACGGTTTCATTTACGTCTGTGATTATAACATAACTAAGGTGTGAACATCCTTCGTGTCGGATATGTTATTTTCGCCAAGTGGGTTATGAATTATAATGACAAAGTAACAAACATTTGTATTTGAAAACATACGACTACTGGAGGAATCAAATGATGTTATTGAAGGACAATGATGTTGTACTATTTCAAGGTGACAGTATTACTGATGCTGGACGTACTTATGATGATGGAGCATCACTTGGGCTGGGTTATCCCCTATTAATTGCTTCAAAACTAGGACATTTGTTCCCAGAGAAAAATCTTACGTTTCTAAACCGGGGGATCAGCGGCAATAGAGTGGTCGATTTGCAAGGACGCTGGAATGAAGATTGTCTAGATTTGAAACCGACTTGGGTGTCGATATACATTGGTATTAATGATACATGGCGTAGATACGACGGGGGCGGGGAAACAACACCAGAACAATTTGAGGCTTCCTATCGTGATATTATTGTTAGAACAAAAGAGACGTTGAATGCTAATCTGATTCTTATTGAGCCTTTCGTACTACCGGTGCCAGAAGATCGGAAAGGGTGGCGTGAGGATTTGGATCCTAAAATCACGGTTGTTAGAGAGCTTGCGCGTGAATTTGGTGCGATCTACATACCACTTGATGGACCTTTTGCAGCGGCATCGGCTCAGGTTGAACCTGCTTACTGGGCGGCGGACGGAGTACATCCTTCTCCAGCTGGACACGGGCTGATCGCTGACGCTTGGATCAGAGCTGTGGGAGCTACTCGTTAATGGCTTGACGCATACAATCATATAATGGAATTGTAATGCTAGCTCGATATCAGTTTACCAACTGATGTCGGGCTATTTTCATATATTGGGTACATTATTAATAGAGTAGATGATTGCTATTAAGGAGGTAGAGTATGAGTAACCAGAGCTCGAGAAAGGTTAAATGGGGCATTATGGGAACGGGGGTCATTGCCGAACAGTTTGTAGCTGATCTGGTCCACACGACAAATGGAGAGGCTTATGCGGTTGGTTCGCGAAGGGAGGGGAGGGCCGAGGAATTTGCCGAGAAATTTAATCTTCCCTGTGCTTATGGAAGCTACGAGGATTTAGTCCATGATCCAGAGGTGGATGTCATATATATTGCAACCCCACATCCTTTTCACCAAGAGAATGCGATGAATAGTCTTCGTGCAGGGAAAGCCGTGCTGTGTGAGAAACCTTTTACTGTTAATAGTAACGAACTTGAGTCATTGATTTCAACGGCGAGAGAACAACGGTTATTTCTTATGGAAGCTATGTGGATGCGTTTCTTACCTCCGATAGTTAGGGTTAGACAATGGCTAGAAGAAGGTAGAATCGGGGAAGTGAGGTTGGTGAAAGCTGAGTTTGGAATTATGAGCGATTGGGATCCGGAAGGTAGGTTACTAAATCCCGATCTTGCGGGAGGTGCATTATTGGATGTGGGGATTTATCCTGTATCCTTTGCTTCTATGATTTTTGGTTCGTCCCCCGAAGAGATATGGAGTACCGCGCACATCGGGACAACGGGGGTGGACGAGCAATTTTCACTGATACTATCGTATGGTTCACGGAGGTCAGCTGCTCTGCATGGTGCAGTCCGTCTTAATTTTAAGAATGAGACATACATTTATGGAACGAAAGGGTATATATATCTTCCTACCCTGCATAATGCCGCATCAGCTACGCTTTATGTGGATGGTGAAGAAGCGGAGACTTTCAGTGATGATCGGGCGGGCAAAGGATACTCCTATGAGGCAGAAGAGGTTGGGAGCTGCATTCTTGCTGGGCTTATGGAAAGCCCTATGATGCCTTGGGATGAATCGCTTGGAGTTATGAGATTGCTTGACGAGGTAAGAGAGCAATGGAAGTTGCAGTATCCTTTTGAATAGGATAAAACAAGATAGTCATTGGGAATACAAATTGGTAAAATAAACAATAATGTGATTTGCGTGGAATATATCTGACTTGTTGAGGTGAATTCGTATGAATGAAGAAGCTGTAAGAGAGATTAAGTGGGGAATTATGGGCACAGGCTGGATCGCTGAACAATTTGTTCAGGATTTGGTTCATGTTAGTAATGGACAAGGGTTGGCAGTGGGATCGCGTAGTCAGGAGAGTGCAGATCGCTTTGCAGCTAAGTTCAACATTCCACGTGCTTATGCTACCTACGAAGAATTGGTGAATGATCCTGAGATTGATGCCATATATGTAGCAACTCCACATCCTTTACATCGTGAGAATGTGTTGCTGGCCTTACGGGCAGGCAAAGCCGTATTGTGTGAGAAACCGTTCACTGTAAACAGTGGCGAGCTTGCGGAAATAATTACTTTTGCTAAGCAAAGCGGGCTATTCCTGATGGAGGCTATGTGGACTCGTTTCCTAGCTCCAATTATCCAAGTAAGAACTTGGCTAGCTGAGGGCCGCATTGGTGAAGTGAAGCTGGTGAAAGCCGATGCCGGATTTCGTAGTGATTGAAACCCGCAGGGAAGATTGCTGAATCCTGATCTAGGGGGAGGCGCGCTACTGGATATCGGTATTTATCCGGTGTCATTTGCTGCCATGATATTGGGTGCAAATCCTGAAAAAATATTCAGCACGGCGCATATTGGAGAGACAGGTGTAGATGAGCAGTTCTCCTTGATCCTGGATTACGGAAACGGCAAAGTGGCCTCGTTAAATGGAGCAGTTCGCCTTCATATTTCAAATGAGGCTTATATCTACGGAACAGAAGGCTTTATTCACATTCCATCATTCCTAAATGCAACAACAGCAACCTTGCATGTGGATGGGCAAGAACCAGAGATTTATACGGATGCGCGTGATGCTATTGGGTATGCTTTTGAAGCGGAAGAGGTTGGACGCTGTCTCCTTGCAGGTGTCACCGAGAGCCCTGTCATTCCACTTAGTGAATCGCTGAGCATATTACAGCTGCTAGATGAGGTGCGAGGACAATGGGGACTACGTTATCCATTTGAGTAAACCGGCATATTATAGTTGGTTTGGGACCTAAGGAGGGGACAGCGGTGGAATTGTATTTCAAAGACAATTTCCTCAATGCGGGAATCGGCGATATTATGAACGAAACTGGTGGGAAGATCGGTAGTTTGGATTTGAAAGGAGCTTTTGGTTCGTCTCTGGATGTCTATGATGTAGGAGGGGCCAAGCTGTTTGCTGGTAAATTCAACTGGGGAAAGTGGGAAGTGACGGCGGCAGATGGACGATCCGTAGGTATGCTGCGGGCGCGGCTGAGCTTCTTCTCCAAGCGATTCACGTATGATGCTGTTGGCAGCGGAATGTTCGAGATTACTTCGCCAGCACTATCCAAGGACTACAATATTGAGCGAAGTAGCGGCGGGACTGTGGCGACTTTTGCTCGAACGAATAACTGGATGATGCCAGGGGCTTATTGTTTAAATACTCTGACTAACGATTTGGATATTTATGAACTTGTAGCTGTCGTGATGGGCGTCAATGCCATTCGTAAACGGCAGCAATCCAGTTCTAATTCCGGTGCATAGAATAGAGGAAAATCAAGGTCGCATTCGATAAGGATGCGGCTGTTTTGTGACCCCAAAAGCAGGCATTTCGAAAATATTGTATAATAGAGAGAAATGTGCGGTTCTGCAAGTCCCGTAGGGCTTAGGCTGCACAGCAATAATTCGGAAGAGGTGTACCATTTTTGGAGAATCAAGATTTGCTGCTTGAACAGAAGAATATTCAACATGCTATTATAGGTGATGTGATTACCGACTTGTCGGAAATCCTTCACAACCTTTCAAAAGCGAGACTATCATCGTTGGCGTCAGCACATAAATTGCCTGGACGCTCAAAGATGAAGAAGGATGAACTTGCTACCGCTTTGCTGGGTGTAATTTCAGATCCTACCAACCTAGAGTCCATTTTAGCAAAGACAGAATCCAAGGAGTGGGAGCTATTCGAGTCACTTCTGCAATCACCAATTCAGCAGAATAACTTAGCTATATATGCACACTACTACTTCTTAATGGAGCATGGGCTGGTATTTACTTATTTTGCAGAGGGCAAGCTGTATTTGGTTATTCCTGATCAGATCGTTGCTGCTTATGCTCAAATAGATCAGTCTGAATTTAAGAAGGTTCATGAGAGATTCCTGAGCGTCTATAACTATACTTTGGCGCTGACTAACCTGTATGGAGTCTTTAAACCAGCACAACTCGTGAAAATGTACAACGCACACAATGACAACTCGCTCAGCGAGGAAGAACTAATGTCATATATTGAGTTCTTCTTAAATAGAGAACAGAAATTCGTCCTCAAGGATGAGTATATTGTGGATAGTAGTCTTTTAATTGAAGAGTCTGATTATAAAGAGTTATTGAAGCATATCAAGAATAAACCTCACTATATTCCAGTTAAGAACGAGCTGATCAAATATGCGGATGACAGTTATTTCGAAATGACTCCACAACTTAAGGCGTTATCTAATTTTCTAGCCAAAGATTTCGTTCGTGATTCAGAGACACTGGAATATCTAATCGATGACATTCAGCTAGCATGTTCTGCAGAATCGACCTTACAAGAAATTGTGTATGAATTTGAGAGAAGAGATATTCAATTTCACAATAAGGAACAAGTCCAAAGAGTGATGTCGCTGATCGCAGATGTATATAACCATACAAGAATATGGTCCAACTGTGGACATACACCAACGGAGATGGGTAAATTGCCTGGTAATTTCCGCTCAGGACCTATGGCGACTCCGTTCCGTATTCCTAACCAACCTGTTACCGTGAACAAGATCGGCAGAAACGATCCTTGTACTTGCGGCAGTGGCAAGAAATACAAAAAATGTTGCGGTAAATAGATTCGGTATTTGTAATAGAAGGTAAGTTCCTATATAAGGAGCTTGCCTTTTTTTGCATGTAATTCACATTCATTCATATTGTAATTATATTGGAACTATTTAACATGTGAAGTGACCACGTTGTGAACAAACGTACATAACACAACTTACTCGGATGGGGATATTGACAGCCTAGGGAGGGGAGGAGATACTATTTTTATACACACGGATCTGAAGGTATCGGCAATTGTTAAAGTAATCGATAGGAACATGTAATTCAATAATTTAAGGATGTGATCCATTTGGCTTTCTTTGATAAATTAGGTGAGAAAATTTCAAGTACAAGTAAAGATGTGGCCAAGAAGACGAAAGACCTGACCGAGATCGCTAAGATCAACATGCAGATCAATAGTGAGGAAGATAAGATAAAGAGCAAATATCTTGAGATTGGCAAATTGTATTATCAGTTGTTTCAAAATACGCCGGCGGAACCGTTCGCAGACCTCTGTAATGAGCTAACGGCCTCGATTAACCATATCGAATCATCTAAACGGCAGATTTTGAGTATTAAGGGCGTGGAGATCTGCGCAAATTGTGGAGCGGAAATCCCGTTAGATACTTCATTCTGCGGCTCCTGTGGAGCTAAAGTACAAGAAGAAGAAGAACCACCTCAAGTTGTATTACTCGAAGTAGTAGAAATCCCCGAAAAGCATTGTTCCCATTGCGAAAGCGTATTAGCACCAGATGTTGCGTTCTGTGGCAGTTGTGGGGAAAAGGTGGAACAAGAGTAAACGTAACTTACCAAGACTATGTAGTTAAAAAAAACAAGAAGTAACTCACGAGGTATTGGTGGGTTGCTTCTTTTTTTGTTTATTTGCTTCATTCAGGTATGTTTGTTACCCTAGAGGAATGATGGTGAAAATAATTTTCGCTTTTATAAAAAAAGAGAAAATAATTTACAATACTCAAAATCCATGTTACCTTATTTTTGCAAGGGCACTTACAAAACTATAAGTATGGAGTTGTTACTGATGAATACAGAGAAAAATGCTCTGAATAAGATCAAAAGTAAACTGGTTGTTTCCTGCCAAGCTTTACCCGAGGAGCCATTGCATAGCTCATTTATTATGGGTAAAATGGCTTATGCCGCTTACTTAGGCGGAGCTTCCGGAATTCGTGCAAACAGTGTTGAAGATATTAAAGAGATTAAGAAACAAGTTGATCTACCCATCATTGGTATTATCAAGAAGGTATATGAAGGCTCAGAGGTGTTTATCACACCAACGATGGAGGAAGTAGATGAGCTATGCCGTGAAGGTGTAGATATCATTGCAATGGATGCGACGGACCGAGTAAGACCAGATGGTTCTACCATTTCCGAACTCTTCCCCAAGCTAAGAGAAAAGTATAAAGATCAGCTATTTATGGCAGATTGCTCAACGTATGAGGAAGGCCTCATGGCTGCTGAACTTGGTTTCGATTGCGTAGGAACTACATTAAGCGGATATACAGCATCAACCAAAGGCAGAGCTTTACCGGATTTTGATTTCGTAGAGAAACTCGTGAATACGCTAACTGTACCAGTTATATCTGAAGGAGGGATCTCGACTCCTGAAGAATTGAAGAGAATGTATGACCTAGGAGTACACGCTGCAGTTGTTGGATCAGCTATTACCAGACCGATGGAGATCACTCAAAGATTCATGAAGTCCGTTACTGCTACATAACCTCAATAGCTCTTATCTCCCATACATAGGAAGGACAGATGACGGTATGAAGATTCTAGCCGCGGATATTGGCGGAACCAACACCAAGATATGCATTTGTGATGAGCAAGGGAACATCGATCAGTTCAAAGAATATGCAACCGAGAGCCAACAGGGTGGCCCACATGTTATCGAGCGATTGCTGGGCAAAATGGCAGAATATGATGATTTTGACGTCATCGCCATCAGTACGGCAGGACAAGTTCATTCCGAAGAAGGTTTTATTGTCTTTGCTAACGAGAATATACCTAATTACACGGGAATGAGAGTTAGGGATATCGTCGCTAGTAGATTTAATAAACCTGTTAAGATGGAGAATGATGTGAATGCAGCTGCGTTAGGTGAGGCCTATTTTGGCGCAGCCAAGCATTTTAATGACTTCTTATGTCTAACTTATGGTACGGGAATTGGAGGAGCCATTGTCATCGATCGCCAGATATACAAGGGAGTTAATGGAGTGGCGGCTGAGTTTGGCCATATCTTGACCCATCCATTACCTGCAGCATCTGGTGGGGGAAGATTACCTTATTATGAAACGTACGCCTCCACAACGGCGCTGGTGAATATGGCCAAACAGGTCGATCCAGTATGTATTGATGGCAAGGTTTTGTTTGATAAAATAAGCCAAGGAGACGAAAAGCTTCAACATATATTGCAGGTATGGGTTGACGAAGTCGCTGCTGGCTTGGCTTCGATCATTCATATTTATAATCCAGCCGTTATTATTATAGGAGGCGGCGTCATGGAGCAAGAAGCCTTGGTAGGCCGGGTAGAAGCAAGAACAAAGTCTTTGATTATGGATAGCTTTGGTGATGTGAAGATTATGAAGGCTTCCTTGGGGAATAAAGCAGGCCTATTAGGGGCTGCATCGTTATTTCTATGATAAATCTGTTATGAAGAAAGGGGGGAGATATTTGCGCACAATCAGTATCTTTTCGACCATTCATTCTAAATATAATAACTTGACGAATACGGAGAAGAAAGTAGCGGACTATGTCCTAGAGAATGCCAAGAGTGTAGTGTACATGTCGATTACAGACCTCGCGGATATATGTGATGTAGGTGAATCGAGCATATTCCGATTCTGTAAATCCTTAAGCTATAAAGGCTATCAGGAGTTCAAGATTGCACTGGCCCATACTATTACGGTGGAGAATGAAATACCACAGCTCACAGACCATATTCTGATGGATGATACGATCGAACAAGTATCTTCCAAGGTATTATCAACAAATATTAGTGCATTGAACGAGACTTATAACTTATTAGACTTACAACTTATGGATAAGGCTATAGACTACCTAATTAGAGCAGAGAGAATCATTTTCTACGGTGTTGGCTCTTCATTAATAACGGCGTTGGAAGCAAAGATTAAGTTTATGCGGATTACGAACAAAACGGAATGTTCCATGGATTCACATCTTCAGATGATGTCGGCGGCGTTGATGACCAAGCGGGATGTGGCGGTTATCATTTCATATTCTGGTTCAACCAAAGATTCTATAGCAATTGCACGGAAAGCGAAGGAACGTGGGGCAACCGTCATCTCCATTACTAGATTCGTGAAGTCCCCTTTAACTTCGTATTCAGACCTCACCTTGCTATGCGGCGCCAACGAAGGCCCGCTCCAGGGTGGTTCACTGTCTGCGAAGATTTCTCAGCTCTATTTACTAGATGTATTATATGTGGAATACTTCAAGAGAACCAAAGAAGAATCCATTACGAATAAGGAAAGCACAGCTACAGCGGTGACCGAGAAACTGCTGTAGTTGACCGTTTGGACAACCTTAATAAGTTAGATGCGAGGGGATTACAATATGATTCTAAGTTCATTATCATCTTGGGAACACGACAGAAAAGTTGAGCACCCCATTATCGTAGAGGCCATCGAAGAATTGCAGAATATCATTAAGGATCATCCCGCTCCAGGTCGCGTGGAGATCCGCGGCAATGAGATGTACGCTATCGTGATGGAGCTAGATGCTAAATCGCTCGATGAGCAGGTTGCAGAGAATCATGAATCATATATTGATGTCCAATACCTGATCGAAGGTGAAGAAATATATGGGTGGTCACCGCTGCGTGAAGGGATCGAACCCACTAAACCCTATGATAGCGAAGGGGACATTACCTTCTATAACCCGCAAAATGATGAAATATTGCTACCACTGAAACCAGGAATGTTCGTCGTCTTTTTCCCTCATGATATTCACCGACCTTGCATGGGAACGAAATCAACGAAGATTAAGAAGGTTGTTATCAAGATTCACATTAGTTTGTTCAAATAAATAAGCAAAATCCCCTGACAACGAACATCAGGGGATTTTTTGTGTCTTCTCGGAACTTAGATTTAGTATTTTGGCAAAAAAGTAAAATCTCAGGTTGTAAGGGTGGTTACTGATTTACCCTTATATATGGGAGCGATCAAACGGATGCCTTCCAACTCCGTTCATGAGTTCCTTCACTACTCTCCAGAAATCCATGCTGCAAGTTCCTCTGTTTGGGAGAGTACAGCAATCGGATCGTAGTACCAGGACCGTTCTTCCTTCCACACATACAGATGATCGTTCTTAACTGCATCCAATGTATTCCAAATCGGATCTTGTTTGAAATCTTCGAGCGTTCGTGTGTTGGAGGTCAATATAATATAATCACCAGCGTAGTCTGCTAACACTTCTAGTGAGATCTCCTTATACTGTTTTTCCATGATCTCAGCGGCACTGCTAGAGGGAGGTGTGCGTCCAAGAGCCTGATATACAGGTTGACCGCCCCGACCAAAGTTGTCTCCATAGACATACACCGATTTGTCATTATCCTCAAAGATAGTAAAGGTTGCATCCGGGGGAATTGCCTTATCTACCTTGGCTTTGGCCTGGGCAACTCGCTCATCGTAATCCGCCAGCCATGCCTTAGCTTCTGCTTCTCGGCCAAGTAGTTCGCCGAAATAGTTCAATTCTTCATGCGCATTTTTCAACTGGCCATATGGAACAGAAATGGTTGGAGCAGCTTTACTCAGTAGATTGTATTTGGTTTCATCATTTTCCGATGTAATGATCAGATCGGGCTGTAAATCGATAATCTTCTCAATGGAGCTGTTGCCGTAGGCACCAATATCCTCAATCCCTGCCAGCGCTTCGGCAAAATAGAGATTCTTCAAATGCAACCCCGGTGTGCCGATAGGGATAACATCCAGTGCAATCAAAGCGCCCAAATAGTCATCCGTTACAATTCGCTGCGGTCTGGTAGGTATTTCAACGTCACCATGTATGGTGGTTACTTTTTTTGTTGCTGCGCTGACGTCTGTGGGTTCCGGTGATTCTGCAGGTGCTTCCGTAGTAGTTGGTAACGCCGACGAGTTCTGTTTCTCCGCTGAATTATTTCCGCAGGCTGCTAGAACCAGCACGAATAAGAGTAATACAATCCCCCAATATGGAGTCTTCATATTCCGTTGTTTCATTGTGTATAATTCCTCTCTTTCAACATGGAATGAAATAATGATGTGTTGCATTTTCTCTTCAAGCATGGGCAGCATGAAGAAGCGTTAAGGCAGGCACGTATACATGCTGGACCGTAGCAAGTATTTAGGAGGTATCCGAATGCATCTTATTCTATTGACATTGATAATCATTGTCAATAGAATGAAGGAAGAAATATCTAGTAGCGTATTAAGGGAGGGCAGTGAGAGAGAACTGTCTTGTTTTTTAGCGTAAACAATAAAGAATGATGCCAAATCATGATTTCCTGAATGGTCGTACCGACCATTTTGGTAGAGTTGAATAAATACATATCTATGACTCTGGACAATGCAAAGGTGGAACATATGAATCAACTACTAGAACCCGTTAATCAGAAGAACAAACAATTACCGGCACCCACTGCGAAGTTCCGTAGCCGTCCATGGGTGGCAACATTAATCCTAACAGGTGGACTGGTCGCGATGATGTTTGGTATAGGTTTATCCGTTTCGTTCGGTGCAGCGGATATTGGATTTCACGTCGTGTGGGAGGCGGTATTTAACTTTAATCCTGAACTCACAGAGCATCAGATTATTCAGGAGTTGCGTCTTCCGCGAGTACTTGGGGGTGCAATGGTTGGTGCTTCCTTTGCCGTGGCAGGGGCAATTATGCAGGGAATGACCCGGAATCCACTCGCAGACTCCGGCCTGCTTGGTCTGAATGCTGGGGCAGGACTTATGCTAGCGATTTGCTTTGCCTTTTTTCCTGGATTGCCGTTTATGTACCTAATTTTGTATTCGTTCTTGGGTGCAGGTCTCGGCGTGGGCTTAGTATACGGGCTGGGTTCGCTAGGTAAAGGCGGACTATCACCCGTTCGATTGGTTCTGGCGGGTGCGGCGCTAAGTGCACTACTTGGTGCGCTTAGTGAAGGCATCGCGCTGTACTTCGAAGTCGGTCAGGACCTTGCATTCTGGTATGCTGGCGGTGTAGCAGGGATGAAGTGGTTCCAACTGAAAATTATGTTTCCTTGGATTACTGTGGCGATCGCAGGAGCAATTGCCTTATCCCGCTCGATTACGATGCTTAGTCTAGGGGAAGATATAGCCCGCGGACTCGGACAGCGAACACATTTGGTCAAGCTGGCAGGTGCGGTCATTGTTCTCATCCTGGCTGGCGCAGCGGTATCCGTTGTTGGTGCCGTCGGCTTTATCGGACTCATTATTCCGCATCTGACACGAAAGCTGGTTGGTGTAGATTACCGCTGGATTATTCCTTGCTCGGCGGTGCTGGGAAGCCTACTTGTCATATTTGCCGATCTAGGGGCAAGGATGATCAATCCGCCCTATGAAACACCACTTGGTGCGGTCGTTGCCCTCATCGGCGTGCCTTTCTTTCTGTATCTGGCACGCAAGGAAAGGAGGGAACTATAAATGGATAATGTACCCTTTATGATGAACGATAAAAAGAAGAGAAATCGAGGCATTCTCATGTTGTCCGTGCTGGGTGCCCTTGTCGTCATTGTCTTTATAATTAGTATGAACACAGGTTACATCCGGCTTTCCCCTGTGGATGTTATACGTACGTTGTTTGGCCTGGGGACTACTAAGCAAAGTCTGATTCTATTTGAATTCCGCTTGCCACGGATTGTAATCTCTGTGCTGATTGGCGCAGGGCTGGCCGTATCTGGCTGCATCATGCAGGGGGTATCGCGAAATGCCTTGGCAGATCCCGGAATTCTCGGGATTAATGCTGGTGCGGGATTAATGGTGATGCTATTTATCTCGTTCTATCCAACAACCGCGGCCGCTCCAGTCTTCCTGCTCCCGGTGCTAGCTCTGGTAGGGGCAGGTCTGACTGCAACGCTCATCTATTCACTCGCATACAAGCGCCATCAAGGCTTATCGCCGACACGTCTACTATTGACAGGTATTGCGGTTGCGGCGGGTATGAGTGCAGCGATGATCGTGCTGACCTTGAAGTTAAGCCCGGAGAAATACCAGTTTGTCGCGACATGGATGGCGGGTAGCATATGGGGAATGAACTGGAAGTTTGTACTCTCGTTGCTGCCATGGATTGTCATATTACTACCTTATGTGTTTTATAAGGCACAGGTCATGAATGTGCTAAATCTCGGAGAACAAACGGCGACCGGACTCGGAGCGCGGGTGTCTCGGGAGCAATTGAAGCTGTTGGCGGCTGCGGTCGCATTAGCTGCTTCCTCGGTCGCAGTAAGTGGCGGTATCGGATTCGTTGGTTTGATCGGCCCGCATCTGGCGCGGCGTCTGGTCGGGCCAAAGCATCAATTGCTACTGCCGACCTCGGCACTGGTGGGTTCGCTGCTCGTCATTACGGCGGATACGCTTGGTCGCTGGGTCCTACAACCTTCGGAAATTCCGACGGGGATTGTAGTAGCCGTTATTGGAGCGCCGTATTTCTTATACCTACTGACCAAGACCCGAGTGTAAGTGACCAAAGATTAACATAAATAAGAAGACTGGGGTGAGGAGCATGAAGGTAATGAATGAACGCCTACATACGACTGAATTGAATATTGGGTATGGAGATACGGCAATTGTTAATGATCTGAATTTGACCGTTCCAACAGGTCAAATAACCGCACTTGTTGGAGCCAATGGTTCGGGAAAGTCGACGATTCTCAAAACGATGGCTCGGCTCATGAAGCCCAAATCTGGCGGAGTATTGCTCGACGGTCAGTCGATCCATTCGCAATCGACGAAGCAAGTCGCCAAGCAACTGGCGATCTTGCCGCAGAATCCGACAGCCCCCGATGGGCTGACGGTATCTGAGCTAGTTGCTTATGGACGTTTCCCGCATCAAAAGGGATTTGGAACGATGACGTCGGAAGATAAATCGATCATTCAGTGGTCCATAGAAGTCACAGGGATGACTGATTTTTATGATCGGCCCGTGGATCAACTTTCTGGGGGACAGCGCCAAAGAGCCTGGATTGCCATGGCTTTGGCCCAGCAAACGGAGATTTTGTTCCTAGACGAACCGACAACCTTCCTAGATATGGCGCATCAACTTGAAGTGCTGCATCTACTTCATAAATTGAACAAAGAAGAAGGACGCACCATCATCATGGTGGTTCACGACCTAAATCACGCTTCCCGTTATGCCCATCATATCGTTGCGATCAAATCGGGGACTGTGATCAGCGAAGGCACGCCTCAACAGGTAATGACCAAGGACGTGTTACGGAAAGTGTTTGGAATCGAAGCCGATATCGTGCCTGATCCGCGCACGGGCGTACCTCTCTGTTTGCCTTATCAACTGTCTACTGTGGAGAGTACAAATAAGGTGTATGGTGAAACCGCAAACGTCATTTGATCTTGGGAATATGGGATTTCCTTTGTCAGAAGGAGTAAGAATGTTATGAATGTACACGAGCATATTTTGTTATGGAACCAAGCCTTCATCAAGATAATAGACATACGTCATACGACCATGGTACAGAAAGAACAATTGCGAAACTATCGATTTCCAGCTAGTACTTTCTTGTACACGGTACGGGGGAGCGCACAAGTGTGGCTGGATCACAACGTACACCTTGTGAAGCGTTTCGATATTCTCCATGGTGGTAAGGGATTATGTCTTGATATTGCGGCGGAGGAAGAATTCGAGTTCTATATGATTTTGTATAAAGCGACTCTTTCTTTACCCTACCGTCAGGAGACTTCACCCTTCATGAAGGGATCTACTCCATTCCAATATCAATATGCTTTTACACCGAGTTATCCGCTGTCTCTCTTTACTATAGTGGAACAGATGAGCAACGAGTGGCAGCGATCAAATGATTTAGAAAAACTGCATGTCAAAACGTTGTTCTATCAATTTGTGTACGAGCTTTCGCAACAATTGCATGCCCAAGGGATCGAGCCGATTAAGCCTGACCTTGTAGCGCAGGCGATCCGCTATATTGATGAAAATTACTACCAACCTATTACACTGGATTCCCTAGCGCAAAATTGGGGTTGTAGTGCTGGTTACTTGTCTAAGTTGTTTAAAGAAAAGATGAACACTAGTCCCATTCATTATCTGGGTGAGGTGCGGGTTGATAAGGCGATCAAGTTGCTGCTGCAGACGGATGCTACTTTGCAGGAGATAGCGGAGAATGTGGGATATCTCGATGGGCATACGTTAAGTCGCAGCTTCAAGAGGTATAAGGGAGTGTCCCCCGCACGGTTCAAAACCGAATGGAAGAATAGGAACCAAGGTGAAGATTTGCCCTTATTTAGACGAAAATTTGCTATTCTCCCGAAAAAGTTTGAGCGGTATATTGGTAATGAGATTGAAAATCATTATCAATATAAAGGGGAAGTGGATTTAAATATGTACAGAAATATGAGGATAAGCGCAATGACAGTGTTCTTGTGTCTGTCATTATTGTTAGGGGCATGTTCAAGTGCGTCGAATACAAGTGGAGGATCGCAAACGCCTACTAATAATAACGTAGAAACGCAAGCGAATTCCGGCAATTCTAATGTGGGACAGGATGTGTCGTCACAAGCAAAGACGCGAATTGTATCTACTATAAAGGGTGATGTGGAAATCCCGGCAGAGCCGCAACGGGTAGCATCAGATCAGTATATGGGACAGTTATTGAAGCTGGGAATTATTCCAGTAGGTGTGCGAGAAGGTATGCTGAAAGAAGCATGGATTGAGAAGGCTGGCATTTCCCCAGATATTCTGGCAAATATCGAAGACCTAGGCTCATTTCCGATGAATGCAGAGAAATTAATAGAATTGGAACCTGATTTGATCATAGGGTCAATAGAGAAAAATATTGAACAATATGAAAAAATCGGGACAACGGTATTCGTGCCATACTGGGAAGGCCTATCTACAGCAGGTCCGATAGAGAAGTTCAGAAGAATCAGTGAAATTTTCGGTAAGCAGCAGGTAGCAGAGACGTGGATCACGGAATATGAACAGAAGGTTGCTGATGCTAGGCAAGAAATTGCAGGCATCATCAAAGAGGGAGAAACGGTTTCCGTAGTTCAGATCGGGTCGAAAGCACTGTTTGTATTATCCGCGACGGGTGGGAATTATGGTAGTGCAACGATCTATCAAATGTTGCAGTTACCACCTACAGAACAAGCATTAAATATGAAAGAGGGATTTGAGAATATATCTCTAGAGGTGCTCCCTGAGTATCTAGGGGATCATGTATTTGTATATGTGAACTCTAAGGAAGATGCGACTGAGATCTTCAAGAGTGCGATATGGAAGGCTGCTCCAGCGGTTGCAAAAGGTCAGGTCTATATGTACGGAGAATTCGATGATGAATTTGTCATGGAAGATCCGTACTCCATGGAGCTACAACTTGAGACTATCGTTAAGGTTCTAAAAGACAATCAGAAGTAGCCTTATCCTAATTAAGCATAGTAAAGCGGACACGATTAGTCACGACCTTCTAGGGGGAGAGTGGCTGGTCGTGTCTTTTTTATGTATATTAGTATTGATAATGATAACTATTATCAATTATGATTAGATGAAGATACTATCGATTGCAGATATCCTGCGATTACTGAGGAGTTGAACATACATAATGCGGTTAAGTGAGCAGCTTATCCTATGGAACCACGCATTCATTAATATTATTGATATTCGCAATATAACAATGGAGCTGGATGAGGAGCTTCGATCGTACCGGCTACCAGCTAATATTTTCTTGTACACGGTACGCGGAAGCGCTCATTTACAATTGGATGGACAACGTCATGAAGCGAATCGATTTCTTATCCTGTATGGTAGCAAGGGCTGCTGCTTGAGCATATACCCGACTGAAGAAGCATTTGAGTATTACATCATCTATTACAAAGCGAGAATCCTACCACCTCTCCGCCAGGAAATAATGTCCATGATGGAACGAAACAATCCGTTTCATATTCAGTATGGCTTTGTACCGGATCATCCTACTTCATTACTGCACAAGGTGGAGCTCATGAATAAGGAATGGCAGGAGAGGGGGGAGCTGGAGCGGTTTCATGTGAAGACGCTGTTCTATCAATTTGTATACGAATTGCTATTGCAAATTCATAACCGTCATATAACTACAACCAAAGTTGACATAGTAGCGCAGGCCAAACATTACTTGCAAGAGCGTTATGCTGAGCCGGTCACGATGGATCTACTAGCAGAGCTACTAGATAGTAGCCCGCGGCATTTATCAAGACTGTTCAAACGCCAAACCGGAAGCAGTCCCATTGATTATGTGATCCAAATTCGGATGGATAAAGCTAAGGAACTACTGCTTACAACCGATGCCACCCTGCAGAAAATTGCCGAGACCATCGGCTATCCGGACAGCTATTATTTCGCGAAAATGTTTAAAAAACATGTGGGAGTAGCACCGATCCGTTATCGATCGGGGAATATAAGGCCGGATGCACGTCCTCATATACCATCGTCTGTGGCTCGATATGACATTGCTCAGGAGAAGGTGAGCCGTTATATTGGTAATGGTTATGATAATCATTATCAATTAAACGAGAGGGGAAACATACCTATGAACCACAGCAACAAGTCACCATTGGGCGTAGCTTTAATGCTCTGTCTCACGCTACTACTTAGTGCTTGCTCTACCGGCACAGCAAGCAATGCTTCTATAAACGGAGGTACGCAGGTATCTGGCGAGGCCTCTACTTCAGCTAATTCCAGTGTAAACCAGGCAGTAGAGGCAGAGCCGCAGACTAAGACGGTATCTACCGTCAAAGGAGATGTCGAAGTGCCGGTTAACCCGCAGCGGGTTGTTGTCCTGTATTTGCTGGGCGATGTACTGGCACTTGGCGTGAAGCCTGTTGGTTCCTCTAGTGCTTACGAAGGGGCGGCCTTTGAGAAGGAGCTAGTTGGAACTAGCGACTTGGGCACATGGTTCGAACCTAGTCCTGAGGCGGTGCTTGCGCTTGATCCGGATGTCATCATTGTTCCTTCTGAGGAAACCTATCAAATGCTCTATCAAATTGCACCAACGGTCTATATTCCCTATGAGAAGATGTCAGTAGATGAACGTCTGAAGCAGATTGGGGAAGTGCTCGGCAAGGAAGGCGAATCACAGACGCTGCTGGACAACTTCTATGCTAAGGTGGAGCAGAGCAAGCAGAAGTTGAAGGCAGCTGGCATTCTGGATAAAAGGGTAAGCATTATGGAAGGCGGCAAAGGCGAAATGAGTGTAATTTCCAGTAAGCAATATGGTCGCGGCTCACAGGTAATCTATGAATACCTGGGGCTGAAAGGACCTGAGCTTATACAGCAGGAGATTGAAACCTCTGATAGTGGGGGCGTTCATAACCTATCCTTTGAGGTATTACCCAAATACGCTGGTGATTATATTTTCCGTTCTTCGTATGAAGGAATGGTGGATTTATCAGATAACGCTATATGGAATAGCATTCCGGCTGTGAAGGAAGGGCGACTCATCGAATTAAGCTTTGGATTATCGTATTATAATGACATTATTTCATTGGATAAGCAGCTTGACTTTATTGTGGATAGTTTGCTAGCAACGGTAAAGTAAGCGAGTCAAATATACACACAATTCAATGATGATATTGCGGGAAAATGGTCAAAGAGAGCTGTCTCCAAAGTGTTCGCTGACTTTGGCGGATGGCTTTTTTTGATGTCTGAACGCAGAAATGAAGATTTGCCATATAAAAAATTCAAAAAATCCATTGTCACAGTTGGATAGGTCATTTATACTTTAAGCTTAATGAAAATGATAATCAATATCATCAAGCTAATTACTGAAGTACAAGTGACATCAGGGCTTGTAATAAAGGAGGATATGTATGCTTCGTCGCTTTTTCGCTTATTACCGCCCATACAAAGGTCTGTTTATATTAGATTTCACCTGCGCTATCATAGCCGCTTTGTTGGAATTAGTATTCCCTGTTGCTGTTAACAAGGTGGTGGATGATTTACTACCAAGCGGTAACTGGAAATGGATCTTATATTCATGTCTCGGCTTGCTGGGCATCTATGTTGTTAGTGCCGCATTACATTTTGTGGTGACTTACTGGGGACACAAGCTGGGGATTAGCATCGAATCGGATATGCGCAAGAAGCTGTTCGACCGAGTGCAAAAGCTATCATTTCGTTTCTTCGATAATAATAAGACGGGACATCTCGTGTCCCGAATGACGAATGATTTGATGGACATTGGGGAAATTGCGCATCACGGACCAGAGGATTTATTTATCGCGGTCATGACGCTCGTCGGCGTGTTCGGTATTATGCTCAGCATCAACTGGCAGATGGCGGTACTAACCTTTATCATTGTCCCGCTTATGATTTATTTGTCTCTATTTTTCAGTAGCAAAATGTCGGCTGCCTTCAAGCGCATGTTCGCAGATATTGCTGACTACAACGCTCGTGTGGAGAACAATGTTAGTGGAATCCGTGTCGTTCAGGCGTTCGCTAATGAGCAACATGAAATCTCACGCTTTGCGGAGAACAACAATCGCTTTCGCTTGACCAAGCTGATCACCTATCGGATTATGGCCTGGAACTCTTCGCTTAGTTTTATTCTAATGAAATGTGTTTCGTTGTTTGTGCTTGTGTGCGGAACGTGGTTTGTCATTCAGAATCGGATGTCATACGGGGAGTTTATCGCTTTTGTGATGTTATCCAACGTGTTTCTTGGTCCGATTCAGCAGATTAACTCTGTGATCGAGACGTACCCGAAAGGGATTGCCGGATTTAAAAGATACCTAGAGCTGCTAGAAACCGAGCCGGATGTGGATGATGCGCCGGATGCGAAGCCGATTACAGAAGTAAAAGGTGATATTACCTACAGTGGGGTAACCTTCGGTTATGAGAACAAGGAGAAGGTGCTAAGTGGAGTAGATCTATCCATTCGGGCCGGGGAAACGGTCGCACTGGTAGGTCCATCTGGCGCTGGGAAGACGACGCTATGTTCACTGTTGCCACGTTTCTACGATGTAGACGAAGGTTCGATTACCATAGATGGCATCGATATTCGCCAGATGACGTTGGAATCGCTGCGTTCACATATCGGCATTGTGCAGCAGGATGTGTTCCTGTTTGACGGTACCATCCGAGAGAATATCGCCTATGGCAAGCTGGATGCATCCGAATCGCAGATCTGGGAGGCGGCGAAGAGAGCGCAGTTGGAAGAGTTAATTCTATCGCAACCGGACGGACTGGATACGTTTATTGGAGAACGGGGCGTGAAGATGTCCGGCGGACAGAAGCAGCGTCTATCCATTGCACGAATGTTCTTGAAGAATCCACCTATCCTCATTTTGGATGAAGCGACATCGGCATTGGATACCGAGACGGAAGCCGCCATTCAATTGGCGCTCTCGGAACTTTCACAGGGACGCACGACACTTGTGATCGCCCACCGATTGGCAACGATCAAAAATGCGGACCGCATTATCGTAGTTGCGGATCAGGGAATTGTTGAACAGGGCAGACATGAGGAATTGATTGCAGTGGGTGGTACATACAGCCGCTTGCATCGAGCTCAGTTTGGAACTTAAAGATCAGTAACATCAAAATTACAAATGCGGAGGCGTGAAAATGAACGAAACATTGGAGCTTTATGACGTGACGATTATCGGCGGAGGGCCTGCCGGATTATATACGACATTTTACAGCGGCATGCGTGAATTAAAGACGAAGCTAATTGAAGCCCAAGATCAGCTAGGCGGGCGGCTGCTTACTTATCCCGAGAAGATCATCTGGGATGTCGGTGGTGTGCCACCGATTCGCTGCGAGCAATTAACTTCCCAGTTAATCGAGCAAGCGAGCACCTTCGAGCCTACGATTGTGCTTGGTCAGCAAATTATAGACTTCGATCGTCAGCCGGACGGTACTTTTATCTTGACCTCATCAAGTGGCGAGCGGCACCATACACGTACGGTAATCCTGACCATCGGTTATGGCATGCGTAAGCAGGCGAAGCTGGAGATCGAAGGAGCAGATCGCTACGAAGTGACGAACCTGTACTATACGGTGCAGGAGCTGGAAGTATTCCGGGACAAACGAGTACTGATCTCTGGAGGCGGGGATTCGGCGGTAGACTGGGCGAATGAGTTGGAGTCGATTGCCGCGCATGTAACGGTAGTACACCGACGCGATAGCTTTGGCGGACATGAGCGAAACGTGTCTCGGATGAAACAGTCCTCGGTAGATGTGCGCACACCGTATGCAGTTGGGGCGTTACATAGCAATAATGGAACAAGTATCGAACAAGTGACAATTGCACATATAGAAACGGAAGAGCAAGAACAACTGGAGGTTGATGCAGTCATCGTGAATCACGGGATGAAGAGTGATTTCGGCCCAATCCGTGATTGGGGCCTCGACCTGGGGGAATGGAACGCGAATGTAGGCGAGCGCATGACGACCAATATCCCTGGCATCTTCGGCGCAGGCGATTTCGCATCTTATGACAGCAAAGTGGGACTGATTGCTGGAACGTTTACGGACGCTGTATTGGCACTTAACAGCGCCAAACTGTATATGGATCCAGAGGCCACGAGAATGGCGTATGTATCCTCACATAACGAGCGGTTTAAGAAGAAGAATCAGGAGCTAGGTTTACTCGTGGAGGAAAAAGTGTAATTACAAAAATAAGATGAGTGTCCTCTGGAAGGTTTCGATAGCATAGTTGACTTTGTCTAGGGTTGATCATTATTAACTAGAAGACTTGTCAGTATCAAAGATATTAAGATGACTAAGGCTGAAGCTGCCATATGGATTACAATGTCATAAGGACGAGGAATAGTGATATATCCGAAAATCACGTCCCTGAGCAAAGTGAATAGAATGCAAAATAAAGAAAAAATACCAACAACGAAAGGGTTAACTTCTTAAGTGTGAGTTTCATGTGGATCATCCTTTTCATAAGATTTAAATATAGTCCGTCAGAGCTAGTTTGATTCGGGATAACTCAAATATATGTCACCCCTTGTATAATTTATATACTTGGGAGATCCGTTGGCAGTGGGTTCGATGGATAAATACGTATGTTTATATATGTGAATTAGTGATCAACAAGCCAAGTGCTTGTTGGTTTCTTTATTCTTCCATGTTAAAATTTGGAGGTAAAGATGATTTATTGCTGTCGAATGTTGAGAATATAGAATGATGACTACAATGAACTCGAGGTATCGCAGATGAAACAAGAATTGTAAGAACAGATCATTAATAATATAACGAGACTGCCTTTGGGGACTCAGGGTTTAGGTAAACCAATAAGACTTCTACATCGTTGTCGAATAAAATTAGTAAAAAACAAAGCTATTTATACGGTGCGAATGTAAAGCGCACATAAAATTCCAGGGAGATTCGCACCGATAAATTACCTTATAATAGAAATTTAAATCTCCAAAAGAGGATAATCGAAAAAAATCAGGCAAATTAAACCAATCTATACACTCGAAATGCGAATATTAGTTCATTTTTGCTTAAAATTCGCTGTCACATCCCACGTGGATGTGTGGATTGAAATCCACAGGAGACTACAACGACGACGACGACGAAACCGTCACATCCCACGTGGATGTGTGGATTGAAATAGCATCTAAAAGAAAATGAATCCGTGGTAACAGGGTCACATCCCACGTGGATGTGTGGATTGAAATTCATGATGGATGGACCCCATCCAATTCAGTACTTAGTCACATCCCACGTGGATGTGTGGATTGAAATTACCTGCTACAAACCTAAATCAATTTAAAGTCTAGTCACATCCCACGTGGATGTGTGGATTGAAATCCTTTGACCGGACAATCAGAGGACAAAAGGCGGAGTCACATCCCACGTGGATGTGTGGATTGAAATCATAATTTGCGCAAGGTGAGCGTATAAGCATTTGTCACATCCCACGTGGATGTGTGGATTGAAATGTCCCAGGTACAACATTAACGACAGCGGAGACATTGTCACATCCCACGTGGATGTGTGGATTGAAATCAGTAAGAAATATCAACGACCACCGACTGGTCACATCCCACGTGGATGTGTGGATTGAAATATGAATTCTTTGTACGGTAAATTTGGTCAGAAAAGTCACATCCCACGTGGATGTGTGGATTGAAATCCTGCTAACATATCACCAGCGACCGCCGTAGCATGTCACATCCCACGTGGATGTGTGGATTGAAATTACCATCTTCTGACGGTGCAAGTCGCTCCAAGATTGTCACATCCCACGTGGATGTGTGGATTGAAATCCTGTGGTTAACAATGATGATCCAGACCGTATTCGTCACATCCCACGTGGATGTGTGGATTGAAATATCTTAGCAATCATCGAATTCATTGCGTTTAGGTGTCACATCCCACGTGGATGTGTGGATTGAAATCGGTTAGTAATACAAATACTCCTCAATCAGTTGAACGTCACATCCCACGTGGATGTGTGGATTGAAATTTTGCGCATCTTGGGAATATTCCTGTACTCATAGTCACATCCCACGTGGATGTGTGGATTGAAATACCTAGTACTAATATAACTCCAATTAAATATGGTGTCACATCCCACGTGGATGTGTGGATTGAAATTGTCCTCCGTTGTCGGTAACATAAAGGTTATACGTCACATCCCACGTGGATGTGTGGATTGAAATCTCCAATTCTTATGAACGGTTTTATTCACAGTGATGGTCACATCCCACGTGGATGTGTGGATTGAAATCAAATTGGATATAAAGGGCTTATCACTTTAGCCTTGTCACATCCCACGTGGATGTGTGGATTGAAATAGTCCTGGTAACCCGACATGTGCGTATGCTCCTTGTCACATCCCACGTGGATGTGTGGATTGAAATTATCCAGAGTTAGCATTGGTAGATTGGAATCTAAGTCACATCCCACGTGGATGTGTGGATTGAAATCAACATTAAAGATATTGAGCAGTAGGACGAAACTGTCACATCCCACGTGGATGTGTGGATTGAAATTAACAAAAGTGTCCCCATACTGTGTCGTAATCCAGTCACATCCCACGTGGATGTGTGGATTGAAATATATCCCATGGCTTGTCCATCCTTTCAGGTAGGTAGTCACATCCCACGTGGATGTGTGGATTGAAATTGTACTCAGTATCGATAGACCGAGTACATCATCGTCACATCCCACGTGGATGTGTGGATTGAAATATTTTCATATTTCCGAGAAGATCGGCTGTACGTTGTCACAACCCACGTGGATGTGTGGATTGAAATGATTTGGTTCATGACGGCGTTTATTGCGATCAAAAGTCACATCCCACGTGGATGTGTGGATTGAAATCGTAAATCGTGCATATCTCCTTGGGCTTGCGTCAAGTCACATCCCACGTGGATGTGTGGATTGAAATACCATTGAACGTTGATCCCGCTTGATTAATTACAGTCACATCCCACGTGGATGTGTGGATTGAAATAAAATTAAAAGAACGTCATAATGAAAGTTTAAAGTCACATCCCACGTGGATGTGTGGATTGAAATTTTTTGTTTGCGATTATGCGACATGGATGTACGAGTCACATCCCACGTGGATGTGTGGATTGAAATATCCATTACGTTTACTGGTATGGCATGCAGCTGTGGTCACATCCCACGTGGATGTGTGGATTGAAATCCTGTACGCCGTGTAATATCGTTTATGGCCTCGATGTCACATCCCACGTGGATGTGTGGATTGAAATTAGTGGTCGTCCTCATACCGATACTTCGGGTTTGGGGTCACATCCCACGTGGATGTGTGGATTGAAATAGAAGTAGACACTTCCAATATCGGTCCCCAATCGGTCACATCCCACGTGGATGTGTGGATTGAAATTTTGATGAGTTGCTTTTCCTCGGTTGTATGCATTGTCACATCCCACGTGGATGTGTGGATTGAAATGGTCTCCTTATTGCGCTCATCGGCGCGTGGTTTATGTCACATCCCACGTGGATGTGTGGATTGAAATAGGAATGAGTGAGAACACCGAGAACTTAAATTTGTCACATCCCACGTGGATGTGTGGATTGAAATATGAGATCCGATGTCACAGAAAGCACGTCATGATATGTCACATCCCGCGTGGATGTGTGGATTGAAATAAACATATCGCAAGCGCTATAGTCTGATTTAATGGTCACATCCCACGTGGATGTGTGGATTGAAATGCTAGGTGATTTGGTCAAATCGGGGGCCTGTCGGACGTCACATCCCACGTGGATGTGTGGATTGAAATTCCAAGTTAGTGACCATGTTTTAGCAGTGCCAGGTCACATCAAGGACAAACAACTGAGATATCAGTCACATTCCTCGTTGACGCGTTAATAAATGTACAATAGGGATCATGAAATGATTATAAGCGGGAAGATAAAAGCAAGTTCAGGTTGTCCGAAGGATAATGAAGTTCTGACAAATGGATCATTATGTAAAATGTAGGTCGAACTAATGGTTCGGCTTATTTGTATTTTTACAAGATATTACCTTAATTTATTTAGATCCTTAGTATCGCTTAAATCAGCTAATAGTTAGTAACCACGGAGATTAATAATCTTAATCACGCTTTGATAAATGCTACGAAGAGGCAATATCCTAGAATCACCAATTTTATAAATATTTTGGAAGGTGATTCATTAAGTATGTCGAATCATGTTTATAACTAGGGTAAAAATATGTCGCAGGGGGAAAGTGAAATGAATTATGTGGCTCATATTCGTGAGAGCGATCATCAGTACCAGACTGTGGAAGAACATTTGCTAGGGGTTAAGCTTTTAGCGGAATCCTATGGAGCGAAAATAGGGGTCGAACACATTGCTGGTTTGGCTGGTATGTTACATGATATGGGGAAATATACGGATGAGTTCAGAGAGTACATAATAGAGGCCGTTAATAATCCGGATTCTCCTCCGCGAAGAGGGAGTGTTGACCATTCAACAGCAGGTGGGAAGTTTTTATACAAATTATTCCATGTCGAAAATATCCATCGAGACAAAGGGTTATTATCTGAAGTTGTTGGAAATGCAATTATATCTCATCACTCTTATCTCCAGGATTTTCTGAACCCGGAACTAGAGTCGAACTATTTACAGCGAGTTCGAGACAAAGACTTGAAGGAATACAAATGGACGGAACAGAGGTTTTTTGAACTAGTGATGAGTAAAGATGAATTCCATCATTATGTAGACGAGGCTGCTGCTGAGTTGAGGAATTATTTAGATAAGGAACCTTCCGTGAGCTCTGAAACAAATTTGATGTTCTTAACCAAGTTTATATTCAGCGCTTTAATCGATGCCGATCGAACAAACACCCGACTATTTGAGGGAAATAAAGCTGATGAACCGGCTCTTGATTATAAGCAGCTTTTTGCTTCTTATTATGACAAGCTTATGAGTAAGATTGATTCTTTTGCAGGTCAAAGTAGTTCCCAAACTCCTATTAATTTATTAAGAAGCGAGATGTCTAGACAGTGTGACCATTGTGCCGAGAGGCCAACTGGCATCTACACTTTATCCATTCCAACCGGCGGCGGTAAAACTTTGGCCAGCTTGAGATATGCACTTAAGCACGCCAAGACATATCACAAAAAACATATTATTTATGTCGTTCCTTATACAACAATAATTGAGCAAAATGCAGCGGAAGTACGCAAGATTCTACTGGACGACGCTAATATTTTGGAGCATCACTCAAATGTAGTTGAGGACACGAGTGATGATGATGAGCATTTGGATGGCGTGGTCAACGTACAGCAAAAGTTGAAGCTTGCCAAAGATAACTGGGATTCGCCGATTATTTTTACTACAATGGTACAGTTTTTGAATGTGTTTTATGCCAAAGGAAGCAGGAACATTCGACGTCTACATAACTTATGCGAATCGGTTATCATCTTTGATGAAGTGCAGAAGGTACCCGTTTCATGTGTCTCTTTATTTAATGAAGCATTAAATTTTTTGCGGACCTTTGGTCATTCCGGTATTGTGTTATGCACTGCAACGCAGCCGGCCTTAGACTTTGTTGAGCATAAGCTGAAGATTAACACAGACGCTGAAATGATTGATAATCTGGATCATGTCATTGAAGCATTTAAACGTGTGGAAGTGATCGATCAGGCGACAGACGAAGGGTTTAATAATGATAAGCTATGTGACTTTATTGTGGAGAAAATAGATGAGGTTCAAAGTGTGCTAGTTATTTTAAATACTAAGACAGTAGTGAAAAGATTGTATCAGCAAATGCAATTAAACATGGCTGGAAGCGATGTCCCTATCTATCATCTCAGTACATCTATGTGTGCTGCGCATCGGAACGATCTTTTGCAAAAAATTAGAGAGCATTTAAACAATGACGATAAAATCATATGTATCAGCACACAATTAATTGAGGCAGGAGTAGATGTCAGTTTTGAATGTGTGGTTCGTTCTTTGGCCGGACTAGATTCTATTGCGCAAGCTGCAGGCAGATGCAATCGTCATGGGGAGCAAGAATTACAACAGGTTTATGTAATAGATCATATCGAAGAAAACCTTAAGCATTTACGAGAAATTAAGGTTGGCAAGGAAATATCTAAGAAGATTCTTATTGATTTGAAAAATAATCAGCAATATCATGGCGGCCATATATTATCAATTCAAGCTATGGAGAAATATTTTAAAGAGTTTTATTCTAAATTTAAAACGGACTTGGATTACCCTATACCTAAATTAGGCTCGAAGATGACTAGTTTATTGTTAGCTAATATTGCTGATAATTCATACTTTCAAGCCTACTCTACCAAGAATAAAGAGCGGCTTCCTTTATTCTTGGCGAACAGCTATAGAACAGCCGCTGAACATTTTCGTGTAATTCATGATCTTACAACATCGGTAATCGTACCATATGGGGATGAGGGTAAGGACATTATTGCAGAACTGAATGGTGAACGCAGAATTGAAGAGCTAACACGATTATTACGTAGATCGCAACAGTATACGATTAATTTATTTAAATATGAACACGATCAATTGGATAAGAACGCTGGATTGGAGAGCTGTCTTGATGGACATGTCTTGGTATTAAAAGAAGGAGCTTATAGTGAGGAATTTGGTCTTGATCTTCAGAATGAGAGTGGGTTTGATTTGAGTATGTATTAGTATTTAGATCATTATGGAAACGATAAAGACAACTCAAGAAAGGAGGTGAGACTATGAGAAATTCGGTAGAGTTTGAAATTACAGGAAACTATGCGCTGTTCACGGATCCTCTCACCAAACTGGGCGGGGAAAAACTCTCTTACCAGGTGCCGAGCTATCAGGCACTAAAAGGTGTAGTGGAATCCATATATTGGAAACCCACACTAATTATGATTGTAGACAAGATCCGTGTAATGAAACCTATCCGCATGGAATCCAAAGGCATTCGTCCAATCGAGTACGGCGGGGGAAATACGCTGGCTAACTATACTTATTTAAGAGATGTTCGTTACCAGGTGACAGCTCACTTTGAATTTAACATGAACCGTCCGGATTTGGCGCATGACCGTAACGAAAATAAGCATCATAATATTTTCCGGAGATGTGTTCAAGCCGGAGGTCGAAGAGATATTTTCCTCGGAACACGGGAATGTCAGGGTTATGTGGAGCCCTGTGTATTTGGGGAAGGTAAGGGATTTTACGATGATTATGGTGATATACATCTCGGTAATATGGTGCATGGCATCAGTTATCCGGATGAAACGGGACGGGATCAAATGGAAGTGCGTCTATGGAGTCCCGTCATGAGAGATGGTGTGATCGAGTTTATACGTCCCGATGAATGTACGCAGATTCGTAAAGCAGCGGATGATATGAAACCGAAGCATTTTGACCAAACCAATGTAGAATCAGTAGATGAGCTATATGCCCAAATGGAAGGGGGTGGGGATCTATGAGCTGGCTATTAAATTTATACGAGACTTATGAGTCCAATCTGGATAGAGTTGGTATCATTGAACAAAAATATAACGGTCAAGAGTACACGTTACTGCCTGTCTCTCATACAACGCAAAATGCTCATATTGAAGTAGGAATTACGGAAGACGGTGAATTTCATTCAGCTTTCGTGATCGACAAGAACGATATGAGCACATTAATTCCATGTACAGAGAAGTCAGCGAGTCGGGCAGGTAAGGTAATATCTCCTTATCCCTTGCACGACAAATTAGTTTATGTAGCTGGTGATTTTACTGTTTATAGCGGTGAAGGAGAGGATGCTGAATCTTTCATACATTACATTAAGCAATTAGGGGAATGGGCCAACTCACCACATGGTACTTCGAAGGTTCGTAGTATTTATAATTATTTGAAAAAAGGCCAACTTATTCGTGATTTAGTAGAACATAACATCTTGTTTATTGATTCTGACCATCGGCTAATTGAGAAATGGGATAAAAAATACGAGTTACTACATTCTGATAAACCTCCTATTTTCGCCGCAGTTGCAGGTGGACAGGAAAGTGCTTTTATACGTTTTAATGTTTATTCGCCTAGCGATATTTTAACTGAAGTGTGGAAGGATCAGGAGATGTATAATTCTTTCATTCAGTATTATCGGGATTTGCTAGGTAATGAGGACATTTGCTATGTAACAGGACAAACTCTGCCAAGTACGGATAAGCATGCAAACAAGATTCGTAATGCGGCAGACAAGGCGAAGTTAATTTCAGCAAATGATTCAAGTGGCTTTACCTATCGAGGTCGGTTTAATTCAAGTAACGAGGCTGCAAGTATTAGTTATGAAGTGTCTCAAAAGGCGCACAATGCACTTAAATGGTTAATTAATCGCCAAGGTAGATTTGCCGATCAACGGGTGTTTTTGGTATGGGGCAATGATGCTCTGGATATTCCTGATCCAACCGTAGATACTTTTGCGATTGATCCTAGACCAATCATTCTTGCCAAGAAATCTTACACTAACCAAGAGTATGCGAATGAAGTCTCCAAAGCCTTGGATGGTTATAGGAATGATCTGTCTACCAAGGCAGACGTTAATATTATGATTCTTGATTCAGCAACAACTGGACGAATGGCCGTGCTGCACTATCGAAATATGGATAAGAATCTATATTTGGACAAGTTGGAGAAGTGGCATTCAACCTGTGTGTGGCTGCATCGTTATCGCAAAGATGATCAGGGGGAGTTTGTGCAATTTATCGGTGCGCCAGCCACGAAAGATATTGCTTTTGCAGCTTATGGGCCACGGGCGAATGAGAAGATAGTAAAGGGACTAATGGAACGGATGCTGCCATGTATTGTAGATGACATTAGGATTCCACAAGATATTGTAAATAGTGCCATCCACCGAGCAACCAACCCTGTATCGATGGAAAAATGGGAATGGGAGAAGACGTTAAGCATCGCATGTGCCTTAATTAATAGACAGGAGGGATTAAAGTTGGCGTTAGATACAGAAACGGATGATCGCGATTATTTATTTGGACGATTGTTAGCGGTTGCTGATGTATTGGAAAGACGGGCATTAGGGGATGAGATGCGTTCCAGCAACGCGATTCGTTATATGAATTCTTTTTCAATGCATCCCGAGAGAACCTGGATGACGATCCAAAGAAGTTTGCAGCCGTATCAGGCACGGTTAGGTACAAAAGCAACCTACCTTTCCAAAATTATTGATGAAGTTGCATCCAAATTTAAAGTCGACGATTTCAGCAACAAGCCTCTATCTGGAAAATACTTGTTAGGTTTTTATAGTCAAAGACACGAACTCTACCAAAAGAAAGAAAATAATAATAATGATGCAGTAAATGCATCTAATGAGGAGTGATTAATATGTCAACATTAGATCATAAGATTGATTTTGCTGTCGTATTATCCGTAAAGAGTGCTAACCCCAATGGAGATCCGTTGAATGGTAATCGTCCACGGCAGAATTACGACGGCCATGGTGAGATTTCGGATGTAGCGATTAAGCGGAAGATTAGAAACCGTCTGCAGGACATGGGAGAATCTATTTTTGTCCAATCCAATGATCGTAAAGTAGATGCATTTAACAGTTTAAGAGAGCGCGCAGATGCGAATGCTGATTTGAATAAAATTTTGAAGTCAAAAACAGCCTCAAGTGATGAATTCGCCAGTGTTGCTTGCCAGGAATGGATTGATGTTCGCAGCTTTGGACAGGTGTTTGCATTCAAAAGCGCTGATAAAGGGGCAGGTGTCTCTGTTGGTGTAAGAGGTCCAGTCTCTATTCATACGGCTACCAGCGTTAATCCGATTGATATTACAAGTATGCAAATCACGAAGAGTGTCAACTCGGAACCGGGCAAGGACAGAGGCTCGGATACGATGGGAATGAAACATCGTGTGGATTATGGACTTTATGTTATTTATGGGAGCATCAATACTCAATTAGCGGAGAAAACCGGGTTTACATACGAAGATGCGGACAAGATTAAGCAAGCGCTTGTAACACTATTTGAAAATGATTCCTCTGCCGCAAGACCCGATGGAAGTATGGAAATTCATAAAGTATATTGGTGGGAGCATTCTTCTAAGCTGGGTCAATATTCTTCCGCCAAAGTACATCGCTCACTAACGATAAAATCACGTGTCGAAGAGCCCAAAACCATTGATGATTATTCTATAGAATTGAATGAATTGGAAGGATTAAAGGTTGAGATCATAGATGGCCTGTAGTGAAGACGATGATTATTTAATGTTGTCTGGGATTCAACATTTTCAATTTTGTAGGCGACAGTGGGCACTTATTCATATTGAACAGCAGTGGGAGGAGAACGTTAGAACTGTTGAAGGTCAGTATTTACATCGTAAGGCGGATCAGCCATTTGTTAGAGAGAAACGGGGTGATAAACTCATCGTACGTGCCATGCCTGTCAAATCTAATGACCTGAAAATAACAGGTATTTGTGATGTGGTTGAGTTTATCAGAGATAACAGTGGTGTTGAAATCAGTGGAGCTGAGGGAAAGTATATGCCATATCCAGTTGAATACAAACGGGGAAAACCTAAGATGGATGATGCTGATCTTTTACAGCTAACAGCTCAAGCTTTATGTTTGGAGGAAATGCTTCTGTGTGAAATAAACACGGGTTATATGTTCTATAATGAAATTAAACATCGAGTCGAAGTGCCACTGACTGCTGAGATTAAAAGTAAAGTGAGATTAGTCGTTTCAGAAATGCAAGATTATTACAGCCGGAAATTTACTCCTAAAGTGAAAACAGGTTCCTTTTGCAACAGTTGCTCCCTTCATTCGATATGTTTACCTGAACTCATGAATAAACGAACTGTGAAAAGTTATATCGAAGGGAAAATTGGGGAATGAAAAAACTTCTGAATACACTATTTGTTACTCAACCCGATGTTTATTTATCGCTAGATGGGGACAATGTTGTCCTACTTAAGGAACAGGAGAAGTTAGGTAGATTACCTCTTCATAATCTGGAATCTATTGTGACCTTTGGTTATACAGGGGCAAGCCCAGCGTTAATGGGATATTGTGCGGAGAGGAATATTTCCATTGTCTTCTTAACGATGAACGGGAGGTTCCTTGCCAGAGTTATTGGTTCCAGTAAGGGGAATGTAGTTCTAAGGAAGAAACAGTCTCTTGCATCTGAAGATGAAGAGCTATCAGCAAGAATTGCCCGGAATTTTATTATAGGTAAGATTTATAACCATAAATGGATGATTGAAAGAATGACTAGAGATTATCCACTACGTATAGATATTACAGGGTTTAAGGAAGTGTCTTTGCACCTATCTTCTATTATGGCAGATATAAGAGAATGTGAGGATTTGGAGCGGTTAAGGGGATTAGAGGGACAGGCTGCCTTAAGCTATAATAAACTGTTTGACCAAATGATTTTACAGCAGAAAGACGACTTTTTTTTTCGCTCTCGTTCCCGCAGACCACCATTAGATCCTGTGAACGCCATGCTGTCGCTTGCCTATACACTACTGGCTAATGACATGACATCTGCTTTAGAGGGAGTTGGGTTAGATGCATACATAGGATTTTTGCATCGAGATCGTCCCGGGCGGGCATCGCTCGCTTTAGATGTCATGGAGGAATTGCGTGGGGTGTTTGCAGACAGATTTGTGTTGTCGCTGATTAATAAAAGAATAGTCAATCCAGAAGATTTCGTTCGTAAGGAAAATGGAGCCGTGATCATGACGGATGAAGCCAGAAAGAAATTCCTGGGTGCGTGGCAAAATAAGAAGCAAGAGAAGATTACACACCCGTATTTAGCCGAGAAAATATCTTGGGGATTAGTACCGCATGTTCAAGCCTTACTATTAGCACGGTATTTGCGAAATGATCTGGATGAGTACCCTCCATTCCTATGGAAGTAGGTGCAGCTAATGCTGATAATAGTTACATATGATGTAAGTACGATGGATAGTGAAGGGCAGAGAAGATTACGTAATGTATCAAAAATATGTCAGAATCACGGTCAACGCGTCCAAAACTCCGTGTTTGAATGTATTGTTGATTCGACCCAATTCGCTGTATTAAAAATGAAGCTTGAAGATGTAATTGACCAGAATCAGGACAGTCTTAGATTCTATCAACTTGGCAACAATTACAGAAACAAAGTTGAGCACATTGGCATTAAAGCCTCCCTTGATTTGGAAGGGCCTTTAATTTTGTAGTGCGAATCCAAAGCGAACATGAATTTCCCGGGACATTCGCACCGAGAAAACCATGCAATACATCCAAATAAAGAAAAAAATGTATAATTTAAATGATGTTTTGGTTAGGGAAGGCTGATTTCTAGGTTAAATTACTAGAAAATCGGAGTCGCATCCCTCGCGGATGCGTGGATTGAAATCGCCTTACTCATATTTTCTACCATTCCCAACAACGTCGCATCCCTCGCGGATGCGTGGATTGAAATCCTAATGGGACAAGGTGATCTCCCAGACTTAGCGTCGCATCCCTCGCGGATGCGTGGATTGAAATATTCTCATTACCTCCTAGTATGTTCTGACCTCGGTCGCATCCCTCGCGGATGCGTGGATTGAAATCTCCTAGTCCCGTCCTTGTAAGGATCGGGTCAAGTCGCATCCCTCGCGGATGCGTGGATTGAAATAACAACGGGCTACATCTTTTGTAGGAGCCGGGGCGTCGCATCCCTCGCGGATGCGTGGATTGAAATTTCTTTTCCCTTCTTCTTTCAAATGCACAGGAATAGTCGCATCCCTCGCGGATGCGTGGATTGAAATTATTATTAAGACGTACAACCTAACGGAGTACGATGTCGCATCCCTCGCGGATGCGTGGATTGAAATATTTAAACACTATCTTAGTGATTGTGTGGCTAAAGTCGCATCCCTCGCGGATGCGTGGATTGAAATGCAAACCACGTGGCTCCTGCTGCAAGCTTATCGAGTCGCATCCCTCGCGGATGCGTGGATTGAAATAAGGTCAATCAAGATAGCATAAACTTTTCTTTGCGTCGCATCCCTCGCGGATGCGTGGATTGAAATTGCAAGATGACCGCATAAGCGCAATAGAAGGTATGGTCGCATCCCTCGCGGATGCGTGGATTGAAATAATTCGACGCCTGGCTCTTTGAACAATATCCCGCCGTCGCATCCCTCGCGGATGCGTGGATTGAAATATTTCTTTTGCCTTTTCGTCTTTATTAAGGATATCTAGTCGCATCCCTCGCGGATGCGTGGATTGAAATACGCTTGCAGAAGACGGCACTACAGGAATGGTAAGTCGCATCCCTCGCGGATGCGTGGATTGAAATTTTATATGCCTTTGCCTTACTGATAAAGTCAGTATGTCGCATCCCTCGCGGATGCGTGGATTGAAATTTTTAATCATTCCATCTCTCCATTCTCTCCTGTGTCGCATCCCTCGCGGATGCGTGGATTGAAATGGGTCTTATAGAAATAAGATTGCATCGAAGCCGGGGTCGCATCCCTCGCGGATGCGTGGATTGAAATAGTATAAACACCGTCACCAAGTTTGAAATAATCGTCGCATCCCTCGCGGATGCGTGGATTGAAATAACTAGTATCCCCGTTGTTGGTGGTCTAGTCGCGTCGCATCCCTCGCGGATGCGTGGATTGAAATCAAGTGTTACCTATGTTCTTAAAAGCAACACAGGTCGCATCCCTCGCGGATGCGTGGATTGAAATATTCTCTTCCACAACCTCAGCATATGCGCCGACAGGTCGCATCCCTCGCGGATGCGTGGATTGAAATATATCTGATACCACATGTTGGGCGGTTAGGATGTAAGTCGCATCCCTCGCGGATGCGTGGATTGAAATACTTTATTCCCCTTTGTTACAGTAGAACATGATGCGTCGCATCCCTCGCGGATGCGTGGATTGAAATGGGAAAATCTGGACTTGTCGGTCGGATGAATTCCAAGTCGCATCCCTCGCGGATGCGTGGATTGAAATACCGTATGCAAAAATGCGAAGTACTGTTTTTGGGTCGCATCCCTCGCGGATGCGTGGATTGAAATTAGTATACTCCATAGAGCAAACCACCCTATTAGTGTCGCATCCCTCGAGGTTGCGTGGATTGAAATCGTCCTAAAGGTGAATTAACACGAGCGGAGAGCGCAGTCGCATCCTTCGCGGATGCGTGGATTGAAATGCATCTCCATACACCACAGCAACACCACGTTTATCGTCGCATCCCTCGCGGATGTATGGATTGAAACTTTTCTGTGTGTACAACTCGTGTGTTCGCAGATCTAGTCGCATCCCTCGGAGATGCGTGGATTGAAATTCCTATATAGCCGCTCCTTTAGGGAGGCGGTATTTTTTTGACTCTCTTTACTCGACATCGATCCATGTTACGAATGCGTCACATCCCTTGTTGAGTCGTGGATTCTCTTATTTTATTTTGGGATATTATAACAAAAAGGGCATTAATTCGGCTACGGACACTAATTTTTTTCGTTATTTTGACCGATAAGTTATAAGTAGTTTATTTTTTCTGAAATTCATAATAGAGACAGAGAGACAGAGGCATCTTGCCAAAAGGAGAAGAGACTATGTTTAAACGGGTAGAGAACGAACTGGAGATGGCGATGTTTAACGGCGTTTGGACTACCGTGTGGTTGGAAAAAGGCTATGACCTGGAGTTCTCAGAGCGGATTCTCGAAAGATACGTAGTCGTTACCAAAGAAGGGCATTACGTCGGAACGACGGAGATCAAGCCGTTTAGCAGCGGCAGTTCCATTAACGAGACTGCGGCCTTTGATCAGCATCCGGCTGTTATGCAGGCTGAAGGGGCAGTGGCAGAAATCGATAAGATGGCTGTACTACAAAGCTATCGTGGCCATTTCATCTCGGAGCTGCTGTCCGCGCTAGTGGATTTCGGAGAAAAGAATAAGCTGAAGTACTATGTTGCACTACTAGAACCGGTGCTGCAGCGAGCACTGCGGATTTCGTTCAAGATCCCCATGGAGAAAGTTTCACAGAAAGTGTTTTATAAAGGCGATTACGTCGTCCCTACAATCTTGAACGTGGAAGAAGTATATAACCACAAAGACCGTTACTCATGGATAACATCCCCGCAGGACGCTGTGTATACAGGAGCCGGGACTATTTAGATTCATATTAATAAATATCGATACATAGAGCAGAAGGAGCATGAAACGATGAAAACGGTAGAACTTACTGAACTGGATAAACGCAATCGGCTTTTTGTCATAATTTTATGGGGGATGCTGGGGCTGGGCGTTCTCACGGATTTGGCCATCGGGTTAGGCATGGACATGATTCTGCTGCTGGTTGGCATCGGCCTCCTCACCTGCGGTACAGCTACATGGATGACCTATCGACGCGTTTTGGTCAACTATATCAAATATTTTGTGGCCTGTACTTTTACGATCATCACTATGCTGTTGATTCTGTCGGATCCTCATCCGATCATCAGCACTTACTTTCTGATTTATGTCAGCTTAGCGGTCATGACGCTGTACGCGGATTACAGGCCGATTATTTTCTCCGGCATACTGGGAGCGGGCGTTAGCACCTATTTATATCTGGATCCGACGTACCGGGAGCAGCTGTTTCCGGGAGAGTCACTGATATACTTGTACATGTACTTGGCGTTTGCAACGGCGGCACTCGCGTTCTCTGCAACATTTAGCCAGCGGCTGCAGCGGCAGGTAACGGAAAGACAGCAGGAGACGCAGGAGGCCAAAGAGATGGTGGACGGCATGCTTCAGCAACTGAAGGATTCGGTGCTTGTCTTGAACGAGTTTAACGGCACCCAACAATCAGGTGTGCGGGGAGCCGGGGACATCTCAAGGGAAGTCACGTATAGCTTTGCGGAAATGACGACCTCCATCGAAAAACAGACAGACAACATCATGCATATCAATGAATATTCACAAATCATGAACAAAGCGGTTGGACAGCTATTGGAAGGAACGGAGCAACTGCAGCATTACGCCGCTGAGAATACCAAGCTCACGGAGCGCAGCAGCACGCAGATTGGCGTACTTTCCGGTGAGGTAGAGAGTGTACATGAAATGATGGATCACACGGTTCAGGTGATGCAGTTGCTGAACGAGGAGAACGAACGCGTCAGCTCGATCGTGACGGTCATCCGCGGCTTGGCGGACCAGACGAACCTGCTCGCGCTGAATGCAGCGATTGAAGCGGCGCGTGCCGGAGAGCATGGGTTGGGTTTCGCAGTCGTATCGGGCGAGGTGCGGAAGCTGGCCGATAGCTCCAGCAGCGCTGCTGCGGAGATCGACAGCATTTTGTCGGGCATCCGGGAGCGGATCAGCGCGGTGAATACCCAGGTAATACAGGGGCAACAGGCTGTGAAGACCAGTAGCGAGGTATCCCAAGAAGTGAAGCGCCTAATCGGGACCATTCATGAGAATATGGAACAGGTCAAGGAGAACGCCGACCAGGTCGGCGGTTCGGCTGTAGATCTTCACAAACGTCAGCAGGATATCACGGACAGTATGGCAGATATCGCAGCTTCGACGCAGCAGAATATGGCCTCGGTAGAAGAGATGCATGGCAGTATGTGCAGCCAGGATGCACAAATCGGCGAGCTAGTGCAAGATTACGGCAAGCTGGACAAGCTGATCTCCGACATGAAGTTGTTAGTATCCAAACGCTAGAGATTGAAGGTACGGCGGGTAGAGAAATTGTCTACTTGGACCAATACATCTGAACCGCATGGGAGTGTCTTTTTATGCGCAGCGCCTCTTTATGGATGAGGGACGGACTGTCGCATGGAAAAAGGCACTCTTTTGTTTGTGCGAAAGCACCAAGAGAGCCCGGTAGATAATAGGAATGAAAAGCATATGCAAATATAGTGCTAAAGAAAAACGATCTATGCCTTTTAGAATTCAAATGTCCTTTTGATGTCGATCGATATGGCCCGTTACTTATATTTTCCTTGTTTTGAAGTCAAAATTGTGCCTGAACAGGTAAAAATCCAACCTGTCGCAAGACCAATCATTCAATTTATGATGAAACATGGAGATGAAGCATCAACTTAAGAAGTGAAAGGGGGATTTTTATGAAAGCGCTTTATAAAAGAATGTCGGTAGTTTTGCTTGTTTGTATGATGTTGCAACTACTAGTCCCGTTTCAATCGCTGTTAGGAAATGTATCTGCAGATAATACAATGGAAGAAAATATGGTTTTAGATGGTGGTTTCGAAAAAGTAGTTAGTGAAATGGAAGAAAACATGGTTCCAAATGGAGGTTTCGAAAAAGTAGTTTCCGCGAAGGAGCCAGAATGGAGCGGGTTACAACCGGAAGGATGGGGGGCTTGGTTAGCCAGCAAGAACGGAAAGGTCTCAGTAACTAGTGACGTTTACCATTCGGGAGCCTATTCGGTGCAAATTGAGCACTTGGGGAGCGACAGAACAGGACTTTCCATCAACGTACCGGTTTTAACGGGTGGTGACTATAAGCTAGGAGCTTGGATCAAAACCTCAGATGTCGTTTCCAACGGCGGAGTTTTCGTTAGAACACAGTTCTACAAAAGAATAAAAGGACTGGATGGCAGTGACCGGGATGAAAAGCTAGCAGACGGGCCAGCGACGAATAAAATGTCGGGGACGAACGATTGGACTTTGCAGGAAGTCGTTTTATCGGTTCCGGCCGATGCGAAATATGTGAGACTGGAGCCATTTTTCGAAACGGGTCAGGGGACCGTATGGTTTGATGATCTGACGCTTCAAAGCCGGGAAGGAGTTACGGGCTTGGCATTAGAACCGAAGCTGGTTTCTTTGGAAAAAGGGGGCAGCACGGTATTGACGCCAATCTTTACACCGCAGGATGTGGTAGATCGATCGGTCATTTGGACTTCGTCCGACCCGAAGGTTGCTAGCGTGTATGAAGGAACGGTTACCGCCGAAGATTATGGAACTGCGACGATAACGGTGTCTACCCCAGACGGATTGATTACCGCCAAATCTTTCGTGACGGTGGAATCCGGTGGTATGTTGGACGGTTACAACGCCCTCAGACAGAAATGGTATGACAAATTGGTAGGCGGAGCCTGGATGGATATGAATGATTCTGATGTTAGCGCTTACATCGAGAAATTGTCGATTCGCATTTCAAATCCCGAAGGAACGGGTACTTGGGATCGAATGAATAAGACGCCAGATGCGCAATATTTGTGGCAAGATGTGATTCATAAAGGAAATACGGATTCTGCTGCGATATCTACAGCTTATAGCATGATTAAGGATATGGCGATCGCGTATTCAACTGAGGGTACGGCTCAATTCAGAGATTCGAAACTGAAGGATGACATTGTCGGGGCCCTGGATTGGATGTATGCCTATCAATATAACGAAAATAAAAAAATCGTCGGCAACTGGTGGGATTGGGAAATAGGAACACCGCAGGCGTTAATGGACATTCTTGTACTCCTATACGACGATTTAACCAAAGAGAAACTTGAAAAATTTCTAAATGTAATCGATAAGTTCGTACCGGATCCAACGAAAAGGGTACAAAATGCAAGTGTGACAGAAACGGGTGCGAATTTGCTCGACAAAGCGCTTGTTGTTGTACTGCGCGGTGTTGTCGGTAAGCAGAGCTTCAAGATTGAGCAAGGCCAAAATTCGATATTTAGGGAATTCCAATACGCGAAGAGCGGTGATGGTATATATGAGGATGGCTCTTTAATTCAGCACTCTAACATTGCCTATACGGGATCGTATGGGGGCGTCTTAGTCGGAAGAATGGCCGATTTATTGTATTTGTTTAACACATCGCCATGGGAAATCCAAGATCCGAGCGTGGAGAATGTGTATGATTGGATCGAGGATTCATTCGAGGCTCTGATCTATAAAGGAGCCATGATGGACATGGTGAAAGGGCGCAGCATTTCTCGGGAGAAGGATTCCGATCATTTGACCGGACGTGCAATCATTCGAACGATGGCACGATTGGCCGAAGGAGCGCCTACGGAGCAATCCATCAAGATTAAAAGCATGATCAAGGAATGGGTACAATCTGATATCACATTCTCTAACTATTACGAGAATATGCCGGTTTATGAGATGAATCTGATTAAGGCTATCATGAAAGATTCTACCATTATGTCACGCGGGGAGCTGGTGAAGCATCAGAATTTTGCTGCGATGGATCGAGTCGTTCACCTGCGTCCGGGCTACGGATTTGCACTCAGTATGTTTTCAGATCGTATTTCAGCCTTTGAATTTGGCAACGGAGAGAACAAGAAAGGTTGGTATATGGGAATCGGAATGACCAGCCTCTATAATAACGACTTGTCTCAATACAGTAATCAATATTGGCCAACAGTTGATATGTATCGCTTAGCGGGTACAACAACTGACGGCTATGCGCAGGGACCTAAAGATTGGGCATCGTATTATAATCCGAAAGCCTGGGTCGGCGGATCGTCGATGGAAGACCAATTCGGAGCTGTAGGAATGAATTTCTCGCTAAAAGGAAGTACGGGAAGTGAATTGCAAGGCAAAAAGTCATGGTTCATGTTCGATGATGAAATTGTGGCTTTGGGTTCCGATATTGCAAGTTCGGCTAACCGTAAAGTTGAAACGATTGTGGAAAATCGTCAATTAAATGCAAATGGAACGAACAAGCTTACCGTGGACGGGAAGGCGAAATCAGACGCTCTTGGATGGGAGGAATCGCTGAAAGGGATGAGTTGGGCCCATTTGGAGGGCAATACTGCCGGTTCAGATATCGGTTATTATTTCCCGGAGAGAGCTGATATAGCGGGGAAACGCGAAGCAAGAACGGGTTCCTGGAAAGACATTAATAATGGAGGCTCGTCAGAGCAGATGACGAGAAATTACTTAAGCTTGGCGTTTGATCACGGCAATGCTCCGCATAATAGTTCTTACGTCTACGTATTATTGCCGAATAAAGATGCCACTGGGACCGAGCAATACAGCCTGAATCCCGATATCGAAATATTGAGCAAATCGAATAAGGTACATGCTGTTCGAGAGAACAAGCTAGGAATGACCGCATTCAATTTCTGGGAGGCAAGTCAGGCTGAATTTGTTCGCGCTTTCAATCCGGCTTCCGTCATGGTGAAGGAAGATGGGGACAAGCTGACTGTCTCTGTGTCGGATCCGACACAGAAGCAGGACAAAATCGTCGTCGATCTCGGCAAAGTCGTGCTCAAGGAAATGAAGAAGGATGCTTCCATAAACGTGTTGCAAACGTCGCCTTATTTGAAATTAGAAATTGATACAAAGGGTTCCATCGGCAAGAGCCACGTCATTCAGTTTCAATATGATCCGACACAAACGCCGGGATTGGATGGTGATCCGGTTGACCAAGGTGAGAAAGTGATTGTATACGTTGCGGAAGATGCCTATGTAAATGCCGGAAGTAAAGCGAATCAAAACTTTGGTTCTGTTGGCTATTTAAATATAAAAAATGGAGCCAATGATTACTTGCGCAAAACGTTCTTAAAATATGACTTGAGCGGTATTTCCGGAGTTGGGGAAATTGAATCAGTTAAGCTGAATGTATACGCCAGAATCAACGATTCGCGAGGCAAAACTGCTAAAGTAGGCGCTTATGAAGTGGGAAGCAATGCTTGGAGCGAAGGTGCGCTTACTTGGAATAACATGCCTGCAATCGGAGCTGCGATTGAAACGATTACACTGGACAGCGAGAACCAGTGGCGGCAATATGATGTTACTTCCTTTGCCAAATCGCGAATAGAACTCGATAAACAATTGAGCGTGGCCCTGCAGGGGGAAACGGATTTGACGGCGGATGTAAGAAGTAAAGAAAACGAAGGCGGAATTTATAAATCATATCTAGAAATTACATTAAAGCCGGTCATTCCGGTAACGGGTATTCAGTTGAACAGCGAGCAAGCAGTATTGGTAGTAGGAGAAAATGTAGATCTTGCGGCAACGATTATGCCGTATAACGCTACGAACATGCAGCTTAAATGGAAGGTTGATTATAGCGACGTCTTGAAGCTGGAGTCGGACGGTCTCAAAGCCACGGTAACCGCATTAAAGCCAGGCCGTGCCAAAGTCACGGTCACGACCGAAGACGACAAGTTTTCTGCAACCTGTGAAATTAGGGTTGTACTAACGAGTACCATCGGTGATCTTAACGGGGACGGTAAGGTTACGGTAGGTGATTTAGGGATAGCGTCTGCGCATTTCGGCAAGATCAGCGCAAGCTCTGATTGGGGAGCAATAGAGGCAGCTGATATTAATGGCGATGGAATTATTGATGCTATTGATTTAAAATGGTTTGCCGAAAAAATCCTGACAGAGCAGCAATGAGGGGACTAATCAACGTCCCCCACAAATTATGGGAGAGGGTGTTATTTCATCGTGAGGAAATATAAAATCAAGATTTTTGTCTCTTTTTTGATGATTTTTTCGCTCATATTTACGTCGTTTCCGGTTGCGCCGGTCTCAGCAGCACAGCTTGGGCAGGGGGATGAATTCGATGCGCTCCGCTTGAAATGGTTCAATTATTTGACTGGCGGAATGCAAATCGATCTGAATGATGGGGATATTCGTGGCTCAGTTGAGGCGAATGCCCTGAAAGTAACGAACGACAATAAGAGCGGGGTCTGGGATACGCTTAATAAAGCGACGGGACGAACTTATTTATGGTCGGATTATAACAGCACCACTAATTCAAGTCATATCACATTGTCATATAACCGGTTGAAGGATATGGCGATTGCCTTTGCAACTCCGGGCACGGACTTATATCGGAATGAGGTACTGAAGAACGATATTATCGCAGGTCTGGATTGGATGCATGAGAATCGTTATAACACAACAAGAGCTACTTATAACAATTGGTGGGATTGGGAGATTGGATCACCCCAGTCGGTAGCGGATATCGTAACTTTAATGTACAACGATTTAACTGCTGAACAGATCGCAGGTTACACGAGCACGATTGATAGATTTATACCCGATCCGACGAAGAGATTGATTGGAGCCCCGGGCTTAAAGGAAACGGGCGCGAATCTGTTGGATAAATCGCTGGCTCTTCTTCTTCGCGGGGTACTTGGAAAGGACGAAGCGATCATCGTGCAGGCGCGTGGTGCGATTAGTTCCGTATTTCCTTATGTAACCAGCGGCGATGGATTTTATATGGACGGTTCATTTATTCAGCATGGAAACATTGCTTATACTGGAAGCTACGGTAGTGTATTACTTGGAGATGTCTCGAAATTGTTGACAGTCCTGAATGGTTCGTCGTGGCCAATCGAGGTTTCTGATTTCGGCAATGTGTGGAAGTGGGTGACCGATTCATTCGAGCCGGTGATTTATAACGGACATATTATGGAAATGGTCAGCGGCCGAGCGGTTTCCCGGTTCAATAACAATACTAGGGGCGGGGTGTGGACGATTCTCCGTTTAGCGCAGTTCGCTCCGCCCGATCAGGCTGCCTACTATAAGAGTATGGTTAAGGAATGGGTGGTTTCGGATACGAGCATGCCGAATATGTATGAGGGTATGCAGATTAGGGATATTGTTAACTTTAAACAGTTGATGAATGATTCTAACGTTAAGCTGCGTGGTGACCTGATTGCTCATCGCCAGTTTTCGGTGATGGACCGAATCGTTCATTCCAGAAAGGGCTATACCTTTGGAATCAGCATGTCTTCCTCCCGTATTTCCAATTTCGAGGGCGGCATGAACAGTGAGCATACGAGAGGATGGTATACCGGCGATGGTATGACCTATTTATATAATCAAGATGCTGACCAATTCAGGAATGGATTCTGGCCAACCGTTGATTCTTACCGGATGCCGGGAACAACATCTGACGGATTGGAAAGAACGATGATCAAAACGACGGGAAAAAATTGGGTCGGAGGTTCGTCGATCGACAACCAATTCGGTGTCGCGGGGATGGATATGGCTCCTCCTGGAAGCAAATTAACTGGGAAAAAATCGTGGTTTATGTTTGACGATGAGATTGTTGCTCTTGGGACCGACATTAAGACTCCCGACGCACGAAAAGATGGCCGTGAGGTTGAGACGATCGTGGAGAACCGGATGATCAATACGGCAGGAACTAACAAACTAACGGTAGACGGTCGGGTTATGCCAACTGAGCTGGGGTGGTCTAAGGAACTGAAGGGCGTGAAATGGGCGCATCTGGAAGGGACGGCGGAAGGAGCCGATATCGGCTACTATTTCCCCGATTCTGCTGATGTCGGGGCCATGCGTGAGGCGAGAACCGGTTCGTGGAAAGAAATTAACGCAACGGGCCCGGCCGATCCGATTACGCGAAACTATGTCAGCTTAGTGATGGAGCATGGAGTCCTGCCAAAGGATGGCGGGTATTCGTACGTGCTTTTGCCATCGTTTAATTCAGCGGCTACGCAGGCTTACAACGCCAATCCAGATATCCGCGTGTTGAGCAATACGGCGCAAATTCAGGCGGTACAGGAAACGAAGCTTGGTATAACAGGCATTAATTTCTGGCAGCCAGGGGAGCTGGATCGCGTTCGTGTATATCAGCCAGCTTCAGTCATGGTTAAGGAGCAAGGTGACGAATTAACCGTATCTGTATCTGATCCAACGCAGACGCAATCCAAAGTGAAGGTAGAAATCGCTGCTGTCGCACTGGCGGAGTTGGCAAAGGATTCGACGGTTAAAGTGCTGCAGACGGCTCCAACGATTCAATTGGAAGTCGATACCCAAGGTGCCAAGGGACGAAGCCACGTAATTAAGCTAAAGATTGATCCTGAAGCGGAAACGGAGCTTCCCGGTGAAGGTGCTCTTGAGCCTGACGCTGCGGCAAAAGTTCGGATCAATGTAACGGAAGATACGTTCGTCAATGGCGGAGGAGATGAGAATACAAACTTCGGTACGAGAGGATTCTTAAATATCCGTAATGGAAGTGGGACCTATGATCGCAGAGTGTTTCTGAAGTTTGATCTTTCACAAATTATAGACGAAGTTGAAAAGGTTACTTTGCATGTATATGGCCAAACAAAAGACAGTAACGGTACTCAATCTGACATCGGCGTATTCGAGATTGATGACGATAGCTGGAAGGAAGATACGATAACGTATAAGAATAAACCTGCGGCAGGTGAACGAATCGATCTGCAGACGATCGCTTCGCCGGATCAATGGTGGCAATTCAATGTGACGCCATTCGCTAAATTCAAGCTACAAGGCAATAAAACAGTTAGCTTGGCTTTGCAACAAGTTGGTCGTGATTTAAGTGCAGAAATGCGCAGCCGTAAAAACGAGGGTGGCCAATTTGGGTCGTATCTGGAAGTTCTCCTCAAGGACACGATTGCACCGACAACTACGGTTCAGATCGAAGGAGATGGAGAAACGGAAGGAGAGTACTATAAAGATGTTACCTTGATGTTCTCCGCTGAGGATAATCCGCATGGATGGGGCGTACTGCGAACCGAAGCTCGAATCGATGGAGGCAAATGGAAGTCGGTGAAAGACGGTAAGCTCGCCATTCAAGGGGAAGGTACTCATAATGTCGAATTCCGGTCGGTCGACAAGGCCGGCAATGTTGAAGAGACGAAGGTGATTGTCGTATCCGTTACGCGGCCGACAGTCGAACTAAGCGGGCCGAGCGAGGTAACCGCAGGTGAACCGCTGTTGGTGAAGTATGGGATCAAGACTTCGATGAAGGACCTATATGCCAATCATTTTGCTCTCGCATATGATGAGAACCTGCTAGAGTTCGTATCCGCTAAATCATTACAAGAAGGGATCAGCATCTTGGATACCCGTAAGGATAAGGGACAAGTACAGCTTGTTATCGCAGGCGAAGGGCAACCAATTCAAGGCAATGCTGATATGTTGAAGCTCACCTTCAAGACAGCTAATGTCACAGCGACTACAGAAGGCAAGTTGAATATTATCCGGGCCTCGATGGGGAATCAGCAGGGGAATGAGATCGAGACAGCCCCCACTTCTGTAACCTTTTCAGTGAAAGTGAAGGAGGAGAAGCCGAACGTCGAAGAGCCGGATCCTGGGAATGGCAGTGGATCTACAGGCAATTCAGGTCCAGGCACTAATCCATCCGATTCAGGGAAAGCAAGCATCCATGATTTGAATTCGATTGCTAAATATTTTGGAATGACTCTTACCAATGCGAATTGGGATCAAATGAAGGCAATGGATGTAAACGGAGACGGTAAAATCGACGTGCTGGATCTTGCTGCCATGGCACGTAAAATTCCAGTTCCGAATAGTGATAAGCTACCTGTGCAATCACAAGGTATGACGTCTTACCATTTAAATGCGGATAAGACGGTGTGGAAAGCAGGGGATACCGTTAAGCTGAATTTAACAGGGAAAAATGTGCGAGATTTATATGCCTATGAGTTGAAGCTCAGCTATGATTCCGCTCATCTGGAATTTGTTGAGGCGAGTTCGAAGCTGAAAGGATTTACTGTGTCCCCGATGGTCAAGGACGGTGAGATTACGTTCATCCATACGATGATGGGCAATACGGATGGAGCAGACGGGGATCTTGAGCTCGGAAGCTTGACATTCAAAATCAAAAAAGCGGGAGCTTCCGAAGTTCGTTGGGATGCCTTGACTACCGTGGATCACAAGCTTGAGGCAGAAGTGACGGCAATCGGCCAATCCGTACGTCTTGGAGAACCTGAGCATGATAAGGCTGTAGCCTTGAAAGATACTAAAGGCCATTGGGCTGAAGCGATCATTTCTCAAGCCGTAGGGGAAGGTTTGATTAACGGATATCCAGATGAGACATTCCGTCCGGATCAGCGTATTACCCGTGCGGAGTTCACCGCATTATTGGTAAGAGGATTAGCGCTTAAGGAAGAAGCGGAGCTTTCGTTTACCGATGCGGCTCAGCTTCCGAAATGGGCGAAATCGGATATTGCCAAGGGAATAAAGAAAGGATTTATTAACGGCTTCCCAGATCATACGTTCCGGGCAAACCAGTCCATTACCCGTACGGAGCTTACAGTCATGGCTGCAAAAGCGCTGGATTCCTCCGAAGGATCGAAGACAGTGTTAGCGTTCGCTGATACCGGCGATATTCCGGTCTGGGCGCAAGGCTGGATTGCATCTGCCGTCAATGAAGGGCTTGTCCAAGGACGAAACGGCAATCGCTTTGCTCCTCTTGAGCAAGCAACTCGAGCGGAGGCCATCGTGGTTGTAATGCATCTGCTTGAAGCTCGCATGTTGCGGTAGGGACATGCAGGAAAATCCTTGAATAAACAAAAAACAGGAGGAAAACTTCTATTGAAGTTTCCCTCCTGTTTCGTTATAAAAGTGTCTATGTGGGATCATTATTAACTAGAAGACTTGTCAGTATCATAGATATTAAGATGACTAGGGCTATAGCTGCCATGTGGATTACAATGTCATAAGGACGAGGAATAGTAATATATCCGAAAACCACATCACTGAGCAGAAAGAATAGAATGCGAATTATAGATGTAAACACTAGCAACTTTAAGATCAACTGCTTAACTTTCAGTTTAACCTGTATCACCTCTTCATAAGATCAAAGTCAGAGTTAGTCGGAGTCGGGTAAAGATCAAGTATACGTCGCCCCCTATAAAATGTATATACTTGGGAGATGTGGAATTCGTGGGTTCGATGGATAGTTACGTATGTTTATAAATGTGAATTATTGACCAACAATCCTAACGCTTGTTGGTTTCTTTCGTTTTCTGTTGTTAATATTTGGAGGGAATGTGCGGTTTCTGTCGAATATTGAATATACAGAAAAGGATTGCAATCAATTCGATTCCAATGGAGCAGACGCTCTTACAATTTGCAGGTCAAGGATTGTGTAACTAATGTAACTAATAAAACTAAAAGGTGAGACTAATGACACTACCCAAAGAACTCGCAACAATATTTCAAAATAAACAGAAATCATACAAAATGGTTCTAGTTATAGCTATTCTTAATGAAATGAACATAGTAGGTGATAGAGAATTATCCCTTCAAAATGTTAAAGAAAGATTTCTTGCACTATTGCAAGAAAGAGAGAATGAGGGCGAACAAGTAGACCAACCACCAGGGAAGCTCGCTTCTAAATGGGCGGATGTAACACTTGGTCAAGTGCAATCCATTATTGATACTCCTATTCAAGTGTTGTCCTCAATCATTGATAGAAATTTAGAGCGTCAAACTATTGGCTTTAGAAAAGATCTTTATGATCAATGGGACCAGGATGTGTTAATAGACTTATACGATTATACTCAACAGGAACTTGCTGACTATTACAACGAACATTCAGAGAAGTTCTCATTACATAACGCATTCAATAAAGTAATGACTACTTACTTAGATGCGAAAAAAGAATCTTTTAAAGAACATGAAATAGGGACATTTGTTCGACAAACTATCCCTAATGAGATAAGAAAACTTTCTTTTATTCATGATGGTTTTAAAGTCAAAGGATCTGTTGGGAATGGGAAGTGGGCGGATATTCCATGGATTGCAGTCATGGATAAACGAGTTACTAATACAACGCAGCAAGGAGAGTATATTGTTTACCTATTTGCTGAAAGTATGAAGTCGGTTTACCTGACTTTAGCTCAGGGTGTTACAATTCCACAAAAAGAAAAAGGGAAACGGGAAGGTTCTCAATATCTGAGGGAGAAGGCTAGTGAGTTACGTCTGATACTACCTCTTGAAGGCATGAAGAAGGATGAGGAAATTTATTTAACAGGAAGCGGGTTAGGAGAAGTCTATCAAGACTCTACAATTGCTTATTATCGATATGATCTTGATCAACTTCCAGATGAATCTATACTTATCGAGGATCTAAGAAATGTAATTGAAAACTATAAAATATATGTTGAAAGCATAGAGGGCGGAAACAAAACGTATAACCAAATTGAGGAGGAAGCTGCTACGAATTCTCCATTGGAACAACCGCAGGTTCTTATGAAAATCACGGATCCTGATGTAAAAACTACAATCCTTCAGATCCGTAACTACATTGTTAAGCAAGGATTCTACTTTCCAGATTATTTGATTGAAAACTTATATCTTTCACTCAAGACAAAACCGTTTGTTATCCTCGCAGGCATATCGGGTTCAGGGAAAACAAGATTGGTTAGGTTGTTCGCTGAGGCTGTTGGTGCTACATCTGATAATGGACAATTCTCACTGATTCCGGTACGACCAGATTGGAGTGATCCTTCGGATCTAATAGGTTATCGAGATATAGCTGGTTCGTTTAAACCGGGACCATTATCTGATGTAATTGTAGAAGCGACAAAGCCAGAGAATCTGGAAAAACCTTATTTTATTTGCTTAGATGAGATGAACTTGGCACGTGTGGAGCACTATTTTAGTGATGTGATGAGTTTATTGGAGACGCAGGAATGGAGTGTGGAAGGTCAAATAACTACAGATGCAATATTGCCAACTTCTAGATTTGATTCTATTGAAGATCAGGAATTGTATGGAGACCTCCGTATACCTGAGAATATATATATCATCGGTACGGTAAACATGGATGAAACGACGTACCCTTTTAGTAAAAAAATATTAGATCGGGCTAATACGCTTGAGTTCAATTATATTAATCTGCTTCAGCTTCCAATTTTGAACGAACAATTTAATAGTAGTGCTGAACAATTAACTGCTCATCAATTGTTCATAAGAAGTGATTATCTCAAATTAGTTGATGCGTTCTCCGAATATTCTGAGTTAGTTACTCGTACAACAGAGAAGCTTTCGAAGATCAATGACATTCTAGAAGATATACATGCACATGTCGGATTTCGGATCCGTGATGCTGTATGTTTCTACTTGATCTATAACGAGCGATTTAAGCTCATGACGGAGGAAGAAGCTTTTGATTTTCAACTGATGCAAAAAATTCTTCCACGTATTCAGGGTAGTCACTCTTCTGTGAAGAGAGTTCTATTGCAACTAATGAAAGGTGCACTAGGAAATAACTTGAGCGTTAATGAGTTAATGGAAGATGCTAGCTCACTCTATACACAATGGAATAGGGGGAAAACACCACCTCCAGCCAAACATCCGCAAAGTGCTCGTAAATTAGCATACATGCTCCGGAGGTTAGAAGACGATGGATTTACCTCATACTGGCTTTCTTAAACGGAGCGTAGAGCTTCTTCGTATTGAGACAAATATATTCACTTTGTATATTGAGGGCAAGCCGTTTCATCCAACGGTTGAAATGCTTCAACTGCATCGTCCTAAGGGTGAGTGGACTGAAGCATATCTTAAATGTTCTTCCGCTTATGATGTTTTGCAGATTGAAAGAGTGCAGGTTTTTTCTCCGCATGATGAGGGGTTAATTGACTGGAATGAAGGAGATATATCTTTCCCGTGTTTCTACGAAACTCAGGATTATGAATTAGTTATAGTGAAGAAACAGGTCTCGAATATTCGCTTTTATCATGAAAATGTGTTACTGCGGCAGGCTATTAAGCCTAAAGGGGACTCCGTACTGACTGGAATTTTATCATTTGGAAATGAAGTTGGATTTACTGAACTGGAGGTACAAATTGATAATCAGTCTGCGTTAACGTTAGAGGTCGAGATATTCCCGTCAAAGATGGATTACAAGAGAGACTATCAGATGCTTCTAAAAGAGATAAATGAACAGATATATAATCTCTCGTTTGATTTTTTGCGGAGAACTTATCAGATGAGCGGGTTGCGTGAGACGCAACACCAGAGTTTAACTGAGTTTTTCACGATATTACAACATATTTTTAGTCAGATGCATGGTGCTATGGAAAGAATTCAAGTGAACCCCCATCAAAAGCTCACCAAAGAGAATCAACTAAGAGAAGTCTCAAGGGTGAAGCGTGCGGGAAAAGAAAATTTAGCCTACTTAGCTAAGCATCCTCAATATTTAGCCCGAGATGACATAAACGGGATTATTCGATTAGGGAATCAATCGTATCAACCGACTCATTTACTAGAAACTCGGAGAAGGATCTCTTATGATACGCAAGAAAATCGTTTTTTAAAGTGGATGCTCGAGCGCGTAATCCAAAAGTTGAAGCAACTTAAGGTTAGGTGGAATGGTCGAAACCGTGTACCCGATCCATTACTAATTAAGAGAATTGATATGATGATTCGTCAGATCGATTTGCTTCTTAGAGTAGATTTCCTTCAACAAGTTGGTCCAATGAAACAGATGAACGTAAGCCTTGTACTTCAGATGGCACCAGGCTATCGGGATATTTATAGATATTATTTGATGCTACTAAAGGGTCTTTCCATTCAGTCAGACCTGCTCCGACTCTCCATGAAGGATGTTGCTCAAATATATGAGTATTGGTGCTTCCTTAAGTTGCACCATTTGTTGAGTAAGAAGTACAAGCTAATTAAGCAAGATATTATCAAGGTTAATCGAAGTGGGATATTTGTAACGTTGGATAAAGGGCGGAAGTCCAAAATGGTATACGAGAATCCGCTTAACGGAGAAACATTTACTCTGTATTATAATGCTTTACCTGAATCCGATAAGACACCAACTTTGTCTCAGAAGCCAGATAATATTCTCTCACTTAAGAAAAAAGATGCGGGTCAGGAGAAGGAGTATAAGTTTATCTTTGATGCGAAGTATCGTATGAACGCTGCGTATCCAGGTACCCCTTATCATAACGTATATGGATCACCCGGACCGGAAGAGGATGACATAAACACGATGCACCGTTATCGGGATGCGATAGTATATTCTTCAAATAGCAGTGCTGAGTATGAACGAAGTATGTTTGGAGCGTATGTATTGTTTCCATATCCAGATGAGGAAAGGTTTAAGGAGCATCACTTCTATAAAAGTATTAAGAAACTAAACATTGGGGCACTTCCGTTCCTACCAAACTCTACGAGACTAGTAGAAGATTTTCTAGATGAGCTTATACAGGATAGTCCGGAAAAAGCTTATGAACGCTCTACAAAGCCGAAAGGAACGAAAGAGTATTTTGTAAATAAACTATCAGGTAAGAATGTTCTAGTAGGTTCCTTAAGAGAGGTTTCTCAAATGCATACGGCTCTGGAGCACAAATTCTATCACCTACCACTGGAAAACGTGACGGACATTAAGGTGCTCACCCAATTAACATATATTGCAATGTGCCAGTCTAGGAAGAAATTCGAGACAACAGGTAAGACGGGAATCCATTATGTTGGCAAGATCATTGATTGGAAAGTCGTACGGCGACGCGAAATAAAGGAGCGACCTGTGAGACCAGGTACTGAAGAACGTCTATATGTGAAGTTCACTATTGAGAATTGGGAAGAACTAGAACAACCGATAGCACTAGGTGGACAAAGAATCTACACCGTTCTGTACACAAGTAAATATATTTTTGACCGAGCACAGGAAATCGCTGAGTTGAAGTTAGAGTCGGAGGAAGAGTTGCGTCAATGGCGCGAGAAACGTCGGCTTGGAAAAGTAAAAGTAACGCTCAATCATTCATATGTTGATTTAGCGGATAAGGTTTTGGATGTAGAAGTTGAGTAGCGGAGTAAATTTAAATTAATGATTAAAGAATTACAGAATATAAAGGAAGATGTGGATTGTATTCTGGTTTGATCGCAGTTCCGAGATGAATTGTCGATTTCAAAATATAACGAAGCCCATCTCGATTTTGTGGATAAGAGTAATGAGTTCCCATTCACTTGTCCACTCGATATCCACTGTACCTACAGCATGGACCAGATTTTAGCAGCATTTGCTTACTGGAATGGGGAACGAACTCCAACTTTCCGTGAGAGGTCCAAATATTTTGAAGCGGAGAAGACGAACATTTTCTTCATTACTTTGAATAAGTCGGATAAAGATTTCTTACCTTCGACCCTGTACGAAGACTACGCAATCAATGAAGAATTATTCCACTGGCAGCCTCAAAGCCGCGTATCCGAAGATACCAAGACGGCGCAGCGTTATATCCACCACCGCACCACAGGAAATCGGATTGCGTTGTTTATCCGGGAATACAAAGAGAAGAACAGCTACACCTCGTCATTTGTCTTCCTAGGCGAAGCGGACTATGTCCGCAATGAAGGCAACAAACCCATGAGCTTCGTGTGGCGGTTACGGGAAGAAATGCCGCCGCAGATGGTGGCGACTGCGAATAAGTGTATTGTGTATGGGGGATTTAGGTGTGGGAGAGTATTGCAAGAGTAGCTGGTGATAATCCAGTTCTTACGATAGGTATTCCATTGTTGGTCACAAAGGTGAAAGATTCTAGGGAATAAAAGGAGATTGGAATAATATGTCGAATTATTATGAATATAATATTGAAACGGTAATAATCTTGCACGACTGATTTATTTATATGTATAGGGGTGTTTTCTTGAAAAGAGCATTGATTGTTGGAATTGACGAATATCCAAATGCTCCACTATATGGATGTGTAAATGATGCAAGTGCATTGGCAGAATTATTAAAAACAAATGGAGGCGGGGCACCTAATTTCGATGTTTCCTTGAAACTTAATATAAATACAAAAGCTGAGCTATTGGACTTGATTGATAAATTATTTAGTGGAGATGCAGACGCCTCCTTGCTATATTTTTCAGGACATGGAAGTGAGTACGGTCATCTTGTAACACCTGATTATAAAGGTAAAGATTTAGGTGTAATCATGAGTGAGGTTTTAGGATATGCCAATAAATCAAAATGTAAAAATAAGATTATTATTCTAGACTGCTGTTATTCAGGCAAATTCGGTGAATCACCGGTTGTAAGTAGCAATGAATCTATACTAGGTGAAGGCGTAACGATTATGACAGCCAGTTCGAGAGATGAAGTAGCCACGGAAAGTGATGGTCAAGGTCTGTTTACAAGTTTGTTTTTACAAGGTTTGAGAGGTAGTGCAGCAGATATAACTGGGAAGATTACGCCAGCAGGTATATATGCATTTATCGATCAATCATTAGGTGCATGGCAACAGCGACCAGTTTTTAAGACAAATATCTCACATTTTGTTTCGATCAGAGATTTAGAACCAAGAGTTCCTAAAAGCATTTTGCGTAGATTAGGTCAGTATTTTGACTCTCCCAGTTCTGAATTTAAGTTAGATCCTTCATATGAATTTACAAATAATCCTAATTTCGGGCATGAAATAATTGAACCTTTTGCAATCGCAGAACATGTTAATGTATTTAAAGAGCTACAGTTATTTGAAAGTGTTGGACTTGTTGAACCTGTTGATGAAGAACATATGTATTTTGCAGCAATGAAGAGTAAGTCATGCAAGCTGACAGCTCTAGGATTGCATTACTGGAAATTATCTAAAGATACAAGATTTTAGAATTATATAGGAGGGTAAAAATGAAAATTAACGTATTTATACCACATCGCTGGAATAACACTGATTACACTGAGATTAGTGCCCTATTGGATCGCACAAAATTCAATATTAGAGATTATTCAGTACCAAGTAGTTCACCATTTGATAGTATTGATAGAAGATACAATGTTGACCCCCAGATACAGAAGCAAATAAAATATGCCAATGTTGTTATATGTTCAAATCGACCGGCAAATAATACGGGAATTTCACTCGATGAAATTAAGTTTGCGAAAAGCATAGGAAAGCCTGTAGTTGCAGTCAAATTAACAGACAGCACAAGTTCGTATATATCTGAATTAAATATTAACGTTATTCCCAAGAGAAAGGATTCATTAGAATATTGGATTAGTCTGAATATATAGTGACAAGTAATATCAAGGCTTTATCGGACTGTGGGAGAAACCAGCCTAAAGGGGATTAACCCCATTTGGCGAATGTGTGTGCTGTGTGTCGCTCATTAGGAGTTAGTATGTTGAATCCATAGTTACCACCTATCTGTCGCAGCTCAGGCGCAGTTAGTATCTGAACTTTTTATGAACTTGAATATGGCTCGTCTTTGGTAGCGAATAATCGACGCAGTACTTCGGGGCTGCGTTTTTTGTTTTGGTTGGACATAAGACGGTTTGACCAGATTGGGATGTTCCATAGGCAAGGGAGTGCGAAGGAATCATTAATGTATAAGTAGCAATAGTACACCTCTTGTTCTTACAATGTATCTTGGTTCAATTTGATTTTACCTATTTTTGCTATGGACTCCACCTCCTGTACCCAGTATTCCCGACGAGTATAGATGAACTACAGGTGATAGGAACATGAGTAGATTTTATTTAATGTGGATATGTTTGACAATATTTTCAATTGAGAATATAGTCATAATAAAGGGGATACTAGAATGGAAGTTACAGCGGATACAATTATTTATATCGCAATGTTTATCGTTCCAGGTTTCATTATGAGTAGTGCCTATTCGGGTTTAGTCCCTCAAAGGGTAATTGGTGAACAAAGTGCAATTTTAAGATTTATTTCGTTCAGCTTTTTAAATGCAGTAATTTGGTTTTGGCTTATCAATGACTTAATTGACAAACGATACTGGGATAAACATCCGGTTTTATGGATTTTTATTCTCTTCGGAGTATTATGTATTTCGCCATTATTTCTTGGCTTTTTTTATGGTGTTATTACGGCAAAAGAATGGATTAGAAAATTAGTTGGTTACATAGGTATTAATCCTGTACATCCCATTCCGACAGCTTGGGATTACGTTATGAGTAGTGGTAATTGGGTTATGATTACTTTAAAGGATGACTCAATTTTTTATGGGGTTTATTCAAGTGATTCATTTGCTTCGTCGGTACCTGAGGAACGAGACATTTACCTTGAAAAAGTTTACACTCCAAATCCGGAATCGGGAGAGTGGCAATTAAATGTCCGTACAAAAGGTGTTTGGATACCGAAAGAAGAACTTAGATATATAGAATTTATTCAGTTCGAGAAGGTTGGTGAGTAACCATGGGAGAAAATAATCAACCCAAATTGACAAGTTTAAATGAAGGGTACAAACCAACAACGGTACAGAAGGGTTTACAACCGGGACCAGTGAGTAATTTAGGAAAACCGCCATCAAATTCGACCAGTGTTCAAAAGCCTGGGAAATAATAAGAAGGTGAAGTAAATGAAAAACAAAAAACCAAAACCAGATAATGGCCATCAACCAGGGCAAGGAACCCCTGGGAAACCACCGAATACTGGAACGGGAATTGTTAAGCCATAGTTCACCAAAGCCTACCAACTTACGGTGGGCTTTGGCGAAGCGCGCTCATCCAGTGGAGTGCATATGATAGGCACCAAAAAGGTTCTCATGACTTTATGGCTTATTCGACTCCCCTTGGCTCCACCATGAAAAGCCCTACCTCATGCGGTCAGGGCATTTGTTTTGTCCGAAATTGTAGACCGCTCATAGATAAGTGATTTGCAGAAGAAGGATTTACTGACTCATTGTAGACGAGATGTTTACTATACAAGTTGAATCCAGTCACGACACATGTGGAGTATGTAGTATCATTGCATCGGGTATTCAATTAACAGGATGTCTAATCCTTCGTTGTAACTATACACAGAAACAGCCCTCTACCGCTTTATTCGGCGGTCGAGGGCTGTTTCTTGTTATTCAATCGTCAAGTAATTGCGTTAATTAAGTTGGTTTCAAGTTCAAACTATATATTAGTACTGACTAGTAAATAAATTTGTCTAATTCAGCATCAGTCATTGCTTTATCGCTGTACAAGTAAGGGATGGTATCATGGTAGTCAATTAAGAAAGACTGGTCACTTTCTGTTTTCTCGTTAATAAATTTATATTTCCAGTTATGATCTTCTTTTGGTATTGCAAGTTTGAGTTCTTTCTTGGTGGTCCGATAACGAGTTTTTCCTTTGGGATTAGTATATGCGGTTTCTTTTTTAGCTCTTTCTAGAATTATACGCATTAAATATTGATTTGCACCAAAATGATACTTTTTTCTAACGATATGTTTTGGAGTTAGTAGAATCTTATTATTTCCATAACGATAGCAGGGGGATGTTACTTCCTTCCAAGATGAAGAGGCGAAATCCCAAGTATTAAAGGTGTCTTCGGAATTAGGCTTTACATTCGTAATAGCTAATTGTTCTAGTGTAAACTCGTTCAATTGGAGATGCAAAATATTAGTTATCATATCTGAAAGTCCATCTTCACTGAAGCCTGATATAGTAACAGGTAAGTCCATTGCTTTTGTAATAGATGGTATATTCACTGTCAGTGTTTCCAGATTTTTGAAAGTTGTTAATAGACCTTTTGCTGTATTTCCGTGCCCATTATCTCCCTTTCCATAACCTAACTTTGTAAAATTAATTTCTCCTGCACAGGATAGTAACTCTAGTTTTTTAAGTGTATCATTGTTACGGTACGACTCATAAAATTTATTGAAGAAATTATCCAACAATTTGGTTGCATTACTGTACCAAAGTCCTCGTTGAGTTTCTATTAAACAAGGGTCAATAAATAATGCTTGGTCATCTAAGACGTTGATATCCACAAATTCAAAGTGAGAATGTCCAATTCGAGCATGGTTAAGAAGTTCGGAAATATGTTTTTTTTTCATACAATCTCCCCATTCTAGTGCTCATGCACTATAATAACAGATTAGTTCCTAGGTTAAAATTACTACTAAACAAGTTCAGTTTACATTATTATACATGATTTGACAATAAACCTTTTCGGCAATTAGTCAATTGAAGTAGATGGGTTTAGCTATCATGAGATAACCCCCAACAATTACTATGTGATAAATTAAAAACAGCATTCTTTCTAAACATGATTTACCTCTCATCAGATTCCCGACAACAGGAAGCAATAGGGAATAAATAATTAGATGAAACTGGATGAGGTACTGTCGTACGATTAATATAATCATAAAAAACTGATGATACCTGAATTTTACAAACGTTATCTATTTAATTCTTTAAGTTCTATAATAGATACATAATCCACCACCAAGGGGTGCCCACATGGACGATCTAATAAATAAAATCATAGCCTTTCGCGACGAAAGGGATTGGAAGCAGTTCCATAACCCTAAGGATCTGGCAATCTCTTTGACATTAGAAGCTAGCGAATTGCTAGAGAACTTTCAGTGGAAGAGTAGTGAACAGGCGGTTGAGGTTAATTTTAACGATATTCGTGATGAATTAGCGGATGTATTAATCTATTCACTGATGCTTGCACATGAACTGGGCATCGATGTTAAGGATGCTATCTCTCAAAAATTAGAGAAAAATGAACAAAAGTATCCCGTAGACAAATTTAAGGGAACATCAAAAAAATATACAGAAGCTGAATAACGGGGTGGGGCAGCTATGATAATTTACGAAGCGACCAAAGAAGAGTTCATGAATGATGTTACTAATGATAGCATCGCTGTTAAGATTCATGAGAATTACCTAAAGAGAATCGGTAAAATCTCGGAGAGTGAGTTTAACTCCTGGAATAATTCTATGAATTATATGTATAAGGTCCTGAACACTTCAATCATTCCTGATGATGTAGGCGTTGCTATTGAATATAAGGTACCTACGACTTCAAGAAGGATCGACTTTATGTTAACAGGTTTGGATGAACAGGACCGTTATTCTGTCGTTATTGTGGAATTAAAACAATGGTCTTCCGTAAACGTAGTTGAAAATTCAGATGGTCTTGTTGAGACGGCTATGAATCGAAGAATGGTCAAACATACTCATCCATCGTACCAAGCTTGGTCATATGCAAAGCTAATCACAGACTATAATGAATCGGTTCAGAACGAGTCCATATCTTTATATCCCTGTGCCTATTTACATAACTATATCCAAAAAGAAAATGATCCACTTACGGATACTCTATATGATAACTACATATCGGAGGCCCCGGTGTTTATTAAGGGCGATGCCCTAAAGTTAAGGGGCTTTATATCTACTTATATTAAAAAAACAGACCGTAAAAAATCACTATATCTGATTGAACTAGGAAAGATTAGACCGTCTAAGTCTTTGCAGGACTCACTAGTCAAAATGTTAGATGGAAATGAAGAGTTTATTATGATCGAAGAACAGAAGGTAGTCTATGAAGAGGCTATATTAATGGCCAAAAGAGCACTATCTACGGATCGTAAGCAGGTTCTGATCGTGGAGGGCGGACCTGGTACCGGGAAGTCAGTTTTAGGAATTAATTTATTAGTCCAATTAACCTCCAAAGAGATGGTCTGCCAGTACGTCACCAAGAACAGCGCCCCAAGAGAAGTATATACTAAGCGGCTTCAGCAAAATTATAAGAAGACAGTTATTAATAACCTGTTCAAGAGTTCGGGAGTCTATCATGAGGCATTGCCAAATGAATTGGATGTTCTAATCGTGGATGAAGCCCATCGACTTAACGAGAAATCAGGCTTATTCAAGAACAAAGGTGAAAATCAGATGATGGAGATCATTCGAGCTGCTAAATGTTCTGTTTTTTTCATTGATGAGTATCAAAAAATCTCGATACATGACGTAGGGAATAAGGAACAGATCAAACAATTTGCCGAGTCATACGGTGCTGAAGTAGTAGAGATGAAGCTAGAATCTCAATTTCGCTGTAATGGTTCCGATGGTTACTTGGCATGGTTAGATGATGTATTGGAGCTTCGGGAAACAGCAAATGCAGATGGTTTTGATTTTCAGTATGATTTTAAAGTTTTTGATGACCCTAATGAACTACGCAATGAGATATTTAATAAGAATCAACTTAATAATAAAGCTAGGATGCTAGCGGGTTACTGCTGGTATTGGAAGACGGAAGGGAAAAGCAATCCAGAGGTTCATGATATTTATCTGGAAGATCATCAGTTCTCTATGAGCTGGAATCTGAACAATACACTAACATGGGCAATCGATCCTGAATCGGTGGAGCAAGTTGGTTGTATTCACACTTCACAAGGGCTGGAGTTTGATTATGTAGGAATTATCATAGGAGAAGACCTTCGTTATTTAGATGGAGAAATAGTCACGGATCCCTTTAAACGTGCGAAGACGGATAAATCGTTGTCTGGATTCAAAAAAATGTACAAGAAAGACAACATTGAGGCTGTGGAGATTGCAGATCAGATCATTAAAAACACTTACCGTACACTCCTCACAAGAGGGATGAAAGGTTGCTATATTTACTGTGTCGATCCTTTGTTGAAGGAGTATTTTATAGATCGATTGTCTCGTTCACGGAGTATAATATATCCGCTACACGAAGAGAAGGTCCTTATCGCGGCAGAGGAATCGGTGCCATATGTAACTGGAGTAAGGCAAGAAAACGATTTAATATAATTATCTAATCTTTCACCTCAATCAATACAATGATCTCTCGAAAATCGCTGATGCCTAGTGCATCGCGATTTTTTCGATTTGAACTTCAATCTCTCAGCACATTGGGTGCAGATAGAATAGTATTAATGACTCTTTCAAAGTGGGAAAGGTATTTTTAATTCAATGTATTTCGACTGTTCATGAGTAATGTACATATAATTAAAATTCAAACGTGTAATAAAAGGAGAAAATTACTCGAAATCAAAGGAATTCGGATACAATAGGTCGAAATAACTAACTATAATATAATGGGAAATTTTGAAATATTAATCCAAGGTTGGAGGGATTTTAATATCTAGATCTTATAATTATTCGTTGATCATTAAAAATGATTACTTGCGCGTTAATAAAGAAGTCAAGGGGATGACGAGAGCGGAAGTTCATTTTAAGGCGGAAGAACAAATAAGAAAGTGGTCGGAACAAGAACGGAAAGCAAGGGAAAGGGAGTTCATAGCTGATTTGAAGCAAGAAGCGGAATTTGATACGAAATCCGCACTGAATAGTATAGAAGAATATAGAAATATTCTAAAGGACACTCTTCGTGTTAATGATAAATTGAATTGGAATTCCTTAATTGATAAAAAGGCATTTAGTGAGAAGGAACCTGAACTTCAAACTTTGTATGCGTCATTTGGTGTTCCCAAAGAGAAAAAGTTTTTTGAAGTAATCATCAAATCTTTGAAAGAAAAAAGATTGACTAAAGAAGCTGCCGCTCAAAATGCTTATAACGATGCGCGGAATGAACACCAACAACGCAAGCAAGAGTATTTGGAGAAACAAAACGAACATAATATGAGTATCGATCAATTCAAGCGGGATTTTGAAGAAGGTCATGGGGAAGAAATTGAAAAATATGTATATATGGTATTAGAACGATCTCAATATCCAGAAGGTTTCGAACAGGACTATGAGCTTCAATATGATCCTATAAGCGGAACAGTTATAGTGAACTACAACTTACCTGGCATGGAATTTGTCCCGAAAATACTTCAGCATAAATATGTGGCATCAAGAAAAGAAATTGATATCGTCGAAATGAAAGATAAGGAGTTTAATGTATATTACGAGGATGTTCTCTATCAAATTTGTCTACGAACAATTCATGAAGTATTTGAATCTGTCTATATTGATGATGTTCAGAACGTTGTGTTTAATGGTTGGGTAAAAGGGATAGATAAAAAGACTGGGAACGACTTTCATTCCTGTATTCTTTCTTGCCATGTCTCCAAGGCGGAGTTTCTTGTATATAACCTTGAAAGAGTGGAACCTAAGGAATGTTTTAAAAATCTGAAGGGGCTTGCTGCGGGCCCCTTAGCCCATTTAGCTCCTGTCAGACCTATACTTGAACTTCGAACAGATGATACAAGATTCGTAGAATCACATAGTGTATTAGAGTATCTTGACTCTTCAACTAACTTGGCTGAAATGGACTGGGAAGAGTTTGAACACTTGGTGAGGGAGCTATTTTCAAGTGTATTTTCTTCTGAGCAGGGTGAAGTAAAAGTAACTAGGGCAAGCCGTGACGGCGGCGTTGACGCAATCGCTTTTGATCCTGATCCTATTAGAGGTGGGAAATTCGTAATTCAGGCAAAAAGATATAATAATGTAGTACCAGTATCCGCAGTGCGTGACCTTTATGGAACAACTCTATCCGAAGGTGCAACGAAAGGAATTCTTGTTACCACCAGTTACTTTGGTCCCGATTCGAGAGAATTTGCGAAGAATAAACCAATAACTCTTATTGATGGCTCGAATCTAGTTTATATGTTCCAAGAGTATGGACATCAAGTTCATATAAAACTAAACAAATAGCGATATTCTTGTAAGGATTTATTTGATGCTACAAATAATGTTTGTAGCAGTCCTTACTATCGTATCCGTAGAGATTATATTTTGAGCGGAGAGAGCATAAGGAAGCAGGGGAACAGAATGCAAATGGGAGAAGTAATTTGGTTTAAGGAAATGACTTGGTTTGTTGTAGGATTCTTTGGAATAGTTATTTTACTTGGAGTAATTGCAGGGCTGCTTAAAGGCACTGTTAACAAGAAAAATAAGCGTAAAATTAAAAGCAATAGTAGGAATAGAGTGAGTAAATCAACAAATACGCAGAAGAAAAGTACCGCAAGACAAGCATCGGGAAAAGTACAACGCTCATCTATGATCTGTCGTCCAGATGAAGTCATTTTATCGAGGCATTTAAGTGATTTGAACGGTGCGGAATTTGAGCGTTTACTTGCGTTATATTTTCGAGACCAAGGATATGTTGTCAAAGAGGTTGGGGTCGGAGGTAAAGATGGCGGTGTGGATCTAGTCATTACGGATCGGCGGGGTGAGAAGACGGCAGTTCAAGCCAAGTGTTATGCGGATTATAATAAGGTGAACGTGCAGACCGTTCGTGAATTGGTTGGCGCTAAACGCAATCACGACTGTATTCTTAGCTTATTGGTTACAACATCAGATTTAACTTCAGAAGCGAAGAAGGAAGCTGATCAGCGTACGATTGAATATTGGCACGGAGGAATTATTGAACAAAAGCTAAAGGTATGGGGGAAATGGCAACCTACGAATAAAAAGGTGAAGCCAGTTGATAAGGGGCAATCTAAGGTTGCAGTGGCAAAGTCGATGGCTGACTCCAGCACATCCGACTTTTGTAAATGTGGAGCACCGATGGTGAAGCGTAAGAATAAGAATGGCATTGGTTTCTGGGGTTGTAGTAAGTTTCCACAGTGTAGGCATACAAAGGAACTTAATCCACTGGGGAAATCAATGTGAGATACATAATCGAAATAGATCAGATAATATTCCATACTCTATTGAAAATTTAGGAGTAAAGAGTACTATATATTGCTCATAAGAAAAGATCATAAATTCCGATATAGGAATTTACGATCTAGCACTTGTTATGTAGGATTATTACTTAGTCAGTTACCTCAACCAAATCAATAATCTCCCTAATATCGCTGATGCTAAGTGCATCGGCGATTTTTTCGATATGAGAGAAATTAATGTTTTCTCTTTTGCCATTGGAAAGTTCACTAAGCGCAGCGTGACGTACGTCGGATAGGCGTGAAAGTTCACGTAATGAGATGCCGTGGCGTTTAAGCAATTCTGGAATTTTGACGATGATTTTTTTCGTCATGAACAATCACCTCTAGAAGTTTGACTATACGCAACAACGTACCATATAATAAATTATGAACTGGTACGCATATGCGTATACTTCTAAATTTTAGGAGAATACATAATGGGAATTGAGTGTGGCCTGAAGCTTGAGTATAATACGGTTCAAACCTACATGAACCTCACCCCAATGTTCCTGCATCACAACCTCCCCAAACCTTGCCTCATCCTTAGCGACTGGTCATTAGAAATCATGCTCAAGACTCTATATATCCAAGAACGAGGGAGTATTTTTCCACCGTATAATTTGCCCCTAGAAGATCTATTAGATCTGACACGGAGTGAGACGGGTACTGACTTGGACTCCGTTAATCTAATTGAATCGGTTAAGTTCCTTGCGAACTGTCCAAGTACATCTTGGATACAGAATATGAGCGCAGCGCAACTTCAGAGACTTATGCGGAGAGTGGACGAGTTGTTATGTCGACTTTCCTCCAGAGTTACTAACTCTCCTATCAAGTGGTATACTTCCATATTTTAAAAGAAGAGGGATATGGAACCTAAAGATGATGTTTGTAACAGTCGCTGGCTTCCAGATATTGATATAATGGCGGCAGTTCTATTTTATCTGAAGGTGGGAGAGATGTGCTTAATATGAAAGACAAGGTAGCATTCAAACTGACTTTGCTATTGGTAGGTTTATCGTGCTTGTGGGTATTCGCAGCTTTATTTAAGATGATCTTTATTTGGTTTCTGTTATTTGGAATTATCTCAGTGGTTTATATTATAAAGAATAAGAACACCAAATTAACGGATGTTATTATCGGTTGTGTACTTGGAATGATAGCTATGCCGGCTAGTATGTTTATGGGCGTGGCGTCCGTTATCATATATGTTGGTGCGACCAGTATGATGAAGGGTTCTAGTCATAAAATTATTTTAATTAAAAATAGTACAAAGAAAGATGTAGTGATCTCGTGTGTAACTTTGGTGTTGGTGGGCGTGGTATTGGGTGCGATCAATGTCCTACTTGCTGTGGGCAGTACAGCGATTAATCCCTCATTCCAACTGTCATTTATTATGGAAGCCTTAAAAGCAGGGGTGACTGAAGAAATTATTTTCAGATTCTTCCTGTTTGCACTTTGTGTTGTAATAGCGGGGGACCACAAGTTTACTAGGCTTCAAAATGTTTTATGTTATTTGATTATGGTGCTGCCTCATGTATTCATTCACTTTGAATTGAGCACTTTCAATATTGTAAATGTAATTGTGTTAGCTCTATTATTTGGCTTCCCATTTGCATGGCTTCAACGCAAGCGTGATTTGGTATCAGCTATGGGTTCACATGCCATTGTAGATATAATTAGGTTTTGTGTGTTTAGTGCATAGATGGTGATCATATTATAGCCTCCCTATTGTAGGGAGGTTATTTTTGTGTGAAGTTAAATTTGTTTATTCAGATTATTACAGTAGGTAAATTGAAGGAGAAGTAGATGGTTCAGAGTATAGCGGAGTATTCGAAGAGACTTGCGATTGATAGGTATTGACGGAGCAGTTCTACCGTGTGGTGAAGATTAATCGGGGTGAGCCTTATCATAAGTAGGGCGAAATATTGTCATAAAGTATTAACAGAAGTTGGTAAATATGATGGATAATGAAAGATTGATTATCAACAAGCAAATAATAAAGTTTATTAATGTAGGAAGCAAATAATAAAGTTAATAAAGTACCTAAGATAAGATAGCTAAATACCAACTTTTTCAATAAAACGTTCTTCTATATAGATGAGATTTGTCTTTTAATGAGTATATTTTATTAGTATGTGATAATATTAGACTACCTTACCTAAATAATGGAATATAATCGACCCAAGCTTATTTACAAAGTAGCGTTGGAGCAATGGAGAGTACGTATCCAGATTTATATTAAGAACTGATAGAGATTTAAAATCTGCATTGACATGCATAAAAATTGTGAGGATACAGGGGGATAGATATGCGATTTATTCATTTGTCAGATTTTCATATAAAAAAAGAGGGTATGAAGGATTTATCACAATTAATTAAAGCGCTCTCAGAGGATCTAACCAGATTTAATTCTTCCAAGAAAATTGATTTCATTCTCTTTACTGGTGATTTAATTGATCAAGGGGGAAGGAGTTTTGAAAGTATAAATCAAGCATTTCTAGAATTTGAAGAAAATGTTATTTTCCCTTTGACTAATTGTATCAATATAGACAAAAATAGATTTATATTTATTCCAGGTAATCATGACATTGATAGATACGCTGATGATATATACGACGAGAATGGCCTCCTTACAGTTTTATCTAATGAACCGGCGGTCTCTTCATTCATAGATAAAAACGAAACTAAAGGAATTAAAAGAGTACTTCCATTTAAAGAATTTGAGAAAGAATTTCATGTGGAATCTAACTGTAAAATAACAAATTTTCATTCAAATTATATTGTTGATATAAATGGTACTAAAGTAGGGATAACAGCCTTTAATACTGCCTGGAGATGCTACGACAGTAATAAAGACCATGGTATTATTTTGTTAGGTAAACGTCAAATAACAGAGTCTCGTGACTTTATAGAAAATTGCGACATTAAGATTGCATTGATGCATCATCAGTTTGATTTTCTTAAGCCCTTTGATATGGATGCAGTTAAACCATCTATTGAGAGAGAATATGACATGGTATTTTGTGGGCATGTTCATCGGGGAAGTAACAATAATCTTAGCGGTATTTTTGGAGATATGTTCATGTCAATTGCACCTTCGAACACATCTGATAACATTTGGAACAATGATCAACGTTATTTAAATGGTTATGCAATTGTAGATTATAATGACGACGAAGGTACTATCATTGTGAGCAACCGAAAATACTCTATAGATCATGAAGGGTATTTATCAAACGTTGAGTTAGCACCGGATAATGGTGTTAGAACCTATGACATAAAAAAAAAAGAGAGGCTAAATAAAAAAGGAAAACGTGATTATAACCAGTCAGAGTTCGATTCGATGAATCCCCAATTAATTCAGAATAACTATTTAAGCGAAATTAGCACTGAGAAATACCTCTATTTTAATACTAATAAGCTTGAAATTAGTAACAGTAAAGCATTAAGGTTTTCAAAAAGCACTTATTTTAATAAATATATAGATGAAATTTTTGAGAAAAGTGATAAGTATTCAGATTACAGAAGAAATGCAGAATTATGTTTGTTAATAATGGATAAAATACTAATAAATTCAAATGATTTTAATATTATTGACTATATTGAAAGTATAGATCAAACCTTACTTCATATTGAAGAAGATATTGACTTAGTAAAAAACTTAGAGAAATCATTTGAAAATACGAGAATTTGGCTACTTGAAATATATAATCTCAAGGGAGATCAGCAAATATCTAACGACGAGGATATCTTTGAATTAGTATTTTCTAATATAGATAGTTACTCTGATGACGATATTGTAGAAATGCTTTTACTATCTTCAAAAGAAACTATTACATTTATTAGACAAAATCGTGAGATGCGACTTACATTAAAAAGTAAACAGAGCTTGGTAATGGAGATAATTCTTCTTTTCGCATTACCTATAATGACGAATATAGAAGCGTTTAGACAAATAGGGGCTAGTAGCGATATTAATTTGATTCAGTCAAAAGAAATAATTCAAATATTAAAGTTAACTAAGGAGGAATATTCTAGTTATAAAACCCCTTTGAAAGGTAGAGAAGAGGAAGTTAATTCAATTATTAATAGTGTGGAAGATAATAAATTTACCATCGTTAAAGGTATGAAAGGTATAGGTAAATCAGCAATAATTTCTTCAGTTATGGATAAGATGAAAACTAAAGGAAATATATCCTTTTTGATATTTTCATTTAAATATTCAAATAACATTTTGGAGTTCATTAACAGTATTATAGAACAATGTAATCTTACAATAATTAACAATATTGATATGGAAGTTTTGGCTGAAGAAGTTAGGCAAGATAATAAAGAAAATGAAGCTTCTAAATTTCCAGAATATATAATATTACAACCATATTTCAAAGAAGCAATAAAGCGAACAATAAAAGAAAACGGGAAAGTATGTATAATTATAGATTCTCTTGAGTCAGTTACACATTTAGACGATCAGATAAAGTTTTTATTGGAGAATACTGTAGATATATGTTCCACGATAATGGTTACGGGTAGCAATAATGAATGTGTAAACTGGCTTATTAATCAAAATCAAGCGAGCGTAATAGAGATAGAACCGTTTGACAGGAACGTGATACCATTATTCACAAGTTTAAAGGACTCAGTACCTAATGAGAAAGCTCTCAACGACAAAATATATCAGAGTACTAAAGGTAAAATAGAGGAATTAAATAAAATAACTGGTTCTGGTAATCCTATTACTGAAGAAAGCATTGAAAGTATTAGTAATGTTATATCGCTTATAGATCAAGAATTCATTGTCATTGAAGAGGTAAGTCTTAATAACACTATCCTTGAAGAGTCCTTACTTTTATTTTCTGTTTTCGAAGATATCGAGCCGTTATCTTTGGATAATATTCAAAGTTTTTTAGAATTCAGAGGGATTACTGTCAGAATGCCAACGATAAGATACGAATTAACAAAAATTGAAAGTCAATTAAGTAATATGAAATTTGGCCGAATAAGATTCATAAAACCAGGCTTATCTAATTATCTCTTGACTTCCTATTTTTCATTCAGAGATGTAGAACAATTCATTAAGTATATCTTTGATTGGATATCAAATGAAGAAAAATTAGATGCACGATTCATTGGTGAATTCTTGAGGAAGATGGAAGATGAACAAATAATTAAAATCGAATCAATTAATGTAATAATTGATTCTTTTATGGATAATTTATTAAATAAACAAAATGCACATAAATTATTTCTAATAGGAAAACATATATTTAGGGAATCTAATAAAAATGTAAGTTTATCAATAAAATTTCTAACTAAAGCCGCTGAATTTAATAACGTGGAATCAATGGTTTTTTTGGGTTTTTCATATGTTGAAGGAGAAAAGGTTCAGAAAAACTTGAAACTAGCAGAAGAATTTTTAAGAAAAGCATCAGATCTAAAGGATGCTACAGCAATGGCGATGTTAGGGGTGGTATTGGTTGAGGAAAATGATAATATTGAAAAAATTAACCAGTCTAAAGAATTACTTGAGGAATCGTCTCGCTTAGGGAATAAATTAGGGAAAATGCAATTGGCTATTAGGCTGTTAATTGGCAACAAATTTGTGCAAAACATTGAAAGAGCAGATAATCTCCTAAACGAACTTATAGAGGAAAACTATGTGGATGCGCTTAGAATCATGGGGACAAGATATTTATATGGTCACTGGATTGAAAGAGATATAGCTGAAGGGAAGAACCTATTGAATACTGCAATTTCAAAAGGTAGTGTTCAAGCAAAACTAGCCTTGGCGAGATATCAAGTTAGCATTGGTAATACAGAAGAGGAGCTAATCGAAGGAATCAATCTATTGAAAGACTTGGTAGCTAATAATAATAAAGATGCTAAAATTTACTACTCGAAAATATTGTTAACAGGACCAATCTCCATAAGAGATGTGGAGATTGGATTGATTTTGCTTCAGGAGCTTGTTAATGAAGGTATAAAAGAATGCCAACTTGATTTTGCTATATATTTATTTAATGGAGAGTATATCGAACAAAATATTAGGGAAGCAAAAGATATTTTATCTAAACTTGTTGAACAAAACTATACAAATGCAAAAACAACATATGCTGAGATGCTCATTGACGGGGAGCATTATGATAAGAATGTTCAACTAGGATTAAAGTTACTAATTGAAAATGCTAACAGTGGTGACGAGTATGCCAAGAAAAAATTAGCATATAGATATGCATATGGTTATGGATTAGATAAAGATATTAATGAAGCTATGAACATTTTTAGCGAGTTAACAAACCTTGGAGATACATACTCAGAGTATTTCCTTGCAAAATTATTACTTGAATCCAATAAAAACATAAATGAAATTGATATGGATAGAGCTGTTCGCCTTTTGGAGAAGGCAGAGAAGTCAGGTAATCTAAAGGCAAAGATACTTTTAGGAGAAATATATATTGATGGTGAGTATGTCGTTAAAGATATAGAAAGGGGTCTAAACTATCTAAATGATGCTATATCACTAAATAACTCGGAAGCAATGCGAGAATTGGGTTACAGATATTTGCATGGTGTAGGATTACCTGCTAACAAAAATGGTGGGTTAGAATTGTTAGAAAAATCAATTTATCTTGATAATAAATTAGCTAAAACAATTCTAGGCCATGGGATAATTCTTGGTAAATTAGATATGAGTGTTACTTATGGAGTTGAATTACTAGAGGAAGCAGCAAACGCAGAAATTAATGCAATGAGGATAATGGGTTTAATGTTGGTTTCTGGGGATTGCGTTATTCAAGATAAAAAAAGAGGAGAAATATTATTAAAAAATGCCTATAACAAAGGTGATGAAGAGGCAGGTATGCAGCTTGCCAAAATGATGTTGGACGGGGTTTATTTCGAGAAAAATTTAGAAGAAGGTAAAAAAATATTATATGAGTTGATTAAGATAAATCACGAGGAAGCCATTATTGAAGAATCTAGGAGACTGATTTCTGGAAACGGATTAGATAAAAATATTGCAGAGGGGTTAAAGCAGTTAAATGGTTTGTCGGATAATGGTAATCTAGATGCTATGTTCTACTTAGCTCAGACTATCATATTTGGCCCTGAAGATGTCCCAAAAGATCTTAGAAAAGGTGAAAAATTACTAAGAGAAGCAGAAGACAGGAATGACGAAGATGCTCGTAGACTTTTAGCAAAATTAATAAATGAAAATTTTATTAAGGTGTCAAGTAAAACCGAAGGCATTAATTTTTTAGAGAAAGCTGTTAAAGAAAATGATCCGGAAGCAATGCAAATTTTAGCGAACTATTATTTAGAAGGTCAAAAGGTCAGCTATAATTTAGAATATGCGATAGAACTTTTTGAACGGTCAATTAAAGGGAAAGATAAAAAATGCATGGTGGAATATGGGCTGAAATTAATATATGGTGGACCTATAAATATAGATGTCCAAAGAGGAATTTTCTTATTACAGGAAACAGCTTCTCGAGGGTATCGTTTAGGGAAATATCATTTGGCAAAAATTTATTTATCAGGTGAAATGATTGCAAATAAGTATGCAGAAGGATTGCGTATGATTTGGCAACTTGTATATGATGGTTATTCTAGTGCAAAGCTGTTTCTTGCTGAATCATTAGCTCTTGGAGATAAAATTGAAATGAACACCGAGGAGGCAATTCGGTTATTCGAAGAGTTAGTAATAGAACAAAATGGATCGGGGATGTTAGAATACTCTGAGCTTTTGCTTGATGGATTCTACTTGAAAGAAGATGCAGACAAGGGAGAAAAATTGATTCGTCAATTGATCCAAGAAGGAGTTCAGAAAGCAGCCCATTTATATGCTTCACGATTAATAGACGGAGATGGATTACAGAAGCACGTTTCAGACGGGGTTAACAGATTAAAAAGGCTTGCTGATAATGGTGTGAAAGAAGCAATGCTAGAGTATGGAATTCGTCTTAAGAAAGGGAAGAAAGTTGGAAAGAATGTAAATAAGGGTAATAACCTCATTAAACAAGTGTTAGAAAGTATTTCTTCAGATGATTGCCATGCATTCGGCATACTGGCATATAAACTTGATGATTATGAGATTGCAACTGAATTATTTACGAGAGCTTTTAATAAAGGTAACCATCACTCAGGTACGTCATTAGCATATATGCTTAGAAGAAATGAAATAAGGGGAACAGAACCATTTAATAATATTTATTTACTTTTACAGAATTCTTTAGAAGTCAATAGTGATACAGCAGTTATAAACTTAGCTTTAACAATAATTACTGATAATGATTCAGCTGAGGCCAATTGGCAGTACGCAGATTTACTTATTAAAAATTTATTTAAGTGCACTAGCACGGCTAGTTGGTGGTATGAATCCGCTAAAAAGAAGAATGATTACGAAGGACACCTAATTATTGGTTGGTTAGTGAAGTATAGCATAGTACCGGACCCAGATAATTTTAGTTACAAAGATAGGTTCAATATAGCTAGGACAAAATGGAATATACCTGATTGGTTGATGAATGAGTATGATTAATTGTAAGCTATTGTGTATCTTGGATAAGATGGAAATTTTATTTATAAAATCATGTTGCCCAAAATAATAAAGTTATGTTTTGGGGAAAGACCTTTCCTGGGGGCCAAACTTCTGACGAGACCGACCTTAAACAATTAATAACAAGTTAACGGACAGCAAGTTTAATTATATTTTCTCCAACTTAAATAAGAGCGGAACAAAGGCAATGCCCTTCGTCCCGCTCTTATTTGCATTCATTCTTCCGAACTTTCTCATACTCGACCTCAACTAACTTGAAAAAGTCTGACGGTTAATTTCCATCCCTCTGCGGGCGCGTTGTGGCATCGGTTTGATGATGATACGGCGCTGAATAGAAAGCGGAATTTAGGACATATGATGAGAACGATCTGGTTCATTATTATGACTTCAGCCAACAGATGGCCTTGTATAAGAAGCGGGCGGGAAGAGAATGGGAGGCGCAAGAATAGGCAGGCGGTGAGACTGGGCTCAACGGTCAGGGGGTATCAGCCACTTAGGAAGAAGCCTGACGCCCTTAGAATGGATGAGGGATTGCGCGGAGGAGGCCAGATCCAAGAAGTTCCCTCACATGAGCTTGTTATTGGCTAACTGGTGTCATATATTGTGGTTGAACGAGCAGTGGATGCACGGGCTCACAACTGAACATCTCCTTTCATCCAGTATTCATAACACCTGTCCCCATTCGTATTCTGATTAGAAGATCTACTCTACTAATCATCTTGTATCATTCAAGGCACCGTTTAGGTGCCTTCAATTTCGCTCTATAAATGCTACGCTGAACCTTGTCATAAATAGGACGAAATTTCGCATTAAGTTGCTATTTAGGAAGGAATCACCACTGCTGGTTGGAGGTGTTGTATCTTGCCCGTTTGGATGAGGGCCTATTGATATCAGCAAACAAAGATGTAACAGGTTGCCGTGATTAGAGCCAGGCATCGCGGATCGATCTTCGGCATATTAGTCTGTGCGAACAATCAGAAGTCCTTCGAGGTGCTGCTCGTTGAACAGGCGCTCAAGCTGCAGCGTTCTTATGTCTTTATGGAGGGCGAGAGCAATCGCGTCGGCAATGCCGTCCTGCCTGACCGTGTCGTGCATACGAAAGAATCCGGCACTCAGCTTTTCATCAATCTGGCGCTTGAGGGACGGGTAGCCATAATCTCGAAGATTATCAGCCGATCGCGAAGGAAATCGAAGCGAATCTCTTGATCGGACAATTCGAAAGCGCCGTTATGCTGCTAGAGCATTATTATGATCCAAGATATACCCATGCGATGAGCCAATACGAGGGGAATGCTTTGTCATTGAGGTACAAACGATTGAAGAAGCCATGTAGGCGGTGAAGGCGCATCTTCCTGCGAAGGCTAGATGATAGACCTACCAATAGATAACCTGTAGGGCTATTTTTTTGCTATAAAAGGGAATGGTTTACAAATGCCGAATGTAGTCACTATGACAAATCGAGGAGTGAACCCATTTTGCGTAAACCGATCAAACTTCAACTAATCACTGTACTTGCTTTCTTGCTAAGCTTCGTTTCTATTCCATCCGCATTTGCAGAGAGCTCGCTTATCTCAGACAAAAATTTGGAACAAGCGATTCGAGTGGAGCTAAAGAAACCGACTGGCCCCATTACCAAAGAAGATCTACAGACCATGACGTCGCTCTATCCCGATGATCCTGAGCAGAAAATTATCAGTTTAAGCGGACTAGAGTATGCTGTTAATTTAGAGAGCTTAATGCTCTCAGGGCTTGGCATTACCAATATTGAGCCACTTAAAAATCTGCATAAAGTCACCTTCCTAGCTCTGGACGGCAATCAAATCACTCAAATTGAGCCGCTACAAGAGTTGTCCCAACTGGAGCAGCTTGTTATCGATTCGAACAACATCGAGAAGCTTGATGCGTTAGCGGGATTAACCAATTTAACGGACTTGTTAATCGGCAATAATCAGCTTAAGGACCTGTCGCCGATTCAATCCTTAGTCAAACTGAATTGGTTGATCATAAGCGATAACCAAATCCAGTCTCTTGAACCGCTAAGAGATCACCCGGAATTAGAACATTTATACTTTGAGAATAATCAGGTCCAAGATATTAGCGTCTTAACAAGTCTTCCGAAGCTCAAGGAGGTTTCACTCAGCAATAACCCTCTGGATGCGAGTGCAGAGAAAATTCTGACCGAACTCGCTGCCAGAGGCGTCAAAGTGCTTGAAGAAGAAGATGAACAAGCGATACCACCTTCAGATCCTAACGAAATCATGGTGCTGTTGAATGGGGAGATAGTTAATTTCCAAGTCCCACCCATCCAGCAAAATGGATCTATACTTGTTCCGTTCCGGTCTATTTTCGAAGCATTGGGATTGAAGGTTGACTGGGATCCAAAAACGCAAACGATCACGGGAAGTAAACCAGGTACGCTTATCAAGCTTAAAGTGAGTTCAACTACTGCTGAGATCAATGGTAAGCAGATAAAACTGACAGTAGCCCCTTCTACTATCAAGGGCAGCACCTACGTTCCATTACGTTTTATCGGCGAAGCAGTGGATGCGAAGGTGAACTGGTTGGCTAAGATTCAAGCAGCCACAATTTATACGAAACAGCCATCTGCGACCAAAGACAAAAAAGTCCAAGTCACAGCCTACGGCGACTGGAGTGACGTAACATCTTCCATTGAGAATACAGGAAATCATCAGCTTATTTTATTCTCACCCGAGAAGAGCACGATGGTTATTCAGCATCATAGCAAGAGCGATTTAGATATGAACTTTGAACAATATGTTAGCTTCGCCAAGAAAGATTTAACGGACAGAAATGCGGTAAAAATCACTGAGCAGTCCGTGAAGGTGGGGAAAATCGATGCGAAGCAACTGACCTATAGTTTAAGCAACAAAAATGAAACGTTAGAATTTCGAATGATTCTATGCGAGCAAAATAATGAAATCTATACCCTATTGTTAGCTTCTCCATCGCAGGTCAGCAAACAAGCCAACGCCGATTTCAACGAAATATTAAAAAGTATAAAATTTAACTAGCATATTCCCTGTGATCACGTCTCTGTTCAATGGCACCAAAAAACAGAGGCTTTGCATCTTGATACGCAAAGCCTCTGTTTGAACTGTACTTTATTACGAATAGTTGCCTGTCCATATTTAACTAGTTTCATAAGCGCGGTAACTGCTTCGACTCTTGTTAAGGGATCGCTCGGAGGTGCGTTGGGCGGCGGCATACGGCTGTTCGGCATGATTTAACGACCGTAAATCTCCACAAATGTTAATTACGTAACCGACAGAGTTTGCTATTATGCTTACTATAAGGAAAAATTATCCTAGGAGTGTGCATGGGTTATCGAGCCATACAAGATTCTATCTTTGCTTCTATCACGAATAGAAGAACATGTTTCAGGCACTAGGGAGACGGAATATCTGGCCGATCTTCAGGTCTCCAATGTTCATTTACGTCGGATCTTCAAGTTCGCTTTTGGTGTGCCGCTACAAAGCTATATCCGCTCTCGAAAGCTAGCTGTCAGCTTGGAGACTTTGATGCAAACCGAGAAACGGGTCCTGGACATTGCACTCGAATGCGGTTATGAACATGAGCAAACCTATATACGCGCGTTCAAAAGAGAGTATGGGCTTACGCCTGGCGAATGCAGAATTTCTGACAGTAACATTCAAGTAACACCTCCTCTACATCTGTTTCCAAAGAACAATGTTTGCGGAAATTTGGTGTACGGGCCGGATATGGTCATGATTCCGTCCTTTCATCTAATTGGGCAAAAGTATCGAATCGAGATCGCTGAATCGCCGACAGAAGCGCCCGAGGTTGCCAAGCAGTTCTGGTGGAACAAGCGGCATAAAGTGCCGAATCCAGTAGAACCCAATATCTATTACGGTCTAACGAGGACAGATGATCCATCGCTTAGTTGGACGTACTATCTACCGTCTATGCGTGTAAAGAATCTGAACGATATTCCTGACGGCTTTACAGGCGACACTGTCCCTGCGTCCTTGTGCGTCGGCTTTCGCTATATTGGGAACCATCATTACCAGGAGATTGACGAACTACGTGCAAAAGCGCTATATCATGCCATCGATAGGCTTGCAGAAGAGCACAAAGGGAAATATGAGTTATTGGATAGCGAATTTTTCTTCGAAAAAATCGATACGGATGCGTATGATGGCGAGTATTGTCAAATGGAATGGTTTGCGCCCATTAGAGTGAACTACACTTAAAATGATCAAAAAAGTCCATTAAGCGTGCCGCTAATCTGGTATGTTCTTGTTGTACAGTAACAAATATAAATGTTTGTGCGAAAAGGAGCGATAGTTATAAATTATAACGAAGTTGTTGCAATCGGAGATACCTATTTACTTACAGTAGTATCGGAGTTGTTCGGATTAGAAGGCTATGAAATCCAGTTGATCCCGGCACATGACGGAGGGCGTAATGTAGTATATACCTGTGAGAAAGAGGGCGAGGGCGAGGGCGCTAAGATACTCAGAATCGCTTTCTTACCTGACAGGAGTCGGGAAGACTTTCTGGGAGAAGTTGAGTATATCAGGTATTTATTCGAGCATGGAGGAAGTGTCTCGGATGTAATCAGCTCCAAGAAGGGGAATCTGCTGGAGGAGATCACCTACAATAACCACACCTTTTTTGTCTGCCTGTTTGAAAAGGCTAAGGGAAAACTGCTGGTAGAAAATAATTATCGGTACCGGGAAGATGCTCCGATTACCGAATATTATTATAATTGCGGTAAAGTACTGGGACAACTGCACCAAATATCGAAAAGCTATACGCCTGTCCATCGCCGGCATAGTTTTTTTGACAAATACAATGCTGATTATATAGATAAACTGATCCCCAACAAATTATCTTTGCTTAAGGAGAAGCTGGTAGAGCTCCTTAATACCTTAGAAGGACTGGATAGGGATCGTGAGTCTTTCGGTATGATCCATTTTGATTACAACGATGGGAATTATTCGATAGATTTTGATAATGGGCAGATAACCGTATATGATTTCGATAACTCATGTTTTGGTTGGTATATGTTTGACCTAGCAGGTCTATGGACATCCGGAGTGGGCTGGATACAATTCGAACCAGACGCCGGTAAACGCAAAAAGTTTATGGATGATTATTTTGAAACCGTTCTCGCGGGATACAGATCCGAGACCAAGATTGAAGATTCGATGTTGGATAAGTTGCCTTTACTTATTCAGGCGAATTTCATGGAAAATATTGTTGATGCATTCGAGGTGATGCAGAACAATGGTGAGGAACCGGAGTGTGACGAGGTGCTGTCGTATCTCATAAAATGTATGGAAGACGATATCCCGTTTAAGGGATTTTTCGATAAAATTTACTCTTGTGAAGAGCCTTTTGAGTATGAGAAACGAGATATTTAGTTTTTTTCGAGCAGTTATGTTCAAAACTCAAGGCCTATCTACATACTGTTCAGGTACGTTACGCAAAAAAAATACGAGGTATAACAGTAGAATTTACTAGCCCTTAAAGCCCCCGTGAGCTCCGTTTCGCAAGGGCTTTTTGTCATTTGATTGTATGCCGATAACACCGCAGTCGGTATACTTCCATATTTTAAATTGAAGAAGGATATGGACCCTAATGATGATGCCTTATAAGCAGGGGTAACTGAAGAAATTATTTTCAGATTTTTTCTGTTTGCACTTTGTGTTGTAATGGGTCTTTCTTGTTTCACATAAATCTCTTGCAGGTAACGTCACGTAACCAGATATACTAGGTTTAACGTTACTAGTTGTAAACGGGAGGGGGGAGTAAACATGAAGGAAACTACATATTTCACAACTGGACAGTTGTCTAAGTGGACGGGATTAACGCTTCGAACCTTGAGGTATTACGACCAGATAGGACTATTGACTCCAGACAAAGAGCATACAGGAGCTGTTCGAAGGTACGGAGTGGATGACCTAAGACGGCTGCAGCAAATTCAGACGCTGAAGTATGTGGGGTTGTCACTGGATGAGATCGGGGATCTACTGGCTGCGGAGGCCGGTTTAGGTTGGAAAATTCGGAACTCGCTTCTTGCTCAGTTAGATGTGGTGCGGCAGAAGATGCTCCATACCGAGAATGTCGTGAAGGTGATCCGAGGGGTGTTGGAGGACGCCGACGGGTTAGGCGAGGGGGGATGGAGTCATCTGGCGGACATTATTCAGGCCGTACAGATGGAGCAGAAGTGGGGGGAGCAGTATCGGAATGCATCTCGGTTACAATCCAGAATACACCTCTATAACCGATTCTGTACCAATCCACACGGGTGGCACAAATGGGTATTCGAGCAGCTTGGGCAGGAGCCGGATGTTCATTTGCTTGAGCTAGGCTGCGGAGACGGTTCCTTGTGGGTGTGCAATGCTGATCGTATTCCGAAGAGTTGGCGCATCACGTTAACGGATGTGTCTGAAGGGATGCTGGAGGAGGCGCGGAGCCGCCTCAAAGGCTTGCCCCAATTTAAGTTCCTGTTGGTGGACGCGCAAGAAATTCCTTTCCATGAAGGACAATTCGATAAAGTAATCGCCAACAACATGCTCTACCATGTGCAGAATATTCAGCAGGCTATCCAGGAAATACACCGTGTCATAAAACAAGACGGCCACTTCTACGCCACGACGATGAGCTTGCGGCACCTGCAGGAGGTGGAGCAACTGGGGACATCTTATGACCCTGGAATGGAGGTACTGGACCGCGTTATTGAGAATTTCCATCTGGACAATGCGGCCGGGCTGCTCTCGCCCTATTTCCGTGAGGTTGAACCGTTTATTTATGAGGACAGCCTAAGAATCACCGAAGTAGAACCTCTGATTGACTATATGATTTCTACTCCCATGAATGCGCGGTTACGACTGCAGGGTCATGTATTGGATCACTTTCGAGCCTATGTTGAAGAAATCCTAAAACGTGAAGGTGTACTGCTGGTTACGAAAGAAAACTGTATTTACAAAGGGAGGAAGTAAGCATGATGGAGACGAACAACCCCAGAATCCGAAGTGTTACAGAGGAAATTCTGTCGGACAATTGGTATGTGCTGAAGAAGGTCACCTTCGAGTACCGGAAAGATAACGGGGTATGGGAGAAGCAGGCTCGTGAAGTGTACGATCGCGGCAACGGTGCGACCATTCTCCTCTATAATCGGGAAAATCAAACCGTTGTACTGACCTGCCAATTTCGGATGCCAAGCTATAAAAATCAAAATCCTACGGGCATGCTGATCGAAACATGCGCCGGATTGCTGGATCGGGAGGCGCCGGAAGCAACCATTATTCGCGAAACGGAGGAAGAGACAGGCTACAAGCTCGCGAAGGTACAAAAAGTCGGAGAGGCTTATATGTCACCGGGGTCTGTTACGGAGATCGTGCATTTTTATGTCGCTGAGTACGACGCAACCATGGCGTCGGGAAGGGGAGGCGGTCTGGACGAGGAACAGGAAAACATCGAGGTACTCGAATTGCCATTCCACCAAGCCCTAGAGATGATACGGACCGGCGAGATTCGGGATGGGAAGACGATCCTGCTGCTTCAGTACGCTGAGCTGCACGGGCTGCTTGAACGTAAGGCAGAAAGTGAGCCGGAGCGAAAATCGCTGCATATTCTTGTCGCAGGGCCGTATCGGTCGGGAACCGGCGATGATCCAGAAAAAATCGAACAGAACGTCCGGTTCATGAACGAGATCGCCTTAAACATCTACGAAGCTGGCCATATGCCGGTTCTTGGGGAGTGGTACGCGCTGCCGCTGATCGCTACCGCAGGATCAACCGAAATTGGTGACGAGACGTTCAATCGCATTTTTCACCCGTCATCGACGCGGCTAATCAACCACTGTGATGCAGTGTTGAGGGTAGGAGGTCCGTCGACGGGTGCGGATGAAATGGTAAAAGTCGCGAAGGAGAAGGGGAAACTGATCTTTGATAGGTCCGAGGATATCCCTAAGCTATATTCATGACTTAAATCGAAAACTCTTGTATGAGAGCACTAAGTATTGATTTACTTCAGAGGTAACGGCCTTCTGGACTGCTTCGAATTTGGCTAACTCCTCATCCTCTAACTTTGAGTTCTGAGTGACCTTCACAGCCAAAGCCTTATTAGCTTCTCCATCGCAGGTCAGCAAACAAGTCAACGCCGATTTAAACGATATATTAAAAAGTATAAAATTAAACTAGCATATTCCCTGTGATCACGTTTGACAAAAGAAGCATCATTTCCTTTTTAGAATTCATGCAATAATTTATGCGTTCCTTCTATGTTCCTGTGCCGCACGCCGAGCGTCTCGGCGTCATTCATAGGTATCATATACATTTATTTACACATTTGTTCGTGGGCTAATCAAATGTAATAGCCCCAAGTGACCTTGGAAAAAAAAGAAGGGCCTATCGAAAGAATCCGATAGGCCCACCGGCCGTTAGTAATCTGCCAGTCCGAGATAGTGCAGCGAGATAACATTCTCGTAGCCTATCGCCGCCCGCAGATTATGCTTATTGCTTACGCTTAGATTGGCGTACGCTACTTGTGCATCGTAGAAGCTTTGTAGACGTGTCTTACCATTATCAATCGCCTCATAGTACTTGTAAACGAAAAAGAATGGATTATTTCTCTCCAAAAGTTCTTTATCCACTGCGAGGTAATCATTCCAGTCATCACCTGTCTCACCCTCTGGTGTTGGGACTGGAAGCCACAAGTAGTTCGCAACGTCTCTGCTGTAAGTCGAAATAGTGAAAGCAATAGGATTGATCATTTTACCCTGCGCCATTCCATCGTGAATGATACTGTTTGCATTTAGTCCCTTGGCTGTACCCGATCCCCAGAAAAAGGCTGTGTAGTAGTTGGAGTTCAGGCTGGCTGCACTTTTGCGATCGAAGAAGTAATTCTTTCTATCCTTTTTCAGAGTGGCTCCTTCAGTGTCTCCATCGCTACCTACTACAAGATCCATTACTCCGGACTTATTCTCTTTTGTCAGATTCACAGCGAGATCCTTATAATAAGTACGAAGATCAGTATTACTGAAGTAACCGAATTCTTCTTTTTCTTCTTTCATTCGATTCATAAAGAATACGATGTCATCTTGAGCTTCATCCAGTCCTTTTTGAAACTCGACAGGGGCTGAAAGGGCAACGGTTGAAATGGATTTTCCTTCGATTTGCTTACGGTAAGCTTCATAGGTGTTGATGTACTTGGAGATTTCACCTTTCGTTAATGGAAGGCGTGACACAGGCCATTCTGGAATGATACTGACCTGTTGATTCTCCTGAATGATTCCGTAGACGGTGATGTCGGTCAGGTATTTGCTGTCGCTGTTGAAATTGGAGTAGAAGAGGTCGGACACGAACTTCTCGGGTTTTTCGCGCTTATCATACTCGATTCCGTTCCATTCAAAATTACCTTCCGTAGGCTTCATCTTATGGAGGTAGGAGAAGGAAGGGACATCACTCGCCAGACCAAAGATCTGGATTCCGGCGACTTTACCGCCGATCTTCTTCTGCTGGGCTTTCAGGGCATCTAGTAGTTTGGGAGCTTCCTTGTAGTTTTTTGCGTCGAACAAAACGTTATTGGTATTCTTGAACTTAGCTACGTATTGCTTGATGGTCGCGAGGTCCTTAGTGTCGACCTTTGAGCTATTGTAAACGAAGTAATAGTTGCTTTTCTCTGTGGTAGCTGTTTCGCTGGCACTCGTAATGCTACCGAATGGAAGAAGGATTAATATTAGTATAAAAAGAATCATGGAATTACATCGGAATCTATTCACTTACAACATACCCCCTGAAGTTATCTTATATAAGAATATTTTACCATGAAATCAATTGTAGAGAATGAGAAAATGGCGAAAAATGATGAGATATGTCCCCACCTACTTAGCTTATATTCTACTTCTGCTCGGATTAGGTTAACATCAATAGGAAATTCATTTAACATCTGAACTTTCGTATTCAATTTATTGGCCTCATTTTGTGATAACTATTGGATGTGATCTGTTTGGCTCTCTTCATTATTTCTTGATTTACTTTTTCCAACTGCTACTAAAATAAAAATGATTATAGCCGCTCCGATAAGCCATCCGTAGTAATTGGCAATGAAGGAAAAGAGCAACCAAATACCGTACATCCCTACCATAAGTAACGGCGAAAAATAGGGAGTGTGTAGACACTCCCTTTGTGCTAACATTGCTTATTATCAAATGACTACTTCACATTTTTCCAATAAGCGAACCACGCAGTATGCTTATATCCCAGCGGAAGCAACCTAATATGAAAATATATGAAAACTACATAGGCCACTTAATTTGCCGTCTTATTGACAAAATCAATCTCATTTCTGATCCCTTTATGGGCGTCATTCCACAGGCCCTTTGTCAGGCGGATGCGCAGCAGGCATGTGTTGGGGTCTTCGTCGTTATTGGCTTCGTTATACCACTCAGCGAATATTGTGCGCAGCTTTGTCATCATCTCGGTGTTTTTCTCGTCACACACCCAGCCAAGGTTTTCACCGATACCATCGGCTGTAAAGTTTTCGACGATGATACAAATGGCTACTTCGGGGTTTTGGGCGATCTGCAGCATCTTGCCTGAGGTCGCATAGGTGACAGTGTAGAACGCGCCGTCCTCATAATAGGCGTCCACAATACGGGCGGCGGGACGGCTTTTGCCATCGGCCCCCGGTTCCAGCGCGATGGTGGACAGAGTGATCAGGCCGTCCTTGTTGCCCACTTGTTCGTCCAGCAGCTTCATGGCTTCGGAGTACTTGCTCATTTTATTATCCTCCTAAAAAATGTAATAAGGTATACATTATTAAGCTTATCATTGTGAAATCTTATTGCATGTGAAAAATTATACGATGTAAAAATATTAGATCGCTATCGTAATCCTCTCCTTACTACGAGCTATTTTGCTAGAAACACAAAAATCCCCCTCTGCTTCATCAGCAGAAGGGGGAATGGTTTGGAAGTATTCCTCTATGTTTTTATCAAAGGTTAGCTCAACCTCTTTCAATCTCTTTCTGTTCATATCTGAGCGTGGACTCGTTCGAAAGAGACCGTCTGCACCTTGTCATCTCTAAGCTCACATTCCAGTCTGGTCCTGTCAGTGGTCAGTTTGTCTAGCTCACCTTGAAGATGTCACGGATTCAGGTGAATATGAGTAATCTGCTGTTTAAATGAATATAAACGGTATTTTATTTCAAATTTAAATAAAATATTCCAAAAGAACTATAGACTGCAGCAAAAAATCTCTCTATAATACCCACTAACAATTGTATAATTTTCCATGAGGAGAGTGAATTAAATGAAGAAAAAAGCATTTGTAGCTATTATAAGCGCATCAATGCTGGTCAGCATGGGAACTGGCGCTTTAGCGGCAACTAAGCTGCAGGAAATTAAAGCTTACCTTAATACTGAGGTAAGGGTACAGGTCAATGGAAGTCATGTTGATTTGCGTGATGTCAAGAGAAATGTTATTGCACCAATCTCCTATCAAGGAGCAAATTATTTTCCTATTCGCGCCATCTCCGACGCACTTGATATAGCAGTCGATTATGATGAGACTACCCAAACTATTATTATAGGCGAGAAAGTCGACGGCGTTTCTATTGTTGATGGATTTAAAGATATGTATTATACGAAAGACTCAGCTAAAACAACCTATAAAGGCAAGGATTATAAAGAGGCTTATTTCAACGATGGACCTGGCAACCGCAGCACTAGCTTTATGCTCTATCCGAATAAAGAGCATCAAACACTATACCTTCAGATAGCAGCTGTTAACGGTGATATAACGGACCTTACTATAGAAGACAGCGATACCAATACTACTTTGAAAAAGATAGATGTGATCAAAGCTGAGGAAGGCTTGGTCACTGTCCAAGCGGATATCGCTGGCGTTAAATCATTGTACATTCACGGAGATGTAAAAAGTGATACTGTTGTCTTTGTACCATTGACTACTTCGTATTATAAATAGGTCTTATCTAACAAAGGTATCTCCATCACGAAGGAGATACCTTTGTTTCTATTCCAGCATTTGAAAGCCGCTTTATGTCACACCTGGGTGTCTACATAAAGGGGATTATACCAATGTATCAGGCTTTTTCGGTGAAAAATGTGAAGTTTGCGAGTTTAGTTTTTTTGTTGTTATGGGTTCACATTCTATTATAGATATAATTAGGTTCTGTATGTTTAGTGCATAGATGGCGATCATATTATAGCCTCCCTGTTGTAGGGAGGTTATTTTTTGTGAAGTTAAATTTAGGAAGCAGTTATGTTTATTCAGAATATTGCAGTAGGCAAATTGAAGGAGAAGTAATTGGTTCAGAGTATAGCGGGGGATTCCAAGCGACTTGCGAATGGTAGGTATTGACGGAGCAGGCGTAACGCGTGTAATGCTTTTTTACAAATATATCCACTTGTCATATGACATAACTAGTGACAATTGTCACTAGTTAAAATAGCGGCAGTATATTATTGTTTGAAATAAGTTTGAACTTATGAGGTGAAAGGGGATCAATATGAGGGTAGTATTTAGTCGTTTGTTAGTCGCTGTTATGATTTCCACACTTATTGGAGCCACAGCCACAGGGGCTGCTGGAATTCAAAGCGAGCCGTCTCTGGGCGGCAGCCATGAAGCTCTGTCAAGAGTAACGTTATTTGCTGGAAGTGGTAATTTTGACGATTGGGATGGAGAGACATCAAAGGCATCTTTTCGTATGCCTCAAGGTATCGCTGTCTTGAAAGATGGTTCTGTGCTTGTGGCGGACACCCGAAATCATCTCATCCGTCAAGTGAAGAATGGAGAGGTTTCTACTTATGCGGGCTTCATGCTTGACGCGGAAGACAACGTAACCCCTGAGGGGGCTTGGAACGATGGTGCTAAGGAAGCCGCAGTGTTCAACGGTCCTTCGGGCATGGACACGGATTTGGAAGGTAATATATACATAGCAGATACCGAAAATCATCGGATACGAAAAATATCTAAAGATGGAATGGTAGCAACGGTTGCCGGAGATGGCATGATCGGCGATGAAGACGGCACAAGCGCGGGAGCGAGATTCCATCACCCTCAGGATGTGGCTGTTGCTGCAGACGGAACCTTGTATGTTGCGGATACCTTGAATCACTTGATTCGGCGAATAACACCGGATGGACAAGTCACTACGCTTAACACTCCATCGGATCGGGTCGTTGAGGTTGAAGCCGGTTACGTGGTTCCTGCAGGTGATTATGCGGACGGTGCATTGTCGGCATCCAAGTTTAATGAGCCTACCAGCATTGCAATCGACCATAAAGGCAATTTATATGTAAGTGATACAGGCAATCATGTGATCCGATATATTGATTTGGCAAAAGGTACGGTCACAACTGCGGTAGGTTTATCTTCGGGAGAGAAGCCAGTGTATGCGAGTGGAACTCTGTATGCCGAAGGCGGTTATGCAGATGGGGCCGCTGCGGAAGCACGTTTTCAGTCTCCTAGAGGGATCGCTATAACGGAGGAGAATGGACTGGTTATTGCCGACAGCTTGAACCACACGATTCGTTACCTTGTTGATGGACATGTGAGTACAATTGCTGGTGTACCTGCGCAGTTTGGTCAAGTAGATGGCATTAACGGTCACAACCTGCTTCACAATCCTACCGATGTAGCGGTTCTGCCAAATGGCGGCTTGCTCATTGCGGACAGCTATAACAATAAAATCCGCGAGCTTGAGTATTACCGGCTTCCAACCCATCTGTCCCGCAATGATCAGGTGAAGGTTGTAGTGGATGATTCGGTTATCAGCTTTGACGCGCAGCCCGAAATTGTGAAGGGGCACACGATGGTTCCTTTGAGAGCCTTAAGTGAAATGATGGGCTATAAGGTTGGATTTTTGGATAATCAACGTACCATTGAATTGACAAAGGGCGAAGCAAGAATCAAGCTACAAATGGGGAGTCAAGTGATTACGGTCAAGAATACTGCGGCGGATGCGGAAGAGCAGCGGGTAATGGAAGCGGCGCCTTATACGAAAGATGGCCGTTCCTATGTTCCGGTCAGGTTTTTCAGTGAGGCATTCGGAGCAGACGTACAATGGGATCCGAACACAAGGACGGTTATTTTGCGGGAAATAACAGAAGCCGTTGATAAGCTGCCTGTAGCAGATGGCAAGTCGCGTACGGTGGTTCTTGAACAGATAAAAGGAAAGGTCTGGATCACTCAGGCGGGTGGTTCTTTGACTTACCAGGCCTATAATGGCATGACTCTTCATCAAGGTGATCATATTCTTACGGAAAAGAATACGAGCGCGATATTAAAGACGGTCGACCGTAAGGATGAAATTACGATTAGCGAAAACTCGGAGCTGTACATTTCAAATTTAAGTGATGCGTCCCGTGCAAAGCATACGAGCTTTATGTTATGGAGCGGGCTGGCTGCGGCCAATGTGTCCTCATTGGTAAATGCCAAGGATACATTTAACATCCTGACGCCGACGGCTGTGACTGATGTTCGCGGCACGAATTTTGTTGTGGCCATCGATCCGGTTACGGGGATTCCGACCCTTTTTGTAAACAGTGGACTGGTTCAGGGAAGCGACAACGGAAATGCCCAGAATCCAGCCTTCGTATATCCTTCGCAGCAACTGAACTTTTTACCAAATTCCCAAGCACCAAATGTGCCTTATATGGTTGACCTATCCGGTCTCGTTAATCAAGCTTCACCTGCTGTTATCGAAGCCCTATTAAGGGCTAAGCAGGAAATAGATCAGGAAAATGCGGAAATGCTGGAGAGAATGAGGAATGAAGCTTCCGGCTCTATCTCTGGCGGGAATCCGGGTGGCTTGTCTCAAAGCGATCTGGATCGATACCAGAGTAATTTGGAAAATCTGCTTGCTAATATTTTAAAGCAGGCTCGTGATCAGAATTTAATAGAACCAGACAAATTGAAGGCACTTATCGATGAGGCCAATAAGCAATCCGATAATAAGATCGATTTGGATAATGTCCCACCGCTTCAATTATCGGATGAGGAAAAGCAGCAACAGGAAAGACAGAAGCAATTGGAGGAAGAACAAAAAAGGCAGCTGGAGGAGCAAAATAAGCAGCGTCAACTAGACGCACAGAAGCAAGCCCTAATAGATAAGCTTCTAGCTGAAAAAGAGCGACAAGAGCAGGAGAACAAGAAGAAACTTGAAGAAGCCCGTAAACAAGCGGAGGAGAAGTTGAAGCAACAACTTTCGGATGCTGAGAAGAAAAAATTTGAGGAGCAACAAAAAGCTTTGGAGCAGATGAAGCAGCAGCAAGAACAAGCTCAGCGGCCGCAAGCACCAACGCCGACGACACCATCGACACCATCAGGACCATCGGGACCAACACCGACGCCAACACCGACGCCAACACCGACGCCAACACCAACACCAACACCAACACCAACACCAACACCAACACCAACACCAACACCAACACCAACACCAACACCAACCAATACCGTTCCTAAGGTGGTCAAACCAATATCCGATAGAATAGTAAACTCTGAGGAGCCTTTTGAAATCAATATGAGCGAGGTTTTCCATGATGCGGATGGCGATTCATTAACATTCACAGCCCGTTCGAGTGATTCGGCAGTTGCAGAGGTAGATGTGGAAGGAGCTAGTATGCGCATTAGCCCAACTGGTATCGGTTCAACAGAAATTCGTATGACGGCCGATGATGGAAAAGGCGGACTAACTGAAACCTCCTTCCGTTTCGCGTACTATGGGGAGATACAGAATATGAGGGCTGAAGTCCAGCCCGATTTCATTGAGCTCTATTGGGATGAGTATGGGGAAGAGGGGATCAACTATCACGTTTATATGAATGAGGAGCTGATCGAAACCACCCCAACCACCCATGTTTCACTTAGGGGTCTTAATCCGGAGACGGTTTATAATCTGCGTGTAATTGCGGTTAATCGCGATGAAGAGATCGTAGCGTTAGCCAATTATTCGGTAACGACACCTCCTATTTACTTTGAGCCTGTAGAAGTGACGACTCTATCTGAATAATGAAGAGGTTGAACCAAGTATGGAGCTATCCAAGCGACTTCCAATGATTATGAAGAGGACGTGCTAGCATCGTGCTAGCGGCTATTAAAGGCTAAAGGGCACCCGACCGGGTGCCCTTTAATTTCGCCCTATAGATGATACGGAGAACCTTATCACAAGTGCGGTGAAATTTTTCGGATCTCCTGCAACGTGCTTGGAAAACCGCTTGCCGGGCATGGTTTTGGGGAAAGACAAAGGGTGAGGACCGGTGGTTATATGCCACCAATCCTCGCCCTCTTATCATTATCTGGTTGCCCTTTTCAGCAGTTTAATGAAAGCGAAAGCCACCTAAAGAGGTCTTTTTATTTCGCTGTTTTCGTAAGAATTGTTGCTATTCGGTAAGACGAGCTTCTGGGCTTGAGTTATTCAATTAAGCCCTAAGAAATCTCAACCTTGCGACCACGCTTATGGGCAGTGCGATGTGGGATGCCGCTTTTGCGCCCCTTTTCAGATTCCATAAAGTGCGTTTCACCCGCATTCGATAATGCCGAAATCTTAATCTACAGTATTCAGGTTGCTCGGATAACAAAGCAAATTAGGAAAAGAGCGTAATTTCGACCTTATTAAAGCAGAAGTAACAATAAGCAAACATTCTTTCGCGTATTTTGAATAACATAATGAATGATGCAACAGCCGTATGATTTGAATACGCCCCATCCTCCGCATTCCTTGCTAGTTAAAGGCGCTGTACGATGTTGTACGAACGAAACGCTATGGACTACTTTTGATAGAGAGCTCGCAGTATCAAAAGCGTTAATTATTAGGGTAGGAGAGAGGGGCAAGAATGATGGAAGGGTCAGGTCTTAGTCGGGGCAAGAAAAGGATTAAAGCGAGGATAAGAGGTCACTTGATGGTGGCAGCTATCATCGTTTCGTTACTGACATTTGGATCTTCGTCATTTGCCGGAGGAGATCAAGGGGGCGACACCCAAGAGGTCGTGACTTATAATACGAACGGCGGCTCAACGATTCCCCCTGACTTTGTGTCACCCGGAGGTAAGGTGGTTTTTCAACAAACTCCGGTGAAGGAGTGCTACAGCTTCGAGGGCTGGTTCTACGACAGTGCTCTGACGCAAGCCTACAATACGTCAGATTCAATCAATAATGACCTAACGCTATATGCGAAATGGGCGGCCTCAAGTGCAGACGCGCAGTGCGGCGCAGCTACACTGACATTGACCTCGACGATCGGTACGGTAAGCGTTGGCGGGACGGTAAATGAGACGATCATTGTCGGGAGTGACGTCAAGCTAGCCACGTTGAAGGCCGCGATCACGCCGTCAGCGAATGCATCGTTCGAGATCTACAATGCAGACGGAATAACGAAAGCGACGACGCTAGCGACGGGCATGAAGATCATCGTAACCGCGCAAACCGGTACGAATAAGGTGACGTACACGATAACGGTGAGTTCTCCGAACTTAGCGTTAAATAAATTCGCGAAGGCGGACAGTGCGTGCAACGCCTCGGAGACAGCGGCCAAAGCCGTGGACGGCAGCGTAACCAATAACGACAAATGGTGCTCATTATCCGGCAACCGTTGGCTGCAGATCGATCTCGGCGCTGTTGAGCAAGTGAACCAATTTGTCATCAAGCACGCATCGGAAGGCGGAGAGCCAACCTCCCTTAACACGAAGGCGTATAATATTCAGGTCAGCACAGATGGTACGAACTGGAAAACGGCAGTCGACGTAACCGATAATAAAAATAGTGCGACGGTAGACAATATCACTGCATTATCAGCAAGGTATATCAAGTTGAACGTTACGACGCCTACGCAAACCACAGATCCTGTAGCAAGAATCTACGAGTTTCAGGTATTCGGCCCACCCAATTTGGCATTAAATAAACCCGCGACGGTTGATAGTACATGCAATACTTCTCAAACCGCGACCAAAGCCGTGGACGGAGTAGTTGTCAATGATAGCAAATGGTGCTCCAAATCCAGTAACCGTTGGCTGCAGATCGATCTTGGCTCCGTGAAGCAAGTGAACCAATTCGTCATTAAGCACGCATCGGAAGGTGGAGAGACGGCCTCCTACAACACGAAGGCTTATAATATCCAGGTTAGCACGGATGGTCTGAAGTGGAATAAGGTCGTAAACGTAACCAATAACTTAAGCGGCATTACGGTAGACAATATAACTACTGTACCGGCTCGATACATCAAGTTGAACGTTACGGCGCCTACGCAAACCACCAACCTTGCAGCAAGAATCTATGAGTTCGAGGTTTACGGACCTCCAAATGTGGCATTAAATAAACCTGCGACGGTTGACAGTACGTGCAACGCCTCGCAAACCGCGGTCAAAGCCGTGGACGGCGTAGTTGTCGATGATAGCAAATGGTGCTCAAAATCCAGTAACCGTTGGCTGCAGATCGATCTCGGGTCCGTGGAGCAAGTAAACCAATTTGTCATCAAGCACGCATCGGAAGGTGGAGAGACCGCCTCCTACAACACGAAGGCTTACAATATCCAAGTCAGCGTCGATGGTACGAACTGGAACACGGTGGTCAACATAATCAACAATACGAGCGGCATTACCGTAGACAAAATAACTGAAGTAAAGGCTCGATATATTAAGCTGAACGTAACGACGCCTACACAGACCAGAAACCCCGCAGCAAGGATTTATGAGTTTGAGGCATACGGACCTAGTTTTACGACATAACCCTTGCGACTTATGTGATAGTAAAGATTTATTGCCTCTGAGACTTTAAGTTTCAGGGGCTTTTTGATTTTTGATTAGAGACACGACGCCCCGCCGGGATCGCACGGGTTCCGATCATGGTTTAAGAATATTTCTCCAACATTTTAATTAAATAACTTCGAAATTCTTCAACATATGTTTTGGGTTCTACGATTTTTAGGTTTGTACCGAAACTTGCTAAGAATTGAAATCCAATACTGTTTTGAGGAACATAGATGGTTGCTAAGAAATATTCAGAACTATAGTTTTCAATACTCTTCAGGCCGTACCTTTCAATGAATTGATCTTTTATGCTAGGTGAAATCATCACCTTAATAGCGACTAGTTGCGGTTGATAACTTGCTTCATGTTCTTGTTCTAATAAATAATCTCTAGGGTTAAATGTTGTTTCATCCACATTAAGATTATCGATCCTAGATAATTTAAATGTTCTATATCTCTGACGGTGTAAACAGAATCCCTTCAAATACCAACTCGTTTCGCTAAAATGAAGCTGATATGGTTCGACAATTCTATTTGTTGTAGTGCCATTTTTATCAATATAATCAAATGAAATTAACTTTCTCTTTAATATGGATTCTTGGCATGCCTTCAAGGTTTGAAGAATCTCAGACCGACCCTCCCAATCATAAAATGACAGTTGGATTGAACCTTTCAGAGACAATGGGCTAACCATGGCTTCTATTTTTTTAATAGTCGCTGCAACTTCTTCGCTAATTAGAATTTGTTTCAATCCGCCAAGCGCAGTCAATATATTCTCTAAGTCGGAGCTACTTAAAAGACGTTTATCAAACTTGTATTCATCCATAATGCCGTAGCCACCATGAACTCCATTGATAGAGTAGATCGGGATGTTGGATAAGCTCAGTGTTTCCATATCGCGAAGAATCGTTCTTTTAGACACGTTAAATAATTGTGAGAACTCGGTTGTTGAAACGATATCCTTTTTCAGCAATATCATGATTATAGATATTAATCGCTCAGCCTTCTCCATATCTTCCCTCTTTTTTGTGCTTTATTTATAAAAGGTGACATACATCTGTCACCTTTTATAAATTATACTACATCTATCAGAAGAAGGAGGTATGACTTTATGTCAGCTATTGTATATTTAAACTTTGATGGAATCGCAGAACAAGTGATTGAATTTTATTCGGAAGCTTTAAACGCACATGAAGTAAAAAAAGTAAAATTTAAGGATCTTCCACAAGATCCAAACTATCCATTGCCAGAAAGTGAATTAAATATGATCATGGAGTCTTCAATAGAATTCGCAGGTGGAAAAATAATGATGTCGGATATTTTGCTTTCAATGAAGGCGGTAACAGGTGAGTTGATGAAGGGAAATAATGTACTTATTAGTCTAGTCATTGATGATAAACAAACACTGGAAGAATATTTTAATCATTTGTCTGTTGGTGGTAAAGTTACGATGCCGTTATCCAATACTCCTTGGTCTTCGTGCTTTGGAATGCTAGTTGATAAGTTCGGAGTTTCCTGGAAATTTAATAGCGACGCTGATAAGTTCCTGGATAGAGTCATTTCCAACAAACAGTAACTCATTTAAAAAAATGGTCTTGTAATTAAAGGCCATTTTTTTAATATTTCTTTTAGAAGGGATAATGTATTTTATCTATGGATATTGAAAAATTAATTCCAGTAAAATCAAGAGAAGATTTAAGGACTTGGCTGCAGAACAATTGTAAGACTGAAAAGTCTTGCTGGATCTTGGTTAGTATGACGCCCACCCCTGATATGTTGTTATATTTGGACGCGGTCGAGGAAGCTTTGTGCTTTGGATGGATCGATGGAGTCAAAAAGAAGATTTCTGAAACGGAGCTGGCTCAGAGACTATCTCCTAGAAGCAAAAAAAGTTCATGGACTGAATTAAATAAAGAACGTGTCCGCCGCCTCGAAAAGTTGGGGTTCATGAGAGACGAAGGAAGAAAGGTTCTTCCTGATATGGATCACGATGCTTTCAGAATAGATAGAGTTATAGAGCAAAGGTTAAAAGAGGAAAAGCAAGTATATGAGAATTTCATGGCATTTCCAGATCTTTATACAAGAGTTCGGATCGACACGATACAAAGCAATAAGAATCAGCCAGAATTGTTTAAGAGCAGATTAGACAAATTCATAACAAACACGAGAGAAAATAAAATGTACGGTCAATGGAACGATAATGGACGTCTACTAGATTATTAATATCTCCTGGTTCGTGTGATCAGTCCTACGATTGCATTTCAATTTGAGTCTGTAACAATACCCATTATGAGTCATTTTCAACTTTCCCATTCTCTCCCGGAAAAAGTGAAAGACCCCTCACGGGGTCTTCTGATGTTTTAGCGCTTGTTATCTATTTGGTTGTCGCTCTTCAAAGAGAGGGTACTAGTAACTCCTACCCCATCGTCTGCTCTTTGCGATACTCTCCGGGATTGATCCCTTCCAGCCTCTTGAACACCCGGCTGAAATATTTCTCGTCATGGTAACCGACCATCTCCGACACCTGCGCAATCCGAAGATGGGGATTATGTAGTAGGAGCTTAGCTTTATCGATCCGTATCCGACTTAGATAGTCGAGCAAAGTGACTCCGTATTCTTGCTTGAACTTACGCGCAATATATTCCCGGCTTAAGAAGAAGCGCGCCGCAATATCCTGAAGTGATATCTCCTCATGGTAATGGGATTCGATGTACTTCGCAATGTCAAGAATAAAGAACTGATCTTTGGAATGTTGCTGGATGAGATGCTTGGAGACTACTCCCAAGCGGTGTTCGATCTCGACTCTAAGATCATCCCAGGCGAGCAGTCCCTTTTCTGTTAAGGGCAAACGTATGGACAACTCTGCATAGGGTTCTTCGTTCTCCTCGAGAATTCCCTCCGCCTCGTGATCACCTTCAATCCAACGTGTCTGCATCCAATCCCATTCTTTATTCCATTGAATGAGCTGCTCCGGTGTAACTGATCCAGTCTGTTTTACGCCATCTAACCACTGTTTGGTGAAGTCTTCGATCTTCTCACGGTTACCGCTGAGAGCAGTGAGGCGAAGTTGCTCTTCTATTGCAGTAAGATGGATAGGGGGGATCGATGGACTTCCCTCTTCAAGGAAAAGATGCTGTTGCTTGGAATCTAGCAAATTGCGGTTCCATAAAGCTTTAGAAGCTTCGAAATAGGCTCGCGGCAAGTCACCCGGAAATGCCCGTTTCATGGAGATGCCGAAATGAACATGACGATGCAGCGTCATGTAGATCCCCTTATTGATTTCCTCTAGCATGGAACTGAACGAACCTCGCTCATCCCAGAATAGGATGACGATTTGTCCTGGGCTGTTCAGATGGCGGAAGGAGATTCCCTTCATCTTCAATATTTCATTGCATATATTGCACAGCGTAAAGAAAATCAGTTGAACTTGACTGCTGAACTTGGCGAGCAGCTTGCGGTCGAACTGCGAAACGGAGAGCACGGCAACAGAGCAGGAAGAAAGGGATAAAGGAAACTTGAATTCTTCGCGCAGTTGATTGAGAAGTTCTCTGCGGCCATGTCCCGAAATGAAATTGGTCAACAGTTTATCCGCATAGTGCGGTTTCATTTCGTTTACTTCGATGCTCTTCTGCGTGAACCGTTGCCGACCGTCCTCCTCTTTGCGCCAGCATGCTGATGCTTTGTCCAAGGCTTCGTTTAAGGCATCGGCCTTAACGGGTTTCAAGATGTAGTCCATCCCGCCATTGCGAACCGCGTGCCGAACCAATTCAAAGTCGTCATATCCACTAATGACAATGACTTTAATGTCCGGCGTATAAGTATGTAACCATGTTAACAGCTCCGCTCCATCTTTGCGGGGCATTCGCATATCGGTAAGGACAATCTGCGGTGCTTGTTCCTGAATGAGGGCTACCGCATCTTCGCCGTCCGATGCCTCCAATATTTCGGTAATGCCGTAACTTGTCCAATCTGCAAGCAGATTAATGGCATTGCGTACATGCTTCTCATCGTCCACAATTAATACTTTCATGCTGGATCACTCCATTCCCAAGTGTATTCTATGGTGATTTTCACGCCGTGTGGTTCTACGTTCTCAATGATGAGGCTAGCCGTGTCCATGGAGTTTAGCTGCAGTCGCATAAGCACATTATACATGCCGATTGAGGCGTGTTTCTGAATACCGGTTTCCTCATTCTCCTCTTTCAGCATAGCCAACTCTTCCTGCAATTGCCGAAGCTCATGCTCCGGAATGGAAGTCCCATTATTCTCGATCTCAATAACGAGCCGTTTCGAAGAAGTAACTCGGCTGCGTATCGACAGTTGCCCTTTACCGAGCTTCGGGTTCAGTCCATGCTTGAAATAGTTCTCGATTAGCGGCTGCAACGTCATTTTTGGCAACGTCGCGGACAAGCTATTCGGATCCAGATCCCATGTGAAATCAAACTGCTCGTCGAATCGTTCCTTTTGCAAATCCAGGTAGAGCTTGAGATGGTCTATCTCCTCCTGCAGGGTTACCATCGCTTCGTCACTACGCATTTTGTAACGCATCATATCTGAGAGAGAAGTGAGAAGGCTGTAGACGCGAACTCCGTCATGCTGGAGCGCCACCGTACCGATCGATTGCAGGGTGTTATATAGGAAATGCGGATCGATTTGCGCTTGCAAAGCCCGAAGCTGATTGTTCTTGTTTGCTAATTCCAGCTTGTATTTACGCAGGATCAGATTGTTGATCGTATCCATCATTTGGCGGAATCTCCGCGACAGAAAGCCAATCTCATCCTGGCTGTTGACCTCGATATCGATATCCAAGTTCCCTGTCTGAATTTGGTTCATGTAGCTTGCGAGCTGCTTAATGGGTTTCGTAATTCGGAAGGAAATGAATAGTGTGCCTAAAATAACCGCAAGAAGCGCAAGTGCGGCAATGATAGCGTTAATCGTGATTAACTCAGTCGATTTGCGGTAGAGAACGCTATGGGGAATCTGCTTAACTAATGTCCAGTCTGCAAAGGGAACATCAAGCTTCTCATACACTTGTATCGCGTTGTCACCATCCGCGTATCCCGTATGATCATTCGTTGCTCGGATAGTGATATCGCCGCTCGCGAGCGGTTTGCCGATCTCTTCGGGGATCCCGCTGTAGATGACGATCCCGTCTTCATTCAACAGGTACAGTTGTTCATCATCAGCCTCGTAGAGCTGGTTACAGATCGCCACGATACTGTCCAGATTCACGTCGATAGCCATAATCGCTAGCTGAGTTGAGGATGGAATGCGTACAACCGGACGATAGAAAGTAAACACCTGTCTGTCCGTATAATCGTTCGGAGATGGTGGAAATCCATAGCTATGAGCCGGATGCGGCGGCTCGATGCTTGTTGTCGATGTGGCGTATTTGAGCGTGCTTTCATAAGGGGCATCACGATATCCCCGACTTGGAATGCTGTTCGTAATAAGCGTAGACTGATTCGTCTGACTGGAATGCAAGTACACCTGCTGGATGTCCGGGAGCGACCCTTGCAGATTCTGCAGCGTCGTATAGATCTCGGCAATGGCTTGGTAGTCGTCCGTGCTCTTTGATAAATTATTAAGGAAATGCGGGTCCGAGTAGACAATGATAGAGGCGCGGCTAATGTTGTTCAGATAATTGACGAGATTGGTTTTCCCTTGGAAAATAAGCCGGGTATTCTCGTTTATGGACTGCTCCTTAACGGATTCGCGGGTATGGATTAGCGTAATGACCAAGGAAAGGACTAAAGGAATAATCGTAATGATTAGCATAAATTTGATCAGTCTGTGGCGTATAGATATCAATATCGTGCTCCTACTGGTTCAAAATCGTCCGTTTTTTGTTGATACGCTTACAAGTATATTTATTATAAGCAAAAAAACAAAATGGGCAAGGGGGGAAAACAGGATGAATCGCAAAAAAACTTCACGACTTACGAACCAGATTGTGTTCGTGGGTCCAGCTATCCTATTCTTCATCCTGATTATCGCAATCCCATTCGTATTGGGATTATATTATTCCTTTACGAATTGGGACGGGGTATCGGGTAAGGCGGCGGGGGTCGGATTCGATAATTATAAGCAAATTTTTATGGAAGATAGCTCGTTTCGCGACTCGTTCTGGTTTACGGCCAGGTTTACTGTTCTTAGCGTCGTGATTACGAACGTAGCGGGCTTCTTCTTGGCGTATTTTCTAACGAAACCGCTCAAGACCCGAAACTTATTACGAACTATTTTCTTCATGCCGAACGTAATTGGTGGATTGTTGCTCGGTTTTATCTGGCAGTTTATTTTCGTCAAAGGCTTCTCCGCACTCGGCAGTGCAACGGGAATATCTTTCTTTAATCTCCCTTGGCTAGGAACGGAGAATACGGCCTTTTGGGCGATTGTCATCGTCTTCGTCTGGCAGACGGCCGGTTATCTGATGGTGATCTATATCTCGTCCCTCAATAATGTGCCCAAAGATATTCTAGAGGCTGCTGAAATTGACGGTGCTAGCCGAATGCAGGTGCTGCGCTCGATCATTATTCCGCTTATCATGCCAGCCGCCACAGTCTGTCTGTTCCTAGCTATCTCCTGGTCGTTCAAGATGTTTGATCTGAACTTGTCCCTTACCAAGGGCGGACCTTTCGGCTCTACCGAATCGGTTGCGATGAACATCTATAATGAAGCCTTCTCGAAGAACAGATATGGTCTGGGAACGGCGAAAGCGATCATTTTCTTCGTAATCGTGGCTATCGTTACGAGCCTTCAAGTGAAGTTTACGAAGAGCAAGGAGGTTGAAGCCTAGTGGACATCAAGAAACAATATCGCGTTGGAACGATCGTGACGGAAATCATCATGATCTTGCTGGGAATCCTTTTTCTGGTCCCTTTCTACTTTCTGTTCGTGAATTCGGTGAAAACCTTTGGAGATCTACTCACAAACGCAGCCTCTCTACCGAAAACCATTGAATGGGGCAACTACGCCCGCGCTTTTGATATCACTAATTTTCCCACCGCGCTTGGGAATTCCCTTCTCATTACGGTCGGTAGCAATGTGTTGTTAGTTATCATTTGCGCAATGGCCGCGTATTACATGGTGCGGAATAACAACCGATTCAACCGTTTACTGTACATTATATTCGTAGCCGCGATGGTCGTCCCATTTCAATCGATCATGATTCCACTTGTGAAGGTGACGAGTAAGTTGGGGCTTATGGACAGTATCCCAGGATTGATTATCTGTTATCTGGGATTCGGTGTACCGATGTCCGTCTTCTTGTTTCATGGATTCGTCAAGTCTATTCCGCTTGAGATTGAGGAAGCGGCAACGGTCGATGGCTCGAATGTTTATGGCGTATTCTATCGCGTGGTATTCCCACTCTTGAAACCAATGCTCGTAACGGTGTTCATCCTAAACACGCTTTGGATTTGGAACGATTATTTGTTGCCGTCGCTCATTCTGCAGTCGGATCATCTTAGCACGATTCCGATTGCCACTTTTGCTTTCTTTGGGCAATATACTAAGCAGTGGGATCTAGCTCTACCGGCCCTTGTCATGGGAGTTCTACCGATCATTATCTTCTTCTTATTTATGCAAAGATACATTATTGAAGGCATTACTGCAGGCGCTGTAAAGGGTTGAGATGAGATCACATTCGTCTACCTGTTTGATCAATATCCTGCCTATAATAACGGATTTAGACTCACTACAATAGACATGTAAACGATTTCAGATAATTACACAAAAACAGATCAATAGGGAGGCTCTACTATGAAAAGGTACACCAAGTTTACACTAGTGATGATGCTCGCGTTCTCAATTATTTTAGCCGCTTGCGGATCGAAAGAAGCTGAGAACAACAAAGGTAACACTGCAGAGACTGGCAGTACAGGGGAAACGAAGACGATCAAGATCTTCCAATTTAAAGTCGAGATTGCTGAAGCGCTGAATAGACTTAAAGCAGAGTACGAGAGCACGCATCCAGGCATCAAGCTAGATATTAAGACAGTAGGCGGCGGCACGGATTACGGCGCGGCGCTAAAAGCGAAATTCGCTTCCGGCGAAGAACCGGATATCTTCAATAACGGCGGTTACAGAGATCTGGAGACATGGTTTGATAGACTCGAAGATTTGTCCGATCAGCCATGGGTCGCTGATGCCGTTGACGTAGCGAAAGAGCCAATGACGAAAGACGGTAAAATATACGGTCAACCAATGAACCTCGAAGGTTATGGATTTGTGTATAACAAAGATCTATTCACTAAAGCTGGGATTACGGAAACTCCAAAAACACTGTCCCAACTGGAAGAAGCAGCGAAGAAGTTGGAAGCAATCGGCGTAACCCCATTTGCGAATGGATATCAAGAACTGTGGATCCTTGGAAACCACACCGTAAACGTTGCGTTCGCGCACCAGAATGACCCGGACGCCTTCGTTAAAGGGCTGAATGAGGGCACGGAGAAAATTCCAGGCAACGCAAGCTTCTTAGAGTGGACTAAGCTGGTCGACTTGACGTTGAAATATGGGAACAAGAATCCGCTGACGACTGACTATAATACCGAAATGACGATGTTCGCTAACGGTGAAGCTGCGATGACGCAACAAGGGAACTGGACACAAGTCCAAATCGATGGCATTAACCCAGATTTGAATATTGGCCTCTTGCCAATGCCAATTAATGAAGATGCAGAAGCTAATGATAAATTGTACGTTGGCGTTCCGAATAACTGGGTAGTGAATAAGAATTCTACGGTAAAAGCAGAAGCGAAAGAATTCTTGAACTGGCTTGTCTCTTCGGATGCCGGCAAGAAGTATATTGCGAAGGAATTTAAATTCATTCCTGCCTTTAAGAACATCGAAGCGACGAGTGAGGACTTAGGTGATCTAGGTGCTGAAGTTGTGAAATACAGCCAAACGGGTAAAGCGCTAAGTTGGAACTTCAACAAGTTCCCTGATGGTGGTATGAATGAATTCGGAAGCCAAATCCAAGCCTATGTTGCGGGCAAATCCGATCCGAACGAGTTGCTTGAACAATTACAAAAAGCATGGGATAGCTTAAAAACGAAGTAAAGAGTCATACTCAACATAGAAAACATGAAAGAGGTTGTCTCTGAGGGACTCGGTAGACGCCTTTTTCATAATGATACGGAGGTAACAGAAATGGAAGGAAGCGTAGCGATACGCCCGGATAAATTCGGGCTATCAGATGAACAAGCATTACGTAAACACATAGGGTTCTTTAAGACGGTAGAGAATAGTGGAGTTGGCAATACTTACATTTGCCATGGAGACAAGGGGAATGCAGCAATTGTATTTCTAACGGACGATGTGTTCCGGATTAAAATATACCAGGGAGCTGACGTGGATCTCTCCACGACAGTTGGAGTATTACCTCAAGTAAGCGAGGTAGAAGTTAAGACTTTGGAGAACGAGAGTCAATTCATCTTCGCTACGACAACGATTCGGCTGATTGTAGACAAGAGCAACTGCAGCTTCTCGATCGAGGATCATGAAGGCCATTTGATCGCGCGGCAGAATCCGGTAGGCTGGAATGCGCGCGGAGAGCATAGTGCTGATTATGATATGCCAGCGGAATCCCACTTCTACGGCTTTGGCGAGAAGACCGGTTTTTTGGACAAGCGCGGAGAGCACTATACGAACTGGAATACGGATGTCTATGCTCCGCATGTACCTGAGATTGAAGCTATCTATCAATCGATTCCACTATTAATTCATATGTTTGAAGAGCGGAGCTACGGATTATTCCTCGATAACCCTGGTCGGTCGGATTTCGATATGCGTTCAGCGGAAACGACCTTCTCGATTTCCTGTGCTACAGGAGCATATGATATTTACTTTATTAATGGTCCTGGGTTAAAGGATGTTGTCTCTAGGTATACGGCGTTGACCGGACGGATTGACCTTCCTCCGAAATGGGCAATCGGGTATCACCAATCTCGTTATAGCTATATGAATCAGCAAGAGGTTCTTGAGCTAGCCCGGACATTCCGTACGAAACAAATCCCATGCGATGTCATCTATTTGGATATTCATTATATGGACGAGTATCGCGTATTTACCTTCGATCCGGTTCGGTTCCCTGATCCTGAGGGGATGATGGAGGAGTTAAAGTCACTTGGCATTCGAATTATCCCTATTGTCGATCCGGGTGTGAAGAAGGACCCGAAATATACAGTTTATCAAGAGGGTGTTCGGGAGAATCACTTCATTAAGAAATTGGAAGGAGATATCTTCCTTGGAGAAGTATGGCCGGGCATAAGTGCTTTCCCGGATTTCACGGAGGATCGCACATCGGAATGGTGGGGGGAGCAGCATCGTTATTATACAGATCTTGGTATTCAAGGTATATGGAACGATATGAACGAGCCGGCTTTGTTCAACGAGAGCAAGACGATGGATCTCGACGCGATGCACGGGAATAATGGCAAGCCACAGACCCATGAAGAGCTACACAACCTGTATGGAATGTTGATGTCAAAGGCAACTTATGAAGGACTTAGCCGTCAATTGGACGGGCAACGGCCATTTGTTCTTACGCGTGCCGGCTATGCTGGGATTCAGCGTTATGCTGCAGTGTGGACAGGCGATAACCGCAGCTTCTGGGAGCATATGGCACTCGCGATGCCGATGGTTCTCAATATGGGATTGTCCGGTATTCCGTTCGCCGGTCCGGATATCGGCGGTTTCGGACACAATGCCACGGGAGAATTGTTAGCTCGTTGGACGCAGATGGGCGCATTCTTCCCCTATTGCCGAAACCATTCCGCTATCGGAACCATTCGTCAGGAGCCATGGTCGTTCGGCGAAAAGACCGAGGAAATCGTACGCAACTACATCGGGCTACGCTATCGCTTTATGCCACACTTATATCAATTGTTTCACGGTGCGGCGACTGATGGCTTACCGATTGTTCGTCCTCTGCTGCTGGAATACCCGTCTGATCCGAACGTGACTAACATGTGCGATCAGTTTCTGCTCGGGGAAAATATCTTGATCGCGCCTGTCTATCGTCCGGATACTGATCACCGCTCCGTCTATTTACCTGCCGGAACATGGATAGACTACTGGACTGGTGAGGCACTTGTTGGAGGTCGACCTATTCTAGCGCATGCACCGCTGGAAATTATGCCGATGTACATTCGGGCAGGGGCCATCATTGCCGAGGGGCCGCTTAAACAAAGCGCAGATGACGCATCGGATGAGTCGATAACGTTCAACATTTATGGAGCTTCTGCATCAACAGGTTTCGAATCCGCTTATACATTATATGAAGATGATGGCGTCAGTTTCGATTATCGTCAGGGGGGGTACTCCGAGCTATCTTTGAATGTGGTTGGAGGTGCGGGAACTGTCGAGATTCAATGGAGATATAATGAAGCTAGAGGATTTAAGCCTGAGCGCAAGCTGCTTCAGTTCTCATTCCGTCGCCCTGACTTTACAGTCGGTCGTGTAGAGGGGTTACAACGCCTTACGGCAGAACAGCTAGTTGCCGGAGCGGAAGGGTGGACGCATAACCCGTCTACTGACGAGCTTCTGATTCAAGTGTCCGATCAAGCTGTGGGTGATAAGCTTGTAGTCTCGATCGCGTAACTAGACTAATCGTTTTGTTGTAACACTGCAATCCGTATCTTATGCACCAAATCAGCCCCCCATTAAGGCACTCAGATGAGTGCCTTTTAAATTTCGCCCTATTTATTGGTACGGAGAACCGTATCACAAGTAGGGCGAAATCTGAGTGTGATTATTGTGTGATCAACTTATAAGGTGAGCCGTACCGTTGCTTAGATGAAACAAATTAGTGATATTGTATAAAGCTAAAGCCGCCTCTCTATTAGGAGAAGCGGCTTAGCCGAATCATCAGTCTTCCAAGAGTCTAGAAGATTGATGTCCCTTTTGTCGCTCCGGCAGCAGAAGTCCAATCAGCAATCCCACACAAGCTGGAATAAGCCAGCCCAATCCGAAACTATACAAAGGTAAGTACTGAGTAAACCAGTCATGGAGTAGCTCAATATTTAGCGGCGTATCTTTAAGACCGTCGACCAGACTGACGAGAAAAGTCAGCAATAAGCTAACACCGTATACGGTGCGCTTACCTTTGAACAAATCATGAAAGAATGTGAGTAAGATGAGCACGATAGCTAGCGGGTACAGTATCGTCAGAACAGGCACGGAAAAGTGGATTAATTGCTCTAGACCGATATTGGCAAGTAGGGCGCTGATAACACTCAAGACGACGCAGAAACTTCTATACGAGATGCCTGGAATGATCTTTTGAAAATAGCTGCTACAAGCGGTGGTCAGACCGATGCTTGTCGTCAGGCAGGCAAGCAGCACAATGATTCCGAGTACAAATCCTCCGAACGTGCCGAAGTATTGGCTAGTCACTAGGTTCAACACCTCGCCACCATTGGCCAGAATACCGAAGGTGGATACGCTACTTGCTCCGATATAAGTCAGGGATGTGTAAATAACGGCGAGCATTGCCGCTGCAATCAAGGACGCTTGGAAGCAGACTTTCAGAATGCTTTTACGTTCGTAGACCCCTTTCGCTTGAATAGCGTTTATGACGATAATGCCGAATACCAATGCCGCGAGCGCATCCATCGTCAAATACCCCTCTTGAAATCCTTTAAAGAAGGCTTGGGAGGCATAACCGGATTCTGGTTTTTGAGGCTCGCCCAGAGGTGCCACAAAGGAAGTTATGGCCAACAATGAGATGCAGGCGATCAAAATAGGAGTTAGTATCTTTCCTATGATATTAACCGTTTTTGCGGGGTTAATGGAAAGGAGCAAGGTCACTCCAAAAAATAATACAGTGAAGACCGCCATTGCTAGCGGACCATGCTCCGCTTCGATATATGGCTTAACAGCGATTTCGTACGAAACGCTACCGGTTCTCGGCATGGCAAACAACGGTCCGATCGTTAAGTAAAGCAAAGTTGTGAAGCCGAAGGCAAACCAAGGATGCACGCGATTAATCAATGCGAGCAAATTTTTCGAGCCGGAAAATCCGAGCGCCAACGTTCCAAGCAAGGGCAGGCCGACGCCCGTGATCAGGAAGCCTAAATTGGCTTGCCAATACTGATCACCTGCGTTCTGACCCATCATCGCGGGGAATACGAGATTTCCTGCTCCGAAGAACAAGGCAAAAAGCATGAATCCGATTGTCAAAGTGTTACTAAAAGGAATGCGTTGCATAAGATGTCTCTCCTGTATCTAAAATTCATTTTATTATTTACAAATAAAAAAGATAATGCGAATAAGATCTCTTCATGGAAGTAGCTTAATGTTGATATTTGATTAGTATTAATCTAATAATTCGACAATATTCGACAACTCTATTATAGGGTAAAAGGAGGAAGAATCCAATGACAGAGACTGGTATCTGTTAGGGTCCCCCGAAGGGAGGAATGCCTCTATGGAGTTTTGCAGAGATGCAAATGCTAGAAAGTTTCGCCGTTGGAATGTTACGGGGAACCTTATCACAAGTAATGGTGAAATTCAGACGATGCACGTAAAAACCGCCCCAGATGGCGGTTAAAGTTTGCACGTTAAGAATGGCGCTGATTGGGAGAGTGGTTTTACGCACAGGGCCCCTGGAATCGACGTTGGAGCAGCGAAGAGGGCTTGGAAGAGGGCTTGTGCTCATCCTGCATTCGCACAAGCAGGCAGCCCGCCCCTGGCGTACAATGAACTAAAACCAGTGAGGCGAGGTGAACTTCAATGGCACAATCCAAAGAGGTGTTCGCACGGGCCAAGCAGCTGCAAGGTCGACCGGTATGCATTACTCTGCACAGCGGAAAGACCTACGTCGGCTACATTACCGATGTCAACAGTAGCGTCTTGACGCTGGCTAGCGCCGGAGCTCAGCCGAGCACCTCATCCGGGAAGCAAAACTCCCGGCGGTCTATGCAGGACAGAGCCGGCTCCCGTGCCTCGGGCAGCCGATCCGGCAGTCGTCGAAGCGGCTCGCGCAAGCCATCCATCCGTTCCCGATCGCGCAAGTCTTCGGTCCGTCCCCGCTCCCATAAGCCGGACGCCCAGGTATCGGCCTTGCTACCGATGATAGGTTCGCTGTTCGGGGGATTAGGTGGGCTTGGCGGGCTTGGCGGCGCTGCAACAGGATCGCTCGGAGGTGCGTTGGGCGGCGGCATACGGCTGTTCGGCATGATTCAACGGTTTCTCCCGGTCATGAAGATGGGGTACGGCATGATCAAGTCAATCCGCCCGTTTGTCGGCGCCGTTCAAGGCTTAATGACGCCAGCTGCCACGACAGGCGAATCACCGTAACCGCAAGAGGAACAGCCCTTTTGGAAGGTTGAACTGTGACCTTATTTGTAGACAGTTCTGAAAAAGAGCCTTTCGTTAGGCAGTCAACAGATGACTTCTGAATTCATCAGGAGTCATCTGTTTTAATGTCCACTGGTAACGCTCCGTATTGTAATATTCCATATAGTCATTTACTCGAACTCGTAATTCCTGAATGGTCGTACACGATTTATACTCTAGCTCATCCTTCATATGACCGAAGAATGTCTCCATCGAGGCATTATCCCAGCAATTCCCTTTGCGGGACATGGACTGCTTAATGCCAGCCTTATTGACGAGAAGATGAAACTTTGGGTGAGTATAATGCATCCCTTGGTCAGAGTGTAAAATGGCCTCAGGATGAATATTGCTATCCAGTCGATCCAGCAACCTTTCCATAGTCCGTTCCACTAGCGATAGGGCCAAAGAGGAGGAGAGATAATGAGCCAAAACTTGTCTCGTCGATCCATCCTTCACCACGGACAGATAGGCACATTGTCCATGCCCATAGTGCATATAGGTTATATCCGTCAGCAGTACCTTCTCAGGCTCTCCTTGGTCAAACTCACGCTTTAGTAGATTTGGACATGTTTGGTGCTCTTTTGTAGCTTTCGCCATCTTACGATAGGGATTGGCTTGCCGAATCGTAGCAATAAGGTTATATTTTCGCATTAATCTTCGAATCTTCTTGTGGTTCATGACAACGCTGCTCTTCCGTTCAAGTCTCATCTTCACTACTAAGGCTCCAGCTTTACCATTCAAATCGTCAAAGTGCTTTTGGATAAGGAAAGCGTCACGCTCATCTGCTTCCTCTCGTAACTGTCTGGATTCCTCAGCCGCAAGCCAGCGGTAATAACCGCTTAAACTCACATGGGCCAACTTGCATAGGTAGCGCGTCATACGCTGTAGGCCGTGCTTGCGGATGGTGTGGTTAATGATCTGGAAGCGCTCGGAGGGTGTCAACGTTTCCTCAGCATTTTCTGCTTTTCGAGCGCCTCGAGCTTTTTTAAAAAGTCATTCTCCATCTCAAGTAGCTTGATTCGTGCTTCCGCACGTTTTAGTTTTTCTTCGGTGGAGAGTTCTCCTGCAGGTCTTCTGCCCGTAGATCCTTTTCCCCGATGATTCTCAAGCAGTCCATCTTCTCCATGAGCCTGGTAAGAATTACGCCAACGGTTTAGGCAATGCTTGGGTTTCTTACGACCGATAATATCCATATTAAATCCGGCTTTGAGGAAAATCTCCATCGGGGTTTGTCCCTCTTTATAGGCCTTAACTGCTGCAAGTTTAAACGTAGGTGAATACGTAATACTCTTCTCCGTCACGTTCTCGACATTTGGATTCCCCTCTAGCTGTTTAATCTCATTTTCGTTGAACATCTTTAAATCACCTCTCGTTTTATTGATGAGTTCTTCCACGGTTTTGTTTCAATAGTTCGATTAAAACACAAATGACCCGTAAGAGGGTCACTTTTTTCAAAGTTTCCATCTTACGGGTCACAGTTCAGGTCCAAGGGGGCTATTCGTTATTCGTCAGAGCCGCTTTCGTATAACTCCCTTTCTTTCTTGCGATTTCCCCACTTCGGCAACCACGATTTACGAATTGTTATATTGATAATCGAAATTGATGTACACTATTGCATTTTGCTACAAAAATTTAAAGTAGTCTTCTCCAGTTGAGTAGTGAGCGTTGTCATCAATTTTGTTCTAGTTTGAAATGCGCTAAGCATACAGGTGATAAATAGAGCTTCTCACCGAATAATTTAAACTCAGTAATATCGGTTACCCACTTCTCATCAGGTACTTCGGCTGTAAAGTTTCTATCTAAAATGTTTGATGCAATCTTACCAACCGTACCTTTATACGATTTATATTTTTTCATGCGTACTAAGCACTTTAAACCTAACTCTTTCATAATGCGCTGAATCTTCTTATGATTCACTATTTGCTCACGATTCGCTAGCTCATCACGAATGCGACGATAGCCATAAAGACCTTCATGTTCATCGTAGATCGCTTTAATCGCCACTTTTAAATCAGGATCTGGATCTAGACGATTCATCTTCTTTATTAAATTGTAATACGTGCTACGTGGGATTTGTGCGAATGCCACAAGCGCCTTTACCGGGTACTTATGCCTTAATTCATAGATGATCTTTACTTTGTCTTCCTTGGTGATTTTTCTTTGTTTTAAACTAAGGCATTCAACTTTTTTAAGTACTCATTTTCCATACGTAAACGTTCGATTTCTGCTTGGAGTGCTTCTGTGGAGCCTTCAGCTAGTACTTGTTTTGTTTGTTTATTCAATTTTTTGCTCATGGATGGACGCCCCTTTTTCTTTGAAATGAGCGCATCTAACCCAACAGCATTCAGCTGTATCCTCCATGTTCGAATCAATGCCGGAGAGGAAATGTTATAGATTACCGCCGCTTCGTTAGGAGATATCCCAATTTCGTTCATATAGTTAAGTTCGTCCTTTTTTAACTGCATAGTGTAGGATGTATAGGATTTTTCAAAGACGGTTAATCCGTGATATTCAGCTTGTTTAATCCACATCCGTACAACTTCGTGGTTCGCCCCTATTGAACTAGCAATTTCCTTTACACTTTCCAACTGACTCTGATATCTAATAACTGCATCAACTTTTTGTTCGTTTGTAAATTTGGCCATAAAAAACTGCACCTCCAATTGTTGATAGTGTCTAACAATTGGGGTGCAGTTCATTATGTGTTACCGCCATGATTACCTGTTTTTTTGTTTTCTACGCTTTTCCTACATTTTATTAAGGAGATTGAATGGATTTTATTTTTATATAACTAGTGGAATATTTCAGATAATACATGATACCAGTTCAAATAACACAGACTGATTTCTTACATCGATTATATAATTTTGGAATATAAATCCGGTAACGTGCTAGTCAACATATAAAGTTAAAGCAACGTTGTAAGGCTAGCCGCTTTGCCCTCTAATATAGTCCGGAATTTATAAAAATCTCGGGTTGGGGCTGAAAATGAAAGGTGCATACCTCTTTTAAGGAGATATTTTCTTAAAAAAATTTTTTATAATACAAATTTCGACAACGGGAAATGTGAAAAAGTGATATATTACGAAGATAATATGTAATATTATGGTATTTGAAACATTTAGTATAGAAAATGTACGCGGTCATGTAGATCAGACGTTTAAATCAAATCAGTCGTAAGTCGTACAGAGTTTATCAAAATGGATGTGAGTGTAACCGGTTTTGCATTATAACAAAAAGAGGGTCTAAGTATACAGCATATATTCAAGTAGCTCAAAGCAATAATGCCATCGGTGATAAAGAATACATAAAAGTAATGACGCGTTTAAGAATTGGCGAAGGCAGACGTCCGTGCTGCAATAAACACGAAAGATGTAATCCATTCCACCTAAGACAAGAGCTTCGAATAGATTCGGAGCTCTATGCCACAACGAGAGTGATTCATCTGAGCAAGAAAGGAGCAAATAGGTGGCTCAGAAATCGATGTTTCAAGAGGGCCGGATGGGGAAATTACAGAAGGATTTGCAAGAAATATCTGACGATACGAATTATTTGCGTACAAAGATGAGTGGTTTCCTTGCCCAAATGGATGGGGAATTGTATTCCCGCGTGTCAGGACAAGCTCAGCTTGCGCAATCTCAGATCAATCGCCTAGCGGATGATTCGGAGCAATTGAAAAATTTTGTCCGACTCGCCATCACCAAAATCCAAGGAGCAGAGCTACAAAATGTGGCCGATGCGATAGCGCTCATGAAAGGGAGCGCGAGGGTAGAGTCATGGGGAAAACCACCCCAAGAGAAAGCTCTTCCTATGATCGAACGGGATACGTGGAATAGCTGGGGCAGCTTTTCTAATCAGTTATTGAAGGATTCGCCCAAATGGTATACAACAACGCCGATCCCGCCCTTTTTGTTCGGTACCTTTCGCGGTCTTACATTGCAACTGGAAAGAAAGACATTAATCGATCGCATGCTAAAGTATAAAGGGGATGCAGAAATTGCAGCCTTGCTGGAGATGATGCAGCATGGTTCGATACAAGAGCAGATGGAGGCCGAGCAGAAATTAGATAAGATCAGTGATACACTAATCGAAGTGGGACGATGCCAAGCCGCCTATGAGATCTATAGGCAGTTTGGACGAACCTCGTATATGGAAGTCGCACATGGGGAGGCGGAGAAAGCAAGGGCCTTGTTGTCTGAGCTCGGAGTCAGTAAAACCTTCTATGATGCGAATGTAAAATTAACATCTGAATACACCGGAACGCCGTTATCTGCCTGTCTGTACAACCCATTGAAGCATGATTATTCGATCCTACCCACAGACAATCGACTTCTCACGATGATCCGACTTAGCATGGGAGATAGGGAATACAGGGAATGGGCGAAGGAGAACTACGATGATTTTGCACAAAAGTTAGAACAAACAGCATTGGTAGAGCCACTAGGAGTGTGTGTTGTTCCAGACACACAGAATCCATTTGAAAAATCGTTTGACAGCTTTAAGGAGATCGTACAAGATATCAATAATATAGCAGTTGAACTGGAAGATAAGAAGTGGGATTCGACGTATGACTTCTTCAATTACTTAACAAGTGGAATATCGGGTGGAATCATTACAGCAGCAAGTGATCGATCAAATAAGATGTTGAATTCTCCTTATGACTTTATTAATTGGTTAGCCATAGGTATCCCAGGGGGGATAGCAGGTATTCCAGATATGGTGAAAGGTGCATTCGCTCCTGAAGAGGCCTTTTCTAAAGAACACTGGCTAAATAGTTTTAATTTAGCAGCTATGTTTACTGGAGGATATAAATCATTGGTAAAGCCAGGAGGAGGAACTTTAAAAAACTCTTTGGGTAGTAAGGTGAATGATGTTATTGATGGGACGGGTGAAGGTGCTTGGTATGCTAAAAAGCCACTTAACCCATCTGATTTTGCAGGTACATTTGATGAAAGTTTTGCAGGTTTGGGGAATATGAAAAAAGTTGAACTAGCATTTAAGGAGATTGAAAATGCATTTGGTAAGAAATATGCAGATGAAATTAAAAAACTTTATGAGTCTACAAACCGTGGATTTACTCAAACTGGTGATACTTTAGGAATGTTTAAGTTTAATCCAAAAGGTGAGCCAATCTTGGATTTGAATAAAAACTTTGGTAATGCAAAAATGATGGCTAATACTATTTTGCATGAGGTAAAACACCTTAGACAATCAGTAAAGCTAGGGAGTAAAGAATTTATGGCATTACCAGTTGAACAAGCGGAGATATATGCAACGTCCACAAATATTTGGCAAGGAAAAAGGTTAGGTCTTTCTTTCGAGGATCTTCAATGGTTTCAACAATATTATGACTTCTTTAGGGGGCAATAGTTAATGGAGCTAAAGATACATTTGCTAGAAAGTTTCGTATATAGGGCTTCTGAAAAATCAATTCCAGTTGTTTTAGAAATAACATCTGAAACAGAAGGAATTATTTCTGATAAAATAGATTATAAAGAAATTATGTTATATAAAGATGGTGAGGCAACTTTTGGTTCATTTATTGTTTCTACATTAAGCCTGCCTAAGTATACCTATACAATATCAGAAAACACTCCAAAGTATATGATTATTAATGTGGCTGATTATGATGAAACGGAGCTATCCAAAGGAGAATATGAAATAAAAATTTTAATTTCGGTATACGAACCTCTTGAAGATGGAAAGTACAATAGAAAAGAATTGAAAGCTGTAAAAGAAATAATAATCCAATAAACTGATTCAGACCTTCGAGAGACTCTAAGTTTATTGATTTCATTTGCTGTTAATTATCTGCTTAATTTATAAATTTTGTGGGGATTACGCGTTGCCAAATGAACCAATCATTCAACCAATCACACACTTAACCGATATAATACTCGTATAAAGATTTAGTTATTTCGTTTGTACGCACATAAATGCTTGAATAGTATATCTTAATAACACTATACAGTTACATTTAACAGGTCGATTATGGTCAGATACCGCCATGATTGAGCTGTTTTTTGTTATGTTCATTTTCTCATAGCTTATTTCAACTTGAACCATGAGTTAGGAATGAGTTTTTTTGTATGCCCAAAATCAAAGGAGTACAATAGAAGCATCGTTGGTTTTACCCTACAACAACAATGGAACAGGGGTATTGTTTGTCTAAACTCACAGCAATACAGGATTAGTAGTGTTGTTATCGGTTATCCTTATATTAGTTAGTCGAAGTATAGTAATCTATCTATTACAATAATAATAATTTGTGAACTGAACTATATAAGTTGATCCTAAGAACATTTCACTATCGTAGCCTACTCACTATTAGGGATAGGGGGTTCCGTAAGTATGAACAGAGATCAGATCCTAGACAATCTCAAATCACAATTAGAAATGGGTAATCATATTATTGGAGTTGGTACAGGTGCTGGAATAACAGCAAAGTATGCGAAGCAGGGTGGAGCGGATTTCATTCTGACATTAAACTCCGGTAAATTTCGGCAGATGGGGAGAAGTTCACTCGCTGGTTTTTTGCCATTTTGTAATAGCAATGATATGGTCATGGACTTTGCATCTAGAGAGATCATCCCTTTAGTAAGAGATATGCCTATTATATTTGGTCTGAACGCAACCGATCCGACAAAGGATATGGAAACTTACATAAGTGAAATAAAGGCTAAGGGATTCTCCGGTATAAATAACTATCCTACGGTTGGACTCATAGACGGCCGATTTAGCGAGGCGCTTCAAGAAGACGGGAATCATTATTTACTTGAAGTAGAAGCCATAAGAATAGCCCATGAGAAGGATCTCTTTACCGTGGCCTTTGTGTTTGACGAAATTCAAGCGGCTCAGATGATCGAGGCGGGAGCTGATATTATATGCGCGCATTTAGGCTTAACAGAAGGCGGATTATTAGGAGCCAAGAAAGTATTTTCCCTAGAAGCTGCCAAGATTAAAGCGGACAAGATATTTAAAAGATGCAATGAGTTGAAGCCGGATCTGATTAAGTTAGTGTATGGTGGTCCGGTGAAAACTCCAATTGATGTTCAGTATATGTATAGTAATAATGAGAACTTAATGGGGTATATCGGAGGATCTGCATTTGAGCGAATTCCATCGGAGAAGTCCATCACCAATATAACGAAAGCCTTTAAGGTATCGGGGAAGCTTGATGAAGATGATCTCATGGTCAAAATGTTAGACGGAGTTACCAAGCACTATGACTATGTTGAATTTGTAAAAGAATACGTTGCCCAGAATTACATGAATGAGATTTCATTTATAGATTTAGCCAAGGTGGCACATGTATCCAGAAGTTACTTAAGTAGTTTGTTTACAAAGCAAGTAGGTTGCAGCTTCCAGACGTATATCGTGCAATATCGCATGGATAAAGCAGCCGAGATTTTAGATAGAGAACATATCCAATTATCTGAGTTAGCACCCTTAGTTGGGTACCAAGACTACGCACAGTTTAGCAAAATGTTTAAAAAGTACAAGGGTTGTTCGCCTAAACAATATAAATCTAACATAAACACAAAAACATAAGACATAAAAGCGTTTTCATAAATCAGCCGAGACAGTATGATTAATATATAGTTAATCATACTTTTTTTTGTGGAGAGCGTTCTCGTAATCATGGTCTAGCACTGTACAGGCTAGGTCATCAAAATGAAAGAGGAGGTTAGCGAAATGAAGACGATTGCCATTGCAGGAACGTTTGACACCAAGGGTGACGAGTATCTATATATACAAAAATTGCTTGAAGATTTGGGACTGAATACTTTTACCATCCACACCGGTGTGTTTGAGCCTACATTTACACCTGATGTATCGAATCATGAAGTAGCAGAGGCTGCAGGCGTAGATATGAAGGAACTAGCTGCTAAGAAAGACAGAGCTTTAGCAACCGAAGTATTATCCAAAGGGATGGAGAAACTAGTACCTGAGTTATATAAGCAGGGTAAATTTGATGGTATTATCTCCTTTGGTGGAACTGGAGGAACTTCACTGGTGACACCGGGGATGAGGGCATTACCCATTGGTGTACCCAAAGTGATGGTCTCGACCGTAGCATCAGGGAACACAGCTCCATACGTAGGCACTAGTGATATTGTCATGATGCCGTCTGTAGTGGATGTTGCAGGGCTTAACTCGATTTCAACTAAGATTTTTACGAATGCCGCATTTGCCATCGCAGGTATGGTGAAGTTTGAAAATAAACAAGTAATTGAGAAAAAACCATTGATTGCTACAACGATGTTTGGGGTAACAACTCCTTGTGTGACGGCAGCCCGTAACTATCTTGAGGCTAGAGGATATGAAGTGCTGGTGTTCCATGCAACAGGTGTAGGTGGACAGTCCATGGAAGCATTGATTGAGGCTGGATTTATTGAAGGGGTATTAGATCTGACCACCACAGAGTGGGCGGATGAAATTATTGGCGGCGTGCTGAATGCAGGCCCTCATCGTTTGGAGGCAGCTAGCAAACATCATATTCCACAGGTTGTATCTGTAGGTGCACTTGATATGTGTAACTTTGGACCTTACGATACGGTACCCGAGAAATTTGCTGGACATAAGTTCTATAAACACAATCCTACGGTAACACTCATGAGAACAACGGTAGAAGAGAATGAAGCCATCGGCAACAAGCTTGTTGAAAAACTGAATATGGCCAGAGAGAAAACCGTGCTTATGTTACCTCTCAAAGGCATATCCGGTATTGATGTTGAAGGTGAAGCTTTCTATGGTGTCGAGGAAGATAAGATGTTATTTGATACATTAAGAAATGGTATAAACCGCAATGTTGTAGAGGTCATCGAAATGGATTGTGCCATTAATGATGTTGAGTTTGCCGAAGCAGCGGCGCAGAAACTAATCGATCTCATGAGTAAGTAAAACACAAGAATAGTACAACGACATACAAACTCAAATGATGATGGAGGCGTTACAAATGAACAAAAATACAAGAACAGAAATTATGGCGAAGTTCAGAGAAGAAGTTAAGAATGGAAAGATTCTTTTGGGAGTAGGGGCCGGTACAGGTATTACGGCTAAGAGCAGTGAAGCTGGCGGAGCGGATATGCTCATCGTCTATAACTCGGGAAGATATAGAATGGCGGGACGTGGATCACTGGCAGGGCTATTATCTTATGGAGATGCCAATCAAATTGTGGTTGAAATGGGTTCGGAAGTATTACCCGTTGTCAAAGATACTCCGGTATTAGCAGGTGTATGCGGAACAGATCCTTTCCGAGTGATGGAAGTCTATTTGAAAGGCCTCAAGGAGCAAGGATTTAGCGGCGTTCAGAACTTCCCAACCGTAGGTCTGATTGATGGGGTATTCAGACAAAACCTAGAAGAGACCGGTATGGGCTATGATCTAGAAGTTGACATGATTAGAACAGCACATGAATTAGACATGCTAACAACACCTTATGTATTTGACCCTGAGCAAGCCAAAGCCATGGCCGAAGCAGGAGCCGATATTTTGGTAGCCCATATGGGATTGACTACGAAAGGCACAATTGGAGCGAAGACCGCACTTACATTAGATGATTGTGTAGAGAAGATTGAAGCGATTATTAAAGCAGGTAAAGCAGTGAATCCAGATATTATGGTCATTTGCCACGGTGGACCTATCGCCGAACCGGAAGATGCTGCATATGTAATTGAAAGAACAGAAGGCATCGATGGATTCTTTGGGGCATCCAGTATCGAAAGATTTGCTGCGGAGAAAGGTATTAAGGAACAAACCGTATTATTTAAGACCATTACCAAATAAAAAAGATAAGGCTTATTGGAGAGATTGCACTAGACTAACACAGAAGAAGTGACACCGGAGGAATATCAATGGTGTCACTTCTTTTTATATAGAAGCTTTTTGGATTTAATTATCGCTACGAAAGAACGTATGAATTAAATTCGATACAGATCTATCATACAATGTTTTAGCTGTTTCTTCATTTAGGATGTGTCCCCCTAAATATAGGTGAATGGTACCATGCAGCGATGCCCAAACAAGATTAACAACAAGTAGGGGGTCTTTCTCGGAAATAAACCCTTGCTCAATGGCCTTTGTAATTATCGTGATCACTTGTTGTAAAGCTGTTCCGATAGCCTGTAAACTTTCCTCTTCAGGTTTGAATTCACTAAAGGCTCCACCAAACATCACCATATAGTAACTGGTATAATCTCTTGAGAAATCCCAATAAGCTTGTGCAACGTCGCTAAGATATAGTTTAAGATCGTCTTGTTCTGGAACTGCTTGAAAGGCAACAGCTAACAATTTGCAGCCTTCCAGAAACAGTTGTTTAGCCAAACCTTCCTTGCTTCCAAACAAGTTATAAATAATTTTTGTAGAACATTCCATTTTTTCAGCAACCCTGCGAATGGTTACGGCTTCGGGACCATATTCCTGCATAATCGATGCAGCAGTTTCTATAATGTTAAGTTTTAATAGTTCGGTATGCTGAAGTTTGGCTTCGGGGTAGGTTGTAACTGTACGATCATCTATAGAAGGCATTTTTGAGGAATTATGCATGTGATTTCACACCCTTAGAACTTTAATTTTCTAAAATAGTCTTCTTATCTAAAGCTTATTTTACTGTTTTGGATAGCAAAATGCCAATTTATAAATGGTTTGCACCTCTATTTGACATCATAATGCTATCTGGATACAATGATTCTTATAGAAACAGTGTTTCTGGAGAGTAATTAAGAGGAGAGATGATAGAGTGATACCGACACAAAACAAATGGACGCTGATTACAGGTGCTTCTTCGGGTATAGGTGAAGCGTTCGCGCATGAATTTGCAGCAAAAGGGAGCCACTTGATCTTAGTCGCTCGCTCGGAAGCCAAACTAAGTGCTTTAGCAAAGAAACTGCAAAAAGAACATGGCATTCAAACGCAGGTTATTGTTTCTGACTTATCTCAAGAAGGTTCCCCAATCAAGCTCTATCAACAATGTGTGGAACGTGGTCTGATCGTTGATATTCTAATTAATAATGCAGGATTCGCTACGTATGGGCTTTTTGAACAACTGTCTGGCCCAAGGCAGCATGAAGAAGTGATGCTCAATGTGTTGGCGGTTGTAGACCTTACCCATCTATTTTTACCAGAAATGTTGAAAAGGAAAAGCGGGGTGGTCATTAATGTAGCTTCAACAGCAGGATTTCAACCTCTTCCTAATATGGCCGTATATGGCGCCACTAAAGCTTTCGTATTATCATTTACACAGGCTTTATGGGAGGAAAATCGAGAACGCGGTGTACAATTTCTTGCCTTATGTCCTGGATCAACGGAAACAGAATTTTTCAACGTTGTGGGGGCCGATGAAGCGTCTGTCGGGAAACGAGACACTCCAGAAAATGTGGTCCAAGTTGCTCTTCGCTCGCTTCAAGCTAAAAAGGTATATGCTATCCCGGGGTTTAAGAACTATATCTCTGCGCAAATGTCTCGCTTCTTTACAAGAAAACAAATGCTTTTTATTGTCGGACGAATGCTCCGTACACGTCATTAATAAATAAGTAATTTTGTCGCGGCAGATTATTTATAATGCCCCCCTTGTTTGAAATGGTCAATAGATGTAGGATAACGGCAACATACATTGACCGTTTAGGTCAACAGGCAAGGAGGGAGTACGTTGAATAATAAATTTTATAATTTGCCACTAGACAGGCAGAAACAGATTATTAATGGAGCGCTGAAAGTTTTTGCGGCTTCAAGCTACCGTCAGGCATCTACTATAGATATTGCCGAAGAAGCAGGGATATCTAAGGGGCTGTTGTTTCATTATTTTAAGAATAAAAAAGAGCTCTATCTTTACTTATATGAATATTGTATAAATTTAGCGATCAACGAAATAGAGGGGAACAGAGATAAAGAGGAAACGGATTTTTTTCAAATACTAATGCATTCTCAGCGATCTAAGTGCAAATTGATGAAGGAACATAGATACATGTATGATTTTCTTGTAAAAGTATATACGGAAAATGACTTAGAAATGGTAGAAGAGATAGCCCAATATTCAAGGCCGTGGATAGCAAGTAATTTCAGACAGTTTCTCGATAAGGTGGATACAAGTAAATTTAAAGATGGCGTAGATATCCCACTTCTTTTTCAATCCATACAATGGTGTTCAGATGGTTTCATGAGAAGCACGTTACATAATAAGAGCATTGATGAAATGGACGAGGAGTTCACCCGAATCTTAGAGATGTACAAACAGAATTTCTATAAGTAGAAGAATGCATTCATGAATTAATTCTGTAGGTAACTCAATAATCGAACAAGTAAAGGGGGCTATGCTATTGGCACTATTTTATAGAGAAACAGGGAATTTAGGGGCTCCGCTTATCGTTCTGTTGCATGGAGGTGGGGTAAGTGGTTGGATGTGGGATAAGCAAATCGAACATTTCAGTGATTACCATTGCTTAGTTCCTGACTTACCTGGGCATGGTTCTAGTTCAAGCACGAATTTCACTATTCGTAACAGCGCGGAACAAATCATAGATTTGATTCAGGCTAAGGAACAAGGTAAACAAGTTATTGTGATCGGATTTTCTCTAGGGGCACAAATAGCTCTTCAAATATTAAGTATGAGTCCGGATCTGGTAGATTACGCAATCATTAATAGTGCACTTGTAAGGCCTATTCCATTTGCGAACAAGATCATCGGTCCTTCAATCAAGCTGACTTATAGACTAACCAAGAATAGAAGCTTCTCGAAGCTTCAATCCAAACAGTTATACATAGACCAAGAAATGTTCGAGACCTATTATAAAGAAACCTGCCAGATCGAGCGGGACCTGCTCATTCAAGTTTTAGAGGAAAATATGGCGTTCAGTATACCAGAGGGTTTCGCTAAATCTCAATCTACCATATTAGTGACTGTTGGAGCTAAAGAGAAAAAAATAATGAGGAAGTCTTTAGTAGACATCGTCAAGAATAATCCGAATTGTAAGGGTGTTATTATACCAGGTGTGGGTCACGGTGTATCTTTGGCTCAGCCTGAGTTATTTAATATGATTGTTGATGCATGGATTCATGATAAAGAGCTACCGAATAGTTGGGTTACTGAATTAGATACATAGGAGCGGGAGGCGAATGAAGAAGTAAACGAATTTTATGTTCTATTGATGATTTATGGCGTAGCCTCATGGTTGCGCCTTTTTGTTGTCTCCATTAAGTACGTCTTCCTTTATCGCGGTGCTCTGTTTGTAGGAAATCGGCATTTATTAAACTATTATTCTTAGTCCAAGAAGGTTTGAGTGATATTTTTCATAGACATATGTCGGAAGATGGAACTTTTTGTCTGATATTCGTGTTATAATCTTCTTGTTTTCAAAATAGATAGCAGATATTAGTAAGGATATTGATCGATATATTGCAAACGAGAAGAATCGGAAGGGATTGATAGAATGGTAACAAGGAAGTTTACTAGTCAAAATCGACAAATAAAGCGATGGGGTTCAGCTGTCTTAGCTGTGTTTGTTCTATCTAGCTTTGTTTGGTCGTTTACTAGTTGGAATGTTGGACAAGTTGCAGCAGCTGGATCAACCACTTTTACTCGTGAAGTGGACCCTTTTCCTGATGTAGCAGCGGCTCAACGTATTACATTTGGTGATTATGATGACGACGGAGATATTGATGCTTTGGTTCAGGAGTCAAATGTAATGGGTGAAGGGTATAAATTTGTAAGAGCTAATGGAGATGGGACATACACTACCATTGATCAAGTTGGCACATATATTCCTAATTCGCCCTTTGCTTCTTCAGATTTGACGGGATTAAATGGTACGGGCGGATACTTCGTTCCTAATATTATTTCTTTGGATTATGATAGCGACGGGGACACAGACATTATTAGTCGTTCTGGACATATGGCAGGAGGGGCCAATTTCATTTTAAGAAATGATAGCGGCACTATGGTTCGCATTACTGACCCTTTTCCAGATGTACAAGTTGACACTCGTATAAAGTTTGCCGACATGGATCTGGATGGAGACATAGATGCTTTGGTTCAAGAGGGTACTGAAGTCGGCCAAGGTTACATTTATGTTCAACGAAATGCCGATGGAACGTATACGCGCCTTGAACAATTAGGAACGTCTATTCCAGGGAGTCCATTCGCATCTGCAGATTTGACGGGATTGAGCGGAACAATGTTTATTGCAGTTGATTTTGACGGCGATGGTGACAAGGATATAATTAATAGATCCGGAACTAATTTCATTTTAAGAAATGACAATGGCATTTTTACAAAAATCGCGGATGTATTTGCCAGCACAGCTGCTGGTCTTCGGATTTCATTTGGAGATTTTGACAACGATGGTGATCTGGACGCTCTTCAACAAGATGGTAATACGGTCGGTTTTGGATATTTTTATATGCAAAGGGAGTCTGATGGAAGTTATACAAGGAAAAATCAGAGTGGGGATTCCATTCCGGATAGCCCATTTTCAGCTGTTAGTTTAACAGGTTTGAATGGCACCAACATGCATACTATCGATTACGATAGCGATGGCGATTTAGATGTCATTAGTCGTTCTACATCATTAACTTCTGGAGAGAACTTTCTGTTAAAGTCAGCGGGTTCACCACCTATTTTGCTAAGCTCGACTCCTGCTGATAATGCTACTGAAGTAGGTGTTAATAGTAATATCGTTCTGAATTTTTCAAAGAATGTAACCGCAGGTGCTGGAAATTTATATATCAGGAAGTCATCTGATGATAGTGTGGTAGAAACCATTGCAGCCAATTCTGCAAAAGTTACGATTACAGGTTCAACTGTAACTATCAATCCAGACACTTCATTGAATGCAAATACAGATTATTATATAACGTTTAGCTTAGATGCTTTTGTAGATTCAGATTCCAAAGGATTTGGTTATTTAAATGGATTTATTCGTGCAGGAATTGACAGCAAGAGCTTTCTCAATTTCAAAACGGTAAATGCAGCCTTTACTCCATTAGTAGTAATTGAAGCTGGTAGTTCCATATCACCCACTTCTGCCATCTTAAGTGGCATCGTTAATGATAGAGGGGCGGAAACGACGGTTACGTTTGAATATGGGATTGATACAAATTATGGAACTAATGTTGCGGCAACAACAGGGGGATCGATTACTGCAGGAACAGGGAATACTACCGTTGCCGTAACTTTGACTGGTTTGACGCCAAATACGACTTATTATTATCGTGTGAAGGCAGTAAACATTGTAGGAACATCCTATGGAGTTAGTCAGACATTTATAACTGCCGCACTAACGAACGCAGTAGAGCCAAACATCGACACGCAGCCTGCTAATAAGACAGTAAACATAGGCGACCCAGCGAATCTGACCGTTGCAGCAACAGCGAGTGATGGAGGAACGCTGAGCTACCAGTGGTATAGCAATAGCGTGAATAGCAACAGTGGTGGAACCTTGATCGATACTGCCACAACTTCCACATATAATGCACCTACGACGATAGAGGGAACGACATACTACTACGTCGTCGTGACGAATGTGAACAACAGTGTAACAGGTATGAAAGTAGCTTCGGTAACGAGCGCAGTGGCGGAAGTGATCGTGAATACTCTAACGAACGCAGCACCGCCAAGCATCGACACGCAGCCTACTAATAAGTTAGTAAGCTTAAGCGACCCAGCGAATTTGACCACTTCAGCAACGGTGAGTGATGGGGGAACGCTGAGCTACCAGTGGTATAGCAATAGCGTGAATAGCAATAGCGGCGGAACCTTGATTGATGGTGCTACGACTTCCACATATGATGCACCTACGACAATAGAGGGAACGACATACTACTACGTCGTCGTGACGAATACGAACAACAGTGTAACAGGTGTAAAAATAGCTTCGGCAACGAGCAATCCAGCGACGGTAACGGTGAATGGTCTGACGAATGCTGCTGCGCCGACTATTAGCAACCAGCTAGTGGACCAAGCGGTGAATATAGGTGGTAGCGTATCGCTGAGCATAGCAGCAACGGTGAGTGATGGAGGAACGCTGAGCTACCAGTGGTATAGCAATAGTGTGAATAGCAACAGTGGTGGAACCCTGATCGATACTGCCACAACGTCCACATATAATGCACCTACGACAACAGAGGGAACGACATACTATTATGTCATCGTGACGAACACGAATAACAGTGTAACAGGTGTAAAAGTAGCAACTTTAACGAGCAATGCAGCTAAAATTACTGTAAATGCTGCCGGAACCACAACGCCAACACAACCATCGACTCCAAGTGGACCAAGCACGCCAAGCGTTCCGACCGTGCCAACCGTTCCTGAGGTAACTAATACGGGCATTGATATTTTGGTCAATGGTGAAGTTGTGAATATGGGCAAGGTAACGACATCTTCAAGAGATGACCAGACAGAGGTAACTGTTGTTCTCGACCGTAAGAAATTGGAGGATATACTTGCGTCTAAAGGTCAGCATGCAGTCGTTTCGATTCCAGTGAATACCGAGGACGATGTTGTCATTGCAGAATTGTCCGGTCAAATTCTCCAAATTCTACAAGACTATCAAGCGGTATTAGAAATCATAACCGATCGAGCAACGTATACCCTGCCTGCAGAGCAAATCAATATCAGCGGTCTATCCGATCTATTTGGACAATCGGTAGCTTTGCAAGACATCACAATTCAGATCGAAATGGCTGCACCGACATCGGAAATGGTGAAAGTTGTTGAAGATGCGGCAGAGCAAGGAAAGTTCACGCTTGTCGTACCGGCGATTGAATTCACAGTCAAAGCAACATACGTTGGTACAACAGTTGAATTATCGAAATTCGCTGCGTATATAGAACGTACCATTGCCATTCCGGATGGAGTTGATCCGAACAAGATAACGACGGGTATTGTGGTCGATCCGAACGGAACGGTTCGCCATGTTCCAACCAAGATTATTGTCATCGATGGAAAGCATTATGCTAAAGTGAGCAGTTTGACTAACAGTACGTACGCTATCATATGGAATCCCCTAGAATTCAGTGATGTGGCGAGCCACTGGTCAAAAAATGCGGTCAATAACATGGGATCGCGAATGGTCATCAATGGTACGGGTAATGGTATGTTCAGCCCTGATACAGAGATAACCCGTGCTGAATTTGCAGCGATTATCGTTCGTGGATTAGGACTTAAGCTGGAAGAGGGAGCGCCTTCATTCTCGGATGTTAAGTCATCATCGTGGTACAACAGTGCAATTCATACGGCACTCTCGTACCGACTAATCGATGGTTATAATGACGGTACATTCCGTCCAAATGACAAAATTACCCGTGAACAAGCGATGGTGATTATGGCAAGAGCAATGACCATCACCAATTTGAAGGAGAAGCTCTCATCTAATAGTGCGGAGCAACTATTGAGCCAATTCACAGATGCAAACAACACTTCGGCTTGGGCGAAGGAAAGCTTTGCAGACTCCTTGCAGGCTGGCATTGTCTCAGGTAGGAACGGAACGCAGCTTGCTCCAAAAGCTTTCATTACAAGGGCAGAGGTTGCTACGCTTATTCAAAGGCTGTTGCAAAAATTAGATTTAATCTAACATTGTGAATGAACAAAAAGGTAATCCTCGAAAGTGAAGAGGATTACCTTTTTTTATATGTCCCACCTTACCTTCGATTAGCACAGGTATTGCCTGGCTTCTTCAATGCGAGCTAGAAGAAGCCGCTGAAGATGCGGCAATTGCTGCAGCCATGGCTAGGGCAGTCTGCTGGGCAATGACTATGTTCGTTATGCTGGTGGCGGTAGCTGTTGTAAGTAGTGTACCGCCACGGGCATTTTTCAAATGCTCGGAAGCTACCAGTGCAGCGCAGAGTAGTAGCAGCTCAGGCTGGGTAATGGACCAGCCGCTAAAGCCTTTCTCCGTCCGAAGATAGTTATAGGATTCTACGATATCTGTGGTGATACTCTCTATCTCAGATGGAAGTAAGGATAATATGCCTAGTGATGGCAGTGTATACTCTTTATCCATACGCAGTCCTTGCTCACGGAAGATATCCCTAAGTTCGAGCACACGGGATACCGAGGTAGACTCGTCGGATTCACCAAGGGCTAATACCTGTGTCAGTGCCTGTATGCTGTTCCCGGATCGGAAGGGGAGCTGTGGCTTTAGTGCTTCATAGAGCCGATCCATCCGGTCGCCACAGCTTTCTACATCAACCCCAGACAGGGCTAGCATACTGGCAAAAATATAATCGTCCTGCGAGGTTTGGAAACGGCGGGATTGTTTCATCCGGTCATAGAAGGCCTTTGCTCTTTCTACCGTATATTTATATTGATCAGGCTGCGTGTGAGCAGCGATCTGATAGGCGGCGACAACAAGGTAATCGGAGGTTCTGAATTTACTTGCTTTCATTAGGTCATAGACTTCCATTGTTTGCGTTAGTATGTGTTTCGGATCCTGTGTTAAAGAGAGTAAAGCTGAAATGCTGATTGCCGAGTTTCCCCTGAACATCGAGAAAGGCCCCGTGGAGTCCTTAATCAGGGCATAACTGTTATGTAGCTCATCCCCTTCAACAGCTCTGTCTTCTAGCGCAAACAGCAGAGCAGCAAGACGGTTAACCTGCACACTTCGCCATTTAAATATTTTATTTGTCTGCCGACTGTTGTCTGCAAATAAGGCTAGTCGTTCCTGATACAGCGTCGTCATAAATCTCCCTCCTTTATTCCCATTAGCGTCTGCTATTTTAAACCGAAAGTCAATAACAATACTTGTAGATGTTACATATGTATTTACTACTGTTGGGGAGTTAGGGAGGAGTGGAGTCTGCAGTTTTGTCTAAGTGAGCGTAGGGGGGAGTTGTAGTGATTTAAAAATATTATCTTGTGCTATGAGGACTTACGTTCCGTTATTCCTTCGTATTTGCCACTTTTGAGTGCTTATGCGGACAGGAGATCCGTTATTGCCTATGAATAGAATGAATTCAGGGCTGATATGTGCGAATAACGGAACCTAAGTCCGCGAGGATCGCAATACATAGTGGAATGTAATAAATAACGGATTCTATGTCCGCGAGTTCACTCTGTCTCTGCCTCCGCCACCACCTCGCACCTCAATTTGAGGATAGAATCGAGGTTGATCGTTGTGGCGTTGGGTGCATAAGTGTGGAATTAGGAATGCATATCTCCCTTGCATTACATCCAGCATGACTCCGCATAAAAAAAGCGTTCCCGCAACCATTTCAACGGTTGTGGGAACACCCCTAGACTAATCGATATCACTATTCAGCTACTTACTAGAATTGTAGTACAACCATCTGATGACATGACCATAGCGGTACCGTATAAGTAACGTGACCGTCCACCTGGCTAAATGGTAGTTTCACGTTCTGAGGCGCTAGATATACGTCTTTTACCTGCTCTGTCGCCGCAATGGTGACCTCCGTATTCATGAGCGTAGGCAGATCCTCGATAACCTCGACACCTTTCCCTCTGCGGACTGGAGAAGCATATAACAAATGGTTCACCCAGCGGTTGGATGCCGTCTGCACTTGCAATGTAGTAACCCCTTGCGCAGGCAAATTGGTGACTAGAGTTTTGTTCTCTAGCAAGCGATCTAATGCATAACAGACGATTTCCTTGACTGGAAGGCTTCCTTTCACGGCGTAATCCTCAAACACATTCCACGCTATATAAATTCCGTCTGATCCTTCGGCCATGCCAACTCCGGCCTCTTGCAGATCGGAAGGGGTATGCTGGTGTGAGCAGAAGGTGAACAAGTCGCGGTTGAAGTATGAATTCTCCTTGTGGCCTAGCACGATACCTTCCGGTGTTGACACTGCATTCTGTCCTTCGGTATAGATGACGAAGGAAGCAGTGCGGAGAGAAGGAAGTTCGAAATCTGGTCTGAAGTAAGAAGGATTGAATGTGGAAACTCCCTGCCATTCTACACCCAAATCAAGTTCAAATCGGGTTCCGTCGGAAGATAGTCCCGAACGTCCAGTAGCCAGAACCTTACCGCCAGTTGCAAGGAAATCCGCTAGTTTGGCCTTCATGGTCTCTGTGATTAGAATGGCGTCTGGCAGAATAACGACTTTGTATTTAGCCAGATCAACTTGCATATCCACCACATCGAATAGATAGTTGCCTTCCAGCAAAATTCTTACTGCTCCGGTATCATGATCATATCTGTTGCGAAGCTCGATATCCTCATATCCAGCTTCCCATGTAGTCGCCTCCAGCGACAGCAGCGCAATATCGGCTATGGACGTGGTATCCCGGCACCAGTCTTCTTTCTCTTCCACCTCGCGGTAAGCTTCACCGATCAATGAATACGTGGCGATGTCCATCATGCCGCCAGGATGCAATTGATCTCCGATGGAGCAGCGAGCCCCATTGGCTAGACTCAGTGCCGCTTCATAGCGCAAAGCGTTCGGATGCTTATATCCGCCGAACTCACCCCAGGAGGTATGGAACTTCCCGGTCATCCCGAGGAAATCCATGCCGAGGGTCTGCGCATAACGCGCGGAGAGCGGGAAGTGGTCATAACCCCAGCCCCCTGTCGGTAGCGATTCTAGCTCCAAGTGGGTGTTGAGATGTGCCAGATCGCGCCGTCCGCGGTCGACGTGGCTGCTGTTATGGAACACGGGTAGGCCAGGCTTGATCGCGTGGACTGTCTCGTTCATCCTTGTGGCATACCTTGTATAGGTCTCTTCCCACATCTTACGCATGTCTTGTATGTTACGTGGATCGGAACCTTGCTTGCGGATGTCGGTAACGCAATATTGGCAGTAACATTCCCGGACGCCGACGATATCGAGGAAGATTCCGTCTGCATCATAGTTCTTCACAACTTCCTCCACTTGCTGAGCCAGAATATCAAGATAAGGGGTGTTCATGCAGAATTGATGATATCCTGGCGTCATGAAATTGCTCACCCAATTGAGTTGTTCCTGCTCATTACGGATGAGCCACTGCGGATACCTACGTGCTAGCTTCTCATCCAGTCCAGCGGAGAGATAGACAGGCGTCTTTACACCGATTTCATGTGCAGCCTCGATTTGTGCACCGAGGAGATCAAAGGATAGATGTGGATGCATTTCATTAGCACTTGTTGGATGATAAGCCCAGCCATGATGGCACTTAGAGAATATGGTGATAGAATCAACATGCCCAATCTTGAGCATTTCCTGAAATTGCTGCTTCGAAAAACCACTGCCAATACCTTCAATGGCTTCAGATGTATGGAAATCGAGATGAACCTGACGAAATTTCATGCTTGCGTCCCCCTGGTCATTAAATGTTAGAATCGTATTATATCTACCACTCTAATAGAGAGGCTGCTTGAATACAGCCGACGATTACGACTTTCTATAGTACATTTTCTGCATTTTTTAATGGAGGTCATATTATGAAAGTTCTTGAACTTCAAGTTCCACCGTACCCGCTGCTAGCGGCAATCGGCCATGCCGTATGGCAACCTGGAGTGCAACATGCCCAGCGCTGCTTTGAAGTATTTGATCTCATTATTTGCGCCAAAGGGGCGCTGTATATGGAGGAAGACGGATACAACTACGAGGTTGTGGAAGGAATGATGCTGATTCTTGAACCCGGACAAATACATCGCGGCTACCAGCCAACTGAGGTGGAGACTGAGGTATACTGGATTCATTTCAAGTATCCGTCTTCAGTAGCGCCGATATTGAAGGAGAAGACCGACTGGAAGCAGCCATTGCTTCAACAGACAGATCAGGATATTGAGCCTCCATCTGGACTCATTGAAGTCCCTAAATTCGCTGCTGTGGATTTGCGTACGATCCAGCCCATACTGGCAGAGATGCTTGATCTGCACCATATGCTTACCCGGCAGCGTTCCTTCGAGTTGCAAGTTCTGTTTGGTCAATTCCTCCTGCAAGTGCAGAACGGAATGAGACGCAGCAGTCCACAAGCCCGTTCCTATTTTCTTAGTGAGAAGGTTGCTGCGTATTTGAACCAGCACCTGGATCAACCGTTTGACTCCGGGCAGATGGAGCGTGATCTACTCTATCATTTCGATCACTTAGCTCGCTGCCTGAAGCAGTATACAGGGATGAGTCCGCTACAATACCGTCATCACCAGCAGATCGAGAAGGCCAAGCGGTTGCTGGCCCATTCCGAGCTACCATTGAAACGGATCGGTGAGTTGTGCGGACTGCATGACAATAATTATTTCATACGTTTGTTCAAACGTCAGACCTCACTCACGCCTGGAGAGTATCGCAAGCATCATCAGGTGTATCTCATGGAGTGAGGATGATTTCGCTACATAGGGAGACAAGCCTTAAGGGAGATATCTAAATTTCAGTGAAAAGACAGAAATGGGCGGTTTTTTGTGGAATATTTCCGGAAAATGTATTACAGTGTTTATTGTCTCGTTTTTTTTGTGAGCGGAATATCAAACATTGGAGTGGGCGTCATTAGCAGAAACAAAAAAGGTTTGCTATTTCCGAATATAGATATGGATCGTATCATGAATCTCATTGGATTAATCGAATCGAATGATACCGCAGAAGTTCTAAATGAAGAAGCACAAAAACGTGCAAAAGTCGTTGTCGTTGAGCCTATGAAACGCAGACGTCCGCAGAACGTGGAGACACTGCTGCGTAAAGTCTTGAATAATTAATGGGGGTTACCCTGTTAAAATAAGCTGTCCAAGTAGTCATGTGGATGACGGTTTGGACAGCTTATTTGTGTTCTAAGAAATGGGGAGAGGTATGTACAGCAAAACAGCTCTCCACAGAGAGCTGTCCAGATGATTCTTATGGCGTAGCCTTAGGGCTGCGCCTGTTCGTTGTCTCCATTAAAGAATGTATCCGCTTTATCCCGGTGTTCGTCCGTAACTTGACCGGCAATTGCCTTGATCCCTGCCGCAATCACGGCTGCATCATCTGTTATACCAAGTCCGATCAACGCATCCGGAATCACGTCGAGGGGAGAGATGAAATAAGCGAGTGCACCGAAGGCGATACCTTTTGCCCATAACGGGGTTTTCGCGTCTACCGCACAATAATACATCGCAATCGCATCTTTGGTGAATGGTATTTTTCCAGCAAATTTCTTGGTCTTGGCCCAAAAGTTCTTCGTTACGATGTCCTCATTCTTTTTGCTATAAGGCATATTATCTGCTGTCAGTTCTGCACCTAAATGCCGATCGTCTTTCTTCATCACGGATTACCTCCTGAAGAATCGTTTAACTCAGTATAGTTCTTTTTGTTATCTTAAACAAAAATCAGCTATCTAACTCAAAGCCGCTTTCTCCAACCACTGTAACGGAACTCAGCGACCTTATTTGCGATATATTCTACTGTTCAGCATTCTAACGGAACCAGGAGACGTTATTTCATCATTATGGTGTATTAGAGCATCATTTAGAAGAAATAAGGTTTCTCAGTTCCGTTAGATTGATGTGACTGATGTCTGAGCACGTCCAAACAGCCGAATATTGCGCTGAGCCCTCACTTGGTTGATCCTTATTTTGGTTGAGCCGCCACTAATTCAGCATCGAGCCCTCATTTTGCAAGCCTCCACTAAGCCTCCATTCCCCTGCAAACCCCATTTGGTATAATGGGCAAATAAGGACAAACAAGTAGAGTTGACTTGCGAATAAATAAGTAGTATATTCTATGTGTAACCGGTTACCTATTAGGGTGGAGTGAAGATATGGCTTCGATTAAAGATGTTGCAAAGCTTGCTGGCGTATCTGTGGCCACAGTATCTAGAGTGTTGAACGACAAAGGATATGTGGGACAGCGTACAAGGGAATTGGTAGAACAAGCGATTAAAGAATTGAACTACAAGCCTAACGAAGTAGCAAGAAGTTTGTTCAAGAAACAATCGAATACGATTGGCTTAATCGTGCCGGATATCATGAATCCTTTCTTTCCCGAGCTAGCTAGAGCTGTCGAAGATACGGCTTCTAAGTTTGGATACAACGTTATTCTATGCAACTCAGATGAAGATAAAGTGAAAGAACAGACATATCTAGACATGTTACAGCAGAACTATGTAACCGGTATCATTGTTTCTTCTAATACGATGACCGCTACACAGATTGAAGAACTTAATATTCCTGTAGTAAGTATTGACCGAGAAATCAGCAAAGGCCTTCCAACGATTGTTGTAGAGAATTCGAAAGGGGCTGGTGTTGCTACTGACTTTCTGATAAATAAAGGCTGTAGAAGAATTGCACATATCAGAGGTCCCCAAGGGGTTGTCAATGCGGACGAGCGTTGTGAAGGGTATAGAGAAGTAGTTCATCAGGAACCGTGGTTTAATGAGAGCTACATTATTAACGGAGATTATGATATGGAATCTTCGATTGAAGCAACACTTGAACTTTTAACGATACATCCTGAAATTGACGGTATTTTTGCAGCAAATGATATTATGGCAATTGGAGCAATGAAAGCCGCTTATCAGCTTGGCAAAAGAATACCAGAGGAACTTTCAATTATCGGATTTGATGGAATCAAATTGTCCTCCGTAACGATTCCGGAACTAACAACCATCGTACAGCCGATCTACGAATTGGGCGAAAAAGCTACAACGATGTTAGTTAGTTTAATGAATCGGGAAGAAGTTGGGCAAACTTATTATAGATTAGATGTTGAACTTATAGAGAGAAATTCAACGTAAGGAGTAGATAGAAATGGAGCAGAGACCCAAAATTACTGTTGTCGGAAGTATAAATATGGATTTAGTTACGATTACTTCTCAAGTACCGAAGAGGGGGGAGACGCTATTCGGCGAACATTTTCAAATGAATCCAGGCGGAAAAGGTGCCAATCAAGCAGTAGCTGCGGCTAGACTTGGAGCGCATGTTCAACTGATTGGTTGCGTGGGGAATGACAGATTTGGCAAGGATATTCTAGAGCACCTTCAAGAACAAGGTGTAGATGTGAGTAATGTGGAACCGGTTACAGATGTAACTGCCACGGCTACAATCATTGTCTCTGATCAAGATAACAGTATTATTGTTGTACCTGGGGCAAATAATTATGTAACGGCTTCATTCGTTGAATCGAAACGGGATGTTATCGCGGATAGTGATATTCTGATTGTTCAGTTGGAAACACCACTTGAAGGTATACGAAAAGCAGTGCAGATTGCCAAGGAAAATGGAGTTAAGGTCATTCTTAATCCGGCACCTATTCAAGAATTGCCTTCTGATTTAATTAAAGATATTGATTATCTTACCCCAAATGAACATGAACAGACATTGCTCAGACAAGGAAGAAGTGCTGAAGAGTTGAATGGGAAACTTATCGTCACTAAGGGCAGTCAGGGAGTTTGTATTTATGAACAGGATCAAGAAGTAGAAATTCCTGCTTATAAGATAGCTGTTGTTGATACTACCGGAGCCGGTGACTCTTTTAATGGAGGATTAGCCCATGCACTGAGCAAAGGATTTAGTTTAAAAGATGCTTGTAAATACGGTAATGCGGTTGCTGCCTTATCAACGACAAAGCTAGGAGCACAAACCGGTATGCCTACGGGTGAAGAGGTTGAATTGTTTATTAAGAGTCGGGGGTGATCAGACTACAAAGTCTGTAACATTATTGAAATCGCTTACTTCATACATTCAAGGAGGAACAAAACAATGACAACGACTAGACCAATTATTATTGACACAGATCCAGGGATCGACGATGCAGTAGCACTTGCAATAGCACTATTCAGTGAGAAATTAGATGTTCGCTTAATAACTACCGTTGGCGGAAATGTTGGACTTGATAAGGTGACAATTAACGCCTTGAGATTGCTGAAGTTTTTCAATAAAAATGTACCGGTTGCTCTTGGAGCGGATAGACCACTGATCAAAGAGCCGATCGATGCCAGTGATATACATGGATCTACAGGAATGGATGGTTTTGATTTTGAAGAGCCAACGGAAGATCTTGTTCTCAAAGAAAATGCCGTGAATGCGATGTATCGCGTCATTATGGACAGTAAAGAGCCTATTACTTTAGTTCCGATTGGTCCATTAACGAATATTGCTCTTTTATTAAAAATGTATCCAGAAGTCAAAGAAAACATTGCTGAAATTGTCTTAATGGGCGGTTCAACAGGTCGGGGAAATGCCGGTGTTATGGCGGAGTTTAATATTTATGCCGATCCTGAAGCAGCAAAGATCGTGTTCCAGAGCAATCTACCACTTGTTATGGTGGGACTCGATGTTGGTTTGAAAGCCCTAGTGTATCCTGAAGATAGTGAGCAACTTAAAGTCATGAATCAAACAGGAAATATGATCTATCAGCTATTCCAGAAATACAGAGGCGGTAGCATGAAAACAGGTTTGAAAATGTATGACGCTACTGCAATTGCTTATCTACTCAAGCCGGAAATGTTCCAAGTAGTAGATACATTCGTGGATGTAGAATTGAACGGTTCCATGACAACAGGATGTACGGTAGTGGATTTAAAGGGATATTTAGGGAAGCCTAATAACGCAAAAGTATGTGTGGATATAGATCCTCAAATGTTTAAGCAATGGTTCATGGATAGCTTGAAGAAATGTAACTAACAGTGAGGAGAAGGGGGTTCAATCATGAGTTCTAATTTAGTAATGTATGCCTCGGCTATTATTGGTGTAGCAGTAGTAATCTACATGTTAATTAAAAAAATGGACATTAAGATCTCACTATTCCTTATCGGGATCCTGTTGATCTTGGTTAGTACTGCTATGGGTAAAGAAATCGCCGTCAAAGACTTTGTCTCAACGGGAGTCGTATGGTTAGATCCGCTCCAAGTGATTGTCACTCAGTTTAAACAAACGTTTACTGCGGCAGGTTTTATTATTCTCCTATTGGGAGGATATACAGCTTACATGTCATCGATTGGTGCCAATGAAGTTACTGTCAACGCGCTAACGAAACCTATCTCGAAGATTAAATCAGTATATGTGTTAGTTCCCTTGGTATTCTTATTAGGAAACGCACTTTCACTTGTTATTCCAAGTGCCTCAAACTTAGCTATTATATTACTTGCTACTCTATATCCGATTTTAAGAAAAACGGGTATGTCTGCATTAACTGCGGGTGCGGTAATAGCTACGTCAGCCACCATTGTTCCGACTCCTCTAGGAAGCGACAACGTGGCGATTGCGGAAGAATTAGCGAAACATTCTTCATTTGCAGGTTTAACAGTTACTGACTATGTGTTCAACTATCATGCTTTAATTTCAATACCAACATTGATCTTTATAGCTTTCGTTCATTACTTCTGGCAGAAGAGATTGGATAAAAAAGCAGGCTTAACTGGACAAGCTGGCAAAGATGAGCATGTGGAAGTGGATAGTGTCGCTGCAATTACTGGAGGTAAATTATACAAAACGGTATATGCGATTCTCCCAATCTTCCCAATTATTCTTTTGTTAGGCGCTTATGCTGCACAGATTATTACGGGTAGCACCATCGAAATTAGCGTTGAGATTGCTACATTAGTATCCTTTGTTCTTGCTATTGTGTGTGAATTAATTAGACATAAAGGTAATAAGAGTGTCTTGGAAAAGACGGAAGCATTCTTTAAAGGAATGGGCGGAGCAGTTCCTATTGTGGCTCTGTTGGTTGCAGCATCCGTATTTGTAACCGGTTTGAAATCGATTGGCTTGGTTGACGAACTTCAATCAGCTATGCAAAGTATTCAAGGTAATGGATTAGACTTTATTCTACCTCTCATCATGGTAGCCTTAACGGCTCTGATCGTAATATTGAGTGGAAGTGGTACGGCCCTATTCTTTGCCATGGTACCTCTAATCGTTCCATTAGCTGTGGCAGCTGGAATTAGTCCAATTGCTATCTCAGTACCACTTGGTCTAGCAGGTAACCTCTTCAGAGCTGTATCTCCTGTAGCTGCGGTTATCCTCATTGTTGCTGGAACAGTTAAGAAGAATCCAATTGAGCTTGTAAAAAGAACATCGGTTCCAATGATTGCTGGTGTAGTGTTTATGTTCGTATTATCCATGATTGTATTCCTATAATTTCGTATTGAGGTCGAATAGAAACGTAATGATTACCAAGAAGAGCAGGCATTGTGCCTGCTCTTCTTGGTAATTTGCTTATGTGCTAGTGATATTTGTCCGTCCTCATACAATAAAAATGAGTAATAGATTGAAGACTGAGAAGGCCAGTATGGAATAATCTCGGGGATGAAGTCGATATAATCGGATCGGAGTACGCCCTTCATCTCCTTGATAGCAGCGGGATTCCATAGCAACGGCGAGTTCCTTAGCTCGTAATATCGATAGAACAAATAGTGGCATGAGCATAGGGAATATGCCACGAAAGCGAGAGGATATTCCCTTACGATGAAAGCCACCGCCGCGCGCCATTTGTGCCTTTCGGATCTTGTCGATTTCTTCGATTAGAATTGGTAGAAATCGAAGGGCGATTGTGAACATCATGACTGCTTCATGGACGGGGAAGCGAAGCTTCTTGAACGGTTTAAGAATCATCTCCAATCCTTCTGCCAGAATGATGGGTGATGTGGTACGAACGAGCAAAGATAAGAGTAGAACAATTCCGGCAATTTGTTCACACATCAAGATCCCATTAATAGCTCCTTGTAAGGAGTACGTCAGAACTCCAAGTTGAATCATGGAATCTCCGGGATTTGTAATCAGTATCGACTGGTAAATCATCGTCGAAATGAAGAAGATCGTTAAGGAGAGCAATGTGAATACGAGAGCCCGCCATGACAATTTGGCAATCCACCAAAGAATGATCAGTAGCACAATTTGAGCGGTCTTTAGTAGCAAGTTATGGTTCAGCAGTAAGCTTGCAGCGAATATGAGGCTTACAGTAATCTTCATTCGAGGGTCCCATTGTTCCAGCCACGTATTTTGTTTTCGATACAAAAGAAAGCTGTTATTTCCCATGATAGTTCCTCATTTAACTAGAATTTGTTGTTGGTTAAGTATTAAAGAAATGGCATCAGCAGCCTCTTCCGGTGATAACTTACCGTTGCTAGAAGTGATTCCAAACTGTCTAAGCATGCGCGATACGACAAGTGCAGAAGGTTCTTCCCACCCGAAGGACTCCAATAATTCAGGATCAGAAAGGGTTGTGACGGGTGAACCGTCTGCAATGAAGATGCCGTTCTTCAAGGCCAGCAGTCTAGATGCATGGTTTACAATTTCGTCAAGCTGATGGCTAACCCAGATAATCGTGAGTCCCTGTTCCTCATTCATTTGATGCAGAAGCTGGAATAATGCAGTTCTGGATGGTAGATCCAGGCCGGCAGTTGGTTCATCAAGAATAAGCAGCTTAGGCTCAAGCACTACAACTCCAGCGATTGCAACCCGTCTCTTCTCACCACCACTTAGCTCAAATGGACTGCGATCTTTGAACTCCTCATAGTCCAATTGAACGGCTTCCATTGCTTTGCGAACTTTCTGTTCTTTAATTTCTTTAGGTAGTTTGGCACTTTGCAGTCCAAATGCAATATCATCAAATACTGTTGTTGAGAATAATTGATGTTCGGGGTACTGAAAAATATAGCCGACTTGATCAAACAACTCAGGTTTTCGCGAAGAGTTAGGATCGATGTCGTCCAGTAACACGTTTCCTGTTGTTGGAGCAAGAAATCCTTTGAGTAGCTGTAGAAAAGTGGATTTACCGGAACCTGATTTTCCAGCAATAGCCAGCATTTCGCCGCTCTTAATCGTGATATGAAGTTGATTTAGAACGGGAGGGGCAAGGAAAGAAGTTGTCTTCCTTTTCTTCTTCTCGTAAGTGAAGGAGACGTTGTTCAATTGAATCTGCATAACAATTCCCTCAATTCTTCTATCCCTAGAGAGGTTGAGACTGGAATCCCTTTGCCCTGTAATGAAAGAGCCAGAGCATGATAATATGGTAATTCCAAGCCACATTCTGACAGGAGAGCTTCGTTGGTCAAAAATTGATCTGGGGAGCCATCAAGATACAGATGCCCATTACGGAACAAAATCCAACGATCTGCTTCCAGAACTTCTTCTAGATGATGTGTAATGTAAATGAGGGCGAAAGGCTGCCGCTTACGCGCTTCATGTAATGTACGAACAAATTGTTTTCTGGCCACGGGGTCTAGCATGGAGGTGGCTTCGTCTAGAATCAGATACATTGGAGATAAGGCTAACACAGAGGCCAGGGCGAGTTTTTGCTGTTCTCCACCTGAGAGATGAGTAACAGGACGATCCTCATCGGCATCCAAGCCTACGAGGTCAATAGCCCAGGCAATACGTTCCTGAATTTGATGCTGGGGATAGCCGATATTTGACAGACCAAAGGCTATGTCTTCACCAACAGTCATCCCAACCTGTTGATTCTCTGGATTCTGGAACACGATCTGTACAGCTCTGCGGATCAGCGGGATGCTCTGAGAAACATGTGTGAATCTTCCTTCCACCTGAACAGAGCCTTCAGATGGAAGTTCAATTCCGTTAAGCAGACGGGTTAGGGAAGATTTTCCAGACCCATTACGTCCAAGCAACGCTACAAATTCGTTAGGTTTAATGCTAGAAGTGATTTGATGAAGCACACGAGAAGCGTACTGAGTATCCTCTTCGTCCTCCCACTCCGTGTAGGAGAATGAAGCGTTCTGAATTTCAATCATTATTCCTTCACCGCCTCATTGACCTTGATGGATGATGATACAGGCCCAAATATGCTCTTCGGATGATTCGGATCGAACTTACCGCTTGGGGTATTTGGAATTTTCCAGAAGAAATCAATGTTCACTTCATATTCAGTTGCGATCTGAATAAAGTCTTGCATAAATACGCCTTTTCCTGGATCACACGAAGGGCTGTCGGATATACCGAGTCCTCCTACGATCTCGTAGCCGTGATCCTGATAAACCTTTAGTTGCTCAATATACGGTAGTAATATTTTGCGATTATGATTATGAAATTCTGGTGTATCGTATTCCTCAACCGTCATAGGCGGGCGGTCAGGACCAAGGAAGGTAAATTCGGGGCATGGGAGTTGGAAAATTCCATAACCTTGTTTGTAGGACCAGTCAACTGCCGCTTTCATGATGCCTGGACTACGAGCTTCGCCGTCCACGACTGCGTTCTGATTAATGACACAGTGTGAGACGACAAGGAGTTGTTTACTACGCTTCAATGGATGATTTCTTCTTTCTATTAGACGTCTTGATCAGAGATTGCGGCAGGTTTTTAACGACAAAGTATATGAGAACGGCAGATAGAACTTTATCTACTAAATTTTCAGCGAGTCGAGGAAGAAAGGCAGCAGTGAACAAGCTACTTCCAGCCTGTTTGAGCCAAAGGATGGCTACATCATGCGCTCCACCTGTTAATCCACCAAATAGGCCAATGGCAATAATAGTACCTATAGACGGGCAAAGGATGGCTAAAATCGCACCTGATGTGAGTGCTGTTGATAAGCGATACCCTTTTTTTCTAGCCAATAGACCAACAACAAGACCAACAACGGCATTGACAAGTCCAAAAGGAATGGCGGTATATCCGGATGTTACGCCTAGAACCAAATTTGTAACAATCCCAACTAGAATTCCCCAAAGAGGTCCGAATATAGCAGCGGTGAAAATAGTTCCGACGGTATCGAGAAACAGAAAAGGAATTTTTAGACTTCCCACAATGGTACCGGCTATAACGTTAATAGCTACAGCCAATGCACTTATAGTAATGATTTGAGTTTTTTTGTTCATATGATCTTCTCCTTAAGCTAGATTATAAAAATTAGCAAACCACGGTTGTAAATCACATATTCTAAAATCATGAATGAATCGGACTCCTCCTTTGTACTTAACGAGATGTTTGCAACTGTGTATAACAGAGGGTTAGCCAAACATCTACAGACGATTCAAGCTTAATCTTGACTAAACTCATTGGATTAATAAACTTTATTCTAGTTAAATTTCTGCATATGTCAAGATAAATACTTGATAAGAACTTTAGGGTTAGGTGTTTGTAATCTAGGTAACAATATCCGCGATTTTATTTAAAACAACTTCCGCTATTTACATATTTTTTTACATAACCATGGTTTTCCAATAATACTCCAATGGCAGAATGAGGATGTTGTACTATCTATTATAAATTGGAGGGAAATAATGAATAAGTTTGCTAGAATCGGAGCTAAATGGTTGAGGTCGGGAGTTGCGTTGTCTTTAGCGTTATCAATTCAGTTGGGGTTTGGTGGCGCACTTCCATCAACTTATGCTGAAGGACCAAGTGATCCTGCACCGTACATTGCGGCAAAAGTAGTCAATGAAAATGCAGGTAAAAAAGTTCTGTTCGATAACACGCATGGACAGACAGCTGGAGCTGCTGATTGGGTCATTGACGGTGGATTTTCGGATTTTGGCAATGCACTAGCAAACAATGGATATGATGTGAAAGAGCTTCGCAAGGCTTCATCATTTACTTATAGTGACCTCAGTAGCTATTCTGTATTTATTGTAGCGGAGCCGAACATTCCTTTTAAACAAAGTGAACAAGCCGCTATGGAACGGTACGTGAAGGAAGGTGGAAGCATCTTCTTTATCGGGGATCACTATAATGCAGATCGTAATAAGAACCGCTGGGATGGTTCCGAATCTATAAATGGTTATCGGCGGGGGGCATGGGTGGATCCCGCGAAAGGAATGAGCACGGAGGAGAGAAATTCCGCTGCGATGCAAGATGTCGTTAGCTCAGACTGGCTTGGTAGTAATTTTGGGATTCGATTCCGTTATAATGCTCTAGGTGATATTACTGCAAATGGGATTGTTGCGTCGAATCAAGCTTTTGGCATAACAGATGGGGTATCAAAAGTAGCCATGCATGCTGGTTCTACTCTAGCTATTACTGACCCTACTAAAGCCAAAGGAATCGTATATCTACCTAAGACTACTGCAGCTTGGGGGAATGCGGTAGATCAAGGCGTTTATAATGGCGGGGGCATTGCGGAAGGTCCTTACGCAGCTGTATCCAAAGTTGGATTAGGTAAAGCTGCATTCATTGGAGATTCCTCGCCTGTAGAGGATGCTTCCCCTAAATATGTACGTGAGGAAACAGGAACTTCGAAGACCACATATGATGGCTTTAAAGAGCAAGATGATGCAACTCTGCTCGTGAATATGGTGAATTGGTTATCGAAGCAAGAAAATTATACAAGTCTAGATCAAGTACCTAATTTACAATTGGATGAGAAGACAACGTTACTTCCTTTTGAGGCACCAGAAGCTTCTACTGAACCACAATCTGAACCATGGTCTACTCCTGCTGCGGGTTACAAATGGTGGGATCAGTCAACTTTTAAAGCTGGTTCGTATGGTGGTGCTACAGCGAGTGCTAATGCATCCTATAGTTTCGTACATCAAGCCACACTTCCTAATGCACAGGATTTCCAAATCCGTGTCGTAGTGGATAATCTACCGGCCAATTCGACCGTATCAGGTTTTAGTACGGGAATCTATCTGACATCCGGTGGTACACAAATAGCGAAGATTCAGAATCAGGATGGTACTTGGCCGGCAGCTTATGGATACGGAAATTTCAGTGTAACTTCGAATAGCCAAGGTCGTGCCTATAAAGATTTAACCGTTAGAGTCAAACCAAGTACAACGGGCGCTGCTAATCTTAGATTAAGACTGAATGGGAATAACCTTATAACTAATTCAGTAACGCTAGCGAATGTGCCTGCAGAACCACTCCCGGCTGAAGGAAATCCTACTCCTACTTTAATCACGATCGCCGAAGGACGGAGCAAAGCAGAAGGGACTGTAGTCACTTTCCAAGGGACGATAACGACAGAACCCGGTGCATTTGGCGGACAATCATTCTATCTGCAAGATGCGACAGGTGGTATTTATGTATTCCAGAGTACAAGTGGATTTCATCAAGGCGATGTTGTGAAAATTACAGCACCACTTGCCCTTTATAATGCGGAGCTTGAGTTAACTAATCCTGTATCTATAGAGAAAACGGGGGTAGCGCAATTACCAACTGCAAAGCAGGCTACTACTGTAAATGACGGGAATCAAGGGCAAATTATTGAACTCCGTGATGTTACGATTCGTAATATTATAGAGGCTGTTCCTACCGGTTCTTTTGAATTCGATGCGGTAAGTGGTAACGTCAGTAATCATGTCCGTGTAGATGTGAGAACAGGATTACAGCTTGAAGGTTTTCCTTATCAGGAAGGTCAGGTAGTGAACTTGAGTGGAGTTTCCTCGATCTTTAAAGGAATTTATCAATTAAAGGTACGTGGATTAAGTGATATTTCGCTTATCCCTGTCACAGTTCCACCTGTTACTACAGCTACTCTGTCAGCTGCAGCTAACAATAGCGGTTGGTTTAATCAAGCTGTGAACCTTACTTTAACTGCTACAGATCAAGGCTCGGGTAAAGTTACGACGAAATACGCGATAAATGATGGACCTGAAGTTACTTATGCCGGGCCTGTAACAATTGATTCTGAAGGAGTTAATGTCGTTCGCTACTTCTCAGTGAGTGCTGCTGGTAATATCGAAGCGACAAAGTCTATCGAAGTGAAATTGGACAAAACTGCGCCAATCGTCACATTGACCCAATCAGGCAAAGCAGTTGGAGATGTACTAGAACAGGATGTCTTAAAGTTTGAACTTGTTAGTACGGATACAGGGTCTGGTATAGCTACGCAAAATCTATCGGTCGATGGGAAAGAAATTGCAATTGGCCAACCGATCAATGCCAAAGACTTTGGTGTAGGTGATCACAACGTGCAATATACAGTAGTGGATGTTGCCGGTAATGTATCCAAGAATAGTACTCCATTTCGTGTAGGCCAGCTACTTGCGCAAGGTGCCCCTGGCAAGCCTGTATTGTCTGACAATAATGGCTACGATACAGGGATTAGAGATGGGAATTACACAATTTCCATGAATATGTGGTGGGGAAATAACGGTTCTGAATTCAAGTTGTACGAGGACGGTGTATTAATCGCTACAAGACAGTTAACTGATTCTTCGCCGACTGCACAGGCATTAACAATAGATATTACTGGCAAAGCGAATGGAACCTATATTTATACTAGTGAATTGATCAATTCACAAGGAGCGACTGTGTCGAATCCACTTATTGTCGTGGTAACGAATGCAGGTCCAGGTAAACCCGTATTATCCCAAGATAACTGGGATGGTGATGGGAATTACAACATCTCTATGAATATGTGGTGGGGAACCAATGGTTCCGAGTATCGACTTTACGAGAATGGACAGTTAGTAGATACCCAGAATCTTGCAGAAATTACCCCCAATGCACAGCGTGCTGTAACTGGTCTGAAAGATAGAGCCGTAGGCACATATGAATACCGTGCCGAATTAATCAACGCTTCGGGTATGTCTTCAAGCGAGATCATTACGGTTCGTGTTGTAAAGTAATAAGAAATGAATTAAGGTAGGGCAAACGGTCATTGTTGCAAAATAGCTCAACCTAAAAAAGCCACGGATCTTATGTGAAGTGCACCCCTTAGAATAGACATTGGAAAAACCCCCGGGTTTAGCCGATGAAATTCTAGGGGGTGCATTTTTTATGCCAGCAAAGAAGGGTCAGAAGTTTAAGCATTATCCTGAGTCTCTTAAAGTAGAAGCGGTAGGACTGTTTATTGAGGATGGATGGTGCTACAGAAAGATTGCAGAACACTTAGAAATAAACGATAAAAACCGTGTTAAGGTTTGGGTGAGGAAGTATCGGACAGAAGGACAAGCTGCATTTGAAGATAGACGTGGAGATCCACACAAGGCTGAAACAGAGCAAGAGCGTGAGTTGCGTCGTTTGCAGTTGGAGGTAGATGTCCTAAAAAAGTGGTTACAAATCTTGAATCGGGAGGGTTGCAGGATAGATATGTCGTCATCGACGAACTTAAGCATAAACAAACCGTAAAGGAGCTCTGTGTATATTTGGGGATTAGCAGAAGCGGTTACTATGCTTATTTAAAGCGCAAGAATAAGCATATTGACGAGGATTTGAAGCTTAAGATCCGTATCATTTATGAGCAACGTAACAAGACTGTAGGATACCGTCGTATACAGGATGAATTGTATCGCCAATATCGTCTTGTAGTGAATCATAAGAAGGTTCTACGACTCATGCAGGAACTAGGTATTCAAGCGATTATACGCCGTAAGTACGTCCATAGAACAAGTCATGAGGCGGCTGTTTCGGATGGAAGGATCGCAGAGAACTTGTTGAACCGAGACTTTAAAGCCGATAAACCTAATCTGAAATGGGCAACAGACGTTACGCAATATCGTGTTTTTGATGACAAGATTTACTTATCTGCCATTAAAGATCTGTGGAATAACGAAATCGTCGGATACCACATTAGTAGGAATAATGACAATCCGCTTGTCTTAGAGACGTTTCGAAAGGCGTTTGAAAAGCATAAAGACGTGACCGGGCTGATCGTTCACAGCGATCAAGGAAGCCAGTACACGTCTCATGCTTACCATGACATGCTGCCACAGGTTGGAGCCCAAATCAGCATGTCACGTCGAGGGAATTGTTATGACAACGCCTCAATCGAGAGCTTCTTCTCTCATCTTAAAGTCGAAGCACTCTACCCTTATGATATACGAAGTACCGATGAGGCACAAAGAAGAATTGAAGAATTTATTCGTTTTTATAACGAAGATAGAGCACAACGAAAATTAAACAAGCTGACTCCTGTTGAGTACAGGAACCAGCTTGTGTCCTAGGTGTTTTTACAGTGTCTACTAATTGGGGTCTTGACCAATGATCACCGTGGTTTTTTTTAGGTTGAAGATTATTATGATCCCAACTTCAGAAATTTTAGAAACAGAATAAATAGTTTTTGCTTGGCTGTTATCCAGACTCCGTCCGCTTGGTAAAAACGCCCCATCCAGCAAGATCAAAAACACCGTAGTCAAGAGGTGTATATGAAAGTAAAGAGTAGTGTATGGAATGAATGCGGTTACATTATTATACTAAAATCAAGCAAAGAGGCTGTAACATACTGGTAGAGTTTGGTGTTATATTTTGATAATTGGGAGGGGTTACATGAAAAGAAAGCAGAAAAGTCTTCTGATCGGTGCATTGGTCCTCAGCTTTGCCTTAACTGCGTGCGGCGGCAATAATGCGACGAATAAGGCGAATCAGGCTGAGAAGCCAAGCAACGCGACAACGGCACCGATACAAGAGAGCGCACAGGATGTGCAGGAAGTTGTGGAAGTGTCGACGGTTTCACAAAGTGATCCATATCTTATATTTGATGAAGGTGAGAGCTTCGACAAGAACTCCGTCTATGATGCGTATGAGAAAGACATTGGCGTGAAGATTACGAATAAATGGGTGGCAGACGTCACTCAGTTCAAAGAAAAATTGAAAATGACGATCGCATCTAACGATATTCCGGATTTAATGCTTGTGGAAGCGACACAGCTCAAAGATCTGGCTGATGCAGACATGATCATGGATATCACGGATGTATACGACGAGAACGCAACGGATGAGACGAAGAAGTTCCTGACGATGGACGGCGGCATGCAGATGAAGACGGCGACGATCGATGGGAAACTGATGGGGATTCCGAGCTCCTACAATCCTTACCAATTCCAATACTTGTTCGTACGTACGGACTGGCTGAAGAAATTGAACCTGCCTGAACCGAAGACGATGCAAGACGTACTCACGATCGCTGAAGCCTTCAAGACGAAAGACCCAGGGGGCACAGGTAAACCTTACGGTCTCGCAGTCAGCAAGGAACCATTCAAAATCGATACAGGTGTAACGGGTCTCCGCGCATTCCTCAACGCCTACCATGCGTATGAGAATATGTGGATGGAAGATGACAGCGGTAATCTCGTGAACAGCGACATTCAACCGCAAGTGAAAGACGCGCTCAAGGCGTTGCAGGATATGTTTAAGAAGGGATTAATCGATCCTGAGTTCGCCGTGAAAGATACAGAGAAAGAAGCAGAACTTCTCTATAACAACAATGTAGGTCTCGTATTCGGCGCATCCTGGACGCCTGCACAGCTGGCGAAGGGCGCTATCAAAGACGGTAAAGTCGTGCAAGAGTGGGGCGCATACTCAATTCCATCCGCGGATGGTAATCCGACACTGAATCAAATTGGCTTAGGCGTGGATCAGTATTATGTTATTTCCAAGCAAGCGAAGCACCCAGAGGGCGTTATCCGCTTGGTGAACCAATGGATCGCAGTGGATAACCATCCAACGGAAGATCAAAAAGTATATAAGTACGGTAAAGACAAGATAGAAAAAGGTAACAACTACTGGCTGCTTAGCCCACTACGCGTTGGTAAACAGCTAGATAACAACGGTGAAATTCTGCCGAAAGCGATTGAAACGAAAGATCCTAGTATTCTTCAAACGAACGATCAAGAAACACGTTATGAGCGCGCGATGAAATATGTTGACGGCAGCGATATCAACATGTGGTGGGAATATTTAATTTCGGGTCCGAATGGCGCAAGCTCTCATAATCCGAAAATGATGCAAAACAAAGAGTATCTGCAAGACAAATTCTATGGCGCAGCTACGCCTACGATGGTGGATCGTCTAGAACTTCTGAAGAAGAAGCGCGACGAAATCTATTTCAAAATCATTATGAACCAAGTGTCCGTCGATGAATTCGATAAATTCGTTACAGAGTGGAAGAAGCTTGGCGGCGATGACATTACCAAAGAAGTGAACGAGTGGTACGCAAGTCACAAATAATTGCATGAGAGATGAATTGAGGGGTTGACTAACAACAACCCCTCTTTTAATACAGCGAGGTGAGATGCATGAATGTATTGACACGAATGTGGAAGCGGGAGTGGCCTCTTCATATGATGGTGCTTCCAGGATTAATCTTGGTATTGATCTTCAGCTATTACCCGATGGCTGGCATTATCATGGCTTTTCAAAAGTATATCCCGAACAAAGGTTTGATAGGATCACCCTTTATTGGGATGAAGAACTTTCAATTGTTAATGGAATATCCCGACATCGGACGGGTCTTTCTGAACACGATTTATATTGCGGTTATGAAAATTATTGCCGGATTGATTGTGCCTATCACGATAGCGATTCTGCTCAATGAGCTGCGGAAAGAATGGGTCAAGCGGACGTTCCAGACGCTCGTATACTTGCCACACTTTCTATCTTGGGTTCTATTAAGCGGTATTTTGGTTGATATTCTATCCCCATCCTCCGGTATCCTTAATCAAGTGCTCAGCATATTTGGGATCAAGCCTATATTCTTCTTAGGTGAAAATGCCTGGTTTCCTTATGTGATGGTCATATCGGATGTATGGAAGGAGTTCGGGTTCGGGACGATCGTCTACCTGGCTGCACTAACTGGCATTAATCCATCGCTGTATGAAGCAGCTGAGATCGATGGGGCTGGGCGATTCAAGCAGATATTGAACATCACACTGCCAGGGATGATGCCAATCATTATCCTGATGCTCACACTCAATATCGGTAATGTATTGAATGCTGGCTTTGAGCAAATATTCAACCTGTATAGTCCACCGGTCTATGAAAGTGCGGATATTATCGACACCTTCGTATACCGTTTGGGGGTCCAACAAGCACAGTTTGGATTCGCGACAGCGGTGGGGCTGCTTAAATCCATCGTATCCTTTATCTTCATTTCGGTTTCTTATGTCTTAGCCTATCGGATAGCGAATTACCGCATCTTCTAAGGCAGGCGTCGGTAATTCAGAAGGGAGAGACACACATCGTGCATAATAACAGATCATGGTCCAGAAAGTTATTCCTGGTATGCAACTTTATCTTTTTAGCATTCATATCCTTTTTATGTCTTATGCCTATTATTCATATTCTAGCGATCTCATTCAGCTCCGGACAGGCGGCAGCAGCCGGTAAAGTTCTACTCTGGCCGGTTGAATTTACAACCGCTGCTTACCAAAACGTATTCGGAAAGCCGGAGTATCTACGCGCATTCTGGATCTCGATCCAACGGGTCATTATAGGGACAATGATCAGTATGACGTTGACGATTATTACAGCGTATCCATTGTCCAAAGATTCCAGGCAGTTCCGGCTGCGTACATTCTACGCATGGGTATTCGTATTTACGATTTTATTCAGCGGAGGACTCATTCCAACGTATACTACGATTAAGTCCCTCGGAATGATCGATACGATTTGGGCGTTGGTTCTACCGGGAGGTGTCGCAGTATTCAACGTCATTTTGCTCCTCAATTTCTACCGTAGTCTGCCGAAGGAACTTGAGGAATCTTCGCGAATTGACGGAGCAGGACATTTCAAGACGTTATGGAAAATATATGTACCGTTGTCATTACCTGCATTGGCAACGACAGGCTTGTTCACGATGGTAGGGCATTGGAACAGCTGGTTCGACGGGATGCTCTATATGAATCATACCGAGAATTATCCACTGCAGACCTTCTTGCAAACGGTCATTGTTAAACTAGACTTCCGTTTCATTAAGACGGAGAATGTCGAATTGATGCTTAAATTGTCGGACCGCACAAGCCGAGCAGCGCAAATTTTCGTCGCAGCATTCCCGATTCTCATCGTGTATCCGTTCTTGCAACGATTCTTTATTAAAGGAATTGTGATGGGGAGTGTCAAAGAATAATATCGGGGTTACTCTGATCATGAACTAGATGGGAGAACAAACGATGAAGTTCTTATTCTTTTTGCGCGACTCCTCCATTTTCAAGAAGGTGATGGTTGCCTTCTTGACAGCGCTGCTACCGCTGATGATGATTACCTGGATGATTAATGAGCGAGGTTCTGACAATATTCGTAAGGAAATATCGGAGTCGATTCTGAATACGACAAGGTTCTATCTGGACTCGTTGGATAAGGAGGCAGATAGGATTGACCGCTATTTGCCGAACTATGTCATGGACAAGGATTTGATGGAAATTGCCATAACTGGCCATGACATCACGTATTATGAGCTTACACAAAAAATATTGGAGATTCAGAAACGGCTGGATCTGATGAAAAATTCGAGTCCGTTTATTCAGGAGGCAAGGGCCTACGTTCCCTTAATTGATCGCACCATTCTAAGTCTGAAGTATGAAACGTCGATTGATGAGTCGGAATACGCTGCGATGCAACAAACTGACAAGCTGTATGCAGAACCGTTTACGTACTGGAATGATCGCTTGTTTATTAGCATGCAATATCCAGCTAATACGATAAGGAGACCTATCTACATTGTGGGGGTCGAGTTGTCTGCAAGTAAGATCAGAGAAACGCTGGCACAGATCGGAGAATCACGAGGCGGACAGAGCGTATTGCTGAACATGGATCGGGGCTGGGAAATTGAGAGTGGCACCGATTCAGCTTTAATGGAACGAATGAAGGAGTTTGCCGCGGAAAAGCGAGGCTCCAAATCTGAGGAGGGTTATGAAACACTGCATTATGCAGGGCATCGTTACCTTACTGTTTATAAATACTCCGATGTTTGGAATTCGTATTCCATTACTTGTATCCCCGAAGCGAATGTCTTAGGCCCGTTGCAAATGTATCGGTTCTGGTTTTTGGGGGCGTGCGTTCTTGCCGTGTTCATCGTGTTCTTCTTCTCTTATTTTCTATTACGGTTTATATATCGCCCGCTAATGAAACTGGTTCATTCGTTCAGGCGCGTCCAGCAGAACAGGTTGGATCTGATCCCGATCGATCGTGGTCATGACGAGTTTGGGTACTTGTATCAAGCTTTTAACGATACCGTACGATCTTTGAAGACATTAATCGAGGAAAATTATGAGCAGCAAATCCGCAACCAGCGTTCAGAGCTGAAACGACTGCAATCACAGATTAATCCTCATTTTTTATATAATTGCTTTTTTGTATTATGCCGTTTGATCAAGTCTGAGCATCAAAAAGAAAAAGCATATCAATTTTGCATGCATATCGGCCAATATTTTCAATTTATTACCCGGAACGATGAAGATGAAATTCCACTTGAGCTTGAGGTGGAGCATTCACGTACCTATGTTGATATGCAGTCTATCTGTTATGGTGACCGGATTCAAGTCAGATTTGACGGAGAGGTCCCGGACATGGTTGTACCAAGGCTTATTTTGCAGCCGATTATCGAGAATGCGTATAAGTATGCGTTAGGCAGTATGCTCCCCAAAGGCGAGCTTTGGGTTCATACAGAGCGAAAGGGAAACGACTTCTCTTTGTATGTTGAAGATAATGGTAACAGCATAAGTGATGAGGAAATTGAACAGCTCAAGCTGCGGCTTAAACTGTCTTCCAATCGTATCGAAGAAACGACCGGTCTAATTAATGTTCATCGCAGAATACAATTGCGTTACGGTGTAGATCATGGCATTACGTTGTCACGTTCCATTCTAGGCGGGCTGAAGGTAAGGATCAACCTGAGCATAAGCTAGAGCTAGAGGAGGAAACAGCATGTACAGACTGCTTATCGTTGATGATCTTCCGATTATTGTTGATGGTCTTCTTGAGCTTTTCGAGCAAACCGCTCATTTAGAGCTCGATGTCATGAAAGCTTATTCAGGAGAAGAGGCTTTGGAGGTGCTGCAGAATCACAGGATTGATATCGTGATTTCAGACATCAAGATGCCTGGACTTGAAGGTATTGAATTGCTGCGGGAAATCAAATCACAGTGGCCTTCCTGCAAAGTCATCTTTTTAACGGGATATAATGAGTTTCATTATGCAAGGAGTGCGATTACATACGGTGGCTTCGAATACATTCTGAAGGTAGAAAGCGATGAGAAAATTATCGAGTCTGTGGAACGTGCGATTGAAAAAATCGAGGAGGAACACGATCAGCAGCAGATTATCGCAAGGGCGCAAACCAAAATGAGGTTGGCGCTGCCTTCGCTGCAAAAAGACTACATGTGGGGACTGTTCCAAGGTAAGCAGGAAACGGAATATCAATTGAAACAAGCATTTAAGGAAATTGATATTTCACTGGATGCGGGGATGCCGGTTTATTTGCTGCTTGGCAGGGTGGATGCTTGGAAAGAGATGTTCACGACACCGGACAAAGCACTGTTAACCTATGCGTTCCAAAATATTTGCGACGAGTATTTATCAGAGCATGTGCACTGCTTTTCCGTTGTGTACGATTTGTCGAAAATCGTCTGGTTAATTCAACCCTCAATTAACGAGCAATCGTTCACAGCTTCAGACCCCTTGGACTGGGTCAAAGCTTATCGGTATGCAAGTGGTATTCTAGAAACGGTCCAGGAAACGTGCAAGAAATTGTTGAACTTGCCCGTTTCTTTTATTCTTGGCAGCGAGCAGACGGCATGGAACGGCATTTCTGACCGATTTCATTCTATTAAATATTGTTTTGTTTATGGTCACGGCTTGTCCAGTGAGGTCATTATGACGGATAGGGATATTCATGAGCGCGAAGGCCACGAGATGGGGAGTCATCATGATTTTTTCTATCATACCCGGGTACAATTGCTTATGACTTGTCTGGAAAATAATCACCGGGAACAGTTCTCCAAGCTATATGTCGAGTTGACAGCCATATGGGGTGATTCCCTGACTCCTTATGAGCGTAAAACAGAATTGTATCATTCTCTTTCTGCCGTGTTTCTTTCGCACATTAATAAAAATCGGGAAGTTCGCGATTACATGAATACACTGCTTGATTTGGATAAATTGTTTCAGCATAGTGATACGACTTCGTGGTCGGATTTAACCCAATATTTTTGGCAAATGGCAGAGGTTCTGTTCGATTGGAATGCTTCACATGGCATACAGTCGCCAGATGAAGTTATTACAAAGGTTCATCGGTATATCGAAGAACATATATCCACCGATATTTCCTTAAATGCATTGGCGGATTATGTAGGTTTAAATCCGTCTTATTTTTCCAGATTGTATAAGCAAATTACCGGGGTTGGGTTATCTAAATATGTAAACGATTACCGTAACCTGATGGCTAAGGAAATGCTGTTGAATACATCGATGAAAGTCAATGAAATTGCGGCTGCCTTGGGTTACAATTCGGCACTTGCTTTTATCCGCTTTTTCAAAAAGCAAAACGAAATGACGCCTCAAGAATATAGAATGGTGCGTTCATAAAATGAAGGTCAATAAATGTATATGAATGTCAGTAACAATCTCTTTAATGTACTACTTCATTCCCCTTAAAATTGAATCAGGAGCCGAACATGATGAGGAGGAGAAGTTTTGAAGACGATAACGGCGGTTTTATTAGGCGCTGGCAGTAGAGGACGATATATTTATGGGCCTTATGCAGAAAAGTTTCCAAATGAATTGAAAATCATAGCGGTAGCGGAACCTGACGATGAACGAAGAAAGCGGTTTGCGGATATTCACCAGATTGCTTCGGAGTATGTCTATGATTCGTGGGAGCAAGCATTTGATCAAGGACGTATTGCGGATGTGATGATCATCAGCACGCTCGACCAGATGCATTACGTACCGGCGATGAAAGCGATGGAGCTAGGTTATCATGTCCTGTTAGAAAAGCCGATGTCACCTTCCAAGGATGAATGTATCCGTTTGGAGCAAGCTTCGCAAACATATAAGCGTCTGCTTGTTGTCAGCCATGTCCTGCGATATTCCCCTTTTTGGGTAGGGATTAAAAAATGTATCGTCCAGGGAGAACTTGGAACGGTTGCAACGATCCAATTAACCGAAAACGTTGGTTTTCTACACATGGCACATAGCTTTGTGCGTGGCAATTGGCGTAAGTCGGAAGAAACAAGCCCGATGATTTTAGCGAAATCATGTCATGACCTGGATATTATATCTTGGCTCATGGGACAGTCCTGTACAAGTGTGAGCTCATACGGATCGCTGCTTCATTTCAGAGCGGAGAATGCCCCGGATGGCTCTACCGATCGCTGCATCGATGGCTGCGAGGTGGAGAAGGAATGTCCTTTCTCAGCACTGAAAATGTACATCCAGCCCCCACACCACCCTTGGGCGCGTTATATGTCAAATGATTTGTCGCCGGAAGGGATTATGAAGGCGATCAAGGAGAGCCCGTTTGGGCGTTGCGTTTATCGGTGCGATAACAATGTTGTCGATCATCAGGTCGTCAATATGGAATTTACCAATGGAGCGAACGCATCGTTCATCATGTCTGGACTTACGCAAACCAGTGGACGCAGGGTACAAATTATGGGCACTCAAGGTGAAATATTAGGGAATATGGATGACGGAACCTTTACGTTATACAGGTATGCTACAGGGGAGAAGCTTGATATTCAGTGCTCTATCGGTGGCGATGGTCATGGAGGTGCTGATGGCCATGGAGGCGGCGATGAGCGGATGGTGGGTTCATTTCTACGGGATGTCAACCGATTCGACAACAATCCTTCGTGCGGTTTGACTTCTGCAACCGCTTCTCTCCAGAGTCATCTGATGGCATTTGCAGCCGAACATTCCAGATTGCACGGCGGACAGGCAATAAAACTTACGGATATGCAGTAAGAAATCTCAGTATGACAATTAGGCATTACTACATGAGTCCCCATCTTTTCATAAGATGGGGTTTTGTTACGTTTACACAGATTTTCAGGTAGCTCGTACACGTCTATAAAGGAGCTAGTTTATCTAGCATTAGGGATAAACTTTTATATATTACAAATTTCGACAACAGTAAAATTGAAAAAGTGATATTGTGAGAACAGATTGTTATATTGTGGTACTTTTCACAGAATGAATCCGATGATTCCGTACGTAATGATTATCAAGGTACAGGACATGAATTGAATAGACACGAGAGATGTAATCCATTCCACCTAAGACAAGAGCTTCGAATAGATTCGGAGCTCTATGCCACAACGAGAGTGATTCATCTGAGCAAGAAAGGAGCAAATAGGTGGCTCAGAAATCGATGTTTCAAGAGGGCCGGATGGGGAAATTACAGAAGGATTTGCAAGAAATATCTGACGATACGAATTATTTGCGTACAAAGATGAGTGGTTTCCTTGCCCAAATGGATGGGGAATTGTATTCCCGCGTGTCAGGACAAGCTCAGCTTGCGCAATCTCAGATCAATCGCCTAGCTGATGATTCGGAGCAATTGAGCAATTTCATCCGACTCGCCATCACCAAAATCCAAGGAGCAGAGCTACAAAATGTGGCCGATGCGATAGCGCTCATGAAAGGGAGCGCGAGGGTAGAGTCATGGGGAAAACCACCCCAAGAGAAAGCTCTTCCTATGATCGAACGGGATACGTGGAATAGCTGGGGCAGCTTTTCTAATCAGTTATTGAAGGATTCGCCCAAATGGTATACAACAACGCCGATCCCGCCCTTTTTGTTCGGTACCTTTCGCGGTCTTACATTGCAACTGGAAAGAACGACATTAATCGATCGCATGCTAAAGTATAAAGGGGATGCAGAAATTGCAGCCTTGCTGGAGATGATGCAGCATGGTTCGATACAAGAGCAGATGGAGGCCGAGCAGAAATTAGATAAGATCAGTGATACACTAATCGAAGTGGGACGATGCCAAGCCGCCTATGAGATCTATAGGCAGTTTGGACGAACCTCGTATATGGAAGTCGCACATGGGGAGGCGGAGAAAGCAAGGGCCTTGTTGTCTGAGCTCGGAGTCAGTAAAACCTTCTATGATGCGAATGTAAAATTAACATCTGAATACACCGGAACGCCGTTATCTGCCTGTCTGTACAACCCATTGAAGCATGATTATTCGATCCTACCCACAGACAATCGACTTCTCACGATGATCCGACTTAGCATGGGAGATAGGGAATACAGGGAATGGGCGAAGGAGAATTACGATGATGTTTATGAAGAAATTAAAGCAGCCGAGGTAAGTGCAGAAGGTCCAGTACTTGGGGCTTATGATCCAAGCAAGACGGTAAGTGAAGAAGAACTAATAACAGGTAAATCCAACAGGTATACACCGGAACAACTTCGAACGATGTGGAGTAAACTTAGTCCAGAAAGCCAAAGTGAGCTTACAAAAGCAAGACAAGCGAATTGGTTTATAAATGGAGGTCCCATCCGAGCAACATTATTTAAAAAAGTAATAGAGCCATTTGGGAATATGTTAGATTCGGTTTTATCGAACCCAATCGGTGAGTTCTTATCAAGATCAACCTATATCCCAGGTGTTTCAGTAGGTGTTCAAGAATCTACTGGAAATGAAACGGCTGACAAAGTAAGTAGCTTTATCGGTAGTAATGTAGCCCCATATTTTGTGCCAACGGGAGCACCTTTTGGATCAGGACCGATAGCGGCACCTTATGAAGCTGCAAATAAACTATTAAACACGGGTGTAGGACAACAAGCAGTCAGTAAGCTGGGTACTGGAATCGGGAAAATCCCATTTGTAACTTCAAATTTTGCTCAGGGAATAGCCAGGGTTGGACTGGCTGAAGGTATGGCAGGGGGCGTTCAGAATCCTGCATCCATGCTTGTCAACAATTCCGATCGTGGTACAAATGAATTACTTATGGACTCTGCGATAGGTTTTGGGGCCGGATTTGCATTAGGTATGGGTGGATATGCAATAGGCAAGGGGATTGGCGCAGGGGTTAGTAAAGTACTGGGCAAAGGGAATGTTCCTGACTCAATCGTAATCGATGGGATGGGTGATGTTTCTAAGTCTGTTATAGAGGAAAAGAAATGGCTTGAGAGTCTACAAAACACAGAAAACTTCAAACAAGGGACTAAAGAAAATGGATTAAACCATATTTTTGATGGTGAAATACTCAAAAATGGAAATGCCAATGGATTTCATTATGAAGGAATGCCGAATAGTAGCGGTAAAATTGTCGGAAATATTGACCCGCCTAATGAGTTTGGTGTCTATCAAGCCAATATAGAAATTAATGGAGTAGTAAAGGGACCTAAATCCACATTTTTTCCAAAGGAATGGACACCACAACAGGTGATAGATGCAGTGAATGAAGCTTTTAATAATAAAGTGATTATAAAAAATAATAAATATATAGGTGAAACAGGCACGGGAATGGAAATAGAGTTTATTTTAAGAAATGATAAGATAATTTCAGCCTATCCAGTATATTGAATTGGAGGAGATTTGAATAATGATTAAGTATAAATATAAATTGAAATATATGGAGAGATTTAATATAGTTGTATTGGATTTTGACGAAGAAAAATCACTGAAATTCGCCAATATGATAAGTGATCCCTTAGGATCTGATATACCTTGGAGATTTAAAGATTTGAAAATTGATATTGATAATTATATTGATTTATTAAGGGGAAATATACCCGAATATAGACATGGAGGAAATGCATCAAGCGTTATATCCTATAGAGACTATACAATAATTGAAGATCCATTTTATGACGAGGAAGAAGATGAAATTGAACCGATCTGTAAATTAGAAACAGTTGAATTTGTGAAAATTATATTAGTATGGGCTTATGAAACTTATAAATATAAAAGCGAGAGGGGGAGGATTTCTCAAGAGGAGGCAGAAATGGTTTTGAATTGGATTGAACAAAAAATGATAGATGTTAAGAGTATAGAAAATAACGAATAAACATAACTAACACTGAGAAGCTTATTCCTAAAAGAGTCATAATGAGGAGTAGGCTTTTTCAATATGTAGGCAGGTATACGTAGACGGGCTACTTACTAAAATCATTTTCTCCTGAGGGGACGGGTGAAGGTGTTGGTAGTGCATATGACCATGTTTACACTTCTATCAAACCTCTCGATGACGTGTTCCCAGAACTAAAAGGAGTAAACCCTCACTATGTAGAGGGTGCAGGTCCGGGAATAAATACTAACTGTGTTTCCTGTACCAATTCTTCACATGCAAGAATAACGGACGAGATCCTTTTGCTATTGTAGATCCTTCAAATGGATATGGAAATCGAAATGCACTATTGCCTTCAGCACCATATGGATAATCTGGCGGTAGCATTCAAATAGAGATGTTACTTGATAGAAGTATAAACAAGATGGACTACTTAGAGGTTGTTTCAGTGAGGTCAATCAAATAATAAGAGGTGACAATAAATGAATACTGACAATTTTAAATGGGATGATGAGAAACGAAGTGTTTCCTGGCTATTTAATGGAAAACACATAACTAAAAGGTATGATGATGCATATTTTGCTTCTTTAAATAATGAAAAACAATATGTAGTTGTTGAGGCGGGGCAAAACTACTCTCAAGATCAAATTATTTATCTTTCCTTTGAGGGTAAGCAAATTTTTAATATAGATAAGGTCAATGATATCTCCAGAGGGCTTCAAGATGATAGTACCCAATATGGCGAAGATGGAATTTGGCCCTTCGAAACCCAGATGAAATTGATGGATTAAAAGTAGTTAATGGAAAGGTTAATGGAAAAATACCAATTGAAGATTATTATAAAATTCGAGATGCCTCTGTACACAATGCTTATAGTGATTCTATGACATTAGGGAAATGGAATGATGAAGGTATATCCTATCTAACTAGTGCAAAAGATAACGGTTCAATGTTTTTTGATTTAGGAGATGATTGGGGAGTTACTAAAATTAAGTTTGGAATAAATGATGCAGATATGTTTGAAGTATTTAATAAACCAGCATTAGATGATGCTATTAGCGGAGGTAAAATTATTTGCTTCTCTCATAATCCGGAATTAGTGAAATATTTTGGGAGCTCACTCGAAGCTGAGTGGAAATATTTGCAAAATCGCGGATTCACTGAATTGATACAAGAAGGGAATGTTTGGATTGCTAAATGATAACTATGAAATAATAGTATATGAGTTAAAAGGAAAATTGAAAGAATACTTTGATAATAAAATTGGAACCTTTATACTGTCTAATCAAAGAAATATTCCTTATCCAGAATTTAGTTTAGAGTTTAAGTTGTATAATTTTTATAATATAATTTTAAATTATGACAGAGGACGTTTTGGTTGTGCGATTCTATATTGCGAAAGCAAAGGGGTTGGATTACCAAATAGTCAACAATGGTATGATAAAGATGATTTAGATATCTCTGTCAGGGAATTAGATGAAGAGATACGTTTAAGAATTCCTGATAAATATTTGAAACATTATGGGTGGTTATAATATGAGAAATGATAAAAAGTGGAAAGAAGATACATCATTTATTAATATGGAAGTTATTCGCAATGCGAAAGAACAGTACGGATTAACAGATGAAGAAACATTTAGAATGTTCATAGCTCCTGCATTAGATGAAGCCGTTCGAAATGCAAAAATATTTAGATTCCCATTTCGCCCAGATTTACCAATAGATGATGAAGGGAATTATTCGAAAGAATGGATGTATTTGAGAGACCGGTATGGTTATACATCTTGTCATCAAGAAAGTACAGGAATTTGGGTGTTAGATAGAGAAAATGAAGTTCCAAGCAATATCTAACAAGACTGGAATGATAGTTATAGAAAGAATAACCAAAAAAATAAAAGTCTTAAGAGAGCCAGTGAATAAAATTCGCTGGCTCAAGTTTTATAATTTTATAAGATATTTTAAAAGTAATAGAGCCATTTGGGAATATGTTAGTTCGGTTATATCGAACACAATGGGTGAGTTCTTATCAAGATCAACCTATATCCCAGGCATGTCAGTGGGTGTTCAAGAATCTACCGGAAATGAAACGGCCGACAAAGTAAGTAGCTTTATCGGTAGTAATGTAGCCCGATATTTTGTGCCTACGGGAGCGCCTTTTAGATCAGGACCGATGGGGCACCCTATGAAGCTGCAAATAAACTATTAAACACGGGTGCAGGACAACAAGTAGTCAGGAAGCTGGGTACTGGAATCGAGAAAATCCCATTTGTAACTTCAAATTTTGCTCAGGGAATAGCCAGGGTTGGATTGGCTGAAGGTATGGCAGGGGCCGTTCAGAATCCTGCATCCATGCTTGTCAACAATTCTGATCGTAGTGCAAAGGAATTACTTATGGACTCTGCGATAGGTTTTGGGGCCGGATTGTTTGCATTAGGTATGGGTGGATATGCAATAGGCAAGGGGACTGGCGCAGGGGTTAGTAAAGTACTGGGCAAAGGGAATGTTCCTGACTCAATCGTAATCGATGGAATCGGTGAAGTTACTCATATTTCAACTCCTAATCTACCAGAGGGAAGCCAATGGGAAAGAAATGTTCTGAACTCCTTTGCAGCTGGAAAGTCGGAAATAAAAATATATGGAGAAGGAACGACGCTATACAGAGTAGGAGATAAGAATGGTGGTTTTTGGTCGTTAGATCCTCCTCCTGCAACAGAGTTTGAATGGAGAATAAACACCGCTATTAAACAAGAATGGGTTAACAATGCGAGTAATTTGTACGAAATAACAATACCAAATGGCTCTAGTATTACCGGTTTGGATGGTAGAGTTGGTTCGCAAGGAATTGGTTTGTATGGTGGGGGACACCAAACTTATATTGACTTCAACTCAATTCCAGAAAGTTGGATTAAAATAACCCCATTAAAGTGACATGAAAGGTGGAAAAGCTATGGACTTAATAAAAGAGAAGCATCAGGAATTGATTAGTTCCTTAGAAGAACTCAGAGAAATTGTCGATAAGATGAATGAAATTTCTAATGATGGAATGTTAATTTGGCAAAAAAACGAAATTATTGATTGGGTATCATACTTGAAAGAACATACTGACGTTGAAGAATTGCAGTCACTTGAAAAAGAAATAAACGATAGGTTTTTCTTCAAGTATAACGTCAGGATTGAACCAAGGGATTCTGATATTGTAAGATTAAAGACCTTTGAAAAGGTAATTCATCAATTCCATTCTGCATTACATTAAATATGCATTAAGAATCTCGATGATTTAGAGTTAAAAGCAGTCATGGAATATAAAAAATTAAGTATTAAAGATTTAGTTGTTAGAACAGGTCGATTATGGTCAGATACCACCATGATTGACCTGTTTTTTGTTACTTTGTTACCTTTGTTATCTGCGGTTTTTTCAAAATTACTCGCAACTGTAAAATACCATATAACGATAGTGATACTGAGAAAGAAAAAAATCGCACCTTTCAAGATGATAGTACCCAATCCGGGGAAGATGGAATTTGGTCCTTCGAAACCTCCTACTATACATGATGGGCTGAGTGTTGCTAAAGTGGAAGAGATCGGTGAAGGTCTAAATGATTTAAGGAAGATCAAAGATACTAATGGTCTACGTAATGAGTTACCTTTAACTGAGAGCCAAATCAAAGAACTTACAGACTATGCCCAAAATTTGGGGATGCCGAAGGAAAACATTCGTGTGGCAGGTCCTGATGATACCTCTCCGACAGGATTATTATTTGATACGGTTCTCAACATTAATAATGATGTTCTTCCTTCAAATATTGCAGGGAAATTGTCTGCTAACAGCAAAATTACGGGAAATGGTACTATAGCACACGAAGTAGTAGGGCATTATGAATCAGGTTTAGCTAGAAGGTCATTTCAAGTTATAGATGAAGAATTTAATGTAATTACTAGAAATTTTGCGTTGGATGAAGCACAAGCCAGCATACGTGCTGCAAGGTTTGCACCTGAATTAACACAAGCGGATAGAATGATGCTTTTACGAGATGCGATATCTAGGCTACGAAACGCAGGAATTAGAATCGGGGATGTACGGGATTTACTTTTCATTGATCGTCGATAGAAGGGAGAAGATCTTGTGGAGTTAATGAGGTTAGATGATGTAGTTGATATACCCGGCCGGGGCTTGGTATTAGTCGTTAGCTTTGTTGAATCAGACACACACCATATTACAAAATTAAAGAAACTAGTTGGTTCAAAGATAGCTGTAAGCAGTGTGAATGGAACTGATTTCGAATTTGTAATAAAAGATATTAGTGTGTCATTTTCAATTTCAAACAACCCTCTTATAGGAATAAATATTCAAGAACGAGTGAATATTGAAAAAATAAAGAAGGGCTCAATAGTTCATTTATACGCGAATTTTTTAGACGTAAATTCCACGGAGTAAAGTATAGCGTATATGACGACAAGGTCGTACAATACAACCAACAAACCAAACACTTAACAATTCAAACACTTAATAAACTTTCAAAGCTCTTTCACACTTGGAGTATGAGTAGGGATGAGCTTTTTTTGCATTCAAGATCAACCTATATCCCAGGCGTCTCAGTGGGTCAAGAATCTACAGGAAATGAAACGGCTGACAAAGTAAGTAGCTTTATCTGTTAGTAATGCTGAAGCATTAAAGTATATAACATCTTCTGGTATTGAACTTTCGCCATCACCTGGACTAACAACGACGGTTCTAGGAACATATGCAAAAGATACGAAATACATTATAGAAGAATTAGGAAATGTTAAATCTATAGATTTGGGAGCAAGGGATGGCGGCTTTAACTTACTCAACACACCTGATGACCTGTATAAAACTCCGAATCAATTTTGGAAAGAGTATAATCAGCCATGGTTAGATAATGTAATAACAAGAAATGATAAAATTTATCTTGCAACTGATCCTGTTGATAATAATTTGTTCAAAATTAGCAAATTAACCGGGGAAAAAGAGTTAACAGGTTTCGGAAAAGAATACCAATATCTAATTGACCAAGGGTATCATTATGATGTAACTACAAAAATGATGATAAAAGATTAGGAGGATTTATGGATAACTATCTAAATATCTTCAATAATATTTTTAATACAATAATCACCAAGTATGGCTTGTTGGTTGAACAGAGAGATATAAATACTATCATGCTGAGGGGTTCAGGCTATGCATTGGAAGTTATTGTTAGTAGGGACGGAGTAAGTTTATACTATCAGACAAACAACTCATATGGTGAATTATTACAATATGATATTGATTCGTATATTAGCAGTCAATTTACTTTAGAAGATAGGAAAGAGATAGGCAACCCGCAAACTATTGAAGAAATTATCATTGCTGAATTAAAGGTGACTGCAAGTGGATTGTTAAATCATTTTGAGAATATCTTAAAGGGTTACAAAAAATGGATCGACGTTTATGAACAATCACCATTTGCTGTTGCACCTAGGATTTTACGTTAATTAGAAAGATTGTTAGCGTGACTGTTGAGATCTTGATTTGTTTGTGACTGTTTTTATTGTGATGGGCTATCCAAAAATGGCAACCATGTCCCCAATATTTAACTAAGGTTTAGAAGAACTTTACTTTGGAGTAGAGGCATTGCAAAAAGAGCCCATCCAGTGCCGAACGAATCTATCATTCAAACAATAACACATGTAATACCCTTATAAAGAGTTAGCCATTTGTACACACAGTAATGTTTGACAATTTATAAACTAAATAACGCTAAAGCGTCACAAAAAAGAAGGTCGATTATGGTCAGATACCGCCATGATTGACCTGTTTTTTGTTATGTTCGCTTTCTTGACGTACACGTCTATTAAAGCAGCTAGTTTCTTTATCGATAGGAATAAAATTTTTGATAAGACAAATTTCGACATATTTAAATTTGGAGAAGTGATATATTATGGGTTAACATGCCATATTTTGTAGTGAAAATGGTTGTATTATCCTTATTTGGTGTTAAAAAGTGAAAACGAGAGGTTTCAATAAGTAAACGTAGAAATAAGTACATACCTTGCTACGATGATGGTCGTGACAAGCATCCCAGGAAGCATATTCGCTGCGGAAGGAGAGAAATCCCTCCGCATGGTACAGCAATCTATCCAACTAGGTTTGGGCCTTCGAGCCTCCAGTTTTGCCCCTCTCCACGAGCCAAGACGGCTAGTCCTCCGGTACTATGAATCTGTTTTCAGGCTCCAATCAAGAGAGAAAAAATCTTCCTTTTAGGGAATTCATCCCATGCGGATGACTTAACTACTCTTTCATGAAAAAGTGTTCAAATGCCAATCTATTGATAGAAAAAATGAACTAGGAGTGATATTTATGAAAAAGTTAGTCTCGACTTTATTGATTGTAGGTTTCGTACTTGGTGCTTTTCAGATTAGTTCGTCGGTTGAAGCAGAACAAATAGAGGGAAATATTACTAGTAGTCCTACTCCTGTTTTTTTAGATGTAAAAGACAATCATTGGGCCAAGACAAGTATTACTAATGCTGTAGATAAAGGCTATTTTAAGGGATACTCTGATGGAACCTTCAAGCCGAATGCATCAGTAACACGTGCAGAATTTGCTGTACTGCTGGCACGTTTTTCAGGCAAGGCAGAAGCTACGGATGAAATAAGCCGTTTCGCGGATCTTACAAATCATTGGAGTGAAGCGGAGGTGAATCAGGCAATATCCTTGGGGTTTATTGATCCAATAGATTATCCCAATGGCTTTAAACCAAACACAGCTGTTACACGCTTTGAAATTGCTAAATGGATGACCTCCGGGTTGTCTGCTACGGATGCAGAATATAAGCAAGCATTGGAAGATACAAAGACTACCGTAATTCCGGTGAAGGAATATTTCGTTCCGGGAATACCTGAAACAAAGTCCTCTTATATTGCTGTTGCTCTTGGTACTAAACTGATGAACGGTTACCCGGATGGATCGTTTGGCTTGGACAAGCCACTAAGCCGTGCAGAAGCGGCTATCATATTGCTGAATTTACAAACCGTTTGGAATCAACCAGCAGATAGCTTTCTTGGTCTGAAGGAGTTACGCGAGGTTGGGACGGAGCGGACGAATGTGGAAACGATCAGTCCTTTTACGACGAGAAATACGTCTTTCAATGATGTGGTGGAGAAAACCTATACTTTCAAAAACTATGCCGGCAGCTTGAAACTGCACAATTATATAGTAGTAGATACGGAAGATTTTAAGAGTATCGATAGTATTTATGCGTCGTTGTTTGTGGATGAAAAGAATGATTATAATAGTAGACTTGATAAACCAGGGTCTTATATAGCTTTTATTCAAATTACGATTTATCCAAAAACGGATGGATTTAACGTGGATCATTATATGAGTGGGGCAAGATCGGGTATTGTTGGTGGGAGTAGGTTGTTGAATAATCTACCTGATAAATTTGGTTACATGACCATGCCATGGCTAGAAACTAAAGAATTTTTCAAAAACTATAAAAATGGAAGTGGTGTAACTCTTTGGGTAATGAGTTATTTAACATCAAATACTGTAGGTGCACAATTAACAACTGACGATAATTCATTTGTTGCGATTGATAATAAAGAATAACTGGAGTGGATTGAAGGTGAAAAAAGTTCAATTGGGATTTCTGATTTTCACTTTGTTATCCTCTATCTATTCAAGCTTGACGTATGCGGCTTTTGATAATGGATATCCGACAGGAGATATTGAAATAAGCCCACAAGGGCCTGTATATATGCAGACAGTGAAGGTTGAGGTCATAGGTCAGGACGACGCAAGACCTAAGGTAGTATGGGTACAAAGTGATACAGATATATGGAATGCTAGTTTTGATGGGGGTACAGCGCAGACCGGTACATATAGTAGTGGCACTGGTGCACTCCCCAGAGAGAAACGTACAGATTTTAACTTGGACATGACTCCCTATGCTCCAGATTCTTTGAAGGACTCCCTTAATAATCGGTTTAATAGAAATTATGTAAAGGAATTAATGATTACAGATATGGATTGGAAAGATGCAGCAAGTTATATAGGTGTAGGAACTAAACCTGTGTATCAGTTAGGAACTACAATAGCTAACATCAAGGTAAGTACGGGATACCCTTTAACAGCAACGAATAAATGGCAATTTGCCGATCGGTATGATGGGGCTCCAAAGTATATGGCTGAATATTACATTCCTATCTCGGTTTCCTTCAAGGGCTATGTCATCGAGAAAAAACAAATACGAGTTCAGTCCAACGCAACATTAGCAATAGGCGACACTAAAGATATGACAGCCGAAGTGCGGACATTAGAATATAACATGTCAAATTGGAATGACAATTGGTATAATGTATCCTCTAATTCAGAAACTACGTGGTCTTCAAGTAATACATCCGTTGCAACGGTAAATAGTACAGGTAGAGTCACAGCCATTGCTAACGGAAGTACTACAATTAGCGCGGAGTGGAAAAAAGGACCCTACTGGTTAAAAGCTACTGCTGTCATTACCGTTGGTGATGAGCCTGGTGGTGGAAATACTGATCCTCCAGACCCCGGAAGCGTCGAATGTACAGAGCCTTCGCCAAACCGCACTATGGCTGGGGAGGATTTTAACCCAGTAGTGAGCGCAGAAATTAGAGCGGACAGCCGTGGAGGTGAACGCTTTGACGTAGGAGATAGAATTCCTACATCCGAAAGTTTATACGGAAATGTGAGTTCAAAGACCTATTTACACAATTACGAGTATCAAGAGATGACCGGGAAATGTACATATAAGGTAAATGTTTTGGTCCAACCTCCACCTCCAGATCCGAACGCTCCTTTGCCGACTCCTACGCCGACACCAGAACCCGGAGGAGAAGGGGAAACAGAACCTGAAGGGAATAATGTCTCTGTTGAAGTCGAGAAAGAATATTCTTTTTGGACGATTAAAGATGTGAAAGTCTATAAGATCAATGAAGCTAAGTTATGGAACTACGCGTTTGACGGCGGGGGAATACGAATACAGCCTACTGGATATGACGAGCCGTATTATTATACGGAGTTAACAAGTGGCTATGAGCCAGATCCTCTCCCAGAAGACTTGCAAATTCCTTTTGATCAAGATCCACAAGAAGCAGCGGAAAATGCAGTGAGTGTCACGGTCAGAAATGATACATTTACATTTTATAGCCAAACTTTAATGAGTGGTTCCTCTAGCTCTAATACAGGATCAACGCCTTTGCCGATTTCTAACGCACAACCGATTGATAATAATGTGCTTTATAGTCCTGGTCATGTAATTCCGAACAGTAAGACAAACAAGGCGAACCAGCCAAGCACAGGTACCATTTATTATGATCAGGTGAATGGCTCTGCCGCATTGGAGTATTCGATCAATGGGATCAATTCTGTAACGGTACATACGCCTGTCGTAAATTACGCGGAAGTGCTTGACGACGATAATCGTCCCTTTGATCAGCGGATGGTAACGAATAGGAGTATCCCTGTGATTATATTGGACCGAGAGTTTACCGTGAAACTAGACGAGAATGGATACCATTCTGACAAACTAGGGTATACACAGCCCTTTACGAAATACACCAAAGCTAAACGAGTGAGATTTCCTTTTGGTGTCTTTGATGGAAATCAATACATCGAGGAAAATACATGGATCTATATTGATGTGGGTACAGCAGAAAAAACATTTAAGATGCCGACATGGATTGATGAAAACAAGTATACGATTGAGACGGAAGTGATCGCGATTAATGCGGGAGACGGCTGTCAAACCGAGAAAAATTCGGATCTTACCAACCATTGTGCCAAACGAACGATGAATGTGGACGTTGTCGGACGACTCTTTGGCTTCCGTATATGGGATATTGGAGATTTTCGCTATGAAGATGTATTCCGCACGCAAAAAGGACAAGCAGCTCATGCCTCATTTTATTACGTATCAGGTGGTCGTGATGAGAATCGTGTGAACACCAAGCTTTGGGATCAACCACAGAGGATGTTACCGGTAAGACCAGGATCGCATCCGACCTATGCGATGAACGTCCCTCATAATGGCTATACGTATTTATTCGATTTCAAGACCATTGGAAACGTATGGAATGTGGGAGAGGGGATCGGGATTACCCCTACCTTCTGGTTCGTTCCTCAAAAAGGTGGTACAGCGCAACAAGTTAACTTATATTACGATGCATCTGGCGTATCGAATAAGATGATCCAAGTCGGATCTACTGTCGATAAGAAGATGTATAGTCGTGTCTATAAGCTAGCGGACCCATTCCGAAATATCAATACGGCAGAGCTGCAACGCTCAGCGGAGTATGAATACAACTTTATTTGGACGCCACTAGAAAGAGCGAAAACACCTTGGGTAAAATTCTATCAACAGTATCTAACCCGTCAACTTCAGATTAGTGATCAAGGATATAACAATGAAGTGTTAGGGTATCGATCTCGCACGATCATCGGGCCGCAACCTCCTACTGGCTCGAACGTGACTCAAGAACGTGCGGAACGAAGTGTGCAACATTGGTACGGAGAATATAACTTGCCTGTAGCCCCGTATATTCTTCCTACAGGTACGTCAGTTCTAGATTTGGCCAAACAATACGGTGGTGCATTAACAGGAAAAGAAAAAGAGTTTATGAAAAATGGCTATATTATTGTCAATTTTAAAATCAATACGTTACGCGAGAAGAATGGAAATATCACGCAATTACTTGGTTATCAAGGCGAGATTGCGAATATGTGGGAGATAGAAGGACAAGTGAAATCATCCAGTGATATATATGGTAACCTTTTTGATTACAACTGGGGTGACCATATCTTATTCGAATCCGATTATTCCGTACGTAATGATTATCAAGGTGCAGGACATTAATTGAATAAACACGAAAGATGTAATCCATCCCATCTAAGACAAGAGCGGGCCGGATGGGGAAATTACAGAAGGATTTGCAAGAAATATCTGACGATACGAATTATTTGCGTACAAAGACGCAAGGCTTCCTTAATGAAATGGATAGGGAATTGTATAACCGCGTGTCAGGAGAAGCTCAGCTTGCGCAATCTCAGATCAATCGCCTGGCGGATGACTCGGAGCAATTGAGCAATTTCATCCGACTGGCTATCACCAAAATCCAAGGAGCAGAGCTACAAAATGTGGCGGATGCGATAGCTCTGATGAAAGGGAGCGCGAGGGTAGAGTCATGGGGAAAACCACCTCAAGGGAAAGCTCTTCCTATGATCGAACGGGATACGTGGAAAAGCTGGGGCAGCTTTTCTAATCAGCTATTGAAGGATTCGCCCAAATGGTATACAACAACGACGATCCCGCCCTTTTTGTTCGGTACCTTCCGCGGTCTTATGTTGCAACTGGAAAGAACGACATTAATCGATCGCATGCTAAAGTATAAAGGGGATGCAGAGATTGCTGCCTTGCTGGAGATGATGCAGCATGGTTCGATACAAGAGCAGATGGAAGCCGAGCAGAAATTAGACAAGATCAGTGATACACTAATCGAAGTGGGACGATGCCAAGCAGCCTATGAGATATATAAGCAGTTTGGACGAACCTCTTATATGGAATTCGCACATGGGGAAGCGGAAAAAGCAAGGACCTTGTTGTCAGAGCTCGGAGTCAGCAAAACCTTCTATGATGAGAATGTACAACTAACATCTGAATACACCGGAACGCCGTTATCTGCCTGTCTGTACAACCCATTGAAGCATGATTATTCGATCTTACCCACAGACAATCGACTTCTCACGATGATCCGACTTAGCATGGGAGATAGGGAGTACAGGGAATGGGCGAAGGAGAACTACGATGATTTTTATGAAGAAATTAAAGCAACCGAGGTAAGTGCAGAAGGTCCAGTACTTGGGGCTTATGATCCAAGCAAGACGGTAAGTGAAGAAGAACTAATAACAGGTAAATCCAACAGATATACACGAGAACAACTTCGAATGATGTGGAACAAACTTAGCCCAGAAAGCCAAAGTGATCTTAGACAAGCAAGACAAGCGAATTGGTTTATAAGTGGAGGTCCCATCCGAGCAACATTATTTAAAAAAGTAATAGAGCCATTTGGGAATATGTTGGATTCGGTTATATCGAACCCAATGGGTGACTTCTTATCAAGATCAACCTATATTCCAGGCGTGTCAGTGGGTGTTCAAGAATCTACAGGAAATGAAACGGCCGACAAAGTAAGTAGCTTTATCGGTAGTAATGCAGCCCCATTCTTTGTGCCAACGGGAGCGCCTTTTAGATCAGGACCGATGGGGGCACCCTATGATGCTGCAAATAAACTATTAAACACGGGTGCAGGACAACAAGTAGTCAGTAAGCTAGGTACTGGAATCGAGAAAATCCCATTTGTAACTTCAAATTTTGCTCAGGGAATAGCCAGGGTTGGACTGGCTGAAGGTATGGCAGGGGGCGTTCAGAATCCTGCATCCATGCTTGTCAACAATTCTGATCGTAGTGCAAAGGAATTACTTATGGACTCTGCGATAGGTTTTGGGGCCGGATTTGCATTAGGTATGGGTGGATATGCAATAAGAGAGGGTATTGGCGCAGGGGTCAGTAAAGTACTGGGCAAAGGGAATGTTCCTGACTCAATATTAAACAATGTAATCGACCAGGTACCTGGAGGGATGGATGATGGTGTGGGTAGTGCATACGACCATGTATATACATCTACTCGTCCAGTTGAAACAGTGTTTCCTGAACTTAAAGATATTAATCCTCATTATGTAGAGGGTGCAGGACCTGGGGTAAATATTAACTGTACATCTTGTGCAAATGCTACACATAGCCGATTATCCGGAGTGGATTCGGAAGCAATCGCACAAAAAATGAATGGTTATGGGTATCATAGTGATTTATTACCTTCCTCACCATGGGGATTTGAGAAACCAGCTACAGTTTCTGAAGTTATTGAAATGGTTTCTAAAAAAGGTGACGGATATACAGGACCGGTTGTTATCCATCAAGGGAATATTTTTCATGTAATTAATGTTGTTAATAAGAATGGAGAAGTTTTTTTTATTGACTCGCAGATAGGGAAAATTGTTGAGTTAGACCCAAAACTTATACTTGAATTAGGAAAACCAGACTAAAGTGAAGGGAAGTTTTTTTTTGAAAAAGTATATTCAAGAAATTACTTTGGCAGAAGCAAAAGAGTTAGCAGAACAACTAGCATTAATAAAGTTAAGTAAATATAGATTAAATGAAACTATGCCGTTACTAAGTGAAGATTACCTTGAAGCAGAGTGTTGTTGGTTTTTCTTCAGGAATAAAGAAGTTGAAGGACCAGAAGATGGTTTCCGCTCTTGGGATTGTGCTTATTCAGTAAGTAAAAAAGGAGATGTAGGCACGGTAGTTGACTTATCAAATGAACCAGAGCAGTTAGAAGATTATCTTAAGAAGTTCTCAGACCGTTGTAAGGAAATGGGGTTATAGAGCAACAATATTTAAAAACGTTATAGAGCCGGTTGCAAATACGTTAGAATCTCTTTTATCGAACCCAATGGGTGAGTTCTTATCAAGATCAACCTATATCCCAGGCGTGTCAGTGGGTGTTCAAGAATCTACCGGAAATGAAACGGCCGACAAAGTAAGTAGCTTTATCGGTAGTAATGTAGCCCGATATTTTGTGCCTACGGGAGCGCTTTTTAAATCAGGATCGATGGGGCACCCTATGAAGCTGCAAATAAACTATTAAACACGGGTGCAGGACAACAAGTAGTCAGTAAGCTAGGTACTGGAATCGAGAAAATCCCATTTGTAACTTCAAATTTTGCTCAGGGAATAGCCAGGGTTGGACTGGCTGAAGGTATGGCAGGGGGCGTTCAGAATCCTGCATCCATGCTTGTCAACAATTCTGATCGTAGTGCAAAGGAATTACTTATGGACTCTGCGATAGGTTTTGGGGCCGGATTTGCATTAGGTATGGGTGGATATGCATTAGGTAAGGGTATTGGCGCAGGGGTAAGTAAAGTACTGGGCAAAGGGAATGTTCCTGACCCAATCGTAATTGATGGGGTGGGTGATGGTAGTTGGTATGCCAAGAAACCTTTGAATGCTGAGGATTTTATTGGGAAACTTGATGAGAATTTTGCGAACTTAAGTACCACGAAGCAAATAGATGCGGCATTTAATAGAATTGAATCAGCCTTTGGTAAGAAATATGCCGATGAAGTTAAAAAGTTATTTGACTCAACATCTCGATCATTTAACACTTCACATATGGGAGAATTCAGATTTGATATGAAAGGTAATCCGATTATCGATTTAAATAAAAAATTTGGGAATTCAAATATTCTGGCAAATACAATACTACATGAAGTAAGGCACTACCGACAGTTTAATAAACTTAATCTATCAATTAGAGAATGGCACGGTTTACCCGAGGGGTTCGTAGAAAGATATGCTACTGGCACTAATATCTGGCAGGGGAAGAAACTAGGATTAACAACGGAAGAATTGAAAATATTTGAAAATTATTATAAATACTATAGGGGGTTGGAATAAATGAAATTGGATGTATTTCCATTAGAGGGTTACATTTATCAGGGAAGTGTAAAATCTATTCCTGTTGTAGTAAGATTATCTTCAATCGAAATTATTGAAATCGCAGAAAAGATAGATTTAAGAGAAATTGTTTTATTACAAGGAGACGATCCAGTATTTGGAGGATATATTAGAAGTGGTTTAGGTTGGGAAAAGGATACAATAACTATATCCCCTGATAAACCTCATCATAAAATGTACGATATTTGTAATTATGAAGATAGCGACCTATTACCCGGTAAGTACGATGTAAATATTGCATTGCAAGTCTACCGTTATGAACATGGGAAAAGAGCAGAGACTGTTGATTTACAAGCAAAGTGTGAATTGTTGATTAATTAGTCCTCATTTGGGAGCTACCCAGTGCCGGATGAAGGATCAAATATAGTTGGCTGGTGGAAAAGTGAGTCTATATTTCCATATAGTACTGAGTTTGAGAAGGTCAGATTCATTATTATCGAAATGTTAATATAAGTAAGGAAAGTAGATTTGATGTAAAATTAAAGTATCTAAGCCCAAAATATTAAGGACAGATTTAAAATACTTATTTTGGATAATAGACTTAGAAGAAAATTTTATACCTATTTATATTAAACTAACTCTTTTATGGCGGACACGTCTAAAGGGGCTAGTTTTTTGTCGTTAGGAATAAACTTTTATATATTACAAATTTCGACAACGGAAAATGCGGAAAAGTGATATATTGCGAGGATGGAGTGTAATATTGTGGAATATGGAAGTGGCTGGATTTCTATAATTAGTAAATAAAATGTATAACGGAGGTTTCTTAATGAGCAAACGAAAAATGATTGCATTCCTTGCTGCGATGATGGTCGTGACAAGCATCCCAGGCAGCATATTCGCTGCGGAAGGGGAGAATTCAAGTACAGAAAGTGTGCAGGAAACTGTAACGGAGGTAAAGGCACCTTCCATTTTTACTGCTTTTACAGATATTACGAATCATTGGGGGAAAGCAGATATCGTGAATGCGGCGACGAAAGGGTATGTCAACGGTTATGTAGATCAGACGTTTAAACCGAATCAAGCCGTAAGTCGTGCAGAGTTTATCAAAATGGCTGTGAGTGCAATCGGTTTTACATTAGAGCAAAAGGAAGGTCCTTGGTATACACCGTATATTCAAGCGGCTCAAAGCAATAACGTAATTGGTGACAAAGAATACATAAAAGGTGACTACAATACCGCAATGACGCGTTTGGAGATGGCAATAGCAGCTGTTCGTGCTGCTGGTCTGACGGCGGCAACTGACGGAGAATACATGCTAATTGCCACGAAAAATGGCTTGATCCATGGAACAGGTAAAGGAAATTTGGATACGCTAGCAACGACTACACGTGCGCAGTCAGTTGTGATCATTGAACGAATTTTAAAAGTTCGTGCAGGTGAGATACTCCCCGTAGATGAAGAAGCAATCAAAAGCGCCGAAGACTTAGCCAATGCGAAGCTGGATCCATGGGGACGTGTGATCCGTACAACGAATCTACCAAAGAACGCACAAGATTTCTCATACATTCTAGCGGATTTACCAAATGAAATGTATGAAATGCCATATAAAAAAATGAAAATTTTTGATGTTGTATCAAGCGCCCAAAATGCACTAGATGGATATAGTAAAGAACAAGCAGATGAACCTGCTAAAAATATTGAAGATTATTTTGATCGTGTGTTTAATATTGATTATCGTACTATCGATTATAAGTGGGCAGAAGAAATGCATAAAACCTTAAGTCTGGAAGGAAAAAATGCATACAGCATTAATGAAAGATTGAGAAAGCTAAAAGAATATGTAGATTTTGTGAAGAAACATAAAATTATTACCAAAGGAAGTATGAAGGCCGAACCAAGTATGGCGTTCAGACAAGGGTATAGTAAAATGCGTTGTAAGTTTGACTTTACTATTGTCTCAGCCCCAAAAGAAGTTTTCAATGTAAAAGATTGGATTGATTATAGTGTCTTCTGGAATCAAGTTTTTTGGCCGCCATTTACCTCTAAAAGTGTTGGAGTTAGATTTCAAGGTTATACAAATATATCCTATACAGCTGATGGCAGGTTGTCAGGATATGGAGATGATCTAACATATGATTATCAGCTTATCAAGTAGGAAAAATTTGGTTATGAATACAATATTAGTGGTAGTGAGTTTGCTTGTTTCTTTATTTACTTTTTCTAATTCAATAAATGCAGACTCAGGGCTAGAACACCTGGGGATGGTACACTCGTATTTAAACAACGGTTAAAGCCTCTTCATAAATATCGAACCGTAGGGTTTTATATTCATAAGAATGAATCGGTTGATATGAAACCTTATCTATTGGATAAAAAAGCAATACTCTGGTTAAAAGATTATAGTAAACAATGTATTGATGATGATAAAACAATGGTAATCCACGAATTTTGGAGGATCTTTTAGGTTTAGATCCGGGTTATTTAGGAAAACATCCAATCATATTGGAGATAAATAATCCATCTATTATTAGGATTCCATCAGGAAATGAAGCAGGTGCATGGCCTGAATACTGGATTCCAGGTGGATACACGAGTGGTGGTGTTCCAGAGGCTGTGGTCGATCAGATTCCATCAGGAGGATATACAATATCTGATGTTTATCTTAAACAGTAAATTTGAAGGAAGGAATTATATATGGAGAGAATACACCAGGGGAATGGTTTTGCCATTATCAAGAAGGGTGATAAAAATCAAATTACGTGGCCGCAAGGCCCATATGGGCACCCTGTTTTTTACGATATTTCAAAAGAAAATATGGAGAAAGCACTAAAGTCAGACCAGGATGCTTATAAAGTAATGGTTTATGCGGAGACGGGAAATTGGCCTTTAGAAAAAGACGAACAGATGGAAAAAAGAAAAGCATTTATTAGACGTTTTCCCGAACTATTGATAAAAGTACCCGAGAATCAAGATTTATTTGATGAAGAAGAATTAAAAATATTGCTTCAACAAATAAATGAAGGATTATAAAAGGATGAGTGTATGATAGTTTACTCTTATTCTGTGAAAGTCTAAGATGCATGTGGTATTAGTAGAAAGCAAGACATCATCGTAATAGGTTTATACTTAGTATTCCCATGAGCCAGTAACAACGAAAACGAATAAAGGTATTGAAGTTGAAATCCTTTGATTGGTTAGGAAAGGATACAGTTTTTTTGAAGCTATAATAGTAGATGATTTTTGGGATAATGAAGACCTATTATTTGATATTCTTCTTATTAAATTTCTAATAAACTATCCAAATTCGAGGATGGAAGATCTAGCTCCTTTATGGCATAGACGCTATAAAGGAGCTATTTTCTTATCGTTAGGAACAAAATTATAAATATTACAAAATTCGACAACGAATGATGTGTAATAGTGATATATTAAGAGGATAGATTGTCATATTATGGTATGTGAGTAGCTAGATTTTTGCAATAGTAAATATAATTTATAACGGAGGGGTTTTAATGAGTAAACGAAAAATGATAACATTCATTGCTGCAATAATGGTCGTGACTAGCGTCCCAGGAAGCATATTCGCTGCGGAAGGTGAGAATTCAAGTACAGAAAGTGTGCAAGAAACTGTAACGGAGGTCAATGCTCCCTCCATTTTTACAGCTTTTAAAGATATTACGAATCATTGGGGTAAAGCAGATATCGTGAATGCGGCGACGAAAGGGTATGTTAACGGGTATGTAGACGGGACGTTTAAACCGAATCAAGACGTAAGTCGTGCAGAGTTTATCAAAATGGTTGTGAGCGCAATCGGTTTTGCATTAGAGCAACAACAAGGATCAGGACCTTGGTATAAGCCCTATATTGAAGCCGCTTTTATTAATGACGTTATTAAGGGGAGTGAGTATGGCGATTATAATGTGGCAATGACTCGCTTGGAGATGGCTAGGGCTGCCGTTCGAGCTGCTGGTCTGACGGCGACATCAGATGGGGAATACATGTTAATTGCAACGAAAAATGGCTTGATCCATGGGACAGGTAAAGGGAAATTAGATATACAGGCTACGACTACGCGTGCGCAGTCGGTGGTGATCATTGAGCGAATCTTAAAAGTCCGTGCAGGTGAGGTATTACCCGTAGATGAAGAAGCGATCAAAAATGCTGAAGATTTAGCCAATGCGAAGCTGGATCCATGGGGACGTGTAATTCGTACGACGAATCTACCAAAGAACGCACAAGATTTTTCATACATTCTTGCAGAAATTCCTAATGAAATGTATGAAATGCCATACGATGATTCTTTAGCATTCAGTGGAATTTATTCACTTAAAACAAGTAAAACAAGATTGACAGATGATTACATTAAGTATGACAAACTATTTATTGATAAGTCAGTCAAGAAAATCGAAGATTATTTCGATTTAATTCTAAATATCGATTATCAGACAATTGATTATTCTTGGGCTAATGAAGTGCAAGCTTTGCTCTCTAAAGATGGCACAAGTGATCTCGCTAGAAAAAATAGATTGAATAAGATGAAAAAATATGTGGATTGGGTGAAAAAAAATAAAATTGTTACGAAAGGGAGTGTAAAAGCGGAGCCAAGCATGCTGTATGAGTTTGGGGATATATACATGCGCAGCAGCTTTGAATTTACTATAGTATCAGCACCAAAAGCTGCATTCAATTGGGATGATCATTTGCTGGAGTGGAGTATATTTTATGACCAAACATGGAATATGAGTTTTATTAAAAATAAAGTAGGTGTGAAGTTTAAAGGGTATACGGATATTTCTCTTAGAAATGACGGCTACTATAGACTATGGAGTGATGGCGTAGATATTTCAGACCATTATAAGTTATTGTAGGTGTATTTGTGATGGTACGATTAAGCAAGCTATTAATACTACTATTTTCCATACTACTATGGATACAATCACCTCATATTACTAAAGCGAATGAATTAATCATGAATCCTGATCGTTCTATCAAATTTGAAACTATCGTAAAAGCTTCAGGAGGAGGATACAGATACAGAACCGTAGGATTCTACATCCATAAGGAACCTTCTCTAACTTTAAAACCTAATGAATTAACTAAAAAAGGTAAAATAATGATTGGTGATTACGATACAGAATGTGATGATGATCGTACTGGAACACAAATTAAATTTACGTGTACCTTTAAGGCATCGGATGTTGAGAATGCATTGGACCAGGCGCTACTCGGGGAAAATGTGTCTGGTGATAAAATTTATGCGAGTGCTATTTTTAAGATTTCAAATGCATCAGGGAATTTTTTAGATAGTAATACGAAATATTTCTATAACTATTCTCAAATTTTGAGTGCTTTACCGAACGGTATTAGGTGGCCAGATCAAGTGCAACAAGATTTGAAGGAATACTATAATCAGTATTTACCGATAATAGGTTCAGAGGCATATACGGTAGCGATTGAAAAAGGAAGAAAGTTTAATGGAAATTTATCCAGTGGTATTTTACAAGGTCCGACAAAGTTAATACCCAATGAGACGCAAAAAGTGCCTATGACAGACTTGTTTAAAATCGGCAAGCCATTCAATGCGACCTTTCAGGGCAATCTAACAATCAATGGAACGCAGTATGAAATTGTTAGCTCGTACGTCACATCCAAAAATAAAAATTGGAGAAAAGAAGCCATTATTAATTGGCCAAATCCCATAACAACCAATCGAAACCCAACGGTAGATGTTATGGACACCTATGTTGTAGCGGAGTATAAAAAGAAATTAGATGTTGATATTCCTGACCCTTCTGGAGAATGTACCGACCCTACTCCTCGTGGACGTGTCAATGGGCAGGACATGCTACCTTCATCGACAGGGTCGATTCTTGAAGATACACCTCACAATCCAAGAGACTTTGATGCCGTGCAAGGGATCCCATCTTCCGAATATCTAGTTGCAAGTACCGAAACGAAAAACTACTTGTTTGAAAACACATTCGTAGAGATGGTCGGTGAATGCAATTACAAGGTACCAGTCACACAGGAATACACCTTGAAGTGGGACGATGGTGGAGGTACGGGTTCAGACGGCACTCCGCTTCCGCCCAATCCTCAAACCGAAGACGGTTCATTTACCGCAGAAATGGAAGTCAAACGGGAGTATTCGTACTGGATGATTGAAAAATTAGGTGTTTATGGGATTGATCACGCTGAAATGAGTAATTATGCCCTTCCGGGTGGTACTGTGACGCTCTTTCCACAGAACTATTCATCTCCAAGCGTTGATGCAATGAATACATGGAAATATACTCCACCCGAACTGAAGGAAGCAGAGAAGCCAATTAAAAAAGTTGTTGATGGCGGTAGAAGTAAACCCTCACCTCCGACCGCAGCAAACGTAAATTTACAGTCATACGCCGAAAAAGCCGTTGGCAAGGTTAAAGTGAATAACGATTCATTGACTTTTAATGGATCAGTTATTATGGACGGTAGTGAAAAGGAAGAAAAGGGCGCTACTCCTTCTACGATTCCACCACCAACCCTGATCCAAGTTCTTCGAGAGGACAACTTGCAAATCGAGTACTATAAAGCGAACCATGTCGGAGAGAGTAATGGAACGATTTATTATTCCCAATTGGTTTATGACTTTGATGGTGATGAGGATCAAGAATACCCAATTGAAAGGATTAATAGGGTAACGGTACACACGCCTGTCGTAAATTACGCGAAAGTACTTGACGACGATAATCGTCCCTTTGATCAGCGAATGGTAACGAATAGGAGTATCCCTGTGGTTATATTGGACCGAGAGTTTACCGTGAAACTAGACGAGTACGGGGAGCATTCTGACAAACCAGGGTACAAACACCCCTTTACGAAATACACCGAAGCTAAACGGGTGAGGTTTCCTTTTGGTGTGTTTGATGGAGCTCAATACATCGAGGAAAATACATGGATCTATATTGATGTAGGCACCGCAGAAAAAAAATTTAAGATGCCAACATGGATTGATGAAGACAAGTATACGATTGAGACGGAAGTGATCGCCATTAATGCGGAAATGACCGAGATTAATAAGGGGAATGGCTGTCAGACAGAGAAAAATTCAGATCTTGCCAACCATTGTGCCAAACGAACGATGGATGTGGACGTTGTCGGACGACTCTTTGGCTTCCGTATATGGGATATTGGAGATTTTCGCTATGAAGATGTGTTCCGCACGCAAAAAGGACAAGCCGCTCATGCCTCATTTTATTACGTATCAGGTGGTCGTAATGAGAATCGTGTGAACACCGATCTTTGGGATCAACCACAGAGGATGTTACCGGTAAGACCAGGCTCGCATCCGACCTATGCGATGAACGTCCCTCATAATGGCTATACGTATTTATTCGATTTCAAGACCATTGGAAACGTATGGAATGTGGGAGAGGGGATCGGGATTACCCCTACCTTCTGGTTCGTTCCTCAAAAAGGCGGTACAGCGCAACAAGTTAACTTATATTACGATGCATCTGGCGCATCGAATAAGATGATCCAAGTCGGATCTGATGTTGATAAGAAGATGTATAGTCGTGTCTATAAGCTAGCGGACCCCTTCCGAAATATCAATACGGCAGAGCTACAACGCTCAGCGGAGTATGAATACAACTTTATTTGGACGCCACTAGAAAGAGCGAAAACACCTTGGGTAAAATTCTATCAACAGTATCTAACCCGTCAACTTCAGATTAGTGATCAAGGATATAACAATGAAGTGTTAGGGTATCGATCTCGTACCATTATCGGACCGCAACCTCCTACTGGCTCGAACGTGACTCAAGAACGTGCGGAACGAAGTGTGCAACATTGGTACGGAGAATATAACTTGCCTGTAGCCCCGTATATTCTTCCTACAGGTACGTCAGTTCTAGATTTGGCCAAACAATACGGTGGTGCATTAACAGGAAAAGAAAAAGAGTTTATGAAAAATGGCTATATTATCGTGAATTTCAAAATCAATACGTTACGTGAGAAAAACGGAAAGATCACGGAATTACTTGGCTATCAAGGCGAAATTGCGAATATGTGGGAGATAGAGGGACAAGTGGAATCATCCAGTGATATATATGGTAACTCTTTTAAATACCAATGGGGTGACCACATCCTATTCGAATCCGATTATTCCGTACGTAATGATTATCAAGGTGCAGGACATTAATTGAATAAACACGAAAGATGTAATCCATCCCATCTAAGACAAGAGCTTCGAATATAGATTTCGAAGCTCTTTGACTACAACGAGAGTGATTCATCCGGGCAAGAAAGGAGTAAATAGGTGGCTCAGAAATCGATGTTTCAAGAGGGCCGGATGGGGAAATTACAGAAGGATTTGCAAGAAATATCTGACGATACGAATTATTTACGTACAAAGACGCAAGGCTTCCTTAACGAAATGGATGGGGAATTGTATTCCCGCGTGTCAGGACAAGCTCAGCTTGCGCAATCTCAGATCAATCGCCTAGCGGATGATTCGGAGCAATTGAAAAATTTCGTCCGACTGGCTATCACCAAAATCCAAGGAGCAGAGCTACAAAATGTGGCGGATGCGATAGCGCTGATGAAAGGGAGCGCGAGGGTAGAGTCATGGGGAAACCCACCCCAAGAGAAAGCTCTTCCCATGATCGGGCGGGATACGTGGAACAGCTGGGGCAGCTTTTCTACGCAGCTATTGAAGGGTTCGTCCAAATGGTATACAACAACGGCGATCCCGCCCTTTTTGTTCGGTACCTTCCGCGGTCTTACGTTGCAACTGGAAAGAACGACATTAATCGATCGCATGCTAAAGTATAAAGGGGATGCAGAGATTGCCGCCTTGCTGGAGATGATGCAGCATGGTTCGATACAAGAGCAGATGGAAGCCGAGCAGAAATTAGACAAGATCAGTGATACACTAATCGAAGTGGGACGAAACCAAGCCGCCTATGAGATATATAGGCAGTTTGGACAAACCTCCTATATGGAATTCGCACATGCGGAGGCGGAGAAAGCAAGGGCCTTGTTGTCTGAGCTTGGAGTCAGCAAAACCTTCTATGATGAGAATGTAAAACTAACATCTGAATACACCGGAACGTCGTTATCTGCCTGTCTGTACAACCCCTTGAAGCATGATTATTCGATCCTACCCACAGACGATCGACTTCTCACGATGATCCGACTTAGCATGGGAGATAGGGAATACAGGGAATGGGCGAAGGAGAACTACGATGATTTTGTAATAGAAATTCGAGAAGAAGATAGATTAGAAAAAGAGAATAGTCATCCTAAGAAGCTACCTGACGGAACGGATATTACCACCAATAATAGTCGCAACGAAACAACGCTTGACTATTTCCTCAAACATGTGATGAAAGATCCGGATAACGTGGATATCTTGCGCAATCCTGATCTGGAATATCAGGATTGGTTGAATAAGACTTACGGCGAGACCGAAAGTGATCTTATTGAGGCAATAGAGGGGATTGGCCTTGGGATATCTGAAGGAGTTATAAGTTTGGTTGATGGAGTTGTTGAGGCTGTAAAGCATCCTATTGATACCGTTATCTCTGTAGGACTTATGGCTGGAAATTCACCCCAAGCAAAGGAATTTCAACGACAAGTAATAATCAATACATCGGCACAGATTGCAAATTCCTATATTCGAGATGTAACCAATGGTGGCACTAAATCCCGATTCAAATTTTTCTCGCGAGGTACATTTGAAGTTGTATCAGCTATAGGCGGCCCCAAAGGTTTAAAACAAATGTTAGGTGTAATGAAAGTAACAAAAGCGGTTAAAGTAACTGCTGAAGTGGCGGAGGTGGCTAAAGTGGCCGAAGCAGTCGAAACAGTGACTTCGGTAGCTGAAAAGGTGAAGAAGTTTAAATATCCAGCTTCAGTGTCGCGGTTACCAGAATCATTTGCGAGTAAATTACCCTTACAGATGGTTAAGACTCCAGAGGGTTTCAAGATGATAGTACCCAATACGGGGAAGATGGAATTTGGCCCTTCGAAACCGCCTACTATACATGATGGACCGAGTGTTGCTAAGGTAGAAGGGAAGATTGAGGGGACGGGACAAGGTCTAGAACTATACCGTCGAACAGCCAACGTTGGTGAGTTTAGTCATTTGGAAGTTCCTATGCAATTAAGAGAAGTTAAGCGCTTAGCTGAACAGGCAGGTGTGGGATTAGATGGTGTGAAGATAAAAATAATTAGGGATCCTGAAATGCTAGATGTTCCTTTCGCAGGCTGGGCTAATCCAAACGGTAAGGAAATTCAGTTATATCCTAATGCGTTTATTAATGAAGAACAATTAATTAAAACTTTAGCACACGAGAGGACGCATATTTTTCAAGTTAGGATCTATGGGCATGCTGCAGATGATTCGATGTTACGCTTATTCGAAGATGGAGCATACGGCATTGAAGATACTTTTTGGGATTATTTTAAGAAGAAAGGAAACTGAACATGGTTAATCCTAAATTTAAACAATGGTTGAAGTTATCAGCAGTAGTTCAAGAGACCGTTCCTGATGTCCCCAAGATTAACTGTCCAAGTTGCTCCAGTTCAAATATTAGTTTTGAATATATTGGAGATAGTGAAAAGAGGCAGGGGTATTTTTTAATATGGTGCAATAATTGTTTGGAAGGAATTAACATTTCAAGGATTCAAATTCCTGAAACAGCAAATGTAATCCCATTTAAAGGACCAGATGAACAAATAGCACACATACCAAATTTCACAAAGATTACTCCGTAACATATTCTTTGAGACGGGTTTACAATTCCAACAACAAGATCGTACAATACAACCAACAAACCAAACACTAAATAATTTAAACACTTGATAAACTTTCAAAGCTCTTTCCAACTTGTTTTATGAGTAGGAATGAGCTTTTTTGCGTGCAGAAAATAAACGAAGGAGCTGAATGACATGGCAAAACAAGTACAGATAGTAGAGGAAAAGGTAGGCTTAATTGCACAGGCACCAGGCACAAGCAGATTACGTGGAAATAGTAGAGGAAGTAAGGGGGTACTGTCAGAAGGCACGAGAGTTACGGCAACAGGCAGAGGAGTTAAGACGATCTGGCAGTACCGACCCTCAAATAGCCACAGAAATAAGCAAGCTACTGGAACAGGCCAGATCAGAAGGACGGACACCCAAGGCTGGAAATTCTACGCCGCATAGATAGCTTGGAAAGAGAAGCATCTGGATTACGTGAGACTGTACAGTACAACGAAAAAGTGTTAGCCCGTCAACAGATAGAACTGGAAGAAACAGGAAGAGAAGCTGTACTAGTGGTACAACGAGAAAAGGATCAAATACAGGAAATTGAACAGCTATTGGAGTCACAACGAACAAAGCTGACAGAACTGGTGGGGAACAGAATTGAGTAAGAAGTTGATAAAAAGATTTGAATCACTAGAAGAGATTATTGAGTCGGCAAACGAGATTGGAATCATTGAAATTGTAGATGACGAGGACATTATTGAATTGGTGATGGAGGAATAGACGAATGGAACAACTAAGTCCTGAAGCATTGGAAGCACGCCGTCAGTACGAAAGAGAGTACAGACGGAAATGGCGGCAAAAACCTGAAAACAAGAAGAAGCAAAAAGAGTATGAACGTAGATACTGGGAACGTAAGGCACAGCAATCCAAGATGCCTTGTTGTCAGAGCTCGGAGTCAGCAAAACCTTCTATGATGCGAATGTAAAACTAACATCTAAGTTTGGTTGATGGAGTTGTTGAGGCTGTAAAGCATCCTATTGATACAGTTATCTCTGTAGGACTTATGGCTGGAAATTCACCCCAAGTAAAGGAATTTCAACGACAAGTAATAATCAATACATCGGCACAGATTGCAAAATCCTATATTCGAGATGTAACCAATGGTGGCACCAAGTCCCGATTCAAATTTTTCTCGCGAGGAGTATTTGAAGTTGTATCAGCTATAGACGGCCCCAAAGGTTTAAAACAAATGTTAGGTGTAATGAAAGTAACAAAAGCGGTTAAAGTAACTGCTGAAGTAGCGGAAGTGGCAAAAGTGGCTGAAGCAGTCGAAGCAGTGACTTCGGTAGCTGAAAAGGTGAAGAAGTTTAAATATCCAGCTTCAGTGTCGCGGTTACCAGAATCTTTTGCGAGTAGATTACCCTTACAAATGGTTAAGACTCCTGAAGGCTTCAAGATGATAGTACCCAATACGGGGAAGATGGAATTTGGCCCTTCGAAACCGCCTACTATACATGATGGACCGAGTGTTGCTAAGGTAGAAGGGGATATTGAGGGGACGGGAGATGTTAGACCTGTCCAAATAATTGAAAACAGATATCCAAATGAGATTCAGCAAGGAAAGAGTTTTGAATATGTTTTGGAGAATGGTCAAGTTAAGATTCGAGATGGAATTAAAGAGGTTGACTTCGTCATAGATGTAAATGATAACTTAAAGGTTGGACGAGGACATTCTTATTTAACTAATGGAGCTGATGTTCAAGCTGCTGGAAAACTAAAAGTCGATGCAAATGGAAATATTAGAAGGATAACAAATGAATCAGGACACTATACTCCAACAGCTGAGCAAGCTAAAAACTATGAGCAAATATTTAATAATGCTGGAATAAAGACAGAAAACGCTTGGTTAGAAATATATCAATTAGAACTAACGAGCAACGGTTATGTTGATTTAGGGAAATTAAAGAAAGTACAGTCAACTAAATTGAAATAAAGGGAGGAGATATTATGACAACTCAAATGAATGAAGAAATTTTTTCAACAAATTTATATAAAGCAGTTGATAAGATAAAGAAGGCTAGGAACATTTCGAGCGATATAGTTAAATTTGTTATAGAGCCTGTCGAGGAACATGGGAAAATGTTAGATGGTGGCGATGAAATGATGAAACGTCTTGTGTTATCTAAAGAGAATATTGGTGGTAAAAAACTATTGTTAGAAGATGTTGTTGGGGTTTTAGGTGGGCTTTTTCCGAAAGCTCCCATATGGATTAATGTATCTTTTATGGAGATGGAAGGAGATACCGCCATATTTAAATTGGAAACTAGTTCACGTTTTAGAAAACCAACATTATTAAGGAATGCTGAAACAGGTCATGCCCCTTTTAACGCCATTGTATAAGATTTTTGTGTAAACTCTTTATAGAGACTCAATGGGGCTACCCAGTGCCGAATGAACCCATCATTAAGCCAATAACACATATAACCCATGTAATACCCGTATAAAGATTTCGTCATTACGGTTGTACGCACATCAAATGCTTTAATTTTATACCCTAAATGACGCTATTCCGATACATCTAGCAGGTCAATTATGGTCAGATACCACCATGATTGACCTGTTTTTTGTTACCTTTGTTATCTGCGGTTTTTTCAAAATTACTCGCACCTGTAAAATACCATATAACGATAGTGATACTGAGAAAGAAAAAAATCGCACCTTTCAAGATGTATAGAACGACAACTATATTAAAGGTGTTATAAATAGTACTTTATCTGCAACCGAACTGACTCTTACAACGATGATTACGGTGCAGGAAAGAAATTTGGTAACGTGCCAGTTAACATATAAAGTTAAGGCAACGTTTTAAGCTAGCTGCTTTGTCCTTTAATATAGTGCGAAATGTATAGTAGATAGTTTCTTAGATAGTAGGAATAAATTTTTATATAATACAAATTTCGACAACAGGAAATGTGGAAAAGTGATATATTAACAAGATAATATGTAATATTATGGTACTTGAAACATTTAATAAAGAAAATGTACACGGTTATGTAGATCATACGTTTTAACCAAATCAAGCCGTAATTCGTGCAGAGTTTATCAAATCGATGATAAAGAATACATAAAAGTAATGACGCGTTTAAGGATTGGCGAAGGCAGACGTCCGAACTGCAATAAACGCGAAAGATGTAATCCATCCCACCTAAGACAAAGAGCTTCGAATAAAGATTCGGAGCTCTTTGGCCACAGGCGAGAGTGATTCATCTTAGCAAGAAGGGAGTAAACAGGTGGCTCAGAAATCGATGTTTCAAGAGGGCCGGATGGGGAAATTACAGAAGGATTTGCAAGAAATATCTGACGATACGAATTATTTGCGTACACAGATGAGTGGTTTCCTTGCCCAAATGGATGGGGAATTGTATTCCCGCGTGTCAGGTCAAGCTCAGCTTGCGCAATCTCAGATCAATCACCTGGCGGATGACTCGGAGCAATTGAGCAATTTCATCAGACTCGCCATCACCAAAATCCAAGGAGCAGAGCTACAAAATGTGGCGGATGCGATAGCGCTGATGAAAGGGAGCGCGAGGGTAGAGTCTTGGGGAAGCCCACCACAAGAGAACGGGCTTCCCATGATACAACGGGATAGGTGGAGTCAATGGGGCAGCTTTTCTAATCAGCTATTAAAAGATTCACCCAAATGGTATACAACAACGCCGATCCCGCCCTTTTTGTTCGGTACCTTCCGCGGTCTTACGTTGCAACTGGAAAGAACGACATTAATCGATCGCATGCTAAAGTATAAAGGGGATGCTGAGATTGCTGCCTTGCTGGAGATGATGCAGCATGGTTCGATACAAGCGCAGATGGAAGCCGGGCAGAAATTAGACAAGATCAGTGATACGCTAATCGAAGTGGGACGAAGTCAAGCCGCCTATGAGATATATAGGCAGTTTGGACAAACCTCGTATATGGAAGTCGCACATGCGGAGGCGGAGAAAGCAAGGGCCTTGTTGTCTGAGCTCGGAGTCAGCAAAACCTTCTATGATGCGAATGTAAAATTAACATCAGAATATACCGGAACGCCATTATCTGCCTGCCAGTACAACCCATTAAAGCAGGATTATTCGATCATGCCAACAGATGATCAACTTCTCACGATGATTCGACTTAGCATGGGAGATAGGGAATATAGGGCATGGGCGATGGAGAACTACGATGCAATAGCAATCGAAATTGCAATTGCTAAGGTGGACTGGACGGCAGTGGTTGAGGGGATGGGGAATAGCAACTGGGAAAGTCAACCGGCAAAAAAAGATTTTATAGACAAGTATTTGGTAGATCCACTTATAGAATTTGTCACTGGTGAAAAGCCCGGTATAAAAACTCAGGGCCAACAAGTGCTAGAAGCTCAATTAATTACAATGCAAATGGAGATGCAAATGGAATTAACTGAGCTTTCGGCCGATTTTCAGGCTGCTATGCGTGGTGCAGCAAGTGCTGATAGGATAGCTGAACTAACATCGATCGGAACACCTGAAATTAATAATGGTAACAATAAATTTGGAAAAGTTGGACAGGTTCAAAAAATGCAAAGCAGTGTTGGGGGGACGGTAAATTCAGACACTTTTGCAGATCTTATGAGTCCGGCAGATACCAAACGTTATAATCAATTTTGGGATTATGCAGAGAATGGATTAAGTGTAGAAGATAGAGTAAGGATAAGTGACTGGAGTTATCCTCCAGATGGTAAACTATATAATAAGTATCAGTCAGTTTATACTGAACCCAAATATTATGATCAAAAAACTGGTAATATAAATTGGCCGGGAGAAAATGGTGATCCTAACATTAATGGTTTTCTGCTGGGAATATCAGAGGATATGACTCTAAAAAAGGGCATGTTAATTGATAGATATGGTTCTCCAGTAGGGAACTTCTTTTCACCAGAAGGTATCCCATATGAACAAAGGGCGCTTGCTCCACATAGCGACTATGCAGACTATTATGTGTATAAAATAGTACAGGATTTTGAAGTCGAAGGTGGTATTATTGCACCATGGTTTGATAGACCAGGTGGAGGGTTACAGTACATTAAGTATAAGCCTGATGGAGATAAATATTCTTTAGAGGAACTGGTTGATCTTGGTTACCTAATAAAAGTTCCCGTTAAAAAGTGAGGGTGAAATTATATGGATCAAAATAAATTTTTAACGTCGTTTTTGGGTGATTTCTTCGTTGTAACAGTTAACAAAGATAATAATATAGAAGTTTACACTAGAATTTCTAACAGAACGGACATGATAGACCCAGAAATATTTGTGATGTTATCAGAGAAAAGCAAATCTTCTTATGAAGTGATAGTAGTCCAACGTGGAAAGCCGCGTACGGTTGCCACGTTTTCAGAAATTGGTGTAGGAACTGTGGCTTTAGCATTGTATGCCAGAATTCGTCTTGGAGGAGTTTCTAAAGATGAGGAGATACAAAATAAGTTGTTAGAACTGGAGAGTAATGACTTTGATAAATTAAACGAAATTCTATTAGGAGTTATTGGGGATGAATATTTTTCGATATTTAATAAGAAAAAATACGCTATTAACTTAGAAAGGAGCGACGTTAAAGAAACGTATAATATATACTATTTAACGGGAGAAAATGAGGAAATATATTTTGTTAAAGATAGAGAAGCGCCAAACTGTTTTCTTGTAGTATATAACTTCTCGGAAAAATTAAAGGCTATATTTAAATACTTAAATGAGTGCCAAAAATATATTGCTTTGGATGAAGAGTTCAAAGATAAAATTATAAAAATATTAATTCACTAAGGTAAAAGAGGTTAATCAGATAAAACTGGTTACCCTCTTTTTTTATCTACACACTATAGAATATTACCCCTAGATTAGAGGATTTTGGACCACTGTGACGTACGGGGGAGAGTTACTATTAAAGAGTGTATCCTTACTATCACGGAGGTGCTTTCATGCGGATTATTGTAAAAGATACGGAACAAGAGTTAGATATTGCAGCGGCGCTTGAAGTAACAAAGCAAGTGATCGTGAAACCGGATAGCGTTCTAACTTTTGCTGGAGGGCAGACCACCATAGGGCTTCATCAGGAAATTGTGAATTTGTATAAACAATGGAATGTGGATTACTCAGAATTGAAGGCGTTTACACTAGACGAATATGTAGGACTGTCACCGGAAGATCACAAAAGCGTTAGCTTCAGAATTCGTAATCAGGTATTGAATCATCTCAATATAAAAAGTGGAAATATTCATATGCCTGATGGCATGGCGGAGGATCTGGACAAAGCTTGCCGTGAGTACAATGCTCTTCTGGACAGGCATGCTGTAGATCTTGAAATACTGGGTATAGGAACCAACGGTCATATTGGATTTAATGAGCCGGGGACTGAATTCCATTTAGATACACATGTAAAAGATTTGGCGAGCAGGACTGCCGAGATGAAGGCTGGATTTTTTGGGTCTGCGGATAGGGTTCCGAAGCAGGGGCTTACCGTGGGAATCAAGCGGATCATGATGTCGAAACAAATCCTGCTGCTGGCCAAAGGGAAAAGCAAGGCGGAGATCATTAAGAAGGCAATATATGGTCAGATTACACCGGAGATCCCTGCATCTGTTCTACAATTACACCCTTTTCTAACGGTAATGCTAGATAAGGAAGCTGCCGAGATGCTCTAGAAGTAAGTAAGTCATATGAACTAAATAACTTCACTTGTAGGAGAGATGCAGAGTGTATCCAGATGAACCGTTTACCATAGGCATTGACATTGGTGCGACAAAAGTACTTATCGGTTCTGTGACACAGGAAGGGAAGGTTGTCCACCAACAACGGTATGACATCGATCTTTCATCAGAACAGTTACTGAGAAGCAGTATATACGATTCGATTGCAAATTATATCGATTTGCAACAAGTAAGAAATGTATCCAAGACCATCGGCATTGGGGTCTTCGGGCATGTCGATTTTGAACACGGGGAATGGATGGGAAGCATGAGATTGCCTGGGATGGATAAAGTCCGTTTCAGAGAAGACTTACAAGCGAAATATGGTTTTGATATTGCAGTAGACAACGATGTTCATGCGGCAACCCTCGCTGAAATGTATCTGGGTAAGGGACGTCAATACAGAAATTTCTTATATGTAAATGTCGGGACGGGGATTGCAGCCGGTATTGTAAGTGATGGTAGATTGGTGCGTGGGGCAGCTAACTATGCTGGGGAGATCGGTCATATTTTTGTCGGAAAAGACATGGAACCTTGTATGTGCGGGAGCAATTGGTGTTTGGAGACAGCCGCCTCTGGAGGAGGAATGATCCACCGGGCTAATCGTTGGCTAATGGATTATCCTGACTCTATACTGGCCTCCAAGATACAATCCGGTACTGTCGTCTCGGTGGATATTTTTCGTGCGGCGCTGCTTGGAGATCCATTAGCGGGCAAAATCCACCAGGAATTCATCTGGTCCATGGGCATCGTTCTAGTTAATCTAGTGAATATACTGAACCCGGAAGCCATCATTATGGGGGGCGGAGTCCTACAAGACGAGTGGTTAATGAAGGAATTGAGTACTTTTGTGTTTGAGCACGCGGCGAAAGTTCCCAGTAACGCACTGAAAGAAATCACGCTCACCGAGCTTGGCCCACAAGTCGTTGGATTGCTCGGAGCGTCGTGTCTAGCGTGGAATTACGAAGCAATGAATTGAAGTTATTTAAGTTCATCCATACACATAATGCATCGGAAGGGGAATGAAGTAACAATGAAAATACTGATGAATCATATAGGCTATGCCCGCTGTGCTTCAAAACACGCAGTTATCATTGGACAAGACGGCGACGAGGCCGGCAAGTTTCGAATTGTTGAGGGAGCAACAGGATCCGTAGTATACAGCGGGACAGCTGTGAACAGTGGTCCAGTGAACCGCTGGAAGGACTGGTACTTCTGGACTTTAGATTTTGATAGCGTGCAAGAAGAAGGAAGTTATTATATTGAATGTGACACCTCGGCAGGAAACCTTCGTTCCTATGAGTTTTTAATTAAGGATAATCTACTGGGAATACAAAGTCTTTCAGATGTTATATTTTATTTCAAAGCACAGCGCTGTACCGGTGATTTCGACAGGGCAGATCATCACATCCCTTTTGCCGGAGATAGAAAAGGTCGTCACGACTTGCACGGAGGATGGTATGATGCTACTGGAGATTATGGTAAACACTTATCTCATCAGTCGCATACAACCTACTTCAATCCGCAGCAAGGATCATTTACAGCTTGGGTGTTGTTTAAAGCGCATGAACTACTTGAGGATTCAGGGAATCCCCGTTATTTCCAATTCAAGCGCAGAATCATGGACGAAGCCATGTACGGTGCGGACTATATGTATAGGATGATGGCGCCTTCAGGGACCTTTTTTCGCTCGGTAAAGCGGGTAGGTGAGTTTATGAAAGCGGAGGATCGGGTGATCTCCTTCCAATATAAAGGTTCATCCACACAGTTCGGAGATGCAGCAACAGCGGGTGAAGAGGTCATTACTGATGAATCCTATGAGACTGGATTTCGTCAGGGAGCGGGTTTTGCCATTGCTGCCTTGGCGGCGGCGAGTAGGTATTCTTATCCAGGAGACTATACACGCGAACAATATCTAGAAGCGGCGAAGGAAGCTTACTCTTATCTAGAGGAGAACAATCATCGGTATCTGAATGATGGAAGATCCAATATTCTTGATGAATACTGTACGTTGACAGCACTTACTGAATTATATAAAGCTTCTCTGGAACCAGATTATCTCAAAAAAGCTGGCGAAAGCGCGGATCGATTGCTCGAATATTTACATTCCAGTGGAGATTGGAAGGACTATTGGAGTGCCAATGACGAAGGGCGTCCGTTCTTTCATCCTTCAGATGCAGGACTGCCAGCGATCGCACTGCTGAACTATTTAGAGATTGAGAAGAACAAGGATATGCGAGCTAAAGTACTAGAAACGGTAAAAAAAGCGATGCAGTTTGAATTAGGCATTACCAAAGAAGTAAGCAATCCTTTTGGTCTTGCACGTCAATTGGTCCAAAGTAGTGAAGGAAGTAGATATACGGCTTTTTTCCTACCTCATCAAACGGAGGCTTCCCCATGGTGGCAAGGTGAAAATGCAAGATTGGCATCTCTTGCCGCTGCTGCGAGGCTTTTAAGTAAACACCTCGACGAACAAGACAACTTAAAGGCGGAGCTGCAAGTTTATGCAGATCATCAACTCAATTGGATTCTGGGGCTCAATCCTTATGACAGCTGTATGCTCCAAGGATCAGGCCGGAATAATCCGGAGTACCATTTTGTATATGGCTTCGATTACATGAATTGCCCGGGCGGGATTTGTAACGGGATTACTGGAGATCCTTCGAACGAAGAGGGAATTGAATTTTTCACTAAATCCATCCCTGGTGTGATCGATGACAACTGGCGCTGGGGTGAACAATGGCTACCACATGCATCATGGTATATGTATGCTGTTGCACTCGGAGATTTAAATTAGTAGGGAATGATAAGTTGTAAGCACTCCAAACCCACCATCTTGTCAACGAGATGGTGGGTTTGAATTTCTATGCCAATAGGGATCTAGTATTTCGAAGAACTTGTTTCATAAAATCGGAATCAACCAGTATATGTTCAATAATTTTGATTTTACGTTTATTTACATCAAGACTTTTTCATTCATCCGTTAGAACAATTCCCGAAGTGAGGCGCGCTTAATCCCGGTAATGACTGGTGTCACCATATAAATCAACATTTAGGACGTCATGATTCATAGTAACTTTACACAGAGCAGTTGGGTGAAGGTCGGGCATCGTTCCGATTTCATTCAGCTGTTTTTTCATGAAATAGCTCATAACTGCTTTTAATGTGATCCTGTGAGTAACAATAAGTACCTGTTGGCCCCTGTGTTTCATCAAGATATCTTGAATCGAAGGAAGGGTTCTCTCTAGCAATTGACTATAGCTCTCCCCTTGACCCGTTGGTTGGTATAGATGAGGTTCATTGAAAAATTGACTGAATTGAGTAGGAAAATCTTGTGTGATTTGTTCTATGTGCTGGCCTTCCCATAGCCCCATGTTTATTTCTCGTAGTGAATCCAATTTTACGATCTCAGTTGTTCGATGACCTGAAATAATACCTGCAGTAGTGATCGCTCGGGGACTGGAACTGCAATATATAGCATCAAATGGAATGGTGGATAAGCGTTCTCCTAACCACTCGGCTTGCTGAACACCGGATGGGGTGAGAGGAGAGTCCTTATGACCTTGCATTTTCTTCAATAGGTTCCATTCGGTTTGTCCGTGACGAGTCAAATATAAAGTAGTTTCCATTCTGTATTCCTCCTAGTCGTAATGTAAGACTAGTATAATGTGTAGATATATAAACTAATAATATATAATATCTAATATACATAAACTAAATTTATAGGTGGAGATGCAGTTTGAACCTTCATGTGCTGAGATTATTTTATTATGTTGCGTTAACTGGCAGTGTAACGAAAGCTTCAGAGAAGCTGCATATTAGCCAGCCAGCCATATCGGCACAAATTCGCAAGTTTGAAAAAGACAACGACATTAAATTATTGCAAATCCAGGGTAGAGGTCTGGTTCTAACTCCTCTCGGGAACAAGTTGATTAAGCCGCTGGAGAAGTTATTTGCAATCGAGGAGCAGGTCCGGTATCTAATCGAAGACTATCATAACTATCCTGAAGGGAAATTACGGATTGCGGGAAATTATCTTGCAACGAGTGTACTGATTCCTAAGTGGGCCTCTTTATTTAAGCAACAATTTAGTGGAGTTGAAGTACATATTTCAACTGTTAACTCTCACAATGCTATTGAAAAATTAATTAATTTTGAGGCGGATGTAGCGATCTATAGCGATATTGGAGTGCCTTTCATTGATGCGGATTTATTTGAAAGTCGAGAGTTGTATAGAGATGAGTATTTGTTCGTAGTAGCCCCCGGGCATAAGTATTCGTCACAAGAGGTGACACTTGAAGAAATTGCATCTGAGCCGTTTATTATGAGAGAAGAAGGGAGCGCGGCGAGAGAGAGGTTATTTCAACAATGTCGGGAGCTAGAGATCAATCCTCCTAAAATTGAATTGCAATTTAATGGACTTAATGAGACGATTCAAGCTGTAATGGCAGGTTATGGCGTAAGCTTTGTATCCTCTCTAATAGCGAAACCTTTATTCAAACGGGGTGTACTTGCTAGAGTAGATGTGCCGGGGATTTCTTCAGCGAACTCTATTTTACTAGGATCAAGGAAAAGGGAGCATCAAGAGGAATTTGTTAATGAATTCATCTCTTTAGTCTTCAAGCATTTGGATACGGTAGCCGAAAGCTTGTGAAGCAATGGTAGGATAATAAAAAATAAATAATTCATTTCAGAGGTTGTAGGAGGATTTGTGATGATGAAGTTTTGTTATGCTTGTGGAACGGAATTGCACGCCAAGGAATGTGACGGAGAGGGACTGATCCCTTATTGTGATACATGTCAGGTATTTCGTTTTCCCATCTTTAGTACGGCAATTAGCACAGCAGTGTTAAACAAAGAACGGAATAAGGTATTACTGATCCGTCAATATAATATGGAAGATTACATCTTGCTGGCAGGATATATCAATCGTGGGGAAACAGCAGAAGAGACGCTTATTCGCGAAGTAAAGGAAGAAGTAGGACTAGAGGTCGATGAATACAAGTATATGAGAAGTATGTATTTTGAACGTTCCAATACGCTGATGCTGAACTTTGTTTCTGTTACACGTGATGAATCACTCTTGCAAATTAATCAAGAAGTTGAGCAGGCGGAGTGGTTTACTTTTGATGAGGCTAGAAAGGTTATTAAGAAACAAAGTTTGGCAGAGTCCTTCTTACTGACGATTCTTGAGCAAACGGAAGCGAATAATTCGGTCGGCTAATGATAAGGGGCTAGTGCTACTAGCCCCCTATACAAGCCCCTCAAAAACATGATTGTCAATTCGTAAAACCCTTGATATAATCGCTTTGAAAAGGTTTTCTAAAAAAAGGAAGTCATGCGATGAAATCAACGATTCGAGATGTTGCCAAGATGGCGGGGGTATCCATTAGTACGGTATCCCGTGTAATGAATTCACCAAATTCGGTGATCGAGAGTAAGCGAGAGCGAGTGTTGGAAGCCGTTGAGCAACTGAAGTATCAACCCAACGCGTTTGCACGTGGTCTGATCTACAAGAAGTCATTTACTCTGGGCCTGCTCATTCCTGATATCGAGAACTTATATTACGCAGGGGTAATTAGAGGAGTTCAGGATGCGTGTATCAAGCTTGGTTACAGTCTGATGATATGTAATACGGACAGAGACAAGGACCGCTTGCTGTCTTACATCGATACCTTTCATGAGAAACAGGTGGATGGGGTCGTATTAGCCAGTGATATCCTTTATCCCGAGTATTATGACAAATTGGTCGGCTGTCGGATTCCATTTGTGCTTGTGTCCTCACATTCGGATGAATATGATATTCCATCTGTGGAGATTGATGATGAGGCTGCCGCTTATGATGCGGTAAAATTCCTGATCGAGCTGGGTCACAAAGAAATTGGGATGATTGGCTTCAACCACGACAACTCAATTGCGGGTCCACCGCGTTATGAGGGATTCATAAGAGCCTTAACGGAGTTTGGACTCGAACGTAACATCGAGAAGATCAAATACGCTAACCATCGTTATGAACATGCATATCAAGCTACCCATGAACTGTTTACCGATTTTCCAGATTTGACGGCGGTGTTCTGTGTTGCTGACGAATTTGCTATGGGTACGATTTCTTATCTGAAAGACCGGAATATCCTTGTTCCAGGTCAGGTGTCTGTGGTTGGTTTTGATAACCTTCGCATGGCGAGTATGTTCATTCCAAAGCTAACTACAATTGCACAGCCGATTTATGAACTCGGGTACCGCGGGGCAGAGAAGTTGCATGAATTAATCACTACCGGATCTGTTGAATTACGCAGAGAGAAGATGGAGCATAAGCTGATTGTAAGAGAATCATCTCGGGAAAAATGAGAGTTGCTCATTTCTTTCAACAAGGTTTGAAAAGCTTTTCACAAACTATAATGTGTAAAGCCCGAAAGTAGCACTGAAATCGCTTCGTATAGTGAAAATATCACGATTTTTAAGAAAAAACATGAATAAATCATATTGGAAACACATAAAAAGTATGATAAAGTACAAATGTAAGCGCTGTTATGTAATTTAATTACATTCTACCGGTGCAACGCCGACCTATTTGAAAACCTTTGCAAGAAGGAGGTGATCCGCGCTCAACAGACAAAAAAGTCTATGAAAATCGATCAACTAGACCCTCAGATGAGTAAAGTATGTTTTACTTTAAATTTGATTAAAGGGGATGTTGCAGAGATGAAAAGACCTATAGGACGGAAAATGTCTTTGGCTTTGGTGCTTTGTCTATCGTTTGCCATGTTGCTTAGTGCATGTGGGGGAGGGAATAACGCTGCTAAGAATGATCCTCCAACTCCAGCTACAAATAATAGCCAAGCAACGACGGACAATACCACAGTCGCTCCTGTTGAGACAACTGGAACACCATTGGAACTTGCGATGAAGGGTGAATATAAAGGAACTAAAGTATCCATGTTCGGACCGTTCGTAGATGCCGATCAAGTGAAATTTGAGAACAGCATCAAAGAATTCGAGGAGAAGACAGGGATTGATATCCAGTATGAGGGCTCTAAGGAATTTGAAGCTACAATCAACATTCGTGTTGATGGCGGCAACGCTCCGGATATCGCTGATTTCCCACAACCGGGATTGCTAGCTTCTATTGCCAAGACAGGTAAAGTAATTGACTTAACTAATATTCTGGATCAGGCCAAATTGAAAGCTAACTATAATCAAAGCTGGCTTGATATGGCTACCATGGATGGCAAAGACGGCAAGATTATGACTGGGGTTTGGAATCGTAGTAATGTGAAAAGTCTTGTGTGGTATCCGAAGAAACAATTTGAAGAAGCTGGCTATAAGATTCCTGAAACTTGGGATGAAATGATGGAATTGACTGAGCAAATTGCTAAAGATAGTGACCCCGCATGGAGTATCGGCATTGAAAGTGGCGCGGCAACTGGTTGGCCTGCAACAGACTGGGTTGAGGATATCATGCTTCGTACTACCACTCCAGAGAATTATGACAAATGGGTAAAAGGAGAGCTGCCATTCACTTCCCCAGAAGTAAAACATGCGGTAGAAGTTATGTCTGATATTTGGATGAACAAGGACTATGTATATGGCGGCACTAAATCTATCGTTACAACCGCATTTGGTGATGCTGCGCTTCCGTTGTTCGATAACCCACCGAAAGCTTGGCTCCACCGTCAAGCTAACTTTATTACTAGCTTCTTCCCTGAAACAGCCAAAATAGATGCAGATTATGATTGGTTCTACTTACCTTCAATCGATCCGCAATACGGTAAACCAGTACTTGTAGCGGGTGACATCTACTCGATGTTTAATGACCGTCCTGAAGTTCGTGCTGTGATGGAATTCTTCACAACAGGTGAGTCGATCAAGACTTGGGTTCAATCCGGTGGTGTCATCGCGCCAATGAATGATGCTTCACTTGACTGGTACAGCTCAGAATCCGACCGCCGGATGGCGAAATTAGTTCAAGAAGCTTCCACACTTCGCTTTGATGGATCTGACCTTATGCCTGGAAAAGTAGGTGCGGGTACCTTCTGGAAGGGTATGACCGACTATGTAAGTGGAACAGCTAATCTGGATGACGCGTTGAAACAAATTCAATCCGGTTGGGATAACTAATACGAGTCCACACACAACAAGAGAATATCCGTCTCACTGGATCTAATCCAGTAACACGACACCGCAAAAGGAGGGGCAGCATGATTGGAACAAAATCTGCCGCCCCTCCTTTTGTATTAGTAGTAGGTGGTTCGATGCTTTCGAAGTGAGTTTTGCTCCGCAAAACTTTAAGGAGGAAAGACTATGAGTGCACAGACAAAGCAAAGGATCAGTACCAAGGCAGTGCTCTTATCGCTCGGTGTATTGTTAGCTAATATCGTCGTGAATGGCCTGATTTTCTTATTCTTTCGAGATTCAACGCTTAATCCGCTGATCACTGCGATACTTGCCGTCATTTGGGGAGTGCTGGGCGTATACCTGATTTACTACACCCTGACATGGGCGCTTGAGCAGTACCCTGATGATATCGTCAAAAGATTCCTCCCGTATATTTTTATCGGGCCAGCGGTTATTTTACTAGGTTGGCTGTTGGTGTTGCCTGCACTACGAACGCTGTATTTGAGCTTTTTCAATGCGAGTTCGGAAAAGTTTGTCGGTCTTAGCAACTATGCTGCGATCTTCAGTGACCGCCTGATGGCAACTGCGCTGCGAAACAATCTCCTGTGGGTGTTCATAGGAACGCTGGCTTGTGTAGCCATGGGGTTGTTAATCGCCATACTTGCGGACCGCAGCAGTTATGAGAAAGTCGCTAAATCGATTATTTTCATGCCGATGGCCATATCGTTTGTTGCAGCAGGGGTGATCTGGAAGTTCATTTATTACTATCAACCAGGCGATGAGCAAATTGGACTTTTGAACGCCATTGTTACTTTTTTTGGCGGCGAACCGCAAGCATGGACGAGTATGATTCAGCCGTGGAACAATTTCTTCCTTATTATCATCTTGATCTGGATGCAGACGGGGTTTGCGATGGTTATTTTCTCAGCAGCAATCAAGGGAGTTCCTGAGGATATTTTGGAAGCAGCACGTGTGGATGGCGCGAACGAAATAAAAATATTTTTCCGCATTATTATTCCTTACATTTCAGCGACAATCCTGACAGTCACAACGACGATCATCGTCTTTACCTTGAAAATATTTGACGTCGTCATGGTGATGACGGGAGGTCAATACGATACAGAAGTAGTAGCAACACAGTTCTATCGGCAGTTCTTCATGTACCGGAATTTCGGTTACGGTTCGACGCTAGCTATTGTTCTGCTGATTGCGGTCTTACCTGTCATCATTATTAATTTGCGTCAGTTCCGCAAGCAGGGGGGATTCTAATGGCCTTGAAGAAGAAGAGAAAAGGCAATAAGACGCTAGTAAATATTGTACTCGGAGTCATATGTCTCATTTGGTTATTGCCGACGCTTGGGCTATTCATTTCATCTTTCCGTCCGGCAACGGATATTCTGCATACTGGGTGGTGGAAGGTATTTCCTCACCAAGAATGGAGTGCGGGTGAGACCATTCAGCTTAATAAGGAAGTGGATCTGCGAGAGCCGATTGAGGTTAATGGCACGACCTATACTGACGATCAATTAAAAGCGGGCGTTACGGTAGATGGCAACCGTCTGTTATGGGAGAACCGCAGAGCACGAACAATTAATGTACAAGAGCAAGCTTGGGCGTTTAAGCCTACTCTTACATTAGAAAATTATAAAAATGTGTTGTCCGGCAAGGAATATAAGCTCAAAGAAGCGGATGGTAGCGAAACTGTGCAGAAAGGATCCGGGTTATCCCAAGCTTTCTGGAACACACTTACGATCGCAGTTCCGGCAACGGTAATTCCGGTGTTGATTGCTTCTTTTGCTGCTTATGCCTTCGCCTGGCTACGATTCCCGGGTCGCAAAACCTTATTCGTCATGATTATCGCCATGCTGGTCATTCCACTTCAGGTCGCACTGATACCAGTGTTAAAAGACTACACATCGCTTGGATTGAACGGCAGTTATTTGGGAATCTGGCTAGCACATACCGCCTTTGGTCTCCCACTTGTCACGTATTTTATGTATAACTTTATAAGCCAATTACCTAAGGATTTGTTCGAATCCGCATTTATGGATGGAGCGAGTCACTTTACGATCTTTGCCAAACTTATTCTTCCGTTGTCTGTACCCGCTCTGGCGTCCATTGGGATCTTCCAGTTCTTATGGGTATGGAACGACTATCTCGTCTCACTCATATTTATTGGTAATCAACCAGGTGTACAGGTCATGTCGATGAAAATTGCCGATTTGGTCGGCTCACGTGGGAACGATTGGCATCTACTTACCTCAGCCGCATTTATTTCAATGTTGATGCCATTAGCTATTTTCTTCTTATTGCAAAAGTATTTCGTCAGAGGTCTTATGGGTGGATCGATCAAAGGATAGTTATGAAGTAATCATAGTGCTACAGCAGATGAAGTCTGCTATAAGGAGGATTTATACAGAGATGAAGATGAAACCATACGAGCATCCAGCAGCGTTATATCCGTACCATGAGTGGAACCTCAGTGAGGATCGTTATGATGAAGAGAACAACCAAAGAAGTGAGAGTGTATTCGCATTAGGTAATGGATATATTGGCATGCGTGGTAACTTTGAGGAAGGTTATCACGGTACAAGGGGTACTTCGGTTATCGGAAATTATTTGAACGGATTTTACGACTCAGAGCCGATTGTATACCCAGAAGGTTCATATGGAAATCCCACACGTAATCAGGCCATGCTCAATGTGACCGATGCCAAAATAATCGAGCTAACTGTTGAAGGTCATGCCTTTCATTTGAATAGCGGACAAATTCATGATTATAAGCGGGAACTGGATATGAGAAAGGGGATTCTGCACCGACTGGTAGAATGGGAATCACCGGCTGGTCATCGTGTACGGATACGGATTCGGCGTATGGTTTCCTTACAGCACAAACACTTAGCGGTTATCGATTATGAGTTGACGGCGCTGAACTTTGAGGGAGAGATTACTTTTACATCCATAATGAACGGTGAAGTTGCTACGCAGGAGGCAACAGATGATCCACGGTTAGGAGGTGGAAATGCTGAGCCTAACTTATTGCTGGAAGATGCTAGGCATGAGGAACACTTCATTTGGATGAAACAAAGGACCCGGCATACTCAGTTTACGCTACTGACAGCTATGAGTCATACGATACAGTCGGTATCTGACGCGCAAATTTCGGAAACTTTGGATGGAGAGCGCATTTCAGCAGGGTTTACTCTCTCGATGCGGAATGGGGAAACGATATCATTTACTAAATATATCTCTTATCATACTTCCAAGGATTGTGCAGAAGATGAACTGCTAAGCGGAGCAGCAGAAGTGCTGCGGATGGCGGAACAAAGAGGATTCGAGGAGCTTGCCTCTGAGCAACAGGCATTTCTGCATAAATTCTGGAATCGTGTGGACATAGAAATTGGCGGAGATCCGGCGCTTCAGCAAGGGATTCGCTTCAATGCTTATCAACTGCTGCAATCCGCAGGGCGTGATGGTGTGACAAATATTGGTGCTAAAGGATTGACTGGGGAAGGGTATGAGGGCCACTATTTTTGGGATACCGAAATGTACATTCTGCCTTTCTTTACGTATACACAGCCGGAGGTCAGTAAGGCGTTACTAGAGTTCCGTTATGCCACACTTGGCAAAGCGCGGGAGAGGGCCCAGGTGATGTCACAGAAGGGGGCGCTTTATCCATGGCGTACTATTGATGGGGAGGAGAACTCTGCCTATTTCCCTGCAGGCACGGCTCAGGCACATATAAATGCCGATATTGCCTATGGAATTAAGCAATATGTGCAAGCAACTGGTGATTATGATTTTCTCGTGACGAAGGGTGCGGAAATTTTGTTCGAGACATCGCGCTTCTGGGCTGATATGGGACATTTCAATCCTGCGAAAGGCGGGTCCTTCTGCATTGATGCCGTTACGGGTCCTGATGAATATACAGCCATCGTCAACAATAATGCCTATACCAATTTGATGGTGCAGGATCAGCTATGTTATTCGTATGAGACTGCGAGGCTACTTCAGCAGCAATATCCGCATCATTATGAACGCCTACAACAGGAGATTGGTTTGACGGAAAGGGAAATAAGTGTCTGGTTAGACGCTGCAAATAAAATGTTTGTTCCCTTTGATGAGAAGCTAGGTATTTATGCGCAGGACGATACATTTCTCAGCAAGCAGAAGTGGGACTTCGACAACACTCCAGCGGATAAATATCCGCTGCTATTAAACTTCCATCCGCTGGTCATTTACCGTCATCAAGTACTCAAGCAGGCTGATCTCGTCATGGCCTTGTTCTTACTTGGAGAATGGTTCACGCTAGAGGATAAAGTTAGAAATTACAATTATTATGAACCACTTACTACGCATGATTCCTCACTTTCTCCATGCATTCATAGTATTATATCTGCGGAGATCGGAGACTTGGAGGGAGCCTACTCCTATTTTGATCGTACGGTTCGTATGGATCTTGAAGATATCAATCGTAATGCTAAAGATGGACTGCATATGGCTGCCATGGCAGGTTCATGGATGTCTATCGTGAATGGCTTTGGCGGAATGCGCTTGTATGATGGTGTCTTGTGCTTCAGTCCAGCGCTACCACGACAATGGGAAAGCTATCGCTTCAAAATTCTGAATCGTGGGCAACTAGTAGACATCTTCGTCGATGGGCAAGGAGTTGTTTATACTCTATTAGAAGGTGATGGATTAGAAATCAAACATAGAGATCATCCGCTGTTGTTATCCCCGCAAGCCCCGGTTAGAGTTCCGTTTGTAAAGTAACCTCATTACTGAAGTACTGCTGAAATCATGATTTCAGTAGTACTATTTTTAATTATGGAGAAAAAGTCGGAGGTATCTGATGCCTGATCCAAATTAACTGGAAAACCTCCAGGTAAATGCTTCGGAAAACTAATATTCCACTATGTAACTGGAAATTCTCCAGTTATTTCAATCGATTGATCATCATTGTTGGTAAAATCCACGAATTATAAGGAGAAATTCCAGTTAGTTTTTCTCTCGGCAGATACTAGTCACATTAGCGGGAGAAATTCCAGTTAGTTCATTTCTAAATTCGGTCCTAGAGCTACTTCTCGAACTATTCTAGCACTCCATCCGAACTATTCTCGATCCGCCGTCGAACTATTCTAGCACTCCATCTCGAACTATTCTCGACCCATCTTCGAACTCCCCACACACTCCTCTCGCATCCTCAACCAATTCTTAGCTCTATCTTCAAGCCATGCTAATTTCCTCCTGAAAGCCCCATCAGGCGCGGATTTATATGCTTAAAGCCTCTGCAATAGCTTTAAAATTAAAGCATATTTTTGTTAAAAGAAGGAATAAGTAATAAGCCCAACGAATTAAGGTAGAAGTGAGTAATTTGTCGAATTTCCCCATTTTAAAAATTTAGGTATAGCTTAAGAGCGTAGATGAATGGGAGAGTGCACAGATGGGTCAAGAGAGAATTTATCTCAGGATATCGAAGGTTTGGATTGCTGTATTGTTGATTGTGATAGGTCTCAGCTTAACAATATATCTTCCAGAAGCTGCTAATGCGAAGCAGACCTCAACTCAGAATGTATTGATCCTGAATTCCTACCATAAGGGCTATACTTGGACAGATGATCAGAATAACAGTATTGAAGCGAAGCTAAAAGGGGCGGAAACAACTCCAGTTATTTTTAGTGAGTATATGGATTGGAAACGATATCCGACAGACGCTAACATTCAGAATTTTTATGAGATGATTAAAGTAAAGTATGCAAAAATACATATTGATGTAATTATAGTCACAGACGATAGCGCGCTTAATTTTGCAATGAGGTATCGCAAGGAGATTCTGAATGAAGCTCCCATTGTATTTAGCGGGATTAATCGGGTTGGCCTGGAAAGTATAATAGACCAGAAGGATATTACTGGCGTAATTGAAGAGATTGATCCAACAGAAACCATACGGATGAGTTTAGAAATAAATCCATCGATTAAGAATATATATGTTGTTTATGATAATACAGAGAGCGGTATTTCCACAGGGAAATTAGTTGCTGAAAAGATCTCGTCGTTAGATCCTGGGTTGAATTTTATCCCTATGAATGCTCTCTCTAATGAAGAAATCATGCAGAAGGTATCCCAGCTTGGCTCGGACAGCATTATTTTATTGACTACCTATTATAGCGATTCCACGGGACAAATTATTGAATTTGATGGCTTTGCAAGTGAAATAAGCTCGACAAGCAGTGTTCCTGTATATGGACTTTACGAGTATGCATTGAACCATGGAGTGATTGGCGGGGATCTCGTTAGCGGGATCAATCAAGGACATACTGCTGGGGATATGGCACTGCAAATTTTGCAAGGAACAGCTCCCGAAGACATACCGATAGCTTCGAACAATTTGAACCGCAGGGTGTTTGACTTCAATGAGCTGCAGCGGTTTCATATTTCAATAAATAAGTTACCGAGTGACAGCGAGATTATTAACAAACCGTTCTCTTTCTACGAAACCTATCGAGGTCTTGTCCTTAGTATCATTGGAGTATTTGTTGTATTACTAGCGTTTATCGCTGTTCTAGTGTTCTATGTGATACGAGATAAACGGATGAGACGGAAGCTACAAGTGAGTTACGAGGAATTGGAGATTACTTACGAAGAGCTTACAGCTCTGCAAGATGAACTGCAGGAACAATACAACAAGTTAGTAAACAATCAGGTGCTGCTACAGACTAGTGAGGAGAAATACCGACATCTAGCCTATAACGATGTGTTAAGCGGTCTACCGAACCGACTGTCTTTAACGGAGGAATTAAGGACGTTCATTGAGCAACGTTCAGATGATCAGGCGGCATTGTTCTTTTTGGATATCGATGATTTCAAATATATTAATGATACGAAGGGGCACCCCTTTGGTGACCAATTGTTAGTTAAAGTTGGGGAGCGGTTGCAGGGTCTAGCGGATGGAAGTAGTAGTATTTTCAGACTCGGTGGGGATGAATTTGTTATTCTGCTACAGGAAACCACCATGTTTGCGGAGGTTATGGCTTATGCAGAGTCTATCGTTGAATACTTCAAGGAGCCTTTCCTGTTAAATGAAAGTCTTGTTTATATTTCAGCAAGTATAGGAATTGCTAGGTATCCTAAGAACGGCTTGAATGCGGAAGAGTTGATGAAAAATGCGGATATCGCCATGTATAAAGCGAAAGAGACGGGGAAAGGAACCTTTGTTATTTTCGGGGAAGCCCTGCAGCAGCATTTCGATGAACGGATGATCATTGAGAACCAATTACGAAATGTAATAGCGAATGATGAGCTTTCTCTACATTACCAGCCATTGATAGATCTTGGTACAGGTGAGAATTGGGGATTTGAGGCTTTAATACGCTGGAACAGCCCTGTGCTTGGTTTTGTATCGCCGTTATCTTTTATAAAAATAGCAGAGGATTCTCGATTAATTGTACCTATTGGAGAATGGGTGTTGCGTGAGTCTTGCGGGTTTATTAAAGGGCTCCAGGAACAAGGCTACAAAAATTATCATATCTCAGTCAATATTTCAGTTGTTCAATTAATGATGGATGACTTCACGGATATGGTGCTTAAGATTCTGCGAGATACGGGACTTTCTCCACAATATTTGGAACTCGAAATTACGGAGTCTATCTTTATGGAGTCTTTCGAGGAGATTAGTAAGAAGCTAGAGTTCTTGAAGCATAAAGGGATCGGGATTGCATTGGATGACTTTGGAACGGGATATTCTTCCTTAAGCTATTTGACGCAGCTACCAATTACCACTTTGAAAATTGATAAGTCGTTTATCGATGGTATCGATGCAGCAGACAATAGATCACTTGCCAGTTCGATTATAACGATGGGTCATGATATGGGGTTGTATGTCACTGCTGAAGGGGTTGAAACGGCAGAGCAATTGGCCTTCCTTGAACGTACAAAATGTGATAAAATCCAGGGATATTTCATCAGTAGACCGATTCCAGGACATGAAGTAGTCGATTGGGTTAAGGAGAGAGTAGGGTAACTTAGTAGAGGGAGTGATCTTAATGTACGTGACAAATGAAGAGGACTTACGTTATGTGATTTTATTGTCTAAGGTACCTGGCAAAGAGATGACTGAGGAATTGATCCGCGCTCACGTCCAGCATCTGAAGCAGCTGGACGGTCAAGGCAAGCTTGAACTCTGCGGACCATTTATTGGTTACCGTGGTGGAATGGTCATCATTAAGGCAGACTCATTTGAAGAGGCCAAGCAAATTGCGGAAGCTGATCCGTATGTGCGGGCAGGTGTTGAAACCTACGAGTTACGAACCTGGGAACTATCTTGTGAGGCCAACAATCATATGGGGATGGGATAACACAAGGAGCCCCATCAGCTTTATGCCGGAATCTATTTTCTCGCAGATTATGATTCTCTATCCTGTAATTTCTCCAATGCGGCAAACGCCAATTTTACAAAATAGGTGGATGCGGGATAAAGTGCAGCATCAGCGACTTTAAACTTCGGATGATGTAGATCGTAAGGACCACCAGAGCCAATCATTACAAAAGCACCCGGGAGCTTCTCTTGGTAGTAGGCAAAGTCTTCACCAACTGAAGTGACCGGGATCGTCTTCGCATCATAGCCATGTTGTGTAGCAATCTCTAGCGATAAGTCAGCCCATTCGGCCGTGTTCATAACAGAAGGCGGCCCTGGATGCCAGTTTAACGTGACTTTTGCATCAAACGATTCACCGATTCCCCGCAGTATTTGCTCCATACGCTTGCGAATATAGGAACGAGTCTCGCTATTAAACGTGCGAACGGTTCCCTCCAAATAGGCACTCTCTGGAATCACATTCCATGTTGTCCCACTGTGAATTTGTGTAATACTGAGCACGGCATTATCAGAAGAGGACACATTCCGGCTGATAATACTTTGAAGTGCCCCAATAATCGCTCCGGTAATAAGAATAGGATCATTACCTTCATGTGGCTTGGCAGCATGCGCACCAATTCCTGTCACATGAATTTCAAAACGATCTACCCCAGCAGTTAGAGCTCCAGTCTTTGTTCCGAACTCCCCCACCTTGAGGGTAGGATCGTTATGCAGACCAAATATAGCCGATACATGATCCAGAATCCCCGTGTTCAGAATGTTTATGGCACCATGTCCAGTTTCCTCAGCAGGTTGGAACAGAATACGTACCGTCCCAGGTAAAATCATCTTCTGTTCATTCAGTAGGATCGCTGCACCGAGCATCACCGCGGTATGAAAATCATGACCGCAGGCATGCATAACGCCTTTATGTAGGGAGGGGAAATCCACATCTGATTGTTCCAGAATTGGGAGTGCATCAATATCTCCACGTAAAGCTATGATTGGACCGGGGAGATCTCCTTTGATTTCAGCAACTAGGCCCGTAGTTAATGGTAAATCACAAATTGAAATCCCGTATTGCTCGAGTACTGTGCGTATTTTAAGTGTCGTTTCAAACTCTTGATTTGATAATTCAGGATAAGTATGTAGGTTGTGACGGAATTGTATCAATTGATCTTCTAATGGTTTTATTGTCATGATCATACTCCCTCTCTAATCCCTAAATAATAAATTACTGGAAATGGAATAGTCAATGAAATTTGCTTTATATATCGTTATATCGTAATATAGTGATATATAAATATTAGGTATGAGGAGTTGGCATCACTTGGACAATAATTTCAAAGCTTATGATGAAGCCTCTGAACTGCTCAAAGCTTTAGCTCACCCGGTGCGTTTATGCATCGTCAAAGGCTTGCTGGAGAAGGGACGCTGTAATGTATCCCATATGCAGGAATGTCTCGATATTCCGCAATCTACCGTGTCGCAGCATCTGCAGAAGCTACGGAATGCAGGGATTGTTGTGGCTGAGCGCAGTGGTTTGGAGATCAACTATATGATCAAGAATGACACCGTGATTAAACTAATTGAGGCTATTTTTGGGGAGGAACTATAAATGAGTAAAAAAGTATTAATTGTCGGCGGAGTTGCTGGAGGAGCTTCGGCAGCTGCAAGGTTACGCCGTTTGGATGAGGATGCACATATCGTCATGTTCGAGCGGGATCATTATATTTCATTTGCTAATTGTGGCTTGCCATATTATATAGGAGACTCGATTAAAGAACGCAGCAAACTGTTGATTCAGACTCCAGAAGCCATGTACAAACGATTCAACATTGACGTACGGATTGAAAGTGAAGTGATCTCGCTTGATCCAAACTCAAAGACCGTCCGTGTTAGAAGTAAAGAACGTGGCGAATATGATGAAACCTACGATGCGGTAATTCTCTCACCTGGTGCTCGTCCGATTAAGCCGCCGCTACCAGGCATAAACGGGTCAGGGATTCATACACTGCGCAATATTCCGGATACGGATCGAATTAAGAAGCTGGTCACGGAACAATCATGCCGTACAGCTGTTGTGATCGGCGGGGGATTCATTGGGGTCGAGATGGCCGAGAATTTGCGGGAATTGGGTCTAGAGGTGACATTGGTCGAAGGGGGTCCACAATTACTAGCACCTTTTGATTATGAAATGTCAGGTAAGTTGTCTAAGGAACTTGAACAGCATGGAGTTAACCTTGTTTTAAATGACGGTGTTGCATCTTTTGCTGAGCAAGGTACACAAACCTTAGTTAATTTGGTAAGTGGGACAGCGCTTATAGCTGATATCGTAGTGCTAGCGATCGGGGTTGCTCCGGATACTGGATTCCTGTCAGAAAGTGGGCTGGAACTTGGGCCTAGAGGGCATATTGTCGTCAACGAACGTATGGAAACCAATCTTGAACATGTGTATGCGGTGGGAGATGCTATTGAGGTAACTGATTACGTGAGTGGGTTCAAAACCGCAGTTCCACTGGCTGGTCCAGCTAATAAACAGGGGCGGATTGCTGCAGATAACGTCGCAGGATTACCTACCGCGTATCGCGGAACTCAAGGCACCTCGATCATCAAGGTATTCGGGCTTACCGGGGCTACAACAGGTAACAACGAAAAGACTTTAACCCGGCTAGGTATTCCTTATCATGTCACTTATGTTCATCCCAATTCACATGCTTCTTATTATCCGGGTGCCATGCCTATGACCATCAAGCTATTGTTTAATGAGAGTGGAACGATACTCGGCGCTCAAGCTGTTGGTTATATTGGAGTGGATAAGCGAATTGATGATATTGCAACAGTTATCCATTTTAAAGGTAATGTGAGTGATCTTGCTGAACTGGAACTGGCTTATGCTCCGCCATACTCTTCCGCTAAGGACCCCGTTAATATGGCAGGGTATACAGCTGAGAACGTGGTGAGTGGTAGGACTGCGGTCTATTTGCCAAAAGATCTGGAGTCACGTGATACTTCAAATACGGTGCTAGTTGATGTGCGGTCGGCAATAGAGCATGCAAACGGTCATATTCCTGACTCGCTGTTAATTCCAGTCGATGAGTTGCGCAGCCGTCTGGGTGAACTGGATAAGAATAAGGAAATCTGGGTATATTGCCAAGTGGGTCTACGTGGTTATACAGCCTCGCGGATTCTAAGCCAACATGGGTTTAAGGTCAGAAATTTGACCGGAGGTTACAGTACCTATTTAATGAGCCAATATCAACCGGCGAGCATTACGGGAGATACAGGAGCAGGAGCTGCTGCTAATGCTCAGCCGAGTATTTTACCTAATAAAACAGCGGAAGAGGAAGTGGCAACAGCACTAGAGGTGGAGACATTCGAAGCAAATGTTACGCTTGATGCCTGCGGACTTAGTTGTCCTGGACCCTTAATTGGCGTCAAGAAGCAGATGGACCAAATGCAGGATGGGAACGTTCTAAAGGTCACAGCCTCCGACCCTGGATTCTATGAAGATATTAAGGCCTGGGCGAGAATGGCTGGTGCTGAAGTACTGCAAATCGAGAGAAAGCCAGAAGGTATGATCGAGGCTTATTTGCGAAAAAAAGCAGCCCCTGTTCCAGCGGAGAATACAGCAACAGCAACTGTACAAAGTTCGACTTCGCGCGAAGGAAGTACGATGGTTGTTTTTAGTGGCGAGTTGGATAAAGCGATTGCCTCATTTATTATTGCAAACGGGGCTGCAGCTAGTGGTAAAAAAGTTACGATGTTCTTCACCTTCTGGGGACTTAATGTCTTGCGCAGACCTGACAAAGTAAACGTCTCTAAAAGCTTCATCGGCCGCATGTTTGGAGCTATGATGCCACGGGGAAGTCGCAAATTGGGCCTGTCCAATATGAATATGCTGGGTGCCGGTTCCATCATGATTCGTAAGGTGATGCAGTCCCGTAATATTGCTTCACTTGAAGAACTCATTCAATCTGCGGTAGACCAAGGCGTTGAGATGGTTGCCTGCCAGATGTCCATGGATGTCATGGGAATTGTAAAGGAAGAACTGATCGACGGCGTCAAAATTGGTGGAGTTGGCTATTATCTAGGCCAAGCCGATCAATCCGGGCATAATCTATTTATATAATATAAAAAATGGGGATACAGTACATTCATTTGAATGTCTGTATCCCTTTTTATAGGTATAACCTATTCTGTTGACGGAGTCGGATGAGCTGCCAGGTATTCTAGTGCCTGATTAATAAGTATAGCGGCATCTGCACGAGAAATTTCAGCTTTAGGGTGGAATTTACCGTCTGCATCAAGCTTGGTAATGCCAAGTACAAGTGAACGTTGAACAGTTCCTTGATAAGCGACTTCCAGTTCGGTGTCATCTCCGAATGTCATAGGAACTATCTTAATCTTAGGCAGTTGACCCTGATGTTCCATTGCCAAAATTAATTGGTGTGTGAACTCCTCACGGGTCATTTTATGAACTGGATCGAAGTCAGCAGGCAAATCGAATCCATGAACGGATGCAATGATCAAGGCTTGGGCATACCAAGCATCGTTCTTAGCTATTGTAAAATAATCGGTGACCTCAGGCATTTTAACAAATGAGATGGCATTCAAGTTTAGGTCAAGGGCATTGACTATGAGCTGCACGCATTGAGCACCAGTCAACGTAGCTTCCGGTGAAAATTTATTGCTACTTGTCCCATGTAGGATTCCCTTTTCTTGCAACAATATAATGCTGTCTTTGGCTGCAGTACTGCTTATATCAGCAAAAGATTTCGTGGCAGCGAAGCTTGATCCTGCAAATGACAGGGACAGTACGGCAACGGAGGAAATAGTTGCGGTTAATAGCTTGCGTTGGAATGACATGAAATCACCTCTTCTAGTTGGATGGATAGTTATATTCATTCTGACGTGGATATTATAGGAATGTTGCATCAGGCTCTAAACAGCAATCAGTGCTGCGATATATACAAACAAATTTGGAGGAAACAGCGATCGTAAGGATAATCCGTCCGCGTAGCGGTCATTAATCTACGTTATACATATTTTCTTGAACTGATTGTACTATTGATCCAGAATTAAATAGTGTAATATTATTAGTGACACAGCAATGCGTATAGTCTATAATTAAGCCAATTATCCGTATAAACAGCTAACACAAATAATTAGTACAGTTTTTCAAGTCGAAAATAAGGGGGAATTCCTTATCATTTCGCTGCAACAGGTAAGCAAAAGGTATGCTCTGCGGGAGGGGGACTTTGAAGCCGTTAAATCTGTCACTCTCGACATTGCAGAAAGAGAGATTCACGGGATCATTGGTGAAAGTGGTGCAGGCAAATCCACACTTCTACGAATGATGAACGTTCTGGAACCTCCAGACGAAGGCAAGGTTATGGTTAATGGGGCTGACTTGACTCAAATGTCAGAGATACAGCTTCGTGAGGCGCGCAGATCGATCGGTATGATTTTTCAGCAATTTAATTTACTACATAATCGGACAGTGAGTGGGAATGTTGCCACTCCACTCGAGCTAGCGGGCATTCCCAAGAAAGAGCGGGCACTGCGTGTTGCCGAGTGCTTACGATTTGTTGGTTTGTTAGATAAGGCGGATCAGTATCCTGCTCAGTTAAGTGGAGGGCAGAAGCAAAGGGTGGCGATTGCTAGAGCACTCGCTAATCATCCTCGGGTGCTCCTATGCGACGAACCCACGTCTTCACTTGACCCCAAGACCACGGTGGAAATATTGGAAGTGCTGAGACATATTAATGAGACATTGGGCGTTACGATAGCCATTGTCACACATGAGATGGATGTGGTCAAAAGGATCTGCCACACCGTGTCCGTCATGGAGAATGGTTCAATCACCGATACCTTTGCTTTGCAAGGGCGTAGCAGGGATTCGGCGCTTCCTCTTCCGCCATCGTTTCGGGAACAACTGTTAGGTGAAGCGGGGGATGCATAGTGTTTGACTTGTCTGTCATGCTGGATCAAGTGGTCAAATATCGATCCGAGATTGTCGAGGCGATCGGAGAAACATTCGTGATGGTGGGGATTTCCATTGGTGCGGCAATCCTGCTCGGGCTTCCTATAGGTACTTTGCTGTATCTGTGCCGGAAGGGACAACTTTACGAGAACCGTTCTGTATCTCTTGTGCTGAATAACCTAGTTAATATCATTCGCTCATTTCCATTCTTATTACTTGTTGTCTTTATGATTCCGCTAACTCGTCTTCTAATTGGAACGGCGATTGGAACACTTGCGGCTTCCGTTCCCTTGGCAATAGTAGCGATTGCTGTTTATTCCAGGTTAGTGGAGCAATCGTTGTTAGAGGTTCCGCGTGGAGTTATCGAGGCGGCGCAATCCATGGGGGCATCCAAACTGGAAATAATCATTAAGTTTTTGTACGTAGAGTCACGCTCTGGCTTAGTACTAGGCCTTACAACCTCCACGATTAGTTTTATTTCTTACTCGACTGTAGTGGGAGTAGTGGGGGGCGGGGGAGTTGGCGACTTTGCGATCCGCTACGGGTACCAACGTTTTGAGACGGAACTCATGGCAGCTATGATCATCTTGATGATCATTTTGGTCCAAAGCATCCAATTCATTGGAGGTTTTATTGCTAGAAAGTTGGATAGAAGGTAAGCGTTAGGTAGCAGCGACCGAATGGATCGTTTGTCCAAGGAGCAGTCACCTATCGACAGAAAATGGTATTTAATACACATAGGGGGTAAATTTAATCATGAACAAAAAAATGATGTCGATGCTAGTGCTGCTAATGGTTGTTATAGCTGGTTGTGGTAACAATCAAGCGAAAGAGAATCAACCGGAGCAGGACAAGAACAATACACCTGCACAAACAGAAACAACCCTGAAAGTTGCGACCTTGATTCCACCCATGACGGAAATTCTAGATGTGGTGAAGCCACTGCTTAAGGAAGAAGGGATTAACCTTGAGGTTGTTGTTCTATCCGATAACGTTCAGCCGAACGATGCGCTTGCTAATAAAGAAGTGGATGCAAACTTCTTCCAGCATGTCCCTTATATGAATCAATACAATGAAAATAAAAATACAGAACTCGTTCCGATTCAGCCGATTTATAATGCGATCTATGGTGCTTATTCTAAACGTTACAAATCAATGGAAGAGTTACCTGAGGGGGCAACCATCGCGATTGCGAATGATCCTACCAATATCGGCCGTTCGCTCGTCATGCTCGATAAAGCCGGAATAATTAAGCTGAAGGAAGGCGTTGGTATTCAGGCTACACAAGGCGACATTATCGAAAATAAGAAAAAATTTAAATTCGAAGAGGTCGACCTACTGATGCTTGCTCGTATGCTGGATGATGCCGATTTGGTTCTCATGACACCTGCTTATGCCAGCCCACTTGGATTGACGCCTAAGAAAGATGCACTACTTACAGAAACCGATGATTCGGAGTTCGTGATTACGCTAGTGGCTCGTGCAGATAATCAGGATTCTGAGATCATTCAGAAGCTTGCTAAAGTGATGTCTGGTCCAGAAGTGAAAAAGTTTTTAGAGGAAAATTACGACGAGATTGCCGTACCTGCGTTTAAATAATTGAAGTTTTCTGTAGATTTTTTTCGCTCTCCACAGATTGGTGGATTACAAATGGGTAAAATGATGCTATATTAATGTAAGTGAATATGTATTTCATGAAACTAAAGCATTTTTCAATTCAATGTGACTTACTTAACAGAGAGTGGACATTTGTCGCAGTACAATGAATACAGTTCATATCATTAAATACAACTACAATTCAATTGAATATGGATCTTCGGGGTAAGGTGAAATTCCTGACCGGCGGTGAGGTTCGTTCCTGGTGAATGAACTATAGCCCGCGACTCGTCATTGGATAACGATGACGACTGACTTGGTGTAATTCCAAGGCCGACGGTAAAGTCCGGATGGGAGAAGATCAAAGATATAGCATGCGGCAGCTTTATTTCCTGTGCAAGCTTATTTGATCAGCCCCTGTTACTGTCGATGATTTGTCGATAACAGGGGCTTTCTGCTGTAGACCCCATATTCAAGAAGGGGACAGACAAATGGAGAACGTAAGCGCAAATGTTAAACCAGCATTGATGAAAAGAGATTCAGCAAGAGGTGGATTTTGGTTAGTCGTATTAGGAGCAGCACTATGGGGAGTTGATCCTCTATTTAGGATCCTTCTGCTCGATACGCTCACCTCGGCGCAAATTGTACTACTCGAACATGTCATTATTGCCTTAGTGATGTTTCCGTTAATGTGGAAGAACCGTAGTGAATTACGTGGTCTGGGATGGAAACAGGTTGGGGCGTTGCTCTTCATTTCGTGGGGTGGATCAGCTATAGCGACGGTGCTCTTTACCATGGGACTGACTAACGGCAATCTCAATGCCGTTCTTTTGTTACAAAAGCTACAGCCACTATTCGCAATTATTCTAGCTAGATTGTTACTGAAGGAATCTTTGCCTCGCTATTTCTTCCCACTGGCCTTGATCGCATTGGGTGGTACGTACTTGTTAACCTTCGGTTTTACTTTACCTATAGGTCATTGGAAGGACTTTGTACAAGTAGGTAGCTTGTTGTCGCTAGGAGCAGCCGCTCTCTGGGGTGGATCAACGGTTATGGGACGTATGATGGTAGGCCAAATGAAATATGAGACTGTGACATCGTTACGTTTTATTCTCGCTTTGCCGATATTGCTCGCTTTCACTTGGAGTGAAGGAGCAGCATGGAATATACCATCAGGTACATCCGCTATTGCCGGCGTTTCGCTTAATTTACTCGGGCAGGCATTGTTGCCAGGATTACTCAGTTTGTTAGTGTATTATAAAGGACTGACTACGACGAAGGCTTCGGTCGCGACACTAGCTGAACTCAGCTTCCCGATGGTAGGGGTGCTTATTAACTGGATCGTGTTCCAAGAGGTGATCACTCGTCCACAAATTGTTGGCTTTATTCTGATCTGGGGAGCGTTGTTCGTTATATCTAGACAGGGACAAGGCAAAGACGAAGGAGCAGGTACAGCTTCCATTCAGAAATAAAGACCCAGTTTTTAATCGAATGGATCTATTGCTTAGATTTCAGGTTGGTATACGGATACTTTTAAACAATTCAGAAGCGTGTTACCCTGTATTTATGGATACGGCGGTAGCACGTTTTTTTGTGAAATTCAGTCACTGAGCAAAGTCCAAGTCTCCCGATAGAAAGGAAGCGCTTATGACGTTATTATCCTTCTTCTCCCAAGAGAATTCGCCGGAATTCATTATGTTCTCTGTACAACATGGGATCGTAATTGGGGTAATCATTTTATTCGTATTGGGTTTGTATGTAGGAAGGCATAGGATCAGGAGGAACCGAATTGTCGCATCGGCGATTCGATATGGACTGGTTGTTGTTCTAGCTCTGACGGAGATTGGACTAAACACATGGTACTTCGCGAATGATTTATGGGATGTTCGATATACGCTGCCGCTTGAGTTATGTAGTGTGACACTTATTCTTTCGATCATTATGCTACTAACCCGAAGTAACAAGCTATATCAGATTCTGTATTTTGCCGGAATAGCCGGGGCATTCCAAGCTTTAATTACACCTGCCTTAGCATACGGTTATCCACATTTTCGTTACTTCGAGTACTTCATCGCCCATGGTGCTATTGTTCTATCTCCGCTCTACATGACGTGGATTGAGCAACATCGGCCGACGTGGAAATCAATCGGTTGGAGTCTGTTGTTTCTGAATGCTCTGGCATTAGTGGTTGGTACTGTGAATTATCTCCTCGGTTCGAATTACATGTTCCTTAATCATAAACCGGATACGGCGTCTGCACTGGATCTATTGGGACCCTATCCATATTATCTACTGGCCGAGGAAGGTGTAGCGCTGCTTTTTTTCGTAGGTATGTATACGTTATTCTTTATACTTCCAGCTAAGCGTAAGAATAGGCTAGCTTCGGAGTCAATATATAATTCAAAAGGAGTCGATTCATAATGAAATTCATGTTTATCTCGGATATTCACGGGTCTGCATATTGGCTAGAGCGAGCTTTGGAAAAGGTAAAAGAAGAACAGGCCGATTACATAATCCTGCTCGGGGATTATTTGTATCACGGTCCACGGAACCCACTGCCTGAAGGTTATGATCCTCAGAAGACCGCCACTCTACTTAATGATCAGAAAGAGCGTGTTATCGCAATTCGTGGCAATTGTGATGCTGAAGTAGATCAGATGTTGCTTGAGTTCCCAATGATGGGCGATTATTCTATCCTGTTCCACGAAGGGCGCCGGATCTTTGTCACACACGGGCATGGATTCCATATGGAGCAATTGCCTCCGCTGACCGCAGGGGATGTATTTATTCAAGGACATACCCATATTCCTGTAGCCGAGAAGCGGGAAGAGATTTATGTGCTTAATCCAGGATCTATTGCATTGCCCAAAGGTAACTACGCTTCCTCTTATGGAGTGTTAGAAGGAAATACTTTCGCTGTTAAAGATTTTGATGGAGGTATAGTGAAGGAGATTGTATTTAGCTAAAATATCTAACCGAGAAATAGAATTACCTATCTGAAAATGAAAATTTGCTGATGATAAGTTTAGGGGAATATATTTTAAAAAATGGGGAGAGTTCAACATTGATTAAAGGCTTAAGTAAGGCAGGTATTGGTCAGGTCCGTGATGAAGAGTTTATCCTCTTAGCGGCGGAATACGGCTTTGGTGCAGTAGATCTTGAAGCGGAGGCGTTAATTGCTTGCGTTGGGTTAGAAGGAGCCATAGAACTGCTAGGGCAACATAAGATGTTGATTGGTTCTATCGGTTTGAACGTGGAATGGCGCCGTACAGAGGATGAGTTTCTCGAGGGGTTGAAGGGATTAGCTCAATCAGCAGCAACGGCTGCTGCACTAGGCTGCAGAAGCTGTTGTACATACATTTTGCCAGCTACCGATCAGAGTCCAGCCTTGTTTATGGCGCAGGCGGTTCGCCGCTTGCGGATTATAGCAGAGGTACTAGGGGCTTATGGTGTTAAGCTTGGTTTGGAGTTTGTGGGTCCTCATCATCTCCGCACCGCTTGGAAAAATCCCTTCATATGGACTGTGAATGATACTCTCGCGTTAATCGATGCCATTGGATTGCCTAATGTGGGGCTCTTGGTAGACTCCTACCATTGCTACACGACAGGATTTACGGCGGATGACCTCCGCAAGCAGTTGCGATCGGAGCAAATTGTTCACGTTCATATAAACGATGCTTATGACCTTCCCGTAGAGCAATTACTAGATAATGATAGACTATATCCGGGTGAAGGTGTTATAGATTTACAAGGTTTTGTGAAGAGTCTAGGTGATATTGGGTACCGTGGTGTGGTATCTCAAGAAGTGATTACACCGTTAGATGCAACTGAAAGTCCGGACCAATTGCTGCAACGGTCAAAAATAGGATTTGATAAGGTGTTTTCATAAGATCGATATAGCAGACAGATGTGTTGCGAAAACCTATTGAATAACTTAGCGAAGCCTCGATTAATCCGAGGCTTTTTTTTTTATAGAGAGCAAATGGTTTGAGAACCCATGCGTTCTAAGCATAAAAGGGCACAAAACCAGCACTAGCGTTTGACCATAAATCGAAGATGATTGCGAGTCGCTGGCTGTAAAATGATTGCCAGTCGCAGGACATGAGTGCAAATCGCTGGCTGTAACGGAACTCAGCGACCTTATTTGCGGTTTATCCCACTGTTCTGGATTGTAACGGAACCAGGAGACGTTATTTCAGCATTGTTCATGCATAGAGCATCATTTGGAAGGAATAAGGTCTTTCAGTTCCGTTAGAAATTTTCTCGACCCTCAAAACTCAAAATAAGGGCTGTCAGTTCCGTTAGATTGGTGTCTGAATACGCTATAGACTGATTCAGGGGTTGTGCAAATAAAGTGTTGCTTAATATGTATACGTTTGCTATGATATACACCTTCTCTCAAAATTTACCTTGTCTGAAGTAGACAGCAGAGGCTGTCACACACACTTATCGGAGGTGCTGCATGCTTTATTTCACTTTGGCTTCTAAAGCCTATGCCCGCAATCTTCAGTATCGCGGTGCACACATGGTGCATAATATCGCAAGTGCGATGTTCGGCTACATGTATGCCTGTATATGGATCGGGCTCGGCAAAGACCACGTTCTTGGAGATTACGGAACGCAGGGGATGGTAAGCTATATTGCCTTCACTCAATCGTCGTTGTGGATTTCCGGATTTATTACGAATGGTCTTGGTATCCCGCAAGCGGTGCGAACCGGTCTCATTTCACTTGATTTGCTACGTCCCGTCCATTTGTTTACGCATTTGATGGCCCGGGAATGGGGGCAGATCGCCTACCAGTTTCTTTATAAGTCCCTCCCAATTTATTTGTTGTATGTTGTTGTCTTTCGCTTACAGTTTTCCGGTAGTTGGCTCACTCTGATATATGTAGGTGTGGGGCTATTTGGAGCGGCATATTTAGCTATCTGTATGAATTATTTAATTGGTGTAAGTGCGATGTGGACTACGGAATCTTCGTGGCTGCATTGGGGGAATCATGCAATGATTAATTTGCTCGCTGGATTTTTTATTCCACTGGAATGGTTGCCGGATTGGCTGGAGCGCTTCGCTTGGCTGACCCCGTATCCGTATCTTCTGTATGTACCTACGCGTATTTTTCTTGGGTTTGGTGACGTTTCGTTGTTATGGGGAACGTTGTTTTGGTGTGCTCTTATGACAAGTGGTTGTCTGCTAGCGACACAGTGGCTTAGGCGAAAAGTGGAGGTGCAAGGAGGATGAACGCAAAATCGTGGTTTTCTTTGTATCGTTTGTTGATTCGAACAAGTATCCGAAGCCGGATGCAGTACAAGTTTAATTTTGTGCTGGCCTCTGTGCTTGCTGCCGTTATTCAAATCTCTGAATTTTTGATGGTGGCCATTGTGTTGTATAAGTTTGGAGCTATTCAAGGGTGGTCACTATATGAGATTGGTTACCTCTTCGCAGTGATCACCTTGTCAAAGACGTTGTACCGCACGTTTGCTGATGAAGTTCATCATCTAGAGAAGTATTTGGTAGGTGGTGAACTAGATCAGTTACTGACACGACCACTTCCCGTGCTGCTAACGCTGATGCCACAGAGCTTTAGAATTATGTTAGGTGAGGTTCTGCAGGGTGGTTTTCTGCTTTGTTGGTCACTTGGGGCGATGATGAGCCGTGGGCAGGTGAACTGGGTATCCGTACCTTTGACTTTACTGGCGATTTGTACCGGAGCCGTTATTATGTTCTCGATCGGATTAGCTACCGCAACGATTGGTTTTTGGACAACGCGGATCACTGAGTTGCAGAACATTACGGAAGACGCGGCTCGAACCGCAGCTCAATACCCACTCAGTCTCTATCCTAAATGGTTGTCTTCTTTATTGTTAATAGTGATTCCGGTGGGATTAGTAAACTATGTACCGGCTTTATATATTTTGCGTGGTGAGCTTGGACCTTGGGTTCCAGGAGTAGTGGCGGTGGCTGCAGGGATCTGTCTGTACGGCAGTCTACGTTTCTGGCAGTTTGGTATTACTAAATATCAAAGTACAGGGAGCTAGGTGAATTTCAGATAAAAGGGAGGGATTTACATGAACATTGAGGTAACTGAGATCCGAAAGCAGTTTAAAACTCCGGTTACTCGTGAGGGGCGATTCGCCGGATTACGTACACTATTCTCGCGGGATTATATCGTTAAGGAAGCGGTACGGGGCATTTCGTTCCAAGTAGACAGTGGGGAGTTTATTGGTTATATCGGTCCAAATGGAGCAGGAAAATCAACAACGATCAAAATGCTCACGGGCATACTGCACCCAACTTCGGGTAAGGTGCTGCTAGGCGGTATGGACCCACATAAGGAACGACGCCAAACTGTAAGGCGACTTGGGGTCGTATTCGGTCAACGTAGCGGACTTTGGTGGGATTTGCCTGTTAAGGATTCCTATGATATTTTGACCGAAATGTACGGCGTTACTCCAGCGGACAAAAAACGGCGTCTGGACCAGTTCGCTGAGTTGCTTGACTTGCATGAATTTTGGGCTACTCCGGTACGTAAGCTTTCACTGGGGCAACGGATGCGCGCTGATTTGGCGGCGGCAATGCTACATGATCCCGACTTACTATTTCTAGATGAGCCAACCATTGGTCTTGATGTGAACGCCAAACGGAATATCCGTCAGTTTTTGAAAATACTTAATGAGCAATTTGGCAAAACCATCTTGCTAACCACACATGATATGGATGATATTGAGCAATTATGCAAACGGGTTATGGTCATCAACGAAGGTCAGCTGTCCTATGATGGAACAACACAGGGGCTCCGTGATAGTATTGGATTACCTACGTTGTTTCGGGTTGCATTCAGGGGAGCTTTTCACATCCCAGAGCATTTCCAGGCGAGTTTGTCTGAAAGCAATAACCCTATAACTAGCGCCTCCCTGATCAACATGCCAATACACGTTACCAAGGTACAGGACAATATTGTTACGGTGGAAGCTAACCGTCAGGAATGGAGTACGATGGACATTCTTCGCGAGTTAGAGGGTTGGGGTGAAATTGACGATATCGATATGGAAGAACCGGATTTCGAGGATGTTATCCATCGAGTGTATTAATAATAAAGTGATCGTATAGCAACCACTCAAGAACCACAGCCGGATGAAAAATCCAGGACGGTGGTTCTTTTTATTAAGTACGGTCTGTGCCATGATAGCTATGGGGGCGATTGAAGAATGTTTAAGGATTTCAAGCTCATTGCCGGACGTCCGGTATATATCCAAGTCAAGGATTATATGAAGCATTTGATTATAAAGGGTGCCTTGCAGGGCAACCAGAAGCTGCCCTCTACTCGGGAGCTCAGCTTGTTACTTCAGGTCAGCCGCAACTCCGTGATCTCCGCCTATGAGAGTCTAGAGGATGACGGGTTTACTTATGCGGTGCAAGGTCAAGGGAGCTATGTAGCCCCTGCTGCAGCCGGCAGTATTAGTGTCCCTACATGGACGCTGGACTGGAAGACTCGGTTGAATGGGCATGCGCGAATGGCCGAGGACCTAGATATTATGAAGCGTGGAATACGCGCGGAGAAAGGGACGATTTCTTTTACCAGCATAGCTCCGGATGAAAATCTGTTCGATCTGAATCATGTGAAAAGAGCCTTTATGGAGCGGATGTCGGTAGAGGGGAACGTACTGCTTAATTATGGATACGCCAAAGGCTATAAGCCATTAATAGATTATTTGCGGCAGTATATGGAGCACAAAGGTGTAGACATGCACGGAAAGGATATTTTGATTACCAATGGCTTTACGGAAGGATTCGATATTGTATTGTCGGCTCTAAGCAAGAAAGGTGGGGCTGTAATCTGTGAGAATCCAACACATCACACGGCAATCAAGAATCTGAAGCTGCATGGTTTTGAGCTAAAAGGGATTTCGATGGAGCGAGACGGCATTCACCTGGAAGAACTGAAAAAGGCATTGGCGGAAGGGGTCTACGACTGCGCCTACTTTGTGCCCTCTTATCATAATCCCACAGGCATTGTCATGTCCCCTGAGAAAAGACAGAGCTTGATGAAGCTGATGACACAGTATGAAATCCCGGTGATCGAAGATGGGTTTAACGAGGAATTGCGTTATTCAGGGGCGCATGTGGCGCCACTTATCGCTACGGCGGGCAGTGGGAACAGTGTGGTCTATCTGGGAAGCTTCTCCAAGGTGCTGTTCCCAGGGCTGCGGGTGGGTTGGGTTCTTGCCGATCGGGAGTTAATCTCGGTTCTAGAGAGCACGAAACGGGCACGTAGCATTCATACCTCTACGCTGGATCAGTCCATCTTGTATCAATATCTACTGGGAGGCCATCTCGAGAAATATTTGAAGCGGGCAAAATCAGAATATAAACGAAAATACGAATTAACCCTGGAGTGCTGCAAAGAGCTGATTCCTTATGCAACGGTATCGGGGGATGGTGGGTTGCATCTATTTGTAACGTTTGAGGAGGGTTTTAATACCCGTGAGCTCCTGGCTGCTTGCCATGAGCGTGGTGTTATTTTTACAGCGGGGGATATCTTCTTCACAGATGGCACAGGACAGAATACGTTGCGACTAGGTTTCTCCAGGGTAAGTGATGAGGATATTCGCAAAGGTATCGCAATTATCGGCAATGTGGCACGACAACTAATGGGATAAGAGGTGAGGAAGATGAAAGTAGGCGTCATTATGGGCGGAGTTTCATCTGAATATGAGGTGTCGTTGATGACGGGTAGAGAAATGGTGAAGCAGCTCGACTCGAACAAATATGAAGTCATCCCCATTGTAATTACGCAGCGGGAAGAACTGGTTGATGCGGTGAAGGGGCTTGATTTTGCGCTACTGGCTCTTCATGGGTCATACGGCGAGGATGGTACGGTTCAAGGGACACTGGAGACGCTAGGTATTCCGTATTCAGGAATCGGGGTGTTGTCTAGCAGCCTGTGCATGGATAAGGATTTGTCCAAAGTAATTCTGCGCAGCGAAGGTGTACAGACACCCGATTGGCTGTGCTGGAGCAGCATGGCAGAATTCTCAGCGGAGGCTGTAGAGCGGCTGGGTTATCCGGTGATGGTGAAGCCGGTTTCTGGCGGATCTAGCATTGGGGTGGAGAAGGTGAACGGGAGCCAGGAACTGTGGAATGCTGTGCAGAAAGCTTTTGCCGAGGATTCTTCCGTCATGATCGAACGCTACATTAAAGGACAGGAAATAACCTGTTCCATTGTAGAAGATGAACTGTTGCCCATCCTGGGGATTGAAGCGGTGAAGGGAGAATGGTTCGACTATAGTGCCAAATACGAGGCAGGTGGGGCGGATGAACAGGTGATAGCCTTGCCATTGGAGATTCAGGAGCAGGTGCGCACCGCGGCATGGGCTAGTTATAAAGCACTTAAATGCAGTGTGTATGCACGGATTGATATACTGCTACTGGATGGTATTCCGTATGTGCTGGAAGTGAACACGCTACCGGGAATGACGAAGACCAGTCTGTTGCCCAAAAGCGCTCATGCGGCAGGGATGACTTTCAGCGCCTTGCTAGACCGGATTATTGCTGTCTCACTGGTGGAACGAAGCAGTCGGAATGGGGGGCTTGTTCATGTTGAATGAACTTATTGCCCCGCGTGTCAGGGAGATTGCACCATCGGGCATCCGGGCTTTTTTTGATCTGAGTGCAGCTAACAAAGATATTATATCCCTTGGAGTGGGAGAGCCGGATTTCGTCACACCGGAGCATGTCAGAGCCGCTTGCATCCGCGCCTTGAACAGGGGAGAGACAATGTATACTCCGAACGCCGGGCTACCGGAATTGAGGGAAGAAATCGCCGGATATCTGCATAATGGGTTTGGGCTCCGCTATGATCCAGCCAATGAGATCCTGGTTACAGTGGGAAGCAGTGAGGCGGTGGATTTGGCGCTGCGGGCTTTAATTGCTCCTGGGGATGAAGTGATTATTCCGTCCCCCGGCTATATTGCCTATTCTCCGATCGCCCATCTGAACGGGGGCGTGCTGGTAGAGGTTCCGGCAGCAGCAGAGCAGGGGTTCAAGCTCACAGCCGAAGCTTTGCAAAAGGTTATCACGCCGCGCTCTAAACTATTGGTGGTTAATTTTCCTAACAATCCTACCGGAGCTGTAATGTCCTACGAGGATTGGCTGCCAATTGCACAGATCGTCAAGGCGAACAACTTGATTGTCCTATCGGATGAAGTATATGCAGAATTGACGTATACGGGTCAACATACCAGCATTGCCGCTCTTCCCGGAATGAAGGAGAAGACAATTGTAATCAGCGGCTTCTCCAAGGCATTTGCCATGACTGGCTGGAGAGTAGGGTATGCATGCGGCAACCCTGAGTTGATCGCAGCTATGCTGAAGATTCACCAATACACCGCAATGTGTGCACCTGTGCTCGGACAAATCGCCGCTATCGAGTCTTTGCGGAATGCGCTTGGGGATAAGGATATGATGAAAGACTGTTTTGACCAGCGTAGACAGTTGCTTGTTGCCGGACTCAGAAGCATTGGATTATCGTGCCACGAGCCGAATGGAGCTTTATATGCTTTTCCATCCATTGAACATACGGGGCTGACATCGGCGGAATTTGCCATGCAGCTGCTGAAGGAAGCGGGAGTTGCCGTTGTGCCTGGTCATATCTTCGGAACAGGTGGGGAAGGCTACATCCGCTGCTCTTATGCAACTTCAACCCGGAAACTGACAGAAGCACTGGAGCGGATCGAGGGGTTCATGAGTAACAAAAGGGAACGATCTCTCTCTGCTATATGGGGTTGAAGTTGGACGAAAGTTATTGTTACGTTATGGCGTTGTTTGAAAAGCGGTCCCTCTTTCTGTAGAATCGATCTCATCAACCTTTGAAATCGATGAAGTGGAAGGAGAGGACACCGTGGAAGGAATACCGGATCATCTAGATTATGGATTAACGATCTTATTCATTGGATTCAACCCCAGTCTAAGATCGGGCGAGACCCGGCATCATTATGCTAACCCACGTAATAACTTCTGGCGAATACTCTATTCCTCCGGACTGACACCCCGGTTATATGATGCCTCTGAGGATGGGGAACTGCTGAAACTAGGATATGGGTTCACGAATATCGTCGCACGTCCCACACGTGGGATTGAGGATATTACCCGGGAGGAGTACGCAGAGGGTAGAGAAATTTTACATGCAAAGCTGAGTGAGTACCGGCCACAGGTTGCTTGTTTTGTGGGCAAAGGTGTATACAGTCAGTTTAGTCGTAAACCCCGTGTTGATTGGGGATTTCAACAGGAATCAATTATTGAAGGAGTTCACGAATTTGTGGCTCCTTCTTCGAGTGGACTCGTACGAATGAAAATGGATGAGATTGTAGACATCTATAGACAATTAAGCCAATTTACGGCCAAAGACATTTGTTAAATTTGTGTGATACGCAGGATTTACCACGCTTATACTCCCTTATAACTCTCGACTCTTCTAAGGTAATATGGTATCATATGACTCTGATAACGTATTACCGGACTAAAGTATATTAATAGTTTGTAGATAAGAGGGAGAGAGTCTATATGAAGAAAATAACTCTATTAAGTTTGGTACTAGGTATGATGTTACTTGCGGTAGTTGGTTGTTCCGGCTCCGGTAATAGCGACAACAAACTAGTGATCGGGATTGATGATAAGTTCGCTCCACTTGGATTTAGAGATGATAATAATGAAATTGTCGGATTTGACATCGATTATGCAAAAGCGGCTGCAGAGAAGATGGGGATGGAAGTAACCTTTCAACCGATTGATTGGAAGTCGAAAGAATCAGAGTTGAACAGTGGACGAATTGATCTCATTTGGAACGGTTATACAATTACTGATGAACGTAAAGGCAAAGTGTTATTCACTAAGCCATATTTAGCTAATAGCCAAGTCGTCGCTACACTGGCCGATTCTAGTATTGTTTCGGTATCTGATCTGGCTGGTAAAGTCGTAGGACTTCAATCTTTGTCTTCGGCAGCGGATGCACTGGATGCAAGTCCAATCAAATCCGAGATCAAGACAATTTCTGAATTTCCAGATAACGTACTCGCATTAAGCGATTTGAAGACGGGGCGACTGGATGCAGTCGTTATTGATGAAGTGGTTGCAAGATACTACATGTCCCAAGAAGAAGGAACGTTTAAATTGCTTGATGAATCGCTAGCCCCAGAAGAGTATGGAGTTGGTGTGAAGAAGGGGAACGAGAAATTGCTGGATAAGTTGCAAAAGGCACTCGATGAACTGAATCAGGACGGAACTGCATCCACTATATCTCAGAAATGGTTTGGCGAAGATAAAGTATTGAAGTAGAACCAGAGTAAAGTCGTTGGTACTAGGGTAGAGATTACGATTGTTGTATTATCTTATGGGAACCGGATGAGTAAAGGGATCCGGTTTTTGTTATTGGGGAGACGAAGATATGAGTTTGGATTATTTAATAAGAATTACAGGGCCAATGCTGGAGGGTGCACGAACGACGGTACTTATGTTCTTCATCACTATCATACTGTCGATTCCACTTGGTTTTGTTATTACGTTGATCGTTAAGAGTGCAATAAAGCCATTAGCTTGGCTTGCACATGGGTATATTTACGTCATGCGAGGAACACCACTTCTGTTGCAGATGGCATTCTTCTGTTTCGGTCTACCCGTGATTCCTGTCATTGGCGAATATCTAGTAATGGATCGCTTTGCTGCAGCCTGCTTGGCCTTTACATTGAATTATGCAGCTTATTTTGCTGAAATTTTCCGCGGTGGATTGTTGGCGGTGGATAAAGGACAGTATGAAGCAGCGCAGGTGCTTGGGCTTGGTCGCTGGCATACACTGACTCGAATTGTTCTACCGCAAATGTTCCGAGTGGCCTTGCCTGCCGTGTCGAACGAATCGATTACGATGATCAAAGATACAGCTTTACTCTACGCGGTGGCGGTACCGGAGTTGCTACATTTTGCCCAGACCGCGGTGAACCGTGATTTTACGATCATGCCGTTTTTTATTGCCGGAATTATATATTTGCTAATGACTCTTGTATTAACTTTATTCTTCAAATGGCTTGAGAGAAAGTTCAAATTTCAATAAAAGGACTGGCTAAATATGGCGATCATCGAAGTAACAAATCTCAAGAAATCCTTCGGGAGTCTTGAAGTATTGAAGAATGTCTCTTTTGAAGTCAAACAAAGCGAGGTTGTGGCTGTTATCGGTCCGTCTGGATCAGGTAAAAGTACGATGCTGCGCAGTCTGGTCCATTTGGAAGAGGTGAACGGTGGTAGTATTAAGATCGGTAATGATTACGTTGTCAAAGAGGGTCGATATTCTGGGGGACACCAGATCAAGGAGATTACTGCCCGCATGGGGATGGTATTTCAACACTTCAACCTGTTCTCTCATTTAACAGTACAAGGTAACTTGGAGCTAGCACCCAAGCTGGTGAAAGGACAACATACCGCCGATATACGTAGCAAAAGTACTGCTTTATTGGAAAAAGTCGGATTGACAGACAAAATGGATGTTTATCCACAGCACCTTTCCGGTGGACAGAAACAGCGCGTGGCGATTGCTCGGGCATTGATGATGGACCCAGAAATATTATTGTTTGATGAACCTACATCGGCTCTCGACCCCGAATTGACGGGTGAGGTGTTAGAGGTTATGAAGCGACTCGCTGAGGAGCGGATGACAATGGTCATTGTGACTCATGAGATGGGATTCGCCAAGGAGGTTGCTGACCGAGTCGTATTTATGGCGGATGGCCAATTTATTGAGTCTGGCACACCTAAAGAGCTATTTGGTAATCCTAGACATGAACGGACGAAAGCATTTTTGAACCGAATATTATAACTTATAAAGGATATCTCCCTTTCTGTCGATATAATAATGTAGGGAGGAATTCATAATGAGAGTTAAGAAAATAAATCGCAAGAGATTAGTAGATGCCTTGCTATTGGCTGCTCCGATTGCAGCAAAAGCAGAGTATGAATGGCCGAAGCATACATTCGATTATAATATCGGCGAGGATTTGAAACTAGAAGTTGAGTTTTTAAAGGACTTGTTTGAGCATAATACGGATTATATTATGGAGAAATGGTACGGTGGAAAAGATATAACGGGTGGACTATTGGATAAGTGATCAATGTCAGAAAAGATACATGGTGGCGCCTATTGGCGTCGCTTTTTTGATTTATTTTATGTAACCATCTATATGAAAAAGTGTTATATATCTATTATGGAATCAAGTCTATATTTTTTCACTCGATATATGGAGGGCTTGCTATGGATACATACAGTATACAACAAAACGATGAATGCATAATGCGGGGGGACTATACTTCGGCAACAGTTGTTTCTACGGCCACAAATTATATTATGGACAAGGGCAACGTATTCACACATACCTATCGATCCTATATTCAACTTAGAGAGAATGGATCAGTGAATCTTAAATTTTGGCATAGTAACGCAATTGATTCCACTTGGGATATGGGGCAGGTTGCTGTCGGAAGTCAATTAGGCGGAGAGTGGCTGATTGAGGCAGCTTTTGTGGCTGATGGAGGGAAGACTCCGGATGGTAAAGTTGTAGAAGGATCTCAAATTCCGGTCACTTTTGCAGGCAAAGATTCAAAAAAAGTAACACCAGGCGAGAAGTTCTACAGCGATGAAGTGAGTATTCATTTGCCTGAGGGGCATTATCTATCCTTTACTTGGACGATTACGACATGTTCACCCGGCAAAACGTATCCATACAACGTAGAGCAGATGCTTGTTACGGCCTATGATGCTCCAGGGAATTTGGCACATCAGGAGTCGGCTACTTCATTTACGGAGTCCGAGAATATGTTGGTATTTCCTAGTTACATAGGTTACAAGAAGGATGTGGGGGAGCATATTGTATTCTTGGGCGATTCCATTACACAGGGAGTGCGAACTACCAAGGATGCTTATGAATATTGGGTCGCAAGGATCGCAGCAGAAATGGGATCAAATGTTGGAGTGTGGAACATTGGTTCTGGCTGGGGAAGAGCCTACGATACAGCAACAGATGGATCATGGCTATATAAAGCCAAGCAAGGGAATAAGGTCATTATTGCACTTGGTGTAAATGACATTGATATCGGCAAACGAAGTGCGGAACAACTATTAACTGATCTGACGACGATTGTATCCAAAATAAAAGAGAATTCTCCGTCAACTGAAGTTATTCTTTTCACTGTGCCGACGTTTAATTTTGGCGGTGAGCAGGAAAATGTATGGCGCAAGGTGAATCACACGATCCTTACTCATCCTCCTGTGGGAGTGAGCCGAGTATTTGATGTTACTCATGTTCTCTCTCAGGCCGCGCCCAATGACCATCTACTTAAGCCGGAATATATGAGCTCAGTTTATGATCCACATCCAAATGGCTTGGCGGGTAAAGCAATATCTGATGCTTTTATGAGTTGGTACCTGAGAGATACGGAGTAATTAAGCTAATAGAGCCCAAAGATTATATAATAACGGGAAATACTCCACCTAATAAGATGTGTACTTTTACATGGGATATCTTAAAAGGAATATCTCCAGCTAATTTGACGATTTCAAGAGTAATGATAGAATATCGGATGAAATAACTGGAGAAATTCCAGTTAGATAGGGGAGCGGAGGTTTTACATTCAAATTAACTGGAGGTTTAGAACTAGAATAAAAAGTGGACACCTCGATAAGAGAATTCGATAATGAATCTATCAGGAGGTGCTCACATGGGTGAACAACGGAAACGGTATAACGAAGAATTTAGGAAAGAAACGGTCAAGTACCTTCAGGAGCAGACGAAGTCGATGGAGGATATGGCTCTTGAATTAGATATCCCAGCGAAGACCTTACATGCCTGGAAGGCTAAGTACCGCGAATTTAAAAATGAACCTATCGCAAACATGGAGCGAGTTCGGGAGCTTGAACAGTTACTGAAAGAAAAGGAACAAGTGTTACAGGAACGAGAACGTCGGATTGCGGATGTAGAAGAAGAGCTAGCGATTGTAAAAAAAGCAGTGCACATCTTCAGCAAACCAAAGAACTGAGATTTCAGTTCATCGAGAATAGTCGCTCCGAGTTTCGATTGGAGAAGATGTGCGATGTACTTAGCGTTTCCCGGAGCGGTTATTATAAATGGAGAAACCATGAGACTAGCCAACAAGAGCTGCGGAAAAACCAAGTGCTAGAGCGGATCCACTACCACTTCAGTGACTCAGAAGAGCGCTATGGTGCACCAAAGATCACATTTTTGCTGAATAAAGAAGGGTGTAACGTGACGGAACGAACGGTAGGCCTATATATGCAAGAACTTGGTTTACGTTCTTGTGTTTCACGAAAGTACAAAGTACAAACTACCGATTCTAATCATGATATGGCCATTGCACCCAACATCCTGAACCCAACAGTTTCAAAGTACGGAGCCTAGCAAGGTGTGGGTCACAGATATTACCTACATTCCGTGCAGAGAGGGCCGGTTATACCTTGCAAGCGTTCTGGATTTGTGCACACGTGAGATTGTGGGGTGGCGACTGGCTGATCGTATGACAACTGAATTAGTCCTTGAGGCGTTAAAGGACGCCTACGCAGCCAAGAAGCCTAAGGAAGGTCTCATTCACCATTCTGATCGTGGAGCACAGTACGCATCCACAGAATACCGTGAACTGCTTAAGAGCTACAACATGATCTCTAGCATGAGTCGCAAGGGAAATTGCTACGACAATGCTTGTATTGAATCATTTCATAGCATCCTAAAGAAGGAACTCGTTTATTGCAGAAGGTTTAGAACCAAACAACAAGCCAAAGACGAGTTGTTTCGATATATCGAGTTTTTTTACAATCGCAAGCGAATTCATGGTGCGCTCGGATACTTGTCACCGATTCGCTTTGCTGCACAGTTTCAGAAGAAATCTGCTTAATTCCCTTAAGGTAGTGTCCACTTTTTTGACAGAGGTCCAGTTTTCCAGTTAAATGATATCCCTCTCCAGAGGCTTCAGGTTACATAGTACCCTGAAGCCTCTGGAGAGTGTTTAGATATCAGTCCGTACTACTAGAGGACATCATGTCTGGAGTATATTCTAAGTGTACGAAAGGCATTGCAAGGATAGAAAAAGGGGTAGCTCAAAAGTAAATTTACTTTTGAGTTACCCTGTTTTTTTAAATTAGTTGTCGCCCAGCAGATACGCTGTCAAATCAGCATAACTCTTTGCAAGTTGATGGGGACGATGTGCTGATTCCGGCTCTACACCTCGGTGATTGAACCAGATCACGTTCCAGCCGGCAGATGAAGCACCAACTACGTCATTGCGCCAGGAATCCCCGATATAATAGCAATTCTCAGGTAAGAGTTCGAATTTATCGGTTACATGCTCGAACAGCTTGCGATCAGGCTTAGTGATGCCGACAGCTCCCGAGATGAAGAAAAGTTCGCTCGGAATGAACTCTTCCAGATTTAGAGCCTGGATTTTGTTCATTTGGTGTTCTGGCGGACCGTTCGTAATAACCCCAACGAGGTAACCATGGGCTTGTAACTTCTGTATCAGTTCCCGCGCGCCCTCAAACATTTCAATTTGAAATTGTTTGTTGAGATACTGAGCCTGTACCGCAGCGGCTTGCTCCGTAGTTAGGATAATATCGAATTCGGCTAGAGCAAGTTGGAATCGGCTGGTACGCATTTCTTCGAGATCATGACCCTGTGTCGGAGTCCCTCCGCGCTCTGCAGATAATTTATCACTGAAATAGCGCAAACGATGATATGCGGGTTCATAAGGGAAGTCTATCCCTGTCGATAGTACGCTTTGCAGCGCGAGGCGAAAAGGAATCAAGTGATCATAAAGAGTGTCATCTAAGTCAAAAAAAACAGCTTTCTGTGGTGTGTAAGCGTTCATGTTGTACGGTTCTCTCCCTCCGGCGGAATTAGGTTAGTCTGGCATCCGCTTTATATACTAGGGATTATTATACCGGGAGCAGCTGTTTTTCGACAGGATTACTATAAAAGTTACTTCTAGTATGCTTAAAACCTGCGACTTGCACCGCCGCCCCCAGAGGAACCGCCGCCACCTCCGCGAAAACCACCGCCTCCTCCAAATCCACCGCCACCGCCTCCACGCCCGCCGCGACTAAGCATAGAGAGAAGGAAGAAGGTTAGAGTACCGCGGAAGAAAATGAAATCAATTGCGAGTAAAACAACAATAAGGATGATCCAGCCGAGTGGCAGATCGCCACTAGCACTCTCCGTGGCACTTGGAACAACTATATTTTGCGGTGTTAACTGGTCTTCTACACCGTATTCTTTGGCCACTTCGTTATATAACATCTTATAGGTTTCAACAATAGCCTCCCCAGGCTGATTATTGACTAAATAGGGGATGGTTACTTGATCTAGAATCCGACCCACCTTGCCATCTGGCAAAGCCCCCTCAAGTCCATACCCAACTTCAATACGAAGTGGTCTGTTACCTGGTTCCCCATCTTCCATCGATAACAGAAGTAACACGCCATTGTTTAGTTTTTTGTCACCAAGTCCATATTGTCTAAGCGCTTGTAGAGCATAATCCTCTACCGTATATCCATCAAGTGAAGGTACCGTTAATACTCCGATTTGTGCTTTTGTACGATCCTCAAGTGCTCGACCCAGACTGTTCAGTTCGTTGGTTTGCTCACTTGTCAGCAAGTTCTCGAAATCCTGAACGTAGATATCACCGTGCGGTTCAGGGATGGATGGAGCTGCCATAGCAATAGGTGCGAGCGATATGAACAGGACGGACATTAAGATGAATACCCGGAGACACCACCCTTGACGCTGGGCGATGCCCCGAGTTATGAAGGGGAGTCTCAGGTGTTTCATGCCCCAGCTCTCGCTATATCTACACTTTTGATATCGAAGCGTAGAGACGTATTCTCTGTTCCGAAATCAACTTCAGGATTATTTCTTGATTCTGCTGTCGTTTCGAAGTAATCCTTCTTCTCGAATCCGAGCATTCCAGCCACTAAGTTACCAGGGAAACGCTTGATCAATTTGTTGTAATCCGCTACTACATTGTTGTAGTCCGCGCGTGCCACAGCGATCCGGTTCTCTGTACCCGAAAGTTCATCCATTAATTGCGTAAACTGAGCATCTGCCTTCAGGTTCGGATAATTCTCCACGACGACAAGGAGACGACTCAAAGCACCAGATAACTGTTCATCGGCTTGCGCAACTTCACTTGGTGTACGCGCTCCACCCAGAGCTGCACGTGCATCAGACACAGATTTGATGACATCTTTTTCGTGAGCCGCATATCCCTTTACTGTATTTACGAGGTTTGGGATCAGGTCAAATCTACGCTGCAATTGGACCTCTATCTTACTCCACTCTTGATTCACAGTTTCTTCAGCCGTAACGTATTTGTTATAGTTACCTGCAAACACGGCAATGAGAACGACGATGACTGCCACGACAATGATCAGTGGTAAGAGGCAGCCTTTTCCTTTGAAATTCATACATAACTTCCTCCCTATGAAATGATTATGAAGCTTGTTCTGTTTAATCCTAGTCACGATCTCTTAGTATTATTCCCGTAATCAGAAACTAAACTCAGATGATGTGAACAGCTTAAAACTTAATAAACGATACGGTATAGGTAGCCAAAAGGTTTCAATATTCGTAATAAAGACAATTGAAATAAGCTCAAGTTGTTAAATATGTAAAAATAAGTAAGGTGGGATGATTTGGGAGGATCCAAGAGGATGTGTATGAATCCCTCTGGTCAGATCCTCTGACATGGAGTGACCCCTGCTCAGCTAGTTATAAGAGCCTTGAGCACGTTTTCCCTTAGAGCATAAAGACTTTATACTTATATATGTATTACAAAAAAGTAAAGAGGAGTTGGCTTGCTTGGCTTATGATGATGTGTTGGTACGTCGGAGTGAAATGTTGAAACGACGGATTGGTGTGATGATCACCAGGGAAAACCAATATGGATTGGGAAATCAAGACGGCCATTTTCTTCGAAGAATGGTGAGAGAACTTTTTCAGACGGAATTTGAGTTGAAGGCGAAGACAGGGTCTACACTTGAAAATCATAATCGTTAATGAATGAAGGGAGATAGCCTGCGCAGCAGGTTATCTCCCTTTTCTTGGGACGAAATAAACAGTTAGGTAGGTATGTAAAATATTCGAAGTGTTATACGCGAGGGCGTTTAACTAATAGCTTCGTGATCATTTGATTGAGCACCTCGGACAATACAAGACCGATAGCTATCGATCCCGAGATAAGAAAGGCTTCCGCCGCAAGTTGGACAGCTATATTATATTCATTCTCCACGAACTTCCGCATGGCGTCGTAAGCAAGGCCACCTGGTACTAGCGGAATAATGCCTGCAACGCTGAAAATGATGACGGGCTTCTTACAGGTACGTGCGAATAACTGGCTAATGACGCCGACGATAAAAGTGGCAATGACTGTAGAGAATAATGGATCTAGGTAGAATCCCACAAGCGTGTAAGTCATCCAACCCAACATACCGGATAATCCACATTTCAATAAGGTCCGCTTGGGCGTGTTAAACAAGATGCCAAAAGCCGCAGATGCAATAAAACTTGTAATTAGCTGAATCATTAATGCCATATCGATCGAGAACCGTCCTTCCACCTCAAAAAAATGTGAACATCACCGCTATACCTGCTCCGATGGCGAAAGCGGTGAGAAAAGCTTCGGCTCCACGGGACAAGCCGGATACTAGATGTCCGGCCATAAGATCTCTAACTGCGTTCGTAATGACGAGCCCAGGAACAAGTGGCATAACGGAGCCAATGATTATCTTGTCCAACGAGACTCCAATTCCGAGAGTCACTAGTAACATGGCTAGTAAACCCACTAATAATGACGCTGTAAACTCAGCGAAAAATTTAACTTTCACGAGGCGATGGAGAAGAATGAACGCCGAGAAAGCAAGGCCGCCACATAGTACACCGGGAATAAAGTCAGATAATTCTCCTTTGAACATTAATGTGAAGCAGCCAGTTGATATTGCAGCTGCTGTAATCTGCAAGAAGACAGGATAAGCATGCTTGGACAAGTCGATCTCTACAAGTAGCCCATGAGCCGCCTGGGTTGTAATGGCTCCACTACTTAGTTTGCGGGAGATATCGTTGACTGCAGCGACTTTCTGCAAATCGATCGTTCGTTCAGCAATCCGAATCAGCTGAGCCGAACCCGTATCCCCAGCTTGAAACATAATCACGGTAGGTGTCACGGAACTATGTGAAGAGACCAGACCCATAGCAGTTGCCATCCGGGACATTGTATCTTCAACTCGGTAAGTTTCTGCTCCACTTTGTTGCATGATTTTACCCGCAAGGAGACATAACCTGACGGGTTCTTGTCCTGTGCCTAGGGCACCGTTGTCCATCGTTGTTCACCCTTTTCCATATTCTTCTGTCATTATATCATGAGGACTATAGAAAGGAGAATCCATCAAGGACGGATTGTTACCCTAGTTCCGATGGGAACAAGCGCTGCGAGTGTTAGCACATCTTCATTGTGCATTCGGATGCAACCGTGGGATACTTCTTTACCTATTGAGGAAGGGTCATTGGTACCATGGATACCATAATGGGGTTTGGAGAGACCCATCCAAAATGCGCCGAATGGGCCACCTGGATTAGGTTGCTTATTGATGATTACATAGTCTCCAACGGGTGTCTGAGTTAACATTTTACCAATTCCGACCGGGAATGCCCTGACGACTATATTATCGTCAAGTAAGTACAACTGTCGATCTGATAAATCAACAATAATCCTATAATTTGGAATTGTAATCTCCTCCTAGATGAAGTTATAGCTACAATATGTATATTCAGTGGACTAGCCCTACGCGACTCAAATGTAAGGCAGAACATTTTATGTAGAATCATGGGAGATGCATTAATTGTGTGATATGCTTGTACATAGATATTCTATCTATATCCCCTGATTTGCAGGTTAGATTTATAAATCGACCTGAAGAACTAGCTGAGAGGTATATCACCATGTTTGAGGGTTTAGTTAACAACTTCACTATTCTTACGACATTTCTATTCTTTGGGAGTATGGTAAGAAGCAAATATCTGACTGAGAATCGTATGAAAAGAAAGTCTAACCACATAATTCCTGGTATTGTGCTGGGTTTATTTGGCGTAGTTCTGATGTACTTCTCCTTTCCCATTAGCAATACGGTAATAGCTGATTTCCGTCAGTTGCCTATTTTGATTTCCGTTTACCTTGGAGGTGGGACTGCTGGGGTAGCAACGGCGATTATCATCTCCATTTATCGATTGTTTTTTCTTAGCGGAATCAATATGTCTTCCGCACTAGCTGCAATCAATGCATTTGTGACTTTAGGGATTGCTATGGTATTGTTACGCGGAAGAAAGCTGTCTTTTAAGAGATGGGGTTGGTCATTGGGACTAACCATGATAACTGCAAGTACAATATTTGCGATTACCATACAAGAGGATAAGTGGTTTTCGATAGCGCTATTTAGTGTCGTATACATTTTGGGTGGTGTGTTCACATATTATATGCTGCAATATTTGAAGCGATCTGATGATATGTTGAGATTGATGAGTGAAGCAGCAAACCGAGACTTTCTGACGGGACTGTTCAATTCAAGAGCATTTGAAGCATTTATGGAACAGAAGTCGATAGTAACCCTCCATTCGAATACACCATTTACGCTCCTGATGGTGGATATTGACCATTTCAAATGTGTGAACGATACATATGGACATCCAGCTGGTGATGTAGTACTGGCTGATTTAGCGGAAGTGCTTAGGGATTCTTTCCGGCCGAATGATCATATCGCACGTAAAGGTGGAGAAGAGTTCGTTGTTGTTGTAGATCGATGTAATCACGAACAAATCACGATGATCGCTGAGAGATTACGCCGTAATGTGGAGGATCACGTATTCCGACTACCAGACGGAACAGATTTGCATATTACGATCTCAGTGGGTTGTGCAACTTATCCTGACGTTATGCTAGAACAGCTACTTGAGAAGGCGGATCAAGCATTGTATCAAGCCAAGGAGTCGGGAAGGAATCGTGTTTGTATTTGTGCATAAAGTCCTTTCAAAGAACAAGCTGAGGAGAAATCCTCAGCTTGTTTTATTTTTTATGAAACAATAGAGTGTTTATAGGACTCGATTTATGTAAATTACATGAAATGTTACTATAAGGATCAAATTCCATAACCGATATATAAAGTATATATTTTTGCTGACATACTGTAGATTCGAGGAGTGAACGTATGAGAAAAAAAACAATAAGCTCAATTAGAACCCGGATGATCGCTTCATATTTGATCGTACTGTTGGTTCCTAGTATCATTATCGCTTCCATTACCTATTCCGTGGCAAGTAACCGCGTTGAGGATGAATTGATGGCTAGTGCACTGGAAAGTGTAGATTCTGCCGATGTGATCATTACACAAGCTATCGAGAATAAATTATTAGATATTTCTTATTATGCAAAGTTATTTACTTCAGAAGCTGTCGATAAAGAGGTAGCTGAAAACGGGCGAGAGATAAAGGATAAGTTTAAGGAATATAAGGCTGTTCATAGTGATGTTCTTGATATGTATATCGGAACCAGCAATGGGAAAATCGTGCGTTCTCTAGATGATGCTCTGGCTTCTGATTATGATCCACGAAAGAGAGATTGGTATACGCTGGCCTTTAAGCAAGGGACAAGCCCGATTGTTTCTCCGTCGTTTCTTTCGGTCGATGGAAATATGGCTGTCTCCATCTCACAAGTTCTTCCGGATGGCAATGGGGTCATTTCACTTAACTTGGATCTAGCAGCTCTGACGAAAATGACAAACATGAAGGTTGGACAAGATGGATATATTACAATCTTAGATAATAGTAAGAAATTCTTGGTTAATCCTAGTGGTAACATAGGTGAGGAATCTACAGACAATTTCGTCCAAGAGATGTTCGCGAGTGATCTTGGAGAACTCAATTATACTTATCAAGGTAACAATTATAAGATGGCATTCATGAAGAATGAGGTAACTAATTGGAGAATTGGCGGTAGTTTAAATCAAGATGAAGTGCTAAGCAAGACCGTTGGTATCCGAAATACGGCGATTATTGTCGTCGTTATCTCCATATTGGCAGCAGGGATATTGATCTTCTTTAATGTCCGTTCTGTAACCGTACCACTTCGAAGATTGAAAGATGCAACAGCCGTTTTAAGTGAGGGAGACTTAACCAAACGGTTAGATAACTTCCGACAAGACGAGATTGGTGATTTAGCGAATAACTTTCAACTCATGGTCGATAATTTACGTAATATGGTTGGAAGTGTCCGAGAGATGACGGATAATGTATCTTCTTCAGCGGAGGAGCTCTCGGCGGGGGCGGAACAAACGACGAAGGCGATAGAGCATGTAACTGTAGCTATACAGGAAGTAGCAACGGGGAGCGAGCAACAACTGCAAAGCGTTGAGGGAGGCATGAAGACCATTGATTCTATGACCCGCAAGGTCGAGAATATCTCCGGTCATATGTTTGAGGTAACAAAGACGATGTCACAGACGACAGATGCTGCTGATCATGGTATTGCAGCGGTTGCAAGTACGGAGGAGAAAATTCGAAGTGTTAACCAGACAGTTGAAGAACTTGCATCTGTAATCCTGTCGTTGAATCGGCGTGCCGAACATATTGATGGAATTGTTAGTGTCATGGCAGGTATTTCGCAACAGACCAATTTGTTGGCATTAAACGCCTCAATTGAAGCAGCGAGAGCTGGGGAACAGGGTAGAGGATTTGCTATTGTTGCCTCTGAAGTCCGTAAGCTTGCTGAAGGATCAGCTCAGTCGGCAAATCAGATCAAGGAATTGATCGGACATATTCAGACAGAGATGAAGCAGGCTGTAGACACGATGGAAGATGTAAAAGACAAAGTTACGCAGGGCATAGAAGCAGTGGATACTTCAGGAAGCTCCTTTAAACTTATATCTGAATCCGTAGTCGGTGCTGCCAAGGTGATACAATCGGCGTCGGATGCAATGCATGATGTGACAGATGAAGCTAGTACTGTAACCCAGGCAATCCATCACATTCGTAGTCTCTCGCAGGAGGCGGCAAGTTCAACGGAGACCATATCTGCGGCGGCTGAGGAACAACTAGCGTCTGTAGAAGAAATCGCTTCCTCATCAACGGACCTTAGTAGTCTGGCAGAGCAATTACAACAATTGGTGGGACGCTTCAAAATATATAAAGACTAAATAAAATCTTATTCTAACACTTGAGAACCCTGGCAGATTTGTTAACTTTGCCAGGGTTCTCTTTATGTTTATACATGATGCTTTAACTATTCGTATCGTCACCACTATAACCGTTCAGCAAATCTGTGCCATGTAAAGCTTCTGTATCGGGAGCTGCTGGGTCAATTGGGGTATTCATCTCGATCTCATCTGCATCAGGTACATCTTGAAGTTCTACCCATTGATTATTATCACTAGAAGCGATATGGGTGGGTCCGCTCTCCTCGCTAATACCTTGTGTAATTCGGGTATCATGTGGTAACAGATCGGCGTCTGGAATGTCATTCTCAGGACGATATCCCTTCAATATTTCGTATCGCTCATATTCATAGTCAGCAGCTGTCTTGAACTCATCCATTATGGTTTCTGTCCTCCTGTGTCAGAATTAGGCATATACTTCAAATGTTCCTATTTGGAGTTTACCCCAAAAGCCGCAGTTCAATCGACGCACTTGATCAGGTACAAAAATTGTAAATACATAGGGTTGATTTAAAAGATATGATCCTATAATCATGACTTTTTATTGTGAATTAAGTTGCATATATGTATAAAGGACTAAGACTGTAAAACTATGGATAGCGTTAGTGAGTTAATAACGGTAAAATAACGATGTTACATATTATGATAGAATAATATAATTGCCAAATTATTGAAATGTTATTATATAATTGTATTGTCGTGATGGAGTAGCTGTCATTTTGTTATTTTATTAGCAGGGGTGCTGTAATGAAAGTCATTTATAAAGGCATGGTTATCCTCGTTGCATTGTTAGCCATAATTTTTTCTAGTTTTTTTTTGAAGGGTTCTGAGCGTGAGAATCCGAATGAAACAAAAATTAACCAGTTAAAAATTGTTTGGACAGATCAACTAGATACAAATATTAGCAAAAAACAACTAGAGGATCTGGATGGGTGGAAAAGTTATACCTTGGGAGCATCCCAATCCCTAAAACCTAATAAGGAATCATCCCAGTGGGTCGAGCTAGAACTTCCCCTGCTAAATTCTAGTACTCAGGCCGTGCTTTTTGAGAAAATATATGGATACCATGTTGTTGTTAAGCATGGGGATAATATTATTTATGAGTCCAGACGAAATTATAATTACGAAATAAATAGAATCCTAGTTCCAATAAACCCCAAGTTGGATGATACAAAGCTTTATGTTGGTATTCAATCTAAACATAGAGTGGGTATTCAGGATCAAATTCGAGTTGGTGATTACTATAATCTCGAGCATTCTTTTATCAGTAGCAATCTTACAGATCTAATATTAGGTTCAGCACTTATATTTATAGCGATCGTTATGATTATTTGCTCGTTATTCTTACATACCGAGCACATGTCAAGCTGGATCTCATTGTGTGCCTTGATTATGTCTAGCGGCTTAATAGTGGCGACATATTCACCTTTATTATATTCATGGTATGAAGATTCAGGCAGGTTGTTTGTAATATTATTTGATAGTGCTTTATTTATCCTATTACCTTCCTTTACTTATTTTTTTGAGAGTGTTTTTGGAAATGGTTATTTCTCTATCATAAAAAGATATCGTAAATTCCAAGTTGTTTATTCTCTATTTTGCTTTGTGTTAATGATTATAAATGAATGGTCAGGATATAAGTACTATTCCTTGTACAGCCTTTTTACAGCTGACTTATTGGGATTCATTATGATTATTCAGTTCGTTATATTGATTAGTATTTCGATAATTTACGCAATAAAGGGCAATCGTGATGCTGTTATTTTTACCACCGGTTTTATGATTTTTACGGTGTTAAGTGTTTCAGAACTGACATGGTTTTATTCCAGGTCGGGTTATTATGAGTTATTCCTCTGGAAGTGGGGAGTAATCAGCTTTTTAATTTCATTAATGATTATACTGGGGCGAAAGTTTGCCAGAACTCATTTACAAGTGGTGGAGTATTCCAAACAATTAGAAGTATTCAATAACGAGCTTCAACGATCGGAAAAAATGGAAATCATCAGTGAGTTAGCGGCTTCGGTTGCACACGAGGTGCGAAACCCTTTACAGGTAACCCGAGGTTTTATTCAACTTTTGGCTGAGAAGCAAGAAAAGAAGTCTGAAAAGGTTTATTTGAATATGGCGTTAGAAGAATTGGATCGTGCTTCAGGTATTATTACGGATTTTCTCACCTTTGCCAAACCGGAAGCAGGCAATGTGACAACATTGGATATATTGGAAGAATTCATTCATATTGAGGGGATTCTGGTGCCGATGGCCAACTTACAAGGTGGTAGAATAACTGTCAGTATCCCTAATGAACTATATATACTGGGAAACTCATCGAAGTTTAAGCAAGCTTTTGTTAACATTATTAAGAATAGCATTGAAGCGCTTAGCGGTGAAGGAGAAATTGTATTCTGGGCATACGAAGAGAAGGATCAAGTATGCATTCATATTAAAGACAACGGTGAGGGAATGGATGAAGAGGTTTTAACTCGTCTAGGAGAACCTTATTTTTCCAATAAGACAAAGGGAACTGGATTAGGCTTAATGGTTACTTTTCGGATTATCGAGGTCATGAATGGAAAAATTACATTTACAAGCAAAAAGGGGGTAGGAACGGAAGTCACCATTCGGTTTCCATCAGCCAAGAAGGTCTAAAGGAATTCCGAAAGTAATACTTCTGTTCCTACCCTGAACTTTTTAAAATTGAGGTTTATACTCCCCAGACTGCATTCGGTTTCACATCTGCTGTAATAACGCCGGATGGATTCGGAGGAAGGACAATATAGAATTCATTAGAATTCTCTTCCACCGCTCTAATTTCGATATGGTCCGGGAGAATTACGCCCAGTGCCTCCTGGATTGCCGCCTTTGGTTCAGATAACAGCTTTGCTTTGAAACTGGGATCTTGCCAAGCCTTTTGAATAACTTGTGTTTGAAGGGAAGCTCCTGATGTCATAAAATCACCCTTTCGCAATATAATGTAATATTTACCGAATTAAGTATAACATGAAAAATGTCAAAAATCTAGAATATTTAGGTATTTTTAGATAACCAATACGCTAATCCGCCTTGATATAACAAACTTCGCTCTTTTTCCAACTGCCTAGCAGCCTGCTGTAGATTCTTGCATAGGAAGTCATGAAATTCGTAAAGATGCGGAGAATATGACCGTATCGCCTCAAGGGATTCATGATGTGTTTCGGCCCGTTGCGCATACTGCAATAGAAGATCCGAGGCAGTCAGCGCTTGTCTAATTTCCTCTGGGTTTGGCCTCCGTTCGCCTCTAAGCTCTAGGTTATTCTGAACCATGGAGATTAGACAGTTATAACTGCCCTCCTGTAAATCTTTCTCCCAATCTTCCCAATCATCCAGCATTTGAAGCGTAATTAATACCGTATTTACTGCATCCTCCAAGAGTGGAATTAGCTTATGATTATCATTGCGTTCTATTAATAACAGTGAGCTGACGATAGATAGTTTAACAGGGGCTGCTTTGTGGGCAATTGCTATCGGGTTGTCCTGAAAGTAATCTCGAAGTTGCTCATGCGTCACAGCTTCCGCCCATTCAGTAACGTATTTCTTATAATAGCTCCAGAACGGGGAGTTTGAAGGGAAATAGTTACTATAACTCTGTATGAATTCATATTGAATGAAATTGGCAAGCGGAAGATGTAGGGGAGATTGTGAACTCGGATCGTCCATCAACTCATCAATGAGATGGTAATACATCATTCCAAATATATTAGCTACAGCAAAATTCTCACAGTCATGGATACTAACACCGGAGTTATCGTGTAACCAGAACGGTAGAAGATAACATATGTAATTTTTCGAACGATCTTCCTTTAATACATGGAACTTATCAAGGTATTCTAGGGCAGGCCCGCTAAAGGTATCGGGTAGCGCGGACAATATATGTTCAGCTTTTGTAAATGCTTGTCCTAGTTCTCCTTCATAGTTGGAGAGCCACTGCATATTAAATATCTCCTATTCTAATTATATTTTATCTTTACATGTATATTATAGATTAGACTGTATGAAATAGGTATTCAATCATATTGACAAAGCTTGAGTTACAGCCAATTGCCTTCACCCCGGAGCGGTTACCACGAATATTGGGATTGACCGGGGGACTGGCTTTGGTAAATCGATAGTTATAGACAACCGCCATTCATCTGGCGAGTTCAGGATTAGATTAGAACATTTGATTAATTCCGATTACGATAAGCAGTAAACCTGATATAACGGTAGCGGTATTACCAAACTTCTCAGCCGCATATTTCTCGCCAAATCCTGCACATAATAATAGTAATAGAAAACTGAAAATCCCGACAGATAGCGATGTATACCATATGTCTAGCTGGGTAATGCCCGCATTGAATCCACCGGCCAATGCATTCATAGCCAGCGCGGTACCTAGCAGTATAGATTCCGTTAAACTGATGGATTTGGAACTGTCTTTATCTGCTTCTTCAGGATTGCGGAGCAAGCGGGTAAACGCATTTGTATCGCTATCGCCATCCTTCTGCGATTTTTTCTTTTCTGTGAGTGGTTGTAACAGTACCCAAATCCCGACCCCGACGATGACAACCGTTCCGATGAATTGGCCAATCCAGGGATCGATATAAGAGGAAATCCAAGTCCCGAATAAACCTGAAGTTAAAGTGGCAAGAAGTGAAATGATGGAAATAGCTAAATTGGAATACCACGGAATACGAATTTTTCGGACCCCATATGCAATTCCGACCCCTGCATTATCTAGGTTGGAGGCCAACCCGATGGCAATAATAGCCCACAGATTGTAAGAATTCATGATGTTCTCCCCTTTGCATAGCTTGATGAAACAGCATATGCCCAGAAGTTTGTTTTGGTTTCGGTTAAATTTATAAGAAATATTTCCCTTTATTCTGTAAAAAGTAGTATAATTTTTACTAAGATATACCTAAGGAGTGATAAATGTGCTTGAAAATTTGTTGCGACCGACACATTTGCTGTTGTTGGTAATTGCTGCGCTCCTGTTATTTGGTCCTAGCAAATTACCTGAACTCGGGCGTAGCTTCGGCACGATGTTGAAAGAGTTCAAAAAAGGTGCCCGTGGTGATTATGTGGAAGAAGAGAAACCGCAGGAAATTAAAGCGGTTGAGGATAGTAAGTAGACTTAAATAATCCTTGCATGCAGGCGCCAGAAGCTGGCGTCCTTTTTGTGTTAAGATCCATGACAACAAGGATGATGGATTTACTTCATGAACTGCCGAATATCGATAAACGGTTATGAATATGTTACATTATAAACGGGATTACTAATAACCAGGTGTAAGCTTATGTACGGAGGGATACCAATGCAAGATGATTATTCACGAAAACTGGAGGACCAGAAAGGTCTGTTTAAACAACTCGGAATCAAGTTAAATGCACTAGGCATTCATGAGAAGGATTTCGATGTGAAAATGCGAGGGTATGAGAAGGAAGAAGTTGACCGCTTCCTCGATGATGTTATCGTCGATTACGAGCGCTTCTACGATATTATTACGGATCTTCTGGATAAATACAAAGAGATCCAGCGTCGTCAAGCCTATTGGGAAGAGGAGAAGAAGTCCCTTGCCCGACTGCCCAAACTCGAAACAGAGAATGTTGTAAATCGTCGAATTGTTGAAGATGGACTTCGGCAAATCGAACGGAGTTTGGAGCAATTTAAGCTTCATATCCGCGAGCAGATCTGAATTTGATTACAAGGGAGGAACCGGTGCGATTATGCGTCGGTTTTTTCGTTTTTTTGAATAATAGGTCATTAAAAGGCACAAACTTTACTTAACATAGGATACAAAAACTGCATTTCAGTGATATGGGATTGCTTATGGGCAGGTTAAGTGCTATTATATTAACAAGATTTAGATCTAGTCTAAATTTAAAATATTTAAATTCTGAAGCTTTCTAGACAAACTGTATATTACATTGGTGAATGGAGGAACAAGAAATGGCAAATCAAATTCTAACTCAAGGTGAACAAGTACTTCAAGGGAAATTGAATCTGCAGATCGCAAACTTAACGGTGCTCTACACTAAACTTCATAGCTTCCACTGGTATGTAAAAGGTGCTAAATTCTTTACACTACATGAAAAATTTGAAGAATTGTATAATGAAACTACTGGTTATTTAGATGAAATTGCTGAGCGGTTGCTTGCAATTGGAGGATCTCCGATTGCTACACTGAAAGAATCTTTGGCTATCGCAACCATCAAAGAAGCAAACGGCAAGGAAAGTGCTGAAGAGATGGTAGCTGCTGTTATTGCTGATTTTGAAACGATAAGTGAAGAACTTAAGCAAGGAATGGAAGCAGCAGTAGAAGCAGAGGACGAAGGTTCTGCAGACTTACTGTTGGGCATGCTAACGGCATTAGACAAGCACAGATGGATGTTGAATGCTTACTCAAGTAAATAAGTTAATGATGAAATGCCCCTTATCCAATGGATAAGAGGCGTTTTTTTTATCTAATAACAGGGGGGTTATACCTTGAATCGTTCGATAAGAGTCTGAAGCTTGTCAGACAGACTGGAAAGGAAACTAGCGGATGCATCTACTTCCTGCATAGAGGCTAATTGTTCTTCTGAAGCTGCAGACATGCTTTGAGCGTTATCAGTTGTTTCATTCGCTACTTCGACGATCTTCTCTATCGATTGTACCAATAGCTCTGAGTTGGTAGATAAATGCCGAACGGTGCCTGATAATTTGTTGATTGCTTTGGCAGTATACTCTGATGAACTTTCGATTTCAGTTAGGGATTCACCTACGCTACGCACCAGTTGTGTACCATGGGCGACTTCTTTAGCAGCTTCATCCATCGTATCACTCGTTTGTTCCATTTTATTTAATGTGAAATCAATCAGTGTAGCGATTTGCTTCGCCGATTCTGTGGATCGTTCCGCTAGCTTGCGGACAGAGGAAGCTACAACAGCAAAGCCACTACCTTGTTCACCTGCATGTGCCGCTTCAATTGCAGCGTTGATGGCAAGTAAATGAGTTTCAGCTGAGATTCCGGTTATGATATCAAGAATACTTTGGATTTCCTTTGAATGGCTACTCAGTTCTTGAACGTTATTAGAGAGCAAAAGAATTTTTTCTTCCATTGTACTCATTTGCTCTACCGTAAGTTTGATAGAGTGGCTACCTTGCTGCGAAGCAGATGAGGAAGTCTGCGCTGCTTGGGAGACATTCTGGGCGTTCTGGGCGATTTGGGTAATGAACTGTGCCATCTCTTGTAATGCTTTGGAGCCTTCTTCCAAACTACGCAGTTGTTGCTCTGCACCTTGGGCAAGTTCTTGCGTAATTAATGCAGTTTGTTCACTCGCTTTACCTGTTTGCATCGTGCTTGCAGATAATTGTTGCGATGATGAGGAAACCTGAAGTGACATATCATTAACTTCCGTAATTAGTTCCCGAAGATTGACTGTCATATTCCCGAAATCGCGTGCCAACCTGCCGACCTCATCCTTACTATTCAGCGATAATGGTTGCACAGTCAGATCACCTTTTGCTACCTGATTCACTTGGGTGGATAATTTCTCGATTGGACGAATCATCCAATGAATGAGGAAGTAGAGGACGATGGCTGCAATAAGGAATACGATAGCTCCAATAATGAAGGGCAAGGTAATAATCTCCCAAGTCCGATCATGAATAATGGAAGCATCAAAATTAATGGCCATAAGAGCGATGATTTCTTTATTTGGATCATGGTCCTTATAAATGGGGCCATAACCAGTTAAGAGGTCAACTCCATCATATGTATATACCTTAGAATAAACCGTGTGTTTCATAGTGGTGATCATATCTTTATCGGCTTGATCGAAATAGAATGCTTGTCCAGCGCTGTAACCACGTTGCTTCAAATGTTGGTCGGCAGCCAGAATTTTTCCGTCAAGCGAGAGAATGAACACTTCCTTGAATAGTGATTTATGATCAACTGTCCAGTTCAGTTGTTCTTCAATCTTAGCGAGATCGGAGGAGTCACCTGCTGCCAACTTCTCAATGTCACTCGGAGTTACGAGCCCTGTAGTGATATTTGCACAACCCACCACTTCAATCCCTACGGATTCATAAACTTGACGTTGTGCTGTTTGATAGCTGAATACACCGATTAGCGCACCGACAAGCATAAGAATTCCGATAACGGTTGCGGTAATTTTTTTTGCAAACCCCATAATTGGTTTCCCCCAAATCTTTCTATATAGAATTGTATGAAATTAAGTCCTGAGACCTAACTTACATTATAATTCTAAAGTGTCATCGGTGATTGAGATTTAAATCACAGATTTTAAGTATTAATTAAAAGAATGGGGGATTGTTGATCAATAGCCTCTTTTTGGGGTCACATATTAATTCGCTCTAAGTCCGGCAATTCCTAAGGCACGTCTGTCTACCTGAACTGTAGCAAGTGAAGAGTGCAATAATTCCATAACATCCATGGCACAACGTTCAGGTTTATAAAGGGGATGAAGCTGAGACGTTTTTTTGGAATACTCTCTTCGTGAAACTTCATTTGAAATGGATTTAAGCCATTTGTCTAGAATATCGCCTGAGGCGAGAACCTCCCCATAACCTTTACTGACAAAATATTCGCGATTCTTCTCTTCCTGCCCAGGGATAGTTTCATAGAACAGCATCGGTATTCCCTTTGCGAGAGCCTCTGTACAGGTCATCCCTCCGGGTTTGGTAATTAGCAAGTCGGAGGCGTCCATCCATTTGCTAATTTCACATGTGTGTCCCATCACAGTAATATTATGATGCCGAAGAGCGGGATGCTTCTGTAGTTTTGCAACTAGTTTCTCGTTACTCCCCATGCAGAATACAAGTTGAACGCTATCTCTCCAGGAACTGAGTCGATTGATGAACTCCTCCTTGAAGAGTAGCCCCCATCCACCACCCATAATGAGAGCGGTCGGCATATCTTTGATTCCAAGCTCTGCTCTTGCGGATTGTTTGTTCTGAATGTTCCAGAACTCCGGATGAACGGGAATGCCGGTCACCTGAATGGCTTCTGGGCTTATTCCGCGTCCGATTAGCAAATCACGCACCTCTAATGTAGAAACAAGATAATGTTCGACTTCTGGAGTAATCCATGAACCATGTGCATCATAGTCGGTAATAAGAGTACATAATGGAACATTGAGTCCGGCCGCTTTGAGTCTTGAGATGATCGTATTAGGAATAGGATGTGTACATATAATAAGGTCGGGTCTCAGCTGCCGAATTACCTGAGCTGCATGATGGTAGAACATTTTATGAAGGGCTAAGGTGGAGAGACGTCCCAATGGTTTCTTATATTGCTTTCGATAGAGTAAACCTACCAAGGCGGGGCTTGTATTAATGGTGAGTTTGTAAGCTGACAGAATCAAAGGTGCTACTGTGGGATTAAGAAAGGAACCAAGTTCCAGCACTTTCGTCTTGATCTGTGGATTTAGTTTCTTAAGTCCAGCAGCTAGAGCATATCCAGCTTGAGTATGTCCACTACCGAAGCCTTCTGATAAGATAAGTACTCGTTTTTTAGTCATAGCTTTGATCACCTACTTCAAATTTTATCCGATCACGCTGTGGATCGGTCAGCCTATAATTACATCATATTTGAACTAACTATGATAATCGGCACGCTTATATATCTGTATTGCTAGTTTAGTTTTTTTATAACGATCATGTAAGAGCCTGCGGGCGGGTCCTTTGCTGGACTTTAGTCGGGGAATGTTTAATGTAATGAAAAAAGATGAAAATTCTTGAAATATGCTTGCATTACATTCATGAAAATGTTAAAGTGAGCTATGACCAAATGACCGAAATCGTATTTTAGTCATTTAATGTTTAAGAAGAGGGAAGAAAAGGGGGTGCATAAGATGGCTGTGGTAGATCGCCGGAAACTAGTCATCGAAGCGGCGGAGAAATCGTTCGCCCTGTTCGGCTACAAAGCGACGACGATGGACCAAGTGGCAAGAATTGCTAATGTGGCCAAGGGTACGATCTATACATTTTTTACAAATAAAGAGGAATTGTTTGATGAAATTCTTCGCTCCATCATCGCGGATATGAAGCGGATATCAGAGCAGGAAGTACACGAGGATAAACCGTTCTTTGAGAACTTGTACCAAAGTATGGATGCTCTTTTGGTCTATAGAAGAGAGCAAGAATTACTGATCAAGCTTTTTCAAGAAGTACGTGATTTTGGCACACCGCAGGCAAGAGAAGGACTGGAGAAGGTTGAGAATGCAATTCTTGATTATTTGGAACGTCAAATTTCTCGTGCAGTAGAACGTGGAGAAATTCGCTCATTTGATCCAAAAGTCATTTCTTTTATCTTAATGAAGCTTTACGTTGCACTGACTTCAGATTGGAACAAGCTTCATGAGCCATTAAATGAGGCTCAAATCAAGGAGTTCGTCAAGATGTTTCTAACAGGCGGATTGTCACCAGAATAAGAGATGCTGGCCCTAAAGGGACCTGCACGTCAAAGTGATAGGATCACAGATATATTGGTTATAACAAGGAGAGAAAAACATATGAGATCGTTGTCGGTATTTTTTAGTGATTTAAAGGCTTCCTTTAAGAAGCCTAAGGTATTTATTCCAATAATTGTAGTTTTGTTTATTCCTGTGTTGTACAGTGGAATGTTTCTTACTGCATTTTGGGATCCATATAGCAAAATGAATGAGCTTCCTGTAGCTATTGTTAATCAGGATACGGGCGCTAACTATGAGGGTAAGTCACTCGAAGTTGGTAATGACCTTGTGGAAGAATTAAAGAAAAGTGATGATTTCTCCTGGAGGTTTGTCACCCGTGAAGAAGCGGCGGAAGGGATGGAGAATAACGAATACTATATGACAATCGTTATTCCAGAAAACTTCTCATCCAAGGCAACAACTTTGATGGATGAAAATCCAGAACCAGCTCAACTTATTTATGAGCCGAATGAGGGCTATAATTTCTTGGCCTCACAAATTGGTGGTACGGCTGTTAAAGAAATCAAAACCAAAGTTTCTGCAAAAGTGACTGAAGCGTATACTGAAACTTTGTTCGATCAAGTGGAGGAAATCTCCGGTGGATTGGGTGATGCAGGAACCGGGGCCAACACACTCAATGATGGAGCTGTGAAACTCGATGACGGTACACTGAAATTGAAAGAGAATTTGGCTAAATTAGTTGATGGAACAACTAAGCTGGAATCTGGAATTACTCCATTGAAAGATGGAGCAGGTACACTAAGCCAAGGAGCTCAAGATCTTCAAAAAGGTTCTTCTACTCTAGCAAGTGGGTTATATCAGTTAACTGCGGCAGGTCTGCAACTAGAAGATGGTGCTGTGAAGGCTAGTGCTGGCGGTAAGCAATTACAGGCAGGTCTGCAATCTTCCTTGGAAGGTGCGAATACACTTAGTGCCGGATTGAAATCTTCTGGCGAGGGTAGTGAGAAGTTAGTAGCGGGTCTCGAATCTTCAGTGCAAGGAACTGGAAAAGTAACTGAAGGTGCCAAAGCAGTAGCACAAGGGTTGGAGCAACTAACAAAAGCAAGTCCAGAGCTTGCAAGTAACCCTGCAGTGCAAAAACTGTTGGCAGCGAGCCAAGCGGTTGCAACGGGTAGTGAACAAGTGCTTCAAGGACAACAACAATTGTTGCAAGGCAGCAAAGATTTGAATGGTGCACAACAGCAATTACTACAAGGCAGTCAGAAGCTCTCTCAAGGACAGGAACAATTGCTACAAGGTGCAACGCAAGTGTCAGCAGGACAAGAGCAACTTGCAGCTGGATTGAAGCAGTTTAATGGTAAATTGTCAGAAGCTGCAACTGGTGGGAAAAAGCTTGCCGATGGTTCTGGTAAGCTCAGTATTGGTGCACAGCAAATCCAAGATGGTATGGACCAATTATCTGGTGGCGTAGGTACGCTTGCTAGTGGTTCTAAACAATTGGACAGTGGCGCTGGCGAATTGAAAGATGGTATGGATAAGCTTACAGAAGGTTCAGGAGAATTGGCTACTAAGCTGAACGAAGCTGCGGATAAAACTTCGAGCGTGAAGAAAACCGATGCACTTGTAAACATGTACGCTCAACCGATCGAAATTGAGGAACATAAAATTGATGAAGTACCGAACTACGGTACTGGATTCTCACCTTATTTCTTATCATTGGGACTCTTTATAGGTGCACTTATCTCTACACTAGTAGTTCCAATGCGGGGATCTGCTGTTGCAGATGCAACCGGATGGAATCGTTTTGTTAGCCGAGTGTTAGCTTTTAGTTTGATGAGTTTGATTCAATCAATTCTAGCCGCTATTCTGGTGTTGTATGTATTAGGTCTAGAAGTACAAAGTGTTCCACTCTTCTATTTGTTCACTTTCGTCACGAGTTTATGTTACATGTTTATCACTCAAGCGCTTGTAACTTGGCTTGAAAATCCAGGACGGTTCTTAGCAATCCTGATGCTAATCTTCCAATTAACGACCAGCGCGGGTACGTTCCCACTGGAACTAATTCCTAACTGGATGAAAGTATTTAACCCTTGGTTACCAATGACGTATAGTGTTAGTGGGTACAAAGCGGTTATCTCGAGTGGTCAATTCGGTGTCGCTTGGGGTCACATGGGCATTCTTATGATATTTGGACTGCTGTTCCTAGCACTAACACTGGTATACTTCCTACGTCATGATCGTAGTGAGGAAGAAGTTGGCAACGAAGCGATATTGAGTGCTTAATTAAAAAGGAAAAGAAAAAAGTTATAGGATTATGAAAGGTCCGTTTACTGGTGTTAAAGCCAGCGAACGGGCCTTTTTCGTTTCTTGTGAAGTTGTCAACAAATTCGCCGTAAAATTGTATCCATTAGTGCAAAAGAAAGAGAAAATAGTGCAAAAACTATGGAGCTATTTTCCGTTAGAATTAAAACAAAGGCAAACCGGATTTATTTGATGTAGAGAAAGGTAGTGTTCAAAATGAAACATACTGTGAACCCATCACGACAGGGACTTTATAATCCTTCATTTGAAAAAGACGCATGCGGCATGGGATTTGTGGCCCATATTAAAGGTGAGGCGTCTCATGAGATCGTGAGCCAAGCACTGACAATGTTAAGTAACATGGAGCACCGCGGTGGACAGGGGAGTGAACCCAATTCAGGCGACGGTGCAGGTATATTACTGCAAATCCCTCATCTGTTTTTCGCAGAAGAAACAAAAGGGCTCGGTTTTACTTTGCCTGGGCCAGGAGAGTATGGAGTAGGGATGTTATTTCTGCCACAGGATGAGACTATCCGCAAAGTACAGGAAGCACAACTCGCTAAGATTATTGAGGAGGAAGGGCAACACCTGCTCGGTTTTCGTACCGTTCCAACACGTGATGACATGCTCGGTAAATCGGCAAAGGAAGCAAAGCCGTTCGTTAGCCAGGTCTTTATTGCCCGCGGTGCTGGGCTAAGCAATAATCTCGATTTTGAACGTAAGTTGTATGTGATTCGTCGTCGTGCTGAACTTACGATTCGGTATGGTGGAGCGGATCAAGGAGATTCATTCTACGTATCAAGTTTATCTTGTCAGAAAGTAGTCTACAAAGGCATGCTCACAACTGAGCAGGTTGGGGAGTTCTATCTTGACTTACAGGATGAAAAATTAGAATCAGCGATCGCTATGGTCCATTCCCGTTTCAGCACAAATACGTTTCCAAGTTGGGAACGAGCACATCCATATCGGTTTATGATTCATAACGGTGAAATTAATACACTTCGCGGTAATGTGAATTGGATGCATGCACGGCAGTCGATGTTTGCAACCGAAGCTTTTGGTGATGATCTGGATAAGGTCAAACCTGTCATTAATCCGGACGGTTCGGATACCGCGATGTTTGATAATACATTTGAGTTTCTATACCTTAGTGGACGCTCCCTGCCCCATGTCGCTATGATGATGGTACCGGAGCCGTGGAGTACGGATAGTTATATGGATAAAGATAAAAAAGCGTTCTACGAATATCATAGCTCGCTGATGGAGCCATGGGACGGGCCTGCGGCTATGGGGTTCACGGATGGGGTCCAAATCGGGGCGATTCTAGATCGGAACGGACTCCGACCTGCGCGTTATTATGTAACAAAGGACGATTTGATCGTATTGTCTTCGGAGGTAGGAGTACTCGATATTCCGGCGGAAAATGTGCTGTATAAAGACCGTCTTCGTCCGGGGCGTATGTTACTTGTAGACACCAAAGAAGGACGGATTATCTCGGATGAAGAGGTGAAAACTTCTATCGCTAGAGAGAACCCGTATCGTCAGTGGCTTGATGAGCATCTTATTGCACTGAAGGATCTACCGGCAGCTCCGGAACTTCCGCAGGGAGGACATGACGATATCGTACGTCGTCAGATGGCATTTGGATTTACTTTTGAAGATTTGCGTAAAGTGTTGGAGCCCATGGCGTTGACTGGAGTCGAAGGTCTAGCATCCATGGGATATGATGCACCACTTGCTGTATTGTCGGATCGTCCGCAAAGACTTTACAATTATTTCAAGCAAATGTTCGCTCAAGTAACGAACCCTCCTATTGATGCCATTCGGGAGGAACTTGTGACTTCGACTATAACAACGATAGGTCCTGAGCGAAACCTGCTCAATCCAGAGCCGGAGAGTTGTCGACAAATTACACTGGACGGTCCTATTTTATCCAATGAAGATTTTGCGAAGCTACGTCATGTTCAGCGTCCGGGATTTAATTCGATGACGTTTCCGATTTTGTTTCCAGCAAATGAAGGAGCAGAAGGGCTTGCGGTGGCTATTACTTCACTTTGTGAAGCGGCGGATCAAGCTATTGCCAATGGTCATAACATTCTAATCTTATCCGATCGTGGTATGGATATGGAGAATGCTGCTATTCCTGCATTGCTGGCTGTATCTAGTTTGCATCATCATCTTATTCTTCAAGAGACAAGAACCAAAGTCAGCATCTTGCTCGAAACTGGGGAACCACGGGAAGTTCATCACTTTGCGCTATTGTTAGGCTATGGAGTCAGCGCAGTGAATCCTTATTTAGCATTTGAGACACTGGGCGATATGATTTCGCAGCGAATGTTACAAGGCATTTCACATGAAAAGGCGATTAAGAACTTTATCAAAGCCGCGACCAAGGGTGTTATCAAAACATTGTCGAAGATGGGGATATCGACGATTCAATCGTACCGGGGAGCGCAAATATTTGAGGCTGTTGGTCTCAATGATTCGTTCGTGGATAAATACTTCACTTGGACCCCAACCCGCATTGGTGGGATTGGTCTTGAAGAAGTTGCTGAGGAGACACTTACTCATCACTTCAGAGCTTTCACAGATAAAGATGGAAATGATAAAGTACTTGATTCCGGTGGGAATTTCCAATGGAGAAGTGACGGAGAGGAACACTTATTTAATCCACAAACCGTCCATTTACTGCAACAATCCGTTCGCACTGGTGATTATGAATTGTACAAGAAATTCGCCAGTCTCGTACAGGGTGAGGATAAGAAGCATCTAACTCTACGTTCTTTACTTGATCTGAAACCGGTGGGCCCAAAAGTACCGATTGAAGAAGTAGAATCGGCCGCTTCAATTGTGCGTCGCTTTAAGACAGGTGCGATGTCTTTCGGCTCAATTAGTAAGGAAGCACATGAGACGATAGCTATCGCGATGAACCGCATCGGTGGCAAGAGCAATACGGGGGAAGGCGGGGAGGATCCGGCACGATTTATACCTGATAGCAATGGGGATTTACGTCGGAGTGCTATTAAGCAGGTGGCATCAGGGCGATTTGGGGTAACGTCGCACTATTTAGTGAATGCAGATGAAATACAAATCAAGATGGCACAGGGAGCGAAACCGGGCGAAGGTGGGCAACTTCCGGGTAAAAAGGTATATCCTTGGGTAGCGGAAGTACGTGGGTCAACCCCTGGGGTTGGGCTCATATCGCCTCCTCCACATCATGACATTTATTCCATTGAAGACTTAGCTGAACTAATCTACGATCTGAAGAACGCGAATCAGCGTGCTCGTATCAACGTGAAGCTCGTGTCTGAAGCTGGAGTGGGTACGATCGCAGCTGGTGTAGCAAAGGGACGTGCAGATGTAATTCTCGTGAGTGGTTATGATGGCGGTACGGGTGCTTCGCCGCAGAGTTCGATCCGTCACGCAGGTCTACCATGGGAACTAGGTCTGGCTGAGACACATCAGACGCTTATGTTGAACAATTTGCGTGATCGTGTCGTGCTGGAGACAGATGGTAAAATGCTTAGTGGCCGTGATATCGCTGTTGCTGCTTTACTTGGTGCAGAAGAATACGGCTTCTCCACAGCACCGCTTGTAGCAGTGGGCTGCATTATGATGCGTGTCTGTCAATTGGATACTTGTCCGGTTGGAGTGGCAACGCAGAATCCAGAGCTGCGGAAGAACTTTGCTGGGGACCCACAGCATGTGGTTAATTTTATGACCTTTGTAGCCGAAGATTTACGTGAATGGATGTCTGAACTCGGGTTCCGAAGTCTGCAAGACATGATTGGCCGTACCGATTGTTTGAGCGCGGTTAAGGCGGTTGATCATTGGAAGAAGAAGGGGGTAGATCTCACACCACTGTTGCATGTGCCAGTACAGAGTGAAGGAAGTAGTCGCTATTGTACACAACAACAGAATCATGCACTGAATGAGACGCTTGATGTTACAAAGTTATTAGATCTAGCTGCGCCTGCATTAGAGCGCGGGGAAGCCGTTAGCGCTAACTTGTCGATCTGTAACGTGAATCGGGCTACAGGGACTCTATTAGGCAGTGAAGTGACACGTATCTACGGCGCAGCAGGTTTGCCAGAGGACACGATCCAATTCTCTTTCGAAGGATCAGCAGGTTTAAGCTTTGGTGCATTCGTGCCCAAAGGCATGACACTTACTGTAGAGGGCGATACCAATGATTATACTGGTAAAGGACTGTCGGGCGGGAAGGTGATCGTGAAACCTTCAGTTCATGCAACGTTTGCCGCAGAAGAGAATATTATTGTTGGTAACACTTCGTTTTATGGAGCGACTAGTGGCGAGGCTTATGTACGTGGTATTGCTGGAGAACGGTTTGCGGTACGTAACTCAGGTGCGAACATCGTCGTTGAAGGTGTTGGGGACCATGGCTGCGAGTATATGACCGGTGGAGTAGTGGTTGTTCTTGGGGGAACAGGCCGTAACTTTGCTGCCGGCATGTCGGGTGGTATTGCCTACGTACTAGATACGGATGGTGAGCTAGTCAATCGGTGCAATCATGAAATGGTATTATTGGAGAGAGTTCAAGATACTGCCGAAGCCGAAGAAATTCAAAGACTAATTAGTCGTCATACTCTCTACACAGATAGTCCAGTGGGTCAGCAGGTGTTGGATAACTGGAACGAGTATCTTCCGAAGTTCGTACGTGTTATTCCTAAGGACTATAAAGTGATGCTAGAGCAAATTCGTAAATTTCAGGACGATGGTTTACAAGGAGAAGCTGCACTGCTTGCTGCCTTTGAAGCAAGTACTCGGGAATTAGCTTGCTCGGGAAAATAAGCAGATAAATAGACAAGAAATTACAAACCGGAGATACCCTGCCCTTAATAAGGTCGAGGTGTCTTCGGTTTGTGCGTTTTAGATATAGGACTGCTCGTTTTTTTAATTTGCATTCAATATATGATAAACTGGCAAGAATGATGTTTATGAGTGAGTGTAAATCTCACCAAGGTAGGGAGTGTGAAATATAGAATGCAGAAAAAACCTGTCGTCCAGATCAAAGGTGTAAGTAAAAGGATAGGTTCCAAAACGCTAATTGATAATTTAACGCTAGATATTCCAGCGGGTCAGGTGTTTGGATTTCTGGGTCCTAATGGGGCCGGGAAGACAACAACCATTCGGATGATGGTGGGGTTAATGTCCATTACCCAGGGGGATATCCTGATTCAAGGTTCCAGTATTAAGGAGGAATTTGAGCAGGCCATATCCCATGTAGGTGCTATTGTTGAGAATCCTGAAATGTATAAGTTTCTTACGGGTTATCAGAATCTACTGCATTATGCCCGGATGTCACCCGGGGTTACTGAGCAGAGGATTATGGAAGCAGTAGAGCGCGTGGGTATGCAGCATCGAATTCACGATAAAGTGAAGACCTATTCGCTTGGCATGCGCCAGCGGCTAGGTGTGGCTCAGGCTATTTTACACAAACCCAAGCTCTTGATTCTGGACGAGCCTACCAATGGTCTTGATCCGCAAGGTATTCGCGAGCTTCGTGATTATTTAAGAGAATTGTCGAGGGAAGAGGGAACCACGGTTTTTGTATCAAGCCATTTACTGTCGGAAATGGAGCTAATGTGTGATACGGTTGCTGTCATTCAACAAGGGCGTCTTATTGATATCAAAGAACTTAAATCAGGAGACAGTGAGAACGAACTGCATGAAATTGCTTTCGAAGTCAATGATCCACAGCGAGCAAAAGCGATTATCGGGGAAGGTAGAATCGAAGAGAACCGTCTTATTGTAAATGCGAAACGGGAGTCAACACCCGAGATTAATGCGAAGTTGGTTATGTCGGGTATTTCAGTATTTGGAATATATACTGTTAAACACTCACTGGAAGATCAGTTTTTGGAGATAACAGGGGGTGGGCATATTGGGTGATTTTCTAAAGCTTGTACAGAATGAGAATATGAAAATTTATCGTCGGTTGCGCACCTGGATCATGTTTGGACTAACCGCGTTACTTACGATAATGTTCGGAGTATTGTTTTCTCTTGAGGGTGGTTCCACGGTCTTGAGCGCTTGGGATGTCATATCACAGTTGTTCTTTCTCTATTTTCTCGCCACTATTTTCTCTGTTATTGTTGCTTCTGACATTGTGGCCGGTGAGTTTACTTGGGGGACCATCAAGCTGTTGCTTATTCGTCCGTGGACTCGTACCAAAGTGCTACTATCCAAGCTAATAGCGGTACTGCTATTTACGATTGCGTTAACGGTTGTATTTATGATCGCGGCGATGGCGATCTCGTTTCTTCTTTTTCATAAAGAGTCTTCAGATATCTTTGCTCAAGGAGACAGCCCGTTGCGATATATTATGGAGAGTTTGTTGTACAAATATATCGATCTCGTAGTCATTACCGTGTTCTCGTTTATGATCTCCACGGTATTTCGGTCGGGTGGAATCGCCATCGGGCTATCGATGTTTATTCTGTTTACGGGAAATATTTTTACTATGCTGTTTAGTCCAGCACGGTATTCATGGGCGAAATATGTTTTGTTTGTCAATATGGATCTAGGCCAATATATGGGGCAAGGCGCTATTACACCAGCGGCGGGTATGAGCCTAGCGTTCTCCTCCTGGATACTGGCGGCCTATGTGCTACTGTTCTTAGTTATCTCATGGATTGTGTTCAAAAAGAGAGATGTTGCCGCTTAAACGATTCTAGGGTTTACGGTGCCCAGTTTAATCAGTTCAGTTCGAAGCAAGGAATTATCCTGCTTCGGACTGAACTTCTTTTTTTTTCTTTTCTTTGATATTCGGAACAGGGGTGGGTGCGTTCTCCATTTTGCTACTCCCATTGAGAATGCCGCCTTCTAAAATAATGAGATTATTAACATGCACATTTCCAACGATCTTACCGTTTTTTGTAATCGTCAGTCTTCCTTGTGTTGAGATATCTCCACTCACTTTCCCAGCAACAATTACATTCGCAGCTATGATATTGGATATGGCTTCTCCGGTCTCACCAACAATGACATCCCCGGCGCAATGAATCTCCCCCTGAAAATTACCCTCAATCCGTAAGTTGGCATCACATTCAAGTTTACCTTCGGCGCTACTACCTTGGCCAATTAATGTATCCGTAGTCTGATATATTTTTTTATTTTGTTTAAACAATGTGCATTATCCTCTCTTATAAATCAGATTTATTGTTTAAGGAAGGGCATAGGATCAATAGGCTTATTCTGTTTAACGATTTCGAAATGCAGATGGGATCCTGTACTTCTTCCCGTATTACCAACTTTTCCAATGGTTTGTCCCTTGGTTACGATGTCCCCTGCAGAGACGTCGATATCGCTGAGATGTAAATACCAGCTTTCAAGTCCATCGGGGTGCTGTATGACGATATATTTACCGTGCGAACTATCTCTATCTGTCGTTAAGACTTGACCAGCACCGGCGGCATATACGGGATCGCCAATCTTACCTGAGATGTCGATACCCGAATGAAAGGCGGCTTTACCCGTGAATGGATCGGTGCGGTAGCCGAAGCTAGAGGTTAGCCTCTTGGAAGGAGTAGGCCATTCCGAAGGGTTCCCCGTCAGAGAGTATTGAGTTTGTGTAGCTCTTATGAGCGTCACGGGAACATTTTTCTCCATCTCATCCAGCATGGAATTCATTTCGCGAAAATCGTCGCCAGTCTCCTTAGCTAAGTCGTCAATTTCGTTGTCATGGACAGCGATGTATTCTCCCCCGATACCTAATGAATCCGTATCATCCAAGGATAAGGCGGATAAATTGCTGAGGTCCCCCTGTGTACCGTATTTGTTTATAAATTCTTGGAGTTCAGCCTCAAGTTCTACAACCTTTTCCATCCGGTCCATCATCCCTTTCGATTGTCCGGATAGTGTAACAACCTCGTTCTGGAGTCGCTGAATAGCTTCGTCTCGGTCAGTTACAACTGCTTCGAACTGGATGCTCTGTTGTTGTAGTTGGCCCTCAAGCTGTGTAATGGTACGGTTCGAATTTATATGCATACTGACGATTAGACCAGAGATAGATAGTAGGGCAACCATCGGGACTGCGACGATAAGCGGCTTGGATACACGGACTTGTTTGACAGGCTGATTTGCGTCTCGGAGAACTAGCAACGTCATCTGATTTGATAAACTAGCACTTTTCATGGCATCTCCTTCCCATACTTTAATAGCTTCTATAACTTATCTATTCTCGGGTCTCTTAAAACATGTCAAAAAAAAGAGATATCGAATACCCACAGCAGCTAGGGAAATGAATAATTTATAAACGGTGGTTAATGCTTATTGAAGGGGAGGCGAAGTGGATGGTTTGGCTGATCATAATTTTACTTGGTTTTATTTATCAGATAGCTACAATCTTATTCTTGGAATTTCGCAATCCTCCTAAAGCTATGGCTTGGATGTTTATTCTGTTTCTGGTCCCGTTTATTGGTTTCATCCTCTACTATTTCGTGGCACAGGATTATAAGAAACGGAGAAAACTTCGTCGTCAAGGAACACGAATATTCCAGGAAATAAAGCCTGTATTATGGAAGCAATCGACGATTGTGACTTCTCCTGAAGAGATGACCAATCCCGACTTTACTAGTCAAGGTCGACTATTTGAACTACTCACTCATGTATCCGAAAGTCCGATTACGGGATGTAACGAAACGGTGATCTTGAGTCAAGTAGAGAAGGCTTATGCGGCAATGATTGCTGCGATGGAGGCAGCTAAAGATCATATACACATGGAGTTCTATATCTTTCGAAGTGATGTTATCGGTACTCGCTTTCAGGAGGTCATGATTCGTAAGGCTAGAGAAGGTGTGAAGGTACGGATGATATGCGATGGATTAGGAAGCTATAATCTGAAACACTACTTTATTAAACAACTTGAGGAAGCGGGGATAGAGATACATTTGTTTCTTCCGCCTTGGATTGCGATTCTAGACCGTAGGGTGAATTATCGCAATCACCGTAAAATATTGGTGGTCGATGGAACGGTTGGATTTGTTGGTGGGCTTAATGTGGGTGATGAATATTTAGGGTTGGCATCGAAGCTTGGTTATTGGCGAGATACTCATCTTCAAATGAACGGCGATGCGGTCTATTTTCTACAAAATACATTTCTAGCGGATTGGCAACTTGCTTCTGGTGAAAAGGTGTATGATCCCAAACTATATCCTGAACACCAATGTGTCAGAAACGAGCGGGCACAAGTCTTGACCAGCGGGCCAGATCAACATTGGGATGCTATCCAAGAATTGATCTTTGGGGCGATTGCCGCAGCAAAACAGCGTATTTGGATTACTTCGCCCTATTTCATCCCTGACCCTAGTATTCGCACTGCTCTGAAAGTGGCAGCTGTTAGTGGTGTAGAGGTGATAATTATTATTCCATATCACTCAGATAGTTGGTTAGTGCATCTAGCATCACTCTCTTATGTGGAAGAACTACTACAAGTTGGAGTGAAGTTTTATCAGTACACTCAAGGGTTTATTCATGCCAAGGTGATGATAGTGGACGATTTAATGGCCACGGTCGGTACGGCTAACATGGATATGCGCAGTTTCTTCTATAACTTTGAAATGATCGCGATTCTGTTTGATGCTGTTCCAATTGAGAAACTGGTGTGGGACTTTCAGAATGATCTGACAGAGTGCCGTCCAATTACTTCACGAGAATTCTCGCGTCGCCGGCGTCTACAGAAGGGAGCGGAGATGCTAGCAAGACTGCTGTCTCCTCTCCTATAACCTGCGATTCCCCTGATTAGGAATGGGACAAATTTTGTAGATGCTTCAATATGAGTTCAACCGATTGTGGCGCGACCGATTGGAATAGATCTCCATGAACTTTTAAACGTTCACCTATATTGAGCAAGTTGAATTCAGCAGGATGGGGATCAAGTGCTACTTCCTCCCAAGTTAAAGGTGTTGAGACACTTGCAGCAACGCGGGCGCGAGGGGTATAAGGAGATGCCAATGTTTTTCCTGCGTAATGCTGTAAATAGTCGAAGTAGATTTTATCGCCGCGGTCCTTCTTGAATCGTTCGATAGTGAACAATTTAGGATGTTTCTCGGTTACATAGCGGGCCACGAAATGGCCAATGGAACGGAGCTGCTCAAAGGTGACTCCGTACTTGACGGGGACGATAATCTGGACTCCCGTGGCTCCTGAAGTTTTGGGTACAGAGCTAAGTCCTAATGAAGATAGAACTTCTCCGACATGGAGGGCGGCTTCCATGATCCGAGGCTCATCCTCTACTGAAGGATCTAGGTCAATGATCCACTCACAAGGTAGCGTCTCTCCGACAAAATGCAAGGATGGATGAAACTCAATAGAGGCCAAATTTCCCAGCCATAATAGGGTGGGAAGGTTATTCATTACGACATAACGAATGTTCTCGTGCAGAATTGTTTTTACGTAAAGAGGTAAGGGTTCTGGTGCGTTCTTCTGATAGAAAAATTTACTGTGTATTCCTCCGGGATACCGGATCGTCGTTAAGAGGCGATTATGACAGTAGCGGAGTAAATAGGGGGATAGTTCGGTAAGCTTTTCTAAATAAATCATTTTGCTAATCCCAACCTCGGGCCATAACAACTTATCTGGATTAGTTACCGATACCTCTTCGCCTTCGATGGTGATGGTGCCTTTTATACTTCTTGGCATGTAGCTAACTCCTTTCAAGTTCTCAGAGCTTTTTGATTTTTTGAACGCTAATTATGGAAGGATCAATGCTTTGAATGTAGGGTGACCTGTTGAACGGAAAACTATGAGTAGGGATGAGGGAATGGAAATCCGGAGCCAAGGGCAAACTTTTGGGAAATAGGGATGAGTATGAGGTGTTGAGGTATGGAATTGAAGCCAGTAACTCCTTTTGAGCCGTTGCGTACTGAGGTGATCCCCAGTGGAAGCAACTGGGTTGCTCAGGTTAAGTGGGATGGTGTAAGAATACTAACCTACTATGATGGACATGAGACCCGGCTCATTAATCGCAAAGGGAACGAGCGTAGTAGGCAGTATCCTGAATTTATCGATGTACCATCATATTGTCAGGCACATTCCGTCATTTTGGACGGAGAGATGATCGCTTTGGCAGGAGGGAAACCGTCTTTTCACGAGATTATGAAACGCGACAGTTTGCGGAGGGAACAGGAAATTTCATTCGCTGTAGGGCGGACTTTGGCTATATATATGATATTTGATATTTTGTATTATAACGGGCAATGGGTAACGAATGAGACACTTGAACATCGACAACAGCTGCTGCAAAATATAATCACTCCGCATTCTGCGTTACAACTCGTTCCTAATGTACAGGATGGTGAGGCTCTGTTTACTGTGATGAAGGAGCGAGGCTGGGAGGGCATGGTTTGCAAGCGATTGGATAGTAGCTACCTGATTGGTGGGAAGGATTCCAGATGGCAGAAGTTAAAGCTCGGTTACGATTTGTATGCAGTAATTGGTGGCGTGACTTATCGAGATGGGATCGTGAATGCTCTATTGCTTGGACTATACAACCAAGAAGGGAATTTTATTTATATTGGACATGCTGGAGGCGGTAAGTTAAAAGTTGCGGATTTGCGTGAGCTTACGGAGATCATCCAAACCATGATTAGAGAAACCGCTCCGTTTGTTAATCAACCTCAGCGTGTTAAAGGGGCCATATGGGTTCAACCGACCCTTAGTGTAAAGGTGCAATTTATGGAATGGACCCCCGGTGGGACCATGCGTCATCCTGTTATTCAGGGAATGGCTACTGTGCCACCGGAGATGTGTGTCGTTACACAAATAGAGTAACCTTTGTTTATGAGATTGTTTTGTTAGCCGCCTTGCTTCCAGTCCTGCGTTTGGGTTTGGGGACTATGGCGGCTTTTTGGTCTGTATCAGCTTCAGCGGATTTCGTAGTTGCTGCTTTACGTGTCCGCTTTTTCGGGGCGGGACCGGGGTCAGTGGCAATGACGGGTTTGACGGCTTGAATGCTAGCTTGTAGCGCGGCCATCAAGTCAATTACATTACTCTCCGGTTTGGCAGGGGCAAGACTAATCTCTTCACCAGCCACTTTTTGTTCAATAAGCTTCAACAAACTTCCCCGATAATCATCGGTATATTTATCCGGATGAAACGGAGTAGACAGTTGCTCAATTAGTAGCTTAGCCATGGATAGTTCCTTTTCATTGACAACGGCACCTTCAGGCAGATTAGGCACTTGTGAAATAGGCCGAATTTCATCCGGGTAGAAAATAGTCTCCACCGCCAAACATCCGTCCATGACACGAATGGCTGCTAGGCTACTTTTGGAGCGAATGGCGATTTTGGCGATGCCAATCTTACCACTTTGCCGCATGGCTTCGAGCAGGAGTTGATAGGCATTCGAACCGGCTTGATCGGGAGAAAGGTAATACGTCTTCTGGAAGTAGATTGGATCAATTTCTTCCAAATCAACAAAATCCAAGATGGTGATACTCTTCTGGGATTGAGCGGAGAGTTGCTCTAATTCTTCCTTTTCAAATAGTACGTATTTCCCCTTTTCGTATTCATACCCCTTTGAAATTTCACCCCATTCGACATCGACATCACAAGTTGGGCAACGTCTGACATAGGCAAGGGGGCTGCCGCATTTTTTATGAATGTATTTCATTGAAATGTCTTTGTCTTCAGTTGCAGAGAACATTTTAACTGGAACATGTACTAGCCCAAAGCTGATGGCTCCTTTCCAGACGGTGTGCATATAGACGGAACCCCTTTCTTAAAGGATGATTTGATTAGTTGTCTTCATTAGTATGGTTACAAAATGTATTTCTATGTTCTGGGTTGCCGAGTGTACTGATTGCTTCGGTCCTTGCGGGTCCTGCGATGGACCGATATAATGGGGACATACGTTTTTTTGTTAGTACGGTAAGCATTTCAGTAAACCGCTAAGAGGGTATTCTCACTTTAGTTGGCGGTTGATTAAAAGGTGGTAAAAACGGAAATGGAATTTGATAAAGCTTCTGCACAATTTGTATATGAAGCGCAAGATTTGAATGGAACGGAGAAGTTGGCGGCGTTTCTTGCGAACAAAGCTGAACCAGGGACTGTTATTGCGCTGGATGGGGATTTAGGAGCAGGGAAAACGGCCTTTGCCCAGTTGTTCGCTAAGCATTTGAACGTAAAGGACACAGTGAACAGTCCAACTTTTACACTGATTAAGGAATATGAAGGCCGATTGCCTTTTTATCATATGGATGTCTATCGGCTGTCCCAGGCAGAAGCAGATGAACTTGGGCTGGATGAATATTTTTATGGACATGGTGTGACGCTGGTGGAATGGGCTAGTCTGATTGAGGATATTCTTCCACCGGAGATACTGCACATTTATGTGGAGACGGTGACAGAGAATAAGCGGCGGATGACTTTGATCGGGCGTGGTAAACGCTATGAACAATGGACGAAGATTCTGAAAGAAAATGGGGTTTAACAAAAAATGAATAATCACGAACAACAACCGCTGCAGCGGTTATTGGCGTTTGATACATCGACGTCCTCTTTGGCGGTTGCCGTTATGGAGAATGACAGGCTGCTAGCGCAAGTGAATATCCTTGCTGAACGTAATCATTCAGCATTCTTAGTTACTGCAATTCAAGATTGTCTGGATGCAGCAGGGGTAAGCCGAAGAGACTTGGATGGAATTGCTGTAGGCGTGGGTCCAGGTTCATACACAGGGATCCGGATTGCGGTAACTACGGCTAAGACACTGGCATGGGCGTTACAACTGCCCGTAATTGGGTTATCAAGTTTGGAATCAACAGCGCTTGGCGGCTGGGCGAACGGTACGAAGCAGGATGCAACGAGCATCAAGCCACTGCCTGTTGAGTCGAACGTGGATGATGGGGTAACCCATTCGGATGAGGACTGGATCATACCTCTAGTAGATGCAAGGCGTGGGCAAGTATATACTGCACTCTTTGCTGCGAAGGAAGGAAATTTACCACGTCGTTTGGAGAAAGATGCGGTCCGGCTCATGGACGTTTGGTGTCAGGAACTGGCTGCAAGGATTATGGCGCTGACCCCGGAGCAAAGACCAAGCACTGTATGGTTTGTTGGCGAAACTGCGCAGCATGAAGCTGCAGCGGAAGAACTACGTAATCTGCTAGGAGAAAGCCTTCATATTATGTCTTATGAGTTAGAGGGTATATGGGTTGGACTTTGTGGTGCGGATCACTTCTTAACGGGCGAAAGAGCAGATGTACATTCTTTGGAGCCTAATTATACTCAATTGGCTGAGGCGGAAGCTGTTCGGCTTCGCAACGCATAGGGAGGAATTGAAGTATGGCCGCGTTAAAGGCAATAGATCCAGAAGATATTATTCTCCGTAATATGACGATGGAAGATATACCGGATATTATGCTCATTGAGCATGAAGCATTTTCATTGCCTTGGAGTGAGGAAGCCTTCCGCAATGAATTGACGCATAATCATTTTGCACGTTACCTTGTGATGGAACATGAAGGTAGCCTGATTGGATATGCAGGCATGTGGAATATCGTGGATGAATCTCACGTTACGAATATTGCAATAAGGACCGTCTATCGTGGACTAGGTTTAGGTAAAAGACTCCTAAGAGCAATGATGGATTGGGCGATTGAACTCGGTATGCTTCGGATGACGTTGGAAGTGCGAATTTCTAATATAGCCGCCCAATCATTGTATAGTAAGTTTGGTTTCTATCCTGTGGGCACTCGGAAGGGCTATTATTCCGATAATCATGAGGACGCGGTGATCATGTGGTGTGAACTACCACAGCGGGAGTACGGTGAAGAAGAGGAAGGAAGCGAATGGGACTAATGAATTTAGAATCAGCTGTTGAGATGAACATAGATGAGCAACAAGACTGCTATATTCTGGCGGTCGAGACAAGCTGTGATGAAACTTCAGCAGCCGTTGTAAAGAATGGGAACGTGGTATTGTCGAATGTAATTGCAAGTCAGATTGAAACACACAAAGCCTTTGGTGGGGTTGTGCCGGAGGTAGCTTCACGTAAGCACGTGGAGAGCATTACTCTGATTCTAGAAGAGGCGATTCAGCAGGCAGGGATCCCACCAGAGAAACTGTCAGCTATCGCAGTTACGGAAGGTCCGGGACTTGTAGGTGCATTGCTCGTTGGGATTATGGCTGCAAAAAGTCTTGCTTTCGCACTCGACAAACCACTGATAGGAACGCATCATATTGCGGGTCATATCTATGCAAATCAACTAACCAATGAGATTCTCTATCCTTGTATGGCGCTTGTTGTGTCTGGTGGGCATACGGAACTTGTATTGATGGAGAAAGAAGGAAGCTTTAAGCTTATCGGCCGGACCCGAGATGATGCTGTAGGAGAAGCCTATGATAAAGTCGCACGAGCCCTCGGATTCCCTTATCCAGGAGGACCCTATGTAGACAAGCTTGCTTGTGAATCTGAGGAAGTAGAAACTTTACCGCGCGCTTGGCTCGAACCAGGTAGTTATGATTTTAGCTTCAGTGGTCTGAAATCGGCTGTGTTGAACACGGTTAATCAGCACCGGATGCGCGGGGAGGATGAGTTTCATCCGGCTATTGCACGCGGATTCCAGGAATCCGTGATTGAAGTGTTAGTGGAAAAGGCCGTCCGAGCAATACGAGAGACTAGTGCGGTACAGCTTCTATTGTGTGGCGGGGTTGCAGCTAACCGTGGTCTGCGTACAGCCTTGAGCGAGCGTTGTGAGCAGGAAAAAATCCCACTCTTGATTCCACCACTTGTCTACTGCACAGATAACGCTGCTATGATTGGTGCTGCGGCTTACTTGAAATGGAAGAATGGTGAATTCTCAAACCTAGCGCTTAAGGCGGAGCCTTCGCTATCGTTAGAGGAATGGTCGGTAGCAACATAGTTAATTTGTCTAAATCATCTTGTTCAATAGATGTAAAAGAGGCCCGCATTCGGTTGGAGAACCGTTGTGCGAGCCTCTTTCAATTTGTCAGGCATCATAATTAACAATTAGGGGTTGAAACAGTTTGACTACCAAGTCTTATAAGTAACTTCTTCTTCTACCTGTTTAGCATTCCCTTTCACAGGGGCGGCAGGTTCGGCGATTGCTGCGGCGACTTCTAACTTAGCTGCTTCGGATTGAGTTAAGTTCTCCATCTGGCTATTTCCTTCAAATATACTACCTTCCTCTATAGAAAGAGTAGTTGATTTGATGTTGCCATATAGCTTGCCTTTGGAAGTAATGGATAACTTGCTTCTTGCTTGCACGTTTCCGGTCACAGTACCAGCAATAATGATATTTCTAGCAATAATATTGGAGTGGACTTGTCCATTCTCGCCGACAGTGACATCACCCTCGCAATCGATATCTCCAGTAATTTGTCCTTCTACCCGAATCCCAGCATCGGATTTAATTTTTCCTTCAAAAATACTCCCTGTACCAATTATCGTATCCGTCGTATTAGGGTCCAGCTTTACATCCTTACTTTTACTTTTACTCTTAAACATTACAATCCAACGTCCTCTCCAGGCTTACTTAAGTATATTTCGGGGTTAATTGTTGATCCGTTCTTAACAACTTCAAAATGCAAGTGAGGCCCTGTGCTTCGACCCGTTGAACCAAGTTGTCCTATGGTATCACCTTGGTTGACCTTCGTTCCTTTGGTTGTTGTAACGATTTTCATATGAAGGTAATTGGTCTCTAGTCCTGAAGGATGAGAGATCGTTACAAAATTTCCGCGAGCGGAGCTATATCCAACTTCCGTAACCGTTCCGTTTGCAGCAGCGTATATGGGATCCCCGGTTTGTCCACCAATATCCAGTCCACTGTGGAGTGTAAGCCTTCCGGTGAAGGGATCTTTACGACTTCCAAAGTCAGATGTAGTTCTTGTTGAAATCGTAGGCCAGAAGGTTGGGAGAATGGTCATCATTTTCTTGTAGTCTTCGATGGTTACTTTTGCCTTCTCCAATCGAGCTTGTAAGTCAGGCATTTCAGTCAGTGAATTACTAATGCTCTCTTTCGTCTCTTGGATCAGGGAAAGAACATCCTCATCGGATAAAGGGATATCTTCACCGCCCATCCCATCACTTTCCTCCAGAGAATCTTGAGAAGGTTCTGAGGAGAGTTTAACATTTGAGCTAGCTAGTTTATCCGTACTACTACCACTAGTGATGGATTTCAGTTCAGCTTCAAGCGTCTCCAGTTCAATCATTTTTGCTTCGATACTCTTGGACTTCTCGGAAAGCTCGAGTAATTCGGATAGCAATTTATCAATGGCCTTTTCTTTGTCGTCAACTGTAGTTTGAAGACGATCTGAGGAACGAGAGAGTTCCGTTTCTAGAGAAGTAATTACATTTGAGTTACCTCTATTTATGGATAACAATACCATGGATATGATGAACAGAACTATCACTGTGGTAGAGGCTACTATCAGGGTAGTTGAACGTAGTTTAAAACGGAATACCGGGTTCGTGCCCTCTGGCACAATCATAATGGTATACCGCTTGTTAGTAGGTTTAAACCTCAATTTCATTGTACATTTCCTCCTGAATACATCGGTGATGAGTCAATGATGAACACCATTTAACTATACTTTGTGGGATTAATTTCCTTGCGCCACTTAACTTTATTCGGCAAATAGTCTGAAATACCTTCTATTTCGAAAAAAATGTTCCAGAATTTTTGGCAAAAGAAGGATTTTGTCGAATAAAAGCGGAATTACATGAAATGAGTATTTAACTTTGTGTCTTTAAGTACTGTACATTTAACGAGGAGGGAATTTATGATTAGGTTTGCCGGAATTGACGTAGGGAATGATAGTGTCAAAGTAGTAGTCGACGGCTCGCAGCAGCCCATTATTATTCCAAGTATAGTCTCACCCGGTTATGATCGGCATGTGTTACAAGAGGAAGATTCTCCAATTAAGGCTTTGGACGTAAGAATTTACAGTCCCAAATTGAAGAAGAGCAATGAGCGATATTTTGTTGGATTACTGGCCATTGAGGATCAGGATAACTCAGAGCTTGAAGAGACAGATAATAAAGCAACCAGTGACCAATCGCTGGTCATAGCATTAACAGCACTTGCTCTTGCTGCACTTACGGGCAAAGCCTATCCTTCTACTGATGGAGGGAAGGAAGAGGTGGAATACATAATCGGGACCGGTTTACCTGTCCGTACTTTTGTTTCTTTCCATAAAGCCTTTGAGGAGCGCCTTGTAGGTGAACATGAAGTGACGTTCTTATCCACTCCTGAGCTTCGCGGAAAGACGGTGCGAGTGATCGTTCGCCGAGCAGTTGTATCGGTTGAAGGAGCAGCGGCACTATTCCATTTGGCAACGAATGATAATCTGCAGATAAGAAATGAAGAATTGCATAATGGCATCATCGGGGTCTGTGAGATTGGTGCTTTGACTACAGATTTCCCTGTTGTGAAGCGGATGAATATCGATAACCAGTTCAGTACTGGCGAACAGTTCGGACTTGCTACTTATTTGGACTCCATTATCCGCGAAGTAGAGGATAAGTACGGCTATCGCTTTCCAAGCCGCGCGAAATTAATCCAACGGATACGTAATCGGGAATTTACCATCCAACGTGTGGGTGAAGGGAAGGCTGATATTCGTCCAATAGTTGATGTATATTTCGGCAGGGCAGCACAGAAGCTCGTTGATCTGATCAAAAAACGGTGGAAGAAATACCCGGATATTGAATGCTTCTATGTTCTAGGTGGAGGTGCGTCTGCCCTGCGGACGTATATGGTTGAATCCGCTGGGACTATGCGCTTGCGGTTTGAAGAGAATAGCGAACTGTTAAATGTTCATGGCTACTTGAAACTTGCCAAGAACAAGGCAGGTCAAGTACAGAACTAATGTATATAGCAAACCCCAGTGGATAGAGTCAAACATCCAATGGGGTTCTTTTTTTATAGGATTGAAGTATACTCTGGGAGGAATGAAGCTGAAAATCCAATAAATGGAGGAGAGCAAGTGAAACCTATCAAACGGTCCAAGATTAGAATGTGGGTAGGCACAAGGTATTTTCGGTGTAAACGACATTTAAAATGGATATTCGGCGACGATAAATGGGCTACAAAGCGAGAAAGCGAACTTTTCCAAGAACACATAGCGCAGCATCAAACAATTCTACTCAGGCAGCTGAAGGATGTAGATATGCAGTTGCAGCATAACAAAATTATTAATCTGAAGATAGCCGTGCAAAAGATAGATGGGTTGATTATTGATCCTGGACAAACGTTCTCTTTCTGGCGTTTGGTAGGCAAGCCGACAAGGAGAAAAGGGTACGTCGATGGTATGATTCTTCATTATGGGAAGTTTAAGCACGGTGTAGGTGGCGGTTTATGTCAACTTACAAATCTACTCTATTGGATGAGTTTGCATTCTCCGTTGGAGATCAAGGAACGTCATCGTCACAGTTATGATGTGTTTCCGGATTCATCTCGGAGTCAGCCATTTGGAAGCGGGGCTACCTGTTCATACAATTATTTGGATCTGAGATTATATAACCCAACGGATCATCCACTTCAATTATGTATCAGGTTAACTGATACGGACCTACTTGGGGAGATTAGATCTAAGATGAAGCCAATTCATCGTTATGAAGTCTATGAGAAGCAACATAGAATCACTCGTGAATATTGGGGTGGGCATGTGCGGCACAATTTGATTTATCGAAGGACTTATTCTTTGGATCAAGTATTAATCGAAGATACTTACGTAACGGAGAATCATGCGCTAATGATGTACGAACCCTTGCTTGAATCTGGAGTCACAACAGTGAATGAATAGATATATCCTTGTTGCGGAAAAATTCTGTGATGAGTAAAGAGGCTGATTTACAAGGGTGTTTACTTGTGTAATCAGCCTCTTCTTATGAGGGGAAAGAGATCAGTTTCTTTCAAGTTTCTGTGGTTCGAACGTTGTGATAATATTCTCTGGGCCTGAGGTAACTTCATGTTCCCAGTTCAGCATGCCACCTTCGTAGTTATGAACTTGTTCGAAGCCGAAATGTTTGAAGTAGTTCGCTACCTGAAAGCTTCTGTATCCGCTTCGGCAGACAAATACATATTCTCTTTCTTTATCAAGATCATGGATATAACTTGCGATTTCCCCCATTGGTATTAATGGGATACCGGGAATATGTGCTCCGATATATTCATGAGGCTCTCTGACATCAATGATCAGGGTTCGATTTGCGGGGTCCTGAATTATTTCATGAAGCTCGTTAGTGTCAATGTGGGATATACCATCGATTATTGTACTCATTTGCGACGCACCTCACTTTATAGTTAGTTTATGTTACGGCGACTCGATTGATCGGACTCTCTCACTGAAATACATCCATACTAAGGTATCGTTCTCCGGTATCAGGGGCGATGCACAAAATGCGTTTACCCTTACCGAGTTTGCGGGCGAACTGAAGCGCTGTCCATACAGAAGCTCCAGCCGATGGACCAACAAGGATGCCCTCCAAGGCAGCGAGCTTTCGGGTAGTTTCGAGCGCATCTTCATCTTTGACTTGGACAATCTCGTCGTAAACCTCAGTATTTAGTACCGACGGGATAAATCCAGGACTTGTTCCTACGAGTTTATGAGGTCCGGGTTGGCCGCCAGAAAGAACAGGAGATCCTTGTGGTTCGACGACAATAACTGAAATACCTGGAATATGTTCGCGGAGATATTCACCTGTTCCTGTTATGGTTCCACCTGTTCCAGAAGTAGCCACAAACATATCCAAACGTCCGTCCATTTGCCGGAATATTTCTGGTCCGGTCGTAAGTCGGTGAATTTGCGGATTCGCAGCATTTTGAAATTGTTGAGGCATGAAGCTTCCTGGAATTTTCTCTAGTAATTCTAATGCCTTATCGATGGAACCACTCATCCGTTTCGCAGCGGGGGTAAGTATAACCTCTGCACCATAGGCTTTGAGTATATTAATCCGCTCTTTAGTCATATTGTCAGGCATGATCAGAATTGCTTTATATCCTTTGGCAGCCGCATTCATAGCTAACCCAATACCAGTATTACCGCTAGTAGGCTCAATGATCGTAGCACCCGGCTTCAGCATGCCTGCTCGTTCTGCTTCTGTGATCATATAAGAGGCTGCGCGATCTTTGACGCTTCCGCTTGGATTGAAATACTCGAGCTTGACGTAGACTTCGGCGTCCATTTCTCCAATCAGACGGTTTAACTTGACGGCAGGTGTATCGCCGACCAACTCCGTGATGCTGTTTACCACTTTACGGGTCAATTTACATCCACCTTTCTTAAGCCGCTTGTGTGTATATATTATCTGTTAAATTCGTCACTTTCAAGTAAGCCCAAAGGCTTCGTAATTTTCAAATAGTTCGGTATATGTTAAAGTATTCCTAATCATATAGAAGATATTGGTAGAGGGCATTTCTAAAAATATTAGTGATATATTTCACAAGATTCAAGTTTGTATTAAGGAGATGATATTGAATGGTTGCTGCATCAAAACGTACTTTTACGGGTTGGTTGTTAATTGCACTTCAAGCTTTTCTTGGTATAGGAGCCATGGTGGGTGGCTTATTTCTGGTTTTTGATCCTAGCGGTAATATGATGGGGATGTCTATTGAGCTCATGAAGGTGACGATATTTCCTGATTTTCTGATTCCAGGAATCATTCTGCTGTTAGCACTAGGTGTGTTTCCACTGATCGTTATGTCGGCTCTCATTATAAAATGGGACTGGAAAATAGGAGAGAAGTTGAATGTATTCAAGCAGCTACACTGGTCATGGGCATTTTCACTTTATATCGGATTTGCACTTATTATTTGGATTACGGTGCAAGTCTATATCGTTAGCGAAATATCTACCATTCATATTGTTTATATAACGCTCGGACTAGCTATTCAAGCTGTGACTTTGTTGCCATCTGTCAGTAGTTATTACACCAAATCTAATTCAACACTTATTCATGGGGGAACAAAACATGTTGCCAGTTAATATAGATAGAGCCAGTAAAGGTAGAGTCGGGCTTGCTATGCTGATTTGTGGATTGATCTTGTTGTCACTACTTAGCGGTTGCGGTGCTACGGATCGGCAGAAGGGAGTCTATGATGATGTAGCAGAAATATCATCTGAAGGCGATACATACAGTTACGGGAGTCAGTTGGGCGGAGTTACCCAAGATGGGGGACTTGAGAAATCTTTCTCACGTTTTAATGGAATGGATACAGTATGGACATTCTCTGTGAAAGAAGAAGGAAATGTGACCATTCATTATGATCAAGAAGTGTATAAAGGGAAATTCAAACTCGTAGCTGTTGATCCTGATCAAATGGTTAACGTTCTTTCGGAGGGGACAGCCAAGGGTGACAACGTACTCCATGTTAAGAAGGGGACTTACCGGATTAAATTGGTGGGAAACGGGGCAAAAGCTAAGATAAATATCTCAATTGAAGCCGACGAAGGAATTGAAGTTGATGTAACAGGCAAGTGACTTGGGTTGAAGGTTGAATCATAGTGAGATAATTAAGATTTAAGAACAAGGAGAGAAGTACCGTGAATGTTGCCAAGCTAACATTCGGGGACTTCTCTATTTTTATATTCGTTTGCATGAAATAGAAGGTAACAACATCCAAGGAGGATATTTTGTTAATTTAATGTTATGGATTTGTCAAGCTGTGTACAAGGTTATCCACAGATTGTCGATAGAATTAATGAAAAAAAGATGAAAGCTTGCGTACCAAGAGTTTGAACATTTTTACGAAAAACAAGTCACTTTTTTCAGAAAACTGTGGATAGTGTGCATAACTCGGTGGATAAGACATGAAAATTTAGGAAATTGGCTATGTACCCGTAAAAAAAACGACCTAATAGGTCGCTTTTGATGCCGAGCTGAATTCTTCGTGTGTGGATATCTATGTGAATAAAAGCCGGGATTGTTAAGGCGGTGTAAAAAAATATTTTTTAGGCTTATCCCTGCTCAGCTAATGTCTCCCATTCTTCATAAGCAGCCAACACCTCTGCTTTATTCTTATCGATTTCTGTCTGACGTTCTTGAATAGCTACATAGTCTTGATATACCTCAGGGAGTGTTAATTGAATCTCAAGCTCAGTAATTTCACTCTCCAGTTTCGCGATGAGTTGTTCCAACTGCTCAATACGACGGAGACGGCTTCGTTCTTCCCGTTTAGCTTGTTTGTCTGCTTCAAAGGAAGCAGCCCCTGTCTTAGCGACCGAGGACTCCAAATCTGCAGCTGAGCGACTTGTCTTTTTGGTGGCCTCAGCTGCAGCCTTCTCAGCGGCGATCTCCAAGAGTTCCTGTTTTTTCGCTACATAATCGTCATAATTTCCTAGGAAATGTTGTGAGCCACGGGGATGAAGCTCGACAATTCGCTCGGCCATTTTGTTGAGAAAATAACGGTCGTGAGAGATAAAGAAGAGTGTTCCATCGTAATCAAGTAGAGCAGATTCCAACACTTCTTTGCTGTACAAATCTAAATGGTTCGTTGGCTCATCGAGAATAAGAACATTGGCTTGTTGGAGCATTAATTTGGTCAGTGCTACACGAGCCTTTTCGCCACCACTAAGTGCCGCAATTTTCTTGAGTACATCTTCACCACTGAATAAGAAATTACCTAGCACACTGCGAATACGTGTCTCCTCCAGATGGGGGAACGTACTCCAGACTTCTTCCAAAATTGTATTTCGCGGATTTAAATGAGTTTGCTCCTGATCGTAATATCCGATTTTGACTTTACTTCCCCATTTAATCGTACCTGTGGAAGGTTCAAGGTCACCAATAAGCAGTTTGAGTAGTGTGGATTTACCGACCCCATTAGGGCCAATCAGTGCAATTGTTTCCCCTCGCTTCATGTCGAAGGAGACGTCTTGGAACAAGGGAGCTTTATTATCTCCGAAGGAGTAAGAGAGATCGCTTGCTTGTAAGACTTCCTTGCCAGTCATTACCTCTGCTTCAAATGAGAAGCTAGCTTTCTTGAGGTCGCCGAGTGGTCGATCCATAACATCCATTTTCTCCAGTGCTTTACGTCTGCTTTGCGCACGTTTGGTGGTGGAGGCACGGACAATATTGCGTTGAATGAAGGTTTCCATTCGCTCAATTTCATCCTGTTGTTTCTCGAATAGTTTCATTTGGCTCTCATATTCTGCAGCTTTGAGATCGATATAACGACTGTAATTTCCCGTATATCTACGGGATTGATTGCGTTCGATTTCGACAATTGCAGTGACAAGTCGATCAAGAAAATAGCGGTCATGTGAGACCACCAGCAAGGCACCAGAGTAATTCCGAAGATAGTCTTCCAACCATGTCAATGTTTCAATATCCAAATGGTTTGTTGGCTCATCGAGCATGAGTAGGTCCGGAGCTTGTAGCAAGATCCGAGCCAACGCAAGCCTCGTTTTCTGACCGCCACTTAGTGTAGAAATGACCGTGTCAGGTGCGAAGTTGCCAAAGCCCATTCCGTGAAGAATGCTTCGGATCCGAGTCTCCATTTCATATCCACCATTATCCTTAAACCAGTCGGACTTCACGGCGTAACGTTCAAGTAAGTTTTGATAAGCTTTTTCGTTAGCAGCTTGATTCGGACCGGCGATCTGTATTTCCATTTGGCGTAACTCACGTTCCGTTTCGATTAATGGGGCAAATACGCTGAGCATTTCCTCCCATATCGTGTTCTCTGATTGTAAGCCGCTATTTTGGGCAAGATAGCCAATCGTCGTTTCTTTAGCTTTGAAAATTTGTCCGCCATCATAGGACATTTCATTGGCTAAAATTTGTAGAAGAGTCGATTTACCCGCGCCGTTGACTCCAACAAGACCGATGCGGTCCCGCTCTAAAATCTGCAGGCTAATCCCATTGAGCACACTAGTAACACCGTATAATTTTGTAATGTCCGTTGCTTGAAGCAGCATAACTATATTGATCCTCCATATCGTTAGGAACCTTAATCATTTATAGGTTATCCGTATTAATTTATCTTCTATTAGTGTACATGAAAAGAGGGCTTAGTGCACCGCTCATTGTTATCGCTTAACAGAGGCTCAATAAGGGTTTGATGATCAGTTTTCATTTTGTGCTAACAATGATACACTAGGTGAAGAGATGAACTAGGGATGGCTATTCAGAACAAGGGAACTCCAATCTTCGAAGGTGGTAAGGAGGAGTAACTTGGATATCGCAGATTTGAAACAAACATTAAGACATCAGATGATAGATACTCGGTCCCGGGTAACTGAATCTTCCCGAAGGGAACAGTCAGAAGAGGCATGCCTTCGGGCTGAGCATGAGGTGCTAGGCCCTCTTCGAGAACTCAGAGGGGGAAGACTAACCGTGTTCAGTTACGTATCGTTTCGTGACGAACCTGATACGCGTTATTTTATCCAGAATAGTCTGATCCGAGGTGATCGGGTACTGGTGCCCAAAATAGCCCCCAACGCTTCGCTAGTACTGCATGAATACGTTGATGAGCAAAGCCTTGTCCCTGGCGTTTGGGGAATTCTCGAACCAGGTGAGGATGCGGCAGTTTGGCCCGTTTCCCGCTGGAATGAAATTGATGTAGTACTTGTACCAGGACTTGCATTCGACGATCAAGGTGGCCGAATCGGTTTCGGGGGAGGATACTACGATCGTTTTATTGCCAAACTTAGAGACCTGGGACATAATCATACTAAACTTGCAGCATTGGCACTAAAGGAACAATTTATTGCCAGGGATATTCCCATGGAAGATCATGATTTTAGACTGGACATGCTGTTTACGGCGTCCGGCGTTATATATAGGAAAGAAAGTAGTGAATAAAGCTATGGATTCGGCTGCAGTTCAAGGGGAACTGACTCATTTTAATGATCAAGGTAGAGCGCACATGGTAGATATATCAGAGAAGGACATATCCGTTCGTGTGGCTATAGCCAGCTCTATGGTAACTATGGATCCATCCACACTCGAAGCCATTAAGCAAGGTAAGATTGGTAAGGGGGACGTGCTTGCAGTTGCCCAGATTGCTGGTATTCAGGGGGCAAAGGCAACATCACAATGGATTCCTCTGTGTCATCCGCTACCGCTAACAGGTGTGAATATTGTTTTTACCGATAATGGACTTGATGAACTTTACATAGAAGCCTCGGTTAAAACGGAGGGTAAAACTGGCGTAGAAATGGAGGCGCTGACAGCGGTATCAGCAGCAGCACTGACGGTATACGATATGTGCAAAGCGCTGCAGAAGGATATGGTGATCGGACCTACACTGTTACGATCCAAAATGGGTGGCAAGAGCGGGGATTATACCCGGTCTTAGCAGAGAGAGAGCTAATATTATCGGAACGGGAGTTCCTAAATGGATGAGGGGGTGAGCACTTGGTTTGGAAGACTGCAATCCTTACGGCAAGTGACAAAGGAGCCAGAGGTGAACGTGAAGATACGAGCGCCCAGGTTATCCGGGAATTGGTTGAGGAAGAATTGGGTGGCGAGATTATCGAGTATCGCATCGTTCCAGATGAACCCGATGAGATCATTGCCGCTTTGATTGAAATGACTGATTATTTCCACGCCGATCTTGTTCTTACAACAGGGGGTACAGAATTAGCCATTCGGGACGTAACTCCGGAAGCGACAAGGCGGGTTATTGAGCGAGAGGTACCGGGGATGGCCGAAGCGATGCGATATTCAGCAATGCAGAAAAATCCAGGTGCCATGCTGTTCCGGGGCATTGTTGGTATTCGCGGACGTACATTAATCGTTAATTTACCTGGTACACCGAAAGGTGTGCATGAGAATTTAGCTGCAATTATGAATCAACTACCTGAAGCATTATTGATGGTAACAGGACAATTTCGTTTGTAAATGATGGGTAAGAATGAATCAATGTATTTTCACCAGCGAAATAACGATCGTCTTTTCTGTAAATATGTTAAATGTGTCGAATAATCAGGCTATAACTGTGACATTAGTTATGGTATGATGTGGGCGTATGCAGGAAACGTGATGATGAACTACCTTATCTATTTGTTGTTTCGGAAGGGGAAACTATCATGGGCGCTGGTGGATTGCTATTGATCATTATTGCAGCATTGCTGTTATTTGGGCCTAACAAGCTGCCTGAATTAGGGAGAGCTGTGGGTCGTACTTACCGTGAATTCAAAGAGGCGACTCGGGATATCGTAGATGATGGACCTGAGGTGAAGAAGCCAGAAGCATCTGCTGCTGTAAAGAGTGAGTCTCCGAAACCTGATGACCGGCGATTACCTGAATAGTTGAACTGGAGATCTCTATACGAAGAACAATCCCTTCTTTTTTGAGGGGATTTTGTATGATGTAGGAGTAAACAAGGACTAAAGGGGGCGGAGTATGGCTCAGGGGCAGGAGCAGTTGAGCGTGATCGATCATTTGTCGGAACTTCGCCGGCGATTATTCTTCACCTTACTGGTGTTTACAGTAGTTCTCGTAGCAGCCTTCTTTGTTGTTAAACCTATCTATCATTATTTGACGGTAAATGTAATCTCAGGAGTGCAGATTGAACTGAATGCGTTCTCTTTCTGGGACGGCGTCGGAGTCTATATGAAAATTGCGATGATGGTAGCGCTTGGCATTACACTACCGTTTACCCTATTTCAAATTTGGGCGTTCGTCAGTCCTGGTCTGAAGCCTAAGGAACGCAAAGCGACGTTGAGATATATTCCATTTGTATTTATTTGTTTTCTATTAGGTGTTGCATTTGGCTATTTTGTCGTCTTTCCGCTTGCGATGACGTTTACAGGTTCCTTAAATAAGGAGTTAGGTTTAATAGAGACGTATGGCATGGCTGATTACTTCAAGTTCTTAATTAACATTGTGTTACCGATCTCTCTATTATTCGAGCTCCCGGTTGTCATTTTATTCCTAACTCATATAAGGATTTTAAACCCACTCAAGTTGCGAAAAATGAGACGTGTGGCTTATTTTGCACTGGTTGTTATTTCAGTTATGATTACACCAGCTGATTTCTTCTCGGCATTTCTCGTACTGGTTCCGCTTATTGTGTTGTATGAGTTTAGTGTGCTGCTATCTAGTCGTGTACATCGTCGGCAATTAGCTGCAGATGCGGAACGTAAGGAAAAATATAAATAGATTATTTCAACGCGCTACTTTTCTTAATAAGCGCGTTTTTTTTGTAAGTAAAAGGGTAATATAGGTGAGTACGGAGGAAAGATGAAGGAGTGCTTTGAGGTTGTTTTTAAAAAAGTAGGTAAAAAATATTCAAAGAAACTTGAAATTTTGGCTCAAGTTGAGTATCATAAATATTGGTTGTTAGCACTGAGGCATGTCGAGTGCTAATCACGAGGATTACAACTATTAGATTAACACCAACATATTCAAAGGAGGACATTATTCATGATCAAACCTTTAGGTGAACGCGTATTGGTAGAAGCAATTGAGCAAGAGCAAACAACAGCTTTCGGTATCGTGCTTCCAGACTCATCCAAGGAAAAACCACAAGAAGGTGTAGTTGTTGCTGTTGGTAGCGGTGCATTGAAAGACGGGGTTCGGGTTCCTCTAGAAGTTAAAGAAGGCGACCGTGTATTGTTCTCTAAATACGCTGGAACAGAAGTTAAATACGAAGGTAAAGAATATCTGATAATGAAAGAAAGCGACATTCACGCGATTATCGGTTAAGAAATATTCGCTTAAATTATATAGGGAGGTAATTAACAATGGCAAAGGATATAAAATTTAGTGAAGACGCGCGTCGCGCGATGCTTCGTGGTGTAGATGCTTTGGCAAACGCAGTAAAAGTAACATTGGGACCTAAAGGTCGCAACGTGGTACTGGAGAAAAAATATGGTAGCCCATTAATTACAAATGATGGCGTAACAATTGCTAAAGAAATCGAACTAGAAGATGCATTCGAGAACATGGGTGCTCAACTAGTTAAAGAAGTAGCAACTAAAACAAATGATGTAGCCGGTGACGGTACTACTACTGCAACAGTTCTTGCTCAAGCTTTGATTCGTGAAGGCTTGAAAAACGTAACTGCAGGTGCTAGCCCAATTGGTCTTCGCAAAGGTATCGACAAAGCTGTTAAAGCTGCGGTAACTGAATTGCAAAAGATCTCCAAAACTATTGAAGACAAACAATCGATCGCTCAAGTGGCTGCAATTTCTGCTGGCGACGAAGAAGTGGGCGAATTGATCGCTGAAGCAATGGAGAAAGTCGGGAAAGACGGCGTAATTACCGTTGAAGAATCCCGTGGATTCGCAACCGAATTGGAAGTTGTAGAAGGAATGCAATTCGATCGCGGATACATTTCCCCTTACATGATCACAGATACTGACAAGATGGAAGCTGTTCTGGACAATCCGTATATCTTGATCACGGATAAGAAAATCAGCAGCACGCAAGAAATTTTACCACTTCTAGAGAAAATCGTACAACAAGCTCGTCCGCTCTTGATTATCGCTGAAGATATCGAAGGCGAAGCACAAGCGATGTTGATCGTTAACAAACTACGTGGCACGTTCAACGCTGTAGCTGTAAAAGCTCCAGGCTTTGGCGACCGTCGTGAAGCAATGCTGCAAGATATCGCTGCTTTGACTGGTGGTCAAGTGATCACTGAGAAACTCGGCCTTGACTTGAAGAGCACGACTATCGAGCAATTGGGTACAACTCGTCAAGTGCGTGTAACTAAAGAGAACACAACCATCGTAGACGGTAGTGGTGATAAAGGCGACATTACAGCTCGCGTGAACCAAATCCGTGCACAACTGGAAGATACAACTTCCGAGTTCGACAAAGAAAAACTGCAAGAGCGTCTAGCTAAATTGGCTGGCGGCGTAGCAGTAATCAAAGTCGGGGCAGCTACAGAAACAGAATTGAAAGAACGCAAACTTCGCATTGAAGATGCTTTGAACGCTACTCGTGCAGCAGTTGAAGAAGGTATCGTATCAGGTGGCGGTGTAGCACTTGTGAATGTATACAATGCAGTAGCAGCAATCGATGTTACTGGCGATGAGAAGACAGGCGTAAGCATCGTGCTTCGCGCGTTGGAAGAACCAATTCGCACTATCGCAGCAAATGCTGGTGAAGAGGGTTCCGTAATCGTGGATCGTCTGAAAAAAGAACAACCAGGTATCGGATTCAACGCAGCTACTGGCGAATGGGTAAACATGATTGAAGCAGGTATCGTTGACCCAGCGAAAGTAACTCGTTCTGCACTACAACATGCAGCTTCCGTAGCAGGTTTGTTCCTGACAACTGAAGCAGTTATCGCTGACAAACCAGAACCAGAAAAACCAGGTATGCCTGATATGGGCGGCATGGGTGGAATGGGCGGCATGATGTAGGACTGACAAGGCTTTACAGCCTTGTATGTCTATCATGAAGCTTCTGAAATTGAGGTTGTTTAGACCTCAGTTTGTGAAGCAGTCACTGTTAGAAATAATAAATAAAGCAAAGACCACTTCTTAATAAATTTATTAAGGAGTGGTTTTTTTGTTGTTAAAGTTTGCATTTAAGGATTTTCTGGATGACCGTAGATTTAAGAATACAACTAAGGTGAACATCACTAACTATCAAACATTGCTCGGTGAGTTTATCAATTACTGCATCGAGCATGGAGTAGTCAATGTAGAGGATATTTCACAAAGCCATGTGAAAAGTTATTTGATTCATTGTCAGGACAAAGGAAATAAAGCAGGTACAGTAAACACAAAGCTAATGAGGATGAGAGCTTTCTTCAACTACATGGTCGAGTGTGAGGTAATAAAGAGTAGTCCAGCTAAGAAAGTAAAGTTATTGAAAGATGATGTGAAGGTTGAAGTATTTAGTGATGAGCAAATTAATCAAATGTTGAATTTTTATCGAAGAGTTAAACGTAGAGAGAATAGTTATTGTGCTTACCGTGACTATATGATTATTGTTGTGATATTAGGTACTGGAATTAGAAGAGGGGAAATCATAAATTTGAAATGGTCTGATATTGATTTTGAAAATCATTCAATATCAATCTTTGGCAAGACAAGACGTAAAGAGACGTTACCGATGACAGAGAAGCTAACGAAAGAGCTTCGAGCCTATCAAACATTTTGCAAACAACACTGGGGTAAGGGGAGCGAATATGCCTTTACGAAACGGGATTATACGCAGTTAACAGAAAATTCGTTGACGCTAGTGTTTAAGTATTTAAGAGAGAAGATGAATTTTTCTGACATAAGAGTATCCTGTCATACCTTTCGACATACATTTTGCCATAGACTTGCTATGTCAGGTATGAGTGCATTTGCAATTCAGAAGTTAATGCGGCATCAAAATATAGCTGTAACGATGAGGTATGTTGCTATGTGGGGGAATGAATTACGAGAACAGAATGATAAGTATAATCCGTTAAACAATTTGGATATATAATGTCAATAAAAAAGAAGCGGTGTCTTTAAACTGCTTCTTTTTTAAGAAACGATTAGCTGATGAGATTGAAGATTACTATTTCTTAGATCATTCTACTGTTAAACTATCACCTTCCCGATTAAATAAGATATAAAGTATTGGTTTGATATAGTGAACGGCTTTGAATGGATCAATGTTGATTTAAACAAGTTGTTTGAGAACGAAAGTCAAAAATATATGACCTTTGCTTAATATATCTATTATTTGACATAAATAACTATTTGTGTTATACTTTAATAGTGGTGAAAGAAGTATATTGAAGCCACATTAAATAGTGAAGCATTGAGCTTGCTGCGTTTGCAGCAGGCCTTTTCTGCTTTCTACAAAGGAGAAGAAAATATGTATAATGCAAAGTTACCTGAACAAACGAGTTCAATAAGAGAAGAATGCCGTATGACGAGGCTAAAGAAAAGAGTTAAATTAAGAGAAGTAGCTGACCATCTCGGCTGCGAACTTGAGCATGTTAGTAGGTGGGAGAATGGTAAGGTGAACTTTTCTAAGAAACGACTCATTAAATATATTGAGTTATGTAAGGAGTGGCAATCATGAGCCTATGTATTGTAGCAAATAATCCTTATATGAAATATTTAGTGATAGCATCTGATGGAAGAATAACTAAGAACGGTGAGATGGCTGGAGATGACTTTAAAAAGTTAACACTCATCAATGAACATATATCGATCTTTACGTCAGGTGTTTTAGCGTGTGCAGAGGAATTAAGATCAGCAGTACAATCAAGATCAAAAGAAAAGAGCGTAGATGAGATTGCGTTGATCGCACAAGAAGAAAGCATAAGAATACATAATGATTTCCATTTCAAGTATCCTAGTTACTTTGAAGGGAATGACCATACAGATATGGCAACTATTATAGGGTTCTTTGACACGAAAACAAATGAAAACGGTTACATTAAGTTGTGTAGATCTGATGGTTATACTCCACATAAGATTATCGGCTCATCAGTTCAAACGAGTGGGTATTCACAGGAAGCTGCGCTGGAGTATTTCTTAAATCATTTCAATGGTTCAGAACCATGTGAAACGATATATAACTCGTTCAAGCATGTTAGTGGATCAGATAAAACTGTTGGTGGATTGATGACAATGCACATCATAAACGAACAGGGAACTAGTATATATCAGGCGGTGATTTGAATTGTTAATTAGTAGGAATGTTCAAATGGGACAGAATGCCACAATTACTTGGGGGCAGGTATCGAATCAACCTACTGCTGCTCAACTAGGTGGGATTATGGAGTATTCGCCACGCCTAACTCATATTACTTCAACTGGACTGTACACAGGCTCAATCAGAGCTGATCAGATCAAAGCTGGAATGATAGATGCGAAGTATATAAATACCACTGACTTGGCATCAGAAAAGATATATCAGAAGGGATACCCAAATAATTTCGCTGAGATTGGCGGTAAATTTGGGGATTTAGAGTTAAATTACAACGGTACAAACTACTTCAAGATTTACAATGGTGTTGATTATATGACATTTAAGCACTTTGATAGAGATTGCCTAATATTTACGTCATCAGATGAGGCATTTCCCCAAGGGATTTGGGATTTTAGTGAGGCCCGTGTAAAGGGAGTTACAGCTGTATTCGGATAGAAGAAAGTTCTAGTTATTACATAAGCCCAATTATGGGCTTTTTGTCGTATATTACTACTTTTAAAAGTAGGAATATGGAGGATTATAAAAATCATCAGGAGGTAATACATATGGTTGTTAAAGTTAAAGAACTTCATGAATTGAAAGAAGTTTATGGAGAGAGATTTACGAAGAAAGACGATATATTTACAAGGGAAGTCTTATCGGACGTTCTCGGTGATGTCCTTGATATGACCAAACTCTCACGTAGACTAACGAGCTATGAAGCTCTTGAAGGGCTATACTGGCTTGTCAATTCATGCAAAAGAAGCACTGAAAGGGTAAGAGATAAGTCTAATAAGACCTACTACGGGCTGCGTCATGATTGGTTGGTTGACTGTCACGGTATGGCATCCTATCATGTTCAAAATAAAGCATTCGTATATCTGTGGTTTGAGGATCTTATTCAATACATAGATTCGGGTAGGGAATACCGAATGAGGCCGACTCTGGAGAGAGTAGACCCTCAATTGGGATACATAAAGAACAACATTGTGTCGTTACCGTTTAAGGATAATACAGCGAACGCTGCTGGCTGTGCATGTATTGGATTTGCTTGCCTAGAAGGTGTTTTGACACTATTCGAGAGCAAGAGCGTGGAAGCTATGGTACAGCTAGTGAATGATCGATATGGATTAGAACTGGAGAAACGAAATTACAAGGGTAAAGCTACTAAGCAACTTAGATATGAAACTTATGATAATGATTTTGCTATGACCATTGTAGCAAAGAATACTCTCCGAAGTAGAACTGAGATAATCGATGTCAAGTTTGATGTTTTGAGAATAGATACTGGCAGTTTGAACGTAAGCAAATTACCAGCTCTTAAAGAGGTAGAGAATATGTTTAAAGTTCGGATTCATAATGATGGTCTTCTCAAGATTGAGATTCTGCGAACTGATACATATTAGATGAATTGGTGTCCAATTCTTGCATCCAAATCAAAAGCATGATGGAATATTTTTCATATCAAAAATGAGGAGAGATAGAGTAAAGTGAATAATGATAATCAAGGATTCTTTTTCTGCTATTCTGAAAACTTGTTTAAGTTTTTGCGGCAGGGAAGGAATATAAAATACATATGCGTTGGCCTTCATGTAGAGAGTCATTGTAAGTTTTGGTTATTCAAACGTGATCCTGAATTGATCCAAGCATTAGATGAATATAGGCAACGAGGTTTTGAAATGGGTGTTATCAAAGGATAGCACCCTTTTTGATTTTGTATGTACTTAAAGATGATAATTTAAAGGGAGTTGAGGTAAGTTGGAAAGAAAAGAATTAGAAATGATACTAGATTTGAAAGTTCACTTGATTAATGATGGCAAAATAGGTAGTGTATTTTTGCCAAATGAAATATTCAAAGATTTGATTAGCTGTAAGAAGTTGTTTCAAGGTGGTACTAGTCATATTGCATTTGCTTACTCATACATCTATTTTAGCTACTGGTTGTACAGAAATTGTAAATACGATGTTAACACGAAGTTTACTCAATCAATAATCAAGGAAGTGCTTGGATATAGTTCCACGAATAAGACATTGAACTATATTATTAAGAAAGGTGGTATTACAGATGAACTGGGGTATACAGAGACAACGACTGATTACCCGACGTTTTGGGAAATTGAAGAGGATGGCTTTATTATGTTTCACACAATTAATGAATTTAAGAATGACAACAAAGAGTTCAAATCAATAATTCGTAATAGAAACTTTAAAGTGAAATTTCCTGTCAAAGCGTTTCATAGAACTTTGGAGTCCTTAAGCGAAAAAGAACTTGATGGTACATTTTACGATGTGACGTATTCACATCAAGTTCCATTTGAAGTTTTTATATATTGCATGGAACAAGCGGATATTGGTGTAATTGGATTCTATATCTATTCTTATCTTAAATCTTTGAATGATCGGTTCAGTGAGGGCGCCTGTGTGTCTCTACCCCGATTCAATAAAGAATTAGGAATTAGGACAAGCTCTTTGGACACTTATCTAGAAAGTTTGAAAATACACAATATGATCGTTTGTCACGAACAGCCATATGTATTTGGGATTCCTGATCATCTTAGAAAGCCAAACACATATGAAGTTAACAAAGTTCATGTTTTTGAAAAAGGGAGTTCACCGGGAAAGAAAAGAAGAGTATTACATATTAGTACGGATAAGATATTGCGTAGCGAGCTTTATGCTGAGGAATCTGTAAAGACTACTGGGGTAAGGAAGGGGTTAGAAGTTTCTGAATCGGAATTGCCATTCTAAGAAGTTATTAAGAATATTAAAAGGTATGGTTATTGGGGTTATTAAATATAATATTATATATATATATGATAATTTATAAAATAACTTATATAATAATAACCCCGAATATCATACCTTTTTGATTTTCAAAAGAGTGACGAAGTCTGTCAGAATAAGTCTATATTAAGTGATATGGAGTCAGGCTTGTGTATAAGTACCGATACCTCGCGGCTTCTCACGGATAATCCAATCTTTTAAGATGACTCCTACAGTTCGTCCTCTGTTACAAACGCCGTTACCGATCTATAGAACTTGAAAGAGCTATGGTATTGCGAGATATCAGAATGCGTAATTTAATAGTGATTTCTCTGGAAGTGCTTAGTCAATTGGATTTTTTCGTTATCGTGCCGTTAACAAAGCATCTATGAATAGAAGAAACCGATTAGTCAGTTACTAATGATTCCCTCTAAGCTCGTAATTACTGTTCTGTTTCGTTACTTATGTTGTCTTAAAGAGTGTTCTATCAATAAAATAGGACACTTCAACTTATATACAATCTTTAGTGATATGTTGCCAAACTTTTAATCCTAGTGAATATGCAACTAAGATCATTGTTTGATTCCATTGTATTTTGTATTTGTCGTCAGCGGCTTCGCTAAGAATATCTGTAACTTTACTAGCAATTAGTGGTGCTTTCAATGATTGAAAACGATCAAGATGCATATAGTGTTCTGCATCCTTGTCACCCTTGTAATCAGCTATCTCTACGATGCCTGTAGCAATTCCCCTTGCAATTATGCCCACCTCACTACTATAAAGATACACAATGTCGTTTGCTTCTATAGTGTCTATGTAATGCTTCCAAGGACTGTAATACGCTGAACATTTCATATTGCTTATCATGTCGGTTTCATCTTGAGGATTATTTGCTTTGTTGGTGTTAATTATGTAGACCTTTGGCACGTTAACATCTCCATTTCATTAGTGATTGAGTGGTGTTATATGTATGAATTATATACCTTACCATAGATAAAATTGGGGCTTTATTGATGGTATATTAATCTTTTGTATTGAGAAACTGTGGACTTTATATAAAAATTTAGGTTCTGAATGGTTCTAGTGTGTCTATAGGGGATTCCAAAGTAATAGCGACATAGAACGTAATTCTTATTACATCCATTTACAATAGGTACCACTACGTTTAGTATTGTGATTATAATTACGATGTTATTTAAACAATAAAAATATATCTTTAGATAGGATTGGGATTTTATGAAAAGAAAACTGCAAGTATTTATATCTTCCACATTTACAGACTTGAAAGAAGAACGTCAAGTTGCAGTACAGGCAGTTTTAAACGTTGGACATATTCCCGTAGGAATGGAGTTGTTTACAGCAGGGGATGAATCACAAAAGGAAATGACAAAGAGCTGGATTGAAGAATCAGATGTGTTTATGTTAATTCTTGGCGGGCGTTATGGTTCTATTGATAGAGAGACAGGTAAAAGTTACACCCATTGGGAATATGACTATGCTGAGGAATTGGGTAAACCAAGAATCGTTATCGTTCTTAGTGAAAATGCAATTCAACAGAAAATTGAGTTTATTGGATATAAGGATGCAGCTGAACAAGAAAACCCTCAAATGCATAAAGATTTTAGAGAACGAATAATATCATCTACATTGGTTAGCTTTGTTGATGATACTAAGGAGATAGAACTTAGAGTATTTCAATCATTACTAGGGATAGAACGTAGTATTGACTTATCTAGAATTGGATCAGGGAATGAACAGAAGAAAAAAATGAATTTTTACATAACTGGTTTTTCTAAAAATTTCTCTATTCCGAAAGAAGTATCTGAGTATCCAAGTGTAGTGTTAATGAGTGACACTTGGAATGACCACGGGTATGAAACATATTTCCACTTTTATTACATAGATCAACCTGATTCGTTTGAGCTTATAGGTGCTTATAAAATATTAAATAAGATGAATAATGTAACTAGGTTTTCTATACCAAATACATTCAAAAGACTAGACAGAAATTATTGTTCCCTAGGGCAAAACGTGGAATTTTATGAAAAATTAAGAGATGTCGGATTTACGGAAGTGGAATTTGCATGTCTTAATGATGCGGCATTAAATGAAGAGATTTACTCTTCTTTTAGGGAAGAGAAGGGATTTACAGACTCATTATTACGCTGGAGTGAGGCAAGTAAAGCATTAAAAGAGGCAAAACAATATTTTGGAAGAGTAATTGATGATAAAAATTTGGACTTTATTTTCAACTATAAGATTCCTAATGCAACATCCCCACACATTGTTAATTTAAATTTTAATAAATCTGAACTGCCATACAGAATAAATTCCTTTGTCGGTAAAAATGCTACTGGTAAAACGAAAATACTCACTCAATTAGCAAGTGGATTAAGTGGGGCAGTACGAACTGATAGTTTTTATCCTGAGAGACCTTCTTTCAGTAAAGTGATTGCTATATCTTACAGTGCTTTTGATGAATTGTTTAAGCCTTTTAAAGAAGTCTTAAATGCTGATGAAGAAGATGATATCTTGGAAACTGAAAAAACAAGAAAAGAAGAGACTGTCTTTTTTAGTTACGTATATTGTGGTTTAAGAACTAAAAAAGGGATATTGTCACTTAAAGATATAGAAGATAATTTTTTCAAGGCTTTTGATGAAGTTAAAAATAAAGATAGAGAAGATCAATGGACGAAAATAATGAGTAACGTATTAGAAAAAGAAAGCTTGGACTTAATCAAAAGTATTAGAGAAGATAATCGGTTAGGACAAAGCCGCTACAGTTTAAATTCGTTATTTAGTTCAGGTCAAAACATTATGATTTCAACTATGACAGAAGTGATAGCGAATATTGAATTGGATTCAATACTATTATTCGATGAGCCTGAAATACATCTTCATCCAAATGCTATAGCGAACTTTATGCGAATGTTTTATGAAATTTTAGAGGAGTTTGAATCGTACGCTATATTATCAACACATTCACCACTCATTATTCAAGAGATTCCCTCTAAATATGTGCATGTATTTTCGAGATTTTCTAATACGCCTGTAGTGGAGCCACTATATAATGAGTGTTTTGGAGAGAATATTAGCACAATTACTAATGATGTATTTGAAGTGAGGGAGCATGAGAGTAACTATAAAACATGGTTGAAGAGAATGTCAGAAGAACACACCAAGGAGAAGATAATAGGTTTATTTGAAAATGATTTAAGTTTTAATGCTCTTACTTATTTAAATTCTTTATTTCACAATAAGAGTGAGCAGGAGGGAGAGTCTTGAAGAACCTAAATCCTCCACAACTAGATTCTTTAAATGTTTATAAGCGAGTTAAGAAAAATGCTAGGGATGCAGATAAAAAGCTAAGGTTAGAAAATATTGAGCATTTGGTATTATCAAGGTATGAAATTTATGAAAGTAATGCAACGACCCTTGAAGTGATGACTGATAGTAACATTATTGATGAGAATGACATTAAAGCATTAGGGAGCTGCTATAACCGAAATAAGGATGGGTATTTAGAAGGGGAAGTAGTAGCTGAGATTATTGCTTTACAATCATCACAACATAAAAACTCTTGTCCATATTGTGGGATGGATAAGCCAAGAACTATAGATCACTATTTACCAAAGAGCATTTACCCTGAATTTTCTATTTACCCTCCTAATTTAATTCCCTGCTGTGGACATTGTAATGGAAAAAAAAGTTTTAAATGGCTTAACAATGGGAAGAGATTGTTTTTGAACTTTTATTACGATGATATTCCAAATGAGAAATTCTTAAATGTGGAATTAATATTCGATTCAAATCCTCTTATTCAAGAGCCAAGAGTAGTTTTCGAGTTAAAAAACAATTCAGGTATCGGTCCAGAGCAGTTCAGTTTAATAACAAGTCATTATAAGGAACTCGGTCTCTTGAACGAGTTATCCGAATATGTTGAAGAAGAACTATCTAATCTTCATGATGAAATACTTCATAATACTCATTTACCACGAGAAGAACATATTGAAAGTTTGCGAAGAAAAAAAGACAGTTTTGTTAGAAAATATGGACAGAACTATTGGAAGTCATCACTTTATGAAGCCATTATTGAAAGCGATGAGTTTTTTGAAAGAATATATAAATTAAGAGTAAGTTGAAAATAATTAGTATACTTAAAAATGAGTCAGAATCTTACACTTTGGTTCTGGCTTGTTCTATATGTCTAAAGTAATAAACACAAGACTTAGTGTCCTTGTGTTCTGTTCTTATAACCTATTCAACTTATCCAACATCTTTTGACGTGTAGGATTAGTGTATAAAAGAGTTGTGTGAATGTTACTATGCCCAGCAATATTTGCCACTTCATGAACGTCAAAGCCATTCTCAAGTGCGTTAGAGCAAAAGTGATGGCGCAAATCATGTGGTGATAAAACGTGCTCAAGTCCAGCTTTTAGACTATATTGGGTAAACATATCATTAGCGGTAATACGACTCATTCGTTCCCTTTTGTTAGACACAAACAGATATGGACTATCCGCATGTTTGTGTTCCTTTCTGTTCTTCAAATAATCCTTAATAGCATTGACTACTTTGCCATTCAACAATATGGTTCTTTCCTTATCGCCCTTGCCCTCACGAATGACCAACTCATTAGAAGAAAGATGTAAGTCCGTATCAATAATAATATTTAGTGCTTCGCTAATGCGACAACCAGTATACGCTAGCATTGTGACAAGAGCGAAGTCTCTTGAATTGCCCTTCTCAATCACAGCTTGCATAAATTTGTTTACATCCTTTTCAGTGAATTGAGCAGGGGAAGCAAATTGTTGTTGTACTTTTCGTCGGTTACTCTTGGTAACGACCATATCAGGTTGTACACCAATTGAGACAAGGTACACGTTGTATTTTTGAAGTGCTGCGATCTTGGCATTGATTGTAGTTGCTCCTTGACCTTTTACGGTTTGTAGGTGCTGAACATAGTCCTTGATGTTTTGTGCATACAGAACGGTTGGTTCTTTATCGTATGAACCTTCAAACCACTTGAAGAAGTCTTTGATTGCTAATTGGTAGTTGTAGATTGTATTTAGTGATCGGTCTTCTTCTTGAAGTTGCTCGATAAATCCGCGGATTAAGGTCATATTCTAGTCCCCCATAAATTATGTTTACTTCCAATTGGCTATGCTATCAATAAGTTATGTATGGTTTTACATCCTAATCCTAGCATTTGTGATCATGAAAGTAAACATAATTTATATTATGAATGGTTTTTGAATTGAGATGGTATTACTTTATCTGGTTATGGCAAGGGAGCATATGTTGGTAGGTAGGGGCATATTTATTACTTTCTAGATTATGTCTAGTTTACTGAGAGAGCTAGGCACATCCGCAGCTCGACTTATGGAATATTGAGAGGATCTATGAATGTAATAAGTATGAAGCCCAATACTTTTTATCGGAGGGTGAAGGAGTTAGAATGTAGCAACATGAACTAGCCCTACGAAATGATGATCCCCTATATAAAAAGCTGTAGACCTTAACGGAGATCTACAGCTTTTTGTATAGGGGATATTATTTACCTTTTGATGTTATGATGCGGCTGTATAAGAGAGTAGCACATCTGTTCAACGAATAAGTTTTTATTTTATAAAAAAAATATAGAAAATCAATTGCGAATGTGATAGTATAATCGGAAATAAAACATATAAAATTTATTATATCAATATTTATCACTCTTGTAAACACTTTTTTTGAAAAAAGACTAGCAGATTTTATTTTAACAGAGAGTGAATATTTCATACTACTTAAGAGAGAAGGGAACTCATGCCTTGGTGTACCCGTACTTTGGAATTTGTGAGTAATAATATCGTTAAGGAATCATTCCAACGTGAGGAATAAACGTAAATTTTAGATGATCACAATCAGCTGTCAGCAATTTACTTAGCTCACAGATGAGAGTATGTCGTTTTAGAGTGATCTAAATGTTGCAGACCATGTGACTTGTTGTAATATTCATATCTAGGAGTGACATCATGATAAACACAATGATAGTTTTTAAAGTAAACGAAAACGACTTTAATACAGAGGAATCACATAAGTGGTTCCTTGATTTCCAAGCTAAAAGAACAGGAAAGTCGAAGTTCTACAAAACAGCTGTAATACCAAAGGTAGAAGCGACAAAGATAGGTAAAGAAGAAGAGTTCAATCGTTTAATGCAGCTCGTAGGAGCTGTAGGTGTAGACTTCTTGCTGGAATGTTACGATAACACAATGGAAGGCAAGGGAGCTGTAGTAGATGCTGAACAGATCCAAGGAAATGTAGTTCAAGCACTTAAAGGTATAACATTTACTAAGACGGAAGGAGTGACATGTGGAGAAAAAGGAGTTATTGAGGAAGATAATTATATGGGAAGGTTCGATAGGATTGACAGCCTTAAGCAGCAACTCGATTCGTATAGGCCACTGCCAAAGGAGTCAGTAGAAAGCCTTCAAAAAGCAATTGCAGTTGATATGACATATAATTCGAATGCCATTGAAGGCAATACTCTGAGACTTATTGAGACAAAGGTTGTCGTCGAAGATGGAATCACAATAGGTGGCAAGACTGTTAGAGAACACCTTGAAGCATTGAACCATTATGAAGCGTTGGAATATGTTATGTCGATAGTTAACGATGCTGAGATTGGTGAAGATACGATAAAGAACATTCACTATTTGGTTATGAAAGGCATCGATAAGGAAGCAGCTGGATCGTATCGAATGTCCAAAGTTGTTTTATTTGGTAGTGAACATGTGCCGCCTAATTATATGCAGGTTCCATCTGAGATGGAGAAGTTAATCTCTTGGTATGATGCAGCTAAAATGCATCTTCATCCAGTAGAACTGGCCGCACAGTTTCTTTTCGGTTTTGAATCTATATATCCTTTCAGAGATGGCAATGGACATACAGCCCGATTGTTGATGAACTTGATCCTAATTAAGTATGGATATCCAGAAACGACAATAAGAGTTGCTGATCGCTGGAGATACTACGATGCACTGGAGACTGCAAGCACTAATGGGGAGACAGAAAAATTAACGCAGCTTATCATTGAATGTATTGAGGCTAGTTTCGAAAGGTATTTCTTCATTACTGGAATAGATTTTGATAATAGTGAGTGATATATTGCATTTTGATGTAGCTGATACTACTTTGCTTTTTTGAGGTTAGTTCAAAATAATTCAGATGAAAAGACCTTGAAGACGTATCCACACATGCTCAAGATCATGCTGTGTGAGAATGTAGAAAAGCTTTATTGGAACAATAGGATATAAATGTTATAATATGTATATATTAAGAAAGACCGTAGTTAGTAGCTACGGTCATCACGATAGCTGCTTTTAAGGGCAGTTGGCTTGAGCAAAAAGTGACGAATTACAAGAAAAGTAGATCGCGTACCTTTGTCAGAGGGCGGTCTACTTTTTCTTTAGGTATGTGAGTAAAGCGAGAATGAACATTCCAAAAATGAACATTAAACTCAGCGCTTCAAAAACGCTCACCAGACACGCGCCACAGCTTCATTACAGGGCTTGTAAGTGCGGGTGAAGACATAAGTGTGATTCAGAGTCAGAGCGGTCATAGCTCAGCAGATATAATTCTACGTTACAGTATACCAAGTGAAGAAGATAAGCAGCATGCAGTTGAACGATTATACAACGAATAGCCACTCTTATGGGTGGCTTTTGCTGCATAGGGTGATAGTTTTTGCTTAAACAATGTTACTGAGAGAAAGCACCATAACACATCCAGCCAGCGACCCAAGAGAGAAATTTTGCGATATGATAAGGGTGAAATTTAATCAAGGAGTCCAATTACAATATATGGTATGATTATGTTCGCTAGGTATATAGACTCATATCAGATCAAAGATATCTGTTGCATCCAGAGTCCATTGGATAGGATGACATGACCTTGAGCCAGCCGAGTAGCTTCACCTATTTAACTACATAGGACGATTACACAAACTCTTCTATCCGTCCATATGAGAGGTAAATGCGAGATCGTAGATTAGGAGTTATCTGAAAGATGAGTAACATCATACAATTCATCCAACAATGATTCTTAAGGAGATAGGATTATGGCAGATAGAATGGATAAAGCTTTTACACAGTGGAAACAAAGAAAAAATAATAATAGAATTACTGCAATTTGTAAACCTTGTTGGGAGCTTAACTATTGTCCTTATGGTCCCCTTGTAGAAAATTTCCCTATTACAGAAAACGAGGAGCAACTTTGTAGAATTTTTGGTCATCTATGTCCCGTTTTTTTTGTTGCCGAACCATTTACTGAGACTAAAAAGCTGAGGAATATAACAAGAAATATTCCTCAAATAGTTAAATTTAAAGTATTGCGAAGAGATAATCAGGTTTGTCAAGAATGTAAAAAAAATGTACTTGATGAAGAAATGAATTTTGATCATATTATTCCCTGGTCTAAAGGTGGTTCCTCAGATGAAAGGAATATTAGGCTTCTTTGTGAATCGTGCAATAAAAAAAGAGGAAGTAGATATGAGGATGAATTTTTAACCCCTGTGTTTCAGGAAATATTTTATGAACCTGAAACGATTGATCTTGATATGCTTGAAGATTTATTAAGATTTGTGTCGTTATGGTTTTATTTTGATCATAAACGAGGGTTCGCTCCTACAGAAGAGCAATACTGTAAAATTATAAAAACTGAAGACATTGAAACGGATAAATTTATGTTTTTCTTAGTCTTACAATTAGTAGAGTTGTTAACAAGTGATGAATCATTTATACAAGTTAAGAAAAAAATGAATGCTTTAAGATTTCGTTGGGGTATTAAAGAAGGAAAGATTCATTCAATTAGTGAAACATGTAAAAAGTTTAATATTGATGCAAAATATTATATTGATTCAGAGATGCTCATACTAAGAAGATTAGGCTTTATTCTTGAGAATGATACACAAACATCCAGTAACTATCATGAATTGAACATAGATTTAGGAACATATATCGAGGATCATCAGATATTATCTTAACAAGTAGTGATTTTGGTTAGGTTACCTTCGAAGACTCATCCATCCGATAACAAAGTATTCACGAAACGGCTACCTCCATATGATATTTAGAAATTCAATAGACTTCGCTCTAAGATAAGAGCTACCTAAGGCTGGGTCACGTATGCGGGAACGTTAGGTGAAATCCTCGGAAAATCGGAAATCACAAAGGAGAAGCCAATGCATATTACCATTGAAGATAACTATTTAGTCTATATTTATTTAAAGGAACAGTCTAAATATGTTGATAATATTGGAGGAGAATCATCAGTAAGATGCTTTTTGCTCTATGATCATGTTGGTAATTGGATTGGCGTTAGAATAACGAACAGAGACACAGATGGTAATATTATAAACTTACCAAATATCGGAGCCATTGATTACCCAATGCACAATGGCGAAGTAGTAAATTTAAATGACGAAATAATTCTTAAGTTCGATAAAGACATTGGTGTTGATAATTTTAAAGAACAAGATTGTAATTTAGATATTCATCCTGAGGGTATTTACGGTGTCGAGATGATACTCTGGGCAGGAAACAATATTAATTTGAAAGAAAAAGTAAGACCATTTATAAAGAGAGATATTTGAAAATATATAAGTAGATCAGGAAGTCGAGGACTTCATCTAACACTGCATTCAGCATCGTCGCTAGCGCTCCTTTAAGCCTCTCGGGTTCGTAGATACAAGAACGTTATGAGAAATGTCCAATAAGAGGGGAAGAAAATAAATGAATCAATCGAGTTCACAGAAGCCCTTATTAGAATTAAGACTTTACGATAACGCAATAGATTTTTTGAATAGAAGTATAAGTTCGTATTTAGTAGCAATTGAAGAAGATACCTATTTTGAATACAAATATGCAATTTTATTTTTAGCGACAGGAAGTGAACTAATATTAAAGAGCCTTTTAGAGGACGTACATCCTTTATTTATTAGAGAAAATTTAGATAAAGAGGAGAAAACTGTTTCAGCAGAAAATCTTGTTACAAGAATTAATAAAGTTTTTTCTTATGAAACAACATTAAAAACAATTTCAAATCACGATAGGGAAAACTTCGAAGCTATTAGAACCATTCGAAATAATATCATACATAAAGAAGTGATATTTGATGAAAATACTAATCCAAAGAAAATATTTGCTGAAACACTATATTCTTTAGATAGAGTTGTTAAAGAGTTTAAAGGGAAGACTTTATCATCAGTACTTGAAAATTGGTCATTAGTTGTTAATGTGGACGAAATAAAGACAACTTACTATAGGAATGCAAAAGGAATCAAAATAGGAACAATTGCCTTGCCATGTGCATTTTGTTCAATTGAGAAACTTGTAAAGGACGGAGAAGGTTTAAGGTGTCTTCACTGTGGACAAAAATATAAGACTATTTTTGAAGCTGTTCATACAATAGATGATGAAGACTTGAAAGAAAATTTATTTCTAGCTTTTGTGGAAGAAAAAGAAAAAGAAAAGTGTAATTTTTGTGATTGTCCTGAATGTGATACTGCTGATTATGCATGGTATGATCCTAAATTGAATGCTCTAATGTGTTTTAAATGTGGTAATTTACAAAGCACGAAGTGTTCAAGATGCTCTTGTAATTCAGTTATAGAAGCCTACTACGACTATGATAGTGGCATAACAGAACACGCCGAATACTGTGTGAATTGTGATGACTACATAAATACAGATATATGTTCAGGCTGTAATAAAGATTATTATAAACTGGAGAAGAATATTACTATAGATGTTAGAAACAATAAGATCTTCAGAAGATATTTCCCAAAACTAGTTTCAAAAGGAGAGTCTCCATTTATAATTACTAACCTTTGTCCTGAGTGCTACAGAATCACATTGCAATTAGAAGAAAAAGAGATAATTAATTTAGTTTAATTTAGGGTTCTTCGGAGAAGTGGACATTTCACATAACACCGATCTACGCAGTTGCTTCGCTCCTTGGTCGCCAAGGGGATTTTCAGAGAGGTATTTCTGGTGACACATTCAACCAGCTAAATGACCCGTTCTCTACAGTCACTTAAGCAGTTTGAAAGTCAGGAATGCTAAACGTTATCAGAAATTCTCTAAGAGAACTAACAATTTAAGAGAGGTGAGATTTATGTACTACATTGAGAGAAATAAGCTAACAAAAACTTGTGCGATAGATTTAAAAGCTATGAATGGTTACTTTTTTGACGTGTATAAGTATTTTTTTGATAAAGGATATTTTGAGGCAGCGTTTCAAGGAAGTGAATTTAAGGAACGTAGGTTGACTCCAAATCCGGTTGCATATTTTTTTGCTCATACAGGAAATAGTAAAGTCTTTCCGATTGAAAAATATTACCTTCAATATGATAAAAATACCTTATTTACTGTGATTGAGATTTTGCATGAACATATTAGAAATTTTGTTGATCATACTAGTTTTGTAGAACCTGAACAAAAAGAATTTAGAAACATGATTAATCAATATTTGAGATACTATGAGCATGGATACAAGTTAATAAAGGACGGAGGGATTACTAATTTAACATACACTGGTCTAAATGAGCTCTTAAAAACGGATTTACCAGTAGACACAGATGATGAAGTAATCGAACAGATTGAAACAGCTGTACATCTATTTTTTCATTTCTCTGCAAACAATGAACAAAAAAAGAAGGCGATAAATATATTAGCAGATGCCCTTGAACCGTTAAGAAAGAAAATGTTGGATTTTACTTCAAATGAACATGATAAGATGATTTTTGGAATAGTGAATAGTTACAAGATAAGGCACAATAATGATAAGCAATTTGATGAGTACAATAAAAAAGTTTGGTATGAGTGGATGTTTCATTATTATTTATCCACGGTACATGCAGTATTAAGACTTACTAAATGATATATTAGCTAATTCTCAGAGGTCGAGATCTTCGTAAATATTCACGCTGGGAGCTTAAAGGAGTTAAGTTGAATTATTTTCGTGATTGAGTGAAGGGTACATGATACATAAAAGAGAAGTTTTATAAGCCATAGACATCATCCCTCCGATGGTGCTTTTCTTCTGTCATGAGAGCTTTTTTGTAACCTGTAAATTTACAAAACACATAATTTAGAGTTAGTATCACTTTTATCTCAAAAACCAAGGTTTTTGATACGATTTAAGATACAAGTTTGATGATTCCGATTATAGCTTTTATTTTATCCCGAATGTACCAATACTCATCTCAAAATCTATTAATGGTATATTTACCCTATATAGTTATCAGTGTAGGGTGAAGATAAATGATAATAGGTTATGTAAGTATATCAGCAGCAGATCAGATTCTAAATCTTCAACTTGATGAGTTAATCAAGTTTTGAGTCAAAAAGATACTCCAAGAATGTGCAAGCGGTGCTAAAGATAACAGGAAGAGCAGCTACAAAATATAATTAGATATATTAGGTGAAGGTGATACACTTGTTGTATATCTATCTCTTGATGAGATTTAATCTTAAGGAGTTACCTTGATTTCAACCAATGACAACATAGATACTACTTCATCTGTTTGGAAGGTTCTCTTCGGGTTGCTGACAGTATTTGCGGAGTTCGAACGAAACATCATTATTGAACCTATACAGAGCAATTAGTAAGAGATAAGGAGATTTAACATAAATATACTCTAATAAAGAGTAAGTTTTCCAAAAAGTATAAGATATAAGGTACCTAGCGGGATGGCATTGAGAATAAAGTATGTGAGGAGATAAAATGAATAATAATATCTTTTATTCGTGGCAATCTGATCTGCCTAATAATGAAAATAGAGGATTTATAGAATCTTGTATAGTGGCATCAATAAAAGAATTGAGCAAGACGAATGAATTTCAATTGGATTTAAATTTAGATAGAGATACAAAGAATGAGCTAGGAACACCAGATATAGTAAATACAATTTTTTCAAAGATAGAGAAGTCAAAAATTTTTATTGCTGATATTAGCATAATTAATTGTGGCTCTAAGGATAGAAAAACACCAAATCCAAACGTGCTACTAGAACTAGGTTATGCAGCCAAAGTATTAGGTTGGGACAGAATAATCTGTATTTTCAATACAGATTATGGTGATTTTGATGATTTGCCATTTGATTTACGATTTAGAAGACCTCTTTGCTATAGCTTGAAAGGGAAAGAGAAATCAGAGACCAAAAAAATAATTGTAAAAATAATTACCCAAACAATCAAGGGACTCTATATAAAAGGTTTACTTGGTGATGATTTTAATGACTACTTTAAAATGCAAGTAGACACGCAGGTATTATCAATAATTAATCACCTAATTAAAATAGTATATGGTTATGAGACAAGACTCGATGAGTTAGAATCTTATAGAACTTTTATAAACTTAAAACGTGAAGAAATACTATCGTTATTGAGTAGAAGGAAGTATATTGGATTTCAAGTAAATAAGAAATTTGAACCTATTGGAAAGGAACTAAGGATTTTATTAGATAGCTTCACCTCTCCCTACTTTAATAAGGAAATAGGAATTGTCATTGTTACTTTTATAAACTGGATTAATAGATTTGATAAGTTTACCAGTTTGAGACAATCACCAGATTTATTTATATGTTCAGATGAGAAGGTAATTGGATATATAGCAGTTTATGGACCAGATATAAATCCAAATAATAAAGATGGTTACTTGTTACTAAAAGAGTTAGATGACAATAATGGACAAGTCATAGACTTTGGAGAATTTCAAGAGAAACAGAAGATCGATTCGATGCTTAATTACCTTTACTTAAATGAAAAATATAATGACATATACGCTGATTTAATATTTGAATTTTTGGATCTTGTTGGAAAATGGGGCGACTATACAAACGGTAAATTAATAATTGATAATCTCAATCATTTTGAGATAAACAATACAGTAATTCCGCCTCAAAAAATAAGAAAAGCCATAAGTAAGACTGCTTCAATAGAAGAAGATATTTTGTTGTTATTGCACGAGAACTTTAATTTTGATTATATTAATTTAGTACGAACAAATGCTTTGATTCATTTTTTTCGTCAAGGTTTTATTATTGATAATCATCTTAAAATGATGGGAAGCATCCAACGTTACTTAATGGGGAAGACTAAACTGAATAGCGATTTTTCCATTTTGCCATTGGACGATGAATTTGAAATAAAACGAGGATTATCCGAAAAGGAGAGGTTAGAGGGGCTAGAAAAACTAGATAGGATTCGTCTAGGTTTCTTTGATGTTGATTATATTTATATCACTCATAAGTATGGGAATTTGATAGAGACGTTACTAAGACTAAGTGAAAATCGATCATTAAGAGACAATACAAGAGAACTGCTCTTAAAAATAATTAAAGACAGCCAGGATAATGTGATTAATCATCTAATTGAACCTCTGAAGATGTTTGTTGTTGAATCTGCAAAAGTAAATAACGAAACTACACTTAACCTTAATAAAACATTAGATGAATTTAACAAGACTAGAAACTATCATGAAAAAGACATCAATCTTTTTGTAAGTGATGTTAGACATTTAATAGTGAAAAAGTGAAATAAAGAAATCAACAACAAAGAAGAAGAGGTGACAACATAATGCATTTTAATAATTTGAACTGGTATGAAATAATAGAGTTAAGTTATCTTGAAGATTTAAAAACATTGTTTGAAGAAACTCAGCGGACATGGAAAAGTAACTTAGATGAAATAGGTGAAGAAATCGACCGACTTGATGAAGAAGATAAAGATGAGTATGTCGATTATCATTATGATATTATAATTCAAATGAGAGAGACACTGCCTAGAATTACTAACAATTCTATATTGATAAATATATATTCTTTTTTTGAAGTTCAGATGATAGATTTTTATAATGATGTAAAAAGTAAACTCTCTAGTGATGTTAATGCTAGGCATTTAACTGATAAGCTCAATTATTTGAATGAAAGTTTCGGGAGTGAGGTAGTTACAAAAGACGAAATAGCTCAACTTGATTTTGTCCGAGAACTTCGTAATAGAATCATGCATAGTAACGGCGTAATAGAAAAAAAGGACTTTACAGAATTAGTAAATAAAATAGAGGAATGTTCACATATAAAATTATCAGACAGAAAGGAAATAATACTTGATAATGATTTCATAATCAAATTGTTTGAAATTGTTGAAGATGTTCTAAGAAATCTTAATAGATGTGTCAAAAGTTTATAATTTACTCGTGAATGCGGATGATGTTTAGTTTTTGTGTAAGCTTGTAAACATTGCCTTCACCAGCTACAATTGATATACAAAAATAACGTGATAATTGAATAGTAATTTACTCTATTAAGGCAGGTTGTAGGTATCCGCGCAGTAACTTCCATCGACGGTATGACAGCTGACTGGGCACGTATCCCATGGGATGTGCTTGAGAAAATTTCTGTTCGTATCGTAAACGAAGTGGAAAACGTAAACCGTATCGTCTACGACGTTACTTCGAAACCACCTGCAACGATTGAGTGGGAATAAATTAACTGAATTATAATAAACTCTCTTTCAGTCGCTTTAGTAAGTTGATGATAGGGAGTTTTTTATGTCTGAAATTAGTTGGTTTTTCGATGAGAGTATTTACATAGATCAACCACCACTTTACAATGTAAATGTAAGCATGATTGCAAGAAGTGGTCATTGCTCTAAATTTGTTATTAATAACGGTGATATATTTGCTCTGAAAACCTTGTCAGGTATCGTTGACCCAGCGAAAGTAACTCGTTCTGCACTACAACATGCAGCTTCCGTAGCAGGTCTATTCCTGACAACTGAAGCAGTTATCGCTGACAAACCAGAACCAGAAAAACCAGGTATGCCTGATATGGGCGGCATGGGTGGAATGGGCGGCATGATGTAATCATTACATCAAAAAGCCTGATATATCAAGGAAAACGGGACCTTTAGGGGTCCCGTTTTTGCTTAAAAATCACGTAATGGCAATCATAGAGAGGGCTCAGCAACCTGTGGAAGAAAAATCGAAAGCAGACGGCGCCGTATAGGGCGTATTTTTTTTGACACAGAGTTATTTAAAGGAAGTGAAGTGATGGAATTTAGATCTTTAATTCCAATGCTGAGAATGTTGATTTGAAAATTCAATCTATGAAGGCAGGGGCTATCCGATGGAGTATTCCTTCCAAGAAATACCCTGAAAATCAATGCTAGCTAAAAAATTAACAATATCTTGTTTTCCATGATACGTAGGTATGCCATTGGGATTCTGTGCCATCAAAACAATTGGAATGCCGAGAGGAAAGTAAGGTCTAAACCTACTTCTCACTATTTCGCGTTCTGCAGAATTAAGAATTTGAGGTTTTACAATTACAATAGCAAAGGTTACACCTTGTTCTTTAACTACAGCGCCTTGATATTTCAAGGTTGTTATCTCCTCTCTTTGATTTAATAGGAATAACGATCTATATTGTAATTCGCTAAACTGGGATAATTTACCTTTTTATTCTTGTGTGTAGTTAATATTTTCGAATGGTTTCCATTATGTTTTTTACTTTGCCATCACTGTTACGTGAGGAATATCTATTAAAAATTAGAACAGGGGAATGGGGATGCCGGATCGCAATTGGAAACGTTGCAACGTGTAACACGAGTCGAGACTAAGGTAGATTACATTGAGGAACGCAATTAATGCCCGTAGCCCGCGCTCAGCAAATCGATCAGCAAAAGAAAATGCTGGATAACGAAATAATTAGGCAAATACAACGTAAAATGATTGCTGATAAATTTCAATAATCTATAGTTTAAATTATTCATGTATTAATGCGAGATTTTTATATAGTTAAAGCCCACTAACCTATATGAACTGCCTTCAAGGTATCAGTTCTGTATGGTCGGTGGGCTTTTTTCCTTATATAAAAAACTTCTCAAAAACAGGACTCCGCGACCATCACATCGAATAATGTGAAGCTACTCACCACATAATACTACCGACACGAGGAGGTGTATTTGTGATGAATGAGAAGAATAATGCGAAGCATAGCTCCAAACAAGTAAAAAAGAAACTAGGTGTTCCAAGTCTTGATGCAGAATTTGCTGGTGAAAATTCAGATGCCTATAAAGGAGCGTCCCAAAAGACGAAGAAATAGAATGAGCATAAGACCACCTAGGTATATGGTCAAGACCCAATATTGTAGACAATGAAAAAAGCCCTATAAAACTGAATTATTTAAATGACAAAGCGGCAGACTAGAATTTGGTCAGCCGCTTCAATGATTTAACTATCGTCTCCCGTTAGTTGATCGCCAATTACCTCAATAAGGGTTTCTAACTTAAGAATTAAATATTTCTCTATTTGCTTTAATAACATCTTGAATTGAAATTGCACCTGGAGAAGCTGACAGCTTTTCCATCACCTTATCACGCAGAAATGGAGCTTTTTCTTTATTCGCTTTATTTAAGGCTATGGTTAGTTCCTCTTTTGTAAGTTCTGTACAGTACGCAGGGGTTCCTGGCTGTTGTCTCCACGAATCGCTTAAAGAACCACTATCTACGGAGTCGAAGCCTAGATTGTTCGCTAGACCCATAATTTTATTTTTATGGGATAGGTCATCACCAGCAATCGCTATGGCAATGCGTCCATTAGTCCCTTCGGGAGTTCCATGATGTTCTAACGTATAGGCTAAGAAATTGTTGAAAGCTTTAATGATAGGTCTACCAAAATGATTGGATACCCACACACTTTCAACCATCCCGTTCTCAATCTCTTCGATCTTATTGCTTATTTGAGGATAATAATTTGAAGTGTCTACAACGACTACTTTCTCCCCAACTTTATCAATAATGTTGCGAATGCTTGGCAGCGTGTGGAAAGGGATTGATGTTATAAGAACATCAATATTTTTAATTACATCTTCTACGATTACAGGTATTCCTGTAAGTTTTTTCCCTTCCAAGCGTTCAATCCCACGAGCATCTGCAATCTTGACATCATGTCCATTCTCAACCAATTTTTTCGCAATATTTGATCCAATTGGTCCTGCACCTATAATTCCAAATCTCATTTTCATTCCTCCTATTTTCTACTTTATTATTGAGTCGATTGAGTAAACTGTATACATGCACTAATATATATACATTGCTCTTATTTTTGAAGAGGGAAATTAAAATTGACATAGTACTTTTTTTTGTACCAAACAGCAGATTGAGGTGGAAAGGTGTCTAGAATAAGCAAAGATGGATTTAACGAAGAATGTAAGAAGGATCACAGAGAAGTATATGGCATTGCCTATACCCAAAACATGCTTTCAGGACGTTGGAAGTACCTGATTCTATGGTTTTTAAAGTATAAACCGCATCGATACAATGAAATCAAGACTCTTTTATGGGGGATTTCACAAGGGTCTCTAACCAAGCAACTTCGAGAATTAGAAGCGGATGGCTTAATTAATCGCAAAGTTTATCCCGAAGTACCTCCGCGTGTTGAGTATTCGTTAACATCAAAAGGGGAGAAATTGATTCCAATTATTGATCTAATGGAGGAATTCGGAAAGAAGTTTGGAGACAAAATAGATTAATTATATTGGGTATTTTTAAATTAAATTGCCCATTAGCTTAATGAAGTCCAGTTCTAACATTTGATTTTGATCTAACACACTCATGATGTGAATTGTAGTCGATACTCAACTGGAGTCTTCTTTTTTAATTTAATTTGGATTCGTTCATTATTATAAAATCGAATGAACTCCTCAATTCGTTGTTGAGCCTCGCTAATTGAACTAATATCATAGGGGTAGAGTGCTTCCGTTTTTAGATGCGAGAAAAAACTTTCCATTGCGGCGTTGTCTATACAATTGCCCCGACGAGACATGCTGATTCGAGCGCCGACCTTAGGTAGTAGATCGTGGTATTCGTGGGACGTATATTGGGATCCCTGGTCGCTATGAACGATTAGATCAGCTATCTTACCAGAAGCATCCTTGTGTTGTTTAAAAGCTTTTGCAAAGGTGTTCAGCACCAACTCATTGTCATTTCTAGTGTTAGTATGAAACGCTACAATAACATTCCCACACAAATCTTTTATGGCAGACAGATAGAGACGCTGCTCCCCAACGCGGTATTGTGTGATATCTGTAACCCATTTAAGGTTTGGTTTCGTAGCAGTGAATTCACGATAAAGAGGTTTGGAGATACCCTGCCATCTGATTGCGCGGTTTGATAATTACTAAAATAGGGACGCTTAGCACGAATGATAGATCTAATACCCATTTCTTGCATCAGACGTAATACTTTCTTATGATTCACCGTTTCATTGTACTGACGTTCTAACTCACCTTGGATTCTCCTATAGCCGTAAATTCGCTCACGCTGTAGATAAATCGCCTTTATCCGCTGCTTGATTACGCCATCAGGGTCTGCTTGCTTACGCTTAAGATATCTATAGTATACGCTCCTCCATACATCAAGTAATTCACATAGCAGAGTCACTGGGTACAGATCAGATAACTCCTCGATAATTGCATACTTGCCTTTTACACCTCCCGTTTCCAGATTTCTAAGCACTTTTTTAGTACCGTATTCTCCCGTTGAAGTTGTTGGTTGTAACGATCCTTATCTATATACTCTTCTCGGCGGCCTCTGTTATCCAATAATCCGTATTCGCCTAGTTTCCTGAATTTATACACCCATTTACGTTTACGAACTCTATCTTTATCTTGTATTCCATACTTTTCTGTAATCTGCTTGTACGTCCATTTGTCCTCCTCGTGTAAACGCACGGCTTCTTTCCTTACTTCATTTGAATACAATTTATTCGTTTGCTCTCTTTTCCTCATAAAAATACACCCCTAAAGTATCATCGGTTTCCCATATGGGTTTTTCCAATGTCTACTATAAGGGGTGCACTTCAATATCCTAAGTGGTCTTTATTATCGATATGATTGGGGATGTTTTTTTTCACCAAAGTAAGTCGAAAATTTATATTAAACATATTGAAACGGTAACTAAGAACATAAAAAAATTAAATGTTCGACTCTCTCGAAGCCAACTTAATTTGCCGTAATTTCTTCCACAGATTGGACATCTGCGAACAGTTTTTGAAACTAAATAGTTGCAAGAAATACATAGAGTCATAGGGTTATTTCGTCCTTCCTCATTTTGTCTCGATAGACGTACAAAAGAAGAAAGACAGTTATATAAAAGCCCTTCTAGCGAAGGGAGCGCAATAATCAGAGACCTTTCATGAGTTCATTGAACTTTTGGGAGGTCTCTCATTATTTTTGATGTAGTCGTATTGATTTCGCAAACATTTCGGAGTGAAGTCTAAATACTTGGATTCTGGAAAAGGTGGGTATGTCTCAATCTAATTCTTCATCTAAAACACGTTTTACTAAACGACGTACTTCATCTGTTGAAGAGGTATCCATTAATTGGATTCTTAGTTCGTTTGCACCTCTAAATCCACGAACATAGATTTTGAAAAAGCGAAGAAGTGGTTTAAATAGACGTGGTTCGGTTTCTATGGAATATTTATCGTGAAGATCCAACTGTAAAAGTAGTAAATTGAGAAAATCCTTCGCGCTATGTTCTTTATGATCTTTTTCAAAAGCAAATGGATTGGTGAAAATACCGCGGCCAATCATGACACCATCAACGCCGTATTGTTCTACTAATTTTAATCCTGTTGCGCGGTCAGGAATATCTCCATTAATAGTTAACAACGTATTTGGAGCAATTTCATCTCGTAATTTTTTTATTTCAGGGATTAACTCCCAGTGTGCATCTACTTTACTCATCTCTTTTTTTGTACGAAGGTGAATGGAAAGATTCGCAATATCTTGTTTAAATAAATGTTCTAACCAATTGCGCCACTCGTCAATATTAGTGTAACCTAATCTTGTTTTAACACTAACTGGTAATCCACCTACTTTTGCTGCTTGGATAATTTCTGCTGCAACTTCAGGACGTTGTATTAATCCAGCACCTTTTCCGTTGGGCGCGACGTTGGGTGCTGGGCATCCCATGTTTAAATCGATACCACGAAAACCAAGTTTTTTCATATCAATACTCATCTGTTCAAAAAATGCTGGTTTATCGCCCCAAATATGAGCGACAATCGGTTGCTCATCTTCTGTGAATGTTAACCGACCACGGACACTATGTCTTCCTTCAGGGTGACAATAACTTTCTGTATTTGTGAATTCCGTGAAAAATACGTCGGGTTTTGCAGCTTCACTAATGACGTGACGAAATACAACATCTGTGACATCTTCCATTGGCGCTAATATAAAAAATGGCTTCGGTAAATCAAGCCAAAAGTTCTGTTCGTTACTCATTTTATCTCCTCCTGTTGCAACATCTAAAAAAGATTTTTAGCAATTGCGAAGTCCTTTATCCATCATACATAGTATCATTTCTTTTCGTTTGATGCACAGAATCTCACCTAATATCATGGGCGGTATTATGTCATAAGTTTGAGGAACGCTGATACAAGGGATTTGTTGGAGCTGGCTTAGGTAAGAAATCAACGTTTTTGGAGGCAAGATGATCAGAGGCAAGTTTTTGCGGATGCTCATCGATCATCAGACACATCATCGTGGTCAAATGACGGTATTGCTCCGTCAGGCGGGCCTAACGGTGCCGGGCGTGATGGGACCGACGAAAGAGATGCAGTAAGCTCTGCTTGCTAATACAATATCTGTTTGAACCGAGCGAGCCGTTCTGAAGGATGGACTCGCTTGTTTTTTTTAAATCCCTTCCGAATCAACAACGTATACGCAAACGGAAATATTCCAAGTAAGAGTCTGCGAATCCGTAGGCTCTTTTATTATGTCTGGAAGAAAGAGCACGAAAAATAGGATTGCTCAACATAGCCTAAATGAGTAATATGAGTATTGCATGTTCTTTTAAATATAGAGAAAAATGGGTAGGGGAGCACCATGAAAACAACACGACAGAACGCATTGATTTTCTCGTTTACGTTTATGGCTTTTATTCTGGGTACGACGGAGTATATTATTGTTGGCTTACTCTCGGAAATATCCGCGAGTCTTGGAGTTACGCTAGCGACAGCCGGGGGATTGGTATCAGGCTTCGCGATCTCTTACGCGATTGGCACACCTCTAATGATGTCCTTGTGCAGCCGTGTTCCGAAACGGATCACGATTCTTGTAACTCTTGTATTGATTCTGCTACTGAATTTGTGGAGTGCTGTAGCCGGATCTTACAGTATGCTACTGGTGACGAGAATAGTTACAGCCGTACTGTGTGGCTTTGTCCTGTCTGTAGCAATTACGATAGCTAGCGAAGTGGTTGACCCTGACAAGAGAGGCAAAGGGATTGCTACTATTCTGAGTGGTTTCGCGATTGCGAACGTGCTTGGTGTGCCGATTGGCACATTAGTAGGGCAGTTTTTCACTTGGCCGGCTGCATTTGTTCTAAATGGAATATTAGCTGGAATTGCTATTGTACTAAATTATATGTATATTCCACGCGGACTACCGAAACCTGTGCCTAGCTCGCTCAAGGATCAGTTCGAACTGCTCACGAATGGACGCATCATTCTTGCTTTCTTTATTCCGGTTATGGCTGTGGGTGCCGTATTTGTTATGTATACATACATTACACCGTTACTGGAACAAGTGATGAATATTCCTAAGAGTTCGGTCAGCGGTGTGCTGCTGGTATATGGGATTGCCACGATTGTTAGCAACTGGCTAGGAGGTAAGATTGCGTCGGGGAATGCGGTAAGCAAGCTAAGATTCGTATTTCTTATACAAACGGTAGTCTATATCGTCTTTAGTATGACCGCATCGATCCCAATTTTAGGAATGGTCGTACTCATGGTGCTAGCCACAATGTCGAGTATTGTGAGCGCACCAGCACAGCTCTATTTGATCGATTTGGCCAAGCAGTTCGCACCAAGAACGAAGGACCTTGCCGCATCGTTGAATCCAGTTGCCTCTAATGTGGGAATCGCAGGAGGATCCGCTATTGGTGGAGTGGTTGTCCGGCATGGAGGCTTAACCTCTCTTCCAATAGCTGCTGCCATTATGGCGATAGGGGCATGTTCAATTGCGGTGATATGCAGTAGGTTGGATCATCCAGGGCAAACGACGGCGAATGTTCAACATCATACCAATGGGTGAGGTTGTAAACGAAAATACCAAAGGCAAAGTGGCACTTGAAGCATGCGCAAGTGTCACTTTGCCTTTGGTTCTTCGTCTGTTATTAAGCTACTACGTCCTTTTGATGATAGGAATTGACCTTATCATGCCCTATGCTTTTACTAATAAGGAATTGAGCGGTGTAATAGGTTGACATAATGATTGGACCTGAATAGGCGACATCTGAAACAAACATATTCCAGGATAAAATGGAGTCTGAAGTGATGAACAATAAACTACCCAATATGGCCCATTTATTACCTGTCATAATAGAGAACCAACCCATCGAAGCAATAGCAACGAGATAAATAAATACGGGAATGACTAATCCTCCGTCACCTGAATCTATTAGAGCATGATATAGCTGGTATCCCATAAACCCACTAAATATAAGAATTGGAATGATAGTCAGGAATCTTAACCAAGAGAATTGCCATCTTGTGATGAATGCCGCGGTATAGAATAGATGACCAATTAGAAATGCAGACAGTCCAATCATAAACCATTGAAGAAGACCGTCACCAAGCATACAGAAGAATAAACCGATAAGTGTAATTAAAGAATATAAATCTTTTACACTTGGTTTCTGTAAATAAGCATGAATCAGAATTAGCCACATCGGAATTAATTTATAAATTAGTGCAGAGCTCCCAAAAATATAAACAAGCCCCATCACCAGAATTGCTGCAGGTAACCACCGTTTCATTATTCATACCCCCGGCATATTTGATTTAAAGTTAGCAGCTCTGTGGCTTTATTCATCCGCATTTCGCTAATTATATCAGATAGTGCATTTGTGGTTAATGTTTAATTAACCGGCTCAAATGAATTGGAGACATCGAGAACTCGTCTGCTATTGAATTTTAGCACAGGTTGGAATTGCAATAGTCTTGTTCAATAATTTGATGTACTTTTTTAATGAGGTATTCTTGTTTTGTACTTCGTTTTTGTATTTCTTGAGAACTGATATTTGATAAGAGCTTCGATGCTGTACTTGCCATTTTAAGCAGAGAGAGTGGCAGTCGAACAATTTGAAAACAATATCTATATCCACTGAATGTTAGTCTTGTAGATGATGTTGAGGGTGGCCTGAGAATATTTATGGAAAAGGCAAAACAAAGCAGGTTTAGATAAGATTCAAGACGAATATAAGAAGCAATGGTTGCAGTATTTGGATGATGCAAATATTAGGTGAGCCAGTTTAAAGTATGACTCAGGGAGAACAGCAGGACTAACGTCCTGTTGTACTCTATTACAAGGGGGTAATTTTTATGAAAATTCACTTTCATGGAACAGCTGCATTTGAAGGAATTCCTTCTTTATTCTGCCATTGCGAGACTTGTAAGCAAGCCAAAGTACTTGGCGGGAAAAATATTCGTACACGGACTTCGGTCTTGATTGATGAGGTGCTAAAGATCGACTTTCCGGCGGATACCTTACATCATTCCATCCGTGATTCTGTTGATATGGATAAGGTTCGTGATTTATTATTTACACATTCACATTCCGATCATTTGTACCCTGAAGATTTACTGATTCGTGCGTTTGGTTATGCCCAATTTATTGAAGAGGAAGAGCTCCATCTGTATGGTCATGACTTGCCTATTAAGCACTGCAGTCAATTGCTCGCCACGGAATCGCATCGCTTCCAATTCCACAACTTGAAACCGTTTGAAACCGTACAAGCACAAACAGCTACGATTACCCCATTGCTTGCCAAGCATGATCCTAAAGAAACTTGTTTATTGTACATAATAGAGAAGGACGGCAAAACTATATTTTATGGTCACGACAGTGGTTGGTTTCCTGAACAGACTTGGGACTGGTTGAAAGGGAAGAAGCTGGATCTTGCCATTCTGGAATGTACAACGGGGAATGCCGAACAATGCGACGGTCATATGAATGTCAAGGATACACTAAAAACACGGGATTGGTTGGCCCAGAATAATGTTATGAAAGTGGAAGGGAAAATCGTGGTAACTCATTTCTCTCATAATGCCCATCTGCTACATGAAGATTTGATGCAAATTTTTGAACCGAAAGGTATTATAGTTGCATTTGATGGGATGCAACTGGATATATGAATCCAGGTCTACACTCATGAATTGAAGTTATTGCTGTGATGTCCGTGGTTGTCTTACTGGTTCTATGCTTCACATTTTTAAGCTGATCTTGCAGAAGCAAATAATATGAGTATAAATGAGTTTATGGAAATTTTTGATGTTGATATTTTGCTTGATACCAATAAAAGAATTGATACAAGCAAACGGCAGAAAATGCTGAAGATGTTTCGGTAGTATCTCATGGAATCACTCATGGCATTATTATTCTATTCAATAGAACCAGAATCTCTAGATGAACTGGAAGCTGGACTTGCTAATGCGAATATATCAAAGATAATATATGATGATGGCAAGTACACAGTTGAGTAAATGATATGGATTATGTAGAAAAAGGTAATAAATAAGAATAAAAAAAGCACTTGATAGAAAGCTTTGCAAAACGAATACTGATTCAGTAACAACAACCCCAATGCTACATAGGCACTGGGGTTGTTGTATACGATTAAAAGGATGATCTGATCCATTCATGCTGAGTACATAGAATTTAGCTATCCTCGCATTAAAAATTGCTGACTCATCCTGGTTATTTACATACAACATAATTTGACCTACCTCGACGTCATGTACTACAACGAACGTTTTGCGGAACGAGTCATTCGTGGGTTTGGAGATCTGGAGGTTAGGAAGAAATTGAACGAGATGTTTGAGACACGTTATCCAGCTTCACTTATGCAAGCGTAACTAAGGTTGGGTGTTCTTTGGGGTGGGGCTTCTCCCCACCCCAAAGAACATCACCACTTAACAATCCGAAGAGATACCTCTACCAAGCTTACACAAACTTCTTGACGCTACCAATGCCATAAAAGTATTCGAGAAATATCATCTTAAATAAAACAACAGGGTCAATCTCAGTCGTCCATTATCCGCACAATACAAGGGCCGAACTTGTTCATCGATAAAGGAAAAGTCGATATGTTTATCTACTTTGCGCAGCAAATGATCTTGCGGGACCAAATCTTCCATGGAATCAAACTCGTAGACTTGTTGTTTTTCTCGGTTGGAACGTAGCATGTAGAATACCATCCGTTCTATAATAGTTACCTATATTATACAACGTTAACGCGGTGTCGTCTTAAATAATTAGGTCATAAAGAAGGCTGTCGAGAAAGTCTCGACAGCCTGGGAGTGAACTGTGACCCGTAAGATGGAAACTTTGAAAAAAGTGACCCTCTTACGGGTCATTTGTGTTTTAATCGAACTATTGAAACAAAACCGTGGAAGAACTCATCAATAAAACGAGAGGTGATTTAAAGATGTTCAACGAAAATGAGATTAAACAGCTAGAGGGGAATCCAAATGTCGAGAACGTGACGGAGAAGAGTATTACGTATTCACCTACGTTTAAACTTGCAGCAGTTAAGGCCTATAAAGAGGGACAAACCCCGATGGAGATTTTCCTCAAAGCCGGATTTAATATGGATATTATCGGTCGTAAGAAACCCAAGCATTGCCTAAACCGTTGGCGTAATTCTTACCAGGCTCATGGAGAAGATGGACTGCTTGAGAATCATCGGGGAAAAGGATCTACGGGCAGAAGACCTGCAGGAGAACTCTCCACCGAAGAAAAACTAAAACGTGCGGAAGCACGAATCAAGCTACTTGAGATGGAGAATGACTTTTTAAAAAAGCTCGAGGCGCTCGAAAAGCAGAAAATGCTGAGGAAACGTTGACACCCTCCGAGCGCTTCCAGATCATTAACCACACCATCCGCAAGCACGGCCTACAGCGTATGACGCGCTACCTATGCAAGTTGGCCCATGTGAGTTTAAGCGGTTATTACCGCTGGCTTGCGGCTGAGGAATCCAGACAGTTACGAGAGGAAGCAGATGAGCGTGACGCTTTCCTTATCCAAAAGCACTTTGACGATTTGAATGGTAAAGCTGGAGCCTTAGTAGTGAAGATGAGACTTGAACGGAAGAGCAGCGTTGTCATGAACCACAAGAAGATTCGAAGATTAATGCGAAAATATAACCTTATTGCTACGATTCGGCAAGCCAATCCCTATCGTAAGATGGCGAAAGCTACAAAAGAGCACCAAACATGTCCAAATCTACTAAAGCGTGAGTTTGACCAAGGAGAGCCTGAGAAGGTACTGCTGACGGATATAACCTATATGCACTATGGGCATGGACAATGTGCCTATCTGTCCGTGGTGAAGGATGGATCGACGAGACAAGTTTTGGCTCATTATCTCTCCTCCTCTTTGGCCCTATCGCTAGTGGAACGGACTATGGAAAGGTTGCTGGATCGACTGGATAGCAATATTCATCCTGAGGCCATTTTACACTCTGACCAAGGGATGCATTATACTCACCCAAAGTTTCATCTTCTCGTCAATAAGGCTGGCATTAAGCAGTCCATGTCCCGCAAAGGGAATTGCTGGGATAATGCCTCGATGGAGACATTCTTCGGTCATATGAAGGATGAGCTAGAGTATAAATCGTGTACGACCATTCAGGAATTACGAGTTCGAGTAAATGACTATATGGAATATTACAATACGGAGCGTTACCAGTGGACATTAAAACAGATGACTCCTGATGAATTCAGAAGTCATCTGTTGACTGCCTAACGAAAGGCTCTTTTTCAGAACTGTCTACAAATAAGGTCACAGTTCAGAGACCCCTTGGGGTCCTTTTTTATATAGCAAGTCACAAAAACGCCACATTTTCTGTGAACATAGTTTTTGAGAGTATCCTCGAAGTGAATATTCAGCTTCTTAAGAGCGTGCCACTACCCTTATTCGTAATTTTATTAATTTATATAGATGCTATTTATGATAGTCAAGTCAAAGCGGATCGAAGGAATGTCTCCCGTGGAGTTTGACCTTCCTTGTACGGGTAGCTGCTGCAATCTTAAATGCTGGTGCTTACGTGATTGCATTCTCCGATACAATCTACTCATTAGTATTCCCCCCGTTTATGATCATACCCCATCTCTAGCTATTCAATATCTTGATTAAAAGAAAAATGACCCGTAGGACACTTTGAGTGTCTATCCTACGGGTTATAGTCAAGGTAACCGTACCGATATTTGCTTGAATAAGATAATTCTGCAAAATGATTAAGTGTAAAATTCATTTTGAGAATCACCATAAGGTCAATGTTGTATACAGTAAGCATAATTATAAGTGAATTTAAGAAGCAATAAAATACTATTTTCCCTGTTCTTTTTTTGTAGCGATTTTCCATTTAACTAAAGTATTGAAAGCTATAACTATAATTAAAATAAATAAAAGAAGATTAGTGGTACCTAGACTATTGTCTACTTTATTAATATTACTCGATATTTGATATGAACCACTACTAACCGTTGAACTGACATTACTAACTTGATTAGCTACATTGATTAATTGCTGTTTGTAATCAATCTCGGAATCATCCAATTTATCCATTCCCTTCATAAAATATTTGACTGGGTTAAGAGTAACATATTATTTTTGTATTTACAATAAATCTATTAGATGTTATATTTTGTATTTAATTATACAAAAAAAGGAGGAATTGTATAAATGAGGAATAGTAAGTTATTTTTTTCACTAAGTCTTGCTGTATTGTTACTTCTATGTTCAGTAATGGGGGCATCTGCAAAGAGTATTGACAATCCAATAGGAGCAACTGAGAAGAATGGAAAAGTGGTATATAAACTGAAATTAGAAGGTTTTACAATTGAAACACCTTATAGTCCGAAATTATACAATTTTGTGAGAGAAGAGATTGATAATGGTGTTAAAGTAATAGTTATAGAAAAATTAACAGGAAAGATTGTTACAGATTATGGGGAAATCGTTGAGTACAAAGCCACTCCAAATAAACTTGCTGGAGGAGTGACCCCTAAAATTTCTGGGACGTATACTTCGAGAACTACTTATCAAACATTTTATGATAAAGGTTATAACGATAAGCATTTTGCAGGTGCAAGACTTTACACTGTTTATACATGCTGGCAGGAAGGTTCCTTTGCCCAAATTAACTCTGTAGAGGATACCTACTGGTCTCCTATTGCTGGAAGCGGAAACTTCGATCTAGAATCTCCTCACGCTACTACCGTTCCAACTGGATCAACAAACAAATTTCCTTGTAACAAAATGACAACAACGGGTACTGTTGTGTTTAAGACAACAACTACAGAATCCATGGGTGTAGATCTTAAGTTTTTTGGATTTACACTTGGCGGTGATAGTTACAATAGATATGATACTGGTCCCCAGGGCTACAATATTACTTTTGGAATTTGATAAAAAATCCTACCCGACAAGCTGGCTTCGGTCTCAACCGGAGTCAGCTTGTTTAGTTTTATTTGCGGCGACATAGATATAAACATAAATACTTCGCTTTACAGTATTGATTTAGAAATACCTAACTCTCCAGTATATGAGTAGTCCTGGATGAGAAACTTATGGCTGGCTTATGGAAGTGAGGAGAGCTGATGGAGAAGGGCGTTTTAATATATCTAGACACATCGCTGACCACAATTGACCACCAACTCATCATACGTAATTAAACTTCATGAGAAGCCTCCTTTAGTTGTAACTGAATATTGAGAACTGACAGTATTCTTAGTCAAAATCGATTTATGCTCAATCTTGTTTCTTAGTGAAAAAGGCTTCTATTAAAGGAAACCCTGCTATAATATATTTTTATTGATTACTTTTTTTCTATTATAGCAACATCAGCAAAGTTAAATACTCTTCCATCAGGCACATTGAAATTTCTCCGAGGGTTATTTTTTTATCTGAAAAATCTTTATATATTTGATTAAGGTCATCCGAAAAATACAATAATGAAGGGGTTCCCAGATTGACTTCAGGCGACGTCTTTGAAACTAATTACCGGTATCTGTCTCAGAGGAGAACCCTGCTTTTTCTGTCCAAAATTTTGACAACTCGTTCTGGTTATTTACATCAACATAAACTTCCCCATTGAACTCATTCCTAATTTAAGAGTGTCTGATAGTTTACTGAACTGCTGGGATGAATTGGTATAGTCCATTTGTTAAATGTCGATAATAAGTGTACATTCTCGTTGTGATTTGTACCTATAAGCTAAATACATAGTAATGAATTATATGAATTGGCATAAAAATGGAGGATTTATAAATGAAGTTTCCACATGATTTTTTATTTGGAGCAGCATCGGCTTCTTATCAAATAGAAGGAGCATGGAATGAAGACGGTAAAGGGTTAACGAATTGGGATGTCTTTTCAAAGATTCCTGGGAAAACGTATGAGGGCACAAACGGAGATGTAGCGATAGATCATTATCATCGATATAAAGAAGATATTAAATTAATGGCCGAGATGGGACTTGAGTCGTACCGATTCTCGATTTCATGGGCACGTATTTTGCCAACAGGAGACGGAGAAGTCAATGAAAAAGGCTTGGAATTTTATAATGATGTAATTAATGAATGTTTAAAATATGGGATTGTTCCATTTGTTACGCTGTATCACTGGGATTTGCCTCTGACACTTGAGGAAGATGGGGGATGGACGAATAAGCGAACAGCTGAAGCCTTCGTCCAGTATGCGGAAATTTGTTTTCGGTCATTTGGTGACCGCGTCAAACATTGGATTACTTTTAATGAAACGGTTATGTTTTGCGGACTAGGTTATTTAAAAGGGGCACATCCTCCTGGTATCCAAAACGATGAGAAGAAGTATTTTCAAGCGACACATTACGTATTTTATGCACATGCCAAAGCCGTAGAAGTTTATAAGGCATTGAATCATTACGGTGAAATTGGTATTACACATGTGTTCTTACCGGCTTACAGCGTAGATGATAACAAAGAGAATGTATTAGCCGCCAGACATGCCAATGAATATGAAACCTTCTGGTATTATGACCCTATTTTAAAAGGAGAATATCCGACGTATGTGGCTCGGCAACTTCAGGAGAAAGGCTGGACGCCAAGTTGGACAGAAGAAGAACTAGCAACGTTAAAAAGGAATGCCGGAAAGAATGATTTTATAGGACTTAATTATTACCAGCCGATTCGAGTAGCAAAAAATCACGAAGCTGTTTCATCTATGGAACATTCAAGAGAAACATCTACTCTAACTCCAGGCCTCCCGTCCTTTGATGGTTTTTATCGGACCGTAAAAATGGAAGATAAAACATATACAAGATGGGGATGGGAAATCTCACCTCAAGGATTTCTAGACGGACTGCATATGTTAAAAGAGCGCTATGGTGATGTTAAAATGTACGTAACAGAAAATGGTCTTGGTGATGAGGATCCGATTATTGATGGCGAAGTAGTGGATGTTCCTCGTATTAAATATATAGAGCAACACTTACAAGTGATTAAGCGTGCAATTGAAGAAGGTATTCATTTAAAAGGGTATTACGCATGGTCAGTGATTGATCTATTAAGTTGGTTAAATGGGTATAAAAAGCAGTACGGATTTATTTACGTGGATCATAATAATAACTTAAACCGTAAGAAGAAGCTGTCGTATCATTGGTATAAGCATATTATTGAGACGCGAGGAGAAGAGCTGTAAAGTAAATGAAGAGCATCTCATTCATCGAATGAGATGCTCTTTTTGTCGTGCGCCCAGTATGGGTGTTAATAAAGGAACGTGTGAATTATTCCCATATAACTTTCCAGTTCGGTACGCAAGTAGCTTGTATTACAGGGAATTCAGCGAAATAATCAGCAATAATTTCTGTCATATCGGTCTGAATATCTTTTACGACGGGACAGTCTGCGAAGTACGGAAAATTTCCAGCGCCGGTTGCTCGATAATTATTCATAGCCACTTCGTAACTGCCATGCATATCTAATGGTTTCCCTTGATAGTTGATGCTCAAGATACGATGACCAACGGGCTGTCGCACATCTATCACATACTCAATTCCTTCCCACATATCATAGTTATATGGCTGTGCTTTTGGGTGAAGGAAAGAGGGATCAATTGTTAATTGACCATCTTGAATGGTGAAATAGGATGCACACTGTTCAAGAGCATCATGAATATGCTGCCCCGTCACCTGCAGTACTTTCAACGTGTTGGGATAAATATAATTCGTGACAATATCACGCATCGTTACTTGTTCATTAAATCCGCCTGGTTGATCATGAAATAGAGATGTGCAGGAAATGGGCGCATTCGTCACATGCATTTGTACATGTTGTAAAAATTCAATATAGGGATGTTTGTGTAGTCTTACATCAAAAGCATTGTTATATCGCAGATTTCCATGAATGTGGCCAATCGGTTCATCTAACCATTGTTCCGTTAAATCATGCATTTCCTGAGCTTCACGTACTACTCGCTCATCAAGCGGTGTCTGATCATCCACATAATATAAGTTAGGCTCATGCTGAATAGATGATATTGTACCGTTGATCATCTCCACATCGATGGTAATTCCAGCTATGCAGACAGCTTTGGTTCCTGGCTGTACGATCGATTTCCCGAATGCTTGGGTGCATATTTCACGGTGTTGGTGCCCTGTAATCATAATATCGAAATCTAGCTCTTTACACATGCGATAGCCTACATTTTCCCCTGTATCTGGCTCAAGTAAGCTACCTGATGTTAGATCATGAGCAAAGCCCCCATGATAGCATATTACAGTAATATCAACGTTCTCCTGTTCTTTCATAATACCCAACCACTTTTTAGCACTTTCAAAGGAATCCTCAAATATCAAGCCCTCAATATGACTAGGGTCCTCCCATAAAGGGACAAGTTGAGTAGTGATGCCAATGATGCCGATTCGAATACCTGCAACTTCTTGAATAACATAAGGCTGCATCCAGGTTGATCCGTCTTTGGTATATATATTGGCTGATAGCCAGGGAAATTGTGAAGCTTGAATCGTGTTCTCTAATACAGGTAAACCGTAATTAAATTCGTGATTGCCAAATATGGCTAAATCATAGCGAAGCGCATTCGCAGCATTGATGATGGGGTTGGACTGTTCAGGGTGAAATCTTTGATGGTAATACGTTAAAGGACTTCCTTGAATAAGGTCTCCATTATCAATCAATATGGTCGGACGTTGTTGTCGTAAGTTTTCAATGAGGCTCGCGGCTTTAGCAAGACCAACGGGTTCGGTTATACCACGGTAAGTTGTAGGCATGAGATATCCATGGACATCACTTGTTACGAGTATTTGAATTTGTTCTGTAGACACAAGTTACACCTCTTAATTTTTTAATAGTATTTTATTATAAGGTCAATAGAGTGTAGGATGTCAATTTATCAAATGAATTGTTTGAAATAAATGGTTTAACAATATCAAAATTGGGATTGTTAAGTGTATCATTATTGCTTTTATTTGTATTAGCTGCTTGTGGTAATGGGGAATCTACCAATAATGCTGGAAATGCCACAAAAGAAGGAACATCTAATAAAGAAATTAAGAAGCTATCTGTAGGATTCGTACCATCACGTGATCCAGCAGAAATCGTTACAGCGACCGAGCCTCTAAAAGCATTACTAACGAAAGAACTTGCAGGGCTTGGTTATGATGTAGGTGAAGTTGATATTATGGTTGGCACAAGTTATGAAGGTGTTGGTGAAGGATTATCTGCGGGTACAGTCGATGTTGGGTTGATACCGGGTGGTACTTATGTTCTGTATGATGATGGAGCAGAGGTTATTCTAACTGCAACTCGTGCTGGGTTAAGTAATGATTCTGATAACCCTGTGGATTGGAATAAGAATGAACCTACAGAAGCAACCACCAATCAAGCGACTTCTTATCGTGCAATCCTTGTCGCTGGTCCTTCTGAGAAGGGAAAAGCATTAGCTGCAAAAGTAAATAATGGTGAAGCACTGACATTTGAGGATTTAGATAATGTTTCTTGGAACGTTATGTCATCCTCATCACCAGCTGGTTACATTTATCCGGCGCTATGGCTGAAAGAGAATTTTGGTAAAACAATCACTGATCTATCTAAAGTCGTACAGGCGGATTCATATGCAAGTGCATTTGCTCGTCTTGCTGCTGGTCAAACCGATGTGCTTGTTACTTATGCAGATGCTCGTCGTGATTATGAAGCAACTTGGACAACTGAATTTGATCGCAAAGCTTCCATTTGGGATGAAACTGATCTAATCGGTGTAATGCCAGCGATCTATAACGATACAGTAAGTGTAAGCAAAAACTCTGAAATCATGGATGAGAGTTTAAAAGCTGCATTACAACAAGCTTTTATCAATATTGGCAATACGGATGAAGGTAAAGAGGTAATAGCTATTTATAGTCATGGCGGTTACCAAGAAGCAAAGGATACTGATTATGACAATGAACGTAAAGCGCAAGAACTAGTACAACAATTAAAATAATCATTCTAACAACTTAAATTTACTAAAAATGGGAACATGTTGTCATGTTCTCATTTTTCACTGATTGGAGTACGTATATGATTGAATTTAAGCAGGTACAGAAGCAATATCTGAACGGATTAGTAGCATTGAAAGATATCAATTTGAAAATTAAGCAGGGTGAATATGTTGCCATTATAGGTTTGTCAGGCGCTGGTAAGTCAACATTATTACGTTGCATTAATCGAATGCATGATATTTCGGAAGGTACATTGACGGTTGAGGGTGTAGAGATTAGTAAGCTCAAAGGAAAAGGTATCCGTCAGTTGCGTCGAAAGATCGGAATGATCTTTCAATCCTTTAACTTAGTGACAAGAATTTCCGTTATTAATAATGTACTCGTAGCGTTCGTACCTGAAATGCCGTTTTGGCGTAAGACGTTAGGGATATTTACAGTTGATGAGAAGAAAAGAGCACTGATGTCGCTAGATCAAGTCGGCATTCTAGATAAGGCTTACGTACGTGTAGATCAATTATCTGGAGGACAACAGCAACGTGTTGCTTTGGCAAGAACACTAGCACAGAACCCGGGGATTATTCTAGCAGATGAACCGGTAGCTTCCTTAGATCCGGTTACTGCCAATCAAGTAATGGAAGATTTCAGACGAATTAACCAAGAGATGAATATGACCGTAATTATTAATATTCATCATGTCGAATTAGCATTGGCTTATGCCACACGTGTCATCGGAATACGGGCCGGTGAAATTGAATATGATGGTCCTTCTCAAGATGTGAACGATCAAGTGCTACAGCTTATTTACAATGGTCAAGTAGATAAAGGAGGCAGCACTAGCCATGCTAACGAAGCTGTTTCCACCTAAAACAATAGAGCTTCCCAATGGTAAAGTTGTGATCCAAAAACGATCGATGACACCGATCACAATATTAGCTTTTATTGTGCTGATCTATATTTCCGTACAAATCACAGATTTTGACCTGCAAAGATTGGCTAAACGAATTAATCAGTTCTTTTTCATTTTAAAAGATATGGTCCCCCCAACATGGGAGTATATGCCAAAACTTTGGGAACCATTAGTTGCAACCATAAAAATGTCTTTATTCGGTTCTGTGCTTGGTGCCATTGTTGCATTGCCAATAGCGATGTTAGCAGCAAGCAATATTAATCGCAGTCGTTGGATTCCTGCTGTTACGAAATTTATACTGAGTATACTGCGAACCTTACCGACTTTAGTTGTAGCACTGATCGCTACCTTTATTTTTGGGTTAGGAACAATGGCAGGAACCGTTGCGATCTTCTTGTTTACGATTGCTTATATAGGTAAATTGCTCTACGAGCAGATCGAAAATGCGAATATGGGTGCTTATGAGGCCATGAATGCGATGGGTTTAACGACGATTCAGTCGTTCCGATATGCCATATTTCCACAAGTGTTACCTAACTATTTATCGACATCATTGTTCTGTTTCGAAGGTAATGTTCGGTATGCTTCTATATTAGGATACGTTGGTGCAGGTGGAATTGGCTTATTGTTAAATGAGAGTCTTGGATGGAGAAACTATGCGAATGTAGGCATGATTTTGTTGATGCTTGTTTGTACAGTTTTCGTGATTGAGACGCTCAGTGAATATTTCCGAAAGAAACTGATGTAGGTGAAGAAATGATGAATACTATAGACCAACAATTACAAAAAGCCACTAACCGTCGTCTGCCTAAGTTTATAATCACTGTGATAGTCCTCATTATTTTTTTGTGGTCAACATCAGCAGTGCAATTGGATAATATAACAGAAAATGGATTTTCCATCGCGAAGAATATTCTAATGGGACTAGTTCAACCAGATACGGGACTGCTGTTTAACTTGACTACAGGCGGTGTCTTATATTTATTGCTTGAAACTATGGCAATCGCCTTTTTAGGAACGATTGTTGGGGCAGTGATAGCTATTCCGCTTGCTTTTCTATCGGCGTCCAATATTGTGCCGAAACCAGTAGCCTTTGTTGTTCGCTTCTTATTAATTATTATTCGGACAATTCCAGCAATTGTGTATGGATTAATGTTCATTCGTGTGACAGGGCAAGGACCATTTACAGGTGTACTCACGATGTCTTTAATAAGTGTCGGCATGTTATCTAAGCTATATGTTGATGTTATTGAAGAGTTAGATACATCGGTGCTTGAATCCATGGAATCCATTGGTTGTACCACAATGGAGAAAATTCGTTATGGTATCTTACCACAATTATCTGCTTTGTTTACGTCCATCGTTATTTATCGATTTGATATGAATCTGCGTGATGCTGCTATTCTCGGAATAGTTGGAGCAGGAGGGATAGGTGCCCCACTTATTTTTGCGATGAATGCGTATCGCTGGCCGGAGGTAGGATCTATCCTAATTGGTCTTATTGTACTGATTTTAATTGTGGAATATGTTTCGAATAAAGTTCGCAATAAATTAGTAAATGGATAATAGATAATCACGTTGAGCAAACCTATATAAGACGCATTTCATGGGTTCTTTAGAACTCCTTGGAGGCGTTTTTTTTGATTATGAGAGTTTTTCGGAACGATGAGTTAAAAGAACCCGTTATCTATACAAACCTCTAATGTCCATCGCATGGACTGGTGAAAAAAAGCGCTTTAAACATATTGACAAAAAAAAAGAAGGGTGGTAATCTATGTTACGTAAACGTTTAACCAAAGGTGAATTATAGATTATTTCTATTGCCTTTTAAAATAAGTAAACGTTTACTTATGAGGGGTGGATATATGGCTGCTACTATTAAGGATATTGGAAGGGTTGCTGGTGTATCAACCGCAACAGTTTCTCGAGTAATTAATAATCTTGGCGGATACAATGAAGAAACCGAGAAAAAAGTTATGGCTGTGGCAAAAGCATTAGGATATAGAAAAAATGAAAGTGCCAGGAGTCTGGTGCAAAAATCAACAAACATAATCGGTGTGATTATGCCTGATGTTGCTACGAATTTTTATGGTGACATTGTAAATGGTATAGAAGATGCTTCTTATGAGTACGGATACAGCGTTATATTAACCCATGCAGGTATTAATGGTTGCCGAATTAATGAGAGTTTGAATTTAATGGGGGAACGCAGGGTAGATGGAATCATTATTGTTTCTGTCGAATTACACGAAGCAGAGATAGAATCATTGACGTCTCTCGACATTCCCTTTATCTTGCTCTCTACAAAAACAAATCGTGAGGATACACCTTACATCAAAGTTGATGATTTTAGTGCTGCTTATACAGCCGTAAATTATCTCATTGAGAATAACCATCGAGTCATTGGTATGGCAGGAGCTAATCCTGTGGATCCTATAGCAGGAACACCAAGAATTAATGGATACATTCAAGCTTTAACAGATCATGGGATAAAAGTAGACTTGAATCTAATTAAGGCTGGGGATTTTAGTTTTGAGTCAGGTAAATCAGCAATGCAGCAATTTATTGAGGATAAAGCTCCTATTACAGCAGTATTCTGTGCAAGTGATGAAGCTGCTTTAGGTATCATTTCAATTTGTTTTGAGAATGGTATTAGCGTACCTAATGATATTTCATTAGTAGGATATGATAATTCTACTGTTTCTTATATGTCGATCCCTCCCCTTACAACCGTAGCACAACCCTTTTATAAAATGGGGAAAGAAGGCTGTTTGAAATTGATAGGTTCGATTCAAAATAAAACTAATATTGAGTCAGAAGTTATTCCACATGAATTGGTTGTTCGTCAGTCCGTAAAAAAAATATCTTAAAAAGATATTTTTTTATAAATTACGTAAACGTTTACTTAATCTGAATCTACCCAAAATAACATATCTGAAAGGAGAAAAAATGATTGACCATAAAGGCATTAGACAAAATTTACTGTAATAGGTTTACGTAATCTAATTAATGCTTTCAATCACTGAGTTTAAGACTAAACTGCATAAACAAAAGATAAATTGGAGGAAATATTTTATGAAGAATAGAAAAATATTAGCACTATTTGCTTCAACGGCATTGTTAATGAGTATGGTTACAGCTTGTGGCAGTGATAATAGTCCATCCGTTTCAGACAATAATAATGTTCCTAGTGACGAAAAATTCACTTTAACGATGTGGCATACCTTTAGTGATGTAGAAACAGAAGTATTTGAAAAGAAAGTCATTGCGAAATTTAATGAAGAGCATCCCAACATCAAGATTGATGCAACGCGTATGCCAGCTGGTGATGAGTTCAATCAGCAATTAGTACAAGCTGTTTCGGGAAGTAGTGCGCCTGACTTAGCTCGTATGGATATTGTAGATGTTCCTAGATATGCCAAGCTTGGTGCTCTAGAGCCACTGGATGGATATGAAGGATTTGATGAGATCAAGAGTGAGATGTTCGAAGGTCCCATGTCTTCTAACTTCTATAATGGAAAATACTATGGTTTACCACTCGACACCAACACCAAAATTGCAATTTATAATAAAAAACTTTTAGATAAAGCTGGGTTGACGGAAGCACCAAAAACATTTGATGAATTAGTTGAAGCTGCTAAAAAAATCACGAATGATGAAACATTTGGCTTTGCTCCACAAAATATCGAGGTTTGGGGAACGATGCCATACTTCTTCTCCCTTGGTGGAACGTATACAAATGAAGATTACACGAAAGCAACAGGTCATTTAAATAGTGACTCAAGTGTGAAAGCGCTTGAACAATTAGTAGCTTGGAATAAAGAAGGATTGATTGGTAAGTCATTTGAAGGTGGCTTGGGTTCTTGGGAAGGCTTCAAAGGTGATAACTACATGATGATTGATGATGGCCCATGGTTCGCATCTGCCAATCAAGATGTAAAAGATAACATGGAATTTGCATTATTTCCTGCAGGATCAGCGGGCAGTATCGAAACCAACGGTGGAGAAAATACGGTTATCTTCAACTCTAGTAAACATAAAGAAGCAGCATTCACATTTGCTAAATTTTTAGCTTCTGATGAAGCGCAGACCATATTTGGTGAAGAACTACGCATGATGCCTGTTAATACAAAAACGGGAGAAAAAGAATTTGTTAAGAACGATGAAATGTTGAGTCTTTACATGGAACAATTGAAGACGGCTGTATCTCGTGTACCATCACCAGAATGGACTGTAATCAATAACGTCATCACAAAAGCATTTGAAGCAGCCATTAAAACAGATGAAACACCAAAAGCCCTATTAGATGATGCAGCAAAACAAGTGGATGCATTGTTAGCAAAATAAAGAGCATTAAAGAACTAAAAGGAGGACCAAGCCATGGAGTTTTCAGATCGATTAAAGAAATTAAACTCGAAAAAAAATAAATACAGCTGGTCTGAGACAAGAGATGCGTGGCTATTCACAGGTATTGGTGTTGTACTATTCTTGGTATTCGTATTGTATCCACAAGTCAAAAACTTCTATATGGCTTTTACAGAGTACAATATCCTCCCCGGTCAGCCAAGTAGATTTATTGGACTAGAAAACTTTAGAACGATGTTCATTTCAGATGGTGCTTTGGGTGAAAGTAAATATTTCTGGGTAGCTTTTAAAAACAGTCTGTGGGCGGTTATCATAACCGTCCCCGGACAGCTGATCCTAGGTGTGATGCTCGCAACCCTCATTCATAATCTTACTCGAGGTCGTCTTCTCTACAAGATTTTGCTCTATATTCCGGTTATTTCGAGTTGGATCGTTGTATCAGTTTTATTTAAGTATATTTTTCAAGATACAAAAGGCGCGCTAGTTAACTATGCACTTATCCAGGCGAATCTGATTGATACTCCCATTGCTTGGTTACAAAATGCGACTACTGCAAATATCGTAATTTGGGCTTTGTGTATTTGGAAAGGCGTGGGTTGGGTCATGATTATTTACACAGCTGCTCTTCAATCCGTACCCAAAAGTATGTACGAAGTAGCGAAAATCGAAGGTGCGAATGCGATTCAAACTTTCTTTAAAATTACCATCCCGTTACTTAAAGAAACAACCATCTATTCGATCGTTCAACTAACCATTGGTGCATTCGGCATTATGATTCAAGTGATTATGATCACCGGTGGAGGTCCTATGGGTAAGACGGAGACGCTGAATAGTTACATGTATTCGCAGGCGTTCTCACAATTCAAGTTTGGTTATGCATCAGCAGTATCTATTGTAATGGGAATCGTGGTCATTGGAATTACACTAATTCAACGTAGAGCATTTAAAGAAGGGCAATAGAAAGGATGGAATACCTATGAAAAAGAAAAAAATAGCAATGCAACTAGGTCTACAAGTATTGCTTATAGGGGCATCCATTCTTGCTATCATGCCTTTCCTATATATGCTGGCGACTGCTTTAACGAAAGATACTTATACGATGCCAAACCCTCCTATTTTGATACCAAAAGAATTCTATACAGGTAATTTTGTTTCTGCGTGGACATCCAATAGTTTCTCGCGTTACTTCTTAAACAGTTTGTTTGTTTCATTAGTAACGATGGTGTTAACACTTGCGATTTCAACAGCCTCCGCTTATGGATTTGCGAAGCTACGCTTCCGGGGTAGAAATGTAATTTTTAATGTGTATCTGTTCTCGATGATGATTCCAGCCGTACTTGCCTTAGTATCTCAATATACGGTATTGAACGGTTTGAATTTAATCGATACTTACCGTGGGCTAATTTTACTCTATATTAGTGGTGGTATAGCGGGAAACACCTATTTTCTCAAAGGGTTTATTGAACAATTACCGAATGATTATGAAGAATCCGTCATGATTGACGGGGGAAGTCGCTTTACCGTGTTCAGTCGAATCATTCTACCGTTATGTCGACCTTCGATTGCGACGTTAGCTATTCTATCGTTCATGGGGACATGGGATGAATTCTTCGCGGCGTTAACAATCATTAAGACGGCCTCCAAACGTACTTTACCGATTGCGATTCGCTTGTTTCAAGGACAAAATGCAACCCAATGGGGCCTTGTATTTGCAGCCGCACTCATTGCTTTGATTCCAATTCTGATTATTTATATTACGTTCCAAAAATACTTTATTAAAGAAACTGATGATGGTGGTGTGAAAGGATAATGGAAATGATGAGAGAGACCATAACTGTAGAAAAAGAAGTGAAATGGTGGCAGACTGCTGTGGTATACCAAATATATCCACGAAGTTTTCAGGATAGTGATGGAGATGGGATTGGCGATTTAAGAGGAATAATTAATCGTATTGATTACTTGAAATACTTAGGAATTACTGCGATTTGGTTATCACCCGTCTATAAATCCCCTAATGACGATAATGGTTACGATATTAGTGACTATCAAGATATTATGGATGAATTCGGAACGATGGAAGATATGGAAGAATTAATCACGAAAGCTAATGATGCAGGTATTAAAATGATCATGGACTTAGTCGTAAATCATACATCGGATGAACACAAATGGTTTATCGAAGCTAGAAAAAGTCGAGATAACGAATACCGCGATTACTATATCTGGCGTGATCCTGTAGATGGAGGAGCTCCTAATGGTTTAACTTCTACATTCAGTGGTTCTGCGTGGGAATTAGATGAAGCAAGCGGACAGTATTTCTTACATTTATTTAGCAAGCGCCAGCCAGATTTGAACTGGGAAAATGAAAAAGTTCGTCAAGAAATCTACGATATGATGAATTTTTGGTTGGATAAAGGTGTTGGGGGCTTCCGTATGGATGTGATTGATTTAGTCGGAAAAATCCCTGATCAAGAAATTACGGGGAATGGTCCGAAATTACACGATTACCTTCAAGAAATGAATCAAACAACCTTTGGTTCTCATGATGTTCTTACTGTAGGCGAAACATGGGGCGCAACACCTGAAATTGCAAAACTTTATTCTGATCCCAAACGAAAAGAGCTATCTATGGTGTTCCAATTCGAACATGTAAGTTTGGATCAACAAGAAGGTAAAGAGAAGTGGGATTTAAAGCCGCTGCGTGTTGCAGACTTGAAGAGGGTTTTAGTGAAGTGGCAAACGTCATTGGGTGACGAAGGCTGGAATAGTCTATTCTGGAATAACCATGACCTACCTCGTATTGTATCGAGATGGGGTAATGATCAACAATTCCATGATCAAAGTGCCAAAATGTTTGCCGTTCTCTTGCACATGATGAAGGGTACCCCTTACATTTATCAAGGCGAAGAAATTGGCATGACCAATTATCCCGTCACAACGATTGATGAAGTTGAAGATATAGAATCAGTGAATATGTATCATGATCGCTTAGCGAATGGGTATGCGGTGGAAGATATCATTGCATCCATTAACGCAAAAGGGCGAGACAATGCACGTACACCGATCCAATGGGATGACAGTGACAATGCCGGGTTTACGATAGGAACTCCTTGGTTACATGTGAATCCAAATTATAAACAGATCAATGTAAAACATAACCTGGAGAATAAAGATTCTATTTTCCATACGTATCGACGTTTAATCCAGCTTCGTCAACATAATCCGATTATCGTGTGGGGAGATTTTGAGCTGATCGAACATACGCCTGAAGATGTGTTTGCATACTATCGTAAATATGATGGCCAAAGATGGCTAATCGTTGCTAATATTTCTTCGCAGAAGAATGAATTTTCAGTGGATGAAGAGGTCACAGAAATCATTATAAGTAACTACAATCGTCAAGAAATTGTTGTGAAATCTGTGACGTTAAAGCCGTATGAGATATTTGCTGTAAGGGTTTAAATGTTAAAGCTCACATGTTCTTTGTGTGAGCTCTTTTCATAAGTAAATCTTGGAGGTAGAGTATGAGATTGCTCAAAATCGTGAGTATCGTTTCAGCTTGTTTATTAACAATAGGTTTAGTGTCAGGATGTGGAAATGTGTCAGATAAGGGTCAATTAGATAAGAATGGTTTGCAAATTATTCAATTAACAACAGATAAAGCTATGTATGATCCCAATGCTGAAGTAAAAGTAATCGTTAAATTAGAAAATGTAACGGATAAGAATGTGAAAGGGAAATATACATTAACCGTTAGTCACCTGGAACAACAAGTGGGTGAAGCGATTGAAGGGAATTTTTCAGTCGCTGGCCATGAATCTACGAATATTGAAATCCCATGGACAGCTCCAAATGAGGATTACAAAGGTTACTTGTTTGATTTCCAAATGAAAGATAACAAAGGTAACAGGGTGGCTTCCGAAACGATGGGTGTCGATGTCTCTTCCGACTGGACGAAGTTTCCTCGTTATGGCTATGTGACGGAATATAACGACAAAGTAGATACGGAAAAAGTGATGGAAACACTTAAAGATTTCCGTCTCAATGCAATTGAATACTATGACTGGAAGTACCTGCATCATCAACCTGTTCCGGCCGACGGTTCTATGGAATGGGAAGATTGGGCGGGAAGAAAGATTTCAGGACAGACGGTCAAAGAATATATTTCTGCAGCAAAGGACCGTAATATGGTCAACATGTCCTACAATATGATTTACGCAGCAACTAATAATTTTGCGGATTTTGGTGTGAAAGACGAATGGGGTCTATGGTATGCAGAAAATCATGGTGGACCTGGCAAAGCCAAAGGAGATCGCTTTACATTCCATATGGGAGCAAGCCCGTCCGGTCAATCCGATTTATACTTCTTTGATATCGAGAATGAAGAATGGCAAGATTTTATCATTAAGAAAAATATTGAAGCCATTCATACGATGGGTTTTGACGGATGGCATGGAGATACAGTCGGAGAATGGGGTAAAATGTGGACGAATGAACATCGTGGCAATGAAGCTGAAACCCTATATGTCAAAGATGGCTATACGGAATTTTTGAATAAAGCCAAAGACATGTTGGGAGAAGATAAATACCTAGCTTTTAACCCTGTAGGTGCTCAAGGGATTGAGAATGTTAATAAATCGAAGGTAGACGTGCTGTATACAGAAATGTGGCCTTGGGATCACGACAGTGAAGGAAATCAATATGACACCTATATGGGATTAAAACGAGAAATTGATCAATCCAGACAAGAAAGTGGCGGCAAGTCTTTAATTATCCCTGCCTACATGGAATATGATTATGCGGAACGAAATTCAAGCGTGCCGTTTAATATGTCCTCCGTGTTGTTAACAGATGCTGCTGTATACGCAGCCGGGGGATCACGGATTGAATTAGGTGATGGGGAGAACATGCTCTCGAATGAGTATTTCCCATATAAAAATTTATATATGACACCGGAACATGTAAAAAGACAGTCTGCGTTACAAGATTTCATCGTTGCCTATCAAAACTTATTGCGAGATGGGCAAGAGGATAATGGAAATCTCATCGAAATAGCGAATTACGATACAAGTATCGATGGTCAAGCGCAAACGATCTGGGCTTACAGCAAATCGGATGCTAAATATGATACCATGCAAATGATTAATTTAGTCGATGTGAGTACCAACGATTGGCGTGCGAATGAAGGCGAGAAAGACACGCCTCGTATGCTGACGGATGTTAAAGTGAAGTACTATTCAGAGAGAAATATTCAATCGGCTTGGGTGACTTCACCGGATCCAGCCTACGATTCTCGTTCACACAAACTTGATTTTACAAAAGGATCTGATACAAATGGGTCTTTTGTGGAATTGACTGTACCTTCGTTAGAATATTGGAACATGGTGTTCTTTTCTGAAGCAGAGGCACCCGCTTCTGAAAATAACGAAAGTATTGGTAAAGTCGACCTTTTCGAAACAGAAGGCGAACTAGCCAATGGCGATTTCAAAAATGGACTAGATCATTGGAACTTATACAATGATGTTGCAGAAGTAAAAGAAGGAAAAGTTAACTTTGAAGGGTTACATTTCGCACAAAGTATTGACCAAACGGTGACCGAATTAGAAGACGGTATATATGAAGTAAGTTTTACGGGTAAGCAGTATGGGATGAAGGCGCATATCTCGCGTTTAGAATTAACAGGAACAGGTTATCCGAATGTGTTCGTCGATTTGCCAGTCGCAGAATCTACAGATACTATCACACAAGAAGTGCGAGTTAGAAACGGACGACTGAAGATCACAATTCACCATGAGAGCATTTTAGGCTCTAATCTTGAGATCGAAAAGATCGAACTGAAAAAAGTTGAATAGATAGGTTTATACAGTTAAGGGATACTCAAATTGAGTATCCCTTAACTGTATAATTGAATGAACATAAGTAAGGTCAATTGGTATCGATCTGAAACCATCGAACTTGAACTTTTGGGAAGCTTCTTTATTAATGTCTTGAACCTTATTTTGACTCGTAAAATCCACTAAGCTCGGCTTTTTCAATAATATTCTGTTCAATCACTTGTTCGAAACCGTAATAATCAACAAGATAGTCGTCATTTTCCACAATTGTTCTCCTCAAAGTAATGACACAAATCCACGAAAGATATCTCCCTAATGTTATTGGGCAAGTCGTCCAACTCGGAACAAGCTGATATAATATGCTGCTCATCCATTCTGAAACTTTTGAAATGGAAGTTGCTTGCCTCAGGTGAGAACCAGACATCCCCACTTTGGTGAGATAACGAGAACCCATCAAGTGGAATAGACAAGCCTTTCCCGAGTGCTTTAACATAACTCTCTTTCAAGGTCCAGAGCCTATAGAAGTATTCCAATTGTTCTTCTCCCTGTTTCGCTATGAGATCTATGTATTCTTGTGGGCAAAAAAACCTTTCTGCTATCCCCATATCCATAGGTTTGATCTCTTCAACGTCTATCCCCAAAGCAAGGTGCTTATCGCTGTAAATCAGGACAACCCAGTTACCTGAATGTGATAGATTGAACGAGAAAGGGGAGCCTTTACCTTTGGCAAGGGACGGCTTACCGTAATTATTGTATACAAAACTGATATCATCGTTACTTATACCTGTGTAGTCGCAAATTGTGGCGCGTAGGAGGAGTTCACCCAGAAGTGAACGGTAAGCATCGCTTATCCGCTTATATCTTCCAATTCTCGCGTTTTTTTCTTTACTAATTTTTGATAATAGTAGACTATAGCAGTCCGAATCAATGAATTCAGGCACCCTTAATGAGACGATTTCCGTCATTATATTATATTCGCCTCCTCACTATAGAGTAATTGGACAAAACAACTTGGATTCCTGCGAGACACCGATGAAACTGGTGGAATAGTCATGTAATGATATGAGATTCGACAAAATGATATATGTTTCGCTAAAAAACTACATACTTAAACTAGAATATTTAGTTAATAGGTAGTAATCTTACTATGGAAGCGCATACTTTAGTGGGGGTAAGTGAAAAAGTTAAGTTCGTTATTTTAAATTGTAATGAACTTTGCAATAAAAATGGAGGTTTAGTATGAAGCTGCGGGCAACGGGTAAAGTAAAATGGTTCGTCTACCAGAAAATTGTCATCTTATTTATCGTCTTTCTGATTCCACTTTTATCGATGAATATTTGGGTGAATTACAAAGGGATGTCTTTTACGAGGAACGCAATCCTGGACTCATCATTAGCGGGGGCGTCATTCTATTCTAAGCAACTAGATAAAGAAATGTACTTTATCCGTAATCAACAATTACAATTTCAAGAAGATAAAAATATACAGAAACTAAGCTTCCGCGGTGGAAGTTTAGAGAAATATGAAGAGGTAGAACTAATCGATAATGCTAGAGATCTGTTGAATCGGATTATTGCCTCAAGCGATTATGTGGTTAATGCGGGGGTATATGTTAAGTCGTTGGGTAAAACGATCTCCGGTAAGACGGGTGTCACAGACATACCTAATGAAGAGTATGAGAATATTTCCTCGTTGCTTAACGTTAAGCAGAAGCCTTCATTCTATAGGGATGGTGATGCGATTTTCCTTATTGAAACAGGGGATAATGCGGGTTTGTGGTCGTATATCGAAATCTCTACAGCGAAGTTATTAGAGGCATTAAGTCAAATAGCAACCTTATATCAAGAGTCAGAGGTATTTCTCGGGAGCAGTGATATGGGGAATGTGTTATCTACAACAAAGGATACTATGGTATCTACTGCAGTTCTTGACCTCATCGCCAAACAGGATAACTCTAACTCGGACATTCCCGAAATGAATAAGGTGAATGGTACAAGTTACTTTATTGCCCATAACTTCATCAGTTCAATGAATCTATCATTAATTATGTATGTGAACCAGAATGAAATTACACGTCCATTAAGTCAGTTTAACACGTTGCTCTACATCTCGTTCGTTATCGCCATAGCGGTGATGATACTCTATTCTTATTCGGTTAATTTAATGATTCATAGACCACTATCGAAACTAGTTAAGACATTTCGTATGGTGGAAACGGATAATCTTGATATAGTTATTGAGTCAAGGACAAGGGACGAATTCCACTATATCTTTCATAGCTTTAATCGTATGGCTTATAGACTGAAGCGTTCTATAGAGGAGAATTATGAGCAGAAAATAGCACTGCAGCATTCGCAATTGAAGCAGTTGCAGTCGCAGATTAACCCACATTTTCTCTATAACAGCTTCTTTAATATATATATGATGTGTAAAGTAGGCGATTCAGACAGTGCGGCCGAGCTCTCACAGAAGCTAGGGAGCTACTATCAGTACATTACGAGAAGTGGGTCGGATGAGGTGCCTTTCTTTAAAGAATATCAGCATGCACTGGACTATTGTGAGATTCAGTGTATTCGCTTCTCGAACCGTATCCGGTATGAATACGAGGAACTGTCTAATTCATCCAACACTATACTCGTTCCGAGGCTGATCATTCAGCCGATCGTCGAAAATGTGTTTGAGCATGCGTTCGAGGACGGTAACATGGACGGCGTGGTCTACATCAGTGCGGATTGCCATGACGGAGTGGTACGCATCGCGGTAGAAGATAACGGGAGTCTATTTACGAACGAGGGAATAGAACAGTTACGAGATAAGCTTGCTATGGGGTTGAAACAAGTTGAGAAGACAGGACTGATCAATGTTAACAATAGACTCCAACTGAAATATGGTGCAGGTAGTGGTCTGTTTGTCTCGCGGAGCAAATATGGCGGACTGAAGGTAGAGCTTATTGTTAATTATGACAACGTCAAGGAGGCATAACCATGTATCGACTATTAATCGTAGATGACGAGCCTGTTATTGTAAATGGCCTAGTTCATCTCTTTCAAGAGGATCCACAGTTTGACTTTGATATATGTAAAGCGTATTCCTCAAGCGAAGCGCTTGAAATAGCGAAGAAAACCAAATTAGATATCTTAATTAGTGATATTCGCATGCCACAGAAGAACGGGCTCCAGCTTGTAGATGAAATTATCTATTATTGGCCTTTGTGCCGAGTTATTTTTCTTACAGGATATAGCGAATTTGATTATGTATATGAGGCAATTCGTAAGAATGTGGACAATTACATTCTGAAAACCGAAGGGATGGAGCCTATCTTCCAGGCCGTAAAATCGGCAGTCGACAAGCTGGAAGAAGAGAACCGTCGTAGACTTCAATTGGAAAGGGCACAGATGCACTATCAAATTGCTAATTCCTTTTTAAAGGGAGAGTTAATGGAACGAATGCTAGGTGGTGAGTCAATTGCTTCTTTATTATCCGACTCACGATATAAGGACGTAGATTTTAGTATTGCATTTGATCGACCTTCGTTCTTTCTTGTTGGAATAGTAGATAGATTGGATGATCTTAAATTTAAGATACCTCCGTCTGTTAAGCGAATTTTTCGTGATCATCTGCCTGTGTCTATTGCCTGTGAGGAAGTGATCTATGATGATCGTGTGTTTGTATGGCTACTTCAACCGGATGAAGGTTTGCTGAATCGCTTCTGTGGTGGTTATCCTGATTTGGGATTGAACTGGAATGGAATTGTTGCGTATATGAGGGGGATTTTGGAGCTTGTTCAAAATGAGTGTGAAGAGCTGTTAGGTGCTTGTGTTTCGTTTGGAATATCTGGGAACCTACAAAACTATTGGGAATCGATCCACCTCCAAGTTGAGGCTGTACATACCTTGATCAGCAAGAGAACATTGTTAGGACAGCATATGCTTATCTTAGACCTAGAGAAACTAAGTCAACATGAAGATACGGTCCATAAGGTCGGAGGATTTGAACAGGATGATTTCAAGACGTTAATCATTGAACAAGTTCACCAATTTGTACAGGAGAATCTATCGGGCGATGTATCTCTTACTTCGATTGCCGAAGAGGTGCATCTTAATCCATCGTATTTATCCCGTTATTATAAACAGACGACCGGTCAAAATTTATTAGAGTATATCCAGTCGACGAAACTCCATGTCGCTCTTCAACTGATGGAGAATACAGCTTTAAAATTAAATGAAATTGCCATAAGGGTGGGTTTTGAATCACCATCCTACTTTACAACATTCTTTAAGCGAAAGATGGGCCTTTCACCACAAGAATATCGAAATTCAAAATGAGTAAATAAAGTGAAAGTGATGTAAAGAAAACGAAATTGTAAGCGCATTCCCGTGTGCCTAAAATGATAACTAGGAACACAGATAACGCCATGAATTACAGCATACAAAGGGGGAAAGCGTTCAAATGAATAAAATTAGACCATGGAAAATGATTTTGGCAGTAACGATGATCCTTTCATTATTGTCAGCATGTGGAAGTCAAGGGAATGGAAATGCTAATGCTCCAACCACGCCGAAGGAGGACGCTACGAATAGTGCGACAGACAATGCCACACCACCTGATCCACTAGGGAAATATGCAGAAACGGTTACTGTTACAGAAGTACTCGGATATAATCCACCAGAAGATCCAAGAACGCCAAGTGGAATTACGCCTGAGCAGAATGCCTATCTGAAAGATCTCAAAGAGATGATGAACATCGAAGTGAAATACAAATGGACAGTTCCTTCTGCGCAGTTTGAGCAAAAGTTCTCGCTTGCCATGGCATCGGGAGATCTACCAGATGTGATAGAAGTTGATCAGAAGACCTATGAGAAGCTAAAAAAACAAGATATGCTTGCTGATTTGACAGAAGCATATGACCAATATGCATCACCGGCTCTTAAGGCATACATGGATTCTGACGGTGGATTCGCGATGAAGACATTTAGTGCAGATGGTAAGCAATTGGGTATTCCTGCATTTGAAGATCCTTTCCTATCCACGCAGTTACTATGGATTCGTCAAGATTGGCTTAATAACCTAGGTTTACAAGCACCGAAGACGATCGATGAGCTTGAGAAAGTTGCACAAGCATTTACGAATAATGACCCAGATCAGAATGGTAAGAATGACACCTATGGTATTGCGATGCAAAAGAGTCTGTTCTTCTGGGGATTTGATGTCAGAGGTTTCTTTAATGGATTCGGAGCATTTCCTTCCGTTGGTGATAATCAATCTGCTTGGGTTAAAGGCAGTGATGACAAATTACTACCAGGGCTGATCCAACCAGAAGTGAAGACTGCACTTGGCAAGCTACAACAATGGTACAAAGATGGAATTATTGATAAAGAGTTCGCACTTAAGGATGAGAATAAAGCGGTAGAAGATCTGACAGCAGGTAAAGTGGGTATTTCCTACGGAGAATGGTGGTATCCGAACTGGCCGCTTAACTCGAGCGTAGACAAAGATCCGAAGGCGGATTGGATCGCTATTCAACTTCCAGGGATTGATGGTCCAGCTAAATCGCTCGTTCCAAAAATCCGCAGTAATAAAATTTTCGTCGTGAACAAAAAGATGAAGAATCCAGAAGCAGCGATTAAGATGCTCAATTTCTACATTGAAGTTGGGAATAAGAAATACAAAGATAAGAACCAAGCGGCAGATGGTTATGTATACAACTGGTTTAACCCACGTATCGCCAACCCTGCTGATATTGATACGATTTACACTGAAGTGAACAAAGCACTCGATGCCAATCAGACTGAAATTACAATAGACGATGCAAATTATAAGACCGTTGCGGATACCTTTAAAGCGACAAAAGACTTCCTAGCTGGCGACACAACCAACGCTTCCAAAGGCGTAAACTGGGGCCAATACTATAGCCGAGCTGCGAAAGACGGTGGTTGGGGATTAACACGTCAAATTAAAGAAAATCAACAGTTCGTGTATAACGAATTCTATGGTCTTCCGACAGCAACAGTAGTGGAGAAGGGTGGTCAGCTAGATAAGTTGATGCAAGAGTCCTTTACCAAGATAATCATGGGCGGTTCCATTGATGATTTCGATAAATTTGTTGATAGCTGGAAGGCACTTGGCGGTAATCAAATTATCGATGAGGTCAATGAATGGTATAGCACGGAAGCTACGAAATAAATCATAGGAACAGTAAGCGGGTGAGGTGAGTCGGGTAAACCCGGCGCACCTCCCGTTTTCAAAATGAGTAGTTGGTGAGGAGGGTCATCTGTGAAATCACTGAAGAAAGAATATCCGCTTCATATCATGTTAATACCGGGTGTTATTGTTACATTGATTTATGCTTACGGTCCAATGGCCGGCCTGGTTATGGCGTTTCAACAATTTGAGCCGTTATCCGGGTTCTTTAAATCCGATTTTGTCGGACTAGATAACTTCCGTTATGTATTTAATTTACCGGATTTCAAGCAAGTGCTTTGGAATACGCTTGTTATAGCCATCATCAAAATGGTCTTGTCCCTGCTTGTCCCTCTCATTCTAGCTTTATTACTAAATGAGATTACTAAGAAATGGTTTGCAGGCTTTATTCAATCCGCTATTTTCCTTCCGTTCTTCCTTTCTTGGACCGTACTTGGAGGCGTCATTATTGAATTATTCTCTCTGAATGGACCTATTAATGGTTTGATTTCCTCTATTGGCTTGGAACCTATTATGTTCATGCTTGATAATGGTTGGTTTAGAGGAATTATCATCGGGTCGGATGTCTGGAAAGGCATGGGCTACAATATGATCATCATGCTTGCGGCTATCACAGGAATTAATGCGACGCTGTATGAAGCGGCAGAGGTAGATGGTGCAGGGAAATGGAAGCAAATGCTTAACATTACGCTTCCAGGAATAGCGCCGATTATTATTCTACTAAGTGTATTAGGTCTTGGTGGTATTCTTAACGCAGGTTTTGAGCAGATCTTGATTATGTATAATCCGACTGTATATGCAGGCGCAGATATAATTGATACATTTGTCTATCGATTGGGGATGTTCAGCCAACAATTTGGACCTGCGGCAGCAGTTGGGCTCTTTAAATCGGTAATATCTTTATTCATGGTATCAACGACTTACTATGCAGCCTACAAATTTAACAATTACCGCATATTCTAGGAGGTGGAGAAGTATTATGCTGCACAAACAATCATTTAGTAGAAAGTTATTTGTCGTGTTCAATACGCTGTTGTTAACTTTCATCACCATACTCGGCATTATCCCGTTTGTTCACTTACTCTCCATCTCACTAAGCTCGAATACAGCCGCGATGGCTGGAGAAGTGAAGCTGTGGCCCGTCGGTTTTTCATGGGATGCATATGTATATTTAGGAGAAAAGGTAGAGTTCTTCCGTTCTTTGGGAGTCTCAGTTAAGCGGGTAGTGCTTGGCTCAATAGTTAACTTGCTTCTAGTATTTATTACTGCTTTTCCGCTTTCCAAATCAAATGATCAGTTTAAATTTAGAACCCTATATGTGTGGATATTTGCAATTACGATGTTCTTCGGGGGCGGCTTAATTCCTTCGTACATCATAGTGAAAAATACAGGCTTAATCGATTCGATATGGGCGCTTATTTTACCAGGTGCATTGAATGTATGGAATATGGTTCTGATGCTTAACTTCTTCAGATCCATTCCTAGGGAGTTGGATGAAGCAGCCACAATTGATGGTGCTGGACATTGGAGAGTGCTTTGGCAAATTTATTTACCCGTATCACTCCCCTCCATCGCAACCATTGGATTGTTCACCATTGTAGGGCATTGGAACGCTTGGTTTGACGGTATTCTATACCTAAATTCGCCTGAGCATTATCCGCTGCAGACTTATCTTTCTACATTGATCATGTCCATCAATGCTCAGATGTCATCAATGTCTGTTGAGCAACTCAAGGTGATGGAGAATCTAAGTGAGAAGACCATCAGAACGGCGCAAATATTCATGGGCGCGTTGCCAATTATGGTCGTATATCCGTTCTTGCAAAGATATTTTGTGAAAGGTATGACGGTTGGTAGTGTTAAAGAGTAGAGACAGAATAACGTCATAGAATAAGTCAGAGATGAAGATAGGAGCAGATGAGATGAAAAAAATTACTGTTGCGTTAATTGGAGCGGGGCTACGCGGGATTAATTATTCAGAATATGCGATTCAGCATCCAGAGGAGCTTCAAGTTGTAGCTGTTGCAGAACCGAATGTTGATAGAAGAAATAAATTCAAGGCAAGACATAAACTATCAGATGACGTGTGCTTTGCGAATTGGGATGAATTCTTTGCGTCACCGAAAGTAGCAGATGCAGTTTTCATCTGTACTCAAGATAATCAGCATTATGTACCTACAATGAAAGCACTAGAGGCAGGATATCATGTTCTTCTGGAGAAGCCAATGTCTCCTGATGCTAAAGAATGTGTACTTATGGGGGAAATGGCCTCTAAAGTAAATCGTGTATTTTCGATTTGCCACGTGTTGAGATATACAAATTTCTTCTCTACGATCAAGGAATTGTTAGAGCGTGGTGCAATCGGACAATTGATGTCTATCCAACATAATGAGAACGTAGGTTACTGGCATCAAGCCCATAGCTTCGTAAGAGGCAATTGGCGAAACAAGGAAGAGTCCAGTCCGATGATTCTAGCGAAGTCTTGTCATGATCTGGACATCCTTTCTTGGTTAACAGATTCAGAGTGTGTTCGAGTATCTTCCTTCGGCTCACTATCGCATTTCAAATCTAGTGAGGCACCGGAAGGTGCGCCACTACGTTGCACGGATGGATGCCCAGTAGCAGATACGTGTCTCTATTATGCTCCTAACCAATATTTGACGGATAATACGGATTGGCCAACTTCGGCAATTAGTGATGATCCAAGTTATGATGCTCGCTTGAAGGCACTTCAAGAAGGACCTTATGGTCGATGTGTCTATCATTGTGATAATGATGTCGTTGATCATCAAGTGGTAAATCTAGAATTCGCTAATTCCGTAACTATAGCATTTACGATGAGTGCATTCACTAAAGACGTAAGTCGCACTCTTAAGCTCATGGGTACCAAGGGAGAAATTCGAGGTGCCATGGAGAAGAATGAAATCGAAGTTATTCATTTTGGCAGTGGTAAGGTTGAGAGAATCTCGTTCGAGAATGCGGGAGGACATGTAGGCCATGGTGGCGGCGATATGGGTTTAGTCAAAGATTTTGTTAAGTTGGTTCGAGCAGATGGGAAAATTCAAGGCCTTACATCAGCTAATCATTCCGTTCAGAGTCATTTAATGGCTTTCGCAGCGGAGCAGTCAAGAATAGAGGGAAACAGTATTATTCTGAAGGACTTTGCACATAGTTTCCATACTGCTGAAGAGGTGAAATAAGTGACACATGTCCCGCAGTCATTTCAGACGATGTTATTAAGTTCGTTGACTAAGGTGTTTGCAGATGAGAGGCCAAATAATGAATCTTATAGTCGTGCAACCGCACTTTTTGGAGAGACATTTTCCTTCCAAGTGGCCTATACCTCAGACACACTCCTAAAAAACATAGACATCAATATCAAGTCAGCTCTTTCCGACCAAATATTGATCAGATCTGTTGGACTTGTTCCCTCGGAAATGCCTTGCTTCAATAATCATGATACGGATGTGTTACGTACCACACCGGGACTATATCCAGATCCATTATATAAGTTAGATCAGCAATCTGTTTCTTCAATCCCTGGTCAATGGCGCTCAATATGGGTGACGATCGAGGTGGATGAAAGTGTAACTGCGGGGATGCATCCTATACAAATTATCTTTAGATCATCTGAAGGACAGGTGTTAGGGGAATCCGAGATATTTGAGTTACATGTCATCCCTGCTGCTCTGCCACCGCAACAGTTAATTCATACAGAATGGTTTCATGTCGATTGCCTTGCAACACAGTATCATGTCGAAGTATTTAGTGAAGCTCACTGGGCACTGATTGAATGCTATGCAGACACTATGGTCAAGCACGGAATGAATATGATCTTGACACCGTTGTTCACTCCACCCTTAGACACACTCGTTGGTGGAGAACGCCCAACGGTTCAACTCGTATCCGTAACCGCCGTAGGGGATACCTATGAGTTTGGATTTGATCGACTTACGCGGTGGGTAGCGATGTGCCATCGGCTTGGCTTCAAGTACTTTGAGTTCTCTCATTTATTCACACAATGGGGCGCGAAATGCGCGCCGAAGATTATGGCAACCATTCATGGAGAAGAGCAAAAGATATTTGGTTGGGAGACGGATGCATCTTCAGCGGCTTATCGAGATTTCTTAGATCAATTCTTACCTTGTTTGGATCGATATTTGAAAGAGCATGGACTAGATCAGCAAAGCTGGTTCCATATTTCAGATGAGCCAGGTCAGGAACATTTGGAGTCGTACCGAGCTGCAAGTGAGATGCTTCATAAGCATTTGTCAGGTTATCCGATTATGGACGCCTTATCCGATTTGGAGTTATATGAGCAGGGGCTAGTGAAGAGACCAATTCCAGCGAATACACATATTGAACCATTCTTAGAGCATCAAGTGCCAGACCTTTGGACGTATTATTGCTGCGCCCAGGGTGAACAAGTATCCAACCGTTTTTTTAACATGCCGTCTGCAAGAAATCGTATCATTGGATTCCAATTGTATAAATTCGGATTACAAGGCTTTCTGCATTGGGGTTATAACTTCTGGTATTCACAATATTCATTGAATCAGCAGCTTGATCCGTATCGTACGACGGATGCAATGCATGCCTTCCCTTCAGGGGATGCGTACTTGGTCTATCCAGGTGAAGAAGGCCCGATCGAATCGATTCGATTGGAAGTTCTGTATGAAGGATTGCAGGATTTGCGTGCACTTGAGCTACTAGAGCAGAAAATTGGCAAGGAACAGACAATAGCCATTATGGAAGAAGGTCTCAGTAATCCTCTGACGTTCACTGAATATCCAAGGGGCCATGGGGCGTGGCTGTTAGCGGCAAGAGAGCGGATTAATCAAGCATTAGCTAGTCATTATGCTTAGCATACACAATAATTTACAAGGCGGAGAAAACATGGCAACCTTTAATTATTCAGGATCCTCATTTTATTACAATGATCAGCCGGTACGACTAATTTCAGGAGCCATCCATTACTTTCGGACTGTACCTGAGTATTGGCAAGATCGTCTTATAAAGTTACAGGCATGCGGCTTCAATACGGTTGAAACTTATGTAGCATGGAATTTACATGAGCCGAAAAAGGGCGAATTTCATTTTGAAGGCATGGCAGATTTAGTTCGGTTTATTGAACTGGCAGGGGATTTGGGCTTACATGTGATTGTCCGTCCCGCACCTTATATTTGTGCAGAATGGGAATTTGGTGGGTTGCCATCTTGGCTCCTGGCAGATTCGGAAATGCGTCTTCGTTGCTATCATGAGCCGTTTCTAGACCATGTCGATGCATATTATGATGTCTTACTTCCTATGTTAAAACCGTTGTTATGCACAAATGGTGGGCCAATCATTGCCATGCAGATTGAAAATGAGTATGGAAGTTATGGTAATGATAAACGTTATTTGACTCATCTGAAAGACAGCATGATATCACGTGGGGTGGATGTTCTATTATTTACGTCTGATGGACCTGAAGACGCAATGATTCAAGGGGGCATGGTACCTGGTGTATTGGAGACAGTAAACTTTGGGTCACGGTCAGTAGAAGCTTTTAACAAGCTGCGTGAATATCAACCGGATGCTCCAATCATGTGTATGGAGTACTGGAATGGTTGGTTTGATCATTGGCATGAGGAGCATCATACCCGTCCTGCGGAGAATGTTGCAGAAGTGTTGGATGAAATGCTTAGTTTAGGTGCATCCGTTAATTTCTATATGTTCCACGGTGGAACCAACTTTGGCTTCTACAACGGAGCAAACGGCCATACGTTCGATAGCTATGAACCAACGACTACAAGCTATGACTATGATTCATTATTGAATGAATCGGGTGAACCGACACCTAAATATTTTGCAGTTCGTGAAGTCATTTCGAAATATGTGGATCTCGGACCATGTGAGCTGCCGGCTCCCATCGAGAAGAAAGCCTATGGGCGGGTTGAGATGAAGGAGCAAACTGCACTAACAGCAAACTTAGAACGTATTTCAGCACCTATTTACTCGGCATATCCTGAGACGATGGAGAAATTGGGCCAGGATTATGGATTTATTCTTTATACTACGTTCATTTCAGGACCTCGTCCGAAAGATGAGTTCTTCATACAAGATTTACATGATCGTGCACAAGTCTTTCTGAATGGACAATTGGCAGCAACCTTAGATCGTACCCGGCCAGAAGTAAAACTAGAATTCGAGGTTCCGGCTGATGGGTTACATGTAAGTATACTTGTGGAGAACTTAGGTCGCGTCAACTATGGTCCTTTTATGAGAGATTGCAAAGGGATTACAGAAGGGGTACGTTATGGTCGACAGTTCTTGTCGGAATGGACGACATATACGTTGCCATTAACTGATTTATCTGGTCTGGTATTTGATGGTCTTTCCGAACAAGCAGAACCTAGCTTCTTCCGTGGAGCCTTAGTTGTGGATGATCCTGCTGATACTTTCTTGAGCATGGAAGGTTGGACCAAAGGGGTAGTGTTTATCAACGGTTATAATCTTGGACGCTATTGGAATGTTGGTCCGCAGAAAACATTGTATGTGCCGAGTCCATTATTGAAGCAAGGCGACAATGAGATTGTAATCTTTGAATTGCATGGCACTTCGGAAGTAGCTGTTACATTCGTGGATCAACCCGATATAGGATAGGATGAAGGGGAGAACAACCTGTGGAGGATTAATATTCCGCAGGTTGTTTGTGTTGTAATGATGAATTATTTAATACGTGATCGTATAATTTTATTTGTTCTAGAAGGAATAAAGCGAAATGATGACGAAAATAGTCGGAGGCCTAAATTCTAACTATAATTAGTAACAGGGGATGACTATGTGAGAAAGAGTAAAGCTATTATGATTGTATTTATCAGTATTATCATCGTACTAACTGCAGGTATAGGTTGGTTATTAAATGACAAGTACGGTTTCATTTCATATGGAGCAAAAAAGCCGACTTATCACTATACTATAGGTGATTTCACGATAGAAGATTTGGGAGTATTCGATACAAAGACCGGTAAAATGTTGTATATCGGAATGAAGAAGGATGAGGTTGATAAGATTCTAGGCGATGGTGTTGAAGAAAAGGAATTTATGAGATTAACTGTGTACGCTGATAATTTAAATATCAAATATCGCTTGGATCAGGTTGTAGCTATTTCATTATCTGAGGACTCATCTAGGTATGTTACGGCAAGAGATATGGGAGTGTTAAATTCCCGTCAGGAATTTGAATATGCGTATGGCAAACCAAGCTTTTCTGACGATAGATATACAGATTATTATCTACATAAAATTAACGATGAATCTTATTTAAAGTTGCTACCTAAGTTACCGATTGATCAAGACGAGTTGACTAAGATCTTTATAATGAGTGTGAGTTCTTCTGAAGAAGGCAATAGGATTATGATTTCGGATTTTAAATTCGCTCGAGATCATAATTGAAGAGATTCTAATTGTAAAGAGAGGCATATAATGAGCTCAAGAACTCATTACATGCCTCTTTTCCTTGCTATTTATCAGATTGATATTAACGTAAAGTCTTCAATGCTCCGCTCCAAGCAAGCACTTGGTCAAGCATGCCATTTACATTGGTAAGGTGAAGGTCAGCTGGTTTGAAAACAGTTCCGTTCTCAAAGTCAGTGAATAGTGACAATGCTGGGTGTACACGAACGTCCGCTACGGATAATTCTCCCAAGATTCCACGTAGATGTTCTGCTGCACGAGCGCCGCCAACAGAACCATAACTAACGATACCTGCTGCTTTGTTGTTCCATGCATCACGTGCATAATCTAGGGCATTTTTCAAAGATGCGGATATGCTGTGGTTATATTCTTGAACGATAAATACGAATCCATCCAAGCTAGCGAGTTTGGTATTCCAAGCTGTCGCTTGTTCTGTAGCATCAGCTTCTCCTAATAGAGGAAGTTTGAAGTCAGCGATATCTACGATTTCGTAATTGGCATCTCCCCGCTCATCAGCAACACGTTTAACCCATTCCCCTACTTGTGGACTTAACCGACCTTGACGCGTGCTTCCTAAAATAATACCGATGTTTAATTTTGACATTGTTGTTTCCTCCTTAGTAATTGTTCTACCTAATATTTTGTCTAAAAAACCCAAATCCTACACCGCCATTTCTAAAGCCAATAAAATATAACCAATTTGTTGAAATATAATCTCCCTCTAAGATGATAATAATTCCATAAATGAGGAGAAGTTATTCTCGAACTTTAATCACACTCTAGATGCCTTTAAATTAAGTATCTTTAACATGAGATAATAATAACGAATCTAATTCCCTTTGTCAAGCAACTTTATAATAGTTAGTCCTAAAAATTTACTGCAATCAAAAAGAGGCTCCCTATTAGGGAACCTCTCCATAGAAATATTTGAGATTATTGGTCCATATTATTCGTTACAACGATAAGGTGAGTATACGTTCCTCCCGTTGTATTATCTACTTCTGTTCGTCCAACCACTAATCCGGTTATAGATACATAATCATTAATTTTGATGTCTCCACTAGGTACCGTTCCAATAAAGTCAACTATGACATCGTCATCAGTAATTATAACTACCTCAGACTGTAAATATGAATCCCCAGTTGGAGGATAGTCATCGGCTATGTTTACGTATCCAGAGAATGTGAGTGCTTTACCATAATATTCCCAAGGAGCTTTATATACCTTCTCATTATCAACTTGCTTCCCTTTTGATAAAGGGGAGGACGTTAACAAGTATTCCAGGGCAACCTGTATATTTCCATTCGTCTCGGCGTCAATATTCGAGGTATTCCACACCAAATCGCCGATATCTGAAGATTTACCATCTATTATAGATGTGACAGTAGCACTTTCTGAGGGAATGATTTTTACAGAATCAATCACTTGATCAATGACATCTTGTCCTTCTTCATCATAATATTCCTTGGAAAAAGTTAGGGTGATGCTATAAACCTCTGCTTCGGTTGGAATTACGTATTGGGTCATTATTACGTCTACACCAGTACTATGTTTATATTTTCCTGTTAATATACCCGCTTTGTAGTTAGCATATTTTTTTGCTTTAAAATCTATTTGTTCATAATCTGTGATTCCAGCACCCTCACCATATTGGGTGAAATATTCGACTACTCCATCTATAATAGCTTTTGCCGAGGCGGCTTTGGAGGTATTTGGCTCAATGACAACGTTTATATTATCTGCAAATGGTGCCTTTGGATGGGGATTTGAAACTGCATATTTAATCACAGGATTGTTAAATGTAGCTACGTCTACTGATTGCCACGTTGAAGGATAGGAAAGGGAAAATTTGGCGTCATCATAGCTGGTGTAAGTCACAGCATCTTTAGATTTGTTTGTTGTTTGAACTTTAGTAGTATCTTGATCTTTTGCAATATCTTGATTACTAGTGTCTGAAGTTATGTTGATTGGAATGGAGTTATTCGTGGATGATTCCGATTCTTTTGGATCAGAATTATTACAGCCAGCTAGTACTATAGACAGTGTTAGAAGTAAAATAATCCTTTTCAAAATAAAACATCCCTTAAGGTCTCCATCGGCTGAAGTATTTGCTTATTCTTCGAAGTTTTTTAGTATATTTCTATAGGTATTGTTTATGTATAAACATATTTTAGCATAAATAAGTGTCGAATCTCGTTATTAATATTTATCTGGTCAATATTAACTAGGTAATTTATACTAATTCTAAATAGTCAACTTTGGGAGGATAGATATGTTAGCTAGTTCAATAGAAGAGTTAGAAGTATTAAGAAAACAGTGTAAGAAAATGGTTACAGGAAGAGCGGTAGCTTCAGGTGGAGTTGCAGCAGTTCCCCTGCCAGGTGTTGATGCAGCGGCAGATATAGCTATGTTACTACAACTGCTACCGGCAATAAACGAAAAGTTCGGGCTGTCTCCGCAGCAACTAGAGGGTTTAGATCCAGAGTGTTATGAAGTGTCGAAGAAGTTACTTGAAAGTAAAGTGAGTAGTTAATTATTCACATTTATAATAATCGGGGATTGTCTATACTTAGAACAACTAAGTAGAGGATAATTCTCTTTTTAATATAAATCAATAAGTGTGGCTTGAAACAGACTATTTTTATCAGACTATACTTGCTAAAATGGAAAATAGATGGAAAGGAGGGTATATGAGAGAGATGAGTTTAAAAGTAATTATTGTCGATGATGAGCGCCTTGCTTTAAAAAAAATGGAGAAACTATTAAATGAACAGGTCGAATTAGATGGTAGTCTAGATTTGATTGGAACTTTTGTAGATCCATATGCTGCACTAGAAGTAGCTAAGCGAGAAACATTGGATTTGGCTTTTTTAGATATTGAGATGTCGGAGATTGATGGATTTGAATTGGCTAATCGATTGCTGGAAATTCAGCCGCAGCTGCAAATTGTCTTTACTACTGCGTATCAAGAATATGCTGTGAAGGCATTTGAATTGAATGCGCTGGATTACTTGTTGAAGCCTGTAAATCAAAGTAGATTGGCGATAACACTGCAACGAGTTGCGGTATCGGCCACAAGAACTTCAGAAATCAATAAAGAGAAGGTTCTCCCAAAACTATGTCTTTTGCAAAATGTTCATTATTTAGATGAGTCTGGATCGGCGCAGTCTTTTCCATGGAAAACTTTAAAAGCACCTGAGTTATTCGCTTACCTTGTCTATCATCATGATAAAACGGTGAATAAACAAACGCTAATGGATTTATTATGGCCAGATTACGACATTGAAAGGTCAACTACTCAATTACATACTGCAATTTATCAAATTCGTAAAATAATTAAAGAAGTTGGATTGTTTGATCTTGAGCTTAAGTATAAGGATGGCGGATATAGTTTTGTATTAGGTGAATTAACGTTGGATGTTGAGGAGTGGGAGCGCTGTGTACGGCTGGCTTCTGTAGTGACTCCTGATACATTGGAACAACACTTGGCGATTATGGCGCTGTACAGTGGAGACTTTCTGGTAGAACATCGATATATGTGGGCGGAGTATGAGCAGGAACGAATCCGTTTGATTTGGTTGAATCATGTTAAGCAAGTAGCGGAGTATTACGCATCACTTGAACAATATACAGAGGCTATGGTATTGTACCAAAAGGTTGTGGATAGATTGCCACATATGGAAGATGGTTACTTTGGGTTAATGATTATTTATTCCAAATTAAATCATCAACTAGAAGTTAGGAAACAGTTCCAACTCATATCGAACAAGTTACTAGAGGAATTTGATGTGACTCCTAGCAAGGAGCTTATGGATTGGTATCAGGAATGGTTAAGCGGTTTGTAAGTCTGATTACTAGGGAGATTGGAATGAACATAATATGAAAATCAAGATCATATCCGTGTTGCTAATTGTTATTGGGATTTTTGTAATATGTTATCCTAAAATTTCTGAAGTATATCACGATTATCAGCAACAAAAGCTAGTTAAGGAATGGAAGAATAGTCTTGAAATTATTCATAATGGCGAGGATACCTCTGAGGTGAGTAATGAGATCGAATTTACCGATACTGCTGCGATTGCCCACGTGGAGGATGAAACAAACGCTGAAGATCCTAAACCGGATTTTAGCAGTTATGAGAACATGGAAGGCATTTTGGTAATCGATAAAATAGATTTACTTCTACCTATTCTTCACGGTGCAACGAAGGACAATATGAAGACTACGGTGGCTAGTATTCTAGATACCGGTAAAGCTGGAGAAGTTGGTAATTATGGAATAGCGGGTCACCGGAATCGTACATTCGGCAGAAACTTCAATAGACTTGATGAATTAGAAATAGGGGATACGATTGAAGTGGACAGCGGAGATGCCCAATTCGAATATACGGTGACGGAAAAGTTCAGAGTTAAGCCTGAAGAAGTGTGGGTATTGGAAGCGAATAACAAAGATAAAGAGATTACCTTGGTCACCTGTGACCCTATGGTAAATCCAACTCATCGACTCATTATTAAAGGGAAAATAGTAGATTAAACGATTTCCATAAAAGCCCGTTACGCTGACTGATCATTCTTACGAGCGCTGCCTCTTCTTCAGAACGATTCCGTCCACTTCACTGGGTTTGTGTATTGGGCAAACAACCACTAAAGCCGATAGATCTCTTGAAAAGAGGTCATCGGCTTTTTCTATTACCACATATTCAGAATAAATTCAGTGAGATAATTTATATTTATTTGATAAGTATCGACTTGGATTGACAGTGGTTGATTCGAGAGATGGAAGCTTTTTGTCGATTCAACTGGAAGATTGTGAAATTTAGAGTTATCGGTTTGTGCTTTGATTAAAAATGTGAGGTGAGGTTTCTAACATGAGTAAGTTTAAAAAAACGGTGTTCTTATTTTTAGTATTTATATTAATGCTAAATATTGTGGTACCTTCTTCTTTAACCCGCGCCGAGGGTGAGTCAGAGGATCCTGCGGTAACGACTCAGCAGAGTGTGACGGATGATGTGTATGGCAAAGACAAAATGAGTTTGCTGAGCGCTACTGGCACTGAGATAACAGATAAGTTTTCGATCACAAAAGTAGAATTGTATGATAAAAAGCCTCTTGTTGATGCAGATGGGGACATTATCCCAGGTGGGAATAAATTAGATGATGCGGGATATCGGGCCAACGCTAATAAAGAAGTGGCTATAATCCTTGATTGGGAGTTAGCCTATGATCATTCTTATGATCTTGGTTCGTTCTATACCTTTTCTCTACCAAAAGAGTTCAAAGTACCAACTAAATTATCAGGCACACTAACAGGTGGCGTTGGAAATTATGTGGTAGATACAGATAAAACAGTAACTTTGACATTTAATGAAAAAATTGAGAATGGTCAAGGTTTTGATGGTCAGTTCTTCGTATGGATATCGTTTGATCAAAGCGAATTTGCAGAGGGACTGGAGCAAAAAATTGATTTCAATTCTGTAGGTCAGGGAGAGATCAAAGTCAATTTTGAGAATAATGCTACAGATGGGCTCGTGAAAACTGGGGAGGCCAATAAAAACAAGTTTAACTCAGATGAAATTAAATGGACCGTTGATTTTAACCAAGGTGAAAAAACGATTATAAATGCAGTGCTTACGGATTCTCCCGACGCTGGCTTGACAGTTAAAGGAGATATTGAGATTCGTCAGTTAATCATTCAAGTAGATGGAACATTAAAAGAGGGTCCTTTAAGTCGAACAGAAACTACGTTTCCTATAAGCTTTGGGGATATTGATAAAGCATATCGCGTAACCTACACAACGAGTGTTAATGCTCCGATTGCTGAGCCTTTTAAGGATCGGCCAATTAATAACAAGGTTACACTTACCGGGGATAGTGGTTACAAGGAAGAAAAGACAGGGACTGTAAAAATTAGTTTCAATGAACCGCTGAATAAGAAAGCTATTGGATCTCAAATAGTTGGCTCTAAACAAAGGGTCACTTGGAAAATCGAATATAACTTTAATCAGCAGACGATCGCTAAGTCTGACGCTTGGATCGAGGATACACTTGATGCATCTAATAAGACAAAGCATAAGCTAGTTGATCGTAAAGTGAATGTGTATGAAATGCTGATCGACAGTAGTGGTAAGGCTACACGTGCTACTAATATCCCTATTAATGAGAGTGAATATGCTTTAACAGGGCTAGGTACTGATTTCGATGGTGGTTTTAAATTGGAATTCGACCATGGAGTAACCAAAGCCTATGAAATAGAGTATACAACTGAAGCACAAGATCGCATTTACGAAGATCAAGATGTGTCCAATCATGTAAAGATCAGTAGCATGACTAAACCTGCTTCACAACCGCTCAAAGAAGTTATCTTTGCGAAGAGTGTAAAGAATGAGGACTTCAGTGGAAAGAAAATTGAATGGCAACTTGTTCTCAACAAAGATAAGGTGGAAATGACTGATATCGTAATCAGTGATGAATACAAAGATAGATATATGAATTTGGATCCTACAAGTATAAAGGTTGATGGAGTAAAATTAGAGGATTCTAAATTTGAGTTGGTAGGATCAGCTGATTATAGTGAAGGATTCGTAATTAAACTAAAAGCTGGAGAGAAAATTAATGATGAAGTTACAATTACTTATGTAACCACATTTGATCCTAAGGCTGGTAAGCCAAAAGATAATCTTTATAAGAATGTAGCAACATTAAACTGGAACGATTTTAATGGTCCACATGTACTTAAGAAAGAAGCCTTTGTACAACCAGAAGACAAAACGAACAACAATGGTACCAAAATAGGTGTATATAGCGCTAAGGATAAAGAAATTACTTGGACGATTATTGTAAACTACAATCTATTTGATATTGAAGATGCGATAATCAAAGATTCATTAGAAGGAAACCAAGCTTACGTAAACGGTTCTTTAGAAGTGAATAAGCTCAAGCTTGACCTCGATAATAATAACGTAACTCTTGGTGATTTAATTGAGGCTGATGATTATGAATTGAAAGTGAATAATGATAGTAAAAGCTTTGAATTGAAACTTGGTAAGATTGGTCCGACTGCATATCAAATCAAATATAGAACAAGCCTTGAGGGGAATTTTCCGATTGAAGATACGTATTCCAATCATGCGACGATGCAAGATGGAATAAAGCCGTTTCTATTTGAACAAAAAGCTACTGTAACACCTAAGCACGGCGGGGAACTACTTTACAAAACAGGTACTCAAGACGGTCAGTCTGACACCGCTTCATGGACAGTTACGATTAACCCAAGCCAGTCCTTTGTGGCAGCAGGTTCTGTTGTAACTGATACATTAGGGGCAGGACATTTATTATTGGCTGACTCATTAATGCTGTATGAAGCAGATTTACCTAGTAATAATTCTGGCGATATTCAACGTAGCAATACGTTGGTAGATGAAAGTGAATATGAATTAGTGGTAGAAGGAAATAAATTCACGCTAACCTTTAAAAAGGATTTAAAAACCGCTTATATCTTGGAATATAAATCTTTTATTACTGCTGAATCGGGCGACAGAATCGAAAATGAAGTTCAGTTCGCTGGTAAATCTGTTTCTGTTCAAGGCGATGGTGGTCAGGATGGCATAAAAGTCTCTTTGGCTGGAGCTGGAGGAGGAGCATCTACTGGTCTTGGTCAATTGAAAATTTCCAAAGTAGATGATGAAGACCGTCCACTACAAGGGGTTATATTTGAATTATACAACGCTGCCGGAACTATACTCTTGGAAACACTGACTACGGATGTAAAAGGGGAAGCTACAACCGTTCGAAGCTATAAATATAATGATAAAACGAATGGTTTTCCTTATAAGCTCAAAGAAAAGTCAGCACCAAGTGGTTATGTAATTGATCCTGCGTATGGCACGGGGAAAGGGAAAGATATTTTATTCAAAGATCCTGCTGTACCATTAAAGATTACGAATAAAATTATTCGCCAAGGCTTTGAATTTACGAAGGTTGACGCTGTAGATTCAAATAAAAAGTTAGCCGGAGCAACCTTTGTATTAACCAGGGATGGTCAGCCAAACCTGCCGATTGGCGTATTAATTTCGGACGAGAATGGAAGAATTGCACAAGGTGATTTGGCACCGGGTGATTACAATTTAGTTGAGATTACAGCTCCTGAATTTTATGTAGTAGATCCGACCCCTATCCAAATAAAAATTGTTGCTAATCAAACTACAATCGTGCAAAGAGACATATCTAATGTATGGGGAACGGATGGCAAGCTGATTGTAACCAAGGTCAATGCGAAGGATCAATCTGTCATAGAAGGGATAGAATTTGAACTTCATGATAGTTCGAATACAGTCGTTGACAAAGGTACAACGGATGTAAATGGTGTAATCGAGTTTAAGAATCTACGATACGGAAATTATTCATTGGTAGAGACAAAAGCGGATGGTTTCGTAATTGAACAAGCAATTACTTTAGTTCCAATTAAGCAGTCAACGACACTCAAGACGATCGAAAACAAGGAAAATGATCGTTCTGTTAAATTAACAAAATGGAACTCTAATAAGAGCCAAAGGGTCCAGGGAGCTGTCTTTGAATTAAGAGAACAGTCCATCATTTTTGATCAAAATGGTAACTACTTATTTGATGTTGTTGCAGGAATCGATGAGTCCCAGTTAACAACAGATCAAAATGGAGAACTATTCTTAGGGAATTTAGCACCCAATAAATATCAATTGATCGAAATTAAGGCGCCTGCAGGTTACTTATTAGACCCAACACCCGTAGCATTTGTGATTACGGATAAGCAAACTGAGTCTATATTAGTTGAAAAAACAAACAACAGAATCCCAACCACAGGTGGAGGAGGAGGTGGCGGAGGCGGCGGAATTACGCCGACACCGAGCCCAACTCCTACACCGACACCAGGGCCGACTCCAATACCAACACCGGATCCAACGGAGCCAGTTGACCCAAATCCGGGCACACCAGTGAGTCCTGAGCCAGAAAAACCTGCGAAACCTAAAGAGAAGGTGACCACACCGAAGCAAACTCCTGTAAAGGGTAAAATTGGAGTTCCGAAGGACAAGACACCAAAGGTTAGCGAGAAACCTAAGCATGGTAAGGTTACTGTAGATCCGGAAGGAAAATGGGTATATACGCCGGATAAAGATTATGTTGGTGAAGATTCATTTAAGATCAAAGTTACAGATAAAGACGGAAATGAAGAGGTGTATGCGGTAGAGGTTGATGTATTGCCTAAAGATGGGACAACGGGTGATACTGCTTCGTCAACTGGTACAGGAAAGACGCTTCCGAAAACAGGAGAATCTAGTCAGTTACCACTTCAGTTGGCTGGTTTAAGCCTTGTTATTCTGGGTACAGCATTATTGATCTTAAGAAAGAAACGATTGCTGCATAAATAAGGAGAGAAATTTCCGCGCGAATATGGACTACTCCCAATGTCACGAGAATGACTAGGGGGTAGTCCATATTTTTAATCTAATTTTCAGGTCAGGGTAAGGTGCTTTTAAGGAACGGGCTATATAGTAAGAGTAACCCCTCTTCTTATTAATATATATGAAGACCCCATCCCTCGTAGGGATGGGGTCTTCGGGCGTTTTGAAGTCTTGTTTCAAACAGTTATTCTAACGATTTCTTTAAATCTTCTATCGAATCGAGATCTACATAGCTAGGTACAACTAGTCCGGTTCTGACACCTGTCATGTTAGGACCAAGATCCTCAAGTTTATCACTATATTTCTCCCAATAATCACCGTGGGTCAGGGGTAACCAAGCAGCAGCTGTGGCATCTACATCGCCACTAGCGACACCGGTCCACATCGGCCCAGCTTCTACTTGAAGTGTGTTTACTTTGTAACCCAGCTTTTGTTCAAGGATATATTGGAGTAGATGGGTGCTGGCTATCTCGGAATCCCAAGCTACGTAACTTAGCGTCAGTTTGTCACCGTTCACAGGTGCAATGCCCTTTGTCCATTCATCCACGCGGTCTTTATGAGCATTTGCCCACTCGGCAGCGGCTTTGTCTGGGGCTTGTCCTTCCTGCATAGCAGTCATAATCTCGCCCATTTCATCGGATGACCACTGGAATCGGTCGAGGAATTCATAGGCAGACGGGTGATCTTCAGCTAGTCCAAGGCGTACGACGGTGTGTATTTCCTCCGCGTCACCATACGATTTAAGTGGATCTTCTAAATATTTGAGATCATATTTGTTGAACATCCAGTGTGGAGTCCAACCTGTGATGATAATCGGTTGTTCTTCACGTATCGCTTTATCCATTGCTGCGGTCATGGCTGCACTAGAACCTTCAATTAAAGTCCATCCCTCAAGATCATAATCTTGGATGGCTTGTGCAGTTGATTTCATGATGCCGGAACCTGGATCGATTCCGATAATTTTGTAATCAAAGAGACTACCAACAGAATTCTCCGGTGAAGTTTTAGATGAAGTTTCTCCGCCCTGCTGTAGTATTGCCTGAAGTATTCCACCGCAAACAATTACGATAATTAGTGCTGCGGGGATAATCCATCTACGGCGAGATGCTTTTTCTCCGGGAGCAATGACTTTCTTGCGCCTTGGCTTCAGCAGGCTTTGTGTAAAGCGATCAAGGACAATCGCCAATACGACGACGGCGAGACCTGCTTCAAAACCTTGGCCGATCTTCAATTGAGTTACAGCGCGATATACCTCAGCTCCAATACCCTGTGCACCAATCATCGAAGCGATAACAACCATCGACAGGGACAACATGATAGTCTGGTTTATTCCAGCCATCATTGTAGGCATGGCAAGGGGAAGTTCCACTTTGAACAACTTTTGCCATGATGTTGAGCCGAAAGCATCCGCCGCTTCATTGAGCTCCTCGGATACTTGCTTGATTCCTAGATAGGTCAAACGAATAGTTGGTGGAATCGCAAAGATCACGGAAGCAATTACGCCTGGTACCACGCCAAGACTGAAGAACGTCACGGCAGGAAGCAAATAGACGAAGGCCGGCATGGTTTGCATGAAATCTAGTGCCGGTGAGATGATGCGATGGGCTGTCTTGCTATAAGCACTCCAGATCCCGATCGGAATCCCGAGTAGGATAGAGATAAGTCCTGAAGTGATAACAAGACCTAGAGTATCCATCGTATGGGTCCAATATCCGAAGTTATCAATAATCAGAAAGCCAATGACAGTGAAGAACATCAATGGCAGACGTCCGATTGCAAATGCTAATATGCCGATGATGGCAATAAAAAGCAACGGATGTGGGAGGAGAAATATCCAAGAGATGAAGGTGACAATGTTTTCAATAACTGTTGATATAGCATCAAAGAAGCCACCTAGATAATTCTCCATCCAAGCTACGATCCAATCGATCCAATCAGCTAACGGAATTTTTGGTGTCATTTCCAATCACCTCCATCTGTTGGGTGATTTCCAGCAAGAGCACCTAGTAGAGCACCGCGGATAATGACGCCCATCAATTTACCTTGCTCATCTACAACTGAAACTGGAACTTTGGCTGAACTCGTCAGTTCAAACAAGTCACCGAGTAATGTATCCGGTTGAACTCTTGGTACATCTGTAATCAGAATGTCGGATAGTGACTTACCTGTCTTAGCCGCAATTGAAGCATCTTCGGCAGTAATAACACCAAGCAGTATTTTGGAACGGTTTATGACAAACAGATTAGATATCCCAAGTTCACGCATCAGCTCTAGAGCAACACGGGGACCTCTGTCTAGTGTAGTCGTCTCTGGACGCCGCATAACATGGGCAGCTGTGAGTACTTTAGAAAGATCGACATCTTCAATGAAACGTTCCACATAGCGATTGGCTGGTTGCGTCAACATTTCCTCTGGTGTGCCGATTTGCACCAAAGAGCCGTCCTTCATTAAGGCGATCCGATCACCAATTCGCAGTGCTTCATCAAGATCATGGGTAATGAAGATAATCGTCTTCTTCATCTTTTCTTGCAATTCAAGTAATTCATCTTGCATATCGCGCCGAATTAATGGATCGAGTGCGCTAAATGCCTCATCCATGAGTAGGATCTCAGGATCGTTAGCCAAAGCACGTGCAAGACCTACCCGTTGCTGCATGCCCCCACTTAATTCATCCGGCAGTTTATCTCCCCAACCTTTAAGTCCGACCAGTTCCAGTGCCTCTAGAGCCTTTTCTCTGCGTGTTTCTTTATCCATCTTCTGAATTTCCAGGCCGTATTCTACGTTCTGTAGTACAGTACGATGGGGGAAAAGTCCGAATTTCTGGAATACCATACTGATGCTTTTCTGCCGCACTTCCCTTAATTGTGCTTTGTTCATCTTAAGTAGATCTTTTCCATGGATCAGTACTTGACCCGAAGTGGGATCAATCAGTCGATTGAGCATCCGAACTAAAGTAGACTTCCCGCTACCGGACAGCCCCATAATGACAAATATTTCACCTTGGCGTATATCGAGACTAACTTTGTTCACGCCTACGGTAATCCCTTTACTAGCAAGACTTTCTTTAGTATGACCTTGTTCCAAAAGTTGCAGACCCATTTCTTGATTGGGACCAAACACTTTGGTGACGTTTCGGACTTCTAATATAGAATCCTTCAAACCATCAACCCCTTTAATTCAATTTTAGCCCAAATACTTGGAAGTCTATTCGTGGTCTCTAGTGTAACAAAAGACATTAATTTTTACAAACGTAAAAACTGTACGTAAAGTATAAACAGAAAAAACTGTACAGAAAGAATGTGACTTATTCTGCCGTATGCTTTAAAATGCTTATGAGATGTTTTCTTTACATTTCGGTATGCTTTTTTTAATATAGAAGAGAAATTGCGATAGGAGGTTACAAGCATGAGCTTGGACCAGCTGACACCGGAACAACATTCCGCACTATTAAAGATACGTAAGCGTGTTATAGAAGCGATTGGAAGAAACATGGATTTATACGGTATCCCATTATCAACAGGTCATTTATATGGGCTGTTATTTTTTGCAGATAAACCGATGACATTGGATGATATGGGCCTAGAAATGAGTATGAGCAAGACAAGCATGAGTACAGGAGTTAGAACCTTACTTGATTTAAAGATGGTCAATAAGGTATGGGAAAAGGGCTCGCGTAAGGATTTATATGAGGTTGAAAACGATTGGCATCAAACGTTTACTGACTTCTTCGCAATTAAATGGAGAAAAGCTGTTGAAAGTAATATTCTTGTGTTCCGCCGATCCATCGAGGAGTTGAACAATCAACTTCAATCTCAACCAGAGGGTCCTATACATGAGATTCTTTTGGAGGATCAGCGGAAGATGAGTGAAGCTGTTCGATATTATGAATGGTTGGACAAGCTGATTGATGCAATGGAAAGTGGCGAAATTTACAAGATGATTCCTAAATCTTAATAACCCTTCTAAATTAAAAAATGGCAAGTCTCCGGTTTATAGGAGGCTTGCCATTTGACGTTTTCGGCCCATTGTTGCTTTATGCTCGAAGTAGCGTAGAGACCACAGCGATTGTAGGAACGGTCCGTTCGCGGAGCGTCCTCCTGGGATACGCCATTCTAGTGCAAGATTGAATAAGAAAATAACAAATATACGTCAATACAAGCGCTTTCAAATATAATAGACTAGAATAAGATAGGAATTTCTATCTTCGATACACCTCCTAACAATACATACGGGCAAAGGCGGGCATATCATGGCACTTTTCAAGCAGTTTGCTCCAAGGCGGAGATGGAGAATCGCTCAGATTTTAAATATATCTTTTTTCTTAATGATTTCATTGCCACTGTTTCTTGTTACTTTGTATTCTGTGAGGTCATTTAATTCGATATTGGTGAAAAACACGACATCTCAAGCCTTACAGACGTTGGAACAGGTGTCCTACACCTTCCAATCTGAAGCTCAGATGATTATGAATACGCTCTCAACGATGGGCAACGATGATGAATTAATTGCCACGGCTTCAGCAGTAAGTAGCGCTGAGAATTCACAGGAACACTTACAAATGAGTAAGAAGCTTGATACGCAGGTAGGGAGTTATTTTCATTATACGGGTGACGTGGCTAGCGTTCTGTTTTTCTTTAAAGATCAGAAGATGTATGAATATAAGCGAAGTTTAGGACAGAACGCTTCATTTTATCATAATCAAGAATGGTATAAGTCGGTGTCTGCCTCCAAGAACAGGGTGGAACTAATGGGGATCGAGCACAGTACACCTTCTGTACCAGAAGATGGGATGTACATTACTGCGGCAATATCTCCAAAATATAGTCCGATATTCTATGATGTGGATATGATTTATCTTGTATTTCGGGCGAGCAAATTTATCCAGTTATTGGAGACGAAAAATTCCGGCGCAGGGGATATTTATGTAGTTGGAGAGGGAGGCGATTTAATTGCTTCCACGAATAATGATGCTTTGAGGGAAGGAATGGAGGGGGTACAGTACTCTTTTCTAGATGCTGCTAAGCAAGGAACTCATGGTAGTTATGTTCATCAAGTAGATGGAAAGGAGTCTTATATTGTATATACAGAAGGTGATCTTGGATGGAAGTTTATCCAAGTTGTTCCGTATGAAGGGATCATGGCACAGGTTACAAGTGTATTTCATCGTACGATACTGGTTTCTGCGATTGGACTCATTATTTTCCTGCTGATGTCTTATTTCTTTGTACGAAGTATAGTGAAGCCTATTGTTGCTTTGTTCCGGCAGATGGCGCAAGTGAAATCGGGCAATCTTAGCGTCAGTATCACACCTTCGGGCCCCCTTGAAATTTTTGTGCTTGGCAATGCATTTAATGAAATGATGTCGAATATGGAAGGGTTATTACATGAGGTAAAAGAAAAGGAGCGACAGAAACGAATCGCAGAAATAACGGCGCTACAGTCGCAAATCAATCCTCATTTTTTGCTCAATACTTTAAATACAATCAAGCTGATGGCATCGATCTCCAAGGTTAGTAATATACAGCGAATGACAGAGGCATTAACCAAACTGTTGTCTTCAGCTTTTAACCAAGGGGGTATGTATTCAACGATTGGTGAGGAAATGGTGCTTCTAGATTATTATGTACAGATCATGAAGATTCGTTATGGGGATTTATTCGATATGGAATGTGTCATCGACCCCGCTCTGGAGCAGGCATTAATCCCTAAATTAATGTTGCAGCCTATTGTGGAAAATGCAATTATACATGGCATGCACGAGAAAGAGAGTCGAGGCAAAATTGTTATTACCGGGGGAATTGTAGATAAAGAAGCATGCTTATTTACGATCCATGATGATGGAGTTGGAATGTCATTAGAGGCACTTTCTGAGCTCCGTGAAGGACATGAAACGAATCGAGAAAGATTCAACGGAATTGGTTTAAGAAATGTTCAAGACCGTATTTCGCTTAATTATGGGTCTAATTACGGGATGGTTATTGAAAGCAATCAGGAGCAGGGCACTACAGTAACACTTCGTATTCCATTGATGTACCATACAGATTCGAAATAAGCCGAGATTAAGGGTTTGAGATTATTCAGCTTTAAGAGGAGAGGAGGGCGATTTATGTTAAAAGTACTGATCGTGGACGATGAGCCGATTGTGAGAATTGCACTTCGTGAGATCATCTTGTGGGATAGCTATGGGTGTGAAATTGCCGGGGAAGCGTCGAATGGTCGAGAAGCGCTGCGAATGATCCGGAGCAGCAATATTGATTTGGTATTGGTAGATATGCAGATGCCTATCATGACCGGAATTGAATTCATCAAAGAGCTACGCGACTTACCAGAAGGCGCTAAGACAGGAGTCATCGTGCTCAGTGCTTACCGTAATTATGAATATGTGCGTGAATCCTTTTTGTATGGTGTCTATGACTATATTATTAAGGATGATTTGGAGGAAGAGAAAGTAGGAAAAGTTATAGATAAGGCAGTAAACTTGCTACGTGAAAGAATGAATGAAAGTGAACGTAAAGAGAGTGAAGCCCGCTCCGTGCTACAACAATTAAAGGATCAATGGTTCATGGGGATTTTAAGACCACAATTAGGTGACTTGAGGAATGTACAGCTATCATCTCATGGGGAACATGGATTGGAATCTTGGTCAAAGGGGTTATCAGGATATCGCCATATTATCGGGTCGCTGTTAATTGATCGAAGTTATAAGGATACGTTGGAGGATCAAGGGCAGAAGCAACGATTTGTGATGCATACGGTAAGACAAGTCATTGAAGGATATGGCTATGAAATTGTGATGAGTAGGATAGGGCCATTGGAATATGCCTTACTTGTCTTAATTCCCCGGCATGTTAGCGGGCTAGCTGAAAGGGAATTGCTGCATGAGATCATAACCAAGGCGATGAGTCACTTGGAGCTATATGTGAATGTGCGTGGAGGCATCGGGATCGCTGAACCCTGTGATGATAAGGGGTTATGGAGAACACGATATGAGCAAGCGGTATATTTAGCACAATATCGTTTTTTCAGCGGAAGTGGAATGGTATATTTCCCGGAGGATGCTGTGTTACCTAGTCAGGAGGGGCGTTATCAGCAAGCTGCGGATTCTAGGAGCATGTCGGAGTTTATTCAAGCGCTTGCTCGTGATGATGATCATTGGCGCAAAGAACTGAGTGTCCTGCTGGGTCAATTCTCCCTTAGCCGTAGAGCAACAATTGATCAGATGCTGGATCCGTACCGTTCGCTGCTTCAGGAGATGAATACCATGCTTTACAGCAAGGGAATCGCTTGGTCTAGTGTCAAGGGTGTGGAATTATCAGCATCACAGTTGCTAAGCAAGATCGATTCACTTCAAGAAGTGAACCAGCAAATGATAGAGATCGCTGAAAGGGCAGCTGCAACGGTTTTCTCTGCAAAATATGCTCTAGATACAGTAGAACGACCGGTGGAGAAGGTAAGAAGATGGATCCAGGTTCATTATCATGAGCCGATTTCCTTAACATTAGCAAGTGAGGAAGCGGGAATTAGTGAGACTTATCTCAGTAAACTATTTTCCAAAGAGATGGGTGAAACCTTTGTTGAGTATGTTACTCGTATCCGAATTGAGAAGGCGATCGGGATGATGCATAGTGGGATGAAGTTGTATGAGATCGGGGAAAAGGTGGGTTATCCCAATCAGGGACATTTCACCAAAGTGTTCAAGAAGGTGACGGGCATTGCCCCAGCAGAATACCGGGAACAGTTACAACAAGAAATTGAAGAGGGATGAGAAGATTGTGAACCTGTGCAAAAAGAGAGAAGAAAACAACAAAAATGTACATATGAAAGCGTATTCAGTGACCTTACAATTAATTTATAACAAGCACATAGAGGAGGTCATTGTATGAGAAAAGGAAAACTTGGAATTTGGATTGCTGTGACAGCGTTACTGATATCTGTTCTAAGCGGTTGTGCATCTGGAGGAAGTAATAAGGTGGATAATACGTCAGGAAGTGAGAGCAAACCAGATAGTTCAGCTAAGGCTGTAACACTCAAAATGGTGATGTGGGATTCAAATAATGACTTTATCACATTTTTAAATGACAAGGTTAAGGAATACAGCAAAGTGAAATCAAACGTGACGATTGAGCTAGAGTCCTTCAAAAGCGATTCTGATTACTTGCAGGCAGTGAAGGTACGTGCAGGTGGTAATGCATTACCAGACATCATCGAGTTAAAGCCAAACTGGCTGAGTGATTTCAAAGAACAACTAATGCCACTTGATGGACTGGGTTTTGTAAGCAGTAATAAATACGCAGATAAATACAAAGTAGATGGGAAAGTCTTAGCTGTTCCTTCCGTCTCATTCCCAGAACTTGTGTATTATCATCCTAGCGTGTTCAAAGAGTTGAACCTTGAAGTACCAACAACTTGGCCGCAGTTCCTGGATGTGCTGAACAAAATCAAGGAGAATGGCACTTATATACCATATGCCATGGGCGGTAAAGATGCATGGCCAGATTATCCGTTTAACGAATTCTTGCCACATATTCTTTCAGATGATGAGAATTATTTAAGCGCAATGGCTGAAGAAGATGCACCTTTTGCACAAGGTACAGCTTTCTATGAAGGGTTCAGTCAGATCGCACAGTTGTATGACGCTAAAGTAATGGGTCCGGATCCACTTGGCGTGGGCTGGGATCAGGCGACAGACCTGTTTGTATCCAAACAGGCAGCTGTAGTAGCATCAGGTCTTTGGTTCGTACCGACTTATGCCTCGAAGACAGGAAGTACCGATGATTTGGCGGCGTTCCCAATGCCTTATCGTCAGAACGAAGATACTCCATTGAAACTTATGACATTTACAGATCATTTCTATGGCATTAGTGCATCCACTAAATATGCTGATGAAGCAAAGGCGTTCATGGAATGGTTCTATTCACCTGAAGTATATCAGGATTATATCGACCACGCGCAGCTTGGTTCTGCTTATGAGGGAATTGAAGCTAACGTACCGTTCCTACAAGATTTTTATAATAACAATAAGAATGAACCGTTCCTCTACATCCCAGGTAACGCAGCTTATACAGATTTGGCGAATGCCATTCAATTGGATGTAAAGGCGCTAGGTCAAGAGATGATGGCTGGTAAGACAGTGGATGAGATTAGCAAGGATTTGGATGGAAAATGGTCTAAGGCTCGAAGCGCTAAATAGTACAACATAGAAATAGGGTTGATAGGTCGTCCGGATCAGGGCGACCTAGACAGACCCATTCGGAGGAGGTTCGTGGATGAGATATACTGTCCAGAAGCGGCTTGTTATTTTCTCATTTCTTTGTATTCCTGTGGGATTACTTGTTTTATTTCTACTCTATCCAACAGTTAAGCTATTTCAATTTAGCTTCACGAATTGGAACGGTATTTCTGAAAGCTTTGAATATACAGGGTTAAAGAATTATATTACAGCCTTTCAAACACCAGAGGTATGGACTGCATTAGGCAATAACTTTCTATATTTCATTCTTCATGTCATCTTTATTCCGCTTGAAATAATGGTGGCTGTATTCCTTAACAATAAAATCAAAGGCAGTAACTTTTTTCGGTCGATCGTGTTTATGCCGTATATTCTCAATGGCGTAGCGGTAGCTTACATTTTCAGCTATTTATACAATCCGATTAATGGTCCGTTAAATGCACTGCTAGGAGATATGAATCTTGAATTTCTAATTCGCAACTGGCTCAGTGATTCGAGCGTGGTCAACTATTCTTTGGTCGCCGTGTCACTTTGGAGATTTAGTGGATTTCACGTTATTTTGTTCTTGGCGGGTCTACAATCTGTCCCTGCTGATTTGTATGAAGCAGCGACCATTGATGGAGCTAGTGGGTTTCAAAAATTCCGTTATATTACTGCGCCAGGTATTAGCCGGGTTATAGAGATTGTGCTCTTCCTCAACGTCCGAGGGGCACTACAAGTCTTTGATATTCCATTCCTCATGACACAAGGTGGACCGGGTACGGCAAGTACAACTTTTACGGTGTATACCATTCAGACTGCATTTAAATATAACAATTACGGTTTGGCTTCAACTTTAGCTGTTATCCTGATGACAATCATCATTGTATTCAGTATGCTACAGAGCAGATTGTTTAAGGGGAGGGAGGAATAACAATGAAAGTCAACTTACCGAACTCCCTAGTAAGCTATCGAACACGTCAGCGTTTGAATTCATTCCTGCTCTATCTATTGTTTGTCATAATTGGTCTGATTGTAATGTTCCCGGTACTAATAAACATCTTTACAGCGTTTAAGACGGGCCCGGAGCTAATGAAGAATTCTCCCCTGGCACTTCCGGATTCGTGGCAATTCACGAATATTAAGACGGCGTTCAACATGGGGAACATGCTCGTCGGGTTTAAAAACACAGCGATTCTTGTCGTGGTCAGCGTCTTACTTAACACCGTATTAGGCTCTATGACGGCTTATACGCTGAACCGGTTTCAATTTGGAGCTAAGAAAATCATTATGGCGATGTTCACGGTTGCGATGGTGATTCCGTTCTATACAACTGAGGTATCCAGATTTCAGATTATTAAATCGCTTGGGCTGTACGATAGCATGTCTGCTCCTCTATTAATCTATGCTGGAACGGATTTGCTGCAAATTTTCATTTACCTGCAGTTTATAGAGAAAATTTCGAATCAGCTTGATGAAAGTGCAATGATTGATGGAGCCTCTTACTTTAAAATATTCTTCCGCATTATCTTCCCACTGCTGATTCCAGCTTCGGCAACTTTAGCTATTATTAAGGCAGTAGATATTATGAATGATATGTATATTCCATATTTATATATGCCGTCCAAAGAACTACATACCCTCTCGACAGCATTAATGACCTTTGTGGGTCAGAGGGCCTCGGATTATGGATTATTATCGGCAGCTATTCTGATCGTATTGCTCCCGACGATTATCATCTATCTTTTGCTCCAAAAGTTTATTTTCTCCGGGATCACCGAAGGAGCTATTAAAGGGTAAGAGACAATTTATCATTAGCAAAAAGGGGAGCCCCCGGGCTTCCCTTTTTGCTTAATATACTCCGATATCATCTAGCATAATTTTCCCGCGTCCCTCACCCATATGGAAAGTTAATCTTTGGATGCTAGTAGGGTCCAGCTCGGGATCGACCGCAGTATACTCACTTAACGGTAACTGGAACGTTTGAAATACCGTCTCTGTTGGGTGTTTGTACTTACCGTCAGAAAGACGCTGATCTAACCAAGGATGCAGGGTGAAGTTCGTCTCAGGTAATGAAGGTACAGCCATGAAGGAGGACAAAGGAAGACGTACAGAGACACCACTTGTATCCTGAATCTCTACTTCGATCTCGAACGACCTCATTAGCGATTCCTCGGATGTTTCCTCTACTGTTAGTTCGAAGCTACGGTTGCTGAGCGAGAAGGCGAGTATTGAAGCTTCTCCTGATCGTGGAGCTTTAGCCCCCTGTTCCCAACTTAGACTATACGAAGGCTCTGTTGATTCCTTACTCTCCCAACTCAGGACGATTCCACGAGTACCTTTGTTAGAGTTATGTCGGTTCTTATATTCTTCTTCCAGCCATATCAAATCTGTACCTGTTGCCTTACCGGCACCGGGTAGACTTACTCGGTTCATATCCTCATCAAACGAGGCCCAAGAGGTAAACTCCCCGCTCTCGAAGCGGTTATAGTATGAGGTTTCTGGAAGCCACCTAAGACCATTTCGGTAATCACGGAATAGAGGAATATATTGCTGCTCCCCATGGAGGGTGGCCTCTAAGAAAGCGCAAATATATACCTTGGAGATCGACCGCTGTTCGGGAGCGCTCAACATATCTTTTTTACTTAACAAAATCCCCAGAGGGTAAGCGATATCCCGATCACCCCATCCACTGTTGAATTGGCTATGGTTAGCATTTGAAATGTATAGGGTTGATTTGAAATTCGTAGACCCAGATGAGAAGGTGGTTCGGGCATATTGCCGTTCTCCGTCAAAATCGCTGACATCACCGTCTTGTGCTCCCTGAAGGGTTAAGTAACTAATATCGTGTAATTTGGCTTGTTTTTCATCAACTTTTTTATCTGTAGGTGCTATAGCTGCGACCGCTTGAATCTGAAACTTTCTGAAATCGCCTAAGGTATCATCAGTGCTAAACCATTGATCGGCATCAGCAGCCATAGCTACGGCCTGCCCACCTCGAGAGTGTCCTATAAGTGCAACTTGTTCATAATCAATCTTTTCATAGAATGGATTATCTGGTGAACTAGCAAATTGATCAATTTGCTCTAAATGTTTGAGTAGAACCCAGGCCCTTACCTTCATATCATTGTTCGGTATACCAGTCCAAATGGAGTAATTCAGGAAATTCTCGTCAACTGATACAGTAATGAACCCTCGGCTTGCGAGTAATTTTCCCAGATAGGCGTAACCGTCATCCGAATAATCCTCCATTAAATGATTACCATGAACAATCAAGACAATTGGAAAAGGACCTGAACCTTGAGGCATCCATACACGGCCGTTAAGGGGCAGTGATTTTTCATCATACCCCCAGAATAGTGTTCTTAACTTGGACCACTTTGTTATATATTGTGATGCGTCCACGGACTCAGATAGAAGATCGACATGATGGCCAAATTCTGTCTGACGTGGATCTTCTCCACTACCATAAGTAAAGTAATCAACGGAATAAGATCCCGGTTCAGCTGGACTTACCGTATTAATGGGCGTTACAGAGGAGGTCAACTGATGTTCACTTTGAGATGCTGATTGATCCTGCAGCCATAAGGCCGTACTGAGGCATAGAACAGCGAGCAGCGCGACTAGACCTAACTTAATTCGTGAGCTGATACCACGGCTGGAGAGCAACCCGATGACAAGTCCTGTGAGAATGCCGCCGAGTGTCACTATAACCGAGACAATAGCTGCAATAACAAGTTCAACATCATCTAAATAAAAGATAAAGAATACCGCAATGAGATCGAACAATACCGTACCGATAAAAAGTCGGGGAATCCGTAATCCTATCAACGCTAGTAGAATGGCTACTATATTTCCCAGAACAAAGAAAGAGAAGGTTCCCGCAGTGGTAAATAACAGTATATCGAAGAAGGTACCCGATCCTGTAGGGACACCAAGTGCGAGTAGGACAAATGCGAAAAGGCCAGCCCCCCAGGGGCCGGCGATCGCTATCCGCCAAAAGGCGGTATCATATTGGTATGTGTGTTTGATGCGATTTACTAGTCTAGAAATAAGAGGGGGCTTCTGTAAGACATATTCTGTTTGCACTTGAAGTTGCATAGCTTCCCCCACCTTGGATTTTCTCAATATATTGTATCATGCCAAGTGCAATGGGGGAATGAGTAGAATTATGGAATGCGGCTTGATTTGAACCGGAATATTGACCATACGGCGAGCAGGATCATGACACCAATACATACACCAATACTAATCCGATTCGCTGCATCAAATAAGAAAGTCACGGCAATTATGGATAGACACAGGGTCGTGATGATGGTGAGGTAAGGATATCCCCATACCTTGAAAGTTGGCTGTACAGGATAAGATTTGCGGAGCTTTAACTGAGCTAGGCATATCGCAATCCAAACGATCACAACTACGAATCCAGGCACTGCCATCAATAGAGTAAAGACTCTTTCTTGGGCAAAGTAGGCGATCATTGAACCAAGAAATAGAATAACAGCACAAAGCTTTAGACTATTCACAGGAACACCTTTAGCGGAAATGCGAGCGAGCGATTGAGGTGCTTCTCCGTCCTTGGCTAGAGAATGAAGCATCCGTGTAGCACCGTAAATTCCTGAGTTCGCCGCAGATAACACGGCTGTAATCAGGATGAAATTCATTAGATGGGCCGCGCCTTGCATTCCGGTCGAAGTCAGGACCTGAACAAAGGGACTGGTATGCTCATCTAGTTGATTCCATGGAATAAGCCCACAGATGATCAGAATAGGCAGGGAATAGAAGAGAATGACCCGCAGAATGAAACCCTTCACCACTTTAGGAAGTACCTTTTCTGCATCCTGTGCTTCCGTCAAGGTTAGTCCGATGAGTTCTGAGCCCCCATAAGAGAACATGACGATCAGTAGCGCTGAGAAGATAGAGGTCCAACCATTCGGGACAAATCCACCGTACTCTGTAAAATTATGCAGGAAAGGGGCTTCTGCTCCTGGTAACAACCCAAATAGGAGGCTTCCGCCGAGTACAATGAACACAACGATCATAGCGATTTTGATCCCGGCCAACCAAAATTCAAACTCACCGTAACCACTGACGCTCATTGAGTTCACACCAATTATGAAGGCTGCGCTTGCGAGACTGAGAATCCACAAGGGAACATCTGGTATCCAGAATTGCAGAAAACTTCCGGCAGCAATAACTTCAATTACGCAAACGGCTAACCACATGAAACAGTACAACCAACCAACTATAAATGAAACCCGCTCTCCAAGAGCTTTGCGGATGAATTCTTTCATATTCATGTTGGGATAGACGGTAGCCATTTCAGCGATGGCTCCCATAACGACAAGGAGTAGGAGTCCTGCGAATACATAGGAGAAAATAACTCCAGGTCCAGCAATGCTTACAGTTTCCGCGCTACCTTTAAAGATACCCGTGCCGATGACCCCGCCCATCGCCATAAAACTGATATGCCTCGGTAGTAATTTTTTTTGTAAAGGGGATTGATTAGATTTCACAGTAGAATGCCTCCTGATGAGATGAAATTCGTGATTTAAGATAAACACTGCTCTATATTACAATAAATTTAATCTCTAAGATATGAATGCATAATGAAAGTGTCCAGGAATGTGACTATTGTTTGAATAGTCGAAGATTCGATTCCGTCTGACAATTTTTTCATTTTGTGATAATGTGTGAATACTATAGTTTGAAGCACGAGGGCGAGAGTTAAAGAGAGAAGGGGGATGGGGCATTGAATTATTTGTTTTGGGGCATTCCATTCATGTTTGATTTCAAACTTTATGGAAAAGACTTCATACCGGATATCTTGGGAATTATCATAATCTGCACAGGGCTGTATTCACTTAAGCAGAGAAATTCTTTCTTCCATACAGGATTTTATACATCACTCATTATGCTAGGTTGGGTGTTGTTCAAGTACATATTTAATATCTCGGTTTTTCAAAAAGATATGGTTTCGAGTTCTTCCATACAAAACGATCCGTTTGATTTTAACACCATCGTACCTTTTATTGATCTAGTGACGATCGCCTTCCAGGTAATCCTTGTATATGTGGTTGGACGTGGAATTATTGGGATGGTGAGTGACAAGAAGCCAGAACTAGTTAAGAAGGTCAGAATGCTGGGGTTCGGATATTTCTTGTTCGCACTGATTTCTGTGTGCTACCGGGTGTTCAATCTACTGCAGAATCGTTATGTAGGTTGGATGGAGCTGGCTTTATTTGTTTTCTCTATGATCAGTGTGGTTACAATGATGGTTTATATTAGTAGAGTTCATAGACTATCCTCAAACCTAGATATTTCTACGGATCTGGCATCCCATCAGGATTCCAATGAAGTTGAAGTTGAAGTTGATAATGAATCTAATTCCACTGAGTCTCGTACGAAAGAGGTACCTCCAACAAAAGCACCGGCGATCATCAGTTTGATCTGTGGTGTAATTGCTAATCTTCCCTTAGGGATTTATTTACTGTTATTTATGTTTGCACGTACGTTGAGTAATCCAGATGACCCTAGCGCTGGAGCGGGGGTCGGTTATCTAATGGCCTTTGCGTTTATATTTCTATCCATTGTTTCCGTTCTGTTTGGTATTATAGGTGGTTTAATTGTGTTAGCCTCATCCAAAGTGCATCGATCTTTAAATAAAGCCGGACTATTAAGCTCCGTCATTGGAGGGCTACAACCTATCATCATACTCATGATGGTTAGTCCTGCAGGAGCGATGTTTATTTGGCCAGGTCCGTGATAATTCATTTAGTACGAGTTTACTTTAGCAAAGAAGGCGACATATGAAAACAAACTTAAAACAAATTCATCCTTTATCTTGGACTATTATTATAGGCACGATTTTTGGCCGGATGGCAACAACCATGAGTATTCCGTTTCTCTCTATCTATTTAATCAAATCGATGGGGGCCTCTCCGTCGCAAACTGGTTTTGTTGTAGCGGTTAGTTCTCTAATCGGGGTATTTGCTAGTTTCTATGGAGGATATATTTCCGACGTCATTGGACGTAAAAAGGTCATGCTAATCTCCATTTTTGGTTGGAGTCTTGTATTTGTTGGTTTTGCTCTGGCGGACCGGATATGGATCTTTTTTTTAATGAACGCATTAAATGGATTATGTCGTTCTATGTTCGAACCAACTTCACGGGCATTGCTTGCCGACATTACACCGAAGGAGAGCAAACTTCTGGTATTTAATCTCCGATATGCAGCAATCAATCTGGGAGCTGTGGTGGGCCCTTTATTGGGACTGCAAATGGGAGTAGCAAATTCTAATGGAGTTTTCTACATTGCCGGTCTGGTCTATTTCTGTTACGGGCTAGTGTTGATCGTACAATTCCTGAATAATAAGGAAATTGGGACGGCGACTAAACATCTAGGTAACCGACTGACGTTAATGGGTGCTCTAAGAGTGACAGGTAAGGATCGGATCTTTATATCAGTCTTGCTTGGTATGATATTTTGCGTACTTGGGTATGGACATTTCGGTTCTACAGTGGGGCAATTTATGGAGATAAATCCAAGGATCCAGGACGGAGTCAAATGGTTTAGTTATATGTTGACTCTAAATGCGCTTGTTGTATTAATTGTACAATTTCCTGTTGTGAAATTCGCAAGTCGTTTTTCACCAATTATTCCGTTGATTGTGGGGAGTGCATTTGTATCATGCAGCTTGCTGATATTTGGTCTTTTTGAATCGGTGGTAGCATTCATGCTTAGCGTTATATTGTTTACGATCGGAGAGGTTCTGATGTTTACGATGACAGATGTGCTTGTCGACAAAATTGCTAAGCCTGAACTACGTGGTACATACTTCGGTATGTTTGGGTTCAACAACTTGGGTAATGTCATCGCCCCCTTGCTAGGTGGATTTCTGCTAGATGCAATAGGTGTACAATCTCCACTTCTTATCTTTTCCATCATAGCTGTAAGTTCAGCTTGTGGTATTCCTTTCTTGCTATCAGCACATCGGCACCTGTCTGCAGCAGAAGCACACAGAATCGTTTGAATTTTAGTCGTAGAGGAACTATTGACTTCTTATCACTGTGAGGGGATAATACCCTCAAAATGAAATTACTGGATTACATAAAGGAGGGATACTATGTATTGGGTTATCGATTTCGTATTGGGTTCGCTCCATGCAAAGTCTGCAAGATCAACGCGGCGATTCTTTGCATGGAGCTAAATAATAATCGCCTTCTTTCATCCTAAGGGGTGAGAAGTGGTTACGCAGGCTTTGCTACCTTAAAATGCCAAATGATTTTAAGGAGCGAAGAGCGAATGAAATATATACAAGCAAATGTAATTTTTCCGGAAAATTTATTGAAAGAAATACAGAAATATGTGCAGGGGGAAATGATTTATATTCCCAAACCTGAAGGGATTCGCAAAAGATGGGGTGAAAACTCCGGAAATCGTGAACAATTGGATCATCGTAACACTAAGATTTGTGATCAATTTCTCGAAGGGGCTACGATAGATCAACTGGTTGACACCTTCAGTCTGTCCTATGACAGCATCAAGAAAATAGTGTATAGCAAAAAATAACTGATATTCATTCAAACCCGTGGGAGAAACCAACTCTTACGGGTTTTTAATTTGTGTAAAGAACGATTAGGAATTGTTTTTGATATATTTTGGAGGAGCTCATTTCTTTATAATTTAAATATAAAGCCAAGGTAGAAATGGGATCCGAATACAATGAATACTCTTAAACTAAATCAATTGCTGGAAAAGTATCAGTGGAAAATAAAAAGGTTAGGTCCACAAAATGAGAAGGTAGTTGAGATCAGATCTATCTTACATAATACCCTTAACTCAGTTGAGAGACGCTTTGTAACTGAAGGGATGTGGGCACATCACAAGCTACGGATGACCGATATCCATATCGAATACTGCTTGTTTTGCCCTGAAATGATGTATAGCAATGAAGCAATAGAGCTTGTGGAAGCGTTTATGAACAGTACCGATGATATTTATGTAGTATCTCCAAAAACATTTCAAAGACTTAGTGATCGTGATGACCCAGATGGATTCATATCAGTCGGTATATTACCTGTCTATCACAAAGAGGACCTTGGAATACGGGATGATGCCGTAATTGTGATATTGGATGGGCTGGAAAGCCCAGGAAATATCGGGACGATCTTGCGCTCTTGTGACGGAGCTGGGGTTGATGCGGTAATCATCTGTAACCCTAAAGCGCGCGTTAACAACCCCAAACTGATCAAAGCCAGTATGGGAGCTGTATTTACAGTGCCTATTGTGTACTTTGAACATCCTTCAGAATGTATTACATGGTTGAAAAATCACCGTTTCCACATTTATTTGGCTGATTCGGAGGCTAGGTCATTCTATGGTAACCGTGTCTATGGAGGAAATACGGCCTTGGTTCTAGGAAGCGAACGATATGGGATATCGCAGGAATGGTATAACCATCCCGTACAAACTTTAACGATTCCGATGTCAGGTTCCTGTGATTCATTAAACGTAGGTGTTGCCGCTTCAATTCTTACCTATGAAATATGTTTGAGGAAAAAGGCACTGGGAGGTGATGAATATGAAAACAAACTTTAGGCCCTATATGACGAATGATTTTTTGAAAGTGCGTGATTTTTTAATTCAAACATATTCCAAATTAGGGCGACCAAATAGTTGGGGAATAGACCGCTGGGAGTTTCTTGAATTTTTCCAGGAAGCAAGAAACAGTCATCTCAAACGGCGCTGGCAGGACCGCATTGGCTTATGGGAATACAGTAACGGTGATTTGGCAGCAGTAGCATGTGATGATGGAGATGTTTACTTTTTACTAGATACATTTGAACCGAGTGATGAATTGATAGATGAATTGTTTCAGTATGCAGAGGAGTATCTGTTGACCTATGAAAATGGAGTAAGTACCAATCATCTTGCAATTACTGAGGGCATGGCAGGGATGGAAAGAGTGGCAAAGAACAGAGGATACATTAGCATGGAATGGGACGATATCATGATATCTATTTACCTTGAGAGGGATTTTAAAATGGGAATTCCTGAGGGATTCAAGCTTAAGGCTGGATCGGAAGTAGGTGATCTAAGTAAGGCACAGGGACATATTATGGCTTTTGATTATGAAGGATCACCTCATGCTGAGCTAACTAGGAAGTACTACGGTAATATTAAGAACGCTCCCGACTACAGGCCAGAGCTTGATTTATTCATATTGAATAAGGCTGATGAAGTAGTTTCATTTTGCGGAATCTGGCTGGATGAAGTCAACAAAGTTGCAATTCTGGAACCTGTGGGAACACACAAAGATTACAGGCGAAGAGGGTTAGGAAAGGCTGTAATTTATGAGGGCTTCAATCGTCTTAAAGGGATGGGAGTTGGTAAGGTGTACGTGGGTGCAGATCAACCATTTTATCGTAGCATCGGTTTTGAACCTGATTTCAAAATACATCCATGGAAAAAGGTTAAGAACACATAGTACGACACATTATTCCTTTACTGCCCACACCTCATTAGAACGTGTCGCGTATATTGTGGCATGATTATCAGGAGGTGGACCTTTTGGCAACTATTTCACGGTTTAAGCAGGCAAAAAGCTATTTGAACAAACCAGTTAAAATCAGAACGAAAACAGGTGCAGTTCTATACGGAACCATCGTCAAAGTCAGCGGTAAAAAACTGTATCTTAAAGTATCTGCTGCCCACAGCAAAGGTAGCGGAGCTCATGCCACATTTGTACCGTTTATTATACCGCTTGTTCTGTTTGATTTGCTCGCGATTATATTGCTGCAAAGAAGACGGAGAATAATACGTAGAAGAGTTTTTTAAGATCAGTTTATTCAAAGATCCACTTACAAAGGCTGCTGGCATTTGTCCATCGGCCTTTGTACTAGTCAATAGTATGGACAAGCAACGAAAGGATGTTATGACAATGAATCTTACTCTAAAAATAGAAGAAGCAATGAATCAACACAACCAAGATCTACCTTTTTCAGGTGCAGTATTTGTAGAAGGGGAAGAGAAAATATTTGAACGTGGATATGGGTACGCAAATCGAAGCGAAAAAATAGCTAATACTATTAGCACTAGGTTTGCTATCGCATCAGGAAGTAAAATTTTAACGGCGGTAGCCATTTGCCAACTGGTACAAGAAGGCGTAGTTACATTTGATACGTATCTAAAAGATTGCTTGAATTTTCCTTTTCCACATTTTAATCCAGATATCACAATACATCATTTATTAACTCATAGTTCAGGTGTTCCGGATTACTTTGATGAAGAATTCATGAGCGATTTCGCAGACTTGTGGAAGGATCTACCCGTCTATAACATGAATGCTCCACAAGATTTTTTGCCGTTATTTCAGAATGGGGAGATGAAGTTTGCTCCAGGAGATAGATTCTCTTACAACAATGCTGGATACATACTTTTAGGTCTTATTGTTGAACAATTGTCGGGTTTGAGTTTTCCGGCGTATATTGAGAAGAACATATTTCAACCTTGTGGGATGATGGACTCAAGTTATTTTCGAATGGATCAATTATCGGAGAGAACTGCTGTTGGTTACATAGATCATAAATTAGGTTGGAAAACCAATATATACTCAGTTCCTATTGTAGGTGGTCCTGATGGAGGTTCCTATACAACCGTTCACGATTTAGTGAAGTTTTGGAATGCATTATTTGACAATAGATTATTGTCTAAAGAGTATACTGATATTTTGCTGACCCCGCACGCAAGTGAGAATGAAGAATTACATTATGGGTATGGCGTCTGGATATTGATGAAAGAGAACGAGATTTTCAAGTATTTTGTAATGGGCAGTGATCCTGGAGTAATCATGCAATCATCGGTATATGCGAAAGACAATACACATGCTCATATTCTAGGAAATATTAATAAAGGTGCTGGTATGATTGCGCTCAAAATTGATGAGATAATCCACAATGAGTTTCGCGGATAATTCGAAATTATCAGTAATGTAAAGCCTCCTCTAGAAGATCTGTAAAGATCAAAGAGGAGACTTTTTTTTGCCGAAACCCACTCCTGACGCGGCATTTCACCATTAATAATCCACCCTATAGTATCCAAGCCCCCCAGCTTGTCAAACCAGTCCGCATAAATGGCCAAGTTCCCTCATAGATATGTATCAGTTTAGGAAATCAAACTGCAGAGGGGATGATCTCATGCGTCGACGGATCACATGGGTGCTAACCATCGTGATAGTGTTAAGCGTCATGTTGGCTGGTTGCGGGAAGAAGGACGCCGCCGGTGTTGTCAAAGATTTGGATAAAGTCGTTACAAAGTTGGAGAGTTATCAAGGTTCTGGAACGATGACGTTGTATACGGGTGACAATCCACAGGAATACAAAGTGGAAGTATGGTACCAAAATCCGTCATATTACCGGATTGCGCTTACAAATGCGCAGAAGAACATTACTCAGATCGTACTTCGTAATGATCAAGGGGTATATGTTCTCACACCAAGCTTAAACAAGAGTTTCCGGTTCCAAAGTGATTGGCCAGAGAATCAAGGTCAGGTGTATTTGTATCAAACTCTGGTAAGAAGTATTGTAAGTGATAACTCACGGCAGTTCGTAAGCGATAAGGATAGTTATGTATTCGAAGTAGCTGCGAACTATAACACCCATTCGCTAGTACGGCAGAAGATTTGGCTCAATAAGGGTGACTATGCACCGAAACAGGTGCAGGTATCGGATGCAGAGGCAAAGGTTGTTGTAGAGGTGAAGTTTGATAAATTCGCCTTCGGAACGAAGTTTGATAAAAATTCTTTTGATATGCAACACAATCTGGATGCTGCTGCTCCAGGTGCACAAGGAACGTTGCTCGAAGTTGATGAGTCTGGTGTACTCGTTGAAAAGCCAGATCCATCTGATGTGGCCGTAGATGGTACCGATATTTCTGGGGCAGAGATATCCACTCCAGCATTGTCAGAACCATTTGGAGTAATCATCCCAACGTATCTACCTAGTGGGGTAGAATATAGTGATGATAAGATTGTGGAGGATAGTGAGCGAAGCACAGTGCTTCTACGATATGACGGTACATATCAGTTCACGTTGACAGAGTCCCGTTCGCCAGATCGAACTGCCTCACTTGTATCAGGTGAAGTGATCGATTTAGGTTTTACAGCGGGTCTGCTTACAGGAGATTCTCTTCAAACGTTAACATGGACGATAGACGGTCTTGAATTCCGAATTACTAGCGGTGATTTACCCGTAAATGAAATGGTAAAAATCGCCGGTTCTATGCAGGACCAAACGGGTAAATAATACAAGAGGGGCGGATTGCGACTGTTATGATTGGATACAATATCCAATCATAGCACTCCGTCCGCCTCTTCTTGTATAAATCCTTTATCTTGCTGAATTGACAGTGGCCTTCAGGAATATTACCATTAGTGTATCGTAGAAGGATATACTCACAATCAGTGGAGAAGGTGACCTACAAGTGCAAGTGAAGTATCGACCTACTCAAGCGGAAATCGATATCGATGCGCTACATTCCAATTATTTAGCGTTTCGAACAAGACTACCGAAAGATATGAAGCTACTCGCATGCGTAAAGGCTAATGCATATGGACATGGTGCTGTACCTGTAGCAAGAGAGTTGGAGCAGTTTGGAGCGGATTATCTCAGTGTAGCTTTTTTGGAAGAAGCCTTGGAACTGCGCCAATCTGGCATTACAATGCCGATACTTGTACTGGGATATACACCGGAACATGGCATACGCACTGCATGGGAACACAACATTACCTTGACTGTGTTCAGCGGGGAAACTTTGGGGGCGATTGAATCCCTCGATCCTTTGGAATTTCCGCATAAGTTAAAGGTCCACATCAAGATCGACTCCGGTATGGGACGTATTGGCCTATTACCAGGAGAAGAGGTAGTTGATTTTGTTCAAAGAGCATTGCAAATTCCGCAGGTGGAAGTGGAAGGGTTATTTACCCACTACGCCACAGCGGATGAAGAAAACAAGAGCTATACATTGGAGCAGTACCGACGGTTTCAGGGTGTGGTGGACGCGCTACGGGAGAATGGAATAAATATCCCGATTATACATACTGGTAACAGCGCTATCGCCATTGATATACCGGAAATTTCCTGCCATATGGTGCGGATCGGCATTTCGTTATACGGTCTGTATCCCTCTGATGAGGTTTCATTTGAACAGGTTAAATTAACTCCGGTTCTGTCACTTAAGACGGAAGTGGTATTTGTAAAGTCACTGCCACCTCATTCCTCAATTAGTTATGGGGCGAGATATGTGACGGACCAAGAGGAAATAATCGCCACATTACCAATCGGTTATGCGGACGGATACTCCAGATTACTTGGTGGTAAGGCGCAAGTACTAATACGCGGTCGCCGCGTTCCTGTCGTCGGAACAATCTGTATGGACCAATGTATGGTTTCGCTACAAGCTTTAGCTGAAGAGGCTGAAGAAATTAAAGTCGGCGAGGAAGTTGTGCTCATCGGCCAGCAGTCAGGCGGGGTTATCTCTGCAGGCGAACTGGCATCCGAAATGGGAACCATCCACTATGAATTGATATGTATGTTGGCTCATCGTGTGTCCCGGGTATATAAACGTACCGGTGCGCCTGATATCCTGATAAGCCCACTGTTGTCTTAATTACAACAATTGACAAAAAACTACAAAACTTTTTCCCCTGTATGAAGGAATTCCTGTCTGGTTATCGAATGGTAATAGACATGGAAATGATCAGGTATGTACGGCAATGTCATTTTTGTTTATAATGATATGCAGCATACTTGATATACTGGCAGCATATATTTCCTTTGTATATATTTCCTTGAATAATGATATACTGATTCAAAGGGACAGGGTTCGACAAGGTTTTGGGGGTGGATGTAAGGATGGCCAATATGCATAGCACCAAAAGGATTATGATCAGTTTGCCGGATCATCTTTTGCAAGAAGTGGATGGAATTGTTGCGATGGAGAACTCCAACCGTAGCGAGTTGATTAGACAGGCTATGAAGTTGTATTTGAATGAACGGAAGAAACGCTTTATCCGTGATTCGATGCAACGTGGTTATATGGAGATGGCAAAGATCAACTTAACCATGGCCTCAGAAGCATTCCATGCGGAGGAAGATGCAGACATCACTCTGGACCGCCTAGTGAGCGGGGTGTAAACATTGATTGTCAAGCGCGGAGACGTATTTTTTGCAGACCTTTCTCCTGTAGTAGGTTCTGAACAGGGAGGGGTAAGACCTGTACTTATCATCCAGAACGATATTGGTAACCGATTTAGCCCTACCGCTATAGTTGCTGCTATAACGGCTCAAATTCAAAAAGCCAAACTTCCAACTCACGTAGAGATTGAAGCGGCTACACATGGCTTTGATCGTGACTCTGTTATTTTACTTGAACAGATTCGTACGATTGATAAGCAAAGGCTAACTGATAAAATAACGCATTTGGATGATGAGACGATGAAGAAGGTAAACGACTCGCTGCTTATCAGTCTTGGTTTGATAGACTTTTAGAATAACCTAACCGGACTCGAAGGTCCGTTTTATTGACGCTCCAAGTATTTTGGGGTGTCTTTCTTTTTTTGAGTGATACGGATATAGTAAGGAGGCCACCCTCGTAAAGCCAACTATAATTGATTTACACACTTCCATAAATCGGAATTAATTTAATAAATATAATTAGATTTAGGCCTGTTATCTGCTATAATTGAATTAATACATACCTTAGGAGGACCTTTTTTAATGAATCAGAATTCAACTGAACAATCTTATCAATATAGTACGCTTAATGATTATCCGCCGAATTACCCACCTGCTCCAGCGAAGACAAATGGCAAATCCATTGCTGCGCTTGTATTGGGCATCCTTTCAGTTATGATTCCTTACGTTGGTTTTCTTATGGGAATTATAGCGATTGTATTCTCTAGCCTGTCTTTTAAGGAAATCAAGAGAACAAATGAACAAGGTAAAGGATTGTCTATCGCAGGGCTCGTATGTGGAATCGTTGGTACTGTGCTATGGGGAATCATTATTTTAATTGTTGTTTTGGCCGTTCTCGCTTTTTCATCCGTGGATAGTTATAATTATTCTAATTTTTAAATTAAGCTTCACAGAACACCGTTGCCTTTCCGGCGCGGTGTTTTGTCATTTCAATAGAACGTATCACATTTCACCTGCTGGAAAAGATGATCAAAGTTTGTGATAATAGGGATAGCGAATTTATCGAATGAAAGAGGGATATCATTGTCACAATTGGATGAGAACGTAGAGACAACAGGCCAGGGGAAACTCACGGCAGAAGTGCTTGAACGGATTACTGTACAAATTTCCAAGGAGCTTGGACTGTCTTTGAAGCAAGTAAGAACGACTGTTGGATTGCTGAATGAAGGGAACACCATTCCGTTTATCGCTCGTTATCGTAAGGAAATGACTGGGGAGTTGGATGAGAATCAACTTCGTGATATCGAGGAACGGGTGCATTATCTTCGTAATTTGGAAGAGCGTAAACGGGAAGTTATTCGTATTATTGCGGAACAAGACAAGTTGACCGTAGAATTAGAGACTGCTATTACTAAAGCGGTGAAGCTTCAAGAGGTCGAAGATTTATACCGGCCTTATCGTCAGAAACGTAAGACACGGGCAAGTGTGGCGAAGGAAAAAGGTTTAGAGCCATTAGCTGAATGGGTGTTGTCACAGCCGAAGCAAGGAGATCCGCTGACCGAAGCCGCTAAGTATGTAAATGCGGAGAAAGCTGTGGAGACGGCAGAGGAAGCTCTGCAGGGGGCAATGGACATTATAGCTGAGCAGGTAGCAGATGAAGCTCCTACCCGGGCATGGGTACGACGGTATACGATGGACCAAGGGATACTAGTCTCTGAGGCGAAATCGCCGGAGGAAGAATCTGTGTATGAAATGTATTACAATTACCGTGAACCTACTAAGAAAATTCCTCCTCACCGTATTCTCGCAATGAACCGGGGGGAACGAGAGAATATTCTCAAGGTAACGTTAGAGGTAGAAGTCGATCCCATACATCGATATATTGCGGGTAGGTTGATCAAAGGTTCCTCTTCAGTTGAAGTTATCTTGCAAACGGTCATCGCTGATGCGTACAAAAGATTAATTGCTCCTTCAATAGAACGGGAAGTCCGGGGGGAATTGACAGAGAAGGCTGAAAATCAGGCGATTTCTATCTTTGCGGGGAATTTACGTAGTCTTTTGTTGCAACCACCTGTGAGGGGGAAAAATGTACTTGGTGTTGACCCGGCGTATCGGACAGGCTGTAAGCTTGCCGTCGTTGATGATACAGGTAAACTGCTAGAGGTAGCTGTTACTTATCCAACCCCACCTCATAATAAGAAGCAAGAAGCTGCAGCCAAGTTTCACGAACTTATTGATAAATATGCAGTAGGACTTATTGTTATCGGTAACGGAACGGCCTCCCGTGAGAGTGAGCAGTTTGTCGCTGAGATAATCGCAGAACGACAAGACAAGGATCTGGCATACCTGATCGTGAATGAAGCTGGGGCGAGTGTATATTCAGCTTCCAAACTGGCACAGGAAGAATTCCCGGATCTCGACGTTGCAGAGCGCAGTGCCGTATCCATTGCACGTAGAATACAGGATCCTTTGGCAGAACTCGTTAAAATTGAACCAAAAGCGATTGGTGTAGGACAATATCAGCATGATGTAACTCAGAAGAACTTAGATGAGAGTTTGAAAACGGTAGTAGAATCGGCTGTTAACCATGTTGGTGTTGACGTTAATACTGCATCTCCTGCACTATTGTCGTACGTATCTGGTGTGAATGCTACTACGGCTAAGAACATTGTGAAATTCCGGGAGGAGAACGGTAAATTTAAGAGCCGGAAGCAATTACAGAAGGTCCCGCGTTTAGGGGCTAAGACATTTGAACAATGTATTGGATTCCTGCGTATTAGTGAGGGGGATTTCCCGCTGGATCGCACGCCAATTCACCCGGAATCATATGACGTGGTAAATCGTCTATTTAAGGAACTGCGAGTGGAGCTGACCCAGCTTGGTACCAAGGAGCTTGCCGCGCAGTTGGCGGCGTTAGAGCCAGAGGAGCTAGCTGTGGAACTCGGGGTCGGCGTACCGACGTTACGTGACATTCTGGACAGCTTACAGCGTCCAGGCCGTGATCCGCGCGAGGAGTTACCACTGCCGATTTTCCGTACGGATGTACTGAAGTTAGAGGATTTGACACCGGGTATGGAGTTACAAGGCACCGTGCGCAATGTAATCGACTTCGGAGCATTTGTTGATATTGGGATTAAGAATGATGGTCTAGTGCATATTTCCCAGCTCAGTAATGGTTTTGTAAAGCATCCGATGGATGTTGTATCGGTTGGAGACAATGTTACTGTGTGGGTGCTGAATGTGGACACAAATAAAGGACGAGTAGGACTGACCATGCGTCAGCCGAAATAGAATCAGTAAAGAAGCCGAACAGCGATTTGAAGTGCACCCCTTAGAATAGACATTGGAAAAACCCCCGGGTTTAGCCGATGAAATTCTAGGGGGTGCATTTTTTATGCCAGCAAAGAAGGGTCAGAAGTTTAAGCATTATCCTGAGTCTCTTAAAGTAGAAGCGGTAGGACTGTTTATTGAGGATGGATGGTGCTACAGAAAGATTGCAGAACACTTAGAAATAAACGATAAAAACCGTGTTAAGGTTTGGGTGAGGAAGTATCGGACAGAAGGACAAGCTGCATTTGAAGATAGACGTGGAGATCCACACAAGGCTGAAACAGAGCAAGAGCGTGAGTTGCGTCGTTTGCAGTTGGAGGTAGATGTCCTAAAAAAGTGGTTACAAATCTTGAATCGGGAGGGTTGCAGGATAGATATGTCGTCATCGACGAACTTAAGCATAAACAAACCGTAAAGGAGCTCTGTGTATATTTGGGGATTAGCAGAAGCGGTTACTATGCTTATTTAAAGCGCAAGAATAAGCATATTGACGAGGATTTGAAGCTTAAGATCCGTATCATTTATGAGCAACGTAACAAGACTGTAGGATACCGTCGTATACAGGATGAATTGTATCGCCAATATCGTCTTGTAGTGAATCATAAGAAGGTTCTACGACTCATGCAGGAACTAGGTATTCAAGCGATTATACGCCGTAAGTACGTCCATAGAACAAGTCATGAGGCGGCTGTTTCGGATGGAAGGATCGCAGAGAACTTGTTGAACCGAGACTTTAAAGCCGATAAACCTAATCTGAAATGGGCAACAGACGTTACGCAATATCGTGTTTTTGATGACAAGATTTACTTATCTGCCATTAAAGATCTGTGGAATAACGAAATCGTCGGATACCACATTAGTAGGAATAATGACAATCCGCTTGTCTTAGAGACGTTTCGAAAGGCGTTTGAAAAGCATAAAGACGTGACCGGGCTGATCGTTCACAGCGATCAAGGAAGCCAGTACACGTCTCATGCTTACCATGACATGCTGCCACAGGTTGGAGCCCAAATCAGCATGTCACGTCGAGGGAATTGTTATGACAACGCCTCAATCGAGAGCTTCTTCTCTCATCTTAAAGTCGAAGCACTCTACCCTTATGATATACGAAGTACCGATGAGGCACAAAGAAGAATTGAAGAATTTATTCGTTTTTATAACGAAGATAGAGCACAACGAAAATTAAACAAGCTGACTCCTGTTGAGTACAGGAACCAGCTTGTGTCCTAGGTGTTTTTACAGTGTCTACTAATTGGGGTCTTGACCAATTAGCTGCTCGGCTTCTTTGTTTGGTCCAATTACAAGCATAATAAAAACACGAACCCCACCTTAAAGTGGAGTTCGTGTTATGGATTCGGGGTTTATGTCACGGCGGCTATAATAAAAGAACCAACAATCATTAAGCAATCGAATTTGTCGAGAGTCCCGCTTATGAAAGGCGTTCATAATTTGATTGCTAAGCCATTTAGGCAAGAAAGATCTCCTCCTCTGGCATCCCATTTGTACGTTAGCATATGGGCAGAGGCCGTGAAAAGTGCAAGTCTTACACTAAAAGGTGGCTCAAAAAGTTATCTACCTGAGCACGAAGTAAATCAGATAACTCCTTCTTCCTCGTACCATTGTTCCAGCTGAGCCTGTAATGCACGAATTTCCGTTAATAATGAGACGAGTGGGTAATTCTCTTCCTGGATCGCTGAGAATGAAGCCTCAAGTTCATTGATATAATCAAGTCCTCCGGTGATCCGAAGCGTTTCCTGTAACAGGTCAAGTTTATCGCATTCGGCAATTGCGAGGGGTAACGTCGGAATTTGATCAGCCGTTAGTTTCAGAATCTCCTTATTTAGACGAAGATTTAGGGCACTTAATTGATAAGCATAGTCGCTTGGCATCTCTACAAATTGCAAATCCTGATTTTGCTGTAAAATAACATATCTCATTAAAGGCATGGGACAACAGTCTCCTTTTCTATCATTCCTACTTGACAGTGTAGCGTAATGATAAGTTAAAATTCAAGTACATGAGTGAAGGAATTTGGTATGAAAAGCCACAAAGACAACGAGAAGGAGGAATATAAATGGACAATGACGAGCTTCAGGCCTGGGTAGAAGAGATTTCGCTTACTCACTTTGGCATCCCTTTTCGCCATTGTGCCAAGTTTAACTCTCGTTTGCGAACAACAGGTGGGCGGTACTTTATGAAATCACATGATATAGACATCAATCCGCATCAGCTTACGGCCTTTGGTAAGGAGGAAGTGGAGAAGATCATCAAGCATGAACTATGCCATTATCATCTTCACTTAGCGGGGAAAGGCCATCGACATCGGGATCAAGATTTTAAGGTATTGTTAAAAAGAGTGAAGGGGAGCCGTTATTGTCAGTCTATACCGGGTAGTACGGCAAGACGTACGCTTCCTTACCGCTATAAGTTAGTCTGCACTAGTTGTGGAATGGAATATCTCCGTAAGCGCCAGATGGATCCTAAGCGTTACCGCTGTGGAAAATGTGCGGGGAGTTTGAAGCTGATCAACCTTTAGCCTATTATCTAGTTGTTATGCAGCATTAGATAAATCATCATGTTATACTGATCATGAAGAACATTAAAGGAGTGATTGAATTGGCCACAACCAAAGCTAAGAAACTGCGCCAGAAATTAGCTAGAGAAGGGAAACGAAATCCTGAGTTAAGTCGCAGCCCGTTTGCTACTACTGACATGAGAACTAGGAGAACTAAAACGAAGCTTGAGCAGCTAAGTTGCATCAAACATAGGAACCATGACTCTATTTATGGAGACGATGGTTCTTTTTTATTTTCCGGATCGGGAAGCCCTTTCATTAGTGTGCAGATTTCTTGACTTTGCTATATAAACATGATAAATTAATTTGTATTCTGGTTGTTATTTATATTCCCTGATAGCTCAGTTGGTAGAGCACTCGACTGTTAATCGAGTTGTCACAGGTTCGAGTCCTGTTCGGGGAGCCATATGTTGGAGAGATACCCAAGTGGCTATAAGGGGACCCTCTGCTAAGGGGTTAGACTGCGTAAGCGGTGCGAGGGTTCGAATCCCTCTCTCTCCGTTGAATATTGTAATGAAGCAAGTCGGGTGCAGAAATGCTCCCGACTTGTTTTATTTTTCCATAAAAAAATTAATTCGAAGGTATTGCCATGTCCAACTGTTTTTGCTATACTAATTCTTGCCGTCACAAATAAAAAGACGTCAATAAACACTAATGAGGCCCGTTGGTCAAGCGGTTAAGACACCTCCCTTTCACGGAGGTAACAGGGGTTCGATTCCCCTACGGGTCACCAATTTTATTTCCTCGTAGTTTTAATTTTATGTGCGGTCGTGGTGGAATGGCAGACACGCTACCTTGAGGGGGTAGTGGGTGTATACCCGTGGAGGTTCGAGTCCTCTCGACCGCATCACAAGTGTCAATTCTGGAGCCCTTGCTAAGCAAGGGCTCTTTTATTTTCCATTGAATGATAAAAAGGTCCTAACGTGATTATTTGAGAGAAGCTTATCAATAGTAGAGTATCTTCTGCTGCTGGCAAGCTTCTTTTTTTAGTTATTTTCCAAACTTAAGATGTTCGTTGATTTAGTAAAACAATCGTTAATCACTTGCGTAGAAACCGCATTCAATTTCCTTTAGCATAAAGTTACAAACAATGTGAAGGTGGTGATGAAATGAAAAGTGACGCAACTTCAATGCTGAACGATAAAGGATTAGCTCCTATGCAAAAGTCTAAGAATAACGGGGTATGGGCGCGCTTCTTTCGACAGTGGGATTACCAACTTATGATTCTCCCGTCTATCGCGTTCATTATCGTATTCAGTTACATACCAATGTGGGGTGTCATGATTTCTTTCAAAGATTACAACCTATTTACTGGGTTCAGTGCGAGCCCTTGGGTAGGATTTACGCATTTTAAGATGTTCTTCGAATCTCCTGAGTTCTGGACCATCATGCGCAACACATTAGCCATTAGCTTGCTAAAGCTAGCTTTCGCTTTCCCGGCGCCGATCATTCTGGCATTAATGCTGAATGAGATTCGAAATATGGCATTTAAGAGAGTAGTACAGACCGTAACCTACATCCCACATTTTATTTCCTGGGTTGTTGTCTCGGGTTTAGTATTCTCGATGTTAGCTGCGGATAATGGTCCGGTCAATGATGTTCTTCTACAATTCAATCTAATTAAGGAACCCATCAACTGGCTCTCCATTCCAGAGTACTTCTGGGGAATTCTCGTTTCGGTAGGGGTTTGGAAAGAGATAGGTTTCGGTTCTATTGTTTATTTAGCAGCTATTGCAGGGATCGATCCGGCATTGTATGAAGCAGCAGCAATGGACGGAGCCAATAGAATCAAACAAATCTTTCTCATTACGATTCCTAGCATAACTCCTGTAATTATTATTTTCCTAATCTTAGGTATTGGTAATATCCTAAATGCGGGATTCGAAGATATCCTCTTAATGACGAAAAACCTGACTAATGGAATCGTCATGCCTTATGCGGAAGTCATCGATACCTATGTATATCAAATGGGAATTATGAACCAGAGGTTCTCATACGCGACGGCGGCAGGACTGTTCAAGTCTATTATCAGTGTAACGTTGTTGTTTATTGCAAACGGCATTGCCCGTAAATTAGGGAAAGCAAGTCTCTGGTAAAGTAATCCCATCTCTTAGAATGGAAGCGATATGATGAAACTAAATTTCTCTGACAAGGTGTTACAGGTAATTATTTATTTCGTGCTAATCCTATTGTCGTTTATAACGTTCTATCCATTTTGGAATTCGTTAGTTATGTCCTTTAACGTAGGAAGTGATACGTCACTCGGTGGGGTAACCTTCTGGCCAAGAGCATTTACGCTGGAAAACTATCAGATTGTGTTTAAGGAGAAGCAAATTTTCACTGCATATGGAGTAACAATTGCCCGTACGCTTATCGGAACATTTGTGTCCATGTTCTTCACTTCCTTATTCGCCTACGCTTTATCAAAGAAAGGTATCGTGTTTAAAGAGGGTTACATGATTATATGTATCGTAACCATGTATTTCAGCGGTGGACTCATTCCGTACTTCATACTCGTGTATAATCTTCATCTTTATAATACATTTACGTTCTTGATTATTCACGGTATGGTCAACGTCTACAACATGATTATCTTTAGAACTTTCTTCGCAGAGCTCCCTGATGGCTTGGAAGAATCAGCGAGAATTGATGGATGCTCGAACTTTGGGGTTTTCTTCAAGATTGTACTACCGATCTCTGGTCCAGTTGTAGCTACATTGGGACTTTTTACCGCAGTTGGCTTATGGAACGATTGGTTTACACCGGCGGTATTTATCAGTGATCAGAATCTAATCCCGTTGCAGACGCTACTGGTACAGATTGTTAACGCTGGTACAACGGCGAGTCTCATTCAGAATTTGAATACCTATGCACAGAGTGCGGTACAGAATTCCGTAACCGTCAAGGCGCTACAAATGGCGACGATGATGGTCGCTACATTACCGATTCTCTTTATCTACCCATTTCTGCAAAAATATTTCGTTAAAGGTGCATTGGTTGGGTCTTTGAAAGAGTAGATTGTGGTTATTCGCGGGGTCAGCATGCGACTTCCGCTGATGACATATATAATGTATTTGAAGAGAGGGGAAAAGACATGAATATGAAGAAAAGTTCGAGCCTGCTAGTGGTTAGTTTACTTACCCTTAGCTTGGTGCTCTCGGCTTGCTCTAACAGTAAGAACAATAGTCCAACTGCCTCCCCAGCGGCAAACGCTACAAATGACGCGGCAGCGACCACTGCTCCGGATAACGCTCCGGACCCAGCTGTAGCAGAGGGCGCTACCCAAGCGAAGGTAAAACCTGTGGATTTCTCCTTGTTTGTTAACTATGATTGGTATACGGCACCAACTTGGCTTGAACGCCCACATGGCAAATGGATTACTGATAACTTGAAAGTAACTCTGAATCCGATTCAATCTAATGGAGCAGCAACGCAAAAGTTGAACACAATGATTGTATCTAATCAACTACCAGATGTAATTGTAAGTGATAGAGGAAAAGATGTAGACCGTCTTCAAGAGGCTGGCAAACTAGTTGCACTTGATCCTTATCTTGAGAAATATCCAGAATTCGTGAAGACGGTTGGAGAACAAACAATAAATATGCTTCGCAGTAGCGACGGCAAACTCTACCAAATGCCAAACTGGTTCATCAATGGCGAGAATGGTAACGGAAATGCGGCTTATCTCGTAGAGAAGAAGATTTACAAAGCGCTAGGTTCTCCTGCACTTGAAACATGGGATGACCTAGAAGCATATCTGAAATTGGTTAAAGAGAAATATCCGGATATCGTTCCGCTTGATTTCGGCGAGGTTCGTGACGGTGACATTCAAATGCTAGGCATGCTTTTTAGTGGTGCAGCTGATGATATGACACCAGGTTTCATCTCTCCAGCAGCCATGTTTGGTGTTCCGAGTGGTGATTCCTTGGAATCTATCTATAAGAATCAAAGCTTTAAGGACGCAGCAATGTATAGTAGTAAGTTGTTCCGCCAAGGGCTGACATCTAGCGATATGTTCACTCAGACCCGTGATCAAATTCTTGAAAAATTAAAAACAGGTAAAATCGCTGTCTTCGGCGCTTATGATGCGGTAGTTGAGGGAATTGGACGCGAAGCTAACAACTTATTGTCAGCTAAGGATCCAGAAGATGGATATGATGTTATCTGGCCTGTACACAAAGCTGGTGTAGATAAGAACAAAGTATACCCATCAGGATTTAATACACTAGGTTGGAATGTAAACGTGATTACGACCAATGCTAAAGATCCAGAAGCGATTTTCTCTTATATGAACTGGGCATCCAGTCCGCAAGGTCAACAAGTATTGTTCTTTGGGCCTGAAGGTCTCTTCTACGATAAAGTAGAGGACGGCGTACCAATCCCGAACGATGCGTACATTAATCGTGATCTTAAGAAATATGATGAGCTCAAAATTGGTGAATTCAACTGGAATGGTAATACTGCTTATGTTGATGGCACCAAAGCTAAACGCGAATTGTTGCTTCCACAAGAGGCTCAAGATTGGACGACAGTAGGGCAGGCTAATGTCTCGTTCAAAACTTCGAAGGATATTACAGAGTTCTCCAATTTGGAACCATCTCCAACATCTGAAGAAGGTATAATTGTTCAACGGTTGAAAGATCAATATAAGAAACTTATTCCGAAGCTTTTCTTCGCGAAGAGTGATGAAGAAGTTCTTAGTTTGATAGAACAAGCTGACAAAGAGGCAACTAAGTTTGGTTATGACAAGGTGCTGACATGGAAAACGAGTGTGTGGCAAGCGAATCTCCAAAAGCTGAAGGGTCAGTAAAAAAATATATTAAGTGAGTTGTAAGAGAGGGTATACTTAGTGTACCTTCTCTTTCCACATAAAGGAGCGCATGTCTATGTATAGAGCTGTATTGGTAGATGACGAAAAGTATGATCTGGAAGGCTTGCGTCAACTTATTCCATGGAATGATCTGCAGATTGAAGTGGTTTGTAGTGAAAGTAGACCTTTTGCAGCCTTAAGCTATATTGATAATCACTCGATAGACATTCTTGTAACCGATATCAAAATGCCAGTTCTTACAGGTTTGGAGCTGTCAAGAAAGGCACTAGAGAGGAATCCACATCTGAAGACTATCTTCATTAGTGGTTACCAGGACTTTGAATATGCTAAAGAGGCACTCCACCTCAAGGCAGACGGATATCTCTTAAAACCGGTCGATGATGATGAAATTGTGGAACTGCTCAAAAAAGTAGTAAATGAAATTGAGTTGGAACGAAAAAGTATTCAGGAGCAGTCTCAATTCACGGAAACCTTTGCTTTTATAAAAAAAGATTTTGTGCAGCATTTGCTAGAAGGTAGCATCAATCATGAGACGTTGCCGACCTTCTTGGAACGTTATCCATTGGCATCTCCAACTGGCTTCGCGAGTGCAGTGATCATTGAGTTGGATGATGTATTATGGAAGAACAAACAAGCACCAGATGCTTGGCAAGAGCAATTACGTACAGCTTCAGATTTGATTATTTCCTATATAGAAGAACAAAAGCTAGGTGCGTGGTGCGAGCTATCCACTTCACAGTTTGCTTTTATTTATCAGGACACTCCTGAGCGGTTGGAGGATGCTTTAGCTGATCTGAATCAACATATACATAGAAATACACAGTTTACCATAACCGCAAGCTATGGGGACCCTGTAGCATTTCCTGAGGAGATTTCCCAATCTTTTATACAAGCCAAAGAACTGATAGGTAACAAAATGTTTCTTGGCAAGAATAGGGTAATTCCCCCTCGACTAGCCAAGCTTCAGATCGTCAAGGATGCCAAAGATTTGAATAGTATTTTAGATGCGATGTTTGTAGCTATTGCGGGATATGATCTCGTTAAAATTTGCGATTGTATGGATGACTTATTTGATAATGTGAGAGGTTTCGAGCATCCAGTGAAAGTATATAGTTTCTCCATTCATATTGCTACGAAACTGGAGGCGCATCTTAGTACGGTCAATGAAACATTCGAAAGCTTACTTGGGTGGGGCTTTGAGCATTTAGACGTTATCCGCGAATTCGAAACGGTAGATGATATTAAATCATGGCTTCGCAAGACATCGTTTGAAATTTCCGAGCGTTTGTTCATGAAAAAACAGAGCAAGAGTCGGCGTCTAATTGAACCCATTGAACAATATATCCATAGCCGACTTGCTGAAGATATCACCTTGAGAGAAATCGCCAATAAGTTCTCTTATTCTCCAAATCATATGGGGTATTTATTTAAGGAGCAGACCGGTGAGAGCTTTAATGAATATTTGGTACGTAATCGGATGGAAAAAGCAAAGGAACTTCTGCTAGAGCCGAAGTATAAAATCTACGAGGTGGCAGATCAGGTCGGTTATAAGAGCTTGGCATATTTCAGTAGGTTATTTCGGGAGCACTATGGGTTTACTCCGGGAGACTATCGAAAGCAGGGTTGATAGTAATGCCAATGAAGAAATCAAATAGCTATATCCCCCTGAGCTATAAATTGTTTATATCTTATTTGTTGATGGTCATGACGCCTGTTATCGTGATTGGGAGCTTCGCTTATGTGTCTTCGGTGAATTCAAGTGAGCAGCATACTCGTAGTAACCTTGAAATTGCTGTCAAACAGATTGGTAACAATGTAGATTATCGTTTGGCGGACGTTATTCGTGGTTCGGAGGATATATATGCGGATCAACCATTATCGGGTATTTTATCAGGATATTATTTGGATTATGAAAAATATACGATCACTTCACAATATATTTTGCCAAAGATAGAATCGGCGGCGAATTTACCGAACATCGATGTTAAGTTATCAGTCTATTTGAGCAATACGAATATAAGTGAGTTTTATTATCTTGATCGGGTTGTTAACCCCGGCGATAGCCTCCAGTATTCGATTTTTCATTTAGATAGAATTTCTAACTCCAAGTGGTATAAAGATATGAATGAGTATATGAATTATGAAACTATAGAGTGGAAGCAAATTGATAGTGACGCTACCAACGCCAGAATTTCGTTATTACGACCTATCATCAATTATCATACGTTATCTCCAATTGGGTTAATGAATTTTAACGTTAAGCTTCAAGATGTATTCTACGATGTGGATTTCACCAAACTAGGTAAAGATAGCTTGTTATTTGTCGTGGACGGGAATAATCATCTGTTATATACAAGCTCGCGAAGTGATTCGAAACTTCTACCATTTGCACAAGGCAGTTCAGTTAACCAGCCGGAAGGCTACATGCAAATCAAACAACCCATATCGAATATGAATGCAAGTATTATCGCCTGGATTCCTAATTCCTCATTTCAGGAGAACTCCCAGAAGGTGCGCAATATTACAATTCTCATCTGCTTAGCAAGTTTGCTTGTACTTACCTTGATCAGTTGGACGATATCGCGATATTTTTCCAAACGGATATTGAAGTTGATTCGATCTCTGAAGACATTTAAGGAAGGGAATTTCCAAAAGCGGATGCCTGTGCAGGGGAAAGATGAATTCTCGCAGATTGGCGAGGCGTTTAACGACATGGCTTCTAATATGGAGAAGCTAATTGACGAGGTTTATTTAAGCAAGCTAGAGAAAAAGGATGTTGAGCTTCAGGTACTTCATTCGCAGATGAATCCTCATTTCCTCTACAATACGTTTTCTTCTATAAGTCGGATGGCGCAGCTGGGAGAAATCGAAAAGATGCATGAGATGGTGCGTGAACTGGCCAAATTCTATCGGCTTTCCTTGAATAAAGGTGAGATGATTATCTCCATTGAAAAAGAACTGCAAATTATTCAATCCTACGTCGATATTCAGAGAATAAAATTCGCGGATAGAGTTATCGTTAATTATGAAGTTTGCGAAGAGACTTTGAAATACGAGACAGTGAAATTTATCCTTCAACCATTTGTGGAAAATATATTGGAGCATGCCTGGTATGATGATGAAATTCATGTGGTCATTCGCTTATTCTTTGAAGGTGATGAGATTTGCATGGAGGTGCAAGACAACGGTATTGGCATGAAAGAAGAATTGATCGAGCAAATATTGACCCTTTCGGAGAAAGGGGTCGGCTATGGAATTCGCAACGTCGATCAGAGGATTAAACTCCAGTTTGGCAAAGCGTATGGGGTGTCCATAACAAGTTCAGTTGGGGAGGGGACAACTGTACGAATCCGTTTCCCTAAATTCAATCGATAATGATTCAATGAAGTAAGCCCCTGTCGGTGACAGGGGCTTACTTGTGCTGCTGCTTGAAAAATGAGCTAAGAAGCATAGAATATTTACAGTATTTCATTGTTAAATATGTTACAATCTATCGAGCTTGTACTGAAGAAATTTATGGATTATTTGGATGATCAGGATGTTCGTGACAGAGACAGGTTTTATGGGGATTCTGTTCTGAATTATCTGGGTGGTCAAGGATTGATGAGTACTTAGGATATAGCAAACGGATGCAATCGGGACAAATATCGTGAGTAAACTCAACGCAGGTATGTTGGTTTAAATAATTTTCGATGGGGTTCCATACATTATGATCGTCTTTAATTTTTTTGCAGACGGCACAAATGGGGAGAAGTCCTTCTAGAGTGGATATTTTGGAAATAACTTCTTTTAGCTGTAATTCACTGTTCTTAAATTCTGTGATATCGGAGCATGTAAGAGTGATACCTCTGATCTGTGTCGATCCCTGTTTAGTAAAGGGAATAACTTCAGCTAGAAACCAGGATTTTCCTTGAGGTAAGTCCCAGTAGAATTCTGTTTTGAAGTAAGGATGATCTCCATGCAATATGTTATTAAAGTTTTGTAGGAGATGTTGTAAGAGAGGGTTGAATTGTGCCTATTGGCAGCGAAGACATGAAGCAGGTTGATCCCTGGTCGATCCCAATCAGGAGACAAACCGTGTCTGGATGCTTGAGTTGCCCAACTCTGATTAACGAGTTGTAGGGTGCCGTCTGGAGCAATGATAGCTATGCTCTGGTTTAATGAATGGACGGCGTCATGCCATACAGAAGACATCTCGATCACGATTAGCGCACTCCTATAGTATAAGATTATAATTGGAAAAAATTACGATATAATACTTATGTATATATAACACGCAAGGTCATAAATTTTATTATATACGTAAGTGCGTTACCTTACAACAGTACAACAACTTAAATGCGTATTTTCTTGTGCGTTGAAGAAAGGTCGGAATTTCGTTGTCCATTTATGATAGAATCGAAATCTTAATTAAGAACAAGAAAATAACCAAAAAGAAGTTTTGTATGGATCTTGGAATAAGTACGGGGAATTTAGGAGATTGGAAACGTGGGAAATCGACTCCGGGTAGTAATAAACTAATCGATATCGCCATGTATTTTGATGTGAGCTTAGATTGGCTTATGACTGGACGTGAACGACAAGTAGAGAAAATCCACGAGCGCCTTGAAGTTTATTTGGTAGATGTTTCATCCATAGATTGGACGGTTAAATTATCTGCCCATGAAAAGGCATTTATTCGTGAGTATATTCATTTTACTCAACATCGAAAAATGTTGAGGAGGAAGAAAGCGGAGAAAGAAAAATAGTTTTTCTTTACATTTGGATTCGCCGTAGGTATAATGTTAAATGTTCGCTTTAGAAACACTACGCGGTCGTGGTGGAATGGCAGACACGCTACCTTGAGGGGGTAGTGGGGGCAACCCCGTGGAGGTTCGAGTCCTCTCGACCGCATCAAATGAACAGCGTCACCGAGAAAATCTCTTGCTATTGCAAGGGATTTTTTTGTTATTTTAATGTAGACTTTTGTAAATGAGAAACTTGACGAATAGTAAAATTTTACCTATAAATAATAATCTGTTAACATCTACCAAATATTCTCCCTCTAAGCTTATCTTAGTTCTTATACAATTGGAGGGAAATAGATGAAGAAGTTATGGAAGGGCTTAGCGGTTAGCGGTCTGGCACTGACAGTCGTGACGGCGGGATCCTTTGCAACATCCAAAGATACGGTCTCGGCAAAAGAAACAAAGAAATCCCAACCGCAAAACTTGATTGTTCTAATCGGGGATGGCATGGGACCAGCTCAGGTATCAGCTACACGTTATTTCCAACAATATGAGAAAAACATTACGCATTTGAACCTGGATCCTTATTATGTTGGTCAAGCGACAACCTTTGCAGATCGCGGAGAAGACGGTGGCACGGTTGTTTCAGGTGTTGTCACTGACTCGGCATCAGCAGGTACCGCTTTTGCTACAGGGCATAAAACTTATAATGCCGGTATCAGTGTATCTAATGAAGATGTCTCGAAACCTTTTGCATCTATAATCGAAGCTGCTGAAGTCAGTGGGAAAGCTACGGGTTTAGTCACAACAGCGCGTATTACCCATGCTACTCCAGCTGTATACGCCTCTCATGTCCGTAGTAGAGACAACGAGAGTGCCATTGCCTCCCAGTACCTGACAAGTGGAGTGGATGTATTGTTCGGTGGTGGAGAATCTTTCTTTGTTACGAAGGAAGAAAAGGGGAAGAGAACAGATAAAAACCTGCTGCCTGAATTTGAAGCTAAAGGTTATACCGTAGTTAAAACGGCGCAGAGTTTAAAAGCTCTATCGTCTAAAAATACGAAGGCGCTCGGTTTATTCGGTAGTTCACATGTTGCTTATGTACCGGATCGGACTGCTGAGACGCCAAGTTTGGCTCAGATGACTTCTAAAGCTCTAGAAATCTTGTCCGCTGACAAGAATGGATTTGTCATGATGATCGAAGGCGGCCGAATTGACCATGCTGGGCATGCTAACGATCTGCCAACGATGGTTCAAGAAACACTTGATTTCGATGCAGCATTTAAGACGGCCATTGATTTCGCTAAGAAGCAAGGAAATACGTCTGTTATTGTTACAGCGGATCATGAGACCGGGGGTCTTTCCCTATCACGGGACAATATTTATGAAATGAACATTGATCTGTGGGATAAACAGAAGCATTCTTCTGAATACCTCATCGGATCTTTAAATGATGCTAAAACATTAGCAGATGTGAAAAAGATCGTTGCTGACAACACGGGAATTAATGATTTAAGCGATGAAGAAGCTCAACTTATTCTAGATGGGGACGGCTCATCCTACAATCGCGAGGGCGGATATAACGCTGTAGTGTCTAAGCGCTTGTTGGTCGGTTGGTCCGGACATGGTCACTCTGCAGTTGATGTTGGGGTTTGGGCATATGGCCCCATTGCTGACAAAGTGAAGGGACAAATCGATAATACGCAGATTGCGAAGGCTGCTGCTGCGGTGATTGGAGTCGATTTAGACAAAGTAACGGCGGCTATGCAAGCAAAATATGTATATCCTAAATTCAAAATCAATCGTGATAAGGAAGTCTTATATCCGGCTAAAGCCTTAACACTAGCACTTAATGGTAAATATCAAGCTAGTAGTAGCATAGCAACGCTTAGTGGTAAAGGAGCAACTATTACCATAGACCTCGGCGCAAGCACTGCTAAGGTAAATGGTAAGGCGGCATCTTTCACTGTGGAACTGGATAATGGGACATTGTATCTTCCACTGGCTGCCTTCAATCAATTGACGGGTACAACGTTGAAATGGGATTCGTTATCTGAACGTATCCAATTGAAATAAGCTAAGTAAGCCACGATAGGTGGAAGAATAAACAGGAGAAGTCGCTTCTCCTGTTTTTCTGCATTTTGGTTCGCAAAGGAGTGTGGATACTATGTTACATATTCAAGGATTGAAGAAAGGCTTTCAAGTGGCAGGAAAGGACGTTCCAATCCTAAATATCCCGGAATGGACAGTCAGTCAAGGTGAGAAACTCGCAATGATCGGACCGAGTGGTTCGGGGAAAAGCACCTTACTTCATTTGATCAGTGGCATTCTCTCGCCAGATAAAGGTGAAATCATAATGAGGGAAATGGCCCTCCATCAAATGAGTGAGTCTGTCAGGGATCGCTTTCGTGCGGAGAATATCGGATATATTTTACAGGACTTTCATCTGATTCCTTCCCTAATGGCTAGGCAGAATGTTGAAATTGTAATGTCAGGTAATCGAAGTAAGACAGAACGGCGGGAACTTATCGACTTCTGGTTTGAGAAGGTTGGTCTGAGTGATCGGAGTCGTCATCTACCATCACAACTGTCCAGGGGGCAGCAGCAGCGTGTAGCAATGATTAGGGCGTTAATTAATGAACCGAAGCTAGTATTGGCTGATGAGCCTACAGGAAGCCTAGATTGGGAGACGGCGGATGAAGTTACGGGGCTACTGCTCGATTTGTGTGCCAGCAAAGATCATACGTTAATCGTGGTCACTCATGATCTCAATATGGCAGATCGTTTTGAAAAATGTGTTCATATTCACGAAATTAACGAATTAAGAAGTGCGAGGAGTCGGTCATATGAGCCTGTTCCATTTATTAGTTCGTAATATTCTTCATCGTAAATTTCTATCTTTGCTGACGTTACTTTCTGTAACAGCGACAGTAGCATTTATCATCATACTCTCGTTATCTAAAGCCAGCGTAGAACAAGGAACAGAGAAGGGGTATGGTCCATTTGATGTCGTGATTGGAGCTGAAGGCAGCGAGACTACACTTGTACTGAATACTTTCTATCACGTTGGATCTCCTACCGGGAATATTCCCGAGGAGACTCTTAAAGTGGTCCTGCAAGATAAAGGTGTGGAGCAGGCCTATGCGATGACAACAGGTGATAACTACAATGGCTATCCTATCGTGGGTATTAATCCGCAGTATTTCATGACTAGGTATGGCGACCGAAAACTAAGTGCAGGAACGCTATATGGACACACTGGTGAAGTGGTCGTTGGGTCGTATGCAGCACGATTACTCCATCTTCAAGTAGGAGACACCTTTTCCGGTGCACATGGATTGGTTAAGGACGCCCTTGATGTAGAACTGGAGGGTGATACTGAGGGAGCAGAACATGACGAGCATAATGCTCATCAGAGTTTTCTCTATACAGTCAAGGGGATCCTTCCCGAGCTGAACACCCCAGATGATCGCGCTATGTTTACAACGCTCGACTATGCATGGTTTGTTCATGGTGAGTTGAATGCAGATCGAGAGATTACAGCAATTCTTGTGAAGCCAAAGACCTTACTGGGCGCACATGAGTTACAGAGTAAGCTTGATCAGATGAATAAAGTTCAGGCTGTTTATACGAGTAAGGTCGTTGCGGATGTTGTTAATCTCGTAGATCGGGGATCAGAGATTATTGAAATCGTTACTCTGTTATGCGTCATTTTAGCGGCAATATCTATCCTCTTATCCCTTGTTGCAGCTGCGAATGAACGAACTAAAGATGTTGGATTGCTGCGTCTGCTTGGTAAATCAAAGATCTATGTATGGATGACATTGATAGGCGAGGGATTGATCATTACGGTCTCAGGGCTGTTGATAGGTTTACTTGTTGGTCATGTCGGAAGTTATTTTTTGAAAGATCTACTATTCACCTACGGGGGGATTCAAATCAATCCGTTCCTTTGGACTCAAGATCATTTTTATATAGCGGGTGGGACGATTCTGATCGGGTTCGTCGCTTCAATGGGACCGGCATTTAGGGTATATAGAATGGATCCATTAACCCTATTTAAGGCATAAGGAGGTAGTTCTTTTGAATAGGAAAAATGTAGTGTTGTCCATTTTGATGTTTGCAGTACTCCTGCTTCTTCAAGCATGTGGGCAAAATGATATGAAACAAAATGAGGCAGGCTCATTTGGCCTTGCTGCTCAGTCGATCGAGTCCCCTGATACAGACCAGAATAAGCTAAACACTTTAGAAGAGAAGAAGTTGATTGTTGTAGCTGATATGAAGGAAGAGAGTGGAGATAAGGAACAATCACTGCAGAATGAGCAGGAAAAGGTAGATGAGAAAGCAACGGTAGAAGAGAAAGTAACGTTAGTAGAAAAAGTGGAGGTAGAAGGGAAGGGAAATATAGGAAAAACAGCTGACGAAAATATAAAAAAGGATCCGAATAAAAAAAATGACACAAAATCTACAAAAAATGAATTAGTAGCAGATCAGGAGCTCATCGTTAAAGAGGACAATAAACCAGTTATAGTAGAGAGAAAAGTAGCTGAGAAGACTCCTGATGTAGTAAAAAGTGGAATTGAATCTATCGGTTGGTCGCAATTTTTTGATGGGGAGGATCAGACCACTCCTTCAGATCAATTCTGGGACTTGGATGATTCCACAGTAACGATCAAAGGGTTTATGGGGGAGGTGTTATCCTTCGAGAAACATTGGTTTCTATTGATACCACAGCCTGGAGCGGAATGTCCGTTTGATAACGGGGATGAGACCTATTGGAACAAAATAATGATGGTTTTCGTACCGGATGACGTAAAGCTTAGATATAAATCAGAGCCATTACAAATAACAGGACGTCTAGATGTGGGTATTAAAATAGATGAATCAGGCTACAAAACAATGTTCCGGTTATATGATGCTTCTTTTAAAGAAATTAAAGAATAGAAGAATACCCCGATAACAGTTGGTTAGGCTGATAACGGGGTGATTGTAGTGGAGCAATAAAATGATTTATGAAGTTATGGTTTGTACTAGCAGATAGATGTTTAGGATTACGATGACTCCGGCGATGAACCATGCCAAAATGTTCAACCAAGTCTTATTGGCGAATTCTCCCATCTTTGCCTTACTGGACGTAAATTTGACCAAAGGGATGACTGCAAAGGGAAGTTGTAATGAGAGGATAACCTGGCTGAAAATCAGTAGATCTTGCGTACCACGCTCGCCGTAGATGGCTGTAACGATGACTGCAGGGATGATCGCAATTAATCGGGTAATCAACCGTCTGAGCCATGGTGTCAGCCTGATATTAACAAAGCCCTCCATTACAATCTGACCTGCAAGCGTACCTGTTAGTGTGGAGTTTTGCCCAGAAGCGAGTAAGGCTACGGCAAACAATACGCTAGCAAGTGTAGTTCCGACAATCGGTGTAAGTAAATGATACGCATCCGAGATATCCGCTACTTGCGTTAACCCTGTCTTGTGAAATGCCGCTGCCGAGAGGATCAGAATCGCCGAGTTGATAAATAGGGCAAAGGTTAGCGCAATACTGGAATCCCATGTCGCGTACTTGATCGCCTGCCGCTTCCCAGTAGGGCTCAAATCAAATTGTCTAGTTTGGACAATGGAAGAGTGCAGATATAGATTATGAGGCATAACAGTGGCCCCTAGAATACCAATAGCGATGTAGAGCATTTGCGGATTACTTAAAATTTGTGCACTTGGAATATATCCCAAGGCTACACTACCGAGATCAGGTTTGGTGAGAAATAAATCAATACCGAAGCAAATGCCAATCGTAGCAATGAGCACTACAACAAAAATCTCCAGCGAACGAAATCCCTTATTTTGTAATAGTAGAATGAGTAATACATCAACGGCGGTAATCATAACCCCATATATGATCGGGAGACCAAATAGTAAATTTAAGGCTATTGCTGCGCCAATGACTTCCGCAAGGTCAGTTGCGGCAATGGCCAATTCGCAGAGTAACCACAGTGCAATGACGGTTGGTTTGGAGTAATTGTCTCGACAAGCCTGTGCCAAATCTTTTCCGGTTACGATCCCAAGTTTACCTGAGAGTGCCTGTAGTACAACTGCCATAAGGTTGGATATTAGAACGACAGATAATAAAGTATAGCCGAAGCGTGATCCACCCTCTATATCAGTAGCCCAGTTACCAGGATCCATATAACCGACCGCCACCATATAACCAGGACCGGCAAACGCGAGAAATTTTCTGAACCATGAACCGTTGGTAGGGATCCGCATTGAACGGTGAGCTTCCGGTAGGGAGGGTTGCTCGCCATTCATTCTCCACCCTTTTTGAGGAGTTTCAGTAGTATCTTGATTGTTTTTCATACTATCACCCTTATTCGAAGAAGAATAAAATTTGATTTAATTTATATTGTACACCTGCAAGATTTTTTGTCTAGGGAAACTTTTTCGTGAAAACGAGTGCTTTAATGTTAGAAAGTTATGATTTTTATGAATTGTCATGTGCTTCCAAGTTGACATAGGACTGAAAATTAATTAATATGTCTAAGTACTAAAACACGATTGAAATTTGATAATACGGGTGATGACCATGTCTTACAGACCAAGTGTTGAGAACGTGACCAAAGCCGGAAGCAACGAGAAAGACGGATTGTACGAGTTTGTCGTTAAAATGGTTGATGGCACGGCATGCCGTGTATTCTACAGCCGTTATCCGGAATGGCGGCTTACCAACATTAGCCGTCTGCAACAGTCTCCTTGTCCTATCTGCCGCAAAGATTTTATCTGCAAATGCATGGACAATTTTTCGGGAGTAATCGCTAGCCAAATGCATGAGGGACAATGGTTCGACAAAGCATTGGCCGAATAAGCAGGGCAATGAATACTGATAGGCACGGGGAATATTCCTCGTGCTTTTTTCATTTCACATTTTATTGACTTATAGAGTTCGTTATAATGGTTATGTGGAGGTGTTATCGTCAATGGATATGGAACATTCGGAGCCGGATGCTGTTATATTGTTTGACGGTGTTTGCCACCTATGTCAAGGTGTAGTCAAATTCTTGATTAAGCGCGATCCTACGGGCCGTTTCCATTTTGCATCCCTACAATCTGAGGCCGGGCGTCGGCTGTTGGAGGAGAAGGGTGTGCATGTGGAACATTTGGGTACCATCATAGTATTAGAAAAAGACAACTACTATATTCGCTCGACTGGAGCGCTGCGTATAGCGAAGAGACTCCGTTTTCCATGGCCGCTGTTATATGGATTGATCATCGTACCACGTTTTATTCGGGATGCGGTGTACCGCTTAGTTGCTGCAAACCGTTATAGGCTGTTTGGTAAGGATGAGACTTGTCTTGTTCCCACGGAGGAGCTCAGTAAACGTTTTTTGAAGGATGGCTAAAGCATGAGTGAAGGAATCCAATAAAGGGACTTGCTTGACTGTAATAACTATGTTATTCTAACTGTAAATTTAAGGAATTGAGAGCGGAAGCACCGTTCAAGAACCGATATTCGGTTTTTGGGCGGTGCTTTTTTTGCATGTTCTCGAAAGGATAGTGATGGCATGGTTCCAATCAGACTCGTATTGGCTGTTCGAGATGAACAGTACATTGAGCCCTTCCTGCATTATGTTCTTTGTAGTGATTTTCAAAGGAGATTGGTTGTAACAGCGTTCAGCAGACAAGATGCTTTTTTACGCTACATGGAAGAGTCCGGTGATCTTGTGCATGTTGTATTGGCTGAGCCTTACTTCATAGGAGATAAATCTAGTCAGGATGCCCGTCAGATTCCTTGGATTTGTCTTGGAGAAGAAGGAGTAGAGAAACATTTCATAGGAAAGTTACCGAAGTATCAGCCACTACACTCGTTGTTGTCGTCCGTTCTAGATTTATACAGAGGAGGAGGACAAGCGAGAATACCTACTGAAGGAAATTGTCCTGTTATAGGAGTATATTCTACCCTCGGTGGTTCGGGGAAGACAACGGTCGCATTGAATATGGCAAAACAGTTGGCAATGCAAGGAAAGCGAATGTTTTATTTGAATTTAGAGACGGTGAATGCCGGACTCCTATTTCAGGGAGAGACTCGCGCTGGGAGTCAGCGTGCTGGACTCGCTCGACTTCTATATGACCTTAAGGGAGATGAACAGAGGCAGCAGACAGTTATGCCTTCGGTTTCAACCTATGCGCTCAAACATTCAATTTTGCAAAGTGATACATTTGGCCCAGTGGATAATCTAAATGAAATTCTTGAGATGGAAGAGCAAGATACGATCAAGTTGATGGATTACATTGCTGATAGTGGTCTCTATGATGCTGTAATCGTGGATACCGATTCATCTCCAAACAGTAGGAGTAGGGCGGTGATGGAAAGGTCAGACAAATTAGTGTGGCTACTAACGGATGATTGGAGTGGTATGCAGAAGACGGAACTTTGGTTGGCCCATCTGGAGCGGTCTAATTCAACATTATTCAACTCGATTATGGGTAAAACATTTTTTGCTGTAAATCGATATTCTGGGGAGATGTCAGCTGCTTTGCCAAGAAAAGGGATGACCGTGGAGGCAACTCTTTCTCACATCTCTTCATGGAACCCAGGCATACAGCAGGGAGCTTTACTTCACTCGCCCCTATTTCAACGTGATGTGCTGAGGTTATGCCGTGATGTATTCAACAATAGAGAGTTTGTGGGTCAGGGAGGGCTAGCGGGTGACAGATGACTTGTTTACACACCTGCGGGGCGAGATTCGCTGTGGTCTTGATGTAACCTATTCGTTAAGTGATGATCAATTGCTGGACTATATCGAACGGCGTGTACTGGAAGAAGACAAGTTGGTTGATTTAACGGCTGCGGATAAACGGAAATGGGTGCGAAGATTATATGATTCATTTCGTGGTTTGGATGCATTGCAGCCACTTGTAGATGATCGATCTGTGACTGAGATTATGATAAATAGCCATGAGGAAATCTTTGTTGAGCGAGCTGGAGAGGTCTATCGTCTTCCTACGAAATTTGAATCTAGAGAGAAACTTGAAGACATTATTCAAAGTATCGTTTCAGGAGTGAATAGGGTAGTCAACGAATCATCACCCATTGTGGATGCGAGACTAAAGAATGGTTCACGGGTCAACATTGTGCTTCCACCTGTTGCACTAAAGGGGCCGACTATGACGATTCGTAAATTTCCAGATCGACCTATGACGATGGAGCAGTTAGTTGCTTGGGATTCACTCAGCACTGAGGCAGCGGCATTTCTTCAGACGCTGGTTCGAAGCAAATACAATATTTTTATAAGCGGTGGTACGGGGTCCGGTAAGACCACATTCCTCAATGCACTCTCCCAATACATACCACCCGATGAACGGATCATTACAATCGAAGACTCAGCAGAGTTACAAATAGTCACCGTTCCTAATCTGGTATCGCTCGAGACACGTAACGCGAATACCGAAGGTAAAGGGGAGATTTCCGTAAGGGACTTAATCCGTTCTTCTCTTCGGATGCGGCCTAATCGGATCGTTGTGGGTGAAGTCCGGGGTGGAGAGGCTCTTGACATGCTACAGGCGATATCTATTATATAGGACATTTATAAACACAAAAAATATGTGTTAGGAGATATTTATTTTGATAAAAATAATTGTTAGCTACAGTTTTCTGTACCTTGTTGGAACTGGCAAGTTTTCATTGCAAACCAAATCAACAATAGTGAGCATAAACGCTGATTTAGATAATATTAACACAATGTGTGAAGAGGCTAAGGAAAAGGTTGGGCTGTTCGAACTTGTCTCAACTAATCAAATTAAGGTTTATGGGTTTATGAGGGTTGATGATAAATAGGCTATTTGTTTCTTTATTAGCAATGCAACATACAAAGCAATCAGTATGTGCAATTGCTGATCAGAGTCGCTCATGCGATGAGTTAACCATACACATATTCGCTCAGAGAGCCTGTAGAGGCCGCTGAAGGATCAACGCAAGGAAAATGGCTCTAAGCGTATAAGAAGAGCCCCTACACGGTTACAGAGACTATATAATCATCCTATAGAGGATAGTTTTTTTTATATCTTCTTATAAAAAGAGAAGGAACATGTTCACCCAAGCAAATTACACTAAAGAATAGAATAGATTCTCTATTTATTGATTATTGTATAAATGTAAGTGTATTGATGTTGAAACCTGCTGGTATAATTACTTCATAGGAGGAGTTGATACCATGACCAATGAAGACAAACAAACACTAATCGACATGTGTCTCAAAATGCCCTGTATGGAGTGTGGGAACCGTGAACATGAATACATAACTACTAATATGTTACAGGGTTCTATGACCGTCCCAGACGTTCCGACAATACGTTGCAACTCATGTCGATCATTATCCTATCCATCCTTTGCATACGACTATATGGACAGCTTTACAAGTTAAGCAATTCCCTCTGTGTCTCCTGCATCGTGAAGGAGAGCTTTAATTCAGGAATTGGGGAGTTTAAGTTTAAGGAGACTTCTGGTATTCGTAACTGATTCATCTATGTATTTAGCAATATCTAAAGTTGTCTTCAGAAGTCCGTTATGGTCTACTGATTTTCTATCTCCGCCATTTTTTATTCCCCAATACTCCTTCAAAAAACCAGCGATCCTCCCCTTCCTGATTGGGTCACTTTCGGCTTCACCTCTACGTTCAATATTCTCAGCTATAGTTTTTAAACTTGCTTTATGAATCAATTTATTATTGGAATATAATCTTTAAGATGATAAAGTATAGTAAAAATTTATACTGTGGAGTGTGATTTAAATGGAATACATTTTACAAGATATAGATATCTTTGATACGACTCTCGCAGATAAATTGAATAATGCTATGATGACCACAATGGACGCATTTGAACAAGGAAATGAATATAATCTAACCGTTAGCTTTCATGAGTCTCTTTTAGATGACTACTCGAGAATCTATATGCTTAACATTCCAGATATTGACGCTAAAAATAATAACACAATGGAAGATAAAATCCATAATTTACTTTCTTTCCAAATACAAAAAATTGAAAATATTATTACTCAAAATGGAATAAACCTGATGGCTGTAGGTATACAAGGTGAAACTTTAGAAGTACTAAATATGATCAAGATACAAATTAATAAAGTCGAATCTGAACCCAAAAAATCTAAGAAGAACCCCTTAAAAGTAACAATGATTATACCTAGCTTAACATATCTAGATGATTTGGCAGAAACAGCAATAGAAATAATTTTAAATGAATGTGTAATACCACAAATAGTTTTGGAGTCATTGGGAAAGGGAAATGATGTTAATCGAAAAAGCCACGGAGAATCAAATTAAGATAAATGGTTGCATGTCATTATAAATTAACGGAGGTAATTAACGTATAATGGAAGCTAAAAGTGCAACTTACACTATTTTATTTGATGGGGAACATTATGATTATGTTGAAAATATAGATGGTTCGAAAATCATATCGAAAGAGAGGAACAAAAGAGGTTTTAAAATATATATAGAGGTGTCTGGTGATCCTGAAGAACATAAAGAGGGAATGCAGGCAGTGAAGGATTTTTTTGTGAAATCATACATGTAAATTTAAGCCCTTGAGACAATACCTCAGGGGCTTTTTTGCTCTTAATGCATGACACTGAATGATTAATTAACTTCCTCAAATTGCATTAACTCAGAAATATCTTTGATATTTAAAGCAAGTGCTATTTTCTCAAGCATCTCTAAGTTCACTTCTTTTCTTTTAGTTTTAGGGCTGCATAGCTGCGATATTCTCGCTTGATTGACCCCCGACTTTTCTGATAATTGCATCTGTGTCATTCCATTCTTTTTTAAAACCTCTTTTAGTTTGATATTTAATATAAGCATAATAAATAGACCTCCTAAAAATAGGTTGACAATATTCGCATTAGAGAATAATATAGTGAATATAAGAAATATTCGCATTAGCGAATAATATTTACTAGAAGATTATAACATCACTCAAAAGGAATGTACACATATTTCCTTGCTTTCCTATACCTATTTTTAAGGAGGAACCAAAATGACCACACAACAAAATATCATTAACCGAGTTTCCACAAAAGATCTATTTAACGCAATCAAGCATGATCTATCAACACATTTTCCAGTGACAGAGTTCAACATGAAGGAAATCATCGAAAGCAAGTCAACCTTTATAGAAGTTTCATGGCAAAACGATGGAATCTATGTTGAAGCTAAGCTAATCATTGATGGTATATTCGATAAACTGGGTATCTTTTTCCTACCAGTGATGAAAATAACTCCTCAACACCAAATACTAATTGAGGAGAAGGCTGAAGCAATGGGATTACCATTTAAATGGTTTCAGTGGGGTTGTGCTGGTCGTAATTCTGAGCCACTACATAGAAAGCAATTCTCTTCTGACGACTTAGAGAAGGCAAACAGAGCGCTTTACGAGGAGAAGTTAAATACTTCAACATCAAACTGATTATATGAAATAGGAGGGTAAATTTTGAAGAGTAGTCCAATCACGTCTTACTTTATTGATAAAGGCAGCATTGGTAACATTAGGGTTAGAATGGATTGTTTAGTAAAGGAAGGTTGCAGGAGGGATATAGCCATTGACAGACGAATAGAGATTCGGGCAGAATTGACGAAAAACAGAAGGGAATTAAGGACTGAGAGGTCACTGTAAACTTAGTACAAAGTGAATAAATAATATGCAGCCTTTACGGCGAGTAGGTGTTTGAATTAGAATGGACAAGGGAGAAAATATTTAAAAACACAAAACAACCTTGACTTTTTGGATTCCAAAATGATAAGGTTGAAAAGAATAGGTGGATTCTCTATCATCTATTCTTGCTTTTCTATTTAATTTAATCTTGGTGATGAAGCAGAATCTTCTAAATTCGAATATCTATTTACCAGTAGTATCCATAAACCCGTGTATAATTATATTATATACGGATTATATGTTCATTTTAGATGAAAGTCAAGTTCCTAAATCATTAAAATTCCACGTTTTTAAATACGTGTTTACATAGATAGCTGAGTTGAGATGAGACTAGACTAGGAGATCTATTACAAAAAATATCGGGAGATGAATGGATGATTGATACGGACAATAAATCGGAAGTGAAAGAATGTGCAAAATGTATTGATTTGTTACCATTAGCTAGTTTTCAAGACAGAAAAAATAGTAAGGACGGAAAGGATATTTGGTGTAAAGCATGTCGCAATGATTATTTAGCCAATTGGAGAAAACAGAAGTTTAAGGAAGATCCATATATTTATTCATTGTATAGCTCAGTTCACAATGCTTATTATCGAGGTCAACCAGATTATACTGTTTCACCCTACGAAAAGATACTTTGTGAGTGGGAAAGTCCAAGTGATTTTATGAATTACTTAGAGCACAATAAAGATTGGATGGAAGACTGGAAAAAACAAGTTGATATTTATCTTGAAACTGGTGACCTTAATGACAAACCTTCGGTGGATCGTATCAATCCTAATGGCCATTATTCACGGGAGAACATAAGGGTTAAACCATTAGGCGAGAATAAATTGATGGGTGCAAGTAAGCCATGCGAAGTATGGATTATAAAAAACAAACAAATGAGTAGCGCTGAAGTTGTTGATGTGCCTAGTAAAAAAGACTTGAAACAGATACTCATAGATCGTGATATCCCATATAGTTTAATTAAAAATATTGACGAAGGAATCATCCAAGACGTTGGCAATAACACACAAATAATCCTCCAAAGTAAAGATGGAGCATTACATAAAAGTGAAAAACCACTATATAGATTAGAAACACATTACCAGAGATTCTTAGTTAATCTAGATACGAATCAAGAATATTTAATAGTTGATGAAGTCTCAAGCTTTAATACTGGCGGGATACGATTGGGTAGAAAGTAAGAGTAATACATAACTAGTTGAAGTACTGATACATAATAATACATATTGGGGGCGGGGGAGTTACCTGCTTCCCGCCCTCCTAATATAATTAGAGAGGATAATTTATAAATGAGTTTATTTTGCGCAGCTTTTTTTAACAACAACCAGGAGATTGCAATAGCAGCAGATACAAGGGCTTGTACCGTAATTGACGGTATTCAATATCAAATATCAGATGACATGGAGAAGCTTTACAGCAACGGTAAGGGACTCTGTTTTTATTGCTCAGGCGAAGCAGAGATGAGCAAAGAAGTTGCTGAGCAAGTTTTGCAATTAGAAGAAGGGTACCTACATACATATTCCATTCTAGAGATACTAGAAAAAACATATACCAAACATATAAAAAAGAATCCTGCAATTATGGACTTTAAGCACACACTACAATTTGTAATTCCTGTGCGAGAAAATGGATTGTGGAGAGTCATCTATTTCGATAATGAGAATGCCTTTAAACCGTATATATATTCTGCCGACACAGACGAAGTATATACCTTTGCCATAGGCAAGGGGTTACATATTGCTCAACCAATATTGCAGAAGGCACTCAATGACAGCAACGCCAACAAGAATAGCGTTTTTAAAACCTTTCTTAAGGCCTATTCTGAAGCCGCTGATTCAGGTTGTGGCGGGACGATGCATTACGTTGCCTTTACTAACAAAGGTTTAATTGAAAAATCTGCTCCAATCCCTGACCATAAAGTGATTAGTAAGCTTGAGGATTCTTTCCCTCATTTGAAGCATGGTCAAGGAGACGGAATCATCCTTAACCATGATGGCACCAATAAATCAGGAGTCGCCAATATTAATAAGCCTAACGGCCTGTGGAGTTTTGTTTACAATAACAGTAATTATGGTAGAGAGCGAAGATTGATCATGCAAGATGAGGGTGTAGAGCTAAGCTCTGAAACGGGTGATGTGGTAATTGGACATGATAACGGTTCATTCATCCGCATCAGAAATAATGGGGATATAGAAATTAATTCCATTGGAAAATTTAAGGTTAATGGACAAGAGTACTTATTCGAATAGGAGACAATTTTTATGAAACAAGATAATCCACGTTATATATACATAACTGATCTGGAGTTAGTCAAATGTTTAAGATCAAAGGGCTATAGACACATAGAGACAGGTTTCAATGAATCTACAAATGAGCAACACTGGAAATACAAGGATTCAAACGAATTGTCTGACGTTGTCATCCCTTGGGAAACTGAGAAGAAATTGAAAAAATATTCACTTGATAGATGGATCATGTAATAAGTTTGTTTATATAAACGGGCGGGAGAGCATTGATCCTGCTCTCCTTCTCATATAGGGAGGAACGCTATTTTTGAATAAGATAAACACAAAGGAATTTTTTAACACAATTAGTAACGGGCAGAAACTCAATTTTGAGTACATATATGAGCAAGGGAAATCAGTGGGTAACTTTCCTCATAAGAGTAAAATGAAGTATTACAGTAAGGCGGCTATTTCAGAGTTTAAAGAATGGAATTCTAAAGGATATGGAATCTATTTTGTTCCAAACGGTGGAGGATATAAAGATACTGAGATTGCAGAATATCGTTCCTGTTTTTCCGATCTAGATATTAAGGATGAGATAATGCATGAGATTATCAGTAGCGGCTTTAAAGGTGAAAATGATGAATTGAAAAAACTTGTGACAGATAAATTTCAATGCATATCTGATGTTGAAAGACTTAAATATAAACAGATTTTTATGGATCGAGTGAATGCATTAAAACATAATGGAATTCCGCCGAGCGCTATAACTGAAACTAAAAATGGTTTTCATGCATATTATTTTTTGAATACAGGAACTCAAAAAGAACAATTTGAAACGATAGAAGGATTACTTATTTATTGTCTCAATGGTGATTTGGCTGTTAAAAATCCAGCAAGATTGTTGAGAGTTCCAGAGACTCAGCATTTAAAGAATCCAAGTGATCCATATACGATTGAAATAAAGGAATGGAACCCTGAGAGAAGATATGATCCAGACAGCCTGATAACGGCTTTAAGTGATCTTCAAGATCACAAGGAACAGAAATCGTTGCTATTCGTAAATCCTCTTAAAAAACCTTTGTATAAGTCTAAACTGATTCCTAAAATCGGGGGATTACCATCAAGGAAAGGCATTGATTATTCTTCGTTTAGATTAGGAAACATTTCGTTAATAAGTAAAGGGTTTGAAGGTTTAAACGAGCTAAAGATGAGATTAGATTTAAACCATCAAGAGGATTTATGTTACATTGATCGTTCCGATATTCGGCAATATTTAAAACGTCAAAATTTAATGGATTTTCTTGGTCTTGAATCAAAACGATTTTTTTGCCTGTTCCATCAAAGTAGTAACCCAAGCAGTGGAAGTATCTATGTACATGAAGATAAATACTTTTACAAGTGTCATAGCTCCAGTTGCGGTGTGCATTATGACATAATTCAGATTGTTGAGAGATTAACAGGTCTTCCAGTACATAAAGCTTTTGACTACCTTAAACAAATATATAATATCGCTGAAAATAAAATTGATTGGCAGATTGAGCAAGAGCAACTTATTGATATTAATTTAGACATCATCGAGCGATTTAGATATGATGTTGAGTTGCGTCAGAGTTACCCATATTTAACTAAGTTTCTAGATACAAAAGGCACAATGGGATTACTTATTCAAATTCATGAGTTAGCTAGACGTAAGTTGCCACAATTATCCAAAGTAGCAGATATGAATAATGCTATTGTATTTGCTCCGATGAATATGGTGGTTAATGAGATATTAAATAATACAGGATCAGGTCTTAACAACATAGACAATGCAAATACAAAAGCGGTTATCATGATTTTTATGTACATACTAAATTGTATTGGATTAGATCAGTTACCTGATGAGCTTCAAAGAAAAGCTAAAGAGTTTCAAGAAAAGGATAAAGAGCGGAATGGAAAGGTAGCTCTTTATAAACACTTAGCTAGGTATTATGAGATCGTAAGTTTAGATACAGATCGGCTTATACTAGCTGAAGAAATGGCGGAATTTTTTTATCAAAGACACATGACATTATCAGGATTCAATCGAGAACAATTAATAAGGCTTTGTGGCAGCGAAGAAGCTGATCGAGTGTTTCCAGATCGGATTGATGAAGAAGTATCAGACATTAATAAGTCAATAACTCAAGAGGTACAGACACTCGTTACTTATTTTATAGAAGCAAAAGGCTGGACAAATGACAGCGAAATTGCTGAAAATCTTGTCATTCCTAACTTTGATATTAAACAAGGGTTTAAAGATACATTTAAATACATAAAAAGGAAAGAGTCTGAAGCTATTGATTCAATGCATATTAAAGACAATGATAGCAAAATGTTGAAATGGTATCGCAATTTTATAATGAAAAAGCTAAGGATTAACATGCCTGGAATTACATATCATTCTGGACTCAAAAAGTCGAGAATTAATAAGGAATTAAGAAGAGTATTGGATATTCCTGAAAACATAAATGGTTACGTGTATCACACAGATCAAATTATTGGACAGGATATTGATACTATACATATTGAGGACAAGGCTACTCATATAAAGAGGCTTAAGGCAGAGGATTCAAGTTTATCGAATAGTAAGATTGCTAGTATTGTTAAATGTAGTAGGCAGTATGTTTCTAATGTATTGAAGAGTAGTTAGAGTTTAAGTTTAATATTAATTATTTGATTAACTGTCAACTAAATCATCGTCACTCAACGGGTCATATCAGTAGACAAAAGAATGAAAAGATATGAGGTGGTTACCGACATGATTTTAGTTGACGGTTTTAATAGGAAGAGACAAATACAATTTAAGTAGTTAATGTAGGGTGAGATGATTTAATTCTCACTCTTTTTGCAAGTTTGGTGTGTTAATATTTGGATTATAACGGAAGTGTTGATGGTATAATTCAGATATTAACATAAACTCAAGATTGTAAGTTAATAAAAAACAATCGTTCGTGAACGCCCGAATGAAAGACATAAGAAAGTCATTAAGCTCTTCGGATTTAATTCCTGAAAGTCAAATAACGGTTTTGGGTTGGGAAATTGCTAAGCGGATAAAAAACTGATTTCATGAGGAGATTTGAGGATGATTAATTCGATTGATGCCCTAGAAGGATTGATAGAAGAGATAGAAAATCAATTATTACAATCGAAGAAATATAGTCTATATTCTGATAATTGGACTAAGGAATTACCTTCGTATGCGGGTATTTACATTATTCGAAATGGAGAAAAAATTGTGTATGTCGGAGAGACCGCAAATATCAAAGACAGAATGAAAAAAGATATGAAGAATACACAAAACCATACTATTAGAAGAAATATTGGTAAATATCACTACTCCAATCACTCAGAGTATTATCCAGCGACCTCTAAGAAGAAGTTTGCTCCAAGTATTGAATCATTAATCAATGAATATTGTTCAAAATTTTTAACCGTATCTTTTGCGGTAGTGCATGTCGGAAGACTAGAGGTAGAAGAGTTTTTGATTATGAAATATGAACCCATCTATAACGCTAAAACTAATTCGAGATCACACAAGTGATTTCTGATAAAACGGAGATTTCATACAAATTGGAGGATTGAATGTGAGAGACAACTTTAACATCAAAAAGTTTGAACGGTGGCTTAAGAATAGCTATGGAGAAGAAATTGCGAATGCACCAGTTAATTCATTTCAACCGTATTTTACTGAATTTCCTGATGGTAAGCAGGAATTAATATTCGTTGCTAAATGTGAGAGTTGGTTGTATGAGCCACTAAAAGGAAAGACAAGTGAAGACACAGTTTTAACAAACATAAAGGCTTATCTAGAAGGCGACAAATTCATATGGGGCTTTAATATCGAATCTGTCATAAATTATGAAAGTGAAATCCCTGATGATTCGATTGAAGATTTTCTAAGTGCAATAATTAATCTTGATGCGCTGACAATTGTTATTGTAGATCATCTAACAACAAATATAGTATGGATGACAAATGATTATCCATTACAGCAAACACTATTAACTCTTAGACCTATGTTTAAGCACCTTGGGATAAGATAAATAGTCAATGAAAGATTGGTTTCATCACCTTTAAAGGAGAAATGCGAATGATGTGGGAAGCTTATAAAACTAAGGATGAGTTTAAGGACAATTGTCAGTGTTGGTATCAAATTTTAGATTTTGTAAAGAGCATAGAAGATACTGATACAAGATGGTATTTTGATATATGCTACAATCACTACCCAGAAAAAAGGTATTCAACGATATTTAAATCATACAACACTGAAGAGTATAAAGATTATGTCCTAAGTGTTGAAGCAAAGTTTGATGAAGAACTTAGAAAATACGAATTTAGAGTCGTAAAGAAAGTGGATAATTTATAGTAGACATAAGATAAAAAAATACTAGTTTTATTGAGAGAAGGTTAAATTTGAGTACTCAGCAGCAGTTAATTATCCATATAGATTGGGATGGCCCATATTCATTAGATCAGCTTAAGGGGCTTATGGATAGTAAAACAGAAAAAGGTATCTATCAGGTATATGGTACTCATCCAGTTTACGGGAAAGATGTTCTACTTTATATCGGGAAAACGGGTAATCAAACGTTTGGGAAAAGGATTCTCCAAGAAAAGTGGGAAAACACAAATAATTATGGCGATATTAAATTTCATGTTGGTAGATTGGCAGGAAGCAATACTCCATCTAATGAGATTTGGGTGCATGAAATTGACTTAGCAGAAAGACTGCTGATTTATGCTCACAAGCCAGCATTTAATTCAATGAGTCTTCAAACAGTCCCTCATCATGATTTGCACAATGTTCATATCCTCAACTGGGGGTTATTTAATCAAGTGATGCCAGAGGTATCAGGGTTGCGTTGGACTAATATTTTGGATAATATGCCGAATTATGAGGTTTACGGCGAGCATTAAATTGACATGAAAGAGCTGATTTATCTGGGAGGATGAGATGGAATCGTTGAATGGACTGTTCCTAGAAAAAATGAAAATGTTGGTTCATTGTCATACAGGTCTGCCTCTAATAAAACTTGATAATGACTACTATGAGAAAACCACAATGTTTATGGGTTATAACTTGGGCGAAAAACTTATAGCATATAATTTACCAATGTACGAACTTAATAAGAGTCAAATTCCTGAATTAATACATCTTTCATTGGAGGAGTTCTTTGAAATAGCAGTTTATCACGAAATAGGACATCATCTTGATTACATTGCAAACCCGAATAGGAAGTTATACAGAGAAATACATGTTGACGATGCGACCAATGAGTTTATTCTTGAAGGTGAACTCTATGCTTATAAATATGGTAGGGATCTTGTACCTGACTCCCTGATAAGCTATTATGACATTTTGAACCAATTCAATATAGAGAAGTACAATAAAATAAAATAGCAAATGAAACCTGAATTTCATTTAAAGAGAGGAAGTGGAACAAATAGATTTTTTAAAAATTGATAGAATTGTTATTGATTTCGATACTTTCCAAGCAATTAATAATTGGGGAAGTAAACTAGATATGGAGTCTCAAGATATTCAGCAATTTTTAAATGAAGCGATAATTGAATTCGATACAAAATTGCCTAACGAAGATATGGTTAAGATTGAACTATACTTTAATTTTAGAGATAATGGTATATTTTTTAAAATTATAAATAGACCGATTGAATTTTTAATTGATGAGAATGGCTCTGTGTCTATCGACTGTTTAGATATGACGAGAGAAGGAGTATTCGATGAATTATCAATTGAAGAGAGCAAAGAAGTAATTTTTCAATCCTTATCATTTATTGTAAATTCCTTTTCTTATATTATGTCATATATTGAACAAATCCAAGCAGATCCCAACGTCATTAGTGTTACAAAAGAACGTAGGCATATTACTAAGAAACCAAGAGGGAGAAAAGGGAAGAGTAGAAAGATTTCTTTCTCTCGAACAATTTATACGTTCGATAAATTTATTGCTTTATCAAAACGAAGCACATTCATAAGGCATAAGGAATCATGGGGGGTTCGTGGACACTTTAGGCATTATAAAGATGGAAAGATTACTTTTATAAAACCGTACACAAAAGGTAGTGGAAAAAGGCTTCCTAAACATTATGTAATTAATTCTAAATGAATGATAGTTTACTTTTAAGTGGAAGGAGATATACCTATGGTATCTTTTTTGAAGAAATTGTTTACTTCTTCAAACCAAACAAACGTTGAAACACCTAAGAAAAATTATAATACAAAACAGAGAAATAGAACAAGAGATTCGTTTAATATGAAGGTAGACCGTAATCTTAAGGGAATTGAACTGGAGAAGAGAGGCAGGATTGAAGAAGCGATTGAACTTTATGAGATGAATGTTGAAAAAGGTTTTGATGGGAATCATCCATATGACAGACTCTGTGTAATTTACAGGAAGCAAGGTAAGATTGCTGATGAAATCAGAGTTCTTGAAGAGGCAATAGGAGTGTTTGGAAAAGTGAGTAAAGAACGTTCAGATCGTGATCCGAAATTAGCAAAATTCAAAGAACGCTTAGTTAATGCTACGAAGCTTTTATAATTAAAGGTGAATTTTAAGTATAACAGGCAGGGGTAATTTGCTGAAGGACATTATGACAGGTTATTATTATTTTTGGACAACAGGAGGATCTTAACAATGGCAAAAGCAAAGGTAGCTAAGAGACCTACTAGAGATGAATTTGTATTAGAAGAACTCGGAAATCAACTTACAGAAGCTTACCAAGAGGAATCTGCGATTGAACTTACCGTGTGGGGATGGGAAGAGACAGTTAGAGGGCAGATTGATCAAATGGACTCCCGAACAGGTAGAATACATATTAAGCAAAATGGTGTAATTACTAAGGTTCCTTTTATGGATATCATGCAAGTAAATTATCCGAGAGATTAATTTTAATCAGATAACTATTTTATAGGGAGTGAGTTAGGTGGAACTGCTTTGCTACAGAGTACGTGATTTTAGATCAGTCGAAGATAGCGGTTGGATTGAAACAGAAGAAATCACTGCATTTATAGGGACAAATGAATCAGGGAAGACAAATCTCTTAGTGCCTTTATGGAAATTCAACCCAGCAAAAGATGGTGAAATAAATCCAATTCAAGATTACCCAAGAGATAGATACGGTATAATTAGAGAAATGAAAACTAAACCCACTTTTATAGAGGTGAGATTTCGATTAAATGATGAATTGATTTTAACAATTGCCGATTTGACAAGCAGAAATACTGAAGAATTAACAGAAGTTATTGTGAGTCGTGACTATTCGGGAAATTATCGTTTGAACTTCCCCCACATAACACAAAATATTAGACCAAAGACAATAGATATAATTGAAATTTGCAACTCGGCCCTTCAGGATATCCAATCATTGGAATGCGCCGTGAAAGCAGAAGAGCAAATTAAGAATGAAGTAATACTATCGTTAAAACAAGATAGATTTAGCTCAGGAGACTCTGAAGGATTTGTTAGCATTGAAGACTTAAAAAGAATTAAGAAAGAATTTGACCATATTGATTTATCCAAAGGAGCGAAGCGCTCAACAATAGTGCCGAGATTTGGTCAAGTGATTGATAAATTTGAAGAAATAATATCTTTTTTGGAAATGCCACTACCTGAAGAAAATGATAACGTAATAGAAATCGTAATTGATAGCCTTCCAAAATTCGTTTATTACTCTAATTATGGGAATTTAGATTCTGAAATCTATTTGCCACAAATAATTGAGAATATGACTAGAACAGACGTTGGTATAAAAGAAGGAGCCAAAGCGAGAACGTTAAAAGTTTTGTTTGATTTTGTTAGACTGAAGCCGCAAGAAATCCTAGAATTAGGAGAAGATTTTCAACTCGGTTCCAATCCTAGTGAAAAACAAATCAAAGATGTAGCAGAGAATAAAAAAGAGAGAGACATTCTTTTACAATCTGCTGGCACTGAGTTGACAGGAAAGTTTCGTGATTGGTGGAAACAGGGGAACTATCGTTTTAGGTTTCAAGCAGATGGTAATTATTTTCGGATATGGGTATCAGACGACAGGCGTCCAGAGGACATTGAATTGGAAAGTCGGAGTACGGGGTTGCAATGGTTTCTAAGTTTTTATTTAGTATTTCTTGTTGAAGGACAAGGGTCTCATAAGAATTCTGTTTTGTTATTAGATGAGCCAGGAGTCTCTTTGCATCCTATCGCACAAAGAGATTTAGCTGTTTTCTTTGAGAGTCTAGCCACAACAAACCAGATATTATATACAACTCACTCCCCATTCATGGTCAATTCAAATCAATTAAACAGGGTTAAGGCAGTTTATGTAGACGAAAATGGCTCGACTTCAGTTTCTTCTGATCTAAGAGCAGGAGAAAAGAGTTCATACCAAACACAATCTATTTACCCAGTTCATGCCGCATTAGGTCTTTCAGTGTCAGACGCTTTATTACAGGGGTGCTATGCTGTTATAGTAGAAGGCCCTTCAGACCAAATATATCTTAGCGCAATAAAAAACTATCTAATAGGAAAAGGTTTAATTACTCCAAATCGTGAAGTTGTATTCTTACCATCTGGAGGAATAAAGGGTATGCAAGCAGTTGTATCCATTATGGCGGGTAAGAATCAATCACTCCCCTTCTGTATGTTGGATGGTGATCAATCCGGACAGGGATTAGCAAAAAAACTCAAAGAAAATATATATTTAGGTCAAGAAGATCGAGTTCTGTTAATGAACGAAATTTTAGAACTTGATAATGCCGAAATTGAAGACTTACTTTCGGGTCAGTTTTTGTCGGGGATATCCACAAATTTTCTTCCGAGACCTGAAGATACTGAAGATGACTTTATAGACGTTTATAAAGACAATCTTCCAATATTACCGCAGATTGAAGAATACGCCAGAATAAATAATATTGAACTAAAAAAGGGTTGGAAGGTAGAGTTGGCAAAAAGAGCCAAGACATCATTAAGTAAAAATCGAACTAGTATCGAGCAGAAATTTATAGACAAATGGAAAGAAATATTTGAAAAAATTCAAATTCAATAAAAACATGGGCGTTATGAATCTATATTTTCATAGCGCCCATGAAATGACTGTTTTATTTTAAGTAAAGGAGGAATGATTTATATGCATTGGAGTGAAATACCACAATTTATAACACATGGGTCATGGGAATGTAACTATTCAATAACTTCATTTATCAAATTCATTGAAGAGAAACGAAAGAGAATATGGATTACAGATAAATCCAGATTTTTAACGAGGTCATGTATGGACTGAGCAGCAACAAATTGATTATCTCGAATTTTTCTTAAAAGGGGGAAAAACGCTAGAGTCATATATTTAAATAGTAATCATTGGCAAACAAGGTGTGATAGTCCAGAGTATTTCGTTTGTGTTGATGGGTTGCAAAGATATACAGCGATTAAAAAATTTGTTAACAATGAAATTGAAGTGTTCGGATATTATTTCAAGGAAATTGAAGGAAGCCCAAGAATGGCGCATGATATTAGGGTGAATATTAATAATCTTCAAACTAGAAAAGAAGTTCTTCAATGGTATATCGAATTCAATTCTGGTGGAACCGTTCATACTAAAGAAGAAATTGATCGTGTTAAAGAGTTGTTAGCTGCCGAATCTATATGAAATGGTTCTATCACACAGAGTTATATAGCAGAAAGGAGATGGTTGATTAATGATAAAAATGAACTTATTAGAGAATGGCGTAGACTCTCTGAAGTCAGCTTATATGATTATGGAAGAAATTCCGAATTTACAGTCAGGTATTGACCATAAACTTAAAGATGCTGTCTTCTCGTTAAATCATGGTATTGAGATACTATTGAAGTTGATACTAAAAGATAAAAATGAATATCTCATTTTTAGTGATTTGGATAAGTATATGCTTGCTAAAAGAAAGATGATAGTTGAGGGGGAAACTAATGTATTCGAAGTAAATTCAAAATTGAAAACAGTTTCCCTAATCGAGTCTATAAGTAGAATAAAATATCTATGCAATTTAACTATTGAACCTAAATTGGAAGCCTCTATAGAATATTTAAATAAAATACGCAATGAATTTATGCATTATGAAATTAAACTTGAAGATGAGGAAATGCTAAAATTACTCGACAAACTAAGAGTGGGTTATGAATTATCAATTCAGTTCTTTGGTTTACACATTGAAGACCTTGAGGCTAAAATTGCTGAAGCTAGGTATCAAGTTACTGTTGATGATTATATGAGCGACATGGCCGAGACTTATGGAATGATGCGATACGAAGAAGAAAGAGAACTAAGAGATTATGAAGATGATGAGGATTCTTGATGAAACGCAAAGTTTTAAACAGAGGGGATGAAAGTTTCTTTTTTGTTGTGAGTAAATTCTATATGGGTGATTATCTATTTAACACATTGAAATAGATGGTAGTGTTACTATACGATTCGATAACCATTTTTTTGCACAAATTATTAAATTAAAAAAGCCTTATTTATCAAGGGATTTTAAATGGTTTTTTATTACATAATATGTAAATTATCAACAAAGCCTTGAAATCATTGAGCTTATACGATATACATTACGATTAACTTTTTGGTATTTTTACTTTTTTTATGGTTGGTTAAAATCCCTTTTCTATCAATGGATTTTTATGCTTCATCTGGCGGCGGGAATTAGCCAAAAAGCAGAAAACGTTGAAAATAAAGGGCTTTACGATATACTTTTTTTGAAGGGAGTTAAAAATGAGAGAAATATTAGAATACGTGATGCAAAACTCTGAAGAGGAGCAGAAAACAACTTGAGGTGAGTGTGCATGTCAAAACTAAACTTTAATGAACAAAAATTTATTGAGGAGATATTGGATATGGAGGGAGGGTACGTATTAAATTTTTCTAATGAATCTTTTAGAAGATTTATACAAGATTCATTAGAGATAGATATATATAATAAATATGGTAGTTTATCAAAGGCGAAAATTCTTAGGAAAATTATCGAAGAGTACGACAATGTGCGCGTGGGAAAGTTATTTTTGCAACTTCTAGATTACAAAAAATTACATATGAAAATTTTAGATGATGAAAAGGCGTTATTTTTCAAATGTGTGGAAATCAGCAAAAGGTTGATGGGGAAAAGTATGTTACCGAAAGTAAAATCTGTACCAATAACAGATAAATTTAATTTTGACTTTGATGAAAGCTTTAATTCTTATTTCAAAATATTAACTAATAAGAATGCTCAGCAAAGAGGATATGAGTTTGAGAAGTATCTATATAATCTGTTTAAGCAGAATAATTTAGAACCCCGAGAAAGTTTTAAAATCCATGGGGAACAAATTGATGGGAGCTTTTGCCTTAATAATGAAATTTATTTGTTAGAAGCAAAATGGCAGTCTTCCCAAACAAATAAAAATGATTTGGTTATTTTTAATGAAAAGGTAAGCTCTAAATCAGCTTATACAAGAGGCTTATTTATTAGTCATAATGGCTATTCTCCGCAAGCGGTTGAAACATTTAATTCTGGTAGAAAAGTACACATTGTTTTAATGGATGGCAAAGAGTTGGCATTTATGTTAGAAAGAAAAACTGATTTTAAAACAGTATTAGAATTGAAAATAAGGTGCCTAGCTGAAGAAGGTAACTGCTATAAGGATATCAGTGAATTGTTTTAGTTGTTCCATTAGAGTCTACTCATCTATTAGCAAAACAACATTACACCCATTGATATATGTGATGGAACTCTCCAGTAATTTTAAATGGAGAGTTTTTCTATGTCGAAAAGTATACTATTTGAATTATGTGTCATAATTATTGAACTATATATTATGAGACGTGTCAAAATATACAAAATAATCATTGAAATGTGTCATAAAACGTATATACATTTTGACATGGATAAAGTATAATATTATTATGACATACAAAGAAAGAGTGATAGAACATGGGTGATATTAGACACTTTGGTTACATAAGAGTATCCAGTAAAGACCAGAACGAAGCTAGACAATTGGAAGCTATGAAAGACTTAGGGATACTAGACCGTGATATGTACATAGATAAGCAGAGCGGTAAGGACACGAATAGATTTGGATACCAATCTATGAAAAATGGACTTAGAAAAGGGGATATCTTATTCATTAAGGAACTTGATCGGCTAGGACGTAATGCACAGGATATAAAACGGGAGTGGCAAGAAATCACAGAGGGTATAGGCGCCCACATAGTCATACTTGATATGCCTATCCTTGATACTAGACAGTATCAGAATGGATTAGAAAAGCTTATATCAAGTATTGTGCTTGAACTATTATCATACATGGCAGAACGTGAGAGAGAGAAAATAAACGGAAGACAAAAGGAAGGAATAGCAACAGCATTAAACAATGGTGTAGTGTTCGGTAGACCAAAGAAAACTATAAACGAAGAGTTTATACAAGTATATACGGAATGGAAGAATGGGAATATCACGGCAGTTGAAGCAATGAAACGGGTAGACATGAAACCTAATACATTTTATAGAAGAGTTAAAGAATATGAGGTACAGAAAGTAGGCTAAGCTCTATGAAATTAACAAGGCATGTATTACTTTACTTTTTTGAAATGTTTCTTGTTACAACCCTCATAGTTTGGGGGATTAATGGAGTAATTAGCTTTAAGGTTGGTTTGTTGGAAATATTGAGACAGTATGTTTTTGCCTATACTTTATATCAATTGATATTATTGACAATCTTTAAAATTAAGGGCTCTCTCGAAGTGGATGCATTAACTTCAATAAAGAATGAAGTAGATAGGTTCCAAGTATTTGCGGAATTTAAGAAACAAATACCCAATGAAAGGTTAGTGAAAATTAGAGACTTGTTGATTGAAAATAAAAAGACAGTTTTTAATAATAAACATAGAACTTTTCTAGAGAATTTATTGGATCTGGTTGATAGATACAATGATAAGATAATAACAAATGATGAATTTAGATTTATATTAAAACAAGAATCAAGAGAATTAGAGTTTACCACAAAGGTTGTCAACTTTTATTGGATGAACTCTATCTTTTTAAGACTACTTAAATAAATACATAACCAGATGAAAATCTGACCCATAAAAAAATTAGATAGAAAATGATATGTCAGTTCATGAAGTAGCAAATCAAGCTGGACACAGTAACATCCATACAACTTTGATGTACACAAATCCAAGTAAGCAGAAGATGCTAGAGAAGATGGATAGACTTTAAAAGAGCTGAAACACCTCTCACAGGGTGACCTCCCTAGTAGCTTATGACCATTAGTAAATAATTCTTTCTAATGCCATAGACCTATTTTGGCGATAATGTTAGAATTATGGAAAAAATAGGGTGGTGCATATGATATGCTATACGTTATTGAGGATGATAATTATTATTTTGTTCGTTGTAGAGTTTGCGGTAAAAGACAAGCGGTTTCAAAAAATGATTGTGAAGAGTCTTTAAATGGATATAGTATTAATTCTGTGGTAAGTTGTCGTTGTGGAAACTCTTCTACAGAAATTAAGGTGCTTGACAAAGGTAATGAAACAATCAGTGTTAATATAATGACTAATAATGTTGAAGAAGAAGACCTAATAAAATGTCCTAAGTGCAAATCAACTCAAATAACCGCTGGAAACAAAGGATTTGGATTAGGCAAGGCAGCCGTTGGAGGCTTGATACTTGGGCCAGTTGGTTTGCTTGGTGGCATCGTTGGAAGTAAAAAAGTAAAAATTACCTGTTTGAAGTGTGGTCATAATTGGGAGGCAGGAAAAGCATAATAGATTAATAGGGGAATAGTTGGTGGTAAGGGTTCACTATAACATAACATAGCATCAAATCTAAACATCAAATCTACATAATAGACAATAAAATGAGAAGGTATCCTGTTTCCTTGGTGTATTTGCTAGGGTAATGATATGCCTTCTTTATTTTCAGTATTAGAGGCTATGAAAACTGCATTTCATGCAGAGTGTGAGGAAGATTTAAGAGAAGATAGTGGGGGTAGGTTTAAATCTGAAAAATGATTCCACTATTCGGTGAGGCCCGCTTCACATCTAGCCACAGGGAGAGGTTATAAATTTGTGATTAATAATTAGAGTAATTCAAAATTGCTTGAAAAGTAGTCGTATGGGGAGGCAGATATACGGCTATTTTTGTTGCATCAAGAGTATTCGAATGATAACCTCTATAATAGATGTGATATACATAATTTGGGGGGATATTATATGAGAGCTACTTTCTATGCTAGGTGTTCAACCGATACAGATGAACAAAAAAATTCAATAGATAATCAGGTTTCCTTTTTTGAGGAGTATATTGTGAAGAAGGAATATCAATTTGCTGACTGTGGAGTTTTTTGTAAACGTGATGGTTCGATAAGACCAAGAAAGGGATACATTGATGAGGGCTTTTCTGGAGCTAAATCTGCAAGATATAGAAAAGCCTTTCAACAAATGATTAGAGATGCAAAGGCAAAAAAATTTGACATCATATTCACAAAGAATATCAGTCGTTTTGGTCGTAATGTTCAAGAAATTCTTAGATATATCGCAGACTTAAGAGAGTTGGGTATAGGAGTATATTTTGAAGATGTGAACATAAACACCTTAGATAGGACGGATGACATTAAAATTACAATATTTGCTGCTCTCGCTGAAGAGGAGTCTAGGGCAAAGTCAGATAGCGTGCAGTTTGGAAAAAAACAAGGATATGAAAAGGGGATTTGGGGTGGAAGAGAACCTTATGGATATAATATAAATAACGGAAAGTTAATGGTTAATGAAGAAGAGGCGGAAATAGTTAAAGAAATCTTTAGACTTTACTTACATGAAGGTAAAGGTTTAGGACAAATTGCGAAAGTACTAACTGAGAAAAGGGTTCCAACCAAATTGAGAATAAAAGCCTGGGATAAGAGCTTGATAAGTAAAGTTCTTAAAAATGGAATCTATACTGGTGAAATACGGTTACATAGAACACAAAAAACGGACATAAATAGAGGGACTATCAAAAAGATACCTTTAGAAGATCAGATAGTTAAACAAGATGAAACTCTAAGGCTTATTGATGATGAAACTTTTAGACTTGTACAAATTGAGAAAGAGAAGCGATTAGTTCAGTTTGGTCAATTTTCTTATACTGAAAACCAATTTGAAGATGTGGAAGGAAATATTGTGGAGAAGAAGGTTAGAAAGATTAATCGTGCGAATGGTAGGTATTCATCTGTACATATCTTTTCTAATATACTTAAGTGTGGAAACTGCGGCGGGAGCTTAAGAAGAAAGGTGCAGAAAACAAATAAACAATCTCATATTTATTGGGTGTGTCGTAACAATGATTCAATGGGGAAACTTGTTTGTTCATATCGTAACAGACAAACAGAAGGAGAACTAATAGCTTGGGTTAAGGCAGAAGTTGAAAAGTATAAGAAAAATAATCGGGGACATAAAAATAATCTCAATAACATTATTAAGACTAAATATGACATGAATAATCTTGATCAAAAAATAGATATTTTTAAAAAAAAATTGAACGATTTAGGGATCGAAAGGGACGCTAATTTTAAATTCTATACAAGAAACATTTTTAGCGAGAAAGAATTTGAAAGCCGTCATAAGCGCATTAATGACGATTACCGTGATACTGAGTCAAAGTTAGACCAGTTAGTTAATATAGAGCGTGAATTGAAAAATCTAAGAGACAAGTATGAAGAATTTTTGAAATTTTTAAATGATATAGATACCGATAACTTATCAAATGTTGTTTTGAGAAGGATTATTGATAAAATTGAATGTACGACATATGAAGAAGAAGATCATATATCTTTCATTCATGGAAATTATTTTGAGCCATATAAAAAAGAGATATATTGGAACTTTATGGGTGTTTCGGAGGGGGATATTTCGAGGGATTTATTTTTTAAAGTAATGAATGACTATCCGGAAGAAATGGCAATAGAGGATTACCTAAAAGATAGGGAAATTGAGAAGGGTATAGGTCTTCCGTTGCTTTAATCATTGATATGCTTCTCTAAAATATACGTATTTAGAAAGAGGAAGATAATGAGTGTGGGAACAAAAATTAATGTACTTTTAATCGGTGCATCTGTTTACAAGAATAATTCAGAATATTCAAATTTAGTAAGTGTAGAAGAAGATATAACAGCAATGAAGGATATTTTTGATCAGAATTTTGATGCTCAGATTAGTATATTTTTGGGCGAAGATGTGAATAGCGTAAAAGTAGATGTGAAATTAAGGGACTTTTTTATGAATTGTGGCACTAGTGATACCCTAGTTTTATACTGGGCAGGACATGGTGATATTATTGACAACAGAGGATATTTAATTACATATAATTCCACTTATTCAAATGCAAACGATAAAATATCTATGCAAGATTTAAATGAATGGATTCAAGAGTGCAATGCAAAATCAGTATTATTCATAGTTGATTGTTGTTATAGTGGTATTCTAGCAAGAAACCAGAATGATATTTCTAAGGTTATGAATAAAGAGTTAGATATAAACGGAAAGGGAAAAGTTATAATTACAGCAACAAATGATATAAATGCGGCGTACAATCTTTCTGATAATAGCAATGGAATATTTACCTCTATTTTAGTTAATCAACTGCAAGATTTTATTGATAATCAAATAAGAGATGAAATTGATATAACCGAGCTTTATTCCTCCGTAGTACGTGATATGGAGGATGCTCAATATAAGCAAATTCCATGTTTAAAAGCATCATTGGAAGGTAGATTAGTCTTGAAGTTAAAAGCAACAAATTCAGATATTGCAAAAAGAAGCGAAATGCATTCTCTATCTAGAGGTAACAGACAACAAATAGAAATTTTAAATAAATTTTTTAATAGAAGAAACTATATAGATAATGAACATTTTATTAAAGGAGTTCAAGAGTATCTTGAAATTTTTCTGCATGCAGGAAAGATTAAGAAAATAGAAAAACATATCATTAATGATAATGTCTTCTTTTTGAATATTGAGTGGTTCAACTGGGTAATGGATTCGAATATCGCTCCTTTTACGTCTTATACGGCTATATTAACGAGACGACAGGCTGAACTGGTATATGAAATGATCAATAATAAAGAGCTTACTGTATCAATTATGCTCTTTCTTTGTAACAATGACATTCGGATCAAAAAGGCTGAAATTTACATTAAAGAAGAAAGTATTGAATTAATGGGGATACATTCGAGAAATCATCAATTAGAGTTACCTACTGAAAATGGCGCAAAGTACATTTGGAATAAGTTTGCTGAAGATAAAAATATTCTTGTGGCTATTGATGACAATTTAAGAGTTAGTAAATGGGACATGGATTCAATAAGTTGTATATCTTCTTTCAGACTTAAAGATCAAGAAAATAGAGATATCACGCAAGTAAAATATTGTTTTACCAAAGATTCATTAATTATATTAAGTTATTATGACCATAAATTGGAATGGTCTTATCATGAATCTGATGGGGAGTCAAAAATAATTGAAACTGTTGGTGAAATGGGGAATATTTATCTTTCTAAGTCTGATGAATTTTTAATATTATATAATCACAAAAGTATGACATTGATATCTGAGAATTTAAAGAAGACTATTGAATTCAAAAGATCGTTTTTGAAAAAAGGAATACCCCTTATTAAGGAATTAAATGAAGACATATTAGTCTATTTAGATAATTTTTTATTCACTTATGATAAGCAATTTGTTCTTCAGAAAAAAGAAGAGAGCGTAAAATATTTTGTGTAAATAGATAAATAGAAAAAGGAAGACCTTTTCTTGTAGAATTGAGTTACCACACAACAATTCAAAGAGAGGTCTTCCCTATGAATCATTTTACAACAGATTTAGTCCAAGCTCTAGTCACAAAACAAGATGTAACGGAAGTATTTCGCAGTCACTTAGAGTGTGCTATGAATCACCTGTTAGAGACGGAGCTTACTGCATTCCTAGACTATGAAAAATATGACCGTATAGGTATGAATTCAGGGAATTCTCGAAACGGTGGCTACTGCCGAACGCTTCATACCGAGTATGGGGACCTGCAACTCAACATTCCTCGAGATCGTAACGGAGAGTTTAAGCAACAGACTGTAGCACCGTACAAACGCTCGAATGATACGCTAGAATCCTTTGTCATCCACATGTTTCAAAAGGGTGTCACGATGACGGAGATTGCCGACCTAATCGAGAGAATGTACGGTCACCACTACACACCACAAACCATATCGAACATGACAAAAGTGATGGTAGAGCATGTCGATGCGTTTATGAAACGACCTCTTGAGGAGCGCTATGTGTGCGTCTATATTGATGCGACCTATATCGCCGTTAAACGTGAAACGGTATCTAAGGAAGCGGTCTACATTGCCGTGGGAATTCGTGAGGATGGCTCCAAGGAAGTTCTTACGTACGCCGTTGCACCGACCGAATCAGCTTACATTTGGAAAGAACTCCTTCAGGACGTGAAACAGCGTGGCACGGAACAAATCCTTCTGTTTATCTCCGATGGACTCACAGGTATTGTGAATGCGATTCAGGAGATCTACCCGCAGGCGAAGTACCAAACATGCTGTGTTCATTTAGCACGTAATATTGCCCATAAAGTTCGTGTCTCAGATCGAGCAGAGATCTGTGAAGACTTCAAATCCGTCTATCGATCTGACGATGAAGCAGCTGGTAAAGCGGCGCTGGCAACCTTCTGTGATAAATGGAAAACAGCATATCCTAAGGTCACTAAATCCCTGCGAGAAAATCCCTATATCTTCACGTTTTACAGCTTTCCTAAGCCGATCTGGAGAAGCATTTATTCAACGAATTTAATAGAATCCTTTAACAAACAGATTAAGAAATACACTAATCGTAAAGAACAATTTCCCCATGAAGAGGCACTAGAAAAATTCTTGGTTTCACAGTTTGAAAGCTATAACCAACGCTTTGCTACCCGTTGTCATATTGGCTTCGATCAAGCTCGATCAGAACTGCTAGCAATGTTCTCTAACAAAAACTAAACGAACTTCTACAAGAGAGGTATATTTTCATTTACACAAAATTCTTGACGCTCCCAAAAAGAAACTCTTATAAATGAAGGATATATAGAAATAATAGATAATAATTTGATTATCTCTAAAAAAGATACAAAATATAAACTAGTTAATATACAAGATCGTGATAATACTTACACTGTGGGAATGTTGGATGAAGGGTATTCTATTAATGACCAATCTGGTAATATGATAGAAAATCAAATAGTAATTGAATATAGTAAAGAATATAATCATAAAGATAAGATGTACTTTTATGTTGGTAATATTCATACAGGTGAAAGAGCTTTATATCATACTGAAAGTAGATTTGTAAGCACTTCTATAAATCATGATAATACTTGCTTGGCTGGGGTAACAGAAACGGGGAAAATATTAGTATGGAAGTAATAATATTTATTATCAAAATATAAATTTATTAAACAAAAAAGGGACTATCCCAAAAGTAGTTTTATCTACAATGGGAATAGCCCTTTTTTTGTTGTCCTATTTAATTGACATGCTACAGGCGATGAATACTGGACATGATGGATCTCTATCTACTGGGCATGCAAACGGGACTGCAGACATGATCAGTAGGTTGGAGACGATGGTATTAAGTGGGGCGGAATTGCCGCTGGCGGTTGTTCGTGGACAGATTGCGTCGGCGATCGATATCTTTGTTCATTTATCTAGACTTCGTGATCGTTCTAGACGGGTGACGGAAATCTCTGAAGTAGCTGGTATCCAGGGTGGGGAGGTGATACTTAATCATCTTTATGTTTTCAAAGAGGAAGCGGAGATCGAGGGTAAAATTGTCGGTCGATTGACTGAAACGGGCAATAGACTGCTGCATGACGATAAGCTGCGGATGGCGGGGATGACTTCTGGCAGCATCTGAGGGGAGGAGGATGGGTATGAAGGCATTGTTAAGGCGACAGGGGACAAGCGTAGCTAGTTCCCTGGGGAAGCTGCCAGATTATAAAGTTTATGTTCTTTCTGTGAGGCAGAAGTGGGCATGCTTGCTAGCCAGTGGCATAGGGCTCTACTGTATAGGCTACGTTTTTTTTCATTCATTTTGGTTCGCGCTAGTCATGACGGGGGGTGCGGCCTTTATACCAAAATATTGGAGTCAATATTTGCTGAGCCGAAGAAGGGATGCACTCAGTCTGAACTTTAAACAGGCACTCTATTCACTATCCTCTTCACTCGCGGCAGGGCGCTCGGTGGAGAATGGATTCCGGGATGCGATTGAGGATTTAAGGCTTTTGTATCCGGGTGGGGACAACGATTTAATGATGGAACTCGGGATTATTTGTACGAGGTTGGAATACGGCCAACCAATTGAAGTAGCACTACAGGATTTCAGTGACCGAGCGGGGAGTGAGGACATAGGAAATTTTGCAGATGTATTTACAACGTGTAAGCGTTCGGGAGGGGATCTCGTAGAGATCATTAGAAGGACCTCGGCCATTATTAGCGAGAAGCTGGAGATTAGTCAGGAGATCGGCGTCATGATTGCTCAGAAACGATTTGAATCCAAGGTAATGATGGTTTCTCCGTTGTTCTTTCTTGTATTTATGGATATGTCTTCTCCAGATTATATGTCACCGATGCATAGTGGCATAGGATTGGTGATCTCGGCTGTAGCGTTGATAGTTTTTGCTTTATGTGCCTGGCTAATGATGAAGATTATGGACATCAAAGTGTGAAAGGAGTGGATATAAATGATGTGGTTCACGGGAGGCCTCTTGCTCGTGATGATATCGGGATGGGGACTCTTATTCATACGCTCAATTGGGCAATATGGCGATAGTGCTGGAATGGTTATGGAAGGACTGAGACTTCAAAAATTAGCACCGCCCATGTTGTATTTGCTTATGTTGATCTCTTTGTCACGCAGGTGTCCCATTTTTTTCTACAAAATACAACGATCCGTACAGAAAATCTGCGGAGACCGCCGTAGTGGTGAATTCACACTGCTATTTCTAGCCGAAATGCTCACTTATAGCTGGTTACTGCTAACCTCGGGATGTTTATTCTCTTTGCTCATGGGTGGGGATAATACTGTGCTCATAATGGGAACTGCACTTGCTGTTCTGCTTCCGGCCGCTCTTTTGAATGATCTTCATCGAAAAGTAGTTAAAAGAGAGCATGAGGTAATTCTGGAGTTACCGGAACTACTAAATAAAATCATACTGCTAGTCGGGGCTGGATCCACGGTTCAGCAGGCGATCAAACAATGTCTTGAACGAAAACGTGGGGAAGAGAGTCACCCTTTGTACCGTGAACTATTTCAAATGCAACGGGAGTGGGAGAGTGGGGATCCTTTTCAACAAGCATTAGAGGGATTCAGTAAACGTTGCGGGATCCAGGAGGTGTCTGCATTTACTACTTCGGTGTTACTTAATTTTCGTCGTGGGGGTAATGATCTTGCTCTGGCATTACATGAATTGTCCCACACACTATGGGAGAAGCGTAAGGTGGTTAGTCGGACGCTGGGAGAACATGCATCTTCGAAGCTTATGTTCCCGATGATGTTACTATTTTTAGTCATCATTGTATTAGTAGGCGCCCCAGCGTTTATGATCATGGACTTGTAATTTGAGAGAAGAGGGTCACTATTCATTTATTTTATCTATTTAGGAGGGGTATCTAATGTTGGAAATGATTCGTGTAAAGGCCAAGGGATTATGGCGTAATGAAGATGGGCTTGGGATGTTAGAAATGATATTGATTATTGCGGTGATTGTGATCATCGCGGTTATATTCAGAGATCAGTTGAAAGAGATTGTTGAAAATTTACTTGGTAAGGCGTCGAGTAAGACAGATGAATTTATGGACGGGAACTAGATGAATCTATTTCGAAATCGGGAAGGAAGTTTCACGTTGGAAGCCTCACTAGTATTCCCGACTATCTTCACCTTCATATTGATAATGTTGTTCTTCTGTTTGTATTTATATCAGAATGTGCTGCTTGGTCATATGGCAACCGTAGCGGCAGAACGGAGTGCTTACACCTGGGATAACAGTCATCGTAGTCCTCGGACGGGAGCCTTCCAGATTGAAGAACGCGATTCCTTATATTGGCGAATGAGTGATGATGGGATGATGCAGGCGCTATTTGGATGGGGTGGTCAATCTTCACCTTCAATCTTGCAATTACCTAGTGGAGTTAATTCTGATGGTCCATTGCCCCTACAGAAGTTAAGCCATACGGGTGACGAAATTCCGCAAGGGGTCAATGGAGTAATGCGATATGACAATAAATTATTATTTCGTAAAATCACGGTTTCCATGAACCGACTTATACCTTTTGCCCCATTGGAGCGAGTGATTGGTGATGTGACTCAGAGAGGCCAGTCCACTTCCTACATTGTTGAACCGGTAGAGTGGATTCGGACTGTGGACCTGGCACGATATTATGGCGCGAAATTCAAAGGTTCTGGAAAAGATCATGTAGATAAGAACGAGGCTGGTGATGCGCTCGAAATGTTTGGCAAATGATCAAATAAATTTGTGCTGACTTAAGGGAGGGGGAATCTAATCAGAATGTTTAATAGAGACAGGTCAGAGAATGGTGCAGTAACGATTTTTCTAATTGTGACCTTCACAGCCATTTTTACATTTGTTGCGATCTTCATTGACTTCGCTCGGATGTATGCTCTGCAGACGAAGACGGAAGCGCTAACTCATGCCGCAGCTCGCTCCCTCCTGTCAGCTTTTGATAAGGAGCTAGTAGAGCAATACGGTCTATTCGCATATGGAGAGACGGATGAGAACTATATTATGTCTAAAGTGCTGCAGGATAACTTAGATCTTGCGGTTCGAAGCGATGATCTACCCTTACTGAGAGCAAAATTGGACTCATCCTCTGTTGAATTATTACGACCACTTGGGATATATTCTGTTTTTGAATCACAAATACGAGAGGAAATGAAGTATAAAGCGCCTATCGATTTTGCAATAGATATCATAAATCGATTCAAGCCGATGGCACAGGTAATGAAGGAGACGTCTAATACGGTAGATTTACTTGGTAAATTACAGAAGCTGTATGACAAAAGAGAAGCAAAGCTTGATGAGTTGCTAGACAATCAAAAGAAGGCAGCGTTAACTGTGGAATCATTTTCGTCATTGTTACCACGCTCTCCTTCTCTTTCTCTATCGGATGAGTCTGTTAGTGGTATACCTCGCACTGCTGCTGACCTGGCATCGCAATATGCTGATTATCAGAGCATGGTTGAAGCAGATCGTGAACGAGAATTGTTGGAACGAGTGCACGGTATGAGTATAGGATTTTATCAACTTGGCGCATCAAATATCTTCAGCGAAGCGGGACGGTCCATAATGAATGCGCAAGTAAAACATCGGGATTCCTTGGCGAATGCTAGGAATTTGTTGAGTGAAGTTTCGGAAATTAATGAACAGATGAAAGTGATTATCGAGCAATCAGAGCAAAGATCAGCACAAGATGGCTATAATTCTGTATCTGAAGGGCAGAGTACCGGAGGCAAAGAGAGTGTTGTTGGAAACCAAGAAATCGCAAAAATACGTGAGCAAAGTCGATCGTTATTACTTCCAGATGATTTAATTGCAGATTTTAAATCTGATATTGATGGACAAGCCTTACAGTTGACTCAACTACAAAGTGAGATGAGTTCTATGCTTGCTGAAGAGAGCTCCATAATGTCGGCCTCATCATCGAGTGGCTCGATGAAGTCGGTTGTAGTGACAGCAAGTCGAGAAGTAGAAGTTTTTTTGCAGAAATATGTGGATCATGGATCTAGCAATATATTGGAAGAAAATGCAGCAACACTTGAGAGATATCGTTCATATGATAATGAACGCAAACAACTAGAGAATCAAGCCGGAGCTAAATTAAAGGACGCGAGCAACATACTTACCCAACTTAAGGAACTAAAGAATAAATTGAGTCAATATCAGGAGCAATTTGATCAATTGGAATCTTACTTCAGTGAAAATCGAACACTTAATCAAGATGCCTCTTCCGCGGAAGGAACGGAAGGATCTTCATTATCACAGGATCCATATGACGCTGGAGAAGATGCTATGGGAAGTATGGACACCTTTTATGGTGGATTATCCGGTGTTATGAGTGGAATGTCTGATAGTTGTTTTCAGAGTGAATATATCGCAAATTATTTTCAATATTTTGATGTGAGCACACTGGATGAGCTGCTGAAGGGTAGCGGTACTGGGAAGTTGGAAGCTTTAAGTGAACAGTTTGCTTATGATAAGCAGGAAGTGGAGTACATACTGTACGGATTCAATAATCCAACTGGAAATATCGCAGCTGCGTATGGGGAGATTTTCACTATGCGCCTAGCTATCAGAACAATGGAAGGTTTTATTAAGAACGTAAATAAAGGAAACCCGCTGCTCATTCTGGTCTCTGCTCTACTATATGGGGTTGAGAAGGCGATAGAGGACATGGTGACTCTTGCCCAGAAGGGGAGTATCCCACTTAGTGATTTTATGAAGATTGAATTAACGTATAAAGATCATTTACGAATCTTTCTCTTCTTACATGGAAGGAGCGATAAGAGGTTATCACGTATGCTCTCCATTATTCGTATGGAAACCGGAATTAATCCGGATGAGAGAGCAACGTATGCGAAAGGGGAAGTTACTACAGCAATGACTTTGTGGTTCTTACCTGGTGTCGCCAAAGCCATGGGATCGGTTGGGGCATTGAATGGGAGAGTGGAAGGAAGCCGATATTATGTCGATAAACAAGCGGACTTCTCGTACTAAAGAGATAGTGGGATCAAAGGGGAGTATTGTGCTTGAGGCTGCCTTGGTTATGCCAGTATTTATAATCGTTGTGTTTTTCTTTATCTATATGGTTCAGATGACTCTACTAACAACGCAAATGAATACGTTGGCTTCTAATGCAGTGAAACTCGTCTCTTCACATATTTACCCAGTAGCGTTAGCAGTGGAGGCGCATGCCAAAGAGAATGTGAATGAGACTGAGAATGCATCTAACCTTAAGATACCCAAGCTATCATTAGTGGACTGGGCCGATCAATATGCAGCTGACTTACCCTCCCCGCTAAATGAATGGATTAGAGAAGCTGCGGTTAAAGGAGACGAACCACTTCAGGATTTGAAGAATAGTGTGCTCGAAAGCGTACTTGATCCGGTGATGAAACCTCTGTTGCACCCTTTTCTTGAAGGAACATTGCTTCATGAAGAGCGACTGCATGTCAGTCGTGTAACCGTTCCTGATTTAAGGACAGGGAGTAATCCCTATTTTGGAATAGAAATTAGTTATGAATTGCCTGTCAAAGTCCCTTTTACGAACCGGAAATTGGTACTTCAATCGAGAGCCGAGGAGCGTCTTTGGATTGGAGATACCGGAGAATTAAATGAAAATGCCGGAGAAGGGGAAGTAGAGCAAGGACAACATGCCGTAATTCTCTCTAAACCTGATCCTGCCTATGCAGGGCATAAGGCTAAGGTCTCTGCAAAAATTGAACCCTTTACAACAGCAAAGCTAACTGTATATTACAAGAGTGGTACCAGTAAGGCTAAATATCTTGGGGAAGCAACGGCAGATGCTAGTGGAATCGTAGATTGGGAGTGGCTGGTCGGTGGGAACACTACACCTGGAACATGGACGATCGTCCTCGAGACACAGGAGGGGTTACGTACGACAGAGGTATTTGACGTAGTCAGTCCAAACAACAAATAGTGTAATCATGGAAGTAACGCTAACAAAACTTAGCGTATGCTTTCGAGGCAGTTTTGTACGAACCGTAATCTTTGAAGTAACGCTACAAAACTTTAAGGGGGATACGATGTGGAATATTGGGCTTGGGGTTGTTTTCTTTTGCTTATTATCGCATTCATAACTGATATCAGGTCAATGAAGATACCAAATGTGATCACGGTGAGCGGTATGATTCTTGGAATCTTAGTTCATACATTGTTGGAAGGAAGTGCGGGAACTGTTTTTGCACTCAAAGGGTTTGGTGTCGGTTTTGGACTGATGATGATCCTTTACTGGGTAGGAGCTGTAGGCGGGGGCGATGTGAAGCTTTTCGGTGGGGTTGGCGCATGGTGTGGTATGAGTTTAACTCTGTCCACGATGATGTACTCTATCTTTGCTGCTGGATGTATTGGTTTGATCATTTTGATTTGGAGAAGGGAAATGTTTACTAGGGTACGTGGAGTTCTAAATAGCGTGCTTGGAGCCGTCATTCTGAAGAGCCTATTGCCGATCCAAGCGAATGCCAAAGGGCATCTGCAGTTCCCGTTCATGCTTGCTGTGCTGCCAGGTGCTGTCATGGCGTTCTACTATTTCTAAAGTAAGGGGGAGAGCTAATGATGGGTTTACATGTTGACTATGTCAGGGATGGCGGAACATTTATGATTTTGAGAGCGGAAGGTCATATAGAACCCCAACGGATCAATCTGGTACAGAAGGAGATGCTGATGTCAATTTCTGTACCTGGATTATTGCGGCTGGACATTCGAGAAGTAGATTACAAGGTTAGTCTTCACTATGATATTACGGGCAGAAGAATGTTATCTCAATGTTTGAAGAGCGATAAGATGAGTATGCCGGAGTTTTACAGCCTCCTTCTCCAGATCATTACTGTGTTGGATGATAGTAAAGGATATATGTTATCTCCGGGAAATTACATTTTGGAAGAGGAGTTTATTTTTGTAGAAGAACCCTTAACTAGCGGTATACTCTATCTCACCTATGTTCCATTGAAGGAACCTTTAATTGTAGATCCGGTTCATATCATGCTGTTGGGTTTGATCACAAGACTCATGACCAGTATCTCGCATATGGAGGGTAATGGAATCCAGAAAATATTATCCTTTTGTCGGGATGACTTATTCTCTATTCCGGCATTGAAGAGGATGCTAATTGAGTTACTGGCTGATGATGAACCAACAGTGCGCCATAAATCTAGCCATGAGTTACAGATGCAAAGTAAATATGAGGAATCTAGAGCCGTAATAAAAGAATATTTACCATCGTATTCCCAATCGGCAGTTGCTAGTGAGAGAGTTGGATTAGAGTATAGCTCCCTGAGGAGAAATGAATCTAACGAGTCTCCAATATGGAAGTCTCCGCAATTATTTCATTCTGATGATAATGATACACTTGCGGATTCAGATGAAAGTGGTTTGGGCTCTCCCAAGCTTTTTTATTACATAGTTGGAGCAATACTTATCGATGCATTATGCTGGAAGCTTCTATACTTAGATCACCCTGTAAGCTTGAATTTATATATATGTATGGGACTGACTCTTATATTTGGTGTTGCCGTTCTGCTCATAAGGGCGGGTAAGCTGCAGCTACCAGTGAAAGGACTGGCTAAGGAGTTAGCTCAATCTAATTCAACTAATTTTGATGATCAAGATCAGAAGCAGGAAGAGATGACATGGAAGGGCAAGAAGGGCCAGTGGGGCAAGCCGAACATCGCAGAATTTGATGAGAAGTGGAGATGGAATGACGTGGGGGACGTCACTTTCCCTAATGCTCCAAGAGAGAATCCAGAAAATGCGCATAAACAGCAACCGCAATCACCTCGACCAACTCAGGAAGCCTATTCAACTCAGATTGATTATCCAACTTACGTATCGAATCCTATCCAAGAACCTTATCCAACTCAGATCCCTTACGCTACCCCGAAGGAGAAATACAATGACTCGGTAGTAGGAAAAGTAATAGGTCCCCCTGTTAACCCAGCAACTGTATTACTGAAGAGACCTATGGTTCAGGATCGGGATAGTTATTCTTTGCCTCTGCCAGCGACGCTTAGCTATTTGGAACGTTATGACTCCACAGGAGGAGGAACTCAGCGTATTGCTCTGAAGACGGGAAGTTTTGTGATAGGTCGGTCGGAAGAAATTGTTCAGTATGTGGAGAAAGCAGTAGGGGCATCACGAGCTCATGTTGAGCTGATGATTACGACAAAGGGTTGTAGCCTGAAAGATCTGGGTTCTAAGAATGGCACTAAACTAAAAGGAGAGCTTATTGCTCCCTATAAAGACTACCCACTTGAGGCGGGAGATGTATTTTCGATCGCTGATATTTCCTTTAAGTGTTGCAAAGAAGGAATGTAATCAGCAAACCAATGGATTTTCTGCATGAGATTCTTCAATAGGCTACGATTTCATTTTCAGATCGACTAACGCTTCATGCAATGTAGGATAGGTAAATTCAAAGCCGTAACGCAGTGCGGCATGTGGCATCACTTTCTGGCCTTCTAGTAGGAGCGAGGACATATCCCCTAACGCAGTTTTTAGGAAAAATTCCGGAAGCGGAAGCCAGTGTGGTCTATGGTATACAGAACTGATAGTATTACCGAATTCATTATTGGTGACGGGATTAGGACTAACCGCGTTAACTGGACCGGCGACATCACGGTGGGAGATACAAAAGTCGATTAAAGAAACCAAATCCGAAAGGTGAATCCACGGAATCCATTGCTTTCCGCTTCCTATTCGGCCTCCGATTCCGATTTTATAGGGAAGAGCCATGAGCGGATAGGCACCGCCGTTATTTCCGAGTACAACACCTGTCCGAAGTTTAACCAGACGAATGTTTTGAAAACCATGATCTGCAGCATTCTCCCACTGTCTAGTCACATTCGCCAAATAATCATGGGAGGAAGTCTTTGAATTCTCGTCAAACTCCTCCTCAAGAGAAGTTCCATAAATCCCTACAGCAGACCCCTGTATAACAACCTCCGGTTTGCAGTCTAAAGATTTAACCCAGCGTGCTACCGACTCTGTGGCTGTCAATCGCGACTTCAAAATGTTCACCTTGGCGCTAGGAGTCCAACGTTGATTGATAGTGGCACCAGCTAGATTAACCACTGCGCTCACATCGTGTGGGGAAGTCACATTATTCTCAAGCTCATTCCATGTTAAGTAGGAAAGTGCAGGATGTTCTTGAGCAAGCATTCTTTTTGTTTGTTTTCGCGTTACAATGATAACTTCATATCCCTTTTCCAACCAAAATGACATTAATGCACTACCAATAAATCCCGTTCCTCCGAAAATGACGATCTTCAATATCATCTTCCTCCCTTGAGCTAGACCGAATTGTATTAATAATAAAAAAACATCCGTCCACTGACTGAATCAAGAATGTCAGGGCCGGATGGGAAGTTCGGTAATTTATTTGTTCAGCAGATGTTGATAAGGACTATAATCGATTTGATTCTTCTCTAAGAAACGAACGAGAAACTTATTATCTCTCTGAGGTGTCGCAACGATATAACCTTTGATGCAGTGGTCTCGAGTCACTTCTTCCGCGCTATCTTGTAATGCGATTTTGCCGATTTCGGCGGCAATGGAGTGTTTGGCAATATCTCTGAACGCACTCGGAACAGGTGCCACGAGTAATTCGAGGAAGGATTTAGCGTCATCCGTCCATAAATGACGACTTTTCTCTACCCAATGATTCTGCCAATCGAGTTTGGACATACCATCAGCCTTAGGAAGCACCTTTATGAATTTACGAAACATAAAGAATCCGCCAATCGTCATGGCTCCAAGCATGATAAATCCCCAGAACACAATGGAATTCATAAACCAACGATTTGGTCCAGACGTGGTAAGCGTGTACAAAGTAGAGTGCCACATGGTTATTATCACCTCATCTATACTCTTATAACACCTCAATCTGATAAGAAGTATACCTTATTTCAAGATTATTTTCGAGAGTTCATATAGGATGTCAATGACAATTATTACTATACACCCCAGAGGAGATAGTGCAGGAAGAAAAAGTAACTTTATTTGAAACGATTCAAGATAGTGAAACGTAGAACTGGGTATAAGGAGCATCTTGGGAAGCATTGCCTGACCAAAGTTAGGATCTAGTGATGAATGTCATGGGTACAGCTTGATTACAGGCGACGAGGGCAACTTATAGCGCATCTTGAATCGGCCTTACCGTATTCAGCGGGGGTTACGGTTCAAGATGCGAATGTTATAAGAATATAATCAACCCGGAAAAGGGCAGAGATAGTGGAACACGCTTGAATAATCGGAGGCCACTGAAGAACTTGTAGTTTTTCAGAACTGCTAAAGTTAGACTAATAAAAAGACGACCTTTTTTCCCGTATTTCGGGGTGAAGGTCGTCTTTGCGTTATTTAAGCAGGCCTATACGGCTAGCTTCTTACTTCAACAGCTTCATAATTCGTTTTAGATTAACCGTGAATATAGCCATAGCGCCTTGAAGCTCCATCCCTAATAGACCCGAGGAAGTGGCTACATCATACCCGTGTCTGTGCTTGAGTTCACTATTCTTTGCTTCTATTTTGTAGCGTTCCTTTGCTTTCTCTTTAAAGTACTCACTTTCTTGGAACGTCGTTTGTTCTGAATGTTCGGTAGATTTAATACTCACCGAGTAGGTTTTACTTTTTGCTCCATCTTTATAGCAACCTTCTTTAAACGGGCATCTTTTACATTGCTCTACTTCAAAGTAGTACGTATCGACTTGGTTGCTCCCGATGGCTTTCTTTCCTCCGCGCGCTTTTCGGATCGCCATATGCCCGGCCTTACACACGTACATACCCGCATCTTTATTAAATTGAAACTCATCTTCTCTCTTGCGAGCGCCTTGTGTAATACGAGGATTAAGTTTGGCGATAAGTTCAATTTCATTGTCTTTAGTGTAAACAATGTTGTCCTTTTCGGAGTAAGCAGTATCTCCGATTATGGATCTAATTTCCATACCTGCTGCCTTACTTTTTTCAATCAGCGTTTGCAATTGCTTACCGTCATTCTTTTCGCCTGTCGTGACAATGGCTGCCGTAATGATCCGTTCCTCCGTCATGGCAATATGGGTCTTGTAGCCAAAGAACGAGGAATCTGCGCTCTTGTGGCCTATCTTGGCATCCTGATCTTCGGAGATCCTCAGTTGCTCCAGGTCATCCGTGACCGTTTCTTTCAAGAGATTCAAGGGCTCTTTTATTTTGGGTAATTCACAGATGCCACCTTCGGCTTCAAGCACGGCAATGAGTTTTTGACAGTAGTCAATCTCTTCCTCAAGTACATCGCTGGTATTCTTGACCGGGAACTTGGATTTTAGGGATTCCTCCGCCTTGTAGACCGCCTTTCTCAACTTTCGGGAACGATTCAGCAAGATTTCCCGAGGCGATTTCTGGTTGTAGCGTGCTTTTGTATGGGTTGCATCGACGATGATGGATTTGCTTTTAATAATGCCCTTTTCGAGTGCAATTTCAACTGTTTTGCCTACGAGCATGTCCAGCAAATTCAAGTCTTTCAGCCGCAGCTTTCTGAATTTGGTTAATGAACTTGCATCAATCACTGGATCTTCAGGAGCCATATCTAGAAAATATTTGAATGACATGTCGTACTTCGAACGCTCGACGATATCTATGTCAGACAACTCAAAAATTGTTTTTAAGAGCAAATACTTAAACATTCGAATCGGGTCGACCGCATTTCGGCCATTAACTAAGCAGTAACGCTCTTTCAGTTCTTCATAAACAAAAGAAAAGTCGACAAGTTCATTGATTTGCCGCAACATATTATCTTTGGGAATCACTAAGTTATAAAGTTCTATATAGGGGCTTAAAGCCAAGGTTTGTTGTTGTTTAATCATTACATTCACCTACTCGGATTAGTACCTTAATTATATAGAAAAAAAGCATAATTCTCCTCAAAATTCGAGAAGCATTATGCTTTTTATATAATATGGACTTTTTCAGTGGCCTCGAATAATCGAGGGTGTTTTTTATTTTTCCAGTGATAAAGTCAGTGAAGCCCTAGTTAACCTGAATAGAAGAACTAAAAAAAGAACGCTCAAATGAGCGTTCGTGCATTTCATTAGCAAGGAAAATTCGGAGTATTCTGAATGGGTTGAATATTTTGAGTGTTCCGATTGTTCCGGTTCCGTTGATTCTTTCGATGTCTACAAATAACAATCGCTTTTTGTCCAGGATGGAGTCTTACTACTATTACTTTTTTTCTCGAAGACATAATGATAACCTCCTTTTTTTATACAATTTATGATCCTCAAACCATCTTTGATTGGACGGGCTAACGGATGTAAATAGATTGAGAGATAAGCCAATAAGAGTAGTGAAAAATTTTTTAGTTGAGGAAAGATACTTTGGACTACATGCCTTCGTTTTTCAACTCACCTAGATTATTTTCGTTATTGAGGATAAAATAAGAGGTGTTTAGAAGGAGGAGATTAAATGTTAAAAATAGGTTCACATGTTTCGTTCTCAGATAAAGGGTTGTTAAGCGCAACAGCAGAGGCTGCTTCTTACGGTTCCAACTCATTCATGATATATACTGGAGCACCGCAGAATACACGGCGTAAACCCATAGAGTCGATGTTTATCGAAGAAGGTAAGACCGCCATGGGGGCTGCAGGAATTGATGAGATCGTCGTTCATGCACCATACATTATCAATCTGGGTTCATATAAGACCAATACCTACGAGCTAGCAGTTGACTTCCTGCAGGAAGAAATCCGTCGTACGCACGCACTTGGTGTCCGCAACATTGTGCTTCATCCCGGTGCATTCACGGACAAAGATGCGGAGTATGGTATCGATAGAATTGCCGCAGGTTTGAATCAAGTGTTAAATGGTACGAATGAAACCGATGTTAACATTGCCTTAGAGACAATGGCTGGCAAAGGTACTGAAATAGGCCGAAGCTTTGAAGAGCTTGCTGCGATTATTAATAAGGTAGAGCATAATGAACGATTGACGGTATGTTTGGATACTTGCCATATTCATGATGCGGGCTATGATATTGTAAATGATCTGGATGGAGTGTTGCGTCATTTTGATGAGACTATTGGACTGAACCGGATCGCCGTAGTGCACATTAATGACAGCAAAAATCCAGTTGGGGCGGGCAAAGACCGCCATACACCAATTGGATCAGGTTGGATAGGTTTCGAAGCTATCCATGCTTTGGTTCATCATGAAGCGCTACAAGGTAGACCTTTCATTCTAGAGACACCTTGGATTGGTAAGAATCCTAAGACTCAACGTCCGATGTATGAAGTGGAAATCGCGCTTCTTAGAGGACAAGTTGCTGAACGACTAGGAGCTACATTCGTGGCAGAAGTTGAACAGCTAAGTGAATTCTTTGCTAAGCGTGATCTTCAGCAACGTGCCTTTGTATTAGATACTTGGGATCTTCTTAAAAACGATGCCAAGGCTAAAAAAGCGGATCCACGTGAACCGTTAGAACGACTATATGATCTTGTGATGGAAGCAAATCTATTCCCAGATCACTCAGAGGAACGAGTGAATCAACTTCTGGTGGCGTGGTTGGCTGCTAGAGTTTAATATTTAACGTAATAGAACTCACAATGATGCAGGGGGAATGGAGAGAAAGATGGATACGCATATAAAGGCAGGCGGAAGACCTGTCAAACCTTATGAAAATAATCGTGCTCGGATGTTAATTTCATGTCCGGATGGACCAGGTATTGTAGCAGCGGTTTCACACTTTCTGCATGAACATGGCGCTAATATTGTACAATCGGATCAGTATACGATGGATCCAGAGGGCGGAATGTTCTTCATGCGGGTGGAATTCGATCTTGATCTGCTGGGGGAGAAGCTTGTCGCATTGGAGAAAGATTTCTCCGTAATTGCAGATAAGTTTCAGATGAAATGGAATATTCATCAGCTAAGTTACAAGAAGAAACTGGCCATCTTTGTCTCCAAGGAAGACCATTGTTTGGTGGAACTACTATGGCAATGGCAAGCAGGTGATCTGGATGCTGAGATTTCGATGGTTATCAGTAATCATCCTGATATGAAGGAATTTGTAGAGTCTTTCGGAATTCCTTATCATCATATCCCGGTAACAGCGAATACGAAGTTAGAAGCGGAGCAAAGACAACTTGATCTCGTTAATGGTAAAGTCGATCTCATCGTACTCGCCAGATATATGCAGATCGTATCCCCGGCGCTAATTGGACCGTATCGCAACCGGATTATCAATATTCATCACTCCTTCCTTCCTGCATTTGTGGGTGGTAAACCGTATGCTCAGGCATATGAACGCGGTGTAAAAATTATTGGCGCAACCGCTCACTATGTGACGGAAGAGCTAGACGGCGGTCCGATTATTGAGCAGGACGTTCAGCGCGTAAGTCACCGTGATGATGTTAGTGAGTTGAAGCGGATTGGTCGAACCATTGAACGTGTTGTATTGGCCCGGGCAGTGAAGTGGCATATTGAGGATCGGATTCTCGTTCATCAGAACAAAACGGTTGTGTTTAATTAGTTAAAATAAGATAGATAAATCTTAGTCAAATACCGCCACAGCAAGGCATCTGTCTCGCTAGGCGGTTTTTGTTTTACTGTGGAAAATAGCAATCTATGTAACTTTACCTATTTAGAAGTCGTTATAGTTGGCAAAGGTACTTTTAATTCAGAAAGGAGAGAATCACTTGTTTCTTCCTCATGTAAAACGGATAACTAGCTTGGTTTCACTTTGGCTAGCAGTCATGATAATTCTTGCTGGGGTGTTGCCACAGTCGGCTTATGCGGCTCAGCCAGCGATTAGTATTCAAAGCGAAATGGGATATAACGGGTATATCAAAGATGGTGAGTGGAACCCGCTTACGATTACCTTGAAAAGTGATGTTGACGTATCCGGGGAAATTGTTGTTCAGACAGAGTATTCCTATATAAATGGTAGTGGTTCTTATGTTAAAAAGGTAGATCTACCTGCCGGAACGTCGAAGAAGGTGATACTGGGGATTCCTGGTGCTTCTTTTAACAAAGGAAATAATACGATCCGATTCTATAAAGGAACTGCCCAGTCAGGTGAATACATTCCTTTTACAGTGGGTCAGTCATATTTAGCATCAAGTGCTACGGCAAGTACACTGATCGGTGTGCTTGCTCAAGATCCGGACAGTCTAAATTTCTTGAAAACGCTAAACCAACAAAGTCAGGGTCGAGATTTAACGGTGATTCCGCTTAATGGGGAGCAAATTCCTGATGATAGCACATTGCTGGATCCTTTAGATATTATTGTAGTTAATAATTTTTCAACTGACAGCCTTAGCTCCAAGCAAATTACAGCAATTCGTTCTTGGGTGGTTAAGGGAGGAACTCTCGTATTGGCAGGTGGCTCTGGCTATGCTAAGACGGTTAAGGGACTAGAAGACATATCTCCAGTTGAATACATAGGTCAAACGGATGTAACTTCGCTCCCTCAATTAGCGATAATTGGCGGGGATAAGCCGTTGAAATTTGAATCTCCGTTTCCAATATCACAAGCCAAACCCAAAGAAGGAGCGAATGTTTCGCTTCAAGCTGAAGAAGATCCGCTATTTGCTTCATGGTTAGTAGGCAAAGGTGAAGTTCATTATGCAGCTTATGATGTGGCGATGGAGCCTTTGAACTCATGGAGTGGTCATGGGGAAGTATGGAGTACAGAGCTGGGCCAGAAACTTTCCATATTACCTAATCTTCAAGGGATATATGGCTCTCAAAGTGGATTTATGTCCGGATTGGATTACATTCTAGATTATTTTCCATCCTTAACGCTTCCACCATTCTCTTTATTGGTATGGTTACTTCTCGCTTACGCCATTCTAGTAGCACCCATTTTGTACTATGTTCTGAAGAAATTAGATAAGCGGGAATGGGCATGGCTATTCATACCCTTGATTGCCGTGCTTGCGAGTGGGGGCATCTATATTGCGGGGACATCTGGCAAATCATCAATTCTTGCACATAATATAAGTATTATGGAGCTGGATGGAAAAGGGCATGCCAATCGAATAGCTGGATCCGCCCTGTTTGTACCTCGTGCAGGTGATTATAATCTGGAATTTGCAGCAGGTACTCATTTATTAGTAGGACGAGAGGATGGCCTACTTAGTGGGGGTCAAACTGGAGGTCCAGATCGACAATATATTAGTGTTCAGGATGAGAAAACCACTTTGAAATTGAAGGATATGACCCATCGATCTATGGCTAAGATGTGGCTCGATACTCCAGAAACTAGGGAGTTCGGCAAAGTAGATATCGATATTAGCTATGATGATCAGGGAAATCCAATGGGTAATATAACGAACAATACAACATCAGATTTAAGTAATGCTGCGTTAATTTTAGGTGGCAAAGTGTTTATACTTGGAGATCTACCAAAAAATAAGAGCTTGTCTATACCAGCAGCTACGAGTATGCCTAACTATGGTGATTATGGATCGACTCTTTTTCCTTACGGTGTTAGCTACGGTAATATCGACGAGTGGGAACGGGAAAGAGGTATTATAAATAATTATTTTGGACGCTCCAATGCAACGGTAAATAATGTGTTTCTCGCATGGAATAAGGATAAATTAAGTGATTATAAAGTGGATGGAAAAAGTGTGGCATCGGAAGACCTGAATATGTGGGTTCAATCAGTATCACCGAAGTTTGAGGCGAATGGTAATGTGAACATCCCTTATGGACTAATCAGTGGCAGTGCTAGCAGTACAACAGCTAATGAATTGAGTGCAAATGGTCCAGGAAGAGTTCAAATGTCCGAAGGTGAGACAGTCTTTGATTATATTTTGCCTAAGGATGAGAGTATCGAATATTCCTATCTAGCTATCATGCAAAGTGACATCAACGGCGCCATGACAACGGAGTTCTGGAACAACGATAGTGAAGAGTGGGAAGTGTTAAGCTGGAACAATGGTAAAGTAGAGTTCAACGAAAATATTAATTCTTATATTAATGCAGGCGGAATGTTGCAAATTCGGATTACTACAACGGATTGGTCTAACTTTGCATTGCCGGAAATCTCCCTGAAAGGAAGGAAATAGCCGATGATCGAGATAAGGAATTTGACGAAATCCTATGGTAGCTTCGAAGCTTTGAAATCGGTTAATCTATCTATCGCCAAAGGGACGGTATTTGGTTTTGTTGGACCCAATGGGGCCGGTAAATCGACGACAATGTCCATCTTAGCCACGCTAGTTCTACCTACTTCAGGTAGCGCGAGTGTTGGTGGATTTGAAGTGACGGAACAACCACATGAGGTTCGTAAAAGAATAGGGTACATGCCGGACTTCTTTGGCGTATATGATCAATTCAAGACGACCGAATATTTGCATTTCTATGGGGCCAGTTATGGGATCCCGCGACATGAACGCGAGAAACTGATTCCACAGTTGCTAGAACTCGTTAATTTGAATGATAAAAAAGATGCATACGTAGATAGTTTATCTCGAGGTATGAAACAACGTCTTTGTCTTGCTCGCTGTCTCGTACATGATCCCGATGTGCTTATTTTGGATGAACCCGCTTCTGGTCTCGACCCACGGGCTAGAATTGAAATGAGAGAAATATTGAAAGAACTGAAACTGATGGGTAAGACGATTATCATTTCCTCACATATTTTGCCAGAGCTAGCGGAAATGGTGGATGAAATCGGTGTAATCGAACATGGGGTCATGGTAGCTCAAGGCAAGGTGGCAGATATTCAAGATAGTCTTCGCGTCAAGCGTGTACTCCATATTCGGGTACTAGAACGTTCGGAGGAACTAGCTGAACAATTGCGAGATGAGGCATATGTCAGCCAGGTTATGAGTGACTCGTATGGTATACATGCTCACTTTAGCGGCGGGGATGCTGAGCAGTCGGGGCTATTAGGTAGAATAATGGAATCGGGTTATCAGGTAGTATCTTTTAATGAGGCTCAAACTAATTTAGAAGATGTATTCCTGGAAATTACGAAAGGGGGTACATCCGGTGATGAATTGGCGTAGAAAATGGATCAATCCTGTATTGGATAAAGAATTTGTACTACGCATGCGGACTCCCCGGGCAGCTTATTCGGTGCTCATATATGTTCTAGTGATGGGGCTGCTTGGTATGGGAATTATTTATGTGATGACAGCGAGCGGGATGGGGAGTAGAGGACGCCTAGACCCAACTACCAGTCGTCTGATGTTCTATGCACTTAGTCTAGCGCAGCTTGTGCTGATTGCATTTATGACGCCGGCGTTGACCGCCGGGGTAATCAGCGGCGAAAGAGAGAAGCAGACGTTGAACATGCTACTGACTACACAGCAGAGCTCAGCTACGATTATTCTGAGTAAGCTAGCAGCTTCACTTAGCTTCATGACACTAGTCATTTTAGCTACGTTGCCAGTTTATAGCATTGTTTTTCTATACGGCGGGGTTTCTCCAAAGCAGCTAATTTTCGTGTTCTTGTTCTATTTGTTCATTATGCTACTGTTGGGAGCGCTAGGCGTATTCTTCTCCACCATTTTCAAAAAAACGATGGTATCCGTCATCATGACATATGGTGTAGGGCTGGTAATTTTTCTTGCAACAGGGATAGCCTATATTTTTGCAATGGGCATTGTGCAGACGCAAATGTATAGTTCAGGTGGACCTTCTAGCTATTCTAGTTATTCGTGGATCGGTTATATACTAGGGCTTAATCCTGCTGGGGCATTGATTAGTATACTAGAGCCGTCGTTCTCAGATTCGGTGTTTCAAGTGAACGGTGGAAATGCAGATGCGCCGATTGAATTATGGCAACAGTTTTTAATTGTATATAGTGTAGTGATCGTTATTGCGCTGTGGCTAGCCATCCGTTATATCCGTCCGGTTAGAAGGAATAGAGTGAAATCGAGTCCAATAATGGACCCAATAGAGTAAGGGATGTAGACGTTAAATGATTGCGGGAAGGAGGCGGAAAAGTGGAGCAGATATATAGCCAACTCAATAAGGTTCGTACGCGGTTACGATGGTTCCGAGGATGGAAGGGTGCAAGGATCGGCCTGATGGTAGGAATGGTTGCTGCGATCCTTTGGTTTGCGGCCGGACGACTGTGGCCAGTTGAAGGGCTTCTATGGTATGCCTTTGGAAGTTTCGTTATCCTCACGATCACTGGTCTGGTAAGAGGATTACTTATGCCAATTTCCTATATCGAAGTTGCACGTGAGATGGATCGTACGGAAAGTGGAGTAGAGCGTTTGGATGCAATGACAACATCACTAGAATTTGCTGCTGCTGATGTCCCGGCTGCTTCCTTACAGCGAAACCAGGCAATAGAATACGGTGGGGCTTATATCCGTGATCTCAAGGAACGCCTTCCTTTTCCGTTCAAGCGTAAGATGTGGATTCCTATTGCGGCAGGATTACTGGTAGTCATATTGCTTGCTGTACTCCCGAACCCTATGAATGAGGTTATTGCGCAGAAAAAGCTAGAACAGCAATGGGTAGATGAGCAGAAGAAAGATACGGATAAACTGGCCAAGGAATTAGAAGAACGTAACCTGGAACCGCTTGTGAGTGATCCGTTGGCCAAAGAACTAAGTAGCTTGAGACAAGCGCTGGAAGATAGCTCTAAACCTGATGAAGCGCTAGCCAGTATGGAGCAAGCCATGAAGCAACTCAAAGAAATGTCAGACAAGCTTGAGTTGAAACAACAGGAGCAGTCAAAGTGGCTTGAATCATGGAAGACAAATCCGACCTCCAAGGGATTGAGTGAGGCTTTAGAGAAGAAGGATACCGAATCTCTTACAGAACAAATGGAGACGCTTCGCAAAGAAATGGTCAGTTCAACTCCTGAAGAGCGGCAACGACTAGCGGATGAGTTGAAGCAGCTAGCAGAGACAGCGCCAATAGATGATCCGGATGCGCAGAAGCTAGCAGAAGCGTTACAGCAAGCTGCAGAAGCTATTGCTAAGGGTGAACAAGCTGGGATGGAGCAGGCGCTTCAGAACTTGGATGAGGCATTGCAGCAAGCGGCGAAGGCTGCAGGAAGCAGCTCTCAGCAAGCCGAGAATGCTGCGGAGCTAGCTTCTGCTCTTGCCAAACAAGGATTGGATTTGGCGGAGAATATGGCAGCATCAGGACTTGCCGTATCGAATACTTGGAGCATGGGTGGCAGTGCGGAACAGTTAGCTACTTCGAGTACTCCTGCGAGCGGTCAAGGAGAGGCTGGAGAGGGAGCAGGACAAGGCGAGGGTCAAGGTGCCGGAGAAGGACAAGGATCTGGAGAAGGACAAGGTGCAGGCAGTGGTTCAGGATCTGGGAGTGGTGCTGGTAGTGGGAGCGGCTCCGGATCTGGAGGTGGATCTGGTTCTGCCTCAGGTTCAGGATCTGGGAGCGGCGCTGGTTCGGGTTCGGGTGCCGGATTGGGTACTGGGGGACGGAACTTAGTGACGACACCTAGAGATTACAAAGGCAATGGAAATATTCAGAATGATGGTGGTCCAACTAGTGGAGGTAGTGTGCAAAAAGGGGGAACTTCCCCTGTATTTGATGGGGCAAGCCGACCCTACGAAGAGGTATATAGTGATTATGCATCGGAGGCTAAACGATCCTTGGAGCGGACAGATCTTCCGCAAAGCATGCAGAGCTTAGTAGAAAGTTATTTTACTGAGATTGATCCCGGGTCATGAGTTAGGAATGGATGAGGAGGACAAGAGATGTTGGATCCAAAAGAGCAGATGGAATATTGCAAAAATACAATATCAGCGGTACGGGAAGAAATTGCCCGTGTCATCGTGGGGCAGCAAGATGTAGTAGAAGAACTACTCTGGTGTGTCTTTGCAGGTGGACATGCCTTGTTGGAGGGGATACCTGGACTTGGCAAAACGATGTTGGTTCGCACGATCGCCGATACGCTAGATCTGTCTTTCTCGCGTATCCAGTTCACACCGGATCTGATGCCGAGTGATATTACAGGTACGAATGTGATTCGATTCGGACCGCAAGGTGCGGCTGACACGGTGTTTCAACCAGGTCCAGTGTTTAGCAGCATCGTACTTGCAGACGAGATTAACCGAGCCACTCCAAAAACTCAGAGTGCTTTACTTGAGGCGATGCAGGAGCAGACGGTAACGGTTGCTGGAGACACTCGGAATCTGCCACAGCCCTTCTTTGTACTGGCGACGCAGAACCCATTGGAGAATGAGGGGACGTATCCATTACCCGAAGCACAGCTCGATCGGTTTTTGCTCAAAATTAATGTGACCTATCCTTCCCCAGAGGAGTTGAAGGAGATTGTACGTCGCACTACGGCAGTAAATTCAACCACTGTTAATAAGCTGGCATCTTCAGAAGAAATGCTGAAAATCCGGCAGATAGCGAAAGAAGTACTCTTATCCGATGATGTCCTGGAATATGGAGTTCGACTCTTAATGATGACCCATCCAGATGATCCTTCTGCGCCGGAATCTGTGCGTAAATATGTTGCATATGGTTCGGGGCCTCGCGGTATTCAGTCGATGATTTCGGTAGGGAAAGTAAGAGCGATATCCAAGGGACGTATGCATTTATCGACAGGTGATATTGCCGCTGTGGCCATCCCTGCGCTGCGTCATAGGCTGTTTCTTAATTTTGAAGGTCAGGCGATGGGCGTGTCTACTGATCGATTGGTAGAGGATATTTTATCGGCGTTGGAGGGTTCAAGATGATCGATCCGCTACTTCCACCGTCTCTCATACCTCGTTTGGAGCGGTTATCTATTGCTTCCAAACGCAGAGTTAGAGGAACAACGCAGGGGAAACGCCGCTCGGGTCGTTTGGGCGCTTCTCTAGAATTCGCCGATTACCGGGAGTATGCACCAGGAGATGATATCCGGCGTTTCGATTGGGGAGTTTATGCGCGAACGGGCAGGCCATTTGTCCGGCAATATTGGGATGAGCAAGAATTACATGTCAATCTTTATTTAGATGTTTCGGCGTCCATGGATTTCGGAGGGAATCGCTCTATTGGAGCGGAAGGAACCGGAGTTCCCCATGCTGAGAATAAATTACACTATGCTAAATCGCTGGCTGCTGCTGTAGGCTACATGGCATTAGCGGGATACGACCGAGTCCAAACTACTCTTTTTGCAAGTGAAGTGGACGGGAAACTACCACCGATTCGGGGGAAGGCTTCAGCAGCTAGATTGTTTACATTCCTGCAGGATGCCAAGGTAGGTGGAGTAGGTGACTTAGCTACTGCGTTAAGGCGTCCTCAATCCATGCCAAGGCAGGCTGGGATGACCTGGATTTTCTCTGATTTCTGGTTGGAAGGCGGGATTGACTCCTTAGGAGAAACGCTATCTTGGCTACTCGCTACGGGCCAGGAGATAGTACTTGTACAGGTGCTATCACCCGAAGAAATCCTTCCTAAACTTAGTGGAGATTTACGGTTACTTGATAGTGAACTAGGAACGGGCAAAGAAATTGCGCTGACGGGTAAAGTGCTGGAGAGATACGGTAATGCACTGGAACAATATCGAGAAGAGATCGCCCGCTTCTGTAGTGATCGAGGAATTCGTTATGTGCAGGCTACAACTGATTTGCCACTCGAGAAGGGAATCTTCGAGACGTTGCGCGGCGCTGGGGTAGTAGGATCTTAGGAATAATAAACAAGGAGGGGACGTCATGGGGATTTCGTCTTGGGCAGGATTGTGGTTTGGTCTAACCATTCCGGTTATTGTACTGATGTATTTGTTCAAACGAAAATATCTCGACACGGTCGTTCCCAGCCATTTGTTGTGGAATCAAGTCTTACGCAATATCGAGGCGAATCGTCCATGGCAAAAACTTCAGAATCGTCTGTTGCTTTGGTTACAATTGTTAGTTGCCGCACTGCTCGTATTTGCGCTGATGCTGCCCTTCGTGTGGGTTCACGGAAGTACGCAAGGTCATACGGTCATCATTGTCGATACGTCGGCCAGCATGAGCGCAAGATGGAATGATGCCACAAGTCCAGGCAAACACGATAAGCTAGAGAATCGACTTCATGGATTGAAAGAACAGTTAATCCAATACGCTGACTCGCTTGAGCGGGGAAATGAGGTAACACTCGTGAAGCTCGGAAGTGAGCCAGAGGTATTGCTATCCCGGGAGACGAACGGAAAGTCACTGCGGAAAGTGATCGAATCTTTATCTGTCGATTATGGCAAAGCAGCTTACAGGGAGACTTTGTCTCTAGCGGCTGCACTAACACAGGATGATCCGAAGGCTAATGTAATTCTCTATACAGATGGACAATGGAATGAGTCATCTGCAGATATCGTCTTTGACGTTCCTGTAGAGGTGGTGTCTCTGAATGATAGAAAAGGGACTGCAATAAATGTAGGTGTTGAACAATTCGGAGTTAAGAATGAAGAGTCTTCAACTGAGGGTCTTGGTGTGGCTGTCGTTCGGAATTATGGTACTTCTCCGATAGAAGTGACCTTAGATTTATATAGTGATGGGAAATTAGCTGCTTCCAAGCAAACAGTACTTGAAGGCGGGAAGAGAACTACGGTGTCCTTCGATGGGTTACCTATCGGTGATGTCTATAAGCTGAAACTAAGTCCAGAAGATGACTATGCCCCAGATAACGAAGTCTTTGCATTTCGGGAACAGGGGGGGGTACCCAATGTCTTGCTATTATCTGCTGGAAATTTATTTTTGGAGAAGGCATTGCAACTCTCTGGAGCGCGCGTGACTTTGATGGATCTCGATTCTGAACATGCTAGTGTCGGACAAACTGACAATACAGAGACACGAAAATTGCCAACACAGAGCCCAGATATCGTCATTGTTGATGGTGAGACTCCGGCGTTCCTTAAAGAAGACGAATGGGCCTTACTACTCAGGGAGACACCGCTCTGGACATTAGGTGGCGAGGGAGAACGAGTTCAACCTTCCAGTGGAGAGATGAAGGTGGAAAGTCACCCGGTAATCCGGTATTTATCTCTAACAGAGCCACCGGCTGGAGAGATTCAGAAGGAAACCGTCCCAACATGGGCTAAGCCAATTCTAAAAATGGACGGACTTCCGGTGATGTATGCCGGAATGGAATCTGGGGTTCCACGTTTAAGATTTCTCTTCTCGCTGACGGAAGGGGATTTACCGCTACGGCCCGAATTTCCGATTCTTGTGAATAATGCTGTGCAGTGGTTGCAGTCAGGACGCATGACTGGACTTGGGCGTGTGACCGCCGGAAAGATCATAGATGTTCCAGTAACTGCATCAGCAGTGGATGCTTCATGGGTACCAAAGGATGGTTATGCAGTTTCGTTAGGGGCGAGTTCAATACCGGTGCAGCGTGTAGGGCAGAATATTGCATCGCAGCAGGAGACCCCAGCTATACCAGGATTATGGAAGTTTGAAATGCGTGATGAGAGTGGGGCAGTTCTGCCAGGATTTAATGTAGAGGTAGCTGCGGATTCAATGGAGTCAGTTATTTATGAAAGTGAACCACTTCCGCTGAATAGTGCTGATGGTACACAGCAAGTAGTGAATGGAAATAGTGAGGTAGGCGACAAATTGCAGGGGGATATCCAGCCATCGAAATCACGTCTTTCTTTGGTTTATTTAGCTGCATGGCTGGCATTGATTGTTATTCTAGCGGAGTGGGGGGTGTATCAACGTGGGCGTTCAATTTGATCATCCTTTGTTGTTATTACTCTTGATTCCTCTAGTCTTTGGTGCACGATATGCGTATCGCTCTGATTTCAGATTACTTGGTGGTCGGAAGAAATGGGCTATAGGTCTTCGAATTACGATCGTGACGCTACTTATTCTACTACTTGCTGGACTTCGTACTTACACGCTAGTCAAAGATAAAGAAGTCGTCTTCTTAAGTGATCGGTCCGCTAGTATGAGAGAATCCAGCTCGGTATCAGCGTGGATGATGAAAGCTAGTGAAGGGAAAGAACCGAAAGACAGTATTGGGGCAGTATCCTTAGGACTCGATGCGGTTGTAGAAAAAAATCTGGACACATCTCTTCTCACCGAAGGGTCGCTTGGTGGCAAGGTCAATCCTGGTTTTACTCATTTGGAGAAAGGTCTTCAGCTTGCAGCAAGCCTATTTGGTGGGCAAGGTAACCGACATGTGGTGCTCATTTCAGATGGGGAAGAAAATATAGGCGAAGTTCTAAATGGTGCTAAGCTACTGAAGGAACGAGGAATTACGGTAGATGTATTGCCATACGACGAACCCGATCGGAAGGATGTTTCGGTAGAATCACTTCAGATACCAGAGAAATTATATTTGGCTGAATCTTTCACTTTTGATGTATTGATTAGTAGTACATATTCTGGGACTGGAGAACTTCGGCTGTATGAAGATAATACTGAAATCGGGAGAAAGACAGTAGCGTTAGAACAGGGTGAGAATCGCTTTGCACTGCAGGGGATGGCTCGAGCACCGGGACTTCATCGCTATCGGGCGGAAATCTTTGCCGAGGGTGATGAGCAGTCCGCTAATAATGCAAATTATGCTTTTACCCGGGTGTCGGGAAGCCCTAAGGTATTGATCGTAGAAGGAAAGAGTGGTACCTCTTCTAATCTGGAGAATGTTCTTCAATCAGGATTAATCGATTATTCTGTCATAGATCCGGGGTTACTCCCTTCGGAAATGGCTAAGTACGCAGCCTATGATAGCATTATTTTTAACAACGTCTCGGGTGATCAAGTTGGCGGCAAACAGATGGAGATGATCGAAGGAGCCGTTCGTTCTTATGGGATTGGATTTATGATGGTTGGCGGCGAAGATAGCTTTGGCATGGGTGGGTATTATAAGACACCTATCGAGAAGCTGCTCCCCGTCTCTATGGAGCTAGAAGGCAAAAGAGAGATTCCGTCGCTGGGACTTATTCTCGTTATTGACCGTTCTGGCAGTATGTCCGGTGACAAGATAGAGCTTGCTAAGGAATCAGCTATGCGGACGGTTGAATTATTGAGACCTAAGGATACGGTTGGAGTCGTGGCGTTCGATGATCAGCCTTGGTGGGTCGTGGAACCGCAGAAATTGGATGATAAAGATAGCGTGATCGCGAAGATTGGAAGTATTCCGAGCGCGGGAGGAACGGATATCTATCCAGCAGTTGCGAGTGCGACTGAGAAAATATTAGATATTTCGGCACAGCGTAAACATATTATCCTCCTCACCGATGGGCAGTCTGCTTTAAATTCGGGGTATAACGATCTTTTGACTACGATGAATGAGGAGAAAATAACGATGTCCACTGTCGCCGTAGGTGATGATGCGGACGTGCAGTTGCTGCAAACGCTAGCTAAAGGTGCAAAAGGCCGATATTATCTCGTTAAGGATGCTACGACATTACCGGCTATCTTTAGCCGAGAAGCGGCGATGATTGCTAGAACGTATATCGTGGACAAACCATTTGTGCCAGCACTTGTGCAAACGGGAGATTGGCAAGATTTACTCTCGGGAGGATTACCGAAAATTTATGGTTATGTGGCAGCAACGGCAAAATCCACGGCACAGACCGTACTGGCTAGTCCAGAGCCAGACCCGCTACTTGCAAGATGGCAATATGGATCGGGGCGAAGCGTGGCTTGGACAAGTGATCTAACGGGGAAATGGTCACGAGATTGGGTGGAATGGGCGAAATTCTCTGACTTGTTTACGGAGATGGTGAAATGGACGTTCCCTCAATTTACGGCTTCACCTTATGAAGTAAATACCGTGGTTCAGGGTAACGAGGTTCATTTTGAAGTAAAGGCAGAAGGGGACATGGTGCCGGAGGAATTGGAAGCGGTAGTAGCCGGAGAAGATTCTCAGGAGACGCGAATTCCATTAGTTCAGAGCTCTCCGGGTGTGTACACTGGAATAATGGAAGTTAGTAGTTCAGGATCTTTCCTGATTAACTTGCAGGGTAAAAGTGGTGGAGAATCAATCGATGGGGGAACAGGTACGGGGTTTGTTATCCCTTATTCACCGGAATATCACCTCCGCACTGAAGATTCACAAGAGAAGCTTCAGACGCTTGCCGAGCTTACGGGCGGTAGAGTATTGACTTGGGAGAATCCGCAAGCGGTCTTTGAGTTTACGACCAAGCCGTACAAATCGCTTCGCGATTGGGACTATGCGCTGCTGGTCGCAGCGTTGATGCTATGGCTCGTCGACATCGCTGTGCGACGTCTAGCGTTGCCATGGGGCCGCATGGCGGAGGCGTTACTCGCCGCCATGCCTTGGCGTCGCCGCGCGGATTCGCGCGCGGCAGCAGGCCAAGGGCAGCCCGGAGCGTCCGCAGAGGCGGACGCCGGGCTCGCCCGGCTCGCGGCGCGCAAGTCCCGCGCCGCTGCCTTCTACGGCGGCGCGGGCGGGGACGCCGCTCCGCCGAAGGCGCAGGCACCGCCCGCCCGCCCACCAATAGGTGGGGCGGCGGGCGAGCTCGCGGGGTCCGCGCGCGCTGCGCAGCCGCAAGCGAAGACCCCGCCACCGGCTTCCCCTCCGCAGGAGGAAGCCGCGCCGGGGGCAGAGCGGCTTGGCCGCCTGCTGGATGCCAAGCGCCGAGGCAAGCGCTAGTCTATCTAGTAAGCGTCCGCCATGTCTTGCGCCGCTGCTATTGCAGCGCTTTATAACTATTGCATCAGGGAAAACGCCAATCGGCGTTTTTCTTTACATTCAAGACAGTTCTAGATTATTACTTGAAAGAGCGCTAACGTTATTCCAAGGTCATAGATGAACTTAGATCATTAAAGTGCTAAGTGCACATAATACAACTAAATTTGGCCTACTGATGCAGGGCATCAGTTTAATTGCACCAAGTACAACTAATGATTATGAAGCTACCACTTTTTGCCGATAAGTTCTTTTTAAATGCACTATATACATCTATTTCTCAACTTCACCTGTGTTCCCTCTAGATAAATGTAGTTTGTACAACTATTGAACGGATTGGTAAGGTTGTATAGAAGATCTCAGATCTATGAATTGCAAAGTTAAATTGCAATGCTAAACTAAGCGCTTATGCATAAAATGACTTCTTTTCAGGGCAGGGTATGAGATAAGGAATATCATGTTCACTTTGATACAGATGGGGTAGAAGTAAGAATAAAGGATAGGAAAGTCGCATCGAAAAACGTATGGAAATGATGGTAATGAAGTGGTACAATGGATAAAGTCGAAATGATCTATTCAAATTGAATGTTTTGATTTATGAATGAGTGAATATGTATCTAGAACCAGTTAGCTTTCAATATTGAGGAGGAAATTAGCATGCCATTATCAGACAACAACACCATTGACAATCTATCGATTACTACGATTCGTACGTTGGCGATCGATGCTATTGAGAAAGCAAATTCCGGTCACCCTGGTATGCCGATGGGTTCGGCACCGATGGGTTACCAATTGTTCGCTAAAACGATGAATCATAATCCGGATCACCCAACTTGGATCAATCGGGACCGTTTTGTACTATCTGCTGGTCACGGTTCGATGTTGCTGTACAGCTTGTTACATTTGAGTGGATACGATCTTCCAATGGAAGAGATCAAACAATTCCGTCAATGGGGAAGTAAAACACCGGGTCATCCAGAGTTTGGTCACACGGCTGGTGTAGATGCTACTACAGGTCCTCTGGGCCAAGGATTGGCTATGGCTGTTGGGATGGCACTTGCTGAAACTCAGCTAGCTGCAACTTACAATAAAGACGACTTCAAGGTTGTTGATCATTATACGTACGGCATTTGTGGTGACGGAGACTTGATGGAAGGTGTTGCTAGTGAGGCTGCTTCCCTTGCAGGTCATCTGAAACTGGGCAAATTGATCTTCCTATATGATTCCAACGATATCTCACTTGATGGTAAGCTGAACCTCAGCTTCTCCGAAGATGTAGGTAAACGTTTTGAAGCTTATGGCTGGCAATCACTTCGTGTTGAGGATGGCAACGATTTGGCTGCGATTGAAGCGGCAATTGCCGAAGCAAAAGCGGACACCACACGTCCAACATTGATTGAAGTAAAAACCGTAATTGGTTACGGAAGCCCGAACAAACAAGGTAAAGGCGGCCATGGTGGTACTCACGGTTCCCCACTAGGTTCAGAAGAAGCTAAGTTGACGAAGGACTTCTACAAATGGGTATATGAAGAAGATTTCTACGTTCCTGAAGAAGTTCGCGAGCATTTCGCTAAAGTTAAAGAACGTGGAATCGCAGCTAACAAAGCCTGGGATGAGTCTTTTGCTAAATACAAAGCTCAGTATCCAGAACTTGCGGCGCAATTTGAAACGGCTATTGCTGGCGATGTTCCTGCAGATTTCGATGCTGAACTTCCGAAATATAGCGCTGAAGATAAAGCTGTATCCACTCGTATTGCTTCTGGTAATGCACTGAATGGATTAGCAGCACGTGTACCACAACTACTAGGTGGATCTGCTGACCTAGAGAGCTCTACGATGACACATCTAAAAGGTTTGACGGTTTATAACGCAGAGAACCGTGATGGACGCAACTTGTATTATGGCGTTCGTGAATTCGCAATGGCAGCAGCAATGAACGGTGTTGCACTACACAGCGGACTCAAAATATTCGGAGGAACGTTCTTCGTCTTCACAGACTATCTTCGTCCAGCAATTCGTCTAGCTTCCATTATGAAACTGCCTGTAACCTACGTGCTAACGCATGATAGTATTGCAGTGGGTGAAGATGGACCTACACATGAACCGATCGAACAGCTTGCTTCCTTGCGTATTATCCCGGGTCTGACGGTTATTCGTCCTGCTGATGGTAATGAAACATCTGCTGCTTGGGCATACGCTGTTGAGAATAAAGCCAACCCAGTAGCACTCGTATTGACTCGTCAAAACCTACCAATTCTTGAGAAGAGTGCAGAACTTGCTCGTGAAGGTGTGAGACGCGGCGGATATGTAGTATCTGATGCGAAGGATGGTAACCCAGTAGCACAAATCATTGCTTCCGGTTCTGAAGTACAGCTTGCTGTGAAAGCACAAGCCGCATTAGCGGAAGAAGGCATTCATGTTCGTGTTGTAAGCTTACCAAGCTGGGATCTATTCGATAAACAAGATCAAGCTTATAAAGATTCCGTTATTCTACCAAGTGTTAAAGCTCGCGTTGCTGTAGAAATGGCACATCCATTTGGTTGGGAGCGTTATGCTGGTGAGAAAGGTTCCGTTATCGGAATCGATATCTTCGGAGCTTCTGCGCCTGGCGATAAGGTCATTGAAGAGTACGGCTTTACGGTAGAAAATGTTGTGAATCACGTTAAAGAACAATTGAAATAAGCTCTGAGGGGAGTGGAGACGGTGACGCAATTAAGTAATGTAACAGTGGAGAAGGCCGCCAACATTTATTTTGATGGCAAGGTAACAAGCCGAAGTGTCTGGCTTCAGGATGGAAATAAGATTACCCTTGGAATCATGCTTCCTGGGGAGTACGAGTTTGGTACGGATACGGTGGAAGTGATGGAAATTCTATCGGGTGATTTGAAAGTATTACTTCCTGAACAGACAGAATGGATCGAGATTAGCGGCCAGGGAACCTTCACTGTTCCCGCTCACACTTCCTTCAAGCTGGAAGTACGCAGTGTGACTGATTATTGCTGCTCCTATAGCACAGAAATTTAGAACGTACTATAGGTTGAATATCAAGTAACATAAAAAGAGGCAGATATCCGCGGATGAGCGTTATATCTGCCTTTTTATTAAAATTTTAGTGGTAGCTCTTTAAATGGATGGGTCGCCCATCTTTTTACCAATCCAGGACTCATACAGTTTCACAACGGCTGAGAGATCCTCGTCACCAAATCCTTCGGCTTGTCCTGCTTGGAACAAACTCTTTGCCATATTCAGCATGGGGGATGGAATACTGGATTCGTCCGTAAGTGAAGAAGCAAGTTTGAGGTCCTTCAGCATTAGTGCGAGTGAGAACTGATTGGTGAAATCATGTTCGATAATTTTACGTCCTTTAAGTTCGGCAGCTTTGCTGCCTGCAGATCCGAGCTGAACAAGCTCTAGAAATGCATCAGCAGGTAGGCCAGATTTTGCAGCGATGGCGAATCCTTCGGCAAGCGCTAGATTGTTAATACCAACAATCGTATTATGCGCAAGCTTAGCAACAGCCCCGCTACCGTTAGGTCCCATATGTAGGATCTTTTTACCCAGGGTATCGAAGATGTCCGTCTGAGCAGCTAATACCTCAGCATCTCCGCCTACCATGAACACTAAGGTGCCACTGATCGCGGCTGGAGAGCTTCCTGTTACAGGAGCATCAAGGAAGGTGCATCCAAGGGACTTAATACTTTCCGCAAGCTGCTTCACAAGCGCTGGTGAAATGGTACTGCAGTCGATGACCGTGGTTCCAGCTTGGAGTCCTGCAAGGAGACCGTCCTTGCCTTCGTATACAGCGGCAATTGAAGCGTCGTCACTAACCATGGTGATGACAGTATCAACAGCATTTGCAGCATCTCTTGGTGTAGTAGCTATAGTCGCGCCTTGCTCGGCTAAGGCTTCACTTTTGGCGGAGGTACGATTATACACAATTACTTCATAACCTTGTTTCAGGAGATTGGCAGCCATAGGGGCGCCCATGGTGCCTAGTCCAATAAATCCGATTTTTTTCATGATAGTCACCTTCTATTAGGAATTAAACAGCATTTATTTATTTTAGCATAAGGGGAAAGATAGTGTATATTGTGCCCTTGTCTTCACCTCAAAATTACAGTATTCTAGTTCTAACGAGGATAGGCAGTGAGATCATATAAATATAAATAGATGGAGGTTTTTATTGTAATGTCTAAAACAGTAACTTTTGATTACAGCAAAGCCCTGCAATTTGTTGGCCAGCACGAAGTGGATTATCTTGCAGAATCAATTCGGATCGCTCATGAACAGCTACATAACGGTACTGGGACGGGTTCGGAATATCTAGGATGGATTGACCTTCCTACTGCATATGACAAAGAAGAATTTGCGCGTATTCAGCAAGCAGCTACCAAGATTCAAAATGATTCTGACGTACTGATTGTTATCGGTATTGGTGGATCTTACCTCGGTGCACGTGCAGCGATTGAATCGTTGTCTCATTCTTTCTATAATGTCCTTCCTAAGGATAAGCGCAAAACTCCGGAAATTTATTTCGCAGGTAATAACATCAGCTCAACTTATGTTAATCACTTGCTTGATCTGATTGAAGGTAAAGATTTCTCCATCAACGTTATTTCCAAATCGGGAACAACGACGGAGCCTGCTATCGCTTTCCGTATTTTCCGTGCGGAACTCGAGAAGAAGTATGGTAAAGAAGAAGCACGCAAACGGATCTATGCAACAACGGATCGTGAGAAAGGTGCACTTAAGAAGTTGTCTAACGAAGAAGGTTACGAAACCTTTATTATTCCAGATGACGTAGGTGGACGTTACTCGGTACTTACTCCTGTAGGCCTTCTGCCGATCGCAACAGCTGGTATCAACATTGAAGAAATGATGCAGGGTGCAGCTGAGGCAGCTAAAGAATATAGCAATCCAAATGTCGCTGAGAACGCTAGTTATCAATATGCAGCCGTGCGTAATGCGTTGTATCGTAAAGGTAAAGCAACAGAAATCCTCGTGAACTATGAACCTTCTCTGCACTATGTATCTGAATGGTGGAAACAGCTATTCGGTGAAAGTGAAGGGAAAGATTATAAAGGGATTTTCCCAGCAGCCGTAGACTTCTCAACGGATCTACACTCGATGGGACAGTTCATTCAAGAAGGTAACCGGAATATCTTTGAAACAGTAATCCAAGTTACTGAAGTACCAAGCCATATTACGATTGAATCCGATCCAGCTGATCTAGATGGATTGAATTTCTTAGCTGGTAAGACACTTGATTTTGTTAACAAGAAGGCTTTCCAAGGTACATTGCTAGCACATACTGATGGTCAAGTACCTAACTTGGTTGTTAATGTGCAGGACTTAACTCCTCATTCTTTCGGATATCTGGTATACTTCTTTGAAAAAGCTTGTGGAATCAGCGGTTACCTCATGGGTGTTAATCCGTTCGATCAACCAGGTGTTGAAGCTTACAAGAAGAATATGTTTGCTTTACTTGGCAAACCAGGCTTCGAGAAAGAAAAAGCAGAACTGGAATCCAGACTTACTGAATAATAAGCAAGCTCTTTCCTCCAGGGGAGATATAAGCGCCATGGAAGCAGTTCAGACCGGTATACCGGATGAACTGCTTCTTGGCACATTTATAAGGATGAGATCATATGTTAGAATCTTACAAAAGCGTACGCTCAGCTGGTAGCAAGGAAATAGTCATCAAGAAATCGAGATTCATCGGATACATTATGCCGGTGAAGAGCGAGGAGGAAGCTGTTTCTTTTATTGAGGACATCAAGAAGAAACACTGGAATGCGACCCATAACTGTTCGGCATATATGATCGGGGAACGGGACGAAATTCAGAAGCAATCCGATGACGGGGAACCTAGTGGAACGGCTGGCAAACCAATTCTAGAAGTAATCAAGAACCAAGGACTCAAGAATGTAGCGATTGTCGTGACAAGATATTTTGGTGGTATCATGCTCGGGGCAGGTGGCTTAATCCGTGCGTATACTGATGGTGCGGTCGCAGCGATTGAAGCAGGGGAAGTCATAGAGTGGGTGCTGCATCGCGAAGTTTTTGTAGAACTAGACTATACCTGGCATGGCAAAGTAGAGAACGAGCTCAGAACCGAAGGAGTTCGTACAGGAGAGACGACGTTCGCTGATAAGGTAACGTTGTTGTGTTTGCCTTATGATGGGGAGGCGGAAGCCTTCAAGGACCGGATGATTGATGTGACGCAAGGGCAGGCTGTACTGACGGAAGGTGAGAAGCTTTACTTAATTAAAGGGGAATAACGCCTATGGCAAGAAGAGCAGTGGAGAAGGAGTTATCGAGGGAAAGGATTATGGATGCCGCCAGACATTTATTCATCACGAAAGGATATCGCGGAATTTCCATGAGGAGTATCGGGCAGCATTTGGGTTATAGCCACGGTTCTCTATATTATCATTTCAAGGAAAAAGCGGAATTGTTCTATGCAATTGTGGTGCAGGACTTCGATCATTTATCTCAACTTTGTCAGCAGGTTACCAAAGATGCTCCCTCAGAGGGTTTAACAAAGGTCGAACAACTGATGCTGGAATTTATTAAGTTTGGTCTGGATCATCCATACCAATACGAGATTATGTTCATGCTTCGGGATGAGGAAATACTCTCTTACTGCCGCAACGAACAAGCTAAATGCTTCGATATGTTCGACTTTATCGCACGTCAGTTTTTGAAGCAAGAATGTCATCCGCTGGAAAGCAACCCATCTTTTCCGCTCAGTATGTTTTTAGGTATGCATGGTTTCATTTCTTTTTATATTCAGGATCGCTTGACGTTTGAAGATATCATGCCCGCTGCGATTGCGCATGTCAAAATGCTAAGTCAAAGAAACTACTCTCTGACGTCATAAAGCGGTTTGTTGTAAATCCACACTTTACCGATTTACATTAGTATAGCTGTACCCCATTAGAACGTTACTTTAATGGAGTAACGAAGAGGCGTGGATCTCCTGCGGGAAATTCACGCCTCTTAACATTATGTAATACAATATTTTCCTATAATTGTTGCAGGTTTGGATTGACGTTAAAGGCAGGGTTTGGTAAAGTTATTCCAGAAGCTAAAACCAAGTATTTTCATATGAATAATTTATTGCTATGTAACCAAGGGAATTGAAGCTATGAAACCCGAACTCGGGATCGACGAAAGGGTGGGCCTGTGATGCATGTGGAAGTACGAAATTTGGATAAGCATTTTGGTGATTTTCACGCGGTAAATAACGTGAGTTTTGGGATTGAGAAAGGTCAATTGATCGGCTTACTCGGTCCGAGTGGCGGGGGCAAGACGTCAATTCTTCGCATGCTAGCTGGATTGGAACAGCCCGATGCGGGTGAGATTTTGTTTCATGGGCAAAGTGTAGGTGGACTTCCACCTCAGGACCGCGGCATCGGCTTTGTATTCCAAAGTTACGCTCTTTTCAAACACATGACGGTTTATGATAATATTGCATTTGGTCTTCAAGTGAAGAAGATATCCAAGGCACAGATAAAAGAGCGGGTCATGGAACTTGTCGAGTTGACGGGCTTAAGTGGTTTCGAACTACGTTATCCACATCAGTTGTCTGGAGGACAACGTCAGCGGGTTGCCTTTGCTCGGGCGTTAGCGCCACAACCTCAGTTGCTCCTACTTGATGAACCGTTTGCGGCGATTGATGCCAAGATCCGTCATGAGCTTCGCTCCTGGTTACGAGAGTTGATTGAACGTGTTGGGATTACGTCTATCTTCGTCACGCATGATCAAGAAGAAGCGATTGAAGTTGCGGATGAGATTATGATCATTAATCAAGGGCGATTGGAGCAAAAAGGAACCCCGTGGGATATTTATAAGAATCCAAATACTCCTTTTGTGGCTTCGTTCATCGGACAATCAACACTTGTAGAGAAAGCATCCGATCTCAAGGGCTTTGAAGAGGAGTCAGGGGGGCCTGGAACCCGTGCACTCATTCGCCCCGAATATATCGAAGTGGGGACAGAGCATGAATTCACACTTCTGTCAGCTACCACACCTGGTAAAGTGAAGCATATGCATTTCCGTGGCAGCGAGTGGCTGGTTGAAGTAGAGGTGGGAGGATACACGCTCACGACATTCCGTTCGCTTGAGAAGGAGACCCTACAGACCGGTCAGGAAGTTCGTGTACTGGTGCATCGGGCTTATCTATTTAATGATAAGAGCAATTGGATTCTGGAAAATCCTTTGAAGCGGGATCCTTTGAGTGTGATCATTTAGAGTGAGAAAAGTGTGGTGAACAAGAGTCAGCTATGCAAACCGTTTGATCTTTCGATCGCTGTCTTGGTTGTGATAAGGCTATGATACCGAAATGTTCTTACGATCACTGTTGTCCCCGAATTTCTTTATTGAACTTTTTACAAGGTGGAAATTCGGGGACAAAGGTGAACGCTGCGCTTCTTCAGAATCATTTCGCCCTCTCCGCTATATCACCTCCAATAGATCGACGTTAATCACATAACGTTTTGCTCCGCTCTACTGTTCACCACACTTTGATGGGGGTTTATAGTAAGGGGTGTTCCTATTAACTTGGAACACTCCTTTTTTTGCGTGGGTACTTATAAATCGAAGAGTTAAATAGAAGAATGATGCTACCGAAGAAATCCCTGTTTTTTTAAAATAAGGTGTATGCGTCAAGATTAATTATCTGGTCCATTCGATCGATAATGTAATAAATATACAATTTATATCTCGTAATGCGGACAGCAATTCGTATAGTAGTTACACTTGGAACTAATGGGATAGTTACAGCTTACCCAAGATGCTTAGGTAGGAGGGGAAATATGGAGTTGTATAATGGTAAGGTTGTTTGTCCGAGATGCGATGGGAATGGATTGATAGGTAAGCATAAAGTAGAAGACCTGAAGATAATTATATATATATGCGATGAATGTGATGCATCATGGCTAGATGAAGATGTTAGTTTGGATAGATTTCAAGATCTAACTACATTTCTTGAGACTAGAGGAATTAAGTATAAAGATGCTCAAATAGTTGATCTAGGATACGGTTGGTTTAAAACTTAAAGTTCTTGTTGTATTCCAAATTATTTTGACCAAAAGAAAAAGACAAGTGTGGTGATCGATCATGAAATGTATATTAAGAGTAAGAAGGTGTGTATCTGTTGGATGTAAATAGCTATTATGATCAAGGTGAGGAAGAGTATGTTAGTGGAAATTACTCAAAAGCACTATTTCTATTTGAAATTGAAATGGCCCATCAACCGTCTTCAGATTGCAGAAATTATATTGGGTGTTGTCATTTAGCACTTGGGGATTTTTTTAATGCAATTAAATGTTTTAAAGAGCTTATCAATTCTAGTCCAAAATGGGAGAGACCCGTATTCAATTTGGGTAGAGTCTATCTTAAGATGGGAGAGTTTAAAAAAGCAATAAAGCACTTCAATAAAGCACTAGAAATAAATGATCAGAGTGAAGATGCTTTATATTATTTAGGTCTCTATTATTTTGAAATCGATGAATTTGAACAAGCTGAAAGCTATTATATCCAGTCATTAAAAATAAATGATAAACAGTCAGAGACTCATTTAAATTTGGGAATGTGTTACTTCAGATTATCAAAGTACGAGTTGGCACTCAAACATTTTGATAATACCTATTTGTTGGACGAAAGTTGTTATGACGCGGTTAGGAATAAAGGCCTTGTGCTGTCAAGTATGAACAATTTCAAGCTAGCACTCGAGTCATTTATGTTGGCTCACAAAATTAGTCCGAATGAAACGGAGTGCATGATTGATATTATGTATCATAATGCTAAAATTAGAAATTATGAAATTGCGCTTGAATGGACAAATAAGTTACTGAACTTAGAACCCGACAATGATACCGCAAAAAGGTTTTATGAGAAACTCCAAGTATCACTTGGAAAGGTTAATCTTTCGAGAGATACCACTGAAGATTAATGTTCCTTGCTCAAAACAAGAAATTGTACCGCCAGTTGCGAATATAAATTAATTATCAACAGCTGTGTTGTTGGTGACCAATATTTTAGTCTTGATTAATAGTGACTCGTGACAAAAAAAGAAGCGCTGCTGACATACCGTTGTCAGTAGCGTTTTTATATAGTTACATAAGTAGAATGAAGGAATACAGGAAGTCTAACTCTATAATATTTATTTACATAAGAACACACATTAGGTATGTTGAAAATGTGATGTCGATTAAACATCGGAATATTAGCAATTATATAAAAATGATTTCTTGAGGTGAAACATTTTGAAAATTGAACGGTTGCTTGGAATAGTGATATTTCTTTTAAATAGGGAAAAGGTTAGCGCACGGACATTAGCTGAAAAGTTCGAGGTATCACATAGAACAATACAGAGGGATATTGAAACATTAAATATGTCGGGGATTCCTATCGTTTCGTTTTATGGTACAGATGGTGGTTATGGTATATTGAATAGTTTTAAAATGGAGAGACAGCTTGCCAATGACACTGACTATTCATACATACTGACAGCACTCAAGGGATTGATCACTGCCTACGGTAATCCAAACATAGAGAAGACTCTAGAGAAAATAGTGTCAGTCTCAAGCAACAAATCTCTTACAAACAATATATCTTTGGACTTTGGTGTGCTTCGCGAAGGTATAGATACAGATAAGAGAATACAGCTTATTGAGAGTGCTATTTCAAGAAAAAAGATGATTTCATTTGACTACACCAATGCAGAAAATTGGACTAGTCAACTAGAAGTGGATCCAATTTTGCTGACATACAAGTGGTATGCTTGGTATTTATTCGCCTTTTGTATCGAAAAACAAGATTACAGGCTTTATAAATTAGTGCGAATGAATAATACCTATGTTATAGACAAGCACATTTCAAAAGAACATGAGAGTGCAGATGTATTAATGGCAAGATACGAAGCCAATGATAATCGTAAATACCTAACTTGCAAAATAAGATGCAAAGCTGAAGTTAAAGTATTTGTAATGGAGTATCTGAACGGGAGTATAGAGAAAGAGTATGTAAATGGAGATTTTATAATGAAATTGAATGTAATACAGAATGAACATTTGTGGTTCGGAACTATTTTGTCCCTTGGTAATAAAGTTGTTGTGTTAGAGCCTGAAGAATTAAAACAGCGGATATTACAAAAGGCGAGAGAAATCGTAGAAATTTACTAGAAATTACGACATACAGTTGTCACCATTACTTTTATAAAATATAAGCATCAACTCATTAGGAGGAAGTATATTGCTAAGAGTAAATCCTTTTGAAACATGCCCAGTATATGAAACGGAATTTATGCTTTTTACACTAGTTAAAGAAGAGGACGCGGCAGATTTGTTTGAATGCTATACCGATCCAATCACAAAAAGTCATATGAACAATGATAATTGTGGAGGAGTTTGGAACATCCATGGAATAGAGCCTGTGCTGGGAGCTATTAGAAGTTGGAATAAAGTATTCAAGGAAAAATTTTTTATCAGATGGAGTATAACAAACAAACCAACCAATAAGGTGATTGGAACTATTGAGATTGCCCCTATTCCGAATACTACCAGATTCTTGGATGGTGAATGCAAAATCGGTATATTGAGAATTGACATGATATCATCTTGTGAAAATGAGAGTACATTCAGTGAAATATTGAATATGGTAACCAATCATTTTTTTGATGATTTTGCTATAGAGCGTATTTTAACTAAGGCTGAGAAAATAGATACTGAACGAGTTATAGCCTTAAAGAACTGTAAGTTTTCTGAAGTACCAGATAAAAGCATAATTCCATATCAAGATTACTACTTAAAAGAAAGGCTCTAAACCGAAATCAGTGCTTTTAATTGAAGAAGTATATTTAGATCATAGTGAAGAGGACGGAAATGTCCTGAAGAAGCGGAGCGGTCGCCTTTGCCTCCAAATTTTTACCGCTATAGCGATATAATCAAACAAATTTGGAGGCAACAGCGATCGAAAGGATAATCCGTCCGCGTAGCGGTAATTGATCTACGTATTACATCTTTTCAAGCACTGATTTTGGTGTTGAGTCAAAAGAAAATGATAATCCAATTATTCCATCTAATAAAATTTAAGAGGTGCATTATGAAAACTATAAGAATTTCAAATTCGGAAGCAAGGAGATTTCTAGTTACATACCACGGTCTAGATAACACAAATGTATTTTCTGGTGAGCAGGGAATTGTGGAATACATAAAAAGGGTAGGATGTATACAGTACGACCCGCTAAATGTAGTTGGACGAAATGCTGACCTCGTACTTCAAGCTCGGATAAGAGAATACTCTCCGGCCTATTTCGAGAATCTGTTATATAAGGAACGATCACTGGTTGACGGTTGGGATAAAATGATGTCTATTTACTCTACTTCAGACTGGCCTTATTTTCATCGAATAAGAGCAGCAAAGGAAGAAGAATTAAGGTGGACTTTACAAAGAAGGGAGTCTCTTGATGCTCTAACTCTTGTAGATGTTATTCGAGATCTAATACTTAATAAAGGACCGCTTCAATCTATACAACTGGAATCGGGAGGGGTAGGGATCGGTCAATGGGGACATAGAAAAATGTCTGGAGTCGCAATGGATTTTATGTTTAATTGCGGTGAGTTAGGTGTCTTCAGAAAAAATAACACACAAAAGGTTTATGATTTAATAGAAAGGCTCTTACCTCACGAACTGCTACATTGTGCTGACCCCTTTAAAAATGAACGGGAATTTTTGAAGTGGTATTTTAAAAGGAGAGTAGGAAGTACCGGATTACTATGGGGGCGAAATGGAGGGGGCTGGCTCGGATATTTTCTCTCTAACAAAGAACTAAGAGCTAATATCCTGTCAGAGCTAGTAGAAGATAATAAGCTTGTAATGATCTCAATTGAAGGAATAGACGACATCTTCTATATAAGACATGAGGACTTTGCGATTTTAAGTAAAACACATGAACCAAGGGAAAAGGTAGTGCGCATATTAGCTCCATTGGATAATCTTATTTGGGATCGGAAAATGACCGAAGAAATTTTTAACTTTAGGTACACTTGGGAAGTGTACGTTCCGGTAGAGAAACGCAAGTTTGGTTATTACGTGCTTCCTGTGCTATATGGAGATCAAATAGTAGCAAGATTTGAGCCGGAAATTCATAGAGGCAACAATCCATTTGCTATTAAAAACTGGTGGTGGGAAGATGGTATTGCGATCTCTGAAGAACTGAAATCAGCTGTAAAAAAGGAATTGTATGCCTTTAGTAGATACCTACAAGCTGATGGAGTTACTGAGGAGAGCTTGAATAAGATAATTTGATAAGCTAATGAAAAATACTATTCAAGTTGGTAACATTACTGTAACCTTCGGACATGGTGGTCGGAGAGATTTGGGCATGAGTTCACAACAAGTGGAGCAAGCAATTGCAAGGGATGTAGTTAACCGTGGACTTGATATGCACCAGTAGGACAGTTACCTTATCAAACAGTCGTTGTAAATGGTGTATCGGTAGAATATCGCCCGTTTAACCGAGGGAATGGTAATGCAAATGTTGGTACTTATACTCCCGTAAGGTAGAGGTGGCAAAATGAGTAACTTAAAGAGGAGATTAGAACAACCTAGAGGGCTTAATAGATTTGAAAAGTCCTCAATAATTAAAATGATAAAACATTTACCAGATAATGATATTCTGACTACTCAAATAAATCAGGCAAGGGTAGTTAGCGTGTGTGATTGTGGGTGTAAAACGGTTGATTTAAGAGTTCCGTTCAATTTAGACAAGTATATTTGTAATAGAAGAGTTCCCGTGGAAATGGTGGTCGAATTAGGAGGGGATTTATCTCCAATATTATTCCAATTACATGTTGTTGATGGTTACTTAAATGAGCTAGAGATATTGAAGTTAGATTCAACGCCAATCTGTGAAGAAATTGATATTAGTAAAGGAGCAGTAGAAGTTAGAATTTAGTGGAAGTTGATATACAATGTTAGCTGGTGCACATTTGCCCTTTGAATAGTTGTAGCCCTGCGGCGAGGAACAGATGCCAAAGCTGGAGTTGTCAAATCAGACCCATGATCAGGGTGGCAGCGCCAAAGCAAGTAGGCGGACTTCCGCTAGAAGGGCCATGAAGCGGCCGCGATGTAACGGTTAGTTCATAAACAAGCCACTCCATGGCAAACATCGGAGATGCCGATGGTTTATACCCGAATGATTTAAAAATTAATAAGTTAAAAAATTATGGGTTGATCTTGTTGAATATCAACCTTTTTTGTTAAGCTAATAGGAAATGGGTACAAGTTCTTGGTTTTTTAGGATGCATGTTCTTATCATACGATAACACTACGGCAAGGTTACTTAATATTAACTGCTTTACTATAGAGAGATCACAACAGAATGAATAACGGGGGTTAAGTAGTGAACGACATAATAACATTCTGGGGAACTGGCGATGCGATGGGGGTTCCGCGCGTTTATTGTGACTGTGAAGTCTGCGGGGAGGCAAGAAGTGGTGGAGTGAATCGACGGTTTCGTTCTGTTGTGTCTTTAGATGGTGAAAAAGGTGGGTTCCTGATCGACTGTGGTCCTGATTGGCGTAGTGGGATGGAGAGTCAGGAACTGCGGTTTGTAGAGCATATTCTGATTACACACGCTCACTTTGATCATATCGGAGGATTGCCAGAGTGGGCAGACGCCTGTCGCTGGTTGGGGCGGCGGGGACAATTGTACGCACCGCAGGAGGTGCTGGATATAATTAACCGACAGTATCCTTGGCTTACTGGAAATTTAGATGTTCATAGCGTGGATGAAGGTGTTACTTTAGCTGGTTGGAACGTTCAGGGCTGGAAAGTGTTCCATGGTAAGAATGGTTACTCCTACGCATATCGTTTGGAGAAGGAAGGATATATTTGGGCGTATTGTTCAGATTCGATTGGCTTGCCTGAGGAACAGAAAATCCCGCTTGAAGGGCTTGATCTGCTTGTACTCGGAACAAGTTTCTACAAAGAGCATGCCGAGTTTCATACGAGGTCGGTGTATGATGTCACGGAGGCGCTAGAACTACTGGATGAAGTGAAGCCTAAACATACGATCTTTACTCACATGTCTCATGATATTGATCTAAGTCGTGATTATGGATTACCTGCAAATGTCGGGTTTGCTAAAACGGGGCAGAAGATTCTCTTGAAAAAGTGAGATATAGTTTGTAGAAGTGTATGAGTGAAGTATATTGGTGGAGTATATGAGTGAAGTTTATGGGTGGCGTTATCTTCGGGTGACGATGAGGCATCGTCAAGGTCAGTTTTCTAGATTTATCAGGAATTCCTCCAGTTAAATGATAAAGGAAACCCTATTTTGATCTACTTAACTGGAATAATAGAACTAGAATAAAAAGTGGACACCTCGATAAGAGAATTCGATAATGAATCTATCAGGAGGTGCTTACATGGGTGAACAACGGAAACGGTATAACGAAGAATTTAAGAAAGAAACGGTCAAGTACCTTCAGGAGCAGACGAAGTCGATGGAGGATATGGCTCTTGAATTAGATATTTCAGCGAAGACCTTACATGCCTGGAAGGCTAAGTACCGCGAATTTAAAAATGAACCTATCGCAAACATGGAGCGAGTTCGGGAGCTTGAACAGTTGCTGAAAGAAAAGGAACAAGTGCTACAAGAACGAGAACGTCGGATTGCGGATGTAGAAGAAGAGCTATCGATTGTAAAAAAAGCAGTGCACATCTTCAGCAAACCAAAGAACTGAGATTTCAGTTCATCGAGAATAGCCGCTCCGAGTTTCGATTGGAGAAGATGTGCGATGTACTTAACGTTTCCCGGAGCGGTTATTACAAATGGAGAAACCATGAGATAAGCCAACAAGAGTTGCGGAAAAACCAAGTGTTAGAGCGGATCCGCTACCATTTCAGTGACTCAGAAGAGCGTTATGGTGCACCAAAGATCACATTTTTACTGAACAAAGACGGGTATAACGTGACGGAACGAACGGTAGGTGTATATATGAAAGAACTCGGTTTACGTTCTTGTGTTTCACGGAAGTACAAAGTACAAACTACCGATTCTAATCATGATATGGCCATTGCACCCAACATCCTGAACCAACAGTTTCAAAGTACGGAGCCCAGCAAGGTGTGGGTCACAGATATTACCTACATTCCGTGCAGAGAGGGTCGGTTATACCTTGCAAGCGTTCTGGACTTGTGCACTCGTGAGATTGTGGGGTGGCGACTGGCTGACCGTATGACAACTGAATTAGTCCTTGAGGCGTTAAAGGATGCCTACGCAGCCAAGAAGCCTGAGGAAGGTCTCATTCACCATTCTGATCGTGGAGCACAGTACGCATCCACAGAATACCGTGAATTGCTTAAGAACTACAACATGATCTCTAGCATGAGTCGCAAGGGAAATTGCTACGACAATGCTTGTATTGAATCGTTTCATAGCATCCTAAAGAAGGAACTCGTTTATTGCAGAAGGTTTAGGACCAAACAACAAGCCAAAGACGAGTTGTTTCGATATATTGAGTTTTTTTACAATCGCAAGCGAATTCACGGTGCTCTCGGATACTTGTCACCGATTCGTTTTGCTGCACAGTTTCAGAAGAAATCTGCTTAATTCGCTTAAGGTAGTGTCCACTTTTTTGACAGAGGTCCATAACTCCAGTTGTTTCAAAGAATTATTGTTTCTCATCTCTGTTACGTGTCATATAGCTGGAGGAATTCCAGTTATTATCCGCCAATGTAAGTTCTAGTCCGATTAACGGGAGGAATTCCTGTTAGTATATTTTTAATAACACTATTGATTACTGCCAACACTTTGGTTTACTCTGATCAGATCGTTCCCAAACGGAAAAAAGAAACTGTCCCTCCACAGTACATACTAACTAAGGGTGGGACAGCTTTTGGTATTATTACAGGTCAACCAGAGATTACTGGTTGGCCTCCTTTTTGATTTATTCCCGGTTAAACACAAATTTATCAATGACGAGCTTAACACCGTCATCATTATTGCTGGCAGTTACGAAGTCGGCGATTTCTTTCAATGCTGGGATGGCATTACCCATAGCAACACCAAGACCTGCTGCTTCGAGCATTTCGTGATCATTCCAAGAGTCACCGATCGCAATCGTGTTGGAAAGATCGCAGCCGAAGTGGTTAGCGAGGAATTTCAGGGCATGGCCTTTGGTTCCTTCATGATGCATGAACTCTAGGAAGTTTGGTTTAGATTTGGTGATATGCACACTGTCGCCGAGCAGTTCACGGAGTACAGGGGCAATCTCATCTAAATAGTCCGGTTCATCGATGATAAGCATCTTCGGTGTAGGTTGAGCGACCAATTTGGCAAAGTCAGGCTCAACATAGTATTTGGTCCCGTTTAGGTTGGTGTAATCAATTAACTTTTGATTTTCTTCACGTGCGTATAACTTGTCATCAATGTAAGTCTGCAAATGAAGGTCATGTTCAATGCAATATTTAAAAAGCTTGTCCGCGGCCTCAGTTGGTACATATCGTTCGTATAATACTTGCTCATCCAGCAGGTTCTTTATCAGTGCGCCCTGATAAGTAATAATCGGGACATTCAGTCCAGTTTGGCGAGCAAGCACATGGGCCGAAGCATAAGCACGACCTGTGGCTAATGTGACGACAACGCCCGCTGCTACGGCTTCTTCAAGTGCCTTCTGTGTGGCTGGGGTCACTTTTTTGTCGTCGTTAATCAAGGTGTCGTCGATATCGATGGCAATCAGTTTATACATATAGTTCTCTCCTCCGTGATGGTTATAGAACACTCTCGCAGAAACGGGTAGCACCTTACAAGGTTGAAGCCGTTCCTACTTGTCTCTTTATAATTTCTATATCTATTGTACCGTACAGAGCGCAGATTTCAATTTAAAAGCTCTATCTAAAGATAAGTGCTTGTTAAAAATGGATACAACAGTGGAGTTCTGGAGGAATGTGGAGACTGGGTTAAATCAAGGCTTGACATAGAATTTATGATTTCGAAACGCACCCCCATGTGGTAATATTACCCATGAACCTACTTATAATATTTGTTAAATAGAGGTGAAAACATGAACCAAGATATTCACCCCATTTTATTAGAATTACAGAGGAACTCCCAGCAATTATATGGGTTTGAGCTGCACTCATGGACTCCCGTTTCATTGGGATGGCTAAATTTAAAGTGGAGACTCATAACAGACCGCGGGGAATTCTTACTCAAGATCTACCATGCCAAAAGGTATAAGGATGTTCATGTATTAACTAGAGCCTTGGAACAACAACAAAGGTTACATGATTTCGGAGTTCCTTGCCCAGAACTTTTAACTAGAGATGGAGAGGTCCTGCATGGTTTAGATGATGAGAAATTTATTATCATGCAGTTTTATCCTGGAAATAGAGTTAAACCTCAAGATATCAACAAACTACAAATGTATGAACTTGGTTTGATTACGGGGAAGATGCATCGGATCTTGAATGATACCGCTCTAGGAGATGATATTACCCCCCAATTTGTACCCCCGAGTCGCGAAGAGCGAATATCTCATTGGCATCATGTTATGGAGGAGGCAACAAACAATGATATGACTCATCTACAAAGCCGTATTGAACTGCAGTTGAAATTAACTGAAACTTTAGATATCGATTTTTTGGATACAACTTTAACCGGATGGTCTCACCGTGACTTGTGGGTAGATAACCTTTTGTTCTATGAAAATAAGGTGTCTGCTGTACTAGATTTTGACAGGTTAAACTTTGATTACCCAGAATTAGATGTTGCCAGAGCTATCATGTCGTGGGCATTGTATAATGGTGATTTGCGTACGGATTTTGTTTCTGCCTTTTTAGATGGATATCGTATGGAACATAATTATCACTCGGGTAGATTAGTAAACTCCTTAAGAATGTTATGGTATATGGAGTCTGAATGGTGGATTACCGCGGATATGGATGATCATAATGTAGTGCAGTCAAGATTCGCTGAGGAAATGATTTGGTTATCCCAAAATGATGAACAACTCCCGGTGGTTGTAGGGAATTTATAAACAATGGGGTGAGTTTGTTGCTGGAACAAGTCATATTTGTTGCTTTGTTTACCTTCATTATTCACCTCTCAGAGACACTTACATATTCACTTCGCTTAGCAGGAGTTCGTTTAGGGAAATTAGCCGTTGCCTTATCGTTAACAGGGATCATTCTCTTGGTTTCAAGAACGGCAAATATGGTTCAGGGTCTACTAACTGGGAAAATCATAGACTTTGCAAAGCAAAATGTGGGCTTTGATTTAGTAGGTCACTTAAGAGTTATTATTGGTGCGTCAACAATGGGGACCATAGTGGCATTATTGTTATTTCCTTCTGCTGTTGTACTTTTTTCTAGGGTGATAGCACATTTAGAAGTATCCGGGTCCATACCTCAAATGATCCGTACTTCCGTTTCTATTCAAAAAGTGAGTAACGCAAGACATCATTTGCGCAAGCCCAAGTTATCGATGCTGTCACGATTGCGAATTGGAGGCATACCAAAAAGGTTAGTGATTCTTAATTGTGTTGTGACCGCCATTTATACTATAGGTGTGTTAGCAGCCTTACTGGCTTCGACATTTACAACAGAATATGCGACGACTGCATTGCAATCCTCGGGATTAATCAATGGGGTGGCGACGATTTTACTAACTATACTGATTGATCCGCAAATTGGTTTGATCACGGACAAAGTACTTAGAGGAGAACAAGAGATTACTGCACTTAATAAGGTTTTTGGGTTACTCATGATCTCGCGGTTAGTAGGTACGGTGCTTGCACAAATATTGTTGGTACCAGCTGCGCATTTCATTATTTGGATGGTTTCTATTTTATAGTTAAGCTAAGGGGCGAGTAGATGTATAAAGACAAAGAGTTGACGATTAGACCTGCAAAGAAAGAGGATTTAAGGTCACTTTGGGAACTAATCTATAGCGATGAATCACCGGAATGGAAGAAATGGGATGCACCTTATTATGAACATAAACGGATTTCTTGGGATGATTATCTGCTGAGGGATAACGTTATTGATCAGGAAGATGATTGGGTCATTGAAGCCCATGGGAAAGTCATCGGAAAGGTTAATTACTATTGGGAACATAAACTTTCTAATTGGCTTGAAATGGGGATTGGCATCCTTGATCCACACTATTGGAGTGGTGGCTTTGGTACTAGAGCGCTTAAGTTATGGACTAATCATTTATTCAACACGTTACCCTTGGTAAGGGTGGGTTTTACAACTTGGTCAGGGAATGTAAGGATGATTGCAGTGGGAGAAAAGCTGGGAATGACCATGGAGGCCAGACTTAGAAAATGCCGTTATTATAATGGAGTATATTACGATTCCATCCGAATGGGACTTTTGCGTGAAGAGTGGGAGAGTAATATGTTCTACAAATAGCGGATAATCTTAGTTCAAAGTGAGGGGAAATCATGCTATTTCTATCGAAAGGACCCTATTTACAACGACCCACCGAAGACTCCATGACGATGATGTGGGAGACTTCTGATTTGGCTTCTTCAAGTGTCGAGATATTGTTGGCGGAGAGAATACACAGTGGACATCAAGGGAACTACAAGAAACCGGAGGTCGTTATCGCGTCTGTCTCCAATGAGGAGCGTTCTACGATCCACCAACTTACAGTAACAGGACTTGAGCCCGGAACGATGTACTTTTATACTATTCACTCGGCAAATGCGAAGGGAGAGGTCCAATCAGGTCCCTATCCATTTAAAACGGCAGTACGAAGAGGAGAGCCATTCTCCTTTACGGTGACGGGTGAAACCGGAGGATATAGCAGCTTTGATCCATCAGATGGCCTGACGAATATAAATATTTTCAAACAGATGCAAAGATATCGACCTGATCTTACTTTATTTGTTGGTGATATTGTTGATAATGGAGACAATTATGAGGATTGGGAGAAATACTTCTTTGGCCCGGGGGCTGACTTTTTAACAACTACGCCATTCTACAGTTGCCTCGGCAATCATGAGAATAATGCTTCGTGGTATTATGAATTTTTTGACTTTTCCCCACCCAAAAATTATTATTCATTTGATTATGGCGATGTTCATTTCATTTGTCTGGACAGCACAGATTTTATAAAGTCTGAAGATTACCCACTCAGTGCGGGAGAAATGAGTCCGGGAAATGAACAATATGATTTCTTGATCCATGATCTACAATCGACATCTGCGAAGTGGAAAATCGTCTTTTTTCATTATCCGCCTTTTGTATCAGGGGGGTATCAAGTAGAAGATTTGCGACAACTATGTCCCTTGTTTGAGCAGTATGGTGTAGATCTAGTATTTAATTCGCACACTATCGTATACGAACGTAGTCACCCACTTCGTGCTGGTAAAGTAGATTTCCAAGGCGGGATTACCTACATTGTGGCTGGAGGTGCAGGTGCTATGCCAGAATGGCTATTACCAAAGCGAGAATGGCATACATCGCAGTCATTGGCGGTGCCGCATTTTTTACAGGTTATTGTAACCGTGGATCATTTGGAACTACGGGCAATTGACGAAGAGGGCAGACTATTTGATAAATTTACTTTGAGGAAGGATTCGGATGGTAGCAAGTCCTACTTTTAGTCTCGATCGAATGCCGGACCTATGACCATATTTTTCGCAGCTCTATTTTCAGCCATATCGTTTACCCTGATTTTAGCAATTCCAAGCTAAGGAACAGTTGTAGAATTATTCTTACACTAGCGGCCAGAAGTAATAAGCTAAACAAAGTGTGGTAACCTCTCAAACGCAATGGGCATAAGCTGATAACATATGTTATTTTGAGAGGATGACTTGTACATGTTTCCTTATCCCCAAGAAATTCATCAATTCCCATATCCCGATTATAGGTTTATGCCCAGCGAATCGAATGAAAGATACCGTATACCCTCGCAGCAACGGCTTACCTTCGTGCTTGTGCATGGCTCTTGGGCTGACGCTCACTTCTGGGACGGCGTAGCGGCGGCGCTGTTCAGTCAAGGGCATACCGTTTATACGCCGGAATACGCCGGACACGGCAAAGATCCGAACAAAAATGTCACGCATGCGATGATCACGAAGTCCGTTGTTGATTTTATAACGAAACTGAATCTACACAACTTCATTCTCGTCGGGCACAGCTTTGGCGGAACGGTCATCCAAAAGGTTGCAGAACAGGTACCGGATCGCATCAAGCGCCTCGTCTTCTGGGATGCGTTCGTTCTGAATGATGGCGAATCTCTTGCCGACGAGTTACCGCCCCAAACGAGACAAGGTTTCGAGCAACTTAGAGCCGCCTCGAAGGATGATACGATCATGCTTCCGTTTCCACTGTTTCGGGATTTATTCGTCAATACGGCTACATTCGAGGAAGCCAGATGGATGTATACAAGTGTTATTCCGGAACCGGCCAGACCGCTTTTCGAGAAGCTAGATCTTAAAGTCTTCTATGAGTTGTCTATACCGAAAGGTTATGTATATTTTCTCCAAGACAATGCATTACCACAAGGAGAGGGATTTGGCTGGAATCCGCATATGTCCACTCGACTCGGCCAGTTCCGCCTTATCGTCGGCGATGGGGACCACTTTACGGATACTCGCACAAGGCCGGAGATGGTGGCGCAGAAGATTTATGAGGCGAGCCGGGACTGACGTGCTGTAGAAGTGTTTTTTTTGTGAGGCTAGAGCAAGATCGATCTATAATGCACCAAGATTCGTGTATTAATCGAAAAGGAAATAAGAGGTATTAAAAAAAGGGCATCCTTTGCAGGATGCCTCTTTAAGTACTTTTTTATCACATAAACAGAACCTACCAGTGGCCTTCCAAAATAACGATTATTAGATATCAAGTTTACGAGTACTAATCCATTTCACCATTTCAGGATCGTTATGTGAAAAGAACAGACTCTGTTTCGTATCCAACGTAGTAATCGATTCCATATCCTCTGGGCTTAATTCAAAATCAAAGATATTGAAGTTTTCGATAATTCTTTCTTTACGAACAGACTTCGGAATCACAACGATTTCTCTTTGTGTCAACCACCGTAAAACTACCTGGGCAACGGATTTATTATACTTTTCAGCAATAGGTATCAGTATCTCATTCTCGAACAAGTTATTTTTTCCTTCTGCAAAAGGCGCCCAAGACTCGATCTGAACATTGTTTTCTTTCATAAATTTTGCACTTAAGATTTGCTGGTTGAAGGGGTGCGTTTCGACCTGGTTTACGGCAGGAGTTACTTCATTATGAATAATCAAATCGATTAGACGATCCGGCTGGAAGTTACTAACGCCGATTGCACGGACCTTTCCTTCATGATACAACTCTTCCATAGCGCGCCAAGAGCCATGTACATCTCCAAATGGCTGATGAATTAAATACAAATCCAAATAATCAAGTTGTAATCTGTTCAATGATTTTTCATATGCTTTCTTTGTGCGCTCATAACCAGCATCCTGAACCCAGAGCTTCGTAGTGATAAATAATTCCTCTCTTGCCACACCACTCCGTTTAATTGCTCTACCAACTGCTTCTTCATTTTGATAAGAGGCAGCGGTATCAATCAGACGATAACCTGCCATAATAGCGTCATAAACGCTTTGTTCACATTCATTTGGATCAGCAATCTGAAAAACACCAAAACCGAGTATAGGCATCTCAACACCATTGTTCAAAATTACTTTTTGCATATAAATCCTCCTGTTCTTAAAAGTATGATTAAATCGACTGAATGCTATCCATTACATCCGTGACAGGCTCAATCCGCCGTCGCGTTTTACATTCTTATTATGCACCAGAGGACAAATCGACCGTTATCCCATTCATGCCAGATGTTTGCCTAATCCTCTCACTACCACTTATGTATCGAATGAATATGGACTATAATCAGACTATAAAAGATTGACGAAAGAGAGGATCAAATGTCTGAAATAATCACTAATCAGCAGAATGAGCTCGTAAAAATCATTGAGTGTTATTCAGAAAAAGACGGTGTTCACCAAACTGCTATTCCGTCCTTATTTTTCATGCGTGACTCGAATGCGTCTGTACCAAGACATGGAGTGTATAAACCGTCCTTATGTATGGTTGTTCAAGGGGCGAAGGAGGTATGGTTGGCGCAGGAGCGTTTTAGGTACAGTCCTGCCGATTACCTAATTGCATCCGTACACCTGCCAGTTACCGCCCAAGTCACCGAAGCCACTCCCGATATTCCTTATTTAGGTTTCAAACTTGAATTTACACCGAGTCAAATATTAGAGGTTTTACAGGATTCTGAAGTTCGAGTTTACTCTAAAGAAAATCCTAAGCGAGCTATGTTTGTTTGCCAGATGGAGTCTTCTTTAATGGATACGGTTCTCAGGTTAGCTCGTTTGTTAGATAAGCCTAAAGATATTCCAGTACTTGCTCCACTAATTATAAAAGAGATTCTTTATCGGGTGCTGCAAGGTCAGAATGGAATTGCATTGGAGCATATTGTAATGGAAGGAAGTTCAACTCATCAAATTAAAGATGTTATTGAACATATCATGAATAACTATGCTAGTTCTTTGCGGACCCGGGAGCTTGCCGAAATAGCGAATATGAGTGTTTCTTCGTTTCATCGGTACTTTAAAGAAGTAACAGCAATGAGTCCTATTCAGTTCCAAAAACAACTGAGACTTCAGGAAGCCCGTAGGCTATTGTTAACTGAGTCAGCAGATGCCACTGATGTGGCATTTCGAGTAGGCTATGAAAGCCCTTCGCAATTCAGCCGTGAGTATTCCCGAATGTTTGGTTTTCCGCCTAGACAAGATATAAAGCGTCTTAGAGCATAAAAGGTTCAGATAACGGGGGGACGGAAGTGAAAAGGACCCGCCTTGGCGGGTCCTTTGTCTTGGAAATAACACCAGGATATCGTCCAGGTGACTTCCGATATTAAACGGCAACAATCTAGGACAGTCTATCACTCTATTTCCGTCTGACAATTATGTAATTGCTGTATAACTTCTAAATTCCAGTAGATATCGGGATGGTTCTGAAGAACTTTATAGTTTCTTGGAAAAGCTAGCTTGGAAGCATGCTAGGTTCGCCTTTGTCTTCAGACTTCTACCTCTTATAAGTTGAAATATTAAAAGTGATACTAGCTACGAGAGCGAAATGATTCTGAAGAAGCGGAGCGTTCGCCTTTGTCCCCAAATTTCAACTTTGTAAAAGTTCAATCGAGAAATTTGGGGACAACAGCGATCGTAAGAACATTTTGTTATCGTAGCTCCATCACTATCAGTAGTTCAATCCCCCGCTATTCCTCCAAGAAAACAAGCCCAATAAACTCGTCCTTTTCCAAGTTCCCGAAATAATGCTTCACATCGATATCGGCTAGTGCATCGCGAACTACACTTTCTTCGTAACGAATACCTCTTAGTTTATTCTCGATATCTGCTACGTCTCCTACACCGAAGAAATCGCCGTAAATTTTAATATCTTGGATCTGTCCGTCTTTGATGTTCATGCGTAGGTCGATGATTCCGACCGGGAATTTCTTGGAATGCTTGACGTTTGATTCTGGGGACAATCCGTAGTTCCAATCCCAGTTCTTATAGTGTTCTTCGGAAATTTCGTGAATCTTCTTCCAATCGGCATCGGTTAATTTATACTGTGGTACGGATTCTGCATCCATCCCGAATATATGGCGAAGGAGTTCGGATCGGAACTCTTCAATCGTCATTTTTTTATCCAGAAAATCAACGATATTCGCGACACGGCTACGCACAGATTTGGTGCTCTTTGATTTGAATTTCTCAGGATTGACTTGTAATGAGGCAGCAACGTTGTCCAAATTCAAGTTGAACATCAGTGTGCCATGGCTAAACATCCGGCCCCGTGTTGCGAACTGTGCGTTACCTGATATTTTCTGTTCCCCGACCTGTAAATCATTGCGACCCGTCATCTCGGCATTCACACCTAATGAATGAAGTGCTTCAACTACAGGCTGGGTAAACTTGCGGAAGTTGTGGAAGGATTGTCCATCATCTTTGGTAATGAAGCTAAAATTCAGATTACCGAGGTCATGATAGACCGCGCCACCGCCGGAGAGACGACGTACGACTTGAACTCCGTTTTCTTTGCAGTATTCAGTATTGATCTCTTCGATGGTGTTCTGATGTTTGCCGATAATAATGGACGGTGCGTTAATATAGAACAGCAAGTAACTGTCGTCGTCCATCGGAAGGTGCTTAAGTGCAAATTCTTCGATTGCCAAATTAATTGACGGATCGGTAATCCCCTGATTATCGATAAATAACATGAGTATCGCTCCTCCGATATAGGTTAAGTGGTATAGTAACTGGTTTACTAATTGTATAATTAATGCATCCGAGCTACTTTTACATTGTAAACCAATTGCACACAAAACCAAAGGAAAAGGGAGATATGATGAGAGAACTATGATTACTTAATTTCATCAAGGAGGGTCATTAACTCAGGAATGGGTTCAGGATCTTTCAAATTTAATTTTCTTAATGACTCCACTGCAATGCTTAGAACGGCATAGTCGCGATACCATCTATGATCTGCAGGGACAACATGCCATGGGGATGCGCTGCTGCATTTTTCAAGCAATTCTTCATAGTAATTTCTATATTTCTTCCAAGACTTACGTTCCATTAAATCGGCGGGATCAAACTTCCAGTTCTTTGCGGGATCTTCGATCCGACTTTTTAGCTTTTCTAACTGGAACTCTTTTGAAATGTGCAAAAATATTTTAACTACCTTTACATGGTTATTCTCTAAAAGAGACTCAAAATGGTTAATGTGTTTGAAGCGGCTTTTGGCTTCTTTATCAGAGATCAACTCATGTACCCGTGTAATAAGTACATCCTCGTAATAGGATCGATTAAAAGTAGTGATATGACCAAGAGCAGGAACTTTACTGTGAGCTCTCCAGAGGAAATCATGCAGTGATTCTTCTTCGGTTGGTGTTTTGAAACTATAAGAGGAGACACCCGCAGGATTAAGTCCAGAGAAAACATGTTTGATTACCCCGTCTTTACCGCTGCAATCCATGCCTTGAAACACAAAAAGAACAGCCTCATTCTTACCCGCATTAAGTTTCTCCTGTAACTCCTGAAACTCTTCCTTCAGCTTGATAGTTTCTTCTTCCACTTCTTCTTTGTTCAGAAATGTACCCGTATTCTTTGGATCGATAGTGCTCAGATCAACCTTTTGCTTAACAGGCAGTGCGAATGGTTTTGGCATGTGAGATTTGGCCTCCTATAGAATCGTATTTTCATATAGTGTAACTCTAAAAAGAAGATATGGCATCCTAAATTATGGTAGATGAGATAAAAGCCCAGAGATTGACGAAAGGAGCCCATAAACTGCATAATGAGGGCATTGATTCTAGTCGGCTAGTTATGAAGATTTATAACGACATGTAACCATAAAGAGAGGTTTGAAAACATGCTGGAAGTGTATGGTCATGGGGGCGATCTAGAGACAGCCTCCCTTAGGTACGGCATAGCGCCGGGAGAATTTATAGATTTCAGTGCCAATATTAATCCGTTGGGTCCACCGCCTGGACTGCTAGACAGACTCAGGGATGCCTTGCCTGGTGTTGTTTCTTACCCAGATCCGGGACACAGAACACTGACTTTATTACTAGCGAAGAAGAATAACGTCGATAAAGAGACTATTGTTATAGGAAACGGGGCAGCGGAAAACATGGCGCTTGCCTTGCTTGCCTTATCTCCGAAAGTAGTTGGTATCGTTGAGCCTTGTTTCTCTGAATATGCGACGTTATCTAAGCAGTTCGGGGCAGAGGTGAGGAGTGTCTTTGGTACAGAAGAGAGAGCTTTTAAAGCTGAGCCAGCGGATGTAGAACGTCTGATTGGAGAGAGTGATCTTGTGTTTATCGGACAGCCAAACAATCCGAACGGTGTGCAGTATGGACTAGATGAACTGCGATTGTTTGCTGAAGCAGGGGAACGACATAAAACCTATGTGGTGTTGGATGAGGCATTTATTGACTTTATTCCGGATACAAACCGGCAATCGCTTCTGTCGGAACTTGAACGTTACAGGTATTTGATTCTGATTCGGTCGATGACGAAGTTTTATGCGATACCAGGTCTAAGACTGGGGTATGCGATGGCTCATCCTCAGTTGGCTGCGATGATGCGAGATAAGCAGGTGACTTGGAGTGTAAACTTGTTAGCTTTGATAGCTGGTGAATATTGTTTGTCTGCGAGTGAGGAGTATGAAGCGGCGACGATTGCTCTAGTTGCGCAGCAACGAGAGTTTTTGCGGGATCGACTGAGTCGTCTAGGCTGTATGACGTGGCCGAGTGAGGGGAATTTTCTGCTGGTACGTTTGCCGCAGGGGTGGAGTGCAAAGGGTATGCAGGAGGCACTTGGTCGGCGTGGAATATTGGTGCGGAGTTGTGCAATGTATCCGGGGCTAAGTGATAGGGATATCCGCATTGCGGTTAAGGGGAATGATGACAATTGCAAACTGCTCACAGAAATGGAACGGGTAGTGGGAGGGGCATTATAGTGACAACACCATTTTTACATGGAAAAGAAGGAGACATCTACGAATCTACAAGCTGGCCTGGGCTAAAGCTTATTCAAGGGGAGCGACATTTGCTGCTGGAGGCACCATCCATGATGGAGGGGCTAAGTAGCGCGGTGTTTGGTGGTGGCATGAAACCGATACGAAGAGTGGCCAACATTTATGTAGATCGATTCTACCGTTGTGATGATCCTGAACGAGATATATCGCTGTTGTTACAGGAGTGGAAATATCCACAGACAGAAACGGCCGGTTTACTTACGGCGGTTCAGCTTCGCCACGCTGCAGTGGCAGAAGAGCGTACGGATGATTTTGCTGTCTTCTGCTGCGCGACTGCAGGTGTATCGAACGGTGCCCGGGCAGGGGTGAAACGGACGACGTTTCCAGCCTCATGGACGCCGGGAACGATCAATTTGATGTTGGTTGTAGATGGGAAAATGACGCCAGCGGCGATGGTTAACGCGATCATTACGGCAACGGAGGCGAAGGCAGCGGCACTGAGCGATCTGGGCGTACTGGACGCTGAGAATGGGCTGACGGCTACAGGAACAACGACCGATTCGGTCGTGTTAGGTGTAAGCCAGTCAGCGCATTGGCCGCTTGTGCACGCTTATGCGGGGACCGCGACGGATATCGGCGGCGCGGTGGGGCGGTTGGTGTACGCCGCCGTGAGCGAATCGCTGCGCGTTGCAGCGGAGGAGCGCCGCTGATGGCGGCGTGGTGGATCTTGCCGGCCGCGTATGCGCTGGACCGGCTGGTTGGCGATCCGCGCTGGCTTCCTCATCCCGTGGTTGGGATGGGGAAGGCGATTAGCGCGATCGAGGTGGCGATTCGCCGCCTGGTGCAGCCCCGCCGCTACCGCGTGGCGGGGCTGTTGCTGCCGCTACTGGTCGTTGGCGGCAGCTTTGCCTTGACCTGGGCCGCGCTGCGCCTGCTGGCCATGGTCAATCCATGGCTGGCCGCCGTCGCCGAGGCTGCCTTCATCGCGACGACAATCGCCGCGAAAGGGTTGCGGGACGCCGGCATGGAAGTGTGCGGCCATCTACGCCGCGGAGATCTCCCGGCTGCGCGCCGCTCGCTCTCCATGATCGTCGGCCGCGATACAGCCGACCTGCAACCGCCGGAAGTCGTCCGCGGCGCAGTGGAAACGGTGGCGGAGAACATCGTCGACGCCGTGGTGTCGCCGTTATTCTTCGCGTTAATTGGCGGCGCCCCGCTAGCCATGGCTTATCGAGCGGTAAATACGCTCGATTCGATGGTTGGCTACAAGAACGATAAATATATTCATCTCGGTTGGGCTTCCGCTCGGCTGGATGACATTGCAAATTATATCCCTGCGCGTCTAACAGCCCTTTTGCTAATCGCAGCTTCATGGTGTCTTAGACTCGATCCGAAGGGAGCATGGAGTGCTGTGCGACGTGATGCCTCAGCTCACCCTAGTCCCAATAGTGGATATCCAGAGTCTGCTGTAGCAGGATCGTTAGGTATACGACTTGGTGGTGAGAACTCTTACCATGGTGTGACGTCGTTCCGCGCGTATATGGGTGACAAAAAACGTGAGCTGGAGCCTGAGGATATTCCGCGGACAGCAAAGCTCATGTTTCTGGTATCGGGCGTTTTTGTTCTGATAGGTACGTCAATTTGGATCGGAATCAACGGCATGATTTGGGTGTGATGGAGAACTACTTACTGGAGATGGTATTGAGTTAAAGTGAACAATAGGTAAGAGCAAGAAGGGGTGGTAAATTTGTTTGATGAACTCAACAAAAATAGTGAATCCCACAAGAAATTATCAATTAACGATACACAAAATGAAACGAATTTACATGTGGAATGGTGGATCGTCCGCCATGGATTAACCCCATGGAATGTGGAGCGGCGTTATCAGGGGCATAACGATCAGAAGTTGCTTTCGGGTGCGGCGTCTGGTCTAGAGCTACTGGGTAAAGAAATCGCTGGGGTCTCCTTCTCTGCCATATATTGCAGCGATTTAAGTCGTTGCCGAGATACATTGGCTTATGTTCGTCCTGACTTACAGCAAGTTGCCATTTGTGATGACAGGCTGCGAGAATTGAACTTTGGAGAGTGGGAAGGGCAGACCTATGACATGCTCAAGGAAGATCCTCTATATCGATCATGGATTGATAACCCTCAAGAAGTTACACCGCCTGGTGGAGAGTCTTGGGATCAGTTCCGAGATAGGGTTACGAGTGTGTATAGGGAACTTATGCTGCTCTCTTACTCATTAGTGGCTGCGGAACAGAACCCTGTTGTTCTTATCGTTACACACGGTGGAGTTATTTCTATGTTATCTTCCATCCTCCAGCCAGGATTAGGGTTTTGGGATACGAAGGTGCCTATAGGCGGCATATTAAGGCACAGGATACAGCTACAAAAGCCAAAATGAATCTCGCTATATACTACCCTAGTATTACAATATTGAAGATTGGATTGTGATTGACCTTGGAATGTGAACATAGCTATATCTATACCTATGCATGCCATGAGAACGAACGAGACTTGTGTCAAATGGAACTACGAGCCCTGTTCGGAAAGAGTGGAGCACCGTATGATTCCTTTGTAGAAACAAGTGTAAAAATAGACCCCAGCCGTAGCCCCTTCATCTCGATGAGGATCGATGTATTGTTCACAGGTGAATCTCTAGAGGAGATTACTTCTGCGGTGAATTCACTTGAGTTAGGCGCAGCGACCTTTAAAGTGCTGTATATCAAACATGGGGATAAAATTAGCTATGATGAACAGCGTAACTTGGAAAGACAAGTTGGAATGAATATCACTGGTAAAGCAGAAATGCGACATCCAGATGTCACTTATGGCTTGCTCTCGAGTGAAGGACGCTGGTATTTTGGGATATGTTATTCGTCGGAGGCCATTTGGCTAAAGCATAAAGATAAGCCGCAAAACTATTCAACAGGACTGAGTACCCCTGTGGCCAGGGCTTTAGTCAATATTGCAGTGCCCCGGCCGAAAGGTATAAGGGCAATAGATCCTTGTTGCGGGATGGGTAATGTATTGATTGAGGCTTTATCGATGGGGATAGATATGATTGGCCAGGATATCAATCCGCTCGCGATTAAGGGTGCTCGAATCAATCTACGGCATTTCGGATACGATGATTCAGCTCTCGTGAGTATCGGAGATATGAACGAAGTGGAACAATATTTTGACGCTGCCATATTGGACATGCCTTATAACCTATGTTCTGTACTCCCGGAGTCGGAACGGATTAAGATGTTGACGAGTCTGCGGCGCTTTAGTGAGCGGTCAGTGATCGTGTCATCCGAGGCGCTAGATAGTGACATTTCTCAGGCAGGTTTGAGCGTTACAGATCGGTGCACGATCACAAAAGGAACCTTCGTCCGTAATGTGTGGTTATGTAATGGATAACCATCATATGGTGCTGAGACATCAAAAGGGTGAGCAGTAACATCATAGGATGGAGCGGTAATATCAAGATGGAGTTGACCACCCAAATGGTTAGCTTTGAGTTAATAGGTCAGCCAGAAGCCTCTGGTTGGCCTGTTTGTTAGTGTTTTTTTTATATAGGAGTAATGAATCTACAGTAGAGGCAGATTCATTTTCTACAGTTAAATTAGTTGTTTTGAACGGTTGATTCATTTAATTGCAGAAAGTGCAGTTAGATTGGATGGATCGGAGTTAGGGGCATAGCAAAAATAACCTAATCAAGCAAAGGTATGATTTCCTAAGACTCCTATATCTGAAAAAGGGGAGATCAATCGCTGAAAGGGTAACATCTAAGAGTCTATTCTAGTTGCTGGGTGAGAGAATGTGAGGACGAAGAGTTGAGAAGATGATGAACTGTACCGAACTAGAAACCAAGAAACCAAGAAACTAAGAATGTGAGATTGAGATATGCCGTTAAGTTGAATCTGTAAGCTGAGATTCAAGGTGAGAGGACATAGGATCCGCTATTATGCCTTTTTCGGGCCTTTTTTGAGTTCTGCGGACCTGAGATCCGTTATTCGTCCTCATTACATCATAATCAGAGATATTTGAGCGAATAGCGGAACCAGTGTCCGCATAGATCACAAAACAGGGGTATTTTCAGCAAATAACGGACTCAGTGTCCGCTCACACAAGTTCTCGACTAACAGTATGTGCACCTTTCGTGAAATCAAGCAGGTGATCGGCGGCTGAAGTTACCAATTTGGAGCAAGTCGATGCCAAAGCTAAGCGGTATCTAAACAAGGGATGGCCCCCTCCGCTAAAGCATGTGATCGATGGAGAGGATGTTCTAGCCACTCTAGGTATGCAATTTTTGACTGTCCGGAACAACTAGAAGTGAATTTATTGTTGTTGATTGTCTTGAAATAGCTTCAACGAAGATGATTGCGAATCGCTGTAACGGAACTCAGCGACCTTATTTGCGGTTTATTCCACTGTTCTGGATTGTAACGGAACGAGGAGACGTTATTTCATCCTAAATCATGCATTCGAGCATCATTTGGATGAAATAAGGTCTTTCAGTTCCGTTAGAATTTTTTATGATCTTCTAAACTCAAAATAATGGCTACCACGGTTCAACCCCCTAAATTTGGACACTTTCCACATCATTCTTAAGAAATCTCATCATAGCGCAATTTTTTGTGGGGGAATCAACCCCATGGTCATCAAACGTAAGTATTCCTTGGGTGGCCAATCCTTGAGACTGCCATGGATCCGTTCCGTATTGTAGTACCGAATGAATCGATCTACTTCTGCAAAGGCTTCTTCGTAATTTTCAAAACAATTGCGTTGGTAACATTCTCGCTCTATGATGCTGTGATACGACTCAATAAACGCGTTTTTGTTTGGTGTTTGGTTGGGGATCCGTTCGTGCTCTATGCCAGTTTGTTCGCAAAAAGTATAGAAAGCTTTACTAATAAACTGTGGCCCATTATCGGTCCGTATGACCAACTTGTGTTCTTGTTCGTGTATTCGCCGCTTTAGAAGCGCCTTCTGTACCGTACGTAAGATGTCCTGCGTGCTGCAAACCTTTCCGCGATGATGGGCGACAATGTTCCGATCAAACACGTCAATAATGCTTGCCAGGTAGAAATGCTGACGTTTACCGGCTACGTAACCGTACTTAATGTCCATCTGCCATAACTGGTTAGGTCCATCCACAACTCGGTTATTTGCAAGCCTTTTGGGTACAGGATTTGTCAGTTCACGCTGCGGATGAAGGATGCCCATTTCTTTGCATAAACGGTATACTTTCTTTTTGTTAATGATTAATTTATATTTTCGCCGCAACAACGTAGTTAGCTTTCGGTAGCCGAACGCTGAATTTGGCCCTTGGATAAGGCGTCTGAGGTACCCTCTAATACGAGCATCTACCACCTGTTTTCCATCCTTGTCAAATGAGTAACCCGGAATAGGCCGGCCGCTACTGACAGGTTGTTGGTGTTCAGGATGTTGCAGACGATAGTAGTAGGTTGAACGAGGGATTCCACACAGACGTAGTACTCTTTGAATAGGATATCCCTGTTCAATCCAGTGTGTTGCTACTTCCAATCGGGATACTTTTTTTTTACCAAGTCACGAAGGATGTTGTTTTCGAGTTCTTTTTCTCCCAACAGCTTCATGGCACTGTCATATTTCTTCTGCAAATCTTCGTAACTGGCTGCATTCTGTTTCAGTTTCTCGGCATCGATTTGCTTCTTTTTCATAAGGTCGTCCACCTCATCCTGATATTGGCGGACCCAGTTGCTTAACGTTTTAGGAGACATTCCGTGCTTCCGGGCTACCATCTCTACTCGGTAACCGGCAAGCACTTCAACCACTAGCTCCTTCTTCGTTTCAACAGGGCACCTGAATCGTCTTTTCATCGATTTACTCCTTACTCATTTTAGTGTATATGAGGTGGATTGGAGTGTCCAATTGGATTAGGGGGCTATATAGGCTGGTTCCGTTAGAATGATGTCAGAATACCCCCTGATGCCTTCATCTCAAAGCACTCAGAGCAACCAAATATATTACATGTGATGTAATGTATAACTCAAACAGCAAATATCATCAATTACTTTTATCGAAAATATGATATTTTTGCTGTGAAAATGGTGTTAATCGCACTATAATGTTAGGTAAACTAACATATTGGAGTGGTGAAGATGAATCAACTCCGTTCGAGTGCAAGAAGTATCTCCATGTTTGGAACAGGAATCGCACTAATTATGGTTATTGGAGTGCTGTGGCAGGGCGCATCCTGGTATATCATTGTAATGGCACTTTTAACCTTCCTAACCCTTGGTCTACTTTTGCTAACAGGACTTAAACAGGGAACTGAATCAACAGTCATGCTGCAGGGCGCCTCAACAACAACGAATTGGAATACCATTGCTAACGAATCTTTGGTAGCGGCGGATCGGGTTCAGGCGGCTGTCGGTGAAGTAAATGGAAGTATAGAGAAACTAAAGAGCCTAGCAGATACCGCTTCTTTGGAGGATATGAAGCTCAAGCAAAGTAGTGAACGATCATTAGAGTTGGTTCAAGAAAGTCTTGCAGCCATGGAGGAAGTAGCTGCTTCTGCAGCAGAAATTCAAGAGATGGCAAAGACACTACATACCCGGAGTGAGAAGACAAGGGCTGAGGCATCACTTATGGCAGAATCTCTTAGAGAAGCTGACGACACAATTCACGCACTAGCCGATTCCCAACAGTCGATTGAAAAACCGATGGAGGATTTGGAACAGAATACTCGCAAGCTTGGAGCGTTATACCAGGATATGCAAGGGATTGCTGGGGAGGTGGCGTTGCTGGCATTGAATGCGTCCATTGAAGCTGCTCGGGTTGGTGACCAAGGGAAGGGGTTTGATGTAGTTGCAGTACGGATGCGGCAACTTGCTGAACAAAGCAGTCATGCGATCGGTAATTCAGCACCTTTATTTCAGCGTATTGCAGAGGAAGTTGAGAGGGTGAAGATTTCACTTCAAGGGGGAAGGGACTCAGCTACACAAGGTGCTTCTTTGATGCGGAAGATGGGTGAAGATATTCGCTATATTACTGAGGAGGTCACTGCGATAGATGGCCTCATTGGAGAAACGGGCCCGCGAAGCCAGGAGCAGGCGGAGTTGACACGGAATATGGAGAATATGTTGGAAGAGGTGTATGATGCACTTAATCACAACATTACGCATGTGGGAGGTGCTTTAGAGCGAATGGAATCGCAAAGAAATCACACAGCTAATCTGGAAATCGTGGCTGTAGGACTTCACAAGGCATCCGTGGAATTAATGTCGTCTCTGGATAGCATTTCTGATTCGAGTGAAGATGTATTGGATGGTATAGTTGAGCTTAGGCAGACATATTCTCTCAAACTATCTCAAGCAGCCAAACAACCCCTATTTATTGGGATGGAGGAACCTGTCCATCGAACAGCACTTGCGGAACTATTGGCAAGAGAAACGGTTATGGAAGCTGTATGGACTAACCGGTGTGATGGTTCGTTTGTGGTATCGATTCCTGAGGCGGGTCTGCTTAATGCGAGAGGGAGAGATTGGTTCAGAAGATCCTTGGCCGGTGAAACGGTGTTGTCCGAAGTATACATATCTGCAATTACGAAGCAACGATGTGTGACTCTTTCTGTACCGATTCTAAGTGATGGTGAGGTAGTTGGTGTACTAGGAGCGGATTTATCCTTAGGTAATATTGCCGCTGGAAGTAACGTATAGTTTGTGTTTTTAGATATTTCTGATTGATTTATACTCGTATTGTAACTTTTGTCCTTTTCCCCTATAATCCTATAGAGAAGAAAGCCTTTATAGACACACGAACCAATGAATACCCGTAGGTCCTGAAGAAAGCGGTTATCGCAGACTTTAGGTTAAAAGGGAAGCCGGTGCAAATCCGGTACGGTCCCGCCACTGTAAAACAGGGATGAAGCTCTTTTCTGCCACTGTTATCCATGAAGGATAATGGGAAGGCGAGCTTAGTCATTCAACCTGGTAAGTCAGGAGACCTGCCCACGGGTGTAATAGACGGTCCTTCGAGGAAAGGATAACGTTCTGCTAAGATGATTCATGCTGGGCCCCGTGTATTTGCGGTGTCATAGGTATGACCTTGTAGACGTAACCCAATTCCTAGCGGATTGGGTTTTTTCTTGTACGAAGATTTATAAGGTGATCAACAAAGGAACTTCGCTCATGCTAGATTAGAGTAACCATTAAGGGGAGGAAGAAAGAGATGAAGAACATGAGAAAGATTTGGGCGGTTTGGTTGCTCGCATTAATGCTTGCTGTAACAGCAGGTTGTGGTACGAATAACGCAGCGAACAGTAATAACGCAACAAATGAGGTGCAAAAGGAGCAGAATACAGCAACTCCAGCACCAACACAGGATGAACTCAAAACAACGTACCCTTTAACTGTAACAGATGCTAAAGGTACAGAATTTACTTTTGAGTCGGCACCACAGAAGATTGTATCACTTGCACCGTCTGAGACTGAGGGATTGTTTGCGCTCGGATTAGATGAACAAGTTGTTGGGGTATCTGATAATGATGATTATCCAGATGCTGTTAAGGATAAGCCTAAAATGGGCGGATGGCAGGTTAATGTAGAAGCTGTTGTGGCGGCACAACCAGATTTGGTATTGGCGGGCAATTTAGTAGATGAAGCAACAGTGAAGAGCCTTACCGATTTGGGTATCAAAGTATATCAATCTAATGCTAAAACTCTAGATGGAGTAATAGCTAATATTCGGGCAGTAGCTCAAATTACCGATCATCAGGCAAAAGGGGAAGAAGTAGTTTCCCAAATGGAAAAAGAACGTGATCAAGTTGTTGAGGCGGTCAAATCACTTACACCAGAGCAACGGAGTAAAGTCTATATTGAATTCTCCCCAGGCTGGACAGTGGGTAAAGGTGAATTTATGGATGAAATGATTACACTAGCCGGTGGCGTGAATGTAGCTTCTGATCTGACAGGTTGGAATGAAATTAATGAAGAGAATATTATTAAAGCAAATCCAGACGTCATTTTGTATGCAAGCAGCGTTGTGGATGAGAATAACAAGACATTGGCCGAAATTATTAAAGGCCGTAGTGGATGGGATCAAATTAAAGCAATTAAAGAAGATCACGTTGTTGGCCTTAATGATAATTTATTAAGCCGCCCGGGTCCTCGTGTAACTCAAGGATTGATTGAGATGGCAACAGCGATTTATCCGGAATTGATGAATAAATGAGTAAAAAGCTGGCGGGATATGGGGCGATTGGCCTGATCCTACTCGGCGTCACGTTACTTATCTGTATTGGATTTGGTTCCGTATCCTTGCCATTAGGAGAGATACTTCGAATTTTGTTGCATCGATTACCCTGGATAGGTCAACTCGTGACTAAGGATTGGGATGTAGCTTCGGAACAAATCATCATGCAGGTTCGACTACCTCGTGTTCTTTTGGGTCTCCTGGTTGGAGCGGCACTTGCTATAGCGGGAGCTGCCTTTCAGGGAGTACTACGCAATCCGTTGGCAGACCCGTTTACCCTTGGGGTATCATCGGGTTCCGCTGTGGGGGCGGCAACGCTCATTTTCTTCGGATGGCAGTTCTCTTTGATCGGCGTGTTTTCTCTACCTGTTGTTGCCTTTCTAACAGGAATGGTAACGTTATGGGTCGTAATGTGGTTGGCGCGCGAGAACGGAAAGATTCCAATTGAAGGACTTATTTTATCAGGTGTAGTGATGCAGTCGTTCCTTGGAGCGATCGTATCTTTTCTCACGGCTATGTCGAATAAGACCGTGAATGAAATTTTATATTGGACGATGGGGAGCCTGAGTCTTCGCGGATGGTCATATACGACCATCCTTTTCCCGTATTTAGTACTTGGGGCGCTATTCTTGTGGAGCCAAGCCAGGTCACTAAACTTACTTGCACTAGGCGAGCGGCATGCAGCCCATTCTGGACTTCATGTAGAGCGGACCAAGCTCTGGGTATTGCTTGTGGCTACGCTATTAACAGCTGCGGCAGTCTCGGTGTCCGGTGTTATCGGATTCGTTGGACTCGTAGTCCCTCATATGTTAAGACTTATCGCCGGACCGGATTATCGACTTATTATTCCACTCTCTGCGCTTGGTGGTGGTATATTTATGATGTGGAGTGATCTGGCGGCACGTTCATTATTGGCTCCGACGGAGATTCCTTTAGGTATAGTTACTGCGTTTGTTGGAGCTCCTTTCTTTGCTTATTTATTGTACCGGAAGAAGAAGCAAAGGGAGGCGGAAATGTCATGAGTATGCAAAGTGCTTTGGACATGGACATGATCCATGTAAAGGACATAGTTAAATCTTATGGGCGACTTCCGGTGTTGAACGATGTGAGTTGGAGGGTCAAACCAGGTCAATTCTGGGGGATTATCGGACCTAATGGTAGTGGTAAGACGACGCTTTTGAATCTCATATCTGGCGTGGAGAAACCGGATCAAGGAGAAATAGTGCTTGATGGCAAGCCACTCGCTTCCTATCGGCGCAAGGAATTATCACGCAAATTAGCTGTACTCCAACAGGATGGGTTACCACCTGTACCGTTCCTGGTACGCGAGGTAATCGAAATGGGGAGGTTTCCGTTTCAAGATTGGCGTGGTAAAGAGAGCGACGAGAATGCGGAGAAACTTCTCCATGAAATAATGGAAAAGTTGGAACTGAAGGAACTGGAAGATCGTCCCCTAAGTATGTTAAGTGGTGGGCAAAGGCAACGAGCCGCACTTGGAAAAGTAATGGCTCAACAGCCGGAAATCGTTCTTCTGGATGAACCGACGACTTATTTGGATATCCGCTATCAGATGCATTTTATGGAGCTTGTCTCAAGTTGGCAAAGAGAGGAAGGTCTAACGGTGGTTGCGGTTATGCATGATCTGAATTTGGCCTCGCTATTTTGTGATCGGTTGCTTGTGCTACAAGAGGGGAAGATTGCTGCTGAAGGAACTCCAGATGAAATCCTGTCTTCCGAAACGATGGAAGCAGTGTTTGAAGTGAAAACACATATCGTATCCCATCCTGACGTTGGAGCTCCGCAATTGCTGTTGAAAACGGAGAAAAGGTTATCAATTAATGAGAGGGGTTAATTTATGAGTCAATTTATTTCAATTCCACATATTCTAGGTGACATTAAACCATTGGACATCAATGCTGCCACTGCCGCCGCTGCGCATTTGGACTCTTTGACGAAACCACCAGGGAGTCTAGGGAAACTTGAGACTTTAGCTATTAAACTAGCTGGAATCACAGGGGTCGAGCGACCTTCATTTCCACACCGCTCGGTAATTGTGATGGCCGCTGATCATGGGGTTTGTGAAGAAGGAATTAGTGCGTTTCCAGCTGAAGTAACCCCTCAAATGGTCTTGAACTTTCTCGCTGGTGGAGCGGCGGTGAATGTACTCTCACGGCAAGCTGGAGCAGAAGTACTGTGTGTTGATATTGGCGTTAACGCTGAAATGAATCATCCAGATCTTATTAGTCGTAAGGTTCGCATGGGGACTGCCAATATGGCCAAAGGTCCTGCGATGAGTCGTGAAGAGGCGGAAGCGGCATTGTTAATCGGTGCAAATATTGTTAATGAGGCATATGACCGAGGAGTTCGGCTCTTCGTAACGGGGGAAATGGGCATAGGGAACACGACGGCTAGTGCCGCTGTTTTGAGTGCCTTAATTGGTGTTTCTCCATTAGAAAGTGTTGGACGAGGTACCGGAATCAGTGATGAAGTTCTTCGACATAAAGCGTTAGTCGTAGAACGCGCTCTGGAATGTAACACTCCAAATTCGCTGGATCCAATCGATGTTCTATCCAAAGTAGGTGGACTTGAAATTGCCGGATTAACCGGTGTAATCTTAGCTGCTGCGGCACACCAGTGTCCGGTTGTTATCGACGGCTTTATTTCTAGTGCTGCTGCATTATTGGCTCAGCGATTCTCACCGGAGTCTGCGGTTTACATGATTGCCTCTCATACTTCTCATGAGCAAGGGCATGCTCATTTGTTAAAAGAACTTGGTTTGGACCCTATGTTGCAACTAGATATGCGCTTAGGAGAAGGAACAGGAGGCGTTCTGGCGCTTCATCTTATTGATGCTGCTTGCCGAATCATGGCTGAGATGGCTACGTTTGAGAGTGCCGGCATATCTACTGGTGGAGAGAGTGCAGAGTCTGGGACAAACCAACTATGATTGTCATGGTTACGGGTGGAGCGCGGAGTGGTAAAAGCTCGTTCGCAGAACGCTGGTGTATGAAGCAGGCGAAGTCTGCTATATATATCGCTACAGCTCAGGCCTTCGATACAGAAATGGAGCAGCGGATTGCACTGCATAAGGAGCAAAGAAAAGGAACGGATTTTCACTGGACAACTTTGGAAGAGCCTATTCGGCTAGCTGAATTGTTGACTTCTCATCCTATTCTGTTAGGTGGAAATGTCACTGGTGAAGCTCCGCTTGTTCTTGTCGACTGCTTAACACTTTGGTTATCAAATGTCCTGCTCACAGCGGGTGATGGACCTGAAGCAGGAGTTACTGTAATGGAACAAATGGAACAACTGGAAGCTGCGATTAAGGCTTATCCTGGCACGATAGTTATGGTGACGAATGAAGTAGGCGACGGAATTGTGCCGGAATATCCGCTGGGCCGCCTGTACCGTGATTTAGCGGGTGTATTGAATCAGCGATTAGCCCGTATTTCACAGCAGGTATTTCTTGTTACTGTGGGAATCCCTATCGAATTGAAAAGTAAGGAGTACCTTCTATGAGTGATAAGAGCCGGCCAATTCTGGCCGCTTTTCAATTTTTGTCACGGATTCCAATCAAAATCGAACTAGATTTCACCCCAGCGCTGTTGCGGCGAAGCGTCAAATATTATCCGCTAGTTGGAGCGGTGATTGGTTTAGTGGTGTGGGCAGGTGGAACACTGTCTGCTTGGGCATTACCCTCGTTACCGGCCGCAGTAATTACGTTGATCCTCTGGGTCTGGATGACAGGTGGATTACATTTGGACGGATGGATGGATTCTGCTGATGCCCTGCTAAGTTATCGTTCTCGCGAGAAAATGCTTGAGATCATGAAAGATAGTCGTGTTGGTGCGATGGGTGTATTAGCATGCGTCTTACTGCTTTTATTTAAAGTGTCGCTAATCGCCTCGTTATTGGAACTGGGTGCTCTCCCAGCTTTCATGGCGCTATTGGTCGCGCCGATATGGAGCCGATGGTTCATGGGCTGGGCGATGCGTTCATGGCCGATAGCGAGAGAAGGAGAAGGGCTGGCAGGACGTTTTCACGGCTTGAGCTTGAGGGATATCATTCTGTCCACGATACTCGCAATAACATTGTCGGCATCGGGCTTGTTTCTTGCCTCCTTCACTGCTTGGAACGAGGTTCCTTGGATGAGATTGGTTCTGTATTTCGTTCTGCTTCCGCTTGTGACTTATGGGGTAGGGACTTTATCGGCCAGAGTAATGAGCTCTAAACTGGGCGGCTTGACCGGTGATACTTATGGTGCGTTGAATGAAGGTCTAGAGGTTGTACTACTCCTGTTGGCCGTTCTGATAATTCGCTGATGGAGGCATAACAACATAATGGATATAGAGAAAACGATATGGAAGTATAGTGGTAACGATTCAAAACAGGCGGGGGCTGTCCTGATGGTTCAAGGGACGGCATCGGATGTTGGTAAAAGTGTAATCGTAACTGCGCTTTGCCGTATTTTCAAACAAGATGGCTTACGAACGGCACCATTTAAATCGCAGAATATGGCCTTAAACTCCTATGTAACCCCAGATGGACTGGAGATCGGACGTGCCCAGGGCATTCAAGCCGAGGCTTGTGGTATTCCGGCGACGACAGACATGAACCCAGTTCTGATCAAACCGACGGGGGATATGCATTCCCAGATTGTAGTTCACGGCAAACCGTTCCAACATCTCAGTGCAGTAAGTTATCGTGAGAATTTCTTGCCCCAGGCCAAACCTTTAGTGATGGATGCACTGAATAGATTGCGTGCAAATAATGACATTATAGTTATGGAAGGTGCGGGTAGCCCGGCAGAGATTAATCTGAAGCATCGAGATATCGTGAACATGAATTTGGCCGGTTGGGCTGATGCACCCGTGATTCTCGTTGCTGATATTGATCGTGGTGGAGTGTTTGCATTTCTTGTCGGCACGCTTGAATTATTGGATCCCGAGGAAAAAGTGCGGGTCAAAGGCTTCATAATAAATAAATTTAGAGGGGATCTCTCGCTCCTGCAGCCTGGCCTTGATTGGTTGGAGCAGAAGACGGGTATTCCTGTGCTTGGCGTACTGCCATTTATGTCAGATTTGGAGATAGAGGCCGAGGATTCCGTCGTCCTTGATTCTCATCATTCGAGAGTGCAAACAGGTCGAGATCTGGACATTGTCATTATTCGTTATCCTCGTATTTCTAATTTCACCGATTTTGATGCTCTTGCCGCCGAGTTGGATGTCTCAGTACGTTATGTAGACAAGGCAGCTGATCTTGGTACGCCAGACATTATCATTTTGCCGGGGACAAAAGTCACGATTGGAGATTTAGACTTCTTGCGGAACAGAGGCATAGATGTTGCCATCCAACAGGTTATGGAATCATCTTCTCAGATACAACTAGTGGGCATCTGCGGAGGATATCAAATGTTAGGTACTCGGTTGCATGATCCAGAAGGGATCGAGTCTGGACGTCCCAAGGAGGCCGAGGGGCTTGGCTGGCTTCCGGTATCTACAATCTTTACTTCGGGGAAAACGACAGTTCGCGTCCACGGAGTTACGGAAGGTAATCAACCGGTTACGTTGTATCCACCGGGCAAAAGAGTTCCTGTTGAAGGGTTCGAGATTCATTCGGGGAACACTGTTTGTGACCCTGGCGCAGAAGTCGCTCACTTATTTAATATTAAGCGGGCGAGCGGAGAAGATTTACTTGAGGGAGCGGCACGCTCTGACGGAAGGGTTTTTGGTACTTATCTTCATGATTTGTTCAACAGTGATGAGTGGCGCCGAGCTTGGCTCGACGGCGTACGGATGAGCAAGGGACTAGAACCCCTTGGCGAGACATTCTCGGCCGCCTTGCGCAAGGAAGCGGCGTTTGATCGTCTGGCTGAACATGTCCGTGAGCATTTGGATATGGAACGGATATACGAAATAGCTCATCTGGTTCGGAAGTAAACACACAGATGAGTGAAATGTCATAACTACAAGAAAAGTTTGGGCTTCCGATCGCTGTTATCCTCAGATTTATTGAATTTATACGCTTATTTAGTTCCCAATTCCTCTTCGTTACTCCACCACTCATTTGATAATAGATCCTATGGAGTCTGATCTATCACCAAAAGACGCACCTCCCTGTGGAATTCAAGGAGGTACGTCTTTTTATTAATGGCTATGTTTAAGAACAGTGTTGATAATATGCAATTTTTTAAGGGAACTTGTTAAAAGTTCCCTTAATGCACATTTTAAGAATATTATGTATTAAGTTTACTGTAGATTATGTTTATTTTGAACGCAAAAAATAGTGCTCTCCTTCATATGCATTGCCTTCACAGAAGTCAATTTTTAATAATGTATTCCGCCTTTCAACAGCTTGAGGTATTGCCTTAGTTGCAATCATATCAACCTCAAACAAATCAAAAAAGTTCTCGTTACAAACACTAAATATTTCGTTTAAGTAATCTGCATTTTCGTATTCAGAAGAAACATCAACTCGGAGTATTCCCGTTTTAATTTTATATTTACCAGCATAACCAAACATTTCTACTGTTCCAATAGCTTTAGATAGTGATTTATCTATAATTGCAAAGCGTATAAATTCTTGTTGAGAATATGCACAAAGCCAAGCTTTAGTACATTGTAACATATCCTCAATTGTGTAAATACAAAAATCACCTGTACACCTATCAGAGTTAAAAATTTTTTGTGCCTTACTATCAGAATAACATTTAAGTAGACCTTCGGAATCTTCTTCTGAAACGAGTCTTAAAATAAAACTTTCTGTTTCAAAAGTGGGGCATATTTCATATGGGTTCTTCATAAAAATCCTCCTCATCATGTATATTATATAAACTTTCTTCGCTTCACATTTCTTACCATTGTGCCACAAAAATCTACAATTCTCTATTTACTTTATTATATAACATGTAGAGGTATAATTTTATATATTTTACACGCATTATACATAGATTGCTTCTCTAATCCTAAAATCCTTTAATTTTGTGTCAGTATGAGAGGTATGGGATTGAACCAATAAATTTTTGCTCTTTATAGTATCTTTCTCGGTATTAAAGATTTCAAGCCATTTAAACCAATACATATAATTAGCAAGATATTTTGTTGCAACGCCATTAAACCTATTCATCCACTTCTTTAATTTGCTATGGAAGGCGTTAATATGTTGTATATGATATATGCCTTCTTTATGTTTACCACGCTTAATTTGTTGGAGTTCAGGTTCTTATTTACTACTCACTCACTTAACAGATGGGTGCAGGAGTAACGTAGAGGAAATTTGGAGATGTAGAAGCGGCAGCGTTCGCCTTTATCCTCGGATTTTATCCGCTAAGCGGTATAAATTCAAGAAATCTGAGGATAACAGCGATCGAAATTCCAAATTTCTTTCGAAGTTACGGTTTTCACCCATCGGTTACCTAAATCTTAAACTTGTTCACCGACGCACTCAACGAAGCAGCCTTTGCTTGTAAGGTGGTGACGGTTGAAGCGTGGGCTGCTATCTCTGTAATTTGCTGATTTGAATACTCCGCGATTTCCTTCATATTTTGCAGCGATTTTGCGGTTATGGTGGCTGCTTCCTCAACGGAAGCAGTTACTTCTTCCGTTCCTGCAGAAACCTCTTGTGTTGCTGATGAAACCGTGTGGATGGTTAAATTTATATTCTGAATTAACTCTGTTAATTCTTCGAAGGCGAGTCCTGCTTTTCTTACGATATCTGTCCCGGATTGAATCTCGTCACTTACGTGCTGCATAGCGGAGACGGAATTTTGGGATTCTTCTTGAATGCTGATTAGATATTCACTTATTTCATCGGTAGCGGCTCGTGATTCCTCGGCTAGCTTGCGTACTTCTTCAGCCACTACGGCGAAACCCTTTCCTTGCGCGCCTGCGCGGGCGGCTTCAATAGAAGCATTTAGAGCAAGAATGTTAGTCTGTTTAGTAATTTCACTAATGGTAGCAACAACTTGAGCAATAGATTCAGAACGTTCATTTAAAATGGATATGTGCTGTAGAGATTTCCCAGCTGCGCCTTCAACTAGGTTCATCTGATCGATCGCCGTTTGGGCTAATTCATTACCCATATTGGCTTGCTCGGAAGCTTGTCCTATTCTCTCGGTGACTATGGCAGAAGAGGTAGCGATATGCTGAATTCCATCTGATATTTCTTCCATTGCACGTGCATTTTCAGCTGTTGCTGAAGCGATTGTAACGCTTCCGCGTTCAACCTGATTAGTTGCGGCATTGGACCGTTCAATTAAATCCTCAAAGGTTTGGACAGAATGGAACATTTCGTCGGCTCCGTTAACCACAGAGTGTGAGGTGTCAAGAACTGTGGAGATCATGTCCTTGAGTTGCACGGTCATGGTGTTGAAGCTTCCGGCAAGTTGAGCAACTTCGTCATGTCCTTTTATCTCAATGGTCTGACGGAAATCACCTTGAGACATTTGATCCGTAATAGAAGCTAACTTTGTTAGCGGTTTTGTGATGCGTCGACTGTCTACATAAGCCAAAGCCATACCAAATACAATGATAATTGCTGTAATGCCAGTGCAAATCCAAAAAATTTCAGCACGCTTTTGTTCTATAAAGGTGGCGTCCATGCCAACAGCCAGTATAATCGAGCTTCCAGGAATTGAGATGTATGCAGTTTTGTGGGATCCGAATTGATCAGAGTAAAGTTCACTGATGCTGACTGTACTTGTACCTTTTGTTGCTTTTATCATGGCGTCTTGAATCGTTAGTGCATCGGTAGGTTTCATATTAGATTTGTCATTGGTTGCCAATATAACGGCTTGATTATCATGGTAATCAATAAGATAAGCTGTATGTAACTGGAACTCGTTTACATTTTTGGAGAGGTATGATTCTACGATAAAGCGTGAATCCTCTTTGCCACTTAGTAATTGTAGGGTCTGGGTTTTATCCAAACCTTTGTATATATCTTTTGTGCTGGTTAATAATACTTTATCAAACTGTGGAAGAACGTTTTTGTTGATAATACCCATGGAAACATAATAAAAGCTGACGCTAAACAAAATTGAAGAAAGTACGATAACTACCGCAAAAGTTCGCATTAATTTGCGACTCACAGAATGCTTAATTCTGAACATAGAATCCTCTCCGTTCTCCCTAGAATAATCTCTCTGTTTGTTTGTGAATATCATAGTTGGATTGTAGATATATTTACCAATGGTTTAATAGAACTATATTATATGAAAAAGATTGTTTTGCATATGATATTTACATTGCAAATGTTATAAGTTTCATGGATTTACAAAATAAACTTGTGTGGAATCCGAATCGGGAATGTGGTATTGTAAGTTTTGCTGTTATAATAGCCGCGGTTCGTAACCATCCCGCGTAATCAAAACTAGGAGGAATTTGCTATGTTTAATATTGGATGGGGTATCCTATTCATGCTTGTGAACTTTACGTTCTTTTTGATCTGCTACAAATTTTTCGGTAAAAAAGGACTGTACGCCTGGATTGGTGTAGCAACAATCATCGCTAACATTCAGGTGGTCAAAACGATTGAGATGTTTGGAATCGTAATGACGCTTGGAAATACGATGTACGTCAGCTTGTACTTGACTAGTGATTTGTTGAATGAGAAATACGGACGACAAGAGGCGAAGAAAGCGGTTTGGTTCGGCTTTTTCACGCTGATTATGACGACGATTCTTATGCAGATGGCACTTCAGTTCAAGCCTCAAGAGAGTGATATCGCACAATCGTCAATGGAGACGATATTTGGATTAATGCCACGCTTGGCACTCGGGAGTTTAACTGCTTATTTTATCAGCCAGTTTCTCGATGTTAGACTGTATTCGTGGATCCGTCGTTTCTATCCCAAACCACATCAATTGTGGATCAGAAACAATGGTAGTACGATGGCCAGTTCGTTTGTGGACACGCTTATATTTTGTACGATCGCATTTGCTGGTGAATACAGCTTAAGGGTTTGGCTAGAAATTCTATTCACGACCTACGTTATTAAATTTATACTAACGGCAGCGGGAACTCCTTTCTTGTACATTGCACGAAACTTTCAGCATGAAGATGATAAGGAAGTTACTACTCCGTAAAATATATCATTTAATTATTAATGGGGCTCAGCCAATAATAAAAAACCTTCAAATTCGTAGTCATACGAACTTGAAGGTTTTTTATTGGGTTACATATTACAAATAAGTAAGTTTTTTTGGGAATGATGTCAGTACGTCTACACCGTCATGAGTAACAAGTACATCGTCTTCAATACGTACACCACCCACGCCTGGCACGTATATTCCGGGTTCAACAGTAAATACATTTCCTTCTGTTAGTAAGTATTCGTTATTTCCATGAATCGAAGGGAACTCGTGCACATCAATACCAAGCCCGTGGCCTAGGCGATGTATGAAGTATTCACCGTAGCCAGCTTCATCGATAACATCCCTAGCGGCTTTGTCGATAGAACCGTAGGTTACACCGGGCTTGATAGCAGCGATAGCTGCTTCATTAGCAGCGAGTACCGTTTCATAAATGGTTCTCTTCTCCTCAGAGAGTTCTCCAAAAGCAAAAGTTCGTGTGATATCTGATGCGTATCCAGATGCATACACCCCTATATCAAACATGAGCAAATCTCCACGGGAGAGTTGCCGGGTACCAGGCACACCATGGGGGAGGGCTGTTTTCTCGCCGGATAACACCATGGAATCAAAGGACGGACCATCTGCTCCAAGTTTGCGAATTTGATATTCTACTTCAGCAACTAGTTCATTCTCCGATATGCCTTCTTTGACACTTAGGAGCGCTTCTTCTAGTACTTGTTCGATGAGATGGACAGCATGCCGAATTTTATTAATTTCCTCGGGTGATTTACAGACACGAAGGTCACGAAGCCAAGGTCCTATATCAACTACATAACTGTCAAAAGATAGTGCGTCCTTCAACTGCTCATAGCGGGAGATCGATACATGTTCTTTCTCTAATCCGATAGTTCCTAGCGAACCATTCATATGATTCTTCAGAATTAAGTAAGGATTGTCCGTATCTTGGTGAGTAATAATATCTTGTACATCTGAAGCAGCACGTGCGGCCTCTTCATCTAGTGCAGGTACGATAAGCAGAGGCTCACTACCAAGTTGTAGTACAGCAGCGAGAAACCGTTCATGAGGATTGCTCAGAAATCCGGTTAAATAATATACATGTTTCGGATCTGTAATGAGTAATGTTTGAATGCCAACCTCTTTCATTTTCTGTTCTAGTCCGCTCCATCTTGTATTCATATGTTAATCCGTCCTCTCTAGTTAGTTACTATTGCTTCATTATAGGATAATTAAAAGGATACCGAAAGTTTCACTCCCTTTTATTGAAGGCAGGTTTTAGTTTTTTTCTTGAAAATTTAAATAAAATAAAGTATTATTCAAATTTGAATAGGGTAAAAGGAGAGAGAATATCTTGATGATTGCAAAAGAAAAAGATCATACAAAATTTATATTGATTGGACTTATGCTGGCCATACTGATGTCAGCAATGGATAATACGATCGTAACGACAGCAATGGGAACCATCGTTTCTGAGCTGGGTGGAATGGAGCAATTTGTATGGGTAACTTCTGCATATATGGTGGCTGTAATGGCAGGAACGCCAATCTTCGGTAAGTTATCCGATATGTACGGACGGAAGCGGTTTTTTATTTTTGGAATCATTACGTTTCTTGTAGGTTCTGTGTTGTGCGGATTTGCCGGAAGTATACTACAGCTTAGTATATTTCGGGCGATTCAAGGGATTGGTGGAGGTGCACTAATGCCAATTGCCTTCACGATTATTTATGATATTTTTCCTATAGAGAAACGTGGGAAAATGACGGGATTGCTCGGTGCCGTATTTGGTACATCTAGCATTTTTGGTCCACTGCTTGGTGCATTTATTACAGACACATTTAGTTGGCATTGGGTATTTTACATTAACGTACCGATTGGCTTGATTGCCTTGTTCTTTATTATTTTCTTCTATCGTGAATCGTTGACTCATGCCAAGCAGCAAATTGATTGGGGTGGAGCGTTCACACTGGTTGGAGCAGTTGTTTGTCTCATGTTCGCTCTGGAGTTGGGCGGTGAGAAGTTCGCCTGGGATTCGGGGGTTATTCTTGGTTTGCTCGGTGGATTTGCTGCATTATTCATTGCTTTTGTACTGATAGAGAGACAAGCGAAGGAGCCGATCATCTCCTTCGGAATGTTTAAGCAACGGCTGTATGCGGCTAGTAATGCATTAGCACTGTTCTATGGTAGCGTCTTTATAGTAGCGACGGTATATATTCCGATTTATGTGCAAGGGGTATATGGTGGCTCAGCGACCAATTCGGGATTGATTCTAATGCCAATGATGATTGGTTCTGTTGTTGGAAGTATGATGGGTGGGTTACTTGCTTCCAAAATGTCCTATCGTGGAATTATGATGATTTCCGTCGTTTTCTTTGTAGCGGGTGTGTTTTCATTAAGTACTCTTACGGGTGATTCATCCCGCATTTTATTGACTTTGTATAGTATATTAACGGGCTTTGGTGTAGGATTCTCATTCTCGGTGCTTAGTATGGCTGCAATCCATCATTTTGATATACGGCAGCGCGGTGCGGCTACGTCGACTAACTCTTTTCTCCGCTCGTTAGGTATGACGCTTGGAATAACGATCTTTGGTATCTTGCAGCGGAATCTGATGTCAGATCGGATGGAAGAAGCTTTCAAGGGTATGGGACTAGCTGGACAGTCCTTTGGTGATACTCGCGAGGCATTAACTCCGGAGACTAGAGCAAAAATTCCAGCAGAGATTCTGAATAAGATTACGGACTCGCTCTCTTATTCAATATCACATATGTTTATGTGGGCTCTGATTCCAGCAATTTTGGCTGTTGTCGTTGTGCTTGTGATGCCTAAGGATCGGATGACTCCTAAAGCGAGTGAGCTTGTAAAGCAACATAATTGATCTAAACATCTATAAAGGGAGATATGAAGCCTTGTCCATTCGATTATCGATATTAGGTTTACTGCTTGAAGAGGATATGCATCCCTATGAGATTCGGATTCGCATGAAAGATCGTTTCTTGGATCATAAGGGAAAGTTTCGCATCGGTTCGTTGTATTATGCAGTGGATCAGTTAGCTAAGCAAGAGCATATCGTAGCAATGGAAACTATAAGTAGTAATAGCCGGCCGGATAAGACAATATATCAAATCACGGACAAGGGGAAAGAATATTTTCAGAAGCTGTTACTTGATAAATTTAAGGATATTGAACCTTTGTATCATCCAATGTATATTGCTTTGGCATTTGCCAGCAAAGGAGATCAGGTGAAAATTGCTTCACTTTTAAGAGATCGGGTGAAGGAAGTCGAACATCAAGTGAATTTATATTATCAAGTATATAGTGAGCATCAGGGTACAGTTCCGAGGAGTGTATTACATTTAATGGCAGGGCAATATGAGCATGCTATGACGGAACTGAAGTGGTTAAGGAGATTGCTGGCTGATGCCGAGGCTGGTCGTTTAGGCGAAATGGAATTCAGTCCTTTATTAGAGGAAGATGAGTGAAAATAATAAGCATAATAGTGAACCCGGAATACCTATATAGGATCCCGGGTTCACTTTTTGTTTAAAATGAGCAGTGATTTTATATGTTATATGGACTCTAGGAACGTAATTCCTTCACCAAGTTCGCAGGAGTTTCACCTTGTAGTGCACTGACCAGGCTCTGTGCGGCTAGCATCGCCATTTCAAACCGAGTTTGTTCCGTGGAGGAACCAATATGCGGTAGGGTTATAACATTTGGCAGAGACAGCAACGGGTTGTCATGAGCAAGGGGTTCTCGTTCAAATACATCCAGACCAGCCCCATAAATTTTATTTGTTTGCAGCGCCTTGATTAATGCTTCTTCATCAACCGTTGCCCCACGAGATGCGTTGATAAATACGGAAGTTGGCTTCATTAATGCCAGTTCCTCTGCACCAATTAAATGGTGGGTTTCTGGAGTTAGGGGAGTCATCAGCACGATGAAGTCACTTTTTCGTAGTAAGTCCTGTAGCGAGCAATACTCTGCCTCTAGAGTAGCCTCGACTTCAGGTTTCCGAGTACGGTTATGATACAGAATGTTCATCCCGAATCCCCATTTTCCTCTGTGTGCTACGGCCTCGCCAATTCCACCCATTCCGATGATACCCAGTGTCTTGTGATGGACGTCAATTCCAAATAAGTTCTCATCATCCCCACGCTTCCAATTACCTTCTCTAACGTACCGATCCATTTCAGGAATGCGGCGAGCGGTGGACAAGATAAGTGCAAATATTAAATCTGCAACTGTGTCATTCAGGACTTGAGGAGTATTCGTGCCCAGAATCCCCCGGGCTTTCATCGCTTCTAGATCAAAATTGTTGTAACCAACACTAATCGTACTGACTGCACGTAGACGAGGGGCGTGGTCCAGTAACTCCTGATTGATTTTACCACCTGAGATCAACAATCCTTCAGCGTTACTCAAATTCTCAAGCAGAACTTCACGAGGAATCGGGCCCGGTTGGTCCCACTTACTATAGTTGCAGTGTTTCCCGATATAATCTTCTACTTCTGTAGGAACTTTTCTTGCGATATAAACAGTTGGTTTCATGATGTATGCTCCCTTCTGAAACGGAATGATAGGTTGATATTCTTATTTTAACAGAAAAAAATTACGAGTAGTGGCTACTTGTTATCAATCTAATGATCTAGACAAAACACAGACGTGATTTAACTCACTATTTACAAAAGGAGTACAAATGAAGATAATGGGAATTAGTAATGTAACGAAAGGGGAAATTTTAACGTGAAAAAAAGATTAAAAAGGATTTCGATTCCAATAATCCTACTCCTGGTCATGCTTACGGGATGTACGTCAATTGGAGGACTTGATATCAACAAGGCTTTGATAGGAAATCTATCGCAGAAATCGAGTGAATCAAAGCAGACCCTATCGCTAGAAGTTGTTCCAGGCACAGGTAACTTGACCATGGAACAGAAGAAAGTCATCGAACTTATTAATTCATTATCCATAAATATTGATAGCGCTAAAGTGAAAGATACTAGTGCTGTATCCATCAAAGGATCTGTGGGTTACCAAGGTAAGAAGCTCCCTATTCAGTTCTCGATGGATGAGACGGGTCTTGTTGTCCAAGTGGAAGGCGCTAAGAAGCCAATCTACATATCTACGGATACATCGGATCTCGGTATTCCTGACATGACGCAATACAATGAGAAAGTACAAGAACTTACGATCCAAGCAATGGGCTTGGTTATGAAGCATATCCCGAACCCTTCTAAGATCGCAGTGAAACAATCGCAGGAGAAAATTAATGGGGAATCGGTGAACCTAACTAATCTACATGTGGAACTTAGCGGAGATGAGCTGCTTGGTCTGATTAAGCCATTTCTGACTAATTTGTCAAAAGACGAACAAGGCTTAAAGGAAATTATCGGTGTAATTTACGACGTTACTAGTTCACTGTATGAAAGTGAGTTTGAAGTAGAGGGAGAATTTTCCCTGCTGAATTCCAAAGAAGTTGAAGTAGCAGCTATCTTTGGAGTTGTGCAACAAGGCCTTACAGAGCTGTTGGCTAACTATGATACGCAAGTGGCCGCTTTGCTTGATGAAACACCTGAGCTTGCGACTGTATTGGGCAAAGATACTTTGTTAAAGGTTGACTTGTACTTTGATAGTGCTCAGAATATTCGCAAACAAGTGATGGATCTTCAAATTGCCATTCCTCAGTCCGAAGAACTACCAATCCAAGCTATTAAAATTCACAGTGAAAGTGAATCATGGAATATTAATGGAAATGTAGTGCTTGATAAGATCGATACTTCAGCTGGAGTGCTAGATGTAACAGATGGAGAGATAACACCAGGCCAGATTCTACGGAACTTTGAACCAAGCTCAGAGGTTTATAAGTTGTTGAAGAATGAATTAAATGTAACGCAAAAATACTTCGTGATCGATACACAAAGTGATTATTACGGCGTAATTACTAAGAACAATACTTCGTTCGTACCTCTTCGATATTTGTCGGAGCAATTGGATGCGGAGGTCAAATGGGTGAAAGGTTCGAACCAAATCGTCATTATTGACGATATCACAGGTGTGAATATTACGATCACCGTGGGTTCGAAGGAGGCTAAAGTAGGTGACAATACCGTTACGTTAGCTCAACCGGCATTTATCCATAAGGATGGAACAACTTATATTCCTTTACGCTTTATCGCTGAGTCGCTAGGTGCGCAAGTGCATAGTGATTCAGATGGTTGGATTACGATCGAACGTCAATAATTGACTATACGGTTCCACAACGAAAGGACTCCCCCGATTCATTGAGGGAGTCCTTTTGATATGAACAAGATAATATAAGTACTGTAACACTTGGATTGATGAACTTAACAGCGTTATAAATTATGCGAGATTCATCTTCTCTGAAAAACGGGTGACCGAATCCCATAGAATCTCGGGTGATGGTTTACCACTTTTTTGCGCTGATTTAAGGATCATTCCAGTAATTAATTTATCGAAGAACTTCATTTTATTCCTCTCTAGTTCCCCGCCAAAACAATCTTTGATTACTGCATGTTCCAGCAACTCTGCTGGAAAGGCCTCCACCATGTACTGATTGATATTCTCGGGATTTCCACAGCAGATAAATAACCCGATCTTTTTCTGTTTAAGTAAGTCCAAGTTATCTACACAAAATTGTTTGCTCGCTTTTTGAAATTGGCCGAAGTAGATCGAGCCGCCAATAATGACCTTGTTATATGGAGAAAGGTTGGGTGGACTATCCCGATTAAGATTGATGGTTTCAATGGGTCCAGTTAGGCTTTTCTTTAATGTATCCACGCACTTTTCGGTACTGCCATATTTCCCTGCATATAATATCAAAGTGCTCATTATTATATCCCCTTTTATTATCCATATATTTCTATTAAGTATAGATCGAGGGGGCTTTACTGTAAGCGATATTGATCATAAGAGATGAAGCGTATGGATGAATCACACAGTTATGGATTGACAAACTCAACAAAAGTTCATAGTATAAGATTTATTAATCGTAATAATTACGAATATAAAGTAAAATTACAACAGAAGGAGATTTATGATCAAACTGAAGCGTGGCGATATTTTGTTGATCATTATTATTATTTTGGTCGGCTCAATATGGATAGGACTAAGATATTATAACGAGAAAACTCAGGTGTATGATCCCTCTAGCTTAAATGCGGTGATTACCGTAAATGGGAAATTTTACGAGAAGGTTTCTCTTGCAGGAGAGGAGCACAATATCGAGATCAAAACAGAGTTCGGTCACAACATATTGAAGGTGTTCGACAACGGAATTCAAATGGTATATGCCGACTGTCCAAAGAAGATATCCATGGCTATGGGTTTCATTTCACGGCCAAATGAGAGTATTGTTTGTGTTCCTAACCGTATTTTTGTAGAAATAGTAAGTGATGAATCCACTGTAACAGATACGGATGATGGGATCGATGCATATGTCCGATAAAAGTAAGTTTGACTATTCATTTGAATAATAATAACTCAACGCAAGTTGACAAAATGTATCTGAGGGATTATATTGTACTTTAATAATCGTAATAATTACGATTAAGTAACTTTTATGTTAGAAAGGGGCGACTTTTTTGAGTCAAAAGAAAATACCAGTAACCGTGCTCTGTGGTTATTTAGGGTCTGGTAAAACCACACTGTTAAATCATATTCTCAATAATCGTAAAGGGTTGAAGGTTGCGGTTATTGTAAATGACATGAGCGAAATAAATATTGATGCCGATCTGGTGAGCGCTGGGGGGAATCTATCGCGTACAGAAGAGAAGCTGGTGGAGATGTCGAATGGGTGCATATGCTGTACTCTTCGAGACGACTTGATTAAAGAAGTTGAAAAATTAGCATTGGAAGACAGATTTGATTATATTCTGATCGAATCGACGGGGATTAGCGAGCCGATCCCGATTGCTCAGACATTTTCTTATGAGGATGTGGACAGCGGAATTGACCTGACATCTCTGGCTAAATTGGACTGCATGGTCACTGTAGTAGATGCTTATCGGTTCTGGCATGACTTCTCTTCTGGGGAAACATTGTTGGAGCGAGGGGAAGCAACGGGGGAAGAAGATACTCGCGATGTGGTTGATCTATTGATCGACCAAATTGAAACTTGTGATGTGTTGATATTGAATAAATGCGATTTAGTAGAGGGAAATGAATTGAACGAACTGGAAGGTGTACTTCGTAAATTACAACCTGGAGCCAAGCTTATCAGAGCACAGAACGGGATTGTTGAACCAGAAGAAATTTTAAACACTGGACTATTTGATTTTGATAAGGCGAGCATGTCGGCTGGATGGATTAAAGAATTGGAGCAAGAGATACATACACCTGAAACGGAGGAGTATGGAATCAGTTCCTTCGTGTATCGGCGCAGAAAACCTTTCCATCCTGAGCGATTGGCCGAGTATATGGCAGACTGGCCTGTGGAAGTTGTCAGAGCGAAGGGGCTGATCTGGATTTCAGTTGAATCTGACCTGGCTGCGAGCTTTAGTCAGGCGGGACCTTCCATTCAGTTCGGTCCAGCAGGTCGGTGGCTGGCAGCGTTGTCTCCTGAAGAGCAACAAGACGTTTTCTCAAATGACCCGGAGGTGCTACAGACTTGGGATGACATGTGGGGAGATCGGATAACTGAGGTCGTTCTTATCGGTATCGATATGGATAGATCCGAAATCGAGAATCAGTTGGATCTATGTCTTTTGACTGCAGAGGAAATGGATATGGACTGGGCGAGCTTTAACAATCCACTTCCATGGCTCAGTGATGATGAGCTTAATCCTAACTCTAGCGTTGTAGGTCTTTAACAAACTAATCATTTCATTGAAGGAGGTTACGAATATGCGGGTAGTTGTAACATTGGCATGTACGGAATGTGGAGATAGAAACTATACAACAACTAAGAATAAACGGAATCATCCCGAGCGTTTGGAGCTAAAAAAGTATTCTCCTCGGTTGAGAAGATATACGATGCATCGGGAAACTAGATAGGAATGAATGGATAAAGAGGGGCGCGTATGATTTTATCTTCTATGAAAAATGTAGTTTTCGGGTATGGGCAAGCTCCTGTTCTGAACGGGGTTTCTCTAGATATACATTGTGGAGAGTTCGTAGGAATTACTGGTCCGAACGGAGCAGCCAAAACTACAATGCTCAAATTGTTACTTGGTTTACTTAAGCCTTGGAGCGGAACGGTGCAATTAAATGAGAAAGCACTAGATGGAAATAAGCTGCGAATTGGCTATGTACCACAAAATGTTGCTTCTTTTAACAGTGGTTTCCCTAGCCATGTATTGGAGCTAGTCAAATCGGGCTGCTATTCGCGGCTCGGTTTGTTCAAGCGATTTACATTAGAGCAAGAAGCTGTAGTAGAACAAAGTCTTAAGCAAGTAGGGATGTGGGAATATAGGAACCGCAGAATCGGTGAGTTGTCAGGGGGACAGAAGCAGCGGATTTGTATCGCTAGAGCTCTTTCTGGAGAGCCGAATGTATTGATTCTGGATGAGCCGACTGCAGGGATGGACCAGCAGAGCCGAATTGGATTCTACCAATTAATGAGGCACTGTGTAACAACACACGGAATTACGGTCATTATGGTTACCCATGGCCTGGAAGAATCCAACCAATATCTTGACCGCGTAATATCTTTGGAACAAAGGGAAAGTGAGGAGTGGCAATGTTTGAGTACGAGTTCATGCAGCGTGCGTTTTGGGCCGGAGCATGTATCGGAATAATTGCACCGATGCTAGGAGTCTATCTGATGCTTAGACGTCAGGCGCTGATGGCAGATACACTTTCGCATGTCTCATTGGCCGGAGTAGCTTTAGGGTCCGTGCTTGGTCTCAATCCAGTGGTTTACGGGTTTGTTGTTGCTGTGATCGGCGGCATCCTGGTTGAACAATTGAGGCGAACTTACAGAACCTATAGTGAGGTTCCAGTCGCAATTATCATGACCTCAGGATTAGCTCTTGCCATTGTTCTAATGAGCTTTCGTAGTAATTTGAATAAGAGTTTTAGTTCATATTTATTTGGGTCAATCGTGGCTGTTAGCGATATACAATTGTGGTTGATTGCCTGTGTTGCACTTGTGGGTGTTGGTTATTTCTTTGTCCTAAGAAGGCCACTTTATAATTTGACATTTGATGAAGAAACGGCACAGATTGGTGGAGTACGTGTCAGAGGCCTAACGTTTTCATTTGCTGTATTAACCGGTATGACGGTGGCTGCTGCGATGCCGATTGTTGGCGTTCTGCTCGTATCCTCTTTGATGGTTCTTCCTGCCTCATTGGCGTTACGTTTAGCAAAAGGATTTACAGCGGCTATAGTTATGGCTGTGATTATCGGGTTAATGGGTATATTCAGCGGATTGACCGCTTCTTATTATATCAACACACCTCCGGGAGGAACCATCGCGTTAACTCTGCTGATTTTTCTGCTGGTTGGGATTGCATATCAACGTTTACGACTTGTACTTCATAAACGAAGAGCCCGTACTAGCTGGGGAAAAGTACTTAATGAACAAGAATATCAAAATAAAGGAGAGTCTCATTTTGAAATTTAAAAACCAAAAATTCATAGCATTTTTATTAGGATTGATTTTAATTGTCTCTGGTTGTGGTGGGGGAGTTAACAACAGTGATACTGTGGTAAATAACGCTAATTCGACGGAATCAGGAAATAAAACGGTAGTTCAAACGAAAAAATTAAAGATTCAAGTTAGCATCTACCCGATGTATGAATTTACTAAAAATGTTGCTGGCGATCTCGCAGAGGTGGAAGTTCTAGTCCCTGGCGGAATGGAACCCCATGATTGGGAACCTACGCCACAAGATCTCAAGAAAATAGCAGAGTCCGATGTTCTCGTCTATAACGGAGCGGGGATGGAAGGTTGGATTGATCAGGTACTGTCGGCTGTGAGCAATGACAAACTGGTGAAGATCGAAGCGAGTCATGGTCTGGATATTATGGAAGGTTCAGACGAAGAAGTCCATGAACATGAAGGAGAAGAAGCTCATGATCATGAAGGAGAAGAAGCTCATGATCATAATGGAGAAGAAGCTCATGAACATGAAGGAGAAGAAGCTCATGAACACGCTGAAGAAGGTCATCATCATGATCATGGTGGTCTGGACCCACATGTATGGTTATCCCCAACTTTGGCGATCAAGGAAGTCCGCAACATCGAAGCAGGGCTTGTCGAAGCAGCACCTGAGCATAAAGATGAGTTTAAGAAGAACGCAGACGAGTATGTAGCTGCACTAGAACAATTAGATCAGGAATTTAAAGATGGATTATCTAATACAAAGCGGAAAGATTTCATTACGCAGCATGCTGCTTTTGGTTATTTGGCTAAAGAATACGGACTAACACAGGTTCCGATTGCGGGCTTATCTCCTGAGCAAGAACCTTCTGCGGAGAAGATAACGGAAATCGTGAAGTTTGCGAAAGAACATCATGTGAAGACCATCTTCTTTGAGACGCTAGTTTCTTCTAAAGTGGCAGATACCATTGCGAAAGAAATTGGTGCACAATCGGCAGTACTTAATCCGATAGAAGGACTTACTGATGAAGACAAAGCCAACAATTTAGACTACTTGAGTATTATGCGTCAGAACTTAGAAGGTTTAAAAGCCGCTCTGAACGAATAGAAAAAAGATGTTCAAGATAATGTCTCCCATTTTGGCCACATTTCCTGAGGGTTTACCGTATAGTTTTCACGATCACGAATCATGTATTGATGCATAATAAATTCTCTACGAATGGTAGCATAATCATCATGGTATTGCTTAATGAATTCGTTGATCTCTTTCTCAGTATATGGATGGTTCGGTTCTAATGCAGATACAAGCTGTTGCAGCACGATTAGTTTTTTCTTGAGCTGTGCGGGCAAGTGCTTCAATTTTCCTTCCGATGTGAAAAAATTCTTGCTGACAGATTCTTTCAAACGTTGTTGTTGGATATTCATTTGCTCAAGCCCTCCGGTTGTATTGGTATCCTTATAAATTAGATCTGCTGTTGCAGTAGCGGTATTCTTAATGAAATAGTGATTGAGCGAAAAATAAACGGTATTCTTCTCCCTGCGTTCGTTGATTAGACTGGCTTCACGAAGTTTAGCAGTATGGTGAGTAATGGTGGCAGGTGTAACATATAATTTGTCTGCCAAAACTTGACCGTTAAGTTCACCACCCGCTAGGAGAATCAAGATTTTAATTCGGGTTGGATCGGACAGTGCTTTATGGTAATTCACAATTTTATCTAATTGCAAAAGGTTTATCTCTCCTTATAACTAATTTAATGAGCTTCTAATTTGATATATGTTAAATTAGATACTAATAGCATAGTTAATAATTGTCAACTATCGTGTTGAAGTCCTTCGTGATCATCCTAGTCTCAGTGACCTAACAAAAAAGAGCTTTAGCAGAAATATCACTCTGCTAAAGCTTTTTAACATCATTTTTTAGATCCAGATGAAGAGTCGTACTGCTTATCTAGCATCATACTTTTTAGGGAAGGATGTTTTTTTATTTGCAGAAGAATTAGAGTGGTTCCCCACTGGTTTCTTCTTGTGAGCTGGTTTGAACGACTTTGATACTGAGGTTACTTCCTTTGGTGGAGGAGTCATAATCAGCATTGGATATGGATGGTCTTTCACTTCTGGGATGGATTTCCCAATCACTTTAACAATATCCTTAAGATATGGCTTTTCTTCAATTTCGCAAAAGGAGATCGCAATTCCACTTAATCCAGCTCTTCCCGTACGTCCGATTCGATGCACATATGTTTCCGGAATATTAGGGAGATCGTAGTTGAATACATGCGAAAGTTCATCAATATCAATCCCTCGTGCAGCGATATCTGTTGCTACTAATACCCGTGTTGCACCACTTTTGAAATTGCTTAATGCCGTTTGACGGGCATTTTGTGATTTATTTCCGTGAATCGCCTGTGATGCAATATTCGCCTTGGTCAGTTCGCGTACAACGCGATCAGCACCGTGCTTTGTACGAGTAAATACAAGAGCTGAAGCGATGGATTTATCTTGCAGAAGATGAATTAGCAGTTTCTGCTTGTTTCCCTTATCTACAAAGTACATCGATTGTTGGATCTTATCTACAGTTGAAGAGACCGGTGTAATCTCTACCTTTACCGGATTAACAAGTATGGATTTGACCATGGTAGAAATTTCTGGCGGCATCGTTGCTGAGAAGAATAGAGTTTGTTTTTGCTTAGGCATTTTTGCGATGATACGTTTTACATCGTGAATAAAGCCCATATCTAGCATTCTGTCAGCTTCATCTAGTACAAAGATTTTGACATGTTGTAGATCGATAAGTTTTTGGTTCATCAAATCGATAAGTCTGCCAGGGGTTGCAACAACAATATCCGCACCTTGTTTAAGGGCGCGCTCCTGAGTGTTTTGTGAAACACCACCAAAGACAGCACAACTACGCAAGTTGGTGTATTTGCCATACGCTTGTAAGTTTTCGATAATTTGAATGGCTAGTTCTCTTGTTGGTGTTAGTATCAATGAACGAACTTGACGTTTCGTGCCTTTATTGCTCTGTTGTTGGCTTAATAGTTGTAAGATAGGGACTGCGAATGCCGCTGTTTTCCCTGTTCCAGTTTGCGCACAACCAAGTAAGTCTCTACCAGCTAACACGGGTGGGATTGCTTGTTCCTGTATAGGTGTCGGTGAAGTGTAGTTTTCATTGCTTAATGCTTTCAAAATTGCCGGTATAATATTCAAGTCTTTAAATGTCATTATGTCTCCTTAGTCTCAAAAAAGTATTGCGAAAAATCAGTTTGTTCCACGTCCAACTACTCGCATTCCTCTATTGTACCATCTAAAGCATCTTGGAGTTTATATTTTCAGTTATTACCAACATAGTGAACCATTTTACAAGAGATATAAAGGCGAGAAAGACCATGTTTGGTCAAGACTCCAGTTAGTGGACATTAAATGGGAGCTTGACTATCTACAGACGTAGATAACATGGTCTTTCTGTTATATATAATTATTTTTCTTATCGAAGATATAAATACAATTATAATTTAGGAGTGATAACGGATAATAGAAACTCATTAACTGAGGAGATCAATTCAACACCGCTAGGAATCTGTAGATTTCCAACTTGGAGAGAATCTCCAATTTCCAAATGACTAATGTCGATAGCTATCGAAGCAGGTAAGTCTGCAGGTAGTGCTTCGACTTCGATCATTGTCACTTGGGTTTGCAGAACGCCACCCTTTTTCGTACCAATTGGGGTGCCAATATAATCAACCATAACCCATGTACGAACAATCTCCTTATGATTCACTCGTAGAAAATCAGCATGGATCAAGTCTCGGGATACCGGATCCCTTTGAATGGCTTCAAGAAGTACCGGAATCGGTTCAGTTCCCTCCAAATTTAATTCAAGCACACCTGTTCCACCGTTTCTTGCCCAGCGTTGGAACTCTTTTAACGCAACGTGAATCATGGTCGTATCTTCATTGGGACTCATGATTATACCGGGAAGACGGCCCTCTCTGCGTAAAGATTTCAATCCATTTCGGTTTGTTGGTTGACGTAGCTCCGCCTGAAAACATGCTCTCATTACAATCGACTCCTCATTATACTTAATTTTTTTGTGCTCCCAAAAGCCTTTCTCTTAACTTACCTAGAATTGCCCCGCCCACGCGGGGATGGAAGAGCACCATCACATCACCACCTTAAATACATTTAATGTAAACCTGGTTACATACGCGCGAAGGCACCTCGTTCCAGTGGAACGAAATGCCTCGTAAGTGATACCATAGCATAAAGCTACCAGACTGTCGAATATACGAGAATTAATAAACCGTGAACGGAAGTGTGATGTAGAGAAATGATCATTACGTGATTTTTTAATATAATAGATGATAAGAGAGGAAGGATCGAAATGAGTATTTACTACACATCAAGTAAAGAGGGCATTACAGAAGAAGCTCTTGAAGAGTTGTTCTTATCAGTGGATTGGGAGTCTGGTAAATATCCAAAGCAACTTTTACAAGCAATCGAAGGGTCGCACTCCGTTGTAACAGCATGGGATGAAGGCAAGCTTGTCGGGTTAGTAAATGCTTTATCTGATGGTGTTTTAACGGCATATTTTCATTACGCACTTATTAATCCAAGTTATCAGAGTAATGGTATTGGTAAGGAACTGATGAACATGATGCTTGAGCGATATAAAGGGTATAAATCAAAAGTATTAATTTCATATCCTGATGCAGTGAACTTCTATATTAGACTTGGGTTCAAATCAGAAGATGGAAGTAAGCCCATGTATATTTCAGAGTTGGTATGATGATTAACTAACGGAAAATGAGAACCCAAGAACCCACTCTTAACGGAGCGGGTTTATTTTTTATCCTACAGCCGCTAATTTGACTCACTGATTTACATATGATTTTTCCATAAATTATTACGGTATTTTAAGAAGATGCAGCATGATAAATTAGTTAATAGAAAACGCTTACAAAAAGGAGAATGATATGATAACGAGTAGAAAAAAATCGATTTTGTCCTTAGCTATTGTTGCGAGTCTATTACTTTCTATGTTCTCAGCTTCTGTTTCCGCTGCCGATCCTAAAAAGGAACAGGAGGCTAAAAACGCGGCCAAAGGTAGTATCCAATCCTATGTTCAAGATATGCAGCCTGGTTGGAATTTGGGTAATACGCTTGATGCTACAGGAATTGACGAAACAACATGGGGCAACCCTCGTGTGACCAAAGAGTTAATTGAGCAGATCGCTGCTCAAGGATACAAGAGTATCCGGATTCCGATTACATGGGATCAGCACATAGGTGATGCACCAACCTATACGATCGAACAGGCATATATGAACCGAGTTCAAGAAGTTGTGGACTGGGCACTGGATGCAGATCTCTATGTTATGATCAACATCCATCATGACTCTTGGTTGTGGGTAAGCCACATGGAGAAGAAGCATGATGAAGTGCTTGCTCGTTATCAGGCGACTTGGACACAAATTGCGGATCGATTTAAGGATCACTCCAATAAGCTAATGTTCGAAAGTATCAATGAACCTCGTTTTACCGATGGGGGTACCGAGGATCGCGCGAAACAGAATGAGATGTTGTATGAACTGCTAACATCTTTCCATAAGATTGTTAGAGAATCAGGTGGGAAAAATGCGGTTCGTCCACTAGTTCTACCTACACGCGAGACCAACCCGTCTCAGGAAGATCTAGATGTGCTTTACAATACTATTGTTAAGCTGAACGATCCTAACCTGATTGCTACTGTGCACTTTTATGGTTTCTGGCCGTTCAGCGTGAACATTGCTGGATACTATAAGTTTGAGAAAGATACAACGAAAGATATCGTTACAACATTCGATAATGTCTCCAACACCTTTGTTGCCAAGGGGATTCCTGTAATTCTTGGTGAATATGGTCTACTTGGATTTGACAAGAACACGAATACAATCGAGCAAGGAGAGAAACTTAAGTTTTTCGAGTTTTTAACCAACACTCTCAGGGAGAAGAAAGTCACCAGTATGTTGTGGGATAATGGACAACATTTTAACAGAACAACATATAAATGGTCAGATGAAGAACTGATCAATATTATGAAAGCCGGTTGGAGCGGACGTTCGTCGACCGCGGAGTCTGACATCATCTATCTTGCTAAGGGCGCTGAGATTCAAGATGCTAAAGTGAACCTGAATCTAAATGGGAACCAGTTGACTGGAATCGTTACAAATGGACAAAAGTTGAAGCAAGGTGAGGACTTTGTGCTGAACGGTGAGGAGTTAGTCCTCAAATCAAGTCTGCTCACAAAGTTGACAACCGTAGGGAACCTTGGAGTCAATGCAGTATTGTCAGTACAGTTCAACAACGGACCTGACTGGAAGTTGAAATTAACCGTTAATGACAAACCGGTATTGCACAATGCTGAAGGAACGACAGAAGCTTTCGCTATTCCAACCAACTTTAACGGTAACCGCGTGGCTACGATGGAAGCGACATATGCCGCTGGCGGCAATGCAGGTCCGCAAGACTGGACTTCCTTTAAGGAATATGACAATACATTTAGTCCCTCTTTTATGACCGATGAAATCAAACTGCTTCCAGATTTCTTTAAGGATGTGAAAGACGGAGAAGTAATTTTGAAATTCCATTTCTGGAGTGGTGAGATCGTTACGTACACGATCACGAAGAGAGGGGACAACATTGTAGGTAAAACTTCTTAGAAAGAATCATTAGGTGCTATAACCAATTATATTGTCATAACAAGAGCGTTCAATTAAGGGGAAGACTCCCTTGAAGAACGCTCTTTTATTTACTGTGTACTTTTTGTCTTTGAATTTGTAGGATAATGGATATAAGATATTAAATGGGAACGTGAGTTCGAAAGAGATATTCTTAAGGAGATGGTCTTTTGACTACTGCAATCATTTTTTCACCGAATAAGTTAGGTTCTATAAGTGATTCTCAATTCCAGTCCATGCTTGATAGATTTAACTTGGGACGGCTCATATCATCTGAGAAAACGGAAAAGGGCGCCATGGGTCAGACTTGGTTTGTTACTTCGACGGAAGGGAAATTTGTATTTAAAGGTAACCCCTTGTTCCCTGGACAATTTGCTGAAGAGAAATATTTTGTTGAAAATATACATAATCGCACGGGGATCGCTGTCCCTACTCCTTATTTGATAGATGCTGCAGCAGATATTTTTGATTGGGAATATGCTTTAATGTCGTGTCTTTCTGGGAAACATATGAACTCGCAACAAATCAAAGATAATCTTAACTTAGAAGAAAAATTAAAGATAGCCGAACTAGTAGCTGAGACGCTCACGAACCTCCATAGCTGGAAAGTTGACGAATATGGTGAGTTAGACACGGAAACATTCACGATACGCCCTTTTGAGGATTCATATAGAGCATGGCTCTTCGATAGAATTAGATTTTGGGTGGAAGATGCTAAGAAGTACTCAGTCATAACATCACAAGATGTGCTATGGGTGGAAGAGTTGCTGGAAGCTTCGAAGTCTTCCTTTGACGAATTTAGTTCACCAACATTTGTAATGGGAGACTTTAAACCCGAAAACTTTCTCTTAGAATTGGAAAATAATAATTGGAGATTTAGTGGCCTATTCGATTTTACTAACGCTTATTTCGGCGACCCTCTAGCGGACTTAATAAAGATAATCACAATGTACATTAATTATGGAGAGGAAGAAGTAGCCAAGCGCCTATTATCCGTCTATTTACCACATCCTGAGCAAATAGAGGCTTATAAGGGGCGGATTAGAGTACACATGCTTCAACAGCGGATATTGGATTGGGGATGTGCTAAGGCAATGGGGATGGTTACATGGGATGATGACCTTTCATTCTCTGAATGGGTAGAATATTACACAGAGTCAGCGCTGAGTTTGGTAAAGTGACTTCACAAAAAATGTGAACCTTCTTATCTCTTTAAAATAGAACGATAGTAAAGACGGCTGCCACCTGGCAGCCGTCTTTACGTTAAATGGCAGGATGATGTATTAAGGCGAACTATTTACTGCAACATCTTCATTTTGGATGCCGATATTACCGATCAATATCGTGCCGTTCTTTGTTTTATCAAATACAAAACCAATCTTGCTCAATTGCTCAGGCTGGAAATCCGGGTTGGTCTTTTTTAAATCGGCAAGGTTGAACGTAAAGTTTTGGAACACCGGCTCCTTCGTCGGTTGCGAAGCCGTGAATGGCCATTTTATGATGTTACCTTCGAACATGGGTAGTAAATAAGCTTCGCTGCTGAGAGGGAGGGACGCCACGTTACCGTCTCTGTCCTCTACATGGATGGTTAAATCGACGAGGGCGTCCTTGTCATGATTTGTTGTCTCGTTATTCCGGTCAGCCATCGAAAAAACGATGGAACTCGTTTCCCGTACATCGAGACTACCATCTGGCAAAACAACGGTGTAGGAGGGAGTGCCGGGTGTCGCAGCACTGTCCCATCCGAGACGTACTGCACTGTATATGTCGGGCGCAAATTTCAGCTCGACTTTTTCCTCTCTCCACTGTTTCAAATGTTCTCCGATCATCCTTCCTCCTGCCAAGGTCGTCGTACTGAGATCGATGTCTTCGTCAAAGCTACTAATGAGCTTTGTATTTGAGTCCATATAGTTGCTGATATACATGGTGTCCGGTAGCCACTCTCGAGCATAACCAATATCTTGGAACATGGACCGATATTCGCTTTTTCCTTTCAATGTCGTATCTAGGAAGGACGAGATGAACACTTTGGCCGCTTGTAGCTGCTCTTCCTGCGGTATCAGTTGAGCGATATTGAACAGTTTATTGCCTAGTCCTATATTGTCGTTACTTCCCCAAGTGGTGTTGAATTGGCCGTGATTCGCACCATAAATGTATACCGATGCTTTAAAAAAATCACTGTCGTTTGAAAAGCCGATTCGACTGTATTGGCTCGCACTGGAAAATGAGCTGACATCCATGTCGTGTGTGCCGTGCAAAGTTAAATAGTTCAAATCTTTTAGCGGAGTCGGTTGTCCCGCAGGCTTGTATTGCCCGTCAGTACCCGCAATCGAAATGACGGATTGGATACCAAAGTTGTAGTCGAATTTGATGTTTCCATTTTCCGGGGAGGCGGGCAGCTTGTTATACGCCGCTGCGACCGTTACCGCCTCGCCGCCGCGAGAGTGACCGATCAGAGCGATCTGGCTCATGTCCGCTTTACCGAAAAACGGATTATCCTTCGTCTTATTCCACTCGTTCCACACTTTCAGATGCTCTAACATCAACCATCCTCGTGCTGAATTTTCTTTCTCCAGCAGTTTGAGTGTAAACAAATCATCGTAAAGGGATGAATTGAGAAAATTTTCGTCTATGGATACAAAAATATACCCGCGACTTGCCAACAGCTTGCCCAAATATTCATATCCCGGGTCTGAATAATCGGTTGCGGTGTGGTTGCCATGAACGGTGACGATTAACGGAAACGATCCTTCGCCATCAGGATACCAGACTGATCCATTCAGCGGCATTTGATCTGGTCCGAAACCAAACGTATTTGAACGGTTAGACGACCATTTTTCCACAAAAGCTGATCCGTCCACCTGTTTTGTCACGAGTGATCCAGTCTGATTAAATTCCTTCCGATAACTGTTTGCGCTACCGTATGTCAACGTTTTGACCGTATACGGTCCTTGTTCAGCTGGGTTCGCTGCTGTCGTCCGGTAACGGTCCGCAGTTTTCATCGCTGATAACCGGTACGGCTTCGCCAAATCTGCATTGCCGTTGTCCAGCAGCCAATACCCGCCAATGCCAATGGTCCCTAGCGTAATTGCCAACAAAATCCCAGCGGTTACTTTCGAGACAAGCTTAGCCTCTCGGTATCTACCGGTTATCAATGAGGATAAGAGGGCTCCCAGTACAGAAAACACTAGAATTATTAATAATGGGAGGATAAACATCAATTGCATGGGCCCCATGAAGCTAATGAATAGCAAACAAAACGAAGCGATAGCAATCCAAACAAAACGTGAAGGCATTCGCTTGGTAACGTGAAGCACGCCTGCAATTACGCCGGTTACGAGCACAATCACAATTAAGAGCAATGACGTCCCCAGCAGATAATCGCCCAAACCGCGCGTTCCAAAAAAGGAATATCCTTGGATGAAATACAAGCATAATGCGACGATGGCTAATGCAATGGAGGCTCCCTTCCAGCTCGGAGCAAGTGGACTAATTCTTTTCCGTTTGTTCGTTAACCGTGGGGGTTGCCCCATCGGTTTCAATTCCATTTTTGACATGTAACTACCTCTTTTCCATATAAGAGCCTGTTCAAAATTGCCGCATTAGGTATAGAAAAATAAAGAATGCACAATCTGGGCTGCATCGCCATACAACAGTATATATAATAGGGGAGGTATAGCGATGTTGCTATCTGTATTACAACTCATTGGAGGAGCCATTCTTGCCTTAGGATATATACCACAAATCATTCAAATCATTCGAACAAAATCTGTATCAGATTTAAGTTTAAGATCGTACTTGCTGATGGTGGTAGGGATTAGCCTCATGGAAGCATATGCAATTAGTTTGGCAATTAGTGGTGTGGGTTTAGCTTTTTTGATTACTAATACTGTATCCTTATGTATTGTTTCTATTGTTGTTGTCCTTATTATGCGATATAAATCTCGTTAACGTTGTTCAATGGCTAAGCGGTTTTTAATGATATATAAAAGGGATACCATTTTTTTGGTGGTATCCCTCAATTTATTCATTTGTTTGTGATTATTGAACTATTTAAGCACGGATTCAAACATCCTAGCATCTTACATGTTTGCGTTTGAATCCAAGGATTCCTTTATCTACTGACTTCTGGATACGCTCTGAAGCGTGCAGATAGTTGTCTTTTTTCTTATTCCCTTTGACTGTTACAGGGCCAACTGCCTTTGCGATCTCGACCGCCATATCATGAAGAGGCAAATAGGATATCCCTACAGTAGAAATAAAATTATTCATTGTGTATTTCGCTCGTTCTGGTGCATCGTGAATCGCGCTTTCCACCATTTCAAGCATATTGGCTATTTTGCTTTCGGAAAATTGACTGTCCGGGCGATTACCCAGAAGCCAGCAGTAACAATTCCACCCCGCTGACATTTTCAACTCTTCTCCGCTAGCGATCCATTTATCAGCAACTTCTTGCGCAATGTCTGCTTCTGCCAAAGTTACGGCAACCACAAAATCGGACAGCATATAGAAATATGCCCCATCAATCCATCGCTCAAAATCCGTTCCAGTCATCGCTTTGGGATCCGCAATTATTCCGGCAAAATACATGGCATCATAGTTCCCTGTAGCGTAAAGCTGTTCTGCCAACGGTTGATTTATTTTTATTTTTCTAAAAAGGGGCTTCATTTCACCTGTTGCCACACCAAAAAGCGGCTCATGCGCACCATTGGATATGTAAATTTTTTTGAGTCGTTCCTTCCCAAGTGCTTCCAACTCCTGCATAACCGTTTCTAAATCCAAGTTTAACACTCCTTTGCCTAGAGATTTTATATCGTGATTATAGAAATGAAAGTAACTAAAAGCAACCTCGTGCAGTGAGAATTATCTCATTGCATGAGGTTGTTAATTCAATGTGAAACTAATTTCTAACCAATAACACTACTGCCTCCACCTGACTTGTTTGTGGGAACATATCGATAGGCTGCACCATTTCGATAGAATATCCACCTTCCATTAGGACTTTGCAATCCTTGGCGAGAGTGGATGGGTTACAGGATACATATACGAAACGTTTAGGTTTCGTACGCAGGACAGCCTCCATAAAACTTGGGTGGAGTCCAGTACGTGGTGGATCGGCAATGATAACGTCAGGTGAGAAGCCATTTTTAACCCAACGAGGCAATAGATCCTCTGCATAACCTTCGTAGAATGAGACATTACTACGTCCGTTAAGAGCCGCATTGTCCTTGGCATCTAACACAGCTTCCGTGATCGATTCTATCCCCCGAACCTCACGCGCATAAGGTGCGAGCCACAGACCAATCGTCCCTGTGCCGCAATAAGCGTCTACAACCGTTTCTTGGCCTGTTAATGCTGCGGCAACTCGGACTGATTCATACAGCTTGACTGTTTGCAGGGGATTCAGTTGGAAGAAGGCACGTGGCGACAGAGTAAATTCCAGGTCACCAAGAGACTCGCGAATCCCTTCCTCTCCCCAAATAAGCAGCGTTTTGTTCCCGAAAACAAGGGAGGTATTCTTCGGATTGACGTTCATGGAGATGCTGACGAGCTCTGGAATCGCCAGTCGAAGTTCTCTCACAAGCAAATCACGCTTAGGAAGTTTTTCGCTTGCAGTCACGAGCGTAAGTTGAAGTTGCTCAGATTGGAACCCCCAGCGTACAACGATTGTGCGAATCCATCCTAGGTTTCCACGGTCCTGGTCTTTATGGACTGGAATGTTTAGACTTTGAAGCACTTTTCTGGTCTTGTCTACAGCTTCATTTACCTTCGGATGTTGGATTGGACAACCCGTAATATCAACCAGCTTGTGAGAGTCAGTTCCATAAAGTCCAGCGATGATTTGTTCTTTTTGCATGCCAAGTTGAAGTTGTGCCTTGTTTCGGTAATCCCATGGATGTTCCATGCCGAGGATCGGCTTCATTTTCTTGAGATCTTGAATCCCTGCGAAGCGGGAAAACGCCTCGCGCACAATTTCTTCTTTACCCTGCAGTTGTCCTTCGTAGGAAAGATGCTGAATTTGACAGCCTCCACAAATACCGAACACAGGGCATGGAGCATCTATCCGATGAGGGGAGCGCTTTTCTATCTGCACAATTTCAGCCCCGATGAAATTACTCTCAGCACGGGTCACCTTGGCTTTAATGACTTCGCCCGGAAGCGCACCTACAATAAATACCGCCTTACGACGGTAATAGCCGACGCCTTCTCCATTTATTCCGAGTCTCTTTATAGTTACAATAATAGTATCTCCAATGTGTAACTCTTCGGCATGCTCGCGATCCTGTACCCGCAGAGCGGCCGGTCGTCCTACTGAAGGTTTAGTACCCGAGTGACGTTTTTTAGAGTTAGTCGGTGGTTGATGCCCTTTAGTTTTGTTAGTGGAACGATTTGATTCTTTTGGTTCATTCATAGTTTAATTCTCCATCCTTGAAATTTATTCAGTCTCAATATACCACGTAGTGGGTAGCAAGTACCATGTAGTCTCGAAGTCAATTTGCCCATTTTCTTCATCCCCGTTAAACTGGAAGTAGATAGAGGGTTTATAGAGCAAGAGAAACGTAAGGAGCTTATTAAGATGAATCTGCTGGAACTTCATATGGAACAAGCCCAATCTTTTTTGCAAAAATACTACGGTTACCCCGATTTCCGCGAAGGGCAGCGTAAGATCGTCGAGAGTGTGCTCTCAGGGTCCGATACACTTGGAATAATGCCTACAGGAGGCGGTAAGTCGGTCTGTTATCAGATTCCGGCTTTAATTCTGCCGGGGCTGACCTTGGTGGTATCACCATTAATTTCATTGATGAAAGATCAGGTGGATGCACTCACAACAATGGGAGTGCCTGCGGCTTATATTAACAGTACGTTATCTGGAAAAGAGGTAAATGATCGTATACGCGCTGCTAAACGTGGCGAAATCAAGCTACTCTATGTAGCTCCTGAGCGACTAGAACTGGATTGGTTCCGTGAGGAAATGAGCAGTTTAGAAATTTCCTGCGTTGCCGTGGACGAAGCGCACTGCGTTTCACAGTGGGGTCATGATTTTCGGACGAGTTATCTCGCCGTATCTCCATTTGTGAATAGCCTGCCAGAACGTCCGATTATCGCGGCATTTACAGCTACGGCGACACCGGAAGTCATGGACGACATGATCCGATTACTTCGGTTGGAGGATCCAGCCTTGTTCATGACAGGCTTGGGACGGGATAACCTGTCAATGTCTGTGTTACGTGGTGAGAATAAACGTGATTTCGTATTGAATTATGCAGAGACACATGCCCATCAACCCGGGATCGTGTATGCCGCAACTCGTAAAGAGGTGGATGATCTATACGAGCGTTTACGTCAATCGGGCATACCAGCCGGACGATATCATGCGGGTTTGCCAGACCGTGAGCGGGAGGAAAGTCAGGAAGCATTCCTCTATGACGATATCCGAGTGATGGTAGCGACGAATGCATTTGGTATGGGGATCGATAAATCGAACGTCCGATACGTCATTCATTACAATATGCCTAAGAACATGGAGGCTTATGTACAGGAAGCAGGACGTGCAGGGCGGGATGGAGAGCCCAGCGATTGTATTCTACTCTTTAGTCCACAGGATATTATGACGCAAAAGTTTCTGATTGAGCAGAATCCCCAAGATGGGGACCGCAAACGGAACGAATATCGTAAACTTCAGCAAATGATCGAGTATTGCTATTCAACCAGCTGTCTAAAGTGGGGAATGTTAGATTATTTCGGAGAAGCACATGACAGGAAGCCTTGCGGGATTTGTAGTTCCTGCCGGGATGAACGTGAGCTAGTCGATATGACAGTTGATGCACAGATTATTTTCTCTTGTATCCATCGGATGCGTGAACGCTTTGGTGTGTCACTGGTTGCCTCCGTACTAAAAGGTTCGCAGAACAAGAAGGTACTTCAATATGGGTTCGAGACGTTGCCTACCTATGGTATGATGCGCCGCCGCACGGAGAAGGAGATATCTGAACTCATTAATCTCTTAATTGCTGAAGGCTATCTAGCGTTGTCTGAAGGGCAATATCCTATTGTTCGTCTACTGCCGCTATCAGTTGATGTGTTAAAAGGGCAACATCAGGTCATGATGCGAGCACCTGAGCCTATTCTGTCCAAAACGGCGAGCAGTAGCAGTAACCGGCGAAGAGGATCTGCATACGATGACGGACCATCGGCAGTTAATGAGACCGTATTTGAACAACTTCGTCTTATTCGTCGTGAACTGGCAGAGAGGGACCGGGTCCCTTCTTATATTATTTTCAATGATGCAACACTGCGTGAGATGAGTCTTGTTTGTCCAACGAGTGAGTCGGACATGCTGAGGATAAAAGGGGTCGGCGAGGTCAAATATCGCAAGTATGGTCGACCGTTTCTGGAATTTTTTCAAAATATGGAATAGGGTTGTGAATTATGAAAGTCATCTTGTCTACTTTAAATGCAAAATATATACACACTTCGTTGGCTATTCGATTACTGAAGGCATATAGCGAGCATGAATTTGATATTGAACTAGCTGAATTTACGATTAAGGATCCAGTGATGAATGTCGTCTCTGATCTATATCAGCGCAAGCCGGATGTGATTGGGTTCTCATGTTATATCTGGAACATCGAAGAGACGTTGAAGTTAGCCGATTTATTAAAAAAAGTTTTACCGGAATGTAAGATCATTTTGGGTGGTCCTGAGGTTTCTTATGATACACCTTACTGGATGGGACGTTCGAAGAGTGTAGATTTTATTGTAATGGGAGATGGGGAGGAGACGTTCCACCATCTTTTGCAGGAGATAGCAGGGGATCAGAAATATCACTATGTGTTTGGTGCGACTTATCGCAAGGGTGAGGAAGTTATAGTTAACCCTGGTCGACCAAAAAGTGATTTAAATACACTACCGACACCTCATCGATTTCCGGATGATCTTCCGGATTTGGGCAAACGTATAGTTTATTTCGAGACAAGCCGTGGTTGTCCATTTAGCTGTCAATTTTGCCTCTCTAGTATCGAGGTTGGTGTTCGTTATTATGATATCGAACGTGTCAAATCGGATTTGCTGTACCTGATCAATAATGGGGCCAAAATCATTAAATTCCTCGATCGTACGTTCAATATTAACCGTAATTATGCGATGGAAATGTTTGAATTTCTAATTGCGAATCATGGTGGATGTGTATTTCAATTTGAAATTACCGCAGATATCATGCGTCCGGAAGTGCTTGATTACTTGGCTGAGAATGCCCCGCCAGGTGTTTTTCGGTTCGAGATTGGCGTTCAGTCGACCAATGATGCGACGAACGAACTCGTTAAGCGACGTCAGAACTTTACCAAGCTATCTCGGACGGTAATGAAGATCAAGAATAGTGGTAATATCGATCAGCATCTCGATCTTATCGCCGGACTACCTGAAGAAGATTACGCCAGTTTCCGCAAAACATTTAATGATGTCTTCGCTATGCGTCCTGAGGAACTTCAACTTGGGTTTCTGAAGTTGCTGAGGGGTACTGGATTAAGAAACGAAGCTGCTAAATACAACTATGTATACATGGATCATGCCCCGTATGAAATACTTGGAAATGATATCATGCCATTTTCGGACATTATTTCCTTAAAGCGGCTTGAAGATGTGCTAGAAAAATATTGGAATGCACATCGTATGGATCACACGCTGAATTACTTGATGGAGCATGAGTTTGATTCACCGTTTGATTTCTTCCAAGAGTTCGGGGATTTCTGGGAGGAGCGAGGGTGGCAACGCATTGGTCATCAACTTGAGGATTTGTTCACACGTCTTCAAGACTTTCTGACTCGTCGTGGGCTTAAAGAGCCTGGTATCGTGCTTGGTCTTATGAAGCTGGATTATTTCCTGGGTCATAAATATAAGCCTCGTAAAATATGGTGGGAAGATCGTGTTCCTAAAGACATGCGCGTGAGTTACTTTAAGCGTCTTGCTGAGGAGCCGTCCAGCGTGTCCGATGATTTCGCCGCTCGTCATTTAGATGAGCGTGAGCTACTGAAATTCGCTGTGGTTGAAGAGTTGCCATTCCAGCTGAATGATCTATTGGAAGGGAAGGAAATCAAGGAGAGTGACGGGCAGGGGTCACTGTTGATAGTTCTATATCAGCAGGAAGAAAATGAAGTACCCGTCTTCTATTCTATGCCACTGACAGTGACATCACCTCAGGGATAGACAAGGATACTGAAAAAATCCGCAAATATTTGTGTAGGATGCCGCTACGATATCGGATTATCCTTACGATCGCTGTTGTCCTCTGATTTCTTGATTGTATACTGAATAGTGGTTGAAATCAGAGGACAAAGGCGAACGCTTACGCTTCTTCAGGATAATTCCGCTATCTTCGCTACTTCGAACAGTATTCCTCTTTTTTATAAGTGTGGTTTTGTCTAGCGGTATTCTTTTCGCAATCTATTCGTACGAAAGATGCCTCTTTTCAAATTCAGGCGGGATCAAGGACGCTTATGAAGCAAAAGAGATAGAGTAGAGCCTAAATAAAGGCGGAATTCCATTTAATATCTAATGGAATTCCGCCTTTATCAATTTAAATTGATTTCTAAATTAAAACGTAAGTTTTTCAGTGCCTCCGTTATCGGAGGCTTTTTTGTTCTGAATTATGGCGCTAAACCACTATCAGCACTATTTTAATAACGATGGATATGCTAGGAACGTAGCGAAGAGGACGGAATTGTTCTGGAGAAGCGATAGCGTTCGCCTTTGCCCTTAGATTTCTACCGTTAAAGCTAGTATAGAATCAGGAAATCTAAGGGCAACAGCGATCGAAAGAATAATCCGTCATCGTAGCGGTCATCTACAACACAGTTTTTATTATGCATCTATTGCCGTTTTATTCAGTATGTCGTTTAAGCCAATCGACAACATCTGCACTGACCTCATCACGGTTAATCTCATTTAGCATTTCGTGTCGGCCGCCTGGATATAGCTTCACTTCAACGTCCTGCAACTTGTGTTGTTCATATAACTTAACAAGTTTACGAACTCCCGCACCATTATCGCCTACGGGGTCCTTGTCTCCACAGAATATATAAACGGGTTTTTCTTTTGGGATTTTCTCTAGTTGACTCGGACGGTGTATTTCTAAAAGCAAACTAAAGAATTGTTGGAAGAAACTAGTGCTACATATAAAGCCGCAGTAGGGGTCATTGATATACTTATCTACTTCGGCTTCATCCCTAGAGAGCCAATCAAAGGATGTTCGGACTGGGAGGAAATTTTTGTTGAAATTCCCGAAGGAAAGTGCATTTAACAAGAGGCTGGCATGGCGTTCACCTTGTAAGAGGCCTTGAAAACGAGCCAGATTCTGTCCTATATGTAGTAACGGCCGTGGACCATTAGTTCCACTCAGTATAAATCCTTTGTAATTTTGATGATTTGTGTACATCGTTTTTTGAGTAAGAAAGGACCCCATACTGTGACCAAGTAAAAATAGAGGCTGATTAGGATGCTGCTTCTTAATGAAGTCTCCAAGCGCTATGATGTCGCGTACCATGCCGTTAAAGCCATCTTTACCAGGACGACCAAGCTCTTCCTGGGTTTTCGCTGTTAAGCCGTGGCCTCTATGGTCATTAGCATATACATGGAAGCCTTGTTCCGTAAGTACTTGTGCAAATCGTTCATACCGTTTGGCCGTCTCGGTCATTCCATGCGCAATTTGTACTACTCCGCGCAGTGGGGCTGACTCAACGTCTGGTGACCAGTGGTATACATAAACTTGGTGTCCTGCATCATTCTGAAAAGTAAAATTTTCTTCTCTCAACGACCACACCATCCTTTCAGTATCCTACTTCCTAATCTCATAATGATGCACTTATGATGCCCTGTTCTTAGTCACCTTATCTTTTCTCAATGGCGATAAGATATGGAGCGGTTGATCTTTGCAACTGGCGATACACAATGCTCTGTCCAATAGAAGAGGGGAGGCTAGCAGCCCATGATTCAACGGCGGCGGCCTCTGTCTCACCTCCAGGGTGACCAGGGTAGAGTACTATAGTGATAAGCCCACGTGGACGAAGCAAGCGGACACCGACCTCAAGAGCTTCTAACGTGCTTTCCGTCAAAGTAATAACAGAGTGATCGGCTTCGGTGGTAGGTAGATAACCTAAGTTAAACATGATGGAGCCAAGACGCCCGTGCGATTCCGCAGGAAGGGCATCTTCCATCTCAGCATGACTTCGGTTAAATAAAGTTACCTTAGCCAGTCTGGTGGGTGGCTCTATCTTATCCAGGCGTTCTTGAGTGATGTGGAGTGCTTCGGACTGAACATCGAAGCCAAAGACATGCCCGCGCTTACCACAAGCCTGTGCTAGAAATAATGTATCTGCACCTGTTCCAGCCGTTGCATCTACAGCATAATCACCTGGTTGCAACCGTTCACTTGTCAGTTTATGTGCGAAGCTTAATACAGAGAGAAAGCCCATGTTAACATCCTCTCCAAAACTTGCCTTGCCAAGTATCCCGTTGTTTCAGTTCATCATCGATCGCATTCAGAACTTCCCATTTCTTCAGACTCCACATCGGTCCAACAAGGAGGTCACGCGGAGCATCTCCTGTTAATCGATGGACAATCATTTCAGGTGGCAGGAATTCCAATGTGTCGACAATCAGCTTCACATATTCATCCTTCTCTAGAAAGCGTAACAAACCGGCTTCATATTGTTTCACCATAGGGGTTTTACGCATGAGATGAAGCAAGTGAATCTTAATACCTTGCACATCCATAGCGGCAACGGCGCGTCCCGTATCTAGCATCATCTCATGACTTTCTTGTGGTAGTCCGTAGATGATATGGGTACAAACGCGAATGTTACGACTGCGAAGTTTCTCAACAGCATCCAGATAGCACTGAGTATCGTGCGCACGATTTATAAGCTCTGAAGTGGAGTCATGAATAGTTTGTAATCCCATTTCAACCCATAGGTAAGTACGCTCATTTAATTCTGCTAAATAATCAACCACGTCGTCTGGAAGACAATCGGGCCGCGTAGCGATGGACAAACCAACGACACCGGGTTGCACCAAAATAGCTTCGAAGTACTCGCGAAGCTCGTCTACAGGTGCGTATGTGTTCGTATACGCCTGGAAGTAACCGATGTACTGGGCATTAGGCCACTTGATATGTTGCTTGTCGCGAATGTTGTTGAATTGTGTCACAAGGTCATCGCGCCGACTGCCTGCAAAGTCACCCGAACCACGAGCGCTACAGAAAGTACAGCCGCCTTTGGCAATGGAACCATCTCGATTTGGACAAGTGAATCCGGCATCTAGCATGACTTTGAAAACTTTGCCACCGAATTGATCCCGCATCTCTGTATTCCATGTATGAAATCGCTTGTCTCCCCACAATTTTGGGGAGGAGGGTAGTAGTGTGTTCATCATAACTCCTTTATTCTGTCACAAAAGTAGGTTTCGCTTTAACTTTGCTAATAAACCGTGTGATCCCACGGCTTCCACTGTTTCATTGTATCAAAATTTTATATAAAAGGGGAATCCGGTCTCTGAGCTTTCTTGCGATGAATTACAGATTATGTTATTTTGAATGTATTGAAATCGTTGGACCCCAATTCCAAAATATATCGAAAAAGGAATCATGTGAACCGTCTCCCCGGCGGCTGCAAGATTCCTTTTTCACTGTTTTTACTCTTTACAATTGAGCGGAACTTAGGCACAATATTGCAAGGATGGCCTATAAAAGGTTGAACATGCACTATGAGAAAGCGGAGGAATGACATGCGTTTACGCGGCAGAAAAGGAATTCGAGAGAGTCTTGAGAGTCAGCAAGATATCGTTATATTAGAGCCCAAGGAATACAGAGGACGTTGGTCCGAATTGTTTGGAAATGATCGCCCTATCTATATTGAACTTGGGATGGGAAAGGGACAATTCATTAGTGGAATGAGTGCTAAATATCCTGAAGTTAACTTTATCGGTATGGACATGTATGACGAGTTGGTTCGTCGTGCAAGCGAGAAAGTTCGTGCTATCTGGGGAGAGCAAGAGCCTCAGAGTGTAAGACTCGCGCTTGGTAATATTGAAATGATCGAGGAGTTTTTTGCCCCTGGTGAGGTAGAGCGGATTTACTTGAACTTCAGTGATCCTTGGCCAAAAGCAAAGCATGGGCGGAGACGACTGACACATCCACGGTTTTTAGATAAATATATTAAGTTGTTGAATGAAAAGGGTGAAATTCATTTTAAAACGGATTCTAGAGATCTGTTTCAGTTTTCACTCAATTCGTTTGCTGCGAGCGGACTGCAAATGAGTAATATATCGCTTAGTCTTCATGCGAACGGAATTAATGAAGACCATGTGATGACAGAATACGAAAGCAAATTCGTGGGGCAAGGAATGCCTATTCATCGTTGTGAGGTCATCGTAGGTGAGGCGGCTTTACGTAACTACCACGAGCATAAGATGGATAATTTTTAGTAACTTGATTCGATTCATGTGAAAGTTTATAAGTAAAAAGCCAACAGCCCATGATTACTTAATGGGGTGTTGGCTTTTTACGTGCGAGAGTTAAATTAGGGCCTTGTTGTTACTTTCTAGAATATCCATAATGGCTTGTGCGCTTTGCATTGGATGATAACTGGCGATCTCACTGAGGACTTTTTCTCGTTCAGCAGTTACTTCCTCATAGTTATCGATCAACCGTTTGATCCAATTCGTAATATCGTCTAACGAGCTGATCGGTGTCCCCCAACCTTGTGCAGCGAAATATTGAGAGTTCTCTTCTTCCTGGCCAGGAAGTGGCTTATGAAACAACATCGGGATGGCTTTGGCTAATCCTTCCGTGCAAGTCATACCACCTGGCTTCGTAATGAGGAGATCGGATACCTCCATCAGTTTGTCGATTTCCTTTGTAAAGCCAAGAAGGTGAACATTCGGATGAATAAACCGAGGATCACGTTTCATCTTCTCCAGCGATTTGACATTACTACCGAAACAGAAAATAAGTTGGATCTGGTCTCGGTTCATGGCGAGTAACGAATTAACCGCTTCGTCCTTCATGAACCCCCAACCGCCACCCATGACAAGAATTGTAGGCATGTCATGTAAATGAAATTGATTCCGAATGTCTTCTTTTCCGTGGCGTTCCCAAAAGTTCGGATGGACTGGAATTCCAGTAATCTGGATTTTATCCTCCTCAACACCTCGTTCCAGCAGCTTTTCCTTCACCGGCTCCGTAGATACTAGGTAACGGTTGACTTCGGCGCTAACCCAAGTTCCATGAGCATCGTAATCGGTAATAACCGTGCATAGTGGTACATCTAGTCCGAGTCGTTTCATGCGTGAAATGACAGCACTAGGAATCGGATGCGTACACACGATGACATCAGGATGGAGTTGCTGGATGATCTGTGTTGTGTGCGTATAAAATAGCCGATGAAGAGCTAAAGTCGTCAATCGATTTAAAGACTTTTTATAGTTGCTGCGATACATCATCCGAACAAGTCGAGGTTGGGTGAATACCGTCTTTTTGTAAGCTGTTATGATGAACGGTGCCATCCTCGGATTTAGAAAACTGCCGAGTTCCATCACTTTCGTCTGCACATTAGGCGCTATCTTGCGTAAACTGCTTGAGAGAGCGTATGCCGCTTGGGTATGTCCGGCCCCAAACCCCTCAGATAAAAGTAAGACTCTTTGTTTATGCACTATAGTTTCACCTTTTCCCGCAAGGTTTTCCCATGACTTAACAATTTAACAATATCCCGTTTACGTCCATAATGCAACCGTTCCGAGGGCAACTGAGGTGCCGATCACGACTCCAGCGAGAACATCGGAGGGGTAATGTAGACCTAAATATATTCGGGAGATCGCAACTAGCAGTGCTATAGGGCCTAGAATAAGGACAAGGCCCGGTTGAGCTACCATGAAGGGCACTGTAGCTGAAAATATAGCCGTTGTATGACCCGATGGAAAAGAATGATCGGTAAGAGGATTCCTGAAAGTATTTGTTCCCGGTAAGATCAAATAAGGCCGAATACGTGGATATATTTTCTTCGAGAGTGCTACTGGAATATGGCTGACTGCCAATGCAACACCAGCTTGGAGACCGATCGTACTCCATGGTTCAGGACAGAGCCACCAAATAAATAGTATAGATAATATGGTGAAACGAGCTCCTCCTAGATGAGTTAGATGATAAAACCAAAAGTTAAGAAAACTCCTGTGGAAGCGGCCGTTGATTCTCATAAAAAGCTGTTGATCAAGTTGTTTGAGCTTTTCAATTAAATGATTCATGTGATCCCTCCGCGCTTCTATTGGCCGCGTGTACGGCCCAAAATTGCACTCAGTGAATTAGGGCTTAGTCGTAGCATGGCATTTTCGGGTTAGACTTATCATATTTTTATTCGCGGGTCTTTTCAAGGTTAGAGGTTAATTTTTGTTAAAATGGAATTCGGTTTTTTGACTCTTGACTTTCCACCCTTTACAATGATTCAAATGATATCAAAAAAGTTTAAAGAAATATAAGTAATTTCGTAAACTTTTTAAATTTTTATTCGTTTGTTATTATGAGTGTTTTACATTCGCGTAACAATTAGCAAAAAAAAGGGGGCCTTAGGAAATAAAAAAAGCCAAAATGGATGAAAATAAGAACTAATCGCACAGATTGCAGGTAACAACGTTGCCTTGTGGAGATATAGACTGACTTCGGTTGAATTTTCAGCATAAGAGCCATACATGAACTTTGACAAATAAGTTAAAGTCGAGGAAAATCGTAATGCGCTAACAGGTTGTTCGTTTTTGTAAACTATATAAGGGTCATTAAAAAAAGAAAACTCCAAAAATGTAGATAAAGAAATTGAGGAGTTAAAAGGGGGTACAAAGTATCATGATAGACACCATTTTGGTATCTCTGCAAGTTTTTCTGGCAGTGATAGGTCTGTATCAATTTGGATTATCTTTATTCGGCATGTACAAGAAAAAGAAAAAAGAACAATTTGCGCCGAATAAATCTTTTGCTGTGCTGGTAGCGGCACATAACGAAGAAAAAGTAGTAGGGGCTCTAATGGAGAACCTAAAGCATCTTAATTACCCGAAAGAACTTTACGATGTATTTGTAATTTGTGATAACTGTACAGATAATACGGCGGCAATCGTTCGGAGTCACGGAATGAACGCATGCGTTCGTACAAATCAAAATTTACGTGGTAAAGGTTATGCGATTGAATGGATGTTGAAGCAACTCTGGAAAATGCCTAGGCAATATGATGGAGTTGTCATGTTTGATGCAGATAATCTGGCTCATCCAGATTTCCTGAGTGAAATGAATAACGATCTGTGTTCAGGTGCCCGGGTAATTCAAGGATATATCGATACGAAAAATCCAGAGGATTCATGGATTACGGCCTCTTATGGTATTTCGTACTGGTATTGCAATCGTTTATGGCAGCTGTCTCGCCATAATTTGAATATGGCTAACTTCCTCGGTGGTACTGGGATGTGCTTTGAAACTGAACTTCTGAAGGAGATTGGGTGGGGAGCCACCAGCCTTGTGGAAGATTTGGAATTTACAATGCGCTGTGTTGAACGTGGGATCTACCCGGTATTCAACTATGATGCGAAGCTGTTCGACGAGAAGCCACTTACGTTCAAGGCTTCAGCTCGTCAAAGGCTGCGCTGGATGCAGGGACATTTTACGGTAGCTCGGAGATATTTCTTCCCGTTACTTTGGAAGAGTATCAAGGAACGGAATCTAATCAAACTGGATATGGCGCTTTATGGAGCTAACGTATATATCGTACTGTTAACTTTCTTAATGACTGCTGTAATCTGGGTAGATCAATCATTTATGGGTGAACCACGCTTAGCGAATTTGTATGGTTACTTCCCGATGTGGATATCGTTCGTGGCAATCGCTGCTAATGTATTTATCTTCTTGATGGCTATGATCTTGGAGAAGGTTAAGTTTAAGAAAGTTTATGCTTATCTCATTCTGTTCCCAATTTACTTGTTATCGTGGTGGCCGATTACGTTCTATGCGTTCTTTACGCAAAACAACAAACAATGGAGCCATACCCAACATACTCGAGTTGTTCGACTGGAAGAGGTACAAAGTAAACAGGTTTAATGGGCTCACAAAAAAAGTGTGAATCATTGCTTGACTTGTGATTGCTCCATATGATATATTATTTTGGTGTTGTAAACAGATTAATAATGGATTGCAAGCAGAGGCCAGGGCTTCTCACCTGTTCAACTTCGTGTTGACTGGTTTTGATCTTAATTTATGAATGAATGTTCATGAAGAATTGATGATCAATTTGGGATGCGGGCGTAAACCTGCATCCCTTTTAATTTTGGCCTTTCGGTCGCAATGGTAACAAATATTTGGAGGTGGATAATTATCAGTAAGGAACATTTGATCAATGATGAGATACGGGCTAAAGAAGTACGCTTAGTAGGCGCTGAAGGCGAACAAATTGGTATTACACCAATTCGCGAAGCACTACAAATGGCAATCGACCTGAATCTGGATCTGGTTAACGTCGCTCCGACGGCCAAGCCGCCGGTATGTCGGATTATGGACTACGGAAAATTCCGTTATGAGACGCAGAAGAAAGAGAAAGAAGCCCGTAAGAATCAGAAGATAGTGGACATCAAGGAAGTATGGTTCCGTGCCAATATTGAGGAACATGACTACCAGACGAAACTTCGTAACGTGATCAAATTTTTGAATGAAGGCGACAAGGTCAAATGCTCGGTTCGTTTCCGCGGCCGTGAAATTGCCCATGCCGACCTCGGAAAGAAAATTTTGGACCGCGTCAAAGAAGAAGTTGCAGAAAGCTGTAGTGTTGAACGACTTCCTAAATTGGAAGGTCGCAGCATGATTATGATTTTGGCACCGAAAAACTAAGCATTAGCTTATACAAGCTGTTCTACTTTAGCGGGTCACTCGCAAAGTGAAAGCTCACAAACTCTGAGGGGGAAGTACAATGCCGAAAATGAAAACCCACAGCAGCCTGAAAGGCCGCTTTAAGATTACTGGTACAGGTAAAGTAAGACGTTACAAAGCTAACCGTAACCACTTGTTGTCCCATAAATCGAAACGTGGTAAACGCGTACTAGCGAATAGTCCTGTAATGTATTCAGGAGATGTAAGTCGTCTTAAGCAACAATTAGCTAATTTGAAATAATTAACATAACTTTTTGGGAGGTTTATTAATATGGCAAGAGTTAAAGGCGGATTTGTCGTTCGTCGTCGTCATAAAAAAGTATTGAAGCTTGCTAAGGGATACTTTGGTTCGAAACACCGCATTTTTAAAACAGCTAATGAACAGGTAATGAAATCCCTGTTGTATGCATACCGTGACCGTCGTCAAGTGAAACGTGATTTCCGCAGATTGTGGATTGTTCGTATCAACGCGGCAGCTCGTTTGAACGGCTTGTCTTACAGCAAAATGATGCATGGTCTTAAATTGGCAGAAGTGAACATTAACCGCAAAATGCTTGCTGATTTGGCTGTAAATGATCTTCCTGCGTTCAATTCTTTGGCTACTGTAGCTAAAGAGAAAATCAACGCGTAAATAATTGGATTTATATAATTAGGCACCTCGAACAGGTATTGTACTTGTTCGAGGTGCCTTTTTTTTATAGCAAGGCGATGGCGTAAGCTGAATCCGCTTTTACCGAATATGTTGGGGATAAGACAGTGCTGGTGTCTTTGAACAGTAAATTTCGGAGGAGGATTTCCATGAATAAAAAGATTACAAGGAAAGAAGCCGAAAAATGGCTTGGAAAATCCATTACCGCCTATAGAAAAGATGGTAGCTTCGTTACAGGAAAATTGGTGAGAATTAGTGGCAATCGCCTAATTTTAAGTCAGGATTCAAATAAGAAAGTCAGAACGAAAGCAATAATTCCTCTTGTTCTGTTCGATCTTCTGGCCATCGGAACGTCACCTGGTGTTAGTGGCTTTGGTGGTTATGGAGGTTATGGCGGCTATGGAGGATACAATTATGGGTATGGGGGTTACGGCGGCGGCTACGGTGGCTATGGCGGCGGTTACCCGTATGGATATTTCCGGTAGATAGCTTTAGTTAAGCAAGTATGGATAAGTTCTTCTCTAATTCGAAGCATTGGGATATCTGAATGAAACGTACAGAACGGTATCCCAGCTTCTGATAGAACTGGTGGGCTCTGGTGTTGTCCTGGTCCACCATTACTTTTGATCTTTTGCATCCACGAGAACTAGCGAAGTTCTCAGCCTGAGCCATAAGGGTTTTGCCGTGCTGCTTACTGCGGTGTGCAGGTAATACGGCCATCATATCGATATATAGCAGTTCGCCGTGAATCATAAAATGAATGAATCCCACCAAATCAGATTCGTAATAAGGCGAAACTACTAGCGTAACGCCGCGCGAAAGCCGTTTGGGCAACTCCTCAATAACTTTATTCAGTTCATTTGTTGGTAAGCTAGAGAGGGGGACAAGCTCCTTTTTGATCAAACTGATAATGATAGGATCATCTTGTTTAGGCCTTCTAAAGCGGATCATTTCGCTCGTATTCCTCCTTACTGTGTATAATTTGGGCGCTGTTTGATATCATATGACAATAGGGTGGAGATACGTTCCGATCAGCACTGTTTTGAGAAATCCGAGGCCTATGTTTTAAAAGGGTATTGACGGGGCGTGTAAACTAATCATATAATGTTTCTAACATTTTACGTTCATAAATGCATCGGCGATGATGAGGACGAAGGTTTAAGGGCTCTTTGCTCAGAGAGTGGATGGAATTGCTGAAACCACCACCATTACCCCTTAAATGCGAGCTCACCTCGGAGCTGTTTTCCTGAAAAGCTTTACTGAAGCAGAATGTCCTACGGGATTCCTGCAGAGGGGCTTATTAGGGAGAATCGTTAGGTCTGCGTTAGAGACCACGGGTAGGGGCTAGCCATGCTTTTACTCGTCAAGGCTTGGCACTGCGAAGTGCTGGGTGAAAATGGGTGGTACCACGGAAGCTATAACCTTTCGTCCCTCGGAATAGGAAACTATTCCGGCGGATGAAGGGTTTTTTTTGTTGTATGAATTGAACTGCCTAACATTTGGAAGGAGGATGACTGATGAGTGCGCATATTCCGGAAGTGCAGTCTACAGAACAATTACGTGAGAAATGGATGAAACCAGAAGTTATTTCGGGTTCAGAAATCTTGCTTCGAAGTTTGCTATTAGAAGGTGTCGAGTGTGTCTTCGGTTATCCAGGTGGCGCGGTATTATATATCTATGACGCGTTGTACGGATTTACTGATTTCAAACATTTGCTGACAAGACATGAGCAAGGAGCCATCCATGCAGCGGACGGTTATGCTAGAGCTAGTGGCAAAGTGGGGGTTTGTATCGCCACCTCCGGCCCTGGAGCGACTAACACGGTCACGGGGATAGCAACAGCGTTTATGGATTCAGTTCCTTTGGTGGTAATTACTGGTAACGTCGTATCCAGCCTGATTGGTACAGATGCATTCCAAGAAGCGGATATTACCGGTATCACAATGCCGATTACAAAACATAGTTATCTAGTTCGAAACGTAGAGGACTTACCGCGCATTATTCACGAAGCTTTTCATATCGCGAATACAGGACGCAAGGGTCCGGTGCTGATTGATATTCCGAAAGACGTTTCAGCGAACAAAACGTTGTTTGAACCAGGTCAATCCATAAAATTACGTGGTTACAATCCAACAGTCGTGCCTAATCGTCTTCAGCTTGATAAGCTGGCAGCAGCAATTCAGGAAGCAGAACGTCCGGTGATCATCGCTGGAGGTGGTGTTGTATACTCGGGTGGTCATGAAGAGTTATTCGAATTCGTGACTAGAACGGAAATACCAGTAACGACAACATTACTTGGACTTGGCGCATTCCCAAGTGGGAATGAATTATGGATGGGAATGCCGGGTATGCACGGAACCTACACATCTAACCAAGCGATCCAACAGGCCGATCTATTAATCAACATCGGCGCCCGCTTTGATGATCGTGTGACAGGCAAGCTGAATGGTTTCGCACCGCTTGCTAAGATCGTTCACATTGATATTGATCCGGCAGAAATAGGCAAGAACGTAAAGGCAGATATTCCGATTGTTGGAGATGTCAAAACGGTGCTTGAAATGTTAAATCCTCTCGTAGGACGTAGTAATAAAGCTGATGCTTGGAGAACTAAAGTTAGTCAGTGGAAGCAAGATAAGCCGTGGAAATATATTGATTCCGATACAGAGCTTAAACCTCAATGGGTAATTGAGCTGTTGAATGATACAACGAGCGGTGAGGCCATTGTAACGACAGACGTAGGACAGCATCAGATGTGGGCTGCTCAATATTACAGATTCAATCAGCCGCGCTCTTGGATTACTTCCGGCGGACTTGGAACTATGGGATTTGGCTTTCCGGCAGCTATTGGTGCACAAATGGCATATCCAGAGCGACTAGTCATTTCGATCAATGGTGACGGCGGTATGCAAATGTGTGCTCAAGAACTGGCGATTTGTGCGATCAACAACATCCCAGTGAAGATCGTTGTAATAAATAATCAGGTGCTTGGAATGGTTCGTCAATGGCAGGAATTGATTTATGAAAATCGCTATAGCCATATCGATCTTGCCGGCAGTCCGGATTTTGTGAAATTGGCAGAGGCCTATGGTGTTAAAGGTTTGCGAGCGAGTAACAAAGAGGATGCCAAGCAAGTTTGGCAAGAGGCTTTAGATACTCCAGGGCCAGTTCTAGTGGAATTCGTGGTCCGTAAAGAGGAGAACGTATATCCAATGGTTACGCAAGGTTCTACCATTGATCAAATGTTGATGGGAGACAGTGAATGATGATGAAGAGCCATGCTATTTCGGTATTAGTGAACGACCAGCCGGGAGTTTTGCAGCGAGTGTCCGGACTATTCGGACGACGTGGTTTTAATATTGAGAGCATTACGGTTGGACAGTCAGAAGAAGTAGGGTTGTCTCGGATGGTCATTGTGACTCAAGGAGACGACAAGACACTAGAGCAAATTGAGAAACAACTTTATAAGTTGATCGACGTCATCAAGGTTGTGAATCTGAGTTCTAAACCAATGGTAGGTCGTGAACTAGCATTGATTAAAGTGAAGTCTGAACCTGCTGAGCGTCCCGAGATTATGGGTGTTGTTGAAACGTTCCGTGCAGCAGTCGTGGATATCGGAACTAACAGCATGATTGTACAGGTTGTTGGTGACACAGAGAAGATCAATGCTATGATAGAATTGTTGCAACCGTATGGTATTCGGGAATTGTCCCGAACAGGAGTTACAGCTATGATTCGAGGAAATGCATAATTTGTAAATGTTTTAAATTATCTCTCGTCCGTGGGCGGGTGTTTGAGAGGATCCAAGTAAGATGTAAATATCAGTGGTCCTTTGAAACGCCCGCTCATCAGGCGGAGGTACAAAATTAATAAGGGTAAGCTTATATGCTACCCACATTCTTAGGAGGCTAATAAAAATGGCAGTTACTTTGTACTATGAACAAGATGCAGAACTTAGCGTATTAAAAGGAAAGACTATCGCAATTATCGGTTATGGTAGCCAAGGACATGCCCACGCACAAAACTTGCGTGATAGCGGACTTAACGTAGTGGTAGGCCTCCGCGAAGGTAAATCTTTTGATAAGGCTAAAGAAGATGGCTTTGAAGTGCTATCCGTTGCGGAAGCTACTCGCCGTGCTGACGTGGTACAAATTTTGATGCCAGATGAAACACAAGCATCAGTATACAACAGTGAAATCGCTCCAAACATCAAAAAAGGTGCAGCTTTATTGTTCGCACACGGATTTAACGTACATTTTGGCCAAATCGTGCCATCCCCTGACAATGACGTTTTGCTTGTAGCTCCTAAATCACCAGGACATATGGTTCGTCGTACTTACGTTGAAGGTTTTGGTGTTCCAGGACTAATTGCAATTCATCAAGATGCTACTGGCAAAGCGAAAGAAATTGGACTTGCTTATGCAAAAGGTATTGGCTGTACTCGTGCTGGGGTTATCGAAACTTCATTCCGCGAAGAAACAGAAACCGATTTGTTCGGCGAACAAGCTGTACTTTGCGGTGGCGTTAGTGCACTAATCAAAGCGGGCTTTGAGACATTGACCGAAGCAGGTTATGCTCCAGAAATGGCATACTTCGAATGTTTACATGAACTCAAATTGATTGTCGACCTGGTATATGAAGGTGGATTGGCAACAATGCGTGATTCCATCTCCAATACAGCTGAGTATGGTGATTATGTAACTGGACCTCGTATCGTTACTGACGAAACGAAGAAAGCAATGAAAGCCGTATTGACTGACATTCAACAAGGTAAATTCGCTCGTGATTTCATTCTTGAGAATCAATCCAATCGTGCTTTCCTTACAGCGACTCGTCGTAATGAAGCAAATCATCCGATCGAAGTGGTTGGCCGGGAATTGCGCGGTCTAATGCACTGGATTAAATAAATAGTTCATTCCTATCTATCAATGCGGCCATGCATCAGCATGAGCCGCATTAAGTTTTTGTAGGCCTACTAAAATTCAGGAGGTGTAGGGATGCGTAAAATTTATATTTTTGATACAACGCTACGTGATGGGGAACAGTCTCCAGGAGTTAATCTCAATACTAGGGAGAAGCTGGAGATTGCTTATCAGCTTGAAAAACTTAGTGTAGATCGTATCGAAGCAGGATTTCCTGCTGCTTCCCCCGGGGATTTGGCTTCTGTAAACGCCGTAGCTCGTGCGATCAAACAATCTACTGTAATAGGGTTATCACGTTCTCGTGTCCAAGACATTGATGCGGTCCGGGAAGCGTTGAAAGGTGCTGCAGACCCTTGTATCCATCTATTTCTAGCGACAAGTCCGATCCATCGCAAATACAAACTGAAGATGGAGAAAGAGCAGGTGCTAGAAACTGCGCAAGCAGCGATTCGGTATGCGCGGAAATATTTCTCCAAAGTAGAGTTTTCTTGCGAGGATGCGGGGAGAACTGAAATTGAATTTTTGTGTGAGATGACCGAAATGGCTATTTCAGAAGGGGTTTCTGTGGTCAATATCCCGGATACAGTGGGATTTTTATATCCACATGAATACGGTAACATTTTCAAGACGCTTAAAGAAAAGGTGCCTAATATCGAGAAAATCCAATTAAGTGCACACTGTCATGATGATCTGGGGATGGCTACAGCCAACTCTCTTGCTGCCATTCTTGGCGGTGCCGATCAGATTGAAGGTACGGTTAATGGGATAGGTGAGCGTGCAGGTAACACCGCAATTGAAGAAGTTGCGATGGCTTTGGAAACAAGAAGCGAATTCTTTGGGGCCAAAACCTCACTCGCTCTTTCCGAGATCTCTCGTACCAGTCGACTAGTAAGTAGACTGACAGGGATGGTTGTACCGGGTAATAAGGCGATTGTCGGAGCTAATGCGTTCGCACATGAATCAGGTATCCATCAGGATGGTATGTTGAAAGAGAAGACGACTTACGAGATTATGTCTCCCGAGACGATCGGACTTAAGGAGAGTAAGCTAGTGCTTGGGAAACATTCTGGACGTCATGCGTTCAGAGAGAAACTGATTGATCTAGGATATACGTTGGATGAGGAACGTCTCAACCTAGCGTTTGCCAAGTTCAAGGAATTGGCCGATAAGAAAAAAGATGTCAGCGATGGAGATTTGTTAGCCATTGTGGAAGAGAGACTGATTGATACGCCGGAATTTTTCTCTTTGGAGACGATCTATGTTTCGTACGGTAATGAAATGATACCTTCTGCTAAAGTTCGCATCGTAACGGTTGATGGTGATGTGCTTGAGAGAGAAGCGGAAGGTAACGGTTCGGTTGACGCTCTCTATAATGCCATTGATAAGGAAGTTGGAGAAGAAGTGACGCTGTCTGATTATTCAATTAAGTCCGTTAGCCACGGTAAAGATGCTCAAGGTGAAGTGCATGTCGTGCTCACGCAAAATGAAATTTCAGTTCAAGGCAGAGGCGTTAGTACGGATATTTTGGAGGCAAGCGCTCGTGCCTATGTCGACGCTCTTAACAGATTAATTGAGACAAGAGGTTAAAGAACATTTCTCAGAATAATCTAAATGGTAATCCAGTCCGCAGAGAGTTATCGCTGCGGACTTTTTCTGTAATATTGGCAAACTCTCGAGTACGCCGTATCAAAAAGGCGAATTGGGTGAAAAAGATGAATTTGGTGACATAGACGAATTTGGTGAGAAGGATTGGTTTGGCATAACAGACTGATTAGGCATAAAAGATTGATTCGGCATAAAGGATTGATTAGGTGAAAAAGGTTGATTTGGAGTCACAGATGCAACTTTAGCGATGTGGGGACGGCTTACACATGAGCTCGAGACGATCACTAATAAAATAAACAACACTAAGATTATTCCGGAACTTGTATGATTGATTTCCGACATAAGGTTTCTACCTCCATATTTTCAAGTATGTTGATTCGACTCACATTATGCATTTTTAGACTAACGTGTATAGACAATTGACTATGTAATCCAAGAAATGGGCTTTTTATAGAAACAAGATTGTGCTTATAGGCTCATCCTATAGACTTAATAGATTCTATATCTTTGTTTAACCTTGTTGATTATGATACAACAGAGTAAGAGTCTATTTCGAGTGAATTTAGGTATATTGAAAGGGAGTTGAAAGTTATGGGAGAAGTGAAGAAAATTGCAGTCATTGCTGGCGATGGTATTGGACCAGAAGTAGTGGCTGAAGCGGAAAAAGTATTGAAACGTACAGAAGAATTGTTCGGCTATAAATTTGAAACAGAGCATGCGCTTTTTGGAGGCATCGCTATAGATAAAAAAGGAACACCACTTCCACAAGAAACATTGGAAGTTTGCCAGCGTGCAGATGCAGTATTATTGGGAGCTGTTGGTGGTCCGCAATGGGATAACAATCCGAAAGAGTTGCGTCCCGAAACAGGTCTACTGGGGATTCGCAAAGCTCTTGGTTTATTCTCAAACTTACGTCCGGCTGTAGTGTTTGACTGTCTGAAGGATGCATCAACTTTGAAGCCAGAAGTTCTTGAAGGTACGGATTTAATGGTTGTTCGTGAGTTGACAGGCGGTATTTACTTTGGTGAGAAATTCCGTCGTGATACTGAGCATGGACAAGAAGCAGTTGATACTTGTGCATATAATGTCAAAGAAGTAGAACGGATTGTCACTCAAGCGTTCGAAATTGCCCAGAAACGTCGCAAGAAGCTTGCTTCCGTCGATAAGGCAAACGTATTGGAAACCTCACGCTTATGGCGTGAAGTTGTCAATGAAATTGCTCCGAAGTATCCGGACGTAGAGTTGGAGCATGTTCTCGTTGATAATTGTGCGATGCAATTGCTGAGACGCCCTTCCAGCTTTGACGTTATCGTGACTGAGAATATGTTCGGTGATATTCTGAGTGATGAAGCAGCAATGCTGACCGGTTCGATTGGCATGCTATCGTCAGCTTCATTAGGGGAAGGTAGCTTTGGACTGTACGAACCAGTACACGGGTCAGCTCCCGATATTGCTGGACAGAATCTAGCCAATCCGATCGCTACAATCCTCTCTGTTGCATTGATGTTCCGGATGACCTTTGGATATGCCGATGCAGCTGATGCGATTGAATCGGCAGTAGCATCAGTGCTGAATGCCGGACATCGTACGAGTGATATCGCAGTGGATAAGAGCCAAGCTATCGGTACCAAAGAGATGGGCGATTTGATCGTAGCTGCAATTCAAAAGTAAGACAATTTATAAGTAATTCGTATTTAGAGTTACTCTAATAATGAAATTACTATAATATTGACTTTGATATATGTGAATGCTAACATTTGAAGAGGGATTTTTAATGGCAGAACGTTTAGTTGGAATGCCCGCTCCTGATATTAATATGGCGGTCGTAACAGGTGACTATGGTATTCTCTAATTGAACCAGGTCAGAAGAACCTGAACTCATAATTCAGTAATATGTATTGAAAGGCCCTCTGACTGGCAAATACACCTTGCCAATACAGGGGGCCTTTTGCCCCAGACTTTCATAATTTGGTCCTTTTAGCTCAAAGTTTGCATTAATGTCGATTTTAAATTTTTCCAAAGGAATTTGAGGTAAGGGTCTCGAATAAATTATAGGAAGTTCTATAAGATATAAGGCCGTGGTTCCTGTGAGCAGAATTCGGAGAGGGTGATGGGGAATGAGTTTTTGCTGTGGTGCAAGTATGGTGGGGACGAAGGGAACTTTGAAGCATTATCGTACGCAAGTCCATAATGTTCCCCTACTTTTTTGTCCGGTGTGTAATCGGGTTGAGGTTCATTATAAAGTGGAGAACGAATACGAAATCTTAGCGGAGTATGCTCATGGAGATGGAGTATCAGAGATTGACTTCCAGGATTTTGTTATGGAAGATGAGGAATCAATTTTTGGGAATTGTGTGAATCGTGAAGATGAGGATCCGATTGATATTGTGCAGAGTCAAATAGATATGTCGTTAGATCTGCTTACGGTGGCTAAATTTATTAAAGATACGAAATGGGAAAATGAGCTCAAGAAACGACTTGCCGTAATGAGTAGGAGAAGAATGAAACTGCAACATAACAATAGCAAGGGATGAAATGTGTTATAAAAGCTCTCCTCAGGAGGGCTATTTTCTTTTTTTTGTGGAAATTATGATGATTAGTGATGATCCCACTTTTTTCGACAGTATCTCTGATTGACGAAATTTGGAAAACTTTACTATGATTATAAGTGATAATCTCATGGTGTCCGCTTACATTGATTGCGAAATTATTATTTGAGGGAATGTAATTAATTGCCTCGTACATAATTATCGGACAAGCTCATTTTTGGGAAGAGGGGGAACCGATTTGTTGAGTGAATTCCAAGAAACATTGCTTCAGTCTGTGAAAGCGTACCAATCGACCCAGCTTGTAAAAAATAAGTATGAAAATGTGCTGCAACACCTAGATAGTGGAATTATACTGTTTGACAGCGATGGGATTCTTACCTTTATCAATGTAGAGATGGCTAAATTAATTGATTTACCAGGGCAGTCACTGATTGGTTGTAACTTATTACAGGTACTCCGTCATCCGCATCTTAGTCGTTTTCTGAAGAGAAAGGTTGTACAACTATATCGAGAAACATTTCTTTATAGCAAGAAGTTTCATGAGTTTGTTGATGAGTACGGAAGAAATTGGCTTATTACAATTACCTACGGTGATCAGATGGATGGAGACTTTTTATTAAGTGTTAAGGACGTTACCGATTTTAAACGAATCGAACAAACGGCCTACCATAATGATAAACTGGCAATGCTCGGTAAAATATCAGCGGCGATTGCTCATGAGATTCGTAATCCTTTGACTTCAATTCGTGGCTTCATCCAGCTTTTACGTCCTCATCTCATTCAATTGGGTAGAGATGAATATGCACGGATTATTTTGGCGGAAATCGATCGTGCCAACGATATTATTCATGAATTTCTTAATTCATCGAAGCCCACTGTTCCGCTGAAGAGCATTGTTGATATCTCAACCCTACTAAAGGAAGCTGTACTTCTTACAGAGAGTGAGGCTCTGATGAAGAACTGTGAGGTGATTCTGAACCTCCAGGAAGATAGGGTGCTGAATGTCTCGATAGATACGAAACAGATCAAGCAGGTGATTCTGAATATTATCAAGAATGCGATGGAAGCGATTGAGGAGATAGAGGATGATCATGGGGGGATCATTGCTATTTCAACACAGCCTGATGGAGAATTCGTTAATATCATAATTCAAGATAATGGGAATGGTATGGATAAGGCTTTGATGAATCGGTTGTTTGATCCTTTCTTCACAACGAAAGAAAATGGTACAGGCTTAGGCTTATCGGTCAGTTACCGAATTATTAAGAATCATCGGGGAGATATAACTGTGGATAGTACGAAAGGTATGGGGACTGTTTTTGTGATTACTCTTCCGATGGTTGGAGAGAGGTTATAAGGTTGTATAACATGCAAAGAAAGGTCGAGCAGAATCACTGCCCGACCTTTTTTAGTCCAGAATTTCAGCTTTACTTTCCTTTAGGTTCCTTGATATCGCATGCGCTAAACTCTGCACACGAACCACTGCACCCAGCACAGCCTCCACCACCTGATTTGCGTTTTTTAATAGAACGCCATACAGTAAATCCAATAATGCCAGCTAGCAGGATAATAATTAGAAAATCTATCATAATCTCCCTCCTCAAAATGTGATTCTAGAGGTCGCATAAAGATGGCTAACTAAACAAGTCCGATGCCCAGCCAATATCCCACTTGATAAATGATCATCGAAATTAGCCATGCTGCACCACACTGGTAGGCAACGGTGAACAGGGTCCACTTCCATGAATTTAACTCTTTCTTTGCCGTAGCGATGGCAGCGACACATGGAGCATAGAGTAAGACAAAGACAATAGCAGAGAAAGCCGCTAATGGGGTAAAGTGTGCCTGAAGCGCGGTACTTAATGCACTAGTCAATTGTTCCCCACCATCATTAATATACAAAATGCCCAGTGTGCTTACTACGGCTTCCTTAGCGATTAAACCGGTAAGTAGAGCTGCACCAATCTGCCAATGAGCTATCGTTGTACCCTTAATGAAGCCGAATCCATTCCAGGCAAAAATCGGGGCAATCGCACTCCCAATAGAACCGAAAATACTTTCGGAAGAATTATCAACTAATTGTAGTGAAAAGTTGAAGGATTGAAGAAACCAGATTACAACGGTCATGGAGAGAAGTATTGTTCCTACTTTAACAACATAGCCCTTCGCTTTTTCCCAAGTATGCGTAGTCGTAGCTTTTAAAGTTGGGATACGGTATGGAGGGAGTTCCATTACGAAAGGAGCAGCATCACCTCGTAACACGGTTTTATTTAATAGAAGACATGAGAGCATTGCAATGAGAATACCAAGAGAGTAAAGGGTGAACATTACCAGACCTTGGTGAGCAGTAAAGAATGCGCCAGCAAATACAGCATAGACAGGTAGTTTTGCACTACATGACATAAATGGCATCACAGTAATGGCCAGACGTCGGCTTTTAACATCTTCTAAGGTTCGTGTAGCCATGATAGCTGGAACGGAGCATCCATATCCCATAAGTAAAGGTACAAATGCTTTGCCTGAGAGTCCGAAATAACGGAATATTCTATCCATAACAAAGGCTACTCTTGCCATATAGCCGACATCTTCCAGAATGGACAGACACAAGAAGAGCAGCACAATCTGTGGCAAGAAGGACAAGACATTTCCGACACCTGTAAGAACACCACCTACAACAAGGCTTTGGATAGCGTCCGATGCTCCGGCCCAAATCAGAAAGTTTGTTACGACTTCGGGTAATGTTTCGGTTAGAAAGGCTCCAAAGGGATCTACAATCCAAGCTCCAATAGTACCAACAGCAATTTCAAAGACTAAATACATAATGAGGAAAAAAATAGGTAATCCTAAAATTCTGTGGGTGACTATTTTATCGACTTTATCAGAAAAGGTAAGTTCTCCTGCTGTTTTTCCTTTTTGAACATGTTCGGAGATCGCTTCCGTTATGTATTGGTAACGCAAATCTGCGATTAGCATTTCGATTTCTTCACCGGATTGATGTTCTGCTCGAGCGATAGCCTTATCGATGGATAAGTTCAAGGATGGATTTAACTTTAAAGTGTCCTTAATCTGCTCATCTCTTTCAATTAACTTGATCGCATAATATAGTGTGTTCGTATATCCACCTGCTGCTAACAATTCGCTAATTTCTTGTATTGTGTCGCATATTTTGGTGTTTTCCAGAGCGTTCTTAGTAGTAAGAGGGTGGTCTTTATCAAAGGAAAGGGCTCTATTCAGAAGTTCTTCGATTCCCTGGTTTTTTGAAGCGGTGATCGGGACAACAGGTACTCCCAGTTGTTTCTCCAAATTGACAACATCAATTCTATCACCACGCAGCTCCACTTCATCCATCATATTGAGGGCAATAATAGTAGGTATACCAAGTTCTAATAACTGTGTAGTTAAATATAAATTACGTTCAATATTGGTAGCATCTACGATGTTGATAATGACATCGGGCTTATCGTTTGTCAGAAAATCACGGGCGACGATTTCCTCAGGAGTGTAGGGAGATAGGGAGTATATACCGGGTAAATCAATGATGACTATATTTTCAGTTGACTTCTTGCACTTTCCTTCTCTTCGTTCAACGGTCACTCCAGGCCAGTTACCAACGTGTGCATTGTTACCTGTTAGGTTATTGAATAGTGTAGTTTTACCGCTGTTAGGATTTCCTGCCAAAGCAAACCGATAACTCATCTGTCACCCATCCTCTACAAAATTATTCTTTATTTTTCTACTGTAATCTGGTCGGCTTCCGCTTTTCTGATACTGAGTTCATAACCACGTATATTAATTTCAATAGGATCGCCAAGTGGGGCAACTTTTCTCATAATAATCTGGGCTCCAGGAGTGATTCCCATATCCATTAGCCTTCTGCGAATCGGGCGACTGCCTCCAATACTTTTAATTACGCCCGTCTCGTTCGGCTTTAACTCTTTCAAAGAAATCATCATGGCTCAAATCCTCCTATTATAATGAAGTAAGTTTTTTTGGTGTATTTTAACTTGTGTAATATATGTGGGATTAAAGATATTGATAATCAATCTCAATTAGAATTAGTTGTAATATATCATGATGAAGATCGCTGTACTGTGATGTACATCACGGCTAATATATACTTTACTTTTTGATTTCGATTCAAGTAAGATGGATAGAACAACAAAAGATGGAGAGGGATCGATAGAAATGAAAATAAATCAGAGTAAAATTGTAGATTGTACTATTCGCGATGGTGGCTTGGTTAATAACTGGGACTTCAGTGTGGAATTTGTACAAAAATTATATGCTGGCTTGAATGAAGCTAGTGTGGATTATATGGAAATTGGATATAAGAATAGTCCTAAACTACTCAAGGGTGCAGAAGACGCTGGACCTTGGAGATTTCTAGACGATGATTTCTTGCGTAAGGTTATACCGCAGAAGGGTCATACGAAGTTGTCAGCATTGGTAGACATCGGCCGGGTAGACGAGAACGACATTCTACCACGTAGTGAAAGTATGCTCGATCTGATTCGAGTTGCTTGCTACATTAAAGATGTGGACAAGGCCCTTCAACTTGTACAAGTGTTTCATGATCTTGGTTATGAAACAACGATTAATATTATGGCGTTGTCCAATGTCATGGAGAATGAATTAATCGAAGCTTTTGAGATGATCAAAGAGAGCGTCGTAGATGTAGTTTATATCGTGGATTCCTATGGAAGTCTCGATTATAAAGATATGCAGTATTTAGTTGAGAAATTCAAAACCCATTTGCCTAACAAACGCTTAGGTGTGCATACTCACAACAATATGCAGCTGGCATTCTCCAATACACTCGTAGCAGTTGATCATGGAGTTGAACTCCTTGATGCATCCGTTTATGGTATGGGCCGCGCGGCTGGTAACTGTCCTACTGAGTTGTTGGTAACTCATTTGAAGAATACGAACTACAAGCTTAGACCGATTCTTGGAGTGCTTGAAGAGCTTCTAATTCCTCTTCGTGAGAAAGAGGAGTGGGGATATATTATTCCTTACATGATCACAGGAACATTAGACGAGCATCCACGTTCGGCTATGGCACTGCGCTCTTCAGCGGACAAAGATAAAGCAGTTGACTTTTTTGATAAAATGACGACCCCTGAAGTGAATTTTGACAAAAAATAAGATCTAACAAAAAAAAGTCCGGGAAATACTGAGGCCACTGAAAAAGTCCATATTATATAAAAAGCATAATGCTTCTCGAATTTTGAGGAGAATTATGCTTTTTTTCTATATAATTAAGGTACTAATCCGAGTAGGTGAATGTAATGATTAAACAACAACAAACCTTGGCTTTAAGCCCCTATATAGAACTTTATAACTTAGTGATTCCCAAAGATAATATGTTGCGGCAAATCAATGAACTTGTCGACTTTTCTTTTGTTTATGAAGAACTGAAAGAGCGTTACTGCTTAGTTAATGGCCGAAATGCGGTCGACCCGATTCGAATGTTTAAGTATTTGCTCTTAAAAACAATTTTTGAGTTGTCTGACATAGATATCGTCGAGCGTTCGAAGTACGACATGTCATTCAAATATTTTCTAGATATGGCTCCTGAAGATCCAGTGATTGATGCAAGTTCATTAACCAAATTCAGAAAGCTGCGGCTGAAAGACTTGAATTTGCTGGACATGCTCGTAGGCAAAACAGTTGAAATTGCACTCGAAAAGGGCATTATTAAAAGCAAATCCATCATCGTCGATGCAACCCATACAAAAGCACGCTACAACCAGAAATCGCCTCGGGAAATCTTGCTGAATCGTTCCCGAAAGTTGAGAAAGGCGGTCTACAAGGCGGAGGAATCCCTAAAATCCAAGTTCCCGGTCAAGAATACCAGCGATGTACTTGAGGAAGAGATTGACTACTGTCAAAAACTCATTGCCGTGCTTGAAGCCGAAGGTGGCATCTGTGAATTACCCAAAATAAAAGAGCCCTTGAATCTCTTGAAAGAAACGGTCACGGATGACCTGGAGCAACTGAGGATCTCCGAAGATCAGGATGCCAAGATAGGCCACAAGAGCGCAGATTCCTCGTTCTTTGGCTACAAGACCCATATTGCCATGACGGAGGAACGGATCATTACGGCAGCCATTGTCACGACAGGCGAAAAGAATGACGGTAAGCAATTGCAAACGCTGATTGAAAAAAGTAAGGCAGCAGGTATGGAAATTAGATCCATAATCGGAGATACTGCTTACTCCGAAAAGGACAACATTGTTTACACTAAAGACAATGAAATTGAACTTATCGCCAAACTTAATCCTCGTATTACACAAGGCGCTCGCAAGAGAGAAGATGAGTTTCAATTTAATAAAGATGCGGGTATGTACGTGTGTAAGGCCGGGCATATGGCGATCCGAAAAGCGCGCGGAGGAAAGAAAGCCATCGGGAGCAACCAAGTCGATACGTACTACTTTGAAGTAGAGCAATGTAAAAGATGCCCGTTTAAAGAAGGTTGCTATAAAGATGGAGCAAAAAGTAAAACCTACTCGGTGAGTATTAAATCTACCGAACATTCAGAACAAACGACGTTCCAAGAAAGTGAGTACTTTAAAGAGAAAGCAAAGGAACGCTACAAAATAGAAGCAAAGAATAGTGAACTCAAGCACAGACACGGGTATGATGTAGCCACTTCCTCGGGTCTATTAGGGATGGAGCTTCAAGGCGCTATGGCTATATTCACGGTTAATCTAAAACGAATTATGAAGCTGTTGAAGTAAGAAGCTAGCCGTATAGGCCTGCTTAAATAACGCAAAGACGACCTTCACCCCGAAATACGGGAAAAAAGGTCGTCTTTTTATTAGTCTAACTTTAGCAGTTCTGAAAAACTACAAGTTCTTCAGTGGCCTCGAAATACTCCGGGCTTTTTTTGAGTTCTAAATTTCCGACAAAACTTTGCGATCTATTGTATTTTTCGATAAGGAAGGAGGAAATAGCAGAATAATGTTGAATTCGTATATTAGCTAATCACGTATTTTTATACATCCGGGGGAAAATAACATGCAAATCAAGGTAGAGAAAAGAAAAACAATCATTCAGGGAATACTTGGTTTGACAGTGATGCTTGGCGTGATCAGACTTTCGGCTATAATGGATGGGGCATCTATTAGTGCGAATAGTCTTCAAGCGATGAATCTATTGGCAGGTATTATTTGCGTTGCGGTGTCATTTGCAGTATTTGCTCAGGGGTGGATATTGTTCACGAACAATCTATCGGGAAGACGACTATATTCTGCTGTTTTATTCTCTATTTTGGGAACCTTGGACGTATTTCATATTGCTACTTTTAGTGGTATTCATATTTTTGGTTTTGAACCGAATAATAGTTTATCTATGTGGTTCTTACTACTCTCACACGCGTTAGGGGCCTTAGGATTGCTGTTTATCTTTAGTTTCCCGGATCGGGAAATATCACAAAGACATAAAGTACTCGTGTTTCTGGGGGCGGCTGTACTTAACTTAGGAACAATCTTCATATTATACATATATCAGAAACAACTTCCAACTTTGTTTGGGGTGAATGGCATTGGAGTCTTCGAGCGAGTTTCACAGGTAGCTATCCCTATTCTATATGGCTTGGGGATTTGTGCAATTATGTATATCCATCGCAAGGAGCGTCCTGCTGCGGCTCTGACGGTAGTAACTGCATTAGTATTCATGATGCTGGGACATATTCTACTAACGTTTGTAGACCCATTGGGAACAGGTTTGGAACATGCAATTGGTGAATGGTGCATGGGTATCTCCTATTATTTCGTATTGAAAGGTGTATATAAATTAACTATCGAGGATCCATTTCAGGGGCAACTAATTATCGAGGCTCAAATGAAACATATGGCCTATTATGATGATTTAACCGGACTACCTAATTTGCGTAAAATGAGGGAATGCTTAGGGGGGAGTTTGGAATCTTGTGGCGAAGGTTCTAATCGGATAGGTGTGGCTGTTATTAATATTAATCGGTTCAAGGCAATTAATGATTCGCTTGGATACAGCGCAGGTGATAAGCTGCTTACTGAAGTGGGGGAACGATTGTCTGATTTATGCTCTCCGTCTGAGGTAATATATCGGATGGGGGAAGATGAATTTGCAATCGTTATACATGGATATGGTGATGTTGAAGCTGTAGAAATGAGAGCAGAGCAGCTATTGGGTTCCGTGAATCCAGCGGTTATGATTGATAAGACTGAATATCATATATCGCTCAGTATGGGATTATCTATATTTCCGGAAGACGGAGACTCGGTAGATCAGATGATTCAATATGCAGACATGGCTGTCCATAGTGCTAAGGAGCTTGGTTTAGATTTCATACGATATACACCGGCTATGAAATTACGAACTCAATCCAAAGTGGAACTGGAGAACGATATGCGTAAAGGGCTGGATCGTGGAGAGTTCTTCCTGGAATTTCAGCCACAGGTTAGTCTTGATTCGGGTAACACGGTGGGTATGGAAGCGTTAGTCCGCTGGAATCATCCAACGAGAGGACTACTCTCTCCAGGAGAGTTTATTCCGCTTGCCGAAGAGAGTGGCTTGATTGTACCTTTGGGTGAATGGGTGCTTAGGACTGCATGCCAACATAATAAGCAGTGGCAAGACGAAGGGTATGAACCTATCTGTGTATCTGTTAATTTATCCATGCGTCAATTCCGACAGTATAACCTTGCTGATCGCGTCGACATGATCCTCAAGGAAGTTGGGCTTGAGGCGTGTTATCTGGAGCTTGAAATCACAGAGACTATGACTTTTGATATTGATACGGCATTTGAACAACTACATAGCTTGAAGCGTTTAGGGCTATATATCAGCATTGATGACTTTGGAACAGGGTACAGTTCACTTTATTATTTGAAGACCTTACCTATTGACCGTCTCAAGATTGATCGTTCCTTTGTTAAGGAAGTTATGCTCGATGGAAATGACGCTGCTATTGTGTCAACAATCACTACAATGGCGCATCATCTAAAACTTAAAGTGACGGCAGAGGGAGTGGAGAGTAAAGATCAACTTGAATTTTTGAAGTTGCAGAATTGCCACGAGGGGCAAGGGTTTTTATTCAGTAAGCCAGTACCTGCCGGGGTATTTGAATCACAGTTCCTTACTAGGCTTGTTGGTTAAAGAGATGCGTGATTATAAAAATAATATAAAATATATGTTGCAATGACTCTTGAAAAGTGATATATTATTTCTTGTCTTCACTCGAGATTCTGATCTCAGGGAAGCTTCGGGACGTAGCTCAGCTTGGTAGAGCACCTGGTTTGGGACCAGGGGGTCGCATGTTCAAATCGTGTCGTCCCGACCATCTAAGTTGCGGGTGTAGTTCAATGGTAGAACTTCAGCCTTCCAAGCTGATAGCGTGGGTTCGATTCCCATCACCCGCTTATATGTAAGATTAGAGACCTTTGCGTAGCAAGGGTCTCTTTTTATGTTATTTTTTCGAAAGGGAACCCTACATTTACAATGAAATTGGGGAAAGGAAAGCTTCGCTGGTATATTCCAGTGGAGTTTTATTTGTTGTCATGTGGGGTATTTTATTTGTTAAGGTTGCATGATTCATTGCGTAATAATACGGACGATAAAAATGTAATTAAATGTAATGAAAATGCCAGAAAAATTATTGTAAAAAAATGAAAACGGAGTATAATACGATCTTGGCAGTTTAAATTACCAGGAGATGATGACGCTGTATGTTCGAGAAAGTAAAGAGAATGCTCATCGGTAGACCGATGAAATCAACAGAAATTGAAGGGGAGAAACTTAGTAAATTTAAGGCACTCGCGATTCTATCCTCAGATGCCTTATCTTCCGTAGCATACGGCACGGAGCAGATTCTTATTGTGTTGATGGCGGCAGGAGCTGCTGCCATGTGGTATTCGATACCGATCTCTGTTGCGGTTCTCGGATTATTAGCCATTCTGATTGTCTCTTATCGCCAGACGATTTTTGCATACCCTGGTGGAGGGGGAGCATACATTGTTGCAAAAGAGAATATAGGTGTCTCATCGAGTTTGATCGCGGGGGGCTCGCTGCTTGTCGATTATATATTGACAGTAGCTGTAAGTTCGTCGGCGGGCACAGATGCCATTACTTCTGCCTTTCCTGAACTTCATGATTATAGGGTACTTATAGCGCTTGGTATGATTGTTTTCCTTACAATCCTGAACCTCAGGGGTGTAACTGAGTCAGCCTCCGTATTAGCAATCCCGATCTATTTGTTCGTTGTGTCAATCTTTGTTCTGATTATTTGTGGGGTATTTAAATATTTAACAGGTGGTGCGGTGGCCTCGGCACATGAGCTCAGTGCTACTGTCTCGAATGTCAGCTTATTTCTATTGCTTAAAAGCATTTAGTTCCGGCTGCTCGGCCTTAACTGGTGTGGAAGCCGTATCTAACGCTATTCCTAATTTCCGTAAACCCGAGGAAAAGAATGCGGCAGCGACACTCATGATGATGGGGATTATTCTAGGGATTATGTTTACCGGAATCAGTTTACTTGCTTACTGGTATGGTATTCAGCCCAATCCTAAGGAAACAGTAGTTTCACAAATCGCTGCGGCGACTTTCGGCAGAGGAACGTTATATTTTTTCATACAAGGTGTTACAGCCATTATATTGTTTCTTGCAGCTAATACAGCTTATTCTGCGTTTCCATTACTTTCTTTTATGTTAGCTAAGGACAAATATTTGCCGCATATGTTCATGGTTAGAGGAGATCGACTTGGTTTTTCTAATGGGATTCTGTTTCTAAGTTCGCTCTCGGCGATACTGGTCATTGCTTTTGGAGGACATACGGAGAATTTGATTCCTCTGTACGCGGTTGGTGTATTTATTCCGTTTACTTTATCCCAACTAGGGATGATGATCAGATGGATTCGAGTAAAGCCTTCGGGTTGGCAATTTAAGCTACTCATTAATACAGTTGGTATGCTGACTACATTGTCGATTACACTCATTTTCATTACTACGAAATTTAGTCATGTTTGGATGATCTTCGTATTTCTACCGATCGTCGTATACGGCTTCTTTCGCATACGTAAGCACTACGAGAATACGGCAGACCAATTGCGTATCGATCTTAGCCTTGATAAGCCTATTTCGAAGGGAAATACAGTAATTATTCCGATTTCAGGTATCACACGAGTCGTGCTGAATACGGTAAGTTATGCTAAAACCTTGTCCGATAACGTAGTAGCAGTCTATATAGGATTTGACGATGAATCGATTCAAAAAATGGAGCAAAAATGGGAAGAGTGGGATCCGGGAATTCGGTTAGTCGTTTTGAAATCGAGATATCGGAGTATTTTACGGCCTTTATTGAAATTGATACAGACTGTTGAATGGAAAAAATCAGAAGAGGATCATATCACCATTTTAATTCCGCAATTTATCACCAAACATTGGTGGGAAAATTTACTGCATAATCAGACCAGTATTATGATGCGCGCCTATTTGATTAGGAATAAGAATGTCATCGTTACAACGGTTCCTTTTCATCTGAAACGCTAAATTGGGTGAAGCCCCGGACTTGTCCGAGGCTTCATTTGTTATCATCAATGTATCAACTTGACCCGACCTACCTGACCGTCTTGAAGTCGGACTTTAATCCCGTGAGGATGGTTTGGCGAATTGGTGAGGATATCCTTAACGACTCCTCTAGTTAGCTGTCCTGTACGCTGGTCTTTCTTAAGTACAATGTCAACGGTGATGCCGGGTGTGATGTTCTTGCGTTCAGTACCGTTCATATCTCTCCATCTCCTTATCATCATTAAGATACCATAACATAGTAGTAATACAAAAAAACAAGTTACTTACTTGCCATTAAGTGCAACTTTTCATATAATAGCAGGTAAGTCAAGTTAATTTTAAATAAATGCAATGATGGAGAAGAGTAAACAGAATCCTCCTTACAGGAAGGAGACGTCGATGATTGAGAACGTCTCTATGGAAATTGGGCTGTTGAAGTTCACTCTGGAGCAGTTTCTTGAACCTCTAGCTTTGTCGAGTGAGACAGAGTTTATGAAGTAGGGAATACCGGTCACGATCCGTTATATCGTTAAAGTGAGAGTTTGAGCAGTACGTAACCTCTTGCGGCTATGCCGTAAGTTCGTACATGTGTACTCTAACAAGGGTGGTACCACGGTCTTTTCGTCCCTTACGGGAGAGAAGGCCTTTTTTTGTTGTTTTAATTAAAAGGGGGATTTATCGATGAAAGAACGTTTGATAGAACTCAAGCAGGAAGCGGTGGCACAACTTAGCAAGGTCGCTGATGCAACCCATCTGAATGATCTGCGGGTCAAATATTTGGGTAAAAAGGGTCCGTTGACAGAAATTTTACGAGGCATGGGATCGCTAAGTGCAGAAGAACGGCCATTGATCGGACAGGTAGCAAATGAGGTGCGAGGCGCGATTGAATCGTTAATCGAAGAAAAGCAAGAACATTTCCAACGCCAAGAAACAGAACAACGGCTGGCGGCTGAAAAAGTCGATGTTACTCTACCAGGACGTCCATTGAAACAGGGCGGGATTCACCCACTGAATCAAGTTATTCAAGACATTGAGGACATCTTTATCGGTATGGGATATCGTATTGCTGAAGGTCCAGAGGTGGAAACCGACTACTACAACTTCGAATCCCTTAATTTGCCGAAGAATCATCCGGCTCGGGACATGCAGGATTCATTTTATTTAACGGAAGATCTGTTGATGCGGACACAAACTTCGCCTGTTCAAGTACGGACAATGGAGGCCATGAAGGGTGAGGTTCCGGTTAAGGTGATCTGTCCAGGTAGAGTTTATCGCCGGGATGACGATGATGCGACTCACTCATTCCAGTTCCATCAAATCGAAGGCATTGTTATTGGGCCGCGGATTCGGATGAGTGATCTCAAAGGCACGTTGCTGCAGTTCACTCGCGAGATGTTTGGATCTGACACACAAATTCGCTTACGTCCAAGCTTCTTTCCTTTTACTGAACCTAGTGTAGAAGTAGATGTAACCTGTGTGAAATGTAGTGGGAAAGGCTGCCGAGTATGTAAGAACTCCGGTTGGCTTGAGATCCTAGGCAGCGGAATGATGCATCCACGAGTGCTTGAAATGAGCGGTTATGATCCGGAGAAATACAGCGGCTTTGCGTTCGGCATGGGTGTTGAGCGGATTGCAATGCTTAAATATGGAGTCGATGATATTCGTCACTTCTATAATAATGATCTGCGTTTCTTGGGTCAGTTTGCCACAATTTAATTTCTGAAGAGGGAAGGGAACCTAAGATGAAAGTATCAACCGAATGGTTGTCAAATTATATTAGTCTGGATGAAGTAGACATAGAAAAGTTGGCGGAGCAAATTACCCGCTCGGGAATCGAGATCGATTCCGTTGAAAATCGCAATCTTGGCGTGACTGGGGTTGTTGTTGGTTATGTAAAGAGCAAAGAAAAGCATCCTGATGCTGACAAACTGAATGTATGTATTATTGACGCAGGTGTTGGGGAAGATCTTCAAATTGTCTGCGGTGCAAAGAATATTGATGCAGGACAGAAAGTACCTGTTGCCCTTGTAGGAGCTAAGCTTCCAGACGGGTTAGAAATCAAGAAAGCTAAGCTGCGTGGTGTTGTTTCGCAAGGCATGATCTGCTCGGCTAAGGAACTTGGGTTGAATGTCAAATTGCTCCCGAAAGAACAACAAGAAGGAATTCTTGTGCTCCCAGAAGCAACTGAGATTGGAACACCGATAACCAAACTACTCGGGCTGGATGACAAAGTGATGGATTTTGATCTAACACCTAATCGTTCGGATTGTTTGAGCATGATTGGTGCTGCATACGAAGTAGGTGCTATTCTGGGTAGAGATGTTAAGCTTCCGGCAGCCGATCTGGTCGAAGTTACAGGCCAATCTGCTAAAGATTCTATATCTGTGAAAATTGATAACCCGGAATTATGTAGCCATTATGCTGTGCGTTATATTTCGGGGGTCAAGATTGGACCTTCGCCACTTTGGATGCAGAACCGGCTTATGGCTGCGGGTGTTCGCCCAATCAACAATATTGTTGACATTACGAACTACGTAATGCTGGAGTATGGACAGCCACTTCATGCTTTTGATGCTGATCAGATTGCAGGCGCAACGATTGGCGTGCGGGTAGCGGAAGAAGGCGAGAAGCTAGTTACACTGGATGGACAAGAGCGTAATCTAACAGCAGGAGCGCTGTTGATCGTCGATGGTCATAACAAACCTGTTGGTTTGGCAGGGGTTATGGGTGGACTTCATTCAGAGGTTACGGAGAACAGTGTTAATATTGTACTGGAGTCCGCTAAGTTTGATGGCGGTACAATACGGAAAACTTCTCGCCAATTAGGACTTCGTTCTGAAGCCTCCCAACGCTTCGAGAAAGAAGTTGACCCGGGCGCTGTATTACCTGCTTTAGATCGGGCGGCTGCACTCATGGCTAGCTATGCAGGTGGCACTGTTCATCAAGGTGTGGTGGAATCACTTATTGCTGAGCCGCAAGAAAGATCGGTAGCTCTATCTGTCAATAAGTTGAATGATTATTTAGGAACAGATATTTCCCCACTAGAGATCAAAGTGATTCTGTCACGACTACAATTTGGACATAGTGATCTAGCTAACGACGTGATTAATGTCTCTGTGCCTACGCGCCGAGGTGACATTACCCGTGACGTTGATCTCATTGAAGAGGTAGCTCGTTTGTATGGATACGATAATATTCCTGTAACAGCAATTGAAGGACCAACAACGCCAGGTGGATATAGTAGACCTCAAGCACTTCGTCGTGCTTTACGTGGTTTGCTGTCACATGGAGGTTTTCAGGAAGCGATGGGATACTCCTTCATACGCGAAGGAGCAGGAAGTATCTTCCCTATGCTTGGTAAAGGCGGACATGAAGTGAAATTGGCCATGCCAATGAGCGAAGATCGTAGTGTATTAAGAAGCAGTTTGTTGCCTGGATTGATTGATATTGCAGCATACAATCGCAATCGTAAAGAAGAGAATCTGGCGCTATTTGAAATCGGTAGTGTATTCCAATCCGATGAAGAGAACCTGACGAAACAACCGCGGGAGCTTCCGGTCTTAAGTCTTCTACTTACGGGAGATCGCGTAGAGAAACGCTGGAATGTTTCGACTGAAAAGGTTGATTTCTTTGATCTAAAAGGTGCATTAGAAAGTGTGTTTGCTTATCTAGGAATGGGAAATATGGTTTCTTATGAAGCTAATAGCCCACAAGGCTTCCATCCTGGTCGATCAGCGTCGCTATATTTGAACCTTCCGGAAGGTAAGCAGTTGATTGGTTCGTTAGGTCAACTTCACCCAGAGGTACAACGTGAGAAGGATTTGGACGATACGTACGTTGCAGAACTTCTGTTGGAGCCATTGTATCAATTTGCGGGAGAACATGTTGAATATCGTGAATTGCCGCGATTCCCTGCGATGGAAAGAGATATCGCTGTAGTTATTGGTAGCGATATAGTGGCAGAATCCTTGATTATTACTATTAAGGAAACGGCGGGAGAATTGCTTGAATCGGTCAAGGTTTTTGATGTATATACCGGAAGTAAGCTTGGAGAGGGCAAGAAGAGTGTAGCCCTTTCGCTTGTTTATCGTCATCATGAGCGTACGCTAACGGATGAAGAGATTTCGGCGGTCCATGAAAAGGTGGTTTCTGCACTTGAACAAACTTTTGCTGCAGAATTGAGAAAATAGCAGGAATTAATTGAAGTCACATCGAATCAATGTAAAGTATCGATTCGATGTGACTTTCGTGCAAGTATAAGACATCAGGAAACACAACGGAGGACCGAAGGAGGCACAAATCTTTGACTACCCCTGACCGAATAACTGTAAATGTTGAGATTTATGGAACTTCTTATAAAATTGTTGGCAGCAGTGCTGAATACATGCATCAGGTTGCACGCCGCGTAGACGAACATATGCGTGCTATATCCAAAATGTATTCTCATTTGGATACACCACGACTTGCTGTATTGGCCGCTGTCCGTATGGCGGAGGAAGCAGTTAAGACCGATCAAATCCGGGATGAACTGCAAACAACACTCCAAGAGAAAGCCGGGCTCTCACAAGAGATTTCTGTTCTAGGGGCTTTGCATACGAAGCAAGAGAATATGTACAAGACTCTGCAAGAGGAACAACATCAATTAAAGATGGATAATAAATTGAATAGTGAGCAGCTTGTTAAGAGTGAGAATACGGTGAAAGAACGGGCTTCAGAAGTAAACAAGCTTACTGCTCGGGTTCAGGAATTAGAACGACAATTGGCCGAAGAGCGGGGCGGTAGTGCGCAACTTCGGACCAAACTATCTGCGGTGGAACAAGAAGCCAAGAAGGAGAAGGGTGAAGTTGAGCGTCTTCTTCTTCAGGTGAAGGGGTCACAGCAACGTGAGGAAGCGGCTAAGGTTGCTGAACAACGGATTAAGGATAATCATACCAAGCTGGAACAGCAGGCCAAGCAAATGCAAGCATCGTTACAAGCGGCAGAAACTGAGACAAAGAAGCAGCTACGTTTACTACAGGAAGCTAGAGAACGAGAAGACAAGCTTCGTTCAGAAGTGACAAGTGCGCTTCAGAATGAGAAGTCATGGCAGAAACTAGCGGAGATGCGTAATGAAGAGTTAAGTCGTCTAGAAATTGGTCTGTTGGAAGCGGCAGATCGTAATGAGAAACTAGAAGAGTTGTTGGAGTCCACGGCGAAAGAAGCTGATTTAACCCGAGAAGGACTTCAGGTTGAGAAGAACGTGGTTCGGAAGTTAAACTCTGAAGTGGAATTGTTACGCTCTCAGATGGATCAAGTTACGAGGGAACGGACTAGTGCGGTCCATGCAACAAAGTCACTAGAAGATGAGAAATCGACTTTGCAGGAACAATTAGCGCGACTTGGTAAGCGGCTGAATGAAGCAGAGCGTGAAGTTCAGGATTATGCTGCGCTGGCTGAGGAACAGGAAACATCTCGACTGGAAGCGGAAAGCCGAGAGTTGCAATGGAGAGAGCAATTGGCATCAGCTGAACAGGAGTTAGTGTTATGGCGTGAGACTGAAGCAGACCTTCAACGGCAATTAAGCCAATGGCAGAAAGAAAGTGCTGCTGGTGGGGAACAAGTCTTGACTTTATCATCGGATTTCAGCGAGTTGAAGGAACAAAGGGAGCAAATAGCGGAACAATTGCGTCAAATTTCTGAAAGTTATGAAATTGTGTCGCATGAGTACCGACTGCTTCAGGTTGAACGTGAGGTCGAACGGGATCAAGTGCTTAAGACGGAACAAGAATATTCTCGGTTGAAGGAAGATTACTCTAAGCTTCAATCTGAATATAATGAGTGGATCGAATTAATCGAACAGGAATAATTTATGGATGCAGCATTTTTTCTGACTTAAAAGTAAGAGCCCCCAGAAAAATTAGGGGGCTCTTGCGCTTGCTTAGTTATTCTACGATGATTGTGGAGATCATTGTACCGTGGCCCGTGCCACACATGATCGAACAGGATATTTCGTATTTACCTGATTTGGTCGGTGTGATTACCTTTGTATCATTTTGTCGGTCCATTTGTAGCTTTAATCCAGGAATGAGGAGGCCGTGATTACCTTCCTCATTTTTGAAAATTATTTTTACAGGAACGTCCTTCTTTAAATGATATTCTGTCTGGTCGAATTTGTAATCGGTAGCGGTGATAACCAGTTCTGCTTCAGGTATTACATTGCTCTCAGAGGTGTTATTACTAGCCTGTGATCCATTGCCATTACAAGCAGAAATAATGAACAAAAAAGTGAGTCCAATCATAAAAGCAAGTGTTTTTCTCATAGATACCCTCCTGAATGTAAATAAATTGTGACAATTATAAGAAGATCATACAGTGAAAAGTGGGAGGGTGATCATAATGAGTATGATAAATTCATGAACAATTTCATTTATTTGGAATATTGGCGTATTTATTTGCTGCAAAAAACTCCTTGTTCAAGAACAAGGAGTTCAATGCATGAAATAGATGTCAGCGGGAAGATTTCTCCTTGGCTGCGTTAAACGGTGTAGACACTGGGATGAATAGATCAATAATCCCAATCACCAGTGCTGCAAGCAATGCTCCGATAATGGATACAGTTACACCAGACACGATGAACTGAGCCAACCAGATCACAAGTGCACTGACTAGAAATCCGACGATTCCGCGTCCAAAAGGGGAGACTCTTTTTCCGAAGATGCCTTCAACAGCCCAACCCAACAAGGCTATGACGAGAGCCAGTAGTAGGGCGCTGCCAAAATCACCGATACTGAATTGCGGAACGAGCCATCCCACAACTAACAGAACCACCGCAGAGACGATAAAACGTACGACATGTCCCAAAAAATGCATGGTATATGGCCTCCTTATATTTGATCCTGCACATGATTATATTGTTCCATAATTGCACTTCTTATGTACCGAACTATCCGAAATGGCAAAAAATGAGTCATTTCGTTATAATGGACTCATAGCACGAGGGGAGTTGTGAAAGTTCTTGGATCAGAAAATATTAAGAACCATGGAATATAGTAAGATTATAGATAAACTTTATAAATATTGTCAGACCCCGCTAGGTAAGCTTGCTGCAGAGCAACTTCACCCTGTTTCTGAACTGGAGGAAGTGAAACGACTACTGCAGGGGACGGACGAAGCGTTTAAAGTCGATCGTCTAAAAGGCTCTCCACTTTTTGGGGGAATTGTTGATATTACTCCAGCCGCGAAGCGTGCCCGCATCGGGGGAACGTTGAATCCACATGAACTTTTTGGTGTGGCAACGACACTCGAGGGAGCGCGGCGCATCAGAAGGTATATCTCCGCTATTCATGACGAAGAGCCTATTGAGTTGCTATTTACACTCAGTGATGCACTTAGCGAGCAGAAGTCGCTAGAAGAGGCAATTAAACGCTGTATTAATGACAGCGCTGAAGTTCTAGACTCTGCTAGTGCTGAGTTGGCACAAATCCGCCGGGAACTACGAGGCGGTGAAGTCCGAATCCGTGAGAAACTGGATGCGATGATTCGTTCTTCCTCTATTTCCAAGATGCTGCAGGATCAGCTGATTACAATCAGGGGAGACCGGTTCGTTATTCCTGTGAAGGCGGAGTATCGGGCTCATTTCGGGGGCATAGTACACGATCAGTCGGGATCGGGAGCAACGTTGTTTATTGAACCCGAATCAATTGTAGCTATGAATAACAAGCTGCGCGAGACACGTCTACGGGAAGAACGTGAAATCGAAGTTATCCTCCAGAAGCTGACTGCTCTAGTTGGAGATCAGACGGAACTACTGTTGTATGACAGTGATATACTTGCTCAATTGGATTTCTTGTTTGCCAAAGCGCGTTTGGCTCGTGAGATGAAAGCTGCGATGCCGAGAATGAATGATCGAGGATTTTTAAAGCTGAAAAAGGGCCGGCATCCGCTTATTCCTGCTGATCAAGTTGTTCCTATCGATGTGGAGCTAGGCAATGAGTATACCTCCATTATCGTAACTGGACCCAATACGGGCGGAAAGACGGTAACGTTAAAGACCATTGGTCTACTTAGTCTGATGGCCATGTCAGGACTATTTGTACCCGCTGAAGATGGGGTTCAATTATGTGTGTTTGATGCCATTTATGCTGATATCGGTGATGAACAGAGTATTGAACAGAGTCTCAGTACCTTCTCCAGCCATATGACCAATATCATTTCGATACTCAACGTAATGACACCCAAAAGCCTAGTGCTACTTGATGAGGTTGGGGCAGGAACTGACCCGGCGGAAGGATCGGCACTTGCTATAGCAATTCTCGAGCATATTCATTCTCTGGGCAGTCGTATGGTAGCTACTACACACTATAGTGAGTTAAAAGCCTATGCATATGAGCGTAAGGGTGTTATTAATGCGAGCATGGAGTTTGATGTAAATACACTCAGCCCGACCTATCGACTATTAGTTGGTGTTCCCGGACGAAGTAATGCGTTTGCTATAGCGAGCCGTCTTGGACTGCAAGATGATATTTTAGATTTCGCTCGGGGAGAGGTCAAAGAAGAAGATCTTCGTGTCGAGAATATGATTGCTTCACTCGAAGAGAATCGCCTTGGGGCAGAACAGGAACGCGAGACTGCAGCGAAGCTGCGTAGTGAACTGGAAGTTTTACGGAGTCGTCATGAGGTGGAACTACAGAAACTTGAAGAGCAGCGAGACAGACGCTTGGACAAGGCTAAAGAAGAGGCATCTGCGATCATTGCTAAGGCACGAAATGAAGCCGAGGAGATTATCAGGGATCTACGGAAACTCGCCCAAGAGGAAGGTGCTTCGGTCAAGGAGCATAAACTTATTGCCGCTCGCAAACAGTTGGATGAAGCTGAACCGCAACGCCGGAAAAAGGTAGGGGCTAAGCCTAAAGCGGTCAAAGCAGCACGTTCCATAGGCCCTGGTGATGAAGTGATGGTATATAGCTTGAACCAACGAGGGCTTGTGGTAGAACTAGCTGGAGGAAAGGAAGCTGTTGTTCAGCTTGGGATCATGAAGATGAAAGTTCGCTTGGACGATTTGGAGTTGATTGGCTCTGCTCCTGAAAGCAAGCCGGCGGGGCGTACATTAGCTAACGTGAAGCGGACACGAGATGAACACGTGCGTAGTGAATTGGATCTTCGTGGTGCCAACTTAGAGGAAGCTCTCATTGAGGTTGATCGTTTTATTGATGAGGCATACCTAGGAAACTTAGGTCAGATCAATATTATTCACGGCAAAGGTACTGGAATTTTGCGTACAGGGATATCAGATTACCTTCGTAAACATAAACATGTAAAAAGCTACCGTCTTGGGAATTATGGTGAAGGCGGTACAGGAGTAACAGTAGCAGAACTTAAGTAACAGGGGAGAAGAGGGGAGATCGTGGGAAACATTGATCCACTGCTTGAACAGCCATTTGGGTTTATGGTCGGTTATCTTTCTGTAGCAGTTATGGAATTAGTCGTGTTTCTTTCCTTCTTTGAACTTGTAACGAGATATAATTGCTGGCAAGAGATTAAACGTGGGAATCTAGCCGCGTCACTTGCTACGGGTGGGAAGATATTCGGGATTAGTCATATCATTCGTAGTGCGGCTAATGAGTCGACGATCTATGATTTCATACTTTGGTCTTCTCTAGGCATTGGAATGCTCTTTGTAGCCTATGTATTGTTTCAATTTTTGACATCGGTTTTTCAAGTCGATAAAGAAATTGCTGCCGGTAATGTGGCGGTTGGATTTATTGCCATGACCGTTTCGATATCGGTATCGTATCTAATTGGAGCTTGTATAGGTTAGGGGGAGTATAGTTTGAAGAATTTTATGCGGAATTTAGCAAGAATTTTGTTCGTAGCTGCTGTGCTTTTTATGGCTGCGGGCATCTATTATCTTTGGAACGCTTAAATTAAGTTATGGAAAGGATGGACTGCATGGAAACAACGATTTGCCCATGGTGTCAGACGGAAATTGTATGGGATGAGGAACTAGGTCCTGAGGAAGAATGTCCTTATTGCCACAATGAATTAAAAGGATATCGCACTTTGAATATTGATCTTGATTCTGACATAGAGGATGAAGAAGAAGGTAACAAAGGAGGACAACCATTCTGGGAAGAGGAGAATGAGGAACAGTTGGAGTCTAGCCGCCGCTTGGATGTTTTTGCAGCGGGTGGCAGAAATCCACTTGTTTATGAATCTGGTGTTGAGACATTGCTAAATGGACAAGATGAAGTTCCAGAGTGCCCGCATTGCAGGGAATACATGTTATTCACGGGTAAGCAATCCCTTGCACATGGTGACTTCGAAGGAGTTGTACCAGAAGGGCTGAAAAATCCTTTAGTACTGGACAACGCGAAACTGAATGTATATGTTTGTTCAGCCTGTTTCCATGTTAGTCGTTTCCTCTCGGAAGACGATAGAAATGCGTTGATTCAGACGATTAGTGGAGAAAACGACAAGTAATAACTCTGTTAAATTATCAATTTATAGGGTGACAAATGGCAGGACAAGGGAGTAATCCTTAGTCCTGCCATTTGTCTTTTTCTACGATATCTTGGATCATCTTCGGTTAGGTTTAGATGTTCGCATTAAGGAGAATATCTCCATATCAGGCCGATGGATACCGGTTAACACATCTGTGATCATCTCGGCGGCGATCATACTGCACACGGTTCCATTTCCCCCATATCCCTCTAGAAAATAACAATGAGGATAGTCTGGATGGGGTCCAATGTAGGGCAGGCCATCACGTGTTCCTCCAAACACCGCTCCCCAAGCATATTCCGATTTCAGAGCAGCTTTGCGCGGAAACATGGTGTGAATGACGTTTAAAAGCTTTTTACTCTGATGGATATAACGGTTATCTTCCAGCACTCCCCCAGGTAAATGTTCATCGAGTCCTCCGGATATAATCCGACCATCTGGAGTTGTTCTCAAATATGAATAGGGTCTTGCGGTCTCCCAAATGAGGCAACGTTGATACCAATCGTTGAAATCTTGCACTGGTTCGGTCACTGTTACATAAGAACTCGTTAAGTTAGCTCCTTGATCTTTTTTGAATTGTTGGGTTTCGTAACCTGTTGCAAAAATGATGTGCTTTGCTGTGATTTCCCACTTACCTGATCGGCACTTCACATCATTTTCATGAAATTGGAATCCATTTACGTTACTGTGCTCGTAAACTCGAACTCCGTTGGATGAAGCCTCCTGAATTAATTCATGAACCAGCATTAATGGGTTAACCTCTGCATCACCATATGTATAGATAGCTGCTGGTCTTGTAAAGGGGAATCGCTCGCGTATCATTTCTTCATCCCACCATTCTGCAGGGAATTGAAATCGTCGCTGCGTTTCAAACTCTTCGCGGAGCACGTCGACATCATCTAAGGTGCTTGCTAAATATAAGCTGCTTCGTGGAATGAGTCGTGCATTAGGTTCAAATTGTGAACTGATCTCCTGAAGCTTGACCAGCGCCCTTTGGGATAGTCTATAGAAATGAACGGCGGTTTCCTCACCGAAAGTTTGTATAAAGGAAGACAGTGTTTTATCACTGGAATATTGCAATAAGCCAGTATTAGTTAAAGTACTCCCGCTGGCTATCTCTCGCTTATCTATCAGTACAGTCTTTACACCCTTTTTAGAGAGTAAATTTGCACAAAGTGCGCCTCCTATACCTCCGCCAACAATCAGGCAGTCGCAGGAAATATCTTCGGATAGTGCTGGATATTGAGGTCGGTTTGGCACTGTTTCCGGCCATAAATATATTCCACTATGCAGCCTCATATCATTATCCCTCCATCGGTTATCAGGATATAGTCATTATCTCCATGAGATAACGTTCTACAAGTCGTGTTCATTATTATGACTTTTCTTAAAACACATATCAGGCAAGTTACGGGACATAATATGCCTGAGTGCAACTAAAATCAGGAGGGAACACAACCATGAACGTATCGCAAATGCAGCCGATTTCAAACAAAGAATTGGATTACATCTCCGATTGCATTTCAAATGAAGATTTACTGGTTAAGCAATGTGCAGCGGCAGCCGTAGTTTGTCACAATCCAACGATTAGCCAAGCCCTTTCGGAGCATATCCGTACTCATGAACAGCATTTGACGAAACTGACTGATGCTTTACAACAACATCAGCATTTAGCCCCGACTCAAGCTCATTAATTCAGAAGACAATTACTGCAGGTAATAATAAAAATATGGGAGGACAAAAACTGTGAATTCACAATTGCAAAATATGGATATACTTCCACTGGAGGATTTACTTAATACGATTCTTTGTGACTTAAAACGTTCGGTTCGGGAATATACAACGGCAACTACTGAATCAAATTGTCCAAGTATCCGTCAGCTATTCACTGAGATGACCAACAGTACCTTGAAGCTCCAAGGTGATCTTTATCAACTCATGTCACAAAACAATATGTATACCGCACCTACGCCGGCCCCACGGACAGAAGTAAGCAAGCAGCTACAATCAGCTCAACAAACGATACAAAAAGCTCAACAATTCGTACAACAAAGAGTAGCGAATACGAATACATCGTATCAACCTCAGTCCAATGTCTCTTCGCAGCAATCGAATTATATGTAACCCCTTTAGGTGTAGAATGAATCAATTGTTGATGATCACCGTCCGTTTCTAGGGAATGCACTCCCTAGCGGACGGTTTTTCTTTGCATCAACCTTGAATTCATGTAAAATAGTAATAAATTTAGATTCCGAGGGCTATAAACTAAGTGTAGGTCATCGGAACAGCGCTGGAGGATTGAAGCATGAAACAATTGAGTGAATTGAAGCTGAAAGTGCTGGATCTTTTGAAAGAGGATGCGCGTAGGGATCCTTCTCTTCTTGCAACCCTGCTTGGGGCAACTACAGAAGAAGTGACAGAGGTTATCAAAGAGTTAGAAGAAGATCATGTAATTGTGAAGTACGCGACGGTTATCAATTCAAGTAAATTGGATGATGAGAAGGTGACCGCTTTAATCGAGGTACAAATTACTCCTGAGCGTGGGCGTGGGTTTGAAGCGATCGCGGAACGAATTTATTTGTTCCCACAAGTAATGTCGGTTTATCTCATGTCAGGTGCCTATGATCTACTTGTGGAAGTGGAAGGGCGCAACTTGAAAGAAGTCGCTAGTTTTGTATCTGATAAACTGTCCCCATTGGAATCCGTGTTATCAACGAAAACGCACTTTATTCTTAAAAAATACAAACAAGACGGAATCATCTTCGAAGATCCTGAAGAAGACCGCCGTCTGTTGATATCTCCGTAAAGGAAGTAATAGTATGAGTATAAATTCACAGCAATCGTCCGAACTGTCGGATCGTTCTATGACCTCTTATTTAGCTCCGCTCGTTAGAGAAATCCAACCTTCGGGCATAAGACGGTTCTTTGATCTAGTTAGTGGAAGCAAGGATATTATTACACTTGGTGTAGGTGAGCCAGATTTCATTACACCATGGCATGTGCGCGAAGCCTGTGTGTATTCTCTTGAAAGAGGATATACCAGTTATACCTCAAATGCGGGTACGCCTGAACTTCGGGAAGCAATTGCAGAGTATTTGTACATCAGCTATGATGTGAAATACGATCCGAAGGATGAAATCCTCGTTACCGTCGGAGGTAGCGAAGCAATAGACCTAGCGCTACGGGCACTGATCGAACCAGGAGATGAAATTCTGATTCCAGTGCCTTGTTATATCTCCTATTCTCCGATCGCTTCCATTGGGGGCGGGGTACCTATTGAGATTGAGACCAATGCAGAGAACAGTTTTAAACTGAAGGCGGAACAACTTTCTGAGAAGATTACACCGAAATCGAAAGTGCTGATATTGAATTACCCCAATAATCCAACAGGGGGGATCATGACTTACGAGGATTGGCTACCTATTGCCAAGTTGGTGGAAAAGAATGATTTGATCGTTATTTCAGACGAAATTTATTCCGAATTAACATATGGTCAAAAACACGTTAGCTTTGCTTCCCTACCAGGTATGAAGGATCGAACGATCTTAGTAAATGGGTTCTCTAAAGCGTTCGCTATGACCGGATGGCGTATGGGATATGCTTGTGGTCATCCTGAACTGATCTATGCCATGCTCAAAATTCACCAATATACAGTGATGTGTGCCCCAGTAATGGGCCAAGTGGCTGCACTTGAAGCTTTGAAGAATGGGTTAAGCGAGAAAGATCATATGGTTGAATCCTATAACCAACGTAGAAGATTGGTTGTTCAGGGACTACGGGATATAGGCTTGACTTGTCATGAACCAGAGGGGGCATTTTATGCCTTCCCTAGTATACAAAGCACGGGGCTGACTTCTGACGAGTTCTCCCAGCGCCTTCTTGTTGAAGGTAAAGTAGCAGCTGTTCCAGGTAATGTATTTGGAGCAGGCGGAGAAGGCTTCTTACGTTGCTCGTATGCTACTGGTGTGGGCCAGCTTAGTGAGGCTCTTCATCGAATGGGTCAGTTTATTCACAAGGTAAAACAAGGATAAGTAGGTTTCCAAACGGAGAGATGGAGCTATTTAACATTTCTTTCATTTTTTAATTGATCGATGTCTCGTGGACATGATATAATTTTATTTTGGAAGAGACAACATTCTGTTTCTCAGGGAGGGAATACCTTTGTGCTATGTTGATTACAATCTACCATTTGATATGGGATGTTATATTGCTGAAGGTAATGATTCAGGACAATGGTGTAATAATAATTGCGAAGTGAATTCAACACAAGTTGTTTCTCTAGAGGATGAAATTCAATTACTTCGGAGTAAAATGGAGCTACTTTTTTCACAGGAAAAATCCTTCACTTCAGATATCGTAATTGAAATCAGCAGTTTGCTTGATTTGAAGATTAATGAATTTATGAGAAGCCGGAAGAACAGATAAGGACAGGTGTAGCATTTTGATTTATCATTTTATAAGTCCTGATCCATTTCAGTTAGTATTTATCTTTTGCCCGATAATTGCGATTATCCTGGGAATTGTATTTGCTCAATTGAGATGGAAACAAGTAATTGCTCCTTTAGCTGGGTTCCTACTTCCCCTTCTTTATATTACGACTGATTGGAATTCATTTAAGGTGAATTTAGAAGCGTGGTTTTTATGGGGAATATTATATGCAATCATAGCCTATGTGGCAGGATGGATTACAAATAAGAGGAAACACAGAACTTAGCATAAATTGATAAGTCAATACGAATTTTATATTTCGGGGCTCTTATGGGGATCGGTTGAGATTCTTCAAGGGAGCCCTTTTTGTATGAAGATTTATCTTCGTTGTTAGATGCAGGTGGAGTCATTTGGATACCTTCATTCTCGTCTATGATCCCTGCTTTGGGGGATTTTTATGGTATAGTTGAACTAGAATATAGTGCAAATAATAGTTCTGACCGAAATAATGATAAGAGAAACTCTTAATATAGGGGGAATTTACAGTGTCAATTTATACACGAACTGGTGACGAAGGAAAGACCTCTGTGATCGGAGGAAGAGTACTTAAAGATGATGATCGAGTTGAGGCTTATGGCACGATCGACGAGTTGAATTGTTTTGTTGGCCAGGCGGTGAGTTTAACCGATCCAGTTGGTTTTGCTGATCTGAGAGAGAATCTACTCCAGATACAACAGGAGTTATTCGACTGCGGATCTGATCTTGCCTATGTACAAGTCAAAAACGGACCCTATAAAGTAGGTGAAGAGCTGGTAGGACGATTAGAGTTATGGATTGATCGTTATGAAGCGGAGAATCCACCGCTTGCGAAGTTCATTCTGCCTGGTGGTACACAGCTTGCTTCTATCTTGCATGTTTGTAGGACGGTATGTCGACGCGCGGAGCGAAGAACCGTTACTTTGAGTCAACAGAGGGAGATTAACTCGGCAGTGCTCAAATATTTAAATAGACTTTCTGATTTCTTCTTTGCGGTTGCAAGAACTGCAAATGCACGTATGGAAGTTCAAGATATTGAATACGTGCGGAGCGGGAAGGTGTTCCGTAACTAATTATGACAGCTTATTACGAACCGATAACATATGAAGTAACAGAACAGGATAATGGGATGTTACTCAAGACCGTATTGCAAAAGAGATTAGGAGTGTCCCGTAAACTACTATCCAGAATTAAGCTGACGGAACGTGGTATTACCTTGAATGGTGAAAGGGTCCATATTAGTGTGAACGTGAATGCAGGGGATGTTGTCGCTATTTCGTTAGAAAAAGAAATTTCGGAGGATATCTTACCGCAGCCCATTCCTTTTAATATAGTATTTGAAGACTACTCTTTGTTGATCGTAAATAAAGATCCTGGTATCATCGTTCATCCGACTAATGGACACTACACGGGGACATTAGCTAATGGGATTGTTTATTATTGGCAGGAAAAAGGCGAAATGTTTCGCTTCCGCCCCGTGCATCGCTTGGATCAGGACACGAGTGGTCTTATTGCCATTGCCAAGAACGCCTATGTACATCAACATATCTCGGAGCAATTGATAGCAGGTCAGGTGACGAAGAAGTATGTGGCACTAGTTCATGGTTGTCCGGAACCAGAGGAAGGTGCCATTGATGGCCCGATTGACCGAGATCCAGCAGAACCACATCGGAGAATAGTGATCGAAACAGGATACCCGGCACTAACATGGTACAAAACGATGGCCAGCTATAAGCGGGGAGCACTAGTAGAACTCATATTGGGTACAGGAAGAACTCATCAAATCCGTGTACACATGACTTCAATAGGGCACCCATTGATTGGCGATAAGATGTATCGAATGCTTGAACTGGAATCGAAGGATGTTCTGGAGAGAGAGGCTGTACTAACATTAGATAATTTAATTCCCCGTCAGGCCTTGCACGCTTGTGAGCTAGGGTTTCGGCATCCGATTACGGGGGAACCTCTTCTGTTTCAGGCTCCACTTCCTAATGATATGGAACAAATGAGAATAATACTGGCGGATGAAGCTTAGTTCGTGCTTATCAGCTATAACAATAGGAGGAATTACTTATATGAGTCAACTTATTGTGTATCAATATCCGAAATGCAGCACTTGTCGTAATGCTATGAAATGGTTGGAGGCTAAGGGACATAAATTGGATTCCCGGCATATCATGGAGACACCTCCCACAGAAATAGAACTTTCGAAAATGATAGATCTTAGTGGATTTGAACTGAAGAAGTTCTTCAATACAAATGGTGAAGTATACAAACAATTAGGTCTAAAGGACAAGCTACCTGTGATGTCTCGTGAGGAACAAATAGCACTGCTAGCTAGTAATGGTATGCTTATTAAACGTCCCATCGTAAGTGATGGGAAGACCGTTACCGTAGGTTTCAAAGAAGCAGAATATGAGCAGGTATGGAAGTAGTATTGAACTTATAATCAAGGAGCGATTGAAGTGACTTTCGAGCAAAACAATCAAGAGAAAATCCTGTTGGTGGATGGAATGGCGCTTATGTTTCGTGCGTACTATGCCTCGGCTGCAACAGGGTACATTCGACGTACAAAAGCAGGGATCCCTACGAATGCTGTCTATGGATTCATGCGCTATTTCTGGGACGCAGTACAAAAATTTAATCCCACCCATATAGCCTGTTGTTGGGATTTGGGGGGCAAGACCTTCCGTAGTGGGCAGTTCCCCGAATATAAGGGGAATCGTTCTGATGCACCGGAAGATTTAATTCCGCAGTTTCAAATTATCCGTGATGTGATGGATAGCCTTGACGTGCCCAATATAAGTTCTGTAGGCTATGAAGCAGATGATTGCATCGGTACACTTGCAGCGAGGTTCAGTGAGGATATGGACGTGCTCATATTGACGGGTGACCATGACATGCTACAGCTGGTTAGTCCGAATACAAGTGTTATCATTATGAAAAAGGGCATGGGAAATTACATGGTATATACCCCAGAGAGCCTGATGGAGGAGAAAGGTCTGATTCCAGTTCAGATCATTGATCTTAAGGGTCTGATGGGTGATACTAGCGATAACTATCCTGGTGTTCGTGGGATAGGTGAGAAGACAGCGATGAAGTTGATACAGGAGTACGGATCAGTTGAGGGGATTCTCGATAACTTGGATAAGCTGACCAAATCAGTCCGCACCAAAATTGAAGTTGATCTTGAGATGCTGGAGCTTTGTAGAGGGCTTGCCCGGATTCGGTGTGATGTTGAACTTGTATGTCATGCAGATACCTGTCGATTCGAGCTTAACCCGGTTCAAGTGGTCTCTAAGTTTGAAGAATTAGAGATGGCAAGCGTATGTTCATGGATGGGAGTTGCAGTAGTTTGACAAGTAAATCTGGAAGATTTAGAAAAACTCTAATTGCTTTGATACTCCTGGTTTTCTTAGGACAGTTGTTTGAGAGTGGCAATATTACTCTAGCAGCATCCAACTCGGGGATAAAAAGCGCAACTAAGAAAGTGAAGGTAGGCAACAAGAATTTCACTGTACAAACGGTTCAGATTCCAAAGGGTACACCCGTTACGGTCGGACTGGCTAAAGGGCAGGTAGGCAGTACAGAGAAACTTGAGGGAATCATTTCTAGATATAAGGGTGAAGCCGCAATAAACGGAGCATTCTTCGAAGCTTATGGTGGTCCACCAGATCCTTATGGTACCTTAATTGCGGGTGGCCGCTTTATGCATAATGGTGGATACGGTACGGTCATTGGATATCTGGCAGACGGTACAGCATTAATGGACACACTACGTACTTCGATCAAAGGGAAAGTTAAGAAACCTGATGGTAAAACGCTTGGTTGGTATGTGACTTTCTTGAATCGCGAGCCAGCCAAAGGAAGTAATGTTAGCATCATGTACACACCTGATCGAGGAACCAAAGTAGGATTCTCTGGTGGTATTGCTGTCACTATTGTTGAAGGCAAGGTAACGAAGAACGAGAATAATAATAATGCATCAATTCCTGCGAATGGTTATGTAATTGTATTTAGTGGAACAGAACAGAGTAGTGCTGAACGTTTTGTCATAGATAGTGAAGTTGAGCGGACCTTTACGTACAAGGATGCTTTGGGAAATCTAATTCCTTGGGAAGAGGTTATAGCAGCTGTTGGTGCAGGCCCGCGTCTAGTGAAGGATGGCAAAGTATCGCTTGATGCCGCTAATGAAGGATTCAAGGATCCGAAAATATTAACGGGCTCGGCTGCACGTAGTGGTATCGCGATCATGCCGGACGGATCTACACTTTTAGCCACCGTCTCAGGTGCAACTATGAAGCAGTGGGCTGAAATTATGAAGTCACTGGGAGCGAAGCAGGCCATGAATCTAGATGGTGGTGCCTCATCAGCCCTTTATGGTGGTGGCAAAGTATTGACTCCTGCAGGTCGATTGTTAAGCAATACACTCATTTTTGGTGCTCAAGTTTCGAAGTAATAAAAAGGGTGTTCCAAGTGCAGAATGATCTGCACTTGGGACACCCTTTGTTGTTAGGTTTCGAATAGGACCTGTCCAGTCAGAGACAAATCGTAGCCTTGAATGGACAGAAGTTCCTGACGGAATTCAGAAGAGCGTAATATCTGCAGTAGTTGAGCAATCCATTCCATATTTTGAGGCTTCTTTAATACGATAAGATCGTACCGTTCTTTTATAAGTGGTATGAATTCCACTTCGTTGAACAATGAAACTGCATTCTGTATGCCTACCCCGACATCGGCAGTTCCCGCAGAAACCCGTCCAGCTACTCCCATATGACCGGTTTCTTCCTGTACATATCCTTTAATCAGATTGCGGTCAATTCCATGTATCCGAAGCTGCTCATCAAGAAGTACCCTTGCTCCAGATCCTTTCTCGCGATTGATCAAAGTGATCCCCGGCTTACTCAGATCACTCCACTCTTGTAAGTTGTGTGGATTCCCTTTACGGACATATAATCCGGCAATCCTTTGTAGGAGATTTACGACCATATAAGAATGACCGGCTAATATTTTGGTGACATAGGGAATGTTATACTCACCACTGTCACCATCTAGTAAATGGGAGCTTACGATGTCACTTTGTCCACGGTACATGGAGATCAGACTGTCGAGGCTCCCGTCATGGGAGCGTAACGATCGGTAAGTCGGGGCCATCTTTTCCAAATGTCTTGCCAGCAAATCCAAACTGAGATCTTGACCCGTGATAACTAGAGTTCTTTGGGACTGTGCTACTCCATCACTTGTTGGATCGAGCGCAGAATTTGGTGGGATTACGCCCATCGTAACATCGTTAGATATACTCTGGCGGGAGAGTCCGTCGTTCTTTGTATTTGATTTGTACTGCTCCAAGTCAAGAGCATCAATTCTCATTTGCTTGCCAACGCGGTAGGCAGGGAGCTCGCCTTTTTTAATTAGGTCATATACGGTTAATTTGGATACTTTGAGAAGTTTGGCAACTTCTTCAGTTGTATAGGTGATATCGTTCATAGGCTCCTCCTGTTTAACTAGTTATATCTAAATATATACAAACCATACTAGATATAATATAATAATGAGAAATTATACCAAAAGAGGGTGGAGACATGCTTCAAGATTCAATATACAGTAAAAAAATGAGGTTTGCTATTATTCTTATACTTATGTTTGGGCTGTTAATTACCGCTTGTGGTAAAAGTGAAAAAGCAACAGTAAATAGTACAGTCGAGCCTACCGAGCAGAATACTATTACTTTAACGGTATCGGCAGCTGCAAGCTTGAAAGATAGCTTGGAGGAGCTTACTCCGATATTTGAAGACCTGAATCCCAGTATTAAGTTAGTTTATAACTTTGGAGCCTCCGGGTCGTTGCAGAAGCAGATCGAACAAGGGGCACCAGTCGATCTTTTCCTATCCGCAGGAAAGAAACAAATGGATGCGTTGATTGATAAAAAGTTAGTTCTGGCGGATCAGAGTGTATCTTTGTTATTGAATAGTCTTGTCCTTATCGTAAAGAGTGACGCAGAGGGGATACCAGATCAATTGGAAACCCTAAAAGACGTTGCTATTCATAATATAGCGGTTGGTGAACCGGAGGTTGTACCAGCAGGTACTTATGCTCGTGAAACCTTGGAGAGTGAGGGGTTATGGGAAGAATTACAACCCAAAATGGTGTTTACTAAGGATGTAAGTCAAGTGCTGACTTATGTAGAGTCTGGTAATGCGGATGCGGGTTTTGTCTACCTTACGGATGCTTTGTTATCAGACAAAGTTAAGATGGCATTTCAAATAGATGCATCTAAACATAAATCCATTCTTTATCCTGCCGGCATTATCGCAGAGACTAAACACAACGGTGAGGCAGAGCAATTACTGCAATTTCTGCAAAGTAAAGAAGCCCAAGATGTATTTGTAAAGTATGGGTTTACCATACCGGAATGAGGAATGAAATATGTATCCCAATGAGTTTTGGTCACCTGTAGTATTATCCCTGAAAGTTTCTTCGTTAGCAGGTCTGATTGCTTTTATCTTGGCGGGGTATGTTGCATGGAAAATGACAGGGAGAAGATTTAGAGGTAAGTTGGTTATTGAAACACTGATTATGTTACCGATGGTCTTACCCCCGACCGTAGTTGGCTTTCTATTGCTTGTAGCGTTTGGCCGTAGAGGTGTCATAGGAAGATTATTTGAACAAATGTCGGGACTTCCTATTGTTTTTACGTGGGGGGCAGCGGTCATAGCTGCGAGCGTGGTAGCTTTTCCATTGGCATATCAGTCGGCCAAAGCTGGTTTTGCCTCAATCGATCGTGATTTAGCAGCGGCTGGCCGTTCCATGGGCGCTTCCGAATGGCAGTTGTTATTGTGGGTTATCATTCCTTTAGCTCGTCGCGCGCTAATAACGGGATTTGTATTGGCATTTACTAGAGCTTTAGGTGAGTTTGGGGCTACTTTGATGTTGGCAGGTAATATCCCTGGCAGAACTCAGACATTACCTACCGCCATTTACATGGCGGTAGAATCTGGTGATATGAAGTTAGCATGGGTTTGGGCAGGGTTAATGGTATTGATATCGTTTGGTTTACTAGCATTCTTTGGTCCTCGTTCAGAACAAGATGAAGTGTAACATTTAATCGGTAAAATAGGGCTCACCAACGACTTGATATAGAAAAATACGCAACTCGTTAGCTTCTTCCTCATTGATCCCGAATACATGCTCTATATATCCTTCTTCATCCAAATCATCGCTACCAAGGATAGCGGTCTTACCGTTCTGTAGATCGGCTACGAGCTTCTTTCCATAGAAACGTCCTGTGGTGGTGACAGCCAGATCGAATCGTTTCAGTGAGTGACCGATAAAAGTTACGAACCTTGTGGAGGTACTCTCCGTACTATCGGATAAAAAATCTAAATCTTTCTGTGGATCAGTCATTTCATATACCTCCTAGAGAAAGTTAGGTTTGTAGTCATTATAACGGAAAAGCATGTCTTGTGGGGAATGTTCATGATTATTGACAGCGCAGTAAAAAATGTTATTATTAGGAATAACAGTATACAGACGGAGGAAGCACCTTCTCTTGCGAATTTGCAAGCGGGTGCTTTTTTGCGTGTTTATAAGACGCGTATACCTGACTTCTTATTCGTTACTGAAGCATGTAAGGAGGCGAAAGGATTATGCGAGTGATGTTCTTAAACAGCTTGGAGAAGAAGGACAATGTAGGCGTTGCAGTTGCAGCGCAGGTGTGGATCGGAGAGGAAGACGGATCCTGGCGGATCGGGTGGAATGAAATAATGGAGGGGGAGGAACAGGAGTATATTTGGTACGAAGGTGTGTCTTGGTCAGAGATGCTACATGTGTATCGCCATCATCTTGTTATGAAGATGAGTGAAGGCTTTCGACCGATTGTTGAAGGGATTTGGGATGAGAGAGAGGAACTACGTGGACGAGGTATGGCCGCTCAGAAGTTAGTTTGCTATAGCGAAATGAAAGGTAATGAACCGTTATATCTAGAACTATGCTCATGGCGGAGAAAGAAGGCTTCTTCGGAGCGTAAAGCCCCGTATCTGATTGCGAGTAACCGGTTGCTACGAATGATCAGTGTATTCCGCCCGCAGACAGTAGAAGAATTACTCCAGTTGCCTGGTGTAGGAGAGAATAAGGCGAAAGAATATGGCCCTGAACTACTGGAGCTGACTCTAGTTTCTGAGCGATCAACGTCCTTTCCGCTAAGTTGGGTTGACCTTGAGCTTGATGAGGAAATATTTCGTTCCTGGCTTTACAAGCAGAAGGAAGCCAAGTTCCGAGTAGAGATGGAGAAATTCACTACTCGTAGAAACGTACTGGAATGTATTAACGAAGGTCTTGGTGTGGAACAAATTTCTTTACGTGCGGGTATTGAACGAAGAGAAGCCGTGGAACTTCTAGAGGAATTAGAGAAGGACGGATATAACACGGATAATTTAATAGAGACAGAATTAATGGAGATGCCAGAGGGGGAACGTACAGCCGTCTGGAAGGCGTACGAAGAAATAGGAGATACTTTTTTGAAACCTGTATTGCAACGGGTATATGGACAGGAGATGGCAGAAGGAGTTAATTTGGAAAAGTTATATGAACAACTTCGCTTGATTCGCATACGTTATCGCCGTCAAAGAGAATCAATCCGTAGCGCGGGGTAGGTTATCCTCGACCTCAGAGCCAAGCTAGTTCCGGGAGATTTCCCTGTGCTTGCTTGGCTCTTTTTGTATAAAAATTCACATTGTATTTTTATGACTTAGGTGTAAAATATGAGTGAAAATGTGATTAGGAAAAGTATTTTTTGTACCTTAAAATGCAATCGTTTGCACGAAGGTTTGAGGGGGAGTAGTTTTGATCGAAGTCAAAGGGTTATCTAAGTATTATAAGCTTGTGGAGAAGAAACCGGGTTTATTAGGAGCGGTACAGGGATTATTTGCACGAAAATATTCGATCAAAAAAGCTGTAGATAATATCAGTTTTGTGATCGACCAAGGTGAGATGGTTGGATACATAGGGGCTAATGGTGCAGGCAAGTCAACTACAATTAAAATGTTGTGCGGAATCTTAACTCCATCTTCAGGTGAAATTACCGTTAGTGGTATTGTCCCTTACAAAGAAAGAAAGCGCAATGCATCCAATATCGGTGCAGTATTTGGGCAACGGACTCAATTGTTCTGGGATATTGCAGTTCGTGAATCGTATGACTTACTGAAGCATATTTATGAAATTCCACAGGATCAGTACGATAAAACCATGGAGCTATTTACTGAAGTGTTAGATTTGGGTCCTTTGCTCGGAGTTCCTGTACGCCAACTGTCTCTGGGGCAAAAAATGCGGTGCGAGTTGGCGGCAGCATTTTTGCATAGTCCTTCTATTGTTTATCTTGATGAGCCGACCATTGGGCTAGATGTAGCAGTAAAGGTGAAAATCCGTCAATTTATTAAGGAAATGAATCGAAGTATGAATACGACGGTCATTTTGACCACACACGACATGCAGGATATTGAAGAAATTTGTAAGCGGATTATCATCATTGATGAAGGGAAAATTCTTTACGATGGTAGTATTCAATCGATTAAGGACCGGTATGGACATAAGCGGATCATTCATTTTGAAATGGAGCAAGAAGGTGAATTTACGCTACCTGAATCTCTATTAGGTAAAGCTGAATTCACCGCCCATGAAGCGGGAGTGGTTAGCTTATCATTCAGCAATCTTATCATCACCGCAGCAGAAGTTATTTCTGAGATGTTGAGATTCTATCACATTAGAGATTTAACGATTGCAGATTCTAAGATCGAAAGTATTGTGCAGGATATTTACGAGCGGGGGATTTAGAAGATGCGTAAATATTGGGAAATGGCGAAGTCGCAAATTCAACTAGATACCGCATACACAGCTTGGTATTGGGCAAGAAGTGCTTCGATAATCATGAGAATGCTCATTATCTATGCATTCTGGCATGCAGTGTATGAGAACCGCACTACAATTAGTGATATGCCTTTGGATACGATGATTACTTATATTGTGCTCGCGACATTATTAGGAAATTATGTGTCAGGAGTTGGTGGACAACTTGCCAACCAAGTTCGAGATGGAAGTGTCGCCATTGAGCTGATGCGTCCATACAATCTGCTCGACAAATTGGTCGCACTAGATTTAGGTAGTAAGATATCAGGAACCATCCGCGAAACATTTCCGCTATTACTTGTAGCTTTCCTATTCCTACATATTAACTCACCCACATCATGGTTATCGCTCTTATTGTTTATTATCAGTGCATTATTAGGCATCTTCATTGGAACACAGCTCGATCTCATCATAGGAATTTTAGCATTCTGGTTGCATTATGTATGGGGGCTCAGAGTGCTTCGCGACGCAATTTTGGCTTTCTTTTCTGGGGTTCTTGTTCCAATTACTATGTTTCCTTCATGGTTACAAATGGTCAGTAATTTTCTACCTTTTCAATCGATGGTTTATGTGCCGGTCGCAATCTATACTGGTCAAATTGAGGGGATTGCTGCACTTCAGGCTATAGTGATACAGCTAGTATGGCTGGTTGTCATTATTGTAGGCATACGGCTGGCTTGGTCTTTCGCGATACGGAAGGTGACGATTTTCGGGGGCTAACCTAACCATATGTACAAAACGCAAGGGGAGGATCATCGTGCGGAGATACTCGAAGCTCTATTGGCAATACTTTAAAGCTCGGATAAAAGTGATGATGGAGTACCGGGTCGATTTTCTGATCGGAGTGATGTCTGTCTTATTTGTGCAGGGAACATCTATTTTGTTCATTGCATTAGTATTTCATAATGTGGATACCATTCACGGCTGGACATTCTATCAATTATTGTTTATTTTTGCGGTGGCTATGCTAGGTCGGTCACTGGAGCATACATTCTTCGATAATTTATGGACGTTAGGCTGGCAATATATACGGCCTGGAAATTTTGATAGATTACTAGTACGTCCGGTCAATCCACTCTTTCAAATTATAGCTGAGCGAGTTCAACAGGACGGAGTTGGCAGTTTCTTAGTGGGAATAATTGTGTTGTTTACAGCTATCCCACATTTGGAGTTACACTGGGGAATAGCTGAAGTGATGTTACTTATCGTCATGATTATATCAAGTGCGGCCATATTCCTAGCTGTAAACTTGTTTTTTGCGACATTATCCTTCTGGATGGTCGATAGTCTACCGGTCATGTATGCCGTGCAGGGGATGAATGATTTTGCACGTTATCCGATGCAGATTTATGGAAAAGGAGTACGTTTTGTACTGACATGGATTATTCCTTACGGTTTTACGGCATTTTATCCCGCGGCATTGTTTCTAGATGGTTCTGGATTTCGGAGTATTGGGATATGGACACCGGTTGTTGCCATTGTCACGCTAAGCATAGCGTTGTTGTTCTGGAAGAGGGGACTAAGATCATTCGTGAGTACAGGTAACTAGATGAGCGCAAAAAAGGACGAAAGAATCTCCGAGGCTCGGGAGCTCTTTCGTCCTTTAGTATATCCTGAGTGGTATATCGGGTTCCTTCATATCCAGTCACGTTTGCGGAACAGGTAGAACATTCCTGCACCGAGAGATATCATAATGCCAAGCACGATAAAATAACTATATTTTCCATGGAGTTCAGGCATATTATCAAAGTTCATTCCATATATACCAGTAATCAAAGTAAGGGGAATAAATATCGTCGTGATGGCTGTAAAGACACGCATGATTTCATTCGCTCGATTGGCGATGGCTGATTGATAGGCTTCACGTAAGTTGCCCACCAATTCTCGGAACGTATCAAAGTTTTCAGATATTTTTACAGCATTCTCATAAATGTCACTGAAATACTTCTGCAATTGGTCATCGATTAGACGCAAATCTTTTTTATTTAAAATATTAATGACTTCTTTTTGTGGGCCGAGTACCTTTTTGAGCCAAAGAATCTCGCTTCGAAGTCCGATGATTTCACTCAGATGTGAGCGTTTGGTATGCATGAGGATATCTTCCTCAAGCTTCTCAATTTTGTACTCAATCCGGTCACCCACAGTAAAATAGTTATCAACAACAAGGTCAATAAGATAATACAGGAAACGGTCGGGTTCGTTTACTTCCTGATCCCAAAGAATGGGTTTCACCGCCCGAAGCTCGTTAATCTTCTGCTTCGTTACAGTAATGATGTAATGTCGTCCCAGGAAAAGGTTCAGCGAACGTAGAAAAATCTCCTCGTCGTCATAACGAATGCTATTAACTACAATAAAATAATGGTTGTCATACGTTTCAATCTTAGGACGTTGTTCTTCTTCTGTAAGACAGTCCTCCACGGCCAAATCATGCAACGAGAAGAGCGGCTGCAATAATGCCAAATCTTCTACGTCTGCGTCAATCCAGTAAAACCCTTCTTCTGGAGCGACTGTCGTAATTTCTATATCTTCGACAGTGGTGAATACGCCTGCTTGTACGTGACGAATTTTCATTTGATTTCCTCCCTTTCCCCGTTGGTTTAGTTCGGGGATACGCTTGATTAGAGCAAGGGAAAGAACACAGCAGTCCAGTCGCACCTCAAAAAGAGGCTATCTATAATAGTGACCGGAAAATGAAGAGCCCCATTCTATCCGCGAGCGCCCTGCTGGTTTCTTTCCTATGCAATTGTTCTGAAGTAGTTCTCTGCGGACTCGGGTCGCCTTCCATTTTCTGGTTCACCTCTTTACCTTAAGAATTTGAAACACTTGTCTAGTATAACGCCGCCAGATGAAATGTTACAAGCTTTAAAGTATCTTATTTCCTTCCCCCCAGTATATGGTCGAGAATAAGTAGAGGTGTTATATTTTTGTTAAGAGTTCTTGACGGGAAGTGGCATTATACATTAAAGTGATTTAAAGGGATTTTAATGTGATATTTATCCCTGAGTCATAATTTAATAAGCGAAATCTTATCAAGAGCAGGTGGAGGGACAGGCCCGATGACACCCGGCAACCGGCGATTTATCGTACGGTGCTAATTCTTGCAGAACCGAACTCTTTGTGACCACTACGGTCCTCGGTTTCTGAGAGATGAGAGAGGCGCATTCAGGAAATAGATGACGACCTTTCTTTAACGAGATAGGTCTTTTTTTGTTACCCGGATACTCTCCAAATCGGATCAACAACTAACCGTCAAAAAGGAGTGAAGAAATTATGCCTATTAAAGTACCAGATCATTTGCCAGCGAAAGAAGTGCTCGTGAATGAAAATATCTTCGTTATGGATGAGAGTCGGGCGTATAAGCAAGATATCCGTCCCTTGCGGATTGCGATTCTGAATCTGATGCCAACGAAGGAAACAACGGAATCTCAAATTTTACGACTGCTTGGAAATACGCCGCTACAAGTGGAGATTGTACTGCTTCACCCTCGTTCTCACACTTCGAGAAACACATCGGCAGAACATCTGGAGATGTTCTACAAAACGTTTGAAGAGATTCAGCATCGGCGTTTTGATGGCATGATTGTGACGGGAGCTCCGGTTGAAACAATGGAATTCGAAGAAGTAAACTATTGGGAAGAACTACAGGAAATCTTTGAATGGAGCAAAACTCACGTCACTTCCACATTGCACATTTGTTGGGCTGCCCAAGCGGGACTTTATCATCACTTCGGTGTTCGTAAAGTTGACTTACCGAAGAAGTGTTTTGGTGTATTTCAACATCGTATTAACATTCCTAATGTTAAATTGTTGTTCGGATTTGATGAAATGTTTAATGTACCTCACTCTCGTCATACAGATGTTGACCGCAAGGATATTGAGGCGGTTACTGAACTTGAAATATTAGCAGAATCGGATGGCGCAGGCATCTATCTTGTTGCAACCAAAGACGGTAAGCAGATTTTCGTGACGGGTCATTCAGAATATGATCCTAATTCCCTGAAGTGGGAGTATGACCGTGACATCGCGAAAGGACTTGAAGTTGACCTGCCAGTCAATTATTATCCGAGTAACGACCCTTCACTAGCCCCACCTTCGACATGGCGTGCTCATGCTAACTTATTATTTTCCAATTGGCTCAATTACTATGTGTATCAGGAAACACCCTATGATATAGATCAACAGGTCGAATTTATTTATCACATTTAATCTGGAGGGATAGTTAGTGTCGGATAAAGAGTTGCGTATCGAGAGCAGGTTAGCACAAATTGGTTCAGTAGAGGAGCCGGTAACAGGGGCAGTGAATTATCCGATCTATCAAGCGACTGCGTTTCGCCATCCTCGGCTGGGACAGAGTACGGGTTTCGATTATGCGAGAACAAAGAGTCCGACCCGCAAGGTGTTGGAAGATGCTTCTGCGTTATTAGAATCGGGAGATGCAGGATTTGCCTGTAGTTCCGGTATGGCGGCACTACAAACCGTTTTCACCTTATTCTCACAGGGAGATCATTTGATTGTATCGCTCGATTTGTATGGAGGGACTTACCGTTTATTGGAGAAGATTCTGTCTAAGTATGGTGTAACCGCCTCTTATGTTGACACTAATGACCTAGATGCCATTGAAACCGTTCGTAAACCTAATACAAAGGCAGTGTTTATTGAGACTCCAACTAATCCCCTGATGATGGTGACGGATATCGAAGCGGTATCGCTTTGGGCTCGTAAATACGAGATCCTTACGATTGTTGATAATACGCTACTCACGCCATATTTTCAGCGGCCGCTTGAGCTTGGTGCGGACATTGTCGTTCATAGTGCTACGAAATACTTGGGTGGACACAATGATGTGCTAGCGGGATTGATCGTGACAAAAGGCGAGAAGCTCTCCGAGGAGATTGCCTTTCTGCACAATTCTATTGGCGCAGTACTCGGGCCCACTGACTCTTACCAGCTAATGCGCGGCATGAAGACACTTGCGCTTCGTATGGAGCGTCATGAGAGCAACGCGCTAGCTATGGCTCATTATCTGGAGAAGCATCCGCAGATTGCAGAAGTGTTTCATCCAGGGCTTCCACAACATCCAGGATATGAAATTCAAAATAAACAATCGAGCGGAAACACCGGTATTTTCTCATTTAAAGTGACTGATTCTCGTTATGTTGAGCCGGTGCTTCGTCATCTGAAGTTGATTGCCTTTGCGGAAAGCCTGGGTGGAGTTGAATCGCTTATGACATACCCTGCAATCCAGACACATGCTGATATTCCGCTTGAGATTCGTGAAGCAGTTGGAGTGGATGATCGCTTGCTTCGGTTCTCGGTTGGTATTGAGCATATAGATGATTTGATAGAGGATATAGGACGGGCGCTCGAAGCTGCACGGGTCGAGGTTGAGGGAGGATTAGTTCATGAGTGATGGTTCGGGGCACAATGAGAATTCAGTAGGATCGGCTAAGAAATTTGATACGAAACTGATTCATTTTGGTAATGAAGTGGATAGTACCACTGGTGCATCTAGTGTACCGATCTATCAGGCTTCGACATTCCATCACCATGATATTTTCAATCCACCGGAATATGATTACAGTCGCTCGGGAAATCCGACGCGCCAAGCATTAGAAGATTATATCGCTGTGTTAGAAGGTGGCAAGCGCGGATTTGCCTTTTCCAGTGGTATGTCAGCCATTTCGACTACATTTATGCTGCTCTCTGCCGGAGATCACATCATTGTAACGGAAGATGTCTACGGCGGTACATATCGACTACTGACAACGATACTGAGCCGAATGGGGATTGAATCTACGTTTGTTGATATGACGGAAGTAGATCAAGTAAAAGCGGCGCTTAAACCAAATACGAAAGCCGTATATATGGAGACTCCATCTAATCCAACGCTGAAAATTACAGATATTACGGAAATTGCGACTTGGTGTAAGGAACATAATTTACTTAGCATTGTGGACAATACTTTTATGACACCCTACTATCAACGTCCGATTGAGCTCGGGGTTGATATTGTATTGCACAGTGCAACCAAGTTTCTTGGTGGACACAGCGACGTGCTTGCCGGTCTTGCGGTAGTGCGTACAGAGTCACTTGGACGGAACTTGAAATACATGCAGAACGGTCTTGGAACAGTATTGGGAGCACAAGATTCATGGCTACTAATGCGTGGGATGAAAACATTGTCTGCTCGGATGGCACACAGTGAAATCAGCGCTCGTAAACTTGCTGATTGGTTATGTTCTCGTAGTGATATAGATGCGGTGTTCTATCCTGGATTGCCAAATCATCCGGGTCGCGAGATTCACGAGAAACAGTCTACTGGATACGGTGCGGTGATTTCTTTTGATGTTGGTTCTGGTGAGCGTGCGAAGCAGGTACTTAATGCAGTAAAACTTCCGATTGTTGCGGTTAGTCTTGGTGCAGTTGAGAGTATACTGTCTTATCCAGCGATGATGTCCCATGCTTCCATGCCGAAGGAGGTTCGGAGTGATCGGGGAATTACCGATGGCTTACTCCGTTTCTCTGTCGGTCTTGAAGATATTGATGATCTGATTGCTGATTTGGAACATGCATTGGACAATAACTAACTGAGTATTTCGGAGATTTTCGTTTCATAGCAGGCACCCGATCTAGGACTCGGGTGCTGTTTTTCTGTGTATATTATGTTACGATATTAGCCATAAACTATTATTTCTTTCAATATACTTACATTATATAGAAACAAAGGAGGCAGGCCGTGTGACTGCAATTGATAATATATTAGATAAGGCGATTCAAGGACAGCGTTTGACCCTTGAGGATACGATACAATTATTCGAATCCAACGAAGTTGAAAAAATGGGACATACTGCTAATATATTGATGGAGCGGAAGCATCCTGAGCCAGTGACAACATTTGTCATAGGCCGTAATATTAACTATACGAACGTATGTGATGTTTACTGTCGGTTCTGTGCATTCTATCGTAGACCTGGTTCAGAGGAAGGATATGTCCTTCCAGATGAGGTTATTTTCCAGAAAATTCAGGAAACAATAGATGTAGATGGAACGGAAATTTTGATGCAAGGTGGTACGAATCCAAATCTGTCATTCAGTTACTATACAGATCTGCTCAAGGCCATTAAGGTTCGTTTCCCAGACATTACAATGCATTCCTTCTCTCCTGCGGAGATTATGAAGATGAAGGAAGTCTCGGATGGTCTCACTCTTGAAGAGGTTGTACGTCAAATTCATGCAGCGGGGTTGGACTCACTGCCTGGTGGTGGAGCAGAGATTCTGGATGATCGTACACGTCGTAAGATCAGTCGCCTGAAAGGCTCCTGGACAGACTGGATGGACGTAATGAAAACCGCGCATCGTATTGGTATGAATACAACAGCGACGATGGTGATCGGATTAGGCGAATCGATGGAGGAACGGGCGCTTCATTTAATGCGTGTCCGGGATGCTCAAGATGAATGTATACAGAACGGATATGATTCCGAAGGTTTTCTAGCATTTATCCCGTGGACCTTCCAACCAGACAATACAAATCTCAAACAAGAGAGACAAACACCTGAGGAATATTTGAAAACAGTGGCGATTAGCCGCATCGTTCTCGATAATATCAAGAATATTCAATCTTCTTGGGTAACAATGGGCCCAGAGGTCGGGAAATTGTCTTTGCAATATGGTTGTAATGACTTTGGTAGTACAATGATTGAGGAGAACGTGGTCTCGTCTGCAGGTGCAACTTATAAGGTTAACATCGAGTCGATTACCGAACTCATTCGTGAAGCGGGCAAAATTCCTGCACAGCGTAATACTCGGTATGAAATCCTCCGCGTATTCGATAAGGGAAGTTTGATTGAACGCGACTTTACTATGCAAAATTAACAATAATTATTCGTAGAGTTTCACTTTTACGTACTGCATTTCTTTCCATGAATCGCCCCGTATATCCGTTTCCTCCGCACCATATACTTTGGAGAAGGAAGTGGAAGGGGGCGAGTGCATGGATTTTTTTGTGATATGTGCAAAATTAGATTCTGCGGAGTCGGGAAATTTGTTACCCGGATACATTGACGGAGCTATAGATGAGTTATATAAGGGAAAAGAGCGAACGGATACTTCATATACACAGGATGGAAAGCTGATTAGAGCTGCAATAGCTGTTCATGATATAGGTGAAGGTGATATCCCGAGGAAAGAATGGAACGTAATGCTGCTACAGGGATTAGCTCAGGCACTTGCAAAATATATTGTGGATGTTAGAGAAGCGAAAATTGTCGCGGAGGTCATTGCAACAGAGTACTCCTTATCTTCTCCAGAGCAATTGAAGGCAGTCAAAGAGTTAAGCAGCAGACTACTCGGTACAGGGAAGGACAGTCTAGAGGCACGAAATCTACGGATTATGGGGATCAAGGAGTCCTGTTTCATGTATCTAAAGGAAAGTAAGTCTTTTCATGTGGATGGATTTATTACTTTTCGCTTGAAGGATTATAAGTCAAAGTTAAAGGAAACCGTAGACTTTGCTGTTGACGAGTACCTACTTGATAAACAGTACGAGGAATTTATTGGATTGCTCCAATACTTCGTTTACTTTCAAGAACCACTGACACCCTTGGTTCACCTAATGCATATACGCGGTAGTGAATTCAGTATTCTAAATCAAGAGTTCGCAACAGTAAGCGTCTCTGCTGTAAGTGGTGTGGTGGCAAGAATAGCTGATCAGGAACTTGAGATGGAAGATATTGTTGTTAGCACACTAATTTCTCTGTCACCTAGCCGTATTGTGATTCATACTCGTGACCCGGAGGTTGTAATTATTTCCACCATACGGCGGATTTTTGGCGATAGGGTGGAACTTTGCTTACTCTGTCCACAGTGCAATTTAATACATCAAGGAGCTAGACATAGCGATTAAGTGGTATAGCTAGCTAAATAGGGAAGCTTATGTGTGTGGATTAATACATACTGACAGCTTATCTTGACGGTAGAATACGATAGCATTATAATTACATGCATAGTGACTTTTTGAACAAACTTTAATAGCGTTGACGAAGATATGGACCAATGACATTGAACTGTACAGAGAGAGGGAACATTTGGCTGGAATTCCCTTGAGATTCGGTTTTGGTTTACCACTTTGTAGCTGCTTTTCTGAACACGGATGGAGTTGAGCTGTTACCTAACTCTATACGCAATTAAGGAAGGCCGGGTCATTGCCGTTATACGATGCCGAATAAGGGCTTGCCACTAGTTAGTGGAGAAGTCGAATGAGGGTGGAACCACGGGTATATAACGCTCGTCCCTTTCCGGGACGGGCTTTTTGTATTGTCCGCTTCGGGCGATCAGATATCATTTTATAGGAGGAAAACAAAATGGCAGTATCAATTTCTTTGCCGGACGGTTCGGTCCGGGAGTATGCAGAAGGTAGCACTTTGGAGGATGTAGCGGCTTCAATTAGTAGTGGATTACGTAAAAATGCGGTAGGTGGAAAGATAAATGGAGTCGTAGTTGACCTGAACACCAAACTTGAGGATGGTGCGTCTGTTGAGTTAATAACGTTTGATTCCAAAGATGGTTTGGAAATGATGCGTCATAGTTGTGCTCATTTGCTAGCTCAAGCGGTGAAAAGACTGTTTGGTAACAAGGAAGTTAAACTTGGTATCGGACCGGTTATCGAAGATGGTTTTTATTACGATATGGATTTGGAGCATTCCCTTAATCCAGAGGATTTGCAAAAAATCGAGAAAGAAATGGAACGTATTATTGGTGAAAATTTACCGATTACACGTAGAAATGTGAGCCGGGAAGAAGCGCTTGCTATCTTTGCTGAGCTTGAGGATCCATACAAACTGGAATTGATTCGTGACCTTCCAGAGGACAGCATTATTTCCATTTACGATCAAGGTGAATTTTTTGACCTATGTCGGGGGCCTCATGTACCGTCCACAGGTAAGATCAAAGTATTTAAGTTGCTTAGCGTTGCTGGTGCCTACTGGCGCGGTAATAGTGACAACGTAATGCTTCAGCGCATTTACGGTACAGCTTTTGTTAAAAAAGCCGAGTTGGACGAGCATTTGCACTTGCTTGAGGAAGCTAAAAAGCGGGATCACCGGAAATTGGGTAAAGAGTTGAATATCTTTACTTTCTCTAATCTCGTTGGTCAAGGGTTGCCGATCTGGCTTCCAAAGGGAGCTACACTGCGCCGCACACTTGAACGTTATATTGTTGATATGGAAGAACGTTTGGGATATCAACATGTTTATACACCTGTCCTAGGTAATGTTGAACTTTATAAAACATCCGGACACTGGGAACATTACCAGGAAGATATGTTCCCTAAAATGGTTCTTGATAACGAAGAATTAGTCCTTCGTCCGATGAACTGTCCACATCATATGATGGTATATAAGAGCGATATGCGTAGCTACAGAGATCTACCGATCCGTATTGCTGAGCTTGGTATGCAACACCGTTATGAGATGTCAGGAGCTCTGACAGGGCTACACCGGGTTCGGGCGATGACACTCAACGATGCTCATATTTTCTGCCGCTTAGATCAAATCAAGGACGAATTTACACGCGTACTTGATCTAATCAAACAAGTATACAGCGACTTTGGGATCAATGATTATCGCTTCCGCTTGTCTTACCGTGATCCGAAAGATACGGAGAAGTATTTCGCAAACGATGAAATGTGGGATACAGCGCAACGGATGTTACGTGAGGTTGTTGAAGAAGCGGGACTACCTTTCTTTGAAGCTGAAGGTGAAGCTGCTTTCTACGGACCGAAGCTCGACGTACAGATCAAAACAGCTCTTGGCAAGGAAGAGACACTTTCGACCGTACAGATCGACTTCTTACTCCCAGAACGATTCGAATTAGAATATGTCGGCGACGACGGTGCGAAACATCGTCCAGTCGTATTACACCGGGGTATTCTCGGAACGATGGAGCGTTTCTCAGCATTCTTGCTTGAGAACTTTGCAGGTAACCTACCTTTATGGTTAGCGCCGGTTCAAGCGAAGGTGATTCCTGTTTCGGGTGCTTTTGAGGGTTATGCACGTGAGGTTCAAGAGAAACTTCAGGCAAGTGGTATTCGGGCAGAGAGTGATCTGCGCAACGAGAAACTTGGATATAAAATCCGTGAAGCTCAGTTAGAAAAACTACCTTACATGTTCGTTATTGGTGAGAGTGAACAAAGCAGCGGTAGTGTCTCCGTCCGTAAACGGGGCGAGGGCGACCTCGGCGCTAAACCGTTGGATGAAGTCATCGAAATGCTCCGCAGCGAAATTGCTAACCATACCATCTAGAACAAATTGAGCTATGTTTAAATTGCGGGACAAGTGAAACCAGTTTGAATCTGGAGAAGCGTTAGTGATTTTTAATTTGATTCACCGATTGGGTGAAGAAAGTAACGTTGAGGAAATTTGGAGCTTAAGAAGCGAACGCGTTCGCCTTTATCCTCGGATTTCATCCGCTAAAGCGGAATAAAAACAAGAAATCTGCGGATAACAGCGATCGAAATCCCAAATTTTCTCGTAGTTACGATTAGTTCACCACATACCATTCACTTAAATAATGTATGAAATTTGACGCATATGGAAATCCTTCGTAATAAGGGGGAGATTTTCATATGCGTCAAACTGTTATGTGGTACAAAATTGGTGTAGGAGTTATCTTGACTTTTCTGCTCACTATTTTGCTGACTTCTGACAACATAATCCAAGCTAATAACAATCCATCCATATATTCATACGCTGGACATTATGAGTCCGGCAAAGGGTTCAAATCGAATTGGACGATAGTAAGACCGAATAGGATGACGGAACGTCATGAGCTTGATGTGTTGTCGATTGAGACAAAAGAAGAACCGATCGTCGAGAAAAAAGTGGTTAAGACAGTAAAAGTAATGGCTACAGGATACACAGCAGGTATTGAATCAACCGGAAAACGACCTAGCCATCCACAATACGGTATTACATATTCTGGGGTTAAGGTTCGCAGGGATAAAAACACGGTTTCTACCATCGCTGCTGACTTGAAAGTGTTTCCTTTAGGAACGATTCTGTATATTCCAGGATACGGTTATGGGGTAGTAGCTGACAAAGGCTCGGCCATTAAGGGTAAGAAAATCGATCTGTACTTCTCCACTACTAAACAGGTATATAAGGAGTGGGGGAAGAAAGAAGTTGAAGTACAGGTAATACGTAAGGGTAGCGGTAAACTGACGGAGGCCATGCTTAAGGAACTAGGGAATGTAATGGAAGTCAGTAAGGAAATTCCTGAGGACTTATGGGACAAAGTCATTTGATGTTGTAATCTGCATATTTTAACCTCAAAATTCGCATAATACGGTTTGTAGTGCTTTCTGACACGTCATCATTAGACGCAAAGGGAACACTGTATTATAAAGGTGGAGGTGAAATATATGCCGAATCAAAACAACAATAACAATAAGGCTGCTTCTCCGGGATACAAAACACCGAATGAGAAGTATAACGCTGAATTCGCTGAGGAAACAAATGCAACAATAGCTCAGAAAGCAAAGGCTTCCCGTAACGCTGTTTCTAATCAGAATTCCCAAAAACAAAAATAATGAAATAGAGTAACTAAGAGCGCCTTTGCAGGCGCTCTTTATTTTTATGTAAATTATTGGAGCGAACCTCGGTCTACAGACTGAGGAAGATTCCATCTCTCGTCGCTGTTGTCCTACATTAGAATGATGTAAACTGAAATTAATAAAGATTACGTTGTAATACATGGAGGGATATATAATGAGGGACGGAAGATTTATAGGCGGAATGGTTCTGATAGGAATAGGTGCTTTGTTCCTGCTCAACCAAATGGGAATTACAGATGTCAGTATCGGTTACTTATTTTCTACGTATTGGCCGGTATTTTTGATATTAGGAGGCTTATCTCATTTATTAAATGGAAACCGAATGGGTTCCAATTTTGTTGGTAGTGCTATTTTGATCATTATTGGTCTTTATTTTCTGGGTAGAAATACAGGATACCTTTATTTGTCACCAGGTGAATTCTTTCGATATTTCTTCCCAGTTCTGCTGATTATCGGAGGAATTAGTGTATTGTTTAAACCTCGTTCTCATGATCGTAGTGAGAGTAAACGTGATCGTCGTGATCGCAAACGAGATCGCAAACAAAATTGGAATAATGAATTCCCACCTCCTGGACCGCTTGATCCACCGATCAATCCAAGGTTTCATCCGGAGATGGAATCTCCACTAGACTCGATCTTTGATGATGCAGGTATAGAAGATCCTAAGAAGAAAGAGCAGATGAAGCGGGAGAAATTCTCACAGAGTCAATATGGAATGGGATCATCTTCATCTTCAGGAAATGTAGAAGTGCTTAATAAATCCGGATTTATTGGAGATGTACACTTTGGTCAAGAGTACTTTCAATTGCAACCGATGAACATTTCTCATTTTATTGGGGATACGATTATTGATTTAACTAAAGCGCAAATACCATATGGTGAGACTAAGATCAATGTGTCTGCCTTTATAGGTGATGTTAAGGTGTTCATTCCTGATGATATGGATATTGGGATTACAGTGACTTCTAGTGCCTTTATTGGCGATTTAAAAGTATTGACACAGAAACAAGGCGGCTTCATGAGTAGCGTTCAAGCCCAGTCCCCTTATTATGGTGAAGCAGGTAAGAAAATCAAGCTAGTTGTGAGCGTATTTATTGGCGATGTTAAAGCTAATATGGTAGGTTGATATCATGATGGTGCAGCGTATTTTAAAAAACACAAAATGGGAGCTTCTGTTTTACTTTTTACTTACGGGCAGCATTACAGCAGCTGCCCTTTACATCGGGTCCATCTCGAAGATTATTGTGGTGAATGATGCTCGTGTGTGGATTTACGGTATGGTAGGGAGTGTCATTGTAACGTTTGTTATTGGATATATTGCTGGACAACGCATTCAACGACGAATTGATTTGTTACACTTAAATATGCTTCAAGTGGCGAAAGGAAACCTTTCGGTCAGAATGCCAGATACAGTGGATCAATCCTTCTCCAGTGTATACCAGGAATTCAACAATATGACGGCTACGGTTGAGAAGAAAATGCAGTTATTACAGCAGCTTGGTGAACAAGAAGTAGTGGAAAAGGAGCAGGCTGCTGAGACCGCTGTACTTGAAGAAAGACGACGGCTCGCTAGAGATTTACACGATACGGTAAGCCAGCAGTTGTTCGCTATTCATATGGCGGCTTCCTCATTACCTAAGGTACTGGTGACTAATGAAGCGCAAGCAAAAATCGTGCTGGATCAGTTGATTCAAATGTCAAATTCTGCACAGCGACAGATGCGTGCCTTGATTGCCCAACTTCGTCCAATGGAACTTGTTGGCAAGACATTAGCAGAAGCCCTGGATCAATGGTTCCCAGACTACTGCAGGCAGAATGGTCTGAAGGGCATGAAGGATATGGACCTTCAAGGAGATTTGTCAGAAGCCAAAGAACATCAATTATTCTTGATAACTCAGGAAGCAATGGCTAATATCGTTAAACATGCCGGTGCAAAACTTGTCAGCCTTTCACTTCGTGAAGGGCCCCGTCAGGTTGTGCTTAGTATTAGTGATGATGGACAGGGATTTAGCAGTTCATATCAGAAGCAAGGTTCTTATGGCTTATCGACGATGAGAGAACGAGCGGAGAAGTTAGGTGGCCATGTTGAGATTATTAGCAAACCGGGTGCTGGAACAACAATACGTGTACATATACCGAAGTTTGAGGAAGGGAAAAGGGGAGAAGAGGATGAGCGAGAAGATTAAGATCATGATCGTTGACGACCATGATATGGTGCGTATGGGACTCAAAACGTATTTGATGTTAGATCCTGGATTCGAAGTGATTGCTGAGGCTACTGACGGCAAGGAAGTAGTCGAAATGTTAGACAATGGGATTCCAGAAGGGCTACCTGATATTATTCTAATGGACCTTATGATGCCGATCATGAATGGAGCAGAAGCCACTAAGGAAGTACTTCATCGTCATCCTGGCTTGAAAATTGTGATTCTTACAAGTTTTTTAGAGGACGACCTTGTTGTACAGGCTATAGAGGCGGGGGCTGTCAGTTATGTGCTGAAGACGGTATCGGCGGAGGAACTTATCTATGCACTGCAAGGGGCTTATAGGGGAATGCCCGTTATGACGGGCGATGTTGCCCAAGCCCTAACCCGAGGATTGCGACAACGCTCGGTTCAAGGTGATCATTCGGGTATGACCGGACGTGAGAAAGAAGTTCTCCTATTGATCGCAGAAGGAAAGAGTAATAAAGATATAGCGGAGGAATTACATATTAGCATCAAAACGGTAAAAACCCATGTCAGTAACCTATTGATGAAGTGTGAGCTTGAAGATCGTACACAACTCGCGATTTATGCGCATCGACAAGGCTGGGTCACCCGTTCGTAGACTAAACATAAACATATTTTTTGTGTAAAAGGTAGGCTTTTATCTCCTTTTTAATTGTTTTTAAGGTGCTCTTAAGGTTTATGGTACACAATAAGAACATAAATAAACAACAACCCCTGCTAAACAGGGGAAGGAGGTATAACTACAATGGATGATAACAAAAACAAACCTGAACCAACCTTGGGAGAGAACGGAGATAATAAACCTCAAGAGTCAACTGGATCAGACAACTCATATTATTATTCCTACGGGCCTTTCCAATCTTATAGTAGAGATCGAGAGGAATCACGTGATGAATTATCTTACGAGCGCCAACAACCAGAAGAGGTTGAAGTCGTGAGACCACAACCGATTAAACCGATTTCCTCAGCCTATGATATTCGACCTTCTTCTTCGGAAGGAACTAGAGCATCATCAGGTGGTGCTGGAACACCACCGGGAAAGGGAACTGGTAATTGGCAATATAATCAGAAGCAGCCCAAAAAAGTGTCATTCAAGAGCGTGATTGCCGGAGGTTTGGCAGGTATGCTAATTCTTCTCGGAGGCATGGTTTATGCCGATACGCAAAATCTGTTCACAGGTAATGAGGCGGCTGTAGCACCGGCAGTATCATCTTCTGTATCCGGGTCGCAAAGTAATAGTTCGGGGTCGTCGGCTTCTAACGTCTTATTCCCAATGACAAATCCTGGAGACGTTACGAGTGTAGTACAACAGGCTTCAGCAGCGGTTGTCAAAATCGAAACTTTGGTGAAACAAAGTAAGCAAAGCAGTAGCCAAAGTCCTTATAGCACTGATCCGTTCTACCAATATTTCTTCGGTGGAGGCTCGTCAGGTGGTGGTAGCACCGACAACAACAATGGAGGTACTTCATCTGGCACAGACCAGCTGGTTCCGACGGGAATTGGTTCCGGTTTTATCTTTGAAAAAGAAGGATATATACTGACGAATGAGCATGTGGTACATGATGCTGACGTTGTTCAAGTCACATTGCAAGACTCAGAGAAGCCATATGAAGCTAAGGTGCTCGGTACAAGTTATGAACTTGATCTAGCAGTGCTTAAGATAGAAGGAAACAACGATTTCCCTTCCATTCCTTTGGGCGATTCTGATAGCACAGAAGTTGGTGAATGGTTGGTTGCGATTGGAAATCCACAAGGATTTGATCATACCGTAACAGCGGGTGTACTAAGTGCCAAAGAGCGGGGCGGTATTACAATTGCTGGTGAGAATGGAGAGAAAGATCGGGAGTACGAGCATTTACTACAAACAGATGCTTCCATCAACCCGGGTAACTCTGGAGGACCGCTGCTTAACTTGAGTGGGGAAGTAGTTGGGATTAACGTAGCAGTTAGCTCGGATGCTCAAGGTATTGGCTTTGCTATTCCAACGTCTACAATCAATGAAGTACTCGATAAGTTAAAGAACAATGAGAAGATTCCACAAAAACCAGTTCCATTTATCGGTGCATCCCTAATGACGATGACGAGTGAAGTTGCTAAGCAAATGGGTACGGATGTGGAAGAAGGATCCGTTATTTCAGAAATTGTCTACAAGTCGCCTGCGTATAATGCAGATCTTCGACCTTACGATATTATTACAGGTGCTGATGGCAAGAAGCATGCTACCAAGGAAGATTTGATCGAATACATCCAGAAACAAGAGGTTGGTACTGAAGTGACTTTCAATGTAGTTCGTGATGGCAAAACCATCGATCTTAAAGTAACCATTGGTGATAAGAACGATTTTTCCAATTTGGAATAATGTGATTGTTCTGGCCTAAAGTGTTGCAAGAGGCGGCAGGGCTTTATGTCCTACCGCCTCTTATTCGTTTGTAATCATTTTTTTTGATAAAATAGGAATAATGAAGATGTGGGCGAACTGTACCCAATTGTTATCGCCTTAGTAGAGGAGAGTTTACGATGAGATCCGGAATATTAGTTATTGATGACGATGAAAAAATCACATCCATGTTGCGAAGAGGATTGGCCTTCGAAGGATATGATGTACATATAGCGAACAATGGGACAGAAGGACTGTCAAAGGTATTGGCGGTTGATCCGGACTTGATCATTCTGGATGTCATGATGCCAATGATTGATGGCTTTGAGGTGTGCCGAAGATTGCGTGAGGGGGGGAGTACGGTTCCTGTCTTGATGCTGACGGCTAAGGACGAGGTGGAGAACCGAGTGAAGGGGCTTGATATGGGAGCTGATGATTATTTGGTCAAGCCGTTTGCACTTGAAGAATTGTTGGCTAGAGTTCGTGCCTTGTTGCGGCGTAAAGAACCAGCGGGAGAAACAGCGGGGCAAAGACTTTCCTTCGAGGATATTATACTCGATCTTGATTCACGTGAGGTTCTACGGGCGGGGCAGCGCCTTGAACTAACTGCCAAAGAATTCGAGTTGTTATATTTATTCATGCAGAATCCTAAGAGACTTCTGACAAGGGATTTAATCATGGATAAAATATGGGGATATGACTATAGTGGCGAGTCTAATGTACTGGAAGTTTATATAGCGATGTTACGACAAAAAACGGAAGAGTATGGCGGCAAGCGAATTATACAAACTATTCGTGGAGCTGGTTACATCCTGAGAGGAGATTCTTGAGGTGTCGATAAGACTTCGGCTGACTGCTTGGTACACAGGTATATTGGGCGTTGTGTTAATTCTGTTTGGAGCATCGATTTATGGGCTTGTTTGGTATAATACTTTTCATGAAGTGAAGAATCGCGTTGAAGAACAAGGAGCACAGATTGCTAAGGAAAAAACGGTTGGTTTTTCACAGGGATTAGACCTCAGGTTGGAGCTGAGTCAAAGGATTCGGCTTGAAGATGCACGTATTTTCTGGCAACTCAATAATTATGTTAAAGGTACTTTAGAAAGATCACAAGGGATGCTCGACCGAGAGATGGTATTTCCGGTTCCATCCATTGAAGATATAGGTATGAAGGGCGAATTCCAAAATGTGTCGATTAACGGTAATTCATATATATTGTATGAACGCCCCCTTGTTATTGAGAATATTATCGTAGGCTCGCTACAGCTTGCAGCAGATACCAATACAGAACATCGTTTAATGGTTCGATTGAAGAATATGCTGATCGTAGGTTCATTCGTTTCGATTGTGGTTGCGAGTACGTTCGGGCTGTTTCTTGCAAGAAAATCTATGGCACCGATTGGCAAAGTGATCGAGGCCGCAAGTGGTATTCAGACGGGAAATGATCTCAGTGTAAGAATTGATTATGAGGGTCCAAACGATGAGATAGGTCAACTGATCGGGACAGTGAATAACATGCTGGAGCGTACAGAGGTATTTTATAGAGAACTGGATGAAGCTTATGCGACTCAACGGCGTTTTGTCTCGGACGCTTCGCATGAACTTCGTACCCCCCTTACGACTATTCGCGGCAATGTCGATCTTTTGAAGAAAATGTGGTCTCAGGATAAGGATGGTACAGTAGCTTTTGACGAAGAGGAGTTACGGAATATTTCTTTGGAAGCTATGAGTGATATTTCAGATGAGTCTGAACGCATGAGCAGACTGGTGAATGACATGCTGTCGCTTGCCAGGGCAGATGCGGGGCAGACAGTAGTTAAAGAACAAATACCGCTCGCTCCATTAGTGGAGGAAGTGGTTCGGCGTGCGCAATTTCTTCCTCGCAAGGCGTTGTGGCTCCAGGGTGATTTGAGTGCAGTCGAAAATACTTATATCATGGGTAGCAGAGATTATTTGCAGCAGATGTTATTTATCTTCATAGAGAATGCATTCAAATATACACAAGAAGGCAGTGTGACAATAGATGCCATTGCTGCAGATAATCAAATTGGAATTAGGATCGCTGATTCTGGAATTGGAATGGACCGTGAGGAAGTACCACATATTTTTGAGCGATTCTATCGTGCTGATCCGTCTAGAGGGATTATTCAGGGAACGGGTCTAGGATTATCAATAGCTAAATGGATCATAGATGAGCATGATGGATCTGTTGAAGTAAAAACGAAACTAGGAGAAGGTACGACGTTTGTGATTTGGCTTCCCACTATCTTTGACGCTTCGGAGGAATAGGATATAATAGAGTTGTTTCTTCCGTAAGGAAATGTTGAAACGAGAAAGTGAGGTTTGTCCAAACTATGGAAGTTATTAAAATTTCACCACGAGGTTATTGTTATGGTGTTGTAGATGCGATGGTGCTTGCCAGACAGGCTGCTAAGAACCTCGATTTGCCGCGGCCGATTTATATATTGGGCATGATTGTTCATAATAGTCATGTCACAAATTCTTTCGAGGATGAAGGAATTATTACACTGGACGGACCGAATCGTCTCGAAATATTGAGTCAGGTGGAAAGTGGCACTATTATTTTCACTGCACATGGTGTGTCACCAGAGGTACGTAAAATTGCCCGTGAGAAGGGGCTAACAACGGTAGATGCTACTTGCCCTGATGTGACGAAGACACATGTGCTAATCAAGGAGAAGGTAGCTGAAGGTTATGATGTGGTCTATATCGGTAAGAGAGGGCACCCAGAACCAGAAGGAGCTATTGGCGTCGCACCTGACCGTGTACATTTGATTGAGAAAGAGGAAGAAATCGAAAATTTAAGCATTCATTCAGATAAGATTGTGATTACAAATCAGACTACGATGAGTCAGTGGGATATTAAACATATCATGAAGGAATTACTTCGGAAGTTTCCGGGGGCTGAAGTGCACAATGAGATTTGTTTGGCTACACAAGTCCGCCAAGAAGCTGTAGCGGAGCAAGCAGGTCAGGCAGATTTAGTCATTGTCGTTGGTGACCCACGAAGCAATAATTCAAACCGCCTTGCCCAGGTATCAGAGGAGATTTCGGGTGTGACGGCCTACCGGATCTCGGATGTGACTGAATTGAACCGGGAATGGCTTAAGGGAATAAACAAAGTAGCAGTGACATCTGGTGCTTCTACGCCGACTCCGATTACCCGAGAAGTCATTGCTTATTTAGAACAGTATGACCCTAATAATCCGGATACATGGGAAATTATTCGTACAGTAAATATGCAGAAGTTATTGCCTCCTGTTAAAGCGGGGGCAAAAACTAAAACAACCACATGATATTATTTTTCTAAATTGCTTTTCTAAATTGAAAACCCCGTTAATCTCGTACAATGTGCTAAAGTAGCGCTGTATCAGAAGATTATCGGGGTTTTTCTTGTCTAGGCAAGTTGTGAGGAGGTTAGTATGGCCTTGACGGGGATAGCTTTATGCAGTATCATTACTTTAGTAATTAAAAGCGTAGAAGCGAACAAGCGTTCAAGCATCAAATTATAAATGTGTCATATGAACTAAACTAGCACTTGTCCGTTAAATATGAAAGGATGGATTAAAATGATCGTAATTACCTCCAATCAAACCCCTGAGGGCCGTATTCAAGAAATTATTGCTGTGATTGAAAAAGAAGGACTACAGACTCACGTATCACGTGGAAGTGATCGTACTGTAATTGGACTAATCGGTACTATTGAGCCTAAACTTGCTGAACATCTGCGTCAGATGAAAGATGTGGAGAGTGTAATCAAGATCTCCAAATCATATAAACTGGCTAGCCGTGACTTCCATCCTGAGAATACAGTAATCACGATCGGGGATGTCAAAATCGGTGGAGGAGAGCTTGTAGTTATGGGCGGTCCTTGTGCAGTAGAATCTCCAGAGCAGATTGATGAAATCGCTGGTCTAGTTAAGGCAGCTGGTGGGCAAGTGCTTCGTGGAGGGGCATTTAAGCCGCGTACAGGTCCATATAGCTTCCAAGGAGTTGGCGTTGAAGGTCTCATTATGATGGCGGAAGCAGGTAAGAAACATGATTTGCTGACAATTACAGAGGTCATGACACCGGAATATGTGGATATTTGCGCTGAATATGCTGATATTTTGCAAATAGGAACGCGTAATATGCAGAACTTCGATTTATTGCGGAAACTAGGAACATGTGGCAAGCCAGTGCTGTTGAAACGGGGATTTAGTGCAACTTATGATGAACTTTTGAATGCAGCAGAATACATTTTGGCAGGCGGAAACCCGAATGTTATGTTATGTGAACGTGGAATTCGTACATTTGAGACATACACACGAAATACATTAGACTTATCTGCCATTCCAGTTCTCCAAAGTCTCAGCCACTTGCCTGTGATTTCTGATCCTAGCCATGGCACGGGACGTCGTGAGTTGGTTGTGCCAATGACAAAAGCATCGGTAGCGGCTGGAGCAGATGGCCTTATCATTGAAATGCATACAGATCCAGATAATTCTATGACTGGAGACGGCGTGCAATCATTATTCCCGGATCAGTTTGCTGATCTACTTCGTGATTTGGAGAAGCTAGCACCACTTGTTGGCAAAAGCTTTGATACACCGAAGTCACCAATCATGCTCTAAACAATAGAATGACTATATTTAGTTAACAAAATTATAGATAGGTTGTTTCTCGAGTGGATCCATATAACTTGGGAGATAGCCTATTTTTGTAATGTTTTTTGTTTGTACAAAATCGACTTTTTCCGATGGTTTATTGCCTCCGTAAAAGTGCCTTAAATTTAATAGATTAAGGTCTTTTATACTATTTGTCGACAAGTTTGTACTGAATGTTATAATACCTCACATTGAGCACAAAAATACCTGACATGAGTATTGACGACAGAAAATTCTGGTTTTATAATGACGACATAATGATGAAAAGGATGAACGTTAACATCAATTTTTTGATTTAATGTTCGTGATTGGGGAGGAAATCATATGTCAGCAGAGCTAGTTTTGAAAACAATTAAAGAGAAACAAATCGAATGGGTGGATTTCCGTTTTGCAGATTTATCTGGCCGTGCGCATCACATCACTTTGCCTGCAAAAGAGGTTGACGAAGATACTTTCGTAAATGGTGTTGCATTTGATGGATCATCTATTCCGGGATTCCGTGGTATTGAAGAATCTGACATGGTAATGATGCCGGATCATGGCTCAATATATGTGGATCCTTTCACGGCTCACAAGACGCTAAATGTATTTTGTGACATTTTCACGCCAGATGGTGAGCGTTATGAAAGAGATCCACGTAGTATCGCGGTTCGGGCTGAAGAGTACTTGAAAGAAAGCGGAATTGGAACAGCAGCATTTTTTGCTCCTGAATCAGAGTTCTTTATTTTTGACGATGTACGTTATGAGAGTGGAATGAACAAAACGTATTATTCGGTAGATTCTGAAGAAGCGAATTGGAATACGGGACGGAGTGAAGAAGGTGGAAACTCGGGCTTCAAAATTCCTGTCAAAGGTGGCTATGTTCCGGTAGCTCCGATGGATAAACAACAGGATATACGTAGTGAAATGTGCCGTTTGTTAGAAGAAGCGGGGATTCGAGTTGAACGTCATCATCATGAAGTTGCTACTGCTGGTCAAGCAGAGATCAATTTCCGATTTGATACACTGACTAAAACGGCTGATAATTTGATGATCTATAAGTATATTGTACACAATACAGCTGCTCAATATGGTAAAACGGCGACGTTCATGCCAAAACCGTTATTTGGCGACAATGGTAGCGGGATGCATGTTCACCAATCGATCTTTAATGGTGACACTCCGTTGTTCTACGAAAAAGGCGCTTATGCGAATTTGAGTGAAATGGCTCTACATTATATTGGTGGTATTCTGTACCATGCACCAGCATTAATCGCGTTCACGAATCCTAGTACGAATTCGTTCAAGCGTCTGGTACCTGGATACGAAGCACCAGTAAACTTGGTTTATTCTAAAGGTAATCGTTCTGCAGCTGTCCGTATTCCGGTTGCAGCAGTTACACCTAAGGGATGTCGGATCGAGTTCCGTACACCGGATTCTACGGCAAATCCTTACCTAGCGTTCTCGGCTATGCTGATGGCAGGTTTGGACGGAATCAAACGTAAGATCGATCCCACTAAAGAAGGTTATGGACCTTTTGATAAAAATATTTATGAACTATCCGATGCAGAAAAAGGAGAAATTCGTAGCGTTCCAGGATCACTTGATGAAGCATTGAATGCTCTTGAGGCTGATTATGAATTCTTGACTGAAGGCGGCGTGTTCACTAAAGAGTTCATTGATAACTTCGTTGATCTGAAGCGCGCTGAGGCAAGATCGGTTGCGATTCGTGTTCATCCTTATGAATTTGGACTTTATTACGACTTGTAAGATTAATAGTATGCATACAAAACAGGGTGTGGATCATATTGCGATCCACACCCTGTTTTTATTATGCGGTAGTCAAGGATCTACTTCCCGTTCAGTTGTATATATAGTTATTTCGCAGATACAGCCTTGAACCATTCGTTAACTTCCTTTGTGATTTGCTCGCCACCATTGGAGTTCCAGTTGGTGACAAATTGATCAAAAGCATCTACCGGCAGTTGGCCGTATATGATTTTGTTGAATGTCTCCATCTCAGATTGGCGAAGAAGGTTCCATTTCGAAATCATCGTTGATGTCGCAGCGCCAGTGAAATAATTTTGTTTGCGAATGTCTAGTTGTGACATGACTACTTTTCCAGCATACCAGTTTTCTGGTTTACGGAACTGTGCCATTTGCTTTTCATAAGGTGTTACCGGTTCTTCCCCGTCCGCAAGCTTAACCAGTGTCTTCATATAAAGGTTTGGTATCCGAGCTGGGCCAGTTAAGTAAGGGAATTTATCGAAAAATCCTTTAATTTTATCTTTATCGCTAGTTGGTTGACCATCAATCATATCCCAATCATATCCTTGAGCAAATCCGAATTCAAATTCGCCGCCTACAGGTGGGTTAGCCAAATTATCTAGCAGATAGTTGTAATACAGGAAGATAGCTTCAGGGTGCTCAGCATCCTTATTAATCATGATACTGGCGTTTACACCTGAGTTCTGCCATTTTGTTCCGATGAGTCCATCTGGACCTGCAGGAACGGGATAAGCTTTATACTTAGATCCTGGTACGTTCTTCAATAAATCTGGAGCTGGCCAATCTGGAACCCAGTTTGCACCTGGTAGAATACCTGCAGCGCCCTTCGTCCAGCTTTCCGCTGATTTACCTTCATCCCACAAAGCGGAGTCTGCATGAATATAACCTTTATCCATCCATTCTTGCAGTTTAGCAAGCGCTTGTTTTGCTCCGGGATTAATCGAACCATACTCGAGATTACCATCGGCATCTTTATTCCATTGTTCTTGGATTGTACCATAAGCTCCGAATAACCAATCCAGACCACCCATCCAAGTATTGGTATTATTTTTCAAAGAAATTGCAAGTGGGAAAACGTCCTTTGGAGCTAATCCATCAGGATTTTCATTCTTGAATTTGTCCATGATATTTTCTAGATCAGCAATAGTTTTAGGAGCCTGAAGATTCAGTTTCTCCATCCAATCTTCACGTAACCATAGTAGTGTATCATCGTTATCGGTATATTCAAGGATAGGTAAGTTGTATTTCTTGCCGTCTCTCGTGAAGGGATACCATACTTCTGGATTCGCTGTTACATGGTCCTTTAGAATTTGGTTGGCATATTTATCAAATAACTCATCGATTGCTATAAATTGACCGGAATCAATAAGTTGGTTGGTTAATACCGCGTTCGTTGGTACAGTTACGAAATCAGGCATTTTTTCACCTGAAGCAATAGCAAGTTGAAGCTTTTGTCTATATTGATCGTCGCTAGCCGGGTACCAAGTATCTTTATGCTTGATACCTAAAGTCTCCAACATCCAACGATCGTGGATATTATTTTCTTTAGTGTCCCCTTGTGTGTACTCTCTTGGCATCATTACGGTGCTGATTTCGATGGCTGGCTCATATTTACCTTTGGCGAAAGCAGCATCTGCTTCAGATACACTTACGCCATTTGATGCGGTATTATCTTTCTCTACATTCTCACCGGACTTACCGTTACAGGCTGTGATTGTAACGAGTGCTATGATCACGAGCAACATCAATGATTTTTTGAATCTACCCATTTTTCAATTCCCCCTACTGTGTATGATCCTTACAAGTGTTACTTTATCAACCTAATGGGGAGGGGATCTATATGAGATTGTTAGTTTTCATAGTACTCTGTCATGCTATTTATTTCCGTCCCTATATTCCTGAGGGGTTACTCCATACTGACGCTTGAACACTTTAATAAAGTATGCAGGATCCGTATATCCAATCTCCATGCTGATTTCATAAACCTTTTTGTTGGTGGATTTGAGCTTATAACAAGCACGCCCCATCCGTAGATGGAACACATAATCGCTAATTCCTTCACCCGTTTCAAGCTTATAAATTTTGGATAAATGTGTCGGGTGTAAATTTACATGGTCTGCTAGTGCCCGTAATGAAACATCAAGATGTAAATTTTTATCTGTGAATTCTTGGACTTTCTTCACATACTGAGTACGTATATCTTTGATCTCATCTGAGGTCCCCTCTTTCAGTTTATCAAGTGCACCGAGAGACCACTTTCTGAGTTTACTGATAGAGGTAAAGGCTTCTCCACTCTGTAATGGTTCTATTTCATTACCAAGCAATTTAACCAAAGTATGACCATTTCGGTGTGCAAGATGAGTGAATGAAGCAGAGATTAAGCATCCTGCCTCCATACAATGTTCCCAGGATTCAGACCATTGATCATCTAGTTCTGCGAATATAGCCTTCAGCTTTTGGTTCGCTTCATCCCAACGTCCAGCCTCAAGTAGATTAACCAAGGTAGGAGGGACATAGAGGGCGCCTAAAGGTCTTTGCGCAGTGTTCTGTTCTAAGTCACTTACTCGCATAACAAATTCTCGTTCGTCTCCTACAATTTGTCGGAAATAAGTGGTAGCCTGTCGGAAGCGATCTGATAATTGCTCTGGAAAGTTAAACCATTCTGTAATGACAATGGACAGAGATCCTTTCAGGAATTGTTTTACTTTGTACTGCAGCTGCGAAGAAAGCTTTTCAAGAATGGTTTCTTTACCTATGTCATCCCTATTTTCTTTTAGTTGGAGCAAGAATACCAGATACCCATGCTCTTCTTTGACGCTCCAGACTTCCATGAATTCTCCAATAATCTCTTCGGCAATATTGATGATCGCATATTCGATCAAGGGTTGCCTATTGCTTAAATATTGGCCGAATTCTTCCTCCATCCGTACAAGTAGCAATGCGCATTCCCCTTGCTCGAACGGCAATCTGTAATTCTCAAGTTTTCGGATCCATTCGTCGGAAGGCATCCTCTGACCGTGTAATGCTTCAAGGAGTAGCTGACCGCGAAGAAGAGGTAGGTTCTCCCGTAAAGCGTATTGGGTACGTTCAAATGAACTTATGGTTTCCCATTCAGTGTTCAATTGATCGATCGCAGTCTTGACTGCATCCAACAATTCTTTGTCCGTTGGTGGCTTAAGTAAATAATCAACAGCATTATGCTGGAGCGCTTGTTTGGCAAATTCAAAATCTGAGTGTCCAGATAATATAATACATTTTATCTTCTTATCGCGTATTCTTATTCGCTCTATCAACTCTATGCCCGTCATTTCAGGCATTAGAATATCTGATATCACAATATCGATAGGATGCGTATCAATAATCTGCAGTGCTTCATGAGCTGAATAAGCTTTATGCACGTGTTCGATTCCAAGCGTATGCCAGGGTTTGTTCATAGATAAGTTGTCTACCCAGTGAGCTTCATCGTCTACTATGATCATTTGCATTGTTGTGTGTCTCCCTTAGATATTTAGTTTATTGTGTACCTGTGGGTATTTCCCATACGATCTCTGTACGAAATCCTCCCATAGGTGATTCTTTAAAAAATAGATAAGAGTTATTTCCAAATTGGTGAATGATACGTTGATTCGTATTCCAGAGGCCACAACCCATCTCCTCTTGCAAAGACTCGCGCATCTTATGATTTAATACTAATAATTGATCTGGATTAAGTCCGGGTCCATCGTCATCGATGAACACTCTGCAACAACCATCGGATACCTCACCCGTAATTCGAATTTCTCCTGATGTATAAGATTTGCCTACCCCATGAATGACGGAGTTCTCGACAATAGGTTGTAACATCAAGCGTGGTACATTCTGGGTGAACATTTCCATGGGAATATCGATATGATATTCAATCCTACCATTACGAAGTTTTTGGATATCTAAGTAGTTGACTAGTAGTTGGATTTCTTCTTTCAAGGTAGCTGTTTCCCGTTCCATTCGGGTTGTATATCGATAGTAAGCGCTTAAGTTATAAGCCATCGATACAACGGCTTCCTCATCTTTCATTTGGGCCATATTAATAATATAGCCAAGGCAGTTATATAGAAAATGTGGATTAATTTGAGCCTGAAGCTGCTTTAGTGTAGCTTCACGTGCCCTGATTTTTTCATTGAATACGTTTTCAATTAGATCTTGAATTTGGTGAGACATATCGTTAAACCGATGAAATAGAAATGAAAACTCATTATGATCTTTGGTATCGAGCCTTACAGAATAATCTCCACGTTGTACGCGTCGTAAGCCTTTGATTAGCTTTTTGATTGGACGTTGAACGTTTCTGTATAGCAATATCGATGCAGAAATACCAACAACAAAGAGTAGAAACATAGATAAATAGAATAAGTCACGGCTGAATGATATAGGTCCCAATATTTGATCAAGTGGAACAATATCAACTAGATACCAATCCAGATAGGAGGACTTAACAGAGCTTACTAAATAATTTTTGCCATCTAAGTTTACCACGTGTTGTGTCGTGTTGCCCGGGGATTGCTCATCCAAATAATGGATTAGCTCACTTGATAGCTCTTTGTTGGCACTGCGGTTCAAGATCGGAGTGTCGCCCTTATGGTAAAATAACGGGTCCCCTTGCCCTCCAGCCTTATATGAATCTAACATATTTTGAATATTCTCATAACTAAAGCTAGCTTCAATGACTAGATTGCTTCCTGTTAACATACCTTGTTGGTCTAAAGAATCAGTATAGAACCAATAAAAGGCTTTTAGTTTATCTGTAGACTCGTTTCCACCGTCACCGTACGTCCATTTTCCACTCATATTTCTTCTTAAGTAATCCTCATCATACCCCGCTGGTCTATTGTAGTTGGAAAGGACATCTTTGTTCTGTTGAGAATGCACAGCATATCTGGTAGGCCAAATATCCGCAACTCCAGCCTGAAGCATCATCTTTTCCTGAATCACATATCTTGTCTGCATCCGATCGTACCGATCTTCCCAGATGTTTAATCCGTTGAATTTCCTAACGTTCGGATCCTTTGAGAAGATGAGACTAAAATCCATCATCTGATTAATTCGTGAATCAATTTGACTGGATAGAAAAGTGAGTTGTTTGGTGTTAGATGTCTGCAGTTCTTTACTTACAACATCGAATGTGACGTCGTTAGAGTACGTGTATAAGATAATAATCGGTACAAATAATACGATGATCAAAATATTCATTTTGGCAAATAGGCTAAACCTCTTCCGAGGTTTTCCTCTGCTAGATGTAATCCCTCTCCAAATTTTCATAGTTGTCTCCTCCGGTCAATGTACCCTAATAAAACCATATCAATCCTAACAATGTTATATATCAGCGTTTAGAACTGCTTGATACTATATATAGCAGAGATACTTGATACTCACAAAATAAATTTTTTGAACGGGGAGAGGGCTATGGAAGCAAATGCTGTAGAACAGGTAGATTTAGTAACTACCAAACGCATAAAGAGAAAAAGAAATTATAAGCAACCATGGATTCTGCATTTCATGGTGCTGCCAGCGGCTATACTTGTGTTTATTTTTTCTTATATTCCTATGACAGGTGTCATTATGGCGTTTCAAGATTACAAGCCCGCATTGGGGATGACTGGTTCTCCATGGGTTGGCTTGAAGCATTTTCGCTACATGTTGGAAAATGATTATTTCATACAGATTACATGGAATACCCTGTTCTTTGCCTGTACCAAGATAATTATGAACTTAATCATTCCATTCATTTTCGCATTATTGCTGAACGAGGTACGGATCATGGGACTTAAAAGATCCATCCAAACGCTTGTTTATTTACCCCACTTTCTATCATGGGTAACTCTTTCAGGAATTTTGATTGATATGCTTGCCCAAACGGGACTCGTCAATCAATTTATATCGGGTGTGTTTGGTATTAAACCTATTTTCTTCTTAGGAGATGGGAATTGGTTCCGATTTACGATTATTGTCAGTGATGTGTGGAAGGAATTTGGGTTTAATACGATCATCTTTCTAGCAGCACTTTCCGGGATTAACCCAGCACTATACGAGGCTGCAGAAGTCGATGGTGGGGGCCGCTTCAAGCAAACGATGTATATTACCATCCCTTCACTTGTACCGATCGCAATCGTCATTGCAACCCTAGCACTCGGAAATGTGTTGAATGCCAATTTTGACCAAATATTCAACTTATATAGTCCTTTGATTTATCAGCAAGGAGATATTATTGATACCTTCGTGTACAGAGAAGGTTTGCTTAGTGGGCAATTCAGCTTTGCCACCGCAGTCAATCTGTTCAAATCTATGATTAGTTTAATTTTAATAGTTATATCGTATCGACTCGCTTATAAATTTGCCGGATACCGAATCTTCTAGAAAGGATGATCACTTATGTACCACAAAACACTGCCTTATCGAATATTCAGTATATTTAACAATGTGTTTTTGATGCTGATAGCTATACTGTGTTTACTTCCTATGTATCACCTTTTAATGGTTTCGTTAAGTGCATCTGCACCTGCTAATGCAGGATTAGTATCGTTTTGGCCGGTCGACTTTACTTGGCAAGCCTATGCCAAAACACTTAAGAATGCCAACTTTGTATCCTCTCTATGGGTATCAGTAGAACGAACCGTGCTTGGTACGGCACTCGCACTGGTATTGAATACGGTTGCCGCTTATGCACTCTCTAAAGAAACCCATGTTTTTCGGGCTCGTAATATTTATCTTTGGTATTTTGTCGTTACGATGCTGTTCAGCGGGGGGTTAATACCTGGATATTTACTTGTTTTGAAGCTTGGATTGATGAATACCTTGATGGCGCTCATTCTTCCGGGAGTCATTGCCGTCTTTAATATTATTCTTCTGCTAAACTTTTTCCGTACTGTGCCTAAAGACCTTGAGGAAGCAGCTTTTATTGACGGAGCGGGTCATTTCCGAACTTTCGTTAGTATTTACTTACCAGTCTCTTTACCGGTTGTTGCAACCGTTTCTTTATTTTTAATGGTAGGGCATTGGAATGCATATTTTGACGGAATTATTTATATCAAAGATGCTGCGAAGCTTCCACTGGCTAGTTTCATGCAAACGATAATCGTTCAAGGAGATATAACCAAGATAGATCCGGATGCCATTGCTAACAAATCTCAGCGAACCATTCGAGCATCACAAATTTTTATTAGTGCCTTGCCTATACTCATTGTATATCCTTTTCTACAGCGTTATTTTGTCACGGGTGTTGTTGTTGGCGCTGTAAAAGAATGATAACCAGAAAATAAAAATAATACACTGAATGTATTTGTATAGGAGATGAAAGGGTTGGCTTTGATTCAATGTCAGTTCTACTCAGAAACACTAAGTTTATCTACAGGTATAAACGCTTTGATTCCCCAGCATTCTGCGCTACAGATAAGTGGATCGGGTAAACTACCAGTCCTATATCTGCTGCATGGCTTAAGTGCGGATCATACCGATTGGATCAGACATTCTAGTATAGAACGCTATGCTGAAGAAAAGGGAATTGCTGTGGTTATGCCAAGTGTAGGTCGCAGCTATTATACAGATATGAAGTTTGGATCACCCTATTTCACTTTTCTAAGTGAAGAATTACCCCAGATTGTACGCGCCTTATTTCCTATCTCTGACCGTAGGGAAGATACATTTGTAGCAGGAATGTCCATGGGCGGATATGGGGCCTTTAAGTTAGGGCTTTCCTTCCCAGAACGTTATGCAGCGGCGGCAAGTCTATCAGGAGGATTGGATATTGTTAGTCGCATGAATGGGCTTAATAATTTCCAGCCACATGAATTGATTGCGATTTTTGGTGATGTGTCTGAATTGGAAGGAAGCACGAATGACCTATTTTATTTAATGGATAAATTGAAAGCATATGATGGAAATAAACCGATGTTCTATCAGTGCTGTGGCACAGAAGACTTCTTATACCAAGATAATCAGGCGTTTAGAAAGCGCGCGATTGATCTAGGAATAGAAGTGGCCTATGAAGATGGGCGCGGTGAACATGATTGGAATTATTGGGAGCCAAAGATACAAAGTGTATTAGATTGGCTACCCATCGAAACTAATTTATAGCGATGTTGCGAAACGTTTCGTAAAGTCATGATTTACGAAGTTTTATGGATGGATGATGAGAAGTAGATGACATGAACAGAGGATGATATCAATGGAGCATAAACAATTAACAGAATTACTAGAACAGATGACGCTGGAAGAAAAAATAGCACAAATGCTGCAATTGGTAGTGACCTTTTTTGAAGGGTCAGAAGAGGATGGTCAGATTACAGGACCGATGAAGTCGCTTGGGATCACGGCAGAAACGGTGAATCAAGTTGGTTCTGTACTAGGACTTAGCGGGGCAGCAAAAGTGATTCAGGTACAACAAACTCATCTGAAGAATGACAGATTAGGTATTCCCATGATCTTTATGGCGGATATCATACATGGCTATAAGACTATTTTTCCCATCCCTCTAGCTATCGGCTGTTCATGGGATCAGGACCTTGCTGAACAAAGTGCTGCTGTTGCTGCCAAGGAAGCCGCGGTATCCGGACTACATGTTACATTTGCGCCGATGGTTGATCTTGTTCGTGATCCGCGATGGGGACGCGTGATGGAATCAACGGGAGAAGACACCTATTTGAATAGTATATTTGCTCGTGCATTTGTGCGTGGTTTCCAAGGAGAAGATTTAAAGAATGATGTCAACCGCGTGGCTGCATGTGTGAAGCATTTTGCAGCTTATGGTGCTGGTGAAGGTGGACGTGAATATAATACGGTCGATCTATCGGAGCGACAATTGAGAGAGTATTACTTACCTGCATATAAAGCTGCCTTGGATGAAGGCTGTGAGTTAGTGATGACCTCATTTAATACCGTCCATGGTTCTCCAGCTACAGGGAATCGAGCTCTCATGCGAGATCTGTTACGAACGGAGTGGGAATTTGATGGGGTCATCATCTCCGATTGGGGAGCAGTGATTGAGCTCATTGCTCACGGAGTTGCAGAGGATGAAGGGGAAGCGGCTTATTTAGCGGTCCAAGCAGGTATAGATATTGAGATGATGACCTCTTGTTATGTGAAGTATCTGCCGGAACTGATAAGAAGCGGTAAAGTAGATGAGTCTTTAATTAACGAAGCAGTACTTCGTATATTGAACTTGAAAAATAAGTTGGGACTATTCGAGAATCCGTTACGTGGAGCTGATCCAGAAGCAGAACGAGAGGTCGTATATTGCGATGAGCATAGAGCAGTCTCACGTGAACTTGCATCAAAATCTTGTGTTCTTCTTAAAAATACAGGTGTTCTTCCACTTCAAGCAGAACAAAAAATCGCTTTAATTGGTCCATTCGCGCAGAGCACGGATATTCTCGGTCCATGGTCTTGGATGGGTGCTGGATGTAATGTTACGCCACTGAATCAGGCAATTCAGGAGAATATTTCAGCCTCGAATGTAGTCTTGGCGGAAGGTTCAGGGATCGATACGATTACAGACGTTCAAATTCAAGAGGCAATAGAAGTCGCATATAAATCGGATGTAATCGTTCTTGCGTTGGGTGAGAGCACACATATGAGCGGGGAAGGGGGAAGTCGTGCTGACATTACTTTACCGGCGGCACAGCTTAAGTTGATCACTCACCTAAAAACGTTGGATAAGCCCATGGTGGCTATCTTGTTTAACGGACGCCCGCTAGATCTTCATGGTGTACATGATCAAGTAGATGCAGTTCTCGAAGCTTGGTTCCCTGGAGGTGAAGGGGCTAGTGCAATCACAGATATTTTATATGGTGAGGTCAATCCATCAGGAAGGTTATCGATGTCATTCCCGCATGCGGTAGGACAAATTCCTGTATATTATAACCACTATAATACGGGTCGTCCAAAGAAAGAGTCCGAACCAGATAATCGTTATGCATCGCAGTACTTAGATATTCCGAATGAGCCTCTATTTCCATTTGGTTATGGATTAAGCTACACAGAATTCGAATATGGTGAGATCGAGTTATCAGCGAAGGTAATGAAGCCAGAACAACCATTGCAGGTCACGGTTACGGTTACGAACACAGGGCAAATGGCAGGAGAAGAAGTTGTACAACTCTATATTCGTGACATCACAGGAGAGGTCGTTAGACCAATGAAGGAGTTAAAGGCCTTCATCAAAATCTTGCTACAACCTGGGGAGTGCAGGGAGGTCAGCTTCATATTGACAGAGGAGCAGCTTCGTTACCATCATTCAGATTTGAGTTTCAGTAGTGATGCTGGCGAGTTTGTAGTGTTTGTAGGAGCGAATAGTCGAGACGTGGTAGAGCGTAGATTTCGTCTTGTAAAGTAAATTAAATTTAACAACATAGAACAAAATGATTCCTACAGCGAATGGAGTGAGAGAACAATGGCTACAAAGAATGACGATTTGCTTACATTGGAAGCAGGAAGTCTGACTTTTGAATTTCTGCCAAGTGGAGATTTGTATCAAGCTACTTATGGTGGAACGATGATCAATCAATGGTTATCGAATTCAATAGATGGATCTCTAAATAATATTTATCTAAGAATACATGATATAGAGGGAATTAAAGCTTATCCATTGCTTGGGGTGAACTCTCAAAGCAGAGTACGTAAGCTAGATAACCGACTTGTATTTGAAGGCGAAGTAGCAACGATTCGTTATCAAGTCATGTTCACGCTGGCAGAGCAGGGTGCGTGGTTCTGGGATGTTAGAGTTGAGGGGCGTCAAAGACAGGTTGACTTGATTTATGGACAAGATATCGGGATCGCTAATGTAAGTGCTGTTCGTAGTAATGAAGCTTATTTATCTCAATATATAGATCATAGTGTTTTTGAAGATGAGCGCATTGGATACGTCGTTTGCTCCCGGCAAAATCAGCCGCAAGGCGGAATATTCCCATACATTCAACAAGGATCTTTAACTAGAGCTGTAGGATATTCGACAGATGGCTTTCAATTCTATGGTTTGTCGTATAAAGAAACAAATAAACCGGAGTGCTTAACTCAAGATTCACTCGCTAATGAAATCTATCAGTATGAATTTGCATATACGGCATTACAGTCAGAACGTATCCAACTTGATGGAGAAGCTAGGTTCGTATTCTACGGACTATATAAGAATGACCATTCTACGAATATATCTTCACTTGAGTTCAATGATGAAGTGCTTCAGGCCTATAAAGCTATCGAAAAACTTAGTTTCGAAGGAGGAACGCTTCTAGAAAAGGTTGCTTCATTACCTTCAATAGGTGCTCCCCTGCAAACAGAAGATTTGACTGAAGTTGAAATCAACCGTTTGTTCCCTAAACGTAATCAAGAGGAAGTGGAAGGGGGCAAGTTACTTGCTTTCTTTACGGATCGCTATGAACATGTCGTTCTAAAAGAAAAAGAGCTATGCGTTGAGCGTCCTCATGGACATATTTTAATGAGCGGCGAAAATGTGAGCCTGAATAACCCTGTCATAACAACAACTTCATATATGTACGGTATCTTTAACTCTCAGATTGTTGTTGGGAATACCAATTTCAATAAAATGACAACCAATGCGAGAAATGCGCTTAACGTGCCCAAAACATCGGGCCAACGGATCTATGTGGAAATAGAGGGAACTTATCGACTATTGACGATGCCATCTCTTTTTGAAATGGGTTTCAACTACGTGCGATGGTATTATAAAACGCAGGATGACCTTTTGATTATTACTAACTTCACGACAGTAGATTCACCAGAAATACGGTTAATTGTACGCTCGGAGCAAAATAAAGCATATAGATTCCTAGTGACGAATCAGGTAATAATGAATGTTAATGAATATGATACTCCATATCACATGTGTGATCATGGTGAATATCTATCATTTCATGCCGACTCTGCAACATTAAGTGCAGAAGTTTATCCAGAGTTAGAGTATCGAATTCATCTGACGGGTGCGAATATGAAGATTGCAGATGAACGAAAACTTGTAAGCTACGTCAATCCAGGTGAGGCATCAATTACTGTAATGGAGTTATCTGCCAGCAGTGAATGGATGATGACTATTCAAGGATTGCTTAATGGTGGGGATCTACCATTAGTGACGAGACAGCAAGATGAAGAAATTGAGCGTTATCGAGAATATTTCCGGTCTGTAATGAATGGATTTCATTTGTCAGCAGGGAGCGGAACTGAAGCTGAACTGTTTAAGGTGAACGGAATCGCATGGTGGTATACGCATAATATGCTAGTCCATTACTCAGTTCCACACGGTCTGGAGCAATATGGCGGTGCGGCTTGGGGAACACGCGATGTCTGCCAAGGACCTGTCGAATACTTCATGGCAACTCAGAAATATGATCAGGTACGAGCTATAATACTAATGATATATTCTCATCAATTCGAGGATAATGGCAATTGGCCACAGTGGTTCATGTTCGATAAATATACGAGGGTTCAACAGGAAGAGAGCCATGGCGATATTATTGTTTGGCCGCTGAAAGTACTTGGCGATTATTTGAAGGTAACAAGCGACTATAGCATTTTGGATGAGCAAGTTCCCTATACAAGCAAGCAAGGGTTTGATTTTACAACAGAGACAGCGACAATATTAGATCATGCACATAAGGAAATCGAATATATCAAAAATCATTTCCTGCATGGTACCCATTTGTCTGCCTATGGAGACGGAGATTGGGACGATACCCTTCAACCAGCTAATGGTCAATTGAAGCAGTTTATGGTCAGTAGCTGGACTGTAGCTCTAACTTATCAGTCGCTGAACCAATTTTCGCATGTAATGGAAAGGGTTGATCCTGCCTCAGCGGCAAGCTTGCGGAGTCTCGCTGATGGAATCCAGACTGATTTCCACCATTACATGCTACAAAGTAAAGTTATTCCGGGCTTTTTGTATATGGAGAATCCAGAACAAACGAAATTGATGGTTCATCCAAGTGACACAGAAACAGGAATTCAGTATCGGTTATTACCGATGACCCGTAGTATGATTAGTGAATTGTTGACACTTGAACAAGTTAATACACATTATGCAATTATTCGTGAGCAACTGTTCTGTCCAGACGGTGTACGGTTAATGAACCGACCTGCACAATACGCTGGAGGTGTAAGTACCCATTTTAAACGAGCGGAGCAAGCTGCTAACTTCGGGCGTGAGATTGGGCTGCAATATGTTCATGCCCACATTCGGTATGTTGAAGCCATGGCTAAGGTTGGTAAAAAGGATGAAGTGTGGAGTGGACTTGCGCGAATTAATCCTATTGGTATAAAAGATGTTGTTCCTAATGCCGAGCTACGACAAAGTAATGCGTACTTCAGTAGCTCTGATGGTAAATTCAACACCAGGTACGAAGCTCAGGAGAGATTTGATGAATTGCGCAGCGGAAAGGTTTCGGTGAAGGGGGGCTGGAAAATTTATTCTAGTGGACCTGGAATCTATATGAACCAGTTGATCTCTAATGCGCTTGGTATCCGCCAGGAAGAAGGTAATTTGATTCTTGATCCTGTGTTGCCGCAAAGTTTAGATGGGCTACATTTTGACTTCGAATATGCGGGTGCTTCAGTTCGATTTGTGTATCACTTGAACGGCAGTGAGGTACGTCGTGTGAGAATAAATGGTCAGGATGTAATCACGGATGAGACGACAAATCGTTACCGTACTGGGGGATTAAAGATTATTCGGAATGAGTTCGAACGTGTGCGTTCATCGGCTATAAACATTGTAGAAATCTATATGTAAATGAATTGAATTATTCGAAATCATTCCGTTCTCTGCGCTACTTCGAGCGTAAATTTATGTGTGTTTGGGCAACTAAACGCAATATACCGAAAACAACAAAGAGCAGATCAAGGATAACCCCCTTGATCTGCTCTTTGTTGTTCTTTTTTTAGTAAGCTCTTTTGTTCATGCCACTACCACATGATTCGCGTATAACCAGTTCAGGTTCTACTACAACATTACCGGTCACGGATTGATTGTTTATCAGATCATACAACATGAGAGAGGCAAGTTTGCCGATTTTATCTTTATTTTGCTTAATTGTAGTAATAGCAGGGCTAGTATATTTACAAGCCTCAATATCATCACAGCCAATAATGGCTACATCCTCTGGTACACTAAGTTTATTTTCTTTGAGTGCTCGCATAGCGCCGATAGCAATAAGATCGGAGGCTGCAAAGATGGCTCTTGGGAGACTACCTGCCTGAATCATCTTACTCATGGCTTCATAACCACTTGATTCAAAGAAATTATCTCCGTTAACGAACCATTTTTCGTTAGTGGGGAGTCCGAAACTTTCGATAGCATCCTTATAACCATTCTCGCGCATATTCGAAATATCGGATTCTAAGGTGCTTCCAATGTAACCCAATTCACGGTAGCCCTGTAGATAAAAATGTTCGACAACTTTGTATGACATTTTGTAGTTATCGGACATAATAAAACTGGAGTTTTTGCCTTGTAGTTGGATATCAACGCCAATACATGGAATATCACTAAGATCGAGCTCGTTAATGGACTGTTCTAATTGTTGACCCGTAACGATAATACAACCATCTACATGAAAATGTAAGCAACGTGCTACGTAGTCTCCATCAATGGAGTAAAACTTTTCGTTGGAGAAAAACAACAGATCATATCCAAGGACGCCCATCTGCTTCTTGAATGAGTTGAGTACCTCGACGAAAAATGGATGTGTAAAGTCGATGTTTAGTTTCCCAGCAAAAATAACTCCGATGAGATTGGACTTCTTGGTTGCTAGTGTTTTCGCTGAATTAGAAGGCACATAACCTGTCTGTCTCATGATTTCAAGAACTTTTGTCTTTGTTTCTTCGGAAATATCACTGTAGTTGTTAATGATCTTGGAGACAGTGGATACGGATACTCCGGCCATTTCAGCAATGGTTTTAATATTTAACGACAAGATCAAGACCTCCTATATTGAATCAATATGAAACAAATAATCATCTTTCTCGAGTAAGGTTGATCATGGTTTGTGGAGTCGTAAAATCTGCTGAAGCCGCGCCATGTCTACGAAAACGTTTTTCGTAAATAGTGTAACTGGTTTTTAAGTGATAGTCAATTACATTAGAGAGTTAAAATCAAATAAACCCTTGATATATCAGGGGAAGGGTGGCGTTGTGTCTTGAAAAATCGATGGATATAAATTGTCAAAAAATATATCTTTACAAACGAAAAAATCAATGTAATAATGACATCAACGAAACCGCTTTCGTTAGTTTATCCTCAGAAGTTTAATCATCAACGAAAACTTACGAAAATGGATTTCTCAAAAAGGAATCATCAACAAATAGGGGGTCATTAAGAATGGTTAAGAGAATTTCTGCTGTAGTGCTAGCAAGTGCTTTAACACTTAGCTTGGCGGCGTGTGGAAGCAACAACGGAGGCAATACTGCTACTGAAGGCAATACTGGTAGCAAACCATCGGGAGAGAAGAAGGTAGTCAAAATCCTTCACTGGAAACAAGGTAACGTTAACGCAGCAATGGAAGAAATTAATAAGGCATTTGAAGCTAAATATCCAGAATATAAAGTTGAGTACACGACAACAGGTCCTGATGACGAGTACAAACAAGCACAAAGAGCAAGAATTACGGCTAACGACGTTGACGTTCTTGCTGATCTTTCAGGTATGAGATTGTCTCCGAAAGATTGGACCCCAGGAGCTAAAGTACCTGACTGGCAACAATGGATTGATTCAGGACTTATCGCTGATCTGTCCGATCAAGAATTCGTAAAGAACTGGAATGCTAATGATATTGAAAAAGCTGGTACTTACAACGATAAAGTTTACGCAATCCCAACAGGTAAAGTAGCAATGTCCGGTTTGTTCTACAACAAACAAATCTTCGAAGATAACGGACTGAAAGTACCTACTACTTGGACTGAGTTCCTTAAATTATGTGAAGATTTGAAAGCAAAGGGTATTACACCTATCGGCGTAGCTGGTAAAGATGTATGGCCTTTGAAATTGCCTGTATTCGCATTACAAGCGAAAATTTTAGGTGGTGGAGATCAACAAAAATGGATTGAAGGCGTTTGGAAAGGCGAAACTGCATTTAATGATGCGGAAGCCGTTGAAGTTCTAGATAAAATGAAAACTCTTCAAGACAATTACATGATTGATGGATTTATGGGGATTGACTATGCATCTGCACCTTCCATTTTCGCAACTGGAAAAGTGGCCATGCTTGCTGATGGTTCATGGGATGCACCAACAATCGCTACTGCAAATCCTGATTTGAAATTTGGTTATTTCCCAGTTCCAGCTACTGAAGATGCTGCGAAGAATGCATCTTTCGTTGGTAAATACGATGTAACTTGGTATGCAGCAGAGAAAGGCCCGAACAAAGAAGGCGCATTGAAATGGCTGGAATTCTTCTCTGAATCAGAGAACTACACCAAATATGTTAAGGCTGCTGGATTTATTCCAACTCAAGACAACATCGCTACAGACAGCGAATTTATCGACAAAGAACTTACTCCTTACTTGGGTGACTTTGAACTAGCATATGAAATTATGATGATCAACCGTCAGAACGTTGGCGAGCATATCGCTGCTGAAGGTGTTCACACTGAGTATCTAGCTCCAGGTGGAGAATTTAAAACAGCTAAAGAATTGGCTGATGTACAACAGAAAGAATGGGAAGCTGCGGCTCCTAAATGATTTTGATCCAAAAGTAATAAGTTGATTTAAATAAAAATATAAAAATTTCGGGGTCTGATGCACAGGCCCCGATCATTTATGACTCGGGATTGGCGAGGTGAGAGAGATGTATCCATTTGGAAAAGGAATGGCCCGTTACGTACCGCTTTTGTTGTTATTGATACCGTTCGCATTGTACGTAGTGTTCTATTTTGGTCCTTCTGTATTAACGGTTATTTACTCCTTTACGGATGTTAAAAATATTCCTGGAAGCCCTGTTAAATTTGTAGGTCTTGATAATTACTATGATGTATTCTTCTCTGGGAACTCTGGAGAACGTTGGCGCTCAATTACAAACACTCTAATCTTTATGGTCGTTGTAACGATCGTTCAGAACGGGGCTGCTTTGTTTATTGCTGTTTTGATCAATCAAAGATTGCGTGGGGACAATTTCTACCGTGCCGTGTTCTTCATGCCGGTTGTTCTTGGTGTTTCGGTAGTTTCACTTATTTGGGGGATGATGTTTGATCCATTAAGTGGTCCGGTAAATATGTTATATGAGTGGTTATTCGGGTATAAGGATATGTTCTTTGCAAGCTTTACGCATGCATTTGGTTACATTATCTTTGTGCAGATCTGGATGTACATGGGTTACTCCATGTTGATTTTTCTTTCGGGACTTCAATCCGTGCCTAAGGATTTGTATGAGGCAGGATATATCGATGGAACTACAAAATGGCAGTCATTCCGCCATATTACATTTCCATTAATTGCATCGTCATTTACCGTCAACATGTTGCTTTCCATTATCGGAGCGATGTCGACGTTTGATATTATTTTGGCTACAACAGATGGACGATTCAATACTAGAACAATGGCATACGACGTTTATAAAGAAACATTCCGTGGTAGCCTGGAGATGGGACTTCCTTCGGCCCTTTCTGTTGTGCAGTTCCTGATGATCCTCGTCTTTGTTGTAGTAGCAGTTAAGCAAATGCGTAAGAGAGAGGTGGAATATTAAAATGAAGAAGTCTAAGTCATTTACTATTCTTTCTTACGCTGTAATTTTCGTGTTATTGATTTTGTATATCGCACCTCTGATCTTGGTTCTAAATGTTTCTCTTAAATCATACCCAGAGTATTTGATGAACCCAATCGGTCTCGTTAAAGAAATCCAGTGGAGCAACTACGTGGATGCTTGGACAGAAGGGAACTTCGCCAACTACTTTATTAACAGTATGATTTATACAGTGGTTGCTACTGTATTGACAATAATTGTATCCGTGCTGGGTGCATTCCCCGTTGCTCGTGGCTATGTAAAGTGGAGCGGATTTATTTATCTGTTCTTCTTGCTATCTCAATTTCTTCCGAATCCAATGGTTTCTCAATATAAGCTGATGTTATCACTCCGGGAAAATTTAGATTTCTTCGGCTATGATACGAAACTAGGTTACATTATTTTGAAAACGAGCGGTACGGGTGTCGTGTTTATGTTGTTTGTTGGTTATATCAAATCGATTAGCCGTGACTTGGATGAAGCCGCTGGTATGGATGGATCAGGTTACATGCGCTACCTATTCCAAATGATTATGCCATTGATGAAGCCTGTTATTGCGACAGGTGTTATTCTGACAGCGATCGGAATTTGGAATGACTTTGTTGGCCCGATTATGTATTTGCCAAGTAAGGTGAATTACCCAATCACATTCGGGTTGAAGGAGTTCAAAGGTCAATACGGTAATAACTGGCCACTTCTAGCCTGTGGTATTACTCTTGTTGCTGCGCCGCTTATGGTGTTATATTCCTTCATCCAGAAATATCTCGTGGATGGTGCACTGGCAGGAGCCGTGAAATCTTAAATTAAAAGTAAAATTTAATCTTGATAAAAAGTGAGAGGAAGAAGCCATATGACGCAGCAAGGCTGGAAATTTCAAGGGGACCAAGGTGAATTTAAGTTGTTGCATCCTGAGAATTACAGCTATTTATACTTCCCCTTAGTGAATGAGGCGGGAATGATGTCCGCCATCACACCGAATTTACACGGTGAGATTACAACAAGTCACAATACTTTTCTGATGGAACCTGTTTCTGTGGAAAGCTTACACAATTCAAAGGCTTCACGTAATTTCTGGGTTCATATCGAGGGATACGGAGCATGGTCGGCCAGTGGTAATTCGGCAAGACAAAATGCGCAGCAGTTCTCGAATGTCAAAGAGCAAAGCTACATGGAAGCTGGATTCCTTTGGCATAAATTAACTCGTGAAAACAGTGAAATCGGATTGAAAGCTGAAACTGTCAACTTTGTTCCTGTTGGCGGTGATCAGGTGGAATTAATGAAAGTGAGATTAACCAATACGGGGAATTCACCAATTCAATTGACACCTACCGCAGCGGTTCCACTTTACGGACGTTCAGCAGATGATCTGAGAGACCATAGGCATGTGACCTCATTGCTCCATCGGATTTTTACATCAGAGCATGGGATCGAAGTACAACCAGCACTTTCTTTCGATGAGAGAGGGCACCGTATAAATAAGGTAACATACAGTGTGCTGGGTTCTGAAGCTAGTGGAAACGCACCTACTGGATTTTTCCCAGTCGCAGAGGAGTTTATCGGCGAAGGTGGTTCATTTGATTGGCCGGAAGCTGTGGTAACCAATTTGGAATCCGTTACGAAATCAGGGGCTGCGATTGAAGGTTATGAGGCAGTCGGAGGTCTTCGCTTCGCAAGTACTCAATTATTACCCGGGGAATCAACTTCTTACGTTATTGCGATGATTATTTCTGATGATCGACTTGAGACGGAACGTTATACCAAGGATTATTTGTCTGAAGCTTGTTTTGATGCTCTTTTGGAAGAGAACAAATCTTATTGGCAAGACAAGTTAGAGACAATCTCATTCCATTCTGGAGATCAAGAGCAGGATTTGTGGATGAAATGGGTGACATTACAGCCAATCTTGAGACGTATGTATGGTAATTCGTTCCTTCCTTATCATGACTACGGCCGTGGTGGACGGGGATGGCGCGATTTATGGCAGGATTGTCTTGCATTAATGGTAATGGAACCAGCTGAGGTAAGATATCTCCTTCACAATAACTATGCGGGTGTCCGTATTGATGGAAGTAATGCAACGATCATTGGGTCGAAACCAGGTGAGTTTGTTGCAGATCGAAATAATATTCCACGGGTTTGGATGGACCATGGTGCTTGGCCGTTATTGACTACACTTCTATATGTTCATCAAAGCGGTGACATAGATTTCTTGCTGCAACCACAAGTTTATTTCCGCGATTCCTTCGTTAAACGTTGTCATGAAAGAGATCTCACTTGGACGCCGGAACTTGGTAACAAGCTCGTATCGCGAGACGGAGAACTTTATGAGGGAAGTATTCTCGAGCATATTTTGTTACAAAATATAGTTCCGTTCTTTAACGTTGGCGAACATAACAATATCAAATTGGAAGGCGCCGATTGGAATGATGGTCTTGACCTTGCTCCAGATCGGGGAGAGAGCGTTGCATTTACTGCTTTCTATGCTAGCAATTTGATCGAATTGTCGGAACTCCTTGTCCACTTGGAGAAGTCTTCAAATATGAAGACCATCGAATTAGCGGAAGAGATGATTGTATTATTTGATACACTGTCGAGTGCGGTGTCATATGATAGTATTGCTGAGAAGCATGCCTTGTTGGATCGATATTACGATTCCATTGTTCCATCAATTAGTGGTAAGAAGCTCAAACTGGATGTTCTAAAAGTCGCTGAGGATTTGAAACGCAAAGGTGAATGGGTTATTGATCATCTGCGTAAAAACGAGTGGATTGCAAACAAAGAAGGTTATGAGTGGTTTAACGGATACTACAATAATGATGCAGAACGTGTAGAAGGAGACCATCCGAATGGTGTAAGGATGACGCTCACAGGTCAAGTGTTCAGTATTATGGGCGGAATTGCTACTGATGAACAGGTTGGCCAAATTTCTAACGCTGTGGATCGTTACTTGAAGGACGACCAGATTGGATACCGTTTGAATTCGCAATTTGGTGGTACTCAACAAAACTTAGGTCGGGCTTTTGGTTTTGCTTTCGGTCATAAAGAGAATGGCGCTATGTTTAGTCATATGACGGTAATGTATGCTAACGCTCTATACAAACGTGGTTTTGTTAAAGAAGGTTATGATGTTCTTGACTCTATCTACCGTCTTTCTGCAGATTTTGAAACCAGCCGGATGTATCCAGGTGTTCCGGAATATATTAATGAGAAGGGCCGCGGTATGTACACATACCTTACAGGCTCTGCGAGTTGGCTTCTGCTTACTCAACTCACTGAAGTATATGGAGTAAAGGGGCATTTCGGTGATTTACATCTGGAACCGAAGCTTACTAAGGAACAGTTCGATCAAGAAGGCAATGCTCACGTCGAAACGTTGTTTGCAGACCGGAAACTACGTATTGTATACCATAATGCTCAGCGTGCTGATTATGGGCAATACCGAGTATCTTCTATTACTATGAATGGACAGCCGATCTCTTATGAAGAGTATGGCCGTGGCAGTCTTATCGAACGTTCGATACTGGAGTCACTTCCGAAAGATGGCACCCATTCTATCCATATTATTCTTGATATTTAATCTACTGTTAATTGCTTAACGGTGTCTGGTTGATATCGAGACATACGAGGACCCTGGTACTTTGAATCTGAAGGCCAGGGTTTCTTCTGTGAATTTATACATGATTAATGCAGAGAGATCGAGAGGGAAGCTTGCTATGGCATATCAACTAAAGAATAAACAATTGGTAATTGATATTGCGGAACCTGGAGATTATAAGGGAAGCCGTTTTGATCATAGTGGATTTATTACGAGAACCACTCTTCTTGAGGGAAATCATAGCTTCTGTGTGCCGGAGAGTTTAAATCCGGCGCAGGGGACTGGGGGAGTTGGTATATGCAATGAATTCGGATTGTCAAAAGCTATTGGCTACGACGAGACAGAAGTAGAAGAGAAATTTCCGAAGGTTGGAGTAGGTCTCCTTTCAAAAACTAACAATGAGAAATATGATTTTTCCGAAAATTACCCATTGGATCCATTTGACATTTCTGCTCTGCAAAAGGATTCCCAGAGTATCACTTTTACGGTATTACCCAAGGATTGCCGGGGATTTGCTGTTATGCTGGTTAAGACCATTTCAATAGAAGGAAACAGGTTGACGATAGATTATTGCCTCCATAATATGGGGACAAGAATTATTCGAACCGATGAGTATGCGCATAATTTCTTTGGTATTGACGACCATCTAATGGGTCCGGACTATGTATTGAAATTTCCAATTGAACTGAGTCCGTGGAGTGATGATGAAGAGACGATGGATGTTCTTTCTTTTCACGAAAAGGAAGTGCGATGGAAACTAGAACCTGAAAAGGAGTTTTATTTCCGTATAAAGGGCTTTGAGGCAGCGAGTTATCCTTGGATATGGGAATTACTTCATGAACCTAGCCGTACTGGAGTGCGTGAACTTAGTAAATTTACAGTTTCTTCCGTTGCGGTATGGGGGAGTAGACATGTTGTATCTCCGGAAATGTTCATCGAGTTGAATCTTGCTCCAGGGGAGAAGAAGAGTTGGTCACGCGTATATGAATTTTTCACGGAATAAAACGAAAATACTTTGACGAGATGATGCGTTAATGTGTCAATTCTGCAAACTGTGTTTTTTTGATGCAATATGCGCTTGCTGGAAAAAAGAATAGTTGCTATGATTATGCTTATTGTAACTTCGAACTATATAATACAATTGGAGAGAGGATGGGAGATTATGAGTAAGAGAGCTTATAACTTTAATGCCGGACCGGCTGCCCTGCCACTTGAGGTACTGGAACGTGCTCAAGCTGAATTCGTTGATTATCAAGGTACAGGAATGTCAATCATGGAGATGTCTCACCGTGGTGCTGTTTATGAAGGAGTTCATAACGAAGCTTCAAGTCGTCTATTGAATCTACTTGGTAATCCTGAAGGTTACAAGGTATTGTTCCTACAAGGTGGAGCGTCAACTCAATTTGCTATGGCTCCAATGAATTTCTTGACCGAAGGTAAGACTGCAGGTTATGTGAAATCGGGAAGCTGGGCTAGTAAAGCCATCAAAGAAGCCAAACTAATTGGTAACACTTTTATCGCTGCATCCTCTGAAGAGAACAAATATATGTCGATGCCTGACGTAAGTAATCTTGTGCTTCCTGAGAACACAGCATACTTGCATTTAACTTCTAACGAAACAATTGAAGGAACTCAGTTCCATGAGTTTCCGGACACGGGTAACATTCCACTGATTGCCGATATGTCGAGTGACATTTTGTGTCGTCCGTTTGATTTGACTAAGTTTGGTCTTGTTTATGCAGGAGCACAGAAAAACCTCGGTCCATCGGGCGTAACGGTTGTGCTTGCTCGGGAAGAATTGTTGCAAAACTCTCCAAGTCATATTCCAACAGTTCTACGGTATGATACGCATGCCGAGAATAATTCCCTGTATAATACTCCACCTTCTTTCGCAATTTATATGGTAAACCAAGTATTGAAATGGATTGAAGAGCAAGGATCTCTAGATGGCATTGAGAAGAAGAATCGTGAGAAAGCAAATCTTCTATATAATGCAATTGATGAGAGCTCCGGATTTTTCCGCGGCTGCGTAGATGCTACAAGTCGCTCGACAATGAATGTTACATTCCGTCTTGGTTCCGAGGAGTTAGAGAAACAATTCATTAAGGAATCGGAAAAAGAAGGATTTGTCGGATTGAAAGGTCATCGCAGTGTTGGTGGGCTTCGTGCTTCCATCTACAACGCGGTTCCATACGAAAGTATCAAAGCGTTAGTTGATTTCATGAGTCAGTTCCAAAAGTCGCACGGATAAGAGGACTATTTCCTCTTCTGTGGAATTCAGGAGCCTTTCGCTGCTTGACAGCGGGGGGCTTTTGCTTCGTAGGAAGCATAATCTATTTATTAAGGTGAGGTGCCCATCATCATGACATTACACATTGTGCTAGTAGAACCGGAGATCCCGGCGAATACTGGAAATATTGCAAGAACGTGTGCTGCAACTGGAGTACACTTACATCTTGTTCGTCCACTTGGTTTTCGTACGGACGATGCAACTTTAAAAAGAGCTGGACTTGATTATTGGTATGCGGTGCAAATTGAATACCATGATTCTTTTGCCGAAGTTGAAGAGAAATATAAGGATAGCCGATTTTTCTTTGCATCAACTAAAGCGGAGAAGCAATATTCTGATTTTGAGTTCAAGGACGGAGACTTCTTTGTCTTCGGTAAAGAGACGAAAGGTCTGCCAATGGAAATTTTAGACGCTCACCCGGAGACCCTTATACGATTACCGATGACGGATAAGGTTCGTTCGCTAAATTTGTCGAATTCTGCGGCGATTATCGTATATGAAGCTTTAAGACAGTTAGATTTTCCGGAAATGCAGTGATTGTAAGACGATTTGCATGAGAATCTACATTTTTAATGGTAGATAATCTTGTGAAAAAATAAAATTTGTCGAATTGTAGCAGGAATATCACAAAAAATAGCGAAATGTTATAGTGATATGGTTTCGTGTATTTTAAGTAATATCATTATATTTATCAGAAGAGGTGTACGTTTATTATGAAGCCAGCTGGTGTGGTCCGCAAAGTGGATCAACTGGGAAGAATCGTCTTACCCAAATCATTGCGCAAAAGATACCAAATGAACGAAGGGGATCCTGTCGAAATTTTGGTGCAGGGTGATCATATCATCCTGGAAAGATACCGTCCTAAATGCGTGTTCTGCGGCTCAATGGAAGGCGTTAGTGAGTTTAAAGAACGCTCCATTTGCAGTCAATGTCTTGCTGATATGACACAGTTAGTCTAGAGGTAAATTGATGGGAGAGTGGGAGAAGTATCCGAAGTTACTGTCGGGTGCTTTTTTTACGTTCTTATGCATAATAAGATGGGCGTACAAGAAATAAGCTTCCCTAGGCGGGAAGCTTATTTTCATAGACCTTTTGTTTTATCGTCATTATAGGACGAAGTCAAGATGCCACACAGAAACAAGACAAATACCAGCGCAATGATCCAAAACGTTAATGAGAAGGACAAAGCTGAACACCTCCAGGATTTGTTCCCCTATAGTATACCTTTCTCTTCATAAAAAACAAATCCCATTATGATATTTTTCGTAGACAATTTAAATTACCTATGTTACTTGAAAAATAGAAAATGAGTGGGAACCGGACGTAGTGCGCCATCGGAAGGGTTGTTGATTATCCGTCCATTCACTACTAGCGATGCGGAACCGCCCCCATCAAGGTTATACGCATCTTTAACGCCAAGCTTCGATAATCTGCCTTGAAGCTCCTCCAATGTGGCTCCAGAACTCCCACTCTCATTGTAGCCATCTACGACGAGAACTAGTAATTGATCATCTTTGTAGTTCCCGATGGCCACACGTGGTGCACGAAGCGGAGAAGTCTGCCACTTAAGAGGGATGGTGGTTTTCTTGCCGTCTTTAAGTAAAATGGGAACGAAAGATGCTCCAAAGGAGGGATCAAGTTTATCTAGGTCCGCCTGCTGCTGAAATTTACCACCGATTAACTTCCCCGATGAATTCATACCAACAAAGAATAAATCCTTGTACGTCGGCTCAAATCCAGTTAAATACTTGCCGTTCATTACGGTAGTGCTAAGTGGATAACGTTTGCCACCAGCATCTGCAAACCCTCCTGCATTGATTCCCGCAACGGCTCCGTACCGATTCACCGCTTTCAGCGTTGTTTCAGATCCACCTAATTTGTCATTGCCAAGTGTCATTTTCATAGCCTTCGGTGATTTAAGCTTTATTTTCATAGCGTATCCTTTATAAGTACCTGGATTCACCTTATATAACTCAATCCTAATTTTATCACTATCGATAGTTTGAAAAGGAGTACCTAGTTTCGAAGAGATTCGGTCATTATAAATATTCCCGGGACGATCTGCGGCCTGCTGCGTCAGTTTGACGATTGAAGTCATGGTTGACGTGGTCTTATGGTACAGTTCAGCTGTTGTTTGAATCGAAGAAATAGTCGATTGGGCCATAACCTCAGCTTGACTTAGACTTTCTGCGATAGTTCCTGTTGTAGTCAAGATGTCACTTTTAGGTGTAATGACTTCCTGCTGATGGTCCCAATTAATTATGGAACTACTAATAAGCAGAGCAATGAGAAGTCCCAGTAAAGGGGCACTTGCTAACAGGAAAAAACGGTTAATTTGTTTGACTGGCGTATTCATTTAAGTAAATCCATTTGTTTTTGCAGCTTGGAAAGCTGTTGTTTTACATCGCTTAATTGGGAATACAACTTGTTGCTATTATCCGTTTTATCGCTTGTATTATCTTTGGTAAATGTGAGGAGTTCATTAAAGGCTTCAACCTTACTTTGTAGTGCTCCAATCTCTCCAGACAAGGCTGACAATTGGGCAGCGTAATCTGCCTTCATAATTTGTGTCTGTGCTTGCCACTTGGCATCTAATTCCTCTATCATCGATTTTTTTAAGTGATTGCTATATAGGAGGGTAGCGGCTATACCAGCACCGATCAATAGAATCCAAATGAGTAATACAAGTTTTACGGGGGCCTTTTTTGTTTTTTTGCTGCGGGTTGATTCGGAAGCCATCGTAGGTTCCGTATTGTAAGACATGAAATCACCTCTAGTATTTATTTCGAACTAATATTTTAACATGAGGATATTTGTAACGCAAAAAAATGAGAGATTTTGTAGTCTATTATCAAAAAATGCAGAATTATTCCTTATTCTACTAAAAGTACGTGTTCAAAAAGTCAGGTTTTCAGCACCAAGAGCTTATGCTTACGATGCTGCTTTTTTTCAAAACGCTTCAGAAGGTTGAATAAAGCTAGGGACAGAGGAGCGGAGCGTAGGCAAAACCTCCGTGAGCACCGAAGGTCCCGGCTGAATTCAAGATTCGCTGTCGAATATACTCCTTGATTTACTTCGTGATCAAAAGATGACTTTTTGAACAACCTCTAAAAATATGGTAGAGAGATATGTTTGCTGTGGATATTTGTCCTGCTGTACAATCGCCATAAATGAAGTAATCGGAAGTGGGTGTGAACATCGTGGAGGCATGGTTAAGGGAGGTTGTACGGAAATTACCACCAGAGTTTAGATTAGAGGTTAATACATTTCTTGATGACGGAGACTTCATTTCATTTGCAGCGAGCCGAGGAGATGGAGGAACGACCTCTTGGATTGAGCTGGAAACTGAGGCAAGAGAATCGATGTTAGGGCAAAAAGGAAGAGGGAGCAGCGAGCAGGAGGCAATAGAGCTTGAGAGATTCTCACGGGGATATCTTCCTTTAAGGGAATGGTTATCTAAGACATATGCTGAAGCGGAGGGAGGACAGGGGGAGGGACGAAATGATCCAGACCATTTGCTGCTGGTAGAAGACGCAGGGGAAGCACTAAGTTTATTATTTCGCACTCTGATGAATCCAGGTGACGTGGTGTTGGTAGAAACACCTGCTTCGCCAGAAGCTTTGGCACTACTAAGCTACTATGGAGCTACAGTAGTCCATGTAGCATGTGATGGGGCTGGTATGTTGTTAAAGGAATTACGCAAGCAAATAAGTGTACACAAGCCAGTACTTTTGTACGTAACACCGTATTACTCAAATCCTTCCGGTTCCGTATGGAGTTTGGAGCGTAAAGTTTCATTACTAGAGATATGCGAAAGGAACGAGCTGTGTATTATTGAAGACAATACGTTAGGTGTTATTCCTTTTATATCATCTCAGGGTGTCTCTGATAAGAAGGTTAAAGGAACTACTACACAGTCATTATATGAGCTACAGCAGGCGCATGAAGGTGGAATCGGGAGGCAAGTGATAGGTGTCGGGTCGTTTGAAGGCACGACGTTTCCTGTTTTACCGTTAGCTTGGATTCGCGGAGAGCGGCAATGGATCTGGAGTTTATTGGATGAGAGTCTCATGTTGCCAGCTTCTCAAGAGTTCTTCGATAGGCAGCGTCTACTTCATACGCTGTTGGAATTACCGTCTTTCTCTTGGCGTGAGCATGCGGTGAAGGTGCAGAAGGAATATGCGGTCAGGCGTCGACTGACGCTGGAATTGATGAGTGAGCCACCTTGGGAGGGAACCGAGGTAAGCGATCCGGGGGGCGGGCTCTTCCTCTGGGTGCACCTGCCAGAGGGATTGTGCCCTGAGGCGTTGCTACGCGCAACGCTGCTGGAAGGCGTAGCATTTGTGCCGGGAGGCCGCTGCTACGCAGGAGAGCCGGATAGCAATGCGATCCGGCTTACATTTGCAGCGCACGGCGAGGCGCGCCTGCGCCAAGGCATGGCCGTGATCGGCGAAGCCATCACGGCGTTCACTGCGCGCGCCGCCGATTAAGGCGCGCTCTAGATCCTAGCGCCGCGCTATTCGCGGACGGCGCTATAATCGCACCTGCGAGCCGCCGAATAGGCGGGCGCCGCGGGTGCTAACCCTAAGAGCCGCCGTCAAGCCTTCGGCGGCCCCTGCACTTCGGCGGCGGTTGCTATCCGCTGCCATCCCACTACGACGTCCGCGTATTGCGAGAGCGCCTTCACGCCTGCTGGCGTTAAGACGTAGCGCCCGCGGGCGATGCGGCGGAACCAATCGTAGTAATTATGCTGCAGAATAGCAGCAGCAGTACCGATCCCGCTCTGATCACGAATCTCGCGCGGACTCATCTCTACACCAACCTCAAGGGCCAGAGCTACACGCAACGCTTTCTCACGGTATGCCGTCATGAGCTTGGCACCATAGCTACCCCCAACGTTGTAATCACCGCTGCGTTCGTTAAATTCACGTACTACACGATCTGACTTCTTCTTGCTCACCTTTTGCGACTGTCCATAGGTGATTTCACCAGGCGAGCACAAAACATCGACAAAGGGTTTCTTTGTCTTGAACAGGGTAATGGCAATCAGCCCTAACCCGAGCCGGCGGCATAGTCCTGTGATTTCACCCCAGCGTTGGTTGTGAGCTCCCTTTTTCGACCTATTACGTTCAACTGCGAGATACACCTCTTCGCTTAGCTTCTGTCTCTCGAGACCTTGAAGCAACAAGGGAAGGTTAAATGTCTTCTTCATCTCAACAATGAGGGGGTAAGGATTGCCTGGGCGAGTTCCGACCAGATCGCAGTGTGTGATTTCAGCTTTGATCGTATAACCCCGTTCCTCAAAAAAAGTTTTAAGTGGGGCATATAATTCTGTTTCATGCTGTACAGCCATGAGAATCTCCTTTTATTCTTTCTTATCTCAAATTATATCATGCTTCCCACTGTAGGGTCTGCAACAGCTGATTTTGGTTGTGAGTCGAAATCAAATCCAATTAATCCAATGAGACAACCTAAGGATCTGAAAAAATGGTCAACTTCTCTCGTCAAGCCGCATAGTTATGTAATACACTTTTCACTTCAATTTAAGCTCCATCAGTTTAGCACGGATCTCATCATTCGGGGAGCCGCGATATGCTTATCCAAGCAGGAGTAAAGGAGGTACCTAATATGGACATTTTTGATCGTATAGCGGCTTATCGGGCGGAAAGCGATTCATTGGTGTGGAACGGCACTTTCAAGGATTACCTTAACTTGTTGACCAAAGACCCTTCACCGGCTATGACTGCCCATGCCCGGGTGTACGAAATGATCGAGTCTTATGGCGTCGAGGAAGTGAATGGCCGGAAGAGGTATAAATTTTTTGAGCAAGAAATATTTGGTCTGGATCGGGCGATTGAAAAGTTAGTCGAGGAATATTTCCATTCGGCTGCTCGGCGATTAGATGTACGCAAACGAATTTTGTTGTTGATGGGACCTGTAAGTGGCGGTAAGTCGACTTTGGTTACATTACTTAAGCGAGGTCTGGAAAAGTTCTCCCGAACGGAAAAGGGTGCCGTGTATGCGATTGCCAATTGCCCCATGCATGAGGATCCACTTCATCTAGTTCCACATGAGCTTCGTCCTGAAGTAGAAGCATCTCTAGGTGTGCGAATTGAAGGTAATTTATGTCCTGTATGCCAAATGAGATTGAAAAATGAACATGATGGGAATATCGAGAATGTCATGGTAGAAAGAGTGCTGTTATCCGAAGTTAGCCGTGTAGGTATCGGGACTTTTAGTCCTTCAGATCCCAAGTCGCAAGATATCGCTGATCTGACAGGAAGTATCGATTTCTCTACGATCACAGAATTCGGCTCAGAATCCGATCCTAGGGCCTATCGTTTTGATGGGGAGCTAAACAAAGCAAACCGTGGGCTTATGGAGTTTCAGGAGATGCTGAAATGCGATGAGAAATTTCTGTGGAACCTGCTATCTTTGACGCAGGAGGGGAATTTTAAAGCAGGCAGATTTGCCTTAATTAGTGCGGACGAATTGATCATAGCTCACACGAATGAATCGGAATACAAATCCTTTATCGCGAACAAGAAGAATGAAGCTTTGCAATCCCGGATGATCGTTATGCCCATTCCATATAATCTTAAAGTATCCGAAGAAGAAAAAATTTACGCTAAACTGATCGGCCAAAGTGACATGGACCATATCCACATCGCTCCACATGCGTTACGTGCTGCAGCTATCTTCTCGATCTTGACTCGGCTTAAGGAAACGAAGAAGCAGGGAATGGATTTGGTTAAGAAGATGCGGTTATATGATGGTGAGGAAGTCGAAGGTTACAAGGATGCAGATTTGAAGGAATTACAGAATGAGTATTTGGATGAAGGTATGTCGGGTGTTGATCCTCGTTATGTCATTAACCGGATATCTAGTGCGTTAATTAAGCAGGATCTTAAATGCATGGGGGGGCTCGATATTCTTCGGGCGATTAAGGACGGTCTAGATCAACACGCTTCGATTACGAAGGAAGAGCGGGAACGTTATCTAAACTTTATCAGTATTGCCCGTAAGGAATACGATGATCTAGCGAAGAAGGAAGTACAAAAGGCGTTTGTTTACTCTTTTGAAGAATCAGCAAGAACGTTATTTGAGAACTATCTTGATAATATTGAAGCATTCTGCAATTGGACTAAGATTCGCGATCCGCTTAGTGATGAGGAACTAGATCCAGATGAACGCCTTATGAGATCCATCGAAGAGCAGATTGGCGTATCGGAGAATGCAAAGAAGGCGTTCCGTGAAGAGATTCTGATTCGTATATCCGCTTATTCACGGAAAGGTCGTAAGTTTCAGTACGATCATCATGATCGGTTGCGAGAAGCGATCGAGAAGAAGTTATTCGCTGATCTGAAGGATATTGTCAAAATCACAACCTCAACCAAAACACCGGATGAGAATCAGTTAAAACGCATTAATGAGGTCAGTAAACGTCTTATGGATGAACATGGTTATTGCCCTGTGTGTGCAAATGAGTTATTACGGTATGTGGGTAGCTTGTTGAACCGTTAATTGACATCAATCCTATAATGGAATTAAAAACAGGTCCTTCCTTACGATTAGATACCGTGGGGAAGGGCCTGTTTGGATTGTTAATAGGGTATGAAATAATACTCCTTATGGCAAGTTTCTACCTAAGGAACTGGTATAGAGCGAATACCATTCGCTACGAGTTAGACGTAGTGTAGTCGCATCTTTACAAGCACGAATACGTGAAGGGTTAATCGTCCCAATAACAGGTTGAATACCAGCTGGATGGGTCATTAGCCAAGAGAGTACAACGGCTTCGGTAGTCGTGCCTTTCTCTTGAGCAATCTTCTCAACAAGCTTGGCCGTATTGACGACATGCTCAGGTTGTCCTTCTAGGGAGCGACCAGAGAATAACCCTTGGGCAAGTGGACCCCAAGACTGAAGTTGAATATTCTCCATTCGGCAATATTCCATTGTGCCTTCAGGAAATACATTGTCTCTTGCGGCTTCTTGATTGACAGATATAGCGGTATCTACGAAGCCCGTCTTGAGTAGACTCATCTCTAATTGATTGGCGATGATAGGCTCATCACAGTAAGCTTGTAGTAGCTTAATTTGACCCTGACTCATGTTGGATACACCGAAGTTACGTACTTTACCAGATGCCTTGAGCTGTTGAAAGGCGCTAGCTACTTCTTCAGGATCAACAAGAGGATCAGGACGATGCAAGAGTAGAATGTCGAGATATTCCGTACCGAGACGTTCGAGAATACCATCAACACTACGTAAGATATATCCTTCTGAAAAATCAAATTGATGTGGGTTGTTGTCGTCTGCAAAGCGAATCCCGCATTTGGATTGGAGGATGATTTGCTCACGCAAGCTAGGTTTTTCTTTCAAAACATGGCCGAAGACACGTTCTGCTTTGCCTCTTGTATAAATATCGGCATGATCAAACATATTGATCCCAATCTCAAGTGCTGTTTCGAGCGCTTCTTGGCCTTCCTTGTAATGCTGCTCCGTAATGGGAGTTTGACTATCCCAGTCTCCGCCTAGTCTCATACATCCGAGCACGAGTGGGCTTGCTTGAATGCCACGACTCTGTAATGGAATCGGTTTCATTTGATATGCCTCCGTTAGTTGTAGATTATGAAACTAATGAATGTGTCTTAGTTTATTATAACTGGAGATTGTCCCGAATTGGAAGTAGTGAACAGTAAAGATCCCGGACTCTAGTCATAGACTTGAAAACCGGGATCTTAATATGAAGTCCTTTACATGATCTTGCGATAATGCTTTTCACCATCGTAACTGAACAGTGCTTTCTTTTTTTCGACAATCGTCTCTAAATGAACTGTCTTACCCCAGAGACGATATACATGAGGAAGAGTGCGTTCCAAGTATTTTAAATCAAGCTCGATTCCTTCGTATTGATGTTTGAGGACCAATTCTCCGCTTCGGAGATGGTCTCCATCCTGGACTACGATATAAGGAGAACCTCCGTTGACGCGTGATGCAACAAGCTGGTCGCGAATATTCTCCCATGATTTATCGGTGATCTTCCATTCGGGACCCTGTTTCTCAAATACATAGAGATCGAGATCAGCAACTAATTTCTTCGTTAGGTAACTGCGCAGAAATGAGGTGTCACAATCCATCTCTCGTACCTCGAATATCTTCTCTCTCCCAAGTCCTGGTTCACGTCCTAGACGACGTTTTTCTTCCTCTGTAGGATTATCCCAACGTCGCTCGATATCTTCAAATATTTTGAGCCCCAGATAATATGGATTAAGACTTTGCTGAGAAGGTTGAACGACAGAAGAATTGAGCTTGGCGAATTCTATCGTTTCTTCACTGGTCAGATCTAGCTCGCGCAGGATACGCTGATGCCAGTAGGAAGCCCAGCCCTCGTATTGCTAAGGTGCTAAGATAGATTTTTATAGTATTTAGGTAATATTGGAATTATAATCGAGTGGGTAAGGAAATATTTACAATCGTAGGGAGTATTGATATGACCGATGTGATTCAAAAAGCGATAAGCGTGCTATACGAGGAATTTAAAAATAGAGATGCGATGTCTTCTTTTAATGGTTATTACTATCAATTTGAACTTACTTTGCTGCATTTGTTAAAAGAGTCCTACGATGTTAATGCTTTTGACGATAAAATCACGACTCCAACTTATTATGAGGTAGAAAAGATAGAGGATTACATAAAATATTTTGAAGATTCACAAAGTAAGTCTATAAGGTTTGCGCAAATGAAACATCATGAGAATTATGCGGGTGAAAGTAAGTATCATGATGCTATATTATGGTTTTATTATATATACCTTAGACTCGAAATAATGCAAATACCTGATATAGACTATAAGTTTATAATATTTTTTTGCGACAAGGCAAAGAAGGATAACAAAGAAGTTGCTAGTACACTATGCAATGCTTTGGAGGACCATAAATTAAAAGAAGAACAGTTACCCGATGAAAAACGTGGCGCGTCACTATATGCTAAAATTATTGAACTGGAAAATCAGTTAGTATGTACTGAACCTCGTAATAAATTTTGTGGGATTTCAAGATACATAAAGACTCCAAACATTACTGACATTATTAATGAGGTTCAAGAGATATTATTTAGTCGATATAATGCCATGAATTCTCGATATAATAGGGAGTTCTTACATGCTGCTGCAATTACGAAACTGATTGAGGATGCAAGAAATAAGAAAATCATTGAATTATCAAGCTTAGATGAATATTTTGAGAAATCCATGAGTTATGTTAACCAAGAATACTATAAGCATAAAATAATGCAGTTAATAGAAAGTATTAGTGAGGCGTATATTAATCAGGTTTTTGAAACTCATACAGGTTTTTTTGGAATGTTGCAGCCAATTACAGAGGAAGATAAAGGAGTATATCTTCAGATTACTCAGGATCTAAAGTGGTTTTTAATTAGCCAATTTGAAGATGGAAATTACCGAAAATCGTTTCTTTATACCCTAAGAACCGACCCTAATGAACCGCTTGAAACAACTTTAGACGAATATGAAACATACTTAAAAAATAGAGTTCAAATAGCTAGCTTTTTTGCTAAGATCATAAAAATCATGTTTTTTTACATAAAAACAGTGAAGAAAAGCATCAAACTTGAGGAATGGTTTCAAATCACTAATTCATATTGGTTGTTCGCCTATCCTGATGAAGAGAGGGGATTTGGTGTTATTTTTGGGGACCCCATTGAAAGTGATTCACTTCTATCTACATTAGGATATTTAAGAAATAAATTTTCGGCTGAATCGATGACACCTGCAGTATGGTATCTTGGGAGGTTGCTGGAGGGATCACATACTGTCAAAGCGTCTACATTAATACCGTATAAAGGGGATATTACTAAATATCGACGGCTTAACGGCTTAACGCCCTGCAAACCAGGTCAATATTTTGCTGTTCAGTGTCTTGGGTGCCTTAAAACAACAGACTATGCTGAAATTAGTAACGTATCTAATATTTTTAAAGCTAATTGTTTTATGGAGGGATAACAATGCGAGAAAAAGTTGAATCATATTTAAAAGTAAATGGTTTTAATTTATTGAGTTCGGATTCAAAGTATTTCAAAGTCTTAAGTAAATTGTCTGTAAGTTCGGTATTCATTAGCTCAGAAGAGAATGAAATGTTTCTACTCGAAGAAACTAGTTCAATATTTACAGAAACGGAAATTAATAAAATAGTTGGCGAAATAGCGGGACTGGCAATTTATTATCCCAATGAAGCGTTAACTTATAACATCAACTTAATATTAATCTGCCCAATAAAAGTAACAAGCATAGATCAAGAAATATACAATAAAATAATAAGTTTTGAAAGGGATAAATACTATTGCAAAAAATTCATTATTAATAGCTTAAATAAATCTTTCCAAGAAGAATTAGATATATTGCCGATAACACCAATTAATCTTCAATACAAGGATGGCTTTAAAGGGTATCAGGGTCTAAATGATCAACTTATCGATATATTAAATGATGATTTGTATCAAGAATTGATAAGTGAAAATCCTCCTAAACTGCGAAAAGTGATGAGTTTGCTATCCTAAAGGAGCGAAAAAAATGAAACAAGGATTTTTAATTGAGAAAGTATGTATCACAAATTTTCGAGGATATAGTCAAAAGGAGTTTGATTTATTTCCAAATAAAGATAGTAAACAGGGAATTGTTTTACTTGGTGGGGCTAACGGATATGGAAAGACATCGTTTTTGGATGCAATTGAATGGTGTCTAACGGGATCTGTTAAAAGATTGGAAAATGAGTTGCGTTTACGAAAAGAAACATCAAAAAAACAAAAGATAGGAATTTTGCGCAACACATTTTGTTCAAATAATGAAGCAGTTAGAGTAAGTATTGTTGCTTCATATAAAGATAAAAAGGTGTTGTTAACCAGATCATTTAATGAGAATGACGACAGTTTGGGATTAGGGCAAGGGCATTCCAATTTTTCGATTCAAGTAGAGGGTCTTACAATAGATGGAGAGTCTATAAACGATTTTTTTGGCTTTTTTAACAATGATCTAAATATTGATTTAGCGAAAACACTCTATCAGCGTTTTGTTTGTTCTTTTGATAAGAATTTGGACTTATATAAGAAAGGGAGAGCAGATTTCTACGAAATGTTTTCAGCCTTTTTTGGTGGTACAGACGAAATAGAACAGATCATTAATAATCTTGAGGGTTATGAAGAAAAAATAAATAGAAAAAAAATAATTCATCCTGGATTAATAAATGAATTGTCCCAAGATATAATTACCGAGAAACACGAAATCACAAAAAAGGAAAAAGAAGTTGCTCAAGCAGAGGAACAGTACAAAAATTCATTAAACCAGTTATCAAATCAATCAATAAACGTAAACTTGTCGAGATTACCACGGGAAAGAATGTTACAAAATGATGCTAATGTAGAAAATTTAATAATGAACGGTGGCCTAAATAATAACATAGGACTCATTCGAAATAACGTAAGTGAGTATAGTTCTTTATTGAGATATATTGATATTAAATCCTACGCAAATTATGTTTCTAATCTGAATAACCAATTGAAAAAACGGTTTGATCTTCAATATTTTAATGATGAGTTATTTGAATCATTTATAGAAAAAGAAAATATAATTAAAGACCTTCAAGGGTTAAATAGTTCAATACTTCAAAGTAATATTAATTTCATTGAGCAAGGACTTTTAGATCTGAAAAATACCAATAATCAAATAAAAGACTTGCAAGTTGTTAGAGATCTGAGAGAAAGATTTACTCTTCGAAGCGTTACTGTAGAAGAAATAAATGCAATAGAAGAGCTGTTCAAAAAAAGAGGTAACTTAAAAAATGATTTGAGCCGTTTTGATACGGATAATTCTACTATGAAAGCTCTTCACGCAATTATTGATCATCTTGAAGATTACAATCATATTAGACAGAATGGTAACGATAGTTGTCTATTATGTGGTAGTGTGTTTTTTAAGACTAGTACGCTTGGATTAGAGGCAAGGAAATTACTTGGTGATATTGATTCAGTTAGATCTTCACTTGTACAACAAGATAAAGAATTGAGTACAGAAATTTATACATCTTTTTCTAACTTATTTAATAAGGTTACCTTACTTTTAAATGATGAACTTTATAAAAGTAAACAACAATTAAGTCTTCTAAAGCAAACTGATAAAATTCAAACAGCGTGCACGTATTTTAACTTAGAATTCAGTAGTATCACTTTGGGCCAACTAATGCAAAAAAATAGGGAACTTCAAAATCAAAGTGATTACACTTTTGATCCAAGTAGGTTTAGCGAAGATATTAGGCAGAAAATTCTTACAATTGTTAATCATGATAAGGAAATGATGGCAAATTGGCGTGCTTATTCTTCACTTAGTATTGAAAAAAAAATTCAACTTACTGAGCAATTTGTTCTTTTTGCTGAGAGAGAAGAAGACAATTTAAATAAGCGCTTTAAACTGAATGATATGGTCACCTTAGAGAAAATTAACACGAAATATGTAGTTGAAAAAATAGGTGCACTAAAAGAGTTGGAGAAAGCATTAGAAAGTGACCAAAGCCTAAAGGAAGCAGAAAAAAAGTTCATTCAGTTAAGAGATAAACTTGCTGATCTTACTCTGAAATTTGAAGATAAGAACAATAAATTAGGTGAACTGAAAAACATTCTTAAGAGACTTAAAGAACTTAGAAGTCATTGGGATACAGAAGTTGTTAGGCAATTAAATGAGCCAATGCAAAAGATATACAGAAGATTGAGCAGACATAGTAATATTCAAAGTATTTCTCTTTCGAACGACGGACGAACTTCTCAAAAGGCAAGTTTACTTGCTGTGTTAGATAAGAAAAAGCAATTTAATATTTCTAACATTTTAAGTGCAGGTCAATTATCTGTGGTATCTTTATCTATATTTTTGACTATTGCAATGGGACAAAGAAGCCTTCCATTCAAATGTTATTTTATGGATGACCCAATCCAGTCCATGGATGATCTTAATATTTTATCTTTCGTAGATTTATTGAGGGTTGAGTATAACGCAAAGGATAGCTTTTTTGATCAACTTTTTATCACAACGTGTAATGAAGACCTTGAGGATCTGTTTGGTCATAAGATGAATACATTTGATGTAAACCTCTGTCATCTCCATTTTGAGAGTTATGGTGATTTTGTAATAAAGTGAGTCGCTATATAGCGACTCATTTTATTACAGATATTCCTGAGTGTTTTAATGCAGACATGCAAATTGCATCCTGCAAAGTTTCCGCACAAGTTGTTGATTTTACAGCGGGATGTTCAGCGCTCATGAAACTACATGAATAATTATTAGTGGATATAAAATTTATCTCAGCAGATACCCTATCATTTAATAGTTTTTTAACTATTTCTAAAGCGCGGTTTTCACTTTTAGAGAAATTCCAAAAACCAATACTATAATGGTGTTTGAACCAAATAATACCTTCATCGGAAACTAATTCCTCGAAATTCATTACATATCTACCGATAAGCAAGTCCTTTTCGAAGTGGGATAGTTGCGACCAATTAATATCCACTGTGCCACCTACTTTCGCCAAAAGTTTAGTACAAGTTTTTACTAAAACTTTACTAGCTAAACGATGTTAATACCACATTTAGATATATATGTAATACTAGCTATTCAAATTACCTATCCTAAATACATACTCAGACATATTCATTCAAAACAAATAACGCTAACGTTTCTTTATTAAGATGCTAATTTTCTATAAATTCATAATTAAATTATCTCCAACTCTATATCCAGCTCCCCCTCCCCCAATACCGTCACCTTCGAAACCAACGTCCGAAGCAGCACCTTAGCCTCCTCAACGGGAAGCGTATATATCGCATCAAGAACCGTCTTAATCTTGCTTTCAATCATCTCCTTCAACTCTTCTAGATGCATCTTCTCTCCCTGTACACTCAAACTCTTATTCTCTTGAATAATCCGTTCCATCCGTTGCTTCTCCTCGTTAAGATCCTGCAACTCAATCAATCCAGCAGTATAGGCTTCGACCTTTCGTTTATATCGATTTTTAGCTGCTGTGATTTGTTGATCCCCTCGGTTACTTTGGCTGTTGCGAGCTTTTTCGATGAGATGAGGGACCAGTTCTAAACTTAGAGACTTAGACAACTTTGCTAACCCTTCCAGAAACCAAGACTCCACTTCGTCAGCTTTATACTGCTTACTTGTACATGTTCCTTTGTTCTTATTCGCAGAGCAGCGGTATACACGGTAACGTCTGTCTCGCGAGCCTGACCAGCCGATGCTCATTCCAGAACCACAGTTCCCACATTTCAAAATGCCACCGAGAAGATGAGGGCTGGTCTGGGCGCGAGGGGCTATACTCGGTCTGTTCATTTTGGTTTGCACTCTCTCCCAGGTGTTCTTATCGATAATGGTGGGTAGACAATCGTCAATTACGATCCAATCCTTATCATCCTTTACGGTTCTTTTCTTCTTGCTTGAATCAACCCGATTCCATATAAAAGTACCTTTATAAACAGGATTGCTAAGAAGCAGCTTAACAGAACGAATGGACCACTCTTTATTGTGCCTGGAAGGGATACCTTGTTCATTCAATTGCCTGGCAATAGCGAAGAATCCATATCCTTGGTTAAGGTATAGATCATATATTTGGCGAACTATTTTTGCTTCTGGTTCATAAATGACTAAAGCTTTTTCTTCCAACCGATAACCGTATGGACTTTGAGTAAGCCACTTTCCCTGGTTGGCAGCATGGAACATATTATCTAGGACACGTTCCCGAATACGTTCGCGTTCGAATTCTGCAACTGCACCGAGTACTTGAAGGGTCAGACGACCAGAAGGGGTATTGGTATCAAATGATTCACTTATTGAAATAAAAGCGACTCCATGTTGTTGGAACATATCAATGAGTGTAAGTAAGTCCAGTAGTCGGCGGCTCATCCGATCTAACTTAGTGACCATGACTTTTGATATTTCGCCGTTCTCTATGTATGTCATCAACCGCTTGAGCTGAGGGCGGTCTGTGCTTTTTGCCGAGTAACCATCATCAATGAATAAGAGGACTTCGTCTGACCATCCCATTGCTTTGCAATAGGCTTTAAGACGCTCCTGCTGCTCATCAAGGGACACGCCCTCACGAGCTTGTTCATCGGTGGATACACGGCAATAAATCGCTACAAAGCGGCTTGCGTTGCTATCGACATTCATTAGCTGTTCCCCCTGATGAACTGGTCCTTTATTCTATGCATCAAAAATTAGATTTACGATTATAGGGTTGTCCGCGCCTTTCTTCTACATAGGTTGTATTAGGGGGGAGATGCGATGGACCTGAAGATCCGTTTTATTATCAATACTCCTAACCAGCAGATCTCCTTTGGTGATTTAAAGGAAATCGATCATTCCGAAACATTAGAGAAGTTAGCGGAACACTTCGCTACTTGGGAGAAGACGCTAAAAGAGCGAGCTGCCGAACATCTACTTATAGAAACCGTTGGCTCGGAACAAGCAAGTGGCTATCGAATTAGCTTTGTTCAAAAAGAAGAGAGTCTACCCGACGTGGGATAGACTCTCCTTTTTCTGCAAAGCAATGGGTCAGGTAACGCAACGAAGGGGAGTCAACCTATTGCAGGTTAGACTCCCCTTTAGTTCGGACATTATTCACGGTAGTAAACGCATATTTATGAGTATGAAACTGTTCCTCTTCACCATTATAAATATTTGTTCATTTTGATGAATAGATTTTTATGAACATGCACATATTACCAACTACAGAGGGTTAGTGGAGTAATGTGTAAGGAAAACTTCTGCTCCTTCTTCCACACATCGAAGCAGGTATTCAGCAGCGTCAGGTTTATACTCTTGCAATGCAAAGAGAAGTTCATATACCCTTTCAAGCCGCAGTCGTAGTTCATCATTGTTGTCGGTAGGATATGAGACAAGAGTAAGGTCTTTCTGTAGATGTTCCAAAATACTAAGTGTTATGTTCTGGGTTTTCCCCGTTTCTAGGTTTGAAAGATACCCTGAAGATACGCCGAGCTCATTAGCATAGGCATTAAGACTAATCCCTCTTTGAGTGCGGATTTGACGAATTTGTTTACCGATTTCCTGCATCACATAGCCTCCTAAAATCAATTACTAGAAAGGAATTGAGTTCATGAAAAAAAGGTACCAAGAGATTAAGGATGCCCAGATTCAGTCTGTAAAATACGTAAATGATCCCGCAGCGGCTAAACAATATCACGATTTGTTTCTAGAGGTAGTTCAGCGGATTATTGAAGATGAAATGAATCAGTGTAGATAGGAGTTATAACGTAAAGGTTATTATTATAACTTGTTTATCGATGAGAGGGCTTGTTTTTAAAATATTGGCACGCTAAAGTGATGAAATGCGGAGATTATTGAGCTCGCTGCTGTTAGCGAGCTCTTTTTTTTGATTTGGCTATGTTAAATCTTAATGTTGTTTTTAGACCAAAAGAAAACCGCCTTTTGAAAAGGCGGTTAATTGAACAAACTATCGTGTCTCGTTAGAGTTCAATTATTTTTGTGTTTAGGGTTTATTAAATATTCGTCATACAATTCTTCTTTAAAAACCTTACCACTGAAGTATCCCAAGTATACAAATTCTATTCTTTCGATATAGAGATGCAAGTTGCTATCAGGGATGCCTTTTGCCTTATACGAATCTTTAGGGTGAAAATGCCAAAGAAAACTACTCATTATAAAAGCATATGTTTTACTCAACATGAGGGCTAAATTTCTATCCAAGTCATTTCGATTTGCAGTCTCTTGGGTAATATCCACTATGCAGTTAAAATAATCCCAAAAAGCATCTTGATTGAACATATCCTTCTCATGTAAGTGGTAAATAAAACTACCTTCCTTACCTTCATAGTTATTTTTCAAAATTTCAACAGCATTCATTATTTCTCTACACCACCTTACAAGTTTTCAGCAAGAAGAAGTCGTTCGTCGAAGATTATTATTTGTCTTATTTACAGCGAACAGGCAAGAAACAACCAGCATAGTTTTCTTCGACGTTGTGTTCTTGTATTCCTTCAAGCCAACAATTTTGTAGTCCGAATACATCCACGTCCAAGAACGTCAGAGAAAATCTTCTTCTGACGATCACACCATTTTTGTTCGGAGTAATCAATTATCAACAATAAAATTTAATGTAGCCTTTGATTTAAATAACGGGAGTTTTTGTAGCGAGTTTGAACTAAGTCAGAATACCATTAAGTTCAGAATTTATATTTGATTTTAAGTTTTGATTAGAAGTTGAAATATGTGAATTAAGAATATGATTGAAGAGTACAAGCTACCTCCTAATTAGGAGCTCATTAACTGGTGAACATGTAAGAATTACGAATGTCCCTAATTACCGAGAAAATTTATTTATTTTAGGAAGTAACACCCTAATTACCGAGAAGACTTTTCATGATGTTTTTACTTAGGTGGACAACCCTCAGTTTCCCAGTAGACAAGCCTATTCAAGGCTTTTTCTAGGCTTCGAGGTACGGAAAGGGATCCCTTTCCGTACCTTGAAACCTAGAGTGATATTAAACTTGTCCCAATAACCGAGAACCCAATAACCACGCGCAAAAAAGCGGCCTTAGTTTATAAAGCCGCCTATTAGTACAGGATTATCGTTTTCTAAATTAATACGTGCTGTTACATCATAGACAAGGTCAGAGCCAATTTCAATTCGTTCAAACAAATACAATACAAGTCTTCGAAGGCGAGGGTCAATTTCTCCATCGTACTCCTCCATAATAGTAGTTACCAGTAAATTTTTCATGAGTAGAAAATCAGATTCAACGTTCTCAATATAAGAAATCTTAAATTTCTTCTCATTGATTGATTTTTGTGAATTATTAATTTTCTCCTTTAGTAAGATTCGATATCTTAAAAAGCTGTTTTTTAATTCTTGTGGTTTGTTGGGAGCTAAAGAATGTAATTCTACTTCCGTTCGGCGGATCTGCAACGTAAATTCTTCTATCATTATTTCAAGTTCTATTATTTGTTGACTTAATTTATCAACTTTTTGCTTTAGGTTGACAAGTATCTCCTCATGTATGTCCTTATGTTGAGTAGAGAGATATTTTATTAATACTGCGGACATTTCTTCCTCAATAAATCTTTTATGAACCTTATTCTTTTCGAGTCTAAGGCTGCATGCTTTATTCTCGCAATAGTAAATTGAGTTTCCATTTGGATTACCGTGATACTTGTTCTTCTGATTTTTACTTTTTAAAGGCATTTTGCAATTTTTGCAAAACAGAATGTCACGCAGGAAGAAGGGGGTTTTGAAATTTTTCGGAGATACATTACCTTTTCTTTTTGAGCGATATGTTTCATAACAATGTTCCCACACTTCATATCGAATAAAGGGTGTTATTCTTTCACAGTATCCCATAATCCACTCTTCTTTGTCTGTAAGTTGTCTGTGGCTGTTAGGATGAAAACGCTTTGCTGTTAGGTACCCAGCATAAAATGGGTTTGTAATAATGAGTTTCACATCATCTTTAGTCCAATCACGACCATGAAAACTTTGTTTTTTTAAAGACAAAGCTATTGAATGAAAGCCTTCTCCTTCTTGATACTTCTTAAATATATCCTCTACAATTTCCTTTTCATCTGGTAAGACCTTAAAGGTATACTCATCAGGTGAAAATTCATATCCGAAAGGAAGCTTACCACCACGATAAATACCTTCTTTAATCTTTTTATAGTGGTTATCTTCGGTACGCTGCCTAATGGCGTCGGCTTCATATTTACTGTAACCGTCTTTCAATAATTCTCCAAGAAGATCACCTGAGTTATACAAATCTCTAGTGGAACACATCACTACTGGGATTTTCTTGCTGTTAAAAAATCCTCTGATTTTTTGATGTTCCATTGCGTTTCTTGCTAGCCGAGTGTGATCGTAAATTATAACAAAGTCAATTTCAGCAGTTTCAAGGTAGGTCAACAGCGCTGTAAGGCCTTTGCGTTTTGCCATATTTTTTTTAACAGCGGAAACACCTATATCCACAAATTCTTTAATAATTTCACAGCCGAATTCTTTCGCTAATTCATTGGCCCAGTGAAGTTGAGTATCAATCGTTTGTTCTTCGGTTGAATGGCGACCATAAAATGCTCCTTTTTTTCCTGGTAGTAGGACATTATGAATATTCAATAAAGATTTCCTCCGATCCTTTAATGGGATGTTTCAAATATAGTTTTAATCCTTCATGGGTAACAAAGGTAGACATAATGATATTGTTAAGTAATTTCAGACGTTCATTATGTGATAAATTCTTTAATGCATCGGTGAATTTAGATTTATCTTTGAACAAGTTGATTTGTTCAGGCAACTTCTTAAGTTGTTCTATTGTAAGATATAACTGTTCCTTTTTACCCTTAACATGTTTAAGTTTAAGTTCTATGGTCACTAGTTTATTTTCTAATCGTGATTTTTCATGAACATTATTTGTTCCCATTAATCTTGTTACATTATGAATAATCTGAGTATTGAATAGAACAATGATCTGGTCGAGTCTATTAGATAATATTTTTATTTTATTTACGTTTTCATTGGAAAATTTATTATAAAAATCCTCACCGTATTCGGATAAAAGAGAGAAAAAATGACAGCAACATTTATCGAGAATTTCCGATTCAACATCATCACTTAGTAATTTGATTTTATGTGCTTTACATTCGTAAACTCCAACCCAAGCCTTTTTTCGCATACGCATAATAGGTGTGAGTGGTTGTTTGCATTCATCGCAAATAATAAAGTTTTCAAGTAAAAATGAACCCATCGGTCTCTTATTACGTGATTTTTTAGATTTTATATTTTTTAAAATTTCTTGTGCTCTGTACCACTCTTCTACGGGTAGCAGTGCATAATCTTTACTAGCATAAGTGTGAAGCTTTCCTTTGAAATTCATTTGACGGATGCCCATATACATGGTATTTGATATCATATCTTCTATTGCCTTCACTTCCCACACTGGGTTGAATTTTTTGCTTTCTTTTAAGCGTAGTCGCTGAATATTATGTTTTTTTAAGTAAAGTTTTAAATCGTTTAGAGTAGCGTGCTTTTCACTTAACAATTCAGAATAAATAAACAAAATATCCTTCTTGGCTTCAGGTGGTACATAGATTTTGCCCGAATCTTTATCCACTAGATATCCATAAGGTAGGACGCCTTTATGTTTCCCTTGCTCAAAGGAAGCAGATCTACCTTCACTTATTCGAAGTTTTATTTGCTCCCCTTCATGCTGACAAAGACCCGCCATAATCAATTCATAAAATTCTCCCGTTTCATCGTACCGCATGGGAGCTTCATTAGAGGTTGTGAAGTGAACCTGGACGTTATACTTTTTTAATACCGAATAAATTTCCATATACTCTATAACATCACGAGCAAGTCGATCGCGTTTATAGATAATTAAAGTATTAAATTCACCTTTTTTTATGCCTTCGAGAATCTGGTTGAATTTACGTTTTGTAAGAGGCGTAAGTTTAGCTGAGACAAATTCGTCACTGATTTCTTTGTCAATTAACAGCATTTTTTCAGAACAATATTGCATTGCATAGAACTCTTGTGTAGAAACAGAGTCTTCTTGCAAATCAGTTGAACTGCGATAATAAGCAACAGTTTGAGTCATATGGATTCATCCTTATATAAGAGATTGTCTTCATAATTATTTATATGATCTTCTGAACACATATTTGCTGATTTTTGAATAAGCCCATCTGTCAGAATTTCTACGTACAGTTCGAACCATTTCTGAGCTGCTTCAGGATCATGAACATAACTTATCGAACGGATTTTTAGTTTTTTGTCATTAATCGGTCTCTTCATAAACTATCTCCTTTTAAGTGTGGAAAGTGATTACAGAATTTCATAAGGGATAATATGGTCTTTTATTACAATCTTTATTCACATATGTGAATAACAATATATATACGTGAACATGGCCTTTAAATTCTAAGGAACTGAGAGGAGTTATTACTAAAATGAGAAACCTGAAAACAACGATGCCAGCGTTGTTGTGAATAGTGATTTTGAGAATGATCAACATAGAAGGACAACAAAATAAATGAACATGAGATTAATGAAGTACGTCTATAGAACCTTAATAAAAGTAGAAGGTTTAAGCGAGAGAAACAAATGAATAGTTCGGGGGAAAGAGGTGAATGTAGAAGTCACAGCGTTAAGTATTGCTGATAATATAAAAGAAGCCAACCACATACGGTTGGCTTCTAGGGTATTCATTGATCATATACATTTGCCTTAAAGTACAAATTTATCATTTTCACTACAGCGTTTTTAACAAAAAGGAAGGGGTAAAGCATCTATCTCTACATGGAAACTGATTTATTGGGAATTACTGGACTCTATATTTTCTTCATTTATTTTATTTTCTTTAGCGACCTCCTCTTCGTTGCGATCCATAGATTTATGGTCCTGAGGATCAGACTCATTTTCATGTGCACCTTCTTCTACTGTAAAGGTTTTAGTTGTCTTCATACTCTTAAGGGTTCTTGTTTTTCTCGTTTTGGGCTTTGTTTCATCGGGGCTACTCAAAGTATCCATCACATTCTCATTTTTATCTTTCATTTTTCTTGAACTTGATTTCGATGCCTTACGTAAGAGTTCAGCTTTCTCTTCTTTAAGTTTTTGAATCTGAGATTTTTGATTCTCGTTGGTGCGTCTGAGTTTCTCATTCTCCTGCTGCAATAATTCGTAGTTATGCGGTGATTGTTCGTTTGAGTCGAAATTTTCAGTAATTGCGCCTTCATCTTGTGTGGGGAATTGTTGTAGGTATTGCTGCATTTCCTTATAGGTTTCCTCGAAATAACTATGTACTCGTTTTCCAAAGTCGTAATACAGTTTGGCCTGACTTTCTTCGATTTTACTCAGAAATTGTTTTGGCGAAATATGCTCATTGCTTTCCATTTCTAATCCCCCTCTGTTCAATGATTGGTTTGTTAATATCTATGGCGAAGTCCGCTCAGTTATGTTGTCCATTGCATCAAATCGGCTATATGTGGGGAATAATACTATCCCGTTAGGGAGGTATTACAATGGCAAGAAGAAGACGACGCGGCAGATCTTACAGAAACAAAAGAGGAAGATCAGAAGTGATTTTGGTATTGATAGCATTTCTGATATTTGTAGCTTTCAGCATAATAAAGGCTATTGTATTGGCCATTCAAAATATAGAAGTATATTTCTTAAAGCAAAATGCGCTGATACAAACGGTATTTGTTATTGCAATGATTAGTTTGTGTTTGTTAACTGTTTGGATTGTTTTTGAAGTGAAAAATAAAAGAAAAGCAGAACTCATTCGCCTTCAAATGGAACGTAAACATGAAGAGAGAAGGAATATATTACGTAAGAGAAATTTGGATTATCTAAAAAACATGTGTCCTTTTGAATTTGAAGAATATATGGCAAGTGTATTTCGTTGTGCTGGGTTTGTCAGCGAAGTAACTAAGCGTACTGGAGATGGTGGTAAAGACATTATTCTTCGAAGTAATGGGGAAGTACGATTAGTGGAGTGTAAAAGATACACATCTCCTAAGGTAGGTAGACCAGATATTCAAAAGTTCCACAGCGCGATGATTGATTTCAATGCAGTTGAAGGATTCTATATAACAACAGGTGAATTCACTAAGCAGGCATTAGAATGTGCAGAAAACAAATCGATTCTAACCGTAAATGGTGAACAACTACTGAATCTAATCGAACAGTATGTTGGATTTGAAACAGAGGTTCTTGAATATTGAGTTCAAGAGCTTCTTTTTGTTGTGTGTGGTGATTCCGAGGCATGTATAAAATCTAGCTAAATTAGCTTCTATGAGTTTGAAACCCCATGGAGTATGATCTCGTTCTCTATTTACCATTATGGACAGCTTTCGTAAATAGCGTCTTAGGTTTCTGGGTTTAACATACAAGTGTACATTTAGTGAATTAAACTAAATAATGGAGGAATCGCCTCGAATACTGTAGAATATGCTCTCATTCTGATTAGACAGGAGTGCTGACAATGGATATTGCCATGTATGAGGGGAAGCTTCTAAATATCACATCAGAGCTAAGCAGATATGCAGAAAGTGAAAAGGAGAGGGTAATTGACAAATTCAAAAAGGCGGCCGAGAAGAAGGCCATGACCTGCCCATACTGCCATGAGCAGTTGCTGCTTCGAGCAGGAGAAATCCGTGATATTCATTTTGCACATCTTAGCGGTAAGACCTGTCAGGAATCAAAGGCTTACGATACATACAACAGGCAGACGGCTCGTGAAAGCCAGAAGCATACCGTAATTAAAGAAATCATTTATAACGAACTGAAGGGGCAGGAATTGATCCGTCCCGACTTAAAGGTAGAGTACGGTTATAAAGAAAAGGCCACAGAAAAATGGAGTCAATATCCTGACATTTACGTTAACAAGAATGGCCGTGAATTTGCAGTCTCAATCATTACAAATGTGCACCAAATCGGTGATCAAAAAGTAGTTAAAGCGATAAATTCTCGAAATAAATATTTTGTAGGTAAAGGGCTTGAGACGATCTGGTTTGTGGAGGACAGGGAACTGGCGGACGATTATGAGCATAGGGTGCTACATCTATGGGAAGCTGAGTATGGACTTGCAATAAAAACAGAAGAGGACCACAAATGGGACAAGCTGCTTCAAGAGCTATACGAGGAGTTTCCAGAATACAATCTCTATACTTTATTTGGCTATAATGCTCACGGTACAATAAAGAGCGACGTCAGAAGCCTTTATTACGTCCATTCTGTTGGTGATGAAATCACTTTCTCTGTATACCGATTAATCCTGGATCTAATGCGATCGCCGTTTCGGGCCTTCGCGTTAACCAAAGGATATCGAATGAATATTTCGCAGGCCCTAGTCATTAGGGATGAAATTCTGCTCAGCGATAAGGAACAAGAGGATAGAGACCGAACAGAGTTTGCAAATCAGGTACTTCTCCAAATTGATGCTATTCAAAGGGAAGCCTCACTTAGGGACCAGCATACTGGTGCGGATAATGATCAAATGGAGAAAGGGTACAATTATTCAGAATTGACTCGGCAGACGATTAAAGAGGCTGCTGCAACTACAGCCTACTCTCCAGACTTTGATGTAGTAGCATCTATAGCAAACTTGAAAATTCTGACGATTGCTCCGTATGAAGCAGAATCGCTTTATTGGTTCTTGAAACGACATAAGGCCGAGCTGGGCGATTATGGTTTGACTTGGCTTGAGATTAAAAAGTGGGTTCTTTATGCGTTAGGGAGAGTAAATGATCCAAAGATACGTAAATGGCTCGTTGATATTGAAGAAATAAAGTAATCAAGAGATAGTTGATTAAAGGAGCGGGCGGTTATGATCCTGTGGTTTCGACACTTACCACAATTAAGTATAGACATGTCAAAATGGCACCCTTTTATACAGAATCATTGGTTTCGGAATCACTATATGAAGTTTGTTTATCTACTACAAGTTATCATCCTTCTAATTCCCAATTTCATGGGAGGGTGGCTCCCTCATATCAATACATTCATTCTTATGTTAGCAGGGGTAATGGTTTTCGTTCTTCATGAAATCCTTCACATCATGGTAATTATCAAAAAAGGGGATATTAGCTTAACGTTTAAAGGCATATTTTTCTGGATACATACAGATGCAATTTTATCCAAAGCAAGATTTTGGGTATTTATGAGCCTGCCTTTTGTTACATTGTCGATGTTGCCGTTCATTTTGTCATTTGTATCATCCGAAGATATAAAGAGCATCTTATTATTTGTAAGTTGGATAAATACCTTGATTTCTGCCTCTGATATTATTAATTCGTTTTTAATAGCTATTAAACCGAAAAATTCAGAATTTCGCAGAGGTTTTTACCGCTTGAAGCAGCATTGAGGGGACTACTTGGAATGCAAATAGCCCAACCATAGTTGATTTTCTGGCTGGGCTATTCGTCGTCAGGATCGATGCCCAGAAGATATAATGGGACAGTCCTGTATTGGCAAAATAACAAGCATCGACATACACCGTGTGAAGCTCCTCGTCAATCCTGTAAATGACGACTACGTTGCCGATCAAAGTCCAGTAGTATCCGTTGAACTCAAACCCAGGAAAGTCAGAGACTCCATCAGCTTTGTATTTCGGCTCATCGGCCAAGACAGATTTAGAGCGTCTGAAGACGTTCATGGGGTCTACTTTATATTCCTTCATTCTGGCAAGAGCTACCCGAGCGTAAGTGGTCCAGAGAACCTTATAACGGTCAGACTTCATTCTGGACCTCTTTCAGTAATTGTGCAAACTCATCTTCGCTCTCACTGTATGTTGAAATCCCATTCTCTCGGTCATGCTTGGCCTGACGAAGCTGGTATAGAACATCTTCATCTTTGAAAATGACGGATATCATTCTTTTCTTCTGTTCGTCAGAAAATACAGGTTCATCTTTCCTCTGAAGCGTAACATTAAATCCGAAATTATCCTCGATCAATTGCACCAGATCTTTAAGTTCAACATAAGCTTTGCCCTGAAAGCTTTGCTCCAATTGTTCCTTGGAAATGGACATTTCATTCACCGCCTTTTGCTCATTATAACATAAACCAATAGCAATCTAATTGTGTTAAGATTACATTAATTAACATCTGCGAGTCCAAATGAAAACTAAATTCTTTGAGGAGATGCAAAATGGAAATAAAAAATCGATCTGGATTAAATATTTCTAATTTGACGGACTGGTTTCAACATGCTCCTCCAGCAAAAGGTGAAGCACATTGGATAGATGGTAGAAGTGCGAAGGAACTTGCAAAGTCATGGATTAATTCTGGTGAACCTAAGGTTCCTGGGGAGTTGGAACGGTTGTTAGACTCACATCAAGATACTAAAGGTGTTATTGCCGAGATAGCCATACCTGAGTGCGAAACTAAATTGGATGCCTTCAACGGCAGTGGGCGTAAACATGATTTGATTGTATATGGAAAAACATCTGTCAATAAAATATTAATTTCTATCGAAGCGAAAGCTGATGAACCATTCGGAGAAGTTATCTCTAATCTGATCAAAAGATATTCAACCAATCCAAGAACAAAAGTACCTGAACGAATAAAGCAATTAGGTCTTTCTGTTTTTGGTTATAGGGAATTTGGACATATCCGTTATCAGTTACTTCACGCCGTTGCTGGAACATTAATAGAGGCCCGCATAAACAACTGCGATCAGGCCGTATTTGTTGTTCATGAGTTCGTACCATCGGGAATACACTCGAAAAAATCGAAACAAAACAATGAAGATTTTCAGACGTTTGTTGAGCTTCTTACGGGTACACCATTAATTGAAGGACAACTCATTGGCCCTATCAAAGTAATTGGTGGTACTAATATTCCAAGCAACATTCCATTGTATATTGGAAAAATTGAATCAGCCATAGAAATTTAATATCAAAATAACAGAGAGGACTGATTCAATGAAAATAGAAATCGGAGAATCCTTGATGCTCTCATGGCTGAGACATGCAAAGAATTGTCAGCTTGTTCAGTTGAACTGGAAGCCATCGGTGAAGTCTTGGGAAATTCATAACGAAGCTGTCGTCGAAAGTATGATGAAAGATTCAGACCAGTATTTTAAACAGAAATACAGCCTTGATTTGTTTAAACAGAACAGTTCATTCTCCCAACTACTCCAACAAGCGGAGATTGATGCTTTGGGTATGGAAGTTGGAGGGCTAAATGGTGTTGAGAGTATATACGGAATAGATGTAGCTTTTCATGAGTATGGCTTGAATTACGGCTCAAAAGAAGAAACAATTTCCAGAGTACTGAAGAAAATGATTCGCACTGCTATGGCGATTCATGGGTATTTCAATTTGAATGCTGGAAATATTATATTTGCTGCTCCAAAAATATATGGTGCAATAAGTGAACCGCTGCAACTCTACATAGCCGAACTCCAGGAGCTGTTCCATGCAAAAGGTTTAGATTTTCGTTTTGAGCTTCTGTGCAATGAAGACTTCAAGGACAAAATCTTCAATGTGGTTACAGCCTTATCCAATTCTGTGTCTGATACTTCGGAGCTGTTTATGCGAAGTATACAAATGTATAATCTTTTCGCGGAGGATAAGCAGAGTATAGGGCAGTCGATAAGCAAGTTTAAGATTAAGAAAATGCCAGCCGATTTTAAAGGATCTGAGGAAATAAAGATTGGTGCTTTTGTTAAATCCAGTTTTGAACGCTTGATTGCGAATGATGTATTAACTGTGCAAGAGATTGAGCGGTTGCAGCGGTTAGACTATGCCAAAAGAACCTTCAACATCACGTACCCCATATTGAAGAAGGTCGACCCAACCTGTTCCTTGACCGAACAGCGGAATATAAATGGACGTCCAAGATTCTACGCTGATCCGTATTCGATCTATGGATATGATTATCTATTATGTAATCATTGGGTGGAGAACCTCAGCAGAAGTTATTTCGATGCCTGGCTTAGACGTATTGATGAGATCAATTATCGGGACTCAACTTGAGTCCTTATTTTTTTATACTCTCCTTGTATTTAGACATGTTATTATGGACTTAGGAATATTTTCCTATGCATCATTTTACATTTTAAAAATAAATCATCCAGAGGTGAATGGTATGAGTAATAGCAATTTCACTTTTTGGGGGAGTCCTTCTGTAGATTAGTATGATTATAAAAATATATTTGGAAGGACTGTTTGAATCTGTGGCTAATAAAAATGAAATCCTAAATATTGAAATTAATAATATAGAAACTGACTTTGATTTTGAAGAAATTGAAGGTTTTTTATCAAAACAGTTAGAAGAAAGCTTTTCTGATTTAGAGCTACTGGAAGGTGATAGAGAAAAATTATCTGATCCTGATTCTTTAGGAAAAATAGTCTTGGATGAGGTTTGGAAACAGTTTGGGAATCAAATTGGTCTCGACATGACTAATGAAACATTAATTCAAAAATATGATAGAGAGCATCCTGAAGAGTATAAGGATATTGCCGATTCCGTTATGCAAGATAAACGATACAAAGATGCCAATAAGGCAATGAAGGAGCAACAAAAAACTGGAAATTTGAAGGATGAGTACACAGGAAAAGACTTGAAACTTGGAGAAACGGCTAATTTAGATCATGTCGTATCAAGAAAAGAGCTATTCGATAATCAAAGAAGGAAGCAAGCAAATTTAGATGTAGCTAACCTTGCCAACAAAGAGGAAAACCTAAAGCCGACAAACGAATCTTTAAATAAAAGTAAAGGTGCCAAGAGTAACAAAGAGTATACAGAAACCCGTGAGACTAGGGAAAAATCTCTGATTGAACAAAACGAAAAGGCAAATAAAAAGATTGATGAATCAAATATGTCCGATGCTGATAAACGTTGGCAAAAAGAAGAAAATAACAAACGTTTTAACAATAAAATTGCTGCTGATGACGATCTTATGATGAAAGCTGATAACGGAGCAAGAAAAGCAATTAATAAAGATATTCGATTGGATGCAGCTAAAGAAGTAGGGAAAAAAGCTGGAAAAGATGCTTTGAAGACAATGGCTATCTCAGCGCTTTTTACGTTGTTGAAAGAAATCATGAATGGTTTAATCCGTTTTTTCAAGGAAAAGTCTAAGTCACTTAATGGGTTCTTATCTAAAATGAAGGAATCGATAAGATCATTCTTCTCCAAAATATTCAGTGTTTTTCAGACGGGAACATCAACATTAATCGGAACAATTGTATCTGAAATTTTTGGACCTATTGTAAGTATTTTTAAGAAGCTATCAAGTTTAATTAAACAAGGGATATCGTCTGTTGTTGAAGCCGTTAATTTTCTTCGAGATAAGAAAAATAAGGAAAAACCTTTGTCCGTAAAGGTAGCACTAGTTGGAAAAATAATAACAGTTGGATTAGTTGGTGGTAGTGCGATTTTCTTAGGAGAGGTTTTTGAAAAAATCTTATTTACTACAGTTCCTGGAATGCAAATTGAGATCCCACTGATTGGTACTCTTGCGAATATGATTGGTTTATTTTTATCAAGCTTAGTGTCTGGATTAGTAGGCGCAATAGTACTAAACCTTATCGATAAATTTATCTCCAGAAAGGCAAAACAAGAAATTGATCAGCAAATTATTAATAAGAAAAATAAGATTATGAATCTTCAGCAAGTACAACTGTTTGCAACTGAAAGTCTTGTAGCAGCAAGTAAAGAAAATGTTATGAGCGAAATTTCAGAGAATCACGCATTAGCAAAAGAAGTAATGCGACAATCGCTTAATAAGATATTTGATGGAGATCAGACTAATGTTTCTATAAATACTGACAGTATTAGTAATAATCAGAGTGATTTAGTTCAAATGCAGAAAGATTTAGAAGACTTACTTTGAGGTGATCAGAAATGTCAATTAAAACCGAAAGAAAGCAAAATCAAAATATTATCCAGGTAGGCACTATGAATAACAGCACCAATGATTTCAATAAAAAGAAAAATGAATTAAAGGCATTTAGTGAAAACTTACCTAAAGAAGAGATTTTACCTAGTGTTCCAGGTTCGGGAGGGCTTTTTGGGTGGTTTGATTATAAGGTAACAGGTAGTGACCTAAATACGCTTACTCAAAATATTCAGGAGAAAATGATTAAACAGAATCAAGTTCTTGTTAGAACAATTAAAGAATTTAACACTATTTATGATACATTTTCCGCATTAGATAAAGAATATATTAATGGGATTTTAATCTCACTGAAAGTAGCTGAAGAAGCTAACGCAAAAGCATTAAAAGGAATCGAAGGCGTTCAAATACACCAAAATGAAATCAAACAAATTATTGATCAGCAGAAACAGGTCATTCTGGTTTTGAAAAAATTCAAAGAGAAAATTGAAAAGATCGAACACTTGACTGATGTTGATACAATTTTTTGGGACCTTTCGGCAATAGAGAGTAACCTTAAATTACTCGAAACCAAGGTTGAAACTCAAAATCTTTCATTAGCTGATCTGACCGATGAAATGAAATCATTGGTATCTTCGCAGTCAGTTTTTCTAAATGATCTTAATTACCTAAAAGAAAGTCAATTTGAACAATTTCAAGCAGTAAAACAACTTGTTTCAAATCAAAATGAAAATATATCTAAAATCGAAGCATTAAGTACAGAAAACAAGACTAACATCGAAGCTCTAAATAAAAAAAATGATATTCATAAAGAGAAACTCAATGATATAAAACGATTAATTCAGGATGAAATCCAGATCTTATCTGAAAAAGTTGCTCAAAAGAATTCTGAGTTTGATGCCAAATTGGATTCAACTATTAACGAGTTCACAACAAACAAGAGGAATTTTGAAGATGATATTAAGAAACTCAATGTTGGAATCGAGCAACAAGCAGAAAGTATATCTACATATCTTAAATCTGAATTGTCAGGGGCAAAAAATGAAGTTGCAGAGCTTAATCTGGTGGCAAGGAACTTATCAAAAGCATTGAAGATTACTCAAGTTATTTCATTTATTAGTATCACTATAATATGTGTTCTATTAGTTTTGATAATAAGTGGGGTTTTATGATGATTTCAGAGAATTACAAATACCAGCTAATTAAAGAAACTAAGCAGTTAGATGTTTTCTTGGGACAAACATCTGATTTTGAACGATTAGTTCGAGAAATAACTGATGAACAAAATGATAGGGCTGTATTAGAGTTAATCAAAAACTTAGGTATCTTAACTAAGAAACAATCCTTACCTAACATGGAACAAAAGCAAGAAAAAATTGTTGAGATGTTATATAAGTATCTTGGAGCATCAAAAGTTGATGGAATTTTCCAGGACTTAAAAGAGTCGTCCAATGTCTCACTAGATGTGCTACTTAACCAATTAGATGAATTGGTTGGACTCGAAAATGTGAAGCAGCAAGTCCGTGATTTGATTGATTTTAATCAAGTACAACATTTACGGGAGAAAAACGGACTAAAGAAGTCTAACAAAACTTTACATATGGCGTTTCTTGGAAATCCTGGTACAGCTAAAACTACAGTGGCTCGTATTGTTGGGAGAATGTACAAAGCTATCGGATTACTGAGTAAAGGTCAATTCATTGAAGCGAGCAGGACCGATTTAATTGCTGAGTATCAAGGACAAACAGCAATTAAGGTGAAAAGATTAATTAATCGTGCAAAAGGTGGAGTCCTATTTATTGATGAGGCGTATAGCATAACAGAGAATGATCATAGTGATAGTTATGGGAGAGAAAGCCTTACTGAGTTAACAAAAGCTCTCGAAGATTATCGCGATGACCTAGTTGTGATCGTAGCTGGGTATACAAATTTAATGGAGAAGTTCTTTGAATCCAATCCAGGATTAAAGTCAAGATTCAATACATTTATTTCATTCAGCGATTACTCACTCGATGAGCTTGTTCAAATATTCAATTACACTTGCAATCAAAATGATTATGTTGCCCAAGAGAATGTTATTGAAAAAGTCCGTAATGTGTTGCAAATGAAACTAAATAAAAAAGATGATCACTTTTCAAATGGCCGTCTTGTTCGGAATTTGTTTGATGATATAACGCTGAATCAATCGAAAAGACTGTCTAGGTTGACGGAGGATATTACTAAAGAATCATTAATGTTAATTACTAAAGAAGATGTTCCTCAAGATATAATATCTTAAGAAAATATAGATATGATTGTGCTTTCTAAATAAATGTTAGCTTCGCATGTAGCAGTCAATCGACTATTAATATCAAGTAGTTGATGACCTTCACGTGGTGAAGGGTTTTTATCATGGGAATAAATACCCATTAACAACAAGTTGACAGTTGCATGGTATATAATAGTGAATATCATAATTTCACGTTTGATAAGAACTCATAATTTTTACAAGTGAAAGGACTGAGCAAATGGCAAAGAGAGATTTATCTGAAGAAGATATCAAAGCCAGATATATCACTCCAGCAATCACTAATGCAGGATGGGAATTAAAAAAACAAATTCGTCTAGAATATGCATTTACGGCTGGGAGAATCATACTACGTGGAAACATCACTACCAGAGGCAAGAGGAAAAGGGCGGATTATGTTCTGTTCTATAAGAACAACTTTCCTCTGGCTGTCATTGAAGCAAAGGCTAATAATCATCCAGTCGGTGCAGGTTTGCAGCAAGGCATTGTCTATGCAAAGGCACTCGACATTTATTATGTATATGCTTCCAATGGAGATGGATTTGTTGAGCAAAATTTAATTACGGGTGAAGTGAAAGAACTAAGCCTTGAGGAGTTTCCCTCGCCAGAAGATTTATATAGAAGATACTTAAAGGATAAGAATATAACCGATACGGAAGAAAAGGTCCTTTTGGAACCTTATTATTATGTGCCTGATTACAAGACCCCCAGATATTATCAGCGCATAGCTATTAATCGAACTGTGGATGCAGTAGCAAAGGGACAAGATCGAGTATTATTGGTATGTGCCACTGGAACGGGTAAAACATTTATGGCATTTCAAATCATATACAGACTTTGGAAGGCTGGTTTAAAAAAGAAGATATTATTTTTAGCGGACAGAAATGTATTGGTAGACCAAACGATATCAGGTGATTTCAAGCCATTTGGCGGCAAAATGACAAAGGTAGAGAAAAGAACCCTAGACAGTTCTTATGAGATTTATCTTGCTCTATATCAGCAGCTTTCAGGGGATGAGGGAGAAGAAAGCTATTTGCAATTCCAACCGAATTTCTTCGATCTGATTGTTATAGATGAGTGTCATAGAGGCAGTGCGAAAGAGGATTCTGCATGGAGAAAAATTCTAGATTACTTTTCTTCAGCCACTCATGTAGGATGTACTGCTACACCTATTGAAACGAAGGAAACCTCAAGCCAAACTTACTTTGGCGAGCCTATTTATGAGTATTCTTTAAAGCAGGGGATTGATGATGGTTTTTTAGCCCCATATAAGGTGATAAGAATCGGCCTTGATAAAGACCTTGAAGGGTATCGACCAGAGAGTGGGAAAGTCGATAAACATGGCTATGAAATCGAGGATAGAGAATATAATGTCAAGGATTACGACAGAACCTTGGTTATTGATGACAGAACGAGGGTAATTGCGGCCAAGATTACAGAGTTTTTAAGGAAGACCGACAGATACAGCAAGACGATTGTTTTCTGTGTAGATATTGAGCATGCAATGCGAATGCAACAAGCCTTGATTAACGCAAACAAAGATTTGTATGCTGCAAATGATAAATATATCATGCGTATAACAGGGGATAATGACGAGGGAAAAGCGCAACTGGAATATTTTATTGATGAAGAAAGTACATACCCTGTTATTGCAGTTACCAGCAAATTAATGACCACTGGTGTGGATGCTAAAATGTGCAAATTGATTGTGCTCGACAACAATTTTGGTGATAATGGAATGACCGAGTTTAAACAAATTATCGGAAGAGGAACAAGGCTTCTAGAAGAATACGGAAAGACATATTTCACAATCATGGATTTTCGTAATGCCAGTAGATTATTTGCTGATCCAGCATTTGATGGAAAGCCAGAAGTAGTAATAGACATCAATGGAGATGAGCCAATAATCGAGCCAATTGTAGATAGTTCTGATGAAACTGAGAGTTACACTAATGCAGGTGGCGTTATGGAAACAAGAGGAGATTACAATACGGATGGTTTTGATGATAATGACAAACCTAAAAAGTATTATATTGGTGATGTTGTCGTAAAGGTCCTTTCAGAGAGGGTTCAATATCTGGATAAGGACGGTAAGCTGATTACTGAGAGTCTTATAGATTATACTAAGAAAAATATCCTGCAACAGTACGCAAGGCTTGATGATTTTCTTAGAACATGGACAGAAGCTCAAAAAAAACAAGCCATCATTGAAGAATTAAGAGATGAAGGCGTTTTGCTGGATGCGGTAAGAGAAGAATTGGGCAAAACAGAACTGGATGATTTCGATTTAATCTGTCATTTAGCCTATGATAAACCACCTCTAACCAAAGCTGAAAGAGCAAACAACGTAAAAAAACGTCATTATCTTTATAAGTATTCTGAATTGGCACAGCAAGTATTAGAAACATTGCTTCATAAGTATGCCGATGAAGGCATTAAAGAAATTGAAGAAACCAAAGTGCTGCAACTCAAGGAATTTTCCAAATTTGGAAGTCCTATGAAAATAGTCAAAGCCTTCGGTGGAAAAGATGCTTATCAGAAGGCGGTTCAGGAATTAGAGAACGAGATTTATTACGCATAACATAAACTAACACATAAGGCAGGTAAACAAGAATGGCAGTAACCAATTTCGTTAAAAGAATTCAAGACGTTATGAGAAATGATGCAGGGATTAATGGCGATGCTCAACGGATCGAACAAATCGTCTGGATACTATTTTTAAAAATTTATGATGCAAAAGAAGAAGCATGGGAACTGTATGATGATAATTATAAATCAATTATTCCAGAAGGTTTAAAATGGAGAGATTGGGCTGTAGATGAGAAAGACGGACAAGCACTTACTGGCGATGCCTTGTTAAACTTTGTGAATAATATACTCTTTCCCACCCTTAAGAATCTTGAAATTGATGATGAAACCCCAATGAATCAGGTCATTGTGAAATATGCATTTGAAGATGCCAACAACTATCAAAAAGATGGCGTGTTACTGCGGCAAGTTATAAATATCATTGGTGAGATTGATTTTACAGAATACGAAGAACGCCACGCCTTTGGTACGATTTACGAATCTTTCCTGAAAGACCTACAGAGTGCAGGTAACGCAGGGGAGTTCTATACACCAAGAGCGGTAACCGATTTTATGGTAGAGGTGATTAAACCGACTCTAGATGATAAAATAGGAGACTTCGCTTGTGGTACGGGTGGATTCTTAGTTTCTGCTCTAAATGCTCTAGAAAAGCAGGTTGGCAACTCCCTTGAGAACAGAGAGATCTACAATAATTCTGTTTATGGAGTGGAGAAGAAGGCACTTCCGCACATCCTATGTGTTACCAACATGCTGCTTCATGATATTGACAATCCAAACATCATTCATGGTAATACGCTAGAAACGGATTACAAGGAATACAGGAAGATGGAGCAGTTCGATGTGGTTCTTATGAATCCGCCATATGGTGGTAATGAAAAGGATAGCGTTAAAGTCAATTTCCCCTCAGACCTTAGAAGCTCTGAGACTGCTGATCTGTTTATGAATATCATCATGTACAGACTCAAGAAAAATGGAAGATGTGGCATTATCATTCCAGATGGATTCCTGTTTGGTACGGATAATGCCAAAGTCAATATCAAAAAGAAATTATTCGGAGAGTTTAATCTCCACACTGTTGTGAGGTTGCCTCATAGCGTATTTGCTCCCTACACGTCGATTACAACTAATATTCTGTTCTTCGATAACACGCATCCAACAGAGGAGACTTGGTTTTATCGCCTGGATATGCCAGAAGGTTATAAGAACTTCTCGAAGACGAAACCAATGAAACTGGAGCATTTTGAACCAGCATTAAATTGGTGGGATAATCGAGAAGAAATCCAAGTCGACGGATTCCCAAAAGCCAAGAAATATACAGTTAATGAGATAGCAGCCTTGAACTATAACATTGACTTATGTGGATTTTCCCGTGAGGAAGAAGTGATTTTAGAACCAATGGATTTGATACATCAGTATCAAGAAAAAAGAGCCTCACTCAATGCTGAAATCGATCATGTACTAGAGCAGATTACTTCTATGCTTGGAGGTAATTAAGATGAATACACAGGGTTTGAGGAACAGCATACTCCAACTAGCGATACAAGGGAAGCTGGTTGAGCAAAGAGAAGAAGAGGGGACTGCGAAAGAACTGCTTAAACACATTAAGGCAGAAAAAGAGCAGTTGACAAAAAAGGGAAAGCCAATACAAGAAATCACAGAGGATGAGATCCCATTTGACATTCCTGAAAGTTGGGAATGGGTAAGGTTAGGAGAAGTTATATTATTAACATCAGGTCAAGATATGACACCGAATAAATATAACGATACAAAAGTGGGTATTCCATATTTGACAGGGGCTAGTAACATAATTGATGGTAGTCTAGTTATTAATAGATGGACAAATGAACCAAAGTCTATCGCATTGAAAGGCGACTTATTATTAACATGTAAGGGAACTGTTGGGACTACAACGATTTTGCAAGAAGATAAAGTTCATATTGCCAGACAAATCATGTCTTTAAGAACATTTATTATGGATATTGAATATATACATTTATTTATTAAAAGTTATGTAAACATTTTAAAGGCTAAAGCTAAAAGTATGATTCCTGGAATTGAAAGAAAAAATGTGCTTGAGGCAGTGATTCCTATTCCCCCACTCGAAGAACAAAAGAGAATCGTTGCCAAGATTGAAGAATTAATGCCTTATGTTGAAAAATACGGTGAAGCCCATTCTAAATTAGAGGTGTTTAATAAGAAGTTTCCAGAGGATATGTCGAAATCCATTTTGCAATATGCTATCCAAGGAAAATTGGTTGAACAGCGAGATGAAGAGGGTACTGCCGAAGCACTATATCAACAGATTCAAGAAGAAAAAGTTAAGCTGATTAAAGAGGGCAAGATTAAGAAGGAAAAACCACTGCCACCAATAACAGAGGATGAGATACCTTTTGAAATTCCAGAAACCTGGAAGTGGGTGAGGTTAAATGACATCTTACATTTTATTGATTATAGAGGCAAGACTCCAAATAAAATTAATAGTGGAGTTGTACTAATAACAGCATCAAATATTCGTAAAGGTTTTTTGGATTTTTCAAAAGAAGATTTTATTTCAGAAGCTGAATACAATGAAAGAATGTTAAGAGGAATTACAGAAAGAGGAGATATACTTTTCACAACTGAAGCACCACTTGGTAATGTAGCAATAAATACGATAGAAGTTGCTAGTTGTGGGCAAAGAGTGATTACTTTTCAACAATACGGAAAAAAGCATTTTTATAATGAATTGATTTGTTATTTTATCCAATCTCCTTTTTTTCAACAAGAATTATTAAATAATGCTACTGGAACAACAGCAAAAGGTATCAAAGCTGCTAAATTAAAGATCATTCTTGTACCACTCCCCCCACTAGCAGAACAAAAACGTATCGTTGCCAAAATAGAGGAATTAATTGCATATTGTCAACAACTAGTAAAGTAAAAGGCAATGATCTCCCCCCTCGTGTAATCATTTGTAGATACATAGGATGGATATTAATTACATTATTGTGGATATTATCTATACTAAATGAACGATGACGAGGCGGAAATTAGCCGCCTCGTATACAGGGAGAAGATCAAAGAAAAGGCGGAGAGGCAATTGAAAGAAGCATATAAAGCTGTGGTTTTGATTATTTCATTACCTCCATCTGGATTTAAGGAGCTGAGCATTTAACAGCTAAATGGACGTTAGATTGATACTTTCACCAATATCCACATATTAGTAGTTATTATTTCTGATTCATATTTGTTTAAACGAAACTTCCCTATGTGTATTCATTTGTCAGATATCCTTTGAATGCTTCAGTGCTTGATTCTGTTAATAGGCTCGCTAATGCAAAAACCCAAATATGTTCGGATAAATGAATATAAAGCTCTCCATGAACGATGTATATCATTCATGGAGAGCCTTTTTGCGTAAGCACCTTGGAGATACGAAGCCCAGCCTTCGTTCATGATCTTCGTCTCCATCTGTGGCCAGAAGTATAGCATTTCTTCGCGAAGCATGCTCATGATATCCCGCTGCCAGTCTTCCAGAATCTCCGAGTATTCCTGGATGAACCAGACGATATCTTTCTCGGGCTCCGGTGGAAAGGTAGGGGGCTTTGCCTGAGTCTCTTTATTGATAGAAGGGTTCTTAGACTCGTCGAGGGACCATAAGTCATCATACTCACTATTCGGGGGTTTACGTGGTCCCCCTTCTTTAGCCTGATTAAGTTTTTCTTCCGTTTGTCTCCGTTTATCATGCCGCCCAGGCTTGATTAGCCTTGGATCAACATGCTCTTGGATGGCCAGCACGGCATCTATGAAGGTTTCAACTGTGTTTGCTCCATAGAGCAGCTCATATTGGCTGATCCGTTCAGCCGTAGCGGACATACTTTCGACCATATCCCGATTGGTGGCAGAGAATCGCAGATTATTCTTAAAGAAATCACAGTGTGCCAATACGTGAGCGACGATCAACTTGTTCTGGATTAAGGAGTTTCCTTCCAGTAGAAAGGCATAACATGGATTGGAATTAATAACGAGTTCATAAATTTTGCTCAGCCCAAAATCGTATTGCATCTTCATTTTATTAAAGGTTTTTCCAAAGCTCCAATGGCTAAATCGCGTTGGCATACCATAAGCTCCAAAGGTATAGATGATGTCTGCCGGACAAATCTCGTATCGCATGGGGTAATAATCTAGACCAAACCCATTGGCGATTTCCATAATTTCCGCTATGGCATATTCCAGTTGCTCCAGTTCACCTTTCACAGTGCCGTGTCTCCTTCCCGCTTATGGAAAAACTGCCTCAGCGCTTTATAAACTTCACCTTTTTCTTTGATAACATAATATATAAATCGTTCTTGCTTAATATTTCGATAAGCGGACATGAGTGTACTACCTCGGTTGTATTGATTGACTTCCCCGTAACCAAACATATTACAACGTTTTAATAGCTCATCGATTAATTTGATACAGCGCTCGTTGTCGGAAGTTAGGTTATCCCCGTCGGAGAAATGGAAAGGGTAGATGTTGTAAGCGATAGGGGGGTAACGTGTATCGATAATTTCCAACGCTTTCTGGTATACAGAGGAGCAGATCGTTCCGCCACTCTCCCCGCGGTTGAAGAAATCTTCTTCACTGACTTCACGAGCCTCCGTATGATGGGCCAGAAACACAATCTCGACCTTCTCATATTGCTGGCGCAAAAATCTAGTCATCCAGAAGAAGAAACTACGTGCGCAATATTTCTCGAATGCACCCATCGATCCTGAAGTATCCATCATGGCAAGGATAACCGCGTTAGATTTCGGTATGATGATATCCTCCCAGGTTTTGTAGCGTAGGTCGTCTGGGGAGATCCCGTGGATCCCGGGAGTGCCTTCGCGGGCATTACGTCGAAGATTCTCTAGTATCGTCCGCTTCTTGTCGATGTTGGACATGAGGCCTTTTTTTCGAATGTCATTAAAGCGATAAGATACAGTCTCAAGCTCATCCTTTTCCTTCTCTTGAATGAAGGGCAACTCTAAATCGTTAAACAGCATTTCTTCCAAGTCTTCAATGTTGACTTCGGCCTCCATAAAGTCGTGACCGGGTTGATCTCCGGCTTTACCACCCTTCCCTGAGTCCTTGGGATTATCTTGGGCGAGTACGTCGCCAACCTGGCTGTCTCCATTACCCTGTCCGACATGCTTATGCTTCTGATAATTATGAATAAAGCGGTACTCCTCCAAATTGCGAAGTGGTATCTTTATGATCTTCTTCCCGTCAGACATGATGATATTTTCCTCGGTGACGAGATCCGGGAGATTCTGTCTGATAACTTCCCGCACTTTCTCTTGATGGCGCTGCTGATCCTGATATCCTTTGCGGTGCAGCGACCAATCTTCCTTCGAGACAACGAAATTATATGGTTCAGGTGAAGACGGCATGGTGGGCACCTCCCTATATGCATTACAGAGAACGGTGAGAGTGGATGTAAATAAAGTATATTCATGGAAGGGGACGATATGTGAAGAATCTGTTATGAACGTTGATTTTAAGAGGTAGTTCCAACTCAATAATTCATTTTCAGTACATATTCAGTAATTTTCAGAAATATTTTACATTCGACATTATTCCCCTTACTTCTACATTCCTCAAGTGTTAATATGGTTTTTATATATTGCGCAAACGTTTGAACAGATTGGGGAAGGAGAGAAGTAAATGAAGCTAGAACATGATTTATCGCTGAAGACACGAAGTATGGAGGCGTTGGTATGGAGTGAGCAAGGGCAATTGGAGTTATGCCTTAGAGATGAACCTCAGCTATTACGACCTACCGATGTGAAGGTAAAGATCCATATGACAGGGATCTGTGGTACGGATCTGGCAGTGATTACTGGCAAAGAGCCTGGAATTCAGAATGTTATACGTGGTCATGAAGCAGTGGGAACTGTTGTAGAAGTTGGAACAACTGTAGATAAGGTTCAGGTAGGTGACCGTGTCGTGATTGATCCTAATCGAAGTTGTAACCAATGTCGTTTTTGCAAGCAGGACAAGCAGCACCTCTGCATAGGCTTGGACGGGCAAGGAATGAGGATTTCTGGATTAAATGATGCTGGAACATTTGCCCCGTTCTTTGTAACCGATGTTCAGTTTATTCACCCACTTTCTCCTTCTATAAGCTGGGAAGCGGCTGTTTTGGTGGAACCATTAGCTTGTGTTCTCCATAACTTTCGAGAAGCAGGGGTGACTAGAGACGATACGGTATTAATTCTTGGCTCAGGGCCAATGGGGATACTTTGTCAGTTGGTAAGTAAGTATATTGGCTGTGTGACTATTGCAACAGAGAAGAATCTATATCGCTTATCGTATGCAGCTCAATTTTCAGATGATGCCTGCAAACCTGAGCAATTACAGGAAGATAGAGTGAAACCTTTACTTCATGATCGTAAATTTGATGTTGTGATTGATACTGTAGGAAATCAGATGGAGACTGCGGAGAGATGGGTTGAGCGTGGAGGACGGATTATCCCGTTTGGCATTAATGGAAAATATCAATATACGATTACACCTACTCACTATACTCAGCAGGCTATCAAAATTGTAGGAGCAGGAGAGTATCTAAACACATTTGGGGAAGCACTACAATTTGCCGAGGATCATTCAATATTAGCTGCTTTAGTTACGAAGAAATATTCTTTGCATGATTATGAGACAGCCATTCAGGAATTGGTGGGTTATGATCTTCGAACTGGAGAGACCTATGAGACGAATACTTTGAAAACGGTGTTTGTATTTGAGAAATAGAAATTGTCAGTTATGCTCTCATATTTTGCTTATTACTAAAGGGAGATGATTGTTCATGTCTAGCCAGAGTCGGTTGAAACAAGTCTATCACTTCTTAGCACACAACAAGCATATCGAGGACGAACCTGTATGGATACCATCGATATGGAATGAATGTGGCTATTCGGAAGTGCTTGATACGAAGGATGGAGAAATTAAAGTACAGTTCCAACCATTTATGCTTCATCATCTTCAGTACGTATTTGATCTATCTAGTCATTATTATTACACCGAAAATAAAAACTTGGACGACAGTGTCATTTATTCAGCGCTTGTCCGCTACTCTGCCGCTTGGGATTATCTACATGATGGGGAGATTCAATCGGGGACATTTCTTCGATTTATGATTTTGCTACCCTTACTCAAGAAAATGGGTGTAAATATTCTGTATCTACTTCCAGTTACTCGGTACAGCAATCTGCATTTAAAAGGGGATATCGGGTCCCCATATGCGGTACAGAGCCTCTTTGAATTAGATGATCAACTGCATGATCCTTTATTAAACGATATGGTAGGTTTTACAATTCATGATGAATTGACCGCTCTTGTAGAGGCATGTCATCTCCTTGATATCAAAGTGGTTGTCGATTTCATTCCCAGAGTAACAGCGCGCAATAGTGAATTTATTAAAGAATATCCTGATTGGGTGTATTGGATTTGGAATGATGCGCTGGAGGGATTTGCTCCGCCGAATATTCCTGAGCTAGGATTCTTCGAGGAATGCCGACCTGATAAGCTAGAGACGGTGTATCGAAGTGTGGAAACATCTTCCTTCCTGAAGAAATTTGCTCAGCCACCCAATGAGTTAAATCCAGTATTGTGGCAGCGGCTTAAGCTTCGTTCGGAGCAAACAGGAGAAGAGCTTCTACAATTAGTTGAAGCAGAGATGGGGATTACAACAGCCCCAGCGCATTCTGATTGGATTAATGATGTGCAGCCGATTTGGACAGATATTACTTTTTATAGATTGTATAAAGATTTCTCACCCCAAGTAAGGTCATATTTACAGGAGGGACAACCCCCATATGTACTGTTTGATACGATCAAATGTAATTTATATCCTGGGGATGAGCCGAATCAAGAATTATGGGATAAGTTGATCGAAGCTATTATCTTTAATTTGGATACGTATAGAATCGATGGATTTCGAATTGATATCGGACATGTTTTACCGGTTCCGCTATTAGAAGAGATGTTCAAGAAAATCAAAGAAATCCGCCCCCAAGCCATTCTCATAAGTGAAGATTTATTCAATCGTAATCATCATAAGGCAGTAAAGACGGGTTACAACGTTATGCTGGGCAGCGGTTGGAATGTAATGACAGATATATCTATTAATACTTTGATGATGTACGTAAAGGAATTGCCAGAACTTCAAATCCATGTATTTGCTTGCTCAGAGACAGCGGACACACCAAGAATTATGAGTCGTGGTGGAACTAGTCTAGCGCGCATGATGAGCGTCTTTAATCATTTCTTACCTAATGCCATTCCTTATCTAACTACAGGGATCGAAGTGAACGAAATACAACCTTTGAACTGCGGCTTGGGTGATAATACAGGCGGTGCAGAAATTCCAAGAGCTTTCTTTAACAAGCTGAAATTGAATTGGAGTAACCCTAAGCCGATGATTCCACTTCTGCAGCAGTTGAACCTCTGTAAGAAAGAGCATCTTAATCTGGTCCAGCCAAGCCACTTTTTCCTACCTGATCATCAAAATGATGTGCTGATTTATGCCTACCTTAAAGGAAATGAATTGTTGATTGGGTGCTTTAATTTAAATGATGAAAAGCCGCAGTCAGTAAATACCGACAGTATATTTCCGGTTGTGGGGGGATTCGATGTACTCATTGACAGTGAAGATCGATCTGATGATTTGAAGAAGAATCTTAAACAATTTGTGATGCAACCCAATCAAGCAATGATTCTATATCATGATAGGATTAACCAATTGAAAGTAGGGAGTGCATAGGAGATGAGAGAGCAGACTGATGTGAGTAGAGAATTGGTTATTTGGCACGAGTTTGATGGTCCAGGAGATACATCGATTGAAGTTCTGGAGCAGCTATGTCGGGAATATTCTCAGAGTCATGGTATTCAAGTTACACCAAAAGTGATGAACATAAGCGAATTGGAGTCCAGACTTTATGATGTAGCTAGTACTGGAGACGGCCCACATATGGCTTTTGTTCCAGCAGATATGACTGGATTTGGTATGCGATCACGGTACTCTATTGTTCCAACCGAAATTTGCAATCTCGTAGAGTCTTTTGGTTCAGAGTCATTAGTATCGATGCAGTTAGAAGGACAGCAATATGGAGTTCCAGTCCTCAAGGGTAACCATCTAGTACTTTATTATAATAATGAAATTTACCCAGAAGCCCCTGCGTCATGGGAGGAAATCAGGGAAAGTGGTACTGAGTTGATAAGTAAAGGGATTACTCCAATTGCAGGTGACTTTGAACAGCCCTATTGGTTTATTCCGTTTCTTACAGCATTTGGAGGCTGGCCTTTGAAAGAGGGAAGACCTAATTTTTTGAATGACGAAATGAAGCTGGCATTGCAGTTTGTGTATGATCAAGCAGAAGCTGGGCTTTTAGAAAGTATGAATGGTTCAATTGAATTATTGGAGCGGTTCATCGCTGGAGAAGTTGGGGCCATAGTGTGTGGGGAATGGATATTTAATTATTTGGATGGTCAATTGGGTCAAAAGTTAGGTGTCGGTAGTCTACCTTCTGTTCAAGGCAGAACGTCGATCTCCATGTCTTCTGCGATCGGATTAGTGTATCCCAATGATTCACTAGAATCAGAACTCAGGGAAGACATTCTATCATTCACATCATTTATGTTAAGTGAGGCAAGTCAGTGGGCATGGGGAACTCAAGTACAGCGAATTCCTATTCACCCTGTAGTTCTGGAGCAGCTTATGGACACGGTCTCATACACAAGAAGGGAACTGATATCGCTACAGAAGGGTAGCCGCTACATTCCAATCAGTCCTTACATGAATGCCGTTTGGAAGAGTATTCAAGCCGGACTTCAGCTATTACTTCAGCAAGGAGTTAGCATTGCCTTCCATACTATGGAGCAAACATACTGGAACGAATTAAAGCAAGATAATTCCTTAAGAGAGAAGGTTGAACAATGAAAACGAGTATATTCAGTCAAATCTCAATCGATGGGAAATTAACCTTAGGTGCAGGACAATCAAGCAAACCCTTGTTTAGTCTATTTAATAATCAAGATATTGAATATATTCATAAATTTCGTGGTAAGGTCGATGGAATTATGGTCGGGAAGAATACAATTAGTACTGATGATCCTTACCTTACTAACCGGTTCGAAGAGAATAAGAACCCGATTCGCATTATTCCTACCCGGAGAATGGACATCCCAATGGATAGTCATGTATTAAATGATGAGGGAAGAACCATTATCGTTACGACGGAAAATGGTCAGGACGAATACAAAATTAACATGTTGCGTGAACGAAATGTAGAGTGCTTGATCTGTGGTAAAGATGAAGTCGATTTCTCACTCTTAAACTATCGGTTGGAAACTGAATTTGGCATCACAAGTTTGATGGTTGAAGGTGGGGGCTTCTTGAACTGGCATGTATTCAAACAGGATTTGGTAGATGAGATTATTCTGATGCAACTGCCGATTATCATTGGAGGAGCATCTAATATTACACTCGTAGATGGTGCGGGATACAACGAGTTAGAGTTTGCTAAAAGATTCAAAGTAGCAGAAGTTTTACCGCAGGATAACTACACTTTACTACGATATCTAAAGGCTATATAACTAGGAGGAAATGATATGCAAGATCATATCAAGAGAGATTTCTATGCAAATGTATATAAAATTGCGGTTCCCGTAACGCTTCAGAGCCTCATCATGGCGTTACTTGCCTTAACGGATCAGTTAATGGTGGGTCAACTTGGAGATGTGGCGATCGCTTCAGTAGGGATGTCCACCAAAATATACGGAATCATTTCCGTTGTTCTAGCGGGTTTGGCGATGGGTGTCTCCGTCTATGCGGCACAGTTCTGGGGCAAACAAGATCGAAAGAGTATTTCTCAGATCCTCGGTATTGGCCTGTTCTGCGGATTTATCTTGTCGTTCTTATTCACTTTGCTGGTGTATTTCAAACCTGAGATGTGCTTAAGTATGTTCACAACTGACGAACGTGTCATCGGAGATGGATACATTTTTCTGGAGATAATGGCACTTAGCTATGTTCCAACCATGCTCACGATGATGTATTCAGCAATTCTTCGCAGTACGACTCATGTAAAGCTACCGATGTTTGTAAGTCTGTTCACGGTATGTCTGAATATTATATTGAACTATCTGTTGATCTATGGAAAGTTTGGTTTTCCAGAATGGGGATTGAAGGGTTCGGCGGTAGCAACACTAATTTCTCGGCTCGTGGAATGTATCGTAATCATCGGTGCAGTATACAAATTTCGGCTTCCGGGTTCCGTAGACTTCTCAAATTTGTTTGGAGCGCGCAAGCCATTGGTGTCCAAATTTTTTCAAACAACGTATCCAATCATTTTGACCGAGCTCATATGGGTACTTGGAGAAACTGTTTATGCAGTTATTTATAGTAGGATGGGAACCGCTGAGATGACTGCCATGACGATTACCTTTCCGCTTCAAGGGTTAAGCGTCGGGTTGTTATCAGGCTTGGCCAGTGCTGGAGGAGTCATGGTAGGGAATAAATTGGGCGCTGGAGAGGAAAGTTTGGCACTACAGTACGCCAAGCGATTTATTAATTTAGGAATAATGATCTCTTTGGGTGTAGGTGTAATCATTGCATTAGCAGCTCCTTTATATGTGTCAGCATTTAATGTCTCTGAAGATGCTCATCAATTGGGGATATACCTCGTTTGGGTATTTGCTGCGTTCCTATGGGTGAAGGTAGCGAACATGATCATGGCTGGGGGGATACTAAACAGTGGGGGAGACAGCAAATTCGTATTTGCCATGGAATCCACGGCTACGTGGTTGATAGGAGTTCCCTCCGGGCTATTGCTATCTTTTGTCTGGAAGCAACCGATCTATCTCGTCTATTTGGTTCTCTCGTTAGAAGAAGTAGTTCGCTTCGGATTTGGATTAGCCCGGATTCACTCTAAAAAATGGATCAAGAATTTGGTGAAAGATATCGCCGCTTAATTGCGGAGGAACATGATTAAAGAATTTCTGAGACAGATGGTTTTTTTGTATACATGATCCCAATCGTATGTTTGCCGCAATGACTCGAGATAACACAACCGGCTTCAGTTACTGCTACTTCACGTGCTCCGGTTTGTTCTCTTAGGATCGCAGCCAATCGAAGGGCTTCCTCTTCCGCGAATGAATGGGCAACGATAATCAAATCATTGTCCATCAAGTCTCGGTTCGCTAACGTGTTGTCCAACATTTGTTGGACAGCTTTTTCTTTTCTACCACGAACTCTATAAGCTGGAATGATTCCTCCATCTACAACCTTCAGTACGGGCCGAATTTGCAGCAAACTGCCGATGAAATTTTGCATGCCTGAGCAGCGGCCCCCCTTATATAAATACTCCAGCGTATCGATAACAAACTCCGTTTCAACCAGTGGCCGATAGGTCTCTACTAGAGACACGATTTCATTCAGACTGCTGCCACTTTCCGCTGCTCGAACTGCCTTCATAACTAAAAGGCCGATTCCACTACATAAGTTGAGGGAGTCGACAATACGTATACGATCCTCCGGAAATTCAGCGGCGGCAATGCGAGCATTCTGATAAGTGGATGAAAGCTCTGAAGATAGGCTGATATATAAGATATCCTCCCCGCGTTCAATATGGGGGCCGAAAGCGTCCATAAAGTCTTTAGGCGAGGGTGCTGTTGTCTTAGGTAACTTGTCTGATTTCTCTACCTGCTGATAAAGATCAGCTGGTGTAATTTCTGTCCCATCCTTGTAGCTCTCTTCATCAAACACAACATAAAGTGGAATGATCCCAATGTGATATTGGCTAATCCAAGCTGCAGGTAGATCTGAAGTGCTATCCGCAAAAACTTTGACTTTTGACATAAGTATCTCCTTAAGTTCATTTCATATAAATCTATTATAGCTAAAAGAGAGAGGGTTTAACATCATCAATACATTACTATCGAAATACCTGTGTAGGAAATACTTCTTGTAGAACTTCCGAGAATGGATCTACTAGCTAATCATGCTACCTATAACGAATAAGATAATCATAAGTAATATTGAAATGCAAGAGAGTACTAATCCGAGGATTACAAATACTTTTTTTCGGTTTTTGATTACGAGCCCGACAATTCCCAAAATTAACGAAACCATATTCAATACCCCAGCCACGACAAATATTAGGAAGCCAACAATGACGCCGGATTGCTGAACTAGTTCCTCTCCGGACATTTCACCTGATAGGAGTACAATGTCATTTACGCCCGTGGCAATAATTCCAATCGCTGCGATATAACCTATAATAGCTAGCAAACTGATGATAAAAGACGCGATGCCTGGACCAGAATGTTTGCGGACTGCCACCGTATTGTTTGGCTGGATTGTGTTATATGGAGCGTTTGATTCAGTTAGGTTAATATGATCCATTCTTTAATCTCCTTTGGGAACATAGTCATTCGTTTCACTACTACTTAATTTTCCATAATCTAAGCTGAAATTCAAGTTTTCGTTTGCATTTTATGCCTCATTCTGGCAAAGTGATGGCGAGGAGGCGAAATAATGCAGCGTAAATATGTAAGGATTGGTGCCGTTTTGATGTCTCTTGCGGTGGCTCTCGGCGCTTTTGGTGCTCACATTTTGGAGCCCATAATCGGTGAGAAAGCGACTGGAACTTATGAGACCGGAGTTCACTATCATATGATTCATGCTTTAGGGATTCTCATTACTGCACTGTTAGCCGGGAAGCTGGGGGAGTCTCGTAAATGGCTTTGGGCGAATCGATTATTCGTCATAGGTATTGTTCTGTTCTCTGGAAGTTTATATTTGATGGCTATTACTGGATGGAAATGGCTAGGTCCAATTACTCCACTCGGGGGCATATCCTTTATTGTCGGCTGGTTACTCTTAGCATCGGCCGCATGGACTAACCAATCGAAGTAAAAGTTTATGGATGAACATGAAATTTCAAACAAAGAGGTTGCCCCACAAGTATTGATATATCTACTTGGGTGCAGCCTCTTTTTTACACTGTCACAAAATATAGTTAAGTCTCAATAAAATCAATAATTTCGCTTAGGTTAAACGTATACACTTGCTTCTCGTCTACATGGTACACATTCATAGCATACGTTTCTGGTATAAAGTTCAAAATTCGGCAAGGGATACTTGTACGCACGCCATTACGTATAACTGATAGACGGATGAGTCGATTCTCAGAAATATGTTTTTGAATCCAAGCTCCAAAATCCCCGTTGTTAGCCATACTAGCGAAGTTGTCGCTTAGGGGTTTAGTGGGTTTGTTTTTTTCTTTTGCTGGTGGAGAAGGGGGAGCTTGTGATACTTTCTTCTTGTCTTGAGCAGTAGCTGTTAGTCGTTTGTAAGAGTTTGAGATGAAGGTTTGCTTCTTCGCGACCAAAAGGGATTCTATGATTGAACCTAATTCGATTCCTGAGTTAATACGGTAATCAATTATATTCTCAGCGTTGTTTAGCAACTGTAGCAGCGCTTGCAGTGCCAGTGCATTGGATTTGTCCTTTACCAAAATTTCAATATTGAACAAATACCCCAATTCCTCATGGTTGTTTTGATTATGATTATCCATATTTCCCCCAAAAAAATCAATTTGCTGATGTAGAAAGTAGGAACTAAAGAAAAAAATAAATCAGGATAAACTTTAGTTCAATCTACAATTATTAGAATAGGTGATTTACTATTCAATACGAATTCTCCTTCTAATAATAGCACCGCTGGATGTACAATCATAGTCCCAAAGTCCTTTGTGATCAATCATTTTTCATCAAAATATATCCGACTTATAAATTTAGTTCAAAAGTTCTATGCATCAATATAATTAAATAGGTCAAAAGTTCATTTTAAAAAAAAGAATAAATTGGTATTATACGGAGCTTTAAAGACTAACTCCTTCTGTTTGGACAATTTGCTTTGTTAAATCGATGATTTCATCGATGGATGAAGTGGATCGTCCGTATTTCAGGAGCGCTTTGCCTATTTGTAATGCCGTGACCTTTGCCTGGTGACGGAGTTCATCATCTTGGATCGTCTCAATGTCGGCTACGTGCGAGAGACCTACGATCCGGCGAATCATTTTACATCCAGCGAACCCAACAGCATCCCGTAGTACTTTTTGAATATATAAATTTTGATAACCGGGTGTTTTGGAGATGGGGTCGATCCCATAATCGTTCCACAACCTGCGGAAATGGTTCTCGAATTGATCCCAAACATTTTTAATGGATGTAAGGAGCCATTGTCTACGTTCCTCTAGAAGCTCAGTATTGTCACTCCAACCTGGTTGAGCAGTGAAATTCAATAGTAAATTGGCTATGATTGCCCCAAGATCGAAACCCATAGGACCATAAAAAGCAAACTCGGGGTCAATTACCTTGGTTGACTGCGCTGTAACAAAGATACTCCCCGTGTGTAAATCTCCGTGAAGAAGTGCTTCTCCGTGCGTAAGAAATTTCTCGCGTAGAAGTGCAACCTCCAAGTGAAGTTCAGTATCCTCCCATAGTTGTTTGACCTCTAGAATAATATCTTCAGAAAAAACATTATTAGGCACATCGCGATAAGGGTCTTCGAAAATGAGATCCTCGGTGATTTTGCACAAATCAGGATTTACGAAACGGGCCGCTTGCTCCTTCTTACGCTGCTGATTCATGCCAAGATCAGAGGTGTAGAAAAGGGTGTGGGCGATAAATCTACCGATATGTTCGGGAAATCGTGGATAAGTGTTACCGTCAATCAGACCTTTTCTCATGATGGTGTGATCGGAGAGATCCTCCATAACTGTTATCGCTAGTTCTTGGTTGCCACCGTAAACGATAGGTACGAGGTCGGGGCATAAGGTGTGCTGGATTACCAGTGCCTCACGTTCGATGCGCGCACGATCTAGGCTTAGTGGCCATGATTCACCTACAACTTTGGCGTAGGGCAAGGCCTGCTTAACAATAAGACTCTTTGCGGAGATTGGGTCTTCAATTTTGAAGACTAGATTTAAGTTACCATCACCGATTTCTTCACAACTAAGATTGGCGTCAGCAGTAAAGAAATCAGGAATGGAACGTGCATAGACGATGGCATTCTCAAGGGATAAAGGATAATATTGCGACACGATTTAGACACCTCCACGAATATATGATGTTACAAAAGTCGTTGCAAACCAAATGGTGTTAAAATATAGAGTTAGTATATCGGAAAAGGTAGTGATTTTAAATCCTTATACCTGATTTATTAATCCAAGTCTTGGGTAAATAGAAATATAAGAACGTTAGTCAATTTGACATAATAATCAGAAATGAGGGATTTCATCATGGCAAAAACAGATTCGAGTACTTCAAATAAAGTGGTTGCATCAAATCTGGATAAGGTATTAGGCGAACAGGTGGCCAACTTGAATGTATTGTATGTGAAACTTCATCATTATCATTGGTATGTTAAGGGTGAGAATTTTTACACTCTACATGTTAAATTTGAAGAACTATACAACGAGGTTACATTAATGATGGATGCGATTGCTGAGCGTCTAATTACGCTTCAAGGCAGTCCGGCGGCAACAATGAAAGAATATTTGAAGCTAGCTACGATCCAGGAAGCATCGGGTAAGGAAGAGAGTCAGAGGATGGTTCAAACTCTGATTGAAGATTTCGCTACACTTTGTGAATCCTTCCAGGTAGGTATCGAACTCGCTGAGAAGGACAACGACCAAGTAACTGGGGATCTACTTACAGGTTTACAAGGTGACCTTGAGAAACACATGTGGATGCTTCGTTCCTTTTTGGGATGAAAGCTAATCTAAAATCTGTTTAATTATTGCGGACTTAGCCGAGAAATAAGGCTAAGTCCGTTTGTTTTCGACAAATTCTAAGGTGGAGGAATTTACTATGAGGAATTATATAGTACAGAAGCCGTAGTTAAGCTAAGAGGCATTGATTAAGCTATACAAGTGCGATAGAATGGAATGAGAATCAATGATAATCAGTAATAATAATTCTCAACTGAGAATGATTATGGTATAATCAGTTTAACTTCAGGGAGGTGTCCCTGTAATAATACACGTAATATCAAATAATTGACGACAATTGGAAGGAGCTATAAATATGGCTACACATTTCGTGATTGAAGGTCTTAAAGCGACAATTGAGGGGAAACAAATTCTCAAGGGGATCGATATTGAAATAAAGGGCGGCGAAATTCACGCGATTATGGGTCCAAACGGAACAGGTAAAAGTACACTTGCTTCCGCACTGATGGGCCATCCTAAATATGAAGTGACTGAAGGTAACGTAACCCTGGACGGGGAAGATGTTCTGGAAATGGCAGTCGATGAACGCGCTCGCGCAGGTCTATTTTTGGCGATGCAGTATCCAAGTGAAATTGCAGGAGTAACCAACTCCGACTTTCTTCGCAGTGCAATCAACTCGCGTCGTGGCGAAGGTAATGAAGTATCACTAATCAAATTCATTCGTCAAATGGAAGGCAAAATGAAGGAACTCGAAATGAATCCTGAGTTTGCACACCGTTATTTAAATGAGGGCTTCTCTGGTGGAGAGAAGAAACGTAATGAAATTCTACAAATGATGTTGCTAGATCCAAAGATCGTTGTGTTGGACGAGATCGATTCGGGTCTTGATATCGATGCCCTACGGATCGTAGCAAATGGTGTGAATGCTATGCGTAGCGAAGAGCGTGGCTTCCTAATTATTACCCACTATCAACGCTTGCTTAACTATGTTAAGCCGGATTTCGTACACGTTATGATGCAAGGACGTATCGTTAAATCTGGTGGTCCAGAATTGGCAGAACGTCTAGAACAAGACGGTTACGATTGGATCAAAGAGGAACTTGGTATTGAGGACGAGACTGTCGGTCAAGAAGCCTAATTGGAAGGAGGAATAGAGATGACTACACAAATACTTCTTCCGGTGGAATCAGACCAGCTTAAGAAAGCTTCACTAAGCAATGGAGAGCCAGCTTGGTTGACTGAGAGCCGTGTGAATGCACTTGGGCTTGCTGCTGAACTGGATCTGCCGAAACTGGAAAAAATGAAAATTGAACGCTGGAATATTCAAGATTTCGGTGCCTTACGTCAAAATCGACAAGAAATATCGCAGCAACTTCCAGAGAGTGTTGCATCGCTTGTTGAACTTGGAGATCAAAGTAACCTGATTGTACAACGAAATGGTGATGTTGTATTTTCTCGTATATCCCCTGAATTAGCTGCTAAAGGTGTGATTTTCACTGATCTGGAAACTGCGGTTCGGGATCATGCGGATCTAGTGAAGTCTTACTTGCACACAGCAGTAAAATCGGATGAAAACCGACTTACAGCGCTACATGCAGCACTTTGGAATGGAGGCGTGTTCCTCTACGTTCCAAAGAATGTAGTAATTGAAACACCTCTGCAAAGTATTTTCCTGCTGGACGATACAACAACTGTATTCTCACCTCACGTACTCATTGTGGCAGAATCCAATAGCCGTGTGACATACGTTGATAACTATATATCTGGAGAGTTTAGCGATAAGATCGTGCATAATGGTGCTGCTGAAGTGTTCGTGAAGTCTGGGGCTAAAGTACAATTTGCTACGATTCATGAATTGAACGAAAACACGACGGACTTAATTTATCGCCGTTCGGTGGTAGAGAACGATGGTAGCATTGAATGGATCATCGGAGAAATGAACAATGGCGATTCCATGAGTGAGACTTTGTCTGTGCTTAAAGGTAATGGATCTCTATCTGATGCTAAAGTCATCGCTGTAGGTTCTGGATCACAGAAATTAAATCTTACAACAAAAGCCGTTCATTTCGGCAAGAGTTCAGATAGCCAGATGATTACCCGTGCTGTTATGCGCGAAAAATCAACGGCCATTATTAATGGGATCACAAAGATTGAAAAGGGCGCTACCAAGGCAAACGGAGAACAGACGGAAAAAGTATTAATGCTTAGTCCTAAAGCCCGTGGGGATGCAAATCCGATTCTTCTGATTGATGAAGATGATGTAACAGCAGGTCACGCTGCATCAGTAGGTCAAGTCAATCCAGAGCAGATCTATTATTTGATGTCTCGGGGAATTTCTCGTGAAGTAGCAGAACGTTTGGTTATTTACGGATTTTTGGCTCCAGTTGTGTCAGATATTCCACTTGAGCAATTGCAACATCAACTGCAGGAATTGATCGAAAGGAAGTTGGGTCAATGAATGCCGAACTGATCAAAGAGCAATTTCCTATTCTACATCAGGAGATTAACGGTCATCCTCTTGTCTATCTAGACAGTGCGGCGAGTTCTCAAAAGCCCAAAGTCGTATTAGATGCTCTGAAGCATTATTACGAGTGGGATAACGCTAATGTGCATCGTGGTGTTCATACGCTCGGTAGCCGGGCAACGGATGATTATGAAGGTGCACGTGAGAAGGTGGCTCGGTTTATCGGGGCATCCCACACGGAGGAGATCATTTTCACAAGAGGAACGACGACAGCTCTGAACATCGTGGCTTCATCATATGGTCCTGCGGTTCTACAAGAAGGCGATGAAATCGTCATAACACAGATGGAACATCATAGTAATCTGATTCCTTGGCAACAACTTGCACTGAGAACTAAGGCCGTACTGAAATATATCCCTCTTCAGTCTGATGGAAATGTCGCACCTGAGGATGTTGAGAAGACAATTACAAGTCGAACCAAAATTGTAGCAATCGCTTATGTATCGAATGTGCTCGGTGTAGTGAATCCGGTGAAACAAATTGCCGAAATCGCACACCGGCACGGAGCGGTCATCGTAGTAGACGGTGCACAAAGTACACCGCATATGAAAGTGAATATGCAAGATTTGGATTGTGATTTCTATACTTTTTCTGGTCATAAAATGTGTGCACCGACAGGTATTGGAGTATTATATGGTAAGAAGCATTTATTAGAGTCCATGGAACCGGTAGAATTCGGCGGAGAAATGATCAATGACGTTGGTCTTTATGAATCCACGTGGAAGGAGCTTCCTTATAAGTTTGAAGGAGGTACTCCGATCATTGCTGGAGCCGTTGGACTAGGGGCTGCGATTGATTTCTTAGAAGCTATCGGCATGGATGAAATTCATCGGCATGAAACGAAGCTGGCCATGTATGCGATGGATCGCTTGTCTGAAATTGAAGGGATTACACTGTATGGACCCCGCGATCGCGAGGTTGGGTTGATCACATTCAATTTGATGGACGTTCATCCGCATGATGTAGCGACTGTACTGGATGCATCTGGCATTGCCGTTCGGGCGGGGCATCATTGCTGCCAACCTTTGATGCGTTGGCTTCAAGTTAACTCTACGGTGAGAGCCAGCTTGTATTTATACAATACAGAGCAAGACATCGATGCACTGGCGAAGGCTTTAATCCAAACAAAGGAGTATTTTGGATAATGCAACTTGACGATTTGTACCGCCGCGTAATTATGGATCATTATAAAACTCCACGAAATCGTGGTAAATTTGATAACGAGACTTTGACGGTGGAGTTGAATAACCCTACCTGTGGGGATCGTATTTCCCTTCATCTTGTTATTGAGGACGATATTGTGAAAGATGCCCGTTTTACGGGTGATGGTTGTTCCATCAGTATGTCTTCTGCGTCCATGATGACAGAGGCAGTTAAAGGTCGTACTTTTGCTGAAGCAATGGATTTGGCTGACCGATTCTCCTGTCTGATGAAAGGTGAACCGGCGGAATTTGATGATTATGAAGATATAGAAGCTTTATCTGGAGTTAATAAATTTCCTGCCCGAATCAAGTGTGCCACGCTTGCGTGGAACGCGCTGAAGAAGGGTATTAACGAAGAGTCCAAACAATAAGGGGGTATCAGCTATGGCTAAGAAAGCGCCTGATATGGAAGAGTACCAATATGGCTTTAGAGATGAACATAAATCAATTTTCCAAACGGGCAAAGGATTAACCCGTGAAGTTGTCATGGAAATCTCCAAGATTAAGAATGAACCTGAGTGGATGCTGGACTTCCGTCTGAAGTCACTAGCACAATTCGAGAAGATGCCTCTTCCTACATGGGGCGGAGAGCTCGAAGGACTTGATTTCGAGGATATCCAATACTACGTAAGACCATCGGAGAAACAAGGGAAGACGTGGGAAGAGGTTCCTACTGAAATCAAAGAAACATTTGATAAGCTTGGAATTCCAGAAGCGGAACAGAAGTTTCTAGCGGGTGTGTCGGCACAGTATGAATCCGAGGTAGTTTATCATAGCATGCAAAAAGAACTGGAAGATCAAGGTGTTATCTTTACAGATACGGATACGGCGTTACGTGAGTACCCAGAGCTTTTGCGTGAGTACTTTGCAACTGTAATCCCTCCAGCAGATAATAAGTTTGCAGCATTGAATAGTGCGGTATGGTCTGGGGGTAGCTTCATTTATGTGCCGAAGGGCGTAAAATGTGAAGTTCCATTACAAGCCTACTTCCGAATCAATTCGGAGAACATGGGACAGTTTGAACGTACGCTCATTATTGCCGATGAAGACAGCTTTGTGCACTATGTAGAAGGATGTACGGCTCCAATCTACAGTACGAACTCCCTACACAGTGCTGTTGTAGAAATCGTCTGCAAGAAGAACGCACGTGTACGTTATACGACGATTCAGAACTGGGCACCAAATATCTATAATCTCGTAACCAAACGTGCGGTAGCTGAAGAGAATGCAACGATGGAATGGGTCGATGGAAACATTGGTTCCAAACTGACGATGAAATATCCAGCTGTTATTCTTAAAGGACGTGGGGCGAAGGGGAGCGTACTTTCCATCGCTGTTGCGGGTAAAGGCCAACATCAGGATGCTGGTGCCAAAATGATCCATCTGGCTCCAGATACAACGTCCACCATCATTTCGAAATCGATCAGTAAGCATGGAGGTAAAGTAACCTATCGTGGGTTGGCTTCCTTTGGTCGTAATGCGGAAGGTGCGAAATCCAACATTAAGTGTGATACTTTGATTATGGATAACGAATCCACTTCAGATACAATCCCTTACAATGAGATCATGAACGATAACATTATGCTTGAGCACGAAGCGACGGTGTCGAAGGTATCGGAAGAGCAGCTGTTCTATCTGATGAGCCGCGGCCTTACTGAAGCGGAAGCAACACAAATGATCGTAATGGGTTTCATTGAACCGTTCACTAAAGAACTTCCAATGGAATACGCGGTTGAGATGAATAGACTTATCAAGTTCGAAATGGAAGGTTCCATTGGTTAATTTGATTAATCATAAATCTCGCCATACGTAAAAATACGTGTCCCGTTGTGACTTGTACACTCCCTGTGTTCAAGTCTCACGGACACGTATTTTAATTTGCGTTAGCACTCCAATTAGAGGGTATAAAATTAGACCTAACCTGTTAGGGCTAGGCCTTCTTTAAAAATGGGACGCGTCTCTGCATTCGCAATAGATTGTATTCGTTAAGTACGGCGTCAAGTTGTTGACTTGTCTCGATAACTTCTTGGTCGGCAAGGCGTTTATTGGCACATAGTTTATTCAATTCCAACCGGAGAATTTCGATCTTACTGACAATTTCCAAAATGAACAGCTCCTAATAATCAGACCGCGGGAGTCTTACTATTTATGTACTACATATACACTTCGGATATAGATATCTCTCGCTCCTTGGATAAGTCCACGAATCCAGAGTCAGTTCGTACTAAAGGGCGAAAGAAATCGGTCTGATTCGTCATGATGATGGAGCCGATTTCACCGGAAGAGAGAAGCACGTTCTTACCGATAAAGTTAGGTAGTAAATGTTTGATGAGGGCCTGAGTAGGCTCGGGGCTAAGCTTACCAAAACTAAGGGAATTCAATTCGCGAAGTACAGCCAGGAATTCATGCTTGGACTGATATACCCGATTTGAAGTCATAGCGGTATATACATCAGCTACGGCCGTGATCTTGGCATAAGGATGGATCTGCTTGTCCAGCAGGCCTTGCGGATATCCGCTTCCATCATCACGTTCATGATGCTGTAAAGCGACTATTGCTGAAATCTCATCGTCCGTGGAATTGAGGATGATGTCATGGCCATAGATAGTATGACGTTTCACTTCTTCAAATTCCTCAGGCGTAAGTTTACCGGGCTTGGATAGAACATCCTGATCCAGCTTACATTTACCGATATCGATTAAATAACCAGCTTTACTGACCTCATAAGCCTCTAGCTTTGAATAACCGAGCCAAGAAGCGATATAATAGGAGAGCATTCCAACTTGTAAGGAGTGATTGTACGTGTAATTGTCATTGCCACTATCAGACAGTAACAGAAGGAGAGAGACAACATCCTTCTGGCCGCCCAAATTGTTAACCATAGGTTGTAGCAGATCATCGACTTTAGCATCGTCGTATGTACCATTTGATAGTGCTGACAGAAAAATGTCCTCAAATCCATCAACAGCTTCGTCGAAGAACGGTTTTATCTTTTGGATGGTATCTGAGGTTGAATTGTTTGGCTGGAAATAATGTTCAACTGTGTGAGGTTCGATTTCTACGTAATCAATACCATGTTGCATGAGTTTCACAATCGCATCACTGGATAAAGACGATTCTTTTTGGAGAACCAATACGCCATAATTGTTAAAGACGTCACCTTTAAGACGATCACCTGGACTTAGATCCATAATATGTATTTTCAAGGATATTGGCACCTCATTATAAATGCGATTTTTCCTTAATAATATCAGGTAATATATGGATTGACAATCATGATTTGTGCCTTTAGTTGCTAGTTTAAGAGAGTTGTCCCGGTGCAGTGGGGTCCCAAGGTCCTTGTCCATGACCTTTCCACTCGGTTCCATCGTCCCAGATCTCTTTCTTCCATATAGGTACAATTTGTTTGAGTCTTTCAATTGCATAACGACTAGACTCGTAACAATGAGCACGATGCGGCGAAGATACAGCGATAACGACACTGCTCTCAGTTATTTCTACTGTACCGATTCGGTGACTAATGGCGCAAAGAGTTCCAGGCCACTGTTGCTCCACTTCGCTCCCGATTTGACGTAATTTAGTCAACGCCATAGGGATATAAGCTTCATATTCTAAGTGAAGGGTACGTTGTTCTCCAGTCATCTCCCGGGTCGTACCAATGAAAGTTAGCGTTGCACCATGGTTGGCGGTAATAACCTTTTGTGTAATGGATTCAATACATAAAGGTTTTTCAGTAATGGTATACCTGTCGTCATCGGAGGGAATAGTTGAATTTTTCGGCTTCATGCTAGCCTCCCGAAACAGGTGGTATCAAAGCAACTTCATCTGTTGATGTGATGAGGACTTCCCCACGTGCATATTCTTGGTTAACGGCTACAAAGGAAACAGCAATCAAGGAAGTTGCTGCAGGGTAGCTCTCAGTAAGAATTTCTTTTAACTGATCAACTGTTACACTAGCTTCTGTTGTTGTGAATGTTAGTCGAGATGTGCCAATTCGATCGGCCAGCCCGGCAAATAAAGAGATTATTATTTCCATATATATTCACCTCGGTATGGTTGGTAGACATCTATAATATATCATATATGAGGAGACAATGATTTAAAATGAGGTATATAATATTATAAGGATAATGAGCTAGACAAGGCTGGATATACAAGGATAAACCAAGGAGGGAATGCCATCTTGCAGGATACGGATCAGGATATATTAACGATACTGTATACTAATGATTTACACAGCCACTTTGGTGCCATGGGACGTATTTCCGCCATGGTGAAGGAGCAGAGGGGTAAAAATGAAGCTTGTACGCTCCTCCTTGATATCGGAGATCATATGGACCGGGCAGCGCCGGAAACGGAAGGGACAATGGGACAAGCTAACGTAGATATTCTAAATTTGACGGGATATGATGCCATCACGATTGGTAACAATGAAGGCCTAACATTTACTCCAGAATTGTTAAATCAAGCTTATGTAGGATTGGCCTGCCCTGTTGTCTGCGGTAATATCTTGGAGATAGGTCAAGGAAAGCCTCCAGTATGGATGAAGGAGGATCTGATTGTTCATAAGGGTCCATTCACGATTGGACTTGTTGGTGCGACGGTGGCATATGCTGATTTCTATGAATTGCTTGGACTAGAGGCTCTGGATCCGAAGACGACCATCATGAAATCCGTAGAGCGGCTACGTCCTCAGGTTGATCTCATTGTTGTGATGTCTCATCTCGGACTTCCTTTTGATAAAGAACTTGCCGAAGTGGTCCCTGATATCGATCTGATCATTGGAGGGCATACACATCATTTACTTGAGGAACCGCTATATATAGGTAGAACAGCGATTACTGCGGCTGGGAAATTCGGACGTTATCTCGGGAAATTCGTGTTTGAGCGAGATCGTGAGCTAGGGAAGCTTGTTGTGAGGGAAGCGAGATGCCTTCCAGTTGAAGATGGTCCAGAGGATCACAGGATTCTGAATGCAATTGCGATTCACAAAGAACAAGCTGAAATCCGAATGCAGCGAACCGTTGCAGTTATTGAAGAGGATATAACCATAGACTACCGCTCTGAATCACCGTTTGGTAATTTACTTGCGCAAGCGGTTAGGAGATACACCGATAGCGATCTATCAATAGTGAATAGCGGACAATTATTAGCTGATCTTCCGGCTGGTGAGATTACTGAAGGAATGCTGCATGAACGGTGTCCATCCCCTATTAATCCGTGCAGAATGAGTCTTACGGGGGAAGATATTCTCTATACCTTGGAGCAATCCTTACTTCCTGAAGAAAGTGACCGAGTTATTTATGGCTTCGGATTTCGGGGGAAGGTACTAGGTGGGATTTGTGTGGATGGCATGGAAATTATATACAATAAGGCAGGATTGCCTTATAATAAAATTCTTCAAGCCAGTGTTAGTGGTGTGCCGATTGCTCGTGATAAAATTTATGTTGTTGGAACGCTGGATATGTTTACGTTCGGCATCGGTTATGAACGATTGAAGTGTGGAAGGGATAAGGAGTTTATGCTTCCTGACTTTTTACGTGATCTGCTTAGAATAGAGTTACAGACGCCCGGGGCAGTAGCAAATTGTTTTCTTTCCAGATGGAATAAGGAAACAAAGTTATAATGTTTTTATATTTTTCCCGATATATATCGTAACTTCTATAAATGGATAGGATGAGTTTTATGTTAGACAACACATTATTTATTTTTATTTGGGACGGAGTGGAGTTATGCGGTTAGTATCTATTGACTCCTTGTTACCTGGAATGAAACTTGGTAAGAAAATATATAGTGAGGACGGTATAGTCTTACTATCTGAGAATGCGGAATTGAACGATACGATTATCCGACGATTAAAGTTACATGGTCTGGAATTGGTGTATATTTCCGACCCTCGGACTGATGATATCGTGATCCATGATATGATAGAAGACGAGACTCGTCTACGTGCACTTGGTGAGATCCGGGCAAATTACCATCAATTGATGGCTCCAGTAACGAAAGGTTTAGTCTACCCATATTTGGGTAAAGTGTTCTCTAATCTAGTTGAGACCATTATGGATGACCTTGCTGCAAGGGAAGACGCGATGATTATGCTTATGAACATAAACAGCATGGATCAATATCTCTACCGTCATTCGTTGAACGTGTGTATCTATACAGTCCTATTGGGCCAAATCCATGGATATAGTAAAGATGAACTGACAACGCTGGGCCTAGGTGCATTGCTGCATGATATAGGAAAGACTAAAATACCTCTTTCTCTGCTCAATAAACCTGCGAGTTTGAGTGATGAGGAATACAAACTAATGAAGACCCATACGGATATAGGATTCAAAATACTTAAGGATGAGCCAGGAATCCCTCTTATCGCAGCTCACTGTGCTTATCAACATCACGAGCGTTTGGATGGTAACGGTTATCCTCGAGGAATTAAAGGGAATGAGATTCATGAATTCGCCCAATGGATTGCCATTGCTGATGCGTTCGATGCCATGACGACCCACCGGGTATATCGATCAGCGATGCTTCCTCATCAAGCTTTGGAAGTATTGTATACCGGATGCGGCCACTGGTACGATAAATCGAAGCTGGAGGTATTTAGGGACCGAGTTGCGATTTATCCATTAGGGATGATGGTGAAACTTAGTACAGGGGAGCGAGGAGTTGTCGCCAAGATTCACGGTCTCATTCCAAATCGTCCTGTTATTCGCATATTAAACGATGAATTCGGTGTGGAAGTAAAGTCTCCGTATGATGTGGATTTGTCTACGCAATTATCCGTTGTTGTTACTGAAGTAGATGGTATGGGGCTTAATGGGAACGTTGGTTAGTCAGGTGAAGTTAATATGGACCAAGCAAACTTAGATAATTATAAAGATAAGGTGAGTAAACATAATGATAATGAACAACAATACAGACACAGACAGAATTTCTACTATAAGTCCGAGTTATGATCCCTGGGATCCGATTGTTTCGCTTCGGGAATTTGGTCGTCATGTACTGACTAGTGTAGAAATGACAGTTACCAATTTGTGTAATATGCGCTGTGAGCACTGTGCTGTCGGCGATAGCCTAGTGATGAAGGAACCAGAACAAATACCGCTTTCTCTTATGCTAAAGGCTTTAGATGAAGTGGAGCATCTTCGTACGATTAGTATAACTGGAGGAGAACCAACATTTAGACGCCAAACGGTGGATGAGAAAATCGTACCACTGCTTAAATATGCTAAAGAGCGTGGTATTCGCACTCAAATTAATTCGAACTTAACGCTGGACTATGAACGTTACGAGAAATTACTACCTTATCTCGACGTTATGCATATATCGTTTAACTATACAGATGAGACAGACTTTCATGAGGTTGGATTCGCCCGTAGTGGACATTCTGTTAAACCAGAAGTTGCCTTCAAGATGTATCATAAGATGATTGAAAATACGAAGCGACTTAGTGAAGCGGGAATGTTCGTCTCGGCGGAAACCATGATTAATTACCGCACATTTGATAAATTACCAGAGATTCATAAGATGATCGTGGAAATGGGCTGCCGTCGTCATGAAGTTCATCCGATGTATGCGGCTGACTTCGCAGAGGGTTTACCTGTATTATCATTGGAAGATATGCGAATGGCCATTCATTCTTTACTTGATCAACGTGATCAGGACTTATGGATGTTGTTTGGAACACTTCCGTTCTTTGCTTGTAATAGCAGTGAAGAAGACGCTAAGTTGTTACGTCGTCTTCGTCAAGAGCCAAATGTCACCGTACGAAATGATCCAGACGGTAGGAATCGTGTGAATGTCAATATGTTCACAGGAGATGTCTATGTGACAGACTTTGCAGCTATTCCGGCATTTGGTAATATAAATAAAGGAAAACTGGACGATATTTTTGGGAAATGGCTGAATGGCCATCCATTGAATCAAAAGGTGAATTGTCATTGTGATTATGCAAGTTGCTGCGGACCGAATTTGCTCGTGGCAGATATGTACTATAAAGACATTGATTTCAAATCCCGCAAAGCTATCATTTCATAGGAAAGAGGCGCTAACATGCCCGACGGACATATAGAATTTAGTAAGCTTGCTTTTAATTTATTGCTTGTCTTTATTCTCGTGATATTGAATGGATTCTTCGTTGCTGCCGAATTCTCACTCGTTAAGGTTCGCCAGTCTAGGCTGACTCAGCTAGTTAGTGAAGGGAACAAACGTGCGACGTTTGCGCTTAAGGTGAATAAGAAGTTAGATTCTTATCTATCTGCAACTCAGTTGGGAATTACCTTGGCATCTCTTGGACTAGGTTGGGTAGGTGAGCCAGCCATTTCGGAACTCTTGATTGAGCCAATCATGTACAAAATGGGTGTTACGGATACAACATTGATTTCAACGGTATCAGTAGCGATCGGGTTTGCGATTATTACATTTTTACATATTGTCATTGGAGAGCTTGCTCCGAAATCACTGGCGATCCAGAAGTCCGAGGAAACATCTCTGTGGTTGTCGGCGCCACTTCTTTACTTTTACAGACTCTTTTTACCCGTGATATGGCTTTTGAATTCAGCTGCCAATGGGATGCTTCGACTTGTCGGTATTGAACCAGCAGGTGAAGGAGAAGCAGCGCATTCGGAAGAAGAGATTCGTATTCTGATGAATCAAAGCGCGAAGAGTGGGGTTATTGATAAAGATGAAATGAAACTGATGGATAATCTTTTTGACTTTTCCGATATGCTAGCAAGAGAAGTTATGCTTCCACGTACGGATATGGATTGCTTATACACTCATTTATCATGGGAAGAGAATATGAAGATTGTTAGTGAAACGAAGCATTCACGATATCCAGTAGCTGTGGAGGATAAGGATCAGATTATCGGATTTGTGCATATCACTGATCTTTTATTGCCTGAACCAGGCAAAGACCTTGACTTGACTCAAATGGTACGTCCTATTCTAAATGTACCGGAATCGATGGAAGTTAGCCAAGTGTTACGAAATATGCAGAAGAAACATGTGCAAATGACGCTAGTGGTTGATGAGTACGGTGGAACGGCGGGATTATTAACTGCTGAGGAAATTATCGAAGAGATCGTTGGCGATTTGCATGATGAATTTGAGGATGAGCTTCCTGAAGTAGAAAAGCTTGCAGACGGAGTTTATTCTGTAGACGGCCGTTTATTGATTGAAGAGGTTAATGATTTAATCGGAATTAGCATTGAAGATGATGAGGTGGACTCCATCGGAGGCTGGCTGTTTAAAGAGCTAGAAGGTGCTCCGGTTAAAGGAAGGAAGAAAGAGTTCGGTGGTGCTCTATTTGAAGTGGCTGAATCGGCAAGATTACGTATTACACGTGTGAAAATTACCAAACGGAAAGTCAAAGTACTTGAAGAGGTTGAGCAAGAGAACTAATTAATTTATCTATTGAAGATAGGGACTCCTGTCCGGAGCTAACTATAATGTGACCCACAAGAAGGACACTTTGCAAAAAGTTGCCCTTTTGTGGGTCATTTATGTATTAACCAGAGTTTCTTGGAAGGGAAAAACAGCGATGCTAAATATATTATTTAAAGAAGAAGCGGTATTATTCTCCATAGATTCTCTAAATGCTGAAGAACACCGTCATCATATGTTGCAAATCATTTATGCGGTGGTAGAGCCTATTGAAATAACGATTGGAGAGGGTAGCTTCCATACAAAGTTTGTTATTATCGATACTAATGTTGTACATAAGGTAAACTCATATGGAACAGCTACGCACAATGTGCTGGTTGATCCCAGCTCCGTTTTATATACATATATTTATACTGACTTGTTAAAGCAACAGCGGCATGTTTGTATAGATTCCCACTGGTCCAATTATAATATTGAATCTTCCGATCAACTATATGAAGTTATTCAAGGATTAGTAAACATAAAGTCGAAGAGCGTTGAGCACATGTCCCTGGAGCAAGGTGAACATATGGATGAAGCTATAACTGAAATGCGACGCACAGGCAAGTTTTATTCACAAACCGAGATGGCTTCCCGTTTAAACTATTCACCGAGCCATTTCTCCCGATTGTTCTCAGAAAAGTATGGTGTTGCTTATAGTAGTTATATCATTTTACTTAAATTGAGAAGTGCCTTTATCTTTATACATAAGGGATATTCACTAACTCGTTCTGCTCATGAAGCGGGCTTCAGTCATTCTGCCCATTTGGCGGCAGTAGCCAAGAAGACTCTGGGCATGTCGCTAACGCAAATAACGAAAGATAGCATAAATTTGAAAGTCATCGACTCTAAGTAACGTTAAGCTGTAGTTAAAGGAGTGGAGAATATGGATGTATATCTAGATGAAACTCAATTACTAAATTACAGACACCCTATGATCGAAGAGTTGATTGAATCGCATCAATGGAGAGAGATAGATTCACTGCAAGAGCAAATTTCAGCAGTCTATAATTTTGTTAGAAATGAGATCAAATTTGGTTATAACCGGGGAGATGCCCTGACTGCAAGTGAAATTCTGGAGGATGGCTTAGGGCAATGTAATACGAAAAGTATTCTGCTTATGGCTCTATTAAGAGGTGTCGGCGTACCTTGCAGAGTTCAGGGATTCACTATTGATAAAAAAATGCAAAAAGGTGCATTGACTGGGATCACATATACCTTGGCACCCCAAAAAATTATCCACGCCTATACGGAAATATGGGTTAATCATGAATGGCTTGCACTAGAGGGAGTCATTATTGACGATAAATTGCTTGCCCAAACCAAGAATCATCTAAGTGATCAAGGAGATAAATTAATTGGGTATGGCGTTTCCGTCAAAAAAGGAGATGGATTCAATACCTGCTTCAACGGAAAGTCTACATTTATACAAGTTGCTTCGGTAGTGGATCATTTAGGAACCTTTAATTCGCCGGATGAGTTGTTTCAGCAATATTCGAATAACAGATTAAAGCTTAAAATGTGGATCTTCAATAAGTTTATGCGAAAAGGCATTAATGTTAACTTGCAAAAGATCCGCGATCAAGGTGTGAGAGAGTCAAAATAGTGAGAGTAAGTTGTACTCCATTTTATGGACAAAGACGATAGGTCCCTTTGGTACAGGTAGGGGATATATCGTCTTTATTTTGCCCAGATTTTAGGTTCATTTTCTGGGCGAACGTCATATGTTAATGATGAGGAAATTGTCAGATGATAAAAAGGAGGAACTTGGTTTGAGTCATCCCCAAGAGCAATCATGGGCCCCATATATCGGCCCGTTCGATCCCTGCCCACCGATACTATGCAAGACGTACAGTACACCTCCGCAGTTGTTTATGTGTTTTCAACCGATGAATTTACCGCAGTTCAGTCCGCAGGAAGCCTTGAGACATGGCACGTTATGGCCGGCTCTATACAGTCCCTATGAATCCAGATGGGGAAAAGGACGGTGATGAAATGACATCGAAACCTCAGTGTGATCCAGAGTTTTATGAAATGCTTGAGAAATTGCAGGCCCTGGACTTTGTTCTAGTTGAACTTAATCTTTATCTCGACACTCACCCGGATGATTTACAAGCCATTGAACAATTCAATCAGTTAACTTTTGAACGGACCAATCTTGCCAATCATTTTCAACAACTGTATGGTCCCCTGCAGAACTTCGGCCGTGCCTATTCGAAGTTTCCGTGGGAATGGTCAAAAGTCCCGTGGCCTTGGCAGGTGTAGTGTTTGTTTGTAATTTTCCAAGCAAGCCAAAGGAGGGGAACTTAAAGTAATGTGGGTCTATGAGAAAAAGCTACAATATCCAGTTCGTGTAGGTAAATGTGATATCCCAATGGCCAAATTACTGCTTGAGCAGTATGGCGGTGCCGATGGGGAGTTAGCTGCGGCATTGCGGTATCTCAATCAAAGGTATACAATTCCGGACAAAGTTATCGGACTACTTAACGACATAGGTACCGAAGAATTCGCGCATCTTGAGATGATCGCGACCATGGTATATAAGCTCACCAAGGATGCGACGGTGGAAGAATTAAGGGCATATGGATTAGGGCCTCATTATGTCGCACATGATAGCGCACTATTCTACGAGAACGCCTCAGGAGTACCTTTTACAGCTGCTTATATTCAAGCCAAGGGTGATCCTATTGCGGATCTATACGAAGACATTGCGGCTGAGGAGAAAGCAAGAGCTACATACCAGTGGCTCATCGACATGACTGACGACGTTGATTTGCAGGATAGTTTGAAATTCCTGCGTGAACGGGAAATTATCCACTCGCTACGGTTCCGTGAAGCGGTGGAGATTTTGAAGGATGATCGTGGGCAGAAGAAGGTGTTTTGAGGAAATAACAGAAGAAGTTTTTTAACTAACCCGTAAGTTGGCCACTAAAATGTGACCACTTACGGGTTAGTTTGAGTAACTAACTTTTGAATCGAGCTGGATAAATCCGTTGCGCATGCACGATACAAGCATTTATTTGAGTTGAATTCACAAAATAGCACCTTATTTTTGAGGTTCAATAACTAAAATCGTAATGGATGGGGATCGCTAAAGTACGTGGATCAGATATATTAGTTTTAATACTGGGCCTTTAGTGTTAATTGGATGTTGTAACAAAGTTGACAATTAATATCTAGAACAACTATTAATTTTAAGAAAAAATTTACCGATAGTTTAAGTCAAGGAATCTTGTATTTTTTATCCATTTTTGCGACTTATTGATAGCCTTCAAAAATGGATTTTCTAAGAAATTAATTAAATCTATAACTGTTAATTATTACTAGTAATAGAGGAGGGGAATTTCAAAGAATATACTTTCAAATTTTCTTCTTTTTTTGTTAATTCCGGTATTAGGGAGGCCAACTACTATTAGGTGCGCTAGTATATGTTAGGTTATCATTCTAGCATTTTTTCTCTAAGATCGTCTTCTTTCGTTCCTCAGAGATTTCCGTTTTTTCTTCAAAAGCTCATAAAAAAGCTCCCCCCTTCAACTGGACTATCGTGTGTCCAAGTTTTTCCATAATATTCAAAATATAAAAAGTGATCGTTAATTCCAAAATTCAACAGTATTCGACATGTAAAAAAAATATACTTAATTTTACTTCTAAGGAAATGGAAGGTAGAAAGTTATTGAAAAAAAATTGGAGTGCTAACTTATTATTATTGATTGCTAGTTGTTTATTGGGCGGATCGACCAGCTTCGTAATTGGTAATATTATCTTTTCGACTTATCATATTAATAGTGTATTTAATTGGGTCTTATTGTTACTGTTAATTTTTTTTTATTTTTTTTGTCATTGCGTTATCATTTCAAGAAAGTGAAAAATAAATCCTTTGTTTCGCTCAATATATATATATTTATTTTTTTTCTATTAGCTGCTCCTGTTATAGTTACTAATTTTGATCATTACTTATCAATTCCTACTAAAAAAGAACAAAATAAAACAATCGAGCAAATTTCTACGATATTAAAGCAAACCGGTCTTCCTTATGAAATTGATGTGTCAGAAAGTAAGAAACAAACGAAAGAATATGGTGTAAGGGTAACGATTGTATTAGTAAGAATATTGAATGGCCAATTCAAGAGAAATGAAGTGGATACATTACTGGAAAAGTTGCCTGATGGGGATATAAATATTACTTTCTACACTAAAGGTAGAACTACTTATATTGATGTCTTAATTGATGAAAACAAATCAATCACAAGTTGTTTTCCATTCGAAATATGTAAAATTATGGAGATTTATTAATGAAAATAGAATAGCAGGAGGAGAAAATATGCGAAAGATTATGACAAATATTATAATAATATTTTTGTGCTTTATTATACAACTTCCCATATTTAATAATTTTGTTTTTGCTGATAATAGTGGTAGTTCAAATATACTACAGGAACAGAGAAGCACCTCAACAATGTCCTCCACAAGCAATGGAATTGGCACCAGAAGTACTGATGTATGGGTTGATGATTACTTTAGTGAATATGGGAATGCAATTGATATTCATTACAGCTTTCTTGAAACACACCCGGTCCAAATAACAGTAACTCGGGAAGATGGTTGGGAACAAACATATTCACAGTATACTGGAAATGCATACCATAACATATTTGAATTTAATCCTCCTGATGATGGTAGATATACTTTTCGTGTTCAGCCAATAGATGAAAGTTCTGAGTTTGGTGGTCAGGTTTCAGTAACTGTCTACAAAAACATTGTAATTGTAGTACCAGGTATAATGGTAAGTGAATTATTTGTAGGTAATAATCAAGTTTGGAAGCCTAAACAGTATGTATGGGGGGGCTAGTTGCGACTGAATATATAAGACAAGTGAATGCGGTTGATAAATTAATAACTATCGGAACTCCTTATTTAGGTGCTCCCAAAGCAGTTTCTATTTTTTCAACAGGTAATATATCGAGTCTGCCCGATAATTTGGCGATCTCTACCTCAATAAAATCTGATCGCCGTGGAGACAATCGGCAGCAAGAAGTTTCCGAAATATCTCGAAAGCTCAAGCAACTTGCGCGTGAACTCAATGTGCCTGTAATTGCTTTATCTCAATTAAGTCGTGCAGTAGAGTCACGGCAGGACAAACGTCCGATGATGTCCGACCTTCGAGAATCTGGGTCAATAGAACAGGATGCCGATATCGTTGCATTCCTGTATCGAGATGATTATTACAACCATGATTCAGAGGAAAAGAATATCGTTGAATTTATTATTGCTAAGCAGCGTAACGGCCCAGTCGGTACAGTCAAGCTTGTCTTTATGAAGGACTTTAGTAAATTTGTTAGTTATGATCGAGGACACGACACGCATAAAGGAGCCTGATGATATGGCAAAGGTATTAAGTTGTATACCAGCTCCTTCACAAATGATAGATTTGGGGCTTGCGACAGTTGATAATTATCAACGAGCTTTAAAGAGTGCCGAGCGAGCATATAGTCGAGCTGACGCAGATGATAAAAAAGTAATCGGTGGACGTGAAGGGATAATAAGTGAACTTGAATATGTCATAGAGTGGCTTGAAACCGGTCGTCGCCCAGGTAACAAAAGATGGATTGAGTGTAGGGCAGTATACCAGCGGGAAAAGTTAGTTGACCTTTTGCTGAGTTTTATAAAATTTTCACATAAAGCATTGTGCAAAAAGGAGGGGGTATTTTGAGTAGAAAAGTAAAGAAAAGATGGCAATTTAGACGTTGACGGATCAAATATCCGAGCTAAGACAACTTGTCGGAATAATGAAAACCCTTAAAGATGCAGGTGACGACTTAAAAGCTTCAGGAGCGTCTACGGTTGGACAAGTACGCTTTAATGTTGACAATGTAATTCCATAATGGTGTTACGCTCTGCGGTGGTCATGCGTTCCAGAACCCCTTGGACGTTGAATATATTTACGTAATATTCCGGAATAACTCCACTACTGCTTAGTCCTGGTAATGTAAAGTAGATACCACTACCCTATCCACCAAAATGCGTAGAGACATAAAGATATTTGTCACCGACTTTTTGATAATTGATTACATAATAATAATCTTCTGGAGGTAGTATTGTTATTTGGTAATTTGATGCTGCACCATAGACGAAACTCCAATAATCAACATTATTACTACTACTTAAGTAACCTCTATTTATCGATTTTACAAGTATATAGTTGAATTGTACGTTTAATATATTAACAGGTTTATATTGGAAAATATTAAAAAATTAACTATAAAAATATAATACTTCCAAAAAAAGATTGACAGTTAATGTGTTTAAATATATACTAGCGAAGACTTCAAAAAATGTTAAAGGAGGGTTTAAATGGTTAATTTTAAAAAAATAGCTATTTGTCTTTGTGTTGTTGGACTGACTTCTTTTTCCAGTATAGCTGTATTTGCTTCAGAAGAAAAAGTTCAAGTAGTAAGTTCTAAAACAGTGGACGAGTTAGAAAGTTCAACTATTTACGAAGATGCTCCTACTACTTCGGGTCTTATCAGAGTGGAGAAAGTTGTTGACTTAGAGGGGGTTGACAAGTCTACAGGTAAGATTATCGATAAGGAGACATTTAGAAATTCCTTATTAAAGTTTTACAATACAGATAAAGTAAAATATTCTGAAAATATTAAAAATATCAATAGTACTATTGATAAAATAATGTCCTCAGATACACAATCAAGAGCGACTACACAGGATATAACACCGTTTTATGCTGATGGACAAGTTGTAGGCCGAGGCTGGAGTAAAGAGCCAAAATTAACTTCATCTGAAAATCGTGTTACCTTTAATAGGGATTGGGTCACTGAAGATAATTATCGTTCTGCTGTTGCTATAACAGTTTCTTATACAAAAACATTAAAAATTAGTAGGGATATAGGATTTGAAGGTGCTGTAGAAATCAAGAATAAATTTGGCTTTAGCGCATCAGCAAGCGTGGAACAAACTTCTACTATATCTCAAGGCGCAAATGTTCCAGCTTGGACAGCGTGGGGATATAGACCATATATCAAGTATAAACTTGACCAATACTCTGGGGAATACTATCTAATGATCTACGCTGGGGGTGCAATAAATACTTATTATTATACAAAAACAGGATCAAATTATTCTCTTATTACAAAATCTAATGAGTATTGGTCAAGAATTAATACTAGTCAAAGTTTAACAGCAACAACCCCAACACCACCAACTGGTGCCCCTAATGTATAATTTTATTTAAATAACACTCCCCCTCACTTAGTTGTACGAGAGGGGAGTGTTTTTTAACATATATTGAAAGCTATAGACTTAATTATTTCGTTGACTAATGATAATATAGTTATTAAATGAAAATATTAGATTGACTTTCATGTTAATATATAGCTTATTCTATTTTTTGATTGTGAATAATAAAATGTATTATTGATGGGGGAAAGAAATGAAAAAAACAATTATTGGTATTACATTTATCGCTATTGGAACGGCGATCTGCTTAAGAATTATAACGTTAGCTTCAGAACTCTTCCCAACCGTCGATGTTTGGAGAGGGACTAAACTATGGTTTGCAATATTTGGGGCAATGGATTTAAGTAATGAGCAGAGCTTATTTTTAGGTGCTCCCTTTGTTCTGGGGGTTATTTTATTTTTTTTAGGTTTACTTATACTTATTGTTGAGTATTTTAATCTTCCGAATAAAGTTAAAAAATGAAAATATTACGGAAGCTTCCTATTGGAAATCAGCTAAATGATAACTTATATGTACAGAGGAATTCGCGCATCTTGAGATGATCGCCACCATGGTATATAAACTCACCAAGGACGCGACGGTGGAAGAATTAAGGGCATGTGGATTAGGGCCTCATTATGTCGCACATGATAGCGCACTATTCTACGAGAACGCCTCAGGAGTACCTTTTACAGCTGCTTATATTCAAGCCAAGGGTGATCCTATTGCGGATCTATACGAAGACATTGCGGCTGAGGAGAAAGCAAGAGCTACATACCAGTGGCTCATCGACATGACTGACGACGTTGATTTGCAGGATAGTTTGAAATTCCTGCGTGAACGGGAAATTATCCACTCGCTACGGTTCCGTGAAGCGGTGGAGATTTTGAAGGATGATCGTGGGCAGAAGAAGGTGTTTTAGAGATTTTTATTTTCAAAATAAAAATTTAAGTCGAAAGGCGTTCATTAGCGAACGCCTTTTTTTTGTGGTTTAGGTAACAGAAAAAAGATTTTTCAGGATGTCTTTGGTGGTCTAAATCGTCAATTTCTACAAATATTCAATCATCTTAATGATTTCAGGGTTCAATTCCTATGTTTTCTAAGTCATCTTAAATATCTATTATTTATATTGAAGACCATATAGCATGTATAAAGTGCATGTCAAACGATGCTCAATTTGTCATGAATCCTGTGAATCAAGAAGAACAGACAGACCTACCAGACACTTTAAACGATAATCCTGTAGAAACTCCAAAGCCAACTTTGGAATCATCACTCTTAAATATGCAAACAGCCGAGAGTGTCGAAGAATTGGGTAGTTTAAAACTGGAAGTTGAACGTAATCGCATAGAGCTAGAAAGACAACTAAATGTCGAGCAAGATCAGATCGAGCAAAATCAGGCCAAACTAACAAGGGAGGATTTAATTCAACTCTTTTCAGTTACTGAAGACTGGATACAAAATGAATTAGATAAGGGATTTACCCTCCAAGAGCTTTTTACAACATTATGGACTCAATCCAATTCAGCAACACTACGAAGTATGTCTCCAACGTTAGATCGGAAAGTTCCCATTAATTTATCTGATTCAACGGAAAGTGTCATAACTTCTTATGTTGAAAATAAAGAACTAATGCCATTTAGTATATTTGAAACAATCACTAACCCAGAGCCCTTAGAATTTCCATCAACATTTAACGAAAACCCAATAATCTTTGATAAAGAGGGTATAGATGGGGAACAACCTAATATTGATCCTACAGAAATTCATGATGTAACAGGTGCAGTATATGCTCAGAAAACGACGAATCCGACACCTGAAATTCTAAAGCCCATTGCTAAGATATCAGAGGCGCCTTATAAGGTTAATTTACATGGTGAGGATGTCTCGTTACTGTCCGGATCATTGTCAATTTTTACTTTGCCTGGAAGAAACGGTTTGTCATTTTCACTAAGCCGCACATATGACAGCAGTGATGCACAATATTATGAACCAGATGTTGGATACAGTATGGAATATGGATACGTATTTGATTTTAATAAAGAGCTTAAGTTCAGAGACGAATATTACAATTTGGAACGCGTCTATAGTGAAACTCTCGTAAAATATGCTTGTTCAGATACATCAACACCGTTGTATAGCGCTGGTATGGGATCAAATGCAAAAAGGAATGGTGGAACCTTCTCCAGCATGTATACATTGGATGTTGCAAAAAATAATCCGCCTAGTTTAAGTCGTGAAGTAGTTCATCCATGTGGATATGAAAAAGATCGAATTTATTACAAAGAGTATAGATTTGCCTATAATACAACAACAACGAATAAATCAAACTGGTATATCCAAGATGGATATTCAGATACAGCAGGTCCTTTTTCGCTATATCAAGAAGCAGTTGCTTTTCAGAGGGAAATAAACAATGGAAGTTATAATACAACTGGATCAGCCGGAAGCTATTCTGAGGGATACTTTGATTACGAGGAACTTTATTATAGTAGCGGAGATATTAGGGAAGTACTTACAGACTACAATGCATACAACAAGGTAAAAGATAATCCATTAGACAAACGGTTTCCATTAGGAAAGGGATGGCGCTGGAATATACCATATTTGAAGTTTGATAGTGGTAGAACTTACGTAGGGTTGTCTGAGGGTAGTGTTTATGAAATTAACGGAAAACAATTAAAAAATTATCCATGGTCTGACTTATCCTTTGAGTCAGATACTTCTGTAACATATGCCAATAGAAAATCAGCGTATGTTTTAAAATCGGTTTATGGAACCTCTCAATATTTTGATTCAGATGGAAATATACTACAAATAAAAGATGCTTACGGAAACTATATCGGATTTAGTTATGGTAATGTTTCTCCTTATGGAGTTATTCTTACATCAATTCAGGACGCTCTAGGAAATTCCATTGACATTCAGTATACATCGGGGGAAGTAAAACTCACGCTGGGAGATCAGACAGTAATCTACAAAAAAACGACACAGAATAATAAAGAACTACTTACTCAAGTCATAGATTCAATGGGGAGAAAGACGACATATAGTTACGCAGTCAAGCAAGCAAAGTTTAATCTACTCGGATCATCACCGAGCGCTGATAATCCGTATGCACTTCTTACTAACATTGTTCATCCGACAGGGGCAAAAACAGACTATCAATATGAAGTAAATCCTGTTACACGTTATGTTGGAAACGAACAAGTGAATCAAGCTTTTCGACTAGCTGAAAGAAAAGATGTAATAAATTACACGGACATGACCACGAAGGATTTCAATCTTTCGAAATTTATATATTCGGGGGATATTGGGAGTTCATTCACAGGTAATCTAACTTTAACAACTACTGTGTTTGACGGACTACTAGAAACCCAAAATACATTTAAGAAAAAGTATGTGAATAGCAACTATGGTTCTGATTATTTTGCAGTAAAAACAATATCTAATGATGGTACGACGGAATATATTACCGAGCAGACTTATGATGAAGCAAATCATCGAAATGTCCCGATTACTTCTAGTTCATACTATTGCAATAGGACAACACTAGCTACATCTGTACCTGTAACATCAGCTTGGACATATGACGCATATCAAAATGTCACTAGTTATACTAGTCCGTTAAAGTTGACTTCATCATATGCGTATGATTCTGGAACACATTTATTAACAACTGCGTTAGAACCTGTAAGCTTGTCAAAGAATGTATTCAAACAAATTGCTTCAAGAAATGCTCAAGGTGATATTCTGCAAGAAAGAGTGTTAGATTCAAATGTTTCAGGAAAGGTTTTACAAGACTCCTATTATACGTATGATGCTTATGGAAATATCACGTTGATTAGAACCAAAGAAATTGATAATTCAAATGTTGATATTCAGATTAAATATGGTAATGAGTATAGTTCTGGGTTTCCAACTGAAATCAGCCGACCATATAAAGATGCTTCAGGCCAAGCATATACACAAACCGTGAACGCTACATATAATATGGCCACAGGGGCACTAAAAACATATATGGATGGTAATGGAGGGACGACTAGTTATTCTTACGATATCCTTGGTAGGTTAATTCAAACTGTCAATCAGGATGGTACAAAAGCAACCTTGAGTATAAACGATACTTTGAATAAAGTTGTATTAACTGATGAAGTAATGAATAGCACTTACAGCCAGTGGGATCCCTTAGGTTTGACAATTGAAAGTGGTATTGTAGAGAATGGTGTAAACAAAGCTAAATCTAAGTACGGATATGATCAGTATAGTCGTTTGGTATGGTCAGAAGATGCAAAGAGTAATCGGACAGTCACCAATTACGATAAATGGGGTAGAACTGTCTCGACGATACTACCTGATCAGAGTAAAATGCAGATCATTTATGATGATATTTTCAAAACGAGTGTGATTACGGATGCAGTCGGAAATAACATACGACAAAACTTTGATTTATTTGGACAAGTAATAAAAAAAGAGCAAAACTTAAACGGAAGTTATCAAACGATTTGGACAGGAACATATGATGCAGGGGGCCATCTTCTTTCTGAACAGGATGGGAAAAACAATGTAACAACCTACTCATATGATGTACTCGGTAACCTACTATCATTAGTTACGCCTGATCAGTACACTTATAAGTATTCGTATAATAATAGAGGGCTATTGACTCAAATATTATACCCTGATCAGAGTGTATTATCGAAAAACTATGATGAACTGGGGCAATTAATTAAAGTCATAGATCCTTTACAAAAAAGTGATATCTATAAATATGATGCTAACGGAAATATGATCAGAAACACAGATAGAAATGGACAAGAATTCAATTATATTTATAGTAATCGTAACTTTTTGCTCAGTAAACAAGGTCCAACCGAACAGATTTTATATTCGTATAATGATGATGGAACTCGAAAGACAATGACTGATAACGGAAGTCAGACCACTTTATATGAATATACACCGTTTACAGGGCAGCTTATGAGTATAAGTTATCCTGACGGAAAAACGATTTCGTACGATTATGATCAGATTGGTAATCGAGTGAAAATGACGACACCATTCGCTAATGAAGTTTCATATGATTATAATTCTACTAATAATTTAACTAGTGTGACTTGGAATGGCGTTGTTCAAAGCTCATATAATTACAATGCAAATGGGCAATTGCTTAATTTGCGGCAGGCAAATGGAACAAGTTCAGAAAACACCTATATGGATGGCAATCTAAGTAGCCTGTATCATAAGTATAACAATACAACCTTGAATAAATATAATTACAGTCATGATATCAACAAGAACATAGTAGAAGTCAAGGAGAACAGCCTGGAAACAAAACTGTTCAGTTACGATAATATGGACCGGATAACGAAGTCTAATCAATTCAATGAACTGTATACTTACGATAGCCGAGGTAATAGGAACACTTTACAAACTGAACAGGTGAGCAGTGCCATATCGGAGGATGTATCATATAGTTATGATGAATGGAATCGATTAAGGAAAGTTATACAATCTGATGGTACCTCGGTGGAATACAAATATAATGGAGATAATTTGCTCGTTGAACGCAAAGAAGGCAACATAACAACACGATACTATTATGATGGTCAAGTTATCATTGCAGAAGGAACTGTTCAGAGGGATGGATCAACTAATGTAAAAGCAAACTATTTGTACGGAAATGCGCTTGTGATGCGAGAAGATGACAATGGTCAAAAAGGTTATTATCTTACCAACGGTCATGGTGATGTTGTAGAAATGAGAGATAGCTCAGGGAACATACTTAATCAATATACCTATGACATTTGGGGAAATGCAATAACTGCTACAGAAACCGTAGACAATCTGTTCCGGTATTCGGGAGAATATTGGGACGACTCAGTTGAGCTTCAATACCTACGTGCCAGATGGTATGATCCAAGTGTAGGTAGGTTTATTAATGAGGATACGTATGAAGGGGAGATTCATAATCCACTGAGTTTGAACTTATATGTATATGTGCGTAACAATCCTAATAAATATTATGACCCGACTGGTAAGGATGCTATCATAATAACTGCAAAGAATGCTGCTGGTGGAGCAGGACACACTTCTGCGTTGTTTCAAAACAAAGGCGGTGATTGGTATTATACTTATTGGGGAAATAAAACAGTACTATCAATGAAAGTGGATGGTACTGCAGTAACCTCCTTAGAAAGTTTTAATGCTTGGAATAACGACAAGAGAAATTATGAGAATAAGTCACAATTTGATGGGAATAGCAAAAACTATACAAGTAGTACTTATATAAAGGGCGACTTTACTGAATCTTTAAAGTTCTTCGATAAAAAAGCAGCGGAGTATAAAGATAAAGATGGAATTGGGGATACAACTGGCTATATGTTGGGATGGAATAACTGCTTGCAAGTTGAACTTGAAGCCCTAAGTTTGGGCAAAACAAATGATGGTATATCAATGAAGAGGTTTCTAAATAGTCCTGTTATGTCTGGAGAAATTATTCCGAACTCTGCTAAGATTGTATTTGAAGCGAATTTTTATAATAATGCATTTACTCTTAAAGATTACACGGAACAACTTGATAAGCAGATAAACTCGTACAAAAGTAACTGGTTTACCCGATTTGTGTATAAGTTGAATATTAAGGAGATTAATTCTTTATTGAAATGATTTCAGGAAGTTATCAAATTAATTGAGGCGGAGAGAACCCGCCTCAATTAATTTGGGAGGAGCGAGTGGAATGAATCATAAATTAAAGCTAGCAATTATCTGTTTGTTTATAGCCGCTCTAGTTTATTATATCTGTGAAGGTTCTCCTTGGAAAAGATATGAATTTAAGAAGACAGTATTAGCTTATTGTGAGGAAAGATTCTCTCAAAAGATTGAAGTAGATAAAGTTAAATATAGTTTCAAGGATAATAGTTATTGGGTAATTGCACATCCAATAAATAATAAAGAGGTTAAATTCAAAATATTTAGATTTGTAGATAAATTACAGAATATTGATGAGTTAACAGACTATTATCTACAAGCATCGTGGGAATATGATGTGAATAAGGAATTAGACCCTTTTGTTAAAAGTATTTATTCAAAAGGTGATAAAGGAAGGATTTCAGTAGATCCTACACCTGAAATATTGGAGAAATATGAAAAGATACCTATACCTGAACCGCCGAGTTATCAGGAGATAAAGCAGGAGCTAAAAGAAAATACTAAAATTCATATAGTAATAAATCGTCTTTTCGAATTGGATAATACGGATGAAGAATACAGTAGGATGTATAAGATTATTCAATTTATTAAAGAAAGAGAGTATATCTATGATAATGTTTCAATTAGTTTTTATAGTAAATCTAATGATGATTACAAAAAATGGATTTCATTTACCTTTAACTCTCTTGATAATGTGAAAAATAAAGAAGATATAGCCTTGTTTATGGATAAATAATTCAGTCGGTGTACTCGATTATTGTTCTTTTTGATGGATTCCACCAATTTTCTTGAAGGAAATTATTTAAGGGAAAGTTAGATGGTTTCATAAGAAGATAGATTCCCTAATGTCTAAAGCGACTCCTAAACCAGTTCAGTCTGCTAAGCCAACCAAGCCAAAGCTTATGTACGTACCGTTGCCTTCCTTAAGGAAGAACTGGCAAGTGTCGAAGGGAAGATTGAAAGCTTGATGAACCAACTGGGCTTTCAGTTGTATGGCCTGTTAACGGGAACGAGTGCTTATACGAATAATGCTGGCAGAGTAAGCTGGGGAGAGAACAGTTAGTAAGTACGTATTTTAAATCAAAAGAGGTAGAGTATGTCGTATTATTTGATATGGGAATGGCCGGTGGCTTAGGTGGCAGGAGTACAAGTTCCAAAATTAAGGTTAAGATTAAAGCTAATGTTCCAAGTACAAATACTAAAGTCATTGCAACTCCCGAAGTAAAAGCACCAACAACTATTAAATTCTAGTGATGTCACAAAACGTTGACGAAGACCGCGAATATTAACCCTAGAACTGGAAAAGTTGACAGTTCGGAGACGCCGAGTTTTCTATCGATATAATAAAACTGTGGTTATGATATTGTGAGATGAGCAATCGGAAAATATATACAAAACTGATCATCGTTTGAATATCGGAGATTCTAAATAAGAAGTTTTAAAGTTATATGGTGATAAATATCCGATTATACGCGGTACGGAACCATTTACGATTGATTATCTTTTTGACACAAAAAAAGAGGAGTTTATTGGAGGAAATTCAATTAATAGTTCCGATTCAAACACACATCATGATTAGTTATTTTTTTCTGCGGTATACAATGATTCTGGTGATGTAAATCGTATCTATTTAGCTGATAGAGCAGCGATAAATTTCAGATAAAATAAATACAAACGGAAAGCCCTGGCAATTGCCAGGGCTTATTAATTTCCAAGTGCGTTTGAGATGTCGTAACAAGTAGGGGGATCTCAAGGTGAAAGTACATTAATAAGTCCCTTCAGAGTCGAAGTCACCTTCGCCCTTAAGATAGCAATCAAAGAACTCAAGCACGAGGGTATTCATTGTCTCGATAATATAATATTTGTCTGCCTCAACCCCGCCACCCATACTCACTGAATTGCTAATCATAGATACGAGCATCGGTGAGAAAAGAGGTAGATCAGTAAGACTCATATGATTCGTGCCCTTGATATTGACCATGAACGCCTTGGGAGCAGTGTCTAATATCAGTGTGTTGGCATCAATATAACCTGCGTCATGAGCAGCGGCAAACAACTTCATCATATCGTCAGTGTATATATTGAGTATCGGAAGTGGATAAATTTTATCGTTAATAACGTATTTACCGCCCCTAAAGTCTACATTCTCACCGAGCAAATCGCCATCGAGATTAATAACTGCACGTACGTCATCACGATCTCTACCAACTTGTGCACTTGCCGCTCCGCCAAGAGAGTGACCCATCAAACCGATTTTGTTGGTGTCAATAAGCTGATAAACCTCGTCGGAATCGGTATTCTTTGTGTTCTCAATAATCGTGTCGAGTACGAAATTCATATCTTGGGTACGAACTTCCAGCCACTTGTGAGTGAGCTCAAACACGGTCTCCTCATCGTAAATGCCCTTATTAACATCGATTACTTCCTGTATGAATGACGTATCTACCATTGTGAATTTGCCTTCCGTATCAACGGTATACATGGAGTGATGGGGATGGTCTAGAGAGGCTACGACATAACCATGACTTGCTAATTCCATATAGGTGGAAGTGTTGCTATCTTTTATTCCAAACGCACCATGGGAAAATACCACTAACGGATATGTTCCATCCTTATCCGCAGGATACCAGAATTGGGCAGTAACCTTCCTATTCTGGCCTGAATTGTTGAATGTCTCAATACGGCTATCATCTGTGTATGTATAAACGGCTGTAGCCACCTCATAACTACCTGTCATCTGGGGAGGCTCATACTGTGGGAACATCAAAGCGGGTGCCATCGCTATAATCAGAATCAGTAACATGGCGAGTGCCTTGAATATGATACCTACACGCTTAGGTTCTTTCTTCTCCTCTTTCTTACGTATCAGCGACACGACACCGATTATTGCCCAAATAAGCAGTGTCGCAGCAAGCAATTTCCATTGAAAGCTCCACTCAATGACCGATATCAGAGTAAAGAAGAAGAATGTGGCGAATGTACCGATACGGATCCAACTTCTGGTTCTCTTCTGATTGGACTTTGTTGCAATACAGTATACGGCTAACGTGATCTCGATCAATGCTGCGAGAATAAATACAATTGTTCCCACTTTGTTGTCTCCTTTTGTTTGTTACAGTTTTCCTTCTAGATTCAGCATACAATACACCCAGCCGGATGTATTGGCGTTAACGGTATGCTGTAAATAAAGACAGGTAAGCTGTACAAAAGGAGGGGTAAGCTGTCATTCACTTCTTATTCTTATTCCGAAACGTGCATTGATTCTTCTTTCATAGCCTTTAGTTTTTCATTGATTCTATGCGCTGATTTTCTATCATCCCTCCATGTCAAGAAGCGGACTAGTACATAGATTACCGCAATCTGAATTGCTAATAAAAGCGTATCTAGGGGACCGCTTATCCAGGCCATTACATTGGCCAAGGTCAATATAACAACTTCCAGTACCACGAAATGAATGATTATCCGGAGCCGCATTTCCTTTTCGGATATCTCCTTTGACGAGTAGAAGATTAAGCTTGGTAAATCTCCAGCCAATGCACATATCATATAGATAAAAATATCTGTCAATTCAAAATGCTCATTGGGTGAAAATATCTGCCGCAATACAGTTATAAATATGACGACAATTGCAAATATGATTAAAAAATCTCGGATCAACTCTTTAAGATATTCTTTTAATTTCATTTTCCGTTTTCTCCTATAAATCCAACATCTTTTTTAATACAGGTACATACTGTCTTGAGATAACTACAATTTCTCCGTTATCCAGCTTTGCCTCAAACCTGCCGCTTATGGAAGGCCTTACAGACAATATCTTTTTTATGTTTAAAATGCTAGATTTAGATGCCCGGAAAAATTTCATTCCCTCACATATTTCTTCCAGCTCATAAAGCTTATGCTTTGACTCTAATACCTTGTCTTTACAGTAGATAAACACTCTATTGTCCACTGCTTCAAAGTAATATACGTCTGCTATTCTAATCCTGTGGATATTGTCATCGTCATATCCAAGTATCATAGTGTTTTTTATTTCTAATTTGCTTAGCAATTTTAGAATATCATCATTCAACTCGTGGCATCTGATGATAATTTCCTCTTCATGGTCCCTGCTAATTTCTTCAATGGATACTTTCATATTCTCACCACTTCAGATCTGATATACCAAATATGCGAAATCCCATATTCTGTATTGATATTAACTCTTCTAGTCTGACTTATTGGAATTTAGATTTGTCATAATTGTACGGTATGCTAGTTCCTACTACTACATCTTCAATTTTCTCAATAATTAGCCAGTCATCCATATTACTCTGATGGTCAAACTCTAAAGGTCCAATTTCTTTTACATTAGAAAATTCGACTAAACAGAGACATTTTTTTTGCCATCTAATCATTTGCTTGTCCGTCAAATGGAGTTTTTCTTGATTGTCTTGAAGTGTTTGGGTAATCTCTTCTTCTGCTAGTTTTATGTAGTTCTGAACGTGAGTAACCGTAGCCATCGCAGAAATTTTACCTGTTCCTTTTTTCATAAAGTATAGCGTTTCATCCTCAAATACTCTGCTGTGTGGAATCTTTCTTCCTGCAGCACCTCTAACTACCATGGTTTTCATTCCGCTTAGTATCTTCTCCAAAACTTTTTCCTTGTCGTCACAATAAACGAGGTGCACCATAATAACTCCTCCTTAATTATCATAGCTTCAGGACAAAGAGTACTGCTTGCTACCCGCATAACCTGATCTGAAGTATTCCTCCTCTTGCCCGCTATTAGAAAAAACTATAGCATACTTATCTTTTCTCATTCTGTGCCAATAGTAACATTTATACAGCATAAAGAAAGCAGATAACTACGGCACTCCAAAGAGTAATCACTGAGAACATTAGTGAGGAAATGTTGAATCGTCTTTAATAGATAACTAAGACACATGCAGAGAATAGTCTGCATGTGTCTTTTTGTTAGGTTTAATATAAATCTTCATGAAAACGCCATAATTACACACAATCTTCTTATAAAAGGACTCTTTAGGGCTATGTTAGTGAAAAAAGTTATAGCCTATTATTTTGATTAGAAGAATTGGTGATGTACTGATCTATGAAACGAAAAGTAGGGAGTAAGTTAATGAGAAGCAAACATCGCATGAATGTTCTTATTTTTGTAGTTTTGATCCATTTCATTCTCGTTAGTTTGTTATTTACTGTAGTTGCTTTTTCTGCGACTGAGGAGGAGGTATCAAGTAAGCAAATTTTTGATCTTCAACAAATTGTCGATGAGGCACAGCCGGGAGACACGCTTGTGTTGGCTGAAGGAAACTATCTGGGACCTGTAGTCATCAATAAAGTGTTACATATTCAAGGTTCTAATCAAGTATTGCTGACAAACGATTCCCCTGAGGCAGCTATTATGATTCAAGCAGAAGGGGTGGTTGTGGAAGGGTTCAATATTAGACAAAATTATGTTAATGAATCAGCAGCCATCGTTGTTACAGCGGATGAAGTAGGTTTGAAGGATTTGAACATCCAAACGAAGGGATATGGAATACTGCTACGGGATGCGGACAGAGGGACTGTCCTTCATAACTCGATCTCATGGTTGAGAACTAAGAACATCAAGACTGGGGAAAAGGGGAATGGGATCGATCTCTACAATTCTCATAACAACACTATTGAACAAAATAAGATTCAGAATATGAGAGATGGCATTTATTTGGAGAACAGTCGTCAATTGAAAATCCTAAATAATCAGCTTATGGGTTCACGGTACGGTATTCATTGCATGTATATAGATGGCTCCGAGATTATTGGCAATCTAGGTGAATATAACATAACAGGCGCCATGATTATGGGGGTTCGGGATGTTCTTGTTTCTAATAATTCATTTCTAAAACAGAGTAAAAATGTTAACGCTCAAGGAATACTTCTATATAGCGTTCAGAATTCGGTGATCGAACAGAATATCGTAGAAGGAAACAGGGTAGGAATATACATCGAGTCATCGCAAGAGAATCAAATAAGAGAAAACTCAATTCTTAGAAACTTTATTGGGATTCAATTTGTTCATGCAGAAAGCAACAAGATTCATGATAATGACTTTGTTTCCAACGTGATTGAAGCAGAGGCCACAGATAGTGACGCCAATGAAATTGAACAGAATTATTGGGATTCCGCACAAGGCTTAGACTTAAATAAAGATGGAATAAGTGAAATCCCTTACGCTATCAATCCATTTTACCAAGAGTTGATTTCTAAAACTCCAGCCTTTCAATTGTTTTTTCAATCAACAGGTATGACGTTTTTAAGTTCAATGTATACCAACAACCAGGAAAGCTGGACTAAAGATTCTTCACCATTAATGAAAATGAGTATAGATTCGATCTCAAAACCACCGCCATCTTCAACTGAAAAAGGAAATATTTCTGAGACGACGTTTATGCTCCTTATCACGTCAACACTTCTGATTACGTCAGTAGCTATTATATTTTATTCGGGGGTATCCAAATCATGAAAAAATGGTCAATGGCTTTTGCGCTTATGTTGGGAATTTTCTTGTTAGTAGGTTGTGGTCAGAAGAAGTACACACCGCAGGCAATAAACGAAGATGTAGATGTTTGCGTCATATGTAACATGCAGGTGAAGGATGATGCCTTTGCAACACAGATAGTGACCAAAGACGGCAAAAATTTAAAATTCGATGACATTGGTTGTATGAATGAATGGAAGCAGAAAAACGGTGTGGATCATATAGGCATGGATTATGTTCGCGACTATAACGATAAAGAATGGATACAGTTTAGTAAAGCTACCTATGTGTATGACAGCTCGTTCCGCACACCGATGGCGTATGGAATTATTAGTTTTAAGGTAAAAAAATCCGCAGAGGACTTTGTTCATGAGCAGGGTACTGGGCAAATATTAAGCGCTGATGAACTATCTAACCATACTTGGCAACAAAGCAAGGATATGATGGATATGCACATGGAAGAAGGAATGGATGGGGATATGCATGAAGACATGAATATGGATCACAATGGCACTAACTAAATACAGAAGATGGAGATATGAACATGGCAGATATGCTGCAAGTTGCAAGTAGAGAGATTAAAATGGGATTCCGCAATCCGTGGGCTTATTCCTTTCTAATTCTATTTTCTGTTTTTAGCCTAAGCTTGTTGCTAGTTAACTCTCAGAATGAGGTTAGTGGTTACTCAGGAGTAACCGGATCTATGTTAAGTCTTATACTCTATGTACTTCCGCTGATGACTTTGTTTTTAGGATCCTTCTCACTTACTGCGGAAAAGGAAGAGGGTAGTTGGCAGCTATTATCTACGTATCCCCTTGGAACGATGTCTTTTTTGATAGGCAAATATGCCGGATTATCTGTAGTATTATTGACGATTGTCTCCTTTGGTTATGGTTTGATGGGCTTGATTACGATAATTATTGGTAAAACCTTTGCAGCGACAACATTTCTTCTCTTCCTTGCCTTTTCAATTGGCCTAGTACTACTATTTCTGTCGATAGCCTTATTTGTAGGTTCTCTATCCAAAAATCGTTGGCAGGCTTTAACGATTTCGGTCATGATCTGGTTCTTTGCAGTGATTGGCTGGTCCAGTATTTTAATAGCTGTCTTAGGCTTACTTCCGTATTTATGGATCAAACCAGTATTGGTATTCTTCACCTTTTTAAATCCTGCCGAGTTAGTTCGTTTGTTTGTTGTCATTAAGCTTGGAGGCGGATCTGTATTAGGTCCTGAATATTATAAATGGGTAAATTGGATTCATCAGCCAAGCGGAAGTTTAGTATTTATTGGACTATGCTTAGTTTGGATTGGTCTGTCACTTACCATTGTGTACTGGATCTGGGAGAGGGGGCGTTCTCGTGGCTGATCCCTTTGTCCAACTCGTTGGTGTAAATAAGAAGATTAAAGAACAACAGATCATCGTAGATATCAATCTGAATATTAAATCCGGAAGTATAGTTGGGCTGTGTGGTGGAAATGGTGCGGGAAAAAGTACGATTTTGCGAATGATCGCTGGGATTCTCCAACCAAGCTCGGGCGAAATTTCGGTAAATAAATTGCAATGGAAAAGAAATAGGAAGATATTCTCTCAACAAATAGGGTACATGCCGGATGATTATCAATTTACGCAAGGGCTGACGGCAGAAGAGGTATTATCCTTTTGGGCTGCATTACGCCGAGTTTCGCAGAACAGAGTGAACGAAGTGCTCGCTCTGGTGGGATTAGAGGATAAAAGACATAAGCAGGTGAATTCTTTCTCTAAAGGAATGCGGCAGCGTATTTTATTTGCCCAAGCTATTCTGGCCAATCCTCCTTTATTAATTATGGACGAACCAACGAATGGATTAGATCCTTTTTGGATGAATGAGTTCGTCAAACTATTAAGGGAGATTCAGCTTGAAGGCCATACCGTTCTATTTTCTACTCATCAGCTTGACATTGCGGAACAGGTCGCAGATGATGTTGTATTTTTGAATAAGGGACGGAATTGTGGAGAAGGTAGCGTAGCATATTTTCGTCAAAAGTATGGAGAGCTACCTTTACAAGCCGCTTTTCAACATAGTTTAGGAATAAGCTCAAGGTGAATCGAATGAACAATCAAAATTCTAATGTGCGAGTTATCGTTACTATTGTGATTGGTTTGATAGCACTCGGGGCTATTGCATGGATTGTAGTTTCGTCTAGACATGATAATAGTCAGCAGGAGGCAGCTAAATTAACCATTGGTAGTATTGCTCCTGATTTCGAACTAACGAATACAACTGGGCAAAAAATGGAGCTCTCTGACTATCGGGGAAAAGTGGTGATCCTCAACTTTTGGGCTTCTTGGTGTGAGTCTTGTGTGAAGGAGATGCCGCTCATAAATGATGTCTTCCAGTCCAATAGATCTGACGTGGCAACAATATTCATAAATGTGGGAGAATCTAAGGGCACAGTAAACAATTTCTTGGCGACAAATCATTTTTATTTCCCAGTCATCATTGATGTTACGGGAAAAGTGTCTGGATTATATGGAGTTGTTGGTTTGCCTGCCACATTTATAATTGATAAACAGGGAAAAATTTCTCGATTGTTGTTAGGTGAAATAAATAGCGACTCACAACTCCAATCATATATAAATGCGGAAAAAGATGATCAAGATTAACTTGGATCATCTTTTTCAAGTATACTCAAGTTATGACCAGCAAGGTTTAAAAAAACGCTGAAAGGCTAGATGGGGGAATTCCAGTGACATATAAACAAATTAAATGGATGATTTTGTTCATTCCAACCCTAACTATAGGTGTCTGGGAGTATGTTCGTCATCAGTTCCTTTTATCATATATCTCTATGGATATCGGCAACTGGATAACACCATTATTGGTTTATATTGTAAGTGTGACGTTGCTTAGTCGTTTATTCTCTATGCTGGAAAAAATCCAACGAGAGCTTGAATCTGAACGAGCGAATAAAGTAGCGCTTGAGGCTAGAGAGCAACTGGCAAAGGAATTGCATGATGGGGTTGCACAATCCTTATTCCTTTTATCTGTAAAAGTGGACCGCTTAGAATTCATTACTGATCAGGAGAAATATAATCATGAAATATATAAGATTCGTAAAACGGTTCATGAAGTGAATCGATACGTTCGACAAGCCATTTCACATTTGAGTTATTCAACGACATTAGCAGAAGATGCTCCTCAAAGAGAATCATTAAATGAAAAGGTTAAACAAATTGCTGAAGAGGTTCTTATCTCGATGGATGTAGATTGGAATATCTCTGATGAATCTTTAAATCCCAAAGAAAAGGTAGAACTACTTGCCTGTATTCGTGAAGCAGTAATAAATATTCAGAAGCATGCTCATGCAACAAAAGGATGGATTGAAGGAAAGGGAAATAAAGAAGAGTGGAAAGTGACAATTAAGGATAATGGAATCGGATTATTAGGGGACCCTTTTAATTATAATGATAGTTATGGTCTGAATATCATGTATGAAAGAGCAAAAGAAATGAGTTGGGATTTACGAGTCGCAACAGAGAATAATTACACTTTGGTAGAATTACATAAGGTAGGAGAAAAGGTAGGAGAAATGAGATGAAAACACGGGTTCTTGTAGTTGATGATCATGCTCATGCAAGGGAGGCTATTTGTGATATTATCTCCATGGATGAGAAATTTGAGATCATAGGCGTAGTGACAAATGGTCGGGAAGCCATTGAGTTTACCGAGCAATGGATGCCGGACCTCATTTTGATGGATATTCAGATGCCTGACATGGATGGTTTAGAGACAACCCAGCGAATTAAGCTAAGGTTTCCTTATGTGAAAATTGTGATGATTACGGTGTCGGATGATATGTTTCATTTGCTTGAAGCCTTAAAAAGAGGCGCCCAAGGTTATCTGTTAAAAAATTTAGCACCTTCAACTTGGATCGAGTATTTACGCTCCATTGTTAGTGAGGAGGCGCCTTTAAGCCGAGAGTTAGCCTTTCAAATATTGAAGGACGTTTCCCTGACAACTAAAAAGGAAACAGTAGAGACCTTAACTCCTAGAGAACGGGAGATATTGTCAAATGTAGCTAGTGGTCTGACCAATAGGGAAATCGGGGGAAAATTGAATATATCTGAGCATACAGTCAAGAATCATTTGAAGAATATTTTACATAAGCTGCAAGTTCAAAATAGAGTACAGTTGACCAGATATGCATTGGAACAAGGGATTGTTACTAATCAAGAATAGTTAGATGTTGAGATTTTTTAGCAAGAGGGCAGATTTCCAAGGAATGATTGGGATCTGCTTTTTTGCTGTGAATTGCAATAAATCGAATGTAAAGAGTCTAGTTCATAAGCAATATAGCAAGATAGGACAAGCTAGATACAAGAGAGTGTCAAAGTATCAATAATCGTTGTTTTGTCATATACCTTTGAAAGCGCTTTGATATTAAGATTGATTTATAAGAAGTCAAGGTAACGAAGGCAATATGACAGCGGTGATTCGACAAGTTAAGGTATAAATGCTGCAATTCAACGGAGGGAGAGAAGGAGAACCAGGCCTACATATAAGAGAGAAGGCCATGAATGATCTGTACTTGTCTTAGAAATTATCACAACAGAGTAAGCATGTTTTTTCTACAAGAATCTAGGTTTAGGAGGATTCACATATGGCGAACGCAAGCGTCGCACCAGACAAGAGATCGGGACTAAATCTCGATAAGCAACGAACTAGCGGGATAAGACGCTTTTTTAAGCAAATAGATCTACAGCTTATGGTAATTCCAGCACTCGTTCTAATTTTTATTTTTGCTTATATCCCCATGTACGGGATTCTTATCGCATTCCAAGATTACAAGTTAGGTGCAAGCTTTATAGGTAGTGAATGGGTTGGATTGAAGCATTTTATTTACTTCTTTAATGCTCCTGAGTTTGCAGTAGTTATGAAAAATACAATTATTATTAGCTTATTGAAATTCTGTTTTGGATTTCCTGCACCGATTATTTTGGCGTTAATGCTGAATGAAGTTCGTAAGATGTTCTTTAAACGGGTTATTCAGACGGTTACATACTTGCCTCACTTCTTATCTTGGGTTGTTATCGGCTCGATGGTGACCTCGATGCTATCCGTAGATAATGGCAGTATAAATATGTTGCTTGAGAAATTACATTTAATTAACGAACCGGTAAACTTCCTGTCCATGTCAGAATATTTCTGGGGCATTTTAATTACGGCCAATGTATGGAAAGAAATCGGGTTTGCCTCGATTGTTTACTTAGCTGCCATTGCTGGTATTGACCCGCACTTATACGAAGCAGCTTCGATGGATGGTGCAAGTCGCTTTAAACAAATTTATTTGATTACGTTGCCTTCAATTATACCAGTTGTAATCATCTTCATGATTCTGGCAATCGGTAATCTTGTGAATGCAGGATTCGAAGATATATTGATCCTTGCTTCCAATCCAGCTCTAAGAGAAGTATCAGATTCAGTTGATGTATATGTTGTACGTGTCGGTATAGACAACTTCAGGTACTCCTATGCGACTGCTATCGGATTGTTTAAGGCCGTTATCAGTGTGACATTACTTACTTTTGCAAACTTCGTTGCCAGAAAAGCAGGTAACAGCTTGTGGTAATGAATTACTCAATATAGGAGGACTGGACTATGACACGTAGCAATATAGGGGACCGCTTATTCATCGGGTTTATATATGTATTCTTAACTTTACTGGCATTCTCGGCCTTATATCCATTTTGGAATTCACTAGTCATTTCCTTTAATGAAGGGATGGATACCTCCAAAGGAGGAGTTACATTCTGGGTTCGTGAGTTCACGCTTGAGAATTATAAGATTGTGTTTGAAGATTCTCGTTTAATGGGTGGATTCGTCATTGCCGTCTTGAGAACGGTGATTGGTACAATATCAGCGATATTGGCAACATCGATATTTGCTTATGGGATGTCGAAGCGTGAACTGATGGGCCGCAAATACTACATGGTTATGTGTATCATTACGATGTATTTCGGAGGGGGACTCATTCCGTCATACATGCTCATTAGAAATCTAGGTCTCTTTAACTCATTTTGGGTGTTTATTATTCCAGCACTTGTCAGCGTATGGAATATGATCATATTCCGCACCTTCTTTCAAGGTCTTCCACAAGGCTTGGAAGAGTCGGCGAAGATTGACGGTTGCGGTAACTGGGGAACTTTTTTCCGTATAGTATTGCCTCTGTCCGGTCCTGTAATCGCAACATTATCTTTGTTCACAGCGGTAAATCACTGGAATGAATGGTTCGTAGCGAGTATTTACATTACGAAAGAGGAGTTAATGCCGATTCAGACCATCTTAAGACAGATATTGTTCTCTAACATTGCTTCAGAGCAGCTGTCTAATGTAGATGCAAGCTCCATTGCACATATTAACGCGGCCAAGAAGATAACGTCGAAGTCTTTGACTATGGCCACAATAATGGTTGCAACAATTCCGATCGTATGTGTGTATCCATTCCTTCAGCGGTTTTTTGTTAAAGGTGTTTTGGTTGGATCACTAAAAGAGTAGTATGATAGAACGAGTTTTGGGTTTAGAGCATTTTGCTTTGAACATAGATTAACAATTTGAAAGGGGAAAACACATTGAAAAACAAGAGAAAGATGCTTCTCAGTATGTTGTCTATCTTGATGGTGCTAACTTTGTTGGCGGGCTGCGGTGGCAATAATTCAAGTGCTCCAGCTGCAACTGCTGAACCAGAGAATCAAGGAGGAAACGCGGTAAACACTGCAACTGAAGCTCCAGCGGCTGATTTGTATGAGTTAGGGAAGGAACCGCTTGAAGTATCATTCTATGGTAACTACGGCTGGTATCAAATGCCGAAGTGGGGTAATGATGCTGCTTCGAAATGGATCTTAGATAATTTGAAGATTAATGTCACCGGAATTAGCTCTGGCGGTAATAATGCCCAAAAGCTACAGACGATGATCGTTGGTAATGAGCTACCAGATATTGTGTGGACTGAAAAGGGTGCTGACGTAGAACGTCTTCGTCAAGCGGATATGCTAGTTCCATTGGATGAATATATTGACAAATATCCTAACTTTAAAGCTTCTTTAACACCAGGACATTTGGAATTGCTTCGTTCTCCTGATGGCAAAATTTATCAGCTACCGAATTATTATACAACGCAACCGAACGGAAATGCCGGTTATGCGATCAATAAGAAGATTTACAAAGAACTCGGTTCTCCAAAACTAGAGACTACTGATGATTTATATGCATATTTAAATGCTGTTAAAGCGAAGTTCCCTGATGTAATTCCGTTCGAGACTGGTTTGGCCAAAGATGGTAACGGTATTGACCAGTTGTTCTCCTCTTTCAAAGAGAATAACCTTTCGTATACTAGAATCTTTGCCGTTCCTGAAGGCGACAAAATGGCTTCGATTTATAAAGACGCTGGATTCCGTGAATCCGTAGTATTTGGTGCTAAATTAATGCGTGAGAAACTAATGACGCAGGATGCGAATACCCAAACAGAAGACCAAATTAGAGAGAAAGCGCTGAATGGCAAGTTTGCTGTTATTGCGACATTCGATCCAATGAAGTTACTCGCAACTGCTGACGAAGAGATGAAGAAGGCAGATCCAGAAGCTGGTTATATGTTTATTAAACCAATTTACAAAGCAGGTCTAGACCAAAGTAAGATCACTCCAGGAACGTATAATCAGTTGGGGTGGAACGTAGCAACAATATCTAAAAATGCTAAAAATCCAGAAGCTGTGTTTGCTATGCTTGACTGGATGACAGGTCCAGAAGGTAATATGGTTCTTAACTGGGGCCCATCAGGACCAGATGGTTATTGGGATGGATTTGAAGCAGATGGAGTTACGCCTAAATTTAATAAAGATAAATATCTAAATGATCCAGAACCTCTATCCGAAATTAGCGGTAAAGCCGGTGACTTGGTTTGGGTAGGTAACACGGTATTCTTGGATAGCACGAAGAAAAAGTTCTTATCAACTCTTCCAGCTGACCAAATTGACTTTAGTAACCGTTGGCAAATGGAAGTAACATGGGATTCTCAAGGTGACTTTACAGAGTTCCTAAATTGGGATCCGGCTCCAGATAGTGAAGAAGGTATTATTAGACAAAGTGTTAGAGATATCTGGCTAACAGCTAGAGCGAAGTCAATGTATGCTAAGACAGATGAAGAAGCATTAGCAATTCTTGACAAAGCACATGACGATTCCATGAAGGTTGGATATGAGAAATTCCTTGCTTATGTTACAAATGTATGGACAGAAAACAAGAAAGCTTTAGGCAAATAATAATTTAAGTAATACGAAGGTTTGCTACTAGGCAAACCTTCGTTTTTACGTTTACATTACTGTTAATCTTAGTTTTATGGCTGTTAGGTAAGACAATGAATGGTATACTGGAATAGACTCGATAGTAGAATTAATAGGGATAATTTCACCGCATTTCAAAGGGGGACTACGTTGATGTATAACGTATTATTAGTAGACGATGAGATGCTTGATCTAGAAGGCATGAGACAATTTATTCCTTGGAACGAGCTGGGTATGGAAGTCGTAGAGGCAGCGAATAACGCGTTTACCGCGTGTGATATTTTGGAACAACATGATATAGATATTATAGTTAGCGATGTGAATATGCCGAACATGTCGGGGCTGGAGCTAGCCCGGATTGCCTTAGAGAAGAAACCGGATATTCGTGTGATATTTGTAAGCGGTTACCAAGACTTCAGCTATGTAAAGCAAGCATTGTCCTTGAAGGCCTATAGCTATGTTCTTAAGCCAATGGATGATAATGAACTTATTGCTGCACTTCAGAAAGTAAGGCAGGATTTGGACGATGAAAGTAAACGACGTGACGTCGAAGAAGCGTATCAACATATGATTCCTATGGCCAAAAATGATCTATTGATACGCTTGTTTGAAGGGGAATGGGAGGGGGACGACCAGACTGGAATGTTGACGCTTGTAAAGTCATATGGTCTGGATAAGCTGGAATGGCCTGTTCGAGTAGCAGTCTTAGAGCTAGACTATTTCAATTGGTTTCAAGATCAGGATAATCTCTCTAAACATCAAATGTCCAAGGACTTTCTTTATGAAGTGAATAAAATCGGTCAGAAGCACGGCATGCCACATTGCTACAAGGTATCGTCATATCGGATCGCTTTGTTGATTAACGAACAGGGAATGGACAATTTCATTGAAGATATTTACGTTTCGATTCGCGCAAAGTTTCCTGTCACAATGACCGTAGGTATAGGGAAGCCGACATTTGCTACGGAACAAGTTCACACATCATATCGACAAGCTATGGAAGCGGTTGACGGAAAGATGTTCATTGGCAAAGGCAATCTTATTATGTACGAGACCGTTAGCAGCGAACCTGGAATGATCGATGCTCGGATGTTAGATACTCGCATGGATACGCTGTTTAAAGCGATGAAAGAATATGAGTTAGTCCTTATTTATGATGAGATTGATAAGTTGTTTCGTTCTGTAAGTAGTTTAAGATCCAAATTTACTATACATAATCTAGCAATGTATATTATATGGAAGCTGGACCAGCAGTTGAAGGATGTTAGTGAGGACTTATTTGAAATATTAGGCATGGAGTTACATAGTTTAGATATATTGCTTCAATTCGATACGATTAGTGATATTCGCTCTTGGCTTGTGCTCAAAACGTTTGAGATATCCGAGTACCTACGCAGCAAATCAGAGTCAGTGAACAATAAACTGATTAGAGAAATTATTCAAATGATGAAGGACAAGATGAGCGAGAACTTTACGCTTAAGGATATTGCACAGCAATTCTCCTTCTCTCCTAACTATTTGGGATATCTATTCAAAGAGGAAACTGGGAAAACGTTCAGCGAAGTACTTAATCAACTTCGAATGGAACAGGCAGCCAAGCTCTTGAAAGATCCGACGAGCAAAATCTATGAAATCGCGAGCAAGGTAGGCTATCGTTATCTTCCTTACTTCAGCAGACAGTTTAAAGAGGCATATGGTATGACACCTATGGAGTATCGTAAGCGGGACAAGTGATGGGGGATGATATTCCATGAAACTACCAAGAAGAAGACATAAGTATGTGCCGATTGGGTATAAATTAATGCTGACGTATATGTTTTTTATTATCATCCCTGTGTCCGTGATCGGTTTAGTCTCTCACTCCATGTACAATGATTCATTACGCGAACATACAAGTACGAATGTTAAAGGAACGTTATTACAGATTCGTGACAATATTGATTATAAAATGGATGAAGTTACTCGCATATCCACTCAATTATATAGTGATTTTGATTTCTATCGGAATCTTCGGAGTTATGAAGAGGGCTGGGAGAATTACGATCGGATGTCTAAGAAGGTACTTCCGAAGCTGGACGTAGCTATTCAATCTACAGGCATGAGGATTGGGATGTCGCTATTTTTAAAGAATGAATCAATTCCTGAGATCTATTCGAATACACCTGGGCTTGAGGGCTATTTAGATAATAGTAGTTTCTATCATATTTACCATATGAAACGGATCACGGATAAATCTTGGTATACAGAGTTTCCAACAGAAAAATATGCTGAAACTATGAAATGGTGGCAGATTGAGCGCGATGTAGAGAATAATCGCATCTCATTGCTCCGGAGGTTTATTGATACATACAATCCTCTTGAACCATTGGAGATTGGGTTCCTGCGGATTAATGTAGGAATTCCGGATCTGTTCGACAGTGTCAACTATACGAAGATTGGAAAAGGAAGTATTCTCTATATCAAGAATGAGTTTGGCCGAACAATGTATCAATCGGGAGAATTACCGAGGAGTTATGCTAGTGAAGCCGAACTTAATAAAGATTACCTGACGATTAGCGAATCAATCGGTAATCAATCATGGCAATTAGTAGCGCTTGTTCCGATAACAATGCTTGAACAGGATGCAGCTAAGGTACGTTTATTTATTATTTTGATGTGTCTGATATGCTTTGTTGTATTTAGCTTCGTCGGCATTTTTATATCCCGATATTTTTCGATTCGGATTAATAAGTTCGTATACGTGCTTAATGCCTATCGTGAAGGTGATCTACATAAGCGCATGTCTTATCGAGGCAAGGACGAATTCTCTCAGATTGCTACCGCTCTCAACGATATGGGAGAGAATATCGAATCGTTAATTAAAGAGGTATATTTGACACAGCTACAGAAGAAGGAAGCAGAGCTTGAAACGCTTCAATCGCAAATCAACCCTCATTTCCTATACAATACATTGTCATCTATTAATCGCTTAGCCAAGTTTGGGCAGAACGAGAAGCTACAGCAGATGGTGCTGGAATTAGCTAAATTTTATCGCCTAACACTTAATGAAGGTCGAACGATGATTCCGGTTCCATCCGAGATTGAGCAGGCAAATGCATATTTGGAAATTCAGAAAATTAAATATGGCGACCGCATGGAGGTTATGTATGATATCGATCCAGATATCTGGCCCTATGAGACTATCAAGCTGATTTTACAACCATTTATCGAGAACGTGCTGAAGCATGCATGGTGTGGTGATCGCATTCATCTACGGATTGTTGGCCGCATGGAAGCAGATCGTATTCTGTTCCGTATTATTGACGATGGTATCGGCATGAAACAGGAACGTATTGATCAGATTTTCGATCCCAAGGATCATGTGAATACAGGTTACGGCGTCCGAAATGTTGATCAACGCATCAAGCTACAATATGGATCCGAGTATGGCGTCACAATTTTTAGCCGTATTGGAATCGGCACTTCCGTTCAGATACTGATTCCTGCAAAGAGAAGGAGTATCAAGCGAAAGCATGGTGACGATGAGTAGTATGCAAAGCTTCGAATTATGAAATCTATTAAGGCAATTCACTTTCATTTGAAACGAGCTGACGCCATGAAGCTTAATTTCTATAAGTCTGACCCTTTTGACATTAGCCGCGAGAGAAAAAGCATCTCAAGTATGCCTTCAAATCATTATCACGATGCTTATGAAATTCTCTATTTAGTATCCGGGGAGCTGTACTATTTTATAGAAGGTAGAACCTATCATGTCGTCAGCGGGGTTCTATTACTAATTAACATCAATGATATTCACAGACTAGTTAATATAAACGGAAATACTTACGAGAGAGTTACTTTGTTATTTAAAAGTGACTTTCTTAGTGCTTTTTTCACAGAGACTGAAGACTTTAATCCCCTCTCTTGCTTTAATTCCAAATCAAATGTGATCAAATTAAGTGCTTTCGAGCAAATCTTTGTCGAGAATATCTTTAGTAAAATGATTCATGAGGAGAACGAGAAACAGCCAGGAAGCAGTTACTATCAGAAGGTTCTATTGATGGAACTACTAATTTATCTACAACGTAAAATACCGCTAGATCAAAGTAACCAACTGGTGGAATCGAACCGGCCCCATAAGAAGATCTCTAAAATTTTACCATACATAAATGAAAACTTTTCTGAACAATTATCTTTAGAATACATGTCCCGAAAATTCTCTATAAGTCCATCTCATTTAAGTAGAACCTTCAAAGAAACAACGGGGTTTACTTTTGTTGAATATGTCAATAACATTCGGGTAAAAGAAGCTTGTTCACTTCTGAAGAACTCAGACTTATCTATTTCGGGGGTGGCTGAACGGGTTGGGTTTGATAATTTAACTCATTTTGGGAGAATATTTAAAGCTCTAATAGGTACGTCCCCTTTGAAGTTCCGCAAAGGAAAACTCGATTGATGATCTGGGTACTTAATTAGGGGAATTCGATAGTGACAAAAGTAGAAAAATAAAAATGATCACAAAATATGTAGAGAATACGCTGACAGTTTTACGCTATATTTATTAATAGAAAGATTAAGAAGGAGGGGAGCATCGGAAAGATCAAGGGATTAATTTTACACTAAAGTTAAAGCGCTTAAACTATCTTTGGCGAAAAGGGGAATGAGAGTGCAGATGAAAAGCAATTTGAAAAAAAGACTACGCCGAATCGTTTCTTGTTTACTTGTACTTACGATGTTGCCGTTCTATGTTGTTGGAGCTGCAGCTGCACAAGACCCCCCCGGTTCAGAAGCATTGTCTAGTGCGGCGACGATCGCGGAATGGGCCTTTGATGATGCACCCGAGAGTGAAGTCGTATATTTAGCAACAAATGGCACCTATAAGACGGCATCTACCCTTCGTAATGTGGGTGGTGTGTTCGAGGAGTTCAATGACGATGATAAATACATTGGCTATCAGGGCTGGGATGATGGGGACGGGAAGAAGTACTGGCTTGCCACCATATCAACATCTGGTTTCGAGAATATTACCTTATCATCCGAACAAAGCTCTTCCGGGTCAGGTCCTCGTGATTTCCATGTAGAGAGTAGTCATGATGGAAATACATGGACCAATGTACCAAACACAGATTTGAAAATGGCAGCGAATAGTTTCGAGGATACCGCTAAATTGGTGGAAACTCCCCTTCTTAAGAGCGATGATAATCAAGAATTGTTATATATTCGTTGGATCGTAAGCTCTAATGAGAATACGAAGGGTGAAGAAGAAGGAATAGGCTCAGGCGGTTCAAGCAGAATCAGAAATATTATAGTTACTGGCGATCCTATTGAGGGGATACCTCCAGTTATTCCTACAGTTGATCTGTTGGAACAGCCAATAAATAGATCTGAAAATGTGCCTGCCGATGTGCCTGTTGAGCTCAAATTCAACAAGGCGATTGCACTGGACGAAAGCCATTCTGTCCAGTTTGTAGATGAGAATAATCAGTCAGTAAGCGGGATTAGTCTTCAAGTTTCGAACATTGATACGTTACAGATTAACCATGCTCCATTGACTTTTGGTACATCCTACACGGTATCAGTTCCCAAGGAACTCATCAAAGGTGAAGATGGTGTACCGCAAGCTCGGGATATTTCCTGGAGTTTTAGAGTTCAGGATTCCCCCCTTGCTCCCAAATCCATCAACATGACGTTTAATGGAGATCCAAAAACAAGTATTGCTTTAGCCTGGTATACAGATGTAATGACGGATACCGTAGTACAGATTGTAGAAGCTTCTAAGGTTACAGGGACTTCATTTCCTGAAGACGGAAGCTTAAATTATCATGGCAATGCAGAGGCGATTGAGACTTATGTGAAAAAGGGTGACAGAGAAACTGATCATCATACGGAATTTATAAGTCATAAAGTTATCGCCGATCAGCTTAACCCTGGGACTGCTTATAAGTTCCGCGTTGGTAATGGTAAAGCGGAAGATTGGAGTTCTATCGGTTCATTTACGACCGATGCGGCAGAGAACCAACCCTACCATTTTATCGCAGGTTCAGATTCGCAAGCATCCAGTAAAGCTGATTTCGAGCCTTGGGGAGATACATTCCGTAAAGCAATTAATCATATGGGTGCTCCAAAATTCTTGATCAGTGCCGGAGATTTAGTGGATAACGGCGATTTAGAGGAGCAGTGGCAATGGATGCTTGGTGTTGCCCAAGATGAATTGCTTCAGGTACCATACGTACCTGTGCTTGGTGGTCATGAGGTTATGGATTATGACGGTGATGAAACCACGCCGAATGATAACTTCTACAATCATTTTAACCTACCTGAACAGCTTGTAGCCGATACGCATAAAGGCTCTGTTTATTCTTTCGAATATGGCGACGCGCTCTATCTCGTCTTTAATTCGCAGTACGCAGGAGAGCTTACAGAGAATGGAGAAGATGTGGAGTTCTCTGATCAGCAATTTTGGGATCAAGTGGCCTGGATGAAGAACACTGTCGCTAAGAGCGATAAGAAGTGGAAATTCGTTACATTCCATAAGAGTCCTTATGCTGCAGGTGATAACTCCGCGCAGTGGGAAGGCGGACGCATCGAGTTTTACAAAAAGAATCTAATTCCTGCTTTTGACGAGATGGGTATCGATATGGTGTTTGAGGCGCATGATCATATGTATATGAGATCCTTCCAAATGTACAATGATGAGGTCATTCCAAAGGATCAACTAAAATTTGATGATGACGGAAATGCGATCAATCCTAAAGGTACTGTGTATCTTATGTCTAATGCATTCGGTAATAAATTCTATTATAAGAATAATCAATATTATCTAGATGAGGAATGGGAACCACACGAAATTCTAGATGAGAATGGGGACCCTATTCCATATGATGACTACTTCGCTGAGATTGATGAGCAACCAGAGAAGAAAATGTTCACGGATGTATCCATCACCGACAAGGTACTTTCATTTATCGCCTATACAGCGGCCGTAGAAGATGAAGGGAAAGACGGTACTGTTGGTAATGGCTTAATGGCTTATGATAATTATGGTATCCAGAGAACAGATACTAAGCCAGATGCGGTGGAGGCCGTGAAGGCTGCGGTTAGCGATAACCAAGTAGTTCTATCATGGAAAACTCCTTCCGCAAGTAAAGAACCGGTAAGAGGATTCCGAATTTACGAGAAGAACGATAAGGTAAATACACACTGGAGTCTGTATGTACCCGTAGTGGAAGGACAAAGTGAATATACGTACACAGTAGACAATATCAATCCAGCTAAAAATTATGATTTTATCATCAAAGCTGTTGGCACAAGAATGAATTCTAATCCAGTCGAAGTGAGTGCAACAGGAGGACCTGCTGAGTCTGAGCCGCCTTCGGCCCCGACTAATTTAAAGGGTAATGCCGTTTCACCGTTCCAAATCAATCTGACGTGGACAGCTTCCGCAGGCACTAAGGGCCCGCAAGGCTACAATGTGTACCGCAACGGTAGCAAGATTGGAACAACGACGACACTATCTTACAATGATATCGGATTAGATTCGAATACGGCATATACCTATGTAATTAAGGCTTACAATGCGGCAGAAATCGAATCTCTGGCTAGTAACTCGGTAAGTGTGACGACGAAGTCCTCACCTACTGGAGAAGGTATTCATAAGGCATTTCCGCAGCACACTGCTTATGCAGCAGGCACGATTAAGCCAAATCACTTAACACAGGCTGAAATGGATGCCACGGTGGCTAGATTGTATAACGAGTGGAAAAGTAAATACCTGAAGCAAAATCCATATAACAATGATCAATACTATGTATGGTACGCCGATGGAGATTGGTTCGAAGAGAATGAAATTACGGTCTCTGAAGCTCATGGATACGGCATGCTCATCACTTCTATGATGGCGGGCCATGATCCTGATGCCAAGAAATATTTTGATGGGATGTATCGTTATTTCAGAGCACATCCAAGCGAAATCAATCCTGATCTTATGGCTTGGCAACAAGCAGATACAGGCACAGAAATTAAAGATATTAATGGTGTTGACTCGGCTACGGATGGCGATATGGATATTGCTTATTCCCTTCTGTTAGCAAATAGTCAATGGGGTAGTAGTGGTGACATTAACTATTTGGCTGAGGCTAAAAAAGTTATAAATGCCATCATGGAAAGTGATGTCAATCATACCGAATGGACATTAAAAATGGCGGATTGGGTTACGGATGATGATCCGAAGTATGGCAACGCAACACGTCCGTCCGATTTTATGCTGCAGCATCTGAAAGATTTCCGAAATGTGTCGGGTGACAGTAATTGGGATCGTGTTATCGATAAAACGTATAACGTGATTCAAAACCTGTATAAAGATTACAGCCCACAGGCGGGACTTCTTCCAGATTTCGTATTCAAGGATAAAACAGATGGAAAGTATAAACCAGTAAGTGAGCATAATTGGGAGCCAGACGGAATTTTTCTGGAGTCAGAACAGGATGGAGACTATAACTATAACTCTTCCCGTATTCCTTGGCGCATCGGCACAGACTATCTCTTAACTGGAGATGACCGGGCCAAAGCTCAACTAGGGGCTTTGAACGAGTGGATCCGTACCAAAACAAACAACGATCCGGCAGAAATCCTTGCGGGATACAAGTTGGACGGATCGGAAGCGTTAAACGATTATACGGATATTACATTCTCTGCACCTATGATGGTTAGTGCTATGATCGATTCATCAAATCAGGAATGGTTGAATAAATTGTGGGATTATAATGCTGCAGGTTCAACCGAAGACGATTTATATTTTGGAAACAACCTTCGCTTGCTCAGTATGATTGTGGTATCAGGAAACTGGTGGACACCAACTATTGTTGATACCGAAGCACCTATGGAACCAACGATCGATAAAGCAGAGGCTATTTCCAGCTCAACAATTGATTTGAAGTGGACACCTTCCAAAGATAATGTTGGGGTAGCGGGATACAAGGTGTTCAGAAATGATAAGGAAATAAAAGTAACAACATCAACAAATTTCAGAGACAGTGGACTCAGTTCAAGCACTTCTTATAAGTATTATGTAGTTGCATATGACGCGGCTGGTAATACTTCGAAAATAAGTAATGTGCGAATTGTATCCACACTAGCAGCTTCAAATGGCGGTAGTGACGGAGGTAGCGGAAGTGGAAATGGTGGTAGTACAGTTCCAACTCCAACACCTACACCAACTCCAACTCCAGTGCCTGAAGTGGTGCAACCAACAACGCCGCAAATAACTCCATCAAACTTTAGCGATATTGGTAGCCAATATTCTTGGGCAAAGGAAGCAATTGAACAATTGACAGCTCTAGGAATTATTCAGGGAACATCCAAAACTACCTTTGATCCAGGTCATAAGGTGACCAGGGGTGAATTTATACTAGGATTGGTAAAAGCCCTTGGTCTAAAGGCGAGCTCGGATGGTAACTTTGAGGATGTTGATCAGAACAGTGAATATTACGAGGCTATTGGCATAGCTAAACAATTAGGGATTACGAACGGAATAGACGGTAAGAAGTTTAATCCGGAAGCCGAAATCTCTAGGCAGGATATGATGGTACTGATAACTAATGCCTTAAAGAAGTTAGGGAAATTAAGTGAAACGGGAACCGCCTCTGAGCTTAACAAATTTAAAGATGGTTCCAAAGTGGCTGATTATGCAGCGGAGGCCATAGCTACCCTCATCAAAGAGGGAATTGTGCTTGGTGATGGTAGTTTCATCCATCCAAAGGGAACGGCAACTCGGGCAGAAATGGCTGTAATTATTTATAGAATATATAAGCTGAACTAAAAATGTGTTTGTAAGCTACGAGAGCGAAATGTTCTTACGATCGCTGTTGTCCACCAATTTTTAGATTGAATTGTATAAAGGTTAAAATTGGGGGACAAAGGCGAACGCTGCACTTCTTCAGAATCATTTCGCTCTCTACGCTCTATCACTTTTTTAATGCTTATATAATTAACAAATGTAATTAAAGAGGCCTAAAGGCCGTTCTAGATGAGCGGATACTTTAGGCCTTTTATTGTGAGATATTTATGTCCGAATCCTGCTCCATTTCAAAACCTTATTATATTTTGGCGGCTGTTTTCCGAAATAAATATATAGAGAGGGGAGAGCTATATATGATACGAAATAAAAAAACAATTCACTTGTTACTAGCAATGGTACTTTTACTGATTACAGCTTTTCCAGCCAGCGTGTTGGCAGAAGAAAATACCGAGAAGATAACAGGTATAGCCTGGGAGAATTCCACATCGATCAAGCTTAACGTATCCGAGAGTAAGCAGCTTCGTGTGATCGCTAAGTACGAGAATCAGAGTAACAAATTTGTTGAGCTTACTAGTGAATCGGTATGGAGCACAAGTAATGCGAAGGTAGCTACCATAAAGAATGGAAAGGTGACAGCGAAGACATTTGGTGAAGCGGTCATCACTGCCAAATATGGAGATTTCCTAATTGAAGCTTTGATCACGGTTGATGCGAAAGTAAAGAGTCTGAAATCATCAAATACCTCGTATCGTCTTAATAAGGGAGCAGAGGGCGCACTTCCCACGGTAAAAGCGTTCTTTGAGAATGGAACTGAACAGGACGTGACAACGCTGATTAAATGGACGCTAAGTAGTCCAAATGCCGAAATGAGTAACGGTAAAATTAAAGGATTGGCGCCAGGACGAGCTACGTTAAGTGGGGTATATTTAAATAAGTCTATTACGATTCCAATTGCTATAAACGAGGAACTTGTAAAAATAGAATCCAGTTCTAAATCCCTTCAATTAAATATTAAAAAGGGGAAAACTCTACAAGTTTCCGGTACCTATTCAAATGGGAAAAAGGTTAATCTGAGCAGTAATATAAAATGGGAGTCTTCGAATAGTAGTATTGCAAAAGTTACGGGATCCAAGGTAATTGCTCTTGCCGAGGGGTCTACTACACTGACTGGCTCATATCAAGGCCAAACGGTGACGGTACAAGTCAACGTAGTTCCGTTATTAGTTAAAGTAACCCCTAGTGAGAAGAAATTGAAACTCACTCCAGGAGGGAACGGGACGGTGAATCTGACAGCGACTTATGATACGGGCAAAACTATATCCGTTACAGATCAAGTGGTGTGGACCAGTTCGAAGCCAGTTGTGGCTACCGTGACTAACGGTAAAATTGTGGCAGTTAGCAAAGGGACAGCTAGTATCAAGGCTAAATTCGGAACCAAAACCGTTACCATCTCTGTTAGCGTAAAATAGGGGAGTACTTATGTATGAAAAGGCCAACCATCATGGGTTGGCCTTTTTTTGTATAGGTAGAAGATTACGATTGCTGAGAGTAGTGCTATGAATTCCGTTCGTCAACATGGGAGATCATAGAAAAATACTCCTCCTTCGAAATAAAATGTTCATGAGGAAATTAAGTGATTCTTAAGACATAAGTCTGAATGGAAATGGTATAGTTTTTTTAAGGGAATCCTATGTAGTATGTATTTAACTAAGCCAGGAGGATATTCATGTCTGCAAGAGGTACTATACTGCTCGTTGATGACGAGAAAGAGATTATTCAATTGATGGATATATATCTTAAAAATGAAGGATATAAGCTGCTGAAAGCGGCTGATGGTCTGGAGGCGCTTGAACTGCTGGGCCGACATCAGGTCGATTTAATTATTTTGGATGTTATGATGCCCCGCATGGATGGGATCGAAGCTTGTATGAAGATCCGTGAGAGTAAAAATATGCCCATAATCATGCTTTCGGCAAAAGGCCAGGATATGGACAAAATTGCGGGACTTAGCATTGGGGCAGACGACTATGTTACGAAGCCGTTTAATCCGCTCGAGTTGGTAGCCCGCGTTAAATCGCAGCTTAGACGTTACCAGCAATTAAGCGGTCCGCAGAGGCAGGATGAGAATGAAATTGTAATAGAGGAGCTTGTGATCAACATTTCCACGCATACCGTTACCGTGGAAGGACAAGAGGTACAACTGACACCTCGAGAGTTTGCCATTCTCAAGCTGCTAGCTATTAACAGGGGAATTGTGCTAAGTATGGAAAGGATTTATCAAGAGGTTTGGAACGAACCATTTATGGAGTCGAAAAATACGGTGATGGTCCATATTCGCAAAATTCGCGAGAAGATTGAGAAGGACAATCAGAATCCCAGATACATCAAAACCGTCTGGGGAATTGGTTATAAGATAGATCGGCTTTAAATATTCAGGGGGGAAACATCATCATGGAATTAAAATGGATCAATACAGTGCGGTGGAAATTCCTGATATCTGTTTTGGCCAGCTTAGGGATAACGACAGCTCTGCTATATGCCTTATATCAGCTTGGTTTTCTCCTTATCAGGCTTCCTCTGTTTAAAAATATCCTGCGTTATATCGTTAACAATTACGGCTCTTCGGTCGCATTATATGTAGTTGGTCCCATTATGTTCCTCTTCCTTTATTACCTCTTAACGCGAAGAACAATTCAGCGGTTAGAGAGAGTTAATAACAGTCTACAACAGATTATAACAGGTAACTTGGATCAGGAAATTTCGTCATCATCGCGCGATGAGATAGGACTGGTCACCCGAAGTGTGAACGAGATGACCTCGCAGTTGCGCACTTATTTAGACGAAATCTCATCTGGAGTAGGGAAGGTCGCTAGCGGTCAATTTGAGCACCGTATTCAACTGGAGGATAATCCGTTAAGTGAATGGAGCGTGGTAGCGGATAGCATTAACCGTATGGCGAAGCAGCTCGACCGTTCGATCCAGGAGGAGCGCAATGCTGAGAAGACCAAAAACGATCTAATCACTGGTGTTTCCCATGATCTTCGAACGCCGCTTACTTCCATCCTCGGTTTCCTGGAGGTCATTGAGAATGATCGATACCAAGACGAGGTAGAACTGCGGCATTATATCAGTATTGCCTATGAGAAATCCATAACTCTCAAAAAGTTGGTAGACGACTTGTTCGAGTATACTCGCATCAATAACGGCATGCCTCTACGTATGGAGGAACTGAATTTGGTAGCATTTCTTCAACAGTTGGCTGAGGAGTTTGTCCCCAGTCTGGAGAAGGTTGGAATGATCTGTCGTATTTCCACAAAGGTGGAGTCGCTAATCATTAAAGGAGACGGGGATCTGCTTGCCCGCGGATTTGAGAACCTGATCTCTAATGCAATCCGTTACGGCCACGATGGAGAATACGTTGATATTGATATTAGTTGTTCTAATGGAGAGGCGACCATAAGGATAATCAATTATGGCGAACCCATACCTCAAAACGATCTTCAGTTTATATTTGAACGTTTCTATCGGGGGGACCGCTCCAGATCGTCGGGCGGAACTGGGCTAGGACTTGCGATTGTCAAGAGCATCATGGAAGTGCATAAAGGAAGTATTTCGGCTAAAAGCGACCGCACACAGACCATGTTTGAAGCCTGTCTCCCTATACGATTAAGTGATTTCTAAGGGTACAGATATTGCACACCTTTTTCAGATTCTTATTCTCACAGTTATTGTGGGCGATAGGAATCTTTTTTTTACTTGTTCATTTTTATTTTAAGAGAATAATAAGGCTTTTGGTAGACGGTTGTTAAGGTTTCCTTTATTCACCAGTAAGAACTCTTTTATATGCTTAATAAGTCGTTAAACACAGGCTGGAATATAGAGAGGAGTTCGGAGAGCATCCATGTTTACTGATCATAGCCAATGGTTAAGACGCTTGACTAACCCGAAAATTGTATTATGTATTTTCATCTCTGTAGTTGCTTTTTATATCCGTATTGATTTTGTGAAATCGGTAACGCATCACATGCCCCATGACAGCGTTAATTATGACATTATGGTCAGACAACTACTGGAAAAGGGCGTGTACGCCTACAAAAGTGAAGAGCCGAATGCACAGGTAACACCAGGGTATCCGCTGCTAATGGCAGGGGTATATATACTGGCCGATTATAAAAACCATGATCCGTTTCCCTTCATTAGATACCTTCAAGTGTTGTTCAGCATGGTTACCCTATGGTTGGTTTACTTGACAGGACGGAAGCTGGGCGGGCATTGGGCAGGAATCTTTGCAACAGGGGTCATGGCTGTGTATCCGCCCTTCATATGGGCAAACGGAGCTATACTAACCGAGCCGCTGGCCGCCATGTTATTTATGCTGTACGTGTATCTGCAGCTCATAGTTTTTGAGAAAAAGACGGCGTTGTCTGCTCTGTTAGCGGGAGCGGTATTTGGAATTCTGGTGCTTACTCGTCCGGAATTTCTTATCTTAATCTTGGCCTCCTATGCGTTCTTCTGGCTATGGCGAGGTAAAGCGGTTCGGGTGCTGAAGTTGCTGTTGTTGTCCATGCTTGGGGCTTTCATAGTGCTCTCTCCCTGGATTATACGGAACATCGTCACCTTGCACGAATTCGTGTTGGCTTCTACACAGGTTAATCCGTTCGTAGCCGGCACCTATCCGGATAAAAATTATGAAGACGGTATGGTCGACCGGAGAGGCAAGACCCAGATGGAAGTGGCTAAAGAACGCTTGGAAGTTGGGTTTACAGAACATACTTGGACCTTTGTCAAATGGTATACGGTTGGCAAGACCCGATATATCTATTCGCGAATGTTCTTCGGGTCAGGGCATTCGCCGTACTATGCTGTTATCCCGTACGGAACGATGTATCATAGGGGAATTATTGGTGCGGGATTGCTCGTAGCCATCGCCTTGCTACGCAGATGGCGACGTCCTTCCGTTCTGCTTGTTGTCCTGCTTGTTGTCATCAGCATCACCAGACTAGCCTTTGTGCCCGAATACCGTTACAACTTTACGGCTATGCCGCTGTTTATAATCCTCGGTAGCCTGCTCGCCGCCACTGCCGTAGATTATATGGCCCGACGACGAGCAACCAAAGGTCAATCATTTGTTGGAAAGGAGTTCTAATATGAGACAAGAAGTACTTATTATCATTCCAGCCTACAACGAAGCAGAAGGTATCCGCCATGTTATTGACAATGTTCGTGTGCAGATTCCCTACGCGGATATTCTGGTCATCAATGATGGATCGAACGATTCAACTGGGGATGAAGCAGCCAAGGAAGGAGTGCTTGTCGTCAACCTGAGCTGTAATTTGGGCATTGGAGGTGCGGTTCAGACCGGCTATCAATATGCACATAAACATGGATATCGGTATGCCGCCCAGTTGGATGGAGACGGGCAGCATAATCCGTGTGACTTCGACCGGATGCTGGAAGAATTGCGAAGCGGAAGTACAGATATGATTGTTGGCTCCCGCTTCATGAAAAAGGAGGGTTTTCAATCGACTTTTCTCCGCAGAATCGGCATTGATTTGCTGGCAGGACTGCTGACCTGGTTGCTTCACCGAAAAGTGACTGATCCTACCTCCGGCTATCGTATCTGCGGACAGCGAGCTATAGCGCTGTTCGCACAGGAGTATCCGGTCGATTATCCGGAAGTAGAGGCACTAGTTCAGCTTGACAATAACGGTTGCACCTTCGGGGAAGTTCCCGTGATCATGCGTGAGCGGGTAACGGGTTGCTCAAGCATCCGTCCCCTAGGGTCTGTCTATTACATGATCAAGGTCATTCTGGCTGTTCTGATTACAAGAACCAAGAAGAAAAAGAAATGGGATGTTGGCTATGAAAGTTGATATTTTCATCTTCAGCTTTCTAGTTAGTTTGCTGTTTCTGAGCACCATACTATACTTGATTCGCACCGGAAAATTACGGGAGCAATATGCTATTCTCTGGATTATACTCACAGGTATTATGATGATGCTGTCCTTGTTCCCATCTCTTATTGACCGCACAGCAAAGGTAATCGGTGTCTCTTATGCACCTTCCCTACTCTATCTACTGGGACTGGTCAGTGTTCTGTTCATTCTGCTTCATTTAACTATTGCTTTATCTTCGATGACCGCACGGTTCATTGTATTAACGCAAAAGATAGCCCTGCTTGAGCAGGAGCAACTTGAGTATAGGGGAAGACAAGCAACTGCCGATCACTCGCTACAGACGGCGGAAAGGAGAATTTAGATTAAGGGTATCGTGATTAATCATTAATAGTTATAACCTATCTGAGTTACATGAGGAGATGTGGAGGATTTGAAAGATATGGGGAAAATAACGACAGGATTGGCTGCGATGTTAATCATTAGTCAATTGGCTGGGGTTATTCCTGCTGCTGAGGCTGCTGTAGCATCAGCAATGCAAGAAAGTAAAGATTCGTTGGAAAAGTCGAATGGGAGTCGGATTATTTTTTATATGAACAGTAACAAGGTGGAACAGGATGGTAAGATGTATCAATCGCCGCGTCCTGCGATCGTCAAGAACGGGACAACCTATGTAGGACTCCGATTTATTGCGGAGCGTCTAGGGGCGATAGTGACGAGTAATTCCAAGACCAAGGAGACCATCATTCAGCTTGATGGTTCGGAGTTGAGATACATAAACAACAGCAAAAGCTATAGTCTGAACGGAACGACTTACCAGATGAAGACGGCCTCTTATACAGACCACAATGTCCTGCTGGTGCCTTTGATCTCGCTCACTCAGGGATTGAAAATTCCTTATACCGTGGGGAACAAGAGCATTACGCTGGAGCACTCCACCAAGCCGATTGCTTCATTTAATGTGCAAATGGGTGAAATTATTGCAGGTGAGACAGTCGTAACCTATGAGACGAAATCTCATTCTCCGCTAGGGCTGAATATTGTCGATGAACGGTGGGAGGGGAAGGAAGAGCTATTCGATCAGCCGGGCGTATATTCCGTCAGTTACTCTGTACAGGATTCGGAAGGAGTCTGGAGTAATCCTTTTACACTGAATCTGGAAGCAGTTAAACCTAACGATCCTCCGATTGCCAGCTTTTTTACGGATAAGGATATGTACCGGATGGGTGAACCGATTATATACACGGACCAAAGCTATGACGATGAGAATGCCATAACGAACAAGATATGGTCGAATAAGGAGGAGGTTTTTTTCACGCCCGGCAAAGTTATGGTGAGTCTTGAGGTTACGGACCAGCATGGGGCTGTGGGGGTACTCAGCAAGGAAATTACGATTACTGAAGAAACATTGTATACCAGTGAGGAATACTACAAGCTCTTTACGCCGATAGGCAATAAAATGACTGTAGACGGATTTTCTGTCAAAACAATGGAGGCGATCCCCTATAGCTACCGGACGGAACCTGTCACCCTATTCCGTAGTAGTGGGCCCGAATCGATCAATTCAGAAGGGATTCTTTATCAGGATACAATTGAGGGAGCCGCCAGATTTCTGCTTCACCACAAGAACAAGACCGGACTGCTAGCCAGGCTCTACATTCTTGCCGAGAATCAGGGTACTACTCCAGCTATTATAACGTTTAAGAATGAAGGAATGGCTGGTCCAACGTCTTATGCCGAATGGGCAGGAAGAGTTTCGCTTAGCCGATATTTCGAAGGGAAATTGACCGGTGAGAGTAACCGGAAATTGGTATTGCAGCCTGGAGAGAAGCAAGTCATATGGAGCGATATCAGTAAACATGCTATGAAGCCCCAAGAAATTATTACCTTTACAGGTGACCTAAGTAGTAATGCACCGATTCGCTATACTTCCTTGCTTGTTTCAGCCGATCGTGATCCGATTACCGACCTACAGAAGCTTCCTTACTTGGACCCGAATGAATCCATTGTCCGAGGAACCTTTGCCGATTCCACGCGCGTGTTCGAATATAACGAGCTGCTGGGTACCCGTTCGGTTAAGCTTTCATTAACCGACAACAGGGAAGACCCTTTTCAGTTGGGCTCGGATGGGATTAAGGGAAGCAACGCCATGAATTCAGGTAACTATGGCTTGTTGTATAAGCTGAAATTAAATCACGTCGCTCCAAATACGCTTATTTTGTTTAATCCGCGTGGTGGACTTTTTGTTGGGTCTGCACTGGTGAACGATAAGGTAGTAGTCTTCGGCCATTCCGGCAAAGAAGATATATCTAGTACCGCAAGTGTTCTTTATCGGACCGGTGACCTTGAAGAAAGTGTCGACATTTGGATTAGCCCCGCCGCGGGTAGCAATCTTCCCTTTGCGCTGTTGTTTGAGCCTATGCCGATGAAGAAATTCAATTAGCGTACGTTTGAGGTCTGGAGCATTCCACGAGTCGGGGCTGGTCAGACCTTCATTTTGGTATGACCAGCCCCTTCGAATATTGTGATCAGGTTACGATATCGAAATGTTCTTACGATTACTGCGGTGCTCATTGGATTCCTTTTTTAGTTTCGGTAAATTTCCGAAAATCATCCACGCATAAGGTAAGTAACGTGCAGCTAATCCAACTACAATCCACGAGCAATATAATGACACAATAAATCCACCAATGTACCATAGGTGAAGCAAACTAGCTGTGCTTATCGCCGGGGATAACTGCCTGTATAGCAGTAGAACAAACGGATGAATCAGATATACACCAAATGAGAGAGAGCCAAGCCGATTTAGTTGCTGGCATAGAAACGAAAACTTCTGTGTACGGAGTAACATACCTGCAGCATGCATTAGGACGGGAAGACTTGTGAAAGCGAAAATACTGTACAGTAGATCATATGCCAAGGAGTTAACGGAACTACCGTAGAGTCGACTTTGGTACCAAACTATAGAATGAGAAATGCCTGAGCAGAGCCATATTGCCCATAATCCACGCATTAGTATTCCACTTTCTTTATACCCCGCGCTATTTTTTAAAGTGATGTCCATGATTTTAGCCTTGATCTTTGAGTAGTTCATGCCTAACCATGCGCCTAACATGTAATAAGAGAAATAAGTGAAGCACCAGCTACCTCTACTTGTAACGTGGAAATGATATTTGTTGCCCAGAATAAATAGCCATTGGATGGCGATTCCTGATACAATTGCCCATTTTCTTGTGCCAGGATATCGTTTGAACAACAGGAGTAGTAAAGGAAACAGCAAATAAAATTGCACATTGATGAAGACAAAATAGAGATGTGTATATGATTTTCCTGTGAGCAGCTTATTTATGAAGCTAGTGATCAACTCAACATTTAGCGCAGCACCAGCTATTACCTGAGTTATCGAAAAGTAAAACAACGAGAATAAGAAGTAGGGGAGCAGAATGTACATTAATCTTTTTTTGTAAAATCCTGTGAGTAACTCTCTATTTACCGGACGGTCACTGTAGTTGTAGAAGAGCACAAATGCGCTCATCGCGATAAAAGTTGGCGTCCCGAATTTCATGAAAATATTAAAAAAATTATAAAGAACAAAATAACTGGAATCAGTTAACTGCACAGTCGCATACGAGGTAGCATGGACGGTAATTACCCCAAGAATGCAAATTGCTCTGATAATATTAAGCTCCGGAACTCTTTCTTTTTTGATCGTAGTCATGATAACAACTCTTCCTTTCAAATCAGGTATAACTATATTTAAAAGGACAATTATTAATAAAGAAGATTATATAAGTGAAGAGAAACTTATCATTTTCTTAACAAAAATTAAGATTTAAAAGTCAGTATTCGAAAAAAGATCTTGATCGAATTACGAGAGATATTCTTTACTTTACCAATCGATGTGCTTCGTTTGAATCAGGGGTTATGAAAAATGGCGATCTCTTCCTTTTAAACGTGGTTTAGGAGCAGGAAAATAAAAGTGGAGTTTTTATAATTTTTTTATTATCCCCACATGATAGACAGTGAAAAAGAGTTCATGATAAATGAACTCTTTTTCATTGTTGATCGGTGGGGGGTTTTTATGGCACCAAAGAAGGGTTAGAATTGAGTAGAATACGAAGAGAGAAACCTATCAATTCAGTGTATACTAGACGGGGATGAGATCCAATTTTCCCACAAATTCGAAACCGGTTTCGAGTTTAGAGGAGAAATCCGAAAAACGGCACCTATCATATGAAATATGATGCCTTACGGTCATGCTTGAAAGCCCTTACAATAAAAGTATAGATAATGTATGCGCTTTAATAAGAGACAGAAAGAGCTTGGAGGGTCCATACGATGGAGAACAAAAGAAGCCCCGAAGTGGGGACAAGTTTATCACCAATGCTACCTAGGAATGTAAATTCCTCCCCCCGCACTTCTCTTTGGAGAAGGTTTGCTGCCCAGCGACATTTACAAGTCATGGCACTACTCGGTGTAGTTTGGATGATTATTTTCAATTACATTCCAATGTACAGCATTATCATTGCCTTCAAGGAGTTCAACATCGTTAAGTCGATTGCGGAGGCTCCGTGGGTTGGACTTAAACATTTCAAAGAATTCCTTAATGATGATAACTTCGTAAATGTTATGAAAAACACACTAGGTATAAGCTTGATTAAGCTGTTCATCGGATTTCCGTTGCCGATCATTTTTGCACTATTTCTGAACGAGATCCGCTCGGTTAGATTCAAAAAAACGATTCAGACCATTTCGTATCTGCCACATTTTCTCTCTTGGGTAGTGCTTGGCGGGATTCTAGCGACATGGCTATCAGATGTAGGGATTATCAACCATATTTTAATGGCGCTTCATTTGGTTGATCAACCGATTTCATATTTGGCCGAGCCCAAGTATTTCTGGACGATCATCATCACCTCGGATATCTGGAAGGAGCTTGGGTGGTCAGCCATTATCTATCTGGCAGCGATTGCGGGTGTATCTCCTGATATGTATGAGGCCGCAACCATTGATGGAGCCGGAAGGTTCCAGAAGATGTGGTATGTTACCTTGCCGGCAATTAAAGCGACGATAAGTATCCTGTTTATTCTTGCCGTCAGCGGAGTACTGAACTCCAACTTTGACCAGATCTTGGTTCTGCGCAACTCGCTGAATGACAGTGCCAGCAACGTAATTGATTACTATGTGTACTATACAGGTCTTTCTACGGGCCGCTTCTCTTATTCCGCCGCAATTGGGCTGTTCAAATCAGTTATCGCTCTGATCTTGCTGCTGATAGCCAACTTCGCAACCAAAAAACTCAACGACACATCGTTGTTTTAGACCAAGGAGGACCTACACATGTTTGCTTTAAACCGCAAAACGAAGGGTGAAGCCCTCTTCGATCTAGCCAACAATCTTTTGATGTTATGTGTCTGTTTCGCGACCCTGTACCCTATCTGGTACATATTGATAAACGCATTTAATGATGGCACAGACGCCATTCTGGGCAATATTTACTGGTGGCCGCGGATGTTCACTTTGGAAAACTTCGAAGCTGTTTTTGCTAGTCCCGGTATTATGCGGGCGATGTTGATTACCGTTGCCAAAACGCTCATTGGTGTGGTTGCGCATGTATTTTTTACAGCGATGGTTGCTTATGCGCTTTCCCGAAAAGGCCTCATCGGCGGCAAAATTTACATTCTGTTAGGTACAGTGACGCTCTTCTTCGGGGGAGGACTTATTCCACTTTACATGCTAATCCGTGATCTTCATCTGTTGGAGAATTTCATGGTCTATATTATCCCAGTATTGTTCAGCTTTTTCGATCTGATTATCTTCATGACCTTCTTCAGAGAGATTCCTGAAGGGCTTGAAGAGGCGGCTCGGATTGACGGTGCCCATGACTGGTCCATCTTTCTTCGTGTTGTGTTGCCTGTATCCTTACCTGTATTAGCAACCATTGCACTGTTCCATGGTGTGTATCAATGGAATGATTATTTTACAGGAATGATTTACTTCAATAATGAGAGTCTCCAGCCGATCCAGACCTATCTGTTCCGTGTTGTGGCACAGTCCAGTTCGAGTCAGATGATGGTTGCCGTACAGGGCAGCGCTATTAACAAAACGGTAACGTCACAGTCGATTAAGCTGGCCACGATGGTGGTCACCACGCTCCCAATCGTATTTGTATATCCGTTCCTGCAGCGTTATTTTGTCAAAGGAATGATGATTGGTTCAATCAAGGGTTGAGTTAGAACACATGTTGTTCTGAAGACCAAGGTAACTCATCCAGCCGTATAAAGCGGATCTGGAGTTATGACTTTATAAATTTAATATTCTTAGAAAAGGGGTAATGAAGTATGGGTATAAGCCGTAAACCGAAGAAAACGCTGTTGATGCTATTGGCAGTCATTATGACACTGTCGATAGTAGGATGTGCGGGTGGTAATAACAAGGCAAGCGAAGGAAAGGGGAACGATGGAAAGACAGCAAATACCGCAACGACGGAACCAACGGCTGCTGCACCATCGGCAGATGAGCCAGGCTGGAAAGCTGATATCTCGCCGATCACATTTGACTGGTATCTAAATTTCGCCTGGTTCCCTAATAAATGGGGTGTTGACCCGACTTCCCAATATATTACTAAAAAAACGGGTGTTGATATTAACTTCATCGTTCCTGCGGGTAATGAGAATGAGAAATTGAACACCATGATCGCTTCCGGCAAGTTGCCTGATTTCATCACGTTGGGCTTTTGGGAAGATAATGTCAAGAAAATGATCGAGGGAGACCTCGTGCTTCCGCTAAACAAGTTAGCTGAAGAATATGATCCATACTTCTTCAAAGTATCCGATGCTGACAAGCTGGGATGGTATACTCAAGATGATGGTAATGTTTATGGCTATCCTAACTCCTCATCTTCTCCAGCTGACTACAAGACATATGGAGATGAATATGTATCGAACCAAACCTTCGTTGTTCGTAAGGATATTTATGAAGCTATCGGTAGTCCGGATATGCGTACTCCAGAAGGATTCCTAAACGCACTGAAGGCAGCGAAGGAGAAATTCCCAGAGATCGATGGTCAACCGATCATTCCACTGGGTCTGCATGAATTTACTGCAACCGGTAACGATTCGTTGGAAGGTTATATTCAGAACTACCTAGCGATCCCACGTGAGAAAGACGGCAAGCTGTATAACCGTGAGACAGATCCAGAATATATTCGCTGGATGAAGACGCTCCGGCAGGCTAATCAGGATGGACTGCTTGCCAAAGATATTTTTATTGACAAACGTCCACAAATGGAAGAAAAGATTACACAAGGCCGGTATTTCGCTATGCTGTATCAACGGACTGACTTTGCAGCACAGCTCGGCACATTGCATCAGAAAGATCCGAATAAAGTTTATATTGCTGTAGATGGACCAGCCAATACGAACTTAGACGCACCGCGCCTGAACGGCCCTGGTATTTCTGGTTGGACAGTAACCCTGATCTCCAAAGCGGTGAAAGATAAAGCGCGTGCTATCAAGTTCCTTAGTTACCTGAACAGCGAAGAGGGGAATAAAGACCTATTCCTGGGTGAAAAAGGTGTCAGCTATGATACTATTGATGGCAAGGACCAATTCAAGCCAGAAGTATTTGATTTGATGAATAAAGACCGCTCGGCATTCGATAAGCAATACGGCTCCTCTTTTACCTTCTGGATGCTACAGAATACAAATATCACCAATCAATGGGCTCCTAAAGCGGTAGAACCATACAAACAACTCGAAGATTGGACGAAAGGAAAAGCGTACAGTAACTCGGAGTTCGACCAAATAGACCCTTTAGGCAACTCTCCTGAAGGTATCATAGGCGCTAAAGTTAAAGAGTTACGCGGTAAAAGCTTTCCGAAGCTGCTAATGGCTTCTTCCGATGCGGAGTTCGATAAAATTTGGACTGAGTATATCAACAAACAAAATGAATTGGGTATCGACAAGTTCTTCTCGTACCAACAAGTTCAATACGAGAAAAATAAGAAGAAGCTTGGTATGGAATAAATAGATTTCCCAAAAGCCCGCTACCCGCGGGCTTTTGGGCTATTGTCAAAATGATGTTCAGCGAGGTGGACAATACAGCGTGAAACCGGGTAAGCGTACAGCTGCTATATGGGATTCGTTCACTTATTGGTGGGGGCGCCGCTCACTTCAGAGCCGTCTAATCGCCGCTTATATTTTCATTATTCTGGGGCCCTGCTTAATGGTGTCCGTTTTTTCGTACAGGGCTATTAATAATACGTACATTCGGAACGCAGTCGATAAGAATAACAATTTGTTGCAAATGGAAAAGTTGTACATTAATACTCAGGTTGAATCAATGGCTGCGGCAGCTCAAGTGGCTTATAACGACCCGGAAGTACGGGATTATCTCGCAAATACTACAGAGCCGGACCTTGGGGAGTTGGTTAAGTTTAATACTGAGGTCTTTATAAATATGACGCGCATTCAGTACATCAATCCTAACATTGAACATTTACGATTGTATTCGAAAAGCAATATCCATGAGATTTGGCCGATTTTTTTCCGTGAGAATCGTGTATCCTCAGAGCCATGGTACCAGAAGGCGAAGGAGATAAAAGGAGAAGAATCGTGGTCTTTTATGAGAAATGACCCTGATCCTATGATGCGATATGTTGAGCAGACCCCGAAGCTTGCTCCGAAAGTTTCTCTACTGCTCGAAATGAGTAGACCGACGAATAATCATATTGGGATGATTCAGGTCGATATGCTGCTGGAACGTTTTACACCCAAGACGTACTCTAATTTACAGAATAGTCAATCTCAAATGTTTCTTGTCGATGCGGAGATGCAGCTGTTTACGCGTTCAAATGATTCATTTCTGCAGGATAATAGAGACATGGCACATGCTATTGCGGAACGTTTACAGTTATATCGCAAGAGCGGGGAATGGGATATTCAATATTCGGAGAATGGCAAGTCCTTTCTTCTTATTAATACACCGATAGATCGAGTTGATGCTTTTCTAGTGAATGTAGTATCGATGGACGGTGTAATAAAGGAAATCTCCCGTACACGCAACTTAATTATCGGGGCTAATGTCGGGTTTATTTTCCTAGTTACCGTGATTGCCTATGTATTAAATGCATTTATCCTAAAAAATTTACGTCGGTTGACAGAAGCTATGAAGAAGGTACGCAGGGGTGAAGCATATAACGGAATTACGATACGAGGTGGAGGGGAAGTCGGTGAGCTAGCTCATCATTTCTCTAAATTGATGAACACGATAAATACTCTCGTAGCTCAAGCTGTTCAGAAGCAAGTTCTGTCAAAAGAAGCCGAACTTCGTACGTTACATAATCAAATCGACACTCATTTTCTATATAATACTTTGGAAAATATTAAAATGCTCGCTGAAATCGAGAATCAGCAAGCGATTTCGGATGCATTGACTTCGCTCGGAGGGATGATGCGATATAATTTCAAATGGTCCAGTGAGTATGTGAAGCTTCGCGATGAAATCCGCCATATAGAGAACTACATTGAAGTGATGAATATTCGGTTCGAGCATCCTATTAAACTAGTGATTCATGTTGAGATGTGTTACTTGGAACTGGAGGTGCTGAAGATGTCACTGCAACCTATTGTGGAGAATAGCGTCAAGCATGCTTGGAAGGGGGTGGAGGATGAACTAGAGGACCGAATCATCCAAATTGATATTTCGGAAACCGAAGGTGATATCTACGTTTCGATCTGTGACAATGGGATGGGCATTGAACCACAGACATTGTCTGCTCTAGGCGAAGCTATTTATTCCAAGATTCGGCTTAGCTCCGAATTAAATGGACCGCGGGGTGGTGTCGTTCGAGCAGGGGGAATTGGATTGCGGAATGTATGCCAGCGATTGCAGTTATTTTACGGAGAAGAATATGGTCTCAAGCTAGAAAGTGAGATTGGGATAGGGACAACAGTGTCCATGATTTTGCCGAAAGTACTATTAACGGGAGACAAACAATCATGATGAAACTGCTAATCGTAGATGATGAGAAAAATATTCGTAATGGTCTCAAAGTAATGATCGAGCGGAATTATCCTTCGACATATAACATCTTACTCGCTGGCAACGGAGCCGAAGCACTGAAGCTATTCCGGAGTGAACCAGCTGATATTATTATTACTGATATCCGTATGCCAGTAATGGATGGAATGGAGCTTTTAGAGCAGTTATCTTTGGATACGAGTGTTGAAAATAGACCTGAAATTGTGATACTAAGTGGCTATGATGATTTCCAATATGCAAAAAGCGCAATTCGTTACCGTGTTAAAGAGTATCTACTCAAGCCCATTCGCCGGGACGAACTGTTCAAGATTTTGGAGCAAATTAATCAGGAAATGATGGAACGAGACTCTAGTATCCGCAAGACAGAGCAGGAAATGGAAGCTTTTCTCCAGAAACTTCGCTCTAGCCGGATACAGAGCCTGTTAATACAGGAAGAAGTACAACTGGAGTCCGAGCATGAGGATGAGTTGAAGGGTTTCGTCGTACCTTTTACTATAGGTGTGCTGAATTATCATTACAACGATGGAAAGCGAATGAAATCGGGTGAGTTAAGGGTAATTGCCGAACGACTTGTGGGACCACTAGAGAAGAAATTTACAGAAGTTATTACGGACTGGGATGGGAAGTTGGTGTTGTTTGGTAGAAATAAGCAATGTTTCACTGAGTTAGCACATCGTGCTGAATTTAAGGAATTAACTGGTTTACTCATAGGGATCAGTAGCGAAGGCAACACAATGAATGATATCCGTGGCTGCTATAAGGAAGCCTGCAGGGCATTACAGTATAGTATTCTGTATTCTCGTGCTAATCTTATAGATTATGATGATTTGAAACAGGGACGTCTTTGCTTCCCATCTCCAGATGAGGAAATTCGCAAGTTGCTAAATATGTTGGGTACAGAACGGGAAAAGGAAATGAAGAACCTGCTAGCTGTTATTTTTCAGATAGAGCATTTGAAACTCCTGGATCTATCATATCTAGAAGTAGTGGGCCGAGGCATCAACGAAAGGGTATTAGATGAGGTATTCCGTGTTCATGGAGAATCATCTGTAGAAGTGTTGAAGCTGTACCGTCAAGTAGGTAGTATGTATAATTTCCGCCATTTTCATGATTATTACCGTGCACTGGAGCATTTGCTCATCTCTGTGAACGATTATATTATAGGGGTACGTTCGGCTCACACCGAACATGCAGATATGAAGGAAGCGCTAGCTTATATTGAAGCCAATTATCAACGACCTATTAATATGGCAATGGTTAGCAATCATGTGTCACTGAGTTATTCCTATTTCAGTGAGGCATTTAAGGCCAATATTGGTGAAAGCTTTGTCTTATATTTAAAAAAAGTGCGAATTCGTCACGCCAAAGAGTTACTGACTACAACCCACTACAAGCTTGCTGAGGTTTCGGAGACGGTTGGATTCGAGAACAGCAAGCAGTTCGCTCGTGTTTTTAGAGAGCTAGAGGGCATCTCTCCTGGTGAATTCAGGGCGAAGGCGCAGCAGTAGACTCTTCCAATGAGATCAAAGGAACTTCAGAATGAATAATGAAACTTCATGGGTCATCAACTAACTTATTAAATCCCCACAAGTTATCAATTCCACCTGACATACTCTATAGGCTGGTAAATTATCCTTGTATTTACGGGCAAATGGAATATAAATTATTATTTATTGCCAATATAATTCAACTTTCTGATATAATAAGGCAAGTGTTTTTAGGAATTGAATTCAAAATATAAGGAGAATTATTTTGATGAGTGTACGAAAAACGTTAACCGTTGCGGGTAGTGATTCTAGTGGTGGAGCAGGTATTCAAGCTGATTTGAAAACCTTTCAGGAATATGGAACTTATGGATTCAGTGCCCTTACAACAATTGTAACTATGGATCCGGATAATGGTTGGCACCATAAGGTCTATCCTATGGATGCAACGCTTGTAGCTGAACAATTGAAGACGATTTTAGCTGGCGGTCCAGTGGACGCTATGAAAACTGGGATGTTAGGCAGCGTAGACATCATAAAAGTGGTGGAGTCAACGATTTTAGCTAATCAACAAAAAAATGTTGTCATTGACCCTGTTATGGTTTGTAAAGGGGAAGACGAAGTTTTGAATCCCGATAGTGCGGATGCGCTTCGTGATTTATTACTACCTCTTGCTACTGTAACGACACCTAATCTTTTTGAAGCGGGTGTATTATCAGGTCTAGGTAAGCTCTCTTCTATTGAAGACATGAAACAAGCTGCGAAGAAAATCCATGAACTAGGCGCAGCGAACGTAGTCATTAAAGGCGGAAAAGCCTTAGATGGAGAAAAGGCTATCGATCTGTTTTATGATGGTACTGAGTTTATTATTTATGAAACTACAAAAATTGAGCCAGCACATAACCATGGTGCAGGTTGTACCTTTGCTGCCGCTATAACTGGTGGTTTAGCGAATGGACTAAGCGTGCGCGAAGCTGTGGCTAAAGCCAAAGATTTTGTAACAGAAGCAATCCGTGCAGGATATCAATTTAATGAATATGTTGGACCTGTTTTCCATGGTGGGTACCGTTTGAACGGTGCTGACAAAGCTTAGGATTAGAAGGTTATACGATAATGACAAAGAAAAAACAAGCAGAATGTCCCATTGGGGCTCTGCTTGTTTTTTTACCGTTTAGCTGATGGTGATTCCACCACTTGCGTAGCCGACTACAGTAGCAACTAAAGAAGAAGATATCGAGAATGCCAATATGAGTCTAGTTTGTGCGGTTACAGGTATTGAAAGTCCGGTTGCAATAGCATTAACCGAAGTTCCAAGTGATAGGAGGGCTCCTGGAAGTGCAGGTAAGTTTAGTTTGCTCGCCGGAATTGCGGTGAACGTATTATTAGGTGTTGTGGAGCTATATAACTCGGCTGATACTATGCCTGGGCTTAGTAGGGTAACTGCTGCAGCGACACTGAAAAATGCAGCAATCGATGTGATCGTTCCGTCCCGTGGAACTGTAAATGCCATATTCAGGAGCACAGTTGCGCCGCCTGTCAAATCAATCGTTCCTCCAGCAAGTGAGACACCGGTGGCTGAGTTACCGAATCCCACGATACCTCCGGTACTTGCGACGTTTCCAACAAGGGAAACTACAGAGACAGGTAATCCAGATGCGAATGGAATAATTGCACCGGATCCTGTAACCCCGGTAACTCCAGTAACTCCAGTAACTCCAGTAGCTCCAGTGGCTCCAGTGGCTCCAGTAGCTCCAGTGGCTCCAGTAGCTCCAGTGTCACCCGTAGCGCCAGTAACACCCGTGGCACCAGTGTCACCCGTAGCGCCAGTAACACCCGTGGCACCAGTGTCACCCGTAGCGCCAGTAACACCCGTGGCACCAGTATCACCTATAGCACCAGTAACACCCGTGGTACCAGTGTCACCAGTAGCACCGGTCACACCCGTGACACCAGTAATACCCGTGGCACCAGTGTCACCAGTAGCTCCAGTGACGCCCGTAGGTCCAGTGTCACCCGTAGGTCCAGTGTCACCCGTAGGTCCAGTGTCACCCGTAGGTCCAGTGTCACCCGTGGCGCCGGTGTCGCCTGTAGCACCAGTGTCGCCAGTAGGTCCAGTATCACCAGTAGGCCCAGTGTCGCCTGTAGCACCAGTGTCGCCAGTAGGTCCAGTGTCGCCAGTAGCGCCAGTGTCACCCGTAGGTCCAGTGTCGCCAGTAGGTCCAGTGTCGCCAGTAGGTCCAGTGTCGCCCGTAGCACCAGTGTCGCCAGTGTCACCAGTAGCACCAGTAGCACCAGTGTCGCCAGTAGGTCCAGTGTCGCCAGTAGCACCAGTGTCGCCAGTAGGTCCAGTGTCGCCTGTAGCACCAGTGTCGCCAGTAGGTCCAGTATCACCAGTAGGTCCAGTATCACCAGTAGGTCCAGTATCACCAGTAGGTCCAGTGTCGCCAGTAGCCCCAGTGACACCAGTAATACCCGTGGCACCAGTGTCACCAGTAGCTCCAGTGACGCCCGTAGGTCCAGTGTCACCCGTAGGTCCAGTGTCACCCGTAGGTCCAGTGTCACCCGTGGCGCCGGTGTCGCCTGTAGCACCAGTGTCGCCCGTAGCGCCAGTATCACCAGTAGCACCAGTGTCGCCAGTAGGTCCAGAGTCGCCCGTAGCGCCAGTGTCGCCCGTAGCGCCAGTGTCGCCAGTAGGTCCAGCGTCGCCCGTAGCGCCAGTGTCGCCAGTAGGTCCAGCGTCGCCCGTAGCACCAGTGTCGCCCGTAGCGCCAGTGTCACCCGTAGCGCCAGTGTCGCCCGTAGCGCCAGTATCACCAGTAGCACCAGTGTCGCCCGTAGGTCCAGTGTCACCGGTAGGTCCAGTGTCACCGGTAGGTCCAGTGTCACCGGTAGGTCCAGTGTCACCAGTAGCACCAGTGTCGCCCGTAGGTCCAGTGTCACCGGTAGGTCCAGTGTCACCGGTAGGTCCAGTGTCACCGGTAGGTCCAGTGTCACCGGTAGGTCCAGTGTCACCGGTAGGTCCAGTGTCACCGGTAGGTCCAGTGTCACCGGTAGGTCCAGTGTCACCGGTAGGTCCAGTGTCACCGGTAGGTCCAGTGTCACCGGTAGGTCCAGTGTCACCGGTAGGTCCAGTGTCACCGGTAGGTCCAGTGTCACCCGTAGCACCAGTGTCGCCCGTAGGTCCAGTGTCGCCAGTAGGTCCAGTGTCGCCAGTAGCACCAGTGTCGCCGGTAGGTCCAGTGTCGCCAGTAGCACCAGTGACGCCAGTAGCACCAGTGTCGCCAGTAGCACCAGTGACGCCAGTAGCACCAGTGTCGCCAGTAGCACCAGTGTCGCCAGTGTCGCCAGTAGGTCCAGTGTCACCCGTAGCACCAGTATCACCAGTAACACCAGTGTCGCCCGTAGCGCCAGTGTCACCCGTAGGACCAGTGTCGCCCGTAGGACCAGTGTCGCCAGTCGCCCCAGTGTTACCCGTAGCTCCAATCAAACCATCGAGGAAATCGGAAGTGGTACCGGTTCCTCCATTAGCAAGGTAAACTTCATAAGCTGAGAGACCAGTCGCACCAGTAGATCCAGTTGCCCCAATATCACCAGTAGGTCCAGTGTCGCCCATAGCGCCAGTGTCACCAGTAGGTCCAGTTACCCCGGTATCACCAGTGTTGCCCGTAGCACCTTTCAAACCATTGAGGAAATCAGAAGTGGTACCAGTACCTCCGTTAGCAAGGTAAACTTCATAAGCTGAGAGACCAGTCGCGCCCGTAGCACCACTGGATCCAGTCGTCCCGGTGTTACCAGTCGCGCCCGTAGCGCCAATCAAACCATTGAGGAAATCAGAAGTAGTACCAGTGCCTCCATTGGCAAGGTAAACTTCATAAGCTGAGAGACCAGTCGCGCCCGTAGCACCACTGGATCCAGTCGCCCCGGTAGCGCCGTTCGCGCCAGTAGCCCCCGTAGGTCCAGTAGTCACTTCTGATTCAATTTGTACAATAGCAGAACCGGGGGTGACCACTATTGATAAAGTTTCAGATGTAAAGATGAGGTTATCTCCTTGATTCATAGGTGCTGATCCAGAATCACCTATAACATTAAATAAAAATTCCCCGGGTGCCAAAGTACCTGTTGGTCCAGTTGCTCCAGTGGGCCCAGTCGGCCCGGTCGGCCCGGTCGGCCCAGTTACTCCACCTGATGTTCCAGTGGGGCCCGTAGGTCCAGTCGGACCAGACAGCACTGTTGCGTTAAGTGCTGATTCCATTTTTGATTGAAGAAGGAACTGAGTTCTCGCTGTAGAGTCAAGGGTAGACCGTACACTCTCATTAACGGCCAACAGATCGTCAATCGTTGCTGGAGGACCAGTTAAGCCAGGAAGCGTTCCTAATACATATTGCAATTTTTCTCCTTCTGCATTAATCACATGACTTAAACCTAATTCCTCGAGAGCAACTGAAGATAGTATCAGATTGATGGCATCTTCTCTTGTAATTGTAATATCTGGTGTGATGTTAGGGATATTAGCTTGTGACATTGAACGGCTCCTTTCTTTGCATAAGACTGTGGTACAGGAATATCTTATTCCTAGAAAAGAGAGTTTGATTGTACGTTGGCTGGTACATATATATTTCTTGTTAATATATTTATAGATTTTGTATCCCATATACAGGGGTATACAAGCTATATTTTTTAGCATATTATGGGGCTATAAATACAGCTTTAGAAGGGATGCCGAGATGGAGAAAAGGAAACTAAAGAAACCTGAAGCTATCATTTTTGATATGGATGGCACATTATTTAAGACTGAAACGCTGCTTATTCCCGTCTATCATCGGGTTTTTGATCAGTTACGAGCAGAAGGTTTATATTCAGGGGAAACGCCACCAGAGGAGATCATTTTAAGCTGTCTGGGTATGTTGCTGGATCAAATCTGGAAAAAGGTACTTCCAAATCATGATGAAATCGTTCACCGCCGTGCGGACGAACTATTACTTCAACTTGAGCACGAGGGATTGAAAGAGTATGTTACGGAGTTATATCCGAAGGTAGAGGATACGCTAGCTCAATTAAGAGAGCGGGGGGTACGTTTATTTGTTGCTAGTAATGGGCTGGAGCTATATGTGAAAGATGTTGCCGAAACTCATGAAATAATATCTTTTTTTGAAGGTGTCTATAGCGCAGGAGAACATAAAACAAGTACTAAAGTTGACTTGGTCAAGTTGTTGCTAAATAACCATGGAGTGAACAACGCATGGATGGTCGGAGACCGCTCATCTGATGTGGAGGCAGGGAAGCAGAATGGTCAGAGCGTTATTGGTTGTGCATATGCGGGTTTCGGTGCGGATACGGAATTAGTCGGAGCTGATGCTTTGATCTCTTCATTTGATGAGTTGATTCAATTGTATGATGAGGCTATCTCTTAAAAAAATCACAACAAATAAAAAGCAGCAAGTTTCCAGATTATTGGTTACTTACTGCTTTTTATTTTGATAGTTATGTTAATTATGCATACTTCTAGAATTACTTCTTAATAGCTCGAACTACAGTATCTAATTTATCGACAAGAATAAACTCCTTCTTTGCAACGGTTCGCAGAGTATCTCGAACACTTGAATTTACCCTTAGGATATCGTCGAGTGTAGCTGAAGGAGGGGTGACGCCTGGCAAAGTACCTAATACATATTGAAGCTTTTCACCTTCGGCATTAATTATATGACTGAGTCCCAATTCCTCCATTGCGATAGATGCCAAGATTAGATTAATTGCATCATCTCTAGTTAAAGTAATGGTAGGAGTAATATTAGGAATATTGGCTTGTGACAATAAAATCCCTCCTTATCATGTGGATTACAGTAGTTTATGAGGGAAGTGGTAGGAAAGTGACAGAATCGAAGTACATATTTAGTACAAGGAGAGTATGCCTATTCCCTGGCCCGGTGGACAATAATTTATGATGGAAATAGCTTTTGAATCCTATCAAACTATTACCATTTAATTTGATGAAATGATAGTTTGAGAATAAAATCTTACATATGTTTGGCTATAAAAAACCTTAGCTAAACAGTGTAAGGTATATGATCGAATGTACTCGATCTACACTGTTTAAGCTAAGGTATAATTGCGCTTTAGGGCACAAAGTTATAAGAGAAAAATCTAGATTTTAGGTTAGTTCATACACTGACCATACGGTTCCGGCTGTTGATGGCCCTCCGAGCTGGAGACCAACAGTTAATCCATCCGAAACATAGAATAGGCCGATAACATCTCCTGCGTTTAATGATACGTCAGCGGTCAATGTGACCGTACCATTTCCCAGTATTGTTCTTAAAGTTAATATTAATGCAATACTAACATTTAAGACAGGAAATAGTCCTGATACCAGAACTGTTGGGAGTGCTGAAGTTCTTTGAATGGCAAATGAAGGATTTATTCCTCCTCCTAGAGCAACAGAGATTGCTGCAGTCGTTGAATAACTAATTACTGCTTTTAAAGAATATCTTCCAGTAACTGGGACCGTATAATTACCTGTTGTGGCGTTAAAACCAGTTCCGTTGTAATAAGGACTTGTAGTTGTCCAATTACCCAGCTGTGTAGATACGCTGGTAGAAAAGGCAGTTTGTTGAGCTGAAAATCCGTTTATTGCAAAGTTAGGTCCGGTAGGTCCAGTAATGCCCGCGGCTCCGGTGACGCCCGTGGCTCCCGTAGCCCCCGTAGCCCCCGTAGCCCCAGTGATGCCAGTAACTCCAATTTCACCTTTTGCGCCAGTGACACCCGTATGTCCAGTGATGCCCATAGGACCAGTGATGCCGGTGGCTCCAGTAATACCTGTTGCGCCAGTAGGTCCAGTAATACCGGTGGCTCCAATTTCGCCCTTCGAACCAGTGACACCCGTTTGTCCAGTGATGCCAGTAGGTCCAGTGATGCCCGTGGCACCAGTGATGCCAGTAGGTCCAGTGATGCCCGTGGCACCAGTGATGCCAGTAGGTCCAGTGATGCCTGTGGCACCAGTGATGCCAGTAGGTCCAGTGATGCCCGTGGCACCAGTGACGCCGGTAGGTCCAGTGATGCCCGTGGCACCAGTGATGCCAGTAGGTCCAGTGATACCCGTGGCACCAGTGATGCCAGTAGGTCCAGTGATGCCCGTGGCACCAGTGACGCCGGTAGGTCCAGTGATGCCTGTGGCACCAGTGTCGCCAGTAGGTCCAGTGATGCCCGTGGCACCAGTGACGCCGGTAGGTCCAGTGATGCCAGTAGGTCCAGTGATGCCAGTAGGTCCAGTGATGCCAGTAGGACCAGTGATGCCAGTAGCTCCAGTAGCTCCAGTAGCACCGGTGACGCCTATTGCACCAGTGACGCCCGTGGCTCCGGTATCGCCAGTAGGTCCGGTGTCGCCTGTTGCTCCGATGTCGCCCGTGGCTCCAGTGTCGCCCGTAGCACCGGTGACGCCAGTAGGTCCGGTGTCGCCAGTAGGTCCAGTGTCGCCCGTGGCACCAGTGTCGCCAGTAGGTCCAGTGACGCCAGTAGGTCCGGTGTCGCCCGTAGCGCCAGCGTCACCCGTAGCTCCGGTATCGCCAGTAGGTCCGGTGTTGCCTGTAGCTCCGGTGTCGCCAGTGGCGCCGATGTTGCCCGTAGCTCCGGTATCACCTGTAGGTCCAGTATCGCCCGTGGCACCAGTGTCGCCCGTGGCACCAGTGTCGCCCGTAGCTCCGGTATCACCCGTAGCACCAGTGACGCCAGTAGGTCCGGTGTTGCCTGTAGCTCCGGTATCACCTGTAGGTCCAGTATCACCTGTAGGTCCAGTATCGCCCGTGGCACCAGTGTCGCCAGTAGGTCCGGTGTCGCCAGTAGGTCCGGTGTTGCCTGTAGCTCCGGTGTTGCCTGCAGCTCCGGTGACGCCAGTAGGTCCGGTGTCGCCAGTAGGTCCAGTGACGCCAGTAGCTCCGGTATCACCCGTAGCACCAGTGACGCCAGTAGGTCCGGTGTCGCCAGTAGGTCCGGTGTTGCCAGTAGCTCCGGTGTTGCCAGTAGCTCCGGTGTCGCCAGTAGCTCCGGTGTCGCCCGTGGTGCCGATGTTGCCCGTAGCACCAGTGTCACCCGTAGGTCCGGTGTTGCCAGTCGCTCCAGTATTACCCGTAGCTCCGGTATCACCTGTAGGTCCAGTATCACCTGTAGGTCCAGTATCACCTGTAGGTCCAGTATCACCTGTAGGTCCAGTATCGCCCGTGGCACCAGTGTCGCCTGTAGCTCCGGTATCACCCGTAGCACCAGTGTCGCCCGTAGCTCCGGTGTCGCCAGTAGGTCCGGTTTCGCCAGTAGGTCCAGTGACGCCAGTAGGTCCAGTGACGCCAGTAGGTCCAGTGTCGCCCGTGGCACCAGTGTCGCCCGTAGCGCCAGTGTCGCCCGTAGCGCCAGTGTCGCCAGTAGGTCCGGTGTTGCCTGTAGCTCCGGTGTTGCCAGTAGCTCCGGTGTCGCCAGTGGCGCCGATGTTGCCCGTAGCGCCAGTGTCGCCAGTAGCTCCGGTGTCGCCAGTAGCTCCGGTGTCGCCAGTAGCTCCGGTGTCGCCTGTAGCTCCAGTGTCGCCAGTAGGTCCGGTGTCGCCAGTAGCTCCGATGTCGCCAGTAGCTCCGATGTCGCCCGTAGCACCAGTGTCACCCGTAGATCCGTTGTTGCCAGTCGCACCAGTATTACCCGTAGCTCCGGTATCACCTGCAGGTCCAGTATCGCCCGTGGCACCAGTGTCGCCAGTAGGTCCGGTATCACCCGTAGCACCAGTGACGCCAGTAGGTCCGGTTTCGCCAGTAGGTCCGGTGTTGCCAGTAGGTCCGGTGTTGCCTGTAGCTCCGGTGTCGCCAGTGTCGCCGATGTTGCCCGTAGCGCCAGTGTCGCCCGTAGCTCCGGTGACGCCAGTAGGTCCAGTGTCGCCCGTGGCACCAGTGTCGCCTGTAGCTCCAGTGACGCCAGTAGTGCCAGTGTCGCCCGTAGGTCCGGTGTTGCCAGTCGCACCAGTATTACCCATAACTCCGGTATCGCCAGTAGGTCCGGTGTTGCCAGTAGCTCCGGTGTCGCCAGTGGCGCCGATGTTGCCCGTAGCGCCAGTGTCGCCAGTAGCTCCGGTGTCGCCAGTAGCTCCGGTGTCGCCAGTAGCTCCGGTGTCGCCCGTAGCGCCAGTGTCGCCCGTAGCGCCAGTGTCGCCCGTGTCGCCCGTGTCGCCCGTGGCTCCAGTGTCTCCGGTAGCGCCAGTGTCGCCCGTAGCGCCAGTGTCGCCCGTAGCGCCAGTGTCGCCCGTAGCTCCGGTGTCACCAGTAGCTCCGGTTTCGCCCGTAGCGCCCGTAGCGCCAGTGTCGCCCGTAGCGCCAGTGTCGCCCGTAGCGCCAGTGTCGCCCGTAGCGCCAGTGTCTCCGGTAGATCCAGTGTCGCCCGTAGCTCCGGTGTCACCAGTAGCTCCGGTTTCGCCCGTGGCTCCAGTGTCTCCGGTAGATCCAGTGTCGCCCGTAGCGCCAGTGTCACCCGTAGGTCCGGTGACGCCTGTGGCTCCAGTGACGCCTGTGGCTCCAGTGACGCCTGTGGCTCCAGTGACGCCTGTGGCTCCAGTGTCGCCCGTAGCGCCAGTGTCACCCGTAGGTCCGGTGACGCCTGTGGCTCCAGTGACGCCTGTGGCTCCAGTGACGCCTGTGGCTCCAGTGACGCCTGTGGCTCCAGTGTCGCCCGTAGCGCCAGTGTCACCCGTAGGTCCGGTGACGCCTGTGGCTCCAGTGACGCCTGTGGCTCCAGTGACGCCTGTGGCTCCAGTGACGCCTGTGGCTCCAGTGACGCCTGTGGCTCCAGTGACGCCTGTGGCTCCAGTGACGCCTGTGGCTCCAGTGACGCCTGTGGCTCCAGTGACGCCTGTGGCTCCAGTGACGCCTGTGGCTCCAGTGACGCCTGTGGCTCCAGTGACGCCTGTGGTTCCAGTGTCACCAGTAGCTCCGATGTCGCCTGTAGCACCAGTGTCACCTTTCAAGCTGTTAATGAAGTCAGAAGTGGTCCCAGTACCTCCATTAGCCAGGTATACTTCGTAGGCAGAAAGCCCAGTCGCTCCAGTAGAACCGGTATGACCAGCATCGCCAGTAACCCCCGTGGCGCCTGTAATTCCAGTAGTCCCAGTGACTCCCATAACTCCTGTAGCCCCAGTGTCGCCCTTCAAACTCTCGATGAAATCGGAAGTAGAACCCGTACCTCCATTAGCAAGGTACACATCATAAGCCGAAAGCCCAGTCGCTCCAGTGGAACCGTTAAATCCAGCATCGCCAGTAACCCCCGTGGCACCTGTAGTTCCTGTAGCCCCGGTGTCGCCCTTCAAACTCTCGATGAAATCTGAAGTAGAGCCCGTACCTCCATTAGCAAGGTACACATCATAAGCCGAAAGCCCAGTCGCTCCAGTGGAACCGGTAAATCCAGCATCGCCAGTACCCCCCGTGGCGCCTGTAGCCCCAGTAGCACCCTTCAAACTCTCGATGAAATCGGAAGTAGTGCCTGTACCTCCATTGGCAAGGTACACATCATAAGCCGAAAGCCCAGTCGCTCCGGTGGAACCGGTAAGTCCAACTGCGCCAGTAACCCCTGTAGCCCCAGTATCGCCCTTCAAACTCTCGATGAAATCGGAAGTAGAACCAGTACCTCCATTAGCAAGGTACACATCATAAGCCGAAAGCCCAGTCGCTCCAGTAGAACCGGTAAGACCAGCATCGCCAGTAACCCCCGTGGCGCCTGTAATTCCAGTAGTCCCAGTGACTCCCATAACTCCTGTAGCCCCAGTATCGCCCTTCAAGCTCTCGATGAAATCTGAAGTAGTGCCTGTACCTCCATTAGCAAGGTATACCTCATAAGCCGAAAGTCCAGTGGCCCCAGTGGAACCGGTAAGTCCAGCAGCGCCAGTAACCCCCGTGGCGCCAGTAGTTCCAGTTCCAGTTGCCCCGGTGTCGCCCTTCAAGCTTTCGATGAAATCTGAGGTAGTGCCCGTTCCTCCATTAGCAATGTACACATCGTAAGCCGAAAGCCCAGTCGCTCCAGTAGAACCGGTAAGTCCAACAGCGCCAGTAACCCCTGTGGCGCCAGTAGTTCCAGTAGCGCCAGTGTCCCCCTTCAAGCTATCGATGAAGTCGGAAGTAGTACCTGTACCACCATCAGCAAGATACACATCATAGGCAGACAGTCCTGTCGCCCCCGTGGAACCTGTATCGCCAGGAACGCCAGATTCACCTGTAGCTCCAGTAGCCCCGGTAGAACCTGTAGCGCCTGGAGTGCCCGTGTCACCCGCGATCCCTGTAGCGCCGGTAACCCCATTTGCACCAGTACTACCTGTCGCCCCTGTGGCCCCAGTAGTCACATCAGATTCAATTCTTACGATAGCAGACCCAGGAGTAACCTCAATCGATAATGTATTAGATGTAAATATGAGATTATCTCCTTGACCCATTGGTGCTGAGCCAGAATCACCTATGACTTGGAATAAAAAATCTCCAGTAGCAAAAGAACCAGTTGGCCCAGTAGCGCCAGTTGGTCCTGTAGCACCTGTATCCCCATGAGTGCCAGATTCACCAGTGGCTCCAGTAGAACCCGTAATGCCAGTAGCGCCAGTAACACCGGTAGATCCTGTATTACCCGTATTGCCGGTAACACCAATTTCACCAGTGGTTCCTGGATTCCCCGTTACACCCGTAGGCCCAGTAGGTCCGATAGTTATTGGCGTTTTCAGCACGGAGTCCAACTTGTTCTGCAGGAGCCACTCAGTCTTAGTGATATCCCCAAGGGTGGCCCTAACGCTTTTATTAACTTCTAAAATTTCACTAATTGATGTATTGGGAGAGATTACACCAGGCAAAGTTCCAAGAGCATATTGGATTTTCTCACCCTCGGCATTGAGAATATGGCTCAGGCCCATCTCCTCAAGTGCTATGGACGAAAGGAGCAAATTAATGGAATCTTCCCTTGTCACCGAAATGGTTGGCGTAATATTTGGAATATTCGATTGTGACAACAGAAATCACGCCCTTTCAAACGTATTTCTCCAATCTATTAAAATACAAGCAGGTTTGACACGGACAAATAATCATTGTCATATATTATTCGGAAACTCAAAAGGAGGGATCTAAATGAATGACCATGAGGTATGTTTTATTACTTGTGTGAACGATCAAGAGCAATTTTCCAAAGTAGAGGAAAGAATCCGTGCTCTCCATGTGCCGGATGGGATGAAAGTAGAAATTGTGCAGATTCATAAAGCGACCAGTATTACTTCAGGCTACAATACCGCCATGCAACAGTCTGAAGCCAAATATAAAGTGTATCTTCATCAAGATTTATATATTATGAATGATAATTTCATAGTAGATATACTTAAGCTGTTTACCTCGACGCCAAACCTTGGCATGCTTGGTGTCATCGGTGCCAAAGAATTACCTATATCCGGGATATGGTGGGAGGCTAAATCCAAGTTTGGAAAAGTATTAGAGAGTCACACCGGTGTGATGAATCTCTTAAACTTTCAGGAACCGCTTGGAGCGTACGAGAGAGTGGAAGCACTGGATGGACTCCTGCTAGTTACGCAATACGATGTACCCTGGCGAGAAGATCTTTTTGAAGGGTGGCATTTCTATGATGCATCGCAGTGCTTCGAATTTATCAAGAAAGGATACGAAGTAGGTATACCTAAACAAGCTGTACCTTGGTGCACTCACGATTGCGGGCTAGTGAACATATCTAATGGTTTCGCCGAGAATCAGCAACTTTTCAGGCAAGAATATGGTCTTGGGGGTAACTTCAATGGTCATACTTTTCATAGGCTCGGTAAATTTTGCCGTATGGATCCCACTTGTGACTTTTACGCTACAGAGGGGGTTTCTATCGGAGATGGAGTCAAACTGCAGAAAGATTGCTGGGTTATGCTACCCTATAATAATTATGACGGTGAGCCTCGAATTCGTATTGGAGACGGATGTGATATTGGGAGAAGATGCAATATATCAGCAGTGAATTTTATCTCTATCGGACGTAATGTGATTACAGCGCCAAATGTTCACATCACAGATCATAATCATGAGTACCACAACATCGATATTCCCATCATGCATCAAGGGATTACCTCATGGAGTGATAGGGTTAGTATCGGAGATGGTAGTTGGATCGGAATCAATGCTGTCATCGTGGGAAATGTTTCGATCGGCAAAGGGTGTGTAATTGCGGCAAATTCAGTTGTGGTCTCGGGTACGCAAATTCCAGACTATTGTGTCGTGGCAGGTGCTCCGGCTCAAATTGTCAAACAATACAATAAGCAGACCGGAACTTGGGTGAAGAACATTAAGGAGCAGCATGAACAGAACGAGTTGACTAAGCAGTTGACTGAGACTCCGTTAATTAGTATCTGTATTCCTACGTATAATCGAGAGAAGGATTTGGAGTATTGCCTAGAGAGTATCTTTAATCAGATTGGTAATGATTCGTCGTTTGAGATTATTGTGTCAGATAATTGCTCGACAGATAGTACGCTGCTGGTTTTGGGCAAATACAATGCTAAGTATACTAACTTTAGATTCTCTCAGAATTCTGAAAATATCGGTGCTGATGCTAACATTCACCATGTTATGACGTTGGCTAGTGGTAAGTATGTCATGCCGCATGGAGATGATGACTTCTTTCTTCCAGGCACGCTGCGTTCACTATTCGATCTGGTCAAAGGAAATGAGGATTGTGGAGTTATCTTTCTCGATGTGCTGCATTCAACAGGTGTTGTAGAACGGGGTTTCGGAATGAACGATTACTTAAATAAGGTATCTATTTATAGTACATTTATATCCGGACTGATTTTACGAAGAGAAAGTTTAGTTAAAATTGATTCATCAACACGATTTATTAAACTTTACATCAATCAGGTTTACCTTCAATTCTCAATATTGGCAATGGACCCGAACTTTTGCGTGTACCATCAAAAATTGTTTGGCAGCAATGGTAATATGAGCGGAGGCTACAATTTTGCAGAGGTTTTTATAAAAAATTACCTAGAAGTTTTAAATTATTTCGGTGATAAAGGGCTTGATCCTTCAGCGATTGCGGCAGAAAAAAGCAAAATTGTATATACCTTCTTGTTCTGGTGGTATGGACATATGTTATCTAACAAATTAGAGCAACTTCAACCGGACAAATTTGAACCCATTTTTATTGAGGCTTATCAGAATGAGCCTTATTTCCCGGATATTTATAAACAGATGTTGGAAATAAAGTCGAGTTGTATGTAGCGTCAATTATTGTAGTTGCATATTGAAATAGAAATCGGCCTGTGATTCTGTACATTTCCTAGGGGGAAGTGCAGATCACAGGCCGAATACATTATTAAGATGAGACGATTCTAGCTGGAACACCTTCAGCGATACAATGGGCAGGAATATCATGTTCCACTAAGCTATTAGTGCGAATTATACTACCACGGCCAATACGAATATTTCCCGCGATCACAACACCCTGTTCAATAACGGCACCTTCCCCAATCCATACCTGACCTTCTACTCCAGTAAGTCCCTGAGTTAGAATGGGTTTTCCGATGTCTTTGTAGGCATGATCAGTGTCAGAGATACATACATACTTGCCTATTCTCACATTTCGTTCGAGTTCAATCTTATTAATGACGGAAATAATAAGACCCTCTTCACATCGACAGAGCTCTCCGATAATGATTTTGGGTGTATGACCTATACCCTTGGCAATAATATTTATCCAATATTTATGATCAATGAAAACACTGCTGCCAATGGATATTTCCTCGGGATGGTTATACTTACCGTCCGTAGCTAGAAATGTTCCAGCACCGAAGTGGTTGAATAAACAAGATTGCTCCGGCTCTAGCGAAACTGACATTTCTTCACTCCTCTCAATAGCTTTATTATTGCTGTCTTGGCGACCAAGGTCGAATGGAGTTAATTATAGATAGTCCTTCTTCGAAGTAGGATTCGTTCTGATAAAACTCTACATAAGTCTCTTCAAACGAAGTAAGATCTGATAACGTTGTGCCAGCAACAATCGCTCGAAAACCGGGTAGTACATAATTAAATAGGCTGAACTTTTTCTCACTATTGAAGGCATCTTCACTTAATCCTTTTCCAACATAATGCTCTAGAATGGTAAGGTAGCCCCTAATAATAGCCCCTCCGTAATTGTATACCTCTGAAGCCATGCCTGCGTAAGTGAACATCGAGCAGTTCATAATACAGAACCGAGGATTAAGCTCAAGAATTCCATATTGCAGATATAGCTGATTATAAGAGGAAGAAATAAATTTCTGGGGATCTGCGATTTGCTGGAGTTCCTCTCTCCGAAAGACAAGAGAAGTAATAAAGGTCGCATAGAATGACGTTGCAGCTAGGTAACTATTCATGCCCTCACCAATAACGATGGCGCCGTCTCCGCTTAGAACATTCACGAAAATAATGCCACAGTCCTGCTGCTGATATAAGACATGCAATAAAGGTTGGATCGTGTTATCCACGAAGAAATCGTCATCACCTTGAAGCTTGATAAACTTGCCGGATCCCAATTGCATCGCTGCAAGAATGTTGCGGTCACCACCGATGTTCTCGGTATTCCGGACGTATTTGAGATTCGGATACAGCTCACAATAACGTTTGGCTACTTTAGCAGTGGAGTCTGTAGAAGCGTTATCGGATACGATGACTTCAATAAGATCATTGTTAGGTACTTGAGAGAAAATGGAGTTTAGGCAGGCATCCAGACAATTAGCTCGATTGTAGGTAGGGATACAGATAGATAACAAGGGCTGTAGCTTTCTGGATGTGAGAATTTTATCTGCTTCCTCTTTGGTCGCAATATCTAACCATTGATTGGAAGTCGAGTCATACAACTGGACGATTGATGCAGGGCATCCTGCAACCACGCAGTAGTCAGGTACATTATCATAAACGATACTATTAGGTTTAACGACACTCCCCGTTCCGATCTTGACTTGTCCTAGGATTTTGGCATTAGTTCCGATCCAGGAGCCCTCACCAATGATGATTCCTTTCGAAGAAAAATGGACGGATTTCTCTTGAGCAGCTGCCACAGGTACATTGATCCAATCGCTGATAATGACGTTTGGAGCGATGAGAACATTCCGTTCCAATTGAACCAAATGCTTGGCCATTATCTGTAAGCCCATGTTGATATGACAGCCGTCACGAATAACAATAACCGGATTTTTCTCTTCATCTAGGTATGGAGAACCTGCGTACAAGGTGTAGGGAGCACTCATGTATATGCTATTATCAATGGCTATTCGTTCAGGAAAATGGAACTCTCCTCCGTTATGGATAGAGTTGTTGTTACCGAATCGATGGAGTTTTGCAATAAGATCCGGAGAAATGTGTGTGCTCATAGACTTCACTCTTTCTTCTTTCGTTTGTCAACCATGCAGAAGTTGGAATCAATTTATATCATTACGCAGTGTATGCAGATAAGCAGAGTAGGGTGTTCATTTCTATGATGTCTGTAGTGAACACGCAGTAACCATCATTTGAAACCCGCATAATATAGCAGTAGTTTGACAATAGGGGGTTTCTTAGCTGATGACAGTATTCGAAGCGGAAAAAAGGAAACAGATACAAGAACTGGCTGAACTTTTTTATGCGGAGAAATGGCCACTTAAAGCTTTTGCGCCCGGTGTTGATTACGTTCCGGTTAGTGGCAAGGTATTCGACAGTTCAGAGTTAATCCACTTATTGAATGCCTCTCTAGACTTCTGTTTGACTACAGATCGATATGCTCAACAATTTGAGAAGGAATTCGCTCAATTCATGGATAGACGTTGTTGCATACTAACAAATTCAGGATCGAGTGCAAACCTTTTGGCGATTTCTGCACTGACTTCCCCACAGTTAGGTGATCGGCGTTTGATGCCAGGGGATGAAGTCATTACAGTTGCCGCAGGATTTCCTACGACGGTGAATCCCATTATCCAGAATGGACTGATTCCGGTATTTGTGGATGTTGAGATACCTACCTATAATGTGGATCCAGCGATGGTGGAAGCTGCAGTTAGTGATAAGACAAAGGCTATCATTATCGCGCATACCCTAGGTAATCCATATCGTGTTGATGAGATTAAGCGTATCGCAGATAAATATAAGCTTTGGTTAATTGAGGATGCTTGTGATGCCGTAGGCAGTACCATGGGTGGGCAAATGGTAGGAACCTTCGGCGATTTGGCCACCGTCAGTTTCTATCCAGCGCATCACATCACGATGGGAGAAGGAGGTGCAGTTCTTACTTCCTCACCGAAACTCAAGAAAATAGTGGAGTCATTTCGAGATTGGGGCCGGGACTGCTGGTGTGGTCCAGGCAAAGACAATACATGTGGCAAACGCTTTGGGGTAAAACACGGGGATCTCCCACAAGGGTACGATCATAAATACACATATAGCCATATCGGATACAACCTAAAGGTAACCGATATGCAGGCAGCAATTGGAGTAGCTCAACTACAAAAGTTACCAGATTTTATTACTCGCAGGAAATCCAATTTTAAATATCTACATGAAGCACTTAAGCCATTGGATGATGTACTGATTTTACCGGAGGCTACGGAAGGTAGTGACCCAAGCTGGTTTGGGTTTCCGATTACTTTGCGGGATGAGGCTGCACTGACGCGAAATGAGTTAGTGCAGGCATTGGAAGAGAATATGATAGGTACACGGCTTTTATTTGCAGGTAACATACTTCGTCAGCCAGCCTACAAGGGAATTAACTGCCGGATTGTTGGATCATTGGACAATGCGGATCGAATCATGAATAACACTTTCTGGGTCGGGATTTATCCAGGGATTACCGAAGAAATGCTGAATTACACTGTGGATGTTCTTCACCATTTATTGAGAAGGGAGGGAACGGTGTGAAGGCTGTTATTCTGGCAGGAGGATACGGAACTCGGATCAGCGAGGAAACACAACTCAGACCCAAACCAATGATTGAGATTGGAGACCAGCCCATCTTATGGCATGTGATGAATGTATATGCCCAACATGGATATAGGGAATTTATTGTTTGTTTAGGATACAAGGGAAATGTGATTAAGGAATACTTCGCACATTATCACTTGTTTGGATCAGATGTTACGTTTGATTTTGGAAACTCCAAGAATGAAATTACGGTACACAACCATTATCACGATTCATGGAAAGTGACACTGGTGGATACAGGTAAAGAGACAATGACAGGGGGAAGAATCCGCCGTATTCGCAAGTATGTGGGGGATGAACCGTTCATGCTCACATATGGGGATGGACTTTCTGACATTAATATTGAAAAGCTAGTGGAATTCCATAAAGCACATGGGAAACTAGCAACAGTGACAGCAGTGCAGCCGATGGGCAGATTTGGAGTATTACAACTAACACCCAGAGGAGAGGTACAAGGATTCGAAGAGAAGCCGAATGGCGATGGAGGATGGGTGAGTGGTGGCTTCTTCATCCTACAACCTGAAGTTTTTGATCTGATTGATGCTGATATGACCTTATGGGAGAAGGAACCGATGTCTCGTTTGGCTGCCTCGGGTCAGCTTATGGCTTATCATCATAATGGATTTTGGCATCCGATGGATACACTCCGTGATCGGAATTACCTGGAGGATTTATGGAAATCAGGGAGGGCTCCGTGGAAGAAGAAAGGGGAGGAATGATGGTGTTCGCACCTGATTTCTGGAAAGGAAAAAAAGTGTTAGTCACAGGTCACACCGGATTTAAGGGGAGCTGGCTCTGTCTATGGCTTCAGTCTCTGGGAGCTGAGGTAACAGGGTATGCACTACCCCCAGTAGGTGATTCGAACTTATTTAGTTTATGTGGATTAGATACGAAAATGAATTCTGTCATAGGTGACATTCGTGACTACGTACTTTTAGAACGTACAGTCCGTGAGAATAATCCCGAAATCATTATTCACATGGCCGCACAACCATTGGTGAGGTACGGTTATGAGCATCCAGTTTTAACCTATGAAGTGAACGTTATTGGGACGATTAATGTGATGGAAGCCGTTAGATTGGCGGGTTCGAGTGTTCGTGCGCTACTAATCATCACTACAGACAAATGTTATGAGAATCGTGAGTGGGCATGGGGATATAGAGAGATTGACCGATTGGGTGGTCATGATCCGTATTCGAATAGCAAGGCCTGTGCCGAACTTGCTGTGGCGGCATATCGCAGTAGTTATTATCCCCCGGAGAGATACGATACTCATCAGCTCAGTTTGGCAACAGCTAGAGCTGGTAATGTGATCGGAGGAGGCGATTGGTCGCCAGATCGGATTGTTCCCGATATTATGCGAACTTTGCTCGCTAAGAAGCGACTTCGTATACGCAATCCAGAAGCCATACGTCCATGGCAGCATGTTCTTGAACCTCTACATGGGTATCTGCTACTAGCGCAGGCTATGGTAGAGCGTGGGGTTGATGTAGCTGGGGGGTGGAACTTTGGCCCAAGTGACGACAGTACCCGAAATGTGAAGTGGTTAGTGGAATCTATTATTGAAAAGTGGGGGCAAGAGGCGGATTTTGATAGTGATGAAGGCCCTCATCCTCATGAAGCTGCAATTCTGAGATTGGATAGCTCTAAGGCACAATCTCAATTAGGCTGGAAACCCAGATGGAACGTAAATCAAGCGTTGGAGCTGACTGTAGAGTGGTTTCGGGCTTATGAAGCGGGAGCAGTAATTGTTGATGAATGTAATAGGCAAATAAAGATGTACTCCGAAAGTGAAATATGAGTTGGAACATTTTGATAGATATGAGGTGATCTTATTCTTACCAGTATTGTAATTCTGACTCGCAATCAGTTACCTCTGACGAGGATGTGCTTGGAGAGCATTCGGAAGCATACCCGGGAGAACTATGAGCTAATCATCATTGATAATGGCTCAACGGACGAAACGATATCCTACCTGCGAAGTCAACCGGATTTGATCGTTCATGAGAACGGGAGTAATGCAGGTTTTGCTAAAGGTTGTAATCAGGGAGTCCAATACGCTTCGGGTGACTATATTATGTTTCTCAATAACGATACGGTTGTAACTGAGAATTGGTTAACCAATTTGTTAAGGGCTCTGAATGCGGATAACAGAATCGGGATGGTGGGCCCTGTGACGAACTATTCCAGCGGACACCAACAGATTCCTGTTTTTTATTCGGACCTTAGCGAACTAGATGCTTATGCGAAAGAGCATTGTGCTAGTCAGGATGGAATTACGGTAGAAGTTCGCCGTTTAGTAGGTTTCTGTATGCTGACTAAAAGGTCGATCCTAGATGAAGTTGGAGGATTCGACGAGCATTTTGGTCTTGGAAACTATGAGGATGATGATATGTCTCTTCGTTTGATACGGCGTGGATATGTATTAAAAGTAGTCCATGATTCATTCATTCATCACGTAGGACACGCGACGATTAATCAGCTTCCTGATGATACTTTATCCACGTTACTTCAGAGAAATTCGCAGATTGCGGCAGTGAAGTGGGGGAAGAACATCCATCAGTTGATCTATAATCCTCCGGTTTCAGTAGCTCTTTGCATGCTACTCCACAATGCGGAATCTACAATTCTTCAGTCATTAAATTCACTTACCGCCGATTTAAATGAAGTGATCATAGTAGATTTAGGTTCTACTGACAGAACTATTGATATTGCAAAGTCATTCACTTCACAAATATACAGTTTGGGCAACTATGATAACATGGCAGAGGCTGCACAATATGCACTCCAACACTGCACAAGCCAGTATGTACTTTGGTTAAACCAAGGAGAAGTCTTAACTTCGGAAGAGATCAAAATATTACGTGGAGTGAAGATATCTGTTGAAGGTTACCCATCTCTTATTCCTCTGCAATTTAACGATGGGCAGGGCAAGAAGGAGGCTGATTTACGCTACCTGATGAGTAAGGAGGCTGGATTTCAGTTTCTAAGCCCTAGTACAGAAAGTAATACAACAGAGGAATAGGGGGAGCAGTAATGATCACGATTAGCTTGTGTATGATCGTACGCAATGAAGAAGAGGTAATTGGGCGATGCTTATCTTCGATAGAGGGAATAGCAGACGAGATCATTATTGTGGATACTGGATCCACGGACCGTACTAAGGAAATAGCCTCTAAATTTACGGACCAGATCTTTGACTTTACATGGATCGACAATTTCGCTGCAGCCCGGAATTATTCATTTAGTAAAGCAACGAAGGAGTTCATTCTCTGGTTGGACTCAGATGATATCATTGATGAGAAGAGCAGAAATCAGTTTATCGAATTGAAGAATAATTTTCCCGCAGGGATTGATCGGGTTACATTACCTTATCACCTCGTGTTTGATGATGCAGGAAATGTGAAATCCACTTTACGTAGAAATCGAATTGTGCGTAGATCTTGTAATTTCCAATGGATTGGACCAGTCCATGAATACCTCGCAGTGTGGGGGCCGGTATTGGATGGTGAGGTCGCCATCAAACATATGAAGAATAAACCGTATACGGATCGTAATTTAAAGATTTACCTTGCTCGTGAACAAAGTGGGGAGGAGTTTACACCCCGTGATCTTTATTATTTCGGCAATGAACTGCGGGATCACGCTAGATACAAAGAGGCAGTAAATTATTACACCCGCTTTCTGGCGACTGAGCAAGGGTGGGTAGAGGACAATATACAGGCCTGTGTAAAGATGGCCCAATGTTTAAAGGAATTAGGCGATCCTAACGCTCAATTTGCAGCTTTATGTCGAACACTATTATACGATACTCCCCGCGCTCAACCCAGCTGCGATATTGGGGGCTTCTTCATGGAGAAGGAACGCTATGCTGAGGCTATTTACTGGTATAAGCAAGCGTATCTTAGTGATAAAGAAACGAATAACCTAGGTATGGTCAATCCTATCTTAAATACATGGTATCCACATCTGCAAATTTGTCTATGCTACGATAAACTTAAAATGCACGAATTAGCCAATGAACATAACGAGAAGGCGCTGGCCTTTCATCACGATCATCCTAGCATGATATATAATCGTAGATACTTCCGAGATGTCCTGGGAGACCGTTTTGTCAGAGGGGAAGGTACACCTCCGATCACTTCTGAATCAGGGTCTTAATTTAGCGATAATAAATTGAATGATTAGAAAAAAAATAAAGGCAAGCTGTCGTCGGGAATTCCCATACAGCTTGCCTTTCACTGTATTTTCTATATTTATAACATAGTTAAAGAGTTACAGGACTATGATTTTAATAAGGTACATCAAAGGATTAGTTTAACTAAGCCTTTGATGAAGAAAGGACAGTGAATACGCATGAAGTCACAAAAATTGTCGCTTTGCATGATTGTAAAGAATGAAGAAAAATGGCTCGCGCGGTGCCTTGAAAGTGTTAAGGATGTTGTAGACGAGATCATTATTGTCGATACAGGCTCAAGCGATCAAACAAGGGAGATCGCCCTAAGTATGGGAGCTATGCTCTATGATTACGAATGGAACGATCATTTCGCTGACGCTCGAAATTATGGTTTGGAGCGGGTCTCGGGGGATTGGGTGTTGTGGCTCGATGCGGATGAAGAAGTGGATGAAGCAGGAAAGGACTATCTTCGAAATGTATTACTAACAAATGAGTGTTACTTAGGCAGAGTACAAATTGTCAATTACTATGGCTCGACTCCTCATGATTACAACCGATCTCATCTTATGGCACAGTATAGGGTGTTTCGCAATGATCAGCATCTCCGTTTTCGAGGCGCTATTCACGAGCAGTTAAATATCGAGGGATTAAAAATAACTGCAGATTCGGTTACGGTGCTTCCAGTTATCGTACACCATTTCGGTTATTTAGATGAAACAGTTCAGGATAAGGGGAAGATGGATCGTAATTTGCGTCTTCTGGAGAAGGAGAGGGGGCGCAAAGACTATGATCCGTGGGTGGATTATCATCTTGCGAGCGAATTGTATCGCGGGGGTAAACTTGCCGATTCGTTCGAAAATGTAAATCTATCGATTCGCCGGTTTATTGAGACAGGTAAGAAACCACCATCTCTACTTTATAATTTGAAATATACGATTTTAATAGGTCTCGGTAGCTTCGAGGGAGCGTGGCCGGGAATTGATTTGGCTATTCAGTTATATCCCGATTATGTGGATCTGCATTTATATAAGGGGATCATCTTGGTGCGTTTGAGACAATATGATAAGGCTCTTGAGGCTCTTAATCAATGTCTAAGGATAAAAGAAGTTAACATATCCCACTTAACAATGGTTGGTGCAGGTAGTTTCTATGCTTGGTATTATATCGGATACTGCTATCAAGAATTAGGAGATTTAGTACGGGCAGAGGAGGCTTATCGAATGACACTGGAGCTATCACCTAATCATCTCGACGCGCAGGAAGCATTACGGGGTATGGGAGTTGCTGAATTTACTACAAGAGTGCAAGAGGAGAATAAGTAATTAACTTATGTAAAATGAATGATTCTCACAACGCAACAAGAACATTGCCAGTGACCTCCAATGTCATCTGGTTATGTTCTTGTTGTTATGTTTATTGATGTAATAAAATGAAGCCGGGCTTAAGGGGGGCGTGTATTTTAAGATATTCTAAGTATTAACGGTATGGGGCGTACGTAGTGGGTGTAGGTCCCTCTGGAGGACATGGATGATTTGTAATTGGAGGAATTCTGGAATTTAGAATGGTTTCTAGCTTCATTTGTAGCAGCATCTCTTTACGAATAACTTCACTCAAAGTGGCACGTACATCTTTATCAACTCTCAGTATATCTTCGATCGAGCTGTGTGGTGTCAGACCTGGAAGCGTCCCCACTACATATTGAATCTTCTCTGCTTCTGCATTAATGATATGACTCAGGCCAATTTCTTCTAACGCAATGGATATCAAAAGTAAGTTAATCGCATCAGCTGTTGTGACTGTGATCGTGGGTGTTATGTTTGGAACATTGGGTAATGACATTAGCTACTCGCTCCCTTTTTACTAAGTAATATTTTTGTGTTGTGGGTATTAATTTAAAGTGAACGTTTGTGTATTTAACCAAATTTGATAGTGAATCTTTAATCATCCTTATACAATCAAGAGGCATCACCCCCCAAATAACGAATGGCTATTCATCGCAATATTCTTCTAAATTGTCGTAATCCTCATTTATACACTCTTCTGACTCAGTATCATCGTAATGCTCGTCAATGAGCTGAATGACCCGATCTAATTTGTTCAGACCTAACCATTGTTCCATAGTTACCTCTTCCATAAATTTAGAAACTGCATTATTGAATTGAATGAACTCTTTAGTTTTGACGCAAAGAGACCGTTCGGCGTATTTCACAAAAGCCTGCATTTTTTCCGCTTCTGCATTTAAGATATGTGACATAGCTAATTCATTCATGGCGATAGAACTGAGAAGGAGAGATATAGTTTCTTTTTTGGTTACTGTAATGAGTGGAGTTATATTGGGAATAGATGGCTGCGACAGGACAATCCCGCCTTTCTGTTCGTTTTATCCGAAGAAATAATTCATCACGTGCTTTACCTATCGATATCTAAGTATATAGTTGGTAAGGCATGTCTTATTACTCTCATCTATTTTTTTGCGTAGCGCAAGATGAAAGGGTGCAGTAAGCCATTGCACTTCCCGAAAGTTTACATACACTACAATAGAAACTTTTATCAGTTTCATACTTACATCCAAGAAAATGTGAATAAAAGTGAGGGGAAGTGTTGTATGTCGCAAGCCAATATACCTAATATTACTCCTGCTATTTCGTTAACACGTGATGAAGTCGTCAATTTAATATTATCTTCCATCGCTATGCAAGAGCTGGGATTAAGTCACATTATTAATGCGGAAGCGGAGAAAATTCAGTATGCGCTAGGAACGTTACCTGGGGGGGGACTTACACCTCCACCCACGATTGAGGAAATTACCGCACTTAACTGTAATGTGAGGGAAACGCTTAGTGAGGTAATGAAGACAGAGTTTATTCTTCAGAATAAGATGGATTCGTTAAAATCGTTTACGCATTCCTATAATGGAGTTACTGGTGGCACGGGACCTGCTGGAGCAACAGGACCCGCTGGACCAACCGGACCAAGTGGCGGGCTTCCAGGACCAACGGGTCCACAAGGACCAGCCGGTCCAACGGGAATAGGGGGCGGAGCAACGGGAGCGACTGGACCCTCGGGACCAATGGGGCCACAAGGACCAGTAGGACCGACAGGAGCAAGTGGTGGAACTCCGGGTCCCACTGGGGCACAAGGACCAACCGGTCCACAAGGTCCAACTGGATCGGGGGGTGGAGGTGGACAAAACTATTGTAATCTTGTCATTGATACACAATGTGTCCCATCTCTAGGAATAGTAAAGCTTCATCAAGCGCTAGCGAACGATATATCGGGTGTTTCATTTAATGGAATTGACATGGTTACTATTACGAGGGCTGGACTGTATTATATCGACTGGGTCGTCACATTGTCTCCATGTCAAATGGTTCCGTCCTTATTCTCACTGCTTATTAATAATTCCCCATACAGTGGTATAGCGCTATATGAGAATTCCGGGGTAATGACCTCAAGTCGAATTGGGTTACTGCTGGTTGGAGATACGATTAGCCTATCTAACCGTTCAGATTCGCAGCGGGGTTTGCAAAGTGCTTACGCCGCTAATACAGCAGGCCATTTATCGATAGTAAGGATAGCCGATGGTGGAGTTGTATAACGACATAGAGGTTTGGTAAGAGGGATTCGCAGATTACAGACTATTGAGATTGTATTCGATAGTCTATTTTTTATAAATTTGAAGATTTACCTTCCTTTATATCGAGAAATAAGTTTAATGTATGACTAGATATTTGTGAGTACTTTCGGAGTTATGGGAATGCCAAGTATGAATTTAGCATATGCATGATACAAATTGTATTGTGTACTTTGGGTTCCCATTGAGGAGTGAGCGTGATGAAGCGATTATCGCTATGCATCGTAACTACAGGTGAAGACAAGAAGCTCGAACGCTGTCTTAGTAGTGCACATACATTGGTTGACGAGATTATTATCGTGAACATGGAGCCTACTGAACGCGCTCGAAAAATAGGTGCATCATTTGGCGCAAAAGTGTTTGATTTCTATAAAAGCGGAAGTTATTCCGATGCTGGAAATTATGCTTTGGAGCAAGCTACAGGGGATTGGATTCTGTGGATGCATGGAGATGAGCAACTAGATCATTCTGATCGAACTAGGCTGCGGGACCTCCTATACATGGAACAATATGATCTTATATTTTTACATGTACTGCAATATGGAACAACTAACCATGGGCGCTTACGGATTTTTGATATAGCCTGCCCAAGGTTATTTCGGAATGGAATCAAATTTCAAATCTTCAGTAAATTCCAAGAGATGCTGAATTATTCGGAACTTACGTCTGAACCGGGGGAGGAAGAGCGAGTAGGCATCTATCCTCTGAAAATTCATGAATATAGACAAAAGTCAGTTCATACAAAGAATAAATCAAATGCTCTCCGTGAATTGGATCAGTTGGGGCGGCAGATTGGGCAAACGGAGGAGAATAATCATTGGTATGCCTATCATTTGGCATGCGAGTATTATCGTCTTCAAGTATACCGTCCCGGATTTAAATATCTAAATAACGTGATCAAGCATTATCTTGATGCGAAGGAGCTTCCTCCATCAATTATTTATAAATTGAAATATTCAGTTGTTTTGGATGAGGTAAGCACTGAAGAGGTTGATCGTGGCTTACAGTTAGCATTAAGAATGCATCCTGATTATGTAGATTTCCAGTTCTATTCTGGAGTAATTCATTTCAGAAAAAAATTGTACGCAGAGGGACTTCATTATTTCGAACGGTGTATGGAACTCGGTGAGAAAGCCGTAGGAAGCTACCTAGTGCGTAAAGGAGTGGGCAGTTACCAAGCGGCTTATTACAAGGGTTTATCTCTAGAGAAGATGGGAAATATCGAGGAAGCTACGGAGTCATACATTGAGTCGCTAGCTATGAATAATTCCTTTAAACCCCCGTTGGAAGCACTAAAGAGACTTATGGGATTTGATTTTAATTTTGAAAAATTGACCAATCGTTTGAAAGGGGACCATGTTATCAACTTGACCGATCTCAGGGCTATGTTGGATGTCGATCAGAAGGTTCACATCCAGATAAAAAAACAAGTACACAGTACTTGATAGGGAGTTGAGATTCATGATTAAACGGGGACCAAGGTTCTCTGTTACGTCAAAACAGAGTGATGATTCATTTGAGTCTAGCGACGAAGATATTCTTAAAGCGATAGCACAAGAAGAACTGGAAATATCCAATGAGGAAAAAAGAGAGAATATGCCTAACGATCAAGAACAACCGTTTCATTTTGAATTTCTAGCTGACAAGATAGTTTCGGATAACAAACGTACAGGAAGAGACGTCTTTCATGATATTCTTGCTTCTGTCGCTATGGAGCAAGTTTCTATATCCTATCTGATTCAAGCTGAGGCATATAAGATCAAAGCGTTTACCGGGGTTGCCGGAGATTTCCCGACGATGCCTACGAACCAAAATATTAATGATTTTCAAAATTCGATTGCCCGTGTTTTGGAAGCACTAGTAGAGAAACAAAAACTTCTTATGAGATTGGTTGAAGTCAGCAAACGTATTCTTGATGAGGGGGAAGGACATGGAGACTTATGAGAAATGGAATCCATTCCAAAAACCGAAGAGTCTGGGGCTTCAAAATTCAGTAGTAGAGACCATTCAGAGTATTGAGGAACTGGAAATGGCATGCACGCGATTATCCTCGTATATACATCGGATAGTAGCTCAGTTGCTACAGGAATCTAGTGAAATGCTCAACACTACAGGGCAAGGTATCAATAAGCATCGTGTAACTGGGGTTGATGAGTTTGTGCAACCAGTTAAGAATATTTCGGTAGAGAAAGATGATCATTTAATGGAGTTTAGTACGCACATGCCTGAAAACTTTATCCCAGTCCTTCAACCACTTAGAACAAGAAAACTTAGTAAAGAAAAAATTAGAACTAGCATGCCATTTATCCAAACTTCACCTAATCTTAGACTAAATAAATAATGGCTATTGCAATTAACTTTTATTTTAGTATTTAAGTTTTCCGAATTCTTCACCATATTGGAGTTGCTGTGCTAATTCGTTCGCTCTGTACAATGAAGAATGAGTTCCTGCATCAGTCCACCATCCTTGTAAGATATCAAAAGTTAATTCATTTCTTTGAATGTACGCATTGTTAACATCTGTAATCTCAAGTTCTCCCCTTCTTGATGGATTTAACGTTTTAATGATATTAAAAACTTTATTATCGTACATATAGATTCCTGTTACAGCGTAATTAGATTTAGGTTGTAAGGGTTTCTCTTCTATAGAGATGATTTTTGTATCTTCAAGCTCTGGAACACCGTATCTCTGTGGATCGGGTACGGCTTGAATTAAAATTTTCGCTCCTTTTTGTTGCGCTTTGAAATGTGCAGTATAAGTAACGATACTATCGGTAAATACATTATCCCCTAAAATAACGACCATCTGGTCATCCCCTACAAATTGCTCAGCTAATCCAAGAGCCTGTGCAATACCCCCGGCATCATCTTGGACTTTATAGGTGAAGGTAACGCCCATTTCTAGACCGCTACCAAGAAGGTTGACTACATCCCCCATATGATCCTTACCCGTAATAATAAGTATTTCTATAATATTGGCTTGTTTTAGTTTATGAACAGCGTGCAGAATCATTGGATATTTACCTACTGGCAAAAGATGCTTATTGGTCACTTTCGTTAACGGATAAAGTCTTGAACCTGTACCACCTGCTAGAATAATTCCTTTCATGTATAGTTCTCCTTTAATGTAGGGTATTATTGTGACCGCCACCCTTAAGGGGTGGCGGTTTGTTTATACATCCACATCGCATATTCAAGTGGTTTAATAATCGCTTGTCGATATGCCTCCGTATCGCCAGACCTTAGAAATACTTCGCGTGCCGGTTTGGGGTTAACCTCTAACAAGTACACTCGACCGGTTTTGTCGATGGCTAGATCCAAAGCGAGTTCACAGAGTGCTCCATATGATTCCTCAAGATAAGCCGCAATATCGAGGCTGAGTCTTTCGGCTGTCCGACGAATTTCGAGGCGTTTTTCCTCATTTGGTGTCCACTGTTTGAGTAGCGTATTCATTGTTACTGCATGACCGCCACCATGTAAATTAGAAGTGACGCTGCGAGCGGGACCTACTCGGCCCGCACAGCCAGTAACCTCCCATTTGCCGCTTCCGTTCTTCTGCACAAGCATACGATAGTCATGAACCCTACCACCCGGAAGTTTAATCTGAATACCTTGCTGGACAAGGAAATTTTTACTTCCCCGCCAGCTAAGTAAATACGAACTTAGACGCGATGTATTGAACTTTTGAGCTGTAATGATTTGCCGGGTTTGTTTCCTACCTTGAACTAAATAACTGTCTTTCCCAAGTCTATCGACTCGAAGAATACCTCTTCCACCAGTTCCATTAATGGGTTTGATGTAGACAGAGGAATGATTCTTCAGGGTAGAGGTCACATTGTTGAAACTTGAAAATAGAGTTGTATCTGGTAAATATGTGCGGAATTTCGGTTTCCGATGGAGTGTTTGATGAACGGTCCACTTGTCTCGTAGAGGACGATTGAGGAAGGTCATGTGTCTATATCGGGCACGGAATCTCTTCAATTGTTCGAATCGCTTACTCCGCTGGATTCGGCAGCGATCAAAGATGAGGTCAGGGAAACTTCGCCACTTACGTGACCAAGTTTTAGACTTTGGATCATAGATAAGTGCGTGAATCAACCGTTTGCTATCGTTAACATCCATTGGTGTGAATACAAAAATGTCTAAACCTATTTTTTGACCTTCTATAATCATTCGTGAATAAATATGCCGTTCTTCAAGTTGTTTCTTATCATTTAGATATAGAGTCAATATGCCCAGGACGGGTTGTGACAACAGGATCACCTTCTTTGAACGTTGTTGGCGACACGACCTTTTGTATAGGGGAAAGGTCGGATATATCTTCTAATAGCAGTAGGGGCCTGCCGCCCTGGCCCTTGATCAGCCCCCGTGCACTTAGTCCTGCGCGAAAACACATTTGGAGACTGGATATATTATTCAAGGAAACCAGGCATGACAGTCGTCCAAGGGCAGAAATTTGGTTCATCAGAAGCTTCGAACCTATTCCTGTTCCGCGATACAGGGGGTGGACGATAACTAGGTTAATCCCGCAACCGTAAGAAGTCATACAGGATGCTCCAGCAATTCTTTCGCCATCCTCGGATGTGATAACCGCCAGCAGAAGTGAGGTTCCCGGTGTTGTCAAATCTTTGGGTGATAATTTCCGGAGATAGCGAGAGGCCTCCTCACTAACGACTTTATTACCAAATCTGGTGATGAAGGCTAAAAACTCACTATGCTGCCGCTCCCAAGAGCCTTCTTTATTGGCCATCAAGGATCTGATTTCCATGATTTTGCTCCTCCATTGTTATCCTAATCTTTAGATTGCTGGGATAGATAATGGCTATAGTGAAAAATGCGTTCCAGCGATTTTTTGCGAATATGAGGTTCATCAAATTTCATGGGTTTGGCATTAGCCTCGAAGAACCACATTTTTCCGTTGGTGTCTATGCCTAGATCCATGGACATCTCGCCTAGATTGTAACCCGCTCCTTTTTCAAGCTGTTTGGCTATGAGCAGGGAGTTCGACTTGAGTCGATTTAGTAGAATCGTCGTCATTTCCTGACCAAACACAGGGATTAATAACTTCTCCGGATCCTCTACACTTCCCCCTTGCGGTACATGTGTAGTAATTCGCTTGAGTCCTGCGAGACGTGCTCCTACCCCAGTTACCATCCATACACCTTTACCTGTTTTTTGCACTAGTACACGTAGATCGAAGTGGCGGTTGCGAAACGTTGCTAGCGAGATTCCTTCCTGCATGATGTAGGGTGTCTTTCCGGTTTCTTTTCTAATCCGTTTCCATAGAGAGGAGAGCACGGCAGTCTTATAAACGATATTTTTCTTTCTTTGCCCTTGAATAGTTAGTCGGTAAGGCATAGGACTGCTAGCGTCGAACTGAAGTAGCATGATTCCTTTACCCGCCTTACCGCTTTCAGGTTTCAGATAAAGACTTTGATATGTTCTTAGCATGGTGGATAGTGACTTGGAAGCAAGCATTCTTTTGGTGTCGGGAACTAACGCTTTTGTCGAGTTTCCCTTTTTAAGCCAGTCAAACAGCCGCCATTTATTGAAGAAGAAAGGATTATAGATATGAATCGAGCTATGATGGAGACATTCATCAATTTTTTGTAGTGCCGCCTTTTTTCGCTCGTCTTCACGAAGTGGTATCCGGTTATATATAACGTCAGGGAGAGGGCACCATTCTTTGTGCCATGCTTTTTCCTCTGGGCTGAACAAATATCCTTGAATTCGTGAGGCAGAAAGCTTTAAATCCTTGGTAGTTACAACGTAGACGGGAAAATTAAGATCCCGTCCTGTTTTCATAATATCCCGGAAGTTAGCGCGATTTCCTTTAAACTGCTTCCACTCATCTTCAACTGTCAGCACGGCAAGGACTGGCTTTCTATCGTCTAAAGGATGGCTCACGAACCTTCCCTCCTCCGAAATTTACTTAGATATAGGCAATGTTCCAGAATATGTTCTACGGACGCTTTTCCTTCCGAACGTAGGGAAGGGTGCTTGAAGATGGAACGCCCAGGTTTAGCGTTAGCTTCGAACATCCAGATTTTCTCTTCCTTATCGATCCCGATATCGAAGCCAAGCTCCCCGATTAGATGCTGTTGCTGAGATTCAATAGCCTCAGCCAATGAGATGGCAGCAGATTTGGCATGCCGTAGAACTTCTTCTCCACGTGCGCCAAATGCCCGACTGAGTGCTTGTTCTGGTGTTAATAACGAGCCCCCATTTTTAAGGTGAGTAGTCACACTACCTTTACCTGACTTTTTGGCTCCAATACCGACGACAACCCACTGGTTTTTACCGTTCTTATGCATATGGAATCGGAAGTCAATCGGACAGCCGTCGATTTCAATAAGTCTAATTCCTTGCTGAGCGACATATCCTCGGAGAGCACTTCCGTGTCGTGCTTGCAGCGTGCGCATCAGACTACCGAAGGAACTGAATCTGAGTAATGCATTTTTGCTGCCTTTACGGTAACGAGCATAGTACCCGCTTTTGGCTATATAGGATAAACGGTATATACCATGGCCAAGACTACCATTATTTGGCTTGTAGTAAATGAGAGAGTGGCTGTGTAGTAATTCTTTGATTTGTTCTGGAGTGGGGTTCATTATGGATTCAGGTACATGCCGACTTGCTACCGGGTCTCTGTCAAGCAAACGGTAAATATCTGCTTTATTGAAGAAACTCCAGTTGAAAAATGGTATTTTCCGACGAATGAATCGTTCACGGAGTTGATTGATAGGAGTGGTAGTCTCCGCACGACGACTGGGCAGTCGATTGTATACAACATCTGGAAGTGGTACAGTCTTCCGGATGAAACGCCCAGCCTCATTCAAGAAATATCCATGAACCGTTTCATTTTCCCAATGGATATTTTTTGGAGTGAAAGCGAAAATATAGGACTTTTTACTGCCGTATCTCAGAAGTTGTTTGATAAATCCAGTTCTTGAACCAAACGGATTCGTCGCAGAAGTAATTGGACCGTCCGATAAAATACCAATGAGTGGGCCAATTTGGACTTCACCATCTTGACTACGGAGATGTATACCGCCTGCATTAGGAATTTTCATTTTCTTATGCACGCCGGAGGTAAGATATAGATGATTTCCCGTTTTCTTAATGGGTTTGAGGGTGGCGGGAAAGAGTTCACCGCCCAATCTGAGACGAACCGACTTTTTCCCCGACAGTTTCAGGTCTTTCATTAAGGCCCCAGACACGTAGACGACCCTTTGGGGCTGCCCAGTGAGATGGACGTTGCAAAAAGTCAAACTCATGAATTTTTCCTCCTATAATTTTGCTACTCCCTAGGTTTACTTAGCAGCAAATAGCGGGCGTAATGAATCGGATTCTCGATCGACTTTCTTGCACTTTTCATATCACCAATCTGTAAGAAAGAGGACCGTCCGGGTTTGGAGTTAACTTCCAAAATCCAGACTTTTCCTTCTCTGTCGACACCGAAATCAATACCGAGTTCTGCAAGGCGACCGAAGTGGGATTCAAGGTAACCAGGGATCCATTGTGACAACTTAGTGAGTAGTATAATTAGTTCATTACTTACGGATTTCCCTTGCTCTCGTATAAGAAAAGGTAGTGCTTCATGGGCAGTACCTCCACCATGGAGATTGGAAGTCAAAGAATTCCTCCGTCCTGCCCGAACTGCCATTCCTGTTAAACTCCATACTCCCTTTTGATTTTTTTGCATTAATACTCTGATATCAAAGGGTTCTTCCTGTGAACTATTCAGTTTCAGATACTGCTGGAGTAGAAAATTTTTATTCTGGGTGAACTTATCAATCCATTCATAACCATCTGCTCTACAGGGGAAAATTCTACGGAATACAGTGTTAGTACCGCTTCGCCCTCTAATTAAGAGTCCTTCCCCCGCACTTGAGACTTTGACATGCAGTGTCCGTTTGCCGTGTGTTCCATTTTGAGGCTTTAGGAATGCTTCTCCTCCATGGGAAGAAAGCCAATCAGACAATTGGGTTGCCCCTTCATACTTTGCAGTTTCAGGTAAATAGGGGGCGATATCATTTGATTTGGATAGTGCCTGATGTACAGCCCACTTTCCAGCCAGTCCCCGAGTTAAATAGACAAATGGTCGTTTCTCAGATAATAGGAATAAACATCGTTGCTTGCGTCGTTGTTGTCTACTGTCTCGTGAGAAGAAGCGGTCATAAATAATATCTGGAGAAGGGAACCACTTTTTGGTCCATTCCCCTTTTTCGTAGGTATAACCTGGTAACCCTATTCTTCCTGCATGGACCCACGTTGGACAGAAGACATAGATAGTCATGTTTTGTCTTCTGCCGATAATACAAAGCTTGCGACAAAAATCTGGTTCAGTGAAGGGGAGAGAACCATGACTCTCAGCGACCAAAATACCGATCGTGCCTTGGATTAGACTGTTCATCGCTTGGTTCCTCCATAAAAGCCGGACAAATAACGAGAGTAATCAATTACTTGTTTAACCGAAGGACGAATTTTACTCCCACCCATGGGGGTGTTATCGTTCTTGGATGGCTTGGAATTGACCTCTAGTAGCCAGATTCTTCCTGTCGTATCTACAGCCAAATCGATTCCGAGTTCACCAAAATGGGCTGGAATCTGTGCATCAACGCCGATTGCAATATCGAGCGCAGCTTTTCGCAGGCGCGTGCCGATCTTAGTCTTAATGCCCCCCGGTAGAGAACTGTGAGCGATCGCATCCTTAACGGTACTTAGCGATCCACCCCTAGCCAAATTGGACACAAAGTGCTGACTTCCAGCAGTTCGGGCGACAATGGAGGTGATGTCCCATTTCCCAGCTAGGTTCTTCTGGACGAGTGCGCGGAAGTCGACGGGACGACGTTCTGTATCGATCAGAAGGAGGCCTTGTTGAATCTGATAACGGGTTGTTTTCATTTTCTCAGCTAAGGAGGAGAAGAGCTTGGTGAGACTAGGATAGGTTTGACGCCGTGTCCCTCCTACTTGTGCAGTTAATGTCTGGTAGCCTCCGCCTTCCAGTCTAGAAATTCGAATGATTCCTTTTCCGAGACTACCTCTAATCGGCTTAAGGAAGATGATGGGGTGCTTGGCGCACATCGCTTTCAACATGGCATAATTACGGAATAAATGGGATTCGGGCATGTACCTTGCTAGTGAAGGATCATGATCAAGCGCGTCAAATACTTCTGTCTTGTCTAGAAATTTTTCGTTGAAAATATGGCTCCCATAGCGAGATTTTACTTCTTTAATAAAATGCTGTACGCTAGGTTTGTTCTCTAACTTGCGAGAAGTAAGACGATTGTAGAATACATCTGCAGCCGGCATTGTAGTCTGCTTCCAGCCGTCGCCATAAACCCAGCCTGACACGATACTGGAGTTTGTATTGATTTGCCCAGTAGTGAAGAAGTAAACAAAAGCGCCTTGCCGCTGACATGCATTTACAAGCTCCTTGCAGAACATGGTGATTTGACCAAATGGTCTTTCCGGTGTGTCCGGATAATCCTTGCTAATGAGTACACCAATCAGTGGCCCAAATTGGATTGTGGATGAATGTGGACGGTAAATTAGCCTTAGCGACGATCGCGGCAGGATGCCCATTTTTCGTGCAATTCCTTGGCTGATACGAACTGCATCAACTTTTGATATTGGAATCACTTTGATTTTGTGCCGAAATGAGCCAAATGATATTTGCAGTGGATGATGAATGGGGATTTTCCACTGTTTGATGAGATTCTCCCCGAGCACGAGACAGTCGTCTTCCAGCAATCCCGGACTCATGATCTGTACCGTTATTTTTTTGGAGGACATGAAGCGGATCTCCTTCCAAGCTTAGGCTTGATGTTTTGGCGGCCAACTGGATACTCTGCGTAAGTGCATGTAATGCATCATATGAGGACGTATAATCCTTGGTGATTAACCTATTTTTGTATTTAAATATTAAGGAGGAAGAAAAGATGAACATTTATGATAAAGCGCATGAACTAGCACAATCTTTGAAAGACAGCCCAGAGGTAGCTGAAATTAATGCAGCTATGAAATTAATCGATATGGAGCCTGAGAGCAGAAAGATGCTCGATGACTTCCGCATTAAGCAGAACGAGGTACAACAGCGGATGATGACGGGTGAGATGCCTTCTCCTGAAGAGATGGAGAAGATGGAAAAATTGTTTGAAGTTTTAAGTCAGAACTTAAGTATTCGCCGTCTGTTTGATGCTGAACGTCGCTTAAGCGTAATTATTCAGGACGTGAATAAGATTATTACGGATAGTCTAGTACACCTGTACGGTTCGGATTCCCAGTTGGAACAGTAGTTTGTATATGCCGTAGCTCGATTTCTTGTAACTTGTCTCATATTCTTCTGATTGTCTTCATAGAATAGAGATATAGATTCAAGAAACAAAGGAGCTGCGACTTATGAACACGTTGAAGAAGAAAAGTAAATTTAAACATGCATTGTACTTGATTCTGGCTTTGGCTATGCTGGTGTATGCGCTACCTCTTATCTCATTCCAGCCCGGAGCGGGTTGGATATCTCTATTTGGCGCGGTTTGGGCTGGTTTTGCCTTTCTGGTGATCGGTGCTCATCTGCATTTCATATTGGGAGTGAATGAGGATAAACAACGGGCGCTAGACGCGATTCGCCTTGAGAAGTATAAAGAGTGGCAAGAGAAGTGGCTGAAGGAAGGCAAACGGGGTCAAAGTTTATGAGAACGGAATGGAGTTGTCGAAAGAATAGTTCAAACTATTGAAGAAGACACTCACTATTGTAAAAAAAGAGAACGCTACACCAAAGAGCAGGTCAAGGTATCCTTGACCTGCTCTTTGGTGTTTACGGTCTATTGCGTTTAATGGGTAGATTACATTCCCCGGCCGTCTTCCATAATTTCTCTTCAACGGTCCGTTCGCGGAGCGTCCACTCGAAGAGCAAGATATCTTTCGGGCTGACTACTTCTGTTCGTCGATGATCATCTTATCGTTGCTCTCACCAGGAGGGACTATAGGATAAACATTTTGTTCTTCCTTCACTATAAATTCCATCAGGACCGGACCTGGAATTTCCAAGGCTTTCTTTATGATAGATTCGGCTTCCGACAAGGTTTGTGCTCGCAATCCAGCTACTCCATAAGCCTTAGCAAAGGTCACAAAATCCGGAGAAGATATCTGAACAGAAGAATAACGACGTTCGTAGAACAACTGTTGCCACTGCCTTACCATCCCAAGATATCCGTTATTCAGAATAGCAATTTTGATAGGTAGACCGTAGTCAACCGCAGTCATCATTTCCTGCAAATTCATCTGAAAACTACCGTCACCAGTAACACAGATGATAGGCCTAGAGCCATCAGCCACAGCCGCGCCAATTGCAGCCGGAAAGCCATATCCCATTGTGCCGAGTCCTCCTGAAGTCAGAAAGGAACGTGGGCGGGAGAATCGATAATGATGGGCCGTCCAGATCTGGTGCTGACCTACATCTGTCGCTACGATAGCATCGCCCGCAGTATATTTGTTCAGCAATTGGATGACCTCTTGAGGGTTCAGGATTCCAGGCTCGGCGGTGTAATGTGGGACCTTCTTCTGCCATTTTGCAGTTTCAACGGACCATGGAGTTGTGGAAGACTGGACTGATAGGGGATTCAGCCTATGTAGTATATCTCCGATATCTCCTTGGATGGCGAGATCAACGGGGATATTTTTATTCAACTCTGCATTGTCGATATCGATATGAATCTTCCAGGAGCCAGGTGAGAAGGATTTAACCTTACCAGATAGACGATCATTAAACCTTGCGCCAAGGCATAATAAAAGATCTGCGTGATGAACAGCACGATTTGCTGCATAGGTGCCATGCATGCCTAACATTCCGAGATATAGGGGGTGGTTGGTTGGAAATGCCCCGATACCCATCAAAGTGCTGACGACCGGAATTTGCGCGCTTTCTGCCAAAGTAAGTAGTTCTTCTGCTGCACCCGATAGGGCGATACCACCACCGGCAATGATAACTGGACGTTCAGCAGAGATTATTGATTCCTTGATACTCTGAATGATTTCATCCGAAATCTTTAGAACTTCAGAATACCCTCTAATGGATACTTCACTTTCAGGAGCAAGACTCGACTTGGCGTTCATGATGTTCTTAGGTAGATCGATCAACACGGGACCGGGTCTCCCTGTAGACGCAATATGAAACGCCTCTTTAATAATCCTGGGTAGGTCTTTGAGATCCATAACAACATAGTTATGCTTCGTTATATCCATCGTCATACCAAAGATGTTCACTTCTTGGAAGCTGTCCCGTCCGATCAGGTCGGTGGATACTTGGCCGGTCAAAATGATAAGTGGTACGGAATCCATGAACGCATTGGCGATTCCGGTAATTGCATTCGTCGCCCCTGGTCCAGAAGTTACTAATGTAACCCCTGGTCGTCCGCTTACTCTAGCGTAACCGTCTGCTGCATGAACAGCAGCTTGCTCATGGCGGGTCAAGATATGTTGAATTTCTTTACAATCATATAGTGCATCATAAATCGGAATGACCGCTCCACCTGGATATCCAAATATGGTATCCACCTTCTCTGCCAGCAAACATTGGATGAGTAACTCTGCACCCGTAATCGTTGTCTGCGCGGATGTTAGGTCTGTACTGCGGCTTACACTCAGGTTTGTTGTCTGACTTTTACTTTGAAGTGTACTCATACTTTTGTCCCCCTGCTCATTATTTTGACTATTATAAACTGATTAAAAATGAAGTGAGAGTGACTCTAGTCATAGAGGAGGAAATTTGGGAGCAGCCAGACACTGAGATGTTTATAAATTCCGGCGTTAAACTTTGCCGATTTTAACTTGGAAATTTATCGGCCCTTGTTCGATATACTCCCATGTGAATTGTCCTGTGTGCATCGCTTCAAATTGAAATCGTAAAGGTAACGGATCATGATCATTCACTAGAAGCATAGCTTCTCCAGGTTGAAGAGCATTGTAAGCCGCGAAAATAGTTTGATGCTTCAAATGTGGTGGAAATTCAGGGGCATTGACGATTGATTTAAATTGACTCATGGATAAATCCTCCTGTTATTAGAAATTCAAAGTATTTGCGATCATTATATCAATCTAACAAGGCTTAATAGTGATATGAATCACCTATTGATAAACTCATCCAAATCTTATCCTGTTACTTCGAGAAGCTGTCAATTATGAAGTGATGTCAGTCACTATACTAATTCCAGTTACAATTAATATAATATTTATAATGGACATTAACTCGGATTGAGGGGGGAATAAGTTGAAATATTATATTCCAAATCAGCATGGGGCTTGGGCGATGTTAATCGTACCGTTTATGTTTGGGGTGATTGCTTCAACACCAAGCCCTCTGCATATTTTGCTGTTTGCATGTTGGTTGCTTATTTATTTGTTGATGTTCCCGCTGCTCCAGTGGATCCGTACTAGAAAGACGAACTTGTATCGAAATCCGATCCTATTCTATGGAGTGCTACTGATACCAGTAGCCATATGGCTCGTAATTCTTCGTCCTGATCTTATTCTTATAGCACTCATGTTTATTCCTTTATTTATCGTTAACGCCTATTATGCTAAGACAAAAAATGAGCGTGCATTATTCAACGATATCGCTGCTATCGTGCAGTTTAGTTTGATGGTGTTCATCTCTTTTAATATCGGAGGAGGCAATAATTACTCCGTTGCGATGGAATTATTCTTCATTAGTGTTCTTTATTTTGTCGGTACTGCATTTTATGTTAAGACGATTATCCGCGAGAAGAAAAATAAATCATTCTATTATTTTTCGATAGGATATCACGCTATCTCAGTATTACTATCTGCATGGCTCCTTCCTTGGTTGATGGTCGTGCCAGCTTCTATACTGTTAATACGAGCAGTTTGGTTACCCCGAACGAAGATTAGCGTGAAACAATCCGGAATCATGGAGATTGTTTATTCCATTATTGTATTAATGAGTGTTTGGGTCACTTACGGATAATAAACTAAGAGTTTTTTGGCCTGTGGGGTTCACCTCGGAGGTCTTTTTTTGTTTGCTAAAATAGTTCAAATGACGTGAGAGCGAGCTCCTTTTTTTAGAGTCCTATAATGTGTATAATAGATACAGAATAGTACAGATTTGAACGGGAGGTATAACAGTTGGAAGGGCATGAAGAAAGTGTCACCAAACACGAGCAGTTGCTTCAGCACATCGAAGGGCTTAAGGTTGGGACGAAGATATCAGTGCGGAAATTGGCTAAAAGCTTGGCTGTTAGTGAAGGGACGGCATATCGTGCCGTCAAGGAAGCTGAGAACCTTGGCCTTGTGATTACGAAAGAGCGGATCGGTACGGTGCGCGTGGAGAAGAAGCCACGAAATATATCCGACCAGTTATCATTCCATGACGTGGTTGAAATCGTTGAAGGGAATGTGCTGGGTGGCGGAGAAGGTTTGAACAAAACACTGCATAAATATGTTATTGGCGCGATGAAGATCGATGCCATGGCTCGATATATTGACGCAGGCAGTTTGCTCATTGTGGGAAACCGTGAGAATACCCACTCCCTTGCCTTAGAGCAAGGTGCAGGCGTATTAATAACCGGTGGTTTCGGAACAAGTAGAGAAGTAAAAGCATTAGCGGATCGGCTGTCACTGCCTATTTTTTCTACGCGACATGATACATTTACTGTCGCCTCCATGATCAATCGAGCGCTGTTTGATAGATTGATCAAGAAAAAAATCATGTTAGTTGAAGACATTGTTTCCACGAAGCCACGTGTGAATATGCTCAAAGTTACAAGTAACATTTCTGATTATGACCAGTTGTCATTGGAAACGGGACAGCAGCATTTTCCTGTGGTGGATGAATGGAATCGAGTGATCGGCATTATTAGCCGTAAAGACGTGGAAGAACTGAGTGGAGATCATAGTATTGAGAAGTGTTTGACGCGGCATCCGATTACGGTAGGTATGCAAACTTCACTAGCTTCAGCTGCACAAATCATGGTATGGGAAGGGATCGACTTCTTACCTGTAGTTGATCGCAATCGGAAGCTAGTCTCATCAGTGACACGTAGGGAAGTGTTACAGGCGATGCGTGATGCTAGGAATCAACCGCAGCTCGGAGAAACGTTTGAGCATCTGATGTGGAATGGGTTTGCTGAGGAACGGGATGAAGTAGGTAAGCTATTTTTCCACGGAATGGTTACACCACAAATGTCAAGCGATCTGGGCACCATTTCACATGGGGTATTAACGTCGTTGATGACACAGGCAGGGCTCAGAGCTGCTAAGGATATGAGTGGAGGGGATTACGTAGTAGATAATCTAACCAATTACTTCGTCCGACCTGTTCAAATCGAGAATCCGATTGTGATTACGCCGTTTGTACTAGAAATGAGCCGCCGGGCGTGTAAGCTGGAGATTGTCATGACCCATCAAGATCATTTGGTCTCGAAGACCATAATGACGCTGCAATCAATCGACCACGCATAACAAGATGAAGTTTATATTATAGAGGTTACTCTACTCTATTCCGCCTTACGACGCGAGAACATGCTATGATTGCGAATCCCTGCGAAGATGTTAAACGCACCAAGCACCATAAACAGAGCTCCAATCACAACGCGAAGTGATGAACCGCTGAACACAAACATTTGAATCAGAGCTAGGACGATGAGCATGGATCCCATACTAATGTTCATTTTGGCGGCGTAAAGTCCACGAAGTGCTCCGTCGAGCGATCTGCGGGACCGGAAACTGAAAACTAGTGAACTGATACAAGAAATGATTAGTCCAGCGTACAACACGTATTGAATGATCTGTGTCATGAGATTAGAGGCTCCTTTTTATATAATCTATCTTTCCAGCTCAAAACCATAATTAGAGCTTGTGAAAACAGCTATTCACTCTACTGTTTTTTCAAGAAATAGTTTAAGTTTTGAGCTGTATTTCTATTATTAATTATTGTAGCATGAAAAATCAGCTCCGGACATAAGGCTTCATATCTACCCAGACTTGCAGTACGCCTTCACTAACCAGCATCGTCTTGATTTGAATACTGTATTCCTTATCGCGAACGGCGTAAATTTTCTTGTTTAATAACGTTCGGGTCATTTTGGCATCGGAATCGATTTCAAAAATGCTTCTACCACGAAGTACTTCAAGTTCCTCATGAAGTTGTTGCATGACTTCTTTGACGGCGAGTGAATCAAGCGGAGGATCACGTTCTTCTACGGTCACTTTGATTTCTTTGATCACCGTTGATCGTTTGCTATATTTCTTCAGTGTTTTATTGTCTTCTTCAGCCTGATGGAGCTGAATTTGTAGATCCTTGTTCTGTATCCATAAAGTGTTGTAGCTTGTCTGATAAATAACATTGTAAGCAACACTTCCTACAACCATTCCTAATACGAATATGGCAACAACCTGCATGAACCTCCGGAACCCTTTTAGTGTCGGTCGGTTGGTTCCATTCATCCCCGACTTCCTCCACACATCCATCTCACAAGTTCCGAGCCCATGTGGGCACCCATAAAGGCAAAAAGCAGATACAGAATCTGCTTGATCGCTGGAGATAAGTTTCCATCAAAGAAATTGCTTTCGATAACTCGCATGGGGTCAATGGTTCCCCCAACCGCGGCAGCTAGCGCCCATATTTTGATGCGATCGGCAACATCTAACATGGTCTGAGTTGGTGGTTGTAGGGATACTACAGCTCCGATTCCACCAACCATTGCCCCTCCCAGTACGATGCCAAAAGCGATAAAAAAGTCCATGACTGCTTTGGTTAAGAACGTACTCATCTTTGCTAATTCCCCTTTCAGCGAATGATCGTCGCCGGGCCAAGTTTCGCTTGTCCGGTCCTACTACCTATTCTATGGGCGCATTTGAGCTATGTATGATAAAATATTTTATAGATAATATAGATTTATTTTCCCGAAAGGAATGGAACTTATGGACGGCTTTGTTCATCTGCACGTGCACAGCGAATATAGCCTGCTGGATGGCGCCGCCCGGCTTGAAGATCTCGTGAAGAAAGCTGTTGACTCTGGCATGAAGGCGCTAGCGTTGACGGATCACGGGGTGATGTACGGGGCGGTTCCTTTTTATAAATTATGTAAAGCCAACGGCATTAAGCCGATTATTGGATGCGAAGTGTATTTTACCTCGGGGTCTCGTAAGGAACGAGGCAGCCGTAAGGATCAGCCAATTCATCATTTGATTCTACTTGCCAAGGACGAAACCGGTTACCGTAATCTCATGAGACTCTGTTCGATTGGGCATTTGGAAGGATTCCATTACAAACCTCGGATTGACTGGGATGCACTGGAGCGTCATAGTGAAGGGCTTATTTGTCTGAGCGCCTGTCTTGGCGGAGAAGTCCCGCAGCATTTGTTGCATGGCCGATATGAGGAAGCAAAGAAAGCGGCCTTGCGCTATCAAGCAGTTTTTGGTGATGATTTCTATTTGGAGTTACAGGATCACAGTATCCCGGAACAGAAACGAGTGAACCCTGAACTCGTGAAATTGTCCCTGGAAACAGGAATTTCCCTTGTTGCTACAAATGATGTTCATTATCTCGGCAGAGAAGATGCCGAGGTTCAAGATGTACTTATTTGCATCGGAACAGGCAAAACGGTGGACGATGAGGACCGGTTCAAGATGACGACGAACCAATTGTATTTTAAAACAGGAGCCGAGATGGCGGCTTTGTTTCCTCATATTCCCGAAGCCATTGTGAATAGTGGACTCATCGCAGATAAATGTAATTTAGAGCTAGAATTTGGTCGTCACATTCTCCCTGCTTATTCTCCGATCCCTGATGAGATGAACGCGGAGTCTTATTTGGCCGCACTTTGTGAGAAGGGACTTTCAGATCGATATAGTCATCTCGAAGCATGGAAGGATGATGAGGAACAGAGCAAGCTTCGGCAGCGTTTGAATTATGAATTGGAAGTCATCCGCAATATGGGGTTCTCTGATTATTTTCTAATCGTGTGGGATTTCATTGCCTTTGCGCATCGTGGTGGCATAGCTACAGGACCTGGGCGGGGGTCTTCAGCGGGGAGCATAGTCGCTTATGTCCTGAAGATAACGGATGTTGATCCAATGAAGTATGCGCTGTTGTTTGAACGTTTCTTGAACCCAGAACGGATTACGATGCCCGATATTGATATCGACTTTAGTGATGAACGACGAGATGAAGTCATCGCTTATGTATCGGAAAAATACGGATCAGAACATGTAGCACAAATAATTACGTTTGGTACGATGGCAGCTCGGGCTGCGGTTCGTGATGTTGGACGAGCACTTAATGTTCCGTTCGGTGAAGTGGACAAGGTAGCGAAGCTTATCCCGGGTAATCTAGGGATGACGATACAACGTGCATTGAAAGAGAGTACAGACCTGAAGGCTCTGTATGATGGTCAGGCACGGATCAAAGTATTACTTGATATGGCTATGAAGGTGGAGGGCATGCCACGACATGCGTCTACACATGCTGCAGGTGTCGTGATTTCACGTGATCCATTGACTGATGTCGTACCTCTACAAACGGGGAGCGAAGGAACGGCGCTTACGCAATACTCCATGGAGAACCTAGAAGCAATAGGTCTACTTAAGATGGACTTTCTTGGTCTACGTACCCTATCTATCATAGAACGGTGTATGTCTTGGATCGGAGAGGAACTAGGAAGTGTACCTGACTTTAAGTTAATCCCAGATGATGATGAGCTAACTTACGCTATGCTAGGACGCGGGGAGACGACCGGAGTATTCCAATTGGAGTCTGCGGGGATGCGGCGTGTATTGCGTGATTTGAAACCATCAGAGTTCGAAGATATTATCTCTGTTCTAGCATTATATCGTCCGGGTCCAATGGAATTTATTCCGAAATATATTGCGGGTAAACATGGAGAGATTACTGTGGATTATCCTCATCCGGATCTGCAACCGATTCTCAAAGACACACACGGTATTATCGTGTATCAAGAGCAAATCATGCAAATTGCATCTAGGATGGCTGGCTTCTCGCTCGGCGAAGCCGACCTGCTAAGACGTGCGGTATCGAAGAAGAAGCGGGAAGTGTTGGACGAACAACGTAGTCATTTTGTAGCCGGAAGTAAGGTTCAGGGTTATACCGAGGACGAGGCGAATGTAGTGTACGATATGATTGTCAAATTTGCCAATTATGGATTTCCACGTGCTCATGCCGCCGCTTATGGTGTTCTTGCGTTTCAGACTGCTTATTTAAAGGCACATTACCCCGTACATTTTATGGCCTCGATGCTTACGGCTGTAATGGGCAATCATCGCAAAGTTGCAGAATATATTCTCGAATGCCGTCGAATGGGGATAACGGTAATGCCACCAGATGTTAATGAAAGTGGCGTGTTATTTACACCTCAGGTGCAGCATATGAATGATAACGTAGCGAGCGCAGATGTTGAAATTAAGGGTAAGAATGGGATGGAAGAACCGGATGAAGAGCCCGCTACGGTAGGTGTTTCTTCAACTGGAACTACCCTCGGAGTGATTCGCTTCGGTCTTGCAGCAATCAAAAATGTGGGGACACAGGCAATGGAAAGTATTCTGCATGAGCGTCTTGAAAGACCTTTTGATAGTCTGCTTGATTTCTGCCGCCGTGTCGATTTACGCGCATGTAATAAGCGAGTGATTGAATCACTCATTCAAGCTGGTGCATTCGATTCTTTGCCAGGACACCGTGCACAATTGCTCGCAATGCTCGATGAAAGTGTTGATGCGGCTCTGAAATGGCGTAAGGAAAGGGATGATTTACAGATCCAATTATTTGATTTTGTGGAAACACCTAACTGGGACATCCAATATCCGAATATTCCAAGTTTCTCTGTAGGTCAGCAATTGGATCTGGAACGTGAGCTCTTGGGGTTGTACCTGTCGGGCCACCCGCTCGATGATTATGATGATTTGCTTGATCAAGAAGGAATTGATCGATTAATGGAGCTTGCAGAAGCGCCGGATGAGAGCCGTAAAATCGTCGCTGGTATGGTCGTTACGGTAAAGACTATTATGACCAAGCAAGGAAAAGCCATGGCCTTTATGGAGCTTGAAGACCAGATTGAACGCTGCGAAGTCGTGCTATTCCCTGAAGTATGGCGGCGCTGCTCAGCGTTGATTGGCAAAGGGGCGTTGCTCGCACTTCGTGCCACGGTCCAGCAGCAAGACGAGGGCTTCAAGCTGCTGGCTGATGAGGTGGTGGCACTGGACGCGCAGAATCTCACGCAATTGCAGCGCGCTGCTGCTGCTCGTGGCCCTGCGCGGGGGCCAGCGCGAGGGGGCAACGGTGCTGGCAAGCCGCCAACGTCTGCTGCAACGAAGGCGCGCAAGGGCGAGGACACAGCGCTGCCCCCTGCAATAGCAGGCAATGAGCCGTCCCCCGCGACCGAAGGGACCGGTGGGGGAGACGCGGTGAGCGTACCGCCGTCTACGCAGCAGCAGGGCAGGCACGAGCGGAAGACGCAGGCACAGCGCGTCTTCATTAAGATTGCGGCCGCGAAGGAGAATGCGGCCCTGCTTGAGAAGCTGAAGGCGCTACTTGCGCTCCATCAGGGTCCTATGGGGACCGTGCTCTTCTACGAAAGCACCGGCAAGCTGCTCGCTTTGAATGAGCGTTATAGCATTAAGCCGTCACCTGAATTGTTCAGTCAAATGGAGGACATGCTGGGTCCAGATACCGTAAAAGTAAAATAGATAAAAAATTAGGTCCGTTCTTCGATAATTAATCGGAGTTCGGACTTTTTAATGAACATTTTGGGAACCTCGCGCATACACTTAGGAACACGATAGGACAAAGTCCGAAATCATTATTCTGGTGGAAGTTGAAAATGGACTATTGCAGAATTCTGACGAGAATGCGGAGGGATAATCATGTCATTTGAAATTGCGGAAGCCCAGTTGCTTCGTAGAGGTGTTAAACTTGGAGATATTGCGGAAATAGTACATTCACTACAAATTGTATATAATTCGGAACTAACGTTGGAAGAATGTCTGGACAGTGTTAAGGCCGTGTTGCACAAGCGTGAGGTGCAGTACACTTTATTTACGGGAATTGCTCTAGATGAATTAGCAGAGAAGAAGTTGCTTCCTGAGCCATTGCAGGCCATTATGGAGGCAGACGAACCACTTTATGGAGTAGATGAGACGATGGCGCTCGGAATCACAAGTGTATTCGGCATGATCGGGCTAACTAGCTTCGGCTACTTGGACAAGGTTAAGCCTGAAATTATTGGTAGGTTGAATGATATGGGAGAGCAGATCCATGTGTTTCTAGATGATTTGGTGGCGGGGCTTGCCGCCGCAGCCTCGGCACGGATCGCTCACAAGAGTCCGAAGGCTAACGATTATCAATCCCCAAAGCAAGTTTGAAGCACGGGCTGGTCATCGGATGAAGGCCGGGAAATCCGGCCTTTGGTATTTGTTGCGGGAAATTTGAAAATTATGTTATCATTATTCTATTAAACGGGTAAACGGGCTCAGAAGTAAAGGTAAGGGGGCTTAGGAAAGGACATGTGGACAGTCATTTATATTGCGCCTACCGCGAAAATTACAGATATGATTAAAATGAGACTCACAGAAGAAGGCTTTCTTGTCCAAACACGTCCCGTCAATTTATCAAAACAGCAGTTTGAGATTTTAGTTCCTTCAGGAGAACTTGAGGAAGTTCAAGAAGTATTAAATTTAATCCTTCATCCCTGAGGAAGGAGTAGGCAAATCATCGAACAATAGATCCTTGACTGTAGATGTAGCCAATAAATTTACGGCTGAAGAGGTGTAGTTGTGTTTAAAGATTTGTTTCAGAAGAAGAGGAAATACGCGACCATTCCTTCAGAGCGCCTAGGAAGCAATGATAGTTCGCAATCGCAAGATCGTCCAAAGCGTGAAGTTCCAGAAGGTTTGATGAATAAGTGCGGCAACTGCGGCAGCATTCAATATAGTAAAGAACTGGAGAAAAATTTAAAGGTCTGTCCTTCATGTGGATATCATATGCGGTTAAACGCCATGGACAGAATTAAGTTCACTGTGGATGAGGGCACCTTTGTCGAATATGATGAAGATTTGGTCTCGGTGGACCCGCTTACATTTCCTGGATATGCCAGCAAGCTGGAACAGCAGACTCTGAAATCGGGTCTACGTGAAGCCGTCATTACTGGGCAAGGAAGCATCGGTGGATTTGAAGCAGTTGTTGCCATTATGAGCTTTGATTTCTTCACAGGTAGCATGGGTTCAGTTGTGGGTGAGAAAATTACACGAGCCATCGAAGCTGCAATTGAGAAGTCTCTTCCGTTAATTATCTTCTCCACCTCTGGTGGTGCACGGATGCAGGAGAGTATTCTCAGTCTAATGCAGATGGCTAAGACTAGTGCGGCACTGTCACGACTCCATGAAGCAGGTGGGCTATATATTTCGGTCATTACGGATCCAACAACAGGAGGCGTATCGGCCAGCTTTGCTATGCTTGGAGACATTATTATAGCTGAGCCTGGAGCGGTATTCGGTTTTGCCGGAAGAATTGTTATTGAGCAAACCATTCGCCAGAAGCTTCCTGACGACTTCCAGACAGCGGAATTCAATCTAGAGCATGGCCAGCTTGATCTGGTCGTCCACCGTAAAGAGATGAGAGCAATGCTTTCCAAACTGCTTGATTTGCACGGTGGGAAGGGAGGAGTCTAAGTGGCTGGGGAATTACCTTTTGAGAGCCCACTAGTTAAGCTGCGTGAGAAGATTCAAGAACTTGAGCAGTTTGGTAGCGAGAAGGAAATCGATTTCGGCGATGAAATTGCGCGGTTGGAAGAACGTTACCGTCAACTTGAGGAAGAGATATACACCAATATTTCGCCCTCACAGAAGATGCATGTGGCCAGACTTCATCAACGCCCTACTTCGCTAGATCTGATTCAACTAATATTTAATGATTTCGTCGAATTGCATGGTGACCGTTTGTTCGGGGATGATAAGGCTATCGTTGGTGGAATAGCCAAACTGAACGATATACCAGTTACGGTATTGGGACAGCAACGTGGCAAAGACACCAAAGATAATATTGCACGTTTCTTTGGAAGCGCACATCCCGAGGGTTTCCGCAAATCGATGCGACTCATGCAGCAAGCTGAAAAGTTTGGACGTCCGATTGTGACGTTTATCGATACAAAGGGAGCCTATCCGGGTATTACCGCTGAAGAGAGAGGGATCTCGGAAGCGATTGCCCGCAATTTAATTGGTATGGCGAAGCTTCGTGTGCCTGTCATTTGTGTTGTCATTGGTGAAGGGGGGAGTGGTGGAGCTCTTGCGTTAGGCGTGGGCAATCGCGTTCTGATGCTAGAAAATGCCATTTACTCTGTAATTTCACCTAACGGTGCTGCCTCCATTTTGTGGAAGGATGCTTCCAAAGCAGATCAAGCTGCAGAAGCGATGAAGATTACCGCTCAAGATCTTCTTGAAATGGAAGTTATTGAAGGGATTATTCCTGAACCACGTGGAGGAGCCCATCGAGATTATGAAGCTACTGCTTCGGCAATCAAGAATGCTCTGCTTCATCATTTTGAAGAACTAGCACTTCTTGGTCCGGACGAGCTTGTCGAAGATCGTTATCGGAAATTCCGTAAGATTGGACAATTTTCCGAAGGCGGCAAAATAAACCACCACAAAAAGGAAGAAAAAGAAGAAGTAACTATTATAGAATCGCCTTTAGTGGGTAATGAATAGTAAGATTGCATTATTTGAGAAGAATATGACGAATATCCTATACAAATCGAACGAACTATAGTAAATTTAGTTGTTGGTAAAGGTGATAATAGAGAGAACTAATAAAACGGAGGAAACCCAAATGCGCAAAACAAAAATCGTATGTACAATCGGTCCTTCTAGCGAGTCGTTAGAAAACATCAAGAAGCTTATTATGGCCGGAATGAATGTCGCTCGTCTAAATTTCTCACATGGTGACTTTGAGGAGCATGGTGCTCGTATCAAAACAATCCGTGAAGCGAGTGCAGAACTGGGGAAATCAATCGCCATACTGTTGGACACGAAAGGTCCTGAAATCCGCACAGGCAAACTTAAAGAAGAGCCGATTGAGCTAGTGCAGGATGAGTTTATCACTCTGACGACCGAGGAAATTCTCGGCGACAAAGATCGCATCTCCATTACGTACACAGATCTTCCAGGAGATGTAGAAGTCGGCTCGACTATTCTTATTGACGACGGATTAATTGGTCTTACTGTTGTTGATATTCAAGGTACGGAGATCAAATGCCGTATTGTCAACGGTGGTACGATCAAGAGTAAGAAGGGCGTTAACGTTCCAGGTGTGGATATCTCCCTTCCGGGTATCACAGAGAAAGATGCTAACGATATCGTCTTTGGGGTCGAGCAAGGCGTCGATTTCATTGCCGCATCCTTCGTACGCAAAGCTAGTGACGTTCTTGAAATTCGTCAATTGCTAGAGCGCCACAATGCAGCAAATATCCAAATCATCTCCAAAATTGAAAACCAACAAGGTGTTGACAATTTGGATGAAATTTTGGAAGTATCCGATGGATTGATGGTAGCTCGTGGTGACCTTGGTGTAGAAATTCCTGCTGAAGATGTGCCATTGGCGCAAAAACAAATGATTGCTAAATGTAATCTTGTAGGTAAACCGGTTATTACAGCTACACAAATGTTGGATTCCATGCAACGTAATCCTAGACCTACACGCGCTGAAGCGAGTGACGTGGCTAATGCCATTTTCGACGGTACAGACGCAATTATGTTGTCTGGGGAAACAGCTGCAGGTAAATATCCAGTTGAATCAGTTCTGACTATGTCTCGTATCGCTGAGAAAGCAGAATCTGCTTTGGAATATCGTGAAATCTTCATTAAACAAAGTAATGCACAACAAACAACTGTTACTGAAGCGATCAGCCAATCGGTAGCCAATTCTGCTTTGGAGTTGAATGCTAAGGCAATCATTACTTCCACAGAAACAGGTTATACAGCTCGTATGGTATCTAAATACCGTCCTAAAGCTCCGATTATTGCTGTAACAACAGAAGATCAAACTATGCGTCGTCTTGCATTGAACTGGGGCGTTACACCTGTTAAGGGTAATGTTGCTTCCTCTACGGATGAAATGTTCGATAAAGCGATGAAGGGCGGTCTTGATTCCGGTATCGTTAAAGAAGGCGATCTTGTTGTAATCACAGCAGGAATTCCACTTGGACGTTCTGGTTCGACTAACCTGATCAAAATTGGTCAAGTTCGCAAATAGTAATTCAGTCAAATAATTCATTGTTGAAATAAATAATAGTCGGAAACGACAATTCAGAAGGAGCAATGGGGAGCCGGCAACGGAATCCATTGCTTTTTTTGCAAAATAAAATAGGGATCTCAATTGGGAGGAGTTGCAAGTATTATGTTTGTTAGCGAACTAACCATTCTACCTAAATATTCTGAATTTGATATGATGGGGATCATTTATCATGCCAATTATCTCGGATGGTTTGAAATGGGGCGGACTAAATTGTGCCAGGATCTTGGGTTTGAATATTTTGATATGGAGCAAGCAGGGTATATTTCACCCGTTCATGAGATGAAGGTGGAATATAAGCGTGGGATAACCTATGGGGATCGTGTGCTTCTCAGGACATGGATAAGGGAAAATGGTGGTGTCAAGACGGTTTATGGGTATGAAGTTGTGGATGGGAACGGTATAGTGCGTGTGGAGGGAACTTCTTCTCACTATGTCGTGAGGAAAGAAGATTTCAAGCCCGTACAGTTCAAAAAAGTATTCCCAGAATGGTATGCTGCCTTCGAAGAGGCGAGTAAATTTTGATTAAACCAGGGCGAAGCGTTAAAATACTTCTATGAGTAGGAAGCATTACTTATAAAGGAGTTGAATTATGCGTAAATGGATGATCTTATTAATTATTCTGGTTCCCACTGTTGAATTCTGGGCTTATGTAGAGGTTGCAGAAAGGTTGGGTATTGGAAAGACGATATTTCTTACTTTGGCCACCTCGGTCATTGGGGGATTAATGATGCAATTCGAGGGGCGCAAAGTGTTAGTTGATGCCAAGGCTCAAATGAATGGTGGACAAATTCCAGGTAGAACAATGCTGGATGGGATTTGTGTTTTTGCTGGAGGGCTACTATTGCTCTTGCCAGGTTTCTTTACAGATATCATTGGATTCACGATGGTGTTTCCGTTGACGCGTCCGTTATATCGCTTACCATTGATGAAGTGGATTAGTAAGAAAATGAAGGATGGATCTATTACGTATTTCCGACGCTAAAAAATAATGTTCATCTCAGTCTACCGCTGAGTATGTAATTTCTTAGATCGTGAAGTACTCCTGCGCGGGAAATCGCGCCAAAGACGACTAAGGATACCGGGCCAATAATAAGACCGAGGACTCCAAATAATTTCATTCCAACGAACATCGAGATGAGTGTGGGTAGTGGCTCGATCCCGACGTTGCTTGCTAAGATTTTAGGTTCAATTAATTGCCTTGCAACCAAAATGATACCATACAGAATCGACAACCCTATTCCGAGTTGTATGTCCCCTGTCATAAAGGCATAAAGTAGCCAGGGGGCCATAATTGTACCGACACCTAGGTAAGGTAGTAAGTCGACCGCCCCGATAAGTATGGCGTAAGTGAAGGGGGAGTCGACGTGTAGGATTAACAGCCCGATGAATACGATACTGGCAGTTATAGAAATCAATATAAATTGTGCACGGAGATAGCCAAAAAAGGCTTTTTGTAAATCCCTCCACACTTCCCCGGAAGTTTGACGAAAGGGTGCTGGAATAATGCCCCTCAAAATGGTCATGTTCTTATCCCAATTGTTGCTAATAAAAAATGTAGCAAGAAGAATCACACTAACAATAACCCCGAGACCTGGTAATGAAGCGATCAGATTTATGATGCCACTTAACAAAACGGTCACTATTCGTGATACGGCAGAACCTATCGTGGCGGCGGTATTATCGATATTTTTGGTGATTGTGGTGCTGTATCCGGGATTGTTGGCCACGAAGGTGTTGATTTCGCGAATGATCTTTTGTATTCCGTCACTCTGGCTCCAATCTATAAACCATTTTCTCCATTCCGCAAGATGTACATCCAACGTCTCCGCTAAGTGAATCAACTCTTGAAGAAGCCGAGTGATTGCTGCCGTGAGAACGATTGCTGCAGCTCCCCAATAGATCATGAGTCCAATAAGGACAGAGAGCCACTTGGGTAGCTTGAATGCAGTACGCAACCAGTGGACAAACGGATTCATGGCATATGCGATTAACCAGGCGATGAGGAAGGGGTACACCAGTGGGGTTAACCAATATATAGAAAAAAATATTGCTATTAGGACTATGCATACCCAAGTACCTCGTAGCACTCGTTTGGCAATTACGTTATCCATACGTTATTCTCCTTCGTGGTACATGCCTCTCTTCTCTAATACCATATTATTCGTCTTAGATTAGTATTCCGAGAATCGCTAGAATTGATAGATCGACACACAATATACAACTGTCGGCGTTTCATCACACAATTAACGACTCGTTGTGACAAAAATCATTGTGCTTCTGAAATCGTTTACAAAATTAATTTATGATTGCGATAAAACAATTTGATATATGGAGTGGGACTCTAGGATGTTCCCTTGCCTCTTGAAATCCAGTATGATGATTTAGAAGGATGTAAATGGCTTAGATTCGCGCTATTCAGATGGTTTTTATCTAACTACGAAAATTTTAAACTTTCAAATTGGAAATGTTTACATGAGCCTATTGCTCAAATTCGCTTTATAAAGGAGAGATGTACTATGACAGCTACTAAAGGCCTCGAAGGCATTGTGGCAGCGACTTCCTCGATTAGTTCCATTAACGATGGCGTACTTGCTTACCGCGGAATTAATATCGACGAATTGGCGGAGAATGCTAGTTATGAGGAAACCGCTTATTTGCTTTGGTATGGCAAATTGCCTACGAAATCTCAATTGTTGACCCTACAGGATCAACTCAGCGAATATGCTGCGGTACCTCAGCCACTTTTAGACCAAATGAAGTTGTACCCTAAAGATGCAAACACGATGTCTGTACTGCGGACGACTGTTTCGGCTCTTGCTTTGTATGATGATTCGGTAAATGATAATTCACGGGAAAGCAACCAGAAGAAATCGATCAAGTTACAATCTCAAATTCCGACGCTTATTGCAGCGTATGCCCGTATCAGGGAGGGTAAAGAACCAATAGCTCCACTAAAAGGTGTATCTATTGCTCATAATTTCCTCTACATGTTATCGGGAGAAGAACCTGATGAAGTCGCGGTTAGCGCTCTGGATCAGGCGTTGGTGCTACATGCCGACCATGAACTTAATGCTTCTACATTCTCGGCACGTGTCACGATCGCTACTCTTTCGGATATTTATTCTGGTGTTACTTCTGCTATTGGCACATTGAAGGGTCCATTACATGGGGGAGCTAACGAAGCTGTCAGCCAAATGTTGAGTGAAATTGGCACATTGGACCAAACGGAGTCATATATTCAAGCTAAGCTTAATAATAAGGAAAAAATTATGGGTTTTGGTCACCGTATCTATAAGAATGGGGATCCACGTGCTAAACATTTACAGAAGATGTCCTATGAGCTTAGTTTGTTAAAGGGCAACTCGACTTTGTATGATATTTCGATCAAAGTGGAAGAGATTGTTACCGGACAAAAGGGACTTAAGCCGAATGTAGATTTCTATTCTGCATCTGTCTATACACAACTGGGGATTCCGCGGGATTTGTTCACGCCGATCTTTGCAATCAGCCGTCTATCCGGGTGGACAGCACATATTCTGGAGCAGCTAGATGACAATCGGATTATTCGTCCACGCGCTGACTATACGGGACTTAACAACCAACATTACATTCCAATTGAATTGAGATAGAGAGTTCGAGCGGAAACAGGAACGTATTCTATGTTAGAATGAAGATCGTACGTGTTTTAACTAACTATACAAGGAGGAAAATATATCAATGTTGAAATTAGAAAAGTTTAACCTTCCTACCGAGGGTGAAAAGATTCAAATACAGGACGGCAAGTTGTTGGTACCAAATAACCCGGTTATCCCTTTTATCGAAGGTGATGGTACAGGGCGCGATATTTGGAAAGCATCTAAGCGTGTGCTGGATGCTGCTGTAGAGAAAGCTTATAACGGCGAGAAAAAGATAGCTTGGTATGAAGTTTTTGCTGGAGAGAAAGCTTACAATACATACGGAGAGTGGCTACCAGGCGATACGCTGACAGCAATCCGTGAGTTTATCGTAGGCATTAAAGGACCACTTACAACACCAATTGGTGGTGGAATTCGTTCACTGAACGTAGCATTGCGTCAAGAACTTGATTTGTATGTATGTCTTCGTCCTGTGCGTTATTTCGATGGGGTACCTTCTCCAGTGAAACGTCCGGAACTTGTAGATATGGTAATTTTCCGCGAAAATACAGAAGACATTTATGCGGGGATCGAATATAAAGAAGGTTCCGATGAAGTCAAAAAAGTGCTCGCATTCTTACAGAATGAAATGGGCGTGAAAAATATCCGCTTCCCAGAAACGTCGGGTATCGGTATCAAACCGGTATCAGAAGAAGGTTCCAAACGCCTCGTTCGGGCAGCGGTACAATATGCAATTGATCATGAACGGAAGACTGTGACGCTTGTCCATAAAGGAAACATCATGAAGTTCACGGAAGGTGCCTTTAAGAACTGGGGTTATGAAGTAGCTGAAGCGGAATTTGGCGATAAAGTGTTCACTTGGGCGCAATATGATCTGATCAAGGAAGAATCCGGAGTTGATGCTGCAAATGCGGCACAAAAAGCGGCGCTTGATGAAGGTAAAATTCTGATTAAGGATGCGATTGCTGACATTGCATTGCAACAAGTATTAACCCGTCCGACTGACTTCGACGTGATTGCAACGTTGAACTTGAACGGAGATTACCTCTCCGATGCTTTGGCAGCTCAGGTTGGTGGAATCGGTATTGCTCCAGGAGCAAACATTAACTATGTCACTGGTCATGCTATATTTGAAGCAACTCACGGTACGGCGCCGAAATATGCTGATCTCGATGTGGTAAATCCGGGGTCTGTCATTCTGTCCGGCGTAATGATGTTTGAACATCTCGGTTGGCAGGAAGCTGCAGACCTTATTTATAAAGGTTTGGAAACGTCAATCAATAACAAGACGGTTACGTATGATTTTGCCCGACTGATGGATGGTGCTACTGAAGTTAAATGTTCTGAGTTTGCAGACCAAGTCATCAATAATATGTAAGGGGTCCTGACCAAAATGGCAATTTCTCGTAAGAAAATAACGGTTGTCGGTGCAGGATTTACGGGAGCAACAACGGCTCTGATGCTTGCACAAAAAGAACTCGGTGACATTGTGTTACTTGATATTCCGCAATTGGAGAATCCTACAAAGGGTAAAGCGCTTGATATGCTGGAAGCGAGCCCAGTTCAGGGCTTTGACAGTAAGATAGTAGGTTCTTCTTCTTACGAGGATGCTGCGGATTCCGATATTGTCATTATTACAGCAGGAATTGCTCGGAAGCCAGGGATGAGTCGTGATGATCTCGTCCATACGAATGCGGGGATTATTACTTCCGTTTGTGAGAACGTGAAGAAATATTGTCCGAATTCTATAGTTATCATTTTGAGTAACCCGGTAGACGCTATGACGTTTGCTGCCTTTAAGAGCTTGGGTTTTCCGAAAAATCGTGTTATCGGTCAATCCGGTGTGCTAGACACGGCTCGTTACTGTACATTTATCGCACAGGAACTTAATGTTTCTGTGGAAGATGTACGTGGGTTTGTGCTTGGTGGACATGGAGATGACATGGTACCGCTCGTTCGGTATTCAAGTGTTGGCGGTATCCCGATTGATACGCTTATCTCTGCAGAACGAATTGAAGCGATTGTTCAACGCACACGCGTTGGCGGCGGTGAGATTGTTAACTTACTTGGTAATGGCAGTGCCTACTATGCTCCAGCGGCTTCACTAGTGCAAATGACAGAAACCATTCTCAAGGATAAGAAGCGAATCATTCCTGTCATTGCCTTATTGGAAGGCGAGTATGGTTTTGATGGTTTGTTCCTTGGAGTTCCAGTCATTCTTGGTGGTGATGGAATCGAGAAGATCTTTGAGTTGGAACTGACGGTCGAGGAGAAGAGTGCACTTGATAAGTCAGCGGATTCTGTACGTCAGGTTATCTCTGTGGTGAAGGGCTAAGAAGTTAGATAGTACTTTCACTTATTTGCTATAAGAGCATTGCTAAATTTAAACCTCCCATTTTGGGAGGTTTTCTTTTCTTTATTTCGGTTAATAGTTATAATAGAGTATGATATATCTAATTGACATTAAGGAGCGAGGGAATTTATGTATAAGGTTATGTTGTTTCTGCATATCGTTGGAACGTTAGCACTTGGATTTTATTTGGTGCTACCTTTTGTGCTTGGCACAGTTAGTAAGTTATCTCTTGCGGCACAAGAAGGAACTGTATCGGCGGTTAAATCGCTGAATCGTTATGCTCAATATGGATTGGTGATCCAACTTCTTACGGGTGGATATATGATCAGTAAAGGGGAATATTCAGTTGCTTGGATGATCGTCGTTGTGGTTCTATTTTTGGCGATTGCTGCACTGGGTGGAATTATGGGCAAACCACTTCGACTTGCTCTTGAAGGAATTCGTCAGAAGAAGAGCATTACTGCATATGCTGGTAAGCTTACCACGTTAAGCACTGCTCTTTCACTTGGTGTTCTGTTGATTGTTTTCCTCATGGTTTATAGCTCAATTATCTAAATCAGCTAGGGGATTGTTATTCTTCAAAGCTAGTTGTAGCATCGAGAAATCGCTCAATGGGACCGTTACTGGTATTTTCAGTAGGCTGCCCAGAGAGCGATTTCTTTTTTTTGACCGGCTATAACATAATGTAGACAAATCATGTGGCATAAGCTCCGCTAAGTGGGTAATTCTATATTGGATAAGCAAGTTGCATCAACTAACCAATACACAATTACTTCAAGATGAGAAAGGAGCATGTGGGATGTCTGGAAATCAACCAAGTAATAAACAAACAATGCCACCACAGCATCAAAATCAACAACCAGGAATTGAGGAGGAGATGAGCCCTAAACCAGAATACGAGCGTTCTCATCACGCTGGGGGAAGGTTGCAGAACAAAGTAGCGCTTATTACGGGTGGAGATAGTGGTATAGGGAGAGCAGTGGCAGTTGCTTATGCGAAGGAAGGTGCAGATGTTTCCATCGTATATCTTAATGAACATGAGGATGCGAAGATAACGAAACAAGAGGTTGAACAGGAGGGACGTAAGTGTCTTTTGATCCCTGGAGATATCGGTGATGAAGCCTTCGCAGGACAAGCCGTGAGTCAAACGGTTGAGAAGCTCGGAGGCTTGGATATTCTGATTAACAATGCCGCAGAACAACATCCGCAGCAGGATATTACAGATATCACGGCCCAACAATTAGAGAAAACGTTTCGAACTAACATTTTTTCAATGTTCTATCTGACCCAAGCAGCTATGCCGCATCTGAAAAAGGGAAGTTCCATCATTAATACGGCCTCAGTTACCGCTTATAAAGGAAATCCTACGCTGATTGATTATTCATCTACCAAAGGAGCGATTGTTAGCTTTACTCGCGCATTGTCTATGAATATCGTCGGTAAAAAAGGCATCCGTGTGAATGCCGTAGCTCCAGGACCAATTTGGACGCCGCTTATTCCTTCTACATTCGATGAGCAGCAGGTTGCGACATTTGGTGGAGATACCCCGATGCAGCGCCCGGGTCAGCCTGAGGAAGTGGCACCTGCCTATGTATTCCTCGGTTCTGACGATTCTTCATATATTAGCGGGCAAGTTATCCACGTTAATGGTGGTGAAATTGTAAATGGCTAACGGCTAAATCTAATTTCATTGGCGTCGGATACAATAACAAACACCCTATCCCAGTAAAATCGGAGATAGGGTGTTTGCTACATAAGAATAAGTAAGCATCTATTTTCGTTACGATAACTCATCTAATGTCATTTCGAAACTGGGTGCAAAATGCTCTAGGAAATAATGAACTTCCGGCAACGCAAGCTGCTTAAGTTTCTCTTGTATTTGATCCTTGGCCACAGCAAACTCTCGATTGCCGGCAGTTAGTTCCCAGGCACATTTGAGGTAAGCATCAAGGCTATCGGCAGCTTTGACATAGATCATGAGTTCTTTGTCGCTGATTTCACCGTTGTCTTTACCAGGAGACAATAAGTGGTCATACGTAGACTTCAATTCTGAAGGAACCATCGAAAGTAATCGTTCTGCAGCGATATCTTCCATTTCTCTGAAATTAGATAATAGACGAGGATTATGATGCTTCACGGGTGTAGGAATATCGCCAGTAAACACTTCAGTCGCATCATGGAATAGGGCAAGAGTTGCTGCGCGTTCTGAATTTAATTGGCGACTGAATATACTATTTCCAATTTCGCAGAGTAGATGAGTTAGTAAAGCAACGTGATAGGAATGCTCAGCGACATTCTCGGTCTTTGTGTTACGCATGAGGCTCCAACGTTTAATGGAGCGAAGCCGGTACATATAAGCGGAAAAGTGATAGCTCATCAGTGATAAACCTCGCTTTATATTGGTTAAATTTTGTATAGAAATTGTCAGCCTGTTAAATTGTATTATGTTATTATAAATCTAATAAACAGTATCGACAAGAGAGGGGATCCTAGGATGTTGCACAAGTTTGAAGAGAGTGTATATCAATTGATTGTGGAAACTTCGACAAATTTGCCAGGGGATGTGCGTCGGGCGTTGAATCGGGGGATGGTTATTGAGAATCAAGCCACACGTGCGGGTCTCGCACTATCTACGATCTCTCGCAATATAGGTATGGCCGAGGAGCAAATTTCACCGATTTGTCAGGATACAGGGATGCTAACTTTTATTGTACATACACCAGTTGGTGTGAATCAGATAAAAATGAAACGAAATATCCACTCAGCGATCCAGAGAGCAACCAAGGAAGGAAAACTACGTCCCAATTCAGTGGATTCACTTACAGGGGAGAATAGTGGCGACAATTTGGGGCCTGGGACACCCGTTATTCATTTTGAGCAGTGGGAGAGCGACTATATAGATGTGCGACTTATACTGAAAGGTGGAGGCTGCGAGAATAAGAATATCCAATACAGTCTTCCAACTGAACTAGAAGGGTTAGGCCGTGCAGGACGTGATTTGGATGGAATTCGTAAATGTATTTTGCATGCGGTATATCAGGCACAGGGTCAGGGATGTAGCGCTGGATTTATCGGAGTTGGTATAGGCGGAGATCGTACGACAGGATACGAACTTGCTAAGCAACAGCTGTTTCGTACAGTGGACGATGTGAATCCCATTGCTGAATTGAATCAGCTGGAGCAATATACGATGGAGCATGCTAACAAGCTTGGGATTGGTACTATGGGATTTGGTGGAGAAGTGACGTTGCTTGGTTGTAAGATCGGTGCTGCAAATCGACTTCCAGCAAGCTTCTTTGTGTCTGTGGCCTATAACTGCTGGGCGTTCCGCCGTCAAGGGGCCGAGATTAATGCAACAAGTGGAGAAATCATGAAATGGCTGTACGAAAGTGGATCCGATGTGGCGATGGAGCAGCAAGGCAAGAATGATGCTGGAAACACGAATGATACAACTGATGAACCGACTAGTCGCGAAATCGTACTACAAACTCCAGTGAGTGAAGAAGACATTCGTAATCTTCGTGTAGGTGATGTCGTTGTAATCAAAGGTGAAATGCATACAGGTCGTGATGCTCTTCATAAGTATTTGATGGATCATGACTCTCCAGTAGATCTGAATGGAGCTGTAATATATCACTGCGGCCCAGTGATGCTTAAGGATGAAGCAGGCTGGCATGTTAAGGCAGCGGGACCGACCACTAGCATACGAGAGGAACCTTACCAAGGTGATATTATTAAAAAGTTTGGTATTCGCGCTGTAATTGGTAAAGGTGGTATGGGCTCCAAAACCCTTGCTGCACTACAAGAACATGGTGGCGTTTATTTAAATGCGATTGGTGGAGCAGCACAATATTATGCAGAGTGCATCAAGCAAGTGAATGGTGTTGATTTTATGGAGTTTGGAATTCCTGAAGCGATGTGGCATCTAGAGGTTGACGGTTTTGCCGCGATCGTAACGATGGACTCGCATGGGAATAGTTTGCATGAAGGTGTGGAGAAAGCCTCAGCCGAGAAGCTAGCATCCTTAAAAGAAAAGGTGTTTCAATAACTTATGAAGACATTTCGACATAGACTTACGGTTATTATGATGGGGTTGGTGGGGGTATCCATGCTTGCTGCAGGGATATCCATGGCGTTGGTGTTCAAAGATTCACATATTGACGCCTTAGAGGAGAATATGGCGCGTGAGATTAACTTGCTTGAGAACACCTTTCCATTTGAACCTCTCGAAGGAAATCCAGGCGTCACAGACTATTATTCGGCCAAAGCGAAAGAACTGGAGAACTTGATTGGATCTCGGGTTACCTTTATTGGTAACGACGGGGAGGTTATTGGTGACTCCGAGATTTCTGTCTTGGAGATGGACAATCACTCTGATCGAGAGGAAATTATTTCTGCTACAGGTGATAAAGTAGGCAGTGCTATACGTTATAGTGATACTTTGGATGAGGATATGCTCTACGTTGCGAGACATGTCACTTCTGATTTGGGATTTGACGGTTATATTCGATTGTCTATGAGTCTTGCTATAGCTAGTGAGGGGCTGAATAAAGGTTGGTTACTCATGTTCGTGGGATTATTAATTTTATTTCTAGCTGCTACATTCATTAGTTATCGAATCGCTAAGGGGCTAACTAGACCCTTGGAGCACATTACTAAGGTTGCAAATAAGATTTCCAAGTTCGATTACGATGCGAGAGTGCAATTTAGTCGTAATGATGAAATCGGGCAGCTTGGGCAAGCCATTAACGGAATGGCTGATAGCTTGCAGCAGCAATTGAAACGAATCCGTGATAACGAAGGTTTAACGCAGAGCGTATTATCCAATATTACAGGTGGTATTGTAATGGTTGATGCGCAGGGTCGAGTCGCACTCATCAATCGAGAAGCTGAACGTATTTTGCGCATGAAAGAGCATTTATTACTAGGCAAACCCTACCATGTACTCAAGAGAAACTTTGAATTTACTAAGTTTATGGAAGAAGGCATGGAGCTCAAAGAACGTATTCACGAAGAACGGAATGTGTATGATCCAGAGAGTAAGATTTTACATTTTGACGGCGTGCCGATGTTCGAGAACGATGGTAGCTACCGTGGTATGCTCTTCCTCCTTCATGATGTTACAAGTATCCGTCGCCTGGAAGTGATGCGTAGTGAATTTGTAGCGAATGTGTCCCATGAATTGAAGACGCCAATTGCAGCTGTAAAAGGTTTTGCGGAAACACTCCTGGCTGGAGGAGTAAAAGACGAAGAAACCGTTAGATCTTTTCTGCAGATCATTTACGATGAGGGAGATCGTTTGAATCGTCTAATTGGGGACATCCTGGAATTATCAAAGATCGAATCGAAGCAAGCTCCGCTAGAATATGCTCCGATTCCACTGAAGGAATTATTCGATAGTATATTTGAAGTATTGCAATCTGCAGCGGACAAAAAGTCTATCGTAATGCTTCATGACATTCCTGAGCATATGTTTATTGAAGGGGATGAAGATAGGCTCAGACAGATTTTTATGAATCTATTGTCTAATGCAATCAATTATACGCCTGAAGGGGGTAAAGTTAAGGTAGACATCCGAATTGAGAATGAGGGCAGTGATGATGAGAAACTCCGAATTGTAGTGAGTGATACTGGAATCGGGATTCCTAAGAAGGACCTTCCGCGAATATTTGAACGCTTCTATCGGGTGGATAAAGCGAGATCAAGGAATTCAGGGGGAACGGGACTTGGCCTCTCCATTGTCAAACATCTTGTGGAGTTGCATCGTGGTAAGATTACTGTAGAGAGCAAAGTTGGAGAAGGGTCGTCCTTTATTCTTGAGCTTCCATTTATGCATAATTTGGAATGATCTTATTTATTTGTGTAAGCTGTTTTTTGGATTTTACACCGCGTTAACAAAGTGGTGATATGCTGAGCATGTATACATGAGTCAAGATTCGTCAACATCCATCCTGGTTGTAGAAAATATGGGGGTTTATATGACGCAGCGACTATTAGTAATTGAAGATGAGCCGACGCTTTCCAGACTTTTATCTTACAATCTTACGAGCGAAGGATATGCGGTAACCGTGGAAGACCATGGACAAACTGGTTATGATACGGCTTTGAAGAATGAGTTTGATTTAATTCTGTTGGATTTGATGCTTCCTGGAATGAATGGATTCGAAATTATGACCAAGCTTCGGAATGAAGGCGTGAAGACACCGGTGATCATTCTGACGGCTAAGAATGCAGAAGAAGAAGTGGTTGAAGGCTTAAAGTCTGGCGCAGACGACTATATAACGAAGCCTTTTGGAGTGGCTGAACTATTGGCCAGGGTTGCCGCTGTGCTAAGGAGATCGACAGGTGTTGAAGAACGGGAGAAGTTGCCGGAGCGGGATGAAGCACATATTTCACATGGCGCACTTGTTATCTATCCTGAGAAATACGAAGTGACGCTTAGCGGTGAACCGATTACGTTACGGCCAAAGGAATTTGAAGTACTATTGTATTTGGCACGTAAGCCGGGTGTAGTTATGACGCGCGATGATCTAATGAACGCGGTTTGGGGCTTTGATTACATTGGAGGCCAGCGTACTGTAGATGTGCATGTCAGTTCACTACGTAAGAAACTGGAACTTGACCCCGAATCAGTACATATTGATTCGATTCGCGGGGTTGGTTACAAGTTAGTTGTTAATAAGAAAAAACGTCCATCATTAATATAAAATGATGGATGTTTTTTTATGTATAAACATTATAACGTTATATTTACTTTATGGTAAATTCATGTTACCTTAAACATTATAATGTTTACATAAAAAGAGGTGAGAACTGTGAGTGAAAGATTCGTACTTCGTAATGTAAAAAGGGTGAATGAAGAAGAGATCGATATCGTAATGGAGTCCGGTAATATCGTCGAGATCACTGCAGCCGGAGAGGGATGCGGTGCGCAAGTTTGGGATGGCTCGGGCGCTTATGTGTCGAGTGGTTGGATTGATATGCATGTACATGCCTTTCCTGATTTTGATCCCTATGGTGATGATATGGATGAGATCGGAGTTAAGCAAGGTGTAACAACTATTGTCGATGCTGGTAGTTGTGGAGCAGATCGGATTGCTGACTTGGTTGCGAATAGCGAGCAGGCCAAGACGAAAGTGTTCGCCTTTTTGAATATTTCAAAGATTGGATTACAAAGAGTCGATGAATTAACAAATCTAGAATGGATCGATCGGGAAAAGGTAAGACAGTCGGTTGAAGCCTATCGGAATGTTATTGTCGGATTGAAGGCGCGAATTAGTAAGAGTGTAGTGGGTGACAGTGGAATAGAGCCATTACGCATTGCCAGGGAGCTAGCCAATGAAACAGCGCTGCCGTTAATGGTACATATTGGCTCAGGGCCGCCTGAAATTAAGGATGTTATCTCACTTCTGGAACGTAAAGATATTATTACTCACTATCTCAACGGAAAGAAAAACAATCTTTTTGATGTAGAAGGCAAACCTCTACAAGTATTACTAGATGCGATTGAACGAGGCGTTCATCTGGATGTAGGTCATGGGACAGCAAGCTTCTCCTTTAAAGTGGCTGAATCGGCGAAGCAACATGGTATTGGACTTCATACCATTAGCACCGACATTTATCGCGGAAATCGCCTCAACGGTCCGGTATACAGTATGGCGAGTGTTCTCTCCAAATTCCTCTACCTAGGTTATTCGCTTGAAGAGACGGTTGCGGCTGTCACCAATCATGCAGCAGCGTGGCTCGGCAAACCTGAACTTGGGCGAATTCAAGTAGGGGATGTTGCAAACTTGACGTTATTTAATACCCGAAATGAACCAACGGAACTTATGGATTCTGAAGGGGAGCAGAGAGTAGCTAATAGATTAATCGAAGCTAAAGGAGTGGTTGTTAGTGGCGAGTACATTAAATGCTAAATACGGACTCAAACGTGTAATTAATGCAAGTGGCCGAATGAGTATTCTAGGGGTCTCGGCTCCGACCGATACGGTTATGGAGGCAATGAAGCAAGGCGGACAAAGCTATGTTGAGATCGCTGATCTAGTTGACAAAGCTGGGGACTTCGTAGCCAACATTGTAGGCTCAGAGGCAGCTGTTGTTGTGAACTCGGCATCTAGCGGTATTGCTCTCTCTGTAGCAGCAATAGTGACACAAGGCAATCGACGCCGTAGTGAGCGTCTGCATCAAGAGGAAATTCCTAAGAATGAGATTATCATCCTAAAGGGACATAACGTGCAATATGGAGCTCCCGTTGAAACGATGGTATTTTTGGGCGGTGGTAAGCTTATCGAAGTTGGTTATGCCAATGAAGGTAAGGCAGAGCATATTGAGGATGCGATATCCGAAAAAACAGCCGCCATACTTTATGTGAAATCACATCACGCCGTTCAGAAGAATATGATTTCCGTTGAAGAAGCATGGGAGGTTGCTCGTCGTAAGAATATTCCGTTAATTGTGGATGCAGCTGCGGAAGAAGATATTCAAAAGTACGTGAAGTATTCTGATCTTGCTATTTATAGTGGCTCTAAAGCTATTGAAGGGCCAACCTCTGGCATCGTTGCAGGGAAACGGACTTATATTGAGTGGTTAAAGGTGCAATTGCACGGAATTGGACGAAGCATGAAAGTAGGCAAAGAAACGACATTTGGACTACTTCAAGCGTTAGAAGAATATACCGTCAAACAAGATAAAAGTGAGCAAGAAAAAGAAGCACTACAGGTGCTTATGCCACTAAACGAGGTTGCAGGAATCCGTGTTTCGATTGTACAGGATGAAGCAGGTCGCGCAATATACCGTGGTCGTATTCATATTGATTCGAAACAAGCTGGAGTTACCGCTAAAGAAGTTGCTGAAGGTCTTCAGAGTGGCGAAATTGCAATCTATACGAGAGATTATGGTGTGCGTCAAGGATACTTCGATATCGACCCACGCCCGCTTCTTGGGGATGATATGATGGTTATTGAATCAAAAATACGTGAATTAGTTGGGGGACTTTAATATGTCAAATATATCAAAGCGTTTTTATAAAGGACGGGTCGCGTTAAATGTACTAGCCAAGGACATTGAGAATGCCAAAGAGATTTTTGAAGCGGCAGAAGGCTATGTAGTAGTGGGTGTTTTGTCCAAGGATTATAAGTCGGTAGAAGAAGCAGTAACAGCAATGAAACAATATGGTCAGGAAATTGAAGAAGCCGTATCCATTGGACTTGGAGCTGGTGATAGCCGTCAAGCGGCTGTTGTAGCGGAAATTGCAAAATATTATCCTGGTAGTCATATTAACCAAGCATTTCCTGCTGTTGGCGCGACACGTGCCAATCTTGGGGAGAAGGATAGCTGGATTAACAGCATGATAGCTCCTACCGGACGCGTCGGATATGTGAATATCTCAACAGGTGCGATAAGTTCCACGCAGGATGAGCCTGCGATTGTTCCTATTAGATCTGCAATTGCACTAGTGAAGGATATGGGAGGAAATGCACTTAAGTATTTCCCAATGCAAGGGTTAAGCCGTGAAGATGAGTTCCGTGCTGTTGCTGAGGCTTGTGCCGAGACTGGATTCGCTTTGGAGCCAACGGGTGGAATCGACATGGATAATTTTGAAGCCATCTTACGTATAGCGCTAGAAGCTGGAGTTCAGCAAGTTATCCCTCATGTATATTCTTCGATTATTGATAAAGAAACAGGAAAAACTAATGTTCAAGACGTGCGCGATTTGCTAGTAATCATGAAGAAGTTGGCGGATCTTTATGCCTAAGAACATTGCAGCCTTTGGAGAGGTCATGATGCGCTTGCAAGTGCCTGGTTATGAGTTGCTTTCGCAAGGAAATACATTGAACTACTCGTTCTCTGGAACCGGAGTGAATGTGATCTCAGCCTTGGCTCGTTTTGGACATAACGGCCACCTCATTACTAGATTGCCTGCTAATCCCCTTGGTGATGCTGCTGCAGCGTATCTGCGGAAGCTGGGTATTACATCTACACTAATGAGTCGGGGTGGAAGTTACATAGGTATGTATTTCTTAGAGAACGGATTTGGTGTCCGGTCTAGCCGCGTAACCTATTCGAATCGCTTGGAAAGCAGTTTCAATACTTCCCCTGAAGGAACGTATGATTACGAAGCAATTGCAGAGCAGATAGACGCGGTTCATTTCTGCGGAATTACTTTAGCGATGAACGAAGTTGTCCGGCAGCATATGAAGTCTCTCGCAAGAGCGGTTAAGCAACGTGGAGGTACTGTCATCTTTGATTGTAATTACCGTCCATCCCACTGGGGAGAGAATGGTTATGAGAAGGCGAAACCCCATTACGAAGAAATGCTGCAACTAGCGGATATCGTGATGATGAACGAAAAAGATGCCATGTTAACCTTGGGTATGAGCACGGATAAGGTAGAACGTGAAGAGCAACTTGAGGAACTTATTCCAGCTGTTGCGCAGCAATATGGTATCCATACCATTGCAGGGACCCATCGCTCTATACACAGTGACAATTCACATTCCTTGCGTGGTTTTATCTTTAAGGATCGAACCTTCACTTATTCAAAAACGCTGACTTTTGCCGTCTATGATAGAATAGGGGCAGGAGATGCCTTTGCCAGCGGAGTCATTCATGGCGAGCTAGAAGGATACCCGGTGGAGAAAACCGCCCAATATGCAGCGACAGCAGGTATGTTGGCACATACGGTGGTAGGTGATACTCCCATGGCTTCTGCAGAGGATATACTTCGGACTATGACGCAATCCGTAGGAGATGTAGAAAGGTAGTGGAAACAACCGTGAGCTTGTCACGCAAAGATAAACCGTTATATTTGCAGATCAAAAATATCCTCAAAGATCGGATACTGTATGGTGTCTATCCTATAGGAACCAATATCCCATCAGAACCACAATTGGAAAAAGAGTTTGCAGTCAGTAAGATTACTGTCCGCAATGCCATTCAGGAGTTGGCTCAAGAAGGATATCTCGAAAAAGGCAGTGGCAAAGGAACGAAGGTAATCCGGAATACGTCCGCTTCTAAGTTATCCAAATGGAAACGATTCACAGAGATTTTGGTAGAAGAGGGTTATCAAATCCAAAAACAATGGTTGCGAGCGGAAGTGATTCGTAACGAAGTGGGGACTGAACCTTACCGGTTATTTGGGGAACGTTGTCTAAGCTTGGAACGAGTTTACAACCTGAATGATGCGCCGTATATTCACTACACGCATTACGTAACAATAGCTATGGAGGATTTGAATCTGAGTGATTTGAATGCCCAATCCCTCTATGAATTGTTAGAAGAACAGGAGATTTCCTTGGATAAGCTTCGGGATGAATTTACGGTTGCAGTCCCATCGGAGCAAGTGGGAGACATATTACGGATTAGCAAGGGGACCCCAGTGCTGAAGAGGTCGCGTTATTCTTACGACGTACAGGGAAATGTAATTGAATTCAGTGTGGGTTATTACAATACAGAACTACAAAATTATGTTGTAAACTACGATGTGTAATTAAGTGAGCTATTCTAGAAGTATTTTTTGCTTCTAGGATAGCTTTTTAATTTTTGGATAAAAAGCGGGCTAAATTTTACACTGCGTTTACAATCAAGCCTATTATTGTTTACATACATTAGGTAAAATTGTGGTATGTCTGAGTAGAAATTGCCTGAATCAGAGAAACTGGATACGATGGCATAAGTGTTGATCCTCATCTTGTACCTGAAGCGCTGTTACGCATTTTGATAAGTTGTGAACTCGTGCTTTGTATGTTGGGTAGAGATGTTTATTTAGAGAAGGAGTAGTGACATGGAACCAATCATTCGCATTAAAGATTTGAATTTGTATTACGATCAATTTCATGCGCTAAAGGATGTATCGATGGATATTCCTGAGAAAGCGATCACCGCATTTATTGGCCCGTCTGGCTGTGGTAAGTCAACGCTGCTTCGGACCCTGAATCGGATGAATGACATGGTTGTCGGTACCCGTATAGAAGGTTCAGTACAAATAGCGGGTACAGAAATATATGGCGATGATGTGCAAGTTGAATCACTTCGCAAACAGGTGGGAATGGTATTCCAACAACCTAACCCATTTCCTAAGTCAATTTATGATAATGTCGCTTATGGTCCTCGTTTACATGGAGTAAAGGGGAAAGCTGAACTCGATGAAATTGTTGAGCAAAGTTTGCGGCAAGCAGTCCTTTGGGACGAGGTTAAGGACTTCCTTAAGAGATCAGCACTTAGTTTGTCAGGTGGGCAACAGCAACGTTTATGTATCGCGCGTGCGATAGCTGTTAAGCCAGACATCTTACTTATGGATGAAGCTACCTCAGCTCTGGACCCTATTTCAACATTAAAAATTGAAGAATTAGTTCAGCAGCTACAAGATAGGTATACAATTGTTATGGTTACACATAACATGCATCAAGCAGCTAGAATTTCAGGTAGGACTGTTTTCTTCCTGAATGGTGAAATTGTGGAGGTCGGTGATACTCAGAAGCTGTTTTCAACCCCGCAGGATTCACGTACTGAAGATTACATTTCCGGACGTTTCGGTTAAGAGAAGGGAGCAGATGATCTATGATTCAAAGAAGAGAATTTGATCGAAATCTAGAAGAGCTTCGCCAGTTACTGGGACAAATGGGAAAGCATGTGGAACATGCATTGCAGGAGTCTATTGTAGCGTTACAAACTTTTGAATCAAGCAAAGCTAAAGAAGTAATTGAACAGGATATTAAGCTTAATGCGATGGAAGAACAGATCATGGAGATCGGCTCACGATTAATTGTGACCCAACAACCCGTAGCTAAGGACCTTCGTCGGATTATCGTTGCATTTAAAATTTCCAGTGATTTGGAGCGGATGGGGGATTTAGCGGTTGATATCGCTAAGGTAACCTTGCGTTTGGAAGGCCAAACTTTAATCAAGCCACTGATTGACATTCCGCGGATGGTTGAATTGGTCATTCTCATGATAAGTGAATCCTTACAATCCTATTTGGATGAGAATACCGATTTGGCGTACAAGATGGCCAAGGATGATGATGAAGTAGATCATCTATACAGTCAAATGATTACTGAATTGTATTCGTTCATGATTGAGAACCCTAGCTCCTTGCAACAGGCGATGCTGTTAACTTTGGTCGGACGTTACATAGAAAGAATTGCCGATCATGCCACAAATATAGGTGAGAGTGCCGTTTACTTGGTTACGGGACATCGCCCAGATTTGAACCAATAGTTACTTTTTCATTAAATAAGCGACCGAATTACAAAGTAGATTGATCTACTTGTAATTCGGTCGCTTTTGTTTTTTTATAAAGGCGAGGCTTGTGTTAGAATAAAGGTAGGAGATAGCTGAAGGAGTAGGTGCTATATGGAAAAGTTGATTCTGATTGATGGAAATAGTATTATTTACCGGGCATTCTTCGCTATGCCACCACTAACTAATTCTAGAGGATTACATACAAACGCTGTGTATGGATTCACAAATATGTTATTACGTCTGATTCAAGAAGAGAAACCAAGTCATATTCTAGTGGCATTTGATGCGGGCAAAGAAACATTCCGTCACGAAGGTTACAAAGAATATAAAGGTGGTCGTGAAAAGACACCACATGAGCTTTCGGAACAATTCCCACTGATGCGTGAATTACTAGAAAGCTTCGGAATCTCTTGGTTTGAATTGGCTGGTTATGAGGCAGATGACATTATTGGCACGCTCAGTAAACAAGGGGAAGAAGCCGGCCTTCAAGTACTTGTCGTCACTGGTGACAAGGATATGCTTCAGGTCGTTTCTGAGAATGTAAAAGTAGCACTCACTCGTAAAGGTATCAGTGAGGTTGAGCCATATGGACCGAAGGAAATAGAAGAGAAGTATGGTCTTCGTCCTGATCAGATCATTGATCTAAAAGGGTTAATGGGCGACGCTTCTGATAATATTCCGGGCGTTCCGGGTATTGGTGAGAAAACGGCAATGAAGCTGTTACATCAATATGGATCGGTTGAGGAAGTATTGGCTCATAGTGATGAATTGAAGGGTAAAATGAAAGAAAACTTAGTAAATCATGCGGAGGATGCGCGCATGAGCAAGAAGTTAGCTACTATTTTCCAAGAGGTACCTATTGAACGCTCGTGGGAAGATATGATCTTTGCTGGAATCCAGGAGGATAAGGCAGCCCCAATGCTGCGCAAACTGGAATTTAAGTCGCTTATCGAGCGCATGGCATTTACTGCTGGTCCAGCTGGAGAGGCATCCGTTGCCCCTCAGGCAGTATCTGAAGTTGATGTGACTATTGTAAATTCGAGCACATTGCCTGAACTTACAGCGCTTCTTCCACAAATCGAAGTGATGTATGTTGAATCGTATGGAGAGAACCCACATCATGCTATCGTAATGGGAATGGTATTATCGACTCCAGAGCGGCATTTCTTCGTCCCCTTCGAATTTCTAAAGAGCAAGGAGACAGAAGTCATTGTCTCTTGGCTAGGGGATGCATCTGTTCCAAAACGTGGATATGATCTGCACCGAGCAGATTTAGCGCTGCATTGGCAAGGCGTTTCTTTGGCTGGGGAAGAGCACGATGTCCAACTTGCTGCCTATATACTTGATCCAACGGATAACAACCAAACACCTAGCGACTTAGCTGCTAAATACGGCTTGGCCTATTTAACTCCTGATGAAGAGGTATATGGTAAAGGTGCGAAGTTCAAAGTGCCGGATCAGGAGACACTTAGTAAGCATCTTGCTCGAAAGGCAGAAGTGCTGTTACATATCATTGCGCTTCAACGGAGTGAGCTAGAGAAGAATGAGATGAATAGGTTGTTCTATGAATTGGAAATGCCTTTATCACGTATTCTAGCTGACATGGAGAAGCAGGGGATAGCCGTAAATCGAGCAGACTTAACCCAGCTTGGCAAAGAGTTTGAGTCGCAAATTACGAAACTGGTTACCCGGGTATACGAAATTGCGGGTACAGAATTTAATTTGAATTCACCAAAACAATTAGGTGAGATTCTATTTGATAAATTGGGTTTACCTGTGATGAAGAAGACCAAGACTGGTTATTCAACAGATGCAGAAGTTTTGGAAAAGTTGGCCCCTTATCATGAAATTGTTCAGTACATTCTGGACTATCGTCAGTTGGCCAAACTACAATCAACCTATGTTGAAGGATTACTTAAGGAGATCTCTCCAGTAACCGGGAAGGTTCATACGTATTACCGCCAAACCATTGCAGCAACGGGTAGATTAAGTAGCCAATTCCCCAATTTACAGAACATTCCGATCCGGATGGAAGAGGGTAGAAAGATACGTAAGGTATTTGTTCCGTCGGAGGAAGGCTGGTTTATTCTCGCTGCGGACTACTCTCAGATCGAACTCCGTGTATTGGCTCATATTTCGGAAGATGAAGGGTTGCAAGAAGCATTCCTACATGATCTGGACATTCATACGAAAACAGCGATGGATGTATTTGGAGTATCTGCGGAGGAAGTTGACTCAAATATGCGTCGATCAGCTAAAGCGGTCAACTTCGGAATTGTATATGGAATTAGTGATTATGGATTATCTCAGAACCTTAATATTACGCGTAAAGAAGCTTCGCAATTTATCGAGAGATATTTCCAAGCTTTCCGTGGTGTTCGTCGGTATATGGACGATATTGTCCTTGAAGCAAAGCGCGACGGTTATGTAAAGACACTATTAGAACGTCGACGTTATTTACCGGAGATTAACGCATCTAATTTCAATATTCGTTCCTTTGCAGAACGTACAGCTATGAATACACCGATTCAAGGAACGGCAGCAGACATCATCAAACTTGCCATGGTGTTAATGGATGAAGCATTGAAGAATCATGGGCTAAAGAGTCGGATGTTACTTCAAGTACACGATGAATTGGTATTCGAGGTTCCACCGGATGAGATGGATATCATGAGTAAACTCGTGCCGGAGACCATGGGAAGAGCCCTTCCATTATCAGTTCCGTTGAAAGCAGAAGTTAGCAGTGGCCTAAATTGGTACGAAGCGAAGTAAATCCTATAATAACTGGATGAGGTGAGGGACAAAATGCCGGAATTGCCGGAAGTAGAGACGGTCAGAAGAACATTGACCGAATTAATCGTCGGGAAGACAATCGAATCCGCGACCGTGTCACTCCCCAGAATAATTCAGCGACCGGATGACATCAAACGATTCGAAATGGAATTGATTGGTCACCGTATTTTAGAGATCGGACGCCGGGGGAAATTTCTACGGATTGTTATGGATGGTCTCGTGTTGGTATCCCATTTACGTATGGAAGGCAGATATGGACTGTATGACAAAAGCGATCCTGTTGAGAAGCATACGCATGTCATCTTCCATTTCAGCGATGGTACCGAATTAAGATATAAAGATGTTCGCCAATTTGGAACTATGCATTTGTTCCCAGCAGGTGAAGAATTTAAGAGTAATCCATTGGCTAAACTGGGATTGGAACCACTAGATAGCTCTTTTACTGCCGACGCTTTTCGTGAAGCGATCTCTAAGCGATCGACGAAGATCAAACCTGCTTTGCTCAATCAGGAATATGTAGTCGGACTCGGGAATATTTATGTGGATGAAGCGTTATTTAGAGCAGGAATCCACCCGGAAGTTCCGGCAAATGAGCTGAGTACGGATCAGCTTGACTTACTGTATGCTGCAATTCTTACGACACTAAGAGAAGCTGTAGAGGCAGGAGGGTCTTCCATTAAATCCTTTGTGAACGGTCAAGGGGAGATGGGGATGTTCCAACACTCATTTCAAATTTACGGTCGGAAGGACGAGCCTTGCGTTAAATGCGGACATGCTGTGGAGAAAACAGTCGTAGGAGGACGTGGCACTCACTTCTGCCCGAACTGTCAAAGACCGAAAGAGCTGATTAACAAAGCACCAATAAAGAGAACCCTCTCGAATCGATCCAACAAGAGTAAAGAGGTGAGGGAATGAATATTGGTTTGACCGGTGGAATCGCCTCGGGAAAAAGCACGGTTTCTCAATATTTAGTTAAACGTGGTGCAGTATTAATCGATGCAGATGTCATTTCGAGAGAAATGATGATGCCTGGTCATCCGGTGCTCGCCGCCGTTGTGCATACTTATGGTCCCTCTATTCTGAACCCAGATGGCACACTAAATCGCAAGAAATTGGGGGGCATTATATTCTCTAATCCGCAGGAGCGTAAAGTCTTGGAGGCTATTACGCACCCTGCGATTCGAGAAGAGATGCAGCGGCGTATGGCTAAGTTCGAAGCGGATGATCCACAACGTTTGGTCGTCGCCGATATTCCCTTGTTATATGAATCCAAGCTTGAGGATTTATACGATGAAATTATGGTCGTATATGTACCTAGGCAAATTCAACTGAATCGACTCATGTTAAGAGACAATCTTAACCAGCAAGAGGCAGAGGATAGATTGAATGCACAAATGGATATTGAAGTGAAGAGGGAGATGGCGGATATACTGATTGACAACAGCCTCGGAATCGACGAAACGGAACGCCAGATCGACATTTTTTGGCGGGACAAGGGATTGTTATGAGGTGGCTTCGAAAAAAAAGGGTATTGTTACTGTTATTTATCAGTTTTACGGTTATTGTATTTTTTAATTCCAGTTGGATTTCGTTATTTTACCCGATTCAATATAAGGATGAAATTCGTCATCATGCGGAGAAAAATGGGTTAAATCCATTGATGGTGGCTGCAATTATTCGGGTTGAAACCAATTATAAGACCGGAGCCGTATCTAAGAAGGGTGCCCTGGGTGTCATGCAAATCATGCCAGATACCGCGGAGTGGGTCTTAACCAAAGCGAAGTTTAAGAATGTATCGTTAGATAGGGTCAAAGAGGAACCGGAAACGAATATCGAAATTGGAACATGGTATTTGAAGTATTTGTTTGATCAATTTGAGGGGAACGAAACTGCGATGATAGCTGCATATAACGCGGGTCCAACGAATGTGAAGAACTGGATCAAAAGTGGGAGATGGGATGGTCAGCTAAAATCGTCCAAAGACATTCCTTTTGGTGAGACAAGACATTATGTACAACGGGTATCTCACTATTACAAGCAGTACTCCGATATTTACGATGAATTTTAATTTACGAAAAAACTTCCCCTAAAGGGCAGGTTAGGGTATATATAATAAGGAAAGAAAGCACTGGAAGCGTTTAGCTTCCAATGCTTTCTAGATCGGTTATTTGAATTGGCCTGCAAGGTGTTGTTCTGCTAAGGTCACTAATCGTTTTGTGATGTAACCACCGATCGAACCGTTTTCGTAAGAAGTCAGGTTACCTGCGTATCCATCTTTCGGGAAAGAAATGCCAAGTTCTTGAGCAACTTCGTATTTCATTTGTTCTAAAGCCCCGGAAGATTGTTTTACAACTAGGTTATTCGAAGAGTTGTTTTGGCTCATGCTGTTCACCTCCTTGGGTTGGTAAGAGTATTATGTACAGGGATCGCGATCTTCATTACGTATTTAATAAGTTATTTTTTGGTATTATTGCAAATCAATAAGATATTTATAGAAGGGAGGTCCAAAGACTTGAAATGCCCCTATTGCGATTATTTAGGTACTAAAGTGCTGGACTCTAGGCCGGCGAATGAGAATCGGTCCATAAGGCGCAGACGCGAGTGTGAGAAATGTAGTCGTAGGTTTACTACTTTCGAAATGGTTGAGGAAATGCCACTCATCGTCATTAAGAAGGATGGAAGCCGTGAAGAATTCAGCCGGGAAAAGATGTTACGAGGATTGATTCGTGCCTGTGAGAAACGTCCCGTTTCTGTCGAACAACTTGAATCTATTGTCTCTGAAGCAGAACGTTCACTACGGCATTCAGCTAATACAGAGGTTGAGAGCAGAGAAATCGGTGAATTAGTTATGGAACAATTATATCCGGTCGATGAAGTTGCCTTTGTCCGGTTTGCATCTGTATATCGCCGTTTCAAAGACATTAATATGTTTATGAAGGAACTCAAGATTCTTTTGTCAAAGAATACGGGAGTCGATAAATAAAATAGGACAAGCCTTTTACATCTGCGATTAATTTCGCGGGTGTATTTTTTTACACAGAGTTTACAAAACTAATACAGAGAATTGATACTCGGTTTATATAATTGGTATTGTACAAACAAACAAGGGGGATACCTAAGAGATGAAAAAGAGTTTGATGTTGGTTTTGACACTAATCCTTACTTTCACATTGGCCGCGTGCGGTCAAAACAACGATGCAAAGAACACCACAGAATCAAATGGTGGGACGGCCTCTGGGAATACAAATGGAGGAGAACTTTCCGGATCGATTCTAGCTGTTGGATCTTCTGCACTTCAACCTTTGGTTGATCAAGCTTCTCAAAAATTCATGGATTTAAACCCGAAGGTGTCTATCCAAGTACAAGGCGGAGGCAGTGGAACTGGATTGACTCAAGTCTCTGGAGGACAAGCGGACATTGGTAACTCAGATGTGTTCGCTGAAGAGAAGTTAGAGGCAACTCCAGCTGCAGAATTGGTTGACCATCAAGTTGCTGTTGTAGCTATGGCGGCTGTTGTAAACCCAGACCTGAATATCGATAATCTAACTAAAGATCAACTGGTCCAAATTTTCACTGGTGCAGTGACTAACTGGAATGAAGTTGGGGGTCCTGATCAAGCGATTCAAATCATTAATAGACCATCCAGTTCCGGTACGCGGGCTACGTTTGAGAAATATGCTCTTGGAACAAAAACAGAAGACCTTAAAGGAGCGATTCAAGAAGACTCCTCCGGTACAGTAAAGAAACTTGTTAAAGAAACACCTGGAGCTATTGGTTATCTTGCTCTTTCATACCTTGATGATTCCATAAAAACAGTGAAATACGATGGTGTGGAAGCGAATGTAGACAATGTAGCAAATGGTTCTTATCCTGTATGGGCATATGAACATATGTACACTAAAGGTGAGGCTAATGAAGTTGTAACAGCATTCCTAGATTTCATCAAATCTGATGAAGTACAAAATGCGGATGTAGTTGAACTGGGTTACATTCCAGTTAGCAAAATGCAAGTTACACGCGATGTAGAAGGAAATATCACGAAATAAACATATCACAACATCATATCAGCAAGAAAAGAGGCGGAACTATCTGCCTCTTTCTGTGCTGTGTAAAGGGAGAGGTTTCATGGCTCAGTCCGGCGGGAAAAAAAGGGTACAACCGCATATCATAGAGGAATGGACCGGTAAGATATACACTTCATTATGTATTACTTTTTTGATTGTAACTATATTTTCAATGGTTTACTTTGTTGCAGCTAAAGGATTAAGTTCGTTTTTTGTAAACGGGGTTAGTTTTAAAGAGATTTTTGGTAGTACAGTCTGGAAACCTGACGGAGAACCGCCATTGTTCGGAGCGTTACCATTTATTATAGGTTCCTTTAGTACTTCGATATTAGCCGCACTCATTGCAGCTCCTCTTGGTATTTGTGCAGCATTGTTTATGGTTGAGATTATGCCAAAGTACGGAAAAAAGTATTTGCAGCCTGTAATTGAACTCTTGGCTGGTATTCCTTCCGTAGTCTACGGTTTTGTGGGTTTGAGTGTTGTTGTACCATTTTATAGAGATCTGTTTCCAGGGCAAGGACTAGGGATTGTGGCAGGAGCTACGGTTCTATCTATCATGATCTTGCCAACGATTACTTCAATTGCTACAGATGCGCTTTCTGCTCTTCCTTCCGGACTTAAGGAAGGTTCTTACGCATTGGGTGCAACAAGATGGCAGACGTTGTATCGGACAGTTATTCCTACAACGATGCCTGCATTAATGACGGGGGTTGTACTCGGTATGGCCCGTGCTTTCGGTGAAGCTCTTGCAGTTCAAATGGTTATTGGTAATGCACCGCATATTCCGACTTCCCTCTTTGAATCAACATCGACATTAACAAGTGTCATTACATTAAGTATGGGGAACACGGTCATGGGTTCAGTTCAGAACAATGTACTGTGGACTTTAGCATTTATTCTTATGGCGATGACGTTCATCTTCGTATTTACAGTTCGATGGCTTGAGAGGAGAGCGAAACGATGAGTGCAAAAACTGCAGATAAAATAGCAACAGCGGTAATCATTACACTTGCGGGTTTTATCGTTCTTATTATGGCGGGGCTACTGGGATTCATTCTTTATCGTGGGGTCGGACATATTAGTTTTGACTTTCTGACTTCTGCTCCTCAGACGATTAAAGCTGGGGGAGGAATTGGGCCGCAGTTATTTAACTCTTTATACCTGCTGATTTTAACTATGATTATTACGATCCCTTTAGGTCTAGGTGCGGGCATCTATATGAGCCAATACGCTAAACCGGGGAAGATTACTGATTTTATTCGATTGATTGTGGAAGTATTGTCTTCGTTCCCTTCCATCGTAGTTGGTTTGTTCGGCTTGCTTGTTATCGTTAATATGTTTGGCTTTGGGTTCTCCTTGTTCTCAGGTGCGTTAGCTCTGACGGTATTTAATCTACCGCTGATGGTGCGGATCACTGAGCAGGCTATGGCTAGTGTACCTCAGGCGCAGAAGGAAGCCAGTCTAGCTTTGGGCTTGTCTAAATGGAAAACGATCAAATCGATCATGCTACCTATTGCGTTCCCGGTCATTCTAACAGGTACGATATTGTCTGCTGGCCGCGTGTTCGGAGAGGCTGCGGCACTGCTGTTCACTGCAGGTATGAGTAGTCCAAGACTTGACTTCGGTAACTGGAATCCACTAAGTCCAACGTCGCCGTTAAATCCTTTTCGTCCTGCAGAAACGCTTGCTGTTCACATTTGGAAGATCAACTCCGAGGGCTTAGCTCCGGACGCACCAGAAATTGCTGCAGGAGCTTCAGCTGTGCTGATTCTTACTGTGTTGATTTTCAATCTCCTTGCTCGCTATATCGGGCGTTTAATGCACAAGAAATTCACGGCCACGAAATAGGAGGGCTTTTATATGCATAATATCGAATTATCGACTAAAGATTTGAACGTATTCTATGGAGAGAAGCATGCGGTCAAGGATATTTCACTCGACTTTGCTGCTAAACAAGTAACAGCCTTGATTGGTCCTTCAGGATGTGGGAAATCTACATTCTTGCGGAGTCTAAATCGGATGAATGATTTGATTGATGGAGCAAAGATTACGGGGGAAATCTGGTTAGGGGACGAGAATATTAACGACCCTAAAACGGATGTTGTGCTAGTTAGGCAGAAGATCGGAATGGTGTGGCAGCGTCCGAATCCTTTTCATAAATCTATTTACGAGAATATAGCCTTTGGGCCTCGTTACCACGGGATAAGAGACAAACGGAAACTGGATCAAATCGTTGAGGAATCGTTAACAAAAGCAGCGATTTGGAACGAGACGAAAGATCGTTTAAATAAGTCAGCACTTTCGTTATCTGGAGGACAGCAACAACGTCTATGTATTGCCAGATCTATTGCCGTCAGTCCTAACATCATCTTAATGGATGAACCTGCTTCGGCGCTCGACCCTATCTCTAGTGCCAAAATTGAGGAGCTTATTGCCGATTTGAAGCAGGAGTATTGTATCATTATCGTGACACATAACATGCAACAGGCTGCCCGAGTATCCGATAAAACGGCTTTCTTCTTGATGGGCGATCTTGTGGAATATGATGATACAAGTAAGATTTTCACAAATCCATCGGAGAAACGAACTTCTGATTATATTTCCGGAAGATTTGGTTAATTCATGGCTACAGAATAATAAACCCGGACGCTTGTTAAGCGGACCGGGTTTATTTGATTCCCTGGGTCTACAGTAAGGAGATAACGAGCAAATTATAGAGAACTAGAGGCAGAATAACGTCATTAAAACCAGCTCCAGGTCCACCGAAGAAAGCACGAGATTGTGGATGATGACCTTGCTGTCCTAGACCGGGATACTGATGACCGCCCTGATGACCGCCATGATGACCGCCATGATGTCCGTCATGATGTCCGTTATGATGTCCGTCATGATGTCCGTCGTGATGTCCATCGTGGTGACCACCTTGATGCCATCCCTGGTGCCATCCTTGATGCCCTCCTGGGTTCCAACCTTGATGTCCTCCATTCCATCCATTGTGTCCATGCATAGGAGTCCCAGGAATGATTAGGAACATGTGGTCACCATCCATATGAGACAATCGGCCTTCATATGTTATTCCATCTACTGTCTGTACGCGTATAGGATGATTAGCATATTGATTCCCGAGCTGGTGAACCTGATTCTTGATTCCTCTCATGGCTCGAATCGAGTTTTCATCGGCTCTATAAATAACTTGATTTTGACTCTGCCCTTGTAAAGACATAAATTTATTACCTCCACTAAGTCTTTTTTTCCTTCTGCCGTATCGTATGCGGTAGTCTATAGGGAGGTGCCTAGTACTGTTGTGCCAATAATGACGAGGGATTCTGATCTCTGTCTTCAGTAATCAAAAATAAACAAGATGCACGAGCATTTTAGCTCTAAGCGCCTTATTTAGGATTTGTTCTTATTCAGTTTCTTCTCAGTTTCTTCGCGTTCTTTAATTAATGAGTAAAATGAGAATAAATCCCCAAGTACCGTAAGCCCAGCTGCGATGATAGCAAGGTCGTCGGCTGAAAGTTCATTATTAGCTTCTTCTTCTTCCTCTAAAATAATGTTTCTTTTTGGCAAGGATATCACCTACACCTGAATTGTATTAGTTTCATCATATGCAATGAATTACTAACTGGAGCAGGCGATTTTCATATTACATAGGATTATCGATGTGCAAGATTTTATTTATTCAATACAAGGCAAGTGCCGTGTCTGAAGAGACCAAATCCTAATATGATGATCTATACTTCTGAAAAGGGAGGGAAAACAAATGTCGGGATGTTGTAATGATGGAATTGTTGGTGGAGCTGGATTAGGGACTTCTACAGGGGTTATATTGGTTTTGTTCATTCTTCTTGTAATCGTATCAAGAGCATGCTTATTCTAATGTAACAATCCTGAGTGAACTACAGGTCCAGTATATTGATTTGCTGGGCCTGTAGGTATTTCTGTTTATATTAGTAGCTTTTAATTTCGATATCCCTTATTTAAGTAAGTTGAGAAGTTCTTAACAACAGATGTATCGTTATGATGCTCTTCCTCCGGTTCAAAGCGGGCAATGAACTGATCACCCCACAATATTGGTAATACATAATAACTGTATTGGCTGATATTTATTCAATATTACCAGTATATAACGAAAGGAAAAAGCCCCGCTAGTTTGGATTCAAGCGGAGCTCTTTCAAGTGTAGATTAAATTTTGGGTTCGAAAGTACGACAGTCGGTTTCTGCTGAATTTCTGGCTTGCTTTCCCTGATGACTTACTACATAGATAGAGGATGCGGCGCATTTATTCCCGGGAGCCCAATAATTACAATTGTTTACTTCACATAGTACATCCTTTGCCATAGTTATTTCACCCCCCTCCTATATTAAATAGGATGATCAGGATAAATGGGGGATATACATGAGGAAATCACCATGATGTGAGAAATATGTGATGAATTAAACTCCTTGCGGGAAAAGTGCATCAAGAGCAGGGCAAGGGCGCTTCTCTAAATATTGTTCAAGTGGGGCAGGCATATTAGAATATATGTCTTTTAATGAAGTGCCCTTATAAATATTACCGATGATTACGGGATGGCACAGCTCAGAGATAAGTATATCGCCATTGCCATGCAAGTGAAGTTGTTTCATTCCTTCAATGCAATGTGGGAAGTACACTCCAGGTTGTTCTTCAAATCCAAGTGCTTCAGCAAATCGATCCATACAAGTAAAGTAGAGAACAGTATCATCCTTCTTGTGTTGAATTAGATCATTTACAGCCTGTTTCAACGCATCCCGTGCAGCGATTGACTTCCAACCCGTATGGTCCATGATGATGCTGTTCTGAATTTCGTGAGTTCTTACACCTAATTGGTAAACTTTATTGCTTATTTCCTGCATATTATGCTCAGTCTCAGCGAATAGAAGAGTCTCGAGAACTGTATCAATGCTAGTGGTTGCGCACATGGAAATGTTACTACATATTTTATCGAAGATACTTGGATGTACGTTGTAGTAGTTAGAATGACTCTCAGCAGTTGTAAAATTAAATGAGAAGTGGATGGTAGTTAATCCGGCATCAGCCAATTGCTGAATTCGTTCAGGATTTAACAAGCTACCGTTGGAATTCAACTGGGTTTCAATACCTCTGGATCTACAGTAGGCTACAATCTCGACACAATCTTGAAATTTCAAAGTGACCTCGCCACCGGAAAGTCGAACTCTTTTGATGGTTGGAATCTCTTCGAGGATACGAATAACTTCTTTGCCATCTATAGATTCCCCATCGTTTCTGTTATAAGCACAGCAATAGTCACAACGGAAATTACAATTGGAGGTTACCCCAACTTCTAGTGCCTCCAATTCATAGGTAACGGGTTTCTCAAGCTCAAGGAATTTATATTTTATATTGTTCATCGTTTCAAAGTACCTCCTGAAGATAATATAATGTGTTGTGTTAAAATCAAACATCCAACCTTAGTGATTATATAGGTATATCCATTTTGATTTTGTGATCTATTTAACTTTTTGAAATAATGATTGACATGTGCCGCGATTTTTTATAAGATGTAATAGTCGCTCGCGGGGCCTTAGCTCAGCTGGGAGAGCGCATCGCTGGCAGCGATGAGGTCAGGGGTTCGATCCCCCTAGGCTCCACCAAAACTTTATATTTATGGATTGTTAGCTCAGTTGGTAGAGCACTTGACTCTTAATCATGTGGTCCAGGGTTCGAGCCCCTGACAATCCATCCTTAAGAAAACGGCAGAGATGCCGTTTTTTTGCTATGTAAATATTTATCCTTAAGGCATAAAAAAAGCTGCCGAGATCTTCTCGACAGCCTAAGCATTTCCTCAAATTATTTGACCAAGCCACTAACTGCTTGTTTTTCTTTCCACATCATTGTAATTACAAGACCAATAAACATAATGACTGCAGCAAAGAGATACGGATAGTTGATGTTGACATCAAATAATATACCAGCTAATGCGGGCCCAGCGATATTACCTAAGCTTGTATATGTTGAGTTCATTCCAGCGACAAATCCTTGTTCTTTTTCTGCAGTTTTTGATAAAAAAGTCGTTAATGCTGGTCGTAGCAAGTCAAATGCGAGAAAGATGAAGCTTGTTACTAGCAAAACGGCTAAATAGTTGGAGATCATGGTGGATGCTACTGCTAACACGATGCCAGTAATTAAGCATATCTGGATGAGTTTCTTTTCACCAAGCTTACCGACCATTTTACCAAACAAAAAGACCTGAACAACAACCCCGAAGATGGAACTTATTGTAATAATGGTTGCAATATCTCTTGGAGTGAAGCCAAATTTATGATCAGAGAACAGACTAAATACAGTTTCATAAGCTGATAAACCAAAGGCCAGAACAAACACTATAATAAAGGCAATAATATATAGTGGATGAAGCGATCGCTTAAGATCACTTATAAAGTTGGTATCTTTTTTTAGCTTACTAATTTCCAAAAGCTGCTGTTTGGATAGTGGCTCTTTTAAAATAAATAGGGATGAAATACATGTTATTAATGCGAAACCACCAGCAAAGTAGAAGGGGGCACGCACACCTAGCTCAGCAATAAAACCTCCGATACCTGGGCCAATGATAAAACCGATACTAATGGCGGCAGAAATATAGCCCATGGCTTTTGGCCTTTCCTCTACTGAGGTAATATCTGCAACATAGGCAGTAACGGCTGGCATAATAAATGCACCACTAATGCCTCCTAATATTCTGGATAAATAAAGAACGGATACATGTGTACCTAAACCAAAGATCACTTCTGATACACTGAAGATGAATAAGCCGATGATAATCATTTTCTTTCTGCCATAAGTGTCAATCCATCGTCCTGCTAGGGGAGACATGAGAAATTGTGCGAAGGCAAAAGCAGCCATAAGATAGCCCATTGATTGGCCCGATAAATGCATCATATTCATAAAGGATGGCATTACAGGGACGATAAGTCCGACTCCTAGAAAAACGATGAAGATATTACTTAATAAAATGAGTAAGACTGTTTTTTGTTCTTTTATTGGTTTCTTCATGAATGAATACCTCTCTTTGTATAGTCATAGCTGTGAAATACCTCTCCAAAATACGGTCCATGAGGCATTTAGTTTCTCATTTAGACGTATTTCATTATTCCCATAAACAAGCTCTAGCATGATCGAATCAACTACACCTGAGAAGGCAAGAGTAGGGATGGAGGCTACATCTTCCTTGATGACTTTGGCATCGATCCAATCTTGAAATTTGCGTTCTAGCACGGTTTGAATCTTATTCTCCGTATCGATTACTTCCTCATCAATCGCTGCAGCTAGATGGGGTGGTGGAAAAAAAGAAATACGCAACCAAAACTTTAACTGCTCGTTCTTTTGGAACAAATCAATTACCAATTGCAGATATCCTAATAAATCTGCTTTGGGATTTTGGGTATCCACTTTACTTAAATACTTTAGTTTCGATGTGATTTCCGTCTCTTTGGCATCTTGTAAAACTTGCAGAAAAAGATCATCTTTTCCTTTGAAATGAGCATAAAGAGACTGCTTTCTCATACCGACCTTCTCGGCAATTTGAGATAGAGATGCCCCCTCATACCCATGAGTTGTAAAACACGTCAAAGCGATGTCTTTAATTTCTTTACTTTTCAATAAACTCACCTCGATATTGACGAACGTTCGTCAGTTATACTACCAAATCTAATTTTTTAATGCAAATGAAATTTTAAGTATGTGATTAAGGTCATGAGAAGTTCTATTCTGAATGAACTTTTCAAAGTTATTAATGAAGGAACGCATTTTCAAGGGGGGGGATGGCTTGCGGAAATCGGTCAGGGGTTCGAACTATGACAATTCATCCATAAGAAACGGTAGGGATGCCGTTTCGTGGAGGACCAGCGATTTGTGTGAATAATTATGATAACGAATTTGAGGCTCATGCTGAGAACTCTGCACACTCTGCACACTCTGAGAAATAACGCTGCTTCTAACGGAACTGAGCGCCGTTAATAGGCTGTAAATAGGCATGTTATTATTCTAACGGAACTGTACGACGTTATTGAGGAACTTAGGTGCATTAATCTGCTTGTTTTCGGCAAATAGCATCGCTCAGTTCCGTTACATAATAATTATGGCAAGTTTTCAAGAAATAAGGTCTGCTAGTTCCGTAAGCGATAGACACGATATCTGATTTTACCGTTAGTTACTTCTATAAGGTCCAAATCAACCAGCTTATGCAGAAGTTGCCGGGCATAACGTTCTGTGATTCTTAGATGTTCTGCTAGTTCCAGTGGCGTAAAGGGGTGCAGTAGTCGCCTGGAAAAACGAAGGGTTTCAGCTTCAAGAGCGGTCATTTGGCAAGGTAAATCGGATGAGATGAATCTACCGATAAACGAAAGAATCAGCTGCTGACATTGCTGAGGTTCATCTTTGATGGAAAGATAGGCGATCGGTAGGAGAAGCCAATCGTCCAGTGCCAGTAAACACTGCCGCCAGCATAAATCCTTAAAGCGCTTTACATCAAGATCTCTTGCATGGGGACCAAAGCCTTGGATTTCTATTCCGCCTTTCATACCTCCAGGCATATAGGCCAGGTCTACATAACGAAATCCATTGTGAAAATCACGCACCTCCCATTCAGGATAGAGATTATCGAAATTTTTAACAGTGGGAAACCAAATGGTCCGCAGAAATTCCACACTTCCATGACCTAAACCCTTCTCAAGCAATTCACGCCTACGAAAATTAGCTGTTGTTATATTGTTTTGCATCCATTCCTCATATTTTTGCTCAAAGCTTGACACGAGCTCTCACTCCTCTAATAGTATGGAAACAGAAAAAAGCCGCCCGATACAAAAGTATCGAAGCGGCGTGTACTTCACGACCTGATTATTTTTATTATAACGCGCGAGGTTCCCGTCTACAACATTAATGTTGTGTTGTATCAACTCCCAGTCCCATTTACATTCAGTTTAAAAATGCCTGTTACGATCTCAATATAATCAATAAGGTTGATTGGAGGGATTGAAATGGCTTATATAAACAGAAAAGGAATGGAGCCAAACTATGGTGATTTGGCTGTGGAAGCATACGGACTCGTCAAAACATTTGGTGACAACCGTGCGGTGGATGGTGTTAATTTGAATGTGCGTGCGGGAACGATCTATGGTGTGCTTGGACCGAATGGGGCAGGCAAGACCACCACCATTCGAATGCTGGCGACCTTGCTTCGACCAGATGCAGGCTCGGCGCGAATATTCGGGCATGATGTGCTGAAGGAGTCGCAAATCGTCCGTCAATTGATCGGGGTGACCGGCCAGTATGCTTCGGTAGACGAGTCACTTAGTGCTACTGAGAATCTGATCATCTTCTCTCGATTACTCGGGTTGGGGCGCGCGGAGGCACGGAAAAAGGCAGCGGATTTACTCGAGGAATTTGGACTGACGGAGGCCGCAAAACGTCCACTTAAAAATTTCTCTGGTGGTATGCGCCGCAGATTGGATTTGGCGGCAAGCCTTATTGCTCAACCACCGCTTATTTTCCTGGATGAGCCGACTACGGGGCTAGATCCGCGTACGCGTTCACAGATGTGGGATACGATTCGCAGGCTGGTGAATACGGGATCAACCGTCCTGCTCACAACGCAATACCTTGAAGAAGCAGATCAACTAGCAGATCGGATTGCAGTCATCGATTACGGTCGAGTCGTCGCCGAGGGTACAGCGGATGAACTGAAATCATCCGTAGGCACCTCATCGTTACATTTGAGTGTTCAAAATCCGCAGCAAATCGAGGATGCCCGTCGGACCGTTGAACAGGTGCTGAAGGTACAGTCTAATGTGTCGTTGGAAGCTGGAAAGATTACGGCACCGATGGCGAACGCTGATTTGGTCACAGACCTATTGATCGCCCTCCGAACGGAAGGAATTCATTTGTCTGAGATGAGTGTGCAGAAGCCGACCCTGGATGAGGTGTTTCTAACTATCACGGGCCATGGGGTGAAAGCAGATGCACCACTCACATCCGACCCATCAAGTAAAGTGGAGGTGGCAAGAGTATGAATAGCAGTTCTTTGAAGCAGAGCGCTAATCGCCAACTGAAAAATCACACGAGCTTCGGTCAGGCGATCCGCCACTCTTTGACGATGGCCTATCGAGGTCTATTGAAGATTCGGCGTACCCCTGAGCAATTGTTCGATGTTACACTTCAACCCATCATCTTTACCCTTATGTTTACCTACATCTTTGGTGGAGCCATCTCCGGTGACATCGCGAGTTACTTACCCGTCATCATTCCAGGCATTCTGGTACAGACCGTGATTACGACCTCAATCGTTACAGGTATCCAACTGCGCGAAGATATGGATAAAGGTGTGTTTGATCGATTCAAGTCGCTACCTATCGCTCGTATAGCACCGCTCGCTGGGGCTTTGCTAGCAGATACCGTTCGGTATACGATAGCGACAGTTCTCACTTTTAGCATGGGATATATTATGGGGTATCGTCCCGAGGGTGGCCTAGCTAACGTCGCCATTGCCGCGATTCTAGTAATTTTCTGCTCATGGGCTATTAGTTGGATCTTTGCCTTCTTTGGGGTTATTGCTCGCACGGCGTCAAGCGTACAGGGGATATCGATGATAGTGCTGTTTCCGCTCACGTTTCTTTCCAACGCATTTGTCCCGGTCGATACTATGCCCAACTGGCTTCAATGGTTCGTTAAAATCAATCCGATCTCGCACTTAGTCACTGCTGTCCGGGAACTGGCCAACAATGGAACCGTGGGCTGGGATCTCGTCATCTCCCTTATCGGTGCGGCTGTGATTGTTGCAATCTTTGCTCCAATCACTGTACGTGCATATATGCGTCGGACTTAGTGCAACGAACTTCGATGGTAGAGTAGAGAGGGGACTCTTTCATTACAGACGTCACAAAAAGAACGGAGAGGCGTGAATCACGCTTCTCCGTTCTTTTGCTATCAATTAAGAACCATATACTTCAAATTCATAGAGTGAATATCCATATGTTGTCCCTCTTGTTATACCAAGTACTCTTACATATCTACCGCTCTTGGCTGTAAACGTAATATCGTCAATTCCGCCATCGCCAGTTGTTGTGGTATAAGCATCTGTCCAAGTGGTTTTATCATTGGAAACTTGGATTTTATAGCCCTTAGCGTAAGCATCTTCCCAGTTTAATTTTACGCGATAGACGCTTTGGGTGGCACTCAGGTCTACATAAATCCACTCGTTATTGCTACCTTCATTACTAGCCCATCTCGTCGTCAACACGCCGTCAGTCGCTTTGGAAGCTTCAAATCCAGTTCCTTCTATGGAGCTTGCTACAGCCGTTTTGCCAAGAGCAAGATTAACGCTTGTTGGTGGGTTTGCATTTGTTGTTGCGGTCGCTGTATTACTATTTGCTGAAAAGTTACCAGCCGCATCAACTGCTTTAACTGTATAACTATAAGCGGTGGATGCCGTCAATCCATTGTCACTGAAAGTAGTACCCGTTGATGTACCAACTGGAGCACCATTGCGAGAAATTTGATATCCAGTTACCCCGACATTATCTGTTGAAGCTATCCAGCTTAAATTGATTGAGCTGTTTGATACTACAGCTGTAGTCAAGTTTGTGGGAGCTGTAGGGGCTTGTGTATCTGGTGTTGGTGTTCCGCCGCCAGCAGTAGGTATCCACCAATTTCCTGAAATGAAGAGCATGTTAAGCAAGTTGTAGGAATCGCTGAAATATCCCTCTTTCTTATTCTTCATCCAGTCCCAACCAGCATTCACCCATGCTTGATGTGCGCTGTTTGTTGTTGCTGCTGAAATAAACGGTGATACGAAAACGGCTGTAGCATATGACCCTCTTGCCGTACCATTTAATTTATATCCGTCTTTAATATTTCCTGGAACGCCACTTGTCTTACCTTTAATCCATACTGCCATTTTGTTAGCAATATCCCGGCCTCTAGTGTCTCCGTAAAAAGCGTAGTCCATTACAATTCTTAATGGAACCCGGCTTGCATTGTAGTTATATTCGTTATCATAATCACCCTCCAAAAAACCGGATGGAGCAGGTTGAGGGGGATTGTTAATAACAAAGTCAGAGATTAGACCTGTGCTAGATGAGTAAGAGGTTGAGAATTGACCATAAACGGTGTACAAGTTATTGATGACATCTAACCATACTTGATCTCCTGTAACTTCGTGGAAAGCTCTAAAATGGGAGAGCATCCAATCGGAAGGACGAGTATCGTATGTGCTTTTCCCATCCCAATCTCCCAGGTTTAGCCTGTTATTCGTTGTTACATTGCTAACTTTGATTCCGTTGGTGATCATTTTTTTGGCTTCTTGTAAATAATTAATTGTACCTGTCGATCCCCATTGACGATCTGCGAGAATCAAGGAATAAGCGATGTCTATATCACCGTCGGTAGCTGAGTCGTAATGCCCTTGGGCACCACTGTTATCCGCAACAATCCAGCCCATTAGATTGGGATTAATCGAACTTTTGAAGGCTCTTGCTGTTTTGAATAGGCCGTCATAGATTGTTTTTGCATTCGAATCGTAGCCTGCCATAAGGGCGGTGATGACCATTCCATAACCTTGGCCTTCTGAAGTTCCGAGAGGAGGGTAATCTTCAGGATCACCAGTAATTTCACCTTTTACATAATATCCGCCAGGCAAGGAAACTAAGTCGTTTTTCAAGTATTTCCCTTTCCAATAGTCATAATAACTTGAAACTGCGCTATTCATAGATGCCTGGGTTACGTGATTAGGTTTAATTATACCTGGATAGGTAACTTGTTGAGGAAATGGTTTAAGTTCGCCGGCAGCGTGAGCTTTCGATTGAAATGGAGTAAGAGCACCCAGTAGTGTCACAAGCATTGTTAGACAGAGAAGAACATGGCCAATCAATTTCAACATACGTTTGTTTGATTTTAAAATGTACATTATAACTCCTCCTTTTATTTTTTTCTAACAACCTTAGACGCTATCACTGCCTCCTTTCAGTGTTTTATAACTACATTTGGGTTAAAGCGCTTTAACTAAGAGACACACTTAAACTAAAGTGTAAGCGCTTAAACTTTCAGGTAATATAAAAAGTAATTTAGAAGATGCAAGAGGTGCATGTCGCCCACTGAATCAACCAAGTTACTTATACCCTCAAATGTAGATGAGAGATTGTTATTCTCTCACCACTAATTTAACATACAAAATTTGTATATGTCCACAATAAATTCATTTCAATTTTAAAATGCTGTTTTTTCTCTATTTGAAAATGAAATAATCATGCGGTTCATGAGAATTACCAGAGATGAGAGAAGGGGTTTTATAACGAAAAAACTGCTAAACATATAGATTGCTAAGTGCTTAGCAGTTTTTCTGGGGATTAAGCTGAACATTGATTAATTATAAGTTATCGTAGATTGACTCTAAATAAGCGATACTCGCTTCTAGATGCTCTTCAGTTGTACTTTCCAGAAGCCCTTGTAGATGAGGGCGCTGATATTTCATATAACGTAGAATTGGCTCAAAATGAAGATATCCTTGGCCAACTGGGACAAATTTAATTTTCCCATCCGTAACCTTAAAGTCTTTTAAGTGAATTACGGCAATTCGGTCCCCTAAGAGTTCGAACGCTTCCGTAATGATATCCTCTTGCTGCAAATAATTTGCAGGTGACATGAGATTCGCGCAATCTAAGATGACTTGAAGATTGTTGGATGGAATGGCATCCAGTAATCGACGTGTCAATGAAACCGTGTGAAGGGGATGATTCTTTCCTGCTTCAATCCCTACTGTCACGCCAAATCGCTCGGCTTCAGCTACCATACCTTTGAGCGATGTGACGACATCTTTAAAGGCGTCTTCGGTAAAGTTGTCCAGCGTGTAGCCTTGCCCCTTGGTACCTGTCTCCGTTCCAACCAGACTAGCGCCAAAGTCTCTAGCTAAGCGAAGATGGGTACCGAAATCAGATAATGCTTGCGCTCGTTTAATAGGATCGGGATCCACAATGTTGACGTAACAACCCAAAACCGCAATTTGGATACCTGCTTGTCGAAATGCATTACCGAAATAACTAGCAGTCCCCGGACTTAATGCCGACAGGCTGGGTACATTTTCGGGAAAAGATTTCTTTACCGCAAATTGAATATTCGCAAGTTTGTAATGTTGTAACTTCCCAATGAGATCGTTCAATGGAATTTGCCCAAAATCATGGGCTCGGATTCCTAAATTAAAGGGGGGGGCCATGTTCGATGTCTCCTCTTTAAAAATCTTGTTTGTGAGGCGCTAGCTTATCCCAATCAAAAGTAACCCCAATGCCTGGTACTTCTGGTGCAATAGCCATTCCTGTTTCCTTGTCTATAACCAACGGTCGTGTGGTGTATTGATCAATGGGGAAGCTGTGCATTTCCAGATAACCTGCATTTGGCATAGCAGCAAGTAAGCTAACGTGCAATTCTTGCATACCATGAGTGGATACAGAAACGTTATAAGCCTGGGTTAGGTGAGCGACTTTTAACCACCCCGTGATTCCGCCCACGTTAGATGCATCTGGTTGTGGGAAATCTACATGACCGTATTGCAACATGTGTTGAAATTCAGTCAATGTCCGTAAGTTTTCTCCGCCTGCGACAGCCATGCCAGATTCTTCTGCAATTCGAGCATAGCCAGCATAATCTTCTGGAATTGTAGGTTCTTCTAAGAAAAGAATATCGTATTTCAGGAATTCACGACCTGCTTTAATTGCTTTTTCTACACTCCAACTCATATTGGCGTCGACCATAAACGTCACATCTGGACCAATTAATTGGCGTACTGCAGCGACTCGTTTCACATCTTCGGCTAATGTTTTTTGTCCTAGCTTAATTTTGACGGCTTTTAGGCCCATGTCTAGGTACTTTTGATTGTTGTTCAACAACTTCTCTAGTGAGAAATTCAAATCAATCGCTCCGCCGTAACATTTGACCCGATTGCTTGCGCCACCAAGCAATTTATAGAGTGGTTCTCCAGCTTTCTTGGCCCGTAAATCCCAGAGAGCGATATCACAAGCTGCAATTGCAAAGCTTGCCAAACCCCCACGCGCCACATAATGAATTCCCCAATTCATTTTATCCCAAATGCTTTCAACACAACTGGCATCTTTACCGATTAATATATCTGTTAACTCATTAGCGATCAGTGAGCAGATGGCTTTGCCACCGAATCCGCCTGTATATGTGTAACCTACGCCTTCACGGCCGTCATCCGTTTTGATTTTTACAATGGGAACTTCAAAATGAGTATGTAGTCCATGTTTTGCATCTTCCATAATTTCAGGTAATGGGATGCGGTAATATTCTATAATTACCTCTTTAATTAGCGCCATGTTCACGAACTCCTTTTAAAAGTTGTTTTAAAGTCGACAAAGTAGAAGCAGTAGATTGATTAATGGATTCAGCCACTAGGCCAGCAATTTGCCGAGCTCCTATATCAGAAAAATGTGTGTCATCGGCAACGCCATTTGGAAAATTCGGATGTACTTTTTCAGGTAAATGCATGAATAGTTTCATAGACTCTTGTTCCCCTAAAGTATGGTAGAGCTGTTGTGAAGCTTCGAATATATCGATTAACGGTGTTTCCGTCTCGGCGGCGACTTGTCTCATAGCTGCAGGGTAGGGCCCCACAGCAAGAGGATCGAGATTCCCATCTGCAGTAAAGCGGCGACGACTTACGGATGTTAATAACACTGGAATCCCACCACGTATGCGTGCGGATTCTATAAATCGAATTAAGTTATGACGATAGTCTTGATCAGGATCGGTATATCGAGTGGGATCTTCTATCTTTTCGTCATTGTGTCCAAATTGAATAAACAGGTAGTCACCAGCTTGGAAATCTTGCTCAATGTTAGCTAAGCGACCTTCCGCGAGAAAGGATTTGGTACTTCGTCCGTTGATAGCACGATTATCCACGTGAACGGAAGACCCGAAAAAAGCTTGGAAGTATTCTCCCCAACCTGACATAGGTTTTTCGGCAGCACCTTTTATAGCCGCAGTGGAATCCCCAGCGATAAACAGTGTAGGTGTCATTTTGCATTCCTCTTTAACATAGTGATGTTTCTTAAGCCAATTTGTCGCGAGTCTAACCCATTGCTGGCAATGAGGGTTTTCATCAGCGAGTCCTAGACCATGACGTCCCGCTTCAAAGACATGAAGTTCGAAGGGGATTTTCTTCGCTGATAGTGCAGAAGCGAACAGTAGACTATTTTCTACGGGAACACTAGCGTCATCTGCCGTTGTCCACATAAGGGTAGGAGGTGTCTGAGATGTCACTTGCTCATGTGCCGAGAATGCGTGTGTCGCTTCTGCTGATGGAGCTTCTCCGAGAAAATGCCACCGACTTCCTTCATGGGCATAAGGATCTTGAAATGAAATCACAGGATAACTTAATAGGAGGAGGTCCGGTTTCTCATTTCCCTTAGTGGCAACAGTGGCTGCCAAGTGTCCCCCTGCGGAAAAACCCACCAAACCTACTTGTTGCGAGATTACGCACCAATCTTTGGGCGCTTGACGAATCCATTTCAAGGCATCTTCTACATCTGTTAATTGGGAGGAGGCATCGAAATCTCCAACTTGGTATTTAAGTACACCGGCATGAATTCCTAGACTATTCAACCACTTAGCAACAGGTTCACCTTCATGATAAGCTAGGTGATGGTAGCCACCACCAGGTAATACGAGTATAAATGGGCGAGCTTCATGCGTTGCAACTGGATATAGAAAGAGGGAAGAGGTTCCCTTGGGGGAAACCTCCTGTGCGATCCGCTCATTGTTAGGACAAATCTCTAACATAAATTAAACCCGAAGTATTCTGAAGCGTTATTATATGAAATGTCATCCACCATTTGCCCAAGTAGGGTGATGTCATTCGGAGCTTCGCCACGCTCTACCCATTCACCAACCAATTCACATAGAACCCGGCGGAAATACTCATGGCGTGTATAGGATAGAAAACTGCGAGAGTCCGTTAACATGCCGACAAAATTACTCAGTACGCTATTATCGGCAAACATGGTTAATTGCTGACGCATTCCACTACGGGTGTCGTTATACCACCAACCGGATCCCAATTGAATTTTACCGGGGGTGTCTTTCTGGTAGCAGCCCATTAACGCTAATAGCGCTGGATAATCCTTTGGATTCAAAGAATATAAGATGGTCTTAGGTAAGCCTTGCCGACATTCAGCTTGGTCTAACAATTTGGAGAGCGCTTCTGTGATCGACAAATCATTGATACCATCGTAACCCGTATCAGGCCCTAATTTCTCGAACATCGGCGTATTGTTGTTTCGATAGGCATGCAAGTGCAATTGCATGGTCCAATCTTTCTCATAATAGAACCCAATCAATGAAGACAGAAGTTCAGTCCGATACATCGTAATTTCATCTTGTGATAAGTCCTCTCCAGCAAGCCTCTTAGCAAAAACCCGCTCAACCAATTGAAGATTACTTGCTTGGTAACGCAAGACATCTAGGGCATGGTCAGACAAGCGACAACCATTGTCGTGGAAGAAGTCTACCCGCGCCTTCAATGCCATCACCAATTCACTATAAGAAGTGATAGTAGTGCCAACAACTTGTTCTAGTTTCTGAATCCATTCCTTGAAACCTGTGGCATCAATGTTCAATGCTTTATCGGGACGGAATGTCGGCAGTACTTTGAAATCTTGTTCTTCTTTCTTTAATGCTTGATGATAGCTCAAATCATCCGCAGGGTCATCCGTGGTGCATATGATTTTAACGTTGGCACTTTTGATAATATTGCGGCGTTTAAATGGATCAGTAGCTAACTTCTGATTTACTTCTTCCCAAATTCTTGGTGCAGATTCTTCATTTAACAGTTCATTGATCCCAAAGAAACGACGAAGCTCCAGATGGGTCCAACTGTATAAAGGGTTACCGATGATTTTCGGGACGGTTTTCGCCCAGGATACAAATTTGTCGTAGTCAGAAGCGTCACCTGTAATGTGGGATTCTGGAATGCCATTGGCCCGCATCAACCGCCATTTGTAGTGATCACCATACAGCCATGCTGCGGTTAAATTCTGGAACGGCTTATTTTCATAGATTTCTTTAGGATCTAGGTGACAATGGTAGTCGATGATCGGCATATGTTTGGCGTGTTCATGGAATAGTTGTTGGGCCATATCTGTGGTTAACAAGAAATTATCATTTAAAAACATTTCTTTTGCTCCTTTGGTTTGTGGTATGAAGGTATGAGGTTAGGCTATAAAGTAACTCCTGTTTTAAAAATAGCTAGTTCGCGCACATCATTTTGTTCATTCCGTGTTTTCTGGCCACTTGCAACTGAAACCACGTAAGTAATAAATTGTTCCAACACTTCAGCCATGGATGACTCCAGGAGGGAACCTGCGTTAAAATCCATCCAATGCTTTTTGTTGGCGAAAATATCATTATTCGTAGCGATTTTTACTGTTGGTACGAAACTACCAAATGGTGTGCCACGGCCTGTAGTAAATAAGACGAGATGGCAATCTGACGCAGCTAATGCAGAGGAGGCAACAAGATCATTACCTGGTGCCTGCAATAGGCTAAGCCCTTTTTTGCGGAGCTTCTCACCATATTGCAATACGTCAACAACAGGAGATGTTCCGGCTTTTTGGGTACAGCCTAATGATTTGTCTTCTAACGTACTAATACCGCCCGCCTTGTTTCCGGGAGAAGGATTCTCGTATACGGGTTCTCCGTAAGAAAGGAAATATTGTTTGAAATTATTGATTAAAGAGACCGTTTGTTCAAAAACTTCGCGATTTTCTGCACGTGCCATGAGCATTTTCTCCGCACCAAACATTTCAGGGACTTCAGTTAATACCGAAGTTCCGCCTTGCGAGATAAGAAAATCAGAGAAGGCACCTAAGAGTGGGTTAGCTGTAATGCCTGAAAAGCCATCCGAACCGCCACATTTCAAACCTACATTTAGTTCACTAACAGGAATAGGCTCACGATGATCATCTTGTGCAGCAACATAAAGCTCTTCTAATAAGGCCATACCTGCTTCGACTTCATCGCCAACTTCTTGTGCCACTAGGAATTTCACACGGCTGTCGTCATAATCTCCCATCATGTTACGGAACTCGGTTACGATATTGTTCTCACAACCAAGGCCAAAGACCAATACACCACCAGCATTGGGATGCTTTACAGCATCTAATAAGATACTGCGGGTCATACGGTGATCGTCACCCAATTGAGAGCAGCCGTAGGGATGTTTGAGAACGGTGATATTATCAAAGGCTCCTAGATCTGGATGAAGGCTTTTGAATGTCGATAACATTTGCTCTGCAATACCATTTACACAACCAACCGTTGGGACAATATACAGGTCATTACGAATGCCGACTTTGCCATTTTCACGACGATACCCGTCAAAAGTAAGCTCACGTTTGGGGTAGATAACAGGATGAATATCTGGTAGATATTCGTATTCTTCCTCACCCGCTAAATTGGTTTTTATGTTATGAGTGTGAACCCATTGGCCCCTTTGGATTGCCTCTGTCGCATGCCCAATAGGATAACCGTATTTTGTGATAATGGCTTCAGGTGCAAAGTCTACTAAGGCAATTTTATGGCCTTGAGGAATGTCTTGTTGTATAAGAAGCATTTGGTCATCGAAATGAAGTTCTTCACCTGCTTGAATCGGACGAAGGGCAACCGCTACAGTGTCGCGAGGGTTCATTTTCATTAATTGTTGCATAATGTCTCCTTTCCTAAACCAGTTTTTGTAAAGCTACACGGCTACCTAATTCTTCTAGCTGTGCTAGATTGGACTCTAGGGTCTCGCTTAAATGAGGAACCTTCGATAAATCCTGGCCCCATAAGCTTTCTTCTTTAAGAATAGAGCTGATAAACGAAGCCGGGTTACTCCATGCTTGATCGAAAATGGCTAGAACTTCAGGACTATCTTGACGCTCCAGACGATCTCCCCGATAGCTAAGCAACAAAGCCGCAAATGAGAGGGTCATAAGTTTTGGAAGTTCTGCGTTTTCTTGTTGATATCGAAGTAAAACCGGCAACAGGCGAGTTTTAAATTTGGATATGCTGTTCAGTGAGATTGATGTTAACTCATGACGGATAAAAGGATTTTTGAATCGTTCTTGTACTGCCTCAGCGTAAGTATGTAATGCTTCCTTTGGTAGATTTAGCATGGGGATCAATTCATCTTCCATTAACTGCTTAACGAAAGAGGAGAAACAGTCATCATTCATCACATCTTCTACCGTTTCAAGACCTGCCAATAGGGCAAGAGGTACCATAGCTGTATGAGGACCGTTCAAAATATGAACTTTTTGTTCGCGGTAAGGTGTCATATCATTTGTTACTACAACGTTTAGCCCAGCTTTAGTAAAAGGCAACCGTTCGGAAATCCATTCAGGACCTTCAATGACCCATAAGAGGAAAGGTTCTGCCGTAACCATCACATTGTCTTTATATCCTATTTCTGTTTCTAATTCTTTGGCTTTATCACGTGGGTAACCTGGAACAATGCGGTCTACCAAGCTGCAACAGAAGGTATTCTCTGCTTCCAACCATTGGAGGAAGTCATCGCCCAACTGCCATTCTTGTGCGTATTGCTTCACAATTTGATGTAATTTCTCGCCGTTCCGGTCGATTAATTCACAAGGGATAATAACGAAACCTTTTTTCCCTAATTGGAAACGTTTATGTAGAAGGGCTGTTAATTTAGCGGGAAAACTTTTCGGCGGCGCGTCTGATAATCGGTCATCCGGGTTATAAGCAATCCCAGCTTCAGTCGTATTGGATGTAATAAATTCTAACTCGTCATTTTCAGCTAAGGCTAAATAATCTTCATATTGGGAGTATGGATTAATGACCCGACTAACGCTGGTAATAATCTCTGAGTCATTAACCGTTTGCTGATTTAGAATGCCATTTAAAAAAACGGTATAAAGGTTATCTTGTTGTGCTAAAAGATGACTCAAACCCTGTTCGATTGGTTGAACTAAGACCGCACTCCCATTAAAAAGTCCTTGGTTGTTCATTTGCTGTAATTGCCAGTCTACGAAAGCACGCATGAAGTTTCCTTCTCCAAATTGGATCATACGCTCAGGGAAGCTAGGCAAATCGGGGTGGGTGGCTCTAGAAAGTTGTGTTGTCATAATGAATTTTAATCTCCTTTTATGGGTTTATTTTTTTATGCACACGTGAACAATTTACTATATAAAAAAGAGAAGCTCTTTTTTATCAGGAATCATAAATCTTTTGTTGATAGGTAGCTTCCTAGACCTATAAATCATATTTCTTTAGTTAGTTTTGCTACGGTTTGACGAACCATTAATGAAGTTTGGACAAACAGTTGCTCAGGCTTGGTTTGTGGTTGGTTCATTAGTTCGATTAGTTTTGTAGTACCAAGCTCGCTAATGTCGGCAATCGGTCTATGTACTGTTGTAAGGGCGGGATTCGTATACTTGGCAAACATAATATCATCAAATCCAATGAGGGAGAGCCCAGTCGGTACAGCTACTTGCTTGGCGAAGCAAGCATTCATAGCGCCAATCGCCATATCGTCATTACTACAGAACACTAGAGTTGGTGGTTCAGATAGAGCCAATAAGGTACACATTCCTGTATAGCCACTTTCAATACTGTAATCACCGGATACGAAATAATTAGAGTTTAGTGAAAGGCTATGGGCAAGCAAACTATCAAGGAAACCTTGTTTACGTTCCATGGACGACTTGAAACCAGACTTGCCTTCAATGATTGCACATGTTTGATGTCCTTGAGAAATGGCATAATGCATAGCTTCTTTTACACCCTGACGATCATTTGCGACTACATTCATAATACTTGGATCTTCCAATTGACGATTCAGAACCACTAACGGAATACCTACTTTTTTAACATGGTAGATAAATGAATTATCCGCGTCGCTTTGACTCATAACAAGAATACCATCGAAACGTTGTGGTAGAATGGAATCCAGGTTCTGAATGCTATCAATCCCGGTTACAGTAAGGTTGTAGTTCTCATTCAGTACATGGTTAATTCCTTTAATCACATCTACGAGAAAACTTGCCGATGTTCCTTGATCAATACTGGATAAGAACAATCCAATGGTATAAGATTTTTTCATTACCAGGCTTTTTGCGCTGTAATTCGGAACATAATTTAACTCTGCAGCGATTTTCTCAATCTTATCACGTGTATTTTTCTTGATGAGTGGGTTTCCATTCAGCGCTCTGGAAACTGTAGTGTGGGAAACACCAGCGACACGCGCAATGTCTTTGATTGTAACCATAAATTCTCCTCAAAAAAATGTTGTTAACGATTTCATTTTAAGTCTTATTCCCAGCAAAATCAAGCATTAAATTAAATGCACACGTTAAAAATGTCATTGTCATTCGCGTTTTGAAAGCGCTATAATTAGAAAAGATGATGGAACTAAAAGGGGTAGCGTAATGAACAAAGGCAGAATGTTTAACAAAATATTTTTTCCCATTCTAATTTTGGGAATAGGGCTTGTGATTAGTTTTGGGAGTTATATTTATTTGAGTACTACAAGTTCTGTAATTGAAAGGGTCTCTAATAGCAAACAAAGTTACATAACACAAATTAAAAACAACCTTGAACAAAAAATTCGGACGATTGAGTATGCTTTCAATACGTATAGCACCACTAGCTCCTTTAACGAGGTAGTGAAGAATCCAATTACGGAAAAGGATTTCCAAGCATACCGAACGGTTAACACACAACTCAATTACATTGCTACAATGGGCTTGGAAGGAACTGAATATACACTTATTAGTCTAGATAAGAATTGGCAGATCTCAAATGGAAAGTTATCTACTCTGACTGAAGATGATCTTAATAATTTGCATACTAACTATATTGATGATCATGATAAAGGATTATTTTGGATCAAGACGGACCATGGTATTCGTTTTGTAAATACGCTTCCCGTTTTTTCGAAAAAGAAAATAGCCATTGCGTTATCGGATATTTCGCTGCAAACATTGAATCGGGCCATTGATACGGACGAGCACAATCCTGTTTTTATTTTGAATGGCCAAGGTAAATTGATGTATGAAAATGATAGTAGTGAACAATTGTTTCCAAATCAACTTGAGGGAATATCACAGGTGCTTAGTACCTTCAATGACTCCGGAATTGTAACAGTGGATACAATCAATAATAAATCGGTACAACTCATTTTTGCGAAATCCAGCTATAACAATTGGATATATTGTACTGTATTAGAACAACAAGAGATTTCTGATTCTTTGAAGACTACTAAATTTGGTTTGATCACGATGGGGCTTGTATTAATATTGTTAATCGTCGTGGTTGCTTATGTGATCTCCATTATCTTCACAAAACCGATTCGGCGAATTCAACAGAGCTTGCCAAAAAATACGCACTTTTCTTCCAAGAATGAATTCGAATCTATTATGGATTCGATAGATACGATTTTAATTGAGAAAGAAAGTCTTGAAAGTTTAATTAAAGCCGAAATGCCGCAACTTGAAACTCAATTCATTCTTAATCTGTTCCGAAATCGTGTCTCACCGGAGGAACTATCAAGAAAAATGCCACGGTTTGGTTATCAAGAGGTTTGGGATCCCATGTATGTTACTATGTTGATCCAATTAGATAACTTGGGAGGAAGGGAAGCTTCAGACAAGGATGTTTTATTATTAGCGATTAATAAAATTGTAGAAGAATTTATCCCAGAGCAGCAACGTTTGCTTCCAATTATTTTAAATGATGATACCCAAGCCACGATTTTGAGATTTACAGAATTCAGTGAACAAGAAATTAGAAGGAAAGTCTTAGATGATGCAGCAGCACTTATTAAGAATGTTAATGAATATTTGAATCTATCGATCAGCATTGGTATTAGTAAAACATATGAGAATTTATTAGAAAGTAAGGAAGCTTGTGAAATGAGTAAGCAAGCCTTACACCAACGATTAAATTTGGGCAAAGAATCGATTATATTCTATGAAGATATTTCAATGGTAGTTTCTGGTCCGGTGTTGCTTTATTATCCTGTTGAATTAGAATCACGACTATTTGACGCCATTCGACTAGGGGATGAAGAACAAGTATCCAGTACTTTACATCCTTTATTAGCGGATATGATGAAGAAGAATAACCATTCAGCGAATTTTGAAGTTACATTGGTTCGCTTCGTGAATAACTTGATTCAATTAGAGCAGCTCTTAGGGGTAGAAGTGTTACTGACGCAAGATAATCATGCATTGTATCACCGACTGTTAGATATTCGGAATCCAGAAGAGATTGAACGAATGTTGTTAGAAGAAGTGATTCTTCCTATGGTGAGAAAGATGAAGGAGAAGACGAATAAACAATTTCGGTGTCTCTCAGAGAAAATTGCCGCCATTGTTCGTTCCGAGTATGATCAAGAGCTGTCGTTAGAATTAATTGGAGACCGTCTCCATTACAATCCTAGTTATTTAAGTAGTATCTTTAAGAAGGAATTTGGAACTACTTTTAGTGAGTATCTGATGAACTATCGACTGGAAGTGGCGAAAAAGTGGTTGATTGAGACAGATATGACCATTAAGGAGATAGCCGAACGCTTGGAATACCATAATTCGCAAAACTTTATTCGTTCGTTTCGTAAGAAAGAACATGTAACACCTGGGGCTTATAGAAAGATGAATTTAGCCGATTAAAGTACAGAGAAGGGCTGTCCCCAAGACCATTATTTAATGGTTTAGGGGCAGCCCTTTTGTTGTTACATAATTCTCATAAAGCGATTTTATCAGAACGGTTAATAGTACCTGAGATTATCCCTTTACAGCTCCAAGCAAGGCACCTTTGGTAAAGTGTTTTTGCACAAAAGGATAGACAGCTAGTATTGGAACGGTGGCAACGACGATAACTGCCATTTTAATGGTTATAGCCGGAGGTTGTATGTCCACTACGGCCCCGTCAGCCTGCATACCACTAGAGACGATGACGATTTGACGAAGCAAGACTTGGATCGGCCACTTCACGGAGTCATTGATATAGAGAATAGCACTCATATACGTATTCCAGTAAGTTACTGCGTAGAAAAGAGATATGGTTGCAATCGATGGCAACGCGAGCGGTAACATAATTTTAAAGAAGATACCTAAATCGTTACTACCATCTATCTTCGCTGATTCTTCTAAACTATCCGGTAAAGCTTGAAAGAAGTTCCGCATGATGATCAAGTTGAAGGCATTAACCGCTACTGGCAAAATCAAGGACCAATAAGAATTTATAATCCCGAGACTTTTTACTACTAAGAATGAGGGAATCATTCCACCGCTAAATAACATCGAGAATACAACTACAAAGTTAATCACATTTCGACCGAGAAGATATCTTCTGGATAATCCATAAGCCATTAAGGCTGTTAGGAACATGCTTGTTATCGTTCCAACGACAGTAATTCCAACGGAAACTCCGAGTCCTTTAAAAATAGTTGGAGTCGATAGAATATAACGATAAGCATCCAATGAAAAGGTGGTCGGAAACAAGATAAATCGCTTGGACACCACTTCTTGAGTTGAAGCAAAAGAACTGGCGATGATATTAACAAAAGGCAAGAGACAGATCAGGGCAATCAGGATTAATATAGTGCTGTTTACTATGGTGAAAATGCGACTCCCAATAGATTCTTTTTTCTTGGCTGGTTTGACTGATTTGTGTGTCAATGAATTATCCTCCTTATAATCGATTACATTTTAACTTTATCAAGATAGCAGAATTACGTATATAATCCGGGCATGTGATGTTCATGTAATTGATAGAGGATGAGCCTAGGAAAAGTATAATCATAATCTTAGGTGATAATCATCAGATGAGATGAAAAGGGGAATAAAGCTGATGTCTACACGGTTTTGTTAACGCTATCATGTAATGATTATATACGGAATATAGCAAACTATTTAATATGAAAGCGTAATCAGCAATGACAAGAGGAGGATACGAAGTGAAAGTTTCAAACATCACTGCGACAAACAGAACAATAAAAAGGGAGAGAATTTCAACGAATCTCCTAAGTGTAAAAAGAAATAAGTTGCTCTACCTTATGATTTTACCCGGTCTGCTTTACTTCATTATCTTTAAGTATTTGCCTATGGGTGGATTGGTGATTGCCTTTCAAGATTATCAACCATTTCAGGGGATACTAGGTAGCCAATGGGTCGGATTCAAGCACTTTATTCGTTTATTTACAGAACCAACCTTCTTTATGCTCCTTCGTAACACATTGATTCTGTTTGCGATGAACATTATATTCTTTTTTCCATTACCTATTATTTTAGCGTTAATGCTTAATGAGGTAAGAAATAGGTATCTAAAAAACTTCGTTCAAACCATTATCTATATTCCACATTTCATGTCATGGGTAATTATTGTTTCTATTACCTATGTGTTCTTAACTTTAGATGGTGGAGTCATAAATGAGATGATTGTGAGTTTAGGAGGCAAGAAGATTAGCTTCTTGACTTCATCGGAGTGGCTACGGACGATCTATATTGGACAAATCATATGGAAAGAATTGGGATGGTCAACAATCATTTATCTGGCTGCGATTACGGTAGTTGATCCGCAACTTTATGAAGCGGCAGAGATGGATGGTGCAGCAAGGTTAAGAAAAACATGGCATGTTACATTACCAGCGATTCGTCCGGTAATTATTACATTGTTGATTTTGAAAATCGGTAGTACGTTGGATCTTGGTTTTGAACATATGTACTTGTTACTGAATTCATTAAACCGCGATGTCGCTGAAATATTTGATACCTATATATACACAGCAGGAATGAAAAATGGTCAATTAAGTTACAGTACCACAGTTGGTATGTTCAAAGGTGTAGTTGGTTTAGTTCTAGTAATGGCTTCTAATAAGCTAGCGAAGAAATTAGGAGAAGATGGCGTGTACTAAATAAGTACAATATAAATCTATTAAAAGGGAGAATAAAAATGAAAAAGAGATTTGTCAGTATGGCTCTGGTACTTACTTTACTTAGTAGTCTACTAGTAGCGTGTGGTGCGAATGAGAGTAAGGGAAGCGAGGATAACAAGGGGAAAGAGGCGGGTAGTGCAAGTGAAAATTATGATCCGAATTCAAAACTTGATGTGACCTGGTTAAATATATTGCATACTGCTTCTCCACCAACGGATACGATGGTGAAAAAGATTGAGGAATATACAAATTCTAAAATTACTTTCAATTGGGTGCCAGATGCTTCCAAAGAGGAACGGATCACAACCGCCCTTGCTTCGGGTGACTTAGCGGATATCGTTACACTAACTATGTTGACAAATTCATCGGTTAGAAATTCGTTGAAATCAGGAATGTTCTGGGAAGTATCTGACTACTTAGATGATTATGAAAACTTGAAGTTAATTCCTCAAGCAGCAAGGGAAGCTGCTTCAATTGAGGGCAAGTTGTATGGTGTTCCTTTCCTTAATAACTTAGCACGTGGAGGTTTGATTTTCCGCCAAGATTGGCTTGAGAATTTAGGGATTGCAGAACCAACAACATTAGATGAGGTTTATGAAATTGCCAGAGCGTTTACAGAGGATGATCCTGATGGTAATGGCAAAGATGATACGATAGGTTTTGGAGATAGATCGGATTTAAGATATGGAAGTTTCAAAACACTAAGTTCTTATTTTGGTACACCTAATGGATGGGCAGTAGATGAGAATGGTAAGTTTACACCAGAATTTGATACGCAAGAATATATGGATACGCTGAATTATTCAAGAAAACTATATGAAAATGGTTATTTAGCTCAAGACTTTGCGGTAACAGCAAAATCAGACCAAGAGCAACAATTTGCACAAGGTAAAGCCGGCATTTTTACCGGTATAATTGGTATAACTGGTTTGAGAACCCTAGCTGAAGGATTGAATATGGATTTTAAATTATTACCTGTTAACAAGATTTCTAATGGAGATGGTGAGTATCACATCTGGTCCGAGGGAAGCGGAGTAAATGGTTTAATGGCATTCCCTAAAACCGTTGTTAAGACAGAAGCCCAATTAAAAAGAATACTTAAATTTGTGAATGATATTTGCGATGAAGAAGTATCCATGTATATGACTCGTGGTATTGAAGGCGTTCACTATGAATATGACGCTGAAGGTGTTACCCACATTATTAATAAAGATTTATATACTGCTGAAGTAACGCCTTTCTCAAGCAGTAGACCGATGCCGACTCTTTTTCCTTTGAAAAGTGAAAATCCAGAAAAAGAATTAACTACTAAATTGATCAATGAAAATGATGCATTTGCTGTTTTTGATCCAACTGTACCTTTAGATTCAGCTACAAATAATGAACAAGGTACTGAATTAGCAAAAATCATTACCGATGCTACTTTCAAATACATCATGGGTCAAAGTGATGAGGCTGAATTTAAGAAGGCTGTGGAAACTTGGAAGAAATCCGGTGGATCAGCTATTATCACTGAATATGAAGAAGCGTATAAGTTAACTAAAAAATAAAATTGAGTTTGATTCGATCCCACCTTCGGGTGGGGTCCTTTTTAATAGAGGGAAATAAATGAATACCATCAAAAGGTGATCTTATGAAAAGTGTTATAAGGGTAAGCCAACAGGGAAATGGTGATTTTGAAACGATTCAGTCAGCAATAAACAGTATTCCGCAGGACTCTTCACAGACAATCCTGATGACAATTGAATCGGGTGTATACAAAGAGAAACTTGAGATTAATAAACCTAATCTCTACCTACTCGGAGATGGACATGTACGAATTGTTTATGATGACTATGCGAAGAGAGAGAATGCAGTGGGTATGCCTATGGGAACTTTCGCTTCAAGTAGTACCTATATTTCATGTGCCAATATCAAAATTGAGAACATCACTTTTGAGAATACGGCAGGTGAAAGTGATCAGGTAGGCCAAGCAGTTGCGTTATACGTAGATGCTGACAAAGTCGCTTTTAAAAATTGTTCTTTTTTAGGTGCACAAGATACGTTGTATCTAGGAAGACCTAAAGAAGAACTGAATAATAAAAGCGGACGAAACTATTTTGAAAATTGCAGAATTGTTGGTGATATTGATTTTATCTTTGGTTCAGCAACAGCTTATTTTCAAGAGTGCCAAATCGTTAGTAAGGATCAAGGGAAAGAGATCAACGGATATATTACCGCTGCTGCAACTCCGGTAGATAAGGAAGTAGGGTTTGTCTTTCATCAGTGTAAATTGTTGAGTGATGCGGCTAAGAACAGCGTTTACTTGGGCAGACCATGGCGGGATTATGCTAGAACGGTATTTATAGATTGCTGGATGGACCAGCATATACATCAAGAAGGTTGGAACGATTGGGATAAAACATCTGTTGAAACAACGGTGTATTATGGAGAGTTCGGCTCAGCCGGACCGGGAGCAAACGTAAGCAAACGAACGGTTTGGTCTGCACAGTTAAACGAAGAGGATTTAAAAAAATTCTCCCTAAATGAGTGTTTTAGAGGAGATATATCATGGATTTATGAGTGGGAATAGTAACTGGAGGGGAACTAATTGACCTTACAATGGGCTATTAAAATAGCAGATTCCATTATGGAACGCACACCAAAACTACATGAGAACAAAGGTAGTCATGGTAAATGGTCTTATGAAAATGGGGTTGTGTTAAAGGGATTTGAATTGCTGTGGAAGCAGACGGGTGAGTATAAGTATTTTCAATTCATTGAGGAAAATATGGACTACTTTATTCATGAAGAAGGTAACATACGGGGATATCAACTTGACGAATATAATATCGATCATGTTAACAATGGAAAATTACTTTTCTCTCTATACAACGAAACCAAGCGGGAAAAATACAAAAAGGCGGCAACCCTTTTAAGAGAGCAATTAACAACACATCCTCGGACATCGGAAGGTGCCTTTTGGCATAAAAAGATTTATCCCTATCAAATATGGTTAGATGGTCTCTACATGGGAGCTCCTTTCTATTTAGAATACTTGCTGACGTTTGAAGATGGACAAGGTATAGATGATGTAACGAAGCAATTTGTGATTTGTGAGAAGCATACGAAAGACTCCCAAACAAGTCTACTGTATCACGCTTGGGATGAGAAACGAGTTCAACCATGGTGTGATTCCGAGACGGGATTATCTGCTAACTTTTGGGCACGTTCCATGGGTTGGTTTGTTATGGCATTAGTAGATGTGTTGGAAATAATCCCAACTGAGCATGCAGATTATCATGAACTGGTGCGTATGTTGAATGACGCCTTAACTGCCATGAAGAATTATCAGGATTCGGAAACGGGAGTCTGGTACCAGGTGGTGAATCTGGGAGGGAGTAAGGGGAATTACTTAGAGGCTTCTGCTTCGAGCATGATCGTATATGCTATTGCTAAAGGAATTCGTATAGGTGTGTTAGACATGAACTGGTCTGAGGTGTTGGATCGAGCATTTAATGGACTCATTACAGAATTTGTGCTTGAAACAAAGGAAGGCCAAGTTAATTTGAATAAAAACTGTCAAGTTGCTGGGTTAGGTGGACCTCAAGGACGTGATGGATCTTATGCGTATTATATTAGCGAACCTATTATTACAAATGACTTCAAAGGCTTGGGTGCATTCTTGCAGGCTTGTACTGAATACGAGGCATTAAGATCATAGAATAGACGGGGAGAGATTAAAAGATGCGACATTATAATATTATAGATTTCGGAGCAACAAGGGATAGTCAGGAATTAGCTACAGAGGCTATTGCCAGCGCGATTGAAGCGGCAAGTATAGCAGGTGGGGGGACGGTTTATGTTCCAGCGGGTACGTTTCTAACCGGGGCCATCTTTATGAAAAGCAACATAGAATTGCATTTAAGTCCTGGTGCTGTCCTATCATTTAGCACGAATCCTGAGGATTATCCCGTTGTGGAATCCAGATGGGAAGGAGTCAAACAACAGGTTCATGCTTCATGTATCTATGGTAATGACTTGGAGAATATCTCGATTACAGGAAGCGGTACATTGAACGGTAATGGGCAACCATGGTGGGAGAAGAGACTTAAGCGGCCAGAGGAATTGATCTATCCTAGACCAAAGTTAATTAGTTTTGATCGCTGCCATCGTGTAACTTTAAAGGATCTGACTTTAACCAATTCTCCTAGTTGGACCGTGAATCCAATTTGTTGTTCAAATATCACGGTTGACAATGTGTCCATTCTCAATCCAGCTGATTCACCAAATACAGATGGTATTAATCCTGAGTCATGCTCTAATGTTCGGATTAGTAACTGTAATATTGACGTTGGTGATGATTGCATTGCCATTAAATCAGGAACTGAAGACACGGAGGAACGAATTCCTTGTGAGAATATCACGATTACCAACTGTACCATGATTCATGGACATGGCGCGGTTGTGCTAGGAAGTGAAATGAGTGGTGATATCCGTAATGTAACGATCAGTAACTGTGTGTTTAAACAAACAGATCGAGGCATTCGTATGAAATCAAGACGAGGACGCGGGGGAACGATCGAAGACATACGCATCAGCAACATTGTAATGGATGATGTGATTTGTCCATTTATTCTTAACCTGTATTACTTCTGTGGACCACGTGGTAAAGAAAAATATGTGTGGGACAAAAATCCGTATCCTATTACAGATGAGACTCCGTGTTTTAGACGCATTCATTTTGCTGATATTACCGCAAGGAATGTTCACGCTGCAGCAGGATTCTTATATGGGCTTGCAGAACAATATGTTTCAGAAATCACATTTGCTAACATTGATATTTCGATGGCGGAAAATGCTATTCCGGGCCGTCCAGCTATGATGACAGGTATCGAAGATATGAACAATCGTGGTTTCTATTTGGGCAATGTAAGAGATGTTCAATTTAGACATGTGACGATTGAGAATCATGAAGGACCTGCCTTCTACATCGAAAATGGAGAAGATGTTGAAGTTATGGATTGTCGATCCAAAAATACTAACAAACCCGAACAACTAGTAGAGCAGGTTACAGTTACACCTTCTAATCATAATATTAGTGAATGAGGTGGGCTAGCAATGGTTCGTGATCAACTCAAGAAATTATTAGGTGATCTCCCTGATAATAATAGGCCTATCAAGGCTACAATGATGACTCAAGACGAATTTGATGGGTATCATCTAGAGTCAATCCTACTCGAGTTAAATGGAATCGAACAAGTACCTGCTTATGTAGCAAAACCCCTAACAGGAGAGGGGCCGTTCCCACTTGTCATCGTAAATCATTCTCATGGGGGAAATTATGCTCATGGGCGTAATGAATTTATTAAGAGCAGTCCCTACTTGCAGCAGCCATCATTCGCTAAAGTCCTAACAGATATGGGCTATGTCGCTTGTTGCATTGATATGTGGGGCTTTAATGAACGCGGTGGCAAAACAGAGAGTGAACTGGTGAAGGAAATGCTGTGGAATGGCCAAGTGATGTGGGGCATGATGCTCTACGACAATATGCGGCTATTAGATTACATGTGCAATCGTGAGGACATTGACGCTACCCGAATTGCCACACTGGGTATGTCAATGGGCGCAATGATGGCATGGTGGATGGCTGCACTAGATGAGCGGATTGGGGTCACTATCGATATTAGCGGACAAGTAGATGCGCATACATTATTGGCCAAAAGAGGACTGGATCATCATGGTTTCTATTCCTATGTTCCCGGTTTGTTAAAACATTTCACGACGCTAGAAATCCAAAAGCTGATTGTCCCTCGTCCACGAATGAGTTTAGTAGGTAGAAACGACCGGTTGTGTCCTATTGAAGGGGTCGAACATTTGGCTAACGGTCTATTTGAAGCTTACAAGGATGCAGGAAAACCAGAACATTGGCAGTCCATTATTACTAGTGGCGGTCATATGGAGACAACGGAAATGCGGATGGAGTGGCAACGGTTTTTAGCCCAGCATTTATAACAGCGGGCATTAATTTACCGAGGCAGGGGCATTTCATCAAGGTTTCTAATCTACTGAAGGAACGGGGACAAGACCATGCTTGTAGGAAAAGAATCCTTTTGTGATTTTCATACCATTCAAGATGCGATTGATTCACTAGAGCAGCAATCTTCAACAAAACATGAAACGCTTTATATTTTGTCGGGGGTCTATGAAGAAGAGGTGCGAATTTATCGTTCGCATCTTACCATCATAGGTATTGGTTATGTTGAGATTATCATGAATCGGTATGCCAAGGAATTAGGTGAGACAGGAGAAGAGATTGGAACTTTCGCGACTCCAACTATATTCTTGGGGGGGAGTCATCTTATCCTAGAGAATCTCGTCATTGTCAATTCGGCAGGACAAGGTAAAGACGTTGGACAGGCAGTAGCTGTATATGCCCATTGTGATGAAACGGTTTTTAGAAATTGCACTCTTAGAGGTCATCAAGATACGTTGTTTACAGGTCCACTACCACCCGCACCCAAAGAGAGATTAGTGTTTGGTGGGGTCCATTTAAGAGAACATCATCACCAATATCGCCAGCTGTATCAGAATTGTTATATTGAGGGCACTGTGGATTTTATATTTGGTGGAGCAACTGCCTACTTTGAAGGTTGTGAAATTCGTAGTTTGTACCCTGGAGCAGATACTATAGGGTATATTACTGCAGCTTCTACACCCAAAGGGCAGAAGCATGGTTACGTATTTAGGAATTGCTATCTGACAGCGGCTTCTAATGTTCCTGCGGTATTTCTGGGACGGCCTTGGCGAGAGTATGCTAAAACCGTATTCGTAGATTGCAAGATAGGTGGGCATATTCATCCGCTTGGCTGGGATAATTGGAGTGACGCTGCTAATGAACAAACCGTTTGTTATCAGGAACAAGGTGTACAGAATGCAGATGAATTACGGAAGCATCGCGTACCTTGGGCGGGGTGTTTTGAGAAAGAGGAAGTAACTCTGGGTAAGGAACATGTTTTTGCCGGAAGTGACTTTTGGAAGCGGGAAGGAAAGTAATGAGCGTGATACAAAATCCGATATTAAAGGGTTTCAATCCAGATCCCTGTATCTTAAGAGTTGAGGATACTTATTATATTGTAGTGTCTTCGTTTGAGTGGTTGCCCGGGGTACGAGTGTATCAATCCAAGGACTTGGCACATTGGGAACATTGCACCGATATTTTAACGAATCAAGTTGATTTAAGAGGAAATCCGAAAAACTGTAGCATTTGGGCACCGCAATTAAGTTATCACGATAACCTTTTTTATCTCTTATATACGGATGTGAAAAGTACCAAACGCCCATTTAAGGACGCTCATAATTTTCTCATCACGGCTCCTTCGATTGAAGGACCTTGGTCGGAACCAGTCTATCTTAATAGTAGTGGATTTGATCCTTCTTTATTTCATGACGATGATGGTCGCAAGTGGTTACTGAATGCACTGTGGGATTATCGTATTGTAGAGGGGAATAAATCTAGCGGCATTGTTATACAAGAATACGATAGTAAGCAACAACGGTTAGTAGGCCAACCAATTAAACTATTTGATTGTACACCATTAAAGAAAACAGAAGCACCTCATATCTATAAGCAGAACGGATACTATTATTTGATTACTGCAGAAGGTGGCACGGGTTCAGGACATGCGGTAACGGTGGCTCGTTCTGAACAATTATTAGGCCCTTATGAAGTGGATCCACAAAATCCTATGCTTACTTCGCGGGACAATCCAGAGTTGCCATTGCAATGTGCAGGACATGGCAGTCTCGTAGTAACACCCAACGGCGAATGGTATATGGCGCACCTATGTACTCGTCCTATTAATGGTAAATATGAAATTCTAGGACGAGAGACGGCTTTACAGCAAGTGTACTGGAATGAAGAAGGATGGTTACGATTAACAGCGGGTGGTAATACTCCACAATTAGAAGTGCCGGCACCTAAAGGGAGCTCGTTAGAAATTTGGAAGCAGAATGCTATATTTGAGGATACCTTCGATGGTCGGCGGATAGAGAAAACGTGGAATTCACTACGAATAATGGTAGATGAGAGTTGGTGTTCGCTTACAGAGCGCCCCGGCTATCTTCGGCTGATGGCTGGAGAGTCAATTCAAAGTCTTTTTCAACACCATGTTCTAGCGATTCGGCAAAGTGATATGCAATTTCGAGCTGAAACAGCACTAGAATATTATCCTAACAGCTATTTGCAAATGGCTGGCTTGTTGCTTTATCTAAATGATGAAAACTACCTATATGCATATGTCAGTCTCGAAGAGGGGCAAGGCAAGGTATTGCGGATAATGAGATGTGTAGCAGATACCTTCACAGTAGTTCCTGAAACGATTGCACTTCATGAGGCTTGTTCCATTCATTTAGCAGTAGAAGTGGAAAATACAAAAGCTCAATTCTACTATCACATGGGGAATGAATCGGGTTGGGAATCATTATTTGATGTGGAAGATATCAGCTTCCTATCGGGTGGATTCACAGGGAATTTTGTTGGGATCGCCGCCCATGACATGCAACGATATCAAGGTAGCTACGCTGATTTCACTCATTTCCGTTATCATGGAAAAGATGTTTGAGTCTCTTAAAGTCAAAGAAAAAACCTCCGAGTGGTCATACCCCTGTCAAGTAGACAGATGAAAAAAACTAAGCAGCCAGTGCGTGCCGATACTCAATCGGCGCGCGCTGTTTGAGTTTACGCTGAAACCTCTGGTAATTATAAAAGTAGATATACTCTTCGACGGCTTGATGGATCTCTGCTTCTGATTTACACTGGTGAAGGTACAACTTCTCAGTCTTGAGATGCGAAAAAAAGGATTCGATGCATGCGTTATCTAGGCAGGTTGCTTTGCGAGAGTGGCTGCCTTTAACGCCGAATGCCTCTAATCGTGTGTTGTATGCCTGAGACGTATATTGGAAGCCTTGATCCGAATGGAGTACGGCTTCTGAAACGTCTCTTTTTCGTGTCCACTGCGTAACCGTGTCCAGGACCAGATTTACATCGTTACGGTCCGAAATATGCCAAGCGACAATCTCATTATTGAAGAGATCCTGAATTGCAGACAAATAATAAAAACGCGTGCCATCTGAGATATACGTAATATCGGTGACGAGTTTCTGTTGAGGCGAGGTAGCATGAAACTGACGCTTGAGTCGGTTAGGATATATCACAGAAGGTGTGTAGTTAGATCGGTTTCGTTTCTTTCGGATTACCGATTGGATCGACAATTCTTTCATGAGTCGCCATACTTTTTTATGATTGACGAGATAGCCTGCTTCCCACAGAGCTGTCCGCATTCGGGGGTACCCGAAATAGGGATGCGCCAAGTGAATGGCTAACATATGCTCTTTCATTTCATGATCCCGTGCGCGTATTTCAACCCGTCGTGAACGTGTAGATCGCCACTTATAATAACTGGCCCTAGGTAGCCCAGCAATGGCTAATAGAAGAGTAACCCCGTGTAGGACACGCAGTTCCTCAATAGCTTGGTATTTGTCCTGTGTTCTCAAATTCTCTCCTTTATTAGATTTGGATACCGCTTTTTTAAATAGTCTACCTGCGCTTTTAAGTAATCCCGTTCTTCTTCAATGCTGGCAAACGATGTACGTGAACGCCCTTTTATGGGATTAGGTGAGCCCTTGCGAGAATCGAATACTTCTCCATCTCGGTATTTTTTAACCCATACTTTAAGTTGGGTGCAGTTCCTGATCCCTAACATTTCCGCTACTATCTTATAACTATTCGTCCCCTCCAGATACTCTCGTACAGCTACTATCTTGAAATCTTCCGTGTACGTTTGAAACACTTGACCTTTCTTAGCCATAAAAAATATCCCCTCCAAGTTTCACTCGTTCCTCATGATAACATAAGGTTTTTTTTGAGTGTCTACTTGAAGGGGATAATACCACGAGTGGAGGTTTTTTCTTGCCCGATAATATGCTGCGAATGCTCTACATCGATTCATCAAGCTTAGATTTTGATTTGGCACCTGAATTAGTGTCACGATATTGTCCTGGTGTCATCCCTTCCTGTTTGCGGAAGGATCTGATGAAGTTCTGTGAGTTGTTATATCTTAATTTGGCTGCAATATCCTTGATCGGCATATCGGTCTCTCCCAGCCATTTCTTAGCCATCTTGAATCGATACATCGTCAGGTATTCGCTGAAATAATAATGAGTCTCCTTACGAAAGACGCTGCTAATATAGTTGGCATTGTAATGAAGCCGCGAAGCGCATTCTTCTAATGTAAGATCCGTATCATAATCATGCTGTATCAAATCGATGATCTTCTCTGAGATGTTGTGGTACTGGGCATTTTGTCTGCTGTTAAAAATTTTGATCATAGGATGAATGACCATGCTCCAGAACCAATCCTCAATTTCCGCTACGGTGTGAAGGTCAAGCAATTCTTCAAAAATGGAGCCATTTGCATGATAAATTTGATTGAGGCTAATCCCTGATTCCTGCATCATAATGAGTAAATTATTAAGCAGACGGGTTAGTGGAATTTGATATTCCTGCGGTGAGAGCTCTACAGCAAAGATGGTTTTAAAAAGCCCATGAACCAGTTCCTTTGCTTTATCGGTTTCAGCCAATTTGATAGCATCCATTAGATCATTTTCTTTATGTGTAGGATAATTTAAATTCAGGTAGTGCTTACCCGAGTTAATATTCTCATACTGGATAATGACACCCTTACCAAGCTTAATACGGTGCTTTAATGCTTCAAGCCCTTCTCTGTAGGCAATAGATAGTTTGTCGATACAGTTGAATGGCAAGCTCAGGCCAATACTAACCTGCAGTTTTAAACAAGTATTTATTTCCTGCTGTAGCTTCTCTGTTAAAGAATAAAGTGTTTGGTGATAGGATTCGATATTACAATCTGGACTGCCAAATAATACGACTACCGCATGGTCCATAATTACAGGAGCAAGTCTTTGCTCTGAAGGGACCAACTCTTCGATGATATTGTGTACGGCAAATAATAATAAGTTGAGATCCTTCTTCTCATAGCTAGTATCTTCGGAGAAGTCGATGGATAAGGTAATGACAGCCATCGTCTTCCATTCCTCAACCTGAGTATGATAGTCGAATTGTTCCAGTTCTTCGAACAGTTTACGCTTCTTAATGTTACCGTGGAAGGCGTTGATTAGGAAAAATGTGCGAACCTGCTGGATATGCTGCCCCAGTTCTTTTTCAAGCTGGGATTTGGTTTGGAATAAATTATGTACTTGCTCCCCAATTACCTGAAACTCATTGGTATGTTTTAATCTGAGATCCGTCTTGCGCTGTCCTATTTGATTGAGTAGTCTTTCAATTGGTGTATACATCTGGCGGGAACCTATCCAAGCTAATATAATCGACAATAGCAACATAACAATACATAAATATATAGTAATAGTACCAATCTTATTAGATTCCTTCGTCAGACTTTCCATTGACGTAACGGATAGGTATACCCACCCATTTAACTGAGACCTCAAATAAGTAACTGAATATTTTTTATTGTTTATCAGAGTTTTAAACTGTCCGGATGTCTTCTCCGGATCTGAAATCAAAGAGAGTTCTTGAAATCCACTCTCATCAACAGGTTTGCCGATTAATGAGGAATCAGGGTGGAGTAGGATTCTGTTATCTTCGTTTAATATCATAATACTATCCAAAGGTTGCACGTCTGTGTTGATATCATCTTGAAGACTGCAGGCTGGAATATTTGCAAGAGCTAGTCCGTATTTTTGTAGCTTTGAGTTCGGAAGCTTCTTTATAAGACTAATACTATAATTACAGCCTGTAGGATTAATGCTTTCCTCACTATAGAACCATGAAGAGGGGGTTAGGATCCATGAAGTATTATCAGGAGTACTTAGTAGATTTGAAAGTTGCTCATGGTCCTTATATTGATCTAATCGATAGAGCCCGGAATTTTTGATCATCCAATTTTGCCGTTGGTTCAAAAGGATAACATCTTCTAATTTTGTATCAAAGGATTGCATGTTACGGATTTCACTTCTTAAATCATTGTATAAAATGAAATCGTTTTCATTTAATTGGTTGTCGAGTGCTTTTTTTAATACACTTGAGCTAACGACTTGGTTTAAAGTTTGATTGACAGTAGTGAGCTTATGCTCAACATTTGAACTGATTTGTAAAATGAGTTCCATTTTACTTTTGTTTACATTTTTCTGGATTTCTTTAGAGGATGTCAGATATGAAAATGAACCGATGAACAGCACAGGGAGCGTGCTAATGACAAAGGTAAAAATAGTTAGTTTGCTTAAAAAGCTTAATGGTCTCACTGGACTCAACACCTTTGCTTATGTAGAAGTAGTCACTGATCTAAGTGTATGTAATCTGGTCAATAATAACAATAATCATCTCGTGTCCCGATAATCATTTACCCTAATTATGAGTATGAACGGTAAATATTTCAAGTGATTTGGTGTATTGTGATATTTATAGGACGAATATAGCAGGCTAAGCAACATACATAACTTTTAGGGGGAAACAAAGAATGTCTAGAGAATCTGTTAGGAGAAGAGTAACCTATTATGGCTGTTTGTTTTTTATACTCGCTATTTCTTTGTTAAGCGCATGTGGTAATGATGAGTCTGCAGGGACAAAGTCTAGTGAGACTCTCCCGAGGATTTCTTTACTGGCACCTCTTCACTTTCCCCAGCAGCCTTCAAAGGAAATAATGGATGAAATTGAAAAATTGACAGAGGTACACCTCGATATAAGATGGGTTCCTGAGGGTGTCTATACGGATAAAATGAACACGGCACTGACAACGAATTCCCTAGATAAAGTTACCTTTGTGAAATTTTCGGACTATAATCTAGTGAAAAATGCGATTCGTTCTGAAGCCTTTTGGGAGATTGGACCTTACCTTCAGGAATTCTCTAATCTTAAAAACCTAGATAAAGCTATTCTTAACCAAGCCGCCATCGATGGTAAAATATATGGCTTATATACCGAACGCCCCTCGTCTAGACAGGGAATCATTATCCGAAAAGATTGGCTCGACAATCTTCAATTAAGTAATCCCCAAACAATAGATGAGCTATATGAGGTCATGAAGCAGTTTACTTATAATGATCCTGACCAGAATGGTAAACGGGATACGATTGGATTAGTTGACCGTAACGATCTTGTCTATGGTGTATTCAAGACGCTGAGTTCTTATTTTGGTACCCCAAATAATTGGAAGATAGAGGACAATCAAATTATTCCTGAATTCGCGACAGCGGAGTATATGAACACTATGAACTTTATGAAGAAATTGTATAATGAGAAAATTATTAATCAGGACTTTGCTCTTACTAGTAAAGAAGTTCAACGGGATGACTTTATCCGCGGGCAAGCTGGTGTATATATTGGAAGTATGACAGACGTGCAGAGATTGTCTGTTGAAGCTCAGGCTCTGAATCCAAAGGTAGAATTGACACTGATCAATCGGATCGAGGGGCCTGATGGATATAAGGTATGGTCTATCCCAAATTACAACGGATTGTATCTCTTCTCGAAAAAGGCCATTACGACAGAGGATGAGTTGAAACAGGTGCTTACCTTTTTTGATCGGATGATGGATAAAGACGTAGCAAATCTAATGATGTATGGGTTTGAGGGGCGACATTATGAACTTCAAGACGGGAAGGTCATTCTTCCAGAGGAAACCTCGCAGCTACGTGTAAATGAAGTGAATCCTCTATATTCTTTGATGATTGCTGATGTTAGTAATAAGAATATTATGGAGGTAGGCAAGAAGGAGCAACTGACCGCCCTTGCGGATCAGTTGATTAAAGACAATGAACTGTTTCTTGTTAATGATCCAACAGTTCACCTAAGCTCCCCAACCTATGATGAGAAGAATGTGGAATTGTCTACGATTATTGTAGATGCTACGTACAATTACATTCTCGGCAATTTAAATGTAGGTGAATTTCAACAAGAGATAGAGCGCTGGAAGCGTAATGGTGGGCTCCAGATTATCCAAGAGTATAATGAGGCAATCGCACGCGATATGAAATAAAATCTTTCTTTGGAACCACTGCGTAATTAGCGCAGTGGTTTTATTGGTCTCTAACACATAATTAGTGCATGACGATGGATGGTTCGCTATATGCATGGATGTTGCAAAGGACCTGCTACCGATTTCATTTACCGGGAAATACTCCAGCTAATTTGATGGGAGAACCCATAATTCCTCATCTAACTGGAATAACTCCAGTTAAATCAACGATTCACCGTCACTATACTTCTCAAGCGTCAAATTAGCTGGAGAAATTCCAGTTCGTTACCTACTGGCGGAAGCAAATATTATATTAGAAGGAGAAATTCCTGTTATATAACTCCAACCAATTTCAAGTTAATTCTTTATACATTGTGTATAAGCACCTGGCCACACGGCTAGGTGTTTTTTTATGACTATTGGAAAGTATATGCTGTTCAGTTATCACGATAATCATTTGCCCAGATGCCTTTAAGAATAGGCGTTTATGAGTAAATGATTATTTTCGTAATCGTGCAGTGAATGTACTGTGGAACTTGTAACCAATACAAGTCCAATGGAGGTCAAAACGGTATGAAGAAAAAATCTTTCTCCATCTTGTTAACTGCATTATTAACTTTCAGTGTAATGCTATCTGCTTGCTCAGGAGGTAACAACAGTAGTAAAGAAAAAAATGATCCAGCTCCTACTACTAACGGGGGGGACACTACAGCAGCGGTTGTAGAGCCAGAAGCACCGACAGAAATCAAGATCATGCTTCCATTAAATACGACAGACACGCCACCAGACACGATTAAAACTGAACTTGAGAAATTGACTAACACAAAACTTACCTACCAATTTTTCCCTGCAGATTCGTATGAAGAAAAATTAAATACATCATTTGCTACCGGATCGTTACCACAAGTGACCTACTTAAAGAATCAGGCGACATTCGTTCAGATGAAGGAGTCGATTAAGGACGGACAATTTTGGGAAATAGGACCGTACTTAAGCGAATTCCCGAATTTGAGCAAATTAAAACCAGAAATTCTGAATAACACCAAAGTTGATGGTAAGCTGTACTCGCTTTATATCGGTAGACCGCTTGCCCGTCAAGGGATCATCTATCGTAAAGACTGGGCAGACAAATTAGGCCTTAGTGCACCGGCTAATTTAGATGAACTGTACGAAATGGCAAAGGCTTTCACGGAACAAGATCCTGACGGTAATGGTCAGAAAGATACAATAGGCGTGGTTGACCGGAATGAACTTTACTATGGTGCTTTCAAAACGATCTCAGCATGGTTCGGTACACCGAATACATGGGGTGAAAAAGACGGTCAATTGGCGCCAGAGTTTGCATTCTCGCAGTATGTTGACACGATGGATTTCTTCAAAAAATTACGTGATGGCGGTTACATGAACCAGGATTTCGCGGCAACCAGTAAAACGGATGCTGTAAATATGTTCACGAGTGGAAAAGCAGGTCTCTATATCGGTGGATCTATGCAGGATATTGATACATTGAATAAGGATTTAATTAAGAATTATCCTGATGCAGTTCTGGACACACATAGTATGGTTGCGGGTTCTGATGGAAAGTTCGCTCAATGGATGATTCCGGGTTATAACAATGTCGTTTTATTCCCGAAATCTGCAGTGAAGGATGAGGCAGAGCTCAAAAAGATCCTTGGTTTCTTTGACAAAATGATGACTCCTGAAGTAGCCAACTTGATGTTCTGGGGAATCGAAGGTACACACTATACGGTTGTAGACGGAAAAGCGAAACCAGGAGATGACAAGGAACTAATCGAACGTGAAGTAAAAGGTTATAAGGACAGTGTTATCGGAGAAGCTGAAACGAATGGAATGTACCAACCTTATAACATACTACCAGGTAGAATTCATGCCGAGGAATTGGTTTTGGAAAATGTTAAGGTAGGTGTTGAAGATCCAACGGCTGCTCTGGATTCGGCAACCTATGTGGAAAAGGGTGTTGAGCTCCAACAGATTATTACGGATGCAACTTACAAATATATCTATGGACAGATCGACAAGGCTGGTTTCGACAAAGAGGTTGAAAGTTGGATGAGTCGGGGCGGCGCCCAAATTATAGAGGAATACAATGCTGCGAAGTGATCGTGATTTTAGCTTGAAGTAACACTGATGGCTAAAAGTGAAAAGGCTATTGATAGATTTCAATAGCCTTTTCCTTTAATTACGACATAGGTAGCAACATATTCGAATTTTGAAGGAGAGAGGGAGAGTATCATGCAGGAAGTCACCGCTCAGCCCAGTTCAGCTCCAAAACTGAAGCTCAAGAAATACAAAAGTAACAGCGAGCTCAAAAAGCGTGTGTGGAGAAACAAATGGCTGTATGTCATGTTAACACCGGGCGTACTTTATTTCATCATATTTAAATATTTCCCCATGTATGGATTGATTATCTCGTTTCAAGAGTACAAACCTTACCAAGGAATACTAGGTAGTGATTGGGTAGGGTTGAAGCATTTCCAAAGACTGTTCACAGAGCCTGATTTTTTAAATATTTTAGGGAATACGCTTATTCTATTCGGACTGAATATTCTTATATATTTCCCGATCCCTATTATACTTGCGCTGATGTTAAATGAACTCAGAGGTACATTCTTCAAAAGATTTTTTCAAACCCTAGTTTATATACCACATTTTTTGTCATGGGTTATTATTGTCTCGATTTCCTTTGTTATGGTCACGATGGACGGAGGAATTATTAACGAGTTGCTCTCCTATTTTGGATTTCAAAAAGTAAATTTCTTACTAAGTCCTGGTTGGTTCAGGCCTATGTATATCATTCAGGTCATCTGGAGAGAAGCGGGCTGGGGGACAATTATTTATTTGGCATCCATTGCGGCCATTGATCCTGGACTTTATGAAGCTGCACGTATGGATGGAGCCGGACGAATGAGACAAATTTGGCATATAACGCTTCCGGCAATTCGAGGTGTCATTATTACCTTGTTTATTTTGAAAATCGGTTCCGTTCTGGATCTTGGATTTGAACATGTATATCTGTTGCTCAACTCCATGAATCGAGAAGTTGCGGAAATTATTGATACGTATGTATATACCGCGGGAATGAGGCAAGGCAAATTCAGTTATAGTACGGCTATCGGATTCTTCAAATCCATTATTGGCTTGATTATGGTTATGTCCGTAAATAAGCTATCCAAAAAAATGGGTGAAGACGGTGTTTATTAGTATTTTGAAGGAGGAATCAAAATGGTAGAAGACAGATCTATAGGCGGTAGACTTTTTGCTGCATTTAACTTTACGTTGTTAGCCATCATCGCTTTGATTACTGTACTTCCCTTTATCCATGTCGTAGCTGGCTCATTCACAACGAGTGCGGAATTAGCGGCTAATAAATTTGTGCTGATTCCAAAGGTATGGAGTCTAGATGCATACAAGTTTATCTTCTCAACAAATACGATATTTAAGGCAATGGGTGTTTCCATCGGTGTTACGCTAATAGGTACAATGGTAAGCATGCTATTAACTGCGCTTATGGCATACGGTCTTGCGAGAAGGGATTTGGATGGGCGTAATGTTGTGAACTTCTTGGTTGTATTCACCATGTTGTTTCATGGTGGAATGATTCCTACATTTCTAGTAGTGAAGGAATTAGGGCTGATCGATTCTTATTGGGCTCTCATTCTTCCATCTGCGATAAGTGCATTTAATATGATCATTCTCAAGAACTTTTTTCAAAATATACCTGAAGGTCTTGAGGAATCAGCTAAAATTGATGGTTGTACTGATTTTGGAATATTGTTCAAGATTGTATTACCGCTATCCATGCCGGCGATTGCAACGATTTCCTTATTCTATGCGGTTACATATTGGAATAACTACATGAATGCCATTCTGTATCTGGATGATAGTGCTAAATGGCCGATTCAGGTTCTACTGAGACAAATTGTAGTCCTTGCTAGTGGTATGGATCACAGCGCTACACTGGATGCCACGAATCCACCGCCGGACCAAACGATTAAAATGGCTGTTATTGTTGTCGCAACTATACCAATTCTATCGGTGTATCCGTTTATGCAGAAACACTTTGCTAAGGGTGCAATGTTAGGATCTATGAAAGGCTAGACAAGAGGTAGAAGAGAGAAAATTTCATTTTGGAAGGAGCTTTGAAATGACTGTGAGTCGGCCGCAGACACCTATGGAATGGGCTAGGAAGGCCTGTGATTCGTTAATGGACAATTACGCAGCAGGTGAGCTTCCTCCTGCACACCGTTGGCACTATCATCAAGGGGTATTTCTCTGTGGAATGGAATCCCTGTGGGAATCGGTTCATGAAGATCGCTACATTGATTATATTCAACAATATGTAGACGATCTGGTAGATGATAACGGTAACTTATACTTTGCCCGAGATGAACTGGATGCTGTGCAGGCAGGCCTTTTACTCTTTAAACTTCATGAACGGACAGGCAAGCTTAAGTACAAAATTGCTGCAGATAAGTTACGAAACTTGTTACTTACGTTAAATAAAACCTCTGAGGGTGGGTACTGGCACAAGGATAAGTATCCGCATCAAATGTGGTTAGATGGGCTCTATATGGCAGGAGTATTCTCTTTGAAGTATGCCAATGTCTATGGAGATGAAGGCTTACGTGAAACCGTACTACATCAGGAGAAGTTAATGCGTAAGTATATGAAGGATGATGCAACTGGCTTATTGTATCATGCTTGGGATGAAAGTCGGCGTATGCCTTGGGCCAATCCGCAAAGTGGATGTTCTCCAGAATTCTGGAGCAGATCGCTTGGCTGGTATGGTCTCGCATTATCGCAATTTCTAGATCTGTTGCCTGCTCATGATCCTGGGCGAGTGGAGATTGCTTCTAATTTGCGTGATTTTGTATCCGCACTTATTCGTTATCAGGATAAGGAGAGTGGACTCTGGTATCAGGTAGTCGATAAAGGAGATCAACGAGATAATTGGCTGGAGACTTCGGGATCATGTTTATTCGTTTATACGATTGCCAAAGCAGTGAAGCAAGGAATCACCGGGGAAGATGCTTTGGTTGCTGCTAAAAAAGGATACGAGGGCTTAATCAACGTGCTTCAATGGGATGAACAGGGGAGGCTGATTTTACCGGATATCTGTATCGGTACTTCAGCAGGAGATTATGAGAGTTATGTAACACGACCAAAGGTAAGTAATGACTTACATGGAGTTGGGGCGTTGGTTATGGCATGTGTTGAAATGCAAACTTTACTCAATCTTTAATAGTTAGAAGTCTTATATTTTCACTAGAAAAGGACTTGATTCTCTGGGATTGAAGGTAATCAGGGGATTGGGTCCTTTTATAATTATATTTATTTTGGAGGTAGGGGATGAAAACGTCACGGTGGAGTATTAAAACAGCAAATTCTATCATGGAACGATGTCCAAAATTGTATGAAGACAAGGATCAGCAAGGTAAATGGGCATATGACAATGGTGTGGTGTTAAAAGGATTTGAATACCTTTGGAAGCAGACCGGGGAGCGCAAGTATTTTCAATTTATCCAAGATAATATGGACTACTTTATTCAAGAGGATGGCAGTATTCGAGGATATCAACTTGATGAATACAATATTGATCACATTAACAACGGGAAGTTATTATTTTGCCTATACAAGGAAACCAAGCAGGAGAAATACAAAAAGGCAGCAGATTTATTAAGAGAGCAGTTAAAGTCACATCCACGAACCTCGGAAGGTGCTTTTTGGCATAAAAAAATATATCCTTATCAAATTTGGTTGGATGGTCTCTATATGGGAGCACCCTTCTATTTGGAATACTTGCTGACATTTGAAGAAGGACAGGGCATTGATGATGTGACGAAACAATTTATTCTGTGTGATAAACATACGAGAGATAGCGAAACGGGACTGCTGTATCATGCATGGGATGAGCAACATCTACAACCTTGGTGTGATTCAGAGACCGGATTATCCTCTAACTTTTGGGGACGTTCTCTAGGATGGTATGTCATGGCATTAGTGGACGTACTGGAATTATTACCAACTGAGCATGCAGATTACGATGAATTGGTGCGTATTTTGAATGAGACTTTATCTGCTCTGAAGAAATACCAGGATAGAGAAACTGGAGTCTGGTACCAAGTGGTGAATCTGGGTGGGAGAAAAGGGAATTACCTAGAGGCTTCCGCTTCTAGCATGATCGTATATACCATGGCTAAGGGGATTCGGTTGGGCGTATTAAATGATACCTGGTATGAATCATTAGACTCAGCATATCTAGGACTTATCATAGAGTTTGTACTTGAAACCAAAGAAGGATGGGTCAATTTAAATAAAAATTGCCAAGTAGCTGGTTTAGGCGGAGCGGATGGGCGAGATGGTACTTATGCCTATTATATTAGCGAACCTATAGTTACGAATGACCAAAAAGGCATCGGAGCTTTCTTGCAGGCCTGCGCTGAGTACGAACAATTAAGAGGTTAGATCAGGCAATAGAATAGGGGAGGAGAATAATATCATGCAAGTGTATAACATTGTGGATTTTGGGGCCTTCAAGGATAGTGAAGCGTTAGCGACAGATGCAATTTCGCGTGCCATCGAAGCGGCAAGTGAAGTAGGGGGAGGAACGGTGTATGTTCCATCCGGTACATACCTGACGGGTGCGATCTCTTTGAAAAGTAACATTGAATTGAATTTAAGCCCGGGTGCAATCCTTTCTTTTAGTACGAATCCAGCGGATTATCCTGTGGTGGAATGTAGATGGGAAGGCGTAAATCGACTGGTTTATGCTCCTTGTATCTATGGAAAGGATTTAGTCAATATCTCGATCACAGGTAGTGGAACTTTAAATGGGAATGGAGGACCTTGGTGGGATAAATTTCGGAATCATCCCGAGGAGTTACAATACCCTAGACCAACTTTAATCGGCCTTGAGGGCTGTCAGCGGGTAACGCTGAAAGATGTGACACTTGTGAACTCTCCCAGCTGGACCGTCAATCCTATCGCTTGCTACAATGTCACGATCGATAACTTATCTATTCTTAATCCAGCCGATTCGCCGAATACAGACGGCATTAATCCTGAATCATGCTCTAATGTTCATATTAGTAACTGTAATATTGATGTAGGTGATGATTGTATTGCGATAAAAGCGGGAACCGAAGACACCAAAGAGCGGATTCCTTGTGAGAATATCACGATCACCAACTGTACGATGGTTCATGGACATGGGGGCGTTGTACTTGGAAGTGAAATGAGCGGCGATATTCGTAATGTAACCATTAGCAATTGTGTCTTTAAACAAACTGATCGTGGGATTCGGATGAAATCAAGACGGGGACGTGGGGGGACGATAGAAGATATTCGGATTAGTAATATTGTGATGGAAGACGTGATATGTCCGTTCACTTTAAATCTGTATTATTTCTGCGGACCTCGTGGTAAAGAAAAATATGTGTGGGATAAAAACCCCTATCCGATTACGGATGAAACTCCATGTTTTAGACGTATCCATTTTGCCAATATTACCGCACGTAATGTCCATGCTGCTGCGGGTTTCTTATATGGGCTTGCGGAGCAATATGTTTCGGAGATTACATTTACCAATATCGATATATCGATGGCGAAAAATGCAGTTCCAGGTCATCCAGATATGTTAACGGGCATCGAAAAAATGCACAATCGTGGCTTTTATCTGGGCAATGTAAGGGATATTCAATTTAGTCATGTGACGATTGAGAACCATGAAGGACCTGCCTTCTACATTGAAAATGGTGAAGAGGTTGAAATCATGAATTGCCGTTCGAAAAATACTATTAAACCCGAAAAACTAGTGGAGCAGGTGACGATGACACCTTCAAATAATAGTCTAAGTGAATGAGGTGGTTCATCAAATAACATGTGAACAACTCAAATGTAATTGCAGAAAGACCGGATAACGTTCATAATGGCATGGAATAAATTTCATGGTGCAGGTTAAACTATATAAACTAGTAGATGCACTAAAAGTTGATAGAAAGTTGATAATTAAGCTTTACTCTCTTTGGTAGAGGTGTGAAAAATTGCAGACTAAAATACTAATTGTTGACGATGAAATCGATATTGTTAACTTACTTCGAGATTATTTTGAGATTATCGGTTATTTCGTTCTAACCGCAAAGAATGGAACAGAAGCACTAGACCAAGCAGGGAAAGAGCCTGATATTATTCTGCTCGATATCAACATGCCCGCTATGGACGGACTTGAGGTCTGCAAAATTATCAGAAATCATGTTTCATGTCCAATTCTTTTCTTGACTGCAAAGATTGAGGACGCTGATAAGATCAATGGATTTCGTGTGGGCGGAGATGACTATATCGTTAAGCCGTTTTCAATTGACGAGCTTGGTGCAAGAGTCGCCGCCCATTTACGTCGTGAGACGAGAAATCAAACTAAATCCAAAGTAAACTTTGCCGGTGATTTAGTCATTGATTACGGGGAGCGTACGGTATCTTATAAACATGAGCCGTTATCTTTTGCCAAAAAAGAATTTGATATTATTGAATTTCTGTCAATGAACAGTGGACAGGTGTTTGATAAGGAACGGATCTACGAGTGCATATGGAGTTTTGACGGCAAGGGTGATAGCTCTGTCGTCGCCGAACATATCCGTAGAATTCGTGCTAAGCTCTCTATGGTGGGCGGTATGAGTTATATTGAGACGGTTTGGGGAGTGGGATATAAATGGATAGGATAAAGCGTATTTGGTTTAACCTGTCGATTCAAAAGACACTCATTGTCTATACCGTTGGGTTTATGTTGCTGGCTACCGTGTTAAGTAGTCTTTCGTTTAATGGACTTGATGAATGGAAGAACGCTATCAATAAGAAATATGTAACATTTGAATATAGCGACTTTACAGATGCTGCTGGAAGATCGGTAAGACTTTCATTGGGGACAGAAAATAGTGAAGTAACGATTTCTCAAAAAGATGAAGTGTTACTGAAATTTATTGATCTCTCTTCAACATTGACGATTCCTGTTTTTTTTGGTGGCTGCATTATTCTTGCCGCCTTTTTATTTTATCGAAATAAGCTGAAGAAGCCGATTGAACTTATTAATCAATCCGCAGCTAAAATTGCTGAGCATAATTTAGATTTTTCGCTACGTTATGAGTCGAAGGATGAAATGGGGCGACTGTGTGCCTCACTTGAAACGATGCGTAGTTCGCTTGAGAACAATTACCGTGAAATGTGGCGCATGATGGAGGAACGGAAACGTTTGAATGCTGTGTTTGCTCATGATTTGAGAACACCTCTGACCGTTCTAAGGGGTTATTCGGACTTTCTCAGCAACTATATTCCACATCACAAGGTAAGTGAGGAGAAATTACTGTCAACTGTATTCGCCATATCGAAACATACAGAACGAATTGAAAATTATGTTGCGACAATGAATGATGTGCAGAAATTAGAAGACATTTCGATATCTGCTAGAGAGACAAACGCCCGCGAGCTAGTCGAACAGATTACTTCTACTGCGCAGATGTTGGGGAACCAATTCGCCATTAATATAAACGTTGTTAATCATATTAAAGATGAATTCATTAATGTGGATTCTAAAATTGTTCTACGAGTTATAGATAATCTGCTGTCAAACGCCCTTAGATTTGCCAAAGGGTATATAGAGATTACTTTACAAGTTATGGGGAAAGAGCTGATTATTGAGGTGTCTGATGATGGATGTGGTTTTTCACATGAGGATCTTAAGCAAGGAACAAAGGCATTTTACAGGACTCATAGTGAGGAAAGTGTTCATTTTGGTTTGGGACTATATATATGCAAGACGCTTTGTGAGAAGCATGGTGGCGAATTTCTGTTATCCAACAATGAAATTGGGGGAGCCAAGGGGACGGCGAAATTCGATCTGCAAAAGTTGATAAATAATTGAAAAGTGACCACTATACTTTCCTTGAGAGCAAACAAGGAGGGTATTTTTTTTATGGACAACATGCAAATCGAGATTTCAAATCTAAACAAGTTTTATGGAAAGAAACACGCCTTACAAAATATTAATCTATCGATTGGTCAAGGTATGTTTGGACTTCTTGGTAGAAATGGTGCAGGGAAAACGACGCTGATGAAAACTCTCGCTACTTTACTGAACAAAAAAAGCGGTGATATTACGGTTTGTGGAATTCCGATTCAGAATGCGAAGGAAATCTGTCGTATTACGGGCTATCTACCGCAGGAGTTCTCCATGTATCCTAGTATGAAAGTGTATGAGGCTATGGATTACCTTGGGGTTCTGTCAGGACTTGACCGCAAAACACGGAAAGGTAGAATACCGGGGCTTCTTGAAAAGGTGAATTTAGGTGATCATCATCGAACCAAGGTAAAGGCTCTATCGGGCGGGATGAAAAGAAGACTGGGTATCGCTCAAGCTATATTACATGATCCAAAGGTGCTGATCGTAGATGAACCGACAGCAGGTCTGGATCCTGAGGAACGGATTCGTTTTCGCAATCTACTATGTGAACTTGCCGAGGAACGAATCGTAATTCTTTCCACGCATATTGTTGGTGACATTGAAGCGACCTGCGAAGATATTGCGATTATGGATAACGGAAAATTGTTATACAAAGGTACGGTCAAAGAACTCACTAGAACGGCTACGAATAAGGTCTATACCGCAGAAATAGCGAGAATAGAACTAAATGCATTAAAAGAAAAGTATATCGTGACAGGTATGTTAACCATGGGGGAACGGGTTAATGTCCGATTGCTCGCAAATGAACAACCAACCACAAACGCAATCCTTTGTGAGCCTAACATCGAGGACGCTTATATGCTACGTATGCATGAAAGTGGCGTTGCAGCACACCAGCTAGGGGGGAATCTATGATGTTCTTGAAAGAATTCAAGAAAACAATCATGAGTCTCACTTATCTAATCTTTGTCGGTATTTTACTGTTAATGTATGTTACACAATATGAGACTAGTGTTGCAAAAATAGAAGCGCCACAGAAGGGATTACAAAGCTATGGCGTGAAGTATGAAGAGAATAAGGAGATCATCATTCCGAATGCTGTTGAATCTTTGTATGGCGAATTCTCGGCTAATTCATATATCGCGTATCCCATAGGATTTTATAAAAATGTGAAGTTAGGAGACAAGAAACAAGGTGAAATGGTCGCCATTTTGTCCGAAATGACGGGGATCTCCAAGGACGATTTGATGGCGGACGCAGGTACAGATGGAGCAGGGATTACATTTGGTGAAGGTGATATGGTAACAAATGAAAGCGGTGAAATAACAGTTACTGTTCCGGGGGAAGGGGAAGAGGTTCTACCTTCGAGAATTTCCATTGATCAAAAGCTGACTTACGAACGTTTCCGAGAACTAATGAAGGATGCAGATAAGCTCATTGGCGGGGGTTCTAAGTATAGCAACCTTACGGATTTTGGTAGTGTTCCTATGACTTATGAAGATGCACTAGTAGAATACAAGGCTATCGTAGAAAAGGATAAAATAACAGGGGCCTTAGCGCGGGTATTCTGTGATTATTTAGGTATTGTTCTTTCTATATTTCCGGTTTTTGTAGCGGTCGCGTTAGGGTTGAAAGATCGCCGAGCTAAAATACAGGAACTTCTGTACACGAGAAGAATATCTTCCTTCCGATTCATGTTTACTCGTTATTTTGCCATGGTGGCGGCCTTGTTCTTGCCGGTTCTGCTGATGGCACTCTATGTGACTGTTCAAACTGCAAATCAGTATAGAGGTGTTGATATAGATCTCTTTGCTTTTATCAAATACTCCTGTGGATCTCTGCTACCTTCCATTATGGTATCGGCAGCAGTGGGTGTCTGCTTGACGGTATTAACAGATACTCCGATTGCAATAGCAGCACAAGGGATTTGGTGGTTTATTGGGATCAATATGGGGTTACAGCACATAGACGGCGGTTACGGAAGTGATCTTGTCATACGGCATAATAAGGTCGGAAATACAGATGTCTACTTGGACAACTTCAACACGCTTGTGATCAATCGAATTAGTTATACACTTCTGGCTATTGCCCTTGTTGTCTTATCCGTGTGGATCTATGAACTGAAAAGAAGGGGGAAGCTCGATGTTCTCGGTAGTATTAAGAAAATATTCATTCATCGCAAAGTCGAATCTAAAGCATAATTTTCTAATTCACATATTAACTGCCTTGTTACTTCTTTGTCTCACGCCCTTACTCTTCGGAATAGGCAATCTGGACGCTGCAGCATCTGCGGTTCCGCTTGAGATGATTGTTGTATTGTTAGGAATCGTTCTGCTGACTCCTATCTTTATGCCAGAACAGCAAAAGGATATACGCGAGCTTATTGAAACGAAATGTACCTCGCAAAGTGGAATTTATCTCATTCGAATGATCACTTCTGTTACTACTATATTTATAATGATTCTGTGTTTTGCTCTTTTTATGAGCTTAAATGGTAGCAACTTTCCTGTATTAAAGTATACTATAGGCACTTTTTTCGGTGCCTTTTTCTTAGGTGCTGTTGGGGTGTTTTTCAGTGGAATCAGTGATAATATTGCGGTCGGTTACATGGTGTCGCTCTTTTATTACGTCTTTAACATGGCAGCAGGGAGTAAGTATCTTGGAAAGCTATTTCTATTTTCTATGTCAAAGGGTAGTTTTGAGGAAAAGTATTGGCTTATGGGTACTGCGATATTACTGGTTGTTGTCACTTTGTTAATTCAAACTGTGATTAGAAGAGTGAGATAAGGAAGAAAAACCATTAAAGAGAAGGTATTTTATACAAATTCGTCGAATTTCCAATTATCGTAAAACCTACATTTTAGGAGGTACATATTTTGGATAATTCGACTGGATATTCTGAGCAGATCTACAATCATGTTGAAAAGCATGTTGGTACAATTAATAATGTATATAAAGAAATCATACCTGATCATATCACAGTAGATATACTAGTAGTTGATCCTACACCTAAACGCAATTATTATACTTTAATTACATCTGGTATGAGTGCATCACCTATGACGGTTCCAGAAGGAGCGGAGGAATATAGACATGCTGAAGTTATGATATGCCTTCCTCCTACCTGGAAATTGTCAGATGAGGCTTTTAAGGATGAAAGAAATTATTGGCCAATTCGGGCGCTAAAAGTAATAGCAAAGTTTCCACATGAGTATAATACTTGGCTCTATTTAGGACATACAGTTGCGAATGGTAATCCAGTACAGGCATATAGTGATGATGCATTTTTTCAGGGGATGTTGCTCTGGCTTCCAGAGGTAGAAGATAAAGTAGGTTTCTTTAACTTAAATATTTCCGACGAAAAAGTGGTGCACTTCTATAATCTATTTCCGCTATATGCTGAGGAAATGGATTATAAGCTGAAGAATAGTGAGGAAGCCCTACTCAATAAATTTATTAAAGCGGGGGTTAGTGAAGTTGTGGATATTTCCCGAAAGAATAGCTGCAAGAAAAAATGGGGGCTTTTCTAAACCTAATTGCTAGATCACATTAAGGAGGGGCATTCCTATGTCAATTTACCCGCAAATAGAAGGAACAATTACGGAAATATACTGTAACGAACGGTCTATAACCCTCTACTTCCCTAAGGAATATCATGATCAATCGGATCGACTGTTTCCTATCCTATTGGTACACGATGGTGCTGAATTATTTCAGGATGTACTAATGGAAATCGAAGAGAATGTAAGAAAAGGAGTTGCAGCCCCTGTTGTCTTAGCAGGGGTATCCTCAACCGAACGTAATGATGAATATACACCGTGGCCGCACCCGGCTTTAGCAGATAAATTCCCCGCTTTCGCCGGGGAGGGTGTTGCGTATTTGGATGCTATAGAAAATGAAATTATTCCTTGTATTCAAAGTCAGTACCGAATATCGATGGATCCTTTGGACCGAGCAATAGGAGGAGCTTCATTAGGCGGACTTATCTCGTTATATGCGATGTATAAGAAGAATCATCTATTTAAGAAATATATGCTTTTATCTAGTTCACTTTGGTATGAAGGTTTTATAGAATTTATGTCGTCAGAGCCGTTAGATCCTGCTTTGCAGGCTTATATGTACATCGGTGAAAAGGAAGGCATAACCAAACAAAATATACAAAGACAGATGGTGGCCAATAACAAAATAGGTTATCAGATTCTTTGTGATAAGCTACATTCACCGACCAAGCAACTCTGCTTCGAGACTGATCCTGAAGGGGTTCACGATGATCCTTATTTTATTAAGTACTTTATCCGCGGATTAGCTATTTTGTTTCCTGGATTAACAAAGTGACAAAATCTCCAAAAAAAATGGTTGATAATGATTATCATTATCCTTATAATGATTAACATCAACTATTTTAGGGAGAGAATTTTATAATGAAGAGACTATTTATCGCAGGAACAACTGTATTACTAGCAATGAGCCTTGCAGCATGTGGTAGTGATAATAAGAATGAAGCAAATGTTGCCCCGACGGAACCAGCAACAGTTGCCGTAGATAAACCAGCTGTTGAGACAACATCTTCTGAACAAACTATAACTTATCTTGGTAAAGACTATACTTTGCCAGCACAAGTGAATAATATTGTTGCAGCAAGTCTGGAATCTATGGAAGATGCTGCGATTTTGGGAGTTAAACCGGTGGGTGTATTGTCTATTGCTAATGCTATCCCTACATATCTAGAAAAAGAACTTGCGGGCGCGGCTCTTATAGGTGATAAATTCGCTCCAAATAATGAAGCTATTTTGGGATTAAATCCGGATGTTATATTAGGAAGTTCTAAATTTGGCGACGAGGTAGCAGGGGCGCTGAACAAAATACAAACCATGATTCCGTACTCTCATATTTCAACGAATTGGAAAGATAATCTTAACCTTCTTGCCCAATTAACCGGTAAAGAAGCTCAAGCATCTACCATTATTGCAGATTACGATACAAAAGCTGCTGAAGCAAAACTTAAAATTAGTGAATCCTTAAAAGATAAGAAAGTAGTTATACTTCGAATTCGTGAAGGTTCCATTTGTGTATATCCTGCAGGCGTGTATTTGAACCCTATTCTATATGATGATTTGGGCGTAACCATTCCAGATGTCATAGCAAAAACAGAGGCGCAAGCTGAGCTTTCGCTAGAAGGACTGGCCGACTTGAATCCGGATTATATCTTCCTTCAATTCGAAACGTCTGAGAATACGGATGCACCAAAGGCTCTTGAAAAGTTGTTAGACAATGCAATCTTCAAAAGTACGGAAGCAGCTAAAAATAATCATGTTTTCGTAAACGCTATTGATCCACTTGCACAAGGTGGAACAGCTTGGTCTAAAGTTAAGTTCCTCGATGCAGCGATTGAAAACTTATTGAAATAAGGTGCGATATATGAGTACGAAGAAAACGAATTGGATACCAATTATGATATTGGCTATCTCCCCATTCTTCATACTCCTCGCCATCGTAATATCAGTTCTATACGGAACAAAGGATATATCTGCACTCACTGCATGGCAAGCGATTACGGAGTTCGATTCCAATAATGTTGATCACAATATTATTGTAGGTTCTCGCATTCCTCGCGTAGTCGCTGCTCTACTGGTGGGTGCTTTTTTAGCGGTGGCAGGGGCGATCATGCAAGGGATTACAAGAAATTACTTAGCTTCTCCTTCCATTATGGGTGTTAATGACGGATCTGCATTTGTCATTACATTGGCGATAGTCTTTTTCCCAGGCTTGTCCAATTACCAAATGATCATTTTATCTATGATCGGTTCGGCACTTGGAGCAGGCTTAGTATTTGGCTTTGGATCAGTTATTCGAAATGGACTATCTCCAGTTAGGCTGGCGATTATCGGAACTGTTATTGGTACTTTCCTAAGCAGTATCGCTTCGGCAATCGCATTGTTCAATCAAGTTTCGCAAACGGTTAGCATTTGGTACAATGCCAAAATTCATGCTGTTGATGTTGATATGTTAAGGATTGCCATTCCTTTTGGTATCATCGGGCTATTGCTGGCATTGTTCACTTCCAAATCGGTAACCGTCGCTTCACTTGGGGAAGATATAGCGGTTGGACTAGGACAAAGAACCAAATGGGTTAAGGCGCTAAGCATGTTAGCTGTCGTATTCTTGACGGGAACGTCCGTGGCTCTAGTAGGGAAAATCGCTTTTGTTGGACTTGTGATCCCGCATATTGTCAGATTTATAGTGGGAGTAGATTATCGTTATGTTATTCCGTGTTCGGCGGTAGTCGGATCTATATTTCTTGCCTTCTGTGATATTATAAGTCGCTTCATCAATTACCCGTTCGAAACGCCAATTGGAATTGTCACCGCAGTCATTGGTGTACCCTTCTTTCTCTATCTAATTCGCACTAAAGGAGGGGAGAAGAGTGCTTAGAACAAATCGCTTTTTACTGACCTTATTTGTGATCTTTCTTTTAACATTTGGGGCATTTTATCTCCATATAACGAATGGTTCGTTTGATATGAGCATTTGGGATGTCATCAAAACCTTGTTGCGCATTGACCCTAACCCTAAACATGATCTCGTTATTTTTGAATTTAGACTTCCACGTATTGTTATTGCTATGCTCGTCGGAATTGGGCTTGGTATTGCCGGGACAGTGATGCAGGGAGTAACACGAAACGGTCTAGCTGATCCGGGCATTTTAGGTATTAACGCTGGGGCTGGAGCCTCCATTGTTCTATTCTTACTTCTCTTCCAAATGAAAGCTAAGCACATTACAGATGGTAGTTGGACATCTACTATGATGATGCCCCTTTTTGGTTTTGTAGGAGGAGCACTTGCAGCAGCACTCATCCTGATTTTTTCACGTAAAAATGGTCGAATGGATATGCAACGTTTGATTTTAACGGGAATTTCCATTAATAGTGGCTTTGGGGCGCTATCGATGTATATTTCCTTAAAAATGAATCCTCAGGATTTCGAGATGGCTGCGGTCTGGATGGTAGGTAGTATATACAATGCGAACTGGATATTCGTGTTGTCCATGCTTCCTTGGATCGTAATATTAAGCGTGATTATATATCGAAAGTCACATTTACTTGATTATTTTCAGCTTGAAGAAGGAACTGTTACTAGTCTGGGAATTTCCGTTGAGAAGGAAAAAATTATTTTGATTTTATGCAGTGTAGGGCTCATCAGCGCCTGCGTTTCTGTTTCTGGAAGCATTGGTTTTATCGGATTAATGGCGCCACATATCGCCAGAAGTCTTGTAGGGCTTCGTCATCGATTGATCATGCCCGTTAGTGCAGGAGTGGGAATGTTTCTATTAATAATCTCGGACTATATTAGTAAAACGGTGTTTGAACCATCGGAATTGCCAGTTGGTATTGTCGTGTCTATTATAGGCATTCCCTATTTCTTATACTTACTAGTCAAATCAAAGGCATAAGGAGGCTAGACAATAGATGCAGAATGTCATACGTATGGAAGACTTGAGCTCAGGTTATGAGAAAAATACGATCTTTGAAAATCTCAATACTTCGATTCAAGCTGGTAAAATAACCACGATTATCGGACCTAACGGCTGCGGTAAATCTACCTTGCTGAAAACAATTGGACGGATTTTGCAGCAAAAAAGCGGTAAGGTTTATTTGCAAGAGCAAGATATGCAATTACTCTCAACGAAGGAAATTGCCAAAAAAATAGCGATTCTCTCTCAGAATCCAATCGCCCCATCGGGGTTAAAAGTCGAAGAACTAATCTCATATGGTCGGTATCCACATCGTAAAAATGTCGGAAGGCTCGCTGCAAAGGATCAAGAAGTTATTCAGTGGGCGATGGATATTACACATACGACTGCTTTTAGGGCACGAGATATTGAGCAGCTCTCAGGTGGACAGCGGCAAAAAGTATGGCTAGCCATGGCATTAGCGCAGGAGACTAGTATCCTCTTGCTAGATGAACCAACAACCTATTTAGATATGGCTCACCAGCTTGAAGTATTACAAATTGTCCAAGCGCTAAATGAAGAGCATCAATGTACTATTGTTATGGTACTTCATGATATCAATCATGCTGCCCGCTTCTCTCATGAACTTATTGCCATGAAAGATGGGACGATTGTCAATCAAGGAAGTCCTTCAAGCATTTTGACAAATGAAGTTATGAGAGCGGTCTTTCAAATTGATGCGAAAATTATGCAAGATCCAGAAACAGGGACACCTATATGCTACAGCTACGATGTAATTGCAGAAAGGAAGGAAGAAAGCAATGGAAGTAACAAAACTCGTGCTCTCGCATTGTGATCATTTTCAGTTCCCGTCTCAGAAAGCTAGTTATACCTATGATATACGGGTTTACGTTCCTGAGGGAGAAGTCCCAACAGGGGGGTATCCCGTATTTTATGTGCTCGATGGTTGCTCCTATTTTCAAATTGCACGTGATGTTGTGCATCTTCAATCTCGAAACGCACCCAGAACACATGTTGATAAAGCTATTGTTATTGGAATAGGTCATCAGGAATCGGATACAACAAAGAGAAGATTTTATGACTTTACAGCACCTGCTGATGACTATATCTACCCTCCCCGCCTACAAGATAGCGAACTAGGACCACATGGGGGCGCAGTGGACTTTCTTGCTTTTATAGAACAAGAATTGATGCCGTATGTCCAACAGCATTACCCTATTCATAGTTCAAAGCAGTCTTTGTATGGTCACTCCTTGGGTGGTTACTTTTCATTATGGGTTAAATTTACAAGACCGGAGTTGTTCCAAACCTATCTTGCTGTCAGTCCGTCGGTCTGGTGGAACAATCATGAACTAATTCGTTATGCAGAGCAGTTTGCAGCGAATATGATGCCGTCTGAGCACAATAATATAATGATCACCGTTGGAGAAGATGAGGGTTTTATGATTGAGGATGCTGACAAACTGAGGGAGATTCTGCAAAAGTATCACCTTACGGTTGGAACCTATGTAGCGCCCGAAGAAAACCATGCCTCCGTTGTTCCTACCACGATGAGCAGAATGTTTCGATTTGGCTGTGCCTCGGTGAAAGAATAATCATCTAGTAGAAGGTAGCCGGATCGGCAGCCAGAAATACTAATCCTGATAACCCCGAAGTGCAACGCTGCCAGCGTGGCACTTCGGGATTTTTTATAATAGTGGAGTACAGTGAGAGCTGGCTTGACAGTAAGTTACTTTATCCATATAATCAATGCATGAGCATACATTAAATTAAAGAGCGCTGTTCCTGCCATACTTAGAATATCCCAAACTAAGGGATTAGCGAAAAGGAGAGAAAGATATTATGAATCATTTATTTACACCTTATGAGTTAAAAGGTCTGAAATTAAAAAATCGGGTGGTTATGCCACCTATGTGTCAGTATTCTGTACCAGCGAAAGATGGAATAGCAACGGACTGGCATTACGTGCATTATGTAAGCCGGGCAATTGGTGGAACGGGTTTAATTATTGTTGAAATGACCGATGTGGAGCCAGATGGTCGGATTTCTGATTATGACCTCGGAATTTGGTCCGATGAACACATTCCTGCGTTGGCAAGAATCGTTGAGGCATGCCATTCCTATGGTGCTAAAGTGGGGATTCAAATTGGTCATACAGGACGTAAGGCGGAAGATGCAGCCGTTCCTGTAGCACCATCGGCTATTGCTTTTAACGAAAAATATAAAACGCCAAGAGAACTCACGACATTAGAAGTAAAAGAAATGGTTGAGAAGTTCCGTCTGGGTGTACAACGGGCAGTTAAAGCAGGATTTGATGTGATCGAGCTTCACGGTGCACATGGATATTTAATCCACCAATTCCATTCACCGTTAACTAACCGTAGATCAGATGAGTATGGACAGGATCTAACTCTATTCGGTACAGAAGTTATACGTGCTGCAAAAAGTGTGATGCCGGACGATATGCCATTGATTATGCGTATCTCTGCTATGGAATATGTAGAAGGTGGATATGGAATTAACGAGAGTGCGGAATTCAGTAAGGCATATAAAGAAGCTGGTGTGGATATGTTCCACATTAGTTCAGGTGGGGAAGGTGAAATTGCCGCTGCTGGTAGACCGGGTACGCATGCAGGTTATCAAGTTCCTCTGGCGAGAGAAATCAAGCAGCGCTTAGATGTTCCTGTTATTGCGGTTGGGAAATTGGATGAACCTGCACTGGCCAATGCTGTAATTGGTAATGAAGAAGCTGACCTTGTTGCGGTAGGACGGGGAATGCTAAGAAATCCACATTGGACGCTGGAAGCTGCGGTTCAACTTAACCAAGAGACAGACTTCCCTAGACAATATCAGTTTGGTTTTCCAAGAATAACGAAATAAAAAACTAAAACTAAGTTTGATGTCTTGGAGACCCACTTGATGGTGAAGTGGGTCTCTGTCTTTTATAAGAGAAGATGAATGGAGTACCATGGCGCTCATATGCTCGTTATATGATGAACCTAATGTTATAATATGAAAAAAGTAATATATAACTCATTCAACATTAGCTTTACGCTCTGGAAAGGATATATGACATGGGAAATGAAATTAATAATGACTATATAGGCACGTGGTTGTCGCTAACACATATACAAATGAACGTGGCCAATGAGCTAGAATCTAATCTGCTAGAACAACATCAATTGTCTTTAAAAGAATTTTACTTGCTTTTATTTTTATCTCAAGCACCTGAGAAAAAGCTTAAATTGCATCAATTGGAGTCTATGGTTTCCTTAAGCCAGAGTGCGGTATCCAGACTAGTTAGTCGTTTTGAAGCAAAAGGCTGCGGAGCATTACAAAAACATATTTGCGAAAATGACCGCAGAAATGTCTATACTTCATTGACACAACTGGGTCAGGACAAACTCAATAGGGCACGAGGGACTTTTAACGAAGTTTTATTAAGAGCTTTACCAGGAAAAGAATTAGAGGATCTACTGCAACAGTTACTTCAATTGAAACAACAATAAGATAGGACATCATTTACGAAAAATAAGGTAAATGATGTCCTATTATTTGTGCGTTCGCAACAATCCTTAAGTCCCATACTTCCTTCTATAGTGACTCAGTGTAAGGAGCGGCCATATGTATCGGTAGCTGTGATAATGAATATAAATATAACCCGGAAGACCAGCACCTGTCGGATAAGGGGTAGTCCAATTATCCTCTTGCAGGGAAGCGATAAGTCTATTGATGCCTTTATTTATTGCAGCTGTTGGCTGCGAATGAACAGAGATGAGTGCGTCTAACGCCCATGCGGTTTGAGAAGGTGTACTTTCTCCTAAAGGAATGTAGAACTTGCGGCGATCACTTCTGCAGGATTCTCCCCATCCACCATCTTGGTTTTGTATACCTAATAGCCATTTCACTCCTTTTTGTATAGTTTCATGGTCAGAGGATATGCCTGTTGCCTTTAAGCCAGTCAGCGCAGCCCAAGTACCATAAATGTAACAAATCCCCCATCTTCCATACCAAGATCCATCCTTCTCCTGATGATGAATGAGCCAGTTAGTTCCCCTTTTGATGAAGTCATGCTTAGTCCTTAGTCCCGCAGAGTTCCCAAGATACTCCAAGGTGCGTCCAGTAAGGTCAGCTTCCGAGGGATCAATGGCAGCAGACTTGGCACCGTCTATTGCGAGCCATGTGAGTATTTCTTTGTTTGTATTTTTTTCAAATGCTGGCCAGCCGCCGTCTTTATTTTGCATGGATATAATCCAATGAAGTCCACGATTCCACGAATCTAAATATGTTGAATCCGTATGGGATAAACTTTTGATTGCTCGTAAAGCAGCCGAAGTATCATCCACATCTGGGTTGAGGGTGTTGGTTTCTGAAAATCCCCATCCTCCGGGTATGGGATTAGGATTATGAATACTCCAATCTGCCAATTTGTTCTGCTGGTTGGAGAGCAGATACGCAGTAGCGCGACGAATCACGACATGGTCAGCAGGAATTCCTGATTCCTGCATAGCGTAGGAGAGTAAAGCGGTATCCCATATGGTAGAGGGGGAGTTTTGAATCGTCGTTGTGCCGTTAGAGCGGAATTGCATAGCTGTTATGCCTTGCACGGCATGAGTGATTAGTTGATGCTGTTTATCGTAACCTAGGGCAAGTAAAGCGAAAATCATGAGAATTGTGCTGCTGGCATAGCTGTAGAGGGTACCGTCCGATTCAATGCGCTGCAAAATGAACTGTTCAGCTTTTGTTGTGGCAGCTTTATGAGTTTTATGAGGAGTTCCAAAGAGTCTGCTTAGGCCTTGTTGGATGCTGTCCTGCATCTCCTGAAATTCACGGGAATTCTGCTCCTCGACGTCATTACTTTGACTGATAAGTTCGCTTAGATCAGGTGTTTGGGTTGTTTGTATAGAAAAGTCTCGATCAGCCATGATTAGCATGGGGGTTAGATGGACTCTTGAGTATCCTGAAAACTCAAAAAAGTTGATTGGAAAAGAAGAGGGGAAAAGTAGAAGTTCTAGTGGGATGGAGGAGATAGATGTTGGCCATTTACTTTGTCCAGTAGCAGCAAGGATCGACTTGGTCAAAAGACTGTTGACTTTTCCGAGACCGCCCTTAGATTGTATATAACGTTTGGCCCGTTGCATCGTCTCGTCGGTTATTTGGCTGTAACCGGAATAGAGAAGGGCATAATAGGCTTCAACTGTAGCTGATAAGTTTCCATCTTCTTCATCGGAGAACAATTTCCAACATCCATCAGGTTGTTGTTCGGCGAGAATTCGAGCATGTAACTGCTGAATAAGGACTTCGTTCTCTATGTTCAAAGTGCGAAAGAGAATGATTACATATGCATCTATGGTCGTTCCATTCTCAAAACAAAAACGCCAGGATCCATCTTGCTGCTGTTGCTCAATAAGCGCTTCCGTCAGTCGTTGAATTTCCTTATCTACCTGACTTATAACATTACCCATTTCTTTGATACCTCCGAAATAAGTGATTTGTACCATTGTATGATGATGGGGGGAGGGAAATGAGGGAGGCTAAAGATGCAATCACGCTTCATCAATAAAAACAAGCTAACCACGTCCGCTTGACGTGGTTTCTGTTTATGTTGGTGGATTAAGTAGAGCATCGATTAATAGATCTGGTTAACCTTTGATTCCCGTCGTCGCAATGCCTTCGGTGAAGTATCTTTGTCCAACCCAAAAGATAATTGTAGCGGGAATAATCATAATCATTGTACCAGCCATAATGAGGTGCTTCGGAGATGTAAGGCTACTACGTAGTGTTGATAACCCAAATGCCACCGTGTACATATCCTGGTCGTTCAAGTAGACGAGTTGATTCAAGAAGTCATTCGTACGGTTCTTTGAGATGTATTAGAGGGATAAGGTAGAGAAAGCCCAAGCAGAAATTTGCTTGGGCTTTCTCTAGGTATAAGCGATATACAAGACAGCACACTTTAATTTTTTTTGTAATAACCGATATTAAAGGTAGTGCTTATTCTATATATAATAATTATTGAGGAGGAATCGGAATGAATATTTCATCGTCAACATCGGGTCAAGTTTCTAATTCAGCGGCTGGCACTAGAGATATCGACAGTCAAATTAAACAATTGCAGAAACGTAAAACTGCATTAGTTAAGGAAGTTTCTGAGGTTGTGAGCAGTGGGAAACTGGATAAAGCTGCACAAGATAAGCTGGATGCTTTGAGTCAGCAAATAGCTTTGATTGATATGCAGATCACAGCATTGATGACCAAGAAAACCCAAATCGAGATCGAGAAACAAAAAAACGATGCCAATGCATTGCAGCATAAAGAAGAGACAAGTGTGCTGAATAAGATTGATATAAAAATTTAGCTCTATCTTACCCAACTATACTAACAATCCGATTTCGACCTTCACTTTTCGCTTGATATAAGGCTTTGTCTACGGATTCAAACAATTCATTTAGGATTGTCTTGGGATTGTTTGAAGGTTCTTTCAAAAACTCATGAATAGAGAGAAAGCCCATACTTACTGTAATCGATAGTGGAAAGGCTACGTTTTTAATGGTAACTTTATTCGATTCAACAGCAAATTTAACCCGTTCAGCTATGATATTAGCCTGAGCTTGATCCGTATTGGGTAAGTAGATTATAAATTCTTCTCCACCATAACGAGCTAGAATGTCACTTTTCCTCAGTGTTTGATTAATTGCTTCGACAGTATTACATAACACGTCATCACCGACCAAATGTCCGTAATTGTCATTAACTGATTTGAAAAAGTCGATATCCAATAAAAATAATGCAAATGGAAGCTGATATTTCATATTCATCATCACTTCGTGCTCTAATCGTTGTGTCAGATAATGGCGATTGTAACAACCTGTCAGACTATCGGTGATAGCCATTTGCTCAAGTTTCTGATTGGTCTGAAAAAGTTCATGCTGAATTCCAATTAACGATTGATTGCGAACTTGGAGGATCTCATTCTGGAAATTTGTCTCTTCAATGAGACGATGAAGCTCACTCGTATCCTGAAAAGTAAGAATTCGTCCAACCATGATATTGCTAACCATAATCGGTGCAGCATGAATTTTGATATGGCGATGATCAATTATATTAAACTTCACTTCGATTTCTGCTCTCTCTCGAGGTCGTTCTCGGTAAGATTGGAGGAATAATCGAACCTCGCTATCAGCATCCTCTTGTGTGAGGATGGTTCCAATTTCGAAACGATCACCTAATTGTAAATTGATATAGGGAGACATCGACTGATTAGTCTCTACGACGGTTTCGTTATCATCAAGTACCAGAATCCCTAGTATGAGTGTGTCAATAATATCTTGATGAGCTATGGTGACGATATCAAATACTTTATAGCGGCGGATTGCAATGACGAAAAAGCAAGCAGACAGAAGTATACCGAGAGATGTCAATCCTGGAATAACTGGTAGGGGCAACGGGGGAACGACATTAAGGAATATGTCCAAAAATATGAATGCAGTCATCACTAGGATCCCTTTGCGCATTTGAATAACTGGTTTTTTGATCCGAGAACTTTTTTCTGATTTTAATGCTAGATACATGAAGTAGAGCGAAACTATTAGATAACCTATGAAAATAGAAGCAATACACCAAAAAAGCGGTCCATAAGCTCTCTGAACATATCCCCCATCTACAGGTTGGACAAACATTGATTTTGGATTAAATATCGCGACGAGCGTTACTAATATAACAGGAACATAAATCATTAAGGATATTTTTCTCGTAAGAAACTTGGAGTGACCGGTTAGAAAAAGGGTGAAAAGTAGCCATCCAACGGCGAGCAGAGTCATATTAATAAAAGCAAACTGTACATAGAATAATTGCAACTGGGCGTTATCCGTAGTTTTGATAACAAACTGACAGAAAGGCCATAACATCATAGAGAAGTGGAATGCTAAATAAACTTTATGTAAGTTAGTGATTGTAACTGAAGCAAATACATAGATAAAAAGAGCAAACAATAGAAAGAATACGATTAAGTCAATCCAAACCATGGGGCCCAACATATTACCCTCCTAAAGTGACATTAGTCATTTTAAATTTGAATTTGGAAAAAGTCACCATCCATATACTAATATATAAGCTGAGAGAAAATAACACAACATAATTAAGTTATCCCAGAGAATCCATATTTTCGGGTTCCCTTTTACGAGATTTGAAAATTGAATCTATTAAATGAAGCTTCCCTAAAATTTCTAAATACTGGGGTAGCTTTTTTTCGTGTACAGATAAGTGGAAAAGTAAAAATAGTTTCAAATCACACATTTCTATTGCTTATGAGTTGAGTTGGTTTTTTCTACAATGGGAATATAATCACACCTTTGAGGAGGAAAAACATGAAACGGGGAAAAAAACTCGCCCATCTAAGTATGGGGGCAAGGGAGCAATTTGCAGGCTATTTGTTCGTTGCTCCTTTAATGATCGGACTTATTGTTCTTACGTTAATTCCTGTTGTAGCATCTCTACTACTTAGTTTCACGAATTGGAACTTCGTAGCTGGAATTGGTGCCATTGAATTTGCAGGGCTAAATAACTTTGTTAGATTATTTCATGATGATGTATTTATGAAGAGTTTGCTGAATAATTTAATCTTCATTATTACCGTACCCATTACTCTGGTCGTTTCGCTTATATTAGCGATTCTAATAGACAAACATGTCTATTTTAAGGGTGCCTTTAAAGTCATCTATTTCTTACCTTATATTTCAAGTGTCGTAGCGTTAGCCATGGTGTGGCAAGTTCTCTTTCACCCTTCACTTGGGCCCGTAAATAATTTCTTGATGTCGATCGGTTTTGATAATCCACCGAAATGGCTAGCAGATATTGATTATGCCTTACCTTCATTAATGATGATTCAGGTTTGGATTATGTTAGGGTACAACATCATTATTTTTATAGCGGGTTTGCAAAGCATTCCGAAAGATCTATATGAAGCTGCTGATATTGACGGCGCAAACACGTGGGTGAAATTCCGAAGTATTACGGTTCCATGTATTTCTCCAACTACTTTCTTCTTACTTGTTACGGGAATTATTGGTACGTTCAAAATCTTTGATTTGATTCAGGTCTTAACACAAGGTGGACCAGCGAATTCAACGACCGTCATTGTATATGAGTTATATGATACGGCATTTAATCAACTGAAAACGGGATATGCATCTAGTATGGCGCTCATTCTGTTCCTCATCTGTCTGCTCATCACCGGCCTGCAAATGTTAGCACAAAAAAAATGGGTGAACTACTAAGTTCCTTCGGAAAGGGGAGAATCAAAGAATGAAAACCTTGAATTTCTCAAAGTTATTGTGGACAATCGTCATGGCACTGCTCGGAATATTATTTATTCTACCGTTCTTCTGGATGATTTCGACATCGTTTAAGTTTGAAACGGATGTATTTAAATTCCCGATCGAATGGATTCCGAGTAAATGGAATGCGCTCGAGAACTATAAGGAAGTATGGACAGGGGATTTTGTACAATATTATCTAAACTCCATCTACATAACAATTTCTACAACCGTTATCAATGTATTTGTCTGTGCATTAGCAGCATATGGATTTTCTAAATTACGTTTCCGTGGCAGAGACGCAATGTTCGTACTTGTGCTTGCTTTGTACATGGTTCCGCCGCAAGCTTCGCTAGTTCCTCAATTCTTATTGTTTAATTGGTTGAATTTAATAGACACCCATGCGGGTCTGATTTTGATTAATAGTTTCAGTATTATAGGAGCATTCATGCTTCGTCAGTTTTTTATGGGCGTAAACAACGAGTTTCTAGAGTCAGGCAGAATGGACGGGGCAGGACATTTTCGCTCCTTCTTTCAAATTGCCCTCCCACTCATTCGTCCCGGGATAGCTACCTATGCAATCCTTCGTTTTATCTGGACTTGGAACGACTATCAATATCCGCTTATTTTCTTGAAATCGAAAGAGCTATTTACCATTCAGCTTGGAATCCGGTTGTTCGGCGACCAATATGGTGATGTCTACTCATTAATGATGGCGGGTGCGGTATCGGCAATCTTGCCGTTGCTCATTATTTTTGCGATAGGTCAGAAGCAAGTTATTGAAGGAATTTCACTTGGTGGAGTTAAAGGATAAACAAGTCAAAATAGTTTGTCTTCAGTAAAATTTGAGAACTTCGCATAAAAAGTCATCGTGGTAGGATGTGTTTGTAAGCACTTACAGTTAGGCTTTAAACAAAAAAGATCGATACTATTTAGGAGGGTCCACATGAAAAAGAGATTATCTTCAACGATTGTATGCTTGTCGTTAGCATTGCTCGTGTCTGCTTGCGGGAGCAACAATGGGGGTTCGAATTCGGCAGCTCCAGAATCTAGCCCAGCGAATAAAGGGACAGAGGCTACTACAGAGCAAGTGACAATAAAAATAAGTACTTGGCAAACCGATGCGAAAGCGAAATGGAGTAGTATTATTCCAGAGTTTGAGAAGAACCACCCGAATATTAAAGTGGAACTTGATCTATTGAATGAAAAAGGTGATTCGATTGCTTCCATGCAAAAATTAGACTTGATGGCAGCGTCCAATGATCAACTTGATATCATTGAATTACCATATACGAACTATTCGCAACGTGCGGATATTGGTCTACTAGAACCACTAGAAAGCTATATTGAGAAAGATGGCTATAAGTATGAAGATGAATATCTAGTAGATACCAAAGTGAATGGCAAAATCTATGCCCTACCTTCTTCCATGCAGCGTTGGTTCGTTCTCCTGAATAAAGAAATGCTAGATGAGGCTGGTTTACCTGTTCCAACGAATTGGACTTGGGATGAGTTCACCCAATATGCTCAGAAATTAACTCAAGGTGAAGGTGCAACCAAACGTTATGGTGCATATTTGCACAACTGGCCTGATTACTTCCAATTGCAATTAATGAGTAAACCAACTGATAATACCTACTTGAAAACAGATGGAACTTCCAATGCAACGGATCCAATTCTTAAGGCAAACTTAGAAATGATGAAAAAGATGATGTATGAAGATAAGAGCGCGAGTATGTATGAAGATATCATTTCGCAGAAGCTTGCTTATCGGAATCAATACTTCAATAAATTAGCTGCAATGCTGCCGATGGGTGACTGGATGGTAGCAGAATCCGGTGGTACAGATACCATTCCAGCTACATTCGTAACTGCATTTGCACCGCTTCCTAAATTGGAAGGGGAGAGCAACCACTACTCACCAGTTCAACCGACTTACATGGGTGTATCATCAAAGTCTAAGAACAAACAAGCAGCGTATGAATTTGTTAGATGGTATACTTCAGAGGGCTTGGAAATTGGTGGACGTGTATTCTCCGGATGGGCAAAATCAGATACGAACAAGCTTGTTGATACAATCGTAAGCGGTTCAAAAGATCCTTCTAAAATTGATGTAGATTCTTTGAAATATACGATGACTAATACGGTTCCGGGCGATGCTCCAGTACCAGAGAAATACGCTGACGAAGCGAAGAACAGCGTTATTCCTGAAGCAGAGTTGTACATTCTTAATAAACAAGATATCGATACAACAATCACTAATATTGATAAGAAAATTTCAGATGTTGTGAAGAATAATCAATAGTAACCATTTAAGTTATTCATGTTGATGCATTAGGCAAAAGGATTTACAATTTAGGGGCAGGGGAAAGTTTTGGTAATCCTGCCCTAATTTTAATTCAGACTTGAGGCCAGCATCCAGTGAAAATCAGACAGCTTTCATTACGCAATAAGTTAGTAGGGTCGGCAGTCATTTGTTTGTTAATACCGTTGATTGTTATTTATCTTGTTACAAACTATTTGACACGGGACCTTATCTTGGATAAAGCGATCTCTACCGCTGAGGATACACTAAAAGTTTCTAAATCCGATGTAAACCGTGTTTTTGATCAAATGCTAGAATTATCGAACTTTGTGTTAATGAACAATGAAATCAGGCAAATGCTATTAGTGGATCCGAGCAAACTGGGGTCCGCAGAGAATAGAGCAGATACCATTATCAGTAGTAGTCGTTTATCACGGTTTCTAGACGATCTTGTTCTTCCTAATAAAGACTTTTATGTGACTATCCTAGGGAAAAATAATTATATATATACGAGTTATTCTTACAGCGATTACAATCCCGTGCAATTATATGAGCAGAATTGGTTCTCCGAGCTAGATAATGTACCAAACTTTTCTACGTATTGGCTTGGACAACAAAACATTTATTATAATAAATCAGATTTGAACTCATCCAATTGGGTGACGATCGGACGACCTATCAAAACAACTGCAGCTAGCCCGATTGGGTATGTAGTAGTTACTGTGAATGAACGGAAAATTCATCCTTATTTAACGCAGAGTTCAGATCGAGAAACCTTTTTATTAGATGATGATGGTGTGGTCGTATCACATGTTGATACAACTAAAATTGGAGAAAAGATGTCTTGGTGGAAGGAAGATGAGTCATCCAAGACAATCGAAATTGATGGTGAAAAGTATATATATGTGGCACAAGACCTGGACAGTAACAATTGGCGGATGGTCAGTCTTATCTCACTTTCGTCGGCCGTTGCCAAGAACAAGCATATATTATTCGTTAGTTTCGCAGTGCAAGTTCTATTTTCTTTTGTCTTCTTTGTATTGTTGACACTACTTATTTCTAGGTTTACAAAACCTATAGCGAACTTGATTCGCTTTGTGAAGAAGATTGGACGAGGGCAGTTAGATCTTCGTTCTGGAATAAGCGGACAAAATGAAGTCGCGCATCTTGCGGGGACGATAGATTATATGCTAGACCAAATTCAATCGATGATTGAGCAAATTACGGTGGAACAAACGAAAAAACGGAAAGCTGAATTGGAAATGCTACAGGCTCAAATTAATCCGCACTTTATGTTCAATCTACTGAACTCGATTCGGCTTAATATTTTGATTCAAGGAGATAAGGAAAGTGCGGAACTCATAGGCTCTCTATCTTCTCTATTACGAATGACTTTTAATCGAGATAATGAGTTTATTCCGCTGCAAGAAGAAGTCGACACTGTCTCTCATTATGTAAGATTAATGAATTTCCGCCATGCTAACCAGGTAAGATTTGAGGTTAATTTCGCGTCTGAACAATGCGGGAATGCAAGGGTTCCAAGGTTTATGATTCAACCTCTAATTGAGAACGCAATCATTCATGGGTTTGAACAATTTGATGGAGAAATCTTTATAGATGCTAATATTCGAGAAGATAATGGATCCGAGTTTTTACAGATTTTCGTTCGCGATAACGGTATTGGTATGACAGAGGACAAACTTAATGGTCTTCAAGCCAAGCTAGACGATCATGAGGAATCGCGGGATTTAGAGAAAAAGGGTTTCTCAGGTATTGGTGTAAAAAATGTCGTTCAACGATTACGCTTAATTTACGGTGACCAGTTACATGTGGATATTCAAAGTGAACATAACGTAGGTACGGAAATCACAATAGAGTTTCCATTAGAGATTAGGGAGTAGGCGAATATCATGTTGACAGCAATTCTCGTTGATGATGATTATCCAGTTTTACGATATCTTTCGCAGACGGTTACTTGGGACGCTTTAGATATTGAGCTTATAGGTTGTTATTCCAACGGACTTGAAGCTTGGGAAGCAACGCAGGTATCTCCACCGGATATTGTGATTACGGATATTGGGATGCCGAAGATGAATGGCCTGGAGATGCTAGAAAAGCTTCGCTCGGTCAATCCAAATCTCAGGGCTGTCGTATTGTCATGTCATAATGAATTCCACTTTGCACAGCAAGCGCTAAAATTACAGGTGAATGACTATATTCTAAAAGAAAGTATGGACGTAGTACATCTGCAGCAAGTATTACATAAGATTTCAGTTGACTTAAATTTGGAGAAGAAGGCATCAGCCGAAATGCTGCTCTATAAACGGAAGGAATCACTAAATAAATCAGCGCTCAAGGAAAAGTTCTTGAAGGACACACTTTATCAAACGTCTTGTAAGAAGGAGTTGTGGATTGAACAAGCCCGGATTCATGGGATTACTGTAGATGCATTGTATTATATCCCGATGGTCGTATCCGTAGATCGGCTGTCAGATGTAACTCTATCTCGGAAAATGAACGATTATACGATTGTTTTTGCGGTTGAGAACATACTTCAAGAAATATTAACTTCGAATCACCGTTGTGAGATTTTTCAGCATAGCAATAAAGAATTGGTTGTGCTATTCTGCTGTGATGAACCCGATAAGGAGCAGCAATTACTTAAATATTCAGCTAAACAAAGTATTTCCGCTATACAACAGTATTTAAAAATATCAGTTTCCTGTTTCGTAGGACGTGAGACACGTAATCCAGAGGATCTACGGAAGATTCTGCTGCCGATGCTTAAAGAACCAGGGCACCGCTTCTATTTAAAAGAATCAACGGTCCACCGTTTTGAAAAGGCAACATTTGCTGAAGTGGATATGTATACCGAATATTCACGTTACTATTCTGCTATAAATGATATGTTAGCTTTAAATCAACCCGAGGAGCTACAAGCTACATTATCTAGTTGGGATGAATGGGTAAGAACAGAACGGTTTCGTCCGAGTGATGTGAAAGAATGGATATTACAATTGCTGATGGAACTACAGATGAAAACCAAGTTAACATTGCAGTATCAACCCGATATATCGGAAGAGAAATTATACGATGTGGTCAATTCGATCGAAAGAATAGATCATCTACAGCAATGGATCAGTCAATACTTCAAACAAATTTTCCGGAAAATGAGTTTGGTCGCTGTTCACTCTAAGCGGGCGGAAATCATCAAAGCACAACAATATGTAATTCAACATGTGACAGAGAAAATCACGTTAGAAGAGATGGCAAGCTATCTGAATTTGAACTCAAGCTATTTTAGTCGCTTGTTCAAACGAGAGACCAATTATAATTTTATTGAATATGTGAATATGATGAAGTTGCAAAAAGCTAAGGAATTACTCCAGCAATCCAACAAAACGGTTGAAGACATATCTGATTATTTGGGTTATGCCAATAAAAGTTATTTCATTAAGTTATTCAAACGAGAAATTGGGATGAGACCGAGCGAATATTCGGCTTGGAATTAAAATGCCATGGGGCAGGATAGGGATGAGCAGATGGAGCCATTACAGAATGAGTTATCATGGAAACAGTTCATGACAAAAGCCGACTTGCAGCAAGCCGTTACAGAGACTTTGAAACCGTTGAAAGGTCGATTTACACCAGGATTTGCTGGCCTGAAACTTGGAGCAACGGGCGCGGTTTACAATGAAGCAATCGCACTTATGGAAGCGTTTGCTCGTCCGCTCTGGGGATTGATTCCCCATGCAAGTGGTGGCGGTGAATCTGATCTGTGGCCGATGTACATACAAGGGATCATTCATGGTACCGATCCTGACCATGCAGAATATTGGGGAGATTTCGGCACGAAAGACCAACGGATGGTAGAACAGTCCGTGCTTGGATTAGGGTTAGCGCTAACTCCGCATCAAATTTGGGATCCACTAGATGATCAGCAGAAAGATCGCTTATACCGGTGGCTTAACCAGATTAATCTAGTAGATCGTTCGAATCCAAACAATTGGCTGATGTTTACTGTACTCGTGAATATCGGCTTCAAAAAAGTCGGGTTACCTTATAATCAAGAAATTATGGATAAGTATCTCGATACGATTGATACCTATTATTTAAGTGATGGATGGTATTCGGATGGTAATACAGATCAAAGAGATTACTATATTCCTTTCGCTATGCATTTCTACTCGCTCATTTATGCACAATTAATGGGAGAAGACGACCCTGAACGTGCGACACGTTATAAGGAACGTGCCGTGCTATTTGCACAGGAATTTATGTACTGGTTCGCCGAGGATGGAAGCAGTATCCCCTTTGGTCGTAGTATGACTTATCGTTTTGCACAAGTATCGTTCTGGAGTGCACTTGTATATGCAGATGTTCAACCATTCCCACTTGGGGTTATGAAGGGAATTATCATGCGTCATTTGCGTTGGTGGTTTGAACAACCTATTTTTACGTCAGATGGCATACTTAGTGTGGGATATGCTTATCCGAACCTAATTATGGGAGAGAGCTATAATGCACCAGGTTCTCCATACTGGTCTTTTAAGGCGTTCCTTATTCTTGCCTTACCAGATGAGCATCCATTCTGGCAAGTGGAGGAGGAAGCATTGCCGGAGTTGAATTCTGTTCATGCTCAACCGCATGCACGGATGACGATTTGTCGCCCCGAAGGGAATAAGCATGTTATCGCATATGGATCAGGTCAAATGGCTAACTTTGAAATGGCGCATACCGCAGCCAAATATTCTAAATTCGCTTACTCGACATTATTTGGGTTCAGTGTTCCGAAAGGATATTACGGTCTCGTACAAGGCGCTTACGATTCTACTCTTGCCCTCAGTGAGTGTGATGAACATTATCGAGTGCGGCGTTACTGTGAAGAATTTCGCATTGAAGAGCAAGTAGTTTACTCTCGTTGGTTACCTTGGCAAGATGTAGAGGTGCGGACTTGGATTATACCTGCTGGCATGTGGCATGTTCGAATCCATCAGATTCGAAATGGACGCAATTTGGATGTAGCAGAAGGCGGGTTTGCAATTCAACCGCCGAAGGATTTTGGGATTAGCGACGAAGACATGATCGTCTCCGTAGAGAACGGTGTATCGGCGCATTTGCCTTGGGGCATCAGTGGAATCGTAAACCTCGAAGGTTTCGGTGAAGCGCAAATGATCTATCCTGATCCTAATACGAATTTACTTAAACCGCGTACAGTGATTCCAACTTTAAGTAATCGCTTGTTAGCAGGAGAACATTGGCTGAGTTCTGCCGTGTTCGGTGCGACTTATTGTGAACAGAATGTGGTTCAGTGGACGAGCCCACCCATAGTAGAACGTGATCCAGAAGGTAGAATCACGGTACGTGATTCGAAGTCTAGCATCATATATTATTCTGCAGATATTACAAAGGAGTTGGAAACGTATGTGGCAAGCAGCAATTGAAGATGCAATCCTTAAGTTGAAAAATAATATTATCAAGCACCCTGGTAAACTACCGCATATTACGGAAGGGCAGTGCTATGAGTGGGGAGACAATGGCGATTGGATCGAAGGCTTCCACATTGGGATGATGTGGCTTGCTAATGAATATGGTCAGGACCCATTCTACAAAGAAGCCGCTGAGTCTTATCTTACAAACTTTAAAGATCGCTTGGATCGACATGTAGCATTGGATCATCATGATATTGGGTTCTTATACTCATTGTCTGCTGTTGCGCAGTGGAAGATAACAGGGAGTGAAGAAGCTCGTGCTGTCGCCCTGTCGGCAGCTGATACGCTAGTTGCACGTTGGCGTCCTAAAGCAGGGATCATACAGGCATGGGGGAAAGAGGGGGATCCCGAAAACGGTGGACGCATCATCATTGACTGTTTATTGAATTTGCCATTGTTGTTCTGGGCTTATGAGCAAACTGGGGAAAAGCGTTACTACGAGATCGCATATGAGCATGCGTTGAAAAGTCAAAAGTTCTTGGTACGTGGAGATGCTTCGTCCTATCATACATTTTATTTTGATCCAGAAAACGGACATGCTTTACGTGGAGGTACGCATCAAGGATACCAAGATGGGTCGACATGGACACGTGGACAAGCTTGGGGAATCTATGGATTTGCACTGGCTTATCGTTATACTAAGAATGCTAGTTTCTTAGATACATCTAGAAGACTGGCCCACTACTTTATAGAGCATTTACCGGAAGATCACGTTGCCTATTGGGATTTCGATGTACCCGTTGATAGTGCGACACCACGGGATAGCTCGGCTTCTGCAATAACCGCTTGTGGCCTTCTAGAATTATTAGAATTGATAGGTGAGAACGATCCAGATCGTAATGTATTCGAAGCTGCCCTTCAGAACAGTATGGAATCTTTAGTGAAAAATTACGCGACCACTGACCTCCCAGAGGCAGAAGGCTTGTTGAAGCATGGTTCCTACCATGTCAGAGGAGATCGGGCGCCAGATGATTACATGATCTGGGGCGATTATTATTACCTTGAAGCTTTGGTGCGGATGGAAAAAGGCATTAAAGGATATTGGTACGAATAGTAGGGTTTTGCTGTACACAAATAGAGAAACACGCCAAATGTGGCGTGTTTCTTTATTTGTAATTCTTGAAGGTTTCTTGTGGGGGCTCGGCACAGGGGAGTACAAAGAGATGAGAAGATGAACGGATGACAGATTAGAAGATGAACAGATGAACAGATGAGGAACCGTACTGAGAAAGCGATAGGACGTGAACCAAAAATTTGAAAGACCAAGAAACGGAGGAACTAGAGGTCGAGAAAAAGGGTAACCAAGAAACCGATGAACTGATGAACCAAGGACCAAGAGCCCAAGAGCCCAACTAACAAAGAAGCCAAGTAACCAAGAACTTAGAGGTTTGAGACTGAAATATGCCGTTAAGTGGACTCCGCAAAGGTAAGTTTCAAGGTGAGCGGACATAGGATCCCCTATTCACCTTTTTTAGGCCTATTTTTGAGTTATGCGGACATGAGATCCGTTATTCGCCTCATAGACATCATAATCAGGGATAATTGGGCAAATAGCGGAACCAGTGTCCGCATAGATCACAAAACAGGGGTATTTCCAGGGAATAACGTACTCAATCGGTTCAACCCCCTAAATTTGGACACTTTCCACATCATTCTTAAGAAATCTCATCATAGCGCAATTTTTTGTGGGGGAATCAACCCCATGGTCATCAAACGTAAGTATTCCTTGGGTGGCCAATCCTTGAGACTGCCATGGATCCGTTCCGTATTGTAGTACCGAATGAATCGATCTACTTCTGCAAAGGCTTCTTCGTAATTTTCAAAACAATTGCGTTGGTAACATTCTCGCTCTATGATGCTGTGATACGACTCAATAAACGCGTTTTTGTTTGGTGTTTGGTTGGGGATCCGTTCGTGCTCTATGCCAGTTTGTTCGCAAAAAGTATAGAAAGCTTTACTAATAAACTGTGGCCCATTATCGGTCCGTATGACCAACTTGTGTTCTTGTTCGTGTATTCGCCGCTTTAGAAGCGCCTTCTGTACCGTACGTAAGATGTCCTGCGTGCTGCAAACCTTTCCGCGATGATGGGCGACAATGTTCCGATCAAACACGTCAATAATGCTTGCCAGGTAGAAATGCTGACGTTTACCGGCTACGTAACCGTACTTAATGTCCATCTGCCATAACTGGTTAGGTCCATCCACAACTCGGTTATTTGCAAGCCTTTTGGGTACAGGATTTGTCAGTTCACGCTGCGGATGAAGGATGCCCATTTCTTTGCATAAACGGTATACTTTCTTTTTGTTAATGATTAATTTATATTTTCGCCGCAACAACGTAGTTAGCTTTCGGTAGCCGAACGCTGAATTTGGCCCTTGGATAAGGCGTCTGAGGTACCCTCTAATACGAGCATCTACCACCTGTTTTCCATCCTTGTCAAATGAGTAACCCGGAATAGGCCGGCCGCTACTGACAGGTTGTTGGTGTTCAGGATGTTGCAGACGATAGTAGTAGGTTGAACGAGGGATTCCACACAGACGTAGTACTCTTTGAATAGGATATCCCTGTTCAATCCAGTGTGTTGCTACTTCCAATCGGGATACTTTTTTTTTACCAAGTCACGAAGGATGTTGTTTTCGAGTTCTTTTTCTCCCAACAGCTTCATGGCACTGTCATATTTCTTCTGCAAATCTTCGTAACTGGCTGCATTCTGTTTCAGTTTCTCGGCATCGATTTGCTTCTTTTTCATAAGGTCGTCCACCTCATCCTGATATTGGCGGACCCAGTTGCTTAACGTTTTAGGAGACATTCCGTGCTTCCGGGCTACCATCTCTACTCGGTAACCGGCAAGCACTTCAACCACTAGCTCCTTCTTCGTTTCAACAGGGCACCTGAATCGTCTTTTCATCGATTTACTCCTTACTCATTTTAGTGTATATGAGGTGGATTGGAGTGTCCAATTGGATTAGGGGGCTATATAGCAATGTCCGCTCACCAGTTCACGCATCAGAGTATGTGATACCGCCACACACAAGTCCACGCATCAGAGTATGGTTTACCGCCAACACACACAAGTCCTCGCATTAGAGTATGGTTTACCGCTACACACAAGTCCTCGCATTAGAGTATGGTTTACCGCCACACACAAGTCCTCGCATTAGAGTATGGTTTACCGCCACACACAAGTTCTCGCATTAGAGTATGGTTTACCGCCAACACATACAAGTCCACGCATCAGAGTATGGTTTACCGCCAAACACAAGTTCTCGCATTAGAGTATGGTTTACCGCCACATACAAGTTCTCGCAATAGAGTATGGTTTACCGCCACACACAAGTTCTCGCATCAGAGTAAGGTTTACCGCCAAACACACAAGTTCTCGCATTAGAGTATGTGATACCGGCACACACAAGTTCACGCATTAGAGTATGTTTGGACCTCTGTCAAAAAAGTGGACACTACCTTAAGGGAATTAAGCAGATTTCTTCTGAAACTGTGCAGCAAAGCGAATCGGTGACAAGTATCCGAGCGCACCATGAATTCGCTTGCGATTGTAAAAAAACTCGATATATCGAAACAACTCGTCTTTGGCTTGTTGTTTGGTTCTAAACCTTCTGCAATAAACGAGTTCCTTCTTTAGGATGCTATGAAATGATTCAATACAAGCATTGTCGTAGCAATTTCCCTTGCGACTCATGCTAGAGATCATGTTGTAGCTCTTAAGCAGTTCACGGTATTCTGTGGATGCGTACTGTGCTCCACGATCAGAATGGTGAATGAGACCTTCCTTAGGCTTCTTGGCTGCGTAGGCGTCCTTTAACGCCTCAAGGACTAATTCAGTTGTCATACGATCAGCCAGTCGCCACCCCACAATCTCACGTGTGCACAAGTCCAGAACGCTTGCAAGGTATAATCGGCCCTCTCTGCACGGAATGTAGGTAATATCTGTGACCCACACCTTGCTAGGCTCCGTACTTTGAAACTGTTGGTTCAGGATGTTGGGTGCAATGGCCATATCATGATTAGAATCGGTAGTTTGTACTTTGTACTTTCTTGAAACACAAGAACGTAAACCGAGTTCTTTCATATATAGGCCTACCGTTCGTTCCGTCACGTTACACCCTTCTTTGTTCAGTAAAAATGTGATCTTTGGTGCACCATAGCGCTCTTCTGAGTCACTGAAGTGGTAACGGATCCGCTCTAACACTTGGTTTTTCCGCAGCTCTTGTTGGCTAGTCTCATGGTTTCTCAATTTGTAATAACCGCTCCGGGAAACGCTAAGTACATCGCACATCTTCTCCAATCGAAACTCGGAGCGACTATTCTCGATGAACTGAAATCTCAGTTCTTTGGTTTGCTGAAGATGTGCACTGCTTTTTTTACAATCGCTAGCTCTTCTTCTACATCCGCAATCCGACGTTCTCGTTCCTGTAACACTTGTTCCTTTTCTTTCAGTAACTGTTCAAGCTCCCGAACTCGCTCCATGTTTGCAATAGGTTCATTTTTAAATTCACGATACTTAGCCTTCCAGGCATGTAAGGTCTTCGCTGGGATATCTAATTCAAGAGCCATATCCTCCATCGACTTCGTCTGCTCCTGAAGGTACTTGACCGTTTCTTTCCTAAATTCTTCGTTATACCGTTTCCGTTGTTCACCCATGTGAGCACCTCCTGATAAATTCATTATCGAATTCTCTTATCGAGGTGTCCACTTTTTATTCTAGTTCTAGTTTTACCACCAAACACACAAGTTTTCGCATCAGAGTAAGGTTTACCGCCAAACACACCGTTCTCGCAACATAGTATGTTTTACTACGCCCATGCTACCGTCATGCACATTTACAACCGAAGCTTGTAGGTTCGAACACGCTGCTGGCCGCTGGCAATGTCTAGTAGTTGTAGTTCAATGAGTGTGTGCAAAATACGCCTAGTATGTCGATCGCTCACTTTGAGATGTTCGGCAAGCTCAGTAGGAGTAAATGGGCGCAAAAGGCGTCGTGCAAGACGGACGGTTTCGGCTTCAAGACATGATAATGTGGAAGGTACGTCTGACGCGATGAACTTCCCAACAAATGAGAGGGCTAGCTGCCGACATTGTTCGGGCTCATCAGTGATAGAAAGATAAGCAATCGGAAGGAATGTCCACCCATCCAAAGCTAACAAGCAATGTCGTCTGCATAAATCCTTGAATCGCTTTACATCAAGATCCCTTGCATGAGGCCCATAACCCTGAATCTCTATACCGCCCTTTGCTCCTCCAGGCATATAGGCAAGATCTAAGTACCGATAGCCGTTACTAAAGTCACGCACCTCCCATTCAGGAAATAGGTGATTCAAATTACCAATAGCGGGAAACCATACGGATCGAAGGAACTCGACAGTCCCATGGCCTAGCCCCTTATCAAGTAACTCCCTTCGTCTGGGATTCCTTTCTGTAGCTATATTTGACGCTAACCATTCTTCATATTGCTGCTCAAACCGTGACATTGTACTCCTCCTCCTTCTGCATCAAAAGCAACCTAACTTCTCTTAAAGATTCCATTAAGAAAACAAAAGCCGCTCTAATACAATTCATCCCGAATTTCCATTCAGCGTGTGAATTGTATTAAAGCGGCGTGTTCCTCACGACCTCTATGCCGTTATTATATCTCGTACTATTTCATTCAACAATAGCCTGTCCGACCTAGTCGAGGAGCTGTTGTTTTATTTATGACTTCCCACAAATGCCGTGAAAAAACATATGGACCATTTCATCTAAAAATTTATCCATATTCCCGCTTTGCTGGGCCATTTCCAATAAGTTTTCATATTGGTTCATATAGAGTTGAATAAAGCCCAGAACGCTCTCAATGGAAATGTCATTCGAAATTTCGCCGCTGTGTTTACCTTCCTCAATGAGGCGAACCGTCAATGGGATTGTTTTCTCTTTGTATTGCTTTTCGATATAACTGGCTAGTTCATGATCTTCGATCAAGAGCTCTTTGATAAGACCGGGGGGGAAACCTCTATAGGATTCTTTCTCCAAAAAGATAATGTGCTCGATTTTTTCCTTTAAAGAATGGCCTTCGTTCATGTATTCTTCGAAATCAAGGATAGCTTTGTCAGCGAAGTTAATGAATACTTCCCGGAGCAGAGCCTCTTTACTCCCGAAATAATTATATATCGTGACCTGCGATACTTTAGCTGTCTTGGAAATATCAGCGATGCGAATTCGCTTAGGCTCCGACGTTTGTAGCATATCTAAAGTAGTTTTCATGATCTTTTCTTTGATCAAGTTGGCCCTTTTCTCAAAACCATTCATCATCGTTCACCCTAACTTCATAGATTGTTACATACTTATGAAATGAAAACACAAATATATTTCATAAAATTATTGACGAAGTAACTTTTCAGGTATATTGTAACATATGAAATATCTTAATGATAATATTTCATTTCTTCATTATTGGAGGTGCCGTAATGTTAACCGTTGAGCATTTGACGAAGACCTTTTCAAACGGGAAAGGAATTTTTGATGTATCGTTTTCGGTGGAGAAAGGTGAGGTCTTTGGCTTTTTAGGCCCGAATGGGGCAGGGAAGTCTACGACGATTCGGCATATCATGGGCTTCATGAAACCGGACAAAGGATCTGTGAAGGTGAATGGGCTAGATACCTGGAAGGAACAGGGGAAAGTTCAAGCTTACACAGGATATCTGCCGGGGGAAATATCTTTTATCGAAGGAATGACGGGTAAGACGTTCCTGGATTTCATAGCTAAAATGCAAGGAATGAAAGACTTGTCTAAGCGTGCTAATCTGATCGACCGTTTGCAGTTTGATGTTCATACGCCCATTCGTAAAATGTCCAAAGGGATGAAGCAGAAGGTTGGAATCGTTGCAGCACTCATGCATGATCCGCAAGTTATAATTTTGGATGAACCGACATCAGGCCTGGATCCTCTTATGCAGAAGGTATTTATTGAGATTGTGCTGGAGGAGAAGGCCTTGGGGAAAACATTCCTGATGTCGTCGCACAGTTTCGCCGAAATCGAGCGGACTTGCGATCGTGCTGCGATTATCAAGGATGGTGTCATCATTGCTGTCAAAGATATTCACGAACTACAATCCATGCAGCGGAAGGTGTTTGAAGTTATCTTCGAAGACCATGCTGATGTGACATCATTTCTAAACTCTGGCTTGCTTATTGAATCACACCAAGGGGATCGAGTGAGGGTGGCCATTCAGGGTAATTACGATAAATTCCTAGAAGAGACGGTAAAGTACAAGGTGCGTAATATCGATATATTTAGTCAGAACCTAGAGGACATATTTATGAATTACTATGATCGGAAAGGGACGATGAAATGAATGCTACCTTATATAAGCAGATGATGAAAGTGAACATGAAGAGCTTTATGAACTATGCATTCGGATCTGCCTTTTATATCATTCTCATGTTCTGGTTGTATCCTAGTATCGCCAGCAATTCGAGCGCTATCGATCAGTTGGTGGAGTCCATGCCGGAAGGTGTAGGGAAAGCTTTTGGTCTCAATGGCTTTGGGAGTGCAGAGGCATTTATCTCAGGAGAATATTACGGATTAATTCTAGTTCTTATCCTTGCTATCGTATGCGTGCAGCTATCAACTCAGCTTATGGCTAAATTGGTAGACCAAGGTTCCATGTCCTATTTATTAACCACCCCGACGACACGGGGGAAAGTCGCTTTCACGCAAGCAAGTGTGCTGGCGACGGGGTTATTTCTGATCATGGCCGTCACGACGATTGCCGGATTTGTCGGAAATGCGTGGTTTCTGGGAAAAGGTTATGAATTTGATACAACCAAGTTCATTGAGATGAATGTATCAGCGTCCCTACTCTTCTTCGCAATCGGGGGTATCACCTTCCTAGTGTCCTCACTTTCCAATGATGAGAAGAAGGCACGTGGTATTTCCGGGATGATTACTTTTGGATTCTTCAGCTTGGATCTATTGGGTAAACTTAGCGACAAGATTCAATGGATGAGGAACATCTCCATCTTCTCCTTATATAAACCCAGCGAAATTATAAGCGGAAATGTGAATATGGTTGTAATCTCATTCATTCTTTCCGCCATCGGATTGGTTTCATTTGGTTTAGCCATTGTTCTGTTTAGAAAAAGAGACCTGCCTTTATAGCATCCTTGTCCATTTCATGTAATAAAACAAACTCCAAGTCCACAAGTGGCTTGGAGTTTTATTGTGTTCTCACCACTATTCATCCTGCAGCTCAAAGTTAATCTTCTGCAAGAGGGAGATAAGTAAGTCTTCTTCTCCAGGATTTAAATGATGAACAAGCTTCTTATTGTAATTATCTAACATCAATTGAAGTTCAGGGGCAAATTCAATTGCTTTTGTCGTCGGATATAGAAGGTGAGAACGGCGGTCACTCGGATCCGGTTTACGCTCGATGTACCCGGACTGTTCCAATAGTTTGATTGATCTTGCTGTCGTTGCTTTATCGAATTTCAGTAGCTGTGTTAGTTGATCCTGCGTAATCCCTGGCTTCTGTAGCACAGACTTAAGAAAGGTATGTTGTCCTCCGCTACCAAGTCCATAGGGAGATAAATATTTTGCGAGATTTTTTTGATTCTGTCGATGAATATAAGAGATAAGTTTACCAATTGGTTCTTTCTTCAAAGTTGCACCTCATCCGTATAAGACGTCATACTCATACTATCTCAAAGTTGTTGCATGCGCAACTAATATGGAGTAAACTGATAGTACAACATAGTTGCGCACGCAACCAATGTACATTCGTGATTTGGAGGTTGCTTATGAATTCAATTCTTGGGAATTACCAGGAGGATGCCGAAATTCAGAAGAAACGTTGGCTTATCCTTATTGTTCTTAACTTATTTACTTTTATGTCCACTTTGGATGGAAGTATTGTCAATATTGCGCTACCTGTTTTGTCCAAACAAATGGGTCTACCAATAGCTCAGATTGAATGGGTGACAACGGGTTATTTGATGGCTATCTGTGCGGCCATTTTATTTTTTGGCAAACTCGGCGATATTGTAGGGAAGATCCGAATTTTTAAAATCGGCACTGTTATTTTTATCATAGGTTCATTGTTATGTGGACTGAGCAGTTCACTGCCATTTTTGATTGTTTCACGGATTGTTCAGGCCTTAGGTGCTTCTATGACCATGGCGAACAGCCAAGGAATTATTACAGACATCTTCCCAGCAAATGAACGAGGAAAAGCACTGGGTTTGATTGGTACGTTTGTCTCTTTGGGAAGTATTGCTGGGCCTAGTTTGGGTGGTATCATTATTTCCTCAATGGGTTGGGAATATATCTTTTTGGTAAATATTCCGATCGGCCTATTCGCTATTATTATGGGATGGAAAGTGCTTCCGAAGGACCTTGTACGGGTAAAGGCGAAAATTGATGTACCAGGTAGCTCGTTATTTGCATTATTTATCGTTACATTATTTGCGGGGCTGCTTCTTGGTCAGCAATATGGCTACAATAATATCTGGATCATTAGTTCTCTTATCACTGCTGCCGTTATTTTGGTTCTATTTCTACGTGTTGAGTTAATTCGGTCAGAGCCGCTACTCCAGTTGTCATTGTTCAAGAATGTATCGTTTTCGCTCAGTATTCTATGCGGATTTCTCGTGTTTACGGCGAATTTCTGTTTTAATATTATCGCTCCATTTTATGCTCAGAATATGTTGGATTTGTCTCCACACTATGCAGGTCTTCTGCTGATGCTCTTACCTATCTGTATGGTCATCGTATCACCTCTTAGTGGTGCTTTATCTGACAAAATCGGGTCTGAACTACTGACCTTTGCGGGGCTTATTGTTATGGTCATTGCCCAATTTGGTTTGGCTAATCTTCATGCTGGAAGCTCTTTAATCGTCGTAGGTACTTGGATTGCTATGCTGGGTATTGGTAGTGGACTATTCCAATCACCTAACAATTCACTTGTTATGTCACAAGTTCCGCGAACCCAGCTTGGTTCGGCAGGTAGTGTGAACTCACTAGTTCGGAATATAGGGATGGTTGTGGGGATTACAGTAGCAACAACGATTTTGTTCAATGTGATGAGCAGAGAGGTTGGATATCGGGTAACTGGATTGGTTCCTGATCGGCCAGATGTCTTCTTAACGGGGATGCATACAGTCTTCGTAACCTCAGCATGTATATGTCTAGCTGCTGCCCTGTTAACGGGATGGAGAATGTATCAGTCTCAAGTAGTTAAACGTCGTATTGTAGCTAAAGAAGAATAATTGCGAATATGATAATCCATTTTAATTAACACTATTTATAATGGATATTCTTTCTAAGATTATGAATCGGTCATGCTGAAGCCCTTGAAATTTTTCAAGGGCTTATATATTTATGAAACTGATGCTTGACGGAAATAAAATAAAATCGGATAATCTGCATGGGACTTATAGCCTATAAAAGGAGTGTTCTTTAGTGGACCATCAAAAAATTGCTACTTTTTTTATGTTTTCTGGACGAGCTATGGAGGCTATGAATTTTTATACCACTTTGTTTGATAATTCAGAAATAAATAAGGTGTTGTATCATGAAGATGGGACCGTATTACATGCTATCTTTACTTTAAATGGACAAACTTATATGTGTATTGATAGTAAAGAAGAACATAACTTCAACTTTACACCGAGCATTTCATTATTTATAACCTGTGAGACAGCTGAAGAGATTGATGCACTTTATCAGAAGTTATCTGAAGAGGGAACGGTATTAATGCCAATATGTTCTACCCCTGTAAGTGAGAAGTATGCCTGGGTGAATGATAAATTCGGTGTCTCGTGGCAATTAATGCTTATCACATCAAGTTAATAAATAAATCACGCGCAAACGAAAAATGGATGATAAGAACGTTGAAGAGTAGATTGTGCATAATAGCATAATAAGAAGTGAAAACTATTTCCAAGTACAACTCAGGTTTACAAGTAAAATTAATGGAGGTAGTAACATAATGATATTCAAAAAACGCACCATTCAGCGACGGTTTCATGCGACACTTCTTCTAACCTGTTTATTGATTTTACTAAGCGGTTGTACTAAGACTCCAACTGAAACACAAGGAACTACTCCACCAGCAGAAACACCTTCACAAACAGAATCGAATACGACTAACAATGTAGAACAAGCGAATCCCCAAGCAAACCAACCAGAATCCACTACCTCAGATGCAGAGGGACTTCCGAGCGGAGTGACAGTAAAAAAAGTAATCAAAGATGAAGCAATAAAAAATAACTATCGCAAAAAGGTCGAATTACTTACAGACGGCGGAAAACGAATAACAATTACAGATGCGAGTGATAAGATCGTTCTTCGGAATCTTGAATATGAAGGAATTATTACAGAAGCTACAGGCAATCAAGTAACCGTTCAGGTGAAAAACGGAGGGCAGCAAACCTTGACCATTCCAAGTCAAGTCGTCATTGAGGATGAAGACAATCTTGGATTAAACAAAGGTGTCGAAATTGAATGGACCCTAAATAACGATGGACAAATCGAAAGCGTTGAATTGGAGGATTAATTAAAGAACGTTTTAATAATTAATCATCTATAATAGGCTGCGTCCAAATTAAAATGCACCTCATAGAGTAGGTACCTTAAATGGTCTATTCTAAGTGGTACATTTTAGTGGGACGTGGCTTTTTTGCATCTATATATGTTATCCTTATATGTTATGACGTAAAGTAGTGCCTTGTGGAGACGCTACAAGAAATGTTAAAAGTGTATTTATAATTAAGGAGACAACATGACATTTAATGAATTGAATATTATACCGGAAATTCTAAAAGCTTTAAGTAAAGAGAACTATACTGAACCAACACCTATACAGGAACAAGCGATTCCTGCTGTGTTAGAAGGCAGAGATTTGCTAGGTTGCGCACAAACGGGAACAGGAAAGACGGCGGCATTTGCTGTACCGATCATCCAACTGCTCAGTGAACAGCAAAGCAAAACCAATGCTGTGCGCCGTATACGTTCATTGATATTAACACCAACAAGAGAACTTGCCTTGCAAATTTCTGATAACATAAAAGCATATAGTCAATATACCGACATACGTTGTTCGGCGATTGTTGGCGGGGTTTCACAGAAGGTACAGGAGCGGGCACTAAACCATGGTGCGGACATTATTATTGCAACACCGGGCCGTCTGATCGATCTTTTGAGTCAGAAGCGTATTGATTTGCAATATGTCCAAATATTAGTGCTTGATGAAGCTGATCGGATGCTAGATATGGGCTTTATTAATGATGTGAAGAAGATCGTTTCGAAAATGCCTAGCAAGAAGCAAACTCTTTTCTTCTCCGCAACGATGCCTCCTGAAATATCTAAAATGGTCAAATCGATTTTAGTTAACCCAGTAAAAGTTGAGATTACTCCGGTATCTTCTACGGTCGATCGGATTACGCAATCTGTTTACTTACTTGCAACGGGCAACAAACAGAAACAATTAAACCTTTTGTTACAAGATAAATCGATTGTTTCCGCATTGGTATTTACCCGTACCAAACGTGGTGCTGACCGAGTTGTACGTGATTTAATCAAAGAGAACATCTCAGCTCAGGCCATTCATGGTAATAAGTCGCAAATTGATCGTCAGAAAGCATTAAGTAGCTTTAAGAGTGGAACCACACGAGTGTTAGTTGCGACGGATATCGCAGCAAGAGGAATTGATATTGATGAGCTATCTCATGTCATCAACTTTAACCTCCCTAATATTCCAGAAACCTATGTTCATCGAATTGGGCGTACCGGTAGAGCAGGACTGAGCGGGACTGCGATCTCCTTCTGCGAAGTGGATGAGCTTCCTTTCCTTAAGGATATTGAGAAGTTAATCGGAAAATCAATTCCAGAAGTGAAGGGTCATCCCTATCCGATGTCTAGATCAGCTCGAGCAACTCAAGCTGTAAAGGTCGAACAGCGATCTTCGAAGTCGTCGGTTCCAGTTGCCAAACCGGCCAAGTCGAAGGCAAACCCTGCGCGCAAACCCAAGTCCGAGTGGTTTACAAAGGGAAATAAGAGTAAAAGTCAAGGTTATAGTAAAACAAGCAGATCACTATAGATCAAAAAGCCACGTCATTGGACGTGGCTTTTTTGTTTCAATTTTAACACTCCGTTATTGTCCACAAATGTTGTTGTGTTGAATAACATCAATACATCACTAATCTCGTTTGCTGTCATGTATTCGCTTATGTTTCCGTTATAATAACGGAGATCGATGACGTGAATTTCCGGAACATGAAGGGCTAGAAAAGGAAGCACACTATGTGCATAGGAATCCTTGATGACCAATAGCTTTTGCTGTTCTATATCTGCTGGTTCTAACTGACTTGTTATAGTCATGAGTGCGTGTACTCCGCCGAGGAAATACGAGTATTTATCTTTTTTCTCCAGGTAACTTGAGTCATACAGACCTGATATTGTCTCATCGGTATCGGCAATATACATCTCCGAAGGGGTAGGCTGTTTTGGAAGGTAAACCTGGATGGTATCCCCCTCCAGTCTAGAGAACTGGCCCCGTGTATGATAGCTACCTAGAAAGGAATCGGTGACGGATTCAATCGTAAACTCTGATTCCTGCTTTGCCTTCCAACCCATTTTCTCAGCATAGGCTTGATAAGCTAAGTAAGCACCGTAAGTCGTCCAGTGGTGATCTGTACGGAAATAAATTTGGGTTGGATCATGCGCGGCAGGAACTAGAAAATCAAATCCATCCATGAAGGATAAGCTGTCTTTCAACTGCTCACCAATGAATCCATTCACCTCTGCTTGCGGATAAGCCGAAGCAAGCCATGGAAGCCGTTCTGGATATACGCCAATCGAAGTTGGAGCGAGCATGAATGTCATTTTGGAATCAGGATGGTTGATAGCAAATGTTTTTACAGCCTCCGTATATTTTGACACGACTTCATAATCTGGCTTTCCAAACTTCTCGAAGAGATAGCCATCATGACCTTTATATATCCCATTGTTCTCTTGTTGTAGGCGTAACTGCTCCATGGTTGATTTCACCGCAACCCATTTGTCCCGAAAAGGAAAATGATCGGTAACAAAGCTTTCCGTTTCCTCTGAAAATTTCTTGGACCAAAGGTTATCCCACGTGAACTGTGGAACCTTTTGTAATGGTCGATTTTCAGTGTCAGAGAAATAAGACTTAGGAAGAAAGAAGAATAGGAAGGACATGATGAATAGAACAGCGACAAATCCAGCGATATAAAATTGATCTACGCGTTTCTTCATCAAGCTCATTCTCCTTCTGAATGTTAGAATCGAAAGTATAGAAAAGGGTTGAAAGTTGCATCAACCAAGTAGGCTATGGATAATAGAAATAATACTGCATGCCATACAAGCTGCAGATAGGGTGTATTAACTCGTGATCTCGTCCGATTTGAAATAGAGGCAAACACTAATACGACAAGCAATATACCGTTCGTATATAGAAGATACCAGGATTCGGTATCCCATAATGATTGCCCATTCAGCCCTAACATCGCGCTAAAATAACCTCCCATTGCGGGAAGTTCATCGAATGCAAAGAGCACCCAGCCGATTAAAATAAGCAGTAAGGCGTAGCTATGTCGTAACCATCTTGGCATGCGTTCAAGCAGTTTCAGTCCAAGCCATTTCTCGAATATAAGAATAATACCGAAGTACAGGCCCCAAAAGAGAAAGTTCCAACTTGCTCCATGCCATATGCCCGTTAGCATCCATACGATCAGAATATTTCGTAGTTGTATTCTGAATCCACGGCGATTACCACCTAACGGTATATAGACATAGTCGCGAAACCATGTGCTTAAAGAAATATGCCAGCGACGCCAGAAATCGGTGATGCTTTGTGCCATGTAAGGCTTATTGAAATTCTCATTAAACCGAAATCCAAACATCAGCCCGAGTCCAATGGCCATGTCGGAATAACCACTGAAATCAAAATAAATCTGGAACGCAAAGGCGATAATACCGAGCCAAGCAGTCAGTACGGTTAATGTATCGGGACTTGAATTTGAAATCGTGTTCCATAGCAGTCCAATATTGTTGGCTAGTAATACCTTCTTCGCTAAACCAATCGTGAAGCGACGTACTCCCTCAGCGAACTTCGCTCTGTCCACAGTGCGGTGTCGTAATTGCTCCGCAACAGTGGAATATTGTACGATAGGTCCTGCTACTAATTGCGGGAATAGCGCCACGAATGTACCGAAATCAAGCCAGTTACGTTGTGCTTTGGCGGTTCTTCTATATACATCGATGATGTAGGACATGGACTGAAAGGTATAAAAGGATATGCCGATGGGTAAGGGAAGTTCGGTTAACGGGATATCAGTTCCCAATAGTGTATTGATATTCTGGATAAGGAAATCCGCATACTTGAAGTAGGACAATAAGCTTAAATTCACGATAATAGAAAGCACGACAATCCCTTTTCGCTTGCTGTCACTGAGCTTCGGTCTCTCTAGAAGCAGACCAAAGCAGTAATCAGTGACGGTGGAGAGTAGCATGATGACGATATATACAGGCTCACCCCATGCATAGAATACGAGGCTGGCGGCAAATAGAATAAGATTTTTCATTCGCCATGGTGAGCAATAATATATCGCTAGTACAGCAGGCAAGAACAAGAATAAGAAAAGTAGGCTGCTGAATACCATGGTGATTATTGCTTAACGAAGAAGGTTTCGAATGCTTTCTCGATATCGTCAGCGTTCTCTGAGATAATAAAGATAACGTAGTTACCTTTAGTTACAAGCTTATAGTTCTTAGCGTTCTCATATTGGTCTGGTAGGTAAGTCTCGAATTGCTTTTGAATATCTGTTGCACGTTGTTTGACTGCTTCTTCCACTGTAGGAATGTCTTTCGCATCTTTAACTTTAAGGATGGCAATTTCATTCGTTTTTATATTCATCATCGGTGTCATGATTGTATATTGATCGAGCAATGTCGGATTTAAATGATAGAGTTCGTTGACCATTTCGGCAGGTAACTCCATTAAGGAAGGTTGCTCGAATTGCGCTAATACGCTATCCATCATTTCTTTCGTTGTTTGAGTTGGTTCGAATGCTTCTTCTTTGTTGTTCGAGCTAGAGCAGGCGGTTAGCATGATCCCAAGTACGACTACCATGATCATTAAAATATTTTTGTGCTTCATGTTTGTTCATTCTCCTTGTTGTGTAGTGTGTTCAGACAGTAAAGACGGTGGTAACGTCCTTAATGTTGCAAAATATTTAAAGGGAATATATAGTATGCTTCACTATTGTCATGATTATTAATACATAGGAGGCCATCAAACAACATGTCTAGTAAAAAAGAAAAAATAGAAGCGCCGAAGATTCCAGCTTACCTAGAACCGATCACATTATCCGATTATGAATTAGAGGATGAGCAAATCTTAACGGATGGTATCTTTCAAGATTGTGAGATTACGAATCAAACCGGGTATAAGGTTTGTTTTGATAGATTGCGATTTACGAATACGACGTTTCGGGGCATAAACCTAAATAAAGCGGAGTTTACGGATGTGGTATTTGAAAATTGTGATCTTTCGAATATCAATTTGAACGAATCGATCTTTCATCGGGTTATTTTTCATAAATGTAAGTTACTAGGCGTGGATTTGTCAGGTTCTACATTACGTAATGTGGTATTCGATACTTGTTATGCTGATTATGCTGTGTTAAGGTTTGCAAATGCTAAGCTGGTCAAGCTTATGAATAGCTCATTCGCGAAAGCTGATTTTTTTAGTATGAATATATCAAGTATAATCTTCGAAGAGACAAATCTTGATCAGACCCAGTTCTCACAAACAAAGCTTGGGGGAATCGACTTAAGTAGCTGTGATTTTGAGAGCCTCGGCGCTTCACTGGAAGATTTGCAAGGCTGTATCATATCACCGATGCAAGCGGCTGTGTTTGCTTCATTATTCGGTTTGGTAGTTAATCGAGATTAAGCAGAATTACATCGAATTGGAATTAAACCCCTCTAAACTGGGGATTAATAATAGAATGCTAATATAAGGGGAGATTATGTGTTTAAGCTAAATAATTTTATTAGAATATGTGTCGCCATAGTTTTAGTGATGGCAATCATATATTTGGGTTCGCTTGTAGATTTCTTATTTAAACCTATCCTATCACTAATTACGATCATAACTATTCCACTTATGTTGTCGGCGTTTTTCTATTACTTACTTCGTCCACTTGTAAACATGATGGAACGTAAAAAAATAAACCGATCACTCGCCATCTTGTTGATTTATTTAGTGTTTGGAATTGTATTAGTAGGTTTCATTCTTGGAGTTTGGCCTTCCTTACGCAGTCAATTACTCAACCTGGTGAACAATGCACCAAGTTTATTCGCCTCTTTGAATAATCAGTTGCAGGAGCTCGAACGAAGTGAATTTCTTTCTAACTTTTTCCCGAAAGATGTGAGTCCTTCAACTCAAGTTACTAACTTTTTGACTCAAGGATTTTCATTTTTAACCAATTACGTAACAGGGTTGTTTTCTGTCATATCGGATATTACCGTTATTATGTTTATCTTCCCGATCATCCTTTTCTATATGCTAAAAGAAAGTGGGGATTTTGGTCGTGCAGTCGTCAGAATTACACCAAAAAGATTCCATGAGGAAATGGCTAAAGTAATTGCTGAAATCGATCGTTCATTGAGTAACTTTATTGTGGGACGCGTACTTATTAATTTAGCACTGGGAGTACTTATGTATTTCGGGTTCCTTATTATTGGGTTACCTTATGCGTTATTACTTACCGTAATAGCATTTATAATGAACTTTATTCCTTTTATTGGGGCGATTTTATCATCCATACCGATTGTTATTATTGGATTGATAGAGTCTCCTTCGGTAGCGATTTGGTCACTGATTGTTATTCTAGTCGCACAGCAAATCCAGGATAACTTGATTGCACCCTATATTTTTGGTAAGCAGCTCGCTATCCATCCGATCACCACAATTGTCCTTGTCATGGTCGGTGGCGATTTAGCTGGCATTCTAGGCGTGTTGCTAATCATTCCGATATATATGATTATCAAAATTATCGTTGTTAGGGTATATGAAATATTCTTTAAGCGAAGTTGGGAAAATATCTAAGGATAAGAGAATTCAATTTATACACCAATACACCAAAAAAACTGGCACTACGCCCAATTCGGCGTGTTGCCAGTTTTTTATTTGGTCTTATTGGATGACAGCGCATCCGATGCGATTACCAGAATTTCCTGAAGGATCTGTATGCATGTCATCGGGATCTTCATGGATGACCAATGCGGTTCCACCCGTTCTAATCAGTGAGTCCGATTGACCCTTTTGCAATGTTACGGTGGTTAAGACGAATTGGGCTTGAGCATTTCCGTTGGCATCTGCTACAAGGTTAGCTAAATCTCCCGCATGTTCACCTTTAGGGTTGTCATAACCGTGTTCTTTCTCAGATGGATTAAAATGTGACCCAGCCGATTTGAAATCTGGTATCTCACATTTGCCTGTTTCGTGAATATGAATGCCATGTAGTCCCGGCTTTAATCCTGATGCAGAAACATCGATTTGGACACCTTTAGCTAATTGTGTAAACTTAGCGGTTCCGATCTTTTCACCCTTTCCATTGATGATGTCAGTTGTTATGGGTTGTTGTGATACAGGTGAATCTTTCGCAGCAGTTACTTTGCCGAATGTTTCTTGGGCCTCACAGCCTGTCGTCGCTATGAATAGCAAGACAATCACAGTCAGCAAAGAGCTTTTTCTAAGCTTCATGGGTACCCTCCAAATTTGATTATTTAGGTGCATTACATTTATTTATTCCCAATATAAGAATTAGCAAACATCTAGAAGGATAGGGGGAGCTTGCAATAGCTACTAAGATATGACAAAGCACCGGATACTAAATACAAGTATCCGGTGCTCAGGCTGTCGAGAAAGTCTCGACAGCCTTCTTTATGAATTAATTATTTAAGACGACACCGCGTTAATGTTGTATAATATAGGTAACTATTATAGAACAGATGGTGTTCTGTATGCTACGTTCCAACCGAGAAAAACAACAAGTCTACGAGTTTGTTTCCATAGAAGATTTGGTCCTGCAAGATCATTTGCTGCGCAAAGTAGATAAACATATCGACTTTTCCTTTATTAATGAAAAAGTTCGGCCCTTGTACTGTGCGGATAATGGACGACCCGCGATTGACCCTGTTGTTTTGTTTAAGATGATATTTCTCGGATACTTTTATGGCATTCGTTCCGAACGCCAATTAGAACGTGAAATTCAGACCAATTTAGCTTACCGATGGTTTCTAGGCCTCGGATTAACAGATAAAGTGCCCGACCATACAACTATTAGCTGGAATCGGCGAACTCGGTTTAAAGGTACGAACATTTTTCAGGATATTTTCGATGAGATTGTCTTGCAGGGCATTTCCCACCGGATGGTTGGCGGACGTGTTCTGGTGAGTGACTCTACCCACGTGAAAGCAAATGCGAATAAACACCAGTACACAAAACAGCAAGTGCTGCAAAATACCAAAGATTACGTGGACGAGCTAAACGCCGCCGTTGCAGAAGACCGGAAAGAGCACGGAAAAAAGCCCTAAAACCTAGAGAGGAAGTGACTGAGGACAAAGAAATTAAAGTAAGCAAGACGGATCCGGACAGCGGATATATGATTCGGGATGGCAAACCAGAGGGCTTCTTTTATCTGGACCACCGCACGGTGGATACAAAGTACAATTTTATTACGGACGTGCATGTCACACCGGGAAATGTCCATGATTCTGTTCCCTATTTGTCGCGTTTGGACCGTCAGCGAGAACGTTTTAAATTTGAGGTCGAAGCTGTTGCATTAGATTCAGGTTATTTAACTACGCCAATTTGTCGAGGTTTACAAAGCAGAAATATTTTCGCGGTAATTGCTCACCGAAGATTTCATCCGAAGCAAGGTTTGTTTCCGAAATGGAAATTCACGTTTGATGCAGAGCGAAATATTTACGTCTGCCCTGCAAGCCATGAATTGGGTTACCGAACCACAGATCGCAAGGGTTATCGGCAGTACGCGTCCGATCCAGAGCATTGCAAGAACTGTCCCTTGCTGGACCAATGTACGCAATCCCGAAACCACCGGAAGGTGGTAACCCGACATGTTTGGGAAGACAGCAAGGACTGGGTACGGAATAACCGGCTCAGCAAGTCCGGCAAACAGTTATACCGTAAACGAAAAGAAACGATAGAGCGAAGCTTCGCGGATGCTAAAGAGCTCCATGGGTTTCGCTATTGCCGTTTGCGAGGGCTACCAAACGTCAGAGAACAAGCACTGATGACGGCAGCCGTACAGAATATGAAGAAGATGGCGATCCACCTGGATCGCCTAGAGTACCGGGTTTAAACTCCTAGTTTCCCGATTTTATATCTGCCAAAATAAAAAGAGAAACCCGATGTCATGAAAATGACTGGGTTTCTCGACAAGCTGAGCACCGGATACTAAATACAAGTATCCGGTGCTTTTTTAGCGTAAGTAAATAGGGGATTAGAGTTCTTATTCATTCTCAAACTGTCTCAGCTTCTGTATGAACATCTTAACAGCCATAGTATCAAGTGAGGATTTAGGGTCCTGTAGAACGTAGAAATTGCGGGATAAACGTTGCTCATTTATTTGAATGCTCTGTAGATTTCCCGATTCGAGTTCTTTATGTATGACTAATCTGGATAACATAGCAACCCCAAGCCCAGCAATAACGGCTTCTTTGACGCCTTGACTACTGTTGAATACGAAGGAACGCTTGACGCGAAGTCCTAAATTCTCGATAAATTGATCGCTGAATGCCCGGGTACCAGATCCGCTTTCTCTAAATACCCAGACTAGATCATGTAACATACTGGAGTTAATGTTTCTAAGGGAGGTTAAGGGATGACCAGAAGGAGTAATCAAAACCATCTCATCCTCCATAAAGGGTGGATTCAATTGAATTTCAGGATACTCCGTTTCACCCTCGACCAAACCGATATCAAGCTCATGAGTATGAATCCCGTGAGCGATTTCTTCTGTATTAGCTATATTCACATGGACATCAACTTGTGGATATTGATTAACAAATTGCGAGAGTAGACGGGGGAGAATATACTCACCAATCGTGAAGCTTGCTCCTATTTTTAAAGATCCTGTAACCTCGTTCCGTAAAAGCGAAATTTCCTCTGAAGCTGCTTCATACTGAGATAGAATTTGTTTGGCACGTGCGTATAAAATATGACCTGCCTCAGTCGTTTTCACCTGCTTGGAAGAACGGTGGAGGAGCTTGACTCCAAATTCGTTCTCCAGATTTCTTATATGAAGACTAACCCCTGGCTGAGAAAGATTGAGGATCTCTGCCGCCCGCGAAAAATTACTCTGTTCAACCACCGTTACAAATACCTTTAATGTATCTACAATCATTATTTCCTCCATTATCGGATACGCTATAACTGCTTATAACTCCTATTGTAAAGGGAAGCATAAGTTTTGTTAATACTTCGAATAGCATATCGGTATTTCACTTTCGAGCCAATGGATATTACTGTTGAAGCATAGTGCGCATTACATAATTCCTTCATCTAAGATGCGCATACAAGGAGTGATTAAGAACATGGATCAGTCACAAGGGTATTATAATCCGAACAAGCTGAAAACATATCTAAACTTTGCACTTGGGATTGGATTAACATTAATTATTGCATTCATTGCTAAATATTTATCTTTCTTCCCGTTCCTCAGCATCATGGGCCAGCTAGTCATCGCGATAATAATTGGGATTGCTTGGCGAGCAACGGTTGGAGTACCCACTACCATCATTGCCGGAGCCAATTTTTCTAGTAAAAAACTACTTCGTCTCGGTATTATCTTACTCGGGATGAGGCTTAATTTAATGGATATTGTGAATGCAGGACCGAGAGTATTTATAATCGCAGTCATCGTTATCATATTTACGCTTACAGTCGTTTACGGGCTCACGCGTTTGTTCAAAGTAGATCAACGATTAGGTATTTTGACTGCATGTGGTACAGCGATCTGTGGTGCTGCAGCCGTTGTGGCAATAGCGCCACAAATCAAGGCCAAAGATGATGAAACTGCAATCGGAGCGGCGATTGTAGCTATCTTGGGAACGATATTTACATTAGTTTACACCTTTTTGTACCCTATTCTAGGCTTATCGCCACTCAGTTATGGTTTATTCTCGGGTGCAACATTGCACGAGATTGCTCACGTCATTGCGGCTGCGGATGCTGGAGGAAGTGATGCGGTGGATATGGCGGTTATCATTAAATTGACGAGAGTTGCCTTATTAGTTCCGGTCGCCATTCTCATTGGCATCTGGTCCAACCGTGCATTGCGTAAAGAGCAAGGCGGGCAATCGAAAGCTTCGTGGAAATCCATACCGATACCTTGGTTTATCCTTGGTTTTCTGCTCGTCAGTGGAGTTAATTCACTTGGTATTGTCTCTGCAGAGTTAGCAAGTGATATTGTGTTTATTGCATACATGCTGATAGCGATGGCTATGGCAGGTCTTGGATTGAACGTAGATTTAGTCGATTTCAAACGGCTCGGAATGAAGTCATTTGCCGCAGGATTGATCGGATCGGTATTACTTTCCGTTCTAGGATTTATGTTAGTGCATCTATTTGGATTTGCCTGACTTTGCGTATGTATTTGGTTTGCTAATTGTCTGCTGCCTACAGGCAGCGATGGCTTTCACCATTCAAGGTATATAAAAAGGAACCCTGTACATTTGGTATAGGGTCCCTTATATAGCTGTGTGTGATCTATGCTGGAACTACGGCTTCTTCCTGGGCATGGGCTTGTGTAATTTTAACAAGCAGTTCATTTGGGTCAGATAAAACCTCTATTCCTTTGTGGAAGGAAAGATCAGTTACGAGTAATTGATCACCAATCCCAAGCTTGCTAATATCAACCTCAAATGCACTAAGTAAATTATCTGGCATACAGCGAACCGTTACTTCGTGCAATTCTATCTGAAGGATTCCTCCTTCTTTGACACCAACGGGATCTCCGGAAAAGTGAATCGTTACATTTGAATCCATACTTTCGTTCATATTCAATTGATGAAAATCAACATGGACAATCTTATGGGTGAATGGGTCTCTTTGAATATTCTGAATCAACACAGGATTGATTCCTTTTCCAGGGATATCGGCATTCAAAATTGCACGAGGGTTCTGCTTTATAGTTGAAAGAAGTTCCTTTTCGTTTACAAGTACAGCGATACTGCCAATGTCTTTACCATATACAATTGCCGGAACCTGTCCTTGTTTTCTCATTAGATTGATTAAAGATTTACTTAGATTGACCCGTTCATTTAACTGGATAGAATTGCTCATCGTTTGTTGCCTCCTAATCGAATGGGGAAAGAGTCAAATGTAATGCGATCGAACTTACAAGAAAAAGACCGATTAGAAATGTAATGTCTAATCGGCCCGCTACACGAACATGTTTTCTCGTTATGTGTTAATACTATCACAAGTTCCTTACTTGTCAAACCAATCATGTAAATTTATGGTACCTGACTTCATTGACAAGAAAATAGGGTAGTGTTAAGGTTTAAGGAGCAGATAGGAGCGGAATGCAAGAAATGAATGGCAACTAAAAGGATGAAGCTATATACCTTTTATATCCAAAAGCATATAAATCAAGGTTAGGAATAAAGTTATCTTTATTTCTTTTTTTTATATCTAAATGTAATAATTTATAAAAAATAGGAGGAAATACTATTAAAAATACAGTGATCAAACGTAATGTGGCGTTTTTGGGAACCAGTCTGCCAAGAGAGTGCGGCTTAGCTACATTTTCTCAAGATCTGATGGATGAGATCAAAGAGATGAATGATTTTAATTTACCCCGAATAATCGCGGTTAATAATGATAAGTCATATGTATACGGCAATCAGGTTATGGGGGTAATTGACCAACATAATCGTGCGGATTATAGCAAAATAGCGAAGGAATTGAATCATTCTAACATCGACTTGCTGGTGATTCAACATGAGTTTGGGATTTACGGAGGCGAAAGCGGGGAATATGTTCTAGAGTTGGCCGAAAAGCTAAAAATTCCGTTCATTGTTATTTTTCACACTGTGTTGTCCGAACCTAGCCCTAAACAATGTTTTATCATGAAGAGACTTGCTGATCTGAGTTTTAAGGTTATCACAATGGTTCAAAATAAAGTGAAGGATTTACTTGAAGTCTACAATATTGACTGCGACAAAATTCAAATGATTCATCATGGAGTTCCCTTTGTGGATACGGAATCAAGAATGAAACTTAAGGAGCGTTATGGTTATTCCCATCGACAAATTCTTTCGACGTTTGGTTTCTTAAGTCCGGGTAAAGGAATTGAATATGCCATTCAGGCCATGAGCGGAGTTGTGGCCAAACATCCTGAAGCGCTTTACATGATATGGGGTAAGACACATCCGGTTGTCAAGCAAGAGGTTGGGGAAGTCTACCGACAAAAGTTGATGGATTTGGTAGCGGAACTAAACCTTGAACAAAATGTTGTTTTTGTCGACAAGCATCTAACCCAAGAGGAAGTTGTTCAATCTCTAGTATTATCGGATATTTATATGACACCTTATTTGGGTAAGGACCAGGCTGTAAGTGGTACTCTCGCTTACGGAATTGGTTATGGAAGAGTGATCATCTCGACCCCGTATCGATACGCTGTAGAAATGTTAGCTGAAGGGAGAGGGCTGCTAGCAGATTTCCATGATTCAGCTTCTTTAGAAACTCATATTCTGAATATTCTGGACCATCCGGAATTAAAGAATGAGATGGAAAATAAGACACTTGCCCTTGGAAGCACTATGATGTGGAACGAAGTAGCCAAGTCCTATGCGGCGCTTTTTCATGAAACTATCACAGCTAGTTATGTAATAAAAGGGAGCGCAGTATAATGGGGGAATTGACTGCGGCCAAACCGCTGATAGCGGATTATTTACACAGATTGAGTGATGATACTGGGATCTTTCAACATACTAAGTTTGGTATTCCTGACCGATCAAAAGGTTATACTTCGGATGATAATGCAAGGGCTCTGATTGCTGCTGTGATGCTGTATAAGAGTAAAAGGGATATTAAATCACTAGATCTCATTCATACTTATTTATCTTTTATCTATCATGCTCAAAGTGAGGATGGTAGCTTTAAAAATTTCATGGATTATAACCGTGTGTTCGTAGAAAAGACAGGGTCTGAAGATTGTCTAGGCCGCTGTTTGTGGGCGCTTGGATACACACTATCGGAACCTTCGGTACCTGATAATTTACACAATACATGTAGATATATGATCAATCAGGCTCTGCCACATGTGCAGAATTTGAAATCTCCGCGAGCAAAGGCCTATAGTATTATTGGATTGACTTATATGATGGAGACGCCACAGGCCTTAACATATAAGTTCCCTTTTCCTAACGAGGAACAAGAGGACCCAGCTTTCCTTGCAGGAAACCGGATATCCTCAATAATTGAGGGATTAGCCATGGAACTGCATACGCAGTATCAAGGCAATAAGGGAGAAAATTGGCATTGGTTTGAGGATAGTATTACTTACGGCAACGCTATGCTGCCCTGGGCACTTTTCAAGGCAGCAAAATTATCTCATACGGTAGAATTTCAGAAGACGGCTAAGGAAAGTCTGGACTTTCTAGCATCGATTACTTTTTCGAAAGAAGGTTATTTCAAACCTGTTGGAAGTCATGGTTGGCTTGAGCGGGGTGGAGTTGCGGCTTTATATGACGAGCAGCCGATCGAGGCTTGTGAGATGCTGCTTGCCTGTTTCGAAGCATACAAAACACTAGGGATTAACACATATTTCGTCCAAGCATCTCTATGTTACGATTGGTTTCACGGATATAATTCACGCAAAGAATCTTTAATCGATGAGAGAACGGGCGGCTGTTACGATGGTATACATGCTTTGGGGTTAAATTTAAATCAAGGCTCTGAGAATATTGTTTCCTATTGTATGGCTCATATGGTGTTACATGATGAATAAATTTGCAACGATTCTTGCTGGTGGTGGAGGAACTCGTTTCTGGCCCTTATCTCGGCAGGAACTACCGAAACAGCTGATAAATATAAGCGGCAACGATATCATGCTCAATGATACCATTGAGCGCTTTAATGGGGTTATCCCCATGGAGAATACTATTGTTGTGACCAATCGCTCTCAAGCTGTGTTACTTGAAAGTATTATGCATACAAGTGTTCAACCCGGCAATATTTTGGTGGAACCTGTAGCCAAAAATACGGCAGCAAGTATTTTACTCGCTGCTTTATTTATCGAGAAAACACATGGGGATTCTCTGATGATTGTATTTCCTTCTGATCATCATATTACCGAAGAAGATAAATTTAGGAAGACATTAGATGAGGCTTGTAATATTGCCATGGAGACAGGAAAAATCGTGACGATTGGCATCAAGCCTACATTTGCTTCAACTGGTTATGGGTATATTTCCTGCGGAAGTGAACCGATAATATCGAAGCCCTGCAACGTATTCGAGGTAGCTGAGTTTGTGGAGAAGCCTAATTTTATTAAGGCGAAGTCCTATCTTGAGTCCGGTCATTATCTATGGAACAGTGGGATGTTTATTTGGAAAACTTCAATTATTATTGATAATTTTAAAAGGTTTCTCCCGCGGCTTTATAAAACGATGCTCTCCTTAATTGAATATTTGGGCACGGATCGCGAAGAAGAGATGATGAATGAAATCTATCCTTTGCTACAAAACATTTCAATCGATTACGGTATTCTAGAACGTTGTGACGAGGTTGTGGTCATTTCTGGCGATTTTGGCTGGAATGATATCGGTAGTTGGGATGCGCTCGGAGCAATATTTCCTCCTGATGAACATGGAAATATTGTCAAGGCGAGTTATCTTGGTATCGAAACACGGAATTCCATTATCTATGGCGAAAAACGATTAATAACTACAATCGGTATAGATGGCCTGATTATTGCCGATACCAAGGATGCGTTGCTGATCTGTGCAAAGGATAAAGCACAAGAGGTAAAGGAAATCGTCAAAATGTTGAATGAAAAGGGAATGCAGGCATACACCTAGGAAAGGCTGAATCTTACCTCATGATGAAATTAGAATGGGATACAAAGACTTGCAAGGAACTCCTCCGTGAATATCAACCTGCTCAACACAAAGGCAGGAAGCTACATTTTGCCGGAGTTGGAGATCGAGACGTTTATAATATCACAGCGCCTTTCTTAAATGAGGGTGAATTATGCATAGCTGGTCGGGTTGAAGCACGTAATTCGGAGGAATCCGAAATTATCTTCTTTACTTGTACGGATGATGTGTGGACACCCAGACTCGACTTACCAACGTTTCAACTCCAAGATCCCTTTATTACGAAAATAAATGGCGAATGGATCTTTGGGGGAGTTAAACTCTACTTTGATTCTGAATCACCTGAGAAAATCATGGGTTGGAAGACTGTGTTGTACCGCGGCAATAACCTGCATGATCTTGTGCTTGCAGCAACGGGACCTTGGAATATGAAAGACATTCGATTAACTCAATTATCTGACGGAACGCTTGGTGTTTTCTCCAGACCCTTCGGAATTGAAGGCACAAGAGCCGTAATCGGCTTCAGCATTCTAGAGTCGTTTGAGGATTTATCCGAAACGGCGATTATTAAAGCTCCCTTATTTCGTGATCAATTTCTGAAGGATGAATGGGGAGGGGCCAATGAAATTCATTTACTCAAAAATGGGTTCCTTGGCGTATTAGGGCACATTTCCTATACAGATGAAGAGGATCAGTTGCATTATCATGCCATGTCATTTGTGCTCAATCCCTGGACTAGAGAGAAGTCGCCTATCAAAATAATTGCAACAAGAAGCGACTTCCCAGAAGGGCCAGCCAAGCGTCCTGATCTATCTGATGTGATCTTCAGCGGTGGATTAGTTCGCAAGGATAATAACCGAGTGATACTTTATGTGGGAGCTAGCGATACTGAAGCTCACTACATTGATATTGAGGATCCATTTACGAAATATGAAAATATGGCTTTCTCAAAATGATAACTACATCTTGATAAATGGTAGGACGCTATCTTTCAGTGTAGTTATGGGGCCGCCAATTAAACGCTCCAAGTCATCTGAGGTTGAAGAAGTATCAATCTTGTTTAAGTATCCGTATATCCAATTTTGGATCTGTGGATCTTGACGGATGGATATGGGCTTGCCTGCGAACTCAGACATAATAATAGCTAGTTCATCAAAAGACCATGGGTGAGGTGCTGTAAGCTCATAGGTCTTATTTCTATGTCCATCTGGTTCAGAAAGAACAGCCGCTATTCCTAAAGCGAGGTCATGACGTGTTACGGTATTGAATTTCCAATCCCCAGGGTAAATGATTAGTTCACCATTAGCGATGGCAGTCTTGAGACCAATGACCTCAATAAAATCGCTATACAAAGCATTACGTAGAAAAGTATACGGAATTCCAGTTGTAAGAATGGCATGCTCCGTAGCCAAATGTAAATGAGAGGGTGAAATTAAGCCGTCTCCGAGGAAAGCAAAGCTTGTATATAGGAGATGCTCAACTTGTGCTATTTTTTCCGATTCTATGATATGGGCATGTTGACGCAACCTTACTGTATCATCAGGGTTAGAACTTGAAATTAATAATAGCTTAGAAGCTCCAGCAAATGCTTGATCAAGAGATTCCGGTTGATCATAATCACAATGACGCACCTCGATCCCTTGATTAAGAAATGATGTTGCACGCTCAGGATGACGAACACAGGCAATGATTTGATCCGCAGAGACTTTCTGCAAAAGTTGTTCAATAATCAAACTCCCTAATTTACCATTTGCCCCACTAATGACGATCGACATATGGAACCACCATCCCCTTCATATTGATTAAGCCCTTAACTAAATGCCCAAATTGAATTTATACCTTTTTTAATTTATTGAGTAAGAACAGCAGTTGTTTCAGTTCCTGTTCATCCAAGACCTTCATTTTTTCGGAAATACCTTGACGATTTTCGGGTAAGTACCTTAACAGGATACTTTGACCTTCACTTGTAATGGAGATCACTGATTTTCTGCCGTCCTTCGGATGACTAGTACGAATAATTAATCCCTCATTCTCAAGAGGGGTAAGCAAAAGACTAATATTCGATTTCGTAACCCCAATTTTCTTAGCGAGCATCGAAGGGAGTATAGAACCACCTTCCTTCATGATTTCAACTAAAATGCGAATTCTAGCACCATTCAGACCTTTAGATTGCCAATACCTTTCTGAGGTCTCGACTAATGTTGCGGTTGTATCAACCAAGGAAAAAAAGGTCTGTGTGTGTAATGGCAAATCAGTCACGTATTTTTGTAAGTCCTTCATAAATTCACCTCACCCAAATAATAGTTAATCGCTTAACTATTTTATTACATATTCTAACATTCGTCTAATTATAAATATATAGAGTTTTGAACATTTTTAGTTTTACAAAACTTTAGCATTCATTGTGATTGCATTTTACAGTAAACCCTCATAGTTAAACTTGTGATATAAGTTTTTCAACAAAAAACGACATTGAGGGGAATTATATTTTGAAAAAATTAATCGTATTATTATCAATCTGTGTATTTATTATTTCTGCATGTAGCAAGGGAGAGTCTAGCAATTCTTCGTCTAGTCAAGAGCCTAATACTTCTGTCGAATCAAATGCGAGCGATAAAGAGGTGGAGCTTCAATTCTACTTCCCAGTTGCTGTAGGTGGACCCATTACCCAAATTATTGACAAATTGGCTACTGACTTTGAACAGGAAAACCCTAAGATCAAAATCAAACCAATCTATGGTGGAAGTTATCAAGATACGGTGACAAAGGTCATGACGGCAGTGCAAGGAAACAATGCACCTGACATTGCGGTTCTTTTATCCACAGACCTGTATTCCCTTATTTCAATGAATGCTTTGGAGGATTTGACACCAAGATTCTCTCAAGAGTACTTTGATGGTTTCTATGATGCCTTTATGGGGAACACCAAATCGGGAGATAATGTATGGAGTGTCCCATTCCAACGTAGCACAATTGTACTTTACTACAACAAAGATGCTTTTAAGGAAGCCGGACTAGATCCTGAAAAAGCACCAGCTAATTGGAGTGAAATGAGAGAGTTTGCGAGTAAATTAACGGCTAAAGATGCTCAAGGAAAAGTGTCGCAATGGGGAATTGAAATCCCGAGCACAGGCTATCAATATTGGATGCTGCAAGCAATGGCCCTCCAAGGTGGAGATAACATCATGTCCAATGATGGCAAACAAGTTTTCTTTGATCAACCACATGTTCAAGAGGCATTGCAAATGTATATGGACCTAGGTCAACAAGATAAAGTTATGCCAGAGGGTATTTTGGAATGGGCAACGGTTCCTTCAGACTTTATTAGTGGAAAAACCGCGATGATGTTCCATACAACAGGTAACCTCACGAAAGTGAAGACTGAAGCTGCCTTTGATTTCGGCGTATCCTTTCTGCCTGCTAACAAGCAGTATGGTTCACCAACGGGTGGTGGTAACCTTTACGTGTTCAAAGATATTCCAGAAGAAAACAAACAAGCAGCAGTTAAATTTATTGAATTCTTAACTCAACCTGAACGGGTGGCACAATGGTCCATCGATACAGGGTATGTAGGAACAACAAAAGCAGCTTACGAAACAGATTTATTGAAGAAATATATTGAAGAATTCCCGCAAGCACAAGTGGCTAGAGACCAACTTGAATATGCGAAAAGTGAATTGTCGACCTATCAGAATGGGCAAATCACCAAACTATTTAATGACAACATTCAAGCAGCATTACTTGGCAATATGACAGCTAAGGAAACGCTGGAGAAATCACAAACACAAGCAGATCAAATTTTGAAAAGTGTTAAATAGTCAGATAGAAAAGTGATCTAGCGGAGAGAGAAATGATTCTGAAGAAGTGAAGCGGTCTTATGAACATTTCGCTATCGAAGCCCAATCACACTCGGGAGCCACGATTGCATCGCATACTTAACTCTTCTACTCAATGTGGAGTTAGTATGCGAACGTGGTTTTTTCGTGTGACAATCTTAGAAATGGGGAATTGCATTGACGAAACAGAGTTTAAGCATTAAGGGAAGAATCAATTGGAAAGAAAATATGTTTGCTTACGCTCTACTTTTTCCCTCGCTTGCGTTTCTTGCGTTATTTACGTTTTATCCAATTATTAAATCCGTTTATTTAAGTTTTCTAAGCTCTACATTTGGAGAACAGACATTTGTAGGGATCGATCAATATAGGCAAGTGTTTCAAGATGAAGTATTTTACAAAGTACTCACAAATAATGTCTTGCTTGCGGTTGGTACGGTTCCAGTGAGTATATTTCTAGCCATTTATTTCGCGGTATGGGTAAATAACAAACTCAAAGGGACGAGTATTCTAAGAGTAGCCTTCTTTTATCCCACGCTAATACCGATGATTACGATTGCGAACATATGGTTGTTTATCTATACGCCTGATTTCGGATTACTCGATAAATTTCTTGGCTTTTTTGGGGTTGAAGGGGCAAATTGGTTGGGGAGTCCCAATTGGGTTATGTTGTCCATGATGATCATGCTCATATGGAAGGAAGCGGGTTATTTTATGCTCTTCTATTTGGCTGGACTTCAAAACTTACCAGGCGAGGTCTATGAAGCAGCTAAGTTGGAGGGAGCACGCCCTTTTCATGTATTTCGCAAGATTACATTCCCTCTACTAATGCCAACGACCTTATTCGTTATGGTTATTGCGATTACAAATGCATTTAAGATGGTGGATCATCTCTATATTATGACAAAGGGTGGTCCGGATAACGCGAGTAACTTACTTTTGTTCCACATTTATGAGACAGCGTTTAGTTTCTGGGATATGGGTAAAGCCTCTGTGTTAACCGTTGTTCTACTAGTCATTTTACTATCGATATCCATCTTTAATTACGTTTTCTTAGATAAGAGGATCCATTACTAGGAAAGAGGGGGTCATCAAGGGATGTACAAAATCATAAATCGCATCATTATTTCGGTAATAGGAATTATTTTTCTGATCCCGCTTGTATGGACCATCTTCACATCCTTCACTCCTTCTGCTGAAGTGATCACAAGAGTTAACCCATTTTCGATCAAAAACCCGACGTTCTTCAACTATACTTCAGCATGGGAAACCATCCCTTTTATGCAATATTACTTGAATACCATCATTATTGTTGTAGGTATTCTAGCAGTACAATTAGTCACGGTTACCTTGGCAGCTTACGCATTTGCTCGATTGAATTTTATTGGACAAGGTTTCGTGTTTATCTTATTTCTGATCCAAATTATGATTCCACCGGACATTCTAATATTTCCGAACTATGCCATTATGAAAGAATTGGGATTAGTAGATTCTAAACTAGCGATTATGCTGCCCTATTGGGCCTCTGCTTTTGGTGTGTTCTTAATGCGCCAAACATTTAAGCAAATTCCACTGGAGTTAGATGATGCAACCAAAGTAGATGGATGTAGGTGGTACCAGACATTATGGTATGTGTATTTTCCCTTATCCAAGCCTACCTATGTTGCATTTGCATTAATATCCGTTAGTACTCATTGGAGTAATTTCATGTGGCCACTAGTGGTGACTAACTCGGTTGAATCACGACCATTAACCGTTGGTATTGCGATATTTGCTCAATCATTTGAGACAGGTGCGCAATGGGGAACAGTCACAGCGGCTACCATTCTTGTAATTACACCACTGCTTGCCGCATTCCTCATATTTCAACGCCAGTTCGTAGACAGTTTCATGCATGCTGGCATAAAGTAGGATTCTGTTTCGTGAGTGACCTGAAGTTAGATTTGATTCATCAAATAAGGATTAGAATAATAACCTTCGGAATGCTGTTCCGAGGGATATTTACTATTTATCGGAGATTGCGTACGACAGAAGAAATTTGTGAGATACTCAGAAGGGTCCTTTCTACGTGTGTCTAGCATGAAGAGAAGGTCGCTGATACGACTATTAGGCATTGGAATGATAACTATATTAAAATATATTATATAATGAGACTAATAATCGACACAGAGAGGATTGAATCAAATGACTCTTCAACAATTGAAATATGTGATTGAGGTGGCGAGCCGTGGTTCGATCAACGAAGCTGCAAAGCGATTATTTATTTCTCAGCCCAGCCTCTCAAATGCAATAAGAGACCTAGAAGAAGATCTACATATTACTATTTTTGAGCGTACGAATAAAGGGATCTCATTGTCAGTGGAAGGGGCAGAATTTCTTAGCTATGCTCGGCAGGTGGTCGAACAAGCAGAACTGCTGGAGGGGCGTTATATGAATGCCAAACCTTCTCCACAGCACTTTTCGGTTTCTACTCATCATTACGCCTTTGCGGTTAACGCATTTGTGAATCTAGTACGTGAATATGGCCAAGATGAGTATGAATTAGCGCTTCACGAGACAAAAACCTACGACATCATCGAGGATGTTAAGACGATGCGCAGTGAGATTGGGATATTGTATCTCAACGAGTTCAATGCCAAAGTAATCAACAAACTCTTACAATCTGCTCAGCTACGATTCCAGAGCTTATTTACGGCAAAACCACATGTATTTATAAGCACTAACAATCCCCTGGCCAGGCAATCCATCGTTACCCTAGACGATCTTCAGCAATACCCCTATCTGTCGTTTGAACAGGGAGAATACAATTCTTTTCATTTCTCAGAGGAAATTCTCAGCACCTTATCGCATAAGAAAAGTATTCGTGTAAACGACAGGGCAACCCTCTTCAATTTATTGATTGGTTTGAACGGATATACGATATCTACAGGCGTACTTAGCGCTGATTTGAATGGTAATGAGATCATTCCTATCCCTCTAGAATGTGATGAAGTCATCAATGTTGGCTGGATAAGTCGTAAGAATATAACGCTCTCCAAACTTGCCCTCGCGTATGTTGAAGCACTACAACAGGCGATAGACGAGTAATTAATTATCTATTATAGCCTTTAGCTATATCTGGATATAATATAATGGAGTTGAAAATGAGTGTGGCCCTCCCCACAATGATATTGACCTCTTATAATAATGCTGGTATTATTTCTTTCCATTACTTGCTGTAGAAAGGACGGAAATCATTTGAGTAACAACCACATCTATTTAAGGTATCTTGATATGAAGGATGTAGGCTCTCTGTTTGAATTAAGGATGAGAAATCGCGATTTTTTCCAACCGTTTGAACCAATCAGGGACGATTCACATTTCACGCAAGAAGGACAGGAAAGTGAAATTGTCAATGGTATTCAAGGGGTTGCTAACGACCAATCTTATACTTTCGGAATCTTTCTTAAAGAGACGGATGAACTTGTAGGAAGAATAGCACTAACTGGTATTGCTCGAGGTCCTTTCCAAAATGCATATTTAGGTTATTTTGTGGACGAGAAGCATAACGGCAAAGGTTATGCAACAGTGGCAGTCTCATTATGTGTGGAGTATGCTTTTAACGAAATCGGCTTGCATCGTGTTCAAGCTGGAGTTATGCCTAAGAACGTGCCATCTATCCGAGTATTAGAAAAGGCAGGGTTTAGACATGAGGGTTTGTCCAAAAAATATTTGAAGATTAACGGATCGTGGGAAGACCACGAATTGTTTGCGATTACTGCCGAATGACATAACGGATATCAAAATGGAACGCTCTCCACTGCGGGGGTGTTCTTTTTTTTGGCTCAAGATTCGAGAGAAATCACTGTGTGTCTTTTGATGAATATAATATATACTTTATATAATATCGGAATGGAAAATTATAACTGATTGGGAGGGTGTCATGAATAGGAGGATTAGAATCGGTATTTTTATTTTTATATTTTGTATAACCTTCTCCTTAATGGGCTGTTCGACAAATAATGCAAGTAAGGAAGAATCCCCAGCGAAAGAGAATATTACAACGAATGAGGATATTTCAACGTCTGATCTCGATCTCGATAAATATACCAAAAGCATTCAAGACATTTTTGGGGAAAATATAGAATATCGTGGGAAGGATTCGGTAAAGGGTTCCTCGGATGAATTTTTACTATTTTACGCAGATTCAGTGGAGGGTCTTGATTCCCTGACATACAAGCTGAATGTTCGGACTGGAACGGTGACTGACGGTACTAGTGGAATGCCTCTATGCAATATCCTGGTGGTATCTCCAAATCTAAATAATCTGGACATAGATAGCTACAAGGCTAGTGTTGAAAAGATAGTTAGCCCTTTAATTATTGATAAAGGATATACGATTAATGGTTTATTTGATGCATTTCTTGGTTTTATTGGGGATGGAAATATTGAATATCAAGTCTATAAGAATGATGTTCCTTATGTGATCCAAGTGGAACCTTTTATGCAGGAAGTAACAGAATTTGGGGAAGTCGTAACAGATGTCTCTGATTCAGAGAATGCAGAAGAAAACTCAAACCAACTGGGACAAGATGAAGAACAGACCCTAGAGGGGTTACTAGATGATGGATTTACTATTATAGAGGAACAGTCATTTTGGGTAGATATGAACAGTTGGGGGAAAGTGAGATTTGTTTCGGGTTACTTTATGAACAATAAAACACCTGAACTTCATTTTTATATAGTAAGCTCTAATTTGGTCGTTTTAGCTACCTTGCCGGACAGCTATCCTAACACACACGAGCTAGAAAGTGTTCAAGCTGTAAGTTTCAAAGACATGAATGGCGATGGAGAAAAGGACATCATTATCACAGGAAACTATAATACATGGGATGCAACGAATACAGTTGCAAGTGTTACAACTAAGGCTTCGGTGTATTTTTATTCATGGGAGTCTTTTATTCAACTGCCATGGTACAACGATTTACTTAATGATTCGGGAAATAATACTTCGATTGCAGCCATAGTAAAAGAAGGAGATAAAATCTTTCATCAGATTCAATCACCTAACGCAGACAGCAAAGAGGATGAGACTGAAGTTGATAGATTGGCTTCCTTAATTTGTAATGGAAACTATTAGACGCTGACGATCTAGGTTATGCTGATTTATCTGCGTCGCTTGTCGTATTCTTCAATTCTTCAACGTATTCGGAGGTTTATATCACTAGTCTTGTAGGAGATTATTTGGCAGAAGATACCGTACGTACAGTATCTGGTGATAAAGCATTAAAAGTAAAATCGGAGAAATTTGATTCATTATTGGTTGATATCATAGGAGACGTTATTAGTTATAACTATATAGAATCGGGTGGAGGAACAATTTGGTCATTTATAAGTTCTTATGCCGTGTTAGATGCAAAGTTTGCCGTAAATAAATACGTAAAAGGAACTACATTGAATGATCAAGGTTACCTAGGTTCTTCGATTAGTGATCTATCAACGAATTGGAGTGAATTACGCGCTGAAATACAAACTGTTATAAAAGATAAGGGATTCAAATCAGATGATTATTCCGTAGATTTGACAGAAGATGAGCTTGAAGAAATGATAGACTTGAGACTAAGACTTGATAACAATATAAAAGCTTTAACTAAGCTAGCTGCTAATGACGAGAAAGCTAAGATCCTTGTTGATGTGGTAAACGATAAATTGGATATCAGCATGAATTGAGTTACACAAGAAAACCCGCTCAGCTAGAGCGGGTTTTTGATCTTGAATTGTGCTGTTAGCCTTAATTCTTAAGACTCTACAAATACCATAGCATCATTGTCACCGTTTTCGGTGAGTTGTTCCGGGAACCGAGTTTTTGATTCAACCATGATGTACGGAAGGCCTTCTACCGATATACGAACCGGATTTATTGGGTCAGTGAGCTGTTCATAAGTATAAAGTGTCTTCTCGTTGTTGACCGTGACATACACATCGAGTATTTGCTGTGATTCAACGCGAACAACCACCTTCTTGATAGGCTCTCCTTCGACTAAGGAATTATTGAGTACAATGGTAAAATCGATGCTCTCGTCATTATAAAACAGATTATGACCCGATCCTGTTGATTCTCCAGAACCATAAATGAAATGTTTGGTTCCACCGGGGATAGGATCAGTTACAGGTGGTGTAGGTGCATAGTTCTCTCCGGCGATCAGGTACAAACGGTGCAATATGGTGACGATTTCGGCACGAGTGACTTGTTGTAACGGGTGGAAGTTACCCTGATTATCGGCTGTCATGATCCCTTGAGTCTGAAAAGTATATAAGGCATTTGCCTTAAGCCATTCTAGATCTTGAGAAATAACGTTATCCGTCCCAACCGTTCCAATGATTGGAGTTAGAGGGGAGTAGGCATTTTTCCAGGCGTCATATTGATCATAGGATGCGAACTTTTTCATTTGTACGTCTTTTATGTAATTCAAGTTAGACAGAAGTTGCCCTTGAGTGGGTTCTGTTCGCCCTCCAAGATCTTCAAACAATGCGTTAAGCACGATCAGCACATCCCACCGCGTCATTTTCTTGTCGGGGGAATATGTGTAGGTCTCATTATTGAAGTTTTGCTGATCCGCGGCGTAGATTCCAATATCACTGTACAAATCCGAGAACTCTTGGTGGGCCCAGTGATTAGGAGAAACACCTTGAATGCTTTGTGGTTCCGTTGCTCGCAATTGTGGAAAAAGCCGGTGAATCATCACTGTAAATTCGGCTTTGGTCAAAGCTTGCTTAGGTTTGAAGGAGCCATCTGGAAATCCGTTCACAATTTGATGATCGATCATAAAGTCGATGGATTCCATTGCCCACTCATACTTACTTGCATCAACATCGCGAAATCCGGAAGCAGATGCTGGTGAAGGGATTAAGGTAGAAGATAAAGTGATGATGGTAGTGAATAGTAGTAATATGTACTTGAATGATTTCAAAGATAGGCACCCCTTAATTTAGTATAAGATCACGGTTGTGGTTAATCGACATAATCCTAACCTAAAACAAAGAAAATGTCATGTAACAATTTCCCAGATGATTTGGTTGAATGTTTAGCGGATAGTAAGGAAACTAATAATTAACAAGGAGAGGTGATAGGGATGGGACCAAGTGGTAGTAACAATCAGTCGGCACGAGTATTCGTAGCCATACCTGTTCCAGATCATATTACAGAGGAATTAAAGCGTTGGAGGATTATAAATATAGATAAACTTCTCTTTCGCAAGTGGACGCACCCTCAAGATTACCATATTACATTACAGTTTCTTGGTGAAATTTCGGTGATCAAGTTAGATGCTTTAATGGCTGCTTTGAAGAATATTAAAGGAACACCATTTCCATTAGCTTTAAATGGAATCGGCTTCTTTGGCTCATCGAAGACTCCCCGCGTTTTATGGGCTGGAGTCTCTGGAGATCTTAACGGTTTACAGTCTTTACACTTGTCAGTAATACAAGAAACGGGCACCCTAGGATTCATTCCTGAAGACCGCCCCTATTCTCCACATATTACACTTGCCCGGCGATTTAAAGAGGGCGAAGAATTATTACTCGAAGCTATTACTCCCGCTCCTGTCGGATTAGAATGGGTAGTAGATCATTTTTCCCTTATGCGCACCCATTTGAATGTTTCACCGATGTATGAGAATGTAGAGACCTTTACACTAGTGTAAGGGTCCTTTTTCTTTTTTATTACGCATGCATAGGTCACGAAGTATTGCATTGAATCCCAATTTCGAGGACATATTATCCATATACCAAAATTGGGGAACATTAGTACAACCTTGAGATATATCCGATTAAAAATGAAAGTGGGATATTCATGTCAGCTTTTAGTGAGCAGATAGAGAATCAACTCAAAACCATAATACATGGAAGTGAAGGCTTAGTCATTAAGTCTCTAGGTGGAAATATCGTTGTTGCTTATATGACCGGTATGGTTGATAATGCTCAGTTAAACTTAAATCTGTTAGCTCCGTTAGTAGGGAATGATCAATGCGATTCGTTAGAGAAACTATCGGAAATGATTCCGATTGGTGACTGTAAGCCATTTGATCAGCTTTCGGACGCTATTGAAAAGTTGTTAAGTGGATTTGCCCTTGTGCTGCTCAAGGGTAAAGACGGGGGGCTATTAGTCAATTTAGCGAATATTCCTTCGCGAGCGCCCTCAAATGCAGATACAGAATCGACTATTTATGGACCGATGATTGCTTTTACTGAATCGATGGAGAAGAACATTGCGCTACTCCGTTCGTATATTACAAGCGAAAAACTCATTCAAGAGGAAGTACAGCTTGCTGCAGAACCCCATACATTAGCCAGTTTACTTTATCTAGATGAGAAGGAGAAGAATCCATTTGTTGAACTAATCCGTAAACGAATAAATAAACAAAAATACAAAGGTTTAATCGGAAGTCCCTTGTTCCTGAAGATTCTCACTGATAATAAATATTCATTGTTTCCTGAGATGAGTTTATCGGAACGTCCTGACCGTGCAGCTCAGGCAATATTAGAAGGCAAGGTTGTCGTCATGGTGGAAGGTAACTCACAGGTAATCATTGGACCGAATACATTCGTTGATTTCTTCCAATCCGTAGAAGATCGATACTCTTCGTGGGGACTCGGTATGTTTAACCGTTCCTTACGGGCTTTAGCGCTTATCATATCGATATTCTTGACACCATTATACGTGGCTGCATTAACCTTCCATTATGAAATGATTCCGATGCCACTACTTGAGCCGCTCATTACGTCTCGTTCACGAATTCCATTTCCTCCGTTAATGGAAGCTCTAGTCATGGAAGTCTCTATTGAACTACTGAGAGAGGCTGGGGCTCGCCTTCCTACGAAAGTTGGACAAACGATGGGCATCGTAGGAGGTATTGTTATAGGACAGGCGGCTGTACAAGCTGGTTTCACAAGTAACATATTAATTATGCTGGTTGCACTTGCAGCCCTTGGTTCGTTTACGACGCCTAATTATATGATGAGCTCGTCCATTCGATTTATACGTTTTCCTATGCTTATTGTGGCAGGCTTCTTGGGACTTCTTGGGATCACCTTCTTCTCCGCGTTTCTATTCATTCACTTGCTTCGAATGACTAGCTATGGAAAGCCGTACATATATCCCTTTTATCCGCCTAACAGGAAAGAGCTTATCAATATGATGCTTATCACAGAATCTTCTCCGTTTCAGTATAAAACTGATTTAACAAGAAGTAATACTAAAGGCGGAAAGTCACGAATGACTAAATGGTTCAAATCTAATGATGAAGAATGAACGCGAGGTGGAGCGATGAAAGTTCTCAGCAATCCCCCTGAAAATACTCAGATTCATGCCTATCTCCTTTTCTTTGTAATTTGTAATGTGCAAATTGGAGTAGGGATATTTAGTTTTGAACGATATATTTATCAAGTTTCCAAACACGATGCATGGATATCGGTCATATTGGCTGCTCTGTTTACACACTTTGTTATGTGGCTGATTGTTCGTGCGCTTAGTAGGTATGAATCAGCAGATTTATATGGAATCCATTATGACCTGTTTGGCAAGGTAATAGGAACCTTATTTAACTGTATCTATATGTTGTATTATCTATGCATTACCATTGTTATCATGAGAAACTACATTGATGTCATTCAAGCGTGGATATTTCCTGATATTCCTACTTGGTTGATTGTGTCACTACTATCAATTCTAACTATTTATGCAGGATTTGGTGGTATTCGTGTCATTATTGGGATGTGTATGCTCGGATTTGTTGTGATCTTATTTACAGTGTTCTTGTTTTATTCTTCCTTGAAGTATGCGATATGGACACAGTTGCTTCCGATCATGGAAAGTGGCGTCATGGATATTATCGACGGTGCAATTAGGATGAGTTTCACCTTAGCCGGATTTGAAATCATCCTATTTATCTATCCTTATATCGTCAATAAGGAACGTACCATGAGGTATTCGCAACTAGCCCTTTTATTTGCAAATATGGTGTATCTTATAATAATGACACTCTCTATTGTGTATTTCTCGTCCGATCAGATGCTTCGCTCGATCTGGCCATCCATTAACATGTTAAAAATTGTGAAATATCCGTTTTTGGAAAGATTGGAGTTCGTTGTGATTTCGGTATGGATGTTAATGGTACTCACAGGTATTTTGATAAACACCTGGGCTGTTACTAGAGGCTTTAAGCGCATGTGGAATTTGAATCAGAAGGTGATGCTACTCATCGTGATCGCTTTGGCAAGTGGGATAACAATAGCTATTCATGGTCATACGGCCATCGAACAAATCAATAAATGGTTAGGGTCCGGAAATGTTGTATTTTCTTTAATTTACCCCATTTTCTTAAGTGGGATCGTTACGATTGTATTCAAATTTCGAGGACGAAAGCGACCTGACAGCAAAGGAGGGACATCATGAGAGGATTGCGGTTGTGTGCTGTTCTAGTTCTCTTAGGTGTTCTTAGTGCCTGTCAGAGTACGAGTATCCTTGAGCGTCAATCCATCTTAGTGGCACTCGCGTATGATGCGAAAGAAGATAGAACGTTTCAAGTGACGGGTACATTTATAGAAGCTGAACCTGAAGCACAAGAATCAAGCCATACGATATCTGTAGAAGCAGAGACAAGTAAAGGTGCACGTAGAAAGATGAATCAAATGCTTCCTTATACAGTCGCTGCCGGGCAAACACGGGTAATTTTGTTAGATCGTGACATGTTTCGCTTTAAGATGTTAAATGAAATCGAAGTCTTAAGCCGGGACCCTTTCTTTGGGGATATGATTAATATCGCGATTGTAGATGGTTCTCCTGGAGAATTGCTTAAACACAAATATGAGGAGTACTCCAATATAGCGACCTCTCTTAACAGTTTATTGGAGCACAATACCAAGATGAATTGGGTTCCGTCCATGACTCTGCATGACTTTACACGTTCAAGGGGGATTAATCGAATAGATCTAGCCATACCTTTAATAAAAAAGGAGGAAGAAGAGGTCATTCTGTCGAGTCTCGCTTTAATACATAGAGATCAAATAGTAGGTGAAGCTACACCGAATGAGGGTTTTTTCCTTAAGACGCTTAAAGGCACCGACACACCCTATCTATACGAACTTAATATCAAGAAAAAAGATATGCAGGAGAGTGGCATGGATCGATATTTGCTACAAGATACGGATACAGTGAAGGTTGTATTTAATGTTACAAAGAGTAAAGGTAAGATTAAGCTTGTTGATAAAAAGGATATTAAGTTTAATACGGTTGTTGATATCGATATTGACATTCAAGAAGTATCTCAGCGTTATAATTTTACTGAATCCGGTGCCATTAATGCGCTAGAGCATCAATTAATGATTGAATTAAGCAAACAATTACAGCAGTTCCTCGATAAACTTCGTAAAGTGAATTCGGATTGTGTAGGATTTGGTGAAATATATCGTAGTCGTGTGGGAAATTCAGAGGTCGTTGAAGAAAAGTGGGAGGAAATGTTTCCTCAGTCCACGATCAATGGCCAAGTTACCATAAAAGTTATTCGAACAGGTATTATCGAATAGTACTAGGTCCTATAGATCCGTTAAACACTAGTTATAAGTGTTTAACGGATCTTTTGCATACTCAAATTTGAAGTTAATAATTCAGAATATGCATAATTTGGAATCCGTCGGTACAAGTTAAAGCTTAGTGATATAGGGCGGAGGGATTCAATTGGCAAGTGGGGGGAAACTACCAGTATCTCAAGGATTTAGACTGAAGAGCTATACTGGAGATGCACCGGTAGGTATTGGGGAATTGACGGAGCATATTTCACCTTATAGATTCTCTTTATTCCCATATTCGATTACAGTGGTAGACCTGATTTCGTAAATGATGCTTTATTAAGGGGACGGCTGATTATGATCCTCGACGGTAGCCCTGTCGTGTTAATCGCACCCTCTAACTTAATGCAGCTGTTGTTTGCGGCAGAGGATCCACATTTGCCATTTTATTTCGTTTTTCCATGGAGAATGCTGCGGTTGGTTGCTATTATGCTCTCCATCCTTCTCCCAGGATTCTATACCTCCTTAATCTCCTATCATCAGGATCAAATCCCGTTTCCACTGCTTGCTACAATAGGTAGTACACGGAGTAGTCTTCCGTTTTCTCTATCTGTTGAAATGTTTGTTATCCTTTTTATCCTCTCCTTACTCCGTGAAGCTGGGAGCCGAATGCCAAGAACCTTTTCTGGCTCCGTTTTCCCCCTTCGCTCCTCAGAGGTTGCTTCGAAACTTCATGCGCATTCCAGGATTGCGGAAGAAGGGTGGGGAATTATGACAAGGGTCAAATATGTAGTTATCCTTATGTCCTCGTTAACCTTTTTTCTATCGGGTTGTTGGGATAATGGTGAGGTTCAGGAGATCAACTATCTGTCGGCATTTGGTATTGACTTTCAAGATGGCGAATATTACATCTATGCTCAAATGCTTGATTATGAAAGTCTCTCAGGTCCAGAAGGTAGTATCCCATCATCTCAGCCACCCATTTGGGTGGGTAAGGGAAGAGGGAAAACTTTGGCTGAAGCAACTAGGGAACTCTATACGACCAGTCAGCAGAAATTATCCTGAAGTCAGGTAACGGCACTTGTGTTATCGGAATCCATGTTGGCGCATGAACGAATAAGAGATGTGATTGATAAATCAAACCGAACTGAGGATATTAGTTATACGAAGTGGGTATACGGCACTAAGGAAAATATTGAAGAACTTTTTACAAGTACTCCTTTCGTTGGGATGTCTCCACTTCGCACCTTACTGCACGCACCAATGCTAAACTACTCTCAGAATTCCTTCATACATCCGTTGCAGTATGTTGATTTTCTTGTCCATTACCGAGAAAAGGCAGCCACGGTTGTCCTTCCCTCCCTCGCCATAACTACTTCTAACTGGACGGAAGGGATGAAGGAACATCCGATTCTTGAGATTAATGGTGCCTTTATGTTGAAAGATAATGAGAACAAAGGGTGGTTGAAGCTTGAAGATGTACTAGGAATTCGTTGGTTAAAGGGTCCCGCTACTCGGGCTACCATTCTTGTGGGACCTATGGATGATCCCGTAGGGCTTGTAAGACTGGTATCACCTCGTTCTGTTATTGGGTTTGAGCCTACAAATGATGGAGTGAAATATCGGTTGAAAATAAAAGTCATAGGCAAAGTAGTTAATTTATATAAGGAAGTACCCATCGAGGAATTCAAAAAAGTGACAAGGGATGTCTTTAAAAAAGAGCTGATAAGAACTTTTCGTAAAACTACACCACAACACGGTGACCCCTATCAACTATCACTTGGTTTATATCAGAAGAATCCCAAGCTTTGGAACAAGCTACAGAAAGAAGGAAAGTCGGTAACCGCAGAATCGCTTAATGAGCGTGATATTCAAGTGGATATCGATCTTAGATTATGGGGAGCCCGAAAACATCCTTAAAAAGACAGCTTATTAGGAGGATTTATGAAGTGGTCGACATTGATTTGGGATGCCATTCTAATCGCAAGTGCAGGCACCCTTTTGTTAAGAATTGGCGGTCGTAAATCTATTTCGCAAATGACAACGCCTCAGATCGCTATGGTGCTGATCATAGGTTCTGTATTAGGTTCAGACCTTGCTGGAAACGGAGTAGGACACTCTATTCTGGCGACAGGTATCTTTCTCGCATTCTTAGGGGCTATCGAATGGGTCTCGTTGAATTGGAATCGTGCTGAGCGGATTCTGAAAGGAAGGGCTATACCCGTCATCGCTGATGGGAAATATCTACCGGAGAACATGAAACGCCTGCGAATGACAACAAACGATATAGAGAAGAGAATGCGTATGGTAGGAATACACAGTTTAGAGGAAGTAAAGTCAGGAACCATCGAGAATAATGGAGAACTTGGCATTGAGCTTCAACCTTATGCTAAGCACATAACTAGAGGGGACTTGGAGGAACTTCTTAAGGCTTACTTTCCACAAGTTACTCTCCCCGAGCGGCCTCATGAGACTAGTATCTTCCCGGATGTTGGAGCACTTTCTCAGTCCGAAGAAGCACCGGGACAGCTTCAATAAGATCAATGTGCTAGTTATAACAAAAAGGAACTCTGGAGAATGAGTCTTTCTCCAGAGTTCTTTGTGTGTAATAAGTTATAATTGCATTTATCCGGGATGTGGGCACATGACCTGCATAACACCTGGGTCAGCAGCGGCAGTTAATGGTGTAGAGGTGAGGTGTTCGCCGTCTCCAAGAGCCATGCGGGGTAGACTGCTGTGCACGGAAATATTCTTTCCACGTAGCATCGTGACGAACGGAAGCCTGGTATGCCCACCATAGAGTAAGGTCGGAAATAGCATCAGAAGTTGAATTCTTGAGCAATCGTGAACGATACAGATATCCAGAAAACCATCGTCTGTAATTGCTTGGGGACAGATTGCAAGACCTCCTCCGTAACTAATAACGTTGTTGACTGCGGTCAGCCAGGCAGACGAGTAGGTATGTGTCACACCGTCGCATTCCACAGTTAATGGGGCAGGGCGAAAAGTTATAAGGGTATGGAAAACTCCGATCACATAAGCCAGTCTTCCTAAGCCAAAAGCATTGCAAATTTTCTTATATAAGCTATTGTTCACGTTGTGGGCGACTTCCGCATCAAATCCAACCGCAAGCGCGGTGAGGGCGCTTTGCCCAGAAATAGAGATTAAATCGGCGGCTTTAGGCAGGCCGCCCAGCATAACTTCTAGTGCGGCGCTGGTCTTCATCGGAATATGAAACCCCCGAGCTGTATCGTTTCCAGAACCAGAAGGGAAAACAGCTAAGGGAACGCCAGAATCACGTAATGCCGGTAACAGACTATTGATCGTTCCATCGCCCCCAACAACACCCACTGCTTTCCAGGTAATAGGATCAGACAGTTTCTCTATTAGAAGAGTATGAGCTTGATCGGCAGATTCAGTGAATATATGCTGATAAAGAATGTTACGCTTATCAAGTATCTTACTTATTTTTGTCCAGACACGGAGACCTCTTCCGTTCCCAGAGTTCTTATTGACGACAAACAAATACATGATATACCTCCATCTGTTTAGCAGACAACTTTTCTATAAATTAAGTGTAATTAAAAAACAGAGAAATGAACATCATTAAATTTTTGAATGATATAAATTTTAACTTACTGGAATGTGGGAACAAAGAATTGAGTAGATGGGGAACCGTACCGAACTAGAAACCAAGATACTAAGAGATGTGAGACTGAAATGTGCCGTTAAGTCGAATCCGTAAGCAAAGATTCAAGGTGAGAGGACATAGCTATATAGCCCCCTAATCCAATTGGACACTCCAATCCACCTCATATACACTAAAATGAGTAAGGAGTAAATCGATGAAAAGACGATTCAGGTGCCCTGTTGAAACGAAGAAGGAGCTAGTGGTTGAAGTGCTTGCCGGTTACCGAGTAGAGATGGTAGCCCGGAAGCACGGAATGTCTCCTAAAACGTTAAGCAACTGGGTCCGCCAATATCAGGATGAGGTGGACGACCTTATGAAAAAGAAGCAAATCGATGCCGAGAAACTGAAACAGAATGCAGCCAGTTACGAAGATTTGCAGAAGAAATATGACAGTGCCATGAAGCTGTTGGGAGAAAAAGAACTCGAAAACAACATCCTTCGTGACTTGGTAAAAAAAAAGTATCCCGATTGGAAGTAGCAACACACTGGATTGAACAGGGATATCCTATTCAAAGAGTACTACGTCTGTGTGGAATCCCTCGTTCAACCTACTACTATCGTCTGCAACATCCTGAACACCAACAACCTGTCAGTAGCGGCCGGCCTATTCCGGGTTACTCATTTGACAAGGATGGAAAACAGGTGGTAGATGCTCGTATTAGAGGGTACCTCAGACGCCTTATCCAAGGGCCAAATTCAGCGTTCGGCTACCGAAAGCTAACTACGTTGTTGCGGCGAAAATATAAATTAATCATTAACAAAAAGAAAGTATACCGTTTATGCAAAGAAATGGGCATCCTTCATCCGCAGCGTGAACTGACAAATCCTGTACCCAAAAGGCTTGCAAATAACCGAGTTGTGGATGGACCTAACCAGTTATGGCAGATGGACATTAAGTACGGTTACGTAGCCGGTAAACGTCAGCATTTCTACCTGGCAAGCATTATTGACGTGTTTGATCGGAACATTGTCGCCCATCATCGCGGAAAGGTTTGCAGCACGCAGGACATCTTACGTACGGTACAGAAGGCGCTTCTAAAGCGGCGAATACACGAACAAGAACACAAGTTGGTCATACGGACCGATAATGGGCCACAGTTTATTAGTAAAGCTTTCTATACTTTTTGCGAACAAACTGGCATAGAGCACGAACGGATCCCCAACCAAACACCAAACAAAAACGCGTTTATTGAGTCGTATCACAGCATCATAGAGCGAGAATGTTACCAACGCAATTGTTTTGAAAATTACGAAGAAGCCTTTGCAGAAGTAGATCGATTCATTCGGTACTACAATACGGAACGGATCCATGGCAGTCTCAAGGATTGGCCACCCAAGGAATACTTACGTTTGATGACCATGGGGTTGATTCCCCCACAAAAAATTGCGCTATGATGAGATTTCTTAAGAATGATGTGGAAAGTGTCCAAATTTAGGGGGTTGAACCGATAGGATCCGCTATTTTGTCCTTTTCAGGCCTTTTTGTAAGTTTTGCGGACCTGAGATCCGTTATTCGTCCCAAATACATCATAATCAGAGATATTTGAGCGAATAGAGGAACCAGTGTCCGCACAGATCACAAAACAAGGGTATTTTCAGCAAATAACGGACTCAGTGTCCGCTCACACAAGTTCTCATCGCGGTACGCATTCGCACTGCGTAAACAGGAGATTCCTGGTTTTGGCAAGGACTTTCTAGCCTCTTAGGTATGCAAAGCTTTTGACTGTCCAAATAGTTATGTATCCAAGTACATTCGGCAATGTGCAAAGAAATACAGGAATAACAAAAAGTTGAGAAAAATCATGGATTAGCATTAGAATTATATGAGACGGGAAACAGCGACGTAATGTACCTGGCGGGTCTCATCGACAATCCTAGAGAAGTCACAAAGGAACAATTAGAAAGCTGGATCAAGACAGCAAGAACAAAATTTGAAAAGTGGGGGATTTAAGATGGCTACATATGTCGCTCTCTTGCGAGGTATTAACGTAGGCGGTAAGAATATGATTAAAATGGCCCGATTGAAAGAGATGTTTGAAACGATGGGCTTGAATCAAGTAAAGACGTACATACAAAGCGGCAATGTCCTGTTCCAATCGAACGAGGAGGAGTCACAACTTCGTCAACGAATTGAGCATGAGATCGAAGCTGTGTTTGGTTTCCCAGTCATTGTTACTTTGAGAACAGTAGAGCAGTTGGAACGGATTATCGAGAATTGTCCATTTTCGGATGAAGAGGTGGCGGAAGCAGAATCATCTGCTGTGGGGGAGAGTCTCTATGTTGCACTACTAACGGAAGAACCGGTAAAAGAAGCAGCCCAGCGGTTGGATGTGTACGCTAACGATAACGAAAAATATCGTATCTCCGGCCGAGAAGTATACCTATTGTTTGCAAATAGTGTGCGCAATTCTAAGTTAACCAGCAATCTACATAAATTGAATGTACCGGCGACAGTTCGTAACTGGAATACAATCAACAAGCTCGTGGTTATGGCGAGAGAAATAGGCGTATAAGAAAAATAGTCAATTTATAAGGACGGCATTACCAACGCAAAGGTAATGCTATTTTTTATGCTTTAAAGGGGACTCAAAAGTATTTTTGCAAAGTCTGCTTTACAATTAATGCAAAGTAGACTATTCTAAATATGCAAAGTAAACATTGCATTTAGGAGGGGTGATTTTGAAAACTAGAATTCAGGAATTACGCAAACAACATAAGCTTTCTCAGGAAGAACTTGCACTCGCAGTAGGGGTGACCCGCCAGACCATTACTTCACTGGAGGTTGAGAAATATACTGCATCACTAGTCTTGGCGTATAAGATCGCTAAATATTTTGAATTGACCATTGAGGATGTTTTTGATTTTAGTGAAATGGAGGGAATATAAGATGGAGAAGTATAAAGAAAAAGTACGTTTAAGAATTATTTATCTAACATTGGGCATGTTTCTAACTTGTGGAATCAATATTGTACTACTTTCTAACAGAAGCAGATTACCTGAGATTTCCGATTTTATTCTCGGATTTCAATCAGGAGTATTTATTGGTCTAATTTTAGTATTTATATTTTGTATAGTGAAATTCCTAGCGAGCATGAAAAGTGATGAAGCGCTGAAAAAGCTATACATCGAAGAAAATGATGAGCGTGGGCAGTTAATAGTGTATAAAGGATCTGTATTTACGACTGTGGGGATGTTGATTTTATTGGCTTTGTCCACTGTTATAGCAGGGTTCTTTAATGAAATTATTTTCTTTACATTGTTGGGGGTTTTAGGAGTGTTCTTGATATTGTTTTGTACCTTCATGGTTTATTTCAAAAAAACACTATAATGAGATTCTGAGTGCAGAGTTCACACTTTGTTGCGATATAATTTACACTTCGTTTACACGATCGTGCGAAGTAATTAATATCCGACTTTTACAATCAAGATATTAGTAAGAAAGACCTAGTATCTTGGTATTGTAAAAGAGGGGATGATACAAGTTGAAGAAGAGCGTCTTGCACTATTCAATGAAGTGGAAATTGATCATAAGCTTTTCTGTTGTCACTATCATCTTTTTGGGAGTGGCTCTATATCAAAGTCATAAGATTAATCTAGTACAATTATCAATGGAAACGCAAAAAGTGGAGATGGAGAAGAGAATAAGCGTCGCTAAAATGACTCAACTGTTACAAGAGTTGAATAGAGAAGAAACCTCTTTTGCCGAATCAAGTGATCTGGAGTTAGTCGATCCATTTAAGGAGAAGCAAAAGCAGTTTGTTGATGAAATAGCGGCGGTAACTTTTGCTGCAAATACAGAAGCCAATAAGAATTTACAACTTTTAAAACATCAAGTTGAGGAATACATAGGGTATTTTGATGAATTGATCTCTACAATGGAAGACCCCAATTTGGATCCTTTGGTCGTCTTGGAAACCATTGATGAAATACATACAAAAGCACTTGCGCTAAATCAAGATATGTTGAAGACCAATGAGCAATTGTATACAGCAGCAGCAAAGAATGCACAACAAGCGCAAGCTTATTCCTTTGATCTGTTAAATGAAACAACCTCTATTGTTACTTACGCGGCAATTCTTGTGCTTCTTTTCACGATTACGATCGCCATTATGCTAATTCGCTCTTTCCTATCTCCTGTTAATAAATTGCAAGCGGCTTTACGTAAAATTTCCGAAGGAGACTTACGGCATCGAATTAATTCACCGTATAATGATGAGTTAGGGGTTCTTAGTCATCATTTCGACCATATGGTGGAGCGAGTTCGAGATATGCTGCGGCAAACACACTCCGTTGCATCGTCGTTATCGGTTTATTCGCATTCTTTTCAACAATCCTCATCCATTACCGCTAACACGAATCATGATATTGTAAAGACGATTCAGGAAATTTCAGCAGGTGCGGAACAACAGGCTGAGCAATCTGAGCAAAGTGCAGTCCTGATTCAAGAATTGGAACAAGGTGTCAATGAAATTACGGAGTACACTGAAATCATGGTATTGACTAGTGAAACGGCTAATCACAACACTCAAAAGGGGTCTGCGGCGGTATCCTCTCTGCAGAAAGTGTCTGAACAGTCAAGGCATTCCATTGAGAAGGTCTATGAAGCTTTAATGGGCCTTTCGGAGCAATCGAAACAGATCTCCAAAATTACCAATTCCATTACGGATATCTCCAATCAAACGAATGTTCTGTCCTTGAATGCTGCGATTGAAGCTGCACTCGCGGGTACTTATGGCAAGGGATTCTCCGTGATTGCTACTGAAGTCAGGAAATTATCACTACAGACAAAAGAATCGTCTCTTCATATCGATACCATGGTTAATGAACTACAAGCAAGTATAGCGGACTTACAGAAATATATGCTAGAGACGAAAGAGAATATGGAGGAGCAGGACGACAAAGTAGTGGAGACTCTTTCATCTTTTGAAGCCATTGATCAATCTATTGGGGAGATCAGCAGACAAATCGAACAAATACATGACAAGGTGAATATAACTCGGAAGAAAAATACTAGACTTGCAGAATCCGTTCATTGTGTTGCGGCCATTGCGGAAGAAACTGCAGCAGGGGTGCAGGAAGTTAACGCCTCTAGTACTCAGCAGGACATCGCTGTTCGTGATATTGCCCAGGAAGCTATTGAAATTAATGAAATTTCACAAAAACTGTTTCAAGGAATCAATATATTTAAGATTAATGTTGATGAAGTAGAATTAGAAGTAGAGGTGGCTACTGAAGATTTTGGAACTGTCGCAACCCGAGTAGCTGATTCAGTCCATTAAGCTACGGAAGAATCGATTCTAGCCTACGGAGCCGATAAGGTGATCTGGGCTGCAGGAGGAATCCCTGTAAGACCGGCTTCTATTGAAGGTATTATGGGCAAAAACGTATGTGTAGCTACGGATGCACTGCGCGAGTTATGCCTTGTTGGTGATACCATTGTTGTTATTGGCGGTGGTTTGGTGGGCTGCGAAACAGCGATTAATTATGCACGTAAAGGTAAAAAAGTAACTATCGTAGAGATGTCGGATAAGCTACTACCGGAACCGCTATTTATCCAAAATATGATGATGCTTCAAGTAATGTTGCAGCACCCTAATATCACTTCCATGCCAAGTACTAAATTGGTGAAGATCGGTACAGGTTTTGCGACTGTAGAGAATGAAAATGGCCAACAAGAGATACCTTGTGATAACGTTGTCCTTGCTATGGGATTTAGACCTAACAATGAGGTATATTCGGCGCTTGAGGGTAAAGTAGACATTGTTAATGTGGGTGATAGTGTCCGGGCGCGTAAAGTATATGACGCGGTGCATGAGGCTTATACTTCCATCTTAAGTATCTGAAAACTTGTATTTAACAAGCACGAAAGAGTGCGAATCTAGCTCCTATGTACAAGCAAACCAAACCCAGATGAGTATGCTCTGGGTTTGGTTTGTTTTTCTGTTTTCATGTTATGTATAAATTGCACTTTTATAAATGAGTATGATAGTTTAATAAAAACATATCAAGTCAATATATGAATAGGAAGTGAAGAACAACATGATAGATATCCATACGCATATACTGCCTGGTGTCGATGATGGAGCGGAGCATTGGAAGGATACCCTGGATATGGCGAGGGCTGCCGTCTCGGAAGGGATTACAACCATTATCGCAACACCACACCATGCGAATGGGAGATATTTCAATTCGGCGGTTGAAGTTGTAGAACATACACGCTACATTAACGAACAATTACTTGCCTTAGGTGTGCCAGTTACGATATTACCTGGACAAGAAATTCGTGTACATATCGATTTGTTAGAAGCTTGGTCAAGAGCGGAGTTACTTCCATTGGCTAACTCTAATTATGTGCTGATTGAGATGCCATCTTCCCATATACCGAAGGAGATGGATGAGCTGATTCATGAACTCAAAATCATGAAATTAAAACCGATTATTGCCCATCCTGAACGTAATGCGGAAGTGATAGAGAATCCTCAAAGATTGGCTGCACTGATACAAAGAGGTGCGTTTGCGCAGGTTACAAGCCATTCTTTGCTTGGTGGATTTGGCAGAAAAATCGAGAAAATGTCGTGGTTGCTTTGTAGTAGTGGACTCATTCATATTGTTTCATCGGATGCCCATCATGTACAGCGCAGAGGTTTTCGGTTGCGTGAGGTGTATGATGTGATCAATGAACGTATGGGAGAGCAATGGTATAATTACTTCATAAATAATGCCCAGTGTATTGTTGAGGACAAACCGTTTAACAGTGCACCTACATCAGTTTCGTCAAAGAGCGTACTGCGACGTATATTGTCCTATTTTTCGTAATGCATAGAACCTTGGATAGGACCATCTCCATATGTATACACGGTTAATTAGTAATAGGATATTGGATTTTTCGTTCCATTATTTGTGCTACTGAAGTTATAAATTTATCCCGAAAATTATGGGAATTCCTGATTAGTACTATGCCCATAAAAAATAGATCCTGCTGAAATGGCTTACTTTCATCGGGATTGATATATGTTTTGAACCAAGTGAACCGGATTTTCGCGGAAAAACTTGGTTTTTTTTGATTATTTAGGCCAGCAAAACGTTTATTTATGTAAAATGTGAGTGGATTTTCCCATTCTGAACATCTAAATACCTCACTAATAGTCCTGTATTTATAGGACCGTGGTCAATAGTCCCTAGTTTGAGCAGGAGTTTAGCTCGATTCGCAAATTACATCAGTTCATGAAACAGTCCAAAAACCTTTATTTTACAAGGGAATTTAGCTTGCTAAAGTGATATAGGGACAGTTTTATAATAACAATGTATAAAATAACATATAAAGCGTTTACATAATACAAAATAATCCATTTAACTATCCTAAACAAGACAAGTGATGTTACTGTTCTACATAAATTAGGAGCTCTTAACCATGTCTTTATTCTCTCAAGAAATGTTTACAATTATGTCATAATAGTCATCAGAGAAGGTTAAGCTCCATTATTCAAAAGAAAGTAAGACTTGATGAATGGAGGATATGAAAGATGAATGTTTCGAATGACGAGCAGAGGCGAAGAAGGCTGAAGCAATTTTTGAAAGTATTATCCGAAGATCCTTCTCTATCGAATCAAGATGGGTTAGAAGAAACTAAATCTTTATCTGAACTGCTTGTATTCTCCGGGTATAGATCATGGGATGAACCGGTGGACATGTCGGAAGTATTGTCGCAATTACTCAGGAAGTTAGGATTTGAAGCTTGTTCAGTGGATATGATGGAGCATGTCGTGAATGGCGGTACGATTGACGAGTTTATGAATTCAAGGTGTCACAGGTTACATAGCGAGCATCAGGATAGGTTCTAATTATGATTATTGGAGCAACCATACCCTCGAGTTCTCGAATTGAATAATTTAGATCATAGTAGATTCATAAAGAATGATTTTCCGCAGAGTTCTATACTTCTGCGGATAAATCCTACCCTATAGTTCTCGTTTTGAATAACTATATTAATAAAATATTCATTACGGGAACTTCGTTGGAGTTATGGAGGAAGGAAGACATAAGTAACTAGTAATGGAGGAAACAATTTGGAACTCAAACAATATTGGTTAATCGTCAAACGAAGGTTGTTATTGATCGTGCTAATTATGGCCGTAAGTTGTTTATCTATTGGCATTTACTCTTCATATTTCATCACGCCGCAATATGAAGCATCCGCTAAGCTTATCGTCAACCAGTACAAGGACAGCAGTTCACTGATTCCGAGTATAGATGTTGGGTCCATTAACTCTACGATTGGGCTAATTAAAACCTATAAAGAGATTATCAAGACACCAAGAATGATGAAAATTGTAGTTAAAGATTATCCAGATCTTGAAGTGACCTACAGCGAGCTTATTGGGAAGGTAAGTGTTAGCTCAGTTAATGAAACGCAGGTTATGTCCATTTCTGTTCGCGATATTTCTTATGAAAAGGCTGCAAATATTGCAAACGCCGTTGCCGTTGTTTTTCAAAAAACAATTCCTGAGCTCATGAAAGTGGACAACGTCTCTGTTTTGGACAAAGCCGATCCTAAAGAGATACATGGTCCGATTGCGCCTAATGCCAAACTGAATATTGCTGTGGCGTTCATGTTGTCTTTAATGCTTGGGGTAGGTATATCATTCCTGCTGGATTACTTGGATGACACGGTCAAGACCGAAGAGGATATCGAGATGTTATTAGGAGTTCCAGTACTGGCCTCCATACCGAGATTCAAAGAAATGGATAAGTTGAAGCGCGATAATACAGCTCCACTTAAGCCAGCAACTGGGAGGGATAGTCATGTCTCGTTTGATTCCTGAATGGAACCTCATTACGGAAAGTAATCCAAAGTCACCGATCTCCGAAGGCTATCGGATACTGCGGACAAATATCGAGTTCTCAACCATAGATCAAAGCCTGCAAGTCATCATGGTGACTTCATCCAAGCCAAATGAAGGAAAAAGTACCACCAGTGCCAATATGGCTGTCGCTTTTGCTCAAGCCAATAAACGTGTACTGCTGATTGATGCCGATCTAAGAAAGCCATCGCAGCATCACATCTTTGGGCAGTCCAACCGCAGTGGCTTAACAAGCGCTTTGTTTAAACAGAAAGATCTTCACGAAGTGATACAGCATACCAATACGGAGAATCTGTCAGTCATTCATGCAGGTCCTACGCCGCCTAACCCGTCCGAACTGCTTTCATCTAAGCAAATGGCAACATTACTTGCAACAACCAGGGAAATGTTCGATGTGATCATCATCGATACACCTCCGATCTTGTCTGTCACAGATGCCCAAATTGTAGCCACGCAAAGCGATGGTGTTGTACTCGTTATTGACTCGGGAAGAGTGAAGAAAGACGAGGCACTCAAAGCTAAAGCTTCTTTAGGGCATGTGAACGCCAAGTTAATTGGAGTAGTACTCAATAATATTAATCGCAAAAATTCGGATGCATATTCCTACTATTACGAAGATGTAAACGAAGCTTAAGTGTAATTCTCCCAAGGTTCTGAATTTAGGAATGGGAAGGTAATGTCTCTTGCACCTTTATCACCGGAGGCACTCGATTATGCTGTGGGTCAGCCAGACCTTAGACGTTTGTCGTCAAGAGTGTAATGTGAGGAAGGGTTCAATGCCCTTGTATTTTTGTTTATTAACTCGGAGTAGTAGCTGGGTGCAAAGCGAATAAAAAAATAGGATAGGGTGGATCAAACATGAAAAAAGTGACCAAAGCCATTATCCCCGCCGCAGGACTCGGCACTCGATTTTTACCGGCAACAAAAGCGATGCCTAAAGAGATGCTTCCTATTGTTGATAAGCCAACCATCCAGTATATCGTGGAGGAAGCTATTGAATCAGGTGTGGAAGACATCATCGTGGTAACGGGTAAAGGAAAACGTGCGATCGAAGATCATTTTGATATTGCATTTGAGCTCGAACACATTTTAGAGGAAAAAGGTAAGTTCGACATCCTTGAGAAGGTTAGGAAATCATCTCATGTTAATCTCCATTATATTCGGCAGAAAGAGGCCAAAGGGCTTGGACATGCCGTCTGGTGCGCCAGAAATTTTATTGGAAACGAACCGTTCGCTGTTCTCCTTGGAGACGATATCGTGGAAGCCGAAGTTCCATGTACGAAGCAGTTGATTCAGCAGTATGAGCTTACCGGACGTTCTGTAATCGGTGTCCAAACGGTAGATGTAGATCAAACGGATCGATACGGAATAGTAGATCCAGGTGAGCGAATAGATAATCTATACAAAGTGAATCGATTTGTGGAGAAACCGCCTAAAGGACAAGCTCCTTCCAATCTAGCCATCATGGGTCGTTATGTGTTGACACCTGATATTTTTGATTATTTGGAAAGACATGAGCTTGGTGCTGGTGGGGAGATTCAGCTTACCGATGCTATTCAAAAGCTTAATGAACATCAAGGTGTCTACGCCTATGACTTTCAAGGTACTCGTTATGATGTTGGTGAGAAAATCGGCTTTATTATGACGAATATTCAATTTGCTCTTCGAAATAACGATCTTAAGCATTTACTAATGGCAGGACTTGAGGAAATTATGGAGCTTGAGCTTCGCAAACAATTATTTGCAGTTAAGGAGTGATCTAAGATGACACCTTCACCATACCGGGATGAGGCAGTAATAGGATTCTCAGATTATTATTTGATGACAAGCTTTAAGCAAGAAAGTCTCACTATATATTCCGTGCTCAAGCGAGCGATTGATATCATTGGTTCACTAGCAGGACTCATTCTATTAAGTCCATTGTTCATTTTTATTGGAATTCTCATTAAAATTGAGGATCCATCAGGACCTATCTTTTTCTATCAGACTCGAGTTGGTAAGAATGAGCGGCTGTTTCGAATGTACAAGCTTCGTTCGATGTATACCAATGCTGAAGACAAACTGAAGGATCTACTTGATAAAAATGAGATTAGTGGGGCCATGTTCAAGATGCGAGATGACCCTCGTGTGACGAAAGTAGGCAGGCTTATTCGAAAGACAAGTATCGATGAGCTTCCACAATTAATTAATGTACTAAGAGGCGAAATGTCCTTGGTAGGACCGAGACCCCCTCTAACAAGAGAGGTTGCTGAATATACCAATTATGAGAAGAAACGTTTGTCTGTCACACCAGGTTGCACAGGACTTTGGCAAGTTAGTGGTAGAAATAATCTTAGCTTTAAAGAAATGGTCGAGCTCGATATTACTTATATTTCGAAGAGATGCATCTGGTTCGACATCAAAATTATATTTCGAACGATGAAGGCCATGCTTGGATCTCAGGATGCATTTTAACTTAGAAATGGAGGGAAGGGAATGGCAAGAATCCTTCATATTTCGGAGTTTACAAAAGGCGGAATTGAAACTCATCTTAATGAGGTCTTGAACTATCAATCCAGCAACCATGATATTTATCTCGTAGCGTCTCAGCAGAACTCCAGTCAGGAGACCCTTCGTATTAGTCCAGATCGATTGTATCTGTACCCTTATAAGAGAAATCCTAAATATTTTCTCGAAGCCATGAAGTCGATTCATAAGATGATTAACGAAGTGAATCCCGATATCGTGCATGTCCATGGAACGTTCGCAGGTTTCTTTCTGCGGACGTTGTTTCTTTTTAAGAGGAAACGTCCCGTTGTGATTTATTGTGCGCATGGTTGGGCTTTTCTAATGGACACGAAGGCCTGGAAGAAGCGGGTGTTCGCTTCAGTGGAGAAGCTGTTGTCGTTCCGTACAGACGTCATCATCAATATCTCCAATCATGAGTATCAGATGTCGATGAATTACGGCTTGTCTTTCAAAAAATCAGTAGTCGTATATAACGGGGTATCGGATGCTCCTTCTACGGATTTTTTACCGTTTGAAGTTCAGAAGGACAAAATTAACCTGCTATATGTAGGGCGTTTCGACCGGCAAAAAGGGTTTGATCTGCTGCTTGAGGTGTTTAACGAGCATGATTTCGGAGACATCAATCTCTACTTAGTAGGTGATACCGTATTGAAACAATTTGATTATAAATTTCCGAGCAATGCGGTGAAGATTGGATGGGTAGATAATTCGCAGATTGACCGCTATATGAGAGCGTGCGACGCCGTTATCGTTCCGTCTCGTTGGGAAGGATTCGGTATCGTTGCAATTGAGGCGCTGCGGAATAAAAAGCCTGTTATAGCAAGCAACCGAGGTGCACTTCCCGAGATCATTCAGCATGGAGTCAATGGTTATATCTTCGATTTTGATCATAAGGAAGAGTTAGTTCGAATTATTGAGGAATTAAGCAAAGACAAGCTAGAAGTGATGGGTGAAGCGGGAGAAAGAATTTTTAATGAGAAATTCCATGCGGATAAGATGAATCAACAAATCGAGTTATTGTACGAAACTGCCTTGAGCAACCGCAGAAACCAGTACTCTGGGGCCGTGGGCAAATATGTCTAGATTCACGGGGATGAAAGATGATGAATATGAGCTTACAGAACAATCCTACGACAAATGAAGAAGTAGTTCAGAGGCAACCGGGCAAAGGGCAGATGTTTTTGGGACTTTATCTCAGTTTCTTGCTGATACTGACACTCTATCAGGATTTCCCACTGGTGAATAGTATCGGTGAAATAGGCCGATCACCTATTATTGTTCTGTTTCCGCTCTTTATATTTTGCGAGATTGCGATGCTCTCGAAATATAAGAAGATTATGACGGTGTCCAAGCTACAGAAGTATATATTAGCTTTCATTATCTATCTAAGCTTTATCAGCATGATCTATATTCTGGTTCAATTCATGCAGGGTAGCTACAGCTTCGGAACAGAGAACCTTCTTGGTAAGGCAATAAAGGTATTAATCTACTTTCTGGTCATCCTGCTCTATATTCGGCATATGCAGCTCGTCTTCTCAAAAATAAACAGTTTTAAGCTGCTTTATGGTTGTTTTTGTGCCGTATTCACCCTCTTGTTAGGCATTATGATTATTGAATTGGTAAGTATGCCGAATGCACTTCCCTTTATGCACTCCAAGAGTAATCCTTATTGGAGGGTGAGGCTACTTACTTCGGAAAGTAGTACAACGGGTTCGATAGTCGTCGTGTACTCTGCGATTATGATTTATTTATCCCGATATTTAAATGGCTTCGCAAAGACGTTGTCTTGTCTCTATGTAGCTAGTTTCTTTCTGTTTTATTTATTCGTTACGGGATCAAAGGGATTTTTAATTGTGAGTCTATTAACTCTAGTGGTGACCATGATCAAATTCCTCGATTTCAGGAAGAAAAGAAACTTTTTTCTTCTACTTGGGGTTATCTTGGCGATGTATTTGTTTATCACTTATTTCTCAGCAGGACTAATCAGTTCATTTAGCAATGATATCGAGAATTACACGTCATCTTATACACGGATGGGCACGATTATTGTTGCTATCACTACCGTTTTTCACCATCCATTAGGGGTTGGTACAGGAGCATATTTAATGTACTTTGATCAATATATGGATGATGCGATCAACCTGATGTCCCGTTTTTATTACAATGTTTTCGGTATGAGCCAGATCAATACAGGGGAATTGTTGCAGTATTCGGGTTCGGATAAAAATTTGGGCGTTAAATCGGGATTTTTCCAATGGGTGATGTTCGGCGGAATTTTCTCGGTCGTATTTTTCTATCTATTAGCTAAAGATCTGATTATTAAAGTAAAGGGAAATATTATTTTATTCATAGCGCTTATATTCGTCTTATTCTCGTTGCTCTTTGTGGCACTTGAAATTAAATATGAGATATGGCTGCTTTTCGCATTTATTAGTCTTTTTCTAGGAAAAAAAGAATTAAATTATAACAACACCTGGGGGGTTACGAGATGAAGATACTTGTTGTGTGTAGTGACTTCCCATATCCCGCTGATCATGGGGGTCGGGTTGATACGTGGGGAAGAATTAAGGTGTTAGCCGAGCTTGGCTGGAAGATACATCTTGTTGTTTGCGGTAAACAACTGCCCTCTCATGGAGACATCGAGGTAGTATATCATTATGTTGAGAAGATTAAGCTGTGTGACAGGAGGAGCAAGCTTACGGATCTGCTCCATTCCATCCCAATGCAAGCCCAGTCGCGCAAAGAGCTGAAACACGTGAACATCGATGAGGATTATGATTATGTGCTGTTGGAAGGCGATTATGTGTATCCCATCCTAAAGAATCCACTGATCAAACATGCTAACGTCATTTTACGGGTTCACAATGATGAGGCAATATACTTCAAGGCGCTTGCTCGAAGCACTAAGAATATAATTCATAAGCTGTATTATCTCATGGAGAGTTATAAGTTCAGCACATTGCAGAAAAAAATGCTGCAGAAAGTAGATAAATATTTGTTTATCTCTAATAAGGAGTTTGAAGAATTTCAGAGACGACATCCTTCTGCCAAAAGCCTGTTCTTACCACCACCGGTGACGAAGGAAACCTTCCTTGCAAGTACGTTCCAAACTAAGCATGTTGTATTTATCGGATCCCTGTTCATGCCAAATAACCGGGAAGCGATTGAGTGGTATCTTGAGCATGTTCATCCATTGATGCTACAGGAGCCGGATTACAAATTTATTGTGGCCGGAAACAGTAGGAAACAAAGCTTAAATTGGCTACAGTCTTTTGATATGACGAATGTGGTTGTACATGATACGCCCGAGAGTCTCGACGATATTTATAAAAGTGGGTATCTGTTCGTGAATCCGATGCAAAATGGTGCTGGTGTAAAATTAAAAACGATCGAGGCGATTCAAAACGGCTTGCCCGTCATTTCAACATCTATTGGTTATGAGGGCACTGGACTTGTTCATAATGAACACATTATGGTTGCGGATAGCCCAGAGGAGTTTTATTTCAGAGTGAAGCAGATGTTTGATAATCCTATATTAGCCAAAGACTTGCTAGAGTCGTCACAACATTATATTCGTACACATTACAACCATAAAGAGGTACTGAAAAGCTACATAAATTCATTGAATACCCATGTTCAATTGGAGCAGGTGCTGTGATGAATAAGGATAAAATTAACGTCCTATTTATTACCCATGCAGATAAAAAGGGTGGCGCCGAACAAAGTCTGATCCATCTAATCAATTACTTGGATACGTCAAAACATCGGATTTTCTTATTAAGTCCGAGGGATGCTGACTTCTTAAGTGAGATTAGAACGAACTATACTCATTTTCCACTTCGCTTGAACAGTATTAAGAAGAGATTAGGGCTCGGTTACCTCGAAACCGTATTCCAAATCAGGAGATTCGCGAAGAAAAATCACATTGATATTATTCATGCCAATGGTTGGAGGGCACCGTGGTATACCGCACCACTCAAATTTCTAACGAATTGCAAAATAGTTTGGCATCATCGGGACTATACGCATTTGAAGATGTTCAATCGTGTACTGCCTCGGTTTTTTGATCAGATCATCTGTATTTCGCACTTTGTTGCGAACTCAATTGAAGGAAAGAATAAAACAATTATTTATAACGGAGTCGATCCAGAACTAGCTTTGACGATGAGGAGTCGTAGCTTTATGGAGGATGATATTCTTGTTATTGGTACCTTTGGTCGGATCGTAGAGTGGAAGAGATATCATCTGGTGATTGAAGCAGTCAAGAAGTTGGCTGATCATAAGAAGAACAACTGGAAATTGCTGATCGTAGGAGATACATCGGTGGATGGTTCGGAGGATTATTATAATGATATGGTCCTGAAGGTCAAGCAATATGGGCTGGAGCATCACGTTATCTTTTATGGATACAGCAAGAAGCCCCTTGATCTTATGAAGGAATGCGATCTGACAATTAACTTCTCACTAAATGAGCCGTTTGGAAGAGTGATTATTGAATCTCTACTTGTACAAACCCCTGTTATTGTTGCTGATTCTGGTGGAGCCCCGGAAATCATTCATCAAACTAAGGGAGGCTTTATCGTGAAGGATGGGGATGTCGACGCGCTATATCAGACAATTGATAGTGTATATGACAAGACCATTGACTATCAGGAACTATCTATCCAAGGCTATATGAATGTCATGAAGGACTTTAATATGGTCACGATTGCTCGCAAGGTAGAAGACACCTACCAATCGTTACTAGCAGAACCGATGAATCCAACAAATGGTTGGTTGATATCATGAGTATTTCATTCAATCAAATTAGTCTAGGTAAGGTATTGGCTGTGCTTAAGGGAGCATGTATCTTACCATTCAAAGCCAATTCCGTTGGCTTTCTAGGGCGGATTTCAGGGAAGCTGCGGGTAAGTAATAAAGGGAAAATCGTCATTGGAGGTAATGTTTCCTTTCATGCCAAGCCTTTTCCTTCTTCAATTACTGTCAGTAAGGAGGCTAAGCTCTGGGTGGGTGATCATGTGTTCTTTAATTATGGATTAGATATCGGCTGTACGAAATCGATTCGGATCGGCAGTTATACGATTATAGGTCCCATGGTCAATATGATGGATACGAACTTTCACCCTGTAGATGTAAATGATCTATCCTATAGCAAAGAAATCGTTATTTCGGATAATGTCTGGATTGGGCGTGGAGTGCTGATCTTACCGGGCGTGACTATTGGACAGAATTCCGTCATAGCTGCAGGAAGTGTTGTAACGCGCGATATTCCTGACAATGTGCTCGCCGGAGGTTCTCCTGCCAAGGTCATCCGCGAAATTCAAGTCCCACCGAACTGGATACGTAGACATAATTGAAGGTTCGCAAGTGACAGAGAGGGGGCCTCGCTTGAACATAAGTCGTATAAAGCATGTTCTAAAAAAAGCCTATCGCTTGCTACGAGGTAGATTGTTTAGACTCAGAGCCACTCAAAGTGGTTCGAGACTACAAGTATCAGGTTCACATGTCATTTCAAGGAGTCCACATTCGAAATTAATTTTTGGAGATAGGGTGATGCTCTATGACCAAGTAAATTTCTATTTAGATAAACCTGGAGCTGAGATTGTAATTGGTGATCGAACGTATATTAACCGCCGGACAGAGATCATGTCTATGGCATCCGTTAAGATCGGCAATGATTGTGCGATCTCATGGGACGTAGTCATCACAGACACGGATTATCATCAGATGGAAGGAACAATGTCATCTACTAAACCTATTGTGATTGGTGATGAAGTCTGGATCGGATGTAAATCTATAATTTTAAAAGGAGTTCGCATTGGTAATGGAGCTATAGTTGCTGCGGGTTCTGTTGTGACGAAAGATGTGGAGCCATATACGCTTGTAGGGGGGACACCGGCAAAGGTGATAAAAAGGGATGTCCGGTGGAATTGATTCGAGAGAAAAGTTAGGGAGAGTAATGTCATGAAAGTATGGATGTGGCCGAAATCAAGTCAATTGAACTTCTATAATGATTTACTATCCGATTCGCTAAGTGGAGCAGGTATGGATATTGTGGATTTGAGACATGGCAAACTAATGCTTAAGTTAGGCGGAGTAAAAACGGGAGACGTTGTCCACATTCATTGGATGCATCATGCCTATCAAAATGAGAATCTGCTATTGTTTATCGTGAAATCGTTCTTCTTCATTTGCAGTATGGTGTATTTAAAATTGAGACGTGTTCAGTTGATATGGACCATTCATAATTTGTACCCACATCACATGAAGTTTATAGGCATGGAGCGCTTCATGCGGTCGCTAATTTGTCGCTTTTGCAGCAAACTGATCGTAGCCTCTGATTCTATCAAGTCAAAAGTTATGAGCGAATTTGGTGTTCCAGCAAGCAAATTGTTCGTGGTGAAGCATGGTCATTATTTAGGTGTGTACAAGCCGAAGGGCATGAATATCAGAGAACTATATAACATTAATGATGATGCCGATGTCTATTTATTTCTGGGAGCTATTAAAGCATATAAAGGTGTTGAAGATTTAATCGAAGCTTTTAATGCAGTGAAAACTAGACAAACGTATCTGATCATTGCGGGTAAGGCAGATCAAGAGATGCTTGAATACCTGAAGAGCGTTAAGGATAACCAGAATATAGTGATGGATCTACGCTTCATACCGAATGAAGAAGTAGCTGATCTAATTAGTGCAGTGGATGTCATGGTGATGCCTTACAAAGAAATTACGACTTCCGGTACAGCTATACTTGGACTGTCCTTTAAGAAGTTGATCGTCATGCCAGACAATGACTTCATTCATGAATATTTCAAGGAAGATATGGTTGTGAGCTACGAACCAGCGGATGGAAATGGACTGCAAAATGCGATGAAAGCAGCTTTGAATGTAAAGAGAGAAGAAAATACACCCAAATATGAAGAAGTGTTGAAAGAGTTGGAGTGGAGCGCCATTGCGCAGCAGGTTAAAAACGTTTATCAAGGATGGGGATGAACGATGGATATAGTAGTAACGGTAGCCATATGTACCCATAATCGGGCGAAGGATACGGGCGAAGCCATTGAGAGTGTCATGTTACAGAGTTATGCAAAAGAAGCAATCGAAATAGTTGTTGTAGATAATCGATCAACTGATCAAACCACGGAAGTGGTGAACGATTTAAGGCGACGCTTTGGATCAAGGATACGCTATATTTATGAGCATAAGCTTGGATTATCGGTTGCCCGGAATCGGGCGATAAAAGAGGCGAACGGCAAGTACATTTTATTTCTGGATGACGATGCAATTGCCTCCCAAGACTGGGTTCATGAAATCGTGGACGTTTTTGAAAGTAATCCAGAGATCGGGTGTGTCGGTGGTAGGATCGATCCGATCTGGGAAGCCCAGGAACCGGATTGGATTCCAGAAGAACATCGTTCTGTGTTCACAATTCTCAATTATTCAAATGAAGTACAGGAAATGCCGACTCCATTCATTCCTTATGGTGCTAACGTTGCCTTCAGGCGGGATGTATTCAATGATATCAAGCCCTTTCGCGAAGATTTGGGTCGGGTAGGGACTAATTTACTATCGAGCGAAGAAAGTGAATTGATTGCAAGACTGCGTGAAAGATACAAGGTGTACTATACGCCGTTCGCACAGGTAGAGCACAAAATCGCAAAAGAGCGCACGACGAAGTCATGGTTCCTGAAACGGATATTTTGGCAGGGAGTAAGTGATGCGGTCAAACGTCAAGATACTAGCCTTATAGCGATTACGAAGCATTCGATACGTATGATGCAGGCCATTGCGTCTGCGCTACTGTCTATCTTTCATTTTAAAACATTTATCCGCCAGGTCATTAAAATTTGTTACCGCAATGGATCTCTTGTTGGCATCCTACGCTATAACAGTAGGGGGTGAGGCAACATTATGACACAGCTCACCTTTCAAAAAGTGTGGAGTGGCAACGGTTTGTTTCAAACGATTCTTCGTACGAGTGCAACCAATTTCTTGGTCATGGTTGTAAGCACGTTAACCTCGATCGTAACAGCTCGTATGTTTGGAGTCGTTGGAAAAGGTGAGTTCTCAGCTATTCTATTTTGGCCAACTTTGCTGGCCGGTCTGGTTGGGTTTGGTCTTCCTACTTCATTAATATATAACATCAAACAAAACAGAGGTAATGAAGCAGATTTCGTAAGGGCAGGTTTTCTGTTTCAACTCCCTGTTAGTGTGGTCGTTGGCGTTATCGCTTGGATTTGGCTGCCGGTATGGCTAGGAAATTACCCTGAAGCAATTATTCAAATTGCAAGATGGTATACGGTGTTGATGTTGCCTATATTACTGGCAGTAAATTTAATCTCAGCACTTGCGCAAAGCACAGGTAAATTTAACGTCTACAACGGTGTACGTTTATACTTTCCTTTGATCAATCTAATTGGATTGTTGGTGCTTTGGGCCGTTGGTAACTTAAGTATTCACCATGCTTCACTGGTATTTCTTTTGACCAGTGTATTTGTTATATCTTGGGCCTTGTATAGCATGAGAGAGGCGTTGAAAATTGATTGGTTCAAGGGTTCGGGGAATCGAACAGCGGCAAAGGCACTATTCGGATATGGGAGTAAAGTATTTGGAGTTGAGTTACTCGGGACATTGTACGCCCAATTCGATAAACTCATCATTTTGTCGATGCTAACCGCTCGAGACTTGGGCCTCTATACCGTTGTTTACGCACTATCCCGTGTGTTTAATGTTGTGCAAACAGCGATTACAAACGTTATTTTCCCAAAGGTAACCGGTATGGATAAGGATACAATCATGGTTACGGTTGGTCGAGCGTTCAGGCTATCTATGATCTTGATGATGATTATTGTTGTTCCGAGTATGTTCATCGGCCGCTATCTGATGGGAATACTGTTTGGCGCACCTTTCCTAGAAGCGAGTGGAGCTTTTTATCTCTTGTCCATAGAATGTATTCTTGGTGGGGGGTCTTGGATTTTGGCCTCTTCTTTTAATGCGATGGGAAGACCCGGTTTAGTACTAGTTCGGCAGCTTATTGCGCTGGCAGTAACGATTGGGTTATTTTTCGTGTTTACCCCACTATATGGACTGAACGGGATCGCACTAGCTTTATTCATTGGCGCGATAATCCGATTGTTGGTGACGATGGCATCGATGAGGATCGTCTTTCAGATGAAGATGAGCAGTATCCTATTTAATAAGGAAGATTTCCACTTTTTGCTCGAGCGTATTAAAGACTTAAGAAAAAGAAAAGGAGCTCACTGATATGCACATGAAATCGAACATTCATCCAATGGATGTTTTGAAAGATCAACTTCGCATCATTTTGAACGTGATTTCACCAGGGTCAAGTATTTATTATATTGATTATCCTGTTCATAGCAATGGAGGTGATCTGTTGATTATGAAAGGCACGGAGGCATTCTTCAAGGACTATGATATAAGGGTTCAAGCCCGTTATAGCGTTCTAGATTTTCCCGATAAGCTGGTCATACCGAGGGATCACATTATTGTCCTTCATGGTGGAGGTAATTTCGGAGATCTGTATCCCGCACACCAGAAGCTTCGTGAGAAGATTGTTGCGGACTATCCTGACCATCGGATTGTTATTCTGCCACAAACGATCTTCTATAAAGAAGAATCAGAATTCGATCGAACGGCTCACATATTCAATAAGCATAAGGATCTCCACCTTTATGTCCGAGACACCTTGTCCCATGAAATAGCATCGAACAAATTTTATGAAATTAGTGTTTATTTATCACCAGATATGGCTCACCAATTATGGCCGATTTTGCCAAAAAGCAGTCCAGGTAAGGATTTACTGTATTTCTTCCGCACAGATATTGAAAAGACAAGACAGCAAGAGCAGCTTGAGTTGTCTGGCCGGGGTGACTATTTAGATTGGACCTCATTGTACAATCGAGTCGAGAAAAAGTCGATCAATATGATTGTAAGTGCGATGAGAAAAGGTAGTAACCCGCTGCCAATGCAAGCAATTTGGGGTAAGTATACGGATTATCTTGTAGGCAAAGCTGTTAAACGTTTTAGCGGCTACCACAATGTGCAGACCTCTAGGTTACATGGACATATCTTATCCTGCCTGATGGACAAGCCTAACACCTTGCTCGATAATTCATACGGTAAAAATTCCAACTACTATTATACATGGACCAGTGGAATCGAATCCGCTCAGTTAGTTGTGGGGAACTCATAAAACTAAGCTGAGCTTTTGAAATACACTAGGTCATGCTTACGAAGTAAGTTTTGTTTCACAAAACTTTTGAGGAGAGGATATCATGAAAATTGTACTTTTGTCGGGAGGATCAGGCAAACGTCTGTGGCCGCTCTCAAATGAATCGCGCTCCAAACAGTTTTTGAAGGTGCTGGAAAATGAAAAGGGTGAGCGGGAATCAATGGTGCAGAGGGTTTGGAGGCAAATTGATAACGCAGGCCTTCGCGAACATGCTTACATTGGGACAAGCAAAGCGCAGGTTGAAATGATTCATAGCCAACTGGGAAGCGAGATTGAAGTTATCGTAGAGCCTGAGAGAAGGGATACTTTCCCGGCTATAGCACTGGCAGCTACCTATTTATATTCGGTGCAAGACGTAAGCCTGAATGAGACCATCGTTGTCATGCCAGTAGATCCATACGTGGATGAAGCATTCTTCCACAAAACGAGGGAGCTTGAATTGGTTCTTAACGAATCGGGTGCAGATTTGGCACTCATGGGAGTGAAGCCAACGTATCCATCGGAGAAATATGGATATATTGTTCCGAGTCGCGGTACTAAGGGGAATGAGCCTTTTGTAACCGTTCATAGTTTTAAAGAGAAACCCCGCGAGGAAGAAGCGGTAGCCATGATAAGTCAGGCTGCGCTTTGGAACTGCGGTGTTTTTGCTTTTAAGCTGAATTTTTTGATTGATATTTTGATTGCAAATGATTTTCCCATCCAGTTCGATGAGATGTCGAAGCAATACGGCAGATTGCCAAAGAACAGTTTTGATTACGAGGTTGTGGAGAAGGCGAGTCATATTGTTGCGCTTCCCTTTGATGGTGATTGGAAGGATCTCGGAACGTGGAATACGTTGACCGAGCAAATCGAAACCTCGCTGATTGGAAAAGGAATCATGAGTGGAGATTGTCACAATACGCATGTAATCAATGAACTTGATATCCCGATTACATTGCTTAATTTACCAAACGTAATCGTGGCAGCTAGTCCAGATGGCATTCTAGTATCGGACAAGGCATCAAGCCCGATGATCAAAGAGGTTATGAAATATTCAGATCAGCGACCGATGTACGAGGAACGGCGATGGGGCCGTTACCGGGTTCTCGATTATTTAAAATATCCAAACGGTAACGAGGTTCTAACCAAGCGAATCTGTGTTACACCGGGACAGAACTTAAGCTATCAATATCATCTGCTAAGGGATGAAGTATGGACAGTCGTTGCTGGTGACGGAGAGATGGTGTTAAACGGCAGACATTTTCCAGTGAAATCTGGAGATGTCTTAGTCATTTCGAGAGATAGCAGACATAGCCTTCGGGCTATGACGGAAATGGACATTATCGAAGTGCAGACCGGGAGTGAACTAATAGAAGAGGATATCGTGAGGCTTGCTTTTGATTGGAACGAGATTATGCAACTGTGCACGGTTTAAAGAGCGGATTTCAAAAAAGGAGTGATTGAGAGTGAACATTGCGGTGATCGGAACGGGATATGTCGGACTTGTATCGGGTGTTTGTTATGCGGAGTTAGGCAATCATGTGATCTGCGTAGATAATGATCCTCGCAAGATTGACATGTTAAATGACGGTGAAATTCCTATTTATGAGCCGGGATTGAAGGAATTGGCTGCGACTAATCGTGAAGAGGGTAGACTTGCGTTTACTGCTGATTTATCCAGTGCGGTAATCCATTCAGACATTATTATACTAGCCGTTGGAACACCTCCGTTGCCCAACGGTGAGGCAAATCTGGACTATATCAATCAAGCGGCAATTGAAGTCGCAGAAGCAATGAATAGCTATAAGATCATTACCGTGAAAAGCACAGTACCCGTTGGAACAAACGAGCGACTAGCACAATTAATACGTTTACACACCAATAAGCCCTTCGATAGCATTTCACTACCTGAATTTTTGCGAGAAGGTTCGGCGATTCAGGATACGCTGAAACCCGATAGAATTATCATCGGAGCGGAATGCCAACGTGCGGCAGCCATCATGGTAGAGCTTCATAAACCTCTTACAGAGAATATTGTCGTAACAGATATCCGTAGTGCGGAAATGATTAAATACGCATCCAATGCGTTTTTGGCAACGAAGATTTCGTTCATTAATGAAATAGCTAACATTTGTGAAAAGGTTGGAGCGGACGTTACCCAGGTGGCAGATGGTATGGGCTATGACAAAAGAATAGGTCCGTCCTTTTTGAAAGCTGGAATTGGTTATGGTGGGTCTTGTTTTCCAAAGGATACGAGTGCACTTATTCAAATTGCTGGAAATGTAGATTACGAATTTAAACTGCTTCGCTCGGTTGTGGAAGTGAATCAGGATCAACGATTCAATGTTATACGGAAGCTTAAGACTGTTTTTGATGGCGAACTGCAAGGAAAGGTTGTTGCAATATGGGGGTTGGCATTCAAACCGAATACAGATGACGTTCGCGATTCGCCAGCCTTAGAAATCATTCAGTATTTGGTTGATCACGGGGTCATTGTAAAAGCGTATGATCCGGTTGCCCTGCATAGTTTTCAATCCCTATTCGGAAAAGGTGATGTTATTTGGTGCAATGAAGCACTGGAAACGGCGCAAGATGCTGACGCCCTTTGTTTATTGACGGAATGGGAAGAGTTTGCATCAGTTGATCTCTTAGAACTGCAAAAGGTATTGAAACAACCCATTCTAATTGATGGACGTAATGTGTTTAAAGAAGAGGATTTAATTGACACTGATTTTATTTATTATTCGGTTGGTCGTCCTAACCTAAATCAAGGAGTCAAACAAAAAGTACCTGTCCTATAAGCGGTAGCCTAATAAGTTTTCTTTTGAACACGAACTAAATGTATTTCAAATTTATGACCTGAGGTGAACGAGATGAAGGTTTTTAGAAAAAAGGTAATCGTATCCACACTTGTACTCTCCTTGTTTGCAGCTTCAGTTGGATCATTACCACTAAGCCAACAAGGCTTGATTTCGAAGCTCAATTTGACACAAACGGCGAACGCTGCTGAATTCGAACAATCGCGTACTCCTTTCTTTGATCGATTAAACGAATTATACGCGGCTCTTGCAAGTGATCCGGGAGGGTTACAGGATGTTTTTAATCTACGTGATGAAATAAGTGCGTACAGTTTGACCCCCGAAGATTATAACGTGATTTCTCCGCTCTGGGCTAAAGTCAGCGCACGTCTTCCTGAATCTGTTGATCGGGCGGAGCTAAAGGAGAATTTAATACGTCTCATCAAGACGGCGAGTTCACTTCAAACCGTATCGGATTTGGAAAATTTACGAACAGATCCTGAATTTATCAGTGCGCTGAAGGCTGTCGCATCAGCCAGTGGGCATGAAGATATTGGTGTAGATGATTTTCTCGTGTTTCTGTTGGGTGACGGGGGAAGCCTCAAGGGATTGGAAGGAACGGTAAGTAGCTTATTGGAGAACATGCAGTTAGTCCAATTAATTGGTTTAATTGGGAATAGCCAAGCTACTACGGAGGTATTGTTACAAGCAACAGATAAGGTTCTTAGTGATCCAGATGCATATAAGTTCAGTTTGATTATGAATGAGTTGGATATTTCTCCTGCTGATGTCAGGATGCTAGTGAATTATTTTCAAGGTCGGCTCCAGAATAGTGATCGAGCTATTAATGCGTTGACCATGGCTTATGTTCGCGCATCGGTTAAGGACTCAGTACTGATAAGTGAGGATGGTCGTAAACACATCTATAGTTTGCAGGCACTTGGAGTAGATATACCCTCCTTCGTGCTGAAATGGAGCAAAATATCTGGAGACGAAAGTGTTACAGTGGCATCAAACGGAGTTATTACTATTCCCGAGGGTATAGAAAGTGGTACGGCTGTTGTTCAAGCGCAGCTAATAAATCCGTATGGAGGAAAGGGCATCGTCATTTTTGAGAAGGCAGTGACATTGGGTGATGCCACTACTCCTGGGGAAGAAACCGTGTTTCCGGCGGAGCAATTCCTAGAGCGGATGAATAAGCTGCATGCAGCGCTTGCAGCAGGAGATCAGGCGGATATTCAAGATGTCCAGAATTTACGAGATGAAATCGCAGGGTTAGATCCAATATTGGATCAGGCATTAATCGATCCGATTTGGGCGAAAGTTGAACCAAGACTACCTGCGAACGTAAACCCAGATGCATTAAAAGCAAGTTTGTTCCAAATATTTACCGCTGTAGGCTCATTTCAATACGATCCAAATGCATCGGAACTCGAGGCAATTCGGACAAATCCTGAATTCCGTGCTACGTTGAAGGCAATTGCGGCAGCAGGCGGAGATGCTAATATCGTAATGGATGATTTCCTACTATTTATGTTCGGCGATGGCGATTCTCACAAAGGGATCGAAGGAACTGTTCGAGATTTACTTGCGAGCATGAGTTCTTCTGAGTTAATAGGTTTGCTTGGAAATAACCAAGCCATAACCGCAATCGTCCTACAAGCAACCAATCAATTGCTTAGTGAAACAGAAGCTTATAAGTTTAGTTCAATTCTAGCGAAACTAGATATTACGTCACTAGAGCTAAGCTCCACAGTATTGAAATACCAAGCTAGATTGCAAAATATAGAGCCAGCTACTCATGCGATGACAATTGCTTATATGCGTTCAGAATCGTCGGAGGTTGTAAACGAAAGTGAGGATGGTCGTCAGCACATTTACAGCCTGAAGGTGCTGGGGGTGGATATTCCTGCTATAGCACTTCAATGGTCAAAAGTTTCCGGAAGTGATGATGTAAATGTATTGCCAAATGGTACTGTTACAATCCCAAGAAGGGTTGCAAGTGCATCGGCCGTTATTCAAGCGGAGCTCATTAATCCTTACGGCGGAGCAGGGAAGGTAATTTTCGAACGTGATGTTACACTAACGGCTGCTGCTGAAGAAGGAAATGTATTCCCAGTGGAGTTATTCCTAGAGGAAATGAATACGCTGCGTAACGCACTTATTGAAGGTGGTACTTCTGATGTCAAAGATGTTAAGAAGCTTCGAGATGAGCTTATCGGACTTAATTTCAACAAGGACCAGAAATTAATTGATCCGATTTGGAAACCTATCGCGGCCAAGCTTCCGGCTTCCGTTGATAAGAATCAACTGAAGATGGGGTTGTTTAATATTATCAAAGCAGTTGGGTCTGTTCCATATGATGTGGAGGCTAGTCAACTCGAGAGCATTTTGTCTAATTCAGAATTTCAAGCAACACTGGATACGATAACGGATGCGGGTGGGGGTTCTAATCTTAAGATAGATGATTTCCTGATCTTGCTCTTTGGTGATGGTGGTAGCAACAAAGGAGTCCAAGGAAGAGTACATGACACCATAGCGAATATGAGCTCCAAAGAGTTAGCTAAGGTATTAAGTAATAAAAATGGGTTGGAGACGGTGAAGTCAAACGCCTTGGCAGCAGTGCTAGCTGATAAGGATAATTATGTGTTAAGTGAGGTGCTATATAATCTTGGTGCTAAACCAGTTGATGTAGCTTCCGTGGTACAGAAATTTAAGAACAAACTCAAATATGATGAGCAGGCTATTAAAGCTTTGAGTGCAGCATATATCCGTACCGAGACGGAATCGAGTGTGAAGATTACGGATAATGGACGTCAGCATCAATATACTTTGAAGGTTCTAGGCGTAGAAATTCCATCCTCTAGCGTGAAATGGAAGAAAGATTCCGGAAGTAAGGATGTTAAGGTGGATTCGAACGGCAAAGTATCCATTTCGAAAAAGGTACAGCAAGGAACCGCTGTTATTCAAGCTTCGCTGGTTAACTACTTAGGGGGAAGTTCGAAGGTAATCTTTGAGCAAGAGATTACGCTTATTAATGGAGTGGTAGACCCTGAAGCGATGATTAATAATATCATCAAGTCACTTAAAGTTGAGCTTGCCGATATCAAAGTGAGACTTCAAGCTGCAACGAATGACTCAGAAAGAGTACAGTTGATTCTTGATGTTGTTCAAGCTGGAAATGATAGTTATGATCAGATTAATGAAATCGATGTATCGAAGTCAATCAAGAATAAAGCGATTAAGGATGTGAAGAATCAAGTTACTCAGATGACAAACTTAATTCTCAAGGATTTAATGAAGTTTTAAATGCATAGCCAGCTCTCTTAGCTCTTTGGAGTTAGAAGGGCTGGCTTATTTCTTGTCCTTATAGTGCGCTTAATCTGGACATTAGAGAGAAAAATATTTGGAAGGTGGTTTCGATATCACATGGGAAAACAACGTATCCGAAAGAGAAGGCGTCGTCGATTCTATAAACCGAATGTTGCGGTTAGTCTCTTGACGTGTATCACAATAATTTTGCTTTTTGTATGGGGAGGATTGTATTGGAAGGAGTCTTCAAATAAGAATCAATTGGTGAATGCCAGTGCACAGGATCAGGGCCAGCAAATCTCACAAGGGGAAGAAGGGCTGCCGCTTCTAGCTGATAATAATTCGTATGAAGAGACAGGTGACGCGTTACAAACAATAGAAGAGGCAGCTGATTTGGGGGGTGAAAATGCTGATGTCGCTGACGACTCTGATGGCTCTGTATCTGTAGTCAAAGAAGAAGCATCATCTCAAACTCAGGAAAAGGAAACAACTGTCCCTAAGATAGGGAAAATAAACGACTCGGATACGCTAGATACGAGGAAACCAGATACATCATCTAGTTCAATGAAGCCGGAAACAAATAGTTCGTCCAAACCAAACGAGTCAGGTTCAACCAAGTCAGAAACCTTAGTCTCGGTGAAACCTAACGAACAGGACCAAAGTCCAACAGAGTCAAACTCCTCGGCACCTTTAGAGACGGGTTCATCAAGTACTACTCAAACGTCTCCCGTAGTATCCAAAGTCGAAAAATACGAAGAAGAATTTACAAATGTTCAAGGGAAGTGTACGAAGGATACGAAGGTGGTTCTAAGTAAAGCGGAAAGTAATGCTCAGCAGATGGATAAGCAAGATCCCCGTGTTGTACTAGCTTGGAGAGATAATTTGGACACGGAGCTTGCAACTGCAAAATCCACCTGTGAAGGTACTTTTCAAGAGCTTATTCAAACCGCAGAAAATGATCAGGTATCTCTTAGTGTTGTTGAGCAATGGAAGCAAACTTATAATGATCTAAGGGTGAAACTTCAGGAGGAGTCAGAAGCGAAGTTGAAGGAAATAATGGGTGGGTAAATCATTCGTCCTTTGGAAAGTTTCGGTCACGGAGCACTCGTTCAAGTAAAATACGAATTAATTCTACATCGTCTTTTTCCAAAGGAACCCCGTCCCAGTGGAGCTGTTCGTAATTTAGATATTCTTTTGCATTATGATTAAGTTCAGCTGATGGCTCAGGATAATCAGTGAGCCCGAGAAGGTAATCCGCAGAAGTATGTAGTTTTCGAGATATCGTTTGAATGGATTCCAATGTGGGCTCACGGTATCCAGATTCATACCCAGCATAAGTGCTCTTTGCAACCCCAACGTAATCAGCCACTTCCTGCATGGTTAATTTCCTCTGTTTACGCAACTGCTTCAGTCGCTTTGCAAACATCCTCAGGCTCCCCTTTCAAATCCCACTATTATTTTTCCTTAAGTGAGATACGGTTGTATTCACTCCTAGTAAATGCAACCATAATTATAGCATGTTCACTAATGGTGTGCACAAAGCCAGATAGACAAATATTTTCATTTTTTCAAATTATAGCGTCATAGAGTTGGTAGATTGAGATTATTCGTGTATCTATCAAACAAATAACTTGCGAATTTCGTTCATATTGTTCATGGCTAAGTCGTACCCATGCTGATAGGAGTCGCGCAGTTTGTTAATATCCTTCTCAAAGCTCTCAAGAGGTTGCTCAGGACGAAGGATGATGGCTTTACCTTCTTGCTCAAGCTGTTCACAAAATTTCACCGTTTCATTATATCGCTCGTGACGAGTTAACAAGATTTCTTCAAGCAGAGGATATTTACGTTTAAATAGCTTCCCGATCAGGGCATTTTTTTTGCTGAATTGCTTGGTGTAACCCTTTGGTTGGGTCAAGATGATGAGATGCTTGTCGTTACCGTCTTCAATAGATTTGCGAATAGGAATCGGGTCGCATAATCCCCCGTCATAATATTCAGACCCTTTCATTTCAATCACAGGGAAGAATACGGGAAGTGCGCAGGTGGCACGGAGCATATTCCAATGCTCCTCTGTTTCCATTCCATCCATATATTCAGGTAATCCGGTTCGTGCATTGGTCACACCAACTAGAAGGCGTCCATCGTAGCTACGAAATGCATCCATATCAAATGGAATGAGTTTATCGGGGATCTCTTTGAACACAAACTCCAAACCAAATAAGCTCCGGCAACGCACAAAATTTTGGTATCCTATGTAACGATTATCATGACGGTATTTCTCTAATATCTCTAAATTTCTACGCTTTTGTTTGGAAATATAGGAAAATCCGTTGCTGATTCCTGCAGATACACCAATACAATAGGGGAACATCAAATCCTGCTCTAGCAGTGCATCCATTACACCAGCACTGAATATGGGACGCAGGGTTCCACCCTCTAAAATTAAGCTCGGCATGTAAATTCTCCCCTCAGGTTTACTTGTGCTACGTTCTGTAGTTCATCTTATTATAGATAAACAATCCTATGTAATAGTCTAACGATATAGATCCTTATATTCAACCTCGTGGTGGATCCAGTGTACCCAGGTTGACTTTGAAATTGAGTAGTGTTATAAAAAATATAGGTTGGCACTCGGAGGACAAGAGTGCTAATCTGGAATAGATAAACAGGATTAGATGGCATAAATAAACTTTTGTAGGGAGAGATCCAATTGGAAAAAAGACAGTTTCAAGCTGAATCCAAACGATTATTAGAAATGATGATCAATTCCATTTATACACAAAAAGAGATATTTCTTAGAGAGCTGATTTCAAATGCCAGTGATGCTATCGACAAGATCTATTATAGAGCTTTAACCGATGAGAATCTGGCTTTTGACAGTGATGGATACTATATTAAGGTAAGTGCTGATAAAGAAAACAGAACTTTGACCATTCGTGATACCGGTATTGGTATGACCCAAGAAGAATTAGAGAATAACCTTGGAGTTATTGCTAAGAGCGGATCTTTGGCTTTCAAGAAGGAGAATGAATCGAAAGACGGTCATGATATTATCGGTCAATTTGGTGTAGGATTCTACTCGGCATTTATGGTAGCAGATGTTGTTACAGTGACGAGTAAAGCGTTGGGCAGCGATGTCGCATACAAGTGGGAATCCACAGGTACAGATGGCTATACGATTGAACCATGCGAAAAGGATTCGGTGGGTACAGAAATTGTACTGAAGATTAAAGAGAACACCGAAGATGAATCTTATGATGAGTATTTGGACGAGTACCGATTGAAGTCCATTATTAAGAAATACTCTGATTTCATCAGATACCCGATTAAAATGGACATTACCGGACAGCGTTTGAAGGAAGGTAGTGAAAGTGAATACGAAGAGTATCAGGAAGAACAGCATGTCAATAGTATGATCCCGATTTGGAGAAAGAATAGAAACGAACTCACGACTGAGGATTATGAGAAATTCTATGCTGAGAAACATTACGGTTATGACAAACCGCTCAAACATATCCACATTAACGCCGATGGAGCGGTAGTATACCAAGCCATCTTATATATTCCAGAAAGCATTCCGTTCGATTACTATTCCAAGGAATTTGAAAAGGGATTGGAATTGTACTCAAGTGGCGTACTCATCATGGATAAATGTTCTGACTTGCTCCCTGATTACTTTAGTTTTGTAAAAGGGATGGTCGATTCGGAAAGTTTATCACTGAATATTTCGCGTGAAATGTTGCAGCATGATCGACAGTTGAAGATGATCGCCAAGAACATTTCGAGCAAAATTAAGAGTCAATTGCAAAGTATGTTAAAGGATGAGAGAGAAAAGTACGAGCAGTTCTACAAATCCTTTGGCCGACAATTGAAATACGGAATTTATAGCGATTATGGAAGCCATCGTGAAGAATTGCAGGATTTATTGATGTTCAACTCCTCGAAGGAGAAGAAGTTGGTCACGTTAGCTGAATATGTATCTAGAATGCCGGAAGATCAGAAATACATTTATTATGCTACAGGGGAATCGATGGAGCGTATTGATAAGCTTCCACAGACTGAACTTGTAACCGAAAAGGGTTATGAAATTCTGTACTTCACTGATGATATTGATGAGTTCGCAATTAAAATGATTATGAATTACAAAGATAAAGAGTTTAAATCCGTATCAAGTGGCGATTTGGGAATTGAAGCGGACGAGAGCGCTGATAAATCGGAGTCCGAAGAGAACGAAACGAAAGAGCTTTTCGATTATATGAAAACTCTATTGGCTGATAAAGTCACTAATGTAAAAGCATCCAAACGCTTAAAGAGTCATCCGGTATGCCTCTCAACTGAAGGTGAAGTAACGATCGAGATGGAGAAAATATTAAATGCTATGCCGAACAGCCAAGATGTGAAGGCTAGTAAGGTATTAGAGATCAATGTAAATCATGCTGTGTTCCAATCCTTAAAAGATTCGTTCGAGAAGGATAAGGAAAAGCTGGGTCTGTATACAGCTCTTCTATATAATCAAGCCCTTCTGATTGAAGGATTGCCACTTCAGGATCCGGTTGAGTTTACTAATGATATTTGCAAAATCATGGTGTAATTAGGCTCAACAGGCCGCTGCGAGGACGGATTATCCTTACGATCGCTGTTGCCTCCGAATTTTATTGAATATATTGCTTAGAGCAGTATAAATTCGGAGGCAAAGGCGACCGCTCCGCTTCTTCAGGACAATTCCGTCCTCTCCGCTATGATCTGCAGATCTAATTAGCTGAGGAATAGAAGATCACCGCATTTTGACTCACTAGTCAAATGCGGTGATTTTTTTGTTACAATAAAAAGGGTTCAAATTAGAAATCTGTGGTTGATTGTACGAGCGAACAGAGCGAAGGGTCGGAGGGATTCTGAAGAAACGGTAGTGTTCGCCTTTAAAGCACTATTTCGACCAATAATCCTTTTATAATCAAGAAATAGGGCTTTAACAGCGATCGCAAGAACCCTCCGAACCCGTAGCGACTCAATTTAGCGAAGTCAACCACTGATTTTGGTTTTGAGCTATGAAAAGGGATACATAATTTGATATTCTAACTAATATGGAAAGGAAGTGCGGAATGATATATAATCCATTTTTATCTTATAGCATTGCAATGGTTACGCCGTTTAACGAAGATGGTGACTTGGACAAGGGAAGTATTCAAGAGCTGGTTGATTACTATGTGAGCAAACAGGCTCCAGCCTTGTTGATAAGTGGTTCAACGGGGGAACAGCACTCCATGACGATCCAGGAAAGAGCGGAATTATATCACGAAACGAAACGGCATGCTCAGGGTAATTTGCTCTTATACGGGGGAGTTGCCGCCACAGTGACTAAAGATGCGGTTATTCTGGCGCGTGAAGCGGAGCATGCAAAGCTTGATGCGATTATGCTGGGCTTTCCTCCTTATGTACGACCTACCCAAGCTGAGGTCTATAACTATGTTAAAGCGGTATGTGAGGCTACAACATTACCTATTATGCTATATAATAATCCGCCCCGTAATGGCTTTGATTTAGAAGTAGATACGTTATTGAAGTTAACTCATGAATTCCCGCAAATCGTTGCATTGAAAGAAGCTGGAAACCCAGATCATGTGAAGTCTACGAAAGAGCAGCTGGGGGAGGGCTTTAAAGTTCTTTCCGGATTCGATGCTTCGATTATTGATTATTATGAAAAAGGTTATGAAGGTATCACGAGCATCATGGGGAACATTATGTTGGAGGAAATGAGACATATCATAAAGTTGCTTGATGATCAGAACAGGGATCAGGCGACTATCGAACTTAAGAAAATAAGTGAAAAAATCAATCTAATATTCCAAATCGGAGCGATCAAGACGATCAAATTTATTTTAACACGCCAAGGAATTAACGCTGGATATTGCAGAGAACCGCTCGGTAAGTTGACCCTAGATGAGCAGGAACAGGTAATTAGGACCTTCTGGCCTTGATCAGATTGCACAAGTAGGCTGGTAAGGGTAGAATACGATCGCTCGATATGGTTCAATAAAGGAGTGAAAAATACAACGGGTGAGTCGATTTTAGGTCGTCTCAGGCATATTCAAGGGGAGGTCTTTTGATGAAATCATCATTTCCTTCATCCATACAACGTGATCATATTGAACTTCCTGCTTTGTTTCCGATGTCTGTGTCGATGACAGAGGGAGTATCTCCCTCATTTCAGCGATTGCATTGGCACCGAGCGCTGGAGATTAATTGGATCACGAGGGGAAGCGGAATTTATATTATAAACGGCAGAGAATATCCTTTTGAGCAGGGAGATTTATTTTTAATTGATTCCGATGATTTGCACCGGGCATATGAAGGTAAAGACTTAGAAATGGTCATAGTCATGTTTGAACCTTCTCTGCTTGTATCCGAGCAAAGATATGATCATGAAATCCTACTCCCATTCAGAGGAACAGGTCCACAATTCTCTAATCAGATCTCTCACCAGCATTCTCGAAGTAGCGCGTTGGTTCAGTATATTGCGGATATGCGTAAGGAATACGAGGCTACTCAGCGTGGCTATAGTTCAGCACTTCATGGTTTGTTATTGCTGTTCCTCACAGAGATTAACCGTTATTTCCTACATGAAGAAGGGGAAAAGTCACGAGCCAATACCAAGCATTTGGAGCAGATACGAAATGTGATCGGGGTCATGGAGGCGGAACTGTCATATCCATGGACGTTAAAGGAGTTGGCCGACCGGATCCATTTGAGTCCGTCTCGGTTTAGTGCTCTATTTAGTCAGATTGTGGGTACTTCCCCAATGAATTATTTAGTTCAACTTAGGTTGGAATACGCGGTTGAGCTACTTACGCAAGGTGAACAGAGTATTCTTAACATTGCCGAATCCAGTGGTTTCCGTAATTTATCTAATTTTAATCGTTTATTCCTACAACATGTGGGAGTATCTCCAACGGGTCTGTTGCGGAAAATTCGCGGGAATTAAAAATTAGTAAGATAGTATCAGAAGAGAGGACTATTGCAGAAGAAAGCAAGGTCTTTTTTTTGTATTCTTAAGTAGAAGGAGTGATGCGTAAGTGAATCTTTTTCTTGGAGTAGATGCAGGAGGCAGTAAGACTTATAGTTTGCTAGTAAATGAAAAGGGTGAGGCACTTGGCCGCGGAGCTAGTGGCAATGGAAATCACCAAATTGATCCGCTACAGGCGGAGAAGAATATAGCATCAGCCTGTAAACAAGCACTTGATGAGGCAGGTGTTTCGCCTGAAGATTTAACTTATACGTATTTTGGGCTAGCAGGGGCAGATCGTGAGCCGGATTATAAAGTGCTGCGACCTATGATAGCCAAACTAGGGTTCCCCAGATATTCTATTGCATGCGATACAATGATCGCCATGCGTGCTGGAACAAAAAGCCCATTTGGAGCTGTCGTCATAAGCGGTACCGGTTTTAACGCAGCAGCACGTAATCGGGCTGGGGAAGAACTATTATATGGTGGATTCGGATTTTTATTTGGAGATGGACAAGGCTCTGGAAGAGATATGGCCAATTTTGCCTTCCGTTCGGCTATTCGAGCTTGGGACGGGCGCGGAGCGAAAACCGTACTGAGTGAAATCGTGCCAAAGGCAGCTGGATTCGAAAGTGTACCACAGATGCTAGATGCCGCATTGGACGACAATTATCGTCCTCCGCTTGATCTCGCCAAGTTGATATTTGAGGCGGCGGATATGGGCGATGAAGTCGCTATTGATATTCTTACCGAGCAAGGTTCCGAACATGGTAACGCTGTAGCGGCGCTGATTAAGAGACTCGGTATGCAAGATGATGATTTTGAGGTAGTTCTGGGCGGAAGTATACTCGCCAAAAGTCAGAACACGACAATGGTTGACGCACTTGAGGAAACAGTAAAACGTACGGCCCCTAAAGTGAAGGTAACGCGGATTACAATGGAACCGGTAGCTGGAGCGGTATTAAGTGCAATGGATTGTGCTAATTATGAGGCGAGTCCTGATGTCATGAACAATTTAAGAGAAATTTCATTTTCTGAATTGAAAGGGGATATCGAACAATGAGTGAAAAAAAAGCAATTAAAGTGACGGTTATTGGTGGAGGCTCATCTTACACACCTGAATTGGTAGAAGGACTAATAAAAGGTTATCAGGACATGCCAATTTCCGAGCTATGGCTGGTCGACATCGAAGAAGGAAAACATAAACTAGAGATCGTCGGAAATCTAGCGAAGCGTATGGTTCGTAAATCTGGATTGCCAATGGAAGTTCATCTTACATTGGATCGCCGCACTGCAATCAAGGGAGCGGATTTTGTAACAACACAAATGCGTGTAGGTCTACTAGAAGCACGGAAACTGGATGAGCATATTCCGATTTCCCATGGTGTCATTGGACAAGAGACAACAGGTCCAGGGGGCATGTTCAAGGCTTTAAGAACAATTCCGGTCATTTTGGATATTTGCCGTGATATCGAGGAACTAGCGCCAGATGCTTGGATGCTTAACTTTACGAATCCAGCAGGGATGATTACTGAAGCGGTAACCAAATATTCCCGTGTCAAAACCGTTGGACTTTGTAATTCACCAGTTAATTTTAAGAAGTTTTTGGCTGAAGCTTATGGTGTTGATGAGAAACAAGTTTTACCAGAATTTGTCGGTATCAATCACTTGCACTGGGTAACGTCGGCTTTGGTTGATGGACAGGAAAAACTACCAGAACTGTTGGGTGGTAAAGCAGAGTATTCGGCTAAAAACGTCCCTACACTTGGTTGGGAACCTGGATTTCTAGAATCATTAGGCGCTGTACCTACTTATTACCTCAGATACTTCTATATGATGACAGAGATGTTCGAAGAGATGAAGAAATCGTTAGAAGAAGATGGAACTCGGGCTGATATCGTAAGCCGGGTTGAAAAAGAACTATTCGAACTGTACAAAGACGAAACCCTTGAGGACAAACCGAAACAATTGGAACAACGTGGTGGAGCTTATTATTCTGAGGCCGCGGTAAACTTGATGCAGTCGTTATATCTTGGACGTAATGATATCCAGACGCTGAATGTTCCTAACGGAGGAGTGTTTGACTTCTTACCTGCGGATGCTAGCATCGAGGTAAACTGTGTTGTGACTGCATTGGGACCTATTCCTTTAGTTCCTCAGCATATTCCTGCACATATTATAGGTCTATTACAAGCTGTTAAAACTTACGAAAGCACTGCTATCGACGCAGCGGTAAGTGGCGATCGGGGATTAGCACTTCAGGCATTAGCACATCATCCGCTCATCCCATCTGTTTCCACAGCGAAAGTAATCTTAGACGAAATGCTGGAAGCACACAAGAAATATCTTCCTAACTTTTTCTCATAAAATGGCTTGTTAATCTAAAGATAGAATGTTCGATAATGGGGCCCTGGTAGGGGCCTTTTTTTTCCTTTAAGAATGCTGCTTTTTTCGCGGAGCTGTATTGGATACTGTGCTAGATGATGCACTAAATGCGGTACTCACAACTCACGACCACCAACTTCCGTTGACGGACACTGAGTACGCTAATTGCTCATAAATAACCCAATATCGTACTTTGGCGGACACTGGTTCCGCTATTAACCGAAATTTCCGATAAATCAGGATATTAATAACGAATAACGGATCGTATGTCCGCGAGTACTCCTAAATGGGTGCTTTTGGATGAAATAAGGTACCTCATGTCCGCTCAGCTATTTGTTCCTATTTTTCCCAAGGTTACTATTCGCTCATCTTGTTAAAAGTTTAAAATAGGGGTTAAGCTTCCACCCTGCTAGCCAATATGATATATTTTGATAGATACTATATTATGTCATTGTAATTGTATTACTAATGATGCAAAGGAGTGGTCGCTGGCAATGATTAAACATATCGTATTTTTCAAATTAAAGGATGCTTCTCTGGAAAATGTTGAGACAACAGCTACAGTATTACGTGGTTTAGATGGTAAAGTTGAACAGTTACGTAGTCTAGAGATTGGGGTCGATGTGATCAAATCTCCACGTTCTTACGACATCGCTTTGGTCGCAACTTTTGATTCACTTGAAGATTTAGAAGGATATCAGGTTCATCCAGAGCATAAGAAAGTAATTGAGTATATGAATCAGGTGCGCGAAAGCTCTGTCGCTGTCGATTATGAATTTTAATGTTCTAGGATAGAGGAGGAAGCCCTGTGTACTATGTGAATCGTGAACAAATAGAGCGCAGGCTGAATATGCTGCCCGAACTTGTACAAGTCCTGAGAGCTACTAATTCCCTGAACGAGAAGACCTTGATAGAACATTATGCCGAGGGGCGTGCCCTTCATTTGGCGATCGAGGTTGTCACGGATGTGGGGAGTTACTTAATCGATGGGTTTATCATGCGGGATGCCAGTAGCTACGAAGATATCGTTGACATCATATACGGTGAAGGAGTCATTGATGACGACTTACATTTAGTATTGATTGAATTGGTACGCTTACGTAAACCATTGGTACAGGATTACATCGATTGGAATGGGCAAGGGACGAGAGAATTAATTAACCGTCTACCGGAATGCTTGGAGGTTTGTGCTAAGCGGGTTCGGGACTACCTAGACAACGAAGGAATCAAAGTCTGACAGGCCTTCAAAATTTATAGTTTAGTTATTGTGTCGGGACAATCTATAGTTGCTTATAATGAATTAATTATATAGGCATTAGCCCTGGTTGTTACTTGGCATTGCCGAATAGGGAGAGATGGGACATGAGCAAAGAAAACAAAGGAAATAAAGGTTGGGTATGGGGCGCTGCAATCGGTGCGGTTGTGGGCTCGGTAACAGCATTACTGTTCGCTCCAAAACCAGGCCGCGAGATTCGTAAGGATATAGCTGAAGGTGCTCGTCAAGTTGGCGAAAAAACAGCAGAAGTGGCTGAGAAAGTCAGCGAACAAAGTGTTCAATTAGCAGGAAAAGTCAAGGATACTACAGAAGGCTTGATTCAAGACTTTCAAAGCTGGCGTGCTGCTAAAGAAGATGATGATAAAGAGAAGATAGTAATTGTATCCTCCTTCTCTGATGAGAACGTGGCTGAGGAAGATGTTGAAACGGCTGTGATCGGAATTTCTACGGAAGAAGAAGTAGTTGCCGAGGTTGAAGAAGAAGATGTAGCTGCTGAATCTAGTTCCGATCCCGAAGTAGAGAGCAAGGCTTAATTTGGAATAAAAAAGAAGAGCGGAAAAGACCCGGTGAATCGGGTCTTTTTTGTCGGTGCGGGGATATAGGCAAAGGACTTGTTTCTTGTGCCATCCTATGAATTGAGTTAAGATTTAGGTACGCTTTATGCTGTACAGACATAAAGTAACGGAGAGATTTCTAAACTAATAATAAAGGAAGCGGTATGTTCGTGCAGCAAGCCATCGCAATATTAGACTCAGGAGTAGGGGGCCTTACTGTCGCAAAGGAAGTCATGAGACAGCTTCCCCGAGAGAAGATTATTTATTTTGGAGATTCGGCCCGTGCTCCTTACGGACCTCGTTCTCCGCAAGAAGTGGCCTTATTTACCGAGCAAATCGTAGACTATCTAATTCAGTTTAATCCTAAAATGATTGTTATTGCCTGCAACACGGCAACGGCGTTTGCACTGAATTATATTAAAGAGAAGGTAACAATTCCCGTGATTGGTGTTATTCATCCCGGTGCTCGTGCTGCGATCAGTGCGACCAAGACAGGGAAGGTAGGGGTAATTGGAACAATCGGAACAGTTCAAAGTGGCGCTTATTCTGCGGCGTTGAAGGAATTGAACCCGGCTATTGATATTTATAGTGAAGCGTGTCCTGCATTTGTCCCGCTTGTAGAACAAGATTTGTTTGAGACACCAGAGGCTTTGGTGGTGGTTCAAGACTCCCTCAGAGAGATGAAGCAGCAGCCAATTGATTGTCTTATTTTGGGTTGTACGCATTATCCTTTTCTAAAGAATAGAATCAAAGAGGTAATGGGGCCGAAAGTCAAACTGATCAGTTCTGCCGACGAAACGGCTAGGGAGATCAGCACCGTCCTGTATCAAAAAGGGAAACTAGCACGGGGTAATGATATTCCCATCCACCAGTTCTTTTGTAGTGGTGATGCCGAAATGTTTCGGAAGATCGCTTGTCAGTGGTTAGGAGAACAGATTGAATTAACGCCGATCGTATGGCAGACCCCTGTTCTTCATGATTAACATAACAAACCACCTTTGGACGGAGGTCTTCCGCCAAAGGTTTTTTTATAAAGAAATAGATTCTTTTCTTACCCTTTTCAGGGTATCCTAGGCCAAGAGGACTTTTGTGGTTTCATGGATACGCTTTCTTTTAGTGCGAACAAAATAATGAAAGGAGCATGTGTATGCAATTAATTGCCATGCTTACCATGTTGATCGATCATATCGGACTCTTATTCTTCCCAGATCAAATGCTCTGGAGAGTGGTTGGTCGGATTGCATTTCCCCTTTATGCCTATGCGCTTGTTCAAGGATATGTCCATACATCTTCATATTCGAAATATGTATTTCGGCTGTTCTGTATTGCAGCTTTATCGCAAATTCCCTATCAACTGGCATTTAATACAAACAGGTTGAATGTAGTTGCATCCTTGTTTGTAGCCATATTGGCACTTCGTTTGCTAAGCAAGATACGGTCGGGGATTCTGGCAACGATGCTCATAGCTATGATATGTGTGTTTCTTGAAGTATTTCCTTTTGAATATGGGGCATATGGACTACTACTTGTGCTTATATTCAAATATGCGAAGTCTCACGAGCTGTTTATCATGCATCTGTTACTTAATCTAATTTATATGTTCTCTTACGGCTGGGTGATCCAATTCGTAAGTATTATACCAACTTTAGTCATCGTATATGGTCCGGGGATATGGAGTAGGCTTGAAACTAGGTCTTTGCCAAGCTGGATATGGCGGGCATTTTACCCGGTTCATCTTGTGATATTGATGATCGTGGGTTATTTTATCGGAAAATGAAGGAGGGATTTAATTGACTTCTACAGCCAATGACGCTCCTCAGTCGATCGTATCCGTAAAGGGCGGGTATCGATATGCTGATTTGGTGGATCAGTGTGAACACCTTCTGTCGAAATACGATTTCCTGAATAAAGAGGTGATTGGCACTAGTGTGCTGGGCAAACCTATTATTGCGCTGATTCTGGGTACTGGACATGAGCAGGTACATCTCAATGCAGCGGTCCACGCCAATGAATGGATCACTACCCCGCTGTTGCTGCGGTTTATTGAAGAGTTAGCTCAGGATATCAGCTTAGAGGGGAACGTCAACAAGGAGTGGGAGGGCAAAGACTGGCTGGAAAAGGTGACGATATGTGCTGTCCCGATGGTGAATCCTGATGGAGTTGATTTGTCGCAGGACGGGATACCGAATGATTGCCCCTTCGCGAATGAACTGGAGAAGTGGAACGGTGGGGATCACGATTTCAGTCGCTGGAAAGCTAACATTCGTGGCGTAGATTTGAATGACCAGTTTCCAGCTTGCTGGGAAGAGGAAGTTGCCCGCAGGGGAACGTCAGGGCCAGCTTCACAGGATTATGGAGGGTTGGAGCCCCTTTGTGAACCTGAGGCGAGTTGTCTAGCCGAATTAACGCGAGCGCGGAGTTTCGACCGAGTGATGTCGCTTCATACGCAGGGAAGAGAGTTGTATTGGAATTACAGGGATATGGAGCCGTCTGGAGCAGAAGAAATGGCTGCACGGATAGCAGCTGCGGGGGAGTATCAGGCTATTAAATTATCTGGAAGCGATGCCGGATATAAAGATTGGTTCATCAGCGAGTTTAGGCGCCCAGGATTTACGCTAGAGGCAGGGGAAGGGGTTAACCCACTCCCACCGGAACAGTTCGAAGGAATTTATAAGGAAGTGGCGCCTATATTGGCTCAGTTTATCCGGGGGTAACCCCGGATTTTTTCAATTCAAATGTAAATGGGTTCTTCACTCGGGCAGAACGGAAACATCCTTAGAATGAGGGTAGAACCTGCTGTGTCACTGCCTCTCTTTCGATATTAAAAAGAACAATTTCAACTTGAAATAAGCTGTTGTCATAAGAAATATCCAATAACCCGTTACAATCTTCTACGGTCCTTTTTACATTTTTCAAGCCAATGCCATGGACTTGCTTGTTAGATTTCGTAGATGCGATCTCGCCTTTCATATTTGTACGAATTTCATGTACATACGGATTTTGAATTCGAATGAACAAGCTTTCATTAAGATATTGCATATGTACTTTTATGTAACGCTCTAGATTCTCTTTATCTTTGCACGCTTCAATTGCATTATCTAATGTATTTCCTAGAATAACACTGATTGTTGTTGTATCAAGCTCCATCTGTGGTGGGATGTTTAAATCGAAAGTAAAAGGGATGTGGTACTTTTCAGCGGTTTGCCTTTTGTAGTTGAGAATGGAATCGATAATAATATTTCCACTATGGCAGACTCCTGCGGGGTGTTCCATACTACCAAGTAGTTTATCTAATTCATGTAGGTCCTTTTTTTCTACACCTGATTGTAGTTTTGCACGTAGTCCCACCAGAATATTTTTGAAGTCATGTTGAGACTTGAACGACTCCTCTTGCATTTCTTTGGTCATAAGATATTGATTTACATAGTAAGCGTTTTGTTGCTCTAATAATTGGCTCTTATTCTTCGCAGATTGCACACATAAGACCCGATCGCATAAGACAAATAATAAGAAGTTTATGATAAGCAATCCACCGGAAGTGATGGAGAATAGGACTGGATAAGTCCGGAAAAACATGTTAGACGTCAATAAGGCTATTCCCATAATGCTGATAAGTGGACAAAAGAACAAGAGGCCCCAATACCAACTGGACAAACTTCCCTCACCATATGATGTAGCTATTCGCGTTGAAATTAACACCAACATAAACATCAGGAGCTTTGAGAGAAACAGGTTAATAATATAGCCCTTTGATGAATAAGCAGCCGGCATTACAACGTCACTAAGTAGTATAAGAGCAAATACAAAAAAAGCGGCACATACCCTCCATTTAAGACTGCCCCTATAGAAAAAAGTTAACAAGACAACTAAACCTATATTTAGCATAAGCATGACTATGCCAGGGATTGGACACAAGCGCAGAGCAGCGCTACATGCGAAATATATAGAATAGAGTATGTACAAATGGATCTTTCTTTCCACCCGGCACACAAAACAGTGACTGTAGAAATAGTGAATGATGACGGACAGAAATGGGAGTGTAGCTAGATAAAAGAGTTCTTCATAGAATACATCGCTAAGTTCCAATAAGATCCCCCCTGAACTTCAAATAATGTTTTCTGACAGAGGAACTGTTCTTCTCACTGATAGGTAATTCTATCCCTGTTGTGAGTATGATCTTCCTACTAAGTATTTCTTTAATAAAGTAAAAATTCACGATATACGACTGATGTATTCTGATGAATTCTCTGATAGGAAGTTTTTTCTCTTCTTCGTTTAATGTACCGTAATATTCGATTCTATCAACTCTAGTGTTTAGAATAACTTGTCTTATATTACTCTCCAAATACATGATATCCCGAAAGGGAACTAAAAATTCTTTACCCTTTTGATGTACGGGGAGGAAGTTTATTGTGCCTTGTTGGCGTTTACGAATGGCTTTGTGAATGCTAGGAATCAGTTTGTTATTAAAATTGTCCGTATCAATAGGCTTCTTAATGAACCCCGATGGTTGAACATCGAAAAGTTGTAGATGATATTCTTCGTGGCTAGAGATATAGATAAGCTGCACCGCATCATTCTCATCATTCGCCCGTAGTGTGTGCCCCGCCGTGATCCCATCCATGCCTGTCATCTCGATGTCCATACAAATAATATCAAACGGGCAACCACTCCGAACTGCGTTAGAGAAGCTCTCTCCTGAGTAGAAAATATAAACCTCTATTTGTTCAGCAAAGTTATGCTGAGTATCCATGATTAGCATCTCAATCTGCTGAGTTACCTTTAAGTCATCATCGCAAATAGCGATATGAATCATTTCAACACTCCGTTCAACAATCCTCGACCTCAATTGGCGGAATTTGTATGTTATATGCATTATTCTATAGACACTTTTGGGAAAATCAAGCGAACCCAGAAAGTTCATTTGCCGAACCTTAAAAACGACATAAACTACCCTAATTTTAACAAACCGTGCCTTGATCCAGTGAAATTATGCTAATTAGTAAGTACGCAGTAACACAATAGAGGAGGCCTTTATTTGAATACAACGATTTTCGAAGCAAAAGGATTAACCAAACGGTATGGATCATCACTTGCACTGCAGGATATCAATATGACAATCGATCCAGGTGATATATATGGTTTTGTTGGAGAAAATGGTGCCGGGAAAACCACCCTCATGAAAATGATAGGCGGCCTGGTCCATCCGACCGATGGAAAAATATCGTTGTTTGGGAAAAGTGACAAGAAAGATCTCAATTACGCTAGACGTCAGGTTGGATTTCTAATTGAAATGCCAGCCTTGTATCCTCATTTAAATGCAGAAGAAAATCTAATATTTTATTGCTGTACTTATGGCATTAAGGATGATCACAGAATAAGGATAGCCGATGTGTTGCAGGCTGTGTCTTTGTCAGATGCTGGTAGTAAGAAAACGAGTGATTATTCTCTTGGAATGCGGCAGCGTTTAGGACTAGCAATTGCGTTGCTTAATAACCCAAAGTTTCTGGTTCTAGACGAACCTATAAATGGTCTTGACCCATCTGGGATTGTAGAAGTGCGAAAGATTCTGGAGCATTTGGTCAAAGAAAGAGGAGTTACTATTTTAATATCGAGCCATATTTTAAATGAGTTGCAACTATTGGCTACCAAATTTGGTTTTATCCATCATGGGCGGTTAATCAAAGAAATCTCTGCAGCTGAATTGCTGAAATCGGCGGAAACACGGATCTGTATTCAAACACCAAATCCAGACCTAGCTGCCCAAATCCTGAAGTATGAACTTCAACTGGAATCCATAGTGATTACTGAAGCTGGAGAAATTCAAATTCCTAAAGAAAATACGGACCTAGAAAAACTGATGTCTATTCTTCTACAGAAAGGAATTCAAATGGAAGGAATCAACGTATCTACCCCTAATCTTGAAAACTACTACATGGATCTAATAGGAGGGGCTAACTCATGAGAAATTTTCTGAATGGCCAAACTTTTTATTTGAAAAAGGATACAACTTTTCGAAGCATCTGCTTCATATTTCTTATTGGAAGCATTGCGCTGCTAGTTTTGACAGTATCAAAAGGCGGATTGGATATTAGTAGCCCAATGAAACCTCTAAGCATGGCTGCTTCTTTTTCACTTTTTCTGTATTTTGTTATTCCGATGCAAGCTTGTTTTTTTTCAACAGAGGGATTTGAATATGGATCCGTCAAAAATATTATCGCCTCAGGACAGAGTAGGACGTCTTATTTTATGGGGAAGTTTCTTTCGGAGATCAAAGTCATCATATGGTGTGTGCTCCAATTTACAGGCCTTTTCTATGTTTTGTATATGATTGTAACCCTAATTTCAGGCGCTCATATTGGAGATGACAGTCTAAGAGAAGATGCAATAGCCGGATTTACTGCACTTGGTTTCAATATTATGTATCTGGCCGCCTACTCTGCCATCGTCATGATGGTGGGGATGCTCGTTAGAAAAACGGCTTCCGCGATAATCATCACTTTTGTCATCATATTCGGTGATTTTTTACTAAGCGGGTATCTTAAAGACTCTTCTTCTGCTTTTTTGCGCATGGTTTCTGACAATACACTAATGACTCAGATTTTGAAGTTTTCCGGCATGTATGTTAAAGATTCAGAGAGAGTGTTGTTAACAAGCATGAACGATTATGTTCACGTAGGCCTTATCCCATTGATTATCATAGCCATCTGTTTAACCGTTACCGTCATTTCTTTTGAGAAAAGAGATATTCATACTTAATAAGCTGTGCTTTTTGTCGGCATCAAGCGTGTGTGAACTTTAGATCCAGACATTCCTTCAAATATGGCTCGTGAAGTGGTAAGCTTGGCTTTGCTGCTGCTTGCACGATGCGACATGTTTCTTTACAATAGGAATGTTAGATAGTTCATACGCGATAGGAGAGATCATATGAGTGTCAAAATTACCCGCAATGCGGCTAAGGTGATAAAGAAAGAGCTGGACAAGGAAGAGAACAAGGGACATGCACTGAAGGTGTTCATTACTCATGCGCATGGAGATCATGCTCATTACGGTCTAGATTTGACCAAGCCAACCGATAAAGACAATGTTGTCTCAACAGATAAAGAAATCGATGTGATCATTGATCCAAACGAGCCTTTACTTGAAGGTATAAAGATTGATTATCTGTATTTCCCAGAAGAAGGCTTTGTCATAACTAATCCTTCCAAAGGAAATCACGGAGATCACTAGAAGAACAGTGTAGGTGTAAGGGTAGCCTTATATCATTATACAAAAAGAAGGGATTTACAATGGCTAACGATATTCGCATATGTGAAAAATGTAATCATATACGTATGAAGACGTTTATACCCAAGTTGCAAAAGCTAGCACCGGATGCGGAAATTACAATTGGGTGCAAATCTTATTGCGGCCCTTGCGGCAAACGTCCCTTCGTATACATCAACGGTCGGTATTTAAGCGCACCGACTGAAGATGAGGTGCTAGCCAAAGTTGCACCATTTGTGAAGAAACCAAAGGTATAAAGCTCTTCGGAAATAATAGTATATTACAGCAAAAGGCTGCCTATATCTTTGGATATAAGCAGCCTTTTTTTCGTGTGCGGATCGGAAACTTACTTGAATTTCAATTAATCTGTTTTACTCAATCTATTGTTTAGTTCGTAATTCCGGAATAAGATCGTCTGAGATCACCTTGTCAGAGAGCGCTAGTCGTTTCTTAGCTTCCTGATATCCAATGCGACATTGCTGGGCAGCAACCGTCTCACGAGTACCTAGATCGTAACAGGTGCCGTTCTCGAACAAATTGTCGGGTGAAGGTACATAATATTGATTAACGTCTGTAAAGGCGCCTGAACGCAACACAACAAAGTTGTCATTAAGGTCACCATCGAATAGATTATTGCCCATCATGTAATATTTTTCGGTTGATATACCAAGTAAATGGAGCAATGAAGGGGCCATATCCAGTTGACCGCTCGGCTCGTCATAGATACCGGCTTGTTGTCCATCTGGTAAATGAATGAGCAATGGCACCTGATTCATGATTTGTTGCATATCAAGATCGGATAAGGATTTCCCGAGGAACTTTTCGTAATCCACTTGTTCAGGAAGCGAATTGTCATGATCTCCGTAAAGGTAGAGAATCGTGTTGTCCCACAACCCATCCTTTTTCATTCCATCGACTAGCTCACCTAATGCCTCATCCATATAATGGATCGACTCGAGGTAGTTGCCAAAGATAGAGCCTTCGAATTCCCCAACATCCAAACTTTGTACAGAGGCTGGAAGAGAGTAAGGATGATGACTCGTTAATGTGATTAGGAAAGAATAGGTGGGCTTACTAGCCTTGTTCATAAATTCAAGTGATTGACGGAAGAACGATTTATCACCAAGCGACCAGCCAAGTGATTCATCCATCACATAGTCTTTTTTGGTGTAAAAGTGGTCATAACCCATTGCATTATACATATTATAACGATTCCAGAAGCTACCTTCATAAGCATGGAAGGCACCAGTCTCATAACCATGACTCTTAAGAATTTGTGGCATAACGTCAAATGTATGATCGGGATAACGGACAAATACTGAACCGGTTGGCAGTGGGTGTAGTGAACTTTGGGCCGAGAAATCAGCATCTGAAGTACGGCCTTGTCCTGTTTGATGATAAAAATTAGAGAAATACATACTTTCTTTCATCAGTTTGTTGAAGTTCGGTGTGATCTCTTGTCCATTGATCTTTTGGCCGATCATGAAGTTCATAAACGCTTCTACTTGGACGACCATCACATTACTATCCGCATAAGCACCAAAGGTATCATTCTTAACGTTACGGCTAGCGCTAGCAGCATCAAACCATTGCTGTATCTCGGTGCTTTCCTGCGTAGACAGAACGGGCTTATTACCCAGATGCTCCTTGCTGTATTGATAGATGTCATAATAATGAAAACCAAGTAATCCAGTGGCATTGTAGAGAGAAAGATTCCACCAATTACCTTCAAATAATTCACTAGCCCAGGTATTTGCATATGATTTGATCGGTCCTATCGTCATAATAAATCCTAAAATAAAAACGATAATACCGGTAGCGAAACGGCGTAAATGCGGCCGTAGCTTCTTGTGTGATGACATGTGGTTTGAAAAGCTGCTGGGGAACGTTGAACGAGTGCCTTTTTTATAATGATGGCGGTACAAGATGATGGCAAACACGAGAATGAACCATATTACCCAGTCAGCAACGAGCCAAAGATCTGAGAGATGAATCAGCGATTTGATACTTTCTCCAAGTTCTCCTACTTGTCCAGCCTGTAATAACACCGGAACCGTAATGAAATCTCCGAAATATCTGTAATACACTAGATCAGAGAAAATAAGTGCCGTAAGCAATACATTTAACACACATAAAGCGATGGATCTTGCCCCTTTTGGCAGCCAGAAGGTCCAGAATGATAGTAGCATGATGGAACCTAGTGCAATGAGATCATCCAGCCGAGTCATATCAATATATCTGGCATGCAAATTCCCGTGGAGGAATTTGAGTTTATAAAAAATGGCAAATAAAAAAATAAGGTACCTTAGCATTCTTCAGCCCCTTTTCCAATTAGAATGGGAGAAACCCTCCCTCTAGGTCAATTAATGACGCGGAGGAAGGGGTCCGAAATACTGATAATATTGACATTCGATTCGGCCGTTAAAAAGCTTGCGTCGTTTGTCTGCTTTGCGATGGAAGATCTCTTCAAACCGCTCAGTGGGGCTAATTGCGAAGAATGACCAGGTTGGAAGTTCGGCAGATAAGCGACCAAGGTGGGCGATAAGCTTCCGTACTTCTTTCTCTTCCCCAATCCGTTCTCCATAAGGAGGATTAGTGATAAGGCATCCATAATCCCCTTGGGGTTGAATTTGTATGGCTGGTGCTTGGAGGAATTTGATCTCCTTCGAGAACCCTGCGGCTTTAGCTGATGCGATGGATATTTCAATCGCTTCTGGGTCAATATCACTTCCGGTAATGTTCAAAGGAATATCATCTGTCACCGCATCATAGGCTTCTTCTCTAACTTGTTGCCATAAGGCTTCAGGCAGAACAGGCCATGACTCGGAATTAAAGGTCCTGCGAAGCCCTGGAGCGATATTCCAAGCAATCATCGCAGCCTCGATAGGAAGCGTCCCTGATCCACAACATGGGTCATAGAATGGACGGGAAGGGTTCTGATTCCAACGACTTAAGAGAATGAGGGCCGCAGCCATCGTTTCTTTAAGTGGTGCTTCCGTTGCATGTTTACGATAGCCCCGTTTGTGTAATGCAGGTCCGGTAGTATCCAACGTCAGTAAAGCTTTATCGTTCAGCAAAATGATCTCAATGACGTAGCGTGGTCCGGTCTCTTCAAACCATTCCGTATCATAAGAAAGCTTAAGCTTCTCGACGATCGCCTTCTTGACGATACCTTGACAAGCTGGAACGCTGCTAAGCTGAGATTTATGTGATCTACCCTCTACAGGGAATTCTCCATCAGCAGGAATCCAATCTTCCCATGGTAAGGCTTTGGTTCCTTCAAATAATTCGTCAAATGTTTGGGCTGTGAATTCGCCCATCTTAATTAGAATGCGGTCGGATGTCCGTAACCACAGATTACATTTACAGATATCAATGTAATCTCCAGTAAAGTTAACACGGCCATTTTCGACGACGGTATCACGGTAACCTAACTCATTTAGTTCACGCGCTACAACAGCCTCAAGTCCCATTGGGGCAGTAGCGATTAGATTCAATTGTCCTGGCATATTAGCATATCAACTCCATTTAAACTTGTAGAAGTGGCTCTTACTTGTGAGAAAGCTGCAAAAACCATACAATTCAGTATAGGACAATGTGAAGCTAGATACAATCAGGTAGCTTACGAAAGGAGTAAATAACTTATGCAAACCCCTGAACAATATAGCGAGGATTTATATTTGAAGGACGAGGTATTGGAGCAAGTAAGGCAATCCATTCTGGATAGTGGTTTAAATGACGTATCCATCGAAACAGGTTATGGACGCTTATTAACGTTGCTGGTCATGTCGTCTGGAGCCAAGTCCATACTAGAAATCGGTGCACTTGGTGGATATAGTGGGATCTGCCTTGCAAGAGGACTACGTGAGGACGGGAAATTGTTGTCTCTTGAACTCAAGGAAGCTAACGCCCAATTGGCGAAGAATAACCTAGTGAATGCGGGATTCGGACATGCGGTAAATTACATGATCGGCCCGGCACTAGACAGCCTAGAGGAACTGGAGAGCCGAGGCGATCGGTTTGATTTCTTCTTTATTGATGCGGATAAAGAGAACTATCCAAACTACTTAGAGTACGCCATACGATTGTCACATCCTGGAGCACTCATCATTGGTGATAACACGTTTCTTCGTGGAAGAACGTTAAACAGTGACAAAAATGGGCCTTCCGTATTGGCCATGCGTAAATTCAATGAAATGATTGCTAGGGACGAGCGGTTGATCAGTGCTTTCCTTCCCTCTTACGATGGACTTGCCTTAGCCAGGGTTAAGTGATTTAGGCTTACTATATAGCTTCATTCTTACCCAAATGGTGTTGATGAATAGAAGAACACCAGAGACGATAAAGAGACCTTCGATTCCAATATACCCGGATAGAAATCCACCTATGAGTGAGCCGAGCATGTTTCCTAGCGCGAGTGTGCTGCCGTTGAAACCATAAGCTCGGCTCTCCATGCCTTTAGGTGTATAGAAACGGATCAGCGCATTGACACTGGGTAGTAACCCTCCCATGAATATCCCCATTAGAAAACGAATGAGAATGAGTTGCCACACCGTATGAACGAACGCTTGAGGTATTAGTGTAGCCGCCGCACCTATTAAGGAGAAGGTTAAGATGCGATGGGCACCAACTGAATCGCTGAGCCTACCGAGCAGCGGTGAGGTAATCATGTTGGAAATACCTGTAACAGCTATGACAAACCCGGCCCAGAATGGCACGTTAGTAGCTACTCCGTGAAGTTTCTCTACATATAGAGGAAGGAGTGACATCGGACTTAGCATAGCAAATTGCAGTAAGAAGGTTACGGCGAACAACGCTGTAAGCTGTGGAGTTTTGTTCAACTCGCGAAAACCCTGAAGTACAGAGATTTGCGGTGCTTGGGCTGCTTCTTTACGATCGAACTTCTCGCGAACGAATAGTAATGCAAGGATAGAAGCAACAAACAACAAGGTGCCAGTAATATAAAATATCGGCCGAAAACCAACCCATTCAGCTAACAGTCCCCCAATGAGCGGACCGAGAATAGTACCAGCGACATTACCAGATTGAATCGTTCCCATGGCGAAGCCCATTCGCTTTTCGGGTGCAGTTCCTGATATGAGCGATACCGCAGCTGGATTAAATCCGGAAATCGTCCCATTAAGTAACCTAAGAGCAAGTAAATGCCATGGCTGTGTCGCAAACCCCATGAGGGTAATAACGATGGCCATTCCAAAACCAGAACGTAGTAGCATAATCTTCCGCCCATATTTATCGGCCAATTTCCCCCATAACGGTTGAAAAATAAATGAAGTTGCAAAATTGGCAGCAAAGATGGCTCCAGCCCAGAGCCCAATTTGGTGCTCTCCCTGAACATGCAAATCTCTTGCCAAGTAGAGCGATAAGAACGGGGTAATCATAGTCATTCCTGCATTGACCAGGAACAGTCCGAACCAAAGCACAATGAGATTGACTTTCCATGTCTTCAAAGTGCGTTCACTTCCTTTTCTAGTAGTCTCGTTGTAGGCGCAATCTTCTCAGTATATCACAGTTTCTGGAATGATCTGGACCCGTTGAGGAACTCTAACAGGACTTGTCATACTATTGTCATGGGTATTGTGTCTATGACAGTTGTTACTTACTTTTAAAAAGGGCATAATATAAGTTGGATAAATTTAAATTATTGGAGGTCTCTTTCATGGCTTATAACGACCGGTTTATTCGTGCCTGTCAAGGACGGGAAGTGGACCGTCTCCCGGTTTGGTACATGCGTCAGGCAGGTAGATACGATCCGGAATACCGTAAGATTAAAGAAAATTATAGTTTGCTTGAAATATGTCAGCAGCCGGAACTGGCGGCTGAAGTAACGCTAATGCCAGTTAGGAAACTTGGTGTGGATGCGGCTATTTTATATTCGGATATTATGAATCCGGTTGCTTCGATTGGCATTGATTTTGATATCGTTAAGAATATTGGACCTGTCATTCACAATCCAATTCGTAACGCGGAAGATATCAATCGCTTAAAGCCAATTGATGTGGAGAAAGACCTGTCACATATTCTTGAAACGATTGCTATTCTCGATCGTGAACTTGACGTTCCACTAATAACTTTTGCTGGTGCTCCCTTTACGATTGCCAGTTACTTAATTGAAGGTCGTCCATCCAAAAGTTATATCCGCACGAAGAGTATGATGTACAGTGAACCGCAGTTGTGGCACTCATTAATGGACAAACTCGGTGACATGGTGATTACGTATTTGCGCGCTCATGTGAAGAGCGGGGGTAAAGCCTTCCAACTATTTGACAGCTGGGTAGGTGCTTTGGCTCCAAGAGATTTTGAAAAGTTCGTACTACCGACGATTACTCGTATTTTTGCCGAACTTCAGGATTTGGATGTACCGAAGATATATTTTCCAGGGGTGAGCTCTGGAGAACTACTCCCTAAGCTTACAGGTCTGCAAGCGGATGTCATCGGGATTGATTGGCGCGTGTCCATTGAGGAAGGACGCCTGCGGACGGGCGGAAAGTTTGCAATTCAAGGTAACCTGGATCCCTATATCTTGACTGCCCCAATGGATATAATTAAACAGCATGCAAAAGATATTATTGACGAGGGTATCAAGCAACCTGGTTTTGTGTTCAATTTGGGACACGGTTTATTTCCAGAAGCTTCACTTGAGAAGCTGCGTGAACTGACAGAATATGTTCATCAATACTCTGCTGAAGCAATCGCACGACAGGGTTCATTGCAAAAGTGAATTAAAAGAAAAATGACATTTGCTACTAGAGTGAAATGATTCTGAAGAAGCGGAGCGTTCGCCTTTGTCCCCGAATTTCAACCAAATAAAACAGTTTAATTAAGAAATTCGGGGACAACAGCGATCGTAAGAACATTTCACTATAGTAGCATAGTCTTTTGGATAGAAATCCAAATAACAATATCGAGGTGAGGCAAACATGGCAACTAAAGTTGGTGTATTAGTCATGTCATATGGAACACCAGAAAGCTTGGAGCAAGTAGAATCTTATTATACGCACATTCGCCGTGGTCATCCTCCTACAGCTGAACAGCTTAAAGATTTAAAGGATCGTTATGAAGCCATTGTGGGTGGAGTTTTCCCTTTGCGTGCCAATACGAATAATCAGGTGGCCTCCTTACAAGAAGCATTGAATGCGCGAAGTACAAATGCTGAAGTGGAGTTTATATGCTATCAGGGATTAAAGCATGCTAATCCGTTTATTGAAGATGGCGTAGCCAAAATGGCTGAGGACGGAATCAAGGAAGCTATCGGAATTGTACTGGCACCTCATTACTCAGTTATGAGTGTGGGTAGTTATATTAAACGGGCTGAAGCTAAGTCAGAGGAACTAGGGATTTCGATGAAATTCATTAAGAATTATCATCTACATCCAAGTCTCATTGAGGCGTTGGCAGCTAGAGTATCAAGTAAGCTGGATCAATTCGTTGAAGCAGGTGCGGAGCGAGACAAGGTACGGGTACTATTCAGTGCGCACAGTTTGCCGGAGAAAATCCTGCAAATGGGTGATCCTTACCAAGATCAATTACTTGAAACGTCAAGAGCGGTAGCTGAGAAGACAGGGGTAACTTCGTGGCAGTTCACTTGGCAAAGTGCCGGACGTACGGCGGAACCATGGCTTGGTCCAGACATTCTGGACACACTACGCACCTTAAGTCAGGAACAAGTTGAAGATATTCTTGTGGCACCGATAGGCTTCGTGTCAGACCATCTTGAAGTGTTGTATGATCTGGACATTGAGGCCAAAACCATTGCGAAAGAATTGGACATGCGGCTTGAACGGATTGACTCGCTAAACAGTGATCCACTCTATATGGAGACGATGAGCGATGTCATTATCAAGACATGGGAGAAGGAATAAGTAATCTATGAGTGATACAAATCGCAAAGTCGTCATTATTGGCGGTGGTTTGACTGGATTAAGCGCTGCTTTTTACATACGTAAATTTTACAGGGATAAGGGACTCACCCCGCAAATTACGATTGTGGATAAAGAGAGCAGATTGGGTGGCAAAATTGAGACACTTCACCGGGACGGTTTTGTTATTGAGAAAGGTCCCGACTCTTTTCTGGCACGTAAAACAGCCATGATCGATCTTGCTAAGGAACTAGAGTTAGACCATGAGTTGGTGTCCATGAATCCAGAGGCCAAGAAAACTTATATTGTCAAAAAGCGGGAGCTTCATCCCATGCCTTCGGGACTTGTACTGGGTATTCCCACTGAGCTTGGTCCTTTTCTCAAGACAGGTTTAATTTCTTGGGGGGGGAAGGCCCGGGCAATGTTGGACTTCGTCCTTCCAAGAAGGAAGAGTGAGGAAGATGAATCTCTTGGTGAATTCATTGAACGTAGACTTGGTGCCGAAGTACTTCAGAATGTAACAGAACCCTTGCTTGCTGGTATATATGCTGGAGATACGTACCATCTGAGTCTCCAGTCCACCTTTCCGCAATTTGGGGAGCTGGAACGGAAATACGGTAGTTTGATCAAAGGGATGATGACTGGTAAGAAGCCAGTTGAAACCCATACGGGTACTAAACGCAGCGCTTTTCTTACGTTTCGTCAGGGGTTGCAGAGTCTGATTCACGCATTGGTACATGAATTGGAGGATGTTGATCAGCTGTTAGAAAGTGAAGTTTCATCCATAAGTAAAGTTGATGGAGCGGGAACGGGTTATCAGATCGTATTATCTTCCGGGGAGAGTCTTTCAGCGGATGAAGTAGTAGTAACGACCCCAGCTTTTGCAGCAGCGGAGTTATTACGCCCTCATGTTGACGTTAGTGCAATGGAGGCTATCAACTATGTCTCGGTTGCCAATGTTGTTCTGGCTTTTGATAGGAAAGATTTGAAAGGGCTGTTTGATGGTTCCGGTTTTCTTGTTCCGCGTAATGAAGGGATGAGCATAACTGCCTGTACCTGGACAGGTGTCAAATGGTTGCATACTACCCCAGATGACAAAATGCTACTACGCTGTTATGTAGGGCGCTCTGGTGATGAGCAGAAGGTGTTCCTTTCGGATGAATCGCTTACCGAACTGGTACTTAAAGATCTTCATGAGCTAATGAAGATCACGGCTCGGCCGCTCTTTACTGAGATTACTCGGTTGCCCAAATCAATGCCGCAATATCCTATCCATCATTTGCAGCACATTGCCGGACTACGTCAAAATATGGAATCTTCTCTTCCCGGTGTGTACATTACGGGTGCAGCATTTGAAGGTGTGGGACTGCCAGATTGTATTAGGCAAGCCAAGGAACTGGCTCAACGTATGGCTAATAAGGCCCATAGTAAATAACATGAAGTCCAGAACCCCTCCCTGCAAAAATAGGTTAGGGGTTCTATTTATTTTAGGTTAGCTGATATAATAAAATGAATCATGCTCTATGTTAGCTATACTTCGTTTGCCAAGACGGACATGAGATGCCTTATTTTGTTCAAAAGCATGGATATCGGAGCAATAGCGGACATAGGATACGTTATTCGTTGTTATTGTACTGATTTATCCGAAATTTAGGTCAATAACGGAACCAATGTCCGCCAAATGTGAATAACAGGGTATTTATCAGTAAATAGCGTACTCAGTGTCATGAGCCGTAGATTTAATCAATAAGTCTTTGAAGGAGTAACCGATGTATTTATCCAGAACGGAAAAGAACAAGCGTAGGAAAAAGAAAAAAGGAAAAAAAGGACCACTACAAAACCGCGTTTGGGTCTTGCTGAACGTTACACTAATTGCGGCCATTTTAGTCCTTGGGACATATTATTATGTAGAGGAACGTTTCGGTCAGGGGAGCGAACAGACAACGCAGGGAGATATATCAAGTGATAACCTAGGAAACAACACTCCATCCGAACCGATCATTTCTGAGACTCAAGAGAGTGAAGAGGGAGCGCCTAATGTTGCGGAGAATGGATCGGTAGCAGAAGAGCCAGAGCTTAATTCGGGCTCAGATCAAGGTGAGGAAGATTTGCAACCTGACGAAGGAGCGAAGGCGGATGAAACATTGCTCTTTCACTTTGCGGGAGATACGATGTTCTCTGATCGAGTAGCGCAGACATTGAAAATAGAAGGCTATGAATATCCCTTCAAACATATCAGTGAATTGTTTCAAAAAGATGACCTGAGCATGGTGAATTTAGAGACTCCGGTTACGTCATTCGGCACGAAGGCCGAAGACAAGACATTTGTATTCAAATCTTTACCTGAGATATTGCCCTTCGTGGCTAACTCAGGGATCGATGCGGTCAATTTAGCGAACAATCATATTTTGGATCAAGGTGTAGAGGGATTGCTAGACACGATCTCGCATTTGAAGGAAAATGATATTAAATATGTAGGTGCAGGTAAAGATGCTGATGAGGCTTATGCACCTCTCTATATTGAGCGTAAAGGAATAAAGATTGCGATTTGCGGCTTCAGTCGAGTGATACCTAAGGTAGATTGGGCAGCGGGTAAAGGAAAACCAGGGGTTGCAACTACGTATGATCCCGCTCGTGCCCTGAAAGCGATTCAAACGGCGAAGGAACATGCTGATCTAGTATTAGTTATGGTTCATTGGGGGAAGGAACGCACGACGATTCTTGAGAAGCACCAAACCTCACTTGCGCACGACTACATCGATGCCGGAGCAGACCTTGTGATCGGTGGTCATCCACATGTCATGCAAGGTATAGAACAATACAAAGGCAAATGGATTGCGTACAGTACGGGTAACTTTATTTTTACAAAGAATGCTAAAGTGCCAGATACTTGGGAAACGGCTGTTTTTGAGACGAAGTGTACCCGGGAAGGCGCATGTGACTTGAAATTAATCCCTTATTTAACTGAACTGGGGCAACCAGTTCCAATGAATTCAGAAGACGGAACGAAGTTACTCAGAAGAGTAGAGAGTTTATCCGAAGGTGTAAAAATTTCGGATGCCGGTGAAGTGACCTCAACATCCCCTTAAATGCGAGTTCAAAAAGTCAGGTTTTCAGCACCAAGAGCTTATGCTTACGATGCTGCGTTTTTTCAAAACGCTTCAGAAGGTTGGATAAAGCTAGGGACAGAGGAGCGGAGCGTAGGCAAAACCTACGTGAGCACCGGAGGTCCCGGCTGAATTCAAGATTCGCTGTCGAATATACCTCTTGATTTGCTTCGTGGTCAAAAGATGACTTTTTGAACAATCCCCTTAAGTGATTTGCTGAAGGAAGAAGGCGCTAATGACATGCATAATCTTTGCGTAGCCCATCGAGGGTTCTCTAGTAGGGCTCCTGAGAATACGATGGCAGCGATCTCGCTCGCCATGAAACAGTCTTATGTGCAGTGGGTAGAGGTCGACGTCCAATTATCCAAGGATGGGGTCCCTTTTCTGATCCACGATTATAAGTTAAATCGAACAACAAGCGGACGAGGACTCGTCAAAGATAAAACCTGGGCCGAGCTTAGAACATTGGATGCGGGAAGCTGGAAGTCCAAAGAATATAAAGGGGAACGTTTGATTTCACTCGATGAATTTCTAGACACTATATGTGGCCGCCTCCGAGCCAATATTGAGATTAAGACACAGGGGGATATGTACCCGGGGATTGAGGAAAAGGTGATATCCGCTGTAAAACGGCGTCAGATGCAAAATGACGTGGTGTTGACCTGTTTTGATCCTTTGATCCTAGCAAGGGTGAAGGAAATTAGTCGTGACATCCAAACGGGTCTCATAATAGAAGGTAATCCGAGTGACTTACTCTTACGGTTGCAATTACTTCGATGCTCTTTCCTTTCGATCAATTATCGATATTTGACGGCTGATCTAGTTACCCAGGTAACCAACTATGGAATAACCATCATGGCTTGGACATTGGATAATATCGGAGCAATAAAATCGATTGCTGCCATGCATAAAGGAATATTAATCTGCACGAATAAACCGGATATTTGGTATCAAGCTATGTTTTAAAGGGGGACTTAATTAATGAATAGATTGATTCAGAACGTATATTGTGTTGGACGAAACTACCGCTTACATGCCGAAGAGCTTGGAAATGAAGTACCATCTGAGCCTATGATATTTATGAAACCTTCACATGCGATCGTCGCAATGGATGGAAATACACTGTACTTACCTGAAGGGCGCGGAGAGATTCATTATGAAACAGAGCTGGTACTAAGAATAGCTCGTCCCTATGAACCGGGTATTTCAGTAGATGATCTCGTTGATGTAATGGCATTTGGTATTGATTTCACATTACGAGATGTGCAAAGTGATTTGAAGAAGAAGGGACATCCTTGGACGGCAGCTAAAGGGTTTCGAAATTCAGCACCGATGACTCCTTATATTGCTTTTCCTGGGAGTTCTCAGACTGCAGTAGAAGACTTCACACTTTCCAAGAATGGTGAGATCGTACAGCGAGGCAATATTAATAACATGATATTCTCGTTACAATCGATAGTGGACTTTATAGCAAAGCGATACGGGCTAGATGAAGGAGATCATATCTTCACAGGAACCCCTGAGGGTGTTGGTCCAGTGTTTGCAGGGGACAAGCTGGAGATCGCATATGGTACTAGGGAGTTGGGAAGCTGTAGCATTCAATACGGCTTATCATTATGATAATCAATTGGATTATTGGGGCGCTCTGCGCCCTCTTTGTGTCAGTAGCTGCATATAGGAAGGGCTCCCTTTCCTTATCCGGGATGTTGGCAGCTATCGTGATGGGAACGGTGTATTATGGTGCCGGAAATAGCTTCTGGTTCGGTATTTTGTTGTTGTTTTTCGTGACCTCATCAGTATTCTCTAAATTCCGCGGAGACCGAAAGCTGGAACTGGAGAAATCCTATGCCAAAAGCGGGCGAAGAGATATGATGCAAGTATTCGCCAATGGGGGATTGGGGATGCTGGCCTGTCTAGGTAATTTCTTTTGGCCAGATCCAGCTTGGGGATATTTCTTCGTGGGCTCGATGGCCGCGGTTACGGCTGACACATGGGCGACGGAGTGGGGAGGTTTAAGCAAGAAAGCGCCAATATCGATTATGACCTGGAAAAGAGTTCCTGCCGGAACGTCGGGTGGAGTGTCTCTGCTAGGAAGTTCAGCTGCATTAGCAGGAGCTATTATGATTGGCGGTGCGGCTTGGATACTGTTACACTGGATAGGTGACGGCGAATCTTCCTCTCTTTTACTAGTGAAATGGGTTATAATAGGTGGGTTATCTGGGTTTGTTGGAGCCTTTGCTGACTCACTACTTGGTGCAACTCTCCAAAAAATGAACCGCTGTGTCGTTTGCGGTAAGAGTGTCGAAGTAAGCGTCCATTGTGACCGAAGTACGGTTCATGAGCGGGGATTACATTGGCTAAATAATGATATGGTAAATTTGATCAGTGCTCTAGCTGCTGGATGCCTTGCATGGGCGCTCGGGATGATCTGGATATAAGGTTTATAGCTTGTATAAAGTCTATATAGAGAAGTAGGGAACCTGAATGAACATAATGATAGTTGAACATTTAAGTAAAAGTTACGGGGAAAAGATATTGTTCGAAGATGTCTCCTTTGGTATGGATGAGAACGACAAAATCGGCGTAATCGGTGTGAATGGGACGGGGAAATCTACATTTCTCCGCGTGATCGCTGGATTAGATGAACCTGATGGTGGACGCGTGGCATTGAACAATGATGCTCGAATTACTTTTTTGGCTCAGAATCCTGAGTTTGATCCCGACATAACAGTGCTTAGAGCTGTATTCCAGGGTGGTAGTCCAGAGCTTCAGGCTGTGTCTTCTTATCTGGAAGCGGCGGAACTGTTGGAGCAACATCCGACAGAGGCTGGATACCAGGAACAAATGACTAAATGGAGCCAAGAAATGGATCGGTTGCAGGCCTGGGGGCTTGAGAGTGAAGCCAAAAGTGTGTTATCTAAACTTGGAATTCCTGATTTCAGTAAAAAAATGGGGACCTTATCAGGGGGACAACGTAAGCGTGTTGCTTTGGCATCGGCGCTGATTCTTCCTTCTGAGCTACTCATTCTGGATGAGCCTACAAACCATATTGATAATGATTCTGTTGCCTGGTTGGAGGCGTACTTGCAGAAACGACGCGGGGCGTTACTACTAATTACCCATGATCGTTATTTCCTAGACCGGGTTTGTAATGTAATGCTTGAGATGGATCACGGCCGTTTATTCCGTTATGAAGCCAATTACAGCCGATTTTTAGAGCTTAAGAGCGAGCGAGAGGAACGAGAAGCTTCGACAGAACAGAAACGGAAAAATCTGTTGCGCACGGAACTTGCTTGGATTCGTCGTGGAGCTAAGGCGAGATCAACGAAACAGAAGGCGCGTATTGATCGATTTGAAAAGCTACAAGGTGCGAAGAACATTTACAAAAATGATTCGCTTGATATCTCTGTTACTTCAACAAGGTTAGGCCGCAAAATTGTTGAAATATCCGGCTTGCGCAAATCGATAGGAGATCGTCTACTCATTGACGATTTGACTTATATTGCAGTTCCTGGCGATCGGGTTGGCATCGTTGGTCCGAACGGTAGTGGTAAGTCGACCCTGTTGAATATGATTGCCGGTCTTATAGAGCCTGATCAAGGCGAGGTCATGTTAGGTGGGACTGTTAAGCTAGGCTATTTCACGCAGGAACATCAGGAGATGGATGGAAAGCAGCGTGTGATCGAGTATATTAAAGACGAGGCAGAGGTAATAACGACTGCAGATGGATCGCGGATCACGGCAGCACAAATGTTGGAGCGGTTTCTTTTTGAGCCTGCGATGCAGTGGACTCCGATTGAGAAGTTATCAGGCGGCGAGAAGAGAAGGCTTTATTTGCTCCGTGTGCTGATGGCAGCTCCGAATGTCCTTTTACTTGATGAACCTACAAACGATCTCGATATCGGAACATTGACCGTGCTAGAGGCGTATTTGGACGAGTTCCCAGGCGCTGTGTTCGTTGTATCTCATGATCGGTATTTCCTCGACCGGACGGTGGATAAAATTATGGCCTTCGAAGGCGAGGGTGCTGTTGCTGTTCATGTTGGAGATTACAGTGAATATGAGGAACGCAATCAAGGTATCACTGAGGCGAATAAAGAGAAGAGTGATGCGACACAGAATACTAGTACTACAACTACTGCATCTACCGGAACGGCGGGGAAGGAATCCAACGTTGAAAAGCTTAAATTCAGCTATAAAGAGCAGCGGGAATACGAAGCGATTGATGGGATGATTGAGGCGGCGGAACAACGGATCGCTGATATAGCGAGCAACATGGAATCCGCGGCAAGCGATGCTTCATTACTCCAAGCACTGATGACCGAACAGAAGGCAGCAGAAGATGAACTAGAACAACTACTAGAGCGCTGGACTTATTTAAATGAAATGGCTGAGAAAATAGAGAGTCAACGTAACGGGTAAGTTGTGGTTCGCTTGCTCACCGCAGGCGGTATTCTTACCGCTATGATCATGTTCATAAGAAGGCTTTGAAAGAACATTTTGAACATGACTGAATCTTTTCTTTGTAATTAAAAAGAGAAGTAGACAAAAGGTCAGGTTAAGGTGATTATCCTTGACCTGACCTTTTTGTATTGTTGGTTCAGTGGCCTATGCTGGAAGTAGCGGAGAGGACGGAACGATTGTGTAAAAGCGTAAGCGGTCGCCTTTGTCTCCAAATTTACTCCGCTAAGGATAATTCAATAAATTTGGAGACAACAGCGATTGAAACGGGCGGTCCGTTCTCGCAGCGTCTCCCACAATACCTACTATTCTGGTCAGCACAGAACCCCGCTCGCTATCGACATCATCAACTTGATCCTGTTAATTTGGTTCATTTCACTTACACCGGCATCATAATCAATGGCTGTAATATTAGCACCAGGATATAGTTCTTTCAGTCCTTTAACCATGCCACGTCCCGTGATATGGTTGGGCAGACATGCAAACGGCTGAATACATACGATGTTATTCACTCCATGATCGAGTAGCTCCATCATCTCGGCAGTGAGGAACCAACCTTCGCCCATTTGGTTACCGATGGAGACCAATCGGCTTGCCTTGTCAGCGAGGCTGTAGATACTCTCAGGAGGGTCTAGGTGCGGACTTCCCTCAAGTGCCTGTTTCATTGGCTTGCGATACAATTCCAAGTATCCGATCAGCATGGGGTTCAGAAAACCTAGCATTTTGTTCTTACCCATTTGATCGGCCTTATAGATTGGATTGAATAGACAATAGAACATGAAGTCGAGAAAGTCAGGAACAACTGCTTCGCCACCCTCGGCCTCGATTACTTCTACGATTTTGTTATTGGCATCGGGATGGAATTTAATAAGAATCTCCCCGACTATGCCCACACGTGGTTTGGTTACTGAGATTAATGGCAGGGACTGAAACTCCTTGACCATACTACGTATGTTCTCTTTATATTGTCGGAAGGAGAAACTTTGCAGCGAAAGTTTGCTTAGTTCCATCCATTTACGGAACAAGATCTCTGTATCACCCTTGTTCGATTCATAAGGACGATATCGATAGAGAAGCCGCATTAACAGGTCCCCATAACAGGAAGCGGCGATGAGTCGATTGATTGTTTTTAAGTTTAATTGGAACCCGGGTTGATTCTCCATCCCAGAAACATTCAGCGAAATGACAGGGATCTGCTCCATGTTCGCCTCTTTGAGTGCTTTACGTAGTAAGGCAATATAATTTGTTGCCCGACAACCTCCACCCGTCTGAGATAGGATTACAGCAGTTCGATTGTGATCGTAATCACCACTTCGCAAAGCCTTCATGATTTGTCCGATGGTCATAATGGCTGGATAGCATGCATCATTGTTAACGAACTTTAATCCTTCATCCGTTGCCTCTTTACTAGCAGTTTCCAGTATCTTGAGCCTATATCCTGCTTCACGAAATACCGTCTCAAACAGTTCGAAATGAATAGGAGACAGTTGAGGTGCGAGAATAGTATAGGTTTCTTTCATAAGTTTAGTAAATGAAGCAGGGGCAGCGGGTGCGGTGGAAAGTTGAGCTGTGATTTGACGATCCTCTCGTTCTCTCATCGCTGCGAGTAAAGAACGCAGACGAATTCGCGCCGCTCCTAAGTTACTGATCTCATCTACTTTTATTAATGTGAAGGTCTTGTTGTGACTTTCCAGAATCTCCTGTATAGCATCAGCAGTTATAGCATCGATACCACATCCAAACGAGGTAAGCTGTACAAGCTCAAGATCATCCCGCTCGCCGACAAAATAGGCAGCACGGTACATTCTACCGTGATAGGTCCACTGATTGACGACAGAAAGAGGGTGTTTCACAATGCCTAGATGGGTCACAGCATCTTCTGTAAGGACCGCAACCCCCATCCCGATGATCAATTCGGCTATGCCGTGATTAATTTCAGGGTCGGCATGATAAGGATGGCCGCAGAGTACGATCCCTTTTCCGCCGGTTCGTTCTAGATGGGCTAGCGTCTCGTCACCTTTGTTGCGGATATCTTCTTTAGCCTGCCAGGATTCAGTGAGCGCCTCATCAACCGCAGATAGTAGTTCTTCTTTTGGGATATCTGCGAACGTTTCTTGTAGTCGTTTCTTGAGCACAGAGACGTTATCGAAGTTCAGAAATGGACTGATTAGCGGAATCCCCGATTCCTTGAGTCCATCCATATTGGTGCGAATCACCTCGGGATAGGAGGCGACAACAGGGCAGTTGAAATGATTGTCTGCTTTCTCGTCTTCTCTCTTCTCGTAAATGACCGCAGGATAGAAGATGAAATCCACCTTACTACGGATGAGACTTTCGATATGACCATGAGCTAGCTTGGCAGGGTAGCAGACTGATTCTGAGGGAATCGTCTCCATCCCGCGCTCATACAATTTCTTACTAGATTTAGGCGACAGAACAACCCTATAACCTAGCTGTGAAAAGAAGGTATGCCAGAACGGATAATTTTCAAACATGTTAAGTACTCGTGGTATCCCGACGGTTCCCCGAATAGCCTGTGCAGGTTCTAGTGAAGTGTAATTAAAAATCCGTTCATATTTGTACTCCACCAAATTCGGTAGATCGCTCTTCGCCTTCTTCTGATTCGCCCCTCGTTCACAGCGATTGCCTGTGACATGGAAGCTTTTATCTGGAAAGCGGTTAACGGTTAAAGCACATGTATTACTACAGAGATTACATCTGGCCTGTGACACCTCGTAAGCGAAGCTACCTAGTTCTTCCTGTGGGAGGAGGGTGCTAGTGCTATTCTCGTTACTCCGCTCTTTGGCAATAAGTGCCGAACCGTAGGCTCCCATTATGCCCGCAATATCAGGCCGTATAACATGCCGACCCGTCAGATTCTCGAATGCGCGTAACACAGCATCATTACAGAATGTACCGCCTTGAACGATAATATGTTGGCCCATTTCCTCGGGATTGCGGATTTTGATTACTTTTTGTAGCGCATTCTTAATGACAGAATAAGCAAGTCCGGCGGAGAGATCGGGAAGGGAGGCCCCTTCCTTCTGAACCTGCTTTACCTTGGAATTCATGAACACCGTACAACGGGATCCTAGATCCACAGGTTTGGTAGATAGAAGAGCCTGCTTAGCGAACTCAATAATGTCGACTCCGAGCGCTTTGGCGAAGCTCTCAAGAAATGATCCACATCCCGCTGAACAAGCCTCATTTAGCATAAGGCTATCTATCGCTCCACCACGAATCTTGATGCATTTCATATCTTGACCACCGATATCAAGGATGAAATCAACATCCGGCATGAAATGCGCGGCTGCTCTATAATGAGCAACAGTCTCAACTTCACCGCCATCGATACGGAAAGCGGTCTTAATTAGACCCTCCCCGTATCCTGTAACACAGGAGTTAGCAATGAAGCAGCCCTGTGGTAATAGCTCGTAGAGCTCCTGTAGAGCACTTGAAAGAGAGTTTAGTGGATTGCCTTTATTTCCTGCGTAAAAAGTATGTAAAATTTGATTGTCTGATCCGATGAGTACCAGCTTGGTTGTAGTAGAGCCCGCATCAATACCTAGAAAGCACGGACCAATGTAAGTAGCAAGTTCGGAGCGTGGTGCTGCTGCGCTGCTGTGGCGAAGCTGAAAGGCTTCAAGTTCCTCGTTATTCGCGAAAAGGGGAGGGAGCAGGGCATCTGAATTTTGATCTGCACTGAAGTTGACACCTGCTAACTTTTGCTGCCACTCCAATAAACCTAGGGAAGGACCTTCCGTTCCGTGCAAGCAAGAACCAATTGCTACAAAGTAATGAGCATTTGCTGGGAAAATGACCTCGTCCTGAGATAAACCTAACGTTACAATGAAACGCTCACGTAATTGTGGAAGAAATGTCAGCGGTCCACCTAAGAAAGCGATCTTACCCTTGATAGGTCGTCCGCAGGCTAATCCACTAATCGTCTGGTTAACGATACTTTGAAATATAGAAGCTGCGATGTCTTCTCTCCGAGCTCCTTCGTTAAGGAGTGGCTGAACATCTGTCTTAGCGAAAACCCCGCAACGCGAGGCAATAGGGTAAATCGTTTCATGGCGACTTGCCAAATCATCTAATCCTGCCGGATTGGTCTCAAGTAGCGCCGCCATTTGATCAATGAACGCACCTGTTCCCCCTGCACAAGCATTATTCATCCGTTGTTCGATGCCACCAGTGAAATAAATAATTTTCGCATCCTCACCGCCAAGCTCAATAGCTGTATCGCTCTCAGGAGCGATATGTTTAATCGCTTTACTACAAGCGACCACTTCTTGGAGGAAGGGGATACCACCTAACTTGGATAATGCTAGTCCTGCTGATCCACTGATACATACGGTGGCCTCTGCATTCGGAAATTGATGGCTTACATTGTCCCATAAGGAGATAATTGCAGTTTGTATATCACTATAATGTCGAACGTATTCTTGATATACGATCTCTAACTCGTTCATGACAATGATTTTGGCAGTTGTTGATCCAATGTCCATTCCAATATGAAGTAACATGGCTGTTCACCTATCCCTGCTTAAATTTGATCTATCCCGGAGAATTTCTCGCGAATTAATTCCAGTGACTGAACGAACAAACAGAGTTGTTCTTTGGAGAAATCGTGAAGCATGGTCTCAAACATCGCATTGCGTTTGTGGACCATCTCCTCTAATGCCAACTTTCCTTCAGGTGTCATCTGAATCCAGCAAACTCGCTTGTCTTCTTTGTCTTTGATCCGTTCCAAGAGGCCCTCAGCCACCAATTTGTTCAACGCGATGGTGTTAGCACTCGAAGAGAGCCCGACGACATCGGCGATATGGGAGACCATACATTTCTGACTTCTGTAGACAGCAAGAAGGATGAAGAATTTACTAGGCAGAATGTTGTCGCCGTCGCTAAAAAATAATCGACCCATATTATGTGCTATCTCAAGCGTAGTTTCACATATGTTCTCTATAACTTCAGTACTGGGGTTCATAAATTGCCACATCCTTTACACTTCGTAAAAGGTTTTATGATAAAGCTTTATAATCAAACCATATCATGACATACGGGCTGAAAGGCTGTGAGAAATGTAACACTATATGGAAAAAAATTCATATGATTCACCAAAAAAACACGTAAGAAGCGCCGGTTTTGGCTACTTCTTACGTGTTTATTTAATGACTATGATTTGCTTAAGATCCCGTGAATCGCCGGGTAACATGATCTCTGCTGCGTTCAACTGGGATGAACCATCGCCGTCAAGGAATATCCCTTCCTTCTTGGAGCCTGGAGCAATCGTGCTTTGTACAGCATCTCTAAATTCCGCAGCCGTACAACGAGTGGGTGTAACGATGAGCCAAAGCTTTCCTGAATCGTCATAGACGAGGCCGGAACGGAGGCGTTGCTCATCCGGGTTTGGAAGGTGCTCACGCTCAATAGCAGCACTCCATAGGTCATCGTTCTGTAAATTCATGCTCACGCCACCTTGGGCAAAATAGTGGCTTCTATCCATAACTTCAATCTCTTCAACTGTGGAGACAACTTGTATAGAGAAGCGGCTTGCTGTTTCGTCCCATACCAGTGTACCTCGATCATATTTGGTATTAAACCATCCAGAGCCAAATTCTCCGGCTGTTCCTTTGACAGGAATGTCATTGTTCACTGCGATATTCAATACGGAATCCTCATAGAAAAATCCACCGTTTATTCCGTATAAATGGTATTCGCTCAGAGGTTTATCAGCTGCTCTTAGTTCAATATGCTCCGGCTTTACAGCGAGTGCATGAACCTTGACGCCATTGCGAGCTTCTATTTCATGATAAGTATAAGGATGGGGAAGAAGGTTGGTTCGCCCCCATAACAACATGAGCACAATGCAGAAGGTAATGGCCAACGCTGAAGCAGTGGCTATACCTAATCGATGTAGTTCAGTCTTTAACATATGCGGCTAGCAGTCGCGTTGTATTCAAGATAGCCTGTTTGTGGGTGCGTTCCATGGCATGGGATGCATGAACACCAGGACCAATGAGTGCTGCGCGGATGTTATGACCTGCAGACAGCGCAGCAGAAGCATCGGATCCATAGTGCGGATAAATGTCCACCGCATAAGAGATATTCAGCTCTTTAGCTAGCTCAATGAGCTTACCGGTCATTTCATAATCATAAGGTCCGCTAGAGTCTTTGGCACAAATTGAAACATCGGTTTCTTTGCAGCTAAGGTCGTCGCCCATAGCGCCCATGTCAACAGCGATCATTTCATGAATACCCTCTGGGATCCATGAAGCTCCATGTCCTACTTCTTCAAAGTTAGAGATAAGGAACACGAGATCATGGCGTGGAACCCAACCTTCACGCTTACTTGATTCAAGCAGTCCAAATAGAGCGGCAACACTTGCTTTATCATCCAAATGTCGAGATTTCACATAGCCACTAGGTGTAATCACAGCACGTGCATCGAACGAGATGAAATCTCCTGGTGAAATCCCCAGTTTCAGCACGTCTTCTTTATTTTCAACTACTTCGTCGATACGTACTTCCATGTTACTTTCAATACGTTTAAAGTCCCGTGCGTCACTGTATACATGAACGGATGGATGGGTCGACAGAATAGTTCCACTATATGTCTTACCACTGCGGGTGTGAATGGTACAGTATTCATTCTCTATACTGTGCATCATGAATCCACCCACAGAAGTGATAGCAAGTGTACCACGCGATGTAACCGAGCGGACCATGGCACCAAGTGTATCCACGTGTGCGCTGAGTGCGATAACTCGGGAGGAATCTTTCCCTTTCACACGCAGAATCGCACCACCCTTTTCATTTTGGGAAAAAGGGATATCAAGTGATTCCGCTTCAGCTTGAATCACTTTCATAATGTCATGAGTGAATCCGCTTGGGCTAGGAGTTTGAAGTAGGGTTGTTAGAAGATTCAAAATATAAGATTCATTTAGTTGTATGTCCAAATCGAAAAGCCTCCTAATTCTAAATGCTTGTGTTTTGTTATTTTGTGTTGATTTCTTCTTCGGGAGCGGGAATTTCGGATGCCATGGCTTCCGGAGCAGTATATCCGGTTGCTTCTTGAATATGTAGAAGTTGGGCCTTTAAGGCTTTAACTTCTCTTTGCAGACGGTATCCACGGTAAATTCCGAAGGAACCGACAATGATACCACCAAGTAACGTACAACCGAGAATGAGTAGAATTAACGGTATGTCCACGGAACCGGCAAACAGATTCACATGTACAGGGTCCACGTTCATGACAGCAAATACGGCAGTGATTAATGCAAAGATTAGCGCAAGGATCAGAGACCATTGAATTTTCACCTTAGGAAAAACCTCCTTTATACTTTAATGACAGTATAAAATCCCTTACTCTAAGGAGCAAGGGATTTATTTACAGAGCGGCAGTTACTTGGTCAAGTTCTCCATTTGTTCAATCAGTTCTTCGAAGATATTCATCGCATCGCGAATCGGTTGAGGAGAGGACATATCTAGCCCAGCTTTTTTGAGAATGTTGATGGAATAGTCACTACCACCACTCTTTAAGAAGCTCAGGTAACGATCTACTGCTGGTTGACCTTCTTCAAGAATCTTCTTCGAGAAACTGGTTGCCGCTGAGAATCCAGTAGCATATTTGTACACATAAAAGCTGTTATAGAAATGAGGGATTCTTGCCCACTCCATTTCAATCTCTTTATCCACAGCCATTTGCTCACCATGATATTTAACATTGAGGTCGTAGTAAATCGACGATAACTCTTGTGGGGTTAAGGAGATACCCACTTCAGCCCGTTCATGAATAATCTTCTCGAACTCAGCAAACATAGTTTGACGGAATACGGTAGTCCGGAACTGATCTGCATAGTAAGTTAGAAGATACAGCTTTTGTTTCGGATCAGTGGATTTCTTCAACAGGTAATCCATCAATAAAGCCTCATTCGTCGTCGAAGCTACTTCGGCGAGGAAGATGGTATATTGTGCATCACGGTAATCCAAGTTCTCGTCTGAGAAATAGGAATGTAGAGCATGACCCATTTCATGAGCTAGCGTAAACATGCTGTTCAGATTCTCATTGTGATTCAGTAGTACGTAAGGGTGGGTGCCGTAAGCCCCCCAGCTATAAGCTCCTGTACGTTTTCCCTCATTCTCGTAGACATCAATCCAGCGGTTGTCGAAACCTTCGCGAAGTGCTGTGAGATAATTTTCACCGAGTGGTTTCAAAGCTTCTTCAACCATCTTCTTAGCTTCGTCATAGGTGATGTCCCACTTGTATTCCTCTACCAGTGGAGCAAATAGATCGTACATGTGAAGCTCATCCACGCCAAGCAGTTTCTTACGTAGCTTCATATAGCGTTGTAAGAGTGGAAGACTCTCATGAATCGTGTCGATTAGGTTAGTGTATACTTCCTTCGGTATGTTATCGCCATATAGAGCCATTTCCAGTACGGAAGGGTATTTGCGAACTTGTGAATAGAAGATATTCTTATTTACATTGGCATTTAATGTAGCAGCAATCGTATTTTTTTGCTTACCATAGGTCTCATATATTGCTTTAAATGCTCGTCGGCGCACATCACGATTTGGGTTCTCTAGGAATTGAATGTAACTACCATGAGTGAGCTCAACTTCGTTGCCGTTCTCGTCTTTAATCTTTGGAAACTTGATATCCGCATTATTGATCATACCGAAAATTTGTTGTGGTGCTTGAGATAGGTTACCAACTTGTGCTAGTAATGCTTCCTCAGTTTTACTAAGTACATGTGCTTTCTCGCGTTTGATCTCTTGCAGAGTGAATTTATAAGGTGCCAGATCAGGATGTTCAATTAATTGATCAAGTTCTTGCTCAGGTAGAGATAAAATCTCCGGTGTAATGTAAGAGAGTGCCTCACTGATCTCAACGCTAAGTTTCTTTGCTTTTTGTACAAGTGCTTGGTATGTAGAGTTTGTTGTATCTTCATCATGGTTGAGATGGGCATATACATATAACCGTTCGATTTCTAGTGAAAGTTTGTCTTCAAGTGTAAAAATAGCCTTGATGTTCTCCGCGGTATTCAGTTTACCCTCAAATTCGGAAGCCTTCTTCTTCATCACTTTCAATTCATCGTATGTTTTATCCCAAGCTTTTTGATTTTCAAATAAATCTTCTAGTTTCCAACGGTTCTCAGTTGGCACCTCAGAACGTTTCGGTAATGTGCTCATTGGAATCCTCCTTTGTTTTGGGGAAAATGATGGCTGTTCATTCTTAGCAGTTGTCCCGTTTGGTATTGCCGCAAGTAGCAGGGAGCAGGATAATAGGAGGGGGAGCAATGGAACTCTTTTCATACAGGACCTCCTTTTCATGTCTGGAGACCGCTAGCGTACGGATCGGAATTGCTTGTGATCTTTACGCTAATGGCGTTTTCCTAGTATGACCCTCTATACTGCGAAATATTTCCACTACAGTTTAGTGTTTTTACAAAGTCCAGAAACTATAAACGATCAAGCAAAAGGCAACTACGACCATAAAAAGCGACGCAATGGCTAGACCTCGTTTTAATTGCGGAGGAATATTAGCCTTGGACATGACCACAACAGCACCAAGCGCAAATGCCGCTATAATAAAAATTAGAATATTTGAACTACTATCCATGAGATCACCCCAACTCTTTTAGATTATAATCCTGTTCGTGCAGAGCGGATTAAACCTCCTTGAAGGCGTTCATGATTTCGGTCCATTCTTCTTCTCGGCCTACAAAATCTTCCTTAGGGAAGTGGTTTTTCGCCCAATGCATCAAGGCAGGACGGCTAAGGAAAGTCTGTGTTTCTTCGCCCCATTGGTCTGAAATTTCCCGAACAACGATATATTTTCCTTGCACCTCTACTGTCAACATGTTCCATTTGTCTCTCTTGTATATTTCATGCTTTTTTATCATTTTGTATTACTCCAGTCTCTACATCTATATAGAAATGAACGAAAGAAGATGACACCCTTCAAACTCATATTAAGGCTATATGGGATGCGCCAGAATTAGCTTCAGTTCAATCTATCTAATAGAAGGTATTTTTATGTTAAAATGATAACGCACGCCCCAATGGAAAGCAAATAAAAAGCGGAATGTTTATGTTCCAAATAAATTTACGAAATCATGACACATTGCATTGTCTCTTTCCATAGAGTATAATATAATTATTCGTCCATGATGGCGATTATTTTTAGGAGGTTGTTCATTTGAAAGGTACAGTTAAATGGTTTAACGCAGAAAAAGGTTATGGTTTTATCTCAGTTGAGGGTGGCGAAGATGTATTTGTACATTTCTCCGCAATTCAAGACGAAGGATTCAAAACATTAGATGAAGGCCAAGCCGTAGAGTTCGATATTACTGACGGTAACCGTGGTCAACAAGCTGCTAACGTAATCAAATTATAAGATCACTTCCGGTAACGGATCACTTATAAAGTTTGGTTTCAAGCATGATATGGAAGGCACAGCTCCCAAAGGGCTGTGCCTTTTTTTGGCATATGGGCAGGGTGGCCCTTATGTAACTATTTTCACTTTAGGAGCTCTTTCCTTTTGACCTATTTATAGTGAGAGTGATAAACTAATGTGGTAACTACTTTTTTCTGGGAAATTAACTAGGTTGATTTCTGCAGTAATACATTTGGTGGGGAGCGTTTAGTTATGAAGTTCAAACTATTTAAAGATCGCAAAGGGAAAGCGGATCAGGCTAAGAACAACCAATGGGTTAAAATGAGCCGCGATATTTATATGCAAGCACGTAAAGGTGGACCCAACCCGGAAGCCAATTTTGGATTGAAAACGGCGATTGCTAATGCTAGGGCGATTAAAATGCCGGCTGATAACATCGAACGAGCAATCAAAAAAGCATCCGGATCAACTGATAGCGTTGAATACGAAGAAATTTATTATGAAGGATACGGCCCTGGCGGAGTAGCCATTATGGTAAAATGCCTGACGGATAACCGTAACCGTACTGCAGCTGATATTAGATCGATATTTAATAAAAGAGGCGGCAACATGGGTGAATCCGGTTGTGTAGCTTATATGTTTGATCAGAAAGGTATGCTTGTCATTAATCGGGAAGAATTCGAGGACTTGGACGAGGATACGTTGATGATGCAAGCACTTGAGGCGGGAGCCGAGGACATGAATGTTCATGAGGACAGTTATGAAGTGCTAACTCATCCGCATGAACTTGAGATTGTTAAGAGTGCTTTAGAAGCATCTGGTTTGCAATTTAGTAGTGCTGAAGTACGTTGGATTCCACAGAACACAGTGGCTGCCGATGGTGAGAACGCGGAGAAGTTGCTTAAGATGATGGATGCATTCGAAGATAACGATGATGTCCAGGACGTATTCGCTAACTTCGAAATTAGTGAAGAAGAGATGGAGCGTATCGGATAAGTAGCCGATCGGCTAGATATACACCTTTGAAGAGGCTATCCTTACAAGTAGATCAAATCTAACTTGAAGGGCAGCCTTTTTTTTATAAAGAAAATGGGTTCTAGATATAATTGGTGACAATCTGTTGTCACCAAATGGCTGTTATGATGAAAGAGAACAGGGAGGAAGCAACATGAAGAGAATGGACCGAATGATGGCGATTTTGATGGCTTTGCAGCAAAGGTCAGAAACAGCCCAATCTCTCGCAGATAAATTTGAAGTTTCCAAGCGGACGGTATTGCGTGATATGCAGGCTTTATCAGAAATGGGAGTCCCTCTATACGCTTTAGCTGGTCCTGGAGGAGGATACCGCTTAATGGAGGGATTCCACCTTCCACCGCTTCATTTGGATCGTGATGAAGTCTTGACCGTGCTGGTGGCGCTCGATGGGATGGCTAAATACAGTGATGGTCCTTTTCACTCTGCAAGATGGACAGTAATCGATAAGATCCGTGCGGTTCTGCCTGAACAGACGCTTCAACTGGTTAGTCCGTTGCTTCAAACTGTTGAGATGGAGGTACCCAAACGTCACTTTAAAACGCCACATCTTAACGCATTGATGACCTATACAGCTAACTCCCAATGGTTAAAAGTGATGTATCGTTCGCAAAATTACCATCGCAGTCTTGATATCTTACCTCGGCGAGTATATGCCGCCCATGGTTTTTGGTACTGTGAAGCTTATTCTCAGTTACATGGGGAAGTACGATCGTTGCGTATTGATCGAATGGAGACCGTGGAAGAAATTGATTATCCGATTCATGAGTTGGAGAAGAAAATACTACAGGATAACTCGGTCCAGAGTCATTCAGATAAGGAAGGTTCGATTTACATATTTGCTAAACTCACTTACCGTGGAGCGTTGTTAGCAGAGCAGGATACTCATATGGGACATATGGTCAGCCAGGTTGGGGACGAGGAGTGGGAGGTAGCTTTTCAATGCCCCATGGAAGAATGGAACTGGGCGATTACTTTTTTCTTCAACATGGGGCTTGATGCACAGATTATAGAACCCCCTCAGTTAATAGAGGAAATAAGGGAACGAGCTCGCTGTTTAATGGACAGATATAGTCACGTACAAATGTAATGCTTTCGAAGTAGTTTCGAACGAAGTTAATCTTTGAAGTAACGCTTACAAAACTAAGCATATGCTTTCGAAGTAGTTTTGAACGAAGTTAATCTTTGAAGTAACGCTTACAAAACTTTTAGGAGGATTTAGATGAATCCATGGAAGTACAGTGAAATTATTGCTGAAAGAATGAAAAGGCAGGGGTTAACACAGCCCTTAGATAACCCTTTGGATGAAGAGTCATACACTGAATTGTTTCGCAGGCTTCAGCCTGTTGCTCCAGTTCATTTTTCGCGACCAGGTGATCCTCCAAAGTTAATTCATCGAACAGAGTACGACGACACAGGAATGTCCTCTTCTTTAAGGGAGCGACATATCCTCGTAAAGGGACGATTTCTAGGTGGGCGTGTGGCCTATGTGCTAGAAGATGACCTGAAGTTATACGCTACAGCTTTTCGCAAAATGCCTACTCGATTCAACCGGGTTCACGAGGATGTACTAAGTACGATTCGCGAAGCGGGGGGACTGACGAAAGAGCAATTGAAGCAAGAACTTGATTACTCTGCCGGAGATATTGGTAAAGCACTACAGGACCTGCAATGTGCATTCCTACTGCAAGAGGATCAAATTGATACCGATTGGGAAACGGGATGGCTTGATTTTGCTGAAGAATGGTTCGAAATTCCCACAGATGCAGAAAGCCAAGAAGAAGCACTCTTAGAAGTGATACAAAGGTTTGTTGTATCCATGGTATTTGTGACGGAGAGCCAAATCAAAAGTTGGTGCAGTTTACCATCCAAGACGATTAAAGAAATGGTGCGGCGGTTAGTAGAATCTGGACGATTAGTACGAACTCAGGTTGAAGGGCTAGATGAGGGTGTTATGTCAATTGAGGACGCCGAGTCTACATCTTCGTATACCAGTGAATATCCAAAGGGAATATATATGTTGGACAAGTCCGACATTTTGGTAAGAGCTCAAATGGATGAATTGAAAACACGCTACAAAGGATTAGAAGTTTTGCAGTACTTACTGGTAGATGGCAAGTTCCAAGGTGTGGTATTGGGACATTGGCGGATCGGTCCGTACGATGTTGATGACATTATTTTAGATTTGGATCAATCCGAGTTGGCTGCGAGACAAGCAGAAGTCTTAGCCGCAGTTCGAGAAATTTATAATCCAGAAGACTGTGCTATATTGCGTTATAACGGTGCAGAGATTTCCAAATGTCCAATAGAGGAAGGTAAAAGATCATGAATATGGAATACGGTAAAAATGAGAATGTCGTATTGGACCGTGCTAGGACTTTTATATACAGTAGTGCTCGTCTGATCGATCGTATGCGCTTCGCATACCATTTCGAGAACGGCTCGAAGGATGATGTACTTGCTGTACTGAGCGCGTATCAGAACAAGGATGGAGGCTTCGGGAATGCACTCGAGCCTGACATGCGTTGTCCACAGAGTCAACCGGTGACAACGGAAATGGCGTTAGGTATTATGAATGAAATGGAGAGCTTTGATGCAGAGATCATGGACGGTGTAATCGCATATTTGAAGTCCATATCAATACCTGACGGAGGTTTGCCAAGAGCTACGACTGAAGTGAACGACTATCCTCATGCTCCATGGTGGACTACGGAACATGATGGAGTTCCATCCATAAATCCCACTGGGATTATTATAGGTTTATTACTCCGTCAGAAGACGCGGAGAGATTTTATCCAAGATGATTGGTTCCAGAGTCATATCTCATTCTTATGGCGTTCCATGGCTAACAGCCTTCCAGGTGATTATCACGATTACTTACAGTGGAGCGAATTTTTACAGAACACACCAGAGCAAGAACGCGCTAAAACTTTTGCACAGATCCTAGATGATTGGTTACAAGGACCTGGCATTATCGAAAAGGATCCGAGCGCAGGAGGTTACTCTCAGAAGGTTTTAGATTATGCTCCTGCTCCAGGAAGTTACGCTTCGCGCTTTGTTACGGAAGAAGAGATTATAAGTCACTTGAATTATGTCGTGGAGAGTCAACAAGAGGACGGCGGTTGGGCTGTTTCATGGCCAACGGTTAGTCAGGCGGTTGAACAGGAATGGAGAGGGCGGATTACAGTAGATCGTCTATTAACCCTTCGATCTTACGGGCGGATTTAATTTAAAAGTTACAATGTAATAAAAACGTCCACCCATCCGATATTTGGATTTAGTGGACGTTTTTATATTTCTCGGGGGAACCTATAGTGCCCTTACTTCTTAAGACTTGCGCGTCGGCAAGTCATGACTCTACGGTACATTGATTTATCTTTTAATTGGTTGAAAATATAGGGATCTGGACTTGTATTCACCTCGATGATCTGAGGGCTAACCGTTTTATCCAATCCGACATCCACACCAATTTGCCGAAACTTGGGGTAAGTTTTTTGAAGGTGCTTAGCTATTTTTATTCCAAGTGTATCTAATTCTTTGTGAAGATGGTGCTGTTCACCTTTAGATAAATGTGTGCGGAGTAAACTTTCAATGCTCATAGGTTTACCCCCACTGTGGTAATTCGTAACAATTTTTCGTGCGTGTCCTAAACGCCCAATAATCCCCGTTGTTTCCCATTTACCCTTTGGATTTACCTGTACCATAACCCGGATATCAAACCTACGATGATTATGTTTTAATAGATGAATTCCTTTTTGAATCAAATACCGGCGCTTCTTAATCCGCTTTATGAGGCTCTTGTGGAACTCTGTGAACGATTTGAATTTCAGTATTTTCTCCTCGATCTGGTAGGTATATGATTGTTCGTTAATGATTTCTGCACGAATTACTCCATTTCCGTACGTCCCGCACTCCGGTTTGATGTATATCATACGATACTGATTAATCATAGATCTTAAATTATTGGCATTAAATTTTCGTGTATCAGGGATGAAGGGTTTTATCGATTTATTTGTAAGCAACACTTTGGTTTTGATCCATTTACTCTGCACTGCGATCAGTCTTTTAGCTGTCAACTTTGTTGTCCCTCCTATCATAGTCACCATAAATACGCAATAGCTTATTTCAAGGTAATGCATCTTATGCAGACCCATAGATTTGGTACAGAACAAATGCCTTCATTATCACAAAAAAATGGACTCCGTTCTCGCCCAGACCGTGTAGTAGACTATTGCATACCATAAAGAAACGCATACGAATAATGATCTAACTAGATGCGTAAATTTCTATGTGGAGCTGAAGAGATGAACAGTTCGTCCACCATTGATGTGCTCATTCCCACGATTGAGAAGGACTTAGCAACACTACCTCATGTAATAGATGGTCTCCGCCGTAATGTGAAACATAAGATTGGTCAAATTTATGTTGTATCACCTCAAGGTAGTAAAATTAGTGCACTTTGTAAGCGCAAAGGATGTATTTTCGTTGATGAGAAAAAAGTTCTCCCTATCTCCAAAAAAGATATTCATTATCGTTCTGCACGTTGGGAACGCTCAGGCTGGTTATATCAACAATTACTCAAATTTAGTGGTGACACCATATGTAAACACAAGTACTTCTTAGTAATAGATGCAGACACCGTACTTATTCGGCCACACAGCTTTTTATCCCATAGCAAGGGACTGTACTACTGCCGCAATTGGAGTCAACCTGAATACTTCCGCACGTACAGAAAATTATTGGGATCAAAAGCACCCTCACCTAAGTCTTTTGTTACCCACTATATGCTGTTTGATAAATCTAAACTGAGTCAACTGAAACGAACGATTGAAGCGAAACACAATCTCCCTTGGTATAGGGCAATCATCCGTAGTATCGATAAAACGAAACAATTCGGATTCTCTGAATATGAAACCTACGCCAATTATGTATACAGTACGACCCCCAAATCAATGATTCTTAAGAATGCTCTAAATAAAGGACTTAAAGTCAAAGCATCTACACTACCGCAAGCCCAAATGAAAAAGCTGGCCCTGAGCTATCGTTCGTTATCGTTCCATGAACGGAAGGGTTACAGTAGGTCGACAAGATAAATGACAAAACCTATACGCATTGTATTTCTATGTGGTGGTTCGGGTACAAGATTGTGGCCATTATCTAATGAAATCCGCTCTAAGTTATTTCTTGAGATTCTTCCTTCACCTCAAGGGGAGAGAGAATCTATGATCGGGCGTGTGTGTCGACAGCTTACGGCGTCAGGATTATGGGAATCAGCAAGTTTTGTTACAAGCCAAGAACAAGCACATCTTATTACCAGGTACACTGAAGGGCAACTGCCTCTAATTATTGAGCCATGTAAACGAGGCACATTTACAGCTACCGCTCTTGCCGCGGTTTATCTTCATACCTATAGGTTGGCGGAACTCGACGATATCATCACGATAACTCCAGCAGATATGTTTGCGGGTGAAGACTACTTTAATCAGTTTAAGTTACTTACTAGCATACTAAGAGATTCAGGAGCAGATTTGGCCTTGTTAGGGACGAAGCCTTCACATCCATCAGAGCAATATGGTTATATCTTGCCAGAACTTAGTGGGAATTTAGGATCATTAGAATATTCCAAGGTCTCAAGTTTTATAGAGAAACCGGATGTAGACACGGCACAAACACTTATTGAGCAAAGCGCATTATGGAACTGCGGAGTATTTGCTTTTCCCCTTAAATTAATCCTCACCTATATGGAGCAAATAAATATGCCGACGGATTATGAATCCTTAATGGCTGTATACGAGAGTTTACCCGTACGCAGCTTCGATCAAGAAGTCGCGGAGCGCATATCCAATTCTGTTGTACTCCCATATGAAGGAGAATGGAGTGACCTTGGGAGCTGGGCAGCATTAACAGATCATTTAGATAGTAGTATCATAGGTCAAGGGAAAATTTGGGGATTATCTCCTGATACGCATATTGTTAATGAGCTTCCATTTCCCGTTCATGTTATTGATGTACCTGATATTATTGTGGCAGCCAGTCCAGATGGGATCCTCATATCGAAGAAAAGTAGTGCAAGTAAGATTAAAAAAATTCTAGTTGAAGGCGAAGGGCCGACATAACCATGAAGGAGTTCTGGCGTGGAGTGACCCCTGGATACCTGGGTAAAATGCCAAAAGTCCCGCCATATTCTGGCGGGACTTTTGTTAGGTTATCATTCTACGATTCGTAATATATCTGCCACTTCTCGGCGAGGAATGGCTTTAGGTGAAATTGCAGGGTACCCGAGAGCGATGACCATTGTAACCCCTCGATCTTCTGGGATGTGGAGGTATTCTCGCAGCTTATCTTCAGCTAGAAGTACAGGTCCAGTCAATGGACAAGTTGCAAGACCTTTAGCATGCGCAGCAAGCATTAAGTTCTGCGCGGCTAGACAGCTGCTCTTTAACCCTTCTTCTTCCCACACTTCTGGTTCCACAAAAGAAATGGGATCAAAAATTTTATCTCGGAATTTTGATGCATAGGGCGTGGATAAGCATACGATCATTACAGGAGCACCAGAAAAGGCGGTGGCATAGGGGCCGAACGACTTTATGAGCAGTTTTGCTTCCCGCTTGAGGCCCTTCTGTTCCGCACGCGCTGCCGTTTCATGAAGCTTTTCCCAGGTGAAGTCCTCGACATGCTTAATCTTATCTCGGTTAACGACAGCAATAAACTCCCATGTCTGTGAGTTAGTATCGCTAGGCGCATAGCGGGCGCAATCGATGATTTCCTCAATATCGGTAATGCTGACTGCTTCATCGGTAAATTCACGGATACTTCGACGTGTTTTAACTACTTCACGGAATAAAGAGAAATCCATAGGACCCCACCTTTCTCAATTGAGATATTTTTATGAATGAAGATCTATGTCCTGTCTTTGGATCGTAGGTTTACGGTATAGATAACGGCTAGCGAAGCCGAGACAGGCTAGAGCAGAGAAAGCCATCGCCACAAGATAGAAATTGGTTCGCCCGGAATATTCAAATAACATACCTCCAAACGTTCCACTCAGCAGTCCGGAGGCACTTGACCACATTATTGTAAATAAGGCTAGCCCTGTCGCCCGATAGTCATCCGGAATCAAACGGGTAAGCATACGGATCGCCGTCACATAGAACACGCCAAATGAGATGCCATGCATCATTTGCACCCCAATGATTCCATAGGGAGAGGTAGTCATTCCCATCAGAAGAAATCTGACCGTGAACATAAGACTTGCGAAAACTAGCAAGGGGAGTTCTTTAAATTTCTCACCATATATACTAAGGAACAGAAAGATAGGAACTTCAGTCATTGCCGAGGCGAGCATCGCCCAACCGATAAGATCCTGGGTTGCTCCAAGATCATGAAGAGAGATCGTTAGGAAGGCATCATTCATGCGTAGACCTAAGGCAAGACAGAAGACACAACCAAAAAACCATAACAATTCCTTCTGTTTCAGAATGGACCAAATGCCTGAGAAATCTACTTTTGCAACGGTACTCACACGGTCTTTTATAAAGAAACTAAAAATCAGTGCAGCCACAGTAATAACCATAGATACTGCAAGAGTCCATTCAGAACCGATAGAAGTCAGAACGTAACCGATGACAATAGCGAATGTAGCGTATCCTAGTGATCCAAAGATCCTGATCATGATGAAACTTTTATCATATTGCTTAGCTGTAGAAATTGCTATCGTATCAGTTAATGGAAAAACAGGATAGAAGAAAAAATAGAAAATGGTTATAGAGATCATAATGACTGAAAATGTAGAAGACATTGAAAGAACAACTGTCATTATAATTTGACCGATGAGGAGGAGAATGAGAATCTTCTTGATTGTACGATAACGGTCACTAGTCAGACTCCATAGGAGGTTAGCGAACAGAGAGATCATTGGACCTAAAGCGTATAACAATCCAATCTGACTGTTGGTGAATCCTAGTTGGGCATAATACAGCGGGAAATAAGAAGCTACAAGTACGCTTGTCCCAAAAACTGTGAACGTAAAAGCTCGCAGCCATGTAAGTTCAGGCCGAGAGAAGGAAGATTTCTTCATTTCTGTCAGTACTCCGTTCTAGGTAATTTATAGCATGAAATGACTCTAAGAGTATAACTCGCATCTAGTGAGCCAACGATAGTATATCATATTGGAAACGCTGTGATTTTGTTTATTTGTGCAAAAAGTTGGAACATATTATAATATAGAATGGTTTAAATTATGTATAACAACGTAGTGGAGGCAGGCCATTGATTGAACATGTGCAAAGCCGAAATCAGATTCCGCGTGAACCGCTCAGGCTAATGAGTCGAGTATACAAATTCATTTTGCCAGATGTACGGAACGCACTTGACGGCTGGAAGAAGGTTGCAGGAGATATTCCTGACCCTGAACTAAGGAAGCAAGCACTTGCCAGTATCGAGACGAAGAAATTTCACTGTCAGGGTGGCGCGGTTTATGCTGCAGCTAATTTGGAGCAGCGTCATGTTCTTATTCCTTTGATTGTAGCCTTTCAGACTATTAGCGATTATTTGGACAACCTATGTGACAGAAGTACGTCGATGGACCCAGGGGATTTTCGGCTATTGCATCAAAGCATGCTTGACGCTGTGAATCCAGAATTTGAGTTGAAAGATTATTACGCCCTACGAGATGAACGGGATGACGGAGGATATTTGGTCGCTCTTGTCAAAGCCTGTCGTTCAGGGATCTCCAAATTACCTGGTTACAGCGCAGCACAACCTTACATTACCGACCTTGTCGGTTTGTATACTGATCTTCAGGTTTACAAGCATATTGATCCAAAGCTTAGGGAAGCTGCGCTATTAGATTGGTGGGAGCAACATAAGGAGAAAACTCCGGAGCTTCACTGGAATGAATTCGCTGCCGCAACCGGTTCAACTCTTGGCGTATTTATGCTGTTTCTGGCAGCAAGTGATGCTGAATTGAACGGGAAGAGTGCTAAAGTGATCCACGATGCGTATTTCCCTCATGTATGCGGGCTTCATATCATGCTTGATTACTTGATTGATCAGGAAGAAGATGAAATCGGTGGGGATTTGAATTTCTGCAGTTATTATGAGGATAAAGAGACCATGTTAACTCGGATTGCTATGATTGTAGATGGCGCACGTAAGGATGTAGCAAGTCTTCCTGCTTCGTCGTTTCATGTAATGATTATTGAGGGATTAGTGGCGCTTTACTTATCGGATCCTAAAGTTAGCCAGCAGCAGGAAATAAGAGATGTGTCCAAACAGTTAATGAGAAGAAGCCCGTTGATGCGAGTATTCTTTTTCATAAACAGCCGATGGATTCGTAAACAATTATTATAAGTTTTGCTTCACAAAACAAGGTTATGCTTTCGAAGTAATTTTACTTCGTAAAATTGGGTTTATGCTTACGAAGCTAAGTTTTGCTTCACAAAACTTTTAGGAGGAATCATCATGTCAGAAGTTAAAAAAATCGCAGTACTCACAAGTGGTGGAGATTCACAAGGGATGAATGCTGCCGTACGTTCCGTAGTTCGTAGTGGATTGTACTATGGACTCGAAGTATATGGTATTCAACGGGGCTATCAAGGTTTGCTTAATAACGATATCTTCTCAATGGATATTCGTAGTGTAGGCGATATCATTCAACGTGGAGGAACCATTCTTCAATCGGCTCGTTGTTTAGAATTCAAAACACCTGAAGGTCAGCAAAAAGGTGCTCAAATATTACGTGATCACGGTATTGACGGTTTAGTCGTTATCGGCGGTGACGGTTCGTATCATGGTGCTGAAAAGCTGAGTAAGTTAGGTATCAAAACGATGGGACTTCCTGGAACAATTGATAACGATATTTCTTTTACCGATTACACAATCGGTTTTGATACGGCTGTAAGTATTGTAGTAGATGCTGTTAATAAACTACGTGACACAATGTCCTCTCATGAACGTGCTTCTGTCGTAGAAGTTATGGGTCGTCATGCCGGAGATATTGCGCTTCATGCTGGACTTGCTTCAGGTGCGGAGACCATTCTTATTCCAGAAATGCCTTTTGATCTGAATGAAGTGGCTGACCGGATGAGACAGAATTTTGATAATGGTAAGAGACATAGTATTGTCATCGTGGCTGAAGGCGTTGGCAAAGGTGAAGAGGTTGTTGAGGCGATTAAATTGCGTCAACCTACGCTTGAACCACGTGCTACCGTTCTAGGACATATTCAGCGCGGTGGATCACCAACTCCGTTCGACCGTAACTTGGCAAGTCGTCTTGGTGATTTTGCAGTACGTAGCTTAATTGCCGGTGAGTCAAACAAAGCCTGCGGTATGATCGGCGGCGAAATGGTTCTTACGGACATTGAAAAAGTAGTAACTACGAAGAAGAAATTTGATATGGATCTATATGAATTAGCTTCTCGTTTGTCCCAATAATTTAATAACTCAGGTAAATGTTAACTGGAAAAAGGGAAGTTCGTTAGACCCATCACTGGGTATCGAATTTCCCTTTTTTGTATATATAGGAAGATACTGGCGACATGTCACGTTTTTATCATGCTCCAAACTATTCCAATTTAGAGGGATTCAGGATATAAAAAAACCGCCTCTCTTCCGTAGGGGAAAAGAAACGGTCCGGTGTCATTCGGTTGTTTCGTATTCAGTGAAGATATGCAGCATTTTGATGCTCACAAATGCTAAATTGGATGATCTCCATTGCATCATTCGATTCCAAGATGGTCAAACCATCACGGAGGACGATCTCGGAGTTGAGCTCCTTAAGATTGAAGAAAGGCAACATATCAGGGAACCATTTCATAACGATTTGCTCAAGTTTTACCGTTTCCATGTCCACATCGATCACCCTTTCCTCCTAGAATCATTCATACGGAATCATTCTCAAATCGGAAAAGCATATAGCTTGTTAAGGGTAAAACTGTAACCTAGAGGGTTGACTTAGGAACCGCATAAACTCATTATACCACATCAAGCAGGAAATTATATGGGGGGTCTGTTCGTAAGGGACAGAAACCCAGATTACCGCTTGCGGAATGACCCCATGATGCCTACAGTCTCCACAATATTGACGAAGGCGTTCGGATCAGTTTCTTTAATAATATTTTTTAGCTCAACTAATTCATAACGAGTGGTCACAGTCATTAGCATGTCCTTCTCTTTATGTGTGAAGGCGCCTTGGGTTTTGATGAGGGTAACTCCCCGAGGAAGTTGCAATAACCTTGCCAGTAGTTCATCCGTTTTGTCGGTAACGATAAATAAAGTGATCTTGATGTGACTAATATGGATTAAGTCGAGCACTTTGCCGCAAATGTAAATAGATACCATAGAGGCTAGCGCCAGGTTCCAGTCGTCTTCTAAGTAGCCCATGGCTAAGATGACAACGGCATTCAATGCTACCAGTACATTCCCGATCGGGAAATCACGAAAGCGCGAGATAATGGACCCAACAATATCGAAACCACCCGAAGAACCACCTGCGCGAAACGAGAGTCCACTACCTAAGCCGACCAATACTCCGCCGAAAACTGAGGAGAGTAACATGTCGGTAACTAGGGGAGTAACTGGAATCAAGGCGATCAGCCAAGTTACGGAAATAACGGATATGATGCTAAAACTGATGAAACGTTTACCAAGTAAAAATAACCCCGCGATTAGAATGGGGATGTTATAGGCAAAGTATAATACGCTAATGTTAAGAGGTGTGAAATATCCCGTTAACATGGCTAAACCAGACACGCCACCACTAAGTAAATGATGCGGAATCAGAAATAAATTGAAACCGACAGCAATAAGAGCGGCTCCCAATACAACCATAATACAATCTTTAACTTGTTTAATCATGATGACTCACCTCACGGAGAATATGAAAGTATCCCAACCTGCTTGCTGGTGTTCCTTCGTTGTTATGTGCTATAATGTTTGAGATATTCTTGAGTAGGGATCCTTTTCAACTGGTCACTGTGTTTTCCTAAGTGCCTAGAGGTTGGAAGTTTATGTTATGATCTATTACCGTATGTAAATTTTATAGGTTAATTGGAAAGCCTATAGACGTTGAACGCTACTTAAGAATACAGTTAAGAATGTGGATTGTCCACTATATAGAAGGAGTATGAAAAATTTGAACACATTTGCAGAGTTTGGCCTAGAGCCAAAGGTATTACAAGCTGTCACGGAACTTGGTTTTGAAGAAGCAACACCGATTCAAGCGAAATCGATCCCCCTAGCTTTGGAGGGTCGCGACTTGATTGGACAAGCACAAACAGGAACAGGGAAAACGGCTGCGTTTGGATTGCCGTTAATCAACAAAATCGCTAAAGAAGAAGAGCGTATTGTTGCCCTTATCATGACACCAACGCGCGAGTTGGCCATTCAAGTTGCTGAAGAAATTGGCAAATTGGCACGTTTCAAGGGAACTCGTTCCCTTCCAATTTATGGCGGTCAAGATATTGTTCGTCAAATTCGTGCTTTGAAAAAGAAACCTCAAATTATTATCGGTACACCGGGTCGTCTACTTGATCACATCAATCGTAAAACAATCAAACTTGATGATGTTCAAACCGTGGTATTGGATGAAGCGGATGAAATGCTTGATATGGGATTCATGGACGATATTCAATCGATCCTGAAGCTTGTCCCAGCTGAACGTCAAACGATGTTATTCTCAGCTACCATGCCTTCGAATATCCAGAAGCTAGCTCAACAATTTCTTAAGAATCCTGAGCATGTCTCCGTTATCCCTAAACAAGTTAGCGCCCCTCTGATCGACCAATCTTATATCGAAGTTCATGAACGTCAAAAGTTTGATGGCTTGACTCGTTTGCTTGATATGGAATCTCCTGAACTAGCCATTGTATTTGGTCGGACTAAACGCCGGGTAGATGAGCTAGCTGAAGCTTTGCATATGCGTGGATATTCCGCGGATGGTTTGCATGGCGATTTGTCACAGAACCAACGTGATGCTGTAATGCGTAAATTCCGTGATGGTAGCATTGATGTATTGGTAGCAACAGACGTTGCGGCTCGTGGTCTAGACGTATCTGGCGTTACTCACGTTGTGAACTTTGACTTACCACAAGATCCAGAGAGCTATGTTCACCGGATTGGTCGGACAGGACGCGCTGGTAAAGAAGGCGCAGCTTGGTCTTTTGTTACGCCTAGAGAACTTGATCATTTGCACTTCATCGAGCGGATTACGCGTCACAAGATTACTCGCAAACCTTTGCCAAGTCTTGCTGAAGCTATCGAAGGTAAACAACGGATTACAGCGGAACGTTTCATTGAGTTGGTTGAAGCTGGCGATTTGAACGAATACAAAGGTATGGCTATCCAATTGTTGGAGCAATACGATTCCGTGAATTTGCTTGCAGCGGCATTCAAACTCATTACTGGTGAGAAGAATGACAAAGCAAACATCGAACTTACACCGGAAGAACCGATTCGCGTTAAACGTCGTAATCCTGATATCCGTTCAAGCGGACGCAAACCTTCTGGTTATGGTAACCGTACTGGTGGTAGCGGTGGAAGTGGCGGTAGCGGTGGTTATCGTCGCGATAGTCGTGAAGGCGGCAACCGTGGTGGTTACAATAGCGGTAGCAGCAGTAAAGGTGGATATAACAAAGAAGGCGGACGGGATTCCTATCGTTCTTCCGCAGATCGTAAGCCTCGTCCAAGCTCAAGCGGTAGTTCAAGTAGACCGCCAAAGCGTACAGAGGATAACTAACAACTAGATATTGCATAGGCAAAGAAGACGAAGTGCCCGTCACTTTCGTCTTCTTTGTTCTTTATTTAGACTAGATGCATGCACGGCTAACAATTACGAGTAGAATAAAAAGCACCAGAATTGTGCCTGTGGATGTAATACATCCAAATCCGCCTACATGTGACATACAATAACCTCCTTTATGGGTTCTTGAATTTTAAATTTGTAAGTTACGGTATATACTATGGCACATAGATTCCTCTAGATTAGACTCATACCCAGAACTGTCAAAATAGGCTGTAGATAGGGCTTGGGTTATCATGTATAGTTATAACTATAGAGATTAAATTATTTCTGGAGAGGAGTAATATTTTTGGAATACAAAGGATTAATGGGTGGATTTTACAAGATAACGGAATGGATTATGAGAATATCGGGAAGTAATTTGCTTTGGATGATCTGCTCGCTGCCGTTCATGTTCTTCTTGATGACTTGGTTGTTGTCCCCAGATGCTATCGTTAGAGATCAAACGTTATTATTCATGGCAGTTTTGGCACCGTTTACACTGTTTCCGGCAACGGCTGCATTGTTCTCTGTTGCTCGTAAATGGGTCATGGGTGAAAGCGATTTAAGCGTATTCAAAGTATACTTCAAAGGTTATAAAGAGAATTACAAGCAAAGTATGTTTGGTGGTATTTTCTATACTTTATTAATTGTGATCATGGTTGTTGATTATAACGTCTACATGAAGCAATTTGAAAACCTTCAGATTATCGGGATGATCATGCTGGTGTTCCTCCTAATACTTTCTGTTTCTTTATTTAATTTCTTTTCCCTTGTTTCGCACTATCACTTGAAAGTGATACTGTTAATTAAGAACTCTATTTTGCTTACGATCATTAGTCCATTGCGTGTAATCTATACTGTAATCACTACAATTGCTCTAGCACTTATAACCGTGAAATTCCCATGGCTTATTATGTTTGGTTTCGGTAGTTTGACGGCTTATATCGCATTTTATAATTTCTATCGCGCCTACACAAAACTGCAGGCCAAGGCGGAGAAGATGCAAGAGAATGATGGTGGAATTGACAATCCGGAGCAAGTAGAAGACGGCAATACGGCACTTCAACTTCCTGGTGAGAACGATTCGAAGAAGTTGTAGAAGGTTTACTTTTATATCATGAAGTTTTATAATAGGTATACGTCCTGCGATGTACGTTTCGGTTCTATGTTGTTTTGAACCAATGACGAAGTCTCGGGAGACTTATATCGCGTCGTCACCGAAATGCCTTATCCATCTGGATGTGGGGACTTCGAAAGCGTCGCTGCGGTCACCCACCTGCTAATGCAGGTTCGAGACAATGTAACCGGACGGCATAGGCGGGTCTTTTGTTACTTAAGTTGAACAGCATCTTATTTCTTCCTTTGGGAGGTAACGAGGTGCTGTTTTTTTTTGTTACTTGTATGTTAAGAAATGATAAGTTTACTTTCGTTTGTTACTTAACAATGGTAAACTATAGTATAAAGAAAACGCATACCTTATCTTATTTGGGGAGTAATGAAGGAGGAAGAAGAGGTTGTCATTCAAAAGAACATTAACCGGTGTTTTTCGCAGCCAGGAAGGTACTAGCGATCGTGCGAAGATGCCTGAATTAAAAACAAGATATTATCAATTATCCAAGGATAAAGTTTGGGAGGATGTCTCTTCCACATTAAAGAAAATTCCAGGTTACAAAGTGTTACATGAAGTTCCTTCAGTAGGCGAAATTACGTTGGAGAAACGTAGTGCCTTTGGTCGGACGATGGATATTACGGTATCAGTCATTTCAACGGGACCGGTTCGTACAGCAGTCGATATTTATTCTGCGACTCGTGGATCGCTAGGTGATATGGGAGCGAATTATCGCAATATCATGCAACTGTTAGCGATTCTGGATAAGAAATTTTCGGCGTACAAGGTGTCTTAAGAACTCAGATACAAAAAAAGCGAGTAGAGGGGATCGCTCCTCCTACTCGCTTTTCGTTACTAGTTGTTATACTTGATATTAAGCTAATAGTGCTTTGACTGCAGCTACCGGCTTTTCGTAGTCTGGATGTTCCGACATTTCCTTCAAATATTCAGCGTAACGAATGGTGTTATCTTTATCGATGACAAACACAGCTCGTTGATCCAGTTTGAATTCTTTGATCAGAACGCCGTAGGCTTTACCGAAGGAATTTTCTTTGTAGTCGGACAAGGTGATGACAGAGTCTATACCAGCAGCACCACACCAGCGAGCTTGGGCAAACGGAAGGTCCGCGCTTACTGTCAGGATTACTACTTCTTCACCGAGTTCAGCAGCCGCTTGGTTGAATCGGCGGGTTTGGGCGTCACAGACGCCTGTATCAAGGGAGGGCACGACACTAACAAGTTTAATTTTTCCGGCATAATCCTGAAGGCTTACTTCTTCAAGCAAGTTCTTATTGAGCTTGAAATCAGGAGCGGTATCGCCAACCTTCAGTTCCGGACCGATCAGTGTGATAGGGTTACCTTTAAATGTAGCGACGCTTGCACGTTCTTGTGTCATTTTTATTATCCTCCTAAACATTGTATAATTAATATTGGTTCAATTTTAATTATAAACTTTTTGAAAAGCTTTTGTCCAACTTAAGGAAATATTCAATGGAAAAGGAAGAATGCTATGATTTTTATTCGTTATGAAAATTGGAGAAGTTATCTTCGTTATTACCCTGTCACTTGTTTGATTTTGGCTGCGAATATCATAATGTTTATTATTGTCGCAACGCACGGAGGCTCTCAAAGTAATGTTGCACTGCTTAAATACGGTGCTTTAACTAATGTGGAGCCTTTTGTCTACGATTGGTGGCGGTCGATCTCATCTATGTTCCTACATGGTGGTTTTGATCATTTATTCTCAAATAGTTTTGCTATTCTTGTATTTGCACCTCCATTGGAACGTTTGTTAGGCCACTGGCGGTATGGACTTCTGTATCTGGGCAGTGGAATCGTTGGTAATTTGATTAGCTTGCAAATGTATCTTCAATCATCAGATTGGCATATATCTGTAGGGGCCTCTGGAGCGGTGTATGGGGTTTATGGAGCTTTCTTATATATTGCCTTGCTACAACGAAGTTTAATGGATGAGAACTCACGTAAAACTCTTTACAGCTTACTGATAGTCGGTGTCGTCTTCTCATTCGTAGCTCCTCAAGTGAACTGGGTGGCTCATTTTGGTGGATTAGTGGGTGGATTTCTGATCTACGCATTTATGAACCTATTTATAAAACGTCGTTGAACCCCAGAAGGGGACATGGTAAAGTTGGTACAAAGAGGAAGCGAAATGGAGCGATCAAATTCGTGGAACTGAGACAACTACAGTACTTTGTAAAAGTTGCGCAGAAAGAGCATGTCACACAGGCGGCTGAGGAACTTCATGTAGCTCAATCCGCAGTGAGTAGGCAAATTCATCAATTGGAAGAAGAGCTTGGCGTTAACTTGTTCATGCAGAAGGGAAGGAATTTGCATCTGACAGCAGTAGGTCAGTTGTTCTGCAATCGAATAGAGGCCATTCTCAAAGATTTGGATCGCGCAGTGAATGAAGTTCATGAGTTTCTTGATCCCGAACATGGTGAGATCCGACTGGGGTTTCCTAATAGTCTCGGTATACATCTGATCCCAAGTGTCGTTTCTGAATTTCGTAAATTGTTTCCTAACGTAAAGTTCCGGTTTAAGCAAGGGACGTATCCAACACTCATCCGTGATGTTATATCGGCTGAAGTAGATTTAGCATTTATTTCTCCATTTCCGGAAAGTCATGATCAAGTGGTGGGTAATGTCGTACTAACAGAGGATTTGGTCGCCATTCTTCCGCCGAATCATCACCTTTCAGGAGAACAAAGCATTCGATTAGAACAATTAAAGGACGATAAATTCATTCTATTTAGCAAAGGTTATTCGCTAAGGCCCATTGTTTGGCATGCTTGTTTGGAAGCTGGGTTTACACCTAAAGTAGCTTTTGAGGGGGAAGAGACCGATACCATTCGTGGCCTAGTGGCTGCTGGTATGGGTGTTAGCTTGCTGCCGGAGATGGCATTGTATCAGAGTTTCTCTTTGCAACCGAGCAGACTGCGAGTATCGGAGCCAAGAGTGACTCGTACCATCGGTTTGATTCATCGAACTGACGATAAATTACCCTTGGTAGCCCAATCGTTTCGGGGATTTTTGTTAGAGTATTTCGGGTTGGATGTCGATACCCCGCCGATTAGATAGCGATTAAACTATTTTGCACTTATCATACAAAAGAGCTCTCCCGTCGGTAGTATTATCTACCGACAGGAGAGCTCTTATTATTTCATACAGATAATTCAATTAATTTAGTCGCGGTTACCTACGAACATGAGTACTAAACGTATTAGTTCAAGCAGGGATACTAGGGCAGCGGCAACGTAGGTTAATGCGGCTGCGTTAAGTACTTTAGCTACACCGGCTTCATCTTGATTAGTCGCTAGTCCATTATTAATCATGATTCGACGTGCACGGTTACTTGCGTCGAACTCGACGGGCAATGTAACTAATTGAAACAGAACGGCTGCTGAGAAGAAAACAATTCCTAGCCCTACTAAGTTGAAGGCTCCAAATAAGAACCCAGCCAACAACATGAATGGTGCTACACCCGATGCGAAATTAACAAAAGGGAACATGCGATGACGTATAACAAGCATAGGGTAGGATTCTTTGTGTTGAATGGCATGACCGACTTCATGACAGGCTACTGCTACAGCAGAGATTGAACTTTCATTATAGACGGGTTCGGACAACCGGACGACTCGTTTAATGGGGTCGTAGTGGTCGGATAGGCTACCTCTTACGGGTTCGATTGGAACATCGTACAGTCCATTAGCGTCAAGCATACGACGTGCAGCTTCGCGGCCTGTTAACCCATACGTATTTGGAACCTCCGAATATTTGTTGAAAGTACCTTTGACTCGAAACTGAGCCCATAAGGAGAGTCCGAAAGCCAAGATGATAGGGATAAACATTGCTCCATACATAAAACATTCCTCCATTAATATTGGTTGTCTTGTTGATGATTACGTAAAAGGTCCATGATTGAGCAAAATACGTAAGGCTTCGATACATGCTAGACTCTGCGGCATTAGGTTAGAGAAGGCTCGACGGGCTTGATTCGGCTGTAAGCTGGAAATCAGTGGTTCGAGTTCCTTCACTTCGCGTTGAAGTTGTAACATATGAATCTCAAGTGAACTTAATTTCTCGGTTACTTGTTCTTCAGGACTCACTTCGTTCCATTGATCCAGTTTTTCTCGAATTTCTTCTAACGTATATTTCTCTTGTTTCATCTGATTAATACGTTCTAACCTGGCCAAGGTTTCAGAACTATACAGACGATAGTTCTTTTGGGTTCTTTGCTCCGGTGAGATCAGCCCGAGTTTAGTGTAGTAATCAATTGTACGTTGGCTGACGTCTGCAAGTTTAGCTAATTCTCCGATCCGGTACAACTTCATTGCTCCAATAGGCTCACCTCTCTCTAATATCCTTAATTCTATATATCTTTATGTAACATATGATACCCGAATTATAACAGTACAGTCAAACGTTATGCTTTATATAATATAGTAACTTTCTCGATTTTGTGTTCATATGTTACATATAATGTTACGAATAGTGCAAACAACATCTTTTTTTTCAAAAAAGTGTTGTCATTTCTGCTTATTTGGTCTTATAATCACCTTAACGATTTAAATTGTGTTAGGAAACATGACATTGAAGGGGTGGGTTTAAATGAAAAGGAAGTTGATGTTTGGTCTAATAGGTGCAATTGCGGTATTTGGATTTCCGATGTCGGCGTTTGCCGCTGATGGCGAAGTTACAACACAGGTGCTTGAGATTGGCTTAAACTCGTTATTCGTATTTCTTGCCGCAATGTTGGTATTTTTTATGCAAGCTGGATTTGCTTTATTAGAAGCAGGCACGGTTCGGATGAAGAATGCTGGCCATGTTGCCGGTAAAACGGTACTCACACTGGGTCTTACAGTGATCACATGGTGGGCATTTGGTTTTGGATTTGCCTTCGGGGATGGTAATAGTTTCTTGGGGACAACTGGTTTTCTATTTGGAGGAGACGGAGCCATTGGGTCATTTAGTGTCTTCTCAGAAGTGGGAGTTTCACTTAACCTGATGTTCTTGTTCCAAATGGCATTTGCGGCTGTATCGTTAGCTATTGCTTGCGGGGGTATGGCTGAGCGGGCAAAACTTAGTGTTTACATTATATTCGGTTTAGTATTTACAATAGTCATTTATCCGATTGTAGCCCACTGGGTATGGGGCGGTGGATGGTTAGGTAATCTTGGTATGCAAGACTATGCAGGTTCTACTGTTGTTCATCTCACAGGCGCTACGGCAGCTTTGGCAGCGATTATTCTGCTCAAACCTCGCCTAGGTAAATATAATAAAGAAGGAAAACCAAACAGTATTCCAGGTCACAACCAAGTATTGACGGTTCTCGGTGTAATTATCTTGTGGATCGGCTGGTTTGGATTCAATCCGGGTAGTGCGTTGACACCACTTGGTGACGGATTTTTCGGATATGTCCTAATGACGACAAATTTGGCCGCAGCTGCTGGTGGTGTTGCTGCCCTCTTGATCTCTTGGATGGTCCTTGGTAAATCGGATATTCCGAGTATGTTAAATGGTGTCTTGGCTGCACTCGTTGCAATTACTGGTTCTTGCGCCTTTGTAGACGCTTGGGCATCCATTGTTATTGGGGCCATTGCAGGTGTGTTAACTTTCTTCACAGCAAGATGGTTCGAACGTATGGGACTTGATGATCCAATCTGTGCTTTCTCGGTACATGGTATTGCAGGGGTTTGGGGAGCGATCTCCACAGGATTATTCGCTACACCTGAGCTCGTTGAAAAAACCGGCGTAGGTAAAGCTGGATTGCTCTACGGAGGCGGTTTCGAACAATTAGGAGTTCAAGTATTGGGAGTTATCGGGACTTTTGCTTTCGTATTCGTTATTTCCTTCTTAGTACTTGGCGGCATGAAATACTTGATGGGACTACGTGTAACAGAAGAGGAAGAAATGATGGGACTTGATATAAGTGAACATGGTACGTATGGATACCCTGAGCAAATGAGTTTGTTGAACTCAAATGCTAAGAATCATACTTTATAAAACAAGAAAGGGAGTGCGGCGATGAGCCAAAGAATAGACCCCGATAACGTTAGTTTTACAACGATCTCGTCGGCCTCCTCTCCTGAATTGTTGAAGATGGCCCGTATAAACAAACAAACAGAATTATATGGGATATTTTCTACCATGCCCATTCAGAAATGGGATCATATCGTTAATGATATGCATGATGCCATCATGTCCAGAGCTGTAGTACTTTGCGAAGAGGAGCTTATTCAGGAAGGGTTCGGCTCCCCTCCGGCTCCTTACGCCTTTATAACTTTTGGCAGTGCTGGACGCGGTGAACAAACGCTGTGGAGTGATCAGGATAACGGGCTAATCATTGGAGATGGGAACGTTAGTGAGCAAGAGATGACCCTTTATTTTGAAAGATTCGGGCAGAAGCTTTCGAATGTACTGGAAGGGGTTGGTTACCCGCTATGTCCTGGAAACGTAATGATATCAAATCCATTGTGGCGAAAAAGTGTTAGGGATTGGGAGAAGCAATTGCTGTACTGGAGTAGCCTGCGTGGATGGGAACAAGTTCGTTATTTAATGATCGCAGCAGATATACGGCATATATCAGGGGATCAGGGGCTATCATCGGCAATCAGACGCTCTATTACAACAATTATGGCACAAAATGGTGATCCAGATAATGACCTTTGTGCAGCAGTTCTGCGTAATACGGTCCGGCATAAAGCTGCGATTAATGTGCTAGGTCAGGTAATAACGGAACAATCGGGAGAACATGCAGGAGATTTCGATGTTAAGTATGGTTTGTATATCCCACTTGTGAATGCGATCCGTTACTTAGCGTTGCATTATGGAATCCAATCCTCTTCTACTTGGGAGAGAATATCGCAACTAGACCAGCTTGAAGCAGTTCCGGTCCGATGGTTAGATTCTTGTCGCAAAGCCTTTGATACAGCAGTTAGATTAAGGTCGCTTGTGCCTGAAGCGGAAGTTAATGGCTTCTTGACTGGGACACATTACTTGTCTCAGAGTATGATCAAACAGAAAGAAATTAAATTTGAGCTTCGAGAAGCACTAGGTACGGTGAGGCAAATGTATCGTACGTTACAGCGGCAACATCGGTATGCGGAAAGGAACTGGTTATGAAGGAACCGATGAAGGGGAATGGAGGGTTCTGGGATACAATAAAAAATGGTGGGGGTTCACCGCGGTTAGCATCTATGCTTGGGGCTCCCAGTGCACAACAAATCGCATTTGTTCGTTCATTAACCAAAGGCCAGCGGAGACCTGAAACGTTAAGCGTACCGCTTACTGAATTGAAGACTGCAGTGTTTGATCTAGAAACTACAGGGTTTCATTATCATTATGGAGATGAAATATTGTCGTTTGGGGCAGTTAAAGTTGAGGGAGAGAAGATTAGCCAAGAGGTATATTATTCTCTGGCTCGGCCTGCTTGTACGATACCAGAGCGAATTATTGACTTGACTGGCATTACTCAGGAAATGGTTCAAGATGCTCCGGAACTGTTGGAAGCATTACGGGGATTTATGTCATTTGTTGATGATCGAGTCTTGATTGCGCATGGTAGTGCCCATGATAAAGCGTTTCTAGATGTGGCATTGTGGAAGACAACAAAGGCTCATTTAGGACATCGCGTATTGGATACGATGATGATTGCTCGAAAATTGGAGCCAGAACAAGGCAAATCAGGACTTGATGATTGGTTAGCGATTTATGAGATCCCTGTTACACAGCGGCATCATGCTTTAGAGGACTCTAAAATGACTGCCGAGTTATGGATTGTTCTAATCCGGCAGTTAAGAGATAGAGGAGTCATCACTTTAGGTGATCTGTATGCCTATTTAAGTAAAAATTAAGGATAGTTCCATAATCATTTGTTGATTACGGGACGAGCCTCATGGAGGCTGAATAACCCATTTTATTGTTGATCTACTTTATAACCACACATTTTGAAGTCGTTCGAATTTTCGGACGGCTTTTTGTTTTGTATAAGTGAGCCAAATAGATATAGGGAAATCTAATCACTGAATTACTTTTTGGCGAAAATGTTCTGAATTGAAACCTTTTACGAAAAAAGGGTACAATAACCATTAGAATTGTTAATAAACTCACATTAACATAAAGGACGTTGTTAAATGAACCGAAATAGATGGATTATGGTGGCTCTTGTCCTGCTGATTGGAGCGGCTTTGTATGGAAATAGTGGTAAAGGACTGTTGTCTTTTCTAAAGGCTAACGACAAATCTGAGGCGACATTAAATCAAACTAGCGAATCTTTAATTGCTAACGCTGCCCAGGGAGCGCCTAAGCCAGGGACGTTGTCACCAGAATTTTCACTCGTAGGATTGGATGGAAAGACGTATCAAGTGGGAGGAAAACGTGATAAGCCGCTCCTGATAAATTTCTGGGCATCTTGGTGTGATCCATGCAAGGAAGAGGCTCCAGATTTGGTTACTCTGGCAAATAAATATAATGACCAGCTTGATGTATACGCTGTGAATGTTACGATGTACGACAAATTGGACAACGTTAAAAAGTTCGTGGAGCAGTATGGTTATACCTTTCCGGTTCTATTAGATGAGAAGGAGGAAGTGTTTCGTAAATTTAACGGAGCGGCTTTTCCGACGAATGTGCTTGTGGATAAGGATGGAGTCATACAAGACCTAATTATTGGCATTCTACCCGCGGATGAATTGGAAGCTAAACTTAAAAAGTTGTTAGATTAGAAATTAAAAAAGGGGATACCTATACCAACTAGGTGTCCCCTTCTTCATAATTAATGATTAATTAAACCCCGGCCGGCCGAGGGGATCTCTTCATAATCTTCTCGCTTCGTTTGTCGCAATAGGGCATAACGGAGACTATCGACTAATGCTTCCCAGCTCGCTTCAATTACATTGCCTGATACTCCGACAGTGTTCCACGAGTTAGCGGCATCTTTGGATTCGATGAGCACTCTTACCTTGGAAGCCGTAGCCTCTTTGTCGTCTAAGACACGAACTTTATAGTCGGATAAGTGAATGTTCTGTAATCCAGGATAATAGCTTATCAGTGCTTTGCGAAGTGCATTATCTAGAGCATTCACAGGTCCATTTCCTTCGGCAGCTGTATAGACGCTTGCCCCGTCGATGTTCAACTTAACAAAAGCTTCAGAGACAACGGGTTTATCGGCAGATTTCTCTACCAACATTTTAAACGATTCGAAGGTAAATAATTCTTTGAGCTCACCGTTAGCTTGACGCAGAAGTAGTTCTAAGGAAGCGTCTGCTCCTTCGAATTGGTATCCCTCATGTTCCATGTCTTTGATCTTAGACATTACTTCGCGAGTGCTATCGTTATCCGAGCGAAGTTCAATGCCCATTCCCTGAGCTTTGGATAAAATATTACTCTGTCCAGCGAGCTCAGAGACCAGTATGCGCTGCTGATTTCCTACAGTTTCCGGAGCGATATGCTCATAAGTTCGTGAATCGCGAAGGATCGCAGATACATGAATCCCGCCTTTATGGGCAAATGCTGAGGATCCGACATAGGGTTGGTTAATAGGCATATTCACATTAGCAATCTCACTGATATAGCGTGCGGTACTCGTCAATTGTTTGAGTTGGTCGGCTTCCAAAATGTTGTAACCGAGCTTCAGTTGCAAACTAGGGATGACGGAACAGAGATTAGCGTTACCACATCGCTCACCATATCCGTTCATCGTGCCTTGAATTTGCTCCGCTCCAGCGCGAACTGCGCTGATGGAGTTAGCGACAGCTAATTCACAGTCATTATGTGTGTGAATACCGATTCTGGAGGTGGTAACCTGTCCAGCCAGTACGGTAACGATGTCATGAACTTCGTGAGGAAGAGATCCTCCATTTGTATCGCACATGGTAAGCCAATCCGCCCCGGCTTCTTCTGCTTTGCGCATAACGGCGAGTGCATATTCTGGATTGTTCTTATAGCCGTCAAAGAAGTGCTCAGCATCGAAAATAACTTCAAGACCTTTGCGTTTCAAATAAGCGATAGAATCGTAAATCATGGCAAGATTTTCTTCAAGTGATGTTTGGAGAGCGGTATGTACGTGGAAGTCCCACGATTTACCGACCAACGTAGCGGCTTGTGCGCCTGATTGGATCAAGCTGTTCAGGTTAGAATCAAGCTCGGTATTGCTATCTTTACGGCGAGTGCTTCCAAATGCTGTGATCTTTGCCGAAAGACCAAGCTCTTTAACCCTATTGAAAAACTCAATATCTTTATTGTTGCTTCCCGGGATGCCGCCTTCAATATAATGAACACCCAATTGATCCAGTTTCCTGGCAATCTTCAACTTATCGTCCACGGACAGACTGATGCCTTCTCCTTGAGTTCCGTCGCGAAGCGTAGTATCGAAGATAGATAAGGCCTTTGACATAATGGAAGTACCCTCCTTTGGATGTTCTCAGATTGTAAGCTCTGAATAATAATTTTCTAATTATATCATCTGTTAATGTAATGTAACATGCTTTTTATTATTTTGCATATGACCATATTGACCTGTTAAATCTAAAAAAGGTATGCTGACACTAACAGTAACCCATGAAAAATGAGGGAACGCTCATGAGAAATGTTGAGGATTATTACCCTACTAAAGGTAGAGTTGTTCTTCATGTTGATATGAATGCCTTCTATTGTTCTGTCCATGAAGCGGAGGAACCAGAGAAATATAAGGATCAACCGACGGCGGTAGCCGGTAGTGTGGAACTCCGTAAGGGTGTCATTGTGACTTGTTCCTATACGGCTCGCAGATTGGGTATCTCTACGGGAATGACAGTCAGTCAGGGAATGAAGAAATGTCCACAATTAATTGTAATTTCTCCTGACTTTCATCTATACCGTAAATACTCCAAAGCATTTATGGCTATAGCATACGGTTATACACCTCTCTTACAGGCAGTGTCCATAGACGAATGTTATTTAGATATTACGGGTTCCAAACAGTTCGGTACTCCTTTGGAAATTGCCCATGAAATTCAATCACGGGTTGCCAGTGAACTGGGATTACCTTGTTCCATTGGGATCGCACCTAACAAGTTGCTAGCTAAAATGGCCTCTGATATGAAGAAGCCCCGAGGGATTACAGTATTAAGGCTTCGAGATGTGCCTCAGTTATTATGGGACAAGCCATGTAATGATCTGTTCGGCATCGGTAAAAAGACAGCGGAAAAATTAAAACGGATGTCTATCTATACAATAGGTCAGTTAGCTGCGACGGATGAACGTTTATTGATAGAGCGATTCGGAGTGAACGGCCTTTGGATGAAACAAGCTGCACATGGAATCGATGATTCGCCTGTAATAGAAGAACGGGAGAAGAACAAGTCCATTGGTCATACGACAACCATGCCGCGTGATATAAGCGATATGGAGGATGTCCAGCGTGTTATGCTCAACCTGGCTGATCAGGTAGCACGGAGACTTCGCAGGCAGAATCTTATGGCTCAAACGATTCAAATTACGATTCGAACACCCGATATGGTAACGGTGACGAGGTCCCAAAGTCTAGGCAACGTGACAGATTCGGCTGAAGAAATATACCGAGAAGCTTGCGACTTGTATCGTCGTCATTTTCGCGGGGGGAAGCCCGTTCGTTTATTAGGTATTACACTGCAAAATCTTCTACCGAAGGAGGAAGCGGCCTTGCAGCTCGATTTATTCGATTACGAGAAACAACCTAAGAAGGATTCGCTCACCAAGGTAATGGATTTGCTTCGTGACAAGTTTGGTGAAGATGCTATTCTGACCGCTGGAATGCTAGGAGATGACCCGTCTACACTGATAAGAAATCATAAAATTCGAGGTACATCACTGCAAAAATTCGATATCCAAGAAAATCAGGAGGAATGATAACTATTATCAATGGGATTATCTGGATAATGAATTGAAATTGCTCTCGGTTTATATTATATTGGTGTAGTTAATAATAATGCACGGGACTTGTACCGTTTATTATCAGGAGGCAGATTAATATGGCGAAATATACTTGGGTTGAGAAAGATACTTGCATTGCTTGTGGAGCTTGCGGTGCAACGGCACCAGATATTTATGATTATGATGACGAAGGTTTGGCTGAAGTCATTTATAACAGTGACGGTAACAAAGGTAATGTGGAAATTCCAGATGATTTGTTCGACGATCTTCAAGATGCATGTGATGGATGCCCGACGGATTCCATCAAAATCGCCGATAGCCCATTTAATAAAGAAGGCTAAGGAAATAGTATCACTGGGATAATGATATTTCACAATAAGCCGAGGCCTGTATTACACGGGTGTCGGCTTTTTGTTGTCAAGCAAGTTAATAGGTATTAAGTCACAAAATTACATATATAAGTTGTATCTCTTTGAAACAGGGATTTAAATGCCGATATAAATAAGGAGTAACTTATCTGATATCAACTTTATGGAGGATTTCGATGAAAAATTCGGCTTACCTCAAAAAATACGTAGAAAATCATCCGAATAACAAAATGGCTTGGTACTTGCTTGGAAAAGAGTATGAAGCAACTGGGCAAGAGGGGAAAGCTCATTATTGCTATATGCAAGCCGGGACTATCTATGAAGCATTTGAATCAAGTAAAGTGACTGAGGAAATGTGGGATGGATACAGAGACGGACTGTTGCATGAATCACGTCAACGGGAGAAGCATGGGCGATTGGTACGTAAGATCTGTGTGTCCTTTCTCTTTGCTATGATGATCTTCTGGATGCCTTCTGTTCATACTCCAAGTGAACAAAATCTCGGAGTCGGAGTTCAAATGGGTTGGAACCAGGATACATATAACGAAGAATCAAGTGAACAGTCACAAGATCCTGCTACGGTTTCAACGATTAATGTTCCATTTTTTACGGCCAAAGGTTACTTCGGAAATGCTGAGGACCGGATTAACGCTGTTGGTAGCCTTCTTGATGTTAGAACCAGCAATGTCCCTTCTATCCATGTATTAGGAATGGAACGCATAGGGAAGTGGTTAATTTGGTTAGACGATATGCCTGTCGTATTCGGGATAGATCGTAATACGCAAAATGGGCAGACAACCCTTCAATCTTACGATCCTTTAACTTGTGATTGCACACCACCTGATTCTACAAAGCTGCAAAAGTTAGCTGAACAATGGATTTCAGCAGAGGAATCGCTAGCCGTACTTTCGTCGGCAATGAAACATTATAAAGAAAAGTACGGTAATTGGCCTTCTGAGTTGAGTGAGTTGAATAAACCGTTTCCTAACAATTGGATCGCAGGTACGGATGTGGTGATGAAGCAATCGTTTAAGCCTTTATTAATCCAATTACGTAATAGCGAAAGTATGGGGAAATTAGATGGAGATAGCCATACCGAGGATGAGGGAACTACAGGTAATTCTCAGACTGAACAAGGGAAGTCACAAGCGGGAGCAATGCCTTATTTTACTCAACCATTGGAAGTCATTGTTGATTTGAAACAGCATAGATTGGCTGTTGTCAGCGGTAAAGTTATATTACGAAGTTATCCTGTTGGGCTTGGTGGCGATAGAACCCCGGAAGGTATATATAAGATATCGGACAAGGTAGTGAATCCTAATGGACGGGATGATGGGGATTTCGGTAGTCGAGGCATGCAATTATCGGATACAAATTATGCGATTCATGGTACGAATGAGCCGGACAGCATAGGTAAGGACGAATCGCTTGGTTGCATCCGTATGTTCGGGGAGGATGTTGAAGAATTATTCGATCTTATACCGATGGGAACGAAGGTTACGGTAGGAAAGGGGATTCTAAGTGATCTGGAGAACGTGCCTAAGCAACGGTTCGCTTTGGACAATCGTCAGGATCAGAGCAATCCCCACCGAACATATCATTGGCTTGACTAGGACTACGTTACGATAAGTAGGACAGTAACTACAACAACAATCGCTCCGATGACAGAGCCTGCCCAGATGAGTGCTTTTTTGTTGACCTCATCTCTTTTTTGTTGAAGTGTCGGCGGTTTACGTTTAGCGGTAGACATGAAACCATTCCCCTCTCGTGTCATACAAGATATACATCTTTATTGTAACGGCTTTCATTTTAAAATTCTACTATAGATGTAGGACTTTCTTTGAACCTGAACGTTAATCTTTTCTTTTGGCGAAGAAACCGCTAAACTGGATATAGTATATAGAGAGCATGAGAAAGAGAACGGAGTGAAGTGGAATTGTGTTGTATCGTCATCTAGGAAAACCGTTATTTTTCAAATTGGATCCGGAAACGGCTCATCATCTTGTAATCAATGGTCTACATAAAGCTTCAAAAATTCCAGGGGGCACCAGCTTGATGCGTGGGATGTATGGTATTCCGGACTCACCGGAACTATCCACCGATTTGTTTGGGTTTCGTTTCCCTTCTCCGGTCGGCCTTGCTGCTGGTTTGGATAAAAATGGTGAAGCAGTAGACGGGTTCTCCGCTATTGGATTTGGTTTTATGGAAGTAGGTACGGTGACTCCCAAGGCTCAGCCGGGTAATGACTCACCTCGTTTGTTTCGTTTACCATCGGATGAGGCACTAATCAATCGAATGGGATTTAATAATCTTGGCGCTGAAGAAATGGCTAAGTCTTTAGGATCATTGAAATCACGACATATTCCGATCGCTGTCAATATTGGTAAGAATAAAGTTACGCCAAATGAAGAAGCGCATCATGACTACGAGAAATGCATTTCGGTATTGTATCCTTATGCCGATTTCTTTGTGGTGAACATCAGTTCACCGAATACACCTGATTTGCGTAATTTACAGCATGGGAGCGAGCTTGCTGTATTACTTGATGCAGTAATGAAGGAAATGTCCAAGCAGGCTGCGTTGTCGGGGTCCTCTAAATCAGTACTGGTGAAGATCGCCCCTGACGTTAATGACGCAGAGTTGGAATATATGATTGATACGATCCAAAATAGCGGTGTTTCTGGCTTAATCGCTACCAATACAACGTTATCCCGTGAAGGGCTTAGCCATAGTAATGCTAAGGAAATGGGTGGGCTTAGCGGGAAACCTCTACGTGAAAGATCAACTGAGATCATATCGCGTGTCTACCGCCAAACTTCCGGTCGTCTACCGATTATTGGATCAGGTGGAATTTTTACCGCTGACGATGCTTACGAGAAAATTCGGGCGGGGGCTAGCTTGGTTGAGATTTATACGGCGCTGATTTATGAAGGTCCTGAGATTAACCGTAAGATACATCGCGGTCTGAAAGAATTGTTGCGTAGGGATGGATTATCCCATATTTCGGAAGCGGTGGGCGCCGATCATCGTTAAACCGAGTTACACAAGATAGGAGGCACAGGTATGATGGACAGTAGGGATTGGGGAACATTTTTACTACCCTATGATCAAGCCGTTGAGGAATTGAAAGTCAAGTTTAAAACTATGCGATCAGAGCTCAAAAAACGTGAGGAATACGCACCAATCGAGTTCGTAACCGGTCGGGTTAAGAAAATTTCGAGTATTCTGGACAAAGCCAAACGGCTCAATGTATCTATGGATGATTTGGAGACGGGCATTGAAGATATCGCTGGAATTCGCATTATGTGCCAATTCATGGAGGATATCCGCCGAGTTGCAGAATATATCCGGATGCGTAAAGATCTTAAGGTTCTTTTTGAGAAAGACTATATAACGAATTATAAGGAGAGCGGGTACCGTAGCTTTCATATGATCGTAGAATATCCGGTTCAGACGGCTCTGGGACAGAAGATTGTGCTAGCTGAGATTCAAATCCGTACGCTTGCGATGAATTTCTGGGCGACGATTGAGCACTCACTCAATTATAAATACCGGGAGAGCTTACCGGATGAAATGCGTAGACGACTTAAGAAAGCAGCCGAAGCTGCTGCTGTACTAGATAATGAAATGTCCAGTATACGTCAGGAAATTTTGATAGCTCAGAAGAGCTTTGAAGATGATTCGAATGTGATTACACTTCTTCTGGCTGCCATCCACAAGCTATACTTCTATCATTTAGTATCTGAGGCGATTGAAGCTCAGCGACAGTTCAACGTCTTATGGGAAGAACGTGACATGGATGGGCTTAAGGATTTACTCACCACAGTGAAAAATCAGATTAAAGCTGTAAAGAAAGTCAAGGAGCCAGGAGATGAGTTATGAGCCGCTCTATGTAGCGTACCTCATATATTTTAACCGGGATCGCGATTACTTTGAGTGCCACGAGGTATTAGAGGAGCTTTGGCTTAAACAAGATAAAGATCCTCTATACAAAGGATTACTTCAGGTTGCAGTTGGTCTGTATCACTTCCGGAACGGGAATGTGACGGGTGGAGTGAAGATGTTACGTTCCTCTATTGAACGCCTTGCACCGTATCCTGGGGATATTCTCGGAATTAATCTGACGAAGCTTCGCACCGAGGTTTCAGCATATATTACGGCGTTGGAGCATTATCAGGACCAACCCTTTGATTATTATGATTTGACGATTGAAATTTGTGATGCTGAACTTCTACGTATAGTTGCGAGCACATCGCTGGATATTTCCCCTAATGTGCCACAGCGGCGAGGGCCTCAGCGAGGCGCCAAGCATGAACTACGTCAGAGGTAGCTCATAGTGGTAAATGAAGAACCCGACTCTCCGATTTGCATGACGGGGTCGGGTTTCTTTTCATTTTCTTGAGAGGCCATGATACAATAGACATAAGTTTACCAAGGGTTTCAATGGAATGGTTAAGGTTGGTGATGACGAAGAAGATGAGTGAAGCGAAAAAAAGACAGCGTATAGATAAAATATTAGGGCACTTAGGATACGGATCCAGATCAGATATCAAGCTAATGGTAAAGCAGGGCAAAGTAAAATTAAACGGTATTGTCTTAAAAGATAGCGGTACGCAAAGTAATCCTTATAGCGATCAAATTGAGGTAGATGGTGAGCCCGTCATGTATCGTGAGCATGTATACCTGATGCTACATAAGCCGCCGGGTGTTGTATCGGCGACTGAAGATAATCGGGATCGTACCGTTATAGATTTGCTTCCAGCCAAGTTTAAAGTATTTTCGCCTTTTCCTGTTGGGCGTTTGGACAAGGATACCGAGGGCCTGTTGCTACTCACCAATGATGGACAACTCTGTCACGATCTGCTCTCTCCACGCAAGCATGTCCCGAAAACGTATGAAGCGGATGTTCTTGGCCACGTGGGGGATCGTGAAGTGGAACTATTCCAGCAAGGGGTCGAACTGGATGACGGGTATGTTACTCTTCCTGCCGATTTGAAGGTGCTGGAACGGGTAACACAGGAGGATGGGAATGTATTGTCCCGTATTTCTTTGACAATTTCGGAGGGGAAGTTTCACCAGGTAAAGCGGATGTTCCAAGCTGCTGGCTCTAAGGTGATCTACTTGAAGAGAGTTTCTATGGGCCCGCTCCTACTGGATGAGACGCTTCCGAAGGGTGCTTTTCGCGAATTAAGCGAATCCGAGCTGGAGGCGCTGAAGCAATACAAAAAGTAATGGTGAATAATAGACGCTACGCAAGCCGTTTGATCCTTCGATCGCTGTTACAGCTAGATTGTCTGATTTATTAACCCTTACAGGGTAACAATCCGGCTGTAAAGGCGAACGCTATCGCTTCTCTAGATTCAAACGGCTCGCTCCGCTATTTGTTCACCACGTTGTGTAGCGATTCAGCGAAGAAGAGCTCGGATGGTGGGGCAATGAAGCAAAACGCAGGAAGCAGCTCTTGCACCAACGTAGAGCGACTCCCCGTAGGGGACAGCGAGCAGGAGTGCCTCTCTAACTCCCATATTACTTAAGGCGGGAGTCCAGGGGGCAGCAGGCCCTTGGGGCCCTCCCTTACGATAAGGGAGGGTTTGGGAGGGATGGGATTATAATTAGAAGAAATGGAGACAGAGATGAATTACAAACTGATTGCATTAGACGTAGATGGAACATTACTTAGCGATAATCATGAGTTGACAGAAGGTACGATGGAAACAATCAAGAAGATCGCGGAACAAGGAACAGAATTTGTGTTATGTACGGGAAGAGCTCCGGGTAGCTCAATTCCTTTTATGAAGCAGATGGGTTTGGAAGGATACATTATTACTCATAACGGGGCGGCAACCGTAGATGTACGGACTGAGGAAATTATTCATGAGTTTGCAATGAATCCACATGGTCTAGATAGTTATATTGATTATTGCCACAAGAACAATGTACATTTCGACGTTAATACGACCTTTGCTCTTTACGTACAAGGCGCAGCTGGTCTTAGTCAGGAAGCTTTGGATCTGTATGGTAAATTTATGGTGGTGCCGAAAGAACTCCCAGGATGGGCTGATATGAGTGAGCCTATCGTTAAATTTACGGTAACAGGACAGATGGAAGAACTAGACAAGGTTTATGCGGATTGGAGCCTCTGGACGCAGGAATTTAATATGCTGCGTAGTGGCGACTTTTTCATCGATTTGATGCATAAAGAAGCTTCGAAGGGTGCGGCATTGAAAAAGTTGGCCGAGAAGCGAGGAATTCCTGCGGAGAATGTGATGGCAATCGGGAATTACTATAATGATCTCACGATGCTTACATTTGCAGGCCTTGGCGTTGCTATGGATAACTCCCCACTTGAGGTGAAGGCTGCGGCGAATGCTATAACTGCTTCAAATAACGATGAGGGCGTTAAATTAGCACTACAAAAATACTGCTTATAGTTGAATCGATTGTAGTCATGTTAACATGGAATAAGTGAAATTAATGCAAAAAGCGGAAGAACCCTTTAGCAGGGTCCTTCCGCTTTTTTTGCTGATCATGCCTTTAGATGAATGCACGAGATACGATAACGAGCAAGATGAACAACACCAAAATAACACCAGTGGAAGTAAAGCCTCCGCCTAAAATTTCGCCCATTGTAATTCCTCCCTCATATTCTGGAATGTTCTCCCCGTCATTAGCGGGATACGGTATTGTATGTTTAAGTAGCAATTATGTATGGACTAATGAACCTGAAAGGTTAAAATCAGGTCATCTGTCATTGGACAATCTTACGTAAAATGTTTAGTTGAATAAAATATCTTATCATCGTGAAAGGGGAATGGATGTTCTTTACTGCCTATGGCATAATGGAGATGCAAGCCCATTGACTCGAGCAAGAATACAGAGAGTGTAAAGGAGAACGCTTATGAAATTGTTACAGGCGTTATTTTTTCCTCCGGAACAACCCGGAGGCGTATCTTCAATGATCCCTTATTTGCAAGACAGATTTAATCCTCCTCACTGGGAGATGGAAATGTTTTCTCTGCCTAAACGTATACGAAACAAGGGAAGTCAGTCCGTGGAATTCCACACCTTTGATTGGCATGAGTACGAACAAAGTCCTGTCGTGCAAAAATATATACAAACTTATCGCGATTACTTATGGTGGACGAAGCTACGTCTTCAGCAACCCTACGATCTCATTCATGCACATCATCCGATAGTCGGATTAGTTATGAAGGAAGTATTTCCTGAGACTCCCGTGTTAATGAGTATTCACTCCAGCTATGAGCGTGAGTTGATCTTGAACGGTGTGATTGAAGAGAATGGATTAGAGCATCGTTTTTTGACTTCCATTTATAAGGAACTGGAACATCGATGTGATCGGATGTTTACTTCTTCAAGATCTTTTATGGACTATTTATCACCTTATGTTGACCATCCTGAGGCAATTAGTATTATTCCGAACGGTTTCGATGAGAAGCGATTTAAGCCCGTGCCACATGAAAATGAGGTAGCGCAACTGGTGACTGTTTGTCGATTGGTTCCTGCGAAGGGGCTCGACATTTTGTTGAAAGCTTGTGCCGAGCTGAAAAAACGTGGATTAACATATGTGCTACACATTATCGGTGACGGACCGATCCGCAAAGAATTAGAAGAGTTGGCGCAAAGTTTAGGTATTTATGATGAAACTATTTTTTATGGATATACCCTTCACCCGGAAGAGTTCATGCCTTTCTTTGATATATTCGTATTGCCATCACGCGCCGAGGCGTTTGGTTCGGTATTTGCTGAAGCAGCTCTTTGTTGTCTAGCTATGGTAGGTACAGAAGTTGGCGGAATTCCCGAGCAGATTGAAGATGGAATAAACGGTTTGCTTGTCCCTCCAGAAGATCCTGTTGCCCTAGCAACGGCACTGGAGAAATTGATCCTTGATCCAGCTTTTCGTTACGAGTTGGCTCGAAGTGGCTCAGATCAAGCGAAGGACCATTATTCACTTAACCGCGTAGTCCATCAGTTAAAGAAAGTGTATTTGCAATACAAATAATGAAAGAGTGGGACTGTATGCTACCATTTCGATTCATTCATGCTGCTGATTTACATCTGGATACTCCCTTTTCGGGAATGTCCGGTGTACCTGAGCAACTACGCCAATATTTGCAAGGTTCCACCTTTGCCGCATTAGGAGGTTTGGTGGACCTTGCTATTTCCGAGGAAGTTGATTTTATCGTCATTAGCGGAGATGTTTATGATGCTTCAGAGTCATCACTCCGTGCACAGCTTAGATTACGAGAGGCGTGGGAGAGACTGGGTCAGCATGGAATCCCGGTCTATGTCATTCACGGGAACCACGATCCGCTGAATAGTAGGCGCCTACGTCTGGCCCATCCACCGCATGTGACTATCTTTGGTGCAAAGGTGGAGAGCGTAAATGCGACTCGCCGTAGCGATGGTGAAACCGTAGCTGTTGTAAGTGGGATTTCATATCCAAGCGCAGCTGTGATGGAGAATACGTCGCTCCAATTTCGCCGGGATTCGGCTTCAAAGTTGTATCATATTGGCTTACTACATGCGAATGTGGACGGGCAAGAAGGTCATGATGCTTATTCTCCTTGTTCACTACGTGAGTTACAGAACACAGGATATGATTATTGGGCACTTGGACATATTCATAAACGTCAGGTTCTAAGTCAATCCCCGTGGATTATTTATCCTGGTAACATCCAAGGTCGGAGTTTAAAAGAGACAGGACCAAAAGGATGTTATGTCGTAGATGTGGGTGAGAACGGAGAAGCCCATCCGATTTTTCATGAGCTTGATCATATTCGGTGGAGTGAAATCGAGATATCGATTGAACGTTTGTTGACGGAGGAAGACTGGAAAGAAGCAGTCGAAGAACAAATAGAAGAGTTACGTGAGAATAGTGTAGGAAGGCTTCAGGTAGTAAGAATTACGTTTACTGGTAGAGGACCGCTACACTCACTACTTCAATCCGGACGGGAGAGTGGGGAACTACTTCAGGAGCTGAGGAGAAGGGAGAATGTACGTCTTCAGGGCAGTGAAACTGGAGTAGGCAGTCTTGGCTCTATCGTATGGTTAGCGGGGTTTAAGGTAGCTACTGGAATGGATATTGACACTAGTACTTTACTACAGGAGGACAGCTTCCTGGGTGAGTTATTCCGGTTATCCGCTCGTGCCGAGGGGGATCTTGAGTTGTTAGATTCAATTGTGGAATCGGCATTGGCTCCATTGATGGATAATTCGACTCTTCGAGGGTTGATAAAGGAAGAAGGAGAAAATTCAAATCCCAAACTTGAACTGCTGCGGCGGGCACAGGAGCTGGCATCCTCCTTATTGGTAGAAGAGGACTCCAGAGGAGGAATGGGCCTATGAGGTTGGAGAAGCTACAGGTGAGTGGATTCGGACACCTGCATGGGGTTGATGTGGAACTGCAAGGACCTGTGACTGTCCTGTATGGACCCAATGAGGCAGGAAAGAGTACTCTTCTAGGTTTTGTTCGAGCGATATTATTTGGGATACCGAGCCGGGCGTCTGGTCACTTACGATACGAGCCTACACAGGGGAGCGTACATGGCGGAATGCTGACGATCAAAGGAGAGGACGGAGCTCTTTGGAGTATTGAACGTTATGCTGGTCACGCAGAAGGGCGAGCTTTATCAGGTACACGGGGTGATCGACTTCGAATCACTAAGAGCGATTTAGATGGGCGCCTACAGGAACTCACACAACAAGAGATGCAGCGAGAACTACTTGGTGGTATGTCCAAAGAGATGTTCAAGCAGTTATTTGCCGTGTCACTAAGTGAACTGCAAGAGGTGTCAGCCCTACAGTCAGAAGAGATGAGCAGGTTTTTGTTTCACGCTGGTATTGGCGGTGGAGCCGCTGTTCTTCGTGGTGAGAAGAAGCTGGCACAGGAGATGGATAAATTGTACAAGCCGCGTGGCCGTAATCAGGAAATGGCTCAAATGCTGCAGTCCTTAGATCGGCTTCGTCAGGAAACAGATGCAACGAAGGCCCTGTTGCCGCGGTATAACGAGGTGTTGGTAGAACTAGAAGATGTGGAAGCCAAACGGGCCAAATGTACAATAGAACGTACCCTTAGCTTGCATGAAGCAAACAAGCTAGAGAAGGCAGCAGAGATTAGAACCGACTGGTTTAAAAGAGAAGCGCTCTTAACTGAGCTCAAAGCGCTACCCCTACATAGAGGATTCCCAGAGCAAGGGTTAATCCGTTGGGAGACACTTCAAGGTGAGAAGGAACGGCTATTATTAGAGATTCAAGAGACGAATCGTCGGTGTGAAATTCTGCACTCAGAAATGGCTTCCCTTATTTTGAATCAGGATATTCTTGGTCAGTCAGGTGAGTTAATTACGCTAGCTGGTCTTATGCCTGGGTATGAATCCAGGGTGAAACAAATTGCAGAATTGGAATCGGAAGCGCTGACTCTCCGTGGTCAACTAGCCCAATGTCTCCGTAGTATTGATCCAGTATGGCGGGTTGAGGATTTGCAAAACTTTGCCGGTACGGTAAGTGAGCGAGAAAACGTGCGGAAGTACATATCCCGTTTCGCTGAATATGACAAAGTGATGGAGCGGCTGCACTCTGAACGTTTCAAGCAGGAACGGGAGATTACCTCTTTGAAATCTGCATATACGAGTGCGGTCTCAAGAATGGAAGAGAGTAAGTTGAATGGACTTCATCAATTTGACGTCCTAATTCCGCAAGATCGGGCTGAGATTCGCAGTCTGTGGAGTGAAACTAAGCTTGAGCTTGATCGCTGGCGCGAAATATCGATGTCAAATCTTCTCGACTCCAGAGCTACGGCTGCTGAGGCTTTAACACAGGATCGTATGCGTTCGTTATATTACCGGCTACTGGGTGGTGGCGCAGTCCTGACGGTGGTACTTCCAACTGGACTCTGGATGACAACCGGTGAACTTTGGAATGCAGCAATTGGCGGCGGATTAATGATTTTATTTGATTTGTTCTTATGGCTAGGTTTCAAAGGTGGGAGAGCTAAGGGTAAAAATCCCTCGCGACGTAATGGACATACCGGAGATGTATCACCTGTAGAAGCGCGATTGAGTACGTTATTGTCCAAGCTTATCCGTCATCCATTGACGGCGGCAGGGAAGGACATGAGTAGTGTCTCCTCGATGGACCCTGAGGATTGGGACCTTGAAGAACGTCAACTGCGTCAGCTGATGGAAGGCTGGTATCTTTGGGATCAGCGGTATGAAGTTTTGGAGACTGAAGTCTTAAACTGTCGTAGCCGAGCTACGACAGCGATAGATGAATTACAGAACTTGGAGCGAGAGTTGAGCCGGCGGGAAGCTGCTTTCGATGATCTAGTGCAGGAATGGGAGTCTTGGCTATCGGAACGGAAGTTACCACGGGATCTCTCACCAGAGGCGGCTTTGGAAGTCTTCCGACTTACAGAACAAGGTGGGGAGTTGCTGAGCCGAATTGAAGGGTTATCTTACAAGATATCTGGAATGCAGAAGGAAAATGAAGATTTTAAGGAGAGATGCCGATCTCTTCGTGAGACTCCAGAAGGAGCAGCCCGGACCTCTGTAATCTCTCAACTACAGAAAATGCTTCTGGAACTGGAAGCACAGCAAGAAATTAAATCCCGCCGAGACATCTTGGCTATACAATTGCCTCCTCTTGAAGAAGAAAGAGGTAGGTTAGAAGACCGCTTAGGTCGAGTGTTGACGCTAGAGGGTAATTTACTTGCGGAGGCACATGCTGAAGAAGGAGAAGATTATTTGCGCCGCGGAGCTATAGCAGCCAGACGTGAGACCCTAGAGAAGGAAATCCGGCAATGTGATCTAGTTATGTTTGGTGGATTAGATGATGAGCGGAGGCAACAATTGGAGTTGTTGCTACAAAACCTTACGGGTGAGGAACTCTCGAGGCAGGTGAAAGAGACCAGGGAGACAGCGGAAGAAACGGAGAGAAACTGGCAGAATCTCCAGGAACAACGTGGTAGGCTACTACAAGAGCAGGACAGTCTAGAAGCACGTTGCAAGCAAGAGGATTTGAGCCAACGGTTTGCGGAGAATAAGGCGGCATTGAGTGAGAGTATAGACAATTATGCCGTTATGGCGGTTTGTAATGAATTGATTTCGCGGGTTAGGCGCATATATGAGGAAGAGCGCCAACCAGAAGTTTTACGGATGGCATCGGGTTATTTTGCCGAAATGACGGGCGGGGTATATCGCCGAATTGTGCTGAAAATGGGCAGCCAAGAACTCATGGCAGAGCATCGGGAACACGGAGCTATTGAAAGCACCTATCTAAGTCGAGGGAGTGCAGAACAGTTATATTTGGCGATGCGATTGGCGCTTTCAGAAGCAGTTTCAGGACATGCTAAACTCCCTATCCTACTTGATGATTTGTTTGTCAATTTCGATGCTTCTCGTATGGGAGGAGCAATTTCTGTACTGAAAGAGGTGTCAAACAGACACCAAATTATTATGATGACTTGTCACAAGCATGTTGTAGATGAAATCATGGCAAGAATCCCAGGTTCACAAATTGTACAATTATAGTTAGTATTTTAAAGTCAGCCGTGGATCATGATCAAGTAGTAATTAACACCTTACGTTTAATTTTTTTTTGGTTTGTAAACAGCCAGCATGACTGCCCAAAGGAGACTGAACACTCCAAATGTTGGATATAACACGGATAGCAGTGAGCTGAAACCAAATTGGCTAGTTAAGTAACAGATAAACAGAATAAGTAATGAGATAATACGGGGTGACAGTTTGAGATGTTGTTTTATTTGCAAGGTCACTCCGTAAACATCGGCGACGAACGTGCTGAAGATTTCCATGAAAATAAGAAAAACGTAGATCAATTGGACTGTCGTACCTAATTGCTGGGCGATGTTACCCATTGGAATCTCATACTGAACGATTCCCGGCATATAAGCGGATAAGGCGAAATGACCTGCCATCAGCATGAATCCAACACCTAAGCCACCGAGAGTGCCACCCCATATAATGACCTTGCGGCTCTTGGTATGGCTGCCAATAGGAACGAGCACAGCTTGAGCCATGGAAAGGTTGAAGGCCGTATACATAAGGGGAGAAGCCCAAGTAGCAACGAGACCACTATCGGTGCCAAGTGTAATGAAGTGAGTAGCTCCAGGAGATCCAACGGTATTGAAAATAATAGTAATCGATAGAATGAGCATCATAGGAACAACGATGGAATTTAGTTTCATGACGCCACCGATCCCTTTACCCAGAAGCAAATAGGTAGCGACTAGCGTTATTGCAAGTCCTGTTTGATAGTAAAGACCAAGGTGTTCAGCGAATACCGATCCGGCTCCGGCCAGCATGACACTGTTGACTCCAATCAGGACGATAAGAGTGAAGAGGCTGAGCCATCGCCCGATCGTATCCCCGAATAAACGACGATTTAAATCTTCGTAGGAAGTTGCCTTGATTTTGTTGGCAAGCAACATCATTTTGGTGCCTAGCCAGATGAATAGAACGGTCGCTAGGAGTATCGTAAGTACTCCCCACTTCCCGTATTTAGTAAAGAATTGGAGTATTTCCTGTCCTGTAGCAAAACCGGCTCCGACGACGGTGCCGATATAGGTGAAAGAAATTTGTAGAACTTTTACGGCATTTTTCATGGTCTTCCCCCCGATGAATGTGCTATATATAGTACAAGGTATGTTGGCCGGGAACAGGACATGACTTAAACTTGTCCTCTGCAGTTGCTGCCGCTCCCGGAAAGGTGGAAGAAAACGATGAGTGAAGTCATGTCTTATCTTACACAGTACGGTTATCTAGCGATGTTCGGTTTGCTCTCATTAGGATTTTTAGGTATTCCTGTTCCGGATGAGACACTGGTCATGATGTTTGGTGGTTTAACGACTCAGGGACATTTTGGATTCTGGATCACATTTTTGGTTTCGGTGCTAGGTAGCTTGGCAGGAATGATGCTAAGTTATGGTCTTGGACGTTTTGTTGGCAAACCGATTCTATATAAATATGGAAAATGGATCTGGATTACACCCAAACGATTGAATAAAACGGAAGTATGGTTTGAACGATTTGGTACCTGGAGTATTTTGATCGGGTACTTTATACCAGGTATTCGCCAGGTGACGTCTTATTTATCTGGGGTTTATCGATTAAAGCTTCGGGTTTATATCCTCTATGCTTCAATAGGCTCTGTCGTTTGGTGTGGGACTTTCATGCTAATCGGACGAGCTATTGGACACCGTTGGCATAGGATAATGCCTTATGTTCATGGACATAGAAGATTTCTTATAACATTGGTTTTCATTCTAGTGGTGCTAATTATTTCCGCAGTTATGATTATGATTTCGCGTAAACAGAGGCAGAGGGTGACAGGAGAAGAACCTGCATCTTGAAAAGTGGTAGAGAGAAAATGAATGGCTACAAATGTATTCTGGAGGAGATTAATTATGGAAAAGCTAAAACAAAGAATTGTAGAAGATGGTGTGGTTGTTTCGGATCAAGTGTTAAAGCTGGATGCGCTATTGAACCATCAAGTGGATCCACAGTTGATGATGGAGATGGGCAAAGAGTTTGCAGAGCGGTTTCGTAATGAGGGTGTTACGCGAGTAGTAACTGTGGAGTCATCAGGTATTTCAATAGCTTTCGCAACGGCATACGAATTAGGGGTACCCTTAATTTTTGCACGTCGGAAGAAGACACTTCTTGCAGAGTCAGATATGTTGTGCGAACGGGTACCGTCATTCACCAAAGGAATTGTAACTGATATAATGATCTCCCGTGAGTTTATCTCAGAGAATGATCGGATCCTGTTTATTGACGATATTATTGCAAATGGGGATGCTGCGCGAGGATTGATCAAGATCATTCAACGTGCGGGTGCAGAACTTGTAGGAGCTGGTATCGTGGTAGAGAAAGCTTTCCAACTCGGTGCAAATGCAATACGGGAGCAAGGAATCCGGCTTGAATCATTGGTTGTCATTACTTCGCTTGAAGGTGGTAAAGTAACATTTGCCAATGACTAAACTCAGAGCAAATTTGCAACAATCCTATGCAGGTATTCATTTTTTCGGTATAATTGGGGTACTAGGAGAGGAGGCAAATATGAATGGGGAATGAATCAGTGGTGAGCGTGGAATTTTTCATCTCAAAACTTGCCGATGCAAAGGTTACTTTCGAGCGTGCTTTAGATTGTAAACATACGGAATTTGATGACCTTTATCCCTATATGCTTGAACACCCTCAGTTCTTCTGGTATAAACGCTACGTGGCTTGGTCACAATTATTGACCATTGCAGGGTTGTGTGAGGAGCTGTCAATTCCTTGGAAAGAGCAGTTTAGCTCACAACAAGTAGGGTATCTGGAACAACGAGTAATGTCCGCTAAGGTACTTGATTTCTGGTTTGAGAAGAATGACAGTAAGGAACACGCACAGCGTTGATCGGTTAAGAGCCATATTGCACATGCCATACAGAGGACTCCGTCGAGGTAATCGCGGGGTCCTTCTTTGAAGTAATAGATAAAGGAGGATGCCACATGATAACAGATGAAGAATTGAACGCCTTTCGTTTATCTGGTGAAAAGGTACGGGTCACACGCGATGCGATCGAAGCTAATGATATTAGAGGCATCGTTGTAGCTTGGAATGATACCCAAGTGATGATCCGTAGACCGAATCGAAACGTTGTTAAGCTGGATCGGAATTACATTTACCGTCCTTCACGTGAACCAAGAGTATCGCCCCTGGATTTAGTGTAGTAATTAATAAATTCGGGCGTGCTATCGCGCGTGCTAGAGTTGGTTCTTAGTGAGTTCTATAACGAAGACTGCTGCTAGAATATGAGTGAATTTCAATGAGCGTTACGTTGAGAAATTAACTTTCCGGACTGTAGGTACCTTATTTCCGCCCATTCTACCTGCGGGAAAGCAGAGGCGGACATAGGTTCCGTTATTTGCTAAAAAGATGCCTGTTTTACCGGGATTTTGGATAATAGCGGATTCTAGGTCCGCATAAATTCAAATTTGGGAGCTTTTTAGGTTATTAGCGTACTCAGTGTCCGCCAATCTGTGATTTTAATGGTGAACTTGGTAGCGTCAAGAAGTTTGTGTAAGCAAAGTAAAAGTATCTCTTCGGATTATTAAGTTGTTGGGTGTTCTTTGGGTGGGGAGAACCCCACCCCAAAGAACACCCGACCTTAGTTACGCTTGCATAGGCGAAGCGGGATAACGTGACTCAAACATCTCATTTAATTTCTTTCTAACCCCTAATTCACCAAAACCGCGAATGACTCGTTCTGCGAAGCGTTCGTTGTAGTCTATAACGTCGAGGTAGACAATCTTCTCCGCCGCATCCATATTGGTCAGGCTGTTCATCGGCTTAAGTCGTTTTCGGATTTCTTTATTCATTCGCTCGATTGGGTTAGAGGTGTAGATAGCTTCCTTTATCAACGCAGGATATTTGTAAAAGGTCAACAAAGTGGACAATTGTTCTTCCCAAGATCGCATTTCCTTCGGATACAACTTGCCCCATTTCGCTTTCACCGTGTCAAAAGCAGCCAGCGCTAGATCATGGTCTGCTGCAGTATAAATAGTCTTCAAGCCCTCTATCACTTCAGTCTTGTGCTGAATGCGGATTTTTGGGAACGTCGAGCGAACCTTATGGACAACACAATGCTGCACATCCGCCTTCGGATACGTTTCCCGAAACGCTGCATCAAGTCCTGGTAGTCCGTCAAATACACCCAGAGGGACCTCTTGAGCTCCGCGGTTGTAAAGATCGTTAAGCACGTCTCTCCAACCGTTCGCACTCTCTTGTCCACCTACATAGAATCCGAGAATTTGACGGTGTCCGTCCTCGTCGATTCCCATGGCAAAGTAGACGACTTCGCCGCTGACCGTGCTACGTTTGAGTTTCACGTACAGACCATCCAGGTAGATCACTGAGTAACGTTTTTGTAAGGGACGCTGTTGCCACTTTTGGATATCTTCCAGCACAGTGGCAGTAATGTTGCTGACCGTGGTGGGCGAATAGTGACTACCAAACATGCTTTCAATAAAACGAGCAACGTCTCGTGTACCCATACCACTTTTGTACATCTGAATGACGGCTTCTTCAAGCCAACCGTCTCGCCGTTGGTAGGGCTCAAACATTTGCGTTTGAAAAGCACCGTTACGGTCTCTCGGCACTTCAAGGTCCTCTAGATTTCCATATTTCGTGTGCAGACTGCGTTTGTAGTAACCGTTGCGGCTGTTGCGTTCGCCTGTTTGTTCGGTCTCCATGAACTGTTGAATTTCTGCTTTCATAATAGATTCAAGATTGTCTTTCACAAATTGAGTTACAAGATTTTCAAATAGATTATTAAGTGCATTTTCGGGTAAAATAGTCATCGAGTAGGGTCCCTTCTTGGTGGTGTCGTAATCCCGAGAATACCCTACTTTTTTGTGCCTTGACTAGGCTCCAAATCTTGGTACACAACTTATTTTACGCCATCGTGAACTTTAAGTATAGATGATGATTAATAAAAATGTTGACTCTCTTCCCAGCGATATGATATTATATATCTTGTCGCTGCGGAAGGAAACATCTTCTAAAGCCTAATAATACGCGGTCATGGCGGAATTGGCAGACGCGCTAGATTCAGGTTCTAGTGTCAGCAATGACGTGGAGGTTCGAGTCCTCTTGACCGCATTAGAGATTTAAACCGGAGAAGCCTTGATTTATAAGGCTTCTCTTATTTTTGTCTATGTGGGATCGTTGGACAAGAGGACTGGAAAGGTCATTTATTAAGATGGTTTTCTAACATTTTTCTAACATTCATTTTATTTTGTTATTTGAAGCGAGAGAATGCAGATTCTCGATACTCTCAGTTGATGTAATTTGTATGTTCCCCTGAAGGTCTGCTTCTTGATTAATAATTTGTTTAACCTCCCTTCTTAGAGTCTTGATTTCCCCTTGTATAGCCAATTTGCAATTAAGACCAGTGTTCTTATGAGTGAACTCGAGTGAAAGCCTATATTGCCTTTGGATGAGTCTTACTAGGGCTTTATCTGTCTCATCACTCATTAGCATTGTCCAAACTGCTTTCTTCATCGTTTATCTCTCCTTCAACTGGATGAGTTTCTGATTGTCTATTCCTTGAGAAGATGTCATTAATTTTTTGAGCGGTGTTCACTTTCATTTCGGTATCAATGTGTGCGTAAATATTCGCTGTGGTGCCAATGTCAGCATGACCAAGCCAGACTTGTATTTCTTTGAGGCTCATACCATGCTTTAATAAATAACTAGCCGTTGAGTGCCTGAGATCATGGAACCTTATCGGTGGCAAACCGTTCTCAGCAAGAATTTGCTTGAATTTATGATTAAGGTACTCTGATTTTAGGGGAGATCCATCAGGCCAACAACACACAAAACCTGACTTGTCATATTCATTTCCGTAGACCTTCTTATTGTGCTTTTGTTGCTTCAAGAGGATTTCAAGATAGTCTTTAATCTTCTCGATTCAAATAACAACGTTGGAATATTCATAGTCACCTTGCCATGTGTCACGCTTTGGTTTACGTTTGTGATGAAATCCTCGGCTTGTTGAACACCGGGATCTCCGTTGTTTTCGCCCCAAAATGAATAGATTTGTCCTAGAACTGGAATTTGCTTGAGTGCATCAGCCATTGCGGGCGATACAAAGCCGGAAGCAATGAGTGTAACTCCAAGGATTGAAGCGGCTGCAGTGGAAACCCACCATTTATTAAAAGTTCTTGATACATTTGTCTTTCTCTGAATGGGGGAAATGGAATTATCGGTTTCTCTAATGATTTGTTAAGTCTCATTCAGCTTGGAGCCGGCAATAAATATTAGATGACTGATCAGGAAGTAGGCTTTGGCAGTTCTTTAATTGTTCTTCTAACTTAGTGGTTCACGATGTCGCAACTCCCTTTTCTTGATTGATTTGAGATGAATGCTTTAGCTTTTTGCGGGCGCGATGCAGCCGGGTCTTCACGGCTACCGTAGAAATTTCGAGAATGTCGGAAATTTGACTGATCGGCATGTCCTGTAGGTAATGAAGGAGAATGACAATCCGTAGGTTCTCATCAAGATGTTGAACGGCATCCCATAATTCGATTTTCTCATAATCCTTGGAAGTGGAAGGGCTCTTGAGCTGCTTGACCATTTTGTTGCATTCATTAATCAGAATCCGGAAGATCCACGTTTTGAAAAAAGCGGGCTCTCTGAGTGTATGGATGGACTTAAAGGCTTTAAGCATCGTCTCCTGCAGGGTATCTGCACAATCTTCGTCTTTGTTGACAATGGACCTTGCAGTTCTATATAAAGGTAACTCTATCTCTTGCATCAACTGCATGAATGCTTCAGGGTCCCCAGCTTTGGCTTTGACGACAATAGGATCTGTATGCAAGGGTTCAGCTTTCTTGACTAGAAGTATTAAATTGTTCGTAACGTTACGTATATATTAGATCGGGTAGGTAGCTAGAAGGTTACATGAAAAAAACCACGTATTCAAGGACTGCACCCCGTTTGTGAGACAGGGACCAAACAAGGGCCAGGCAAGCAAGCTTGCGTCCGAGCTAAAAGCTCCGCACAAGCATGTTGTGATGCGGAACGCTGATGGTGCAGGCGATCACTGCCATATGGGCGCAATGCGTCTACTTCATCAGACCATCTTCGACTGGCTCCACACAACCCTGAGAATCGTTTGTTGAGCAACAAGAAAACTGCATTATAAAGGAAGGTACCTGGGAAACTGGCAATTGTCCTATTTGGTGATCTACACAAGTATCGTCTTCCTTGCTGGATTTTTACTAAGCTTTGTTATCGCGGTTGGAGCGAGAGAATGGTGCAAGGTGCATATTGATTGGATTTTATTGTTCTTTTAATATGCAACAATATGTATCAATATGCGTATTAAGGGACGGGATAGATAGTTTTAAAAGTGAGTAATTAGGACTATACGGAAAGAATGACGCTCAATATATTTAGATTACTATTGAGGTTGTAGCGTGCGAGCGTTTTAGCGACATAGGTAATAGAGTTTTACTGAGGATGAAGCGATTGAGAATACTGAAGTGTATTTCGTCAAGTATTCAGGGCTTATCCGAACCTACCATCTCCTATATTCACAAACGTATCATAAAATAGTACTGGCTATAATTATTACGACGTATCAGAATGGCTCTTAGAACGTTGGGAGTCTTTAGTTTTTATTAACATCATAATTGCCACCTACCCGCTCCAGATCGATAAATTCTCCTCTACTAGCTCTGACCACTAAGATCGGACTCGCAAGTATCAGGAAAATATGACCATTTGGAAGGGATTTGCTCTGAATTTATCGAACTAAGATATTTTCCTACCAAAAAGGGGAGTCTCTAGTTGGATGATAATTCCTTTTTAGAGTCAATTCCGAACATTGAAACTAATGAGGGATTGAGATTGCCTCAGATAACGGACCATTGTTAGAAGTATTGTTTGACCGCGAATTGGAAGTGCAGAAAATAATGCAGGAAATCAAAGCGAAAATACCGGAAAAAGTGTGAATAAAACCCACCCTTCACGTGTGGGTCTGTTTGTTGCTTAACAAAATTTTGTTTTCTGAACTTCTTGAAGGCAATTGGTATTTCACAGTCATTGGATGGGGGCACATCTTATAAGATTTGTTCACACTGAACACTCGACACATGTGGAGTGCTCAATATTGATGATACTCAATAATAGTTGAGATGTGGCAGTATTGCTCAAATGCATTGTTTTTAATGATTGTATACACTAAGGCACGCTATTAAGATAGCGGACAGCTATATTCAATGAGTCCTTTGATATTAGATTTTAAAGGGAAGTTCTTGCCGCCACTGAAACCAATAAGGATGAATAACATCGTCCTTCTCTTTGCCCAGCTCAAATAGGCCGCTTAATGTGGGACGTTGTCAGCGCTACAGATTGAACTTGGCCGCGAGGCGTTGAATAGCATTCGCTTGCATCAACTTGTTCATGATAAGGAAGCCAAGCACTCCCCCGAGGGTATTGGCGATAATGTCGTTAATGTCCGTACTTCTGCTGCTGCCGAGAGTGATCCCGATAACCATTTGTATAACTTCAATGGAGAGGCTCAAGATTAGTACCAACTTTGCCGCTTTTTTAGTGCTATCGTATTTAGGATTCAAGAGAGGCAGATACATTCCCAGCGGCACTAGCATGATGATATTCAAAATAAATGATTTTATATCGATTGTTAATATAGGGATGAAATTAATATGTTTATACCAAGGCGTTTGGTTCACATATAGGCCAATATTGACATCAATCGGGAAGAGTACTAAATGGAAGACAGCTAGTAAATAGAAGCCAAACGTGACGAGTAAGGTATATTGCAGAGCTGTAAACCTCTTGATCTTCAATTTAGTCAAGCCCAACAGAGTGACCAGAAATATAAGAAACAGCGGTGCCAAGACATAATAAGATTCAATTGTATATTGGATAGACATCAGCTCGGATTCTCCTTTCAGCTCGTGAATGAACGATCAGTCGATGATTAGTTCATTTTTTATTTCAATTAAATAGTTTCTTCGTATAAATACGTAGAAAAGCAGCTGCAGGATCAAAAAGCTGCCCATGATTAAAAAGGCGGCGGTTCCGACTTCTATCTCAAATATACGATTTAGCGTGCTCAGTGCGACTGAGGAATGAATACATGCAACGATATAGGGCAGCATGAACAAGATTCCCATCTCGATTGTGGTTATCCTTTTAATTTCTTTGAAGGTTAAGCCAACCTTATTCAACTGCTTATATTTTTTCTTATCGGTTTCCACATCGATAAAAAATTTGTTATAGATAAAACTGCCTGAAGTCACGAAGAAGATCATTCCAATAAATATGGACAAGAACATGATCGTACCGTAAGCACTTTTTTCTGTCTCAAAAATATGCGACTTGGATAAGAATATACCGTTAGGATTACTTTCATACTTGGCTTCATATTCATCATAGACGACATAAGTGTCGGACCAGTCCTCGACATGGAAGGCATATTGAATCCCTTCATCGCTTTCAATGAGATCATATAGCGTATCGGCAACGACATATAGGGTTGATGCTTGGTCTTGCATGATCTTTGCCTGTATTTCCTCGGTTACCCGGATGGGGTTTCCTTCAATCGTCATGCGATTGATATCGTTGCCGAATTCGGCAGAGGCCATTACTTTTATCGTCTCATGCTCTTGAATCGAAGCAGTTCGGAGGTCTAATTGTTCGGCCAGTTGGTTATAGACACTCATCTTCATCAGGGTATAAGAAATCTCTTCCGCATCGGTAACCGATTTGTTAGCGATGGTTATTGGGGTATAGGAAAAACCGCCTTCCTTCAGCTGCTGATCAATAAAATTGATTTCCTCATGGACGGTCAGGTTCTCGCCAATTGTTTGATAAGTAAAGGCAAGAGGATATCTCTCTTCGATATTGCCTAATGTATTATCCCAGAAGGCATAACAAGTTCCGATCGATATGAATGCTGCTGTGGATGTGATCGATATGATGAAAAACACTCTAGCATTATCTTTCATGCGATAGAACAAATTGGATACCCAGATCAAATTCGTGTGCTTCAAATAAAAAAGCCTGTTCTTTTTAAGGAATGCGATAAAAAAAACACTAAACTGCGAAAATAGGAAGAAGGTGGCTATGACAACCATTACCATAACCAATAAGATGATTTTTTCTAAATTTTCAATATTACTGGTAAAGGATATATAGTAAGCGATGAGTAGCAGCACAGCACTCAAGATAGCTAAAAGCACGGATGGCTTAGGCGCGAGCCTTGGAGCTATTGTTCCTTTGAGCAAGTGGAGGATGTCCTTCTCCTTGATAATCCATGAAGTGAAGAAAGATACCAAGACACATAGAAGGATAAAGGCAACCGAGGTAATCAGAATAGCTTTAATTGGAAAATAATACGGCAGAGCTTGAATCCTAAACAGTTTCTCGATCATAATTAAAAAGAGTTTTGAGAAAACTAATCCTGTTAGAATTCCGCAGACGGTTGCTGCAATGCTGATCAACATATTTTCGATAAATATCATCTTTAAAATCTGCTTTTTCGATGTCCCGATCATATATAAAATTCCGAATTCTTTATACCGGCTCTTCAGAAATACGCTAATGGAATAAAACACGAAGAAAAAAAGGAAGAAATAAGTGATGATTTCTGCTGCGTAAAGAGATACCTCAATATAGGATTTGAATGCCCCTTTGTCGGGGTGAAGTATAAACATGGTAAAGGTGAAAAATAAAGCGACAGAAATGCAGGTGCTCAGGAAATAAGCAAAATAGGCTTTCCCATTGCGCGTTACATTTTTTATGGCGAATTGCTTAAAATTCACGCGAAGCACCTCCCAAGAGAGAAAGTACGTCGATGATCTGTTGATAAAACTGCTGCCTGCTGCTGCCTTTATATATTTCATTATAGATGCTGCCGTCTTTAATAAATAAGATCCGGTTGCAATAACTGGCTGCCAAGGGATCATGAGTCACCATCATAGTAGTAACCTGTTCCTCCTGATTGATTTTCTCGAACAATTCCATTACGATCCTCGATGCGTTGGAGTCCAAATTTCCTGTAGGTTCGTCGGCAAGAAGGAGGGCTGGCTTATGGATGATGGCTCTGGCAATAGCCGTTCTTTGAGCTTCTCCTCCGGAGACTTCAAAGGTTCTCTTGCTCAGCAGATGCTTGATGCCAAGGATATTGGCGACTTTCGTCAGCCTTCTGTCTTGCTCCTTAACAGGTACTCCGTCTAGGGCCAAGGGCAAGATTACATTTTCACCAAGTGTTAGTGTGTCAAGCAAATTAAAGTCTTGGAAAACAAAACCCAGTTCCCTGCGTCTAAAAAGAGCAAGCTTATCCCCATTTAAGCTTAATGGGTTATTACCCTCAATATAAATTTCACCTGATGTGGGTTGATCGACCGTAGAGATCATATTTAACAAGGTTGTTTTGCCGCTGCCGGAAGGTCCCATAACCCCAACCAATTCACCGGCTTCAATTGAAAAGCTGATATGATTCAAAGCGCTGAACATCACTTGTTTGCCATAAGATTTGCTTAATTGACTGACCTTTAACATTTCCATAACGATATCTTCCCCTTTGTGGTTAATCGCGATATCCTCTATAGTAATCGGTCGAGTCCCATTGAGCGATTCATCTTCATTACACTTTTCTTACATGGATGTAAGGTTGCCAAATCGAACAATGACCTTTGTACCTCGATTCACTTCTGACTGAATTTGAATATTGTGATGCAAGTTCTCGCAGACCTTTTTGGCGATATATAGTCCCATCCCTGTAGATTCCCCCCGCACTCTTCCATTTGCGCCAGTGAAGAAGAGATCGAACACTCTTCGAATATCTTTAGGATGAATTCCGATGCCTTCATCTGTGACCTCCAGAACAACTTCATTCTCTCTCCGATAAGCGGAGATGCTCACATATTTCCCTTTTCCTTTGGAATATTTGATGCCGTTTGTGATCAGCTGTTCAATGATGAATTTGAGCCATTTTACATCCGTGTAGACCTCAATGGTTTCGTCAATGGTTGCTCTAGGTAATATGCCGCTAGTTATGAATTGTTTTTTTTCTTGATTGATGCAATCTATAATAAGGGGCTGCAAGCGTGTCTTCTCAATGACGAAGTCCTTCTCAAAGGCATCCAGACGCGCCAATGATAAGGCCATCTTAAGCCCTTTTTCAATCTTATACAGCTCTTCTTGGATGCCGCTCACATATATGGTACCAGCCTGAGCCTCCAACTGCAGCTGGATAACGGAAAGAGGCGTTTTCATTTGATGCACCCATTGGTTGATGAATGTTAAGTGCTCTTGATGTTTTTGATTGGATTGCTGCAATTTCAATTCATATAAGCGGTGTTGTTGTTTGAGCAACATGGAGATTTGATGGCTCCAAAAGGAGCTCCCCTTATCCAACGAAATTTCCTCTAGAGCATGGAAGTCACGATATAGTAAGGCATAAACCTCTTTCGTTTTGGCATATTTCCACACTAAAAAAACGAGAAGAATAAAAGTGTTAAATATGAATATGTACATGATACTCTGGAATGGAAAATCTATCACGAGCACACAATAAAAAACAGACAATATCACTGAGAAATAATAGAGAAGAATATATCCCTGATGTTCTTTTAGAAATAATCGCATTGAAGGTACACACCTACCAGCATTTATTTAATTTATAACCGAGGCCTCTGATCGTTATAATTCCGTTTTGAATACCAAGTTCTTGCATCTTTTTTTTCAGTCTTGTGACATTTACATTCAGGGTGTTTTCTTCGACGAACTGGGAGTCATCCCACATCTTTTCGAGCAGATAGTTTCTGTAAACCACATTCGGATAAAATTGAATCAAACTTTCGAGCAACAGAGCTTCTTTTTTCGTAAGCGTTAATGCCTGGCCTTTGAATTCGAGCTCCAATCTTTCGGGATATAAGGTTAGCTCTTCCCAGGTCATAACCCGCTCATTCGAACGGGCATAATCGCCATAAGCTCGTCTAAGATGGCTTTTGATTTTGGCCATGATCACCTCGTAAGAAAAGGGCTTGGTTATGTAGTCATCTGCGCCGTTTTCAAGAGCCATCACTTGATCCATTCCACTTTCTCTAGCCGAGATGAAGAGAATTGGAGCTTTAGATATTTCCCTGATCCTTCTACACCAATAGAACCCGTCAAACTTAGGAAGGTTCACATCAAGCAGCACTAAACTAGGACGGTGTAAAGAAAATTCTTCTACGACCTGTTCAAAGTTTTGTACAACCTTCACTGAGAACCCATACTTCTCTATATGTTCTTTTAAAAGTCGACAGATAGACAAATCATCTTCAACTATAAAAATGGTATATTCCATAATTAAATTATTCCTCCGAAATGATGGATTGATTCATGAACTTGGATACTATCAGTATAACCCACTTAATAATATATGTATCAATTATATGGGAACGGCTGGGTATCCTTCATAATTACATATTTCATACGCATCTAAGTTCGCCTTCATTATTCAGGTTCTATTTTCCCTCTTTATTGAAAACATGATGTATACAGCTGATAGGTACATTATTCTGTTATGCACATTCGACACATGTGGAGTGTGTGGCTTGGTTGGAGCTGGAAATGTTAACAGCTTTAGTGCCAGTTTTGCGAAGCAGTTTGAGAATTCAAATAGAAGTTATGCTCATGTTTCATTTGGATATGAGACAACGGCATACATTCCACTAGATGTCATTGAAAAATATGAAAAAACGAGCTCTGCCAATAAAAATGGAGACAGATTGGCTGAATTCGTTTCAAAATTAGTACTACAATTAATAGATATAATCAAGTAGAAGTGAAGGGAAGTTGAACTTGTGGGAAAAATGATTAACGAAGAGATGATAAGGGCTACTTATTATTACGGTTGTAAAGTTTAAACAATCAAGTTGATTTGAACAAGGCCTTAGATGAGATTGAGTCGCAAACCGGGATGGATAGAAGGTCTGCAAATGCCTATCTGCATGTATCTTCCAGTATGATGAAAGGCAACGAATATCGTAGAACGATGATATGAGGCGGTTTTCAAATAATTAAGATTAACTTCAAGAAGGAAAAACATGCCTAACATAGAATAATACCTTACATTAAGTAATTAGGCCTATTTATATGTAGGTCCTTGGTATCGATTTAAATAAGTGAGTTGATCGAATACAAATGTATCTCAATCAAGAAGTGCTGCTATAGAAATAATGATACAGAGTGGAGAGAAAATTATTAGTTATTGTAAGTGACTCTAAGTAAGAATAAAAGGTTGAAAAGCAAAACCAATCAGTAAGTAAACAAAAAATAGTTTAGATCAATACTAAGAGTCGATGATTTGTTTCATCTTTTTAAAGAACAAATTAAGAAATGTGTTGAGCTTTAGGATAAAAGGAAAATTTAAAAGTAAGAAGTAAGGGTGAAATCTCTTATGAAGGATCAAATTTTCTAATATGTAAAGAATGAATAATTATTTGTAGGAGAGATCGATTTATGAAAAAAAATACGATTAATAATTCTATTTTTAATAATAACTTACCCAGTTGGGCAAAAATAATTTTACCTCTTCTTGGTGTTATATTTCTTGTTACGGCAGGCTTTTTCTCAATTCATCAGCCAGATGGGTTACTTTCGAAAATGGTATACCCAGAATTGATAGAAAAAGTAATTACATATTGTCTTCTAGGCATATCAGCAATTTTAGGGATTTTATTTATATTTATAGTTTTTAATATTCAATTAAAATCTGTACAAATGACTTTGATCCTTATTTTAGGTATCATTGTGGGGATAGTCATATCTAATTCTAATACTAGGGTTATTTTATTAGGATTAATAATTGATGCTTTTATATTCATTGTAATTATAACTTTGTTGGAATTGTATTCTACTGTGATGACAATGTTCAGCTTAGGAGTTTTGTCTACGATTGTTATTGGTATAGTTCTTTTGAATATTCCATATTACTTTGAGAGACCTTCAGCAGCCATATATTTAATAGTCACTATATACTTAGTCCTTTATCAATTTATTGGAGTTAAATTGAATAAATTTTTTATTTCGAGAATTATGGGGCAAGCAGAACGTTCAGAAAGTTTTGATAGAAAATTACTAAAGATGCATATGATGCTAATTTACACTGTTATTTTTATCTTAATTAATGCAACAGGACTTTTATATGAGCAAGATGGCATTAATTATTCTAACATTGTAAACAATTGTTTTATTACGGCTATTACAATAAGTCAAATTAATTGGGGATCTTTGTTGAAAGCTAGCAATTTTAGCTTGGGTGAAAAAATTATCTCTATTGTATCAAGGGAGGAAAAAAATGAATGAAACATAGAAAGAAAATCTTGAATAATGATGAAGAGTTTCTTAACTGCTACAATTCATCAAGTAGTATACGCAATAGAAGATCAGGAGGATTGTAAAAATAGAGGAAGCTCTTTCGAATAGGTTCAAAAGTATACTCCTGAATTTGTTAAATTGTCTGGTACATATTACAGCAGGAAGATATATAGTTTTTAGGTGAAATTAAGACTCGAAACCGAAATTAGCGGTTGACGAGATAGTTGAGGTTAAAATTAGAAAAACATCTGTAAATCCTGTATTTTTGTAACTCCGACCCCACAACAAAAGGAAATGACAGATACCACTCCAGTATATTAATAACATGCTCGTAAACAGATGGTGGAGCAAGCGCTAGGATCTCCAGCGGCGCATAGTTCTCGGATGCAAGAAGCGCCTGCTAATACCGTACAGCGAATATACCTAGTAGTCAGAAGCATACCACCAATGAGCGAGTGCATCGTGGAGAAGGCCTGGAATGAAGTGAAGTTAGTGATGTACCATTTACCAGAAGCTAATTTATCAAATGTTGTCTTTGTTAAACGTACATCCTAGAATAAATTATCGAAAGATTTTCTTCTAACATTTTTTCTAACATTCTTAAAACAGCATATCCATGAATACATCATAAAAAAGTCGGAGTCATCTTCTGTAATCCCTTGTCCTGCTTGGGTTTACAGTCGATGATTCCGATACGCAGCGTAAGTGTCAAAGATTCAGGTTCTAATGTTACAGTGGTAACAATTTCTGATAAAGAATTTCCATTCAAACTTGAACGATAGCCCTGTAATTATCAATAACTAACTGTTACTTCGATGTCGTACTCATAATGTCCGAACTGGCTCCCGAACATGCTAATACCACCGGGATATCGGGCATCCTCCGGAGATGTGATACGGAATCGGATGTCTTGACCGGGTGTTAGCGTCAAATCGGTAGAATTGATGTCCGATAACTCCACACCGTCAATAAATGTGCACTTCTCTGTGACGAGTATCGTCTTGAGCAAACCGTGCTGGGTATCGGTTTTTCTCCACCAATCGGGTGTCAGATTTCCCTTCTGACTGCCAAAATCTCCGGGACAGGTCCAAATACCCAAGTTGATTCCGTTCATGGAGAATACGATGTCCGAAGGCCAGTCTTCGTTGTAGCCAGGAGACTCTGAGCAGATTTCCATCGTGATACGGATGCTTCTGGCTTGTGTCTTGCCGATCAAGTAGTTCGGAATCAAATATTCCACGAAACCGCTGCTAAACCAGAGGTGATGGGCTTCCACGTGCTCCGGTTCAGCGAAGTAACGCGGATCGTCCAGCATACCGATGACCTTGTAGGGAGAAGCAAGACCGCAGGTTGGCTTGACCTGATAGTTCGTATAATGGCCAATGGGAATAGATACGGAGTAGCTTGTAGATTCAACGGGATTTGTTGTCTCTACAGGAGAACGGAACTGCAGTACCAACTGATCCAGACTGAGGGTGCATGCTTTCTGATTACCCCTCGTGCCGGATACAAGCTTAGTAGACAAAATTCCTGCCTTCTCCATTTTCTGAATATGCTTCGTAATGATCGCGGATGAGAGCTTTAACTCGTCCGCGATTTCTTTAACATACATCGTGCGTTCACGGAGCATCTCGATCATTCGAACCCGCGTCTCGGAGGATAAGCATTCTAATAGGGACATATGCTTCGTACTTACTTCGATTTCCATACGATTATACCTCCATAAGTTTTTAGTTTTATTCATTAACTATTTAGTTAATTATACAACTATTTAATTGACAATACAATGAGTAAAGAATAAGATACCTATGTAATATCCCTTATTTCATATTTTTTATTTTTATTTGTTAACCTAATCATTAATATTGGAGGTACTATCCTATGACAAATCAAGCGTCCAAGCAACTTAGGTCCGAACATCCTCGCCCTCAATTTATCCGCAAGGCTTGGGTGAATTTGAATGGAGAATGGGAATTCGAATATGACGACAGCCAAGTTGGTGACCAGGAGCAATGGCATTCAAGCGAACGTGTCTTCTCACGCAGGATTCAAGTGCCATTTGCCTTTCAGAGTAAATTAAGCGGAATCGGAGATCCAGAATTTCATGATACAGTCTGGTACCGCAACAATTTCTCCGTTCCGATTTCGTTTAAGGGTAAGCGTGTTCTACTCCACTTCGGCGCAGTCGATTACTGTGCGTCCGTGTGGGTGAACGGCAATCTCGTCGCTCAGCATGAAGGCGGACACACTCCATTTCACGCTGACATTACCAATGCACTGAGAAATGACGGAAATACGATCGTTGTGAAGGCAGTGGATTACAGTCGTGATGTCTCATTGCCGAGAGGCAAACAGCACTGGCTGTCCGATTCTGCGAGTATCTTCTACACTCGTACGACGGGTATATGGCAAACCGTCTGGATGGAGGCTGTAGCACCGGCTTATCTGGATAAGGTCAAATTTACATCTGATATCGACCAGAACGCGATTGAGATGAGCATGATCTTTCAAGGCTTGAAGGGAGAAGAAAACCTACGGGTGAAGATTGACATCTCGTTCAAGGGAGAACACATCTCCCAAGACGTAATCCAAGTGAATACACCGAATGAGGTGAGAACGATTCACTTGGCTGATTTCAATGATCATGGTCTCGGCCGTTGGTGGTCACCGGAGCATCCGAATTTGTACGATGTGGTCTTTACCGTGCTGGAAGGTGACACGGTCGTCGATGAAGTATCAAGTTATTTCGGCATGCGTAAGGTGTCAATCGAGAATGGTAAATTTAATCTGAACAACAGGCCCTATTTCCAGAAGCTTGTATTGGATCAGGGGTATTTCCCTGACGGGAACTTGACACCGCCAAGCGACGACGCGATTAAGCAGGATGTTGAGCTAATGAAAGCGATGGGCTTCAACGGCGCTCGAAAACACCAGAAGCTAGAGGATCCCCGCTACCTTTACTGGTGTGATCGCCTAGGCCTGTTGGTATGGAGTGAAGCGGCGAATGCTTTTGAGTTCTCCGAAGTGTACGTTCGTCGATTCATGAACGAATGGCAGGAGTCAGTCGCACGAGATTACAACCATCCTAGTATTGTCGCATGGGTGCCGCTGAATGAGAGCTGGGGAGTACCCAATATTCAGATCGACAAGCTTCAACAGCAGCATGCTTTGACCATGTATCACCTCACCAAATCGCTGGATCCGATGCGGCCTGTTGTATCTAACGATGGTTGGGAAATGGTCAAGACGGATCTGTTCAATATTCACGATTACGAATGGCGTCAAGAGGTATTGACTGAACGCTATAGTTCTACGGACAAGGCAGTGAATGCAATGCCGGCTAATCGCAGATTATCCGTCGAAGGATTTCCATACGAGGGGCAACCGATTCTTGTAACCGAATTAGGCGGCATTGCTTATAAGAAAAGTGAATGGGAAGGCTGGGGATACTCCGGGGCGGAGAATGATGAAGACTTCGCGAGCAAGCTACGCGCGGTTATCCAACCCTTGCTGCAATCCAGCATAGTTCAGGGATATTGCTACACCCAGCTGACGGACGTGGAGCAGGAAATCAACGGATTGCTGACATATGATCGCGTGCCTAAGTTGCCTGTGGATGTAATCAGAGCGATTAACGAGGGAAATTAAATATAAACTACAATTTAGGTGCCTATCCACATGAAGGCGCCTTTCTTAGTTATAATAAATAAAACTTAAATAAAAGTGAACAAAGGGGCTGAATGGGATGAAAGTATTGGTCGTAGATGATGAACCAAGACACCTTAGAGGTATGTTGAGATTGATTAACCATCTACGTCCCGATGCCCAGGTCATTGTTACAAAAGACGGGATTGACGCATTAGAGCTTGTAAGATCAGACCGTCCGGATGTCGTGTTTACGGATATCCGAATGCCCAACATGGATGGGCTTACATTTTTGCAACAGCTTAAAAAAGAAGGACTTCATACGAAGGTTGTAATGGTGTCGGCCTATAATCTATTTGAATATGCACAGACTGCGGTTCGACATGGAGCTTATGACTATCTATTAAAGCCTGTGGAAGCAGAGAAGATAGAAGACGTATTGAGACGTATTGAACAAGAGCTTGTTACAGAATCGATGCAGAACTTGGAAGCAGAGGAGCTGAAGCAACGGCTTGATCTCACATCTTCAGCTTATAGTAATCGCTTATTATTAACTTGGCTAAATGGAAGCTCAACGACCCTAGAGCGCAATGAACTGAAATCGTATGATTGGCTACAAGGTGGCGGTGTGGTTATTTTCTCTGAACTCAGAATTCGACGGGATAGCAATGAAAATTATGATAACGCTTACTTCTTGAGGAGCTTGGAGCAAGGATGGTCAGCAATCGGAGAATCGATAACGATTCCATTAAATGTGCTTCAAGAAGATGGATTCCAAGCCGTTACGATAATCCGGACCCCACCACTTACCCCAGGTCATAGACATCACATTCGCATCATCGTTTCCGCTCTATCATCAGAATGGGCGAATGTTGGACAGCTTACCCACGGGATAGGACCGGAATGTAAGTTTTTATTGGAGGAAGCATCGCAAGCATACCGAGTAGCCCAAACGGTAAACAAGTATAACTTTCATGATTGCTGGAAGGGTATTCTGTTTCAGGATGAGCTACGCCCTTCTCATAAGCTATTGACTCTTGACACGGAGAGACTATTCGAAGCTCTGCAAGGAAACGATGCGGACATAGCTATAGAAATGTGTAGGGTGGCGTTCGAGCAGCTTTCAGATGGTGGGCATACGAATCCGCTACTTATGAAAGAGAATGCTTCGCTTATTCTTATGAAGGTTAAGAGCAGGATTCGTGATATTGTGGACAAGAAGGTTGGAAGCCTTCTAACGAATACAGCCATGATGCATATTCAAGCTTGCGGGTCTAATACGGAGTTATTAGCTCTTTTAGAGGTCTCGCTTCAGAAGGTACACGCTGCATTAAAGCAAGCGAAGCTGGATAAGACCGAAATTATCGTTACGAGCTGCCTGAGTTGGATACATGAAAGGCTGAAGGAAGATCTGACACTTGAACGAGCTGCCGAACACTTTTTCTTCAATCCCTCCTATTTCAGCACCTTAATTAAGAGTCGGACAGGAAAGACGTTCTCTGATCACGTGACGGAAGCTAGAATGAGGCAGGCTAAGGTGTTGCTTGCTGCGAATAAGCTCAGAATATATGAAATCTCCGCTGAGTGCGGTTATCAAGATACGAAATATTTCTGCAGAGTGTTTAAGAAGCATAATGGAATGTCGCCCGAAGCCTATAGGCACACGTCACTTCCACAGAGGAGCAGCGAGGAATGAAGATGACATTTCGCTCTCGATTGTTAGCTAGCTATATATCTATGATCGTAATTCCTCTCATCATATTAGGAGTTCTTTTCTACCGTACCAGCCTACAGGTCGTGACGGAACAAGCACAGAAAAACGTATATGAGATTGTTAGGAAAAACAATGAGATCATGGATACTAAGCTGCAGATTATTGATCAGAACAGCCTATCATTATTCGTAGATAAGGATTTATTCCGAATTTTTAACGAACTGGATCCCCAGAATGAAGCTGAGCTTTTTGAAGCAGACCGACAGGTTACGCCTGTGTTGAGTAAATATTTCTCCAACAATAAGGATGTTTATTCTTACCAGTTGTGGACGTCCTATTTCACTTTCGGTCAAATGTTACCACAAGGAGATCCTACGCAGTCGGATATATACCGTAAGGCGCAGCAGGCAGGCGGGAAAATGGTATGGTACCCTACTTATGATTTCGTTGATATGTTCGATCAGCCTTATCTAGAGGAAGGAAAGCTAGATTTCCGCCATTTGTACTCAGCGACTCGAGTGCTTGATTTCTCTCATCTGAATAATACGACACTGGAGAAGATGGACGCTCATATTGAACGACCCATTCTGACGATAAGCTTCAAACCAGATACACTGAAATCCCTATACGAGGAAAGTATTCCTGAAGGTTCGCGATACTTAGTAATGGATGCGGACCGTAAAGTCGTTGCAAGCAGCGAGCAAGGAAGAATTACACAAATCTATACGGAAAAATGGGTAGAGCAACTTCGCTTGGAGGGAAGCGGTACGCGAAGAATGACGCTAGAGGGCGAGGCTATGATTGTCTGCTTCGATCGTTCGGAAGTGACGGGGTGGATATCGATTGTATGGACGCCAGAATCCGCACTAGTGGGTGGTCTGGTACAAGTCATCCAAACGTCTATTATACTCTTAGCCGCTATTATGGGAATTGTGGCGCTTATTTACGCTTATTTTATCGCAGGCAGGATTACGAAGCCCATTAAGAAGCTGCTTGGTGCAATGAGGTCCGTTGGTGATGGGGATTTTCAAAAGCATGTTGTCGTCGGCACGAATGATGAGTTTGGTATTCTCCTTCAACGGTTTAATCTGATGAACGATCGGATTCGGCTCTTGGTTATAGAAAATTACGAGATTAAATTAAAGGAACAAGAGGCCGAGATTCTAGCGCTGAGCATGCAGATGAATCCCCATTTTCTATACAATACGTTAAATGTGATGAATTGGACAGCTATAGAGAACGATCAGAAGGAATTAAGCAAGATGCTTGTCAGTTTATCCAATATGCTACATTATACTGCAAGGAAAGAATGGAGAGCCGTTCATTTGTCTGAAGAGACGGAGTGGATGAACAACTACTTCTATATTATGTCCTTTCGCTTCGAAGACAAGTTTACCGTGAGTTACGAGATTGATCCATTACTCTATGAGTACAAAATGCCTAGACTTCTATTTCAACCCTTTGTCGAGAATGCGATCCTACATGGCTTCGATCAGACAGAAGCGGGAGGGCTTATTCGCATTCGTGGCTGGATCGACAGTGGAACACGGTATTATGAGATTGCAGATAATGGACGAGGAATGAGCAAGGACACTATAAATGCGATTTTGTATAAGGAATCCTCTTCGATAGGGATTAAGAACACAATTGCTCGCATTCAAATGACCTATGGCAACAGCTATGGTGTCGTGATTAGCTCCTTACCTGGATCGGGAACTAAGGTCGTTATCACATTGCCACTGAATACCTAATAATAGTCCACCAATCCAAAGTAGTTCGGGTTATGTAAGCGCTAACTAGAGTTTATAATTGAAACATCATAGACTGCAGCTATGAACCAAAAGGGATTGGAATTGAGAGGGGTTCGGGATATGTCAAGACAAAGGAAGTCGATATCCGTTCTTATGGCTATGCTGTTAATGCTTGTCACCATTTTGTCAGCTTGCTCGAAGTCCGATACTAGCAATAATACATCACCCTCAGTATCCGGTGATGAAATATCGAAGGATCCCATTACCCTTCGTATGACGGTGTGGGGCGCGCCTGATGAAGTAGCTGCTTACAAAGTAGCGATTAAGAAGTTTGAAACGCAGTATTCGAATATCAAAGTTGATCTTCAGCATATTGCATCGGATTATGATACGAAGCTGACAACAATGGTAGCTGGTAATGATGTACCGGATATTGCCATGATGGAGTCTGGTAGCATTGCGTTCCCATTAGCAGAGCAGGGGAAATTCTATAACCTTCAGGAATTTCTAGAAATTGACCCGGATATCAGTACAGACAAACTGATACCCAACATTATGTACTCGCTTGAGCCGGGCAATGTGATCGGTATAGCTCCTGGTCCGGAATCGTTCGGTCTATTCTATAACGAAGATATCTTTAAGGAAGCGGGCATTTCACCTCCACCTGCTAAGGCATTAGAAGCGTGGTCATGGGATGAATTTGTTGAAATTGCTAAACAATTAACGATCGATAACAAAGGCAGAACGGCGAATGATGCGGACTTTGATGCTAAGAATATTAAGCAATATGGAGTTAACGCTTCTACGTGGTGGGGCGTCTATAGTAACTTTATTTACTCCAATGGCGGGGATTTCGTCTCTGAGGATGGGAAGACCTTTGGGCTTAACCAGCCGGCAGCAGTGGAGGCTATACAGAAAGTATCAGATTTAATGAATGTACACCATGTCTCTCCTTCACCCGTGCAATCGAAGAATATTCCAGCAACAAATGTAGCTCTTCAAACCAAAAAGGTAGCAATGGCTATCGATGGGCAATGGGCAAGCACTGGATTGGCGCAATCGAAGTTTAACTTCAATGTAGGGGTATTGCCTGTACTGAAAGAGCCAGTGACTACCGTTGTTGCCGGAATGTTCTCCATGTTTAAGTCAACCAAGTATCCCCAAGAGTCTTGGGAGCTTATAAAAGCGTTGCTTGATCCAGAAGCTTCTATTGATATGATTACGGCTGGTACTTGGATGCCATCGTATAAGGAATGGTATACGGATCCGGCATTATTAGCTAAATGGACGGAGAACTTGGATTCAAGACCTTCTGGTTATAAAGACGCTATTGTTGAAGTCATATTGACGAATAGCCATCAGACACCAACTGGATATGTGAAAAACTTCAATAAAATTATGGATATCGTGAATCCCGCTTTGGACAAAGTATGGCTTGGCCAACAAACTGCGCAAGAAGCGTTGGATTCCATCGCTGCCAAGGCACAAGAACAAGTTCAAGGGCGTCGTGATATTGCACAATAATTGAAAATACAATTTCTGCGATGCGGTGAGACGGCGTTCTGATTATAGATCGTCGTCTTCCTTACTAGAGAGCTTCGAGATCGGAGGTTAGTATGCGAAAAGGACTGTTCTACGGGTTGTTGTTCACGGTTCCGGCTATACTCGGGTTTCTCATTTTCACACTGGGTCCTATGATCGCAAGCTTGGTGCTAAGCTTGACGGACTATAACGTATTCAAGGAGAATACTTCCTTCGTTGGATTCGATAATTATATTAAGATGTTCTCGGGTGAGGATGAACTGTTCTACAAATCGTTAGGTGTTACTTTCTACTTTGTTATTCTTCGGGTACCCGCTGTTATTATTCTTTCTTTCTTTATAGCTTTGCTGCTTAACTTGAACGTCAAGGGTAGAGCCCTATTTCGGACTATTATCTACCTTCCAAGCATTGTGCCGGCCGTTGCATCAGCGATGATCTGGATGTGGCTGATGAATCCTGATCTAGGACTGATCAATTCGGTACTTAGTTGGTTACATTTACCGACTAGTAATTGGTTGTATTCAGAGGGTAGTGTTATCCCTTCTGTCGTTCTTACAACATTATGGGGAATTGGAAATACCGTCATTATTTTTCTGGCGGGAATTTCAGGTATTCCTAAGCAGTATTACGAAGCAATCGACGTTGATGGTGGAGGCTGGTACAGCAAGCTACGCCATATTACGATTCCAATGGTCACACCGACGATATTTTTCAATACCATTATGACCATTATCGGCTCCTTCCAGGTGTTTAATGAAGCCTATATTTTAACAGAAGGCGGACCGAATAACCAAAGCTTGTTCTATGTATTTTACCTCTGGCGTACGGGCTTTAGAGATACCGAGATGGGGTATGCGTCCGCTCTGGCTTGGGTCCTGTTTATCATCATTCTGTTCTTTACTTTTATTATATTCAAAACCTCGAAGTCATGGGTGCATTACGAAGGAGGAGAGCGTTCTTGAGACAATCGAAGCTTTCGCTTGTGACAGGTTATGTAGCCCTGATAAGCATCTCTGTTTTGTTTATTGTTCCGTTCATTTGGTTAATCCGAAGCTCTCTCATGGATTTATCGCAAATATTTACGATGCCGCCAGAATGGATTCCAGAGCCGTTTAAATGGGATAATTTCCAGAGAGCACTTACGGTGCTGCCGTTTGACACTTTCTTCATCAATACAATTATCATTGTCGTCAGTGTTCTTATTGGTACAGTCGTGACAAGCAGCATAGCGGCCTTCGGATTTTCACGGATCAAATGGAAGGGCAGAGACACTGTATTTGCCATTCTAATGACAAGCATGATGCTACCTGCAGCCGTCACGATTATTCCAAGCTTTCTCGGCTGGCAGATGCTTGGTTTCTACGATACGTATTATCCATTAATCGTACCTGCTTATTTCGGGGGGGGAATCTTCAATATTTTTCTATTACGGCAATTCTATTTAACGATTCCACAAGATTTCGATGAAGCGGCATTCGTGGATGGAGCCAACTATTTTCAAATCTATTGGAGAATTATACTTCCATTAAGCCGTTCGGCGATTATTGTTGTTGCGCTATTCAGCTTCTTGGGATCTTGGAATGACTTCATGGGACCGCTTATTTATCTGAAGAGTGATAACCTCTTTACCTTGGCGCTTGGATTGCAGATGTTTCAGGGTTCTTATACCGCGCAGTGGGATTTGCTTATGGCGGCTTCAGCGGCGGTTGTCCTGCCTTGTGTTATCGTATTCCTAGTCGGTCAACGGTATTTCCTTGAGGGAATTACATTATCAGGTCTAAAGGGATAACTGAAATGAAAGTGAGGAAATCTGAGAATGACACAAATACAATCACAGCTAAAGAATTGGCAGGGCGTGCCGTTCACGAATGTTATCATTGATGATGCGTTCTGGCGTCCGCGGCTTGAGGTGCTAAGAAAAGTTACGTTACCAACCTGCTTGACGAAATGTGAGGAGACAGGACGTATATCGAATTTCGCCAGGGCAGGCGGATTAATGGAAGGAAAGTTTGAAGGTATTTATTTCAATGATTCTGATGTGTACAAGGTGCTCGAGGGTATTGCCTATTCGCTAATGTCGGAGCGGGACCCGGAGTTGGAAGCTGAGGCTGATCGGATTATTGAACTCTTAGCCGCAGCCCAGGAATCGGACGGTTACTTGTGCACTTATTATACGTTAGAAGCACCTGATAGCAAATGGACGGATATGGAGAAGCATGAGATGTACAATGGCGGCCATTTAATTGAGGCCGCGGTTGCATATTACGAAGCTACAGGCAAACGTACGCTTCTCGATGTTGCCTGTAGCTTGGTTGATCATTACGATCGTCTGTTTGGTCCAGGCAAGCGTCATTGGGTGGAAGGTCATGAGGAAATTGAGCTTGCTCTTGTGAAGCTATATCGCGTTACCCAAGAAGAACGATATTGGAAGCTGTCCCTATGGTTGCTTGAGGAACGGGGGCATGGACATGGAGTTGGCGAGATATGGGATAAGAAGGAATGGGGGCCTGCGTACTGCCAGGATGATGTTCCGGTTAGGGACATTGAGAAGGTGACCGGTCATGCTGTCCGCGCCATGTACCTATACACGGCGATGGCAGATGTTGTTCACGCTTCGGGAGATCCGGCTTATGTTGATGCCTTGCATAGGGTATGGGCACATACGGTAGAGCGCAACATGTATGTGACCGGAGGAATCGGACCATCCCGTCATAATGAAGGATTCACGCATGACTATGATTTGCCGAATGAATCGGCCTATTGTGAGACTTGTGCCGCTATCGCCATGGTATTTTGGAACCATCGGATGAACCTATTATTTGGGGATGCCAAATATGCTGATGTGGTAGAACGGGAAATGTACAATGGCGCTTTGGCTGGAATATCGTTGACAGGAGACAAGTTTTTCTATGTAAATCCGTTGGCTTCGAAAGGCGATCACCATCGTGTATCCTGGTTCGACACCTCATGCTGCCCAACGAATTTAGCAAGATTTCTACCTTCCATCGGTCAATATTCATATGCTCAAACAGGTCAGGGCATCGCTGTAAATCAATATATGAATGGTGAAGCTAAATTCGTGATTGAGAGTGGGCTGAACGTTAAGTTAAAACAAACAACTCAATATCCATGGGACGGTAAAGTAAAGCTTTCTGTAAACCCAGAGTCAAGTGGTTTTCTCAGTATCCGTTTGCGAGTACCAGGCTGGTGCAGGGGCTATAAGGTACAGGTCGGAGGGAAATACCTATCAAGAGTGGAGGCACAGACGGAACAAGGGTATATCGTAATAAGTCGAACTTGGTCACAGGATGATACGATTGTACTCGAGCTCGATATGCCCGTAGAAATTGTTCGTGCGAGACAAGAGGTATCGGAGAATATAGGTCGTATTGCTATTCAACGAGGTCCAATCGTGTATTGTCTAGAGCAGACGGATAATTCTGAGCTTTCGTATGATGAGTATACATTTTCTGCCCATGAGAGGTTGCAAGTGGATCATCTACCGGAGCTACTCGGTGGCGTTACCATTCTGGTAGGTAAGAATGGAGAAGGTAAACCTTGTGAATTCATCCCTTACTATGCTTGGGACAACAGGGAGCCTGGCTTTATGCAAGTTTGGGTTCGTGAAGCGGAGGATGAAGGGCTCTATAGCTTGTAAATGATGGAAAGAAGGAGTTGTCTTCATTGAAAGGAATAACGAACCCCCTTGTACCAGGTTGGTATGCAGATCCAGAGGCAAGGACTTACGAAGGGAAGCATTGGGTATATGCAACTCGGTCATACACGGAATATACGAAGCAGCTGAATTTAGACGCATTTAGTTCAGAAGATCTCATCCGCTGGGACAAACACGAAAGTATCATTGTAATGTCAGATTTCCCTTGGGTGTGGAGAGCTGTATGGGCACCTACTCATATTGAACATAATGGAAAATACTACCTTGTATTCGCGACGAACGATATTCAATGTAACGATGAGGTTGGCGGCTTGGAGATCGCTGTAGCGGATTCTCCAGAAGGCCCGTACAGAGGCTATCTCGGGAAACCGATCATTGACCGTTTCATCCACAATGCCCAACCGATAGATGCTCATCTCTTCAAAGACGATAACGGTTCGATCTATTTATATTATGGCGGCTGGAGCCATTGCAATGTAGCCGTGATGAATAATGATATGACAGGGCTCGTTCCGTTCAAAAATGGGGAGACCATCCTCTCCATTACTCCGGAGGGATATGTGGAAGGACCTTGTATGATAAAAAAGGATGGACTTTATTACTTCATGTGGTCGATGGGGGGCTGGACGAATGGAACCTATTGCGTAGCGTATGGCGTAAGTGATAATCCGCTGGGGCCATTCGAGAATAAGGGTACGATTCTGGAAAAGCAAGAGCCAATCGCGGATGGCCCTGGTCATCACGGATATTTGCATTTCCCCGAGAATGATGAATGGCTTATCGTTTACCATCGCAGGATCATCGGAGATAATGAGCCTGGCAATCGCATGTTATGTATCGATAAAATGCATATTGATGCTGGTGAAATCAAACCTGTTATTATGACGGATAAATGGTAGTCGTCCATATGCCCTAATGCCTTAAAAAATACCGAGAAATACTAAACACTACAAACCTGCCCCGATTCTATAATAGAGTCGGGGTGATTTGAAATTTGACGAAACGATCAGGATATAACGGTCTAACCTCTTGCCATTGCAAGTTGAACTTCCCCGAGTATTTGATAGTTTGATCATAACATTAGACTGCAGGACACGCCACGTTAACTCGTATTTCTTTCTAACATTTCTTCTAACATCGGTACAATAAGGAAGTTTCGAACGCATCACAATAAAATTGGTTCATCAGCTAAATCCTCTTGTCCTGTTTAGGTTTACAGACGAAAATTCCGATACATAGAGCAAGCGTCAAAATCACAATTCCAAGATTCAGGTTCTAGTGTCAGCAATGACGTGGAGGTTCGAGTCCTCTTGACCGCATCAATTTAACAATAAACGAGCTCTTGAATTTTCTCTTGTAGAGATTCAGGAGCTTTTTGCATACTCGGAATTTGCAAGGTATTGCTCATTACTTGAGCCGAAGAAATCTTTGAGCTGTATTCAAGATAAACATAAATGTTGGCGGTCGTGGAATAATGGCTATGCCCTAGCCATGTCTGAATTTCCTTTAAGCTGCACCGTTCGCCAGCAGTAAGCTTGTACAACTATGCCGAAGATCATGAAACCAAATCAGCCGTAAATTATGTTTTTTCAGAACGAGCGGAAAATGTTGAGTAATATAACCCGGCTTAATTCGCTCTCTCAGCTTATCGGCTGCTGTCAGGTTCGTATATCTGTTTGTAAGGTCCGCTTGCAAGGTCCGCGCAAGCGGAAATCCTTGATAAGGAAGGCTGTCGAGGTTATCTTAACAGCCTAAGCGGTCATTATGGATTGTTCCATAACGACCGCTTGTGTTGCAGGTATTAATCGGCTTCGATAACGTCTTTCTTCAATATAATATTGCCGTACAGTGCCTCTTCCCCAGTGACGACCACTGCAGAGGCACTTTTAATCGAACCGCTCTTCCTGCGCCGACCATATGAATCCGCGTTACGGCACACCCGGTCAGCTGTTCCAACTAGGAAACGGCGACCCGATAAGAGTCGGCCAGGCTGTCCAGAATGACGCGAATGACAGCACCGTTCAATTCTGGAACCGGCTGGCCGGTGTCACGGCAGTATTCCGCGATCCGCGCCGGCATATCGCCAGGGGGCCCGAATAAGTGATCGTTCGGGTCGATAAGCGACGAATCCGGTCCGGCAGCTTTGGACAGCGCAGCCATCTCTTTAAAGTTGATGGCGCAGCCGGCTTCGGCATAGGCCCGCTGCGTCGCCAGTAGCCACAGGTCAGTGATATTCTTGAGCAGCATGAATCACGCTTTCATAATTTGAAAAAGGGATCGCCTGCTGCTGACGGTCCCTTTTTCAAAGCGAAGCGTCTAAACAAATTGTGGGTGATTTACTTTTACAGTCTTGAAAGCCTCATCAGCAACGTCAAGAGAAAACTTAGCTTCTTCCTCACCCATCGTTCAGTTGGTGAACATATTATTCGATTTCAACTTACAATTTCGTGTTTTGCATAACAATATTAGTTTTAAAATACGACATATTAGTAGAATCAACAATAGAATACTTGTTTTTGTGCTAATTCAACAAAGGCGCAGGCTTAAGACCAGCTACCTTTCGATGGGGAGATGAGCTTGGCTATCGAACATCGATCATTTTACCATTTTGGCCATTCTATACAATGAAAAAGCAGGCCTGTTAATTTCTCCTGTTATTTCAAATCCCAATCTATGATACAATTTGGCTGCGAGATGATTGTCTTTTCTTACCGTCAAGGAACATTTGGCATAGCCGTGTAAGGAAGCTTGTTCTTCAGCAAATTTTATGAAATTCGTCTTCATGTCCCTCTTTCAGGGTAAACGTCGAAAAGGATTGCTTTAGATTAAAGATGTTATGGCCAATAAAGTTTACTTACGATATGATAATATTTTTTTTAAGGTTTTTTTCAGACTCGGCAAGTGTATTCGCTGCGCTACCGAGAGCCATTTGATTCAGCTTAGCACCCACCAGCGATTTGGAATTTGCTTTCATAATAGAGATTTGGCTCATTTCCTTAACACCCCATATCATTTATTCCAGTCACTTATTGCTGTCTGAGATTAATTAACGGATAGGGAAATCCCTTGTACTTTGACGTTTATAATACCAATAGATAGACCTGTATACTTCTCAATGGATTTCCGAACATTCCTTTGTAATTCTCTGCATACATCGTATATTCTTGCTCCATAATGAATGACAATGCTTAAATTAACATCCAGTCCTGATTCTGTCATATGAAGTTCAATGCCATTTTGCAGGCTTTTCCCACTTAACTTGTTGGTGATTCCTTTGACGACCCCTGATGACATCGAAGCAATTCCCATTGTTGCTGTTGTTGTCTTGCCAATGATTTTAGAAATAGCATCTTTGGAAATCACGATACTCCCTAGTACGTTTTGAATCAACATGTAGATTCCTCCTCGCATGGTACGCCTCTTTATAGTCCAGTGTGATCAGTAATCAGTTGCTTTGAATCCATGGTAAAAAGTATTTACTACCAGTGCTGCCGCGGAATTTTTCGCAATATTGCCGCTCCTCACTTGCTGCCATGTTAGAAATAGCAGTGAGTAGAGGACATTAATGATCCATTCTTTATCGATATTTGGATGAAAATAACCTTTCTGTTGCAATCTTTCAATCACATGCAATACGGGTTTCCTTAGCTCGTGATCCGCTCCTTCAATTTCCTTGTTAAAGTTGACGGATGCATCATGAGCAAGAAAATAAATCTTGTCTCCTAACGGAATAAGTGCCTCAATCAACTCTGGAATGTATTTTTCATAGTTCTCCTCGTTCAAGGAAATTCCTTTCATGGTTTCACTTACGACTTCAATTGCCCGAAATCCCAGATGAATCATCAGTTGCTCTCTGCTTTCAACATATCGATGCAATGTGGCAATACCAATTCCTGCCCAATCAGCAATCTCGTTCATGGAAGCGTTTGGCTTTTCGATAAGTAGCATGGTAGCTACATCCAGAAGGCTGTTAAGTCTCACTTGCTTGATCGTTGTCATGTCTTTCTTCATTGAAACTCCTTTTTTTGATAGATATTATAAATAATTGATAGAACTTACTATCATTTTTTTGAATTTTAAGTCAATTATTAAGAATAGTCAAATAGGAGTAAAAAGATATGTTGTTTTTCTGTGATAATGTCACCCAAAGAACTCAAGAAAATTAAAGCTTCTTAATTATTAAGGATATTATGGAGATATAATATAAAATGTCTATTAAAACCAATAAATGGAGGTTATGGAAATAGGTGATTAAAAAAAGAAACCCTACATCTAAAAGACGCGGGCTTTTCGGTAAACTAATATCCAAAGGGTGTTTCTTACCTCTCTCTTATGAGAGGCGTTATTGTGTTATGCAACCTTTTTTACAAGCTGAATGTCGACGAGAAGCTGACCGATGCTGGTTTCAAACGTGAGTAACTTGTCTGATTTGTTCCGATTCGAGCAAGTATCGGCAACTTCGATTGAAGGGGGCTGGATATCGCATTGAACCTGATCCGAGAACAAGCCTGTCATCGCATTGCCGCTGATGATGTTGACAACCTCGGAGATGGCAGATGCGACGAAATCGTCCAGCTCGTTCATCTCCATTCCGGAGAGGATGCGGACAATTTCCAGAGTCATGCTTTCGGGAAAGTAGTAATCTATCTTGCCTTCCAAATCGCCGACGATGCCGATGCTGACGTTTACGGCTCTATTTTTCAACTCCGAAAGCTGCTCCGGTGGCGTGACTTGAATGTCCAGATCGAGCATCAGCCGAAAAACCTCCTGCGTTGCTATGAAAAAGGGATGGGTAAAATCGGTCATGCTTCCACCTCCAGCCGGTGGATATAATCGGCAATCTTCTGGTCGGTGGCGGCAACGTGGTTGATCAGCCAGGCGATCAGTTTGCCTGCAAATTTTTGTACGAGAGGTTCCTCATAGCCCTGTTCCTCGAACAACTTCACGAATTCTTGAACCTCGGAGGTAAATTCCGCATGTATTTCGCAGTGCCGATTACAATCGGGGTATCCTACTTTTCTCTGGTAGCACTCTTCGTCGTGAAAATGCTTCACTACGTATTCCTTCATAAATTCCAGCGTTTCCTTCACCTTCTCGACCTTAAGCTCCCATGGTTCTTTGGAGCGAAGTACGAGCAAAAAGCTTTCAACCCGCTCAAACAATTCCATATGCTGCTTGTCGATCAAGTCAATGCCAAGCGTATACTTATCCTTCCACATCATCAGTAGGTCTCCTCCTTGGAATTTTATGTAAAAAATAAAAGAGCAAACATCATTATACGACATAACCCGACAAAAGGACTATGAACTTTGTTGCGGTCAGCTCGGGTTTCAGATTTGCTTGGAGACAGAGATTTGGCTGGATAAAGGCTTGTGCCACTGTAAAAGTAATTAGGTGTAAAGGTCTCGATTTTCTTTTCCAATGAATGATTGATTTTGATTTTGTGTTAAGATGGTTCGAAAGATCCAACGGTTGAACAAAAGACCTAAATATGGATATTAATGAACACTTAAGAAGTCTGACGAAAGAAATTAGTGAATGTTAAAGTCCTATAGAACGTGCCTTTAAACCTGATTTAACCATAGCAAACTATTGGCTTAAAAATCCTAAAAACCGCAAATATGCAGATTAGCTTATCATAACGAGTTACAACCTAAGAGAATGTTTAAATTTAGTAAACAGTCGACAAAATGGGGGAATTTTCAAATGGAAAGTTACGTGTTGAATAATGGTGTTTTAATGCCAAAAATTGGTCTAGGCGTCTATAAAATTAAAAATGAAAACGAAGACGCTTTAATATGAGCTTTGAGAAATGGATATCGGCATTTAGATACCGCGGCTTTCTATCATAATGAGGAGCTTATTGCCAACGCGATAAAAAAATCAGGGCTAAAAAGAAGTGATATCTTTATCACAACAAAAGTATGGAGTTCTGATTTGGGGAAAAAGACAAAACAAGCTTTTGAAGTCAGCTTAAAAAAACTGCAAACCGATTATATTGATCTTTATTTGATCCATTGGCCAGCTACGAACTATCTTTACAGTTGGGGAGTAATGGAGGAGTTATATAACGAAGGAAAAATCAGAGCAATTGGTGTGGCTAATTTTGAACAGAATCATCTAGAAAACGTAATGAAACAGGGAACAATCATTCCTACAGTAAATCAAATTCAAACGAACCCTTTCTTTCAACAAAATGAACTCCATGAATATCTGGTAAAGCACAACATACAACATGTAGCTTGGGGGCCCTTCGGACATGGGAATAAGCAGTTATTTACTCATCCAGTGCTAACAGAGATCGCCGAGATGAATGGTAAAACTACGGCACAAATCATGCTAAGGTGGAGCATTCAACGCGACATCGCGGTTATTCCGAAATCCATTAATCCAGTAAGACTGAAAAATAATATGGATATTTTTGATTTTAGCTTATCAGACGAAGAAATGAAAAGAATATCCACATTAGAAAGAAACAAGAGAGGATTTAACAATCCAAATAACAAGCTTTTTTTATGGGTTACTCGCTTAATTCGTTAGCATTCGAAGTTATAAGAAAGAGCTATTGGAGAACCTCCAATAGCTCTTTCCTCTCTACATTCTTAATAGATCAGGCGGCGGAATCTGTGTCGATGTGCTCTCTGAGCCTGGCACGTCGACCGAGCAGGAAGCCGACCAGGGAGGCTAGCATTTGCTGAAATACCATTCCGAGCACGACAGGAACAGCGACTGGAGCGGGAAAATAGGAAACCGCCAAAACGGCTCCAGCGCTGATATTTCGCATGCCTCCATTAAATATAATGGCGACCTGATCTGCTTCAGTCCAGCCTAGTAGAATGGAGATGCAGTAGCTCAATAGATAGCCAGTGGAGGCGAGCGTAATAATTACGACTGCTAAACCGGCTAAACGTAAATTGAAATTCGCGAGATAAGGGGCGACGACCGAGCCATTAATCGCAACAACCATAGCCATTGCCAGCTTGGAGAATGGGTTCAGTCTCTGGGTCCAGACGAGGGCAACTCCGCCTTTGGTCCATTCATTTAGCAGCATACCCAGTAGCGAAGGGACAACAATCATCCAGAATAGACTACTCATCATGGCTGCCGCATCCAGATGCACACTTTCTCCGATTAACAGCGAGAGAATACCGGGTACTGCGAATGGAGCCAGAATGGTATCAATCAGGATAATAGATAGCGTTAAGGCGATATTGCCCTTATAGATGCTGACCCAGACAAAGCTGCTTACCCCGGTTGGTATGGCTGCGGCAAGTATGAGCCCGGTAATGGTATAAGCATCTCCAGGAAAGGTCAGATGGCCGAAACCCAGCGCAATCAACGGCATAGCTAAATGCAGGATAAACAGACAGATAATCAGCGGAACGGGCTTTTTGAGCACTTTCAAAAAATCCCTGAATCCGAGACTGATGCTGCCGGCAAATGTCATGAAGGCAAATAACCAAGGTGCCAGATAAGTATAAGAAGACAAGATACTGCCGCAGAGCACGCCGACGATGATGCTGACCGGAGTGATCAGGGGCATGATACGGTTCAACCGCTGATTCAAGGTACGAAGCATGTTCAAATTACTTCCTTTATAATTATGGCTGCTTCTATTATATCTGCTTATCCTAAAGAAGGAAGAGATTTAACAGACATACCGCTGCACCTTGTTATTACTTTTGCGCAGACGCGCTAGATCCAGTATGTGATACTCGTCTTTTTGAAAAAAATAATCAAAAGGAACTGAGAATGAAAATGCGATTCAATTACAAGAATATATGGTATGATTTTACTGGAAACAATAGTTTGATCTATTAATTAGTACGCTAGTGTTAGCACCGATAATTTCATATGGAGATTGAAAGTGAAGGTATTTGTCGGGGTTAATTAGTTTCTCATAGGAAATAGCGCACCTACATACAAAATTAGATAATACTCATGAACTTAATATGAAGGAAGGTAAAATATTGAAAAAAATATTCATTAGTCATTCAAGTAAAGACTCAGAGTATATATTGCCTATAATAGATTTATTGGAAGGCATTGGGGTCACTAGTGAAGAAATATTCTGTACATCTTATGAACCTTATGGAATCCCACTTGGTGAGAATTTTTTAGAACGTATCAAAGCTGAACTTAATGAAAATGTGCTTGTTCTATTTGTATGGTCATCTAATTTTTTTGATAGTCCAGTTAGTTTGTGCGAACTAGGTGCAACTTGGGTCCGATCCAGCAAACATATACCTATCTTAATACCACCATTTGATTTTAAAGATGTTCAAGGTGTTTTGCCTTTGAGTCAAGGATTCAAGATTAATGTATCTGAAAAGATAAATTCTTTTAAAACGAAGATACTAGAATTTTTCGGGTTAAAAGAATTGGATACTAATATATGGGAAAGAAAAAGGAATAATTTTTTGGCTCAGATTAATGAGTTGTTAAATGTATCTGAGGGAGACTCAGACGAAGTGAGTTCTCAGGTAAAAGAAGTAGTTGAATCGTTATCCTCTGAATCTGATTTGAAAATACTAAAAGAATTTTCTGATACGTTCACATGTGATTCTGTCTACAAGTTTATAAATACTTTGGAAGACAGGAGAATATATTCTGAGTCGCAATTAAAGACTTTTAAGAAAACGCTAAAGCGATACTCGGCACCAGACAAAAGATTTAGGTTACCTTTATTACAAAAAGCAAAGGAAGACTTTTTTAAATCAATTAACGAATTTGTATCTTTTGGTAGTGGAATCTTTGATTATGGTAAAGATGAATTTGAAGATAATTTAGTGTTTTACGGCGGTCATTATGGAGGGATGCAATTGAATGCTAACTATGATAAATATGAGAGGGATTCAGAAAAATTAAAAGATTTGGTAAATGAAATAAAAACAAGATGGGAAAAATTATTTGTTATCACCCAATCAAACTATCCAAACTTTCAATGGAATTAATCACTGGAAAGTGTTTGGTGGAATTGGCAGACGTGCTAGATTCGGGTTCTAGTGCCAGCAATGACGTTGAGGTTCGAGTCCTCTTGACCGCATTAAATAAGGATTTTAACGATTTAAGTGGTCGATATTAAACCCTTTTCCATGAAGAAAAACCACTTAATTATGAAGTGAAGTGACCCCCTAAAGTTAGACAGGTTATTTTATTAGGCAATTTGTTGGGCATGAGTTCGGTACTGTACCGGACTCATGCCTTTTAGTTTTGCCTTAATTCGCTTGTTGTTGTAATAATGGATGTATTTTGATAGCTCTTGTTTAAAATGTGCGATACTTTCAAATTCCTTTAAATACAGAAGTTCAGATTTCATGATGCCAAAGAAGTTCTCAATGACGGCATTGTCGTAGCAGTTACCTTTACGGGACATACTTTGCTTGATGCCACGTTCTTCAAGGGCATGACGATACTGTTTCATCTGATAGTGCCAACCTTGGTCAGAATGAATAAGGGGCTTATCTACATCTGTTAATCGACTGAATGCTTGATCTAACATCGTAGAAACAAGCGAGTAGACCGGTCTTGAACCGATCGTATACGTAATAATTTCACCATTATATAGATCGAGTACTGGAGATAAATATAGCTTTTCTCCGAATAATTTAAACTCTGAAATATCCGTAACCCATTTCTCATTCGGCTTTTCAGCGTGGAAGTTACGTTCTAAAATGTTGGGTGCAATCTTGCCAATCATCCCTTTGTACGAGCGATATTTCTTCATACGTACCAGGCACTTCAATCCTAATTCTTGCATGATACGCTGAACCTTTTTGTGATTTAACTGACGTCCTCGATTCATCAATTCGTCGTGAATACGACGATAGCCATAACGTCCTTCGTGTTCATCATAAATCGCTTGAATCAATGCTTTTAGCTTCGCATCTGGGTCAGGCCTACCAATGTTCTTTACCCAGTAATAATACGTGCTACGTGGGACATCTGCCAACTGCAGGAGTGCTTTCACCGAGAATTCGTTCCTTAGTTCATAGACGACTTGTGCTTTGTCTTCTTTGGTGATTTTTCCTTGTTTTGAACTAAGGCATTCAACTTTTTTAAGTAAGCATTCTCCATGCGTAAACGCTCTAACTCTGCTTTTAAAGCCTCGACAGAACCATCATCTGGCACCTGTTTCTTGGCTGCTCCTTGTTTTTCACTATTCATGATAGGACGCCCCTTTTTCTTTGAGTTGAGGGCGTCCATTCCTTCATTCTCTATCCTTCTTCTCCATTTCCGAATCATACTAGGTTCAGATATGTTGAATATGGCTGCTGTTTCATTAGGTGACGTCCCATTTTCGTTCATATAATTGAGTACGTCTAGTTTATACTGAGTAGAATAGCTTGTATAGGATTTCTTAAAAGCGTCGGCTCCATGATACTTATATTGTTTAACCCAGTTCATTACGACGGCTGAACTCGTTCTTAATTCTTCCGCTAGCGAGTTAAAACTTTCTTTGCCTTCTAGGTAACTAAATACGGTCCGTAGTTTTATTGCTAAAGAATACTTGGACATAAAAACTGCACCTCCAATTGTTAGTTGTGTCTAACAATTGGGGTGCAGTTCATTATCATGACACTAAATTCATGGTAATTAAGTGGTTTTTTTTGTTAAGGAACGCGACTTGATAATACACTAGTCCATATTATTATACTCATATGCACTAATGTTATATTTATAGAGCGAATTTATACAAGTATAATGACATTAAATTTATAGTGAAGATATGTGCTTAGAAAAAAATCGGAAACAGCAAGTTATAAGAGACAAAAAAAGAGGAGTTAATAATTATGATTAATAATTTGTTTATACTTGAAGAAAGAGAAAAATTGAAATGGAAAAATGAACCGATGTACTGGGAATACACCAAAGAAGATGGTTTGATTATGGATGCATCAGCTAATGCAGATTTTTTTAAAGATCCTGGGGGAAAACATATAGCCGAGTCTGCTCCTTTTCTATATGTACAGGTTGATTCGTCCTTCCAGCTTACCACACAGATTCAGGTAGACATGCTTCATCTATATGATTCAGGCTGTTTGATGTTAATGGCGGACGATAACAATTGGGCCAAACTTTGTTTTGAATTTAACGGAGAGTATGCCACCATTGTGTCTGTTGTAACAAAGAACGGATCCTCCGATGATTGTAATTCTGAGCGTGTTATGGTTGAAACCCCCTATTTAAGGATCGAGAAAAATGGATTAACTATTTCTTTTTATTACTCTATTGATGGTCTGGATTGGAAATTAATACGTTACTTTGGAATGGATTCCTCTGCGCCGTTCATCGCGGGAGCAGTTGCCCAGTCTCCGATGGGATCAGGTTGCCGAGTCAATTTTAAATATCTAAGCTTATCGTCACCAAATAGGGATAGTAGATTTTAGGGCATGACAAAGAAACCTCTGGATACTTGTGAGAGTCTACCACAGGATGATATCTCTGTAGTTCTAGCTAGATTGTAAAAAAGGATTTGAACGAGTTTAACTCGAATTAATCAAAAGTGATACTCAAATCAACTATTTATATAAGTTCAGGAGAAATAAATAATGAATGGTCATAGGAAAATTCTTATTATTGAAGACGAGCAAGATATTGCTCGAATTATAAGGGACTATATTAACAAGAACGGATATGAAGCTACCATTGCTAGTAATGGTAAAGATGCCTTTCAGCTCATCGAGATATTGAATCCGGAGTTCATTATTCTAGATATTATGCTACCTGATATTGATGGTATTGAGCTATGTCGCCAAATTCGGGAGAAGAATAATGTTCCCATTCTTATCTTAAGTGCCCGAGGTAGTGATACCGATAAGGTGCTTGGACTTGGATTTGGTGCGGATGATTATATGACGAAACCATTTTCATTAACCGAGTTACTTGCAAGAATTAAATCTAATTTGCGAAGAGTTGAAAGTATGATAAGTACTTCGCCGAAACAATCAGAGAATGAGGATATTCTTCATTTAGGAACGATCATCATTGATAAAAAGGGATACAAAGTAACGAAAGAAGGTAAGGAAGTTTCGCTATCGGCGAAGGAACTAGAGTTGTTATTTTTTCTATCCAAGCATAGAAACCAAGTCTTCTCTAAAACTCAACTCTTGGATGCTGTATGGGGTTACTCAACTTATGGGGATGAGAGTACGATAACCGTGTATATTCGCAGAATACGAGAGAAGCTGGAAGTGGATCCGTCCAATCCCATGTATATTAAGACAGTCTGGGGAATTGGCTACAAATTTAGCTTCGATGAATGACAAGTAAGATAGGAGATACCAATGTATTTGAATGTTTGGTTTAGAAAATGGTTAATAGCCGTTCTTATTTGTCTTGTCATCATCATGGGATGTGGGGCAGGTTTGCTCTGGGACAACTATAGAAGTCAAAGCGAGGCTGACTCCCAGTTGGTTATTAATAAGATACGACTCCAAGTGAGCGATATGATGCTCTATCTAGAACAATTTAATCAAGAGCTTGAAAATGATTCAAAGATACGAGAAACCATCCAAGCTATGTCACAGAAACATCAATTAAGCTTAATGTATGTGCAACTAGATGGCCGTATTATATTCAATTCCTCACCTAACACCACCGCTCAACAAATAGACTTAAAAACTGTGCTTCATTATGACTTATATCATGCGAGAGTTGATAAAGATTTCTATAGCATCGCTTTCCCCGTAGTTGATGAGGCTACCCAAGTTCAAGCTGGTAATGCTATTTTTGCTATGCCAGCAAGTGCTGTTTTCGTTGAGAAATCCCATGCTATACCTCTTACGCTGTTTATAGTGATGTCTGCAATGCTACTCATCCTATGTTACCTGATGTTCATTATTAGAAATAAGATCAAGAGAGACATTATTCAGCCTATTTATCACTTGAAAGATTACACGGAGTCTATTATAAAAGGAAACTACGAGCAAAAAGCCTCATATGGAACTATGAACGAGATCGGTGAGGTATATGCGTTGTTTGATCAAATGAGATTGGAGATCATGTATCATAGCCAGCGGAGAGATGAACAGGAGAAAGCGCAGAAGGAACTGATCTCCAATATTTCGCACGAAATTAAGACACCATTAACGACGCTGAAGGCTTACATTGAAGCCATTCGTGAGGGAGTCTGTCCTGACATGCCATCAGTTATGGAATATGTTGAGATCATGCATACCAATACGGATAAAATGACCCGATTGACCGAGGATCTCTTGGTACATGCATTACAAGAACTAGGACAGATCTCGGTGACGCTCACAGAGCAGTACAGCAGGGAGATGTTTTTTCGAATTCTACAGCCTATCGGTCATTATGTTCGTACAGCAGGGGTAGCTTTTGTTGAGCCTACGGACATTCCAAATGTACTCATTAATGCCGATGCCAATCGGTTGGAGCAGGTGGTTTCTAATCTAATTGCTAATTCGTTGAAACATACATCAACAGGAGATTCGATTAGTGTGGATATAGTGATTGCGCTGGGACAGTTGAAAATAACGATAGCGGATACAGGAAAGGGAATTCTTCCACAGGATATTCCTTTTGTTTTTGATCGATATTTTAAAGGGAAATTGAATTCTAGTCCTAGAAATGAAGGGTTTGGATTAGGGCTCTCGATTTGTAAACATATTATTGAAGCTCATAATGGTTCGATTTCTTTTAGAAGTGACCAAGGTCAAGGTACGGTATTTCATTGTATGATTCCTTTATGTTAGGTTGTCGCAGTAATATTTCATTAATATTTAGATAAGTGTTTATACATAAACGCCCTTTACAATGAGAATATGACTTTATTCAGGAGGGCTTACATTTGGGAAAGAAAGCGATCATTCAAGCTACGAACCTATGCAAAACCTACTCAACAGGTAGCGAACAATTTCATGCGATCAGAAATCTAAATTTAGAAGTTTATGAAGGGGATTTCACGGTAATTATGGGGAATTCGGGATCAGGAAAGTCCACGCTGTTGTATATGCTAAGTGGGCTTGATTCCGTAACGGTAGGAGAGGTTTACTTTCAAGATCAACGTATCGACAGCTACAAAGAAAAGCAATTAGCAGAGTTTAGGGCGAGTAGAATCGGATATATTTATCAAAGCATTAATCTAGTGCCTGACCTTACAATATTTGAAAATATCGCCTTGCCTGGATATATCGCGGGGCATTCCAAGAAAGAAGTAAAGCGTAGGGCGCTCTCACTAATGAAGGCTATGGAAATTGAGAGCCAGAAGCATCGCCTCCCCTCCCAAACCTCAGGTGGACAGCAACAAAGAGCGGCGATTGCCAGAGCTTTGATCAACTCTCCAGATATTATTTTTGCGGATGAGCCGACAGGAAGCTTGAATTATGATCAAGGTGTGGCTGTTCTAGATATCCTAACGGATATGAATCGAAAAGGGCAGTCCGTGGTCATGGTGACCCATGACATTAAAGCTGCTTGCAGAGCTGATCGCCTGATCTTAATAAAAGATGGGAAGATAGCGGATGTGTTGGATTTTGATAAGTTTGATAATACTCATATTCAAGACAGAGAAGCGATTATATTTTCTTATGTTTCAGGAAGGGAGTAGACGCTGATGTATGCAGTTTACTCTCTCTGCCTAGCGAATCTAAGAAAAAAGAAGGTACACAATGGATTGATTGGCTTACTTATTCTCCTATCAACATTGCTACTTGCTACTTCGGTCACAGTTATACTAAATACAAATAATTTATTTACCGATATGCACAATAAAACACATGGTTCTCATGAGATGTTGATATTAGGCGATGAGCTGCATGACCCCTATAAGTTACAGGAGTGGTGGAGTGAACAGGAAGGAGTTACATCATCGGAGTTGATTCCGTTTAGAACGATATCAGGAATCACAGTCCAAGGGAAAGAGTCTTCGACAGGGCTCTCAAGCTTATATCTGTATATGATGGATACACCTGAGCGTCCTTATGCGGTGGATGAACTTATATTTGCAGATGGAAATGAGAGTTTAACACCAGAGAATGGAACGATATGGCTCCCCACTTCAATAGCCTATTTATATGATATTTCTGTAGGAGATACACTAGGATTTACAGCAGGTGAAAAGGATTTTGCATTGAAGGTATCAGCCGTCGTTGTGGATATGCCCTACGGAGCACCTTTTCCAACATCAGTACGCATATGGATGAATCATCAGGATTATGAAGAACAAATTCACGTTATTCAGGGTAAAGATCAATACATGATGGGGCTTAGATTTGATAATTATAGTCAGAGTTCAAGCTATTGGGAACAATTTGAGCAAGACATGGGTACGCCGTATCTGGAATCAAAAGTGGGTTTTGAGGAGATGGCTGCTTTTTATCTCATTATGAATAAAGTGATTGGATTTATTATGATTTTTCTAGGTATCGTGATGATGCTTGTTGCTTTATTCACGATTGGATTTACGATTTCAGATGATGTTTTATCCAATTATAAAACGATTGGTGTAATTAAAGCATTAGGGTTACCCTCTAAGAAATTGATGGGGGTCTACTTAGCGCAATACGCATTGATTTCTATGGTCGCGATTATCCCTGGATTAATTACTAGTCAATGGATATCAAGAGTTATCGTAGATAGTGCTCTTTCGTCCCTGAAGACGGGAGTCATGGAGGCCAAGTCGGATGTAAATCTTGTAGCTTTTGTCCTAGGCATACTTGTGTTTATACTCGTCATATTATGTGTGTTGTTCTATTCCAACAAAGCTCGGCTTGTACAGCCTATGCAAGCCATTCGTTATGGCATGTCCGAAAGTGACAATAGCGCAATGACAAAACGTTTCGCCGTTAAAGAAAATCAGAGAATTTCTTTTGGGAGAGCGCCACTCCTCGTTGTTATTGGACTAAGAAATATATTAAAGAATAGAAAATCTTCCATTCTAATGACAATGCTAACCATCATCATGTCAGCCGTGCTCGTGCTGGGGTTTGTTCTATTAAATAGTATCAGTTCTATTAAACAGACATCCCCATTATGGGGGTATGATGATTCCGACATCGTACTGCAAATTAATAACCAATCGATATTCTCCCGTGCGGAGTTTGATCAGGCGATATTGTCTGACCCAAGAATTAAAAATTTCGGATGGATGGGCGGAATAAATGGTGTTGTTTCTGCAGATGGAACGCTGAACGCTGAACATTCCGATGCTCAGTCCATGAATTTTTCTATCACTGTTATCGATGGAAGTTATGATGAAATGGGGTATACCATACTAAGAGGGAAGAACCCCCAAAGTAAAAATGAAATCGCAATAGGAATCAAAGTAGCTAAGCAACTGAATAAAGATCTAGGAGATGTTGTAGTAGTTTATCTTGAAGGTTACAAGCATACACTTACGATTACGGGGATCTATCAATCTATTGCTAATATGTCTTACTCGGCAAGAATTGTAGCGGATGTGGTCAAAATGAATAACCCCGATTACAGTAATCTGGATACCGCATTAATTAATATAGAAGATAATCGAGATTCTGATCAAATTGTAAATGAATTAAATGAGGAATATAAGGTTTCAGCATCCGCAGTTTCTCAGCAGACATTGTTAGAGGCAGTATATAAACAAGCTGTGGCATCTTTAATTCTACCCATGAGTATCATGGGATTGTTATTCACTGGGGTTACAATCATCATCGTATACAGTATTAGTCGTATAAATATCAGAAAAGAAAGCAAAACCTACGGAATATATAAATCTATAGGTTTGACTTCAACTAAGATTAGATTGTCTGTAACGCTGGGGATCGTAGCTGTTTCTGCTATCGGAGCAGTCATAGGTGTATTTGTGGGAGTATATTTTTTGCCTCTTATATTAGGTAGCATTCTCGCTGATTACGGAATTTCTGATTTACCTTTGATACTCAATTGGCTAGGGATCATAGGCTTTGCCTGTGTGACTATAATTTCAGCAGGATTGGGTTCTTGGGCTTCCTCAAGAGTGGTGTCTACAACATCGCCGCAAATTCTTGTAATTGAGTAATAGGAGTGTCTTCAATTTAATGTCTCGAATTGGATTCAAAGCAAAAAGTGGACCTCCAAATGGATGTCCACTTTTTTGTATGGCCGAGAGATAGAACCCGGCAAGAACAGTTCCTCTTCCAGGTAGTATTACTCGCTTACAAGTATCTCAACATCAAGCCGATGAAGCGCATCAATCCATTCCTGGGAACAGCCCTGATCGGTTATGATCATGGATATTTGTTCGATAGGAGCAATTTGGGCAAAGGTGGTGACACCGAACTTGGAATGATCCACTAGAAGAATGGACTCTTCAGCTCGTTGCATCATTTTACGCGAGATTAGAGCCTCTTCTAGATTGTATTCGGTAATACCATCAGCGAGTGAGACACCACCAGCGGAAATAAAAGCCTTATTCACCTTAAACTGATCCAGCATGTTATGAGCAATGGGTCCAGTTGCGGCTTGATAGCTCAAATTCACTTCGCCCCCGGCAAAAATAACTTTACCCTGGAAATCTTCCAAAGCACAGGTCAAGATCACTACGGAATTTGTAATGACGGTCACATCGGCGCGGTCTCTAAGCTGTCGCATAATTTCTAGCGTTGTTGTACCGTTATCGAGCATCACCGTTTCTCCATCCTCAACAAGGGAAGCTGCAAGCTTTCCAATCGCCTGCTTTTCACTTTGATGCATCTGGGACCGTTTCAGAAATACGGGCTCGATCATTTCGGATCGCATCCGAACAGCTCCACCATACACTTTTCTCAGCTTTTCTTCTTTCTCTAATCGGTCTAGATCACGCCGTATTGTTTCTGTAGATACATTAAATAACTCTGCCAGAGCATGAACCTGCACCTTCCCGTCCATCTCCAACTGCGCGAGGATTGTCTGCCGTCGTTCTTCATAGGTCAAGGACATGAATGATTCCTCCTAATGTTTTGTTAAATCGTTACTTCTAAGAGTATGGTTCGTACAGACCAAGCGAAGGCATACACTATGTATTTATTGTTCTATCTTCTATCATGTGTTTTGTTGTTGTTTTCACTAAGTGTATTCTCCCTGTAATGTACTTGTCAAGCTAGATGCCGTATCCACAATGGTATATTTGTTTGATCAAATAGGTTTTCTATTTAGTCCTTGTACATATATTCATTATTGAAAACACTAAGGTTCAGGTCACATTTTAGAATTGTTAACGGAATGTAAAAAATGGATTGACAGTTTGTTAAATCGGCGATAGAATCAACTTGAAACCACATGAAAACACACTATTCAACATCAAAACAATGAGTTGAATGACAGAGGGGGTAACTTTTTATGAAACGCAGTTTATCTTTTCAGCAAGACGGAACTTTTAAAATCGTGCAATTTACAGACATCCATTGGAAGGACGGAAGAGCAGAGGATCGGCGTTCCCGTAAATTGATGGAAAGTGTTCTGGATGCCGAGCAACCGGATCTTGTTGTATTTACGGGAGATATCATATACAGCGCTCCTGTCGCACCGGAGGATGTTGAATGTGAAAATCCGCAGCAAGCTTTCCGCGATGCTGTTGCCGTAGTTGAAGAACGAGGATTTCCGTGGGCCTTTGTGTTTGGCAATCATGACACTGAACAACGAATCTCACGTGAAGAGTTGATGCAAGTGGCATTGACACATAAACATATCATAGCGGAGTCAGGACCTGAACATATAGAGGGTTCAGGTAATTATACAATTGAACTTGTAGATACAGAAGGTAATCCAGCATTTAATCTGTATTTTCTGGACTCGGGCAGTTATTCCCCACTTGAGCATGTCCCAGGCTATAACTGGATTCATCGAGATCAAATCGGTTGGTTGACTAGTGAATGTTTACGGCTAAATCCAGATGACACAGAGGAAAAAACTCCAGCGCTCGCCTTCTTTCATATCCCGATTCCTGAATATCAGGAAATGTGGGACACCCAAGTCTGTGAGGGTCATAAATTCGAACCTGTGTGCTGTCCTCCCATCAATTCGGGACTATTCACGGCTCTGCTTGAAATGGGCGATGTAATTGGCACTTTCTGTGGACATGATCATACCAATGATTTTAGCGGAACCTTGCACGGCATTAAGCTTTGCTACGGGCGGGCAAGTGGCTACAATACTTACGGTAAAGAGGGATTTATGCGGGGCTCTCGTGTTATTCAACTAAACCAGGGACAACATGAATTTGCTACTTGGCTTCGTCTGGAAGATGGATCCGTTGTACATGAACAGCCCACTCATGATCCTAACAATGCACAATAATGTTTAACTTCAAAGGGGCTGACATCAAATGCTTTTACCCATTCTTCTAGTTATCGCTTCTGGGATGGCTCATGCTGTTTGGAGTATGTTTACTAAGAGAAGTCGTAATAAGAGCGTCTTTCTGTGGTCGATAATGATGGTCGCTACTATTGTACTTCTGCCGGTATTGATCACGGAGCTTTGGCGGAATCCATTAACTGCGGGTTCGTATGGTCTGCTGTTAGTATCAGTTTTATTGCAGGCTATATACTCCTGGCTTCTGTCAAAAACCTATGAGCTTGGCGATTTATCGCAGATTTATCCTATTATGAGAGGCACCAGTACGCTACTCGTACCTATCATAGGAGTTATTTTCCTTAGCGAAACCCTATCGATTTTTGGTTGGATCGGGATTATCTGTATGCTTGGAGGGTTCATCGTTCTTAGCGGGGTCGGCTCATATAGCAAACCATCAAATTCACATATACATAGCAAAAAACCTGTTTTGATGGCATTATGTGTTGGGTTGTGTACCACCTGCTATGTGTTCGTCGACAAGCTGAACCTACAGCATATTTCACCACTTGCATTATTAGAAGTAACCAATATTGGTTTTGTAATTGGTTTGACTCCCGCTGTACTGGCTTCACGAAAGATGATCTGGGAGGAACTGCGGGTCAACAAATCTACTATTATACTGGGATCTATCTTGAACCCCGGCTCGTATCTTTTATTTCTGTTCGCAATGCAACAGGCACCCATGGCTCACATCAGTCCTATAAGGGAAATAGGTACCGTGTTTGCTACCTTCCTTGGCATTATGCTCCTGAAAGAGCAGCAAGGCTTCAAACGAATTTCTTGCTCTATTGTGATATTCTGTGGCATTTTGCTCATTGGAATATGGGGATAGGATACTCTGTAAAATGAGGTTAACCGGATGAAATTTGGTTAACCTCATTTTATTTTTTTTACACCTATTGAGCCTGGAGTTACTCCATAGTTTATAATACAAATCAAGATGAGATATAGGCATATAGAGTAAGGAACAGAGAGCTAGTTAGGAGAAGGGAATGATACCTTTGAACAAGGTAGTACGCTTCATTCGAGACGCTTTTCGTTTCACCGGAACTGGGTTAACCTTAGGTCAGAAATGGCGACTTGCCCTTCCCGGACCTGTCCTATCGGTCGGTGGCGTTCTGATCCACAATGTCTTTATCAAATACTATACCGATATGATTGGTCTTAGTCCAAAGTATGTCGGTTGGGTGTACATAATCTATAATATTTGGAACGCTATTAATGATCCCATGATAGGCGTATGGATCGATAAGATGAGACACCGTCCTAACCGCGGGAAATATGTCTACATCATGCGTGTAACCGTACCATTTATGATCATTTCCTCTTTTCTCATGATGCTATCTAGTCCATCTTGGGATCAATGGATGATTTTCCTGCTCTATACGGTGGAGTTATTTATCTACGATACGGCGGCAACGGCCTACAGTGTGGCCTACCAATCTTATACGTTGATCGCAGCGCCTACCAAAGAAGAGCGTGTGGATGTCAATGTAATACAAAACTACATTTCCCAAGGTCTGTCTTTTCTTATTACCATGATTCCTACGTTGCTATTGGTTGGTGATGGAAAGCGGGAGGTAATCATCCCGGTCTTTTCCGCGGTGATTCTGTTGGAAACTATATTCTTTACCCTGGCTCTTCGAGGATTAAAGGATGATGCGAAAATGTATGAAACTCTCAATAATCAACAGCTCGAAATGACAAATATGTGGAGCGAATCTTGGCAGATCATTAAATCTCGTCCTTTCTTCACCTATGTACTTTATTCCATTATTACGGTAGGACCCATTGGTTTTTATTTCACGCCCTATCTGTACTATATGGATGATGTGCTACAAACTGGAGGTTTAACCGCTACGATCGTTGACGGGGGAACTCATGTAATCGCTCTCATGTTTTTGCCAATCATGGGTAATATCGTGAAGAAATATGGCACGAAAATAAGTATCTACTGGGGGACCATCACTGCAGTACTTGGTTATGGTGGAATCTTCCTAGCCAACAATATATGGACTGCTGCTGCTTCCTATATCATGATTGTATTCACTGTGAATTACATCAAAACTGCGATTTCTCCGATGGGAGCACTGATCATTGATGAGAATGAGCGTACGATCGGTGTGAGGAAAACCGGGCTGTTCAACGGTCTGTTCTCGTTATTTACAGTCGCCTTTTCCAGTATACAGACGGTAATCTTTATCAATGTTATCGGTGCCTATGGTTACGACGGTCTTGCGGCAACTCAGTCTGAATCTGCAGTATTCGGTATCCGATTGGCCACGGGTGTGGTTCCGCTTATAGCTGTAATTATCGGTCTGATCCCGATAGCCTTCTATCCATTCGACAAGAAGAAAGAGGAAGAAATATCCACATTCAGCAATTATGCTAGAAGGGGAGGTCCGTAATAGGTGAATAGACGATGTTAAAGCTTAAATTTACGATTGGTGAAGTATCTAATATTCTGAATATCCCAATTGACACTCTTCGATACTATGACAAAATCGGACTTCTTTCTTCGCAACGGGACTTGAACAAGTACCGCTATTATTACCTTGAACAGTTAGATTCCCTAATAACAATTAGAATGCTTCGAGCAATGGATGTTCCTATTGAGCGTATTCACGCACTTCTAACAGATGACAGTTTGAATGATATGCACGAGTTGCTTGTAAGTAAGCAGAGGGATATAGACCGGCAATTGACCTATCTGAAGAACCTATCTCAGAAACTAGATTTCCTCAAAGATAAGTTTCAACACTTCGAGGAAAGTGATGTCATTGAGTTAGTACAAAGTAATCCAAGTTGGGTGCTGCTTACCGATTCTATCATGGAGAGTACAGATAAGAAGCTTGGGAGCAAAGTGCAGCTGCAGTTAAGTAAAATTAGTGCCCATCAGGAGTGGCTCGCTTTCTGCCATATTATATCGATTGTGTCGAAAGATAACCTTCTTGCGGGCAACTACCACAGTTATCTGAATAATGGGATTTTGTCTACCTTCCCGATGGAGGATGATGAGGGTGTGTTCATGAGATTAGAGCCAAGCTTTTGCGCTAGAAAATGCGTAGTAATTAGCAAGGAAGGTTACACCGCTCTTGATGATCATTACGAGCAAATGAAAACATTCATCCATAAACGTGGCTTAAAGATCGCTGGAAATTCGCTTGAGATCAATCTATATAATCAGTACAACAATCACTACATTGAGATCTATATTCCTGTCATCGACAAGGAGGAAGGATGGAATGAAGATGAAAAAGTTAACGACTGATGGACAGCGTATTGTAAATGAGGATGGAGCTCATGTAATCTTGAGTGGCGTAAATTTAGTCTGCAAGGACAAGGCTAAAGGGTATGTGGACCCTTGCGATGAGAATTTGTTTAGGTGGTTTCATGAGCAAGGCTTCAATGTTGTTCGTTTGGGGTTGATCTGGGATGGTGTGGAGCCGGAACCAGGTGTCTATGATAACGAATATCTAGGTAAAATCAAACAGCGGATCCGCTGGGCGGAACAACATGATATCTACGTTTTCCTGGATATGCATCAGGATTTATATAGTTCACTTTATGGTGATGGAGCGCCTGAGTGGGCGACCTTCGCGGATGGTCTACCACATGTAGTCGGCCAAATCTGGAGTGACGCGTATCTAGAAAGTCCGGCACTGAACCGTGCGATGGATTATTTCTGGGACAACGCGCCAGCTAGTGATGGTATAGGTTTGCAGGATCATTATGCGGCGATGTGGAAACATGCAGCAGCTATTTTTGCGGACTGTACCAATATCATTGGTTACGACTTGATGAACGAACCTTATCCTGGATCCAGTGGACAGGAGGTATTTGGCACAATCATTGCTGCTTATGCACAGTCTATCATGGGATTAAATGAGGTCAACATGGAGGAACTCTCTGCACTCTGGTTTGATGAGGAGAAAAAACAAGAGATACTTGTTGGCATGGCGGATATGGATATCTATCGAGTGTTGGTCGACAGCGCGAAGGAGGCATCACAGGTATTTGAACGTGAAGTTCTCGCGCCCTTTTTCAACAAAACGGCAGCAGCGATTCGCTCGGTTGTCCCGGACGGATTTCTAATGCTAGAGACAAGCTATTTTTCTAATATGGCAGTAGAGTCCGGTTTGGGGCTTGTACAGAACGATGAGGGTATGGTTGTTCATCATCAGGTCTATGCCCCTCATGGTTACGATTTGGTAGTCGATACAGAGCATTACGAGATTTATAATCAGGATCGTGTTGATTTGATATATGCGACCCATCGTAAGGTACAGGAGCGGTTGAACATTCCTACTTTGATTGGGGAATGGGGGGCTTTTACCAACCATCCTGCGACCCTCGGACTATCAAAAGCGCTGATTTCCATTTTTGAAAAGTACCTTTGGAGTAATACCTATTGGTGCTGGTGTGATGGATTCCGGGAATCGCCTTACTCAAAAGCGCTAAATCGTGCTTATCCGCAGGCAACAGGAGGAACGCTTGTTGGCTACCACTATGACTATGATACGGATATCATAAAAGTGGACTACGTTCCGTCCGGTGATGAGACTATAATCTACCATCCCCGTGCTGCATTGCTCTCCGAGGAAGATATTGTTATTTCCGGAGCGAATTTATGCCAAGTCGAGTTTCGTCCTTTCCCTAGTTCCGAGGGGGGGATCGTAGCCATTATCGCCCCGAAAGACGAGACAAAGATAACCGTTACAGTAGGGAGATCTCCAGTAGAACAAGTATAGTAGCATCTTATATATGAGGTCGATTGCACCTGCAATCGACTTTTTTTAAATGAGATAAAACTCATCTTAAAAGCAGAACATATGTGCTAGTATAAAGTCATCGAATTTAGTTGTAAATTATTTATTGGATGAGGTGTAGTATGGGGAATAAAGAGAAGATCATTGACCTATGGAATGATATCGACAAACAGAATTGGGACAATTTGTTTCACTATTTTAGCGAGGACGCTATAATCAACTGGAATAATTCAAATGAGAGCTTTAATGTGGAGGAATTCGTGAGAGCAAATTGTGAATACCCAGGTGATTGGGCAATTACTATCGAGCGTTTAGAAGCTTTGGATAATTTAGTCGTATCCGTGGTGAAAGTCGAATTGAACAACTCCGTGATATCTTTTCGTGCTACCTCATTTTTTGAATTTATGGAAGATAGAATCGTATTGCTAAATGAATACTGGGGAGATAATATAAAGCCTCCTCAATGGAGAATTGATAAGAAAATTGGTAAAGCTATTACAATTGAATAAAGTTAAACGATCTAAATTTAAATAGTAGCTTGAAGTTGGAGAAAAACGGTGATATGAATAAGAGAGGCTTTTCATCATTGTAAAATAAGGTGGTTTACATTATGGCACTTTTGCTTATTTTCTTTATTTTTATTGCTGTTATCAATTTGATTTGTATTGCGCTGTTGTTTCTGGTGAAAGATCCAAAAATGAACAACATTTTTTTTGTAGGTACGGTAATATTGGGTGTTCTCATCTGTTATTTGAATATCACTTCCTTAGCAAGTAATCTAATTGTTCCGCAAATTGTTGCAGGATTTTTTGGTGTTCTCTCACTCGTCGGAATAGTTTTGAAGTATATGCGAAAATTTCTTGCAGCTAAAATATTTGTTACTGCTTCGGTGGTACTCGGTATTGTTCAACTCTTTTTCTTTGCATAGTATTGAAACTTTACTTTAGGAGAGTTGGCTATGGAAATTATTGCATTACTTGAAAACACTAGTTGTGATAAGAAGTACAAGGCTAAGCACGGATTATCGCTCTTGATCAAAACTGTGCACGGTCAGATTCTTTTTGATACAGGACCTGATCGCACATACATAGAAAATGCAAGGCTATTAGATATAGACCTTGGTGTGATAGATAAAGTGGTGATCTCACATGGACATTCAGACCATATTGGTGGATTACCATTTCTGAATGAAGTAAATAATATCGCTCCAATCTATTTCTGTGCAAATGCGTTAGAACCACATTGGCTAAAAATTGGCCCATATCATCATAACGTTAGTGCTCCAGATTATTTAATAGATACATATGAGAAGCGATTTAACCTCGTCACAGAAAAAATGGTTCTTTTTGAAGGAGCCACCCTTATTCCTTTAGCACCAACTATTGCGCATGAGAAGCACTTATATAAAGGTTCAAAGGATGAAAGAGAGTTAGACGACTTCAATCATGAATTGATGTTAGTTCTGGAGACAGAAGAGGGTCTCGTACTTATAACAGGATGCAGCCATCATGGGGTTGTTAATATGACCAGGACTGCAATGGAGCATTTTCCGAATAGGCCGATTACCGCGTTGATTGGGGGATTTCATCTTATCGGAATACCAATCATCAATACATTGGGTAAAACAAAAGAAGAAATTTTAGAGACAGCGAATACATTAAATATGTTACCTATAGAGTCTATCTATACCTGTCATTGCACGGGGAAAAAGGGATATGAAATTTTAAGAACGGTTTTAAAAGATAAACTACATTACCTTGCTACAGGTGATAAAATTATTATAGAAGATTGATGGATTTGCGTATGTATATTTAAGTTTAGGGGGAATTTTACATTAGTAAAATTCCTGAAAAGAGATTAACTAGAAAAACTGGTTAATCTCTTTTTTTGTGTTATAAGGATCAATTGACTTACTAGACGAAGGATAGCGAAAAAATTTAAATAAAAAAATTTAATTGATAATGGTTATCATTCTATGTATAATGATAATCATTATCAATACAATATGAATTTTATGGGGGAAATTATGAAAAAGACTTGGGGAATCGTCGTACTTATTTCAATCGTCATCGCACTAGCAGCATGTGGTAATAAAGAAGCTGGCAATAAGAATCAAGAGGTCAATAGCAGTGATCAATCCAATGTTGTTGAAAGTAATCCCAGCAACAATACAGAAGTAACGATTGATGTCGACGAAGCCAAGGTTCAAGAACTTCAAGCACAATTCGGTCAAGAAAAGCCAGCTAAAGCCGTAACTTTATCTGTTGCAATTACGGAACTCTATGATGCTCTTCAACTTGATCTTGTAGGTGTACCAACTACACAGAGTCAATTGCCTGAAACGTATGCTAATGTTCAACGTATCGGTTCTTCACACTCACCGGATCTCGAACAAATTGCGAAACTTGAGCCTAATATTGTGCTTGCTCCGGAATCTATTAAGGACAGCATTGATAAAGTGCTTCAGCCGGCCGGCCTACCCGCAGCATACTTACCAGTTGACTCTTTAGATGAGCTTAAGGAATCACTGGTCGCACTTGGTCGAATTTATGGCAAGGAAGATCAGGCTAAAGAGGTACTCACTAGCTTTTCTGAGAAAGAAGCTGAAGCACTCAAAGTAGTCGAGGGGAAATCAGCTCCTAGCGTGATGTTGCTATTCGGTTCAGCTGAGTCTCTTATGCTTATGAACGAGGATACGTTTGCAGGTAGTCTTGCTAAGAAGCTTGGTGCTTCCAATGTCCTAAGCTCAGTTTTGAAGCAATCAGAGACCTATGTACCGCTGAATATGGAAACGATTGTTGAGGCTAATCCGGATGTAATCCTTTTGGTAGCGCATGGTGATCCAACCGCTGTTGCCCAAAAGTTCGAGGAAGACGTGAAGAAGAATGGAGTCTGGGAGAAGCTTAATGCGTTTAAGAATGAGAGAATGGTTACTCTTGACTACAACCTTTACGGTGTTGCTTCACTTGCTAAGGCTCCAGACGCCTATAAGGATCTAGCTGCAATATTATATAAAGACTAAATTTAGTTAAGTTAAGTTAAGTTAAGTTAAGTTAAGTTAGGGGAGCAGTAAATTGGCGAAAAACTTCAAAAAGAAAGAAGCTACTATTTTAGGAATTGCTTTGATGCTGCTCCTAGTATCTATTATTATTGCTGTGGGTATTGGGAGTGTCCAATTTACACTTTCACAGACATGGCAGACGTTAATTGGCTCTGGGAAGGATGCGGATAACACGATACTTTGGGATATCCGCATCCCCAGAGTGCTGATGGCACTTATTATTGGTGCTAATTTAGCTGCGTCCGGCATACTTTTACAAGCGGTTATGAATAACCCATTGGCCGATCCTGGATTGACGGGGGTGTCTAGTGGAGCGGCAGTTACGGTTTTGTTCATTATGCTCGTTGCTCCTGAATTCTCAGGATTCATTCCTCTTGCAGCGATTGTGGGAGGGGGATTCGCCGCTGTCATGGTTTATGCGTGGGCTTGGAAGAAGGAGAGTGGGTATACTCCAATTCGGATCATCTTATCTGGTGTGGCGGTAAACGCTGTGTTCGGTGGAGTGATCGGTCTGCTCTCTATTCTATACAGTGATAAACTACCTGCTGCACTTCAATGGATGAATGGTAGCTTGTCCGGCAAAGGAATGAATGATGTATTAAATATCCTTCCCTATTCCATGGCAGGTTGGGCCATGGCATTGCTATGCATTCGACAGGCAAATATTCTCCGATTAGGAGAGCAAGCTGCACATAATTTAGGGCAAAATTTAAATCGGGTTCGCTTTATCCTTTCTTTCGTTGCTGTATTCCTAGCGGCTATATCAGTATCCAAAGTAGGGCTTGTCGGTTTTGTTGGTCTGATCGTGCCGCACATGGCCCGTATAATTATTGGATCCAATTACAAGCATAGTCTTCCACTTAGCCTTATGCTTGGAGCGATGATATTAATTATTGCCGATACCGCAGGTCGATCTTTATTTAGTCCACTGGAAATACCAGCAGGTATCATCATGGCTATGGCCGGAGGACCTTACTTTCTGTATCTGATGAGAAAAGGAGGTGCCTGATATGTTAAAGATTCATTCTCTCTATATCCGTTATTCGGATAAAACCATCGTAAATGACTTCTCGATAAATGTGGAAGAAGGGGAGGTTGTATCGATTATAGGGCCAAATGGCTCTGGTAAATCTACCATTCTAAAGGGTGTGACAGGTCTTATTCCCTGTAAAAGTGGCCAAATATGTATCGCGAATCAGGAAGCAAATCTTCTTAACAATAAGCAAATATCCAAATTAATGTGCATGTTGTGTCAGGGTAATGTAAGTCCAGTGGATATGACTGTTGGGGAGTTAATTAGCTATGGACGCATGCCGCACAAAAAGTGGTATGAGCGTATGGATGCAGAAGACTTTGAGATTATTGAATGGGCACTTATGAAGACCGGAATGCTGAACTTCAAGGATCGTTTGGTTTCCTCTTTATCAGGCGGAGAGGCTCAAAAAGCATGGCTAGCTATGGCACTTGCCCAGTGCCCCAAAGTATTGCTTCTAGATGAGCCAACTACCTACTTGGACATTGCTCATCAACTGGAAGTGTTAGACCTTGTCCGTTCGTTAAATCGTGAGCTAAAGCTTACGGTCGTAATGGTTCTTCATGATTTGAATCATGCAAGTACCTATAGTGACAAGGTGTGTGTCATTAAAAAAGGATCCGTGCAAACCTATGGACGACCACAGGATGTGCTGACACAAGAGTTAATTCGGAGTGTATACGGTGTCGAGACAGAGATTGAGCAGTTGCCTAACAATGCTCGTCCACGTATCCATGTTCTGCATAAAATATAAACGAAAAGAGGAAAAACTATGAAAGTAATGGATATCGAGGTAGTAAAGAAGCAATATTTAGATTTTACTAGTAGTTTAACTTCTGTCATGTTAAGTACGGTTGATGAAAAGGGTCAACCATTCATCTCTTATGCGCCTTTTGTAAGATATCAGGGGAAATTATATATTTATCTTAGTCAGATTGCACATCATTACTACCACTTGGAAAATAATAAATCAGTGGATGTCATGCTAATTGAAGATGAAGCATCCACAGCAAATATGTTCGCAAGACAACGCGCTCGCTTTGTTTGTTCGGCTGAAAATATCGGTAATGAGGGACATGAAGAAATATTCGAACTGTTTGGAGAAGTCTTCAACAAAAAAATGATGGATATGTTACGTACACTCGACTTCTCTTTGTTTGAAGTTACCCCTTTACAAGGTCGTTACGTTGCTGGTTTCGGTCAAGCCTTTGATATTGACCTGATGGCTGATAAATTCGAGCATGTTACTCGTGATGGGCATGCTCAAAAAGAGGAAACAGCAAATTAGGATTAAATACTAAGGGGCGAATAATATGACTTTTTCTACTATATTACCACTATGGAATTCGACTCAGGATCGATTTCACAGTATGGTAAAGAAATTACCAGAACAAGATCTAACATTGCAATTAGGCCCTTCATCCATTGGAAATATGCTGCGGCATAATGCTGAAGTCGAGTATATGTTTGCTAATTGGTTCTTTGGGCAGCCAATACCTGAGGATATAGAGATTCGTACTAGCCGCGGTGCTGCTAATACGGAGGTAGCTCAAGAGAATCTTCAAGAGCTTGTTCAATTTCTTGAGAAGTCAAACTCACATTTAATTCAAGCAATGGAGGCTCTTCCTGAAGAGGAGTGGAGTCAGCAGAAGGATTGCCCAATCGGAGCTTCAACACCACTTGAAGCGGTTGGACGACTTATGTATCATGCTGGAATTCATGCCGGCCAAATATCTCTTATCCAGAAGTGTTCAGTAAAACAGGAATCTCTATAAAAGAGTACCCTGAAACAATAAACGCAGTAAGAGGGACACCTATTTTACGGTGTCTCTTTTACTGCGTATTGAATCTAATCAGACAACTGGGTAGCATGGATTACAGACCAATTTTCCGGATCTGATTCCACTTGTTCGACGGCTACGAATTTTTATATTTAACATCTTTTTGGAGCAATAGCTTGTTATAATTGGAGTAAAACTTATACCAAAGGATGATTAATAATGACTGCCTCAACCCCTAATCAGAACAAGGTCATTTTATTTCAAGGAGATTCCATCACAGACGGTAACCGTGGTCGTAGCGACGATCCCAATCATATCCTAGGACATAGCTATGCGTATATCATTGGAGGGAAACTGGGGAATGAATATGCGGAAAAAGGACTGCGCTTTTATAACCGGGGAATAAGTGGTGACCGAATTTCTGACCTGTATGCACGTTGGAATGAAGATGCGATCAGCCTGAACCCTGATATTATCAGTATAATGATCGGTGTGAATGATGCTTGGAGAACGATGAAGGGTGAACCGAGTGGTGTGACTGATCGTTTTGAGCGAGCATATCGGCATGTGCTTGAAGAGACTAGTGAAGTATTACCCCATACAAAGTTGATCTTATGCGAGCCATTTATTCTGAAAACTGGAGAGCTCGCCCAGCAATGGGAAGCATGGGATGAACGAATTAAGCATTATCAAGCCGTTGTTCGTCAGCTAGCAGAACAGTTTCATGCGGTTCATGTCCCGTTACAGGAGGCATTTAATGAAGCTGCGCAAAGAGCAGATGCGTCATATTGGCTATGGGATGGTGTACACCCAACTGCTGCTGGTCATGATTTGATTGCGAAACAGTGGCTACACATCGTAGAGAAGAGCGGCTTGCTTAACATCTGATGTCGTAGCGAATTACTTCAATGTTATAGATTTATTCTCGGCGCATTAATCATCGTGTGCTCAGTCATACTAGGAGAGATGATTTATCACTCCGTGGAAAGGCTGATGCTAACATGACGATGGATGCGTTGTTTTTTTATTTTCTGATGTATTCGCTATTCGGATGGATATTGGAGAACGTATACAGCTATTTGACTGAAGGGGTTTTCTGGAAAGAGGGTTTTCTCAAAGGACCTTTTAAACCGATGTATGGAGTTGCCCCATTATTACTGTTGTTATGTGGGACGGGCCAAAGCTTTGTAGTTGTCATGTTGCTTTGTTTAGTAATCCCCACGATCGTTGAATATATAAGTGGTTATTTGTTAAAGAGAGTATTTCATCAACAGTGGTGGAATTATACAGAGAACCGAATGCAACTTCATGGCCACATCTGCTTACAGTTCTCACTGTATTGGGCAGTCCTATCGCTAGTGTTCTTACGATATATCCATCCTTCAATTCAAGGGCTATATACCAATATGGAGCCCATCTGGGTAAAAGTCAGTCCCATATTCTTGTTGTTGTTTCTGGTTGATCTAGTTTGGACTTATCAGGTTAGACGTAGAGCACTAAAGAGCAACTTGATCGAACAATAGGAGGAGGAACTGTATGCGTTATATAAAAGGAAGAAGAAAACTACTTCGTGTATGCTCTATCGTCCTTTTGACCCTATTTTGGTGTTATCCGATCTCTGCTTCTGCGGCACCGCGGAGTTTGGACAACGTGCTCGCTAGGACTGTGGCGGTGGAAGTAAAAGAACAAAAATTAGCGGTCATTATTGATGATCTGGGCAACGGAATGAAGGGTACAGAAGAGATTATGATGATGCCGGTAAAGCTGACTGTGGCGGTGATGCCGTTTCTGCCAACGACGGTAGCGGATGCTAGACGAGCGCATGAACAAGGTCATGACGTAATACTGCATCTTCCTATGGAGCCTAAGCAAGGTAATCCTAAATGGTTAGGACCTGGTGCGATTCTATCCAATATGACGGATCAGGATGTAAGACAGCGGGTGGAAGCGGCAATAGATAATGTGCCGTTTGCTGTGGGGATCAACAATCACATGGGCTCTAGAATTACTGGGGATGAAAGGGTCATGTCCATCATTCTGGATGTTTGCAGGGAACGGGGATTATTTTTCATTGATAGTCGGACGAACTATCGATCAGTCGTCTCGAAATTAAGTGGATTGAAGGGAATGCCTGAGGTTCATAATCACATCTTCTTGGATGATGTTCATACAGAACGACATATTTCGGGTCAATTGCTCAAAGTTCAGGAACAACTTATGCAGGAAGGTCGCTGTGTTACGATCGGACATGTTGGTGTTCATGGCTTGAAGACGGCTTCAGTTCTGAAGCAATCCATACCTGCATTTCAGAAGCAAGGAGTTACTTTTGTAGGTGTAGCTGATTTGGTAGCGGAAAAGGAAAGTCCCGGACTTAGTCCGGGACCGGGAGTTATATTACCGTAAAATAATCAGCAATTCCGGCAAAAACAGCTTCAGCAATAGCTTGTTGACCGCGCGTGCTTATGAGAAATGCGCGGTCTTCTGCGTTACTGATGAAGCCTGTCTCCACAATAACTGCAGGGGAATCAGCATGTTTGAGTAGGTAGAATGGTTTACCCACTTCCGAAGGGAGCGAGGTACCATACAACGATCCTAAAGAATTCTCCAAGCAAGTTGCAAGTATAGCGCTACGGCCTTCGTTCTGGTGAAGAATTAGCGGTCCGTGTTTAGCTTTGTTCCGGCCCCAATTGACATGAAGACTAATGACGATTTCTGCGGGTAATTCCTCACTCAATTCCTTTCGTTGAGCTAAGTCTCTAAGATGCCTAGAGCGACTGCGTAACCAACGGTTATCTTCACTTAATGCATAGTCACCGGTTCGGTTGAGGATAGTGCGATAACCATGACTCCGAAGTACCATATACAACCTCCGGGCGATGGCAAGATTGATATCTTTCTCAAGCAGGTCTCCGTAGGAAGTACCTCCATCGATACCACCATGACCAACATCAATGAGAATGACGGGTTCAGGAAAGGCGTGCCGCAGATCCTTCTCGTCAGCAAAGACTGAAGGGCACCAGAATGAAGATGCCACGAGTACAGTAATTAGCAGAACCAGGAGGGAAGATCGATGTTTCATTCGCTCACCTACAAGATTTTATTTTCCCATAGGTTGAGCTAAAAGCTGTTAAATCATGCATCGCTGGATCACTCTTGTTTAATAAATGGAGAATCGGAGCAAGCTATCTGTATGAATAGAAAGGAGGGGGAGAAATGGCAAAAGGTGATGAACTTGTGAAATACATTACGGAGAGAGTTGTGGATTATGTTGAGACTCCGCGGGAGATCCGCCGGGAACAACGCTCAAAGACAAAGGAACCCTGGGCAAATCTGTGGTTTGGCATGATTCCTTTCTCGATCACGTTATGGTTGAAACGGTTTCCGACAAGACGTAAACGGGATAAGCAAGAATCCTCCCGTCATTTGTAGATGGGATTGAAAATAGGGTTCACAAAAAAACACAATGGTCGCTCCCCAGAATTATGGGATGCGACCATTGTGTTTTTTTGTTCTATCCATTTGACGAAAATCAAAAATGTAAGTGTTACCATGTTATGTACATGTAATAATTACTTACATAAAAATTGACAAAACGCCGAACTGGGTTCTTTTACGGGGGTTAATCGTGGAAAGTAAGTTGACGTTATAGTCACACGAAAATATACTTAATGTAAATAAAAGTAATATATTTACAAAAACATGACATCGGTAAGTAGAGAGTAGGAGGGAGGGAAGGGAAGTTGGAGCCGCGAACTTGCAGTGAAAGTGTGGAATTAGAAGAAATCAGTCGGCATCCCTGCTACAACGAAGAAGCTCATCGGTATTTCGCTCGAATGCATTTACCAGTTGCTCCGGCATGTAACATTCAATGTCGTTACTGCAATCGGAAGTTCGATTGCGTAAATGAGAGTAGACCTGGAGTAGTTAGTGAAGTTCTCACACCAGAGCAAGCAGGTCGGAAAGTAAAAGGAGTGGCAGCTCAATTACTGCAGTTATCTGTAGTAGGAATTGCGGGTCCAGGTGATCCACTCGCAAACGCAGACAAAACGTTTGATGCTTTCAACAGGGTAAAGGAAAGTTTCCCTGACGTGTCCCTCTGTCTAAGTACGAACGGTCTAACTCTTCTGCGTCATGTCGATACGATTGTAGAAATGGGCATCCGACATGTGACGATCACGATTAACGCCATTGATCCCGACATTGGAAGCAGGATCTATGCATGGGTATATGACGAAGGGATTCGTTATGAAGGAAGAGTAGGAGCAGAGCTGCTCATATCTCGCCAACTAGCCGGACTTAAAGCGCTCAGTGAGAGGGGGATTTTATGCAAAGTCAATTCGGTCCTGATTCCAGGTATCAACGACTCTCATCTACTGGAAGTATCCAAGACAGTGAAACTGTATGGAGCTACTCTGCACAATGTCACGCCGCTCATCGTCGCGCCGGGCAGTCAGTTCGAAATAGAGGGCCAGCGGGCACCTCGTCCCAAGGAACTTCATGCTCTGCAGGAAAGCTGTGCGGGGGAAGGGATGAAGGTGATGCGTCACTGCAGACAATGCCGAGCCGACGCCATTGGACTTCTGGGTCAAGACCGTAGCGCAGATTTTACATGGGATAACATTGAGCAGGCGCCACCCTTGAATAATGAAGCGCGGGAACAATTTCAAGCAAGTCTGGACGAGAAAATAAGGCAGAGAATGTTCAGAACAAAGAATAAGGATGTTTCGACAATGCAGGATAACCAGTCCATTCGTGTAGCTGTAGCCTCAAGAGGTGCGGGGAAAATTAATCTACATTTTGGGCATGCGCAGGAGTTCATGATATATGAGAGTGACGGCAATGCTGTAAAGTTCCTCGGTATTCGTAAAGTGCAGGCTTATTGCCACGGTCGTGCAGATTGCAATGGGGACAAAGAAGAGACGCTACGAGAAATATGCTCCATCTTAAAGGATTGTGGAATTCTTCTCTGTTCAGGTATAGGAGATTCCCCGCGCAAACTCTTGCACAGAAGTGGTGTTTTGCCGCTTGTTCGCAAAGGGGATATCGAAACTCTGATTCTAGAGAGTGTTAAATATAATAATTATTTTCAAAATACAACCATTTCGAAAGGATGATGAAACATGCGGCAAATCGCTTTTTATGGTAAGGGTGGAATCGGAAAGTCAACAACTTCGCAGAATACTTTAGCTCAATTAGCTACGAAATATGGTCAAAAAACGATGATCGTTGGTTGTGACCCAAAGGCAGATTCTACTCGGTTAATTTTGAATACGAAAGCTCAACAAACGGTGCTTCATTTGGCGGCGGAACGAGGAACTGTAGAGGATTTGGAACTTGAGGAAGTAGTGCAAGAAGGATTTGGGGATATCACTTGTGTGGAATGTGGCGGTCCAGAACCTGGGGTAGGTTGTGCAGGTAGAGGAATCATAACGGCGATTAACTTTTTGGAGCAACAAGGTGCATATGACGGACTTGATTTTGTTTCTTATGATGTACTGGGTGATGTCGTCTGTGGTGGGTTCGCAATGCCAATTCGCGAGAATAAAGCGCAAGAGATTTACATTGTTTGTTCGGGTGAAATGATGGCCATGTATGCAGCGAACAATATTGCGCGTGGAATTCTGAAATATGCAAATACCGGTGGGGTGCGTCTAGGTGGATTAATATGCAACAGTCGTAATACGGACCGGGAAGATGAGCTCATCATGGAATTGGCTCGGAGGCTCAACACGCAGATGATTCATTTCATTCCTAGAGATAATGTGGTACAGCATGCGGAGCTAAGAAGAATGACTGTGGCTCAATATGCACCAGATCACGCTCAAGCTAAAGAGTATGAAATTTTGGCTAACAAAATCCTTCATAACGATATGATGACGATCCCAACACCTATTACGATGGAGGAACTTGAGGATCTGCTCATTAACTTTGGAGTAATCGAGAATGAAGAAGAGCATGTCAAGAAAATAATTGCTCAACAAAAGGCGGTATAGTAGATCATTACGTCAATTACCGGAGAGAGATGAGGAGGGAACCCCGTATGAGTACAGACCTCGGCGGCAAACGGCAATTAATTGATGACATGTTGGAAGCTTATCCGGCCAAAGCAAAAAAAGACCGTAGTAAGCATTATGAGGTAAACAACGAAGAATTAATTAATTGCGGAAAATGTGCAATCAAATCCAATATGAAATCCCGTCCAGGTGTGATGACAGTCCGAGGATGCGCTTATGCAGGTTCAAAAGGCGTTGTGTGGGGACCCATCAAGGACGTAGTTCATATTAGTCACGGACCTGTTGGTTGCGGACAGTATAGTTGGGGGACTCGGCGGAATTACAGCAGTGGGACACTAGGGGTCGACAACTTTACAGCGATGCAAATCACGAGTGATTTTCAAGAGACGGATATCGTATTTGGTGGGGATAAGAAACTAGAAGTGATGTGCAGGGAGATCAAAGAGATGTTTCCGCTAGCCAAGGGGATATCTATTCAAACGGAATGTCCAGTGGGGTTAATTGGTGATGATATCGAAGCAGTCGCCAAAAAGATGTCAAATGAGCTGGGCATTCCGATTATCCCCGTACGCTGTGAAGGATTTAGGGGAGTCAGTCAGTCGCTTGGTCATCATATTGCCAACGATGCGATTCGTGATTTCCTCATGGGAAAAGGCGAACTAGAAGAGTGTGGACCTTACGATGTCAACATTATCGGAGACTATAACATCGGGGGGGATGCATGGGCTTCACGGATTCTGTTGGAAGAGATGGGGCTACGAGTAATTGCTCAGTGGTCTGGCGATGGAACGATTAATGAACTGATGATTGCTCATAAATCAAAACTGAATTTGATTCACTGCCATCGTTCGATGAACTATATGTGTACAACGTTGGAGCGGGAATATGGAATCCCGTGGATGGAATATAATTTCTTTGGTCCGACCAAAACGATCCAGAGTCTACGTGCAATTGCGGATCGGTTTGATGATCACATCCGTGCAAATTGTGAGAAAGTGATTGCTAAATATCAGGTTGAAATGGATGCCATTATCGGTAAATACAGACCACGTTTGGAAGGTAAAAAGGTGATGTTATTAATCGGGGGGTTGCGTCCTCGTCATACGATTGGTGCTTACGAAGATCTTGGAATGGAGATCGTAGCTTCCGGTTATGAATTCGGTCATAAGGATGATTACGAGCGGACCTTTCCTGAGCTGAAAGACGGCACAATCATTTATGACGATCCTTCTGCTTATGAATTAGAGGAGCTCGCTCAGAAGTTAGATATTGATCTCATGGGAGCTGGTGTAAAGGAGAAATATGTATACCACAAGATGGGTATTCCGTTTCGACAAATGCATTCTTGGGATTACAGTGGGCCCTACCATGGGTTTGATGGATTTAAAATATTCGCCAGGGATATGGATATGACTGTGAACAGCCCTGTATGGAATCTGATGGGCACTCCAGACAGGAAGACGGTGAGTGTATGAGAGATAAATTGGACATTGTAGACTTTAATACGTTGTTCAAAAGTGAGACATACGAGCAACAACGTGAGCGGAAAAGGGAATTTGAAGCCCCTTGTTCACCTTCACAAGTCACGGAGACATTAGAATATTCGCAGTCTCAAGAATACAAAGATAAGAATTTCTCTCGTAGTTCACTGGTTGTGAATCCTGCGAAAGCGTGTCAACCTCTTGGGGCAGTTATGGCCGCTCTCGGCTTCGAGAAGACACTCCCATTTCTACACGGATCCCAAGGGTGTGCCGCTTATTTCCGCAGTCATCTATCCCGGCACTTTAAAGAACCCGTACCGGCGGTTTCCTCATCGATGACGGAAGATGGAGCTGTATTTGGTGGTTTGAGAAATTTAGTCGACGGTTTGGAGAACTGCATGGCTTTGTATAAGCCAGAAATGATTGCAGTATCCACAACATGTATGGCGGAAGTGATCGGCGACGATTTACAAGCCTTTATTGAAACAGCCCGCCAAGAGGGAGTTATCTCGAGAGATATACCCGTGCCTTATGCTAATACCCCTAGTTTTTCTGGTTCTCACATTACGGGATATGATGCGATGTTGAAGTCGATTCTAAGCTTTTTATATAACGAATCTAAGGTGAAGTTGTCTACGGAAGAAGATTTGACCAAGTTAAATGTCATTCTTGGATTCGAACCCTATACCGGTAATTTTGCGGAAATCAAAAAGATACTCAGTGCCTTTGGACTTGAATATACCGTGCTTGGCGACCATAGCGGTAATTTCGACTCTCCTGCTGCAGGCGAATATAGCTATTATTATGGCGGGACAAAACTGGCTGATGTGCCTAAAGCCGCCAGTGCTACAGGAACGATTTCTTTGCAGAAGTATGCAGTGAAGAAAACTATCGAATATATCCAAGGGGAATGGAACCAGCAAATAGTATCCACATATACTCCGATAGGTATAGGGGCTACAGATCGATTGTTGCAATCCATTGCTGATTTAACGGGCTCAGAAATTCCTGCAGAGCTACAAGAGGAAAGAGGAAGAGTTGTAGATGCATTAACTGACTCGCACAGTTATTTGCATGGTAAACGGGTAGCTCTTGTAGGTGACCCAGATTTGCTTCTTGGATTGATCGGTTTCTGTTTAGAGGTTGGGATGGAGCCTGTGCATATTGTATGCACTAACGGAGATAAGGAATTTCTTCAAGAAGCGGAGGAATTGCTAGCTTCTAGTCTATATGGTGAAGAAGCTACGGTGCATAATGGCCACGATTTATGGCATATGCGGTCTCTGTTGATTAGTAATCCCGTTGATCTGGCTATTGGCAGTTCGCATTTGAAGTATGCAGCGAAAGATGCCAATGTCCCGCTGATCAGAATTGGTTTTCCTATTTTTGATAGACATCATATGCATCGTTATTCAATTATTGGGTATCAAGGGACTTTAAATATATTATCCTTGATTGTGAATACAGTACTTGAGCAATTGGATCAGAATGCGCCTGAATACGGATTTGATCTCGTGAGGTGATGGAAGGTGGAGGCGAGTTCTGAAATTCCAATTAATGATAATGATTGTTTGAAATTGGAGCCTAAGTCCAAAGCATGTCCTCGTCCCAAACCGGGGGAAGCAGCGGGTGGTTGTGCGTTTGACGGGGCACAAATTACTCTTCTTCCTATATCGGACGCAGCACATCTGGTGCATGGCCCTGCAGCTTGCATGGCGAATAGCTGGGAGAGCCGCGGGAGTCACTCCAGCGGCCCTCGGCTGTCAGCTTACGGATTTGGGACATCCCTAAGTGAACAAGATATTATATTCGGTGCAGAAAAGAAGTTAACTCGTAGCATCGAATATATTGCAGAACGATTTAAACCTCCAGCTATTTTTGTCTATTCCACATGTGTTACCGCCTTGATTGGGGAGGATCTGGACACAGTATGCGCAGATGTAAGTGCCAGGCTCGGGATTTCGGTCATTCCCGTTAATAGTCCTGGATTCGTTGGCAGTAAAAACTTGGGGAATCGATTAGCCGGAGAATCCTTAATCCAGTATGTCATCGGTAGAACTGAACCAGAGCGAATTAGCGCATACGATATCAATTTGATTGGTGAGTACAATATTGCTGGAGAGATGTGGGATATAGAGCGATTGCTGAACCGAGTAGGTATTTCGATCATGTCTAGAATTACCGGGGATGGCCGATTCAACGAGATTGGGCATGCACATAGGGCAAAGGTTAATATGGTCGTCTGTAGCCGGGCATTGCTAGGATTGGCAAAACGGATGGAGCAAACCTATCATATCCCTTATTTTGAGGGTTCATTCTATGGCGCAAAGGAGACTAGTTACTCCTTGCGCCAAATGGCATATCTACTGAATGATCGAGATTTAGAACGAAGAGTAGACCGTTTAATTAAACGTGAAGAAGCTAGACTCGCAATAGAGCTCCGGCCATATCGTCAAATTTTAAAGGGAAAAAAAGCGGTTCTTTATACAGGGGGGGTGAAAAGCTGGTCCGTTATTTCCGCATTGAAAGAGTTGGGAATCAAGGTTGTGGGGGTAGGAACGAATAAAAGCACGGCTGAAGATATTAACCGGATAGAGGACCGGGTCGGGGAAGACGTAGATTATATTGCAGAAGGTGGAGCGAAAAGCATAATCAAAGCTGTCAAGGATCGGAAAGCGGATCTGATGATTGCTGGGGGTAGAAATATGTATGTCGCACTGAAGGAGCAAATCCCATTTGTGGATATCAATCAGGAGCGGCATACCGCCTATGCGGGATATGACGGGTTACTTAGATTAGCGAAACAAATTACTTTCGCAATAAATCATCCGGTATGGGAGATGGTCGAACGCCCAGCTCCGTGGGATGTAGGAGGAGATAGGTAATGACGGTTAAGCATACAATGAAGCCGGTCTCCGTTAATCCGCTAAAAATCGGTCCGTCTTTGGGCAGCGTTCTGGCCCTACAGGGATGTTACCGGGGGATGGCTATTTTACATGGATCACAGGGTTGCTCTGCATTCTCTAAATCGCTGCTTACGCGCCATTTCCGAGACACGATTGCGGTTCAGACTTCGGCGTTACAGGAAATGGATGTCATTTTTGATACGGACCGTAATTTAGAAGAAGCATTAAATACGGTTATTACTAAACATCATCCTGACATCATCGGCGTGATTGGAACGGAACTGACAGATGTTGCGGGAAGTGATTACCCCTCATTTGTGAAGAAGTATACTCGTGAACGCGGAGTTAAGAACTGTCTTATTATCCCTGTTATTCTTCCGGATTTCAGCGGTTCATTGGAATCTGGATACAATGCAATGGTGGAAGGTATTCTTGATGCGGTCATTCAGGAGGAAGGATGCAAAGCACCTACTAAGCAGATCTACAGTCAAGTTAATTTACTGCCAGGCTCCTTCCTCACTGCAGGGGATATAGCCGAACTAAAAGAGATGATTAGTGATTTTGGTTTTGAAGTCATTACGATTCCTGATATATCAACGTCTTTGTCCGGACATTTGTTAACGGGTTTCTCTCCGCTGACACGCGGAGGGGTCCCGCTAGACTCCATCCGTCAGAGTTTGCGTTCCAGCTATACGATTGCTGTTGGCTCCAGCATGGAACGCCCTGCGAGAAGACTTCAGAATGCGGTGGGGATCCCTTATAAAGTATTTCATGGGATGAGTGGCCTTCGTGCAACTGACGAACTTTTATTATTCCTTCAGCAACTAAGTGGAGCCTCTGTTCCACAACGCTATCGGTGGCAACGTGAAAACTTGCTTGATAGTATGCTTGATGCTCACTTCCATTATGCGGGATCATCGGCGGTCGTCGCATTAGAACCGGATCACTTGATGTCGGTTGGATCTTGGTTGGGGGAGATGGGGGTGGAGATTAAAGCATTAATTGGTTCTTGTGAAACAGCTTTGATCCGGGAAACGGAACAGGAAGTTTGGGTTGGAGATTTGGATGATGCGGAGAACTTAGGGAATGGAGCGGATATTTGGGTTAGTAATTGTCATGGTAGACAAGGAGCCAAACGAATCGGTGCCTCTTTTCTATCAGCGGGGTTCCCGATCACCGATGAATTAGGATCCTATATGTCTGTGAGTGTGGGGTATAAAGGTGCAATGAATTGGGTTAATAAGGTAGGGAATTTACTGATCAGAAGGGAGGAGGCACGGAATGAAAGTCGCCTTTGCTAGTCATGATGGTGTCACAGTGAATGCCCATTTTGGTCAGTGTATACAGTTTGCCATATTCGAAGTTATTAAGGGGAGTTCCGTGCTTCTCGAAATAAGGCATGTGAGTGATATCCAGGGCGGTGATGAGAATGGGCGTATTGAGAGCAGAATTGGAGCGATTGGGGACTGTACGCTTGTTTTTATAATGCAGATTGGGGCTTCAGCTGCTGCTCGTGTCACTCGCAGAAAAATTATGCCCGTTAAAGTTCCAATGGGGAGCTCTATTGAAAGTCAACTGGGGCGCCTACAGGAATTGTTGTCTGGAAGGCCCCCTCTTTGGTTAGAAAAAATATTAAACAAGGAAAATAACGCCTTGGAAGAAAGGGAGGATTTAAATGATACAGCACGATGAGCATCTTGGAGAACTATTTTCACTGAGTCTGAATCGTTGTCTACATTTATGTGATCCATGGGGGAAGTACGACGATTTGCCCGTGGAAGAGAGAATAGCAAAGTTGTTCTTGTGTTCACCAGAGCAGAAACGAGAGCTTGCATCAGCATGCAGTGTTTCACCGGTTGTTAAAAAACAGGTCTCCTTCTTCTTCCAAACTGTTGCTACCGTGCTTGAACAGCTAAGTGGAGAGATAATCCAAAGTATGGTGGAAATCAATGAGGAGGGTTTTGGGAGAGCGATTGTTTATTCTGGACGTACGGTCCTAGTGTCGGATAGTTTTCGTGGGGGTTCTTCATTTCCATTTGCAGAGTATTTGAAAGTACAGGTATATGGAGTCTCTTGTATTCGCGAAGGGTTGCAAAATCGGGAAAGATATCGCGAGTTGTTTTTGTTCGCTAATAAAGCTTAGTCGGACGTTAGGATAGGCGGTGAGATGATGAGTGGACATGGGATAGCTGAAATGGAGCAGGCCAGATTTACACGGCAGATTAAGCTGGTTGGCAAAGATGGACAGAGGAAATTGCAGGAAGCGACCGTAATGATTGCTGGTATTGGAGGACTGGGCGGAACTGCAGCTATTTATCTGGCGGCGGCGGGAATTGGACGGTTGATTCTGGCACACGAAGGTGAAATAGCTCTCCCTGATCTGAATCGACAAATTTTGATGGATTCTTCTCGGGTTGGAGAGCAGAGGATGGAAACCGCGATAGGGCAGCTTCAAAGATTGAACCCAGATGTCTGTATCGAAGGCTACCCACTGAGGATTGCTTATGAAACGGCAAGGCCATGGGTTGAGTCAGCTGATATCGTCATCGATGCTCGCTATGACTTTCCTGAGAGGTATGTGCTAAATAGCCTATGTGTGGACTGTCGTAAGCCGATGGTTGAGTCAGCTATGTACGGATTTGAGTTATCGCTCACAACGGTGGTGCCAGGAGAAACGCCTTGCCTTACCTGCATTTATCCGCATCAATCTTCTGAATGGGAGCCACTAGGGTTTCCTGTACTAGGGGCTACTTCTGGAATGGCGGGATGTTTAGCAGCGATGGAAGCCATTAAATATATAGCTGGTATCGGCGAACCTTTTCTGGGGGTTATGTACCGAATGAATACATTGAATTTACAGAGCTACAGCTTTGGTTTACAGCGTGATCCGAACTGTAGCTGCTGTGGAACTCTATAGAAAGGAGATGGGGAGTGTGAAGAGGCTTCGTATTTGTGACACTACGCTTCGGGATGGTGAACAATCGGCGGGAGTATCGTTCAATCGAAAGGAAAAGCTAAGTATTGCAACTCAGCTAGCTGAGTGTGGTGTTGAGCAAGCAGAGATTGGAATACCGGCGATGGGCAAGCGCGAGCAACTGGACATTTACGCTATTATGGATTTGAATCTTCCTATCACATTATTAACCTGGAATAGGGCGGTTATTTCCGATATCGACCGGGCTAAAGAGACGGGGGTGCCGTGGTGCCACATTTCAATCCCCGTCTCACTTCTTCAGCTTCAATCCAAGCTTGGATGGTCACAAGAACAAGGATTAAGAGGTATTCTAATGGCTGTCGAATATGCTAGAAATCGTGACATGATTGTGTCTGTTGGGATGGAGGACGCATCGCGAGCGAACTTGTCTTATTTGGTAGAACTCATCACATCAATACATCAGGAACAGGGAATTACTCGGTTCCGTTATGCAGATACAGTATCAATGCATCAACCGGTTGAGATGATGGGTCGCATTTCTGCTCTACTAGGTGAAGTAAGCTCAGAAATTGAGTTGGAAGTCCACTGTCATAATGATTTCGGACTGGCTACGGCTAATACTTTATGTGGAATTACAGCGGGTGCAGTATGGGCTAGCACGACAGTGTTAGGGTTAGGTGAACGCGCTGGAAATGCCGCACTTGAAGAAGTTGTAATGGCATGGTGCCATCTCTATGGTGGGGAGTGCGGAGTGAGAAAAGATGCTCTTCAAGCATTGGCAGAGACGGTAACAAAGGCATCAGGTCGTAGACTTCCCGAAGCGAAACCAATAGTAGGATCGCTTGTATTTACCCATGAATCTGGTATCCATGTTGATGGATTACACAAATGTGCCAGTACTTATCAAAGCTATGATCCAATTGAACTGGGGCGTGAGCACAAGGTGGTGCTTGGAACACATTCAGGAAAGAGTGCTCTTAGATATGTGTTGGACAAGGAAGGGATTAAACCTAATTCACTTATCTTCGATAAGCTACTGTACCGAGTGCAACGATATGCCCGAAAGCAGAAACGTAATGTGGACCTCGCAGATTTAAAACAGTGGTGGGAAGAAGAGTACCAGGGCACAGAGATAGCATCATTTTGAAATCAAAAGCAGCTATCTCACAAGTAGCAATACTACTTAGGGGATAGCTGCTTTTAGTATTTCTCTTATTTATAGAAATAAATTATTCTTTATAAGCGACAAAATAGCCACAATCAATAAGTGCATGAAGTGAAATCCATCGAGAAGAGGATTCTGATCCAGTAAGTACGTAAATGGCTTCATTGGAGTTTAATGAGGAATCTTCTGTCCATTTCTGATAGCCGTGTATAGGTAATGGGATGTTATAAGTGCGTTCCGCTCCGGAGGAGACAAAGACAAGTTTCTTACTAGCATTTAGAATGGCTTCGAAAGATTCCTTCTTAAATTTTAGGGATTTCTCCGTCATCCATAATATGTTGTCATAGGGATCGAACACTTTGGAAGTATATATGGTGCCTTCAGGTGACAGTCCTCTCTGGTTACTTCCAACTGCGAGCTCCGGGGCATGGTATTTAGCAGCTTGTTTGTCCCAGCTTTCTTTACTTTCCGGTAGAAGTTCCCCGGTTAAGGCATCCAGAAATTGAATCGAGTTTGCTACGCTCGGTTTGACTTTCCATTCTGCAAGAACCGGACCACCGTATAAAGGTACTGCATTTTCGTTAGTTATTCCTTGTTTGGAGATTCCACTAGCCTTGAGAGCGGACTCTAAGTTGGAACGAACGTATAAGGAATCGGGACCGCTCCCGTACTCGACGAGCTTGTATTCGTTATTTTCTGTAGAAGAAATGATGATATAACCGGGTGGAGCGTTCTTCTCTGTCTTCACAGTAACAAGCCAACTGCGTGTCCCTGGACCGAGTGGTTCAATCACATAATCTGCGTTTTTCCAAGAAGTTAATGGTTCACTTAAGGCTAGTTGTTGGATCACTTCAGCTGTATATTGGCGTAGATCTTCGGGTGCTGTGTCTGCTCGTTTCGTGGTTTGAGAAACATTTGCCTGTACGGGAATTGCTCCTGCTTGAAATTGGAGGACAACAGGCAGGAGTAGGGCAGTACACACCAATGTTTTTACTAAAATTGAAGTCGGCTTCCAGATGTTCATGTCTCTACACCTTCATTTCATTGGAATGGTATATGGTATCCATCACAGCATTAAAAACTGCTGAAGCTCGGACCGCTTGTCCATTGTATTGGAGACAGCTCAAAAATGGTGTTACAACGTGTCGGGTTCGGGCAGGTTATTCTGCTTCTATTTTTGCGATCTTTTAGCGAGCAGGGTCAATTCATGGTTACCACGGCGAACGTAGATGAAAGATGCCGTAGTTTACGGTAGATACGACAATTCTCGGCTGGTATTGCCAGCGGATTTCTCCCTGTCTAGATTCGAATTGCTCTTGAATGGCCTTATTTTGTTCTTCGTCAGGTTGTTCCAACAGATCTCTATAGTAAGACTCAATGAGTGTAAGCTCGTCCTGAAGACGTTCGGAGGCTTCTTCAGCCCAGCTATGATCATATGACTCGACTTTGGTTCTTAATTTAGATTCCAGAACATCGCGGCCATCCGCGAGAGATAATCTTGAAGGTTCAATGTGAATATTCTCGGGTACACGTGGCATCCAGTTTTTATCTAATAATTTTGAATTGAAATCTTCATCCACCTTGCCATTTAGTAAGGATATTCCGTAGAAATGCAATTCCTCGCGTTTCACATCACAGGAAAGTTCAACTTTGAAGCAGACACCAAGCCAAGGTTCGTAGGCAGCTGGGAGCAAAGTCATTCGCTGCTTTTGTCCAGGGTCTTCAAATAAGTAGACGCAGCGCCCCGAACGCTGAGCAGCAGCAAAGATTTGTTTAAGCCTGGGACTACCATAGGTTAACTCCTCACGCTGAATTCTGCCGGGTCCAAGTATAGGTAGGGGGCGAACCACCCCAAAGTACCTTCCGAGAATGCTGTCTTCCTGTGGTTGTGCATTTACTGGTGTTTCAATAGGATTAGAGGCTTCTCCCTCAGCAGCAATTCTCGAAGTTCGTTCTGACTCTGCTTTGGTTTGCCGATCGAGATCGGCCTGATGCCTCTCAGGATCAAAGATGAAAGAGAATGACATGGTCTCAGGTTCAGCTCCAGTGCGCTCAATAAAACCCCAATAATAAGGGCGATTCGTCAAATCACGATCCGCTTGGGGTGATAGTTTTACGGTGACGTGGGAGGGTGATTTTTCGATAATTTGACACTCTGTCGTTTCTAAATAAGTCATGACAAATTTCTGGATTTGCTCCGTTGTCATTGTCAATGTATGTTAACCTCCTAGCAATTGTTTGAAATCGCTACCATTATCAGTAACGGATAATTCCTCATTATCCAACTCATTCTTGATGGAATGAATGCTACGGCCAAGGGAATCCACGCGACTGGCAATTTCTTGGTCATCTTGAGATTCCAGTAGTATTTTATAGATGCTTTTTTCCAAAGATTCTTTTTTCTCGAAGCGCTCTAAAATCACGTCGAGTTGACCGATTACCATCTCAAACATGTTGATCTTCTCGTGCAGAAGATTGAGAATATGCTCCTCAATCGTCCCTTGGGTGGATAGGTTGTAAATCATGACATCATGCTCTTGGCCTAATCGGTGTATACGTCCGATTCGCTGTTCTACGCGCATAGGATTCCAGGGTAAATCAAAATTGATCATCTGATGGCAGAACTGTAAGTTGATACCTTCACCGCCAGCTTCGGTGGCAATCATAACTTGAGTCCGTCCACGGAAGAGATCCATCATCCAATCTTTCTTTCCTCTGTTCATTCCACCACGATACGGAACTGCAGTCATATTACGGTCTCTGAAATATTTCATTAAGTATTCTTGGGTGGCACGGTATTCGGTAAAGATGATCACTTTTTCGTTCATTCCTTGAATGATCTCCATTGTTTTTTCAGCTTTACTATTCGTTTGAATGGTCTTAATGATGTCTACGAGTCCCCATATTCTTTCCCGAAGCGGAGAATCTAGAGGTAATTTCTTTGATAAATTAACGAGTGTTACAAACACGGCATCCCGGCTACTACACACTTCGCGTTGAAGAGTGATAAGTGAAAGCATACTACTAAGATTACCACCAGCCGCCTGATATTGATCTCTGACAAAGGAAGTGACGCCATCGTATAATTTCTTCTCTTCATCAGAAAGTTCAACGTGAACATTTCGAACGATCCGCTTGGTGAAATCTAGTTCGCCGTCACCACGCCGATTGCGAATCATAACTTTAGCGAGCTCACCTTTCAATTGACCTTCGTTCTTTGGAATCCGTTTATCGACGACGAAATTAGCCGAGAAATCATTCGATCCTCCGAGTTGACCTGGTTTGAGTAGATTGATAAGATTGAACAATTCGCCCAGATCGTTCTGCACTGGAGTAGCGGTAAGTAGTAGACAGTATTTTTTTCGTAGTTGTAACATGAATTGATAATTAGTGGTCTTCTTGTTCTTGAGTTTATGTGCCTCGTCAACGATAACCATGTCGTACTCACCATTGATTAAAATATCTTTGTGAGGATTGCGTTTGGCTGTATCCATTGAGGCTACAACAATGTCATTCTGCCAAGAATACTCCTTTTTCTGCGCAACGGCTGGAATACCGAATTTCTGATTTAACTCTCGCACCCACTGGAGAACCAGTGAGGCGGGTACAAGTATAAGCACTTTGCGTACTAGGCCGCGAAGGAAGTATTCTTTCAGAATCATTCCGGCTTCGATTGTTTTACCAAGACCAACCTCATCGGCTAGTATGGCGCGGCCCCGCATTTCGAATAATACTTTACGTGCGGTTTCGGTCTGATGTGGTAATGGAGTCACGTTCTGCAGATGTTGAAGACATAGCATCTCGTCAAAACTAGTGACCAGTGAAGCAGTCTCTGCTTGTGCAGCTAGGTTGAATAACTTCCAATCGTCCCAAGGGCCGCCTTTATTTAGGCGAGTTTCGAGATCTTCGAACCAGCTATGATCGAATTCAACAGAAACTGGGATCGGACTTGTCGAATTTACAGCAGGTCTTGGGGGATGAGGACACATGGTAATAAACCTCCATTAGTAATTGCGTATTCTTGCAGATGTAGGTGTAGTATGGACGAAAAAGAGGAAGTTCATAACTTTAAAGATTTCCAGTGTCTAAGGTAGGGATTAATTTGTCGAATTTAAGTATGTTTTTTTCTCAAAACAGGCTGTAATATCGATATGTAGTATAGTATAATAGTACTCGCACACAATATATGGTGATCTTTATTTATTGTTAAAATACTTATAGAAACTTAAACGCATGCAATCACAGAGTTAGTTTTGATACAAAATCAGACTCATGATGCAACGCTCACAAAACTTAGGCGTATGCTTTCGGAGTAGTTTTGTTACGAAGATTACTCAGGAAGTAACGCTCACAAAACTTAGGCGTATGCTTTCGAGGTAGTTTTGTACGAAGATTACTCAGGAAGCAACGCTCACAAAACTTTTAGGAGGGTGTTTTTTTTGAATAAACAGCAGAAGCAAAAATTAGAAGGCCTAAGTGAGAAAATCTTCTTGGACCGTTACGCTTGGAAAGACGCTGATCCAAGTCATGCAAAGGTAGGGGACGTTGTTCTCGTACTTACTAAAGATGATCCGAAGTTTCCGACAAAGGAAGTTGGGGAAATCGTTGCTCGCGAAGGACGTAAGGTTACCGTCAAGACTCGCCAAGGCGAATTGGTGGAATCTGATGTAGAGAAGCTGACGCTGAATATAGAGAAAACACCTGAGGAAATGTGGGATCGTCTGGCTACCGCTATAGCATCAGTTGAACAAACCCCAGAACTTCAGAAGGATTGGGAAGAGAAGTTCCGTTACATTTTGGATGATTGGAAATTAGTTCCGGGTGGACGAATCGCTGCAGGTGCAGGAGCGAGCGATGAATTGACCCTATTTAACTGCTATGTCATTCCTTCACCAAAGGATAGCCGCGGGGGAATTATGGAAACTTTGTCAGAAATGACGGAGATTATGGCTCGTGGTGGTGGTGTAGGGATCAATCTTAGTTCGCTCCGTCCTCGCCGTGCCATAGTAAAAGGCGTGAATGGATCTTCTAGCGGTGCGGTGTCATGGGGTGGATTGTTCAGCTACACGACAGGCCTGATAGAGCAAGGTGGAAGCAGACGTGGTGCACTAATGCTGATGATGAATGATTGGCATCCGGATATACTCGATTTCATCACGGTCAAACAAAGTATGGGACAAGTAACGAATGCAAACTTATCGGTCTGCGTAAGTAACAATTTTATGAAAGCTGTCAAGGAGGACCTCGATTGGGATCTCGTCTTCCCGGATACAACAGAAGAGGATTACAACGAGGTATGGGACGGCGATCTCGATAAATGGAAGGCTGCGGGTCGCAAGGTAGTTCATTATCGTACAGTTAAAGCACGTGAGATCTGGCATACGATTATTGAATCTGCTTGGAAATCGGCCGAGCCAGGCGTTGTATTTATGGAGTATTACAACCAAATGTCTAACAGCTGGTACTTTAATCCGATCATCTGTACAAACCCGTGTGGAGAACAGGGTTTACCTGGTTGGGGTGTCTGCAATCTGTCAGCTATTAATTTGTCTAAGTTCTATGATGAAGAGAAACACGACATTGATTGGGATGACCTAGCGACAACAACACGTTATTCCGTTCGTTTCTTGGATAATGTTATTGATCGTACTCCTTATCACTTCGAAGAAAACAAGGAAAATCAGAAGAAAGAACGACGCGTTGGTCTGGGAACAATGGGGCTCGCTGAACTGATGATTAAATTGCATATACGTTATGGTAGCCCTGAATCATTAGAGTTTTTGGATAAACTATATGGATTCATTGCCAAAGAAGCCTACCTAGCCTCCGCTGAGATAGCGGAAGAGAAGGGAGCATTCCCAGCATTTGAGGCTGATCCGTATTTACAAAGTGGATTTATGAAAGTACTCTGCGAAGCGTATCCTGAAGTTGGCGAAGCTGTGCGTGAGAAAGGTGTCCGTAACGTAACGCTCATTACACAAGCACCGACAGGTAGTACAGGCACGATGGTGGGAACTTCTACAGGAATTGAACCTTATTTCGCTTTCAAATATTATCGTCAGAGTCGTCTTGGTTTCGATGAGCAGTTTGTACCGATTGCTCAAGATTGGCTAGATGCTCATCCAGGCGAAGAACTTCCTGATTATTATGTAACTGCGATGAATCTATCGGCTAAGGATCACATCCGTACACAAGCTGCGATTCAGCGTTGGGTGGACAGTTCAATTTCGAAAACAGCGAACTGCCCAGCGGATTTCACAGTAGAAGAAACGAAGGAACTCTATGAGTTGGCATTTGACCTTGGTTGTAAAGGGGTAACTATCTATCGCGATGGTAGCCGTGATGTACAGGTATTGCAAACAGAGAAGAAGGAAGAGAAGGCTGCAGTGACTGAGGTTCCTTCTACGGATGAAGTTGCAGAACAAGCTCAGGTAGAGAACTTCACGCAATCATTATCTGTGAATACAGAGGTTGATGATAAAGGAGCGTTAGATAAGCAATATAAAAAACGTCCTCAAGTTCTCCGTGGGGCTACGTATAAAATCAATACTCCGTTTGGTATGGCGTACATTACCATTAACGATCTGGGTGGTATCCCGAGTGAAATCTTCCTGAATGTTGGGAAGGCAGGTTCAGATGTATTCGCTATGGCGGAAGCTTTAGGGCGAGTGTGCTCATTGTTCCTACGCTATGGCGATCATGGTCACAAGGTAGAATTATTGATCAAGCATTTGAAAGGTATTGGGGGATCCGGAGCGATTGGATTTGGTGTGAATCGTGTGGAGTCCATAGCTGATGCTGTGGCCAAAGCGTTGGAAACTCATGTGCAGATTGGACCTCATGCAGATCATGACTCCGCACCTGTAGCGGCTACAATTGATCATCACGAAGATCATGCTAATAACTCAGTAGGAAACTTCCAGGGAAGTGGGATAAATACTTCTCGTGATTTGTGCCCTTCATGCGGTGGCGCATCACTTATCAACATTGAGGGCTGTAAAACATGCAGCAACTGCGGATTTAGCAAGTGCTCGTAGGTGTGTGTGTGGTGTCATAATTAATGAGAATTTTTTCATAATTAGTGAGAATGGATTTTCATAATTTATGAGAAATGTATAAATATGCACCGATATTCATTTATTATAGGAAGAATCTAAAATTACAGCACTAAGTCGAAAAAGCTATACAATTGACGCTGATAACGTAAACCCTTAGAAAAATTATTGTGAGTTTATAAAGGAAGAGAGTTCAGTACTTTTTTTACAATGAAGATAGTGCATAATGAGACCTAAATAAGCTGAATCCTGTATAGGTACAGGATTCAGCTTATTTCCTAGTTTATTTGGGGTTAGGATGATTAATAACATAGTTTCAGAGCAGTAACTGCTTATTGATTTCTTCAGGTAGCATAATAAATATTTATAAACTAGAAATCCAGATAATTACTGGGATAAAGTGTTAACAAAACCTTGATCGGCAGTATGCCTTTCAAGGTTCCTTTTCTGATACTGAATTCAAAATGATGATTTATTAATGTGATGACACAGAACTTTGTGTAAGCCGATAATTACCTTCCCTTTCTCATGATCATCTGCATAGGTATGACAAAAATTCCTGGGTTAGAGTAGGTCTCAGTTTACTGATGCCCTTTTTCCAGAACTGGATTGAATTAAATGAATCTCTGGATATATATGTTTCAAAAAATGTACTTGTGGAAGAATTGGTGTTGACGGAGGATTGGTTTATTTAAAACGTAGTATTAAATAGAAAATTATATGTAGAATTGCCGGAGTACATATATGGAATATTCTAGAGTGATGTATAAGGTTGCTGATGTAAATGGAGAAGTACTTCGGGAAGATTTTTAGTACAAATAGTATAGTTAGCTTCTAATAGTTCGTTGATTTTTGGAATGTAACATGGCATAGTTAGTACACATTACAGCCATACAATCTCGAGTAATTGACTTACAAAAAAATTGGTTATAGTCCGATATCAATCGCTCCATTTTCTTGTATCATATGTGCCATTTGTATATATTTCGAGATAATTCTATCTGTTTTAAGACGAGTATGAGCCATAATAGACTGTTCACTTTTTCCTGTCATAGCTGCTGAAACAACAAATCCAACTCTAAGGCTGTGACTTGAATAAAACTCTTCATTAAACCCTGCTGCTTTTACATATTCTTTTAAAATCAGGGAAATCGCTTTATCAGAAAGTCTATTTACATACATTTGTCCATGACGATTTATAGAGCGAAATAAAGGTCCCATTTTAATGCCCGAGTTCTTTATCCAGTCTTGAACAGCTTTAACGGGACATGTATTACGACAAACTCCATAGGGTATAACGACTGTTTCCCCAGCTTTTTTTTGATTGGTTATGGATTTTCGCATTTCAATTAATAGACCAGTATCATTAAAATGAAGATGCTCTACATCAATCGCAACTACCTCACTCCTTCGAAATGCACCTGAAAACCCAATAAGTAATATCGCCTTATCACGAGACCCTTTAAGGTTATTAGGCAACATGTTTAGTATACTTTTGAGCATATCAACATGAAGGGGATGCTTACCAATTTCTTTTATACCATAAGCCCTCCGAATACCTGCTATAACCATTCGTACTGTTAGAGTTTTAGGACTACAGTAACCGGCAACAAAGTGTGCCTGGGAGATTGCACTCATTCTCCTAGTAATAGTACTAGTTTTATATCCACTTAGAGCTAAAGTTGTAATATAAATTGCATATGCCTCATCATTAACCGGTAGTGAATCATACCCATTTTTACTACACCAACTGATAAAATGGTTCCAATCCGTTTTATATCCTTTTGACGTATTAGTAGCTTTAATTTGAAAAACACTTTCTTTTCTCTCATCAAGAATCTCATTAATGACAAGTAATGCGCTATTAATATCTGTCCTATTCTGATCAAGGTCATTATTCATTAATCCAGCCTCCATCTATATAGTTATTTCAAAGTCTATTTTCCTTTAGGCTAAGAACTTCTTAATAAAGAGAAAAAATTAATTTGGTTTAATCATACGAAGTTTTTATTTCCATTAGAAACAAGGTCTTTTTAAGTAATTCAGTAAAATCATTTTTATGTTCAACCACATCTGGAAGATTATGTGTGTTTTTCATTTTTATATAACAGGCAATCTCATGACTCAGTATCATAAACTGGTCTCTATTTAACTCATTCATTAAATAAATTAATGTGTTATTAAACATACCATCATCTAATTTTTTCAATAGCTTATGAAAGTTTCTTGGCCAATTAGTAAAATACCCATATACTTCTTCCAACAATTTATGGAGCAGTAAAGTATCTTTTAAAAATACCCAACTATTAGTTTTAACCTTATTAAGGTCTAATATACATTTGGAGAAACGCAGCACTATTTCAATAGCAGCATCAACTGTTAGTGAACATAAAAGAGTGGTCTTAGCATCATTATTTTTTCTATCCATCATTCGTGAATACAAGTATGTATTGTGATTTTCCATTTTTTGTTTTACATAAATAATATTCATTAGTCGGTAGTCTCTACCACATTTACAAAAAAGTAGTTCAGTACTCAGACTTCTAATTTTCTTACCACATATACAATGACTTAACATTAAATAGTTATGTATATGACAAGTTGTATATCCAATAAGACCCCATATTTTTCTGTGATAGGGGCCTTCCTTCAAACATTGTGGACAAACTCTAATTGAATTGATCAGTAAACCATACTTACCCACAAAAGCATTATTCATACACAATGATATAATTTCTTCGCTTAAAAACAATTCTTTAATTTTTTTTTCAGATAATAAATCAGTGAGTTTTAATAATTTATCTTGATTAAACATCGGAATATATTCAAACTTTTCGGCTTTGTATTGTTTTATATAGGAGATTTTTTTATATCCATTACACTGTAATACTCGACTCAAATAACTATCTATTGTTTCTTCTGTTTTAGGTGATGGACTAATCAAAAATTTTCTGTTTAATAAGTTCATATATATACTCCTAAGTTATATATTTTAGATAACATATTATTTCAAGTATTAAAGATTTATTTATAAGAACCGAGGGGAGACCCCCTTATGACTAACTTATAAAGAAATCAATAAATTCCCATTTTATATAATTAATTTTAATTAGATTAACTATGATAATAGGAAATACTGATTGTACTGTAACCCAAAGAGATCCGACCAGTTTACCTTAAAATTGACTGCCTAAGTGTACATGTTTTTTGGATTTATGAGTAGCAAGCACCAATCAAAAACTCACCATTATGTGACAGTTACTTCATACCTGTTTACTTACTGTGAGTTTATTATTGGTGTTTCTTTAGGTTTATATAACATAAATATGACAATAATTTATCATAAATTCTGAAAACATAGGAGCTAAGTAATGACATACAAACCAGCTCGGGAAATTAGACCAAAACGCAAAGGGTATCGCGGTAAAGAGCCCTTTTTAAAAACTGGAGATATGATCCATTGGGATAGCTTTCTTGAACGGAATTTTATTCGTTTAGCTGACTTTGATCAAGAGATTCAGGAGATTTATCATCAACCAGTCTGTATTTACTACACTGTAAATGGAAAAAAGCACAGATACTATCCAGACTTTAAAATGATTTCGCAAAATAATCGTGTCACTATTGTTGAAGTTAAAACTGAGCGTTTCTTCAATAAACAAAAGAATATTTTAAAATACGAAGTTGGTAGGAGATATTGTGAAGAAATGGGGTGGGATTATAAAGTTTTTACTGAGAGAGAAATAGACCCGAAATATTTGCAATGGAACCTTTCATTGTTGAGACATCTTGGAACCCGAGATGTTTCAGAACAAATAATGAATCAAATTGCTGCAAAAGTGGAAGAGATGTATGAATTGCATTTATTTGAATTAAGGGAAGCTTGTGAGGATATCGAAGAAGAATCTTTTTATGCTGCTGTTTACCAACTAATTTATCTGCAAGATATCCAAACAGACCTGGTTAATTATAAAATTTCCGACGATTCTTTTTTAAGAATTAATTGAGGGGGAAATAATAGATGTTTGCTGATTTTTCTTACGGTACTCGATTTCAAATTGGTGAAACTGAATATGAAGTGCTACGTCAAAGAAATAATGAATTGGAAGTTTTAAATTTAGCTTATGACTGTAAAGAGCTATTTTCGCTTAAAGAATTATTGACCGCTTATAATGAAAGGCGAAGTGATAAAAGGTTATATTTAAGACAAGAGAAGGCAGATAAATCTGAAATCGAGTATGACAAAGATGATTATAGTTCAGAAGAGAAAGACGTGATGGACAAACGATACTTGGTCATAGAGCCCTTTATTAAAGGAGAACTTCGGCCGTCAGAGGTAAAGAAATATATAGAGAATTATCCTATTGAGAATCGACCCAAAGGTTCTCTATCTCTAGCATCATTCTATAGATGGGTAAAACTATGGTATAAACGCAGATACAAATTAGATTTAATCCCAAGAAAAACGGGACCAAAGGATCATCGGGTCTCTGATGAAGTAATGAAAGAAGTATCAACTATTATTTTTAAATATGGTAAGCAAGCTGAATACATAACTACAAGAGATCAGTACCATATTTTGGATTGCAATTTGGTTGATATAAATATCACTAGAGATACAAAAGAAATTCTAAAGACAATTTCTGAATCTACTTTTAGAAGATTGCAGAAGAATAATGTTGATTCATACGAGCGTGATAAAGTAATTATGGGTTTGAGTCAAGCTAATCTTAAGCATAGTGGTGTACATTCAACAACTAAAGCCACTCGTCCATTAGAAACTCTAGAGCTCGATTGGACTCCAATTGACTGCTTGATTGTGGATTTTGAGTTGGATGAAACTTTTCGTCCTATTCTTATGTATGGTGTTGATCAAGCTACTAATGAACCGATGGGCTTTAATATTATTTTCAAAGCTCAACCTAATGCTGGTGATTGGAAGCAACTAATATTACATTGTATACTTCCTAAAACAGGATTTAAAGAGAAGTATCCAAAAGTTGAGAATGAATGGTCAGCTTATGGTGTGCCACAATCTATCTTATTAGACAACGCATCGGTAAATGATTCTAAAGAAGTTGCAGAGGTTTGTGCTGCATTAAATATAGGCCTTCGTTATGCTGAAGTACAAGCTGGTCATCAAAAGGGGGCAATAGAACAAGCACTCGGAAATTTAAATCATAAGGCATTTCAAGGTTTAGTAGGTTCACTTTTTTCTAATACAAATGAGAAAGGGCAGTACAATGCAAAAGCTAAAGCTACAGTGGATATAAAAGGGTTATATCATATTGCTTATATTGCGATTGTTGACTTAGTTGCTAATAACTACAATAGAGGAGAAAACGTTAAAGGTGTACCTGAGCAGGTTTGGCAAACTGGGATAATAGAAATGAAGGTACATCCTCGCCTTCCATATAAACGAGAATATTTAGAATTGATATTCTCTACTGATAGTACAACACGTGTAATTGTCCCGAGAGGTATTGAACTAATGGGCCATTTCTTTTTTAGTGAAGAATTAAATGAATTAAGGAAGAGACTGGAGAGAGAAGGGAAGAGCCGATCAGTATGTGTTCGATATGGTTCAGATATGAGGGTAGTTTATGTCAGAGATGAATACAACAAGAAATATATTGAAGCTTGTATAAAAAATGGTGGGCTTGAAAAGAAGAATATAGATAAAGAATATCCTGTACATGCTGAATTATTGGCTTATCTTACAAATAAAAATGGCAAAGAATTCAATGAATTTGACACAGCTCATCTTGGGAGAGCTAGACTTGCAATTGAGGAAATTCAAGAAGAATGCAAACTAGAATTCAAAGGAGTTAAGAGAAGAAAAAGACGTGAACAAGCTGCACAAGAGACATTAGTCAGCGCAATGAAAGGGGTCCCCAGCCATCAAATACCTGGAATTACTGAAAGTATTAACATTATGATTATTAAAGATCAAGATAATAAAGGTAGTATACCAACTTCAAAATCTGTGAAGAATAGTAATTATGATATTATTTTGGACCCTAAACCAGGAGAGTTATATATTGATAATGTTGATTTAGAGTCTTTTGCTAATAGTTGGGGTACAGGACGAAAGGATGGTAAGTAAATGGAATTTGAACGGTTAAATGGAGTAGCGCAAAATAGTGACGAAATAAAACGACGTGTTGAACATGTCAAAGGCATCATTGTCCACCACCCTAAATATGAGCAACTTCTTGAAGAATTGGAAATGATGTTAGTTTTATCTGAAGGGTCTGTAAGTCCAGAAGGATTATATATTTTTGGACCTACCGGTGTTGGAAAGAGTACGGTAACTACAGAATTTACTGATCGTTACCCGAGAGAGATTGTGAAAAAGGAGGATAAAGAATTTCCGCGTATACCCATTTTGCATGTACGAGTTCCACCAAAAGCAACGCCGAGAATGCTTGCATCGAAAGTGCTTGAAATTATGGGAGATCCGTTTCATCATAAGGGGACAGAGAGTGAGTTAACAAGTCGTATACATCATTTTGTGAGATCATTAGGTATTAAAATGATTATCCTAGATGAATTTCAACATTTAATTGATGCAGATACCGATCATGTGTTAGCAACGGCTTCTAATTGGGTCAAGACCTTCACAGAAGAAATAAGAATTGCCGTGGTATTATGTGGAATGCCTGAGTCAAATAAGGTTTTTATTAGAAATGGGCAACTGGATCGAAGATTCTGCAATAAAGTAGAATTAGAGCCGTTTGCCTATGGTACTCCTGAGGAGATTATTACTTTCCGAATTTTTTTAAAGAAGATAGATGGACTTCTTCCATTCGCGGATTCTGCTAATTTAGCTGATCCCAGGAAAGCCGATAAAATTTACTATATTTCAAAGGGGATCCCTTTTTATGTAATGAAACTATTAGAAAATGCGACTTTCTTTGCTGTAAAGGCAGGGGATGATCAAATTACTGAATCCCATATGGCTAGAGCTATGTTGAAAATAAAACAGGTAGCAAGGCCATATGTTGTTAATCCATTTACTGATACTAACTTTGGCTTAGAGGCAGTTATCAGAGGTGAAACGGATGCAATGACTAGATATAAAGAAAAGCTGATGATTAAAAAAAGGAAACCAAAGAAGTCCTCTTAGAATCGAGATTCACATTAAATGTATAAGAACAGTATCTCTATAGCCCTATGTACATTTGTTTTTACTATACGAAATGGTAAATGGCAGCCAATTGTGGCTGCCATTTAATTTTTATCGAACATTTCCGATAATATGTTTTTTGCTTTTCTAACATTACTTGGGGTTAACGAGAGAAGAAGATTTAATATCTGTTCTACATCATCTGATTTATCGGTTGTTTGCCTGCTTAACCTTGTATAAGTAAATAGATCATAAACCCCTACATTTAAGGCATCCGAAATCTTTGCAAGATTCAATACGGATATGTTTTTTTCAGCTCGCTCTACTCCACCGATATAAGTATAGTGAAGGTTAGCCAGCTCTCCTAATTGTTCTTGAGAAAGGCCTCTCTCTTTTCGTAAATCACGTATACGTTCTCCGATTAATTTTAAAATTGTTCCAGACATTAGCCACACCTCTACTTGAAAGTGTAGACAACATGATTGAATAGAAACATCACATAAAAGATAGTATTAAAATAAAATTACTATTTATATGTATTATTAATCTATCTTTTGGGGAAAATAATATTAATAGATTAATAGGAGGTAATTATAGTGGAAAAATTAATTGATTTATTTCCTTCCGATCAAGCAGAAGTAACAGAGAATGGGATATTATTTAATGGAATCATTTATTCCTGTAGCATCGCAATACGTGACCAATGGTATTTGCAAGCAAGCTACTTATCACGAAAGATTCCGATCTTTATTGATAACTATGATGATGAGTACATTTTATTATTGTTGAATGATGGTAGCTTAACATTAGCATACCGTATTTTAGAAAATGGGGGTGCTGATGAGTTAAGTAATAAAAACTATCAAGAGGTAATTAGATCTCTAAAGCGACAATTAAAGAACAGAACAAAAAGGCGCTAATGATAATGAAATCCCATTATCAGCCACTTCTTATCCGACCCTCTATCTATCACAACGAGAGTCTTTCAGGATTTCTTTATCGTTTAGCACACTGGAATGGCTATTTCTCTGTTTCTCACCTTAATTCCCGACTTGGGTTGTCAGTTTATGAATCACAAAATAATGAATTTAGTGGAAAAGCAATGGAGAGGTTGGGGGAACTGGTTTTTAAAGAAGTTGACATGCTAGAAAAGCACAATGGTCATTACCTTCAAAATAAATTTGGAATTGAATTTTATAAAAAAAATATCATGAAAAACAAAGTTAAATATTGCCCTATTTGTATAAAAGAGAACTATTTTCATCAGTTTATCTGGAACATACTTCCCGTTCATTTGTGTGGCTATCATCATGTGTTATTAGTTGATTCTTGCCCTAAATGCAACAGTCGGATAAGTATGGGGTCGTTCATGAACGGCTCTTGCAATAGATGTTTATTTAGTTTCAAAGAAACAAATATTATATCAACAGTTAATGACATATTATTGGAATCTCAAAAACAAATTATAGAAGGGTTTCGGGACAAGAATTTTCCGATTATTGATATATGTGATTTAGTTCATTTTTTTCAATTAGCCTATCATAGTTTTCATCTACTTATTGGGGCACAAGACTTTACAGGTTCTACACCAAATAATTTATTGGTTTTCTATAACCGTGTACAGGGGGAGAAAAGTGGGTTGAAGATGGCCATTGCACTTGCCAATGTTTATTGGATGTATCTTGATTTTCCAAAACGATTTTATTACATTCTTGATGTTTTCTTGTCTCGTAATCAAAAAATGCAACGATATGAACGGCTAAAAAAATTTGAACTTATCTTTAATAATTCTACTTTTCTATGGCTAAAGAAAGCGTATGTTTCATATTTTATCAAACAAATCGATGAAGGTTTCGTAAGGAAAGATTTTTCCGTTTTTAAAAGGGAACCAGAATTATTATTAAGAAGAAGCCGAGTACGAAGGGAAGAGGTCCGTCAATATACAGGTATTGCTTATTGCAAGCTTCATGAGTTGAGTGATTATAATGAACTCGAAATTGAAACGAAATTAACAACAGGAACAAATATATATTTGGTTGGAAAGTCGAAACTCGACGATTATTTGAATGTAAGGAAAAATTTGATCTCCAAAAAAGAAGTAGGATTGTTATTAGGAATCAATGTAACTTCTGTTCAAAAGTTAGTCGAGGCAAGCTACATAAGTCCAATTAAGATAGCCAATTCTCCAATCCAGATGTTTAATATTCAAGAAGCTAAAAAGTTAATCGAAAATTGTAGTGGTAGCATGGTAACAGAAGTAGATCCACCATTTTTAAGATTTCATGATGCGCTTATTAAATATTCCGTAAACAATTTAACTGTTGTTAAAATCGTCGAATTCACTTTATCTGGGATGCTAATGCCCTACCGCTTAACTAGTTTTGGAACTTTCGCTGATAATTATTATAGGGAAAACGAACTTCAGTCCTGTTTAGATTTAATAAAAAAAGAACGACAAAGAGAAAAAGGATTTTTTTTCAGTGATGTTATGAAGATGTTTAAAATTGGTGAGAAAAGGCTTTGGAGGATTCTAAAGGAACAGGATATTCAAGCGGATTTTACCCTATTAATGAAGGACGGTAGGAAAAGATATTATTTCAAAGAAGAGACGATCTTAAAAATCAAAGGAGTTATAACAGTAATGAAGGAGCTCGAGTAAATTAAGTTTTGATTCTAAAAAGAGTTTATTATAAATGGGGCATATATGGAGATAAGTGGAAAAGTAAACAACTTTAAAAACTTTGATTCGTAGTGAGTAAGAAACCTTGTGCTTAAAAATAAATGGGAATAATAATAAATCATTGGAGAGTTTGTAATAATTTAAACTATATAGCTACGTTCATTTGGAAATAAATAATCCTCTGTGATTTAGGTATTCTATCTGATGTTACTTATAAAGATGACAAATTAAGAAAGAATGCTGTGAGTGCTAAAGAATTGCTTTCTAAAAAGAATATCATTCGAATACGATACGACTTCATTGCTAGAAACACATTTGAAATATAAAGTTAAAGATGTTTATGAACAGATTAAATACGAAAAATTATTAGAGGTTGCAAAAATTGCTCTGGATAAATTAATTGAATTTTTGGCTAGAGGAATATCAATCGTCAGTTAGCCTGAAAGGAATGGAACCATTGCAACATCAGTCAAGGATGAAACTTTAGTAGTGATCGACGGTGTCCTGTAATCTTATATGCAACCGCCAGTCATGGTAAAAATGTAGTATCCTCGTTATGGTTTAAGGAGCATTGTGTTTGGAAATCCTGACACAGCTATAAGTCATACTTCAACTGATAAGTTTGATTAGGAATTAGAATACCTTATCAAACTAGAGTTGTTGGATATAAAAATTCAAGGATAAGTTAGCACTACCGGCTTAACTTGATATCAAAATATCAGTTCAATTCCCTTGTCAGGCGATTTTGAGAAACTTTAAGCGAGCTACAAAGATCAATCCATATCAATAAATGAAAAGTTCATCGAATTCGACATGGTTACTACATCCAACAGAGTAGGTAAGGCAGTGAATTGGACAGCTCAAACATTCATCATTTCGCCAGTGAAGGGTGTGTTCAAAGCACTGCATAATGTGATCACCAATTTTTTCGATTCATTGGAAGTATCCTTAAATTCTTATTAATTAGTGCAGTCGCAACGATAGGCTTGTATGTAGTGATGGTACATTTCTCTGATTCGTGCTTATCAGCATTTGAAATGGCATTTCAACATTACGAGGCGGTAAAAGGAATAGAGGTAGCTTTCTATGATGATGTATTGCAAATGATCAGGGGTAAAGCAGGGAAGTAGTAAATCAATATAGGATTATTAGTATGATAAAAGGCTTGACATTCTACACCAAGGGGGTACTCTTTCATTAATCAAACATAAGAAGGAGATGAAAATAAGTGGATAGAACAACCATAATCCCATTAATCCCTGGTCAAATTGATATCGTTACTTCAAAGGGTGAATTCAACTTTCAAGAGGTGCTAGACGATTTCGCCAATGCAGAGTCGATTTTCGTAACAACATATAACATTTCAGCACGTCGTAAGGAACTGATTCGCGCACTTGAAGCTGCGACTGACCATGCTGAGGTTCGTATTATTACAAATATCCCAAATCGATTCGAAAGGTATTACGGCGACTCTCCACGTGAACGTGCATCAAAAAGTATTGAGCGGTACACGCAACGACTTGATCCTTCAAACATTGAAAACTTAGCCACATCATTCAACTTCAGCAACCATTCTAAAGTAATTATGACTGAGAATATCGCTTACATTGGGTCAGCTAATTATTCCGAAGAGAGTGATCATAGCAGGGAGACAGGGGTCCTTATCCGTGGAAAGGATTTGGTTAGAGTAATTAGTGAGTATCTCCTCCCCATATTAATTGATGAAGGCATCCCCTACTTTGGTGGCATGTTGGATGATAAGAAGATCCTCCTTTCTTTTCTACTTTCAAGGTTGGAAGGTGCAGCGTCTGTTATTCGTGACGGGCTATTTACCTCTGTTGGTCATCCACTTGAAGATCAGGAGGTCTACAACATACACGATCCTTTTTTGATGAAGAGCGAATTAGAAGGTTTGGTTGAGGTGCTCGATGAGATCGAAGATGATTTGGATAACGAATTCCGTGAGGTTGCATGTTTGGAACATGTAGCAGATCTGGTCGATATAGATTCGTTTAACGCAATTCGTGCTCTTTGTGATTATGATACTCCAATTCATGAACTTGCAGAATTCGATTCAGTTGAGTATGCTTCAGATATTTTATCAGAACAGATGGTTCATAACGAAGACATGAATGATGCTTCTCAAGATGCCGTCGATAGTGCTGCAGAAAAACACTACGATTTGGCGATAGCAGCAGAAGAGCCAGTCAATGAGCTGTATAAGTACCTGGAACAAGTGAGAAATTCATTCCAAGTAGCAGTAAATGAGATAAAGCGGCTTGAAGGTCAACAGGCTACTATAGATAACACTTAGGGTAATAGAAAGGATATGAACATTCACAGGAAATCGGTTTATAATGATTGAGGTGAATAGTTCTAAAAAGGTAGTTCATATACGGTAAAAATACAGTAATGATGTCTTAGTAGCGGCTCTTTTATATAATACCATAAATTGTAAAATGATTGGGGGGGCAAGAGTTATGCTATCCGAACAAAATTATATAAAAATATTGAACTACTTTGAGAAGCAGTTATGGGAGGATAAAACAACCGAATCAAATTGGAATTATTATGGTCTAGTGTTAGATTGGTATTTTGATAACTCCGTCTTAAGTGTTGATTATTTGGATATTTTTGACTTTTTTGACCACAATGGCGGTTTTGGATTTGTTGATGACAAATATCTGTCAGAACAGTATGGTGACCTTCCTATTGGTAAGTGTTTGCAGGTTCTAGAGAATATTCTGAACATTCTTAAGCATTCTACAGTGAATAAGGAACAAAGCAATCATATGATTGAAATGGTTACTAAAGTTTTGAAGAGGGACAACGTAAAAGTTATTAATCGTGATATTGGATATCTATCTGTAATGCAAGATGATATCCTTGATTCTGGGTCATACTGTAACATAGTTCGTGTTAGGGAAGGGGTTCTAAGAAAGGAATTAAAATCTATATATCAGAGTGATGATAAGTTAAAAAAACGTATGAAGTATGAGTTTGAAAATACACAAAAGTTACAGGGATGCCCTGCAGTATTGAATGTATTTGATTTTGATCCCATAAGTCATTCATATCTTATGGAACAATGTGAAAAAAACTTGTATACATATTTGGAAGATGAAATAGATCTGTCTTTTGAAGAGAGATTAAAGATAATAATGGACATCTTAGCGGGAATGGCATTTGCACATGAAAAGTCAATTATTCACAGAGACCTACACTTAGGGAATATATTGAAGATAAGTAATGATTTTGTAATATCCGATTTCGGATTAAGTAAGGATCTGTCTATCGAGCGGAGCATGAAGTCATCTATCACGGAAAAAAATAATCATCTGTTTGTTGATCCTCTTGCAATAGGTGATTTCACAAAGCTTGATCAAAAAAGTGATATTTATTCTATTGGAAAGATAATTGATTATGTGTTCACACATAATGCTTCCGATTCAAATCATATTTTTAAGACAGTTGTCGAGCGTTGTATTTCTCGAAATAAAGACCTTCGATATGACTCAGCTCAATTTATTATTAAAGAAGTGGAAAGTATTTTAAGAAATCAAGATCAGGTAGAAAGTAAACAGAGTGCCATTAACAAAATACTGAACAGTTATTACGATGTACAGGTGCATGAGTATATCTTTGATTTAATAGAAACTGATAGAATCTCCAATTTTATAGTCGAGCACAGATTGTCATCATTTTGGGAACTTGTATTGCGATTTGAAATTGGTTATCAAGTCAAGATACTACAGTCCATTTCATATAATTATGTAGAAGCAACAGGGTATGGTGGTTGGAATAATTATGATATATTTGCTCAAATCGCGTATAACCTATGTTTGAACTTGGAAGATTTAGAGGTAAGAAAGCTTGCAAGAAGCATTCTTGAAGAATGTGCTGGTATAAGATACAATGCAAAGAACTTGTTAGATAAGTTGCTGGATTAATCAAAAACGTAGAAATCACTAATTACTAAATGGAACCAGCAATTTATAGGGATGAACAGTAGATAGACTCTTAACTCGAGTCACATCTTGCTGTTCTTTTTATTTTTATTGAAGGGGTATATAAATATCTAAGTTTTAATTTCGAGGATTGATCTCCGCTTAAAAAGATATGGTTAGAATATATGACGGAGGAATTAAGAAATTGAACAAGATCATGCTCTGAACCAGGTCACTATACGCTAAAAAGGTTTTAATAAACAATTGAAAAAACATATCACCATAAAACTAAGTCATATTTTAACGAAGTTGTCAGTTCAATTGAGCATAAGAATTATAGATCAGCAGTTGTTATGCTCTATTCGGTTGTAACTTGTGATTAAATATTCAAGCTTATGGATTTAAGGGATTTCCATAATGATGAAAAGGCTAGAAAAATACTGGATGATCTAAATGCAGAGAAAGAAGATGCACCAGTTTCACCGTCATGGGAAAGCAGCTTAATTGAAAAGTCATTTAAGGAAGCAAAGTTGTTGGAGAATGAAACCATCCGTTTTATTCAGACAGTGTTGGAGATTCAAGAAGCTATATAAAGAAGCATTTGGACGAGGTGTTCGATGAAAGTGCTACTAAGAGTGTGTATTACATAGCCCTTCATATGCTAAGTACAGGCTTCGCTTTTATGTGTTACTATGGTGGGAACCATAGTAGTGGAGGTAAAGAGGATGCCCAATAAGGAATTTGTAATTAACGAGTTAAGCAAGAAATTTAACTGCACCTTATCTACTATTCAGGGGAAGAAAATCATGTATCATGGTAACAGCTGCGGAAAAAAGATTGTCGTATGTACACCGTATTCGAAAGTACATGTAATCGGTAAGGGATGGTTTGATTTGACGACAAAGCAGGTCGAGTTGCTAGATGACTCGGAAATTGCTGTACTTGCCGTTCGATTAGGGGTTAATAAGATCTACTATATCGATTTTAAGGAACTAAGGAAGTTGATGCCACTTGAAATCATACTCAAAAACCCTAATGAGGGTGAACACTGGAAGTTGTTCGTATGGGAAGATCATATTCAAGTTCAAGGTAATGAACGAAAGTTTATGGTACAGCCTAAGGGTGTTCATTAATTTTAGTAAACCCCTCAATTTCAGAGCCTAAGTTATTGTAAATCCTCATCAGAATTTAGTTTGGGATTTTTTGTGCTACTATGTACCCTGATTTGTTGAGAAGGAGTTTACAGTCGAGATGTAGAATGTTGTAAGTTGCTGGCGAATGTAATATACGAGGGGACTGTAATTATCCTATCAGTTCGAAGCGCAGCTTGAAAGGTTTTGGAGGTCTTTCTTTTTTTAGGCTTTGAAGTAATAAGTCATATTTCCAGCTATTCATGGTAAGTCATCATAAGGTATATAAGTTTGATGAAATTCATGGTAATTTGCACCTATACAGAGAAAAATCATGGTTATTTAATATACTATCTTTTACTAAGAAATTTGCAATTTTCCTTAAAGTATCTTTCTCCATTGGTACTTAATACAATTTCCTCATTATGAGTTTGAATTACTACATTTTCGCCTATTAATTCACTTTGTAAATAGACAGAGATTGGCTGTTTAAAAACCTTCATTCGTTCAAAATCTGAATGTACCAGTAGTTGTCGTTGTTTAGGCATCGTTTTCTCCCTTAGAAAATATTTTTTATATCATTATTGCATAAGTACGCGCTATATTAAATTAATAACTCAATATATTGCGATTGGGGATATGAAATGGTGAAAGTGTCAAAACACGAAACTCGAACGAATGGCTGATCAAGCAGTTAGAGATGAAGCAAATAAACCTGAATCTCACTTAAGAGCTAACATTCCAGATGGTGAAATGAAAATGGATCAACTAAAGTATTTTACCAGCGAATTTTATCAAAAGAGTTGTCTATTATTATAACATATTTCGAACGTAAGATAATTAATTCAAGGTTAATTGGTCAATCTCTGGTTAATTAAAAACATGAAATGTTAGCGGAGATTAATTTCATTATAGATGAGGATAAAAATGAAGGTAAACTATTACCTAAGAAGAAGGGAAAGTGCTCACATATTAAGAGAAGGCTTGCGCAACTCGATTTAACAGTAATATCATATTTCGTACTGAAAACGAAAGACAATATTTTACTGCCCTAAATTAGTATGATTTTAAAATATTGATTAAAAAGATGTCAGTGATAAAAATAATACTGGAGTAAAGGTCGGGGAGAGTTATTAGAAACCGAGAAGATCAGTGAAGATGGAGATGATTAATTGATTCCTTTATCTAAAAATGAATTTTTCGAAAGGTACCATTTACCTGAGGAGTATAAAGAAATTATTGATTGGGATCAAATGGTTAAAATTTATGATCATTTTTTATCAATTAAAGATAGATTGACTGCCCAGGCTGAATTTATTGCAAAGACACTTAGGTCAAATAAAATAATTCATACTGTGAGATCTAGATTAAAAGATCCTGAACATCTGGTAGAAAAAATGATTAGGAAGACTCCACAGCGCAAGGAACAAAAAGGTGAAGATTTTTGTTTTTCAGTTAGTAATTATCAAGAAGAAATAACCGACCTAATAGGTGTTCGGGCAATACATATTTTCAAAGAGGACTGGGAACAGATTCATAATTTCATAAGTGAGACATGGAATGTTATTGAGAATACAGCAAACGTAAGAGCAGGGGATAATACGGAAAGATTTTCTGAACTAGATATTAATGTTGACCGTAGAAAGTCTGGATATCGTTCGGTTCATTATTTAATTGAGTTTTCTCCAACGTCTAAAAAAATGGTGGCTGAGATACAAGTCAGAACTATTTTTGAAGAGGGATATGGGGAAATTGACCATTTATTGCGGTATCCACATGGAGAGGTTCCTAAAATTATTGAACTAAATTTACTTTTGTTGAATAGAATTGTTGGAAGCTCAGATGAGATGGCTTCGTTTTTAAATATGCTGAAAGAAAATTTAGTTCAAGTGCAAACAGACATGGATTCCAAAGACAAAGAAAATAAATTATTAAGAGAAAAAATTAATAGTTTGAAAATTGAAAAAAGTGAGAAAGAATCAATCCTTTCTAGTATTAGTGTAATTAACGAAAGAAAACCACTATATTTGGGCGAACCATTACAGAATGATTTTATTATTGGGCACGATATTAATAGTTTCTTCAATAAAACACTTTTGTTAGGCTCTAACGATAATGATGAGAAATTAAAAGAAATATATGAAAATAAAAGGAGGGATATATTTAATAAAATAGAATCGTCTACAGCAGATAATTTTTATGTCTTATCAAAAAGAAAGACTATTAAAAAAAACACTCTTCAATGGTGGATACATTCTGGTCACGGCTACACTGATAACATAGATGACGCAGGTATTTTTACTAAGGAAGAATTTAAATATAAAATAAAACCATACAACTATAATTTTTGTTTTACAACTGACATTGCAATACCAATTAAGACTGCAAATGAATTATTTGAGCAAAGTACGATTCTGTATAGTCAAGAAATTGTTGAAAAACTTGAGAGCATTGAGGACAAAATAGTAGGGGATTTAAACTGGGATTTACCTAAAATTGTAATAGATTAGAGTGAATAATAGATTAGTTTGTAGTTTAGTTTACATTTGATTGAATTTAAATCACATTGAATAAGTTACCTAGTGGAAGCTTATAGAGACTATACCACAAACCAATCTATGCAAATTTAGCTGGACTACCTATGTATGATATTCACCTGATAGAGTAAAATACCAACTCTCAGTTGACATATCCATGTTTCATACTGCTAAAGGGTTAGAGTATAAAGTTGTATTTATCGTAGCAGTTTAAGAGCTCTTTCTTCCTGGAAGAAACGGTGATGATGAAGTTAAAGTACAAATGAGTAAAGAGGGCTTTACGGTGCCATGACTCGGTCTCAGAGCAAGTTCTTATCTTATGCTAAAAATTAGAACGGAATGAAATGGGTTCGAAGGCAAAGCAAAACCATCGCGATTCATTAGCGAAATGGAAGAACGTCAATAGTTAGATAAAAGGAAACCACGTAAATTGGGAGGTAAGCAATGTGAGGGAAAGAAGGCGCTTGGGGTATTTAGCTCAAGCCGTTGTAACTGTTGTCAATTCTCTCGTTTCAGAGGAATGGGAATATGTTCAAATTAAACCTGATACACAATTGGACCTGGTGGATATTGTTTGGTATTACCAAGATCAAAAGCCAAAGGTGGTTCAGTTCAAAACATCAAAAAATAGCTTCATGATGCCCAACATCCGAAAATGGATTACATTACTTATTCAAGATTATCCTGATGCGGATACCTTGAACTATTCCTTATTGGGACTTGCAATGAAGAGACAAAGCACACTATGAATTGAATTAATAAAAAGAGTAGCCGGATAAGGATTTTGGAGACAATACGACTTTAATATTAAAAAAAAAATCTTAACTCAACGATTGAATGATTAAGAAGCATTAGAAGCAATGATATACAGGAACTTGGGAAAGTATTTATCTCGAATTGGAAAACATGCTACTGATACAAATCTTGAATTAATGTCCAAGTCATTGATTTATACATATATGCTATATTCAACTCAAGGAAAAAAGGAAGCGAGAATAGATTTCGAAAATCGCTTGTTAAGCTGGATTGATCATTTTTGGAAATGAAAAATGAAAGAATGAGTGATCTTTGTATTGAGTTTTATTTTAAGGATCAAATAGAATTTCCAGTAGTACGAATTCAATTAGTATTAATCTATTTGAGTCTAATTTTTACCTTTGGAAAAAAGCACCTTTAATTGAAATAATTAAAGAAATATCGGATATGAAACTTTCTGATAGATCCGAAGTGAAGGTAGAATCTAATGTATTTGACCCGTAAGTCCCTGCTTTTAACTTTGGCTTCTTTTAGATTCACTAAAGAAAAAAGCTTGTTGCTCCAAATTTTCTCGCGGAGTTTCTGAAAAATCACAATATACTTCTTCGCTATACTGCGAAGATAAACAATCCTTGACTTATTTGGGATGAAAAACAGACGGAATTGAACCAAAGAAGAAATTAATATATATGAAGCTATACTATTATTTGAAGAAGAAATAAAAAAATTCTTATTATGCTTTGTTTAGTTTTTTTGTTTCATACAGTATCATTCCAATTACTTTAAGGAATTTAGGAAGTAAACAAGATCAGAATATTAAGGTGAATTTAACTTTTTGTATGCAAATAGACATTTTAAAAAGCAATGATTTTATGAAACCTAACGTTAAGATAATTGAAGAGTTTACAGGATATGATGGATATATTCATCTTTTACTTAGTCATGAGTCTGATAGTAAGATTAATCAATATGAACACTCTCATCTAGTGGAAGAGCATTTATTGTCCCTTTACCATAAACCTACTCCGAAGACACTAAAAAAAGACTTTGAAAATTACATTGAAGCGTTATTTGATTTTCAACATTATGAAGAAAACCAGCGCACAGTTCTAATATTTGAATTTGAACAGTTAAGTCTTAAAGATAACTTTGTACTCCCATGTTTTATTATGGTACGCACCAAAGGGACTTTGAGATAAGTTACGAAATCACTTCTGTAAATTTGCCAGAAGTCGCTAAAGGGAAATTATCATACGAGGTATAAGGCGAACAATCGGTAAACAGAACTTATTACCCGTTGCATCTTTCAATGTATTTCCTTGTTTTATTCCATATGAAGGGTACAGTGATAATTTTGATTAGATGGATAAGAAATTATTTTAAAAAGAAGAAACTGAACAAAATGCTTAATCTGTTAGAAGTTCAAATGGTGGTAACTTCCGGTTTATGTGGTAAACTTCAGAAACTAATGGATGACTTCGCGAGGCAGCGATTCAATATTTCGAACGAACAAGTATTGAGTCTAAAGAATAATCGTGATTATACATACTATTCCAACAATGTACCTTATTCGTTAAATCCATTGCTTCAGAGTTTCTTTCAAACAGTACAATCAGAACTAAATACCAATAATCAGTATGCAAAGATCCTATCTTTATTTTCTTCACAGAAAGTAAAGTATCTCACTCTCTACAGCACAATTGATGCTACGATGGAAGAGCTTAACCATGAAATCGCAGTACAAACCCAGAGGGCGGCTTCATTTCTATTGGAAATAGCAACCATACGCAGAGGATTTTTCACGTATTCTACCTTTGTGCACTTGATGGCCGAATATCAAGACACTTTTAAATATTTTCATTCAGGGGATATTAGCAGGATCTCCGAATCAACCAAGGTCAGTCTTACGTATTATGATGACCTTATGCAATACCGAGCCATTTGGAACAAGGAATACATAGAGCAGGAGTTGCAAGAAAGTCATGATCTGCTTTCCAATATCGACGGAAAGTCGCTGGATCCCCAGCAGCGGATCGCGGTGGTTACGGATGAGGACAGTAACCTTGTGCTTGCTGGTGCAGGTAGCGGAAAAACTTTAACCATTGCAGCAAAAGTGAAATATCTAGTAGAGCGTAAACAGGTGAAGTCTGAAGACATTCTGCTCATCTCCTTTACCAATAAGTCAGCGCTAGTGATGCAGGATCGAATTAATGATCGGCTGCACCTTCCGGTGACGGCCAAAACGTTCCATGCGTTAGGACTCGAAATCATCGCCAAGGTAAATCAAGCTAAACCTGATATTTTTGATTCGAAACAAATGAGTAATGTTATTCAGAATTATATGAAGAACCATATCTTTGAACATGGACAACAAATTCGGTATCTCATTGAGTTTTTTGGTTATTACCTCAGCATTCCCAAAGATTATTCAGAATTTGAGAATTTGGGCGAATACCATGAATTTAACCGTAACTTAGATTTCGAAACCTTAAAAGGGAAGATGTCTAAAGCAGAATATTCTGACCTTGCTGCAGGACAGAACCGAACCCAATTGAAAACCCTTGCTGGAGAAACCGTAAAAAGTTTTGAAGAAACCTTGATTGCGAATTTTCTGTTTCTAAACTCCGTGGATTATGAATATGAACGAGAATACTCTCTCGATACACGAACGGAGTATTATCGCCAGTACAAACCTGATTTTTATCTACCCGATTATGATCTTTACATTGAGCATTTTGGCGTAGATGAAGAGGGGGGTACCCCTTGGCTAAGCGAAATTGAAGAAGTGAAATATGTGGAGGGTATGAAGTGGAAACGCCAGCAGCATATGGCGCAAGGAACGACACTGATTGAAACCTATTCGTATTACAACAAGCAAGGGATACTACTCGACAAGCTGCGGGAGAAGTTACTCGTTAAAGGTGTGAAATTTCAAGAAGCCGATTATTCTAACATTTTTAACAGAGTATATCAGCAAGATCAAGACAAATATTTCAAGGAATTCGTGAGTCTTTTATCGACATTCATTAATCTGTTTAAGTCCAACGGTAATCAAGAAACCCAGTTTGATGTGTTTATGGAACAAAACAAAACGAAACCAGAAATTCCGTTCATCAAGCGTCGAACGGAACTGTTCCTCTCCTTGGTGAGGCCGATTTACAACTATTATGAAGATCACTTACAGCGGATGCACAGCATTGATTTTACGGATATGATCAATCAGGCAACGGATATCATTAGGAAGCATCAACTGCATTTTCCGTATCGATATATCATTATCGATGAGTACCAGGACATTTCTAAAAGTCGTTTTGGACTTATTCAAGCGATTAGAGAACGCACAAACGCGAAGGTCATGTGCGTGGGCGATGACTGGCAATCGATCTTTCGCTTTGCGGGCAGTGATCTTCAGCTATTCACCCATTTCGGGGATTATTTTGGGGCCTTTGAACTAATGAAAATTGAGCAGACTTACCGTAACTCACAGCAGCTAGTCGATGTGGCGGGACGATTTGTAATGCGAAACCAAGCACAGCTAAAGAAAAAGTTGAAGTCCAGTCATAAAAATACATTACCGATTCAAATTTTAGGGTATCAAAAGGACAAGATTACAGCTCTTCGCGCAGCCATCGAGCAAATCGTTAAAGACCATGGCAAAGCTGCGGAAATCCTCCTGCTTGGACGGACTAATTTTGATATAAATTTTTTAGACGAGGAACCCGAGTTTCAATGTAATAAAAATAAAGACTACATTGTGTATACAAAATATCGTGAATTAGAGATTTCCTTTTTAACAGTTCATAAATCCAAAGGGCTGGAGAAGGACCATGTAATTCTCCTGAATGGAGAAAATAGCCTGGTTGGATTTCCCAACCAAATCGCAGATGATCCTGTCTTGTCTTGGGTTCTGACCGATCAAGATCGCTTTTCGTTCGCAGAAGAGCGGCGATTATTTTATGTGGCTCTAACGCGTACTCTGAATTCGTGTTATATCTTAACGTCCGAGCAGAAAATGTCTGTGTTTTTAAAAGAGCTCATCGAAAAGGATAAGGTTCCGTATCAGCTCGTGACTCATGAAGGAAGTATATCCGAGAATCCCAAGTGTCCCAAATGCAAAACTGGTCATTTGACACGTAGGCTTGGGAACAAGACGTTCCTGGGTTGTACCAACTACCCAGGGTGCGATTACACCAATTCGTATGTTGAGATCCTGAAAAAGACGAAGCCGTGCCCGAAATGTGGCGGATATTTGGTTTATAAAAAAGGAAGCCGAGGTCCATTTTACGGCTGCACCAACTACAAACACAATTGCCGATATACCGAGAATTATCATTTTTCCAAATGAAAATCGTATCAACCCTCTAAAATAAAAGTTTCAGAAACCATTTAATCAATTATCGACAGATTGAACTAGGTTCTGTGTAAATGGTTGGATAGATCACCAGAGGAAACATCACCCATAAAGCGTTGACTCTATAAGTTGTAAATATTTTAAAGAACTTGAAGTGTAAGGATTTATCGGACCAAAGTAGCAGTGATTACTTGTGATTGCTAATGCTGATTAATTCATATTAAAAAAGGAAATGATGATTCTAAAACTGGAAAGGTAGATTCATTATGCATACATTGTGGAAAGGTGCATTAAGTTTTGGGCTAGTATATCTCCCAGTAAAGATGCACGCTGCAACTGAGGATAAAGATATCACTATGAAACAAATTCATCGAACATGTGGCTCACCAATATCTTTACTCAAATCGTGCAGTCAGTGTAATAAGGATATCAAATCTGAAGAGCTAGTTAAGGGTTATGAATTTCAGAAGAACCAATATATCCTTTTTGAAAAAGATGAGTTAGACCAACTGCTTCCTGATTCACATAAAGAAATTAAAATTATGGATTTTGTAAGTATTGATGAAATTGATCCGATTTATTTTCAGAAAACATATTATCTATCCCCTGATAGCAGGGCTGATAAAGGTTACACTCTGTTAATGGAAGCTTTAAAGACGACTAGCAAGATAGGTATATGTAAGGTGTCAATTCGTGCTAAAAGCAGCCTGGGGGCTATTAGGGTCATCAACAACTGCCTTGTACTTGAGACTCTATATTACTCTGATGAAATCAGGCCAATTCAAGAAGTTCCTAATATTCAGACAGATCCTGTTGTTGATCCAAAGGAGCTGGACATGGCGCAATCTATAGTGCAACATCTCTCAGTTGCATTTGAGCCTACGAAATATAAGGATGATTATAGGAATCAACTAAACGATGTAATCAACAAAAAAATTCAAGGTGATCAAATACAATATTCGGTTATTCAACAGAAGAATAATGTATTAGATCTTATGTCGGCTCTTCAGGCTAGTCTTGATGCTTTAGATCAAAGCAAGAATAAAAAAACTATAAAGCCAAAAGGAAAACAGAAAAAAGAACAAACAGCATGAAATTAAATAAATCCATCCAAATAAGTGAGGGACAGGTTAATTCCTTTCCCTTTGTTTATTTAAACTATTTATATAGTCGTTCAAGAGTTGCTCGTTTAGTGATAGGATGGAACGCGTCTTTGGATTTCTCTCCGCACGATACCCGCATAAAATCGCGGGTTTTTCTTTTTAAGGTTTACCAAAAAGAGCTGGGATTTCTGGGTTTGCGGTGACTGGCAGGAAAGATCATTGTTTTCCACGAATACTATGAGGAGGAACCTTATTAGAAAGCTCGGAAAAAGACGTTAATTAATTCCCCGTAAAAAAAGTCCCTCGAAAATTATTGAAAAGAACACACGAAAATTCAGGCACTAATTGAGAATAAAAGGAGAAATAAAATAAGATTAGTAAAAGTTAATGTTCTGAATTATAGAATATTGGTATTTAGAAGCTACAGCAGAACTAATACGTTCAAGTAACGTTGTCAACCTTAGCGAAAAAATTGCCTTAGTATGCTGGAATCTGGTTTTATTTATAATTTCTTTATTTAACTACACTATTCACATATGTTACGTATGTCGGGGCATCTTATAACACACTGTTTTCGCTACTGCGTTAGGTTTGAGAGTAATAGTTCATGTTTCCTTTTATTCATGCTTAGTCAATAAAAGGGATAGAGAAGTTTGATACACGTTCAAAATATTGTTTTTACTTCTTTCGGATATCCTACCTAATGCAATAACTTAGGTAAGTAAGTACTATCGTTTACTAAAAAATTTACAACTCTCCTTAAAGTATCTTTCTCCAATATTACTTAATTCAAGTTCCTCATTATGAGATTGAATTATCACATTTTCCCTATTAAATCATTTTGTAAATAGACAAAGATTGGCTGTTTAAAAACTCTCATTCGTTCAAAATCTGAATGTTCAAGTAGTTGACGTTGTTTAGGCATATTTTTATCCCTTTGGAAATGTTTTATAATTAATTATTACATTCATATGTACATTCTTAAATATAACTCTATCAGATATACTACCAATTTGTTATAATTTTCAAGAAAGTGTCGATAAATCGAAAGAGTATTTCATGAAGTAGAAATAAGAGGTGAAAGTTATGAACCAAAAAAGAGATAAATATGCCCTCATCGCACCGCGAGCTGAATACTTAACTGATACTGTTGTTCTGGCTCAAGCATGGAAAAAGACGCAGAAGTATATTCGTCGTCATAACTGGTATGCTGATGTATTAGAACTTGATTGTTCTACTATAAACATCGAAGATAATATTTCAAAATGGGCTGCATTGTCTAAAAGAAAAACATATAAGCCTGATAAAATGCGAATTGTACCGGCACCGAAAAATTCACACTGGGTTTTTAAAAAAGATGCTAACGAAGGTCAAGAAAATCCTTGGTATCCTGAAAGTGAACAAAAACTTCGGCCTTTAGCGCATCTAAGCATTAAAGATCAAACACTTGCGACAGCAGCCATGCTTTGTTTTGCTAATGCTGTAGAATCCGAACAAGGGCCTTCGGAAGAGGAAGATTTTCTACAAGCACAAAAACAAAGAATTTTCAGCTATGGAAATAGGTTGCATTGCGAATGGTTAGAAGTTCCTAATCAACGCAAGCAAGCTAAATTTGGATGGGGCAACTCACATTCTTATCGAAAATTTTACGAGGACTACAGATTGTTTCTGGCGCGCCCTAAAAAGATTTGCCAATATTTCGCTCCAAAATTAACATCAAATCAAAATATGTTTGTTGTTTCCATCGATTTAAAGGGTTTTTTCGATAATATAGATCTTAATGCACTTCGAAAGCAAATAAAGATTATTTACGAAAGATACATTAATACATATAAACTAGGATCGGAATACTACGCAGACGATAAATTCTGGGGAATTCTAGAAAATATATTCAAGTGGAGTTGGGAGAATATACCGCTTGAGAATGGCGTGTTTGAGAAGAATACCCTTCCAAAGGGGCTTCCTCAGGGACTTGTAGCGAGCGGATTTCTTTCTAATGCATACTTAATTGATTTTGATAATATGATAGGTGAGCTAATAAATAAAGAGATTCAACAAAAAGATGATCAATTCCCTAGGATAATTCTTCGTGATTACTGCCGCTACGTGGACGATTTGCGTCTTGTGGTAGAAACGAATGATACAAAGGATTCTGATCAAGAATCAATCGCGGAACAATTAAGTTATTTTATATCCAAAAACTTAAAGGAGTATCTTGATGAAATAGGTTCTACAGTTCGTTTGAAAATTAATGAAAAAAAAACTAAAGTCTTACCCTATAGACAAATGTCCACCCAAAGTAATATCTCGTCACTGATGACTCTCTTTCAAGGTGTGCTTAGTGGAACCCCTGACATTGATTCGTTACAGCAGATGGCAGGTGGACTAGACGGTCTTCTACAAACTTCAGAACAACTAATAGATGAACTTTCGGAGAAAATGAACTGGTTAGAATTATCAAGAATATCAACACCTAATATCGACGTACGCGATGACACTTTGAAACGTTTTGTTGCTACTAGAATTGTTACGTCTCTTAGATTACGCAGAGGAATGATTGATCTACAAGAAACTTTGGGAAGCAAAGAAGAATTTCTTGAAGATGTGACCTCTGGGCAAATGCTTGATCATGAATTTGAAACAACAGCTCGAAAATTAATTGGATGTTGGGCAAATAACCCGTCTCTAACTTTATTGTTAAAATGTGGTTTGGATTTGTTTCCTGATAAATTATTATTAAACGTAGTATTAGAAGCTCTAGAATATAAACTTTTTCCTAATCAACAAAATGAAATAGATATCCTTGAAAAGAAAACTATGGAGTACGTTGTTGCAGATTTATTTCGTTCTGGAGCGGTAGATATAGGTTATCGTCCGAAAGTTGAATATCCTGAGTCAGTAGATATTAATTCGTTTCGTCAAGAATTAGGATCTTTTGCAAAACGAGTTTTAAATGAACGGCCAAATTCTCCATGGTACGTTAAACAACAAGCTTATCTTTTCCTTGCTTCAATAGGTGATGCAATGGAAGCGAATAAAGTTGGTAAAACTGAGTCTGGACTGGGGGAATATCAACTTTTACATCAAGCTATTTTGTATCGACCAGTTGAGTCGAAAAAAGAAAAAGTAAAAGATTGGTTTCCTATTATGCTCGTGGCCCAACAACTGCATACTGATACTAAAAGATTTGCGCATTGGTTTATAGGAATAATTAATACATTAAATGAATCAGAGCAAAAGGACTTAGTTTTTATGCTTATAAGGAATAGGCCAGATCTTCTTGAAGAAATTCGCAATTCAAGAAAAGCACGAAAAAAAGAGTGGTTAAAATATATTCCAGAGGAAATTGATATTAATTTGAAACAAAAATTAATCCTTTTTAATAATGACGAGATTTCTCTGTTACGAATTATTCAAAGTAATGAGAATCATTTTACTCAAGAAAATGCTCTATTGTTGCTTGCATATAAAATATTAACATATAATGGCATTGAAAAATTACTCGAAAAGGGTTTATCTGTTAAATCTATATTTGTAAAATGTAGTGATTGGAAAAGAATTCAGCATTTAGATTATAAAAATGATAGTTATTTTTCTATTCGAATTGAATTCCAACCATCTGATGACAAATTATACGAGCAACCTTCCTGGATAAATATGAATCCTCCATGGTTATATGGACTTGGTCGTATCCTTCGATCATGTCTTACAGGGGAGTATGACTTTACCATCTCTACTTTTTTAACACGGGAAGATGTAGGGAAATATAGAGGATTGCGTTCAACATGGTATACTCGACGGTTTGGATTAGTTAATTCTCCAAGTGGTTTAAACAGTTACCAAGATCCAGTATCACCATGGATAAGTGAGTTATTGATCCGTTTATTACAATGGCCTGGAATAACAATACAAGGGGATTTGGTTGTAAACTTTGATGATATTAACACAGCTGTGGATCTTTCAAATATTGTAACTGAACGAATTCATCATCAATTACATTATTTTGGTAAGTTAACTGGTACTCCCGTTTATGAAATTCCTACAATAAGTTATCAAGAAACAGATAATAATATGTTTAGGGTTGCGATCGTTCAAACATTGCTTCCAAAGTTTAATGATTTCAATGATAAAGATCCGACTCACTGGACAGAGTCTTTCCGTTCACGTCATCAAGCACATATTGCCTCAGTATGTAATCTTGTTAGGTTAAAATTAAAAACATGGTGTGATGCTCAAGAAAGAATAAATGCAAATATGGTTGATTTGATAGTTTTTCCTGAGTTATCTATTCATCCTGATGATATTTGGTTGTTGCGACGATTATCTGATGCTACAAAATCAAGTATTTTCGCTGGAATGACGTTTATCCATGATCATTCAAAAGAAAAAATAATCAATCAAGCTATTTGGATACTAAGATCTGAGCGACGGACGGGTAGAGAGTTTGTGGAAGTTCGACAAGGAAAATATCATATGACAAAGGAAGAAAAGGAACTTGGAATACAAGGATATAGACCTTATCAAGTACTAGTTAAATTCAAGAGAGGTACCAATGATGCTATTCGTGTTGCTGGTGCAATATGTTACGATGCTACGGATTTAGCACTTGTGGCTGATTTACGGGACGTATCAGATATTTTCGTAGTAGCGGCTTTAAATAAGGATGTACAAACTTTCGATAACATGGTTGGGGCACTACACTATCATATGTATCAACCTGTGATTTTAGCGAATACAGGCGAGTTTGGTGGTTCAACAGCACAAGCACCGTTTACTAAACATGATCGCTTAATTGCGCATGTTCATGGAAATAATCAAGTAGCCATTAGTATTTTTGAGCTAGACCCAACTATATTTAAATCATCAAAACAACCTAAAGCACCAGTAGAAGTTAAAACTTCACCTGCAGGATATACTGGCCGTTGTTAACACTATGTACTGTATATTTGTCGTTGAGTTTCTTATTATATTGAATGTAAAACCAACTTATTATTTAAAAGGAGTTGCAAATGTTAATAAAAATTGGATCTATTAATGAAGTCTTATATAACCATCTGAAAGAAGGGCAGGGGGCTGCAGAGTATCTTAGATTAAAGATTCCTCGATTAGCAGAAGAGTTAGAACAGTTCTTTATTACTAGATCTGATATACAAAGAATACAAAAAGCGGAGGCATTAGCTGAAAGGATCTTAGAACTTACAGATTTTTCCGATCTAGTTCCAATAAGATCAGGAGTGGCGACGCTAGAAATTAAAAGAAGAATATCTTATGATAAGCAAACGGATCATACTGCCCATACATTATACCTCTATTTATTAGGTATATGGGTCTATGACAATATTCCATCTTTAAGAAAACCCATTGATGATTCTATACAAAGCTCTAATCCAATTCATATGTTTTTGTTTCAATGGACATACGCTTCATTACTTCACGATATTGGCTACCTATTCTCACAGGAGTTAGAAAAAGATGCCGGTGAATCACCTTATGCATCAATCTTTGATAATATATTTAATTTAGATAGTATAAAGCGATATGCAGGAGTATTATCTGAAGAAAATAGTATGAAACTAGAAGAATTATGGAGAACGTTTGAAGAAAAGTACAAAATCACTTCTATTTCCACCATAAATTCGAAGCCAGATATTATACATCAATTAGATCATATCCCTTGGCTTGTTGATTTAGGACTGAAGACAAACTCAGGACTAGATGCTCTAATGGAAACTAATATAGAAGAAATGACTGTACGAGATTTTGCCTTATTTATGGCTACAAAAGGTTATTCAGGAAATACTGTTGTGGATCATGGAGTAGCAAGCGGTTTAATGTTACTAAAATATTCGTCTATTTGGTACTGGATATGCAATGAAGCACAGCAAAAATATCTATCTTTATATGAGGAATTAACAAAAAACTATAAATATCCGTTAAAAGTATTTATTCGTCATGTAATACCGGCATGTAAGGCTACGGCCTACCATAATCTCACTAATACTAAATTTAATCTTACTGATAACCCGATACTGTTTTTGGCAGTGTTATGTGATGAACTTCAAGTTTGGGATCGTTTTTTATCTGGACACAAATATATTGACAACTGGAGTACAGTTGAGCATTGTATGTCAGAGGATGTAATAGTTGAAAAAGAGACCAACTCAAACGAACAATTATTACACTTCACTGTTTCGAATTATTACTGTGAAAAGATCACTAATACATTAGAGAAAAGAGTAGCGAACTGGAGTAATTATGTTCGAATATCTTCAAATTAATTGCACCTTGCGTAAAAGATTGAATAGACATTGAATGACTTTGAAACCATAAAAACCGTTTACTAGTGTACTGTACCCCAATTGATAGACACAACTTACAATTGAAGGTACAGTTTTTTATGTCCAAGTATACTTTTAGAAACGAACCAATAATTGTATTGGGATACAAAATTTGATATATATGTTATATCTTCGAAAATTTCCGAATCAGGTTTTTTTATTTTTTTATGTAGGTAAAATGATGTCAAGCTAAAATGCACTTATCTTCTCTTTTTTTTATTTTCTACTAAATAACATAATATTACAAATTGATAAAGGGAATATTAATTGAAACTTAATTACCTTAGTAGATATATTCAATAAATATTTTAAAATTGATTTCCAAACATATGATTCCTATCGAGTTGGTTCCTCATATGAAGAATAATAAGGAAGAGTATAGGAATAAAACCAGCAGCAGTCTAAGACCAGCTGTAGTCTGCGTCTACTTCATTTGTGTTTAGTCAAATTTCTTTTTTAGTAGATGGTGATATTTCTTATCAAAAAGATTAACCAATATATCCGGCACAACCATTATTATAGACAACGAATACTTGATAAACGTGAGCTACAATCCCCTTTTTGTTGGAATAGAGGTCATTTTAGAGGAGATTTCTGTAATGACAATTGATCGCGAGAAAATTGTTGCGGAGCGAGAAAAGTACAAGGATCTATATACTTAATTTCTAACAGAATCTGAACTTCAGGCTCTACTGGTATGAAGACCCAATAAGATAGTTGTATAAGTACGAAGGTTTGCCGTGTTTTCCGGTAAACCTTTTTTAAGTACGGCGTGCCCAGAAGCACGCATTATCTAGTTGGTGAAAGTCCAATCAAAGGAGGGGCCAAGCCGCCTTTGTAGCTAGGATACTTGTGCATGGCGAAATCTGTGTGTAGAAGCGAATCGACAAAAGTACCTGTCTGAGACAGGGCGAGCAACAACCCAGACCGCAACATGAAGTGAATCCTGCCGCGTCGTCAAAAAGGCACTGCAAAGGGGGAAGAGAAGATGTCGAGTCTCGCGTATATAGACGAAGGCCAAGGAAGCTGTATAGAACTTGGGACAACAGTGAAGAATCCTCCGGCGTAGAGGGAACGGCATGGGTTGAAAGATAATGTAGTGAACTGGGGAGACCCTCCCCTGCACGGGAATTTTTTTAGGAACCCGTAAAGAGACACTTTACAAGCCCGAAAGGTGAAGTGAACCGTCTGCAGGAAGGGAGTCCGAGGGGCCTGTAGTACCGAAGAACCTAAGGACAACATAACCTTAGGGAGGGAAGGAGCCCTGCTTTGTTCATGTTTCACCAAGAGGTACGAGTTCGTGAATGCCAAAATGGCTAACGACACGCAAGAAAGCGCTCAACAACTCTAAGGGGAAACTAGGTCATGAGGCCAAAGCAAAAATGCTGCATGCCCATGAATGATGAACATCGGAAAGCCGTATGAGGGAAAACCTCGCGCACGGTTTGATGAGGAGGGGCTGGCTAGGCCAGCCCTTTACTCTAGCCCCAGCATGGGGACTGTTATACACCAATAGGATTGTTTATTAAAAGACATTTGTTTGATCCATAGTACATTTATGCTGGTCATAGATGAAGGCTTTGATACATATTACAGTGTATGGGGAACGTATGTTTTGTAAGGTTATTCATAACCTTCTTAGCTTAGTCATGGCCATCGTCCGAATACAATACTCAGTGTTATATTTAAAGGTTTATTACGGTGGGTTTTTGATCGATAGATCTAGATTAGAGGTAAGCATTTCAGGTAAAAATAAACCACTATGACGATAGTGGTTTATTTATTATCAAATATTTCAGATAGAAGTAGGTGTGCTTTTTTAAAATCCGAGGACGTCATGGCCCATAACTTTTCATTAATTTGATTAGAAGCTCTTCCATTTCAGATTTGCCCACCTTTATATATTTACCGTACTGAAATAGCTCATAGATACTTAGACTCGTTGTCTGACAATTTTTAAATGGATTGGTTCATTATTACACCTCATAAATAAGTGTAAACAATGAACGAATAACGATATATTTATGTAAATAGATGATTTTAACTTAGTGATTTGTTTCCGTATCATTAAGTTGATCATTTATAATTAATTATTTCTATTTGCTTCAATGTTTAGCTCATAACTTATTTTTCTTTTCTGAAGAATAGCGTTAATTTGAGTTTTTCTTATTCATAGCCATGCATAATATTATATTAACTTTAAATCAAGTTTGATAGTGAATAGCAAATGAGTCAAATATATATAAAGATGAATATACGTATTAAAAGTCATTGTTTTGTTCGTAATGATGATGAGGTGATTAATATATTTCAGAGAAATCAAAATGTGTCTGATATTTAAATATCTTCAATTGTTTGTGATATTTTTAGGATATTTTTATTCAAAAGATCTTCAATTAACTCATTTATATCTTCGTTTTCATAATCCTTATTGTATAGTTCTTCTAATGAAACGGCTTCTTTAATGGTAGGCTCTATAATCATATAAACATCATGACTAATATAATAAGATTGATTGTTAATTACATCAGTTAGAATCTTTCCATCTTTGAACTCAATGATAGTAATAGTAGAATTCATATAAACGTTCAATTAATTCAACTCCAAATCTTAATCATTATATTTTGGGTGCGTACTAGTCATACATTATGCAAAATAGATGTTGAGGATTGTCCCTTTTTTATAATAGGGTCTTAGGTCGCCCCTTTTGATAGAGTACCTCTACATATTCCAATGGTTTTTACCACAAGATTACTGTTGTCCTTTTTCATAGAATCTCACCTCCTAACGTTATAGAATATACTAGTACGCACTCAAAATATAACAACTAATTATTAAGCAATCTATTATTAATAGATAATTCTAATTTCAAAAGTTTGTCTATACTATTGTTGAGGTCTATCTCCATATCAAATTGATATATTTTATAAAAGTTAAAGCATAATCTCTCCCACATCCCAATCGACTGTATAAGTTTCTTATCAATTTCTATATTTTTTTTTTGTAAACTTTGTAAAAGATAATTCTTCGAAAGTATAGGACCATTAAAAGATTTTATTGAATGTATCATTTCAAAGTATGATAAGGATTTTTCCAATGGATCTAATTCGTTTATTCCTTTAAGGTGTTCTTTTAGTTCCACAAATTGTTGTTCACAAGTTTCCAAAATCTCTATAGCATTTAGTCGAATAATCCGAGTAATTCCGTCAATAATATTGCTTTCTATAAAATCTTCTTCATAATTCAAAAATACAACATGATCTTTGTGCCGCATTTGATTATTCATAGCTAGCATTAAATCATTCATTTCTATTATGACAGTCTCATATTTATTATCACTAACCAAAAAAGTGTCATTGTCTTGGTTATAAGAATGTATCATAATATAATGATTTCCTTTTCTTTTTTTATAATTTATTGAGTCATATGGTAAGTGAAAACAATTGGTTAAAACCACTTGATTTTTAACTTTTTTTAAATTGTTCATTGTTTTCTGAATTTCGAAGTCACCATTTTTAAACGTTTCGTGCACTAATTTAATCCCTGTCATGTTTTTGAATATTTCAGTACTAATTTTGTTCGCGCAAAATTCAACATAAGGAAAATATCCATTATCTTTTTTTGTGATTCTAAAACTATGTCCGCCCATTAGATTAAACACATCACATTCTTTAAGGTTATGCCCATTTTTATTAGTAAGTCTTGTTACCACACTATAAAAACAATGATGGTTAAACATGTACCCTCCTATTACCTTTTAATAAAATAATACATCTTAAACATAAGAATCCTTAGGTTCTATAATTTGGAACATGGTGGAAATATATCATGTGTATCAAGTTGTTACAAGCCAATAATTTGACAGATTACATAAGTTAATTATTTACATATTTGTAAATTGCGACTTTGGGTGTGTTATCCCTAGTTATTTTTAATACCTGGTGGAGATACAACTTCTCTGTCTTGAGATGCGAAAAGAAGGATTCGATGCATGCGTTATCCAGGCAGGTAGCTTTGCGAGAGTGACTGCCTTTGACGTCGAATTCCTCTAATCGTGTGATGTATGCCTGAGACGTCTTTTTTTCGTGTCCATTGCTCAACCGTATCCAGCACAAGTTTCAGATCGTTACGATCAGATATTTGCCAAGCCACAACCTCATTGTTAAAGAGATCCTGAATCGCTGACAGGTAATAAAAGCGCATACCATCTGAGATATACGTAATATCGGTGACTAATTTCTGCAGCGGTCCAATCGCATGAAATTGACGCTTTAATCGGTTAGGGTACACCGCGGAAGGGGTATAGTTGGAGTGATTTTGTTTCTTTCGGATGAGGGATTGAATCGACAACTCTTTCATGAGCCGCTGTACTTTTTTATGATTAACAAGGTAGTCTGCTTCCCACAAAGCGACCTGCAATCGGGGGTATCCGAAATAAGGATGCAATAAGTGAATAGCTATCATATGCTCCTTGATCTCATGATCTCGTGCACGATATTCGGCCCGTTGTGTTCATGTAGCTCGCCACTTGTAGTAACAAGCTCTAGGTATTCCTGCAATTGTTAATAGGCGTGTAACGCTGTGTAGATCACGTAGGTCTTTAATCACTTGGTAGTTATCCTCAGATATCAAGTTCTCTCCTTTACTAGAATTGAATAGCGCTTTTTTAAGTAGTCCACCTGTGGTTTTAAGTAATCCCGTTCTTCTTCAATGCTGGAAAATGCATACGGGGACGCCCCTTCATGGGGTTGGTTGAGTCTTTACGTGTATCAAATGCCTCTCCATCCCGATGCTTCCTACCCAGACTGAGTTGAGTACAGTTTCTGATTCCGAGCTTCTCAGCCACGGTTTCATAACTCGCACATCCTTCCAGATAAACTTTCACTGCTTTCACTTTAAATTCTTCCGTGTACGATTGATACACTTGTCCCTTTTTTCACCCTACCCTCCAATGTCACTCTTTCCACATGATAACATTCGGTCTATTTTGAGTGTCTACTTGAAGGGGATAATACCAAGCGGAAGGTTTTTTTGCCACCAGAGAAGGGCCAGAAGTTTGAGAGGTATGGGGATGAGAGAACGATGGACCTACCCGATCATCGAGAAGTTAGGGATAAAGAAAACACAGATAGCCGACTGGATGACAAAACATAATCACCGGTATTTCCAGACGATGCGGTCCCTATACTCTCGATATACAAACTATTTGACCCTTCCGGTAGCGTCAAATAGTTTATATCGAAATATTGGTTCAAGTACGGATGAGGATTCCATAAAAGGAATTAGCTGGAGAGGCGGGCATGATAGGCTCGAGTGCCATGAGATACGGGTTTACTAGATATCATCCAATCGTACGAAGACCATCCGTGTCAAGCCGGCTCTACCGCTGCGTCGTCGTTGTGTGGATATTTCCAGCCGTGGATTTACACGGCTACCTCCATGGAGGTAGCCTGAGTTGATCGTGGTAAAGATTTGTTTGCTATCCCGACTTAGAGAATTTTCGCAGATCCGTATCCTTTTGTTAACAGGAGTCTAACGTGAATGAGAACGGTCTGTTGCGGTTTTTTTTAACAAAAGACCATGATTTCACGAATGATAAGTAACTGGTCGTAACACTACGATTGATTAACAAACACCCCCAAAATGTCTTGGCTGGAAGTGCGCCTAAGAAGCAATGAGGGAGTTGTCGAAAACCACAAGATGTATACCGTTAATTGTTGGCATTTCCATAAACAATGGTTCTTGTCATGTCGTCTTTATATGTATTATAATAACAGAGTCAACTTATATTCCCATGCTTTATACTTAATATATTTCTATATTAAGTATGGAAATAGCTATCCGTAGTTTTGTGAAATAAATTACAAACGATTTGATTGGTTTATATTAATTATCACAAAAAGGGTTTGTACTAGGGAATTGTAATCTGATTATAAAGGAGAAGAATATGATACAAGATATTGAAGATGGTTATTACCTATCAACATATTTACATATTGACCCCTTATCGAACCTGGTCGGTGCCAGAATAAGGCATGACCATAATATGTCACTGTGGAAGAAAAATGGTAATAAAGTTGAATTAATACACTATTGGGAAATCGAGAGGTTAACGGGCTTAAAAAAGCATAATAAGTCATTATTCAGCGTCGAAAAAGCAAGAGATATGATAAATGAGCTATTATCCGAATATGAATTATGTCTCGAAGATATTATTGATATCTGGGGTACACCAGAGTTACAAAAGAATAAAAACCTTGAATATCATTCATTGCATGATTATCCTCAAATTACATACCACAGTATAGCACACTTATTTTCCTCTTTAATGTTGGACACTAATATATTTAGGAAAAATACGATCATTGGTTTAGCGGTAGATGGTGGTCCAGATAATGTTATTGACTGCAACGCAAGATCAAAGAAATATTATTCAAGTTGTGTAGCGGAAAAAGGTGAAATCAAGGATTTATTTTATATATCTTCTCCTGCGTTATTGTGGAGCTACGCAAGAATGAAGTATGACATGGAACAAGGGTCGTTAATGGCTTTAGCCAGTGCATCTACCAGTGAATATCTCTTGAATTTTCCAGATGTCGTGGTTCTCGACGATCGATTATCGTCAAAAACTGCATTTGAATGGTTTAATAAGCTTCACAGTACTATAGAAAATCTTGACGATAGAGATGTTGGCGTAGTTTTTAACGGATTTGATGAACGTTTTTCAATAGAAGATAATAAGATCAGTATGGTTATGAAATTAATCCAAAAAAAATCTGAATTGATGATGATAAACACGATTCATGAGATAATTCAGAAATATAATATACAAGTGGAAAATACCTACTTGGCTATTTCAGGCGGTTACGCCCTTAATTGTGTTTCAAATAGTATGTTAATGCAGCAGTTTCATTTTAAGGGATTTCTGGCCCCACCCTGCGTAAGTGATACCGGTCAATCCTTGGGAATCGCTCTTTATGCATTTAATAAATATGTAAAATCTTTCGATTTCAGATTTGATCATCCTTATTATGGAAATGAAGATACCAAACTAGAACAATTGCTTTTAAGTGATCAATGGAAACCTTTTATTAAAAGTGTATCAGATTTGGAATTGAACACTATAGTGAACGATTTGAAACATTCCCCTATTGTTTGGTTCGATGGTAGAAGTGAAGTTGGTCCAAGAGCGCTGGGTTCTCGAAGCATACTGGCTGATCCGAGATGGAAAGAGTCCAAAGATATTTTGAATGTTGTTAAGCAGAGGCAATGGTGGAGACCGGTTGCACCTATCATACTGGAAGAGTGCTTGGACGAATGGTTTGAGAGTGCTTATCAGTCTCCCTATATGTTGCAAACATTTAAAATTCGTGCTGATAAGTTACCGTTAATACCAGCAATTTCACATATAGATACTAGTTCCCGAATTCAAACCCTAAATTCGGAAAATAATCAATTATTATATAACGTACTTAAAGCATTTTATTCTTCGGAGAAGGTTCCTATTCTTTGCAATACATCCTTAAATGATAAGGGCGAACCGATCATTGACAAAATACCTGAAGCACTTAATTTCGTATTGAGAAAGCGAATTAAGTGTCTGTATGTTAATGGGATAAGAATTGAAGTTCAGAATTTTGATGAGTATCCTGAGTGTTCCCCTTTAAAGCGAAATATGAGTTATTATAGTAATAGCAATAAAGCTGAAGAGGAGCAGAGAATCCAGCAATACAATCCTTATGACATATCGGCCGAAATGTTGGAGTTTTATTATGCTACTTCACGTCTAAACAATAGTTTAGATATAGAACAGAAAAGAGATGTGGATAAAATGAAGCGACTTTTCAATATAATACATAAGAATGAACTCATCACCGATTAAATCTAAGCCTTTTTCAACGAACCTTAGTCGAAAGTTGTTTGATGTGACAGATCTTTCTGACATTGTAGCGGCATATCTCCGAATGTTTGTCAAAATAAAGCGTATTATATGGTATACATTTCTGCAGTTTTTATGGTCTTCTTTTAATAGTATATCTCTTAGCTCCTTTTAAGATTATTAGTAGTGAAGATAGAATTTCTCGACCATCGAGGCATTGCCATAACAATTACCTCGGTGAGACATGCTGATACTTACGCCAATCTTTGTCAGCATGTCGAGATAATCGTGGGACCTATATTGGAATTCCTAGTCGCTAAGGCTACGCTCCTTTTCTGTTTAATGCTTTCGTAAACGTGCTAAGGACGCGTAAGTTATCATTACGTTAGTACTGAGGTGGCAGGTAACAATTTCGTTGTTATACAATTCTTTAATCGCTGATAAGTACACCCAATTGTAAAGTACCTTATATTGTGTGACATCTCTTACCCCTTTTCATTAGGAATGTTGAGTTCCGCTTTAGCAAGTTCTCTACTACTCGACCTCTTGGAGAGGAAGCGGAGTTTTGCCGATATTTCTTCCGAATCTGCGAGTGCAAGCCCATCTGCTGCATTAAGCGAAGCACCTTTTTATGGTTCATCCACACCCCTAATTTTGCAGAAGGAAGAGTTGGATCAGTTCGATATCCGTACTTCCGACAGTACTTTAAAAATTCCGTTCGAATGAGGTCCTTGTACTGTGCGCCTGGTGTCGCTTCTCGATAGCCCGAATACCCGGTATAACTCTACAACTGAAAATTCCTAGAAGAGAAAATTGTTTGGAAAGTTTGTTATTAACGGGAACAGCGAGACGGAAAAATCTGCTGAGGGAATACTATTCTAATAACCGCGTTCGTTGCCGGTTTTTGTGGTGGACTTCTTTGATCTGATGCTAGCGGTGGAGGTTGAAGTGACGGCTTTTCGCACAAGTAAAGCGGCTATTCAACTCCAACAGGGAGTGAGAATGAAGCAGCTTCGAGAAAGTTCGAAATCTTGAACGATGAGTCGATATCGTAGGAGGCTGATACCGGGTGACTCAGGGAGAATTGGTAATTTGCACTTTAGGGGCTCACCAATCCAGTAGCTAGAGTCTACGCCAAGAAGTGGGGGACCAGACTGGAATATTATCGAGCGGAGTTGGAAGGAGACATCGACATAGATTGTTTTAAGGGTTTATCCGATGTGCGAAGTGGCTACTTGGGTATTTGGTATAATGTTTTTTGCTCGTACTAACACATCAAGAGAGCGCGTAGAGGAATTTTACGATTCTTTGAAAGAGTTTATCCGGCAAGCGATATCATCTCTAACCCTGTAATCGCATTTGCTGTTTTTCTTTTCTGTTAATCTTACTTCTATGGGTAAATTATTACATAAGCATTAATAAGTGACTCTACCCATAGATTTGTTCCAAAAAATATAAATTTACAAACAGTACTTATTCTATTGTGCAGGAAAATGAAATAAACCTAGGAGAACTCGATGAGTGAAAATTTGAGGTAAGGGCACAAGGAGTAACGGAATTTTTTCTAATGGAAGCACATAGAATTGTGACGTATGCGTTATAGTTCGGGAATTATGGATGCTTCATATTAGGGGGGATTGACAATTACTATTAATGCTGTTTTATTTGACTCAGGGCGGGTATTGAATAGGCCTATCACAGGACATTGGTTTATCACGCCTAATTTCTTTAACTTTGTAGACGAGACAAAGTTTCGATCCTTAGATAAACAGGCAATTCACCGGGCGTTCCATCTGGCGGGGAATTATATTTCCATGCAGAATGTAATTCAGAATGAGGATGAAGAATATCGTCATTTTCTTGAATATTACCGAATCTTTTCTAGCGAGTTGCCTAAATTGGAGCTAACGGAAAGTCAGTTAAATTCGATTACGTATGATTTGGTGTACAATTATAAGAAATATGAGTTTTATAAGGATGTTTTTGAGCTGATTCCTGAATTGAGCAAAACATATAAACTAGCTGTTGTATCGAATGCATGGCCTTCCTTGGACAACGTATTTAGACAAGCAGATTTACGAAAATATTTTTCATCCTTCGTTATTTCCTCGCAAATCGGAGTTATCAAACCCCATGAGTTAATGTACAAGATAGCACTCGAAGAATTGAATATGTCACCAAGTGAAGTTTTGTTTGTTGACGATAATGTCGGAAACTGTGTCGGTGCCGAAAAAATTGGAATTCGTTCTCTTGTTTTGAGCAGAGACTGGAAACTTTATATGTACTACAAGTTCATGCGAACCAATCATTCGGTAGTCTATAACCTAAAAGGCGCAATCAAACATCTAAAGGAAATGGAATGAGTGACAAGACTATTCACTTTAACTTGCTCAAAGTTATCCATTATTTAAAAGGTGATGGGTTTAACGGCTTGATTAAACTCCGATAAAAAGCTTATACTCTCAACAAATCTTTATCCGCAAGATTCATTTCTTGAGCACTCCTTTTTTTGAAACGTATGTTCGTTTTTAGGAATAACGGGTTAACGGGGAACGAAAGCTTTGTAAAAAGCGAAAGATACTTAGCAAACATATGAACAAAAGAACTGGTTGTCGATGTTTTATCGAAGGCCGGTTCTTTTATGTGACAAGCGGAGCAGGTTACTTTAAAGTATAATATAGGAATCAAAATCCAAACGAACGGTGCCTGCTATGCTATGTTCCAACCGCACAATACAACAAAATTACAAGTTATGTTTCCATTAATGATTTAGTCCCGGCCGACCTCATGCTTTACTAGATCCACAATACATCGACTTTTCCTTTATCGATGCCAAAGTGCGACCGCTCTACTGCGAAGACAATGGCAGGCCGGTTGTATATCCGTTTGTGCTCTATAAGATAATCTTCCTGGGTTATTTCTATGGCATTTGTTCTTGGAGAAAGAGATCAAGATGAACCTGGCTTATCGCTGGTTTCTAGGGTTCGTTCTGACGGCCCGTGTACCCGAACACGACGTTTAGCTGGAACAAGCGGACCTGGTTCAAAGAATACGTCTATCTTCCACGAGCTTTTCCTTCAGACCATCTCGTACCGCATGGTAGGCGGCTGGGTCTTCATCTCGGATTCTACCCACGTCATACATCGGACTCCGGCTGGCAATATGCTGTGAACTTAGGGGATTTCATGATCTGACATACCCTGCTGGAGGGGCAGGGAGATCTATTGGCCAGTCTTCCCTCCGGTTATGTTTCTTATGCGGTGGCTGACATCACTGCCGAGGAGGAAGTCGCTGGTATAAGTGGAATCGCGGACGTGTTTTCGACAGATTTACCGCAAATCATATTGCAGGCTGAGGAAGTTATAGTACGCGGGGAATATAGCTTCTCCCTTGGTCTACATATTGATTTACCGCCACTAATTCATGTGAGAAGGATCGGAAGCCTAGACTTGTTTGTGCGTGGGTGACCCCGAAAAGAGTACAAAATATTAATCTGAAGCCTAAAGAAGAGAAAAGCTTCACCTCTAAGGTGAAGGTACCGGAGGATATAAAGCGGGGGGCAATTTGTTGGTGTCATCGCGACTGAAAAGTTGATCAAAACTGAAAGCCGCAGGGCAGCGGGCCTCTGTAGCCATGTTGAATCGCAGGAGTACAGATGATGGTTCAGGCAAAACATACCATAAGCAACGATGATTTTGCACATGATTACATCAGTTCGGGAAACTGCAGGTTGACCGTGAAGCTTAGTAATAAAGTACGATTTTGGTAAAACTGACTGGAACCATAAGGATCACGGTTAGCCAATGCCGGACATTTTCTTTTGTAATAACACAAGAACAGTCCCAAACTTAACAAGAAGCGCTGACCGAGGCGAGCAAGATTAAAATCACCCAAACCTTTTGGTACTGGATACAACTGCACATTTGGATTCTGTTACTAATGAATCATGATCTTCATTTTGGTCCTTGTATTGTTGTTTTGGCTGCTGTTGTTGCTCTGGAAACGCCGCAAAAAGGACAAGAAGAGGACGAAACGGGGGAAGAACCACCGCTGATATTCTCCAGTCGCCCCTGCATATGTAAGTCTCAAAAAATGCGAGTTCCGATCCAGGGCTGGCATTATTTATATACAAAATATTCATTACCGCGAAAAGCGGTGTTGTCTGTCGCAGTTTATCTGGTTTTAACGATAAGGAACGAATTCAACGGAAGAAAAACAAGGTATGAAAAAGCGAATTGTCACCTTACTTACAGCACTGATACTGCTGTTTTCCTGCATCCGCGTTTGCGGCTGATGTCGGTGAGACGCCTTAGATTTCTCCTTCAATTATGAGAGGGTCTGCTAACACTTGTCCTTTTTTGGATGACCGTAAAAAAAGAAGTCGTGGTCGGCCGTTTCGGCCTGGACACAGGAGGGGAAAGAGGACGCAGCGGGAAATTGCCAAGGAACTTGGCATCAGCCAAAGTTTATGTGTCACGGATTGAGATGCGGGCGCAGATGAAGCTGTATCATGAGTTAAATAAGGCGAAGCGGTGAGGTCTAGACGATAAGCAATAATTAATATATAGATTGGGCGGACGCTTACCGAGATTACTATTATTCTGAGCAGGAAAGGACCGGATCAGAATTATAATAATTATTGTATTTAATAACTGGATCGCCGATATCCCAATCACAAAATCACTTTATGGAAAAAGAGCAAGTCCTTATATTTGCTCTTTGAGGTTTTTCTGAAAACGGAATGATTGTGTAAAAGTGATTACAGACCACAGTGTGCAGTGGGGATGTCTTGGTCATCCCCTTCGTTTTGGCACATTCAACTAAAAATTCCTAATGTTACTCAACTTTTCTTGTTATCAACTCGGCTATTTTTTGGACAGTAGAGAAGGATTCGAAAAACAACTCATAGTCTTCAAACACAATATCAAATAACTCTTCGAGTTCAACAACAAGAAGAATCATGTTAACAGAACTCAAACCGTTGCTAATCAGGTCCATTTCAGTGGTAATAGGCCAATCGGGTCTATCCAGTAATTTTTGGACGATATCCGTTACTTTAGAAATTAACTCATTTATCATCACTTATCCTCATATTACGTCTAAATTCTAGTGGAGTGAGTCCTATATTTCTCCTGAAAATTTCGGAAAACTGTGAAGCTGAAAAATAGCCTAAACGTTGAGCTATGTCTTTAATCTTGCCATCGTTAGATTGAAGCAAAGACATAGCTTTATTCATCTTCATGACTTGAAGATGTTTTATTGGTGACATCTTAAAGATCTTGGAGTATGTATTACTGAGGTAAACAGGGTTACACTGAATTAGCTCTGCAAGCTGTCCCAACGTAATTTGGTCTTCATGGTTCTCTCGGAGATAACGGTTTACTTTAATAAGTCTTGAATCAATTTTTCTATTCTCCCTATAGATACTGCTTTTTGTCTTCAAGGATTCGGCATTATTAGCAAGCCATTTTTCAATAAAGTAAATAGATGACTCGATTTGTTGGGAATTATTACGTTCTTTAAAAATGGGGGATAACATGTCTTTCACATATGAAGACTCTGTTGGATATTCCAACGTAGTAATAGGATGTAAATTTTCAAGGTGTAAATTGCTAGTTTGAATAGTTAATATATTTATTATTGCTACGCTTTCATTAGGATTATGAACATAAAAATTTTGTCCGAGAATGCAGTTTCCTTTATGGAGACTGAGGCAATGCGAATCCCATCCTGTTTGTACTAGCGATAACGTTTCAACATAACAAAGCCTATTTTTTTTGCTTCTGAACTCCATAGTTTTTCCAGGGGGCAGAGGTTTGAACGTTGATACAGAAACAATTCCAATTCTCGACACAAGGCCCACTTCGCTTTTTTTTGGATTTTTTCCCAATCATAACATTTTCTGATTTTAAACTACAAGGTATTTTCCTTGATTTTCCAATAGTATGTATAGTCTTTTCGGAAAAAATTCATAATTATATCGAATTTTACAGAAATTGTAGAATAAAAGGATTTGTTTTGTTATTGTTCGATAAAGTGCAATAAGTTGCAACAAGGTTAACGCTGGAATGAGGAAGGAATTCACTGTTCAAAAAATGGAGGATCGAGTATATGAATGAGCTTGCGATTGAACATTTAAAAAGTGGCCTTTCAATAAACACGCATATTGGCTGCCCATTGGGATGTAAATACTGTGTTTTATCAACGATTGACAATTACGAGGGAAGACCTCAACACTGCGCTACACCCAAGGAATTAATTGATGCGATTTTGTCAAAGGATTCTTTTTATGTTAAAGACCAGACTCCTTTGTATATCAACAATCGAACAGACCCATTTCTGCCAGACGTTATGGATAGTACATATGATTTGTTATCACTACTAAGCGATTATGAGATAAAGTCACCCATTATGTTGATTACCAAACTGTCACCTGATGAGAGGATAAGCCATTATTTTGAAAACTTGAATATTTTGTTCTTTTACACGTATACTGGGCTACCCCACGGTATTGATTTTAATTCAGACCGTCGGATTAATGAAAATAATCTTAGACAAATATATTCGTATGTTCCGAAAAAATCCAGATTTCTATACGTTAGGCCGATCATTCCCGGAATAAATGACGATCAACTTTTGTTTGAGGATATTGTCCAAAGAATGGGTGTTCATTTTGACACGATAACTGTGGGTGGTGTTCGAATATTTGAAAAAAATAAAGAGCAGATTTACCCCCTGTTAGGCAAAGAAATCGGAGAAGTAGACAGTAAACATAAATATATAGAGAGTGAATTTTATCATAGGATTATTCCTTTGTCTCACAAATATAACGTGAATATTGTAAGGCATACATCATGTGCCATTGCCAGATTCATGAAGAGTAAAGTAAAACTCAATTATTTTAAGCACGCGAATCATTGCAACAGCAGTTGTTCAAATTATGATATTTGCAGTAGTCAATCAAAAAGCTTAGCAGATGACAAAGAATTACAGCATCAACTTGATGACTTTATTAGTAATCGAAGAAATTATGAGTACAGTTTTGAACAAAACTCTATTCACATTAAGGGTCATGCTGAACAACAATTGATTTCTTTTATACAATGTACGTTTGGGATTTCTGCGAAAGCGGATGCAGTAAAACTTTGCCCTTCAGAACAAAGTTTTTTGTCTAAACATGATGTAAATCATGCTGTCAGGTAGCTGCTTATAAAGGGGAGGATGGTAAAGATGAAATCGGGCTTCTTTTTCGATTGTCACAACACGTTAATTAATAGTAATGATGCATGGGTTAAGGCCTTTACAGAACATATTGGCACAGAATTCACGGATGAGATCACTATCAGTCTATACGGAAAGTTAAAAAGAAGAGAAATTGCCAAACAGTATGGAGTCGATTTTGAATTAATTGAGGAAAGTGCAAATAAGTATATGGTACGCAATGAGCTTTTGATCGATCTAATTATGGACTTGAAAAGTTCAGGTTCTCATCTTTTTATAGTAAGCAATGCACCTCGGAGAAGGGTTGAAGGAGACCTCGATAACGTAAATATTAAACATCTTTTTGATGAAATTTACACCGGCGATGAGGGGGGCAAGAGAAACAATCAGTTATTCGACGATGTAATGGAAAAGTATTCACTAGAGTTTGGGTTCTTTATTGGAAATGAGGAGTTCGATGATCATATCGATCATTCTCGGATTATCAGTATGGTCTTAACATCATTCTTAAAAAGGCGCTTCCATCTCATTAAAGATTATGTAATGGATGATTGTGGAGTAATTGTGGGGAAAAAACAGGTGCAACTTTTGGGAAAATGAAGGTCGAATTGCTTAATTAAGTGCTTTTCAGAGTGATTTGATTAAAAAAGTAAATTCTTAAGGAGATTATTTCATGAAGGTCAGAAATATTACTTTAATGTGGCCACCACAAAGTATTCTGGTGGAAAGCTTATTTCGTCATTATAACGGCCTTGCTGAGACTGCCGGATACCTGGATGATGTTAGTCAAGTGCTTAAACAAAACTATATCAACCTTTCGATCCATGACTGCGCCGTTAAGCTCTACACCGCAAAAACTATTGCTCAGATTGTATATGAAAATGACCTTATCTTTTTATGTATCAATATGAACAACATCGTGGATGCAATCAAATGTGCGGAATTTTTAAAAAGCATCGACAGGAATGTGAAAATAATTGCATACGGAGAAGGCGTTTGCTGCAGACCTTCTTATTTTTCAAGTTTGAACTTGTTCGACTATGTCATTTCAAGCGGCCAATATGAACTGGGTATTGAAGCTGTTCTAATGAATGAATATCAATTCAGCAAGGAATATCTCCATCCGGCTCTGCATAATAGCCAGTCTTATTACATTGAAGATTCAATTGTACACTTATCAAAAGAAATCTTTCTTCCACCAGGCGACTGGGGCATCCCTAAATTATCTAAGTTGCCATTGGAAAATTATATTCAAATGGGTGATGGGGAATTACATATTACCGCATGCAAAGGATGTCCGTTTAACTGTGAATTTTGCAATGAAAAACATGTGGCCACTAACAAGTTACAGTATAGGGATATCGACCAGCTTGTTCAATATTTAGACAATAATAAAAAGCTCTTCAAATCTGTCTATCTTGATTCCAGTACGTTTACATTCAATAAGCGCTGGGTGATTGAATTTTGCGAAAAATTAAGCAAATGCAGCGATATATTACCCTGGAAAACATGTACGCGATTGGATTGCTTAGATGAAGAAGTTATCCGTTATATGGCAAAGGCGAATTGCAAAAGAATTTCCATTGGAGTTGAATCTATCAGTAAAGAAATTCAGAAGAGAAATAATAAGACCATTGACTTTAAAAAGCTTGAAGAGTTCAAAGAGATCTGTGAGGCCAATAATATATTGCCCAGGTTGCTGCTGATCATAGGTTTAAATGATCAAACCTTTGAAGAAATTAGGGAGACGCAAGCTATGTTCTCCAAATCGGGTTTTGATGTGAGATTTAGAATCTATCAGGATTTTAATTTTCTGTTGGAAGATAATCTGGAATCTATAACCATCGAAGAACTTGAAGGTATTAACAGAATTGTTGTTCCAGAACACTTGGAACCGCAGCACATTAACTATTATCGTCAGTTGGAGTATCCAAATGACAAATGAATTGATAGTGAAGAATTTAACGTATTCTTTTATTATTCCTTGCTACAACGAAGAAAAGGATATCGGGAATACATTAGACGCATGTTTGAAACAAACATTTGAAGGGGAATATCAAATTATTGTGGTGGATGATGCATCCAAAGATAATACATCCGATGTCATCAACAGTTATCTTCATAAAAGCAACAAAATAATATTTATCAAAAATGAGTTTAACAAAGGTGTCTCCTATTCGAGGAACAGTGGGATTCAAAAAGCTTCAGGGGACATTTTAATTTTTCTTAACGCCGATGAATTACCTGATGAAAATTACCTAACAAACATAAATCGTCTCATTCAAAGAGGTGCTGATTACGTATTCCCGCAAACCACTGTTGATAATGGTTCTACGCTATATGGGATGTATCGGCAGGCGTATCGGCAATTTACTTACACCAGAGATAACATGATCATGTGGTCACAAGGATTTGCATGTAGAAAAAAGATCATTATAGAAGTTGGCATGTTTGATTCCTCCTACCCTGGGTGTGGGGGGGAGGATTGGGATTTAGTCTCTAAAATCGATAAATTAACCTATTGCCGTGTGACGGACCTCTCTATCATAGTCAAACATAAGGTGCCTGAAAAAGCTAAAGAAATAATTTGGCACATGTTTAACAGAGGAAGAGGTACGGCAAATTATAAGCTCATTTACTGCCATACTAATCCGCTGAATATTTTAATGAAAAAAACTATGGTTCTGCTATGTTTTTTCGCTGTTTTGCTAGTTTCTCCATTATGTTTTTTGTTGGCCATGTTGCCAAGCGTAATAAAGTTCTTGTTGAAAAGTTATGGAATGGCGAAAGGGGTCGAGTACAAAAAATCTTTTCTAAGGCTACTCTTCATGAACACATGCAACTCTGTGATTAGGGGTATAGGGTATTACTACACGATGTGGAGAGGAGTAATGTTGAAAAACTATGAAAGAGCTGAATCATAAGTTGAATATCGATCGGTCATTGAAATACGTAGAAATTGAGACATGCAGCCAATGTACGAGAAATTGCAGCTGGTGTTTATTTGGATCGAATCAAGTGGTGAGAGAAAACTTTGAATTATTGAAGGATGAATATATTTATAATGTTCTCTTTGATTTGAAGGAAATAGGCTTTTCGGGAACGATTTCCTTGTATAGTATCAATGAGCCATTGCTTGACGATAGAATTCGATCGGGTGTATTGATTTCCGAAACAAGGAAGATTCTTGGGGAATCTGTAGCGATTAATCTGATAACAAATGGTGATTTATTAGATTTAGAAATTGCAGATACACTTTTTACATGTGGACTAAATCGCTTAAACGTTAGCTGCTACGATAATAAAATGTTTGAAAAGATAACCCGGATGAAGCTTGCCGATAACCGCATTAGACTGCTTGATCAAAGGAGATATGCAAAAGGAAACTGGGAGTCGAACCGGTCAGGATTTCTTAACAAGAAGGAAGATAATCCTTTTACAGATTTCCCTTGCTGCATGCCCTTTTTCCGAACTGTGATCGGATGGGACGGCAACGTCAGAATATGCCCGCATGACATGATAGGTTCAGTTCCCTTAGGGAACATAAAGGAGTCCCGTTTTCTCTATATATTGAACAGCAATGTATATACGCAATTTAGGGAGAAGCTTTCGTTAAGCAGAAAGGATTTGATGCCTTGCAAGCATTGTAATGTCGATGGAAGTCTGAAATATGCCTTATTGCATTTCATTAGGGAAACTGAGACGAAAAGTATCTTGAAACAGCTAAAAAATTCAAATCATTAGTGGTGAATAAACATGGCTTATCCATTCTGGATTAATGTACACAAGAATAGCTTATCCGGTGTCTGCCATATTCCCTCAAGGAACGAAAGAGGTGCAGCTGCGTTATTAATCGCCGGTTTTCCACAACCCATGTGTGATATCGATTATTTTATGAGTAGATTGGCAAGACGTCTGTGTCAGAAGGGAAACCATGTTTTTCAGCTTGATCCTTTTGGGGTTGGAGACAGCAGCGGATTATTGGAGGAAGTGACGTATACTACTCTGGTTACTGATTTATGTCAAGGGATTGCTTATATTCAGAATCAAGGGTTCTCAGAAATACATTGTATAAGCAGGGGGTTACCGGCTTATTTATTTGTTGAGTTAGCAAAAAGCCTATGCCCTGAACTGCGTGTAATCGGTCTGAATCCATTCCACGGAAGTCAGGACCTGGACATCTCTTTGTTAAAGGAAAAAAGTTATGAGCTCATTGACTTATATGATACCTTCCCCCCAGAACAGGTGGATTTGTTCCTTGACGACATTGGGGCTAAACCGTCGAACCTGAGAGGTCAAAGAATCTCAGGATTGCTGCTGAAAGAAATTTTGGCCATTCAACCCGATAAAGAATTCATTCATAAACATATTGACCATTGTATATGGACCCTGTCCTCATCGAGTGAAGGCCGTAATAAGAACGTTTTCTCGGCATTTGTCAGAGATGCGGAATGGCAAAACAGGATAATAAGTGAGATTTGTAACTATGTATCAGGAAAGCCGGGTGATTTGATTGCAAATACCTGTTAGTATATCGCACGGCAAAAAAAATCTGCTTGGCATGTTACATATTCCCCTTCATCGAAATCCGGATACACCCGTTATGATTTTTTGTTATGGCATGAATGGAGACAGGGTTGAAAACCACAGAATGGCTTTTATGTTGGGTTTGTCTGCGGAGAAGAATGGCGTCATGCTTTTGCGGATGGATTATCATGGGTTAGGAGTAAGCAGTGGAGAATATATCGAGACTTCGGTCGCATCAAAAGTCGAAGATATTTTATTATCTATTGAATATTTAAAAGGATGCCTGCAGCATGAACTGCGTTCGGTGTTGATACTGGGCTTCAGTGATGGAGCTAAGGTGGCGGTTCAGGTAGCTAAGGAAGTTGATCTCGCGGTTGTACTTTGTTTATGGAATCCGGTGTTATTTGAACTTTCTTCGGATTACCTGGGGTTAGACTCCCAAAAGAATAACCAAAATTTAAAACTCACCAGAGATCCTGTTTTTAATCGCCTGTCTTATCCATTACCATATACAGGCTTATTAATGAATATGAAGTATTTAAAAGAACTTTCTACTAACTCCTTTGATCTGGACGATCTGATTCAAATGGACTTTCCCAAAATGATGTTTTTTGGTGGAGCCGATGAGAAGACCAAAGAAACGAAAGAGAAATTATTAAATCAACAATTCACAACCAATCCACACCATACTTTGAAGCTGATCGAGGGAGCCGATCATTTATTCAGCAGCTGCGCATGGTCGGAGGAAATTATTAAATTAACCATAGAATGGGCTTTAGAGAGGACAACGAAGAGTGAAAACAGATATTGAAGATAAAGTTAAGCAGATTATATGTACTATATTGGAGAATAACGACTGTTATGACCGAATAACGGGTGAGACCCATTTGGTAAATGACATCGGAATAGACTCCCTCCAAATCATGCAATTGGTTGTTGAAATCGAGATTGCATTCGATATGGAATTCGATGACGATGATTTGGTCGTTGAAAATCTGGCAAATGTGCAAGGATTAATTCAGCTTATCGATAAACATACCCATTGATTGCTGTCAAAGCATGATTAAGTAAAAGTGGCGGTGCTATACGTGAACAAGATTTTAAAGGGTCTGGATGAATCTGTACGACGACATAGAAATATGCTTGCATTAATAGATGAGAACACTCAATTTACCTATGATGAAGTCGATAGGCTTTCTTCTCTGTTGGCAGCAAAAATTGTTCAATATACTCAAGGGGAGACGGAAAAACCTGTTGTAATCTTTATGGGGAGATCCGTTTATTTCGTTATATCCATGATTGCTGTACTGAAAGCCGACTGTTACTATGTCCCTGCTGAATTTCCATTTCCGAGGGAAAGATTAGATTATATTCGAAGAGAGCTTAATGCTGATATTTTCATTGTTGATAATAAATCCTATGACGAACTGCAGGGGAGAGATGGAGAACTAACGATAATCAATCTACTTGAGCTTAGTACAGATGAGAAGATCGACACAACTTACGAATTGGCGAATTCCGAGGATCATAATCTATGTTATACCATCTACACCTCAGGAACTACAGGGAAACCTAAAGGCGTATGCATACAGTATAACAGTCTGTATAACTTGGTCATATCTCTATATCACGGTATATACCAATATACTCCCGGACATTTCAGGATTGCGCTACTTGCTTCTTTTTCATTCGATGCATCCGTTAAGCAAATTTATTGCTCCTTATTATTCGGCCATACTTTGGTAATCAGTGATACAGACACTAAATACTTCGGCAGAAAGCTTCTAAATTTTTATCGGAAATGGGATATCTACCTGACAGATATAACTCCTACATTAATTAGAAATATAGTGCTGCAATGCAATAAATCCATTCCATGTAACGTCCAGTACTTTTTAATCGGTGGAGAAGTATTAACTTGGCAATGCGTTTATGATTTTATTGAAAAAATAGGCTATTCTCCAAAGCTAATTAACTTATATGGTCCTACGGAGTGTTGTGTGGATGTGTCCTATTATTACATTCCAGCTACAAACAACGTAGAACATGGACCGGTTCCTATAGGGAAAGCCATCGAAAATGTGCAATTGGATTTGATTGATGACATCGGAACCAAAGTTACAGAAGCATGCGCTGAACTCTTCGTAACAGGAGTATGTGTAGCGAGAGGATATGTTCATCAAGATATTGATAATAAGTTTGGAGTAAGTCCCCTGAACCCAAGTGTAAGGACTTATAGAACGGGTGATATCGCCTACAGGGATTGTGACGGAAATCACATTATTGTTGGCCGTAAAGATGATCAGTTGAAAATAAACGGTAATCGAGTGGAACTGTCTGAAATTGAACATACCATAAAGACACATCCGTTCATTCAAGCGTGTGTAGTACTTTCTAACAATAATAAATTGTATTGTTTCGCTGTAAGTGACCTGAAGGAATCATTAGCGTTATACGACTATTTAAAGGATTACTTGCCTTCCTATATGATTCCAGCCAATCTGTTGTTTATTGATTCGTTGCCAATAAATCATAATGGGAAAATTGATAAGAAAGTGTTTCATGAAATCATCAAAGCAAAAGATAGACCGTTTCTACTCTTAAAGGATTGGTAGGTAAATCGGCATATGGAGACTAGTACCGAGAAGAAGCTTCATCCAATGGAGCTTTTTAATATGTATATTATGTTAATTGTTTTTACAGCTGGCTGTTTCCGGTAATTAAGTATTTAGGGAAAGATATATCTAGTCTTTTGGTCAATATGGTCTATTGTTATGAAATCACGGAATTATTTTATAAAAAAAATTTCAGCACCGACGTGGGACGTGCTGAAAAAGTGACTACCAAACTAAACGGGACGGGGATTCAGGTACCAAGGGAAAATGAAGTGTCCGATATCCTTCCAAACGGTGATTGATAAGGTGAACCCACTTATCGTCTTTTTAGATCTGTATTACTTTTCCTATGAAAGGACACATATCTTGAAAGTCATTCCTACCACGCTGTTCTTATTTATGGATACGATAAATAGAATCAGAAGGTTCATCTTATTGACCAGACGAACTTTTTGAACCTAGACCATGCAAAAAGGAAGTACCCTATCATGAATTCGCAGCAGTTTTTAATGCATTGCAAGAAGCAGTACATGCCGCGTTAGAACAGGAAAACGAGAAGATATCGAGTAGAATGCATTACATTAAAGAAGGTGGTATATACTGGGGATTTTGAGAACCTGGAGTAAAGTCATTTGAGGCGAGATGCGGATTACGCGACCTTGTACACGAATTATCCAAATGAACATGGATGCTATTCAAAAAGAATTGAGCATGCTAAAAGGGGCGCTGTTCAATACTGATCCAGCAAAACCATCCATTTTATCAATGAGATTATCCAAATTAAAGCAGCTGAAAAGTATACAGTGGAAAAAATACTTCCCTTGGCCGAAAAAGAGCCGCTAATTCAAACTATCAACAAAATTATTCGCTTATGGCAGACTATAAAATGTCTTGAGATGAAAATGTTAAAGCATCCTGGTGCTATGGTGAAAAACCGATCCAATATCGAGAAAAAAGCAGTGCGTTTTATGAATTAGAGACGGAGTGTATTGGCAGCTCAATCATTTAAATAGTGCGGATGATGCAGTCCGGGAATAAGGGGTGATCAACTTGAGAGCAAAGAATAAGCTGGTTTCGATCGTGGTTCCAGTTTACAATCAATATCCTTCCTTAATGCTAAGTTTAAAATACTTTGGCATGCAACAAATGCCGATGGATTCCTTCGAGATTATAGTTGTCGATGACGGTTCAGAAGACGAATTAAGGTCTGCCGATGAGAAGGAGAGTCCGTTCGCAGAACTGCCTTATACCATCAAGATCATACATCAAGAGAATGGGGGAAGAGCACAAGCAAGAAACACGGGGGTGCTGCATAGCAGTGCGGAATGCATTATATTTTGTGATGGTGACCGGATTCCTCATCCTTTATTGATAAAAAAACACCTGGGGTTTCATGAGCAAAATCAGCATGGGGCTGTGTTCGGATGTCCGAAAGATTATTTGGGGAAGATAAGCTTAATCGCTCAGCGCAATGAGATATCATATGCGGTCATGGAGAAATACTCCAAATTGCCAGTGTATTTCAAAAAAGTCATTAAACTATTTGACGAAACGGGCAGTACGGAGTCTGATTTGTCCTGGCTTACTTTTCTTGTTGGTAATTCGAGCATCAGTCGGAAGATGTTTGACCAAGTCGGAGGGTTCGATCCTAAATTTAGAGAATGGGGTTTTGAACATTATGACTTTGCATTGAGGTTAATCGATAAGAACATATCTATAAATCATCGGATGGATATAGTGAATTATCATATCCCGCATAAAAGAGAAAATAACTTCTACCAAGAAATGATTCGGAATTCTATAAAAATATTAAGTAAAAATCATCCTCATAAACACATTGAGCTGCTTGAAAATTTTTTATTCGGTATGATATCGTTGCAGGAATTTGAACAGCGATACAATGGACGCATATCACATACAATTAGGGATCACAAACCCATTTTTTATAAGAATATCATATAACAAAGGCATTTGAGAATGAAGCAACTCCGATCTAACCAATAAAAATTCAGAGCAGTATAGAGAGCGTAAAATATTATGAGTAAATAGATAAATAGGAAAAGGAAGCCTTCACACAGAGTATGGCGGCTTGCAGCTAAACATGCCCCGAGATCGTAATGGAGAGTTTAAGAAGCAGACTGATGCAACCTATAAGCGTTCTAATGATATCTATGTGACTGAGGCCATTTAGTTTTCTTTGTAATCGTTCGTAATTGTAAAAATGGATATAGTCATCAATGTCCTTTTTAAGCTTTTCAAAAGTATGATAGGAGTGAAAAATACTTCTCGCATTTCAAAGTTCCTCAGAAGGATTTCATGGGCCCGTTATCGATGCAACGGCCGGTTCGGACATTGACCCATCCGTATACTTGTTGGTAGGAAACCTGAAAGTGACTCGCTGCCTTCTTATAATCTTGTCCATTAGCAAGACAATACAGGACAATGGAAATCCTCTCCTGTCATGTTGTAGAACGTCACTTGGTCATGGCTGCTATTCCCCCTGTATAAGCTGTACTTAGCGTTAACCTGGTATTGCGACAATCCCCCTTCAAGATGATCTTTTACTGCTTGAAGTTTAAGTTCAGCGGAATAACTGTGATAGTGTCATACTTGGTTATAATGGATCGAAAAAAACCACTTTATCTAAACTCATTTGTGGGATCTTATAGAACTATGAAGGCCAGATAACAATAAATGAACAAGAGATCTCTACAATGAATAGAGAGGATTTATATCGTTACTTTGGTATAGAATTTCAGGAATTCACAAAACACAGCCTCTCCGTCAAAGAGAATGTCGGGGTTGGCATGATTGAAAAATTGTCGGATGAAACTGAAATTAGAAAAGCTGCAGATAAAGGAAATATGAATAAAATATTGGACAGGCTACCACATGGCCTTGATACATTACTTGGAAAGGATTATAACCCGGACGGTTATGAAATGAGCTGCGGGCAATGGCAAAAAGTCATTATATCGCGGGCTTACATGGGAGAAACCGAAATCTTAATGAACCAACCGCGCTTGAAACTAGTAAATCGCGTAGCATACCAAAGTGAAAAAAACTTTATATTCTCTATATAGTTATCAATCTTGCTTTGGTAGTCAATACTTTTGTCGAATTGAGTCTGACAGAATATACCTTGAACTCAACCTATCATCTGTTTACCAAAGAAGAATCCATGAAGGCGGTTCCCATCAATATGCTTCTGTTTTTCCTTGTTGTGATATAGAGTACGATGCTGTCCATCATCTATTGCATCGTATAAATTATTTTGTATTTAACTTCATGTATCTTAACAAATGTGTTTCATTACTTTCTTAGTATTCCAATTCAATACTTCCCAATTTATTGTTAATTTAACTTTCAAATAAACAGCTTGCACGTAGAAGCAGCTTATTACGCATAATGTTATTATTTTACTCAGATAAATGGATATATGGTTATATTTTACACTTGCGCATTTGTTCAATGATGTGATTGCAAAAAAACTGTATGGAAATATAGTATGTGAAAACAACTTCGTGTATATAATCAAAGAGGGAATTATACTTCTCCATGATTGGAGTCATCAAGAGTATAAAATTCAATAGACTATTTGAGTTTACCTATAACAAATGGGATGATTCACACAATAAAGAGTATGATTTAAATATTAAAATATCAAAGAAGGATGAAATAGCTTTGCAATCTAACAGAATTTTAATGAGTATTCCATTTATTTTAATGGTGGTTTTTGTGGTATATGAAATCGCAATAGGAAAACACGAAATAGGTTAATATTGTAGGTATAGTCATGAATATTCAGAAAATGTATCAATTCAAATCGATTGGGGGTTAGGTTCATTAATAGCTATAAAGAGATTCTAAGTTATAAAGATGAACCAAGCTTCCCTATATCCCTATGCAGTAAGTGATATTTCTTTTAGGGATGTTATTTATGTTAATAATTATGCATTGGATAATTTATCCTTGAGCAGGTGAAAAGATTGCACTTGTCGGGTATATCGTCTGCGGTAAAACGGCTCTTGTAAACTTATTAATTTCTTTACCCAATAACTATCAGGGAAATATATCAGATGGTAGGAAGAAAATTAATTTACACGGGGCAGTCTCTTGTATACTGCAAGATTTTGCTCAATATCACATGACGATCAAAGAAAATATAGAGATTGGTTTCATCGAGCATTCCTTTACGGATAAAGAAATTATTGGAATTCTGCAAAAGGTCGGTTTATTGGAGTTGGTTGAAAAATTAGATAAAGGAATTCTCACCCATTTAGGTCAGTAGGATGATGGAATCGAAATTTCAAAAGGACAGTGGCGGAGATTGGCTATCGCCAGAGTTATGGCTAATCCTAATTCTACATTATGGATTTTAGACGAACCAACTTCTTATCTTGATTCCATATCAGAAATTGAAGTACATAACTTGATCTATACATTGGCAGGGATAGAACCGTTATCTTCATATCTCATCGTCTAGGCTTCACTAAGAATGTTGATAGAATTATTCTTCTGGAAAATGGTCAAGTGAAAGAATGTGGCTCTCATCACGCATTAACGAACATGAATGGAATATATGCGGCTATGTATGAAAGTCAAAAGAACTGGTACAACCCCACGGCCGTACCGTGCTAATCAAACGATGTTAGAATGAAAAATCTGAAATGAGTGTTCCGGCTGTCATTGACGGCCTGCTCCAGTTCTTCAAGATACGACAGTATAACATTATTTCGTAAGTCGGTGTTGACAATGAGGTATATCCAAGATGCGCGGATATAACTTTAGCTATTTTGTTAGTTGAGATAATAATAACAGACAAGACTATACTCAAAAGGTCAAAATATAATTATCATAACGTAGTTACACCAGATTATAAAAAATTTGTAAAGGACGGTGTTTCAAATATGTTTGAAATGTTATTCGTGTCTGGTCTATCGTTTTTGCTGGTGTTGATGTTCACACCACTTCTCATTCGGATACTACGGGGCCTTAAGTTAACACAGCCAATACGCACTGAATTGCCCCCTGACCATCAAGCTAAGCTTGGAACTCCCCTGATGGCCGGTCTGGTTCTGCTGGTGGGTGTAGTCATATCTCTACAATTTCATCCCGAACCGTTAATGATTCTTTTATGCGCTACGTTTCTCTTATTTAGCTCAATCGGCTTTATGGACGATTTTAAAAAGGCCGTATGGCAGGATCCTTCAGGGATTTCCGGGCGTACGAAACTCGTATTTCAATTCATATTTACCGGGATACTGCTCATCATATTGATGCGTTCCTTCGCGATATCCAGTGACATTACAATATTTCACGGGTTCCAATTGCATCTTCCCGTTTACATATACATAGCCCTCATGTTGCTCTTTATCGTCGGTTCTTCAAATGCTATTAATTTTACGGATGGTCTGGACGGGTTATTGATCAATGTGGCAATCCCCACTTATTTTTTCTTTTTCCTTATTTCAGACAAACTTGAGGTACAAATGTTCTCCCTTATTATGATCGGCTGCTTACTCGGCTTATTTCTCTACAATGTTTATCCAGCACGAGCGTTTATGGGGGATACTGGGTCGCTAGCAATTGGCGGCACTCTTTCGATTTTAGCAGTAATTGAAAAAATTGAAATTTTGATTCCCATACTATTTTCGATATACCTAATGGAGCAATTTTCGGTCATTTTTCAGGTGTGGTACTACAAACGGACGAAACTACGTCTATTCCGAATGGCTCCCATTCATTATCACTTTAGCCTCAAGTATGGATGGAGCGAGAACAAAATCGTTACTGTGTTCGGCTTTATCTCTTGGTTGTCTGTATTATTGTGCTGGCTTCTCTATAAATATGTGCTGCACTAACGGGATACCTGATTTACAACCCTAAGAAGACCTGGCTCTTGAAACAGCCCACAATGAGGCTTATTTTCAGATAGGCAAAAGAGCCTCCTAAAAAATCCTGCGATGGAATCTTTGGTTATTTTTGGATAATTATCTCAGAAAAGTACTTTTTCGGCAGTCTGTAATTTTCCAGTTAACCACAATTGTCATTAAAGAATCTCGTAAACAGGCAGCTTACATGGTTATTGGCGTTGATCTGGATGGAAACAAGAATGTACTCGGCATGTGGATCGGTGAAAACGAGTCCTCCAAGTTCTGGCTCAGCATGCTTAATGACGTGAAGAACCGCGGCGTACAGGACATCTTGATCACTTGTATAGGCAATCTGACCAGCTTCTCACAAGCTTTTGCCGCATCCTTTCCAAATACGGATCTGGCCCGAACTCACCCATCTCATGATCGTTGTATGAGAAAGATTTAATTCTCGTTCACTCATCATTTCTGCTACATCTCGGTAGTTCAAGCTATATTTCAAATAACATCTAACCGTTAATAAGATGATTTCCGATCAACAAGCTTTTCAAGAAGATGCTCCTGCACATTCATAATAATTTAAACCCTTAAATTTCGCTTTTTGTAAAGCTGACATTGGAGAACCATCTATAATTTTGAAGATATACCTTGTTATAGGTATCCTTCGTAATTATTGAATCCATTTCGAAATGTCAAGTGATTTCTTTATAAATATATAATTATATGATCACTATTAATTACTTCAAGTACATAGCTCATGATTATTAGTCCAGGTAATCGTAAAATTTCCGCTACTTACATAACTGTACTAACTTACTATTAATTGAAATTAACTCTTAAATCAAATTCATCTGAGTATAAGAATGTTACTTCCAAGTTTATTTTGTAATTTATGGAAAAATTATACTTCGTATATTTGTCAAAAGGGTAACTTGTTCTATTTTTTTATACATGATATATTTCTATAAAATAACAAATAATTGTATTTAAGTAGTTTTATATGGAATTTATACCATTTCGATTATTGGATTTAATACTTGTCAGTATTGAGTAATAATGGAGCAAAACAAGGAGATAGGGTAATAATAATATCTGAAAATTCTTCATCTTTCATTGTATTTATGTTCGCAATCGTAAAATTTAGGTGGGATTGCGGCACAAATCGACCCTAATTTACCACTAGAAATGATCAACAAATTAGCTAAAAGATTGGGGCAAATTCAATATGTGTTTCTGGAAGGAGACCATTAGAAATTAATTATTTCAAATAGTTATAATATTATTTTAGAAGAATCTAATTTGGTTCACCGATCTATTCAAGTTTTGCAAGATGACTTGATTAAAGATGATAAAGAAATTAATATTATTCAGTTCAGGTACGAGTGGTGACTATAAAGCAATTGGTTTATCACATAGAGCAATAATGAACAATATTGATTCAATAATCAATTATATGAAACCAAGAGCGGATGACGTTTTCTATATCGCAAAGAGTATGGTTCATTCCGCAACTATAACAGGTGAAATATTAGTTTCATTGATGATTGGTTCAAAAATAATTGCATTAAACACATTAGTATCACCTAGGATAATCTTAACTCGAATGGAAACTTTGAAACCAACGATAGTATGTTTGAATCCTACAATTTTAGCTCTTTTATTATCAGTAAAAGGGAGAAGGTATGATTTGAAAACTATCAGAATATTTATACTAGTAGAGCTCCAATAGAGGAAAAAATGATGGATGAAGCAGAGCAACTCTTTAATTATTCAAGAGTTTTTAATGTTTATGAACTAACTGAAGCTGGACCAAGAGTATCAGCTCAAACAATTACTGATAAGAACTGTTACTCCGCTGGAAAAGCTATTAAAAATGTGAGGGTCTGAAAGGAGAACATTTGTGTACAGGCGAAGTTGGTGAAATAAGATAGTAATTTGTCCATTTTGAAGCCTAAATTATTTTCTCACTGGTATGAGATCCTTGCACCTTATGAGTGTCCACATTTGCTTTAAAAAAGAGAATAAGAGTTATTTATATTAATGGAATTAGAATAGAATTGCATAATTTCGAACAATATTATGAATCTATGCCCAAATCTAGGGGTATTTGTCTTCTGTCATATACAAATGATGCTGGAAGAATTGCTTTAATAAAAAATAAACCTTTTAATGTTTCTAAGGATTCTTTAACAAATACTATGGATCAACCTATTCAATATACTGTGAAAATGACGCAATGCACATTATTAAAATAACAAAGTCTTTAGATACAATTACAGGATTTTCTGAATGACATAATAATATTCAACTTTTAAAAGGTGGTGCGTAATGTTAATAAGACTTTTAGCAAAAACAATACAGATAGAATTTTTAACAGTATTAAGATATAGAGTTAATTATTTTTTTAGTGTAATTACTTTTCTATTTCCTATTTTAGCTTCGTACTGCTTATGGACAAATCTATATAGTCAAGCAAATGAATACCAACCGTATTCGATTAACAACATGTTGTTATATAGCATAATTGGGGTTGGAATGAACTATTGTTTACGCTCGGGTGTTGTAATAACTCTTGAACAAATGGTTAAATCGGGGAATATTTCATTAGAGCTAACAAGACCAGTAAGTTTCCAACTTAGATTGTTATATAAAGACATTGGAGTTTCAATTACCAATCTAACTCTTCGATTTTGTCCTGCTTTGATTTTATGTTTAATTATTTTTAAACTAAACCTTTCTCAAATCTCCATATATGGGTTCCTATGCTTTTTATTATTAATAACCTTTGGATTTCTGATACTATTTCTTATTGATTTTATATGTGGATTGTTGAGTTTTTGGGTTAATCAATTATGGGGTATAAACTTCATAAAAAATCAAACTATTACTTTATTATCAGGGGCCTTAATTCCATTGTGGATTTTACCTGAAGGTTTGAAGGTGATTTTTAAGGCAACACCATTCCCCTTCATATTTGGAATACCTATTGAAATATTAATTTCAAATGTGGATAAAAATATAGTGCTTAGTTCTTTAATAACTCAATTTTTTTGGATAATATTCCTCTTTATTTTGGGAAGAGTATTATGGCATTTCGGTTCTAGAAGAATTTATGTGCAAGGGGGATAAATTATTGAAGCATAATTTTAAAATATACCTAAGATGGCAAAGAGCTAATTTCAAATCAGAACTTCAGTATAAAATTGATTTTTTTCTTACAAGTATTACAGTGCTTGCACAGCCTATAACAGCGATTATTTCTTTTTATATTTTATTAGATAAATTCAAAATAATTGGAGGTTGGACTTTTTGGCAAGTAATGCTCATGTATTCATTGTGGAGAATAGGACATTCTATTTCAATATCTTTTTTTCAACAAGCCTGGAACCTAGAGAATTATATTCAAAATGGATTATTTGATAGGTTTCTAACTACTCCACTAAATCCATTATTCCAGTTATTTTGTATTGGATACAATAAAATCGGATTGGCCCATTTTATAAGTGGTCTAATCATTTTTGTTTTATCATATGAAAAGTTGGGTTTAACATATAACTTTTTTAATATTTCTTTTATTGTAGTAAGTGTGATTTCTGCAGCCATAATTGAAATGTCTATTACTTTGATAATGTCTTCACTTTCTTTCTGGCTAGTGAAATCAGGTAATATTTTAAGAATAGTGATAGATATTAATTATAGTTTTATGCAGTATCCAATTGACATATATAACAAGGGGTTGAGATTAGTACTTACTTTTATTTTTCCATATGCATTCATGAGTTATTATCCAAGCCGTTATTTTATCTCAAATGGTGAATCAATTAATATAGTACTTAGCTACTTAGGACCATTGGCTAGTGTTATTTCACTAATAGTAGCGGTGATCATATTTAATCTTGGAATTCGTCACTATACGGGGGCAGGCAACTAAAAGGAGTTGTAAATGTGAAGTTTATAGAAGTAGAAAACCTAAAAAAAGATTACTATGTAAGAGAAAAGAAAGAGGGTTTAATTAACAATATTGTTAGTATAGTTAAGAATGAGAAAGCAATTATTAAAGCAATTGATGGAGTATCTTTTAAAATAGATAGAGGTGAAATGGTAGGGTATATTGGACCAAACGGTGCTGGGAAATCTACAACAATTAAAGTGCTAACAGGAATTATTCATCCCACTTCTGGTAATGTTCAAGTCGGGGGGGTGGTCCCCTATATTTCGAGAAAGATTAATGCTCAAAGAATAGGAGTGGTATTTGGACAAAGATCGCAACTCTTATGGGATCTACCTCTTCAGGATTCTTTTGAATTACAACGTTATATCTATAATGTATCTTTCAATGATTATTCTGAAAGAATGGAAATATTTAGAGGACTTTTTGAATTAGATGAATTTATTAAAAGACCTGTAAGACAACTTTCATTAGGTCAACGGATGAGAGGTGAGATATGTATGGCATTGGTCCATAATCCGGATATTGTATATTTTGATGAGCCTACAATTGGATTGGATATAATAGCTAAAGAGAGAATTAGATTCTTGATAAAAGAGATGAACAATAAGTATAATACTACGTTTATACTTACTACTCATGATATGTTTGATATAGAAGAAATCTGTAATAGAGTAATAGTTATAGACCAAGGGAGGGTGCTTTTTGATAATACTATACAAAAATTATTAAGATTATTTGGTAATAATAAAGTAATAACTATAGAATTAGCGGAGAGTGCAAGCCCCTTAAACCTAGAAATAAACAATTTACACATAATAAGTACGGAAAAAAACAAAGTTACTTATTTGTTTGAGGAATTAAATGGGCACTTTCAAGAAACTATACATGATATCTTTGAAACATTACCAGTAAGAGATATTTCTATACAAAGCGAAAATATTGAAAATGTGGTAAAAAATATATATTCTCAAAATATTAGTACTAAATGATAAACTATTTTAGCTAAAATTAACGTACGTATCAAATAGGCATGTAATAAAAAGTAAGAGTCAAATGATATTTTGAATAAACTAACTATGGTGATGCTTTTATCGAGTTTGTAAAATAGTTTGTGTAAACTCTCAAACCCATTAAAATGGAAGTAAGAGAAAGATTGGGGAGAACACATGGGACAGGCAGTGTTTACAGATGGATCAATAAACTTAAGCGAAGAAAAAAACAAATTTCCAAATATTTTTACTGAACTGAATGATCATTATTTGATGATGAAAGACCTACAGAAGGCATATAAAGTATTTGGCCTGGACGAAAACAGAATTATGACACAAGCTGTATCAAAAACTCCGATTAGTGCATACCTTAAATTTTATATTCGCGCTGCTTAACATAACAATATTTCAGGTCCAGGTATAGACCATTTATATACAGTTGGATTGGTTGATCTGATTATTGGTGACCTAAGTATTAAGGTTAACATGAATCATCAACGTTAACCTAAAATAATGTAGTTGGATATATCAATCAATTACAAGTACGTAAGCGACTTACTGGTAATTTTGACCTCAGTGGAGCAAGATCATCTTATATACTTAAAATCTAGTTATCCCATAAATGAATTTCAAGAAATCCATTTTTGTATAAATGTACTTCTTGAAAATAGAGTTGAAGCATAATGTGTATTTAGCAAACTAGATTTGGAAAAACAAAGTTATTATGAAACACTTCCGATATATTTTCTTTATAAAGCAGTTATACCTAATAACTAGCGTGATTAGTTGGTATTAAATAACGATTTCCTGAAACAGCGAGAAGTGTATTAGAATTTACATAAATTAAGAAATTAATTTAAAATAATTATCTTTTAATTTATAATATATGTATTAAGTAATTAAAATTATTTTCTTCGCCGCTATATATTCGGTGAAGAAGGGTAGCTATTCAGCAAATAAATAAATGGATATAAACAAGAAGGCAATAAATCATACGGTATTCGTATGTCTTTGTGCCTTCTTTTTTAATCAATGAGAGAATCAAGATGAAAGCAGTTATGGAAAATAGTGAGTTAAAAAGAATTGAAGAGAATGATGAACTACTGCAGCTACTTTATAACGTGCATATGATTGCTCCTTTGGATCGTTACTTTACTGAAATTTATGATCTGCAGAGGAAGTCTTGCAATTTATTAGAGTAAGTTTGAAATCTTAAGAAAGGGAAATCCAAGAGTATCTTATCGGCACGAAGTAGCGGGAGTGTGGAACTGAAATACCATGGGAAATATGTAAGTAGTTTGACCAAGAAAAGGAAAGGCCTTTGGGAGCCTTCCTCTTATTTTTCTTAAATGTATCTAACGCGAAAATTCACGCGTCAATTGGTTCTTCCCTGTTATTCGAAAGGATAGTGGTATAAGATCTGTCCAGTCTATAAATAAATTAATGAAGTGGCCTTACATTATTTGTTCCAACTTTTTCATTAATTTCAGCGACAGTGAGGTCAGAATATTTAAGCAGTTCCTTGCCCGATAATGCGTAAATTAATGTATATACGTATTAAAAGTCAATTCTTTGTTAATAATTATGATGAGGAGACTATTATGTTTCAGAGAAATCAAGAATTAAAGGTAGGAATTGTGACTGTAACAGCGCGAGGGTTGCTTTTTTCTCATATATACTACAGTAGTCCTTTGTTAATTGAGAACCAATAGTTTAAAGGAGAACAATAAAATGGAAAGCGGAAAGGTCCATTTTTTCAATACAGATAAGATCGATTCATTGATTATTATTAAGTTTTTATTGGCTGACTTTGCTTGTGCAATTGACAGAAAGATTAGTATTAGTAATGATCTGAAGCCTTTAATAGTTTGAAAAAGCGATTGAAGTATCTAGATTTCAATGTTAAGAATATGTGCCACGTTGTTTGTAAGGCACCTGCAACCTGCAACATAGAAAAGTACTTGAATAAGTAGCCCCACACTTTGTTTTGGATTACTGCAAATTATTCGTATTGAAATAATAACGGTGCTTAACGTTGACTTTAGATAAGTCAATGTTAAGCATTTTTTGTATTTTAATTATAATTTTATTGATCTAAAACCGTCATTGTCGAAAATATACAATATTATGAATAATTATGCAATTTAAAATTTGCAGATATTCTCATCAATTATGAAAATATGTGCTTTCTCGGGCATTTAGGAAAGAGTTATTCTCACTAATTATGAAAAAGACCCTTGATAAATCAACGTTTTTAGATTTGTTTTTCTCAATAATTATGACACCACACAGGAGATGTGTGGTGTCATAATTAATGAGAATTTTTTCATAATTATTGAGAATTAATTTTAAAAAATTGCGAGACTGTATAAACATCCGCCGACAATCAATTATTTTTATTTGGAATTCTAAATTAAAGCGCTTGGGAAGTCAGCTTTAAGCCTTATTTGTATCTAAATCATAATTATGGTGACCTAAGAACTTCTTCGTTGGATATAAACAATTTTGAATAAATATACAGTTTTGTATTTGCGGATATTCTCATTAATTATGAAAATCTATGCTTTCTCAAGTATTTAGGGAAGAGTTCTTCTCACTAATTATGAAAATGGCCATTGATAAATCAACGTTTTTAGATTTGTTTTTCTCAAGAATTATGACACCACACAGGAGATGTGTGGTGTCATAATTAATGAGAATTTTTTCATAATTATTGAGAATTAATTTTAAAAAATTGCGAGACTGTATAAACATCCGCCGACAATCAATTATTCTTATTTGGAATTCTAAATTAAAGCGCTTGGGAAGTCAGCTTTAAGCCTTATTTGTATCTAAATCATAATTATGGTGACCTAAGAACTTCTTCGTTGGATATAAACAATTTTGAATAAATATACAGTTTTGTATTTGCGGATATTCTCATTAATTATGAAAATCTATGCTTTCTCAAGTATTTAGGGAAGAGTTCTTCTCACTAATTATGAAAATGGCCATTGATAAATCAACGTTTTTAGATTTGTTTTTCTCAAGAATTATGACACCACACAGTGTGTTGAGGTGAAATAAAGAACATTGTGGAATTTATTGTCCGCTGTAATTAGTTTTGTCATATAAAATGTCACCATAATTTGAATATTAATGTCAACGCCCAAACCCTTGATGGTTTGGGCTTTTTTTGATTTTGGAGTTCACTTTAACTAACAAGGGGAGTCGAAATTTCAATCATATTATTGGACCGGTATCTATTCAATACCACAAACTGAATTCAAACTTTGTTCTAGTTAAAAAAGAGCATAAACCGGACACTCTGGTTTTTCGACAAGGCTGTAAACCCCATCTGTTCAGGGAAAAGGAAACTCGTTGAAAAGCTCGCAATCAGACGAAATCTTAACATACGGACGTGTGCGATGGCGATGGTGAACAGCGAAATCATTTACGCATAAGGCAAAGGCGGTAGGAAGAAATCTCTTCTGCTTTTACTATATGGAAAAATTGAGAAAAGGTCTTTCTTATGACGTAGCGTAATGAGTTACAATATGAAACAGGAGGTAATCAATATGGGCAAATACAGAGCGATACCACAAGGCTATATGACGGTTGGCGAGGTTGCAAAGAAAATTGGAATTACCATTCGCACCTTGCAATATTACGATAAAGAGGGAGTGTTTTCTCCTTCAGCAGAAAGCGACGGTGGACGGAGGCTTTATACAGATAAGGATTTAATTAAGCTCCATCAAATTCTATCATTAAAATCTCTGGGCTTTTCATTGAATGACATCAGAGGGAGATTAATTTCTCTTGATACTCCGGCGGAAGTTGCTAATGCACTAAACGAACAAGCTACCGATATACGAAGAAAAATTGAAGCTTTGGCGGACTCTTTGACAGAGATTGAAAAATTAAAAGCAGAAGTATTGCAGATGCAGACGGTAGATTTCAAAAAATATGCGGACATTATTGTTAATCTTCAAATGAAAAACGAATTTTATTATCTCATTAAACATTTTGATGATGAAACCCTTGACCATATCCGTGATCGTTTTGATAAAGAGAGTGGTTTGGCTTTTATGAATAAATTCAATCGTCTGAGTGATGAAGTAATGCAACTGCAAAAAGATAATGTACCACCCGAAAGTGAAAGGAGCCAACATCTTGTCAAAGAATATTGGGATATGATTATTGAATTTACTAACGGAGATATGAGTATGTTGCCCAAACTAATGGAAATAGGTAATTTTGACGGCACAAAGAATGAGTGGGAACAAAAGCAAGCACTTGCCAATACCTATCTTGAGCCTGCTTTAGAAATATATTTTTCGAAGTTGGGCGTTAATCCATTTGGGGAGGAAACGAAATGACTAATGCGATACAAATTAACGGATTAATGAAAAGTTACGGCAATCATACCGTACTCAAAGGGCTTAATTTTAACGTTATAAAAGGCGAAATTTTTGCCTTGCTCGGTGTCAATGGTGCTGGGAAAACAACCGCACTTGAATGTATTGAGGGCTTGAGAAAGTATGACAGTGGAAACGTCACGATAAATGGTAAAATGGGTATTCAGTTACAATCATCCTCTCTGCCTGCTCATATTAAACCAATAGAGGCAGTGAGATTATTTGCAAAATGGAACAAAACCCAAATAGATTATTCTATGCTTGAAGCTCTCGGTATCAACGAATTAAAAAAGCAATATGCTGAACTGTCAACAGGACAAAAACGACGTTTACACCTTGCTCTTTCCTTAATCAATAATCCAGATATTGTTTTCCTTGATGAGCCAACAGCAGGACTTGATGTAGAAGGAAGAATATCACTTCACGACCAAATTCGCAAACTAAAAGCACATGGAAAAACAATCATTTTGGCAAGTCACGATATGGCAGAAGTTGAAGCCCTGTGTGATAGAATTGCTATCTTGAATGACGGAAATATCGTATTTTGCGGTACTGCTTCAGCATTAACTGACAGAATAAGCAAACGATACGCCATTCATATAAAAACGGAACATGGGAACGAAATCTTTGAAACTGACAAAATTGTAGATATGTTGCTGACTTTACTTGAAGATTTAAAACAAAAAAATGTTGAGGTGTTAGATATTAAAGTGGACAGAGGTACACTTGAACAACATTTTATTGAAATAGCAAGGAGGACGGAGGAATGAGTGCTTTTCTATATGGCGTATCATTACAATGGAAATTAGATATAAGAAGTAAATCGCTGTTGGTTACTTGTTATATAGTACCGCTTATATTTTTTGCTCTTATGGGTGGTATATTTACTTCAATAACTCCAGAAATGAAGCATACCCTCATACAGTCAATGGTTGTGATGGGCGTGTCAATGGGAGCGTTCATAGGTTTGCCGCCTTCTCTTATTGAAACATACGGAAGTGACATTAAGAAAGTCTACAAAGCTAATGGAGTGCCACTATACCTCGGTTTGGTATCTATGTTTATTTCAGCATTTGTCCATTTGATGATTATGTGCGTAATTATATTTCTGATTGCACCTATCGCTTTTGATGCCACGCTACCGACCAATATTCCCTTATTTTTTGCGGCACTTGCCATTTATATTGCCGTATCTTTAAGTATTGGAAGTATTTTAGGGTTAGTGGTTAAAAATCAAGCAAAGTTAACAATGATAGCACAACTGATATTTTTACCGTCTATTATGCTATCTGGAATTATGTTTCCGATTAACTTACTTCCTAAAGCTCTTGAGGTTATAGGAAAAATATTTCCTGCCTCTTGGGGATATCAATTGATCTTGGATAATGGATTTCAGTTTAAAAATTTATGGTACTTATTATTTGTGATTTTTGTGGCGTTAATGCTATGTGGTTTACTGCTGAAAAGACAGAAATCAAAATAGTTAAGAGTTCATTATACTCAAGTCGGATCAATCGGCGAAGCTAATATAATGTTACAAAACTACGAGTGAAAAATAAAAGAGGTACCCATACACGGGACACTAAATAGTGGTTCGAGTGTGGGTACCTTTTTGTATATTGGAGTGAACCGTAGGGGAACTTCTGAGCCATGAATCGTTATAAATGCTTTAGTTAACGTGCAAAGGGACACAGGAATTACGTTCAATAAATGTCGTATCCACCATAATTTTAATTTTAAGATTCTCACCTTGCTCAATATTATCAGTTAGTAAGTCAACTGCATGAGCTGCGATTTTCTCTTTCTCAACTTGAACGGTCGTTAATTCAGGCGTAACTACCATGGCTTCGGTTATATTATCAAATCCAATAATGGAGCATTCCTGAGGAACTTTAATGCCTAGTTCAAACATGGTCTTCATAGCGCTTATTGCAATATAATCACATTCACAGAACCAGGCGGTAGGTAATGGAAGCCCGCTTGTCATATAGGTGCTTAGCTGCTTCTTTAAAGCTTCTTGTGAACTTAGTATTGTGGGAGCGACCGAGAGTCTACATTTATCGGAGACGCTGAGGTTATGTTCATTTAACGCCTTAAGAAACCCACGTTCCCGTTCATCAAAATTATGGATTCGGACATTTGAAGCAATGTACCCGATGGAGGTATGTCCATTATTAATAAGATATTTGCCGGCATGATATGCACCCATCACATTGTTAATTTGAATGAATGAAACAGGCAGTATTTCAAAGCAAGTATCAAGCACGACCAAATTTGATATCTGTTCTCCGATAACCGAGATTTGCTCTTCTGTTAGATTTGTTCCAAGCACGATCACCCCGTCACTGCGGTTCTCCTTGGCCAAATTTTCAATGCCCTGTTCAAAAGATTCCATATCTATCGTTGAAAAAATAAGCTCGTAATTCTTTTGACGGCAACGCTCCCCGACAAAGTGAATCAGTTCTTTGAAAAAGGGCTGCTGATAATATTCTTCCAAGACAATTCCAGAGTTTGTAAACACAAGGAAAAGCAAAGAATTAGTAGACTTTGAATTTGAGGTGGTTGTTCTATTTTTGGGTTTATATCCGGATTCACGGGCAATTTGGAGAATGCGCTCACGAGTTTCTGGTCCTATCCCGGGCTTACCGCTAAAGGCTAAAGACACGGCCGCTTTCGATACATTCGCTAATCTAGCAATGTCCTCCATTTTCATTGTTATATTCTCCGCTCTCGTTAATTTAGATAAACAATAAACTGAGTTTATATTATTTTAGTTCGTTAATCAAGCGAAAAAGTACTTATTTAAGTGGAAATATATTAGTTTAGTTTATTGTTTAGTTAAAATTCGCTAAAAATAACTAAACAATTGATTGACCTGATCAGAGATGAATGGTACTATTTGAGCGAGAAGAAGATCGATTATATGTTTATTTTAGTTGTTAAGTTAAATTTACTTTACTTTAGATCTTAACTTAAGTGAAAGAGGAGGCGTTAGTTTATGAAAAAGCTAAAACTTGGTTATGCACCAACACGTCGATTTACGTTTAGTGCTGAGGACGCATTCAAGTACAAGGTGGAAATTCGCAAACAAATTGAAAGTTTCGGCATGGATATCGAAATAGTCGATCTGGAAGGTCTTAACCAGGAGGGGCTGCTTTATGATGACCATATTAATGCGGATCTGATTGCTAAGCGCTTTAAAGAGGAGGAAGTGGATGCTGTCTTTTTCCCACACTGTAATTTTGGTACTGAAGATACAGTGGCTCGCGTAGCAAAGGAACTGGGGAAACCTGCACTACTCTGGGGCCCTCGTGATGAAGCTCCTCTGGCCGATGGAATGCGCCTGCGCGATACCCAGTGCGGTATTTTTGCCACCGGGAAGGTGCTTCGCCGTTTTAACGTCCCTTTTACCTATATTACGAACAGCTGGGTTACTGATCCTGTATTTGAACGCGGCTTTACTAACTTTATTGCTGCTGCCAATGTAGTTCGTCAATTCAAGAGTTTGCGCATTCTACAGATTGGTCCACGTCCAGCTTCGTTTTGGACGATGATGTGTAATGAAGGCGAACTGCTAGAGCGTTTCGGCATTGAGATTCATCCGATTACCTTGGTTGACATTCATCTGCGTACAAAGAAGATTGCCTCAAACAACAGTTCGGAACTTATGGAAACGATCGATTACATCAAAGCAAAGCTCGATTACAGTGAAGTAACTGAAGAGGATGTAAGACGAATAGCCGCGTTGAAAGTTGCAATGAAATCTTTTGCTCAGGAGACCGGTTGCAGTGCTATTGCCATCCAATGTTGGTCAGCGCTACAGGAAAGCTTATCCATTATGCCATGCTTGGCGAATGCTATTCTTACCGATGAACAGATTCCTGTAACCTGTGAAACGGATATTCACGGGGCTATAACCTCGATTATGGTGCAGGCTGCAGCCATGAATGAGATGCCGACTTTCTTTGCCGATATCACTGTTCGTCACCCGGAAAATGATAATGGAGAGCTGCTATTTCACTGTGGGAATTTCCCGGTCTCGCTTTCGAAGGAACAAACGCCGAGGCTCCGCGAGCATTTCCTGTTTGATGACCATGCACCGGGAACTCACGAGGGTCAGATACGGGGGGGAGATATGACCATTGCCCGTTTTGACGGTGACCATGGCGAATACTCTATGTTCCTTGGACGTGCCCGTGGAATTGAGGGACCTTATACACGAGGTTCTTATGTGTGGGTAGAAGTAAACGATTGGCCACTTTGGGAGGAAAAGCTTGTGAAGGGGCCATATGTTCATCATTCGGTTGGCATCCACGCCAATGTCATTCCAGCTATCTATGAGGCTTGTAATTATATTCCGGGTCTGACACCGGATCCAGTCGATCCCACCGAACAGGAAATTCAAAGATGGTTAAGAGGCTCTGATTTGGCGCGTACTTCACATTCTAATATTCTGGTCTAGTTGAAAGATTGGATTCGTCGCGTTCCAGAAGAATTAATAGGTGTTTTCATGCATTCATCAACATTATTATTTTTCGAGGAGGACAACATGGAGATTCGGGAGCTAAAAATCAAAGCAGCGCAAATACGTATGGATTTGCTTACCATTATCCACCGAGCGAAGACGGGACATACAGGTGGATCACTTAGCAACACCGATATTTTAACAGCACTTTATTATGAAATTATGAATATTGATCCAGCACAGCCGAAGTTGAAGAATCGTGACCGTTTTATTGCCAGCAAGGGCCACTCTGTGGAATCGATCTGGTGTATTCTCGCCGACAAAGGTTTCTTCCCCAAAGAAGAACTGGAAACGTACAGTCAATTCGGCACCCGCTTGATTGGCCATCCCAACAATAAGGTACCTGGCATTGAAATGAATACCGGTGCGCTTGGTCATGGGCTACCTATATCTGTCGGAATGGCGCTTGCAGCCAAACGTGACGGTCTCTCGTATCGAGTATTTTGCTTAATGGGTGACGGAGAGCAGGCGGAAGGTTCAAATTGGGAAGCCGCCATGTCAGGTGCTCATTATAAGCTGGACAATTTAATCGGTATTATTGATCGCAATGGGTTGCAGATCAGTGGAACTACAGAGGAAGTTATGGGTCTTGAGCCATTGGAAGACAAGTGGGCTGCTTTTGGCTGGAATGTGGTATCTATCGATGGAAATGATATGGAATCGCTGGTGAAAACCTTCCGTGAAGCTCCAACTGTATCTGGAAAACCTACCCTTGTTATTGCGAACACAGTTAAAGGCAAAGGTGTGTCATTTGCTGAGAATGTTCCTGCATGGCATCATCATGTGCCGAGTGATGAACAATTGGCTACCGCTCATGCGGAGCTTAAAGCTTCTATAGAACAATTCCGGAACGAAGGGCTGGTGCATTAGCAATGAACAACATACCTAATAGACAAGTGATTTGTGAAACTTTGCTTGAACTCGCTAAGGATGATCGCGATATTATGGTACTGGCCAGTGATTCGCGTGGTTCTGCAGCGATGGCGCCGTTTGCCAAAGCTTTTCCGGAACAGTTTGTGGAAGTAGGTATCGCTGAGCAGAACATTGTAGGAATGTCGGCCGGTCTTGCCCACAGCGGGAAGAAGCCCTTCGTAACTTCCCCAGCCTGTTTTCTTAGCATGCGTAGCATTGAACAGGTAAAGGTGGATGTTGCTTATTCACAGACGAATGTAAAGCTGATCGGCATTAGTGGTGGTGTGAGTTACGGAGCGCTGGGGATGTCTCACCACTCGGTCCAAGATATTGCTGTAGCTAGAGCAATTCCGGGTTTGGCGATAATACTTCCTTCCGATCGCCATGAGACTAAGAAAATGACAGAAGCGCTTGTGAAGTACGATGGAGGAGCTTATGTGCGAATCGGCCGGAATGCGGTTGAGGATGTATATGATTCGGATGACTATCCCTTTGAAATCGGGAAAGCGGTGACCATGAGGGAAGGTCAAGATGTGACGATTATCGGGGTTGGGGAAACCGTGCGTGTTGCCCTAGATGCAGCGGATCGACTGATAGAAGAAGGAATTACCTGCCGGGTGATTAATATGCATACGATCAAACCGTTAGATGATGCGGCGATCATTGCAGCTGCCAAGGAGACAGGTGGAATTATTACAGTCGAAGAACACAGCATTTACGGAGGACTGGGTGCAGCGGTTGCGGAAGTTGTCGTGCAGAACCACCCTGTGCCGATGAAGGTAATCGGTATTCCAGATGAACCGGCTATTGCCGGTAAAACGGCGGAAGTGTTCCGTCATTACGGAATTACCAGCGAGAATCTGAAGCAGGTTGCGTTGGAACTGATTAAGAAATAAAGGGCGGGAAATATGAAGATGCAAGAAAAGTATATTCTATCGATCGACCAGAGCACGTCGGGCACGAAAACACTCTTAGTCGACCATCATGGGAACATCATTTCCCGCGCTGCCAAGGAACATAGACAGTATTATCCAAAACCCGGATGGGTGGAGCATGACCCACTGGAGATTTATGAAAATGTTAAGCTGACTGCCAGACTTGTGCTGAATCAGGCTGGTGTTGAGCCGTCCATGCTTGCTGCACTGACCATTACCAATCAGCGTGAGACGGCGTTAGTGTGGAATAAGCGTACCGGTTTGCCGATATACAACGCTGTTGTATGGCAATGCCAACGCACTGCAGATGTTTGTACTGGACTTAAGGAGACCGGCCTCGAGTCCGTGGTTAGGGCCAAAACAGGACTTATGCTTGATCCCTACTTCTCGGCGACCAAGTTCAAATGGATCTTAGATCATACGGAAGACACTGACCAAATGCTGCGTAAAGGCGAATTGCTGGCAGGAAATATGGATAGCTGGCTCATCTGGAAGTTGACTGACGGACAGGTTCACGCAACGGACTACAGCAACGCCAGCCGTACTTCCTTGTACAATATCCATAACCTTTCTTGGGATGAGGAACTTGCCGATGTGTTTGGCGTGCCTCTCTCGCTGATGCCAGAAGTCAAATCCTCGGATAGCCTGTTCGGATATACAGCAGATCACGAATTATTTGTGGAGAGGATCCCGATTTCGGGTATTATCGGAGATTCACAAGGCGCGCTTTACGGTCATTTATGTGCTGAATCAGGAACTGCCAAAGCTACTTATGGGACCGGGACCTCTATCATGATGAATACAGGGGAGCAGCCAATCAATGGGGGAGAGGGACTTGTTACTACCATTGCCTGGGGAGCGGGCGGCACGGTGACCTATGCTTTGGAAGCGGTTATCCGTACGACTGGGGACAGTATTAAGTGGATTCGTGATAATCTGGGATTGTTCGCAACTTATGAAGAAATGGACAATATTCTTAAACAGGTTATTGACAGCGAGGGAGTCTATCTTGTGCCTGCTTTCGGAGGTTTGGGCGCACCTTATTGGAACCCAGATGCACGTGCCGCAATACTAGGGATGAACAGGGGAACCGGTAAGGCCCATATCATTCGGGCAGCGATCGAAAGCATTGCCTATCAAGTCAATGATGCCATAGATCTCTTGCAGTCAGTTTCGGACAATAGTTTGCGCGAGCTTCGTGTTGACGGAGGAGCTACTGATAACGATATATTGATGCAATTTCAAACGGATATTCTTGGGAAGTGTGTTCGTCGATCAGGAGTAGCTGAACTCTCTGCAATGGGATCGATTTACATGGGTGGTCTGGCAATCGGTTTTTGGGATTCCCTTACGGAAATTCCTGTTCAATCAGAGAACTCCACATTCAATCCTTCTATGGATTCTAAGAAAAGAGCATATTATGTGAACGGATGGAAGCAAGCGGTTACTTCCGTGATCGGTACCTGAGTAAATGGCCAGTACGATATGTGCGGGAAAAGAAATTGAAGAAGAAGAGGGAAGGCCGCAAGTGGCCTTCCCTCTTCTTTTTCGTACATGTATCTAACGTGAAAATTCACTCTTCAGTTGATTCTTCCAAGTTTTTCGAAAGGATAGCGGTGTTAGCTCTGTCCGGTCTTTAAACAAATTGATAAAGTGGCTTACATTATCAACTCCAATTTTTTCGCTGATTTCAGCGACCGTGAGCTCAGAATACTTAAGCAGTTCTTTGGCCCGAGTAATACGTAAATTAATGATATATTCACCCGGAGAGAGCCCGGTATGTATTTTGAACAATTTAGATAAGTGATATTTATTTACAGATAATTTATTTGCTAAATAATCTAATGATAATTTTTCATTGTATCTTTTATAGATGAAGTCAAGAGCCTCCATTACTAACTGCGGTGTATCCATAGTTGAATTATCCGTTAGAGGGCTTGAAAGGATGACTTCCGTCAGCAGCTCGACAATGAGTTTGGAGGATAATAATTCATTCCTTAAACTTTTATAATAATGCAACTCGATTAAATTTCGTAATATCTCAGGAATGGGAGTCTCCTGCGAAGTTGAACGAACCGGTCCGTCTCCCTGTGAAAACTGTTCGTAATAAGCTCGCGCAGACGCGCCGTGCAGGTGAATCCATAATTTTTCCCATACATGATCTTTAGCGGGCGCATAATGTTGATAATTCATACAGTCTATTAGAAAAATCTGTTGTGGGAGTATAGGGTACACTTTCCCGCCATAACTCAACCTACCTTGGCCTGAAATGGTGTAGACCAGGAGAAAGGAATCCAAATATTCACGCTCAGTGTAATACGTAGATAGCGTCTTAAAATGACCGATTTCTTGAACATAAAAAAGAGCAGTTCTGGCAAAATCAGAAGGCGTATTAATTAAACGAATCGAATCTTCCGACCACGCATGTTCTGCGCTCTCCCAATAGGCTTGCATCTATAAAATGCCTCCCAAGATTCTATGATTTTTCAACAATAAAGTTGGATGTATTCATAAATATAAGCACTTACAATATGAATATATACTATTATCGCATAGGCGGGAGGAAACATAAATATGCCATCTAATCACATCGCTGTCGATATTGGGGCCTCTAGCGGACGACTTGTGCTCGGTAAATTAGAGGATGGTAAAATCTCGCTGGAAGAAATCCATAGGTTTAGCAACGGTTTTACTGAACGAAACGGTTCCTGCTTCTGGGATATTGACTATCTATTTGATCAAATCATTGCTGGATTACAAAAAGCCAAGACTTATGGCGTTCAAAAATGCTCACTAGGCATTGATACTTGGGCCGTTGATTATGTGATAATCGATAAAAATGGTGAAAAAATTCAAGAAGTATACTCCTATCGTGACAATCGTACAGAGAATGTTATGGAAAAAGTGGCAGCTCAAATATCTCCAGAAGAAGTGTACAAGAAGACTGGAATTCAGCAACTAGCCTTTAATACGCTGTACCAGCTTTATGTCCATGATCAAAGAGAGTTGGAGAAAGCCGATAAAATACTGATGGTGCCGGACTATTTATATTACAGGTTATCAGGCCGAATGATTAATGAAGTAACTAACGCATCCACGACCCAGTTAATAAATCTACATACGCGCGATTATGATACCGATTTATTAAAACTCTTGCATCTTAAAAGAGAGCAATTCGCCGAACTAACAGAACCTGGGGAAGTACTTGGATTTGTTAGTGAAGCTATAGTACAACAATACGATTTACCAGAGTGTCTGCTCATTTGTGCCGCAACACATGACACAGCTTCTTCCGTACTTGGCGTACCTGTACAAGAGGGTCGTTCATCAGCTTATATAAGCAGTGGCACCTGGTCATTGCTAGGAGTTGAGTTAAACCATCCAATAAATAATCATTATGCGAGGACAGCGAACTATACAAACGAATGGGGAGCATTTGGTACTTATCGCTTTTTAAAAAATGTTATGGGGATGTGGCTTATTCAGGAAGTCCGTCGTCTAGAAAACGATCGCTACAGCTTTGCAGAATTAGCCGAACTCGCAGCTAATGAGGAAGGATTTCGAAGTTTGATTCCCTGCAATCATACTAGGTTCTTAAACCCCCACAATATGATTGAAGAGATGCGTAGATCTTGTCAGGATAGTGGTCAACATGTGCCGACAACAATTGGCCAAGTGGCACGCTGTATCTTTGACAGCCTGGCACTTTCATATTATTCCTATCTCAATGAGCTTGAAGAGCTTACGGGTACACCCATTGATGTGGTGCAAATCGTTGGCGGTGGTTCGAATAATGAACTGCTATGTCAATTAACTGCTGATGTTACGGGGAGAGAAGTTCTAGCTGGACCGACAGAATCTACAGCTCTGGGGAATATAGCAGTACAACTCATTCGCACTAGGGATATTTCGGGAATTCACGAGGTTAGAAAGATAATAGGAAATTCATTTGAGATTAAATCCTATCTACCAAGAGAAGTGCTAAATTTCAGCGAACTCATTAACCGTTGGAACTTAGTATCGCGGTTTTAAAGGATACAACAATAATTTTAGGAGGAAGAAAATCATGGATCAAAGTATCATCAACAGCTATAACGAAGCCAAAAAACTATATGCCTCACACGGTATTAATGTGGATGAAGTATTAGAAAAACTGTCTCAAATTAAAGTTTCTCTGCATTGCTGGCAGGGCGACGACGTTAGAGGTTTTTTGTTCAAAGATAAGGAACTTAGCGGTGGTATTGCCGTAACTGGCAGCTACCCAGGTCGTGCTAATACCCCAGATGAACTCCGTCAGGACTTGGAGAAAGCTTTGTCGCTTATTCCAGGCAAACACAAAGTTAATTTGCATGCGATTTATGCTGATACAACCGAGAAAGTGGATCTGGATGAATTGGAACCACGGCACTTTGCAACATGGGTTGATTGGGCTAAGGAACAAGGTCTTGGGCTGGACTTCAATCCGACTTGCTTCTCCCATCCGAAAGCAGCAGATGGTTTCACTTTAAGCCACGCGGACGATGACATCCGCAACTTCTGGATCAAACATTGCAAAGCCTCCCGCAAAATTGCCGAATCTTTTGGTCGTGAATTAGGTCAAACATGTGTGACTAACTTCTGGGTGCCGGACGGATACAAGGATACACCGGTGGATCGCTTAGCCCCTCGTGAACGGTTGAAAAATTCACTCGATGAAGTATTTAGTGAGGAAATTAATCCGCAATACAATATTGACGCTGTGGAAAGCAAGTTGTTCGGTATTGGATCTGAGAGTTATGTCGTAGGGTCACATGAGTTCTATATGGGGTATGGTCTAACTCGTGGTAAAGCAATTTGCCTCGATGCAGGACATTTCCATCCAACCGAAGTGATCTCGAACAAACTGTCATCCATACTGATGTTCAGCGAACAACTCTTGTTGCATGTAAGCAGACCGGTGCGCTGGGATAGTGACCATGTGGTAACGATGGATGACGAACTACTCGAAATCGCTCGTGAACTGGTGCGTGGAGATTTGTTGCCACGCACAAATATTGGCCTCGATTTCTTTGATGGTAGCATTAATCATATTGCTGCTTGGGTTATCGGCACCCGCAACACCATTAAGGCTTTGCTCCGTGCAATGTTGGAGCCAGTCGAGGAACTCAAGAAAATTGAATTGTTGGGTGATTACACTACTCGGCTAACACTAGTGGAGGAATTTAAATCTTATCCTTTTGGAGCGGTTTGGGATTATTATTGTGCTTCTCAAGGTACTCCGGTACGGGAACAATGGCTGGCTGAAGTCAAAACTTATGAGCAGGAAGTATTATCTGCAAGATAGTAAATTACAAAAAAAGACGAGTTTGATAAGAGTTCTATATCCGAGAGCGGCCACTTTACACAAAAGTGGCCGCTCTCGTTTTGTTGTTCAAAATGGGTGCTTGATCTTATTATTTGATCGTTTTGTGGTAAATATTTCAGATAAATGACCCATTTACAGATAATGAAACCGCTGTTACAATCATAAATGAGCATAAACGATCAATAATGATCATAATAAATTATGTATTGATCATTTGGTGATCATATAAATCAATAAATAAAACGATTGTAAGAGATATAGCCTGCACTAGTCCCTGAAGGAGTGAGAGCATGATGTTGTTTGAGGAAGAAAGAAAGAAAAGAATCGTGGAGTTTCTGGAGAAGCACTCTAGGGGATCGGTACAGGAGCTAAGTCAGGAAACAGGCGTATCTGAGTCTACTGTTCGACGCGATCTTAAGGAACTCGAAGAAGCAAAGCTGCTGAAACGTACGCATGGCGGAGCAGTTTCACTTCAAAGCGTTAACTTCGAAGCGCTTTATTCCGATAAGGAAGATCGTTTCTTGGAAGAGAAGCTGCGGATTGCCCGCAAGGCTGTAGAGATGATCAAGGAAGGTGATGCGATCCTGCTGGATGCAGGAACGACAACATTGCAGATTGCCAAAGAATTAAAGAGTTTCTCAAATATTAAGGTTATCACCAACTCGATCATGGCACTAAATGAGTTGAAGGATTGCCGCAATATTGAAGTCTCGATAACTGGTGGGATGTTGCGTCCGGATACGATGGCTTTTGTTGGACCTATGACCGAGAGTTCTTTAGATATGGTGAGAGTAGATAAAGCATTTCTTGCTACAAACGGTTTGGATTTACAAGAAGGTATCTCTACACCGAATATCATAGAAGCAGCTACGAAGCGTAAAATGATTGCGATAGCAAAGCAGGTAATTCTGGTTGCTGATCATAGTAAAATCGATCAGGTTTCTTTCTGCAAAGTGGCTGACATTTCCGAAATAGATCATTTGATTATGGATTCGGGTGCGCCGGACAGCTTCATTCAGAAGCTCATAGAAATAGGCGTTGGTATTACTTTAGTGTAGAACGATGCGAAATTCGAAAATCAAAACAGAAAATAAAAACAATTGAGGGATAAATCATGATCTATACAGTGACACTTAACCCTTCCATTGATTATATCGTGGAAGTTGAAGATTTCAGACTAGGTGATTTGAACCGGATGAAACGAGATTTGAAGCTTCCGGGAGGGAAAGGCATTAACGTTTCACGTGTGTTGAATCAGCTTGGGATTCAGAATAAAGCCATTGGTTTTCTCGGAGGATTTACCGGGCGATATATTGAGGAATGGTTGCGTGAAGAATCGATTTCAAGCGATTTCGTGTTCGTCGCTGATGATACCCGGATTAACATTAAGCTTAAAGCTGGGCATGAGACAGAGATCAACGGCACTGGCCCAGCCATTCGAGAGGCTGAAGCTGATGCCTTAGTGCAGAAGCTAGCCATGTTGTCCGCCGATGATATTGTTATTTTGTCCGGAAGCGCTCCTCCATCACTAGGTGGAGATTTCTATGACAAGTTAATTTCTGTATGCAAGCAGAGTAAGGCAGAATTTGTTATAGATACTACCGGTACTGCATTGAAAGAAGCACTGGCCCATAAGCCTCTGCTCGTCAAACCGAACCACCATGAGCTCGCAGAACTGTTCGGTGTAACGATAAACTCTCGGGAAGAGATTATCACTTACGGACGTAAGTTACTAGAAGCGGGAGCAAAGCATGTACTGGTCTCGATGGCAGGTGAAGGGGCGCTGTTCATCACAGGAAATGAGGTCTACCACGCAAATGCACCTAAGGGTAACGTGAAGAATTCGGTAGGTGCAGGTGATTCTATGATCGCCGGTTTCGTCGGTACTCTTTCGCTAACCGGAGATTTGCTTGAAGCTTTTCGGGCAGGGGTTGCTTCGGGAAGTGCGACTGCGTTCTCTGACGATTTGGCAGAACGAGAACACATTGAGCAGCTACGCCCGTTGATTCAGATATCACAACTGTAAGTCAGTCAGAACTCTAAGTATTCAAAGGAGCTGTAAAAAATGAAAATTACGGATCTAATGATCAAAGATACAATGATCATGGATTTAAAGGCTACAACCAAAGAAGCGGCAATTGATGAATTGATTGCTAGTCTTGTAGCACACGGACGTATAAGTGATCCTGTCCTATTTAAGGAAATGATTTTGAAGCGTGAAGCAGAGTCCAGCACCGGGATTGGTGGTGGGATTGCTATGCCGCACGCCAAAACCAAAGCTGTAAATGAACCAACTGTTGTATTTGCAAAGAGCATAAATGGTGTGGACTTTGAATCGTTGGACGATGAGCCAGCGCGAATTTTCTTTATGATTGCCGCTCCTGAAGGGGCTGGTACTATGCATCTTCGCACATTGGCCGCATTGTCCAGACTATTGATCGATAGTGAATTTATCGAGAAGTTGATGGCTACTAAGACACCTGATGAAGTATCAGAGTTGTTTGATGCTAAGCAGGAGGAACAATTTGCTAAAGAGCAAGAGAAAGAGAAAAGAAAGAAAGCAAAGGAACTCGAAAAGGTAAACGAGAAGTCCGAGCCTGAACGTGAAATTATTGGCAATCCGGACTCACAAGCCTTCGTTGTCGCTGTTACTGCATGCCCTACGGGAATTGCCCATACCTTTATGGCAGAAGATGCGCTCAAGAAAAAGGCTCTAGAAATGGGCGTTAACATTCGCGTGGAGACGAATGGTTCAGAGGGTGCCCAGAACGTACTGACCGCTGATGAGATCCGGCGCGCAAGCGGTGTTATTGTCGCAGCTGATAAAAATGTAGAGATGGCCCGTTTCGATGGAAAACCAGTGCTGCAAAGACCGGTAAGTGACGGTATCCGTAAGTCAGAAGAGTTGATTCGGAAAGCGATGAATGGTGAAGCTCCGATCTACCACAGTGAAGGACGCGGTGGCAGTACTGAGGAGACAGCCGAGAAATCCGTTAGTATTGGTGGCAAAATATATAAGGATTTGATGAACGGAATATCTCACATGTTGCCGTTTGTAGTCGGTGGTGGTATCCTTCTGGCAATTTCCTTCCTGATCGAACAGATAGGGGGCGACAACCACCCATTATTCCAGCTATTACAGACGATTGGTGGAGGGGATGGTGCTTTCCATTTCCTAATTCCGGTGCTTGCTGGATTTATAGCTATTAGTATTGGTGATCGTCCGGCCCTGATGCCGGGTATGGTTGGTGGTATTATGGCCCTGAATTCCAATGCTGGATTCCTTGGCGGCCTGGCTGCAGGTTTCTTGGCAGGTTATGTTATCATTGGATTACGTAAAGTGTTCGCTGGTCTGCCAAAAGCGATCGAGGGCTTGAAGCCGATTATGTTATATCCAGTATTCGGTCTACTGATTACTGGGGGGATCATGTATTATCTGATTGATCCAGTTTTTAGTTGGATTAACGTGGGTTTAATTGATGGACTTAACAACCTTGGAACTACGAATGCAGTTATTCTAGGTATGGTTCTCGCTGGAATGATGTCCATTGATATGGGTGGTCCCTTTAATAAAGCGGCTTACACATTCGCTATCGGGGTATTCACTACCAGTGGAAATACAAATGGGTTTATGATGGCTGCTGTAATGGCGGGCGGGATGGTTCCACCACTTGCCATAGCGCTTGCAACTACGTTTTTCAAGGATAAATTCACCGAATCGGAACGCAAATCAGGATTAACAAATTATGTACTTGGACTGTCATTCATTACCGAAGGAGCGATTCCATTCGCCGCAGCTGATCCGCTTCGTGTACTGTCTTCCTGTATTCTGGGTTCGGCCGTTGCTGGTGGTCTCACTCAACTGTGGAATATTAACGTCCCGGCACCGCATGGTGGGATCTTCGTAGCCGCTCTTTCGAGTCATGCATTACTGTTCCTATTGGCTGTTATCATCGGTTCGGTCATCTCAGGGTTGATTCTCGGGTTGTGGAAGAAACCGTTAACAGCGAAGTGATTTAATTCCGATCCGAAAAAAAGGGATTGACAGTAGTTCGATCTCCCAGTATGATCAGAATCACAACAAAAGCAAATTGATCATGAATCAACTAGTTATCTAGAGATTCAACGGAAAGCCGATGGCTGCGACTCAATCCTTGAGTATGCGACTTAGGCTAACGTTGAGTCTTTTTTTATTACCATGATTCTAAAAATCAGAAGAAAGGGAGTTCTCACGCTGTAAAACCAAGTAATTGCATACGAATAGTAAAAAAACAAAACGAGGGGGAAATTTAAATGAGCATTCAGCCAAATGAAAGTGTGGAATTACTGGAGATTGTACCTATTGGTGGGCGTGTGGGCGCAGAGGTTAGGGGAGTAAGATTATCTGGTGAGCTGGATGCTCCTACCCTAGATTCGATTCGGGAGGCCTTGCTTAAGCACAAAGTTTTGTTTATCCGTGGTCAAGAACACCTGGATGATGCCGATCATGAAGCCTTCGCCAAATTGTTGGGAGAACTTTACAGCCACCCAACGGTCCCCACAAAGCCAGGAAGTCAAAGTATTCTGGAACTGGATTCTCAGCATGGCGGGCGTGCAAATGCATGGCACACAGATGTCACGTTTATTGATGCATATCCAAGTGCTTCGATTCTGCGGTCTATCGTAATCCCTGCTACTGGTGGTGATACGGTATGGTCCAATACTGCTGCTGCTTATGATAGTCTTCCACAAGAATTAAAAGTTCTAGCGGAAAGTCTGTGGGCGATCCATACCAACGCTTACGATTACGCGGCAACCTTTCAGTTAAAGGGAGAGGCAGCGCGCCTGTATGGGAAGACTTTTGCATCTACGGTATATGAAACTGAACATCCACTCGTTCGCGTTCATCCAGAAACGGGTGAAAAATCGCTGTTGCTCGGCAGCTTTGTCAAACGAATTTCTGGTGTTTCCGCCACAGAATCCACGCGACTGTACGAAATTTTTCAAGAACATATTACACGACTTGAGAATACGGTTCGTTGGCATTGGGCTGTTGGAGATGTGGTCATCTGGGATAATCGCAATACACAACACGTAGCTGTTAATGATTATGGCGACCAACATCGTGTTGTGAGACGCGTAACGCTGGCCGGAGAAGTACCAATTAGTGTCGACGGTAAACGGAGTGTTACCCATTTGCCATTGGCTCTAGTTTCAGACGAATCTACAGAATCCGCTTCATAGTCCTAATTCTTAATAAAAAATAAAAGGAGACTTCCTACTTATGAAAAAAAATAATGTGTTTAATAAAGTTATATTTACTCTTCTGGCATCCTTCTTACTTCTGGGCACGATATTTGTTGGAAGTGCTACTCCTGCCCAGGCGACCAAGGCAGACAAAGATAAGTTGACGATTAACGTTGCGGACAATGGTGGAGGAAGCATCTTATCGATCATTAAGGAAAAGGGTTGGTTAGAAGCAGAATTCAAAAAGTACAATGCCACGGTTACATGGTCTGAATTCCCAAGTGGTCCTCCAATTCTCGAAGCGTTTGCTGCTAAGCGTGTGGATTTTACCTTCTTGGGTGATGGTGCTGCGCTGCAAGGGCAAGCCGCTGGACTTAAGTTTAAGAATATTGCACTCATTAGCGATGGCAAGGGAATTTCCAAAATCCTTATTCCTACAGATAGCAAAATTAAGAGTGTAAAGGATCTAAAAGGCAAAACAATAGCTGTGGCCAAAGGTACAACGTTTCACGTGTTTTTACTTAAAGCACTGATCAAAAATGGGTTAAAAGAAAGTGATGTAAAGCTTGTTAATCTCCAGTTAGCCGACGGATTGCCAGCTTTCGTTAGCGGAAAAGTAGACGCTTGGGTAACTCCGGAACCATATGTAACCCAACTAATTAGCGCAAAAACAGCAAAGTTGTTACCTGGATTGGATACTACCATTCCTGCACCATCAGCACTTATAGCCCGTTCTTCAATTATCAAAAGTCATCCAGAGTTGGTAACGGCCTTCTTGGAGGTGTACAAAGAAGCGATCGCTTGGCGTGATGACAATCTAGAGGAAGCGGCACAATTAGTAGCTGATAAGAAAAAGTATCCAATTGAGATAATTAAAATACTCAATAATAGCTTTAACTATACGCTGACTCCGATTACAAAGGAGGCAATTGACGCCCAACAGAAAACGGTAAATCTTTTGTACGATGCTAAATTTCTAAAAAAGAAAGTCAAATATTCTGATTCTATCGACAACTCATTTATAAACAAGGTTCTTAAATAATAAAGGATATACACGGCAAAGAGAGGATAGTCACCTGTCCTCTTTAGCCATTTATATCACAAGGAGGTATTCTAATGTCTACAGCTTTGCTGCAAATCAGAGAGGTAAGTAAAACCTTCCATTCAGATGGAGGAGATACAGTAGCTTTGGATCAAATTGGTCTAGCGGTGAATACAGGAGAGATTGTATCTATTATTGGGCCGAGTGGCTGCGGTAAGAGTACATTGCTCAAAATTGTCGCAGGTTTAGACATAGATATTGAAGGAGATGTGTTGTTGGAAGGAGAACCCATTACTCGTCCTTCCCGTGAAAAGGGTTTTATTTTTCAGGAGCATCGTTTATTCCCTTGGTTAAATGTTGAACGTAACATTGCTGGAAATCTTTCTCTGCGTGACCCGGCTGTACGCCGTCAAGTGGATGATTTGATTACACTTGTTAAATTGCAAGGATTCGAGAAGACATATCCGAAACAGTTATCCGGTGGGATGGCCCAGCGGGTAGCTATTGCCCGAGCATTACTGCGTAATCCAAAGGTATTGTTACTTGATGAACCTTTCGGCGCTTTAGATGCTTTCACGCGGAGTCATATGCAAGAAGCACTTCTTGATATATGGCGAGAAAATCGTACGACGATGCTATTCGTCACTCATGATATAGATGAAGCGGTTTTCTTATCCCATCGCATTGTTGTACTAGATTCTCGGCCGGGACGGATTAAGTCGATCATCACAAATGACTTGACCTTACCGCGTAAACGTACGAGTACTGCATTTCAGGAACTACGTACCGTTGTCCTGCGAACATTAGAGCATACAGAACCGGAAAAGGAAAGCTGGGAAATATAAATTCAACATAGAAAGGTAGATGATTTATTATGTCCTTAACCCCTTCTGATACGGCATCTAATTTGATAGAGAAGTCTGGTAAGCCCGTTCTGAAGACGCTAAAAAACCAGAGCAGTGCTCCCGCCTTAAGAATAACCCAGAAGAATCGTAGTTCAAAGGTGAGAAAACTCGTCTTAGGTAGCGTGCTGCCAGTGCTAACTTTGGTAGTGTGGCAATATGCTAGCGCAAACGAGATTGTAGATGCGACCTTGTTTCCAGCTCCAACTACCATTGTGAAATCATTTTATGATTTGATTGTGACTGGTGTTCTATATGAACATTTACAGATCAGCGTCGTACGAGCTATACTCGGTTTCCTACTTGGCGGTAGCTTAGGGTTATTGTTAGGTCTCATCGTGGGGATGTTCAACCGAGCAGAGGAAGTATTCGATCCCACTGTGCAAATGCTGCGGACAGTTCCGCTACTTGCGATTACTCCGTTGTTTATCCTCTGGTTTGGTTTTGGGGAATTGTCTAAGGTATTGTTAATTGCGCTTGGAGCTTTTTTTCCGTTATATGTGAACACATTTCTAGGTGTTCGAAATGTTGATTCGAAGCTGTTTGATGTGTCTAAAGTGCTGGAATTCAGTCGTATTCACCAAATAACTCGCCTTGTTCTTCCAGCCGCCATGCCTAACGTGTTACTCGGCTTGCGCTTGTCAGTAAGTGTTGCTTGGCTTGTACTAGTCGTTGCGGAGCTAATGGGAGCTGACAAAGGGGTCGGCTATATGATCCAAGATGCACGTTCGTTCATGCAGACGGAGGTAGTGTTCGTTGGTATCATTCTATTCGCGGCTGTCGGCAAACTGACAGATTCTTTCGTTCGTTTATTAGAGCGGAAACTCCTCAAATGGCAAGATAGTTATAAGGGGTAGAAGTGGAAATTAGCGTAACTGCTATATCGTAATTGAATAGATATTAAGATGATAAAGGCCGTAAATCTCAATTCTAGTTGAGAGTTTACGGCCTTTATGAGTTTATAGATTGAAAGTTTCATGAAAACTCTGTTACTCTAATAGAGTCAGTATTTTTACCAATAGACACTATTTCACTAATGAAGGGATTTTACGTCATGAGAATTATGCGCATCATCGCCCAAGTTGTGTTGTTGTATTTATTTTACCTCTTAGGTGATTATCTACAACAGCTTCTTCATCTCCCGATTCCAGGCAGTATTGTGGGCCTATTAATACTTTTTGTATTATTACTATGTAAGATCGTACCTGTAAAATGGATTGAGGACGGATCGACTACGGTGATTGCTTACCTTCCGTTATTTTTTATTCCAGCAACAGCTGGGATTGTGAATCATATGGACATTTTTAGCGGAAGAGGGCTACTGTTGATCGTTATTATTATTGTGAGTAGCGTCTTAACCATGGTAGCAGCAGCGCATTCCAGTCACTGGATTGCCATGTTGAGTAAGAAGAGTAAGAGAGAAAAGGGGAACGAATCATAATGTTTTTTATTGCAGCTGGAATTGTTCTACTTAATGTAACTATATATTTGGTGATGTCTAGGATTTACAGAAGATTTCACATTCCTATACTTTTGCCTGCCCTAACGGCAACCGTTGCTGTTGTAGTACTGCTATTATGTTTTGAGATTCCATATGATACATACATGATCGGTGGTCAATGGATTAATAAATTATTAGGCCCTGCTGTAGTATCTTTAGCGTACCCTCTATATAAGCAACGCCATGTACTGCGTCACAATCTTCCTGCCATCTTGGGAGGAACGATTACGGGTCTACTCGTAGGGATGTTAAGCGGGATGTTGTTGGCGGCGGCAGCTGGATTTTCGAAAATGTATGTTCTCTCCATGTTACCTAAATCGATTACGACACCTGTAGCCATACAGATCTCTAGTAATCTGGGCGGCGATTCTTCCTTAACTTCAGTATTTGTCATGATTGCCGGATTCACGGGTGCAATTGGAGGACCTTACATTATTAATTGGTTTAGAATAAAAAGTACAGTGGGAATCGGGATCGGTTTGGGGGCTGCTTCTCATGCTCTAGGTACTGCAAAAGCGCTAGAATACGGTGAACAGTCCGTATCGATGAGCTCAGTGGCAATGACCGTATGTGCGATTGTTGGCTCGATTGTTGGTCCACTGGTTGCGTGGATGATCTATTCATTGTAGGAATATTGAAGGAGGAGGGAGAAAGCGTATGAGAACTTATATTTATTTAGTTCGACATGCTATTTCTCCATTTTCCCTAGAGCATATATGAAACTCGGGGCTACCCAAAGACATGATTAGAGCCATTCTTGTTTTAAAATATTTTTAAGTGATTCGACTTGTTCTTTACCGATTTTATCTTCTATTTGTTGCACAAGTTGTTGCCTCACTACCCGCAATCTTTCACAACATCGTATACCTTTTTCTGTGAGGACAATATGTTTATCACGGAGATTCCCATCTACAACTACCCCCTCAACATATTCATTAACCAATAAACCCTGCACATTTTTATGTGTACCTTGTCTGGATATCCCAATTATTCTGCTAAGCTCAGAGATGGAAAGTCGTTCATACACTTCTAACATAGCCAATATATGTGATTCAGTTTTATTAATTTCATCCACGCTTTTTTCACTTATCTTTTTCCGTAAATAGGAATGCTTTTCACTAAGTAAATCTATTAGGTCCAGGTGTTGTATATAGTTCTTCATTGTAAATGTCTCCAGTACGTATTTTCTGATAGTATAAATTACAGATTTTTTATTGTCAACTTAGTTGACGATAAAACTCTTTTTGTGATAATGTAAACCAAGTTGACAAAAAACATTACACAAAGGGGTTTTTAATTTTGGGCAAGAATAAAAAAGAAGCATTTGTATTCACATTAATGATGTGCGCTTTAATGGTATTGGGAATGAGTGGATATAATGTGATTTTGATCAAGGGATTCACGAACGAAGTAATAAAGGATGTGTTGATTGGCTATATTCCAACCTTTATTGTTGCATTAATAGTAGAGATATTTATAGTTGGCAAGATAGCTAAAGGAATTGTCCATAGAATGCTGAAAGACAACGATCCATTATTTAAAAGAATCTTATTAACTTCATTATTTATGGTCTCAGGTATGGTTCTTTGTATGTCGTTATACGGAGCACTCATTCATGGGGGTCTTTCACCCGAGTTACCTAGGACGTATCTTACAAACATAGGTAGGAACTTTATATTTGCCTTACCATTACAATTGATCATTGTGGGACCCGTATCAAGATGGCTATTTTCAACGATTTATTCAGCAAAAGTAGAAAGCACTCCATCATTATAGATGGAAGTAGCCTGAACACCTTGACAATATCCAACGTTGGATATAGTATATCCAATATAAGGTATATGGAAGGAGTTAGTTAGGTGATTCGTGCTCTGATTTTATATTATTTAAGTATCAAACCGACCCATGGATATGAAATTCAGAAATTTATCCAAGTTTCAGGTGCAGATACGTGGACCAAGATTCAGTCTGGCTCCATTTATTATGCCTTGGCAAAATTAGAAAAAGAAGCATGCATTCAAACTTTGCGAGAAGAGAGAACCGGTTCACGGGTGCGAAAGATTTATGAGATAACCGAGACTGGGCAGAAAGAATTAGTCCATGAATTGAAGCAAGAATTATCCAAACCCATCGTATCAGCAGATGCAGATAAATTTTTAATTGGGAGTATGTTGAATGAACTACCCAAAGATGTGTTGCAACACGCCTTAAGAAGTCATATTACTGAATTGCAAGAGAAAAAAGCTTTTTGGGAAAAATGGAAGCAAGCTAAAATAAGTGATAAAAGCTTATTAGCAGATAAAATTAGTTTCGACATGACGATCGATAGTTTGAATTATCAAATCCTCTGGCATGAGGAAATATTGAATAATACAGACTCATATATTGAAGTGGGTATCGAAATGCAAAACTTAATCAAGTCTATTGATTTTTCCAATATTGATGATAAGTATTCTTCTACAACTGAGCTAAATGAAACAGTCTATATTCAGGAGTTAAGAAATGAGATTATCAATAATCCTGCAAGCGCTGCTGAGAATTTAGATAAATTAATTGAAGAACTTAAGAAAAAATAACTTAAATCACACGAGTCGCAAGCTCGTGTTTATTTAAACCACAATATCCAACATTGGATATACAAGATTAATTATATAGGAGGGGTAATAATGAGTAATGCAGTGCTTGAAGTGAAGAACTTACATAAACAATACGAAGGGAAGGCCGTTGTGGACGGGATTTCATTCGAAATTAATGAGGGCGATATTATTGGCTTTATTGGTCCAAATGGAGCAGGGAAAAGTACATCAATTAACTTGATATCGACTATTGTTGAATTTGATCAAGGTAATGTTATGTATCTAGGTAGGGACATTCGCAGACATGAAAAGGACTATAAAAAAGCTTTAGGAATTGTTCCTCAGGACCTCGCTATTTATGAGGATTTGAATGCTTATGACAATGTTAAGTTCTTTTGTTCCTTATATAACATTAAGGGCAATCAATTAAAGGAAAAGGTTAAAGAGGCTTTAGAATTTGTTGGATTGTGGGATCGACGAAAGGAGCTTCCGGCTAAATTCTCCGGGGGGATGAAGAGAAGGTTAAATATTGCTTGCGCCATAGCACATAGCCCTAAGCTTTTAATAATGGATGAACCTACTGTAGGAATTGACCCACAATCTAGAAACAACATTATGGAGGCAGTGTTAAGACTTAATAAAGAAGGAACAACTATAATCTATACCTCTCATTACATGGAGGAAGTTGAGACTTTGTGTAACCGAATTGTGCTTATGGATAAAGGGGTTATTGTAGAGGATTTGGATAAGCAAGTTTACAAGAGCAAGTATGCTGCTCAAGGGCTCCATAGCCTTGAAGAAATTTTCTTGCATCTTACAGGCACAGATCTTAGAGATATGGAGGTATAACCAGATGGATCACTTTCTTCCATTACTGAGTCTAGGTTTGAAAAGAAGAAGCAAAGATTTTTTTGTCCTATTTTATAGCATTGTATTTCCGATGATTGTTATATTGCTGCTAGGCTATCTATCTTCGAAATCTTACGGCAATGTGCTGTCCTCTTATCACTATTATGCCATTGTTACGGTTCCGTTTTGCAGTCTAATGGCTGTTAGCACCGTTTCCTATGCTACTCAAGATGAAAAGATGGCTAATACATCTCTTCGATTTCTAACAGCACCTATTACCAAAGTCGAATTGATTTTATCGAAATTATTTTCTTGTGCGATTGTATTGTCTTTATGTAACGTGGTCACTTTGGGAGCTGCCAAACTATTATTTCAAATGGACTTTAAAGGTAATTTTTTTAACATCATAATTTTGCTAACTGCTGAGACATTCATGGTTTCAGGGATAGGTGTTTATCTAGGATTGGCCTTTAAAAACTTGAATGCGGTTCGCAATTTTCTAAATTTGCCACTCTGCATATTTGGCTTTCTAGGAGGTGCTTTCTTCCCTATCGGTTCGTTAAATCCAATCTTCGCAGGTATTATAAACACCTCCCCTTTAACTTGGGTGAACCGTGGAATCGTATCGAGTATCTATGATAATAATGCGCAGATCCTATGGACAGTAACGATTATTTTTGTTCTAATAGGTGTTATTTTTACCGGCTTAACGATTCTGTTCTTTAAAAAGGAGGCTTTCAAATAATGAGCACATGTATCGTATTTACTAATAATTTCAAAAGAGGTTTGAGCAATAAAGTCACATTTCTAATCACAGCTTTCATTCCAATAGTGGTTATTATTCTTGGTATATGTGCTAATTATTTCAGTCAACCTTCTTTCAATATTGGATTACTAAATTCGGAACAATCGGATGTATCTCAGAAAGTCGTTCAATCATTGAAGGACACAAAGGGAATACAAGTGGGTTTCGCCAGCAGCAGTACACTTCAAACAGATCTGATAACGGGTAAATTTACTGCGGTAGTGGACTTTTCAGGAGAAGAAGGCCATTTCACACTTTTATCGAGTAAAAATGAATCCGTAACAAAAGAACTGGAACAATTGATCAATCGTTATATGGCTGATCCAGTGTCCATCATCGATATCAACAGTCTACAAGAAACTTCCTTAGGTATTCCTCAACGAACAATGGCCTTTATCGTCATGGTGCTAATGCTTACATCCACAGTAACGGCTTCAATCATGATCAAAGATAAGAACACTGGAACATTTACAAGATTTTTGTATTCTCCGCAAAAGGTAGTCACCTATATAGTAGGAAATATTCTTTATAATTTTACAATTTCTTATATTCAATTTGTGATTGCCATACTTATGATTTCTCTCTTTCGGGTAGATATAGGTATTCATTATTACAATCTACTATTGATGGGAATATGGGTATCAGCTTTAGCAACTGCCTTTGGCACATGCATCGCTTCATTATTTAAGAAAGAAATGTATGCTAATTTGTTCTCATCTTGTATAGCGCTAGTGTTATCCCTTATTGGAGGAACATTTGTAGCTGTTGATAGAATGCCAACCCTGTTAACGTACATCAGTGCAATTAGTCCAACAAGATGGGTAATAGAAGCAACAACTTATATGGAAAAAGGACATTTATGGTTTGCGACTCCTAAATATATATTGATATTAACCTTATTTATTCTAATCTTCGCTATCATTGCGATTATAAGTAATAAAAAAGGAGCTAGGAAATAATGACCTTGGGATACACTTCCTGTATATGGGTGTAGAGGAAAGTTACTCTTTTTTATCCTTTATAAAAGGGATTATATAAACTCTTGTCGAATCAATATATAGATATGAGATATTGGTGTGTTAACATGGATATAACGCTTACAACTGGTCTATTACATAGATTTACGGCATATAAATAAATAACTAGATTTAGCGCATTACTCTATATAATGAATATAGGCAGGTGATAAGGTGATGATTCTCTTTATTTCTATCGTATCTATCGTAATGTTATTAAGTTTCATAGTTATTTTGCGAGTGCTATTAATGGAGAGAACCCTACTTAAGAAACTTGCCTATCGAGACGGGGTTACTGGGGTATTGAACCGTAATGCGATGGATCGTTTCTGGGGGAAATGTTCTGACAAAAGAGCACTTGCGGTACTATTCCTCGATTTAGATCACTTTAAAGATATCAACGATACATTAGGCCATCAGGCTGGTGATTTGCTGCTGAGAGAAGTAGGTCAGTGTTTACAAGAAGTAACGCAACATAACAAGCAAGTATTTCGATTGGGTGGCGATGAATTCGTTATCATCATGACGAATGTTACTCTAGACAATGCTGAATCCATGGCGGCACGAGTGTTAGATAGATTAAGTAATCCGTTTGTCATTCAAGGACAGAAGGTAATTATATCAGGAAGTATTGGCATTAGTTTCAATCGGGCGAGCAAGGTAAAGCGTTCCGAATTATTCAAAGAAGCGGATATGGCTATGTATCAAGCCAAACGCCTTGGCAAAGGTCGCTATTCTGTATTTAATGAGGACAAGCATAGCTATTACAAGGCGACTGAACTTATAACTGTGTTAAAAAAATCAGCTAATTCATAATGAAAGAACATTACAAGGGGTGCCGACGTTAATATCGGGACTCCTTTGTTTATGTTATATAGAAATAAAGATTATGGGGGGAGTAAGAATGGGATCGTTTGAAGTGATTAGCTTGGATATGTTCCAAACCTTGGTGAATGTAGAAAGTCGTAAGGAACAGATTTGGAAGAGGATTTTACAAGAGTCATATACATATGAAATTGCGTGTGAACATGGTAGAGCGTTGTTGAGTCATTATTATTCTGTATCTACCCAGGCAAGGAAGTCCAATCAATTCGTTCTAACGTGTGATATATATAGAAGCAGTTTTGAGAGGATATTTATGAATCATAATATTTCGTATGATAGCCTTGCTGCCGTGGATATATTATTTCAGGAGCACAGATTGTCAGCATTATATGAGGAGACAGAGGATGTCCTGGAGCGTTTAATTAAGGAGTTTCAAGTTTGCATTGTAAGTGATACGGATATTGTCATGTTACCTGATTTTTATAAGAATTATCCGATTCATTTATTTGCCTCTGAACAATATCAGTCTTATAAGAATGATCATGAGAACAAAATGTTTAAGGAAGTCATTCAACATTATGGTGTCGACCCGAGAAAAGTAATTCATATCGGTGATACCGCTTCGGATGTGTTAGGAGCCAAGCGAGCAGGAATAACTGCTTGTTGGATTAACCGAGATCAGCAGCCATGGAACCAAGATATTAAGCCTGATTATATTATTAAGTCATTAGATGAACTATTCCAAATTGTAGTATAGTTGGAGTGTATGAATAAATATTGTTGAATCAAATAATAAGGAGTGATTGAAATGTTACAAGCCTTTATTTTTGATATGGACGGCGTAATTATTGATAGTGAACCAATACACTTTGATGTGGATATCCAGACGATGAAGTATTTGGGACATGATATTACGGAGGCAGAATTGGAAATTTACGTAGGTATGACGAATCCCGCAATGTGGAAATCCATTAGACAGGAATTTAATCTGAATCAAACGGTAGAGGAGATTATTGAATATCAATTAGCTAAGAAGATCAGCACGCTGCGAGGGTTGGCAATTGAACCTATTGATGGGATCAAAGAGCTGCTAATCAATTTGAAAGAGTTTGATATTCCGGTAGCCATCGCCTCTTCATCTCCAAGGATTTTCATTGAAGAAGTATTGTCCAAGTTTGGAATGGAGAATGATTTTGATTGTGTGGTTAGTGGTGAAGAAGTTGACAAAGGGAAGCCCGCACCAGATGTGTATATTGAAGCAGCACGGCAGCTAGGTGTAGATGTGAAGCATTGTATGGTATTAGAGGATTCACGAAATGGGATTACCGCAGCTAAAGCGGCCGGGATGAGATGTATTGGATACGTTAATCCAAACTCGGGTAATCAGGATCTATCCCAAGCTGATTTTATTGTAGAGGACATCGGTGAGATTATACTTGAACCTTTTATGGATTAGAAAGGACGTTCTATAACTATGAATAGCAAATTAGTGATGATAGAGGGATTACCAGGTTCGGGCAAATCTACCCATGCCAAGTGGGTACAGGAGTTATTGATGGAGAAAGGAATTGATGCAAGATTATTTACTGAAGGAAACCTGGATCATCCCGCGGATTACGATGGAGTGGCATGTTTTAAACAGGATGGATTTATGAATTTGCTATCAGAATTTCCGAGCTATAAAGACATTTTAGAAGATAGAACACTTAGACAAGGACAACACTATCTGATCCCTTATCGCAAACTGCAGGAGGAGGGGGCTGATTTTCCAGATGAACTAATGAATAAGATCTTTCAAAAGGATATTTATGAACTACCATTTGCGGAACATGTGCAACTAATTACAGATAAGTGGGCTCGATTTGCCGAAGAAGCATTTCAGGGGTCCGTCACGTATATCTTCGAGTGTTGCTTCATTCAGAATCCAATGACCATAGGGTTAGTGAAGTATGATACACATCAATGGGATATTTTCAATTACATATTACAGTTAGAAACAGCGATCAAAGATTTAAAACCATTAATAATCTATATGAATCAAAGTGATGTAAAGGCCTCTTTCGAGAAAGCAGTCGGGGAGAGACCTCAGGAGTGGTCAGACGGATTTATTGATTATTATACGAATCAAGGGTTCGGTAAAAATGAAGGGTTAAGTGGAATAGAGGGAACGATTGAGGTACTTCGGCAAAGAAAGAAACTCGAACTACATATATTGAGCTTGCTCAAAATGAACAAAACTTTATTGGACAATTCGCAATTAGATAGCAATAGAAGCAAACAAGAGCTTAGAACTATTTTAAATGAGATGGTGTGAAATATAGAGTAGTTGCTCCGATGGGGGGATTTGAACATCAATTACATGAATATTGAATATTTAGCTGTGGGTACTCCGAATCAAAAGGAAGTATATCAGCTACTTAAACAAGAACGAATCATGGAACAGCTAGAGGGTTATTCGCCGATTCTCGTGGGGACGATTCCGCTAGATATCAACGTCGAGGGCAGTGATTTGGATATTATCTGTGAAGTCAGTGACTTTGATTCTTTTGAGCGATATGTTGAAATAAAGTTTGGTGCGTACGAGGGTTATACTTGTATTCGCCGTTATGTAGATGCTGTACAACGAATCAAAGTTAATTTTCAGTGTGGGCACTGGCCGATTGAACTCTTTGGTCAAGACATTCCCACGCAGGAGCAGAATGGTTACCGACATATGATCATTGAGCATAAAATATTGGAGGTACATGGGAAGCAATTTAAGGACAGAGTGAGAACGCTGAAACAAAGTGGAGTGAAAACGGAGCCCGCTTTTGCTCAGATTCTTGGTTTGGAAGGCAATCCTTATCAAGCGCTATTAGAATATGTTGATTGGAAGTAGTTGTTAATTTATAATGATTAGCAGAACACAAAAACACATTCTGGTCGGTAGTCCAGAAGCATGGAGTAGTCCATGTCAGTAACCTTCCCCCCTCGGGATGTCCATTGTTCTGATCGGTTGTAGAGGGGGATTCACTTGAAGTTAACTGTTTATTTTGAAGGTCAGTACTGGGTTGGGGTAGTAGAGGTTACGGTGGAAGGGAAACTTAAGGCTTATCGGCATATTTTTGGAGCTGAGCCTAAGGATCCTGAAATTCTGGAGTTTGTGAATTTTCGTTTATTGTCAGTGATTAACGGGATAACGCAAGCTGTAGGAGTAGAGGATGTTATGAACTCAACCGGACGAATAAGCCCGAAGCGACTGGCACGATTAGCGGCTCGGGAGATAAGCGCACGGGGGGTATCCTCATTTGCTCAGGAAGCTCTTAGACAAGAATATGAACAACGGAAGAAAGAAAGACAAGTGAAGAGCAAGGAAGAGCGAGAGCGTGTGGATGATTTCAAACGGAAATTAAAAGTGCAAAAGGCGAAAGAGAAACATCGTGGTAGATAAGCAAAAATCGGGGTTATCCCGATTTTTGCTTTTTTTGAATGAATGATATATGTCTCTATGTTTAGTAGTTACTATAGGATATAATATCCGAAATATTATAAATGGAAGAAAGAGGGTCAGCTTATGGCACACATTACGGGAAATCGGATTACGCTTAGGGAATATCGGATCGAAGATTTGGAATCCATACGTCAATGGGTTAACGACCCGGACATCGTCGACAATTTGAGCGATATTTTCACATTTCCTCAGACTCTTCATAGTACGGAGTCCTTTTTACGAATGATGATTGAAGGTCAGACGCAAAGTAAAGGATTTATTATTTCTGAGAAAGAAAATTTAAACTATATTGGGCAGATTGATCTACATAAGCTAAATTGGATAAATCGATCAGCAGTTCTCGGCATCGTAATTGGCCGTAAAGATTTGCTGGGACAAGGCTATGGCGGAGAAGCTATTAACTTAATGAAGTCATTTGTGTTTGAAACTTTGAACCTGAACCGACTTGAATTGGAAGTATATGATTTCAATGAGCGAGCCAAAAACTGTTATCTCAGTTGTGGCTTCAAGGAAGAAGGTCGACAACGGCAAAAGTTGTTTAGAAATGGTAAGTATGTCGATGTCATTATGATGAGTATTCTAGCTGACGAATATCGCAAGTAACTTGAAACTCACTCCATAACTCGCCTCCATATAGATCTAATTCTTGAATTCGAAGGATTCCGAGGAGTTATTCTTCCGAAACACCCCCGGTGTACAGCCAGCCCACGAAGTAAATTGGCGACTGAAGCTTTGTACGTTCTCGTAACCGATACGGTGAGCAATGCGCTCAATTGAATCGTTGCTCGTTACGAGCATATGCATCGCTTCTTGCTGTTTCAACATCATTAAATACTTCTGCGGCGGTATGCCGTAGGATTCTCGGAATAGCCGGTGACAGTGTCGCCGGCTTATTCCTAGTTTCCGTGCAATTCCCTCCAGCCAATCACCTGTTAAATTATCCTCTGTTAAAGTGATCGCATCATCGGATCTAAGGACTAAACTTTGTATCTCTCGAGCAATCCGGGAAGATAGTTCGGAATGATAAGCAGGGTGAAATCTATTACTTCCAGAGATCATATAGTTTTGCAATTCGTCCAGAATGGTGTACAAACCCCGTAGCAAGGACATTTTTGAATCAGGGCGTTCGAATAACGTATCCATCAAGTTTCTAATATATGGAACCAGTGTTTTATTTAATGGATGATCCGTTGGATAGAACCCTTGATTCTCCGCCCCGATTAAATGCAGGAGCCCAGGTTCTTCGATATGAATATGAAGGGTGAAGAAGGAGACCTTTTCTGCTTGACGAACTTGGAAATCGTGAGGCTGCATTGGAGAGACGATAATTAAGTCGCCTGCTTGTTGTTCATATTCAGAGGCTCCAAGTATGGCAGTTTGAACGCCATCCAGCACCAGTAAAACTTCGAACATCATATGATGGACATGTCGTCCGCAGATCCAGCCTTTGTCGACCGTTCGAGTATGCGGAGCAAACAAACAAATTTCAGAACGAATATGAGGAAACATAATATCGGGATAGATTGTATTCATAGATGAAAGCTCCTTGATGTCCGATTTGGTTAATGATTATGAGCAATACAGACCGAATATGTTATAGAGAAAGAGAACTAGGAGTTCTATACTTAACTCTGGTGTTATTGCTGGTCGAAAGCGGCTAAGCTCATAGACATACTATTTTATTATAAGCTATAGGTGGGTGGATTACATGAGTAAGACCGAGATTTCATTAGATTATTCCAAAGTATTTGAGAACGAGCAGTCGGCTAAAATGAAGCCATTTAGTTTACTAACCAAATTATTCCGTGATCATTTCGGAAAAGTCGCATTATCAGCCCTATATTATACGGTTAAAGCTTCACCAATGTGGGTGCTTTCAATCATAACAGCCAATATTATTAACATCATCAGCTATCCTGATAAGCATTCTATGAATGAATTTTGGATTAATCTGGTGGTTGCTATTGTAGTGATTGTTCAGAACATACCAACACATACACTTCATGTTAGTTATGTCAGTAAAGCAGTTCGGCATGTTGAGGCGGGGTTACGGAGTACCTTAGTTAGGAAAATGCAACAGTTGTCGTTAAGTTATCATGGAGATATGAATGCTGGGCGATTGCAGTCCAAAGTGCTTCGAGATGTCGAGGCCATCGACTTCCTTTCTCGACAGATGTTGATGACAATCATTCCAGCCGGAATCAATCTTATTATTGTAATTGGCTTAACCTTGTATCATAGCTGGATCGTTGCTTTATTCTTTGTGTTAATGGCGCCAGCATCCATTTTTTTGGTACGTTTCTTCAGTGCTCAAATGTCAAAACGCAACCACGATGTTCGGAAAAATATAGAGGAAATGTCCGGCAAAGTCTCCGAGACGGTAGAGATGATTCCGGTTACGCGCGCACACGGTTTGGAAGATGTGGAAATCCGCAAAGTTGATGCTGCCCTGGAAGGGATTCGGGAGCGCGGGCATCGTTTGGATGTACTCGAAGCCTATTTCGGCTCATCGAGCTGGGTTGTATTTCAGTTGTTCCAGGTAGGGTGTTTGTTCTTCAGTGCTTACCTGGCTCACCTTGGCTATATGCAAATTGGTGACATTGTTATGTACCAAAGCTTCTTTAACATGATTATTGGATCAGTTACATCTATTCTAAATGTTTACCCGAATTTGGTGAAAGGTTTCGAATCACTGCACTCCGTGACCGAAGTGCTTATGTCCGATGAGACCGAAGAGTACAAAGGTCGTCAGAAACCTGAATCTGTTCGTGGTGAATTCAAATTTGAGAACGTAAGTTTTCAATATAAAGATTCAGACAGACACGTACTTGATGATTTCACCTTGAAAGTGAAACCGGGAGAGACGGTTGCATTTGTCGGGGAGTCAGGTTCAGGGAAATCAACTATTTTGAGCCTGATTATTGGTTTCTATAAGCCGCAAGGTGGTAAAATTTGGATAGATGGTATTTCTATGAGTGAACTGAGCATGGCAAAATACCGACAATCCCTCGCGATTGTACTGCAGGATAACATCCTGTTCTCTGGAACCATCCGTGAGAATATTACTTATGGGTTACCGCATATTTCAGAAGAGAAGGTTCAGCAAGCGATCTGGATGGCGAACTTGCAGGACGTAATCGAGAATCTTCCGGACGGACTTGAGACATCTGTCGGCGAGCATGGGGGACGTTTGTCAGGTGGACAACGTCAACGTATTGCGATTGCACGCGCTTTAGTCCGAGATCCACAAATTATCATTTTGGATGAAGCAACTTCGGCTTTGGATAATTTATCTGAACGTCATGTGCAGCAGGCCATGGAGCAATTGATGAAGGGAAGAACTACATTTATCGTGGCTCACCGCTTATCTACGGTGAAAAATGCCGATAAGATCGTCGTGATGAAGAAGGGGCGCATTGTTGAGAGTGGAACTTATGAAGAACTTCTCAAACAAAAAGGTGAATTCTATAAACTCAAAAATTTATGATATTCTGTTCAATGGACCCGCATTTTTTGCGGGTTTTTATTATTTTTCGGCAACATTCCAAAGTATGGAAACGTCAAGAGATACAAGAGGATATTTCCAGTCATGAAGTACATAAAGTGAAGTCGCATCGTGGAAGCACCTCAAGACATATATATATATAGGGGGCATAAAAATGCGCAAATGGGGAACATTTTTCACCGTTATGATTTTAGCTTTATCTTTATTGCTTGGGGGTTGCGGAAGCGCTAACAGAGACATGGCCAGTGATTCGAAGGCGAATGGTGGAAGTAGTACAGAAACATCAGATATGATGTTAAACACTACCACTTCTACGGAAAGTTTATCGTTTTCTCAAGAGGCAGAAGTTCCTGCAGCAGCCCCTGCAGCAGATCTTGGTGGAGAGTCGCAGGTTTCAGATACATCTGCTGCGGAAGCTTCTGATCGGGCTGCTTCAGGATTTATGCCTGCGGATTCGGCGGCTGGTCTGAACAAGAAGTTGATGTATAAGGCGAATGTTGTTATGGAAGTGACTGATTACGGTAAAGCTCAATCCGCGGTACGTAACCTTGTAACTTTATCAGGTGGGTACATTGTTGAGTTCTCGGAGAGTCAATCGCAGGATGAACGTGGAGGTACCTTTATTCTCAAAGTACCAGCATCCGGCTTCTCTTCCTTTCTGGATCAACTGGAGAAGATGAAATCTGAATCACAGCAACGCAGTATCCAAGGTCAGGATGTTTCTGAAGAGTATGTGGATATGGAGTCTCGCCTAAAAGTGAAGGAAGCGATGGAAGCTAGGTATCTTAAATTTATCAATGAAGCGACCAAAACGAATGAATTAGTAGAATTTGCTAATGAACTTGAACGAATTCAAACGGAGATTGAGCAAATCAAAGGTAGAATGCGCTATATTGATAAGAATGTTTCTTTCTCAACAGTTGAGATTCGATTGTATCAACCGGAAGAGAGTCTTATTACAAAAGCAAAAGAAGATACTCCACTGTTAGAACGGGCTAAAAATGCTTTAAGTGGAAGCCTTGAAGTATTGTCTATGATCCTACAATGGGGAATTGTCGTATTGTCGGGAGCTTTACCAATTATTATAATCGGTGCAGTGATAGGTATCCCATGGTGGTTACTACGCAGAGACCGTAAGCGTAAAGAAGCAAAGATGAATCATACTATATTGTCGGAAAAGTTCAAACCAGAAGTCGGAGAATTGTTAGATTCTCATTCTGATCCTAGCAGTGAAGTGAAGGAAGTTAAGAACGACCTTGAGAAATGATAATAGATAATCCATGATCCAGTGGCAGGTGAACAGTGTCCCTTTGCAGGGTCTATAACAACGAAAGAGGCTGACCTTTTACATGTGGGTCAGCCTCTTTTATCACATTATGTGATGATTGTCCGTTTAACTATAGAATTAGAATTTGAAAATAGTTATCGTCTTTTGTAATTGGAATACAGCATTTTTCATCGCTTCTGTATCTTCGGCCATTTGCTGAATAGAAGTAATCTGTTCATTCATGGATGCGGACACTTCTTCAGTACCTGCAGCTGACTGCTCAGTGATGGCAGATATATTCTGGATTGACGAAGAAATGCCATGAGCAGCTACCAACATGGCTTCGCTTTCCTTGGTGAATTCAGCAATTTGCTCGCTGATATATTGTACACTTTGGACAATCTGTTGAAAAATTTCTTCCGATTCCTTGATCATCTCGCTTTGCTGGCGAACTACTTCTTCATTAATCTTGATGTTCAACCCAGCTTGCTTTACATCATTGTCGATACTGCGGACTAGATTGAAAACTTCTTTCGTAGCAGAGGTAGACTCCTCTGCCAGTTTGCGAACTTCTTGTGCAACTACCGCAAAGCCGGCCCCATGCTCACCAGCTCTGGCAGCTTCGATGGATGCGTTTAGAGATAGTAGGTTCGTCTGTTCGGCAATCTCTGAGATTGTCGCAGTAATTTTAGTAATACCCTTTGCGTTTATGGCGAGTGTTGCGATGGAACTGGATACCTTCTCCGTAGCTTCAATATTCCTCTGCATACCTTCAGCTTGCAGGGACACGGATTCACGGCCCTTTTCTACTAGCTTAAGTGTATCAATAGAACGATGGTTCATTTCTTGCGTAGAGTTCGTATAATTCGTTACTTTCTCTTCAATATCGCGGATAGAATCGGTCATACCGCTAACATCTTCGGAGATTTCATTGGAACCAAGCGCCAATTCATTTGACGATATGGCAACTTGTGTCATAACACCGATTAGATTCTGATTCTTCTCAGATATACCACGGCTAGAATCCATAACTTTGCGGGTAATATCAGATGTTTCTTGTAGAATCTTACGCAGCTTGTCCACCATACTGTTGAAGGAGAGGGTAAGGCTGTCCATATTATTAGACTCTGCGATTTTGCTTGTGAAATCACCTTTTGCAATTTTAGCGGAAGCATTGGAAATTTCGGTAAAAGTATCCGTTAATGCTGTTTTGAAATAATTGGAAATAGGGTAGGTAAGCGCTGCCAATAAAACGATAAGTATTATTCCGATTAGGGCTTTACCTGCGAGAATAAATGCTATCAGCGTAGGTATTGCAAATAACGCAGCAATTAGGTAACAGGCAGTTGTGATCTTCTGAGAAAAGGGTAGTTTGTTAAACCATGACATAGGTATTATGACCTCCCTGAGATATTGGATATGTATACCATGATTATAGCATTGAGAGACAAAAGGGGATACACTGTTTTTTTGTAATAAGTATTTATACCTAATAAGAACGATTTTGGACTAGTAAATGCTCCTCTTAAAAATTAAAATATATGTGAAATATATAAAAAACACGAAAACTATGGAAGGAGAAAATAATTATGCCTATAGGAAAGCTGCATGTCAAAGGTACAGGACTGTATGATGAGCAAGGCGAAAGGGTACAATTGCGGGGGATTAGCTCACATGGACTTCAATGGTATCCTCATTACGTTAACAAGGACACGATCCAGTGGTTGCGTGATGATTGGAATATCAACGTGTACAGGGTTGCGATGTATACAGGGGAGAACGGATATATCGAGCATCCAGAGCTTAAGAACAAGGTTAAAGAAGCTGTGGAGGCTTCAATTGAACTTGGGCTATATGTAATCATTGACTGGCACATTCTATCAGACAATGATCCCAACTTACATAAAGAAGAAGCCATGGTCTTTTTCGCCGAGATGGCCCAATCGTACGCAGGATATCCAAACATCATATACGAAATTTGTAACGAGCCTAATGGAGTCAACGTGACTTGGAATGATGTGATTAGGCCCTATGCAGAGGAACTCATTTCGGTTATTAGGCAGTACGATAAAGACAACGTAATACTGGTAGGTACTGGCACATGGAGTCAAGATGTTCATCATGCAGCGGATCATCCATTCGCGCAGGATAATATAATGTATGTCGCTCACTTTTACGCTGGAACCCATGGTCAGGAGCTCCGCGATAAGATCAAGTATGCGCTTGATAAGGGGGCAGCGATTTTTGTAAGTGAATGGGGCACTACACTAGCATCCGGTGATGGAGGAGTATTTACGCAAGAGTCTGATGTGTGGCTGAACTTTCTAAATGAGAAGGGGATTAGTTGGATCAATTGGAATCTGTCCGACCGTATTGAGGATTCGGCAGTATTATTGCCTGGAGCTGCATCACAAGGGAACTGGAGTGATCAAGATCTGACACCATCTGGTAAATATGTACGATCCAAGCTTCGTGAGAGCATGTAACAGAAACGCTATCATTACTAAATGAAAGGTTTGATAATTATATATAGTTCATATGGAACCCTCTGTACGGAAGTTTACGAACTTAGTAAACCAGTCGGTTATTCTACTGGCGATGTCGAATATTACAAAGAGAGACTGACTGGACGTGAGGGAAAGACGCTTGAGGTAGGATGTGGTACTGGTAGAGTGCTGGTGCCATTATTGGAATCTGGGATTGCAATCGAAGGAATTGATTATTCTGATGCCATGCTTGAATCTTGTCGTAATCAGTGCCATGAACGAGGATTATCCACCGTATTATATCATGGCAATATGCAGGATTTTTCACTCGATGAAATGTACGCTGACATTATTATTCCGGCGGGATCTTTTCAATTAATAGAAAACAGAAGGGAAGCCGTTCAAGCTCTACAAAATTTTTATAACCATTTACAATTTGGTGGACGGTTAACGCTTGATTTATTTCTTGATGTCGAGCTTGAGGTAGGAAAGGTGTCTATGCGGACATGGGAAATTCCGCCTCGTGAGGTCATTACGTTAGAGAGTCGACTCATTGAACTAGATTTTCTTAAGCAAAGAACAGTCTCTCTATTGAAATACGAGAAATGGAGCGAGGGGAATCTACTTCAGTCGGAGTTACAGAGGTTTCCACTTTGCTGGTACGGAATTCACGAATTTAAACTACTTCTTGAAAGTATTGGATACACAGAGGTCTCTATCAGCGCAGATTATTCATATGGAACTGCCCCAACGCATGCCGGTGGGATCATGACTTTTGAAGCAACAAAACGATAATCGGAATTATCGAAGAGTGGTATGTTCAGCATGATCTGAACTAACACAGGGAACCCCAGTTCCACTACCATCGATCGGTAGGGACTGGGGTTCCCTGTGTTAAGAAGTATATTTACAATTTAGTCGTTGAGAGTTAACCGAGCACAACATGGACGTTATGAGTTCCGCCGTCACCAACAGGAGTAATAATGTTGCCTTCTACCAATACCCCGTCTATTGTAATACTCTTTATACCTTTAGATACATGATCAGGATTACTTACCTTGATCACGTAAGCATCGCCACGGAATACACGAGTAATTTCAACCCCATCCCACGCAGTAGGGATACATGGATCCACTTTAAGACCAGCAAAGTCTGCTTGCACCCCAAGAATGGATTGAGTAATGGCGACATAGTTCCAAGCGGCGGTACCTGTCAGCCATGAATTCTTCGCTTCCCCATGATTAACAGCATCTTTACCTGCGATCATTTGCGAGTAGACGTAAGGCTCTGTCCGGTGAATTTCACTGATATCTTCCAAATAAGCAGGAGCGATTTTAGCATAGATATCAAAAGCTCTATCCCCATGTCCAAGCACAGTTTCCGCGATCATGATCCATGGGTTATTGTGGCAGAAGATACCTGCATTCTCTTTGTATCCTGGTGGATACGTCGAAATTTCCCCAAGGTTTAAATAATATTTCGAATAAGGAGGCTGTTGCAGTACGATACCGTATTTTGTATCAAGATGCTCTTCCACTGCAGTGAGTGCCTTTTGGGCTTCTCCGTTCTCCACGCCGATACCAGCCATAACACAAATACCTTGCGGTTCGATGAAGATTTGACCTTCTTCGTTTTCTTTGCTACCGATCTTATCGCCGTAATGATCATAGGCACGTAGGAACCAGTCTCCATCGAAACCATGTGTCAGTGTGATATCACGCATGTTGTCAATCTTATCTTCCGCATCAGTAGCAACATCATCAAGTCCACGCATCCGGCAAATTTCAGCATAGTCTGGGCCAACGAAGACAAACAGTCCTGCAATAAAGACAGACTCTGCCACACGACCTTCAATGTTTGCAGTTGTTTGGAAAGACTCTCCCGGTTCTTTGGAGAAGCAGTTCAGGTTCAGACAGTCATTCCAATCTGCCCGACCAATCAATGGCAAACCATGAGGTCCCAGGTTGTTAGTCACATGTTCAAATGAGCGCTTCAAATGTTCGAACAGGGTAGCCGTGTTATCTGGATTACTGTCGAACGGTACCTGTTCATCTAGAATGCTGGTATCACCTGTTTCTTTAATATAAGCAGATGTACCAAGGATGAGCCAGAGCGGATCATCGTTAAATCCGGTTCCGACTTCATTATTACCCTTTTTCGTTAGCGGTTGATACTGGTGATAGGCACTACCGTCTTCGAACTGTGTTGCGGCGATGTCAAGAATACGTTCTTTCGCACGCTCTGGAATTTGATGTACGAATCCAAGCAGATCTTGATTGGAATCTCGGAAGCCCATACCGCGCCCAATACCGGACTCGAAGTAAGAAGCTGAACGAGACATATTGAAAGTGACCATGCATTGATACGGATTCCAGATATTGACCATCCGATTCAGCTTGTCATCTCCACTTTGAATCTGATACTTGGATAGGAGGTTATCCCAGTGAGCCGCTAGATCGGCGAGGGCAGCATCAACTTGGTCGTCAGTAGCGAACTTCTCAATCATCGCTAATGCTGGTTTCTTGTTGACAACGTTAAGGGATTCCCATTTGTCATCTTCTTCGTTCTCGATATAGCCAAGTACAAATATGAAACTTTGTTCTTCACCCGGTTCCAGCGTAATGTTCAGGGCGTGAGAGCCAATAGGGGACCATCCGCTAGCTACAGAATTGGTTGCTTCTCCGGCAGCTACAGCTTGTGGGTTGTCGAGTCCATTGTACATACCGACGAATGATTCACGGTCAGTATCAAAACCGTTGATAGGTTTGTTTACGGAATAAAAAGCATAATGATTTCTACGTTCGCGATATTCTGTTTTGTGATAAATAACGGAATCCTTCACTTCAACTTCCCCAGTGCTGAGATTGCGTTGGAAGTTGGTCATATCATCTTGCGCGTTCCACAGGCAGAACTCGGCAAAAGAGAAGAGTTTTACTGATTTCGATTCACTTCCAGTATTTTTAACGACGAGACGATGAACTTCTGCATTATGGCCAAGTGGCACGAAGGCCAATTGATTCACGGAAATCCCATTCCGTTCGCCAGTAATGGAGGTATATCCAAGACCATGACGACATTCGTAGAAATCGAGATCCCGTTTAACTGGCATCCAGCCAGGGGTCCAGAAATCACCATTATCATAGAGATAGTAGTAACGACCGCCTGAATCTAAAGGAATATTATTATAGCGGTAACGTGTCAATCTGCGAAGTCGTGCATCTCTGTAGAAAGTGTACCCACCGGCCGTATTGGAGATCAGACCGAAAAATTGCTCGTTACCTAAATAGTTAATCCAAGGGTAAGGTGTCTTAGGGGTGTTAATAACATACTCTTTGCGAACGTCATCAAATGTACCAAATTTCATGGATAATAACTCTCCTTCCGTTTGTGAACGCGCGTTTATTTTGTTGCGAAAAATATACCTCTAACGAGGGGCCCGCATATTATATGGCGGGCGGCTTACAGGAATCCCTAACCACGAGACGAGTTGGAAAGCTAGCAGTACTGAAGGCAGGCTGTCCAGACTGACATAGCTCAATGATTTTCTCGACCGCTGCTTTGGACATGTCATCAATTGGCAGTCGTACTGTGGTTAATTTCGGGCTGACATGAGAAGCAAGCAGTGCATCATCGAACCCAACGATGGAAATATCATCTGGAACGTGAACCCCATGTTCCATCAAGGCTTCCATAGCCGATACAGCCATCGCATCATTTGAACAGAATAGAGCAGTTGGTAATTTCCCTGATTGCAGTAGATTCAAGACTTCACGATAAGCGCTTTCTTTCAGAAAGTCGCCAGCTAGAACGAAGTTATCCTGAATAGCGAGCCCGTGCTTCTTCATAGTGCTCTCATAAGCTAAATAACGCTCGCGCCCTGAGAATGTGCTCATTCGTCCCTTGATGATACCAATTTCGCGGTGACCTAGCTTGATCAAATACTCGATGGCTTCGACAGTACCCTCGTAGTCCCTGGAGTTAATGATCGACAAATGATTCTTATCGAGACGCTCCGCTATGATCTCGGTTATGTCATAGTCGATAAGTACCAATGGAGCGCCATGTCCCACCATATCAGACACGAAATTGATGTCTTTCTGCGTACCAACTAGAATGCCTCCGTCAATTCGCTTCTGCAGAAAGGCCTGCTTTACCTTTTGGAAATCACCCGGTGAATAAATCGTATGAATCAGTACGTAGAACCCTTGGGCGTTCGCTGTATCGACGACGAGGTCGACAATAGGGGCGAAATAGCTGTTCTGGTAAATCCGGCTTGCGTCTGCATTTTCATTCATACTGATGGCGAACAAACCAATGGTGTCTGTACTTTTACCCGCTAACGCTCTAGCGAAGCTATTCGGTTCGTAATGGTGTTGCTCAATAACCTTGAGTACCTTATCCCGGGTAGCTGCTGGAACATTAGGGTAGTTGTTGATAACGCGGGATACCGTACTACGGGACACCCCGGCTAACTTAGCAATATCTTCGCTGCGCATGGTAGTCCTTCTTTCTATAAACGCGCGTTTATACCAGTATAATAGATGATGTAGTTCAATAAATCAATAACAGATTTTCAGGGGAAAATAAATTATCCCAAAGCCAACTTTGGCTTTGGGATAGAAGGGATATATAAGATATTATTTCATATTCTCCAAATATCGCTGTGTGAATAGGAGGACATTATCCATTTTCTTCGGATCTACACGAACCGTGATGATCATGTTCTTATTGTTGATTGGAAGTTGGCTAGATAGAGTGCTGTTTGATACATCCACACCATAAACATGATCCGAAGTGTCATCTTCTGTACGAGCTATAATCGCTGCGCCAGGAGGTAATAGCGGCTTTAGGACGCCTTCGGCTTCAACGTCGAGATGCTGTAAGGCACCGCTGTTGCTTAGCCATTCAAAGGATGGCTTGTCCATAATATAGATATCTGGTTTCTCGGTAGCCAACATAGCCATTGCTTTCTGTTGAAAGGCTAAGTCAGACTGACCGCCACTTTCACTAGAGGGAAGGTAGGTCAGCGTAACCTCTACCCGCTTGAATTCGGGGAATTGCGTTAGGAAAGCTTGCTCAAGTTCCTCCGTTTTCCCACTTGAATCATTCGTCATATAGTTGCCAACATAAAGTATGGACAAATCGACCGGAGGAAGCGCCGCAAGTCTTTTTTGTTCTTCTCGGTGATCAATGAATGCATTTATTCCAAAAATAAGAACGATAATTGCTACTAGGCTAATGATGACACGAGCTTTATATATCCGGAAGAAATCATCTACTTTCTCAGCAGGACCAGCAAATTTACCCCATTTTCGATAACGCTCTCGATTCTTATCCTCTATGATTAATCGATCCTCATATTCAACAATTTGTTTATAGGCTTTGAGTTTTATGCTGTATTCACTTTCTTCTCCATCTTTCAAATTCGTCGTAGATTGGCGGTTTTTAGTTTTTCTTAATTCGATTTCAAAGGCCTTCTCCACATCTGCTCTGGAAGCGTTCTCGGGAAGTCCCAGGGTTTCGTATGCCTGTTTCAAATTATCCATTATTATTCTCCTCTAGGTTCATTTCAGTATGTAATTTTATTATATAGAAAGTATTGCTTACATTCATTATACTGTGTAATTAGTAGTAAAGGAAATTTGTAATAAAAAGATAGAAAGGGGGCCAAGGGGCACAAAGCCCCCTGGTGATTAGGATTCTATCCTGGTTATTTTGTTCGGCGCATGAAGAGGGTCACGTCCTTCCAATATCCAGAATCTAACGGGCTGATTTGGACTCCTGGATCTCCCCAAGTATGGATAAAATTTCCGTCGCCGATATAGATTCCGACATGACCTGGTATTTTGTCACTTTCGAATCGACCTTTAACTGTGAAGAAGATAAGATCTCCCGGAACTAGTTCGCTTCGATTTACTGGGGTACCTTCTTTGGCCTGTTCTCTCGCAAGTCTTGGGAGACTGCTGCCAAAGCGCTTGAACACATGTTGGGTGAAAGAGGAGCAATCAAATGTTTTAGATTTTTCATAAGGATCCGCTCCAAATTCATAGGGAACCCCCATAAATTTTTTGGCGTAAGTAACAAGTTCATTCCGGTTCTCAGCAATACCTAGAATACCGTATTTTTGCTCTGTTTGCTGTGGGGTATCTTCTACTTTACTGTAATTATTGATTGGTAAGATCTGTAGTGAGTTTGTCCAGGAATCGACCCGAACCTGGGTTTGGAGTAGCTCAGATAGTGATTTCGCGGTGAGGTATACCTGACCATTCTGCACTATTGGGGCTTGAGATAATGTGATAGTGCGTCCATTAGAAATGGCGGAATTTTGACCGGGTTGTACCTGAAACATAACATCCGAAAACCCTATTTTTATCGAGTCTTTAGTTTCTTTCTGCCGGAGTCCCAAACTCTCGACTACTTGCTGAAGGGGAATCCAGGCCGTGTGACCGGTATTGGTCAGAATTTCAGTTGGAATCACGGTAATGGGCTTCTTATTTGTCGATTGGATACTCGGTTCATAAGGATCACGAGAATGGTCACGAATATCATACTGAGATTGAGATGACTGATTACTGCAGGCCACCAAAGCTATGAGTAGCGCTCCAGTTAACAAACGGGGAAATAACAATCTAATTCCTGAGCTATGCATTCTAAGCTTGCACTCCATTCTAAGAGGTTTAGTTACGGCCTAGAAAAACCGCATTATTTGAAGTATGCAAAACTTGCTGATTTTTATGTATGGGGAGCAAATATAATCGCTTTATCCGCAGGAACTCCCTTCGGCAAAGGCGGTAAAAGGAGTATGCAGCATGAGAGGCATCGTAAAAATGAGGCTTTTTAACAAACGTCGAAAAACTTCTCAACAGCGTAGGCATTTGACGATTGCAACTTTAGAAGGTGTTCCTTCAGTTATCTTTCAAACATTGCTCGGGGGACAATTTCTTACAGGATTTTTACTGTATTTAGGAGCTAACTCAGAGCAAATAGGTTTTGTGCTAGCGATCACAACATTTGTGAATATAGCTCAGCTAGCCGTTGCGTTTCTCATTCAGAGACTGAATAGCCGAAAATGGCCGCTCGTCTTTTTTGTTGGAATGCATAGGTTATTGTGGGGATTTACAGGACTAGTCCCTTTTCTTTTCTCGCAGGATAAGTGGGTACAAGCGTTTATTGTTTTTTATGTCGCAGCGTTTCTGTTCAATACAGTGGGAGCGGTGCTCTGGAACTCAACGATCAGTGATATGGTCCCACCTAAGGTTAGGGGGCGATATTTCGGAATTAGGAATACGATGCTTAACGCTCTCGGTACGTTGTTCATGTTCTTGGGGGGAATGATTCTAGATCATTATCCCGGTAGTCAAGGATTTCTGTATCTGTATATAATTATTTGGATTTGCATCACAGCGAATATCATTGTGTTCTTCTTCTATCCGGATATCCCATTTGAGCGTTCGACTGAGAGTAAATTTATACCCATGCTTAAGAAGCCACTTCGTGACTCGTCTTTTATGAAGCCGACGTTGTTTCTAGCTAGTTTTCTATTTCTACAAAATTTGGTTGTTCCTTTATATTCTTATGTCATGCTGGAACTGCTACATATTAACTATCAGACGATCTCATTGATCAATGTGACGCAGACGGTGTTTATGATGGCAAGTTTTTATGTGTGGGGTAACCTCAATGCTAGATATAGCAACAGGCGACTGTTGTTCTGGACACTACCCGTGATTGCGACTTCTATCTTATTATGGGGAACGTTATCGATATTTCCGTTACTTCCGATACTATTTACAGCTCAGATGATATTTGGAGTGGGTGTTGGCGGGTTTAACCAGCTTGCCTTTAATTTTATGATCGGTGACACACCAAAATCGGAGAGGCCGATGTATACGGCGATGTATTCTGCTATAACTGGGGTTGCTTCCTTCTTCGGACCTTTAATAGGTGGTAAGGTATATGGATGGATTGATCATTGGCCAAATTGGACTCAAATATATGGAATGCAGCTAGTGGTTGGTATTATTATGATTCTATTAATGATGAGTTTGGGACGACGTATTTTGCGTGATGCATGAGATTGTTATATGTAAAGTAAGGTGAATTAAGAGATTGCCTATTACTCTAAGTGAGTGATATGGTACTTATTAAGCAACTATTGAAGGGAGAGTTTAGTTAGATGACAGACAATAAGGCTTATCAAGGATCTTTTCAAGGGGAGCAAGCAGTATGGTTACAATTTGGAAAATATGAAGCAGCTATTTTACCCGAAATCGGTGGGAATTTGATTGCATTTCGTGATCTTGAAAGCGGTTATAATTTTCTTCGTGAACCGGCAGAAGGCCAGATTGAAGACTTTAAGAGCAACCCTGGAATTTATGGTATTCCGGTGCTGTTCCCACCGAATCGCTATGAAGATGGAAAATTTCCATGGCGCGGTGAAGTGTATCAACTGCCAGTGAACGAGGAAGCTACGGGGAATCATTTACACGGCTTTCTACATACAACACCTTGGCTAGTAGAGGACTTCGGGACAACTCCATTTGAAAGTTATGTTACCGTCAAAGCTGTAGTAGATGAGAAACATGAATCTTTTAAATATCTGCCATTCAAGTTTACGATAAGATTGAAATACACACTCAGTGAGAACGGACTATCGCAGCATTTGTTTGTGCGTAATGAAGGTACGAATGAGATGCCTTGCTTACTAGCCTTCCATACTGCTATAAATGCACCTTTCGCACCAAATGGGGTGGCAGGAGACTATCTAGTGAAGGCGACCATTGGAGAGCGTTGGGAGTTAAATGAGCGCATGTTACCGACAGGTAAATTCCAGCCTTTGAGTGAAGAGGAGAAGGCGCTCCAAGGTGAAGGTGTGAATCCATTCTTTGCTCCATTGGATAATCATTATACGGTGGCACCACAGAACGGTAGAAATCTGATGGAATTACGAGATACAAAACATGGAGTAACTCTTGTCTATGACGTGGGTACTTCTTATAAGCAATGGATGATCTGGAACAATGGGGCGACGGAAGGCTTCTTCTGTCCTGAACCACAAATCAATTTGGTGAACGCACCAAAGGTGGATCTTCCAGCTGATGAGATCGGGTTGTTCAGTTTGGCTCCAGGCGAAATATGGGAAGAAACAGCTCGTATATATGTAAAATAGGGGAATTGCATTCATAATATAGCGGATATACAGAAACAGCAGCCTAGGAAGTCGATTGACTTCCCGGGCTGCTGTTTCTTTCCCGAAAAATTAAGCTGGAGTGTGGGATTAATGAATCCTAGATGCTAAAGCTCGATCGGTCCCTGGAAGTAGTCGTTTGACTCCCTCGATGTTGCGTCTGGAGACGTTAATTGTCTTAATCCCGTGGTACTCATCTCTAAACAGTAGAACATTGTCTTGAACAGCATGAACCTTAAATAAATTGACATAACAGTTCGTGCTAATTCGGTAAAACGAGGAGTCAGAGATTAGTTTGGATGTTTGTTCGGCGGATAATCTCTTTTTTAAACTATAATTCCTGCCATGAAAGCAAACAAGTCCACGAACCCCAATCTTGAAGAAATACGTATCATGTGGATCGAGATCCTCATAAACGTTTTGCTCCTCTACTACGGTATTCATCATTCCAAAATCCCCCTTCAGATGATTAATGGAAGCGCTTGCAGTATACCATATTTTTGATTGCTTGGGTAGGGGTTTGTTAAAAATTTAAATTTATTTGTAAATAGACAAGCTGGACTTTTGAGTGAAAATAGAGAAAAATAGAAGGACGAAACACCATAACACCAACGTTTAAAGGAGGAATATGCTTTGTCTGAACAACATCAACGTCTATTATTGTTTGTGGGCTCTTATGCGGAAGAAGCGGATCCCGGAATATATGTGTATGAATTAAATCAGTCCAGTGGAGAGATGACTCTTCTTGATCAAGTATCTGGAATGAAGAACCCAACTTTCGTTAATGTGGACGGTCCGAACCGGAAACTCTATTCCATTGCAGAGACGAAAAATATGGAAGGGGAGAGAATAGGGGAAGTGATCTCTTTCGAGATTGATCCTACTCTAGGAAGTCTGACTGAATGTAACCGGTCATTGACCCTAAAACCCTCAACTTCTCATATACAAAGAGACAGAGAAGACAAATATCTAATATTGTCCGGTTACCATGGTGGTAATGTAGGTCTCGTTAAGCTAAATGATGAAGAAACAGTTGGTCAGTTGACGGATGAGAAGTTACATACAGGTCATGGGGCAGACTCGGTAAGACAAGACCGACCACATCCTCATTCGACACTGTGTAGTCCAGATAACCGATTTGTATTGGTATCCGATCTAGGCCTAGATATCATCAAAATTTATAGGCTTGATCAGGATAAAGATCAATTGATTTACCACGGAGAAACGCATACTCCGCCAGGATGTGGTCCTCGTCATTTGGCGTTCCACCCGAACGGACGTCTGCTATATTCCATCAACGAAGTGAATTCAAGCATTACGGCCTTCTCATATGATGCAGAGGCGGGTCAGCTAACAGAGATAGAGACGGTGTCAACTTTACCAGCAGATTTCCTGGATGAGAATACGACAGCGGAAATTGCTATTTCTAAAGACGGATTATTTCTGTATGGCTCAAATCGTGGTCATGATAGTATCGTCTTGTTTACGATTAATCCGGATACCGGACAACTGACGTATGTAGAGCATGTGTCTACAGAGGGGGGACATCCCCGTCATTTCGCGTTAACACCAGACGGTAGTTATTTAATTGTGGCTAATCGGGATACAAACGGGCTGAACCTTTTTAAAGTGGACCCGCTGCAAGGAAGATTAAGTTATACAGGTCAAACAGCGCATGTATCTAAACCTGTATGCGTACAGCCTGTCCTATTTAATTTGTAAAATGAAGTGTATGGAATATAAATTTAGAACACCCCTCTCCATGATCAGAAATGGATAGGGGTGTTTTGGATTGTTATAGGCTATAAATGATTAATCCTGTTCCTTGAACAGTCCGGAATTCCTTATACCTTCCCATAGTTGCTGGAATTGAGGGATGTCAAGCTGCTGAGCTGCATCTGAGAGGGCTGTTTGTGGATCTGGATGGACTTCGACCATCACACCGTCTGCTCCTGCCGCCAATGCTGCCTTTGCACAAGGTAGTAGGATATCCTTGCGACCCGTTGAATGACTGACATCGACAAGCACCGGCAAATGAGTCTCTTGCTTCAGCAGTGGTACGGCAGAGATGTCGAGTGTATTACGCGTCCATTTCTCGTAAGTACGAATGCCGCGTTCGATAAGCATGACATTAGTGTTGCCTTTAACAGCAATATATTCTGCTGCGTGAACGAATTCCTCCAAGGTAGCGGCGATCCCTCGTTTAAGTAACACTGGAATTTTCGCTTCTCCTGCAGCCTTAAGCAATTCGAAGTTTTGCATGTTTCTAGCACCGATTTGAATGATATCGATATACTGTTCGGCTAGCTCCATATGTGCAGGATGGACAATCTCACTGATCGTTGCCAATCCGAATTCATCAGCTACTTCCTTAAGCATACGGAGTCCTTCGACACCAAGCCCTTGGAAATCATAGGGGGATGTTCTTGGCTTGAAGGCGCCGCCCCGCATAATTTTCACTCCTGCATCTTTCAATGCGGAGGCAACGCTTCGCAATTGCTCATATGATTCCACAGAGCACGGACCCGCGATCATCACTTGAGCGCTCCCGCCGATTAGGCAGTCTTGCACTTTGATCACGGTATTATCAGGTTGATTCTTGCGACTAACGATTAGTAACTTCTTGTGGTCTTCTTCCTGCAAATGGAGAGAGGCTTTAAAGATTTCTTTGAAGATATGTTTGATCTCTGCATCTTTAAATGGCCCGTTATTTTGACTAGTCAAATCCTCTAGCATGGCCCGTTCGCGCACCGGATCAAATTTCGGCACACCTTGCTTTTCTTTAATTTCACCGATGTTACGTACGATTTCAGCGCGTTCATTTAACAGCTTCAGTAATTCCTTGTTAATTCCACCTAGTTTGACACGTAACTCTTCTAAATGATCCTTCATTTTTCTCTCTCCTTTAGTGTAGGAATAAGTACATTTCAATCAAATTAAACAGAAAAGGCCGCCTATCAAGGGACGGAATAATTCCGCGGTACCACCCTCGTTAGACAACCTTTAAGTTTCTCAGCTTAGACACAGATAACGGTGTGTGACCGGACTTCCCTACGTAACCACATACAGTGGCATTTCAGGAGTCAACTCGGGAGTGAACTTCAGTTGGTACGATTCATGCGGTGTGCTCTCAATCTATGGCACCACCGTCCCTGTAAAGAACGCATCCACTTACTCTCTCCGTCATTGTCATTTGATTTATACGAAATTATATGCTGCACTTTACCAATTGGCAAGAACTTACATCTCAGTTATGCAACTTAGAAGCTGTGTTGTATTAAAGTGTTGGAGGTCTGATTGGTAGGAGTAATGTCCGACACGCTGTACATCAATAAAAAAAATAGGCATTATATATTTAGAAAGAGGTGGATAGCTTCTTGCTTTGTTGCATGTGCTGACATAATATTAATACATAGGTTTTTGTCAGACTATCATAAAGGAGCAGGTTGCTTATAATGAATTTTTTCAGAGAACTTTCTCAACTTGCAGGATTCCGCAGAATTCTTGCATTATTGTTTGTGGTATTGGTATTATATTTTTCCCGCAGCATGCTCGACATGATTCTGATTACGTTTATCCTGACTTATTTGATTAATCGTCTACATAATTCTATTAGTCGGAATGTACAGAAGGTTATACGCATCAATCGAAGAATCACGATATTATTTATTTATATTTTAATTATTTCGTTGCTCGTGATAGCAATTTATAATTATTTACCAATCTTTATTGCTGAACTTAATGATTTGGTGAATCAAGTCCTATCATTTTATGATCATCCTCCCGAGAACCTTCCGGATAATATTCTACTTAACTTCCTAGTTGACTCAATGAAAGAAATTGATTTGTCAGCTTATATTGGCAGTGGCTTTGATTTCCTACTTAAGACTGTTTCTGATATAGGCAAGTGGAGCTTGAACTTGTTTGTTTCAATTGTACTGAGCTTGTTCTTCTTGCTTGAGAAAGAAAAGGTGACCAATTTCACCGCTAAATTCAAACAAAGCCGGGTAGCATTCCTGTTTAATGAATTAGAGTACTTCGGTAAAAAATTTGTGCTCTCTTTTGGTAAAGTTATTGAAGTGCAGTTTTTAATCGCTTTGGTTAACGCTATATTATCCACGATCTTTCTGTGGATTTTCGGATTTCCGAATCTAATTGCTCTTGGAATCATGATCTTCTTACTCGGTCTCATTCCAGTAATGGGTGTTATCATTTCATTAATTCCGTTATGTGCTATTGCATTCAAAATAGGCGGATTATTAAAAATCGTTTATGTACTAGTGATGATCGCTGTTATACATGCTATTGAAACATATTTCTTGAATCCGAAATTCATGTCCAATAAGACGCATATGCCTATATTCTACACCTTTCTTATTTTGTTAGTCTCGGAGCATTTCTTCGGAGTATGGGGATTGATCGTAGGTGTCCCTGTATTTATGTTCTTACTCGACATTCTTGAAGTACCCGTGGGGTTACACCCTCCTATTCCATTACCGAGCCCTCCAGCTCAGGTAACCAAGAAAGACTAAGTGAAAACTAAAAATGGCAGGCCAAGGATTATCCTCTTGGTCTGCCATTTTTAATAAATCGGTTCTCTATTCGGACACATTCCATTGAATAGTATTGTTTTTATATTCAGAAACAGGATGTCCTGGAGGAGCGCTTTTCCACGTACGATTGATTACAGTTTTTAATCTCGTAGGAAGGTCTGCTTTGATCTTTTCAGCTTGCTCTTTGGTGAGTTTTCCTTCTGCAACTACTTTATCAATATGCTGGAACGCCTTAACTGTCAGCTGCTGTAAATATTCTTTCTCGCTCCAGCCCTTCTTCGCATGTACGATTTGCAACAAGGTTTTCCCTTGTTCTAATTGTGCAAGCAGTAATTTGGGCTCGGTTCCAATTAAGCTTGCTGTATCTGTGATAATCGGACCGCCTTTGAGATGACCCTTGTGATGGTGCCGCTGTCCAGGCTCGCGATGTTCCGCGCGTGGTATTCCAGCCTGATTTGGATCCTGCTGGGGTTCCGCGTAGATGTTGCTTGTAGCTGTGATGCCTCCTGTAGCTAAGATGGATGCTACGAGAGTGCTTTTGATAATGAGACGCTTAAGCTTTTTCATTAGACATTTGTCACCCCTTCGTTTAAAATTATTGGGTCTTACTGTCATATAGTTTTGACAAGTAGACACCTATAATAAACAGGGTGACTAAAAATGATCCAATATATCCGCGAATGGGGTAATAAATAAATAACTAACCGATTGAACCGAATAAAGTGTTCTTGTTATTCCTATATCAAGTCTATATGGGATGCGGTTAGTATAAACTTTAGTACAACCTGTAACAGTATATGGAGTTAGAGAAAGAGGGATTAGAAGTGACATTTGGCGCGAGAATGCTCAAAACAGGATTAGCGGTAACTCTTGCACTTTATGTAGTGCTTTGGTTTAATTTGCCTTCGCCCGTTATAGCGGCGGTTGCTGCCATATTTGCCATGCAACCATCTATTTATCGGTCATGGCGCTATTTGATGGATCAGCTTCAGACGATTACGTTTGGTGCGATACTGGCGGTGTTAGGTGGGATGTTATTGTCCAATGAACCTATTGCTGTCGGGCTAGTATGTATTCTTGTCATCATGATTTGTCTTAAATTCAAAATGGGAGATACGATCGGGATTACGCTGGTAACCGTGGTTGCGGTAATGGAAGCTAATGGTCAATGGGAATTTGCACTTAATCGCTTTGTGCTCAGTTTGATTGGTATCTTATCTGCGTTTATTATCAACATTATCGTGTATCCACCGAAACCCAAGGTGCAGTATGATCAGCAAATCCGCCAAACATTTGAACAATTGTCTTTGCTGCTACGCACAGCTGTTTCAGATGAGATTAAAGCAACGGTCTATCGAAGTGAAAAGCGTTCATTAGAAGAAACGATTGATTCGCTAAGTGACAAATATAAGCTTATGGATGAGGATTCGAAAAAATTAAAAACGGCTAAAGCTAGGTTCAGCGAAGGCCGTCAGCTTGTGGTTTACAAACAGATGCTTAAAGTTCTGCGCAAGGGATATGAGGTACTAGATGCAGTGGAGGAACATTATTTTCAAGCCGTTCGATCACCTGAGCTTAATGATGAGTTCGATATGCATTTGGAGAAAATGATCAAGTTTCATGAGCATATTATGTTGAAGTTTAACGATAAGCTGAAGCCGAACTTTTTGGAAGGTATGCAATTTGAGCAGGAGAATGACGAATTTATGCGAAGAATGTTGGATCGTTTTGCTGAACAGCGAGAAGGTGTATTACGTCTGTCGATTGTTTCTGCTGAAATGTATGAATATGGGCATCAGTTGGAAAGGCTAAACCGGCTGGCAGATCATTCTCCCGTTGCACATGGAGAGAAATAAGTTTATTACTTCAATCTAAAAAGTCCCGCCAGTCGGCGGGACTTTCATTATAAATAAAGGATAAAGCTAAGATTGTAATCCTTACGTAAAATTGTTATGATAATGACTGGACCTTAAAGGTTTATGTATAAATACGCATCCTATAAAATTATATCATATTTAATTAATTTGGTCAACAATATATTTTTAGAAATCAAGAGGGGCGATTACAATTGAGTAATTCGGATAAAGCTTGGCAAGAAGAACAGCTACGAGTAGAGTATGTAGGCGACCAAATTGAATCGAGAATTACTAGTTTGGAGCAAGAAGTTGGCGTCGTTCGGGACGATGTAGTTAAGATGCGTAAGGACTACTGGGACGAGGTAACAGTTAACTTTGGTGAAGAGGATGATGTAGGGGAAACCTCGACCAGCTTACGGCAACAATCGCAGGTGCTCTCAGAACGTGAGCGCAGTCATTTGCATACTTCGGCAGCACTTGGAAAGTTGAAACGGCTACGGCAATCACCGTATTTCGGGAGAATTGATTTTGCTGAAGAGGGCCAAGAAGCAGAATGTATTTATCTCGGGATTGCCTCGCTGATGGAAGAGGGAGATGAAACGTTTCTTGTATATGACTGGCGTGCGCCGATTTCAAATCTGTATTACGATAGCGTCCCAGGACCAACATCTTACTCAACACCTTCGGGAACTATTCAAGGAAATTTGACGCTTAAGCGTCAGTTTGTTATACAGGGTCGAAAAATTAAGGTAATGTTTGATACCGGAGTAACGATAGGTGATGAATTATTACAGCAAGTGCTTAGTCGAAGTTCTGATGCTCAAATGCGGAGTATCGTGGCAACAATTCAACGCGAGCAAAATCGAATTATTCGCGACGATCGAAGTCGAATGCTGATTGTTCAGGGCGCGGCTGGCAGTGGCAAGACCTCTGCTGCATTGCAACGTGTGGCTTATTTACTCTATAAACATAGAGAGCATCTAAGGGCCGATCAAATGATCCTATTTTCACCTAATCCAATGTTCAATAGCTATGTGTCTACCGTTCTCCCCGAGCTTGGGGAAGAGAACATGCGACAAACGACATTTCAAGAATACCTTGAGCATCGGCTTGGCAGAGAATTTCAGCTTGAGGATCCTTTTCTGCAAATTGAATATGTACTATCTGGAGAAGAGGATGAGCACTATGCTTCACGTATTAACGGCATTCGTTATAAGTCGTCATCCATTTATTTAGATGCAATTAATCGTTATAAGGAACTGCTGGAGAAGGAAGGAATGCAGTTCAAGCCACTTAGGTTCCAAGGCAAAGAGTTCGTGAGTGCAGAGCGCATTAAAGATAAATTTTACTCGTTTGATTCAGCTATTCGGCTAGCTAATCGCTGTGAATTACTTAAGGATTGGCTATTGAAGGAGCTGGCAACCTTTGCGGTGGGAGAGTTGGAACTACCTTGGGTTGAGGAGCAGATTCAATTACTCGATATCGATGATTTTCAGAAGGCCTATCAACGTTTGCGGCGCAAGCAACAACAAGGTAAAGCGGATTCCTTTGGAGAATACGAACAGGAGCGGGATATCCTCGCAAAAATGATTGTTAGCGATCGCCTGAAGCCACTTCGAAAATGGGTGAAAGGTTTACGGTTTGTTGATGTGACTAATCTGTATGCTCAAATGTTCCGTAATCCCGATTTGATGTCAGAAATCAGCCCGATAGGGTTACCGGAAGATTGGCAAGAAATCAGTCTGCAAACCCTGCAGAAGCTTGGCGAAGGTGAACTTTTTTATGAAGACGCCACACCATTCCTCTATCTGAAGGAGCTAATTCTAGGTTTCCGCTCAAATACGGATATAAGGCATGTCATTATTGATGAGGCACAGGACTATTCTCCGTTCCAGCTTTTCTTCTTAAAAAGATTGTTTCCTCGTGCTCGGATGACAGCGCTAGGAGATCTTAACCAGGCGATTTATGCGCATGCTTCGGTGCTACAGCAATCAACAGTGCTGAGTGATCTTTATGGTGAAGATGAGAGTGAATTAATCACCTTCCATCAAAGTTATCGATCTACCCGTGAAATCGTTGAACTCACTAAGGGGATGATTCATGGTGGTGAGTCCATCATCCCGTTTGACCGAGCTGGTGAGAAGCCGGAAATACGGATTGTATCGGGTACTGAGGCCCTGAATGCTCGTATTCAAGATGATATAGAATCACTTCGTGCCGAAGGATATGAGACTATAGCAGTCATCTGTAAGACGGCTGCTGAAAGCTTAGGGGCTTTTGAAATTCTGTCCCCTGAACTACCTGTCAAGTTGATCAAAAAGACAACTCTTTCGTTTGAAAAGGGAATCCACATCATCCCGGCGTATTTGGCAAAAGGTGTGGAATTTGACGCAGTACTTATTTATGACGGTTCTAATCTGAAATACACGAGGGAAGCTGAGAGGAAGCTATTCTATACTGCTTGTACAAGAGCTATGCATCTGTTGCACATTTATTCAGTTGGTGAGCCTAGTCGATTCATTCTGGAGGCAGATCCTTCGACTTACGTCCGTTGTTAATTCGCGGAGATAATTAAAGGCAGAATATTTTATTTCATTTCAACCACACTAACGGGTATCTCATGTTTACACGTTGGGAAAGGTGGCTGACAATGGATAATAAGAAAGGCGGTTTGTTTGCACTTGCATCCATTCCGCTTATTATGACTTTGGGTAATTCGATGTTGATTCCGATCCTACCACAAATTGCCCGTGAACTGCATATCTCTTCTTTTCAGGTCAGTATGCTTATTACGGTGTATGCCGTTGTAGCTATTCTGCTGATACCGATTGCAGGTTATCTTTCGGACAAGTATGGCCGCAGAGTCATCATTATCCCAAGTCTGATTATTGCAGGCATTGGTGGGGGCGTCTCGGGAGCGGCCTCGTGGATTGGGGATGGAATGACGGTATACTGGATCATCTTGGCGGGGCGATTCCTGCAGGGAATTGGAGCGGCTGGAGCTTTTCCCATTGTGATACCGCTCGTTGGGGATATGTTCGATGATGACGATAAAGTTAGTCAGGGCCTCGGTCTCATTGAGACATCGAATACATTTGGTAAGGTACTTAGCCCGATTCTGGGGGCGCTTTTAGGTGCATGGATTTGGTACATCCCGTTTCTTGCTATCCCGGTACTTTGTTTAATTTCTTTATTGCTGGTTCTATTCTTAGTTAAGGAGCCGAAGAAAAAAGGGAAGTTAAAATCTCTTAAGGAATTCATGAATTCGGTGAAAGGTGTCTTTAAGGAGAAGGGACGTTGGTTATACGCTATATTTGCTATAGGGTGTATCTGCATGTTTTTACTATTTGGAGTGCTGTTTTATTTATCAGAGCAGCTAGAAATGAAGCATGGTTTGAAGGGGGTTGTTAAAGGGTTGGTACTGGCCATACCCCTGGCAGCCCTGTGCCTATCCTCTTACATCACAGGTAAGAAGATGGGTAAGAACAAGAATTTGATGAAATGGTGCGGTGTGGTTGGATTAGTAATGTCTACCGCAGCTTTATTCGGGATTGGTTTCTTTAACAATATTTTTTTCGTTATTGCTTGTCTTGTGGTGTGTGGAGCAGGCATCGGTATTGTTCTTCCAAGTTCAGATGCTCTAATTACCGAAGGTATTGACAAAGAACTTCGAGGTACCATCACTTCAATATATAGCAGTATGCGGTTTATTGGCGTTTCGTTAGGGCCACCGGTCATTTCTCTCCTGATCCCTGCAGGTCATATGACGTTGTTCTTCGTTTTTGCAGGTGTCTCTCTGATTGCGGTAATATTGTTGCTACTAATGGTTAAACCTGAGTCAGGAAAAGGTAAAGATGGAGGTGTAGTCGCCAAAACACCGAAACCTATACATCAAACTTGATTATATAAAAACACAATATTGTCAAAATGTGGTCTGTTTTCGCCTCAATTGCTTCTAGTATATAACCTCTTCAACACTTATAATCAAGGCAAATTGTATTTTTATGAGTGGTGAGGAGGAGAATTGTGAAAAGTAGTAAAAAAAGTAGTAAATGGTCGTTTTTCTTGTTAGGGGGAGTAGTCGTACTACTGGTTGCCGTCCTGTTAGTCATTAAATTGACCTATGACAAAGGAGAAGGCGAAATTCTTACCCCTGCCAGCGTGCAAGAGCAGGTGTTGAACGGATTTGAGACTTCAAATCAACCTTATATTGGAGATCAAAAGGCTCCTGTCGTAATCGTAGAGTTTGCTGACTACAAATGTCCGTCTTGCAAACACTGGACGGAGGACGTTTTCCCTCAGTTAAAGAAAGCCTATCTAGATACAGGTAAAGCAGTATTTTATTTTGTGGATCTTCCTTTCCTAGCCCCGGATTCCACAGCTGCGGCACTTGCTGGTGAGTCGCTATACCAACAGAATGTAGATTATTTCTGGACATATTATAAACTAATGATGGAGCAACAGGGCAATAAGAATGACACATGGGCTACTAAGGAATTTATAATGGATTTGGTGAAGCAGAATATCCCGGGTGTCGACTTGAAGCAGTTTGAGCAAGATTTGGATAGCCTGAAATATATCGACAATATCAACGCTGATATCAAAATTGCGGATGATTCACAAGTTGGAGGGACACCAACAATATTTGTAAATGGGAACCCGGTGGAAGATGACAGTTTTGAAGGAATCAAGGCAGTTATTGAGAAACAATAATCATTGGGGGCATGTCCGTAACTGGACATGCTGTTCTTTTTATACTTGTAATTTGATATGATAGACGTTGAAACACCTCGAATACAAAAATAGTGATAATACATATAGGAGGGGTAAAATATGAATGCAAAACAAGTGGCGGGATACCGTGCTGCTGAGTTTGTTAAAGACGGGATGACAATTGGTCTCGGAACAGGATCTACAGCTTATTATGCGATCGAAAAGATTGGGGAAATGGTGAATGGGGGTCTTCAAGTCCGTGCTATTGCTACTTCAAATGCTTCGGAAGAGCTAGCTAAGAAATATAATATACCGCTTATAAGCGCCTCGGAAGTCGATCATTTGGATTTGGCAATTGATGGTGCAGATGAAGTTAACCCACAAATGGAACTGATCAAAGGCGGGGGTGGAGCTTTGCTTCGTGAGAAGCTGGTAGCCATGCATAGTGACAAATTTATTGTCATTGCGGATAGTAGTAAGGTGGTTGCTTCTCTAGGACAATTCAAATTACCGATTGAAATTGTCCCCTTCACCTATGAATGGACGTTAAAGTTACTGAGAAACCGATATGATGTTCCTTTTGAAATGCGGAAAAATGGCGACGACCTATATGTAACGGATAACGGGAATTACATTGTAGACGCTGCTTTTGGCGTGATCGAATCCCCGGCGACACTCGCTGAGGAACTCAAGGCGATAACGGGTGTTGTTGAGCATGGTTTATTCGTGGGAATTACGGATACGGTTATTATCGGTTTTGAAGACGGACGTACAGAGATTAATGAAAAATAATAAGCTCTTGAACAGTATAGTGAGGGGATCTCATTATACTGTTTTTTTTATATGTAATTAACATAAAACACACTGGAATTATGAGAAAAGTTGGTATTATACTATGGGTTCACAAAAAAATCAATAGTTCATCCAACTTTATGTTGAGTTTTGGATGGGAATATAGTAATTTTAAATTGTTGGAATAATAATACAGAAGGGAGGGGAAACGATGGATAAAATGTGTATGCAAATGATGATGACCATGACTATGGACGAAATGATGTGTAAAATGAACAGTATGAAGATGATGATGGAATGCTGTTCTGAAATGAGCATGATGGACATGGAAATGGACATGGACATGATGATGGACAAAATGCAAGACTGCGATGAAATGATGACTATGATGATGAAGATGATGCGCGAAATGAAACAAACTTCCGTGTAATAACACATGCTAATTTGTCATAAATTTATATATTCATAGAATCTTCTATGTTTCATGGCAATCCGTTAAATTGCTAGAAACGATTTCATCGGGCAGAGCAGTCAACTGCATGCCTTTTTCTATTCCTCAAACCATAAATCCTCTGTCTGAAAATAATCACTTTTGATTTGACGAGATATAGAGATCCTCTCCAACTTCAATCCCCACATTTTTTCTACTAATTGCTGTTTATAAACATTATCTTGTGTTTCGCGTATGGAATTAAACAACTCTACCAATGAAGTATTGATTTGATCAAATCGTCTCCAGAGCAGTTCATTTGCGTCGGACGTTTCCTGAAATGTCTTCGGCGTATTTAGCTTGCTCAGAGTCGCTACAATTTCCGCTTGCCATGATGTATCGCCTATTTGTTTGGCGTAATTTAATAAATCTAAATAATCATTAATTTGCTCAGTGTTACTATGGAGTGTTTGATTCATGGTATCATCACCTTTACGCTATTATCACTGTATACCGATTATTATAGTCGGATATAAATAAAATGCAAGAGTTAATTACATAATAGGTGGAGTTTAAAGCTCATTTATGATAAAGTGTCATGCGAACGTATTGAGTTTAAGAAATACCTGATATAGGAAGGAGGGATACATTGCTAACTCTAGTTACTTCGAAGATTGGTGAATTGCCTGTTAGGGAGCTCTTGGAATCTGCTGTTTTCTCTGATCCGGAAGCTTTGGAGCAAGCATTAAAACTATATGGTTCGAACGAAGATTATGAATTGTATGCGTTTGTTGATGAGGATGAGTATGTGGGCCTCATTGGTGGCTGCATGAATAGTGCACGTGAGCTGGAAATTATTCATCTTGCTGTTCAGCCAGAAGATCGGTTGAAAGGTTATGGTCGTGGCCTGATCTTAGAGATTATATTTGAAAAGAAACCTTCGGCAGTCTTTACGGTTACTGATGAAGAGGGAGCCGAGTTCTTCCGTAATGTGGGATTTCAGGTTATGAGTTCAACCCTTGCTGACAACGGCTTAGAACAGTTCCGTTGTCTCTATGAGGTTGATGAAGAGAGTGAAGATTAATTCCAGACCAGAGTGGGCGGGATAGCTAATTAACTCTCGTGCAGTATCATTTAAACGATGCGGCGAAGAATAAAATAGACCGTCAATCTCCGTTAATGGAATTGACGGTCTATTTTTATAAGGACGAACGTTTAAAGAAGCTACGTAAGGCCCATTTCCGTTCGTGGCGTTTCTTATATTTCGGGAGAGTTCGGTAGATGGCAATGGATTCATCCAGTGCGCGTTTTGCTTCGACCTTTTGGTCAAGTGATTGATACAGCACACCAAGCAAATAAAAGGCTTCACTAGATGAGGATTGAATTTCGCCGAATTTGGCTGCATACTGCAACGCCTTCTGGGGATCGACAGTACGGTAAGCCGAAGCAAGATGTAAATAAGGCTCACCATATTTAACCCGCTCATTCAACTGGAGTGCACGAAGAATATGTGTCTCGCCTTCTTCGATGCGTCCCAAACCGAGGGATGCCGTTCCAAGATCATTCCAATATTCCGCCGACGATTCGGAGGACGCTTGCACCGCTTGTAAAAGATCGTACGCTTCTGCAAATTTACGCCGTTCGAGCAGAAGTCTGGCGAGTTCGCGTTTGGAGGAGACGTCAAACTGATTTAGAGTTATTTGTTGGCGTAGTCGTGATATGTTTCGGGAACGACGGAATGGCTTGGAAATGCTGGGTAGTAAGCCAATAAAACGCCGATCAATAAAATACACAATTACGAGTACAATAACCAGTGCAAGCAAAGGGCTACCTGTTAGCCAGGATAAAAAAACTAGAACCATGAACTTACTCATTTTATCCTCCACTTTTCATTATTATTTATCATTATAGCACAGCCTAAATTAGGGGGATATATTCATGATTTCTTTCGTAGCGGAATGGGATCTGTGATATATTCGAATGATATTTATACAAAGGGAGAGATTACTAGTGAACGAATCAAACCGCTTGCATCGACAAATTGAATTTATAAGGGAAATTGACAAACTTAAGCATGTGTTGCGGCAATCTCTGTTAATGGATGCTTCTAGGCAAGAGAATGATGCGGAGCATACATGGCATATAGCCATGATGGGGATGATTATGTTGGAGCATGCAGCGGAGCCTGGACTAGACTTAACGGTAGTATTAAAAATGTTGCTTATTCATGACATTGTTGAAATTGACGCAGGTGATACATTCGCATATGACGAATCCGGGCACGTCGATAAGTTTCAGCGTGAGCAGTTAGCGGCAAATCGATTATTCGGCTTACTCCCCGATGATCAAAGGGATGAATTGATTTCACTTTGGCTTGAATTTGAAGCCGGGGATACGATGGAATCTCGTTATGCTGCTTCGATCGATCGTCTACAACCTTTGTTACATAATTACTATACTTCTGGTGCCGCATGGCAAAGACATGGTGTTAGGAGTTCTCAAGTACTTGCGCGTATTACTAAAATGGCTATCTCTGTTCCGGCGCTCTATGATTATGCTGTCTGGCTTGTTGGAGATGCTGTTGCAAAAGGATATTTAGCAGAGTAAATGGATGGCTGAAGGGTGCGCTTTTATTATACGAGCAAATCAGATAAGGGAAGGGAATGAAGAGGAAATGTATAAACTGGTGCTGGTAAGACACGGAGAAAGTGAATGGAACAAATTGAATCTGTTTACAGGCTGGACGGATGTAGACTTGTCCGATAAAGGGGTCGCAGAAGCCACGGCAGCAGGGAAATTACTCAAAGATGAAAATTTAGTATTTGATGTTGCGTATACATCTTACTTAAAACGTGCTATCAAAACGTTACATTTCATTCTCGAACCTATGAATTTGTTATGGATACCAACTCATAAAACCTGGCAGCTCAATGAACGCCATTATGGTGCTTTACAAGGACTTAGCAAGCTGAAGACTGCCCAAAAGTACGGAGAAGAACAAGTCATGCTCTGGCGGAGAAGTTATGATATCCAACCTCCGGCACTTACCAAGGACGACGATCGGTTTCCTCGTCATGAAGATAAATACCGAGATGTGCCCGATCAGTTGATTCCACTTGCCGAGAGCCTTAAGGATACGGTTGTTAGGGTGGAGGATTATTGGGAGAAGGAGATTGCACCCCAGATAAAGCAGGGCAAACATGTCATTATTGCAGCGCATGGTAACAGTTTGCGTGCGTTAATTAAGTATCTGGACAATTTAAGTAATGAAGAGATTACCGATCTTAATATTCCAACTGGAATTCCATTAGTATATACGTTAGATGAACAACTACGACCACTCGAAAAGTACTATCTTGGTAGTGAACAACATATTCAACATAAATTAGAGCAAGTAGCCCATCCAGATAATATATTAGAATAGTAAAAAAATAGGGAGAGATGTACAAACCCTAATTCTCGTATCTTCATTTAATATAATGGAGGTGATGAGATGAATAGTGACGCTTTTATCGCCAAAATAGCACCGGCTGCAGTGAGGGATTGGCATGATAGTGGTGTTTCGGCCGCTTTAACTATCGCTCAGGGCGCTCTGGAATCAAACTGGGGTGCTAGCGGCCTTACCTTGCAAGCTAACAATCTGTTCGGAATTAAAGGCAGTGGTTCTGCTGGTAGTGTGATCATGTCTACGACCGAATATCGTGGTGGGAAACCCTATAAGGTTAATGCCGCTTTCCGCAAGTATAACTCTTGGGATGAGTCAGTGGCAGATCATACTCGGTTGTTAAAGAATAAGCGTTATATTAATGTCCTTCGTAAAGGTGGTAAAGAAGCAGCAAAGGCAGTTGCAGCCGCTGGGTATGCTACGGACCCATATTATGCGAATAAGCTGATCGCCATGATGGATAAGTATAACCTTTATTCGTATGATGTGAAGGAGGGGGATGAGCCGATGACGGCGGAGGAGAAGAAGCAGTTTCAGGCTTTGCAGGATATGGTGACAAAACAAGCAGATCGTATCGCCCAGTTAGAGAATAGAAGTAATATGAGTACTCCAGAATGGGCTACTGAGGCAATTGCGGCCGCTGTTAAATTCGATATCAAGAATCCGCTTATTAACACGCCCGCGAAGGGAAGTGTTCATTTTTACCGTTTGATTACAGTGTTGTACCGTTTGGGACTATTCAATAAATAAACCTAAAGTTGGATGATAGTTCTGGGATCGGTTAATAATATACTGTTAACACTTTTTTATTATATTTTAATATAGCGGTAATCTTATTTTAATATTATGAATCTATTATAGAGGTACCCCCCTTTTTGAATATATTATTTGCAAATACCCTTTCTGTAATAGATAGGGTATTTTTTATTGATTCAGTAAGTAATCTAATTTTGGATATTCCTAGTTAGATTTGTCTTTAGATTTCTTCTTCATTAGACCATAGTACTCATTCAGTACAGCGTCTAACATTTGACTAGCAACTACGATCTCGGGATCTGTTAAGTTATTGTTAGTGTTCAAATTATTTAATTGTTGGCGTAATTGCTCTATCTGTAGGAGTAGTTGCTTAAGATCTTCCATTCCTGTTACCTCCTTGTGGGTTATCTATATCCTTCCCGCAAAGAGGTGAATTTATGACAAAAGCACTTGGGAATACTTTTCCACAAGTGCTTTTGTCAATAAGAAAAGCGGTAAATTCCCTTTTATCTAAAAGAAGAAGGGAAGTAAGAATAAATCTCTAATTCCGAAAAATGGAATGCGGCGATGGAAGAATCTGCGTCTAGGGAAAAAACCTGGATGGAAACCAAACTGTCTATAAGTAGATTCCTCAGCGGGCATTCCTGTCAACCGATCTACCATTTCATCGGTTGGAATGGCAAGGGTCACATAATCCTGATCTACGTGAGCAATAAATCCATCATGTGACTTGCCATCGGTTGTTTGAATGCCTACATATTTGTTCATGCAACTCCAACTGACTTGTTGATAATAATTTGCGTCCATGGATAACCTCCTAGGTGAATGTAACTTAATTTCAGTTTATGGTTTTTAACCCATAGTGCTCACGGCAATAGCCCATTTTAAGTAAAAAAATCTAAGAGTGGACGTGTTAAAGCACTTGTGAAGAGATCTTCACAAGTGCTTTTGTCAGATGGTGATGATATTGAGAATTAAATCAAAGCTATTGCAAGTAAGGTGAACAGACTTAACGTCAAAATATCATTGGCGCCACCAAATGGGAAGAAAGCTGAAGTTTGCACGTCGCCTCTTGGACCCGTTCTTAAATAAACATTATTTCGGTCTACTTTTGTGATAACTCCTTCATGTTGCTCACCGTGTATCGTCAAAATACGTACCCTTCTATTCATACAACGTAAGCAATTATAATAGGCTTCCACTAAGACATTCCTCCTTTTACTTATTAATTTATGGAGAAACGGACTAGGGGTAACGGCTATGTACCTAAGAGAGTTTAAAATATAAATTTGATTACAAAAAGTGAAGGAATTCCAACGTGTAACGAAAATCACTAATGTTTGATTTACTAAGGGCGGGGTAATGTCTGTTTATGAAGTTTACGGAACAGATAAATGCACGTTATGGTTTCACTATCCATACTCTATTAAATGAGTAATCATTACTATAATATGCGGGTAATCAATCCGTGGCGAACCGATGGAGGTGTATTGATGCTTAAAAAGGGTTATGTCAGTTCTATTAATACAGCTCTGCATAAAGTAAAGATCACGTTTCCAAATGATCATTCCGTTTCGATGGAACTTCCCTTTGCTTCACATTTGTCGCCCAATGTAAACGACCACGTCGTCGTCGCCTTTTCATCTTCAAATATGACAGAAGGCATGGTGATCGCTTCAGAAACGGAAACAGGCATGCGTATAAACCAAGGGTTATCTATATTTCCAGAGTGGTCTGACCAGGCTTATTCACCCTATAACTTTGCTGTCATTACAGGTGTTCGGGGTGGAGTGGCGTTTTCAGAGATGTGGATCTTAGTGAATGCTCGGTATGATTACACAACCAAAAGATTTAAGCGAATTAATGTTGATAATTTTAGTTTTGGATGGCAATACCAGGCAGGTGGTACGTATCCGGGGGAAGAGTCTATTGGTGATACTGTCAATCAGGGAATGAACCTGTGGAAGGCCAACGGTAAGAAAGCTTACGGTCCAAATGATCCTGCTAGAGAGAAAACGGGTGAGGATATAGGAGCGCTCCAACCAGACGGTTCATGGCGTGAGTTCGGTATCATGCTAGGTTGGAATAACCATTTCATGTGCGATGCTTATGGTGGTATGACGATAGGTGGATCTGGATTTGAGATTGATGGAAGTGGTACATCACCGTTTAAAAGGGTTTCTTTCGGGAAGTTTTCCGGTGGCAGCAAGGATGCAACCAAGAAATATACAGACTATGGATATGCTTACAATGGTACGATGTGGAATGCGCAACACGGCATGTGGAACATGGATGAACGAGGTTATAACTCATTTTATTGGGGGATGATCAGTCCGCTAGATTGGTACGACGGGGGTTATTTCAATCCAAATTCTGGACGAGCAAAACTCGAAGGACCTGGAACCGCATGGGTATGGCGTAAACTGAATAAAAACACGGATCCGAAAGTCGAGAATTGGGCTGATATTGCGGCGATATCCGATGATGGCCATATGACTCTCATGGGTAAGACAGTGCCGGCCATGCTCGAAGTGAAGGCCGATGTAGTTAATATAACTGATTTTAATATGGCATACCCTGATAGTACTTGGAATAAAACCAATACAGTCATTATTGCGGTTAAAGGTGTTCTCAAAAACGGTAGTCTCAAACAGATTGGTGGATTTACAGCCACCTTCACGGACTACGGAGCGTATGGTTACCTTGGCAACGATGGATTTGTCTCTGCTAAAATAATGATTTCGAAGGTTTAAATATGGTATACAACCAAAAGAGGGGAAGAAGCGTAGTTGCTCCTCCCCTGTAAAAATGTAATTAGCCTTGTAGCTACAAATATCCACTAATAGCCGATGTTCTGATAAGCCTACCTTTACGGCTAACGTTTCACTAAGCGGATTCGGTCGGATCGTAGAAAAGTCAAAGGCGAAGTAGAGACATAGGTGTAGCAAAAGAAGAAAAAAATGAACACCCTAAGGTGTTCATTGAGAGTAATTATTTTTCAGTTGCTGTATTGCCCATTGCAATAGAAATTCTATTCCAACTGTTGATTTGATTGATAATCAGAACAAGGTCAACATATTGTTTCTCGTCATATTGTTCACGTACTCGTTTATATAGGTCATCAGGAACTCTTTTTGTAGGGATTAAAGTAATATGCTCAGATAGTTCGAGAGCAACCTTCTCTTCAGGTGTATAAAAAGTACATTCATTCCAAACATTTAAACAATAAATTCGTTGTTCCGTTTCACCCATTTTACGAGCTTCGGATGTATGCATATCTATACAGAAGGCACAACCGTTAATCTGAGAGACTCTAATTTTGATAAGTTCTCTTGTAGTTCGATTAATTGTAGACTTTTTGGTGTACATCTCCATGTCCATCATAATTTTCATTGCATCAGGTGCAACTTCATAGTAGGGAACTCTTTGACTCATTTGGCAAAACTCCTTGATGTTTAATTTATCAATATTATGCCACTATTATACCATTATTATTCGGATTATACGAACATTTGTGCTACGTTTTCGTTTGACATTCAAATCATTTTTGGAATGTCCTAGTAGAATCATTATGATCATATTCTTTTCGATAGGAAATCAAGAACTACTTGATTAAATTCACGCGGCGCCTCGATAAACGGGAGATGGCCACAGTCTTGCATGATTATTTTAGATGACAATACTATACTTTTATGTAAGGTTTCCGCAGTTTTTTTGTTAAATGAATGATCTTGATCAGATATTATAATAAGGGTCGGTTTATTAATCTCGTGTAATCTATTAAAAGCATATGGTTTAACAGCCACTGAGAGACTCGGAGAGAATCTGCAGAAATTGTTAGGGTTCTCAATATTATTGATCAATTTTGTTCGAGCTTCTTCTTTTTTTATGGAAGGAATGAAGTACTGCCAGAAACGATTCGTTATGAATGACTCAATGGCTTTCTTACGTCCTTTCAAACGAAGATTGATATAATTTTTTGTTCCTTGCCACATCATATTCATAGGGTAAGGATTGCCGTTTATGGAGGGTGAAACCAAAATAAGAGCTTTGACTAGATGAGGATAAGTAAGAGTAAAGTCGATAGCAATGGCGCCACCCATGGAGGAACCTACTAAAGTAACGTTATGAAGTTTCAAGGTATCAATCAGTGCTTTTAAATCATCTTTATTGGAGAAAGAGGATTTTGGTGTACTGGAAAGGCCATATCCCCTTAAATCATATCGAATTAATTTATAATGTGTGGAAAATGAATCAACTTGTTCATTCCAAATTTGATGATCATTAAAATTTCCATGTATCAGAACAACAGGATCGCCATTCCCTGAAACTGCGTAAAAAAGCACTCCATCATCTAAGTTTAAATTGCCTTCTAGCATAACATGAGCCTCCCACACTTACTTACTCATAAGAAATCGGCGTTATTAAGGTTATCTTCTATAATGGACCTTAGTATTTCGGAAACAGAATAATCCCCTCTGTGACAGTAGCGGTCTATTTCTTCCCAGCATTCCTGCGGTAAAGTTAATGAAATTTTTCGAGTTGTTCCTATTGGTTTGCGACCTGCCCCTTTTCGCTTACCTCCTCTATTACCAGCTGAGCAATCCGTATTTTCTTTACTTATTAATTTCCTCATCTCATCACCCTACTCATGATTCCATAATAATTTCTCACAGTCAATTTATGCTACCTTAATCAAATGTCTAAATAGAAATTAGCTCATTCTTTACTACAAACAGGAACTAGCGAAAGCTTGAACATAATTAAGGGTATGATTAAACTAACGAGAAACGATAGTGGAATCATTGAAGCGGCAGACCAGGATTTTATTCTTGGTCTGCCGCTTTTTCATTAAATAGTTCAGTTAATAGGGCTTTTATTTTTTTTCATTGTATACAGTATTGGGGTTTAACCAATATCCTAAGTGGTCTTTTTTTCGTCAGAATGTTTGGGAATGTTTTTTTTCACCAAAGTAAGTCATAAATCAAAAATATGAAACCTGAAAATGAAAATAAAAACATAAAAATAGTAGCAACTTTACTCTCACCAACTTTCAATTCGACAAGTAATCGTATTCTTCCTGCAAATATTATGAGGAAGGAGCGCTAGTGGCCCCTAGTGGTCTTTGTTAAAGAAAAAAGTCCATACTACCAATCCAGCTGTGGGATATTTTTGTTCAATTCCTCTTTTTTTCTGCGCATTATGAGCGTGTTATTTCTATAATATAGGAGCCGCATCCGCGACTCCCTTATTTCATTTTGCTTGTTTACCTCTTTGGAGCTCATTTAACAATCTATCAAGTTTTTGGCTAAGAATTACTAACTCTTGGTCAGCTAGGCGTCCATACACAGCGAGTTTATTTAACTCCAAGCGGAGTTCTTCAATTTTGTTGTAAAGTTCACACAAATCGAACAGCCCCTAATATTTATATATCTATATTAGACGTTCGCTGTGCACCACGACCGTAAAGCGGAAACCCAGCATTGTCCCGTCCGCACCGGAATCAAATGTGGTATTATGAATTTCGGCAAATTAAGACAAATATCCTCCTTATAAGATAAAATATGTAAAACGATGTTGTGATTAGTAATTAGCGGTTTATTCCACTGTTCTGGATTGTAACGGAACCAGTAGACGTTATTTCGTCATTATTCATGCATTGGGGCATCAATTGGAAGGAATAAGGTCATTCAATCGGTTAGATTTTTTTCGGCGCTCAAAACTCAAAATATGGGCTACTAGTTCCCTTAGATTGATGACTGAATAATTAGGCGGCATCAAAAAACGCAGACCCTTAAGGACAATGTCATTAAGATAAGCTCAAAACGAAACCGAGAATAAAAATGAAATCCGAAACGGCATGGGTAAAAGAACTGTGCCGTTTTTTTTTGCGCAAGCAAGAAAAAAAGCGTACAGCAAACAAAGCGGATGAAATACCCGCTTAAAAAATGTTCATGTGAAACGAATTATGCTACTCTGTAAACGAAGCTAACAGCTGATTTATAGCGAATTTTGCGCGTATTCTTCTGCCCTGGGCGAATGGGTCGAATCGGCAAAATGTTTTTGCGAATCAGTCCTTCAACATCGGGCGGGGATCCATTGTCTCTTGAGTGCAGGAAATGTCTACAAACGTGAACGGCGACCGTGAAGTTGACTTGGTATTGATGCCGTTTATTCATTTGAGAAATGACTACGTGCGAGGTAATCATTTCAGTGAAATTGTACATGATCATTCTTGCGAAAATCTCTTGGGTGATGGACTCTCGCTTCTTTGCGTGAAAACTCGTCAGACCGACTGTGTATTTTAATGCCCTGAAAGAGGTTTCTATACCCCATCGCATGTTATAAATAGACCTGAGTTCATCGGGTGGGAAATCAGTGCTAGAAAGATTCGTAATGACGGTTTCATAAGCGCCACTCGGCAGGACGAAACGAACAACCCGAAAAAAAATGGGATAAAACAAGTTCTCATGCAAATCCAAAAAATCAAAAGTAGACGTGGAAGGGACGAACTTGTAAATTTCGGGATGAGCCTTGATCTCTTTGGTTTGTTTTTTGGTGAGTGTCAGATAAACGTCCATATCAAACGTTCCACCAGAGGGCAAACGCAAGCCTGAAAGAATACCATTAGAATCTAAATCCTTTACCCGAATAACATAGTTCCACCCTTTGCGTTCAATATGCGCAAAATTGTTGTAACTTTCATAACCTCTATCGGCAGTAACAATGGTTTTGTCTTTAATGGAGGAACGGTCAACCATATCTGCTAGTGCTCTTCTCTCGTTACACAACCTTCGTGGCTGAACAATGGCATCCACGTAAAGTCTGCTGCACAAATCATAGGCTGCATTCAAATGCAGAAGGTTATAGCCTTTCGTGTTCGGCTGACTTTGAAAATAGGTGTCCGTATCCGCAGAGTCTGTTGCGATATGCAAATCGGAACCGTCAACAGCAAGTAATCGATACCCTCGGTAGTGCTTGATATCCGTATAGGTTTGCGTAAATTTGTGAAACAAGAATTCCAGAGCTGAAGGCAGGATTTTATTTCTCTGCTGGACAAAAGCAGAAGTGGTCGCGGTGTTTACGTCATAGCCTTGCGATTCTAAGAGTTCCTTATACATGCTGTTCCCACCCATGGAGATCAAGAGTTGCATAACCGTTTCAAAGGGTAGCTTTTTCTTTCGGGTAAAGTCTTTTTCAGGGTTTTTGACATAAGGTGCTGGTGCGGCTGACATTTCTCGTAGAAGGGATGTCAGCGTTTCTTTTAGTGAATTCGCATACTCATTCATTGGCGTAACCTCCTCGTTTTTTCAAGGGGCTACGCCACACATTTCAATCTACTTGTCAAGTTCTATTTCTCAGTTTCGCGCAAAAAAAAGAGCAGGCTATCTTTTCGATAACCTGCTCTTTTCTTAATTTTTGGACCTATGCTTTAACTTAATGACATTGCCCTTAAGGACTGCGTTTTTTTTGTTAGAGCAGTATTATACAAAATGATTACAGGCATACGGAAACGATGACAAATGCCACCTAATTGCCACCCTGAATGAGTTTTAACTAAAATAAATCCAATAAAGCCTTGGTTTATATGGTATTTTCACACAAAAAAATTGGGCGCCCTTTGCAGAGCGCCCTCATGGGAGAAGAGAGGACTCAGTTATAAGGCTTTGCAAAACAGTGATAATAGATATGTTTTATTACGCTTCGATTATTGAATACTGTTAAACATTTTCGTGTTTTCTGAACCTTTATTATACATTTGGTCTACAATCAGTCTACAACTTATAAAGATGACTTGAATAATGTATCCAGTTTGTCGGCTGCGCTCTTATCTGCCGATTGTAGAGCATGTCCATAAACATTCATGGTGGTAGTGATATCTGCGTGACCTAATCGCTCAGAAATAATCTTTGCATGGACACCTTGATTAATTAACAAAGTCGCTGAGGTGTGTCTGAGGTCGTGAAACCTTATTTTTTTAAGGCCGTTATAATCAAGGAATTCAATCCACCACTTAGTTGGTCGGTTGAAGTATAATGCGCCTCCGTACGCGTTTGGAAAATCAAATTCATGTTCTTTCTCTTTCCAACGATCCATAATTCTCATTTTTTCTTGGAGGTAATGCATACGATACTTTTTCAGCATCTCTAAGTTGGAAGATGGTAATGATATAGTGCGAATTGATTTTTTTGTCTTAGGAGGTTTTATAACTGGTTTCCCATTGTCTTTAATTGAAATGGATTGTACGACTCTTAAAGTACCCTCGATTAAATCAATGTGACTCCACTCTAAAGCAATTAATTCGCCACGCCGCATGCCTGTAGAGATAGCCAAAGTGATTAACATTCGGAATAAAAATGGTTCATCATCTAGAGCTTTAAATAAAAGTTTGACGTCATTTTCATCATAAACCTGAATCTCTTTAGTTGGTATCTCCTTAGGTTTTTTCACGCCGTCCATAGGACTTTCTTTTATTACCTTCCACTCAACGGTTCTGAGAAAAACACTTCTTAGCACCCGATAGATGTACACAATAAGACGCTTAAGAGTTATCACATAGTAGGTCAAGCGCTGGACTTTGTGCCTGTCCTTGCTACAGGCGCTACAGATTATAACGGGTATGGAGCCGCGGGCATTAAAAAGGCAATAGCAGAGGCTAAGAGGTTGGGGTTTGAGTGGGGTGGCGATTGGGGTTGGGATAGCCCTCATTTACAATTTAATTACAAAGGATACGGTACTGATTTAAAGCTTGATATTACGAAGGAGGATGAAGAGATGACAGCAGCAGAAAAAGATGTGTCCACAGCCTTACAAACTACGGTAAAGGAACAAGCAAAGCAAATTGCAGCGCTAGAGAAGAGACTGAATATAACAGGCAAAGAAACATATGCATCCGGCTATGCAGAAGCGGTTGAGGCAGCCAAGAAATCCGGTGCTATTACCACTTCGTCGGATAAATCGAAAATCGATTTAAATATTATTCAAATGCTTCATAATCTCGGGCTTTTAAAGAAAGGGGCTAAATAATCATGAATAAGAAAAGATGGCGCAACTATGCCCTATGGGTAAGTGTTGTATCTCAAGCTTTGCTATTAGTCCAACTTGTTGGGCACCTGACAGAAACGTTTGAAGTTTCGGATATTATGCAACAAGACATTATGACGATAGTAAACGTTGTTCTTGGCCTATTAACAACCTTGGGGATCGTGTCGAACCCAACGAAGCCGAATAGTTCTGGGTTTAATTTATAAACTGACATAACCCCACAGGTATAGGCTAGTGGGGTTGTTCTTTATTTCATTATCCACATTAGACGTTAAAACGCTTTATCGGCATTAACAGCCAACACCGAGACCACCAACACCACCGAAACCTACACAAGCGCAAGAGACGATTACTAATAAGATGAACAATACAAGGATTGTACCTGTGTTTGTAAAAGCTCCACCAACTATACCGGACATATAAGCACCTCCCTAATTATAAGTACACGTTATGTTATGAACGCTGCTCTCCCTTTGATTGGGTGATTGTAACTGTGTATTGATATTAATAATGTTCTAATGGATTGACTGTTGCACTAACGGGACACAATAGCGCAATGGAAAGATCATAGGTAGAACCCCCAGCTGTTGCTCGCTGGAGGGTCTAACAATACTCTTTGGAGGTTGACGGGTAGGTGGTTGAAGGTGTCAATACTAGGATATGATTTGTATGAAATAATGGTGACAGGGTAGATTTTCTTCTTGAATAAAGAACGTACATTCGCATATAATACAAACAGATGTTCGTATTATTGGAGGCGTATGTAATGAGTAAGATTGCCAATATCATAACAGCCGAGGAACGCACGATGATTCGCGATTATATTTTGTTACCGCATCTGCAAAGTATGGTACAGAAGAGTTTAGATGATATCGAGTATTCAACCAACATTTTAAAACGTCTGTATCTGATGGCTGGGCAAAGGATACTTGATCAGATTATTAAAGACTCACGTAATTTAAAAAGGGAGTTAAAGCAGCGAGACATAAGAATTTTAGAAATCAAGTACGAGGACTTTGTAATAAATCACCACTACCACTGTAGGGGATATCAGGACGTATTTGGGATAACGCGCGATGCTATGAAATCAGAGATCAGTTTAAAGCTATCTCAATATATATCCGAGTTGGCTAGATACCTAAAAGGGCAATTGTAAATACAACCAGGAGGCGATCACATGTATTCTGTTCCAAAACCCAGTAAGAAGTATAAGGAATCAAGACCTAAGAGGGATTATCTGGAGCTAGAGGAATTAGCCGAAAGACTTACGGAGGCGAAAGAGAGTAACACGGTCCTGACGTTTTCTATTTGGCGTTGGGAGGACGACTTGAAAGGTACGATAACTAATATGGACTCACTTACTCAGAGCGTACACATAGCCGATGTAATAGGCGAGATACATAAAGTGCCGTTTATAGATATAATGGCGGTTGTTAATGCAGAGTAAAAGAATATACAAAATAAAAACAGACCGCTTTGGCGTTATGCCTCTACGGTCTGTTTTTGGTTCATTTACCCACAGCTTACCCACGAGTTAGTAGTTAAACGTAGTATTTTATCTTCCTCTACTTTCCATCCATGAACGGCCCTGTTTGAGTTTAACTAGAGTTTTTACTTGAAGGGGATGATACCTGCTATATTTCGTATCCGTGTTCTTTTAAATACAACTCACCCGCTTCGCATAGCTCCTCAAGCTCTCGAACGCCCATATATCTATTGTTCCAGGATATTGTCGATATTATCAGAAGAAAACCTTATGAATAAAGGGTTTGTTGAATTAAAAAATTGGGCGCCCTTTGCAGAGCGCCCTCATGGGAGAGGAGAAACCGGATGAAGAGCTTATGGGGAAACGTAAGTCTTCTCCGCGGTTGTCTACGACATTTGGTGATGTCGATAGTTTAAGTGTGTCCGCACTGTGCTGATTTATACCTTCAGAGCCTAAATAATGTTATAATGATTGCGTTTTTAAATCCGCTTTGGATTATGGTACGATATCGACAGTTGTGTTGGTGTAGGTTAGGTATTTTAAAAAGTGTGTGTTCAAAAAGGGTGTGATTAGAAATGAGAGTTATTTCAGGAAGTGCTCGGGGCAGGACATTAAAGGCTGTTCCAGGTACGGGGACTCGTCCGACAACCGATAAGGTCAAAGAGGCATTGTTCAGCATGATAGGTCCTTATTTTGAAGGTGGAGCGGTACTTGATTTATTTGCGGGTACAGGTGGCCTTGGGATTGAGGCGCTTAGTCGTGGGATGGAACGGGCAGTCTTCGTTGACATGGAGTACAAAAGTATTGATATTATCCGTACAAATTTAAAGGCAACCAAGTTCGAAGAATGCTCTGAAGTCTATAAGAATGACGCGGAAAGAGCTCTGAAAGCATTAGCTAAGCGAGAGATCACTTTTGATCTAGTGTTTCTAGACCCGCCGTATCGATTGAAACATGGGGACAAGCTTATGGAGCAGATGGATAGTCTTGGTTTGTTAGAAGATCAAGCAACGATCGTGCTCGAACATGAGTCGTCATTTGTATATCCGGATACTTTCGGAAAATTTGCGATATGGCGTAAAGCTGAGTATGGCGAAGTGGCTATTTCAATTTATGCATACGAACAAGAGAAAGAGTCGGTCTTGACCGAGCAAGGGGGAGTTTCAACATGAAGAAGCAAAATAATGAGATACGAGTGGCGGTATATCCTGGTAGTTTTGATCCGGTAACCAAAGGGCATATGGACATCATCCAGCGGGCTTCCCGGCAGTTTGATAAATTAATTGTGGCTGTTCTGAATAATACGAGTAAAAGTCCGCTGTTTACTGTTGAGGAGAGGAAAGAGCTTCTCACCTCTGCTACTAGTCATCTCGAGAATGTGGAGATTGACAGTTTTCGCGATCTTTTGGTCAATTATATGGTTTATAAACAAGCGGATGTTATTGTCAGAGGTATTCGCTCGGTAACAGATTTCGAATATGAACTCCAAATTGCTTCAACTAATCACAAGTTAAACAGTGAGGTAGAGACGATCTTTATGATGACGAATCCTACATATTCTTATCTTAGCTCCAGCATGGTGAAGGAAATTGCGAGCTTTCAAGGGAATGTTAGTGATTTAGTTCCGGCTGTGGTAGAGAAAGCGCTGAAGGATAAGTATGACGGAAATCAACTAACTAATAATTAATTAAGTTAAGTTACGTATCCATATGTCTTCGCCAGAAGAGACCCAACAAGAGAAATAAACCAACAAGCAAACCAAGTAACCAAACTTGCCATTCGAATATAGCCATGACTTGATTCCAATTTGGCAGTATGGCTTCGATACTTTTGGTCAAGACACCGCTACGTTCGATCTCTTTATTTACGGGTAGCACTCCTGTGAGTAAGGTTAGGGGCTTCCAAAGGAGTAATGTGAAAATATAGGCATAGATCCCATGGAGCATACGGTTGATTAGGAAATAACGTCCTTTGATTCCGATAGGTCCAAGAATGGCACGGACTTGAAGGGTAGCACACAAACCGCTCCACCCAAGCGCTGCACCCAGTAAGGCTGATTGTAAAGCGGGTGTCAAATCCAACTTGGTAGCACTATAAGCTCCGAGGTGGACCTCTAATAATCCTGCAATAGGGAATGCTAGTATTTCTGTAGGGAGAAATGAAGAGATCACTTGGATAACGACCGCAAAAATAAGCATAAACCCACCGGTGACCATCATGGTTTGCACGGCTGAGGTGACGGAGTCGCCTAATAGTTTACCGAAGCCACGACCGTCTTCTCTACGAACCTCTTCCATATTTCGTATAGCAAGTTTGAGCCTGGATGATGCTCGTTTGCTTTGTTCTTGAGTTTTAAGTTCTTTTGTTGTAGTTTTTTTTTGCTTTGAAGGCGTGAGGAAGTGTAGCGTCATTCCAGCAGCAAGGCCTGCAGCCCAATGCACAATCAGTAGGAGTAGCCCAAGTCCAGGAACACCTAGAAATCCCGTTCCGACAACAACAATGAGTAACACAGGGCTGCAAAAGTGCGCCGCACCAGCTAATTTCTCTGCCTCTAAGGTGGAGATTTTCCCTTGCTTGTAGAGCGTTGCTGTAGCTTCTGCGGCTGCTGGAAATCCCGCAGTCATACCAAGGGGAAGAACCCAACCGGCGATACCAGGTAAACCGAGTGCCTTCCTTGTAAAAGGATCTAGTAGCGTCCCGAGGCCTTGCGCAAAACCGCCAGCGAGCAATATTTGAGATATAACGAGAAATGGCAGCATAGCCGGAAATACGATTCTCCACCAAATGGTCAGTCCTTGTCCAGATGCTTGGAAGGCCGCGGCTGGCGCGTAGACGATACTGAAGACAAGCAGTGCAGCGATGGCCCCAAGTCCAATCGTCATCGCTAAGGCTAAGCGGTGGCTACCAGTTACGGAGTTATCACGATTCATGTGTAATTCCCCTCTTTTGTACAGACATTTTTCGTATATGTAAACGTAAGCTATAAGTACGACCTCTATTAGTACATGCTTATGCTTAACTCGGATTTAACAGACCAAGGGATACTCTACCTGCATGAAGGAGATGAACATACAATGCGCCAATCCAGATCAAGAATAATTAAATCCGGACTTTATGTGCTCACAATTATCATCCTAGTTTATGTGGTTGTTTATATGCCGACCCCTTATATGATTAACCAGCCGGGGACTGCAGAGGAGATCAAGCCAATGGTCACTGTGCAGGATGCAGATCCTGAGGAAAAAGGGACCTTTATGCTCACGACGGTGTCCGTCAGTTACGCCAATTTAGCGATGTTAGTTACGTCTCAATTTAATACTCACGCTGAGATCATCCGTAAAGAACCTGATCGAGATGAAAAGGAGTATGCAACAGAACAGAAATATTATATGAGCAGCTCACAGTCCAATGCGATTGTTGCAGCCTATAATCAAGCGGATGTTCCATATGAAATAGTGCCTGAATATGTATTTATCGTGGGGTTGTCCAAGACGATTCAAACTAAGGGGGATTTTCTTCCTGGAGATATTTTCACTAAAGTAAATGGGTCATCTGTAGGCCGTTTAGAGGATTTAGCATCTTTATTAAAAGGAAAAAAAGTGGGAGAAACTGTTTCTGTGGAGCTCAAGCGAGATGGAAAAATTTTGAATCAGCAGGTTGAATTAGTGGAGATCGGTGGGGATAGTGGAACTACTAAAGCGGGGCTTGGTGTCAGCATAGGAGAAGTTCGTAAAGTTATGCCTAAAGAAAGTGGTAAAGAAGTCGAATTCGCTAATACCAGAATCGGCGGGCCATCCGCTGGGCTGATGTTTACGCTCGAAATCTATAATCAGTTGACTCCTGGTGATCTTAGTAAAGGTTACCGCATCGCGGGGACCGGTACGATGTCAGTAGATGGAACGGTTGGACCGATTGGTGGAGTCCAGTTCAAAATCGTTGCATCGGACCGAGAACACGCTGAAATATTTTTTGTGCCAGAGTCGAACTATAATGATGCCAAAGCGAAAGCAGAAGCAATCGGAAGTAAGATGACACTTGTGCCAGTTAAAAATGTGGATGATGCGCTAAAATATTTAGAGGAACTGACACCTAAAGCATGATCGGCGGCTGACGATAATCGCGAAATATGGAGTCTTGATCTCTCTCCCGCATGGCGTTAGCGTAGACGGAGGAGGCCTTGAGGTCAAGTTCCAAATGGGGATGAGTTAAGTCAGCAGCTCTTGTGACGATGGGAAGCGACGCGCTTTTTCGCATGGTCTTGAGTAGCTTGCGTCCTTTGGCGCTGAATCCGAGGACACGAAGATAACCTGGACCCTCCGCAAGAGCGGGCCTGGATAGCTCTGAGCGCTCATTCTGCAATAGTACATGAAGTAGCGTGCGCTGTAGCTTAGTTAGTGTATAGCGTTTTGTTTTGAGTTGTTGGAGGAGCGCGCTGACGGTGGGCTTCTCGAGCTCATATAGCGTTTTTTTGATGCGATATTGCAGGCCTTCGGTCATTTCGTGATGTCCGGCTAATTCTTGCGGTGAACTCAGTAGAAGACGGTGAAATAACGGCCTTGTGAAGCTTTCCCATGTTACTGGTCCGCGTCCAGCTGCAAATTCTCGCGCGAGAATTTCTGCAGTAAAATGCGGAACGTAGGGGGCAATGGCGGCCAGTCCATCACTTTCGATGAGCCTCCGCACGGCGGTGGCACTAGCGATGTTCGCATTTCCTGGCAGGACATCGCCATAGTTCGAGCTGTTTCGCAGTACCGTAACGGGCGAGATGCGGCTTCTCAGTCTTCGTAGCGCGATAAGATATTGCAGGCCTAAGCTATTGTTAGGCTGTGCTAACAACGCTACTATGGCTTCGCTGGAGGTATCTCCTCCAGCTGCGGTAAGTGTGGCTGCGGCCGCAGCGGCGTACGCAGCGGGATAACTCGCCCCAGTGGCGAGCTGCTCGGCGAGAGCGGCCCTTAGTGCATCGCTCTCGTCTGCTAACTGCTCTGCGAGCGGTAGCAGCGCTTCAAGCTGGCCAGCTTCACTACCGAAGCACAGATCTGTGACGATGCCAGTGGCCTCTAGTAAGGCAACTGCGCCGTAAGCGAACCACTCTGCCGGCTGCGCCGCAAAGGCAACTGGAAGCTCAAGCACGAGATCCACACCTAAGTGCAGCGCCATTTCTGCTCGCGCCCATTTATTTACGAGTGCTGGCTCGCCACGTTGTAGAAAATCGCCGCTCATGACAGCGATGACGCCATCGGCATTTGTGAGACGTTTTGCTTCTGCGAAATGATAGGCATGTCCGTTATGTAGTGGATTATATTCAACAATCAATCCCGTGATATTCAAAACAACTTCCACCTTTTTGCGACAGAGATTGTTACTCTTCGCCCGATTTGTGCAATAATAGTAATATAACACGAAGAAGTAAGATTTCTGAATCTGGATAGAAAACTATGCTTTGTTGTTGACAAAACTGGCTAAAAATCGGTATAATAAATTTTGTTTGTTTGGAGTGATATTCGTGAATTTTAATTTTCGTCAAGTAGCTACATCTGAAGGACCGGTGGAACTCCATCAGGCTTTGGATGTTAGCAGTTTAGTCGAAGAGCGTAAGGACATTATTGGTATGGGACCGCTTCAAGCCGATCTGCAGGCAAAATCTGCGGAAGGTGGCATTGTGGATGTCAGCGGCACCTTGTCTGTGGAACTTGATATGTCTTGTTCCCGATGTCTGAAGCCTTTGAAACGCGAAGTCGATATCGAATTTGAAGAAAGCTTCAAACATAGCGACACTCCCGTGACAAAATTGCAGGATGAAGAAGAGGAACTCCGGTATGTTACCGAAGACAGTGTGGACTTGACTCCATATATCGAAGAATCCTTTGTTCTAAATCTTCCGTTTGTCGCCGTATGTAGCGATTCTTGCAAGGGGCTTTGCGCAAATTGTGGGGTTGACTTAAACGAACGGGAATGCGACTGTAATAAAGATCGTATAGATCCGAGATTAGCAGCGCTAAGCGATTTTTTCAAAAAATGAGATGAAAAAATTACCGAATAGGTTTATTTGAATAAGGAGGTGGGAACCATGGCAGTACCTCAACGGAGAACGTCCAAAACGCGCCGCGACAAACGCCGCACGCATTTTAAATTGGCTGTGCCGGGCATGGTAAAATGTGAACAATGCGGAGAAATGAAGCTTGCTCACCACGTATGCAAAGTTTGCGGAACATACAAAGCAAGAGAAATCATCAAGCAATAGTCTTGAGATATGTTTAAACTCAAAGTAGTACTTCATCTTCGGTGAGGTGCTACTTTTTTTTGTCTCAGAACGATTGTGCTTTCTTTTTGTGGACAGATGTTTTATACTAATTTTTAGTACCAGGTTCTAATATGTAAAACTTAAAAATGATAAAATTGTTTATATAAATAACTTATTCATCCGGAGGTGATATCCATCGAACGTTTGCCCAAAAGGGCGAGACAGCAGCAGCTCGTCAAAATGATTGAAGAAAATCCCTTTGTGACGGATCAGGAATTAACCCGGCAATTAAAGGTTAGTATTCAGACGATCCGACTTGATCGGATGGAGCTTGGGATACCAGAGCTAAGAGAACGAATGAAGCTTATGGCTGAACGCTCTTATGATCAGGTTCGTTCCCTTCCTTTGCATGAAGTAATCGGGGATATCGTTGACCTTCAGTTGGATAAGAGCGGGATTTCAATATTTGAAATCTCCAAAGAACATGTTTTCTCTCGTACAGGAATCGCGCGTGGACATCATGTGTTTGCACAAGCTAACTCCTTGGCGGTAGCTGTCATTAACGACGAAATCGCATTGACTTTTTCAGCGGATATCCGCTTCGTGAGATCTGTTCATCTGGGAGAGAAATGTATAGCAAAAGCATATGTTCGTCCTGTATCCGGCAATCGGGGAAAAGCCAAGGTTGAGGTCTTTACCTATGTTGGTGAGGAAATGGTGTTCCAAGGAAACTTTGTTATCTACCGATCAACCGGAGAAGAGAATCACGAAGGAGGAAGTCATCATGCGGATCGCCATTGATGCCATGGGCGGAGATCACGCTCCAAAGAGTACTGTGGAGGGTGCATTAGCTGCGGCCAAGGAATGGAGCGATATAGAGGTCATTCTGGTGGGGGACAAGGAAGCATTGGAACCATTAATTCTGGATGCGCCGCCTAATTTGCGGATTCATCATGCGGGGGAAGTGATTGAACCTGAGGATGAGCCGGTCAAAGCTGTTCGCCGGAAGAAGGATGCTTCCATGGTTGTAGCCGGACGTCTGGTCAGAGAGGGTAAGGCCGACGCAATGATCTCCGCAGGCAACACTGGGGCATTGATGACGACTGGCTTACTTGTCGTTGGGCGGATGGAAGGGATCGAGCGTCCCGCACTTGCGCCAATGATACCTACGGTGGATGAACGTGGTGTGTTGGCACTTGATCTTGGGGCGAACATGGATGCGAAGCCCGAGCATTTGGCCCAGTACGCATTAATGGGGAGTATTTATCGCCAGAAAGTTCACGGTATTGCGAACCCACGTGTAGGACTGTTGAATGTTGGAACGGAACCAGGGAAGGGCAACGAACTGACAAAGGTTGCTTATCCGCTTATTCAGGAGATGCCGATCAACTTCGTTGGTAACGTAGAGGCTCGTGATGTATTAACTGGGGCTTGCGATGTACTCGTGTGCGATGGTTTTGCTGGTAATATCTTGTTGAAATCACTTGAGGGTACAGCGGGAACGATATTCTCACTTCTAAAAAAAGAATTCAGCAAATCATTAAAGAATAAGCTGGCCGCTGCGGTATTGATGCCTTCATTACGTAATATGAAGAAAACTCTTGATTATAAAGAACATGGCGGAGCTCCACTCCTTGGACTTAGTGGTCTTGTTGTTAAGGGACATGGTTCCTCGGACGGCGGTGCCATTAAGAATGCAGTACGGCAGGCTAGAACCGCGATTCAAGGACGTTTAACAGAGAGTATATCAAATGAAATTAGCGGGAAGAGAGTGACAGAATGATGAAATTACGTTCGGTGGGTATAGTTGGGACAGGTATGTACGTTCCCGAAAAGGTGTTAACGAACGCGGAATTGGAAACGATTGTGGATACCAATGACGAATGGATAGTATCGCGGACGGGAATTCGGGAACGACATATTGCTGCACCCGAACAAGCGACCTCTGATCTAGCGTATGAAGCCGCTATTCAGGCGCTGAAATCTGCTGGACTTGCAGCTGAAGATTTGGAACTAATTATCGTGGCGACGGTTACGCCAGATACAACTTTTCCTTCGACAGCTTGCATCTTACAAGAAAAACTTGGGGCTAAGAAAGCAGCTGCGTTCGATTTGTCTGCTGCTTGTTCAGGGTTTGTCTACAGCTTAGCTACGGCAAATGGATTCATTCAGACGGGAATGTATAACAACGCACTCATTATCGGGGCTGATACTTTATCCCGAATTACTGATTATACGGATCGTAACACATGCGTTTTGTTCGGCGATGGAGCTGGAGCTGTAGTTCTCGGCGAAGTTCCTGAAGGTCGTGGCTTCCTCTCTTTTGATCTCGGTGCTGAAGGAGCAGGTGGACCGCTTCTTAAACTCGAAGGTGGCGGTTCACGCTTACCTGCCTCAACGGAAACTGTTCAAGAAGGTAAACATTTTATTTATATGAACGGTAGAGAAGTGTTTAAGTTTGCGGTTCGTATTATGGGAACAGCGACTGAGGAAGTACTACGCAAGGCGGGTAAGACCAAGGAGGAAATCGATTTATTCGTTCCTCACCAAGCTAATATTCGTATCATTCAGTCTGCTATGCAACGGCTTAATTTGCCGGAAGAGAAATGTGTTGTCAACGTGGACAAATATGCTAACACATCAGCAGCGTCCATCCCATTAGCGCTTGTTGAGGCTGCGCAAGGGGGTCGCATTAAGGAAGGCGATACTGTCTTGCTTGTTGGCTTCGGCGGTGGTCTTACCTGGGGAGCCTCTGTGCTCGTCTGGTAGAGGTTGTTTAAAAAGTCATCTTTTGATCATGAAGGATATCAAGAGATATATTCCGCTCCTCGGCCTCAAGCTTCATTCAACTGAGGAGTTTTGAAAAAACGCTTCTTCGGAAGCATAGGCTCTTGGTGCTGAAAAGCTGACTTTTTTAACACGGATTAGTAGTAAAATCTACGACAGGATAAGGAGTCAAATATCGGATGAGTAAAATAGCTTTTGTTTTTCCTGGACAGGGTTCTCAAAGTGTAGGAATGGGCAAAGATCTTTATGAAGCTTTGCCGTCATCGCGGCGGTTGTTTGACATAGCTGACGAGGTTACCGGCCTGCCGCTTACCCGTCTGATCTTTGAAGGACCAGAGAGCGAATTGAAGCAAACGGCCAATACACAGCCAGCTTTATTAACAACTAGTGTGGCGTTATATGAGGCATTTGCTGCAAAGGGCTTTGCACCTGATTATGTAGCGGGTCATAGCTTGGGCGAATACAGCGCTCTGACAGCGGCTGGAGTACTTTCGTTCGAGGATGCAGTATCCATCGTACGTGCTCGCGGCCAGTTCATGGAGCAAGCAGTTCCTGGTGGAAAGGGTGCTATGGCGGCTGTTCTTGGTGGAGAGCGTGAAGCGCTTGCTGGTTTATGCGCTGATATTACTGCTGGCGGTAATCCGGTCGAACTAGCTAATATTAATTGTCCTGGTCAAATCGTTGTCTCTGGTAGTAAGGAAGGCGTCGATCAGGTTGTTGAACGCGTCAAGGAGATCGGAGCGAAACGTGCGATCCTACTTGAAGTTAGTGGTCCATTCCATTCGTCCTTGATGAAATCTGCAGCGGAGCGTTTAGCGGAGAAACTCGAGAGTGTTACAATCAAAGATTCCGTCCTCCCAGTCGTAGCGAATGTTACAGCCCGCCCAGTTCATAGTGGAGCCGATATATCGCGATTGCTTGTTGAACAAGTGTATTCTCCTGTATTGTGGCATGACAGCGTTTCTTGGCTTATCGAGCAAGGTGTGGATACCTTTGTCGAGATTGGCCCTGGTAGCGTGTTATCCGGTCTGATCAAGAAAATTGACAAGAGTGTTCGTATCTTCAATGTAAACGGCCTGGAAAGTCTGGAAGCAACCGCAGCAGCACTGGAAATATAAGTTAAATTAATGAAAGTGATTTCGCTATCGTAGCAATCAAAATGAATAGTTAAACTATTTTAACAGTTAGCTTAAAGTTGACTTTAGGAAAGGAGGGGAAATTATGACGAAACCACTACAAGGTCAAACGGCATTAGTAACTGGAGCATCACGAGGCATTGGGCGTGGTATTGCCCTTGCGCTTGCTGAAGCTGGTGCTGATGTTTGCGTGAATTATGCAGGAAATGAAGCAGCTGCAGCGCAAGTTGTGAGTGAAATTGAGGCGCTTGGAGTCAAAGCTTATGCTGTTAAGGCACATGTCGGAAACAGCGAGCAATTTGATGACATGGTGAAGGGGATCATCGATAATTGGGGTCGAATTGACATTCTAGTGAATAACGCTGGCATTACAAGGGATAATCTAATTATGCGGATGAAAGAAGCAGAATTTGATGATGTCATTGAGACGAATCTCAAAGGCGTGTTTAACGGTATCAAAGCTGTGACCCGTCCCATGATGAAACAACGTTCTGGTCGAATTATTAACATTTCATCGGTTGTTGGTGTGCTAGGTAATGCAGGACAAGCGAACTATGTTGCGGCTAAAGCAGGAGTGATTGGGCTAACTAAAGCCTCTGCACGCGAGCTGGCTTCACGTAATATTACTGTCAATTGTATTGCTCCCGGATTTATCGAGACGGATATGACGGATGAACTGCCTGAAGAGCTGCGGCAGGGTCTACTAAGCGGTATTCCATTGGCTCGGCTAGGCCGACCTGAAGAAATTGCCAAGGTTGCTCTGTTCCTAGCGTCTGACAGTGCATCTTATATGACAGGCCAGACATTGCATGTTGATGGCGGGATGTATATGTGAAATTGAATCTCGCTTCTGGCATTTTAACTTTAATTCTCGTATAATACCATGGAGGAGGTGAACCGGATGTCCGATGTATTAGAGCGTGTAAAACGCATTGTTGTGGATCGCCTCGGCGCTGATGAAGCCGAAGTTACCCTTGAAGCGTCTTTCAAAGATGACTTGGGAGCTGATTCGCTCGATGTTGTAGAATTAGTAATGGAATTGGAAGATGAATTTGATCTGGAAATTTCAGATGAAGATGCAGAGAAGATTACGACCGTAGGTGAAGTTGTTAACTACATACAATCTCATACCTAAAGTCATTTCGAGTCCCGTACCTCCATATAAGCAGGCGGGACTTCTCCTCATCTAGGCAAAGAATTTTTGTTGTTGTTGACACAGTTTATTTTTAATATTACACATGAAGTCTATATGAGGTGAATGTGTTTGAAGCATAGAGTAGTGGTAACTGGTATGGGGGTTGTAACTTCCCTTGGAAATGATTTAGATACGTTCTGGGATAACCTAGTACAAGGTAAATCAGGTGTGTCGCTTATTGATGCATTCGATGTTAGTGGGTACACTACTCGAATTGCGGCAGAGGTTAAAGATTTTAACCCTGATGATTACATTGATCGTAAAGAAGCGCGAAAAATGGACCGTTTTGTGCAGTTTGCAACTACAGCTGCATTCAGCGCTCTGAAAGATAGCGGTTTAAATATCGCCGAGCAAACCGATCCAGAACGCGTAGGCGTGATGATTGGTTCAGGTATCGGTGGTCTTGGAACTTTAGAAGATCAACACAGTATTTTGTTAGAAAAAGGACCTAGACGGGTCAGCCCTTTCTTCATTCCGATGATGATTGCAAATATGGCTTCCGGTCATGTGTCGATTCTTACAGGGGCAAAAGGCCCTAATAGTACAACAGTTACGGCCTGCGCGACCGGAACTCATTCCATCGGCGATTCGTACAGAACGATTATGAATGGTGATGCCGACGTAATGATTTGCGGCGGTGCGGAAGCGACGATTCGTCCGACCGGGGTGGCTGGTTTTTGCTCTATGAGAGCTATGTCAACACGTAATGACGAACCGGAGAGAGCAAGCCGTCCATTTGATTCGGAGCGCGATGGTTTCGTTATGGGCGAAGGTGCCGGAATTCTAATTCTAGAGTCACTCGAACATGCACAAAAACGTGGTGCCAAGATTTACGCTGAAGTCATCGGTTATGGGTTAAGTGCAGATGCTCACCATATGACGGATCCTGATCCGGATGGGGCTTCACGTGCAATGAAAATGGCCCTTCGTTCTGCAGGGATTGAGCCAGAGGAAGTAGATTACATTAATGCTCATGGTACATCTACACCTCCAGGGGATCGTTCGGAGACGACAGCAATTAAGTGGACCTTTGGCGATCATGCTTATAAGCTAGCTGTAAGCTCAACGAAATCAATGACAGGTCATTTGCTTGGAGCTGCAGGCGGTGTAGAGGCTGTTATTTGTGGGCTTACACTTCAGAATGGAATTATTGCTCCAACTATTAATCTGGAGAATCCGGATCCTGATTGCGATTTGGATTATGTTCCAAATGAAGCCAGACACAGTGATGTTAAAGTTGCGATGTCTAACTCTTTCGGATTTGGTGGGCATAATGCCACGATCATTCTGAAGAAATTCGAAGCATAAGGGAGTAAGTCTGTTGAGTGGAGATCTGAAGCAACTACAGAACAAACTTCAAATTGTATTCCAAAATAAAGGACTATTGAAACAGGCCTTTACCCATGCATCTTACGTGAACGAACATCGATTCAGTCAAAATGAGGATAACGAGCGTCTTGAATTTCTTGGTGACGCCGTCCTTGAATTGACGGTCTCGGAGCATTTATATCAACTATTCCCAGATCGACCAGAAGGTGAACTGACGAAGCTTCGTGCTGCGATTGTGTGTGAGCCCTCTCTGGTCAAGTTTGCGGAAAGCCTACAGTTTGGACAATATGTTCTGCTAGGTAAAGGTGAGGAGCTAACAGGGGGGCGAACTCGCCCCGCACTGTTGGCGGATGTATTCGAATCATTTGTAGGTGCGTTATATTTGGATCAAGGTTTGGATGCGGTCGTCGCTTTCCTTCATAGTTATGTTTTTTCTCAGTTCACTTTAAATGGTAGATTACAGACAACTGATTTTAAGACGGAATTACAGGAGTTAACCCAACATCACAATATGGGTATTCTTGAGTATCGTGTTATCGAAGAGCGGGGACCCGCTCATGAACGAGAGTTTGTCTCGGAAGTGTTCATGGAAGGTCTTGCACTTGGTCGGGGATCTGGACGTTCCAAGAAGGAAGCCGAACAGCAGGCTGCTGCTGTGGCGCTGGATCGGTTGAAGACAACACAAGAAAACAAACAATGAAATACGAAGTCCCCGTCTCTAATGAGTTCAAATTAGAGGCGGGGACTTTGTATGTTTAGGAATTAGTGAACGTTGTCTCGCACACCGTCGAGTAGATTCAGCATATCCATACCGGCATGGTTACCAAGTAGAATGATGGTAATGCCACCATCAGGTTCTCTTGAAAGGCCTGTAGAGTATCCTGTTCCGCTACCGTTATGAAAGACGATCTTATCGCCATCAAGGTTTTTAATCATCCATCCGTATCCATAATTTTTACTTGAATAAGGAGTGAACATCTGCTCAAGAGATTCTTGACTAAGTAATTGCTCGGTGTTTAGCGCATTATCCCACTTCAGAAGATCATCAACCGTAGAATATAGGGTGCCGGTTCCAGATTGTGAGACGTAATAGTCGGCTAGCTTCCATTGTCCTTTTGACTCCACATAACCTTTGGTGATGTTCTTAGTTGGAGTAGCTTCACCCGTGTGTGTCATTCCAAGTGGACTTATAAATGACTGATTCAGATATTCACCATAGCTAGTTCCGGATGTATGCTCAATGATGTAGGCAAGTAGCACATAACCACCATTGCTGTACTTGAAGTCAGTGCCTGGCTTGAAATTGAGATTTTTTTTCTTAAGCTCATCTACGGTCTGTTGAAGAGTCATACCTTTTGTTCGTGTGAAATTGGCTGGCGCACCAGATGTATGCGAGAGTAGCATATGTAACGTAATTTCTTTCCCACCAGGGAAACCAGGAACATAAGTCTCTAAAGTATCGTCTAGTCGTAATTTTCCTTCCTCAGTTAACTTCATGATCGCAGCAGCCGTAAAAGATTTGGTTAATGAAGCGATTCGCGTTTCTTTGTCGGGGCGGTTCAGTTTGTTCTCATCCCCATAGCCATAACCTTTGCGTAGGAGAACCTCGCCGTTCTTGGCCACGAGTACCATTCCTGAATAGCCTTGTGTTTTTAAATAATTGTCCACGTCTTCGGTTTCCTTAGTTAACATTGAAACCGGATCCTGTGAAATATCGATTGTTTTAACGGGTTGAGTTGTATATTTGACAGTGGCCTTTAGCGCATCGGCTAACGACTTGAGAGGCACCATCGTGGTTCCTTGTCTAGTTAGGGAAACAGAGGGAGCTTGAAGTTTATATCCATTTACATCGAAGACAGCTGTTCCTGGTCGATGTAGTATGATGTCGCCATGAATGTTCAATTCTGACGCGCGATTTGCTGTATTCCATCGTATAGTTGCTCCAAGTAATTGTGCAGTTTCCCGCAGGGGGACATAGGTTGTTCCGTTAAGTACGAAAGGAGTAGTTGACCATTCCGGGATGCTGCCTTCTATCGACACTTCTATTGGAATTTCTCTAGCCAACTGGGTTTGACTTTGACTGGCTTGGACGGAAGCGGGAGCTACCCACATCGTGCAAATCGATATCATTGCTGCCGATAATACAGAAGAGAGTACACGCACGGTGTTATGCTGCAATTTGTTCATTATCATGGGCTCCTTTTGATGTAAAAAATAGTGTGGGAAGGCTTACAAGTTTGTTGTTTACCACACTAGCAAACCCGAAGATAGTTTTCAAGGGCGATAGAGTAGAAAAAGTAAGGTATAGGTGATTTCTTAGCATGTTCCATAGTGCTTTTAGTATGTTACAATAGTCTTTAGAGGTGATCGTGAACGTATGTTTTTGAAACGGATTGAGCTATCAGGTTTTAAATCTTTTGCCGACAAGACGGAAATGGAATTCGTACGCGGTATAACCGCCGTAGTTGGCCCCAATGGTAGTGGTAAGAGTAACATTTCCGATGGTATCCGCTGGGTTCTTGGGGAACAAAGTGCGAAATCACTACGCGGCGGGAAAATGGAAGACATTATTTTTGCGGGCAGTGATGCTCGTAAAGCGGTGAATTATGGGGAGGTCTCTCTTACTCTTGATAATACCGATCATGTGTTGCCGCTAGATTTTAATGAAGTAACGGTGACCAGACGGGTTCATCGAAGTGGTGACAGTGAATATTTGATCAATAAACAATCCTGTCGACTTAAGGATATTACCGAACTTTTTATGGATACGGGTATCGGCAAAGAAGCCTACTCGATTATCGGACAAGGCCGAATTGAAGAGATTCTTAGTACGCGGTCCGAAGATCGGCGGGGTATTTTTGAGGAAGCTTCAGGTATTGTGAAATATAAGAGCCGCAAACGGGATGCTCGACGCAAATTAGACGAAACGGAAACGAATTTGCTGCGTATTCATGATCTTGTCAGTGAGTTGGAAGACCAAATTAATCCACTCAAGGAACAATCAGAGAAAGCATTGCGGTACAAAGATTTACGTGAGCAGTTGAAGAATAAGGAAATTTCCCTATATGTGTATCAGATCGAGCAGATTCACGAATCCTGGAGCGAAGCAAATGGCGTGTTGGCCACGTTACAGGAAGAGCAGCTAGCATTGTCTACGGTAGTATCTGCACATGATGCTAAGCTAGAGAGTGACCGGCTGGCATTGCGTCAATTGGAAGATCAAATCGAGATTTTACAAGGACAATTGCTAGAATATAGTGAGAGTTTCGAGAAAAGTGAAGGTTATGGAGAGGTACTGAAAGAGCGTGCCAAGAACTTAACTCAGAACCGGGATCAACTACAGAAGTCCTTATCTGTGAGTGAAGAGCGTTATACTCAGCGTGATGAAGAATTGAATGTGCTGGCCGAAAAATTTGCTGAAGCAGAGAAACGGTTGAAGGAACTGCAGACTGAGCTTTCAGCAGAGGAAGCAAAGCTTCTCGGAGTAACGGGAGGCATTAGCCAGGCGCAAGAAGAAGCTCTCAAAGGCCAATTACTTGAAGTTATGAATCAAATGGCACAAGCCCGCAATGAGATCCACTATACCGAGCAGCAAAAGGAAGGCGTTCTACGCCGGATGTCGCGTTCGGAAGAAGAAGGCACCAAATGGCGAGATGAACTCGAGCGCTTAAAAGGAAAGAAAAGCGAACTGGAGCAAGTTCTCGAAGTACTCAGTAAAGAAATTGCTAGTCTGCGTGGTAAATATATATCAGAAAGTGAACGTTACCAGTCGCTACAGAAGCTTACAGAAGATAATCAGAATGGAATTCGTAAATGGGAGCAGAAGCGTGAAGGTCTAGTATCTCGTCGTGATACGATGAAGGAAATGGAAGATGACTTTGACGGTTTTGTACTTGGTGTCAAAGAAGTTTTGAAAGCTTCGCGTAAATCGGCTCTTAGTGGTGTTCATGGAGCTGTGGCCGAGTTAATTCGTGTACCGGAGAAATTAGAATTAGCAGTAGAGACTGCTCTTGGTGCAGCAATGCAACATATCGTAATGGAGAATGAGACGGTCTCTCGGCAAGCCATTGCATTTCTGAAGCAGCGCCAACTGGGTCGGGCTACTTTCCTACCACTTGATGTTATCCGGCCACGGCAAATATCTGCTTCAGATAAGAAGCTCATGGAGGATGCAGAGGGCTTTGTAGGTATTGGGGCTGAATTGGTTAATTACGATGCTCGTTACGCTGATATTGTAGGCAGTTTGCTAGGTAATGTAGTATTTGCTAGCGATCTGGAATGTGCGAACAAAATGGCTGCGCGTTGTCAGTATCGATTCCGAATCGTTACGTTAGAGGGGGATGTCGTTAACGCAGGCGGTTCCATGACGGGAGGCAGTCAGCATCGCAAGAACAGTAATTTGCTAGGGCGCAAACGTCAGTTGGATCAACTTGCGACGGATATAGCTGAGAGTGATGACATGCTCGGTAAGTTGCGCAAGAGCTTGATTGATGTGCGCGAGCAAATGGAGCGTTCCGAAGGCGAACTAGAAAACTTGCGTACAGCCGGTGACCTTAAGCGGTCGGAAGAACAGACGGTGGCGAGCGAACTGAAGCAAGTGGAGCATGAATGGAGACATGTCTCGGAGCAATTTGAACTTTATGGTCAAGAAAAGGGTCATTACCTTAAAGAATTAGAAGAGCTCGAGAAAGCAAAGGTAGCAGCTGCTGCCAAACAGGTTGAACTGGAGAAAGAAGAACAAGCGATCCATCAATCGATTCATGCGGCTGAATTTGCTCGCAAAGCGAATGAGTCAGCCAAGGAAGAACTTCAAGATCTATTGACCGGACTCAAGGTCCGTGAGGGCAAGCTAGAACAAGAATGCTTCTCTCTTCGTGACCAATTACGTCGTTCTGAAGAAGATTGTGGTATTCAACAAGGTGAGTTGGAGCAGAATCAGAAAATTTTGCAATCCATCGAAGCTGATTTGAAGCATAATGAGCTTGAGACCGTTAAGCAACGCGAAGATATGAACGATCTTAAGCTAAAGAAAAACCGGACAAGTGAAAAACTCGAGATGGAGCGTGCTTCTCGGATTGTGCTGGTTAAGAAGCTTGAAGATGGCGAAAGTGAAACCAAAGAGCAGCGGCTTGAATTAAAAGCTGTGGAAGATAAGCTGCGTCAAATCGAAATTCAAGCGAATCGTCTGGATGTGGAACTCGATAACATCCTGCGTAAGCTCAGCGAGGAATATGAACTGAGTTTTGAATTAGCGAAACAGCGTTATGCGGTACCAGATGATATCCCACAAGTACAGGCCGACGTGAAGGAATTGAAGCGAAGTATCACATCGCTTGGGGATGTCAATCTGGGAGCTATAGAGGAGTATGCACGTGTATCTGAACGGTATGAATTCCTCAACGAGCAGAAGGATGACCTGATCGAAGCGAAGACGACATTGTATCAAGTGATTCGTGAAATGGATGAGGAAATGTCCAAACGATTCAAAGTGACCTTTGATGCCATTCGCCGTGAGTTCGGTATCGTATTTTCGAAGCTATTTGGTGGTGGGAGTGCAGATCTCATCCTGCTCGATCAGGAAAATCTGCTAGAGACAGGGATTGACATCGTAGCCCAACCTCCAGGTAAGAAGCAGCAAAACTTACAGCTCCTTTCTGGTGGAGAACGTGCTTTAACCGCTATGGCATTGCTATTCGCCATCCTACAAGTTAAGCCCGTTCCGTTCTGTGTGCTTGACGAAGTTGAAGCAGCACTTGATGAAGCGAACGTAATCCGTTTCGCACAGTACCTACGTGAATTCTCGGAGCAGACCCAGTTCATCGTCGTGACTCACCGTAAAGGAACGATGGAAGAAGCTGACGTTCTCTACGGAGTCACCATGGAAGAGGGCGGAGTCTCCAAACTCGTCTCTGTCAGATTGGAAGACGAAGAAACCGTGGAAATTGCCTGACCCGTTCGAGTCTGTCATAATTAATACAACATAGACTCAGCATATCGCATACTTAGTAAATTCATATGTGCATGTGAGTAGCTGTATTATATTATGCAGTTACTTACATGCATTGTTGTTAACTACATTGCCTTAACGATCGTGTTGTATCTTGAAGCGTATCCCCGAAGGGGACAGCGCTACATTGCACGAAGTAGCTATGATTGCCCTAAAAGCTCTAAGAACTTCAAGCGTATCCCCCAAAGGGGACAGCGACACATTGCACGAAGTGGTAATGTAGCAATTGCCCTTGCGGGAGCACAGTAGTAAAGCGTGCCCGAAGGGCGACAAGCGACTCATAGCAGAGAGCCGTCAAGGGAGCGCCGAAAGCAGCAGGATTATCCAACATGTTTAACTGGTAACACGGGGGCGCCAAAAGTAAGACGTACCCGAAGGGGGAAAAGCGTACCTCGTACCAACATAAAGCGCATCCCCAAAGGGGACAGCGTGCAGGAGCGCCTCTCTCCCTCCCACATTCACATTAAAAGCGGGAGTCCAGAGGACAGCAGGCCCTTGGGGGCCCTCCCTTACGATAAGGGAGGGTTTGGGAGGGATGGGAAAATCGAAGGAGGAAAACCATGAGTTTCTTCAAGAAACTGAAAGAAAGTATCGCAGCAAAAACCGAGTCAGTCACTAAACAATTTAAAGATGGATTAGAAAAAAGTCGTAAAGGGTTTGTCGAAAAAGTTACGGATCTAATTAGTCGCCACAAAAAAATAGACGAGGAATTTTTCGAAGAGTTGGAAGAGATCTTAATCGGAGCTGATGTCGGTGTAAACACTGTACTCAAGCTAATTGATGATTTGCGTGTAGAAGTGAAACGTCAGCGAATTGAGGATGCAGCGGCGTTACAACCGATTCTTTCTGAGAAACTGACAGAATTGCTACGTGGCGACGAAGACAGAGAACTGAATCTGAATCCGGACGGTATTACCGTGATTCTATTCGTCGGCGTGAATGGAGTCGGGAAAACGACAACGATTGGTAAACTTGCTCATTTCTATAAACAACAAGGTAAGAAAGTTATTATGGCAGCTGGAGATACGTTCCGTGCCGGTGCGATTGAGCAACTTGAAGTATGGGGTAAGCGAGTTGGTGTTGATGTCATTAAGCAACAGTCGGGATCTGACCCAGCGGCAGTTATGTTTGATGCCGTACAGGCAGCCAAACAGCGGGGTGCAGACATTCTGTTATGTGATACGGCTGGCCGGTTACAGAACAAGTCGAACCTTATGGAAGAACTGAACAAGATTTATCGTGTTATTCAGCGGGAAATTCCCGGTGCACCTCACGAAGTGCTGATGGTACTTGATGCTACAACGGGACAAAATGCACTAAGTCAGGCCAAAATGTTTGGTGAGAAGAGCGGTGTGACAGGTCTGGTTCTAACCAAATTGGATGGTACGGCCAAGGGTGGTATTGTCATCGCAATCCGTCAGGAACTAAGCCTACCCGTTAAATTTGTTGGACTTGGTGAAAAGATGGATGATTTGCAACCATTTGATTCAGAACAATTCGTCCATGGACTGTTTGCTGGTCTGATTCGAGACAATGAGGTAGCGGAAGAGGAATAATTCTCTTCTTCTCTTCACTAATTAGGAGGTGATAGCATGGCCAATACACATACTTATCCACGTAGAGAGGAAGTTGCTAATGCAATTACTCATGGAATTGGTGCAGTGCTTAGTTTGGCAGGTCTCGTGCTGCTGATTGTATTCTCCAGCCTCAAAGGAACAGCGTGGCATGTTGTTACTTTTACAATTTATGGAGTCAGCATGTTGCTACTGTATGCAAGCTCTACATTGGTTCACAGCTTTAAGGAAGGTAAAGTGAAGGATTTGTTTGAATTTTTCGATCATTCCTCCATTTATATTTTTATTGCTGGGACATATACACCTTTTATGCTGGTGGCTGTTCGAGGAACGCTAGGATGGAGTCTCTTTGGAGTTGTTTGGGGGATTGCTATCTTTGGAGTGTTGTTCAAAGCATTCTTCGTTAAAAAGTTCTTGTTCATGTCGACAATCTTTTATCTCATTATGGGGTGGTTGATTGTGATTGCATGGGGACCGTTAACGGCGTCGGTACCTTTTGAGGGAATTGTATTGCTAATCACGGGAGGTATTCTATATTCATTGGGTACCGTATTCTATGTTTGGAGAGCTTTCCCATACCACCATGCGGTGTGGCATCTGTTCGTGTTAGCGGCGAGTATTACTCATTTCTTTGCGATAATACTGTATCTGTTGCCGAGCTAATAAACAAAATTTTTGAGGTTAAAAGGATGTTAAGGGATTTCACTTGACATCCTACTTTTCTATAGGTTATGATAAGGGTCGTTGGTACGCTGTAAAGTGTTTTTCCTTGACGGAGGGAGTGCCCATATGAGTCAAGAGAATAAGCTTGAGAAGACTAATCGGATCAACCTGTTGTTTGATTTCTATGAGACATTGCTGACTGAAAAACAGCAAACGTTCCTTAAATATTATTTTCATGATGATTTCTCGCTTGGTGAAATTGCAGGAGAGTTTGAAATCAGCCGTCAGGCCGTTTACGAGCATATCAAACGTGCTGAAGGGATGCTTGAAGTATACGAAGAGAAGCTTGGATTACTTCAGAAGCATGAAGAACGGTGTGTATTACTTGCTAAGTTAGAAGAACTGTTGAATAATACCGAAATGTCACATTTACATAAAGAAACAATAAAGAACCTGCTCCGTCAGGCGGAGCAATTATAATATGAATTATTAGGGAAGTTAACTTTAAGACGGAGGTGACGGATAAATGGCATTTGAAGGATTGACGAGCCGGTTGCAAGGTGTATTTAGCAAATTGCGTGGAAAAGGCAAAGTATCGGAAGACGATGTGAATGCAGCGATGCGGGAAGTACGCCTCGCGCTGCTTGAAGCGGACGTCAACTTTAAAGTGGTCAAGGATTTTATCGCCAAAGTGAAAGAAAAATCCGTTGGCAGTGAGGTAATGGACAGCTTCACACCAGGCATGGTCATCATCGATATCGTGAATAAAGAGTTGACCGAACTGATGGGTGGTAGCCAAGCCAAGTTGGCCAAGAACAACCGTCCACCGACTGTAGTCCTGATGGCGGGTCTACAAGGTGCTGGTAAGACGACCACTTCGGCTAAATTAGCCAAGTTACTCCTTAAAGGTAATCACAGACCACTGCTTGTAGCAGGTGATATTTACCGTCCAGCTGCAATCAAACAGTTGCAAGTGCTTGGAGAGCAGATTAATGTACCGGTATTTACTTTGCCAGAAGGCAATAGTCCGGTAGAGATTGCACGGCAGGCGCTCCAGCATGCTAAAGATCACGGTAATGACTACTTGCTTATCGATACTGCAGGTCGCTTGCATGTTGATGAAGAGTTAATGGAAGAACTTCGTCAAATTCATGAAGTAACTAAACCTGATGAAGTATTGCTTGTGGTAGATGCTATGACTGGACAAGATGCTGTTAATGTGGCTGAAAGCTTCAATCAGCAGCTTCAATTAACCGGTGTGATCCTAACCAAGCTAGATGGTGATACCCGCGGTGGTGCGGCACTGTCAGTTAAAGCTGTTACCGGTTGCCCGATTAAGTTTGCAGCGCTTGGTGAGAAGATCGATGCACTTGAACCTTTTCATCCTGAACGTATGGCCTCCCGAATTCTCGGTATGGGCGATATGCTCTCCCTAATTGAGAAAGCTCAGGCGGGGATAGACGTTGAGAAAGCTAAGGAAATGGAACGGAAGATGCGTAATGCAGAATTTACGTTCGATGATTTCCTGGAGCAGATGGCTCAGGTTAAGAAGCTTGGACCGATCGATCAGATCATGGATATGATCCCTGGTATGGGTAAGATGAAGCAAATGAAGGACGTTAAGGTTGATGAGAAACAGATGGACCGAGTTGAGGCGATCGTTCATTCTATGACGAAACAGGAGAAACAAAATCCTGACATGATCAACCAGAGCCGTCGTAAGCGGATTGCTGCTGGTAGCGGTACGACACTTGCGGATGTAAATCGTCTGATCAAACAGTTTGATGAAATGCGCCGGATGATGAAGCAATTCTCAGATATGATGGGCCCTAAAGGAAAAGGCTCCAAAATGATGAAGCAATTGCAAGGTAAAGCTGGCAAAGGTATGAAGTTTCCATTCCGTTAATCCGGATGAAATGATAGCATTAAAATTTTGATTCTTTGAAGGAGGTGAATTTCGTGGCAGTTCGTATTCGTTTGAAACGTATTGGTGCTCATAAAGCTCCTTTCTACCGTATCGTGGTATCGAATTCTCGTTCCCCGCGTGACGGCCGTTTTATCGAGGAAATTGGTTACTATAACCCGGTTGCAGAACCGGCAGTAGTGAACATCGATGAAGAGAAGGCGTTGAAATGGTTGCAAGAAGGTGCGCAAGCATCTGATACAGTTCGCAACTTGCTTAGCAAAGCAGGCGTAATGAAGAAATTTCATGAGCTTAGACAGCAAAAATAATTGCTGATTCGGAGGGTCTCTTATGGAACAATTAGTCGGCGTTATTGCGAAGGCTCTTGTTGATCATCCGGACGATGTCCGTGTGGAAGTAGTGGAGAAAGAACACCTGATTGTATATGAACTGACCGTTCATCCTGATGATGTGGGTAAAGTGATTGGCAAGCAGGGAAGAATCGCCAAGGCGCTCCGCACGGTTGTGGCATCGGCAGCCGTAAAGATGGACAAACGGGTTACCGTGGACATCATGTCTTAATGATATACGAAAGAGGGTTAGGATGCTGTCCTAGCCCTTTTTCGTACATGCTGAAGCAGGGAGCAACCGGATTAAGAGGAATTCAATTAGCCTGGCCGCTAATATGTGTTATATAACGGGCTATAATAAGAAACTATAAATACGTTGAAAATACATTGAAGGGTGGAGGAGGGTGTTATGTCTGAATCATTACTGACGGTTGGAAAGATCGTAAATACACACGGAATCCGGGGCGAGTTAAAAGTGCTCTTAAATACAGATTTTCCGGAAGTGCGATTTGCGCCTAAAAGCCGCCTCTTAATAGTTGATGCTGAGAAGAAAACAAAAATTGAAGTTACTGTAGTTTCTGCACGCTCCAATAATGGAACATATATCGTCAAGTTTGAGGGTTTCGACAATATAAACGATGTAGAGAAGTATAAGGGAACCGAATTGAAAGTTCCTAAAGAGCAGGCGGTTGAGTTGTCGGAGAATGAATATTATTACCACGAAATTATCGGTTGCCGTGTCGTGAGCGATGAAGATGAGGATCTTGGTGTGATTGAGGAGATTCTGCGTCCAGGGGCAAATGATGTATGGGTGGTGAAGTTACCTTCTGGAAAGCAACTTCTTCTTCCGGTTATTGATGATGTAGTACTTGACGTGGATGTGCAGAATAAACTCGTGAAGGTTCACCTGATGGAAGGACTGTTATAAAAATGCGCATGGATGTCCTGACCTTGTTTCCTGAGATGTTTGAAGGCGTATTCAATAGCAGTATTCTTGGTAAAGCACAGGAGAAAGGCATTGTATCTCTGAATGCGATTAATTTCCGAGAATATTCAGGGAACAAGCACAATAGGGTGGACGACACGCCATACGGTGGAGGCGGGGGGATGGTACTGAAGGCGGAGCCGATCTTTTCGGCTGTGGAAGATGTACTATCCCGAAGGAAAGAGGAGTTGGATTCGGCAATAGAATCATCCTCTCCCCCGCGAGTCATCTTGATGTGTCCTCAAGGGGAGAAGTTTACTCAAAAGAAAGCAGAAGAGCTGGCGCAGGAAGACCATCTTGTCTTTATTTGTGGTCATTATGAAGGTTATGATGAACGGATTCGTGAGTACCTTGTGACCGATGAATTGTCGATTGGTGACTATGTCTTGACTGGTGGCGAATTACCTGCAATGGTAATCATCGACAGTGTCGCACGTTTGCTACCTGGAGTACTTGGTAATGAGAATAGTGCCGTAAGTGATTCTTTTAGCACTGGCTTACTTGAATATCCACATTATACACGTCCTGCTGAATTTCGCGGCTGGAAAGTACCTGATATACTGCTCAGTGGACATCACGCTAATGTCGAGGAATGGCGGCGTAGAGAAGCGCTACGACGGACTTGGCTGCGTCGACCTGATCTACTAGATCATGTGGAATTATCCCCACAGGATCGAAAATGGCTGGTGCAATTTGAAGTAGAACATGAGAATGAAGTAGATCCGAATTAATTAGTCTATATACGTACACTCAAGAACCGTGATATATGCGGTTCTTTTTATTATTTTGAAGAGGATAAGCACATTATTGATACTTCGGGAATAAGATAACATATTGTCTTTATTAATTCATGAGGTGCATATGGACTCCTATTGGGTAATAACTTAATGAAGGCTTGAACTAATTACTTGAAGTGATTTGTTAAAGTTGAGTAGGAGGAAGTAACGAATGGAACATTTGGAACAACAAGAGCAACAAACACAAGAGAACGGGCACAAGGAAGAGGATCGTATAAGAACGGTTGATGATATTCTGAATTATTATGCGGGTCAAAATAACTAAGCTAAATATTTCTTAAAATTAGTGACGGATGCTGATATCATAAATTTACCCAAAATTTGAATGTAACTTCTTCAGAGGAGTAGCCATAACATGCACAATTCGTCCAGTAAAAAGACAATAATGAGTCAAATGCCTTGATATGCTGATGAAAGTATGGTAAAATTGCTTTTGTTGTGAATTCGGTGGTCCGCTGCGGATAATGAAGGAGAAGAACATGAGTTTCTCTGGAAGAGGCAAGAACACCTGAGTGGAAGGAGGAAGTCATATATGAATATTTTACAAGCGATTACGCAAGAACAACTTCGCAAAGATATTCCGAGTTTTCGTCCTGGGGACACTTTGAAAGTGTTCGTTAAGGTTATTGAAGGAACTCGTGAACGTGTCCAATTGTTTGAAGGTGTCGTTATCAAGCGTCATGGCGGTGGAATCAGTGAAACCTTTACTGTTCGTAAAATTTCGAATGGTGTAGGTGTGGAAAGAGCTTTCCCAATCCATTCCCCAAAAATCGAAAAGATCGAAGTATCTCGTCGCGGTAAAGTGCGTCGTGCTAAGTTGTACTATCTTCGTGAACTTCGTGGTAAAGCAGCAAGAATTAAAGAAGCGCGTCGTTAATTCATTAACGATCAAGGGGAGCTTGTATTTATTCAAGCTCCTTTATTATTTTTAGAAACCGAATTTTGTTACATATTTTATGACAAAGAGAGGTTACCGATCTATGGAGCAGCAATTTCAACAGGAGCATTCGGGCCATTCGGGAACTCCCCAAGACCCGCCCAAGAAACAGAAAAATGAGGCGATAGAGTGGTTGAAAGCCATCGTAATCGCTGTTGCGTTGGTTCTGCTGATTCGCTGGATTTTCTTCGCTCCATTTATAGTAGACGGTCCGTCGATGCAGCCGAATTTTCATACCGGCGAAAGAATCATCGTCAACAAAATTCTGTATGATGTCAGACAACCAGAGCATGGAGAGGTCATTGTTTTTCATGTACCATCTGAAGGCCGTGATTTTATAAAACGGGTCATCGGGGTTCCTGGTGATACGGTAAAAGTCGAAGGCGATACCATTACGGTTAATGGAAATGTGGTTGATGAGACATACATTAAAGAAGCCGTAGATGAGAAGCATAATAATAATGAACTGTACAATACCGAAGCTAACTTCCCGAATGAACAGTTTCAAGATGGCAAGGTACCTGAGGGTCACGTATTTGTACTAGGTGATAATCGTTCTAACAGTACGGATAGCAGACGTATTGGATTTGTACCTTTTGAAGATATTGTTGGGCGTGCGGATTTAGTTTTCTGGCCCCTTAAAGATATGAAATTTGTCTCACACTAATGTAATTCGAAAGAAGAGCATAAACGGGAACTAGAGGTGAAAAAATATGACAATTCAATGGTTTCCCGGGCATATGACCAGAGCTCGCCGTCAGATTCAGGATAAGCTGAAGCTTATTGATGTGGTAATCGAGCTGCTTGATGCTCGTCTTCCATTGTCCAGCAGAAATCCGATGATCGACGACATCTTACAGAACAAACCACGCTTAATTGTGTTGAACAAAGCAGACTTGGCAGATGCTTCTGTAACACGCGAATGGATTGAGTACTTTAAGAATGAAGGGCATCTAACGATTGCAGCGGATGCTTCAAGCGGTCAAGGGATTAAGGAAATTTCTCAGCTTGCGAAACAACTGCTGAAGGACAAGATCGACAGACAGATCGCGAAGGGTATTAACCCACGGGCAGTGCGTGCGCTTATCGTTGGAATTCCGAATGTAGGTAAATCCACATTGATCAATCGGCTGGCTGGACGCAATATTGCAGCTACGGGCGATCGCCCTGGGGTTACGAAAGGGCAGCAGTGGATTAAAGTGGGCACAGACATGGAATTGCTGGATACACCAGGGATTTTGTGGCCGAAGTTTGAAGACCAGAATGTGGGTTATCGACTTGCTGTTACTGGTGCAATCAAAGAAGAGATTCTTAATGTTGAGGATATTGCCTTCTTTGCTGTAAAGTATTTGTCCAAGTATTATTGGCCACGCATGCAAGAACGGTTCGATTTAGGGGAGCAACCCCGAGATTTTGATACGCCAGATGAGATCGTAGCCATAATGGAAGCGATCGGTCGTAAACGTGGCTGTATTGTAAGCGGAGGGCGTGTCGACCTAGAGAAAGCATCTTCATTGTTCTTGCGTGAATTACGAGCAGGTAAAATGGGAACTTTTTCGATGGAAGCACCATTTTAAATCATGTTGACCGTCCACCTGATAGTGGGCGGTCATTCTATTTTACAGAGAGACATTCATAGGGAATATCGACAATTTTCTCAGGAGAATGTATAATCGTGTTGATTATATATGATGGGGTGTTATTATTTTATATTTAATTTCGTTCGTGTTGTCGTTTCTTATTGTATATATACTTATTCCACCTTTTGCTAAATTGGCATTTCGGATTGATTTCGTAGATAAGCCGCGGAAGGATGTAGAGCGCAAGCTGCATCGTGAACCGATCCCACTTACAGCGAGTTATGTTATTTTTATTGGTTTTTTTGTTACGTATTTAATCATTGGTAGAGAGTTTAATATGGAAACGTTAGCTATATTTATTGGTGGAATGATGTTGCTCATTATTGGTACTCTTGACGACTGGTACAAGACGAAAGGCAAAGATTTTCCGGCTCTTCCCAAACTGGTAGTTCAAATTATGGCAGCAGTAGTTGTATATGCTTCGGGTATTTCATTTACGGGATTTGTTAACCCATTTTCAGGCGAATATGTACTTCTTCCCGGGATATTACAGTTTTTATTAACTATATTGTGGATTTTCGGTGTAACTACGGTTATAAATTTCTCAGATGGTTTGGATGGACTAGCTGGGGGGCTCTCTGCAATTTCGGCGATTACGCTATTCATCGTAGCCATAACCAAAGGGCAATCAAATTCAGCGATTATGGCCATTATTCTCGTCGGTGTAACCCTTGCCTACTTGCGATATAACAAGGCACCTGCAAAAATTTTTATGGGTGATGCAGGGGCAACGTTTGTCGGTTTTATATTAGCTGTTATCGCGCTGGACGGAGCATTCAAGCAAGCCACGGTATTATCGCTGTTTATTCCTGTTCTTGCGCTAGGTGTTCCGATTTTTGATAATTTGTTTGTTATCATCAAGCGTTTTTCACAAGGAAAATCGATTTATGTGGCAGATGCAAGTCAAGTGCATTACCGGTTACTCCGCGCAGGATTGACGCATCGGCAAACAGTCATGATTCTTTGGTTAATTAGTACTTGTCTCAGTTTATCATCGATTATATTACTGCTAATTCAAACTTAAAGAATGTTCCCGCTGTAGTAGACGGGGCAATCAAAAAAATTCAGCGCGCGTCGATATTTTATCGGTGCGCGCTGTTTAAATTCGGTTTGAAAGCTGTTGATCATATCCGGCATCTACGAAGGTGAAGATTCTATATTCAATATTTGATCGAAATTTCATCTAGATTTCATCTAGATGGAATTACTACTGCTAAATTGCTAAAGAAACCATTTTTTTCTTCAATTAAATGGAATAGCTCCAGTTAATTGAACCATCTCCATCTCATTTTCATGAAAGAGACTAATTTTGATGGAGATATTCCAGTTAAGTCACTTTTGGTAGGAAATAATTCATATTAGATGGAGAAATTCCTTTTAATCATTTTCACCGCATCTGTTATGCCAATGTTTCAGTTAATCAAGATAAACTCTATAAGAATAAAGGTGTTATGCCGATAATAGGGTTATAGACAAGAACTCTACCACTTGATAATTTTGTTCAAGATAAGTAAGATTTAAAGAGGTTTTTGGTATACCAATACTTACGAAGTAAGTTTTGTACGTAGAAGAGTCGTTGAAGTAAAGCTAACAAAACTAAGCGAATGCTTACGATGTAAGTTTTGTACGAAGATGAATCATTGAAGTAAAGCTAACAAAACTAGTGGATGCTTACGATGTAAGTTTTGTACGAAGATGAATCATTGAAGTAAAGCTAACAAAACTTTTAGGAGGAACTATGAGTGATTTGCTGACTTATGAGAGGGAGTATTGGCCCTTATATTCAAATATAGCTGGTATTGATGAGGTGGGGCGAGGATGCCTGTTCGGAGATGTTGTAGCCGCTGCGGTTATTTTGCCAGAGGGTCTTATACTAGAAGGTGTAAATGATTCTAAGAAATTAAGCCCGAAGAAACGCGATTTATTATACGATATGATTATGGAGCATGCCCTGGCAGTGGGGGTTGGGCTAGTAGACTCAGAAATGATAGACCGAATCAATATCAAGCAAGCGGCAAGGCTGGCAATGAAGCAGGCAGTAGAACAACTTAAGGTTACTCCTGATTTTTTGCTAATTGATGCAGAGAAGGTGGATGTGAAAATTCCACAGTTGTCTGTAATTAAAGGAGATGCAAACAGTCAATCGATTGCAGCCGCTTCGATAGTCGCTAAAGTAACGAGGGATCGACTTTGCGAAGGAGAATGGGACGCGCTTTATCCAGAGTATGGAATCGCCATACATAAGGGGTATGCTACGAAGTTACATCGCGAACAAATCTTAGCTTTTGGGGCGACGCCTATGCATCGCAAAAGCTTTTTAACTAATTTATTTCTTCAGGAGCAAACTTTGTTCTAAGAGCCCGCCATTGTTAAGGCGGGTTTTCATATAAATCTGTCTGTGAGGGGTGAGTTGATGAATATTGGACCACTGGTCCGTAGCCTGGTGGGAGATACCAAGGCTGGGACACCAAAGACTTTGGAATTAAAGACAGGTCAAGTCGTTAGGGGTACCGTGCTAAGTGTTTCTGACGACGGCCAGGAGGCGGTTATTCAAGTTCAGGGTGTGAAGCTTCACGCAACATTGGAAACCCCGCTGCAACCTGGACAGACGACGCTACTTCAAGTACAACAACCAAGTGAAGAAGGATTGACGGTCCTGAAACCGATGGGGTCACTTTCTGGGACGCAAATGTCGGCGACTTCTTTAGGTGAGGTTCTGAAGACGCTGGGTCTGGAGAATACCGCTTCTAACCGGGAAATGATAAGTCAGATGCAGGCTAACGGGTTACCGTTAACGAAAGAGAGTGTCTCGCAAGTTCTACAGACGTTAGTACACAAGCCGGTGGAGGTTCCACTTTCGGAATGGATTCAAGCTGCAGGCATTGCTAATGGCAGAGGATTACCTATAACGGGAGAGACCGTGGCAGGATTGCATCAGGCAGTATTTGGACCACCACTTCATGAGTTGTTATCTTCCCTTGAAGAAGGGATAGCTAATTTATTACGTCAGGATGTAATGAATGGTGCAAAAGCAGATGTAGCAGGAGGGCGTGGAGCTGTAGGGAATACATTGACAGCTCCGAATGGGGATAATCTGCTCACTCAAAATAATATTTCAGCTGAAGCGTCCTCGGCTAAAGCGGCGACAGCTACAGGTGCTAATGGTGCTTCAATGAATGCTTCATCAACAGCTGGCGCAAATGCATTGTTTCTTCAAGGTGCGTTAGGTGGGGAGAAGAGCGCTGAAAGTTTATTAGTGAAATTACAGAATGTATTGCTTGAATTACGTGCGGCTGTTCCACAGGAAGCTTTAGCTAGATCTGGTGCGGATCTAAAGGGAGCGGGAATAATAAAGCCGGGGGCGAACTCGCAGGCAGACATGACAAACCCGCAGGCTGGAATGACAAGATCTGGGGCGGACCCGCAAGCAACGGGTCCGGCAGGTAGTGCTGCCGCCGGGAATTCCCCGGCGGGAAGCAGCCAGGCCGCTGCCAGCGCAGCAGCGGCAGCACCAGCGCCTGCGGCGCCAGGTGAAGCGGGCCAGTTGGCCGCTTCACCAAGCACGCGTCCCACCACGGAGGCGGAGCCGTGGGTGGGACGCGTGCTGAAGCTGCTCGGTGCGGAGCACGAGCAGCAGTCGCTGCGCGCGGCTGCGCCTAGCGCGCCGGCGACGGGGTCAGCGCCGCTTGCCGCAGGCGCGGCGCCTCAAGCCACCGCCGGGGGCGCGAATGCGCCCGGCGGGGCCACTGCCGCCGCCACAGACGATGGCGTGGCGGCACCAAACACGCCAGCCGCCACGCTCCCGCTTGGCGGTGCAGACAAAGCCGCAGCCACTACAGCGGCTTTGAATCCGGCGCTACTAGATAATGCGCCGGATGTCGTGGCAAGCACAGGTGCAGCCAAAGAGACGCTGAAGGGACTCCTGCTGCAGATTGCTGCAGCGGATGATATACCAGCTCCCTTGCAAGAAGCAGCACGTCAATTGATTCATCAGTTGACTGGACAGCAATTACTTCTTAATACAGACCGAACCTCGCCCTTTGCTCAAGTGACCATGTTCCTGCCCTTTTTTGGACCGGATGGACAGCAAACCGCTTCCGTTCATATTGAATCGAGACGTGGCCATAAAGGGGAAATGGATCCTGCTAATTGTCGGCTGTGGTTTGACCTGCAAATGAAAGCATTGGGACAAATTATGGTCGATGTACAAGTGGCTGATAAGAAGGTTCTATTGAAAATATACAGTGAACATGAAGCTACCGGCGCCTTTCTTGAATCAAGACAAGACGAAATTGAGGGTGCACTTGAAGCCACGGGCTATCGTTTGCTTTCGATGAAAGCAGAACCGTTAATTCAGCCTGATAGTGAAGAAAGTGTAGGAAGCGAATTAGGTTTGTCGGTTTCTTATACACCGACTCCTTATAAAGGGGTGGACTACCGGGTATGAGCGAGCACAAGGAAGAACGTTCCCTCGCTTTCAAAAGAGCTGTGGCTTTGAGATATGAGCCCTCGAAGAGTGAAGCTCCTGTTGTTATCGCTAAGGGTCGTGGGCTTTTAGCGGAGAGGATCATGGAGAAGGCAAAGGAGCATGGGATTCCAGTACAAGAGGATCCCGCTCTAGTTGAAGTGCTCTCTAAGCTCGATTTGGATCAACAAATTCCACCTGAGTTGTATTCTTTGGTAGCTGAAATCCTCAGTTTCATCTATCGTTCCGACAAATTTGCGGAAAGAAGGGCGTCTCGTGAGGGATGATTTTAAGCATGCATCAATACCAGATGGACGCAAAGCCAGAGGGCAATTAGCCGAGCAAGCAGCGGCGGATTACTTAATCGCTCAAGGATATGAGATCGTTGAGAGAAACTGGCGTTGCCGTTCTGGTGAGATTGATCTAATCGCCCTACAAGATGACGTAATAGTTATTGTGGAAGTTCGTAGCCGCAGTAGTTATGCGTCGTCTTTTGGCACGCCGTCTGAATCCATAACGGTTCGTAAAATGAAGCAGGTCCGTGATACCACGGCCGTGTATTTACATAGTGTTCGGAAAAGTAACGCTAACATACGTTTTGACGTAATGGCTATTACTTTTGAACGAGATGACAGCTTAACCTTAGAACATATTATTGCAGCATTTTAGCGGACTTTTATTAATAGTAAATAGTCAATATACGATGATTAAATTATACTTCGATCTATACCATCTACTGTTTCCATACAGCGCTGAATATGTTTTTGGTCCGAATTAAACCCGCCTATGTTTATGGAATGAACTTGCCCCTGCCCCTACACTTACACCAAATCCCTGTTTCGTCGATCAAGCTGACGATATTGGATCGCCTCAGCTATATGATTCGTTGCAATGAAGTCCTTCCCTTCAAGGTCAGCAATCGTTCGGGATAGTTTGATGATTCGGTCGTAGGCTCGCATGCTGAGTCCCAGCGCTTCAAAGGATGATTTCAATAGTAATTCTGCTTCCCGGCTCAGATTGGCAAATTTACGGAGTGTGCTTCCAGATAACTCGCTGTTATGCGAGAAGGGCTGGCCTTTGTATCGCTGCAATTGAATTTCTCCGGCTGCATATACTTCGCTTCTCATTTCAGCACTGGTAAGCGGGTTGCTATCGTTCTGCCAATCGGCAGGGCGAGGAACTTCTACATGCATGTCGATTCGATCTAATAGAGGACCCGAGATGCGTTCGCGGTATTGAGCAATACGAAAAGGGCTACATGTACACATAGGCAGCGGGGGTTCTGAACCCAAGTAACCGCACGGACACGGATTTAATGAAGAAGCAAGTAAAAAATGGGCTGGAAAGGTAAAAGATGCCCGTGAACGGCTTATCGTAACCTTATGCTCCTCTAGCGGCTGACGCAACACTTCGAGAACATTTCGCGAAAATTCAGGCAACTCGTCTAGGAACAACACACCTTGATGGGCAAGACTAACCTCACCGGGCTTTGGAATACCCCCACCACCAATCAACCCGCCAGCAGAAATCGTATGATGAGGTGAGCGAAAAGGACGACGTGTGATCAATCCACTCTCGGATCCTTTGAATTTCCCTGCGGAGCTATAAATCTTGGTGACCTCGAGTGATTCCTCTTGCGAGAGCGGGGGGAGAATAGAAGGTAGCCGACGGATGAGCATCGTTTTTCCAGTGCCTGGTGGACCAATCAGCATGATGTTATGCATGCCAGCTGCAGCGATGGTTAGAGCCCTTTTGACATGGCGCTGTCCAAGGACATCACTGTAATCCTCAATAGATTCCTCTACACACGTGAAAGGACGAGGATGCTTTGTCCTGTTGATTTCAAGATGGGCTAGTGAATCTAGAACAAGCGGGGACATCTTTTGAGTTGTTTGGTTAGTAAGTAAAGGCGGAAGATCATTTAAATGTCGTAGTCCATAGACCTTCATACCCTCAATGAGCAATGCCTCTTCTGCATTGTCAGCTGGCAAGAGCACAGAGTTAATCCCCTGGCGAAAAGCATGATCTACCATCGGCAATACACCACGAACTGGACGTAATGCTCCATCGAGAGATAGTTCCCCAATAATAAGAAGTCGTTCGCTGGGCGGAAGAATGACTTGATCACTAGTAGCAAGAATACCAAGTGCTATTGCCAAGTCGAAGGCTGAGCCCTCTTTCCGGAGATCAGCAGGTGCTAGGTTGATCGTGACCCGTTGCAAGGGAAAAGTATACCCACAATTTTTGACGGCTGCTCGCACTCTATCCACGGCTTCTCTCACAGCTGAATCTGGTAATCCTACGATACTCGTCTGGGGAATGCCACTCGACAAGTCTACTTCAACTTCAATCATTACCCCATCAATACCATATAAACACGCACTGTATAATCTTCCATACATAACAAAAAAACACCCCTTCTTCTGATTCTGCTCATAGTGATTTAGAACTCACCGAACGAGAGATACAGAGGTGCTTCCTCATGAGTATTGTCTTTGACCGTATTCTAGGTTTTTGTCTCTTAAAAGTCAAGAGTAGAATGATAGTTGCAGCTCCTTTAACAGTGAAGGTAACATCCTCCCAAACATAACGTTGCTTCCCGCTATTGGGTCTGCCAACCGCTGTTTTTGGTTTTGAGCCAAAATAACAGAGTTAATTCTAAAGTAGAAATAAAATGCAAGAGGAAAATTCACAATATTTAATTTCGTCATAATAAGACAATTTATGAGCGATTCATCTCAAATAGATATAGTAACTAGGAATGTAAATGAAGGTGAAGTTGGAGTTGAATTTTAAATTTGCAGGAGTTAAAAGGGAGTGCTGATAGATATGCTAAGGTTACTACAAATGAATAGTTTCATCTGATGTTAGGAATTGATCTCAATATTAGATGAGAATGATACAAAAAAGTTGTGTATAAATCATGAACTTTTTAAGGAAAGCGTTTTAAAAACATGATACAATGATCTGAGTTTCATCATTTATCCCTAAAACCGCCTGTTGATCGGAGGATTATAATCATGAATATCCACGAATATCAAGGAAAAGAAGTACTGAAGCAGTATGGAGTTGCCGTACCAAAAGGACAAGTAGCATTTACGGTGGATGAAGCTGTGGAAGCAGCGGTAGCGTTGGGAAGCCCGGTAGTGGTAGTTAAGGCACAGATTCACGCTGGGGGCCGGGGAAAAGCCGGTGGCGTCAAAGTGGCTAAAAATCTGGATGAAGTACGCAGCTATGCCGAGGAAATCCTAGGCAAGGTGCTCGTGACACATCAGACGGGCCCAGAAGGCAAACAAGTTAAACGTCTGCTCGTTGAGCAGGGATGTGACATCAAGAAAGAGTACTATGTAGGTATTGTAGTAGATAGGGGAACTGGCTGTGTTGTTCTGATGGCTTCGGAAGAGGGCGGAACGGAGATTGAAGAGGTTGCCGCAGCTACACCTGAGAAAATATTTAAAGAAGTGATTGATCCTGCTATAGGTCTTCAGGCCTATCAGGCTCGTAGATTAGCTTACGCTATTCATATTCCGAATGAACTTGTGAACAAAGCTGCAAAGTTTATGTTGGCATTATACGAAGCGTTTGTGGATAAGGATTGTTCGATTGCTGAAATTAATCCACTTGTCGTAACAGGGGACGGCGACATTATGGCGCTGGACGCAAAACTGAATTTCGATTCCAATGCTTTGTTCCGTCATAAGGATATATTGGAGCTTCGTGATTTAGAAGAAGAAGATGAGAAAGAGATTGAAGCTTCCAAGTTCGATTTGAGCTATATCGCCTTGGACGGTAATATCGGATGCATGGTTAACGGGGCTGGTCTAGCGATGGCAACCATGGATATTATTAAATACTATGGAGGCGACCCGGCTAACTTCCTAGATGTAGGGGGCGGTGCAACGGCTGAGAAGGTGACAGAAGCTTTTAAGATCATCTTATCTGATGCTAAAGTAAAAGGGATATTCGTCAACATTTTTGGAGGAATTATGAAATGTGACGTGATTGCGTCTGGTATTGTGGAAGCTGCTCAGCAAGTTGGGTTGGATCGTCCTTTAGTTGTCAGGCTGGAAGGTACAAATGTCGAATTCGGCAAGCGAATTCTAGCAGGTTCAGGTCTAGCTATTGTTTCAGCAGATTCGATGGCTGATGGAGCCCAGAAGATCGTATCTCTCGTAGAGGCAGTCTAGGCAGTCATAATATAATCACCTTAACCATGAAGTGGAGGCTCTTATCATGAGTATTTTGGTCGATAAAAATACAAAAGTCATCACCCAGGGGATTACAGGAAAAACCGCACTGTTTCACGCCAAGGGCGCCCTGGATTACGGCACACAAATGGTTGGCGGAACTTCGCCGGGCAAAGGTGGCACTGTAGTTGATATTGCGCTAGAAAATGGCAAGACAGTTAGTTTACCTGTTTTTAATACCGTGCGCGAAGCGAAAGAGAAGACGGGAGCTACCGCAAGTGTTATTTATGTTCCTCCCGCCTTTGCTGCAGATTCTATACTGGAAGCGGTAGAAGCGGAGTTCGACCTTGTCATTTGTATCACGGAAGGAATTCCGGTGTTAGATATGGTTAGGGTGAAGCGTTATATGGAAGGTAAGCAAACAGTTCTAATTGGGCCTAACTGTCCGGGTGTTATTACACCAGGAGAATGCAAGATAGGGATCATGCCTGGTTACATTCATTTACCAGGTCATGTAGGCGTAGTATCGCGAAGTGGAACGCTAACGTATGAAGCGGTTCATCAGTTAACTACGCGCGGAATTGGTCAGTCCTCTGCGATTGGTATCGGTGGTGATCCGGTCAAAGGCTCGGAGTTTATTGATATCCTACGTCGTTTTAATGAAGATGACGCAACAAAGGCTGTCATTATGATCGGAGAAATCGGGGGAACAGCCGAAGAAGAGGCGGCTGATTGGATTCGTGATAACATGACGAAACCAGTGGTAGGATTTATTGGTGGTGTAACCGCACCTCCGGGTAAAAGGATGGGGCATGCAGGTGCTATCATCTCAGGAGGCAAAGGAACTGCCGAAGAGAAAATCAAAAAATTGGAATCATGTGGAATTAGAGTAGCTCCAACACCATCAGAGATGGGCTCTACTCTAGTTAGCGTACTTGAAGAGCGGGGAATCCTTAATTTGTGCACGACACAGTAATAGAAGACTGATATAATGAAGCAAAGGTAAGCAACCTTCTGGGTCCATTCGGGCCAGAAGGTTGCTTTTTTTGTTTTTTAAAGGATTTTTTTTACAAAATAGGATTTTTGATTGTGCAATATAACCATGTGAATGAATGGAGGAACACGAAGTGGAGAAGAAATGGATATTAGCAGGTTTAGATGATAGTCCAGGTTTAGGGTGGAAGAAAATTTCAAATATATTAACTAGGGATGATGATTGGGTGAATGCTTTTGATTTCAGTCCTGAGGATTGGATGCAGAGGGGGTTAAGTGCGGAATTAGCACAGACGATGGCGACACGTTTTACTGCTCATTGGGTTCAGGAGCGATTAGATAGGATGAGTAAGAAGGGGATCCAAGTGATTACTTATTTTGATGACGAATACCCAATACTAATGAAGGAAACAGATCAACCTCCCTGGATTCTGTATGCTAAAGGTAATATAAGACTGTTATCCACGCTATCTATTGCGATGGTAGGCACTCGTGTTCCGACCGCATATGGACGTAAGGTTGGTGAGATGCTTGTTACGGAGCTCTGTGCTCATAGCGTTACCATTGTGAGTGGGATGGCTAGGGGAATTGATGGCGTGTGTCATGAAGCCGCGCTGAACTGTGGTGGATCCACAATAGCTGTACTTGGTACAGCCATCGACATTGCCTATCCATCTGAACATACAGCCTTATACCAACGAATTGCAGAAAATGGACTGATTCTATCTCAATATCCTATGGGTACTGCGAGCCATCCAGGTTTATTCCCACAACGAAACCGAATCATTGCCGGGATATCTCGCGGAACTGTCATTGTTGAAGCCGATTCACGGAGTGGTTCCCTAATTACTGCTGATCGCGCGCTTGAGGCAAACCGTGATGTTTTCGCTGTTCCAGGGCCAATTACTTCTCCAAAAAGCCGAGGAAGTCTTGAATTACTTAAGCAAGGTGCCAAAATCGTAACGGAACCAAGAGATATTTTAGAAGAATATGGTCTTTGGTCAGGGGGGAAAGAAGATACGAGTGACGGTATGGCAGATTGCAAGTTGACAGATGAGGAGCAGCGCATATACCATATGTTGGAGCAGGGAATCCGTAATTTTGATGAGCTGATGAATTTATCGGCATGGGATTTTGGACTTTTACATTCAGTTCTGTTATCTTTAATCATGAAAAAAGCGGTGGTTCAACTACCCGGTTCTGTTTATAAACTAATATAGTTCATTCCAACTGAGAGTTGCGTAATAATTTGGTTATATGATATTTAGATAAATACATCTGATATGTTTGAGAGGAGGATGAACCAGTGGCGGATTCTCTCGTCATCGTAGAATCGCCTGCCAAGGCGAAAACGATAGGTAAATACCTAGGAAGCAAATTCATCGTGAAAGCCTCCATGGGTCATGTTCGCGATTTGCCCAAGAGTCAAATTGGGGTTGAGGTGGAAAATGACTTCAATCCAAAGTATATTACTATCCGTGGGAAGGGTTCTATATTAAAGGAATTAAAAGATGCTAGTAAAAAGGTTAAGAAAATATATCTAGCAGCTGACCCGGACCGTGAAGGTGAGGCAATTGCTTGGCATCTGGCTCATGCGCTTGATATGGATGAGACAGAAACATGCCGTGTTGTGTTTAATGAAATTACCAAAGAAGCCGTTAAGGATGCATTCAAGACTCCACGTAAAATCAACATGGATCTTGTTAATGCTCAACAAGCCAGACGGATATTAGATCGTCTTGTTGGTTACAAAATTAGTCCGTTGCTCTGGAAGAAGGTTAAGAAGGGTCTATCTGCCGGTCGCGTGCAATCGGTAGCAGTTAAGATCATCCTTGATCGGGAGAATGAAATTTCAGAGTTCGTTCCAGAAGAGTATTGGAGTATAACAGCTAAGCTCAAAATTAAGGAATCTATTTTCGAAGCTAAGTTTCATCATTATAAGGGTGAAAAGTTGGAGCTCACAAACGAAGCTCAGGTTAACGAAATTCTGAAGTCGATTGAGGGCGCTAAGTTTAATGTAACGAATGTGAAAGAAAAGGAACGTCTCCGGCATCCAGCAGCACCGTTTACTACGAGTTCACTGCAACAAGAGGCAGCTCGCAAGCTAAACTTCCGTGCGGCTAAGACGATGTCCGTTGCTCAGCAATTATATGAAGGTGTGGATCTTGGGAAAGAAGGCACGGTCGGTCTAATTACTTATATGCGTACGGATTCGACGCGGATTGCAGTCTCTGCCCAAGAAGAAGCTAAGGAATTCATCGTAGGTAAATACGGTGAAACCTATGCCCCAGAAACACCTCGTCAATATTCTAAGAAAGCTGCTAATGCTCAGGAAGCGCATGAGGCTATACGTCCGACTTCGGCTTTGCGTGATCCTGATTCGGTTAAGGCGGTTACTACTCGTGACCAGTTCCGTTTATACAAGCTCATCTGGGAACGTTTTATGGCTAGTCAGATGTCCTCAGCTATACTTGATACTTTATCCGTTGACATCGCAGCTGAAGAAACGACGTTTCGTGCGGTTGGCTCCAAAATTCGTTTTCCGGGGTTTATGAAGGTTTACGTAGAAGGTAATGACGACGGAACGACGGATGAAGATAAATTCCTGCCACCACTAAAAAGTGGAGATAAACTCAAGACTGAGGCTATTGATCCGAAGCAGCATTTCACTCAACCGTCACCAAGATATACGGAGGCTCGTCTGGTGAAGACGTTGGAGGAGCTAGGAATAGGTCGTCCGAGTACGTATGCCCCTACTTTGGAGACGATCCAGAAACGTGGTTATGTAGCAATAGAAGAGAAGAAGTTTATGCCAACAGAGCTTGGTGAATTAGTCATTGAGCAAATGGAACAATTCTTCCCAGAAATTCTCAATGCTGAGTTCACTGCTAACATGGAAGGAAATCTCGACCATGTGGAAGAGGGTTCTGAGGATTGGGTCAAGGTCCTGAGTGATTTCTACGAAACGTTTGAAAAGCGACTTGAGGTTGCGGAAGAAGAAATGAAGGAAATTGAAATTGAGGACGAGGTTTCAGACGAGATTTGTGAGAAATGTGGACGACATCTCGTTTATAAACTAGGACGCTTTGGTAAGTTTCTAGCTTGTTCAGGGTTTCCGGACTGTCGGAATACCAAGCCGATCATTAAGGATATTGGGGTACCTTGTCCTAAATGTAGTGACGGGCATGTGGTAGAGCGTCGTAGTAAGAAGGGTAGAGTCTTCTATGGTTGTGACCGTTATCCTGAATGTGACTTTGTATCTTGGGATAGACCTTCAACGAAGCCATGTCCAAAATGCGAATCAATGCTTATAGAGAAGCGGAATAAGAAGGGCGCTAAGTTACAATGTACGGCCTGCGATCATGTGGAGCTTATTGAAGAGAACGACGACGCCTCCGACGAATAAAAAACTACAACTGGGGGTTATTCATTATGACAGATTCAATAAATAAGGTTACCGTTATCGGTGCTGGTCTGGCGGGGAGCGAAGCTACCTGGCAACTTGTGAGCCGAGGGATTCCTGTGACATTATATGAAATGCGTCCGGTTGTAAAAACCCCAGCGCATCATACCGATAAATTTGCTGAACTCGTCTGCAGTAATTCTCTGCGGGCGAATGGCTTAACTAATGCAGTTGGTGTACTTAAAGAAGAAATGCGCATGCTGAATTCGCTCGTGCTTGGTGCGGCAGATCGCAACGCCGTACCTGCAGGTGGTGCGCTTGCGGTGGATCGCGACGGCTTCTCAGGTGAAATTACCCGCATGTTGCATGAGCATCCCCTGGTTACCGTAGTGAAAGAGGAGATCAGAGAAATCCCACATGATGGAATTGTCATCATCGCTACGGGTCCATTAACTTCTCCTGCATTATCAGAACAGATTCAACGGCTAACAGGTCAGGATTATTTCTACTTCTATGATGCCGCTGCTCCGATTGTGGACAAAGAATCTATCGATATGGATAAAGTATATCTTGCTTCTCGTTATGATAAAGGAGAAGCGGCATACCTCAACTGCCCGATGAATGAGGAAGAATTCGATGCTTTTTATGAAGCACTCATCACTGCTGAGGTAGCTCAACTCAAAGAATTTGAGAAAGAAGTTTATTTTGAAGGCTGCATGCCGATCGAGATCATGATGCGCAGAGGAAAACAAACGGCGCTGTTTGGTCCGATGAAACCGGTAGGCTTACCTGATCCACGCACAGGGAAAATTCCGCATGCTGTCGTTCAGCTTCGTCAAGACAATGCGGCAGCAACGTTATATAATTTGGTTGGGTTCCAGACTCACCTCAAATGGGGGGAACAGAGCCGCGTCTTCTCCATGATTCCTGGATTGGAAAAAGCTGAATTTGTACGGTATGGTGTCATGCACCGTAACACGTTCCTTAATTCGCCGAAATTGTTAATGCCGACTTATCAGTTGAAGAGTCAACCTAAGCTGTTTTTTGCTGGTCAGATGACCGGTGTTGAAGGCTATGTAGAATCTGCGGCTTCTGGTCTGGTGGCAGGGATTAATGCAGCACGGGTTGCATTAGGAGAAGAAGGGATCGTTTTCCCTGAGGATACAACGCTTGGAAGTATGGCAAGATATATAACTACTGCCGACTTTGAGAATTTTCAACCAATGAATGCGAATTTTGGATTATTTCCTAACCTAGATACTCGCTACCGTAAGAAAGCAGAAAAGAAAGAAGCGCTTGCTCATCGTGCGTTGGATAGTATGTCTGCTTTTATCGCGCGTAGCAATTTGATTTGAATGGTTCTCTAAATATAGAATATGATTAAGAGTATACAAGAGATGGAAGGAAGCGATGTTCTATGATTCCAACTTTTCATGCCACTACGATTTGTGCGGTTCGTCATAATGGCAAAGGTGCGATTGCCGGTGATGGGCAGGTTACCTTTGGTGAAAGCGTTGTGATGAAGCAGACAGCCAAGAAAGTTCGTAGATTGTACCGGGGTCAAGTTATTGCCGGTTTTGCGGGTTCAGTGGGTGATGCAATTACGTTGTTTGAGAAGTTTGAAGGGAAACTAGAAGAGCATCATGGGAATCTGCAGAGAGCTGCAGTGGAGCTTGCTAAAGATTGGAGACAGGATCGGGTACTGCGTAAGCTAGAAGCACTACTGATCGTTATGGATCATTCTGGTATGTTGCTCATTTCCGGCGGAGGAGAGGTCATTGAGCCTGATGATGATCTGTTGGCAATAGGCTCAGGGGGGAATTTCGCCCTCTCAGCAGCTAGAGCTCTTAAACGTCATGCTGTGCATCTAGAAGCTAAGGATATTGCCCGTGAGTCTCTACAAGTTGCCTCTGAGCTCTGTGTGTACACTAACAGTAATATTATTGTTGAAGAATTATGATATAAAGCTCCTACCTAGCGATTACTGTTTTCGCGTAGACTGGGATTATCAATCGACCGTCCGGGTTTCCGGACTTTTTTTGAATGAGGGATTGCAAAGTAATTGCAACTTAATTTTCTCGAGCTCGTACTTATAAAGACAACGAAGCCGTTTCTAATTGCGTGAAAGAGAGTAAAGAATTTATCTCAATCAATAAACCTTTCAGGAGGGACGTCTCATGACAAACGAAAATTTAACACCGAGACAAATTGTTGCTGAATTAGATAAGTACATTGTAGGACAGAAGCAGGCCAAGAAATCAGTCGCTGTTGCACTACGTAATCGGTATCGACGTAGTCTCTTAAGCGAAGATGTACGAGATGAGATCGTACCGAAGAACATATTGATGATTGGTCCAACTGGGGTTGGTAAAACAGAAATTGCCCGTCGACTCGCCAAGCTTGTTGGGGCCCCGTTCATTAAGGTGGAGGCTACTAAGTTTACCGAAGTCGGTTACGTTGGAAGAGATGTCGAATCCATGGTACGTGATCTGATTGAAACTGCTATCAGATCTGTTAAGTTGGAACGTACGGAGAATGTAAAAGATAAGGCGGAAGAACTGGCTAATGAAAGATTGGTGCATATTCTTGTTCCTTCGGATAGCAAGTCAAAGAGCGGGCGAAATCCCTTTGAGATGTTGTTTGGCAATAATCAAAATACTACGACTCCAACACATGACGAGGCTGAAGAAGATAGTAGCTTGACCGAACGTCGTCGTCAAGTTCGGTTTAAATTACTATCTGGTCAACTTGAGGATGATGTGATAGAAGTCGAAGTCGAGGATAATGCACCTAGTATGATGGACATGTTTGCTGGTCAAGGTAACGATCAACTCGGCATGAACATGCAAGAAATGTTCGGCAGCCTACTTCCACGTCGTACTAAGAAGCGCAAGCTTAGTGTCAAAGAAGCACGGAAAGTGCTCACTCAAGAAGAAGCTGCAAAATTGATTGATCAAGAAGATCTAACTCAAGAAGCAGTGAAGCGGGTTGAACAGTCGGGGATTATTTTTATCGACGAAATAGATAAGGTAGCCAGCAAGGGGCAAGGTTCTGGTCCGGATGTATCACGTGAAGGGGTACAGCGCGACATATTACCTATTGTTGAAGGCTCAACCGTGATGACGAAATATGGACCGGTTAAGACGGATTATATTTTGTTTATCGCCGCAGGTGCTTTCCATGTTGCTAAGCCTTCCGATTTGATTCCGGAGCTCCAAGGGCGGTTTCCGATTCGGGTTGAACTTAGTAGCTTATCTCTAGATGACTTTGTTTCGATTCTTACGGAGCCAAAGAATGCGTTAACTAAGCAATATACTGAGTTGCTGCGGACCGAGAATATTGATATCCAATTCACAACGGAAGCAATACGGGAGATCGCTGGAATTGCAGCCACTGTAAATAGTAATACGGAGAATATCGGTGCGAGAAGACTTCATACAATCCTTGAAAAATTGTTAGAGGACTTATCATTTGAAGCGCCGGAGCTTACGCTTGATAGCATGGTTATCACCCCGGAATATGTGCGTGAAAAGTTAGGCGATATCGCTAAAGACAGGGACTTAAGCCAGTTCATATTGTAGATTGGGACTTGTTAGAAAAATCACAGTACAAAAAAATAAGGCCGTTAGACCTATAGAAATTGGTCTAACGGCCTTTGTATTTTCTTTCCTAAAAATATCTGATTTTTTTATAAAGAATTTAACCAAATATTTACTTAAAATGAATGGAATTTCATTAGGATTTTTAAAGATAGGGCTTTTTTCTTATTGTAATAATGTCGAATCTGCTAGAAACTTAGGATATACGACATTAATGTGTTTTTTTCAACAGACTTACCTTTGTGGAAATAAAAAAAAGAAATTTTTGTCGAATAAAAGAGGAACTATGGCTTGTTTTGTTGAATAAGTGGAGATGGCAATTTTGGGAAAACATTGGGGGAGATGTAAATGCAAATACTGAGTGGTGTGGGATTCCAAAGGCTTGAAGCCGCAATTGACGCTGCTAATATTAGGCAGAGTGTTATTTCAAATAACATTGCGAATGAGGATACCCCCTACTTTAAACGTTCATCCGTATCTTTTGAGAGTTTATTACAAGATGAAATGAATAACGAGATGCCAACACTACGTGGTAGAACGACAAATCCTAGGCATTTTGTCATAGGGCCTTCAAACAGCAGTATTCCTGATTCTCAGGTGATCACAGATGAGACCACATCGATGAACAATAACTTGAATAATGTGGACATTGATAGTGAAATGAGTTTGCTAGCTGAGAATCAGCTTCGATATAACTCGTACATAGAACTACTTAATTATCAAATCAAGATGAAACAAACAGCAATTTCTAAGTAAAAATACTGTATTGAGAGGAGATCATTGCATTGAATATTAGTAATAGCTTCAATATCAGTTCCTCTGCATTAACTGCACAACGTCTAAGAATGGACGTCATCTCCTCGAACATCGCGAATGCGGAGACAACTAGAGCGAGTGTGGTAGATGGCAAGGCGGTACCGTATCGCCGTAAGGTAGTAGTTATGGAGCCTAAGCAACAAAGCTTCAGCAGTGCATTGGGTGCTGCAATGAATTCAGGGCAAATTGGCCAAGGGGTCAAGATAACGTCGATCGAAGATGATACATCTGCATTCAAGCCGGTTTATAATCCAACTCATCCAGATGCAGACAGCCAAGGTTATGTTTATATGCCTAATGTCGACACATTAAAAGAAATGGTAGATATGATTTCAGCAACTCGTTCTTATGATGCTAACGTGACAGCACTGAATGCCACAAAAGCGATGATAACAAAAGCATTACAAATAGGGAAATAGATACTATAACTTTGATAGGGGTGTTGTCTGTTGATTCAAGCGATCAATTTTAATGCTATTAAGCCGCTAGACGGAGTTGCTCAACTTAATAAATCTTCGTCTCCAACTCCAGCCGAGACGATAAAGGGATTCAGTTCTTATTTGAGCGATGCACTAGATGGCGTAGCCGCTCAAGAGAAAAATGTAGAAGCATTAAATGGGCAATTTCAGCTAGGCCAAGTCAACATCGAACAGGTAATGATCGCTTCGGAGCAAGCCTTGTTAAGTTTGCAGCTTACTACGCAAGTCCGAAATAAAGTGATAGAAGCTTATCAAGAGATTATGCGTACGCAAATTTAATAGACTATAGCAGCTTCGAATGAGGTGAAAATGTGAATGAGAGAATCACCCAGTATCTGGGGAGAATAACCGGGTACTGGAACAATTTTAGCAAAAAACAGAGAACGCTCTTGATATCATCGCTTGCATTTATACTTATCGCAGTAATCCTACTGACGGTTCAATTCTCCAAGACGGAGTATGAAGTAGCCTTTACGAATTTGGACTCTGCAGATGCTGCAGGTATCATTAACTACCTCGAAACTGGTGGAGTTCCTTACAAATTAGGACCTGATGGAACAAGTATTTCAGTTCCGAGCAAACAATCAGCTCGTGTTAAGGTAGATGTTGGATCTCAAGGGATCGTTCAAAATGGTTCGATCGGTTGGGGGATATTTAACGAAAGCTCATCATTGATTGGAACAACTGATAATGAGTTCAACGTTAAATACAAAAGTGCTCTAAATGGTGAAGTCGAACAGTTACTTGGACGGATGCAGGGAGTCAGCGAGGCGAAGGTGTTGATTAATCTTCCTTCAGAGAACGTTTTCGCAACTGTAGAAGAGCAGGAGAAAGCATCAGCCTCTATAGTAATTAAGTTCAAACCAGGCTATCGAATCACGCAGGAAGCAGTTGATGGCTACTTCAATCTGGTGAAGACATCTGTTCCTAACTTGCCTGTAGAGAATATATCTATATCTGCTAGTGATGACACTGTTCTGTTACCAACAGGTCAAGGAGGCGGACAAGCTGGTTCGCTAACAACTGCAGTACAGGAGAATATGGCTCTGCAGAAAAAATTTGAGAGCGATGTACGACAAAGTGTTAAACAATTCCTATCCAAACTGACAGGTCCAGATAAAATCGAAGTGCTTGTAGCATCGAAATTGAATTTCGACCAAATCAGTGAAAAAGATAATCTTGTTACTCCTGTTGACTTGGAGAATATGAAGGGTATCGAAATTAGTGCCCAGAAACTCCAAGAAAGTTACACTGGCGAAGGTGATGCTAGTGGTGGTGTTCCGGGAACTGGAACCCAGGATGTACCGGGATATCCAACAACGGATACACAGGGCGGTTCAACTTCTGATAAATCGTCCTCGACAATTAATTACGAGGTTAACCGAATTACGAGAGATATTGTGGCCAGTCCATATGTTATTAAAGATTTAACCATTAATGTGGCCGTTGAACCACCTTTAGGACAAGCAACTTTAGATCCTACTACACAAACGGCAATTGAGAATATTCTTAGCAATATCGTTGGTTCATACTTAGCTGACTCAGGTTCTACATATACAGACGCTGAATTACTTAAAAAAGTTGCTGTTTTCTCACAACCTTTTCATAGTGATGTCGTGAATAAAAGCGTATTGAGTTTGTCTAACCCATGGTTATGGGGAGTTGGCGCAGCTATACTTCTTGCCGGAGCAGGTATTGGAATGCTGGTGTTCCGTCGTCGGAAGAACAAGGAAGAGTTTGAAGAAGAAGCAATTGCACAACCACTTCTTTCAGAGTTTCCTTCCATTAACTTCGAAAGTGTTACAAACGAAAACCAAGTGCGCAAACAACTGGAAACGCTGGCGAAGAAGAAACCTGATGAATTCGTCAACTTGCTTCGTACCTGGTTGTCTGAGGAATAGAGGTGATAGCAATGTCGAAAGTAGCAACGTCTCAAGGTTTAAGCGGAAAACAGAAAGCCGCGATCTTGTTAATTACACTAGGTCCAGAGGTCTCAGCAGAAATCTTCAAACATCTACGCGATGAGGAGATTGAACAGTTAACGTTGGAAATCGCCAATGTTCGAAAAGTGGACGCTAGCGAGAAAGAGATGATCATGGCGGAGTTTCACCAGATTTGTCTCGCTCAAGAATATATCACGCAAGGCGGCATTAACTATGCCAAAGAAATTTTGGAGAAAGCACTTGGTGTATCCAAGGCATTCGACATTATTAATCGCTTGACTGCAACGTTACAGGTTAGACCTTTCGATTTTGCACGTAAAGCGGATCCTAACCAGATTCTCAACTTTATACAGAACGAGAATGCTCAGACGATCGCTCTTGTCCTGTCTTACCTTCAATTTGAACAAGCGGCTATTATTTTGTCCTCGCTCCCTCAAGATAAACAAGCTGAAGTAGCGAGAAGAATAGCGATGATGGACAGTACGTCTCCAGAAGTTATTTCTCAAGTGGAGCGGGTGCTGGAACAGAAATTGTCTGCTACAGTAACTCAGGATTATACAAGTGCTGGCGGACTCGAGTCGATTGTTCAAATTCTGAATGGCGTCGACCGAGGTACAGAACGAACGATTCTCGATTCCTTGGAAATTCAGGATCCTGAGTTGGCTGAAGAAATCAAGAAACGCATGTTTGTCTTTGAAGATATTGTTAACTTGGATAATCGATATATTCAACGGATTATCCGTGATATTGAGAATGCAGATTTGCAACTTGCGCTTAAAGTGGCTAGTGAAGAAGTTCGCGAAGCAGTCTTCCGCAATATGTCTAAACGGATGGCGGAGACCTTCAAAGAAGAAATGGAATATATGGGACCTGTGCGGCTTCGTGATGTGGAAGAAGCTCAGACACGTATCGTAGCAACAATCCGCAGATTGGAAGAGGCTGGAGAGATCATAATTGCACGCGGCGGAGGAGATGACATCATTGTCTAATTTGATCAAGGTGTCCCAGTACGTTCCGGTGGACATTCTGAAACAACTCAATTTGGGCAAGACTTACCTGTCCCCTGATGAACAAAAATTAGATGATGAATCAACGGCCATTGCCGAGGTTGCGGTCACGGTCGAAGATTTGGCCGCTGAAGAAACAAGACGGCAAATGCTGAGTGATGCCAAAGATTTTGCTGAACGTCAAGTGAGAGAAGCTTCAGAACAAAGCGAGCGTTTGCTCGCTGAGGCTAAGGAGCAAATTGAGACGTGGTGGCAAGAGCGAAGAGTACAGGACGAAGATTTGATCGAAGCGCTCAAATCTGAAGGCTTCAGTCAAGGGTATGAAGAAGGCAAAGTCCAGGCGGAACAAACGTTACAAAACAAAATCAATGTAATGATGGCCGAGGCGACTGCTGTGCTGGAAGAGGCGCATATCGAGAAAGGCCGAATCATTCAAGAAGCAGAGCCCTTTCTGGTTGAGCTTAGCTGCGCTATTGCGGAGAAGATCATTGATAAGCAACTGGATTTAGAACCGGAGTACACGCTGGAGTTAATTAAGGGAAATCTTTCTCGTAAACGTGAGCAGGGCCTTCTTACGCTTTGTGTTTCACCATCACATTTTGCTTTTGTTCAAGCGGCTAGAGAAGAACTAAGTTTAGCCATCGACTCACAGGCTGAATTGCAGATTTTACCGGATCCTACAGTGAAGGACCGTGGCTGCGTTATCCGATCATCGTTTGGTAGTGTGGATGCTAGAGTGGATACACAATTGTCGGAGATAAAAAAGGAACTGTTACGTATATCGTTGCAGGTTGAGGATCGAGGACATCAACATGACGAGAATTGATCCGGAGCGATATATTGATCACCTTAAGCAGTTGGATCCTGTACGGATTAATGGGAAAGTGACGCAGGTGATTGGGCTGATGGTTGAGTCAGAGGGTCCGGACGCTAGTATAGGTGATGTTTGTTACATTTATCCTAGCAAATCTTCACAGCCGCTTCAGGCCGAAGTTGTTGGATTCCGTGACAATAAAGTGCTGTTGATGCCCCTTGGAGAGTTGCATGCGATTGGGCCTGGATGTGATGTGGTTGGAACAGGTAAACCTCTAAGCGTTCAGGTAGGATCGGAATTGCTAGGTAAAGTACTCGATGGGCTTGGACAACCACTAGATGGTTCCATCATCCCATCGCGTATGAATCACTATTCTACTTATAACAAACCGATGAACCCGTTGAACCGGCCGCGTGTGGCTGAGCCGATAAGTATAGGAGTTAGGGCCATAGACGGTCTACTTACGATCGGTAAAGGACAGCGTGTCGGAATCTTTGCTGGTTCAGGTGTAGGTAAGAGTACTTTGATGGGGATGATCGCTCGTAACACTGCGGCGGATGTGAACGTCATCGCGTTGGTTGGTGAACGTGGTCGTGAGGTGCTTGACTTTATTGAGCGCGATCTTGGGCCGGAAGGTTTGGAGCGTTCCGTAGTCATTGTTGCAACTTCGGATCAACCAGCATTGATCCGGATAAAAGGAGCACTAATTGCGACTAGTATCGCAGAGTATTTCCGTGACCGAGGATTAAATGTCATGCTGATGATGGACTCCGTCACTAGATATGCGATGGCACTACGGGAAGTGGGACTAGCTGTTGGTGAACCTCCTGCTATGCGTGGTTATACCCCTTCGGTGTTCGCGGCATTACCGAAGTTAATGGAACGAGCAGGAACAGGGCCCACGGGCTCGATTACAGCTTTCTACACTGTACTTGTCGACGGTGACGACATGAATGAACCGATTGCCGATGCGGTACGGGGGATTCTAGACGGTCATATTGTGTTGAATCGAAATATAGCGAACAAAGGACATTTTCCGGCGATTGATATATTGGCAAGCATAAGCCGTGTGATGAAAGATATCGTAACGGAAGAGCAAAGTGATGCAGCGGATAACTTGAAACGTTTACTCGCGGTGTATAAGGACTCGGAGGACTTGATTAACATTGGAGCGTATCAACAAGGTTCCAATGCTGAGATTGATGAAGCGATCAGTTATATACATAGCATTTGGGATTTCTCGAAACAGAAAGTGAATGAGAAAGTAACGTTAACAGAAGTACAAGAACGTTTGATTTCTGAATTTGCGAGGAGCTGACCCTTAAAGAATGAGGTTCCGTTATGTTTATCAAAAAGTAGTAGATTTGAAATCGAATGAGAAGACTCAGGCAGAGTGGATGCTTTCTGCAGCCGTGGGTCATTTGCAATCGGAGCAAAGATCATTAGATAGGTTGTTCGAGGACAAGAGAGCTACTTTTAGCGTGATTCAATCGGAGATGGAGAACAAAGCCTCCGTAATTAAGCTACAAGAGCTACAACGGTATGTGGATTATCTTGAGCAATGTATTACAAGCAAATTAAGAGATGTAAAACGTGCTGAGATCCATGTTGAGAACAAAAAAAGTTTCTTGAACAGTAAAATGCTAGACGAGAAAGTATGGTTAAAGGCAAAAGAGAAGGAACAAGACAAATTTCAGCACAAAATGCTTCTTCGGGAACAAAACGAACTGGACGAGATGGCTACGGTCCGGTTTGCCATGAGAGCCCGTTAAAGCTGTAGCGGGCGATAAGAATGGGCTTGCGAAGGAGGGGATAGGATGGCACAGACAGAATTGGAAGAAGATTATGAAACAGGAAGTGGTTTTTCAAGATTTTTATTCTTTGTGACACCGATACTGTTTACCGTTGTTTTGCTTGGCGTTCTACTGACGTTGTTTAATATGCCTTTCCGTGCAACATTACAGGAATTTGCGAACTCAATACCTATTATCAAAAATTTCGTACCTGACCCTGAAGTTGCGATAACGGATAAAAAGGATACTACGAAGGACAAAGAGGAAGATAATAAGAAACAGCAAGCGAGTACGGATGCTACGATTAAACAGCTAAAAGAACAAGTAACTAAGCAAGAAGCCGATCTTGAAGCAGCAAATGCTCAGGTTGTGGAGCAAGAGAGTAAATTGAAGGATCTTCAAGCAGAGTTAGAAGCGGATCAGCAGGTAACTGCTAATCAAGAACTTGCTGATGAACAAGTTGCTTATCAGAAAGAGGTTAAGAAGCTTTCGCAGTTATACGCGCAAATGAGCCCAAAGAAAGCGGCCGCTATTTTAGAAAAATTGACGACCGATGAGACACTTCAAATGCTCAGTATGATGAATAACGAAAGTAAGGTAGCTATTCTTGAGAAGATGGACGCTCAAAAAGCAGCTGATATTTCTATTAAACTCAAAGATGTCCAACCTTCAGAAGATCTAGCCATTGCTGCATTACAGTCAAGGTTGAAGAAGGACGCTGAAACGGATGCGGCGAGTACACAAGTTAGCACGGGCCTCAGTGATCAACAGTTAAGCGGGACATTTGCTAGCATGTCGGCGGATTCCGCCGCAACACTGATTCTACAAACTTACAAGATTAGTCCGGATAAAGCGCTAAAAATATTAAATTCGGTCGATGACACGACCCGGTCAAATATTTTAGTAGCCATGACTAAGGTAGACGATGCTCAAACAACTAAAATACTTAACAAGCTTGTTAGTAAATAGAGTGACTGATAACAACGTGAAAGGAGGTGAAAAAGATGAGTCAAATACTATCTAATGTATCAACTGGAACTGCTACGAACGGACTCTGGTATGGTGCAAGTGGTAAAGTTGAATCAGGTCAGGCCACAGTACAAGCTTTTGATCAAACACTTTTATCGATGATGATGGGTAATTCTCAGTCTGCGGAGGGTCAAACTTCAGCTCAAGCTTTGACTTTAGCTAGTTTGAATTCAACAGTTGATGTTGAAGGTACTGGCACAGAGAGCGAAGGTGACACGATAAATACCTTGCTTGAAGACTTACTACAGCAACTTGATAAAATGGACGAAGCGCTATCAGAAAATCCTTCACTTCTAGAAGTTTTGCAAGGCTGGCTTCAAGGTATTCAAACCTTAATTCCGCAAAATGGGTCAACTGAAAATGACCAAGAAGGCGTTGAGGGTTCTGAGTTACCTCTTTTGGCACAGCACTCTGAGACGATGCGTTTCGCAATTCAAGATGCTTTAGTACAGATGCTATCCGCAGCAGATGGTCAGCAATCGACGGCAGCAAGTAGTCTAGGTCAAGCGCGAGAGGTTATTCAGTCTCTTCAAAGCGTACTGAATTCACTGAAATCCGTTCAAACTGAGCTGAACCCTACCGTTGGGAAAGAGTCTAACAATAATAATTTCTCTGTCTTAGCAGCCGCTCTTGGCAAGAGTTCTGAAGCTACAACTGGAGGCAATAACCAACAAGCTGTTCGAGATATTGTCGGTACCCAGACGGTACAGAGTAAAGATACCATCATTTCTGTAACAGGCGTAACTTCTCAAGCTTCCGATTCAACAGATAGTGAAGCTACTTCTGAAGGCGAAAGTCGTTTACATTCTGGAAATATTGTTACAGCAGGGGAACTGACCTTACGTCAAGCAGGAACAACACCACCAAAAACGGTTGCTGCACCTGTACCTGTTGAGAACTTCAGTAAAGAGATGAGCGGTTTTCTAGTCAGCAAAATGGATATTGTTAAACTTCAAGGTATTTCCGAAGCTAAGATTTCCCTATATCCGGAGCATTTGGGACAAGTGGATGTGAAGATTACGATGCGTGATGGCCAGATGATAGCCCAGTTCGTAACCGAAACTGCACTCGCTAAGGAATCATTAGAGCAGCAGATGGGTCAACTCAGGTCCGCACTTCAAGCCCAGGGACTTCAGGTTACTAAGTTGGAAGTAACACAGAATTCCTCGTTGTCTTCGCACATGTACCAAGATGGGCGTCAACCTGGTAATGGTACAGGGACAGGGCAACAGCAGGGAGGCAAGCGTCGTGAGATTCAAGAGGAAGATGCTTTGCTAATTAGTGATTTGAGTGAGGAATGGAACGAATGGATCACAGAAGTAAGATCAAAAGAAGTAAACTATGGTAGCTCCTTCGTTGCAAAAGCCTAATTGAAAGGAGGTAGCCTCATGGCGGATGTAATACCAACCAATGTATCGTGGCCTAATTACTCAGCAGGAAATGTGGCCAAAGCTAGTGCAAAGAGTTCTAGTTTAGGTAAGGATGATTTTCTAAAGTTGATGATGGCCCAAATGCAAAATCAGGACCCGTTATCACCTATGGATAACACTCAAATGGTTGCTCAAATGGCTCAGTTTACTTCAGTTGAACAACTTGTAAAGATTTATGATCAATTGTCGGTTATGAGTCAGTCGCTTGGGAATAATTCCGGGTTGATCGGGAAGGAAGTCAGTTGGACTATACAAACGAAGACTGGTGACTATTCGATTGAAACTGGTAAAGCAGAAGTGATTACCGAGAAGGCAAGCGGAATTGTGGATTCAATCGTCGTTCGAAGCGGTGTTCACTACGTTAAAGTTGGTGAGAAGGAAATTCCGATCGACGAGATTGTACAGGTGGACAATGCTACTGAAGTTGAAGAACCAATAGTACCGGAAGAGCCAGCAGCACCGGATGTACCAAGTGATACCAACGGAGTTGGAGAATCATGAATCCTATAAAAGTAGGACAGTTATATCCCGGAAGAATTCAGCCGAATACGTTACAACCAACAAAGAACAGTCAGGCTAACGCTGGACAAGGAACCTCTTTCAAGGAAATGCTGCAAGATCGACTCGTATATTTCAGTAACCATGCGGTCAAGCGCTTGGAACAAAGAGGTATTGAGTTAAAGCCTGAACAATTGAATCAGATCGAAAATGCTATTGATAATGCCGCTGCTAAGGGAGCGAAGGATTCTCTCATTCTGATGAAGGATATGGCCCTCATTGTAAATGTGGATAATCGTACAGTTGTTACAGCGATGGATGGTAATAGCATGAAAGACAATGTTTTTACGAAAATCGATAGTGCAGTTATTATTTCATAATTGGCTGGCCCGGAGACGGAAAGCCATGAGTCGCGGATCGACTGATGCGGCTCAAGCTATTATTTTAATTCCTGGGAGGAATGAGAACGCATGTTAAGATCAATGTATTCGGGCGTTTCTGGGATGCGCGGGTTTCAAACGAAACTTGACGTAATCGGAAACAATATTGCTAACGTAAACACAGTAGGTTTTAAATCTGGTCGAGTAATGTTTAAGGATATTATGAGTCAGACGGTTTCCGGTGTTACCCCACCAGTAGAGGCAGAATCCGGAGGTGCGAATGCGAAGCAAATCGGGTTAGGTGTTTCCATCGGTTCAGTTGATACGTTGCACACGGGCGGAAGTGCGATGACCACGAATAACCCGCTTGACTTACGTGTCGACGGAGATGGATTTTTTCTAGTGAAGCTGTCAGCGGATCAAGAAGTTCCTTTCCTTACGAGAGCTGGTGACTTTCATCTGGATGCAGCACGGCAGTTAGTTACCTCTGATGGTCTACTTGTATGTGATGCTGGAGGCGAGCCAGTCATCATTGGTGATGATGTGACTGCTTTCTCCGTAGCGCAGAATGGTATGATCATTCAGAAATTAAACACAGGTGAAACAGGAGAAGGCCAACAAATCGGCTTAGCTAAAGTAACTAATCCCGAAGGTCTAGAGAAAATTGGTGGTAACTTGTACAGAATCACTTTAAACGCAAATCTTGAAGGTGAACTTGAGCCAACAACTGCGAATAATGCTGAAATTGGCACAGGTGCAATCATTTCTGGTCAGTTAGAAATGTCTAACGTTGACCTGACTGGTGAATTCACTGAGATGATCGTGGCACAACGTGGTTTCCAAGCGAACTCACGTATTATCACTACTTCGGATGAAGTATTGCAGGAAGTTGTCAATTTGAAACGTTAAGATAGGGAACAGCGGGGGAGGATTTATCTCCTCCTTCGCCTCCTTTATAAGACGATTCAAACGGTGTTTTCGATAAGAAGCGGGATTTTCCCGTTACCAGGATGGGAGGGTTATCATGATTTCTATAACACGTTTAAACGGCTCACAAATGTGGTTGAACGCAATGATGATCGAGACCGTTGAAGAAACACCGGATACATACGTAACCCTTGTTAATGGCAAGCGTATTATCGTTCTCGAGAAGGCTGCTGAAGTTATCGCGAGGGTGAAGGAATATTCCATTGAAATTGGTATACATGCAGCAACTATTAAAGTGCAACAAACGGAGGAATGGTCATGAAGAAAATGCTGCCATGGTTAATTACGATTTTATTATCAATTACGCTGATCGTAGTGGCCGCCGTCTTGCTGATAAGACCTTTAACACAGCCTAGTCCAGGTAATGAGGTTAGAGCCGCCGTCCAGGATGTAACTGTACCATCAGGTTTGTCAGCGGATGAAATTGTTGAAGTAACTTCAACAATAGATGGGATCAAGACGAACTTGTCGGATCCTAGCTATGTAGTAGTAATAGATTTCGCTTTCCAATTGGATCGCAAAACTTCTAAGGAAGCTTTTGACAAAATCAAAGACTTTAAGATTAAGCCACTTATCATTAAGACGCTTGCAGACACTAAGCCAGAGGAATTGAATGGAGCTACAGGTAAAGATAATTTAAGCTCCGAATTAATGAATCTTATCAACAAGTCGCTCCCAGAAGGAAAACTTGTTCAAATCGATATTACTGCTTTCATTATTACAACGATCTAGACGATATCGATAGAATAAATTCTTTGAGGGGGTGAGATGTTTGGTAGATGTATTATCGCAAAACGAGATCGATGCTCTGCTCGCCGCGCTATCTTCTGGCGAAATGGATGCTGAAGAACTTAAGAAGGAAGAAACGCAAAAGAAAATAAGAGCATACGACTTCAAAAGAGCGGTGAGATTTTCCAAAGATCATATCCGCAGCTTAACCCGGATTCATGAGAACTTTGCTCGTTATCTCACCACCTACTTCTCGGCGCAACTTCGTACTTTTGTGCAGATTAGCGTAGTGCAGGTGGAGCAACTCCCTTATGACGAGTTCATTCGTTCCATACCAAAGATGACGATACTTAATATTTTTGAAGCAGAACCCTTAGAAGGAAGAATGGTACTTGAGGTTCATCCCAACGTTGCTTATGCCATGTTAGATAGGCTGCTTGGGGGAATTGGTACAGCTCCTTCCAAGATCGGATCTTTGACCGAGATAGAAACGATTATTATGGAACGTATATTTAGCCGGGCATTTGAGAGTTTGCAAGAAGCCTGGAAGACAATTATAGACATTAAACCGCGGATGGAAGCATTAGAGACAAATCCTCAGTTTATGCAGATTGTCTCTCCGAATGAGACGATTGCGCTCATTTCATTGAGTACCAAAATCGGAGACACAACAGGGATGATAAATTTATGTATCCCTCATGTAGTCATAGAGCCGATTATGCCGAAGCTTTCGGTTCATCATTGGTTTGTATCCCAGAAGAAGTCGCGTATTCCTGAAGAGGTAGAGGCACTTCGAAATCGTGTACACAGAGCAACATTACCGATTATTGCTGAGCTTGGCGAATCACAGCTTACAATTCAAGAATTCTTGGGATTATCACCAGGTGATGTAATTTCCTTGAATAAGCCTGTTCAAGATGGACTGTCCATTATGATAGGAGATAGATTGAAATATATCGGTAGCCCTGGCACGATTAAAGACCGAATCGCCATTCAAATCGATGAAATTGTTAGCGAAGGAGTTGAAGAATTTGACGAGTAAAGATTATTTGTCTCAAGAGGAGATAGACGCTCTGCTCAAGCAGGCGAATCATGATACACCTTCTGAACCAACGGTAGATGACTATTTAACAGCTTTAGAACAAGATGCCCTGGGGGAGATTGGTAACATCACGTTCGGCAGTGCGGCAACAGCTCTTTCAACGTTGTTGAACAAGAAGGTGGATATTACTACCCCTAAAGTATCTATTATTACACGCTCTAAATTTGAAACGGAGTTCCCCAAACCCCATGTGGCGATCCATGTGCAATATGTCGATGGCTTTGAAGGAATGAATTCACTAGTTATCAAGACAAGAGATGCTCAAGTAATTGCAGATCTTATGCTTGGTGGAGAAGGGAATCCGGAAGATGAGGAACTGAATGAAATTCATATCAGCGCCGTTCAAGAAGCGATGAATCAAATGATGGGTTCCTCCGCGACATCGATGTCGACAATTTTCAACCGGTTTGTAAATATTTCACCACCGGGAATCGACATTCTTAATATGTCCAACGGAAACGGGGTAAGCAGTCTTCCTCCCGATGAAACGCTGATCAAGGTATCGTTCAGGTTAATTATCGGAGATTTGATTGATTCGACGATCATGCAGCTTCTTACGGTTAAGTTCTCCAAAGATATGGTAGATAGCCTTATTAATGGATCTTCTGCAGATTCATCACAGAATGAAGTCGCTGCTACAGCGACGCCAGTTGCGCCAGCACAGCCGGTATATGAGTCACCAACGTACTCATCGCCTCCACCTATGCAACAACAGGCTCATTACAATGTCCCTGTAGAGCGCCCTTACAACGAGCCTCAACACTATGGTGGAATGCAAGGACGTAGCTTAAATATTCAACCAGTTCAGTTTTCTAATTTGGGTGCTCCAGGATTCGCGAATGTAGACGACAATAATTTAAATTTATTGATGGACATTCCCCTTAAAGTCACCGTAGAATTAGGAAGGACCCAGAAGCAAATTAAGGATATCTTGGAATTATCTCAAGGTTCAATCATTGAACTAGATAAGCTCGCAGGTGAACCTGTGGATATACTGGTGAACAATAAACTTATCGCCAAAGGTGAAGTCGTAGTTATTGATGAAAATTTTGGTGTTCGTGTTACTGATATTGTTAGCCAATGGGACCGCATACAGAAATTACAATAGTAGAAGTTTAGGGAGGATTTTTAATCAATGGCAAACCGAATTCTAATCGTAGACGATGCTGCTTTTATGAGAATGATGATCCGCGACATTTTATCGAAGAACGGATTCGAAGTTGTGGGTGAAGCGCAAGACGGTGCGCAGGCCATCGAGAAATTCAAAGAATTACATCCAGACCTCATTACGATGGATATCACGATGCCTGAAATGGATGGAATTACTGCACTAAAAGAAATCAAGAAGATCGATCCAAATGCAAAAGTGATTATGTGCTCTGCAATGGGGCAACAAGCGATGGTTATTGATGCGATTCAAGCAGGCGCTAAAGACTTCATCGTTAAACCTTTCCAATCTGATCGGGTTGTCGAAGCTATTAACAAGACACTTGGATTGTAGGTTACGTCCATGCCTGAGATTGAGCCGGATGCTCTACCATCGTATGATATAAATATTTGGGGTAACTTAGTGACGGTCATCGTCGTGTTAGCAATTATTGTTGTTCTAATCATATTGCTGGTCCGTTTCCTAGGGAAAAGAAGTCGTTTTATGTCACAGAGCCGATCGATCCAAACGATGGGAGCTATCGGTCTCGGGCCTAACAAGTCTCTGCAGGTTATTCAAGTAGGAGATAGTGTGTATCTTGTCGGAGTAGGTGAGAACATCTCGCTTGTTGACAAAATTTCTGATCCGAATGAAGTTGCCGTGATTCATCAAGCATTTCAAGAAGAAAACGCTGAGTATCCTGCTTTAACATCGTTGGTGTCCGGCTTCATTTCACGATTCCGCAAGGCACCACAGGAGGCGGAGGAACTGGAGAGTTCGTCCTTCCATGAGGTGTTTCAATCACAGTTGCAAAGAATGCCGAGCCGGACAAGGCAAATGGAAGAACTGTTGAAAGATGAAGAAGAACAATCTATAGATCGGTCGAGGGATTCATGAAGAAGAAGCTCATTATCGTTGGCTTGTTGATTGGGTTATGGAGCATGTTTGCAGTTACCGTAGCCTCGGCAACAACAGTGAATCCGATACCGGATATCGGAATTCAAATCGGAGATTCAGGAGGGGAGCCGAGTACAAGCTCCTTGTCCATCATTCTACTTATCACCGTACTTAGTATCGCACCAGCGATCCTTGTGTTGATGACTAGTTTTACGAGAATAGTTATTGTACTCGGGTTTGTTCGTAGCTCATTAGGGACCCAGCAGATGCCTCCTAACCAGGTTTTAGTGGGATTGGCATTATTTCTGACACTATTTGTTATGAGTCCTACCTTGTCCACGATAAATGAGGTCGCTTTGCAACCTTATCTTAAAGCGGAGATTAGTCAGACGGAAGCACTGAATAAAGCAACCGTACCGATGAAGGAGTTCATGTATACCAATACTCGTCCGAAGGATATCCAATTGTTTATGAGCTACACCAAAACGGAGAAGCCGGCAAGTTATCAGGATATTCCTCTATCAGTGATGGTCCCTGCATTTGCGATTAGTGAACTGAAAACGGCTTTTCAAATGGGATTCATGATATTTATTCCGTTCCTGATTATAGATATTGTTGTTGCCAGTGTTTTGATGGCTATGGGGATGATGATGTTACCTCCGGTTATGATTTCACTGCCGTTTAAAATTTTGTTGTTTGTACTCGTTGATGGCTGGTATTTGATAGTCAAATCTTTGTTGGTCAGCTTCAATACTTGACGAGGCTATTTACTTCTTATTTGAGGGGGAACGGTGATGAGTTCGGAATTTATTATTAGTTTGGCCGGACAAGCCGTTTTTACCGTGCTGAAGGTTAGCGCTCCGATGCTTTTAATTGGTCTGGCTGTCGGCTTAATGGTTAGTATCTTTCAGGCAACAACGCAAATTCAGGAGCAGACGCTTGCCTTTGTACCAAAAATCATTGCTGTATTGGTGGCACTGTTACTATTCGGTCCATGGATTTTATCAACACTTGTTGATTTTACCTATGGAATACTAAACAATCTATCAAGTTTTATCGGTTAGGCTGAAGTGATGATGGAGACTATGATGCAAGGATTATCCGTTTTTATGCTTATTTTTTGTCGAATGACAGCATTTTTTGTAGTAGCACCCATATTTGCATCAAAAACGGTACCTAATACGTTCAAAGTCGGGTTTTCCGCTATGGTCGCCTTTCTGATTCTCTTAATTCAGGGAAGCGATCAAGCTATTCCGATGGATCTGACGTATGTGCTACTTATAATTCGAGAAGTGTTAATCGGATTACTTATAGGTTATGTGGCAGCTCTAATGTTTGCTGTTATTCAAATTGCTGGTTCTTTCATCGATATCCAAATAGGATTTGGGATCGCGAATGTAGTAGACCCGATGACCGGAGCTTCTGCACCAGTTCTGGGGAATCTAAAGTATATGTTTGCTACGTTGCTGTTCTTAAGCATGAATGGGCATCATTATTTGCTGGACGCTGTGATTAGGAGCTATAACTGGATTCCTTTATCAAATGATCTATTTCAACGGATTTACAGTGGGAATTTGGCGGAATTTCTAATCAGGACATTTAGTCAATCATTTCTACTCGCGTTTCAAATGGCGGCGCCACTTGTCGTTGCGCTCTTTCTCACAGACGTTGCGCTCGGTTTCCTGGCTCGTTCGGCCCCTCAATTTAATGTCTTCGTGATCGGTATGCCGTTGAAGATAATTGTTGGATTGAGTGTATTACTCTTGTTGGTTACCACCTTCACCTATACGTTTGAACATTTGTTCACTGTATTGTTCAAATCGTTGCAGGAATTACTGGGTACCATTGGGGATCGGCCAAAGTAGGGATCGGAGGAATCAAGAGGATGTTACGGTATCGCCTAGACTTGCAATTGTTTTCTGGAGAGAAATCAGAGAAAGCTACGCCAAAAAAGAAACAAGATTCCCGTAAAAAGGGTCAAATCGCTAAGAGTCAGGATGTATCGGGAGCACTTATACTTTTGTCCGTCTTTCTTAGCCTGTCGGCGTTTGGTGGTTACATAAAAACTCGACTCGTTTTTTTGTATTCGGATGTTTTTTATCACCGTTTGAGTATGGATGTAACGACAGAGAATGTAATGACAATGTTCAGAAGCTATGGAATCCAGATTCTTTTAGTACTTGCTCCGATTTTTCTAGTAGTAGTAGTAGTTGCTGCTGTTGCTAGTTACGCACAAGTAGGATTTATAATGAGTGGCGAATCACTCAAAATGAAATTCAGTAAATTGAATCCGATAGAGGGTTTTAAAAATATCTTTTCGATGCGCTCCGTCGTTGAATTCTTGAAGTCTATCTTAAAATTGACAGTGATAGGATATCTCGTATTTTCAACAGTCTGGGGTGCAAGAGGATATATTTCCTCACTCAGTCAAGTTACAGTAGAAGCGGCATTCAATTTTACGGCTGAGTTAACGATGAGTTTGGGCATAAAAATTGCCGTTGCATTGTTCGTATTAGGGGTAATAGATTACATTTATCAGAAATATGATCATGCAAAAAAAATGAGAATGTCGAAACAAGATGTCAAAGATGAGTACAAGAAGATGGAAGGCGATCCACTCATCAAGGGTAAAATTCGGGAAAGACAACGGCGCATGGCGCTTCAGCGGATGATGCAGGATGTGCCAAAGGCGGATGTAATTATTACGAACCCAACACATTTTGCTGTAGCACTGAAGTATGATGGATCACAAATGGATGCCCCTCAAGTTGTGGCAAAAGGTCAAGACTATGTGGCTCTGCGAATCAGAGAGATTGCTAAAGAACATGGCGTTATAACAATGGAAAACAAGCCACTAGCACGTGCGCTGTTTCAAAGATCAGAAATTGGGGATGTTATCCCTGCGGATTTGTTCCAGGCCGTGGCTGAAGTATTGGCTTATGTATACAGAATGAAGGGTAAGAGTAAATCTTGATGGGAATCGGAGGCGGACCAGTGAAGAAGGCAAAAGATTTATTCATCCTAATGGGTGTAATCGGCATCGTTCTGTTAATGATTCTTCCGATCCCAACTTGGTTGTTGGATATTCTATTAATTATCAATATCTCGCTATCGTTGATGATATTGTTGGTAGCAATGAATACGAAGGAAGCATTACAGTTTTCCATCTTTCCAGCGATGCTGTTAATAACAACCCTATTCCGGTTGGCGCTAAACGTTTCGACCACCAAGTTGATTCTAGGACAAGCAAAAGCCGGTGATGTTGTAGCTACCTTTGGGGAGTGGGTATCTCAAGGGGAACCCGTAATCGGCTTTGTTGTCTTCCTAATCTTGGTGGTCGTTCAATTTATAGTGATTACCAAAGGTTCGGAACGGGTAGCAGAAGTTGCAGCCAGATTTACCTTGGACGCAATGCCCGGCAAGCAGATGAGTATTGATGCTGACCTTAACGCGGGTCTGATCAATGAACAGCAGGCTCGGGATCGCCGCCGCAAGATTGAGAGAGAAGCGGACTTCTACGGAGCCATGGATGGGGCAAGTAAGTTCGTTAAAGGCGATGCTATCGCTAGTATTATCATCCTAGTTATAAATTTAGTCGGCGGTTTCATTATCGGTATGACGATTCATGGGATGGCGTTTCAAGATGCACTATCTACATATTCTATTCTTACGATTGGCGATGGACTCGTCAGTCAAATTCCGGCATTACTTATTTCGACAGCTGCGGGTTTAATAGTTACACGTGCTTCGTCAGAGGGGAATCTGGCTGACGATATTACTTCACAACTATTCACATATCCTAAACTCATCTATATCGTTGCCGGAACGATCACTCTATTAGGTCTATTTACACCTATCGGTCCTTGGACAACTCTACCATTCGCAGGAATAATGGTGTTTGCTGCCTTAAGAATGCAGAAGAACTTGAACCGTAAACAAGTTGAACAGGAACAGCAAGAGGAGGAACAGCAAATCGAGGAGGTTCGGAGTCCCGAGAGCGTTATCAATCTACTACAAGTAGATCCGATCGAGTTCGAGTTTGGATATGGACTTATCCCATTAGCGGATACTAGTCAAGGTGGAGATTTATTGGATCGAATTATAATGATCCGGCGTCAATGTGCCTTGGAAATGGGACTTGTTGTTCCCGTAATTCGAATTCGCGACAATATTCAACTAAAACCGAACGAATATGTCATTAAAATTAAAGGAAATGTCGTAGGCGGCGGTGAATTACTACTTAATCACTATTTGGCAATGAGTCCTGGGATGGAGGATGATTCCATTACAGGAATCGAGACCCAAGAACCTGCATTTGGGTTACCAGCACTATGGATAGACGAATCTACCAAAGATCGGGCCGAGCAATCAGGATATACGGTAGTAGATCCGCCATCTGTTGTGGCAACGCATTTGACGGAAATGATCAAGAAACATGCGCATGAACTGCTTGGTCGTCAAGAAACGAAGACATTGGTCGACAACCTCAAGGACAATTACGCGGTTCTTGTCGACGAATTAATACCTTCTGTTCTATCGATCGGAGAGGTTCAGAAAGTTCTTGCTAAATTGCTTCGCGAAAAAATATCGATTCGGGATATGGTCACTATTTTCGAAACTCTCGCAGATTATGGCACCTATACCAAGGACCCTGATGTTCTGACGGAATACGTCAGACAGGCACTCTCAAGACAAATTACGCAACAATTCACACAACAGGGAGAGACGATGCGAGTAATCACAGTAGGGCCGATGCTAGAGAAGAAAATCGCTGAGAGCGTTCAACAGAGTGATCAGGGGAGTTATTTAGCACTAGATCCTCAGTCAACTCAAACCATGTTTCAGAAGTTGAATGAGCAGGTCAACCGACTTATTCAATCAGGACAACAGCCGATCGTATTAACGTCTCCGACTATTCGTATGTATTTACGGCAGGTCATTGAGCGGAGTATGCAGGATATTCCGGTATTGTCATATAGTGAACTTGAACCCAATGTTGAAATTCAAAGTGTCGGAGTGGTGAACTTATGAGAGTGAAGCGGTATATCGTTGACACAATGCCCGATGCAATGCAGAAGATACGAGGAGAACTGGGATCCGACGCTGTAATTCTCAGCACGAAGGAGTTGAGAATAGGCGGATTTCTAGGGATGTTTCAGAAGAAGAAAATAGAAGTTATTGCGGCATCAGAGAGCACGGAAAAGGTAGCGCCAAAGGTCGAAATGAAGCGTCCTTCGGTACCGGCATCTCCTCCTATTACAAGGCAGGCCATACCACAGGCGTACCGCAAATCCTCTGAGATGATGTCAAACTCTTCCTCTGCAATCGGGCTGAAGGAGAGACCGGTAGAGGCTTCACTCGAAATGTCCACGGCTTCAGAACGTGTTGTTCAGGTCTCTAGAGCTTCGCCTACTGTGGATAATACACAACAGCAACAACAGCAGAAGTTAGACGAAAGATTATCACTCTTTCTCGATTCGCAACCTAAGGAGACCGTACCTTCGGCTACTGCGGCTCCACATCTCCATAGAGAGACTAAAGAGGATCGATTATTTGAAGAGATTCAGCAAATGAAATCCATGATGAGCAAGTTAGCTAGGCAGCAGGAAGGAGTTCGTGAACTCCCTGCTGCATTATCCGTTTTTCAGGAGCAACTTCAATCGCATGAGATACTTCCTGAATTAGCAGATGAATGGATTGAAGCTGTTTATAACGAATGGGTAGCTCTTGATCAGAAATTGACGGATGAAGAACTTAATAAGTTGATTCGAATTAAAGTAGGGTCGTTTTTGAGTGATAACATCGGTGCAGGGATAAGTGAGCAGACAAAAATTGTTTATATTGCTGGACCAACAGGTGTAGGTAAAACGACGACAATTGCTAAGCTGGCAGCGGATCAAATCTTTCGTGCGCATAAGAAGGTCGGTTTTATCACTGCAGATACATATCGTATTTCAGCGATCGAACAGCTTCGGACCTATGCTTCAATCCTGAATGTGCCGTTGGAAGTTGTACAATCGCCGGGGGATATGCAGCGTGCAAGACAACGTCTTGCAGGTTGTGATCTGATCCTAATGGATACAGCGGGTAGAAATTACCTGAATGAATTGTTTGTCGCGGAGCTTCACAGTTTATTTAGTCCTTCTGAACAAAGTGAAACCTATCTGGTACTGAGCTTGACATCTAAGATTCAGGATATGAAGAGAATAACGGAGAATTTTAGTAGACATGGACTGCAAAAGGTGATCTTTACAAAGCTTGATGAGACTGAAAGCATCGGTCCATTATACAATCTGTTAAATGAATTTCCTTTGAAAGCTTCATATATTACAAACGGGCAGAATGTACCTGATGACCTACTTTCTGTTGATCTAAAAATGTTAACTAACTTGCTCTTGGACGAAAAATCATGATGAGTGATCAAGCCCAATCGCTCAGAAAACTTGTTTCATCACATGACGAGCCTGCTTCACAACCTTTGGTCCGACAATCCGCGCGAATCATAACGGTGAGTAGTGGGAAAGGCGGGGTAGGAAAATCTAACTTTACATTGAATTTTGCACTTGCATTGAAATCATTAGGTCAAAAAGTTCTTTTGTTTGATGCAGATATCGGAATGGCCAATATTGATGTGCTTATGGGAGTCAGACCCAAGTACAGCTTGTATCATTTATTAAAAGGAGAAAGAGATATTTCAGAGATTATTGAACTCGGAACTCATTCTTTACCTTTTATTGCCGGGGGCTCCGGTATGGCCGATTTATTCTCCTTATCTGAATCTGATCTAAATTATTTCACCACGCAAATTGAGCAGATTTCAGAAGAGATGGATTATATCATTTTTGATACAGGTGCCGGTTTGTCAAAAGAAACACTTAAGTTCATAACGGCTGCTGATGAGTGCTTAGTTGTTACAACCCCAGAACCTACTTCGATCACAGATGCTTATGCATTGATTAAAGTGGTTCACGGGCTGGAGGAGGACGTATCCTTCCGATTGATAGTCAACAGAGTTATTGACCAGAGTGAAGCACGACAAGTTGCCGATAAAATTTCTTTGGTTGCTAATAAGTTTCTGGATATAAACATCCCTTTGCTAGGTTATATGAGTGATGATGCTCATGTAATGCAGGCAGTAAAGAAGCAAGTTCCCTTTTCTATTGCATTCCCTGGTTGTCCTGCTGCACAAGATATATATAGTGTAGCAATGAAATATATAGATGTTCCACGGTTTCAACCAAGAGAAACCTTGTCGGGAATCAAAGGATTTATGCATAAATGGCTTAAACGCACGAAATGATTCTGCTAACTAAGAACAGGGGTGGAACAATGGGGCCTTATCGAATCATGGTGGTTGACGATTCGGCGTTCATGCGAAAAATTGTGTCGGATCTCATTGAACAGGATCCATCATTTAAAGTTGAGGCTACAGCAAGAAACGGGTTTGAAGCCGTGGAGAAAATTGCCGAATTCTCTCCAGACCTGGTGACTATGGACGTGGAAATGCCGGATATGAATGGGTTGGAGGCGCTCAAAATTATTATGGAGCGACACCCACTTCCTGTTATTATGCTCTCTGGTATTAATGAGCAGGGCACGAGAGAAACCATTATGGCACTGGAACTTGGTGCATTTGATTTCATCCGTAAGCCTTCTTCTTCGACCAGTTCCCATGATATCGAGCAAGTCGGACGAGATCTTAGGGAACAAATTGCGGCAGCAATGCTCATGAAAGAAAGACGAGCAGCACGAGAGGCTATCCAAATCATAGAAAAGGAACTCCTTTCTCCAATTCCACAGGAATTGTTTAAGCCCTTGACTCCATTAAAGTCTAGGAATGTACCTTCAGTAGTCAAGAAGCCAGTTAAGACAGATATTGTCCGAAATGGTGGAACGACGAAAAAGGTAGATAGTCAGGAAGGTTCAGTTCATAAACCATTGTCGCCTTCGACACGGAGGAATCCGGATGAAAGTCTTACGAAGATAAATCCGGTTCTAGAGGAACTTCGTGATTACATCGGACAAATCGTCGGGAGAACGTCGAAGAAGGACAAACCTGATCCTATTAGTCAGCGCAAGCGCCAAGAGCTTACGACGAAGATGAATCCTAGCGACTTATTAACTTCCAAAGTAGAATCTAAGGACATGGTTGCAAGGAATGAGATTGGACCTAGTACACATACAAGCTTCACAGATTTGGTAGCGATCGGTACCTCTACAGGTGGGCCTAAGGCGCTGAAAGTAGTGCTCGAGAGAATCCCTGCGGATTTCCCAGCTCCTATAGTTATTGTGCAACATATGCCCGCAAATTTCACGAAATCGTTAGCTCAGCGTTTAAATAGTTTATGCTCTTTGAACGTAGTGGAGGCGGAAGAAGGAATGGAATTGCTCACCGGAACGGCATACATTGCCCCTGGTGGTTTTCATATAAATGTCATAAAAGGTCATGAAGGCAGGCACAGGCTGACTTTATCGAAGCAAGAACTTCGTAATGGGCACAGGCCATCAGTAGATGTCTTGTATGAATCACTAAGACCGTTACACTCGTTGAAACGGCATATTGTTCTTTTGACCGGTATGGGTAGTGATGGGGCGAAGGTTATGAAACAGTTGTACGATGATGGTGTGACCTCGACCATTGCCGAGAGTGAAGAAACCTGTGTAGTATACGGAATGCCACGCTCTGCGATTGAATTAAAATGCGTCACCCACGTTTTACCGTTACATGAGATTGGTCCTAAGCTGGTACAAGTAGTGAAATAACGGAATCTCTTGAAGGAGGTGCCTCACCATGGACATGAATCAATATTTATCCATGTTTATCGATGAGTCGAATGATCACTTACAGTCATTAAATGAAAATATGCTGGGGCTAGAGCAGCATCCGGACGATATTAGTATCGTTCAGGTCATTTTTCGTTCCGCCCATACCCTTAAGGGGATGGCCGCAACAATGGGTTTTGAAGACTTAGCTTCTTTGACGCATCAAATGGAGAATGTATTAGATTTAGTACGTAACGATAAGTTGAAGATGCAGGAAATTATTTTTGATACGTTATTCCAAAGTCTTGATGCCTTACAATCGATGGTACAGGATATTACTCAGGGTGGAGAAGGTAAGGCAGATGTTAGTTCGATCGTGTCCGCTTTACAAGGAATTGTGAATGGAGATATGACTACTGCAGCAAGCAGTACTCCAGCAAATGTAACTTCATCTTCATCTCATGAGGGCACTGCCGTTCAACTTGATGAATACCAATATTCAGTATTGGAGCAATCCATTGCTGAGGGCCATAAGGTGATGTTCATTGAAGTCGCAATTCGGCAGGATTGTCAACTTAAAGCTGCACGCGCATATCTAGTGTTTGACTTGCTAGAGCGTTATGGGGAAGTTGTCAAATCCCATCCGTCAGTACAGGAAATAGAACAAGAGAAATTCGATCGGAGCTTTTCCCTCTATTACATAACTCAGAAAGATTCTTCAGAAATGAAGAGCATGATTCTAAATTTATCGGAAATTGATTCTGCTGAGGTTGTTGCACTTGATCAAGAAACATTAAGTCAACTGTCTTTTGGACACAAAGAAGCTAGTGCAACGTCGGCTCCTTCTATTGAGCCAACTACTCAACCTATTGTTGCGGAACCTGCTTCGAAGTTAGCGGTGACTGAAGAGAATAAAAATGGCGCTCGTGCGACAGGCGGAACGGCAGCAGCTCCTTCACGTACCATTCGAGTTGATATTGAACGACTTGATGTACTGATGAATCTGCTTAGTGAATTGCTTATTGACCGTTCAAGGCTTGAGCAATTAGCCGATGAAGTAAGACGACCAGATTTAACGGAAACGGTAGAGCATATGAGCCGTGTAGGCAGTGATCTACAGAATATCGTATTAAAATTACGGATGGTACCAGTTGATACCGTATTTAATCGTTTTCCTCGGATGGTTCGTGACCTAGCGAAATCGTTGGACAAGAAAATTGATCTTGTAGTTATAGGTGCTGAAACGGAACTAGATCGTACCGTAATTGACGAGATTGGTGATCCACTTGTTCACCTTCTACGTAATGCAGTTGACCATGGCGTTGAACCCACAGCGAAACGTATTGCTGCTGGTAAGCCGGAGACAGGAATCATTGAACTACGGGCATTCCATAGTGGTAATCATGTCTTCATCGAAATTGAGGATGACGGTAGCGGCATAGACCGAGATATCATTTTGGCAAAAGCATTGAAGAACGGCATTGTTACAGAGAGTGAAGGAGCAGCAATGACGGATGAACAGGTCTATATGTTACTGTTCGCTGCTGGATTTAGTACAGCGGAAGTCATTTCTGATATCTCTGGTCGTGGAGTTGGCTTGGACGTTGTCAAAACAAAGATCAACTCGCTTAGTGGCGTGGTATCTGTAACTTCTAAGCTAGGTAAAGGTACTAAATTCTCTGTTCAACTTCCACTTACGCTGTCTATCATTTCTGCGATGTTGATCAAGGTTGGCTCTGAGAAATACGCGATCCCATTGTCCTCTATTATTGAGACGGGTCTAATCAAACGGAACCAAATCCGTAATGTCCATGGTTATACGATGATCCCATATCGTGATACTCATATCCCATTGCTTTCATTGGCTGACCTTTTTCAAGTGAAAGATTTTGATGAGGACAGTGAAGAGGAAACAGAGATTATTGTCATTCATAAAGGTGACAGATTGGCGGCATTGACGGTGGAGGATTTCATTGGACAAAGTGAAATTGTCATAAAACATCTTGGTAAGTATCTACCTTCGATTCAGGGGATTGCTGGTGCCACAATTCTAGGAGACGGGCAAGTAGCACTTATTATTGATTCGAATGCTTTCATTAAATAGGTCGATGGTCGATTTATACTCGGACAGGCTTAAATCACGTCTGACGGGATCATTAAGGAGGGAATTTCATGGGAGTTGAAATTAAAGTCATCGTTTTTAAGTTGGGACAAGAAGAATACGGAATTGAAGTGGATAAAGTACAAACGATCGAGCGTATGATGCCGATTACACGCGTTCCCAAAACACTGGCATTTGTAAAAGGGGTAATTAATCTTCGTGGTGTAGTTATTCCAGTGATTGACCTTCGCGGTCGCTTCGGCATAGCGGAGGCCGATCATACCGATCAGACACGGATCATTATTGTTTCTGCTAATGAAATGGAAGTTGGTTTCATTGTAGATTCCGCTAATGATGTTATTGATCTTAATACAGACATCATTGATTCACCACCGGATGTTGTTGGAGGAATCAAAGCGAAATATCTGCAAGGTGTGGCCCGTATTTCAGAAGAGCGGCTTCTTGTTATGTTGAATTTATCCGAGGTACTTAATCGGAATGAAATCATTCAATTGGAAAGCTTAGAGGGGTAAATGTGGTGAATCTGTTTGAAGGCATGGAAGATTTCAAAATGGATGTACTGAAGGAAGTCGGTAATATTGGAGCTGGCAATGCCGCGACAGCTCTTTCAAGAATACTTGACAAGCCTATTGACATGGCAGTTCCTAAAGTGCAAATGCTACCTTTTGAAGCAATTACAGACCGCGTGGGTGGGGCTGAGAATATTGTACTTGCTGTCTTCTTCCGGGTGGAGGGGGATGCGCCGGGTAACCTGTTCTTCATCCTCAGCCCTGATGCGGCAAAGAATTTACTGCATCGTCTGGCAGGACTCGAAGTCGAAAGCGGGGAAGAATTCTCTGAAATGGAGTGGTCAGCCCTTTCAGAGATTGGCAATATTCTAGCAGGATCCTATTTATCTTCATTGGCTGATTTCACTTCACTCTCGATGATCCCAACAGTACCTGCGCTTGCCATGGATATGGCAGGGGCGATACTCGGCTACGGACTTCTGCAGTTTGGTGAGATGGGGGATTCCGCGCTCGTAATTGATACGACATTTATCGAAGGAAATCATGAGGTGGAAGGACAGTTTTTCCTTATACCTGATCCCGATTCTTTCAGAAAAATCTTCATTGCCTTGGGAGTGCCTATGAATCATGATTGATGAACAGCGGATTGTAAAGGTCGGCATGGCCGAGTTAAACATTATTACTGGGCAGGGATTGATTCGCACAACTGGACTCGGATCTTGCGTGGGATTGACTCTTTTTGATCCGCTTAGTAAAGTGGCTGGCCTTGCGCATGTGATGCTTCCCTCTTCGGACATCGCGCGTGAGGGTGTTCTCAACATTGCTAAGTATGCCGACACAGCTGTACCTGCATTACTAGAGCAATTGCTCAGTATCGGGGCAGCGAAAAGTCGTATTGTTGCTAAGATGGCTGGTGGTTCACAAATGTTTTCGTTTGCAGGTACAGGAGATTCAATGCGAATTGGCCCTCGAAATGTGGAATCTTGTAAAATGAAGCTTTCTGATTTAGGTATCCCACTGCTTGCAGAAGATACGGGGGGAAATTACGGTCGAACCATTGAATTGAATTGTGAATCGGGTATTTTATATATACGTAGCGTACAAAAGGGTGTAAAGGAATTGTAGCCATGACAGGAAAATTGAAATATTGTTGGTTAATTGGTTTTATCGGATTTTTAATTACATTTGCTTCTTCTTCGGGTAATAACTTGTTTATGACGAGTTTGATTCGTGGATTAATTGCTTTTGCGGTTTGGTTTGTACTCTTTTATGCTGCATTTTGGATATTTGGATCTCTCAAAGAATTACCGAATAATTCGGTACAAGAGGAAGAAATATTTGCAGATGAAGAGCAAGGTAAAGGTGGTAGTTTTGATCTAACCACGCCGGATGAGAGTGATGAATTAAATGATCTGTTGAAGCATCCTCCGGCAAATTCAGCACATATCAATGATTTTGCACCATTAAACCCACCAAAATTGGTTAAGACAACTGACGACACAGATACAGAAGAACTGGTTAAGGTCGTTCGTCACCTGACAGAAAAATAAGGAGGGTGAAGGCAATTGAACGAACGGAAGGGATCTACTCTGAATTTCGTTGAGATTTGGGAAAAGTGGAAAGAGCATGGTGATATTGAGGCCAAGAAACAACTTATCGAGAAGTATTTACCTATTGTCGATTATGTTTCGGGACGGCTGGCTGTAGGTCTTCCGAAGAATGTATCTAAAGATGATTTGTCCAGTAACGGTGTTATGGGACTCATTGATGCCGTCGAGAAATTCGACTATAAGCGAGGACTGCAGTTTGAGACTTACGCTTCATGGAGAGTTAGGGGAGCTATATTGGATGGATTACGGCAGGGGGATTGGGTTCCTCGTTCCGTTAGAGAAAAATCCAAAAAGCTAGAAGAGGGCTACCAACAATTAGAGCAACGATATCTTCGCTCAGTAACTGACTCTGAGATGAGCGAGTATTTGAATATTAGTGTGCGAGAGTTTCAAAGTATGTTGCAGGAAGTTGCCGTGATGACGCTTTGCTCTTTGGAAGATCCCATCCGTGAAGAAGAATCGGAAACGAGACTCACGCTTTTAGTGGATGAAAAAGCGAAGAACCCGGATCATAAGGTCCGAGAGTTTTATTTGAAAGATTCTCTTACCAAAGGAATTGAGAAACTGACTGAAAAGGAACGTACAGTAGTCTCCTTGTTGTACTACGAAGATTTATCGCTCAGTGAAATTGCAGAAGTGATGTCTTTGTCACCATCTCGAATTTCACAACTTCATTCTAAAGCTATTTTGCGTCTGCGGGGTAGTTTGGAGAAACATCGTGATTTACTGATGCAGGAAGATTAGTAGGACAGTTTTATGGATGAAAGGGGGACTTATTATGGAACCGATTGGTGAGATTATAAGTGTAACGTTGAATGAAGATAAGACAGTTGCCTACTTGCAATTCTTGAAGAAGGAAGAAAATTTCGCTTGTACAGCGGATGTGTTACGCAATTTTCTTCAGGCAAATGGTGTTAAACATGGTATTCAACAAGACATCGTAGAACGATTTGCAATTAATCCAAGCGAATACTTCTTCAGTAGGACACCGATAGCCATTGGGAGCGAACCTATGGATGGGAGAAACGGGAGTATTCGTTATGCAGTTCGAATGGATGATAACCAACATAAGCCAGCTGAAGATGACGATGGTAAAGTGGATTACAAGGATGTTACGCGATTGAACAATGTTCGCAGAGGACAGATTATCGCGGAACTAGTTCCTGCTGTTCCAGGTCGCCCTGGAATGGCAGTGACTGGAGTAGCCATTCCATGTAAAGACGGGAAACCAGCCATATTCAAACTCGGGAAAAATGTCGTATTGAATCCAGAACAGACTGCGATGTATGCAGCAATTGATGGTCTAGTGACGATGACGGATAAAGGAAAGATGAATGTTTTCCCTATTTATGAAATTAACGGTAACGTCGATTATGGCACCGGTAATATCGATTTTGTAGGTACGGTTGTTATACGAGGAAATGTTCTGACGGGATTCAAAGTTACTGCGGCAGGGGATATTCGTGTAATTGGTGGTGTAGAAGGGGCTGAGTTGTTTGCAGAGGGCTCTATTGAAATCACTGGAGGGATTATTGGCTATAACAAAGGACTTGTTAAAGCCGGACATGTTGTAAAAAGTTCTTTCATCCAAGATGGAAATGTCCAGGCTGGGGAAGATGTGATCGTCTCTCAGAGTATCATGCACTCTAATATCCGCGCTGGTAGGGATGTAATATGTAATGGTACAAAAGGTCTCATTGTTGGTGGTAGTATTCAGGCTGGTGAGAGAGTAAGTGCTAGAATCATTGGAAATCCGATGTCAACAACAACAGTTATTGAAGTTGGGGTTCTTCCGGAACTGCGTAATGAACTGCTTGATTTACGTCAGCAAGTCAAGGATCAATTGGCCAATATGGATAAAACGGAGAAGGCGCTTACACTACTGGATCAATTGGCTTCACTTGGAAGATTGACACCAGATAAAGTGGAGATGCGCTCCAAGCTCGGATCGACCAAGAAGTCGAATGTGCAGGAACTAAATGAAATGAAGGAACGCATGCTTGTCATCGAGAAGACGCTGGAGGATACCGGAAGAGCAAGAGTGGAAGCTCTTAAAATGATCTATGGTGGATCAAAAATCGTTATTGGGCGGTATACGAAATATGTTAAAGAGCCCATTTCGCATATGTCTTTCTACTATAGTGAAGGGGACATTTCTATGTCGTCTTATATCTAGAATTGGCGCCTGAAAGGAAATGGTTTTGTATTCAATTCCTATTATGAGGTGGTCTCATGAATATGAAATCCGTAGAAATGCAAATCGCGATCCCGCGCACTAGCGAAGCGGGCCGTATTCAACAGGATCAACTACAACGACCTCTAAATGAGCAGACTCTGCTGGCGGGACAGAATATAAAGGACAGTGAACTTGAACGTCGGCGGAGCGCAAATGTTGACGAGAGTGCCCATAATACGACCGTAAGGCGAGAAGGAAATGCCTCCTTCAACCAAGAGCAAGAACGAGAACAAACAGAAGAGAAACAGGAAGAGCGAGACAAGAAGCATCCTGCGGAGCATCCTTATAAAGGACGGCATATTGATTTTTCGCTTTAATCTAGGAAGTCAAAAGGTGAGGATAACATTGTCATTTGGAGATCCATGGTTCTATATAGTGCTCATTGGAATTGCTGCAGTTATTTATAGTTTTCTTCTACCAGCGCGGAACACAGCTACTGGTACAAGGAACAATGTTGCGATTGAGCTGGAGACAACGCTTGAACAGTATATGGCAGAAATAGAGAAAGAAAACAAAGAACTCATTGATCTAGTGACACAGATGAAACAAGACTTTACTACCAAACAGTTAGTAGTACAGGAGCAAGTTGCTGAATTACGAGGTCGTATGGTGGAAGTGGAGCATTCAACACATCAAAGTGAGTCCCGACTCGGGATACTCGAAACGGGTTCTCGTAATTTCACGGAGTCTGCAGGGATAATTCATTTGTCTACACAAGAGGACCAGCTTATCAATAGAATGGCAGAGATCGAGGTTGCGGCTGAAGTAGCACCAGTGATATCAGATATTCCTGATCCTGATCCAGAGGCGAAGGAGACAATCCATGACAGATATGCGGAATTGTTCGCTATGTATGAAAGTGGAAGGTCGATTGATATGATTGCTAAGTCTATCGGAATGCAGCGTGGTGAGGTTCAATTGATTTTGCAGTTGGCTAAAAGGGAGGAGTCCCGATGATCAAAAACCGACATTTTATGTTAGGCCTGGGTATTGGTTTGATTATTGGGGCGCTTCTTTTACAGATCATGATGATTGGTCAGGGGAGTTACAAGGCACTAACGACTGTCAAAGAGGTGCAACAAGCTGCAGCTGAGTTAAACCTCAAAGTAGTTGATAATAAAGTGGAATTGCTCACGGAGGACGAGTGGAGAGCGAAATATCCGGAAGATGTCCTGAGCAATGGAGACGTCGAGAAAGGATCGACTGAAGACCCTGTTCAACCGAGTTCTCCAGATTCCCCAACCACACCAGATTCTCCAGTTGAACCAAAAACTGAAACCGATTCCTCGAGTATAAAAAAAGAGGAAGAGATCCAAATTGATACTCCTAAATCCCCAGAAGTACCGGAACCGGTAGTGGTGGAATACAGAATTCGCAGTGGAGCAACGCTTGCTGGTGTTGCAAGTGGTTTGAAAAAAGCAGGAGTCATAAGTGATGAGACTGCTTTTATTAAAAAAGCCTCTGCGAAAGGAATCAATCGTAAATTGCAGGTGGGAACCTACAAGTTTACGAAGGAGGAAGATTTTAACTCTATAATTTCCAAAATTACACTTAAATCGTCAGGAAAGTAATTCGAATTACTTGAACGGACATTAAAAGCCCTAATGGGGCTTTTTTTAGTTCAACTTTGGTTGCATCGACTTCTCATATATGGTATATTAGTTCACGGTGTTATAACGCACGCAGGATGATTTCGCAATGGGTGCTCTCTATATTAGGGAGTCATAGTGAAAGATGAAAACTGCGGAGGAAGCATCAAAAAAACCAAACTATAGGAGGTGCGTGAAGATGGCTGTAATCTCCATGAAACAACTGCTTGAGGCAGGCGTACACTTCGGACACCAGACACGTCGTTGGAACCCGAAAATGGATCGTTATATCTTCACTGAAAGAAACGGAATTTATATTATTGACCTACAAAAAACGGTCAAGAAAGTTGACGAAGCTTATAACTTCGTTAAAAGTATCGCAGAAGACAATGGTACTATTCTCTTCGTGGGTACTAAGAAACAAGCTCAAGATTCAGTTAAAGATGAAGCTGAACGTGCTGGTCAATTCTACATTAACCAACGCTGGCTCGGCGGTACTTTGACTAACTTCCAAACTATTCAAAAACGTATTGATCGTTTGAAAATGTTGGAACTATGGGAAGAAGACGGCACTTTCGCAGTATTGCCGAAGAAAGAAGTTATCCTTCTTCGCAAAGAGAAAGATCGTCTTGAGAAATTCCTTGGCGGAATCAAGAACATGAAAGGTCTGCCAAGCGCCCTGTTCATTATCGATCCTCGTAAAGAGCGCATCGCGGTTGCTGAAGCTCGTAAATTGGGTATTCCAATCGTAGGTATCGTTGATACAAACTGCGATCCAGACGAAATCGACTATGTTATCCCAGGTAACGATGATGCTATTCGTGCGGTTAAATTGTTGACTGCTAAGATGGCTGATGCCGTAATCGAAGGAAACCAAGGCGAACAAACAACAGCGTAATTAAGCCTTATTATGAATAAATTAAATGAGAAAGGGTGGTTGGTAGGTGTCAAACCTCTCACTACCCTTTTTTTTAAAGGATAAAACCTGGAAATTCATACAAACTATATAGACTGACTAAAGTTTCCATGCCCCAAGGATCGACGGGGACTGTTCTCTTTAGATGATTCTATATCTAGAACATATAATTGATATGGAGGTACTTAACAATGGCAGTTGATGCAAAAGCAGTAAAAGAATTACGTGAAAGAACTGGTGCAGGTATGTTGGACTGCAAAAAGGCACTTGAAGAAACTAATAATGATATTACAAAGGCAATCGAATTTCTTCGTGAAAAAGGTCTTGGTGCCGCAGCTAACAAAGCTGGACGTATTGCTACTGAAGGTGTAGTTCAATCTTATATTCACGCTGGAGGACGTATCGGCGTTCTAGTTGAAGTTAACTGTGAAACCGACTTTGTTGCTCTGACAGATCAGTTCAAAGAATTCGCTCGCGACATTGCGATGCATATCGCTGCATCAAACCCTCGTTATGTAAGCCGTGAAGAAGTGCCTCAAGCAGATATTGAGAAGGAAAAAGAAATTCTTAAAGCACAAGCTTTGAACGAAGGCAAACCTGAGAAAATCGTTGAAAAAATGGTTGAAGGTCGCATTGGTAAATACTACGAAGAGTTCTGCTTGATGGAGCAATCTTTTATTAAAGATCCAGATAAAACAATCTCACAATTGCTTAATGAGAAAATTAGCACAATCGGTGAAAACATTTCTATCCGTCGTTTTGTTCGTTACGAACTTGGCGAAGGTCTAGAGAAAAAAGTAGATAATTTCGTAGAAGAAGTTATGTCACAAGTTAACCAATAATAAGCAACTAAGTGCTTCGTATGAATAAAACAAAAAAAGATTTCTTATAATTGAATGTTAGAAAGTTGGAACACGTTGTGTTCCTTCTTTTTTAACCTTATGATGGTTTTAAGGTGCATTCAAAGTGGAGGGTATAATTTGGAACAGCCAGTTTTTAAACGTGTTGTCTTAAAGGTCAGCGGGGAGTCGCTTTCCGGCCAGAACGGCTTTGGGATCGACGCGGATACCATTTCGTCTATCGCTCAGCAGGTGAAGGAAGTGGTAGAGCTCGGCGTCCAGGTCGCAATAGTTTGTGGCGGTGGAAACATTTGGAGAGGTATTGCGGGTAGTGCTAAGGGGATCGACCGTGCTACAGCAGATTACATGGGTATGCTCGCTACTCTCATGAACTCACTCGCATTACAAGATGCTTTAGAGCAAATTGAAGTTCCAACGCGAGTGCAAACTTCGATTGCGATGCATCAAATTGCCGAACCATATATCCGGAGACGGGCGATTCGCCACCTGGAAAAAGGGCGCGTCGTTATTTTCGCCGCAGGAACAGGTAATCCGTTCTTCTCTACCGATACGACTGCAGCACTACGTGCCGCTGAAATCGAGGCAGAAGTCATCTTGATGGCTAAGAACAAAGTAGATGGTGTGTATTCTGCTGACCCATTTGTTGATCCAACAGCTGAGAAGTATGAAGTTCTTACTTATATGGAAGTGCTGAACAAAAACCTGGGTGTCATGGACTCTACAGCTTCGTCTCTTTGTATGGACAATGACATTCCACTCATTGTATTCGCCATTACCGAACAAGGTAATATTAAACGAGTTGTTCTGGGTGAAAAAATCGGAACAATCGTTAAAGGGAGTGTAGATTGATGCCACAATCGGTTAAGAAAAATGCCGAAGAGCGCATGGACAAAGCTATTCAAGCGTTGAAGAGAGATCTTGCAAGTTTGCGTGCAGGGAGAGCAAGCGTTTCGTTGCTCGATCGTATTCAGGTTGATTATTATGGAACTCCAACTCCAATTAATCAGCTTGCAAACATCAATACACCAGATACTCGCACCTTGATGATTCAGCCATGGGATAAATCGTCCTTATCGGAAATTGAGCGGGCGATCCAGAAGTCGGATCTTGGTCTGACACCAGCAAATGATGGTACTATGATTCGTTTATCTATACCAGCATTGACGGAAGAGCGCCGGGTTGATTTAGTCAAAATGACGAAGAAGTTTGGGGAAGAGTCAAAAGTTGCTATTCGGAACATTCGTCGTGATGCTAATGATGATATCAAAAAGTTAGAGAAAAGTGATATTTCTGAAGATGAATCTCACAGATATCAAGAAGATATTCAGAAAGCGACAGACAAGTTTATTGCTGAAGTAGATAAAGTTTTGTCAGCGAAAGAAAAAGAGATTATGGAAGTTTAAGAGACATAAAGCGGCCCCTCCTAATACGGTGGGGTTTTGTCTCTTTTCATCACCGGCTGGAGGAAAAGGAATGATTAAGTTGTTTCAATCCTGGTGGAAAAAAGGGAAGAGCCCACAAATTGCTGAACTATCACCTGATAATGTTCCCGAACATGTGGCCATTATTATGGACGGTAACGGTCGTTGGGCCCGCAGACTTGGCTTGCCACGGATCGTTGGTCATCGTAATGGGATGAAAGCGGTCAAGCGGGCAACTATTGCAGCGGATGATCTGGGTGTCCGGATTTTAACCTTATATGCATTTTCTACGGAAAATTGGAAACGTCCTAAGGATGAAGTAGATTTCCTGATGTCACTTCCCCAAGAGTTTCTGGCGTTGGAACTTGAGGAATTAATTCAAAAAGGTGTTCAGGTTCGCATGATGGGACATACTGAGGATCTTCCTGAACATACCATTAAAGCGATGGAAGAAGCGATTTTCCGTACGAAAGATAATACAGGACTTATTCTAAATTTTGCTCTAAATTATGGTGGACGGCGGGAGATTACTGAGAGCTTAAAGGGTATTGCCCGAAAGATAGAAGCTGGTGAAGTAAGTTCAGTAGATATTACGGAAGATATGGTACAATCCGCTCTATTATCGGCCGAATTACCAGACCCTGATTTACTGATTCGTACCGGAGGCGAGCTTAGACTAAGTAATTTTATGCTCTGGCAAACGGCTTATAGTGAGTTGTGGTTCACGGATTTATTCTGGCCGGAATTTGGACGTGAACATCTAATAGAGGCCGTCGCCGAGTACCAGCGGCGTACACGCCGATATGGTGGGTTATCTTAGCATGATGGAAGGTGTAGAGGCTTGAAGCAAAGGTTGATTACAGGTATAATCGCGGGCGCTTTTTTTCTGGGCCTGTGTTTGATCGGGGGAATTGGGTACCACTCACTGATTATGGTCATGGCATTAATTGGATATTATGAGTTCGTACGCATGATTAAACTGCCCTCTTTGGGAGGAGCGGCGATCCTTGGATATTTGGGTGTTCTCTACTTGACTTTCCCGTGGGAAAGTCTAAGCCTTACCATGCCATTGCAACAAATGCAATTTTTATGGTTGCTGCTGTTGCTGTTTCTTGCGGTTACAGTTTTTACAAAAAACGAGATTCCCATCGGACAAATATCCCTATTATTTGCGGGTATGGTATATATTGGTGTGGGATTTTCTTATATTATCGAAACAAGAAATACGCCAGACGGGCACGGGCTTTTCTGGACATTTCTGATGTTGTCCTCTATTTGGAGCAGTGACGCCGGCGCTTATTTTACGGGACGGAGATTTGGTCGAAATAAGCTTTGGCCAGCAATTAGCCCCAACAAAACGGTGGAAGGTGCGATCGGAGGTATTCTGCTTGCTATTATTGCGGCTGTGATATTCTCATTTGCATCGGGCGGCTTACTTACAATTGGACGGGCCGTGTTATTAGGTGGCTCTGCGGCTGTTGTTGGCCAGATTGGTGATTTAGTGCAGTCTGCTTATAAACGGACTTACGGGATCAAAGATTCCGGCAAGTTGTTACCGGGGCATGGTGGTATATTGGACCGCTGTGATAGCTGGATTACGGTATTTCCGTTCGTACATATTCTAATGTTGCTTCCTTATTAGATAGAGACTGATTGGTAAATGAGGAAGTCATTAAAGATATGAGAGGTGCGTTATGAAGAAGATAGCGGTGATTGGATCCACGGGGTCGGTTGGAACTCAGACATTAGATGTCGCGTTACAGCACCCTGACCAATTTGAAATTGTTGGTCTGGCAGCTGGATCCAATATTGATCTGTTCATGGAGCAGGTAACTCGTTTTCGCCCCAAGAAGGTTTCGATTGGAAATAAAGAACTAGCCGATAAAATCAAGTCAGATCTACCTGCGGGGATAGAACTTTATTATGGCGAAGAAGGACTTGTTGAAATCGCGGCAGGTACCGATGCGGAGATCGTCGTTACTGCTATCGTTGGAAGCAGGGGATTACCGTCTACATTAGCAGCTATTTCCGAAGGGAAAACGATCGGTCTTGCTAATAAAGAGACCCTTGTCACCGCAGGTCATCTTGTGACTGAACTTGCAAGGAAGAAAGGTGTTTCCTTGATTCCGGTGGATAGTGAGCATTCTGCTATTTTCCAGTGTCTAAACGGTGAGAATATCAAAGAGGTTGAGCAGATTACTCTAACTGCTTCTGGGGGGTCTTTCAGGGATCTTACCCGCGAACAGTTGCGTGAGGTAACCGTTGAGGATGCATTAAAACATCCAAATTGGTCTATGGGCGCCAAAATAACAATAGACTCTGCCACGATGGTCAACAAAGGATTGGAAGTAATCGAAGCCCATTGGCTATTCGGACTTCCGTATGAACAGATTGAAGTTCTGTTGCATCCTGAGAGCATCATCCACTCTTTCGTTGAATATCGTGACGGAAGTGTGATTGCACAGCTAGGTACACCCGATATGCGCATTCCTATTCAGTATGCACTTTCCTATCCTAGCAGACTTAAATCAACATCCAAACGGTTATCCTTGGCGGAGGTTGGCAAGTTACATTTCCGTGAAATGGACTACGAACGCTTCCCTTGTTTAAGACTTGCTTACGAGTGTGGTAAAATAGGTGGTACAGCGCCAACAGTGTACAATGCAGCTAATGAGATTGCTGTTGCTCGTTTCTTGAACCGAGAGATTCCATTTTTGCAGATTGAAAATGTCATTGAAAGTGTACTTTCTAAACATGTTTCCGTGTCTAATCCTGATCTGGAAACGATTCAATTTACTGACCAGTGGGCCAGAGAAATCGCTGCATCATTGTAAAATTTTGTCGCTGCAAAGAAAAGTTCCACGCCGGTATTCTCTTGTGTCAGATCGGAGAATAATGATAATCTATAAGAACGTTGGACGATCTGTGGCCAAAAGGAGGATGCTTTCGATTGGAATTGCTGAGAATTATATTTTTGACAGTACTCATGTTCTTCGTCATTGTGACGGTGCATGAATGGGGGCATTATTACTTTGCCAAACGGGCAGGTATTCTGGTGCGGGAATTTGCGATTGGTTTTGGACCTAAGATATTTTCTTATAAACGAAATGAAACGCAGTTTACGCTTCGACTGCTGCCATTTGGTGGATATGCCCGTATGGCTGGAGAAGATCCAGAACTCGTTGCGATTCAGAACGGACAAACCGTTTCGCTTCGATTGGAAGAAGGAAAAGTCCGGAAGTTCTATCTAGACCGCCTGGATAGTCGTAAGAATGTCATTCGTGGCGAAATACTAGATTTTGACTTGGTCGATAATCTACATGTGAAGTTGGATGTGGATGGAGAGAGCATTACGTATCCTGTTCATCCACAGGCTATGCTCGTAGCTAAAGGTAAGGAAACGCAAATTGCACCAAGAGACAGACAATATGGCAGTAAAACGGTTGGACAACGATTCATATCCATTCTTGCAGGACCAGTAATGAATTTTATTCTTGCATTTGTCTTGTTTGCCCTGCACATACAAATGGCAGGAATTGCTCTTGATAAACCTAGCCATTTACAAATTGGCGAAGTGATGAAGGGAATGCCGGCTGCTGAGGCAGGCGTGCAGCAAGGCGATATTATCGAGAAAATTAACGGAAAACCTGTGGGTACAGATGCGGCCGGAATGATTGAATTAATCACTGAATCCAAGGATAAAGAAATGATCTGGACAGTGAAGCGCGATGATCAAACGTTGTCGTTTTCTATCATCCCTCGTGCCGTAGAAGATCAAGGAACTGCCAAAGTAGGTAGTACTATTATAACGTTTTTCCCAACTCGTAGTGCCTCATTGGGTGAGACATTCACCTTTGCAGGGAAAGACATGGTCAACACGACCAAGCTTATTTTCCAAGGGTTTGGGCAGCTTATTAATCAATTCTCGATGGATGATTTAGGAGGCCCTGTTCGTACTTTCGAAGTTACTGGTCAAATTGCTAAGCAGGGGATAGCTCAACTTACTTATTGGGCAGCTATTCTAAGCTTATACTTGGGGATTTTCAACTTGTTCCCAATACCAGCTTTGGACGGAAGTAGACTCGTATTCTTAGGTGTCGAGGCTGTACGCGGCAAACCGATTGATCCAAACCGTGAGGGTATGGTGCATTTCATTGGGTTCGCGATGTTATTTTTGCTGATGATTGCCGTAACATATAATGATATACTACGATTATTTAACGGATAATATTGTGTTTTTTACGGGAGGACAAGAGTACTAATGGCAAATGAGGATAAACAATTCGTAACAGAGATTACCCCGCAAGGAGAAGATTTCTCGCGTTGGTATATCGATGTGATTAAAAAAGCAGATTTAATGGATTATTCACCAGTTCGGGGTTGTATCGTTTTTAAACCGGACGGTTATGAAATTTGGGAACATATTCAACAAGAGCTAGATCGTCGTTTCAAAGAAACAGGACATCGTAATGCCTACTTCCCGCTACTTATTCCAGAAAGTTTCTTCCAGAAAGAGAAGGAGCATGTGGAAGGTTTTAATCCTGAGCTTCCTTTTGTTACAGAAGCTGCTGGAGAGAAGTTGGAGGAACGCCTTGCCATTAGACCGACTTCGGAAACGATGTTTGGTCATATGTACTCCAAATGGATTCAATCTTACAGAGATTTGCCGATGCTGATTAATCAGTGGGCAAACGTGGTCCGTTGGGAGAAACGCACATTGCCATTCTTGCGGACAAGTGAGTTCCTATGGCAGGAAGGTCATACGGCGCATGAGAACGAACAAGAAGCACGTGAAGAAACGATGCGGATGCTGGAGATCTATCGTGATTTCGTAGAGAATTATCTAGCGATTCCAGTTATCGTTGGACAGAAGACGCCTTCGGAGAGATTTGCGGGAGCAGTCGACACTTATTCTATCGAAGCTATGATGAAAGATGGTCGTGCTGTACAAGCAGGAACTTCTCATTATCTGGGCACTAAATTTGCTGAGGCGTTCGATATTCAATATCTGAACCGTGATAATGTACAAGAATATGCTCATACAACATCATGGGGAGTGAGCACGCGCCTAATTGGTTCGCTTATTATGGTTCATGGCGATGATCGTGGACTTGTGCTTCCACCAAAGGTGGCTCCTAAGCAAGTAATGATTATTCCGATTGGACCTCCAAAGACTCGGGATGCAGTCGTTGGACGTAGTGATGAATTGTTCGCTGAGCTTAAGAAAGCGGGAATTCGCGTAGGAATCGATGACCGTTCTGACGTTCGTCCGGGCTGGAAGTTTAACGAATATGAAATGCGTGGAGTACCGATTCGTTTAGAACTGGGACCTCGTGATATGGAGAATGGTGTCTGCGTACTGGTATCCAGAGTGAGCGGCGAGAAGAAGATCGTTCAACAAGATCAGTTGGTAGAAGAAGTTCAGGCTATGCTAGATCAGGTGCATAACGAAATGTTCGAACGTGCGAAAGCATTCCGGGAAGATCATTTCTATTCTGTAGATACACTTGAAGAAATGAAAGCTAGCATTGAAGAGAAACGTGGATTTACGCTAGCTGGCTGGTGTGGTTCTGATGCTTGTGAGCGTCACGTGAAGGATGAGACAGGCGCAACGAGCCGTAACATTCCGTTTGAACCGGCAGTTAAGAAAAGTACTTGTCTTGTTTGTGGAGAAAGTGCTACGGATACCGTTGTTTTTGCCAGAGCCTATTAGTAACAACCTCTATTAATGACTGTTTTTGAGTCTTGGTATGTTGGACGCAAGAGCAAGCGAATATGATACAAGGAGGGCTTCCGGCAGTGAGTTGTCGATGGGTATTAACGCCTGTCGGCCATCTGTCGGAAGCTTTTTTAAGTGAACTGTGAATTAGTCGCGCTACGCAAACCGTTTGATCCTTCGATCGCTGTTGTAGTTGGATTGTCTTTATTTTATAACACCCTATAGGTTACAATCCAACTACAAAGGCGAACGGAGCGAATGCTTCCGAAGTAACTTTCCAATAGAAAGCTTTTAGCTTCTCCAGATTCAAACGGTCCTGCTTCACTATCTATTCACCTAACAATAAAAAAGTGGTAATGGAAATTATTGCGCCCTTGCATGCCTGCGGCCGCTATAATAAAATCTAGACCTAACTCACCAGATGTAAGTTTTGTAGATGTAAGTACAGTAATATAGAGCAGGTCGTATAATGGACTTATATGAATTTCCCTTGCGGCACGGATTGCTGCAAGTAATTTAAAATTAAGGCTCAAGCCCCTAATCATTGTTTGACGCAGTTAGACATCGGTCTAAGGGAATTAGAAGCCCTTATTTTGAGTTTGGAGGGTCAAAAAAAATTCTAACGGAACTGAAAGATCTTATTTCTTCCAAATGATGCTCTAACGCATGAATAATGATGAATAACGTCTGCAGGTTCCGTTACAATCCAGACTAGTGGAATAAACCGCAAATAAGGTCACTGAGTTCCGTTACAGACTCTCAGCCATTCCAACAGCAAATGTGGCTGGAACGCCATTTCGCAATCATTTCGACTAATAGTCAATCGCTAGTTTTGGTTTTCAAGCCACAATTAATAAAGCGAAGTCAAGTTTAGGACGAGCATTACACTGTTAAAAAGAAATTTTGAAGTGTGGTAAGAGAGGGGTTAGAGGTGTGATTCGAAGCCGGAGGAGCTATATGCTAGCGTTCGTTTTTGTCACCGATTGCCCTAATAATACACCACACTTATAGCTAGGAGGGGAATACATGACCGAAATTGGGGATAAGAGAACTAGGTTTGAGCTGTTGATGAAGCAGGCGGAAATCCCAGAATCTCTGATCGATCCATATTTTCTCGATGGGTTCATTGAGCAAGTGGAAGTGAACCGCAGTAATCGGGATTGGAAAATCGCCATTCGCAAGGACAAGCTTGTACCGGCACAGGCTTATCGTACATTCTGTCTTCGAGTTCAGGAACGTATGGCGCATATTGCCCAAGTTTCTTTTCAATTTCGCTATGGAACAGAATTGTCTACGAATGATATCGTGACTGAATACTGGAAGTTATTCATCGAGTGGGTGCAACAGGAAGTACCTTCGGTTAATGGATGGATGGCGAGGGCGACTATTGAAGTGGAGAACGATTTACTTTCGGTGACGCTGAGTGATTCAATGGCGCTGGAACTAGCCCGTAAGAAAAATATAGATCAAGCCCTAATAACATATTTCGAGCGTTTTTTCTCACTTGAATTGCGGGTCAAGCTGCTAACAGGAGCAAAAAGTGCAGAAGCGTTTGAAGAGTTTCAACAACAGATTGTTGATGAAGAACGCGAAGTAATCCAGCAATTGATGGAGAGTAATGCAGTGGATGCTTTACCTGAAGAAGATGATAACGGTGAAGTTGTTAAGCTCCAGATTGGCTATGATATTAAGGAACAAGCAGTTCCTATGCAAGAAATACAGGATGAAGAGAAGAAGATAACGGTTCAAGGAACGATATTTGGTCTGGACAGTAAAGAATTGCGTAACGGAAATACGCTCTTTATGTTCTATCTGACGGATTTTACTGATTCTCTACAAATGAAAATGTTCGCTAAGAATAAAGAGGACCTGAAGGTCATGGGTCAACTTGCGAATGGGAAATGGGTAAGAGCCCGAGGTCGGGTAGAGATGGATCGCTTTATGACGATTCCTGAGTTAGTAATGATTCCGTCTGATCTGTGTGAAGTTCCTGCACCCCCAGCACGAAAGGACCAAGCTGCTGAGAAACGCGTTGAGTTCCATCTGCATACCACTATGAGTACGATGGACGCGGTTACTCCTATAGGCGAATACGTCAAAACAGCAGCAAAATGGGGACATAAAGCAATTGCTGTCACCGATCATAGTGGTGTTCAGTCTTATCCCGATGCTGCTAAGGCAGCCAAGAAACACGGGATCAAGATGATCTATGGTGTTGAAGCCAATGTTGTAAATGATAATGTTGCGGTTGTTCTTAACCCCCGGGAAGAAGATCTCAAAACAACGACATATATCGTATTTGATATTGAAACGACGGGCCTTTCTGTCACTCAGAATAAGATTATTGAAGTCGCTGCTGTGAAAATGGTTGAGGGCAAAGAAGTAGATAGGTATGCTACTTTTGTAGATCCTCACGTACGCATTCCTTATAATATTCAGCAGTTGACTAACATTACGGATGATATGGTCAAAGGTGCGCCCGAAGTGGAAACTGTATTACAGCAGTTTATTGATTTTGCTGGCGACGCTGTGTTGGTTGCCCACAATGCTCGGTTTGACGTTGGCTTTATCAATGCCAAATTGAAAGAGTTTGGTCGACCTCCATTGGAGAACCCAGTTCTTGATACGCTCGAGTTAGCACGGATGTTATTCCCTACAATGAAGAACCACCGCCTAAATACACTGGCGACTAAATATAAAGTATCTCTAGAAAATCATCACCGAGCGATCGATGATACGCTTGCACTTGGAGAAATTCTGAATGGATTGATTGAAGATGCGGCTAAGATTGAAGGTATTAAGACACTTGAGCGGTTAAACGATAAGGTTGGTAAAGAGATATCCAATACGCGTCCTTTTCATTGTGGTGTTTATGCGCTGAATATGATCGGGAAGAAGAACTTGTTCAAGCTAATATCGATGTCTCATACGGAATATTTTAAACGAGTCGCTTGTATTCCTAAATCGAAGCTAACGGAACTACGTGAAGGACTATTGGTTCTGTCGGGTTGCGAGAAGGGTGAATTCTTCGAAACAGTGCTTAATAAATCGGTTGAAGAAGCGGAAGCAGTAGCTGAATTCTATGATATTTTGGAAATCCAGCCACTTACGATGTATATGCATCTGGTTGACAAAGGCCTTGTAGGTAGCGTTGAAGAGTTAAAAACGGCTGTTACTAAGATCTGCGAAATTGGTTTTAAACTCGGAAAACCTGTCGTTGCAACGGGGAATGTTCATTATCTCGAACCACGGGACAAAATATACCGGGATATTACGATTCACGGGATTACAGGATTTAGCCCACTCAAAGATCAAAAGAAACCTGATGCACATTTTCGCACGACGGAGGAAATGTTAGCTGAGTTCGAGTTTTTAGGTAAAGAGAAAGCATATGAAGTTGTTGTGACTAATACTTCGGTACTTGCAGATTCTTTTGAAGAGCTGGAATTGTTCCCTGATAAATTGTTCACTCCGATCATCGAAGGGGCTGATGAAGAGATTCGTCAGACTTGTTACGATACGGCTAAATCAATCTATGGTGAGGAACTGCCGGAGGTTGTTATCGCAAGATTAGAAAAGGAACTAGAACCGATTATAAAATATGGGTTTTCGGCCAACTATTTGATCTCCGAACGTTTGGTTAAGAAGTCAAACCAAGACGGTTATCTGGTTGGATCACGGGGATCTGTAGGCTCCTCTGTTGTTGCTATGTTTCTTGGTATTTCTGAGGTTAACCCACTTCCAGCACATTATATTTGTACAAATTCAGCATGTAGGCATAGTGAATGGTTCCTTGACGGGAGCGTACCTAGTGGGTTTGACTTGCCAGACAAAACTTGTCCCTCTTGTGGTGGTAACTTGAAGGGCGAAGGGCAAGACATTCCATTTGAAACGTTCCTTGGATTTAAAGGGGATAAGGTTCCCGATATTGACCTTAACTTCTCAGGAGAATATCAACCGACTGCTCACAACTATACGAAAGAAATATTCGGTGATAAGAGTGTATTCCGTGCTGGAACGATTGGAACTATAGCGGACAAAACAGCATTCGGATACGCGAAGAAGTACGAGGAAGAGCATCAGAAACGCTGGCGGGGAGCTGAGCTTAACCGACTTGCATCTGGATGTACAGGCGTGAAAAGAAGTACAGGTCAGCATCCCGGCGGGATCGTGGTTGTTCCGGACTATATGGAAGTTGAGGATATTACACCAGTCCAATTTCCGGCTGATGATGTCAATGCGGAATGGAAAACGACTCACTTTGATTACCATGCTTTTGATGCGAACTTACTTAAACTCGATATTCTCGGTCATGATGATCCGACAATGATGCGGATGCTCCAAGATTTGACGGGAGTAGATCCAACGACTATTCCGATGAATGACCCCAAAGTTATGAGCATGTTCAACTCAACGGAAGCGCTAGGAGTTACTCCACAGCAGATACGTTCTGCAGTCGCAACTTTCGGGGTACCCGAAATGGGAACAAAATTCGTTCGTCAGATGTTAGTAGAAGCACAACCAAGTTCTTTTGCCGACTTATTGCAGATTTCAGGGTTATCTCATGGTACAGGGGTATGGCTTGGTAATGCACAAGATTTGATCAAGGGGGGGACATGTAATATCAAGACAGTAATCGGCTGTCGTGATGATATCATGTTGTTCCTGATTTACAAAGCAGGTATGGATGCGGGGTTAGCGTTTAAGATTACAGAGAGTGTGCGTAAAGGGAAAGGTTTAACACAGGAATGGATTGACGAGATGAAGAGATGTAAGGTGCCAGGATGGTATATTGATTCTTGTCTAAAAATCCAGTACATGTTCCCGAAAGCTCACGCCGCAGCTTATGTTATCTCTGCTGTGCGTACAGCTTATTTCAAACTTTATCACCCGATAGAATACTATGCTACTTACTTCACAGTACGGGCAGAGGATTTCGATATTGAGTTATGCTGTCAGGGATATGAAGCTATTTATCGTAAAATTGAGGAAATCGAACAGAAGGGTTTCCAAGCATTACCGAAGGAAAAAGGCATGTTGCCAGTGCTAGAGATGGCATTAGAATTGACGGCACGTGGGTTCCGCTTCAAAGGTATTGATTTGTACCAATCTGATGCGACCAAATTCACAATTGATGGAGATGCCTTGGTTCCTCCGTTTTCTTCACTTGCGGGTATCGGTGATAATGCCGCTCGTAATATTGCTGCAGCGAAGGAACAAGGAGAGTTTCTCTCTATTGAGGATTTCCAACAGAAATCCAAGGCGAGTAAAACTGTGATTGAACTCTTAGGTACGATGGGCTGCTTCCATGGACTCCCAGAAAGTAACCAACTTTCCTTGTTTTAGGAAAATAAATTTCCAGTGGTTTTTCATACTGTGAATGCTTGATTTTTCTCTAATGGGGATGCAAAGGGGCTCTCTTCCCCTCAGGTAAAGGTCTTTTACTTGTCACTGTACCTGGACTATGTTATAATTTTTATGGTAATCATGGAGATAGAACCGTTGTTTAAAGAGTGGGGAAACCCACTCTTTATCTTTGGTATATAGGAAAGAATTGTATGGAGGTATGTACGTTTGAGCACACCGAAGATCAAAGCGGCCGTGGAAGAGATGGTTACGCCTTTTTTAGAGGAGAATGGCTTTGAACTAGTTGACGTGGAATATGTAAAAGAGGGAAACAATTGGTTCTTACGCGTATTCGTAGATAAGGACGGGGGCATCGAAATTGATGACTGCGGTCGGATTAGCGAATACCTTAGTGAAAAGCTAGATGCGAATGATCCAATTCCTGTAGCTTATTTCCTGGAAGTATCTTCTCCTGGAGCGGAACGTCCGCTCAAAAAGGCTGAGGATGTAACCAAAGCCATTGGAAGTAATGTATTTGTAACTACATATGAATCGGTAGATGGCCTGAAAGAATTTGAAGGCCGCCTTCTTTCCTTTGAAAACGAGGAGCTTGTTATCCAAGTAGGGAAGAAAAATCATGCCATTCCATATAGTAAAGTTGCGGCCGCTAGGCTGGCCATTATTTTTTAACCTGTGACGGGATATTGAAGGGGGGAACTCGAGGCAAATGAGTATGGATTTTATCGATGCCTTGAATGAGTTGGAAAGAGAAAAAGGGATCAGCAAAGATATTTTGTTCGAGGCTATTGAAGCTGCGATGATCTCAAGCTACAAACGTAATTTTAACACGGCACAAAACGTGCGAGTGGATATGAATCGACTTACTGGTGTGATTAAGGTATATGCCCGCAAATTGGTTGTGGAGGAAGTCCTTGATCCACGCACTGAGATTTCATTGCCAGCTGCTCGTGAGATCAATCCGAATTTCCAGCTTGAGGACGTTGCGGAAATCGAAGTAACACCTCGTGATTTCGGACGTATTGCAGCACAAACGGCGAAACAGGTCGTTACACAACGTATTCGTGAAGCTGAGCGTGGGCTCATTTATAACGCCTTCGTAGAGAAGGAAGAGGATATCGTCACTGGTATTGTTCAACGTCAGGATTTGCGCAATGTTTACGTGGATCTTGGTAAAGTTGAAGCACATCTCCCTATCAATGAGCTCATGCCAAACGAGAAATTCAAACACGGTGATCGAATTAAGTCGTATATCACTAAGGTTGAGAACACGACTAAAGGTCCACAAATTTTGCTGTCACGCTCCCATCCGGGCCTTCTGAAACGACTCTTCGAGCTAGAAGTTCCTGAAATATTTGATGGTGTTGTTGAAATACGTTCCGTTGCTCGTGAAGCGGGATTCCGTTCCAAAATTGCGGTATTCTCACGTAATAATGAGGTGGATCCAGTTGGATCATGTGTCGGACAAAAGGGTAACCGTGTACAGACGATCGTAAACGAACTACGTGGTGAGAAGATTGACATCGTCCGTTATTCGGAAGATGTTGAGGAATACGTAGCAAATGCGTTAAGTCCTTCTAAGGTGCTTGAGGTTCAAGTATTCGAGGCAGAGAAATTAGCGCGTGTTATTGTACCTGATTATCAGTTGTCGCTTGCAATTGGGATTAAAGGGCAAAACGCTCGATTGGCGGCTAAATTGACAGGTTGGAAAATCGACATTAAGAGTGAGACACAAGCGGAAGAGGAATTCGGAAGAGAAAAAAGTCATCAAGGAGAACTTGATCAAGATTCCATCTCCGTCGATTAATATTACAAGGGACGGAGGGGCTTGAAGATGAAATCCAGAAAAATACCGCTTAGAAAATGTGTTGCCTGTGGTGAGATGATGCCGAAGAAATCATTGATTCGGGTTGTCCGTTCACCGGAGGGTGAAGTATCCATTGATTTGACTGGCAAAAAGTCGGGGAGAGGAGCTTACTTGTGCGGACAAGAGTCTTGTTTCAAGTTGGCTCATAAGAACCGAGCGCTCGACCGTGCACTTAAAGCGACGGTAGGTCCAGAGGTTTACGAACAACTAGCTCGTGATTTTCTAGCAGTTGAGGAAACATTCCTCGCTGAGCGGGATAAGGAAGAGGTAGACGATGAGTAAGGTATTGTCAGGACTCGGCCTAGCTATGCGAGCAGGTAAAGTAGTGACCGGGGATGAGAGCGTTTTGAAGGCCGTTCGGTCTGCTGAGGCTAAACTAGTTATCGTTGCTGGCGATGCATCCGCTAATACTCATAAGAAATTTCGTGACAAATGCGGAACCTATAAAGTTCCTTTAATCATCGGATTTGACCGGGAACGGCTTGGAGCCAGTGTAGGGAAACCGGAACGAATTGTTATTGGTCTCATGGATCAGGGATTTGCTGACATGATTCGAAGAACCATCGTTAAAACGTCGGAGGTGGAGTATATTGAGTAAAGAAGAAAACAAGGATAAGCTCAGAGTATACGAATATGCTAAGTCACTCAATATGAGTAGTAAAGAAATTATTACAATTCTAAAACGTTTAAACATCCCAGTTAACAATCATATGAGTGTAATGGAGAATAACGCCGTTACGCATGTGGAACAATTTTTCAAGGATATTAAGAATAATGCTGCTGCAAAGAGGGAAAATTCAGGACGTAACGATACGCCTGTAAAACCTCCTGTAAAATCTCCCGTTAATTCGTCGGCTCCGGCTTCCGCAGGAGGAAGCCAGACACCGAAAACTCCGGCCGGAGAGGGATCTGGCCAGCGTGGAGAGCAAGGTCAAGTTCAAGGAAATAATAATAGTCAAGTAATTAACAAAAATCAACAAGAAAAGCAGGTAAGTATGAATAATAAACCAAATAACTCTAACCAAGCCACTTCTTCAAGTGGCACTCAGGCAACACAGGAAAGAACCAATCGTCCATCTAACGGTGGCGGACAGGGCGCACGCCCAGCACAAAATTCAAGTGGGCAACCTAATCGTAGCTCGGCACCTAGTAGGACTCCAGGTCAAGGTAGCAGCTCACAATCCGGACCTTCCCGTCAAGGAACAAGTGGTCCGAATCGCAGCGCTCAGCCGCAGGCACGTACTGCGTCTACTGGTGGCCAAGGACAAAGCCAAGGTCAAGGACAACGTAAAGGCAACTACAGCAACAACAACGGTAACAGTAACAACAATAGCAACAGCAGCAGACCTGGTCAGTCAGGACAAAGACGTTTTGATGACAATAGATCAGGTGGTTTCAAGAATAACCGTGGCGGTAAGGGCGGTCGTGGCGGAAGAGGTGGGCAACAACCTCCGCGCGAAAAAATCGATAATACGCCGAAGAAAATTATCGTTCGTGGTAATTCAACGGTTGGCGAAACAGCGAAATTGCTTCATAAGGATGCTTCCGAGGTTATTAAGAAGTTAATTGCACTTGGTGTAATGGCTACTATCAACCAGGAACTCGATATCGAAACCATTTTGCTGCTTGCGGGTGAATTTGGCGTAGAAGTTGAAGTGAAAATTGCGGTGGAAGATGACCGTTTTGAAACAATTGAGGAAGTTGATGAAGAAGCTGATTTGCTTGAACGTCCTCCAGTCGTTACCATTATGGGTCACGTCGATCACGGGAAGACAACACTACTTGATGCTATCCGTTCTACGAATGTGTCGAGTGGCGAAGCAGGTGGTATTACTCAGCATATCGGGGCATACCAAGTTGAAATCAATAGTAAGAAAATCACATTCCTTGATACACCAGGTCACGAAGCGTTTACCGCAATGCGGGCACGTGGAGCGCAGTTAACAGATATCACGATTATCGTGGTTGCTGCAGACGACGGTGTTATGCCACAGACGGTAGAAGCAGTTAGCCATGCGAAAGCAGCAGGTCTACCTATTATCGTGGCTGTTAACAAGATCGATAAGCCGGATGCTGATCCAGATAGAGTAAAACAAGAATTGACAGAACATGGACTAGTACCAGAAGAGTGGGGCGGAGATACTATCTTCGTTAACGTTTCAGCTAAACAGAAAATTGGGCTGGAAGGTCTGCTCGAGATGATTCTGTTGGTTGCGGAAGTTAACGAGTATAAAGCTAATCCGAACAAACGCGCGCGCGGTTTGGTCATCGAGGCAGAGCTTGATAAGAGCCGTGGTCCGGTAGCTCGTGTACTAGTGCAGCATGGTACTCTCAAAGTTGGAGATGCCTTCGTAGCAGGTAACTGTTTCGGACGTATCCGTGCTATGGTGAGTGACAAAGGCCGTCGCCTCAAAGAAGCTGGACCTTCTACACCAGTTGAAATTACTGGACTTACAGAAGTTCCAAAAGCCGGCGATCCATTCATGGTGTTTGAGGACGAGCGCAAAGCCCGTTCAATTGCAGAGAAACGCGCTATTACTCAGCGTCAATCAGATCTAGGTGTTAACACAAGAGTTACACTCGATGATTTGTTCCAACACATCAAAGATGGTGAGATGAAAGAACTTAATGTCATTATCAAAGGTGATGTTCAAGGTTCAGTCGAGGCACTCAAAGGTTCACTTGAGAAGATTGAAGTTGAAGGCGTACGTGTGAAAATTATTCATAGCGGTGCTGGAGGGATAACTGAATCGGATGTTATTTTGGCAGCGGCTTCCAACGCTATAGTAATTGGATTTAATGTTCGTCCTGATCCTCAGACGAAAGCGACTGCTGAACAAGAGAAAGTTGATATTCGTCTTCACCGGGTCATTTATAGCGCAATTGAAGAGATCGAACAAGCGATGAAAGGAATGCTTGATCCTGTCTTCAAAGAAGTTATTATTGGTCATGCTGAAGTACGTAACGTGTTTAAGGTTACTAAAGTGGGTGCCATCGCAGGTTGTATGGTTACATCAGGTAAAATTACACGTTCAGCAGAGAGTCGTCTCGTTCGTGGCGGCATTGTAGTATACGAAGGCAAAATTGATTCAATCAAACGTTTCAAAGATGATGTGAAAGAAGTTGCTCAGGGTTATGAATGTGGTATTACTTTAGACCACTTTAGTGACCTTAAAGAGGGCGACATCATCGAAGCGTTCATCATGGAGACTGTTGAACCGAAGTAAGGTGGGGTGTCATATATGGCAAAAAATCGTACCGGCCGTGTAAGTGAACAAATCAAGAAGGAACTTAGCATACTCATTCAAAGTGAGATGAAAGATCCCCGTATTGGATTTGTCACAGTAACCGGGGTAGATGTTACAAATGATTTGTCACAAGCCAAAGTATATTTGAGCATATTTGGTGACGAAGAGAAGAAAGCTGAGTCGCTCAAGGGAATTGACAAAGCAAATGGATTTCTGCGGACAGAGCTTGGAAAACGAATTCGGTTGCGGCATACGCCTGAACTGATATTCAAAATCGATGAATCGGTTGCCTACGGTAGCCGAATCGAGAAGCTCCTCGTCGATATTACGCATGAAGAAAAATGAGAATTTAAAGGAGACGGCAATGCAGACCAATGAACGGGAGTTCCGGCAGTGTACTGAATTTCTGACGGAACATGATGATTTCCTCGTAGTGTCGCATATACAGCCGGACGGAGATGCAGTCAGTTCTACCCTTGCGGTAGGCTGGCTTCTCTCATGTCTGGGCAAAAATTATGTTATGGTAAACGAAGGCCCTATTCCACGGAGAATGGCCTATTTGTGGGAAAGTGAACAGATCATTGACCTTTCTGTTACACCCTTAGACCATAAGTATAAGCATGTAATAGCTGTAGACTGTGCTGATTTCTCACGTGTAGGGAAAACTCGGGAGTATTTCGCTGAGGATGCACAAATTTTGAATATTGATCATCACCCTACAAATGATGGATATGGGACTACTAACTTAATTGTGCCTCATGCAGCTGCGACCGTAGAAATATTGTTTGATCTTATTCGAGTGCTTGAGCTTCAAATGAATAAAGAAATCGCTACGGCAATTTATACGGGATTATTGACGGATACTGGAGGATTTCGATATGCCAGTACAACACCTAAGGTCATGGAGATTGCATCAAAGTTACTAGAGTATGGTGTCGATGGACCGGGCCTATCAGAACTATTGTTAGAACAAATGACCCTGCCACAACTTCGTTTATTGACGAGAGCCTTGAATCAGTTAGTTATTAGCGAGGATGGCAAGATCAGTTGGGTAACCATTGATGACGAGGATATGAGATTAACGGGAGCTATCCATGAAGATTTAGAGGGGATCGTCAATTACCCACGTAATATTCAGGGTGTTGAGGTTGGTCTATTATTCAAAGTCATCCATGAAAATGCAGTGAAAGTAAGTTTGCGATCGAATGGTAAAGTCGATGTCGCTGAAATTGCCCAAAATTTTGGTGGAGGCGGACATGTCCGTGCTGCTGGTGCTCGTATTGAAGGTACGCTTGAAGATATCATTTCTCGCGTAGTGGAACAGGTGAATTTGCAATTATGAAAACATATGAAGGTATTTTACCGGTGAATAAACCAACCGGATTCACTTCCCATGATGTAGTAGCTAAAACACGCAGAATTCTTAAAATGAAACGAATCGGCCACACTGGTACGCTTGATCCTGCGGTAACGGGTGTACTTCCGTTATGTTTGGGTCGTGCGACTCGAATGGTTGAATATTTGCAAGAACTGCCCAAAGAGTACGAGGCTACATTAATATTAGGTATCGCTACGGATACGGAAGATGCAACAGGTACTGTGGTGGAACGTTTGGATCAAGTTTCTGTAACTGAAGAAGAAGTACGGTTGGTTCTTTCTCAATTTGTAGGAACAATTTCTCAGATTCCTCCGATGTACTCTGCTTTGAAGCAGGACGGTAAACGACTCTATGAACTAGCTCGTGAAGGAAAGACTGTAGAGCGTAAACCACGGGAAGTTACCATCCATGAATTAGAAATGCTCGCCTTCGATCCAGAAGGAGATCATCCAACCATTTCTTTCCGGGCGCTCTGCTCCAAAGGAACGTATATCCGTACATTATGTGTAGATATTGGCCGAGCACTTGGTGTGCCCGCTACGATGTCTCAGCTCAAGCGCACGATGTCTGCAGGAATACCTGAGGCAGAATGCCTCACGCTAGAAGAAATAGCAAAGTACGCAGAGGAAGGAACACTTCAATCTTATTTACTTTCTGTGGATAAGGCGGTGGAACACTTACCTGCACATACCGTAATAACGGAAAAGGTACAATCCGCTCTTCAAGGGCAGAAACTATCCCCGGATGTAATACTTCCTAGAGCTACTCCCGGTGAAATTATTAGGCTGTACAGTCCAGATGAACAGTTTTTAGGTATTTTTCGTATGGAAGAAGACGGACGGATTGTGAAGCCGATCAAAGTTTTCTCTCAGAACGATTAAAGTAATGCCCATCACAGTGAAATTGCAGGTGAACCATTGTGGAAACGATAACTTTATCTTATCCTCTATCAGAAGATATTATTGCTAGAAATACCAGGGCGCAAGTGATGGCCATTGGTCAATTCGACGGTTTGCATCTAGGTCACAACAGTGTTATTAAATCTGCTGTCGACTTAGCGGCAAATATAGGCCTTCCTTCGGCAGTTATGACCTTTCATCCACATCCCAAAGAGGTCATGAAGAAGGGAGATTACGACGGATACCTTACCCCACCCCATGAGAAAGAGCAGCTTCTACGTGAAATGGGAGTTGATTATTTATATATCGTTGATTTTAATGATGCTTTCTCACAGGTGAGTCCACATGATTTTGTATGTGGCATGCTCCTACCGCTACAGGTTCATACTGCAGTGGTTGGATTTGATTTCCGTTATGGTTACCGTGGTGAAGGCCATGCGTCAACGCTTCGTGAATGGAGTGGGAACGCGATGGAAGTTAACACAGTACCTGCATTTCTTATCGATGGAGAAAAGGTTAGCAGCTCTGGAATCCGCAAGGCGCTTCAGGAAGGCGATGTTGCCTTGGCAGACCGTTGGTTAGGTCGTCGCTACAAGATTACTGGATCCGTCATGCATGGGGAGAAACGAGGTCGATTACTCGGATTTCCTACAGCCAATATGAAACCTAATGAGCACTTCGTCCTCCCTGCTAAAGGAGTATATGCTGTAAGTGTCAACGTTGAGGGGAAATGCGTCTCCGGTGTTATGAATGTTGGAGTCAAGCCAACGTTTCACAGTGACGTGGTAGCACCATCGTTGGAAATTCACTTACTCGATTTCAATGACGACCTATATGGTAAGATGTTGGAAGTGGAGCTAGTGGAGTTCATTCGCGAAGAGCACAAATTTGAATCGATTGAGAAATTAATTGCTCAAATTACTAGAGATGCTGAGAGTGCAAGAAAACTGTTGCTGTCCTAAAGATTAAAGCTGAAACAGGGATCAAGTAAAACAGCAGCATTTACTTTCATTAGTCCAATATGGTATACTGATAGACGTTGTTGTGATATGGGATTTTATTATCTTGGATCAGGCAACTATAACCTTAGCTTGGTTAGTCGGTCCTCACCGCCCGATAACGAGGCTAATGGCGATTTATATAAAGGAGGTGAACCGGATGGCATTGACTCAAGAACGTAAACACCAATTGATTGCAGAGCACAAAACTCATGAATCCGATACAGGATCTCCAGAGGTGCAAGTTGCTATCCTAACGGAGAACATCGTGAACTTGACGGACCACTTGCGTACGCACAAGAAGGACCATCATTCCCGTCGCGGTCTTTTGAAAATGGTTGGTCAACGTCGTAGATTGTTGGCTTACTTGAAGAACAAAGACGTGAGACGTTACTCCGCTTTGATTGAGAAGCTTGGATTGCGTCGTTAATTTTCTCATGATTAGCCAAAGCAGCCTGGTGGCCGCCGGTTACGCTATTTAAGCGACGGGGTGTCACTGGGTTGCTTTTTAAAGTCGTGGAAATGAATACGTTATTAAAGTAAGATTTGATTACATCTTCGAGGGGCACCGCAAGGTGCCCTTCTTATGAATTGTGCAAAAGAAGGAAATAATGAACACCGTAACGAACTTTTATTTGTAAGAAGGAGGGATTTCATGGAGAAACATGTGAAAATGCAGTTAGGAGGAAGAACTCTTATACTGGAAACCGGTCGTTTGGCTAAGCAAGCAAATGCAGCGGTAATGGTACGATATGGTGATACAGCTGTATTATGTACAGTAACAGCGTCCCCTGGACCTAAAGATCTAGATTTCTTTCCACTTACCGTTAACTATGAAGAAAAGTTATATGCGGTAGGTAAAATACCTGGTGGCTTCATCAAACGTGAAGGTCGTCCCAGCGAGAAAGCTATTCTTGCTAGTAGATTAACAGACCGTCCAATTCGTCCATTGTTTCCAGAGGGATTTAGAAATGATGTACAAATTGTAAATCTTGTCATGAGTGTGGATCAGGATTGTCAGCCTGAAATTGCAGCTATGATTGGTACTTCTGCAGCGCTAAGTATCTCTGATGTTCCATTTAATGGTCCAATTGGTAACGTAGTGGTTGGACGAATTAATGGAGAATTCATCATTAATCCAGATATCGCTCAACAAGAAATTAGTGACATTTATGTCTCTGTTGCGGGTACTAAAGATGCCATTATGATGGTTGAGGCTGAAGCGAACGAAGTACCGGAAGAAGTCATGCTTGAAGCGATTATGTTCGGTCATGAAGAGATCAAGAATATCGTTGCAGTCATTGAGGAACTCGTCAAAATTGCCGGTAAAGAGAAGATGGAAGTAAAACTTCATACCGTTAATGCCGAAGTTAATTCCGCAGTGCGTGACTTTGCTGCTGAACGTTTGGTGGCAGCTGTGAAAGTGGCTGAGAAGCATGCTCGCCAAGAAGCAATTGACGCTATTAACGATGAGACAGTAACCTACTTCGCGGAGAAGTACATAGAATCTCCGGAGCTTTTGAAAGACGTGAAAGAAGTGCTGCACGACATCGTTAAAGAAGAGGTTCGTCGCTTAATTACACATGACAAAATCCGTCCGGATGGTCGTAAATTGGACGAGATTCGTCCGATTGACTGTGACGTTAACTTATTGCCGCGAACTCATGGTTCAGGTCTGTTTACACGTGGACAAACTCAGGCACTTAGCATTTGTACACTTGGAGCATTGGGTGATGTACAAATCTTGGACGGTATTCATTTGGAAGAGTCCAAACGTTTCATGCATCATTACAACTTCCCTCCATTCAGCGTAGGGGAAGCTCGTCCGCTTCGTCCACCAGGACGTCGTGAGATTGGACATGGAGCACTTGGTGAAAGAGCACTTTCGAAAGTGATTCCATCTGAAACAGAATTCCCATATACTATTCGTCTCGTATCCGAAGTTATTGAATCCAATGGTTCTACTTCCCAAGCGAGTATTTGCGCTAGTACCTTAGCAATGATGGATGCAGGTGTGCCAATCAAAGCTCCAGTAGCTGGTGTGGCGATGGGTCTCATCAAGGATGGAGATCATGTATCGATCCTGACTGATATTCAAGGTATGGAAGATCACTTGGGAGATATGGACTTCAAGGTAGCAGGTACAGCTGAAGGTGTAACAGCTATCCAAATGGACATCAAGATTAATGGTATTGATCGTCAAATCTTGTCTGATGCATTAACTCAAGCTAAAGAGGGACGTTTGCATATCCTCTCTAAAATGATGGAACGTATCAGCAAGCCAAACGAACATTTGTCTAAATATGCTCCTAAGATTATTATTATTAATATTAATCCGGACAAGATCCGTGACGTTATCGGTCCCGGTGGTAAAATCATCAACAAAATCATCGAGGAAACTGGCGTGAAGATTGACATCGAGCAGGACGGCCGCGTATTCATCGCTTCTACAAACGAGGAAATGAATAACAAAGCTCGCTCCATCATCGAAGGAATCGTCAAAGAAGTCGTAATCGGCGAAATTTATATCGGTACGGTGAAACGAATCGAAAAATTTGGCGCATTTGTAGAGATTTTACCAGGCAAAGATGGACTGGTTCATATTTCACAGCTTTCGACAGAACGCGTAGCCAAAGTGGAAGATGTCGTATCAATTGGCGATACAATTACTGTCAAAGTTACTGAAATCGATCCACAGGGACGAGTTAATCTTTCCCGCAAAGTCGTATTAACCAGCCAGTCGGAGTAATGCATAAAGATTTATTATCAGGCCCTACTCTGCTGAAAAGAGACGGAATGTAAACATTCTGGCTCTTTTTTTACATTTAAAAATAGCTCTGCCCTAGAGATTACTCCCTAATTCCGCATAATCATGGACGTGTCCACATATGATGAGGACAAAACCAGGTTGAAGGGATGAGCCTGCCATGAATCGGAAAAAGTTCGCTATTATACTTTTTTGCATGATGTTAGTCTTTGTTATGGGGCAGTTTACCGGGGTAAGAGCTTTTGTAGAAGGTGTGGAGAGAGGCCAAAGTGGAAGTTATGCGTTTGAATTATTTAATGATAGTGAGACTATGGATACGCTAAAGAGCAAAATACAAGAAGAAGCCGCTAAGCGAAAAATCGAACCGGTAGATGCCGTTATCGATCGTGTATGGAAGGCCATCCCGGGTTACAATGGGTTAGAAGTTGATATTGAAAGCACATATCAGAAGACTAAAGCGGGTCCTGAAGGTGCGGAGATACAGTACGTTTACCGGGAGATCAAACCACGGGTAAGTCTTGATGATCTGGAGCCTCAGCCTATCTACCGAGGCAATCCAGCTAAGCCCATGGCTGCTCTGATGATTAATGTTGCTTGGGGTAATCAATACGTGGTGCCGATGTTGGATACATTGGATGAAGCAAAGGTGAAAGCAACCTTTTTTCTGGATGGTAGTTGGTTAAAGAAGAATGTTGAACTAGCACTTGAGATCCAGAAAAGAGGTCATCAGATTGAGAATCATGCCTATTCGCATCCCAATATGAGTCAGCTTGAAGATAGTCGTGCTAGACTGGAAATATCGAAAACAAAAGATTTATTGAAGGAAAAATTAGGTGTTGATAATCGGTGGTTTGCGCCTCCTTCTGGGGATTTTAATGATAAGACAGTTCGCCAAGCGGCAGATCAGGGTCTTAAGACTGTGCTGTGGACTTTGGATACGGTGGATTGGAGAAATCCGACACCCTACAGCATTGTGGCTAAAATATCAAAGAAGGTAGAGCCGGGATCCCTCATTCTAATGCACCCAACGGCATCATCGAGTGAGGCACTAAAGGATATCATTAAAAGCATACAAGATAAAGGGTTGAAGCTAGGGACTGTGGATGAAACGTTATCTCCAAGTCGAGTGGGTACACCCGTGAGTTGAGCATTTGCTCTTTTTTTGATAGGATTAAGACTTGAGCTTATGCTTACGAAGTCAGTTTTGCTTCGCAAAACTAAAGCTTATGCTTACGATGAGAGTTTTGCTACGCAAAACTTATAGGAGGGCCTTTCGTGAAGAAATTACAATTAAAAAACGGCCTCCGAGTGGTTATGGAAACCATTCCAACCTTCCGCTCGGTGTCGTTTGGCATATGGGTTAAAACAGGATCACGTAATGAAAGTCCCGAGATGGGTGGGATTTCGCATTTTATCGAACATATGTTGTTTAAAGGTACGGACCGTTTTGATGCTAAGGAGATTGCTGAAGAATTCGATGCAATCGGAGGAAATGTCAACGCATTTACGTCCAAGGAATATACGTGTTACTACGCGAAAGTACTCGACGAGCATTTGCCGATTGCCGTAGATATATTAGCAGATATGTTTTTCCGTTCACGTTTTGACGAAGATGAGCTGCGTAAAGAAAAGAATGTCATCCTAGAGGAAATCTCGATGTATGAAGATACGCCGGATGACATGGTGCATGATTTGATGTCACGAGCTGCTTATGGCAATCATCCACTGGCTTTACCGATCTTGGGAACGGAAGAAAATCTGCGCAATATGGGGCCGTCACATCTTCGTGAATACATGCGTCAGAAGTATACGATTGAGAATACGGTAATTAGTGTCGCTGGTAATATTGATGATAGTGTTATCGAATTGCTGGAGAAACATTTCGGTGATTTTGCTATTCATGGTATTCAAGAACAACCAGAGCCCCCTATTTTTCTTGGAGATTTTAAGTTTCATCAGAAAAAGACCGAACAAAACCACATTTGTATGTCATTTCCGGGTCTAAAGAGCGGAGATCCAAGGCAATATGCAATGGTTCTACTGAATAATGCACTTGGTGGCGGGATGAGTTCCCGGCTGTTCCAAGAGATTCGGGAGAAGAGAGGGCTAGCTTATTCAGTCTACTCCTATCACAGCTCTCATGCAGACAGTGGACTGTTTACGGTATATGCAGGTACTGCACCTAAACAAAGTAAGGAAGTACTAGATCTGACAAAAGAAATCCTGCACGATGTGTCGATCAAGGGCATTAGTGATAGTGAGCTTCGTAAAGGGAAAGAACAGCTTAAGGGAAGTTTGATTCTAAGTTTGGAAAGTACGGGCAGTAGAATGAACCGACTCGGCAAAAACGAGTTGATGATCGGTAGACATTATACGCTCGATGAAATGATATCCCGGATTGAGGCTGTTACGATGGATGATGTTAATTTTGTGCTGAGAGAAATGTTTAAGCAGCCGTTCTCACTTGCCATGGTTGGCTCATCAGATCGAGTACTGTCGGGAATAAGGAGAGATGAACTTGTCATTTAATGTACAAATTAACCGTCTTGCTGGAAATGAAGATATTGAGCTCCCTCGCAAAATGTCGGAGCTAGCCTCTGGGTTTGATTTATATGCTGCTGTGACTGAAGATATTGTGTTTCTTCCAGGTCAACGTGGGCTTGTGCCGACTGGATTGGCTATAGCGATGCCAGCGGGTTTGGAAGCGCAGATCCGTCCACGCAGTGGATTGGCGTTCAAACATGGTATCACTTGTTTGAATACACCGGGGACAATTGACGCCGATTATCGGGGAGAGATCAAGGTGCTCTTGATCAATCTTGGAGAAGAGCCATTTACCATCAAGCGTAATGAGCGAATTGCGCAAATGGTATTCCAGATTGTGCCTGAAGTGAATCTGATTCCTGTGGATGAGCTTTCTGACACTGAGCGCGGTGCTGGTGGCTTTGGCCATACAGGCAAAAATTAATCTTAACAAGTTATTATCTACAAATTTACAAAAGCTTACAATACTACAGCCAAATGGCTGAGGTATTGTAAGCTTTTTTTGTTAGATGATCAGTTTCACCACTTGATAGGCAATGGCATACGATACTCTATACTGTGTTGCTTTGGAAGGAGTGCCATCCTGAATGCTTACAGGACTTACCATTCTCTTCGTTGGTGGAGATGCACGACAGATTGAAGTTATTAACAAATGTGTTGAAATGGATGCGACAGTACGAGTTGTCGGATTTGACCGATTGGAGTCCCCTTTGATCGGAGTATCTCATGAAACCCTAACACCAGGTCTCCTAGCGGGAGCCGATGTAGTCGTTCTACCAGTAATGGGTTGCGATGATCATGGTGTCATTTCTGCACCGTTCTCAACGGGGGAAGTAGTGATTAGAAATGAGATGTTCGCGGCAATACGGGAGGGCGTCTTGGTGTATACGGGAATTTCCAAGAGCTTCCTGAAAAAAATGAGTATGGAATACGGTTTTCGCTTGATTGAGCTACTAGAACGTGATGACGTAGCGATATACAATTCGATTCCTACAGCGGAAGGCGCCGTCATGATGGCGATACAGAATACGGATATTACGATCCATGGTTCGTCATGTATTGTGCTTGGAATAGGACGTACAGGTTTCACGTTGGCGGAAACATTGAAAGGATTAGGAGCGACAGTAAAGGTAGGAGTGCGACGAGAAGACCATGTTGCAAGAGCAGTACAAATGGGCTGGAAGCCTTTTGCGACAACGGATTTGGCTCTTTATGCCGGGGAGATTGACTTGATTTTTAATACAATTCCGACTATGATAGTCACAGCGCAAATCATCTCGAAATTGCCCCGGCAGGCAGTCATTATCGACCTTGCCTCTGCTCCTGGTGGAACGGATTTCCGTTTTGCTGAAAAACGCGGAATCAAGGCTCTTCTTGCTCCTGGTTTACCTGGAATCGTAGCTCCCAAAACGGCTGGAATTATCATAGCGAACTCGTTATGTCAGTCAATTATGGAAGAGTTTCATATACGGGGGGATGAAGAGTGAATTGGCAAGGGAAAACAGTTGGCTATGCCATTACCGGGTCGCATTGTACATTTGCAGAAGTAATGCCACAAATTCAACGATTTGTTGACATGGGTGCGAAAGTTGTTCCGATTGCTTCGCAGACGGTAATGACGACAGATACTCGATTCGGCAAGTCGGATAATTGGCAGAAACAGTTGAAAGATATAACAGGGAATGATATTATTTCTACAATTGTGGATGCTGAACCATTAGGTCCTAGCAAACTTTTGGATGTTTTGGTAGTTGCCCCTTGTACGGGGAATACAACAAGTAAACTGGCTAACGCTATGACTGACAGTCCAGTATTGATGGCGGTCAAAGCGCAGCTTCGCAACAGTCGGCCCGTGGTACTCGCGGTTTCGACAAATGATGGATTAGGGTTTAATCTGGCGAATATCGCAAAGTTAATTGTTGCTAAGCATATTTATTTTGTACCGTTCGGTCAAGATAGCCCAGAAGGCAAACCAAACTCGCTTGTCGCCCGGATGGAACTTGTTCCAGAGTCGTGCTATGCAGCACTAGAGGGACGGCAGATTCAACCACTTATTATTGAAAAATTTCGGAACTGAACAACCTTTACTAGTGTATTAACTCATTAACTATTATAAATTGTGATGTAAGAGAAGGGGAGACGTGCCAGATGAGCAAGACGAAATTTAATGTCGCTGTAGTCGGAGCGACGGGAGCCGTAGGAGAACAAATTATCGGATTATTAGAGAAAAGGGACTTTCCGGTAGATAAGCTGAAGCTATTATCTTCGGCACGTTCAGCGGGTACCGTTCTTAACTTTAAGGGACAGGAAATTACCGTTGAGGAGGCTGGCCCGGACAGCTTTGAGGGTATTGATATTGCACTATTCAGCGCTGGTGGAGATGTAAGTAAGGAGCTTGCTCCACATGCTGTGCGTCATGGTGCGGTATGTATTGATAACACGAATGCATTCCGGATGGATCCAACGGCTCCGCTTGTTGTACCTGAAGTGAATGCCGATCAAATCGACAAGCACCAAGGTATCATTGCTAATCCGAATTGTTCTACTATTCAAATGGTCGCGGCATTGAAGCCGCTTTATGATTCATACGGTATTTCACGTATTATTGTGTCAACGTACCAAGCCGTATCCGGTGCAGGTGCTAAAGCAATTAATGAAATGTTGCGTCAGAGCAAAGAGGTGTTGGAAGGTAGAGATGCTAACCCGGATATTTTACCGGTTGGGTCGTTACCAGTGAAGCACCAAATCGCATTTAACGCAATTCCGCAAATTGATAAATTCCAGGATAATGGATATACACTTGAAGAGATGAAGATGGTACGTGAGACCAAGAAAATTTTTGGAGATGAAGATATTGCTGTGACTGCTACTTGTGTACGCATACCAGTAATATATGGTCACTCTGAATCGGTGTACGTTGAACTGAAGAACGACTACGAACTCGAAGAAGTGAAACAACTTCTTGCGGAGTCACCTGGTATTACACTTGTAGACGATCCGGCAGCTCAAGCTTATCCGCTTGCAACGGATGCAGCAGGTAAAATTGATGTATTTGTAGGGCGGGTACGTCGTGATCTTGGAAATGCACGTGGACTTAATTTGTGGATCGTTTCGGATAATCTGCTCAAAGGCGCTGCATGGAACGCCGTACAGATCGCGGAGATCATTGCGGCGAAGGCGTAAGTTACGCTAACTTCAACATTATAGGCTTATTAAGGAAACGGAATGAAGTTACGCTTTACTCCGCATATGAAACGGGAGGATACCCATGCGCATTTTGGTGCAAAAGTTCGGTGGAACGTCTTTAGCTTCTAAAGAAGCTAGAGGACATGTCATTTCACACATCAAAAGAGAACTTAAGAACGGTTATCGGCTGGTGGTTGTAGTTTCGGCGATGGGGCGTAAGGGAGAACCTTACGCTACAGATACTTTACTCGATTTAATCTCCGCTGGTGGTGGATCGCTGCCAGCTAGAGAACAGGATTTATTACTTAGCTGTGGTGAAATTATATCGGCAACTACACTCTGCAGCTTGCTGCAGAGTGAACTTATCTCCTCGGTTGTTTTGACAGGGGCTCAAGCAGGTTTTCGGACGGATCAACAATTTGGAAACGCACGTATTTTAGATATAGTACCTACCAGAGTCTTGGAAGAACTAGAACATAAGGATGTTGTTATTGTTACTGGATTCCAAGGTCAAAGTTTGGATGGTGACCTCACGACTCTCGGTCGGGGAGGTAGCGATACTTCTGCTACTGCGCTGGGTGCAGCTCTCCATGCCGAAATGGTAGATATATATACAGATGTCAATGGGATACTAACGGCTGATCCAAGGATTGTTGAAGATGCACAGCCTTTGGAATACGTAAGTTATGCTGAAATTTGCAATATGGCCCATCAGGGGGCTAAGGTGATTCATCCCCGCGCTGTCGAAATTGCGATGCAATCGGGTATTCCGGTACGGGTGCGTTCTACGTTCTCGGAAAGTGAGGGGACACTTGTAGCGAATCCTGAAGGTTTTAAAGACGTTCAGACTGGAGTTGTAGACCGTTATGTGACAGGAATTGCTTACGTTGCTAACGTAACACAGATTACGGTTGAGTCTCAGAGTAAAACTGGACACAATCTTCAACTGAAGGTATTTAAAGCTATGGCTGAGAATGACATCAGTGTAGATTTTATTAATGTTACCCCTTCGGGAGCCGTTTATACTGTATTTGATTCCGATTCGGCTAAGGCTGAAGCTATTCTAGAACAGCTAGGACTCGGGCCACGTATCTTAACAGGATGTGCCAAGGTATCCGTCATCGGAGGCGGAATTAACGGTGTTCCTGGGATTATGGCAAAGATTGTCGAAGCCCTTTCAGAGCAAAATGTTCAGATCTTACAGTCGGCGGATTCTAACACAACAATTTGGGTGTTAGTTAATAAGGAAGATATGGTTCAAGCGCTGCGGGCGCTTCATGCAAAGTTTGAACTTGGGCGTTGCTAGTTAAAGAAAGTAAATAACGCGGAAGTTTTACCAAGGTAAGATGGGTGTCCGCAGAAGCTGAAGGAGGAGAAGCAATGGATTTCGGAAGATTAATTACTGCCATGGTGACTCCCTTTGATGATCAGGGACTCATCGATTGGGAACAAACCAAACGGTTAATGGATTATCTGATTGAAGAGCAAAGATCTGATGCCTTAGTTGTCTGTGGTACAACAGGCGAGTCGCCTACTTTAAGAGATGAAGAAAAGTTGGAATTGTTTAAATTCGCGGTAGAATACAGTGCAGGTCGTTGCAAAATCATTGCTGGTACAGGAAGTAACGCTACCGCACATTCAATCCACTTAACCCAGGAAGCAGAGCGGCAGGGTGTGGATGGTGTACTACTGGTTGTTCCTTATTACAACAAGCCTAATCAAGAAGGTTTATACCGGCATTTTGAAGCAATAGCGCAATCCACCTCGCTACCTGTTATTCTTTATAATGTACCAAGTCGTAGCATAATCAGCATGAGCGCAGCTACAACTCTTCGATTGGCACAGATTCCTAACATCGTGGCTACTAAGGAATGTGCTTCACTGGAACAGGTAGCTACAATTGCTGCAGAAGCACCAGAAGGCTTCAAGGTGTATTCGGGAGATGATTCGGCGGCATTACCTGCTCTATCGGTTGGTGCGTACGGTGTGATTAGCGTTGCAAGTCATATTATCGGTGATAAAATGAAGCAAATGCTTACTTCATTTATAGAAGGACGTGTGCTTGAAGCGGCCAGACTTCATCAAGAAATGTTACCTACGTTCAAAGGCTTGTTCGAATGTCCAAATCCAGTACCAAATCCCGTTGCTGTAAAGTTTGCGCTTAACGAACTTGGGTATTCAGTTGGCTCTGTTCGTCAACCACTTTTACCTCCGACTGAAGAGGAAGCGAGCTTCATTCGTAACTTGCTGAGATAAGCAGGAATTCCAAATTTAAGTCATCCTTCCAAAAACCGTTGCCTCCTTATAGGCATCGGTTTTTTCGTTATGGAACAAGTTAAAGTTAAACGGCAAGAAAGCGTTTGACTTGTTTTTTGTCAAATTAATCATGTATAATGGTTTCAAGTGACTGGGTGCGGTGAATTTTAATTAAAATTTAATAATAATAAACTATACGACGTCCAAATTAATTAGGAGGGTTGGATTCTTTTGTCCAAAAAAAATAATAATGAAAAATTGATGATCTTTGCATTGGGCGGCGTCGCTGAAATTGGGAAGAACATGTATGTCGTTCAATATGGCAATGATATTGTTGTCATCGACTCCGGCTTGAAATTTCCGGAAGAGGACATGCTTGGTATTGATATTGTTATTCCTGATATCACATACTTGACGGAGAACCGCGATAAGGTAAGAGGCATCGTGCTTACGCATGGTCATGAAGACCATATTGGTGGATTGCCTTATGTACTGAAGAATTTGAATGTTCCCGTTTACGGAACGAAATTGACTTTAGGTCTTGTGGAAAGCAAGCTGAAAGAAGCCAATTTGCTCGGCGAAACAAAACGGGTGCTAATCAACGCTGATTCAGAAATTGAACTGGGAACAACGATGAAGGCTACTTTCTTCAAAACAAATCACAGTATTCCTGATTCTGTCGGTGTTTGCATTGAAACTCCTGAAGGTAATGTTGTGCATACAGGTGACTTTAAGTTTGATCACACACCTGTTAATGATCAATATGCTGATTTGCATCGTATGGGTGAAATCGGCGCAAAGGGAGTACTTGCACTTCTTTCGGATAGTACCAACGCTGAGAAACCTGGATTTACACCTTCAGAGAAAAATGTAGGTATCGTGCTTAATGATATTTTCCGTAAAGCACAACAACGGGTGGTTGTAGCCACATTTGCTTCTAACGTTCACCGTGTTCAACAAGTAATTGATGCCGCTTTTGCAACGGGTCGAAAGATAACAATTATCGGTCGTAGTATGGTTAATGTGGTTTCAATCGCTTCAGAACTAGGATATCTTAACGTACCAGAAGGTATTTTGATTGAGCCAGAAGAAGTGAACAAAATGGCCGCTGACAGAGTTGTTATACTGTGCACAGGTAGCCAAGGTGAGCCTATGTCGGCATTAACTCGTATGGCGCGTTCGACGCATCGTAAAGTAGATATTTTACCTGGTGATACGGTAATTATTGCAGCAACACCTGTACCAGGTAATGAAAAATATGTAGGACGTACTATTGATGAACTGTTCCGCCTCGGAGCAGAGGTTATTTATAGTGGTTCTAATACGGGTGTCCATGTATCAGGTCATGGTAGCCAGGAAGAATTAAAATTAATGCTAAATCTAATGAGACCTAAATTCTTCATTCCAATTCACGGTGAATACCGTATGCTGCGTAAACATGCGCAACTAGGTCAATCTGTAGGGATCGATCCGGAGAACATCTTCTTGATGGATATCGGTGAGATTGTTGAAATTGACAATGGTACTGCACGCAAAGCTGGCAAAGTACCTGCTGGTAACGTATTGATCGATGGGTTGGGTGTTGGCGATGTAGGGAATATCGTACTTCGTGACCGCAAATTGTTGTCACAAGATGGTATCTTAGTTGTCGTTGTCACGCTTAGCAAGCAGGATGGTACAATCGTCTCCGGTCCGGATATTATCTCTAGAGGGTTCGTTTATGTAAGAGAATCCGAAGGGCTTCTGGAAGAAGCAAATCGCATAGTATCCAGCACTTTAGAGAAGCTAATGAGTGAGAATGTGAATGAATGGGCTTCCCTGAAAACAAACGTGAAAGATGCACTTGGTCGTTTCCTTTACGAACAAACTCGTCGTAGACCGATGATTCTTCCAATTATTATGGAAGTATAAGTAACACACGCAAGCAGAATATAATTATAAGTTAGGCACACAGTCGCCTTTTCTCCTACCGGTAACATTGGACGGTTCCTTGTGGGAGAGAAGGCTTTTTTTATACGAAATTATGTTACGGAGCTAATCTTAACGTAATGGAATATATGTTAAAGAGAAAGCCCTCATGATATGGGGGTTATTTTTGTGTCTTTTTTATGATTAACGTTGCATAGAGGACGGAAGGTTGTCGGCATACTATTATTTGCGATGGTTATAACAATCAAAATGGGCCAGGATGGCCGGGAGGAAGCAAATATGGTGAACAGATATTCTAAGTTGCATATGAGTGAGAATAATGAGGGGGAGATACCGGCTAATACTCCTGAAAGTGATAAGAAAGCAGTTCCTCCAGTGACAGATATGATTGAACAGTTAGGTCAGACTGCCGTGCCGACACCTGGTGAATCAAACATTCACTGCTTAACGATTATTGGTCAAATTGAAGGGCATATCGTACTGCCTCCGCAGAACAAAACGACGAAATATGAGCACTTGCTGCCACAACTTGTTGCGGCGGAGCAGAATCAGAATATTGAGGGTCTGATGATCATTCTAAATACGGTTGGAGGGGATGTGGAGGCGGGACTCGCGATTGCTGAAATGATAGCATCTCTGACCAAACCAACGGTTACTGTCGTGATCGGTGGAGGCCATAGTATAGGGGTACCGATCGCAGTAGCGTCAGATTATTCTCTTATTGCGGAAAGTGCGACCATGACGATTCATCCGATACGTATGACGGGGCTGGTGATCGGTGTGCCGCAAACCTTTGAATATATTGAGAAGATGCAGGAGAGAGTAGTTCGGTTTGTAACGATGCATTCGAATATTTCAGAAGAAATGTTTAAAGAATTTATGTTCAAAATGGGTGGGCTAAACCGTGATGTCGGCACTGCAGTAGGAGGAACTGAAGCGGTGAAGTATGGATTGATTGACGGAATTGGAGGAATCGGTGAAGGTCTAAAAAAACTGAACTCGCTGATCGAGGCACGGCGAGCAAATGCTGGGGGGATCATTCAATGAGTTATTATACGATTATACCTGAGGAGATGTACGGAGAGAACGAGAATGAGGAATTGAACTATATGTACAGTGAGGTCGAACTAGGAGGGGTTCTGATGCAGGTTAGAATGGATGGGGGGAACCGTGCGACAATCGTTCGTTTGCTGCGCTGTAGTAGCCTTAATGATTATCTAAATCCGGCTTATGCCCCAGGCGGGCAGATTGCTTACATTCCGATGTTACTTAGATAAGAATTAGCTTGTAGATCAATCTATCCTAGTATAGGAAGCTCCCCAGAAAATATGGTATAATATTCATCTGGGGGGTGTTCCTTTTTGGCAGCGCGTAAACGTAAAAAGAAAAGAGCTAAGCTTGGAAGTATGCTTAAATATGAAATTTATGGAATCATCCTAATTACACTATCAATAATCGCCTTGTCCGGGGAAGCAGCGGTTGGAAGAACTTTGTCCAAAATGTCTGCATTAGTTCTCGGTAAATTTTACTTTGCTATTCCTCTGATTGGAATCTATGTTGGTCTTGCAGTTATGATAAGTAGAAAGTGGCCATCTCGCTGGGGAACAAGACGGAGTGGAGCGCTTCTTGCTGTACTTTCACTTGTACTCATGAGCACTATTCTTTCCATGCAACAGAAGCTTGTACCCGCAGTTCCGATGTCGGCGGGTAATATTTTGTCGCAAATTCATCGGGATTTGCAGGGATCGCTCTTTGGACCTGGAATGGGAGACGCAGGATTTGATCTCCTTAATATGAATATCAGCGGTGGATACATAGGTGGATTAGAGTTTGCTTTGCTCTATTCCCTGTTCGGTATAGCTGGTGCTAAGTTAATCATGATCGTTATGTTGGCCATTAGTTTTATGCTGATCACAGGGCTATCATACGTAGAGTTATTTACCCTATTACGCACTAGAGTTGGCGTATTCGCTGAACAGGTTGGTAAGAAAATAAGAATGCTTCGTCCTGTGCCCGTACCAGCTAAGAAGAATCAACGCGTAATGAAGCCCGTCCCAATAGTGACCGATGATGACATCGAAGAAGAGGATAATGAGCCTGTTCCAAGAGTGGCGAAAAAGCCATTGTTTTTCCAGTTGCTTGGATTTAAGGGACGTTCTAATCCTGTACAAACGGAACCCGCTGTTCTGCACGAGACAGAACCGCAAGTAAGTGACATTATTGAGCAGGGTCCACCCAGTACTATTAATTGGAATGATCTGCAATATGCTGGAACGGGTATGTCCGGGAATTTGCAGAACGATCCTCATGCTAATCTTAATAGTACGGGAGGAGATACGGGACCGATCATCCGTGACTTCTTTGATAATATTCAAAAAGAAAATGGGTTCAGCAAGGATGAATTTGAACTTGATGAACAAGCAGATGGGCAACAGGTCTGGAATGTTCAAACCGAAGAGAGTGCTAGTCTGAGTCCGGATACAGAAGCCATCGATATTGTGCAAGAAGATGGGGAAACCTCATCTCCAGTGCCAACGGAAGATGTCGTAGAAGCAGTGGTACTTCCACCTAAACCGGCTCCAAAGCCGTACCAACTTCCTTCTTTTCGATTACTCTCTAAGCCTGCAGGTGCCTCTAAATCGGGAGATCAAGCTGACTACATGCAGACAGCACGTAAGTTGGAAGCTACACTAGAGAGCTTTGGTGTAAGAGCTCGTGTACTCGAAGTAGTTCGAGGCCCCGCGGTAACGCGTTATGAAATCCAACCTGATATCGGAGTTAAGGTTAGTCGGATCGTGAATTTAACTGACGATATTGCTCTGGCTTTGGCTGCTAAAGATATTCGCATGGAGGCGCCAATTCCAGGTAAATCAGCTATTGGTATTGAAGTACCCAATAGTGAGGTGTCACTTGTAACTATGCGTGAAGTTATGGAGACATCTACATTCTTGGAGGCGGAATCCAAGCTGTCTATTGCATTTGGACGCGACATATCAGGAGCGACAATCGTAGGTAATCTAACGAAGATGCCCCATCTGCTAGTTGCTGGAGCTACTGGCTCAGGGAAATCAGTGTGTATTAATGGTATTATCACGAGCATTTTGTATAAAGCAAAACCTAACGAAGTGAAATTTCTGATGGTCGATCCGAAAATGGTTGAGTTGAATATGTACAATGGGATTCCCCATTTGCTAGCTCCTGTGGTCACAGATCCAAGACGAGCCTCGTTGGCTTTAAAGAAGATCGTTGTTGAGATGGAGAAACGTTACGAGTTATTCTCTAAATCAGGAGCACGGAATGTTGAAGGGTATAACTTGATGATGAAGGATAACCCTGATGCTGTACTTCCGTATATTGTCGTTATTGTGGACGAGTTGGCAGACTTAATGATGGTCGCTGCTAAAGATGTGGAGGATGCAATTGCCCGTCTTGCTCAAATGGCCCGGGCCGCGGGTATTCATTTGATTATTGCGACGCAGCGTCCTTCTGTTGATGTTATTACCGGCGTGATCAAAGCAAACATTCCTTCACGTATTGCGTTTGGTGTATCATCTCAAGTTGATTCACGCACTATTCTTGATATGGCTGGTGCTGAGAAATTGCTGGGTCGTGGTGATATGTTGTTCATGCCTATGGGCGCATCCAAGCCAGTTCGTGTTCAAGGAGCGTTTATGAGCGATCAGGAAGTGGAGGCTATCGTAGGTTATGTCCGGGGTCAAGGACAAGCCGAGTATGATGAAAGTCTTGTTCCTGAAGTGGAGGATGAGGTTCAGGGAGAAGAAGAAGTGATGGACGAGCTGTACGATCAGGCGGTTCAGATCATATTGGAGGCTAAGCAAGCCTCTGTCTCACTGTTACAGCGTCGCATGCGTGTAGGTTATACTCGTGCTGGCAGGCTGATCGATTCGATGGAGGCCAGAGGTATCGTAGGCCCTTACGAGGGTAGTAAGCCAAGAGAAGTTCTGATCTCCATTGAACAATACAAGATGGGTAGGATCTCTTCCTGAAGTATGGATATGGGTTATAATAGTTGTACGAGGTTGTCTAAAAGCCGTGGGTATGGCTTTAGGACAACCTCTTTTTTTTGTCTTTGCGTAGTGCATAGGAAGAGGCAACGCTTGTCATACTAAAGTCAACCATTCATGTTAATCCACAAAAGAAAGGTAGAGCTAAACGTATGAAAAAAGCGAAAATTTGGTTTGCTGGCGGTTTAGTGCTGCTTCTATTCGGACTTGTATACGGGGTTATGGGGCTCCGGCAAACTACCGAAGTAACGTCGGCAATAGAAGAAAAAGCGGCCGAACCCTCACCACCAGCTATTCCGGTATTCAGTTCTCAAGTCATCACTTATGGAGCGTTTGGTGATGATGTATATGAACTTCAGGGCCGACTGTCTTATCTCGGTTTTTATTACGGTAAGTTAGACAGTATTTTCGGTTCGAAAACTCGTGATTCACTCAAATGGTTCCAATCCGAGTTTGGAATGAAGGTTGACGGCTTAGCTGGACCGAAGACTAAGCTTAAGCTTTATAATGCTACAAAGGATTGGAAGTGGGGGCAAACTAACACGGGAACAACAGCTAAACAACCCACCAAAACTCCAGCTAAAACAGAAACAAAGAAAGAGTCTCAATTGGCTCAATCCAATCGACATGGACTTTCCGAGAATGATTTGAAAATAATGGCCAATGCTGTATACGGGGAAGCACGCGGAGAACCATTTGAAGGTCAGGTTGCAGTTGCCGCAGTTATTCTCAACCGCGTTAAATCACCAAGCTTTCCGAATACCGCTTCTGGCGTTATTTTTCAGCCGGGTGCATTTACGGCAGTAGCAGATGGGCAAATATATCTTGAGCCAAATGAAAGTGCAAGAAAGGCTGTTCAACAAGCTTTGAACGGTTGGGATCCGTCAGAGGGATGTTTGTACTATTTTAATCCCGAAACAGCTACATCCAAATGGATTTGGACTCGTCCACAGTTGAAGACCATCGGGAAACATATCTTTTGTATGTGACAGATTATGCCGCCCTGTCGCACTTGGGCTGACAATCTGTCTATAAATACCGTTTGACAGGAAGCAGCCGCTGGTTTCATCAGGTTGCTTCTTTACTTTGGGATGGTATAGAATGGAACTACAATTTTAACAATAGAGTGTAATATCAGTCTCTCGTAAAGGAGTTTTGAGTTTGAATAAAACACGATTTGAGCGTGGCAGTGCAGGTCATATTCGGATTCACGTCCTGCCAACTAACAGATTCAAAACCTTCGCTATCTCACTGTTTGCGGGAATCCCGCTACATGAGGATACGGTTACAACTACCGCCCTAACACCGTTTGTGCTTCGACGTGGAACAGAGTCTCATCCAGAGACAATTGAGTTTAAAGAGCAACTTGAGCATTTATATGGCGCAGGTTTTGGATTCGACGTGTATAAACGGGGAGATTATCAAATCGTTCAGTTTAGAATGGACACCATTAATGACTCGTTTGTTAAGAGCGAGGAATCCATGCTCGAAAAGACAATTTCCTTTTTAGGTGAAGTCGTAACTAAACCTGTAACTGAAAATGGTGCATTCCGCCACTCATATGTGGCAACAGAGAAGGAAACCGTGCGCCAAAAATTAGAATCGATCATAAATGATAAGATACGTTATGCAGCTGAGCGCTGTATTGAGGAAATGTTCAAGAATGATCCTTATAGGCTTCATCCGCTAGGGCAGCGTAAAGAGCTTGAAGGAATTTCATCGGAGCTACTGTATGCGGCATATCAACAATGGTTACAGCAGGCAAGTTTAGATCTATACGTTGTTGGTGATACAACACTAGCCGAAGTGCAGGAACTGGTGGAAACAAAGTTCAATCTGAATCGTTCTACTACGCCAGACTATGCCCGGGTAGTTAATGATGTCACAGCTAGAGAAGTTCAAACGGTGGAAGAGGTCCTTGATGTCAACCAGGGTAAGCTCAACCTTGGCCTGCGCACACCGATTACTTATGGTGACGATCGATATGCCGCTGCCTTGTTGTATAACGGTATTCTTGGAAGTTACCCTCACTCTAAGCTGTTCATTAACGTTCGAGAGAAGGAAAGTCTCGCCTATTATGCTTCTTCGCGGTTTGACGGGCATAAAGGCATCATGACGATTCAATCTGGAATAGAGATGGAGAACTATACTAAAGCGCTAGATATTATCAAAGCGCAACTTGAGAGTATGCGCAGCGGCGAAATTAGTGAGCTTGAAATGTCCCAAACAAAAGCGATGATCCGCAATAGTTTGCTGGAGATTGGGGATTCTGCGTTCGAAATGATTGCTTACGATTTCAATCGTGTCCTATCTAACAAGGACCGTCCAGCGGAAGAATTGTTAAATCAAGTGGAGCGGGTTACTCCAGAAGATGTTGTTGCTGTGGCTGGAGAATTCCATTTGGATACCATTTACTTTTTGACTGGGAAGAGAGAGGTGTAGCTGGTGGAAGTCATCAAATATGATGCATTACAGGAATCTCTATATCATGAGACAATGGAGAATGGCCTTCAGGTTTATGTGCTTCCGAAACCAGGGTTTCAGAAGACATATGCCACTTTTTCTACGAAATACGGCTCGACTGACAATCATTTTCAGGTGGAGGGCGAGGAAGAAGTTTCCGTACCTGATGGCATTGCTCATTTTCTAGAACATAAGATGTTTGAGGAGCCGGAAGGTGATGTGTTTGCTAAGTTTGCCTCACAAGGTGCCTCTGCGAATGCTTTCACGAGCTTCGACCAAACCGTGTATCTGTTCTCCGCTACGGAGAATATTCCGGCAAATCTAGAGACCCTGATTGATTTTGTGCAGAATCCGTATTTTACGGATCAGAATGTGGAGAAAGAAAAGGGGATTATTGGTCAGGAAATCGGAATGTATCGAGATAATCCGGATTGGAGAGCTTATTTTGGGTTAATCGAAGCGATGTATGAGCTCCATCCTGTTCATATCGATATTGCCGGAACGGTGGAATCTATTGCGACCATTACCAAAGAAACTTTATATACATGTTATAACTCGTTCTATCATCCCAGCAATATGCTGCTCTTTGTAGTGGGGGGGGTAGATGCCGAGGAAGTATTTGAACTGGTTCGTAAAAATCAGTCGAGTAAGAAATATACGCCACAAGGTGCTATCAAGCGATTGTTCCAGCAAGAACCTACAAAGGTTCATGAGAAATTGCGCGAAATCAAACTTCCAGTCTCGTTACCTAAATGTCTATTCGGTTTCAAGGATAAGCAGATTGGGCTGACAGGTGAAGCATTGATCCGGCGCGATTTAACTACAAAACTGGCGCTGGATTTGTTGTTTGGTTCTAGCACTAAGCTGTATCAGAAATTATATGACATGGATTTGATTTCCGACAGTTTCGGGCATGAATACAACAGTGATCCGAATTATGGATTCTCAGCTATTGGGGGAGATACCAAGGATCCTGATGCCCTATTGAAGATCATCACCGAAGAAGTGAAGGCTATGACTGCTTCTGGCTTCAAGGAGGAGGACTTCGAACGGACTCGGAAGAAGAAAATTGGCGGGTACTTAAGAATGCTCAACTCACCGGAGAATATCGCTCACGAATTCACGAAATACCGCTTTCGCGGGGGAGATCTGTTCTCCATACTTGCGATTTATGAATCTTTAACGCTGGAAGAAGTGAATGCTCGGCTACGAGATCATATTGATTGGGAGCAGTTAGCAGTTTCACTTGTGGTGAGTCCTTAAAATGACAATACATCATGGGGTTGAGAAGGAAATTGGTGAAATGACCGTTCTGATTACGGGAGCGAGTCGGGGAATAGGAGCTCAGGTGGCACTAAGATTTGCCGCGGTTGGCATGAACATTGTTATTCATTATTTGAACTCACATGAAGCCGCTAATGAAGTGGCACGTAAGTGCATGGATTTAGGGGCTAAAGTGTATACAGTAACCGCAGACCTAAGAAGTAAAGAGCAAATTATGCGGATGAAAGAGAGACTGGACACCCACGGTATGCGACCTGATATCGTGGTGAATAATGCAGGGATTTCACATTATGGACTGCTCTCTGATGTGGATGAAGAGCACTGGGATGAAGTGATGGATGTTAATTTGAAGAGTGTTTTCCTATGTAGTCAAGCCTTTATGCCGTATATGATTCAACAACGGTTTGGCCGGATTATTAATGTGTCCTCAGTTTGGGGAATATCTGGTGGCTCGTGTGAAGCCGTTTATTCGGCTGCTAAAGGTGGCGTAAATGCTTTTACGAAAGCGTTGGCTAAAGAATTGGCTCCTTCCGGGGTTACAGTTAATGCAGTGGCTCCTGGTGCAGTGAAGACAGATATGATGAGTCGGTTTACCGATGAGGAACTTAGACTCCTTGAAGAAGAAATTCCAGTGGGACGGCTTGCTGCGCCCGAAGAGATATCTTCGCTAGTTTATTTTCTGGCTTTGCCGGAATCGGGCTATATCACGGGACAGATCATTAGTCCAAACGGAGGCTGGATGACCTGACTTAAGAGTCCAAGAAATAATTGGTCAGGAGCAGATGGCTCTTTCTAAGTATAAGGTTATCGAAAAAATCACATATTACAACTGTTGATTTTAAATCTCATGAGCCAAGCAAAGGAGGATTTAAAGATGTCAACAGTACTCAAAAATTTCGATACCTGGAAAAACTTCTTAGGTGAACGTGTCAAGAGTGCGGAGAAAGCAGGTCTCAGCGAAGAGGTTATCGCTAATCTTGCCTATGAGATTGGTGGTTTCCTTGATGAGAAAGTCGACCCGCAAAATTCTTCAAACCGTGCCCTGAAGGAAATTTGGGATGTAGGCGATGAAGAAGAGCGTAAAACCATTGCTCGTTTAATGGTGAAGTTGGCGAAGAAAAACGCATAGCTTGGCGCCGAAAAGCTCCCCTATTTAGGGGGGCTTTTCTCCCATTTTTTTCTGTGGCTTGCCTTTCAATTTCTTTTTATATATCATAAAATACGAATTGCTTTTTTAATACTGCATTTTGGGAGTAAAGATGTAGGCTATTTTAAAAATTAAGCAGGAAATAAGTCCTAAATTGTCGAAAGAGGCAGTAGGAACTAAAGAAGGTGTTCATGTTGAAACAGAAACAGTGGTACTTGGAATATAAGATACATAAAAACCGTCCAGGTTTGCTCGGTGATATTGCTTCGATGCTTGGTATGCTTGAGATTAATATCTTAACAATTAACGGTGTTGAAGGTGAGACTCGTGGTATGCTGATTGAAAGCGACGATGATGAGAAGATCGCTCTGATCGGCAATATGTTGGGAAAGGTGGATAGCATTACCGTAACCGCTTTGCGTAGTCCACGATTGGTCGATCTTTTAGCTGTGCGGCATGGACGTTATATAGTTCGCGATTCTGATGATGATAAGACATTTCGGTTCACGAGAGACGAACTTGGGTTATTAGTCGACTTTTTGGGTGAAGTATTAAAGAGAGAGGGTCATCAAGTAATTGGATTACGAGGTATGCCTCGAGTTGGCAAAACGGAATCCATTATTGCAGGAAGCGTCTGCGCCATGAAACGTTGGACGTTCGTATCATCGACTCTGCTTCGGCAAACAGTCCGTAGTCAATTATCTGAGGATGAGCTCAGCCCTAATAATGTTTTTATTATAGACGGTATCATTAGTACATTACGCACCAATGAAAAACACCATCAATTGCTTCAAGAGATGATGGCTATGCCCTCAACTAAAGTAATCGAGCATCCTGATGTATTTATCAAGGAAACAGAATACGGATATGACGATTTTGACATAATTATCGAATTACGTAACAATCCCGATGAACAAATCGTATATGATTCGTTCACAACAATGTATGGTGATGAAGATTTATAGCAGTTTTAGAGTTTCTTTGACCAAAATATAGGGTAGTACCCATATAAATTATTTACTGGAGGTGATGGTTGTGTCGGATTTGGGCCAGCAATTGAAAGAAGCACGCCTTGCCAAAGGCTTGTCGCTCGACGATGTTCAGGAAGTAACAAAAATTCGCAAGAGATATTTGGAAGCCATCGAGGCAGGAGATTACAAAGTATTACCAGGGAGCTTTTATGTACGGGCTTTTATCAAAACTTATGCTGAAGCTGTAGGGATTGATCCTGATGAATTGCTTGCCGAACATAGCCAGCACGTTCCGGCTACGGCGTCTGAGCAGCAAACGATGGAACCTGTGATTCAGAAACGGCGTAGCAGGGTGGCGTCGGAACGCAACTCTAAGTGGTTGTCGACTACATTGATGTGGTCTTTTGCTGTCTTGATCCTTGTTGTGATTTATTTGTACTTTTCGTATGGCAGTAATTCAAAAGATGCGGGGAAAGACCAGCAAACAGACCCGACGAAGATTACTCAAGAACAGCAAGACCCAACAACAGCTGGTAACACGAACACCCCTTCCAATGGAAACGTGCAAAATGGAGGTCAGAATGGAACGGGCAATGCTGGTAATGGGGAAGGTACAGATACTCCGGGGAACTCGGGAAATGGAACTGAGGGAACCGAAGGCGAAGGTGATACTCCGCCAGAAACGCCATTAGACATAGTTGTTGTTCCCGATGGAACGGAAGGAAGTACAACTAAGTTCAAAGTTCAGAATTCGAATGGTCAACCAGTACAAGTAGTCATTACCGCGACAGGTCGGAGTTGGATGGATATCCGTAAAGGAGATAAGAATGGTGAGAAGCTGTTCTTTGATACTACGGCCGATGGGGATGTTAAGACCTATGAGCTGGGACCTGAAGGGTTGTATATTAAGTCAGGTGCTTCTCCTTATACTACGATCACGGTTGCTGGAGTGGTAGTTGAAGACGGTAAGAATACGTCAAAAATACAATTGAATCTGGATATGGGTGAAGATACAAGCGCTGATGATACAAGCGCGAATGATACCACAGAATAAGGACACATCCTTAAGGAAAGGATAAATTTGCAGGTAGAGGTACCAGCAAGTGAATTCTTCTTAAAGGTGAGGTGTTTAATCCATGGCAATTAGTTGGGTTGTTACCGTTGTGGGTATTGTTGTTTCCCTTATTGGGTATTATTTGACCCCTGGTGCTTGGGGCTACGGTATTCTCGGGTTCGGTTTAGCTATTGTTGTACTTGGTATCTTGGATATGTTCCGTAGTCCGGAACGCCAGGGTGGAAAATAACTAACACAATATTAAGCAGGCGTTACAGTAAGTTATTCACTGAACGCCTGTTTTTATTTATTTGAAGCCTGAACTCTTGTCGTCTATCGTCGATTGGAGTTAGCTTACTAATTAATTTGAGGATCAAGCTAAGTGGACAGGGCTTGACCATCCGTCATATAATTAATGTATATAGGAATAAGGAAGGGATTGTGAAGTATGGCATCAGAAAGCTCATATGATATCGTTTCAAAAATGGATATGCAGGAATTAGCTAATGCTATTGATCAGACGGAACGAGAAATCGCTAATCGATTTGACTTCAAAGGCAGTAAAAGTGAACTTAAGATCGAAAAAGATGTATTGGTTATCACCTCAGATGATGAATACAAATTGAATGCAGTTATCGACATTTTGCAGTCTAAAATGATCAAACGGGGATTGCCGATTAAAAATTTGGACTATGGCAAAATCGAACCGGCATCTCTAGGTTCTGTGCGCCAGCGTATCAACTTGAAGACAGGTATCGATCAGGAGAATGCGAAGAAAATTAACATTCTAATTCGCGATTCAAAGCTGAAAGTCAAAAGCCAGATTCAAGGTGATTCCATCCGGGTGACCGGTAAAAGTAAAGACGACCTGCAAGAAATTATGCAGTTACTTCGTAAAGCTGATTTGTCAGTTGATTTGCAGTTCAACAACTTTAAATAGTGTAGTATTAGGTTTGGTCTCCCGCGGCGTAGAGCACTTTGCGAGGGACCTTTCTTTCTTTTTGACAGGGCCTGTTTCTAAATATTATACTTGTAGGGGAAAATAGAGGAAACGTTGTTCTAATTACTGGGGGATGGGACTCATGACAGAAAGAGTGAAGAGCACAAGACTAGGGAGTCAACTGACCCTGGCTCACAAGATTGATGGAGATGTTTACATGAAAAAGTGTCTCTCAGAGAGTAATGAAGTATCACAGGTACAAGGTATTCGTACTCATGAATTATCAGGGGAGGGTGTTCTGTGAATCTGAATCTGCCTAATCGTATTACGCTTGCGCGTATTTTTATGATTCCATTAATGTTAGTAGCCCTGCTTCTGGATTATGGGTGGTGGACTCGTGAAATCATTTTAGGAGATTATCACCTCCCACTCAACCAATTGATTGGTGCACTACTGTTCATTATTGCTGCTAGTACGGACGGTATAGATGGTTATATTGCTCGTAAGCGAAATATGGTCACTAATCTAGGTAAGCTACTCGATCCACTGGCTGACAAACTGTTGGTTGCGGCAGTATTGGTTGCGCTCGTATCTATGGGAAAACTTGATTCTTGGATGGTCATCATTATTATCAGCCGTGAATTTGCAGTGACGGGTTTGCGTGAGGTGGCACTATTAGAGGGTTCTGTTATTGCTGCCAGTAAGTGGGGGAAAGCGAAGACAATTACCCAGATTGTCGCGATTTCGGCATTACTACTGAACAACTTCCCGTTTGAATGGTTACATATTCCGTTTGATGATATCGCTATATGGTTTGCAGTGTTGATTACGATCTATTCCGGTATCGACTATTTCGTCAAAAACAAAGGGCTGTTCTCATTTTCTAAGGCTTAAGATACTTTAAAAGCAGCTTTGCCTTATAGCCCGTATAAGGAGACATGGCAGATTATGAAAGCGGAAATTATTGCAGTCGGTACAGAGCTATTACTGGGTCAGATCGTAAATTCTAATGCACAATATTTATCACAAGAACTGGCTTCTCTCGGAATTGATGTCTATTTCCAGACCGTGGTTGGCGACAATATGAATCGGCTCTGTGAGGCGACGCGTCTTGCTTCTTCTCGGGCTGATCTCATGATATTCACCGGTGGGATTGGACCAACTCAAGATGACATTACGAAGCAGGCCTTAGCTACTGTACTCGGAAGGTCTCTCCATATCGATCGTATGGCTATGGACAATTTAGATCGTTTTTTTAAGGATCGCGCACTTCCGATGACTGAGAACAATCGTCGTCAGGCGTTAGCTATCGATGGTGGTACACCTCTACCGAATGAGACTGGACTGGCCGTGGGAAATGCCCTATCTGAAGATGGGAAGTATTATATTGTGCTCCCGGGTCCTCCGAGTGAGATGAAACCAATGTTTCAGAATCAGGCCAAACCTTGGATTCTTGGACACGTTCTGACAAATGAGGCTCCGATATATTCTAAAATGCTCAAATTTGCTGGTATTGGCGAATCTTTGCTCGAGACCAAGTTGATGGATCTAATTGAGAACCAAAGCGATCCTACGATAGCACCCTACGCTAAAGAAAGTGAAGTCACGATCCGTATTTCGACAAAAGCGGAAAGTGATAGCGAGGCGCAGGAAAAGCTGAATACAATGGAACAGGAAATCACAGCTCGGCTGTCAGATCATCTCTACGCAAGCGAGGACGTTCCGATTGAGAAGGTCATCATCGATATGATGACAGAGCTGGGACTCACGCTTGGTATCGCTGAGAGCTGCACAGGTGGTATGTTGATGGAGACGATAACCTCAATTCCGGGTAGTGCTACTGTGTTTATAGGCGGGATTGTATGTTATTCCAATGCGATGAAAGAGAAGCTGCTTAACGTACCACACGATTTGTTGGAAGGTGATGACGCACCTGGTGCTGTCAGCGCCGAGACGGCCCGTGTGCTTGCCGAGCAAGTGCGTATGGTTGTAGATACCGACTTCGGCTTGTCCATTACCGGTGTGGCCGGTCCTGGCTATTCTGAGCGGAAGCCAGTTGGTCTCGTCTACATCGCCATATCCCGTAGAGGCGGCGACACACTTGTCATGGAGCTCAACCTGAAGGGGAATCGCGATACCATCCGTATCCGCTCCGCCAAAACGGTTCTCTATCATTTGTGGAAGCAGCTTAAGGAGAACGAAGTTCACAATTAATCCTCTCTTGCGCGTCACATATGCTAGATGTATAATCAAGTCACGGAAGAACCGTAGCTAACTGACCAAGTTATGCTGCGGTTCTTTTTTTGTTGTCTGTATAAGTAAAACTGTGGATTGTGAGTAGGCTACGATAGCGAAATGTTCTTACGATCGCTGTTGTCCCCGAATTTCTTGATTGAATTGTAATAGAGGTAGAAATTCGGGGACAAAGGCGAACGAAGCTTATGCTTCCGATGTAGCTTTCCCAAGGAAATCTTTTAGCTTCTTCAGAATCATTTCGCTATCTCCGCAGTCACTTTTTCTTTAGCTTAACTTATACATTCTTAAAAAACAGAAGCGAAGATTAATTTGTAGCTATATGACTTCTGTTGCCGACACATCTGTTTTCTCATTAAGCACTGAGTATGGTTATGAGTCTATATTTCCACGAAGGGGAGGTGCCGTACTATTAAATACAGTAGGCAAACAAGGCTGTTCAGTTCCGCATGACTAATACATTTAGGAAGATGTATCCCTAAAGGGGCAGTCGCCTCGAATAAGTAGTGGCATATTAGCGTTAGAGTACGTCTCTACAACGCAGGAGAACATCTGTAAGAGCGTACCCGAAGGAGAAAAGCGAGCCGCGCACCAACGTCAAGCGCATCCCCGAAGGGGGAAAAGCGAGCCATGCGCCAACATTAAGCGAATCCCCGAAGGGGAGAGCGATCAGGAGCGCCTCTGTACCTCGAATCGTCTCTAAAAAAAGGTTTTCACGGTAATATGGGTGCAGGAAAAGTAAGACGTACCCGAAGGGGGAAAAGCGAGCCATGCGCCAACATCAAGCGAATCCCCGAAGGGGAGAGCGATCAGGAGCGCCTCTACAACTCTAAAGTTCCTTAAAAGCCGGAGTCCAGAGGGTGCAACCCTTGGGGCCCTCCCTTAGGACAAGGGAGGGTTTGGGGGGGATGTGACAACACCCGAATGTATGTTCGAAAAAATGCTTGGCAAACGTATCGAAACAAGATACAATTAGTTTAGAGATTAATCATGATAAGGATGTGAGTTGAATGTCAGATCGTCGTGCAGCGCTGGATATGGCGCTTCGTCAAATAGAAAAACAATTCGGTAAAGGTTCGATTATGAAGCTCGGAGAATCCACTCATATGCAAGTGGAAGTTGTACCCAGTGGAGCGTTGGCATTAGATATCGCTTTAGGTATAGGGGGCTTTCCCCGTGGTCGGATTATTGAAGTATACGGGCCAGAATCATCCGGTAAGACGACGGTGGCATTGCACGCCATCGCTGAAGTTCAGAAAGCAGGGGGACAAGCAGCCTTTATTGATGCAGAGCATGCACTTGATCCTGCCTATGCAAGCAAGCTAGGCGTGAATATTGATGAATTGCTGTTATCCCAACCGGATACAGGTGAACAGGCCTTGGAAATCGCTGAAGCGCTGGTACGAAGTGGAGCGGTAGACATTATTGTTGTTGACTCCGTGGCAGCACTGGTTCCTAAAGCTGAAATCGAAGGCGATATGGGAGATTCCCACGTTGGTTTACAAGCAAGATTGATGTCTCAAGCACTTCGTAAATTGTCTGGTGCTATTAGTAAGTCGAAGACAATCGCTATCTTTATTAACCAGTTGCGTGAGAAAATTGGCGTTATGTTTGGTAACCCAGAGACAACTCCAGGGGGACGGGCATTAAAGTTCTATTCAACAATTCGTCTTGATGTACGTAGAGTTGAAGCGATTAAGATGGGCAATGACATGGTGGGTAACCGGACACGGATTAAGGTCGTGAAGAACAAGGTGGCTCCTCCATTCAAGCAGGCTGAAGTTGACATTATGTATGGTGAAGGTATTTCCAGAGAAGGAAGTATAGTTGATATTGGTGTCGAACTCGATATCGTAGATAAGAGTGGTGCTTGGTATTCTTATGCAGGAGAACGGCTTGGTCAAGGGCGTGAGAATGCTAAACAATATTTGAAAGATCATCCAGAAATAGCAAGTGCAATTGAACAGAAGGTTCGTGAGGGTAGCAATTTAACGACAGTGATTCCTCCGACTTCTGATAGTGAATTGGAGCAGTCATTGAAGGAAGAGGAAGAACTTCTCGAAGACGAATAAATTAGAAGTAGTTGATCGCTCTGATACCCGGTGTATTTGCCGGGGCAGAGCGTTTTTGTTATCCAGAATATTATGGTCTTAATTGGAATTAACTTCATTAAAATGCAAGGGAGTGGACAGAGTGGATTATCGACATGGCGGTTGGGGGAAAAGGCAGCAACAGGATAGACCTAAGGCTGGAGAAAGTCGTGCTAGTGAGGTCGTGGATATCTCCGATGAGAGGTCTTGGGACCAGCCGATTGAGAAACCGAGTCAAGAAGAAAATGGAATATCGGCTATGCCGGATAATGTAGATCTGACGATCACTTCTGTTATGCTTCTAAAACGTCCTAAATTTCGCTACCGAATCTTCTTTGGTCAGTATGCACTAGATGTACATGAAGATGTAATGATTAAATATCGAATGATTCAAGGGGCTGTATTTACTAAAAGCGATCTCGAGGAAGTCGTGTCGGCTGACGAACGGCAGAGAGGGTATGCAGATGCACTACTCTATTTGAGTCGGAAACCTCGTACATCTCATGAAATTGGAGTTCGTCTAGGAGAAAAGGGCTGGAGCAAAGATACGATAGAGAAAGTTCTTGAGCGGCTTATTAGAGAGAGATTTGTAGATGACGCTGCATACGCTCAGGAGTGGGCCGGACAGCGTGTTAAGAATCGAGGCAAGGGAAAGATGTGGATCCGGCATGAACTGCGTCAGAAGGGGGTCTCTAAGCCTCTCATTGAGGAAGCACTGAATGAGGTGAGCGAGGAAGATGAATTCGACAGCGCATTACAAATTGCCGTTAAGAAGTGGAAGGCAACAAAGGGAGAGCCACTAGAAAAAAGACGAAAAACCGGCACGTTTCTCATGCGTCGTGGATACTCTGGAGGGCTGGTTTCTAGGGTGATAAGCGAGTTAAGTCGCCGAGATGGAGTGAATGGGGAAGAGGACTGGGAAGAGGAATACAACTAAAAGATGACTTATCTTGTCATTTGCTTGACAACTTCTTTCGTCAAATAATAAAATGAATATGAATCTATATGTAATGGAGTCTTTTTTCCTTCCAAAATTATGGCTCTATAGAGATTCTGTTCGCCAATCATGAAGGTCTGCACTTCCGTATCTTTCAACGGAACGACCATGCTGCTGCATGGACAGCCTACCTGAATCGGCCTATAATCGATTCTTAGTATGATGATGAATGAGAAAGTTAATTACAATTGAAACAATCCCAAGGAATACCTTGGAGGAATCAGCGGGGAGGTGAACAGATGCATACAGTAATCTGGATCGTTCTCGTTGCAGCCGCTTTATTCTTGGGGTTCGTGGTCGGGTATTTTATTCGAAAATCTCTTGCGGAAGCTAAAATTTCCAGTGCGGAGCATGCTGCAAGTCAAATCTTGGAGGGTGCAAAGAAAGAAGCAGAAGCACTGAAAAAAGAAACGGTTCTGGAAGCCAAAGATGAGATTCATAGGCTCAGAACTGAAGCTGATAAAGACATTCGTGAACGTCGAAATGAAACTCAACGGCAGGAAAGACGATTGTTGCAAAAAGAAGAGTCGCTGGATAAAAAATTAGATTCACTTGAGCGAAAAGAAGAGCAAGTGGCAGGCAAAGAGAAACGAATTGAAGAAACTCAGCAACAAATTGACCTGATTTACAAGAGCCAGGTTCAAGAATTGGAACGTATCTCGAATTTAAGTATGGAAGATGCCCGTACCATTATCATGAACAATGTTGAGCAGGAAGTTCGCCACGAGTCGGCACAGTTGATCAAAGACATTGAACAGCAGGCAAAAGAAGAAGCGGATAAGAAAGCCCGTGAAATCATTACGCTCGCAATTCAACGTTGTGCAGCTGATCATGTTGCGGAAACTACGGTATCGGTAGTAACCTTACCGAACGAAGAGATGAAGGGACGGATTATCGGACGCGAAGGCCGTAACATCCGAGCTCTAGAAACTCTAACTGGAATAGATCTTATTATCGACGATACACCTGAAGCGGTTATTTTGTCGGGATTTGATCCAATTCGTCGGGAAATCGCACGTACAGCACTGGAGAAATTGGTGGCTGACGGACGTATCCATCCGGCACGGATTGAAGAGATGGTTGAGAAGTCTCGTCGGGAAGTGGATGAACGTATTCGTGAATATGGTGAGCAAGCTACATTTGAAGTTGGAGTACATGCGCTGCATCCGGATCTAATTAAGATCTTAGGGCGACTCAAATTCCGGACAAGCTATGGCCAAAACGTGCTGAAGCATTCGATGGAAGTCGCGTATCTGACTGGATTGATGGCTGCTGAGCTAGGTCAAGACATTGTACTTGCTAAACGTGCTGGTCTATTGCATGACATCGGTAAAGCGCTTGATCATGATGTGGAAGGATCTCATGTCGAAATCGGCGTAGAACTAGCTAAGAAGTATAAAGAGCATCCGGTGGTTATCAACAGTATTGCTTCCCATCACGGGGACTGTGAAGCCACATCCGTTATAGCCATGTTGGTCGGCGCAGCTGATGCTTTATCAGCAGCAAGACCAGGTGCGAGACGTGAAACGTTGGAAACATATATCCGACGGTTGGAGAAACTCGAAGAAATATCCGAATCGTTCGAAGGCGTTGAGAAGTCGTTTGCCATTCAAGCGGGCCGCGAGGTTCGGGTAATGGTACAACCTGACAAGATCGATGATGCGGAAGCATTCCGTCTTGCTAGAGACATCACGAAGACAATTGAAAGTGAACTGGATTATCCTGGTCATATCAAGGTTACCGTCATTCGCGAAACACGGGCGGTTGAATACGCAAAGTAAAGGTTATGATGAGAGTGGCCCCTTTGAGGGCCGCTTTTTCATTTTGCTAATAGTAGCTGCGAAGGTAATAAAAGCTACCATAGGTGTGCTACTTAAGAGGAGGTAATTATTATTAAAGTACTATTTATTGGAGATATTGTTGGTAATACTGGACGTAAGGCATTGAAAGAAACTCTTCCCTATTTGAAATCAAAATATAGCCCACATATCATTATTGCTAATGGAGAGAATGCTGCAGGCGGTCGAGGCATCACTGGAGCTATTGCTAGAGAGTTTTTTGAAATGGGTATTCATGGTTTAACGATGGGTAACCACACTTGGGATAACAGAGATATATTTGATTTCATTGATGACGAACCACGGATGGTTCGCCCGGCAAACTTCCCACCAGGGACTCCAGGACTGGGTCATACGATTATTAAGGTCAACAATAAAGAACTAGCGGTGGTTAATCTGATGGGCCGTACTTTTCTACCGGCGATTGATGACCCATTTCGTGCAGCAGATGAGATAATCGATAACTTGTCCAAAAAGCATAAACATATCTTGGTGGACTTCCATGCTGAAGCGACTTCGGAGAAAATATCCATGGGTTGGTATCTCGATGGCCGTGCTTCCCTAGTGGTTGGTACACATACACATGTACAGAGTAACGATGATGTCATTTTGCCGCAGGGAACTGCTTATTTAACGGATGCTGGTATGGTCGGTTCACGTGAAGGTGTGCTCGGAATGGAACGGGACGCTGTCTTGCGTAAGTTTGTAACCCAGTTGCCAGTGCGCTTCCAAGTGTGTGAAGGTAAATGGCAATTCCATGCCGTATTAGTTGATTTGGATGATGTTACTGGACGTGCTAAGAAGATTCAAAAAATCCGTATTCTCGAAGATGAGTGGTTAATGGATTAGTCCTGCGGTACCTCTGGGAAAAATAAGGAATGTATCTGACACTCCCGAATATGCTCTAAGTAGTGGAATTCAACCATTATTCCCAGGGAGGTACTTACTATGGATGTATTAAAAGTTTCAGCAAAATCCAATCCCAACTCCGTTGCGGGTGCGTTAGCTGGGGTGTTAAGAGAACGTGGCAATGCCGAACTTCAGGCTATCGGGGCTGGCGCTCTTAACCAAGCCATCAAAGCAGTAGCGATCGCTCGAGGATTTGTAGCGCCAAGTGGAGTCGATTTGATTTGCATTCCGGCATTTACTGATATTGTGATTGATGGTGAGGATCGTACGGCAATGAAATTAATCGTCGAACCTAGATAAAGAACTCAATAATGACAATGATACCTGTTTACGATTGTAGACAGGTTTTTTTGTGTTCAGGGGCATAATAATCCTATTTTTCTAGGAGGGATAGAAATGGGGTATAAGGTAGTAGATTTTCACTGTGATGCTCTATGTAAAATGCAACTTGATCCTAAGCTTGATTTCGGCGAAGATCGTAAATTGGATGTCTCGCTGAAGACAATGACTCAGGGAGGAGTCATGTTGCAGTGTTTCGCTATTTTTGTATCACAGTCTCTTGGTAAGCCTAAAATAGGACATATATTGGAACAAATCGATATTTTTCATCAGAAAGTTGTGACAAAAGGAATCAGCCCTATTCGTACCGCGGAGGATCTAGTGTCGCTCGAGCAAACGGGAGGTAGGGGAGGGATTCTCTCTATTGAGGGGGCGGATGGCCTCGAAGCCAATATGTTTTATGTACGGTTGTGTTATGAGCGTGGAGTTCGATTTCTCGGCTTAACATGGAATTTCTCTAATTGGGCTGCAGATGGTATCATGGAAGTAAGGAATGGTGGCTTCACACCACAGGGTGTGGAACTAGTTAAGGTTTGTAATGAGCTGGGGATTACGTTAGACGTTTCTCATCTATCACAAAAGGGATTCTGGGAACTGGTCGAACTCGCTACAGAGTCCGGGCGGCCCTTTATTGCGTCGCATTCCAATGCCTATCAAGTTTGTGCTCATGCGCGTAACTTACGAAACGAGCAAATAAAAGCGATAATTTCGTTAGACGGCCGGATTGGTCTGACGTTTGTCCCTTGGTTTGTAAAAGAAGGAAAACATCCCTCAAGCAAAGATTTATTGCTTCATATTGAACATATCTGTTCACTTGGTGGTGAACATACGTTGATGTTCGGTTCGGATTTTGATGGTATCGAAACTTATCTTAGCGATTTGAAGCATTCAGGAGATTATGCCAGATGGGTAGAAACACTACTCGTACACTATCCAGAAAACCTTGTAAGGCAATGGTTGTACGGAAATGCAGTCTCATTTTTAAAAATTTGGCTCCCTTAAGCAAAAGAAAGCGCTTTAATCAATGTCATTACGAGAACGGTATGATCGAAAACTACTATATGAAAAGGGGCTAGAAAACGCTTGCTTTTTATTGTTTTCCGACATAAAATTGACATGACTCAGAAACAAAATGTTCACAATTACAGGGAGACAAAATGATTTTTTTATGAGTCTATATTCTAGCGGCATTATATTTCTATTACTTTTATCGCGATACGAGTAAAGGGGTGGGCGATCTTGATTAGTCAATTGTCTTGGAAGATCGGTGGTCAGCAAGGGGAAGGCGTTGAAAGTACAGATCGGATTTTTTCGACGGCTTTGAACAGATTGGGATATTTTTTATATGGTTATCGACATTTTTCTTCCCGTATCAAAGGCGGTCATACAAACAACAAAATCCGGATTAGTACCAAGCCGATTCGTGCAATTTCCGACGACTTGGACATCCTAGTCGCTTTTGACCAAGAAAGTATCGATTTAAACGCACGTGAACTTCGAAGCGGTGGGGTCATCGTCGCAGATGCGAAGTTTAGTCCAACTGTACCTGAAGGTGTAAAGGCTACTCTATTCTCTGTACCGATTACAAGCATTGCAGAAGAACTCGGTACTTCACTCATGAAGAATATGGTCGCTTCCGGTGCATCATGGGCCTTACTGGGTCTACCGATTGAGGTATTTAATAAAGCGGTGCAAGAAGAATTTGGTCGTAAAGGATTAGCGATTGTAGAGAGGAATATCGAAGCGGTGAAACGTGGCGCAGAATTTGTGCTTGAGCTTGCCGGTGGACCGATCGAAGGCTTCAAGCTTGAGCCGGCTGATGGTAAACCAAAGATGTTCATGATCGGTAACGACGCCATTGGACTCGGTTCAGTTGCTGCGGGATGCCGGATTATGAGTGCATACCCGATTACACCTGCTACAGAAATTATGGAATATTTAATTAAAAGACTTCCGAAGTTTGGTGGAACCGTAATCCAAACGGAAGATGAGATTGCTGCAATTACGATGGCTATTGGATCAAGTTATGCCGGTGTGCGGACTATGACAGCATCAGCTGGCCCTGGTTTGTCTCTGATGATGGAGGCAATTGGTCTGGCAGGTATGACAGAGACCCCAGTCGTTATTGTTGACACACAGCGCGGTGGTCCTAGTACAGGACTTCCTACAAAGCAAGAGCAAAGCGATATCAATGCGTTGATCAACGGTACACACGGCGAAATACCAAAGATTGTGCTTGCTCCAAGCTCCATTGAAGAATGCTTCTATGATACGATTCAGGCGTTTAACTTGGCTGAGAAGTATCAGGTTCCTGTCATTCTGGTAACGGATCTTCAACTTTCCTTAGGTAAACAATCTTGCGAAATGCTGGATTATAACAAAATAAATATTGACCGCGGTTATATTGTTAAGGATATTCCTGAACGCGAAGATAAGAGCATGTTCAACCGTTATGCCGTTACTGAGAATGGCATATCGCCTCGTGTTCTTCCAGGTGAGAAGAATGGGATACACCATGTTACTGGTGTCGAGCATGATGAGTCTGGTCGTCCTTCAGAAAGTCCAACTAATCGCAAGAAAATGATGGATAAACGCCTTCGCAAATTGAATAAGTTACAAGTGAATGATCCGATACATCTGCAGGCGCCACATCTTGATCCAGAAATTCTAATTATCGGTATGGGATCTACGGGCGGCACAATTGATGAAGCTCGTCGACGCTTGGAAGAAGAAGGGGTCGAGACTAACCACATGACGGTTCGGCTGTTGCATCCTTTTCCAATCAATGAAGTGTTACCACAAATCGAAAAAGCCAAAAAAGTACTTGTCTTGGAGAACAATGCAACGGGTCAGTTAGCTAACTTGATCAAAATGAACGTTGGTCATCACGACAAAATCGTGAATGTGCTTAAATATGATGGTAATCCGTTCCTTCCTTCGGAAATTTATAGCGAGTGCATGAAGGCAGCGCATAATAAATCACAGGAGGAGTTGGTTAAGTAATGGCAACCTTTAAAGAGTTTCGTAACAATGTCAAACCTAACTGGTGTCCTGGATGCGGAGATTTCTCTATCCAAGCTGCGATCCAACGGGCTGCTGCTAACGTAGGATTAGAGCCTGATGGGCTAGCTGTTATTTCAGGAATTGGTTGTTCGGGCCGGATCTCAGGTTATATCAATGCATATGGCCTTCATGGAATTCACGGGCGTTCACTACCTATCGCACAAGGAGTTAAGCTTGCAAACCGTGATCTGACGGTTATCGCTTCTGGTGGGGATGGGGATGGTTTTGCGATTGGGATGGGTCATACTATCCATGCGATCCGCCGTAACGTCAATATTACGTATATAGTTATGGATAATCAGATATATGGCTTGACTAAGGGCCAAACTTCTCCACGTAGTGGAGAGGGCTTCAAGACGAAGAGTACACCTGAAGGATCGATTGAATCCACATTGGCACCACTGGAAATAGCTCTCTCGGCTGGAGCGACCTTTGTAGCCCAATCCTTCTCAAGTGATCTGAAACAATTGACTTCTTTGATTGAGCAGGGGATACAACATGAGGGATTCTCGTTCATCAACGTGTTCAGCCCTTGCGTCACCTTCAACAAAGTCAACACGTACGACTGGTTCAAGGAGAATATCATCAATCTGGACACGATTCCAGATTACGATCCAACAAATCGTCTGGGAGCTATGACGAAGCTGATGGAGACGGGGAGCATGATCACCGGACTTATCTATCAGAACAAAGAGCGTAAGTGCTACGAGGATCTCATCCATGGCTTCCGTCAGGAGCCACTGGTTAGTCAACCACTAGTATTATCGGAGAGTGAGTTTGACAATCTTGTTGCAGAATTCAGATAATTTAGCAAAAGGTGTCCGTTTATTGCGGATGCCTTTTTCATTTTAGGTGCATTAGGTGTATAATGAGATTGATGTGAATCGTCATCGACATAGAGAATATACGAGGAGTGTTTGCAAAAATGAGTAAAACAGTACCAGTCGGCGTTTCTGCACGTCATATCCATTTGACACAGGAACATATTGAAGCTTTGTTTGGACAAGGCTATCAGCTTACAGAATTTAAACCATTATCCCAACCTGGACAATTTGCTGCTAATGAAACAGTGGCTGTCGTTGGACCAAAAGGACAATTCGACAAAGTTCGTATTTTGGGACCAGCTCGTCCATCATCACAACTTGAAATTTCCCGTACGGATTCTTTTGCAATCGGCGTAAAAGCTCCAGTTCGTGAATCAGGTAATATTGATGGAACTCCAGGTGTCCTTCTAAAAGGACCAGCAGGTGAAGTTCAATTGGAGCAAGGCGTTATCATTGCCGCTCGTCACATTCACTTCCATACGTCTGATGCAGCAAAATGGGGCATTCAAGATAAACAAATGCTCAAAGTTCGCCTTGGAGGCGAACGTGGATTAGTATTAGAGAATGTTGTTGCCCGCGTTTCTGATTCTTTCGCTTTGGATATGCATATTGATACGGATGAAGCGAATGCTGCCGGTGCTAACAATGGCGATACAGCTGAAATCGTAGAATAATAAGTTTAATAACGAAAGAGACGAGGATTTATATCCTCGTCTCTTTTTGTTTATATGCAAATGCGTTAAGCGTGCTCACCGCTCAATGGAGACTGCATGAGCGATACAAGGAATACTCTCACCTTGTTGGAATGATATGGGGGAGAGCAAGGCGCCTGTTGCGACGACTAGGATTCGCTTCAGATCGCCCTTACGAATCCGGTTTAATAGATGTCCGTAAGTGACGACTGCAGAACAGCCGCAGCCACTTGCGCCGGACTGAACTTTTTGTTTGTTATAATCGTAGATCATCATTCCACAATCTTTATAGGTGGTTTCCTCCATCGGAATGTGATGTCTTTTGAGTAAATCCTCGGCGATTTCATACCCGACTTTAGATAAGTCTCCTGTCACAATCAGATCATAATGGGAAGGCTTGATTTGTAGATCGCGAAAGTGAGCCTCAATCGTATCAACTGCAGCAGGTGCCATAGCTGCGCCCATATTAAACGGGTCGGTAATTCCCATGTCGATAACCCGGCCTATAGTAGCTGAAGTTACGGAGGGTCCTTCTCCTTCAAGCGACACTACAGCCGCTCCTGAGCCAGTCACCGTAAATTGTGCTGTAGGGGGCTTTTGTGAGCCATATTCCGTAGGATAGCGGAATTGCTTCTCTACGCTTGCATTATGACTGCCAGTTCCAGCTAACGCATATTTGGCCCCATTGTGGTTGACGATAAAAGATGCCAGTGCCAAACTTTCCATGGACGTCGAACATGCACCAAACATGCCGATATAAGGGATGCTAAGCGTCCGGGCAGCAAAGCTACTACTAATGATCTGATTCATCAGATCCCCACCAAAGTAAAACTGGATCTGTTCTTTAGTTAACCTTGCCTTTTCTATCGCTAATTGGGTGGATTCTTCGAGGAGTACTCTCTCCGCTTTCTCCCAACTATCCTGTCCTAAATACAAATCTCCATGGATGATATCGAAATCATTGGCCAGTGGTCCTTGACCCTCAAATGGGCCAACTACTGTTGCAGTACTTATAATTTTCGGCTTTTTCTCAAATATCCAGCTTTGATGTCCTTTGAGCATCTTAGTGGCCACCTCCCGCAAAGCCCGGGACGAATAGAGCATAAATCAAGCCAATGATAAATGCGGCCACTGTTCCAAAGACGATAACCGAGCCTGCTAGTTGGAACATACCAGCGCCAACGCCTAGAACTAAACCTTCAGCTCGGTGCTCTATGGCAGAAGACGCCATCGAGTTGGCGAATCCCGTGACAGGAACGGCAGACCCAGCTCCGGCCCATTGTGCGATTTTATCGTATACACCTAGACAGGTCAGTATAACCGACAAGATGATAAGAACAGCAACAGTGGGGTCGGATGCTGTCTTCTCAGTAAAGCCACCGTAAGTTATGAAAGCCTTGCGAATGCACTCTCCCAGCAGACAAATGAATCCGCCGGATAAGAAAGCACGGAGACAATTGACTGCTACAGGTCGTTTTGGCTCACGTGAACTGGCCAATCGTTGGTATTGTTGTTGTGTTGGAGTGAGTTTCTTGCTCTTCTTGTTTGACATGCTCAGGCCTCCTATTGTGACAATATGGGCTTAACTTCATCAATTACTTGTTGCAGCTTTGTAGAGCAAGTCCCATACATCGCTTTGACGGCGGGATCTTGTGTTGAGAGGGCGAACATTTCGAGATCAGCCTCACACTTTTTGATTTGCGCTAACAAGGATGCTTTTACTTGGGGTTCGGGAACTTGAACGAGATCATCGTACAAATCGACAAATAATTGACCGTATCCGTCAACTTGGGCAAGATAGACATTGTCTAATGAGACGCCTATTTTTTCTAATTCGGTATTGAGCCATTGTCTGTTTAATTTCAATGTTGAAAGTGGTTCATCCATAATTTCTCCATCCAGAATAACGGCCTGCGGTTCAGGTTCTGGGGATACTTTAATACCAAGGTGAGAAGGTGTTAGGGGTTGATATTCATTTTTGAGTAATGCATTAATTTCTCCATCTGGCTCCATGACGGCAAATTCTACTTCAGCGGCTTTGAAAATACTCTTTTTCCGAAGCTGCTCAAGTAAATCTTCATTCGTCAGACGTTCCTTTTTCAGATTATCCTCGAGGATTTTGCCATCTTTAATCAGTACGGTCCCCTTACTGTCAATCAAGTTTCTAGCTTTCTTACTTTTCATTTGTAGAATTTCAATACCAAGGGAGACAAGTACCCACACGCCCATAGAGATCAGTCCAAGGTACCAATCTGTATTGATGTCAATGGATACGTAAGCAGTAATGCTGCCGAGGGTTATCCCTGTGATATATTCAAAGAACGACAACTGGGATATTTGTCTTTTCCCTAGAAGGCGGGTTAGACCGAATAAGACAACAACAGAAACCAATGTTCGAATAATAACTTCTAGCCATTGCGGCATGTCCATACTCCTTTCGATTAGAACTTTTAACATACGAGTAATCCAATTGTGCGCATATCTCATGTTTTTTACTAAAATAAAAAATGGAAATAGTGAAGTTGAATCTTTTATGAAATAGCAGGACAAATTATAGTGCGCAAGAAAAGATCCCTAAAAACAAAAGGTGGTGATATTTTTGACAGTAGCATCCCAAGTTAAAACGACGTTGGCATCATTAAAAAGTGCTCAAGCGAGTCTTGAGACCTTCGCACTTGGTACAGAAAATAAAGAGGCAAAAACTATGTTTACGAATTGTGCCGAACAAACACAACAAATCGTAACGCAGGTGGAGAGCCGGGTACAACAACTAGAAAATGAGGAGCCTCAATACAAAGGTTTCTAATTATCAATAGTTGAGTATCTCGACGTGCCCCTATATAGACATCAAAAGAGCTGCCCCCAAAGTAGAAAACTCTACTGAAGGGACAGCTCTTTTTTACTGCATAAATAATTAAATTAGATCATGAATGACATCAAGAGATACTGTGCAATTATTGTTAACATCCTTAATGATCTTTCTGATAAGTTTGCCATTGCGCAGTTCATCATCGCTCAATTCAGCAATTTCATGAGGGGACAACCATTTTGCATTTACTATTTCCTCATTATCAAATTTTAGATCTCCGCCTATAACATCACCAGTGAAGCCAAACATGATAACTTGTGTATCTGCTTCGCTAACAAAATTATAAATACCGGTTAATCCAGAGAGGGTAATCTGATACCCTGTTTCTTCAGCAACCTCTCTCACAACAGCGTCAGCTAATCTTTCATTATTTTCTAATCTACCACCTGGGAGATTCCATAATCCGTATATGTGATCTTTGCCTTCTTGAATCATTAGAACTTTATTGTTATGTATAATCAGACAACTTACTACTGTAATCAAACGGACCACATCTTCCCTATATATTTAAAATAGTCTCGAAAATTATACCATGAAAAGTGGTGCCGATTGCCTTTCTATATATAGGGACAGTATTTTAAAATTTGTAATACATGGATTGCGTCAAAGCCTTATGTTATAATTTTATATTAGCAAAGTACAAAATTGCAGAGCTCTATCACATAAAGGACGTGAACAAATATGACTAAGGAGAACCCAAACTCACCGGACTTAAAATCCGGCAAGGGTTCGAAGGATTACTCCAAGTATTTTGATTTTTCGGATGCAAAAGTAATCTCAGAAGAAGACGGCAAGACCACTTATCGGATTAAGGGACGTACGGTACAAATCAATTCGAACCCGGATTACAAAGAGGGTAAACGAAGAGGGAAGCAAGAAATTGAAGTGATTAACTTCGAAGATACCGATACTCACGAACTGATGGAACAATTTAGACAAATGAACCTTCAACGTCAACATTATTATTCTATAGCGACCTATGGTTGTCAGATGAATGAGCATGATACGGAGACAATGAAGGGTCTACTAGAACAAATGGGCTATCAGTCTACAGAAGATCGCAAAGAGGCGGATATTATCCTGCTTAATACTTGTGCGATTCGGGAGAACGCAGAAGACAAGGTGTTTGGCGAACTGGGTCATCTAAAAGTATTGAAGACAGAGAAGCCAGGTTTGTTACTTGGGGTATGCGGATGCATGTCACAAGAAGAAAGTGTTGTGAATCGGATACTGCAGAAGCATTCATTCGTCGATATGATCTTCGGAACGCATAATCTGCATCGTCTACCGCAACTAATCCAAGGGGCATTATTTAGTAAGGAATTGGTTGTTGAAGTATGGTCCAAAGAAGGCGATATCATTGAGAATTTGCCGAAGAAACGTGAAGGCATGCGTGCATGGGTTAACATTATGTATGGCTGCGATAAGTTCTGTACATATTGTATTGTTCCATTTACTCGTGGTAAGGAACGCAGCCGTCGACCTGAAGATGTGATCGCCGAGGTAAGGGAATTGGCGCGTCAAGGATTCAAGGAAATTACCTTGCTTGGTCAGAATGTCAATGCGTACGGTAAGGATTTTACAGATATTCAGTACTTGTTCGCTGATCTAATGGATGATATTCGCAAGATCGATATCCCGCGTGTCCGTTTCATGACCTCACATCCACGTGATTTTGATGATCATTTGATTGAGGTGTTGGCTAAAGGGGGTAACCTCGTAGAGCATATTCATCTACCGGTACAATCAGGTAGTACTGAGGTGCTGAAACGTATGAGCCGCAAGTATACACGGGAACATTATCTGAATCTTGTGTCAAGAATCAAGGCAGCAATTCCTAATGTAGTGTTAACGACGGACATCATTGTCGGCTTCCCAGGGGAGACCGAAGAACAATTTGCAGATACATTGTCCCTAGTACAAGAAGTCGGTTTCGATTTTGCTTATTCTTATATTTACTCACCGCGTGAGGGTACACCTGCAGCAGTAATGGAAGATAACGTACCTATGGAAGCTAAGAAGGAACGTCTTCAGCGGTTGAATGAGACGATCAATCAATATAGCCGGAAGAGTAATGATGGGGTACAGGGACAAATCGTTGAAGTGCTGGTTGAGGGAGAAAGTAAGAATAACTCAAATGTACTCGCAGGTCGTACTCGCAGTAATAAGCTGGTTCACTTTGAAGGAAGTAGTGATTTAATCGGAACCTTCGTCAAAGTAGAGATTACTGACCCGATGACGTGGTATATTAAAGGTAATATTGTACCGGAAGCGGTCATGCTGGCTTAATTATTAATTATGATGCCCAGGCCGTAAATCCGATTAATCGATAAGGGGAGAAGACCTTGGAACAACATAATGATCATACAGATTGCGGTATTCCAAAATTTAATTCTCGTGATCTAGTCATTCGCGGAGATATCATGTCCAAAGCTAAGGAACTCGCCGAATTGATCGGAACGAGCGAAGAAGTTCAGCATTTTCAAAAGGCAGAGCAATTGATTCAGCAGCATGAACGTGTACAAGCTCTGATCAGTACGATCAAGAAGAAGCAAAAAGAAGTAGTTGCATTTGAAAGCTTTCAGAATAAAGCGATGGTAGAGAAGATTGAAGGCGAAATGAATGAGCTTCAGGAGGAATTAGAAAGTATTCCTGTGGTTACTGAGTTTCAACAAAGCCAGAGCGATATTAATTATCTACTCCAACTTGTCATTTCTGTAATCCGAGATACCGTCTCGGAGAAAGTTAATGTGGAAGCTGGTAGTGCTCCTGAAACTACATCAGGATACGGCGAATAATAAAGGGGTGCGGAGATATATCTTCCGCACTTTTTGATGATTAACATCATGAATAAAGTAGATTTCTATCTACCTAAACAACATAGGGGGAACCTATATGGATATGGATTGGTCGGAAATTATGGCTCGAAGTGAGAAATCATTTTGGGGACTGCTTGGCTTGCGGATGTTGTCAGCAGACAGCAAGCTTGTAGAACTAGGATTAACGGTGAATGAATCGCATCTGAATTCAATGGGAATCGTACATGGAGGAGTTCTATCTTCCATGATGGATCAAGCTATGGGGACACTGGTCACGGCGATTAAGAATGGCAGCCAAGGAGTTACGACTCATTTGAATGTCAACTTCTTAAGTGCGATGCGTAGTGGTGAATTGATTGCTTCGGCCTATCCACTACATGAGACACACCGTACGATGACACTTCGCTCCGAGGTTCGTGGTGAAGATGGAACATTAGCGTGTATCTCGACAGCAACATTTCGCCTACCTCGAGATTCGAAGTAAACACGGGTTAATGATTAATTTAGATGATTTTGTATAACATCTTTAAGGTTATGAATATAAGGGAATGCCCAGCACCTTTGGGTGCGGACGTTATCAAATGACTGATGTGGTGATTGTTGATGAGCAAGGAACAGGATCAGAACAAACAAAATTATGATGTGAAGAAATACCGGACACCTGATGGCATACCAGCGGATATTGTTATGTTTACTCTGGCGAGACTCGAGCGTAAGGCAGCGACTAAATCGTTGCCTCGGTTTGAGCTTAAGGTCATGTTGATTCGGCGTAGAAGCTGGCCTTTTGCTGGCGCATGGGCGCTTCCGGGCGGATTCTCTCAGGAAGATGAATCGCTATTCGAGACAGCGAGAAGAGAGCTGAAGGAAGAAACAGGTGTTGATGATGGTCATCATCTAGAGTATCTTGGAGTCTATAGTAAGCCAGGACGAGATCCCCGTGGATGGATTATCTCTCACGCCTTCTCAGCACTTGTTGAGGAGTCGGTTCTAGAGAAACGTCAATCTGCGGATGATGCGCAAGAGGTTGGCTTATTTACCGTGAATGAGGCGCTTGAAGATTTGGATTTGGCATTTGATCATCGCGAAATATTGCAGGATGCTTACAAAAGAATTCAACAGCAGATGCTGCACACGACAATCGCTAAGCAATTTCTTCCTCCGCATTTTACATTGGGTGAATTGTACCAAGTTATTCAGACGGTTGTACCCGACTTTGCTGAGTTGAATTTCATCCGAAAAATTACCTCAACACGTAGTCGTCAAGGAATTTTGGAAGAGGTTCGTGACGAGAACGGTAAGGCTTTATTATCTAATCAGTACTCACAACGACCAGCACAGTTATATCGCTTTACGGACTATACACCGCAATTATCTATTTATACGTAGGTTGTTCTTGTCGTTACGCGTAGCACTTCATCTAAATTAATTAATGGGGTGAAATTCATGAAGGCACTTATCGTGATTGATTTCACGAATGATTTTGTAGATGGTAATCTTCCTGTAGGCGAACCCGCAATCGCGATTGCGGGCAATATTTGCCGATTGACTGAACTATATGTTGAGCATGGCGATTTTGTAGTCATGGCTGTAGATCTTCATGAACGAGAAGATAGTTGGCATCCCGAAAGTAAGCTATTTCCACCACATAATTTACGCGGTACAGAAGGCCGGGAATTATATGGAGATCTGGCTGAGGTGTATACTCGCCATGCTGATAAGGTATATTGGATGGATAAGACCAGATATAGTGCTTTTTGCGGTACTGACCTCGAAGTGAAACTCCGTGAGCGAGGGATAACAGAAGTGCATCTGATCGGTGTTTGTACGGATATTTGTATACTACATACAGCTGTAGATGCTTACAATAAGGGCTTTGCGATTACGGTTTATAATGATGCTGTAGCTAGTTTTAATCCAGAGGGCCATGTCTGGGCGCTGGATCATCTTCGTGGAAGTTTGGGTGCAAAGGTGACAGATAGTCATGATTGTGGCTGAACATTTTGCGTTATATAAGATGATACTAGCTACGAGGGCGAAATGATTCTGAAGAAGCTAAAAGCTTTCCTTGAGAAAGCTACATCGGAAGCTTGAGCTACGTTCGCCTTTGTCCCCGAATTTCAACCAATTCAACCATTCAATAAAGAAATTCGGGGACAACAGCGATCGTAAGAACATTTTGCCCACGTAGCCTAATTATACAAGAAAATATCAGGCAGCCAGAGAGGATGAGAGACGATGCAAAGTGAAAACTTGGCGCTACATACTGATAAATATCAAATTAATATGATGTACGCTCATTGGATTAATGGGACACATCTTCGTAAAGCGGTGTTTGAGGCTTATTTTCGTAAGTTACCTTTTGGTAATGGATTTGCTGTATTTGCTGGATTAGAACGGATTGTAAAGTACATCTCTAACTTGCGTTTCACTGAAGACGATCTGTCTTATCTGGCTAAGCAGGAGGAAAACTATAAACCGGAATTTTTGGAGTTACTACGGGATTTCCGTTTTAGAGGAACGATGCACTCCATGCAAGAAGGAGCTGTGGTTTTTCCAAATGAACCTTTAATTCGTATAGAGGGAACTATTTTGGAGACGCAACTGGTGGAGACGGCATTACTGAATTTTATGAATTTTCAAACACTAATTGCTACCAAAGCGTCTCGGGTCAAACGTGTAGCAGAGAATGATGTTCTGCTAGAATTTGGTACTCGCCGGGCACAGGAAGCCGATGCAGCGATTTGGGGAGCACGTGCAGCTTATATATCGGGATTCGATGCAACATCTAATATGCTAGCTGGTGAGATTTTTGGTATACCCACGAAAGGCACACACGCTCACTCTTGGGTTCAAATCTTTGATTCAGAGCTAGAGGCATTTGAAGTCTATGCTAAGGCCTTACCTGATCAAGTCTCGTTACTTGTGGATACGTTCGACACTTTGCAAAGCGGAGTACCCAATGCTATCAAGACAGCGAAGAAACTTGAAGCGATGGGCAAACGTTTAGGAAGTATCCGCTTGGATAGTGGAGACCTTGCCTATCTATCGATTAAAGCCCGCAAAATGCTGGATGACGCCGGTCTACCTTATGTAAAGATTGTTGCCTCCAATGATCTAGATGAGAATACAATCTTCAACCTCAAATCCCAGGGTGCTAAGATTGATATTTGGGGTGTTGGAACACAACTCATTACGGCTGCAGATCAACCTGCTCTTGGTGGTGTATACAAGCTAGTTGAGCGTGAGAAGGATGGCAAGATGGAACCGACGATTAAGATTTCGGGTAACCCAGAGAAAGTGACCTCACCTGGCAAAAAAGATGTACTACGGCTTATTAATCGAGATAGTGGCAAGGCAACCGCTGATTATATTTGCTTCACGCATGAGCAACATGCGCGTAGTGGAGGTAAACTTCGACTTTTTGATCCAGTGCATCCTTATATTAAAAAATCCGTAACAGATTATGATACGGTCTCCATGCTCCAACTTGTTTTTGATGAAGGTAAGTTGGTATACGACCTTCCAACCCTGGAAGAAATTCGTGAATTTCATCAACAGCAGCTTAATTTGTTCTGGCCTGAATATTTAAGAAAACTCAATCCAGAGAAGTATCGCATCAACTTGAGTCAGGAAGCTTGGGAATTGAAGCAAAAAATGATCGAGGATTATATGAACCTGCAAGAGGAATAATCTTAAGTAAATTAAGTGCACCTATAAAAGGTTGGTTACTAGGTCTAATAAGCCTATTAACCAACCTTTTATTATTTGAGCACATTTCCATTTTTCGGAATATACAAGCCTGGCAGACATAGACTAGTGTATCATCTAATCTTTTATATGCGGTGGGGGATATATGAGCAAAAAAACAAGGTTGATATTGCAAATTGCCGCAACTTATATAGGGACGGTAGTTGGTGCTGGTTTTGCCTCTGGACAATCGATCATGCAGTTTTTCACTATATACGGAGCAATCGGTGGAGTAGGTATATTTATAGCTACGTTACTATTTATGTGGATTGGTACTAAAATGATGATTCTGTCGCATCGAATCAAAGCTAATTCATATCAGGAACTAAACAATTATTTGTTTGGTAGTTTTTTTGGAAAAGTTGCTAATGTACTGACGTTTATAATCTTATTTGGTGTAACATCGGTCATGATATCAGGGGCAGGTTCCATCTTTGAGGAACAGTTGGGATTACCTTATCAACTTGGCATTATCATCAGTATTCTACTTTGCTTTCTTGTCATGACTAAAGAGATGAACGGTATATTAATTGTGAATTCGTTGGTCGTACCCATGATGCTCATTTTCTTAATTATCATTGCCACAAAGGTAGTTGGGTTTGAAAATATCTTGCATACAACGGATTTGCAAAGAGGGCATTTGCAAGATTTTAAATGGTTGATTAGTCCATTTGCTTACGCTGCTTTAAACTTTGCTTTTATCCAAGCGGTTATGGTCCCACTCGGTAATGAAGTTAAGGATGAAAATGTGTTAAAGTGGGGCGGGATTTGGGGTGGCATTGGACTTGGCTTTATGTTATTGATCAGTCATTTTGCGATAAATTCTAGGATGCCGGAAATTGTACAGTTTGATATCCCCATGGCTGAGATCATTCGTAGTTTCGGAATGCCGATGCATATTTTGTTCTTAATCGTGATATACGGAGAAATTTTCACAACACTGGTAGGTAACGTTTTTGGAATAACTCGTCAGATCCAGAGCTTATATACTTTCCCGAAATTAGGGGTAGCTCTATTCATTCTATTGTCTTGCTTCTTAATCAGCCAAGTGGGGTTCAGCTCACTTCTCTACTACCTTTACCCTATCTTTGGTTACTTGGGTATGATTCTACTATTTTTCTTAGTTATTAAAAAATATCCGAAAAAAATCATCTAAATAAAAGCTATGATACTGCTGTGTGAAACTGTTCCTTTTAAGGGATGGTTTTTCGTATTTTAATTATTTCTCGGGAAAGCGCAGGAAATGATATGTTCAGCGATTTTCCTGCGTTAATTCGACAAAGTGTGGATTTGATGACAACCAAGTTGAATATGTCAAAATGAGTTTGTCCTTATGACAATTGTTACATTCATCACACTAAATCTATGATAAATTGAAAAATTAATCGGGGTATATTTTACTGTGACATTTTACTCAAAAATAGGCTTCGAGATCCGGTTATTTTTCCAGTTATATGCTTTAATTTCCTTGAATTAGATCGTGAGAACTCATATTTGCAAAGAGGGGGGTCAAGAAGTGGTACTTCTACCTAAATTAAATGAGCTTGGTTTTTTTGAAATCCGCTTGGAGTCAATCGGGGGATTAGGTGCCAATTTGGCGGGTAAAATGCTCGCTGAGGCAGGTGTAGAGGGCGCAGGATTAAACGGTGTAAGCTTCTCCTCATATGGTTCAGAGAAGAAAGGTTCACCTGTTAAAGCACATATCCGTTTCTGTGATTTGGACACGCCAATCCGTGATACCTCACCAGTTGAACGTCCACATGTCGTTTGTATCTTTCAAGAAGCACTCGCGAAGACCGTAAACGTAATTAGTGGTATTTATGAGGACAGTACGGTTCTGGTGAACTCTCGCAAAACTCCAGAAGAATTGAAAGAAAAAATGAAGCTCATCGGCGGAACTATTGCCGTTATAGATGCAACGGGCATTGCGCTTGAACTAAATAACCGCGTCAATATGGCGATGTTAGGAGCTATGTTCCGTTTATGTCCATTTCTTGATCCAGAGACCATGAAGGATGTCATTACTAAATCGCTGGAGAAGAAATATCCACAGACAGTTGCCCCAGCTTTAGCTACATTTGAACGAGGATATAATGAGGTAGTATTCCATACCTTTGAATTGCCTGAGGGTGCTAGTATGCCAGAATTTGTTCGTACAGACACTCCGGTGCTTGGTTATGAAACTCAACATATGGGAGGAATCATTTCGAATCCTGGTAATAGTATTCTGAAGGATCTTAGCATTTCCCGTTCGGGAATGATGCCTCACTTTAAAGAAGAAACCTGCATACACTGCGCGCAGTGCGATACCGTATGTCCAGATAATTGCTTCGTATGGGAAGAGAGACTTGATAAAAAGGGCAGACCACAAATGTTCTTAAATGGGATTGACTATCAATATTGTAAAGGTTGCCTGAAATGCATACATGCTTGTCCGACGGACGCATTGTCCGGCGAACGTGAGGAAGACGGCTATGCGGATGATCATCGTGTTCCGCACCTCTTCGATTTGGCTGTTCACTAATATAGAGAGGCGGAACCGATATGGCAATTAATATGGAAAAAGAACGTGGCGTAGCCAAAGTTGAACAACGTGTCGTATATGAGTCCGGTAATGAGATGGCAGCTTATGCTGCTCATCAGATTAACTATCATATTATGGGGTATTTTCCTATCTCGCCTTCAACGGAAGTGGCTCAATATTTAGATTTGATGAAGGCTGACGGGCAGCATGATATCAAGCTGGTTCCATCTGACGGAGAACATAGCTCTGCTGGTATTTGTTTTGGTGCCTCAACAGGCGGCGGACGGGTATTTAACGCAACGAGTGCAAATGGGTATATGTATATGTTGGAGCAGATGCCTGTACAGTCAGGAACACGTTTTCCGATGGTTATGAACTTAGTTTGTCGCTCCGTATCGGGACCACTTAACATTCACGGAGATCATTCCGATCTGTACTACGCTCTCAATACGGGGTGGCCGATTCTGATGTGTCGTGATCCGCAAGCCGTATATGATATGAACATTATGGCGATAAAATTGGCTGAAGATCCAGAAGTACGTTTGCCGGTGCTTGTGGCGTCAGATGGTTATTTCACATCCCATCAGAAACGTCGTGTCCACACCTTTGCTAATCGCGAAGATGTGCAAAAGTTTGTTGGAGAACAACCCCCAGCAGGATTCGCACATACATTAGATCGCAACAACCCCATTACGGTGGGTCCTTATATGAACGAACCGGATTATATCAACAACTGTTACCAACAATCCCAAGCAATGTACAATGCTGAGGCTGTTTTTGAGAGAATCGCTGGAGAATATGCTGTATTAACTGGTCGGGAATACAAAATGCTGGATGAGTACCGGATGGAGGATGCGGAAGTTGCCGTATTCTTAATGAACTCGGCTTCGGAGATTATTAAGGATGTTGTAGACGAGCTGCGTCTGAAAGGGATTAAGGCAGGTTCCATCGCACCTAATATGATTCGTCCATTCCCACAACGCCAAATTGCTGAGGCCTTGAAAAATGTGAAGGCGATAACCGTAGGAGATCGGGCTGATTCTTATGGTGCCTATGGCGGTAACATGGTGAATGAAATTAAAGCCGCGCTGTTTACATATGGCAATCAGACAACACAAGTTGTTAGCCGTATTTACGGTCTTGGCGGCAAGGAGTTTTACGCAGAGGATGGTCATCATTTGTTCTCGCTGGCGATTGAAGCGGCAGAGCAGAATAAAGTGAGCGTTCCGTTTGATTATTATGGACACACACCTGGAGATAAAGAGAAGACACAAAAGAGAGTGTTAAACCCACTTAAATTTGAGGATTTGAAAACTGGACTCATTACGGTGACTCGCAATGAGGAAACAGGGAAGCTTGGTGTGCGTATTCCACCACTTCGTGCTCTGACTAAGAAACCGAAACGGATTGCACCAGGTCATGGAGCTTGTCCGGGATGTGGCATTTTCTCAGGACTAGAGCTGTTCTTCAAAGGAATTGAAGGTGACATCGTCGCATTGTTCCATACAGGCTGTGCGATGGTTGTAACGACAGGCTATCCTTACTCCTCCCATAAGGCAACTTATATTCATAACTTGTTCCAGAACGGTGCTGCAACGTTATCCGGTGTTGTAGAGATGTTCTGGGAGCGTAAACGTAGAGGCGAACTCGATGATCTTGGTCTACAGGATGACTTTACGTTCGTAATGGTTACAGGCGATGGCGGGATGGATATCGGTATGGGACCAGCGATTGGAGCAGCCCTTCGTAACCATCGTATGATCATCGTAGAGTATGATAACGAAGGATACATGAACACAGGCGCGCAAATGTCTTACTCAACGCCGATCGGACATCGTACTTCCACATCGAACATTGGCTCAGTACAAAAGGGTAAAGCGTCTCATCATAAGGATACAGCGCAAATTATGGCAGCGACCAACATTCCGTATGTATTTACGGGTAGTGAATCGCATCCACAGGATTTAGTGAAGAAAGCGGCTAAGGCGCAGTGGTACGCTCAGAATGAAGGACTCGTCTATGGTAAAATATTAATAGCTTGTCCGCTCAACTGGATCAGCCCGGATGATAAGGGTACGGATATTATTGATGCGGCTGTTCACTCCTGCTTCTTCCCACTGTATGAAGTGGAACATGGCCAAACAACAATTACATTCAATCCAGAAGACAAGGACAAACGGATTCCGCTGGTTGATTGGCTGAAGACTATGGGTAAAACTCGCCATTTAACCAAACCAGAAAATGCGGAAGCACTAGCTTCGTTTGAGCGCGAAGTACAAAGACGTTGGCAAGTACTATTAGCCAAGAATGAAAATCCTTATTTGTAAAAAAGGCATTGTTGTCATAAAAGAAGGAGGCGGACATCATAGAGGAGTTATTCCGAGCATTTCGCGTCCATCAGGATGACTTGGGGTTCCGGGCAGGTATCGATCAGATCAGCTTAACAGATCTACCAGAAGGCGAAGTGACAGTGAGAGTACATTACTCTAGTGTGAACTATAAAGATGGACTCGCAAGCACGGAGGAAGGGAAGATTGTAAAATCATTTCCCTTCATTCCAGGAATAGATTTGGCGGGAGAAGTAGTAGATTCTCGGGATGATCGATTCCAATCTGGAGATCTTGTTCTTTGCACCGGATACGGACTGGGTGTTACACATGAGGGCGGATACGCTGAAGTAGCGCGAGTTCCTGCCGACTGGCTAGTCTCCTTGCCTGAAGGACTAACCCCGCTTGAAGCGATGGCGATAGGTACTGCTGGATTTACAGCGGCTTTATCGGTTGAGCGCTTGCTTGCGAACGGCTTAACGCCTGAAAGTGGCCCCGTACTTGTTACGGGAGCGACTGGTGGTGTAGGAAGCATGGCTGTAGCGATATTGGGCAAGCTTGGATACGAAGTGACAGCGGCTACTGGTAAGAGTGATATGCAGGACAAATTACTCGGACTTGGTGCTCAAAACGTCATCTCAAGAGAAGATATCTCCCAAGGTAGTAGAGGCGTACTAGGTAAAGAGTTATGGGCTGCTGTTATTGATCCGGTTGGTGGCGCAACCACTGGAGAACTGCTTAAATCAGTTAAATACGGTGGATCCATCGCTTTGTCAGGTCTTACTGGTGGTGGGAAGTTCGATACGTCGGTATTTCCGTTTATTTTGCGGGGTGTAAATTTACTTGGAATCGACTCTGTATTCTGTCCGGCACCGTTACGGTTGAAGCTTTGGCAACAGCTTGCTGGTGATTGGAAACCAGTTACAGCTTTAGAAGATGCCGTTACGGTATACGAATTGGATGGACTTCCGGTAGCTTTATCCACCATTCTGGGAGGTAAAGCCGTTGGCCGTCAGGTTATTTCACTAATTAGTAAATAAACTAGTCGCACGAGGTCAATGTCAAGACATTCTCCACATAATATTGTGGGGGATGTCTTTTTTGCTGCATACATGGATTTATGAAGCATACATATTGGTATAAAATGGGGGACGTATAGGCAACCTATCCACAGAGAGAATGGAGTTCAACCTTACAAAAAAGGAAGGATTTTACCTATGAAGTGGTGGACGGTTAGCCTGTATACCGTGATTGCATTATCGATGACTGCGGCGTGTAGTGACGGGATGCAAAGAACGGCAAAAGAAGAAGTGGACAGATACAATATGAAAAGCTACCAAGATGGAAATAAAAATCAGCGGATCAATGGCACTACACGAAATACTACGTTTCTTCAATCGTTAAAAAACGAATGTGTACAGCGTGGAATCCGTTTGTCCCACGAAACTTATGCTGAAGGGTTAGATGGCAATATCAGTTACAGCTATTTCATCAATGGAGATGCGCGTCATTTCGTTATCGTGCATATATATCCAAGTGAGAGCGACCGGGTTCGTGAGATTACGGAAATATACGGTTCTGAGGATGGGAAAGACGAAGTAGATTCTTCTGAAACTGCTGTTATTTCAGCCAGGGATAACACCGCTCTAGTCTATGCCTCTAGTGGTCAGACGAAAAGTCAGTACCGTGATGATATGGAATTAGTATTTGAGAATTTGCTAGATAACTTAGAATAATAAGAACTAAGATTATAGGCGAAAAATCGCTCCTTTTAATGATGGTTGGTGGTACTTCCAATTTATCAAAAAAGGGGCGATTTCTTTGTGTTATTTCTTATAAATTTCACGCATGACATGCCGTAATTCAGGAAGAACGATCCGTTCCATAGCAAGCTTAACAGCCCCTTGAGAACCCGGCATGGAGAATACGGCCATATTGTTGATGGTACCAGCTATCGCTCTGCTTAGAATGGCTGCAGAACCGATGTCTTCGGTAAAGCTGAGATAACGGAATATTTCGCCAAATCCGGGTATTTCCTTACTGAGCAGGCTACGCACGGCCTCATAAGTCGTATCCCTCGGTGCAATTCCAGTACCACCGGTAAGTAGAACGGCCTCCACACGGGGATCGGGAGCAGCTTCTCGCAATAGTTGGCGTATCCCGTCATAATCGTCCTTGACGATTTGATATTTTACAACTGTATAACCGTTCTCCTCAAGTAGGGTACGCATCAATTGACCACTCGTATCCGTTTCCGTTGTTCGGGTGTCTGATACCGTAACAATCATACAGGAGACGTTGTCCGGCGCTTGACTACGGTGCTCATCTACTGATTTCATCCATGTTCTCTCCTTTTCCGGACAGGTTTGAGTCCATTATATATATTACCACATGTAACGTCATAATCAGATTTTGGACAAGAGGTTGCATCTAGCGGCGGCTTGGTGTAAACTCGCTTTCATACAATGGGTATTGGAAGCGAGGATTTGAATATGGAAAGAGTTACACCAGTATATATTTTATCCGGATTTTTAGGGAGCGGTAAAACGACGCTGTTACAGCGTTTATTGTCTTATTGGAAAGATAACGGGCTACGTCCTGCTGTGATAATGAATGAGCTTGGAGACATCAATTTGGATGGTCTGTTGGTGACTGAGGAAGTCCCCATGGCGGAAATGTTAGATGGATGCATCTGTTGTACGGTGCGAGGTGATTTAGGACTTCAAATGTCGGAGTTAGTTACACAGGAACAACCTGATTTGGTCATCATTGAAGCGACAGGTGCAGCTAATCCGATGGAGATATTTGATGCGGTTACAGAGGTTTCCCTGTATTTGAAGCTGGAGATTAAACCGATGATTACAGTCGTTGATTCTGCGTATTTGGCGGAGTTATATGAGTCCCAGAAGGGGAAAACTTACCGCTTAATGCTTGATCAGATCCGCTGCGGTTCTGTGTTGATTCTGAATAAGGTGGATCGAATCAGCGAGGAGAAGCGAGAGGAAATCAGGGAATTGCTTATCAAACTGAATCCTTACGCTGAAATCGTTGATGCGGTGAAATGTGATGTAGATCTTGGAGTACTTTTGCGAGACAAATTAAAACAGCATTCTAATGGTGGGGTTAGTTCAGTTAAGGAAGAGTACAATCTTGAGGATGATCATGAAAAATGTGATGAGAATTGCAAACATGAGCATGGTGAAGGCCATGAGCACCACGAACATGATAAGGATCTTCATAACCACCCGCATACTCATGTATCGCATAATCATGTTACGGTGTATAGTCATTATTTTAATGGACCGGTGGATAGTGTAGAGTTTGAGCGGTTTATTGCTGAGTTACCACGGGAAGTATACAGGGGTAAAGGCGTGCTAAGTTTCTCGGATACGGCTAGTCGCTTCCTGTTCCAATACGCCTACCGTGAAGCTGATTATCTTAAAATTACACCGCAAGGAGACGTCCCTGATGTTGCTGTATTTATTGGGGAACATTTCGATCAAACCTTGCTGGCACAGCGATTGAGCGATCTGGAGAATAAGCAAAGTAAAGCATAACTATGGATTAGAAGTACCTAGTGGAGTTTCAACGTGGACCATTCATGGTAAGTACATAAGAGCGTGTTAGAAAGAAAATCAATATTCGGGAGGATACTAACTATGATGAATGAAAAGAATCGCGAATATATCGAAGCTTGTCTCAAATGTATGAATGCATGTAATTATTGCTATGTGTCCAGTTTGAAAGAATACGATCTTGGTATGCTAAAAGAATGCATTCGGCTTAACCGAGAATGTGCCGACATATGTACCTTTACTGCGGAAGCCTTGTCACGGGATACGGCGTTTGGAGATGAAATTCGCGAATTATGTGCTAAAATATGTGATGCTTGCGCTGAAGAATGTGGGAAACATGAGCATGAACATTGCAAGAAGTGTGCTGAGGTATGTCGTCGTTGTGCTGTTATTCTCCGGGACCAGAGAGCAGCAGCCTAGAATCTGTACTTAGATATTTAGGTGCTGGTTAGATATACGTATGAATGGAAGGATGAGTCAGAGGTGGAGGTCGGCGAGGTTAATGAGTGATGAAGTAGTGAAAGATTTGAACGATAACCAACAGTCCAGGGAGTTGTTCATGTACTTTGGTCTGGCGGTTTATTATTCACAAGCTTTGGAGCAACAACTCGCCAATTTGATCATGCTGATGAAGTTGTCTCAAGGAGAAATGGTTTCGGAACAGCAGTTTACGGAGCAATTTCAGCGGAAACTAAGCAGTTCACTCGGGCAGCTTGTGAATGAGATTGGCCATCATTTCTCTTTTTCAGACGAGGAGACAGCACAGCTTAAAGCTTTATGGAAGCAACGGAATTATATTGTACATGATTATTTCAAAAAAAGAATCCATGATACGTTCAACGTAGATGGTAGGATGATCATGATAACGGAGTTACAGGAGTTTAGTTCCCAGGCCCAGAAGCTTGAGGAGAGGTTGCAGAGTTATACCAAGGAGTTATATGACAATATATAAATGGAATAATATGCAACTTAATGGAAGCCTACTGCGTCAGTAGGGCAGAGGTGATATCCAATGACAATGAATAAAATGAAAATGACAGCCGCTATATTGTTAGCAGGATCTTTATTGATGGGCACATCGGCTTCAGCATTTAAGGATGTAAAGGGCCACGATGCTAAGATTACCGAATCGTTGCAGGAGCGGGGAGTAATTCAAGGGAATTCACAAGATAAGTTCGTTCCTCAAGGCAAGCTTACTGGTGCGCAGAGCGTTCAAATGATTGTAAAGGCTTTGGGACTAAAAGCTAAGGAAGAGTCTTACACCAAGCGTTCTGGCCCGAATAACTGGTACAAAACTTCACTACAAATCGCCGAGGATAATGGAATTAAGCTACCCAAAAATTTTGATCCAAAAGCAGAGTTGTCTAGAGAGGCATTTGCATATCTACTGATGCAGGCTGTCGATTCAACTACACCCTCTGGATATGCGACCGTTACGATGCTAGTCATACTTAATGATTCAGACCAAGTAAATAAGGTATATGCGAATAGCATCCAAATGATCCTGCTCTCGAAAATTGCGACTTTGGATGACAAAGGTAAATTTTATCCTAAGCAATCTGTCACTCGGATTGAGGCAGCCAGAATGGTCTATAATGCAGCTGAATTTGTAGAGGAGCTTAAGAAGTCAGAAGTGAATAACCAAGAGGAAGTTTATCTAAGTGTGGAGAAAGTGAACGATAAGATCAATAAAGTTGTTCTAACCCGTCTAAATCAACCGAATCCTGGTTACGGAATCGCTGTATCCAAGATTGAATTTACGGAACAGGGCAAAGCGATCGTTTACTACAAATTATTGTCGCCGAAACCTAATTACGGCTATATTCAAGTGATTAGTGATACGAAGACTGAGACATATGTATCAAGTGAATATACGGTAGAAATCGCGCCACAAAAATAAAGGCTGAGCTGGATGAAAGAGAAGATATAAAGATAAAGGCTATCCTAAGTGTGAAGTAATTTCACGATAGGATAGCCTCTTTGTTATCTTGCATTAGCTTAAGTTTGTTAAATAGTAGTCTACACTGTAGCGGGATTTCCGGCAGATACCAGGACCTCAGAGGAACCGAGCTGCAGACGGTACATTTGATAGTAGCGACCGCCATGCGCGAGCAGTTCTTCGTGTGTACCTTGCTCCACGATTTGACCCCGATGCAGCACGAGAATCTGGTCAGCGCTACGGATTGTCGATAAGCGGTGAGCGATGATAAATGTTGTCCGTCCACGTTTCAGAACTTCCAGTGCAGATTGGATCAGTGCCTCAGTCTCCGTATCAATGTTAGCTGTGGCTTCATCGAGAATGAGGATGGCCGGGTCAAAGGCTAGTGCCCGTGCAAACGAGATGAGTTGTCGTTCCCCAGCTGAGAGCGTACTCCCTTTCTCAACAACGGGTTCATCTAGTCCTTTCGGAAGGTGAGATAGGATCCGGGTAGCCCCGACATCTTCCAACGCCTTCTCTATTGTAGCCCGTGAGATTTTATCATCACCAAGACTGACATTTGAGGCAATTGTTCCGGTGAACAAATAAGGGTCTTGCAGTACAATTCCCATATGCTCACGAATCCACTGTTTAGGTAGGTCCCGTACATTCTGACCGTCGATCGTGATCGTCCCTTTCTGCGGATCGTAAAAACGGAACAATAAGTTGATGATGGAACTCTTACCTGATCCCGTATGACCAACGAGTGCTACCGTCTGACCTTGCTTAGCTTTAAAGGTAATATTCTTTAACACGTAGTCTTGTTTATAGGCAAACGATACGTCTTTAAATTCCACGTTTCCTTTGTAACGAGGCATGGAGCCATCGGTAACATCCTCACCTGGTTCGTCCATGAGGGCGAATACTCGGCCAGCGGATACCATGGAGGAATCCAGCGCAGCAAGTTGATTCACCATACCTGTCATTGGTTGGAACAGTCGTCCGAGCACGTCAACGAAAGCGTAGAGTACCCCAAGTGAGATGATTCCTGTTCCATTCAATTGTGCTGAGCCAAAGTACCACAGAACAACTGCGAATGAAAAACTGCGGATTACGTTGACGAGATTATGTGAAGTAAATGAGTTCAGGTTAAGCATTTTATTCTGATGTTTCATGTAGTCATTGTTCAAGTTCTCGAATTCTTCTTTGGTTTGTGGTTCTCTCCGGAAAATTCGGATGATCGACATTCCTTGAATGGATTCGTTGATAATTGCATTGATCTCACTTAAGCGCGAACGAATGATGGTGTTGTACTTCGTAGCGAATTTCCGGTAAAGAACAACCCAGATCCAAATGATCGGCACAATGAAGAGACAGATGAGCCCAAGTCTTACATCAAGTAAGAACAGAGCGATATATACACCAATCATATTAATGATGCCGGAGAAGAAGTTTGAAAGCACAGCAATGAACAAGTCTTTGACTGCTTCCGTATCATTTGTTACCCGGGATACGACTTTTCCTGCGGGTAAATTGTCAAAGAAATGAACGGGCAGACGTTGGATATGTGCATATACATCCATGCGTAGCTTCTGAATGACTTTATTTGCTGATGATTGTAGCCAATACGTTTTACCAAATTCCATTAGGATTGAGATGGCAAGAAAACAAAGGTACCAGCCGACCAACGTAAATATTCCAGGTATCTCAGGTTTGTAGAACGAGAATAGCTCGGTAGCACTCAGTTTTTGAGCTGGATAATCAGTTATAACTCCTTTTTTATCCAAGGTCATTATACCGTCTGCATAGCTGCGCTTGCCCGTTATATCTGATACTGCACTGTCAATGAACACAAAGGAAGATCCTACCTGAAGGATTCGAACCTCATTACCTTTGGCTTCCCCGTCAGCTAAGCGGTCGCCTCGTTTGAAGTAGCGATTGTCGAAGGAAACCGTCTGCTCTCCCTGAATGGAGGTCTCATTGAATGGTTGTTCGATCGCTAGCATATGGTCGTCGATCATGGAGCGAGCGATAAACGGTCCCGCTAGTTCAGCGGCAACACCGATAGCTAGCATAACGAGTGCTAAAATGAATGTATTTTTCGCCGTCATGGCGTATTTGAATAGTGATTTACCTGTATTACTGTGCATCTTAGGACACCTCCCCGTCACTTAGGCCAGATTCTACCTGTTGACGTTCGTATTGTTCACGGTACCAACCACCGAGTTCCAGTAGTGTTTCATGAGTACCTTGTTCGATCATCTTGCCTTTCTCCAGCACGACGATCCAGTCTGCATGTTCCACACCAGATAGTCTGTGTGTAGAGATTAGCGTAGTTTTGCCGGAACGCTGATTGCGAATGTTGTCAATGATTCGCGCTTCAGTCCGCGCATCCACAGCGGATAAGGCATCATCTAGGATTAAGATATCTGGATCGGCGATGAACGCCCTAGCAAGAGCAACGCGTTGTTTCTGTCCACCAGAAAGGGCCACGCCTTTTTCACCTACTAGTGTATCAAGGCCATCCGATAATGTACCTAAATCCTGATCAAAGGCAGCTGTCTTGATCGCTTCCATAATGATGTCATCAGGAGCGTCTTTCAAACCGAATTGGATATTCTGCCGGACTGTCTTGGAGAACAGAATTTGTTCTTGTGGAACATAACCAATCCAGCTGTAGAGCTGATTCAGAGAAATGTCTTGAATGAGCACGTCTGAAATCGTAAGCTTACCTGTTCCGGCAGGGTATTCATTTAATAGTTGCTTCAATAGTGTTGATTTACCGCTTCCCGTTTTACCGACGATACCGAGTGTTTGACCACGTTTGACTGTTAGGTTAATTTTCTCTAGGTTGTTAATCGATGAAGTAGGGTAGCGGAAGGTGAGGTCTTTGAATTCAATAGCTTCAGGACTTTCGACATGAATGGGATTAGCCGGATCTTTCACGTCAGGAGGAACGTTAAGTGTCTCATTAACACGATCAAGTGAGGCGCCACCGCGCTGCATAATGTTGATTAATTCTCCAATAGCAAACATGGGCCAGATCATCATACCGAGAAACATGTTAAACGTTACGAGATTGCCAAGGGTCAGTTCATTATGAAATACGAGATATATGCCGTATGTAAGTCCGATAGCGTAGCTAAGTCCTACGAATAGACGAATAGTAGGTTCAAAGTAGGCATCGACCTTAGCCACCGCAAGATTCTTCTTATATACATCATTAGTGATATCAGCAAATTTTTGCTCATCATGGCGCTCTTGAACATAGGCACGAATGACGCGAATACCGGCTACGGATTCAAGTACCTGATCATTCATATCTCCAAAAGCATCCTGAGCGAGTGTGTAACGCTCGTGAATGATCTTTCCGTAAATCTTCATTGCTAATGCGATGAAGGGGAGGGGAATAATCGCAGCGAGTGTTAGCTTCCAACTGATCATCGTTCCCATTGCGATCAAGATCACCGATAAATAGGAGGTGGAATCGGTTAACGTTAGCATTCCGAAACCAACAGTTGTAGAAACCGAACGCAAATCGTTGGTCGCGCGGGCCATTAGATCACCTGTGCGGCTTCGCTCGAAGAATGGTGGTGTCATTCCAAGTAGATGATTCATGAATCGTGTACGAAGTAAACGTTCTACAAGATTGGATCCGCCAAATATTTCGCGCATCCAAACATACGTCGTAAAGTAGATAAAGATAAGGACGCCAATGATTAGTAAGATATAATTCGTAAGGGATGCCCAAGTCACGGAGCCTGTTACGATTTCATCAATGGCATTTCCTAACAACTTGGGTGGTGCCAATTCTGCGATACCACAAACGATTAATAAGATTAAACCAATAAAATAACGCTTTTTCTCTCTCTGAAAAAACCATCCTAAATTTTTAAGAACTGAAAACATTGAGGGTTTTCCTCCTTCTCCAAATTGCTCTAATTGTGAATAGTAATGAACCTCTACAGGTGCCGGAAATCGCAAAAAAGACATATCGTCCGTAAACGATATGCCTTAAAGACAATACATATATCGCACGTTACTTGATAATCAAGCAACCTATGCGAATGATATCGCCGATTCCCACAAAAAATGGCGGGACGCGTCAGCGTTAAATTCCATCCAAGCCTGCAGGGGTTGCTTCAGTATTTAATTGTTGTTGTAGTGCCGCATATGGAAATGCGGAATTAAAATGATTAAACACATTGCTCACCCTTTCTTAATGAATTTGGTAATTCATTGAAATTTTCTAGTACGTTTTCGATCTTAACACCAGATTTGTGAATGTGTCAATTTATTTTTTTGGAGAAAACAGGATGTTAGTGTTTGGCTTTCCTAGCGGATTGGTCTAAAATATAAGCAGATAGGAGGGAGAACAATATGATCAACGTTTCTCATGAGGCAGCAGAATGGTTCAAACACGAGCTTGGTTTACAGGAGGGACAATCGATCCGTTTCTTCGCCCGCTATAGTGCAGGGGGAGTTATACATCCGGGATTTTCACTCGGTATTGAAGTGGATGAACCGGTATCCATGGGGGTTTCCTCTGTTGTGGATGGCATTACGTTCTACATGGAAGATAAGGATTTATGGTATTTGGATGGTTATCGGCTGAACGTAGCTTTTGATGAGGCAGAAGGCGATATCGAGTATAAATATGAAACGGCAGATTAATTAGACCATGATCGGTCTGGATATGTAAAAAAGGCCCGATATCGGGCCTTCTCTTACTTACTTATAGTTTCGCATTATAAAATGACACTGTCATCCATAGCAAACTCAAAGTCCCCAATATCGAATACCTGTACAGGGACCTCGCATTCAATAATACGACGGATAAGTTCTAATTGATCCGTGAGTACAGGCGCGTTTTCACGTTGTGCTGTGAGCACGATCTCCGTTTCAATCGGATCCAGGAATTCACCGTATTGTTCGTTATCCACAGCATTAACGACAGTCCAGGATATATTATCCCCGAATAGAATCGATGGACTCTTGGACCAAGGTACATTTAAAGCCCGTTCTAGCTTTTTGCGATTAAGTGGCTCTTCCAAATAAGCGATTAATTCGCTTATTTTATTTTTGACGTGTAGTTCGTCAGCAGAATCACTCATAAGAGTTTCTGGGCTGTTATGAAATTCGTATAACTCCATGATGGTGGTATAAGGCACAATATATTCTACAGGTGCAGATGGCACCATGAGTTCACCGTAAATCGCCACCATCACGGCTTCTATAACAAATCGACGTGACATGGTTATCCTCCCAAAGCTATAGTTGCTCATTGATCGTTATGGAGTATATCATATCAAACTGACAATTACAGCATGGGGTCGGGGAATAACGATGGGGAAGTTTATTTTGTTACGTTTAGTCACAGGTTGACTGAGTAATATAACACGAGGGATGTGCACAAGTTTTGAAACAATGGAAGTCCTATTTAGTTTTTGTCAAACCTTATACGAAGTGGATTATTTTAACCTTAATCATCGGTATTCTGAAATTTGGTATTCCGGCATTACTCCCGCTTGTCCAGAAATATGTAGTTGACGATATCTTATTAAATACAACGATGGGTATGGATCAGAAGATATCCAATTTAGGGATCGTTCTAGGCATAACACTCTTTCTGTTTGTGATTGTGCGGGGACCTGTAGAATATGCCAGACAATATTTTGCCCAATTAATTACCGCAAAAATATTGTCGGACCTACGTAATAAACTGTACAGTCATCTTCAACGTTTGTCACTTCGCTATTATCAGAATACAAAAGTGGGGGAGATTATCTCCCGATTCATAAACGATGCAGAACAGACGAAGAATATCGTCGAAGTCGGATTGATGAATGTTTGGCTAGATGCTTTTACTTTGGTATTCGTACTTGGCTTTATGTTTTATTTGGATCCTACGCTGACATTCGTATCGATTGCAATTTTCCCACTGTATGCGATTGCTGTTCAAATATTATATAAACGTCTGAAAAAACTAACGAAGGATCGTTCTGCAGCTTTAGCTGGCATTCAGGCTTATTTGCATGAACGGATTCAGGGGATTTCAGTTATTCGCAGCTTTGCCCTTGAGCGGCATGATCAGAGCAAGTTCGAAGGGATCAACGGCAAATACTTAAGTAAGGCGATGGCACACAGTCGCTGGAATGCCTGGACATTCGCGATTATTAATACACTGACTGATATCGCTCCTCTGATGGTGATCGGTTATGGGGGGTATGAGGTTATTCAAGGTAATCTGACACTTGGGACATTTATCGCCTTCTTCGGTTATCTTGATCGTCTCTATGCTCCGTTGAAGCGGCTGATTAACTCATCGACAATTCTAACGCAAGCCTCCGCTTCTTGGGAACGTGTGCAGGAACTCTTGGAAGAGCCTTATGATATGGTAGATGCGAATGACGCCGCTATACTTGAGCATGGTAGTTATGGGGTTGCTTTTCGAAATGTCTGGTTTAAATATCAGGATCAAGGGAATTGGGTACTCAAAAATATTACGTTTCAGGCAAATCCAGGTCAAACGGTGGCTTTTGTTGGGATGAGTGGTGGCGGAAAATCATCGCTAGTCGGCTTGATTCCAAGATTTTATGATGTGCAGAAAGGCTCCATCTTGATCGCAGGCAAGGAATCCAGCCATTGGACAATGGAGAGTTTGCGTAGTCAGATTGGTATGGTACTTCAAGATAACTTTTTGTTTAGTGGCAGTGTTCGGGATAATATTTTATTAGGTAATCCAGGAAGTGATGATGAGGCCGTCTATGCTGCAGCTCGGGCTGCCAACGCTCATGATTTCATATTGGAACTACCACAAGGTTATGATACGGAAGTGGGAGAACGGGGTGTGAAACTGTCTGGTGGGCAAAAACAACGGGTTGCTATCGCACGGGTCTTCCTAAAGAATCCGCCTATACTGATTTTGGACGAGGCAACATCGGCTCTTGATTTGGAGTCGGAAAGCCTAATTCAACAATCCCTTCGGGATCTCTCTAAGAGTCGCACCACCCTTATTGTTGCACATCGGTTATCTACCATCACTCATGCCGATCTCATCGTTGTGATGAAGAACGGTTCTGTTGTAGAACGCGGGACGCATGAAGAGCTAATGGGAAAACAAGGTGTCTATGCACAGCTCTATAACATCCAAAATTTAAATCCATAGGTTTTCAAGAGCAAGAAGGGGCTACCCCCAAAGGTCCGTATCATCGACCTTTGGAGATAACCCCTTTTTCATTATTTGCTAAACCTTGCCGATGAGCAGAGAAAGAATACCGGCTGCGATCAGTGGACCTACAGGGACCCCTTTGAAGAAAGCAACACCAAGAACTGTTCCAATGAGCAGTCCCGCAACCATCGTTGGCTGATTGCCCATTAACGTCGCCCCGCGCCCGCCTAACCAAGCAACGAGAATTCCGATGCCAATGGCTAATAGGGATTTCCAGTGAAAGAAGGAAGTCAGCAGAGTCTGGGGAGAAATTTTGCCGCTAGCAACCGGAGCCATCACTCCAATGGTGAGGATAACAATCCCGATGGTAAGGCCATATTTCTCAAGCCAAGGGAACAAATGCTGCAGATGGAGTACTCTAAGCAGGAGCAATACGATCATGGCTACCGTAATTGGCATATTGTTGCTGAAGATACCAAGTCCGGCCATGAGTAGTAGCAACAAGGAAGTAATGTCGACTTGATTCATGTGTGTTAAATTCTCCTTTTCCAGACGATAGGTGAAACGTTATTGGTCCTTAAGGGAAGTGAGGATATGCTCTGCAATAAATTTACCGTGTTCACGGCCTGTTTCAATAAAAACTTCGTTGGCATTACGGCCTGAGGCGATAACTCCTGCGACATAAAGACCTGGCACGTTACTCTCCATTGTGTCTGGATTAAAAACAGGCTTCTCCATGTCTCCAGACATTTCGACGCCAGCTTGAACCAGTAGCTTACGGTCTGGACGGAAACCGGTTAATGCGAGTACGAAATCGTTAGGAAGTCGCTCAGTTGTTCTATACTCTAGAGATTCTATGAGTACATGAGCAGGCTCTATTTCGATAACTCTTGAAGATAGTTGGAGCTGAATTTTACCCTTGTTCACCATACTTTCAAAGACGGGTTTGACCCAAGGTTTAATGGATTCCGATAGTTGTTCACCACGATATACAACCGTGACTTCTGCACCTACACGAACCATTTCCAGAGCGGCATCTACTGCAGAATTGCTTCCTCCGATGACCGCCACTTTCATTCCTGTATAAGGATGGGCTTCACGGAAATAATGGGACACCTTGCTCATATCTTCCCCAGGAATACCAAGAAGATTAGGATGATCGAAGTATCCTGTTGAAATGACAACATAACGGGTCTTATATTCCCAGGTCTCTCCATCTCTAGTGATGGAGGAAACGATAAACGTGCCATCAGCTTGGCGCTCAATGTTGGTTGCCTCTTCATAGGCAGCAACTCCGAGCGAGTAGAAATTACTGACACCACGGTAATAAGCGAGCGCTTCATGACGGAATGGCTTATCGTTTGATGTAGTAAAGGGGATATCGCCGATGGAGAGCGTTTCTGCTGTACTGAAGAACTGCATATGGGTCGGATATGAATAAATGGAATGAACTAGACAGTTTTTCTCTAATACGAGAACATGAAGTCCGCGGCGCTGACATTCTATGGCAGCGGATAGTCCACACGGACCCGCTCCGATGATGATAACATCTTGCAATGTGAGTCCTCCTAAATAATAAATTTGATCTAATTTACTGAAACAATATCATCCTACAGCAAATGCCAGAGAATATCCAGCCGTTCACATCTAGCGCAGATTGAGAGAGAAGATATGGCAAACCTATGACAATTTGCAAATGTAGAGTTCAAACCGCAATAGGTTGGATATAATAGTATTGTAAGCGCTTCCTAGTTAAAACATGAGTAAGGGAGGAACTAGTCATGCTAGCATGGTTCAAAAATAACCGTAAGCATAGCAAAGTAAGTTCACCGTCCGTCGTTCAGGTTACATTGGAAGAGATGAAGCAAGCGGTATTACGATATGAAGCAGACATGCCGGAAGGCATTAATCGGATATCACTCATGTTATCAGATGGCAGTCTAGATACATCTCGTCTGACCCGATATTTGGGTGGAATCAGTACTAGAAAGTTCTACTTGTCGCGTGAAACCTATGAGATCTTCGAGGAAGAAGATCGGCAGATTCCATATTATCTTGATTTGGTTCAGGTTGCCGTGGATGACTATATGGATGATAAGGGTAAGCTGCCTATAATTGCGGATTCACCCCAACATCAGGTCGACTTTTCATTGCTTCTCCGTGAACATTATATTAAAGTGGCACCCCCGTTTCCCCTTTATGTGACGGAACAGGAGCTTATGCTAACACATCGATCCAAAATGATTATTTAAGATTATCTTAGTTAATGATTGACAAATCTTATTGCTGTCTAATATGATGTTAACAAATATTTGAAAGGAGGCTGGGTAATATGAGTGGAATAAAATTGACTTTGAATTTGAACCTATTTGTATGCACGGTCTCCTTATCGGCGAAAGATTGTCGTTAGTTCTTGTAAGTTGCGGAACGAACGTATTGATCGATCAATTTACATGATGCCGCAGGGACCGTTATTGTCCTGCGGCTTTTTCATGCCTTCAGCGCTGGTGCGCGCCTGAGGGTGGAAATCGGACCAGAAAATAAAGACATGTGGAACCTTGCTTTGGAGGAGGGGTGTCTTTGTTAGTCCGGTAATGGGAAAGCGTAGGGCGGATGCTCTGCGCTTTTTGTTGTACTCTTTTGTCGATGAGGAGAGAAAAGGAAGTAAAAATTAAGTTAAGTTATGGAACGATCTTAAGGAGGAAATTGAGTTGAATTTAGAAACTTTAGTAACGATAGGTTGGAATAGCAAGCGGGAGACCGCTTTTAAGCAATTAGGATTGGAAGATGTGTGCCCAGCTAGAATAGTGGCGGATCACGGACAGAAATATCGGATCATAACAGAGCGCGGAGAAGGTTGGGCCGAAATGTCGGGGCGCCTGTTACATGAGCTTGAAGAACATAGTGCTTATCCTGCTGTCGGAGATTGGGTAGCGATTCGGTTACTTACTAGTGATAGTCAGGATGGCGTTATTCATGGAGTACTACCGAGAAGCAGTCAAATATCCAGGAGAGCGGCTGGGAGTATCCCGGTTGAGCAAATTGTTGCAGCTAATGTAGATCTCTTGTTCATAGTGGTCGCACTAAATTTGGATTTCAATCTTCGCAGGTTGGAGCGATATTTGATCATGGCCTGGAATAGCGGGGCGTTACCGGTTATTCTGCTCAGTAAGGCTGATCTGTGCGATGATCCGCAGCGGTATATCTCGGAAGTAGAGGAAGTGTCACCAGGTGTGCAGGTGCTAGCAATTAGTGCGATGGAGGACTGGGGAGCAGAGGAGCTTCACCATCTATTAAAGCCCGGGGTAACAGTTGCTCTAACCGGATCTTCAGGTTCAGGTAAATCAACCATTGTGAACTGGATGTCGGGGCAAGAGATGCAGCGAACCCAGGATATTCGTGAGAGCGATAGTCGTGGTCGGCATACGACGACTCATCGGGAGATGTTCATTTTGCCGCAAGGTGCTGTGATGATCGATACGCCAGGTATGCGTGAGCTTCAACTGTGGGACGACGAAGGTGGTTTGGCGGAGGCCTTCAGTGATATTTCTGAGCTTGCCCAGGGATGTCGGTTTGGAGATTGTCGCCATGAACGTGAATTAGGTTGCGCGGTTAGAGCAGCTTTGGAAGAAGGGTTGTTAGATCCTAAGCGGATGGATAATTACCGGAGAACACAGCGTGAACTGAAGTTTCAGACCGCTAAGGAACGAAGAAGAGGGAAGCCGAATAAGACACCTTCTGATAAAAAGGACGCTCCTCGGGGTAAGGGTGAACAGCGCAGACGGTTTGAAGTGGTGGAATGGGAGTGATAAACACTCCCATCACGTTCTAGTTCTTGTTTAGCGGGAGCCAAGCGATTACATCTTGAATTTTCGCGTCCCAGTATGCCCAATCATGTGATCCAGGGCTTTCGTTATATGTTAAAGGAAGTCCTGAAGCGCTGCAGGCATCACGGAAGATAAGATTGTCGTTATAGAGAAAATCTTCAGTCCCGCAGCATTGATATAGCAAAGGTTTGGGACCATCTTGACGAACAACCTCATCAATAAGGGTTAACAAGTCGTTATTGGTACCTGCAGGTCCTTCCGTTCCAAAGACACGCTTGAACAGTGAGGTAATATCGCGATCTCCCCTTACTTCATCTACGAGATTTCTAGATATATTAAGCGCTCCAGACATACTGGCTGCGGCTGAGAATTGTTCTGGTTTGCGTAATGCCAATTTGAACGCTCCGTAACCACCCATCGATAAACCGGCGACAAAGTTATCTTCACGTCGGTCCGATAAGGGAAAGAAGGAACGGCATATACGGGGTAGTTCTTCACTTACAAATGTCCAATATCGACTGCCTTCGGCCATATCGGTGTAGAAGCTCAGATCACATTGTGGCATAACTACGGCTAGACCAAGATTAGAGACATAACGTTCGATCGATGTGCGGCGAATCCAAGTGCTATCGTCGTCGGACATCCCGTGTAGTAAATATAAAGTGGGGTAAGGTCCCGAGGTGACGCTGCTCCCGGGCATACCGATTTGAGAAGGTGCGGGTTCTGGCAGGATAACCGACATAGATGTACTGAGTCCTAAAACTTCGGAGAAAAAACGACATTGAATGAAAGCCATTAGTAGTTGCTCCCTTGCGATTAGTAGGTAGGATGAGAGATACAATTGTTTATGAAATTCACTTAATATTATACGCTTTCATAGAGCATGATGAAATGATTCTTAATTATTTCTAATCTGGGTTTCCTCTAAAGTGGTACAATAAGTAAATGAGTATAGAATCCAGGGATTATGAGAGACAACAATGGGGGTGGAGTGATGAATTTCCCCTGGAAAAGAAATCTTTACGTGCTCTGGATCGGTGTTTTTTTCTGTAGCATGGCATACTCTATGGTTATTCCATTCATGTCGCTGTTTATAGCACATGATCTGGGAGTAAAGGATAATTTAACAGTATGGTCTGGTTTTGCCTTCGGAATTACCTTCCTTGCGGGTGCATTGATCGCACCGTTCTGGGGGTCCCTTTCAGACAAATATGGGCGTAAACCGATGCTTCTTCGCTCAGGCTTCTCACTCTGCGTCGTCTATATTCTGACCTCATTTGTTCAGGATCCTTATCAATTAATAGCTGTACGTATTTTATCGGGTCTGCTAGCAGGGTATGTGCCTTCGGCAATTGCATTAGTGGCAACGAATACGCCAGAGAAACATGTGGGTTATTCGCTTGGAATCATGTCAACAGCTGGTGCTGCGGGTGGTATTATAGGTCCGATGATCGGTGGTTTTTTGAGCAAGTACATAGGATATCGCGAATCTTTTATAGCTGCAGGAGCAGTAGTGCTTCTTTCTGCACTGATTGCTTGGTTTTTTGTGAAAGAGGAGAACTTTGATCGGAATCGTGAACGCTCGCATGTGCTTGACGATTTGAAACAGGCTGCATCGAATTCTCCTTTCATGAGACAATTGATTATCGCACTAATTGTTACTTCTTCAGTTATGGTACTTGAACCATTACTCTCACTGTATGTTCTTGACTTAGGAGCATCCAAATCAGATGCTTCGTTCAGTTCGGGAATTATTTTCTCAGCAGTTGGAATATCAACAGTGATTGCTGCACCTATCTGGGGAAAAATTGGTCAAAAGATAGGTTACCGGAATACGTTAATTATCGGTTTGGTCGGTGGGGGTGTGGGTAATTTCTTGCAGATCTTTGTGCATAACCTGGTTGGCTTTGGAGTGCTTCGATTTGTGTACGGTCTGTTCTTCGCCGCAGTCTTTCCAGCGCTTAATGCATTGATTGTAAAAGTTACGGAACCCGAGTTCCGTGGTAGGGCATTCAGTCTTAATCAATCGGCTAGTCAGTTGGGCAATATGGTCGGGCCCATGTCTGGGGGAGCTTTAGCCGGATGGATTTCTATTCCTTTCGTCTTCATCTTAAATGGATTACTACTAGTCATTACAGCGATTACACTACGGTTGAAATTTGGTCAGTCTAGTAGAAGTTCCAGTAAACGGGAGAAGTCTACCTCAAGCTTGTCCTAAGTTCTCTACAAGGCTTAATACAATGAAAAGGTCCACATAACGGCAATGTAATTAGCCGTAGTGTGGACCTTTTCATATCATCGTTATATTCCAATTGTCTGGGCAACGAAGTGACTCTCAATTATTAGTAGAGAGAAAGTGCCAGAGAGTCGAATTCGCTTTTACTGTGAAGAATCGCTTCGGAACCTTCGATCTCAATACTAATAAGAGAGTTCAGGCATTTCTGTAAAGCTTGCTTACCATTGCGGAACTTATTCTCAAGTGCGCTTGTCAGCAATTTCAAAGTCCGCTGTATGGGTTGCTTGTTGTCGATGTTAAAGTACACTGGCACAAGACTGTTTTGGAAATTAATAAGTATTCTCATTTCTAATCACCTCTATAAAGTGGTTTCATATTACACATTCTAATTTAGAAATCTTAAAAATAGATTAAGAAAAGATTATAATTCGATAAATGTTTGTTGACTTATGACCCTAATACGAAAAAGAATCCTAAAAAGTTTCAAGTTTCTGGATTTTTTTATGATAGTTATGGAAATGAAGTGTAGATATGTAAGATTGTTTCATAGTTATAGAAAATTATCACATACAATGAATCGAATAAGAAACTATAATAGCAAAAATGAAAGGGGAGATACCGGATGAGTGAGGTTGTACGCAATTATTATGAGAATAATGCGGAATATGAATGGGAGAGATTAAACAACCCTTACAGTAAAGTCGAATTCCTAAGTACAATTCGATTGTTTGAAAAGTACTTGCCAGTTACAGGACATGTTTGCGATGTAGGTTCGGGCCCCGGTAGATATTCTACTTGGCTATTAAAGCAAGGCTATAAAGTGACTTTATTTGAAATCTCGCAAAAAGAACTCGATATAGCGGCTTCCAGAATTCTAGAATTAGGATTGCAAGCCGAGGCATATATTTGTGACAACGCTACGAATATGCATGTGCTTAGTGATGAAACTTACGACGCTGTCCTAGTAATGGGTCCACTCTATCATATTCTGGACGATTGCGATCGTACTAAAATTATTCGTGATACCTCTAGAATTCTTAAAAAGGGTGGGGTAGCCATCTTTGCATATATTAATTCATGGGGAGCTCTAAAAGCTGGAGTAACTGAATTTAGTGAGGAATTCAGAGACCTGAATCATTTGTATAAGTATTTAGGAGAATTGAAACTGGATGAGAATCAGGGCTTTACAGAGTGTTATTTCAGTACACCTGTGAAGGCGCTGGAAGAAATCACGCAAGGTGGATTTGAGATTGTATCGTATGCCGGAACCGAAAGCTTCTTGGCAGGTATGCGACCTGAAATAACAAGGTTGTACAAAGAGGATCGGGTCGTTTATGATCATCTATTGCAAGTGGCAAGTGAGAGCAGTGAGTTGCCCCAATATCGTGATGCTACAGAACATTTACATATTGTGGCGAGAAAAAAATAAAATTATATAAGAAGCAAGGCCGTAAGATCGCTCATGTACCGTCACAAAACGGTCAGTGAGTGATCTTTTTTTTACAAAAAAAATTTATGTAAGATTACCTATTTTATCTAATTATGCTATAATGCAATAAATGAAAAGTTTTGCATTATAGTATTTATGGTATGAAGCCGTATTCTAGTAGGAGGTGAGCAAATGTTAATTGTTGAGTGTTCGCCCTTAATCACACCACCGCATATATTGTCCCGATTGGCTGATGCATCACGAAGTAAGCTAGCATGTTGGGTCAATTATAGTATCGGAAGAGAAAACTTCGAGGAATATTTGCAAATTACGAATGGACGTGTTGTCAAAGTAGAGAGGTTACAGGAGCAGAATTTGCTATGCCAAGTTGATGATATGGGCAGATTAAATAGCGTATGCAGCAGTTTGGCTGAAAGGATGAAATGGAATAGTCGTTCATCTGGATCGGGAGAACTTCCTGCGCTCATGCTGTCGAAACGTAAGTTCGAGCAGGTAATGAGTCACTCAGATGATCTGGGTATGGAAGAGATTATGGCTGAGTTGTTGGGATCAAATGATGATAAAGCAGGTGTTGTTGCCCTGGCTAGGTGCTTGAAGATGAAGCGGTGCCAAGGAAATATTACGTTCTATAACGCTAAGAAGAATAAATGGGAAGGTCAGAGTGCTCAATTTATTAACGATCATTATATGAGCTGGCTGATTCGTTCTAGCACAAAAGATGACGAGGATTGGTTGATTGCAACCCCCATGCCTAAGGAAAAATTTCAGGATATGATGATGACGTGGTTCCGTCAGAGTCAGCGTTCCGAGGCTCTCCCTAGCGGTCAAAGTGTAAGTTAGTCAGTTAATCCAATAGAATAGGATACTATGTTGATAAACCGCCCTAAATAGGGTGGTTTTTTTTGTTGAAAAAAAGTTGATAATTTTTAGATAAGTGTATATATTGTATATATACATTAAATTAAAATCCAACAAATTAACAAAGGAAGGTGACCATGAACATTTTACTCTCCCAATCATCTGGAGAATCAATATATTTGCAGATCGTCAGGCAGATCAGGGCTAGCATTCTGCAAGGAGAGTTAGCCCCAGGTACACCGCTTCCTTCCATTCGGCAACTTGCAAAGGATCTACAGATTAGTGTCATCACAACAAAAAGGGCATATAACGAGTTAGAGCAGGAAGGACTTATTGATTCTGTTGTAGGTAAAGGTTCGTTCGTGTCTGGTGGGAGTCAGGAATTTATTCGGGAACAGCGGCTTAAGATGTTAGAAGATAAAATTCGAGAAGTGCTAGAGGAATGTAGAAGTATTCCGCTGAGCACGGAAGAATTAGTGGAATGGATCAAGCTACTGGAGAAAGAAGGCGATAGTAAATGAGTAATGCGATCGAAGTGACAGGGGTTAGCAAAACTTATAAGAACTATAAACTGTCGGATGTAACGTTTGGTGTACCCAAGGGTTACATTACTGGACTAATTGGCCCTAATGGGGCCGGTAAGAGTACGATCATCAAGATGATTATGGGAATGGTTCAACCTGATAAAGGTAGTATTTCGGTCTTGGGAAATGTGTTAAGTCCTCATAGTGGTGACTATAAGGAAGAGATTGGGTACGTTTCGGATGAGAACATATTTTATGATTGTATTACGATGGGGCGGATGAAGCAGATTATTGCTCCTTTTTATAGTCGTTGGGATGAGGATGCCTACACGAAATACATGACTTTGTTTGAATTGCCGGAGCGTAAGAAGATTAAGGATTGTTCCAAGGGAATGAAGATGAAGTTCTCCATCGCGATGGCCTTATCGTATCATCCTTCTCTGTTAATTATGGATGAACCTACCGCGGGGCTTGATCCGGTCTTCCGGCGAGAACTGCTAGACTTACTCTCGGAATACATCTTGGATGAAGAGAAGAGTATTCTATTCTCTACACATCTGACAACCGATCTGGACAGGGTAGCGGACTATATAACATTTTTAAATAAGGGAAATCTCGTATTATCAGATACCAAAGACGATGTACTGGAGCGTTATTTGCTCGTGAAGGGTGCAAGTAGTTTGATAGATGCAGATGTGAGAAAAGAACTAGTTGGCGTAAGAGAGACGGCTGTAGGATTTGAGGGCTTGGCTAGAGAACGTAAAAAAGCTATGGAGTTGTTTGGGGATCGCGTCCTGTACCAACAGCCTACTTTAGAAGAGATCATGTATTTTACGTCAAAAGGAGGGAACCAACATGCATAGTATGGCTACTTTATTGCGCAAGGATTTTCAGTTGATTCAGCGTTATTTATGGTTAATATTGATCTATGCAGTTGCGTTTTCCTCTCTTTTTCAAAAGGACAGTCAAATGCTGTTTGGTCTTCTCCCTGGTATGATTTTTATTCTAATAAATAGCATGGATATGCGGATGCCTAATCAGCAATTTCTGGTCAGCCTTCCGGTGAATCGAAGATTTTTGGTGATTTCAAAATATACAAACTCTTTGATCTTCATCGTACTTGGATTTGTGCTTTGTATGTTTATAAATGGGATGTCGGATTTATATAATAATGGGCAGATTGGATGGAATCTACAATTTGTTGCCGGAATGTTATTGAGTACGCTTCTGGTAGTCTTGATTTATGTACCCCTGTACTACTGGCTAGCGCATAGAGGGGCTCAAATTCTTAATGTCGTTATGATGGCCATGGTGATGGGGGGAAGTACGGCTATTGCTGGCATTATAAATGATAAGGACTCGGCTGATCTTATGAATTGGATGGTGTCCCATCAAGCGGCCGTATGGTGGTTCGGTCTTTGCAGTTTGCTCCTCTGTCTATTCATTTCATACCGGATTTCGCTGAACATTTTCATGAAAAGAGATCTATAAGTAGGCGAATGATTAAATCACACCTCTTTTGGGGTAATCTTGAGACAGGAACTTATTATGGAGTCCCGAATTCAAGAACCTCAATTTTTTAAAAATAGGAGAGTGTGGCATCATGTCGATAAATCAAGTGAACAGTGGGCGATTTCAAGGGAAGTGTGCCATCGTGACGGGAGCCGGGTCTGGCATAGGTAAGGCGGCAGCGATTAAGCTTGCTAAAGAAGGGGCTAAGGTAGCTCTCTTTGATCTTCTGAATGATCGAACTCAAAGTACGGAAGCAGAGATTAACAATATCCATCCCGGAATGTCCCATGCCTTCGATGTGGATGTGTCTGACCCGGTGCGAGTAGAACAGGCTGTTCGTGAGGTAGCTGAACATTTTGGTGCTATCGATATAGTGTTCGCTAATGCAGGTATTAATGGTGCCGTGGGACCTATTGAAGAAATTAGTATTGAGGATTGGCAGAAGACGATGAGCATTAATCTGAACGGTACCTTTCTAACTGTCAAACATACAGTGCCCTACCTGAAAAAGCAGGGCGGGGGGAGTATCATTATCACCAGTTCCATTAACGGTAATGATCGTTTCTCAGGTTTTGGGATGTCGGCGTACAGTACGACGAAAGCCGGACAAGTCGCTTTTGCCAAAATGGCGGCGCTAGAGTTAGCCAAGTATAAGATCCGGGTAAATGTGATTTGCCCAGGTGCGATAGCCACGAATATTGACTCCAGTACGGAAGTTAGTGAAGATTTGAAAGAGATTATTATCCCTGTGGAGTATCCGGAAGGAGCTCAACCCCTCGCGGACGGACCAGGTGAAGCCGAGAATGTTGCGGATTTGGTGGCATTCCTAGCCTCAAATGAAGCGATACATATCACCGGGGCGAGGATCGTCATTGATGGGGCAGAGTCGTTACTGTAACGAGAAGATACATTAAGACAAAGGTGGCATAGCCACATGCTCAAGCAGATCATGCTTGGGCTTTTTTTTGTATTCAAAAAAATGAGTGTTTTATTCATGGCGAAGTACATTGACACACATAGTAATATTTTATATGATACACCTGTGAGGTGAACAATCATGAAGGAAAACAGTATTAGCAGCGATTTAATTCGGGGCAATATCGATACCATCATTCTTCGGGTGTTATTTGACGGAGACAATTACGGCTATGAAATTATTAAAGCTATTGCGAAAAAAAGCAACGGTAAATACGAGTTGAAAGAACCTTCGCTGTACACAAGCTTAAAAAGGCTAGAGTCTAATCAACTTATCCAGTCTTATTGGGGCGATGAAAGCCAAGGGGGTAGGCGCAAGTATTATAAGGTGACAGCAGCTGGGATGGAGACATATCAGCGCAATCTCGCCGATTGGAAGATAGCCAGGGAATTAATCGACAAGTTATTAGAGGATTAGGTACATACCTATGAATACCTAAATACCTACGAGGTAAGTTGACGTGCATTAATCTTGTTGGAGGGATCAGAATGAATCCATTACAAAGTTACGTGGACCAGTTATTTAAAGGACATAAGGATAATAAAGAAACAAATGATTTGAAGGCAGAGATTTTAAGTAATCTTGAAGCTAAAGTGGCTGACCTCACATCGGGTGGTATGGAGCATAAGCAAGCAATAAGAGTTGCTACCGAAAGTATCGATAGTGTCGATTTTTTATTGGATAAGGGGAACATAAAAATTTATTTCACCAGATACGTAACAGAGTTACTACAAATCGCTTTGTTGTATTGTCTAATTGCGTGGATTTTAACCATACCACTTAGAATCGTTGGTGAGGGAACTTTGCTAAATGGGCTTCTTTTAATTGCCGTTATTGTAATTGGAGTGCTATTTTTGATCTTAAGATTTATAAAAGCAAATCGGTTTGTGAATATGACATTCATATGTGATATGGAAGTTGTGAAGCGGTACCGGAGATCCATTTGGTTGATCTGGAGTCTATTTATTACGGTGTGGACACTAGGTAATGTAGCCATTGATTTTGGTAGCAATATCTGGTTTTCGCATCAGATTAAAATGGGGGGTCCTTATCAATTTGCTGTATTAGCAATCAAGTATGCACTTCCGTTTGTTTCTGTCATCATTCCTTTGCTATTTCAAGCTTCGTCGAAACTAATTGTAAAATATGAGGTAGGTGAGCGTGATGAAGACTAGAAATATGATCATCATGGTTCTACTTGTTCTTGGGATTGGCTTATTTGCAGTGGTACAAGGCTGGATCATCCCTCAAAAGGAACAAAATGAGCAGCGATATATAACCGAGCAGCAAGATCCACGTACACACGACATCGGTAATGTCTTGAAATTCAAGAGTAAATACATGGGCGATTTCTCTAATTTCGATCATTTGATCAGTTCGTTACCTTTGAACCATATTGAAAGAACATATCAACTTTATTCCGATCAATTAACAGCTCAAATCAATTATAAAGATACGGTATCGGGCATCGGAAGAACAATGGTAGAACAAAGTCTGATCTATAATGCAACGGCTGCTTTTGCACTGATTGACAACCTTAATACGATTAATTTTGATTTCATGGATTTAGACTATCAAGTCACACGTCAGGATGTTGAGAGTTGGTATGGTGTCACAGTTTCAACTTTATTAGACGAAGATACATGGCGAACAAAGGTTCAAGAACAACTTGACGACGAAGAGTATGTACTCAATTGCTCAAAAGCGATTCTTATAAATGCTTATTTCTCAGATTAAACAAGGCTGTAACATATAATTAGAAATGCAAATAGGCGTACCTCAGTCAGATGATTAGAGTCATTAGTCATCGGAAAACAGAAATCCATCCCGCTAGTTGAAGGGGATGGATTTCTTGTTGAATGTTCTTTTTTAACGATCAGAACAGAGGGAATACATATTTGACCAAGAAGTAAAGTGCTCCGAAAAATATGATGATATAAGCTGCGTATTTAATAAAGGTAGACGCGACAACGCTGGAATCAGATTTCTTTTGTACCTCCCGATGTTCCACTTCAACACTTCTGTCTTTGTAAGCCGGTTCCATCATCAATCTCTCCTCTCGAATTTGAATGTTATCATTTCCTGTAGCTAATTTTGTATAGCCTCCATTAACCGAGACATTCTTGCTTGAAACAAAAGGCAGTACGCTACTTGCCCGATTGGTTATTATCACTATGCTATAATGATTCCAACCAAAGTGGATAAGATCGTAGCCTAAGATGAGAAGTGTTACGGATTTAATCACATTGAGAGTTGCTCGATTAATTCCTTAGAGTCATTCCGCACATTACCTACTGCCGAAGAAACCGGATACGCGCTCATTTTGGATGCGTCATATGGTTTCAATAATGCCAACAAGGATTGGACATCGTTATTGTTTCTTCCAAGCCAATCCGCCTCATCTTCAGGACGTAAGATCACTGGCATCCGATCATAGATATCTTCCATCAGACGGTTTGGGGTAGTGGTGATAATCGTACAGGTGCTAGTTTTTTTGCCTTCCGCATCCACCCAAATATCGTATAGTCCGGCCATTGAAAAAATACTTCGATCCGACATCACAATCCGCATAGGTTGTTTACCGTCATCCTGTTTCTTCCACTCATAAAATCCATCGGCTGGAATGATGCAGCGACGTGTACTAATCAACTTCTTGAACGACGGCTTCTCCAGCAGTGTTTCTGCCCGGGCATTAATTAGCTTACTTGCGTGCTTATCGTCTTTGGCCCTAGATGGAACCAATCCCCAGCGAAGCTGTCCGATCCTGTTGCCTGAACTAGTGTTAATCACTGCCGGAATGTATTGCATAGGAGCAACGTTATATCTCGGACCATATTGGGCCATGGCCACATCATCTGTCATGTATCTGATCATTAATTGTTCTATTGTAACTGTAATTGTATATCGTCCGCACATGAGCACCACTCCTAGGACAAGGTGAAATCTATTGTTCGAGTTTATGTTAGATATCCATTGATGACCATTATAGTATAATATGTAGGGTTGAATGTCTAATTCAACAGCTATAGTGTTGAGAATCCGAAATATATAGTATAGTTATTCAGAAGCTTGGACCAGGAGGCGTTCTTCGTGATATTGGTAAGTTCTTGTCTGGCGGGACAAAAGGTAAGATATAATGGCACAGATTGCTTGAATGGGAACATTCAAAGGTTGTTAGATGAGAATAAGGTGACCATGGTGTGCCCAGAGTTGCTTGGAGGCTTCTCGATTCCTAGGGAACCAGCCGAGATTGTTGGCGGAAATGGTGAAGATGTGCTCGATGGGCGTGCAAAAGTCATTAGTAAGACAGGAGCGGACGTCACAGATATGTATATAAAAGGGGCTATCGAAACGCTTATTATAGCTCGTGAAGTTTCAGCTTCAATCGTGATCCTGAAGGAAAACAGTCCTTCGTGTGGAAGTTCCATGATTTATAATGGCGAATTTAAAGGTGTAAAGTTGGCTGGTAGCGGGGTTACTACGGCTCTGCTCAGAAAAAATGGGATCGAAGTCATTTCGGAAGAGGCGCTCTTCCAAACCTCTGCGCATCTTTTTGAGTAAATACATACTACTTGCCTCCCAACGGGAGGTTTTTTCTTATAGTTAGAGCCAAAATTGAAATCGCAACGTCTAATTAGTATAGAGTTCAAGAGAAGTAGGTGAAGGACATCATACATTTGGTCAAAAAAGCTCAGCAGGGTGACGAAACGGCTTATTTGGAGTTATTTCAACAGTTTGAAGTAGACATATATCGTACGGCTTATGTGTACTTGAAAAACCAAGAAGATGCTTTGGATGTAGTTCAAGAAACCGCATATCGATCGTTCAAATCCATTACGAGCTTAAAAGAATCGAAATATTTTAAAACCTGGCTTATCAGAATTGCGATTAGTTGTTCTATCGATTTACTTAGGCAGCGGAAAAAGGTGGTTCAGCTAAAGCCGGAATACTACGAGGGGAAAAAGGATGGGGAAGATGATAACCTCCCACTATCCTTATCATTGAAAGACCTAATTGATCTGTTAGATGAGGATGAGAAGAGTGTCATCATTTTAAAATTTTATCACGATTATACGATTCAGCAGACTGCGGAAATCTTATCTATTCCACTGGGGTCAGTTAAGACGATTCTATATCGAGCTTTGAAAAAACTCCGCCGACTAACAGAGGAGGGTGATTTGTATGAACAATAATATAAAACAAGAAATCGATAAAATCGAGATCCCACCACAACTCCATCTGAGAAGTCAAATGGGGATTAAGCAAGCAAAGCTTGAACAAGTAGAATCCAGACAAAGCATGAAGCGATGGACCCCTCGAAAGACCATAGTTGCGCTGGTCGTAGCCTTCATTCTGATAACAACAGCTATTTTTAATACTCAAGTTATAGCGGCAATCCAAAAAGCTCTACAGTATTTCCCTGGAATAGGGATGGTTGTGGAAGAAGAGATTCCTCAGGAAAGGTATGTGCTTAAGGAGCCCATTACTACGGAAGTGGAGGGGGGATTCGTTGTGATAACGGGTATGGTTGTTGAAGACGAAATGACCGTTATTACGATGTCCGGAGAAAATACAACTAGGCTTCAAAGTATCAAAATAATCAATGAAGAAGGAATAGAGTATAACTTGGAATCTGGCGTAACAAGTAGTACGTCGGGCCAATGGGGAGGGTCCTTTTGGCAACAGGGGAAGTTGGACCTCAAAGGGAAGGTACAAATTATTATAGAAGATAATCCAGAAATCATCATTCCACTTACACTCACAAAGGCAGAGACATATAATAGTTATCAAGATATGGGAGAAACGGACACGAAGAACGGAGTGACCATCACTGCAATTGCTAGCCGCATTGGGGGGACTGCTAGAATTTCTTTAGTGTCACAAGTTCCTCAGGAAATTAAAATTATTAATTTTGGTATACAAGGTATACACGGGGATCAGAAGATAGACGTTATAGATGAGAAAGGAAATAGGCATGAAATAAAACAGTTTATGGTGTCTTCAAGCATTGCAAGCGAACATTATGTTAGTTCGCCTATCTCTGAACTAAATCGGAGTAAACCATTGCTTTCAAGTCCAGCAAACGAGTTTTACTTCGAATTATCTGATAGCGATGTTCCAACCTATAACCTAACGATCCCTGAGATTAACGTGACTTATAATGATAAAGTCAAGATCTCTTTAGATATTCCAAGCGATACGACTGCGGATAGTGACAAAACATTCGAAATCGCAGGTTTCCCCGTTAAAATAACAAAACTTGAAGTTGTAGATAAGGATCAGCTTAGAATGTACGTAGACCTTAACTTTAATGAGGAAGCTACGGAATCGTTGATTAATTTTAAGATTGATGCTCAAAGTTACATGGGCAAATTTAATGAACACACAAAAGCACTAGAATATCTTCAATTTGATATTAAGCCGGGTAGCAAAGTGATGAAGTTAACGATAAATGATCCAGAAGTGGTGATAAGAGGTCCTTGGAATTTTGAGTTACCTACGAATAAGTACTTTGGAACAGATAAATAGATTTAATAGTTAAGTTATTTTACTTACTTAATATCTTTTGTAAAATAACTTACTTTTTTATAATAGTCGGGTTATAATGAAGACATCTAGAGATCATGGAGGTATGAATAATGAAAGTTGAAATATGGTCCGATTATGTGTGTCCGTTCTGCTATATAGGAAAACGTAAGTTTGAAGCTGGATTACAGCAGTTTGCACATAAAGAAGAAATTGAAATTGTTTATAAGAGCTTTGAGCTTGCGCCGGATATGCCTGTTGATGGTAATCCGAATGTATATGAAATGCTTGCATCCAAATATGGCATGAGCCGCGAGCAGGCCATCGCCAATACGAACAATATTACGGAGCAGGCAAAAGAGCTGGGTCTGGATTATTATTTCGATCGTACAATTCAGACGAACACATTCGACGCGCATCGCTTATCCCATTTTGCAGCATCCAAAGGGAAGCTTAAAGAGATGACGGAACGTTTACTGAAGGCTCATTTTACCGATACGCTACATGTTGGTAATCAAGAAACACTAGCTGATTTGGCTGCTGAGGTGGGACTTGATCGTGCTGAAGCTCTCCAAGTATTGAAGAGTGGGGAATTCAGTAACGAAGTGCGTGCGGATGAGCAGGAAGCAATGCAGATTGGCGTTAGAGGTGTTCCGTTTTTTGTTATTAACCGCAAATATGCTGTATCTGGGGCGCAATCAAGCGATACATTCCTAGGTGCACTGCAGAAAGCTTGGGATGAAGAACATCCATCTTTTACCGTACTTGGTGACCCAGATGTTGATTTATGTACGGATGGTAGTTGTATCGTTCCGGGGCAAGATAAGTCTTCATCTTGATTCAAATGAACTAGATTTACTCTCATTACTAAAGAAAACGACTGAACATACGTCGTTTTCTTTTTTTGTCCGATTTTATTAAGATGAAGAAATGATTTCATAAATATGATAGATCATTTGGGGGAATTCCCCAGAGAATCAATAATTGTGTGACCGTGTAGTCAAAAATCGACAAATTCCGTTCAATCTAGGTGAACATTTCTTTACCTATAAATCCCTCTCATATATGCTAGCTTAGAAGACTAACCAGAACTTAAATCGATATATTTGGGGGAATTAAGATCATTAAAATAATGGCGGATTCAACTTGTGACTTAACTGACGAGATAATTGAGAAATATAACATTGGGATCGCGCCATTAACGATAAGTATAAATGGTAAAGAAAATAGAGATAAAATCGATATTAAAGCGGATGATTTCTACGCTATTCTTGATAATCTTGAAGAAAGCCCAACTACATCGATGCCAAACCCTTCAGAATATTTGAAAATTATTGACCAAGCTATTACAGATGGATGCACAGAAATATTATGTATCTGTATGTCGAGTGGGACCAGTGGATCTTATCAATCTGCTGAATTGGCGAAAGAATCTTTCTTTGAAGATCATCCGGATTCTTCGATTAAAATTCATGTAGTAGATTCAAGATCGATGAGCCAGGGTAGTGGATGGTTAATTTTGAAAACGGCTATGTTGAGAGACAAAGGGTTTAGTTTTGACGAATTAGTTCATTTTAATGAAACCTTTAAAAGAAATGTGAAGCACTTTCTCTGTGTGGATGATTTAAATCACTTAATTAGAAGTGGGAGACTGACAAATGCTAGTGCCTTAATTGGTAGGATTCTGAAAATCAAACCGATCATGTCGATGAGAAATGGCAAAGGCGCAATTGTAGCAAAGGAAAGAGGACTTAAGGGAGTCCTGAACCATTATGTGAGAGAGTTTACTCTGAGAAATGACTGGGATATCACAGACTTCATTATTATAGGGTACACTTCAGAGCGAGCAATTGCTGAAACTCTATTGGATAAGATCAGACAAGAAACAGAATTCACAGGTGAAATTTTTATTATGCAAATGGGTGTGGCCGTAGGTACGCATGTAGGTTTAGGGGCCGTTTCCATGTTCTTTATTGAGCAGGGACATAAGAGAGATGGTTTGTTGATCAATGAAATTCATGCTATTACCGAAAAGAAAAATGAATTTATGAAGAAAATAAAGAAAAAACAATAAAAAAAAAGGTAATAATAAATTATAGAGAAACATTTGTAGGAATGATGAACCAATTCAAGGCGATGAGAGAACGCTGAGAGGAGTGATTGTATGACAATAGCACCAGATAAAAATAAACTGTATCCTAATGAAAATATAAGAACCGTTTGTTACATTAAGAATTTGCCCAGTAGGCCAAACGTTGAGATTGGTGATTATACTTATTACAGCGACAATAAGAATTCACCTGAGAATTTCTATGACCATATTCAGCATCATTATGAATTTTTAGGAGATAAGCTGATAATCGGTAAGTTTTGTGCCATTGCTGAAGGGGTTACTTTTATTATGAATGGTGCTAATCATCGGATGGATGGGATTACAACATATCCTTTTAATATTTTTGCTGGAGGTTGGGAGAAGGTCACTCCAACACTAGAGCAGTTACCTTTTAAAGGTGACACAGTGATTGGTAATGATGTATGGTTGGGTCAAAATGTCACAATTATGCCAGGGGCAGTGATGGGTGACGGGGCGATTGTTGCTTCGAACTCAACTGTTGTAAAGGACATTGAACCCTATACCATTGTTGGCGGTAACCCTGCAAAGGTAATTAAGAAGCGCTTCAACGACGAAACGATTATAGCTTTACTTAAGCTTCAATGGTGGAATTGGGATGAGCAGCAGATATTTGATCATCTTGAGCAATTAGTGTCGGTTCATGATATGGATACACTAAAGAAGTTGCTGAATTCGGTGAATTAAATGGGGAAGCCCCCTGATCGGATAAAACACAAAAACAAGATCTCTCTTCAAATGAAGGAGATCTTGTTTTTGTTGTTTGTACTTATTGTTGATCGGCTTGCTCATCTTTTACTTCTTCTCGAAAGCCATCAATTGCGTTAAGGCGTTTTGCATTCTTTTTTTCGATTTGATGCTTCTGTTCGCTCGAAAGCTCTTCAGAGAATTCGGTTAAATATTTTTGGCCTTCGCGGAAATTTGAAACCGTATTCTGAATGCTTTCATTCAGTTTCTGAACATTATCAGACCGATCGTCGGGTTTTGCCAAGGGTGCACCTCCTGAACATAAAATTGTAATGTGCGTTGAACACCTTGGTTATTTTCCCGCGTGATGGGTTGTTTTATTCGTTGAATATTTGTTGTAACATTCACGTAACACCCCTAAGTTAGTATACGTGTCAGGGGGGAATCAATATGAAAACGAAAAGAATATTATCGATCGTTGTAGTTACTGCAACTGTAGTAAGCTTGCTCGCAGGATGTACAGACGACCAAAATGTCAAAGGGAGAGAGGTGAATTCACAGCAAGAAAGTCTAGATTTTAAATTTAATGTAGATCCTACAACCTTTAAGCTTGAGGTGGAATCCGGCGGTATTACGGAGACCGTATCTGAGCCATTAACAGAAATGAAGGTATCCGACTTAAATAACAATGGTGATAAAGTGACCTGGACGTATCCTGAAAAGGACATCGATGTTGAAATTGAACAAAAGGAGCAATATATAGATTTAACAATAAAATCGAATAAAAAAGATGGAAATTCCTTCGCATGGCCATTAGTAAAAGGAGAGGGATATATGCTTCCGCTGCACCAAGGGAAGTATATTCCGAGTGGTGATGAAGTTTGGAAAGAGTATTTAAACGAAGAAACAGTGAAAGTAATTGAGTCTTTCTCTATGCAGTTTTTTGCAGTGGATAAGAGTAAATACTCATTAGTTTATATAATTAAAAATCCTTATAATAATGAGATTTCGTTTGATACAGAACAAGGAATTGAGTTTGCTTTTAATCATGAGTACACTTCGATAAATGAGACTAAGGAATATGGGTTTAGGATATATCTTACGGAGAAAAATCCGGTGAATGTTGCAAAGACTTATAAGAACTATCTGATTGAAAAGGGAGAGTTCAAAACTCTCGCGGAGAAGGCTAAAAAAAATAGCAATATTGAAAAGCTATATGGCGCTCCGCATGTTTATTTTTGGGATAGAAGTGTGATTTCTGAGGAAAATATTAAATGGGATCAATTTAGGAGCGAATTTCCTGTCCAATTGAAATTATGGATTCAAGATTTATTAAATACTAAGGTGGAAGATGGGGCAGAACTTGGATCAGCGTATGATGACATGACTTCCTTAGATTATATAGACAAGTATACCAAAAGCAGAATTTTAAAAAGCTTGAGCTCCGTAATACAGTTGAAGGAGTTTTATAACGCGGAAATATTTACGGATACAGACAAAGAAACTCAAGGATTATTAAACAAAGGTGTGGAGAATTTAAATCCTGTAGAATTGATTGAATTAAATAAGATGCTTCTTAAAAGCGTCCTTGGAAATCTAGTTGACCCCATAGATAAATGGGCAGATGCAAATACAGTTGATGTGATAAAGGCTATGAAGGATTCGGGCATAGACAAAATGTGGATCGGTTTGGATGACTGGCAAGAAGGATTTATCAAACCAGAGTTGGTACAAGAAGCAAATGATCAAGGATATCTAATTGGCACCTATGATTCTTATCATTCGATCCATAAACCAGGTGAAGAGCAGTGGGAAACAGCTAAGTTTACGGATACTTCGCTATTTGAGGATGCTACCGTAACCAATAAGGACGGTAACAAAATTGAAGGATTCCAAGGTGTAGGTAGAAAATTGAATCCGACTTTGGCAATGCCCAGTGTAAAAGAGCGGGTTAACTCTATTTTAGATACGGGATTACCATTTAACTCATAGTTTTTAGACACAGATGGAACTGGTGAGGTATTCGATGATTATTCACCTGCGCATATTACCACGGAAGAAGAAGATATCAAGGCAAGAATGGAGAGAATGGAATATCTTCAAGCAGAGCATGGAATGGTTGTAGGTACGGAGGGCGGGAATGATTTTGCTAACAAAAGTATCGCCTTTGCACATGGAATAGAAATGCCGTCATTTTCCTGGATGGATAAGGACATGAGTAGCAACAAAAATAGCGATTATTACGTAGGAAGATATTACTCTAGTACGGGCGGAGTTCCTGAATTATTTGCTAAACAAATACCTTTAAAAGATAACTATAAAAAGTTATTTTTGGATGAAACGTATAACATCCCATTGTACAAGCTGGTCTACAACGATGCAGTGGTTACAGCCTATTGGTGGGGATGGGGGACACTGAAAATTGAAGATGAAATATCAAATAGAATGTTGTATGAAGTACTTTATAATGTCCCGCCTTTATATCACATAGATAAAGATGAGTGGAAAAAGCATAAAGAAACCATCATAAATCACTCTAAGGTATGGTCGGAATTCAGCAAAAAGGCAATAACTAGAGAAATGACTGACTATAAGGTTCTATCAGACGATAGGCTGGTTCAAATGACGAAATATGGTGAGGACTTAAGAGTTGTAGCCAATTTTTCGGAAACTGAATTTATGTTTGGAGCCTCAAAAATACCAGCTAAATCATTATTAATAATGGATGGGGATCGTGATTCGATATATAAGCCAGAAGTGAAATCAGCGAATTAAATAGCAGCCGCCCGGGTTAACCTTCTTAGGTTAGTCGGGCGGTTATTTGTATTATGGGAGGACATGATCGTACTAATCAATAGGTAACTTGACCGTAAAGGTTGAACCTACGCCAAATTCGCTTTCCACCTCAATCGTACCCCCACATAAGTTGATAATACGACTGACTAATGAAAGACCGAGTCCGTTTCCTTCGCCAGACCTGGCATGATCTCCTTGATAGAACTTTTCAAATATGTGCTTCCTTACATTCTTCTCCATGCCGATACCATTATCGGATATTGTGATTGAAATATAGTCATTTTGTGGTACAAGATTTACCGATATTTCTCCGCCCGCTTGCGTAAATTTAATCGCATTTCCTAATAGATTCAACCACACCTGCATCATAAGTTCTTCGTTACCGTAATAATGAACTTTCTCAAGCTCAATATTAAGCGTCATTTGTTTAGGTTCCCACAGGGTCTCTAATAGTAATATGGCTTGCCTTAGTTGCTCATCTAATCGATATTCCTTTTTCTCGGATATTACTTCTTGATTTTCGAGTTTGGAAATTTTCAGAATATTGCCGGAAAGCATGGACAATTGCCGCGCACTACCTATAATCATCTCTGTATATTCATCATGTTCTTCTTCTGTGATGGTCTTATCTTGTAACAATGTGGCATAGCCTTCAATGGAAGCAATAGGTGTCTTAAATTCATGAGATACATTTACTACAAAGTCATTGCGTAGCGTTTCGATGCTGCGTAATTCTTGGGCCATAATATTGAAATGATGCGCCATTTCACTAATTTCATTAATTCGATGGGATTCATTTAACTCAATTTCAAAGTTTCCCTTGGCGATTTCTTTTGCAGCATTGCTGAAAATAGTAATCGGGGATAATATTTTTTTCCCTACCATGATCGTAATGATGCTACCGATAACAAGACTGAGCAATACAATGACTAGTATGGGTGAAAAAGGAACTCTACCGTGTTGAGTTGTATTTGAGAAATGAATGTACAAAAACGCTAATGGTGCCATAATCAGTAAGGATGACAAGATAATTAAAAATACTAATGACACAAAATACCACCAAAGACTTTTGAAGATAGACTTTTTCATGTCGGTTTCACCGCCTTATAACCCAGACCTCTTACGGTGATAATCTCAAAATCGGCACAACCCTTAAACCGCTCTCGCAAGCGGTTAATATGCACGACTACCGTGTGTTCATCAGATTCAGAATCCATACCCCATATTTCGTCCATCAACTGCTGCTTGGTGAAGGTCTTATTCGGATACGATAATAGTTTGTACAATAAATAAAACTCTTTCTGTGGAAGAAGAATGCTTTCTTCATACTGAGATACGGTTAACGAATCATAATCCAATAGAGTATTCCCACATTCTAATTTACGGTCACTCACAATCTTGGCCCGGCGTAGCAGTGCTCCGACTCGTAGTATCATTTCATTAACATCAATTGGCTTTACCATATAATCGTCTATTCCAACGAGAAACCCTCGTTGCTTGTCAGCAAAGTTTTCCTTTGCCGTTACCATTAAGATGGGAAGATTAAAGTTTGCTTCTCTGAGGGTTTTGGTAAGTTCGTAACCGTCCATATGCGGCATCATAATATCTGAAATGATCAAATCTACATATTCCTTATCTAAAATAGAGAGTGCATCTTTCCCATCTTCCGCAGATAGTGCGCGATAACCATTTCTGGTAAGAACCGTGCAGAATAACTGACGTAATTTCTTGTCATCCTCAACGACTAGGATATTAAACATAAAGGTACCTCCGAAGGTATTTGTGATATGAAAAGTAAATGAAACGTCTCAACACCAAAAAGAAATGTCTAGACACCAAAATCAGTGAACAACCTTTGATCGAATGGACGCCGCTGCGGGTCGGAGGGTTCTTACAATCGCTGTTAAAGCCCTATTTCTTGAATAAAAAAGGATTATCGGTTGAAATAGGGCTTTAAAGGCGAACACTACCGTTTCTTCAGAATCCCTCCGACCCTTCGCTCTGTTCGCTTGTACAGTCAATCACTGATTTCTAAATTGAGCCATTTCATTTATAGGCTTGTACGAATATTAGTATAACGCATAAATATAAAGTAAATCTCAACCGCTAATGTGTGGCAGTTGTAAGAAGGAAGAAGTTTAACTTGAAGAAGTTTAACTTGAAGAAGATTAACTTAGTTTAGGTTTAGTTTATATATGGTTGATATACTGAGTACTATAAACAAAGAGAGAAAGAGTATCAGGAGGGAGAAACATCGGTATGTTACAGCTAAAAGATATTACAAAAAGTTATAAGACTGGGGAATTCACGCAAGTTGCCCTGGACAAGGTAAGTCTTAATTTCAGGGAGAGCGAATTTGTTGCTATCCTCGGACAGAGTGGGTCTGGTAAGACGACCTTATTAAATGTGATCGGTGGTCTTGATCAGTACGACAGTGGAGAGCTAATTATTAACGGACAATCCACCAAAAACTTTCAAGATGGAGAATGGGATGCTTATCGTAATAATAGTGTAGGCTTTATATTCCAAAGCTATAACCTGATTTCACATCTAAGTATCGTGGATAACGTTGAAATGGGGATGACACTTAGTGGTGTTCCCGCAGCGGAGAAGAATAAGAAGGCAATGGAAGTGCTTGAAAAGGTCGGCTTGAAAGACCATGTACACAAGAAACCAAACCAGTTGTCAGGTGGTCAGATGCAGCGTGTTGCTATTGCGCGTGCTCTTGCGAACAATCCTGATATTATTCTGGCGGATGAACCAACAGGTGCGCTAGATTCAGAGACTAGTGAACAAATCATGGATTTGATTAAGACGATTGCGGAAGACAAGCTTGTCATTATGGTTACTCACAATCCTGAATTGGCAGAACAATATGCGGATCGTGTAATCAAGTTCTCCGATGGTAAGGCGGTATCGGATAGCAATCCTCTAGCCAATCAAAAGTTAACATCCAATTATAAACTCAAGAAAACAAGCATGAGCTTTCTTACAGCATTAAAACTATCGGGTAAAAACATAGCAACTAAGAAGTGGAGAACCGGATTAACTGCTTTTGCATCTAGTATTGGTATTATCGGCATTGCGTTAATCCTCTCATTATCGAATGGATTTGATAAGCAAATCAGTTCTTATGAGACGGGAGCACTCTCTACTTTTCCAATTACGATTAGTCAGACTGCCATGAACGTTGATATGACACAAAATCCTTCATTTGGTGGTACTGACCTTACTGCTTATACGGAAGAGAAGGCACTATTCCCATACGATCCAACAGAGAATTCTATTCTTCACAATAATGTATTATCTACTGAGTATATGGATTATCTTGAGAAGATTGACCCAGCACTTATCGATGGAATATCTTATACTCGTACAGTGAATATGAATATGTTGAAGTTGGACGGAGACAAGGCAACAACATTGAATAAGGGGAATCTAAGCTTTTCTTCCTATCCCAGTAAGCATGGGGATGCCGCAGGCAGCTATTTAGAGCAATACTATGATCTACTTGAGGGAAGCTTCCCAACAGAGATGACGGATCTTGTTCTCATAGTGGATGAATATAATCGTTTGGACAATGCCTCACTTGATGCGCTGGGTATTAAGCATGACACAGACCGCGTAGATTTTAATGATTTGATTGGTTATGAATTGAAACTGATTAAGAATGATGATTATTACGTCAAAAACGGTGAACAGTTTACCGTTAACGGTAATGTTTCGAATTTGATTGATATGTATAATAGCGACAAAGCGACAACTTTAAAAATCGTCGGTGTTATTCGCGGTCAGGAAGAATCCAAGATGTCTACGCTACCTGCCGGAGTTGCATACTCTGATGAACTTGCAACCTATTTTATTGAGGATGCGAAAAACTCAGAGATCGTTAAGGCACAACAGGAAGCAGATTATAATGTGATTACTGGAGAGTTATTGTCTCAGGATGCAACGGGTGGAAGTGCAATGGCAGGGATGCGTCCAGGTGCAATGCCGGCCGGTGGAATGGCATCAGCTATGTCTGCAGGCTCCAATGTCGCTCCAACCAAAGATGAGATGTTAGCTACCTTGGGTGCAACAGAGATTCCAGCTTCTATTTCACTATATCCGGTTGATTTTGGAGCAAAAGAAAAGATCACTACTTATCTGGATGAGTGGAATAAAGACTTAGAAACAGAGAACAAAGTGGTATACACAGATATGGCAGCCATTGTTACACGTATTTCTGGTGGGATTATGGATGGTATTACCATGGTGCTTGTGGCATTTGCGGCAATCTCTCTCGTGGTATCGTTGATCATGATTGGTATTATCACTTATATTTCTGTTATGGAAAGAACGAAGGAGATTGGTGTTCTTCGCGCCTTGGGTGCAAGGAAGAAGGATATCACACGAGTATTTAATGCAGAGACCTTTATTATTGGTGCTTGCTCAGGATTACTTGGTATTGGTGTTACGTATCTGTTAACATTCCCAGTGAATGCTATACTTTATAATCTCACTGAACTCTCGAACGTTGCCCAACTTAATCCGATTCATGCATTATCGCTAGGTATTATTAGTGTAGTGCTTACGATGATTGGTGGTTTCATTCCTGCTAAGATGGCAGCGAAGAAGGATCCGGTTACGGCTTTACGTAGCGAATAGGTTGAAAAATAGTAGCAGCTCAATATCAAAATCAGTGCTTCAAATATATAACCGTAGATTGATGGCCGCTACGCGGACGGATTATCCTTACGATCGCTGTTGCCACCGGATTTCTTGATTTGAAACCGCATAAAGCGGTTGAAATCCAGTGGCAAAGGCGACCGCTGCGCTTCTTCAGGACAATTCCGTCCTCTCCGCTACGATCTACTTATACTTTTAGCAAGCACTGCTTCTAATATAGAGCCATACTAAAAAGGAATAAAAAGGGTTCAACCTCGTAGCAATACGGGGTTGAACCCTTCTTTTTTACGTCAATTAACTACGTCTGAATGTCAGGAACAAGTGCAGAGTGTTTGCTGTCCCTAATGATATGCCCTTGACCCAGTTCGAGCCTAATGAAGCCGGCCATATGTTGTGCTTGAAATAGGATAGGGGAGTTGCAGCCCATAATAATGATGTTCTTTACGTCCGAGACACTTTCAGAAGGTAGTTGAAACGATTGAATATAGTCATATTCTTCGCAAAGCGTCGTATGAATGGCGTTCATTAGTCTGTCGTTGTTTCCTTTACCCATCAAGTTCAAAATGATCGAACCATGGGGATGTAGTTTTTCTTTTGTGAGAGTGAAGAATTCCTTAGATATCAGATGCTGGGGGGTTCCTTTTTCGTTGAATGCATCGATAATAATGTAGTCATAAGTTTGTGGTTGCTCCCCCTTAAGTGTATTGCGACCATCCCCAATAATTACATTATCCTCGCTGTATCCAAAATACTTCCTACTTAACTCCACAACTTGATCGTCGAGTTCGGCGATCTTGAATCTTTTATCCAAATAATGACCAGCAATACTTCCAATCCCGTGACCAATCATAAAAACGTCTTCGAAAGACGGGTTGTTACACTCCATAAGGTGGATGATGGCCCGAGGATATTCAAACAAAATGCGCTGCGGATCATTTAAATCCATCGCACCTTGGATCGCCGCATTTGCAAACTGCAGGACGCGAAAGTTTCCCGTTTCCCCGTATAATTTTGTCGTGTCGTAAACTTGTAACTCTTGATTATTAGTGACTTCTTTAAATAGGTATTGCACCAAATCATCGATCTCCTTTAAGACATGCTGTATGGTGTCAGTATACCACTGAATTGAATTATTTCTTCGAAATGAATATAGCGCTGAAAATATAGAAATATGGACTCGTTCCACAATACGATTCATACACTGTTGCAAGAGGCTGTAATCCGGTTCTAATATGAACCAGGTATAGCGGAAATAAACATGAAAGGACCCTGGGAACGCAAAAATAAACGCGCGTTTATGAATTGAAATCGCTTTTATTGGAAGCGTTCTTCTACCAAAACGGACAAAAAGGAGGAGAGAGAAAAGATAAAACTGACATTTATATTTCGATGATGAGTTTTTGTTAAAAAGAGAAACGTTTCTCTGGTAATCCTTACGTGGTTAATTCCAAAAACATGGCTAAGTTTTGGGAGGTTAGAAGGTGAAAAATAAGTTGAAAATACGTATGGTTGCAATCATGATGACGATTACGTTAGTAAGTTCACTTATGCCAATCATGTCAGGCGCGACGACAGAACCTATAGACTCTAACTTAATTGTTGAAACCGCAATTAAACCGTCGATTGGCGGTGCCTTACAATTAATAGATCATAATGGACAAAAAACACTAGGTGATCAAAATGGAAATCCTATTCAATTACGTGGAATGAGCACGCACGGCTTACAATGGTTTCCGGAAATTATCAATGATAATGCTTTTGCGGCACTAGCCAATGACTGGTACGCTAATGTCATTCGACTAGCTATGTATGTGGGGGAGAATGGATATGGAACAGAAGCTAACAAAGCGATAATTAAAAAAAGAGTTATTCAAGGAATAGATTATGCGATAGCAAATGATCTGTACGTGATTGTGGATTGGCATGTACATGCACCGGGTGATCCAAGAGCGGAAATATATAGTGGCGCTAAGGAGTTCTTTGAGGAGATATCCGGATTATATCCGAATAACGAACACATTATCTATGAATTAGCGAATGAACCAAGCTCCAACAACAACGATGGACCGGGCATTACGAATGATAGAGATGGATGGCTAGCGGTCAAAGAATACGCAGATCCCATCGTGAGTATGTTACGTGATCCTGTGAACGGGAATGCTCAGAACAACATTATTATTGTTGGTACTCCCAATTGGAGTCAACGGCCAGACCTAGTAGTTGATGAACCAATAGATTCCCATAACATCATGTATACAGTACATTTTTATACAGGTACACATATGCCTGCCTCGGACAGTACAGATAGAACCAATGTGATGAGCAACGCAAGATATGCACTCGACAACGGGATTGCCATATTTTCAACGGAGTGGGGTACAAGTCAAGCTAGCGGTGATGGCGGACCTTACTTGGATGAAGCTGATATATGGCTCGATTTCTTAAATGAGAACAATATTAGCTGGATAAACTGGTCTTTAACGAATAAGAATGAAAATTCAGCGGCTTTTATGCCTTTAGAGTTGGGCAAACAAGATGCAACGAGTCTAGATCCAGGTAGTGATCAAGTTTGGTCTTTACCAGAATTGTCGGTTTCGGGTGAATATGTAAGGGCTAGAATTAAAGGAATCCCTTATGAGCCGATAGATCGGAATAAATATTCCCAAGTCTTATGGGATTTCAATGATGGAACAACACAAGGTTTTGGTGTAAATGGAGATAGCCCGAATAAAGAGAGTATTACATTAAGTAACGCAGATAATGCTTTACAAATAACAGGCTTAAATATTAGCAATGACACTAGTGAAGGAAACTATTGGGCCAATATCCGACTTTCCGCAGATGCTTGGGGGAAATCGGCTAATATCTTGGGTGTGGAACAACTATCTATGGATGTTATCGTAGATGCGAAGACAACGGTATCGATTGCCGCGATCCCGCAAGGGCCCTCAGCAGGATGGGCTAATCCGACTCGGGCAATTCAGGTAACGGAAACTGATTTTGTTCCTTATGGAGATAAATTTATAGCAACTCTAACGATCACTACAGATGACTCTCCATCACTTGAGACGATTGCTATGCATACAGACAACAACATCATGACGAATCTGATTCTGTTCGTAGGGACAGAAGATGCGAATGTGATTTCCTTGGACAATGTTACTGTAACGGGTACAAAGGTTGAAATTCCGGTTATTCATGATCCTAAGGGAACAGCCATACTTCCATCTGACTTTGAAGACAAGACGAGGCAAGGTTGGGATTGGAATCCGGAGTCGTCAGTTAAGGATGCTCTTACAATAGAAGAGATACAGGGTACAAATGCTCTTTCTTGGGAGTTTGCATATCCTGAAGTCAAGCCTTCTGATGGATGGGCCTCAGCTCCACGATTAGAGTTATATAAGGAAGGATTAGTTCGTGGAGATAACGATTATGTGATGTTTGATTTGTATATCGAGCCTCAGCGGGCAAGTTCAGGAGCCATGGCAATTAATCTAGTATTTCAGCCGCCTGCTGGGGGATTTTGGCAGCAAATTCCGGGAAGTTATAACATTGAATTCGATGACCTAGATTCAGCTTCTATAACTGACGCAGTGTATCACTATAATGTAAGTTTCAATATAAGAGATCTGACTGGGATTAAAGATGATACGGAATTGCGTAATATGATTCTTATTTTCGCGGATGTTGAGAGTGAATTTGCGGGGAGACTGTCTATCGATAATGTCAGGTTTACACAAGGTTTGGTGGCGACTGCTGGAGATGGTCTGGTCAATCTGGAATGGGAGCCGGTATCGCATGCTGAATATTATAACGTGGAGCGTTCGACGACCTCTGGTAGTTCATTCTCTACAGTAACCTCAGCAGTATATGGATCAAATTATGTGGATACCGAAGTAGTGAATAACACAACGTACTATTACATTGTTACTGCCGTCGATCGTGACGGAGGAACCTACAGCTATAGGGAAAGATCCGCTATGCCTGGAGCGATACTTCCTATCCCTTCAATCCCTAACGGACTTTCGACGAATGCAGGCGATAGCCAGGTCACGCTAACTTGGAGTGCAGTACCAGGTGTAAAATACTACAACGTGAAACGGTCGACAACTTCAAGTGGACCCTATACGACTGTTGCAGCCGTAACAAGCGGAACAAGTTATACGGACAGCGGACTGACCAATGGGACGACATATTACTATGTTGTATCTGCTGGAAATGAAGCTGGCGAAAGTGCTAATTCTACTGAAAAGCAAGCTAAGCCATTCAAAGCAGGCAGTGATAGTAACAGTAATAATAACAATAACAATAGTAACACAAGTAATAGCGGTGGAAGCGCACTTCCAAGCAACGGAGCGATTGCCCTTCCAGCAGCTGATAAAGACGGTAAAATAGTTGTCAAAATTGCCAAAGGAGTGACAAAAGTAATTTTTTCAGCTAATTTAGCAGTGATTGATGATAAGGTCATCATAGAGCTTGAGAATGAGGATATTACGGTTCAAATTCCTGGAAAAGTCTACAAGCACCTTCAGAGTTTGTTCACTGCGGATGAGCTGAAAGGAGCAACAATTTCGTTCCAAATGGTTCCGCTGTCCATTGCGGATCGTGCTGCTCTACTTGGCAGAGTAACAGCTAAGAACAAAGCTGATGTGGCGGCAGCAAGTGAAATCTTCAATTTTTCAATATCGATCATTAGTAAAGACGGCAAAGAAATAAAGCTGACTCAATTTGAACAGCCAATCACGATAGCTCTAAAAGTAAATGCTGTTGCAAACAAAGAACTGATGGGTATGTACAGCATTGCTGATGATGGCACATTAGAGTATGTCAGCGGAAGGCTTGTGGATGGTAAAATGAGTGCCGAGATCAGTCACTTCAGTAAGTACGGCGTTCTAAGCTATGATAAGTCGTTCATTGATGTGACGAAGACGCATTGGGCCTCACAAGTCATTAAGCAATTGGTAGCAAAACAAATTATCGAGGGTGTAAGTGACAATCAGTTTGCACCTGATAGATTCATTACGCGTGCAGAATTCGCAGCGCTGATTGTTCGAGCACTGGGTATCGAGGAGAGTGGACAAAAGCAATTCAGCGATGTGGGGGCATCGGACTGGTATTCAAGCGCAATCGCAGCAGCAAGTGAAGCTGGTATAGTAAATGGACGCAACGCTTCGAAGTTCGATCCGAACGCCACCATCACTCGTGAAGAAATGGCTGTCGTTCTGGTACGCGCTTATGAGTACAGCAATGGTGGAAAGGTTTCTGCAGAAATTGCAAAAGTCTTTGCCGATCAAGCTAATATCAGTTCTTGGGCACAAGATGCTGTAGCAGCAGCACATTCGCTTGGTTTGATTAATGGACTCACAAACAATCAATTTGCCCCAAAAGATAAAACAACACGTGCGGAAAGTGCACAAGTGATCTCTAGGTTAATTGCTGAGTAGGTCTTTGGGATTTCCTTGAAGTTTATCTGAAATGAACAAAAAACCTTCCCGAATAAGCTGTACCCTATCGAGATTTTTTTAAAAGTGTCTACTCGATAGGGTACAGTTTACTATTTAATGACAAAGCGTCAGACCAAGAATAAAATTCTGGTCTGACGCTTCAATGATTCCACTATCGTGACCCAGTAGTGTAATGATTTAGCTAGTTTTCTTTATCGATAATCAGGTATCGCTAAATATTGTTAACATTATACTTCTTCCAAATGTTATGCATTTTTATCGGCCAACTTTTTCCTGATTTTTCTCCAGAAGCCGTCATTCCTCCGATTAATATGCTTCTCATTGTAGATCAATAGACTATAGGAGGACCACAGTGTAGAAGTTCGAATAATTACATATGCGCCCATCGCGATCAAAACAACACACACTGGATAATAAGGGACCAATGCGCCTTCGGAGATCCCTTTATTCTCTAGCAAAAAAGCCATTCCGCCTACCGCCACCATACCAGCACTGACGATGATCATAGCTGCGTACCTACTCTTCAATCGATTCAAACGTTCCGTCAATTGCTTTACACAAACCTGATCTAGCATAAGAGCTTCTTTCCCCAGCACATGGTACCGTTCCTCATCTTTCAGTATGGCGGACACGAGAGCAACGACGCCCCCTGCCGCCAACAAAATGATAAGAAAGGAATAAACGACCGGCTCCTGTCGAAGCATCAAATACGGCAAACAAGCCATAATTAGCAGGCACACGCCTGTCGCAATGCGATTGGATGACTTCTGCTGATGACTCAAATACCCTTCCGCCATCTCTTGGCTGACATAAAAACCATGCTCTTCAACGCCGCCCTTCACCTCGCCCTCCTTCAGCAAATAATCGATGGATACCTCAAACAGGTTTCCAATCATAAGCAGCTTTTCGGTTTCGGGGAACCCTTGTCCGTTTTCCCACTTACTGACTGCCTGTCTGGTTGTGCACAATTTTTCGGCCAGTGCTTCCTGTGAATAACTTTTTTCTTTTCTAAGTTGCAACAATTTTTCGCTAAAAGACATAGGCTTACTCTCCTTTGCTATTTATGACCTTAATTATAGAAAAACAATGGAATCAATGCTATATGATTGAGGTTGCGTTTGCGCCACTTGCGGTTGCAAATGCGTAGTACTCAGTAAATTGGAATAAACGGTTCTAAGCATCATCGGTTTCCCTTAGTGGGTCTTTGTTTCTGTATTTAACATTTCTTTTAGAACTATTGCTTGACTGGAACGTAGGATAACATAACTATGAGGTTATTTGATATAAGGAGTTGTCGAAATTGAGTAAATATGAGATAAACAGTGATTTTAAAAAACTAGAAAAAACAAAACTACCTTTTTATCCAATAGTATTACCGGTTTTAAACAAGTTAATGGAGAGAAATAACAATAAACTACCATTACCAGATCAAGTAAAAGTAACGAAAAAGCAGATCGATGGATATAAGGGTGATAAGATTTCTATTAGAATATTTGAGCCCAAAGATATTGGAGATAATGATCGTTGTTTAATTTATTTTCATGGAGGAGCATTTGCGTTAAAAGAAGCACCTTATCACATCAATTTGTGTATAGATTATGCTCTTCAAACGCCTTGTAAAGTTGTATTTGTTGATTATAGGTTGTTGCCAAAGAACCATTTTCCTGTGGGCCTTGAAGATGGTTATGCTGCTTGTAAGTGGGTCTATAATCATGCTGATACGCTAGGAATTAATAGAAATAAAATTGCAGTGGGTGGTGATAGTGTAGGTGGCGCTTTAGCTGCAGGTGTAACCTTAATGGCACGTGATCGAGACGATTTGAAATTTTGCTTCCAATTACTGATTTATCCTGTTACAGATGCAAGACAGAACACAGAGTCCATAAATAAATATACAGATACTCCCATGTGGAATTCTAAACTTAATAAAAAGATGTGGGATTTATATCTAAAAGATAGTGTGGATGGCAAAAAGGAATATGCCTCCCCTATGGAAGCAACCTCATTTACAAACTTACCTAATGCTTATGTGGAAGTAGCCGAGTTCGATTGCTTACGAGATGAAGGAATAAACTATACTGAAGCTCTTCAAAATAGTGATGTTCCTGTTGAACTCAATATCACGAAAGGGACTGTCCATGGGTACGATATGGTAGAAACCAGCCAGATCGTACTTGAAAATAAAGCGAGAAGAATTAGAGCGCTACAAAAGGGGTTTGATCACATTTAATCGTAGCCTTTGTGGCTACGTTAATTGAAACACGTCAATTCAGACGTGTTTTTTTGCGATTTTCTTATATAGATAAGTCGAATAATGGAAAGTCAACTTTACATACTATTAAATGGTTGTATAATGAAATTAAGGAAAGCTAGCTTTACATGTGAGGGGTGGAAATTTGAAGAACCGCTTAGAAGAGATACGCAAAGAACGTGGGATTAAACAAGAAGAACTTGCGACTGCATTAGAAGTATCAAGACAGACAATTGGTTCATTAGAAAATGGCAGATATAATCCCTCGATTATATTAGCATTCAAAATTGCACGTTATTTTGGGATGAACATTGAGGAAATTTTTATCTATGAGGAGGAGTCCGTATGAAGAAAATGAAAAGTGTTTTTATTAGTATTCTAGGTGTTTTGTTATTTGCGGTTGGTTTTTATTTCATGAAATCTTTCGATGAGCCACAGGGTATTTTGAAAGCATTGCCGTATCTCTTAATTGGTATTGGGTGTGGAGCGTTTGGGCATGGAATTGGGGATATTTTCAGTAAATGGGCTGCTAAAAAAAATCCTGAAATGGCTAAACAAATGGAGATTGATCAAAAAGACGAGCGTAATATTATGCTTGCCAATACAGCAAAGGCAAAGGGATATGATATTATGACCTACGTTTTTGGTGCTTTGCTGATGGCATATGCCTTAATGGGTGCTTCTATGGAAATAATAATTCCTTTCGTTATTGCTTATCTGTTCGTCCAACTGTATGCAGTATTTATTCGAGTGAAAAAGAACAAAGAAAATTAATGGTTTTTGGTTTATGAAGAGCGAGTAGGCTACTTATTACAGTAAAAAAGGGTTCAACCTCGTAGAAATTCGGGGTTGAACCCTTTTATTTACAATGTGATTGAAATACTAATTACTGTTGACTACAAGAGTCCATGTTTCCTTGTCCATATATACGGTAGTGTTACTCAACATTTCAAAGTCGGATTGCGAGATTCCACCACACTCATGACCACTGTATTTCAACAAATTAGTACCACCGTTCTTTTTTAAGGACCAATCGTTTAATTTTCTGACTGAGTACGTGTCTGTGCCCACACTCCAAATGATAGGTCCTACGTGTTCTTTAGGCATAGATACCTTGTATCCAAGCAGGGTCAGGAGATCTTCGAAATCATTTATATGATACTGCTTGGTAGTCTGACTATAAGTCACGCTATCTGCAAAAAAGTAAACATTTTCATCTTTATAGGTTTTATTAACAAGATACTCTTTCCCGTTTATGATGACCTTTTCGATTTTTTTTAAATTTCCATCGATATACTTTAGCGATTCCAAGTAGTCCTTTTTAGTGATCCAAGTAAACGAGTCTGTTTCCTTATTATATGTTCCATGGTATCCATCTTCATAGTTTTCCCCATTCACTTCAATGGGAAGTAGATCATAGTTGTTCACATACTTTGCATAATCTCTTAATACCAGTTCTATTTTTGCCATGAACTCTTTCATCTGGTCATCGTTGTCAATTAAAGTATGAAACAAAAAGTTATAGGAAGCCCCCCAGTCATTAATAAGCTGCTTCGGATGAATCGATTTCAGTTGAAGTCCTTTTTGTGGGTCAACAAAATTAGCATAATAGTCGTCTCCCTTAGGCGGATACTCATTGATCAGTGCAACAGATATTTTTGTTTCATTCGTCCGGTATTCTTGTAATCCTATTTCGTCTGTATGAAAGTATTTAAGTAGCACATCTGTAGTAATTTGCTCTTCGCATAAATTCATAGCATATTCCATCACAGCATATCCGAAATTAGATTGATCCCCGCCTTGCGTGTACCCGTAATTTTTAAATGTAAATTCTCTATCGAACCCGCGATCGTCCGTAAAAGCTAGAACCCACCGTAGGCCCGATCCTCTTACAGGTAGAGGATCCGCTCTCCATTTGATTGTTTCTGCATCGACGACTTCAAAGTCGCCTAAAGAATATGAAAGATAGGAATCAAACTTCTTAAGAAAATCCGTCTTGTAATGTTCCGAGCATCCTACCATGAACTGAGATAGAATGAGAAATAACAACAAAATGTATATGGATCGTTTTCTCATGACAGCACCTCTCGTATTGATTTGAGTAGTGGTGAATAACAGAATTACCTGAAATCATAAAAATCTCATAACTGGAAATATTCTGTCTTAATACTAATCGATAGGATGTTTTTTTGAAAGACTTGGTAAGTTAACAAAGAACCGATTTTATTGAGTTACATGCTACAATTACAATATGTATTCTAAAGTTTACTCCATCGTTTCGTTTAAATAGAGAATGACACAGTATGAAAGGTGATAATTATGGCTCGCGTTTTGGTGATCAATGGAGGTTCCGAAGGACATATCAATCCAACCCTCGGGTGGTTCAAGAACTTATCCGTCGTGGGGAAGATTTGGTTTACTTTATAGCTGAACAATTTCGTGATTACGTCGAGCCAACGGGTGCAAAGGTGATTACGTTCGATGGTGGAAAATTTGTGGAGGCGTTCGTTGCCGGAGGAAGAAATCCCTGGGCTCGAGTAGGAGGGCTATTGCGCACCGCTGACATCCTCATTCCCAGTGTTCTGGAGCAAACGAAAGGAGAACATTTCGATTACATAATTCACGACTCGATGTTCGGATGTGGGCGTTTGTTTGCACAAATACTCGGCCTGCCTGCAATCAACTCATGCACAACTTTTGCAATTCAAGAAAACAGCTTTGACAGTCTGCAAGACCATCTCTCGCGTCATCTCCCAGCAGAAGTGAATGAGCGAGAACAACAGGAGTTCGGGCAGCTGATCAGTAACGTGCAAACGAAATACAATGTGCAAATTGGCTCCGCCTACGAGTTTTTTTGTAATCCCGCGCCGTTGACCATCGTCTACACATCGAAACGTTTCCAGCCAGAAGGGGAAAGCTTCGATGAAACGTTCAAGTTTGTTGGACCGTCTTTCATGCCACGCGCACTCGTTCAAATTGATCTCGCTCAAGTGGACACGGATCGTTTGATTTATATATCACTCGGTACCGTTTTTAATCAAGCGATGGATTTTTATAAGCTTTGTTTTGCTGCATTCGCCGAAACGGAATACAACGTAATTCTATCCATCGGCAGTCAAACTCAGATTGCAGAATTGGGAGTTATTCCTGCAAATTTTATCGTTCGCAATTACGTACCGCAAATCGAAGTACTGCAACATTCCCAATTATTTATCACACATGGCGGTATGAACAGCACCAGTGAAGGCATGTATTATGGTGTTCCGCTGATTGTACTTCCCCAAAGCGCTGACCAACCTATTGTGGCGCGGCGTGTGGCTGAAATCGGTGCAGGTATCCACCTCAATCAAGAAAGCTTAACCGCTCGAGATCTTAGAGAGGCTGCGGAAAGAGTACTACAAGATGCGGCAATTCGAAAGTTAAGCGTTGAAATGGGTGATTCGTTCCGAGCTGCAGGTGGGTATCATCAAGCCGTCGAGGAGATCTTTGCGTATAAACGAAGTCTAGGTATGACGGATTAATCGAATCGCCCTCAACGTAGGAGCATCGTTTGCGGTATGAGATTGTGGGGGGATAATTTAATACTGCTACACACTAAAAAATAGTCGGTATAAGCTTCTAAGCTTAGATCGACTATTTTTGGATGATAAAGCCGCAATCCGCACAACATGTGCCCCTAGTAGCATGAGAGATTTGCGAAGCTATTAAAGGTCATCATAAAGATATCTCTTATTTAGCACAGAATGTGAAATTCGAAGAGCTTAAATAGATGGCTTATTTAAGATGGTTCAAATTGAGAGCAAATGTCATTCCTATATTTTCTCTTGGAAACTCAAGTGAGGTTGTTACTTGAGTTTTTAATTTATTTTTGCAGAGGTAAAGGAGTTATGTTTTAGGGCATGCATTCTGAAGAGTTTTATGAAAGATAAATATTATCACAAAAAAATACATTTTGTCATGTGACAAAATTAATGACAACGGTCACTATGACGAGGGTGTCTTTTTGCGTATAGTAGTCTATTAGTAGAGTTTTTTTATAGCAAAAATGTCGAAAAATATTAGTGGGAAATGTTGAGGTAAGAGCTGGTCCTGAACAAAGTTGTACTCGGAAAGAGTATTAACATGAATTTGAAAGGTCAGCTTGTTGAACAATCAACAGAAGGGACACATGACTAATTTTTAGGAGTGAATAAATTGAACCGATATTTTAAAAAGATAAGTCTTGTTCTGGCTGTTGTAGTATTACTTCAAATCTCATTGCCAGAGTGGTTAACGTTATCCCAACCAATTAAAGCGGCAGCTCAGGGCCCTATCATTGTAAGCACTAGTCCGGCAGATGACTTTCTAAGCGTAGTACCAAGTGCTAAACTAACCTTCACGTTTGATGAGAGCATTACTAAAGTGAATGGATCCGCGACCATTACTATCTATGAATATGATACGAATACCGTGTTCGAAAGCTTCGTGGTTGCCTCCAGCGGAGCAGTTACAATCGATTCGACAGGAAAAGTTGTAACGATCCAACCAAGTAAACCTTTTCAAGAGAATACGGAGTATTACGTCAATATTGAGCCGGGCGCATTCGCTAACGTTTCTAACGGCGCGAATTTCAATGGAATTGCATCAACTTATGAGTGGAACTTTAAGACGGGAGTGCAAGTAAACCGCATTCCACCGGTACTTCAAGCCCATTCTCCCGCACTAGGGGCACTGGATGTACCTATTACATCATCAGTCTCGATGACTTTTGATGAAGAGGTATATGTAGCTAGCGGAGAATTTAGTTTAGTATCGGACTTAAGCTCTACTACCTTAGATAATAGACAAATCCCGGTAACATCTAATCAGGTGACAGGCAGTGGCTCCAAGACCATTACGATTACACCATCAGTAGCATTGTATCCAAATACGACTTATACATTTTCGATTCCAAATGGAGTTATTCAAGATAGTTCAGGCAATAAATATCCTGGTTATAGCTGGAGTTTCAAGACAGCTGCCGCTCCTTTGAAAGCGCCACCAACTGTAACCAAGCTGGAATATAGCGGAAGCACGATTACGATGACATATAATGAAGCTTTAAATGAAAACTCTATTCCGGCGGTAAGCAGATTTTATATTACGGTGAATGGCGTGAATCGTCCCGCAACAGCGATATCAATCTCGGGCGTGACAGTGAAGGTAACGTTGTCTAATGTCATAATGAATGGACAAGTCGTTAAGCTATCTTATTCGAAACCGTCGAGTGGTGGTATTCAGGATTTATTGCAAAATCAAGCGCTTGAGATTGCTAATCGTGATGTTACGCCATTAGTGGATCCAATAGCTCCCACATTAGTTATAGTATCGACGTATCCAATTAATAATACTTCTAATGTTCTGACAGATAGTGATTTTACTGCTGAATTTAGTGAAACGGTTGTAAAAGGTGCAGGCTCCATCTGGATAAAACCTATTGGCAGTAAGACTGCACAAGATATAAAGACAAACTTTTATGTCGATGGTACGAATACAACTATAGTCCATATTACTCTCCCAACTGGAGTGAGATTAGAAGGTAGTACCAATTATTATATAGAGATAGCTTCTGATGCTATTGTAAATTTGGCTGGAAATACATTTAGCGGGATTCAGAACCAAAACGAATGGACTTTTAAAACGATAGCCGTTGATACTATACCGCCAACTGTAACCAAGCTGGAATATAGCGGAAGCACGATTACGATGACACTTAATGAAGATTTAAATGGAAACTCTATTCCCGCGGTAAGCAGCTTTTATATTACGGTGGATGGCGTGAGTCGTCCCGCAACAGCGATATCAATCTCGGGCGCGACAGTGAAGGTAACGTTGTCTAGTGCCATAATGAATGGACAAGTAGTTAAGCTCTCTTATTCGAAACCGTCGAGTGGTGGTATTCAGGATTTATTGCAAAATCAAGCACTGGATATTTCTAATCGTGATGTTACACCATTAGTGGGTCCAATAGCTCCCACACTAGTAAGTGGTTCAGTCTCTGGAAATACGATTACATTGACGTTCAATAAAGAACTAGCTACTGCAAGCAGTAACGCGTATCAACAGTTCAGTGTCTACATAGCTGGAAATTATTATAGTGCGAGTTCACTCAATACAAGCGGCAGAGTTCTGACGTTAACTTTTAACGGTACAATAACGGACAGACAATCGGCATATATTACTTATTTGCCAAGCACGCATCCAATTACCGATACAGATGGCGTTAATGTCGCAGCATTTAGCAGTTATAGCTTGGCGAATGCGACTTCATCGTCTAATTCAAATTCGGTATACACGCCAGTCAGCACAGGTACAAGCTCTTTGAATAGCGCAATTGTAATAGGCAAGACGCTTACGCTAACATTTAATGAAACGTTGAATACGAACTATATTCCTTCCGTTATTTCTTTCTCGATTATGAGTCAGAATGTAATGCTTTCCGTTGAGAAAGTCACCATAAGTGGTTCTGTAGTTACATTGACACTAAATTCTTCGCCAAAGATTGGTGAAGCCGTGTACATTTCCTATTACCCAAGCGCTAATGGAATTCACACGACAAGCGGGCAGACAATTGAAGGGTTCGCATCCACTTCAGTTGCTAATCAGACGACTTTAAACTCCTTATTGGGGGAATACACTGAAGCCGTCGGAGGTGGAATTGATTTAAAGATTTCCGCAGCTACAACGACTTCAGCTGTATCGCCTGCAGGCACTTCTACAAACAAATATTCCATCTCAGCACTGCCAATCAATAATGCCTATGAAGCGGCAAAAAGTGCGGGGATGAATAAACTGCGTGTAGTATTTAAGGTTCCCGATACCGAGCGGGCTGCAATCGTAGCTGTACCTCTTAGCACCCTTCAGAACGCCGCCAACTTTGGCAAAGGAGCAAGCTTTGCAGTGCAGTATAACGATATTACGTATGAGATTCCGGTCCAGTCTTTGAATTATTCCGAAATATCCAGAATACTTGGATCAAGCGAAGTAGTGGGTGATCTTCTTATCAAGATCGACCAAGGGGAAACTGGTCTGATAAACTCACTGACGTCCGCGATCAATCGTTTAAATGCATCTATTCTAGCAGGTCCTGTTCACTTTGAGGTAGTAGCAGCCTTTGAAGCGACAGAGAAGAAGATACCAAGTTTCAGTGGTAATGTGTCTCGCTCTATGGATACTGTAACGTCGATAGAAGCAAAGTCTGCTGCTGTAGTATGGTATGATCCGGAAGCTGATGCATTGTCGTACGTGCCTACTCTATTCACCACTTCAGGGGGCAAGACGGTTGCTACCTTTAAAAGTAAAGGCAATAGTGCTTATGCTCTGGTACGAGGTTCTGCAAATTATACTGATATTGGCAAGCATTGGGCAGGGACTACTATCCAGGCATTGGCCCGTAAGTTTATTGTTGAAGGCCGAACCACGACAAAGTTTGAGCCTGAGCAATCAATGACCCGAGGCGAGTTTGCGACTTATATCTCGAAGGGCCTAGGTCTGTCCGGTAATAAGTCTGCGGCTTCCAAGTTTAAGGACGTGAATACAGGTGCTACAATGGCTGCTTACATCGGTGCTGTATCGGAAGCAGGTATTGTAATGGGGAACACAGACGGAACCTTCAAGCCTGATAGTCTGATTACACGTCAAGAGATGGCGGTCATGATGACTCGTGCGGCAGCTACAGCAGAGGTGACAGTATCATTGCCGTCTTCTGCCTCATCATATTTGGAGAAGTACAATGACCACAGTAAGATCAGTAGTTGGGCTAAGAATGATGTAGCCAAAGCGGTGTATACTGGTGTTATTTCAGGCCAAACAACCACCACTTTAAGTCCATTGACCCATGCTACTCGCGCTGAAGCGGTTGTTATGATCCAACGTTTGCTAGAATCGGTTAATCTTCTCGAAATGTAATAGATAAGAAACATAGGCTGCCCGCGATCATACGTGATCTTGGGGAGCCTTTGACTTCGATTCTGGAATAAAAACGGGTTTGACAAAATAATAGGAATCTACGGAGATAAAGAATACCGTGAGAATACAATTTCCGTGATTGGACTCAAGAAAGAAATCTTGTAGGAAATGATCGATACTCCATCTAATTTGAATTTGGTGGAACCTACGACTCATGCGATTGCCCTGACTTCTGGTGTCTCCGACTCATGAATACCAGAGACAATGCAATTACCGTGAGGATAATCCCCAGCACTTGAAAACCCTCAAAGTTGAACTTACCTCCCATTACAATACCTATCAACAAGGAAGAGAGAATAGTTCCCAGATATCTTGATGTATTAAATAATCCGGATGCTACCCCGATTATTTCTTGTGGAGAACTTTGGAACAAGGCCGCTTGCATACCTACATTGTTCAATCCGTTGCTAATACCAAATGCAGCTAAAGCGAAACACACGCTGATAACCGGTGAAGTTTGATTCAATGTCACGAGCCACACCGATCCAAATGTCATCAAAATAGCGGACACTAGCAATGCCGGCCCTGGTCCTGATTTATCGATCCATCGACCTGCTATTGGAGAAGTAACTAGTGAGCTGAGGCCTAAGCTTAGCATGAGAATCCCTGTTTGGAATTCGCTGACATGACGTACCATTTGTAAGTAAGACGGGAGCCCGAAAAAGAGCGAGTAATAAAGTACGTTAACGAGCATGAATTCGACATTAACCCAAGTCATTGCAGGATATTTGGCGAATGTGCGTAAAGGAATGAAGGGTGACGTCGCTCTTAATTCATGTCGTATGAATGCTCCCAGTAGAGCGAGACCAATCAACAAGGCAATAACATTCCCTAATGAGATATGCCCAGATGATTTTGCTGAGAGTAATGAAGCGAGCAGGGCAACCAGACCTACTGTGAAGAGCAAAATCCCTGACGCATCAATCAAATCAAACCATTTACGCAAGGACAAGCCACGTGAAACGGATGATGATGGTTTGTCTTTAGGAATATTCCTCCAAGATAATAGAAAGCTAACTAGCACGAATGGAATATTGATGAAAAATATAGCTGACCAGCCCCACCAGTGAATGATGACTCCACCAATAAAGGGACCAATGGCTGCTGCCCCGGATAGGAATATGGACAAAATGGACAGCGCAGTCGCCTGTTTCTCCGTAATATGAATTCGCACAAGTGCCATTCCAACCGCTACCATCATACTTGTTCCGATGGCTTGCATAATGCGGAACACAATGAGCCATGTAAAGTTTGGTGATAGTGGAGCTAATAATGATGCAATGAAAGCAACAACAAGACCCGTAAGAAATATCTTCCTACGACCGAATAGATCACTGGCTTTTCCCATGATAGGCTGAGCGATGCTACTTGCAATGTAGAAAGAAAAAATAATCCAGGAAACACCTGTATAGTCAAGGTGAAACACATTTTGCAGCCTTGGAATAGCAACTGAAACCATTGAAGAATTTAAAGGGTTCAATAGTATTCCAAGGCCAATGGAAATCATTAGCCACCTGCTGCGAACATTCATCTTTGGTCCCCCTATAGTGTATTAATGTCATCGTACTTGAAATCGTTTATTGATTCCAACGCATTTTATGTTATGATTTCATTGATTTGAGGGAATGAATGGAGGGTGCAAAATGGAACTTCTTCAACTGCAATATTTTCTCGCGGTAGCTCGTTTGGAACATGTGACCGAAGCTGCACGAAGTCTACACGTTACTCAATCGTCACTAAGCAAAACGATTCAGCGCTTGGAAGAGGATCTAGGGGTCCCTTTATTCGATCGAACAGGCAGGAAGCTACGATTGAATGAGTTCGGTAGCAGATTCCTTCGCCGTGCAGAAAGAGCTTTGTTTGAATTGGAACAGGGGAAGCAGGAGATTAGTGATTTGTCTAACCCGGAGCATGGCACACTCGAATTGGCGGTGACTACTGCTAGCACGTTACCCAATATCCTTCGGGAGTTTCGGAAAAAGCGGCCAGATATCCAATTTCACGTGCAGATGCTCACCATGAAGGAAATGGGTACGCTGTTACATAGGGGAGAGGTCGATTACTGCTTGTCCTCACCACCGTTACAAGGGGATGATATTGAATGTGAAATCGTGTTCGTGGACCCGATCCTTGTAGCTGTTCCAAAGGGGCATCGGCTGGCAGACCGAAGCAGTATATCCTTGGCAGAATTAAGGGATGAATGGTTTGTCGGTGTAAAGCGAGGCTACGGTACTCGTGATTTAGTGGACAGTATTTGCAAATCGGCTGGTTTTGCTCCTAAATATGTGTATGAGGGAGATGAACCTGCAAGGCTAAGCGCTCTGGTTGAAGCAGAAATTGGCATAGCCTTCATACCAAGCACGGCAAGGAATGCACGGGAAGATATCAAATATCTCCAAGTAGAGAATCACGAATTGGTAAGGGAGATAGCATTATTATGGCACAGGAGCCGGTACATTTCGCAGGCTGCTCTGGAATTCCGTGAGGTTGTCATAGAATACTTTGGAGCGATGGAGGGAAAATGAGCAAAAAACTAATTACTTTAATTCTCATAATCTTACTAATTGCAGGTTTAGCTTTTAATTATTTTTCTCCATATTCAGAGAAATTGACGAAATCTACAAACCTTTCTAATGAGTCTATTGGCGGTGTGAAAATACACGAAAGTATAAATAAAAGTAGTTTTATAACACAGTATGGCAATCCTTTAAGCAAAGAAGATAATGACTTATATGATTATTACTATTGGAAAGGCGGATTATTAACTGCTTCTATTCATTCTGGTAAAGATAAAGGTTCTATAATGCGGTTAATAATAACTAGTACGGATAATCAAATATTAGATAAACCTCTCCACACTGCAAAAGGAATCGAATTGAGAGCGTAAAATATTTTGTGTAAATAGATAAATAGAAAAAGGAAGACCTTTTCTTGTAGAATTGAGTTACCACACAACAATTCAAAGAGAGGTCTTCCCTATGAATCATTTTACAACAGATTTAGTCCAAGCTCTAGTCACAAAACAAGATGTAACGGAAGTATTTCGCAGTCACTTAGAGTGTGCTATGAATCACCTGTTAGAGACGGAGCTTACTGCATTCCTAGACTATGAAAAATATGACCGTATAGGTATGAATTCAGGGAATTCTCGAAACGGTGGCTACTGCCGAACGCTTCATACCGAGTATGGGGACCTGCAACTCAACATTCCTCGAGATCGTAACGGAGAGTTTAAGCAACAGACTGTAGCACCGTACAAACGCTCGAATGATACGCTAGAATCCTTTGTCATCCACATGTTTCAAAAGGGTGTCACGATGACGGAGATTGCCGACCTAATCGAGAGAATGTACGGTCACCACTACACACCACAAACCATATCGAACATGACAAAAGTGATGGTAGAGCATGTCGATGCGTTTATGAAACGACCTCTTGAGGAGCGCTATGTGTGCGTCTATATTGATGCGACCTATATCGCCGTTAAACGTGAAACGGTATCTAAGGAAGCGGTCTACATTGCCGTGGGAATTCGTGAGGATGGCTCCAAGGAAGTTCTTACGTACGCCGTTGCACCGACCGAATCAGCTTACATTTGGAAAGAACTCCTTCAGGACGTGAAACAGCGTGGCACGGAACAAATCCTTCTGTTTATCTCCGATGGACTCACAGGTATTGTGAATGCGATTCAGGAGATCTACCCGCAGGCGAAGTACCAAACATGCTGTGTTCATTTAGCACGTAATATTGCCCATAAAGTTCGTGTCTCAGATCGAGCAGAGATCTGTGAAGACTTCAAATCCGTCTATCGATCTGACGATGAAGCAGCTGGTAAAGCGGCGCTGGCAACCTTCTGTGATAAATGGAAAACAGCATATCCTAAGGTCACTAAATCCCTGCGAGAAAATCCCTATATCTTCACGTTTTACAGCTTTCCTAAGCCGATCTGGAGAAGCATTTATTCAACGAATTTAATAGAATCCTTTAACAAACAGATTAAGAAATACACTAATCGTAAAGAACAATTTCCCCATGAAGAGGCACTAGAAAAATTCTTGGTTTCACAGTTTGAAAGCTATAACCAACGCTTTGCTACCCGTTGTCATATTGGCTTCGATCAAGCTCGATCAGAACTGCTAGCAATGTTCTCTAACAAAAACTAAACGAACTTCTACAAGAGAGGTATATTTTCATTTACACAAAATTCTTGACGCTCCCATCGAATTAGGTGATGCAAAAGAAAAAGTTATTTCTTTGTATGGAAACAACTATTACAAGAGTAATGAGCAAGGAGTAGACATTATCGGTTATATTGATCACGAACAGGATATAACCTTAGAATTTTGGTGTACTAACGTTGGTGAAGTTGCTGAAATTCGGTTAGATGATTCAAGTGTTAAGTAAATAATGCCATTGTTGCAGTGCTTGAAAAAAAACGGGAAGTAACGTTACGTTTTGGAGGATGTTACCATCGCTGTTAAATGAGAATTTCCTGAATTACGAATGTAGTGGTAGAAATTCTCATTTAAAGGTTCTTGTCCACATTCCTCCAAAACTCCACTAGTACGCTGGTCCTTGTCCAGCACTGATTTTAAGGTTGAGCCCTTATAAATATAGCCTTTTTTTAAATGAGTTTACTTGCGATCATATCCGTTAAAGAGCCTGAGCATTCCGATAAAATCTTCAAGTTGTTCATCGTCCAATTTAGAGATTCGTTCATAAAATACCGTTTCTTTCTCTTTCAGTGCTTCATTCGTCCTTTGTCGTCCTAGTTCAGTCAGAGATAAAAGGATTCCTCGACGATCATCAGGAGAAGTTTCTCTTTTTACAAAACCCAAGAGCTCGAGTTGTTTGATGAGGCGGCTAACTGAACTGCGGTCCATAGCTGTTGATTCCGCTAAAACGGTGGCACTTGTAGGGCCAAATGAGTAGAGCCAACGGATAATAAGAAAAGCAGCAGGCTGTATGGATGAATCGAAACGTGCTGCAGTTCTGACATTTAGTGCATGCGAGGCACTAATGAGTGCATTGATCTGTTCACCGAGTTTCAGCTCCAATTGCCCTCTTGGCGTATTTATGTGTTGATCATAGTCCTCCATATTTCACCTCGATTCATGATATTTATGCTCACTCAAAAGTATTTGACATATATCAAATAAGACCATATAGTTGATATATATCAATTATATGGTCTTGTCAGTTGTAAGTCAAAACTATTGACGGCTATCTATGTAAAGCGCAGAACTATCATATGAACTGAAAATTTAGGTTCCAGCACAAAGGAGAGACATGATGACGAATAACCCGATTGTTGTAATTACTGGCGCAACAAGTGGTCTTGGGCAACTTGTTGCAATTGAACTGGCAAAGCGTGGTGCTCATCTTGTACTGACAGCCAGGAGCAGAGAACGAGCTAATATGACTAAGAGGACTTTATTGGATATTATGCCCACGATAGATGTAGACTTTTTCTATGGAGACTTGTCATTATTGGAAGATGTCAAGCGTATCGGTAATGAGATTTCAGTTGCATATCCCAAAATAGATGTGCTAGTGAATAATGCAGGACTGCATGCATTTAAACAGCGGATAACGTCAGAGGGATTCGCTGAAATGATAGCTGTGAACTACTTAGCACCGTTGTTATTGACGCATTTATTACAACAGTCCTTAATAAACGCGGGGAATGCTAGGATTGTAAATGTGGCTTCTGAGGCATCACGCAATCATGGTGAAGTTAAACTTCCTGAGGATTTGACTGATACTACTTCTTTTACTTCCAGAGGTTCGTCTGCAATATATGGGAAAACTAAGCTGTTTAATATTATGTTTACGGGTGAACTGGCGCGTCAATGGTCAGATACAGGAATCACTGTTAATGCTTTAAATCCGGGATTTAATGTTACAGGTCTCGGACGTGAACTTTGGTTTGCTTCTATGCTTGAACGCATCTTGAATTTTTGTCATATCGGAGATCCACGTAAAGGAGCGGACATTATTACTCGTCTAATAGTGGATCAGAAGTATCAGGGAGTGACCGGTGGGTATTTTAATGTTGGAACCGGCAATTCTATAGTGCCTGTATATCCTGGTGGAGATATCATAATGCAAAATAAACTTTGGCATGTTACAAAAGAGTTATTACAACAAAGAGGTTTACTTGAAAACGTGGTTTAATTTTGTTGGGGATTAGGAGGAAAATTTAAAGATAGTGTTAAGAAATTAACTTAAACGGTAGATATGCCGGTTTTTAAATATATTTAATAGTTATGCAGCATCCACACATGTCGAGTGCTTGTTCACTGTTGGTCAGGAAAGACTAATAGTTAGCTGTATTGGTGGAATAGATATGGGGCTGTCCTTAAAGATTTGGGACAGCCCCTATTGTTGCATTTTTATACAAAATGTACATAAAGTTAGGATGGGACAGCTAACACGGAAGAGCTTGGGTCACTGTTATACTTAAAGATATAGTTGATATATTTTATTGCACTTTGATTGATTTCATCATCGCTAGCTTGAAATGAAGCTCCGAAGACAGCAAAATAGGGTAGTGCCACTGCGCCCACATGTACTGTACTGGCTTTGAAAGGCGTAGTCACTTGATCCACGGTAAAAGAAACAGAGCCCTCTGGCAGATAATTTTCTTTTTTGTCGCCGATGGACATGGCAAGCCCTAACTTTTTCCCTTTAAGCTTGTCACCTTTTGATCCATAAGCCCATCCGTAAGTAAAAACATCATCAAACCACTTTTTCAATAAAGGCGGATAACTGTACCAATACAACGGGAATTGAAAGATAACATGGTTATATGCTTCCATTAGATTTTGCTCTCTAGGAACATCAATATTCCAGTCAGGATACTCTTTATAAATCTCATGAATTGTAATATCGTTTGGATATTGCAGTAGTTCTTCTTTCCAGCGCTGGTTCACCCTAGAATTCTCAAGGTCCGGATGTGCCAAAATCACTAGTGTTTTCATTATGAATCTCCATTCTCAGGCTGCATATATTAAGCGTGTTTCTATAAAATGCTTTGCCTTATTTTTTATGAATATCATCATTATCTTGCAAGTTCTAAAAAAAGAAAATACACACAATAAAGTAAGATGGTTACTTCAAAGTGTGTACTGGACGCAGAAAAAAATATATGAAACAATGAAATTTTGAGTAAGCTGAATTTGATCAGCATGAACGAGGTGTAATTCTATGAAACAATATAATCTAGGTATAGAGGCAACACTAGAAATCATCGGCGGAAAGTGGAAATCTTTGATCATTTGCTTATTGATGTCCGGTACCAAAAGAACAAGTGAATTACAGCGCAGTATACATGGCATTTCACAAAAGGTTCTGATCCAGCAGCTTCGTGAACTTGAGAGGGATGGACTTGTCAAAAGATTCGTGTACCAGCAGATGCCGCCAAAGGTCGAATATAGCCTCACGGAATATGGAGTTACAGCCAATAAGATCGTGGACGTTATGTGTTCTTGGGGGAAAGAAAATATTAAGATAAGACAAGAACGAGGAGAAGAGATCGTCTTGTTGGAGGACAAGTAGCCGGAGAACTTTGATTAGAAAGCGAATACTGCCACATCAGGTTTGTCCATTTTACGTAACCCACACATGGGGAGTGCTTGCTGAATATTGATGGTTCTAAGTGAATAAATGAGATGTGACAGTATCTCACAAGAATATTATTAATAGGTTTGTTGGGAGAGCGCATCGCTTGTGCGCTCAGTGGTTCAGTCAGCGCGGACGTTTTGCATGTGGATATTTCCTTGAATCTGCTTCATAGACGAGCACGGCGCCTTCGTTAGAGCGCTCCAAAATCAATACACTAGAGGGACAAGATGACTTGAGTTAGGCCAGACAAGGGTTAAAGTCATTTAAATAAAAAGACGAAGCCGATTATGGCTCCGTCTTTTTTAGGTTTGCATACCCTTTTAATCCTAGAGAATAAGGTCCTTTTTACAGATGAACTATTGCAACGAAAATACAGTCTCTAGCTCAGGGATGTATTCCTTGACTATATTTTTGTCTTCCCACAGTCCTTTGACCCCATCTGGGGCTTGACCTTCGGATACGACTAAGTACGGTTTGATGGTTACTGTACTCGGTAGAGTCTTGAAGGGTTCAAAACGAATCTTATAAGATTCGCTAATGGGGTGACCACCGATGGGCTTCAGTTGAACGCCATGTTCATCCACAATGTCATACTGAAGAGCGATGATGCTTCCCTCCCTGTTAGATTTCTTATATTTCGAAGGGATAGAATCGAGCATTTCTTCTATGCTCTGGCCAGGTTTGGTTTTGTACTCAACGGATAACTGCGTTGTGATTGGGGTGATTTCCAGCTTACTGTTCTGCAAGTTAATGTTATCGTGATGCTTGGTCTCCTCTGAAGTTAGAACGGTAACGGGCGTTGATTTTGTAATAGGCAGAACGAATTGGAACGGGACAACGTAACCCTTTAACGTTACATTTACAGTCAAGTCAAACTGATCAGGGAACTGGACATTCTGTGTTGTTGTGCGCGGCTCATAATAAGTGCTAAAAACCTCAACCATTATGCTGGAAGCAGTCTCACCGTCCATGTGTTCGTAATTCCAGAGCAGAGGTTGGCCTTTATAAAGAACCTCAAACTTATCCACCGCCCCTTTATTGGCATCGGAAGGCGGCGAATTGGGCTCCGAAGCCAGACGGTTTCCAGGAGTGGTTACGTTCATAAGGATTCGGGTCCCATCAAATAACAACGTTGGAATATTCATAGTCACATTGCCATGGGTCACGCTTTGGTTTACGTTTGTGATGAAATCCTCAGCTTGTTGAACACCGGGATCTAAGTTTTTTTCGCCCCATAATGAATAGATTTGTCCCAGAACCGGAATTTGCTTAAGTGCATCTGCCATTGCGGGCGATACAAATCCTGAAGCAATGAGGGTAAGTCCAAGGATTGCAGCGGCTGCAGTGGATACCCACCATTTATTAAAAGTTCTTGATACATTTATCTTTCTCTGAAAGGGGGAAATGGAATTATCGGTTTCCCTGATGATTTGGTATGTCTCATTCAGCTTGGAGCGGGCAATATCAGATAATTGATCGGGAAGTAGGCTTTGGCAGTTCTTTAATTGTTCTTCTAACTTAGTGTTCATCATGTCGCAACTCCATTTCATGATTGATTTGAGATGAATGCTTTAGCTTTTTGCGGGCGCGATGCAGCCGGGTCTTCACGGCTACCGTAGAAATTTCGAGAATGTCGGAAATTTGACTGATCGGCATGTCCTGTAGGTAATGAAGGAGAATGACAATCCGTAGGTTCTCCTCAAGATGTTGAACGGCATCCCATAATTCGATTTTCTCATAATCCTTGGAAGTGGAAGGGACGTCGGGAAGCTCTCCGTAAGGGAGGGTTCTTGAGCTGCTTTTGACCATTTTGTTGCATTCATTAATCAGAATCCGGAAGATCCACGTTTTGAAAAAAGCGGGCTCTCTGAGTGTATGAATGGATTTAAAGGCTTTAAGCATCGTCTCCTGCAGGGCATCTGCACAATCTTCGTCTTTGTTGACGATGGACCTTGCAGTTCTATATAACGGTAACTCTATCTCTTGCATCAACTGCATGAATGCTTCAGGGTCCCCAGCTTTGGCTTTGACGACAATAGGATCTGTATGCAAGGGTTCACCTGCTTTCTTGATTAGAAGTATTAGAATGTTTGTAACGTTACGTATATTAGATCGAGTAGGTAGCTAGAAGGTTACATGGGAAAAAAAATACCAATTCATTCAAGGACTGCGCCCCGTAGCTCGAGTTTACTCTGCCATAATAAATGGAGGGTTACTCTTAAGGCAGTTGGAATAAACGGCCTAGGAGTAACCCTCGTGTTATTCTAATATATACAGAATTAATATGCTGCCATTGTTGCATTTGTTAGAGTCTCAATTATAAAAACATACGCAACAGCATCACCGATACAATGCCTACCAGTACTGTTCCTAATAAGCTTCGAGTTAGAATTGCGGTCAAAAAGGTGGGTGCTGCTGCGATTAACTCGATATGATTTTGAAAAGAGGAAAATTTCCCATCTACCAACAATAACTCTTCTCCCACCAAGGCTGCCATTACTGCGACTGGAACATAACTTAACCATCGCATTGCCCAATCAGGTATATTTATGCGACTGAGTACCATGAGTGGAAGCACTCTTGGGATCAGAGTCACAATTGATGCACCAATAATTATTAAAAGAATATGCCATCTTATTTCCATTTTTCCACCACCATTCCTAATGTAGCAGCAATAACGGTAGCAGCGATAATAGCCATACTTCCAGATAAGAAAAAACTTGTCCCCAAAAAAATGACTACGGCACTTATAGCTACAACTATATCTTTAGCCAATTTCCCACGACTTACGATCTGGATAACAAGAAGCCCGATAAACATAGCAGGCAATGCAAAATCCAAACCAAACTTTTCGGGATTTGAAATCCACTGACCCAGAAATGCTCCGGCTAATGTGGCTACAATCCAATTTAGATAAGCTGTTATATTTAGACCGTGCATCCATTTTTCACTAAGATGATTTTTGTTCGTTGTCTTATTAATCGCAACACCAAATGTCTCGTCTGTAAGTAAAGAACCTATTAGCAAAGTTTTAACCGGAGTAAGACGACTGAAATACGGTGATAAGGCTGCACTAAGTAAAAGATGTCGAAGATTTACGATAAAAACAGTGAGAATAATTGAAGCCGGTGATCCATGAGATGCGATCATTCCAGAAACGATAAATTGGGCAGAACCAGCATAGATAAGTAATGACATGAGTGTGATTTCAACAATGCTTAAGCCAGAAGTATTTCCTACAACACCAGCAGCAAATCCAATACTTAAGTAACCCAACAATGTTGGAATGCAATCTTTTACACCTTGCAAAAAGCTATCCTCACGTATATTAACATCCTGTTTATGTAGTTGAATATTCTCTTGCACTTTAGGTTGATCTTCCTTTCACTTGTTGTCGTCTTAACATTAGCTGCGTAGTCCATTCGCTATTTTCCAAAGGTTTGTTTATTATAACATACGATATTAGAGGGTTACTCTGAAGGCGGTAGGAAACTGCCTAGGAGTAACCCTCGTTTTGTTGTAAATAGGAAAGACTTAGCGTTATTGTTCAAGCTGACGGTTTGGAAGTTGGATCTCGAACACCGTTTTTTCAAAAGGGACACTCGTCAAGGTAATTGATCCGCCATGGAAGGCTATGATTTCTTTGACAATGGACAGTCCAATGCCAAGCCCTTCGCCTTTTCTGCTGGTATCGACACGGTAGAACCGTTCAAAAACTTGTTCTTGATCCTGTAAGGGAATGCCGCGCCCTTTATCAATAACCATCATGAATAGGGTATCATCCTTTTTCGTAAGGCCAATCTCAAGATAATTGCCCTCTGATCCGTAACGGATCGCGTTGTCGAGCAGGTTTCGCAGCGCCCGTTCGATTAGGGGAGCATCAATCCAAGCTTGGATATCCTCATCAGGGATATTTGCTACAAAAGTGAAGTTCTGCCCCTCAAGAAACATCAGGTATTCCGCAGCAATTTTGCGCATCAATTCAGATATACTATGCATTTCAACATGAAGCTCAAAATTCCCCTCATCCTGCTGAGTGATATCTAACAATTGATCTAACAGCTTGTCCATATAACGAGAGCGCTGCAGCAGAATCTTAGCACTTGTTTGCAGTTCTTGCTCATCCTTATACAAGCCAGCGCGAATCGTTTCTGCATATCCTAAAATCATCGTTAGTGGGGTGCGTAGATCATGGGAAAGATTAGACAGTAGCAGCGTACGCCTCTTGTCAAACTGTTTGATTTGGTTAGCCTGATTGTGAAGGCGGAGAGCCATCTCATTATAATGCGTAGTGAGTTGGCCAATTTCATCCTTGTTCGTATCTTCTAGTACGGTGATTTCACTTTGGAAGTTAAGTTGCCCCATAGCATGATTGAGCTTATTAATGCGTTTGTTCATGGAAGAGAAAAACCACAGAGATAGCAGATATGGAATTAAGAAAGCAACAATTAACGGCAACATAAAAGTTAATAAGATTTTAAAGGAGCGGATGAAAAAATAAACTTGCCCCTGTTTCATAGCGTCACTGGACAAACTTATCAATAAATAATAGGGTTGTTCATCTTGGTTAATAGAAAAAGTGAGCGTAATCGGCTCATCGCCCCCCCAAAGGTTCTGGGGCATACTAAGCATGCGATTTGCAAGCTGCCCAAAATCATAGTAATTCTTTTCCTCTAAGGTATCATATATTGTTGATCCATCTGCTGCAATCCATTCATAGCGAATATCAGGATGCTTACTATGAGCATCTTCCAAGATGGGAGTTATGTCTGCGGCGTCATAAGCTTGTTGCTTTGCTACCGTATCAAGGACTTCTTGCGAGAGGGTGTTCAAGGCATTCAAATTATAACCCTTACTTCCTACCATAACGAGGCTAAGTGAAATAAACAGCAAAATACTGATGATTGCACTAATGAGCATAAGTAGCCAAAGCTTAGTTTGATTTCTCATTGTCCATCTCCAGAGAACCGATAACCGATTCCACGTATGGTGTTAATGTAAGGAGGTGAGCCTTCTGTGGGTTCAAGAATACTTCGCAGTCTACTTATAAAGACGCTTAAATTGTTATCATCAAAGTATTCATGATTCCACACCTGCTTGTAAATTTCTCCTTTGGTTAAAACGCGGTCAGGATTTTGCATGAACATTTCTAAAAGCCTACATTCTACCATGGTTACAGGAAATGACTTACCGTCATTTCGTAGAACATAATTGTCGATATCCAGCTCTAATTTATTTAAACGTAGAACCTTAACAGGAAGGGGGCGATGTCTTCTTATCTGTGCTTGCACGCGAGCAACTAATTCCACTGGGCTAAAAGGTTTAGTGACGTAATCATCGGCCCCTAATCCGAGCGTTAAGGTTTTGTCTTGAACTTCTCGTCTAGCACTAAGCGCAATAACTAACGATCTAGCATTTGTCTCTCGTAAATATTGCAGCACTTCAAACCCGTTGCCATCATCCATCATGAGGTCTAGGATCAATAATTCTATAGTATTTTCTTGCAAGCATTGAATAGCTTGCCGCCCTGAGCTAGCTTCTAAGACTTTGAATTCCGCTTGTTCTAAATGCATCCGAATTAACTGACGAATTTCGAGTTCATCATCTACAATTAATATCTGATTGATAGGGAATCATTCCTCCTACCTCATATGGAATTAAATTCATCTTGATCAATCGATCATATCAATAATAGATTTAAAAATATATCTGTATTTTTAATAAAGTAATAATAACTATAATAATGGAATGATTTTTGAGTTAATTGAAGAGCATAGATGATGAATATGAGAGATTACCGAAGATCAGGAAATTACCGTTAAAGAACGTTTGAAGTCGAAATGGTCTCGTCTAGAAGCAATAACTGGTGCTGAATCACGAGTGAAACGACTAGCTGAAGATATTGATACGCATTATGAGGAACGACAAGAAGCGATGTTCGGTAAGTCACAATGGCACTCGGATGATGACGATTAAGCTAACAACAATACTTGTTGGCAGGTAGGTTCCATCGGTTTCATTGCAACTTTTCGATATGAGTTTTCGCAACCTGATAAGGGTTGCGTTTTTCATTTTATGTGGACTTTCCTTCCAAGATATCCGGAGGAAAATAGCAAATAAAATTGTCTTGACATTGAAGTTAACTCTAATGTTATTGTGAGTTTATGAAAAAACTTTATTCAATACAAGAGGTTTCGCAGATACTTGGAATTCCAAAGGATACGCTACGGTACTATGACCGGATTGGAATCGTATCGCCGTCTCGGGAGGATAATCGGTACCGCAGGTATTCGAAGGATGACCTCGTCGACTTGATGAATATTCAAATCATGCAGTATGCGGACTTTTCACTTGACGAAATAAGGGGGAAGTTTGGTTTCCACAGGATGGAAAATATAGCCCCCGCTTATTGCGAAGAGGTTGCCTCGTTCCTCGATGCCAAGAATGCAGAAACGCGCAAGAAGATTGCCCATCTGGAAAAGGTTAGTTGGCTGCTCAATGTAGCAGCCGAAACGTTAAGGAACTTTGATTCTGAAAGCGACCAACAGTTGGCAGGGATCGTTCGTGAAATTTACCAGAATATCCGAAAGAATGAATCGGGAATTTGCGGGGAGGAATGTAATGAACATCAAAGTTAGGAATTATTATTATCTGATTGCAGGCATTCTTGCGATGTTGTTTGCTATCACGCACGCATGGAATGGGCAATCCGCTGTGCTGCCAACGCTCGAGGTAGGGTTGATATCTCTGGAGACCCGGACGGTATTCACGTATGTATGGCACATCATCACGGTAGAGAATCTGGTCTTCGGCATCGTATTCATTCTTATGTCATTGCAAAGTGAGCGATCAAAAATTCTTATTGCCGTATGGATGATCGTGTCGATTCTAATCTTCCGACTGATGGTCATTCTTTGTGTAACGGCATTTCATGAGGCTTCTGCACTTACGGATACGTTAATCGATTCAATTACCATCGTAATCTATATCGCCATCATCATAATGGGTACGAGGAAAAATCAGTACGGAGGTCAGCCACCACAATCCAGTATCGGGCAGTGAAACTGGCTACGGCGGGGATTATGCATCGTTGCAGCGATACGGTGTTCGATCCGCGCGGACGGAGTGGATGAATAGCTTCCTTAATCTGCCTTACGCAGGAGCACGGCGTCTGAATCTACCGCTCTATATAATGAAGCTTAGGAGGTTAAGTAATAAAAGAATATTAGATTTGTATACTGGTCTAGTTCTAAAAAAAGGAAACTTCTCTCGAAAGTGAGAAGTTTCCTTTTTTTATGCTATTGAATCGTTATTCGCTATGTAATCGGAGGGAGACTTCAAACTACTGCAGTAGTGTTGACATCATCAAACTACCGTAGTAGTATGAAATCAGAACACAAACTATTGCAATAGTGTAAGGAGCTAATCTAAATGACCATTAAGCTTTTTGATTCTGAACTTAAAGTTATGGAAGTGTTATGGAAGACAGGAGATATCACTGCTAAAGAGATTTCCGATATTTTGAAGGACGAGATTGGTTGGAATATGAACACGACCTATACTGTTATCAAAAAATGCATAGCGAAAGGCGCTATAGAGCGCCGTGAGCCTAACTTTATGTGTCATGCATTAATCGCAAAGGTGCAGGTACAAGAAATGGAGACAGATGAGTTAGTCGACAAGGTGTTCGATGGTTCTGTTGATAAACTGTTTGCCTCGCTACTTGGACGAAAGAAATTGTCTACTGGGCAGATTGAGAAACTCAAACAGATTGTAAACAACGAAGAATTTAATGATGACTTATGAACACCTTTCTTAGTATGAGTTCTTCGGCAGCGTTGATGATCTTGGCCGTCGTAGTCATCAGGGCACTATTCATCCACAAGCTTCCCAAGAAGACCTTCATGATGTTATGGGGAATTGTCGTATGCAGACTGCTGCTTCCCTTCACAATCTCGTCACCACTAAGTATCTATACTTGGATCGATCGTTTACGTCCTGAAGAATTAACTACCGTTAATCAATCATCTCCACCAATAACCTCACAACTAACTATACCAATGAGCCTCCCAGATTCGACATCAGAGCTACCACCGATCAGTGACCAAATAATAGCGTTTGTTTCACCTATCGTAGTCATTTGGATTGTTGGTGCGGCTATCTGTACCTTGTTCTTTACGATTACTTATGTAAAATGCCGAAGAGAATTTCAAACCTCTTTGCCTGTTCATCACCCATTAGCTTTGAAATGGCTCGACGAACACAAGTTGACTCGTTCAATACAGATTCGACAATCGCATCGCATTCGGTCACCCCTAACCTACGGGATTAAGCATCCAGTCATACTTTTGCCTAAGAACATGGATTGGAGTAATGTCGAACAGTTACAATACATCCTTGAGCATGAGTTTATACATATTCGACGATTCGACCAGGTGTCGAAGCTACTGTTAACGGCAGTTCTCTGCATCCATTGGTTTAATCCGTTAGTATGGGTCATGTACATGCTTGCGAATCGTGATATTGAACTTTCTTGTGATGAAACGGTCGTGCGATCATTTGGTGAAACAACGAAGAGAGGCTATGCCATGTCGCTAATCACGATGGAAGAACGAAAGAATAGGATCACCCCTTTGAGTAACCATTTTTCAAAAAATGCGATTGAAGAAAGGATTGTTGCTATTATGAAAATGAGAAAAACGACTGCGGCAGCTACTGTTCTGGCCCTTGCATTGATTGTTGGTGCAACGACAGTCTTCGCAACGGGGTCATCTGGCTTGAAACAAGATATAGACACAGCTTATGCAATTGAAGGAACCGTTACTAATAAACCTCCACTTAGTGAACAAGAGCAAAGGTCAGAGATGAAAAAGGTATTAGCTCCGTATGAAAAATTCGGTTTAATCTATGATGAAGAGTCGGGGAGAAGCACCTATAACGGGAAAACGGTCCGTCAGTTTTTTGATGAAATTGCACATCTTGGTTTCTCAGAGCTCACTGGTGAAGTAGATTTGGATGCGGAATATACAAAAGGTGAGTTAAGTGGGTTAATTCCTGCAAGCCAAACTGAATTCGATTCGAGGACGAAGGAAATTCAAAGCATGCCAATCGATGCTAATGCAACTGAGGTGTCTCAGTCATTTGAGATTTCAACGCTCTCGCTCATGTCCCGAGTAGACAACGGTGCAACACAATACTCGACCGACGAAGGGAAAACGTGGATGACACAAGCTGAATTAGATGCAATGTATCCAGTACCTAAGGTAGAATGGTGGACTTATGATGAATACAAAGCATGGCTGGATAATGAAACAATAGAACTTCAGAAATTAATTGGAGAGAAATCATGGACCTCTGGGGATGGCTGGTTCACATGGTCACAGAAACGAGTAGATGATGCGATTACTGGGTATGAGGAAATTCTTTCGAATATTAAAGAGGGGATGAAGGTGTCAAAAACCGTGGATGGTCATAATGATTTTATGATGATCTATAATCCAGGTGAAATATCAAGAGCTACTAGCTATAGCCTAGATATCACATTGGACAACGGTGAGACTGCTACCTTTGGTCCATATGACACGAAGGAAGAGCTTCTTGCTAAGATAGAGCCTTACTGCGAGCAACAAGTGAAACAAGGGAATATGACGCAGCAGGAAGCGGAAGAGATATTGAATCGATATAATTAAGAAATCATCAACTTTGAAACCTCCCCGTAAAACGGGAGGTTTATTCATATGGCAAGTGCTATTGGATTGTGACGGCTTTGATGACATCATGGAAGAATTAAAATATGTCAAAGCGGCAGTCCAATCGCCGTTTCAATGATCGTTTAATAAAGTCGAGTCTATATATTTAGTTTTGGAGGGTTAGAGGGGCATTCTAGTTACATATTGATATAAATATGACTTATTTAGCATATATGTTAAATATTAAGTATAATGGGGTAATCTACTCTTATATTGATAGAAGACATGTCACTGAAAAGCGAGGGATGTTTATTGAAGATATTATTCAAAGTTATGATTTTAGTAGTTTTGACAATGGTGTTGTTGGCGGGTTGTGCTGGTATAGCAAAAGATTCAGGAGTGAACCAGAAGTCAAAAGATTCGGAGGTGTCGTTGAATTTGGCTGAAGAGAAGGAAACACCACAGTTAACTAAGATCGAGTACATAGAAAAACTCAATGATTACAGCAAAGAAATGGAGCAGGAGTTTAATCTTTTGGAGAGGTTTCTGTAATGCCTGAGAAGGTCGATAAAGCATGGATTGATTTGAATATTAAGCATATCGATAGAATCAAGTCTGTAACTTCAAAGTATGCATTGTTGAATGCACCAGAAGAAATGGATCAAATTCATGCAGCCTACATAGAATCTGCGAATATGTTTTCTACTTCTTTGACGTCTATGGCTGATGCCTTAACATCAGGAGATAATGCTGCATTGCAAAATAGTTACACAGATTTATTAAGAGCCCAAGACTATTGGAATTATGCGTATGCTCTGCTCCAATCCGTTGCTGACGTACCACTGAATGGTGGAGATGGGACAATCACCAGTGATGATCTCAAATCCCTTGATAAAAAAGCAGGGATTGATAGAGATTCAGTGTTGAACAATATTTCTAAGGATGGTAGAGAGTTAGCTGGCGAGTGGGGTAAGAGGAAAGCAGATGGTTCAATCGACGTTATAGTCGTTTTTCGCGAGGATGGCGCCTATGAGGGGTACGGGAGTAACGAATACCCCAACAAAGACGATGCGATGATAGGTACGTGGTCTTATGATTACATTACACGCAGCTTGAATATTGTAAATGATACTGTATATTCGAGTGGAGTAGAGGTTGATGTTGTCAGACCTAGCATGACAATGGAGATACAGTCCTTTAATGGGTCTGAGATCCAAATGATGGATGTGGATTCGTTAAATACGTTTAAATACGAGAAAAATAATTAGCACAGCTTTGATTCATTTTGTACAGATAGAACCCCTTGGTCAGATGGTCAGATCGAGGGGTTCTGTTTGATAACTTAAGGGATACACTACAAACCCAACCGATGCCCCTTCTCCAGCCGCACGATATGCTGTTCCCCGGTTTCAGCCAGCTCCCTAAACTGATTAATGGTCTCACGCATTTTGGGGAGGGCTTCTTGCTTATATGTGCTAATAGAATCTAAAGCCGAGAGGACGTCGGTGAAAGCTTGTTTTAAAGTATCAACTGAGATACTCGTCTCAAGAGATTGTTTGTGGATCGCTGCGCCTTGATCTTTTAACATTTTGGAGGTGCCGCTGATTAGGCTGTCAGTGGTTTGATTGAGAAGTTCGATCTTTTTCAGGACAATCCTTTGATTGTAGAGGGCACTGGCGACGGTAACTGAGATTTTGAGGGCGGAAACGGTAACGTTTCTAGCTCGGTCTACGCCACGGATCAGCTCTTTGTTATTTCTGATGACAACTTCGATGGCCATGATTCCCTGTTGATTAACGACTAACATTTGTTGTAAGTCCATGACACGTTGACGCAAAGGGAACAACACTTCTTCTGTAATGAACCGGATTTTATCCTCAGACTCATTACGTAATTTTGCCGCTTCAATTTGTGTCTCAATCTCTTCGTCCATCAACATACCAAGCTGGATTTCTTTTTGTAGTTTTTTGGTCAAATCTCTGAGAGACTGCTGTTCAAACTCCAAAGTTGTATTATCATTTTTTAGTACAGACTTACCCTTATCCAAGGATATGATAATGTCCGAAATGACAGCATCAGCTTTTTGGTACTTGGCAAAGTAAGTACGAAGTGGGTTAAAGAACTTACCTAGAAGTCCATTCTTCGCAAAATCTACTACACTCGGGTCTAGATCTTTCAACTGTAGCTGCAATTCCGTCAAACCCTTGGCTACTTGCCCGCCTTCATCACCTGTTTTGGATAAATTGCCTACAGATACTTGTAAGAGCGAATTTTTATCTGAGGACGACTTCATTGAACTCATCCCGAAGCTATCGATGGACTGCAATACCGATTGTCGTTTCTCTAATGACTCGATATCTAACTCTAGGATCGCCCCGACATTGTTTGCTGCCAACGCTTTGAGTTGTTTGACTTCCTCAGGTTCAGGTTTAACCTGCTCTTCAATAACCGACTTAAGCTTTTCTGGGCTAACCACTTCCATTGAAAAAGACATCAAAATCCCCCTTTTAAGTTTTTGTGAAGGTACAGCATAAGTTTCAGATAGAGAATATACGGCGCATACCTGAAATCAGTGTTTGACAAGAACAGCGTATCAGTGGAGTTTTGGAGGAATGTGAACAAGCAAAGCGTTCGCCTTTAAATGAGAATTTCAACCACTAAAATCGTAAATTTAGGAAATTCTCATTTAACAGCGATGGTAACATCCTTCAAAACGTAACGTTACTTCCCGATTTATTTTGTCAAGCTCTGATTTTGGTTTTGAGCCTAATTTACATTTGCACATTGAGTAAATTACTAATTTTATATACAACATCATCTGTATCCGCATTGATATTCGCTGCCTCATTAATACTTGAAATGCTTTCGAGTGCCTTGATATTTGCGTTATAACCAATCGTATATATTGGGATTTTGTAGGTCTCAATTAATCCTCGGATATCGTTAAGTGAATGGCCTTCATTCGTTTCCCCATCACTTAGCACGAAGATCATTGGTCTGACATCAGGGTGTAGAGCTATTTCATCTTGAAGCATTTTCATGGCTACGACGATACCATCAAATGTGGCAGTACCCCCGTCAGCTTGAAGGCTGTTGATCGATCCAACAAACATGGATTGCTGATTTGTATCGTACTTCCCAATTGGAAGATTGATCGTTACATTATTCGAATAGGAAACAAAACCGATGCTATTTTCCCTACCCAAGTATTTTTGACCCGTTAATAATGACTTTTTCAATTGATTGATGGGTTCACCATTCATACTCCCGGATACGTCGGCTACAAATACCGCTGCGATCGGTTTATTTCCGTTTTTCTTTTCCTTCCATAACTTTTGTGCAGAGGATAAGAGGGATCCATCGACTTCTGCAAGCTCAGAATTATAATCATCAAGACCATTAAACCCTTTTTCCTTAGCCAAACTTTGATATTTGCCTTGTTCAACAAACTCTGCAAACTTCTTAATAATATCTAACTTTTCTTGAGGTACATCACCAATAGCATAAAGGGGGCTGTCATGCCTTACGCCAAACGGAGTAAAGACATAGCCACTCTTGAGATCTGGCGCATTGATATACATTTGATACTCTAAGACAAAAGCATCCAGCATTCCGGTCTTCGCTGCATCACGCATTTGTAAAGTAGTAGAGGCAATAAAGGGGACATTGGCTTGGAATTTCTCAAACCCTTGAACCGCTTTTTCTCCGAGTAAATCAGAGCTATCAAAAGTTCCTAGAGCTGCCACCAGAAAGTTCAAACCAGTGGAACTAGCGAATGGATCTGTGTACCCCATAGCCAACTCGTTATCCGAAATAGCATCTGTAATCGTCTTGACGTTTAAAGAACCGTATTTTTCTACTAACTGATCGTACTTGGTCTTATTGGTAACAACACCAGCAATATTCCCGACGAGACGCTTAGATACTAGTTCAGTTTGGATGCCTTGTGACTTCACCATCTCACCCCATAACTCATTGGACGGCGTAAAAGCATCTGGCACATACTTCCCGGACCTTATGTAATCTGTGGCTGTGCCTGAAGGAATATTGCGAATTTTAACAGAAACGGGTCTCCCATCGATCTCAAAGTTGGATGCATTAAAATCTGTTGCGACCTCGTTCAACCAACCATCATTTCCAGTTCCTGATTTCTCTGTGGAGGAGAAAATCTCTACGAAATTGTCCGTAGTATTTGTTACAGAAATAGGGAACTTCGAGATATCGGGTAATGAGTCACCGACAGCTACAGGATCAAGGTCGATTTGCCCCTTTATTTGTTCAGCAGTAGTTACGGAAATATTTCTATAGAGTTTATCCAGTTGTTTGCTTGCGTCTTCTGAAGTGATCTCCGTCTTGGATTTGCCAAAATTAGAGGTTAAGTTAATCCCAAAATAGACAAGTGCAAAAACGATGACCGCAATCAACCCTAACACGACAAACGCTTTACCTTTGCTAGCCATATTCATCTTCCTCTCATTGCTTATAGAATTTCGTCTGTTTGATCAATGCATCAATTTCCTGCATGCACGGCATCTCTTCAACATCTTTATAATCTGTACTCCCTAATAGAGAGATCTCCAACAGCAATTTGTCTAACTTGAGCAAAATCTCTTCATTCGCCCCAAGATACCCTGCTACGTAGGCTAAGTACTCATTGTAAAGATCCGTTTTTTCTTGGATCAGTTTTTTAGAAAATTGAGTAGGTCTTTGCACACTGGCAAAAGTAGAGAACTCTGATGCATCGAACACACTGAGTTTGTTAAGGATTCCACGGATGTTCAGGTAAAAAAGTTTTTCGACCTCATAAATGACAGAGATGAATTTCTTATAGCTTAATTCCGCGGGATCAAATCTTTGAAGAAGGACATCTAACAAGGTTTCTTTTTTCTTAGCTATTCGCTCTAACTGATCTAGGGCAAGGGAAACATCCTTCTTAAACACTTTTTCATTTCGGAAATGGCTAAGTGCTTCTATATAATCTTCATGCGTTTTGATGTCTTTGACAGGCGTCACTACCGGAGGTTTGAAGAGTGAAGAATAACTCCCATAAAGTACAACCAGGAGACTAATAAACAATAAAGTTACGCCAAAAGCTGTCTCAAGGACATTTGCTCCGCCAATTTCCACCCCTAATAACCCAGGTGACAGGACTACAATGTTCAGGAATACAACGCCAACAATAAGCCCGAGCAGTTTGATGGATCTCGCAATATTCAAAAATACACACCTCCAACACTTATTGCGCTAACGGATAATATAGTCCACTTCCAATATATAGATTTATCAATTTATTTATGCGAACAAGGTGAATGAGGTACAGGCAATGTGTGGCATTAGAGCAAGTCCAAATTAATGGAACTAGACAAGAAGTGATGATTAGGGGAGTGGATAAATAAGCCATGACGGTGGCTTCGGAGACGATGAATTTGGATGGCGTTCTTAGTAGGTGCGCTCCCTTCTTCAAATACCGCTTTTGCTTTGGCATCGACTTGCTCCAGAATTCGTAACTAAAGCCGTCGATCACCTGCTTCATTTCATGAAAGGTGCACCTAAATGTTAGTCGAGAACTTGTGTGAGCGGACACTGAGTCCGTTATTTGCTGAAAATACCCCTGTTTTGTGATCTATGCGGACACTGGTTCCGCTATTCGCTCAAGTATCTCTAATTAAGATGTATTGGGGACGAATAACGGATCTCATGTCCGCAAAACTCAAAAAAAGGCCTGAATAGGCATTATAGCGGATCCTATGTCCTCTCACCTTGAATCTCAGCTTACAGATTCGACTTAACGTATATCTCAATCTCACATCTCTTACTTTTTTGCTATGTCGTATGTTTTTTTATTTAGTATAATGATATTTCATTCTTGTTTAGGGGGATCAGAAAATGGACGTAAATGCATTTCAAAAATGGGTGAAGGATTATTATGAAGAACGTGGCTGGTCAGAACTCGATATTTTCATACGCATAGGTTTTTTGGCTGAGGAGACGGGAGAAGTAGCGCGTGCTATTAGAGCGTTAGAAATAGGTAGAGATCGTCCAGATGAATCTGTTGGTACATACGCTGAAAATAAACAAGAGTTGATAGAAGAACTTGGTGATGTACTAGGAAACGTGATAGTGATCGCCAACAAGTATGACGTTAGTCTTGAGGAGATTTTCAAGTCTCATCAAGAGAAATTACATGACCGTTATAAGTAAATGAGCAGCAGGTCAATACTTTATATGAACAAGTTATAGAATGTATCCGGGAATGAACCGGAGATTATTGAAAGGAATGAGTGCGATGAAACATCCTTTTCATCTGACAGCGGTATGGAATGGTGGACGTAATAGTGAAGGACATATTGATGCAGTCGGGTTAAAAACGATTATTTCGATTCCGAAGGAGATGGGTGGTCCGGGAACAGGTACTAACCCTGACGAAATGCTACTGGGGGCATCGTCGACCTGTTATCTGATTACTTTGGCAGCGATGCTTGAGCGTTCGGATATTACCCCACAGGATCTAACACTGGAGTCTGAAGCGATTGTAGATGTAACGAATAACGTGTTTACGTACGAACGGATCGTGCATAAACCACGGATTGTGCTCAAAGCGGGTGCAACAGAGGCTGAACTGAGCAAGGCAGAACTACTGGCACATAAGGCAGAAGAGTCCTGTATGATCTCCCGAGCGGTAGCAGGTAATGTCTCCATAGAGACACAGCCTATTATTGAAACAGTATGAGGCTCGCTGCATTCCTAATGCCTCTTTCTTAAGCAACTGTTGTAATGAACAAAACCCAAACGGCTCTAATTCCTTCGAATTGAAGTCGTTTGGGTATTTTCTTTTTCTGGCCTAGCTTTCTCAGACCTTCTACGAAAAACTTGGTGACCTGCGTTCAAATAGGACCCACACATACCTGGATTTTTTTCTTATTTTGATAACTCTACAAAACCTTCTCCAAATACATCTCTTACATCATGAATGGTGAGGAAGGCTTCTCTATCCGCATTTTCAACGATTTTCTTGAGTGTGGACACTTCCTGTTTGCTAATGACAATGTAGAGCACTTCTTTGGGCTCCTGGGTATAGTAACCTTTTCCTTGCAGAACGGTCACGCCTCTGTCCATGATCAAGTTGACCTGTTCGGCGATTTTGTCTTGCTGCACGGAGATAATTGTGACTGCTTTTTTAGGGTTCAGTCCTTCAATAATAAAGTCCATCACTTTTGTGCCGACATAGAGCATAATGATGGTTAACATAAGTTTCTCTGTCCCGATAATGAAGAAAGAGCAAAATACAACGATTAAATCAAAAAATAGGAGGGCGTAACTAATATTCCAATTGAGATATTTATTTGCTATTTTTGCGAGAATGGTGGTACCTGCGGTACTGCCCCCAACCCGAATGATCATCCCAATGCCTGTTCCGACAAGTATGCCTCCAAATATCGCATTCACTATCAATTCATTGGATTGAATATTCCAATCGTGAGTAAGGTGCAGAAACATGGAATTCAACAACACGGCAATAATTGTATAAATAATCATCTTTTTATCCAGAAATCGATATCCGAAAATTAGCAATAAAGCATTCAATATTAAGTTGACTAGACTGGGAGACCATTGAAATAAATAATAAAAGATAATGGAAACCCCTGTAACTCCGCCCTCTCCCAGTTCATTGGGAATGACAAATACGTTGACTGCTAAGGCAAACAGAAATGAACCAAGTACTAAGTAAAATAAATCGTGAGTTAGTTTCTTTACCATCGTTACCATCCTTACATTTTGCAATAATCAAAATACTATATCTCATATTGGTGAGCTTAGGCAATCCCTTTTTTTCGAAGACTATGAAGTCATAGAAACTTAGAGATCTGTAGTAGGTTATGAATATGCAAAGTTCTGTATAAAAGTCAAGGTCAAAGAGCAGGAATTGAAAAAGCAGAATCGGGTGTTGGTTCTAAAGACCTCTGATTGGAGGTCTATTTTGTTATAGAAAAGGAATTCGAATTCTTGAAAGTACAATTATTAAGATTAAAGTAATTTGAGTAAAAATAAAGGTATTTTTAGTTTTTGTATAAGTAAACTTTACTTTTATAAAAAATTAGTTTATATTCGGTTCAGAGGTGATGGTCATGAAGAAAGATTTTGGTGACTCGATATCCAATAAGGTTTATGAATATCGAGTACTTGCCAGAATGTCTCAGCAAGAATTAGCAGAGGAAGTCGGGGTTTCCAAACAAACTATCTTCGTAATGGAAAAAGGAAATTATGTTCCGACTCTGCTGTTAGCTTTTCGAATTGCCGATTTTTTTAAAGTTGATGTAAACGATATTTTTACTTATAAGAAAGGGAATGATCAAAATGATAAGTAAGTATTTCTCAGTTATCCACGACGCAATTTTTCCCCCTTTAAAATCCTGGGCTGAACAATCTCCAGGAAATTGGAATATTCTCCTTGGAGTTGGTTTTCTATTGCTTATTGGTAGTATGATTTTGGTCTATGTATTTTATAAGATGATTGGGCAAGACGACGAACGGACATATAAAATCAATTTGAAAAGCAGTTACTATATGTTGTTGGCAATTATTTTATGTGACATGATTTTTCCCAAAGAATATATGTGGAACATTTTTTTCTTGTACAAATATTCGCTGGCATTTTTAGCTGGTGGAATTTACCTGGCCGTCCAGTATAAAAAGGATTTTTCATAACCCAGACGTACCTCCCATTGATGAGATGTTCGCGTGAATCAATTTCTATAGAAGCTTTTCCGTGCGTTTTCTTAAACGAATTTTTTTAGTTTCTCTCTTGACTTTAACGTCGCGTTAACCTGTATATTTATACTCTGAAGGAGGGATAGTCATCGAACTGCAAACCATCAGTCAAGTGTCAAAGCACTTTTCAATCTCAACCCGTACACTTAGGTATTACGAGCAAATCGGGTTGATTACTCCTACGAAAAAGGAAGATTCCACATACCGCGCATACGATGCCGAAGCCATCACACGTCTGCGTCAGATTATCGTGCTGCGTAAGCTGCGGATCCCGCTCAAACAGATTGCGGAGGTTCTACAAAGCGAGGAAGCGCGCGTTGCCATCGAAGCCTTTGAGCGTAATCTTGCGGATATTGAGGACGAAATCACTGCGCTCTCCACCATTCGCAGCGTGATCAAAACCTTTGTCGAATATCTGAATCTCGGAGGTGCGAAATTCGCGCTGCCTGACGATGCAAGTTTACTGGAGGTTGTGGATTCCTTGACTGTCTCGAAAATCAACTTCAAGGAGGAAAAGTCAATGGAAGACTTAAACAAGGCCAATGAAAATCTAAACAAACTGGCGGACAAGGATGTGCGGATTGTTTATTTGCCGCCCATGACTGTGGCTGCTGCTTACGCAACGGGAGAAGGCTGCGAAGGGAAAGCGGGTGACATGGTATCGCAATTTGTTAATGACAGCGGATTGCTTAGCATCAAACCCGACGCCCGGAGTTTTGGCTTTGACTGCTCTAAGGAGGCGGTGGTACTCGGAGAACCTTCGCATGTCTATGAGGTTTGGGTATCCATTCCGGCCGACATGGAGGTACCCGCGCCTTTAGTCAAACGGACTTTTGACGGAGGGGTATATGCCGCCCATGTGCTCAGGGCATGGGACTTCGAGGACTGGCGTTTGTTAAGAGAATGGGTGAACGCAAGCGATAAATATGAGAACGACTGGAATTCCCCACGCTGGACATCGATGGAAACGGTTGCGGGGCAAGGCTTTGAAGAAACGTTGAATTTTTATCATTTTATCCAAAAAGGCAGTAAAATGGAAGATTTGCAGCTTGATTTATTATTTCCAATTAAGGAGAAGGCTTAAATGGAAGAGATAAAAATCGGCTCAGCCTTATCATTCGGCGGTTATAATTGGCGTGTGCTTGACTTACATAACGATAAGGCTTTAATTATCACCGAGGATATTATCGAACAACGCCCTTACCATAGTGCTTATAAGGATATTACATGGGCTGACTGCGCGTTAAGAAACTATCTTAATGGTGAATTTTATGAGAAATTTAGCGTAACGGATAAATCCAGAATCATTCCGGTCATTAATAAAAATCCTGACAATCAGTGGTATGGTTCAAATGGCGGAGCAGATACGCAAGACAGTGTATTTTTATTAAGCATTGAGGAAGTGTGCAAATATTTCGGTGATAGCCGTTCAAACCTGCAAAACCGAGGGAAAAATCAAAGATATTGGTTTGAAAGAAAAGATGAAAACAACAGTAAGCGATTAGCAAAACTTCTGGGTAAAGAGTGGGGTTGGTGGTGGTGGCTTCGGTCGCCCGGCCGCGTTAATGTAAAAGCCGTGTACATCTTTGGGACTGACGGTAATATAGGTATCCAAGGCAACAACATATTGAAAGGCAACCTCAGCGATGGCAAATGTACAGGCGGTGTCCGTCCTGCTTTGTGGTTGAAGCTATAATTTGAATCATGTCTAATAAGCAAACCACAAAGCAGGACTAAAATACGGCACAACGCGTGATTAATTGGATTAGAACGCTCCCCCATAGGACAAGGCTTTTATGGCTTTGTCCTTTTTTCTATGCTCGAATGGTGCTGTTTCCACCGCTTGTACCGCCCTTGTACGCGTTTTCAGAGCGGCAAAGGGTAAAAATTATTGCAGAGTGAGTTTTCCAGTCTTATTAAGAGGAATGAAGATAATCCATTGATAATGCTTTCAAAATTAGCAATAAGAAGATTAAGCGAAGCAATGTACACACCTCATATTGACAGTAAATTTATATACTTAATGACGACTATTGAAACTTTAACATCACGAGAGTTTTTAAATTTTAAGAAAGTGAAACCCAAACTACTACCTCTTATTGTTAATACAAAAAAAGAATATCATACAATGTCTGAGGAACTACGAGGTTATTCTGAAGGTATAAGAACAGAAATAGTTCATAACGGAAAATCACTCAGAGATATAAAAAAATATTATTAAGACTGCAATCTATTATTGCTAGATATGTACTGGCATTTATTAGGAGCAAATATTCAACTGAAGAAGAATTAGAAAATTTACGATCACTTAAAATGAAAAAAACTGGGAATTAATTAATATAAATTAAAATCATAGTATAGATGGAAAAGGATCGCGCTGTAGTCAAGCTGCATTGCGATCATCTTTTGGTGTCAGATATATAGTCGTGGAAGTAGCTCTCAGACAAATAAACCAGCAAAGATAAGAACCTGAGCGTTCCCCCACCATTTGGGTAAACTACCCCTAAGCAGTACTTTCCCCAAATCCAACACTAATCGAGTTGATGCCCCATGACAACTCAAAAAGTACCCAATAGATAACCGAGGAAAAGTCGCCGTATTTGCTGTAAACACGTACATAACCCGGTAAACTGGTTCCCTTGGCCAGAAGAAGCTTTTGAAATCGCCAAGCGCGACAACAAGCCTGTCTTCCTTTCTATTGGGTATAGCTAGTTGTTGACCCACACGTACCTGTCATTGATGGGATGTTCGCGTGAGTCAATTACTTAAGAAGCTTCTGCGGATGTTTTGGCGGGAGTTTTTGATAAGAATGACCTTACTTTACTCGGGATCTCAATTCCTCGTTGCTGTAATTGTTCATTAAACGCTCCTCCAGATTTTTAGTTTGGAATAATAAAGAGCCGAACATGCTTTGATCGTGCCCGACTCTTGCATGATTAGCCTCTTGCAAGTACTACCTATCATGCGAAGGTATCAACGATATAATATAGAAATGGAACTACTCGGTTTGTTATTACACGGACTCAAACCAATGATGTAAATTATTGATCAAAAAAAGGAAATTGCTGGAAAACGTCGAATCTAGTTCTTTAGTCATTATTGAGGTTTGACAGATTATTTATCCTTAGGATGGTGGTGGCAGTATGTTGGAATCTTCTCGAGTTAAAAATGTATTAGATGACTTACTAAGAGGTAAGGAGATTAACGTTAGAGATAAGAAAATAGGCCCATACTCTAAAAATGGGATACTAGTCTTAAAATGTTTGAGGAATTTTTCTGAACGTGAGTTCATTGCTCCGTTTGGTCAAGATAAACTTACAACCTTGATAAGAGTATTTAATCAGGCGCTCACAGAAGTCGTTATCTCAGAGGCGTCAGAAGATGTTCAACTTAATGAAGTATGTTCCTACAAGTTAGGGAAATTAAGAGCTTCCAACTTTAGAGGTCTTCAAATATTTAATGGTCCGGTGTTTGAATATAATTTTGATGGTAAAACTCAACTCATATCTGGAAGCAATGGTACAGGCAAGTCGTCAATCATGAATGCCATCGTCTGGCTATTTACTGGTAAATTATTATGGGATCGGACAGAGCCGAGCATTGCCCCAGTAATATCTTTGTATGAAAAAAAAGAGACTGACTTTGAAATTAATACCATAGGAAGAGAGTGGCCCTCTGAATGCGCATTACCATCAGTTGAACACGCAATCAAGAATATTCAGAGTTATAATTGCTGGGTTGAAGTTGAACTGATTCCAAGTTCAGGGGGAGATGCAGTAATAATTAGGAGAGATTTAACAGGAGCCAAGAAGTCAAAATTGTCTAACATGCCAATTTTGGACGATTTATCAATTGATTTGTCCCTTATAATGCCAGCAAAAGTAAATCATATTCAATTTACAGCTGATTCTGATATTGCCCAAATTTTTTTAAATATAAGCGGGCTAGATTCATTGAATTACATTGGCATCTATGCAAAAGAAATGCAGAAAGCTTGTACAAGGTATATTACCCAAAAATCACAAGAAATTAGTCATATTGATCAAAAAAATCGAGTGCTAGGTGAAAAAATATCATCCAGAATTCCTAACGATATTAAAGATGAATACGCTTCAATAGGTACTACAGGAGAGTTAAAAGATAGAATTAATCAGAAAAAAGTATGGTTAACAAAACAGGCCAATGAAAGGTTGGTTAAACTTAAGGAGGTATTAAATCTTAAAGAGATTGAAGAGTTTAATGTAAATGATGCACTTACTCAAGGTTTACTAACAAAAATCATTGCTGCCCATGAAGCAATCACTCAAAGCTCTATTGAAGAATGGAGTATAATAAAAGATTTCTCAAAATCATTACAGAGTTATAGTGCAACTGAAATAATTGAATTCAGTACAGTAATAACTGAAACAACCGAACAATTACTGCTAGCTCTCATTTGGTACGAGAAAAAGCAAGAAATAAAAAAATTAGAGTTAATGTTATAAGCTGTTAAACTAATTCCTATTGATTCTGATATTTCAAACTGTCCTCTTTGCGAAAGTATTTTAGAAGATACTAATTCTGTAAAAGAAGAATTAATTGCATTAAAAAATTTAGAAGACGAGGCTAGCCTTAATATAGTTGAAATTATCAAGCGTTGTTGTAATCGTTTAAAAAGTAAAGTGCCACACTCATTACATGTGGTAAAGACGTCCGATTTTGTACAAACTGTCACAAAAGATGTTACTGCATTCATATATCGTTTTTTAAACAATGGATTGGATGAACTTAGAACAAATCTAGAACCTAAAATCAATGCGCTAGTCAGCTCAGTTGATTTTAAAAATTATTTAGATAAAGATATAGAAAGAACCATTAATAAATTGGGGAATAATAATAATTCTAGTATTCTAGATGATTACACAACCCTAGCTAATGAATACCTCGATAAAATTACTGTATTAAATTGGATTAATACTAACTTCGTTTCTTTTAAGATGAACATTGGTACTACCTTGGGATTCTGTGATACTCCTGAATCCGATTCATTGATTCATATTTTGACAGTTTGTAAAGAAATTGTTTTATCTATTAAGCCACTACAAGATGCTTGTTTGGAGATGGAAGAGTATAAAAGTAATCTCATACTGAAGGAAAAAATATCTAGTGAGCAACAAATTATGGAACGAATTAAGCAAGCGCTAATAGAATTAGAGTCACAAAAAGAGTTGGCTGATAATTTGTTAGTTGACGATTTAGAGATGGTTATTACTAGAATTCAAATGATCTATGGAGAGTTGTATGGGACAGATGAATTCCCTTTAAAGATAATCGAACCTGTAAGATCAGGTCGTCAAATTGACATGAAATTTTTGGTAGAGCACAGAGGGATATTAGTAGAGGCTGCACCACTAATTAATGCTTCTCGTATAAGAGCACTATTATGGGCGTATATATTTGCTATGTCAGAGATAAGAAGTGAAAGCACACAAAGTGCTTGGTTAAACTTTACTTTATTAGATGATCCATTAACTTCATTTGATGAAGGGCATAGGACTAGATTTGCTAAAAGAGTATTCGATACCCAAAGAAAAAATCAATTTATTATAACCTCCCATGACCCAGATTGGCCAAGACACATGAAACAGTATGGAGTTAATCCTCAAATTCAGCGTATCAAGTCTTTGAGCATAGTAAGAGATGTTATAGATATCAAGGAGTGGAAAGCAGAAGTTGATAAAGATTTGAAATCATGGAACGAAGACAAGAAAGATGAGCAATTAGCAAAAAGGTTTGTCGAATCAGTAAGAGTATGGATTGAAGATGAGCTCAAGGATATTCTTGTTTATGCTCCAACCTCACCTAAAGTGGATGATAATTTAGATGGTTTATTGAAAAAATTGAATGACGCAATCAGTAGAGTTGATTTTTATAAATCTGCTTACTATCGTGAGCTTTTTACAGAGTTGAAGAAGCTTCCAAAGGATATACATAATGCTCATCACGGAGGAGCATTACGTAGTAGAATTTATTGCGATGAGGCCGCAATCATTACACAAAGCTATATGAAAATATCGTCATTTTTAGATCTATGCTGGGATGATTATAGAAGTAAAATCTACACTGTTTCTACAACTGATTTAAATCCTTTAAGCATATAAAAATTAACTTAATGGGTTACAGCAGTACAGGCGCTATAAAAAAGATATCGCGAAGGTGTTTTGTCGTTTATCGAACAAACTAAAAAAACTACCCGTTTAGACCATTCCTTATGACAGTGGTTATCGTAAGCACAGAGCAACTGATATTCAATAATTAATGGTTACTAAATGACCTACTTAAATTCTTGCTGACTGGTTCGCTTGGTCGGAAGAAGCTTTTGACCAAGCCAGGATAGCTTTAGTGCGAAAAAAATTATAAATAACAGAAAAATTTACAAATATACGTATCTGCTTATTTTTCAATATGTGGTTTTGTTTGTAATAAAATTACATAATGTAGAGACCTTCTACTAATTCTATATCTATTTTAGAAGAGGTCAGAATCAGCCGCAAATAAAATTCGCTTGCAGTAAACAAAAAATTACTAGTGAAACGAGGGTTTTATGAATGGAGGTTAATCCTAAAGATCCTATTGTTCGTTATGCAATTTTGGAAGCACATGGTTTTCAATGTTATTATACTGAAAAATCATTGAATATGTTTAATGCAACAATAGATCATATAGTTCCGCAATCTTATGAAGCTAAATTGGACGAACTAAATGAATATAAGAAAATACTTGGCCATGATGTAGACATAAATCATTTGTATAATTTGGTTCCTGCAACCTGGAAAATAAATTTATTAAAAAGCAACAAGTTATACGATTTACCACACGCAATTTTTTTAATAAATCGGGCAAAAGAAAAAGCCCCGGAAATAATTAAAAGAATCCAAGAGTTGAGGGATTTTAAAGATTTCGAAAGATATCTTGTGGCGATAAGCGCATATATTAGTAGTTCAAATAACCCAAGGAAAGAGTTTTCAAAGATAGTAGAATTATTACCTGAACAATTTGGCCCTTTTGAGAAAAAAAGAGAAGTTACATCTGAGCATTTTTCAAGAAGTTTGCATTCGGTAAGTCTTATGGCATTCTTACCTAGGCCGTATGAACAGTGTGGTAGTTGTTGTTTTGAATTCAGGAGTGTCTTTGTTAGTGACTGTATGATCACACTTTCTCACAAACAAATTACCCAACAACTGTTTTTAGGTTTGAATACTGATTACAAATTAGAGACAAGAGGTTTTATAGTAGGTCAGCATTTTAATCTTCCAAATATGTATTATATACAACTTGGTAATAATCGCTTTACATTAAAGGAAGAAGAAGTTGAAGAACTATGTAAGATAGTTGATGATTTTGGAGAAGTTTTTGTTAAGCAATTTCAAGCAATTGAAAACAAATGGGGAGTAACCAATTTTTGTGATTTTGATCCTTATGAATGTTCAGTAAAACTTATTGAAATTAAAAGAAGTTTATGGAGGAAGATGATTGAGTTTTCGTGGGAATTTGATTATTCGAATGGAAATTCAGAATGGCATATATTTAATCGCACAAATGGCACTATAATGCTTTATCCAAATCGTATAATCTTAACAAGACTAGAACCTGATAACACAGAATCTTATCATTATACATCTTATATGAATCCCGATGAAACTTTATGGATTAAATGGAAGAGGTATGATAATCAATTTATAACGGATGAAGAACCTTGGACGGCGGAACAGACATTTTATTGGCTGACAGAAAAGTTTATTCCATATGTAATCTATTATTATGAACTAGTCAATACAAAGAAAAACTGGTTGGGAAAAAGTATAGCTTTTCTTGAATTCAGTAACGATTTCAAAATTGACAACTACATAATAAGTTCTAGTTTTCAGACAACAAGAGACTTTGAACTTATTGAAAGTGCTGATGATTTGTTATCTGAGATGTATTCATTACAGATGTTTTTTAGTACTAACCCAAGGATTTCTTTATCTCTGGAAGAGATCAAATCCATTTTTTTGGGAATAAAGTATATTCTGATGAATATAGAGTTACCAAACTACTCTTACAACTACATAAAAAAGCAACTTGATTTTTCAATGCTCAAAAAAAATGATCATATGGATGCAATTGCTTTAATTAACCATAAATTAGAGACTATCGTTGAAGAAAATATTACTTTGGGACAAATCGGTGAGTTATTTAAGTGCTATATTGAAGCACTTAAATGCAAGAATGCTATACATAATTTAAATAAAATAGTCATTAAAGAAGTAATTAAACTACTCGAACCAATTTGGAAAAAGTATTATTTTATTGAATACATAAAGCGAATTAGTAAAGATGACAATTAGAGTTGCCTTTTGTCATTCACCCTACGATTTTCCCTCTCGTATCGGTAAAATAACCTAAGTTTTATTTACCAAATTCAAGCAAAAAGAGGTAATGCCCCATAACAACTCAAAAGCCAATAGATTAGCCAAAGAATAGTCGCCGTATCTGCTGCCACACGCATATAACCTGGTGAACTGGTTACATTGGAGCGAAGAAGCTTTTGAGATCGCTAAATGCCTAAACAAACCGATATTCCTATCTATTGGTTATAGCTAGTTGTTGATTCACACTACCTGTCATTGATGGGATGTTCGCGTAAATCAATTATTTAAAGATGCTTCTGCTGTTATTTTGGCGGGAGTTTTTTGTTTTGAAAGTATAGGAACTACGTTCGTCATATTCATCCATTTTGTGGTATGATAAGACAGTTAATCTTGTGGCTTATGTTTAGAAAAGAATGCTGTTATTTGGGGTGACCATTACTAAAAATGAGCAATTCATTTTTTATATCCAATACTTCAACTAAATTTAAAATAAGTTTTTCTATTGCTGGCATGATAATATTGTGGGGCTCTATTTTTGCACTAAAAAAGTACACGCCTGATCTGAACCTTCATGAGGAACCCAGAATACTTTACTATGCGATCCTTGTCACTCTTATTTCGGCTATGGGTTCTTTATTAGGAGCAATAATGATTTTGAGTCATTTAAATTACAAAAATAAAATCAATCAGTTTATATTGTTCTTGTTAATGGGTATCTTAATAGGCGTTAGTGTGTATAACAGCCTTACAAGAATTTTACTTATTACATTAATTGTAGATGCAATTATATTTTTTATAGTAGTTATATTGTTTAAAGTATACTCGACAATTACCACTATGATTGTTACCTCTTTCATATACTTGTTACTTATTCTGGGTAGTAGTGCATTGCTGTTTTTAATTGTCCCCAATTTCACAATTAATCTTAATAGTATACTTTATACTCTGATTACATTATTTCTAATTTTATATCGCTTAGTAGGAGTAAGGGTTAATCAGTTTTTTATTTCTGTTGTTATGAGTCAGAAAAAAATTAAATACGAATACACTTCTGAGGTTTTAGTATCACATATCAACTTAATCTATATAGTAATTTTCATATTAATAAATTCTACTGGATTAATTTATAAGCAGGGAGATTACAATTTTTACAATGTACTTAATAATTGCTTTATTACTGCTATTGCGATTAATCAAGTTAATTGGCGAAGTTTTAAATTTTGATTTCATTAACTGTGTACACAGCCACATAACTGAGATGTTTGCGTGAATCAATTGTTAAGAAGCTTCTGCCAAAGGAACTGGTGGAGGCTTTTTGTTTGAAAGTATAAGATTAGTGATTGTCATATTCTTCCATTTAATAGTTTAATAAAAACATGCTTCAAAAAGGCTATTTAAACACGGTGATTTCGTTTAATCAATTGTATTCCTTATATTCGAACTTCGTGAATATTACGTTATAAGAAATGGGGCAAGACTTGAATCTAAAACCCAACAAAAAACAAAGGATAGTGAAAACAGTGAGAGAAGAACTTTTGAATTTGGTTGCCATCTTCAGTTCTGGATTAACAATGTTTGAAAATAATCAATTTATCCCTAAAATTTGAGATTATTTTGTTGAGTATATTCTACAATGTAAATCTGATTTATCAATTGATGAAGTATTGAAATACGAATTTACTAAAAAGGATTTAATTAACTCCACGATTTACTACATTCAAAGGATTGATAACATTAGAAGTAAATCTGCATGGAAGTCGCTACAATGATACACAGGCAATCATCGAGGTTAAAGAGCAGGAATTGAAGAAACAGAAGCGGGCATTGGATAGGCTGCATGAATCGTATGAAGAGGACATGATAACGAAGCAAGTATTTTTTTAGCGTAAAGATATCCGGTCAAGGCAGATACAGAAGCTGGAGGAAGAGTTGAAGGATTTACGAAGGTTGTAGTAGATGAAGGGAATTACCCGACTGTGGAGCAGATATATGAGCGGGTAGGTGAGTTTAGAGGGTTGTGGAGCGCCGCGGTGACGAGTGAAGAGAAGAATCGGGTGTTGAAGAAGCTGGTGGAGCGGATTGTGTATAATCGGGAAGGGAATCGGGTGGAGTTGACGATTTGTTATAAATGAAGATTGATATATTCTTTCTTATTACTGTCTCCTCACATGTGGAGTGCTGTGTGTTGTTGGTGAGGGAATAGTGTTTTGGAGCCACATTTACCTATTTCAGGGGTTCAAGTGAAGATATACTTGAACCCCTATTAAATTTATCTGCTACCTCGATAGCTTTGTGATGAAATGTGTAACTAATGAGAACTGAGTTGTTAAATCAAATACTATTTATTTTATTATTGAGTGTGGTATGCTATTTCAAGTGTTAAAAGTTTCAATTTTATGGAGGTCACAGTGAAGCCTAATAGAGATACTGAAATGTTCAAACTCAAGGACGATAGTCAGTTGACAATTAAACAGTTGTCTGTAAGGCCTGAACAAAGTGCGAACGTTTTATTTAACTTCATGGGAAAACTCGAATATTTAAAATTAATTTTATACAATAGAGCAATTATTCCTAGGTATTATGAAGAGACAATCGAATATCTCAACATTAATGATTTAAAGCGTATTGCTTTTCCAATGACTTGTTTTTGTGACATACACCTCAATAAACTAGTTCCACATATGAGTTTTTATGGATCATTTGGAATTGGATTAAATAAGGATTGGGGAATTGAGAAAGGTATCCAGCCAATAAACTATTCTAACAAATTCTCTAGTTTAAGACATGATTTTTCTACAATATTCTCAAACTCGCTAAGTGCAACTGATGAAGATAGAGCATACTTAAAGCAATACAACAATTATTTGCTTACAAATCTTTTGTTTATGAAGCCTTTAGATGGGCAAATGTTTAGATACGGAGAATATGTAAACAAAAATTTTCACGATGAGAGAGAATGGAGATATATACCCGATTTTAACCTAACAGCAACGGAATTACCTTTATTAGTTCCCCAAGAACAGATGAATCCAAAGGCATATATTTCATATTCAGATGGGATACGTCACTGCCGAGAACTTTGGTTGTCATTTGAATACAGTGTAATAAAATATTTAGTAGTAGAGAGTGAGAATGACAGAATCGAACTTATCAATTTTATCAATAGTGAGATTGATACGACCGAAATGGACAAGGCTCTGCTAGTATCAAAAATTTTGGTGTTTGATGAGTTGAGGGAGGATTGGTAGGATGATGTTTGCGGATTTTGATAAGGCATTTAAACGTAATAATCAAGGATTACGTATACCTTCTGAGATTATTGCTTCATTAAATGAAAATCTCCCAAAAGATTTTAAGTATGTAGATATTGGTGAAGGTGCGTGTACAATTAGAACAGATCCTTCAAAAATGCAGTTAAGTATGGAGGTTGAATTACCTGATGATTTTAATCCAAAATCATCAGATGAGTTATTAGAATTTATGTATCGAAGCCAAAAAGAGTTAAGAATTGTTCCTGACAAAGATGGTTATATTACAATTAACGATTCTAAAATATTGTTAAGTGATCTAGTGACATTCCCTTTTGAAGGGAATAAAACAATAGGCACATTTCATATGATACCCGAACCATTTCGTCCACCTTTTAAGGTGCATATCGAAGGAGGTGGGATTAGGAAAGATATCTTAATTCAAAGGCAACCTTATCCCCACTTTGATAAAAGCCTATTTAAATCAGTTGAAGAAAGTGTACTGGAAGTCTCATATATTCTTGATGAGGTTAAAGAAACAATAAAATTTAACTTTAATATAAATATTGAGAAGTCAAATAGAGTCATTGACATAATTGAAGGATTAAAGTTGTATCAGGCTTGTGTTTCGGGACAGGTTATATTTGCGGGAATAAATTTTTCTGCGTTTATTAGTGAAAATAAAGACTTACAGATATTAAAGACTATAAATTTTTGGGAAAAAATAGAGAGTTTAGAACGGAAAATAGAGACAAACTTTATTCTGGAATTTCCAATTACTAATGAAGATGCACTCTGGATCGAGAAGCTTTATAAGTCGTTTATTGAGGATAGAGCATATAAAGAGTATGGGAACGTCGAAAAGGTAACGACTGCCCTCCCTGATGAAATTGATAAAGACAGTTTTATTAAACACGGAGGATTAATGTTTGGAGTAATTCAACGGTCAGAATTAACTATATGGGGAGTTACTTTAGACTTATTTAATGTTGTAGCCATGTTTGATTTCAAAGTAACTGATCTTATTTCCGTGGACAAACAAAAAAATGAATACGAACTTATTATAGAATCAATTGAGAATAAGAAAATGTATATTTCCGTTAAACATTTTCTTGATAAGGCTGATGCAGATTTATTTTTGAGAAACAGTAAAGAATTACAGAACGCTGAGCTTCTAACGGAAATGTGAAATATGTGAAATAATTCACGTTTCCAGTATTTACTGATGTAGTGAATGGAAGAATCCTTAACATAGAGTAAATAAAGATATAAAGAAGGGTTACAAATGGCTAATTATGTTAAGGTCGATGTTGTGTGTCCTGCGGAAAATTATTAATAACGGTCACCAGCAATGCTGATAGTGGAAGTACAACCACAAGCACTATGAAATGTTCATCATGTAAGCAGAACGTTTCTATACAAGTCAGAAGAGCGAATTCCTACACAACCTACAAGAGGTAGCGAATAATGTTTCTAATGAAGCTCAAGCGCTCACCCCGCTTGGGCTTTTTTTGCGTTGAAGGGAGAAAATGCAATGCTAAGATAATAATTATCTTGGCTAATCAAAAGGGCGGCGTCGGCAAGACAACAACGGCAATGAGTTTAAAAGTTGGCTTGGTTAAGGAGGACCAGAGGGTTATACTGGTAAATTTGTAAGGGGATTTGACTAATTCCTAGGCTATTAGGGAGCTGAACAGGACAGTATTCCTGTTTCATTGGCTACACTGCTTGTAAAAATAGATGATGGAGAAAGCCTGCAAGACACAGGAAGAGATTTCCTCGACTAATTTGGGTAAACTACCCCTAAGCAATACTTTACCCAAATCAAACACTAAACGAGGTGATGCCCCATGACAACTCAAAAAGTACCCAATAGATTATCCAATGAAAAGTCTGGTATTTACTGTAATACGCACTAACCCTTTGAATTGGTTTTCTTATTCGAAGAAGCTTTTGACAAAGCTAAGCAGGAATACAAACCTGTCTTCTTATCTATTGGGTATAGCTAGTTGTTGATTCACACGTACCTGTCATTGATAAGATGTCACAACGCGTTGAGATTGCAAAGGCTCTTATTTGGAGCTCCAGAAATATCGCCCCTCGATGAGCCGTTTAGAGTGATTAACGCTTTCACGAAACAGCAAATGCAAGAGGCCATATTAGATGTTTGATAGTGAGATTAGACGACCATGGTGATGGTTAAACATAATGTACTCTCTACACTTGAGCCTATGAATAGCATAGCAATCAATATCAAATTATAGCAAAAGACTTGCTCGAAGCCACCATTACTTCGAGCAAGTCTTTTGCTGTTCATAGCCATATCCTGAACCTACAATGCACGTGTGATCTAAGCACGCTTGCTCACATAATTCAACAAGTGCGTCGTAATCTTTTACAATCCAGGGCCTTGGACTCGTGCTTAAGATATTCACTGCAGAAAGTCGACTCAGTACACGAGTGACTGTAACTCTTGTTGTCCCAGCATATTTTGCTAACAGTTCGTGGGTGACAGGGATTGTGATTACAATACCTTCTGTTGTCGATTTACCGAATTGGCTAAGCAATCGGAGAAGATATTTCAGCACACGTGTCTCTGCACTATAATAGGAATCTCCCATATGTATAGCTAGATTACGGTGTGTCATTTCGAGAACGCGATATAGATGAATAAGGAGCTTAGGTTCAGATTCGACCTGTTGGAGAAATTGAGTTTTATCGATGACAATTACTTTGCTAGGTTGTATGGCTTGTGCATCGGCAATGTAACCACCATGGAACAGTGTGTTATGACCAAGAATGTCACCTACGGAGAAGAAACGCCGAATTCGTTCACGCCCTTCTTGATCGGCCAGATAAGTAATCACTACACCTTTTTGGATAATATAGATAGAGTCCGCTGGATCGTTATTATGAAAGATATGTTCATTTTTACGATAACGTCGCATGCTGCCCAGGTTGTGTTTGTGGATTAACGCTAAAAGTTCATTTATGTAGTGTGGTAGTTCTTTATTTTCATACGAGTTGTCGACTTTGCTTTTATTCATGGCTGTACCTCTTATGATATGTATTCACTTTGGTATACACCGATACAGAAAAAAATTTCCTGATCATGGATAATAAGTGTAGGCGTTAGGTTAGGAATTGAGCTCGAACGCCATTGATTGTGAATTGTATCACAAAATACAGCGAGATGAAACAGGGGGAAGAAATGAACTATTTTAAGAAGAGTTTATCTGGGGTTGTAGTCGCAGCATTGATGTTAACATCCATTGTGGGGTGTTCAAGTGGAAATTCTAATTCGCCCGATGCTGCAAGTGTTGATGGTTCGTTAAAAGCAGGGCTGTACGCTGCAGAAGCAGATGGTTTTCATGGCAAAATTAAAATTGAACTAACGGTTGACGATGCTGGTAAAGTTGGGGCCATTAACGTCCTTGAGCATGGCGAGACAGCGGGTGTCGGTGATGTTGCGATCAAACAAATTCCCAGCGATGTTGTTGAATATCAAAGCCTGAACGTTGACAGTATATCTGGCGCAACATTTAGTAGTAACGGAGTTAAAGAAGCCATTGCGAATGCACTTAAAGATGCAGGAGCAAATGTAGATGAATGGAAAAAGAGAGAAGTTGTTAAAGCGGCAAAAGATGCTATCGAGATGTCCGCTGACGTCATTGTTATTGGAGCGGGTGGGGCTGGTTTAGCAGCTGCACAAACGGCGAAGGAAAACGGGGCTTCCGTCATCGTTATTGATAAAATGGATCGTATTGGTGGTAACACAGCATTAGCTGGTGGCGCGTACAATGCGGTAGATCCAGAGCGTCAATCCAAGCAAGATATCGAAGATTCCTTGGATAAGCATTTCACGCAAACATTCAAAGGTGGCGATGAGAAGGCGAATCCTGAATTGGTACATTATCTTGTAGATAATGCACTTGATGGTATTCACTGGCTTGAAGGGCTTGGACTGGAGTTCTCCGATGAAGTATTTACGGTTGCTGGTGCATTATGGCCTCGTAGTCATCGTCCGGTGAACGAACATGGTGGTTTTGTTACAGCTCTTCAAGCCTCACTAGAAAAGAATGATGTTGAAGTGTTGACGAAGACGGAAGCGAAAGAATTAATTATTGAAAATGGTACGGTTGTCGGTTTGAAAGGAACCTCTGATGGCGCAGCTATTACAATTCGCGCAAATAAGGCCGTTATCTTAGCAACGGGCGGTTACGCTGCAAGTTTAGATATGCGGCATAAATATAATCCTGAAATTCCGGATAGTGTGCAAACAACGAATCATCCGGGTGCAACGGGGGATGGTCTAGTACTTGGGGAGCAAGCAGAAGCTAACTTGGTAGGTATGGAGTATCTTCAATCCTTGCCGCTCGGCGATCCAGAGACAGGAAGCTTGACAGGATGGTTGGCAAAGGGGGTTGAATCGTATATGTTCGTGAATAAAGCGGGGGAACGTTTTATTCGTGAAGATGCACGTCGTGATGAAATGACGCAAGCATTAATGCAACAAGAAGATTCCTTAATGTATGTAATTGCGGACAGCAACACATTTACACCAGGAACAAAAAACAATTTCGATGAAACGATTGAACAACTTGTTGAATCAGGAAAAGTAGTACAAGCCGATAGTCTTGAGGAACTAGCGAAGAAAATTAAAGTTGATCCTAAGACTTTCACAGCAACCATTGAGTACTATAACCAAACAGTAGATAGCCAAAAAGATGAGAAATATGGACGCGAAATTCTCGCGAAGAAAATGGACAAAGCACCTTACTTTGCAAGTCCACGTGTACCAACAGCGCATCATACGATGGGTGGATTGGAAATCAACACGAATACCGAAGTGATTAATACCGCTGGTAATGTGATTCCTGGTCTATATGCAGCAGGCGAAGTAACAGGTGGAATCCATGGAACTAACCGTCTAGGTGGTAATGCAATTGCTGACACGATTGTGTTCGGTAGAACAGCAGGAGCGCAAGCAGCGAAATATACACCAGCACCATAATACTCAGTCTGAGTCTAGAAGAATCATTCGGATTGAAATATCTGAAATAGAACAAGCCGAAGCGTGGATGGATCATGCGCTCTGGCTTGTTTTTATTTTGTTAAGTTTTTCAATTTTCCGTCTTTAACATTTCTTTAAATTAGTCTTGTATAATGAACCTTTAGTTCAAGAAAGGGTGAAATAGTTTGCAGAAAGATATCTTAATCGTCGAGGACGATATGAAAATAAGAAAGCTCTTAAGGATATATTTGGAGAAAGAAGGTTATGGCGTATTGGAGGCTCAGAATGGGGAAGAAGCCAGAGCGATATTTCAACAAGATGAACCCTGTTTCGTGATCACTGACCTGATGATGCCCAAGTTCAGTGGTGAACAATTATGTAAGTGGATTCGGCATGAACTGAAAAGCGATATCCCTATTATTATGCTCACAGCTAAAATTACGGAATCCGAACGTATCGCAGGTCTGCAAATGGGTGCGGATGATTACATTATCAAGCCATTTAGCCCTCAAGAAGTAGTTGTACGGGTAAATACGGTACTCAAGCGGATGGCCAATCGCTGCAGCAAGATTAGTTACAGAGGTCTAACGATCAAGACGCTATCCGGGGAGGTTAAGTATAAAGGGGTCGATATTGCATTAACACATCATGAATTTAGATTGCTGCATTTCTTTATGAAGCATCCCAACCAAATCTTGTCCCGTGAACAAATTTTAAATGAGCTCTATCTCAATGATGAGAGATCTGTGATTGATCGTACGGTTGACGTCCACGTCGGCAAGCTGAGAGAGAAGATCGAGGCATCCTGCCAGGCACCGACCTTCTTTCAAACGGTCCGTGGAATGGGGTATCGCTTTGTTGCTTACTAAGATACTGCAAATACGGAAGCATTATGTCGCTTGGAAGTTGGTTGCGGTTAATGCGTTGGTGATGCTCATTGTGATCTGGTTGGCAGGTGTGTCAGTGAAAGATTTTGCATGTGTGCTGGTGGAAAAGTATCAGCTTGTGGGTGACGCTAAAACCGATTTTTTTCAACGCACCATGCAGTTCTATCTGATTAGGGCAAGTCTGCTTGCTGTCGTTGTTGCTACACTCATTCATTTTTTCTTTATCAAGAAGATTCTGTCTCCTTTGAAAAAATTGACAGAGTCGACACGTCAGTTAATAGAAGGATCATATCCTGAACCTATTGAAGTAAACTCTGAGGATGAGATCGGAGAATTGACGAAACGCTTTAATGCGATGACATTAACCCTGCAGCGATCGGAACAAAATCGTAAAGTAATGCTCAGTAATGTATCACATGATTTAAGAACACCGCTCAGTAATTTGAATGGTTATTTGGAGGCGTTAAGTAACGGTGTGATTGAGGGAGACCGGGAATTGTATTTATCCCTGTTGGAAGAGTCACAGCATATTACACGACTTGTTGAACAGCTCCATCAACTATCCCTTTGGGAGGACAAGGGGGCTGACAGTATGATTTTCAACCGGATACCCATTGATGAGTTCATTACACGTAGTTTGCAATCTTTTCAACTAGAACTCCAGCACAAAGAGATAACATTAGATATTTCGCTTGAACAACTTGACATAATTAGCTCTGAGGACGGCTTGCGGCAGGTCTTAACCAATCTGATGCAGAACGCAATTACTTATAATTCTGGACATATGATTTGGATTTCAGGAGTAGCTGACGGGGATGATTATCGACTTACAGTAAGCAATTTGGGAGAGTCTTTGCCAGAAGAGCTACAGGATTTGGTCTTTGAACGTTTCTTCCAAGCGGATGGGTCCAGACAGCGTACAGAAGGGATAAAGGGTAGCGGACTTGGTCTAGCTATAGTAAAGGAAATTATGGCGAAGCTTGGAGGTCAGGTAGAGCTCAGCTCTGACATGAACAAGTATTCTTTTTCAATAACGATACCTCTCAAACCAAACAAGACATAAAGGATCATTTAAATTGAAGTAATCAAGGTTACTTTATCATATCTTTATAAAAGTCTGACAAGCTGATAGGAGAGAAAGGAGGTCAGAGGATATGGGGAATATCCAACTGGGATCACTATTACTAAATGGACGACTCGTAATGTACCTGATCTTTGGGGAAATAGGATGGCTTGTGTTGCATTATCGGCTACGACATAATCCAGAACAAAACCGCTTCATGTCCTATGCTAGCAATGCATTCTTGATATGGATGCTAGTATGGAAAGGGAGCTTTATATTTTTATATCCTGTTGAATTTATAGAGACTCCCGTTAGTTTACTGTATTTTGATGGCGGTAAGCGTGGAGAGTGGCTGGCGAGTATAATTGCGATTTGTTACCTTTGGTATCGTTCGAGAAAATTGCACTTGTCTATGAATGTATGGATGGATATCGGGCTGTGGTTCACTTCTGGATGTTGGTTAATCTATCCAATCTTGCAATTTATAACAGGGAATGAACCTGCTTTATATGATAGCTTAAGCATATTATGGTCGGGTCTGTTTCTGTTGATCCTGTTTCTGACACGGAGAACCTCACGGTTTGGTGACCGGACTGGTTATGCCATCTGGTTTCTGATTGGACATGTACTTCTTCAGTTTCTGCATCCGGACCGTACGTTGTGGCTGCTGTCATTTAGCAGGCTGCAAATAATTTGTATTGCAATAGCCACAGGTTTAGCGGGATGGTCATTATTCCGCGAGAAGAACGAGAAAGGGTAATTATATGAATCAAATTACGATTATAGTAGCTTTTACTGCAGGGATGTTGTCCTTTCTATCCCCCTGCATATTTCCGCTGATTCCTGCTTATTTGTCACATTTAACAGGGTCATCACTGCAAGATGGCAAACTTGTGGTACATAGGGGGAAATTAATCACCCAATCCCTATTTTTTATTTTAGGATTTAGCTTGATTTTTATCGCCATGGGTGCTTCGGCAAGTTTCGTTGGCCAATTTTTTGCTCAGCAACGAGAGTTGGTACAGAGAATAAGCGGCCTCTTCATTATTATCTTTGGCTTGCAAATGATCGGATGGCTCAATCTGTCTTTTCTAATGTCAGGAAAAAGCTGGGGTACTAAAGGGGGTAGGAGTAGTGGAGCGGTTCGTTCTTTGCTTACGGGATTTGCGTTTGGAGCAGGTTGGAGTCCGTGTGTTGGACTGGCATTATCCTCGATTCTACTCATGGCGGGTTCAGCAGAAACGTTATGGAGCGGTGTAGGAATGTTAGCAGTCTATTCCCTTGGCCTCGGCATTCCATTCCTCCTGATTTCCTGGATGTTAACGTACTCTATGAACGTGCTGCAAAAAATGAATAAATGGATGCCCCTGTTATCGAAGGTGAATGGGATACTGCTGATAGGGATGGGACTTCTCCTGTTCACAGGGCAACTGCAAAAACTGAGTGCTTGGCTGGCTAAATATAGTTTCTGGGATATTAATTTTTGATAGACAGGGGTAATTAAATGAAAAAAAACATCATCGCAATCATCTTTATAATTGGATTAGTACTATATGGCGGATATGAATACTTTAGCAAGACTTCCCAGCAGCCCCTGCAAAGTGCAAGCTCGGAAGAGGAAAGTCGTGATATTGGAATTGAGAAAGGACAATTAGCTCCTGATTTCTCACTTCAAGATCTGAATGGTAATCAGGTACGGCTATCGGACTATAAGGGGCAAAGAGTATTACTAAACTTTTGGGCTACATGGTGTCCTCCCTGCCGTGTAGAGATGCCGCATATGCAGAACATTTATGATCATTATCAATCGGAAGATGTGGTCATTCTCGGAGTGAATATGACAATAACTGAAGATTCGATAGAGGATGTCCCCACATTTGTTCAAGAGCAAGAACTTACTTTCCCGATTGTATTGGATGAGGAAGGGGACCTTATGCAAACCTATCAGGTCGTTGCCTACCCGACCACCTATGTATTGGATGCCGATGGAGTCATTCGGGAGAAGGTACGAGGCGCCATGAATTATGAGATGATGGAAGACCTGCTTTCAAAAGTGAAATAGGGGAGAAATTATTCAAAAGGGAGTTCGGAAATGTCCGAGCTCCCTTTTGAAGCAGTAGATATATTCTTCAACACTCAATGACCCGTAAAGATGGACACTTTGAACAAGGTGACATCTTTACGGGTTATTTGTATGACTATGCTACTTTTTCAAAGCTTCAAGCATGTCATTGATATGAAAATGCATCAGTTGTTTGGCTTGTTCACTATGTCTTTCCTCGATAGCAATCGCAATTAGAATGTGGAAATTGGAGGCTTTGGTACGCATATGAGGTAAGGTATTCGTCTGCTTACGTCCTTCTGCCAGTAGCGGATAGATCGATTCCAGCATACGCAACAGGACAGGATGCTGTGCTGATTCGGCAATGAGCCGATGAAAGGAGAGATCCGTATCAAGGAAAGGGCCGCCTTCTTCCATCTGATTGACCATCGCATCCGCCAGCACCCGAAGTTGCTTGACTTGGGCGAGTGTAGCCCGCTCCGCACTTAATCCAGCAAGTACAGGCTCAATCAACAATCTTGCCTCGAGCAATTTGACGAGCGAAATATCCCCGAGCTCTTTAAGATTTGCAGTAGGATCCTCAAGTAACAATGGATCATTACGCACATACATACCACGCCCATGTTCAATACTTACGTTTCCCTGACTCTCCAGCGTTCTCAACGCTTCTCTTATTGTAGTGACACTGACTTCTAATTCTTTGGATATTTGTTGAAGAGTAGGTATGCGTGAACCTGGAGGCCACTCTCCGTCGATAATTTTTTTGTTAAGCTGCTCTACGGTAGTTAAGAATGCGGTCTTTTTCATGATCATAGTCTCCTGAAATTTCTCATAATAAAGTTATTTTAACATAGTCATTCAGTTCGTCGCTAATTGTATTAGGATATTGACATCTCTAAAAAAAGATACTATGATACCTCCATAAAGATCATATCTATTTACTCATTATGGCTATAAATCAGTTGAAATATGCTTAATAATTGAACATTGATCGTTTGTATGTTGTTTTATTAGGATTAAAACATAAATAGATATGATCTTTCGTATGAAAAAATTAGACGTCACACTGGTTGCTGAGTCAAGGGAGGAATTAGGATGGAGGTTGTAACTTTTGGTGAATCTATGGTCCTGTTTAGTGGAGATCAAAATTTGCCGCTTGAATATGTGCATCAATTCAATAAACAGATGGCTGGGGCCGAGTCTAATGTAGCGATTGGACTGGCCAAATTGGGTCATTCTGTAGGTTGGTTCAGTAAGTTGGGACAGGATGCCTTTGGACGTTACATACTGCAAAGTGTAAGAGGTCAGGGAGTGGATACTTCCCGTTGTTTATTTACTGATAAGGCTCCCACAGCTGTATTTTTTAAAGAACGTCAATCAGGTGGGAGAACACAGGTCTATTATTATCGCAATCAATCCGCAGCAAGCTTACTGAAGCCCGAAGATTTAGATGAGTCCTATTTGGCTCAAGCCAAAATTTTACATGTAACAGGCATTACTCCTGCACTAAGCCCGAGCTGTCTGGAACTGGTATTACATGCAATGGATTTGGCCAAACGGAATCATTTGAGCGTTGTGTTTGACCCTAATATAAGATGGAAGCTTTGGAATCGTCCGGATACCAAACAGATATTGCTCGAACTAGCTAGTAGGGCCAATTATATCTTACCTGGTTTGGATGAAGGTGATTTCCTCACAGGTCAGAAAGAGCCAGAGAAAATTGCTGAAGAACTGCTCAAGCTGGGGCCAGAAGCAGTAATTGTAAAGCTTGGCAAGGAAGGCGCGTACTATCAGTCTTTGACTGAGAAAGGGTGTATTCCTTCTTATCCCGTTCAAGAGATTGATCCTGTCGGGGCTGGTGATGGATTTGCCGCCGGGTTTATTAGCGGACTATTGCGGCAAGAAGATCTGGCGATGGCTGTGTCCAGAGCAAATGCGGTCGGTGCTATTGTTGTAGGGGTTAATGGCGATACAGAGGGACTTCCAAGCGATGAGGAGCTCACTTTGATGATGTCCGGGCAAGTGAATTATCAGAATGTAAAACGCTAAGGAGTGTTGGATATGAAGAAATATGAAAAGTTACAACTGCTAAAGGATTCTGGTGTCATTGCTGTCGTACGTAGACCTCCATTTGACCAAGCAGTACTCATTACCGATGCACTGGTTGCCGGTGGGGTCCAAGCATTGGAGATTACGGTTGATACAGACCGGGCTTTTGAGCTTATTACTTTGCTAAAAGATAGGTACAAAGATCGTGTACTGGTTGGAGCGGGCACAGTTCTGAATGCGGAGGTTGCGATGACGGCGATAGAAGCCGGGGCTGATTTTATTTTTTCACCCATTTTGGATGAGGAAACAGTAAAAGTGACCATTAGATCTAACTGTATATCGATTCCAGGAGTTATGACTCCTACAGAGATTGTAACGGGTTATCAATATGGCGCAGATATGCTCAAGATTTTCCCTGGATCTTCTCTGGGCGTTAACTATATTAAGGAACTGTCAGCACCTTTGGGACATATTCCAATGATGCCAACAGGTGGTGTTACATTGGAAAATGTAGGGCAATTCATTAAAGCCGGATCAGTAGCTGTTGGTCTTGGAGGATCGCTGATCGATAAGAAAGCGGTAGAGGAAGAGCAGTACGATGTAATAACATCCCGGGCACAACAATTTATTAAAGAAATTCAAAAAGCAAGAGAATAGGGAGAGATCATTCGTGAAAATTACAAAGTTTAGCACTTATATCGTACCACCGCGCTGGTTATTTCTAAAAATTGAGACGGATGAAGGAATTGTAGGTTGGGGAGAACCGGTAATTGAAGGCAAGGCTCACACGGTGAGAGCCGCGGTAGATGAACTGATGGATTCGTTGATTGGTAAAGATCCTCTTTGTATTGAAGATCATTGGCAGGTCATGTACCGCAGTGGATTTTACCGTGGGGGTTCCATTTTAATGAGTGCTATTGCTGGAATTGATCAGGCTTTGTGGGATATAAAAGGGAAGTACTTCAATGCGCCAATCTATCAATTGCTGGGTGGGGCATGCCGGGATTCCATGCGTGTGTATTCTTGGATTGGTGGAGATCGGCCGAGTGATGTTGGACAAGCTGCACTTGAGAAACAGCAGGCCGGTTTTACTGCAATCAAAATGAATGCTACCGAGGAAATGCAGTATATTGATAGCTATCACAAGGTGGACGAAGTTGTAGAACGTGTAGCGGCGATTCGCACTGCTACAGGTCCGGATTTTGGCATTGGGGTAGATTTTCATGGCCGTGTTCATAAGCCGATGGCCAAAGTGCTAGCAAAAGCACTGGAGCCTTATAGACTCATGTTTATTGAAGAGCCTGTGCTCCCGGAGAATAACGAAGCATTGCGAGATATCGCCAATCACACAAGCACCCCCATCGCAACTGGGGAGAGAATGTTCTCGCGATGGGACTTTAAATCTCTCTTGGAAGATGGATATGTTGATATCATTCAACCGGATTTATCACATGCAGGTGGCATTACTGAATGTAAGAAAATCTTTGCGATGGCTGAGGCTTATGACGTAGCCGTAGCACCTCACTGTCCATTGGGACCGATTGCGTTGGCAGCTTGTTTACAGGTTGATGCAACAGCACACAATGCGGTTATACAGGAGCAAAGCTTGGGGATTCATTATAATCAGGGTAATGATTTGTTGGATTATATCACCGATCCCGGTGTGTTCGCTTATGACGACGGATATGTAAAAATTCCGCAAGGTCCGGGACTAGGAATTACGGTCAATGAGGAATATGTGATTAAAATGTCATTAGAAGCGCCACATCGCTGGAGGAACCCACTTTGGAGACATAAGGACGGATCTGTAGCCGAATGGTAAGAAGAATTGATCAGGCCAAATCAAACAAAATGACCCTGTAATCAAACAAGAGTCGGTTTGAAAGCCTTTTCATATCCGATACAATAGAGCTGACTAAATATGAATGATGTGAGGGGAATAGATATGATCAATATACCGAAATATTGGGAAGATCTGAACGTACTTCAAAAAAACAGAGAAGCTCCACGAGCTTATTATATACCCTATGGAGATGCGGAATCAGCTCTCAAGCAAAAGCGGGGAAAATCCCTGTTCTATCGCACACTTAATGGGAATTGGAAGTTTAAATATAAGGAGTCGGTTCAGCAAGTACAGGATGACTTTTATCAGACCGATGCCGATGTCAGTGATTGGGATGACCTGCTTGTACCATCATGCTGGCAAGTCAATGGATATGATCAGCTTCATTACACAAACGTAAATTATCCATTTCCTTGTGACCCACCGTATGTTCCAAATGCAAATCCCGCTGGTTTATACGTAAGAGATTTCAATATCTCTAGCGATTGGGAAGCGAAACAGAAGTATATTGTATTTGAAGGTGTGAACTCATGCTTTTATTTATGGATAAATGGAACATGGGTCGGGTACAGCCAAGGTAGTCGGATGCCTGCTGAATTTGATATTTCACCGTATGTTCATTCTGGTAATAATAAGATTGCCGTTATGGTGCTGAAATGGTGTGATGGTTCCTATATAGAAGATCAGGACGTGTGGAGATTCTCGGGTATATTTCGGGATGTGTATTTAATGGCTCGCAACCCTGTTCATATCGTGGATGTATTTAATCGGGTGGAGTTGGAGAATGATTACCAAGATGGAATCATAACCTGTGAGTTGGATACTAATGGAGAAATAGAAGCCCGGGTCCAGCTTGTTGATGCAGACGGTCAGAGTAAGGCGGATGAAGTTGTCAGCGTCAATGGGAAGGGAAGCGTTACTCTACACATCGACAATCCAAGTCTATGGAATGCCGAAACACCTAATTTATATCAAATGTTTATTACGGCTGGCGATGAGGTATTGCACTTTGCGATCGGTTTCAGAAAGGTAGAGATTATTGACGGTATATTCCAAATTAATGGTATGGCGGTCAAGCTAAAAGGAGTGAATCGACATGATTCACATCCTGTATTAGGACAGACGGTACCTATTAATCATATGATTCAGGATTTAAAGCTGATGAAATTGCACAATATCAATACGATTCGAGCTTCCCATTATCCCAATGATTCACGTTTCCTGCAACTCTGTAATGAGTATGGCTTCTATGTAATTGACGAGGCTGATCTCGAATGTCACGGGGTATTTCATGCCATAGGTGATTTTAATATGTTAACACGTATCCCGGAATGGGAGCATGTTTTTGTAGAACGTGCTGTTCGTATGGTGGAGCGTGATAAGAATCATCCTTCTGTAATTATATGGTCAATGGGGAATGAATCAGGGTACGATACGAACCATATGGCGATGGCGAGATGGACAAAATCAAGAGACAACTCGAGACCTATTCATTACGAAGGCTCTGACCCTAGGCATTTTGGAAGTCCTGATGTAGAAGTGCTAGATATGGAGAGCCGGATGTATTCCTCACCTGCCTATATCGAAGCCTATGCTAAGGATGAGAATAGCACCAAACCTATGTTTATGTGTGAATACAGTCACGCCATGGGCAATGGACCTGGTGATCTAAAGGATTATTGGGATGTTATCTATAAATATCCGAAGCTGATGGGTGGGTGTGTATGGGAATGGTCGGATCATGGCATCTTGGCGACGAATCATGAAGGTACACCATATTACGCTTACGGAGGAGATTTCGGGGATAAACCGAATGATGGAAATTTCTGTATCGATGGACTTGTCTCGCCTGATAGAATTCCGCATACAGGACTACTTGAATTAAAGAAGGTTATTGCTCCAGTCAGGATCGAAGTAGATAATTTGTTAGAAGGGATTGTCCTAATTACAAATCTCTATGATTTCATTGATCTTTCTCACTTGACGTTATATTGGAAGGTTGAAAAGAATGGAGAACTTGTCCAGCAAGGACAGACCTTGTTAACTGAGGTTGCACCACATACTTCAAGCAGCGTGAAGCTGGATTATCTCTTCCCGGAACCCTCAGCAGACACTTATTTCCTAACCATGTCTTGCCGATTGCAGAAGAATACGGTTTGGGCGGATTCAGGACATGAAGTGAATTTCGAGCAGTTCAGACTGCCGGTTGAGGTTCTGGAAGTGTCTAACGCTAAGACAGCCAACCATACTATGCAGGTTACGGAACATAATGAACAATTAATAATTGAAGGTTTTGATTTCCGGCATGTGTTTGATATGTATAACGGAACATTTATCTCTGTATCCAAGCACGGAGTAGAAATGATTCAAAAGCCACTCAGCTTCAATATATGGCGAGCTCCAATTGATAATGATCGCAAGGTCAAATTGCAGTGGATTGAAGAAGGTTATGACCGGGCACATATGCATGTATATGAAGCAATCGTAACGCAGCAAAAAGAATCGTCTGTGGAACTACGTGTCAAATTTTCTTTGGGCGGGTATATCAAGCCGCCATTGTTACACGGAGTAGCGTATTGGCGAGTAACAAGTGATGGTGAAATCAAGTTGAAAGTTGAAATAACGGTCCGTGAGGATTTGTTGTTCCTACCTAGATTTGGTCTACAGCTTACGATGCCATCCGGCACAGAGGAAGTAGAGTATTTCGGAAATGGACCTCATGAGAGCTATATTGATAAAAGTCAAAGCACACTGAAGAATAAATACTTAACTACAGTAGACGAGCTATTTATACCTTATATCATGCCGCAGGAAAATGGCTCTCATGATCATACGGATTGGGTCATTGTATCTAATGAGCAGGGGATGGGGCTGAAGTTCACAGGTGTCAAGCCATTCTCATTCAATGCTTCACACTATACTCCAGAAGACTTAACAGTGGCTCAACATGCATATGAGCTAGTTCGCAGGAATGAAACGATTGTACATCTAGATTACAAGATGAGTGGAGTGGGTTCCAACTCCTGCGGTCCTGAATTGTTGGAGGCTTACCGTTTGGCTGAGAAACAGTTCACATTCGAATTGAATATATTACCATTATTTAAAGAAGACTAGTAAGTACCTCTTAAATGGTGTCCCTAAAGTGAGCAATTCGGGGACACCATTTATTCAAATTTAATAGTTTTTTTGATATACTGTGTAGATTCAATAGTTCATTTGCTAGAAGAATAACTAGAAGAGGTATTATGATGAGCAACTTAGATAGAATCAGATCCCGTATCAGAAAAGCAGGAAGTGTCAGAACAAAGCTAACACTAATTATTTTTATAGTTGCTATTTTGCCAGTATGTACACTTGGATATTTTTCATATCATCGATCTTCCAAGGTTGTAAATGAACAGTTTGGTAGTTATGGTATGTATGCCGTTGATCAACTTAAGCTGCATGTTGATAGCAATCTAAGGCAGATGGATCAAATTACGGGTAATATCCTATCCTATCTTATTGCTTCATCCATATTAGTTGAAGATAAAGCTCCTTCTACCTTTGAACAATTTGTTGAGGAACGGGATTTTCAAAACTTTATTTCCTCACTGGAAAATACAAATATATTTAATATTGCAGTGATTACTCCTTCAGAAAGGGTAATCGGGAAGAATCTAATTAATGAGGAGAGCCTTACTAACTCCCAGTTCTGGTCTATTGAATCTCTTAATAATGACAGGCATGTGATGATTCATATTCCTGATTATTATTCAGTGCCTAGTAACGACTACATGATTAGTTTACTGGTTCCTTTAAAGAATTCGTTTGGATTACCAATGGGTAGTAAATTACTGATTGATATGAAAGCGGATACAATTCTTAGCTTAATTAAATCATTCGAAAGAGATACCAAATCCCACTTACAAATTAAAGATGCAGCTGGACACTCTTTGTTGCCATCTTCGGATTATACGAGTCAACACAATGATATTGTATGGTCACGTTCTCTGGATACGGAGGATTGGGTCGTGGAAGCAAGAGTTCCCTATGCAACGTTCTATGAATCGTCTACCGTTATATTGAAGTATTCTGTTTTTATTTCCGGTTTAGCAGTGTTTCTAGGCGTGATTATGGCAAGCTTTTTTTCAATACGTTTTACGATGCCAATTAAGAAATTAGCGCATTCCATGCGCAGGTTTGGTGAAGGCGATCTGCTTATACGTACCCCTGTCATGTCATCGGATGAGCTTGGGTTTCTAAGTGAAGCCTTCAACAAGATGACAGAACAAATCGTGGAGCTTGTTAACGAAATTAGCCAAACCGAGAAGCTCAAAAGCGATGCTGAGTTGAAGATATTACATTATCAAATTAATCCACACCTCTTATTTAATACGTTAAATTCAATTCAATGGAAAGCGAAGCTGGCTCATCAACCCGAAATTCAAAAGATGCTCCAGCATCTCATTGTCGTTCTGGATGGAAGCTTTAATTTCAAACAAACACTGCTCCCTTTGACGAAGGAAATTGAAATAGCACGCCATTTTATTGAGATTCAGCGTTTTCGTTATGACGATGTGTTTACCTTTAACCTTGAGGTACAACCTGGCCTTGAACATTGCCTGATTCCGAGAATGGTGTTTCAGCCTTTGCTCGAAAACATTTTTTTTCATGGATTTCGAGATGGTCATGGGAACATCGATATGAAAATATTCGAGGAAAAAAATAAATTATATATGGTACTTGAAGACGATGGAATGGGTGTCAAAACAGAGGATATGAAGTTTATTGGCTCAGGACAGAAGGTACCGAACAAGCAAGGTGGATTAGGTTTGCGGAATGTGGATGAGCGATTTAAACTGCATTATGGTGATGTCTACGGATTATCAATAGAATCAGACAGAAATAAAGGAACGAAGGTGACTTTAACATGGCCAAAGACAGTAGAGATCCATTCCCAATCAAAGTTCTAATTGTTGATGATGAGCAGCTGGTAAGAAAAGGGCTTCGGATGACCATTAATTGGGAAGAACATCAGATGGTTGTAGTGGATGATGCAGCCAACGGAAGTATAGGGTGGCAAAAATTTTTGGAGCATCAGCCCCAATTAGTTATTACAGACATTGTCATGCCAGAAATGACGGGTATTGAACTCGCACAAAAAATAAGAAAAGAAGCCCCGGAGACGGCGATACTATTCCTGAGCTGCCACAGGGACTTTGACTATGCCCAGCATGGAATCCAATTGGGTGTACATGATTATATCGTCAAGACAGATATGGATGACGATCATATAAATGACTCATTAAATCGTGTTTACTTACAATTCGAGGAACAACATACGAAGCAACAAATTGCGGTGGACTTGGTGAAAGAGCATCGGGATCAGACTAGAGAGGCAGTGGAAGCTTGGCTTAGTAAGCATAGTTATGAAGCTAGAGAGTATTTATTGGAACGTGTTCGGACAAAGTGGAACTGGATGCAATCCTATTCTTGTTTAATTCACATGTATATTCCTCGTGACAATACTAACAGCATGGGTATCAACCTTAATCAATGGAAGGATATGTCAATAACTAACCCTAAACAATTAATGTTACTTGAACTAGACGAATATTCCGCATTTATTGCATGTACACCAGCGCTTCAAGATCTTGTAAGATCCAAGCTTGTAGATATGAAATTAATGAACACTATATTAGAGTGGCGTCAAAGCAAACCTATTGTCAGTGCTGAAGACTGGATGGATTCCTTAAGCAGGTTATATCGCATGAGGCTTGTAGAATGTAATACCAACTTGTTAAGCCTGACGCATAAAGAGGATATTATACTAGCCATTGATTTCATTGATGAACATCTCGATACTGATATCAGGGCAGCAGATGTGGCTGCAAACATTGGAGTAAGTCGAAGTTACTTTAGCACGATCTTCAAGGAGGCGACGGGATATAGCATCATTTCCTTTATATCTGACCGCAAGCTACAGAGGGCTAAGGAGTTACTAAGTGTTACTACAATTCGTATAGAGGAAGTTGCCGAGAAGATAGGCATTCAAGATGTGAAATATTTCTCGAAATGGTTCAAGAAACATGTGGAGATTACACCCGGTCAATATCGTCTTCAAACAAAATGACCCTTTCTCTGAACAAATGTACAACTGTGCCTAGGTAGCCTGGGCATTTTTTTTATTTATTGGAAAAGATCACACTTTAATCAAACAACAGTCCGTTTGAAAGCCCTTTCAAAAGTTTTATCATAATGAATGTAAGCTACAATTTATTAATTACAGGGGGTTGAAGTTCGTGAAAAGAAAAAGCTTGTTATATGTACTCATTACTTGTCTGATGGTTTCTTTGCTGGCTACTGCTTGCTCTTCAGATAACAAGCAGAATGCATCCACTGCACCAGCTAATGGTGACGAGAAGGTTAAATTAGTAGTCTGGATTTGGGAAACCGCAAAAGACGGACTCGATTTGAATATGGAAGCTTTCAATGCTAAATATCCAAACATCGAAGTAGAATTTCAGACTATGAAGTCCACAGATCTGTATTCGAAATATCTAATTACTTCAAATACGGGGGATACGGTACCGGATATTATTACTGTAGAATCTACAAATCTATCACAGATCGTAAAAATCGATTCTTTACTTGATATTACCTCTCGTGTAGAACCATACAAGGACAAGATGAGTGCTTATAAATGGGAAGATGCAACCAAGGATGACAAAGTCTATGCAATGCCTTGGGATAGTGGTCCGGTAGTCATGTTCTACCGCAACGACCTATTCGCACAAGCAGGCCTACCAACAGATCCAGATGAAGTTGCTCAAAAGATTCAGACCTGGGACGACTATTACGAGGCGGCCAAACTAATTAAAGAAAAAACGGGAGCTATGATGTACGGGGATTCCAAAACGAACTCTAGCAACCGAATGTTTGAATCGATGATGTGGCAACGTGGTTTATGGTACTTCGATGATGAAGGAAATGTTGCTATAGATTCACCGGAGATTAAGGAAAGTGCAGATTTCCTGATTAAAATGCAAAATGAAGGACTTGTATTCGATGCACGAGCTAATTCTGATCAATGGGGGAACGGCATTCGGGATGGGAAAATTGCCACCGTTGTCGGCGGTTCATGGCATGATGCGATCATCGAAAATCAGTATTCTCCAGCAGATAAAGGCAAATGGTCAGTAGCGATGATGCCAAAATGGTCCAAAGATGATAAATATACTGGTGCGAATCAAGGTGGAGCAAATCTAGCGATTAACAAAAAATCCAAACATCCTGAAGAGGCATGGAATTTTATCGAATTTATGCTCGGCAGTGAGGATTCTCAAGTGAAAATGATGGCGGAAGCCGGACTATTTCCTGCAATGCTAGTTAATAATGATGCCTCGTTGGATGAAAAGTCAGCCTATTTCAATGATCAGGCTATCCGCAAAGTATACTCACAGTCACTGGCGAACACTTATCCGTTGGCGTATACTTCCGATTTTCCTATGGCAAACAAACTCATGACGGATGTATGGGCAAAGGTATTCTTGAATCATGTGAGTTCAGAGAAAGCATTACAAGAAATGGCTGACGAACTACGCAGCAAAACAAAGAGAAACTAATAAATTTATTCTGATAGGAATGGAGGGAACGATATGAAAACACCCAAATGGAACAAGCAAATGTTGTTTGCTCCCTATCTTTACATATCACCCTATTTCATTTTGTTCTTTGTCTTCTCGTTATATCCCATTTTGTATTCATTTTATATCAGCCTTACGGATTGGAATGGATCTGGGGAGAAAGTAATAATTGGTTTTGATAACTATATTCAGTTGTTCGGAGATAAAACCTTCTGGTTATCCTTATGGAACAGTTCATTGATCTTCCTGATGTATGTGCCGCTTATGTTGTTTTTGGGTCTTATATTTGCTTCCATACTCAATTCCAATTGGATGGTAGGTAAAGGATTTTTTCGAATGGCACTATTTGTGCCCAACTTCGTATCTGTTGTGGCCGTATCCTTCGTGTTCATTTTACTCTTGAACACGCAGGATGGTCTGGTTAACAGCATCCTCAGAAATATTGGTCTGATTGATAGTCCGATACCTTGGCTCGAATCGCCATGGTGGGCTCGTATTTCCGTAGCCATGATGGTGTTGTATCGCTGGCTTGGGTACAATATGCTTCTGTTGTTGACAGGCTTGCAGAACATTTCGAAGGATTTGTACGAAGCCGCTTATGTGGATGGAGCAACAAAATTAAAAAGCTTCTTCTACATTACAATTCCGTTGGTCAAAAAAATGTTGTTGTTCTGTACAGTGCTCTCGACAATTGGAACATTCTCGCTCTTTACAGAGCCCTTTATTCTTACACAGGGTGGACCGTTAAATTCTACGATGACCCCTGTATTGATGTTGTATATTGAAAGCTTCCAAAACTTTAATTTCGGTTACGCATCTTCCATCGCCGTCTGCTTCTTTATTTTGATGATGGCAATCTCATTGTTGCAAATGCGTATATTTGACGATAAAGAGTAGGGCGGGAGGATATTATGGAAAAAACACTTAAAATACAAGCTATTGACACTTCTAGCAGCAAGAGCATATGGTCCTCATCTTTAGCCTTTATATTGATGGCTTTGGCTTCACTACTTACAATGTTTCCTTTATTCTGGTTGTTCAGTTCTTCATTAAAGGATATTAGTGAGATTTTTGTAAATCCGCCAATCTGGGTTCCATCAACCTTGCATTGGGAGAACTTTAGAGAATTATTTGTTGAACGAAAATTTGGTATCATTACGTGGAACAGTTTCTTGTTAGCTTCTACCTCCACGCTTATTGCTTTAATATTCTGTGGCTTGGCTGGATTTGCATTTGCCAAATACCAATTTAAAGGGAAAAACTTTTTATTTGTATTAGTGCTTGCCTCACTTATGATCCCACATGAAGCTACAATGGTTCCCCTGTTCTCTATCTATAAAAACTTGAATTTGATCGATAACATTTGGGGCGTTATTTTGCCGGATTTGGCCAACGCTTTTGGTATATTTTTTATGCGACAATATTGTATGTCACTCCCTGATGAGATGATGGAGGCTGCGCGTATTGATGGTTGTACGGAATTTAAGCTATTCCGTCGCATTGTACTCCCTAATCTAAGATCAGGATTTGCTGGACTTGGAATTATTCTATTCGTTAAACAGTGGAATAACTTCCTATGGCCTTCAGTGATCTTGAGATCTCAGGAGAACATGACGTTATCCGTTGCGCTCAAAGCGCTTGAGGATAGCAATAATACGCCGTATCACCTTATCATGGCAGGTTCTGTTATCAGTGTTGTTCCGCTTCTAATCATTGTGTTGGTCTTTCAAAAGCAGTTAATTGCAGGGATGATTGAAGGCGCTGTAAAAGGCTGATGATCCTAAGCATACAAACCAGACTAGCCCTCATCTTGATTACAAGATGGGGGCTTTTTAATTTTAGGCTATGTTAAATTCTAATGTTGATTTGTGACCATAAGAAAACCGCCTTTGTGAAAAGGCGGTTAATTGAGCTATCGTCTCCCGTTAGCTTAACAATTGAAATATGTTATGTGTTGTTAATTTCCTCCAATATGAAAGACACCAATAACGGTTTTACCATCAACATCATATAGTGGGCTGTCATAGCCATCTGGGGGTCTACTGTTCTGTATAGCTATAGCTTCTTCGGGCGTCTTTGGTTGCTCACCGTCTAAATCTTTTTTCAGCACATATCCGACAGTGCCATCCACACCTACTGCACGAATTAAATCAGGTTCCGTTTCAGGGGAGGTGGCATCTGCCGCAGAACCATATGTCTGTCCGTTTTCGTTTTTAGGATAGTTAGGGGCTTTCGTAGGGTTTTGATTCATCGTGGTTTCAACATCTGTGCTTTGGAACGCCATCGCACCTCCCACTACACAAATTAATAAAACAACACCAATTACTATTCTTATACCTATCGAATACACCCGCATTTTCTTCACTCCCAAAAATCACTAATTGTAAATGTATTGTCATACACTCTAAAACTATCCAATTATTATTACGATTCCAGTAGCTGGATAGTTGCGTTATATTGCATGTTAGCTTAATGGGCTGCCGAGGCCGATTATCATTAAAGTTTAGTAATTCCGGGCGCTGGACGGAGAGGTTCCATCAAGAGTGCCCGGGACGGGCTCGCTGTTTACGCTCACGATTCCCGAGATCCAACCCGGGGATGAAGCTAAAGCGGAAAGGAAATCATAAGATTCGTTGGACGATTTTTTCTGAGAGGGGCATATGCATATTGAAGTACGAACTTGGCCGTTGCCTGCTAGAGGAAAGGCTTCAGGAAGCAGGAATGCCGCTGGAACGGCTGGCGCTTGAACTGCGGGTGAGACGGGAGCGGCTGGATGACTTTATCGACAATAAAAGAGTGATGTCTCTTAAGCTCGCGATTTCGATCGCCGATACGCTTCAGTGCGAGGTGCGCAGCCTGTACGAATTAACGCCTTCAGATGTCTAATTATTGGCGGTTTTTCTTTTGGCCAATAACGAACAATCAAGGATAACAAAACCTAAGTCCTGCCCGTTAACATAACGAAGGCGACCGAATCTTTTCCGGTCGCCTACATTGTGTATTATGGAGCTATCGTTACCCGTTAGTTCAATATCACCGTTACAATTACAGGTCAAGAATGACGTCTCCAACATGTTAGATATTCATCAAAATGCTTCTCAACCAATTTAACAGCAACTTCAAAAGGTACTGAGGATTTTACTTCGATAACTTCTAGACCGAGCTGGTTTGCTTCTTCTCTTATTTGGGCGTCAATTAGCATATCGCGTTTATGCAGGTTCTCCAGTGCTGCGTTTTCCATATCACTTGTCTTAAATTCTCCTGACAATTTCCTGCGTTTCTTTGCAGAGGTCATCTTAAAGTGTCCATCCGACACAAGCCAAATCGCTTGGTTTGAATTGCCTAAAAAGGGGGCTACCAGTTGCGGCGTAAGTCCGAAGCCTTCTGCTAAAATTGGATTATCGGCATTCATTGCAGATAAATCACGGACCACCATAGGAAATCGACCACGAAATGACGCATTTGCCCTATGAAGTAATTCGTCTGGCGTGATATACACCCAATTGTCTTCCATGGTCGAAGAAAGGATTTCTTCTACACCAACTGAATGAGCGGAGATCTCTTCATGATGCCTATCTTCATTACCATCATAATCATAGTATGATAAGTTGTATTTTTGAACGATGTACCTTGCTATCGTGCTTTTCCCCGAGTCGGGGGAACCACCAATCCAAAGAATTGGATTATTAAACTCCAATGTGACGCACTCCTTCTCAGTCGGTAGCACGAATCATTGCGACCACTATATGGTATTTACTTATACATAGACTACCGAATGTTCGTTCTCCTGTAAAGTATAGGCTGCACGTTCTTATTATCGTAAACTGCCCGTTAGCTTAACAAGAATAAGCAGAAAGCCGAAGCTTTGTGTTCGTGTCGGTGACAGTAAACAGGCACGATTTGACCAACATATTTTTCTTATTCGATGAGGTATTCTCATATTCCTTGTTGTCTATATAACGGAACCAAGCCAAATAATTTTGCGAATATTTGGTTACAACACCATTGAAGCGGTCCATCCATTTCTTCAAGCGGCTGTGATAGCTGTTTACGTTTTGGATATGGTACACGCCTTTGACACGTTGTTTTCCGTCGGACTTGAATCAGTAATGAGCCAAGCCGCCCTTTGCATTCGCATAGGAGCTGAATACCTCCAGGAATCCGTGCAAAACACGTTTGAATCCGATAGATGACCGCCAATCGCCTCATCTAATTTCGTTGTCCGAATGCGACCATCATAGACAAATCATCTCCGAACCGAATTGTTACCTTTATCATAGAACATTCGTTCGTAATTATCAAATATCAACATTAAGGTTTAACAAAGCCTAATTTAAAGGAGATATCTAGCCATTTTCAATGGCATTTGGGATATTCTCTTTTAAGAATGAATCAGGTTTAGTTCTTCTCTTTAATACCATTTGTTTCAATGCGCCGAAGTTCACTAGGACGGTCCCAACAATGATCGTGAATACACCAAGAAGTGTGATCCAAGAGACGGTCTCCTGATAAAAGAGTACGCCTACCCCGACCGCAATCGGAGGTGATACATAGAGCCAAGTGGCAGGAAAGACCGGGTTCGTCTTGGCTACGAGCCAGTAGAACAAAGTATGTCCGACCATGGAACCGATCACGATCAGGTAGAGTAGCGAACCAGCGGTCTTGAAGGATAGAAGGAATTCGGGATGCACATCCTCAGTGACCATGGATAGAATGAACATCAACGCTCCACCATACATCATTTGTGATGCATTCATTGCGATAGGTGACACTTCGGACATACTGTTGATTGCTTTTTTAGAATAGAGTGTTCCTGTTGCATAGAAGAATTGCCCGATGATTATAGCGATGCAACCGATCAACCAAAGTGGAGAGACTGTCATCGACAAATTAGGCAGAACGAGAAGTAACACTCCAATGAAACCGATAATACAACCGAGTATCGAGTGTACGGATGCTTTTAAACGAAGTACAGTCGTTTGTAGAAGTAAAATGATGATGGGAGCTGTAGCTGATAGAACCGCTGCGAGTCCTGAAGTTACATATTGCTCGGCCCAATACAGCGTAGTGAAGGTTCCGAACGTCAAAGTGGCCCCTGTTAGTAGCATCTCTTTACGTAATAGTAGGGAGAAGCTGGCCTTGCGTTTCCATACCATCCATAGAAATAGAATAGCACCGGCCAGGAAAAATCGTAGTCCTGCAGAGAAGAAGGGAGGTGCACCGGCATCTACTCCTATTTTAATTGCTAGAAAAGTGGTACCAAATATAAGACATATTAATGCATAAGCTAACAGAATCATGTTCTTCATTTCCCCTTTAGAAGTTGTTCGTTAATCATATAGGGAGTAGGGCAGAACAGATTATATTGAACAGAACAGATTACAAGCGTTTTCGTGTACAATAATATGAAAAAGGTTATTTGAAGAGGTGTTGTAGACATATGAAAGAAACTACGGGAGCCTCGCAAAGTCATCCGTTGTACCGACAAGTGTATGACCACATCCTGAATCGTATGAAGCGCGGTGAATGGAAGGCCCAAGACAAGTTACCGTCGGTACGGCTGCTTGCTGAAGAGCTCAAAGTTCACCGGTTGACGGTTTTTAAGGCATATAGACAATTGACTGAGGATGGCAAAGTATATGTAAAAGACAAATCGGGTTATTACGTGTCGGCGGACAGCGTGTTAGTAGAAGAGGGCGTCGTCATTTCCTCTTACTTACAATCAAATCAGCTTTCCGATATTCAGCGAAACCCTGCGAAGTATCAGTTCTCACAGTCATTGATTGATCCAAATTTGCTACCTAATATTTTTTTATCGGATTATGTAAAAAAAGTGTTTGATATGTACCCTAAGGTTATGGGCACGTATGCAACGGTACAAGGCGATGATGAGCTTCGTGAATCGCTCAGCCAACATTATAAAGAGCATCATCGATTACAGCTATCAACTGAGGAATTGTTGATCACTTCAGGGGGTCAGCAAGCCATTAATCTCATTGCCCAGATCATGCTCGGACCGATGGATACTGTCTTAATTGAGCGACCGACATATGGCGTAGCGCTGGATATTTTTCGCAGGCAAGGCGCTAGGCTTATTCCAGTTCAGATCAAACCAGAAGGGTATGACTTGGAAGAAGTGGAGAATCTAATGCGCATGCATAAGCCACGTATGTTCTATATGAATCCGACCCACCACAATCCTACCGGATATACGGTTCCGGTTTGGCAGCGAAAATTGCTAGTGGAATTGGCGGAGCGTTATCACTGTCTGATTGTGGAGGATGATCCGTTCCGGGATATATATTTCGATGTTGAGCCACCCCTACCTTTATTCGCGTATGATACTGAAGGTTGGGTGATCTATATCAGTAGTTTCAGCAAGTATGTTGCTCCTGGTCTACGGATTTGCGCGGTAGCCTGCCGTTATCCATTCATGGAGCAGTTGATTAAGGCAAAGTCGTTAGCGGATAATGGAACCCCTCAACTGAATCAGAAGATATTTCTGCATTATTACACCTCACCGCGACTACAGCAGCATTTAGGCAAGCTACGCATTGCTCTTCAGGTTCATAAGGAGATTATGGAGGAAGAACTAGCGAAGGTAGGCTGGGAATGGACGACTCCACAGGGAGGACTGAATCTGTGGGTTAAGTTGCCGGAAGATATTTCGGTGGAAGCACTCTTTAGAAAAAGCCAAGAGCAGTCCATCTCCTTTGTTCCTGGTGAGATCTTTGACACACTGGGAGAGATGAAGTCATGGATCCGGCTCAGCTTTTCCTTCGCAAATGAGACCTTACTGCGTGAAGGGATGCAGCGCTTGACGGCATTGTCGCGGACTCTCTAAGCAAGTATTACGAGAAAATACAAAAGGGAGCCCGACATGTGCGAGCTCCCTTTTTGAGTTACCAACTCGTGCTAATCTTATCTCTACAATTGTGCGCTTACCCACTGAACAGATAAGCTGACTGCAGCGACAAAGAACCAAACGATGAGTCCAAATAGGATGGGACGGACCCCGGTTTTTAGCATCGATCTAAAGTTTGCACTGAGTCCGATCGCTGTTAAGGCCATGACAATCATGAACTTCGAGGCATGTCCTGTGAAGGTTAAGAATCCATCGCCGAAAAGTCCAATCGTGTTTAATAGAGAAGCAACTAAGAAGTAAACGATAAACCATGGGAAAACCTTAAGCGCATTATAGGTTTCTGCCGATCCTTCCATCTGTTGCTGCTGCTTTTTCTTTCTCGCAAAGAACATGGCAAGACAGAAAGTAACGGGAATAATAAACGTAGTTCGTACGAGTTTGACAATGGTAGCATAATCCCCTGCGGCATTACTGAACATATAACCTGCAGCAACGACCGATGATGTATCGTTAATCGCGGTTCCAGCCCATAACCCAAATCCTGTATCTGATAATCCGAGCCAATGACCGATCCACGGAAACAGCAGGACTGCTGCGATATTAAACATAAAAATAGTAGAGATGGAATAAGCAATCTCAGTTTCCTCTGCTTCGATAATCGGAGAAGTGGCCGCAATAGCCGATCCACCGCATATCGCTGTACCCACTCCGATGAGTATCTTCAATCTAGTGGGGATTTTAAGTAATTTGCCAAAAAAATAGGCAGCCAGAAAAGCCGCGAGTAAGCTAGATAATAATACCGCTAACGATTCCACGCCCGTACTCCAAACGCTGGCCAAGCTCAAATTACATCCGATGACGATAATCGACCATTGCAACACTTTTTTTGAGCTAAATTGCACACCGCTTAGGGTGTTTTTTGGTTTACCTACAGTATTATTCAGTACAATACCAATCAATAGACCAAAAACCGGACCACCGACTAAGGGAAGATAGGAACCTAGTAGAGTGGAAATGATAGATATGATGGTAACGAGGACTAGTCCGGGGACTAATTTTCTTAACGTAATCATGTTGTTTGTTCCTCTCACAGATGATGTATATTTGGATGAATTATCAATTAACATCGTAAGAGAAGAAAGAGAGAAAGGCAAATATAAATAACTAATAGTTATCATCAGGAATCATTATGATAGGAACTTAGTGAGCAAACCGATAATAGCAACGACGATTAATACCACAATGGTGGGGATAATCTTAAGTTTGCTTGAATTACCATTTAGATCTAGGGCACTAAGGAGTTCACCGTTATCGATGAGCGGTGCTTCGCAATGGGAACAGACGAAATCGTGCATGGGGGAGGGTTGCTGACACTTCGAGCAAATACGTGGCATGGTATACAGCTCCTTTAATTCCGATAATATATAGTGATCTTATCGGAATTAAAGGAGGAGGTCAACTGGAACATTAAGATATCTTATCAAACTAGCTACAGGTATGGAATCGTGCATAGTTACCTCATGTTGTTGCAAAACTAATCCTAAAACAAATGAGGAGCGAAATTATTGTGGATAACAGTCAAGTAGTCAAAGAATTAAATACTTTTCTCGAAGGCAATTACATGGCGATTCTTTCATACGAAAGGTACATTCAGCATGTTGCGGATCCGGACGTCAAGAAGGTCCTACAGGATATACAGCAAGAGCATAAACAACACGCAATAGAGGTAGCAGAAAGAATTCAAAACCTTGGTGGAGTTCCTGCTGATGATGCGGGAATACAGGGTGGGATGGTTGAATTTATGAATCGATTTAAAAAAGCCACAGATGATCCCAACTTTATTCTGCAGGATGCTCTAAAAGGGGAAGAAAAGGGCATTCAAATTTCTGAGAAAATGGTAAGAGGTGACTTGGATCCTGAGAGTCTAACCTTGGTTAAAGAAATATTAAATGAGGATCGTAACCATCTAGATCAATTAAATCACCACGTACATTAGGAAAACACATTGTCATTGTGAGGCGGGTGTAATATATTGAAACGTTTTGATCCTGATCTTGTATTTTTTGAACCGCAGTCGTTAGACTATCCGTTAGGGGATAAGTTGTTCAAATACTTTGAACAGTCCGGTATTCCGATCAAAATGACAACCTCGCACAATCGGGTTACGGGCATTCCAGGGGATACGGATGCGAAGAAATATCGTAATGCAAAAAGAACGTTAGTGGTGGGAGTTAGAAAAACATTAAAATTTGACACATCGAAACCGTCGGCTGAATATGCCATCCCTCTGGCAACTGGCTGTGCTGGTCATTGCCATTATTGTTATCTGCAAACTACGCTGAGCTCCAAGCCTTATATCAGAGTGTATGTTAATTTGGATGAAATTTTGGAAAAAGCACAGGAATATATCGAAGAGCGGAAGCCTGAAATAACTACCTTTGAAGCGGCTTGTACAGGTGATCCCGTTTCGTTTGAGCATCTTACGGGAGCTTTGCGTCATTATATTGAGTTTATGGGACAGCAGTCCCATGGGCGACTGCGTTTCGTAACTAAATATGATAATGTCGATTCATTATTGGATGCCGACCATAGGGGCCATACAAGAATTCGTTTTTCGATCAATACGAGTTATGTCATCCGCAACTTTGAACCATCCACTTCTGCATTTGAGGAGCGAATTGAAGCGGCGGGGAAAATTGCTGAGGCAGGATATCCGCTGGGCTTCATCATGGCCCCAATTATCATTTACGATGGCTGGAAACAGGATTATCTGGAATTAATCCAAAAGCTACATGAAAGAATCGGGACAATTGACATCGTCGATTTAGAATTTGAGTTGATCCAACATCGATATACTAAAGTGGCTAAAAACACCATTATGGAGCGCTATCCGAAAACAAAGCTAGATATGAATGAAGAAAATAGACAGATGAAGTGGGGGAGATATGGCCGATACAAATACGTATATAAAAAAGAAGACGCTACAGATATGGAACAATATCTACGTGAGCAGATACTACGCTATTTCCCTAGTGCCAAAGTTTCTTATTTTGTTTGAACCCAAAGAAAACGTCCCTTCTCAATTAGCTATTAAGAAGGGACGTTGGCTTATTAATTTATTCGTTATGGTTTTATTTCTTTTTGATAAAAGTCATATAATTGATCGATTGAAGAACTTGATAAGATATGACTAGCTTGTTCTACTTTCTCGCGTTCCCAATCGAACCAACGCATTTCCTTTAACTTTTCGATTTCTTTGTCTGTAAAGCGTTTCTTTATCTCTTTAGCAGGGTTACCGCCTACTATCGTATATGGCGGGACATCTTTTGTCACAACAGATCCAGCCGCAACAATGGCCCCTTCACCTATTGTCACACCGGGCATAATCATTGCATTCATGCCGATCCAGGCATCACTTTCAATGATTGTATCTCCTTTGGGTTTGTAAGAAGCTTCAATCTGATCCACAAACGGATACACGGTAATCCATTCAGGATGATGATTGTGATTTCCACCCATTAGAATAATTACACCACTTGCAATACATACGTAATTTCCTATAATCAACTTATCTAAATGCCAACCATAGTCTTCGATGGGGTTAAATAACTTTCTGGATTTTTCATCTCCCCATTGGTATCTAACGCACCCATCTTCAAAATCATGATTATCGTAATAACCAGAATAGTAGGAGTATTCCCCTACTTCAATCATGGGGTTGGTGACAATGTCTTGTAGATACTTAATTTCAGACCAGTGGTTAAATTGATGTTGTTTCATTTCTTTTCCCTCGCTTCTAAGTAGTATAATTCACTTGTTTACTTAGAAGCTTAATGCGGTAGCTACATTCTTAAACCGTTTCAAACGACGAACCATCGTCCTCATCCTTTTCCTCGAAGATGGTGAAATTGTAACAAACGAATCATTAGTTCGTCAAATCATACCTCATACCCTAAAGAGATATTTTGATTAATTGATTAATGTGCAACTCTTTGCACCATTTCCATCCTATTGCAGGAATATAGTCCCAATTGTCGAATGCTAAGGAAACATGACATGAGAGTTGGGGGATTATAATGGCAAGAAGAAAGAGTAAGGCGAAGCAACAGGAAGAGTTTTTAAAAGGTGTTATCGGGCTTTCATTTGTTGTCCCGGGGTTGCTAGTGTTGAATATGACAAAATCTATTGAACTCGGGGCTGTAGCTGCCTTCATAGGTTTGGTTATAGCAATATTAATTATGATACTCGTGAATAATGCAAAGGCAGAGAGACTGAAGAAATCAGGTATAGCCGACATTGATAAAATGGATGGTATCCAATTCGAAAGATATTTGGGTTATTTATTCCAGGCTCAAGGCTATAAGACCCAAGTAACACAGGCTGCTGGTGATTATGGTGCGGATCTCGTACTTCAGAAGGATGGCGTGAAGATTGTTGTTCAAGCTAAACGGTACAGCAAGAATGTTGGGATTAAGGCTGTTCAGGAAGCACAGGCATCTATTGCACACTACGGAGCTGCTGAAGCATGGGTTGTATCGAATAGTGATTACACTGCAGCAGCGTATGAGTTGGCTAAGTCCAACAAAGTAAAGTTGATTAATCGTGATGGACTCATTGAAATGATTCTATCCATGAATCCTGGAACTGCTCCAACACCAAAAGCGGTCATCGAACATACTCCGGCTCAAGAAATAGTATGTCCAAAATGTGGTAGTAAATTAGTGCTTCGAAGCGGACCAAAGGGTCGATTTTATGGATGTAGTAGTTTCCCAAAATGCCGGTACATAAAGCAGATTGAAGTGAGTTAATTAAATAGTGAGATTTACTTAAGGAGACAGTAGTGTTAATGAATTAATGAGCAGCAAAAACGTGATGATGGTATACCATCATCACGTTCTTTAACTTATAATTTATCATTTCTGCACAGTCGGTAGCCAGTTAATTATAGCTGACGATACTTCCTCAAGTTGCTGTTCCGGGAGAATATCCGCTACATTGTCACCTTTCTGCATGCCATAGGTGCCGAATTGACCATGGTTACCACCTTCGATAGTAACGTACTCCGTCGAGTCCGCAGGCAAATTTTGCTTGCTTTCCTCCCATGAGGTCCAATTCAACACAGCGTCTTTTGAAGCTGTAATTTGCAGCACATTAAGACTGGAATCCTTCAAGCTACCACCTTCATCCGCGTAAGATCCCAGGAAAAACACACCAGAAATCTTATCCGTATTCTCAGCTGCATATCTCGATGCGAAAACCCCTCCGAGAGAGTGTCCCCCGATTACAAAAGTATCCTCTGGATGCTCCGCAATCAACTCTTTTGCCTTATTCTGCCCGAAGATAGCTAGGTCAAATGGTATTTCAGCAATATATACACGGTGTCCTGCTTCCGCCAGCTTGCGCGCGAGCGGCGCATAACTCTCAGCATCCACTAGACCACCAGGATAAAAGATAACGCTAGGTTGTACCACATTCCCATTAGCCGGATCGAAGCGAAAACCATCCTTCACTGCACTTACCTTGGCTGTGGAGTCACTCTGCATCGCTTGTTTTGCTTCCTCAAGCGGTTCATATTTCATGGCCTGGTAGGCAATGGTCAGCCCCACTACCAGCACAACCACAAGTGCAGACAAGGAAATGAGCACCCGTTTCCATATTTTTCGCTTAGGCTTGGAGCTTATTAAGCCTTGTCCATCGTTCACTCTATTCTCCTCCTTAAAACATATCTATAAAAAATAACATTATTTTCACTCATTCTCAAATCGTTAACTATTTTTTAACTTTAGTAACCAGCCATAAACACATAATGTGGAGCCAAAAACAACGGCACTGTATGTACTGAATCGTTCTATAACACCAAAATATTCTTTGGGAACTATTCCACTACCAATAGCCCCTATAAACATAAGGCATAAAGCTATAAGTGATAAATAAGCAATGTGTTTATGCTTTTCTTTTAATCCGCCAATAATAATTAATATTAGTGAAATAATTGATAAAACCACAACCATTACTGTAACAATATAAACATGGATAAAGTCTTGTGTACTGTCTGAAAAACCACTATCAGTTAAAGGGAATAACGCATATCCAATGCAACTAATCCAATTCATTATAGTAAATAAATAAATACCTATACGGAGTTGGCGATTAAGCTTAGGTTTTATAAAAGTGCATAACATTGATAATCCGACAACTGAAAGTAAAGCATAGATTTGAGTGAATCTTACAGCTACTGAATAAGATGGTGCACTAACAGCCGTTAGATCACTAACTGCCTGAGCGAACTTATTATAGTTGGGGTAGTAATAAGCACCGACGAAATCTTGTAAAAGATAAAATACTATCTGTAAACTTCCAACAAGACAAAACCATTGTGATATCGTTTTTTTCATTCTCTATTCTCCCTTAATTTTATATAGTTCACAGAAGCTATTTATATATTCATCAAATAAGTAGTCACAATTCATATTTTGAACTACTAATTTATCAATACAATATTCTATTAAGTTATGAATTGTCATAGCGTATGATAGAGCAGCCATGTCTATATTAGTGAAATCTAGCAATTTATGAATTTGCATAGCATAGAATAATTGCTTAGTTGTGAGTAACATTTTTTCTGTTTCCAGTAATAAGATATTTGCAGCTTCTTTACTAAAAGGTCTTTCGGACATAATCACTTTATAAAACTTCATCATGTTTTCATTGCCAATCATTTTCCGATAATTAGCACAAGAAATGGTTAATACATCTTCTGCGGATTTCCCTTTAACAAACTCCCCATAATCTATAGCTGGCATATTTCCTTTGCTTTCTTCTCGTAAATATTGATAAAGGTTTGTTATAAGTTCCTCTTTTGAGTGAAAATGATTATACAAAGAAGCCTTTTTAATCCCTACGCTTTCAGCAATTTGAGAAAGGGAAAGACTTCTCAAACCATGAATGGAAGCTAATTCTAAAGTGGCATATAGTATATCTTTTTTCTGTATCATATAAATCCCTCCAATAAAGCTACTATGCGTTTTGTATTATACTACCGATCGTTAGTTTTTGCAGTGTTAAATAATTTAATATTGAAATTGAAGAGGTGTTATGTATGGCAAGCAAACCAAAAATCAAAATTTTCGATCATACGGAACTGAGAAACGAAATAGATAAGGCTACGGATCTCGTTAGTCAGGTTGACTTGGCTAAGTGGGCAATTCGTGTTGCAAGACAAGTACTGCCATATCTTGAACAAGAATTTCCGAACAACGAAAAGATAACTAACGGATTTAAAGTAAATGAATCGTGGCAAATAGGGGAAGCGACCGTCCATCAAGTTCAGCAGTCTGGGCATATGATTCCTGACGATGAGCAAGAAAAGTACATTGCTGAAGTGAACTTGTTTCTTGAAAAAATACATTAAACAGATATGAGTTTTTATATTGGTGAATAGTCCTTAACATAGTATAATCTACGGATTGATTAACAATATTTAACATACTAGAATTGAGAGGAGAATAATTTCATGCAAGAAAAAAAGCATTGGGGTAAGCTTAGTCGTTGGGCAGTCGCAGGTTCGCTGAGCTTGATGATCCTATTAGGTAATATCTTCCCCGTTCACGCGGAAGAACCTACCGTTGCACCCACAATTAGCTCTTGGTCCTTAAATACCTTAAACGAAGGTGAGAAATACGGGATTTATCCGCTGAACTGGTATTATGATGGGGCTTTTCAAAAGCCAATTGATGCCGACAAATTCAATTCCTTAATGAAGGATACAGCAACGAAGCTAGATCTACTCGGATTTAAGAAGAAAGATGCTTCCTTGTCCTTCATAACGAATAAAGTGATCACAAGAGAAACCGTTATTACTTCGTTACATAAGCTGTTATCGAACTACGAGTTGCCTGAAGCGTTCGGGATTACTACGGATGCGCCGGTTACTTATATGCAAAAAAAGGGTCTTGTTCTTGGAACTAAACTTGGTCTTGAGTTGGAGAATCCTGCTACGGTTGAACAAGCCGCTGTGCTGGCGAGCAGAATGGTTGAGTTTACTTACGATACGGCCAATAACGGTTCAGAAGGTCTCATGTGGAAAGTGACAAAAGGAAATAACACATTATATTTGCTAGGTTCCATTCACTTGGGGAATACCGATATGTACCCGATGCATAAAAGTATTCGGGAAGCATTCCAAACGTCGGACGACCTGTGGGTCGAATTGGATATTGTAAATGGGGATTTGAGCTACTTAACTGAGAAGATGGCATACAGTGATGGCACTACGCTAAAGGACCATGTATCTGTAGGGACGTATGAGAAATTGCAAAAAGTGCTGAAAAAATTGGAGTTACCCGTGAATGTGTTTGACGGATACAAGCCGTTTGCCGTTACCACCAATCTGTCGGTGTTCAGTTTCTACGATAATCCAGCTGACAGCGTAATTGCATCAGCAACGGGTATCGATGGTTATTTCCTCGCTAAGGCAATACTTACGGATAAGCCGATACACGAGCTAGAAGGTGTTAAACTGCAGGCGGATCTGCTTTCGGGTGCATCTGCAGAGCAACAGGAAAAAGAACTAAATGTCATGCTGGATGAGGCACTGTCTGGCAGCAAGGAAGCCATGGAATCTTTAAAAGTAATGCAGCTTGCTTGGACCCAAGGTGATCTTGAAGGTATGACAAAAGTACTGTCAACTGCTGAGACCTCTGAAGGAGAGGGGACTCAGATCCTGAATTTGGAACGAGATAAAAATATGGCAGTGAAGCTCGCTGAATTATTGGAGCGAGAAGGGGAGCATACCTCCTTTGTTGTAGTAGGTGCGGCACATTATGTGATAAAAGGTAAGGTCGTTGACCTATTGAAAGAAAAAGGTTATACCGTTCAATTTATACAATAAACGTATGCTGATAATCAAAAGCAGCCAGTGCAAGAGGCCAGATGTCTTTTACACTGGCTGTTTTGTGGGATAGAGGGACGGGTTTCTTGTCCCAGTTCCGATTCTCCATCGAATATATCTGATGAAACATTACAGTTATTACTAGTTCTATCCCTTCGTGCGAAGTTGTTGAATTTCAGCAGTCTGGGCATATGATTCCTGACGATGAGCAAGAAAAGTACATCGCTGAAGTGAATTTGTTTCTTGAAAAAATAAGCTCAGAGGTTCGTGCCACTTAAGCTCCTTCAATAAAACAAATGAGACAGGGATTCTCCTCTCAAAACGGTAAAAAATCCAATAAAGTAGGCGAGTCTCCGGTCATGGGAGGCTCGCTACTTTTTGTTAGCACCGGAAAAAGAATGATTTATGCTTTTAGAGACCACAGCGATTGTAAGAACGGTCCTTTCGCGGAGTGTCAAGAAGGATTATCTTTTTTTTCATAGAAGTAATGAATCCGAGGTGGTATACAAAATGAACATCATGATCGAAGACATGAATGAACAAATGGCTAAAGATATACTCAACTGGAAATACGATAAACCTTATGATTTTTATAATAATGATCCCACGGATAATGAAGAAGTTGAGGAGCTGCTCAATGGCTCATACTATGCACTTGTTAATGATTTGAATGAACTAGTTGGTTTTTTTTGCATAGGAGAGAGCGCACAAGTGCCTAGGGGTAACCAATATGGTGTTTATGAAGATGACTTGGTTGATATGGGACTGGGTATGAATCCTACCCTTACAGGCAAAGGGAACGGTTTTGAATTTTGTTCATTTATTGTTAATTTAATTGAACAAATTTATAAGGGGACTCCAATTCGATTAACTGTAGCGAAATTCAATCAAAGAGCGATCCATCTCTATGAAAAGCTTGGTTTTGTTAAGGAAAAAGAGTTCGATACCGATTTTGCGGAGTTTATTACAATGGTGAAAAAATCGAATATATAACCCATATTATTTAGATTCTTGACTGTCCAAATAATCCTGGAGATCGTCCTGAACGCTAATATCGGCAAGAGGGACCTTCGAACGGTGAGCTGAACGAATAATGATATGCCCAGCGACAGGGGCAGTCAAGAAGACGAATACGATTGCGAGTAATAAGCGGATACTGGATACGCCGTGCGTAAAGAAAAAGTAGAAGAACGTGCCTAATAGAATACAAAGGATACCAAGCGTCGCGCTTTTCGTAGAGGCATGCGCACGGTTATACACATCGGGCAGGCGGATAATACCTAGTGAGCTGAATAGACTCATGACGGTGCCGGACATGACTAAGAACCCGACCACAATTTCAATCATCACGTTTGCGCCCATACACAACCCTCCCTTTCATATACTTGCTTAAAGCGATCGTGCTTAGAAAAGCCAGTATTCCAATCAGTAGTATGGTTTCAAGATAGGCATGAGAGTCCAGCATAATAGAGTGTACCGCAACAATCCCAATCACGATGTATCCGATTGAATCGAGCGCCAATATGCGATCGTGAATAGAAGGTCCTTTGATCACGCGGTATAGAGCGATCAGGACTGAGATCGAGAGTAGGAACATGGCTAGGAGCATGATGTTATCAAACATTGCGCATCACCTCGATAATTGCCCGTTCAAACTTACGTTTTGTTTTGGAAATACTATTCTGAAATTCTGTTACATCCATAGCATGAATGTACATGACGCCTGCTTCCGGATCAATTTCCATAACTACGGAGCCGGGTGTTAAAGTTAATAATGTAGATAGCAGCGTAATTTCTAAGTCGGTTTCCAGTATGGTTTCGGAACGGAAAATACCTGGCTGAATGTTTAGCTTTGGCCGAGTAACTTGTATAGCGACCACGACACTAGATTTAATCAGCTCCATGATGAAGAGCGAGAATAACTTAATAATGAATATGATTTTCCTACCATAAAATTGTTCAGGGAAAAATCGTCGCATCATAAATATAATGAAAAATCCGATGACGTAACCTATTCCAAAGATGATAATGTTCCACGATTCATTGAGAAGCATCCACACGAAGGCAATCAACAGATTCAATAAAATTTGAGTTGTCATTTCCACCACATCCTTTAACTCGTAGGTTGGTTCTTTAACTATTTCGTTTGAAGACAGCATCGATGTAAATTGATGGGTTGGTCATAACCTCAGCAGCTTGCTCAACATAGGAAAGCACCCACTCCGCTCCGAGTCCCATTCCAATAATTAAAGTGACTAGGATATAGCCTGGTAGTAAGGCGTTTGTACCGGTCGCTTTCTGTTCTCCTTCAATTAGTAGCGTCTCTCCCCAAAAGCTATGAATAAAGATTTTCATAACGGAGTAGAGCACCAAGAGGCTTGTAATAATTCCGATCACCGACATGATCAGATGGCCTTCTTGAACGCCTTCCTTGAGAATGATGACTTTACCTACGAAACCACTCAACGGGGGGACCCCTGCAAGGGCGAGCGAAGCTATGAAAAACAACCATCCAAGCGACGGTCGGAATAGAATCAAGCCGCTAAAGTTCCGAAGCTTGTCCGTTCCGAAAATAGAAATAATCGCGCCGCCTAGAATGAAAATAAGCGCTTTGGCCAGCATATCGTTAAGCAAATAAAACAGAGCACCTGTCAATGAATCTAAGGTCGCCATCCCAACACCGAAGAGGATAAATCCAACTGCAACGACTACGTTAAAGGCTAGAATTTTTTTGATCTGCCAATGAGAGATAGCACCAAGCGCACCTAGTATCATGGTGATGGTCGCCATACAGAGGATGATGGTGTGCGTAATCTCCGGCTGATGGTAGAAAATCAATGTAAATATACGCATGATCGCATAAATCCCGACTTTGGTAAGTAGAGCTGCGAACAATGCGGCGATCGCTGGAGGGGGCGCACTGTAGGAGCTAGGCAACCAGAAGAATAGAAATAACCCCGATTTAAGAGCGAACACCGTCAAGAATAAGAGGCTAACTGTCGTAAGTAAGCCGTCCTGACCAATTGTCGCGATGCGTTCGGACAGATGAGCCATATTGAGGGTTCCGGTAATGGAATATAAGTAGGCAATCGCGATAACGAACAATGTCGATGAAATGACGTTAATAATGACATATTTAATGGATTCACGGAGTTGAATCTTCTTTCCACCAAGAGCCAGCAACACATAGGAAGAGATCAACATAACCTCAAAAAAGACAAAGAGGTTGAATATATCGCCTGTCAGAAAGGAGCCGTTCACACCGCAAAGCAACAATAGAATGTAGGGATAGACGAAGTGAACCTTATGATCGTTGTCTGTGGAACCGAACGCGAACAGGGTGCAGATCAGGGAAATGAACGTTGCTACAAGTACGAGCAAGGCCGAGAGCATATCCCCTACTAACGAGATACCATAAGGAGCTTGCCAGCCACCGACATCGAGAACAAGGATACCCTGATGTGAAATTTGCTGAATGATAACGATGGAAATCCCAATAGTAAGTAGCATGCTTACGACGGTTAACCACTGTTGTAGACGTATGCGTCGACGAAAGAAAATCATCACCATTCCAGTAAGAAGAGGAATAATGATCGGTAGAATCAACACATTACTCATGTGAGTTACCTCTCAAATGCTTCATATTGTCAGTACCTAACTCCATATAAGTACGATAACCAAGCACAAGAAGAAATGCGGTTAATGCGAAACTAATGACGATAGAGGTAAGAATCAATGCCTGTGGTACGGGATCTGTATAACTGGTGGCATTCTCCCCGAGAAGAGGTGCAGCGCCTTTTTTTAACCCATTAATAGAAAGTAGCATCAGATGAGTAGCATGAGAGAAAATAGTTATGCCCAGAATGATCCGCAATAGGTTTTTATTTAGGATGAGATAAGTTCCGACTGAAAATAATATGCCGCTGATGATGGTTATGAATGTCTCCATTATTTTTCATCCTCACTTATGCTCGTAATTATCGTCATTGTCGTTCCGATAACGGTCATGTAGACACCCAAATCAAAAATAACGGCTGAGGCAAGCTCCGTTTTCCCGAGCAGGGGCAGATCTACATAGGTAAATGTTTGTGTCAGGAAGGGAACATGGAATAAGAACGAAGCTGTTCCCGTAAGTACAGAGACAATAACGCCGCCAGCCGCCAGTTGGTTGAAATCGACAGGAATGATATCGCGCACCGTCTGCAGATCAAATGTAATGTAGAGGAGGACAAGCGCAGAAGAGGTAATTAGTCCCCCGATAAAGCCACCTCCCGGATTGTGATGCCCAGCGAACAAAATGAAAATCGAGAAGGTCATAATAATGAACACTAATATTTTTGTTGAGGTCTGCAAAAATACATCGGTAAATTTCATTGATCTTTCCTCCCTGCATGGCGAAGATTAATTAAAGTATAAATGCCTACTCCTGCAGCGAAGAGAACGACAATTTCGAGCATCGTATCGAAGGCTCGGAAGTCGACCAAAATCGCATTTACCATATTTTTTGCTCCAGCAAGTGTATATGAATCTTTATAATATTCCGCAATCGGCACGAATAAATGATGTCCTTGCGCCGCAAGACCAATTAAAGTTAGCGTCAATCCGACGCCTACGGCAATGATGGCATTACTAATGCGAAATTTCACGGGTGTCACATACTTGCTAACCTTCGGTAAGAAGTAGAAGCACAGAAGGAAAAGAGCCGTTGAAATCGTCTCCACGACAAGTTGTGTTAGTGCTAAATCTGGTGCGCGGAAGATAACGAAAAACAATGAAACGATATAGCCAATAACGCTTACGACAATAATCGAGATCAATCTGGATTTCGTGAATATCATGTAGATGGATGCCGCGACCATGGTGAAGCCTAACAAATATTCATAAAGCTCGATAGGAGCATTGTCAGAAAGATCAAGGACGAAAGCATCCTGAAGAAACAGCGAACCCCCAACTATGACAATCAAAAATACGAAGAGGTAGGACAAGTAACGGGGAGAGGAACCGGTCATGTAGAATCTCGTGATCATGCCAGAAATACGTTCCATGGCTACAAGTCCACTATCATAGGCTTGATTCAAACTGAATCTTGACGGTATGATTTCGTACATATTACGAAATTCATGGAAATTTTTATAAAGCAGCGTTCCTAGAATGACAATGCCTATCGTCATCAGAAGTTCTGTATTGAGACCATGCCATGCGAATATATGAACATGCCATTCTTCGCCGTTCGCAAATGCTTGTGGCAGAATCGCTTTTACAGATGGTTCTAGCAGAGTAGACGCAATCCAATTCGGGAAGAAGAACAAGATGACAACGAGCGCAGCTAAGATCATCGGCGAAATGAGCATGCCTATGGGTGCCTCATGCGGCTTACGGTCCAGCCGCTTCGGCTGATAAGGGCCTGTGAACACCTTGAATATGAGAATCATGCAGTACACAAAGGTAAATATACTAGCGATCCAAGCGATAATCGGAATAACGATGAACCAGCTATCTAGGTTACGAGAAGTCATTAACACACCACTAAAGAACATCTCCTTGCTTAAAAATCCACTAAACGGAGGAAGACCTGCCATTGAAAATGCACCGATCAAAGTTAAGGTGAATGAGACGGGCATGATATGTATCAGACCGCCTAAGCGCCTGATATCCCGTGTTCCCGTTTCATGATCGAGAATTCCAATCATCATAAAGAGACAGCCTTTGAAGATCGAATGGTTAATTAAATGGAAGATCGCCGCTACTGTAGCACCTGCAAATAGCAAAGAACTTCCGCTATATTGGCTATTGAGTGCAATGGAACCAATACCTAGCAACGTCATAATTAAACCGATTTGACTGATGGTCGAGAATGCGAGCAATGCCTTAAGGTCACTCTGACGAACCGCCTTCAAGGAACCGATGAACAAAGTGATGAGTCCCGTGATGGTGATGGTCCAGAACCATTCCTGATGACCACCGAATATTGGAGTTAAACGGGCGACGAGATATACACCCGCTTTGACCATCGTAGCGGAGTGCAGATAAGCACTGATAGGCGTAGGGGCCTCCATGGCGTCCGGCAGCCAGATATGGAAAGGGAATTGTGCTGACTTCGTAAACGCGCCAAGAAGTATGAAGAACATCGCCGGAATAAAAAGCGAGTGCTGTGAAACTTGGTCGCTTAATGCAACTAACTCGCGAATGCTGAATGTCTCTGAGGCAACATAAAGGATAATGAAGCCAAGCAGCATCGAGAATCCACCACTCATTGTAATGAACATCGATTTCTGAGCTCCGTAACGAGATCTTTTGCGATGATACCAGAAGGCGATAAGTAAGAATGAGGATACACTAGTGAGTTCCCAAAATGCATATAACACAAGGAGGTTGTCTGAAAGAACAGATCCGAGCATCGCTCCCATGAACAGCATTAAGTAAGCATAGAAGAGGTGCAATTTTTCCCTATCCATAGACATATAGTAGATGGAGTACAACACAACCAAGACGCCTATGCCTGTAATAAGCAATACAAACAGTAATGAGAGGCTGTCCAAATAGATAGTAAAATGGATATCCAGAGATGGAATCCATGGCACGGAATAGATCACAGGATCTAACGGTTGCTGCATGGAATAATAGCTTGCGAACAGGATAAGCAGCAGGGCGGGAATAACCATGACGAACCAACCGGTATGTATTTGATGTACATATTTATATAACAGAGGGATGAGAGGGACGGAGAAAAATGGGATCAGGATAGCCATGTGTAGTAGTGTCAATGTTTCTCCTCCTTGTTCTGCATAACCAGCATTATTTTATTGACTAAATGTGATCATAATACTCAAAGATAGAAACAACATTTAACTTTGTATGTACTTTTAGCAATCTTCGAATAAAGGTGGAATGTACATGATGAAGACAGAAAGTATGGATGAATGCATATTAGTCTGTGTATATTATGGACCGAACGGTGAACGACTTATGCGTAGAGGTGGCAAAATTGCAAAAATGCTTAAGTGTCCACTATATGTTTTGACAGTCGACCCGCAACCGGAAGATGAGTGGGATATCGAAAAAACTCACTATATTTCAGTCTGGAGAAAAATCGCAGAAGAGATCGGGGCTGAATTGATAGAGAAATACAATGAGAAGCGTCCTATTGTAAAAGTCATATGTGATATAACGAAGCAAAAAAATGTGACGCAAATTGTGTTGGGACAGACAGCACAGAGTCGCTGGGAGGAAATAACGAAGGGCTCCATTATTAATGAACTGCTGCATAAACTTTCATTCGTCGACTTACATCTTGTTTCAGTTTCTCGTGAATTGGAGGTTCAAGAGGGCTTTTATGAAAAGGGGATCCGTGCTTACTTAATGGAAGTAAACGAAGGCCATAGGCTTTGCTTCAATCATACGTACCTAGATAAATACGAGGGGATTTTCTATAAAGAAGTAGGCACAGACTTCAATAATGGGGTCTTCAAGTTCATGATGGGCAATGAAATGGTCGAAGTACCCGTCATTGACGATCATGTTAAAGATATTCATAAAATCGATTAACTAAGATGCTCAATCTATTTTAAGTATGGGTAAAGGCTATTTTCCCTCTAAGCAGGAGAATCCCGTGCGGACATGGAATCATTTTCATAGGGAGTTGTTCCCTCACTGAAATGAGAATGGGCTGGGATATTAAGATGCAAGAATATGTGTTATCTAGTCAGGAAATTGTACGGTTGAAGCATTATATTGCGCATAAACACCATGGTCTTGATCCAAAGCAACGGACAGCCATATTATCCGATGCAGTGCACCGAATTATTGAGAGCCGCCTGCCTTCTTTTCCAGATGAGGTGAAGAAGCAGGTCCGCTACGAGCTACTATTGAAGAATAGTGACTCACTCGTCATTCAAGTGGATGATGTGCTTAAACATTGCATGTCTCTGGATCTATACCAAGAGGATCTATTATTACCCTTATCTGAATGGACGTGCAGCAAATCGGCTCTACCCGTACAGGAGGAGGTAGTTCGAGATATCCTTCTTCGGTGGTCTCAGGAGCTATCGCCTAAAGTATCACTTCAAGCATTGGAGCAGGAGTGGGATCAATATGACCCTACCGTATGTATGGAGATTGCTGCAACCAGTGAACCTATCATTCCTTTTAAGTACAAAGATTGGTTCAATCAAAAGATATCTATTTCATTAGCTAGTTTCTTTGTGGTTGTTCTCGTAATCATGCTGATTAACCATGTAGTGGATCAACAACCGTCTACCTCCGTACAAATTGCGGATCCAATTCAAATGTTGGAATCTATAATCACTGAGTATGAGGAGCCTAAACTAGTCGATGGAATTCCTACAGAGCTCAAATATGTTGCTATAGATACCAAGCGTTTGCAACAATATTTACAGGATAAAAACTCAATTTTAGCCGAGGAACCCTATTTGTCTGCGATTGTGGAAGCAAGCAAGAAATTCGATATTCATCCCCTCTTACTGTTTGCTATAACGGGACAAGAGCAGGGGTTTGTTAGAAAAGACAATAAAAATGTAAAGGAAATCGCTAATAACCCCTTTAACGTATTTGGCAGTTGGGAGAGTTACAATACTACGATCGAATCATCTGCTGCCATCGCAGCGAAGACCGTATTTAATGTTAGTAGTCGCCGCCCTGGTGCGAGTCATCCGATCCAGTGGTTAAATCAAACCTATGCCGAGGACCCGAACTGGTGGGAGGGAGTTACTTGGTTTTTCGATGATATGAAGCGGAAAATTGAAGATGGATCTTTTGAGTGGCCCCAGTAGTTTGCTACTAGGGGCTTTTTTTATCATGATTTCTCCCAATTGAAATTAAAAGCTTTGAAGAGTATACTTTTTGAGGTATGCGAAATACCTTAAACATTAAATGATATCTCCCATAACGAGGGTGAATACATTTCTGGTATGTATATATACAGATAAGGGGGACCAAGATGCAACTCATTAATCAATCGGAAGTACAACGCAGGCTCGATATGCTCAAAGAGCAGGATCTATATATTCATCTTGAGATGACTACGGGAGCATACGCCGCCCATAGAGATAGTTCTAAGCATCCAGCTGCAACCTTCATTACTAATGCTATCATCCGATATTCACATGGATCGATTTCCGAAACCGGAGGACCTTATCGTGTCGGCCTGAAAATGAATGAAGGATGGATATACTCGGAAGGGTTAACTCACTATGAAGAAACTGAGACGGACAGATTGATCATGGCGGGCCATGACAGTCAGGGCAAGCTGATCGTATCTTTACAACTAAGTCCGCAGCCTTTCTAAATGAAAGAGGAGATGAGAGAAACGATGGAACAACATATTCTTGTTGTGCTACCACACCCGGATGACGAGGCCTTTGGATTATCGGGTACACTAGCCAAACATATACAGAATGGGGCCAAAGTAACGTATGCCTGCCTAACTTTAGGAGAAATGGGCCGGAATATGGGCATACCCCCTTTTGCTAATCGCGTAACACTTCCGGAGATACGGAAGAAGGAGCTAGAAGAGTCATGCAACGCCATTGGAATACAAGATCTACGATTGCTCGGCTTTCACGATAAAACGATTGAATTTGAAGATAAGGAACAATTGGATAAACAGATCGATGACCTCCTTAAAGAGCTTAGTCCGTCACTGGTCGTGACTTTCTATCCAGGCTATAGCGTTCATCCTGATCATGATGCAACAGGGGCTGCTGTGATTCGCACGATTGCAAGATTACCCAAAGAGCAAAGACCAGTAGTTCACTGCATTGCTTTTGCCAACAATCTTGAGCAAAGCATTGGGAAACCTGATGTTAAAAATGATGTGAAAGATATGTTGCAGATCAAGCTGGCTTCAATTCAGGCACATCGTTCCCAATTCCAGGCGGAAGAATTACTAGGTAGCAAGAAGTTAGGCGATAAAGAACTCATTAATCGGTTTGGTACAGAACATTTCTGGACTTACAAATTTGAATAAATAACATACGTAAAGAGCAGGTTATGGTGATGATCCATTATCTGCTCTTTTTTTCGTTTCTTGATATTCGGTACTTCGACCAGAGTTTTGGGTAATACATAATAAGCCTTACTCATGATGGAAATAGATATAAACATTAATTATAAGGAGATGAGAGTTATGAAAAAGAAAATAGTATTGGAAGAAGCGGCGTTACAAATCGTAAAGGATACGGCAAACCCTCCTTTTATATTTGAACTTGGACCGGAGAAGGGGCGGGAAACCCTTGATTCTTTACAGTCAGATAACACACAAAAACTTCCTGTTGATATTCAAGATTTTGAGATGAAAAGAGACTCGGCTGAACCTGTGTCTGTAAGATTGGTTCGACCACAAAACGTACCCGGTAACTTACCCATCATTCTGTATATTCATGGCGCTGGATGGGTGTTTGGTAATGAACATACGCATGATCGTCTTATTCGGGAACTTGCCGTTGGAGCACAAGCTTGTGTCGTATTTCCAAATTACAGTTTGTCTCCTGAGGTAAAGTATCCAACAGCTATTGAAGAGATTTACGCAGTACTGAAGTGGGTTGCGGAACATGGTCAGGAGCATGGATTGGATTTAGGACGGCTTTATGTAGCAGGTGATAGTGTTGGCGGGAATATGACAGCAGCGATTACGTTACTTGCTAAGGAGCGCAAAGGGCCGACGATTCACAAGCAATTGCTATTCTATCCCGTAACTGATGCCGCATTTGATACAGAATCTTATCATGAATTTGGAACGGAATATTACCTACGCCGCGATGGAATGCAATGGTTCTGGGATCAATACACTACAGATCCTTCTGAAAGAGCGCAAATTACGGTTTCACCGCTTCGTGCAAGTAAAGAGCAACTGACTGGATTACCAACTGCCCTAGTAATTACTGCGGAGGCAGATGTGTTACGGGATGAAGGGGAAGCTTATGCTAATAAGCTCCGTGAGGCAGGAGTAGAAGTTACAGCAGCACGTTTTCAAGGAACAATTCATGACTTTGTCATGATTAATGCGTTAGCAGATAGTAATGCAACTAGAGGAGCTATTATGTTAGCAACCGCTTGGTTAAGAGAGTAATTTGGTGACGGTATGAGGTGAAGCTCAAGCACTTTGCTTGAGCTTTTTTTGCTGTTGGGATTGAAGTGATGGAGGACATCTATGAGTTCAGGGCTAAGATGAGTATGGTATAGTAATGGTATGTTTTTCATAGGAGGAATGTGAAATGAAATATCGTAGATTAGGTGGTAGTGGCCTAAAGGTTAGTGAGATTAGTTTGGGAAGTTGGCTTACATACGGTGGTTATGTTGAACGTGAAAATGCGGTGGATGCAATCAAGACGGCATATGATATCGGCATTAACTTTTTTGATACAGCGAATGTCTATGAGCAGGGAGCTGCGGAAGTACTATTAGGCGAAACGCTAAAGCTTTACCCACGGGAATCCTACGTGCTGGCTACGAAGGTGTTTGGCAAGATGGGTGAAGGTCCAAACGATAGTGGTCTATCACGCAAACACATCATTGAGCAAGCAAACGCTAGTTTGAAGCGGCTCGGACATGATTATGTGGATCTATACTATTGCCACCGTCCAGATCCAGAGACTCCACTTGAAGAAACATTACGCGCACTTGATGACCTCGTTCGTCAAGGCAAAGTATTGTACGTTGGCGTTAGTGAGTGGCAACCTTCTCAAATCGCAGAAGCGCTGCACGTTGCGGATCGTTATCTACTAGACCGAATCGTCGTTAACCAACCGATCTACAATATGTTCAATCGTTATATAGAGAAGGAAGTAATACCACTTGGTGAGCGTTCCGGTATTGGGCAAGTCGTATTTTCTCCCCTAGCACAGGGTCTATTAACAGGGAAATATTCATCCGTAACCGAAGTTCCTGAAGGAAGTCGTGCTGCGAAGCTAGATGGGATGCGCAAAAACATTACCGAGGATAAAATCGCCAAGGTCCACGAGCTGGAGAAGATCGCTAAAGAACTTGAAATTTCCGTAGGTAACCTTGCACTCGCATGGATTCTGCGAAAAGCGAATGTCTCTAGTGCGCTAATCGGTGCTAGCCGCCCAGAGCAAGTGATTGAGAACGCTAAAGCCTCCGACATCGTGCTTAGCGAAGAGATCATTAATCAAATCGAAGAGATTTTGAAATAATTTATAGAATATCAGAGGAAAAGTGACCCTGCCTCTATTCTCACAATGCAATATAAAAGGACTTCTCTCGTGGAAGTCCTCTTTTATGTGTCTATTTGCTTGCTGACAGTTAAGTAATGGATATATATCGTCTCTTGAGAAAAATAGTGCTTATATGATTAAGTCGTATTTCTTAACACCAATCGTGTAGGTAAAATTACCTTTTTGGGAAGCAAATCATTTCCGTTGATACGTTCTAACAGAACATCAACTGCGACCATACCGATTTCTTTCGTCGGTACATCAATGGTGGATAGTGGTGGATTAGAGTACTTGGATACTTCAATGTTAGATAATCCAATAATGGCTACCTCATTAGGTACAATAATCCCATTACTATATAAGCCATTTAAAGCTGCCATAGCCATTAAATCACTAGCAGCAAAAAAGGCAGTAGGATAGTTGTTAGTTTTACATAGCTCAGAAACTTTTTCTATACATACAGCCTCGTCCCACATGCAGTCAATGACCCAATCTGGATTAACAGATAAACCTGCTGCATGCATGGTTGCATAATAACCCCGATATCGACTACTTTCTTTTATACTCCTTTTTAATCCTCTTCCGCCAATAAATCCAATTTTGGTGTGCCCTTTTTCGAGAAGATGACTTACAGCCATTGTAGCAACATTGTAATGATCATAGCCAATATTATCAATATCGCTGCGATCGGTATCGATCCCAACAATATGTGGAACCTGCTTGCGAAGATATTCATAGATTTCGCTATTTAATGTTTCCATTAAGATCAGACCTGTAATAGATTCGCTGAATGTATTAAACAGCATTTGCTTGTCTTCGAGCTCCGGTCCTGTACGGATAAATGAAATGCTATATCCATGACTAAGCAATCGTTCCTCCACACCCGTTAGGATGGACATGAAATATGGATCATTATATTTATTTTTCGTAACGCTCAATACACATCCGATTTTAATGTGCGATTTGGTTCCATGCTGCTCTTTGGTTGATGATTGTCGCTTTTGCTTTGAGCTAATCGTGTAGTTTAGTTGTGTAACTGCCTGCCATACTCGTTCACGTGTTTCATCGGTCATTTTATACTTCGTATCATTGTTTAGTACTCTGGATACTGTGGCAGTGGACACTTTAGCTAAATGAGCAACATCCCTTATTGTACTCATAATTGAAAAATTCTCCTTTTAGACGTTTTATTATCGTTGGGGTATGTCGAAGAAAGTTATAGAAACATATACGATTTGTTGAGTAAATTGATAACAAATGTTTAGTTCATATAATCACATAACTACTTTCAATAGTATATCATACTGATTGGGCAATTACCAATATAAAACACAAAATATTTGTTAAATTATCCCTTGACTTAATAATGAGGAATGATATGATTACAACATAAGTTTACTAAACAACGCGATAATTATACGTAACAAAATGCACTGAATTTAACGTAACAAATAGCGATCTTTTTATTAAACTCTGACAATGGTTGGGAGAGGTAGAACGTGAGCAAATCGATAACAGTGTACCCTACAATAACGGATGAAGTATTAACTAATCCAGGAATTGGATTTATAGTTGCTCCTGGCTTGATGGGTGATCCAGAAGAAGTTCATGATAATAGAGGAGAAAAAAAGGAAAAATACAAGTTTTCAATAGATAGTCAAACCTATAATCATCCTGATAGTAAAGTCAATTTCTGTAGTGTGCGCTGGAGAGAAATAGAAATTGAAAAGGGTGTATTTAGGTGGGAGGTTCTCGAGGAAAAGCTTAATTATTCTAAGTCCCTTGGATGTACTGCTGTTGTACGTTGTTCACCTTATGCTTTAAGTGAAGAGGATGATATCCCGCTATGGTTTAGAGCGGAAGAACCAGAACAACCAGAATTTCCTTTTTGGCGAGTAGATCCAAATACCTCAAATTATGTAGAGTATTGGTCTAGCTTCATTAAGAATTTTGCTGCACACTTCGACGGGCATCCCGTTATTAGCTCAATTGACTTAACGATTGTCGGAGCATGGGGTGAAGGCGGAGGAACAGAATTTCTAAAGGCTGAAGCTATTGAGCAAATTACGGATGCGTATTTAGATGGGTTCAAGGTTACTCCTTTGCAAGCCTTGTTACATGATCCTTTATCATCCAAAATCATTACAGATCGTAAAGCCAAGGTTGGCTTTCGTGTAGATTGTTTAGGAGATATGGGCGGTTTTCATGGAGATAAGTGGTCTCATATGAATGATTTTTATCCTCAAAATATACAAAATTTTGGAATGGCAGATGCTTGGCAGAACGCTCCCGTGTTATTTGAAGCTTGTTGGCATATGAATGATTGGTATGTTCAGGGTTGGGATATTGATTATATCATTCAAGAAACGCTGAAATGGCATATCAGCTCTTTTAATAGCAAGGGAACGACTGTACCGGAGCCATGGAAAGAAAAAGTTGAGCAATGGTTGAAGAAGATGGGATATCGATTTGAGCTAAGAAAGCTTACGTATGATTCAACGGTTAAAGCTGGAGAGCATTTAGCTATTACAGGGCTCTGGGCCAACGTAGGCGTCGCTCCTATTTATAATCATTATCCACTTGTTATGAGGCTAGTAGGTAAAGATCAAACGTATATCTTGCAGAGTAATGAGGATATTCGGTTGTGGTTACCCGAGGAAGACATTCTATGGGAAGAAAGCTTCTTAATTCAGAGTGATGTACTTGAAGGTGAATACATATTGCAGCTCGGCATCGAAACGGGAGTGGAAGAAATAGGTAATATTAAGCTTGCTATTGAAGAGAATGTTGATGGTTATTATCCTCTAGGATCCATATCGATTGAAAGGGGAACCGAATAAGCATGAGTACTCTATCGGATTTTAATGAAGCGATTAGCTATTGTGAATTTGATTATTTACCAGAAGGAATAGAAGAAAAATATAAACATTTTGAACTAAAAAACAAATCAGCATTCATTTCTCGTCATTTTCTTCATGAGATTTTTGAAAAATATCAACTCCCCGAGGCTACTCAGAAATATCTATTAAATGGAATTGAAGCTATAGAGCAAGATTCCATATTATATCCATTCACTTCATTTTTAGTAGAGGATATGTGTTCTGCACGTAATCGTTGCGATATAGATTTTTATACGAATATGACACCAGGGTGTATGAAATCATACGGAGAATTATATTCGTTCTTGTTACTGCTAGCTTGCGTTGCACCATCGATGGAAATGTTAGCAGCGAGAGGTATTCCTAAATCATATTATGAGGATATCCCGCACCAACCATTAAAGCTTCAGTTAGATAAAATAGTTCAACACAATGATGCTAGCGTGCATGACTTTGCATGGGTTATGAATTTTTATACCTGTTCTATATTTCTATTGGATCGATTTCTGTTTATCCCCTATCAATTTGATGATCATTTCACGATGTATCGACATGTCCAAACGCAAGAGGTGGTTGCATTACGGCATGCAGGAGAGCAATTTCGGAGTGATGGTCAAAAGGAAGGCATAAATGGTGTTTATGATCTGAATCAATCCTTCACATCTATTTGGAACGAAAATGAAAAATCGATTACCGCCAATCGAATTAACCCTATGGGCTTCGTAGAGAAGGAGCCGATTACACTCGATAAGAGTAATTGGAAGCCTGCCCTTATAAAAGGGGACATCCTTCTAGCACTTCATATTCCATCAGGTCCTGGCTACACACCGGATCGATTGAAAACTTCAATGAAGCTGGCGATTGAGTTATATCGTCATTATTTTCCTGAGTTATCTATACAAGGATTCTGGAGTGCAAGCTGGCTTTATGACTCGCGTTTATCGCTTGTACTTGATAATGAGACAAGTAATATCGTAAAAGTGCAAAGACAGTTTTACATTTATCCAACCGATGAAGGCGACAAGATGATCCGTTATGAGATTTTTGGTGATGGGGATGCAGATCCTGTGCGTGACCAACTTGAATTAACAACCTCATTACAAAAGGCTGCTGCGGAATATATGAAGAAAGGGGCTAGATTTAATTCTTTAAGCATGATTGTACTGAAGGAAGATCTCGTAAAAATGGGTCACATGCCGTATATAACGACTGAGGATATACAGAAATTCCATTCTACAGTTGATACTCATTTATAAGGAGCGAAGATAGGATGGGGAAATATTCTCTTGAAAATTATGAGCACTACCCAACAGTTAAAATACGTCCTAAGCCTATATCGGGTGAACAATTAGATTTGAGTAAAAGTCAGTTTAATTTTATCACCTTATCGTGGAAAGAATTTGAGCCAGCTAGAGGAGATTTTAGACTAGAAATTCTTGAGCAGGCATTAAATAAGATCAGCAATGCGATTCTCATGATCTTTCCAGATCCCCCGGTATGGGTGAAAAATCATTCGGATGACTACTTATCTGCTTTTATCAGAAAAGTAGGAAGCTATATCGATTCCGATCGACGGCTAAAGGGTGTTGTGATCTCTAACCTAACAGGGAGCAAGGTAGAATGGAATGCCTATATGGATTCATTTGAAACTCTAACTTTGTTTGCTGATTTAAAGAATCATAGCTTAATTCATCATTTAAGAAAGCATAATCGATTGTTTGGCCTACTGGTTACATGTAAAGAAAGCAATTGGATCGATTGCTGTGAGTCGTTTGCTAAGTTGAAGCTAAGCAATATTTGGCGACAAAGTCCTGTCATTCTTAATATTACTGATGAGGTTTGTGGACCCAATGTTAAGCGAGAAGCGTATCGCTGGCATGCCAGTCTTTCCAATCTAGATTTAGAGTTAGGCTACAATATGACACTACGAAGACTAACTTATCCAGAAAGTGTATCTAGCCAAGGTAGCTTACCACTTCGTTTTTGGTTTGTGAATACTGGAAGCGCTAGAGTGTATGAGGAGTTTGAGCTATGGGTGCAATTAAAACTAGAGGATGAGACCTATGAGCTTCTTCTAAATGCTCCAACACAATTATGGTTGATGGGGGATTTGGTGCATAACGAAATTACACAGTTACCAAATATGAAACTGGGGCAATATACAGTGAGCGTAGGCCTCTTTCATAAAGACCAATCTTTCATTCAACTTAATATCGATAGCAAGGAAGTTAATGGCTATTATGAAGTAGGTCTAATTAAGGTAGAGCCTATGAATGAGGATCAGCTTTTAAATATATGGGATAGATATTATCCAGAAGGATATTATCCACTCGAGGATCCTGCAGTTCCAGAACAGGAATCCTAAAAAACTTAAACAAAATACATATGCTGGAGGTAATAACTTTGAAATTAGCATTAATTGGTGCAGGACAAAGAGGTATGATTTACGCAGAACAAGCTTATCAAGACTTTGGAATTGCTGCAGTCGTTGAGCCACATGAAGGTAGAAGAAAAGAGGCCTCAGATAAGTTTCAAATTCCTGCGAATAAACAATTTACTAGTGTTGATGAGTTCTTTAGTCAAGGCAAAATATGTGATGCCGTCATAATTTCATCCTTGGATCGTGATCACTATGAGCAGACGATGGTAGCACTTGACTTGGGCTATGATATTTTACTAGAAAAGCCGATCTCTCCATGCCCTGAAGAATGTATCAAAATTCAGGAGAAAGCAAATATGCTTGGACGTAAGGTCATCGTATGTCATGTACTTCGATATACAAACTTCTTTTCAGAAATTAAGAAGATTATTGATAGCAATGAGTTAGGTAAGGTAGTTACGATTCAACACAATGAAAATATAGGTAATTATCACATGGCGCACTCCTTTGTCAGAGGAAATTGGAGAAGAAGTGATATTTCCAGCCCAATTATTATGCAAAAATCTTGTCATGACATGGATATTTTAGCATGGCTTGTAAACAGTGAAGCAAAACGCATTTCTTCTTATGGGGATCTAACCTATTTCAAAGAGGCGAATGCACCAGAGGGCAGTGCTGAACGTTGCTTAGATTGTCAAGTAGCAGCAGAATGTCGCTTTGATGTTAGAAAGACGTATTTACCTATTGTTGGTAATTGGCCGGCTACAGCTGTATCTGCTCATCAATCTGAAGAAGGTTTGCTTAAGGATTTGGAAACAAGCCCATACGGTCGTTGTGTATATCGTACGGATAATGATGTGTGTGATCATCAGGTGTCAATTATTGAATTTAAAAATGGTGTAAGCGTTACCTTTAATTTGAGTGGCTTTACAAACAAAATGTATCGCAGCCTAAAAATTATGTGTGAGCATGGCGAAATTAGAGGGGACGATAGTTCAAATATTATTGAGATTACGAGATTTGCTTCTAATATTGATGCGAAATATGAACAAAGAGTTATTCATCCCGAATCTACTATCGGAGGACATAATGGTGGGGATACTGGCTTAATGAATGATTTCTTAGCAAACCTAGGTAATCCAGATTACAATAGTCGCTCTTCAATCGATGATTCTGTAGAAAGTCATATTATGGCTTATGCCACTGAAAAGGCAAGATTAACAGGTACAGTAATTGATATTGATCAATTAAAGAGTGAGTTAAAGAGAAGCGTAGCTTTGTAATAGCTTACTTTAATGGAAGAGGAGTGATTTAATGAGTTCGGTCTCCAAAGAATTATCTGATTTACCTCCTAAGTACAGTAAGGGATTTCTATATGAAATGAAGAAAAATATAATCCTATATTTAATGTGTGTGCCTGCTCTATTAATACTGATCTTATTCAGCTATATTCCCTTTTCGGGCATATGGATGGCATTTACAGATTTTAATGTCATTGATGGCATATTTGGCAGTAAATTCGTAGGATTAGATAATTTTAAATACTTCTTCGCCAAAAACAGTATGGGTTGGCAGGTCACATATAACACCTTATTTATCAACTTTTTTAGCATTATTCTTGGCATCATTGTTCCTGTCAGTATTGCAATTTTTATAAATGAGATCCGCAATAAGACCTACAAAAAAATATCACAAAGTATGATGTTTTTTCCATATTTCATTTCTTGGGTTGTTGTAGGAGCTATCATTTATGGTATTTTCTCTACAGATGTGGGCGTAGCTAACAATATTTTAGGATATTTTGGAGTGGAGCCTATTCGATGGTACTCAGAACCAAAGTATTGGAAGACGATTATCATTTTTGCGAGTGTTTGGAAATGGAGCGGGTATAGCTCTATTCTATATATGGCAGCAATGTCGAACTTTGATAACAGCTTATATGAATCAGCAAAAGTGGACGGTGCGAATAAGCTTCAGCAAATTTATTATTTAACAATCCCAATGTTAAAGCCAACCATTATCGTATTAACGTTACTAAATGTAGGTAGAATCTTCTACGGAGATTTTGGGATGATCTACGGTATTGTTGGTAATAATCCGGTTTTGATTGATGAAGTTACTGTTATTGATACCTACGTATATCAATCTATGCGTACACTTGGGTTTTCATATTCAACGGCCATTGGTCTATTTCAATCTTTAATGGGGCTTATCCTAATTACGTTTGCCAATAAAACAGCTAAGAAAATAAACGATGGGGAGGGTCTATTCTAAACATGGGAATTAATAGAGCGCTTGGCGATAAATTAGTTGTGATCATAGCATATTGCTTTATAGGCTGTTTTGCTCTCGTTTGTTTATATCCTCTTTGGTTAACAGTTAGTGTTTCTTTCTCATCTGAACAGGCAATTGCAAGAAATGGATATTCGTTTCTACCTCAGAGTCCTAGCATTGATACGTATAAATATATTTTTGTGAATAGCGGAATGAGAATTTTGAAGTCTTATGGTATAACGATTTTTGTCACGGTAGTAGGAACAACAAGTGCCTTGCTTATTACAAGTATGATGGCTTTTGCGCTGTCACTCAAAAAACTGAAATATCGCAATTTTATTGCATTTATTAGTAATTTTACGATTATTTTCTCATCGGGCTTAATTCCTTGGTATATCGTATCTGTTAATTACTATGGCTTAAAAAATAGCATCTGGGCATTAATCCTTCCTGCGGTATTTAGTGTATGGAATATGTTCCTGATGAGAACGTATTTCTCAAGTATTTCACCGTCCTTATATGAGGCAGCTGAAATTGATGGTGCCAACTATTTCAGGATTTATTTGAAAATAGCTCTACCCTTGAGTAAGACAGCATTGTTAACAGTGGGTTTGATGTATGCGCTTTCTTATTGGAATGACTGGTGGCATGCGCTGATCTTTATTAATGATAAGGATCTATTCCCATTGCAATATTATCTTTATAACATTTTATCCAATGTAAATGCGATTAGCTCAGGCCGAATTCCATCAGGAGCTTCAGGCAGTATCACTTTACCAGCAGAAACTGTGAAAATGGCAATTACAGTGATTACGATAGGACCTATTATTTTTCTTTATCCTTTTGTTCAAAAATACTTTGTGCAAGGCATTATGGCAGGCGCAGTAAAAGAGTAAAGATCTAATTATATTAGTCCTAAAGGGCTTAATATATATGAACATTTCAAAGGGGGATATTATATGAAAAGGAATAAGTTGCAAATCCTATTGGTATTAATGTTATTGTCAGTTTCAATTCTTGCAGGTTGTAGTAGCAACAGCAACAGTAACAGTGCGTCTGGCTCTAAAGTAGAACCACTTACCATCCTGTATCCAGGTGATGAAAGTGAACGTATGACTGAATATCTTGACAATGAATTTGCTGAGAAGATGGAAACTGAGCTTGGGTTAAAGGTGAAAGTTATTTTTGTACCATGGGCGCAATATTGGGAACAAAAGGATATTATGCTAGCCGCATCTGAACCAGTCGATCTCTTTTGGGATGGTCTTCCTGACCTATCAACAATTGTAAATAAGAAGCAAGCTCAACCATTAGATAGCCTAATTGAAAAATATGGTCAAGACATGCTAAAAGTATTGCCTATGGAACATCTTCAAGGTGCAGTAATTGATGGTCAAATATATGGTATTCCTTCTGCATATGCTCCATCCTCTGCTATGTATCAATTGGTTGCCGTTCGCCAGGATATTTTAGAAGCGGTTGGTATGACAGAAGTAAATACAGCCGAAGATTTGAAAGAATTTGCTACAAGAGCATCGAAGCAATATCCGGAATTTAAGGGACCTTCGGATATTATCTTTAAGCCACTTACTAGATACTTTACAGATGAACAGTATAACTGGATTGCATCTGAGGACTTAGTTGTATTTGGTGAAGATAGTAAAAAAGCTTACAGCTACTTTGAAACAGAAGCTTTCCAAAAAGTAGCGAAATTTAATAATGGAATGTATGATGCAGGTCTATACTCTGAGGATCTAACAATAAAGTACAATGAAAGAGATACTCGCATGCAAACGGGCTTATATTTATGGGTAGAAGGCTCCTTAGGTAAAGAAATGGAAATTATTGAAGCAGTTAGAGCTAATGATCCAAAGGCAGTAGTTAAAACTTATCTTCTAGCTGATGATAAGCCTCGTTATATTACGGCAACAGGTGGAGAGGTTCTAGCAGTTCCAGCAACAGCTCCAAATCCTGAAGGCGCGATGAAATTTATCAATTGGATATACTCATCACAGGAAAACTATCAATTCGCTCTATATGGTGTAGAAGGTAAGGATTTTGAAATAGTAGATGGTAGAATTAAGAAGATAACAGCCAGTGAATTCTTCTATGAGTGGATGTTTAGAAATCAAAATTATCAATTATTTGGACCAGATGTTGATCAAGCATCAATCGATAACTACGCTATCTGGGATGATAAGGCTATCTTATCTGATGCATTAGGCTTCCGCTTCAATAATGAGAAAGTAAAGAATATTGAAACGGCTTTGAAAGAAGTAGCAGGTAAACAACTAGCGGCGATCCGCTCAGGTTTCGTTGATTTTGAAACAGGGTATCCAAAGGCGATTGAAAAGCTAAAAGCAGCAGGAATAGATGAGTATGTTGCAGAAGTTCAACGTCAACTTGATGAATTTTTGGCAAGTAAATAATTGAAGTTATGTAGATGCAGTATTCGCGATTAATTCAACTAACCGCAACCAAAGCCTCGAACCCAAATTGGTTTGAGGCTTTGGTTCGTTATTGAAGAGGTTGATTTGGCTTTGATAGTAATTAATTATTTTATCGCCAAGGTCCACGAGCTGGAGAAGATCGCTAAAGAACTCGATATTTCCATCCACTGTCGAGATCTTGCTATCCTATGTAGGATGACTACTACTGATATAAAGATTACCTTATACTATGGGTATGAGGTGAAGGATATGGATCAAAAGTTATTTGACCTTCTATATGCGGCAGTAGTTAACCGCGAATCAACCTATGAAGGTGTATATTATACGGGAGTAAAGACAACAAAGATCGTGTGTCGACCTACTTGTCGGGCCAAAACACCTAAAGCAATGAACGTGACTTTTTACAGCACTCTAGAAGATGCACTTCAGGCGGGTTTTCGGCCTTGCAAACGTTGTAAGCCTGAAGCTAACGGGGCGCTTGGACCGGATGCGGCTTTGGCCGCGCAGGTGGATACGATCATTGAGACACAATACAAAGATAAACTTACCTTGTCTCAGTTGGCTGCTTTGCTTGCTATAAGTCCTTACCATTTGCAACGAACATACAAGCGAGTGAGAGGATATTCGCCTGCAGAAAAAACGGAGCTTGTTCGATTAAAACATGCGCAGCGGTTGTTATTAGAATCAAATGCTACCATCGCAGAGATTGGAGTTACTGTGGGCTATAGTAGTCCATCCCATTTCGCTGCTTGGTTTTGCAATAGAACGGGGATATCTCCCACAGTATATCGGAACGAACAAGGAGGAGGAGCTGAATCTGATGACCAGTAAAAGGTATCGACAAACGATAATGGGCTTGAATCAGCCTTGGACACTTATTGCGAGTGAGCAAGGAATTAGCCAATTGTTATATCCTCCCCATGTGTCAACATTGGCCGGGCTTAATCAAGATTTCACTGAGATGATAGAGGATCGCGGTCTTTTCGATGAATTTGGCATCATCGAGTTGTTGGAGCAATATTTCGCTGGAGTTCCTGTCAGTTTCGATAAGGTTCCATTGGATGTAGGAGGAACACCGTTTCAACAGAGCGTATGGCGGGGCTTAAGCCAAATCCCTCATGGAGAAACGTGGACGTACAAGGAGTTTGCGAACACCATTGGAAAACCATCAGCAATAAGAGCAGTAAGTACTGCGATTGGACGCAATCCTTTGCCCATCGTGTTGCCTTGTCACAGGGTGGTCGGTTCTAACGGAACGTTAACCGGATTTAGAGGGGGGCTTCAAATGAAGAAAGACATCCTTGCTTTGGAGGGTATAAGTAATTTGAAGGTTGCTGGACATGAACGATTCCAGTTCTGATCTGCTCTTAAATCGATACAATAGGTTTCAATACAGTAAAACCTCGCTCTCATACACAGTTCACACTGGTGAGAGCGAGGTTTTTTTGATAGAATCATCGTTAAAAAATGAAGTTAGTTATTTGTAGTTACTTTTAACAGTTTAGCGATAAAGGCTGCTGCTTCAGCACGAGTTGCAATTTTTTGAGGGGCAAATCGGTTCTGACCAACACCACTCACAAGTCCTTCTTTCACTGCTGTTGCCACATAAGGTATAGCCCACGCAGGGATGGAGTTCTTATCGGAGAAAGAAAGTGATTGCTGTGAGTCGCCCTTAAGTTCTGCAGCATGAACCATCCAAGTTGTAATCTCTGCACGATTCAGCACTTTATCTGCTTTGAACGTGCCATCTGTATAGCCACTTACAATTCCTGCTTCTACAGCTTGAGAAATATAAGAGGTTGCCCATGCTGGAATGTTCTTTGAATCCGTAAATGTAAGTGAATTCGTTGTTTCTTTCATTGGTAGGGCACGGCCAAGCATGGTAATGAACTCAGTGCGGTTGATACTTGCATCAGGTTTAAATGACTGATCACTGTAACCTGTAACGTATCCTGCAGCCATACCGGCTTTAATAGCACTCTCTGCCCAGTGTCCTGAGATGTCTTTCAAAGATTCCGTAGGTTCAGGTTTTGTAGTAGTTTCTACATCTGTTTTGATGATCCCGAATTGATCTACAATAAATGGCTTGGTATCATTTTTATCTTGATCAATTTCATAGGTAACGGCTGTAAGTTTGTTGCCATCTACAGTGATACCAACAAAGTTCTGTATTTGACTGCGTTTAGGTCTACGATCATCCTTCGGATCTGGGCCATATGGAGCTGCATGATTCTCTTCAGCTCGTTCGAAGAGGTTATAGTAGCTATCCCCAAGTTTTTCACTTGGGTTCTTATAGTAAACTTTTGGTCCTGCCGTTGCCGGAATCACATAAATACTTCCATCAGGATCAACACTGTATTCAATTGTTTCTCCATTTAATGTTTCTTTAATTTTCGTTGGTGTTGTTGCTTTACCATCTTGAGCGATTGGTTTGGTGCGAGCATAAATATGATCGTGACCTTGCATAACAAAGTCGATATCAAGCTCGGCTATCAGTGGAGCGATTTGGTTACGAACCCCGTTTGGATCCATGATGTCATCATCTGTGGCATGATTAGAAGTAGTGTAGGGACCTTTATGAATGTTCACAATGATCCACGTTGCTCCAGCCTTTTTGGCTGTTGTAGCATCTTTCTTTAACCATTCAACTTGATCTTCGGAAAAATTGGCATATTTCTCTGAATTCTCATTGGTATTTAATACGATAAAATGAGCATTGCTGTAATCATAGGAGTAGTACGCTCCAGTTTCTGTAGCAGATCCAGCAGGGGTGTTAATATTAAAGTGTTCATAAAAAGCATAGTTCTCTTCCTCGTGATTACCTGCAGAAGGAACAAAGGTTGTATTCAATAGGCTTTCTTGTGAATGACCCAGCAACCAGTTCCACTGTTCTTCCTTCGTACCCGTATCTACGATATCTCCGTTGTGGACTACAAACTGAGCATTATCTACGGTTTGAAGTGCCTTTTCTAGCGTCTGTGCAGACAAAATGGCTTCATCTTCGCTTTTTGCCTGAGTATCAGCTAAATCAATAAAGGTAAATTCCCCACTCTTAAGGGCAGTTTGGAACGTACCTGTTGCACTCCAAATCCCACGTTCTTTGTCACCCACACGATAATAATAAGTTGTATCTGCTTCAAGACCTGTAGCAACTGCTTTATGGACAAGCTCTTCTCCAGAATTGGTCGATGCAGAAGAGGAGCCTTCAAATGCGATACCGTTCGTAAAATCAGCTTTAGAACTGGTTTTCTTCGTTAATTGAACCGTACTGTTTGTAAAAAGTTTGGAAGTATACCAGGTAAATCCTTTGGAACTTTTGGTATCTCCATAAAATGTAGCTGTAATTTTGCTAATCCTATTAGCTGTGTTACTTGTTGATTCAGCATAGGCAGGCAAAGCTGACGGAACAGCGACCAGACCGAGCACAAGAGTAACAGATAGAATCGTTGATGACCATTTTTTAAACTTCGTAAACACGTGAACACTCCTCTTAGTTGCTAATATGTAATAGTTACGATTATCATCATAGCAATGAATTGTTAATAGATTGTTTTCTGTTATGAAGTACTTTGTAAAGTGAACGTATAGCTGATAATTAACTCAATTAAGTCTTAAGAAATAGACATATTTAACATTTCTTAGTCTAACCTGGCAAGGATGTCTAATACCTGCAAATTGTTGCGTGGCATTTTTTCGACGTAATGTAGAAAACCCTTGACACCATACCATAATATGTTAATATTTAACTGACAGACAGTCGGTCGGTGTATAAGGTGAGGAGGCAATTATAATGAGAGTTGTAAAAGAAGCGGAAGAACGCAGGAACGAAATACTTGACGCGGCGGATGAGCTTTTCGCTCAGAAGGGCTTTGACGGCACAAGTACTAACGATATTCTCGAAAAGGTAGGGATTGCGCGGGGAACTCTATATTATCACTTCAAGTCGAAGGAGGATATTATGGATGCGCTGATTGAGCGGTATGCCGTCCTTATTTTAGGTGCGGCGAAGGAAGTCGCCGTAGATAAAGGCATACCCGTAATCGAGCGCGTGATCCGTGCCGTAATGGCAATGAACCTAAGTGGCGGAAGCAGCGAGGTAATAATGGATCACATTCACAAGCCGCAGAACGCGCTGATGCATCAAAAAATTCAAAAGGTCATCATCAATGGCGTCCCGCCGATACTGACTGAAATCATTCGCGAGGGTATTGATCAGGGAATGTTCAGCACACCTTTTCCGTATGAATGCATGGAAATGGTAGTGGTATATGCGAATACCATCTTTGATGATGATATGGTCACTATGACAAACGAGGAGAAAGGCACACGAATGCTGGCCTTTGTTTGCAACGTAGAAAGGCTGCTCGGTGCGGAAAGTGGAAGTCTTATGGACGCTATGCAGATATTTGGCAGCGGAGATGAAGGCGACCATGAATAGTTCGGGAAAATCCTTCGGAAAATTTCTTGTTCTGTGGTCCGGTCAGCTTATTTCAGCGATAGGGAGTGGGCTCACGTCATTCGGGCTTGGTATTTATGTGTTCCAGCAGACGGGAAAGGCATCGGAGATGGCACTTGTAACCTTGCTTGCATTTATGCCTTCGCTTCTTTTAAGTGCCTTTTCGGGCGTACTCGCGGACCGCTATGATCGTAGGCTGCTAATGGTGCTAGGGGATAGTCTTTCCGCGATAGGACTTGTCTACATTCTGATATGTATGCTGCAAGGGGAAGCGCAGCTATGGCAGATTTGCATTGGAGTTACCATAAGTTCGGTGTTTGCATCGCTTCTTGATCCCGCATACAAAGCTACGGTAACGGATCTGCTTACCGAGGAACAGTACACAAAGGCCAGTGGTCTTGTTCAAGTGGCAGGCTCGGCAAAATATCTGATTTCACCTATAATTGCGGGATTTCTACTCATCGTTTCGGATATTAAGCTGTTGCTTATAATCGACATTTGCACATTTTTTGTAACGGTTATTACAACTTTTGTAGTACGCAGCGGTCTTGCTTCAAATAAATATGAACAGGCAAAATCGTTTATCCGTGAATTCAAAGACGGTTGGGGTGCAGTTTATGAAAACAGGGGTGTGTTTGTACTTGTGGTCATGACATCGGTTCTAACATTTTTCCTCGGAGTTATAGAAACACTCTCCATGCCGATGATACTTGCATTTTCGAATAGTTCTGTAGTAGGAACGCTTGAAACCATTATTGCTTCAGGAATGCTTGTATCAAGTGTGATGATAGGAATACTTCCGATCAAAAAAGGTTATGTGAAAATACTTTCGGTTTCGCTGTTTTGTATAGGAATATTTATGGCAGGGTTTGGACTTCGCGAAAATATTATATTGATCAGTATTTCGGGATTTCTCTTCTTCGCCATGTTACCGTTTGCCAATGTAAGCCTGGATTTTCTTGTTCGCACCAATATTGATAATTCCGTTCAAGGCAGAGCGTGGGCATTTATCGGAATCATTTCTCAGCTTGGATTTGTTGCCGCTTATGCGATTTCGGGTGTGCTGGCGGATTATGTATTCACCCCTTTATTAGTTGACGGCGGAGTGCTTGCTGACAGTGTGGGAAAGATCATTGGCACGGGCAGCGGCAGAGGAACGGGATTTCTCATCATAATCGCTGGGATGCTATTATGTGTAACTTCGGTAATTTTGTATAACTTAAAATCGATTAAAAAGCTAGAAAATGGAGGTGACTTATGTATTTCAGAATAATTCGCAATGACATTTCAAAAAGCAAACTGATCACACTGACAACCATGATATTTGTGGCTGCCGCGGCTATGCTTGTTTCGCTCGCAGCGATACTCGCCATCCATCTTTCTGGCGCACTAGATACGCTTATGACACAAGCTAAAACTCCACATTTTATGCAGATGCATTCGGGTGAAATAGATACTGCACGGCTTACATCTTTTGCGGAGAAAAATAACCATGTCGATGAATTTCAGGTGCTAGAATTTCTCAACATGGACGGTGCGCAGATTGTCCTAGGCGATAGTTCACTTGCGAGTAGCGTTCAGGATAACGGCTTCAGCATGCAGAGCGACAAATTTGATTATCTTCTTGATCTTGACGGAAATATCATCAAAGTATCCGACGGCGAGCTATATGTTCCAATTAGTTATATGAGGGATAATACCACTAAGGTCGGTGACCAGGCAGTAATAAGTGGGAAAGAGTTTACCATTGCGGGATTTCTCCGCGATTCGCAGATGAATTCTTCGCTCTCCGCCTCAAAGAGATTTCTTGTTAGTGAACATGATTACGCAGAAATAAGAGGTCTTGGAAGTATTGAGTATCTGATTGAGTTCAGATTAAAGGATTTGTCTATGCTCGGTGCATTTGAAACTGCTTATGCATCCGCAGGACTTGAAGCGAATGGGCCAACGGTTACTTATACACTTTTCAAAATGATAAACGCACTTTCAGATGGGATGATGATTGCAGTTATACTACTCGTAAGCGCACTTGTCGTAGTCATCTCATTTATGTGTATACGCTTTACACTCCTTGCGAAAATCGAAGACGACTACCGTGAAATCGGCGTTATGAAGGCCATAGGGCTACGTGTTTCCGACATAAAAAAAGATATATCTTGCGAAATACACAGCGATTGCGGCGGCAGGTAGTATTCTCGGTTTTGCACTTTCGATTATGTTCAAAGGTATGCTTCTTGAAAATATACGGCTTTATATGGGTGAAAGCGATAATTCTTCTTTGGCTTTTGTCTTAGGACTCATTGGTATACTGCTTGTATTCCTTGCCATTATTGCCTATGTAAACAGAGTGCTGAAACGTTTTCGGAAAATATCCGCTGCAGAAGCAATCCGCTTTGGTACTTCACAGGAAAAAAACACGGGGTCAAAGCGTTTTAACCTGAGTGGAAATAGGTTGTTTAGCACGAATATTTTTCTCGGAATCAAAGATGTTCTCGCTAGGAAAAGACTTTACATAACTATGCTTGCGGTGCTGGTGATTTCGGCATTTATTATTATTGTTCCGCAGAACCTGTACAACACGATTTCCTCAAAAAGCTTCATCCAGTATATGGGGATAGGAAGCTATGATATGCGCATTGACATACAGCAGGCTGACCATATCTCTGAAAAAACCGCTGAAATTGTAAAGACGATGAACAACGACAAAACCATTTCAAAATTTGCCGTCTTAACAACAAAAACATTCAAATCAAAAATGGATGATGGTTCGGAGGAAAATATTAAAATAGAACTCGGCGACCATTCGATATTCCCTATTGAATATTCCGTGGGGAGAGCACCTACCTCAGAAGATGAAATTGCACTTTCGGCTATAAACGCCGATGAGCTGAGCAAAAAGGTCGGTGATGTCATTACGCTGGTGGTTCAAGGGAAGGAGAAAGATCTTACGGTAAGCGGCATTTATTCCGACATTACCAACGGCGGCAAAACTGCAAAGGCTGTATTCACCGACAATTCGGCGGAATTGATGTGGAGCATTGTCTGCGTGGAACTTTCGGAGAAATCTCTTGTCAACGGCAAAGTTTCGGAGTATGCGGACAGGTTTGATTTTGCAAAGGTATCGGACATTGATGAATTTGTTGCTCAGACATTTGGTTCGACAATAAGTTCTGTCAAAATGGCCTCCAATGCCGCAATTGCTGTTGCGCTGATTATTACGTTACTGGTAACCCTGTTGTTTATGAAAATGCTTGTTGCAAAAGACAGATATTCCATTGCTGTAATGAAAGCGTTCGGATTTACAAACTCGGATATTACTGCACAGTATGTATCTCGTTCGGTTTTCGTACTGATTGTAGGAATTGTTCTAGGTACGCTACTTGCGAATACTGCTGGAGAGCTACTTGCGGGTGCGGTAATCTCCTCGTTTGGAGCATCGACGTTTCATTTTGTGGTCAATCCGCTTTCGGCATATCTACTTAGTCCGCTGCTGATGATAGGCACAGCACTTATCGCAACAATAATGGGTACATTGGGCGCTGGACAAATAAAAATTTCCGAGAATATAAAGGAGTAGGCATATGAAGAAGATTATTATCGGTGATCATATAGTAAAATCTTTCGGCGAGGGCGATGAGCAGCGCAATGTTCTTGATGGAGTATCTGCCTATATAAGCGAGGGCGAGTTCGTTGCGGTTATGGGACCTTCGGGCTCGGGAAAATCGACGCTGATGTTTGCACTTAGTGGAACGGATGACGTGAATGACGGAAAGGTTGTGTTTGACAATAGGGATTTATCTGCGGCCTCCGAGAATGAACTTTCAGATATACGTAGAACACAAATGGGATTTGTGTTTCAACAACCGACGATGTTGAAAAATCTGAATATCCTCGACAACATCATTCTACCGTCGATGCGTAATAACAGAAAAAATGTAGTAAAAATTACGGAGAAGGCAAGAGTGCTTATGAAAAGAGTAGGCATTACGGAGCTTGAAAAACGTGACATTACACAGGTCTCGGGAGGTCAGCTTCAACGTGCGGGAATATGTCGCGCGCTTATGAACAGTCCCAAAATCATCTTCGGTGACGAGCCGACGGGTGCGCTCAACTCAAAATCTGCACAGGAGATTATGGACATATTTTCCGAAATCAACGCGGAAGGGACTGCGATTATGCTTGTGACCCACGACGCGAAGGTTGCGGCGCGGACGGAACGTATAATGTTTATACGAGACGGAACCATCGTGAGCGAACTGAAGCTTCCGAAGTTTGCCGGGACGAACATAGATGGTAGAGTCAAGGAAGTAACGGAGAAAATGCGCGAAATAGGAATATGATCTGAATAACAAAAAGAACCCGGCAGATCTGCCGGGTTCTTACATATAAATAAATTGCGCATTAAGAGGTACTATGATATCATAAGAGAACTATTGTTGTTTTGTAATTTAAGATATAAGTATTGCATCTTACTTACAATATAATAATACCACGTGGATTCATGGTTTGTCAAATGTAATTTTTTTAACCAGACGAGGATGATAAGGAGTGTGTTCTGGAGTATGATGAACGCAAATGATTGGCAGAAAGAGCAGGAACGGTTGGATCAAATTACGCTAAAGCTGCGAACGAGAATTGCCGAGCTGGAACCCGAGGTGGATCAACTGCGCGATCAGGCAGCAGACATCCGCAAGCGATTTTGGGAAGAAGTTACGGTCAATACGAGTACTCATGAAGATTTCGAAGAGACTTTCTTCACGATCAAGCAGCAGGCTGCTGTGTTATCAGAACGAGAAAGCACGCACAGACAGTTGCTGCGACAATGGAAAAGTATGAACCGACTGCTGCCATCCCCTTATTTCGGGCGAATCGACTTTCAAGAAGATGGCCTGGACTTCAGTGAACAAGTTTATATCGGTGTGTCATCCTTCGCAGAGGAAGATGGTATGAGCTTTCTGGTATATGACTGGCGTACACCTATTGCAAGTTTGTATTACGACTACTCCCCAGGTGAGGTCGCATTTGAAACACCAGGAGGACACGTCGCTGGGACAATGGAATTGAAGCGGCAGTATCAAATTCGTGACGGGCAGATTCAGAACTTATTCGACTCGAGTATAACGATTGGCGACGAATTGCTGCAGCAAGTACTAGGTAAGGGCGCGGACAATCAGATGAAAAGTATCGTGGCAACCATTCAAAAAGAGCAGAATGCCATCATACGCAATGACACCAGTCGAATGCTTATTGTGCAGGGGGTGGCCGGTAGCGGGAAGACCTCAGCGGCACTACAGCGCGTAGCGTATTTACTGTACAAACACCGTGAGCAGATTAAAGCCGATCAAATCGTTCTGTTCTCGCCTAATCCGATGTTTAGTAGTTACGTGTCCACAGTCCTTCCGGAGCTTGGTGAGGAGAATATGCAACAAACGACCTTCCAAGAGTATCTTGAATACTGGCTTGGCTCGACACTACGTCTTGAGGACCCATTCGATCAACTCGAATATGTGTTGACAGAGGGAGAGGGATCAGAGCCAGGGTATGAGGCCCGGTTGAATGGGATTGGGTATAAGTCGTCGGAGGCTTACCTTCAAGCGCTGCAAAATTATGCGCAGTGGTTAAGTCAGGAAGGAATGTCATTCAACCCGATTCGGTTCAGAGATCGTGATTTGATAACCGCGGAACAAATGAAGTCACAGTTTTACAGCTACGATGCTTCCATCCGCTTGGCTAATCGTGTAGTTCTGCTTCAGGAATGGTTACTGCGAGAGTTAACCATACTAGAGCGCCAAGAGCGGGAGGAATCCTGGGTAGAAGAGGAACTTAATTACCTCGATAACGATCAGTATGCTGAAGCCTATCAGGCACTGCGTAAAGAAGACGGTGTCTTCGCTTTTGCCGAAGAGTATGTTGACGCCTATAACGAGCTACACAATAAGCATCTGCAAGAGGATGACTCTTTTGATTTTGCTCAACAGGAGGAAGCACTGCTACGCCGGATGATCGTGAAGGAGCACTTCAAATCGTTAAGACGGGGTGTAAAACGATTACTTTTCATAGATATGGTTGGGCTGTACGACCAGCTGTTTAGCGATGATGTTACTTATCGGGAGATGACAAATGGGGCCGAAGTGCCCGAGTATTGGTCGGGAATTTGTAAGCAAACAAAGGAAAAGTTGAGCAGGCTTGAACTATTTTATGAGGATGCGACACCGTACCTGTATTTAAAAGAACTCATCGAAGGCGTTCGTAGGAATACGGAGGTTCGGCACATATTCGTTGACGAAGGCCAGGATTACTCGATGTTCCAATATGAGTTTCTCAAAAAGCTGTTTCCCCGTACTCGCATGACAGTGCTCGGTGACTTTAGTCAAGCAATCTTCACGCAGGCAACAAATTTGGAAGAGGATGACTCTCCATTGACCAGGCTTTATGGTGAGGAAGAGACAAGTCGGTTCTTACTTGTCCGAAGTTATCGTTCAACTCGCGAGATCGTGGAGTTTACAAAATCATTACTGCCATATGGGCAGATGATCGTACCTTTCGAGAGAAGGGGTAGGAAGCCAGTACTATCGATGTCAGATAATAGTAAGAAGCGTGCGGAACGAATGGCAGCGGATCTTGCGACACTTCAAGCTGAAGGCTACACCTCGATCGGCGTGATTACGAAGACAGCGGCCGAAAGCAGCGAGGTCTACAATACTTTGACAGCTTTGGGTTGCCAAGAACTGCGGCACATCACGAAGGCAACGTTCACCTTCGACAAGGGAACGCTAATTATTCCTGCTTATCTGGCTAAAGGTGTTGAATTCGATGCCGTATTGATTTACGATGGTTCTTCACAGACATATCATCGGGAAAGTGAGCGCAAACTCTTCTATACAGCATGTACACGTGCGATGCATCGCCTTCACCTTTACACAACAGGGGAATGGACCCCTTTTATTCAAGGATTGGATCTATCTTTGTATGAAGTTGAGCAGTACTGAGCCTTATAGAATTATCCGTAACCTTTGAGAAATATCGTCACGTCTATATAATATAGAAGAGAGGGGCCTAAGCCTCTCTCTTTTTTTACCCGAATATGTAAGGCAATGCTGATATGAATGTTTTCAGAAAAATAAAACCGAAAATCGTAATGATAATTTTACAATCCATAACACTAAACCAATTAAAAATCTAATGAGAGGATGTAACCGAAGGCTTGCACCACAATGTGGGCAGTTGGTAGCAGAAGAAGCGACTTCCTTAGAGCATACTTTGCAATTTTGCAATTTACTTTTTTTTCGAGAATTTAGAAACCTCGTAAATATGAAATACGAGGTAAGTTTGGTTAGTAGTCTTTGGTTCCTATTTAATAGACGCATTTTGGGCCAAAAGCTTATCTACTACTAGCAGTAATTTAGTAATGTTTTATGATAAAGTGGTAAGTAAATGTTTTGTATATGTAGATTCTAGAAGAAAGCTCATTATTGAAAGTGTTGGGTGAGAGGATGACTAGGATGAAAACCGAGCGGTTTATCTGGTTCAAAAGTCAACGAATTAAGAATAAAATCATTTCCATCTATTTTCCACTGGTTCTCATTCCGCTCTTATTGATGGGACTTTTTTCTTATACGATCAACTCGGAAGCAATTATTAAAAAGACCAAAAAAAACATGCTCGACGAGTCTCGCCTCATTATGATGCGAATGGATACCATTCTGAACAATGCGGATAGTTTTGCTAATCTCGCCATGCTTGATCTAAATAAGGACAAGGAGCGAATGGTTTTAGAACGACAGGAACGAGCTTCACTTGATTCACAGGTTAACGACGATTTCGTTTTGCGCAATCAAATTGAAAACAAGCTTGATTTTGCTCTAATGATCTTTCCAGATGTGGAATCCGCACTGTTCATCGATTTAAATGATAATATTTATGTGACGGACCCCAGGTTGGCTCAGGGTACTTCCCAAGGCTTGTTAAGCCCCATGCTTGATGAAGTGAAGAAACAAAATGGCATTAATAGTTGGTTCCCGATGCAGCGTCGGGATTTTTGGGTGCTTAATAAGGAGCAGGCCGTGCTAACGATTGGAAAGAAAATATTGGATACTGAAACGCTGGAAACCCTCGGTTATCTATTTGTAAACGTGAATGAGAAAGCGCTATCATCCATCTATCGTCCGGTTGGAACTGAACAACCTAACGGTTATTATATCGTTGACGATCGGGGTCTTGTCATTTCATCGACGGATGAGATGCAGATTTTACAGCCACTAAATCCCGATCAAAAATTGAACTTCCCTACCAATACTGCGATTCTTCAGGAAGAGAAGACGGTTAACGGGAAGAAAGTATTACTTACGGCGGCGACGCCCTTCGGCAAGTCAGGCTGGAAATTGGTGAATGAAATTGGGCTGAAGGATCTCACTAAGGAAACTCGACAGGTAACTAATGTAATTTTGATCGTTTGCGGAATCAGTCTACTATTCGCTCTGATGGGCGCTGTCGTTTTGAATCAATCTATTGCTTCACCCATTGTTTCTCTAGCCAAACACATGAGGCGGATTCGCGAAGAAGATATCTATAATCCTGTTGAAGTTAGAAGAGGAGATGAAATTGGTATTCTTGGTTCCGGACTGAATATGATGCTGGGGCGTATTAATGATTTGCTTGTGAAGGTGAAGGAGGAGCAACAATTAAAACGTGAATATGAACTGGCGCTTGTTCAGGATCAAATTAAGCCGCATTTTTTTTACAATACACTAGATTTGATCTATGTGCTATGCATTGCGGGAGAAAGTGAGCAGGCGGGGAAGGCGACCAAGGCACTAGCTGATTTTTATCGAATTGCCCTGAGTAATGGCAAAGAGATGATTACAGTTCGCGAGGAGATTCGCAACCTACATAGTTACCTCTACATCCAGAGCGCTCGTTATTCAGATTTGTTTGATTTCCAAATTCTGATTCCAAGTGAGCTTTTAAACGACGCCATACCCAAGTTGACCCTGCAGCCCCTGGTAGAAAATGCGATCTATCACGGATTGAAGGAGAAGGGCAGCTTCGGGCATATAACCATAGAAGGTGAACGTCATAAGGATGCAATGCGCATTCGCGTGAAGGATGATGGAGTCGGCATTCCACCGGAATGCCTAGAGCAATGGAAAGCGAACGGTAAAGAACGTCAATTCTTCGGCCTCAGCAATGTCAATGACCGGATCAAGCTGTATTTTGGGGAACGTTACGGAATTCAAATTCAAAGCCAGTTAGGAAGAGGCACTACAGTAACAGTTGAGATTCCACTAACGAATGGAGATTCCGAACATGATCAAGATAATATTTGCTGACGATGAGGCGGTATTTCGTCGCTATTTCCGAAATGTAATCGACTGGGAATCGAACGGGTACCAAATATGTGGAGAGGCGAAGAACGGTATGGAGGCGCTGGAACTTATTGAGCAGGTGCGCCCCGACATTGCTTTTATCGATATCAACATGCCTTATATGAGCGGAATGGACCTAGCAGCTAAGGTGAAGCTGTTGTATCCCACTACTTTTATTTTGCTGGTTACGGGCCACAGTGAATTTGAATACGCTCGGCAGGCGGTCAAAATCGGTGTAGATGATTACATTCTGAAGCCTTTTGACGAGGAGGAGTTGCATATGGCTCTTGCTAAGGTGAAAGGCTCCATGGAAAAGACGCAAGTGGAGAAGGATAAGACAAAAAATGAACAGCATGTCTGGAAAGAAGGATTTCTCAACCTGCTGATCAGCAACGCATACGAGCAGGATAATGAAACGATACAAAGTCAGTTAAAGCACTACCAGCTCGAGGAGGGGAGTTTGCTCTTCCAGGTAGTTGCAGTTGAAATTAATGGCCTGCATGAGCAGTGGCCGGATTCCGAAGAAATAAGATTGCGAAAATATATCATCAGTAATTTATTACAGGATTTAGTTCAACCGGATGGTCAGCATTTTATCTTTAATGGGCCAGAAAACTGCGTCATTTCACTTCTGCACTTCTCAGGTGAACAAGATAAGGAGAGTTTCGTTAGCTACAGCTACGAGAGACTCAGCGAATTAATTAAAAAGCATTTTGGTTTCAGTGTCACCGTCGGGATCGGCAGCACGGGACAAGGAATCCCTTCGATCCGTCAATCTTATATAGATGCGGTTATAGCCTTAAGGAATAAAATATCTATGAACCACAAAGATGTGGTTGATTTTCGGGACATTACCTCCCGATCAGCCAATGTCGGTTTCTATCCAAGTGAAATGAATGAGAAACTACTCATTCATTTGCGGCTACATGATGAAGAGGAGATCAAGAACAATTTAGATGAAATCCTCCTCTATATACAGACTAAGCAGCTTTCCAGCGATTATATTCATATGATTATGGCGGGGCTTGTTTCCTTATGCTTGACCTATATTTATGAGATGGACAAGCGGGTTGATCAACTACTGCCAGAAGGATTCTCGCCTTTTAAGGAAATTTTTAATAAGCCATCTCTCGAAGCGGGTTTCACCTGGATCACCGACTTATATTTGAATGTTGCTCGTCAATCCAAAGGCATGAAGCGTTCCAAAGCGGTTAAGCTGTTGAACTCTGCAAGGGAATATATCGATACCCATTACAGTGATAATCAGTTAAAGGTTGAGGATGTTGCTAAGCATCTCTATATTCAATCGCGTTATTTGCTCAAAGTTTTCAAGCAAGAGCTCGGCATCAGTGTCAGTGACTATATCTTTGAACTGCGGATGCAAACAGCCAAGGAATTACTACTATCTGGTAAAAATTTGCGTTTGACTGATATTGCAGAAATGGTAGGCTACAGTGACCCAGGACATTTCAGTAAAAGCTTTAAACGAAACACAGGCTTATCCCCAAGCGAATATGAAGTCATGCACTCTAAATAACACAAAAGAGGTCAAATCATACAAATGTGTTCCGATTTATCCCTTAATGAAAGCGCTAATATTAACTACAATATAGACAGATCCACGAAGGGGGATAAGAAAAAATGAAAAAAATGAAAACGCATGCAATGGCATTAATTCTGCTGTCTGTTATGGTTGCACTATCTGGTTGCGGCTCATCTAACAAGGGGGCAGACAAGGAAGTTAGCGGAAATAATGTAGAAAAAAAGCCGGAAACGGTGGAAACCATTAAACTTAAATTTTATGCGCAATATAGTGGCCAAGAGAAAGCCGCTTATGACGCTGCAAAAGAAGCGATGAAAAAAGTAATGCCTGAAGTAGAGGTGGAATTTGAGGTTGCAGCTCAAGATGATGAACAAAAAATTAAAACGTACGCAGCGGCGGGAACCTTGCCAGACATCTTTTTTGCCTCAAGCGGGCTGATCGAAACGCTAAAGAATTCAGACAATTTGTTGGTGCTGGATGATGTGGTAAAAGCAAATGACATCGAGTCCAAGCTGAACGAAACTTCCAAAGCGATGTTATGGAATAAGGATGGCCATTCCTATTCGGTTCCTAACGTTGGTCAATGGGCTGCAGTTATATTCTTCAATAAAGAGATTTTTGAGGATAACAATATTAAGGTTCCTGCTAACTATACGGAATTATTAGAAGCGGTTACAGCTCTGAAAGCGAAAGAAATTACACCACTTACGTTGTTTGCCAAAGAAAAATGGACCGGTGTGCAACTACTTGATATGGCCATTGTTGGCTCAGATCCAGGTGGATTGAAGAAACTGGACAATGGTGAAGGTACCTTTTCGGACGAGGCATATATACAGGGTGCTAGTAAGCTGGAAGAGCTTGTTAAGGCAGGGCTGTTGTCCAAAAATGCCTTCAATACGACGTATGATGATGCAGTTGCGCAATTTACATCTGGCAAAGCAGCTATGTTATTGAATGGTGCCTGGTCGATGGGTGCTTTGGAGGAAGGGCTCGGTGAAGGCAAGATGGGGATGCTCTATACTCCATTTACAGATGCCGACAAGGTAGATAGTGCTCAGTGGAATATTAGTGGTGGAGGCTTTAACCAAGGTTTTGCCGTTTCGAAAAACTCGAAATATCCAGAAGTGGCAGCAAAGTATGCAGCACTGATATCATTAGAATTTAATAAACAGCGTGTCATTCAAATCGGTGATCCGAACTCCATTTTGGTAGAAGAGGTACAGCCGACAGTTGGTTTTACACCGATACAGCAGCAGTATGCGAAAGATGCAGTCAATTTTAAATCGATGACAACCTTCGCTTGGGGCTTTGAGAATGCAAAGTTTAAAACGGTTATTGAAGACAACTCACAAAAGCTGCTGGCCGGTCAAAAATTGGATGATTTTATTCAAGATATGAATAAAGAACTAGAGAGAGTCCGTAATTAAAGGCACATCAAGCAGGTTGTCCTTGTAAAGAGGGCAACCTGCTTTTAAAGGAGGAGCATATGACTTCGAAACAAAAATACAGGGTAGCACTACTTGTTTTCACCGTCCCGACGTTGCTTTTTTTCTCCATTATGGTTGTTTATCCGATACTTCAGACATTTCAGAAGAGTTTCTTCGATTGGGATGGGTTAACACCAGCAACCTTTAATGGACTTGATAATTTTATACGATTATTTCAGGATGACGATTTTTGGGTATCGCTCAAAAACGGTTTGATATTTGCTTTTGTGCTCGTTGTTTATCAGCTAGGACTTGGCACGGTGTTGGCTATTGCCCTTAGTAATAAAAGTATATTTGGTCGTAAATTTTTTAAAACAACATATTTCATTCCGGTTGTCCTATCGAGTGTTGTCGTATCCCAATTGTTTATAGCTATATACAACACAGATGGTGGTTTGGTTAATAGTCTATTCACTTTATTTGGTTTTAATTTTCAGCAAGCCTGGTTGAGTGGAGAACATAGCTCGATATGGGCGATTGCTTTTACAAATGCATGGCAGAACTTGGGTGTCCATCTCGTACTGATCTATGCCGCCATCAAATCTATACCCGAACATCTCTATGAAGCAGCAACAATTGATGGTGCTACCTTCTGGAGAAGTCATTGGAAGATTACGATTCCTCTTCTCGGAGAGACCTATAAATTCTGTTTAATTATGGCTATAACAGGTGGTTTGAATGCCTTCCAGAACATGTTCGTCATGACTAACGGCGGCCCTGGTAATATTTCGTATACCTTTACTTTTATGATGTACAAGGCGGCTTTCCGCTCCGGTGAATACGGATACGGTTCGGCTGCAGCAGCCTTCCTTGTTATTGAATGCTTGCTCTTTACCATTCTTATCAACAAATTCGTAGCCCGGGAGAAAATCAGTTATTAGACGGGGGGATCTTATGTTAAAGCGAATAGCGAACAGAATATCTGCCTATGGTTCTCTTCTGTTCTTTGTCTTAATTAGCTTATATCCATTAGTGTGGTTGTTGTTTTATTCATTTAAAAATAATGAAGAGATTTTCTCAACGAACGTGTTTGGTGTTCCTCATGTATGGCGGTTTGAGAATTATGTGAATGCCTTTGATGTTTTTGATCTGGTGCTTTATTTCAAGAACAGTTTTATCGTTTCGATTGGGACGGTTGCCATTACGATTATACTCTCGCTTATGTTCTCCTATGCAGCTGCACGGATGAAATGGCGGTATGCAGAATCTGCACGTATTTATATGACTGCAGGAATGTTCATACCGATGCAGATTATATTGATTCCACTGCTTGTCCTTTCTCGGGATTTGCATCTTCAGGATAGTTATTTAGCAGTGATTGTACCTTATGTGGCGTTTCAGCTTTCCTTTTCCACAATTATTTTCTATGCATTCTTTCGCTCACTTCCTTTCGAAATAGAAGAGTCGGCGGCGATTGATGGTGCCAGTGTATACAAGACATTCTTCCAAATCATGGTTCCACTTGTGAAGCCAGCGATCGCTTCGGTTTGCATCTTTGTCTTCCTGTTCGCGTGGAACGAATTCCTGGTTGCTCTCGTCATGATCAGCGACAATATGCTCAAGACGTTGCCGCTCGGATTGTTATATTTCCAGACACAGTTTGGCTCCGATTGGGGCACAATGGGCGCAGTTATGGTCATATCGACGATTCCTACTATTTTGATCTACCTATTGTTCTCGGAGCAAATTGAAAAAGCATTAACTGTCAGTTCGGCTGTAAAAGGTTAGCTTTTACGACAATATGAATTTGGAATGGATGACATCCCCTCTAATTAGACACTCAAAAAAATCCTTATGGTATCATGAGGATCGAGTGGACAAGGAGGGGATATTTGTATTACTAGCAGTAATTCAGTCATGTTCTATGTTAAAATTAGAAAGTACTGACTAGCCCACATAGACATAATTACACTCGTATAAGGGGGTGAATGGGTTGAATGAGAAAGATAAATATCAAATTATTAGGCAGGGGATCACCACAAAAAATGTGAGCAAAACCTGTAAGGAGTTTGGTATTTCTAGAACCATTTATTATCAGTGGTATAATGCATACCTAAAGCATGGAATGGAAGGGCTTACAGAGAAAGAACGAAAGCCGATCATGCCTAATAAGGTAGATAAACGCGTCGAAAAAATGATTTTAAAGTATGTTGCAAGGTTTCCTGAGGATGGGCCAAAGCGAATCTGTTATGAACTTCAGGATGAGGGTGTGCAGGTAGGCGAGTCTGGTATTTACAATGTATTAAGGAGAAACGGGTTAAGCAAGCGAGAACAGCGTGAAGTGTACGCTGCCGAGATCAAAGCTAAGAAACGCCATGATGGAGATACATATAATACGCGCGGTGGTAAGGGCCAGCAGTTGGGAAACCCTATAGAAAGACAGAAGCACAAGCAGCAGCCCATCGACTATAAAATGAAAGATCCAAGCCATGCTCACCCTGGCTATATGGTTCAACAGAGTATTCATTATATGGGTGTGTTTCCGAAGATCGGAAAGGTGTATCAATATGTGATCTATGATGTCCATTCAAGATTAGGACTAGTTAAGCTATATAATCGCAAGGCTACTATTCATTTTATCGACTTTATGACTTTGAAGATTTTACCCTTGATGAAGACCCTTCAATTTGAAATTGAAAATTTGGTTACGAACAAAAGTCGGGAGTTTACCACAAACTGGGATAGAGGAAATCATAAGTATACGGATTTTTTACATAAAAATAATATTAATCAAGTGGCATTTACCGCAGAAAATAAGGAGATATTTCAACCTTTGGAGTCATTTGTCGCTGTATTGACAAAGGAGTTCTATCAGCAGGCTTGGAGTGATCCTACGATCGATTCATTCATGGTGCTAGAAAAACGATTAGAAATATTTCTCCGCCACTACAATTTCAACAGAGCAATTACTGATGGACCTAACCAGGGGAAAATACCATCAGATATCGCACTTAACTATGCAGGCCGGCAAGAGCCTTTGCCGCTCTGGTTGTTTACAAGGAGATCATAGATGATGGAAGAAGATAAGTTTCACGCTAAAATAGGGATCATCGGCGCAGGGATTTCGGGTGTCACTACGGCCTATCAGCTAGCGAAGAAGGGATATACGAATATTACCATCCTAGAAAAGGATGATCGCGTAGGTGGTAAATGTCATTCCATTGAGTACCGGGGAAAGACGTATGAAATGGGGACTCTCATTGGCTTACCCTCCTATAAACATACAATGGAGTTGATGGCCGAGTTTGACCTTATGGATAAAGGCCCGCTATTGGAGCGGGGATTCTTCGATGCCAAAGGGAGGAAGATGTCGCAGATTCCATTGGATCAAGTGGCGGAGTTTATGGAGGAATTCAGACGGTTACCGGAGGTTCTGAGCCGATATGAATCACTCAAAGAGCCTGGTTTTCTCCATTTGCCACCGGAATTGTGCCAGCCTTTTTCTGCATGGTGTGAAGAGAATGACTTGTCAGTCATTATGCAGGTCTATATGCATTACTTTAGTACTTTCGGATTTGGAAGCATTTATGATGTGCCTGCAGCCTATGTATTGAAATTTCTGAGTTATGATAATCTAATGGCTTTTATTGAAATTACACACATGATTACATGGCCCAAGGGAGTTAATCAATTAATCCAACGCATGGCAGACCAGGTAGAAGATCTACGATTGACTTGTGAAGTGCATCATATGGAGAAGGTGGCAGACGGTAGAGTCCGGGTGGAGACAGGTCAAGATATTTTGTATTTTGATAAGGTTATTTATACGGCTTCCTTGCACCATATGGGTCATATCGTTGATTTGTCTCCTGCTGATAAGGGGCTATTTGACAGTATTATTTATGAGCGTTTTCGTGTCTACGCCTACAGAGTGGAAGGCATTCCGGCACATTCCGGCTATATTCCCCACAACATGTATCCTGAACGCAAGGGACATATGATGGCTTGGTATTATCGATGGGCTGATTTGGGTGCTACAGATTTGGTTACGGTGTATGTGGCAGAGAACGAGCAGATGACAGATGTGCAGATGCGGGAGACGGTAGAGAACAAACTTCGTGAACTTGGTGGGGAGAATATCCGCCTGTACATGATGAAGTCTTGGAAGCAGTTTCCGCATGTAGATTCGATTGCGTTACGTGACGGGTTTTATGAACGGATTGATCAGATGCAGGGAAGAGAACATATCTATTACGCTGGTGAAATTATGAACTTTCCTACACTTGAGAACTGTATCGTGTATGCAAAGCATTTGGTGAATCGATTTTTCTGAGTCCTAAACTAGCAAAAAATTCCGAATATACAAGTAACAGTCTTACCGACAGCGCGTAATTTGTCGATGAGGCTGTTTTTTTACTTTTAAGTTAGCTTTACAGTCGCATAGTTCAATAAACCTAGGAAATTGGGTAAACAGCGCCCGGGATTCCGTTAAAATCAAGCTTTCCTAAGCAAACCTACCTAGAAGGGATAAATTTACTTTGATTATGAGGTTTTGATTACATTTAGAAGTGTAAACATAACTCGAAAGAAGACTTGTAAAATCCCGTTAAATCAACGTTTCTAGAAAATTGATAGGGAATATACATTAGGATATATTCAACTCAAGACATCATATTTAACTAAAATTTTAGGAGGGGTAAGTCATGTTTTTATTTGAATCCATACCCTGGTATTCAGCGCTCATGTGGTTTGCGGTACTAGCTGGTTTAATGCTTGTCAATGAAATAGCTCGGATGAGCAAATGGGTTTCGATCGTTTTGTTCCTGGCGCTACCGATTGTGCTAACCGTTGCGGTTTGGCCAAACACAGCAGGAGAAGGTTCTAGTGTAGGTACTTGGTTTCACTGGGTGAAAGTTTACTCAGCACTGGCAGGATGTTTAGGCTTCCTAGCTATCCGGTTTATCAAAGGTTGGAGCAATAATAAGTACATCTTGATGTTCCCGGCTATTATTCTGGCAGTCAACATTCTAGAAGCTGTTATTCGGGATTTCCAAGTGTATAGCCTGAATGGTATGGTCGATGGCGTAATGATGGTTGGCGGACCTTGGAACATTATGAATGGGGTTGCCGGCATACTGAACATAATTACGATTTCTGGCTGGATGGGAATTGTGATAAGTAAGGATAAGAGTAAGGATATGTTATGGCCTGACCAACTTTGGTTCTGGATCATCGCATATGATATTTGGAACTTCGCTTATGTATATAACGCGGTTTCAGATCACGCTTTCTATGCTGGAGCAGCATTGTTAATTTCATGTACAATTCCAGCGTTCTTCTTCAAGAAAGGCGCTTGGCTGCAACACCGTGCTCAGACTTTAGCTATTTGGATGATGTTTACGATGTCCTTCCCAATGTTTGTTGGAGAATCCAAATTCGCTGTACAATCATCACACAGTGAAACAGCTTTATGGGTTGTAAGTGCATTGTCATTAGCAGCTAACATAGCTGTATTCGTATACCACTTCTACAAAATTATCAAACACAAACGCAATCCGCTTAAAGTCGAAGTATACACTGATTTGGCGGCATACAAGGCAATTGCTGAGAATAAATAAGCGTCGCAGGGTAACTAACTCTCTCTGTAACCACCTCTTATTACCACTTAAAATTACCACTTATCATTACCACCTCTCATGATCCAATGAGAGGTTTTTTCATGTTTAGGTTCTCGGGTACGAGGGTTGAAGGTTGTCCCTTACATGGATTGGTACGCAGAGGAGTTCTATATGGCTTAATGTCGGATTAACCCAGGATGCCTTTATGCTAACGAACTACTGCTGCTGCTTCTAACGGAACTGAGCGACGTTAATAGGCCGAATATAGGCTTGCGAGTATTGTAACGGAACTGTACGACGTTAATGAGGGACTTGGGTGCTTTAATCCGCCTGAACATGGTAAATAGCATCGCTCAGTTCCGTTACATTTTAGAAGTGACAATTATTTGGCAAATAAGGTCGGCTAGTTCCGTTAGCGATAGAGGCGTTCGGTGAGAAGGGATAACTGCCCAATATGTTCAAACGCTGTCTCGAGGCAGATGGCCCAGGGCAATAAAACGAGACATTTTGTGAAAATCACACTTCTCCCATTCAAGAAAACGGTGACCGAGACATTTCATTCTGATGGTGTTTTCAAAAGGATTTCAAAAGGATTTCAAAAGGATTTCAAATAACATTGACATATAACTACCTATGAGTAAAATGGGGACTACAGATAGATTTCCAAAGGAGTGCATCCAGATTATTACTGCTCATAAGGGTAGACGAAAACTTTCGTCTCAACGCAAAAATTTGTACATCGCAACCACAGAAGGGATCTCTACATCTCTTTTTCAGGCGCTACTTGGAGGCCCCTTTCTCACTGGGTATTTGTTGTATTTAGGTGCAGACTCAAGTGTCATAGGTTTTGTCCTTTCGATTACAACCTTGTTCAACATTGTGCAAATTTTCATCGCATTTCTGGTTCAGAAATTACAGGCTCGTAAATGGACACTTGTAATATTTATCGCGCTTCAAAGGACACTATGGGGTGCCACAGGACTTATTCCTTTTGTATTGAGTAAGGAATGGTGGGTACCTGTTTTTATTGTTTTGTATGCTTCTGCATTTTTGTCGAATACCGTGATCAATGTACTGTGGACTTCACTATTAGGCGATATAGTACCTGCGGGGGTTAGAGGGAAATATTTTGGGATCCGCAACACGATTACGAGCGCTTTGGGAAGCATTGCGATTTTTGCCGGAGGTAAACTATTAGATAGTTATCCTGAGAGTAAAGGGTTCTTAATCCTGTATATCCTAGCATGGTTTTTTGGGATTATGAATATTGTTACGTTCTGCTTCTATCCGGATATCCCTTTCGAGAAATCGACAGAGAACCGGATCATGCCGATGATAAAGAAAACGTTTCGGGATAAATCGTTTATAAATTCTACTATTTTTCTTGCCTCATGGTTATTTTTGCAGACGTTAGTTGTACCGTTATTCTCTTATGTCATGCTCGATTTATTACATATTAATTATCAGACCGTCTCACTATTAACTGTTGTTCAGACATTCTCTATGATGTCGAGTTTGTATGTATGGGGGAACCTGAATGCTAAATACAGCAATAGAACATTACTCTTCTGGACATTGCCGATCATAGCTGGCTCTTGCCTCGCGTGGGGACTCTTATCGTTCATTCCCGTACTTCCTGTATTGTTCCTTTCACATATCTTGTTTGGAATTGGCGCGGGGGGCTTTAATCAATTAGTATTCAACTTTACAATCGGGGATACGCCGAAGAGTGAACGACCTATGTTTATAGCGATGTTTGCTGCGATCACAGGTGTGGCAACTTTCTTTGGGCCGATGATTGGTGGGCAATTATTTAAATTAATGAAGGTCCTCCCGGACTGGGTTCAGCAGTTTGGTTTCCAGACGGTTGTAGGGTTCGTTATGCTGATTGTAGCGTTGACGTTTGGTCGTCGAATACTCAAAGAGGCAAGGTGAGTGGCGGTTATGAAGAAATATTGAACATAACTTAAGGGGAGTAAGTGGTCTCCCTAAATACGAAATGGGCCTTAGAACTAATTCTAATGGCTCATTTTTATGCAATGTATAATGAAGTAATCAGGCTTGTAGAAAAAAGGAGGACAAATGGATAAAATTCAATACTTGTCACAATTCAATCTTCTTCATTCACTATCCATGGAAGATTTGATAGAAATGGATCAACTAACTTCGATTACCACTATTCCGAAACATACAATTATACAAACACCTGAAACTTTTTCTGAGGGGCTTTATTTTGTGAAAAAAGGGAAGGTACGCCTGTATAAGTTAAATGCCGAAGGTAAGCAATATACATCGGATATACTCAACGAAGGAAATGTGTTTGGTGAAATGGATATTATTTCATTCGGTACGCGGGATAGTTATATTGAAACGATAGAAGAAAGCGATATTTGTCTGATGAATAAAGATAGATTTGAACTTTTTTTAATTCAACGACCTCGATTTATGATGACTTTATTAAAAGTATTGAGTGATCGAATTATTAGTATGAATCATTTAACGCAAAATCTTGCTCTAGGAAATCTACACGATAAAATTTTACATGCACTTTTTCAACTGTATGATCAGTTTGGGCTTGAGAGCGATGATGAGTATCACAGAATCGATTTCCCACTTTCGCATCAAGAGATTGCTAATTTAGTTGGAGCAACTAGAGAAGCCGTAACTGTCGCGTTACATGAACTTGTGAAAGAAGGAGTCATTAAGACAGGATTTAAAACAATCTCCATCCATCGAGAAAAACTCCTGGAAAGGAATATAACTTAGTTGGTTAGTTGTAAGCCACATTACATCTTTCTAATGAAAGTAAAAGTATCGTATACATAGGGCTCAAAACCATAATCAGTGCCAGACTACAGAAAGTTCGTCTTGTAACATTCATGGTAACTGAGTTCGACTGTCGATTTCACATGCATATTAACTTGAGAAATTCCTGTTAATTTATCCACACAGTATTACTTTCATGCCACATCAAGTACAGCTATCTAGGTTGGCTCATACATACTTACGAAAATTGTAAGTTCATTCAGGTTATCATACAAGCGAAGGAAGAGATCTATGGAGTATGAACAGGAACAGGGTATTCTGTATGGCGACGCACTGTCACAGAGAAAAGGTGCTCGAAAGATAAGTGATATTCCGGATGAAGTGGTCAATTTACTCCAGAAGGGGCAGCTACAAACGGTGAACTTAACAGAATGGTTGGCTGTTGATCATATAGTCCTGCTACAAACCGTTCTTAATGAACTCGGCATGCAACAGCAAGAGTCTGAGCCAATATTACAAAGGCTGAATGAGTCAAACGAAAAGAAGACTATGAAAATAATACCTGCAATAGCAGCAGAATGGCTCAATCTGATGGCTCTTAAATCAGAAGAGGAAAGTTCACGAATCTACGATACGCTGTCTACCCATCTTTCAGACAGTGTTCGCTGTTGGGCTGCTTATATCATCGGACTAGGTCAAGGCGTAAGTTTAGAAAAGAAATTGATAAGCATTCGTCCATTTGCTGCAGATTCGCATTTTGGTGTGCGGGAGATTGCCTGGATGGCGCTTAGGGAATCGATCTCCAAGGACTTAAAGAAATCGATAGCGATATTAATCGCTTGGGTAAGTGATGAGGATGCAAATATCAGGAGATTTGCCATCGAATCAACACGCCCACAAGGCGTTTGGGCTAAACATATTACGGAGTTAAAAGAGAATCCCGATTTGGGACGCTCACTTCTAGAAATAGTCAAATCCGATCCGGCCAAATACGTTCAGGACTCTGTGGGAAATTGGTTAAATGATGTAAGTAAAACTAATCCTGATTGGGTGCTGCAGATTTGTGATGAGTGGTTGGTGACTTCGGATACAATAGAAACGAAGCGAATCGTGATCAGGGCGAAGAGAAGTATATCAAAAAAGAATTAAAGGCTAGATCGTACAGGCCACCCTACCAATTTATTGGTAGGGTGGCCTATTCGTGTTGGGCCTTGATAAAGAAAGAAGAGTTGTCCTATCAAAATGTCAGGTCTCTTAAAAATCACAGCGCAAATGGGCATATCTTTGAAAGAAGAGAATATGAATATACAATAATAATCTTTTTGAAGAGGATAGCAATACATCAATTAGTTAGGAGAAATGAATCGATGGAATTCGAACTAGGCAGCATTATGAAACTAGTGAAACGTAGGTTATTGTTCATTATTGTTTTATGTATTGCTGCAATGGGACTCGCCAGTGTGGTTAGCTACTATGTTATGAAGCCGAAATATGAGGCGACAGCTTCAATTCTTATTCAAGGGGACAGGCAGCAGAAAGCTATCAATGACATTATGGCGGGACAAAAGCTGGTTACAACCTATGGGGAGATCATCCGAAGTAGCAGGATTGCGGAAGAGGTCGTCAGAAGGCTTCAACTAGAGATGACACCGGAAAAACTGCTCGAACATGTCAAGACAAGGACCAATAGCGAGTCCCTGTTGACGACCGTAGTAGTGACGGATTCAAACGCGAAGCGGGCAACCGATATCGCCAATACCTTTGGTGAGGCCTTCAATGAAAATATCCAATCGATTATGGGGGTAGAGAATGTTGTGTTTCTTGACCGAGCTAAAGTTCCTACCGAGGCGATTTCACCTAAGCCAATCTTCAATTTGGTCGTGGCGTTCGGATTAGCTCTGATTGCCGGAATCGGGATATCCATCCTTCGTGAATTGATGGACAAAACCGTGAACAGCGCTAAAGACATTCAGCTTGATTTGCAGCTTCCTCTTCTGGGAACGGTGGGTAAATTGAAGCTTCGTAAACGGCGGGCTAAGCCGAAATCCAAATCAGTTGAAGGAGTCAGCAGATATGAAGAAGAAAGCGCCAAGATTGTATTGCCTGGAACAACCGAAATCAGCTAATGCAGACCTGTTCCGGTCTATAAGGTCAAATATCCGCTATACCCGTGTTGGTGGAGAAATCCGTTCGATATTGGTAACAAGCTCACTCCCAGAGGAAGGGAAGTCAACAGTCGCCATGAATCTAGCTATTGCGATGGCGGAAACGGGGAGGACGGTGTTGCTGATCGATGGGGATCTACGCTCGCCAACCGTGCATAAGGCATTCAATCTAACGAACTGGGTTGGACTCAGCAGTATTTTGGTAGATCAAACCCGGTTGGAAGATTGCATTTATTCTATACAGGATGTCCAAGGACTTTCTGTACTGACATCAGGTCCCGTCTCACCTAATCCGGCAGAATTACTCGGATCCGAGGGGATGAAGGAATTATTTGCGGATCTGAGTGAGCAATGGGACACGATCGTCATTGATTCCTCGTCTGTATTAATGCCATTCTCGGACGTACTGACTTTGGCTAGAATGGCCGAAGGTGTGTTGCTTGTTGTGAAATCCGGGAAAGTACTGCAAAAACACGCTATTGCTGCGAAACAACTACTTGAGCAACAAGGAGCGCATTTACTTGGAGCGGTATTGAATCATGGAAAGAACAACAAACGCCAAAAGATCCGCGGCGAAGATTTTGCGGTTTGGGCTTCTTCCTCAGGAATAGGTTGACACGATATGTCATTAGCTTCTCTTCGTTACTTGTTTGGGAATATCACTTACGCAGGCGCACAGTTCGTCATTGTGATATTGCTCAATAAATTCGGATCACCGGAAATCGTTGGGCAGTATTCGCTTGGGTTAGCGGTGACTGCGCCCATCTTTATGCTGTCTCATCTACACTTGCGATCTGTATTGATCGTTGATACATCTGGGAAATACGTTTTCGGAGATTTTTTGGGCCTCAGGCTTGTGACGACGGCAATTGCCTTCACTGTCGCAGCAGGCTTCTGCATAATAAGTGGCTTTGACTGGAAAACAGCATTGGTTATTTTCTTCATCAGCCTGTATAGGATCGTTGAATCGGTCAGCGATATTTTACTAGGAATTGTTCAAAAGCAGGAGCGGCTAGATCAAATCTCGATCTCAAGAGCTGCTAAAGGTTTGTTCTCCATCCTAATTTTCACGGTGGTATTCATCCCTACGCAGAGTCTCATTCTCTCATTATTTGTGATGATACTCGGATGGCTCGGTATTACTACCTTTTATGATGCCCGCAAAGCGAGAGCGTTCACGTCGCTCGTACCAATCTTTAACAAAAGCACACTACGGCAGTTGTTGATCGTCAGCTCGCCACTAGGTATTGTGCTCGCGTTGATGTCGCTAAATACGAATATTCCGATGTACGCAATTTCTTATTTTAAAGGGGAATACGACCTAGGGGTATACGCTTCATTATCCTACATGATCGTTGCCTGCAATGTTGTTGTAACCGCACTAGGGGAAGCCATAACACCACGCCTTGCCCGTTGGCACGCCGCTGGGAGGCACAAGGAATTTGTCTCTTTACTCAGTCGGATGATCGTTATGGGTTTAGGGATGAGTGCGATAGCATGTGTGATCGGTTGGATGTTCGGCAAGCAACTGCTAACCCTGCTATATAGTACTGACGTTGCGCAAGAAATAGGGTTGTTTCGGTGGTTGCTCGTCTCGACTTTGTTGGTGTTTGTTTCTTCTTACTTGTGGTACGCCATTACAGCCACGGGGAATTACAAAGCGCAAATTCCTTTGTTTCTATGCACAGCGGTGACGAATGGGATAGCCTGTCTTCTACTCGTACCTGCATACGGGGTAATAGGTGCTGCGATGGGGGCCAGCTTGGGATTATTTGTACAGATGATTGGGAGCGTGGTCGTGTTATCTCATGTGATCGGCCAAGCGAGAAAACAGGTACAACGGGAAGTGGCCGCATAGTGGTCGGTTCCCCATAGGAAAGTAGGGGCTAGTATGTCGTCTTTATCAGTTGTAGGGAAGAGAACTTCCATTAAAAAAGAAACATTGCAACCCCCCTACACCATGAGCAAGTTATTTCTGTTTGCGGTCATGGGTTACATCATATTTCTTCCCACTCAATTTGATTTCGGAGGAGCATTCCGACTCGCACCGTCGGACCTCTTTTTAATGTTAGGTTTGTTCGCTGCAGGTTTTCACCTCAAATTGGACCGGAGGCAATTCAGCTCATGGCATTGGGGGATGCTGTTTATCTTTGTCCTTGCCTCATTCGTATCCATCTGGCGCAATGGGTTTATTACACAATATGCCCTGTTACAAAAGGATATAGGATTTATACTCCTGTTGCTGACATATATCATGCTCACTCAGGCAGTAGACAGTTGGGATCGGTTATATAAGATGCTGCGGGTATTTCTACTGAGTGTATTATGGCTAAATGCCGTGGCTCTGTTTGCTTTTTTCAGTGGAGTGAAGGTCCCGTTTATGGTGCAAGACGGACGGTTGTCTGGCATGTTGATTGATCCGAATGCATACGGAGGACTACTCGTAACGGCATTCGCTATTCATATCATGACAAGTGGTAGCGGAGTGAAGCTTCTTCGAGGATGGGTAAGCATAGTAGCTACGATAACTTTGTCAGGTGGCATTATGATGACTTTTTCTCGTTCGTCATGGATTGGCTTAATCCTTGTATTACTTACATTACTGCTGAGTAATCCTTCCAGATTAATCAAGATTGGCATGGGGTTTATTGCAGCGTTTGTAGCGTTACTGCTGTACAAAGGTACAGCTTATCTGGATGTGCTTGGCTCGATGTCCAGCCGACCTTCACAGATTCAATCGCGTCTCGACATCATTGGCAAGGCGCTAGATTGGATCGCACAAAGCCCTTTGTTAGGGATTGGACTCGGCTCTTATAACTATGAATTGCGCATTATCATTCATAACACGCCGCTTTGGTTTATGACAGAATTCGGCTTAGTCGGGTTACTAGTTTACGGCGGGTTCATGGTTTGGTTCTTCATTGTCGGTATCCGCTCATACCGTGCGGCTGATGCTATTCACCGACCGGTAATTTTGGCATTGCTGCTATCACATGCAGCAATGATTGGACTCTCAATGGGTATCGAAGCATTATTTCAGCGTTACTGGTGGTTCATGATGGCTATGAACGCAGCATGTATAAAGTTAACGGATTCTAAACTGAAAGGAGAGATTAGGTATCAAACCCAAGGAATTGAACGATCAACAGGGAGAAGGCAACGACAGCAAACCCAAGAAAACCGAGAAACGGAGCAAGCTCAGCAAACTCAGCAAGCAGAGCCCCGTGAGTATTCCATCTGAAATCATTGAGCCAGTTAAAGTAGCATTCGTCGCCTCCATTTATGGGCATTTTGTTAACTTCCATCTTCCTTACATGGACTTGTTGCAGCAAAAGGGTTGCGAAGTACATGCATATGCACAGCCTGGGGAAGCAAGACAACGGCTGGAGCAGAGCGGAATCGTGTGCCATGACGTGCCAATCCAACGTAGCCCTTTGCAGGTTCAGAACTGGAAAGCGCTTGGGATCTTAACAGAAAGCTTCCGTAAAGAAGGTTTCAGATTCATTCATGTGCATACGCCTGTCGCATCGATTCTTGGCAGAATCGCAGCTCGCCTTGCCCACGTACCTTACACCTTGTATACAGCGCATGGCTTCCATTTTTTCAAAGGAGCACCCCTCTTGAACTGGATGCTTTATTATCCTTTTGAACGTTTGATGGCACGGTTCACGGATGTGCTAATCACAATAAATAATGAAGATTTTGAGCGTGCGCTCAAGTTCCCAGTTCGGAATAAAGCTACCTACGTTTGTGGTGTTGGGATCGATCTCAAAGTATACGGTAACCATGAGGAATTCCACGTATCCAATGAGGAGAAGAGAGCGCGGCGGTGCCAGTTATTCGATCTGCCAGAGAGCGATGAAGAAGAATCTGCGTTTGTCGTGCTGTGTGTTGCTGAGTTGAACGCCAACAAGAACCAAAAGCAGTTAATTGAAGCTCTGGGTCAGTTGGGCGAAGGTGCAAGTAACATTCATCTGGTATTAGCTGGTGTGGGTCCTTCTGAGACTTCATTAGAGGAACTAGCTAATCGGCTTGGCGTTGCGGACCGGGTGCATATACTTGGGTACCGACGAGATATTCCAGATCTGCTGAGAGAGTGTGATGCCGCTGCGCTCGTGTCATATCGTGAGGGACTACCTCGAGCAGTTATGGAGGCGATGGCAGCAGGTAAACCAGTGATCGGTACGCATATTCGCGGGATACGCGATTTGATTGATCATGAGTCGACAGGAATTTTGGTCCCAGTTAACGATGTACCTGCAACTGCGAAGGCATTACTTCAATTGCGAGATGATTCAGCTTTGGCCACCGCCATGGGAGAAGCGAACAAGGTGAGAATCGTTCGTTACGGTCTACCGGCGGTGCTTCGAGAAATGGACTTGATTTATACGGAAGCACTGAATGAGCAAGGAGATAAGGTGGATTCGACCGAAATGCTCACTGCCATTTCAGGGGATAGTTGATAGACATAAGAAAGTACAGGGAGTGTGTGAACATTCAGTTAATAAGGGCGAAAGAAGTGATGATGAGAATGCGGCTCGTACGGTTGGTGTTGTTGGATGCGGGGATTGTAGCGGCTTCAGTGTGGCTTGTATTTTTGCTTCGTTTTGATTTTCAAATCCCCCAGCTGTACATACGGATGCTTCCGTGTGCGATATTAATTCACATTGTGGTGCATGCGGCCTGCTCTTTTGGATTCAAAGCTTATAACAGCATGTGGCGGTATACCGGTATGGGAGAGATATTGCAGCTTCTAAAAGTGAGCGCCCTAACCTTCGTCGGAGTTATTGTGGTCAATTTGTCTGCGCATTTACTCGTCCATTCTTACCGACTGCCAATTTCTATTTATTCTGCAGCGGGATATGTATTTCTGGGGGTAACGGGAATACGGATAGTCAGTCGCCTCTTGAATGATGGACTCGTGCCATCGTCATCGGGAACAAAAGACTCATTCGAAGGCAATCTTCTCATCGTAGGGGCGGGTAAAGCAGGGATCCTTGTCACCAAAGATATCAAGTCTTCTAGGTTCAAGTTTATGAACCCGGTCGCGTTCATTGATGATGATCCGGCCAAACAAAAGCTTGAAATTATGGGGTTGCCGATTGTGGGTAACCGCAGCTTTATACCCGAAGCTGTCAAACAGTTAGACATTGCATTCATTATCATTGCACTTCCGACTGCCTCTCAAAGTTCCATCCTAGATATTATAGAGATCTGCAAATCTACCAATGCGCAGATCAAGATACTGCCTAGTATGACGGATATTTTAGATGGAAAACTGGCAGTCAATATGATCCGTGAAGTGTCTGTGAATGATCTGCTTGGTAGAGCACCAGTAGAGATTAATAATGAGGAAATTCGCGAGAATTTGGAATGTGAGACCATTCTCATCACAGGTGCAGGTGGCTCTATCGGTTCGGAGCTGTGTCGACAGTTGGCCGTGTATCGTCCAAAGGAAATGCTGCTGTTAGGACATGGTGAGAACAGTATTTATCTCATTGAACAAGAACTGCGCCGGCTATATCCGGATCAGGTAATTCATCCAATTATCGCTGATATTCAAGATGTGTCGCGAATCGAAAGTGTGTTTCAAACTTTCCGGCCTTCGATTGTATATCATGCCGCTGCGCACAAGCATGTTCCCCTCATGGAGATGAACCCAGTGGAAGCGATCAAGAATAATGTGATCGGAACGAGGAACGTAGCTGAAGCGAGTGATAAATATGGCGTCAAACGCTTCATCCTCATCTCCTCGGATAAAGCAGTTAATCCAACCAGTGTTATGGGGGCAACGAAGCGAGCGGCGGAAATGATCATTAATGACCAGAATAATTTCAGTAAGACTGCATTCGCAGCCGTGCGTTTTGGTAATGTGCTCGGTAGCAGAGGTAGCGTCATCCCTTTATTTAAAAGACAAATCGAGAATGGCGGACCAGTTACTGTTACGCACATGGACATGGTGCGATATTTCATGACAATCCCCGAAGCGGTTCAGCTAGTTATTCAGGCGAGCGTGCTGGCACAAGGCGGCGAAGTATTCGTGCTGGATATGGGTAAACCTGTCCGTATATATGATCTAGCTAGGGATTTAATCCGCTTATCAGGCTTAGAACCTGAGAAGGATATTCCTATCGTGGTCACTGGAATACGTCCAGGAGAGAAGCTATATGAGGAGCTTTTGACGGAAGAGGAAGGTTTAATCGTCACTAAGAACTATCGTATTATGATCAGCCGCCCTCAGAATGTTTCTAGATCCGAACTGAATTTAGTCCTCGGTGTTCTGGAGAACTTATGCAAGAGGTTTGATTTTGTGCCAAACAGTTATCAGATCAAAAAGCTATTAAAACAGCTTATTCCAAGTTATTCAGGCTTTCAGGAAGAACCACAGGTGGTAACTCATGAGATTGAACGTGTCAAAGCCGAAGCTCACGCGGGGATATGAGCAATGAAGTCAATGAGGTCACTAAGGTCAATAAGTGGAGCATGGATACAAAGACTACGGGGTAAGCAGGGCAAGGAGATTACAGGTAAACGATTAATCATGAGACGGATCGGAAGATTCACTCTGCTAGGTTCTCTGATTTTAATATTAATTGGTGGAATATGGATCTGGGGAGTGTTACATCCTGAACATCGATTCCAGAAGGCCGTACTTAACCCCCTGACGATACCTAGTTCACAAGCTTCTTCGTTGCCTGAGGAAGAACAGCAGTCAGTGAGTGCATCGAATAGTCTTTCTAGTTCGAACGGAGAAGCACTTCTACCTGCTACTTCAGCACCTGAAACATCACAAACCGCTACGGTTAAAGAAACCTTGTCATTTAATATAGTCTTGATTGGAACCGATACCTGGGGTGGTGAAAGCTCGCGTGCAGACACGATTATGGTTGCGCATGTCATGCCAGATCAGCGGAAGGTAAATATCGTCTCTGTGCCTAGAGATACACGGGTTTATGTAGAAAAGGTCGGTTACACCAAGATCAATCATGCTCATATTGTGGGTGAGTTGAAAGGTGGTAACAAGCAAGGGACGCTTACACTTATCCAGGCTGTCAGTGACTTTATGAACATCCCCATACATCATTACATCAAGACAAACTTCTCCGGTGTACGTGATTTCATCGATACGATCGGTGGGGTTAATATGGTAATCGATCAGGATGTAGTGATTACCCCGGAGATTACAATCAAGAAGGGTGAACAGCATCTAGATGGTGAGCATGCGCTCTACCTAGCTAGGGCAAGGTATTCAACTCCAGATGGGGACTTCAGTCGTCAGCGAGAGCAATTCAACATCGTTCGAGCCGTGGCGGATCAGCTATTAAAGCCTGAGCACCTTCCTGACTTGGCTGGTTTATTACTGAAAGAGAAGAAGGACATTATTGATACAAGTTTCAGTGACAGTGACTTGATCAGCCTCGCTTGGCTGTTCAAAGGCATAGGATCCGATGATTTCACATACGAACAAATTCCCGGTAAAAACAGCTTCGGTCTAGACCCGTTGGTCGGAAGTAAGGTGTATTACTGGAGCGCTGATCCCGAAGAGGTAAAGTCTCTTAAGGAACGTCTATTCACGGATTAAAAGAAGGGCGGGAGGATGACGAACATGTATCGCTATATGAAACGAGGCTGCGATATTGTGGGAGCGACCGTACTGTTATGTCTGTTAAGTCCAGTCATGGCTGTAGTTGCGCTTTTGATTCGGTTGAAGCTGGGTAGCCCTATCTTGTTCAAACAGCAGCGTCCAGGACGAGGGGAGAAACCCTTTTACATCTACAAGTTCCGAACCATGGCTGAACTGTACGATGCGCAGGGGCAACTGCTACCGGATGATCGGCGCTATGTCAAATTTGGTGGGGTAATCAGGAAGCTGAGTTTAGATGAATTGCCGCAATTGGTGAATGTAATCAAGGGAGAAATGAGCTTGATTGGCCCAAGGCCCTTGCTTGTCCGTTACAGCCCATATTATTCAGAGCAAGAGAGATTACGATTCACTGTAAGACCGGGTATTACCGGACTCGCACAAGTATCTGGGCGCAATCTTTTGTCATGGAAAGAGCGGCTGATGTACGACATTACCTATGTTGAGAATTTAAGTTTCCGGCTGGATATGATGATCTTATTTAAGACAGTTCTGAAAGTGATTCGCCAAGATGATGTTGTAGCTAATCCAGGTCAGCATAGTCAACCCTTGGATACGTATAGGCAATATAAAAAGGAGGGATCGGCATGAATGTGCAGTTTAGACCACTGCTTGAAGAAGATATTTACCATGCATGCCGGCTCCTGCGAAGTTACCTGCCGGAGCAAGTATACAAACAAACGATATTTGCTTGTACTGGATATGCCGCGTACCTTCAAGCGGCCTGTAAATGTGGGAGCCATTCAACGACATTACTGATCGGTGCCTATTCTGGAGAACTTCTCATAGGATTCGCTGAATGGCGAAGAATGGAACAGATGTTAGTTCTAAATAACTTGAACGTTGATGCAGCTTATCGTAAAGATGGCATCGGAGGGCAACTCATGGCGTACGGCGAGGAGTTAGCTCGGAAGGAAGGCATAAAGATGTTGGCTTTGGATGTGTTCTCATGGAATGAACAGGCCCATGCTTGGTATCTGCGGATTGGTTTCGCGGAAGAAGGTCGTACATATTGGTACGAGGGGGATTTGGTTCAATCACAAGATGCTACAGAAGAGGTGAAGGATGACATAACTCTTCCGGAGAGTAATGATGAGCTTGACTATATCATTGATGATTATCCAATGGCTGAAGCACACCATATAAAGTACGGTTTTTCTTCTTTTAGGATTAGAACGAAACAAAAGACGTCCGTAGTGGGTCGTCTTGGCGATCAGTATTTTCGCATCCAAGTTCCAAGCGGGGAGTGGGATGGGTGTTATCATCTGACGGATGTGTTAATCGACCTTGATCCGACAAGAAAGATGCTTTTACTGTCACCGGATGTATATTTGCGTGAGAAAGATCCGCGACTCACTTTAAGCAGTGAAAGCATTCGGATGATCAAAATTTTGGAGAATCAAGAGGTGATGTATGAGTAGTTTCATCGTGCTGGATAGCTCTAGCTCTGAGGAATGGGATACCTATTATGATCAGATGTACGAAAAGGATATCTATTTTTCTTCTGCTTATTTTCGGTTGTTTGAGGACGAGGATAATCAGAGTGCAGAGCTATTTGTATATAAGCAGGAGGATCAGCTCATTATGTATCCTTACTTACTTCGATCCATTGGGCATCTTCCAGTTGTAATCGATCTGGGATTGGAAGGTGACTGGTACGATATAAGCACTCCTTATGGATATGGAGGACCGATATCAAATCTGGCTCCGGGAACTGAACGGACGGAGTTGTACCGACAATTTGACGAAGTGTTCAAGAAATACTGCATTGAGAAGCGGATCATGACTGAGTTTGTAAGGTTCCATCCAATGATAGGAAATGCCTCCGAATACCAATGCGGGTTAAAGACGGAGTTGATTCGGAATACAGTTTATATGGACTTGACGGTTGGTTCGGAGTCAGAGCTTATTCAGAACTATTGTAGCAATCATAAGAGAAATATTCGCAAAATGAAGTCATCGCCGCTTACCATTCGAAGGGAGGATCTGAGCAGTCGGATCGAGCGGTTCAGCGAATTATATTATGGAACGCTAGAAGATTTACAAGCAGATTCCTTTTATTATTTCCCCCAGAACTTTATCTCGGAGACAAGTAGGCTGCTAGAGAGTCGCATAGAACTATTCGAGGCTATGGACGGGGAGAAAACGGTAGCCGCTTGTATTGTGATCCATGAGCATCCATGGATGCATTATCATTTGTTAGGCTGGGATCGAGCCTATCTGCAGTGGTCACCAACTAAGTTGCTTATCCACGCAGCAGCGATGTGGGGGATGGAGAACAGTTTTGAACGTTTCCATCTTGGTGGGGGATATACAGGAAACGATAACCTATATCAGTTCAAACAAGGGTTCGCAACTCAGCTCGAACCACTTGATTATTACCTAGGCAAGCGAATAATCTTTCCTGAACTATATGATGACATATTATCTCGATACAACAACCGACAGGAGGGAAATTACTTCCCGTTATATCGACACCCGAATTTATTGGAATACAACATCATGGATCATGCTCTTAAATAAATAGAAATGATATGTATCCATCTGGACAATATGTCCAGATGGAGAGGGGAGTTATCCATGAGTATTCGTCAACAGAGCATTAAGCCAACAGTCATGCAACCACGAATTTTATTATCACCTCCGCATATTAGCGGACGTGAGCAGACCTATGTTGAAGAAGCATTTCAATCTGGTTGGATTGCTCCGATTGGACCACAAGTCGACGCTTTCGAAAGGGAGATGGCCGCCTACACGGGTTCGAAGGGTGCACTTGCTTTAAGCTCTGGAACTGCCGCGATTCATCTCGCACTGCGTTTGGCTGGCGTCTCGCAAGGAGATTACGTGATTTGTTCGACGCTCACATTTGTAGCAAGCGCCAATCCTATTCTATATTTGGGGGCCACGCCCGTATTCATAGACTCGGAGCCGGAGACATGGAACATGTGCCCACGAGCGTTCCAGCGGGCTTGCCGAGAGTGGGCTTATAAAGGACGTTTACCTAAAGCAGCTATCGTCGTCAATTTATATGGGCAGAGTGCAGATATGGAGCCCATTGTCGAGATTGCCAATCATTATGGTATTACTCTGATCGAAGATGCTGCAGAATCACTAGGTGCTTTCTACCATGGAAAAGCTAGCGGTACTTGGGGCAAATTTGGTATCTATTCGTTTAATGGTAATAAGATCATTACGACCTCAGGTGGGGGGATGCTCGTATCGGATGATACAGATGCATTAGAACAGGCACGCTTCTGGTCTACACAAGCCCGAGACACAGCACCACACTACCAACACTCCGAAATGGGTTACAACTATCGACTCAGTAATTTATTGGCCGCTATAGGCCGCGGCCAATTAGAGTTACTAGAAGAGCGAGTTGAGAGACGCAGACAAATTAGTCAGACGTATATGGATCGTTTGGCATCTATTCCAGGTCTTCAATTCATGCCAGAAGCGCCGAATTGCCGTAGTACTCGCTGGTTAAGTGCGTTAACGATCGATGAAGAGGTCGCTGGAGTCAATGCCAATCAACTCTTAGCAAGTCTGGAACATAACAATATCGAAGCTAGACCCGTATGGAAACCACTACATCGGCAGCCTTTGTTTGCGAACTCTACCTATTATCCATACTTGAAGGAATATAGCGTGGCCGATCAATTATTCTCAAATGGCATATGCCTTCCTTCTGGGAGTTCTTTATCCGACGAAGACCTGGGACGCGTAGTAGATACGATAGAGACATGCATTCAGAACGGAAGAACTGTTCTGAATAGTTAGAAGAGATTTTGTCTTGTATATTATTTGGCCTTCCATCCGGTTGCGCCCGTGCCGCTCTCCTTCACATACAAGGCGGTCTGCGCTGCGCCATCTGTTCGCATAGCCAGACTGCCGACAGGAGCGGTAATGACTCCTTCAGGAGAACCTTCTACCATGAATAGAGCAGGAAGTAGTGTACCTCCAGTAAGACGAAGAGCCCGTTTGAAGTTGCCGTAAGTGGCGAACCATTCCGTTAGCGAATACGGATTGTAAATAGTGCCAAGAGATGTTCCTTGCATGGCCGATAACGTTTCGAATTCCAGAATGCGTTTTACCTTTACGGCTCGAGTATCGAACACGGCCACATTATTAAGGTGCAAAAAGGGTTTAGCTGCACCATAAGAAGTGACTAATACAACCTGATTGGTTCCACTGTTACGGATGTTCATATTGTCGACGGTTACCATCGTATCGGATTGCGTAGCGAAAACGTGTATGGCACTACCCATCAAGTCCTGGGCATCGATTGTCCCAACATAAAGATCACCGCCGTCCATCCGTGCCCCGCTAGCCAGAGTAGAGCCGGATCCGTACATGGCTAGTGAGCCGATACGCAACCTTGGTTTACCGCCGGCTGCATTGAATGCTGCGTGGATCGCAGGTCCTCCGATGCCATCGAACCTTGCACTTGCAATATCGATAAATTGCGAATAGATCGTCTGCAGTCCGTAATTCGCCTTATGGTCTGTAGAACTGATAGTCAAGTGGCTAATCTTCAGTGTTAGTCCATAAGACAATAGTGCAGGGCTCACTGTACCACCTACACGCATATCGAGTGAACCGATGTCGAGTGTCCAGAGCCTTGCAATCGCATCGGTTAATCCAGCCGATAAATCATTACCATAACCAGTAGTGGTTAATGAGTCGAAACGCTGATAAAAACTACGGCTTCCTCTGAACTCGTCAGGCTCTAGATCAAGCGAGTTGGCTCCATTAAAGCCAGGAGCTCCACCGCGGCTGTTGTTTAGTACAGCTCTGTTGACATGAAGCTGGTCTACAAAATGGATGACGAAGTTTTTTCGCCCGGCCGTTTCACAGCGCACATCGCTGAATTGTACATTGATGGATGGGTTGTCTTCCGTTCCACCAACAAAGATATTGTCACCATAGCAATCATGAGCGTACACCGATTCGATACTTATATTTTGTGCGGACGAAATGAACAAGCCATGAAGCTGATCATTGACTGCCGTTTTTACAGTGGAAGCACTTCCATCTATTTCGAGGCTGCCGGATATCGTGATGTTGGAAGCGTTGAAGATAACGAGAACACGAGTGTCTGATGGTGGGTTCGGGGCCAGTACCAACTTGGATCCTGGTTCGAAACTTAGATTGGTTCCGGTTGGAATACGAAGGCACCACCAGTCTAAGATTGAAGGATTGCGCATGCGCCCGGAAGAGACTTTGTATACACCGGGTGGGAAGATTACAACTTTGCGGCTAGCGTTTCCGGCATTGATTGCATTTTGAATCGCTACTGTATCGTCTTGGGTACCATTTCCTTTGGCACCGAACGATCGGACATTCACATAACCGTTTGTCTCAGGGTCCAATTTAATAGATGTGACTGCGCCGTCAGCAATGATTGACGATGTCACCGAACCGTCTGGGATTGGGGAAGTTGCCATATGCTTTCACTCCTTCATTCTGTGATGTAGTAGTTTATGTCAATCTAGCAGAAGATGTGTGGTACAAACACCACTCTAATAGGTCGAAAGGAGTTTTAAATTTGAAGGTATTAGTAACTGGAGGCTCTGGTTTTATTGGATCCCATGTGGTTGACCGGCTGATAAGGGATGAGATTGAGACTGTAATCGTTGATAATTTGTCGGGTGCCTCCGGCTCGTTCTATACGAATCCATCAGCGAAACTATATATATACGATATTCAGGATGAGTCGCTTGACGCTGTTTTTGCCAGGGAGAAGCCGGATGTGGTTATACATCTAGCTGCGCAGATCGACGTAAGTGAATCACAGAGGAATCCTTTATTCGATGCTAACGTGAATATTTTTGGCACATTAAATGTATTACGTTTGTGCGTGACCCATCACGTCCACAAGATCGTATACGCCTCGTCAGCTGCCGTATATGGTAACCCAGAATATTTGAGCATTGATGAAATACATCCCTTGAAACCTGAATCTTGCTATGGTGTTTCCAAAAGTGTACCTGAGTCTTATATTCGGCAGTTCGCTAGAATGCATGGGCTTAAATATACGATTCTTCGGCTAGCTAACGTATATGGACCTAGGCAAAGTTCACATGGGGAGGCCGGTGTCGTCTCGGTTTTTCTAGACCGAATGAAGATTGGCAAAGGTCTTGTCATCTATGGAGATGGTGAACAGACAAGGGATTTCGTCTATGTTGAAGATGTTGCGGAAGCATTTGTAGCTGCGGCAAGGGCGGATGAACGAGTGGATAATCAGACGATGAACATAAGTTGCGGAGTAGCTACATCGATTAATACTCTAGTCGGGATGATCGGTGACATAACAGATTGGAAAGTGCCAACAACCTATGAACAGGCACGAGCAGGGGATATTCTTCACAGTTATTTGAACAATACGAAAGCGCATGAATGGATGAATTGGTCTCCTGCTCATGCACTTAGCCTAGGTTTAGAGAAGACGATAGCGGCCCGATTGACTGTAAAAAAAGCAGTGGGTAACTAATCGCAACAATCGAAAGGAGCATTCTTCATGGAACGCAAAATGAATACGGAAATGTTCGTTCTGCGCAGTATAGCCTGCTTAAGTATTGCTCTGCTGCATGCCTTGTATCGCGTCTATGACGACGGGAATACGCCTTGGGTGGAGTCAATTGGACTATTACTCACATTCGGCACACCGGTATTCGTATTTATATCCCAATTTGTATTGTCATTTGCTTATCCTAATGGGATTCCAGCGGGATTCTGGAAGAAGCGGATCAAGTATATTTTACTACCTTATATATTCTTCGGTACTTTATACGCAGTGTTAAAAGGACTGGATATGGCGAGTACCGAAGGTATCCCGCTGCTACAGGCTAGTTGGTATTACCTCTGGCGTCATCTATTACTTGGAGATTTTCACGGGTACTTTATCCTCGTTATCTTTCAGTTTTATGCTTTGTATACCTTATTTCAAACGTATGCGAAACGATTTACACCACGCACTATGTTAATTGTATCGTTCCTTATAAACGTAGTGTACTTGGGATTTTTCAATCTTACTCAACCAGGAGATTCAGTAGCCGCTCAATATATCTGGGATAAAATGTACTGGATATTCTCCCCAGGTTGGATTTTCTACTTTACGGTCGCTTACTATTTAGGTCGCAATGAGACTTGGTTCCGGGAAAAGTTGAAACAGTACCGATTAGCCGTATACACGCTTCCGATTTTAACTGGGGCGCTAGTGTTGTTCGTGAACGGGCAAGGCTGGATTACGGCACATTCCTCCAAGCGAATAGATATGATTCTATTCACATTGAGCATGATCTTATTCCTCTTCAGTATCGCTTCGTCGATGCGGAAAGTACCGCGTGTGTTGGAGTGGAGCAGTAGGTATTCCTTCGGTATTTATTTGCTTCATCCATTGTTACTGGCGATGTTTGTCAAACTTCCTTCCTCGTTTGGGCTGCAAAACCTAGGGCTGTTCAGTGTGCTGCTGCAATTTATCTTATGTGTGATAGGTTCAGCGATCTTAATGAACATTGCAAATCGTATCCCAGGTGGGGCGTTTGTAGTTGGACGTGTTGGGATTGGGATGAATCGTAAGAAGCCAAAAGCACCGGAAACGCCGACAACTACTAGCATCGGGCAACCGAATCAGCCTACGATATAGTATGGGGACACTGCGCAACTAAAAGAGTCGTTAAACACGAGGTATCAAGTGTTTGACGGCTTTTTTCTGCTGAAAATATTGATTGGCACCCCGATATGGGATACGATGCATTAAGATCAACTGTGGGGAAGGAAGATACTTATGACCAAAAAACTATATTACGATTCCGCCTATTTGACCGAATGGCAGACAAGCATTAGCAAAACCATAGAAAAAGAAGACGGGTATTATGTCATTCTGGAAGAGACGGCTTTTTATCCTGATGGCGGTGGACAACCCTCTGATGAAGGATTTATTAATGGAATCTCTGTGCTTGATGTGATCAGCGAAGGAGACGAAGTTTTACATAAGCTGGGACGTCTACCCGAAGAGACAAAGGTGAACTGTGAGATCAATTGGACTAGAAGGTTCGATCATATGCAGCACCATAGCGGATAGCATCTACTATCGGCAGTGTGCGAGGATCTCTATCAGGCCACGACCTTAAGTTTTCATCTAGGCACGGATTATGCCACTATCGATGTGAACCAACCAGAGCTAGGCGCTGATCAATTGTCACGGATCGAAAATGAAGTGAACCGACAAATTTATCTGAACCACAACATCCTTAGTTATTTTGTTGCAGAGGATGAATTGGCACAATTACAGCTAGTTAAGCAGCCAAAAGTGACGGAAAATATCCGGATTGTCGAAATTAAAGATGTAGAATACAACGCTTGTGGAGGGACGCATGTCGCTTCAACGGGTGAAATCGGCATGATCAAGCTACTGAAAGCAGACAAGCAAAAGGGGAACACGCGGATTTACTTCAAGTGCGGATACCGTGCTTTAGAAGAATTTAATGATAATCAACGAATTTTGGGGGCATTGTCCGTCAAATTCAATACGGGTAAAGATGAGATTATCGACCGGATTGAGAAGTGGGAGAATGAGCAGAAGTTACTTCAGGCGGAGTTAAATTCGCTTAAGGAGAAGTACGATGGTTATGTGATACAAGAGTTGTTATCCAATCGGGAGGGCCATCTACTTGCCCATATTTTTGAGGATAAGTCACTAAAAGATTTGCAAAACCTGGCGACTAAACTAACTACAGAAAGTAATCTTCCAGTGTTACTTGCTACCGCTGTGGAGAACAAGGTTGTTTTGGCGCATAACGGTAGTTTTGACCCATCCTGTGGTGCATATTTCAAGGCAAACCTGGGTTCTTATAATGGAAAAGGTTGAGGCAGCGATAAGTTGGCGCAGGCGGGATTCCCAACCTGGGAGGATGCTTTTGCTTTTTATGATTTTACTAGACAATCACAGAACTTCAAATCTATCGTAAACTCTTAATTGGGTAGATTATTCTCATTTCACTAGGTTTTCCCTAAAAAAGTCGCAATCACATGAATTTAGTGTGTTGCGGCTTTTTGCTATGGGGAAGAGCTGGAAAAGTGGACATACGTCTAAATTTAGGCGCTTTTTAGATGTCAATCGTCCAATCTTGGACTAGGGTATAGGCATATATTGCAACAAATACCTGTCTAATAACCATACTATCCAAGAAATGGGAGGAAATCGATGTCAGCAATTGATGCTCAGCAGCGCAAAGTCATGGACAGTTACGGGAAGATTCCTTTGACTTTTGTGGAGAATTGCGGTCAGACTCAAGCGAATATTAGATACTACACGAAAAGATTAGGCTATGGAGTTTATTTCACTCCAAACGAGGCGGCATTTTTCTTTACCGATAATTCACGACAAGAAAATGTTGAACAGTCACTTTTCCTACAGTTTCCAAATGCAAACCCAGCAGTTAAACTGGAGGGCCGTGTTAAAGGATCAGAGAAAGTTAACTTCCTAATCGGGAATGATCCGACAAAATGGCATACGGGTCTTTCTACTTATCAAGAGGTCGTATATCGAGAATTATGGTCAGGCGTTGATTTGGTATTCTACGAGGGTGAAGGAAAGCTTAAATATGATGTGATACTTCAACCTCATGCCAAGGTAAATGATGTTCAACTCACTTATCATGGTTCGGATTACTTATCTTTGAATGAGGAAGGGGACCTTCTTGTTCATACCTCACTTGGTGTCTGGACCGAGAAGCAACCCGTAAGTTATCAGGAGATTAACGGAAAGAAGATTTTCGTTGAAAGCCGTTTTGTATTGAAGGAAACCGATCAAGGAGATCAGGTTTATGGTTTCGAAATAGGGCAGGATTATAACCCAGATTATGTACTGGTCATTGACCCCATATTGATGTATTCCACTTTCCTAGGTGGTAGTGTTGGCCCTGATGCAGGTCAAGGGATTGCAGTTGATACGGCGGGTAATGCTTACGTGACGGGTTTTACTGCAGGTAGTTTCCCAACCACTAGTGGGGCATATCAGACGGTCTTTGGTGGCGATTCCGATGTTTTTATAACTAAAATGAATTCAACAGGTAGAGCACCCATCTATTCCACCTACCTGGGGGGTAGTGGTACTGATGTTGGTCAAGAAATCACGGTTGACACTTCGGGTAATGCTTACGTGACGGGTTATACCACCTCGAATGATTTTCCTACTACAGTAGGAGCATTTCAAATTTCACTTGGAGGCGTAGGCGCGACTAATGCCTTTGTAACTAAATTGAATGCAACAGGTACTTTGGCCCTCTATTCTACTTACTTGGGCGGAGATACAGTTGATATAGGATATGGTATCGCGATTGACGCTTCGGGTAATGCTTACGTAACGGGATCAACAACATCGGGGAATTACCCGGTTACAGCTGGTATATTTCAAGGCACACTTGGAGGACCAGGTGCTACCAATGCTTTTGTAACTAAATTGAATGCAACGGGTACAGCACCATTGGTCTATTCCACTTATTTGGGAGGAACTGTTGTTGATGTGGGGCATGGCATTGCGGTTGATGCTTTGGGCAACGCCTATGTAACAGGTAGCACAACTTCTGCAGATTTTCCGACTATATTGGGTTCAGCTCAAACAACATATGGTACAAATGGTGATGCTTTTGTAACGAAATTGAATGCAACGGCTACTGCTCCACTGATTTACTCGACATATCTAGGTGGTACTGATCTTGATATAGGATATGGTATTGGGATTGATGCTGCGGGCAACGCTTATATGGCGGGATATACTGCATCGACCGATTATCCGGTTCTAGCGGCGTATCAGCCCACCAATCTGGGGTTAACAAATGTTATTGTAACAAAATTAAATACAACAGGATCCGCACGTGTCTATTCTACTTATTTGGGCGGTTCTGGTTTAAGTGAGGCTCGCTCTATTGTAGTTGATCCTGCGGGTAATGTGTATTTAACTGGTTATACAGAATCGCCAAATTATCCACTCTCAGGTGGCGCAATACAAACCGTGCGTCTGGGGTCTAGAGATGCCTTCATTACACTATTTAATACTGCGGGAAATGCTCTTGTTTATTCCACCTACTTAGGTGGTGATGTTGTTGATGAAGGGCTTGGTATCGCGGTAGATAGTAATTTTAACTTATATGTTACAGGATCTACCACTTCACTCAATTTTCCAATAACACCAGGGGCCTTTCAGACATCATTGCCTGGAACAAGTAGTGGTTTCATAACTAAGATTGGGACACCGACTCAATTGCTAGGAGAGACAGGGGCAACAGGTGATCCAGGGGTAACCGGTCCAACAGGACCTACGGGAGATACTGGAGCAACAGGTGCAACGGGTGATACTGGAGCAACAGGTGGAATTGGTGCAACGGGAGACACAGGAGCAACGGGAGGAACTGGTGCAACAGGAGATACAGGTACAACAGGAGCAACAGGGGATACAGGAGCAACAGGAGGAACTGGTGCAACGGGAGACACAGGAGCGACAGGTGGAACTGGAGCAACAGGTGCAACAGGTGCAACAGGAGATACAGGTGCAACAGGTGCAACAGGAGATACAGGTGCAACAGGAGCAACGGGCGACACAGGAGCAACAGGTGAAACTGGTGCAACGGGCGACACAGGAGCAACAGGTGAAACTGGTGCAACGGGTGATACAGGGGCGATAGGTGGAACTGGAGCAACGGGCGACACAGGAGCAACAGGTGACACAGGAGCAACAGGTGAAACTGGAGCAACAGGAGGAACTGGAGCAGCAGGTGAAACTGGAGCAACAGGTGAAACTGGAGCAACGGGCGATACAGGAGCAACAGGTGAAACTGGAGCAACAGGTGAGACAGGATCAACAGGTGAAACTGGAGCGACAGGTGAAACTGGAGCAACGGGCGATACAGGAGCAACAGGTGAAACTGGAGCAACAGGTGAGACAGGAGCAACAGGTGAAACTGGAGCAACAGGTGAGACAGGAGCAACAGGTGAAACTGGAGCAACGGGCGACACAGGAGCAACAGGTGAAACTGGTGCAATCGGAGATACAGGAGCAACAGGTGCGACAGGTGGAACTGGAGCAACGGGTGACACTGGAGCAACAGGAGGAACTGGTGTAACTGGCGACACAGGAGCAACAGGTGAGACAGGAGCAACAGGCGAAATTGGAGCGACAGGTGAAACTGGAGCAACGGGCGATACTGGAGCAACAGGAGATACTGGAGCAACAGGTGAAACTGGTGCAACGGGCGACACAGGAGCAACAGGTGAAACTGGTGCAACGGGTGAAACTGGAGCAACGGGCGACACAGGAGTAGCAGGTGAAACTGGAGCAACGGGCGACATAGGAGCAACAGGTGAAACTGGAGCAACAGGTGACACTGGTGCAACTGGAGATACTGGAGCAACAGGAGATACTGGAGCAACAGGAGATACTGGTGCAATCGGAGATACAGGAGCAACGGGTGACACTGGAGCAACAGGAGGAACTGGTGTAACTGGCGACACAGGAGCAACGGGAGATACTGGAGCAACAGGTGAAACTGGAGCAACAGGTGAAACTGGAGCAACGGGAGATACTGGAGCAACAGGAGATACTGGAGCAACAGGAGATACTGGAGCAACAGGAGATACTGGAGCAACGGGAGATACTGGAGCAACAGGAGATACCGGAGCAACAGGTGACACAGGAGCAACAGGTGAAACTGGAGCAACGGGCGACACAGGAGCAACAGGTGAAACTGGAGCAACGGGAGATACTGGAGCAACAGGAGATACTGGAGCAACAGGTGAAACTGGGGCAACAGGAGGAACTGGAGCAACAGGCGAAACTGGAGCGACAGGAGGAACTGGAGCAACAGGAGATACTGGAGCAACAGGAGCGATAGGTGGAACTGGTGCAATCGGAGATACGGGGGCAACAGGACCTACCGGAGATTCAGGAGGACCAATGGGGCCGATGGGACCAACCGGGCCAAGTGGAGATACAGGAGCAACCGGGGCAACAGGTGCGACAGGCGTAACCGGTGCAATCGGAGATACAGGGGCAACAGGACCTACCGGAGATTCAGGAGGACCAATGGGGCCGATGGGACCAACCGGGCCAAGTGGAGAGATAGGAGCAAGAGGAGCAACAGGCGACCCAGGGGTAACTGGAGCAACTGGAGCAACTGGAGATACAGGAGCAACAGGAGAATATGGAGAAGGACCGACGGGACCAATGGGGCCAATGGGACCGACGGGGCCAACAGGAGAATATGGAGAAGGACCGATGGGACCAACCGGGCCAGCAGGAGCGAAAGGAGCTCAAGGCGCGAAAGGAGAGCGAGGAGAGCAAGGCGCGAAAGGAGAGCGAGGTTCGAAAGGAGAAAGAGGAGAGCAAGGAGAACGAGGAGAGCAAGGAGAGCGAGGAGAGCGAGGAGCGAGAGGAGTACCAGGAGTGCCGGGAGTACCAGGAGTGCCGGGAGTGCCGGGAGTTCCAGGAGTACCAGGAGTACCAGGAGTGGAGGGAATACAAGGGATTCCGGGAATACCAGGACCGCAAGGAGTACCAGGACCGCAAGGAATCCCCGGTGTGCCTGGAGCACCAGGAGCCGAAAGTCGAGGAGGGGCTCAAAAAAGTAAAATAATAAAGAAAAGCACAAGCAGCGGATTAAGAAAAAAACCAAATCATCAAAATTTACTTGAGAACAAAAGACCAGTGAGAAAAGGGAAGAAGAAATGATTATGAATTTCTAATTCACTCAAAGCCTCGAACCTCGTTTAAAAGGTTCGAGGTTTCTTTTAAATGATGGCAAAAGTTGACATAAATTAGTTGATTAATGTAGCTTAGAATTAAGTTCCTATATTTAGGAGGTAATTATGAAGAGAAGACAAATCGCCCTACTAGTCTTTGTCGCAGTAAGCACAATAGTTGTTATCGTCTACTCATTAAATTCTAATGCATCCAAGGAATCAATCGAACATAACGCCAAGGAAATTGTAGCGAAAATGACTGACAAAGAAAAGATCGGTCAACTCGTTATGTATACACCTACAAACGAAACAGATCCATTTTCCAAAAGTATGATTAAAGAATACTTTGTGGGTAGCGCTCTCTTAAATCGTCGATATGAAACAGCAGTTGAGACAGCAAAGTTCATTAACCAATTGCAGCAATGGGCATCCGAATCTAGATTAGGAATACCCATTTTCATTTCAGGTGACATGGAGTATGGAGTGGCCCAAAGAGTTCCTGGTGAAGCTACGGTTCTTCCAAGACAAATGGCGATTGGGGCAACACAAAATGTAGAATACGCTGAACGAGCTGCGAAACTAACGGCGATTGAAGCTAAAGCTATGGGATTCCATTGGAGTTTCTCGCCGGTAGCAGATGTAAACTCCAATCCTCTAAATGCAGTTATTGGCGTTCGCTCATTTGGAGAAGATACGAATTTGGTTAGCGAAATGACGGCTGCAGAGATAAAGGGCTATCAGAGTGAAGGGATCGCATCCAGTGCTAAGCATTTTCCAGGGCATGGGGATACGGGGTTCGATACACATTTTACTTTGTCCACTATATCTTATAGCGAAGAAGTTCTGCGGGAAGTACATCTTCCTCCATTTAAAGCGGCTATCGACCAAGGAATCGAGTCTATTATGACATCCCATATTATCATTCAAGCTATTGATCCAGATTTACCTGCAACTTTGTCAAAAAAAGTTCTAACAGGACTTTTGAGGAACGATCTCGATTTTCAAGGAATCATTGTTACCGATGCTATGGTTATGGAAGCCATTTCGAAAAATTGGGGAGCCGGAGAAGCAGCTGTTATGGCTATTAATGCTGGAGCAGATATTGTTATGGCTAACGGATCCGCGTCTGATCAACTAGATACCTTGAATTCTCTATTCCAAGCACTACAAGCAGGCAAGCTGGAGAGAAGTCGTATAGATGAATCTGTGGAACGGATTATTACATATAAATTAAAGATGAACATGTTTGAACATCGATTGGTAGACATCGATAATGCCACAGAAGTGGTAGGAAACAAGGAACACAAGGAGTTAGCAGAACGTATTGCTATGGATTCTGTAACACTAGTCAAGAACGATAACATTTTACCATTTGATCCTCAAACCGAAGAATCCACGCTAGTAGTGAGTATGGCTTATGCAGATCAGATAGCTGAGACTGTAAGAAAAGTTAGCAAGGGTAAAGTAATCTCGTTTCAAGTAGCCCGAGCGAAAGGAGAAAAGCTGGATGTAACGCAAGATAGTATTAACACCGTGATTAATTTGGCCCAAAGTATGGATCGAATTATGATTTTCACATATTCGGATCGAGAAATCACGCAAGGACAAATTGATTTGGTTAACAAATTAAGTGATATCGGAAAGCCTGTTGTTGCTGTTTCGCTCGGAAATCCGAATGATATTGTAGGATATCCAGATGTAGCTGCATACATGGCAACCTATGCCTTGGATACCTGGTATTGGCTGACTCCCGTTCCTGTATCCTGGGAATCAGCCGTTCGTGTTATATTTGGCTCAGAACCCAAAGGGAAATTGCCAGTAACCATAGACGGTAATTATCCGCAAGGTTTCGGGTTGAGTTATCCATAACTTGGCAGGGGTTATCAATAGAGTACTCATTATTAAGCATTGATTGACATTGATATATTATTTCACTATACTGTTTTTAATCTAATATAAGATATACGTTGAAAGAGCCCAGTAGCAGCTTAATCCCTGTTCTAGAAAGCCGGGGGTTGATGAAACCCGGTACACATTAAGTTAGCGAATTACACTCTGGAGTGTCTCAGGTAATGCTGAGCGGAATGGCGAACGATAACTCGCCGAGAGTGGCATGAATGGTGCGCATAAGCGCGTGTAATCCATTGGTGCAATCTGGGTGGTAACACGGTTATTCAATCGTCCCTATGTCTACAATAGACAAGGGGCGATTTTTTGTTGTTCAAAAAAGGAATGATATTTCGTTATAGGATATCTACTAAATCTAAGGAGTGGTATAGCTGTGAATATTATCGATGAACTAGAATGGCGTGACGCCATTAATCAACAAACAGATGCCGAAGGGCTTAGAAAATTGACTGAGCAGAAAGCTGTCTCGTTATACTGCGGCGTGGATCCAACGGGTGACAGCATGCATATCGGTCACTTGATTCCATTCATGGTGCTGAAACGATTCCAGCTCGCTGGCCATCGTCCGGTTATTCTAATTGGGGGTGCAACCGGTACGATCGGTGATCCAAGTGGACGTCAATCAGAACGCTCGCTGCAAACCTTGGAACAAGTCCAAGCCAATGTTGATGCACTTACCGCACAAATGAAAAAGTTGTTTGTGACCGATGGAGATAATAAAATTCGGATGGTAAACAACTATGACTGGACCCACAAAATTAATGTTATCGAATTTTTGCGTGATTATGGTAAAAACTTCAGCATCAATTCGATGCTTGCAAAGGATGTTGTGTCTAGTAGGCTAGATAGCGGTATTTCTTTTACAGAATTCTCCTATCAAATCTTGCAATCGTTGGACTATCTGCATCTGTACCAGAATGAAGACGTGCAGTTGCAAATCGGTGGCTCTGATCAATGGGGCAATATCACAAGCGGCCTTGACTTGATTCGTAAAAAAGAAGGGTCTGAGGCAGTAGCATTCGGACTTACGATCCCACTTATGTTGAAAGCCGATGGCACGAAATTTGGTAAAACAGCGGGAGGCGCGATTTGGTTAGATCCTGCTAAGACAACGCCATTCGAATTCTACCAGTTCTGGGCGAACACCGATGACCGTGATGTTGTAAAATACCTGAAGTACTTTACGTTCTTGTCTAAAGAGCAAATTGACGAGTTGGCTGAAAAGGTACAGACTGAACCACATAAACGCGAAGCACAAAAAACGCTGGCCGAGGAAATGACGAAATTCGTACACGGTGAGGAATTGTTGGAACAGGCGAAACGTATAACTGCCGCTTTGTTCAGTGGCGATATTAAATCACTGACAGCTAACGAGATCGAGCAAGGCTTCAAAGAGATGCCGACGTTCGAAGCGTCGCAGGAATCGAAGAATATCATCGACTGGCTTGTCGATCTTGGTATTGAGCCGTCTAAGCGGCAGGCACGTGAGGATATTACAAAAGGTGCACTTTCGATGAATGGTGAACGCATTACCGATTTAGAGTTGGAAGTGACAGCTGATCAAGCGATCGGTGGCCGTTTCATCCTTATCCGCAAGGGTAAGAAAAATTATAGCTTGGTGAAATTGTCCTAGAAGAAAGAATAAGAGAAGCCCCCAGAGTTTGAACTGTGACCCGTAAGATGGAAACTTTGAAAAAAGTGACCCTCTTACGGGTCATTTGTGTTTTAATCGAACTATTGAAACAAAACCGTGGAAGAACTCATCAATAAAACGAGAGGTGATTTAAAGATGTTCAACGAAAATGAGATTAAACAGCTAGAGGGGAATCCAAATGTCGAGAACGTGACGGAGAAGAGTATTACGTATTCACCTACGTTTAAACTTGCAGCAGTTAAGGCCTATAAAGAGGGACAAACCCCGATGGAGATTTTCCTCAAAGCCGGATTTAATATGGATATTATCGGTCGTAAGAAACCCAAGCATTGCCTAAACCGTTGGCGTAATTCTTACCAGGCTCATGGAGAAGATGGACTGCTTGAGAATCATCGGGGAAAAGGATCTACGGGCAGAAGACCTGCAGGAGAACTCTCCACCGAAGAAAAACTAAAACGTGCGGAAGCACGAATCAAGCTACTTGAGATGGAGAATGACTTTTTAAAAAAGCTCGAGGCGCTCGAAAAGCAGAAAATGCTGAGGAAACGTTGACACCCTCCGAGCGCTTCCAGATCATTAACCACACCATCCGCAAGCACGGCCTACAGCGTATGACGCGCTACCTATGCAAGTTGGCCCATGTGAGTTTAAGCGGTTATTACCGCTGGCTTGCGGCTGAGGAATCCAGACAGTTACGAGAGGAAGCAGATGAGCGTGACGCTTTCCTTATCCAAAAGCACTTTGACGATTTGAATGGTAAAGCTGGAGCCTTAGTAGTGAAGATGAGACTTGAACGGAAGAGCAGCGTTGTCATGAACCACAAGAAGATTCGAAGATTAATGCGAAAATATAACCTTATTGCTACGATTCGGCAAGCCAATCCCTATCGTAAGATGGCGAAAGCTACAAAAGAGCACCAAACATGTCCAAATCTACTAAAGCGTGAGTTTGACCAAGGAGAGCCTGAGAAGGTACTGCTGACGGATATAACCTATATGCACTATGGGCATGGACAATGTGCCTATCTGTCCGTGGTGAAGGATGGATCGACGAGACAAGTTTTGGCTCATTATCTCTCCTCCTCTTTGGCCCTATCGCTAGTGGAACGGACTATGGAAAGGTTGCTGGATCGACTGGATAGCAATATTCATCCTGAGGCCATTTTACACTCTGACCAAGGGATGCATTATACTCACCCAAAGTTTCATCTTCTCGTCAATAAGGCTGGCATTAAGCAGTCCATGTCCCGCAAAGGGAATTGCTGGGATAATGCCTCGATGGAGACATTCTTCGGTCATATGAAGGATGAGCTAGAGTATAAATCGTGTACGACCATTCAGGAATTACGAGTTCGAGTAAATGACTATATGGAATATTACAATACGGAGCGTTACCAGTGGACATTAAAACAGATGACTCCTGATGAATTCAGAAGTCATCTGTTGACTGCCTAACGAAAGGCTCTTTTTCAGAACTGTCTACAAATAAGGTCACAGTTCAGTTCAAATGGGAGGCTTCTCTTTGCATTAGGAGTGGAGTTAGCAACATACTATATGGGTTATGAGCGCTCAGGCAACCTTCTCATCATTTACTTCTGTTAGACTCATCGATATTCTTGTAATATCGTTCACCACTTTTGGGATTATACCAAACTTGTTGTTTAATACCGGTCGTAGGATCAATAAAGATCTCATTCGTTTTTTGAAAGCCGGAGGGAGGTTCATTAATTTGATGTTTTAATCGATTGTGACGATAAATAACTGTTCCAATGATCGATAATATGATAACCGATAGGGAGATAATTAAGAATAGTTTATCTTGATATGACATGGTTACACCTTCTCTATAACAACCGCTGTACCGTAAGCTACGATTTCAGACATGGTCTGTCCGATTTCACCAGAATCGAAACGCATCATCACGATGGCATTTGCACCCATGTTATGTGCATTTAGAATCATTCGGTCGATAGCGGCTTTACGCGCGTCTTCGATCATCTCCGTGTATTCTTTGATTTCTCCGCCGAAGAGACTGCGAATGGACGCCGTAATATTTCCTCCAAGACCACGACTTCTTACGACGACGCCAAAAGCATGACCTAATACCCGATCAATACGATGTCCTGAAATATTTTCCGTTGTAACGACTAACATAACAACATTCACTCCTCGCATTTTCCATTATATTCAAATAATAACACAGTAGAAAAAAGGTAGTGCAGTAATATTACGATGATTTATAATAGAAGATTGAAAAAGAAGATGATTATTAGTACAGTTGACTGAAGCGCTATTTGTGTAAAATTAAGATGGTTCATAACCAAAATCAGCGCTTGTCCTTAAAGCGATACCGAAGATGATAACGAACCGCTGTAACGGAACTCAGAGACCTTATTCATGGTATACTCAACTTTGCTGGATTTTAACGGAACCAGCAGACGTTATTTCATCTTATTCATGCACTAGAGCATCATTTGGAGGAGATAAGGTCTTTCAGTTCCGTTAGAAATTTTTGTGACCCTCATAACTCAAAATAAGGGTTACTAGCGGTTCAACCCCCTAAATTTGGACACTTTCCACATCATTCTTAAGAAATCTCATCATAGCGCAATTTTTTGTGGGGGAATCAACCCCATGGTCATCAAACGTAAGTATTCCTTGGGTGGCCAATCCTTGAGACTGCCATGGATCCGTTCCGTATTGTAGTACCGAATGAATCGATCTACTTCTGCAAAGGCTTCTTCGTAATTTTCAAAACAATTGCGTTGGTAACATTCTCGCTCTATGATGCTGTGATACGACTCAATAAACGCGTTTTTGTTTGGTGTTTGGTTGGGGATCCGTTCGTGCTCTATGCCAGTTTGTTCGCAAAAAGTATAGAAAGCTTTACTAATAAACTGTGGCCCATTATCGGTCCGTATGACCAACTTGTGTTCTTGTTCGTGTATTCGCCGCTTTAGAAGCGCCTTCTGTACCGTACGTAAGATGTCCTGCGTGCTGCAAACCTTTCCGCGATGATGGGCGACAATGTTCCGATCAAACACGTCAATAATGCTTGCCAGGTAGAAATGCTGACGTTTACCGGCTACGTAACCGTACTTAATGTCCATCTGCCATAACTGGTTAGGTCCATCCACAACTCGGTTATTTGCAAGCCTTTTGGGTACAGGATTTGTCAGTTCACGCTGCGGATGAAGGATGCCCATTTCTTTGCATAAACGGTATACTTTCTTTTTGTTAATGATTAATTTATATTTTCGCCGCAACAACGTAGTTAGCTTTCGGTAGCCGAACGCTGAATTTGGCCCTTGGATAAGGCGTCTGAGGTACCCTCTAATACGAGCATCTACCACCTGTTTTCCATCCTTGTCAAATGAGTAACCCGGAATAGGCCGGCCGCTACTGACAGGTTGTTGGTGTTCAGGATGTTGCAGACGATAGTAGTAGGTTGAACGAGGGATTCCACACAGACGTAGTACTCTTTGAATAGGATATCCCTGTTCAATCCAGTGTGTTGCTACTTCCAATCGGGATACTTTTTTTTTACCAAGTCACGAAGGATGTTGTTTTCGAGTTCTTTTTCTCCCAACAGCTTCATGGCACTGTCATATTTCTTCTGCAAATCTTCGTAACTGGCTGCATTCTGTTTCAGTTTCTCGGCATCGATTTGCTTCTTTTTCATAAGGTCGTCCACCTCATCCTGATATTGGCGGACCCAGTTGCTTAACGTTTTAGGAGACATTCCGTGCTTCCGGGCTACCATCTCTACTCGGTAACCGGCAAGCACTTCAACCACTAGCTCCTTCTTCGTTTCAACAGGGCACCTGAATCGTCTTTTCATCGATTTACTCCTTACTCATTTTAGTGTATATGAGGTGGATTGGAGTGTCCAATTGGATTAGGGGGCTATATAGCTAGTTCCGTTAGATTGATGTCCAAATTAGTCAAACCCTCATTGTGGGGTTGATCCACAAAAAATAGGCTCCATTTAGAAATCAGTTGTTACTGTACGAGTTGATTTAATCATAATATTAAGTTTGATTATAGGAGGTTATTGGAACAATGATTAAAGTATTGTTTGTATGTTTGGGTAACATTTGTAGGTCACCAATGGCAGAGGCTGTATTTCGCAGTCATGTAGAAAAATCTGGTCTATCGGATCGAATTGTTGTTGACTCTGCGGGTACGGGGGATTGGCATGTCGGACATCCTCCACATGAAGGGACTCGTAAAATACTAGAGCAGTATGGTATTGATTACACGGGTATGTTTGCTAGACAGGTTAGTAAGGAAGATTTCTATGATTTCCAATATATTATTGCTATGGATGATATGAACGTCACTAATTTAGCACCTTATTTTCCGGCAGATCGTAAGGTAGAAGTGAAAAAAATGCTTGAATTCGTCCCAAAACATGCCGGTGGAAATGTTCCTGACCCTTATTTCACAGGTAATTTTGAAGAGGTATATGAGATGGTGAACGAGGGCTGCGAAAATCTACTTAATTATATTCAGGATGAGCAAGAGTTGGGTTGAACCTAAAGGAGCGATAAAATGACCTTAGTTGCTATGAAACGGGAAGTATTTGATTCATTGGCTGATGAAAGACTGGGGTGGGCCTGTATGGAGCCGACCTTTATGCAAATACGAGGAAAAGATATCTCAGTGAAATCAGAAGCCATATCAAAGCTAACCGAAGGACAACGGGCTTTATGTATGTTCAGAGTGATGTATGATCATGCCAAGAACTCTGCAAGTGAGTACTATGCTTGGATATGCTACCTGTTGGATATACCGGATTTTTGGTCTGGGGTGATGAATGGTTTGAACTTCTTTAGGGATACTTCTATGATCGCTTTGCTTAATCAGACGAAAGAGGTTCTCGAAACAAGGAACCTCAAGTTGGGCAGACAGTGGAGTGATGCAACTCTGTTAGACTTAGACCGTGATAATGAACTTTTAAACACTATAAGTCGTTTGTTTGAGTCCTTTCAAGAGATTGCCCCAGCTAGTCTAAAACAAATAAGCACCTATATTCGATCCAATCCGCAGGAGTTTGTAATACTTGAAAACTAAAAGCAATAATTGCAGCTGGTTAGAATAAGGAGATCTTATGACACTACTTCCTATAGATAATGTGCTTCCAGAGTTACAGGAGCATTTAAGAAAAGGCTGCTCAGCAGTATTGTTGGCAGAACCTGGAGCAGGTAAGACGACGCGGACTCCGCTGAAATTATTGAATGAACCGTGGTTAGATGGTCATGGTATTCTTCTGCTTGAACCTCGGCGACTTGCCGCCCGTTCCGCTGCGACCTATATGGCGAAACAGCTTGGAGAATCGGTTGGTGAAACGATAGGTTACCGGATTCGGTCGGACAGTAGGGTATCTAGTCGCACTCGGATTACGGTCGTAACAGAAGGCATTCTGACTCGAATGTTACAGAACGATCCAGCCTTGATTGGAACAGGGCTGATTATTTTTGACGAATTCCATGAACGTAGTATTCATGCCGATCTAGGTTTAGCGCTAGCCTTACAAAGTCAGCAGCTACTTCGTGAAGATTTACGTATTCTAATCATGTCGGCCACACTGGATCCGGAGCCGATTGCGCAGCTATTGGGAACTTCATCGGTGATTCAGAGTTTAGGTCGTAATTATCCAGTTGAAACAAGGTATTTGACTACGTCAATAAAAGAACACTTGGAAGTAACTGTAGAACGTGCGATTACGAGCGCACTACGAGCACATCAAGGAAGTATACTCGTATTCCTTCCAGGTGCTCGAGAAATTCGGCGAGTAGAGCGTAGATTAGCGGGGATTATTCCAAGCGATGTCATTGTGACACCGCTCTTTGGAGCGTTATCGCAAGCGGAGCAGCAACGGGCGATTGAAGCAGCGCCGCCTGGCACACGCAAGGTCGTGCTGGCGACTTCTATCGCAGAATCAAGCCTCACGGTTGATGGCGTGACCGTCGTCATCGATAGCGGCTTGCGGCGCACTGCGTTATTCTCTCCACGCACCGGGATGAGCCGTTTGGTGACGACCCGTGCGGCGCGGGACTCGGCTGATCAGCGCCGTGGACGTGCCGGGAGAACTGCACCCGGCGTGTGTTATCGGTTATGGAGCGAAAGTGATGATCACGCGCTTGCGGAACGCACGCCACCAGAGATGCTAGAAGCGGATTTGACTCCGCTTGCACTGGAAGTTGCCGCATGGGGCGCTTCTTCGACTGATGAGCTGGATTGGTTAGATGCACCACCAGTCGCACCTTACAACCAAGCGGTACAAGTGCTCAGGCAGCTCGGTGCAATAGATGACGAGCATCGGATAACCAATCATGGGATTAAGATGAGCGAACTGGGTTTGCATCCGCGTTTGGCACATATGTTACTCCGGGCCGATGCACTTGGACTTGGCCGGGTTGCTTGTAGGCTAGCCGCGCTTCTTGAGGAGCGTGATTTGTTTAAAGGACAATTGGCTGGTCGTGATTGTGATATGGTAAGTCGTCTGTCTCTTTTGATGGAGTATGATCGTTCACCGAGCCAACTAGGGAATTCCCACTATGACGTAGACCAAGCCGAACTTCGGCGTATTCTAGATGTAAGTCGACAGTGGGAAAAGGGACTTGGTCTAGGGAAATTCTCCGAAGAATTTGAACAAGATTGGCAACGTTACTGTGGATTGTTGATTTCTTTTGCTTATCCTGATCGCATCGCTCGTCGCCGACCGGATGGGCGATACTTACTCCGTAGCGCTCGTGGTGCTGTATTTACTCATCAGCAGCCTCTAGGCATGGAGGATTTTCTCGCGATTGCTGAAGTGGATGATCAAGGAACGGAAAGTGTTATTCTTCTAGCAGCTTCGCTTACGGAGAGCGATCTGAATACTTATTATCGTGAAGATATGAGCGATGAGAAGAGCGTACAATGGGATGAAGATGCAGGGAAGGTAAAGGTTCGTCGTCGACTAACCCTGGGTGCGATTGTTCTTAAAGACGTTCCCGATCCTAATCTTACTCAAGAGGATATCACGCGAGCACTACTACAAGCTGTTAGGGTGCAGGGGGTATCCATTTTGCCCTGGAATAGTAAATCCCGTCTATTACAGGCTCGAATGCAATTCATGCATAAGCTTGATGAACGTTGGCCTGATGTATCCGATGAAGCTTTGACTACGGATTCGGAACAGTGGCTCGCTCCCTATATTTCGAACTTTCGGAAACGTGCGGATCTGCAATCCTTGTCGCTTTATTCCATTCTGGAAAACTGGCTAGGTTGGGATCGTACCCAGCAATTAAATACAGAGGCACCTACACATCTTATTGTACCCAGTGGATCAAAGGTACAGATCCATTATGATGATCCGCAGGCACCTTATGTTGCCGTCAGACTTCAGGAAGTGTTCGGTATGATGGAGACGCCTCGGATCGGCTATGGTCAAGTTAAAATCACTATGCACTTGTTGTCTCCTGCTAGTCGTCCGGTTCAAGTTACCTCCGATTTACAGAGCTTTTGGAAGAACACTTATTTTGACGTGAAAAAAGACTTGAAGGGACGTTACCCCAAACATTACTGGCCGGATGATCCGCTGCAAGCCACTGCGACACGCAAAGTCCGACCGGAGGCTGAAGGAAAACGATAAGGTTTAGGTTAATGAATCAGATGGCCTGATTTGGCTTTACGCACCCATTTTGCAGAATACCGGTTTACGATTTGTTTTAAGCCGAGACCTACAATCAGGGCCAGTCCAGCATAAATGAACATAATACAGATATCGCGAATTACAATGTCACCGACACTTCCGCCCACAGCTTCTCTTAAAAGGCTAATCCCATAAGTAAAGGGGAGGAAGGGATGAATCGCTTGGAAAAAAGGCGGTGTCACTTGGATGGGGAACGTACCGCCGGAACCTGCTAATTGCAGTACCATTAGTACGATAGCGAGTGCTTTGCCTACATTCCCAAATACCGATACCAAAGTATAAATCATGAGCATAAACACCGCACTAATCAATAGTCCATATACAATAAATTTGATGGGTTCCACCGCGTAGGTACCAAGTAGATATACATCACCAATGGTCACGAACAAGGATTGGAGCAATGCCAGTGTTGCAAAGGTTAGATAACGTCCAAAATATACTTGGTAACTCCGGTACTCGGCATTTTTGTTATGCACTTCTACCGTAAGCATAGATACTAGCAGCAGTCCTCCTACCCAAAGTGATAAGGTGGTAAAGAAGGGTGACATGGCTGATCCATAATTCGGAATCGGGAATAATCGGTTCTCTTTCAGAGTGACTGGTTCGGCGAAGAACTCGCTTTCTTTGGCATAGTTCAGGCTGAGCAGTGAGATAAGATCCTCAAGAGTACCTTCTTTCTCAAGCTTACTGATCTGATCTGTCAACTTTGAGATTTTCTTCTCGGCTTCGGGCAAATCACTACGAACGATTTCAGCTTCTTTGACGACTACGGATAATCCCTGGCTAGCATCATTCAAGACCGAACTCACTTTGGGTAAATCTGAGAGTGCCTCACCGAGAAGGCTGTTTGTATGGTCAACGGCTGTCTTTGCCTGCTCAAGAGCCAGTTTCATTTGCGGGATAATCTGTTCATCTAACTTTCCTGTTAGCTGATCGAGCCGGTTGGCTAAAGAATGGGCGAGAGTACCGAACTTATCCAACGTCTCCCCAGCAGATAGCTTGCCTTCAGTCAGCGTCAGGTTAATTTCTTCTGCGAACTTATTCAATTGCTTAAACTCTGAACTTACCTGCGCTAACTCTGATGCAGACTTGGACAAGGATCCGCTCGGATTCAGACCTCCTAGGCGTTCAAGCATTTCGCTGAGAGAATCCGTTGCTTTGGCAGCTGTGGCAAGCAACTGAGTAATCATTTTTGGCAAAATGTTCTCTTGGGGATTTTCTTGATTTACTTGATTTAACGCTGATTGGATCAAATCTGCCGTCTGGACCACCGCCTTAGCTGTCTGCTGTAACTGCACAATCATCTCTTTGGCGACCGGACCTGAAGAATCAATAACTTGCTGGCTATGCTCCAGAAATTGTGCAGTACTTGCGGCAAACTCCTGTCCTTTAGTAGCTAAATCGGTGGCACGCGGGATTTCATTTTGTACTTTAGATACAACTTCACGGCTCGTTTGTAGATCCTTGATCGCCGTGTCTGCTGCCCGGTTAATCTCGGGAAAGAGTGCCTCGATTTGCATAACGATACTTTTTGTTTTGCGAATAAGTGGGAGTTCCTGCTCCAACTCAACTCCGATTTTATTGAATATTTGAAAAATTGTTCCGTTCGCCGTTTTGATAAAATTTTGGTTGACCTCTTCAATGATCGAATTAGCTCCCTTAGATGTGATTTTCGGGGCAATCGCATTGATTTTCTCGTTAACAAAATATTCGATTTCTGCCTTCACTGGATTCGTAGATAGTACTGTGGCAATGCGGGCTGAGAAATCGGACGGGATAATGATGACTGCATAGTAATCGCCATGGTTTAGTCCAGTTAAGGCTTCGTCTTTACCCGTAAAAGTCCAGCCGATATTGTGGTTCTCTTTTAACGAATTCGCTATTTCATCACCAATTTTGAGATCCTTACCACGTAAAGTAGTTCCTTGATCTAGGTTGGTTACGGCAATTGAAATGCCGGAGGTTTGTCCATAAGGATCCCATGAGGCTTTGATATTGAACCAAGCGTATAAAGAGGGCAAAACGATCAAACCGATAATCATAACTGCGGCTACCCAGTTGGTGATAATACCTCGAAGATCCTGAAGATAGATGGAGAAGATCTTGTTCATCGAAATCTCCTACTTTAACGTTTTTTGAGTTAGTATTCCGCGAGTCCTACAAAAAAATCCATCAGCCTGTTATTAATAGGACTATGGATCTATAGACTCTTAGGATTCAGTTGTCGACAAAAAAAGTGACCGCTTTCAATTTTTCTATTGACGAGATAAGCAAGCTTGATTTATTATAGTCACATAACAAAAATAACCTTTGCATTTGGCGTGTTACCATTACATTTATGGGCATGAGCCAAGAAAAGCTGACCTATTCATTAGGCTTCTTTTCTTGGCTCTTTTTATTTAAATCTTTTAGTAATAGGTGGAACCCTACCCGAATAAATGTAATTAGGTACATGCTGGAAATGTAATCGGTATCATTACTGTGATGACAAGGGAAGCTACAAGAAAGAGTTCTTATACGATTGCCCTATGTGTAATCAAGGAAGAAATCGCTTGAAATTTCTCAAGGATGGGTATTATATACTTCAATCACAGGATAGGAGGCAAAAATTATGTTTTCAAAATGGAGAAAAAAATCTACTGAAAGCCAAGTTGTAGAAATCTATTCACCTGTAACAGGTAATGCGGTTCCTTTAGCGAATGTGCCGGATGAGGCGTTTGCGGGGGGACATATGGGTAAAGGGGTAGCAATTGAGCCCTTAGTTGGTCAACTGATCGCTCCATTTGACGGAACGGTTGCTCATGTAATCAAATCCAATCATGCAGTTATGTTGGAACATGCCTCAGGATTACAGTTTCTGTTCCATATAGGTATCAATACGGTATCGCTCAAAGGGGACGGATTCACATCTCATATTTCTACAGGGGACAAAGTCAAAGCAGGGCAAGTATTAATCGAGTTTGATATTGAAAAGATTAAAGGTGCAGGTTATCCAATTATCACCCCAATCATTGTTACAAACGCTGATGAAGTAACCAACAGCATAGAGTTATTCAACGGACCTGTAAAAGCAGGCAGTGATGTTATTTTAAAAGCGGTTATCAAGTCATAATATTACACTATGAAAGGATGATTTATGAATGTTAGCTTTTCTCCAGAAAATCGGGAAATCGCTCATGCTTCCGGTCGCTACGCTACCTGCAGCGGCTATTCTACTTCGGTTTGGTAACATCAATTACATCACGGAATTTCATCTAGGAGATACTGTAGGGGGTTTCTTAAATACTTATGTTGCACCGTTTCTAAATGCGGGCGGGGGTACAATATTTGATAACCTCCCACTTATATTTGCGGTTGGGGTTGCAATCGGATTAGCCGGTGATGCGGTTGCTGCATTGTCAGCAGTCATCGGGTATATGATCTTACTTAAATTGCTTGCAATTGTACCAGGAATATTCCCTGGAATAATGCAATCCGCGGATACTAAATTGAACATGGGGGTTCTCGGGGGTATCCTTGTAGGTTGTATTGCAGCAGCACTCTATAAGAAATATCACAATATTAAGCTTCCGGATTGGCTTGGATTCTTCGGGGGTAAACGTTTCGTACCGATGGTTACAGCCTTCACAATGGTATTTGTTGGTTTAGTTTGTGGTTTGATCTGGGGTCCGGTTCAAAACGTTCTCGATACATTCGGCAACTGGGTTGTAAGTCTCGGCGGTATTGGATCTGCGGTTCACATTATTGCAAACCGTCTCCTCGTACCATTTGGATTACATCATATCATTAACTCTATCGTTTGGTTCCAAATTGGTGATTTCACTAACGCTGCAGGCGATGTAATTCATGGTGACTTGAATCGCTTCTTCGCTGGAGATAGTTCGGCTGGTATGTTTATGACAGGGTTCTTCCCAGTTATGATGTTTGGTCTTCCAGCAGCAGCTTTCGCAATTATCCACACAGCAAAACCTGAAAGACGCAAAATGGTTGGATCTATCTTCATGGGTGCTGCTCTTGCTTCGTTCTTAACTGGTATTACTGAACCATTAGAATTTGCCTTTATGTTCGTTGCACCAGTACTTTACGGTGTTCACATCGTCTTGTCCGGTATCTCAGCGTTCGTCACTTATGCGCTAGGGATGAAGCTTGGTTTTGGATTCTCGGCCGGTTTGATTGACTATGGACTCGGTTGGGGGCTCTCAAGCAAACCATTGCTCTTGATTCCAGTTGGTTTGGTCACAGCAGTACTATACTATGTGATCTTCCGCTTCCTCATCGTCAAGTTGAACCTGAAAACTCCGGGCCGTGAAGACGAAGATCCTGAAGAAGAAGATACAGCTTCTGGTCCCGTATCTGCGGATAGCCGTCCAGCTCTGATTTTGGCTCAACTAGGTGGACCTAGCAACATTACATCTGTTGACGCTTGTATCACACGCCTTCGACTCATCGTTAAAGATGAGAAGGCCGTTAATGACTCAGGACTTAAGAAGCTTGGGGCTTCTGGTGTTATGAGACTCGGCAAAGGCGCAGTACAAGTCGTGTTCGGACCACAATCCGAAGCGATCAAAGATGATATTCAAAAGTTGTTGTAGATTATTATTATAAAATAATGAGTTTCTTATTTCAAGCAGGGCGGAACTTGATCCGTCCTGCTATTCTATTGCTTTCTTTCTATTAATAATGATCTCAGCTCAGTTCGTCTTAAACTTTACGAGACAAGCTTTAATCCAAGTGCAGCTCCTAAAACCATAGAAATAAAAACGATTCTTCTCCAATCTTTTGATTCCCCGTACAAAAGCATACCCGATATCGCGCCACCTGCGGTTCCAATTCCTGTCCAGATAGCATAAGCAGTTCCCATAGGTAGTGTTTTCATCGCAAATGCAAGTAGTACAAAACTAATTCCGAATCCTGTAATTAAAAGTACTAAGGATTGCCAGTTCCGGTCCTTATGCAACTTGTTGATCATAGTAACACCCAGCATTTCAAATACTCCTGCAAAAATCAAAGAAATCCAAGCCATTAGGAAGCAGCTCCTTCCTGATCTTTATCTTTCGTAACTAGCTTCAAACCAATCACACCAACTAATAAAAGTAGAATAAATAGTATTTTTGCCACTTTAATCGGTTCTCCAAAAAAGATAATTTCAGATAAAACAGTTCCAGCTGTACCCATGCCTACAAAAACAGCATAAACGGTCCCAACAGGAAGTTTTCTTCCAGCCATAACCATTAAATAGAAGCTGAGGATCACAGCAACAACAGTTCCTGCCCAAGTCCAAATATCATTCGCGTGCTTTAAACCAATCACCCAGAACACTTCAAAAAATGCTGCAATATAAACCTTTATCCACTCTTTGTTCATAACGTGCTCACTCCTTAATTTTTTTGCGTTATCTCCTAAAAAAAAACAAAATAAGCCTAGGAGATAACTGTTATTATACAGTTCCTCCCAGGCTTTTATCCCTCCGTGACACAGCCGTAGCTGTGAGTTTTCTCTCGGACCAGACCAACATGTGTTGCGGAACCCTAGAAAACATTTAATATACAATTACGTATGATTATACCTATATTCTAAATTTAAACAAGAACCAAATAATGGTAGATACGAAGAGAAGGAGAGATGAGCAGCAAAGTTGTTTCGAGAGGGAACATTTTTTGCGGGCACGATAGACGAAAACTTACGAAGACCCCAAAAGAACCCTTCAAGATGAACATTTCAACATATGAAAAATTCACAATAGAAAAGATATTTCAGTTGTATCTACTTCACACGTGTTTTTTCATCAGTTCACGCTGTTTACTTACAACAGATCAAGTTATAAAAGAAGACCGAAAAATCCTATTGTGAAAAATTCATACCTTATATATACTAGGTAGAAAAGGCGGGGTGAAACGGATGGCGTTCATGATAGCACAAAGAGCATATCTTAAATTATTCCTGATAGGAATGGTAGAGAGAAGACGGGGATACGGTTATGAAATGTTGGATGAGCTGAAGGAGCAGTTCAAACCATTTGGTTATGTTCCTCCACAAAGTGAGATTTACAGAGCGCTACATGAATTGGTACAGGAAGGTGTATTGTATCGTACTAAGAAATTGAAGGGGAACGATCCAAAGGTTGATTTTCAGGAAATCGTGTTATATCACTTTACTGAAGAGGGTTACGAGAAGGCGGAACTGTACAAGAAACAGGTCAAAGCTGATTTGGATCGGTGCATTGGTATGTTGAATAAAGCGGTTACGGATCACTATTTATGAAGTTACCGCGTTAAATTAATTAATCCGAGTTGTTTGGTGTTGTATTATGAAGTGATATGCAGTAACATAAATAACATATTCATAGAATTGTAACCAAAACTGAATAATGTGGAGATAGGTGCTTCAATCATCATGACTGAAGCTTAAAAGGGAAGACCGGTGTAATGCCGGCGCGGTCCCGCCACTGTAACAGAGGAGTCGAATAACACAATGCCACTGGTGATGCATCACTGGGAAGGCTGTTGTTCGGCAAAGATTCTGGAGCCAGGAGACCTGCCTATTTTGACAGCACTGTTGTACCTACGGGAGATAGGGGGGTGTTAAAGATGCAAGCCATTGATACTAATTTCAAGGGTCCTCTTTAGCTATTTCGCTATAGGGGGCCCTTTTTGATTTCGTTTTATCTTACGAAGTAACGCTCACAAAACTTTAAAGCATATGCTTACGAAGTAGTTTTGTACGAAGCAAATTTGTAGAAGTAAAGTTCACAAAACTTTTAGGAGGTTATCGATTTGAGTAAAATTATTAGTGGTAACTTGGGGTATCCAAGAATTGGGCAACAACGTGAATGGAAGAAGAGTATTGAAGCATTCTGGAGCGGTAAAATTGAGGAATCCGAACTTCATGAGCGTCTAACAGACATCCGACTTCATAATCTGAAATTGCAGAAGGACAAAGGTATTGATATCATCCCTGTGGGTGATTTTACGTACTATGATCATGTACTCGATACTGCCGTTATGTTCGGACTTATTCCTGCTCGTTTTGAATTTGCAGGCAGTGAAGTGCCATTAACTACATATTATGATATTGCCCGGGGGAATAAAGGGGCAGCTGCCAGTGAAATGACGAAATGGTTCAATACGAACTATCACTATATTGTTCCGGAGCTCGGATCAAGAAAACCTGAAATTACGGTTAATAAGCCGCTTGTGGCTTATCGTGAAGCCAAAGAAAAGTTGAATATCGAGGGTAGACCTGTGTTGCTTGGCTTATACACTTTCCTGAAACTTTCGAAAGGTTTTGACAATGCTGGATTGGACGGCTGGATTGAACAACTATTACCCCTCTATGTGCAGGTACTGCGTGAACTTCAAGAAGCTGGAGTGAAATGGGTTCAAATTGATGAACCTGCTCTGGTTACATCGGTTACAGCTGAAGATCTTGGACGTTTAACGTTGATATATGACACGATTAGTCGTGAAGTTCCAGAATTATCTCTTCTATTACAAACTTATTTTGAAGCTCTTAGCAGCTATGAAGGGATTGTTTCATTACCGGTTGCCGGAATTGGACTTGATTTGGTACATGGACTGAACGAAAATTTAGAGGCATTACGCCGTTATGGATTCCCATCAGGTAAGACGTTAGGTGCTGGGGTCATTGATGGACGTAACATTTGGAGGGCGGATCTCTATCGCCAGTATGAACTTCTTCAAGAGTTGACGAAATTGACGCAGGGTGCGGATATTATCGTTCAACCATCTTGTAGCTTATTGCATGTACCCGTGTCGGCAGCCGCCGAGATATCTCTACAACCTGAACTGAAGGATGCACTTGCATTCGCCGAAGAGAAGCTAGAAGAAATTGCTGCGTTGAGTCGCTCAGTATCAGAGGGGAAACTAGATGAGCTGTTTCAGAAGAACCGTAAATCTCTTGAGAGCTTGAGTGCTGACCCTGCACGTAACCGGGAGAATGTTACTTTAGCGGTAGAGCAAATCCTGCTTCAACCATCGGAAAGAAAAAGTGAGTTTTCCGTACGTAAGTCCCTGCAAAAAGAGAAATGGAACCTTCCATTCCTACCTACTACTACAATTGGGAGTTTCCCTCAAAGTTCAGAGATCCGTTCAGCTCGTCAAAAATGGCGTAAAGGTGAATGGTCCGAGCAACAATATGATCAGTTCATTTCGGAACAAATCAGTCAGTGGATCACACTTCAAGAGGAGATCGGACTTGATGTGCTCGTACATGGTGAATTCGAACGGACTGATATGGTCGAGTTTTTCGGTGAGAAATTGCCGGGCTTTGCTTTTACAAAAGGTGGATGGGTTCAATCTTATGGAACACGCTGCGTGAAGCCTCCGGTTATTTATGGGGATGTTGATTTTGACGCACCGATGACTGTGAAGGAAACAGAGTATGCTCAGTCTCTCACCGACAAACCAGTTAAAGGTATGCTGACTGGACCGATCACGATTCTGAACTGGTCGTTCGTACGCAGTGATCTACCTCGTGAGAAGGTTGCCTATCAAATTGCACTTGCACTGCGTAAGGAAGTAGAGGCACTTGAGCAAGCGGGGATCGAAATGATTCAAGTTGACGAACCTGCACTACGTGAAGGACTTCCGTTGAAGCGGGAAGACTGGGAAGGATATCTGGAGTGGGCTGTGAAGGCATTCCGCGTGTCAACTTCCACCGTACAGGATACTACCCAAATCCATACACATATGTGCTACTGTGAATTCCACGATATTATCGATTCGATTCAAGCATTGGATGCAGATGTTATTTCTATAGAGACATCAAGAAGCCATGGGGAGTTGGTGCATAGTTTCGAGGAGCACACGTACCCACTAGGTATTGGCCTTGGCGTATATGATATCCACAGTCCTCGTGTCCCGGCTGAAGAAGAGATGATCTCGATGGTTGAACGTGCACTCAAGGTTCTTGACCCCGAGCTGTTCTGGATCAATCCAGACTGTGGTTTGAAGACACGTGGGTTGGAAGAGACGGTATCCTCTTTGAAAATCATGGTATCAGTAGCAAATCACTTCCGTGAGAAGGTAGCGAACTAGTAAATATGTTAAACTAAATACTGCGAGAACTTATGGGCCATACCAGCTTATAGGTCTCGTAGTTTTTTTGTTACAAACTGTACTTGACAAAATTATAGATTCATAAGATACTAAGCATTGTTAAGTAGCAGAAATAAATACCGTTCATCACAAATAGTAAGTGCAAACACAACAGGAGGGAACTACCAATTATGTCTACCGTTTTATTTGTAAAAGCAAACAATCGTCCAATGGAGCAATCCGCAACAGTTAAGTTATATGAAAGCTTCGTGAAAACTTACAAGGAAACTCATCCTAACGATGCCGTTACAGAATTGAACTTGTTCGAAGCTGATCTTCCATATTACGATAACGATATGTTAAATGGATTGTACAAGCTTGCTAATGGTTATCCATTAACTGCAGAAGAGCAAAAGGCTGCAGATCTAGCAAATACTTATCTTGATCAATTCTTAGGTGCTGATAAAGTCGTATTTGCATTCCCACTATGGAATTTTACAATTCCAGCACAACTTCTAACTTATATGTTCTACCTTAACCAAGCTGGCAAAACGTTCAAATACACAGAACAAGGTCCAGTAGGTTTGGTTGGAGATAAGAAAGTTGCATTGCTTCACGCTGCTGGTGGTGTTTATTCTGAAGGACCAATGGCTGGACTTGAAATGTCATTGAATTATGTGAAGAATACCCTAGCATTCTGGGGTGTTCAAAACCCTGAGACTGTTGTAGTTGAAGGCCACAATCAATTCCCTGACCGCGCTGAAGGCATCCTTCAAGAAGGTGTGAAACAAGCAGCAGAATTGGCCGCTCGTTTCTAATTAGGAATACAATAACGAACTTATCTTTTTATAGAAGCTACTCCATAGGTCGATTTTGGACCTTATGGAGTAGCTTTTTTTATTGACCAAAACAAGTATATAGCCGAATACGCGAGAGTAACACATATAGCTGTGGGGCACTTACATTTAAATGGACCGTAACTCTTCAAGCCTTAATCTCGTCTAATATTAGAGTAGTATATTTTTGAGTAATGTAAGTAGGAAAGTGGGTAAGGAATGAATAAAAAAAGAGGTATACTTTTATTGCTAGGCTTGCTCCTATTTTTAGATATTGTATTTATATTATTACGAATGAATCAGTACTATATCGTTCCTTTTACTAAACCTCCAGTAGCTATGATTATCTTATGTAACATAATCGTACTTGGAATAATACTTGTACTTAAGAAGAAAATTTTTGTGGCTACGTTTACAACTCTAATTTTAATATCGATTTGGGTTGCATGTTCCTTATGGTCTTCTTTCATGGGATATAACTATGTTGATTTTCAGTCTCCCCAACATAAACAAACCATTGTTGTTAAGTATCGTGTAGCGACTCTAGGTGAGAGTCATTATTTTTTTGAGTTTTATCAAAAGTCTAGCTTGGGTTTTTTTATGAGAAAACTAGAGGGACAAGATTATAATGTCATGCTTGAATGGAGTCAATATGCATCTCCTGAGGATGTACTTGGTACAAACGATGTGAAGTGGGCAAGTGAGAAAGAAGCTGTTTTTGATACGGCCGAAGGGGAATGGAGAGTAACACTGAAATAAAACTAATAATACTAGTTGTTTGGTAACTTTTAATTCAGTAAGTATAGAATGGTGGTTAATACAAATGGATATATTTATTGAAAAATTACATATTAGAGATGCTGAAGACTTGTTAAAATTCGAACTCGAAAACAGAACATTTTTCGAAGAAATGGTACCTACTCGAGGAGCTGACTATTATACTCCTAACATTTTTAATAAAAAACTTGAAGCTTTACTTGATGAACAATTTCAAGGAGTGTCTTATTACTTTTTAATTAAAGATAGAGATAATTCCATTATAGGAAGAATAAATTTAGTCGATATTGATGAATCTCGAAAAGTAGGACACCTTGGTTATAGGATTGGACAAGTACATACTGGAAAAGGTATAGCTAGCAAAGCATTAACATTACTATTAGAATCAATCTCTGATAAAGAAATTAAACTGATTGAAGCGAAGACAACAACAAATAATGTAGCTTCACAAAAGGTATTGGAGAAGAATGGATTTGAAAGGTTAGATAGAAGTGATAAACAGTTCGAAATGAACGGTCAAAAAGTAAGTTTTGTATACTATCGGTGGACGAATGAATACTCCACCACTTGCCAATGCTGTCGCTTCGGCTGAAGTGGGGGTTTCTGATGTATCATCCCATTTATTTCAGGATGCTTAACACCAGTGGAGTTGACACGTTGATGGTCTGGTTACCATCCAACCCCTCTATCCCATTCGCTCCTATGGCGGATACGTTTGGGAATACTTTTCGCATAATATTGGCCGCGCCGTTGACATCGGCATGAATCAATCCCTTCGTGCTCTTATACAGACCGCGATACATCCGTTTGCCTGAGTAGATCCATGTCCCCTCTTCACCATAACTCGGCAATGGGTCTTGATCCAGGAAGCTGGCTTTCGAGGTATACGCCTCTTCGGTCAAGATAACGACGATTCCCTGTTCTGTTGCCTTATACTCGATCATTCGGATGAGCATCTTATGGGGAATATGACTGAAGGACTGATTGTTTCGCCGTCCGATCCCGGGCGCTTGTTTCCATCCATCGTTATGCCCTATGACGATCGTACCGATGTTGTGCTCCACTGCCAACGTAACGATATAATGACTTACCTTGTGGAACAAGTCTTTGATCCTACGGTGGCGCTTCAGATGGAGCCGTTCTAATCGTCTAGACGTATGCGCTCCTTCGCACGGTTTCTTGCCCTGACGAAGAATGCCGGTATAGTACGCTTTCATCTTGTTGTAATACTGATTGATCGCTTTAACGATCTTGCCCTTCACAACGATCGGTTTCGCTCCGGTGGTCGTGACGATGGTTGCAAGATTGATGACGCCAAGATCAATCGCTAGCACGTGTTCTTGTAGCACTTCCTTCTGTTCGATCGGACAAGCGAAGATCAATTCGACCACATATTGTCCATGGCTTGGGACGACACGTACTTGCATCAGTTGTCCGTCGGTACAGCTCAGCTTCCCGATGTTCAGTTGCAGCTTGGTCTTTGGAAACTTGAGAAATTTCCGTTCTTTGATCACACAGTCTTGATTGGATAATATGACTTCTTTCACCCTGTTCCGAGCATATCCCGGAATATGGGGCTTGCCGCTGTACTTCTCAGGATGCTGGCGGTAGTCCTTCATGCTGGCAAAGAAGGCGTTCCAGTTATGGAACACCACTTTCATGATTCCCTGACTGCACTGCGTCGGGAGCGCCCGATAATCGATTTGATTCATCACTTTGAACAAAGCGTCCAAGAAAGTGTAATGAATAAAGGGACTCTCTTGCGATGGTAGCTTGAACGGATGGGAGCGGTTCTTTTCACTTCGTCGTTCGTTCATGAGGTCAATATGTGACGCCAGCGTCTCCAGAACTTCCTGTTGCAACGGCTGAAGTGGCTCATTCTTCCCAAAGGCAGTAACGATCTGCCTTATGTAAAAGTTGGTCGTGTTATACAGGTTCTTGGCATCTTGACATGCTTGATCAAGGTACGCAAACAAGCGATGGCCTGGCTTAATCCATACTTGATGGGTTCTGTACATTAGCTTTGAAACTGACAAAACTTCACCCCCTTCCAGCAACCAATCACGAACGCATGTTCTATTAATATTATACCTCTTAGGATTTAGGAAGGGAAGAATATCTTGTGGAATTATTCAGGAGGTCGCCGATTCACCTACCACTAATAGAAGTGGAAGTACTCTCGGCGAAAATTGATAGATTCGAATATATTTTGAAGTAGTAACTTATGTTGAAAGGATGATTCATTCATAATGAGTTTTAAAAATGTCTAGTTGGCGGTGCCATACTGCTTATGTCAATTTTAGTTGCTTGTAGTGGTGGACAATCGTTAGATGGAAAAGTGAAGCTGCAAATTGTAGAAAAGATAAAGGAACTTGAAACTAGCGAATACGATCTTTATTACTTCAAAATAGACTATGATACATATTTTCTTCAAGTGGACAAAATTGTCAGTGATACATATTTAGATGCTGAGAGTAAGCGAGTCATATTTGGTTATGACGGAGTTAATTACACTAGTTTAGAATTGAAGGGAATGCCTCAAGATGAATGGAATAAACATAAGGAGTATATGCTTAGGTTGATAGAACAAATAGGGCTAGATGGTCAAAAAGAAACGATACAATTTTCAAAACCATACGATAGTGAGCAGGAAAACGAAGTATTCATTTATACGAGCCATATGAAAGAAGTACAAGATAAGCCGTTCACAAAGACGAATAAGAAATACATACTGAACCTGATTGAGGGTCAATTGTTGGTAACGAGCGTTGAGTTTGATCGTTTTACTTATGGTAGCGATAGAACAGAAGAAGAAATCAAATCCCAATTAGCGGAGATGAAATATCAAATGCATGAAGATCAACCTGTCGAGTACCTTGAAGATACAATCGTTCTCCAAGGTGTCGCAGAAAAGTAAACTATGTTTGAGGGCTCTCGAGTGGCAGCCCTTTATTAAGCTAACAGGCTGGATAGGTTAAGATTATACGGGGAGAACCGTATCATAAGTAGGGCGAACTTTTGAGTAGAGAGATGTAGAAGAAGATCCTTAATATATGATGCATTATGCAAAGGAAACGGCAGAGCTGATCTTTAGCACTTGGCAGGATGACGGACGTTTCGAGGTATATCCGCAAGGTGGAATTTACCCCTGCATACTGCACATGTGGCTGAGGTGCTTTGCCACTTGGGATATGCATCGGATACCAGAATGAAAAAAACCTTCCAACACCTTTTGGCTGCCCAATATCCTGATGGTGGCTGGCGATGTAATAAATTTAGCTTTGGTCGTGGTCCAGAGACAGAGTATTCCAATCCGTTCCCAACTCTCACTATTTTGAACGCATTTCGCTTTAGGAATGGTTTCAATCATGAACCTGCCCTTGATAGTGCAGTAGATTTCTTGCTCGAGCACTGGAACATTCGAAAACCGATTGGTCCATGTCACTATGGGATGGGAACATTGTTCATGCAGGTGGAATTTCCATTTCGAAGCTACAATCTTTTTGTATATGTCTATGTGTTATCCTTTTATGACCGTGCCAAGAAGGACAGACGTTTCTTGGAAGCCTTAGAAGCATTGGAATCCAAACTGGTAGATGGACAGATTGTCGTTGAACGTGTTGTTCCCAATCTGGCCAAGCTTTCTTTCTGCAAAAAGGGCCAGCCTAGTTCACTGGCGACGATGCGTTATCGTGAAATTATAAAAAATCTCGGAAAGGTGTAGGATTTATTTTCATGAGCAGAGCCGTAGCATACATAAAAGCAAGGCACCCGATCGAGTACCCTTTGATTTCGCTCTATAGATGATACTGTGAAACGTTAGATAAGTAGTGGCATGTTTCTCTTAGATAACCCAGCAAAACTGTGCATGAGATGTCGGATGGATACCGACGAAACTTGCTATATTGTTAGTGAAGGGAGGTCATTCGAATGGATTTGCTTGCCAATCTGAACGGGGCTCTACAATACATTGAAGAGAATCTTGCTGAAGATATAGACCTGAAGGAAGCGGCGAGGTTGGCTCGTTGTTCCGAATATCATTTTTCTAGAATGTTCTCATTCCTTGCAGGCATTACGCTATCGGAATACATTCGCCGGAGACGCCTAACATCTGCGGCATTTGAGCTTCAAACCGGAGAATTGAGAGTTATGGATGTGGCGGTGAAATACGGATATAGCTCAGCAGACGCGTTTTCTAGAGCTTTTCAAGGCTTGCACGGTATTCCGCCCTCTTCGGTAAAGTTGCATGGCTCATCATTAAAAGCCTATCCGCGCTTGACCTTTCAATTAACCATTCAAGGGGGAAGTGCAATGAATTATCGTATCATTGAAAAAGAGCCATTCTATATCGTAGGCATCACGAGAAGGGTGCCTATCCAATTTAATGGCGTAAATCCGGAAATCGTATCTATGTGGAAAAGCTTAACTAGCGACGACATCTACCAGCTCAAAAAGCTCTCGAATGTCGAACCTCAGGGACTGATTCAAGCATCGTTGAATTTTTCTGAGGGGAGAATGGAAGAAGAGGGTGAGCTTGACCATTATGTTGGTGTGGCTACAACCAAGGAATGCCCAGAACATTTAACAAAACTAGATGTCCCTGCAGCAACATGGGCTGTATTCGAAGCTGTTGGACCATTTCCCGATACATTGCAAAATGTCTGGGGACGCATCTATTCTGAATGGTTCCCTACCGCTAATTATGAGTTAGCAATAGGCCCGGAGATTTTATGGAATGAGAGTAAGGATGTATCTTCACCAACCTTCAGAAGTGAGGTTTGGATACCGGTTTTGAAAAAATAATAAACGGTGATTACTACTGTCGTTCTGATTTGTCAGGCCATCCCACAAAGGGATGGCCTTTTGGTTCATCGTGAATGACGGAGTATTCTACGATATTGCCGTAATGATTATAAAAGAGTTCGGATCGACACGAATGCAACAAATGGGAATTTAATTCCATTATAATACAATTTGTAATATGACAGAATTCATGACAACGATCACTATTTATTAGGCGAATATTATTGTAAAATCAATGAATTATCGAAAACTCCTTTTAATACATTTGTCGATTAATGTGGATAAAGTAAAAGATTAGGAGAGGGTAGGAATTTATCGTGCTCAATTTGTTATGTAAAAATTATTAAAGGGGGTTCTAGTTTTGAAGATAAGTAAACGCATTATAGCACTGAAAGTTATTATTGCTATGATTTTGAGTTTGATACCTACTTCTATGATTGCTGCACAACAGAATGAATACGATGTTAATTTAGCTTTGGGAAAGACGGTTGAAGTTTCAAGCATTTCAGGGAGTGAACCGTCGCTAGTAGCAAGTAATATTACAGATGGCCTTGCCAATACCCGGTGGGAATCGGATGCCGATGATAAGGGAACTGTAACGATTGACCTTGCTGACATATATGAATTTAATGAAATTTCAATTAATTGGGAAGGTACTTACGGAAAGGACTACACGTTGCAAGTTTCATCCGATATGACAGACTGGGAAACTGTTGCCACGATAAGCAATGCGTCAATCGGGTTAAATATACATAAATTTTCTGCAACAACTGCTCGCTACGTTAAGCTAGAGAATAGTCAATTTGAATCATCCACATTAATTAGTATTTTCGAGATAGAGGTATATAAGCGCAGAGTGCTTCCGGCTGATCAAATGATGACTAATATTATTCCTAGTGGTTCTAGTATTATCGGTGGATTTAATGCTGATCAAGCCATATTTGATGTCAATGTAGGTAAAGAGACAGCATCAATTGCGTTCACTCCTATTCTAGCAGGCAGCTCTGCAGTAGCTTTAGTAAATGGCGAGTCTGTAGTTAGAGGTGAGGAATCAGAGCAGATTGAGCTTACTGTGGGGTTAAATCCTATTCAAGTTGTAACGGCGGATCCTAGTGATGCAGACAACAATATTGTTTACACAATAAATGTGCACAGAAAGGATTACAACTTTAACGGTGAGCAATATGCTAATGTCGCTACATCGGTAGCGGCTGCCGATACGCTGGATCAAACATCAGGAGCAGGGGATCCGGGGAGCTCATATCGGGCGAACGGACTTGCACAAAGCTTTACGGCGGGTAAATCCGGCTATCTGAATCAAATTGAATTGTACATGGCGGATTACGGGAGCTCGGGAATTGTGTTTACGCTCAGTATCTATGCAGGAGAAAGCGTAGCCGGATCGGTGCTTGCTTCTGCGACTTTTGGCAGCAGCAATATTCCTACCAATCCAGGAGGCTGGACGACTGTTTTGTTCGATCAGCCGGCACAGTTGCAGGCAGGACAACAGTATACGATGCACTTAACGTCTTCCATCGGGGAAACGCCACAAACGACATGGAAGCTCTATGCTACCGACGTATATGCAGGAGGAAGAGCTTATACTGCTTCCAATTGGTCCAATTATGACATGGGCTTTACCACTTATGTTGGTGACTCTCCAAGGGATTATACGACTACGCTAACCGTGGCTCCCATAACCGGTACATATGGCCAATCTGTAAATATATCGGTGACGCTGACAACTCCGGAAGGGCCGCTTGCAGGAAAGAGAGTTAATGTCTACAGTGACGGAAGCGCTATAGGATACTTGACGACGAATTCAGCGGGGTATGGTTCAGGCAGCTATTCTCTTAGACAAGCTGCGGGCAGCTATGAACTTAAAGTATCGATAGCAGCTTCATATCCTTACCCTGCGGCGGAGCAGACAACGACGCTAACGGTCAACAAAGCCCCGCTCACTGTAACGCCTAACAATGTAACTAGACCCTATGGAACGTCTAATGGCAATTTCACAATGAGCTATGGGGGACTGATGGCATGGGACACGGCCTCCTCGCTTGGGCAACCGGTGCATTCTACTCCCGCTGACGCATCCAGCCCAATTGGAAATTATAACCTAACAGCCAGCGGTTTGACATCAACGAAGTACGCAATCACTTATTCGCCAGGCACTTTAACCGTAACGCCAGGAGCCTTAACCGTCACTACTGCGGATCGAGCGCGGGCATATGGACAAAGCAATCCATCTCTATCTGGTTCGATCACTGGTCTTGTTAATGGAGATGCTATTCTGGTGTCCTATTCGACAGCAGCAGCCGTATCAAGTCCAGTGGGATTGTATTCGATCGTTCCGGTCTTATCTGATCCGGGAGGCAAGCTGAGTAACTATCATGTTGTCATCAAGGAAGGCGAACTGACGGTTACGAAGGCAGAGCTACGCGTTGCACCGGATTCGGCGTCTAGATGGGTCGGCAAGACGAATCCGCAGTTAGACGGTAATCTTACAAGTGTTGTTGCCGGCGACTCAATTACCGCACAGTATGAATCGACGGCGACAGAAGTTAGCCCAGAAGGTGTTTATGATATTACTGCACAGCTTCTCGATCCGTTGAACCGTTTGTCCAATTATGAGGTCATAACCGACACTGGCAAGTTAACCGTCTATGCTGCTCCAAAGCCGGTGTTTGTCACAGGAGAGACGGCGGATGCGGTGAAATCGAATGTTGGGCTGCCGAGCGTAGATGGTGCAGGCCGTCCGATCCGCTGGACGTCTTCGGACAACAGCTTACTTGATGCAACAATAGGAGCCGTGCATCGGCCAGCTTACTCGGCGGGCGACTCAGCCGTAACGCTTGAAGCAGCGGTTGATGCGAATCAGACAACATATAACGTCTTATATAACTTAACGATCGCCACTGCCGATATGATGGATGAAGAGGCAGTAGACCGAGACATAGCGCTGCTTGCGATCGGATACGTAGCCGGTGATGACGAAACGCACGTGCGCAATGGACTGACGCTCCCAGCTGCAGGAACGAATGGCTCTGCCATTACATGGGCTTCAAGTCGAACGGAGCTGATTAATCCCACTAACGGTTCGGTATCACGGCCATCGTATGGGGCCGGCGACCAAAAGGTTACGCTAACGGCTACAGTAACGAAAGGGTTGGAATCGGACAGCCGCCAGTTTCAATTGATTGTTTTAAAGAATAATCGAATTGATGAGGGGCCTGCGCAACCTAAGGAACCCGATCATCCTAAAGAGCCTGAGCAGCCGCAATCGGATTTTTATATCTCTTTCATCGGCGAGAATAATAAGAAGGAACGAATTAAACTTAAACAGTCTGAAGTGAAATCCGGATTGATTGAGGTCGTTAAGAATGCAGCAACGGGATACTTCGAGCTGAGCGGAGAAACGGCACACAAGTTGCTCCGGTTGAATCCTTCGTTTGTGATTCAAGTGTCAACGGCCGGAGGCACAATGAAGTTGCCTGTCTCCGAGCTGGCTGCTGCCGCAGATAAGCAATATGCAGGCAAAGAAGGAGATAAACTCAACTTTGCGATATATGCTGGAGAGATTGAGGTTGCTGCTCCTTTATTGACAGAGCTGAAATCCCGGGGTGCAGAATTATTGTCTGGCCCTGTTCAGTTTAAGATTGTTATGAGCATTAGCGACGGGGCTGAAATCGCCATTGACCAATTAGCTAGCAAAGTAAAAAGGCGCATAGCAGTTCCAACTAACGATGAAGATACATTTGTAGCGGTATGGAACGAGCAGGTTCGACAGCTGCAATATGTTCCGGTCCGATATGAAAATATCGGAGGGAAAGCCTATGCGCTGCTTCCCATCAGCAGCGACGGCTTGTACGTGAATATTGATAACCGGAAATCTTTTGCCGATATGCAAGGACACTGGGCAAGAAACGAAGCGGAGAAGCTTGCTTCCTTGCTCATCTTTGAAGGAAAAGGGGAGGGCATCTTCGATCCGAATGCCGGCTTAACGCGAGCGGAGACAGCAGCGCTGCTGGTCAGGGCGCTAGACATTCCCGAGGCGGCTCAGCCCGCAGCTATATCCGATATTGCCGGGCAATGGTACGAAAAGGTGGTTTCCTCCGCAGAAGCGGCCGGATTGGTGACCGGGTACAAGAACGGAAGCTTCCGCCCGAATGATTTTGTTACAAGGGAAGAACTGGCGGTCATCCTTGCGAGAGCGATCGCATACGATAGCGTCTCCGCCTCCAATGCCCTGGAAAACGGTTCGACGCTGCTGAATGATTCGAGTGAAGTGTCGAAATGGGCTGCTGAGGCAGTGCAGCAAATGCTTGCATACGGCATCATCAAAGGCGACCATGCCGGAAATTTCAAACCGCATCAAACCACAACCCGTGCTGAAATGGCACTTATGCTGAGCCGTCTGCTCATCAAGCTTGGATATATGTGAAAAATTGCTGGTGCCTGTATTCAACAGTCGCCAGTTTTTTTGCATTCGATTATAACATACAGTTTTCTTATATAGTTATATTCCGCCCCTAATGGCAAAACAAATGAGCGCTCTCGTCATTTCTTCATAAGAACAGATAAGCGGGTCATGAAGTAGTAATCTAAAAATAAGTTTTTTTCTATCAATAATAGTTGATTACTCATATATATAACAATTTTAATGCTGACTATAATTGGGATTATGGTAACATTTCCAGAATTGGAGGATGAACATGAAAACGAAGATGACAAGCAATAGGTTTATTTTAATTAGCGCCATTGCACTGTCTGTCTTGTTAGTGTTTACATATTTAGGTTCATATTTTTTGACTGATTCTGTGAAAATGAAGCCGCAAGTTCCATTAACCACCTTATCTGAAGTGAAAACTGGAGGGAAAAGTGAAATGAAATCTGAAGATTTAGATGAATTAATTGTTGGTCAAAGTCGCGTTCTTACCGATTCCCAGGTCCCATCCTTATGGGGTACATTAGATCCACAATTTTCACCTGATAATGCCGTTGCCGCCGTACAATATGCACTGCCACAAGAGGAATATGAACAATTGTTCCCTTACCGCATTGGCACGTCGGAATGGCATAAATTTGCCGCTGATCAACCAAATTACAATGCAGAGCAAACCGACTATTATTCCTATAATAACTTGATTGCTGCCGTTAAGGATGTAGCTAATATCAAATATAAGGTGGAGTACAGACAGGACGATTCTAAGAACAGTCGCGTATTTCGATTAGTTAAAGGAACAAAGACGGAAACGCTCATCTACCAAAATGCTAATTTTAAAAAAGTAAAGAGCCCGATTCTATCGAAAACGGTCGATTTTGGTTCTTTTATTAAAGAAGGCTCTGATTTGAAACGAAAGCATGAGTTGGCAGCTTTTCTTGCCAATATTTCGCATGAAACGGGCGGAGGTATGCCAACATCTCCTGGAGGTCCGTTTGCATGGGGGTTGTATTGGAATGAGGAAATATCTTATATCAACACCACTACGGTCAATTACGTTGAAGAAAATGACAACTTTCCGCCAGTTGCGGGCAAATCTTATCATGGACGTGGACCGATACAGCTAAGTTGGAACTACAATTACGGATTGATTAGTGGAATTATTTATGGCACCAAAGATAAGCTGCTTCAGCAGCCTGAGAATATTGTAAATGACGGCAAGTTAGGCTTTATGACAGCGATCCTGTTCTGGATGACACCACAACCTCCGAAGCCTTCCGCTCACGATGTGATGGTTGGCAACTGGACACCTTCAGAATCGGATATTTCTAAAGGATTAACACAGCCAGGCTTTGGTATTACCATTATGATCATTAACGGGAATCTTGAAGGCAACTTAGACGAAACTGACCGTCGTATCGGTCGCCGCGTTGGTTTTTATCGTAAAATTACAACTCAAATGGGGATTTCGATTGATGGAGAGAAAGTAAATACATTAGGTATGAGTCCATTTAAAAGCTGTACGCCGCGAAAAATAAACGGTATTGATTAAGGATTTACTAAATTATGCTTCGCTGTCTAACCATTATTAATGGAATCGGGGCACTTCATAATAAGGTGCCTTTTTTCATAAATGATGTATGAATTTTTGGACAAAAGAGTGTAGTGCCGTATCAAAATTAGCTTGTGATGATCAGAGCTATAAGATCAACTCCGCAAGACGATAAATCCCCTGCTCAATCGATGTTTCATCTACTTTTGCAAACCCCAACACCCATCCCTTTCTTTTACTTTCCAAGCAATAAGGTCCAAGAGGGTATATACGTATTCCCTGTTGTAGGGCTAATTTTGTCACATTTTCTTCGTCGTATGACTCTTCAGCTTCAAGTAACATATGCAATCCCGTTTCTACTCCACTTAGTGTGAAACGTTCCCCTAAACCGCTAGCCATAATAGCCTTTGTCATGGCTTCGTGCCTGCGTCGGTACACATTTCTGACTCTTCTCATATGTCGCATAAAATGCCCATTCTTAATGAAGTGGGTTAGTGTTAGCTGATCCATAATCGGAAGATGACGGTAAGTGAGTTCCTGTACCTTCGCTAGTTGAGCAATGGACTCGACGGAACCAACGATAGCCGAAATGCGAATGCCTGGAGCAATCATTTTAGAAAAACTCATGAGGTACAAAGTATTGTTAGATGCCTGACTAAACAGTGTTGGAAGCGGCTCCCCACGATAGCGAAATTCACTGTCATAATCGTCCTCAATGATCCAAAATTGCTCTTGAGCGGCCTTATGTAGCAATTGTTGCCTACGCGGTTCCGACATAACGACTCCGACCGCGCACTGGTGCGAAGGGGTCGCAAAGATCAGTTTGGATTGTGGGTGAATATGCTCAACCACTAGACCATACTCATCAACGGGAACGGGCACCACATTCATACGCCGGTATTTCATCGCCATCCAGGCAGATGGAAAACCGGGATCTTCTACAGAGACAGTGTTCCCATCAGCTAAAAGTGCTTGTGCGATTAAGTCGATACTATGCTGAGCTCCCGAGGTCAATAAAATCTGATTGGTTTGGATATGGATGCCTCGTTCAAGTGATAAATAACGCTGAATTTCCTCACGTAGTGGTGTGAAACCATAGGGATTACTGTAAGCCCAGCTTGATAAATCCATTTCAGCGGATGCGTGGAGAAGCGATTGTCGCCAGTTCTTTTGAAATTGTCCATCCAAATAAGGTTCATGGGGACTAAAATCAATATCGACCTCACGTTGTTCTTTCCCTCTGAACCAGTCATGTAATTGATCGACAGCCGAGTTTAACAATGGAAGTGAGGGGGGGAGGGGGCCATCTTTTATGATTTCCTTCTTTGACTCCGTGACTTGCTTCCATCTACTAACTCGCGTTCCTCCTCGGCGAGATGTAACTGTATAACCTCGACTTAGCAATTCCTCATAGACGATCTGTATAGTTGAGCGAGAGACACCTACCATGTGAGCAAGTTCACGGGTAGGGATCAGCAACTCTCCTGGCGCCCAGATTCCACTAGTAATATTATGAATGGCTTGATCAAGCAATTGCTGCCAGATGGGTCTTTTATCATTACGAATTACTTTCATCATCGTACACACCTCCAAATAGAAGTTCCAACTATAAAATTAAATTATGGATTGTTCAAAAATGTATTATTTGGATGTTTTAACGCAATCCAATCATTGATATACTACCGTAACAACGCTAGTATTTGCAATCTAGTCGTTGCCGCACTCTAGAAGACTATCGGAGTTAAGACAATTGGAGTGTGATGAATATTTTATGAATGAAGGAGAGATTTCGAAATGGATAGAGTTCGTTACAAGATCAGGGAGTGCCAGGATCAAGTGAAGATTGAAAGTTTCCTTCACCGATCGAGAATTGGGTATCTTGGGTTGGTTGATGGAAACCGCCCCTATGTTGTACCGCTTAATTATGTATGGACTGATGGGAAGCTCTATTTTCACGGGGCTGGAGATGGAAGACGTAATCAGGTAATGAGTGAAAATCCAGAGGTATGTTTTACGGTATGTGAGGAATACGGAACCATCACGGATCCGGTACCTGCCAAAACGGATACGGCTTATATGAGCGTAATGATATTTGGAAAAGCAGAGCCAATCACAGATTTGGACGAAGCCACTCATGTACTTCAGGAAATGATGAATAAATATGTACCCGGCTATCATAACCGCCCCTTGTCGAAGCAGCATGTGGACAAGTATAGGTCGGCTGTATTCGGTGGACCGGTTCAAGTTTGCCGAGTAATTCCGCACCAGGTGACAGCAAAAGAAAGCCCTATTGAAGCGGAGAAAATGTATAAAACGAACTCGAATGTCGAACGAGGAATTTAAATAAAAGTTAACGTTACAAGCGAATGCCCTATGACTATGTAATATAGTATTGGGCATTTTTTCGTTATTAATTATAATTATTTTGCCTGAGTTACTTAGTGGAGATATAATACTAAAGCTAACTGACCCTGCTGAAGACCTCTCAATTGCAGGAATAGATCTATCTGTCGTGGAATATATCAGTAACCGCAGTATTGAATATCAGGCGTATTCCGGGTACGCCTTAGTGCAGGAGGAGAACTACATGAAGGTGATTACCGTTCAAAGTCTTGTGGAGACGTTCAAATTAGAAGTGCTTGCGGGAGCCAGCCACATGGATCATGTGATTACCCGTCCACGGACGCACAGACCGGGGCTGGAGTTCGTAGGGTATTTTGATTTTTTTCCTATGGAGCGGGTGCAAGTGCTCGGCCGCAAGGAAATTAACTATTTATTGACGCTAAGCGTAGAAGAACGCAAGCTGCATATCGGAAACATTGTCAAATATCATCCGCCGTGCTTTATTGTGACGTCGGGGCAGCAAGAGATTCCCTATCTGATCCTGTTCTGCAATCAAGAGGGCATTCCGCTATTGCGGACGGAAGAGACGACCACGGAGTTTATCGCCAAGCTGGATAGATATCTAGTAAAGAGTCTGGCTCCAGAACTGTCAATCCATGGGGTATGCGTGAATGTATCGGGCATTGGGGTTCTGCTTAGAGGAAAATCTGGGATTGGAAAAAGCGAGACGGCCCATACGCTCATTCGAAGAGGTCACCGGTTCGTAGCGGATGATATAGTGGTGCTCAAGAAGCTTGGTCCGACGACACTTCTCGGCACGCATAATGAGACAACACGCGAGTTCCTCGCACTGCGTAGTATTGGTCTGATCAATGTTGTACGCCAATATGGACGCAAGGCATTTCAGGACGAGACAAGAATTGTGCTCGATATTGAACTGGCCCCGTGGCAGGATAACTCTCTGAACAACGAGTTGGAGGTTGTTCCTCAATTCACAGAATATCTCGGCGTCCAAATTCCACATATCGAAGTCCAGCTTCAGCCTGGACGCGACGTAGCCGGTTTAATCGAGGCAGCGGCCAACAATTGGTATCTCAAGCAGCTCGGCTACAGCGCAGCCGAAGAGTTCATGCAGCGGATCGAAAATGAGATGCAGTAGGGAGCGACTTAAACAAGTATTTAACTATAAAGAAGGAGCCGGTATCATCGCCGGCTCCTTCTTTATTTGATTATTTAATAGCATCCAAGGCAGCATTGAGTTGTGTTTCTACGGAAGTATTTACATATTGCATGCTTATGGTGTAACTGCTATCCGTTTCTTTTATTAAAGTCTTGATTTTGGTGTCTCCAACCTTCCACTCACTCGAAATGTAGCCTTCGTTGGAAAGGAGCGTAAGATATTGATCAAGTGTCTCCTTATTAATATCAACGGAACCTTTGGTTGGTTCCCCGTAAGCTTTAACTACAGTATTGAACATGCCGGAGTAAACACCGAGTAAGAAGGTTTCGTTATCTTCATTGCCTGTAATAATCGGAGTAAATACCAATTTGGCAAGTTTGTTTTTGTGAAATATATATAATTCTTCAGCACCTTTAGTAGAATCTTGGTACATTAGGAGATAAATATCGCCTTGTCCTCCCTCATCGATAGGCAGATTCTGACCAGCAGCGGCTTTAACTTCGTCAGGGGTTACTCCCCAAATCTGAATAGGGTCAGCTACTGTCGGCTTTTCCCCAATCCAGGCCATACCCTGAGAGGCATCTACGCCGATAGATTTTCCAGTTAATTGTTTGATTGCCGATAAAGGTATGTACGTGGTTCCGTTCATCGTCTTGACCGATGCGGGGAGGAGCATATCAGACCCGTTGATTTTGGCTTTTTTGCTTCCAACCTTCACGATTATAATGGAGCCAGCTGAATTTTTAGCTGTAATCGCCTTCGTCTGGTTATTGACGGTGGTAGTGTAGTTTAGTTCGGTTAGAACCGATTTCATTGGAACTAGAGTGCTGTTATTCTCCATTACGATTGGGAATTTTGCCGGCGAAACCTTGCCGTCAATATAGAGTGTGTAAGAAACGGAAGCAGCGGCGGATGTTGAGGAAGCGAAAGAAAAAAGGCCAGTGAAGATAACAAGACACCCTATAAGCATTAAATAAACTATTTTTTTCATAATATCTCCTTTGATTTGATTTCAAAATAATAGAATTATTTTCTTCAATATAACATAGTTGGTCCTATTGATTAATCCAAAATTTAACAAATGTCGACATTTTTTTATTCCAAAAATTCACTTTACATCTGTCGGTAACTCTGTTATTTTTGATAGTAACAAAATGTTATTATCACAAAGTTACTAAGTGGCATTTGAGGTTGCACTCTGAAAATGAGTGGAGAAAGCTGAGGGGATACAAGGTGAAGAAGTATGCGAATGATTGGAACTTGTTCGAGATAGTCTGGTTAGTTTTGTTTACCTCGATTGCTATCGGTTTTACGGTGATTTCTAAGGATTCTTTATTCGGTTTTACGGTCTTTATCACCGGGGTGCTATGTGTGGTGCTCGCGGCGAAAGGAAACCTGATGAGCTATGTTTTCGGTATGTACAATACTGTAGGCTACGCATATTTGGCTTATGTCAACGGTTTGTTTGGAGAGGTGATGCTAAATCTACTTTTCTTTGTACCTATGAATGTCATCGGCTTCTACATGTGGAAAAATAACCTTCAGGGTGGCAAACTGTCCATGCGCCAAATGCAGGTTAAGAGTCTGGTCCTCGTGGGGGTAATATGTGTATTGGGCTGCCTGCTGCTGGGGCTGGGACTTTCGTTCATTCCGGGGCAGAACTCGCCTTACATCGATGCTATTACAACGGTGTTATCCATCGTGGCTACTCTTTTAATGGTCAGAAGGTTCAAGGAACAATGGTTGGTCTATATCGTGCTGAATATGTTCACGGTGCTGCTGTGGGCGATTCGGATGTTCGAAGGTAGCGGCGAAGGTTTGCTGATGATCGTCATGTGGAGCGCGTATTTGGTTAATGCGGTATACGGCTATTACAACTGGAACAAAGGGGCCAAGGAGGTGTCCGCATGAAGACGCTTGGATTAACACTGGGGAAGTTCGCCCCGCTGCATAAAGGGCATCAGTTCATGTTCGAGACAGCACTGCAAGAGGTTGACGAATTGATTGTGGTGATCTACGAGACGACGGTCACCCCAATTCCGCTTCATATTCGGGCGAACTGGATTCGCAAGCTCTATCCGATGATACGGGTGATCGAAGCCTGGGACGGTCCGGACGGGTATTCGAACGACCGAGAACATGAGATCCGGGAAGAGCAGTATATTCTGGGGTTGCTAGAGGGAGAGCAAGTGACCCATTTCTACTCCAGCGAGTTTTACGGGGAGCATATGAGCATCGCTTTGGGTGCTATGGACCGTCGAGTAGATGAAGCTCGCGAGCGGGTTCCGATCTCGGCGACGATGGTCCGTTCCGATCCTTATAAGTACCGGGAGTTTGTAAGTGATATCGTGTACCCGGATTTGATCACGAAAGTGGTTTTTGTGGGAGCGATGTCGACCGGCAAATCCACGATCGCCAAAGCGTTGGCGGATCGTTATCGTACGACCTTTGCGAGTGAATACGGACGGGATTATTGGACCGAGCATCAGGTGGACCGCAGAATCGGCCTGGAAGCGTTCGACGAAATCGCGGTGGGGCATATTGAGCGGGAGGAGCAGGTTGTTCTGGAAGCGAACCGTTATCTTTTTGTGGATACCAATGCGATTACAACTTATATGTTCGCATTGGATTACCACGGCCGAGCCCCCGAGCTCTTAACCCGGATTGCCTTGGAAAACGCGCAGCGATACGATCTATTTTTTCTGTGCGACGACGATATTCCTTACGATGATACGTGGGACCGCAGCGGGGATCAGAAACGACAAGTTTTTCATAAGCAGATCATCGCGGACTTGCATGAGCGACGGATTCCCTTTATCACGCTGCGGGGCAACTTGGAGGAACGAATGCGCAAGGTAGAAGAGGTATTGGCGAAGTTCGAGCCCTACCGGAACTATTTCGGGGAATTGAACGGCTAGAATGAGATGCAATAGTGGGAACATTTTACGTACAGGCAGCGACATTTGTGCTTAGAATAAAGAATCAAGGAGGCGAAACTGATGGACTTGTTGGATCGTGATGGACTTACAGAAAGCGAATTTTTGGATCAGTACCGGGTTGGGGATTTCGAGCGGCCTTCGGTGGCGACGGACATGATCATTTTCACCGTGACGGACGCGGAGGCGGATAGCTACCGCAAGTTACCGGAAAAAGAGCTGCGGATGCTGCTCATTCGCCGGGGAGGACACCCTTTCCTGGGCAAATGGGCACTGCCGGGCGGATTTGCCCGCCCAGACGAGACAACGGAGCAGGCCGCGGCTCGGGAGTTATGTGAAGAGACCGGCGTGGAAGATGTTTATTTGGAGCAATTGTACACCTTCAGCGATGTTGGACGGGATCCCCGTACCTGGGTCATAAGCTGCAGCTATATGGCTTTGATCAATAGCGATCAGGTACAGTTGCAGGCCGGAGACGACGCTGCCGACGCCGCCTGGTTCAAGGTTTCCTATCGACTTCTACGGGAACGGAAAGAACTGATCGAAAATGGATACATCAAGACATTGGAATATGAGCTTAAGCTCAGTTGCGAAGAGGAAGAACTTACGGCGATTGTAGATCGGACGGTGACAGCAAAGGCGACTTCGACATCAACCGCCTACTCGATCGTATCGAATGACGGATTGGCATTTGATCATGCGAAGATAATAGCCTGCGCTATCGAGCGGCTACGGGGAAAAGTGAATTATACCGATATTGCGTTGCACTTGATGCCACAGCTGTTTACATTGACAGAGCTGCAGCAGGTTTACGAGGTGATCCTGGACAAAGAGCTGTTGAAGGCTGCTTTCCGGCGTAAAGTGGCTGATCTCGTAACGGAAACCGATCATTACACCGAAAATGCGGGGCACCGTCCTTCTCGCTTGTATCGGAGAAATTTGGAGGAATACTGATGATATATAATATTGAGGAGCTAAGAAAAGCATATAACGCGGGAAAAACATTTAAGTATATGTTCTTTTGGGGCCATACGCCACCAAAGGACGGCGGAGTCGACAAAAGCTGCTTCAGCCAATGGTGGATGAGCCCATTCGAGGTAGAGGGGACGGAATACTCATGTGCCGAGCAGTTTATAATGGCGGAAAAGGCAAGGCTGTTCGGAGATTACGAAATGCTGGATGCAATCCTTAAGGCCAAACACCCTAAGGAGATGAAAGCCTATGGACGCGCGGTTCGAAACTTCAACAATGACATTTGGGATAAGGAATGCTACGACATCGTCAAAAGAGGCAGCATGGCCAAATTTTCACAAGACTCGAAGCTTGGCGACTATCTCAAGTCGACGAAAAACCGTATTCTCGTCGAAGCCAGCCCACAGGATCGCATATGGGGGATTGGTATGGTCCAGTCCAATCCGGATGCCGAGAATCCTGTGAAATGGCGGGGCAGGAACTTGCTGGGATTCGCGCTGACCGAAGTCAGGGAAGAGTTGCTGCGGGATTAGCTTTTGCAAGCCGTGAACTATGGGTAAGTTCTGCTCAACTAATAAATAGTGACCTAAGCAAAGCGCAATAATATACTATATACCCTTAAATTTAAGATGTATATTTCTATGAGATTACCTTGAAAGGGAGTTTCCTCATGAATATTACATCTTTTTTATTGTACTGTTTTATTGTAACTTTCACTCCAGGACCTACTAATATCGTTATATTATCTACAGTACAAAAATTTGGGACAAAAAAGGCAATGGAATATACGTATGGTGCAACCATAGCTTTTGCTTTATTACTTGCTATTTCTGCTATGTTAAATACTATGCTAATAACGATAATGCCAAAAATATTATTTGCAATGCAGATCATCGGAAGTTTTTATATGTTCTATCTTGCTTATCAAATCTACAAAATGGATAGTTCAAAACCAACTGTATACCAAACTGCTAGCTTTATGTCAGGCTTCATTATGCAGTTTATAAATCCAAAGGTGTTAGTATTTACGATGACTGTAATTCCTAGTTTTATTATGCCTCACTATTTCACAAAGTCTGCAGTAACAGTTAGTGTTATAGTTATTACGCTTGTTGGTTTTTTAGCATTTGCTACATGGGTTCTTTTCGGTACAGTATTCAAGGAGTTTTTACTAAAGCATAAAAAGACTGTTAATGTCATGATGGCATTATTTTTAGCTTATGCAGCAGTAATGATATGGATATAGTTAAGCTAATTAAGAGGTGAGTAACATAGAAAAATTTATATATAAAAAATTGGCAGGTATTACTGCCTTGTCAGCAAGTATTACTGACTTTACTTATAAAAAGCACTCCCACCAGGAGTATGCTATGGGTGTAACATTGCGTGGTATTCAAGAGTATAACTTGGATGGCAGTTCACAATTATCCTATCAAAATGGTGTTATGCTTTTTAATCCAGAACAGGCACATGACGGAAGGGCACATGATGAGGCAGGACTTGACTATATTATGCTATATATTGAGCCACAATTGTTTTTAGAGGTTATTGAGAAAAAGGAGATAGTTCGTTTTTCAACCCCGATAGTGTATGACAATAAACTTAAACAAAGAATATTAAGTCTGTCTAATGCAATATTGAGCGAACAAGATGAGGCTTTGTGTAGTGAATTACTCTTATCACTCACAGAGATCCTTATTCAAACTAATCTCTCAACAGACTATAAGAAAGATAACACTATAATTAAAAAAGCAAAGGATATGCTTCACAGCAACTTAGGAAATGTACTTAAACTTGACGATATAAGTAAGGAGCTTAATTTATCGAAATTTCAGTTTATCAGATTATTCAAGGCACATACTGGAATTTCACCTTACCAATACTTTCTTAACTGCAAGATAGAACGCGCAAAGCAGTTAATAGACAAAAATGGAGATATCTATTCAGCTGTAGTTGAATGTGGTTTTGTTGATTTGACTCATTTAAATAAACACTTTAAAAGCGTATATGGAACAACAGCATTTGGATATAGTCACATTTAATATATTACTGAGCTTGTAGTTATACTCAGGGAGGAGCGTCTTAGTATGCCAAAATACGTAGAAATCGGTTACCCAATTTATGAAGGAATGCCTGTTTATCCAGGATTGCCAGAAGTGAAAATAGAGCCTAGAGAGCGTTTGGACAAAGGGGATGACTGGAACGGAAGTGTGTTAAGCATGTATCTTCATGCTGGTACCCATGTCGATGCCCCATGGCATCATATGAATAACGGTAAGGGAATAGATGCAGTTCCAATTGAAGACTTCATCTATCGAAAGCCGCTATTAATCAACTGCCCGGTTGGCCCGAACGGCTTTATCACCATCGAAACGCTCGAGGAATATGAAGACCTGTATGAAGCGGATATTCTGATCTTTAATACGGGCCATTGGAAACACCGGGAAACGAATTTCGAGAAATACGCTAATAATTTCCCAGCTGTCTCTCCAGAAGCTGCAGTATACATCCGTACGAAGTTGCCAAACTGCAAAGCAGTGGCCATTGATACCTTGAGCATTGAGAATTTGACAGAAGCAAAAGGAAACGGATATTTTGTCCACCATGCCTTCTTAGACCACGAAAAGTATGAAGAGCCGACAATGCTCGTTTATGAAGACATTAATCCAGCACCATTGGTTGGAAAAAAGCTCATTTCTGCTTTCACAGCACCACTCCGCATTAAAAACCACGATGCATCTGTCGTTAATGTCATCGTTGAAATTGAAGAATAAAAGGTTGTTCTTGACATGTTTAGTAAACGAACTAAGGAGAACCTGTTGTAATATCATCTGGAAAAGGGGATTTGAGGACAGGACAAGAAGTACAGTCTGTCCTTTTACTTTTTGAAAAGGAAACTTTTGATATCAGACGATGAGGATAGTAAGAGTTTAAAGTTAGAAACTCTGTTGAATCAATACGTTAACGGGCAGGACTTAGGTTTTGTTATCCTTGATTGTTGGTTATTTGCCAAAAGAAAAACCGCCAATAATTAAACATCGGAAGGAGTTAATTCGTACAGGCTGCGCACCTCGCACTGAAGCGTATCGGCGATCGAAATCGCGAGCTTAAGAGACATCACTCTTTTATTGTCGATAAAGTCATCCAGCCGCTCCCGTCTCACACGCAGTTCCAGCGCCAGCCGTTCCAGCGGCATGCCTGCTTCCTGAAGTCTTTCCTCTAGCAGGCAACGGCCAAGTTCGTACTTCAATATGCATATGCCCCTCTCAGAAAAAATCGTCCAACGAATCTTATGATTTCCTTTCCGCTTTAGCTTTATCCTCGGGTTGGATCTCGTGAATCGTGAGCGTAAACAGCGTGCTCGCCCAGGCACTCTTGATGGATACCTCTTCGTCCAGCGCCCGGGTATTACTAAACATTTGGTGTTACGATTTGAAGGATATTTCATGGTATGTTCAAGAGATTCACAAAATCAGACAACTAAATTGGCTGGATTTTGATGAAAACGAACAGAAATCATTAAATCGAAACTTTGACAGTCTAAAACGGCAACTGGAGAGTTGTTTAAGTACAGTAATGAAAAGAGAACCATTAGATAGGATAATTCGTCTAGAAATAGAACAGTTTTTTATGCCTATAGATACAATGTTTAAAATATATCAAAGGTTATTAAAGATTGAGCCGAAAGATTTTAGTGTCTTCGTAGATTTCGCAGACTATTTACTGTTATATGGTCCCGATTGGGAAGAAGAAGCTAACGACACTTTAATGTATGTTACATCAAATGACCTGCAAGGAATGTATCGTGTAGCTTTAAGCGTCAATTATGATAAGTATAATGAATAAACTCTGGTTACACGCTAGTTTAATCATTAAAGCGGCAGTCAAGGACTTTGTTAACGTCTCTTGATCTGCCGCTTTGACTTAGCATTTATATACTTTTTAGTTCAACACATAGTCTCCGGATCCCTTATATTTATTAGTTTTTGGATTCCACGTCATGATGCCTTCAGCAAGATCCCATCCACCTTCGAGCTTATAGTTTTTCCAGAGCTGATGAACTCTACCTTTTTTGTCAATTTGAACATCTACATCACCCATTAGTTCTAGAACCTGCTTCAAAGTTCCATCTTTAAGTCGATAAACGTACAGTTGAGTATTTGATGGTAGATAGTAACCTTTAACAGCGATATGTTTTTCTTTACTATTTACAGCGTAAATTTGAATGTCTACTTCATCAAAACCTCCGTCGGCTGAAAAACCGGTATTAATTAAAACAACCGTTCTCTTAGCATTAATCAAATAAAAATTTCCTGATTCTGTGATAATAAAAGATTCCATTTTCTTATCTGAATTAACATCCGCGGTTTTGATAATTTTAATAATTTCATTAGGATATTTCTTGTTTAAGATATCTTGTGGCTTTAAAGATTGGGCATTTGAAATTGAAAAATTTGACCAAGATACAAAACATATGAAGATAAGGGTCGATACTAGTACTTTTACTTTCATGTGAGCCTCCGTCTATCTGTTTATAGTTGCTGTAATTAATTTCGAGATAAAACAAAGTAATCCTTCTTATCTTTGCTATAATAGCATGGACAACTTAGAGAAATTCGGAGGATTTATTATGCTTCAAAAGACTCATAGCATCGCTGGTATTGTGGCTGTGGAAACTGTTATTATGCATTATCATCAACCGCTGCTATCATGGGAATCAGGTGCAGCGCTGCTTATTGGGTGTCTGGCAGGGCCACTCGCCGACGTTGATAAGAAGGGATCGACCATGGCGAAGATCTTTTTGCCTATTTCTTTTATCCTTCAATTACTTAGAGTGAAGCATCGGACATTTACGCACTCCTTGTTTTTCCTTGCGGGATTGGCTGCATTACTAACTCCGTTACCTTTATTTTTCTTCTGGAGCTTTTTACTAGCTTATGCGTCGCATCCGTTAATCGATATGTTTAATGAGCAGGGGATTGCATTATTTTGGCCATGGAAAAAGAAGTTTCGGTTGTTACCCAGCATATTTTCGATTAAAACGGGTTCCAATGCGGAAGATTCATTCCGACTCGTTTTATTGGTTGTAATGGTCATGCTTCCGATCTTTTATATGCTGCCTGAAGGTATTTTATAGTAAGTAAAATTAATCTGGGGTGAATAAATCGAATGATTACGAATGAACAAATAAGAGCGACAGAGGTGCTTTTGACGGGTGTAAATGGAGAGAACTTGGGAGTGGTGCCCACCAAAGAAGCGCTGCAAATGGCGAAGTCGCTCAAAGTAGATTTGGTATGTACATCGCTTATGTCCAGTCCCCCTCCATGTAAACTGGCGGGTAAAGGTGCATCCAAAATGGAAAAGAATAAGGCTCAACAACAAGAACGCAAGGCATCAACCGGAACGAAGTTAAAGGAAATCAGACTTACTTCGCTGATCGAAGAGCATGATTATGATACAAAGAAACGGCAAGCCGAACGAATTCTAACTGCGGGAAATGATGTGCAATTAACGGTACTTGTTGATAAGAAGAAAACCGATCCGGCCAAACAGTTGGTGGAACGCCTCATTCGCGATCTAGAGCATTGCGGTAAGCAGGATAAAGGAATTCAGGTTAGTGGGAAGCAAGTGATTGCGATTCTGCGTGCCAAATAACTTTCGCAACTTCCTATCTATTATCGCCGTCTAGGATGTAGAGGGGGAGTTGGGGTGAGAAAGAAATCATGGATATCCTTGCTAATGTTAGTTTTGCTTGCGATAACGTTCTATATAGGATATACAGTGGGTATTAAGCACAACTCAGACAATACTATTCAATCAAAATGGATAAAGGATGGGAAACCACCTCTACCAGAGATAGATATTGATGGTGTGGCAATTAAAGTCGTTCAAGGTAGTTACACTTGGTGTTCCTCATCATTGGGTAACGAATCTAGTTGTGAAAGTGTGGATATGTCTTTGTCCGAGATACCTTCGACCCTTGTCCCTGCGGGTGCACAGATAAACATTAAAGCGCCTAAAAGAATCAAAGAATTTTCATTAATAAACACAAATCAAGATTTAGATAACGAAGATCCTTATTTCGTGCCCATGGATAAAGGAGTATATTTGTACAAAATTGAATGTGATTGGTTCTTGGATCAAGGGCATTCCGATTATTTGTTCTCCGTCGAAGTTAAATAAATACGAAACAGATGGAATGGTGGCCAATGAGGTCGCCATTTTTCTATTTGCACAAAATCAGTGGTTAAAATATACTCACTCTATATGCAATAAGGAGAGAGAGACTACTATGGAAATTGATTTGATTATGGTATTCAAATTAAGTGCGGCTTTATTATTTGGATTGTTTATTGGTATTGACCGTCAATTGAAACAGAAGCCTCTTGGCATCAAGACAAGTATGGTTATCTGTATTGCGAGCTGCCTAGTGACGATTGTATCGATTGAAGCGTTCGAGAAATTTTCTGGACCTGACCATCCTAATATGGACCCCATGCGTCTTGCGGCACAGGTCGTTAGTGGGATTGGTTTTCTAGGTGCGGGTGCCATTCTACGTAGAAATAATGAAGGAATATCCGGATTGACCTCTGCTGCGATGATTTGGGCGGCATCAGGGATTGGGATCGCAATCGGAGCGGGATTCTTTGTTGAGGCGTCACTTACTGTTATTTTGCTAATTATTGCAGTGAACTTTGTTCCCTACATTATTAAATGGATTGGACCGTATAAGCTTAACCAACGCGATGTTTCTATTAAGATTGTGATGGCTGACCACGGCAATGTAACGGAACTGATACGCGTTATTGAGCGTAAGGAGGCGATGGGACCGGGGGCTAAGCAGCAACGACATCACATCCGTCGATTGAAAATAAAGGACTTGGACGAAGGCCGTCAACGGGTGGATATGGTCATAGCTGCATCTGAGAAGGAATATACGACGGAAATTTATCATTTTCTCCGTGATATTGACCATGTCATCAGTGTAGAAGTTGAAAATCTATAATTCTGGTGTCTGTTTAACTTCAGTTTAAAATCTTGGTTTATTCTTTACTTAGCAAAGGAAGTCGAAGCTTTCTAAGTAGAAAAGGGGAAGAGGAACCATGAATTTAAATAACTCTAATAAACCAACCGGAGCAAAGACGAGTACCGGGACGTTCTTTACTTTAATGCGAGAAACAAAGCCATCCATTTGGATGTTGAGTGTAGCTATATTACTCAGTATTGTGTCCACATTAGTTGGCCTTGTAATACCCATGTTTACGAAAAGTCTGGTGGACGGATTTTCTTTATCCTCAATTAATAGTTCTCAGATCATTGCAATTGGGGCTGCATTTATCAGCCAAACTATCGCAGCGGGTGTCTCTATCTATTTATTGAACTATGTGGGTCAAAAAATGGTTGCTGGCCTGCGTGATCGATTGTGGAAGAAGATGCTCGTTCTACCAGTTCCCTATTTCGATAATAATCGTACTGGGGAGTCTGTCAGTCGTATGACGAATGATACCGGAGTCATTAAGAGTCTCATTTCAGAACATGTGGCTAGTTTCTTCAGCGGGATCATCTCGATTGTAGGTTCAATCGTAGTTCTGTTCTATTTGAACTGGAAAATGACACTCATTATGTTCACGGTGATTCCTATAGCGGCTTTGATCCTCGTTCCGCTCGGGCGGAAGATGTATAAAATTTCTGTAGGCATGCAAGATGAAACGGCAACTTTTACTTCAACACTAACCCAAGTATTATCAGAAATCCGGCTCGTGAAATCCTCCAATGCGGAGCACAAGGAATACGAGAACGGAAGTACAGGTATACGTAACTTGCTAAATTTCGGGATACGCGAAGGTAAAGTGATGGCGTGGATCAGTCCGATTATGTCCTTTGTACTGATGATGCTGCTAGTCATTGTAATTGGTTATGGTGGGATGCAAGTATCCTCAGGTGGATTGACGGCGGGTGAGTTGGTTGCTTTTATTCTGTATTTGATCCAGATTGTGATGCCGATGACGCAACTGACTACCTTCTTTACGCAATTGCAAAAAGCTAAGGGAGCAACGGAGCGGATCATGGAAACACTGGATGCTGAAGAAGAAGCTTTTGGCTCTGGTGTGGAAGTCTCCAATTCGAATCAGCCCGTAGTGCTTGATAATGTATCTTTCGGTTACAAACCTGATGAACCCGTATTACAAAATGTCAGCTTTCGGATGGATCCGGGAACGATTACGGCTGTGGTTGGTCCAAGTGGCGGCGGTAAAACTACCCTGTTCTCGATACTAGAACGTTTTTACCTCCCACAAGAAGGTGTCATTTCACTTGGAGAAGAGCCGATTGATGCCTTTGCACTCCGCTCCTGGCGGGGAATGATCGGTTATGTCTCCCAAGAAAGTCCCATGATTGCTGGAACGATCTCGGAGAATCTATGTTATGGAGTTCAGCGTGAAGTTAGCAGGGCTGAACTGATAAATGCGGCTAAGATGGCTTATGCGGACGAATTCATCGCCGAATTACCCGATGGCTACAATACGGATGTTGGAGAACGTGGTGTGAAGTTGTCAGGGGGACAACGGCAGCGGATTGCTATAGCTAGAGCATTGCTGCGTGATCCCAAGATCCTGATGTTGGATGAAGCGACTTCAAGTTTGGATAGCCGTTCCGAAGTTGTGGTTCAGAAGGCACTGAAGAATTTGATGGAAGGCCGGACAACGATTGTTATTGCCCATAGACTGTCTACCGTTGTGGGGGCAGATCAAATTATTTTCATCGAGAAGGGTCAGGTTACAGGAAGAGGTCGTCACGAAGAACTGTTAGAGAACCATGACATGTATCGTGAATTTGCAGCGCAACAATTACAGATTGCGGGTGCTGTAGAAGATGAAGATACGTATAAATAGGAGAATCTAATTACGATGGCTAAAATACTTGTAGTTGACGACGATATGCATATTCGCGAACTGATCAGAGTGTTCCTCGAAGAAGCAGGAATGGAGGTGCTTGAAGCCGCTGATGGGCTTGAAGCGCTGTCCATACTGGCTGAGGAGCGAGCTGATCTAGTAATCATGGACATTATGATGCCGAACATGGATGGCTGGGAGTTGTGTCATGAACTGCAGCGAGATTATGATATGCCACTCCTAATGCTTACCGCCAAAGGTGAAACCAAGCAAATCCTGAAAGGTTTTGAGCTGGGTACAGATGATTATCTAGTTAAACCATTTGAACCCGCTGAACTGGTGGCTAGGGTAAAGGCTTTACTTAAACGCTATCAAGTTGCTGTATCTCAAATGGTCAGTATTGGACAAATAAGTATGAATCGCAAAACCTACGAAGCTTCCACATCAGACGAGAGCTTCACACTACCACTTAAGGAGTTCGAGCTTTTATTTAAACTCGGTAGTTATCCGGGGAGGACGCTTACAAGAGAACAATTGATTGAAGATATTTGGGGATATGATTTCGAAGGAAACGAGCGTACACTCGACGTGCATATTAATCGACTCAGGGAGCGTTTTCCAGAAGATAAATTTGATTTCAAAATTACTACAATCCGAGGTCTCGGTTATCGTCTGGAGGTTTGTGAACGTTGAAGATGAGAGAGGTTTGGAAGAAGATATGGTTTGTGCTACTCCATGTATTGCAATCTATTGGTGTCCTGGCCTTTGTGGCACTCTCCTGGATGGCAGCCAATTTCTTGACGAAGACACTTTATAAGGTTTATGGTACTCCATCTTCCCCCTACCTAGTGCAAATGATCGATGCACTGTTAGGGGTTATTCTCTTTATTCTAGCGATGATGGTCCTTGGTCTATTTATCCGGCCGAGGCAAATCGCTATGATGACGTCAATCATTGATGCGATGCGACGGATAGCAAAAGGCGATTTCAAAGTAAAACTGGATACGAATGGGAAGGGTAGAAACGAATTCGATAAAATAATTCAAAGCATTAATGATATGGCCGGTGAGTTGGGTCAGCTCGAGAGTATGAGGCAAGATTTTATTTCCAATGTATCGCATGAGATACAATCTCCACTAACGTCAATCCGCGGATTTGCTAAGGCGCTACGTAATCGGGATCTTTCGGAGGAGAAGCGAGAACATTATCTGGAAATCATTGAAGGGGAGAGCCGGAGATTATCACAAATGAGCGACAATCTCTTAAAGTTGTCTTATTTGGAGTCGGACAAACCGTCCTTTGAAACATGTCGCTTTAGGTTGGATAATCAGTTACGCACCGTTGTGTTGGCGGGTGAACCACAGTGGCTTGCCAAAGGAATCCAAGTAGATCTAGATTTGCAGGAAATTGAGATCGTTGCGGTTGAAGAATTATTGAATCAAGTGTGGGTAAATCTACTTCATAATAGTATCAAATTCACGCCTGTAGATGGAGAGATCTCGTTAAGACTAATTGCTACTGAGCATGGTGCAGAAGTGACCATAGAAGATACAGGAATTGGGATTAAAGAAGAGGATCTCGTTCATATATTTGAACGTTTCTATAAAGCGGATAAATCTAGAAACCGTACTGCTGGAGGCAGTGGTCTCGGCTTGTCGATAGTGAAGAAGATCGTGGATATACATCAAGGTGATATTTCAGCGGAGTCTCGAGTAGGGCAAGGAACTCGGTTCGTCATCTCTATGCCGTATTCTTTTCAACAAGAATGATAAGATCGTAATCCTTTTTTAACTTTTTCTTAGTAAATGGTTGTATCTATCATGCTATGATAGAATGGTGTGCATACTAGCCTCTAAATAAAAGGATGATCAACCTTATGAGTAAACAAATTTTAATTGTGGATGATGACGATAAAATAGCTAAATTAATAGAGATTTATCTTCATAATGAAGGATATATTGTCTTTAAAGCGGATAACGGACTATTGGCTTTGGATATGATGGAGCAGGAAGAAATTGATTTAATCATTCTTGATGTGATGATGCCCGGATTGGATGGTATTTCTGTTTGTTTAAAGATACGTGAGACACGGACAACACCTATTCTGATGCTCAGCGCTAAAGATGGAGATATGGATAAAATTACGGGGCTAATGACCGGTGCAGACGATTATATGGTGAAACCGTTTAATCCACTGGAGCTGGTTGCACGGGTTAAATCGTTACTGCGGCGCTCCTCTTATGCTGCGACTCAATCAGCGCATACTACCCAAGATCACATCATTAAATTTGGTTCACTACAAATTGATAAAGAAACACATACTACAACCATTGATGGGCGCCCCGTAAAGTTGACACCTATTGAATTTGGAATTTTGTTCTTGCTTGCTAGTCATCCAGGCCGAGTATTTGGCTCGGAGGAAATTTTTGAGCTAATATGGAAGGACAAGTATTTCGAGAGCAATAATTCAGTTACAGTGCATATTAGCCGGTTACGCGAAAAGCTAGAGAAGGAAATGGATGGGGAAAAGCTGATCCACACGGTATGGGGGGTAGGCTACAAACTTGAAAGCTAGTTTACGTTTTCTGGCTTGGTTGTTCTGGACGATTATAACTACGGTTGTCTCGCTGTTGTTTCTTGTGCTCTTAAGTAAGCTGTTCTATAAATTTTACCCAAGTGTATCCTTATATACAGTCATGGCATGGATCAACTTGAATATTGGCTATCCGACGGCTTATTACATAGTTGGGGTACCGATCCTGCTGTTATTCGCATTATACTTCTATAGGCGGAGCGTCAGACGTCACGAAGAGAAGTATTTGAAATTATTAATTGAAGAAGTTCATAACATGGAAGAAGACTCTGCGAATAGAATTCCGGTGGAAAATGTAGGTCAATTAGGTCAATTAGCTACGGATATTAATCGAATGGTGGACAGGCTTAGGACTTCGATGGAGGAAGAGCGGCGTGCTGAACGAACGAAAAACGAACTCGTCACTAACGTTTCTCATGATTTGCGAACACCACTGACTTCCATTACAGGATATCTAGGTTTGATTGAACAGGATCGCTATAGGGATGAAGTAGAGCTGCGATACTATGTTAATATGGCATATGAGGAATCGATCCGATTAAAGCAGTTGTTACAGGATTTGTTTGAATATACTAGACTCCAAGATAAGGAAATGAAACTCTATATAAGCAAAATTAATTTAGTGGAGATGTTACATCAAATCGCTGCACATTTCGCCTGGCAATTCCAAGAGAGTGGTATGGAATGCCGACTCTTAATGGAAGAACAGCAACTGTATGTGATGGCAGATGGTGATAAACTGAGACGGGTGTACGAGAACCTGATTTCAAATGCCATTCGCTACGGTCATGATGGTAAATATTTAGATATTCGTGCACGTGTCGATGGGCAAGAGGTGGTTACGGATGTGGTCAATTATGGAGAACCTATTCCTAAGTCAGACTTACCTCATTTGTTTGATCGTTTCTATCGTGTAGAGAAATCACGCGCTAAGAATACAGGTGGTTCGGGGATTGGTTTGGCCATTGCCAAGCATATCGTTGATCTGCATCATGGGAGTATTGGAGCAGATAGTGATGAATACCGGACGGTATTTACGGTTCGTCTTGGACGCAACTATAATTAGGGAATAAGAACTATTTTTTAAAAAAGTGTAAATTATTAAGAAGAATACGCGTTATTCCTTTTGATGGAATAACGCGTTTTTTTATCCTACAATCCTAAAATATTGTTGTTTAAGGCAAATCTTAATAGAATCTTAAGGTTTTCTTAGTGGGGACTTAAACTCTCCCCCTCATAATGAATTTAGGTTAATAAGTTTAAGATGGAGGGCTATCCAAATGAATAGAAAAAAATGGATATTGCTTGCCCTCATTGTTCTGCTGCTACTACTAATTAGCGACAAATCTCAGATCAGTACACTGCGGAAACAAGCTGCTCTGGCATTAAATCAAATCGAATTAAAATGGCGCTAACAAAAGGGTGCTGTTTACATAGCCAATATGGATTCTGGTGAGCAGATGAGACTAAGGCAAGCATAGCTTATTTTAAGGGGGATTATCAAAATGAAGACGAATGGAATAGACATTATATATCGTAATTATAGTAAAGATGTGTACCGCTATTTACTCTATTTGAGTCGAAATCATCATACATCTGAGGACTTAACGCAGGAAGTGTTCTGCCGGGCATTGAAACATGTAGATGCATTGGATGGTAAGCAGGCGAAATCGTGGTTACTACGGGTCGCCCATAACGCGTATATTGACTTGATTCGTAAGGAGAGTCGTTCATCCATTTATGATAATGATTTCTTTATTGACTTTGCTAGTGAGGAGACTCCAGAGTCAAATGTGATCACGCAAGAGAATCGAAATGAGCTATATGGAATGTTGTCCTTACTACAACCGAATCAGCAACATGCGGTTTTATTATATGATGTGCAAGGATTCTCTTATCAAGAATCAGCCGAGCTCATGGGAATCACGTTATCACACTTTAAAATTATCCTCTATCGTGCGAGACAAAGACTCCGTCAATCTAGAGAGACCGCCTAAGGCGCTTAATGACCAGAGTGTATTTATCAACACTTTTCTGGTCATTTTTGTATTTTTCATGTAGGATATATAATACCATAAAAAGTAATTTTCATACCGGGTTACCTTGCATTCTGTATTTACAAATACGATTTGGGAGGGAAAAAACGTATGATACCGCAACGAGTCACGTTGGTCACTTTAGGTGCACTGGATTTACCCAGTTTAAGATCTTTCTACAAAAGATTAGGCTGGGAAGACACGCCCACAAGTACGGATGAATATTGTGTTTTTACGACCGCGGGAGTGCTGCTTAGCTTGTTTCCTTATCATGAATTAGTAAAGGATGCAGGCCTGGATGAGCAGGTTGTGAGCGATACGAAACCCTCCTTTCGAGGAATAACGCTGGCGGTGAATGTGGAAGAACCGGAACTGGTAGATGATGCAATTGAGAAAGCTAGGGAAGCCGGGGCTTTGATTCTTAGGGAACCAGAAGAAGCATTCTGGGGAGGTCGTACGGCTTATTTTGCAGATCCTGAATATAATGTTTGGGAGATTGCTTGGAATCCCTCGGCTGTATTTGATGAGACCGGGGCGATGATTTCGTTTTAAAAACGTGTGGTTGTAGAATTTGCACTATTAATATGTTGGCGGCCGGAGTCATTCTCCGGTCGTCTTTAAATTCGTGTTCTCTTTTAAAATACCGATCGGTCCTTCATAATAGAATAGTAAAATATAATTTTGAGGAGGATATAAACTATGCTAAACCATCTACAGGATACTGTAACACTTAACAATGGAGTTAAGATGCCGTGGCTCGGCCTAGGCGTGTATAAAGCACAAGAGGGCGAAGAAGTTGTATCTGCTGTCAAAACTGCAATTCGCCACGGGTATCGTAGTATCGATACGGCTGCTGCTTACAATAATGAAGAAGGCGTTGGTCAGGCTGTTGCAGAAGCAATACTTGAGAACGGGCTGGCTCGTGAAGATATATTCATCACGTCGAAAGTATGGAACAGTATGCAAGGATATGAGACCACACTGGAAGCATTTGATACGAGTCTGCGTAAATTAAATGTTGATTATCTTGATTTATTTCTGATTCACTGGCCAGTGAAAGGAAAATATAAGGATACTTGGCGAGCTTTAGAGAAAATATATAGAGAAGGTAAAGTTCGTGCAATCGGGGTCAGCAATTTTAATATCCATCATTTAGAGGATCTATTTGCCGATGCTGAAGTCGTTCCTGCAGTCAACCAAGTTGAGTTTCACCCACATTTGTTCCAAAAAGAGTTACTCCAGTTTAATCAAGATAAAGGGATTCAACTCGAAGCTTGGTCACCGCTTGGACAGGGAAAACTGCTCGAAAATGAAACACTGAAGGCCATCGCAGCAAAACATGGTAAGAATGTTGCTCAAGTCATTCTGCGTTGGGATTTACAAGTAGGTGTTGTTACGATACCTAAATCAGTAAATGAAGGACGAATTGTTCAAAATGCGAATGTTTTTGATTTTCAATTGGATATTGAAGATCTAGCTGCTATTGAAGCTCTGAATCAGGATTTACGATATGGATCGGATCCAGACAATTTCAACTTCTGATCATAACAGAGATGGATGGAGAGAGATAAATGAATCAAACTGCTACAAAAGCAGCTTCACCGGCAAAAACTGTGTACCCCATTTTATTTGCGATCAGTATGGTACATTTGCTAAATGATACGATGCAGTCTGCTATTCCTGCACTATTTCCAGTACTTCGTGAATCATTATCCCTAAGTTACGGACAAATTGGATGGATTGCTTTTGCCATGAATATGACGGCATCGGTATTCCAGCCGCTCGTCGGATTATATTCAGATAAACGTCCAAGACCGTATATCCTTCCAGTGGGTGTTTTCTTTACACTAATTGGCGTGCTCTTGCTCGCATACGCACCGACCTACGGTATTATCCTACTTGCCGTGACTTCCGTAGGCCTGGGTTCTTCGGTGTTTCATCCAGAGTCGTCACGCGTTGCTTATTTAGCGGCAGGTGACCGACGTGGGCTGGCCCAATCGATCTTTCAGGTTGGCGGGAATGTTGGGACCTCACTTGGCCCACTAATGTCGGCATTAATCTTCATCCCACTGGGACAAACCAGTGTTGCTTGGTTCGCACTAGCTGCGATTGTGGCTATCGTTATTCAGTTCTACGTTGCGAAATGGTACGGTTCGCAAGTAATACAGCCTCGCAAGAAGCGTACCTCTGTTGGAGCTGATCAACTGAATAGACCTTCCCTTAGCAAGGGAAAGATCGGTCTTGCGATTACTATATTGGTGCTACTTTTATTCTCTAAAAATGTATATTCGATAAGCATTTCTAACTTCTACGCATTCTTTCTCATGGACCACTACGGAGTAGCTAAAGAAGTGGCTCAGTATTATGTATTTGCATTCTTAGCTGCTGCTGCGGTGGGGACATTCTTCGGGGGACCACTTGCCGATCGATTTGGTCGCCGAAATATTATTTGGGTGTCAATACTCGGTACAGCGCCTTTCTCACTTTTACTTCCTTATGCGAACTTGTTCTGGTCGGGGATACTTGTCGTTGTGGCAGGTTTCATCATGTCCTCAGCTTTCTCCATTATCGTGGTCTATGCTCAAGAATTATTACCTGGTAAAGTGGGACTTGTATCGGGGTTGTTCTTTGGACTTTCTTTTGGGCTCGGGGGACTAGGTTCAGCTTTCCTCGGGAACTTCGCAGACCAAATGGGAATCTTCTATATTATGAAGATCTGTGCTTTTCTCCCATTGATCGGATTATTGACCGTTCTATTGCCGAAGGATGAAGCTTTACGAAATAATTGAGTAATGAATTGGTTATTACATACTTGTAGATGATAATTTCGGACCTGGATGCAATTCTCGATGTAGATGTGGATCTAGATATGCATCTAGATCGAAACCCAAATCCAGACCCAGACCCAGACCCAGACCCAGACCCAGACCCAGACCCAGACCCAGACCCAGACCTGTACACTTAGTTGGAATTACTCCATCTAATTTGCAGGTCAATTCATACTCGCTTCAAATAACTGGAAAACCTCCAGCTAATTTACCTACATTGCGCCTAAATGAGGCTTATATGGTGGATTAGCTCCGGTTTTTCCAGTTAATTTAGGTATCATGAGTATGAACACACATTTAGCAGGAGTAAATCCCGTTAGCACTCGAAGTGTCGCTTATTAGTCCATGTGTTGCTAACTTGATAGATTACGATTGGAACCTTAATTAGCAATTCTAATTAAAGTTGAAGAACTTATCTTCATATTAACCAGTAAGGGTGGGGGAATAATGATAAGAGAAGCGGAGATTCATGATGCGGCGGTGATTGAGGAATTATACCGGGTGCTTTTGCCCAATAATCAAGAGATTGCTGTCTGGCCCGAGCGAATTCAACAGGTTAGAGAAAGTGCTGATAGTTTCTTGTTAGTTTATGAGGAGGACGGGTGCATACTAGGTACACTACACTTACATATTTGTCTTGATGCGCTTAGTGGGGATCGACCATTCGGAGTTATTGAGCGTGTTGTTGTTTCTTCCGAACAGCGAGGTAAGGGCATAGGGAACCAGATGATGAAGTTTGCTGAGGAATTAGCTAAGGAGCGCAGTTGTGTTAAGTTGATGTTAACAAGCGGCTCAGCAAGAGTAGATGCACACCGTTTTTATTCGGCACTTGGTTTTGATGGCGAATCTAGCAAAGCGTTTAAGAAGTATTTATAGGTAGAGTAGGGGACTGGTGAGTATGAATACAAGAGCAATACGATTGGATGCCGAGGGATTGCTTCATATGATTAGAGAGAATTCTGACATGATGGCCGATTTGGAGTCAGTGTCTTTACTATCGTTACCACAAGCATGTATAGCTGCAGGATATCTACGTAATTATGTCTGGGACATCCTACACGGATATGAGCTTAGAACTCCTTATAACGATGTCGACGTCCTATATTATGACCCTTCATGTTTGGAGGAAGAGGTTGAGAAAGAGTATGAGGCCAAATTGAGGGAATTAAATCCTACACATAATTGGTCTGTCAAAAATCAAGCGCGGATGCACATGAAGAGTGGTGAGTCACCTCATTGTTCTGTAGAGGATGCCATGTTGCGTTGGCCAGAGACCGCCACGGCAGTTGGTGTACGTTTGAATAGGAACGGAGAGGTCGAACTCATTGCGCCTCATGGACTGGATGATTTGTTCTCTCTAAGGGTACGTCAAAGTCCTTATTGTCGAGATAATGAGTTATTTATGAGAAGGATAGCTCAGAAAGAATGGTTACGAATTTGGCCGCAGCTACTTGTGGTTGAGGATGTTATTTAGTGGCTTGCACTACAAATTCGAATTGGTTTTCTAAATTACGTACAGTTGATATTTTTTTAAAAAAAGCTTGACGCATGATATAGCAACATGATAAGATATATCTTGTCGCTGATGCGATACAGAGTACACGCGCGTGTGGCGGAATGGCAGACGCACCAGACTTAGGATCTGGCGTTTCACGACGTGGGGGTTCAAGTCCCTTCACGCGCATCAAGAAGAAAGCCTTGGATATCAAGGTTTTTTTTGTTGTTTATTCATGATTATTCACATAAATTAACTACCTGAAAGAGTGGAGAGGCTGAGAGCCTCTCCAAGCTTGTGCATGCTACAATTTGATGTCGAGATTGCCACCTAGATTAGGCAGAACGCTTTGCTCCATCATTTTGATGAGGGCTTGGCCTTCGATGACAGCTTGATCTTTTGACATTTTAACAACAGAGATACTTACCTCTTGCTGTAAGTTGGTTTGTGCCATTCTAGTTGAAAGTGCAACAATATCCATGGTGTCTACCTCCTAATAAGTTAACTACATATATTTTATCGGTAAGATGTTATTGAATGATAAGTCAGGGGCAATCGCGATAATTATTATTCGAAAATAAACCTTGACTTTCGTAGTCCGGATTTGTTAATATATTAATTGTCGCTGCTGCATTATGCATCTAGGACAGATACGGTGAGAACGCCGTAATCATGCGCGCGTATGGCGGAATTGGCAGACGCACCAGACTTAGGATCTGGCGTTTCACGACGTGGGGGTTCAAGTCCCTCTACGCGCATAAGAATAGGTAATAACGAAGAAACCCACTGGTTCATCCAGTGGGTTTTCTTTGTTATCCTCCGTTTTTAATTGGTGATATTCCCTTCAGTTTAATGTTGAGTTAATGTTTCGCAATTTCAGGTGAGAGGTTTAGCCTTTATATTGGTATCTATCAAGATTAAGGAGACTTTTCATATGAAGACAAGAATTACAATAGTAACAAAACTTCACGTATGGACCAGCGTAATGCAATTGTATGAGCAAGGCAGAGTGGGTTTTTATTATTAAAAAAGGCTCTATCGACAGGAATCTAAGCTCATATCTATCACTAGTTCCATGGTTCAAGTAACAAGTTGGATACAAAAATGTCCCTACCTTCAGGTCACTTTATGGTAAAATCTGAATGAATCACGGCGCGCTAGTAAGGTGCTGAATATCCGGCATCTGTCCGGTTACTTACAGTGGAGGGAAACATGACGTTTGTACGTAAATTGTTACTATTCGGTTGGCTAGAGGCGTTATCGTGTATTTTTCCAGTTATAATCTTCTTGACACTCGCGTTAACTAAAGTAGTTGGAATACCAGGATTGCCGAGATATGATCTAATTCTTATTATTTGTCTGTTAGCACAAGTGGGTATGGTGCTGTTTAAGCTGGAGACCATTGATGAACTCAAAGTGATCTGTATGTTTCATGTGATTGGCCTAGCTTTGGAAATATTCAAAGTACATATGGGGTCATGGTCATATCCTGAGGAAGGGTGGATTAAAGTATTTGGGGTGCCACTATATAGTGGGTTCATGTATGCCAGTGTGGCAAGTTATATATGTCAGTCTTGGCGCAGATTCGATCTGCATATTACAGGTTGGCCGAGAACGATATTTGCGGTCGCACTGAGTACGGGGATTTACCTCAACTTCTTCACGCATCATTTCATAGGTGACTACCGCTGGGTGCTGATTGGGTTACTGTTGATCGTGTTTATCCGAACGTGGGTTCACTTCACCATTTCAGGCACTACTTATCGGATGCCACTCACATTAGCATTTTTGCTGATTGGCTTCTTCATCTGGATTGCTGAGAACATCTCAACTTTTCTTGGAGCCTGGCGCTATCCGGATCAAGAGCATGTTTGGCGTTTGGTCCATCTCGGTAAAATTAGCTCGTGGTTTCTACTGGTCGTCATCACCATAATTATCGTTGCTCAGCTTAAGCATGTTAAATCCGGTGACAAAGCTGTAAAACAAGTTAACCATATTAAATACTAGGGGAGTTAGGATATGAAAAAAGGATATTTTTATTACTTCTTGTGGATTGTTGGTGCGTTACTGCTTGTTTATTACGGTAATCAATTTATGGATATGATGGCGAGAAAAAATGACTCTCTGGGCAAAGTGGACTACACCTTAATTGGTCATATCGTTTATGCATTTGTATTTGGAATCTATTTGAGCCTGCTGAATGGGGTGCCAAACCGACGCAAGTTTTATAGACCGCTGTTTTTCTTCGTATTCTTGCCGTGTTTTCTGCTGCTGATATACCCTGTTATTTCGCAATATGTTACCTTACCGTACTATTCACTTTATAACGAGCACATGGCTAAATGGAGCGGCTACTTCTTCTTTGGTTTACTTACTGGGCTCGCTTTTATGAAAAGTCTGTTTATAACTAAATAATCTGCGGGTAAATATATGAATTGAGGTTGATGTGATGAGTAAAATTTTAGTGTTAGGTGGGTCTCGTTATTTTGGGAAAAGGTTAGTCAATTTGTTGCTTCGAGAAGGGAAACACGAAGTGACCGTTGCGACGCGTGGTTTAACTGAAGTAAGTTTTGATGGACCTGTTCGAAGTCTCACCCTGAACCGTACGGATGTGCAAGATTTAAAAAAAGCCGCCGAAGCCGGCCCATGGGATGTTATTTACGACAACATCTGTTATTCGCCTAATGAAGCGTTGGCTGCTATAGATGCCTTTGAAGGTCGAGTTGGCCAATACATATTAACCTCTACGTTATCCGTCTATGATTTCTCTGAGATTGCGACAACAGAGTCTGCTTTCGATCCATATGATTACCCTTTACGTACAGGTAATAGAGAGGATTTTGATTATGGAGAAGGCAAACGCCTAGCTGAAGCTACTTTCTTCCAGAGGGCAAGCTTTCCAGTGTGTGCTATGCGGATTCCCATTGTTCTTGGTCCAGATGATTATACCAAAAGGCTCCATTTTCATGTTGAACGAGTACTGAATGAGACTCCAATTGGCATACCAAATCCGGAAGCGGCCATCTCATTGATCACTTCTGCGGGGGCGGCATCTTTTCTGAATTGGCTGGGAAGCTCACCTATAACAGGGCCGGTTAATGCCTGCTCAAACGGGAAACTTACCATTAGGGAGATCATTTCCTTGATTGAAAGAGAGGCAGGAGTTGCTGCAGTTATTCAGCCGGAGACGGAACAGGCGAATATGTCACCGTTCGGCGTACCGTCGTCTTGGTTCATGGATACGTCCAAAGCGGAGCGGGCTGGATATCAATTCGATGCTATCGATGATTGGCTCCCTGAATTAATCCAGCTCCTTGTGGCAGAACGAGCGTAATGTCGTGATCATTGTTAGGATAGAATCGCGTTAAGCATAGCTAAATTTTCAACTCGAACTTTAATCCGTTAGGGAGGTAATGCGCATGTCGTTCGAACATCATACGGTAATCGTTACAGGGGCTGGAAATGGTATAGGCAGAGGAGTGGCGGAAGCCTATGCTCGCCGAGGGGCATCTGTTGTGTTAGCAGATATCAATACACTAAATGGTGAACAGGCTGCTAACGAGATAAGTCAGATGGGTGGAGAGGTTATTTTTGTACCTTGTGATGTCAGAAAGGAAGCTGACATCACAAATGTTATTTCAACTACCTATGAGAAATTCGGGAGTATTGATATTTTAATTAATAATGCGGGTGTATCTCGCTTCAAATCTCCATATGAACTAACGATAGATGAATGGGATGATGTGTTAAACACCAACGTACGAAGTTGCTTTCTAGCTTCTAAGGAAGCTGCTAAATATATGAAGAAGAACAAGAACAGGGGCGCCATCGTTAACATTTCATCCACACGTGCTCTCATGTCAGAACCCGGATCTGAGGCGTATGCTGCTTCAAAAGGAGCCATCGTATCCTTAAGCCATGCGCTCGCAGTGTCACTTGGTAGCGATGGCATTACGGTGAATTGTATTAGCCCAGGCTGGATCGAGACAGGTGACTATAGTGTTCTTACAGAGATTGACCACCGTCAGCATCCGGCGGGACGAGTAGGGAGGCCTTCTGATATTGCAGAAGCCTGTCTTTATCTAACCCATCCCGATAATACGTTTGTGACGGGGGCTAATTTGGTTATTGATGGTGGAATGACTCGAAAAATGATCTATGAGCCTTAATATTCTTAGTTCGAATAGAATTAACTACCCAATATTCCTAGGAGTACTCCTCCAGCAGCACCCGCTAAGACAACGCTCCAAGAGGGAAGCTTCCAGTAGATTAGCATGCCAAACAATAGTAGTACTAGAACGAAGTCCAAGGCAGTGTTGACGGAAGTCGTCCAGATTGGATTATATAGAGCGGCTAGCAGGATGCCGACAACTGCGGCATTAACACCTTGTAATGCACCCTGTACATTGTTATTGTGTCGCAAACTGTTCCAGAACGGGAGAACGCCAACAATGAGTAGGAATGCGGGCAGGAAAATGGCAATTGTAGCAATAATAGCGCCAGGAATGCCGCTAATTAGTACTCCCAAGTAAGATGCGAATGTGAAGAGAGGTCCGGGGACAGCTTGGACCAGCCCGTATCCGGCAAGAAAATCAGACTCCGTAACCCATCCGGTATGAATAACTTCACCTTGAAGTAGGGGGAGAACAACATGACCGCCTCCAAAGACGAGCGAACCCGTTCGATAGAAGCTATCAAACAGCAACAGTCCGTTTGTCGTTCCGCCGCCGCCAAATATACGAACTAGCAGCGGAAGGATTAGAAGAAGGCCGAAATAGAGCACCAAACAAACGACCGACCATTTCCGAGAAATAGGGACGAAGAAAGTAGATTCGGCCTGGGAATCAGTTGATTTACGATACAACCATAAGCCGACTATACCAGCGATGGCAATGACGAACACCTGTATGAAGGCGTTTGGCCAGATGAGGGAGATTGCGGCTGCAAGTATCGCGATCGTGGCCCGACTGCGCCCCGTCGCGAGCTTTCGTCCCATGCTCCATACCGCCTGAGCTACGATGGATACGGCTGTAAGTTTCAGTCCATGAAGCCAAAAGGCGCTTCCGACATCCATCCCTTGCATGAATAGGGCAAAGACAATAAGCACAATGGCAGAAGGTAACGTAAATCCTAGCCATGCAGCAATGGCGCCCAGAACTCCGCCACGACTAAGACCAATACCAATGCCGACCTGACTACTGGCTGGACCGGGTAGGAATTGACACAGAGCCACAAGATCGGCATAACTTCGTTCATCCAACCATTTGCGCCGACTCACGTATTCTTCATGATAGTAACCAAGATGGGCGATAGGGCCACCGAATGAGGTCATACCAAGTTTGGCTGACACGCCTAATATTTCTACTGTCTGTAGAAATCTACTCTTTTGTATTGGCTTATTGAGCGGTTTCGATGTATCCAAATTAGGATCTCCTCACTTCGTGATACTCTAATAAACGTCTATAAAAACTTCCTTAGATTAACATAAGATTGTAAAGAGAGAATTAGAAGATGGATATTCTGAAAGTCGTCAGTTTGTCCATAACCCTATATAATGAATGGTAACGTTATATTAATAACGATCCTAGGAGGATGTAAAATGCGAATTGGAATTATAGGACTCGGAAGTATTGCTTGCAAGGCTTATTTGCCGGTGATTACAGAAGTTGAACATATTGAACTTGTATTTTGTACCCGGAACCGTGAAAAGTTGGAACAATTAGCGAACAAGTATCGTGTGAAGGAAACGGTGGAAAGTGTTGAAGAACTTATTCAAGCTGGGGTTGATGCCGCATTTATTCATACGAGCACAGATTCACATGTGGAGATTGCGGAACAGTTGATCAAGAACGGAATTCATGTGTTTGTAGATAAGCCGATCTCATACCATTATGAAGAATCGAAGAGAATTGTTGAATTAGCGGAAGAGTATGGCGTCACGCTCATGGTTGGATTTAATCGACGATTTGCACCGATGTATGCGGCAATGAAAGAGAAGGATGACCTACGGTTAGTTCATTTACAGAAGAATAGAATGGCTTCTCCAGATTTTGCTCGCCGCTTTGTATTGGATGATTTCATTCATGTAGTCGATACGATTCGCTTTCTGGTTCCTGGAGAGATTAAGGAAACATCCGTTTCCTCCTATATTCAGGAAGGCAAGCTCCATTATGTTATGCTTCAATTACAAGGTGATGGATTTACCTTCACAGGACTGATGAATCGTGATTCGGGAACGAATGAAGAAACATTGGAAGTGATGAATCCAGGCAATAAATGGGTCATTGAAGGGCTGAATCGGGAGGCTCATTTTACTGGGGGAGCAGAAGGTAGGCTTACATTTAAGGATTGGGATCCCGTGTTATATCGCCGAGGGTTCGAACAAATGATTACTCATTTTATCTCCTGTATCAGGGATAATATACAACCGATGATCTCTGCACGTGATGCGCTAGAAAGTCACCGCTTGTGTGAATACGTTGTACAGCAGGTAGAAGAGAAAGGTGCCCTAGTCTGGGGTGATTAAATAGTTATGTCCTGATCGTTTCACCATAACATAGTTGAGAGAGGAGTGATTGTTTTGTTTGAGGATCTGAACGCACGTTTGATCGAGCTTAAGGAACTTGGACGTAAGAAAGAGAAGTGGGAGACTCGCCTGGGTCAACTTCAGGAGGAGCTTGCCGAGTTGGAGTCTAAAAGGGATATGTGGCAAAACAGACTTATTTCTGAGGAGAAGGATGTTGAGAAGCTATCAGGCATGTCACTGACTTATTTTTTCTATACGATTCTTGGTAAAAAAGAAGAAAAACTTGATCAAGAACAACGGGAATTATTTGAGGCTAAGCTTAAATACGGAGAAGCCGAACGTGCAGTTACAGATACACTTGAGCAAATCAATCATTTAGAGCTTCAATTGAAGGAAGTTCGATTCTGGAAGATGGATTATGATCAATTATTCCGGACTAAAGAGGAGCAGTTTGTTCGGGATAATGTAGAGCTTAAGGAATTAACTGAACGCCAAGCAGATTTGAAAGTCCAATACAAGGAGCTAAACGAAGCTGTACAGGCGGGTCAGTCGGTGATTTATGATTTGGGTCGTGCTGAAGACGACCTGAGTTCCGCCAAGAACTGGGGAACCTATGATATGCTCGGAGGTGGGATGATCTCCACGCATATTAAACACAGCCGCGTTGATGAGGCTATGGAACATATCTATACTGCACAGAATAGTCTTCGTCGTTTCCAGAAAGAACTAGGTGATGTGGGCGAGCATTTGCCAGTGGATATGGAGATTAGTGGGGCGCTAAAATTCGGTGATTATTTCTTTGATGGACTGATTACGGATTGGCTTGTTCAGGGGCGGATTAATGATACATTAGACCAGGTGAGAGAGAAGAAATCCAAGATTAATATAGTGCAGTCTGGACTCGAATCTGCAAAACGTAAGGTAGAATCTGAACTTGCTACCGTAGAGAGAAAGTATGTACAAGTGGTTGAATTATATAGCTAATCTACATGATAGAGTAGGACACAAAAAGCGGAGTGTCATAACTGTTGCCAGTTGGCACTCCATTTTCTTTGTCATTTTGTATATCTCAATGCAAAGCGTATACGATACCGTCTTTTGTAGCAAAAAATACGACCCCATCCGCAACAACGGGACTTGAGAGAATCGGTGTTTTTGTTCCTTCAAAGCGCCATAGCTCCTGCCCTGTCTCCAAGTTTAAAGCAAAGAAGGCGTCCCTTTCCCTTCCACCACCATTTGTATGACCAGTACCGAAATATGCAATTTGATCAACTATGACAGGCGAGGAGAACACTCGGCTAATTAATTCGAAATCGAAAAGATTTTTACCACTTTGGCTGTCGAAGACATGTAGTAAATAGGAATCGGATGAACCTATAGCGACATACTGATCGTTGACCGCGGCAGAAGATGTGACCCATGAGCCTCTTGGAGTAAGGTGAGTCCATTTTATTTCACCTGTTTTGGCATCGAGTGCATAGACATAGTTATCACGTGATCCAAAATATAAGACGTCGTCCTTAAATGCCAGACTTGATTGAATAACGCCGTAATTCTGTAACCATATTTGTTCCCCGGTTTGTTGATCTAGAGAGACCACAGAGCCTGACATATCAGCAAAATAAACCTTGCCGTCAGCTATTGCAGCCTTCCCATGAACGAAAGACGAAGTCTTAAATTCCCATTTGATGGTTCCGTCTTGGCGGTTAACAGCATAGAAGAATGGTCCTTCACCACCTACATAAATGATATCCTGATCGACGGTTGGTGAACCAATGAAATAATCCCATTCATCGCTTTTGTCTCCATTACTGAAACTATCATCGAGTTTCTGCTTCCATTTCACGCTTCCATCTTCTTGATCTAATGCATACAGAGTGGAGGTTGTATCTGTAAAATAGAGCATATTTTCGTAAATAGCAGCGCTTGATCTTATTTTTCCATCGAAAATGACATCCCAGACGATCTCTCCATCGGTGGCATTAACCGCATAAAAGTGTCCTTCCTCGGTTCCAAAATATAAAGTCCCATCTGCCAACACTAGAGAGCTATGAATTTCTCCAGGGATCTGTATCTTCCACTTTTCTCCGGTAAGTTCAGGCAATCCTTGGGTGACAGAAACACCTGTATTGTGAAGATCCCCACGGAATGGAGTCACCCCTTGAAAATTTTCCTCTGTAACCACATTACAACCCACAAAAACTATCGCCATACAAGTGAAACTCATCAACAAACGATTTTTCATTTTTACCCCTCCGTTGTTTATGGATTGACTCTTTACAGCCTCCATTAGTATCGATGCCAACGGTCAGGAAAATCTTACAACAATTTATATTCAGGTTAACGACATAAGATTTGTAGCATGCTTTTTAGTGTGTTAAGCCCTTGTTGTTCTGACATTTTTACTTGCTTAAGCAGTTTAATACCAGCATCTCTATTATTCGTTAAGTGGGGATTTCCACCGTTAGGAAAAGGAAATAGTTTGCGTAACTCATAAAGTGCTTGTAAGGCCACGACATAATGGGAAGAGGCTTGGGTCGCAAGAGTAGAAAGCTCCAGCCCTAATGATCCGTATACATCATCATCATGGTGCTCGGCGATGGTGTTGAGAAATTCCACTGCAAAAGAACGAGCATTAGATATAAACCAAACATTATATGCATTTGCAAGGTGATCAATATGTCCTTGAGAGAGCGCGGAAATCCAAGCATCATAGGCGGGAACTCCTTGGATATATTCGGGATGGATACTTCGTTCAGCACCTTCAGCGTGCGTAATAATCATACTTAATGCCCCGCGTAAAGAATCGATAGGTTTGATCTCATACGCAGTTCCTAGCGTCAATACGAACAAATCGGCACTCCATTCCCGTCCAAATTGTTCATAATCAATAGTCTTTTGTTGGAAGAATCCTTTGATTCGAAATGATCTCTGTCGATCGTCATACCCATAAATCAAACTGAAAAAGGGCTGTTGAATGCCCCATACAATAACAGGATTTCCTTGATCTATAGACTCGTGGACAAACGAAAATGCATCGATTAGAAGCTCGTTCGTTTGGGGAATCCGCAGTCCTTCACCAAGTGAGCGTGGTGCATAACCGAGATTCAACAATCCTTTGCTAAACGTATTTCGCCAATTATATGTGGTTACTCCTGCTAGATCCAATTGATTACGATGAATTTGAATGCGGAAGGCTTGCCCAGTCAGACCCATGATCTCGGCCATCGAAAATTGTGAGTCTTGGTGGTGGGTGCTGTATTGTAATGCATGCATCACACATAGCGAATAGGTATCCCATATTTCTCCTATGTAAATGCCGTGGTCTTGAAGTTCATTATTAATGCTAAAAGGATGATTACTGCGTGTATGTAAATAACGTGTCAGGTTACTTTGGAATTGTGTCTGTTGAATTTTCCGTCTGGAGCGGGATAGTGTTGTATAAACATTGCTGGAGGAGGTGGAACACATAGCTGCGATTTCCTGAGGTGAATATTGCTTGAAAAAGTGGGCTTCGAACATTTCGCGTTCCTTAGGGTTTAGGCAATGAAGTAAGCTTCGTAACATGTCATTTGTCTCTAGTCTTATAGCTGAGTCTATGGGATCTTCGTCCTCATGTCGTAATAGATTAGCGTTTCTAGCTAAAGTATTCAAGATAAGGTCTATCGGAAAATCATCTCCTTGATTGTGATTATCTTGATCAGAACACATAGTGTAGGCGGAGAAAGGTTTCTCTTTAGCATAGGGACCACCACGTCTGACGTGCATCAAGGCTTGATTTGTAATAATACGCTGAAACCATGGAACAAATCGTTCGATATGTTCAAGTGATCCGAGGTGCAGAAATGCATTCATCAAAGCTTCTTGTACGACATCCTCTGCTAAATGGGGATCATTCGTTATTTTTGTTGCTATGTGGAGTGCCTTCTTTCGATGACGGGTCATTAATTCATTAAACGCTTGGCTCTGACCATCTCGAGCTTGAAGCACCAGCATATCGTCTGTAAGTGAATTTACATCAACAGAATCTTGATCCATATATCGCATCGCTCCTTACAACTATTATAACACTCGTAATTAGTACTAAGTTCCAATACTTTATGTATTTCGTAAGTTAAGAAAATTCTCCATAATCCAAGGGGCACATGGATATATGGATACTTAATTGTTAGCTTCACCTGCTACGACATTATATGTCGTAGCAGGTGTTTTATAATTGTCCTTGTAACATATCAACGAGGACAAAGGAGAATAAAAACTGTGGCAAAAACAAAAAGAGGGCATGCAATATGGAATCTTCCTTCACGTGGACGGGGAACTTGTCCGATTTGTAATAGTACTAGAATAAAATTGTTATATTCCTGTGCCAAATCAGATGGTTCTGTGGTAAAAGTATGTAAGAGATGTTCAAAGGCGGATCAGGTCAAAGTAGATGCTCTAACTACATAAGATGGCTTGAACCGTACGAAAAGGGAACGATAAAGGAGTTTTAACCTGTGAGTAGCTTGCATCGAATTCAATGGATTGATCAACAGATCAGAGCGGAGAATTATCCTAATAGTACTCTCATTGCGAAGAAATTTGAGATTTCCAAACGACAGGCACAACGGGATATAGAGTACATGGAGATGTCTATGCATGCTCCATTATTCTATGTAGCAAAGAAGCGAGGATATTGCTATGAAGATGATACTTATGTATTACCAAATGTCTATATCACAGAAGAGGAGCAGAAGATACTTAAATACCTAGCTCACCGTTATCGTAATCATCAATATGAGAGTAGTCGTTCAATTAGACGGGTGGCGCATTTATTGGAGCATTTCTCCGAATCTGGGGATGAAAAGGTAAATGAGCGGTTGCCTGTGTTTGATGTTCTGCCTTTAACGATTCATAACATGGAGTTATTATCCCACGCTATTGAGGAGTGTAATACCGTTTATATCACATACCGGAATCGTGAGGGGGAGAAGGAATATTATATCTGCCCATTGCAAATGACGTCCCGGTATAACAGTGACTATGTGATTGCCTATTGTGATCAGCAGGATAAGCAACTTTCTTTTCGACTGGATGATATCTTGCATGTAAGAGTTACTGTAATTCGGTTTGAACGTACAGCTGATATGGAGGTCGAAATAGAGCGTGGGAAATCACCTCTTCTTCAGCCTTTTGTGGCTAAGCTTAAGCTACAACATGAGGTAAATCAAGAGACGTGGATGGGATATCGCATTATTTCCAGAGAAGGTAGTTATATTGATGTTGAATTCTATGATACGGCTTCTTTTCTTCAACATTTGCTGATCTCAGAGTGGGAAGCGCTACTGTCACCGCATTGGCTGAGAAACCAACTATCTGCAAGATGCCACCGAACGTTGGCTTCTTTGGACATATCAACAACTAACCAAGATGAATCAAAATCCTAGAGTAATACAATTTGGGGAGGCATGAAATTGTCCAGTATTTATCTGGAGAAGCTCGTGATGAAGCGGGAATCAAAATCTTTTATTGATAGTTTGTATGCAGTGCTAAGCGCTGCGGGTCAATTTGACGGACCTAAGTATCTGCTTTCTGGGCTAACAGGTATGGCCTTTAAGTTGAGTATACATGAACGCCTGCTACCGATGTCGGTGACAGCCTACGGACAATGGGGGACTGAGCATCAGCCTGCAGTTGATAATTTGGGCTATTTAACAATTACAGATTCAGGGCGTGTCAGACATTCAACATTCCGGCATTTCCAGCAAGCTGCCATTCAAGATACTAGACAAAACCTTGATCAAGGAATGGGTGTTATATACTGGATTCCAGAGTTTGGTGTCATTCATGGGTATGATGATGTGGATCGTGTGTTTTTTGCTAAGGATGGAATATCAAGTGACGACCAGATTATCTTGTATGACAACTTTGGATTGAATTTTACCTCTTTCTGGTATTATCAAACCATTGGGGAGAAGGTAGATATTCCGATAGAGCAATCCATTCTGGAGTCATTGCGGCTGGCTATTCATGATTGGGACACTCCTTTTAAGTTACTACCGGGTAAGGAAGTAGCCAATGGTAAAGAGGCTTATACTTATTGGATTAATGCACTTAATAGTGGTGATTACGATGCTGGTGGGGCGATGTATATTTTGGATTCGCACATTGTTTCCCGGACGGAGATTAGAAACTATTTGCAATATATTCAGGGGACATGGGCAGGATTAAAGGATGTTGTGGGGCTCTTTGAGCAACTACTCCAGCACATGGAAATCGCAGCGACTTGTATTGTTAAGGATAGGGAGGCACGGAGAATTGATCCCACATTCCTTCAATTGTTTATTCAGTCACTTGAATCAGCAAGGTTGCTTGAGGACCAGGCCATGGGAATATTCAAGCAAATTTCAGCCGGATTCCCTGACCCAAAACGTACAACCCTACCTAGATGGGGAACACATTCGGCGCGTTAGGGTTGGCGGAAGGAGTGAATGAAATGCCAGCTGTCTTGTTGGATGGTCTGAGGATGACCAATGCCACACAATCATATATTGATGCCATGCACGCCATATTGTCACACCGGGGATGGATCACTTGCTCAAAATCTATGCTAACGGGGATGACTGTAGCCGGGTTTCGTTTTACAGTACAACGCTCTTTACAGGTGGAGTCTACTACAGCATATAACTGGATGGCAGAGAATTTTATCGCTGCTGATTTTATTGGGATTGCTGCTTCTCAAGGAGCTGGATTTAATTTTGAAAGTACATTCCCACTCTATCAGAAACAAGCAGTTGGGATGATCAAGGAGTCCATAGATAACGGAATTGGGGTTGTCGTTTGGAAGGACAGATTTGTTGTGGTCGCGGGGTATGATGACGATAAGCAAGTATTATATTACTCTGATGGTGAAGGCAACGAGCAGGGGATTCATGATGGATTAAAGAGTTTGGCTTATGATGATTTTGGCCGTAATGAAACACCGTATTGGTATTATCAATTTTTCGAAAATAAGATTGAGCTAGAAGAGATAGAGATTTACAGAGAGTCACTTATACAAGCGATTTATAAATGGGAGACACATGATCCCATGCTTCCTGAAGGAGAATATGCTTGCGGTCGGTTGGCGTATGATGCGATCATTTCTGCAATACAGACAGGTGATTACATCGCTAAAGATGGAGCGTCTGTTATTGGGTATTATGCAGGAGCTAAGCGGGATATCAGTTTATACATAAGGGAACTATCTCGAATGTGGCCAGAGATTGTTCAAGCAGCAGAGGAATATGGTCGAGTTGCAGCTATTTTTACAGAGGTAGCATGTTTGTTAGTTGAATGGCGACAAGAAATTAGCGATATTGCGTTAAACAATCATCCTCAAGTAACTCTACTAGTTGCTCTTGTCCAAGAAGCTAAAGAAAAAGAAGCGAATGCCATAGAGAAACTTAGATGGTGGATGCGTGAATCTCTTGATAATCGTTTCCATGACATTGGTCTGAGGTAGAATTTTTGTTGTAATAAATGAAGGATTATCGGGGTGAATTATGCAGGTTGTTGTGCGAAAAGTAAAGTTACCACAGGATTATCCTTATATTGCAGAAGTATTGAATACATGTCTGCCGGAACCCATAACTGCCCAAGATCTAGAACTAGATGACTCCAAAATTCCATCACAAGGGCATTTGTATCGGGATGAGAATAAGTTGTTAGCTGGTTTTGATCGGTATGTTATTGTAGCTGTTAATGCTGCTGATATTCCTATTGCGTATGGTATATCGTGGAGAGCGCCGTGGACGGCTCATGGTGAACTAAATCATCGGCTTGTTGTTGATCCACGCTATCGTCATATGGGGATAGGGCAAGAGGTGTACCGCCATTTGGAGCAATGGGCACATTCGATTGGTGCAAGTAAATTGAATTATGAAATACGGGATGAAGATAATTCTGCCCTTCAGTTTGCAACTCAACTTGGATTTAAGATCAATAGACATGTATTTGAATCTGTCCTGGATTTATCGACATTCAAGTTGGAGGAATATCTTCCTGGTATTTCAAAGGTAGAAGAGACTGGAGTGGTTATAACTTCTCTGGATAAACTGGATGGAGAAATCGCTCTGAAAGAGCAGGCACTGTATGAGTTGTACAGAGACACAAGTTATGATATTCCTGGTTTTAGTGGTGAATATTTTGATCTGCAAGAATGGAAAAAGTGGACATTGGAACTTCCGGGTTCAAGCCCTATTTATCTCTTTATTGCGATAGAGAATAATCAATGGGTAGGAGTTGCCCATGTACTTTATAAGGGGGCTACCTCTAGCTTCTACCATGAATTTACGGGAGTGAGAAGTTCACATAGGGGCCGTGGTATTGCCCAAGCACTAAAAATTAAGAGTATTGAAGCCGCTTTGGAGAAGCAGTCTCGATATATGCGAACGAATAATGATTCGATGAATACCCCGATGTTGATAATTAACAGAGACTATCTGGGTTTTAGAGCAGTTCCTGGACTGTATGTATTAGCAAAAAATATATAATATCTTCTTAAAGTAGTAGTAATATTTAATCAAAAACAGGAGCTTGCCACAAATATGGCAAGCTCCTGTTCTGTTCAGTTGCATCACTAGAGTAACATGGTACAAGCTTTACTCTAGAGCATTTTTTATATGTGCTAAATGATGATTGCCATGCCAAGCGTAAATGCCAATGTTTCTTTTAACAGGGACTAATCCGGAATCGGGATGATGAAAGGTTCTATTTAGTTGCTCTTCAGACAGACTTTGAAGCAAATAACTCCAGCGTTCATGCAAACTTTCAATGATGCTAAGAGATGCTTCAATTGGAAGTTTACAATCTGCTGATTTGGCCCATTCATCTTGATCATATGGTTTAATCGTTGGATTGTCTTCGGTTAAGGCTAACTTAAACCTAATAAAAGCGTTCATATGGCTATCAGCTATATGATGTACAACTTGACATATCGTCCAACCATTCACGCGATAGGTTTTATTTAGCTCAACATCTGTTAAATTACTTACTACCTCTACAAGCCTACTAGGAAATTCGCGTATTTCATTAATCCAATCTGTTACTTCTTCATGTGAAATTATTTCTGAACACTTAAACTCACCAATCGGGTATCTATCATTCATTCGGTATGTCCCTCCCAATTTAATCAAATTATGAAGCGGCTTTTAATTTAACCTGAGCTCTACGAACAACAAACAAGTAGCATATAACCGCACTGAGGTTAGCTACAGTAATGACGATACCCATTGGGACTGCCGTTTTGTCGCCACCAAGACCAACGAGTGGGGCGACTGCAGCACCAAGAATATAAGGAAGCAAGCCAAGCAGGGCTGACGCACTGCCTGCTGATTTACTTTGACTATTCATCGCTAAGGCGAAGGTTGAAGTTCCTACGATACCGACGCAAGATACGATGAAGAATAATGGGATCAGAATGGCTATTAAACCACCACCCGTCAATATGACGGTAAGCAAGGCGATAGAGGATACACCGGCTAGCCCTAGACCAAAAGCAAGTAGGGAAGATTCTTTGAATCTTCCAGCAAGTCGGCCAGTTGTTTGACTGGCAATGATAATGCCGACCCCGTTGATAGCGAAGATGAGACTATACATTTGCTCTGATACATGAAATATATTTTGAAGCACAAAGGAAGATCCTGAAATATATCCAAACATCGCTGCAGATACGAGTCCTTGGGCTAAACAGTACCCAATAAATACTCGATCTCTTAGCAAACGCCGGAAGGTTGATAATGTCTCATGCATACCACCAGATTGGCGCCGTTCCTTAGGTAAAGTCTCGGGAAGACCTAATAGGACAGCCAGTAGCATCGCTACGCCGATCAGACTGAGGACGACGAATACACCACGCCATGAAACGAAATTCAGCAGTTGACCGCCAAATAACGGGGCCAGGATCGGAGCCGCCCCATTGACTAGCATTAGGAGCGAGAAGAAATTCGTGAGCTCCGTGCCTGAATACATGTCACGAACGACCGCACGTGAGATAACGATCCCCGCAGCTCCTGCTAAGCCCTGAATGAATCGAAACCCAATTAGGAACCATGCGGAAGGGGCGAAGACGCAGAGAAGTGAACTAATAGCATAGATGATCAACGCTACGATTAGCGGTGTGCGTCGTCCGCGCACATCACTTAGAGGACCTGCGACTAGCTGGCCGAGAGCTAGTCCGAGCAAGCAAGCGGTTAGGCTTAGCTGTGCCATGGAGGCGCTGGTATTTAGTTCGTTCGCTAAATTTGGCAAAGCAGGTAGATACATGTCCAGACAGAGCGGTCCGAAGGCAGATAGACTACCAAGAATAAGCGCTGACTTCATACGCTTTGAAGAAGATATTGGACTTTTTAAGTTAGGAGGATTACTAGTGTTTGAGCTCATACGTTGAAACATCCTTTCTACTTGGATCACAGTCTGACGCAGATTTGAACATTATACTATACAGGGTGCTGAAGAGGTAAGTGTACATTCGATTTTTTTGGAGATGAATTGAGTTATCTATCATTTGATTAGGAGGTTTATAGATTGGTTACAATCCATACGGATTATTTGGTTCCACGAGGAATAAATGTAAAAAATATCTATAAATAGGTTGTTAAATATGACATATAATGTTAATATATGTGTGACAAATGATACGAGTTTAGGAGTCTTTTTCGTAATTACATGTGAAAGGTTTACATATAGTTTCAAGCACTAACCACTTATGTAATCGCTTACAATTAGGTGATTTGTCATTTTAGTATAAACTCACTGAGAGTTTATATACACAATCTTACTGAAGGAGGGTAGGGCGGGTGTCACAAGGATATTGGTTCTTAGGTTGATCATGGACTGCGAAGATGAAGGGAGGTCGTGCTTGGGTATTTGCTGCTAACATGTGGAGGTAACTTAGCTCTAACTTTTACCACTAAAAGGAGGGGGTTTATAATGACAACTCTACGTTTAACTCAATCACGAATGATAAAAGTACTAGTCGCCGGCGGTATGATGCTTATGTTGACTATCGCTATGCTCTTTGTGTTCGAGGGGAAAGCCACAGCTCATGGTTATGTTAACAATCCATCTAGCCGTGCAGCGCTATGTGCCAGTGGAATTAATAACAATTGTGGTCTCATCATTTATGAGCCATATAGTCTTGAGGCACTGAAAGGGTTTCCTGCAGCAGGTCCGGCTGATGGTAAAATTGCCAGCGCCAACGGTGCATTCGCCGCACTTGATGAGCAATCGGCGACCCGTTGGACAAAGGTAAACATCAGCCCGGGTACGACTACGTTCAACTGGAATATAAAAGTTCCACACTCTACATCAAGTTGGAAGTATTACATGACCAAGCAAGACTGGAATCCAAATGCTCCGCTTACACGTGCTTCATTCGATTTAACACCATTTTGCAGCGTTTCCTATAGCGGAACACCTGGCAATACTTATTCTGACACTTGTAATGTTCCTAATAGAACGGGATATCAAGTCATACTGGCAGTGTGGGAAATAGCAGATACAGCCAACGCATTCTATAATGTCATCGATGTTAATTTTCCTGGCAATCTCGATACTGTAGCTCCAACAGCTCCTACAGGTCTGGTCGTATCTAATATCGCAACGACAAGTGCTACAGTTACCTAGACGGCAGCCACGGACAACGTTGGTGTAACTAGCTACCGGATCTTCAATGGTTCAACACAGATTGCTTCCACTAATGGAGCTCTAAGTTACAATTTGACCGGCCTGACCTCTAATACAGCTTATAATATAACGGTAAAAGCAGTCGATGATGCTGGCAACGTATCCGCTGCGAGCAATACGACCTCCTTCACAACCCTTGTTGTCACAGGACCGGATGTTGATCCTCCATCAGCCCCAACGAGCCTGCATGTAATGGGTAGTACAACCTCGACTACGGTACCTTTGATGTGGAACGCTTCAAGTGACAACATTGCAGTGACCTCTTATCAAATTTATCGCGGGACCACGCTCATTGATACGGTATCTGGGTCGATCCTTGCCTATTCCGTTACCAATCTAACGCCTAGTACGGCCTATGCCTTTACAGTAAAAGCAGTTGATGCCGCGGGTAATGTATCAATAGCGAGTAATACGTTAAATGTTACAACACCAGCAGCTCCTACCACTTATACAGCATGGAACGTGTCTACGGTCTATGTGGGTGGCAACAAGGTGACGCATAACGGAGTTAACTACGAAGCTAAATGGTGGACACTAGGTGAAACGCCTGGTTCAACTGGGGCCGATGTTTGGAAAGTAATTCCATAGATTCTGATATCCTTTGCCGTTATTAAATAGATGACTTCTGATTTCATATAGGAGTCATCTTTCTTTATTCCTATATTAAGCACGAACTCAATAATTCCGATTGACGGATAATTAACCACCATTTAATATAGGAATAACATATCGAATGAGAAGATGTGGGGCAAACTCACATGTATATGCTTTAACGAATAAAAGCGTTAAAGCGACTGTGCTCTATTTTGAAATAATAGAGTTGATACTTTTAAGGGGGGCATTTCAAATGAAGAAGAATATCGGTTTACTGTTAGCGGTATCAGCGATGTTGATCAGTGTTGTAGGATGTGGCAACAACAATAACAAAAGTAGTGGTAGTGGTGATGGGGGAAGCGCAGCAGAGAAGGATTCTTATAAAATTGCTGTCTCGCAGATTGTGGAGCATCCCTCACTAGATGCGACACGTGAAGGTTTTCTAGCAGCGCTTAAAGAAGCCGGTATCATAGAGAAAGAAAATCTAACGCTAGATTATAACAATGCACAAGGTGATCAGAACAATAATAATACAATTGCTCAAAAAATCGCCGGTGAGAAATACGATCTGGTTCTTGCCATTGCTACACCAACGGCTCAGGCAATTGTTCAGAATGTTAAAGATTCACCGATCCTATTTGCGGCTGTTACTGATCCAATCGATGCGAAGTTAATTGATAATTTAGACAAACCAGGTGGTAATATTTCCGGAGCTTCGGATACGAATCCAGAGGCTATCTCGAAGTTGATGGATTTCCTAGCCGAGAATGTCAAAGACGTAAAGAATGTAGGTATCGTGTTAAACCAAGGCGAACCCAATGCAGTGATTATGGCTGATTATGCTGAGAAAGCTCTCGAAAAACATGGTATTAAGCTTGTGAAGGCATCTGTAACGAATACATCGGAAGTAAAGCAAGCAGCAGAGTCTTTGGTAGGACGTGTAGATGCAATTTATATTACTTTAGACAACACAGTTGTAGAAGCTGTAAGTACAATTATTCAAGTGGCGAATGAAAATGATCTGCCTTTCTTCTCCAGTGATCGGGATTCAGTAGAGAAGGGTGCTTTTGCCACAGTAGGATTCAAATACTATGATCATGGTTACCAAGTTGGTCAAATGGCTGTTGAAGTGCTGAAGAACGGTAAAAAAGTAGGAGATATGAAAGTAACTGTACCAGAGAAACTCGATTTGATTCTTAATTTGAAGGCGGCTGCCGAACAAGGAATAGAAGTGACGGACGCAATGAAAGATCAAGTTAATGACAAAGAGAACAACATTCTGGAATAGCGTATCCACCAACATTTAGGAGGTATGCATCATGATGAACTCGTTAATCGGAGCGCTTGAATCGGGAATGATCTATGCCCTAATGGCGTTAGGGGTATATATCACATTTCGAATATTAGATTTCCCAGATCTGACTGTGGACGGTAGCTTTACAACGGGTGGTGCTATTGCTGCTGTTATGATTACAGGTGGCGTAGCGCCTTGGATTGCCACAATTGCTGCATTTGGTGGTGGGATGGTAGCAGGCGCGATTACTGGGCTTCTTCATACGAAAGGTCGGATCAACGGTCTATTATCAGGGATTGTAATGATGATCGCACTGTATTCCATTAATATGAGGATTATGGGCAAGCCCAATGTATCTTTATTAGGGGAAAATACGTTATTCAGCTCGGTATCTGAACTACTATTGATGCCGTTTATTGTAATCATTGTGAAGCTATTACTGGATTTATTCTTCCATACAGATCTTGGTTTAGCACTCCGAGCAACGGGTGACAATCAGCGGATGATCCGTAGTTTCGGTGCACATACCGATCATACAATTATCCTTGGTCTTAGTCTCTCTAACGGTCTGGTTGCACTGTCCGGTGGGTTAATTGCCCAGAGTTCTGGATTCGCGGATATCTCCTCCGGTATAGGGATGATTGTGATTGGACTGGCCTCTGTTATTATCGGTGAAGCGATCTTCGGAGCAAGAAATGTAATCTTTGCTACCCTTGCTGTGGTACTTGGTGCGATAGTTTACCGCTTCATCTATGCACTTGCGTTGCGGATTGAATGGATCGAGCAGACCGATTTGAAGCTAATCACAGCTGTTATCGTTGTGGCGGCATTGGTGCTTCCTACGATGCAAAGGTCCCGTAAGGCGAAGTCAATGGCGCAAAAACGCTCAAGTGAAATTACTACTGGAACCGATCATACAAGTCTGGGGGGCGAACTCTAATGTTACAACTCTTACATGTAACTAAGTTGTTCCACCCCGGATCACCAGATGAGAAGATTGCACTGGTAGATGTGAATCTAACACTGCAACCTGGGGATTTCGTAACCGTGATTGGAAGTAATGGAGCAGGAAAATCAACGTTGATGAACATGATCTCCGGTGTTCTTAGACCGGATGTTGGTCAAATTATTATCGACGGAAATGATGTAGGTCACCTGCCGGAGTATAAGCGAAGCCGCTGGATTGGTCGTGTCTTTCAGGATCCGATGGCTGGAACTGCACCGCATATGACGATCGAAGAGAACTTGGCCATGGCCTACACTCGTGGCAAAGGTCGCGGATTACGCATAGGGGTTACGTCTCAGCGTCGTTCGCTGTTCCGTGAGCAACTTAGCCGTCTTGGAATTGGTCTTGAAGATCGTCTTCGTGCCAAAGTAGGTACGTTGTCCGGCGGGGAACGTCAGGCGCTCAGTTTACTTATGGCAAGTTTTACCGAGCCTCAAATATTGCTACTTGATGAGCATACCGCGGCTCTAGATCCAGCCCGTGCTGAACTTGTAACACAGCTTACACAGAACATTGTGAGCGAGTTGAAATTGACGACTTTGATGGTCACCCACAACATGGAACAAGCTATTCGTCTAGGCAATCGCTTAATCATGATGGATAATGGACGTATTATCCTCGATGTAAATGAGGATAGAAAAGGTCATTTGACCATGGAACAGCTGCTTGGAGAGTTTGAAGTGATCAGTGGTCATAAGCTCTCAGATGATCGCGTTATGCTCGGTTAAATAATCATCATATTGTGCTAGTAATCATAAGCCTATTGTGGAGAAAGAAATCCCTCTCTGTAATAGGTTTTTTCATTTAATTGAGATATAGAACATTTGTTCTTGTTGTTCAGTCGGCTAGAATGGTATAATTATAAAATTAGATTTGGTGTATAGATGCAATATAAATGAATATACGGACAAGGAAGGTGAGGATAGAAGATGATACTTGAAGTAGCCGAATTACATGTTAAACCAGGTACAATTAATGACTTTGAGAGCAACTTCAGAAAGGCATCCAAGATCATTTCGCAAATGCGTGGTTATATGGAACACGAGCTACATAAATGTGTTGAGACCGAGAATAAATATATTCTACTCGTCAAATGGAGAACGCTAACGGATCATGAAATTGGCTTTCGTCAGTCACCACAGTATAAAGAATGGAAGGCGTTGCTCCATCACTTCTATGAACCTTTCCCGATTGTGGAACATTACGTGCAGATCAGGCATGAAACAGATTAATTGATAAAGATATGGATGAGGTAGTTCCAAGTAAGTTGAATTTGGGGGAAAACGTTATGATGCACAATGAGAAGGAGTTTAGGGATTTCCTAGTTGAAGCTAAACGTAATTCATATGCTTCTGGTAATAATGGAGTTGCTTCTAGCAGACCTGGAACGAAGGATATCCTCTATACAAAAGGAAATTACAGTTATCTAGATAGTTATTTTGGAGGGTTACATTTTTCCGGACAAGAGATTGTTAGGCTGAACGAGACGGCCGTATGGGGAATGAATTATCATGGCAGAACAGCGAATCCAGTACAGAGATTTCCGGAATTTCTGTTAGAGTGTTTAATGTTGGTTTGTCAAGATGCACCCTACCGAGGACCTGCCAGCCATCGAAATAAGGACTTCGAATATGAATGTTCATGGAATGGGGATTTAGTACAATTTAGCGGTGAAGAGCGGATTATGTATAAGGGAGAGGAGATTTATCATCTCTTTTTTCACGGTGGAGAAATTGCATATGATTGAATCCTACATTATTGAAGATGCACGTATCGACGATTTAGAGCGAATAGTAGAAATATACAATGAGACGGTTGCAAGCCGGATGGTCACGGCCGATTTGGAACCAGTAACTGTAGAGAGCAAAAAACCTTGGTTTCATGAACATTCCCCGGAACTCCGTCCTTTGTGGGTGATGAAATCGGGTGACAATATCATCGCGTGGCTTAGTTTTCAATCTTTTTACGGTAGACCTGCGTACAATGCAACTGCAGAAATTAGTATCTATATATCCAGTGATTATCGTGCTTGTGGTATCGGACGTTTGTTAATTGAGAGAGCTATAGCCGCGTGCCCGGGACTATCGATCAGCACCTTACTTGGTTTCGTGTTTGCGCATAACGAACCTAGCCTAGCTCTTTTGCGGAAGTTTAGTTTTGATCAATGGGCACATCTACCCAAGGTTGCAAATTTAGACGGGGTAGAGCGAGACTTAGTTATTTTGGGGAGAAGAATAGAATCTTAATCTAGGAGGAACCTATGGATCATAGAGAGCCAAATGTTGCTTTGAAATTTTGGAACCCGAGTGATCAGGAGATCCTTGAAAAATTTCATCTAACGGATGAACAATTAGCGTTTACGTTACTTCCGAAGGTAGCGCTGAAGGAAGCGACGGATGATAGAAATCGTTACCCTGTTGTAATCACATGTGATGAAATTCCAGTGGGATTTTTTGTATTACATTGTGGTAGAGATATCAGTGAATATTCTCCCATTCCAGAGGTAATGCTGCTTCGATCATTATCAGTAGATTCCCCCTATCAGGGAAAAGGAGTCGCCAAGCGAGCGATGATGTTAGTGCCTGCGTTTGTGGAGTTGTATTTTCCGGATATCCGAGAAATTGTGCTTGCTGTTAATTATCGAAATACCGTTGCTAAAATGATGTATTTAGAATCAGGTTTTATAGATACGGGGACTACTCGAGAAGGGAAATCGGGGCCTCAATATCTTCTTCATTACAATCTATGAGATATCAACAAGTAATTATAAAGAATGGGGAAGCGGATCGTGAACGAATGGATACAGCATATTACAGAATGGTTAGTTGAGATAACACAACTTGACGGCTTTTCAATTTTACTACTCACGATTCCACTTGCAATTATTCAAGGCGTGTTTGGCATTTTTCCGTTTGCCACTCTACTTATGCTCCATCTTTCAGTTCTTGGCATTGCAAAGGGTTTATTCGCTAGTTGGATCGTCGGAACCGTAGCGGGAATGGTGGTCTACCTGCTTTGCGAATATTTTCTAGCCGATTGGTTTAATCGTAAATGGTTTAAAAAAATAAAGAAATATCATAAGTGGCAAGAAAGTATTGATCGTTACGGGGTTTGGGCAGTTATTTTTCTACGTACGATTCCGATCATACCTAACAATGTTATTTCTTTCATGTCCGCCATATCTAAAATGAAAAATATTTCTTATGCTTGGGCGAATATGGTCGGAAATTTATCTAGCATTTGGTTATTTGGTATCCTTAGTGCCCCGATTGTATTTCCAGGTGTGAATTTGAGTAAGCTAATTGTGCCATACGTGGTATTTTTGTTCATCCTTATGGTTGCCTTTATTATCAGACACCGTAAAATGACGAAAAAAGAGCGCGAGTTAAGTAAATAGATAGAGATGAGAATCAAATGGATATTAAGGGGAGAACATGGTGAAAGTGCCTGAAATTGTACGTAGTCCAAAACAACGAAAATTACTGATGAGCGCTGGATTTAGTTGGATGTTTGATGCTATGGATGTCGGCATTATTTCCTTTGTAGTAGCTGATCTTACACTGAAATGGAGTCTAACGCCGCTCCAAGTTGGATTTTTCAATAGTATCAATTTAGTGGGTATGGCGGTTGGTGCAGCTGTTGCTGGGATAATGGCTGATAAATTTGGTCGAAAAGCTGTGTTACTCTGGACGTTACTTATTTTCTCAATTGCGAGCGGGTTGTCTGCGGCGGCGACTGGTTTTGCGGTATTGTGCGTATTGCGCTTTATTGCCGGATTTGGACTAGGGGGAGAACTGCCCGTCGCCTCAACATTAGTGTCTGAATCCGTAGCTTCCAAAGACCGGGGAAGGGCAGTCGTACTCTTGGAAAGTTTCTGGGCTGCTGGTTGGATTGTTGCCGCATTGATTGCCTATTTTGTAATTCCGAAATACGGTTGGCAAATTGCGTTCCTTATTGGGGCTCTTCCAGTTTTCTATGCACTCTATTTACGGAAAGCTATAGATGACTCTCCGCGATTTACTAATCAAGCATTGCAAACAAAGGTACAACCCATCTCCTTGCGGGACAGATTTCGCACCTTATGGGCTAAACCACATCGACGTTCGACAATCATGTTATGGATCCTTTGGTTCACGGTCGTGTTCTCCTATTATGGTATGTTTCTATGGTTACCTTCCGTAATGGTCCTTAAAGGATTCAGCTTGGTAAGAAGCTTTCAATATGTGTTGATTATGACTTTAGCTCAGCTTCCAGGATACTTTACAGCTGCTTATTTCATTGAGAAGTTCGGCCGGAAGTTTGTATTAATTGTGTATCTGCTCTTAACGGCAGTTAGTGCGGCTTGGTTCGGGAACGCTTCTACAGAAGGTATGTTGATTGCTGCAGGTATTTGCTTATCCTTCTTTAACTTAGGAGCATGGGGTGGAATGTACGCCTATACACCAGAGCTCTACCCAACAAGTATTCGTTCAACGGGTGTTGGTTTAGCAGCTTCCTTCGGGAGAATAGGTGGCGTAATTGCTCCCCTTCTAGTAGGTATCCTGGTGGGGCGAGATGTCGCGATTGGTTCGATCTTCTGGATCTTCTTCGTTACGATAATAGTAGGGGTTATAGCCGTGCTGGTACTGGGTACGGAGACTAAAGGCAAGGAATTAATAGACTGAATTATTAATGGCATGAATTAAAATCGCCTTGAAAAAAGAGCCTCCGTTCCTCATGAGTTTAGAGTGAATGGAGGCTAAGGCTTGTACTTCATAATAGATTTAATTTAACTCATTCAGATTGAGATATTCTCCTGGCTTTAGAGCATGTCCTGTAATTCCGAGTGGTTGCAAATTAGCTACAAATTGTTCGCCATCCTGATTAATGGGTGGAAACGTATTATAATGTACTGGAATTACATGTCTTGCCTTCAACCATTCTGCTGCAAGTAAGGCATCTTCGGGCCCCATAGTGAAGAAATCACCAATGGGGAGCAGAGCAAGATCAATTGAATTTCGATCTCCTATTAATTTTAGATCGCTGAAGAGCGCGGTATCCCCGGAATGGTAAAGGGTATGCCCGTCTAAATGCAGCAAGATTCCTGCCGGAGAACCCAAATATACATTTACCCCATCTATTTGTACGGAAGAACTGTGTAGAGCTGGAGTGAATTGTAGCTTCCCGAAGGGGAAGGTGCAAGAACCGCCCAGGTTCATTCCAATAGTCTGAAGACCCTTGCTCTCGAAATAATAGGCTAATTCAACTACGGCAATAATCGTCGCACCGTTCCGTTTGGCGATTTCCTCTGTATCACCAATATGGTCGGAGTGACCATGAGTCAGCAGAATATAATCGGCCTTGATCTCATCGGGTTGAAGTGCTGCATTTGGATTACCACTTAAGAACGGATCAATAATCAATTGAAATTCACCTGTATTGATGTGTATTGAAGAATGTCCTAGATAAGTTAGTTTCATTAGTATCCTCCCAAGTAAAAGTGGTCATTATATTTAAGTATAGCGGATTTTAATGTGTTTAAGTCACAACTTATTGTTTGGATCTTACATATAATAGTGTAAATAGGTCAGGTAGCCTTATATGGGGACAAACATTAGTCTAGGGAGTTGGTTATGTATGAAAATCATTATCACGCAAGGTGAAGCGGTTGAGAAGGGGATATGGGGGGCGATAATGCTCATGTTTGGTATAACGGAGGATAGCGATGATATATGGATTAATGAACAATTCATTCTCACGGAAGAGCAAGCTAAGCAATTGGGGTTGATCCACTAATCATATGTTAATGTGGAAATACTTAAGGAATCAAAAAAACTGACCCTCGTAGAAGAATCAGCTTTAGGTACCATATATTAGTTTATAAAATTAACTTGTATTAAATTGTCGTTCGTGATAAAATAACGGGTAGTCATTATAATATTAATTATTTCTCAATCGCCTCTATAATAGCATCATTACAGTGAAATGTCAATGTAAATATACAAATGTTAGAGGAAAATGTGAGTCTTTAGCATTTTTTATTTTTTTAGGGTGGGGGTCAAATTCATGTCAGAAGATCTGAAACACGATGAACCGAGCTATACAGATGACTTAACGTTGCCACCAGGCATCAAAATCGATGACCCAGTACGTATGTATTTGAAAGAGATTGGTCGAGTACCATTGTTGTCTGGCGAAGAAGAAGTAAAGCTCGCTAAACGAATTGAACAGGGTGATGAAGAGGCCAAGCGTAGACTAGCTGAGGCTAATTTACGTCTCGTAGTGAGTATTGCCCGGCGTTATGTTGGTCGTGGCATGGTATTCCTCGATCTAATTCAAGAAGGCAATATGGGTCTAATTAAGGCTGTTGAGAAATTTGATTATTCCAAAGGTTTTAAGTTTAGTACTTACGCAACATGGTGGATTCGTCAAGCCATAACGAGAGCGATCGCGGATCAGGCGAGAACGATTCGTATTCCAGTCCATATGGTGGAGACCATTAATAAACTGATTCGGATTTCGAGACAGTTACTTCAAGAGATCGGCCGTGAACCTACACCGGAAGAGATTGCGAAGGAAATGGAACTTTCGCCGGAAAAAGTGCGAGAAATTATGAAAATAGCTCAAGAACCCGTTTCATTAGAAACACCAATTGGCGAAGAGAATGATTCGAATTTGGGTGATTTCATTGAAGATAAGGACGCATTGGCTCCAGCGGATGCTGCGGCTTATGAACTTCTCAAAGAACAGCTTGAAGAGGTACTCGACACGTTGACTGAGCGTGAAGAGAATGTACTTCGTCTTCGGTTCGGGATTGATGACGGGCGGACACGCACTTTGGAAGAAGTAGGTAAAGAATTTGGTGTTACTCGTGAACGGATTCGTCAGATAGAAGCTAAAGCATTACGGAAGCTCAGACATCCAAGCCGCAGTAAGAGACTTAAAGATTTCATGGAATAAGATATCGTAGACATAACTTCCGGAGCAGAAAGATGGTTGAGTAGCAGTAATTGCTGCTCAATCATCTCTCTGTGTCTAGGGAGTTATTTGTATTTGCATCCTTTTCTACTCGGGCGTAGCACCTTGATTTTTGATAAAATTCTAGGGTTTAAAGGACGAGTGAATAGGTAATTCTTCTTACTTTTTTTACGTGGTCTTACAATACCACGACTCCGAGAATGAGCAACTCTGTCTCCAAACACTTGCATAAACCATTCTACGGGGTAGGAGATAGATAAACGTCCGTCTCCAGAACCGGCGAAGTTTACCGCCGCAGCTAAATTACCTCGACGAGTCAGCCAGACGGAACCCGAGTCTCCTGGAAGTGAAACAGGACGTTGGCCGCGTATAACACTTTGGTTCTTAAATGTAATGGTACCTAAGTTTCCATATCCTCCGTATCCAACTTGAATGTCGGTATGAATAGAGTCTACAATGCCTGTTACAACTCCGCTCGTTCGCCCTACTTTCTTGAAGCGGTCTCCGACCCGATAAGAGCATACGTGTCCGGGTACGGTTCCAAAAACGGCATAGCGTGGCTTCAAGAGATTGCGTCGTAATGGCTTCGAAGTTGCTGCGTCTAAATAATTGACTTTTCTTTTATGCAATTTGACGAAGCGGTTCATATGTCCGATAAGGTCTCTTTTTAATGTGCCACCATCAGCTCCCCCGGGTTGCAAGGTAGGAGAATTACGACACGAATTTTCATTTGCAAGTACATGATTGTTACTTAGAATATTTCGAATACGGGGGCAACGTTTTGGGCTCACAATGAGACCTGCAGTACCGGATTCTTCCGTAGTACCGATACTGTATCCGCCAATTAACGGCCGAATTCTACCCTTGAAGTTTTGTTTAGAAGGCGGCGTTCCATTCTTATGGAATTTCGCTGTTCGGACGATACGAATGGGCACTCCTGCTGTTGATTTCAATTTAAGAAAATGAAGAGAATTGCGGTGGCCTTTCTTGGTACGTTTCTTAACTCCTGCAGCGGAGAGAGTATTGACATAGACAACAACCGCGGCACCTTTCTTCGGATGAGCCGGGTCTTTCAGACCGATCCCGATGCCATGGACCCCTCGCTTTCTCAGCATACTTCCGGCAAGACGCTTCTTTATTTGATACGCTTTATGAAAATTGGTCATATGGAATCACCTTTTCTCCGAGTTTGCTTCATTCTATGTCATGGGTGATCAGGTTGCGTGCCTAAATTTCATATTAATCGTTTGAACTTGATGATAATATATTCAATAGATACATAGAGTGAATCGAATTTTATCCATTTGTGTCCGTCATATTTCAGGGTTACACGAAAAAGGGGAGTTAGGTCATGTTTAGTACAGCGCGGGATCATTGGCAAACATTTACTCAGAAGGTTCCATACGCTGCGGTTCTGGGATTCCTCGTCAAATGGCTGTTGTATGGTGGAATGATCGGCTTGATCGTGGGAAGTGCCTCGGCGTTCTTTCTAACAAGTTTGGAATATGTAACGGGCCTTCGCGTAGAGCATTCGTGGTTGTTATTTCTACTACCGGTCGGTGGTGCATTAGTTAGCTACATCTATATAAAATTGGGGAAAAATAGTTCGAAGGGAAATAATCTGATCATAGAGGGAATTCAGAATGGTCATGAAAGTATTCCGCTTCGGATGGCTCCGCTCGTCTTATTCGGAACACTTGTTACGCATCTATTTGGAGGGTCGGCAGGTAGAGAAGGTACTGCCGTTCAAATGGGTGGAAGTTTGGCAGAGGGTTTCGGTAAGTTGGTAAAAGCGGGTGGAAGTGATCGGACCATTCTACTTATGTGCGGGATTAGCGCTGGATTTGGTTCCGTGTTTGGTACTCCGCTGGCTGGCACGATCTTTGGACTTGAAGTGATTGCGATTGGTCTTATGAGCTATCAAGCATTAATCCCGTGTTTCATTGCAAGCTTTATAGGGAATTTGGTTGCAACTAAGTTGTGGGGAATCGGGCATATTCATTACGCTGTGGGACAGATTCCCGTCTTAACCGTCAGTGTTCTTGCCAAAGTCGTACTGGCATCCATTCTGTTTGGTCTTACCAGCCTTTTGTTCAGCAAGTTGACTCACTTCTTGAAAAAGTGGTTTACCCGTGTTTTTGGAAATCCTGTATTGAAGAGCGCGGTTGGTGGAGTGATTGTCATTGGGCTCGTATATCTAGTGGGGTCACGGGATTACCTTGGATTAGGTGTACCCCTGATCGCAGACTCATTCGAAAAAGATGTATCCCCGCTAACCTTTCTGTGGAAGCTGATTTTTACCTCTACAACTTTAGGTGCAGGTTTTCAGGGAGGGGAAGTGACTCCGTTATTTGCGATCGGTTCTACTTTAGGGAATGCTCTCGCGGGGCCCTTACAGTTATACGGACCTTTCCTTGCTTCGTTAGGATTCATTGCTGTGTTCTGTGGTGCGGCTAATACGCCAATTGCCTGTTTTATCATGGGGATCGAATTGTTCGGTAGTGAGGGAGCAGTATTCATGTTTATCGCGTGCATAGTAAGTTATTTGTTCTCTGGTCATAGTGGGATTTATACTTCTCAACAACTTGGGGTATCTAAAAGTGGCGTGATCATGGCTACACAGAAAGATAGGAATCAAAAGGATCAACGTTGATAGTAGAGACCTCAATTAATCAAAACGAACCGTGGCCTTCGCCGCGGTTCGTTTTGTTATTGTGTGTTCCCAGCCTAGGTAATAATCGTTATAACTGGTGCTGAAATGTCGACTTGAGTTGTTATAGTTGATGTTGCGTCTTGGAAGTCTGCTACTTCTAGTAGAACAGGTACACCTGCATTTATATCTGCTGCTCCGGCTGCTAGAACTAAGTCGGCTGTTGTTAAGGTAGAAAGCCCACCTTGCTGAAGAGTCCCATTTAGATAGACATTGAAATAATCTTCACCTGTGAGTAAAGGCAAAGTGACAACTGCACCATCCGTGTCATTAGTGAAGCTTGCTGCCGGAATAGTAGTAATTGTTTCACTGATCATCCCTGCCGTAATGATAGCTAAATAGCGGGTAACGACAGGGGTTACGTTCGTAGTTATAGCACCTCCCGATGCAAGAGGCGCACTTGACGTTGCGGTATAAACAGGTTTGATGACGGCCATGCGATCAACTTCTTTCTATTATTTTATAAATCGAATATAGCTTCGACTTACTATATTTAATGAAAAAAATTACATATTGAGACGGCTTATGATCGAGAAAAAGATAAGTTGGGTTTATTAGACTAATGAGAAGGGATATATGTCCAACCCGATACAGGTTAAAGGTACATATTATAGGACTATATGAGATAGGGTTTTGATCATGAGAAAGGAGATGCTTTAATTTGAAACATCGTTCTCTAGGAAAAAGAAAATGTACAAAGAAAACGAAGCTGAAGTTGAAAAAGCGACAGGGCGCAAGGTGCTCATGTAAAACAGGAAGGCGCAAATTAAAGCAACGTAATACGTTATGCAGGTGGAAGAGAACTGGTGGTAAACAAAGACTTCGCAAGGTAAGAAGATGCCGTGGCCACCGCGGTCAGCAGGGTATTCCGGGTAGACAGGGAGCACAGGGAGCGCAAGGAGTACAAGGTGCACAGGGAGCACAGGGAGCGCAAGGAGCACAGGGAGCGCAAGGAGTACAAGGTGCACAAGGAGTACAAGGTGAACCAGGAGCAGAAGGTGCTCAAGGGATCCCAGGGATTATAGGCCCTCAAGGAGCGCAAGGAATTCAAGGTTATCGTGGATCTCAAGGTGAGCATGGTACCCGTGGGCAACAAGGGATACAAGGAGTCCCAGGGAAACGTGGTCATCAAGGTCCACAGGGAATTCAAGGGGAACAAGGATTGTTGGGGCCAGTGGGTCCTGAGGGAGCTAGAGGAGCTCAAGGAATCCCGGGAACACAAGGACCTCCAGGTACACAAGGAGCTCAGGGGGTTACTGGAATGCAGGGGTCTCCAGGTACACAAGGAGCTCAGGGAATCCCAGGAACACAAGGCATACCGGGGGAACAAGGAGCTCAAGGGGTTACTGGTATGCAAGGCACACGGGGTGAGCAAGGAGTTCAAGGGGTTACTGGAACACAAGGAAATCAGGGAGCTCAAGGAGTTACTGGACCTACAGGACCACCGGGTTCAGGGGGGATTACAGGGGGAATAGAAGTTAATATTACTCCTTCCGCCTATAGATACTTTTATTTCCCACCAATGAATCTCAGTTCTACGGTTGAACTTCCAAGTAGTCAATTTCTAGACGATGCGGGGAATTTAAGTACATTATTTGATGGAGTCGGTACTAACAGTTATACGAATGTATTTATCAATGGTATGTTACAGGAAAGTAGCTTGTACAACATTACTAACAATGTTCTGACTTTGTACCTCGAGGGTGACACGATCTATGCAGGTGTTCCCATAATTATTGAGAACGTCGAATTTAACACCCAAGTAATTTATAGTTGAACATTTTCCAGCGGCTTACTTTGCAATTATAATAAGGATACTACAAAGTTACTCCAGCAAATTTGTTGACGTAATAAGTGAAATAGAGTTTAAAGTAGCCGCTGGAAACGGTAAGAATCGTCAATGATTTGTTATTACATTAATCTGAAGTACAATAAGGGAGGCTATATGAACATACAAGGAATCAATCACTTCTGTTTCTCCGTTGCAGATTTAGAGAAGTCTATCGCTTTTTATGAACAAGTGTTTGAGGCGACTTTACGCGTAAAGGGTAGAAAACTAGCTTATTTCGACATGGGAGGCATCTGGATCGCTCTGAATCAAGAAGAGTTGAAAAGGGATCGGGCGAACCGTACATATACACATATTGCATTTACTATAGCCGAAGAGGATTTCGATGCTATTATGGAACGGTTACATCGCTTGCAAGTTGAGGTACTACCAGGAAGAGTCAGAGACATCAGGGATCGGCAATCGATATACTTCTTGGATCCCGATGGACATATGTTTGAATTTCATACGGGGACACTATCGGACAGGCTTGACTACTACAGGTCGGAGAAAAGCCATATGATTTTTTATGATTAGACATATTGTAGGATTCATAGATTGAGACATATTGTTTAAGGGGGAATGCAGTATGATCAGAAAATGTGCAATGGATGGTAGCGAGGATGTAATTATACAACAAATAATTAATGATGCGGCGCAAGCCTATAAGGGAATTATTCCTCAGGACCGCTATGTAGAGCCCTATATGTCTTTGGAACACTTGCAAAGTGAGATGGCCGATGGAGTTGTCTTCTGGGGATACGAGGATGAGGATGGCTTAGTAGGCGTGATGGGAATCCAAGATAAAGAGGAGGTTGCCTTAATCAGGCATGCTTATGTTCGAACTGATCAACGTGGTAAGGGTATTGGAAGTAAGTTGCTTGTTTATTTGATGGATGCCAGTGCCAAACCATTATTGATTGGGACATGGGCATCTGCATCTTGGGCAATCTCTTTTTATAAGCGTAATGGATTTAAATTAATGGAACCGATAGACAAAGAACATTTACTTCGTACATATTGGAGTATACCCGAGCGGCAAATTGAGACGTCCGTTGTGCTCTGTGATCCAAGCTGGATGTAGAGATAACAAGTATAACGCTGCTTCCCACTATAGGGCCTGCCCACCGCTGATTTTGGTTTTGAGCCAAAAAATGAGTAGGGACTACCATCGATTTTGTAAATAGCTTAAAATATAGATTAGCTCTGTAAAAATTCATGCGATGAATAAGCGCAAATTTAAATAGATGAGTAGGTCTATAAAGTGAAAAAAAAGTTTAAGAAATTCTATATAGAAACGACGAGCATTTGTAATCTAGCCTGTAGCTTCTGCCCACCAACAAAGCGGGAGTACCGGTTTATCAAGGTTGAGGAATTTACGAAAATATTAGATGATATCAAACCCCATACGGATTACATTTATTTTCACGTCAAAGGCGAGCCATTGCTACATCCCAAAGTTGGTGAACTACTTGATATAAGCCATGAGAAGGGATTTAAGGTGAATATCACAACCAATGGGACGTTAATTACGAAGAATAGGGAGAAGCTCCTTGGCAAGCCGGCGCTTCGCCAAATGAATTTCTCCTTGCACAGTTTCGATGGACATGAAGGCTCAATTGACCGTGAGGGATATATCACTAATATCCTTTCTTTTGTTAGGGAGGCCGTAGCGTCTTCTAATATGATTATCTCATTTAGGCTTTGGAACTTGAGTAGAGATAATGAGAGTAACCAGGAACGAAGTAGAAACCGTACAACGCTTGCGATGATCGAGAAGGAATTTGGCCTAGATTTTCATATCGAGGAGAAAGTGATCCCGGGAAGTGGTATCAAGTTAGCTGAGCGGATTTATTTGAATCAGGATGCTCAGTTTGACTGGCCAGATTTGAATGCGGAAGAGGACGATGGAAAAGGTTTCTGTCATGCTCTTCGTAATCAGGCAGGAATTCTAGTAGATGGTACCGTCATTCCTTGCTGCCTTGATGGAGAAGGGGTAATCAACCTAGGCAACGTACATCAGACCCCATTCTCAGAAATCGTAGACGGAGATCGTGCGAATCAATTGTATGATGGTTTTTCGCGCAGAGAAGCAGTGGAAGAGTTATGTCGTAAATGTGGCTACCGTAAGCGCTTTGGTGGAATGGCATAAATGAAACAACCGTCCGGATCATGTCCGAACGGTTGTTTTTGCGTATGAGTGTAATTTAGTGATCTAATGAAAAAATGAATATTAACTACCCAAAGTAGTCAAATCCACTTGGGGTACGAGTCCTTCCTGTGCAGCACGACCAAGTAATGCCTTAACCGCATTATAGCCGTCATCACCTAGGTCCTCGGTATAAGAACTGACATATAATTCGATATGCGCTTGTGTCACTTCAGGAGACATCTCTTGAGCATGACTCGCAACATATTCAGCAGAAACTTCGGGTTGAGCCCAAGCATATTGCACGGACTGTTTAATCCATCCTGCAATAGCATTTAAATCGAGTGTGCGGCGAGCAACAATCGCTCCGAGTGGAATTGGAAGTCCCGTGTCGGATTCCCACCAGCTTCCTAGATCTATCAATAGATTTAATCCATAGGATGGATAGGTAAATCTGGCTTCATGGATGACAAGCCCTGCATCTACTTCCCCACGTTGTACCGCAGGCATAATCTCGTCAAATGGTAGAACGACGATCTCACCAACTCCACCAGGCACCGTGCTTGCCGCCCAGAGGCGAAATAGCAAATAAGCAGTGGAACGTTCGCTCGGTACAGCCACTCGCCGACCTGATAAGGCCGCTGGACCTGCGGCCCCGGTGTGATCGTTAGCTGTAAGGACAAGTGGACCGCAGCCACGGCCAAGCGCACCGCCGCAAGGTAGTAATGCGTATTCATTAAGCACATATGGCAGTGCGGCGTAGGATATTTTGAGTATATCAGGACCTTTTCCAGAGGCTGCTAGACCATTGGTAATGTCGATATCCGCATAGGTAACGTCAAGCTTAGGAGCGCCAGGGATCAGACCATGTGCCCAAGCATGAAAGACAAAAGTATCGTTCGGACAGGGTGAAAAGGCAATATTCATTTGTGTAGCACCTCCGGTAATTTAGCAAAAACTCGTTCTAATGTTTTCATAGCGTCATCGATTTTCCATAAGTCACGCTGACGTGGTCCAACCACGTTAGAGATCGCCCTAATTTCTATGACTGGCAACTCCAACTGTTGTGCGGCAATTGCGACGCCATACCCTTCCATGGCTTCAGCTGCAACGCCAGGAATACGTCTCGCTAACTCTGTAGTTGTTGAGGCCGTACCCGTTGCAGTAGATAAAGTCACTACGGGGCCGATGCAAGCAGGAATCCCCGAGGATTCCAACAATTGAAGCATCTTATGAGGTAGGTGGGGGTGGACAGTCACACGAGCAGAACCAAACCCAAGCTCGTCCACACTAGCGAAACCTTCAGCGGTTTCTACCCCAAGATCCGCGGCGATGATCTCACTGGCTATCACCAGAGATCCAACGTCCGCACGTTCTCGGAACCCACCGCCAATTCCGGCGCTGATCACGAGATCGTATTTACCACAGGCTAATGCTGCCGCTGTTCGTGCCGCAGCCGATGCTGGGCCAACCCCTGCCAAACATACATCAAAACCTGTTGCTCCGCCCAGGCCACGCAATACGGCGTCCTTTTCTCCCTGAACCGCTGTCATAATTAGTACTTGAGGATAACGAGAATCTATACTTGTTTCTTCTCTCATAAATATATAAGCCATCTCCTTAAGGAAGCCCACGCAAATTACGTATGTAGATTCCGAATTCCAATCTTAGTATGCACTTTCAATTATATAGTGAGTGAGGAGGAAAACCAAGTCAGTCGATGTAATTCTAATCCGGCGGTCTAGCCAGTATTTTAATAACAAGCAACGTATTTATAGCCGGATTGGAAAAATAGATTTCAAGCATTTAATATCATTAAAAGTGAATATTTTCACATTAATCATGAAATTCTCACAATGTTGTGGAGGAACAACTGGGTAAAGAGCGAATGTTTTAACCAATTAAGTTCGCAAAGGAGGGTCAGAATTTTGATTGATGTTAAGCAGGTTTCGAAGTATTACTCGAATAACAAAAAGGCCGTAGATGATTTGTCCTTCTCCGTAAGGCAGGGTGAATTGTTTGGATTTCTTGGACCTAATGGTGCCGGAAAAACAACTACCATTCGGATGATGATTGGTCTGCTTCAGCCGACAACCAGATCTAAAATATGAAGTAATCGACAGACTTGACCCAGATAAGGGTTCAGGTCTGTGGTATATTGCGAGTAGAGATTTCATTTTCTTCCAAAAAGGGGTCGCTTTCGTGAAGGTAACCATTAAGGATATTGCTAAAGCTGCAAATGTAGCTAAATCGACAGTATCCAAAGTGCTCAATGACTCTCCCCATATTTCAATAGCAACTAAGGTAAGAATACGCGAAATTATGAAACAAATGAATTACATTCCTAGTAGTTTAGCGACTGGACTAGCTAGGCAGAAATGTCACAACATATCACTCATTATTGATCTAACTCGTAGAAACGATTTTCTGAATTTCTTTTTTTATAATATTATTGGGGGGATCGAGAGTGTTGTAGGTCCTAACAACTACGAACTGACCATTAGTAACGTGGGACGGGAAGAAAGTCGTGATTATTTAACCCGATATGTATTAAGCCAAAAAGCTGATGGAATCATTATAGATAACTCAATTCTGACGAAGGATTCGGCTGAGGATTTAAGAAATTTGGGGTTCCCTTATGTTCTAATCGGAGAATGGAGTGGACCAAAGATGGTCCCCTGTGTAGATATTAACAATCGTCTCGGGGCAACAAGGCTAACCCAGCATCTGTTAGAACAAGGATACCGGAACCTGGCGTTTATTGGTGGGGGGGAAAATGAACCCTTATTTGAGTCTAGATCCGCAGGGGTTATAGATGCATTGCTTCAAGAGGATGTGGAAGGGAATCCGTTAAGGATTTATCCGGATGGGAACACCGAGAAGGCCGGTTATCACATGGTTTCTGCAATATTAGAACATGGGGAGATACCAGATGCTTTGGTATGCATGAATAACTTTGTTGCATTTGGAGCTCTTAAACGTCTTAAGGAAAAAGGGATTTCCGTACCACAAGAAATTGGGATCGTCACGTTTGATAATGAGCCATTAGCCCCATATACGACACCTGCGCTAACTTGTCTCCATATGGATACATTTGGTTTGGGAGCGGGGGCCGCGGAGTTACTCATGTCGCAAATACAAGAAGAAAGTCAAGCTAATCAAGACAAGTTTCTACAACAAAAATGGTTGATGCCAGAATTGATAGTGCGAGAATCGAGCACAAAAAGATAAAAAATGCATTAAATGGATAAAAAATAAATAATTACTAAAGTAGGATTGACGTACCACCTATGCAGGTGGTATTTTTTATCCAAGGAAACCGGTTCCCTAAATTTAACTTTATCTCCACAAATTAAGATTATTTAAGGAGGGTAAATTTAATGGCAGGTACTTTCAAGAGAAAATTGAGTTTAGTGACGATTCTAGCGCTAATTATGTTCTTGTTGTCCGGGATTGTGGCACCTTCTCAGAGAGTGGAAGCTGCTAGACTAGGGTTTGATGAGAATGATACGATATATCAAATTATGGTAGATCGATTCAATGACGGTGATACTTCCAATAATGCAACAGGATCTGCTATCCGTTATGGGGAGAGTAGTGAAGAAGATTTCCGCTACATGAAGGGCGGCGATTGGCAGGGTGTCATCGATAAATTGTCATATATCAAAAAAATGGGATACACGGCAATTTGGATCTCCCCTGTGGCTGAACCGCAAGTCGTAAGTCGTGACAATAATGGTACGGGTAGAAATACGGCTTACCACGGTTACAACGTTAAAGATCCTAACAGTGCTAATCCTTATTTTGGAACAAAGGAAAAGTTGAAAGAATTGGTAGACAGTGCTCATGCTCTAGGCATTAAAGTCATTATCGATGTAGTTCCTAATCATATCGGAGATTACATGTTAGGGACGAATGCATACTATGACATTGCGGGATTACAACCTGCGGCTCCGTTTAACAATCCTTCTTGGTATCATCACAACGGTGATATCAACTGGTCTTTGGTGGATGGGAACTATACACAATGGGCGCAGGATTATATTGAGAATCATGATTTGGCTGGTCTGGATGATATCGATTTTGACAACCCGCAGGCCAAACAAGCCATTTTTGACTCCATTAAAGGTTGGTTTGATTATACAGGGGCGGACGGTATGCGTGTGGATGCCGCAAAATTAATAAAACCTTCTATAATTAGAGAACTTGAACAATATGTTGGAGTAAAATCATTTGGAGAAAATTTCGACGGTAATGCTGAATTTGTATCTCGTTGGGTGGGTAGCAACGCAGAGTGGGGGATGTTGGATTTCCCATTATTCTTCTCGGTGTTGAATAGCTTTGCTTATGGACAATCCTTCGAAAGTAATATTAAGTCCACGTTAGCTCAGGACTCGCTCTACAATGGATCAGAGAATCATATGGTTACCTTTATTGATAACCATGACCGTAACCGCTTTCTTACAGAGGTTGGTGGTGACGTTCAGAAGCTTCAGAATGCGCTGACCTTTATCTTCACTGTTCGTGGTGTTCCTGTTGTGTTTCAAGGAACAGAGCAGAATAAAGGAAATGGAAATGGATCGATCATTACGGGCGGGATTGCCGATACTTGGAACCGTTGGTCGATGGTGAAACGGGATAGTAATGGTAATGTCCAAACGGATTACTTCAATGAAAATACGAATACGTATCAATATGTAGCTAAATTGAATAAACTTCGTCAGGATTACCAAGCCCTGCGTACAGGTAAACAACGGGAGATGTGGTCTGCGACAAATTTATATGCCTTCTCACGTAGAGTTGATTCAGGTATCAACGTCGGACAAGAAGTCATTTCGGCATTTAATAACTCAGGGAATTCGATTACACAGACTATTCCGCTTCGTTCGGAAAGTTCATTAACGGTAGGCACGGTGCTAACAAATCTGCTCAATACCTCAGAGAAAGTAACGGTTCAATCCGGAGGGGTTACAGGAAAGCAAATTACGGTTAATGTAGGTGGCAACTCATCTAAAGTATATGCTGTTGAACTTACTGCTCCATTGGATACAGTAGCTCCTACTATCCCAGGTAATGTGACAGCAGTCTTGAACGGAACAACTTCGGCAATTGTTAGCTGGAGTGCTTCTACTGATAATGTGGGAGTTACGGGATACGATGTTTATAGAAACGGAGTAAAGGTAAGTACCGTAACTAGCACTACATTCACAGATACAGGACTGGTGGCTGGAACAACTTATAGCTATACAGTAAAGGCAAAAGATGCAGCGCAAAATGCATCCGGGTTTAGTACTGCATCAACGGTTACCCCACCAGTCGTCATTCCAGAGACAGAGCCACCAACGATCCCAGGCAATGTGACAGCAGTCTTGAACGGAACAACTTCGGCAATTGTAAGTTGGAGTGCCTCTACTGATAATGTAGGAGTTACGGGATATGATGTTTATAGAGATGGTGTAAAGGTAAGTACAGTAACAAGTACATCGTTCACAGATACAGGACTGTTGGCAGGAACAACTTACAGTTATACTGTTAAGGCAAAAGATGCAGCGCAAAATGTATCTGGTTTTAGTACCGCAGCAACAGTTACTACACCCGCCGTTGTTCTAGACACAGAGCCACCAACTATTCCAAGCAATGTGACAGCAGTCTTGAACGGAACAACTTCAGCAATTGTAAGTTGGAGTGCTTCTACTGATAATGTAGGAGTTACGGGATACGATGTTTATAGAGACGGAGTAAAAGTAGGTTCAGTAGCGAGTACGTCATTCAACGATTCAGGATTGATAGCGGGTACAACGTACAGTTACACAGTGAAGGCGAAGGATGCAGCATTGAATGAATCTAGCGCGAGTAATTCAGCAACGGTTACTACACCTCAAGGTAATGAGGTCGTTATTTACTATAAAACTGGATTTACTAACTCCTATATACACTATAAAGTGGATGGTGCTACAACATGGACGACATTGCCAGGTACTGCGATGAGCCCAGCGACTCAACCAGGTTATTTCAAGGTAACATTACCTATCGGAACAGCAACTGGAATAACAGCTGCGCTAAATAACGGAAATGGTACATGGGACAATAACAACACGAACAACTACCATTTCAATGTGGGTACCTCAACTTTGGTAAATGGGGTCATCACACAAGGTGAACCACAACCAGATGGATTAACAGTCACGTTATCCGTTCCTAGTAACACGACAGCGAGCGATAATGTTTATATCTCCGGTTCGTTTAATAGCTGGAATGCGGCGGATTCAGCTTACCTGATGACAAGGAATTCTAACGGGACTTATATCATCACTTTGCAATTGACAGCAGGAACAAATTATCAATATAAGTTTACTCGTGGAAGTTGGGACAGTGTTGAGGCCAATAGCAACGGCAGCGATACCGGCAATCGCAATTATACAATACAAGGTGGGGCGGAAACAGTGAATGCTTCGGTAGTACGTTGGAAGGATCGATAAGAGCATAAACAAAATAGGTGCTCAATAGTTACACATAAATAAAGCCGTTCGCGATCAGCTTTCTGATCGACGAACGGCTTATATTATTATCTTATGCACGCTTTGTAGCTTGAGCAAAGCGGTCTTTAATTTGTTTATTGTTGTGTTTCATCGCGATACGTTGCTCACGAAGAATCTGGGAAGAGTTTTTCTTGGAAGGGGCGAACAGCAATGCTTCTTTGGGTTGAACCCCTACCGCTTTTGACACCACACCGTTCTTGGACACGAATGCTCCCGTTCTCATGGTCTCAACCCTCCTATGAATAATTTGATGAGTTCGATAATTAGCGGATTTTTACTCAGTATAGCATGATTAGCACATTCTTTGTAGTGGATGAACTTCCTATAATCCCAGTTCGGATCAGAAGGGAAATGCAGGGTTAGAATATATTTCCCTATACGAATGCAGTAATAAAATGTCGCCTTTGCTTCTTTGAAGAATACCTGTTCTTGATTATCACCCAAATGGTAAGTCAACACCGCATAAGAACTTTGATTATCTAACAAATAAAAGGGTGGCCCAGTGGCATCACCAACGTTGGTGATGATTTGGAGTTGCTCTTCGTTAAAAACGTATAGTGTAGCGCCGCTGCAATCCTCGTAGTAACCAACCTTTTCGGACATATATTGCCCGTAACTTTGCTCAATGATTCCACCTGATAATCGATTCATGATGAGTTCAAGAAAATGTTCAGCATCCCGGAGTCCACTAATACGTAATTCAGGGATGAGTTCCCCAAGCATATCAAAGACTCCATCAAACTGTTCCAATCGGGAACTATTCTGCTCAATGGAAGACTCGAGTGGGAGTAGAAGGGAACCTCTTCTTAATAAATCACTGAGATAAGAACGCCAATCAATCGGTACGCCCAAACTTAGATCATCGATATACACTTTACGCATTGTCATATCGTACAAGAAATACCAGACGTACGGATCGACATGTGAGGTAATGTTACGATTTGCTCTTATTGTGTTAATTATATGTGTGGGGGAAGGGAATCGTTCTTCTTTCACGATATAGCGATCAACAAATTGCTCAATTATCGGCTTTACTGTGCCAAAGAATGTCGCCTTGATCTCTACATCACCAAACACAAGAATCGTCTTACCTTGTTCGTAAGCTTTAATAAATTCCATGTGAGTTACGGTTCTTTGCGCGATCTTGTTGTCGTAAGTTCCTGCCTTACTTCCAATGAACAGCAAGTAAATGTCACAATGTTGGACGGCTTCTAGACATTTGACCACAGGGTCTACGCCTGCAGGCCAAGGTCCGAGGTTCACCTCCCACATTAGCGGTTCGTGACCAAGGGTCGTTAGTTCCTGGAATGCATTTCTACGCAGAGGTTTTAAACCATCCTCATTCACGGAACTGATGAATACGTTCGTTCTCGCCAATTCGAATACACACTCCCAAGATCCAGATTACTTCCATTATAAACCAAAGTTTACGATATTTCAGGAAAATATAAATAGTAGAAAGCCTCTTATCAGGATATTTTAAGATTTTGAAATGATTAACTTGCATTTAAAATAAAACTCATGTAATGTACAATATATATTAAATGAATAATTGTAAGTAAGTATCATAATGTGAATTAATCGACTTGTTTAGCATAGTTCGTAAGCGAACAGGTCAAAATAAATAAAAAACAGATAGGAGCCATCATAATGAGCCAATTTTTAAATGCAATTAAAGAAAGACGTAGTATTTACGGTATTAGCAAAGAGTCCGTCATTTCAGATCAACGAATCGAGGAAATTATAGGGGAAGCTGTACTCCATACGCCTTCTTCCTTTAATTCGCAAAGTGCGCGGGTTGTTGTATTGTTCAATGAGCAACACGACAAACTGTGGAATATTACGAAAGAAACGTTGAGAAAGATCGTACCAGCAGAGAACTTCAGTTCAACTGAAGAGAAATTGGCTTCATTCCAAAATGGTCGTGGTACAGTATTATTCTTCGAAGATCAAGCTGTTGTTGAAGGACTACAAGAGCAATTTGCTCTTTATAGCGATAACTTCCCGATTTGGTCCCTAGAATCATCTGGTATGTTGCAATTGGTTGTTTGGACAGCATTGGCAGCTGAAGGCGTTGGAGCATCCCTACAGCACTACAATCCACTGGTTGACGATCAAGTAGCAGCGGAGTGGAACATCCCTTCCACATGGAAATTGCTCGCTCAAATGCCTTTCGGTAAAATTGTGGCCGGGCCAGGAGAGAAGCAATTTGCTCCACTAGATAGCCGCTTGAAAGTGTTCAAATAATACTCATTAAATAATCAACATTGAACATCAAAATTGCATGTTTAGTAGAGCGCTTGACAGTAACTGTCAGGCGCTCTTTAGCGTTTTTATTTGCAAAATGTGAGGGAGGATATAATTTGTACATACGAGTCATGACCTGAAAACAATGGCCTTTGTGGATTGGAGATGATATCTCTTTTCATGTTAAGATAGGACGAGGCACTTATAGCAGATATTAATTTTACTTAGTGGGGAGCATACATATGTACGAGTATCATGAACAGCATTATGAGGACGTAGATTTTAGCCATAAAGATTTGAGATACGGAGAATTGACGCGTTGCACCTTTCAGCGTTGTAAGTTTCGAGGAACCTCAATGGAAGAAATTACGACTTATTCGAGCCAATTTATCGAGTGTGATTTTCATGGGGCACATTTGAATGCGTCTATTCATAATGAATCCGCATTTGTTAATTGTCGTTTCAGTGAGGCTAATTTTTTGTTGCTAAATTTAATCATTGCAAAATGACAGGTTCTGATTTTTCACAATCACAATTGGATGGGATAACGATATTCCAAGGGGATTGGTCATATACCAATTTCAGACAAGCACAATTAGGTAAGCAAGACCTGCGTGGAGTTAAGTTTAACGAGGCAGATCTTTCCGGTGCAAATTTGATGAAAGCAGACCTTAGAGATGCGGATTTCACTCAGGCCGTGCTAGCTAAGGCCAAATTAGCTGGTGCAGATTTACGTGGCGCTACTGTGGATGGTTTAGATTTTCAGACGATCGATATAAAGGGTGCTCGGATGGACGTTGCTCAGGCAGTTGTGTTTGCGCGCTCTTTCGGAGTTAAGATTCAGTAGAAATATGGGGGATATTTAATTACATTAATTATTAATTGGACAATAAGAACTGGGACCCAATTTCAACACGGAGGTATTATAACAGCATGAGTACAACTAAAATTACACGCCCAGTATCAGCATTATTATTAACAAGTATTGTTTGTGCTATCTTGTTTGGTTTGATAGCAACTGCGATTGGTAACTTAAGAATTGAAGGATTTGACCATACGATTATCACATTTATTCAAGGGTTGGAATCACCCTTATTAACGAGCTTAATGAAATTTTTCACTTGGATCGGTGGAGGGATTCCGGTAGCTACGATCACCCTACTTACCATGGTTGTTCTGTATGTATTTCTACGACATCGTAAAGAGCTCATCTTTCTGAGTTTGGTCGTAGTAGGGTCAGCGCTAATTAACTCAGTCCTTAAACTTGTGTTCAGTCGTTCACGGCCTACGGTTTATCGAATCATCGAAGCCACAGGTTATAGTTTTCCAAGCGGACACTCCATGTTTGCTTTTAGTTTTTATGGGGTTCTTGCATTTCTACTCTGGAGGCATGTACCCGTCACATGGGGACGTGTGCTCTTAATTATATTTAGTTCTCTATTTATATTACTTATCGGCATTAGCCGTATTTATTTGGGTGTGCATTATCCTAGTGATGTACTTGGGGCTTATCTTATGAGTGGATGCTGGCTTACGTGCTCGATCTGGTGGTATCAACGCTGGATGAAACGTGGTACCTATGAGTGATCAGGTAGATGGGGACAACCGTCCAATAATTTGATATTCGTTTGACATATAATGTCCAGAGAACGTGAGCATTCTCTGGAGGTGAGGCGAATGTCAATACAGCGATTCATGTTAGCCGAAGATTCGTCCTATGCTACCCCATATTATGTCGTAAAGGGTAAGAAGAGTGGTCCCAATATGATGATTGTTGCCGGGATACATGGAGATGAGCTTGGAAGTATTTTGGCTGCTCAAAAGCTAGTTCATTCCTTCCAAGCCAAGCAAATGCATATTCATAAAGGTACTTTAATCATTGTTCCAATTGTTAATAAAAGAGCTTACTTAAAGCGCAAAAGAGGGGACTCGGTAGACTTAAACAGGACTTTTCCGCAGACTTCTGCTCAATCAGCCAAACATCCCTTATCTTCGGCCTTATTTCAATTAGCAAAGCGTTATAAACCGACTTGGTATTTGGATCTTCATGAGGCTAACGGATTATCGCAAAAGAATCCCAAAAGACTTGGTCAAACCTTGATCACGAATCCCGGAAATCGATGTGTGCCTAAGCTACGATATATAATCAACCGAATGAACAGTTCTATTGAAAACCGGTCCCATCATTTCAATATTCGACTCCGCGAAAAGAAAGGCTCTTCACGTACGGCAGTTGCTCGCATTTTGAAGGCACAGGCCGTAACGGTAGAAACTTGTTGGAGCCTTAATCGTACACTGCGCGTGAACTACCAATACGAAATCATTACCCGTTTTTTAACAAAATCCGGTTTGCTATAATAGGAACACAACAAATCCGCTCAGCCATTGGCCGGAGCGGATTTGTTGTGTTAGTTATGGTGTTACAGGAACTTATTTAGTTGAAGAATCCGGGTCTACATAGGCAGATGTTTTAGCTACCCAGTCATCAGCTTGGGGCTCGATATCTACGCCATTCTCCATCTTTTTTCTCTCTGCCAGAGAATCGCCATCTTTATTTTCTTTATTGCGTACTTGATCTTCTGTTTGGTGATCCATTATGATTCCTCCTCATGATGTGAATTTGGTGGGTGTTCCTTATGTATAGTTACCTAATAGAGCTAATTAAAAACATTAAAATTAGTCAACCATATTGAGTTATGTTAACCTAATTCGGATTCAGAATATTTGGATAGGCTAAATGTGGTATAGTTAGTGATATTAAAGTTTTGTATTGGAAAGGATAAGCATATGTTAAACATTAGTGCGTACAGCAAAGAATTGATTAGAGATCCGTTTGGAATTTTGGAAGGTGAGCGTTATGAGTTCATTCTCGACATTGAAGTACCGGAGGATGATGAGTTATATTCCGAAAATGGATTATATTTAAAAGTTCTTTATGGTGTGTCTGAAACCAAAACAGGAATCATTAAATATGAAATTTATGAAAGATCATCCGAGCAATATTTGGAGTTTGAACTCGAAGAGGATGAACTTAAAGAGGTCGAGAATTTTTGCGTAGAATTGTTAAACGGAACAACTCCCCAGAAATAGGAGGGACACATATTGGCACGGAATCCTCAAAAAGTTCCTTATGGGTATGAACCCCCAAAGCAAGAACGTAGGGGGACTTTGATTTACTACGATGAGTTTGAGCATACGACCAATGAGGAATTAGAGACAGCTTTGCGATATGGTGAGGAACATTCTTTTACCAAACTTGTCCTATACCCATTGCATGAGGAAACTGTGAGGCGCATGACTAAGGAATCGATTAGTGCGTTCTACAAAAGAGAGGACCGTCTCCACGAGTGGAAACAGGAGCACGGTCAATCCAAGGTAGCGGTTGAAGGATGGGAAGGAAAGCGGAAGAAATACACACCGATTGAAGCGGCGCTACGGCATCTCACAGAGAAGTATCCGTCTCCACATTTCCTATATCTGACTCCGGAAACGGCCAATCTCTTTGCCTCGTTCTCTTCATTCGAGGAATGGATTGTGAAGCTTAGACTGGTCTTGTCAACAGAACCGGAGAGGCTTCATCCGAAACTAGAGAAATTCCAGCACCGTTGGAGCTTGAACACAAAGTAAACGGATAATATCAGATTCATATTGAAGCGGTCTACTTAATGCAAATTAAGTGGGATCGCTTCTTTTTGTTGACCATTTCGACAATTGCTGTGATAGTGCGAGGTTTAGAATAAAGGGATATTCAGGATAAATCTAGAATATTCTTAAAGTCTTGTGAGACTCAACTAAAGACTAAGAATGCATAAAAGGGGAATTTGAGATGAAATTAAAAAAAGGTACCAGCCTGTTATTAAGCTTGTGCTTAGCACTAGGACTGATCACTATTCCTACACAGGTGTCTGCATCAACGCCAACCAACCCAGAAGATACAGGTGCATCCATTAAATCGGTGATCGATCGGAATACCTATCTGCTGGATGACGGTTCGGTGTGGTCTTATGATGTGACAGATGGACCTATCCATGAGCAGTATAATTTTACTGGAATAACGTCGGTGTACAACAGTTCCTCCTTTTATGGCTGGACAGAGGATGGACAAGTTATGGGATGGTCAGCAGCTGTAGGTCAGCTTGAGGAACTGCCACAATATAGTGGGGTTGCCGAAGTCGTAGGGGATGCACTATTTCTCAAGAAAGATGGAACTGTTTATCAAGGGGATGACCTTGTAGAGAACATGTCAGGGGTTAGGAGTCTGCATGCGTATAAACATAGTTTTGCAGCGCTCTTAACATCAGGAGAAGTATGGTATAACTCAGGATATCAAGGGAAATCACGAAAGGTTGGAACTGTACAGGGAGCTACCTCTTTAAAGATAAATTCCTCGTTCGCGGCAGTTCTACAGAACACAGGGAAGGTTATGTTGTTGGATATGCAAACTGACGATCAGCCGAGAGAAATTGTAGATAATGTTACATCAATGGCTTGGGATGGTGATACGCAGAGTCTCCTTACTGTGAAGAAGGATGGTACCGTATGGAGATATGACCGGGGAACGGATCGAGCAAGGACATATAAAGGGAACCAATTAAGCGGGTTGAGTAATGTAGAACAAATCGTGTATTCACCTACCGAGTTATTCGTACAACAGAAGGATGGACCATGGTTGGGATACAACAAAGGAACGATCACACCATTGACGATTCCAAGCATGATTAGCATAGCTTTGATCGTCTCTCAAACAGACGCGGCTGTGGGGGATCTGGTGAAATTGAACGTAGAAGAAGCCTATTCTAACGGATACAAACTTACACGTCTACCTTCTGCTGATGAAGTCATAGTGGATCAACCTCAGGTTGCTGAGCTTCAAGGACCCGATACGCTAAAGGTGAAGGGGATCGGGAGTGCGAAGATTTCACTTCAAGTTGGGAATTTTAAAGCGGAGGGGCAAATTAACGTTACTTCGCAAGAGCATCTGACGGGAGCAGTTATGCTAGAAGGTAAAGTGTTTTTGCCTATGCAATCTGTTTTCAAGATTTTGGGAGCCACCGTTAATGTTGCTAGTAGTGGAATGTATACGATCCAATTAGGAGAGAAGAGTATTGTATTACAGAAGGATAATGCTTCTGTGATAATCAACGGTGAGTCTAAGTCTCTTAAGGGGAAAACTCAGCTTGTCAACGGCGTGACCGTGATACCTGCAGACCTGCTTATCGATGAATTAAGTGTTGGAGTTACTTGGAATACGGATCTGAAGCAGGCCGAATTGCTGGTTGGAGGATCCAAGGTGGTTATCGAATCGTCGGAGACTGCCAAGATTATTAAAGCTGCAGATATTGGTAATCTAGCAAGAGTCATCGGCAAATCTTACTGGGTAAATCATAGGGGTGAGGGAGAACGGTTTAGCAAGGTAACAATTAGTGATATTATTGTGAAAAAAGATAAGTTCGGAAAGTCCTATGATATCGAGCTCAGAACCGCTAATGGGAAGACATATATAGAGCATTGTGGTGCTAGTGCCTCTAGTGTTACAGATCTCCTGAATAATCCAGTATATTACTTCAACTATAACCCATACCAGAAATATAAATGGTCACAATCCACTTGGAATAAAATCAAAGCTGGAAAAGTGGATTACGGCATGACGCCAACGCAAGTAGAATTTTCCTGGGGATCACCAACGGCTAGATCTAAGGAGGGAAATGTAGAAGTTTGGGTTTATGGGGATAGGAACTTTAATTTTGAGATCGTCTCATTCAAAAACGGTAAAGTAATCAGCTATACGTGAAATTTAACTACAAGGCGTTTGGTAGAGATACCAAGCGTCTTTTTTGTAGTGAGTAAAGAGGTTGCCATATGTAGGAATATCCTGAACAGGATGACCGTTGCTTCATAATGGGCAACTGACTATGAGTAGACTCGACCAAAGTCCAGTTAATAAATTGACTTAGGTCCATTCCATGGCTCCGCCAATATCGTTATTATTATAACAGTTCACAGAAGCTAGCAGGGGAGGGACATATACAGTACTTTATCAATTTGTATTTATTACATAGAAGAGAGTGAGTGTTTTTATAATGCAAAAAGGTTTATCAACATGGAAAGCAATACTTGCTATATTTCTAGGGATTGCAATTCTTGTTTTTGCACAAGGAACAAGTGGATTAGTGAAGTTGCTACCATTGCCAGAAGGGATTACAAATGCGATATTTAGCTGCTTATATGTATCATTTACATATCTTTTAATAAAACTATTATGCAACAAAGTGTTACATACGACTATGGCTGACTGCCGTATCACCAAACCTAAAGTTAATCCTTATTGGATAGCATGTGCAATAATATTACCTGTAGGCGTTTCGGCAATATTATTAAGTACGCCAGGGAATTTAGTAAACAATCATTTGACTGTAGGACAAATTTCGAATGTTGTTGTTATTGCTTTATTTGTTGTTGGTTTAGGTGCTGGAGTTGTCGAGGAGATGGTATTTAGAGGTGTAATCATGCGTGCGTTAGAGCGTCGATGGGGAAAACCTATAGCGATTCTTGTCCCATCTGTCATCTTTGGTTTAGTACATGCTATCGGTGCAAATATGAATATACTTGATTTATTGTTACTGTTTGTTGCGGGGACAAGTGTTGGTATTATGTTTTCACTCATTGTATACCAAAGTGGATCGATCTGGCCTAGTGCCGTTATGCATGGGATTTGGAATGTTATAATGATAGGTGGAATTCTAGATATTAATGCTGAGTATAATGCGGATGCCATTTTCTCATATGAGCTTTCTTCAGATTCATTCTTTTTAACCGGTGGAGCCTTTGGCGTAGAAGCTTCTATTATTGCGGTATGTGGTTATATTTCAGTTATTTTTCTAACATTATTCTTATGTAAAAGAAAATCAAGGCAATAACTACACTAGTGCTTGACGATTGCGAATCTCTGTAACGGAACTTAGCGACCTTATATGTGGTTTATTCCAGGTTTTTGGATTCTAACGGAACCAGCAGACGTTAATTCATCATTGTTCATACCTTTAAGCATCATTTCGAAGAAATAAGGTCTTTCAGTTCCGTTAGAATTTTTAATGACCGTAAAACCCCAAAATAAAGGCTACTGCTTCCGTTAGAATTAATGTCTGAGGAAGTCAAACTTTGATTATGGATTGAGCCTCAATAAATAAAAATAGATCATTTAAGGCGTTTGGTAGGGATACCAAGCGTCTTTTTTTTGCAAGTTTAAAAGAGGCTATTTTGGGGCAAATCCTTCTAAAACGAGCAATTAACGATAGAGTTTAGCCTATTTGCTCTCTGTTTTGGGCAAATAGCTAGGATTGACAAAGTACTATATATTGCTATAGATTAATTAATACACTACTACATATTGATGTGATAATTATTATGATATACAATCAAGAACTGTCATTGAAGGAGAATAGAAGAATGTTAATCGCTTACGATTCTAAGACGGGAAACGTGAAAAGGTTTATAAATAAGCTGAATTTACCAACGCTACAAATAGACGATCACATGACGGTGGATGAACCATTTGTGCTGATTACGTATACGACGGGATTCGGTCAAGTACCGGAGAAGGTCACTTCTTTTCTAGAGCGAAACTATCAACATATGCTCGGAGTAGCTGCTAGTGGAAATCGCAACTGGGGAAATAAATTCGCTAGAAGCGCGGATCTAATATCTGAACGTTATCACGTACCAGTGATTAGTAAATTTGAGATGGCGGGAACAAAGCGCGATGCGCTATATTTTGAGAACGAGGTGAGCCGGGTTGCGTCATATTGAACTGAACAATCTGCTGATGCAGCGAGACTCGTCCGGGTTTTTCCAATTGGAGAAGGACAAAGAAGCTGTCGAAGCGTTTATGGAAGAGGTAGGACGCAAAAGTATGACTTTTGCTGATATTCCTACACAAATCAAACACATGATTGATAATGATTACTATGAAAACTTGTATGAGCGGTATTCAGAGTCTGAGGTCGAGGAGATATTCGAATTTACACGGAGTTATAACTTTCAATTCCAATCGTACATGGCGGCTTCGAAATTCTATACAGACTACGCGCTGAGAAGTAATGATCGTACTCGTTATCTGGAGCATTATTCTGATCGTGTGGCGGTTGTGGCACTACATTTAGGAAGAGGGAATATCGATACCGTTCGTATACTTGCGGCTTCGATGATGGATCAACGACTTCAGCCAGCGACACCAACGTTCCTTAATGCAGGAAAGAGCCGTAGAGGCGAGATGGTATCCTGCTTCTTGTTAGAAATGGATGATTCACTTAACTCTATCAACTATATCATTGGTACCTGCCTACAGTTATCCAAGATTGGTGGCGGTGTGGCAGTCAATCTATCGAAACTACGTGGACGCGGTGAAAGTATCAAGGGTGTTGAGGACGCAGCTAAGGGGATTATGCCTGTACTTAAGCTGATGGAGGATGCCTTCTCCTATGCGGATCAGATGGGTCAGCGCAAAGGATCTGGAGCGGGTTATTACAATATCTTCGGTTGGGATCTACTAGAATTTCTAGATAGCAAGAAAATTAACGCTGATGAGAAAACACGACTAAAAACTTTATCCATAGGACTCATTGTTCCGGATAAGTTCTATAAATTGGCGGAGAACAACGAACCGCTGCATGTATTCGCTCCATATAGTGTATACAAAGCTTATGGCATTCATATGGATGATATGGATTTGGACGAAATGTATGATGTGTTATTGGCTGATCCGCGAGTACGCAAGAAAGCAATTATGAGTGCACGTGATATGCTGACCAAGATTGCTACAGTGCAGCTAGAATCTGGATATCCTTATATTATGAATAAGAGTAACGCCAACAAGGGACATGCGCTGAAAAAAATCGGCCCAATTAAAATGTCCAACCTATGTACGGAAATTTTCCAACTCCAAGAAACTTCGGAAATTAACAATTATGGCCAAGAGGATATCATCCGCCGTGACATCTGCTGTAATCTAGCTTCCCTAAATATTGTGAATGTAATGGAGCTTAAAAAGATTCGCGAATCCGTCCATGAGGGAATGCTCGCACTCACTGCAGTTAGTGATATGACGAACATCGCTAATGCTCCTGGCGTAGCCAAGGCAAACCGTGAGATGCATTCTGTGGGACTTGGTGCTATGAACTTACATGGATACCTGGCGAAGAACAAGATCTCATATGAGAGTGCAGAAGCTAAAGATTTCGCTCGTACCTTCTTCATGATGATGAACTATCACTCACTTGAGAAAAGTATGGAAATCGCTAAAGAGACTGGCGCTGTGTTCGCAGGATTTGAGCAGTCTGATTATGCGGATGGTTCTTACTTTGAGCGTTATGAAGAAGTCGACTATCGCCCTGTAACGGCTAAAGTACAGGAATTGTTCCAAGGAATTGATATTCCTGGTCCAGAGCAATGGACTGAACTGAAGAATCATGTGCAAAAGCACGGCTTGTATCACGCCTACCGGCTCGCAATCGCACCAACACAAAGTATCTCGTATGTGCAGAATGCGACTTCAAGTGTCATGCCGATTGTAGAGCAGATCGAGACACGTACGTACGCGAATTCCACGACGTTCTATCCGATGCCGTATATGAGTCAGGATAATTTCTTTTATTACAAATCGGCTTATCAGATGAATCAGTTCAAAGTACTCGATTTAATCGCTGAAATTCAGCAACACATCGATCAAGGGGTCTCCACCGTTCTACACGTGAATAGTGATGTGACAACCCGTGAACTGGCTCGTTATTATATCTATGCTGCACGAAAAGGCTTGAAGTCATTGTACTACACGCGTACGAACCGCCTGTCAGTAGAGGAATGTGTTAGCTGCTCTGTATAGTGTGACGAACTCTATAAGTTAGATTACTGAAAGTGATCCAGCGGATAGAGCGAAATGATTCTGAAGAAGCGGAGCGTTCGCCTTTGTCCTCGATTTCAACCTTTAAAAAATAATTCAGTGAGAAATCGGGGGACAACAGCGATCGTAAGAACATTTCGCTCTGTAGCCTAATCACATTCAATAGTTCAACTTATAAGTGAAGTAAGTGAGGGGAGACTTTTTAATATGAGTGCAATCCAAGCCGTCAATTGGAATCGGCCTGATGATGATTTTACAAATATGTTCTGGTATCAGAACATTCAACAATTTTGGACGGATGATGAAATTCCTCTCTCCGATGACAAAATGTCATGGATCACTTTAAGTGATGTGGAAAGAGATTGCTATATGAAGGTGCTTGGCGGGTTAACATTGCTCGACACAGTACAGGGCGGCGTAGGGATGCCCAAAATTCTGGAGCATGTTGACGGCTTACAACGTAAAGCGGTGCTGGGATTTATGGCGATGATGGAGCAAATTCACGCTAAATCCTATAGCAGTATTTTTACGACACTAGCGTCAACGGAAGAAATTGATCAAGTATTTCGTTGGGTTGAAGAGAACCCGATCTTGCAACGTAAAGCGCAGACGGTATCCAAGTACTATAATGGTATCAATTCACCCAAAGATTTGTATTTGGCGATGGCGGCTTCGGTATTGTTGGAGAGCTACTTATTCTATAGTGGGTTCTTCTACCCGCTTTATCTAGCAGGTCAGGGTAAGATGACATGTAGTGGTGAAGTGATTGATTTGATTCTTCGCGATGAGAGCATCCACGGTGTATATGTTGGATTGCTAGCTCAAGAGATTTATAACGAGCTAGAGCCTGAAGAGCAGCGTGAACTGTATTCGAAGCTGGAAGAAATGGTCCAATATCTGCATGCAAATGAAGAAAAGTATACGGAGGAAATCTATTCATCGATCGGTTTGGTTGATGAAGTGAAGGCTTTCGTCCGCTACAACGCCAATAAAGCGATGATGAATTTGGGCTTTGAGCCCTTGTTTGAGGAAGAAGAAGTGAATCCAATTGTGTTTAACGGAATTAACACGCGTACGAAACAACATGACTTTTTCTCTAAGAAAGGCAATGGTTACGTACGTGCATTGCATGTGGACTCGCTGACGGATGAAGATTTCAAGTTTGATTTTTAAAAGTACATGTATAACGGCAATACCCTCTAGTCATAATTGTTCACGTCTCTGAGATGGAGATAGACGAGTTCTAAAAAGGGCGAAAGGGAAGATGTTCGTGTTAAAAAAGAAGTTATTGATTGTGGATGATCAGTACGCCATTCGGAAATTGTTAGAAGAGATGTTTCGCTCGGAAGATTATGAGACATTCGAGGCTTGCAACGGCGAGCAGGCCCTTCAGTTGCTGGATAAGGAAGCTCCAGATTTAGTGCTTCTGGACATGAAGATGCCAGGTTTAAGTGGACTAGAGCTGATAGACATGATTGGACAAAGAGAGAGAAAGACAATTGTTGTGGTTATTACGGCGTATAAAGAGTTGGAACTGGTTCAACGGACCAATCAGTTTGAACCAACTATGGAATTCGCTAAGCCTTTTGACATATATGAAGTGAAGGATGCAGTTCGTGATTTATTGCATATGGATGCAGTAGTAATCTAGATAGATTGAAAAAGACATATAGGAGGCACACTGGCGATAGCCGTGTGTCTTGTTTTTTATCAAATATCGTTGATTAATCATCTTAAAAGACCTCTACATTCGAAGTATAATAGGGTTATTGTACGAAACCCAGGAGGAATCAAGGATGAAATTACATTTTGAAGGGGATTTAACTACATTATTGCCCGGTATTCGGGCGTTGTCAGAGGAACTTAAGTTCACGGAAGCGGAAGATGGCATTATTGTTCGTGTCGAACCTTCTGATGGGGAACTTGAAGTAGGACTTGAACAAGAGCAAGGACAAGCATACATACGTTATGGACAAAGACATCATTTCTTCCGTGGCCTCGGACTTCTAGTACAGTATGGTAGCAGTGGTGAATCGTTCAACATTCGGGAACAGCAGCAGTTTGACACCATCGGACCGATGTTCGACTTATCAAGAAATGCTGTATTAACGCTGGATAGCTTCAAGTTTATGCTGCGTAAAATGGCGTTAATGGGCCTAAACACCGTTATGTTGTATTTGGAAGATACTTATGAGATTAGCGGAGAACCATACTTCGGATATATGCGAGGTCGTTATTCACAAGCCGAGCTACAAGCAATTGATGATTATGCGGATCAATTTGGTATCGAGGCGTTTCCAAGTATTCAGACCCTCGCTCATTTGGAGGAGTTCTTGAAATGGGAGCCTGTAGGGTTTTATAAGGATACCAAAGGGGCGCTCCTCGTTGGGGATGACAAGGTAGAGCATTTGGTTGGTAAGATGATCGAAACCGCAAGCGCTCCATTCCGCAGCCGCAAGATTCATGTGGGCATGGATGAGGCAGAGGAACTGGGTCGTGGTAAGTATCTGGACCGAAACGGTTATCAGAGCCGCTTTGATATTATGACAGGCCATTTAGAAAAGGTACTTGAAATTACCCGCCGCCGCGGCTTAAAGCCGATGATGTGGAGCGATATGTTCATGAAGCTTGCTTCAGCCGATGGGACGGATCAATACAATACGAACGAGCAAATCCCAGAGGAAATGGCGAAGCGCATTCCGAAGGATATCGATATGGTGTATTGGGATTACTCCCATACGGATGCTGATGATTATGAGAAGTTGATTGCAAAGCATCGCCCACTCGGCTGCAATTTAGTGTTCGCCGGTGCGGTTTGGGTGTTCAATACCTTCGGTGTTAATTACGGCTTATCGCTTAATGCCACTGACACAGCGCTTACCGTGTGTAAGAAGGAAGGGATTCGCGAGGTTTATGCGACAATGTGGGGCGACGATGGAATGGAAAGTAACCCCTTCGCAGCGCTTCTAGGTTTACAACTCTATGCGGAGCATGCCTATACGGAAGGCAAACCGAATTGGGAACAATTGGCGGAGCGCGTGAAGTTCTGTACAGGCACGTCTGCTGATGCATTCTTGAAGTTCAAAGATCTGGACGAAACACCAGGTCAGGAGCCGAATAACAGGAAACAAAGTAATCCATCCAAATTCCTACTGTACCAAGATGTGTTACTCGGTATGTTTGATAAGCAAATCGAAGGTCTTGAATTGAATGCTCATTATCAGCAATTGGAGCAAACTATCAAGAATACACGTGTACCTGATACAGAACTGGATTACTTGTTCGAGGTGCCTGAGAAGCTCTGCGGTGTACTTAAGCTCAAGAGTGAGATCGGTATTGAACTGAAGCTGGCTTATGATGCTAAGGACTTGGAGTCGCTAAGACGAATAGCTACAGTGGTGTTACCTCAAATTTCGGATGCGGTTAAAGCTCTTCGTGCTGCTCATCGTACACAATGGCTCGGGATGTTCAAGGCATTTGGTTGGGAAGTTATTGATATTCGCTATGGTGGTGTAATTAACAGACTTGATACAGCATCGATGCGTCTTCTCGATTATGTGGAAGGTCGCATTGAAAGTATAGAAGAATTGGAGCAAGAGCGTCTTATATATAGCTCATCTAATCGATTCAACAATCGTGGAATCGGCTGGTGTAGTTTCTATTATCGGATGGCGTCACCAAATGTCTTCTTCCATGTTATGAATCCTTTTTAAATGAGTAACCTTTAATATGTAAAAGGCACCTTCTGGTATCGTTAAGCACGATACTAGAGGTGTTTTTTTTGCTGTGGTTAATTACATGGCTTTGCTCTTTTATCACGTTTATTTTATGGAATGCAGGGTTAAGCTGATGAGAGATACTAAACTGTTTAGAGAAAAAGAGTGAAACTCGAACATAGCAGTTCTGTGTTTCTTTGCATAGCTATTGCTAATGGTTGAAGGGGGGATTTCTGAAGATGAAATGGATTTTAATGGTTCTGATTGGGATGGTAGTCATAGCGATAATGATTATAAAATTCTGCTCATTTCTTGGTATAAAGCCTTCGCCAGAGAAAGCAAAGACATTTCATAAATCTCAAAACTTTCGGAATGGAAAGTTCGTAAATCAAATTCCAATAGATACGAGTAAAAGTATTAAAGGTGTGTTCGCTGTTTTATGGGGGAAAATCTCAAAACAACCTAGATTAAGGCCTGATCATGAGATCCCAATCAAGTCTTTAAACGAACGGCTTGTTAATCCCATTGAAGGAACCACCCTAACATGGTTTGGTCACTCTGCATTCTTATTAGTTATGAATGGAACAACTATATTGCTAGATCCGATGTTCGGTAAATACTCCTATCCAATCCCACTGTTCGGCAGTAAACGATATAATGAAAAACTCCCTATGGAAATTGAGCAATTTCCACATATCGATGTGGTTCTTATATCTCACGATCATTATGATCATTTAGATGAACTCTCAATAAAGAAATTGAAAGATAAGGTAAAACTCTTCTGTGTACCACTGGGGGTGGGAAGCCATCTGGAGAGATGGGGCGTTGACCCACACCAGATTAAGGAATATGACTGGTGGGACGAAATGAACATGAATGGGATCATGTTGGCTGCTACTCCAGCCATTCACACTTCGGGAAGAGGGATGTCCGATTCAAACACAACGCTGTGGTGTTCATGGGTAATTAAGGGGAAGCAAACGAAGTTGTATTTCAGTGGGGATAGTGGTTATGGTCCGCATTTCAAACAAATTGGACGGCAGTATGGACCGTTTGATATTACACTTATGCAATGTGGACAATATGATGAGCGCTGGGCAACGACTCATATGTATCCTGAGCAAGCCATTCAAGCGCATTTGGATGTGCAAGGGAAGGTCATGATTCCAATGCATTGGGGAACATTTACGTTAGCATTTCATGATTGGACAGAACCGATTGAACGTGTACTGATAGCAGCTAGAGATCAAGGCGTTGAAATCTCCACCCCGAGGATCGGTGAGATGGTGCGGGTCCATGCAAAAATGTATCCTGATTCGCCTTGGTGGAAATAAGAATAGTGTACTAAAAATATAAAAAACCTCCATATTCATATGGAGGTTTCTTTCAGTTATTACTCTTTAAATTCTACAATGGGCTTGATCACTTGCATGATCAATTTGATCTTGTCTGGAGAGCAATCCTCAAGCATTAGATTAATTTCATTTCTAAGGTAATCACGTGTGGAACTATTGGCTCCACTTAGAATGTATTCAGGTGACTCTTCAAGAATGACACACAACTGAGACAGCCTGTCCAGGTTAATAGGCGTTTTCCCTCGTTCAATCTTACTTATGTAGGCATTAGAGACATCCAGTTTCTCGGCCAGCACTTCTTGTGTAATTCCTTGTTTATCTCTAGCAAGTTTAATCCTTTTGCCAATTAGCGAATAATCAAAAGCCATCTGCATCACCTCAATAAATTGTAACAACCAATAGAGGGGGATTACATGCACAAAAGGTTAAGTTGAACTTATTGGTTAACCGTGTTAAACTATGATAAACTTACTTTGTTGTATCAAATTACCTTATTTGTATGTATGATACTAAAGAGGGTGTGTAATAATTATGATGTCATTATTACCTTCATTGGGAGAACTAATACTTTTAGTGGAAGGAGGGGGTAGTCTGAAACACATGAACAGAATTTCAATAATCATCAAGAAGTATCTGGATGAGAATCATCAGTCAATTGAAATGTTCTCAAATGCTTGTGGTATTGGGCGGGGAGCATTAAGGCGAATCGTATATGGTAACAAGATGATTTCGATTGAACAATTGGACCGTATTACGGATGCGTTGGAAATGCCAGTGGGAACATTATATGAATCATATTGTGAAGACTGCATGACATGCAATCGTGGATGGAAATGGCTAAGACCCCTCTTTTTACGGTGCGACGAATTAGAATTGTATAATGATTTGAGAAAGATATCTCGTATTATTATGCAAAATAGTAAATTCATACAGGGTACTTTCGAGATAGCAGAATCATTTTTTGACCAGGACAAGCATAATTCAGCAACTATATTATTTGAAAGCATTGTAGATGTTGACAAAGGTAGTCATTTTGAGAGATCAGCCATTAGTCATTATCGGCTATTTCAAATCGTCCTATATCATAACTTTGGTAGTCCTTATGTGGCACATCGATTTATTCCCTTTCGAGCACGTCTTCCAGAAGCATATGCGTTGGATGGCTTAATGCTACTCACTGAGAACTTTGCCGCGTTGGAGAGATGGGAAGATGTCGAGAAATATGCTGAGGAAATGCATCTATTAGCCTATGACATATATCAAAGTAAACTTAAGAACACTAAGAAATTCAGAAACTCTCTGCGCCATCCCTTGGTTTATTACTATGGACGAGCCTTATTATTAAAATCGATTGCATATGAATACCAGGGAATGTACAAAGAATGCATGAGATGTATTGCGGGTTATGTCGATTTGAGTTGGTTTGAGGGTTTAAATGATGAAGGCCGTAATGAAGTGGAGCGATTAAGTTTGTTTGCTCGTGGGAATATGCTTTGTGTTCAAGTGAAGATGGGTGATCAAGAAGTTATACCTGAATACGCATCCTTTCTTCGGGAGAATCCACAAGAGATCGTAGCGGGTCTAATTACGATGCTGATCTCGGCGAATGAATATCATTATTCTATCGATCAGACGCTACAGTTATTTTCTATTGAATCTATTGAATCTATTGATTTCGTTGATATAGATAGTTCTGAAAGCTATTACAAGAAATTTTTTAGCCGCCATCGGTTTTGTAAGTTTTTCTATCATTATGCAGAGTATTGTTTCGTAAGAGGCCATTATCAAGAAGGAATTAGGAACATATTATTAAGTCTAGAAGTTGCCATTGAAATGAAAAATAATCGTATCATGGTTCTGTGTATGACCTGGTTTGAGAAATATCGTGAGCATGCTAGCCTCGAACAGACAGAAGTATATGATCTGCTATGTAAAGGGGTACAGAATAATACGCATGAGGAGCGACCTGAGTCTCTCGAGTCTTTTTGGAATTTTCTAATGTCGACGTTGTGATCGGTGTGTCCCATAATTATATTAGTATTGTTCAACTATAGATGAATTAATTTGTCTTTATAACGTTCCAAGCATGATTAGAGCTTGGCGTTTTTTATTTTTCCCCTCAGAGTTGATCAGGGGGTTATTTACAGTTCACCATTTTTAATGGATAATTTTACACATCTGATGTCAAAGGATGTGAAGTGAATTACATGAGAAAGTTTAAACTCAAGTATATCGTGATCCCATTAATACTAATACCCTTTGTATTAGCAGTGGCGTACTTCTGTTCAGAATTTTATGGACTACCCTGGGAACATGCAGCAGTTAAAAAAGAAGCAGTTCAATATATGAAAAAAAAGTATAATCTAGATGTTGTAGCATCGGGAAGTTCCTTTAATTTTAAATTCGATTACTATACAGCTAAGGTGTACAACGTTAATGATGGAGCCAAAAATATAATACGTGTTGAAAAACAAAGGTTTTATGACGAACAGAATCAAGCCAGCGGAAAAAGATTAGAAGATAACTATAGTGAAATCTATTGGGGTAAGAAAAAAATGGATGAACTACAAGCGAAGTTCCCTACTTTTTTTAAACTAGATGATATAGAAACGGTAAGAATTGATACTGATTTTCTTACAACTCCATTAGAGAAGGGTGTAAGTTCAGATAAGGATGAGCAGGGGGCTTTTATTCCAATAAGCTCAGATTATAGCAATATGTTGGATATAAAACTTAACACTAATGAATTCTCAGACGAGTTGTTACAGGAGTTATTACTTGTAATTAGGGAAATCAGAAATACACAGTTGAAAGTTGATTTCATCATAAGAGGGACAGGTAAAGTAAGTGATTCAGATACTACAGCGGTGAAAATAAAGATTTTAGGTTTAAAGTCCGAGAATATAATGAACATCAATAGTGTTGAAGACCTAAAAAGAGAAATAGTGGAGTATTAACTTATCGGGGAAGTTTGATTATAAGGAGAGTGGCACTAATGAAAAAAGGATATTTTTATATAGCCGCTATACTTGTAGCTCTACTTCTATTACCATTTCATCATCTTGGCTATTCCTTAGGTGACAGTATTTTTAAAGCAGTGGGGCTTTCTCCATGGACCAAAATAAACAACACAGGTTTTCATTTGCCCGCAATTATTGGCATTATTTTATTAATCGTGGGTACGAGTGGAACAGTAAAATTTTACAAACCTAAATATCCTAAGATTTTAAGACGGATCATTATTGGATGTTGTGTATTTTTCATTGTGGTTCCTTATGTCTCCGAAGGTACGATGTACTTACTTAAGCATAACTCAAATGAAATCGATTCGATTGATGTTGCAGATTTGAAATGTCGCTATAAAACGGATGAGGGGAATTCAGTAATCGCTGATTGCACGTTCGAACTTTATAACTATGGTAAAGCAGAAAAAATCTCGCTTAAACCAGTGCTTAATAATGAATTTAAACAGTTTGAATTTCAAAGTAACACACTTTCACTCGATACACACAGCAAGTTAAATATGAGCATGCAATTTAATGGAATACAAAAAGATGAAAGTGTTGTTGTTTCAGGATCACTAGGAGAAGTCTACTTAGATCTTGAGATTATCGAATAAATACGGGGGGCTTCGCAATGGGAAGTTATCTACGAGGACAAATCGCTGAGATGGCGAATGTGAACATGGCCACTTTGAGATATTATGAGAATCACGGACTTATTCCATCTCCTCCACGATCTGAATCTGGGTATCGATTGTACCCGGCAGACGTACTGACACGAATCGAATTCATAAAAAATGCTAAGCTTTGCGGTTTTACTCTAAAGGAGATCAAAAAGGCACTCACAAATTCTGCAGATGGAAGTATTAGTATTCAACAATTCATTGATTTTATTGATAGAAAAGTGGTAGGAATCAACCAAGAAATTGCCGCGAAAGAGCAAACGAAGCAAATGTTGGCTGAATTGAAAAACAATCTGCAATCGACACATAAGCAACCTGAGGTGCAAGGTGTACTGCAGATTCTCCATATGGATTCATGACTTGACCCTGTTCTATACTGCAGGGTTTAATATTACGTTATTAAACCTTGAAGTAGGAATGGAGGAATGATCATGGAACGAACACCGATAGAGCAACTAACAGCGATCAAGAGTTTTTTGAAGCAAAGTAACAATGTAGAGGGTAGATCAGTGGAACAAATTCGCCAACAAATGAATGAAGCTGTATCACAACTACCACAACTACCAGGGAGAGTAATTGAACCGTTGAAGATGGGTCATTTGAGTGGGGAGTGGGTCAGCTCAAAGGGTGATATATCCCAACACAGTTCTGAAGCCGCTTGTGAGACTGAATCGGAACCTAAAGTCATTCTTTATTTCCACGGTGGCGGCTTTACTGCGGGCAGTTGTTACTATTATCGAGATTTGGCATCCAGAATTTCGCAAGCGAGCGGAGTGAAGGTGTTGCTGGTGGAATATCGACTTGCACCTGAACATCCATATCCAGCAGCCAATGAGGATTGCTTGTTTGCATACCGATGGTTACTGGAAAATGGATATTCGGCTCAACAAGTTATTATAGGTGGGGATTCCGTTGGAGGAAGTCTCGCACTCATGACATTACTATCGTTACGAGACCACGCGGAGACACTTCCGGCGGGGGCTTTTCTGCTATCACCTCACAGTGATCTTGTGAATTTAGATGGTGAATCTTATAAAAGTAGGGCAGAGCTTGATCCTACAGGAAGTTTGAAAGGTAATCAAGAGATATTAACTCATTATCTGGGCAAATACTCGGGAACAATACCTATGTTGTTGTCTCCGCTGAGAATGGACTTGAGTGATTTACCGGATCTATTGATCCAAGTAGGCGATCATGAAGTGCTGTTAAGTGACGCTACACGGTTTGCTGAACGAGCGAGCGCAGCAGGTGTTAACGTCTCTCTAGAGGTTTGGGACAACATGTGGAGCGTGTTTCAATTTTTAGCCTATATGTTGCCTGAGGCCCAGCAGGCAATTATTCATATTGGTCAATTTGTACGAAAGAGGCTCAATTAAGACGAACCATGCTCTGAGTGTATTTCATCGCATTATCCGAAAAATTAACTAATTTAAGAAAATCTTTATAATTACCCCCACTTCTTTTTAAACAGTTTTCCCTATCCTTAATGAATAAAGGATAGGAGGAAACTGAGATGAAGAAGTGGGGTTTTTTGTTTGTCAATCAAAAGATGGCTTCGTAAGGATAGTTCAGCGGCATTGATGTTTCTAGTACCCAGTGGTATAGGATTTTCGTTGTTCTACATTATCCCGTTTGCCATGGGTGTTTATTATTCCTTTATGGATAGTTCAATCGACAGCCAATTTGTTGGCTTGGACAATTACCGTGAGCTGCTCGCAAGCGAATCCTTCCATAAGGCTGCATCCAATACGTTTAATTTTACCGCAGTTAGTGTTCCGGTGATGCTTGCACTGTCACTAGGTTTGGCGATGTTGCTGAACCAAAATGTATATATTCGCAGTTGGCTCAGGACTGCTTATGTACTACCGCTTGTCGTTCCTGTAGCCTCGATTATTCTAATCTGGCAAATACTACTCGATTGGAACGGTTCTCTTAATGCTTGGCTGAGCTACTTCGGATTCGAACGTGTGGATTGGATGAAGACAGATGCAGCGAGAACGGTGGTGATCATCGTTTATTTATGGAAAAACGCCGGTTATAACATTATTTTGTTCTTAGCAGGGCTACAGCAAATTCCGAAAGATTATTATGAAACAGCCCAAGTTGAAGGGGCGGGGCGCTTCCGACAGTTTGGCAATATTACGCTCGTGTATTTAACGCCGACAATGTTTTTTGTCATTATCATGTCCATCCTCAATTCGTTTAAAGTGTTCCGAGAAACCTATTTAATTGCAGGTGACTATCCGCACGACAGTATATATATGTTGCAGCACTATATGAACAATATGTTCATGTCACTAGATATTCAGAAACTGACGGCGGCGGCAACGATGATGGTCGGCTGCATTCTACTCATTGTGAGCGTGTTGTTTATGTTGGAACGCCGTTTTCGGCAGTTTATGGAATAGCACATGCTTATGCATACGAGGTATTTTCTATGAAAAATTTTAGGGAGAGCGGTCGATTGCAAAGTACAAGAATATTACAAAAATTTGCGTTAACTGTCGTCATGACCGTCATCGCGGTACTGTTATTATTCCCCATGGTGATTACTTTCACAAATTCGATCATGACTGAACGAGAAATTAGTATCAATTATGGGCTGATCGGAACAATGAACGAAGTTACTGCAGGGGATACGAATCGGTTTGCTAATTTTAAGCTACTGCCAGATCAAGTCTCGTTGGAGCAGTATGGCAAAGTGTTGGTTAATAGCTCAAAGTTTCTAATGATGTTTTGGAATTCAGTATTCATGGTCGTGCCAATCATTGCAGGACAGACGCTCGTAGCGGCGCTAGCTGCATATACGTTCTCCAAACTGCAATTTCGCGGTCGGGAGGCACTGTTCCTTGTCTATCTTTTGACGATGCTCATGCCGTTTCAAGTGACATTAGTACCGAATTACATTATGGCGGAAAAGCTGGGATTGCTGAATAGTCCAAATGCCATTATATTACCTGGGATTTTCGCAGCTTTTGGTGTGTTTATGCTCAGGCAGTTTATGCTACCTATTCCGTATTCTTATATCGAAGCGGCTAAGCTTGATGGAGCCGGACATTTACGGATTTTCTCCACGATTATTGTCCCTATGATCAAACCAGGCATGGCTGCACTCGTTATTCTATTGTTTGTCGATTATTGGAACATGGTGGAGCAACCGCTTATTTTTCTGGATGATCCGTACAAACAGCCACTTTCAGTTTATTTATCGAGAATTAACGAAGGCGAGCAGGGGGTTGCTTTCGCTGCATCTATGCTTTATATGACTCCGATGGTGTTGTTATTTCTGTATGCAGAGACCTATTTCATTGAAGGAATTCAACTGTCTGGCATCAAGGGGTAGATCGTGAGGAGTTGATGCTTCCGATGCAAGTTTCTTTAAAGCAAGAGTCTTAGGGGGAAGAGGATGTGGAAATAGATTTAAGAGAAGTGCCTAAAGATCGAGGGCGCAAACGAAAAATTCAAATTATATTCTGTATATTTATTATTTTGTTAGTGCTTTTCACACTATTTAGTAACACATTCCAGTCTCTGACTTTGCCAAAAGTGAGGACGGAAAATGCAGTATATGGAAGTCTCGTACATACGCTTGAAGGAAACGGAATACTACAGCCCATCGCAGAAGCAAAACTAGTGAATTCTGACCATTGGAAAGTAGCAACGATTCTCGTGAAAGAAGGGGATCATGTGAAAAAGGGACAAAAGCTTATTATCTATGACAGTAAATCTGCCGAAAGAGAATTGCAAGATGAAATCACTCATCTGGAAAAGCAAAAAATTGAGCTGCAAAATATACAAGATCGTTTCATTACATCAACAACAGAAGGGGATGAGATGGGCATTCGGACTGCAAAACGCGATATTGAAACGTATAAACTTGATCTTGGCGTGCAGGAACGAAAAATTAACGTATTGAGGGATCGACTGGACAGCCAAAAGGAAATTTCAGCTCCATTTGATGGTGTGATTACGAAGCTGAATGCCATTGAGGGGATGGTGTCTGCGGGGGAACCGGATGTTCTTGTCTCCAACAGTAGCCTAGGTTATCGATTGGATATTTTTGCTGACTCAACGCTGTTGTCAAGCTTAGGAATTTCGATCGGAGAGAAGATAGAGGTCGAGGTAGGTACTGCCCAAGAACAACAGACCCGTATGATTGTCGGCACGATTGAGGAAATGGCGAATGAACGACCGCGGACTAATGAAGAAGCGGGCAAGACCATAACGATCCCTCAGAAGGTCCTACGTATAAAGGTTGTTAACTCTCAATTGATAGGGGGTGAGCAGGCAAGGATTAAACTCGAGAAACGCTCAAGCCGAGAGGGATTTGTCATTTCCAATGTGGCTATTCATGAGGAACGAGACGGAATGTTTGTTTATAAAGTTGAAGAACAGAAAGGGGCATTAGGAAATGTCTTTCTCGTTCGTAAAGTCCAAATTCATTACAGTGAAACGATGGACAAAGAAACGATGATCCAATCGGATAACATCTATGATGATGATCTGATTATTCTGGAAAGCAGTGAGCCTTTACAAGATGGGAACCGTATTCGTATGGAATAGTAAGCAAATAAGAGATGAATTTATTGGAGGAACTTATACAATGAAAAAGTGGCTGTGGATGATTTGTGTTGGTATTTTAATAACGACAACGACGGCATGTGGTTCTGCGGGGAGTAAGGATTTGGAAAGTAAAGAAGGGAAAATAGTCGTTACTTTGTCTGTACAACAGCCGAGCGCATTTTTTCAGGCGGCAGAAAAAAAGTTTGAAGAAAAGTATCCGGATATTGATCTTCAAATTCAGACTACTGATGATTATGAGAAATACCAAAAAACGACGAATACAGCACTGCTATCAGGGAAGGGTCCGGATATCTTCGAAGTAAGCGGCTTACCCATCGATGATTACGTGAACAAAAAGCTTCTCCTGAACATGGATGATTCCATGGAACAAGATAAAACGTTGAATAAAAACGATTTACAAATGAACATATTGGAACTATTAAAGCTGAATGGCGGTATGTATGCCATGCCATTCGGATTCTCGCTGCGGGCGTTCGTAGGTGATGGGGACATTCTTGGAAACACGAATATCGACGATAAGAATTGGACCTGGAAGGAGTTTGAGGAGATTTCAAAGAAATTGGCGGAAAAAGGCACGGAGCGCCGCTACGCTTTAGCAAATGACCCACCCGATTTCCTCCTTACAGATATTATTCTGGATAGATACACAGAGTTCGTTGATCATTCAGCGAAAAAGGCAAAGTTCGACTCTCCCTTATTCGTGGGAGTGCTACAGCAAATAAAAAAAATGTACGATGATAAAGTTATGACTTCGGAACCGGCGGATATCGGCAAGCAATTGTTTTATTCTACCGTTTTGCGATCGCCGGCAGATCTTATCAATGATCCGCATCAATTTTTCTCCAATCCGAAGCTGCTGCAAAAACCAGAACAAAAAGGTGGACCGAGGATTATCCCTAGTTCGCAATTTGCGATTCAAGCCAACTCTCCTGTTAAAGAAGAAGCTTGGAAGTTTATTGCTTTCCTGTTATCCGAAGATGGGCAATCCCTGCAAGATAGAGATGGGTTTTCACTGCTTAAATCTGTGAATGAGAAGCAGCTGAACGACATTCAGACACAAGTTAAAAATGGAAAGTACAATCTTCGAGGCTCTGGGTCACTTAAGGTATCGGTATCGGACGAAGAATTTACTCAGTTCAGACAGTTCATTAATACAGCGGATAACTATACTGACCTGGACGGTAAGGTGATTTCCATTATGGGATCTGAGGCCATTTCATTCTTCAGTGGACAAAAATCCGCGGAGGAAGTGGCAAAGCTAATTCAGAATCGAGTGAAAATCTACTTAAACGAATAATCTATAATGTCTTGATAAACTCTAGTAGAGCAAAAAGAGCCGTTGATCTTCACATATTCTTCTCTGTAATGAACTTTGACGATACAGAATGCGGTTCATTTAACACCTAGCCGCATTCTGTAGTTAAACATGATATCTAAGTCTCTACTGTCAAAATATCGCTCCACATTTTGCCCAAATGCTTCGATATCCTCATCTAGATCCCTCAAATTGAGTTTCAGTACGTTTTGCACCGAGCCCTGACTAAGTGCTAACCCAACATAACGCTCTGCACTACATATTTCTATATTGTGAAATACAATTTCCTTGGTGAAACGGAATATACCACTTGCACGGAAGTTATCTAAATGTCCGTCCTTATTCCATTTATGAACGAGATCAAAGGTGTCCACATTCTGTTGAATAACTGCATCCGCTTTTTGGATCAAGTTTAAATACTCTGCCTCTAAAGTCCAATGAAGGGTAGGTGGCCAATCACAATCGTATACAGCAAATACGCCATTCTTTTTAAGAATACGATTGATTTCCTTGAGTGTACTTTCGGGTTCCATCCAATGGAATGATTGAGAACATGTAACGATATCAGCAGACGCGGACTTGGCGGGGGTTTGATCTGAATACCCAGCAACGAAAGTAATGGATGGAGTCCCGCCCAGCAGTTGTAACTTTTCTAGCGCTTTATTTCTCATGTCTTCATTTGGCTCTATACCTACAACTTGATCCGCATGTTCCTTCCAGATTATCGTGGATAAGCCTGTTCCACATCCCAGATCTAGGACAAGGGTTGGTTTGTGTCCGACATACTGAGTTAATAAGTTCACTACCTGTAATGGGGCCTCGGGGCGATATTTATCGTACAGATTAGCGTAGCCAGTAAATCTCGTTACATTGTTAGACAAATGGTTGGATTCGGTCATGTGTAAACCTCCTTAATAAGTTAGGTATTACTTAACTATACCAAAGAAGTACTTTTACAAAGGGTTACTGGACTAAACAGATCTAATCTTGCTCACCTTGCTCAAGAGAGGGTGCCGTGTTACGCTAGGGATGCTTGGTAAATTCTTGTTTGCCATTCAAAATATACCCTAAAGAAGCTGAGGTGACTTATCCATGAAAGAAGAATTAGCATTAGCATTAAATAAACAGATGAATTTTGAGTTTTATTCAGCTCATGTCTATCTTGCGATGGCGGCATATTGTTCGGGTGAAAGCCTGGATGGGTTCGCGAATTTCTTTACTGTTCAGGCAGAGGAGGAACGTTTTCATGCGATGAAAATATATAAGTTCCTGAATGACCGTAGACAACGTGCAACGCTTGAAGCCATGCCGGAACCTAAGAATGAATATAGCTCTATGCTGGATGTGTTTGAACATGGTTATGCACATGAGCAGCAAAACACTAAGAAATTTTATCATTTGGCTGATCTAGCTACGGATGATCGTGAATATGCGACGATTTATTTCTTGAAATGGTTTATTGATGAGCAGGTAGAAGAAGAGGCTCTATTCGATAGTATCATTCAGAAGCTAAAACGTATTGATAAAGACAGCAACGCTTTCTATATGCTTGATGCGGAATTCGCCGCTCGCTCTTTCACACCTCCGGCGGAATAGAGTAATCAGTAGCTAATCATAATTGTTGTAACGAAGAACTCCACAACCCTCCCTCATCCTTAGGATGGGGGAGGGTTGTTTATTTGATCTATTTTAACAAAACCTTTTCCATAATGACCACGTCAATCAAATGATTTCCAATAACTCCTTGTTTCTCGAACACTCCGACCTTCCGATAACCCTTCTTATTATATAATCCTTGACCTAGAGCATTAAAAGGAAGTGTAAACAATACAATCTTTCGAAAGTCATGCTGGATGGCTTTGGCTTCGATTGCGGAGAGTAGAGCACTGCCAACACCTTTACCCCGGTATTCTCGGTCTACATAGACGGAGAGGTCCGACACCCCATTGTAAGCACATCGGTGGGAATAAGGATTTAATGAAGCCCAGCCAATGACTACACCAGCTCGTTCCGCTACCAGAATACTGTATCTAGCTTGATGATCTTGAAACCATTGGTTCATATACGGCAAATCCTTAGGCTCTGTTTCTAGCGTAGCTATGCGGTCCATGATTCCCTGATTGTAAATTTCAAGAATTGCTGCGACATCATTATTTGTAGCTTCACGAGTGGTTACTGTAATCATATGAAATCCTTCCTTCCGAAGCTCTCGATTAAGGTCTTTTGGCTTTAATTACTGCAGAAACGATGTAATTGTCCACGTTCGCACCAGGAACCCAATCTTTGATAAAAGATTTAGACTCATCTTTAGGTTCGATGGAGATGTCAGTAAACCCGCTCTGTTGCAGCAAAGTAGTAATCTCTTCTATTGAGGAAGCACCTGAAATACAGGCGGAATATAACTCGTTCATATCATTCTTAATCTCAGGTGGTAACTCCGTTGTGGTTACAATGTCGGAGATCGCAAGACGTCCACCTGGTTGAAGTACACGGAATGCTTCGCTAAATACCTGCGCTTTGTCTGGCGACAAATTGATAACACAATTAGATATAATGACGTTTACAGTTCGATCAGCAAGCGGAAGATACTCTATTTCGCCTAATCGGAAGTCGGTATTTGTATATCCACCTTTTAGTGCATTGGTCCGAGCGCGACTGACCATCTCTGGCGTCATATCTACCCCAATAACATATCCCTCGTCACCAACCTGACGTGCAGCTAAGAAACAATCAAAGCCCCCGCCACTCCCAAGATCCAATACAACTTCTCCTGGTTTCAACTCAGCTATAGCTTGAGGGTTACCACATCCTAATCCAAGATTTGCTCCATCTGGAACAGCGCTTAATTCCTCGTCTGAATATCCTAATTTCGCTGAGACGACACTCGCATCAGGATGTACATCGCAGCAACTATCCGTTGAGCAACAAGAAGATGTAGCCGTTGGTTGTATTTGTTGAATGGCTACTTCTTTATAGCGACTCCGAACATTTTGACGAATCTCATCATTAGTTAATTTTGTCATTTGAAACACTCCTTATTTGATATTTATACGTTTCGAAATAAAGTTGCATAATGCAATCTTAAAAGAAGAAAAAAAGTTATCTCGATAACGGTGCACAACACTTACTTGATTTAGCCATAGCCTCGTTCAATAAAATTACTGACTTCATTACAGTCTCTTTTTCAAACTCTGTCATATAAGAAAAGACTTCATCAAGATAAGTATTCATCTGTTGATCAATGGTCGTTGCTACAAATTTTCCTTCGGTTGTCAGTGTGAGGGTATTGACCCTTTTGTCGTCAGGATGCGGAGTTTTGGACACTAAGCCCAGTTTAATAAGCGACTGTACCTGACGGCTAAACGTTGTGATATCCGTGGCCAGTGTTTCGGCAATTTGCTGCATAGACGGATTCGTTTGTTGGTCTATCTCATATAGGATATGACTTTGTACCAAGGACAGATCGCAACCCCCAACACTGCAACAAACTTTGTTGAGTAGGCCGAACCTACGAGTCATCAATTGAAACTGTTCACGTGCGTTATTCATAAAAATCACCTCATGCAATAGTTATAATCTATTTACTTGTAAAATGCAACTAAATATCAGTGCTGTTGATTTCATTTCAAGTTCTATTTAAAATAGAACATATGCTTTTTTTCACAAAGATAAATAGTGATAGGATAGAAGGACGAGACAGTTACTATATATTGTTTATGAACCATACTGAGAGGAAGGCAACAAATGAACCCGCTGCAAATCGAGAAAATAAAAGGTATGAGAACTGAAATTACCCGGTTTATGATGATGTATAAATTCGCTATAAATGAAATAGAGACTAAGATTGATATTTTAAAGGATGAATTTCATTTCTTGCATGACTATAATCCGATTGAAAACAGTAAATCCCGTGTTAAATCCTTTGAGAGTATTATGAAGAAATTATATAGAAAAGGTGGAGAACCTTCACTAACCTATATTAGAGAAAATATTAGAGACATCGCTGGAATACGTATAACGTGTTCATTTGTCTCTGACATTTACCGGATCAGCGATATGTTGAGTAATCAAAGTGATCTAACCATTGTAGAAGTTAAAGACTATATTAAAAATCCAAAACCAAATGGATACAAAAGTCTGCATGTTCTAGCAAAGGTTCCTATATTTATGTCTGATCGGCAGGAAGAAGTATATGTTGAGATTCAAATCCGCACGATGGCCATGGATTTCTGGGCAAGCTTAGAACATAAAATCTATTATAAATTTAATCAAGAGGTACCTTTAAGCTTTCTGGAAGAACTAAAAGAGGCAGCTGATTCTGCAGCTTCCCTGGATCAAAAAATGGAACGACTTCATCATGAGATTAATGCCATAAAGGTAGAGAAATCAGAGGAGGGAGATATCTTAAAAGAAATCAATCAGTTGCTGGTTAATAATCAGCAAATTTCAATACCGAAACAATTATTAGAATTGCTAAATGTGGAACAAAAGTAAGCTACTAAAAGTGCAGCAAGTTGTATAATAGAAATATTGTGTGGTTAGCTCGATTTAATACAAAATTGCTTTAATAGTAGGAGGGCAACGATGCCGGAACCTTTAAAGGCCATGTACAACGAAGAGTTTCTGCGGGATTTTAGCAAGAAGATAGTTTCTGTCTACAGTTCCTTTGAGACGGACAAATTCATTGCTACGGTGATGGATGATACATGGGATGAGCTAGAGCTAAAGGCACGGATGCGGAGGATTGCGCAGACACTTGGAACACATCTGCCGGATCGGTATGAAGAGGCGCTGGACGTGTTGTTTGCGATTGATGAGAGTTGTGTTGGGTTTCCATATTTGTTCTTTCCCGATTTCGTAGAGGTATTTGGTCAGGCGGAAGAGCACTGGGAACTTTCCATGAAAGCACTGGAACGATTCACTTCGAAGTCCTCTGCGGAATTTGCTGTAAGATCGTTCCTGCTGCGAGATACGGAGCGTATGATGTCACAAATGATGATCTGGGCGAAACATTCGGATGAGCATGTACGTCGTCTAGCAAGTGAGGGATCAAGACCTCGTCTACCTTGGGGACAAGCACTCCCGATGTTCAAGCGTGATCCAGCGCCAGTACTTCCCGTACTGGAGTTATTGAAAGCAGATCCATCACTTTATGTCCGAAAGAGTGTTGCCAACAACCTTAACGATATAGCGAAGGATAACCTTTCGGTTGTTGTGGACATCGCTCAGCGCTGGAAAGGCGAACATCCGCATACCGATTGGATCGTGCGACATGGATGTCGAACCTTAATCCGCAAATCCGTGCCAGAGGTTATGGCGTTGTTTGGTTATGCGGAATCGGATGGTGCGACTTCGCTTACATCCATGGCTTCATTGACTGTGGAGCCGTCTGTACTTACGATTGGCGGGAGCTGTGAGCTACACTACGAACTTCGCATCCGTGAAGGAGATCAAGCGCATCTGCGTATTGAGTACGGGATCGACTTTGTGAAAGCAGGAAGACGTACATCACGTAAATCATTCTTACTAAGTGATAAGACTGTACCCGGCGGATCTCTGCTAAAGGGAACACGGACACATCGCTGGGCGGATCTGACGACTCGTCGTCATTATCCAGGTGAGCACCAGATTGTGCTACTGGTGAACGGGAGAGAAGTTGCTAGCACGATACTTCAATTAGAGGAATAGCTAAAATGGTTATTTCGATAGAAATTGATGATTAGTTGCAGCATGAGTTCTATGAATGATAATATTAACGATATATTGTTTGAATCATAAGGAGCGTATATGAATGGCGATCAAGATTATTACTGACAGTGGTTCCGACTTGCCTATTGAGTACATTAAGCGGTTTAATGTTTCCGTCGTAAATTTATCGGTACATTTCAATCATGAGAAGATGCCGGGAGATATGGACGCCGAAACTTTTTATCACAAAATGCGGGAATCAAAGGCTTTACCGACTACAGCTAGTCCAAGTCCGTTGGATTTCCTGGACAAGTTCAAAGAAGTAGAAGAAGGCACTGATATCTTGGTAATTTGCATGTCCTCTAACATTAGTAGTACGTACCAAACAGCTATGATGGCCTTGGACATGTACAGGGAAGAAGGACATACGAATCGAATAGAGATCATTGACTCCAAGACTTTCTCCGGGGGATTATCCTTAGTTGTTGGCTTGGCAGCCCAATGGGCTGAGTCGTGTAAAAACTTGACGGAGTTAAAAGAAAAGGTTGTGCACCAATGCAAGGAGGTCAAAGCCTTCTTTACGTTGGAAACCTTGGAGAACGTCATCAAGGGCGGACGTTTGAACCGCTTGTCGGGTGCAGTCGCTTCCGTGCTCAATATCAAATTACTCTTGAAAATTAGTGAAGAAGGCACGGTAGAAGTAGTCGAGAAGACGCGGGGCATGCAAAATGCGCTGAAAGCTCTGTTGGCACGTCTAGAAGAGAAACAACATGACTATGAAAAAGCGGTTATTGCCATCGTACACAGTAATTGTGAGAAACGGGCGCTTGAAATCAAAGATCGTATTCTTGAGAAGCATCCCTTTAAAGAAGTTTTATTCTCCAATATGGGACCCATCATGGGCACGTATGCGGGAGAAGGCGGCGTTGGTATCGCTTTTTAAATAAATTTTATATTTTTTAGAGAGTCGTACATGGGGGACATAACCTCTGTGTACGACTTTTTTTTATGTAATAATATTTTTAGTATCGATATTTTACCTAAAATATGGTTTGATGTCTGGAGGGGAAGGTGAAACATTATGCGATCTTTTTGGATTTGGTTTTCATTTCTAGCGATGGCTTGGTTTTGTGCCTTTGTAAATTTGACCCTAAGTGGAGTTGAACTGCCGTGGCGTATCGCTGGATGTGCAATGTTCTTCGCTGTGTATTTTATCTCCCCACTGTTTCGGCAACATTCTGTTGGACTTACAATCATTCTAAGCGTAACTTCACTTATTGCTATAGTAACTCTGTGGCCTGCAAAAGATGGCGTTCCCAATCACTATATTCTGCTTGTATATTCAATTATTGCCGGGGAAGCCGTATATCGGTTGTCACACCCTCGGGCTATCGTGATTGGATTTATTCTTATGCTAGGAGCGTTGGGACCATATTATTTGGGATATCCCGCCATTCCTCCAATGTTTATCGTATTGTATAGCTTATTACTAGCTACGGCCTTGATCGTTTTTCATAAAATGTCGTCAAAGGAAGTTGAAGTATCAGCATGGAATGAAGCACTGCTCAGCGAGTACCGAAAAATGAAACGTCGTATGATCTCAAACGAACAAGTGGTAAGGCAAGATGAACGTGCTCAAGTAGGACGAGATATTCATGATTCTGTTGGACATAAGCTAACGGCTCTATTGTTACAATTGGAAGTATTTCGTATGCAAGTGGACGACGAGGCCGCAGCCAAGGTGCAGGACTTGAAGGATTTAGCGAGAGAGAGCCTTGAAGAGACACGAAATGCGGTTAAGACCTTAAAGCATGAAGAGGTTGGTGGATTACCTGCGATTCTAAATTTGATTCGTAAGTTAGAGGCGGAGAACATCTTACGAGTGAACTTCACTGTCAAACACGGTGCACTTTCAGCTCCTATTAGCAATATACAATCCATTGCCGTCTATCGTGCAGTTCAGGAGTCTTTAACTAATATTATGAGACATAGTACCGCAAGGGAAGCCGACGTGTTGTTCGAAGCCCCTGGTGGTGGTGTTTTTCGCTTTGAGGTTTCTAATGCCTTGACTGAGAGCAAGTCCTTCCGTGAAGGCTTTGGATTGCGATCTATGCGAGAACGTATGGAAACGGCAGGCGGACAAGTAGAAGTCATTCCCTATAAAGACCGATTTGTTGTGAGGGGTACGTTATCGATGGTGAAAAAGGGAGGTGCTGAGATATGATCCGGATCTTACTAACTGAGGATCAAGCGATGGTACGTCAAGGGTTGAGAATGATGATCGAAACAGATAGCGAAATGATCGTTACCGGAGAGGCCAGTAATGGGAAGGAAGCCCTTGAGTTATGCGAACGAAATACCTTCGATATCATCATACTGGATATCCGTATGCCAGAGATGAATGGGCTTGATGCAGCTAGAGTGATTCGGTCACGTTGGCCACAAAGTAAGGTACTTATGCTCACTACATTTAATGATTATCAATATGCGATGGAGGCGCTGAAGATAGGCGCTAATGGTTATATGCTGAAGGATGCCGATTCTGAGGCACTTATCCGCTCCATCAGAAGTTGCCTGTCTGGTGGGCTTTCTTTACAGGAGGAGGTTGCAGCTAAGGTGATTCCTCAGCTACTTAAGCAGACGGCAGTAACTTCAGTCGATGCTTCGATTACCCCACGTGAATTGGTAATTATCCGGCTTGTTGGAGAAGGACGAAGTAATCAGGAGATCGCTAATGAGTTGGCATTATCACTTGGAACGGTAAAAAATCATGTGAGTCAAATCATGGATAAGCTGGAGCTACGCGATAGAACACAATTAGCGATCTACGCCATCCGGCATAACGTGGTTTGAGAAAAAATGACTGAAGTCATGGTTTACATACAAAGAAGTGACGGAAGACAGTGGGAGCACTGTCTTTTTGTATATAAACTTTATACATAATCGCTAATCGGTTAAGGAGGTATGAAATATGCTGGAAACGATCGAGTTACGTAAGGTGTTCAAAGGGAAAACCGCTGTTGAAGAGGTGAGCTTATATTTGGAGAAGGGGGAATCCGTGGGGTTGCTCGGACCAAATGGAGCTGGGAAGTCTACAACGATTTCGATGATCTCATCCCTTTTGCTACCTACGAGTGGAGATGTTCGCTTAAATGGAAAAAGTGTAGTGAAAAATCCGCAGGACATTCGCAAGGTTCTTGGCGTGGTACCGCAGGAAATTGCCTTATATAATGAGCTGTCTGCTTATGAAAATCTTAAATTCTTTGGTCGAATCTACAAGCTGAAGGGGAACCACCTGGAATCTAAAATTCAAGAAGTGCTTGAAATGGTGGGCTTGCGAGAGCGGCAGAAAGAGTTAATCAAAGCATTCTCCGGTGGCATGAAACGGCGGATTAACATCGCCGCTGCCTTACTACATGACCCGCAAATCGTCATTATGGATGAGCCAACCGTTGGGATCGATCCACAGTCGCGTAATCACATCTTGGAAACGGTCCGATTGTTGAACCGTGAGAAGGGGACAACAGTGCTATACACGAGTCATTACATGGAAGAGGTTGAGCAACTGTGCAATCGGATGTACATCATGGACCATGGTCAGATTATTGCATCGGGAACCCAAGATGAGCTGCGACGCATTTTATCAGGAGAAGATACACTACTTATCCAGCTAAATGAACCATCTCCCGAATTAGTCCAAGAGCTCCTCGTATTGGACCCGGTTAGGCAAGTCGAAGAAACGGAATCAGGACTCAAGCTGATTGTCACGAAACAAAGCGGAATCCTTGCTCATGTTGTTCAAGTGGCAGAACGGCTCAGCGTGCAGATCGTGAACATTAATGTTTATACACCGAGTTTAGAAGATGTATTCCTGCAACTGACTGGTCGTAAATTGAGGGATTAACCACTGGTAACATTGAGAATTAACCTTATGAATGGTTTGAGGAGGGGTTAAATTGGGACCGTTTTTCAAAAAAGATCTCTTAATTCTATGGAGAGAACGCTACGATACACTTGTTATGACGATCATATTTCTTATTATGATTATCATTCTAGGATATACGACATCAAGCTGGGTAGAGAAGAAGAACGAATCGCTGCAAATGACGGTTGCTATAGTTAATGAGGATAATGAGCCGTCAGGACTTATTGCATTTAAGAATGCCATTGCATCATCTTCTTTAACCAGTGAAGCTCAGGCTTCGCTGGGACTCCAAGCGGAGCAAAGACTTCCCGCGAAGTCTTTGATACAAATACTGGACAGTATCGATTTCGTGAAAAGCATACCGATGGATCAGGATGCAGCAATGCAAGCATTGAAAAATAAAGAGATCACGGCAATGATAAACATCCCTGCTGGTTTCACGCTGGCAACGTTAAATAAGATACTCTTGGATGATGGAGAAGGCGGAGGCAAGATTACATTGACCGCAGATCAGCGGGGTTCGATGTCTGTAGATGTGCTACAGGATGTTGTCAATGAATTCATGCAACAGGTGAATCTTCAAACGGCGATTGATCATGCACTGGTTACAAAAGTGGATCAGTATAGCAAGACGGATCAAACTTTAACGTTAGGTGGTCGGGAGCAAATTGCCGGAATCGAGCCACTAGGCTCTTTTCAATATTATACATTTGCGATTAGTATTATCGCTTCACTTATATTAGCTCAAACCGTAGCCTTGAAGGCGATAACCGAGAAAAGAGAGCATGTGTTTAATCGCATTCTGGTGACGGGTAGTCATCCTGCTAGGTATTTGTTCGGTAAGGCAGGTTCAATCTTCTGTGTGACGTTCGTGCAATTTGCACTATTGATTGTTGCATCTCAATTTATATTCGATTTATTTCCGAATCGATCCATAAAGTTTTGGTTTGGTATGGTATTCATTTTAGTGTTGTATTCACTTTGTGTGGCTGCATTAACTATGTTGTTCACATCATTAACCTTCCGGATAAAAGAATCGGCAGCAACTGGAATTTTAACACTGATTATTATGGTCATTGGCTGCGCTGGAGGAAGCTTCACACCCATTTACATCTTACCTGATTGGATTAAGTACGTTGGAGAATGGACACCTAATGGCTTGTCATTATCCATCTTTATTAGTTGGATCCAGCATGATAACCTTGCTTCATTAACTGTTCCTTTCTTGAGACTTGGACTGCTCTGTATTGTAATGATTGTAATGAGTAGCTTGTTATTTCCAAGAAGGGGGCGGATCTAATGTTCACTGTTTTCTGGGCCCAATGGAGAAAAGAACGTCGTTCCCCGTTCATGCTCATCATCTTTTTAAGCCTAAGTATTGTAGGGACTGTACTTATGAGTATGACAACTAATAACAAGATGCTTATAGATGTGTTTGGTGTTCCAGAACTGACAACGGCGGAAGAAACAGCATGGATACAATTATTAAATCAAAGTGAAGCTTATCAATTCAAGATGAGAGCTGAACAGCCGTCGCGTGATGCGGTACGTGAAGGTCGGGCAGATGTAGCAATTAAATTATCAGAGAATAACTACAAGATTATTTCAGCGATTGAAAGTCCCAATGTGGTGCTCGTAGAGCAACATGTATTCCATGTGTTCGCGAAGGAAATGCAGATTCGGGAAGCATCTACGCATTCGGGAGATGAAAATCAGTTTAGAGCAGACGTAGAACATAACCTACAGAGACCTGCATTAACTTTACAAACACAGGCATGGGATGGTAATCCTATCGTCAAGTATGATATAAACTTACAGTTTCTTTTTGGGCTTACTTTATTTCTGGTTATCTACACCATTGGATTTAAGGTGACTGGAGTATTGATGGAGAAAACTACAGGTGTATGGAATCGAGTTATTTTGTCTCCGGTTCGCAAGACGGAAATGTATCTAGGGCATCTGATCTACAGCTTTTTGATTGGTTTTATACAAATTATTATTGTCTTCCTCATTTTCCATTATGGGTTTGGATATCAGCTGATGGAACATTTCGACATGATTTTGGTCATCTGCGCGACTTATATGTTTACTATGGTGGCCTTTGCAATGCTACTTGCTGGTGTGATGAGAACACCTGAACAGTTTAGTTCCCTCTTGTCAGCAACCGTACCCATTATGCCTATGCTTGGTGGGATTTATGTCCCACCTGGGACAATTACGAATAAGTTTATTCTCGGGATTTCTGAAATATTTCCACTGACACATGCTATGAAAGCTTTAACCGGAGTAGCGATGTTCAACGAAAGTTTGACCGATGTGGCTATGCCTATAGCCAAACTGCTATTCATTGGTGTAATTTGCATGGGTGTTGGGATCAATTTAATGGAACGTCGGAAGGCGTGACGTGACGTTACGTTATTGTTCTATCCATAAAATGCATTACTCATAATGAGGATTCATTGCCCAAGGTCGCTTCTTTAGCGGCCTTTTATTGTTTTACTGTTTGTAATGTTAAGTTATGGAAGAAAGCTTGAATTCGTATCTGTTTTGCTCCATATTTAATAGGAGTGGTAGAGAAAAAGGTAGAGTGGAAGGAGAGTTGGGAAGTATGGAAAAAGCAATGTTTGCTGGAGGATGCTTCTGGTGTATGGTTACACCCTTTGAAGAATTGCCGGGAATACTTGGAATAGAATCCGGATATGCCGGTGGAAAGAGTGAGAATCCAACCTATGAAGAAGTCAAGACTGGGACAACAGGTCACTATGAAGTCGTGCAAATCAGTTTTGATGCTACGCTTTTCCCATATGAGAAATTGCTTGAACTATACTGGCCTCAGATTGATCCAACCGATGCGGACGGACAGTTTCAAGATAGAGGGACCCAATATCGGACAGCTATATTTTATTATAATGAAGAACAGCGTAACGCTGCGATTGAATCTAGGGATCAGCTTGCTGCAAGTGGAAGATTTGCAGAGCCGATTGTAACAGAGATTCTTCCAGCGCCTATCTTTTACCGTGCTGAAGAATATCATCAAGACTATCACAAGAAGAATCCTAAACATTATAAAGAAGATCGTGAGCAGTCCGGGAGAGATGGTTTTATTGATAAGCATTGGTAAGCAAGGATGATTCAATGAACATAAATGGGGGGAATTACAGCAGTGGAAAGACATATTAACAATATTTTATTCGATTTGGATGGAACCTTAACCGACCCTAAAGAGGGGATCACAAAGTGTGTAGAATATGCCTTGAATAAATTTGACATCCAGGTTGATCACATCGATCAGCTTATTCCTTATATTGGGCCGCCTTTATATGAATCTTTCGTAGAGCTAGGAGGATTATCTCCGGAAAATGCACATCTGGCTGTAGATTACTATCGGGAACGCTTTCGCGAGGTGGGGATGTTTGAGAATAGTGTCATTCCAGGATTTCCTGAGTTGCTTCAATATTTGCAGGACGAAGGTTATACCTTGTATGTCGCCACTTCCAAACCTACAGTGTTCGCCGAACAGATCTTGAAGCATTTCGAGATGGATCATTACTTCAAGCACATTGTAGGTAGTAATCTTGATGGGACACGTACGAAGAAGCAAGAGGTAATCCAATTTGTACTTGATGAGAATATAATCTCGCCAGAGAGTGCCATAATGATCGGAGATCGTGAGCATGACATTATCGGAGCTAAAGGCTGCGGTGTAGAGTCTATTGGTGTCTTATTCGGTTACGGTTCGGAAGAAGAGTTAAGAAATGCAGGGGCAGACCATATCGTAGGTAAGGTCGATGAAATTCGCGAAATCATATTGAATATTGGAAATGGAGATTGTAGTTATGGCAATACGAAGTAAACAACAAGTCATTGATTTTCTAATGGCTTCTGAAGTTGTGGCTGTTGGAACCTCGAATATGGGGTCACCACGTCAACGGATGATGCATTTTGCAGTGGATGATGATTTTAATATTTTTGTGACGAGTACAAAAGGCGATCCTAAAGTTATTCAATGGAGCAATATTCCTGAAACTGCACTTCTGATCCATCAAGGTGAGGAATTTATGAAGATGGAAGAATGCGAAATTCTAGGTAGAGCAGAAGTGTTAAGTGATCAAGCGGAGCGTGAACGTGCGGCGCTTTTGCTACAACATCGTTCTCCGATTGTGGCACAATTTATGGCGATAGATGCCATAGATCGGCTGGAATTTATCGTGATTAGACCGTTTACAGTTAAATATCGCTTCGTTCCTGAGATTCTACAGGGTGAACCGCCAACGGTATTTGAATTTGAAGAAAATCGGCTGAACTTCAGCTCATGGGATGATGTAAAAGCAAAAGCTAGAGTTTGGAAAGAGGCTATTCGTCCACTGTCCATGACAGCTTCCCTGATTCCAATCCTACTGGGTGGAGCACTTGCCTTTTCGATCACGCATACCATTAACGCAGGACTATTTCTGCTCACCTTAATTGGAGCTTTAATGATTCAAGCAGGAACAAATATGATTAATGACTGGAAAGATGCTGAGCGGGATAGTGATAATAACACGGGGATGCGGCCTTTTACAGGCGGCTCAAGAATGATTCAGCTAGGATTAATATCTCGCGGGGATATGGGGTTCTTTGGACTATTGTTATTTGTCATAGCAACCTTAATAGGCGTTTATTTAGTGTTTATAAGTGGATGGGGGTTAATCCCACTTATTCTGTACGGAATTATTGCGGGGATGTTCTATACGAATGAAAAAGGAAAGTTCTCCTTTCTTAATATGGCACCTGGAATAGCGGAGTTATTAGTTGCAACTACCTACGGCGTATTTATGACCATGGGGGCTTATTATGTCCTGACAGGCCATTATTCGATACAGGTGTTCCTGATCTCGCTCCCCGTTGCTATATTCGTCTCGAATGTACTGCTAATTAATCAGTTCCCTGATGCTGAATCAGATACGAAGACGGGCAAGAACACGTTAGTGGTTCGCATAGGTAAACGTAAAGCTAGGAATGTATTGATTGCCTCTTTCATCGTGGGCTACCTTATTGTTGCTATACTTCCACTTGTGAACTACGCACCATACACACTATATATTTCTTTCCTTTCACTTCCGTTTGCATGGCAGGCGATTCGATACGCTTGGAAAAATTACGACAAAAATGCGGGAGATCTCATTCCAAGTAACGCACATACAGCAATCAATCATCTATTTAACGGGTTGTTGTTAGTCTTGGCGTTTCTATTGACTGAAGTAAATATCTTCGCTTCCATCGTTTATTCTATCATGTCGCTCTTATTCGTCTTCTGGATTTGGAATTACATTGAAAGACAACGGAAAGTGATGAATGATTTCCGTAATGCATTTAAGAGGTAGTCACTGAGAAAGTGAACTTTACAATATGAACATAACAAAAGACACCAATCCCGCCCTTAAGGCAGTATTGGTGTCTTTTGTTTATACGGATTAGTTGTTTAATCATAAATAACGCGCTGTAGGACGTCTGAGATTCAAAATCACTGTTTAGGAGTTACTAGGATTTTCACTTGATTCTTTTCCTTCAACAGCGCTTCAAATCCATGTTCGACCACTTCCGAAAGTTGGATTTTCTTCGTTACTAATTTGTCAGCAGGGAAGTAACCTTGTTCCATTAGGCTAATTACGGCAGGGAACACATTACGATAGCCGATAATTCCTGTCATGCTGCGTTCTTTGAGAACAATATTGTTAGGGTGAAGTGCAGCTTCCTTCTCAAAGATACTTACGATCATAATTTGTCCACCCAAATTCGTGGATTCAATAGCTTGTTTGAGAACCGGTGGAACCCCCGTTACTTCGAAAGCAACATCAACTCCGCCATTTGTACGTTGTTGTAGTTCTTCAACTACATCGTATTGTTTAGGATCAATCACAATGCCACCTAGTTCAGCAGCTTTGCTCTTTCGTTCTTCAGATAACTCAACCACATAAATTTCTGACGCACCAGATGCTTTCAGTGCCTCTATAACAAGCAGCCCGATCGGACCTGCACCAAAGACAACCGCTTTGTCACCGACCTTAAATTTACTTTGGCGGACCGCATGCAGTGCAACAGCAGAAGGTTCGACAAGCGCGCCTTGTTCATAGGATAAGCTATCTGGAATTTTGTGAACCATATGTTCGTCAGCAGCTACGTATTCAGAGAATCCGCCTCCGCCACCAGCGAGTCCAAGGAAGCCCATCTTATCGCAAAGGTTATATCTACCTTGTCGACATGCCGTACATTCCCCACAGGCAAAAATAGGCTCTACGACAACACGGTCGCCAACCTTTAATTTCGATACACCTGCCCCGATTTCGACGATTTGTCCAGAGAATTCGTGTCCCATCACGACGGGAGCTTTCTCGTCTGTTAGTGGATGTTCTGTATTTTCAGGAATAAAGATAGGGCCTGCAACATATTCGTGCAAGTCGCTCCCACAAATTCCGCACCATTCAATTTTGATTTTCACTTTACCGTTTAAAGCAGTTGGTTCTTCAATCGTTTCTAACCGTAGGTCTTTGACGCCATGCCATCTCAATGCTTGCATATATTCCATCTCCCGTTTATGAATTGATTTCTTAGTTAGATTCACGCAGAAAGGGAAACGTTTCCGTAACAAATATGTCACATTAATAGAGGAATGTCAAATCTAAATATATTAAAATGTGATATTTAATATAGTGAAAACCTTCACTAACACTGGGTTTATAGAGTAGAAAAGAGAGAATACCTACAACTTGCTATAAAATTGTGGTATGATGTCAATAATAAATATCCTTCAAATTTAAGATTCAATATGGAAACGATTCCGATTAGGAGAGGACGTTAATTGTGCCTAACAAGAAGAAGGTTACGATCGAAGATGTTGCAAAACGGGCTGGGGTAGGTATCGCTACCGTATCTAGAGCCCTTAATGATACAGGTGGAATTAGTGCCAAGACAAAAACACTAGTACTTCAAGTGATCGAAGAGATGGGATTTACCCCAAACACTTCGGCTCAAAGTTTGAAAGTACGTCATACCAAACAAATTGCCCTCGCGGTTCCTGATATTCGCAATGCGATTATTCCTGATATTGCTTGGTCCGTGGAACAAGTTGCCAAACAATTTAATTATCGTGTGATTCAAATTAATACCTCTGGAAATGCCAGAATGGAACTGGAGACGATTCGAGAAATTAAGAAATTACATGTAGATGGACTCATTATCATGCCACTAGCGTACCCGAAAACCATCGTGGAATTCATCAATAAATCCAGTGTTCCTGTCTCCGTTATTAACTATGGTAGGAGATTGGGAGATGAAGTGAAGGCAGACATCGTAAGTCTATCCAGAATGGAAGGTAAGATCGTGATGGAGCACTTACAACATATCGGCAGAACCCGAATTGCTTATGCCGGAGCGCAGAAAGAGGTCATTGAAGATCGATATTTCGCGTACGAGCAATCCGTCAAACACTTAGACGTCTCCTTGGTCTATTTTGGTGAAGATTTCTCCATTCAAACGGGGGTTAAAGCAGCCGATTACTTCTACAGTCTAAAGGATATGCCGGATGCTATTTATGCGGTGAACGATATGGTTGCGATCGGGATTGTAAATCGATTTAAGGAACTGGGGGTTTCTGTTCCAGAGGATGTCGCTGTTGTTGGGATTGACAACAATTTGTGGACTACATTAACAACCCCTCAGATTAGTTCTGTCTCCATTATGGGGAGCGAGGTGGCACGCGTGGCTACGCAACTACTCTTGAATCGGATTCTGGAGAACAAGGTGGGAGAATATGAAAGAGTACAGTTGGAACCCCGCCTTATTGTTCGAGAATCGAGTGTTTCCATTACCCGTAATAGCGTTCACCTTTAAAGGAGGATTTCGCCTTCTGATGTCCATTCAGGAAATCCTCCTTTAACAGTGAGGGTAACATCTTCCAAAACATAATGCTGCTTCCCACAATAGGTTCTGTCAACCACTGATTTTGGCTTTGTGCCTTATTTGATTAGACATTCTGTTGTGTCATTCAAAGTATGGTTGTCACCGCGGATGTCTCTGATGCGAATATTACTACTCAAGAGATTAGAGTCACTACTCAATTTAAAGGCAGGGTAATTCTCTTCAGCTTCAAGGCGCATGGTCTCATCAAGGTTGTGTTGCTGTTTAGGGTCGACTAGAAAAGGAACCAAGTTTGTTTCGATTTCTATATCGAACTGATCGGGCTTATCCGTAATCAGAATAACGATCACTCCGTTACAACCACAGCCTTCAGTATCATAAAATAGTTTGAAAAATCCAGGTCGATTTCCCAAGCTTTCCACTAATCTTTCCTTCGCCAAAGAGCCAATCTGAATTTTCATCTGTATTTCTCGCCCCTTCTAGAGTAGTTTTTACTTTGAAATTTAATTATACAACACAATGAAAAAAGGTGTATGATCGTAAGCACAGATAATATTTTATTATTCTTATTGGATAAGTTGGTAATATATATTGAATAATGTAATTTGTCGTGCTATTATCTGAATGCGATAATTCATTACTTGTATTTGAGATATCATTTTGAAGGAGGAGGAATTGAATGTCTAACAAGAAGAATCTTCAAGCAGATTTAAATCCAAGAAGAGTGCATGTGGAATTCGGTGGTGAAACGATTGCCGACAGTAAGAACGTCATTACGCTCCATGAGAGAGGCCATCTTCCGGTGTACTACTTTCCTGAATCAGATGTTCGCAAAGATCTATTTGTCGAATCCGATCACTCTACTGAATGTGGACTTAAAGGGACGGCATCGTATTGGAGTATCAAGGTTGGTGACCGAGTGGCTGAGAACGCAATCTGGAGTTATCAGAATCCGATAGCGGGGAGTGAGGCCATCAAAGGATACTATTCATTTTATTGGGATCAGGTGGATGCTTGGTTTGAAGAGGAAGAAGAGATCTTTGTTCACGCCCGTGATCCTTATAAACGTGTGGATGCGCTGCGGAGTTCACGCCATATTCTAGTGGTTATTGATGGGGTAACTGTCGCAGAGAGCAATCGTCCTGTCATTGTATTTGAAACAGGTGTACCTGTACGTTACTACTTACCGAAGGAAGATGTAAGGCAAGATCTTCTAAGCGAAACTACACTTCAAACAAGTTGCCCGTATAAAGGAACGGCTTCTTATTGGTCGGCGACTGTAAATGATAAAATCCACGAGAATATCGTATGGAGCTACTTGAATCCTATCCCTGAGATTCCGAACATTAAAGAATATCTTTCATTTTATAATGAGCGTGTTGAAACCTACATCGATGGCGTAAAAGAAGGGGAAATCTCCTGGTATCGTTCCGCTCTGGATTTCTTTAATGCGAATGAGATTAAGATCCCGACAGTTACAGCATAGTAATAAGCAGAACATGAATGAAGTATGGCTGACCTGAACACAGGAGGTCTTTTTTTTATTTGAACAAAATTACTTAGAATATATCGTGTTTATAAGAGAACACTTCATGTTATATATGGTTATATAAAAGTTTTATTTGGAGGGTACATATATGAATGGAACACAAACGCTGAGCAGAGCGCTTGACATATTGTTTGCTCTGTCTGAAGCCAATGATACATTGTCAGTCAGTGAAATCGCTGAGAAGGTATCTATTCCAGAAAGCACGACCTATCGGTTCATTCAAACGCTGGAACAGAACGGGATTGTGGAGCGGAAAGGGAAGAGTCAAATTGGCCTAGGCATGCGTATATTAGATTTGGCTAGAAGCTTAAGCCATCAAGCTCATCGTGAGTTATTACCGCTAGCGTTGCCTATTATGGAGCAATTAACAAGGCAAACGCGAGAAACATCGGTTTTGTTCGTCCGTTCAGGAATGAATTGTGTCTGTATACAAAATGTGCGCAGCCAAGGCCTTCTTCAATTTGCTGTTGAGAATGGCAGAGTACTGCCTTTGAATTCAGGGGGATCAGGGAAATGTATCCTTGCTTATGAGAATGAACGATTTATTCAACGGGTTGTAGATACCCTTGAGACTTCCGAGGAACAACGTGTTCTAACTGAAGAATGTAAGGCTATCCGGGATCGAGGTTACAGCTTTACACACGGGGAAGTGGATCCAGATATTTTTGCCGTTGCTGCACCAGTGCTTGATGCGCATGGATTAGTTGTTGCTAGTTTGTCGATCGCTGGGCCAAATTTCAAATGTAACGCAGATTATGATCAAGAAATATCGGGTTATGTAGTGGCAGCCGCTAACCAATTGTCACATAAACTAGGTAGATCATGACTAGGGAGTAAGAGGAAATTGTATTATATTAATTCCGATAGGTTTACTCATAAATAATGATTGACAAAAGAAAACTCATACTATAATATTACATTACAATATTGAATTATCGAATGTTAATAATAAACGAGGCTGACCAAACAAATGGAGGTCTCATTTTCCTTGAACGAGGGAAATGAGGCCTTTTTTTGTCATATATTCATACTAAAAACATGTGCATAGTCAGTTAAATTATTCAGGAGAAGAGTGATTGTGATGAGTGATCATGCAGCAGCAGTGGAATTCAAACAGGTTTCAAAGAACTATGGTTCAGGATATGTGTTGCAGAACTTTGACCTCATCATACAGAGCGGAAAAATCGTAACGATCATTGGACCTTCTGGTTGTGGGAAAACAACCCTGCTTAAAATGATAAATCGATTAATTGAGCCAGAGGACGGTACCGTGCTAGTCGAAGGGAAAAATGTAAGTGGTCTAGATCCTGTTGAGTTAAGACGAGATATCGGCTATGTCATTCAACAAATCGGGTTATTTCCGCACATGACGATAGAGCAGAATATATCGATTGTTCCGAGACTTAAGGGAGAGAAGAAAAAAGAGCTACTTGCACGTACAGAGGAACTGCTGCAATTAATCGGACTCAGTCCAGAGCAATTCCGTTCCCGTTATCCTCATGAGTTAAGCGGAGGTCAGCAGCAAAGAATCGGAGTTGCACGTGCGCTTGCTGCGAATCCTTCGATCATTTTGATGGATGAACCATTTAGTGCTTTAGATCCCATCAGCCGCATTCAACTCCAGAAGGAGTTAATTAATCTAAACGAACGGGTTAAGAAAACCATTGTTTTCGTTACGCATGATATTGATGAAGCACTGAAAATAGCCGATCAGATCGTGTTACTAAAGGATGGACAGATCATTCAAACCGGTTCACCAGCAGAACTCCTTGATAAACCAGCGAATGATTTTGTGCGTGAATTTCTCGGGGTAGAGCGTTTCAATCAATATAGCATTTAATTCTTGGGCGAATAGGAGCTGCTTCATATGGATCAATTTTGGAATACCATTCAAGCGGATTGGCCGCTGATACTTGAAAAGACGGGTGAACACATCAATTTATCGCTCATTTCCGTGCTAATCGCCTGTGTGATCGCCATACCCGTTGGCATTGTACTTACTGCCTATAAACGACTTGCGAATACAGTGATTACAACCGTATCAGTTATTCAGACGATTCCTAGTCTTGCTTTATTCGGATTCATGATTCCGATCCTTGGTATTGGTACAAAGCCTGCAATTATCGCACTTACCCTGTATGCGTTACTGCCCATTCTTCAAAATACTTACGTAGGAATTAGTGGTGTGAATCCAGCGCTCATTGAAGCGGGAACCGGGATGGGGATGACCCGTTGGCAGATTTTATGGATGGTACAGCTCCCGATCGCTCGCAGTATTATCATGGCGGGTGTTAGGCTGGTCGCGGTACAAACCATTAGTTTAGCCACTATTGCTACTTATATTGCTGCCGGCGGACTTGGTGACATTATTACTCGCGGGATCTCGATGATTAATACGACAACGATTCTGGAAGGTGCTGTACCCGTCTCTTTATTAGTCATTATAGTTAATGTTCTTCTGCTAGGACTCAATCGGGTATTAACGCCGAAAGGCTTGCGTCAACATACAAAAAACTAAAGGTAAATGAGGAGAGGGGAAATTATTCATGAATTTATTTAAAAAGATCACAACGATTCGCCCTGGCGCTTGGTTACGCAGTTCTATCATCGCAGGACTATCTCTAGTATTGGTGTTGGCTATGACGGGTTGCGGCAAATCAGCATCATCTAGCGATACCATTACTGTAGCGACTAAAGGTTTTGCTGAATCAGATATTTTGGCAAATGCTATAGCCTTATTAATTGAGAATGACACGAAGCTCTCAACTAAAATTACTACACTGGATAACAACCTGCTATGGGAAGCGATTAAAGCGGGCGATGTTGATACCTATGTGGAATACACGGGAACCGCTCTACTCAATATTCTTAAAGAGAAGCCGGAGTATGATCCTCAGAAAGCATACGAAATTGTAAAAGAGAAATTGAAAGAAAAGAATCAAGTCGAAGTTCTTGAGCAAATCGGATTTAACGATACGTATGCACTCGTCTTACGCAAAGAGATTGCGGAGAAATTGAACATCAAGACAACATCCGAACTAGCTGCGAACGCTGGGGAACTTATATTTGGCACAAGCCAAGAGTTTCTGAAACGTGAAGATACATGGCCGCTCGTGCAGAAGGTCTATGATCCTAAATTTAAAGAAATCAAAACGATTCAGAATAATGCACTTGGCTACAAAGCTATTGAACAAGGTTTGATCGATGTGACCGATGTTTATACAACGGATAGCAAAATTCCAATTAGCAATTTTATCGTTTTAGAAGATGACAAACATGTGTTTGTTCCATACTTTGCGATTCCTGTTATCCGTGAAGAAACACTTAAGAAGCATCCTGAGTTGAAAGATATTATTAACAAGTTGGCTGGTAAAATTGATGACGTTGAAATGCAAAAACTGAATGGTGAAGTAGAACAGAAGCAAAGACCGGCGATAGATGTAGCTAGAGAATGGTTGAAGAACGAAGGCCTTATTAAGTAATAAGACGAAGGGGAGAAACATAATGGGAAACAATAATAGACAAATGACACTTGGAGCAATGATGTATTTCCCCGCAGGCGAACATATTTCAAGCTGGCGGCATCCGGAATCGGATGCTGCTGGGTTGCTTGATTTAAATTACTATAAACACATCGTACAAACAGCGGAACGAGGCAAGTTCGATATGTTCTTCTATGCGGATGAACTATATGTATGGGATAGATTTGAGTCCGGTATCGTCCAATCTAACAGTATCCGTCCGGAGCCTTTTACTTTACTCTCGGCGCTTTCTGTCGTTACGGAGAAAATTGGACTAGCGGCAACGGTATCGACAACCTATAACGAACCGTACCATATCGCGCGCAAACTAGCGACACTCGATCATTTGAGTGGGGGCCGGGCGGGATGGAACATCGTTACCTCACAGACGGATGAAGAAGCACGTAATTTCGGTAAGGATAAACATTTGGAGCATGAGAACCGTTACGGACGAGCGGGCGAGTTCGTCGATGTTACTCAGGGGTTATGGGATAGCTGGGAAGATGATGCACTTCTTTTTGATAAGGAGTCAGGTAACTTTGCCGACAAAGATAAACTACACAACCTTGACTACAAAACGAGTGAGTTCTCTGTTCGTGGCCCGCTGAATGTATCACGTCCACCGCAAGGGTATCCAGTGCTTATTCAAGCGGGCGCTTCTGAGGCTGGGAAAGAGCTAGCAGCTGCATCAGCAGAGGTAGTATTTGCACCAGGTTCTGCCTTTGGTCCATTTGGAACCGTGGAGGACGGGGTTCAGTTATATGAGGATATTAAAGGGAGATTGGCTAAATACGGCAGGTCTCGTGATGAGCTTAAGATATTGCCAGGGTTTATGCCGATTATCGGTAGGACAGAAGAGGAAGCCGCCGAACGGTTGGCGATTGTTGAAGACTTGACCCCTGAGAAGCTTGGACTTGATCTGCTCTCTCATTACCTTGGTCAAGACATCTCGGGATATCCGCTGGATGAACCCCTTCCTTTTGTTCCACAGCTAGAAGGATTCAATCAAAGTAAAAGCAATCTTGCCCGGATTATTCACTTACTTGAACGTGAAAATTTGACGATACGTCAATTGTATAAACGCATTAATTCACGTGGGGTGGCGGGAACACCATCGCAAATTGCTGATCAAATGGAAGACTGGTTCGTTAGTGGCGCGGCAGATGGCTTCAATATTATGTTCCCACACCTTCCAGGTGGGTTAGATGACTTCGTAGATCTGGTTGTCCCAGAATTGCAGCGAAGAGGACTATTTAAGCAGGACTACACAGGAACCACGCTTCGTGAGCATCTAGGACTAACACGTCCCGCTAATCGTTATAGCACTGTTCAAACAAGCTAAACTGAGGTGATGAATGTGGAAAGAATTGCAGCAGCAAGAGGGCTCACGCTTCGTTGTAAAGGTTGGAGACAAGAAGCACTCCTGCGCATGTTAGAGAACGTCTTGGAGAATGGGGAGAATCAGAAGGAACTCATTGTCTATGCCTCTCTAGGTAAGGCAGCTAGAAATTGGCCTTCCTATCATGCGATTGTAGATACGCTTAAGCAGTTGGAGGAAGATGAAACACTCGTTATTCAATCCGGCAAACCAATCGGTATATTCCGGACACATAAACAAGCCCCCTTAGTTGTGATGGCTAACTGTAATTTAGTAGGGAAATGGGCAACTAGTGAGAATTTCTATGATTTACAGGAGAAGGGCTTAATTATATGGGGTGGCTTAACGGCTGCAGCGTGGCAATATATTGGGTCGCAGGGTGTGATTCAAGGCACTTATGAGATTTTTCAAAGTATAGCTCGGATTCATTTCGGTGGAGATTTGCGAGGGCGTTTCATTCTGACGGCGGGTCTTGGTGGTATGGGCGGCGCACAACCGTTAGCAGGAACGATGGCGAATGCAGTTATTCTATGTGTTGAAGTATCGGAAGAACGAATCGACAAGCGGATTGCAAATGGTTATTTGAAGCAAAAGACGAAAGACCTTGACGAAGCCTTGGAGTGGGTTACGGAAGCCATACACGATGGTCGAAGTCTATCAATTGGTTTACTAGGTAATGCCGCTGAGGTTTATCCAGAGCTAGTAAGCAAAGGGATCATTCCTGATATTGTGACGGATCAGACTTCTGCCCATGATTTGCTCTATGGATATGTTCCTAAGGGGTATACGCTTGCCCAAGTGGTCGAGGTTCGTCAAAAAGCTCCAGCCAAATTACAAGATGATGCCGGGGCTTCGATTGCTGAAGAGGTTCGTGCTTTGCTTGCTTTCAAGGAACGGGGTGCAGTCGTCTTTGATAATGGGAATAACCTACGTACGCAGGCTGTTAAATATGGAGTGGAAAATGCCTTTGAGATTGATATTTTCACAGAAGCATTCCTTAGACCACTCTTCGCACGTGCCATTGGACCATTTCGGTGGATTGCTCTTAGTGGTAATCCCGAGGATATCCGAATCATTGATGACTATATTCTGCAAGAGTTCCGTGATAATGATGTCGTCACGAACTGGATTAGACTCGCTAATCAATATGTACCCATAGAAGGACTACCTGCTAGAATCGGTTGGTTCGGCCACGGAGATCGGACGAAATTGGCATTGGCCGTTAACCTAATGGTTAGAGAGGGGAAGTTATCAGGTCCGATTGCATTCTCTCGTGATCATCTGGATGCAGGTGCCATGGCTCATCCGAACATTATGACGGAGCGAATGAAGGATGGAAGCGATGCGATTGCTGATTGGCCGCTCTTGAATGCCATGATGAGTTGCTCATCGATGGCGGATCTAGTAGCGATACACTCTGGTGGCGGGGGATATGCCGGTTACATGACAAGTGCTGGAATCACGATTGTGGCGGATGGAACGGAGAACTCAGATGAGCGGATTCGTATCGCTCTTCATAATGATACCGGACTTGGCGTGCTTCGTTATGCTGATGCGGGGTATGAGGAATCATTAGATGAAGTTGCTAGAACAGGAATCCGGCGTATATCGACGGAGCGTTACGGAGGTAACTTATATGCGTGAATTAACGAAAGAGGATGTACTAGCAGCTGTTAAGGGTGGTTCTGTATTCGCTTCAGGTGGCGGGGGCTGGGTAGAGCATGGATTAGAAATTGGTGGAGCAGCCATAACACTTGGCAAGCCGAAACTCGTCTCCGTGGATGAATTGCCGGATGACGCCATTATTATAACCTGTACGGCAATTGGTGCTCCCGCCGGGACACAGTGGCAAATGCTTGGGAAGGATTATATTAAAGCAGTTCAATTAATCATCGATCACTATGAGGGGAAAGTCGTTGGTGTCATGACACCCCAGAACGGGATGTCAAGCACGATTAATGGGTGGCTACCCGCCGCAGCACTTGGTTTGGTCGTAGTTGATGCAACGGGAGACATCCGTGCGCATCCGACAGGGAAAATGGGGTCGCTTGGAATAGCTTCAAGTATCGATTTTGAGACAATTCAAGCGGTTGCCGGTGGGAAACCAGAGGATGGCAGCTATATTGAACTCGTTACGAAGGGTACTCCTGCTAGGACCTCGAATATTCTGCGGACAGCATCGGATATGGCCGGTGGGTTTATCGCAGCGGCGAGGCATCCACTCCCAGCTAAATATATTAAAGAGCATGCCGCTATCGGCGGAATCACGCTGGCAATTGAGCTTGGCCGCGCTATTCTAGAGGCAGAACCTCTTGGAGCAGATCATGTTCTAGAGACCATCTGCCAGAAAACTGGTGGCACCATCATCGGGAGGGGCAAGGTCGTGAGCAAGAACGTGGAATATTCAGGTGCCTTTGATATCGGTACGATTGAAGTAGAAGTTTCAGGTGGTAATTCACTGATACTTCATGTGATGAATGAATATATGGCGGTTGAGGAGCAGAACAGTGTAAGGCTAAGCACTTTCCCCGATGTGATCACAACCTTTTCTCTAGAGACGGGCTTGCCCGTAAGTGTCGGGCACATCTATGAAGGACAGGAGATAGGCGTATTCGTCATCGATAGATCACTTATTCCACTAAGCTCTAGCGTGAAGGATCCTTCAGTCTACCCAGAGGTGGAACAGGCATTAGGGATTGAGCTGTATAATCTGGCATTTCCCGAGGCGGAGAAGATCCATGTCTAGTGTTCTCGTACTCGATGGACGGAGTCTGACTGTGCAAGATGTGTACACCGTTGCTTACGGGGGAAGACCTATTCAAATTGCGGAAGAAGCTATGGCAAGGGTAAGGGCGTCCCGTGAACTGATCTTCGAACTCGCAGATCAGGATGTTCCTGTATACGGTCTTAACCGTGGAGTAGGTTGGAACAAAGATAAAGTAATTGATAAGGAATTCTTCGAGCGATTTAATCGTAATCTGATTTTGTCACACTCGACAGGGGTTGGAGCGGAAGCGGCAGAAGAAGAAGTGCGGGCCGTCATGCTGGTCAGATTGAACTCACTGTTGCTAGGTTGTACAGGTGTGCAACCTGCGATAGTAGAGCGATATATGGAATTCCTTAATCTTGGGATTCATCCGGTACTCCCGCTTAAAGGTTCTGTTGGAGCAGCAGATATCACTACCCTATCACATATTGGGCTTGCCTTTATTGGCGAGGGTGAGGTGAAGGTGAACGGAGAGCGATTCACTACAGGGAGTGCGATGGATAAGGAAGGACTTAAGCCGCTCATACTTGGGCCTAAGGATGGGCTTGCTATCGTAAGCTCTAATGCACTTTCAGCAGGTACGGGTGCCCTAGCACTGCATGCATGCGAAGAATTGCTCGAGCTCGCTGATATCGTATATGCTCTATCACTCGAAGCATTGCGCGGCAATGTAAGTCCGCTTGATGAAGCCGTTCATCTAGTGAGACCTTATCAGGGACAGTTGAAAAGTGTAGCTCATGTAAGAGATATTCTTGAACAGAGTGATCTATGGGAGTCGAATCAAGCTGATTCTCTACAAGATCCTCTGAGCTTCCGTGGTGGATGTCAGATACATGGTGCTGCATATGATGCATTTCATTATACGAAGGAGCAACTCCAGATCCATCTGAATAGTTCCGATGATAATCCCTGTGTGCTACTTGAGGAGAAAAGGATTTTGTCCTGCGCTAATTTTGAGTCTGTATCTTGGACGTTGGGCTTCGAAATGCTAGGAAGTGCGCTACATCATGTGTCCAAAAATGCCTGTTACCGGACGATTAAACTAGGGACACCTTCGTTTACAGGATTGAGTCGGTTTCTGACGGCAGATGAGGACAAATCCATTGGCTACTGCACAGTCCAGAAGACGATAACAGCACTAGATGCGGAAATTCGCCATTTGTCTAATCCGGCTTCAGCGGATTATTTCTCATTAGCGGGTGATATAGAAGATCATGCGGCGAACTCGCCTTATGTAGTTGCAAAGACAAGAGATATTATCGATCGACTGTATTACATTATCGGAATTGAAGCTCTACATGCAGTGCAGGCCATTGATCTACGTAATGGATTAAAACTTGGAAGAGGGACAAAGGCTGCTTATGAATCCATTCGATCAGTTGTCCCGTTTCTAGCGGAGGATCGAAATTTAAGCATAGATATCGAGCAAACTTACCAGTTGTTTAAAAGCGGTAAGTTGTTAGCTAAAGTGAGAGATTCGAGCGTTTCGTTAGTGAATTAAGTATAAGAGGTTCAATAGTTTAAGTTTATTATATTTACTGCTCAATACTGTAATCATTGTTTGTAATTAGAAAAAGTATATGCAGATCATAGCGGAGAGGGCGGAATTGTCCTGAAGAAGCGAAGCGTTCGCCTTTGCCTCCAAATTTATACCGCTATAGCGATATATTCAAACAAATTTGGAGGCAACAGCGATCGTAAGGATAATCCGTCCGCGGAGCGGTTATATCTACGTTATATTTTTTCAAGCACTGATTTTGACATTGAGCTATATATACCAAATTAAATTAAGGAGCGATTACTATGGCTCATCATGATCCCCAATGGAATCTTAGAGATCATTATAGTGAGGACTGGCAGATTAGAGCTGAACGAAGTCCGAAATGGATTCGCGTGAAACTCGGTGATGTATATATTGCGGATAGTAAACGGGTTCTATCTATAACGGAGACGGGAAAGCTGCCTGTATACTATTTTCCAAAAGAAGATGTTCGAAGTGACCTCTTTGAAGTATCGGATTATCGAAAAGAGGATTCTAATAAGGGTGAAGCCACCTATTGGTCGATTAGAGTTGGCGATCGGGTTGTGGAAAATGCGGCTTGGAGTTATTTAAACCCACCTCAACTTAGTTCTATTCTTACAGGGTATGTCTCCTTCGTATGGAATAAGGCAGATGCATGGTTCGAGGAGGAAGAGGAGATATATGTTCATGCAAGGGACCCCTATACTAGAATCGATGCTCTTCCAAGCACGAGGCATATTAAAGTAGTTGTAGGTGGGCGGGTAATTGCGGAGAGTCGTTCATCCGTAGTCCTATTTGAAACGGGCTTGACTCCGCGGTTCTATTTGCCACAAGAGGATGTTAACTTCGATCATCTTGTGCCGTCAGATACGATAACTCGTTGCCCTTATAAAGGCGTGGCTTCCTATCATTCGATTCAAGTGGGTGGGAAAGAATATAGAGATGTAGTTTGGAGTTATGCCGAAGCTCTACCAGAGGTTCATGAAATTGCGGGTAGACTAAGCTTTTACAATGAAGAAGTAGATGCCATCTATATCGATGGGGAGAAATGGTCATTACAAAGTAAAGACCGTTTGCCATACAAGAAGGTTGGAGATAAATAATGAATTCGGTTTTCTCTAGCCTAGTGAAATGCGTCTAATGTCAGTTTATAAATCGGCTCGACTAGGACTTTTTGGAGTTGCAGTGCTTTGGGGTTGTAGCTATATCATGAGCGCTTATCTATTGAATTTCTTCTCTCCGACCTTCCTATCCTTCGCTCGCATGGGTTTGACTTGGCTTATCGTGATTGCTTTGCTCTATAGTAAAGGTGTGTTAAGAAGACCAACGAAGAAGGAATGGCTACTTATGGTGGCATCCTCCGTATTCGGCACTTTGATTCAACAACCTTTATATTTTAAAGGGCTTCAGCTATCATCTGCGGCAAATGCTTCACTTATCTATGCGGTAGCACCACTAGTTGCTGTGTTCATGGAAAGGATATTTCTCAAGACACCTTGGACGGCTGGCAAGCTTGCCGGAGGCATTCTTGGTATGATTGGTGTGGTTATCATCATCAGTTTTGGTGGTGGGAAATTCAGTTTATCGTCTGGAGACGTATATTTATTAATCGCTATGCTAGGTATGACGATTAGCATGATGTATACTCCGATTATAGCCAAGACGCTGTCACTGACCTCTATTAACATCATCTCAGGAGGACTAAGTATTGCCTTGATGGCGCCTGTTGCTGGTCTAGATGTGTTTAGCGGTAACTTAATCGTCAGTAGCAGCGTCACAATATGGCTGATATTGCTGATACTGGCCTTGATCACGGCAACCTCTAATATATGGTGGACACGTGGTGTAGCGATTACGGGGCCTGGAACAGCAGCTATGTTCATGAATATCCCACCCTTTATTTCCTTGGTCGCGGGTCACTACCTATTGGGAGATGCGATTCATGGAGCTCAATTAATTGGTGGGGTTCTAATTCTGTTTGGCGTTTTTGTATCTAACCGAAATTTTGCAGGAGATAGTGTACAAGTTAGTCAAACGAGATAACCAGGAATTAAACAAATCGAGAATTTCTATACATTAAAAGAAGCGAAGAAGGGTTATTTCTATCTTTGCTTCTTTGTCGTTTTCTAGATTATCTTTCCTTCGTATCGGTCCAGTTGATTTTCAGTTTATGTAAGGCTGTTATGATATAAGGTAAATATTCATCCTTACTTTGCTTAAGGGGAATATCTAGGGAATAGACTATGAAAGAGCTGGAATAAGTTGAATTTAACCTACTCATAGTAGGGGTTACTCTTGATAGTAGTTTATTGGTTAAGTATATTAGAATGTAATATTTAATGTGATTAATTATATGGATGTAGATGGATTCGCTGTGTAAGTAAAAGGAGGGGACTTCAATTCGCAAAAAATCATTACGCATGATCTCCTTTGTCATCCTAATAATTGTTCTAATTATTTTATTTAAATCAGATGGTTTTTCGACTTTACTTCAGGTTGATTTAAACCAGATCCGTAAAATGTCCAATGGGAACCTTTTTCTCATTTTGCTCATTATGCTGGGTATTATGGTTGTCCAGAATTTATTTACAATCATTCCTTTAATTCTAGTGATCTCAGTTAATATCTCCTTGTTCGGATTCGTAAATGGTTATTTGTGGAGTTGGGTAAGTAGTGTAATCGGAGGAATATTGGCTTTCTTGATGGCGCGTTATTGGTTTCAAGACCTACTACTAAAACATCTTAACCCTAAATATCAAAAGTGGACCAAGGTTGAAAACAAGGGCTTTTTATTTGTGTTTTTAGGCAGAGTATTTCCCTTTGCACCTACTAGTTTGATCAATATTGCGGCGGGTGTTAGTGCGGTTCCTTTAAGGCCATTTATAATAGGTACAATAACCGGAAATATGATTTTTTTCTTCGCTATCTCTTTGATTGTCAAAGGGCTATGGTCTGTCCAACTTGAAAATAATGTCTTACTGATCTTAGGTGCTGTCATTGTTCTATTGGTATTGATCCTATGGAGAATTAGATCGAAGCGTATCAAGAGGACTAGGGGAGAGACAAGTGAATTTGGAGGTTAAGCAACACCGGAGTCTATAAAATAATAAAAAGATCAAAGGAATGGGGAAGATCTCCATTCCTTATTCATATCTTAGACCTTTCGAAAGTACATCCAAACGTTTACTCCTTTTTGGACATCTGTCCTTTTTATTATACTGGAAGCTGTTATGATTAGATAAAAAAGAGGAGGCTAATCCGATGAAAATGGTGTTTGATTTAGATGGAATAATTTGCTTTAAAGGTAAGCCTTTAAGTGAAGATATGGTACAGGTCTTAGACTCCTTGGTGGGTCAAGGACATGAAATAGTCTTTGCCTCAGCCAGACCTATACGAGATTTGTTACCAATATTACCGGCACATATGCAACAGTTTCCGATGATAGGTGGGAATGGTGCATTTGTGGCAACGGGTGGAGAGATCATTTCAACGATTCATTTCGATAAACAGCTAGCTGACAAGATCGTTAGGTTATTGAGAACTTACGAGGCCGATTATTTAGTTGATAGCAAGTGGGATTATGCTTATACAGGTCATAACGAGCATCCGATATGGCGAAATGTGGACCCTGAGCAACGTGCGAAAAATGTACCTTTAGATGAGCTAAATGAAATTGTGAAAGTAGTAATTCTACATAGCTTAAATGAGCAGCAATTGCTAGAGGAGTTGCAGCAATTACCGATCGTAATCTATATACACGGTAATGAAGGTATTATTGATATCAGCCCGCAAGGTGTCGATAAATGGACAGGACTTCAAGCGCTTAGCATCGAGCCGAAGCAATATATTGCCTTTGGCAATGATGCAAATGATGTTTCGATGTTCAAACATGCGCTGCGTTCCGTATGTGTTGGAGAACATACTGCCCTCATGCAAGTCGCTACAGATAAAGTGGCAAATGAAGAACAACAAGTCATTCTAAAAATCAAGGAACTTATGTTAGAACTTGATTAATATAGTATTTGTTATGGAATCATACAGAAAAATACACATAATGGAACCCACTCCCAAGTAGAGTGGGTTTATATGTTATAAATAAATATTCCAGGCTCTACAGTATAAAGTTGGATAAAACAGTATAACACTACCACTCTGGTTAACATAATAATAGTTATGGTAACTAAATCGCAAAAAAGAGAACATGTTTTCAATTATTCTCCTTTTGAATAAAAACAGGTAGCGCAGGACGAACATTGCCCATCGCTTTTCTTTTAGCTTCATCGAACACATGCGTGTAGATTTGCGTAGTAGATATATCTTCATGACCAAGAAGTTCTTGGACCGCCCGTAGATCTGCGCCGTTGCGTAAGAGGTCTGTGGCGAAGGAGTGTCTTAATTTATGTGCGGATAGCTTCATTCCTTGTAATTGAGGAAACTCTTCAATTAATGAGTTAAATGTTTTCTCAGAAATGGTTTGTACCATACGTTTGCTAATTCTCCGACCAAACTGCGAAATGAAGAAGGCCATCTCATCTTTTTTTCCCTTAGGTGGAATTCGCTCAGAAAGACAAAGTTGTAGTAGTTGAGTCAACTCCGGGGGGAGGGGGATATAACGCCACTTTTCGCCTTTTCCTAGTACACCAATCTCCGATCGCTCAAAATTAACGTCTATAGTGTTTAATCGGACGATTTCACTTACTCGAAGCCCAGCATAAGACATCAAAGCGATGATGGACACATCGCGCACTAAATATTTGCCTTTCACTTGCTGCATAGATGCATCCAGGTATTGCTTCTCGAGAAACGTTGGTTTTCGTTTCTTTTCGACCTTTGCCTTTTCAATGTCCATCGTAGGGTTATGTTTGGTTACATTAAATTTAATCATCACTTTGAAAAAGAGGCGGATAGCCGATTGACATCTATTCCGGTATCTGGCACCTGCACCTGATTCTCTCACATTAGAGAGATGCTCCATAATATCGATATCTGAAACCTCTGGAATAACTTTTCCATGTAAATGATGTAGAAAATGTTTCAGATCATGCATATATGCTTTTTGGGTGTCTTTCGAATATTCACGGTCCTTCATGTAAATCAAAAATAGGTGAATTTCGCGCTCATATGGCTCTAAAGTTGTTGGATCTATCATCGAATCCCGCCTATTCAATCGATTTGAAGTTAAATTGCATTAAATATAGATTTAATGCAATTATATCAGCTATTAAATTATAAGAATACCCCGTAGAAGAGAGATAGGCATGAATGCCCATGGATATAAAAATTCAACCCCTAAAAATTAATTCTCAAGACTTGTACATTAATGAAATGGGAGGTATAATCTGGAAAATACTTTTTGTAAGTTTGCTAGTGTTGTTGATATACAGCCTATTAAAGCCTACTTAGACTTGCACAATATAATAACTCTGGGGAGGAATTGTAAAATGAACAATACGCCAAAAGTGTTATACCTTTCGACGGAAGTATTCCCATTTGCCAAAACAGGGGGATTAGCGGATGTTTCATCCTTTTTACCGAAGTCGCTTCGGGAACAGGGATATGATGTGCGAATCATGATGCCCAAGTTCCGAGGTATTGAGGAGAAATACGGTCATGAACTTAAATTTATTCAATCTTATTCAATTCAGTTTGCTGGTAAAAAGGTAACCTATAGCTTGGAACGTATCGATTATAATGGGAACATTATCTATTTTATCGACAATCCGTTTTACTTCAATCGTGAGCGAATCTATGATTACGACGATGAAATGGAAAGGTTTGTTTTCTTTTGTAAAGCAGCGTTAGAGTCACTCCCCATGTTATCATTCACGCCTGATATTCTACACTGTAACGATTGGTTAACCGGATTTATACCTTTTTTCTTAAGAACTCAGTATGGCCAATTGGAATTCTATAAGGGTATGAAATCACTATTTACGATCCATGCGTTATTGTATCAAGGTGTCTTCAATAAGAAACTGACTACGGAAATTCTGAATGTGGACTGGGATTTCTTTGTTGAACAAGGACTAGACTACTATGACCAGGTCAATTGTATGAAGGTAGGGATCATGTTGGCTGATGTAGTGAGCACGGTGAGTCCAAGTTACGCTAAAGAGATTAGCAAAATTTCGCCAATGAATATCGAACCTCTAACAGAGACGTTGCATAAGCGTAGAAGAAATCTGCATGGCATACTGAATGGTATTGATCTGGATGAGAATAATCCGGCTGCGGATAAGCGGTTATTTGCAAACTTTGATGCACAGCATATGGAAGGCAAGGCAGAGAATAAGAAGAGATTGCAGGAAGCGTTTGGCCTTCCGGTTAGATCGGATGTACCTATCGTAGCGATCATTTCTAGATTGGAAATAACCAAAGGGCTCTATTTGATCGAAAAATCATATCATGAACTTCTGAAGGAAGACTTGCAATTTATCGTTATTGGTGATGGCATTCCATATTATGATTATTTGTTCAAGCACATAAAGGAGTCTTTTCCAGACAAGATGTATTATTCAACCTATAGCGACGATATCGCCTACAAAACCTATGCAGCATCGGATATATTCCTAATGCCTTCATACACAGAAGCCTGCGGCATCAGCCAATTGATTGGAATGAGATATGGCACCGTACCTATTATACGGGAGACCGGTGGCCTGCGTGATACAGTACAACAATATGATGAATCCACAGGAGAAGGGACTGGATTTACGTTCAAATACGCGAGTCAATGGGTCATGCTTGATACTATCCGCAAGGCAATCGAGCTTTATCATAAGAAGGATATATGGAATAAGCTAGTGAACAGGGTTATGACTCAATCGGTAGGGTGGGAGGACTCAACAAAAGAATACATCAAGCTCTATGAAAGTATGGCTACTGTTCGAATATAGCATGTTTAGTGAGGCCAATTAGAAGTTGAAAGACAACAATTAAAGTTATGATAACGGCACCTGTAGGGGTGCTTTTTCTCGTATAGAGAGGAATTTTTTTGATTTATTTTGTGAATACCTGACATTTTTAATATATAAAAGCTTGCGATTTCCGAGCATTTAGATATCCTGAAGGAAACTCGCCTTGTGATCGCAGAAAGAACCGAATAATCCGTTTATTATCTGAAATAGTGGGAGAGTAGATAAAAGATTAACTTGACAAGATCATGTTAATTATGATTTTATTCTGCGAATATCTAATAGTTAACATAACTATTATTATGTTAGCTAGATCGATTCTATCTAAGATATTAAGTTTCAATTTGAAAAATAGGTGTTTAGTCTATGGGTAACAGTTTATTCCACCCCCTATAATTATCCAAAATGATGTCATAAACTAAACTGTGAGCCATAAAAACACAAAAATGAACATTTTTCGAACAGACTATGCTAGGGAACGAATGTTTGATAATCTATTATGTAAAATAGTGGAACGGAGGTGACGGTTGTGAGTGTAAAGGAAAAGGTTCTGGAAACGATGAAAGCTGCAGGAAAGCCTGTCAGTGCAGGGGAAGTTGAGCAACTGTCTGGACTAGATCGCAAGGAAATTGATAAGGCATTCAAAGAACTGAAGAAGGATGAAGCGATTACTTCTCCAATTCGTTGTAAATGGGAGCCTGTTCAATAAACTTAATAGTAGAAGAAAAAGGGACTGGAGTTTGAAAAATTCTCCGATCTCTTTTTTTAGTTACTCGTGGGGATAAATAATGACTCACACACGCGGCAAAGATTACAAACGTTATTCGCGAATGTAAGTATTGGAATTTGAAAGACATTTGGAAATCATAACATAGATGGATTCTATAGTATGGGATAAGGGGGAACTATAGTTGATTGAAGGGATGCAGGATCGTCGTGAACACCAACAAATTCTTTGTATCGGAGAATTGTTAATAGACTTCTTCTGTAGTGATATAGGTGTTAATTTGGCTGAAGGATCACATTTTATAAAACAAGCCGGTGGCGCACCAGCTAATGTTGCGGCCGCGATTGCTCGCCTCGGTGGAGTTGCTGCTTTTGCCGGTAAAGTGGGTAGTGATCCATTCGGTGATTTCTTAATTCAGACCTTAAATGAAGTGAAAGTAAATACAGATCTGATTGTTCGAGACACATCGGCGCTTACGACAATGGCCTACGTTTCATTACAAAGTGATGGTGAACGTGATTTTATGTTTAATCGCGGTGCGGATGGAAATTTTGTAACGCAAGATCTTCCTCTTGCTAAGCTGCATGAAGCTGCCATCGTTCATTTCGGTTCAGCTACGGCGATGTTAGGTGGAGATTACTTAGAAGCATACTTTGACTTCATGATCAAAGCCCGTGAAGAGAAGCAGTTTGTTTCTTTCGATCCGAACTACAGAAGTAGCCTATGGGGCAACAGGACGGAAGAATTCATCAATCTAGCTTCCAAGGGAATCTCTCTTGCTGATTTTGTAAAAGTGAGCGAAGAAGAGTTGCAGCTCATTAGTGGCTCTGAGGATCTTAATGTAGGCGTAACGGAACTTCATCGTCTGGGAGCGAAGGTTATTGCAGTAACATTAGGTAAGAACGGTACATTGATCTCGAATGGGACTGATCATGCTACGATACCTAGTATCTCTATTCAATCTATTGATTCTACAGGTGCTGGTGATGCGTTCGTTGGCGCGGTTCTTGTACAACTCTCTCAAATCTCTAATCAGGGCATAGCGAATCTTACCTTTGAGGATTGGAAAGTTATGATTCGTTTTGCAAATCAAGTAGGTGCGATCGTGTGTACGAAAGTAGGAGCCATTGCCGCATTACCAACCTATGATGAAGTAGTGAAATGGAATCAATAATATTAGAATTCGATGAAGTAAGCAAATGATAAATGTAAAGGTAAATAGTGTATAATTAAAAAAGAACATAAGAACCATTCGATTAGATAACATCAGGTGCAGCTTGCTTGATGTTTTTTTATTGCAATATAAGGATTAAGTATAAGTTTTAATATAATTACTATAGTGAGGGTGTGAAAAAGATGGAATATATGCACATAACGAGAGAGAACATCGATCAAGAACATATTTGCTGTGCATTGGGAGCAAAACAATATGAACATGCCGTTCTAGAGAAGAAGCAATGGTTATGTGAACGTATGGAAGAAGGATTGGTATTCTATCGATTGAATGAGCGTGCGAAGGTATTTATTGAATACTTGCCTGCAGAAAAAGCGTGGATTCCTATAGATGCTCCTAATTATATGTACATAAATTGTCTATGGGTCTCTGGTAGATACAAGGATAACGGACATGGAAAACAGTTGTTAGAAAAGTGCAAAGAGGACGCCATGGCGCAAGGAATGGATGGAATTGTACATATCGTAGGTAAGAAAAAGATGCCTTATTTGAGTGATAAACCGTATTTTGAGCACCTGGGTTTTCAAGTTGTGGATCGAGCAGAGCCTTATTTTGAGTTGGTTGCACTAAAGTGGAACGAACGGGCTCCGCTGCCTGCTTTTAAAAATTCAGTAAAGAACACTACTGCTGCAGGAGAAGGAATTCATGTATATTACACTGCTCAATGTCCCTTTGCGGTTGGAATTTTGGAGGATCTAAGGGGAGTTGCCAGTGAAAAAGGAGTTGCCTTTCATACTCATCATTTGAGAACAAGAGAAGAAGCACAGCAGGGACCAGCCATTTGGACTACGTTTAGTATGTTTAATAATGGTAAATTTCTAACGCATGAGATAATGAGTCCCAATAAATTTGAAAAGCTACTTCATAACTTGAAATAAGTCAAAAAGCATAGTCAAAAAGCCTTATTACTATAGAAAGTAGTAAGGCTTTTTGACGTGGTTTCTTATTGCCAATAAGTCTATTGGGTACAGGTAGATTAATTATTGTTGAAAGCGTTCGTTGTTGTAATACTAATGTACTCCTCGTTATTCAATGATATTTCTGTATAAAAAGTGGATAATGGAACAGCATATACATATTAAGCACTTTATGGATTAGGTTGGTGATCTTCATTCATACGAAAAAAATGGGTCTGTTTCTGCTGATGATACTGATTGTGGTATTTGGATGCCAAAGACAGGAAGTAACACATAAAGAACAAGATTTAGTTAGAGTAAAATCCATAAACGGTGAAGATAAAAAGAAAGTCATCTTACTTGTGGTCGATTCTTTAATGGCTCAAGCTATTGATAAAGGTATAGCGCAAAAAGAACTTCCTACCATACAGTTTCTGATCGAACATGGCCAATATTCTAAGGATATGGTCAGTTCTTTTCCTACCATGTCCGTGACGATTGATAGTTCTCTACTAACGGGAAGATATCCGGATGGTCATCGTGTGCCTGGTTTGACATGGTATTCGACAAAAGAAAAGAAACTCATCAATTATGGAACTGGACCGATGGAGGTCATCAAACATGGAGTAGACCCGGTATTGTTTGATGCGTTAGTCAACTTGAACGGCAGTCACTTAAACCAACAACTTCCCACCATCTACGAGGACTTGGCCCGACGCGGGATGAAATCCGGTAGTATTAACGGTTTGATTTATCGGGGTACCGTAGATCATACTTTAACCATTCCACCCTGGATACAAGTTCCTACTTCTTTACCAAAAACGATTCCTGTAAAAGGACCAGATTATTTAGCGCTGGGTTCATTATCCGATCCGCTAGAAGGTATAAAAAAGTTGCCTGACGGTTTAACCGACCGTATGGGTTTAAATAATCAATTTTCTATATCAACTGTCAATTATTTGGTGAAAGAAAACAAGTTACCCGATTTTTTATATGTTTATCTACCTGATTTAGATCAAAAAATTCATAAAAATGGCCCTTCAAATCAAAATGGAATGAAGGAATTAGATAGACAACTTCAATCTTTATTACAAAGTTTTGGCTCCCCGGAAGAGGCTTTGAACCAAGCGATTTTTATTATCGTTGGAGATAGTGGAATGACACAAATCTTGCCTGCCCGAGATAACCCGGTTATCGATTTGCCTTCCTTATTCAACGACTATAAATTGTTGCGTCAGGGCGAATCAATAACAGACGAAACGGAAATCGTTCTCGCCGTCAATGAAACCATGGCTTATGTCTATAAACTTAAAGCGGATAAGCTAAAAGACATTGCGTATTTATTAAAAGAAGAACCTCGCATCGATTTCATTGCATGGAAAGAACAGGAGTGGATTTACGCCATTCAAGGTAAAACCTCCAAAGAAATCAGATTTAAAACCAATGGAAAGCTGATCGATCCTTATCAACAAAAATGGGTGATCGAACAAGATGCAGAGGTGTTGGATTTGAAAATAGACTCTCAGCATCATACATTGAACTATGGTCAGTACCCTGATGTATTGCAACGGTTATCCGGAGCTTTACATTCTCACCCCGGAGAGTTTTTAGTTGTCACCGCAAAGCCTGGTTATGAACTGGCAGACAGAAACTCACCAACACACAAAGGAGGTGGGGGTCATGGATCTCTAGGACAATCGGAATCGCTGATTCCCCTTATCGTTAGTGGAACTGATCAAAAGCCGCAATACTTGCGGATCATTGATTTAAAATCATTTCTGCTTAAGCTTCTAACTAAATAGCGATTAATGACATTGTTTCGGACTTGGGCTGAAGCAGAGCTCGTTAAAATGCTCACGGAAAGAGCGAAGCAGTAAGTATATTAAGGTTTAAACTACAAAAGGAACTGTGCTGTTAATTTCCACTCAGCACAGTTCCTTAACTTCTAGATCTACTTCACATAGTTTCCTATAAATTGGGTTACTTCACGATCATAGCCTACGGGGTCAACTCGTCTGGCCTTGCCGTGGCCTGCTCCTGGTACGACAAATAACTTCTTGTCCGTTGGACCGTTCTCATATAGTGTATACACCATTTCGGATGGGACGAATAGATCGGAGTCGCCATGTATGAATAGGATCGGTGTTTTAGATTTTTTGATTTGATCAAGGGCAGAAGCTTCGTTAAAGGTATAACCCGCCCGAATTTTGGTTAATAAACTGGTTAATTGAACGATCGGGAACGATGGTAGATGATACATACGTTTCAATTGGTAGCTTAGTTCATCTGTAACTGAAGTATAACCGCAATCTTCGACAATCGCCTTAACGTTGGGAGGGAGGTTTTCACCACTAGTCATCATGACTGTCGCTCCTCCCATGGACACGCCATGAAGTACGATTTGTGAATCGTTACCTGTATGTTCGATGACTTTATTGATCCATTTGACGTAATCCTTACGTTCTGGCCAACCGAATCCGATATAATTTCCTTCGCTTTTCCCATGTCCGCGGGCGTCTGGAAGAAGTACGTTATAACCTAGCACATCTCGGTACATTTTAGTATATCCGCTCATTTGTTCAGGTAGCCCAGAGTATCCGTGGGCAAGTATGACGGTCCGATCTGTCGGCTGCTTAGCTTCCAGATAATACGCATGAAGCTGAAGCCCATCACCCGATGTTATGCTCCAATCTTCAAAAGCTTGTTCAGTCCACCATGCACTAGTGTCTTCTAGTGGTTGCCCTACATCCGAACCAGCTGCTAGATCTGGATTGCCATCTAGGAAAGCCTTATCCGCACTAGCAATAGCTACATGATAGAAGTAAAAGCTGGCTGACCCAATAATGATTAGTAACAGTACAATTATTGAAATAATTATGATGAACACCCTTTGATTAATAGTATGAATTCAATCATTATATAGTAACAAATTCCACATAGAGTAACAATAAAAGTTACTAGATTCTAATTAGAAGGGTCAAGCGATAACTTAAGCTGCGTGTTCTCTTTGTCACTATTAAGCATACTTAGCACATAACTTTTCAGGAACTGTGAATTTGCTTTTTTCCATAGTTCTACACCCTCTGAATTTTTGATTGATTCTCCAATTTTACTCGCGTTACCCGAGAAATATAATAGATTCAGCTCTGCCATGGATTTGGCCATTTCTGTTTTCTCAGCTTCAGTATACCCTTGGTCACCTAGAGCTTTATATGCTTTTCTATAGGAATCTTCATAAAAGAAATCTTTGGCGTACGAGTTAAAGTGGAGTAAATCCTGATTATTAATTCCTACTTCCGTACTCCATTTTTCCACATCTACTTGTTTTGTCTGATACTCTACAGCCGCCTCGTCAGGGGAGTAATGAAGGACCCCATACTGGTGTGGATAAACAGTAAAGGCGCTTGTAGCGATATCATAGACATTCTGCTCAGACTGAATATCCTGGATGTGAATATGACCTGATAACACTAGAGATAGATTAGACTTTACAAGGACATCAAGTACCTCATCGGCATTATTTAATGTGAACCCTGCACTTGAAATGTCACTATGATCAATCAAGTTATGGTGCATGACGGTGATTATATTAGCATTTTTATCCTTTGCTAGTTGGCTGTTTGTTTCAATCCACGCCAGCGTTTCCTTGGAAACTTCGCCGTCTGTTTGGGGGATTTTCATGATCACGTTGTTGTCATATTTGCTAGTATCCAGCATTAACAGCCATAAATCATCAGATATTTGCGCGATATAGCTAAGTGAATCAGGATCTCTGGATATCGCTTCCTCATACCCAAAGTTTTCGTAAATGGATGTGAATTCCTTAGGGGTTATATAGTCTGTTACGTACTGACCATCTGTTTTAAAACTCCGTGCCCACGGATTCAAAATATCATGATTGCCTGGAATGACATATACGCTTGTTCCTGCGTCTTCAATTCGTTTAAGTTTATTTGCTAACTCAAGATGACTCTTCTTTTCACCATTGTTTGTTAAATCGCCGATGAGAATGACGACATCTGGCTTCGCATGGATGACATCATTTACAAAGGAATCGGCCAATTGATCTGAATAATTGAGTAATTTGGAATCTCCATTCTTAATATAGTCCTGAAAGGCTTGCCCATTATCGTGCAGGTCAGGGTTCAAATAGTGGAGGTCTGTCGCTACAAATAGATCTAATTCCCGCGATCCTTTGGACTGCGTTAAATCAGCTGGGTTCCTATCGTTGTTGCAACCAGTTATAGCAAGAAAAGAGAGGGATAATAACATGGTTGTTATAAATTTCACTTTCATAATGACCTCCAAAAAAAGTATGTCTTTAGCATTACTTATGTACCATTATATCACTTGTAATCTAACTAGTTACATCAGATAACACATTATAATCCATAGGAGAGAATCGTACCATAATAAAAGAGATACTAAGTCTCTAAACCGCTATCAATATGATCGAACAAGTATTCAGAAGACTTTTAAGCTAGTAACTAAAGGGGGATTGTGAATAGAGTTTGGAATAAGAGGGAATCCTATTTTATAACTTTTGGATTTTTGGGGAAGGGTTGAAAAGATTGGATTTTTTCGAAAGTAAAGAATCGTTAACAAACATGGAATGGATCTTAAGAGGCATTGTTGGTTTTGTCTTTTTACTCCTTGTAGCTAAACTGATGGGGCAGCGTTCCATTTCTCAATTAAGGTTTCTCGACTTCATTATAGCGTTGACCCTTGGAAATATTATAGCTCACCCTCTTTCCGATGAGGAATTAGGATTAAAAGGATCCATGATCACTACCATTGTACTAATCGTGTTATATGTAACAGCGACGTGGTTGAGTCTGAAAATTCCAATTTTCAAACGATATCTTGATCCATTACCTATTACTCTCATCAAAAACGGACTCATTCAGTTTGATAACCTATCTAAAGCAAGGATATCTATTGATTTTTTATTCTCTGAGCTTAGAAAGGAAAAAGTAGAGGACATACAAAAGGTATCCCTTGCAGTTTGGGAGCCAGGTGGAACAATATCCGTGTTCATGGATACTCAATACCAACCGGTTACTCCGGCAGATATGAAATTAAAAACCCAACCATTTTCTATCTCAAGGCCGATCATCATAGATGGAATAATCGATATGTCTCTTCTTCGGGAAATTGGAAAAGATCTTGAATGGCTTAATATCAAATTAGCACGCACAAACGCGGATATCAGCGATGTGATGTTAGCAACAGTTAACGAAAATGAAAACGTACGGATCTATTTAAAACAAACGAAGAGAAGGGGAGCTCCGTTTTGATTAAAGCTTAAAATCTATTGAGAATCTCATGCTATTCAAATACTTCTAAGAAACAAAGGCTAATATACAATCCGACCTCTCTATTCCGAATACATTAGAGTATCGTAAAAGAGAGGAGTGAAAACTTATCAGAACCTTTAGAGCTTTCTTAAATGGACGCAACGAGGTACCACCTGTGAAAACTATTGCAACGGGGAATGCGGTTTTTAAGCTAAGTGCTAACGGCACTCAACTAAGATTCCAATTTGTCGTCAATAATATCAATCAGATTACTCAAACTCATATCCATCTTGGACGTAGGGGGAAAAACGGTCCCGTTGTCGCTTTTTTGTTCGGACCGAGTAAATTCGGCATTTCAGTAAAACGTGGCGTTGTGAGGGGGGTCCTGAACAAAAGCGATCTGGTTGGTCCTCTACAAGGAAAAACTATCCTTGATTTAGTCCGGGAGATCGAAAGAGGCAACACTTACGTCAACGTGCATACCGTGCAGCATCCGGACGGTGAAATTCGGGGACAAATCGTCAAATAATTGAAAGATATCGATACAAAAGAGGACATTATACCCCATTTACGGATTGGGTTACGATAGAAAGAAAATTGGGTCATAAAATGTTGACATAAAATAATCTAAATAAAGAAGCTGACACTGGTAATCAACCGGCATCAGCTTCTTTATTTTTAGGCTCGATGATCAAATTCGTGTATCCACCTATATCGATAACATTGAAATCACTATATAAGATAAATTCCGTATCTCCGCCGCGCCAAGTAAAATTAGGCCAATAGTATGAGGGATCCGGAATAGAATAAATTGATTAGACAAGAGTAAAATGATGATTTATAATGACACTTATTAAATCAATTTAATAAGTAAAGAGGAAGGACATACAACCATGACTACAAAATCAGAAAAACAAAAAATGTTGGATGGAGAGTTGTATTTAGCCTCAGATCCACAATTGTCGCAGGAAAATAAACACGCAAGAAAATTGACACGTTTGTATAACCAAACTACAGAAGAAGAAAGTGAGCTTCGAATCAAAATATTAAAGGAACTTTTCGGATCGACGGGTGAATTCCTGAGCGTGGAGCCAAATTTTCGTTGTGATTATGGGTACAACATCCATGTTGGAGATAAATTCTTTGCTAACTATGACTGTACAATCCTGGATGTATGCGAAGTGCGTATTGGAGATAATTGTATGTTGGCTCCTGGTGTACATATCTACACGGCTACACATCCGCTGAATCCTTTCGAACGTATAGCTGGGCCTGAGTATGGCAAACCCGTAACCATTGGAAATAACGTATGGATTGGTGGGAGAGCAGTGATTAATCCAGGGGTCACCATTGGAGACAATGTTGTTATTGCTTCAGGAGCGGTTGTGACCAAGGATGTTCCAGATAATATGATTGTTGGTGGAAATCCGGCGCAAATAATTAGAGCTATCGAACTTTAAGAGGAGGAAAAGAAGAGGTTATGGCAACTTGGTTTCTTATTATTATATATCTAGCGTTTATTAGTCTAGGGCTTCCGGATTCTCTACTTGGCTCGGCTTGGCCAGTAATGTGGCCTGAAATTGGAGCTTCTTTTGGATCAGCCGGAATCTTGTCTATGGTCGTTGCTGGAGGCACTATCGTATCCAGTCTGGCAAGTGGAAGTATCACTCACAAAATAGGAGCAGGCAAGATTACGCTCATTAGCTGCTGCTTGACCGCAGGTGCATTACTTGGATATTCGTTTGCACCTTCATTAGTATGGCTTATTATCTTTGCCATTCCGCTTGGTCTTGGAGCGGGTGCTGTTGATGCAACACTCAATAATTATGTGGCAGAGCATTATAAGGCACATCATATGAATTGGTTGCATTGTTTTTGGGGTGTTGGTGCAACAGCAGGACCCATTATTATGTCTTATTATATTGCAGACCAGAACTCTTGGAGAAGCGGTTACGCTACCGTAGCGTTGATCCAGTTCGGACTTGTTATTATATTGTTTATTACACTACCCTTATGGAAACGTGTTGCTTCAATAAGAGAAGCCGACTTAACTCAAACCAAACCGGACGACAACCAAATGGATAGTATTTCTGTAGAGGATGGGAAGAAACCCGCGCAAAAAGTGCTAAAGATTAAAGGTGTTAAACACTCGCTAGTTGCATTTTTATTTTATTGTGGTGTAGAGGCTACGGTAGGATTGTGGGGAGCTAGCTATTTGGTAGGGGCAAGAGACATAACAGCTGGAACCGCTGCCGTGTGGATATCCTTATACTACGGTGGAATTACGATAGGCAGGCTAGTTACTGGCTTCGTGACTCTTAAAATAAGAAATCGTGTCCTAATCCTGATCGGTCAGCTTACGGCTATACTGGGTGGAGTCATTTTGGTTCTTCCGTTACCCATCCCGTTTTCATTAGCCGGATTAATTCTTATTGGTTTAGGACTTGCGCCAATCTATCCTGGACTTCTTCATGAAACTCCAACTCGGTTTGGTAGAGAAAATTCCGCCAAGTTGATGGGATATCAAATGGCATTGGCTTACACAGGAACGACATTTCTTCCTCCCATTTTTGGGATGTTAGCTTCACAAATCAGTATTCGTGTATTTCCGATTATCGTACTTATTTTCCTTCTATGTATGATTTTAAGTTCAGAGAGAGTGAACCGAATTTTGAAGAAAAGGGTTTTAAAAGGATAACCTAATGATATCAACGCATTCTATTAGCATTAATTTGATTTCAAGGCCGTATTTTACGGTTACCGTTGGTAACCCCGAAATACGGGCTTTTTTCGTTTTTAACAGGTTAAAATAACCGTTTTATTTAGATACGCGTGTTCTATTTCTTGTCGGTTTTTCGTATTTTAAGAGGTAATTGCAAATAAATGTGGAAGTTAATTCTTATCAAAACTATAAGTGAGAGGTAGAAGATGAATCAAATAACAGAGTCCTATGTAGACAGTCTGGCACTGAATAGCAATGCAATTAAGAATGGTAAGGATTTAGTCAAGAAGGACAAATTGTCCAAGTTATGCAGCTCCCCTGATCAGACCTTTATGTTTGGCGAGTGTAAAGGGAGTGGAAGTACTCCATATATCTGTTCCGTTGACTTCATTAAAGCAGATGCCCCGGTATTCCGTTGTTCTTGTCCTAGTCGGCAGTTTCCCTGCAAACACAATTTAGGATTAATGTATGCCTATACAATGGGCAAACCGTTTGAAACCACAGACATTCCTCAAGATATTGTGGACAAAAGGGAGAACGCCGAGAAGCGTGAAGAGAAGAAAAAAGAAGCGGTTAGCGGGGACAATGTAAATGTAAAGAAACGTAAACCGAATAAAGCAGCTTTGGTGAAAAAAGTAACTGCTCAACTAGAAGGAATCGGCATATTGGAGAAACTGATTCTAAAGCTTATCCAGTCTGGACTCGGCAGCATTGACAAAAAGATGATTCAAACGTTGGAAGAGCAGGCGAAGCAACTGGGTAACTATTATATCCCTGGTGCACAGACAGCATTACGAGAAATGCTCTTGCTGCTAAAGTCCGACGTTGACAGAGAAACAACCTATTCTCTTGCGATGGAACATTTGAATATCCTTTATTCACTTGTGAAGAAAAGCAAGGACTACCTACAGAGCAAAATAGATAATCCAGATCCAGAGGTAATGATGGATACTGACTCCACACTCGAAGAATGGATCGGGCACGCCTGGCAATTGGTAGAGTTACGAGAGTGTGGCCGGGTTCAAGCAGATGCCGAACTTCGGCAGTTGTTCTTCCGCTCTTATACGGATGAAGCCCGGGGTGAGTATGTCGACGAAGGATGTTGGATGGAGCTTCTAACCGGTAACCTTCGCATGACACGCACATTCCGACCTTACCGTACATCTAAATTTATCCGGGAGGAAGACTCCTTCTATGATGTGCTAAAAGTCAAAGAACTCTTCATCTATCCTGGAGATTTGAATCCCCGCGTGCGTTGGGAAGATGCGACGATCCAGCAGCCAGAGGAGCTGGATTATGATAGAATGCGATCGCATGCATGTAAATCTATCCCCGAGGCGGTCAAACAGGTTAAAAATCAGATCAAAACCCCGCTCGCTGATAAACATCCGGTTTTGCTTTTAGAATATGCGGATATAGCATTCGATGAGGCAGGATTCCTGCTTGTAGATAAACAGGGTAAGCAGCTACGACTTGCAGATATATCGTGGCTGAATCATCCGACAACACCCTTACTATCGTGGATAAACCAACAGTATGTTAGTAATCACGCAATGTTGGTGATGTTTGAGCATGACTTGGAACGTAATCAATTATTGGCTCAGCCGTTAAGCATCATTACAAGTGATAATATAATTCGTTTGTTGTACTGATTAACAAGATTAGGAGACATGTTTATGAGCATAAATATACTGTTTGAACTGCAGCATGAGCTGCGCCGGCTGTACATTGCGGGAAGTGGTATGGCGGAAGGAGATTTGAGACTCGCTAAAATAGTACCACAGCTGGAGAAATTGGGAGAAAACGCTCCCATATTCAATAGATTTGCACAAGCTGTAAATGAGCTTATAACGTCGGAAAGAACGGATGCAGCATCAAAGCTGCTGGAACTAGGTACGCTACTGCATTCCGTTCTATACACACAGGGTAAGACAGAAGGTGCTGGAGAAGTATCTCCTTTGGTTGGTACGAACATCAAAGCGGATACCTCTTTTCCTTACCGGAAGATTGCTCCTTTGATCGAAGCATTAACACAAAAGGGTCAAGGCAGACTGGAGCAGATCCACCAAGCATATAATGAAGGATTGTTCCACGACTTCCGTGTGATTTCCGCGGCAGTAACTGCTCTGGATGACAGTTACGCAGAAATTCCAGAGTTTCTTTTTCACAAAGTGATTTCCCAGTATGGAACCGATGCTCTTCCTATGCTGAAACAGCAGTTTCAGTTGCAAGGAGGCAAAGGACACGCTCGCAGACTTCAGTTAATTCACAATATAGAGGGAAAAATTGAAATTGATCTGTATCTCCAAGCTGCGACTATAGGATCTGTCGAAGTTCGTACCGCCGGTATTGAGATACTGGGAGAATATCCGGAACAGGAACAGTTCTTGCTAGACCAGGCCGGTGATAAGAAGAAAGAAATTCGGCGAGCTGCTTTGAACGCTTTATCCAAGCTTGGTTCGGATAAAGCACAGGACTGTCTGTTCGAAGCTTTGACATCCAAGGATCATGAATTGGCAGCTGAGCCGATCCGGCTGTGCGGATCGGATAACTTGATCCATCGTGTCATCCGTCATACTGAAGATGTGCTTGATGGAGTTCTTGCAGGCACGGAGAAAGACGAGCCAGAACAACGCCTCATTTCATACATGACAAGTATGGAAGAGTCTTCATCGAACGAACTGTTTGACCTGCTGCAGAAGATCCTATCCGTTCCCGCTGAGAGAACAGCTGAGCTGGATCGATTACAAGAAGTGGCTGTGCAAATGCTCTTGAATCTCGGCCATTCGGAGGCTTATGCATTCACCGCTGGGCTGCAGCAGGCATATAACCGCAGATTTATTGGTTATAGCTTCCGTGCAGCGGTATACAGTCTTCCACCGGAAGAGGTATACGAGAGGTACGCTCCCGAGTTACACAATAAACGAACTTCGGCTGCGAAGGAACTACTGCGAACGCTGGGGATGATTACGGCAGATATCACGGATCAGATGAGCGGTAATTCTTCCAAAGAAACATGGGACCCAAGATGGGTTCATTTATTGATAAAACTGGATGAGAAAGAGCTTGTCACCCGGTTCGCATTTCATTCCGATGCTGCAGTCATCTCGTATCTTTCCAAGCAGTGTGCTGCTCATCCGAAATTCCAGGATTATGTTACGGTCGATATGCTGCTGGCGCTCTTCAAACTCAGTGATGATCATGTACCAGAAATGGTGATGGATATTTTGGAGCGAGATAAAACGAGTCACTTTTATTACTTAAACCGTGCTCAGACAGCGCTTCTATCTCAACTACCTCCCGTCTATGCGGATAGACTGCGACAGTTCGCTGAAACAATTAGGTACGAGAGTGTCAAACAACAGGTGTTGGATATCGCGGATCGTGTAGTAGCAAACAATCTTAATTGAGTAGGGAGAGGAACGCGGAAGATGACAAGGGATAATGATCAGAATGTGTTAAGGCTTCCTTCGGAAAAATTGTACAGTGAGGAACTAGAAGCGTTGAAAAAAACGGATAAGGACCCAAAGCCTGCGGGTTGGCAGCTTTCACCTAAGGCTGTTCTTACTTACATAACCGGAGGTAAGGCGGGAGATAAGGAAATAACACCTAAATATATAGGAAATAAAAGACTGGTTGAGATAGCGATAGCCACGCTACTAACTGATAGGGCTTTATTGCTCATTGGTGAGCCAGGAACAGCCAAATCGTGGCTGTCTGAGAATCTAACAGCCGCCATTCATGGCGATTCTTCTAAGGTCATCCAAGGTACGGCCGGTACAACGGAAGAGCAGATCCGATATTCCTGGAATTATGCCATGTTGCTAGCGCAGGGTCCATCGGATCAGGCTCTGATCAAGAGTCCTATTTTTCGCGCAATGGAAACCGGAGGGATTGCCCGGTTTGAAGAAATTTCTCGCTGCGCGTCTGAAGTGCAAGATGCACTCATTTCCATTTTATCTGAGAAGACGGTGTCTATTCCCGAACTTGGCCTTGAGGTGCCAGCAGCACGGGGATTTTCGATCATTGCCACGGCGAATACACGCGACCGTGGGGTGAACGAAATGTCTGCAGCGCTCAAACGGCGGTTCAACATTATCGTACTGCCAGCGCCAGCGGATATTGAAACTGAGATTGATATCGTACGCAAGCGTGTGAGTGAAATATCAGCGAATTACGCTTTGACAGCATCCATGCCTGAAGATGAGGTAGTGCGTAAGGTTGTCACTATTTTCCGTGAACTTCGCAGTGGTATGACGATGGATGGCAAGGAAAAGGTGAAACCGACAAGCAGTGTTATTTCAACGGCAGAAGCCATTTCACTGTTGACCGGAAGTATGGCGCTGGCAGCCAGTTTTGGCAGCGGGACCATCCAGGAGGAAGATATCGCTGCAGGACTGCAGGGAGCCATCGTGAAAGATGAAGAGAAGGACCGTCTTGTATGGAAAGAATATTTGGACAATGTGATGAAGAAGCGAGGATCGTCATGGCGGAGCCTGTACAACGCTTGTTCGGAGATGAACGGATGAACGACCGGCAGCCATTCCATGTTTTCGGGATCCGGCACTTATCTCCTGCTGGCGCTTATCATTTACGCGCTTTTCTAGCAGAGAAGAAGCCGACCGCCGTTCTTGTGGAAGGTCCGGGAGATGCCAGCGAATATATTTCACAGTTGGTTGCCCGCAATGTGGTACCTCCTGTTGCCCTTTTGGCTTATACGGATCAGTTGCCGGTACGGACACTTTTGTATCCCTATGCGGTATATTCCCCTGAGTATCAGGCTTTCCTTTGGTCAGAACAGAACGGTGTCCATGCTGAGTTTATCGATTTACCTTCAGATATTTCGCTGTCTTTGTATGAAATGCGAAGAGAGGGATTAAACGGTAGTTCAAACAATGATCCAGGTAATGAAGACGAAAATGACATAGACAATGACTCTGTACACAATGCTAACAACGGAGAAGAAGAGGTCCTCCCGGCAGGTGGCGACATCCGTAGCTATGCGAGAAGGCAGCATGACCTGTATGAGCAAATCGCCGCTCTTGCGGGGGAGTCGGATTATGAGTCATATTGGGAACGTTATTTCGAACATGAAACGGGCGGGGAGACTTATCGTGAGGCGATACATCATTATTCCGCACAAATGAGGGAAATGACGGAACAACATGAATGGGAACTTGCACCAGCGGAAGCTGCGTATAACGAAATTCGTGAAGCCTATATGCGTCGCGGAATCAATGAGGTTCTGGATGCTGGACATGATCCGGATAAAGTCGTTGTTGTGACAGGAGCACATCATGTATCCGCTTTGCGGGCGGATTTGCCTTCCATGAGCGACGCGCAGTTGGCAAACCTTCCGCGGAGTGCTACCAAAATTACACTCATGCCATACTCCTATTACAAGCTGTCAACACAGTCAGGTTATGGGGCGGGAAATCATGCGCCCGCCTATTATGAACTGTTCTGGAGATGTCTGCAGCGTAATGAACTTAACAAGCTGTCTTCGCTATATCTCACTCATGTAGTCACTCATATGCGTAAGCATGGAACGTATCGTTCAACCGCGTCGGTTATTGAGGGGGTTAGGCTAGCTGAGGCGCTTGCCTCGCTGCATAACGGTAGGTTTCCAACGTGGAAGGACCTGCGGGATGCGGTGATGATAAGTCTCGGTAACGGCGAGCTGTCCACTGTCGCTGAGGCTTTGGCCCGGACCGATATAGGTACAGTAATTGGTAGTCTTCCAGATGGCGTAAGTCAGACACCGGTCCAGGATGACTTAAAGCGTGAATTGAAACGGCTCAAGTTGGAGAAGTACAAATCAGTGGTTGCCACTGACCTCGCACTTGATCTGCGTGAGAATCATCGGGTCAAGTCAGATAACGCGGCGTTCCTTGACTTGAACCGTTCTGTATTACTTCATCGGCTTGAGCTTATGGGTATCAGTTTTGCCAGGAAACAAAGAAGCCGACAAGATTCCGCCACGTGGGCAGAACAATGGGTGCTCCAGTGGACTCCGGAGGCTGAAATTCAGACGGTGGAATCCACATTAAAAGGGGAGACCGTCGAGTTAGCGGCTGCCTTTGTACTACATGAAAAATTGCTTGAGTGCACCAGTATAGTGGAAGCATCACAAATTATCCGTATCGCTTGCGATTGCGACCTATCTTCCATCATGGAGGAGGCTAGAATGACGCTGCAGCGACTGGCTGTCGATGTGGGTAATTTCTCCGAGATAGCCACTTCAGCTTATGAGCTGTCCGTATTGATTCAATACGGCTCGATACGCCTCATTGAGACGGGGACATTGATCCCGCTTCTTCAGCAATTATTTCTACGCGGAGCACTGTTGCTAGTGGACACTGCATTATGCAGTGAAGAAGCGGCTAAGAACAATATAAGTGCAATAAATGCATTGCATACGATTGCTCAAGAGCATTTTGAGGTGGTTGACGATCAATTATGGCGTCAGAAACTAGAAGAACTATCCTCGCGTGATGACCGGAACGCTAGGATGTCGGGTTATGCTTTCGCCATATTGCTCGAACGAAATGAAGTGTCAGAGAACCAATGTGCACAAGAGGTATCTAGGCGGCTATCTCCTGGTATTCCTGCTGATCTTGGTGCAGGCTGGTTTGAAGGCTTGGCTTTGAGAAACCGATATGCTTTACTATCCCGTATCTTTCTGTGGAAGCAGCTCGATGAGTATATTCATTCACTTGAGCATGATCAATTTCAACGTTCCTTGGTGTTTTTACGCAGGGCATTCAGCACTTTTGAGCCAAGGGAAAAGGCATCTATAGCAGAACTGATGGGCGATCTGTGGGGAAGCGGAGCGTTGGAGACAGGGGAATTGCTTCAGCAGCCGCTTAGTGAGGAAGAAAAGGAGAAAATCGATGAACTCAATGATTTCGATTTTGGGGATTTGTAAGTTATGACGATGAATCATGAGGAGCAGGTAAAAAGATGGAGGTTGATTCTTGGGGCAGATGCTGAGCCGAAGCTACAATCCTATGGAACAACTATCGGCCCTCTGCTCGATGAGGAATCAAGGTTAATGGATGAAGCGCTGGCAGCTATTTATGATGGAACATCTGGGTTAAGTGGTATGGATTCTAGCGGTTCAGGATCCGCCGGGGGCCGAAAGTCAGCAAGCTTGGGGGCATCTTCCCCCAAGCTCGCCAAATGGCTCGGTGATATCCGGTCATTTTTCCCGCCAGATGTTGTATCTATTATTCAGGCAGATGCCATTGAACGGAAGGGGTTAACTCAGCTCCTGTTCGAACCTGAACTACTGTCTCAAGTGAAGCCTGATATCCAGATGGTGGCGACATTGATGTCATTAAAAGGACATATTCCTGAGAAGACAAAAGATACAGCGCGGCAACTCGTAAAAGCGGTGGTAGAGGAAATAACCAAACGACTCGCCGATGATATGCGCCGGGCTGTAACGGGGGCATTGAATCGGAGGCAACACTCGCCGCTACCGTCAGCTTCTGGACTCGACTGGAATACGACCATCCGTAAAAATTTGAAACATTATAATATGGACCGACAGCTACTCATACCGGAAAAGGTTTACTTTTTCGACCGAGCGCGCAGAAGTAAGGAGTGGACCGTCATTCTGGATATTGACCAAAGCGGCTCCATGGCGAATTCTGTTATCTATGCATCGATTGTGGGTTCGATTTTTGCCAGCATGCCTTCTTTAGACACTAAAGTCATCGTATTTGATACGGAAGTCGTTGACCTTAGCGAGCAGTGTGCCGAGGATCCGGTTGACATGTTATTCGGCGTACAGCTTGGTGGTGGAACAGACATTAACAAATCGGTAGCTTACTGTGAACAGTTTATTGCAGAACCAAAAAAGACTATTTTCATTCTCGTTTCTGACCTATACGAGGGAGGTAATCGATCTGAACTGCTACGCAGAATGGCAGAGTTGCAGCAAGCAGGAGTGAAGGCAGTTTGTCTGCTCGCTCTATCAGATCAAGGAATACCAAGTTACGATGATGCTGTAGCTAAGAAGTTGGCGTCCTTTGGCATTCCATGTTTCGGTTGCTCGCCAGATCGGCTTCCTGAATTAATTGAAGGAGCATTGAAGGGATTAGACCTAAATGAGATGGCAAATCGGATAGGCGAAGCGAAAAACCTATAAACAAGGTAGCTTAACAGCCCGGAATATTCCATCGGAGTCACTTGGAATTTCCGGGCTATGTAATTTACAACGACTGTCCATTTGGATGAATAATCCTGCTTTGGATGTACATAACATTGACGCTATTCCTATTTATCGTTTATATTAACCTATGCTTCAATGCGCAAAAGCCAAAAAGCATAAAAGCGAAAAAGATGATTACCCTATCCTACAAGATATTATCGAAGCGATATATAAGGATTTGAATCAATCTTCAAAAGCTACAACAATGTATAAGGAGCCTCATGATCATGGACCGACAGCTTAGTTTCTCAAAAAGCATCATTCTTATTGTCTTTATTCTAGCATTTCTATTTGTATCTATCTTTCTCTTAAAAGCGGAACCGCATCTCCCGCTTCTCGCAACAACCGTTGGCACAGCCACGCTATTACGCCTATTCGGCTTTACTTGGCAGAAGCTCGAATCCGCCATCATTCAAGGCATTCAAACGGCCATTATGCCGGTTCTCATCCTTTCGCTCATCGGTATACTGATTGCCGTGTGGATGATGAGTGGTACAGTGCCGACGCTTTTATACTATGGTATGGATTATATTAACCCGCATTATTTTGCGGTGAGTGCGTTATATGTCACGATCGTCGTCTCTATGTTCACGGGAAGCTCCTTCACTACAGTCAGTACGATTGGCGTCGCCTTCATGGGGATTGCCTTAACGACGGGGGTTTCTCCGGCCTTGGCTGCAGGAGCGGTCGTTTGTGGTGCTTGTTTTGGTGATAAGATGTCACCATTATCCGATACAACGAATTTTGCCCCTGCGGTGGCGGGTATATCTTTATTCACACATATTCGCAACATGGTGTACACAACGGTTCCGGCGCTTGTCGTGACTACGGTCTTTTTCCTGCTCGTGCCAACAACCGATACTATCGATTTATCATCATTACAACAAATTAAACTTGCCTTACAAGATGGATTTCATATTCATTGGTTAACGTTGATTTCGCCGCTTGCTGTTATTGCCTGCTCCATCAAGAAGGTTCCGATTATCCCAACGCTAATCGTTGGTATTGTCACTGGACTTCTAGTGACTGCCTTCATTCAGCAACAAACGGCAGTGGATGTCTGGTTCAGCGTGATGCAGAGCGGCTACCAGAGCTCTATCACCAATGAAACAGTCGCTTCCATCGTAAATCGCGGTGGCTTGCAATCAATGATGTGGTCCGTATCTCTGATTTTAATCGCTTTATCATTAGGAGGACTGTTACAGCATTGCGGCGTTATCGAAGCCTTCTTCCATAAAGTCATTCAACCACTGAAGCGTAAAAGTAGCATTGTACTGATGACAGGTGCATCATCTATTGCGGTTAACGGTATGACAGGAGAGCAATATCTCTCGATCCTTCTGCCTGGTCAAATGTTCAAGGATGAGTACACCCGTAGAGATATTCCAGCGAAGACACTATCTCGTACACTGGAAGATTGCGGGACACTCGTTAATCCATTGATTCCATGGGGCGTCAGCGGTGCTTTTTTCGCAGCTACACTTGGTGTTCCGGTAATCGAATATGTACCCTATGCAACCTTCTTGTGGTTAAGCCCGTTATTTACGTTTGCCTATGCATTGATACCTAGATTGCAAAGGAACTCGTTAGGTAGGGATAAGTGATTTAATTGAGTTTAATACAAAAAAGACGTGATGGTTTCCACAACCTAAACTGTACCCCTTGTCAAGGACACTTAAAAAAGAAAGAGCTATTGATGTTTAAGAGGCTGACAAAAGATGATTCCTGTACTGTACAGGAGTCATCTTTTGTCTTCCCCACTGATATCTGTGATGGTTGTAATAACGAATATATCGATTCACTTGACGTTGAAGTTCAAGGAAGGAGGAGCAACTTCGATGATCCACATGGTCCTTCATGTGACCAAAAAAGGATTCTTGAGGAGCGTTATCCCAACAGTTTCCGCGTCTAGACATAGACTGTCCTAGACCATGATCTCTCAACAGTTTTTGGTAGACTGGGCTGGTATAGTGACTTCCTTGATCGGAGTGAATGAATGCATCCGTATGCAGTTTTACATTTCGTTGCTTTAAAAGACCATCTACCGTATCTGTGGCAATGTCGAGCGTGATCCGATCGGATAGGTTATAAGCTAACACCTCTCCTGTCGATGCATCTAGCAGGGTAGACAAATAGGCCATCTCAGAGCGGCCATAAGGAAGGTAAGTAATATCGGTGAGTAGAACCAGTCCAGGAATCTCTTTTCTGAAATCTCGTTGTAGGAGATTAGGCAGCGTCCGGTGTTCCTTCGTGGCTTTAGCAATGCGTTTATACGGGTTAGGCTTACGGTGAGGACATACCAAATTGAATTTTTTCATAAGTCTGCTAATTCGCTTCAAGCTATAAGTGACCTTAAAGTCTTGCTTTAAGACCATCTTAATCGAGCGTGCACCCTTTTTGAATCCACGACGGTTGAATGCTTTTTTTACGAGTTTTCCGGCTTCTTCATCACGTTTAGCACGTTCTAGACGTGCATTTGTGGATGCGAGATAGTTGTAGTACCCTGAACGAGAAACCTGAAGGAGCTCGCATAGATATCCCGTCAGTCTACTAAATCCCTTATCTACCGTGTTCTTGATGAGTTCAAACTTAACGCTTATGCTTCGCTTTATTCCGCTGAGTAACAGCCTCCTTTCGTTCTTGTCTAACTTTTTTAACAGTTCAATTTGAGACTCGAGCAGATTGATTCGTGCCTCTTGTTTCGCAATCACTTCTTCCGAGGTTAGTTCTCTTTGAAGAGGACGACCAGAAGCACCCTTTCGGTTATCTAATAACCCGATAATCCCATCCCGGCTATATGCCTTTTTCCATCGATCTGCACTCTGCTCCACGCGTGTCATACCAATGATATGGACAGGAAGACAATGGCACTCAAAGATCTCTCTTGGCAATTTACCTATCATAAGCTCTTCTATGAATAACCGCTTAAACTCGTCTGTAAAGGTAATTGATCTTTCACTAATTTTGCTTACATAGTTATTCTTAAGTAAAAGTATTTGATCTGCTTCACTAAAAAGTTTCTTACTCATGTCATCCCCCCATGCTTACTCTAGTATACAAAAGTACCCACAGCCTAGACACCTTTTTTTCAAAGTGTCCAGTCTATGGGTACCAGTTTAACCATCACGTCTTTTTTTACACTATCTTGATTTAGCGACTTTTGCATAGGTTCAACTGTTTTACTTCATAATTAATAGAAGTGATAAAAAAATTGTGTCAGTGATAATATACCTTGAGTTAATTCGCAGTACTAGGTAAGATCAAATATTAGATAATTGATTAATGTGCTGAACCATTAATAGAGAATGATACATAGTAACTGAACTCTATAACAAGAAAAGGATTTGCTAAATGAAAAGATTCTTTGCATTATTATTAATGTTGACCATCATTTTTAGTTTCCAAAAGCAGGCTTATGCTATGGAAATCAAGGCGATTCAGCCGCTTAATAGTGAATCAGTAATTTTGATCGATGGAACTACAGGAACTATTTTATTTGAACAAGATAGCGAAAAGTTGATGTATCCCGCAAGTATCACCAAAATTGTTACAGGAATCATCGCGATTGAAGAAGGAAATATAAAAGATATTGTAACCGTTAGCAAGAATGCGAGAAATATTGACGGTACAAGAGTGTACTTACTCGAAGGTGAACAGGTTCCAATGTTAAAGCTTATACAAGGCATGCTAATTAATTCAGGCAACGATGCAGCAACCGCTATTGCCGAACATATTGATGGAAGTGAAGCGCAATTTGCAGAACGAATGAATCAATTTATTAGGGACAAGATAGGTACTCGAAATACTACATTTCAAAATCCGCATGGGCTGTTCGATGTAAACCATGTAACAACAGCTTACGATATGGCGATTATCACACAATACGCGATGAATAATCCATTGTTTCGATCTATAGTCGGTACCAAGAGTCTGGAGTGGATAGGCGAGGGATGGGAGACAACAATCTTTAATCACAATCGACTTTTGTGGCGTTATGAAGGGACAACTGGCGTGAAGAATGGTTATGTTCTTCAGTCCGGTTATACATTGGTTGCCTCTGCCATGAGGGATGGCTCGGAATGGATCGCGGTTACTTTAAATGCGGGTTCAGCAGAGTTAGCCTATAGCGATATGGAGAACCTCTTTGATTATGGATTTAACAACTATCAAACCAATCAGTATACAGTAGATCCTTTATTGATTCAGAAATACCAAGATCGGTTTCAGGTTCCGGATCAATTAGTTTTTACAAGTAAGAAATCCGAATCATTCAAAGTTGAATTAAATGAAAATAATGGTCAGCTCGTAGTGATGGACTCGAACGATAATCAAGTTTATTCCAAACAATTAATCCCGTTAATTACAAGTCAACACATAATAGACAAGCTAAGAGGTCCATTGAACGAGGAGAGCAAATCCTTTCTCGCAGCTAAAAGTATTTCCATAGCGATACCTGTGTTACTAATCCTTCTATTTGTTAGAAAAAGGAAGAGGGAGAAGAGGTAACATTTGCTAAAGCTAGCATGGCTACAAATAATATTTCAGCACCCTCTAGATTCTTAGAGGGTGTTTTTTTTGCTGCATAATAGGTGTTTACAGCTCATCTGGATTCATACCATAGACCTGTTTAAGCTCTAAGAGTGGGCTATCTGCAATACTTCTTGGTGTGATAAGCCTGCCACCATTGCTGTCCAAGTCGTAACCAAACTGACGGTAAGCTTCCCACACCAGGTGAGCACAATGTGTTTCCTTTAACATATTATCAGGGTGCTTGGCAGTCCATATCCCTGCTCCAAAACCATAGGGTACGCCACTGAGCCGTTTGACCGCTTCCTGTGCAATTGTACGCCTATCTTCAGCAGAGCTGTCTTTTAAGCGAAAGACAAGAAAACTCGGGTATTTTTCCCATTTCCCAATGGTTTGGATACCGGAATTCTCCCCCAGGACGGCTGACTCCAACGTCTTTCCTTTGTTCGCATCTACCACGATTGCCGCATGTCCATTCCGCCAGCCAAAGGTGAGTGAGTTTTGAGTGATCAAGATGTCTCCATCTTCAAGTGCAATCATCTCGGTTCCCGCTATATATTTACCATTTTCGTCTACTACGAATTCTTCTTTTGATATCGGACTATTTTTTTCGCGAACTAGTAGAGGAGTGGTGAAGAATTGATTTTGCATTCGATAAATCGTATTCTCATTTCCTGTAGCAAGAAGATTGTCAACCACTGGACGACCAAGTCCAGATTGCTTGAGTAGGATCTCGTAGTCATTCTCACTCAGAACTTCCTTCGTTAGAATTGTAGATAAATCGACCTTAGTGTAATCGGGCGTCCAATGGGCGGACGGTTCAGCTGCAAGTGTCCAGCGTTGCAGGGAGACTATCAACACAAGTACTACGCCCATTCCTATCAAAACCCTCATACGCCAACGCCTTTTCTTTCGCGGAGTCTTGCTCAATTCACTTCCCTCACTCTCTAGCTGTAGCTTTCATCATTATCATAGGCCAAGAACAAGGGAAATAATCGTATTTTTAGTCTAGCACGTTTAAATATTCCCGATCTCGGTTACAAAAAGAGAAGAGTGTTACTTTTGGACAACTACTGAATACAAACTTAGAACCAAGAGGAGGAATTGACTATGCGAGATCAAGACCAATACTCGATGCAGGATCCAACAACACAATTTCCGAAAGCAACAGCAGAATGGAAGCAGAAACAGCCGGAACCAGGACTACAAAAGAAAATGTCCCCCGTACCTGATGCAGGGGAGACAAGCTACAGCGGAACTGGAAGATTAAAGGGACGTAAAGCTGTGGTTACAGGGGCCGACAGTGGAATTGGCCGTGCGACAGCGATTGCTTTTGCACGTGAAGGTGCAGATGTGCTACTGTCATACTTGCCGGAGGAAGAGGCGGATGCTCAAGAGGTGGTCAAATTACTCGAAGAAGAGGGCAGGAAAGTCATAGCCATTCCTGGTGACCTGAAGGACGAGCAATTTTGCGAGCAACTGATTGCGGCTGCGGTGGAAAAACTAGGCGGAATCGATATTCTTGCCAACGTGGCTGGCAAGCAGCAGTTCGTGGAGGAGATTGCAGATCTAACAACCGAACAATTCGATGCCACATTCAAGACCAATGTATATTCTCTATTCTGGCTCTGTAAGGCTGCGGTACAACATATGAAGCCGGGCAGTTCAATCATTAATACTTCTTCAATTCAAGCTTATAAACCATCACCCATTCTATTAGATTATGCTACTACGAAATCGGCAATTAACACCTTTAGTAAAGCCCTCGCACAGCAAGTTGCGAGCAAGGGGATTCGAGTAAACGTTGTGGCACCAGGTCCCGTATGGACACCGCTGCAAGTAGCGGGTGGACAACCAACAGAGAAGTTGGCACACTTCGGTGAGAATACGCCGCTTGGTCGACCAGGACAACCTGTAGAAATGGCTCCGGCTTATGTGTTCTTGGCCAGTCAGGAATCGAGTTATATCAGTGGGGAAACCCTTAATGCTAATGGTGGTACGCCAACGCCTTAAACCGTATCATCATTAAATAAAAAAAGCGTGCGCTGTAATAAGAACTAACCCGTCTGAACAAAGACGGGTTTTTTAGTTGGAGGGATCCTTTGACTGGTTATGACCTTAAGAGTCGCTATATTAGCGGCTTTTTTTGATTTAAGGGTACACGTTGTTGTCCCGCCTTGAATCCTTGGTTGCAAGTTAGAGCAACAAAATCTCTATATTTCTCGTTTATTTCATTGAGGGAAGAAGGAGGAAAATATGTGAAACTAAAATACATTCTACTGCCATGTGTTATGGTAATTGCTTTGACAGGATGTTTTAACGGATCAATTGAAAACAAACCCAGTCAAAAAGAAGTAGTGGAGGAATACACAGAAGGAAATGAACTGACAAGTATGGCCAAAATAACATTGGAAGACTTCAAAATAGCTTTGCAGGCAGAAGGACTTGAATTAATAACCGTTGAAGACGGTTATGATTGGTTGTTGAACAATAATAAACCGAATAACTTTACAGTAGGTAATCCTATCGAAAATATAGACCCAACTAAATTAGAGCAGGTTTCAATTTATGTTTTTGAATCAGAACATGCACGCAAAAAAGGGTTGGAAGATTTTAATAAACAAAGGGAAAAATATGACATGATGATTCCTCGTATTTATGAAGCAGAAAATGTGATGCTATTTTATTGGGCACATGCTGATATGGATAAACCTGCGAAATACGAACCACAATTTCAAAAAGCAATTAAAAAATTGAAGTTAGAATAAAGAGTGCGCACATCACTTATCGATAAGAGCTTGTTAACACAAGCTCTTCAGCTTGTCGAGAAACCCAGTCATTTTCATGACATCGGGTTTCTCTTTTTATTTTGGCAGATATAAAATCGGGAAACTAGGAGTTTAAACCCGGTACTCTAGGCGATCCAGGTGGATCGCCATCTTCTTCATATTCTGTACGGCTGCCGTCATCAGTGCTTGTTCTCTGACGTTTGGTAGCCCTCGCAAACGGCAATAGCGAAACCCATGGAGCTCTTTAGCATCCGCGAAGCTTCGCTCTATCGTTTCTTTTCGTTTACGGTATAACTGTTTGCCGGACTTGCTGAGCCGGTTATTCCGTACCCAGTCCTTGCTGTCTTCCCAAACATGTCGGGTTACCACCTTCCGGTGGTTTCGGGATTGCGTACATTGGTCCAGCAAGGGACAGTTCTTGCAATGCTCTGGATCGGACGCGTACTGCCGATAACCCTTGCGATCTGTGGTTCGGTAACCCAATTCATGGCTTGCAGGGCAGACGTAAATATTTCGCTCTGCATCAAACGTGAATTTCCATTTCGGAAACAAACCTTGCTTCGGATGAAATCTTCGGTGAGCAATTACCGCGAAAATATTTCTGCTTTGTAAACCTCGACAAATTGGCGTAGTTAAATAACCTGAATCTAATGCAACAGCTTCGACCTCAAATTTAAAACGTTCTCGCTGACGGTCCAAACGCGACAAATAGGGAACAGAATCATGGACATTTCCCGGTGTGACATGCACGTCCGTAATAAAATTGTACTTTGTATCCACCGTGCGGTGGTCCAGATAAAAGAAGCCCTCTGGTTTGCCATCCCGAATCATATATCCGCTGTCCGGATCCGTCTTGCTTACTTTAATTTCTTTGTCCTCAGTCACTTCCTCTCTAGGTTTTAGGGCTTTTTTCCGTGCTCTTTCCGGTCTTCTGCAACGGCGGCGTTTAGCTCGTCCACGTAATCTTTGGTATTTTGCAGCACTTGCTGTTTTGTGTACTGGTGTTTATTCGCATTTGCTTTCACGTGGGTAGAGTCACTCACCAGAACACGTCCGCCAACCATCCGGTGGGAAATGCCCTGCAAGACAATCTCATCGAAAATATCCTGAAAAATGTTCGTACCTTTAAACCGAGTTCGCCGATTCCAGCTAATAGTTGTATGGTCGGGCACTTTATCTGTTAATCCGAGGCCTAGAAACCATCGGTAAGCTAAATTGGTCTGAATTTCACGTTCTAATTGGCGTTCGGAACGAATGCCATAAAAGTATCCGAGAAATATCATCTTAAACAAAACAACAGGGTCAATCGCGGGTCGTCCATTATCCGCACAGTACAAGGGCCGAACTTTTTCATTAATAAAGGAAAAGTCGATATGTTTATCTACTTTGCGCAGCAAATGATCTTGCGGGACCAAATCTTCTATGGAAACAAACTCGTAGACTTGTTGTTTTTCTCGGTTGGAACGTAGCATACAGAACACCATCCGTTCTATAATAGTTACCTATATTATACAACATTAACGCGGTGTCGTCTTAAATAATTAATTCATAAAGAAGCTGTCGAGACTTTCTCGACAGCCTGAAGAGCTTGTTAACACAAGCTCTTATTTTTTTGCATCATTGATGTGATGTGGATTACCAAAATAATCTTGACAGGAATAGACGACTTCGTATACATTTGTATACAACTAGATCAATGTATACGTTTGTATACACAATATAGAGGAGGAAAAAATATGCGAGAAGGATTTAAAGGTAAGCACCACGGTCATAGGGAACACAGAGAACACAGAGGTTTAGAGCACATGGATAAACATGGTCACAAAGAGTCTTGCGAACCTCATCCAAAAAGCGCACAAACCTTTCGCCGCGGCAGAGCTACAGCATTCTTGGATAAGCTTAATGTGAATCGTGCTACTTTGCAGCGGCAATTAAATGAGCCTGAGCTAGAATCGATCAAACAAGTCATTAGCGGTGAATTAAAAGCAACTGAAGCGATTATTGAAGAGTTTATCCATATGTTTCAGCTTCATGAGATATCTTCGGAAGATAGAACTTCTAACAATAATAAAAACGATGGAGATGGAATAAAAAATGACAATAACCAATTTAATTAAGACTCGTAGAACGATAAAAATGTTTAAGCCGGATCCGATTGGTGAAAGTGATCTGATGAATTGGCTCGAAGCTGCAAGTTACGCGCCTAATCATCGCATGACCGAACCTTGGGAGCTTCTTTTTCTTGGACCAGATACCAGAGCGAAATTAAATCATAAAACAGACTTTGGTAGCGCCCCTGTAGTTTTTGCCATATTATCCAAACCTGCCGCAACTTCGTTCGAACGTGATGAGAATGTCATGGCTTCTTCATGTTTCGCACAAAATTTCTTATTGGCTGCTCATGAAGCGGGTGTAGGTTCATATTGGGCTTCTTTGGGCGCTTTACCCCATAATCGTGACATTCTTGGTGTGCCGAAAGATTATGATGTTATTGGTATATTTGGAGTGGGATATCCTGCGGAAGTTCCAAATGCCAAACCAAGAACGCCTATTATGTCAAAAATCACTTATCTGTCCTAAACTAAACACCTGTTGGTTGGATTAATTATTTCAGTAAGCAATATAGAATCGAAGGTGAACGAATGTGGAAACTTAAGAGTTTTTTGAAGCCTTACTGGCTATGGTGCTTGCTAGCACCGTTGTTGATGGTGATAGAGGTGTTTATGGATTTAATGCAGCCTACACTAATGGCAAGCATTGTGAACAAGGGCATCATGACGAACGATTTGGCGCATATCGTTACGACTGGACTAACGATGTTGGGCGTGGCATTTATCGGTGTAATCGGAGGGGCAGGTTGCAGCATTTTTTCAAGTATTGCATCCCAGAATTTCGGTAACGATTTGCGGATTCGTCTCTTCGAACATACCCAGTCATTCTCTAATCAAAATTTAGACCGCTTAAAGACGGGATCATTGATTACTCGGCTAACGAATGACGTAGTGCAGCTACAGACATTTGTGCAGATGATTCTACGTATGTTTGTACGTTCACCACTGCTACTAATCGGCAGCCTGGTGATGGCCATCCGGATCAGCCCATCGTTGACCCTCATCCTGCTTATCTCCGTTCCTTTGCTATTTATAATTTTGTATGTACTAATCAAACTCTCATTTCCTTTGTTTGCGAAAATGCAAGTCAAACTGGACGGCGTCAATACAGTACTTCAGGAGAATATTTCTGGAATTCGTGTGATTAAGGCTTTTGTCCGAGCCAGACAAGAGAAGAAGCGGTTTGATGTCGCTAACACGGAATATACCCAAACAGCAATCAAGGCCGTGCGCCTTATGGCGCTAAATCTTCCGCTCATGATGCTGATCCTAAATGCAAGTATTGTTGCCGTGCTTTGGTTCGGAGGACTGCAAAGCTGGAACTACGGGCTTCCGGTTGGTGATTTGATCGCTTTTATCAATTATGTAACCCAACTATTGATGTCGATGTTGATGCTTAGCAATGCGCTTACTTTTGTCTCTCGGGCAAAGGTGTCAGCGGACCGGGTGAACGAAGTGCTTGCCACAACGAGCGAAATTATCGATGCTCCTTCAGCCAAGACCGACGTGATACATAACGGACGTATCAAATTCAATAATGTGTCGTTCTCTTATCACAAAGATGATCAGCACCTCGTTCTGAGAGAGATCAACTTTGTTGCAGAGCCGGGCGAAACGGTTGCGATTCTTGGTGCCACTGGCGCGGGGAAGTCGACGCTCGTCAGCCTTATTCCAAGGCTTTACGAAGTGATGTCTGGTTCGATTATGATCGATGGCACGGATGTTCGAGAAATGGGACTGGAACACTTACGAAGCCGAATAGGGCTTGTCATGCAGCAAACGATTCTGTTCAGTGGAACCATTCGTGACAATATCCGCTATGGACGCCCTGATGCTACCGCGGAGGAAGTTGAACAAGCTGCCATAACCGCTGAGGCTCACAATTTCATCATAGGTCTTCCACAGGGGTACGACACTATATTGGGTCAACGCGGCGTCAATCTGTCCGGTGGCCAGAAGCAGCGTTTATCGATTGCTCGAGCACTGCTGATCCGTCCGATGATCCTTATCATGGACGACAGTACTAGTGCACTGGACGCGGTGACTGAATCGCGGATCAAGCAAATGCTAAAAGTACAGATGCGGAATAGCACAAACATATTGATTACCCAGCGGGTCTCGTCTGTCATAGATGCCAATCGCATCCTCATTTTGGAGAATGGTAGGATCGTAGCCCAAGGTACTCATGAAGAGCTTCTTCTAAGCAGTGATGTCTACCGGGATATCCGGCAGTCTCAACTGAAGGGAGAGGAGGCACCTTATGTCTAGTTTCAATAATCACACGCCATTTTCGGTTCCTGGTCGGCCGGGAGGTTTCGGTGGAGGACCGCAAGGTCCGGGCCCTGGAGCAGGACGCGGCAACATACCGAAGGTACGAGCCAAAAACCGAGGAGCTACGATTAAACGTGTATGGGCATACTTAAACCGTCAGCGAGTAGGGATTATCCTAGTATACATATTTACCGTACTTAATGCGGTTATTTCGTTGATTGGGCCATACCTACTTGGAAAAGCGATCGATACTGCGGTCATTCCTGGGGACTATGCTAGGCTTGTCCAGTTTTGTTTACTCCTTCTCGGTATCTATTTGCTCGGTAGTGTTGTGGCTTGGGTTCAAGCTTATGTCATGACGGCAGTTTCGCAAAATACCGTGTTCGAGCTACGCCGCGACTTGTTCGCGAAGTATCAGCAACTACCCATACAATTCTTTGACACGCATGCCAACGGGGAACTGATGTCCCGAGCAACTAACGATATTGAAAATGTTTCGAACTCTCTGAATCAAAGTGTGACTCAGCTTCTGAACAGCTTGATTACACTCAGCGGTTCACTGGTTATCATGCTTATGCTGAACATACCACTCACTATTGTAGCTATGTTGACAATCCCACTCGTTTTGCTGTCTTCCCGTAAAATATCCGGCTTAAGCCGGGTTTATTTCAAGAAGCAGCAACAGAGTTTAGGCGAGCTTAACGGGTTTATCGAAGAGAAGGTTAGCGGATTAAAGGTAGTCAAGCAGTATCGAATGGAAGAAACAGAAGCTGGGCGGTTCAGCATGATCAGCGGGGAGCTGAACAAGGCTGGGATCAAGGCACAGATTGTTTCCGGAATTGTAGGGCCGGTCATGAACTTGATCAACAACCTTAACTTTGCGCTCATCGCGGGCGTGGGGGGCTTGATGGCCTATCATGATTTAGCTACGGTAGGAGTGATTGTCAGCTTACTCAACTATTCCAAGCAGTTTGGTCGCCCGATCTCTGAGCTTGCTAACCAGTATAATCTCATTCAGTCGGCCATTGCCGGGGCGGAACGGGTGTTTGAAATCATGGATATGCCGTCCGAGTACGGTGATGAAGATGATGGAGAACTGCCAAGGCTATCCGGGAAAGTCGTTTTTCAAAACGTCTCTTTCGGTTACGAGTCCGATTCACTGATCCTAAAGGACGTGACGTTTGAAGCGAAATCGGGTGAGAAGATCGCACTTGTTGGACCAACAGGAGCTGGAAAAACAACGATCATCAACCTTTTGACAAGGTTTTATGAAATCAGTGCAGGTGCCGTGTATATTGATGGTCGGGACATCCGGCAGTTAGACAAAAACGCTCTCCGCAGCCAGCTCGGGATGGTGCTTCAGGATGCGCATGTATTTGCGGGAACTATTCGGGAAAATATTCGCTTCGGACGCCTAGATGCAACCGATCAGGAGGTTGAGGAGGCCGCAAGACTTGCCAATGTCGATGGGTTTATTACGAGACTCCCGCAAGGTTACGAAACTATACTGGGTACAGAAGGTGGAAATCTGAGCCATGGACAGCGCCAGTTGTTAACGATTGCGCGCGCCATTCTAGCCGATCCGGCCATTCTGATTCTGGACGAAGCAACCAGCAGCGTGGATACACGGACGGAAATGCATATTCAGCAAGCTATGACAACCTTGATGAAGGGACGCACTAGCTTTGTGATAGCGCACAGGCTCAGTACGATTCAAGATGCTGATCGTATCCTCGTCATCCAGGACGGCCGAGTTGCGGAACAGGGTAGCCATGAACAACTCTTAGCGCTTCAGGGTGTCTATCACGAGCTTTATAACAGCCAGTTTAAGAGAGCTATCCAGTCAGACGATATATGAGTGAATAATAATAGAAATGACCGGAGTAGCGTTGGCTACATCCGGTCTTGTTTTTAATATAAACCATCTCATTATTCGATTGTAATTTGCACAATCTCGCTGTTCGTACCAATTCGTAACGGCGGACCCCAAGTACCCACACCTGATGTAACGATAACTTGCGGACTATCTTTATCCTTTTGGTAGTATCCATAATCTACAGTAAACATGGCATTTGTGATTAGGTTGGCCGGGAATATTTGACCTTGATGCGTGTGTCCACTCAGTATTAAATCGACTTCATTTCCGTATTCAATCATATTAGCTGGTTGATGATCCATTACGATAACGGGCATGTTTGCATCTATCTTATCAAAGATTTCTGTAATATCCCCCCGTGTTGTTCCTTGATCACCAATGGGGGATGAATCCTTCCTTCCAATTAAGACAAATCTATTATCAATAATTACATGCTCATCATTCAGAAGTTTAATATTACTTTTTTCAATAAAGCTTACTATCTCTTCATAGGAACGACCTGCATCATGATTACCTAAAGAAGCATAAACACCGTAGGTTGACTTCAGTTGATTTAACTCTTCAACTGCTTTAGAGGGGTTCGAGAGCGCATAGTAGTTGCCATTAAATATATCACCAGACATTAGTACGATATCAGGATGTAAACTATTAATGTGATTAACAACTTTTGAGATGAAATCAACATCATTTATGTATCCTAAATGTAAGTCACTTATCAGAACAATATTTAGATTATCTAATGATGTGCTGTTATCAAATTGGACTTTGTAAGATACTTCTTTTAGCTGGGTAGCATTATAACTTCCATATAATACTAACCCTATGACTGTGATAAAAACAAAGGACTTTGTATGGAATGCAATAGATTGTGGAACTGGTGTACGGATAAGCTTTATCTTTCTACCTATAAATAAGATCAAATCCATTATGATCAACAACAATAGCAAGTAGCAGTATAGTCCCATCCAATATTCGCCTAATTGAGCGATCAAACTAACGATACTTGAATTTAACAGAATAGTCGAAGAGGATAGCAATAAATTAAAGATGGTAGTTAAAGCAAAACAGCTATATATAATTCCAAATACGATCCAATTTATCATAGGAAAAATATGCTGTAGCCATTTAAAAACCTTCTTACCAATATAATAGTTAGTAGCTCCATAAATAGCGAACATACACAAAAACACCAAAATCACAGGATACACCGCCTTATAAATCTGCATAATGTGGAGAAAACTCGTTCTGTAGTTGTCCCTTCTAACCTCCCTCTGAACACATTATAGTATAATCATAAGGCAAACAAATAGAAAAAGGCAGAATAGGAGTTAAAGAATATGTGGTTATTATTCGCATTTGGTTCCGCACTCTTTGCAGGGATCACAGCCATTTTAGCGAAAATAGGGATAAAAAATACGGATTCAAATGTAGCAACGGCGATTCGGACCGTTATTATATTAATTTTTTCATGGTTAATGGTATTTGTGGTAGGTTCATTTGATACCATTACAGCAGTGAATACCAAGACACTTATTTTCCTGGTGCTATCGGGCATGGCAACAGGAGGTTCCTGGCTTTGCTACTTCAAAGCTCTTCAATTGGGAGATGTTAATAAGGTAACCCCAATTGATAAGTCTAGTACGGTGCTGACTATGATTTTGGCATTTATCATTCTTGGTGAAGCATTAACAGTGATCAAGGTTTTGGGTATGGTAGCTATCGGAGTTGGTACATATTTGATGATTACGAAGAAAGAAGTCGCGAAGAAGGAAGTAAAGGCAAAGGGATGGATGTTCTATGCAGTCCTATCAGCTGTATTTGCAAGTTTAACTTCTATACTTGGCAAGATTGGTATTGAAGGCGTTGAGTCCAATCTTGGAACAGCGATTCGAACGATAGTAGTCCTTCTTATGGCGTGGATTGTTGTATTTGCAACTAAGAAACAGGGCGAAGTCAAACATATAGATAAGAAGAGTTGGTTATTTATATGTCTTTCTGGAATTACGACAGGACTTTCATGGTTATGCTACTATAAAGCACTCCAAGATAGAGAGGCGAGTATAGTAGTACCGATTGATAAATTGAGTATTTTAGTGACGATTATTTTTTCATATTTGTTCTTACAAGAAAAATTAACAAAGAAATCTTTCATAGGTTTGATTGTAATTGTAGCAGGCACAATAACACTGTTGATTTAAAAATAGTTCTCTATATTCCTTTGCAGGAATATTCCTGTTGTGGTATATTGGTTTAATAAGATATCAACCTACAAACATAGAACGAAGCATGCGTATTATTTCAGCAAGAGAACGGATGATAACCATGAATATTAACGTCATGAGTGCATTGGCAGAGTCTAACCGTATGCAGATAGTTGAGCTTTTACGTGAATGTCCACTCACCGTTGGAGAAATCGCAGAACGTCTGCAACTGCGCCAGCCGCAAGTATCCAAGCATTTACGTGTACTAAGTGAGGCAGGGATCGTGGAGGCCGAAGTAGACGCGAATCGCCGGATCTATAGGCTGCGACCGGATCCTTTTCGAGAGTTGGACGATTGGCTTGAGCGCTATCGTGTTATCTGGGAGAAGCGGTTCGACCGTCTGGATGACTATTTGCAAAAGTTGCAGGACAAGGAAAAACGGAGCTGAACGCTGTATCAGGACTATTTGGACCAAGAAATGAAATCGAGGAGGAATTTAAAGTGACAAATCAAATGATATCCAAGATTGAGGGCAATGTGCTTATTCTAGAGCGTGAATTCAATGCCCCTCGTGAACTTGTTTTTCAAGCCTTCACGAAGGCGGAGCATTTGAAGCAATGGTGGGGGCCGAGAGGTTGGACGCTTCCGGTATGCAATGTTGATTTTCGCGAAGGCGGAGTTTGGCATTATTGCATGAAGTGCGAGGACAAGAACCAGGGTGATTTCTATGGTATGGAATCATGGGGCAAGGCAGCGTACCGTGAAATCGTCGTGCCGGAGAAGATTGTGTATGTGGATTATTTCTCCGATGCGGAGGGCAACGTGGCGGAAGATATGCCGCAAACGCTCGTGACGCTGACTTTCATCGAGACGGATAACGGAACAAGGGTAATTAACCGCGGTGAATATGCGACGGCTGAAGCACTGAAGCAGGTGATGGATATGGGCATGATGCAGGGCATAACAGATACCTGGAACAGATTGGTCGAGCATCTGAAGTCGATCCAAGAGAACAATTAAGGAAATAATTCGCAACCTAATGCTATATCAAAAGGCAGGCCCCGAGAGATCGGCGGCCTGCCTTTATTTATTATTTAGATAATTGCGGCTCAGGTTATTTTTTGCTATACTTTTCGAATTAAATCTAATTGGGGGTGATGTAGATGGCAATTCGGAATTGCACATTTGCTAGGGGGTCCTCATGCAAAGCCTAACCTAGGGCGATACTTTGCGTGAGGTGCGATAAGATGATTTGATCGCCCACACTTAACTTTATCGTTTCTAATAATGGGCTTTGCACCTTATGATCTTTCATAACATATAAGGGGCTGAAGAGCTATGAGTACACCATTTATTAGAAACCATCAATATAACGTTATTAAGAAACAATCGGAATTTCTTCTGAAAACACTAAGAACTGTCGCGGATCGAAGAGTCTTAGAGACCGTAAGATTTCGTGCTGCAACGATCATTACTGAAGCATTTCATTATCTTACAGAGGATCAACAGCAATTGTTGGAACAAATATCGACCTTCGAGACGGCATATGATTTCCAGAGATATCTAGACGCATTAGAACCTTATTTAGAATCATTTCCGCCGATTACGCCGAAACAGATTCAGAAGCTATTTCCTAAGAATAAGAAGTTGAAAGTACCTAATCTAGCATCCATCGACTTTCGATATGTTACGTATCTGAGCTGGGTAGATATTGCTACGAACAAATTATTCATTGTGTATCCGTTCGAAGGACAATTCATTGGCATCGAGGGAAGAATCACACCGACTAACAAGAAAGGGTATTGCCTGTTCTGTAATCGGCAACATGAACTTGCATTCTTCTCGGTTAAGACCAAGCCTGTGAACTCTTCACCGGATGATTATTATGCTGTGGGTCAATACATCTGCATGGAGAATCAAGGATGTAATCAGAGCATTACCGATACAGGATCACTGGAGAAATTCATTCTCTCAGTTCGTAAATAGAGCAATCATTAGGAAAAGGCTGCCATAAAGGTAGCCTTTTTTGGTGCGATATTATATGACAATTGAATTATCATTCTAATCATGAATGGTAGGCCTGATTGCTTAAGATATCTAATTGATATTATCCGCAATATAAGTATAAAATGTTATATATAGTATTTTGTTAGGGTGAAGTCTATGAAATATATAAAAGCTGTACTGAAAAATCCTGAAAGGAAGAGGCTTATGATAACTATTTATGATTGGTTTGGCTATGAATTGCCGATTAAGGAACGTTATCAGTTAATAAAAGAAGCCGGATTTGATGGTGTTTTATTATGGTGGAGTGAAGGCTTTAATCGGAACGATTACCGCAACGGGCCACAAATTGCGCGAGAAAGAGGTCTTTTTATAGAAAATATCCACACGCCAATCCAAAACCAAAACAACCTCTGGCTTGATAATCTGGACGGTGAAGCCTTAACCGACTGCTATTTGCAATGTGTTGCCGATTGCGCCGAATTTGAGATTCCAACAATGGTGGTACACCTACCGGGCGAAGACAATCCATATAACGCATTGGGACTGGATAGGATCAAGAGAATCACTGAAAAAGCTGAACAACTTGGTGTCAATGTTGCGCTGGAGAATTTGCATAATCTCACCAATTTGGCGTATGTGCTGGAGCAAGTGGATTCCCTGCGTGTCGGATTTTGTTATGACTGTGGGCATCACTACCGCTACTATCCAGGCAATGATTTATTATCCATATACGGTTCCCGGTTGATGGCAGTACATTTACATGATAATAACGGAAGTTATGCCCAACACGGGTTACCTTTTGACGGTACGATTGATTGGTCTACAACCATGAAAAAAATTGTGGAAACGGATTATTCAGGCGCGATTGCAATAGAGGCCATGAATTGGGATTATGAGAATTTATCGGCTAAAGAGTTTTTACATAAAGCATTTGAGCGAGCAAAAAGGTTGGAAGCATTAAAGTTCAATATTCCATCTAAGTGACCTAGGCTCAAGACTCTGATTAGAAGAATCGTGATGACCAACTGGATTTATTAGATTAAGACAGAAATGACCCGTAAGAGGGTACTTTTTTCAAAGTTTCCATCTTACGGGTCATAGTTAATATGATCGAATTCGGGCTGTTTATTTGATTGCTACTATTATTCCACTTTTAATTTGACAGTGAATGTCGTACCTTTGTTCGGCTCACTGTTAACCGATATGGCACCACCCACCAGTTCAATGACCCGCAGTGAAAGAGCAAGACCTAGGCCGTTACCGTCCCCGGAGTGGGAAGTATCTCCTTGATAGAATTTATCGAAAATATGCTTCATCGTTTCCTCGTTCATGCCGCAACCAGTATCTGATATCATGACGGTAATCGTATCTTCATCCGAAGTCTGCATTAAGGTGATGGTCCCGCCGGGGGCAGTGAATTTCAGAGCATTGGAGAGGAGATTAAGCCATAAGATCTCCAGCATACTTTCGTCAGCATAAATGATGGCACGATCTTCTAAATCCACCACAAATTCGATATTCTTTTCTTCCCAGGAATTTTCAAAAGTAAGGGCGCAATCGCATAACTGTCTACAAATATCATAGGGCTCTGCAACGTGATTAATCTCCTGATTGTCCAATTTATTAAGTTTAAGGATGTTAATTACTAATGTCGTTAACTTTTGAGAAGCTAATATGATTGTTGTATATTCCTGCTGAAGTTTCGGCGATAACTCCATCTTTTGTAACGCCATTGCGTAGCTATGAATGACGGACAGAGGGGTTTTGATTTCATGGGACACACTGGATATGAAATCATTTTTGAGCGTTTCAATGCTACCCAGTTCCTGAACCATCTTGTTGAAATCCTCGAACATTACGTCCACATAATCCTTCTTGTCAGCCCTATGAATGGGTTCTAAATAGACGGAAAAATCACCTTCTGCTACCTGTTTTGCCGCTTCGCTGAGTTTGCGCATTGGCTTATCAAAGGTTTTGTACTTCTGCCGTGCGGTGACAAGGCAGAAAATGAAGGCAACGATGATCCAATATCCCGCGATCCCGAAGATGTATTGCGACGGAACGTTTTCGATCGGAATATAGGCATCGTAGATCATCGCTTGCCCTGCGGTCAATATCGACAGAATAATAAAGGTCCACAAAAACTCTTTCCATGAAAAATTCTGTGATTTGAGTCGGACTTTCTTATCTTGCTTCTTCCTCATTGCGGCACTGCCTTGTAGCCAAGTCCATGCACCGTCATGATCTTGAAATCCTCACAGCAGGAGAACTTATCTCGAAGTTTGACAATATATACATCTACAGCGCGCAGGCTAGTTTCACTGGCAATGCCCCAAAACTCATCCATAAGCTGGGCACGAGAAAAGGTATGTTTTGGATAGGAAAGCATCTTGTAGAGTATGTTGAATTCTCGTAACGTCACAGGAATTTCCGTACCGTTTACCGTTGCGGTTATATCATCTGCGTTCATCATAAGATTTCCTACCACTAGTTTTTTGTCGTGGGCAATATTTGCTCGCCTGAGCAGGGCACCGACACGCATTACTAACTCGTCCATATGGATAGGTTTAACCATATAGTCGTCAATCCCTGCACGAAATCCTCTTTGTTTCGATGAAATGTCGTCACGGGCGGTAACAAAAAGAATGGGGATAGTCTTGTTAATAGCCCTCACCGTTTCCGCAAATTCAAAGCCGTCAATCTCCGGCATCATGACGTCTGAAATGATAAGGTCATATAGATTGTTATACATCAAATCGTATGCTTCTCGTGGGTTCAAACACCCTTTGGCGTCATATCCGTTATTGCTTAGATAGGTGCACATAATTTGATTGAGCTTTATATCATCCTCCACAACAAGTATATTAACCATAAAAGCGGTAGTGGTGGTTCATGGCTACATGGCTAATGGGCAAAATCAAGTGAATATAACCCGATCATATAGAACGTAAAAGTAGCCGATCATATGACCGGCTACTTTTGTACGAATAACAATCCCTATAATGAAGAATATCAATCTATGTTTGATCTGTTCGCGCTAGTAGTCTAGTAAAAGGGAATCGTTTACTATTGATACAGCCATATACCTGAAACCGTCATTATCGCCGGCAACGCAGCTTCATCCACTGCCACATTGTCATACCAGCCGCCTACGGCAAGGTTGAGCACCAGATAAAAGGGCACGTCAAAGGGCATTATGCCCGGCTGCAGATGACGCTCGGCGAAGCAATGACCATCTACCAGCCACCTTATGGAGTTGGCATCCCATTCCAATGCATAATCATGAAATTCGTTTATTGTTCCGTTTTCAAGTTGGTAGGAGAACTCATCGGTGACTTTATGGTCCCAATCCTTCCCGTAGTGCAGCGTTCCGGATATATGCTGAGGCAGACGCCCTTTAGCTTCCATGATATCGATCTCGCCGGAAGCGGGCCAAGGACCGTATGCCTGTTCCTGAGGGAGTAGCCAGATGGCAGGCCATACGCCGTGTCCTATCGGACACTTTGCACGTACGATTAGCTTACCGTAACAAAAGGAAAGATGGTCCTTAGTGTCCAAACGAGCCGAGGTATAGGCAAAAACCCGCCCGTCCTGTTCGATAGTTTCTCGGCGCGCGCATAGGTTTAAACCAAATTCATCGATATACAGGTTATTAGAATGATCCGTATAAAACTGCTGTTCTCCGTTGCCCCAACCTGGGCATATAGGCTTGCCATTGTTATCAAGTAAGTCATTGCCAAGGCGAATGTTCCATGCGCTCAAATCGGTTTGGCTATTTAAAAAATCCTGCTCCCATAAAAGCTTGTTCATTCTTTGCACACTCCTTTCATTTAATCACAGCATACTTAATTATAGCCCTCGGTCAACCAAATCTAAAAAATTGGGATAAGGTCAAAAATCATGGCCTTTTTTTTATGTGTCCGTTTTCATACGATGAAATGGAAGGGGGCACAGAATATGTTTCAAGACAGAAAAGGAAAAATGAAGACCTTTTTTAATCAATGGCAATTGCAAAGCATGGTCATCCCAGGCATTATCTGGATGCTTATCTTTTGTTATATCCCCATGTTTTGGTTGATCATTGCGTTTATGGACTTCAGCATTGCGAGGCCCATGCTGGAATCACCCTTTGTAGGGCTGAAACACTTTCAGGAATTTTTGGCGGATGACCGTTTTTGGCGTTCAATCCGTAATACCTTGGGGATGAGCAGCATCAAGCTAGTGTTGGGCTTTCCAATTCCAATTTTATTTGCCTTGTTGCTAAATGAAATACGAGGTATTCGATTTAAGCGTACGGTACAAACCATTTCGTACCTACCGCACTTTATTGCCTGGACGATATTTGGCGGCATCATGCTCAACTGGCTGGGTGAGGGCGGTATGATCAACCAACTGTTGATTGCACTTGGACTCCAGGAGCGCCAAATCTTGTTTAATAGCGAACCTAAATACTTTTGGTGGATCACCTATTTCTCCGATACACTGAAAGAAACCGGATGGAGTGCCATCATATACATAGCCGCACTAGCTGGCATTGATCCGGGACTATACGAAGCGGCGGAGCTAGATGGTGCAAACCGCTGGAAGCGTATGTGGCATATCTCGATTCAGAGCATACGCCCTACCATTTCCATTTTGTTTATCCTCGCTGTCAGCGGGATACTCGGCAGTAATTTTGAGCAAATCTTTATGTTGAAGAACAACATGAACCTAAAGATGGCAGAAAGCCTGGATTTGTATATCTATAACATGGGCTTGGTATCTGGGCGTTATTCTTTCTCAACGGCCGTACTGTTTGCCCGCTCAATTGTAGCACTAGCGCTGTTGTTTTTGGCCAATTACACATCCAAAAAACTTACGGACGAGAGTATCTTTTAATAGGGGGAGGGCAGATACATGGAAAGACGCAGAAGGTTTCAACGAATCGGAGTATTTGAGGTCTGCAATACCCTACTGATGCTGGCGGTTTGCTTTGTAACTCTGTACCCGATGTGGTTTGTGTTCATAAACTCGATCAATTCGCCAGCGCAGGCCATGCTGGGTACGGTCAATTGGTTTCCAAAGGAACTATCGCTGGATAGTTATAGTGTTGTGTTTAATGACAAGGCGCTGATGAACGGATTTTACATCACCACGCTACGCACGGTGTTAGGGACAGTGGTGCATGTGTTGTTTACCGCCATTGTGGCTTACGGAATGAGCAAGTCTAATCTGATTGGCCGCAAGCTGTATCTCAAAATTTCCCTGATTACTATGCTGTTCTCAGGCGGGCTGATTCCCTCGTTTATTCTGATGACGAAGCTGGGCCTATACGATAATTTTTGGGTATTCGTCATTCCTGCCATGTATACTTTTTTCAATATGGTTATTTTCATGAGCTTCTTTCGTACCATCCCCGACGGCTTGGAGGAATCTGCGAAAGTAGACGGCGCTTCTGATTATGGCGTCCTGTTCAGAATCGTATTGCCCAACAGCATGGCCGTGATTGCCACCATAGCGCTTTTCTCAGCTGTCTATCATTGGAATGATTATTATCAGGGCGTGATTTACATCCGCTCGCAGGACCTGATACCGATGCAAACGATGCTGTTCAAAATCGTTGCGGAGAACTCCATGTCTTTCATGCAGCAGCAAGCCATGGCACAATTCGGCGCAAAGTTACCCGGTAACTCCATCAAGTTTGCATCCATGATGGTGGCCACACTTCCTATTCTGGTGTTCTATCCCTTTATTCAGCGTTATCTGGTCAAAGGCGTGATGATCGGCGCTATTAAAGGGTAAGTCTACATTTGCTTCTCTAAGCCATCATTATTGAGAACGAATGAGACCTATATACAAAAAATACAGTAATAGCAATGAAAGGATGATTATCTAATGAAGGTCACCCGTAACAAGCAATACATGGCCATAGTTTTGGCAGTAATCCTAACGCTAAGTATGACAGCGTGTAGCAATTCTGGAAAAAATGAAGCGAAGCCGACTTCACAGCCTACGAATAGTACAACGCCGCAGGCTGAAGTAACGCTGAGCCCCGATGAACCTGCATGGAAGCAAGATACCAGTCCTGTGGACCTCACTTGGTTTGTTGGTGCAAACTGGTATGGTCAAACTTGGGGGGACAGCGTGAACTCCAAGTATATAACTGAAAAAACAGGCGTCAACATCAAACTTGAAGTACCCTCCGGCGAAGCGAACGAGCAGATTACCCTGATGATGACCTCCGGTAAATTACCGGATTTAATTTCGATGGGATCGTGGGAAACCGCTATCAAAAAGCTATGGGAAGGCGACCATGTGTATGCCTTAAATGAATTAGCAGAACAATATGATCCCTACTTCTTCAAGGTGGCGGGTGACGGTACACTGAAATGGTATCGTCAAGAAAATGGTAATACTTATGGAGTGCCGAATGATTCATTCAGCCCCAATCTGATGCATGAAACTGGCATGACGGCAGCCAACCAAACCTTTTTAGTACGAAAAGATCTATATGAGGATATGGGCAAACCGGACTTAAGCACCCCAGATGGTTTTCTGGGTGCACTGCAATTGCTAAAGGATCAGTATTCTGAATATAAAGGCCAGCCCATCAGCCCCTTCTTTTCAATGGGGAATGTTCCTTACGGGATGACCGAGTACCTGCAAAACCTGCTGGCTGTTCCGTATGAGAAGGATGGCAAGGTATACGACCGCATGACTGATCCTGATTATATCACCTGGCTGAAAACCTTCCGCACTGCTTACGAGCGTGGACTGATCAATGTGGATTTTCTAGTAGATTCTGATACTCAGGTAGAGGAAAAAACGAACAACGCCCGTTATTTTATGCAGATTCGCGAGTGGACGGGCATGACTGCTGTCAATCCTCTGCTGGCTGCAAGTGCAAACCCTGAGTCTTACTATATTGCAGTGGATGGTCCGCAGAACAGCAAGGGTGATACCGCCAAACTGTTCCCCGGTAACATGGACGGCTGGATGGTTACTATGATTAGCAAATCTACCGAAAACCCTGAACGAGCAATCCGCTTCTTGAGCTATCTAGCCAGTGAGGAAGGCCAAAGGGATGTATTCCTTGGCAAGGAAGGCGAAACGTGGGAAATGGTGGATGGTAAGCCGAAGTTGACGGCTGAAGTTAAAGAATTGCTCGATACCGATTTAGCGAAGTTAGAAAAGGACTACGGTATCATGGATACCTACTGGATGATGCGTAATCCTGTAATCGTCAACCAGTGGAGACCGGAGAAAACTCCTGTTATTAAGCAAATGGAGGACTTTGCCAATGCACAGGCCGATATTGACAGCGGCATCTACAAGGGCTTAGATCCACAAGGCGATTCTGAAGTAGCGGTAGCTTGGACGCGTATTTCCCAAAATTGGGAGGAAGTGATGCCTGAACTGATTACCGCCAAGGATGAAGCCGCCTTTGATAAAATCTTTGAGAGTTTTCTTGACCGTCGCTTGGGTTACGGCTTTGACAAGGTGATGGAATACCGCCAGGCCGAGCTGGATGTTCGAAAAGCCAAAATGGCGGAGTAACAATACCCATATTATGATTAATACCGGCCACCAACTTGGTGGCCGGTATTATCTACTTTTCTTACTATCTTGTAACAACGCTATTTACCTACCAGCCGATTTACTATATATGATATATTACAAAGGTAGGGAGGCATTTGAATGAAGTATCTGCTGGCTAAATTAAGGAAGCTTTACCGCAATGCCCGTATATCGCAAAAATTGTTTCTGGCCTTTAGCATAATGATTGTTATCCCAGGTATTTTGGTATCCTTTTTATTTATCCGCATGCAGGAAACCCAGCTATACAAGGACGCTATGGCTACTGGCAGCAGCCATGTCTCACGTCTCAACGAACAGATACGAAGTAGAATGGATATACTTGAAAACGCTTCCTCAACCGCACTGACTCAAAAGGCATTTGTGGATTTTATTCACTCCAACATGCGAGGGGACGGCCTGCGTCTTGTGAAATTTAGGCAAAATCAGTTTGAGCAGATGCACAATATCATCCAAAGTCACGAGATGATAAGTGAGCTCAGCTTTTATGTCGATAACCCGAACCTTTATGAAATCTGGCCCGAGATCTACCATTATGACAAGTTTTGGCCTCAGGAATATTGGGTAACCCTTCGGGATGAAGGCGGTGCAGCATTCCGCTTATTTGCTTTTAAAGATGGTCAACATACGTTATCCTACTACCGTCTGGTACGTCTTCCTGGTCAGCAGCAAAAACTCCCTACCATTATGGAAGTTCGATCACAGCACAGCGTTTTTTTCAGTGAAATGCTCCAGGAGGATAGTGGAGATTTCTTTTCTGTTGTGATGGACGGAACAGATCCTTCCCGATCTGTATACAATCCTCAGCATGTGTTTTCTCAAAATGCGGGGGAAGGGCTAGACGAAATCCTTGGCAATATACATAGACAGCTGGATGTGCTGCACCAGAATAAACCTATTAAGGTCCATGTAGGAGATCAAACCTACTACGCGCTATACCGTTATATCGTCCCGCTGAATGCTTATGTGGTGGATATTGCCTCTCATCAGGCGTTGATGAAGGGCCCGCGAAGCTGGTATGTACTTGTGGTAGCAATTACATTATTCGTGCTGCTGCTGATCATGCTGCTCGTATCACACACCACTCAGCGCATTTTCCGCCGGTTAGATAGTGTGTTATCTTCTATGCGCCAGGTACGGAAAGGCCAACTGGATGCGAAGATTGTTACCGACTTAGATGACAACGAAACCGGAGATGAAATCGACGAGGTGGCCGTCAACTACAACAAAATGCTGGACGAAATCAAACGACTGATGACGCAGGTGGTGGATAAGCAGTTGATTGCCAAAAACGCACAGCTGCACTCACTACATTCGCAGATCAATTCACACTTTTTGTATAATGCACTGGAATCCATTCGTATGCAAGCGGAGGTTCAGCATCAGCCCGCTATTGCCGGTGCGTTGGTGTCGTTAGGCTCGCAGCTTCGCTATAGTATGCAGTGGCGTAGCGATACCGTTGCCCTCAGTGAGGAGCTTGCCAATATACAAAGCTATATTCAATTCATCAACTTTATGGAAGGCGGCATCATTGTATTGAAGGCGGATCTCCCCCCGGAGGTGCTTAGCTATACCATTCCTAAAATGTGCTTGCAGCCCATCGTTGAAAATTCCGTTCATCACGCGTCGCCTTCAGGTGGCAGTGTACGTATCCAAATTACCGTAAGAGTGGAGGATGACAGCTTGCTATTGATCGAGATATTTGATGACGGCGCGGGTGTCGACCCGGAATTGCTGGCCAGTTTGCAGGCTGTACTGCGAGGCGAATCAGATACACCGATCGTAGCTAGCAAGAACGGACTAGGCTTGGAAAACGTACATAAACGCCTGCAACTTCATTATGGTAAAGGCTGCGGTCTTTGGATTGACAGTGTGCAGGGATCCTATACCTGTGTAACCTTACGGTTGCCTTGGGAAAATGTGAATCTTGGAGGATGGTAGGACATGATTAATATTCTGGTTGTTGACGATCAAAAGCACATACGCGATGGCCTTCAGGCCATGCTGCGCCAATTTCCTCTGCAGCTTGACAACATTTACTGTGCTTCCGGCGGGATCGAGGCGTTACAAATATTGCGTCAGCACAGCATTCAGCTGGTGATTACCGATATTATGATGCCTGATATGGATGGACTTACGCTAATGGCACAAACCAAAGAAGAACGCATCAAGGTGGATTACCTGATTATCAGCGGATATAGCGATTTCTCCTATGCCCAAAAAGCCATTGGGCTTGGAGCAAAGGGCTACCTGCTCAAGCCTGTGAAGCGGGAGGATCTGCAATCCGCGGTAGAGCATGTATGGCAGGAGATAAGGACAAGGCAGGCACTCTCGCTTAATATGGAGCATATATCCCGTCGCGCCCAGGAGACGGACCGCAAAGAACTGTGCATGTTTATGCAGGGCGCGGTGAACGATGAGGCGTGGATCCGCCAAACCCAGCAGCAAAATCCAGAGCTATGGCAAGGCTACCGCCTATGCCTGCTGCGCGAGGAACTAAGGATTAACCAACCGGGAGCCAGTAGTACTCATAGTATGGAATCCATTGCTTACCTCGTATATGGCAGGCAGGGATGTATTTGCCTACAACACCGCCCGCACTTGATCCTCGCAGTTGATGCGGCCGTAGATCCAGGTGCTTTACCCGCCGCACTCAAGGCAGGACAGATAGATGCCATCACTGCCATGACCGACCCACAGCAAGGATTAATAGGGCTGCCCGGCAGCTATACACAAGTGCTGGACCTATACCGCCACAGTTACTTGTTTCCAGAAAAGCGCTGTGTGCTGCGGGAGCATACCCAACGGCTGGAGCGGCAGTGGGAACTTCCCCATGAGAAGCTATATGCTCTATTCCAGTTAATTGGCACCAAAAATAGCGGACAACTCACCCAAGAAATTTCTATGCTATTCCACAAAAATGTACTGCAGCGCTATCATATCCAATACACAGAACAGCTGTGCCGCGCCATGGTGCAGATGCTAGAGGAATATGAGCGTGTGATCCGCCCCTACATGGGGGAAGAGGCGCTGGATATAGAATGTTTGCGAAATCTTTTCGATTATCCGGGCATTCGCGAATATATTCAGGCGCTGCAACAACAGCTGCTTCGGCTGAATCAATTTTATTATGAATATAAGTGCAGCTATCGCAACTCGCAGGACTTGAATGAAGCCATCCGCTTTATACACGAAAGTTATCATAAACCGCTGGACCTTGCGATGGTATCCAACCATGTGTCGCTTAATTATGCCTATTTTTCAAACCTGTTCAAGAAGAATATCGGTAAAGGATTTACAGAATACTTACGCGATGTGCGCCTAGATAAAGCCCGGCGGCTGCTGGCCGAAACCGATCATAAAATCGTCGAAGTGGCCACCATGGTTGGGTATGAAAGCTACAAAAGTTTTACACGGGCATTTCGGGATGTAATGGACATGCAACCCACAGAGTATCGGCAGATGATGCGGCGAAAGTTTGAAAGAGAGGGTAAATACCATGAGACAGCGTTATGAATTGGGCGATACTGCATTTATCCAGCGTGATTATGGCACGCTTGCAGCAGTTAACATCTATTAGAATATTCTTTCATTCCTTAGAATCAAAATTGTTAGGTTTGAACTATTAAATTTCCAAAAAATAGGGTAAGGTGATTTAAATGAAAGATCCCAGGCGAATAGCTTCGTCTATCACTCTATTGAAGAGATCTAATCGTATTCGTCTAACTAACTGTATGAGGTATAGTTCTCCATATTTATGAAATAATTAAGTGCATTAACTCTTGTTTAGAAGATGGGGGAACATCAAATGTATGCTGGCTTTTGGAAACGTTTTGGAGCTTATTTTCTTGATTTAATAATTATATATTTATCTGTGGTATGCTTTATATCTATATGGGCTGTATTTGAATTATTTCTTAATTCAATAGGAATTGAACAAGATCAAAAGGAAAGTATTCTTGGAACATTAGGCGTTCCAATTTATCTAATGATTCCATGGGTTTATTATGCTTTCTTTGAATCATCGAAAATGAAAGCAACGATAGGAAAACAGGCGTTTAAAATAGAAGTTTGCGATTTGAACTTTCATAAAATCTCCTTTTGGCGTGCAAGTATTAGATATTGGAGTAAATTACTATCAGCGATTATTTTTCTATTCGGTTTTATAATGGCTGGTTTTACAAATAAAAAGCAAGCATTACATGACTTGATCTCCTCAACACTAGTTATAAACAAAGATCATAGCCAACTAAATAAAATTCAATAAAACTAAAAGATGAAGATAAACCTATAGACTCTCTTGGGATGAACCAAAGTTGGCTAATAACATCAGATAACATCGCATTCGACGCTGCGGGTCGAGACAAGCTCGATCCTTTGTCCGGAAGAGGCATTTCGAGGGAGCGGAATCACCGGACACATTCAACCGACTAAGTTAGATGAACCATGCATTTACTCTAGATGATATTAGGAGAACAACAAGCGAATACGACGAGCCTATAAAAGCAATCGGGATATTACTTGCAAGACCAAATATTGAAATCGTAAAGTAGGAAGTTCTTTCGGATATTAATTATTTTTATCATCGGTCAGGCAAATTCATGGACTTTTGTCTTCCAGGGTATGGTGCATATTGGTACGGTCATTATCCCGACGCAGTAGATATTTGTAAAGTTGATGGAACAGATTGGTCATATAGTGACTTGATGTTTTGTAAGTTTATAGAAGAATTGGAGTCCATATCTAAGTGGAGATATAATGGAGAGACGGAGTTAATAATTATTAATTCTCGCATTTGAATCCTAGATTTAACAAGTACACTTTCAATTTGGATTGAGGCTGCCATTAGTGATGGAGCGATTAAATCTTCTAGAAGCAAAGTAGAAATTTCAGAAACTATTAATAGAAATATCGCATAACACCGTATTCACGCATCGTGCTATTCGGCTCTTGGTTGACAGATTTATACAAATGGAAGAAGCTCAGACAACAAACGCCCCAGCCTAAGATAAGAGCTATCTAAGGCTGGGGCGTTTCGTGAATACATATAACGTTATGTGAAACCTGTGCAAAATTTTGAAAGGAATAATTTATGATTAAATATAATCAGGATGAATATTTAGAAAGACAATTCAAAAAAAGTATATTAACTTTAGCCGCTGATCCTTTAGAGCAAGTGATTTCAGAAATACCTGGTTGTATTACATGTGATATGGCGGAAGAGTTTGATTCTTACAGGACACTTTATTTTGTTGAACAATGGAGTCGGTTTACTACAGAACAGGTAGATATTATAAATCAAATTGACCATATATTAAGTGAGCATAGCGGGGAAGCTTTTAAGTGTCTTTTTTTACGGTCTGTTGATGAAATAGATATGTCCGTGATTAGTGAAGTTCTCGAGTCTGAAGAGTGGGTTACGATAAGAGAATTGGCAAGAAGATTTATTAGATCAATGAAATGGGAATGGGAGAATTTAGGGGGATATGTACATCAGGGAAATAACATTTGGAAGAAAATTGACAACTAGTATATTCAAAGAAGGTACAGGCATCACGACGGAGTTTAATCATACTTTTGATCTTAGTTCCTGGTTAAACTCAATGATATATAAACCAATTGATTATGAAGAACCTATTAAAGTATTTAATAAAAGCTTGGAAGGGAAATATTAACAAACATTATTGTATGTAGTTCAGGATGACACTGGCATCACATAACAGCGTATCTAAGCTGCTCATTCAACCAGCTAAGTCTGACGACCCGTTCCATACGGTCACTTAAGCTGCTTGAACGTTAGAAATGCTCAACGTTAGCTGAAATTGGGTTAAACCGTAAATAGAGGGAGGATTCAATGAAAAAATTGCTATTCGTCGAAGGAATTCCTGGCTCAGGTAAATCCACATTTGCTAGATTTTTAGCCAATCAATTTGAAAGGAATGGTTACACCTGCAACTTATTCTTTGAGACCACATATAACCATCCAATTATTTTTTCTGAATCATTTGATAATTACAACATGTTTATAGAATCATATATAGGACACTGGAAGGCGTTCCTCTTAAATCAATGCGAGAGTGATGTTGTAGTGATGGAATCAGCTTTATTCCAAAGCCCTATTGTTCATTTGTTACATAAAGATGTAGATAGAAACATAATTAAATCTTTGATTGTAAATGTAAGCAAGCTTTTTAAAGAAGTAGAAGAATGTAAGTTGGTATATTTTTATCAAGATGATGCTCCAACCGAAATTCAAAAAATGATTGAAATTAGAGGCAAAGAAGAATTTTTATTGCGAAAGCATAATGAATATAAACATGAAAAGTATTATATAAATCGTATAGAGCAGGGAGCTGAATCACATATAACGTTCTTTCTTGACTATGCTGCACTTGCTAATAAAATTGTCAATGAAGTGTCGATCGAAACAATAACCATTGAAAACTCTACACGGAATTATACGTTATACGAGCAACAACTGATGAATGAATTCGATTTAAGATATATTCCTGATCCTGATGTGGAGGTATCAGTACTGAAGGAATATGCAGGTATATACCATAATCAGGACTTGAACTTTAGTCTAAATGTTGAGTTAAAAGATAACTGCTTATTTATTTTTGGGGATAAGAAGCTTAAACCTAAAAGTAGTAGTCAATTCTATCTTGATGACATGAGTGTGATGGCCAATTTTGTTAATGAAGATAATAAAGTTGATCAAGTAGTTATCACGGAGAAGGATTTATTTGCAAACAAGAGTGATAACGGAACTGCATTTGTAAGAGTCTCATAGAAGAACCGAACATCAGCTAACATCGTATTCACGCTGCGGGCCAAAGAATACAGTAGAAGTACGAGATCAATTGTTGATTGATATAGTAACGAAGGATTCTTGGATTATTGAAGGAATTCATAATAAATGGGGAGTCATCAGTTTCCAAGAGGCGGGGGGATTGCTAGTAAATGAGTATTGAATATATAAAAGTGAGCGACTTTTATCGAGGAATATTTTTTGAATTATTAAAAGATGCGTATTCATTTGACTGTAAATATGAACAAGCATACAAATCTAAATGGCAGGAAAATGACGATTTCTTCTTCAACAATTTACAAATTGCAGATAAATACTGCTTTATAACAACACTAAATGGTGAAGCCATTGGATTTGTTGCATGGGATCCAAGAAATATGCCTGAGTATGCGGAAATTGGTGATAATTGCATTGTTTCGAAATACAAAGGTAATGGATATGGTAAATTACAGCTTCAAGAAGCAATTAATAGAATCACCCAAAATGATGTAAAAAAAATAATAGTAACCACAAATGATGACCTAATCCCTGCTCAGCGGATGTATCAAAGTGTTGGATTCACAATATGTCAGAGAAGGAAGAAACAAAATGTTGAACATATAGATTATGTATATTTCCTATAGTCAATTAAAGAACTTTATTTATCGTCACGACACGATGAAATATTGTATTTTTATATCATAAAAAGAAACACAAACACTATATCTGCTTTCTATTAGAAATAGACAGTCAAGATATAAGTTGTTAATCCCCAACCTCCGCTAACACCACTATATAAACATCTTAATCTAACTAGTAATTTTAGCGAATTTGAGGAAGGCAATGAATTCACATAACAATGTGTTCACTCATCGGCCGGCTACGCCGTCCCTCGGTCGCCAGGAGATAAGTCAATGTAGCGGATTCAGGCGACACTTCCATTCACCCAACCGCGGTCGCGGCCGGGCCGAGATCGTGCTAGTCGTACGACTCGTGCAGCTTAGGGTGAATGGACGTCGTGAACACGGAAACGTTATCTGGAACATCCGCAATACATAAGAAAATCAAAAATCAATTAATCATAGTTAGAAGGTGGAATGAAATGCTTCATAAGAGGATTTCATTATTCAATCACAAAATAATAATGAATGAACTGATTACTGAAACGGAAAAAGAACGATTAATTGAATCAATTTTATGTAGGTGCAAATACCAGAACAATAAAATAATCTACTGGAGAGAGAAGGATAAATATTTATATCCCCATTTTTTACTACCAACATATGAGGAATCTCGTGTAGAGCGGAGTAAAAAGATAAGACTAATTACAGGGGAGTTACCAAGGACATTTTTACTGTCACATAATGCATATGAACTTGAGACACTAAGATTTTTAGCGATGTGGAAACTTGATGATTCTGATATTCTTAAATTCTTAAGATGTACTGAAGAGAGATTAGTTCATTCATGTTTTGATAGTTTTTGTGTTGATGGTGAATGTGTAGGCTTATCTCTAGTGTTATTACGATTTTGGAATACATATAAACCACAAGATATCGAAACAATTAATAGTATGCTTATGAAATTAATTGATCATACTCTCAATAATACGAGTAAAATACCTTCATTTTACTTATGGCTTACATTATCAGAATTAGCTGATAAGAGTGAGTTAGCAAATGAAATCATATTAAAATTTAGTCAGGATTTATATAAACTTTTTCAAAAGGGTTGGATAGTAAACCCTAATAATGCTGATAGATATAATCCTATAAGAAAATATATTATTAAAAACGCTTTGTCAAAGTTGCCAAAATTCAATTATTTGAAAGATGCGGAAGTGATTATAAGCAATGACGGAAGATGCTACGGTAGATTCAATACATAGGAAACGAAACGAAATATTTATAAGCATTATCGAAGATGGCGGATGCATCAGATAACATCGCATTCAACGCTGCAAGCCGAGACAAGCTCGACCCTTGGTCCGGAAGAGGCATTTCGGTGGAGCGGATTCACTGGACACATTCAACCGTCTAAGTGTCGGAGCCATCCGGACCTACGGTCCTTAAGCCACTTGAACGTCTTGAATGCGGAAACGTTATCTGAAAGAACTCTAATAAAAAGGTTGAGATTACTTGAACACAACATCACTATTTGAAAATATCCCAAATCTTGAAACCAACAGATTAGTCTTGCGCAAACTAGAAGTTTCAGATGCCGAAGACTATTTTAATGTTTTATCAGACCCAGAAACGATTAAACATACAAGATGGGATTTATTCAATACTGTAGAAGATTCGATTGCGTACTTAATATATCTTGAACAGAAATATCAAAGTAGGCAAGCTTTTCACTGGGGAATAATAGAAAAGGATTCACAGAAATTAATAGGTAGAGTAGCATTCATTAGCTTTGATGAAGAAAATGATAGGACGGAAATTGGCTACGTTATATCAAAACACTATTGGAATAAAGGATTTATATCTGAAGCAATCCAGGAACTAATAAAATATGGCTTCAATGAACTAGGAGTGAACCGAATTGAGGCTAGATGTAATGAAGATAATATTGGATCCGAAAGAGTAATGCAAAAAGTCGGCATGAAATTTGAAGGAATATTAAGAGAACAACTCAAAATGAAAGGGAATTACAAAAATCAGAAACATTATTCATTATTCAGAAGCGATTTGTAAGTATATCAAGGAATATGATGACATCACATAACACCATATCACGCTACAGGGCTACCGCCCTTTGGTAGTCAAATATATAATCATAGAATATGCTCAGTCAACAAACGCCCAGCCTAAGATAAGAGCTATCTAAGGATGGGGCGTTTCGTGAATACTTAAACGTTAGATGAAACATATGCAAATTAAGAGAAGAGAGATATTATCTTTTTGCTCTGTTAAATAAAAATTTTGATATAAAGGAGAATTATTATTGAAAGAGGATATACGTAATTACCTGGAGAAATTTGATGAACAAACAAAACAGAGATTTTGTGTTCTATATGGACTTATTTATGAAAGTAGTTCTCAAATAATTCATGAAAAACTATGGGCAAAAATTCCATCATTTTATGTTAATAATAATTTTGTTCGAATTATTCCTTTTAAAGAACATATAAACGTTGAAGCTAAATCAGTTCTTTCTCATAAGGATGAAATACAGGAATATAAAATAACACCCAAGGGTATGTTGCAAATTTTTCATAATCAGCAAATTCCAAATGAATTACTGAAAGTAATTTTTAAAGAGAGCCTTGAATAATCAATTTATTACAGAACATTAGATGAAACAAATGTAAAACTAAAAGGGGTAAACACATTGAATGAATTAGAAATGGCCATTCAGTATAGAAAATCGGGACAACTTGAAGAGGCGAGATCATTATTATTAGATTTAATAACAGAAGGGGAAAGTCAAAATCCATCCATATGGTATCAGTGTGCCTGGGTTCACGATAACTTGGGGAAAGAAAGGGAGGCCATTCCTTTTTATAAACAAGCATTGGAATTTGGTTTGTCAGGAGAAGATAGACAAGGTGCACTTTTGGGATTGGGGAGCACATATAGAACATTAGGAATGTATGAAAACTCTAAGGAAGTATATGAGATGGCAGTAAAGGAATATCCGGAACGTAGAGAGTTTCAAGTATTCTATGCAATGGTAAAGTTCAATCTTAAAGAATACAATGATGCAATGGAAATCTTATTAAAGCAATTGATAGAAACAAGTAATGACGAGGGGATACAGTCATATCATAAAGCTATTCATTTTTATTCAGATAAATTAGATCAAATATGGGAGTAATGATTTCGCTTATTAGGAGTTCTGTTTGAAACAATGAAAGACGCCATAGTCGAATCTGAAAAACCTACCTTCATCGGTAAAATATGAATATATGAAATTGATGTTGATTGGAAGGATGAGACGTGCACCATATTCCTGTCTTTGAAGACCAACAGACCGAGATCGACGCTATCGAATGGCTGATCAAGAAGCATTCTCTCCCGATTTAGCGCATTATTTTGATACTCTTACTCATTCGTTTCAAACAGAAGTAATGAAACCTGATACCAAAATTTTCGAGATTGCCTGTTAATCACTAAATATTATACCCGAGGAATGTATCTATCTAGGTGATGGTGGAAGCAATGAGTTATCATCAGCCAGAGCCTTTGGTATGGAGTCGTATTATGCAAGTTGGTATATAGAGAAGTGGCCAAGTTGGAAGAAGCATGAAAGTGGAAGAGATAACGTAAATGAATTCCGACGGTCGAGTGATATTAAAGAACTTGTAAATATAGCGAAAATGGCTTGATGATAGCGTAAACACTACACTCACGTTCGGGAGCTGAAGTTCCCTTGGTTGTTTATATGTAAAAATGGAAGCAGCTTAGATAACAAATGACCCATCCTAAGATATGAGCTATCTAAGCCGGCGAGGGTTTGTGAATGCAAAAATGTTAAGTGAAATTCAAAAGAGAAAGGAAAATTATGAAGAAAATTTCATTTGTTATTTTAGTGTTTATCTTATTAATTATATTAAGTTCATGTTCAAGGGAAAAAGACTTTAGAAATATAATTTGGGGTATGACAATATCAGAAGTTAAGAATGCAGAAACCTTAAAACTCGAACCTCCTAAAGAAGGCGGTAAATTAAAGGTACTAGAATATAAATATACGTCAACTTTTTCAGAAGATTCTTATGTGATGTACATGTTCCTAGAAGAAAGTAATTACACTCTAAGTTCTGGTGGGTATTGGTATTATATTGATCAAGCTGAAAAAAGGAAATCACTTATTGAAACAATTAAAAGTGAAAAGAGTGAAATATATGGAAATGGAAAAAAATTCGAGAATAGTAACTTTAGCGGATATATATGGGAATTCGATGGTACAGTTTTAAGTGTTTTTGATGACATAGGGGCAGAAGCTGTAGTTGAAATCTATTTGGATAAAGAATATATTAATACGTTAGCTGAAATAACCGGTAGAAAATAAATAGAGGTGAGTAATACAATGAAGTTTACATATAAACTTAATAATATGGGCTGGGTTGATGTTTATCTCCAGATTGGGAATACAGAAATGTATTTTTATCCAAGTTATTTGTCAGAGCCACTGGTTGATTTAGTAAGATCAATTGAATTGTTACTTCCTGAATGTAGCTCTGAAGATGAAGTTCGGAATGTGGTTCAGTTTGATTGGGATTCAGAGCCAGCAATTCATAACTGGGTTATCGAAAGGATATCAGAAGAAAAAGTTCGTATTAAAATAGTTCTATACAAGGATGGTATAAAGACAATCCCTGGAGAATTAGTATTGTTAGAAGAATGTGAATTGAAGCAAATGATTTATGAAGTGGTTAACTCAATGGAGGTATTATTAAAGAATCATGGAATTATCGGATATAGGAAACAATGGTGTGCTCAGGATTTTCCGATTAGTAGTTATCTTCAACTTAAATATTATCTTTTGAATAATTGCGGCTTTCCAATAAAAATAAATAATCCAAATGAGTGGATAGAAAGAATAGAAACAAGTATTAATAAAGAATTAGAATTAATGAAGAAAAGTCTTGTGTAGGTATATCAAGAGGTCGGTTACATCAGCTAACACCGTATCTATGCTGCGGGCTTCGCCCTTGATTCGTAAGATGAGGTAAGGAAGAAGAATAATTATGGAATAAGTTTTGACCACAAACGCCTCAACCTAAGATAGGAGCTATCTAAGGTTGGGGCGTTTTGTGAATACCAAAACGTCAGTCGAAATTTTCTGCATAGAAAAGATTATTGAAACTAGGCATGCCATTCTCCGACGAGGTAAATAGTCATAGATAAACAGTCGACTACATATCTTTAAAATGAATTTTATCGTTCGTGAGAGGCAGGGTTTTGACCAGCTTGAATAGTTCATTTATGCTTCACAAAGTTGGGGAAGGAGTTGTGCAGGATGTCTCTTCAGGAGGAAGGTGCGCTTGCGGTCGGTTCCAGCCGAATCTTGCTCTCACTTGCTGAATCATGGTATGAATCCGGGTTGTCCAATCTCACGATTTACGTAACAAACAAGGAACCAACAGACACGGGAAAACTCACAGAGCTTTGCGAACAAACTCTAGGCAGTGAGACCGAGATCACAATAAAAATTATTGCTACAACAGGAGATGAGGAGCCGAATTGGAAGGCGATCGTTCGGCCTTTTCAATTTATTTTGTATGTTGCGGAGCATGGTGAATTAGAGGAGCTTCGGATTATTCAGCAAGCTTGTATAGCAGAAAAGAACCAAATGCTCCCTGGCATCGCGATAAGAGGAATGGGAATGGTAGGACCGCTGCTGGGTCCTGATGGGGACGGACTCTGGGAGTCAGCATATCTGAGAATTCATTCAACCGTCTTTTACGAGAGACAAACGCCAGAGATATTCTCTACTTCGGCTGTAGGTATCTTATCCAATCTTATTGTTCATGAATGGCATAAAGCAATTACGGGTGAGCATGAATTAGACAATAGAAATCAATGCTTTTTACTTGACCCTGTCACGTTAACTGGATGCTGGCATCCTTTTCTATCTCATCCTTTAGTATCCGGATATGACGTTGCCCGTCCGTTGAAAAATATAGAGCTTAGTCTAAGAACAAATCATGAGCAGATAAGCTCGGATGTATGGTTTACTGCATTCAACCAACTGACTTCGGGGGTAACAGGTATTTTTCATGTATGGGAAGAGTCGGACTTAATCCAGTTTCCTCTGGCACAGTGTCTTGTTCAGCCAGCAAACCTTTTGTCAAAAGAACCTGCACATCTTTTACCGACCATTGTCCGAAGTGGACTAACGCATGTAGAGGCTCGGTTAGATTCGGGATTGGCAGGGCTAGAAGCCCATGTGACCCGCATAATCCCTTTGCTGTTTGCTAGCTTACCTCCACATCAGCAAGAAGGAATCAGCATCGGAGTAGGGTGTGATATAGCTGAAGCCGTTGGACGAGGGGTTCGGGCTGGTTTAACTAAAGAGTTAGGAAAACAGATTATGTCTGATGATCCAATTGTTGTTCAGCGTATAGTATGCCAGCAAATCGAAGACGTCCGTTGTCATTATTATTTGCAAGCGTTAACCATTCTAGAGGGGGAATCCCTTATTACAGTAGGTGAGCCGTTGTTCGGTTTGCCAACAGTGTGGGTCTATTCAGATTCCTCATGGTATGGCAGCGCAGATCTTAGTTTCACGCTTGCCCTTCGCCATTCTCTGTAGAAGGCACTCCGTAAATCCGAGCCTACTTCGGTTTCTCCTGTTCTTAGTGATGATCATGAAGTTCAAGAAATGACAATTTCAAATGGCGAACATGTTAGCAATGGCTCTTTGCTATTATCAGCCATTGAAACTCTGAAGCTGTGCCATAAGCGTCTTGAGGTGTTCGAACTGCGCAGCGAATCTTTGTGGGGCAAAGGGCCGTTTGTAGCATATGGAGTAGTTCTCGTAGAGGAGGAGTCCGCTTGAATACTGTCGCTATTATTGGGGAGGGTATGCTTGCCGATACCGTGTGTAAGCGTATGTCTGGGCTATTGCTTGTTCGAAGAAAGGACTTCAGTGAAAATATACCCGCTGTAGACTTAGTCTTGGTGCTGCAGGAAGAGGAGAACACCTCCTATCATGTTGAAGCTGAACAGATGCTAGGGTCGCGTGGTATTCCATGGTTGTGTGCCTATGTATCCTTGGGAGAAGGAATTATAGGGCCGCTGATTGTTCCGGGAACGACTGGATGCTTCCAATGTGCAGAAACACGGTTATCTTTGGCTGGGAGCAATCGCAAAGAAGTCGAGGATATGCTTATGAAGCTCGTGTCTTATAATAATTATCTTTCGTAAAAGAGAAACAATGATTCGAAGGGAGACTCAGTCTATTAAAAAATCAATTAGTTGGAGCGCTTGGAAAAAATTCTTGATAAATTTTGTTGGGACTTTCGTTCTCTGTAGTTTAGTAGCATTTGCATACGATTTAATAGTACAGCGCAAATCTTTTGATGAAATTGATTATGTGCATATTATTGCTTTCTGCTCTACTTAGTACAATAAGCGGTATAGCTAATGCTAGAAAGTAAAGTATGCAACTAACAATTAAACTGGATGGAAAGGGAATATGCCTATAGATAATTTAATTCTATCATTAACCCTATTAAATATAGTCCTATATAAATCTCGCCAAGCTACCATGATAAAATGGCGGCTTTTTGTTTGCTCTAAAAGGCCAGACTTCACTCCCACGACTTTCTTTAATCATGTGAAATAGTAATTTGACGAATATTGACGAATAATTACAAAAAAGATATTCTTGTATTAAGGAGGTAGATTCCAGATGATGGATAAACAGATGGGAATACATTACATGAACCCTATTGATGGAAAACTATCTGAATACACAATTTATCTATAGCCGAAAGCGTAAACTTGCTCCCACAAAGCTTCTTAATTAATGTCATGATTACATAATATTAGGAAAATAGAGATGCTATAACATCAGGAGGAAATTTGAAAATGACAGAAGCTCACGATAACAACAAAGACATTCAATGTATTGCTAAAGGGGTCAAAATTAACACTGTTGCTTTCTATCAGCCAGATCATAAGGTTGATAATCAGTACTATATCGACCGTTACGATGGTTTAGGTGTCGATGTTCGAGGGCTAATAGATTCTCTCGGTAAAGACATTCGATATATTATTGATAACGAAGATGAGAATGCTGTAACTATGGCAATTATTGCTGCTAAATCTGCTCTGGATAAAGCAGGGCTCCTTGCTGAAGATATTGATATGATTCTTTTCGTATCTCAAACTCCTGAGTATCTTATTCCTACAAACGCTCTTAAGATTCATGCAGCTATCGGTGGTAAGCTTACAACATCTTGCTTCGACTTGAACGGGAACTGCGCTGGCATTCTTGTTGCCGTCGAACAAGCAAGTAGAAATATCATCGCTAACAACTATGTTAATCGTGTACTGGTTGTAGGAGCCGACTACATCTCAAATCATAGTTTAGGAGAACCTATCTTCGATTGTAACTTTGCTGATTCCGCTCTTGCTGTTATTGTTGAGCGAGCAGAAGGAACTGGGTTCATCGATTCTGAGTATCAAACAGATACATCTGTAATTGATAATGCACTATTCCCTGCAAATGGGCTTTCTAGCTGGGGTAAACCCGAGGATGGACCTCGGATGAAGTTTGAACCGTTCGATACCAGCGCTCCTGTAAAAATTGCTGTAGCTTCAATCGAAAGATTGCTCGAGCGTAACGGACTGACAAATGATGATGTAGGCAGTTACTATCTATCTCAATTCGCACCTGGTAACATCGAAGGTGTTATCGAAGGTCTGGGGGTCAATAAGGATAAAGCTCTATATATTGGCGACAAATACGGGTATACTTCGACTAACAGTCCATTCACTGCTCTGTACGAGGCTATTGAAACCGGTAAAGTTTCCCGTGGTGACTATATTGTCCTTTGGACAGTCGGTGCAGGTTGGCAGAACGTGAGCCTTCTGTTCCAGTACTAATAGAATTATTTACGTCAGTTGACTTTATGTTTTAGTCTTCCACACATTTTGTACAACATGTGAAGGGGATTTTTATATTGCAATTTATTTATCATACACAAAAAACTTCGGAGGTAATTAATCATGATGACAACATTTTTCACAACAGACAGTGCTACGGTATCATGGAATGAGAAAGCTAAGGCGGTTCACGTTGAATTCAACACTTTCGTGCATAGTAACGAACTACGTGAGATCTGTGATAAAGCTATGGAGCTTCAGCAACAAAAGGGAGCACAGCGTATGATTTCTGACAATCGCAAACTTACCGTTATCAGTCAAGAAGATCAAGAATGGATCAGTACCGTACATAATCAACGTATTCAGGATTCCGGTATCAAATTTGTAGCTATCGTTCTGCCAGAGAAGACCATCGGAAAAATCAGCATGAAGCGCGTTGTTGCTTCCTCAGTAGCATTTGACGATATCAAAACTGCCTTTGAATCCTTCGATACAGTTGAAGGTGCTGAAGAGTGGTTGAATTCCTAAAGTAATCTAAAAAGTAAGGGACCGTTTCTCGTCTAACGGCCCCTACTTTCTCAAGTATACAACTAAGCACCATATACGTATGGTGTCCGTTGAAATAAAAGCGGTTGCATTAAATCCCTTATTCAATAAGGGATTTTTTTATATTTACATCCAGTTTCAGTTTAAAAAATGTTAAAAAATGGACGTGCAATGGGGTTGGGTAAAGAATGTGTTGCACTTGCAAAGAGAATTAGAACAAAAAGCAAGAAGGAGTTACTTGATCATATAAGCTGATAAAGCCATTATTGTTGCCAAAATTGGATCTTACGTAAGGAATGAAGCAAGATATATAATAATAAGTCGTAAAATTAAATTTGGAAGTATTTTATTTGTATCATCACCAATTGGCCGACAAGGCAATAGCCGGAGCTTAACATAAAGATTTATTGAGAAACTGATTGGAAAATATTCTACATCATATGCAACACGAGATATCACCTGGAGAATAATGATGTACCCAAACTAAATAGAGCACTCATTAATTCTAATAACTATGACAGATGAAGAGATGACGAAATGCTGCTGTAAATAATATGTAAGACAATTGAAACCGGGATCCAATACAATTTCTTTAAATTCTTTCTGACATCTTCACAAAACTCGTATTTTGTACATATGTACAGAGGTTAAATTAACCCCTATATATTAAGGCCCATGCGTGTCCAGTGACAAAGATTTGCCTACATTAATGACATAAATCCCCCTACATTATCTTCACTAACGATCGATCATTTAACGGTATTTTACCATGCTAATAAATTTATAACAAAAAACAGCACGCAAATTGCGTGCTGTTTTTATTTACCGAATTGTAGATAATACCCGTAAGTTTCGAAGATATTTTTCGGCTGTTTTTTTTATTTTCTTCATTACTATCCGTAATAACTAACCTCATTGGCAAATGTGACATTTCTAGGATTGTCTTTTTGGTAACCTCCTCCTTAATCCCTTATCGTTTATGGTTACTGTAATCACCTTGAAATCATCATCACGTATGTAAACGCTCCTACTGATCGCTTGAATCTCATTTCCATAACAAAATGTGGTTGTTGAATTTCTTACACGACTCCGTTTGCTTGCACAGAGATCGCCGTCGAATCTTCCCCTCTTGTTTTTGTAAAACACGGATTCCCTGTAAGGTTATCCCTTCGGCTTGTATTGATTATCGCTGGTGCGCTACGCAATCTTTTTAAATATCTCTCAGCAGCCTTCTTTTCCTCATTATTACCATCGTTGATTGCTAATCTCATAGGAAGAAATGAGATCTCACCATCGTTTATTTTGCTCTCATTTTCATAGGGGCAATGTAGACTGTTAGGAATTATTTTGTTAAAAATGAACTTTTCTATTCTGTTTTCATTTAAAGGGAAGAGAATAATTGATTGGGAGGTTCGTGGAGTTAACTTTTCCAGACTTGGCCTTATCTTTCTTTTTGCGTACTCCTCAGCAACTCCTAACCATTCTTTAAAATGGTGATCAGCCACCTCCCATAAAAGATGGTTAATAATCCAGGTAAGGGTCCTAGCATTGTATGAACTATAGAACATAAGCAGCTTACGGAAGTCATCGTTCATATAATGAAAGGGCAACTCAAACTGAGATACATGATTAGTTTGAGTTTTCTTATATTGATCGATGAAAGGATTTATATTAAAAAAACTTTCTTTCCAAAAGACATAAGCATATGCATACGGACAAATGGTTGGGAACTCTTCACCCGGTTTCTTGTACATACCTAGTAATCTCTTCAAACAATGTCTATGATTTTTCATAACTGTCTTCATCAAATACTCCTCATATCCATGCAAAGTACTTACTAGTGAATAATAGAAATTATTATATTGGTTTATTAAAGAATTTTTTGGTGAGGAAGTTTGGCAAACAGGGATATAAAATGCAGTATTCATGACTGCGATACTTTGTAGAATCTTTAATATACTTTGCATTAGCTTATCGCCTTGGTCTAAAAAAGGACCGAAAATGATTGTATTCTGTAAAATTTCTATATGTTCTCTTGACAATATTAACCAATTAGCAATAGAAGCTTCCTTAATTGTAAGCTCCACTGATGAAGAGTGATAATTTTGTGAAGCTCTAAGGGGCTCGCCGCAGTTACAAACAAAACCAGTTTCTAAATGATGTCCTGGCATCAAATATTGAATGGATTGTTTGCAGTTTGGACAAAGATCTTCTAATTTGGACAGATGGTACGGGCATATCTCAGTCATTTTGAACTGATGGAGCATGCTGTGATACCCTTCTTTTATACACTCTTTGCAAAAAAAGAGTTTTTCTCTGAATAATGATTCGGGTCTTATATATGATGGAAACATGTGAGTGAGTTTATTTTTAATACTTTCGGTATGATCAGACAAGGATTCTCCAAAAGTCTGCTTAAATTTCAGATCATCTATTCCCTCGAAGGTCCATAAATTCAAATATCTCTTACTTATTAAGTTGCCAGTATTTACAGCGGGCTCTGATCCAAATGTATTTAAAAACTGTCGTGTATTAACAAAATTGTTCATTTTTATATTCTCGATGATCGACCATGGGGACTCATATTCATCTTGAACAATCCGCAATTTATTCATTCTCAACCAATGTGCTCCTCCCTTAGTTTAGGTATTTTAATAAAGGCCTCTCTAATCTCAATATACTTATCAAGCTTACCTTGTAATATTTCTACATAACGACTTCTCCCTTGTTGCTTGCCTTCCTCGATTTGCTTTTGGAGAGTTTGAATTTGCTCGATATAATATGGGAGGAATGTACTATCAATATAAAAACTTGAGCATTTAAAAACCATACAAGGCTGCTCCAGGGTTTGACTCAAATATTGACAGTGGGTCCTTGGCGACTTAATACAATATCCTTGCTCTAGCTTGGTTTCACCTAAATTTCGTTTAAGCCAATCTATATCAACATTATTTTCATAAGCCTGATCATAAATTTGTGTTTGAATGACTTCACCGGTTAGTGGGTCAAGACGTACTGCTCCCAATTCGTTGGAATAATCCCATTGAACTTGAAGATTATGGTCATGAATTTTCGCATAGATGACTGCCATTTCTGGGGTTACGTTTGACAATAACTTTTGTACATCCAATATAGTTGCCCCATCATTTATTTTCTTGACTCCATATCGGTGTCTGAATGTTAATGAACCAAAACGAAAGACTTTGCCTTTCTGGTCAGTAATTCTATGCTTCTCTGCAAAAAAATTCAGTTGACGAAGTATTGAAGGCTGTAAATAGGGCTTTCCTCTGTCTTTAAACTTTCCTTTGTATTTTAAAAAAAGATATTGTTCACTATTTTGCTCATAAGGAAATCTGTCTCTTATAAATATTTGTTGAGCTTTAACCATATTGTATATTTCTTCGCTTATCGGAATGTACTTGATTTTGTTTCTCTCTGAGACAATCCAGTAGCCATCTTCTCTTATTTGAAGGCAGTTTAACCTTAAATTTAAAATATCAATAAGATGGAAACCTGTGGCCTCCATTAGAATGACTATGGGTAAATATTGAGAATCTAAATCCGGCAGCTTATCAGTAATTTGTTCCCATATATGATCATCAACATATTCATATTCAGTGATCTTTTTCTTTTCTAACTTTGGACGGTCTTCCTGAAAAATTAACGATCTTGAAGGTTTTAAAGGTGCCTCATCCCAATCAAAACGCTGCATGTAAGTAATGTAGTTTTCAACATTAGCTACCATAGACCATATATAATAATTAGTTGGAGGTTGATTGCGATACTGTGAGGGGCTACTACCACCCATTGGATTGTTTCTTAAATAATCTACATAGCTGATAAAATCAGAACGTGTCATATTTCGAAGGTCATTCTGATCCGGATGTAATTTTGCATAAAAACCTAAAAATACATTAAGGCGGTGAACGTCTTGTCTTGCCGTGTTCCACTGTATGCTATCCATTTCAATCAGTCTCGTCGTAACGTATTTTTTTACTGAATCTCTGAATGAGAATGGGATTTTTTCGAAAGATAAGAAGTGATCTCCTCGGGTTTTGTTATACGGGATCCCCAATTTTCGTACGTCCCATTTATCTTTCACTAATTCATCTCGATAATTTGGCAGAAGGACTTCTTTATTCTTACCATACTGATTATCTCTGGCTAATATTTTATTCCGTTTCATCTCCTTTCTTCGCTCTCCTTTCTATTTTTGAAATTGTTTGCGCTGTTCAGAAGCGATGTAATTTGTTTTCAATATCGCTTCTTTCCAATGCTTCGTAGTAACCCAATGTAAAGGTTTATCACTATTCATTCCATGGTCAACAAAAATGATTTTTATAGCAATAATCATATGCTTCATGGGGATTTCAAAAGGTCCCTTGATGTTATACTTCGTTCGCAGTTCTACATAAAGATCGTGGATGTCTTTCGAAAAGTTTTGAAGTCGTTCTCCAACTGTGAATGCTTCCGGAAAATAGTACCTCGTAAAGGACCATCCGCTATCTTTTGGATACTCGCTCCTTTCGTCAAAACTTATTAGACACGATTTAATATCCATTTCATTTTTTAACCCATTGAATTTATGTTCTTCTATCATGAAACGTTGAATGATCTGATCTTCATGTCCTCGACTGTATATTGTTTTTTGAGTATACAACTGTGGTTGTCCTACTAAGAAAACAACAAGAGTTACCCTCAATAGATCTAATTTGTTATAGTAATCCATCAGCCATTCAAAATGCAGAGAGTCCAAACACTGCGCCTCATCTATAAACAAAACGACCATTCGTAGAGAATTTGTACATCCTTGCTGCTCCAAAAACTTTAGCAAGCGTTGCCTTTTTGCCCCCACTTTGCCTGCTAGTGCAAATGCGTGATCCATATCACTGAGCAAGGATTCAATAAACTCTTCTTCCTTAGCGATTTTGGCATGCAGACTAACGATATGGTGTATAGGCAGATCTACACCTAAGTGAGTGGGAATTTTATTTTTCAAATACTTGATCATCCAAGTCTTTCCCAAACGAGGTCTACCATAGATAACAGCACCTGTTATTCTCAACTGAATCCACCGGGAGACACTTTTAAAGATTTTCATGATTTCATTGGTTGGTATCTGGTAATCATCTATCTCTACGGGGTGGCTTCCCGGTGGAATATTTGGCCGCTCGGTTAATTGGAGTTCTGGTTCTATTGAGTTCGACTTCTTCATTGCTCTACCCATTATTCTAGCCCTCACTAACATATAGTTTTAAAGTTATCTAAAAACGTTTCAGGATCCAAATTAATTGATGTCTCAGTCCATTCGTCTTCAGGTAAAATGCTGACTGGATCGTCACCTATCTCAGTGTTTAAATTAACGGGTTCTTCTTTACTCTTTCGTTTTTGATAACGACGTTGAGTTGCAAGTTCATTCCTGTATTTCTTTTGTTTTTCTGCTTTTTCTTCAAGATATTTACCGAAAGCTTCGATCGGATCCACATCATCATCAAATCTCAATTGATTTCCCCTAACTAAACGATTAACAACTTTTCGGGTTTTAAGTGAATGCGGCTTTTTTCCCCATGGGCCTTTAACTTTAAGGAAGTCAAGTTCCTGACCGTCTTGTAAAAAAGCTTTTACGACACATATATCATCGATATTGACTTCAAGAATTAGTTTTTCACCAATTAAGCTGTAGTTCTTCGCTAATAAGGAACTTGTATATCTCTCTCCTTCAAAATTAATATAGGGTCGTGTTCCTCTTGTTCGAGAACCTTTTACAGTTCGATGCACTTGATAGGTGAAGAAATTCACATCAGATCTTTCGTGTTCATTCAGTTGACGAGGAACCATACCTCGATACACGATTCGTTGTTCCATTGCCATGAGTGGACTTATTCCAAACTTAGAGTGAGGGTCTGTATTATAACGAGCTACTGCTACTTCCATTAACTGCTCGATCTCCTCGACATTAACTTCGTATTTTTTAGCATGTTTCTCTCCTTCATGGTTTCGAATGTCTTTTGGATTACTACCTGTCGTCATACTTAGTCGATGTAGATAATTCTCTTCAAGGAGACCAAAAAATCTTTCAATTATCCCTCGTCCCTCCGGGTATTGTGCTTGCCCTGGATTTATGGAGCAATTCACTATTTTCGTGAGCCGATCCTCAACAATATTTGAAATGTTAGCGAGTGCATTATCACATTTTAATTCATTCCATAATGCCCACTGCGCCTCCTCAATGGCCATGGAAGGCATATAGGGTTTCTCTGGGTATACAAGCCCAGGAATCGTTAAAGTCAAAGGAATCCAAGGGTGGATAGCCTTTTTGAACAAATGCAACAAATCGACAGAAGAAAGCTCCGCACTTAAACATAGAATATAAGAAATAACATTTCGCGTACCTTCGTCTATTAGACATAGAAACCATATGCGTTTTAGAACTTCAACAATTTCATCACCATATGCATTAGTAAATTTAATTGTCAAATGAATATCCATTTTATGGCCGTCAACCTGGAGAGTTTCAAATGGAGCGATAATAAGGTCTTTATCTGATTCAATTCCATTTAGACGATTAACAATGCGTTGCACCTCCTGACCAAATCTGCCACTCGCCTGTTCCATGTTTTTGTTAATCAATTTATCTACATATCTGTACAATGAACGAAGACACATATCTTTAGTATTAAATGGATACTGATTAAGTTTAATATCTAAGGATTTGCATAAAATCAGAAACTTCTTCCTTAGATCCTTTATTCTTATGTAATTATCTGCTGCCCTTCTCTGTTTGCGACGGAGTATATAATCTTTTATCAATTCATCCAGTTGAGGATATTTCTCTAATAACTGCTCAAAAGCACCTGTTAGGGATGAATAGTTAAATCCATCTGTTGCGGCATAACGTTTAAATTTGTACCCGATCCTTTTGAATGGTATTAACGCTGGAAATCCAATTAGACGATTATTGTAATCTCTTTTCAAACACTTCTTTACAAATTCATTAAGTTCTTGCCGCTTGATTCCAGTTTGATCTTCTATCTCTTTGAGGGAATATTTTTGATCTATATACAGCTGCACGGCTTTTTTACGATTTTCAAAGATCTCATTCCGAGGATCAATGTGAACATCGGGCCACTTCGAATAATCCAGGTCTTCAGGATCTACATTTGAGTTTTCAATATAACGGTTACGGCTCATTCATCCAGACCTCCAAATTCTTACCGAATTCACACGTATCTGTATTAGCAATTACGATACCGTCGTAAATTAGATTACATACGCACTCTCTAACTTGATGTTTGCTTAGCTCATGTAGCCTAGCTTCGATCATTTCAACGGAGCACTTGTTTTGGTTGGTTATTACATTCAAAACCTTCCGAAGAGCAACTTCATTATTCGGCTTTCGCTTATCGATGTATGGGATTATCTTTCTTAAATTATTTACATAAAGACGATTTTTGTATATCCATTCATCCGTATGAACTTCGTGATCATATCCCATTTCCTGACACCATAATTTTTGAGACTGAACCTGACGAAATGATCGAGGAGAAAATTTTAAACTCTTGAGATCAAGCTCATTTGAATATTTGACTTCAATAAACATTTCTTTACGATCTACATCAATAGTCCACATATCGAATATTGTGTTTATGTATTCTCCATTCACATAATCATTAACATGAAGCGGTTGTTCACAAAATTCTTTTATACTTCGATCAAATTCAATAAGCAACCAATGATCAAATTCTAAGTCACTGTAAAAATAAACGTTACGATTAATTTTTGAGCTATATCTGAACCAGTTATTATTTCCGTATTTCGTATTTCTTTTTCTTTTAGTTACTGGTTTGTACACGTTTTTGCTCCTTTATTAGTATTACTAATATCTGAATTCACAATTATTTGATAAAATATACATATTTTTAAAAAGCTACTTCTAAGTCTATGAATCTATCTTTATGGGAATAGTAGTGATAGGTTTATATATTTAGAGGAGGTATTTGATATGCAGAACGATGTTTATGTAATTATTGGAACACGTATTCGTTACTTTCGTAATATTAATCAACTTACTCAGATTGAAATGGCTAACCTAATGGATGTATCCCAGTCAACAATTTGTAATATCGAAAATGGCATCTATCCAGTTCCGTTACATGTGCTTATACAAGTGTCTGCCCTGCTTCAAATCCCATTGAAAGATCTTCTTAGTGAGGTAATCTAATACTATTGAATTGATTCTTTAAGTTATTGAACACTAAATGATATGCTAAAACTAGCTCTTCATCTAATTCTTTCCTTGGATCAATTTGGAATGCATAATCAATTTGCGTAAAATCAAACAATATTAAGACAGATGGATCTTTAATATTAAAGAATACAGGAATCTTCCATTCACCGTATTTTTCTGATTCAGCAAACCATTGGGATTTGATCATTTTTTGACTACTGTAATAATGATTTGCAAAATATAGCCCTTTTGAAGTTACTGTTGCAATCCCAACTTCTAATAATGAGTTCTTTTTACTCATAGATTTCACCTCAATAGCAAGTATAACCCTATCTGTTATAATTGATACTTATAAGTATCAATTAATGATTTTGATACTTATATATGAATGTATTCGTATCCCTCCTTTGTATACACTTAATTTGAGGTGTGGGTATGAGTGAATATATATTGCGTATGATCGGACTACGAGTAAGGGATTTGCGAAAGAAAAAAGGACTTTCTCAAGAGGAACTGGGAGAACGCGCTGGTGTCCATTTTTCGTACATTGGTGGAGTCGAAAGAGCTGAGAAGAATATTAGCCTTTTGAGCTTACAGAAAATAGCGAGTGCGTTAGAAGCGGATATTGTGGAACTTTTCCAATATGAAAAGCTTATCGGCCAAGGATTGATGGAAAAAGATAAAAATCTTAACGATCTTGTCGAGTACCTTGTTACTTTGGATGGAAATGATATTAAAAAACTTCATATCCTTGCACTACAACTGTTTGAAGATAAATAAACCGCTACTCAATATCATTGAGTTAGCGGTTTATTTAAATAATCATAATTTTGAGAGGTGCAAATAGACGCATATAGTATGAAAGGGTGCTATTGGTTTCGGATTAGTTCATATACCGGTAAAACTCTATGCTGCTACAAAAGAAAAAGAACTGGCACTACACATGCTATATAGAGATTGCCCGAACTCAGAGAATATGTTCAAGCTGCAATTCAATCATTGATTCAGAAGATATAGTAAAAGGCTATTCCTTAGAAGCAAACAATACGTAACGTTTGAAAAAGATGAGCTCGACGACCTGAGATCTGATTCAACTATTTGTAAGTCCTAAACTTACAAATAAACTGATTAAAATACATATTTAGACCAATGATACACACTCGAGGGATTCTGCCTTCCAACGACTGTATTTCTCTCTCAGTTTAGCGAGCAGAAGCAGAATACTCTATATGGTTAAAACTTTTTGATACATTCCTATTTTGTGTCTAAATGAATCTGCTCCTCCTTCCAAGTAATTAATTATATGACGAGTTATAATATCATCATCTGGGTATCCTTTTTTTACAACCCATCCATTTTTGTTGTCCGACTCAAGAACGATTACTTGCTCAGCATCTGCATTGGTAACTATAGTGGAGCTATGAGTTACTATAATTATTTGTCTTGAATTTTTAATTTGCTTTAAACTGCTCACTAAGTTTTTGTAGATATATTGATTATCAAGATTATCTTCCGGTTGATCTATGATTAGAGGCGTATTATCATCAGAAAATTTTCCGTACTCAAAGATAAATGTTAATATACTAACTACTTTCTGGCCTAAGGATAATTCACTGATATCTTTCATAAAAGGGGCTATTGTTTTAACATTTTCTTTCGAATTTATATTAAATAGTAATGAAAAATCATCCACTGCTTCAAAATAATTTTCTAGACAATATATTATGCTTTTCTTATTTGCTAATATATTATCTCTGATTCCTCTATATACTTCTAACAAACTATCTTTATTTACATTTTTCCTTCCTCTGTTCACACTGGCAATACTCCCAATATCTTGGTTAACATATTTAATAATTGAATTATATGATTCTATGGTTGTGAATTTATTATTTACTAGGAGAATCAAAAAGTTCAAAAAGCCAATCTTTTCGCAGACATCAAGTATGAAACTCTCGATATTCTCCCAAGTAATATTATAGTCAAGCAAATAAATTTCCTTTCTTCTTAACGAAAAAAGTAAAATTTCAAGATAAAATTTATTAGATTTTGCCTTTGGTGAATAAACAACTTGAAATTGCTTATTATAACTATTATTAAATGCACTTAATTTGCTATCAATTTCCTTTTTTCTTTTTTCAAGTGCAACGTTTATTAGAGAGAGTTCTTTAGATAGAAAAGTTCTTGTTCTCGTTGAAGGTAAATTCCGCAAGTTCCGAAGAAATTGATCTTTTATTAAGAAAGGAAGTCCATTAAATACAACTTCTTTTATGAAATCACCTGTCATATGATTATTGATTTGATTTATAATGTTATTTATTGAATAACTTTTACGGTACACGTTTTCTAAAATTGAAGAAACTTCAGTCGGATTATCAATTATGAGAAATTTAAACCCAGCTCTAGTGTGTTCTACTTTATACAGCTCTACCCAATGATTTTGTAATACATAATTCCCTGATTTTTTACCGTCTTTTATAAATGCTTTTTCTTCAAAGATGTCTTCTGACGTATGGTATGTATCCTTTTTTATCTGAGGTATAAATCTGAGTATAAATTCCGAATTATTATAAACAAAATTCACTAAAATGTATTCGTTCTCACTAATAAACTTCAGAGTATCATATGAATTACATTCCAGAGTGAAAATAACTTCCAAGATATTTATAACTGTACTCTTCCCGGTTCCCCTTCCGCCTATTATACAGTTTAGATCATTAGAAAAATCGACGATAAATGAATTCTCACCATTCTTCCCTTTTAAATATCCTCTTTTTCCGGGTTCTACGAGCATCCCTTTTATATATTTATCAGTTATATTAGGTTTTTCAATAAACACACACAGTTTGTGATCATAAATTGCTTTTTTCAAAGAATTAAACCCAACTTGGCTCATCTTTATCCAAGTACTTTTTTTGCCGATTTCATCGATTTGATGAGAATCACCTTCATACAAAAAACAGAATTTTTCTTGAGGGTTAACAGCTCCATGAGATTTGAGGATTGCCAAATGCCGCTCCACTTCTAAAGAAGTTAAACCAATAACATTAAGATTTTTGTTGTTAAATAATGTTTGTTTATAGAGCCCAGTAGTATTTTTTAAATCAGTTGTATTTATATGAGCTATATATGCAATGCCTCCTAAATTACTAATCTTTTCAATCATTGATAGACTTGTTTCATATGTACCCATTTCCTGAGAAGGGATATGGTTTTTAATTAGATCATTTACAATGTCAAATAAATCATCATCAAATATACCTACCAAATGTATTTTTTCTGAACAAGTGATTTCAATTCCAAGCAACAGTTTAATCATGTCCTTTTTTTGTTCAGTACCTTTTAATCTTTCTAGATAATAGTCGTTTATAGCTCTCTCCAATTTCTTATAACCTGATATGGTATTGTGATCAGATATAACAGCAATTTCCACTTCATTTTCATACAATTTATGCGCAATTAATTGGTATGTCAAAAATTCTTTAAATGAATCGAAGCCCTTTTCCACAAAATAATGAAGTGAATCAATGTCACTTAATTCTCCATTCATGTGTTTTTGTAGAAAATAATCTTTTTGTTCTTCATTATAGTAATTTACTTCATAAGCTAGCTGGATTATTTCTTCAACATTCATGCTATGATAAATTCTTTTATTCATGACTCTATAGTCATGGGAGGCTGGAGTATGTATGTGGAATTCGAATTTCCTTAGTTCCCCGTATTTTCTTCGTACATTAATAAGGTTTTTGTAGTTTTGATTTAATGAAGTACCCATTTAAACACCTCTTTTAAATTGACTAAGAAAGATATGCTGAATTATTATATTGTATCATCATTAAGTAGGAATATTTGTGTCAATTCACCTTAATATAGCTAAATATTTGCATTAATTGTATGATAAAAAAAGCAAACAAAAATAAAAAGGCTTGTAAATGGTCATACCCTTGTCAGTAAACAGATGAAAAAAGCTAGGTAAACAACGCGTGCCGATACTCAATAGACGCATGTTGTTTAAGTTTCTTTTGAAATCGTTGGTAGTTATAAAAGTAGATATAATCCTCGAACTCTTGATGTATCTCACCTTCTGAATTACCCTTGTAAAGGTACAACTTCTCTGTCTTGAGATGCGAAAAGAAGGATTCGATGCATGCGTTATCGAGGCAGGCAGCTTTGCGTTTTGAGTGTCTACTTAAAGGGGATAATACCATTAAGAAAGTTTTTTAGCGTAAAGTTATGTTGGTACTTTTGTATCATTTAACAATTGTCGCGGATGACTAGAATATGTTCCGATAAATGACATAATCCATCAAAACTCCTCTTCTTTATCAGAGTACAATAAAGGCTAATCATCAGAGCCCAAAGTCAATTACTTTGGGCTCTTCTTATTTACTATGAATTAATTGTTTGTTTTACCAAATAATAAATCGAGAATCTTCTCATCTGCTTTTCGATTTATCCCTTTATAGGGATAACAATGAATATGGATTGCTGGATTAAAGTTGATTTCAATAATGCTGTAATTGTCATCCGTTGCATCTTCTCTTATATCATCAATCATCATATCAACACCACAAAAGGTTGCGCCCGCAGCCTTAGCAGATTGAATAGCAAGGTTTTTATAGCTATCTGGAATTTCATCCGTGAAATCAATACTGTCTCCACCTGTACTAATATTGGAGTTTTCTCGTAGATAGATGACTTTACCTAGCTGTGGTATATCGCTCCAGTTATAGGAATGGTTTTTCAAAAACATCTCTTCTGCTTCACCTAACTGAATCTTTTCAAGAGGAGTCTTATATCCACGACCTCTGAGAGGATCTTTATTTTTTTCATGAACTAGTTGCTCAATCGTGCGGACCCCATCTCCTACTACATTGGCGGGAACTCGATGCAGTATCCCAACGACCTCATCTCCCATGATCAGGAAACGATATTCTTTCCCAGTTATGAATTCCTCTAGAAGAACAGTCTGATCATGTACGAATGCCATTTCGAATGCTTTTTGATAATCCTCTTTTGAAAATTCACGATTAAAGATGGTGATACCCAAGCCGAAATTTGTTGATTTTGGCTTTATTACAATAGGTTTGTCATAATAAGTTTCATATTCTAACATCGCTTCTTCAAGACTTCGAAAGGCTTCACCGGTTGGAACTCGGATTCCTTGTTGTTTGAGGACTTCTTTAGTAACGATTTTGTTTTCCATAATTAACACGGTGCTGTAGGAATCCAATGAAGTTTTCGTGGCTTGCTTAACATATTCTTTGTGATCACCTAGAGAAAGTAATACGAAATTTTCATCTCGATCGATCAATTTGAATGTAATGCCTCGTTTCACCGCTGCCTTCAATAGCAACTGGGTTGATAATTCTAGATCTTCATATCCAACGAATCGGTAGCCATCTTGAAGACTTTCCTGGGCATATTGTTTTGCTTTATCCAAATGGTAAGTCAAATAGGATGATTTTTGTATGTCAGACTTTACTACAGAGGCAAAGCTCAAATCAGAATGAAGAATTTTTTGCTTTTCCCCGCCCAGAATGTGTAAGTACTTCTCATCATTAGGAAACAAGAACTGTACCATTTCTTGCATCTCATGGATAAAAGTTAGTGCCATCTCCTTCATCGTCATATTACCATCACCATGATCGTGTAAGCATCCGTTTATACCTTCCATGATCAGTTGATCATGATTCAAGTCTGCCATCTTTTGATCTTCTTCATCGAAGGCTTCATCCTTCTTCAGCAACATAAAGATGATAAACAAGTGAACGAATTGCATCGTTTCTTTGCTGATTCCAATTTTATATAGTGGATTCAAATCAATAAAACGCAGCTCTAAATAGGCTATACCATTCTGTATTAGTTCCTGTATTGGGTTATTACTTCTAACTGTTTTTACTCTAACAGGACTGTAAAACTCCTTTACACTTAGTAATTGCTCGGAGCGAATCAACTCATTCAAATCATGAACATAGTCATCCATCGAATTAAAGGATACATATAGAGGTTTTTCATTTCGATAACCGCATTCACTATTTCGAAGTGAATTCATGTTCGGGAAATAAATGCTTTTCTCATCATCTGAAATCCCACGAGCGACGCATCTTTCTATATATGTCTTATCAAAGACAGGACTTGCTCCTGTTAAATAGATGAGGAACCATCGATACTTCAATAGGTTGCGAGTTATTTTAAAATACGTAGCATTTTTGAATTCTTTATACTCTTCATGACGATCTTCACTTTCATAAAGCTTTCTCAGAAACCCTTCATCAAAAGAGAAATTGTAATGAATTCCACTTAGTAATTGTCTTTTGCGTCCATACTTTTCTGCTAATTGATTTCTATATTTGTCCTCTATGGGATCGTTCATTTTGGCAATCGGAATATCTTGGTCATCGGGCAACATTGGAGGATTGCTGCTCGGCCACAAATATTCCCCATTCAATTCAAGAGAAACAATATCTTGCAATGCTTCCATGAAACGATACGTCTCTTCTATAGAGTCAAAGGTTGGAGTTATCATTTCAATTTGGCTCTCAGAGAAGTCAGTTTGAATATACGGGTTATCCATTTTATTTCCAAAGGCTTTAGGATGCGGTGTCAACGCAAGTTTTCCATCTTGATCGACTCTAACATTTTCTTTTTCTAAACCAAATTGACCTCGCAAAACATCTTCATTTAACTTTTTATCTATCAGAAGCTGTATGAGTTTTCGATTCAACAATGTCATGTTTACTACCATCCTTCATTAATTTAAATGTTAACTTGTGGTTCATTCATTCTGCGCAAAGATCTTCTAAACCAGATGACCAGAATAACCCCTTTGAAAACACTAGTCAGTGCAATCGACATCCATACACCGTTTAAACCAAAAGGTTCAGATAATACCAATGCCAACGGTATCCTTAGCGCGGTAAAGATAATGCTGAATATCGGTGGGATATGTGTCTTACCAATTCCATTAAAAGCACCAACAGTCATCAGTTCCATACACATGAACAATTGTGAATATCCGATGATACGCATATAACTTGTACCTAGCTCTAAACTTTCCTTATCGGATAAGAACAGTGAAAAGAGTTGCTGTGGGAATATGATGAATACAATGGATATGATGATGCCAAAGATTGATGTTAATAACAGAGCATGATGATAGCCCTGTTTAATTCGATCTATCCGACGTGCTCCATAATTTTGACCAAAGAAAGCAGCAATGGCCCCTTGGAGTCCTCCGATTGTCATATAAGAAATGGATTCAATTTGTATCCCCACTTTTTGAACTGCAATTGCATCAGCTCCAAAGCGTACGATGATCTTGGCGATTATGATCGATATGATCGTAAATGTGACCCGTTGGATTGTAATCGGAATTCCCATTCGGATAACTTCTTTCATTTGAAGAGTGTTGCTTGAGGTAGATTTCGAAATCAATTCTGAATTTCTTGTTTTAATGATAAATAAACTTGTCACTAATATATTTGCAGCTAATGTAGCAATTGCTGCCCCTGCAACTCCCCAACCCTTAAAGTTACCTACACCAAAGATCAAGAATGGATCGAGGACGATATTAAAAATAAGTCCGATCGAGAATATGTGAAAAGGCAACTTACTATTTCCCATCGAGTTTATGATAGTGGCGAATAAGATATTAATGATTGAAAATATAATCCCGATAATCGAAATCAACAAGAATTGTTTTGCCATCAGCTCAACTTCATCATTTCCTAGATCAAAGAAACCAATGAGCTGATTCTTGGTCACAAAGATAAAAAGCATGTAGAGAATTCCCAATAGGATAGACATCGTAAATCCGTTCTTGATATACGATTGAGCCTTATCTTTCTGGCCGGCTCCCATACAATGTGAAACCTTGATCCCTGTACCGATCGTTATCATTGTTGATAAAGCAATAGCTAAATTGATGAAAAAACTTGCCGTGCCAATCGCTGCAACAGAACCACTTCCTAATCTTCCAACCCAAATCATATCGACAAGACCATATGTTGTTGATATAAAATTGGTTGCAATAATGGGAAGCGTTAATTTCATTAAGGTAGGCATAATAGGACCTTGGGTCAAATCATTTGTGCCTTTCATGTCTAGTAGCTCCTTTTTGACCTAATTAGAAAACCGACCACTAGGGTCGGTTCAAAATTCTTTTTATTTCCCTTCACTTAAAAATTCTTCAATTCTTGATTTAATGGCATCACGTACATTTCGGAATTGATCCATAATTTCTCCTTCTGTTCCCGTTGCTTTTGCTGGATCATCAAATCCCCAATGCCATTTGACTACATTCTTGTTCGATATAATCGGGCAATGTTCGTCCGCATGACCACAAAGTGTAATAACATAATCTGCTCTATTTAGGATCTCTGGATCAATAACATCGGATGTATGGTTGGTAATGTCTATACCTGCCTCTTGCATGACTTGAACGGCACGAGGGTTTAACCCATGAGCTTCTAGACCAGCACTCTTCACTTCATAGCTTTCTCCACCAAGTGTTCGCAGAAATCCATCGGCAATCTGACTTCGACAAGAGTTTCCTGTGCAAAGAAAATAAATTAATGGTTTGTTCATCTGATATCTCTCCCTATTATTTACTATTATTTACTTAATGATGGTTCAAAATACTTTCGTTTGATCCAAAGCGATACTTTAACAAGACCGATTAATACAGGTACTTCTACTAATGGCCCAATAACTGCTACAAATGCAACTCCTGAATCCAACCCAAAGACCCCAATGGCTACCGCAATGGCTAATTCAAAGTTGTTGCTGGCAGCTGTAAATGATAACGAGGCTGCTACAGGATAGGATGTTCCAGACTTCTTGGACATGAAAAAGGATACTAAGAACATCACTACAAAGTAGATCACCATCGGAATGGCAATTCGCACGACATCTAATGGCAGTTGAACGATCATTTCTGCTTTTAACGTAAACATCAACACAATCGTGAATAGTAAGGCTATTAAAGCAAGTGGGCTTATTTTGGGAATGAATACTTGTTGGTACCAAGCTTCCCCTTTAAGTTTGATCCCAATTACGCGTGTTAATAGGCCAGCAGCAAATGGTATTCCTAGATAAATGAGAACACTCTCCGCAATTTGACCCATGGAGATGTCCACTATTGCTCCGCTGACACCGAACCACCCAGGTAATACGGTTATGAACACATACGTAAATACAGAGTAGAACAAAATCTGAAATATGGAATTAAAGGCGACTAAACCTGCAGTGTATTCAGGATCTCCCTTAGCCAAATCACTCCAAACTAACACCATAGCAATACATCTAGCGAGTCCAATCATGATCAATCCGATCATATATTCTGGCATATCACTTAGAAAAAGTATGGCTAATAAGAACATAAGTATCGGACCGATAACCCAGTTCTGCACTAAGGATAACAATAAAACTTTCCAATCCTTAAATACCTGTCCAAGATTCTCATATTTCACTTTCGCAAGCGGTGGATACATCATGACAATTAGTCCTATGGCAATGGGTATCGAGGTTGTTCCGACTTGCATACTGGATAACACATCAGAGAAATTTGGAACTAAGTATCCTAAACCAATACCGATTGCCATTGCCCCAAAAATCCAAAACGTTAGATAACGGTCCAAAAAGGATAATTTCTTGGGTTTCCCTTGATTCATGATAGGTTCACACTCCTTATTCACACACCATTGTGTTTATCTTTTCTTGTACTTCTTCAGCGAGATGCGGTAAATATTGAAGCGCATCATTTAAGTGTGGTTTATCCTCAATATGGAGAGAATAATAAATCCATTGTCCTCTTCGTTCTTCTTGAACTAAACCTGCATCCTTCAATTTACGGAGATGTTGGCTAATATTTGGTTGCGTTGTTTCAAGTAACTCCACCAAGTGACATACACACATTTCTTTCTGATATAAAATGGAAACAATTTTTAAACGAGTTTTATCTCCCAACAACTTAAATTGTTCCGCCATTTCTTCGATTGTTATCCTCATGTGTCTTCACACTCCCCTCTATTTCAAAATTATTATATAAGCGAATGATTATATAAGCAAGTAATTATTTTTTATCATATAAGTTATTGATTATATAAGTGATTGATTATATAATTACACACGTATTAGAGAATATCACAAATAAGGAGATGTCTCAATTGAAAATTGAAATTTATGATCCTGCATTATGCTGTTCTACAGGTGTCTGTGGACCGAGTGTTGATCCTGAATTAATTCGGATCGCTGCTGATGTGGATGCATTACACAAACAAGGTGTTTCGATACAACGCTTCAATCTGTCTCAAGACGTACAAGCATTTACCATAAATAACGTTGTTCTTACTTATCTACAGCAAAACGGTCCTGATGCTTTCCCTATCGTCCTCATTGATGATGAACTCAAGGCGGAAAAACGCTATCCAACAAGGGAAGAATTGTCTGCCTGGACCGGTATTACACTTAGTCAACCTTCCGTCGGGATGAAAGCGGTAAAAATAATTAAGGTTAACTCTGTAGATCAAGATTGCTGCGAACCAGGAAGCGGCTGCTGTTAAAGCTAAGGAGGAGAATATCATGGATTTTTCACCTATTGAGCTTAACAACCAATATATCTTTTTCACAGGTAAAGGTGGCGTTGGTAAAACGTCCGTTGCCTGTTCCACTGCAATAGCTTTAGCAGGTCAAGGAAAAAAAGTGCTTTTAATTAGTACTGACCCAGCCTCAAATTTAGATGATTTGTTCGAAACCACAATAGGTACTGAACCGACAACTATAAATGGTGTTCCTGGGCTTTATGCTTCAAATTTGGACCCTGAACAAGCAGCTCGTGAATATCGCGATCAAGTTGTTGGACCTTATCGTGATATATTGCCCCAAGAAGCTATTCAACAAATTGAGGAACAATTATCAGGAGCATGTACCGTTGAAATCGCAGCCTTTGACGAGTTCACCAGATTATTATCTGCAAATGAGAGCGAATTTGATCATATTGTTTTTGATACGGCACCTACTGGTCATACTTTGCGCTTGCTGCAGCTACCAAAAGCTTGGTCAGGCTTTATGGATACGAATATCAGTGGTGCCTCTTGTTTAGGTCCTCTTTCAGGTTTAGGTGATAAGCAAGAGATGTATGCGAAAACGGTTGAAGCTTTATCCGATGCAAAGCAAACTATTCTGATTTTAGTCTCTCGACCAGAGCGTACTGCGTTGCAAGAAGCTGCTCGGGCGTCTAGTGAGCTTCTAGAATTGGATATAACTAATCAACACCTCATTATTAATGGCGTTTTGCATACTCAAACAGATGATCCGATTGCGCAGATTTTTCATAGTAGACAAGTAACAACTCTTTTAAATATCCCAGTGGAATTGAAATCATTCCCAAAATACGAAATACCGCTAAAGCCGTATAGTCTTACGGGGATCAAAAGTCTTCGTGGTTTTTTTAATACTGAGAATGAGGAAGATCTTGTGTCTGAAATGGATATGTCATCGTTAGATGATGATACTAATTTACAACGTTTAGCTCAGTTACTGGATGCGCTTAAGACGAAACAAAATGGTGTGATCATGACTATGGGTAAAGGAGGCGTGGGTAAAACGACGGTAGCTACGGCTATAGCAATCGGTTTAGCAAGCCATGGCCATCGTGTTCATCTGACGACAACAGACCCTGCAGCACATCTAAATCTTGCACTTGGTGACGATACAGAACAGAAATTCCCACTCCTACATGTCAGTCGTATTGATCCTAAACTGGAAACAGAACGCTATTCTAACGAAATCATGGAGCAGAACGAGAAGAACTTGGATGAAGAAGGTCGTGCGCTTCTGAAAGAAGATCTTGCCTCCCCTTGTACCGAAGAAATTGCTGTATTTCGAGCATTTGCACGAATCGTAGAGGAAGCAGACCATGGTTTTGTTGTCATTGATACAGCACCAACTGGTCACACCCTTCTCTTGTTAGACGCAGCAGAGGCTTATCACCGTGAGGTTCAACGTTCAACAGGCAACATCCCTGATTCAGTTCGCAACCTGCTACCTCGGTTACGTAATCCAGAGGAAACCCACGTGGTAATTGTCACATTGCCTGAAGCCACACCGGTTATGGAAGCTGAGCGCCTTCAAATCGATTTGAATCGAGCAGGCATTCAACCTGAATGGTGGGTTGTGAACCAAAGTTGGCAAGACATTCAAACATCTGAACCAGTCCTACAAAGCCGGGCAATCTCCGAAAAACAATGGATACAGAGAGTGACTGAACATTCGAAGTACACAGTACTTGTTCCCTGGAGAGCAACAGAGCCTACCGGTTGGAGACAATTAGAACACCTTATCCAAGATTAAAGGAGAAATCACAATGACAATTAATGAAAAGCCATACAATGAACTAGTTACGAATATTTATATGTGTGGAGCCCTAGATGTGAATCGACTCATTGAAGACGAAGGTGTCGAGGTCGTGGTTGATTTACGTGCTGAGTTAGATCCCAATACCACAATATTTCCAAACGTCACTAGGATTCATGTACCTTTAAAAGATGATTCACAAGATGTGGAAGAAGTTCAAATGAATAGAGCGATTCAAGAAGTTATTTCTTCTTACAACGAAGGAAAAAAAGTTGCATTTCATTGTGGCGCTGGCCGTGGACGTACGGGGGCTGTTGCGATCGGTGTTTTAATGGAGTTGAACTTGGTATCAAGTATTGAAGAAGCTGAGGAGAAATCCAAAAAGGCGCGTTCCATCCTATCCATTAATGACGCTCAACGAGCAACTCTTGAACGTCTATATAAATAGTTTAAATTAATTAGAGGGACAGGAATTATTTCCTGTCCCTCCTCTTATTTGGATGATCTTATGTAATATCAAGCTGTTTGTTCTTTTTTTCGCTTTCCCTTTGACTTTATAGTTTTTTTACTCTTACTTTGATTTAAAGCGTCAAGACTTGCCTGAAGAGCAGACATAAGATCTAATACATTATTCTTCTGCTGAATAACCGAATATTGAATTTGATCACCTTGAATTTTTTTGTTGATTACATCGTTTAGTTGGTTTCTATAATCATCCTGATATTTCGTAGGCTCAAATGCAACTGAGAGATGTTGCACTATGGATTGCGCCATAGATAACTCCTTAGGATCAACAACAGGATCTGTCTGAATATTAGGAACATCTTGAATTGGTCTGATTTCATCGGAGTAATAAAGAGTCTCTAATACAAGACAGTTGTTAATGACCCTAATAGCCCCTAGACTGCTTTTAGCACGAATTGACACCTTACATATACCTATCTTGCTAGTCGTCTTTAAAGCTTCCATTAAGAGAGTGTAACCTTTATCAGCTCTGCTATCAGGGGATAGATAATATGTTTTCTGAAAATAAATCGGATCAATTTCATCAATACTCACAAAGTCCATAATTTTTATTTCTTTATTTGAATCTGGGAGCAGCTGGTCTAACTCTTCTTTTTCAAAAAGGATATATTGGTTCTTCTGAAATTCATAGCCCTTAACAAGATCTTCAGATGCGACATCCTTATTACACTGATTACACGTTTTGTGTAAAGATATTGGTGAACTACATATTCGGTGAATTTGTTTCATAGTGATATCTTTATCCTCAGTTGCAGAATGCAGCTTTACTGGGAGATATACTAGCCCAAAACTTAATGCACCTTTCCACAATGTATGCATAATGGATCTACCTTTCCAGTTTTAGAATCATCCTTTCCTTTTTTGATATGAATTAATCAACATTAGCAATCACAAGTAATGAATGCTTCGTTTGGTCCGAAAAACACATTAAAAGAAAAATTAGAATTTTATTATACTTGCATTTTACAACAATTAGAGTTATAAATGAATTATGAGGTGATATCAATGGATAATGCTCGCGAGTTATTTCAAATTATGACCCGTCGTTTTGGTCTACTTAACAAAAATTGTTGTAGTGTTGGTGGTTGTGATATTACATTGGTCCAAAGTCACATCCTTTATGAAATTGATCGTCAGCACAAACCTTCTATGCAACAGATTTCAGATACGCTTGGGACGGACATAACAACATTTAGCCGCCAAGTTCAATCTTTAATCAAATTAAAATTAGTTAAGAAAACAGCTGATCCTACTGATCGAAGAGTTCATACCCTTTCACTAACTGCAGAAGGAAAGTATGTCGCTACTACTATAGACACGCAAATGAACGAGTATCTGAATGATGCTTTTTCTAAAATGACCGAATTTGAAAAAGAAACACTGCTGCGTTCTGTAATGCTATTTAATGAGGCTATGGGTAAATCAAGTAAGTGTTGTTCTCCAGTAACGGGGTAGTCTCTCCCCTTACTATACTATAGTTGTAAATTGCAACATTATTAACATGTAAAATAATCAATTTAGGGGGCATTTAGATGTATGAAAATTTTTACGTTGCTGAATATTTAATGAATTATCGGGAGATGGAAATTCAAAAAATGGATCAAAAATCATGGAGATCTCCTAAAGGTAGAATTAAATCAGCAATATTCAATTTCCCTACCAAGTTCTCACGTAAGCAACCTATTCTGTCGAGCGTTCCTTGCTGCTTAACAATTTAATTCACTAAAGTCAGTAATATTAATTATTTAAATAATTCAACGAGGAGTGCTTATCTTGAAAAAACTTACGAATGATGAGATCCGCCAAAATGTTCGACTTCGGTACAAACAAGTTGCAGTTCAAATAACGGAAACCAATAATTCTTGTTGTTCCACTGATAGCTGCTGTGATACACCTACAGATTTCAATGCTATTTCTAACAAGTTAGGTTATTCAAGCGAAGAGTTATCTGCCGTTCCTGAGGGGGCAAACCTAGGGCTAGGCTGCGGCAATCCCCAAGCTATCGCTGAATTAAAATCAGGTGAAGTTGTATTAGATCTTGGGAGTGGTGGCGGATTCGATTGTTTCTTAGCCGCACGTCAAGTTAGTGAAACGGGTCATGTTATAGGAGTGGATATGACTCCGGAGATGGTCAGTCGTGCCCGAAGCAATGCCGGCAAATCCGGAGTTGTAAACACGGAATTCCGTTTGGGAGAAATCGAGTACCTTCCTATTGCGGATCAAATTGTAAACGTCATTATCTCCAACTGTGTTATTAACTTATCACCAGATAAGCAACAAGTATTTAATGAAGCATTTCGCGTACTTCAACCTGGTGGTCGCCTAGCTATTTCAGATATTGTTACAACAGCTGAACTTCCACCTGAGATTAAAAATGATTTGAATGAATTATATTCCGGATGTATTTCTGGTGCATCCTCCATTGAGGAACTCAAAGCTATGCTACAATGCAGTGGTTTTAATAACATCTCGATTGAGCCTAAAGATGAATCTAAATCATTTATTAAAGATTGGGTTCCAGGCGCGAACGTAGATAACTATATCGTTTCTGCAGTAATCAAAGCGAATAAACCTTAATAACAAGCTTTTCTATGGAGGATGGTCACTATGAATAATACTATAGTACGTGTAGCCACCGAGGATGACATCGAAGACATTCTTCGCATATACAATCAGGGTATCGAGGATCGAGAAGCTACTCTTGAAACGGATACAAAAGATATACCCTATATGAAAAAATGGTTTCAAGATCATCAAGGAAGGTTTAGTGTTTTGGTAGCAATGCTGAATCATCAGATCATTGGTTGGTCGTCATTAAATCCTTATTCACACCGCTGTGCTTACGATGGTGTTGCTGATCTTTCCATATATATTGACCGTGATTATCGTGGGAAGGGCATGGGTAGCTCCCTCCTACGTGCTTTGGAAATCAAAGCACAAGAGAATGGATTTCGGAAGATTGTGTTATTTACATTTTCGTTTAATCAATTAGGCCAAGGATTGTATAAGAAGATGGGCTACCGCGAAGTAGGTGTCTTTGAGAAACAGGGAATTATGGATGACCAATATATTGATGTGATGATTATGGAGAAGCTGTTGTTGGATGTTCAAAGATAATAAAGTCTTAAAATAGGGTTGTTGGTCTTGTGCGGCTTATGGATTATAAACACGGTAGATTTGATTTAAGAAAATTAGTCGATTATTTCAGTGTCTTTTTCCCTGATACTCCATTCGACAACTACTTTTTTATCAATTAGTGAACGTTCTTATTTAGGCATCAGAGATGAATTATCGGTTTGATTTCAATTATTAAAAAATCCAACCCCCATTATTGTGGGATTGGATTTTTATAATAAATTATGGTGTCTTCCCGCTATTTTACGATCAGTACAGGGCAGTTAACACGTTTCACAACCTTATGGCTGACGCTTCCAAGAACCATCTCTTGCAGCGTATTTAACCCCCGGCAGCCGATAATGACCATTTCAACCTTTTTCTTGTTGGCATAATCAATGATTGTCGGACCCGGCTCTCCATGAAGGAATTTTAACGTATACTCCACCATTCCCTGCTTCAGTATTTCTTCGACGGTCGCCAGTTTTTTCCGTCTTTTCAGCTCGAGTTCTTCTTTTCCTTGTGTATGCAAAATTTCGCTCTTTGATTTAGAGAAGTCCACCACTGTAATTACTTCAATATGACATCCGGGAGTTAAAGACACCAGTTTCACCGCTTCTTTTGTAGCTCTTAGCGAATTCTCCGACCCATCTACAGCCAAAACTATTCGGTTATACATATCATCATTCACTCCTGAAAACAGATTAGTGTGCACTTAACTTTGCATTAGCATCATTATAGATCGCCAGTTTATCCACCATTTTTTTACTGGAGGCATTTAAGCCTCTGACTGTGACCTTATTATGGTTTTCCCGGTATTTGATGACTACCTTGTCAATAGCACCAACAGCAGAATCATCCCAAATATGAGCATTTGAGAAGTCGATGATAATATGGGAATCTGTGGCCGTGAAATCAAAGGCATCAACGAATCCATCCACAGAGGCAAAGAACAGTTGTCCTTCCAATTCAAATACAATAGTATCGTTGTCTTGCCGCTTTAAAACTTTGATGTTGGATATCTTTGAGACAAAGAAGATTGCGCTTAAAATAACCCCGGCGATGACTCCTTTGGATAAGTCATGTGTGGCTACAACAATGATGACAGTGACCAGCATGACAGCCGCATCTGTTCTTGGTGCTTTTCTTAAATAGGCAAAGGAAGACCAGTCAAAGGTTCCGATCGATACCATGATCATGATACCTACCAAAACCGGCATCGGGATTTGTACCACCCAATCCCCTAGGACAAGAATAAGAAACATCAGGAACCCACCGGCAACCAATGTTGACAATCTGCTTCTTCCACCCGATTTTACGTTGATAACCGATTGTCCGATCATAGCGCATCCTGCCATACCACCGAAGAAGCCAGTTATCATATTGGCGACCCCCTGTCCTCTAGCTTCCCGATTCTTATCGCTCTCCGTACCGGTCATATCGTCGACAATAGAGGCGGTCAACAAAGATTCCAGTAGCCCTACAATCGCAAGTGCTATGGAATATGGAAATATGATCTGGAGGGTTTCAAAATTTAAGGGTACATCCGGAATAAAAAATGATGGCAACTCTTGTTTGATAATCCCCAAATCTCCAACTGTTCTTAGATCAATACCTGAGAGGATAGCCACCGCGGTTAATACAAGTATAGCAATGAGAGGCGCGGGGATCGCTCTGAAGATCAATGGAACAAGATACACAATTGCCAACGTGACCGCAACGAAAACGTATGTCATTACGGAAATCCCCCAAATGTGAGGAACTTGGGCCAAAAAAATCAGGATGGCCAAAGAATTCACAAAGCCAATCATGACGGGTCTCGGAATAAATTTCATCAGTTTGGCAATCTTGAAAACACCGAACAATAATTGAATAATTCCAGTTAATATGGTAGCCGCAAGCAAGTATTGAAGTCCATGTTCTTTGACCAACGGAACCATAAGTAGAGCCATAGCCCCGGTAGCTGCTGAAATCATTCCTGGACGTCCGCCGACAAAAGCAATGATGACTGCAATACAAAAAGAGGCATAAAGGCCAACCATAGGGTCTACCCCGGCAATAATCGAGAATGCGATAGCCTCAGGAATCAGTGCCAAAGCAACAACTATACCTGCCAGAACATCCCCCTTCACGTTAAAAAACCAGTTTCCTTTTAGTTTCTCAATCACTCTGTTCTCCACCTTTTAATTCTCGGTAATGCCAACCCAGGCATCAGGCCGATTTTTTCTACAAACAGTGTACCATCAACATTCCCTAAATGGAACCTTTTTGACACAAATAATTATGGTATGATAATTTTAGGTTTAGAAAGTAAAAAGGAGAGTACTTGATGCGTATAGGATACATGAGACCTTATCAGGATGATCTGAATTTAGAAAATCAAACTCAAATGCTGACCTCTTTCCCCTGCGATATTATTGTTGTAGAGGAACATGCATCGGCAAAGCGTAGAACCAACCTAGATCATATGATGAGCACTTTAAAACCTAACGATACCATTGTCGTTTCTAAGCTATTTGCTTTTGCTGATTCCACTCGACATCTCGTGGAGCTTCTTGAAGTTCTCGATATGAAGCAGGCTTTTATTTATTCTCTAAAGGAGAATATCGATACGAACAAGATGAGGGGAGATTCTTTTAGTGATATCGTGAAACATTTGGTAGATTTCCAAAGTGATGTTATAAGCGAGAAAACTAAAAGAGGACTTTTTGAAGCAAAACAAAAGGGGAATGTTCCCGGTCGGCCAAGAAAAGCTGACGAAAACGTTGAAAAGGCCATACTTATGTATCAGTCTAAAAAATATACTCTTGCCGAAATAAAAGAAGAAACAGGAATCAGTAAATCCACCTTATATCGATATTTAGAGAACTAAAGTTAAAGGATGCATACCAATCGTGTTATGTATTAAGTGGTGTCGAGTTAATGTTTTTCGCTTTCCTTTCTTGTTATCAATTTACGCCTTAGTTTGGATGTGAGTCGCCAACCACAAGAGTTTTCTCGATTAAAGGACAGCTCATATGCAACTAGGATTCTTGCTAGTGTAGATGGATTCTGTTCCGTTCATTCAAATAAAATCTCATGACTTAAAATTACTGAGCCGGTGATGTGTATCGCAATTGTTATCTTCTCTTCTTTGCACACATATACCTTAGAACTTGGGTATTGAGGGTATCATCTATGCATTTGCAACAAGGTTAGCTATTTCTCGGTATCCCCAACGGTTATATTAGCAATCAGACAACATCTTGCCTTCTAACGGCAATTGGAACAATTAGCTTTAATTATTTAGAGGGACAGGAATTCACCTGTCCCTCCTCTTATTTGGATGATCTTATGAAATGTCATGCTGATGCACTTCAATTTCACTTCAGTTGATGGTTTCCTTCAGCAGACATGGCTACTGCTTTTGTTGCATGTACAGTACCATACGGATGCTCTGGTGGAGCATAGATAACATATACTTTGAGTGGTGTATTACCCATATTGGTTACATTGTGCCATTTTCCAGCAGGAATTATAATTGCAAAATCTTTATAGGCCATTTCTTGACAATCTAATTTATCTTTACTATCACCCATTTGAACGAGTCCCTGGCCCTCTTCAATACGTATGAATTGATCAGTTGTAGGATGAACTTCCAAACCAATATCATCTCCAACATTTATACTCATTAGGGTCACTTGAAAGTGTTTTCCTGTCCATAAAGCGGTCCGGTAAGTATTGTTTTGCTTAGTAGCTTGGTCAATATTCACCACAAATGGTTTTGGTCCATAATCAGTTAACTTAATATTTCCAAAATAAGTATTGCAGTTGTTACTGTTCCAATTGTAATAATAAGGATTCCAATTGATGTTATTGCTGTTGTTGTGCATAGGATGATGCCATTGATTGTATGAATTACGGTACATATTCATTTTCCTCCCAAGATTTCACCTTTTCCTTATATCCTATGCAGTTGCCTATCTAAAGGATTGAAAAATGGGCTTGGGCTGAGCATAGCTCATTCAAGTACAATTTTAATATAATTAGAATTAGTTCAGAAAACCACTATAGTTCAGCAAATAAAGAAATACCAAGATGATACTTTTTCAAAAACGACCTATTTCTAAAATGAAACATTGCTGAAGAAACTCAAATCAATGATACTTACATATCAATTAGCTCTAATGATGAGTCCAAATGTTATATTTAAGATTGGGTTCTAGGTGCGAACGTAGATAACTATATCGTTTCTGCAATAAATCAAGGCGATTAAACCTTAATATCAATCTTTTCATTGGAGGATAGGAATCTCTCGATATATATTCACCGTGATTATTGTGACAGAGGCATTGGTAGCTCCCTCCTACGCACTTTAGAAATCAAAGATAAATAACCGTAGGCTTAGAATCTTACACTCTCCACGTTTCAACTTCATTTACGTAGGAACCTATTAATACTTTGTACGACATATCTAGCATCAGCACCTACACCACGAATGGTGGCTGACGCAAATGAACGTTGGTTAGATAGGCCGACATAATATAACCCTGGAATTGTTCTACTCACTCCGGCAATATGGAGCGGTCTGCCATTAGAATCAAGTCCGTCTGTATGGTTAAGAAACAGCATATTTGGGCGAAACCCCGTTGCGAATATCACACTGTTTACGGGCTCCCTTTGCCCATTTGTCCAAACGACACCCTCTGGATAAAAACCCGTAAACATTTGTCTTTGATCCGGATTGCCTTTTCTAATTTTCTTACGATATCCACCAAGGTCTAAGACTGAAATGGGGTTTGGGGGCTCTTTGCCGATTCGATAAAAAAGGAAACGCGTCAATCCCTGTTATTTTCAACCAAAAGTGAAGATCAAGTCCTAAAAATCGCTGCTGAGTAAATTGAACTGGATTTTGAACAGCTAATGAGACTTTGGCATGATCAGCTAGTTCTACTGCAATTTGTACAGCCGAATTTCCTCGTCCGACAACAATAACCCGCTGTTGTAGGAATGGTTCCGGGTTCTTGAACTCGGATGAGTGAAGAATTTTCCCTTGAAAAAGTTCTGATCCTGGAATGTAGGGAATATATGGGCGATTAAAGGAACCAGATGCGCAAATAATCGTTCTTGCTAGAAATCTACTCCCCGATCCTGTAATTACATCAAAACCGCCGTTCACGATTTCGATACGTTCCACCCTGCTATTCAAGTTGAGTGGAAGTTCGAATTTCTCTGCATATTGCAGCAGATAGGATATAACCTCATCTCGTACCGGGTACTGGTTTGGATCTTTCGGGAAAGGGACCCCGGCAATGAAGAATATCTGGCAGGTGAAAACAACTTTAAGCTGTCATAATATTGCGGCCATGATCCCGTCGGTTGGTCACTGGCTTCCAAAATAGCAAATTCTAGTCTAGCTTTTTGCAAATGGTACCCAGAGGCGAGTCCTGCCTGGCCACCCCCGATGACTACTGTATCCAAGAACTTCGTCATGATATATCTCGCCTTTCTCTTTATATGAAAATGCGGTTAGCAGCAGTTATTTTTATTTAATGCATTGATTAATAGTACCAAGCTCTCAGCAACCTGTTCCCTCTTGTCCTCCGGGATATCATTCATAACATTCTCGAAGTATAAATCAAGAACAGAATTAATTCTCTCATTAAGCATCTGACCATTTTTTGAAAGCATTAGCTTCACATAACGTCTATTTTCCGGATCTGTGACTCTCTCTACCAATTCATCCGTTACAAGATTGTTTACCGTCCTACTCATTGTGCTTTTATCAAGATTGAGTAAATTTGCAAGATCAATAAGTGAAATTTCACCAGCAAACCCAATTTCCAAAACGGCATGACATTGTCCGATGGTCGCACCACAGCAAATGAGTTTAGTTTTTTCCAAAGCGCCAATATTTTTATCTAAAACTCTGATTAAATTTCTTAGTAAATCAATGTTTTTCATTTGAATCACCTCAGTAATTAGTAGGTTAATATTATATATCCTTAACGCCTTTATACAGACAATACCCTACCTTACCATCTAAGATGGCTTTAAAGAAAATCTTTTCGTTTTCCATGGTCTTGAGCACACCTTTGATCCCTTGCTTTTGCAAAATGCGCTTCAATGTTACAAGCCTTTCTGGAAAAGTGAGAATTTTTGAATAATGAGAAACATCACGGTCTTTTCTGACTTTCCAGAATTTTTCTGGTTTTGACCACTCCTCATGCTCCGCTATAATGTTAGCTACTCCTGCTTTTTGTAGCATTTTATTCCATTCATCAAGCTCTAATGGAGTGGTTCCATATCTTTAGGATAATTCATCCCTCTCAAATTCTGATATCTTCTTCATCCAGATTGATTCGTGGATAACTAAGGCACCTCCGGGTTTTACTACCCGCACCATTTCATTAAGAACCTTTTGTGAGTCATCCGGGATTCCGACCGCGCATTCATTAATTACGACATCAAAGGTGTTATCATCAAAAGGTAACGCCTGAGAATCTCCTTGCCTAAAGGAAACGCTGTTTTCCATACCGGCTAATTTAGCTTTGTTACTCGCTGATTTGATCATTTTTTCAGATATGTCTATTCCCGTCACCAGAACACCATATTTTTCTGCATAGAATATTGCTTGAGTCCCTCTCCCGCTGGATACATCTAAAACCTGCATACCCTGCCTAAGACCTGCAATTTCTGCAGTTCGTTTGGTTAAATCAAATCCCCCGGGATGTAGGGTTTCAATTCCACTAATTTCAACTGCGTCCTCAATTGTTGGTTTATGAATTCCTTTTCTTTTCATCGTTTTATCTCCGCCTTCAGTACGCAAAAAATATTATTATTATTCAAAGTCCTAAAACGATAATGATCAGTTGTAGACACTCTTACCATTCCGGAAATTTTGTTATCTGTAGTGGAATTTTTATCTAGCAAACACAATGTAACATACAACTGTTGTTATTTGCAACATATATATATTTCTTTACCTACCTATACAAACTCATTAAGTCATGATCAGCAAAATACTTTTATTAAATGGATTTGAAAACAAAAAAGTCCGCCTTTTCGAAAGGAAGAACTTTTGTTGTAATTAGCTATTTAATTCTTCTTCGTATCCCTTATTTCGTTATAACCATTAAGGTTCTGAGTAGAAAACCCCACATAGCACACATAGCTTTGGTCAATGGATAACCAAATTTAAATATAATTTCAGTCAACAATTTTCATTCCTTTTCAATTCCAGTAACAATGAAAGGGTTTCACTGTATCTATGTCGAAATATTAGCTTAAATGTCTTATTTTTTGAAATAAAAATATGAATTTACAGGTGATAGTATGTTCTTATCAAAAATGACTATTGAAAATTTTAGAGGCATATCCTTAATGTCCCTCTCGTTCAACAAAGATATTAATATTTTGATTGGTGAGAACGGTTCATACAAATCAACAATTATTGATGCTATTCGATTATTGTATAACTTAGGAGAACCATTAAAAGAAATTATTATTAGAAACGAAGACTTTAATACGGATCTTGCCACAGGAGAGTCAAAAAATACAATCGCGATATCCTATGAGTTTAGAGGTCTGACTGAAGAGCAGAAAGGAGCTTTATACGAGTATCTAGTTATTGATCCACATGAAGATTATGCTCACATTAAAATTTCTTTTGATAAAAGAAAAGATAAACATCCAAAATTTGATTATTATACAGGTGCTTATCCGGGTCAAAAAGCCAGTGTAAATACTTTTGAGATATTCCAGCATTATTATTTAGGCGCCCTTAGAGATAGTACAAGCGACCTCCTCTCAGTAAAAAGAAATATGCTAGGACGTGTAATTAAAAGAAATATTGAGACAAATAACTCCGAACAAGAGTTTAAAGGAATTATAAGCCGAGCTAACAGTGAACTACTCCAACGAACTGAGGTAAGCACAACTAAAAGCAACATCAATACTAATCTCACAAAAATATATTCAACCTTATCACCAATCGGACTACATATTGAACAATCAAGACTAGATTTTATCGTAAATGTAATCAAACCTTATCTTCCGTTCAAAGCATCCCTTGAGGCGGATTCGGGATTGAATTTATTTCAAAATAGCTTGGGATATAACAACATAATTTACATCGCTACTGTACTTAGTGATATGAATGATCGAGTTGAAAAGGACTCCACAATTCACCATGCTTTATTAATTGAAGAGCCCGAGGCTCACCTACATCCTCAGTTACAGCTAAATCTATATAACTTTTTGAAAGAACAGATATGTAATGATAATTGTCAATTGTTTATAACAACGCACTCCCCTACCTTAACTTCAAAATCTGAGCTAGAAAAGCTATTTATTACTGAGTCAAATTCGTTTAAATGTGTTGGCGATTGTTTTGTAGATAGAGAGAATGAAAAGTTAGTCCAAAATAAAAAGACCTTAAATAATGATGATATCAAAAGCAAACGAAAAATGTTGGAAAGATACATTGATGTAACAAAGTCCCAGATGTTTTATGCTAAATCATTATTTTTAGTAGAGGGTATATCAGAAGAGTTATTACTATTTGCCTTCTCAAAATTAGAAAATTTCCGTTTTGAAGAATTGGATATTGAAGTGATTCAAACAGGAACATCATTTTATCCATTTCTCCTTCTATTTAATTCGACTAACCCTGCCAAAAAAATTAATAAAAGAGTTTCTGTCATAACAGATGATGATCGATTTACTGCTTCGAAAAATAGTGAATATTCATTCTACAAACTGATTGAAAACAATTACTCCAAACTTAATGAATTATATGACAATATTAAAGAAGGCGAAATTTCGACCAGAATTGGTAATTTAAATAATTACAAAAATAAACAAGAAAACATACAAATTTTTGTGGGATTTAAAACCTTTGAATTCGAGTTAACTATTTCTAATGTCGGTAGATTAAAAAATGATCTTCAAAACAATTGCCTATTTCAATTTATTAAGGAGCTCGATAATGAAAAATTTGAATTTATACAAGCGTATATTGATTTGTGTGATGACGTTTTAACTGAGGAACAGCAAAAGAAAATTGCTTTATTAGTTTGGAAGTCACTACCTGGAAAGTCAGAATTTTCACAGGATTTTTCGGAGTATTTATTAAATAATATTGCTTACGCAAGACTTAATTTTCAAGTTCCTTCATATATCAAAATGGGCTTTGAACATTTAAAGAAGGAAACATTATGATGGATTTCGTTATAACTGACCAACGTCAACGATACTTAGATAGTAGAGGTAAAGTCATTGTCAATGCCTGTCCCGGTAGTGGGAAAACTACTTCTGTCGCTTATAAACTCAAAAATTTACTTGAGTATTGGGATTTTAAGTATTCTGGAGTTGCTTGTATTTCATTTACGAATGTTGCTAAAGATGAAATAAATGAAAAATTCTATGATTTCACTGGGAAATCAATTAGCTATCCTCATTTAGTGAGCACAATTGATAGCTTTATTAATCAATATATCACTCTACCTCATTTTCATTTACTTGGTTATAAAACAAGACCAACTATCTTGGAGGATTATTCCTTGCTCGATTCTTTCTCACCATATGCTCTAAATAAATATAAAATTAATAATAGGCCTATTCTTTACATGTACAAACCTTCAAAAATTGATGTGGCAGCTGATGGAAGCTACTTATTTGATGGGAATAAGCCTAAGTTAATTGAAGAAAACCTAATAACTTTCAAAAATTATTGTGTTGCATTAAAGAGAATGCAATTCCAAAAAGGAATACTAAAAAATTCTGACTCACTCTATTTGGCACTAAAAATATTAAGAGAGAATCCTGGTGTAGCGAAACAACTAAGCTCAAGATTTCGGTATCTCATTATAGATGAAGCCCAAGATACTTCGGAAATCCAACATTTAATTATTAATGAATTGATAAATAATGGACTTGAACATGTTGAACTTATTGGAGATCCCTATCAATCCCTATACGAGTGGAGAGAAGCAAGGCCTGATTTATTTACCGATAAAACCAAGTCACCTGACTGGAACTTCTTAACGATGTCAGAATGCCGGCGCTCGGTTCTCCCGATTGTAAAAGCATATAGTATTTTCCGATTGAAAGAACATGACGATTTATATTCAAGCCAGTCAGATGTTGAACAAAGTCCGATACATCTTATTTACTATAATAAACTTAATGATCTTGTTTCAAAATACGAAGAGTTATCATCAAGGTTTAACAACAATATTGTTTTGGTTCGGGGGAAGACACTATTACAAGAACTAAAAGCAATGCCGAATGATAAGAACCATTGGAGTGAATCACCGTTTTCACCAATTCACTTTATACACGCTAAGTCTGATATGGAACATGGACAAACCAAGGAAGCGATTAAACGAATCTACAAACTTATTCCCGTGCTTTTCGACCCCTCATTAAAAGAGAATCCGAGTAAAAAAAGAGAGTTTCTGGAGGCGAATAATGACAATTATGAACTTAAATCAAAGATAATATTGCTCATAAAAAATTTGCCAGTATTTGATCTTACATTGACAGAATGGACGCGTGATTTAAATGAGCTTTGCAAAAATATATTCGACCTTGCACAGTCACCTACTTTTATTTTAAAACAGGGAAAGTACAGACCTGATCATAACAAGAAAATTGAAGAAATGTATCAACAACCAGAAAATTTCTCAAAGGTAACTACAATCCATAAAGTGAAAGGAAAAACATTCGACTCAATAATGCTTGTTCTAAGTCCAAATAGTTCAGGTCAAAATATATCGCTAAATGATTTTAAAAAGCCCCTTCAAATGCCAGATGAAAAAAAACGCATGCTCTATGTTGCAATGTCACGTCCTAAATGGCAACTTGTTCTTGCTGTACCGAGTCAAAATAGGTTAACTGATGAACAAGAGATAAGAATGTTTGGAAGCAAACCTATTGTACATGTAATCTAATTAACACTCAATTGGCTATTCAACATTCTGAATTTCCTGAATTTTACAACACCCGTTCCGGATACAAATCCGGTTAGTTCGCTTAATTGGTAAGGTGTGATTAAATTCTCCCTCTGTTGTGAAAATTCTGAGGTACTATTTAAGAATCACCACATAATTCGTTTTTTTAGATTTCCCAACATAAAATCAAACGGCAATCGGACTATATTCTTGGCCTCTAACGGCAATAGGAACAGATTCTTGACAAAGCGTAATGACAAGAATCTGTTCCGATAAAATAAAAAAACCGCGATCTACGCGGATATTAATCGGAATATATTCTTGTCATCTTACAATTCCGAGTATATAACTCTCTTGTGAAGTTATTGGAATAATTAAATTCATTTAAAGTGACTAACTCCCCCTGATTCAAGATGTGTAACCACTTTTTTAGAACATCTACCTCTAATTGCAACCGACGCAGTTCTCGTTCTTGTTCGGTCTCAGTCCTGTGTGGATCTCCACGTCTATCCTTAAAGGCAGCTTGCCCTTTGACCTGATACTTCTTCACCCAAACTCTAACCCTATTCTTATCATGTATCTCTAAGTGTTCCGTAATCTTACGATAGCACCAGCCTTCCTCTACAAACAGTCGAACAGCTTCTACTTTCAGAGACTCCGGATAATGCTTAAACTTCTGACCTTTCTGTGCTGACATAAAAAATGCACCCCCTAGAATAGACATCGGATTTACCCAGGGGTTTTTCCGATGTCTATTCTAGGGGGTGCACTTCAAAATTCTCAAAAGTCTTTTTTCTCAATAAAAATGTTTCAGTACTCCATAGGCAGTTTGCCCTACGCCCCACTTTCCAAACCAATCTTGTAATTTCCGCTTACTGTAGCCGTATAGGCTGACTTTTGTATTAAGCTTACTCTTTTACAAAGATACGAGTTCCTTCAAGAATAATCTGATTTGTGTTCTCGTTAATCTCTGACATGCTATAGGCTATCTCAGAAGTGGGAAAAGGTTGTTCCTCATTTACACGAATAAAATCTCCATAAGATGTAAGTATATGTTTCACCTTATTTTTAATTTCTTGGTATTCCTCATCGGTTACATGAAAAGGATGTAAATTTTCGTATTGTGGCTGTGGCTCACCTTCTGTATCATGTTGCTCTACAGCAAAGCTTTTTGATATTGCGAAAGGAATTAATACTAAACATATGATGACAGAGCTCAGGAGAAGAATTCTTAATTTGTATTTATTCATGTTATTGAAAAATCACCCCCTACGTTATTATATTAATTATACAGGTTAATGTTAATTAATATACCCATTTCCTGTAATTGTAAAACTGTTCTCGTTGATGATAACTATAGCATAAGATTGATTTGAATCTAGTCCTTTAAATTTTATAGAAGTATTAGTACTTTTATACTCCCCGTTCAGATAATAATAATCCGTTTCTTGTTTATCACTCTTCAAGACATATGCAACATAGGGGGTTTTTCCATCTGGGTTCCATTGAGTTAACGTTACCGTGGCTGTCCCATTTGAATCTGGAATCTTGTATCAGACACCAAAAAGTTTTTGTTTGTTCCTTGCTTGGGCATATCTTTAAAAGAATAGACAAGTTTAGATGCAAATAGCTGAATGAAATCTATTTTATTTACATCTACTATTTCAGCTGGTTTTGCATTCTCGAGATTTTGGATTAATTCTTCTTCTGATACTCCAAGGAAATCAAGTAATTCTTGTGAGTAATGATGAGTTCCCTCGGGATCAATAGAAGGTTCCGCTGAAACGCTGATTGAAAAAGAACATACCATTACTACTAGCAATACTAATACAAGTGAAGATTTGAAAAATTTCATAATAACATCCTCCTATTTTTTGCATATATTTACTTCAGAGCCAACACAACCCTACTTTCCATAAAAATCTTATATATTCCATAATATAACATCGTAATATATATATATCAATCTAGTTATGTAGATAATTGTTACATTTAAGTGTATTCTCTATTACTATTACAAAATATAAATTTTTTTACTCATCCATCCTTTTCGGTCGTCTGCCATTTGACTTCATCCTCAATTTCAACCTTTTTTTTCAACGGGAGAGTTTGTATTCTCTTTTCAACTTTGGGTGTTTTTCAAGGATAGCCATCTGATTTCTTATCTCGTAATTTTCCCGTCCTGATACATTTGTCATCTCCGAATAAGGGACTGTCATCATGCTGGGATTACGCCTTAATGGATCAGCCAATTTTATAATTGTTGAAAAAAACTGCCTTGAAGGTTCATTTAGATTCTTTAAACGATTGTAAAACTCCACAATGCTTTCCAGGGTGCCCGTAAGTTCATCTGGACTCAGATTCCAATTTACAACGTTATTCATCTTGGTCGCTGTTTTGGGTTCGGAGCCGGTAGAAGCGGTAAGTACAAAATTGTTATCAGATCGATATTTCCCTTTAACAGGAGCAGGTATCTTTAAATACTTATACCGAAGATCGTGATGATTACTATCTAGTAAGTCGGATATTATAGAGTTACTGTAGAATTTAAATTCACATTGATGTGTCCTACAGAGTTTTTTGCACGCAGTGACTTCATCAGCTTGCGGATCGTAACTTAGAAATGAAATACATAACGCGCCTTCATTTAAATCAAGTTCTATTAGCTGCTTAACACTTTTCTTAAGATCCTCATACATTTTTCCTTTAGCCGTATCACCGGTAGATTGGATATAGACCATTGATTCATCGCTTCTTTCGCAGAATGCGTCAGGTGTCCCTTTTCGCGTTTTAAGCGTCTCCACAGTACCGCTTTGCGTAACATGACCCCAGTCACTATATAACCGTGGTAATAATTCTACTGAAAACTGTTGTAATTCTCCTGCGCTTAAACTACGCAGCATAACTTTTGTGTGATTCGCAGTCACGAATGATTGCTTCTTCCTCATAGTCATATTGTCGGAACAAAAGTCCTGTTAACACTTCAAGAAAGCAGTATCGATGATTATCACTAATCTCAGTGTATTGGAGCGCTCCTCGAGGTAATATCGGCGTTTTCCCTTGAAAAAGTTCTGATCCTGGAATGTAGGGAATATACGGACGATTAAAGGAACCAGATGCGCAAATAATCGTTCTTGCTAAAAATCTATTCCCTGATCCTGTTATTACATCAAAACCGCCGTTCACGACATCGATACGCATATATTCCTATACGGATTAGTGAAAACAAACCTCTTTTACTATACTTATATTTACTTATTTATTAATTAGTGATATAAATCAAAGTAAAAAGTATATACATGTTAGTAAATCTTTGTTAATTAATTAATAATACCTTATTGAAGGAGGAGAACAATTGAGTGAACAAGTACATATCTATCTACTGTTATCTATCGTCGGTGTATTGATGATTTCTGTTGTAGCTATCGTTGTCTTTCTTTTCTTCTTAGTAATCAAATTTAGAAGTAAAAAAAAGAAGTTTCCGAAAAAAAGTTTTTCTATCGCCTTTTTTGGTTTTATTTGTGTTATTTTATTTTATTATTTCCACTTCTACACTTTTATTTTATTACCAACTGGATATTTAAACCAGGTAGTCCTCTCTCCAGATAAGCAGCATGAGATACGAACTTACCACTACAAATCTCTATATAACAGAACTTCAAGAGCTGAATTAATAGAGATTCCAAGTGGGAAAAAACAAACTATTTACTTTAATGATTACGATTATAGCCCGTTTGTAGAATGGATTGATAACAATTCAGTTAAGATAGGTCGAGAAACATTAGATATCTCTAAAAAGGAAGTATATAATTTCCGCCTCAAAAAGAATATTATCAACTCTCTCCCTCCTCAAGCTTAGGACTTTTCTACCATCTTCATAACATCTACAATTTTCGACATTATTTTCCTATAAAGTGTATTAAAGTATTAATTGACAATAAACTAGGAGGGATTGAATGTTTCAATTAAAAAAGATCGTGCCCATGTTCTTAACAATTTTCTTGATTTTTACGAGTGTTGTGTCAGCCACAGAGAGTTCTATTACTTATAGTAAGGAATATAATGATTTTCATCGAATTCACTCCGTCATTGTTGAAAATGGTTGGGGTTACTTAAATGAAAAAAATCTACTACAAATTACTGCTACTGCAGACGATCTTACTATTACTAAGGAGGAATATTCAAAGTACTTAGCTGATATACAAAGTATTAATAATGTGGTTGAAGAGGGTGGAGCAATATTTGATCAAAACTTCAATTTTTATGTGCGTTCGCTTGAAGAATATAAGGAATTTAAGGATAATACCACTAGTGATAATCTAGATAACTTATTAATTCTTCGAAGTGATAATACTATTGTTCCTTTTAGTGATCCAGGCGCTCCACCTTTTAAAAATATGTATTCAATAGCAGGTATAAATAAAACAACGGTTCATAATTACTTTGCTGATATGTTAAATACGCTAATCTTATCCGGAATGCCTAACGCTGGTGCTATAGCTTATAGTAACACCGTCGGCTTTTTTGTTGATAAAGTTAAACCAGGAGGGGCATGGGATTATAAGATTGTCTCTGGTTGGGGTCCTTGGTATAACCAATTGGATTTGAACTTTCATTCAAGTCGTGAAATTCAAATCGCTGCTTATGCCGGAAACTATAATTATGGATTTGTAGGTCGAGAACTCTTTACCTTATCAGAATTGTTAGCTGCTGGGGATGGAATATCACTCATTACTCAACAAAAACTTGACGGTGAAGATGATAAAATTCCTATTAGACGGGGCTATAGCGAAAGTGCATACTATTAAATAACTAAAGTAATGACTGTCATATTAAAAATTGATGACAGTTATTACCTTTCTGCAGTAACACAAAATATGCGTATAAAGGATTCAGAATTAAACGTTGCAGCAAGAAAGTGAACCGATGTTATTTCAATTTTCACAAAAAATAATGGGCGTACGGGCCGCACCTCCGATCTTACGAATGGGAAGCCGCACCATGCAAGAAGGCAAAGACTTCATCAATAGCTATTAAAAAGACATGCAAGGGACTCCTTAATAATTGGAGTCCTTTCGCGTTCTGCTAGAATTCCTTTCCTAAACCAAAAAAGTTATTCATTGGTGGGCGACTCATACCGCCTTCATTGTAATCTTTGATATCCATTTCTTCTTGAAGCTTCGCTACATCTGAGTGCTTCATCACTGTCATTATAGTTCACTCCTATTCATTCCACCACTTGATGAAAGCAAAAAGTGCAAACAAAGAGATGAGTAAAATAACAGTTGTTCCTATAAAACCGGGTCCAAGAGTATTGGGATTAGTAAATTCGTCCCTTGGTCCTTTGAACTTCTTTATAATGTCCACGCTTTTCATTGCTCCTTTCCTTCACAACCAGGTATTCATTGTGATACGTCTGATTTAACGCTCCTATTCAAGCTAAATAACGAGAAATTTTCGCCTCATATCCTCTTTTAAGCTTTTATAAAACTCTTCTCTACTCAGACACTTTTGTAAAGATTTTCTTTCTTTATCATTAAGGACATAAACCATATATGCTACTTTTTCATCTGCTGAGCAAAGTGAATCTAATTCGCGTTTAAATATAGAAACCGATGCATTATCAGATTCCTTTATTTTAAGTTCAACAACAGACGCTACGTGTTCAATACTACTAAACAAACTGGTTCTTATAGTTAGCAATTCACTTTCTGTTAATTCAGATTCTAATAATTTAGGATTTAAATCTTTCTGAATGTTCATATTTTTAATCTCCTTTAGAACCGATTTGTTCTGTTAAAGATGTGTCTAATGCTCAATTTGAAAATTATTATTCATTCTGTAGTATTAGTAGAGTCATATATTTCTTTCATACGATCATATGTTACAATACGAACCTTATCCTTAAACCGAACCATAATTGCAATGATCAAAACCACTGTGATTATCAGTGAAAGCCAAGGAATTATTGAAAAAACAAACGTTAGCGCCAAGAAAAAAAGAATCGAAAGGCCAAATAGGAGGGACATTCCTTTTGACCAAAAATGATAAAAAAATGAGGTGCAGATAGGAAATAACCCATGTTCACGAGCAAAATCTTCAATGTGTTTTCCCCTTTGCCAGCGTTCATTAATGCTCATTTTGCACCTACCTTCTGTATGAACGGATATATTCACTAAGTATCATGGCCAATCTTCTTTAAATCATTTTTATAAGCTCACTGTGCTTGCTGTATTCTACCTTATCCCCCGCTACTCGAGCGGTAGATAAAACTGGCCCACACCGCGTCCATCGAGGATTCCAATGGTCTATGTTCTTGTCCACTTTTAAGTCGGTATATTTATTTAACTGATTCCTTTATAACACTCTAGTTCTCTTTAATAGTTCAATCCTACCGATGTTTTCATATTGTTCCTAACATATGGACTATTTCTGGTGTAAAATGGAATAGTCCATTAATAGCTTGAAAAAGAGGAGGGGTATAATACGTGAAAAGAATTCTTCTTCTCCTTACCTTTGTTGTACTTTTAAGCAGTTGCTCGAATATGTTTTATGATTACAGGGATGCCCAAAGTAACGATATAATCAAACTTCCACATGACTATCGCCTTTTTAGCAGCGATAGGGAAATGAATTATGTATCCAAGAAACAAGATAACTCTCCTACCGTCATTGAGCCTGATATCACTCAGATTGGCTGGAATAAGGGCTATATCGTGTATAAACGTTTTGAGGATGAGGATAAAAGTCAATGGGGTATTTTTAATATGGAGGATGGTACTAACCTAACGTACCCTTCTGAGACAGACTTGAATTATCGGTTAGAGGAACTGAAATTGGATTCTATTAAACTAAGTGATGTAAAAGATATTCTTCTCGAACAGGAAAAATAGTGATCGAGTTAACTGCATCCTTCCTTAAGACGATTCCCTTCTGCCGAAATGGCGGAAGGGACTTTTACTGTGAATTGGCAGTATTTCACTCCAGGTACAACAAATAAAATCCAGGAACCCTTATATAGGCTACCCTATGAAGGGCCACCCTCTCGAAGACAGGGTCGGTTGGTGTAAACACTACCTTCTTCGAGCCATTACGCAAAATTGAAAGCATTACCTTTTGATAATATGTTTCTTCTACCGATGAGTCTGGATGAGATAGTTCACAATATAGGAACGGATTTTCTTAAAGGAGCCTAATCTTCTTCGCCTTCGAGCTGATTGAAATTGCGCTAAGTAAAAGCACCGCTACAATGTAGGTAACTTTATGTCAAAATACCATAATGTAGGCAGATTAGTGCATTTTTTCGTGACATCAATTTGCCTACATAAAAATAAAAAGCCTGATTTTTCAGGCTTTAAAGATACTGCTTATGTAGGCACTTTTATGTCATTGGACAAGGGACAAGAACATAGTCCCTTCTAGGACAAGAACTTGATCCCTTAGCTGATTCTCCCTAAATCTAATATTTGCATATTTGCACGTTTTTTATTATCCATTATCATTTTTAATCTTAACATGTTCTTTATGCGATTATCCTGTATTTCAGAATATTTAAAAACAACCTTAAACTCCTCTTTTGTTTTTTGAGTAATCTCTATCCCAATATAATACTTTATTATTATCTTGCTGCAGTATCAGACTAGAAGATGATAAACAGTTATAAAAAAAGTTTAAGCTAAATTGATATGTCCATTGTTCTTGTATCCATTCTAGAATTTTTCTATTGACTCCCCCCTCTTTCATCATTAAAAATCCATCTAATATACTTCTTATCTCTAAGGACCTTTCTCCAGTTCATATAAGCATACGCAACAGGGCAAATCTCAGGAAACTCTTCATCTGTATTTACAGAATGCGGACCCTTAAGAGTAGGTTAGGTCAGTCTTTATGGAGTATATTGTGTAAACAAGCTTATGCGCGCTTTTTTATTGTTATACAACATATGGATTTGGTTTGAATGACAGACTCATTCTTTAAAATAGGGCGTAATCCCTCTTGAATATAGGTTCTCCACTAACTTGAAAAATTCTTCTGACGATAAATCCTTTTGACGCTGGAGCCAAAGATGAAATAAGGAAAGGGAAGTTGTCAGGTAGAACTCAATAAAGTATGGCGTTAAGGAATGGTTTTGCGGAACGTTTAATTCTAATTGATCCAAAGTGATTTCTTTTTTTAAGCGTTTTATAAAACGGGCACTTCCATAATCACCCAAAAGGGCATTAAGAACCAGGAGATGTTCTCTTTTGTCCAGACAATAGAGCGAATCTTGAACCGTATGCATCGATAGCTCTTTATTCGCCAATTCTTTTTTCATGTCATTCAATAAGTCATTTTCAACAGAGTCTAACAATTCGTAGATGTCAGTAAAGTATTGATAAAAGGTGCTGCGGTTATATCCTGACTTATTCGCAATTTCCTGAACCGAAATTTTCTCAATCGGCTTTTGGCTATATAACTCACAAAAAACCTCTACAAACTTTTGTCTTGTTTGCTCCGTTATTTGGGGTTGCTTTTTCATGTTTCCCTCCTACTCGAATAAGAATATCATCCGACAAATAATAAAAAAGTGATGGTTGATCAAGGAATAATAAAGATTTACAATCACATCATACAACATGTTGTTTGATAATAAAAAGGAAATGTTAATAAGTAGGGGTGGTTTCAATGTCAGCAAATAGAATTTTAATTTTTGGTGCAGGTGTCATCGGGAGCATGTACGCAATTAAGCTTATTGAAGCAGGGTTTGACGTTAGCCTGTTTGCACATTCAAATAGATTTAAATCATTAAGAGAAAATGGCCTGCAATATATGGAAAAAGGTACAGTTAGATCGATACAAGTGAATGTCATTGATACGCTCGAAAATGACGATGTATACGATTTTATTTTCGTTACCGTTCGTTATGATCGGTCCGAATCAGCGTTGTTAGCGCTAAAAGATAATCAAAGCAAAAATATAGTTACGATGACTAGTAATTCAATTGGATTTTCTTCGTGGCTGGATATCGTAGGGGATAGACTTTTACCAGCCTTTCCCGGCTTCGGCGGACAGATTAAAGATGGAGTATTGCATCCTCGATTTCTACCAAAGATTATAGCGGCAACTGCATTTGGAGAAATTAATGGTGTAGTGACAGAACGCATAGAAAAACTCGCAAACTTATTTAAAACAGCAAAGCTTCCCTACGTTATTAAAAAGGATATGCAAGCGTATCTAATCACACATTCCGTATCAGACATTGCCATGTTGAGCTTTTTGCATTCTGAGAATAAGATAATTGACAAAAAAACAGCCAGAACCAGAAAGACGGCACGTAAAATAACAGTCACTTTAAAAACGTATCTAAGGGCAATACAAAAAGCTGGCGTTTCAATTGATCCACCAATGCTTAAAATGGTGCTTAAATTTCCAAACTTATTATTGGATCTATTCTTTATGACATGGCTACGAACTAAAATGGTTAAGGATATGATGTTGCCGGATTATGCGAATAATGCTAACAATGAGATTATGCAGCTGAGTAATGATTTAATGAAATTGTTAAGTCAAAATGATATCAAATCGGAAATACATGTTCAGTAATTTTTTTGTTAAAATATTATAGTAATTTTTAATTTATTTTCATTAAATCAAAAAAGTTTAAGCTAAATTGGTATGTGTTGCTTAGTTTCGATAAGATAATACTCCATCTGTACCCGTTATTTATGTCGCATCCGGTCTCAGCGGCGCAGTCGTTGGACTTTTGATCTGCCAGGTATCCGACGCTTTTGGCATACAAACGGGTTTAATATGCTCTTTATCACGATTTTGTCGTACCCGGTGCTCCATCCTGTCCGATTCGCTGAAAAGCTAAAAACAGCATGTCTCTCTCATCAAGAGATATGCTGTTTCTATTTCCCATTATTTCCGATTCATCATTGACTCTGCTTTCGTCATCATACTAATCCTGTTTCTTATCTCCCACCTGAGAAAAATTAATTATCACTTACCCTACTTTGATCGATTGACACTGGCAGTACGCCCCCGGCTTCCAATTGGCCGAGAAGTACTTTGATCCCGGCGGTTGTATTGGGCTCCTGCTTTCCATAAACCGCAAGTCCTGAGCGCACGTTCTGCAAAAAGATCGTCTCATACGGGTTACCAAGCGATAAAAGCGCGTATCGCTTATTACGCTCGTTCATCTCTTGGATCAACGTTTGAACATCGGTCCATCCGAACTGACTGGCCACGTTACGGAACTGGTAAGTGGCCAGGATGACGTAATCCGCCTTATCAATAGCTTTAAGCGCCTCCGTCGTTTTTCCTTGACCGATAACAGAAAACTCCGTCTTAAGCGATAGATTGCTGGCGGCTTGCATCAGCTGTCTCTCAAGCTGCTTGGCCTGCTCCTGCTCAGCTGCGACAATAACAATCCGGTCACCTTGATGGATTTGATCCGGAAGGGCACCGTCGCGGCTGGCCAATAATGTGACCGCTCGTTCTGCAATTTTCCGTTCCACCGTGCGATGCGCCTCGGATCCGATGATATCGTTAAGTGCGCTCAACTTATGCGTAAGGCTTTCGCTGCGGTCAAACAAACCATATTTTGATTTAAGCTCTAATATTCGTTTCACCGAATTATGGATGGTTTCTTTCGGGATCGTCCCGCTCTTCACCGCGTTAACCAGCGTTTGATGAGCAGCTGCTGGATCTTGCGGCATAAGGATGATATCGACACCTGCGGAGACCGCACGTTCCACTGCTTTATTCTCCCCAAAATGCTCCGCTATCGCATTCATGGTGAAGGCATCAGAAATGATAACGCCTTTATAACCAAGCTCCCCCCGAAGCAGTCCGGTCAACACCTTTTTAGATAACGTGGCAGGGATCGGCACACTGCTTCCGTCCTTAAGCGACATAATGTGCTCGTTATCTACTGCGGTTAAAGCAATATGCGCGGTCATGATCATCTCCACCCCGTTCTCGATCGAGTCGCGAAACGGTTTCAGTTCGACCGCATCGAGTCGTTCGCGGTTATGTGTCAACACCGGCATTCCCAGATGGGAGTCTACAGTCGTGTCACCATGCCCTGGAAAATGTTTAACTGCCGCGATGACTCCAGATTGATGCAGCCCTTTTATTGTTGCGATCCCAAGCCGTGATACCAAGTCCGCATCTGAGCTAAACGAACGCATCCCGATGATCGGGTTGTCTGGATTGCTGTTAATGTCGAGCACCGGGGCAAAATTGACCTGCAGCCCGAGCGCCTTCAGCTCTTCCCCTGTCAGCCTTCCTGCCGCTTCGGCCAGCGCTGCGTCACCAGTTGCGCCAAGCGCCATTTGACCTGGCAGATTCGTCCCGCCGGGGATTCGCTTAACAACGCCTCCTTCTTGGTCGATGCCGAGAAACAGGGGAATGTCACCTGCTTCCATTTGCAGATTATGTGTGAGTGTTGTAACCTGCCGTACGTCTACAATATTTTTGTCAAACAGAATTAGTCCGCCCAAGTCCTGATCGTGGATGCTGCGTTTAATTCCTTCATTGACGGTCGTTGTCACTTGACCATTCCATTGCCTAATATCAGGCATGAGCATTTGGCCGATTTGCTCACTGACGGTCATATATGATATCAGCTTATCCCAATCGTGATCCTGAATAGCTGCTTCACGTTCAAATCGAATCACCCGGGTCATAAACACGGCAAACTCCGCTCGAGTGACAGGTCGATTCGGCCGATAGGTGCCATCCGTATATCCACCGATCAATCCGTTAGAGCTCATAATGAGAATTGGTGCTGCTGCCCAATGATTCTCCGTATCTTTCAAACTTGCTGGTTGCTTCCCTGTTACAAGTGAATATGCGCGTGTAAGGAAGGCAGCCGTCTCTGCTCGGCTCATCGCTGTATCCGGATGAAAGGTGCCGTCAGGAAATCCGCTGGCCAGCCCATTTTTTTCCGCAATGGCGATTTCACGATAAAAAGGATGTGTTGTTGGAACATCTGAAAAATTTGTTCCTTCCGTTGCAACTTGCAACTGTTGAGGATAAAGCTCTCGCACCATGAAAGTTACGGCTTGCGCTCTTGTTACATGCCTCTCGGGCATAAACTTCCCATTGCCATATCCGGCAACTGTTCCCCTTTTAGCCATATAGTTAATGCTGTCTTTTGCCCACTTCGCATGCTGCAGATCGGTAAACCGTTCTTCCGCAGCCGCACTTCCTGCCCAAACGAGCATTGAACCGATAACGGCACCGAATATCGTCATCATTTTTAAATTCATCTGTTCCACCTCTCTAGCTGTTATATGCATGATGAATAGACGCTTCCGATGTCCCATTTGTTGCTTAATCCTAATTTAGCCATCAGCACCATCCCCTTCGGGTTCCCCATATAATAAATCTAACTTATAGAGAGGACATGTAATTGTGAAGTGTCCTTCTTTCGTTTAAATAAATTATAAAAGAACTTTAAGCGAGAGTACTATTGTATTAACAAAGTTAGATTTACCCAAATCAAAGGAGAGGGTTTGTGGTGGAGATTAAATCCAGTTATGCAGGTATAGGAGATAACGCTGTGTTCTTTCCATATATTGATTGGAATATACGTTTTTTTGGTGCACACATTCAAACGGTTGCGCCTGATTTGTGTATACCTAGGGAATCTCACCATGGATTTGAGATCCTAGTTATATTAGATGGTGAACAAGAAACAACAATTCAAAATAACCGATATATAGTAAGGAAGGACGATATTCTGCTCATTCCTCCTGGATTTGAACATGCAAGCAGATGTATTTCTCCAGATTCTATGACTTATTTTTGTGCTCATTTTGATATAGATGAACCTTCGTTACGAATGAAAATAATGAAAATTGCAACTGGATTTACCAACCTTCCAGTCTTTTTCACAACAGAATAAGAAGTTGATGCGCCAAATCATAATTCTGAGGATAAAACAAATCAGTCCATCAAGAACCTTGCTCATTTCAGTAGGCAATTTAAAAGGTGGACAGGGTTAAATCCATCAGAATATCGAGAAAACGAGAACAGAAAATGACGTGTTATTGGATAGGGAAAGGCCCTTGCTACTTCCTATAGAACAACCATCTGTTCCGTTAAATGGATTACCGCACAGGTACAATTGATTCCCATATACTTAGAATCCAGCACTTATTAGTGCAGACGAAAACAGGCTATCACTTAAAGGCAGCAGCCTTTTCAGTGATAACCTGTTTTTTAAAAAACTAATCTCACATATTTCGGTTGTCTTCATATCTATAAAATCAGTTCTTACATTCGGTTCAAACTCAATTTGACCATAATTTTAATATAAATATACTAGCAAATTTATCACATGAAATGCTGTTCCATATCGTCATTCGTACTAGCGTGCGTTTAATCATACCGGGGACTGCTCTCTTTTTATTTGACGGATTTGATGTATTGATTCACTTGCTGCTCCAATATCGGAAATGGCATATTACCGTTTCGAAGAAGAACGGAATGAAATGCCTTGATATCGAAGCGATCCCCGAGTTCGCTTCCCGCCTTCTCTCGAAGGGATTGGAATTGCTCCGATCCGATCGCATAGTTTTCGTTTAGTCCTGGATAGGCAATGACACTGTCGATCAAAGCATCGTTCCCCGTTCCAATGGCACTCACCAGATACTCATTAGCTTGTTCTCTTGTCCACTTCAGCCCATGGATACCCGTATCTATCACGGTACCTAAGGAATTGCCCAGCAAACGGATTAGTACCGTGTTCCGATCAAGCAAGCCCTTCTCCGCACATAAGCTTTCCATATAGACCGCCCATCCCTCTACGTATCCAGACGTCATCATTATTTTGCGGATTAATGGAATGGTTGGTTGATCATATTGAATCGAAAATTGAAAGTGATGCCCTGGAATACCCTCATGCAACGCAAGCATTTTAACCATTTCTTCGGAGGTCGGGATTTCGAGCGGAATGACAAATCTCCCGCTCCTATCACCATCTATTGATAAGGGGATATACATTCCACCTGCCGATGCGAAAAGAGCCGAATACGCTCGCACGTCTACTGGATGGTCCGGGATAAGTTCCTCTTCAAACCAATCGGACAAATAGGGCGTGGCATCCGACAGACTGCTATTTAACGCTTGCAGCAATTCATCTCCGGTTAGGAATCTGGCTGCAGATGTAGTCTGTGCTTGACCCGAAGCCCCGCTTCTTAGCTCCTTCACGATCTCTTCTACCTTGCGTTTAGCGATCTCGTGCATTTCCTGAGGACTGAGGTCCGTACCCGTAGTAAGTTTGAGGCTTGCAGAATAATACTCGCTGCCGCCCGGCTGACTCCAGATTCCTTGGCTCACGGATGCTTGCTTCATAAGATCGTTCTTGATCACATCGGAAAGTTTGCCGTAAGAAGCCAGTACATGATCGGTTAGGGTTTGCACTAACGCTTTTTTTAGCTTCTCCTCTTCGGAGGGATCGAGTTTTAACTCGGTTAATTTCTCTGCATATAAACTGTACAGAATCGTTTCTTCCGGTTTCGTATTTCGCAAATTGCTGTAACTCGTAAGCATTTCCTTCAGAAATTCAGAAGCAGGGACAATACCTTTCTCCCGTCTGTCTTGAATTCTATCTATGACATGCGCGACTTTATCCGAAAACCCGTTCAGCGCAACGATATAATTCTTTGCATCTGCTTGGTTGCGAATCGGATAGTTGTTCGCGAAATACGGCGGAAAAATGGATAGGGAAAGGTAGTCATTCGTGTTCAGATCCCAATATTTATATACTTGCTGCGCCGCGCTTAGGTTCCATTTGAGAATATCGTAGGTGAGTTTGTCTTCCGGGGAAAGCTTGGCAGCATCATAGTCATTCAATTTTTTAAGAAAACCATTTCTCTCTTCGTTTAATTGTTCGTAATCGGTATCCGACAGGTCCGTGAGCTTAGTGGGATCCCACCCTAGACCATTCACTTCTTCCACACCATATTTAAGCTGCAACTCGGGGTCCTCATTCAGGGTGGTAACCGCCATCTTCTGAATCAATGCGTCGAAACTCTCTGACTGATGTTGGGTCTGCCATAACAAACCGCCTGCAATCAGCAATACGAGAAGTCCCACTGCCAATAAAATAGTCAATCTGGTGTTCTTAAACATCTGTCTTACAAGGTTCATGCATTAATCTCCCCTTTATAGAGTATAAGAAGAATATATAAGATGAACCTTTGATTTCCCTTTGAAAAACTACTCATTTATTCTGAGTATGTAACCCAAACCTCTTACGGTTTGGATATATTGATCGGCATGCCATGAAGACAGCTTCGTCTGAAGATAATGGACATAGAGCTCCACGATGTCAATTCCCGCTTCCGAATCGAGTCCCCAAATTCGGTTATAGATTTGCTCCTTCGTCAACCTTCAATACTATTTACCGCTTTACACCCACTGACCCGAGGTAAGGTTCACCGCAATTGATCGTCAACTTGTTTGCCCTTTAGCTTAATGAAAACGGCAGCCGATTGTCTGGTCGGCTGCCGCGGTATCCTATGAACTCTATTATTTAACTAATCACGGGAAAACGAATCATAACAGTCGTACCACACCCTACCCCGCTGCTAATGTGTACAGAACCTTGATGTTGATCGACGATCCAACGCGCGATCGATAGCCCTAGCCCCGCTCCATGATCCCCTCTATTTCTAGAGGAATCTCCCTTGTAAAAGCGATTAAATACGAGTGGCAATTCGTGTTCCGAAATACCCACTCCGTTATCCTTGACGGTTACGAGAACTGATTTCCCTTGCCTAAGACACTCAAGATCGATTTGCCCATCTGCCTGCGTAAATTTAATAGCATTGTCCAACAAAATCATGAACAACTGTATGAGACGATCCTCATCTCCATTCATGAGAAATTCCGAGCCTTCGACATGAAGCTGTAACCGCAACTGCTTGTAATCCATTATCGGCTCTATATTTTTTGCAATCTCTTTAATGATCCCGTCAACTCGCACAGGTTTGCATGAGATGACTTCCTCATGAGAATCGCCTCTTGCCAAAAGAAGCATCCCGTCTACCATGTTGCTCATTCTTTTGGTTTCTTTTAGAATGGCTGATATTGGAGCGCTTTCTTCCTCGATCGTATGATCGGGATGGCGTAACAATATTTGCGTTTGCCCTCGGACGACCGAAAGCGGACTCCTCAACTCGTGAGAGGCATCTGCAACGAATTGCTGCTGCTTGTCCCAAGCCTTCTGAATCGGAATGAGTGCCCTTCTAGCCAATGCGTAACCTGCGATGATAGATAATAACGCGCCGATACCAATTCCGATACTAATACTCCATAATAACCGATTCAAATAATACGCCTCGGCAGAAATTTCCGTAAATATCTGAACTGTTTTCAACGGCTTGTTAGACAGCTCCTCGACTACTGGCAAATTGCCCTGATAGGGTCTGCTCACGAATCGATAGGTTTTCTTATCCACGCGTATTGACTCGGGTCCCATGTGGTTTTGTTTTTCCCGAAGCATCGAACTCAAATCGATAAATTGCCATTTATATATAAAGCTTTGAAGTAAGGTATCGTTGGAATCCCAATAAAATATCATCATGAAACGTTCCGGTTCCTTCGAATCAATGTATATGACTTGCTCCCCGTTACTTAGAGAAAATTGTTGCATGTGGTCAATATTAAACACCAGCTGACGGTCAATGTCGGAATAGATCCGATAACGCGCCATCCCGTATAACGCTCCCCCCAGTATGATAAACAAGCAAAATACGACCGTACTGTTCCATATCGTCATTCGTACTAGCGTGCGTTTAATCATATCGGGATCTGCTCTCCTTTTATTTGACGGACTTGATATATTGATTCACTTTTCGGGGTCCTCATTCAGGCTGGCAACCGCCATCTTTTGAATCATGGTGCCGAAATCCTTTGATTTCCCTTTAAAAACTACTCGTTTATTCTGAGTATGTAGCCCAAACCTCTTACGGTTTGGATATATTGATCGGCATGACATGAAGACAGCTTCTTCCGAAGATAATGGACATAGAGCTCAACGATGCCAATTCCAGCTTCCGAATCGAGTCCCCAAATTCGGTTATAGATTTGCTCCTTCGTCACGATCTGCTCTTTATTCATGAGCAGGTACTCAAGCAGCTCATATTCCTTTTCTGTTAAAGTCAGCTCTTCTCCTGTGACCGTTATTGTTCGATTTCTAACTTGAATAGCAATCGGGCCGTAGCTAATCTGCTCTTCTTGATTAACATTGCCATAACGGCGCAGCAGTACTTTAACTCTGACGATCAGCTCTGGAATCTCAAATGGCTTCACCACATAATCGTCCGCTCCGATCGTTAACCCCTTTACCCTGTCGTTTAATCCGTCTTTTGCCGTAAGACAAAGAATCGGGGTATCAACTCTTTGCTTCCTCATCTCTTGGATGAACGTAAATCCATCAACCTTAGGCAGCATAATATCCAAAATAATTAAATCGAACTCGCCGTACAATGCGTGATGCAAGCCCTCTTCTCCGTTATGACACTCCGTAACCTTATGCCCTTCATCCTGCATAACTCTTGCAATTGTATACGATATCCCAATATCGTCCTCTACGATCAACAGATTCATAAGCTCCTCCATGGATGAACAAATATGGCATAGTGTAACATATTTTAATAGGTTTGTGAGTCCGCCGGGGTAATATCTCCATTTATCCTTACCGGTCTAGCAATTCTTTCATTGCTCGCTTGTTGACTCTCTGTTGAATTCAACGCATAAAAAATAACAGAGCAACGGCATCCCTTTCGCCGTGCTGGAGGAAGCCCATGTAAAGATTTAGCCATAGGCTTCTCTGAATTGGATGTACAGAAATATGAACTGCATATTAAAACCACATCAAAGGCTATTGAGGAAGCAAAACAACATGGTCGTTAAGGTATGGCTGAGAAGAATGAGAAAAATCTACTGCGTTATCAGTGGATTCTAACTAACCTTCAAGAAGGCAATATCATTTTCGGTAGACAAGACCGTATAAAAAGAAAGGTGAGTGCTGGAAATGGCTAATTCGACCGTACAGCTCATCTGAAGAGAATCCATGCCCAACGGAAGACGAATACCCTAGAGAAGGTAGATCAGGCGATTAAACGCCTCTTACGAGCCATCAATTTCAATAGCGTATCAGAAGAATCGGGTGTATCGAAAGCGAGTTTATATAACCATTCAGATATCCGCGAGAGGATCGAATCCTTACGCCGTCAACAATCACAAACACCTACTCCAAAGCAAATAAAGCGTGAGATGAATGATGCGAATAAGGATATACTCATCGAAACGTTAAAACGCAAAATCAAAGCACTGGAGAACGAGAACAAAGAAATACGAGAAAAAATGAAAAAGGCTTATGCTCAGATTTACGAAAAATTTTAGTTGCACTTCATTGAGCTATACCAGCTAATAGCTTGTCAAGATTACCAGTAAAGTGATTCTAAATCATGTGGTATAGTTAAAATGAGCATGCCAAATAACCCTCCATTTCCGTAGTATCTTGGAAGGTTATGCCAAAGAAAATCTTTTAAATTGGACGAAATTCCTTTTTGTTTTTCAAGATTGCATAGAGCCAATGGACGAGTTTATTTGCACATGCGATTAGAGCTACTTTATGTGGTTTTCCTTCAGCTCTCTTGCGTTCATAGAACGCTTTGATTCGCATATTTCGGGAGCGTATAAGTCCACACTGAACAGCCATCACGAGCGCGTAACGCAACTGCCTGGAACCACGTTTCGTGATTCGGTTTCGAGTCGCTGTAAACTTACCGGAAGCAAAGACACTCGGGTCAATGCCTGCAAAGGCTACTAACTTCTTAGGATGATCAAATCGGTCGACTTCTCCAATTTCAGATAAAATTGTTGCAGCAATTTTATGACCAATACCGGGAATCGACTGAATTAATTCATACTCTTCAATTTCTTCAGCCAGAGCATCTATGTTCTGTTCCAGTTCAGCAAGATGCTCTTGGTATTGAAGAATAAGGGTAATAAGAACTTTCAAATTGATTAAATGACTTGCGTACATGGTTTGCTGAAATGGGTTTTGTTTTGCTGCATCTACCAGTCGTTGAACCCGTTGGTTAATCCAGTCCTCTGAACGCCCCCGTTTCGAAGAAAGCAGTTCTTTCATCTTAGCTCTGAGTGCATCTTCATCCGTCTGCAGAACTGAATATGAGGTTGGGAATTCACTTAAAAACCGCAGTGAAACACCGGAATACATAGCTCCAAACTGGTATTATCCCCTTCAAGTAGACACTCAAAAAAAACCTTATGTTATCATGAGGAACGAGTGAAACTTGGAGGGGATATTTTTTATGGCTAAGAAAGGTCAAGTGTTTCAAACGTACACGGAAGATTTCAAGATAGTAGCTGTACGAGAGTATCTGGAGGGGACGAATAGTTATAAGATAGTAGCGGAAATGTTAGGGATCAGGAACTGCACCCAACTTAAAGTATGGGTTAAAAAATACCGAGATGGAGAAGTATTCGATTCTCGCAAGGGCTCACCTAATCCCATAAAAGGGCGTTCACGTACATCGTTTGCCAGCATTGAAGAAGAACGGGATTACTTAAAAGCGCAGGTAGACTATTTAAAAAAGCGGTATCCAAATCTAATAAAGGAGAGAATTTGAGAACACAGGACAAATACCAAGCTATTGAGGAACTGCGTGTCCTACACGGGGTTACTCTTCTATTAGCCATTGCTGGGCTACCTAGGGCCAGTTATTATAAGTGGCGATCTACACGTTCACGACGGGTTGAAATACGCGCACGGGATCATGAAATGAAAGAGCATATGTTAGCCATTCACTTGGCGCATCCCTATTTCGGGTACCCCCGAATGCGGACAGCTCTGTGGGAAGCAGGCTATCTCGTCAATCATAAAAAAGTATGGCGACTCATGAAAGAATTGTCGATCCAATCGGTAATCCGAAAGAAACGAAACCGATCTAACTACACACCTTCTGTGATATATCCTAACCGACTCAAGCGTCAGTTTCATGCTACCTCGCCTCAACAGAAACTCGTCACCGATATTACGTATATCTCAGATGGCACGCGTTTTTATTATTTGTCTGCAATTCAGGATCTCTTCAATAATGAGATTGTCGCTTGGCATATTTCGGACCGTAACGATGTAAATCTGGTCCTGGACACGGTTACGCAGTGGACACGAAAAAGAGACGTTTCAGAAGCCGTACTCCATTCGGATCAAGGCTTCCAATATACGTCTCAGGCATACAACACACGATTAGAGGCATTCGGCGTTAAAGGCAGCCACTCTCGCAAAGCAACCTGCCTAGATAACGCATGCATCGAATCCTTTTTTTCGCATCTCAAGACTGAGAAGTTGTACCTTCACCAGTGTAAATCAGAAGCAGAGATCCATCAAGCCGTCGAAGAGTATATCTACTTTTATAATTACCAGAGGTTTCAGCGTAAACTCAAACAGCGCGCGCCGATTGAGTATCGGCACGCACTGGCTGCTTAGTTTTTTTCATCTGTCTACTTGACAGGGGTATGACCAAACACGCCTTTATAACCCGGGAAAACCTGATCTAAAACAGCTTGGAATTGTAGTTTAGTCTGTACACACATCTTTGAAAGAGACTCATATTGCCTTGTAAGATAACGCAGATTGAGAAGTTGCACACCTCTTTTCTTAAAAGGTTCAAACTCTTCCCTGTAGTACAACTCACCCAATAGGTAAGCGTCAGCAGCATCCGTCTTTACTTTGCGAAGCTGAGACTTTCTAAGCCGATTGGAGATGAGCGGATTAATGACAATGTAAATATAGTGATGTTCCTCTAGAAACTGAACAACAGGGCTTTGGTAATGTCCTGTTGCTTCTAGAATAAGCAAAGGACGTTGTTTGGATACCGATTCAACGTCCTTTAAAACTTGATGTAGATTTGCTAGGCCATCACGAGTGTGCTCGAAGTGGAATGTCCCTCTGAAGGGCTTTCCGCGTGCTAAAAAGGCTTGTCCATGACTTTCTTCTTTTGAAATATCTAGACCGACAACTGGATTCATACATCTCATCTCTCCCTTTAAGTTTAGATTCACCGGCATCCCCTACAGTTCTTCTTGTCGCTCCATAGCATCGCTTGTTATACGGGATCTTACGTCCCAACCAGCCTCAATCATGGTCATGACAAGTAGGGGCGAACACTATAGCGCTCGGGATCAAGTCCCACGGGCAGGTACGTTCGACCAGGCTACCTTAATCCTCTATGCAAATGAAAAAAGGATCAACCAGAAAGAACTGGTTGATCTCATAATACGAACGGGCAGGAATGTTGGGGAATGGAAACGAATACATAATTCAGCTTCCCGAAATAGGTTGATTAACGTGATTTCAACATTCGAGTAATGGAAGCATCATTAAACTAAAAGGAGTAACTTTTACTATGAAGGATTTACAAAGTTTTGTTTCAGATTATACGACAGATAAGAAACATTTACATCTTGTTATCGGGATTATTAGGGAGGGAGATATTGAATACTTTTCGTTTTGTAATAATAAAAAGAAAAGTATGATCCCTCCTGAAAATATGTTGTTTGAAATCGGCTCCATAACCAAAGTATTTACATCAATACTTTTATTAGAAATGGAACGGGAAAAACTGGTTTCCTCGGATGACATTGTCGGTAAGTACGTGCAAAACGTTGAAAACGAATATTTGAATAAGATTACCTTGAAAAGTCTTGCTACTCATACCTCAGGATTACCTATATTGGCAACAAATCACGTTTTGTCTAAAAATAGATCGAATCCTTATTCAACTTATACCGAGGAAGATTTAACTGCATTTTTAGCTAATGCTGATTACACTGATAGCATTGGTTCGTTTGAATATTCCAATATCGGTGTGGGCTTACTGGGAAATATTCTATGTAAGGTGTCAGGAAGTAAGTATGACGAACTGTTAAAAAAATATATAACGAGTCCATTAAAGATGAATGAGACAGCCGTTATGCTTGATTCAGAACAAAATGACAGGTTTTTGAATGGACATGCTTCAACTGGGAAAAGAGTCCCTCATTGGGATCTTTCTATACTTGAAGGAGCTGGGGGGATTAAGTCTTCTGTTAGCGATTTGAGTCTATTTGTCCAAGCCAATCTAAATGATGATAATCCGATAGCCTCTACACTACAAAAAAGTCATCTCCCTATATGGATCGGAAATTCAAACCGTTATTTTGGCTGGGGTGAGGATAAACTTCTAGATAAATGTATCCTCTGGCATAACGGGGGCACTTCTGGCTTTAATAGTTATCTAGCTTTGAATAAGGAACTTAGTGTAGGAATTGTATTACTATCAAATTATTCTTTTTTCTCAAATTCTCTTATGGATTATTATTTTGATCAATTAATAAAATTGATTACTAAAAAAGAACCTTCTCAAGGAACTATGATAGACTCTATAGGTAAAAAAATATTTGAAGCAATTATATGTAGAGAAAAGTCATTAAGCTAACGGGACACGATAGTTAAACATAAAGGGTTCCACATATTAGTCATGCATAGTAGAACCCTTTATTTTATTTGATTTCCTTAAGTTTAGGTCTTGATATTTTTCAGTCTAGTACTTTATTTTCTTCTAACACCCGCAACTCACCTGCGTTAACATGTATACTTTTATACCAGGCAAATACAATACCAGCTAGAAGTGAGTGCCCGAGCACTCCCAATACTTCCGAAATCAGTTCTCTGGATCATGTACTTTAGTCCACCCATCTGTGTTTTAAATCGATCTAAAATTTCCGTTTATGATACGGAAGCCCCTCGCCTTCTTCGCAATACTGTTTAAGACTGTACAAAAAAATAGCCCAGTTATAATTACATAAGCGATAAAATGCAGTTACTTCCTCCCAATTCATCTGACGAAAAATGATTGAAGTCTTCCCTCTTTTTTCCTCCATATCAAAAGAAATTGTCGTACCGATCCATTCTGGATCTGAATCAACACACTGCCACAAAATCTTTTTGTCGGTAACAAGCTCATCAATTCGCATCTTTGTTAAGCCTTTGCCGCCGAATCGGAACTCATTTATACAACCGATCTGATCATTGACTACTAGTTCATTTGTCCATATTTCCGAAAGTCCTTTTGCAGTGGTTAATGCTTCATATACACTTGAAGCTGGAACATTCACGGTCTGTAAGTGCTCGATATTTGCCATATTGCTCAATCCCCTTTCGTTATAAAAATTTAATTTATGTAAATATTTGTATGAGAATAGTATACCATGGTTCGGCTGATGTGATTTCTTTTCAATTGCTCATTTTTGAAATAAGCGCAACAGGTCTGTTTCTCGAACTGAAAGATTCAACTCTGCTAGTCTGTATTATGGCGTAATAATTTGTCTGCCCACCTTCACATCATCCACTTTCCATTGGTTATCTACATCTTTATGGAATACATAACGATCAACGAGCTCGAGATTGATAGTGCCACTATCAAAGTAAGCAGATTGGTGCATTCTCGCCAATGTGGTGCTGCTGTAGATAATATCGGCTATATTTGTTAATACACCGTTATTTTTTATGCCGTTGCTGTGAATAATCTTGGTTCATACCAAAATGCAAAAGCCGTTCCGGGTCATGCCCGAAGCGGCTTTTTAGTGTTTTTCATTTCATTAGTAATTATCACTCTATTGAATAATTAATCTAGTTAATCGATCTTAGATAACACCGTACCTATAGATTGATGCTATTTGCAATGGTATAGAGTCGAGCTTAATCTGTTAAGAACCTTGCAGATCCATTCGAATCGTCAGTTGATTTCTATGATCAGGGAGCTTGTGAAATATTCCCCCGGCTCCAAAGTAATAATTCCCTCTTTAGCTTGAAGTTCACCTTCGAAGACGTCTGTATCCGCCACTCCTTGCCAAGGCTCGATACAAATGAAGGGAGCGTTCAAAGGCTGCCAGATGCCGAGGTCTGGAAAACCCTTATAGGAGACAACTACGCTTTTGGCGGAGTGCTTGCTTCTAAGTGAAATCTGACGAGAGCTCACATTTCGGAAAATCAATGCGCCTTCGGAGAACATTTCATGAGATAACGGCAGGATGCTCTCTTGTTTCAGAACGGGCTCCGATTTCCCGCTGATCAGCAGGTTTTCCGAATTCAGGAACAACCTTTCAAGGTTTTCAGATTCATCAAACTCTAGATAGTAATCGCTCAGGCTACCGTTGTCATCAAGTGGACAATTGAACGCCGGGTGGGTTCCGAGTTGGAAGAAGATATCCTGTTCATCGATATTTTCTACCCTGTAACTAAGTTCCAGTGTGCTTGCGTTCAGTTTATATGTAATATATAGGTTAAATTTGAAAGGATAGCTGGCCAGAGTTTTCTCATCATAAGAGAGGCGGTAAACCAACTGGGTGTTGCTTTCTTGGACCAGCGTAAATTCGCTGCGTCTGGCGAAGCCGTGATTGGCAATCTTATAGGCTTTGCCCTCCACCTTAATCTCTCCGTTCCGAGCCGCACCAATAATGGGAAACAGCACCGGAGAATGGCCTGTCCAATACATGGCGTCACCACTCCAAATGTACTCAGCTTCCGAATCCAGCTTTCTAAAGCTGACCAGTTCCGCCCCTAGGGTATTAATCTCAGCTTCCGCCGAGCTGCTGCGCAAAATCTTATTCATTGTTGTATGCTCCTTTTGTACAATATAAGTTCAGTTTACTTTTGCATCCAGTATGGCTCGATTTCCTGTCAGTTTCCTGACAAACCGCTTTCCATCCTGTATACCATTCTTGACAACATTATAGCATACTCGTATTTCGTCATAATAAATCCCCTCCAAGTAGACTTTAATGTTCAATTCCCGTATGGAAAATTACAAACAAACACCTATACAATCAACTTACAAGAGCCAGCAGCTCCGCAAGAATATGTCTAAGTTTATACTCCGTTTGATCTGACTTAACGGTTTTTTCCAGCTTTGCACGGCTTCCGAAAATTCGATTTATAACCTGCTCCTGTTCATATGATTCTTTAGACAACAGCTCTTGAAGCAGTACATCTGCTAGCTCTACCCGATCGATTACGAAGTTTTTCACAGGTCTTCCATTCGTTCAAGCGTACCCTGTTACTATTAAGCTTGTCCGATAAACGCTGGCTCAAAGGGTCAACGCCTTCTTCTTCCTGTTTCATAAGATCAGGATTCATCAAGTGCCGAGAAAAGGAAAACTGTTCATCCGCACTCGGCAATACCGGAAGTTCGGGCATGATTTTGAATTTTATGAAATTGTGTAATGATTGCCGGAGTTGGTTCAGCTTCTCTTCGTTTACAAGCTGCTCGCAAATCGTTAAGTCTTCGTCCTCCATTTCAAAGGAAAGTACGATCTGGAACCGGTAATCAAAAAAACGAGGACCTAGTTTCTCTGATAAAAAGAGCTCCTTCACTCGCTTGCGTAATGCCGGATAAAGCTCAGTTCTAATTCGTTCATCCGTGAGCTCGGTAATATAAGGACCTGCTTCGATTGTATAAGAGCTGTCAATCCAATCAAGCGGTTCTTCAACATCTATATGTATTTCCCCCTCACGCCAAGCTACTTGGAGATAATTCTTTACTCCTGCTTGAAGCGAACGATGGCCTATGAACTCATTTCTATCATCATGACCACAAAAGTTATGACCTCCCTTTCCAACTTCGTGTATAAGCAAAATGAAACAGAACTTAGGCATCTCGTTTACGGTAAAATACAATAGCTACTGTAATAAAGATGATTGTCCATAACATTGAAATACCTGTCCCTTGCATGGGTGAAAGGACATTTATTTCATCAGAGGAAGGTGGCGTATACATATAATATCCTGCCGTATCCGGAAAATAATTTAAATAATTTTTAATACTAGGTAGATAAACTCTCGCCAATGGACTGACAATGAAATAATATCCAAGTAATACTACTAAAGCAGGAGTGGTTCGTCTTAATAAAGCTCCTATAGCTGCACTGAGAAGTGTGGTTAATGTTAGATAGCCTGTTGCACCTACTAATGTTTCTATCATTGTGTCTATTTCAATCACTACTGCTGTGTCTCTCATCATAATAAAAGTATATAGTACACCTGATGCAGTAATAATAAACGCCACAGGAATAGTTATAATTGCCAAGGCCAAATGCTTCGCAGATAATTGAAACCCACGCCAAGGTATCGTAGTTAAAGTAGTTCGAATCTGTCCACCCGTATACTCCGAACAAGTAGCTAAGATACCAAGAATAATGAACCCTGCTTGAGTATATCCCATAGATGCAAGTCCTATATTCAGAATACTTTGTGTTCCTGCTGCCCCTTGTAGACCAACAGAAGTAAAAGCTGCGGCTAAAGCTAAATTAAGAATGAATGTACCAATAAGAGTGAGCCATATCAATGGTAATGTAACTAATTTGTCCAGTTCAGCACCAAGGATTTGTGATATCTTTCTACTAGATGAGACACTCATGATGCAACGTCTCTCCTATGGAATACAATAGCTGCAACAATGAAAATAACGACTACCCAGGCAAACATGACTAAACCGCCTGTGAACGGGGTGTGATATCTGTCGAATAAACTGCCTGTGAGCGTGCCGCTCGTAAACATAAACATTTCAGCACCAGCCCTATCTGGTAAGTAAAACGCCAACTTTGTAACCCTATAAAGCAGGACACTAAATGATACAACGGATGAATTTATTATGAGCACAGCAAGCGGGATAATGCCATTCTTAGTTAACAAAGTAATCCCAAGTGCTAAAAGAGCAGTGAATGTCCAGTAACAAACTGCACCGATAAGTCTAGACCATTCAAATGCAGGGGCATATTCACCAAGAATAAGATGCGTTGCTAACACAGTTGTCATAATAGCAACAATACACAGCAGTATGCTGATCACAGTCACAGCGCCTACTTTTGCCAGCAAAAAATGAAGCCTTGATGAAACAACAGTTAAACTTGTTGTAATCTGTTGTCCTCCACCAGATTCACTGCTCTCTGTCAAATACTCACTGCTAACAGCAAGCACACCAAGAATAATGACACCTTGCACACCAAGACCGAGTCCAATATAGCCAACTTCCGATAGCCGTGTGCTAACTCCAGCTATAATCTCCTCTTTTTGTGCTATACTGTCCAAGGCAGTAATGACCGCTGGGGCAAATGCCCCAATAAGAAAGGCAAGCCAAATGCCCGGCAGGGAGAACAATTTAGATAGTTCCGCGTTGAATGCTCTCATACAGCATCACCTGCATATTCAGATGTCAGGGCAAAAAAGGCTTCCTCTAGCGTGGAATGGTTACCTATTACTTCTTCCAATGTTCCATCTGCAACGATTTTCCCATGTTTAATAATCACCACATCATCAACGGTCTCTGCAAGCTCTCCCATTAGATGACTGGATAGTAACACCGTGTTTCCAGACTCAGCACGTTCACGTAAAAATGACCGGATCCAACGAATCCCTTCTGGATCGAGCCCGTTTACGGGTTCATCTAAAACCAATATTTGTGGATCACCAAGTAGCGCAGCTGCCATCCCAAGTCTTCTCCCCATACCAAGGGAATAACTCCCGACTCTTTTACCAGCTGCATTAGTAAGACCTACGATTTCCAGAACTTCCTCGACACGTGAGCGAGATAGTCCAGCGGCACGAGCAATCCAACGCAAGTGTGCCCTTCCTGTTCGCATACGATGAGCTCCAAATCCATCAAGTGCAGCACCTATTGTTGCTAGAGGATTATGTAATTCTGCGAAAGGCTTTCCATTAATTAGTGCACTCCCTGAGGTGGCACGATCTAATCCAAGCAGGATGCGAAGTGTAGAACTTTTACCTGCCCCATTTGGACCCAAAAAACCAGTTACTCTACCTGGTCTAGCTTCAAAACTGATATCTGATAAGATTTCCTCCGTTCCGCGATGTTTGACTAAGTTATTAATTGTAAGCAACCATAACACTTCCTTTCTGTTATGGTTCTAATTATAAAGAAGCAAAGTTACATCTCGGTTATCATGCTGTTTACTTCTGGGTTAACTTTAGGTTAAGCTCTACCAATAGCTACTCTTGTGCCATCTTCATTTGATGTAAAGTCAGCTTTCAGCTTCATTTTTTTCAACATATAGCTTGAAGTCGATAAACCAATCCCCGCCCCACACTCATAGGAAGAGTTATCCATACCTGGACCTCTGTCTGCAACAATGATCTGTTCTTTTTCTACATCAACCACAATGTTTGCATATTTTCCCTCTGCTGCGTGGCGAAGAATATTCTGAAATAAATTATCCAGAACCCGTGTCATCCATTTAGGATCTGCTTCCCAATAAAAAGTCTCCTCTGTCGGTAAATCAACATCGATCTGAATTTCTTTTTCTTCAAATACAGGATACCACGCAGCAACAGATGCTCTTACTAAACGTCCAATATCTGTTGAAGTGGGCCTAAAAGGATGTTTCCCTGACGTAAGCAATGTATAGGAAAGTAAATCATCCATTAGATCTCCGACTCTAGTAATCGTATGGTTTATCTCTGTTAATGAGTTCTGTCCTTCTAAACTTATTGATTCTTTATTTAATCTGGTGACATGTCCTCTCAAAATGGTAAGTGGCGTCCGTAAGTCGTGAGATAAATTCGCAATGAGTCGATGTCGTAATAATTCTTCTTCATATTCTCGCTTGCGACTGTCTTCAAGCTGCTGAATCATCCAATTAAAAGAACTTCCTAACTGGTCAATTTCATCCATTCGATCACTTTGAACAGATATTGGTTTAGGAAATGAATTATTATTAGCTGAAAATGACATAACTTCTTGTAAGCGGGTGAGACGTTTACGAAGTCTCAAGAAGAAAATCCAAGATGTTATAACAAATGCGACAATAATAAAACCAAACAAAAGTAGTACAATGTAAAATAGATTTAACGTATTCAGCTCTTCTCCATTGGTAGAAAACCCAATGAACGCAGAGAAGAAAATAAGTACAAAAGGAGGAAAAAAGATAAATAGAAAATGTCCTTTTAGAAAACGACGAAATAATGATTTAGTCTGGTTCATAGTTTCACCCGATAGCCTATTCCCTTCAACGTTTCAATAATCTCTGGGGAATCTGGATGACGTTCCAACTTTTGACGCAGTCGATGGATATGCACCATTAATGTTTTATCACCAGTGATATAAGCTTCTTCCCAAATTGCTTCATAAATTTGTTCTTTTGGTAAAACTTGATTAGGGTGGCGTAAGAAGTACACTAAAATTTGATGTTGTTTCCCTGTCAATATGATTTCTTCTCCTGTGCATTTGTCGAATACCATTTGGATTTCTGGATCTACTTCAATTTGATTTCCTAATGAAATGCGTTCGGAATGTATTCCAACACTTCGACGAATTAATACTTCTAATCTTGCAACTAATTCATCTGTATGGAATGGTTTTGTTAAATAGTCATCAGCAAATTGTAAACCATCTACCTTATCATCTATCGATGTCCGAGCAGATAACAGCAAAATAGGAACAGCCGGAGCTGCCTTTTTTAATCGTTTTCCCACAGTAAATCCGTCTAAACCAGGTAACATGATATCCAAAATAACAATTTCATGACGATTTACTTCTTTTTCGGCTCCTTCACCAGAAAGCAGCCACCGAACAGAAAATCCTCGCTGTTCCAATTCTTCTTTTAGAAGGCTGCCTATTTTTTCATTATCTTCAATATATAATACGTTTCTTTTCAAGTAACATCCTTCTCTCTAAATTGAGTTCACTATTAGACAGATTAACACAATCTAAAAAATGATTTCCAGTTAAGATAATTTTATCGTTCGTTAATAGAGTTTCATAAATAACAGGCCCATCTAACTGATTGGCTCTTTCTTCAAAATTCGAAGGGGTATATTTAAACTAAGTCCTCATTATCTTTACGGGAAGTATTGAATGATCGAGGGATACTAATACATGGATAGTTCATTGGGATTTACGCATAATATAGGGGAACTCAATAAGGAGGAACTTCTATGAAGATGTCAGGAGAGCGGCTATGGATTACCGCATTAGGCGGTGTTAATGAAATTGGTAAGAACATGTACCTCTTGCAATACGCTGATGATATTATTGTCATTGATTGCGGCTCTAAATTTCCCGACGAGAGCTTGCTGGGAATTGATTTAATTATTCCCGATGTTACTTATTTATTGAACAATATAGATAAAGTACGAGCATTAGTGGTCACTCATGGACACGAAGACCACATAGGAGGAATTCCTTACCTTCTTAAACAGTTAAATATTCCAATCTATGCGTCCCGTTTGACGCTAGGTTTAATCGAAAATAAACTGAAGGAGCACGGAATTTTACGGCAGACCAGCCTTCATTGCATTAATGCAGAATCCACACTTAAATTTGGTTCCATTACCACTACCTTCTTCAATACAAATCATAGCATCCCGGATTGCCTAGGAATCGCATTCGATACGCTTGAAGGAACCGTTGTGCATACAGGAGATTTCAAGTTTGATATGACACCGGTCAACAGGCAATATCCTGATATACATAAAATGGCCGACCTTGGTAAGAACGGTGTAAAGTTTCTTCTCTCAGAGAGTACGAATGCCGAACGCCCAGGCTTTACCCCTTCCGAAAGGCTTGTAGGAGCCCATATTGAAGAAGCTTTCCATAAAGCCGAACAAAGAATATTTGTCTCTACCTTTGCCTCAAACGTACATCGCTTACAACAAATTGTTGATGCTGCCAGTCTTACCGACCGTAAACTTACCCTGCTTGGCAGAAGTATGGTTAACGTTGTAAGAATAGCTGAAGAATTAGGTTATTTAAACATTCCCGAAGGAATGTTGATTGAGCCGGCAGATGCTGCCAAACTAGCTCCGGAAAAGCTGGCTGTGCTATGCACAGGAAGTCAAGGCGAGCCGATGGCTGCATTATCCCGCTTAGCAAACTCAAGTCATAGATTAATGGAAATACAAGCCGGGGACACGGTCCTTCTCGCAGCTAATCCGATTCCGGGGAATGAACGTAACGTCGCCCGGATCATAGACAATCTCTACATCCTAGGTGTACGAGTTATCTATGGTTCCCGCAGCGAACTGCATGTCTCTGGACATGGTAGCCAAGAGGAATTAAAGCTAATGCTGACCTTAATGAAACCCGAATATTTCATTCCAATTCATGGTGAATACCGAATGCTCCATCACCACAGTTTGTTGGCCGAAGACGTAGGGGTTAAAAGCGATAACATATTCATTTTAAAAAATGGGGACATTGTCGAATCGAGTTCAGGCGTTGTTCGCCAATCGGGGCGAATAGCGGCGGGACAGATTTTGGTTGATGGTCTAGGCATTGGCGATATTGGCAATGTTGTGTTACGTGATCGGCGCCAGCTGTCAGCAGACGGTATTCTCATCACAGTTATTTCACTAAGCCAAGCGGATGGTCGAATTCTGAACGAGCCAGACACGATTTCTAGGGGCTTCGTTTATGTCCGGAATTCAGATACGCTGATGGTAGAGATTAATCAGCTTGTAGCAACGACCCTTCAAGGGATGAGCAAGGCTGATCTGGGCCAATGGAATATTATCAAGCAAATCATCAAGGACACCCTAGGAAAGTTCCTGTACGAAAGAACAAAGCGGCGGCCGATGATTCTTCCAATCATCATTGAAGTTTAAGTGACCGTTAACGTTGATCACACACTAACGAAGATACTGGATTCGCTTATTGATTAATCCAAATGAATATGTCCTGAATAGTCTGTCAGAATACTGAAACAGGTCCTCGAGGAATCACCTCATGGACCTTTTTTTGTCTAGCGGTAAGTCAAGGATGTATTGAAATGATATCATCTACGGTATTGAAAATTGCCTAAAACTCACGGTTGCGATCCAAGGAAAAGAGGAAGCGTTTTGGAATAACAATCTAAAGCTCCGCACGATCTGCTCTTAAATATGAAGATCAGTTCTTGTCTTTTGGTTTGGACAAGAACATATATTGGATATTCTTGGCCTCAAACAGCATAAAGTTTATTGGGCAAGATTGATTAAAAAACTAGCTTACTACTTAGTTGACTCCATTAATTTCATTTCATTTACAGTTTGATCAAGCACCGCTTGCGTTTCGGATCTTACTGTTGCTATTGCTTCATCAAGGGATTTTTGTCCTATTTCCACAAGTTCTAGTTCTCGACTTAATAACAGTTGCTGACCTAACAACAATTCATTAGATTTGGAGCTAACACGAGCATAATCTTCACCGCACACATACTTAATAAATTCCCATGTTACATCTTGATTGACTGATGCTACATTAATGGCGAATATCTTACAGATGACAAGATTGACTCAGCAGCTTGACAAGAATAGCAAGGGTTGCCTTCGTTTAGGTAATATATTAGAATTATTTTTACGTGTCTTCAAAATACATAGAATGGAATGAAAATAGCATGGAGATTTATCTGAAATTCTTACTGATCGGTCTTGCCATTGCCCTGCCGGTCGGAGCAATAACGGTCGAAATGACCAAACAAGGCCTGAAAAACGGCTTCCTTCACGGATGGGCTGTTGGGTTAGGCGGAATGACGATCGACTTTGCGTTAATTATCTTTATGGTTTTAGGGTTTGCTTCCATCCTCTCTCTTCCTTTGATTCAGATTCCACTTTGGATCATAGGCGCAGGGTTTCTTGCTTATCTGGGTTACGATTCTATTAAAAACGCGGACAAGGACATTACACCGGCAGACGAAAAAACAAAGAAATCGTTCTGGAGCACATATCGGAATGGCTTGCTAGTGGCCGTATCGCCCGGTAACCTAGTCTTCTGGGTATCTGTTTTTGGCGCGGTTCTTTCCGAGTCGTATACCTCTTCCAACAAAGGGAGTTTCGCTATTGCAGCGATTGGCGTTTTAAGCGGCATTCTTATCCATGATGTTGGCTTGTTATCCATCGTTTCCGTCACACGAAAGGTCATGAGTCGTAAAATGATTCGGGGCGTCTCCGTCTTTGCTGGTATTCTGCTTATCGGATTTTCGATTTATTTCGTCTATGAGTTCATTTTGGCGTTGTGGCAGTATATTTCATGATTGTGGGCCATAATGGCCACAGCAAATAAATTGGAAATATGAAGACGATTCCACTCCATAGGACAGTCAACAAAATGGAAATCTTCTTAAATATAAAAAAGGATTTGTAGCTTGAATAGCCTACGAATCCTTTTCTTGTTTGTTATCGTTCATCATTTTCTTATCATTAGTGTCATTGCTACCAGAACTGTTGGATTCATTGGATTTTGGATCATTAGTACAACCAACAACAATAAATAAATTCCCGAATACAATCTGAATATCATTTCAGAGAAACGTTATATCAGTGATTTAGTCATTATATAATCGAATTGTTCCTCATCACCCATATAAAACGAGTGAACTCCAGTTTGGACAAACCCCATTTTTTTATAAAAGTCAATTGCGCTCGCGTTTTTTTCCCATACTCCTAGCCAGATCATCTGTTTGCCTTGTCTTAAAGCTATTTCCATCGCTTTGTTAAACAGATATTTTCCAAGCCCTTTTCTTTTGAATTTATATCGTATATAAATTCTCTCAATTTCCAGTGACTCATTACCCACTTTTTCGGATTGAGCATCATTCATATTTACCTTCAAATATCCAGCAATTTCTTCATTTAAAAAGATGAAAAAGAACTCCGAAGAGATATTGGACATTTCCTCTTCCAATTGTTTGGAATTAAATGCTATTTCCAAATAGGCTTTCATATTTTCTGGTGAGTTCTGATCTTTAAACGTATCGTTGAATGTTTCAATACTTATCTCTTGGAGTATTTGTAGATCTTCACGTCTACACTTTTTTATTATTATAGTCATTTATAAATATGTCTCCTTAACTTGACATTAATAGTTTCTTTTGTTCCCCTTTTTTACAATTTCCCAGTCGAACTCTATATTTTTTCTAACTCTTTGAAGAAGGTGAAACAAAGAATCTGCTTCGCTTTCGGTAAATCCTGCTAGAGCGACATTATTCGAATGATCATTTTCTTTTTTTATAAAAGGAAAGACGCTTCTCCCTTTTTCTGTTGGAAAAAGCTTATTTATTTTTTTGTTATGCTCATCATCTTTCTTTTCAATAAAGCCATTCATTTCGAGCTTTTGTATTGCACGAGCTGCAGTTGTTCGGTCTACTTTAATCATTTCAGCTAACTTTTCTTGAATAATTCCTGGGTTTTCACAAATTCTGACAAGGTACAAGTACTGCCCTTTTGTAAGTTTATAATTTTTAAATTCTATATTGCTTATAGAATCTAATGCCCTCGCTATCATTCCGATTTCACGTAGAATTTCCTTCATATGTTTCAACTCCATCAAGTCCTTTTTACTACACAATACTTATAATAAATATTATAATAACTTTTGTTGCATTTGCAACAAAAAAAATATGTAGGGGAATTTTTTAATCCATTAATTCCAAACTTCCCGTTAGTTTAATGGCTGTCGAGGTCGGTTAACATTAGACTATCCTCTAATCGGTTATGAAAAAAAAGTTATTGTCCATTTTGTCAATGAATACATGTTCTTGTCGCCTGATCTGTAGAAGTATTAGTGCCTTGCTTAGTTATTAATGATGTTAATAATTTTTTGTTGAGCATCTTTGGCTTCTGGGATTGGCATAATAACAAACACATGATTCATTTTGGGATAAACAAATGTATTTATTTCAATTCCTTGTTTTGTTAGTTTTTCATCAAGTTTCATAGCATCTGGATATAAACCTTCGTGTGTTCCAATAAAGTGAGTGATGTTCCCAAGTCCTTCAAAGTCCCCGTATATAGGGCTGATTATTGGGTCATCTAAGTTTTTATCATTCGCCCAGATTCTTGTGATTACTTCCATTCCCCCCACAGACAACATTGGGTCGTTTTTTTCATATTCAGGAATAAGAGGATTATCAAGCACCATATCAACACAAGCAGATAATAAAATGATGTCCTTGGGTTGAGGTATATCATTCATCTTTAAAAGATGTGCCAGACCAAGTGATATATTTCCACCTGCTGAATCTCCCATGATGGTCAAATGTTTGGGACTTTTAACAGTTCCAAGGATATCTATATATAAGTTTAAGAGTTTTGGGTAGGAATGCTTATAATTAAAATGAGGTACTTTAGGATAAATAGGGGCAATAATTTTTGCATTAAGAGATTGAGCCATTATATCCATGAACTTCCAGTGAAAAATTAAAGGTTGGTTAACCCAAGCACCTCCATGTATATAAAGAATTACTTTTTGTGTCAAAGATTTTTGGTCATTTAATGTAAATACCTTTATGTCCTCAATCACTTCCTCCTTAATATCGTTGGAAAAATTAACAGCCCCTATAGAATATGGTTTAAAATTTTCAATTCCTACTTGTTTTACAAACTGTGTAGTGTTTTCAATACTTGAAAAACCCTTTTTTGTATTTCGTAAACCTAAATATTTTTCAAAAAGAAAACTTTTAATTGAACGTCTTTTTTTATATACTTGGACACTCATCTTATATATCTCCTTTCTTGATGCACATTTTTTTAAATTATACTTCACGAAATGAATTTATATATTCATTTATTACTTCATCAATAGTTTGTACCTAATACATACGTTACTATATTTACAGTATAAGGGTTGAAGTATACTTTAAAGTCAAGGTATATCTTCAACGCCTCTACTATGTAGTAAAGTGGTAAATTCGGCACATAACACAAAGCTCTTACATCGATCCCGCGGTCATTTATCTATGTAAAATTGAGAAACACCTTTACGATAACTTGCAACCATCGGCTTAGAGTAGTAGTCTCTTTGGTATCAATCCTCATTCGGTAAGGTTCTGGATTGGAACTATCCGCGTTCATGGTTTGAATGTACAAAAGAGCTGCGAAATTCCGCAGCTCTGAAGAAGTTGTTAAAATCAAATTGTCAGTTGATAATCAATAAGATTACCACCTATTTACACTCTAGTTAGCAAGTTATAATCGTAATACTTTAATATTCTTTTTTAATTACAAAAAACGAGCCCCGAATTGTTCCGGCTAATTTAGACTTTTGCCTTGCAAACTTAAACTTCCCTTCTAACTCTTTAGGTACCTCCATCCCTTCAGAAAGCTTAAAACCAACGGCCCGTTTCTTAGGCTCATCAACCGTATACATGACATTGAGTCCAAGACCATCTTCATAAAAGACGTAGGCAAATTGAATATTTTCCACTTGAAAACGCGACGTTTCTAAAGGTTTGGCCGCAAACTCAATATCACGTTCTTCTTTCAAAATTCGATTCACATAATCAAGGGTCTCCTGGCTTTCGTTAGCTGGTACAACCGTAAACTCATGCTTGTATTTGTTCATAAAGTAACGGGCTTCATTAGCTCGTAAACCAGCAAGCGCATCTGCTACTGGTGAAGACTCTACACCAACTGTAGACACATTTTTAAAATCAACGATATAGGACATATTGATCCCTCCTTAAAGTTTTGCGAGCGTTACTCGGAAGCATTTACATTATTTCCTAACAACAGGAATCCACATTTCGCCAAATACTATGTCGTTTCGTTGCCCCATCAATGCCGTTGTATTCGGTCCGCCAACATAGGCAAAATTCTTTGCTTCTGGTAAGACTTGTCCAAAGGCAATGCCGGCAAGCTGATTACCGAGTTCATCAGCCGTCTTCGCTTCTCCTTTAACAACGAGGTATTCCCCCTTTGGGAATTGAATAATTCTCGATGCTTCTGGTAATGATTCCTCTGTCATGACGCCAGCATAATACATCATCTTGTTATTCACCGCTTCGTTCACGGCAAAAATGTAATCATTTGTGGCGATTGCTTTTAAAGTGTCAAGCCTTCCATCTTGTTCGACAGCCGACCAAAATTCTGCCTTTTCCTTGTTGATGCCGGCAAAGTCTGAGTAATGGCTCTTAAGCTCAGTTCCAATACCTAAAACGATAAAGCTGTCTTTTTCCTCGAGTGTATAATCTGCCATATTCAAAACCTACCTTTTTTTAGAATTAATCAAATGATTTGTCTTTTCACTTGATAGGCTTATAATAGCCTTAAATCATGTCAAATAATGATACTGTTTAGGGGGCTTCTATGAAAAAAGTTGAACGGATTAATATCATCATGCGGTATATCAACAATCGTGCCCACTTTACAATTACTGAAATCATGCAAGAATTTAATATCTCTCGTTCGACAGCTATAAGAGATATCAGAGAAATTGAAGCTATGGGGATGCCACTTGTCGCTGAAGTTGGAAGGGATGGGGGTTATTTTGTCATGAACAACTCTGTCCTGCCCACTGTTCGTTTTACTGATAATGAGATTAAGGCTCTGTTTATTGCCTTTATGGCCACAAGAAATCTACAACTCCCTTATCTAAAGAGCCGTCAGTCTTTAGCTGAAAAATTACTAGGCCTCATCTCAGAAAACCAGCAAGATGACCTTGTTCTTTTAAATCAAATTTTGCTTTTTGAAGGGACCAACCCCCATAATCCCGATCTGCTTGACCTGTCAGACCTCCCCCATCCTATGTTAGAAAAACTCATCCAATTCCTTCTTTTGGATAGCTATTTATCGGTTTCCATCAAAGAAGAGAGGGAATTAAAGTCTTATCCCATTTATCTCTTGCACCTTTATCGCGAAAAAAGTCTATGGCTAATTGAAGGCTTTGACTTAAAGGAAGAAAAGAGACGGATTTTTCCTGTCGATGATCTCACCGATGTGGAACCATACCCTACGAAAAAAAGAGTAAGTAAGAAAAAGATTTTAGAACAACTAAGCAAACAGGAAGAAGCAATCAACCTTGTCCTTGAACTTGGTTCAATGGCGATTGCCCAGTTCAAAAAATACCATCCTATAAATATTTCGATTTCCTATACGAATCCTTACCAAACCACAGCCATTCTAAAGACTTTTATCAATGTTAATAATTCAGAAGAATTAATCGAAATAACGAATTGGCTTCTTTTCTTAGGTGCAGATATCAAAGTCAGAGAAGTACCAGAAGAAATCTTAGAAGGGTTACAAGGAAGATTAAGCTTCTTCTACCCATAAGCGTGCTTCAGGTGGAAATATCTTCAATCGCTTGGACAGCTAGTTTCAACGATTTAATTCTTCTTTCTAAAAGCGTTCTTTGGGGACTACCAGCCTTTGACTTAGCATAACTGTTTTCAATTGATGGAAGTAAACCAGTAATAACATTACGAGCTTCTGCTATATCTTCAGGGGTGTATTGATGGGGTCTTTGATTCCAAGCGCTTTCTAACATGGCTAAGCCGATGTATGCAGCTTTGAGCCGTTTCTTTACTAGAGTAGTATTTGCACCTTTTTGAGTCATCTGGGACAAGGCATTCTCGAGTTTATTAATTGTCGACTGTAAAGATTTTATTGCTTCCAATTTATCTTCATTTGATACGTTTTCCATGTTAATAATGTCCTTTCTTCGTTCTTTTCTTCACTGATAACGTTCCTTATTCGATACTGGACTTCAGTCGAGGGCCGCTCCCCCCCGTGGTCTGTTCCGAATCAAGGAAATATTCGTTATAATATAGCCAATGTCTTTTGGAGGAGCGATTCATTTTGAATTATGAACATAAAGTACAGAGGGAAGTTTCCAACTGGGAACAACAAATGTTCAAAACGCCGGGATGGCTGGAAAAAACATCGAAAACCATTAGCAATCGAATAAATCATTTGATTCCGCCGAAGGTGCTCAGCATCATTACGACCACCATACGATCGATCGTGCGCACGGCACTGTTCGGTGCAGAATATACGCCTAGCCGTAAGGTGCAGCGTACTCTGGAACTGGAATCTGCCGACCAAGAAGCGAAAGAGTTGTTTGCCTTGTATCAAAAAATCGCGGTTGCCGAAGGCGCTGGAACGGGAGCTGGAGGAATTATATTTAGTATGGTAGACTTTCCAGCTTTAATTGCCATCAAAATGAAATTTTTGTTCGAGCTGGCGCATGTTTACGGTTATGACACCAAACACTTCTCCGAGCGGGTATTTATTCTCAAGGTGTTTCAAATGACGTTTTCGGGGCCGGAAAGCCGTGCCAAATTGCTCTATTCCATCAAGCATTGGCATATTGAAAAGGAACAGTGGAACTCCGATGCTGAGTACTCTCGGAATATGGACTGGGAGACATTTCAAATCGAGTATCGTGATTCTATGGACTTCCGGAAAATGCTGCAGATGGTACCTGGAATCGGCGCTATCGCCGGCGCATGGGCGAATTATTCCATTCTTGAGGAGCTGCGCGAATTCGCTATGAATGCTTACCGCCTTCGCAGATTGCACGATGACTTTGAGGTTCTGGTTTAATCCTCTCTCTGCCGCTATATACATCTTTTGAATTCCTTCACACCAATGATGAAAAATTCATCTCATCAGCAAAACATACATGGTCTTGTTAATTTCGGTAAAGTATATAAGTTCCTGTCATTGAGCTATGACAAGAGCTTATATACTTCAAAAAAAGCCGCATAGAAAATGCGACTTTCAAAGTCTACTTGTCAATTTTGCACCAATATAGCGCTTTTCTTTCTAGCTCTTTAACAAACGAATCTTTACCGTCCATATAAGCTTCAACATCCCTTGGGAACTGTTTAGCGAGGCTTTCCTTTAAATCTCCATAACGATGTGCTTCATCGGCATATGTTCGGAGGTAATCTCTTACCGCCAAATGGCGAGTAATATCTTCCTTGTTATCCCCTTGAAACACATGCACTTGATTAGTGCGATTATCCCCGCCCTTCCGGAAATATCTTCTTCCTTTCATGCCGAGCTCGCCCATACATTCGTAACCAAGTTGTTCCATTCGTTCGTTAAACGAATCTATTTTTTCAATATCTTTTACTACTGGCATGATATCAATGATTGGTTTGGATTTTAACCCTGGAACTGAAGTGCTACCTATATGATGAATGTCGATTAACTCATCCCCAAAAATATCCTTTATTTTTTGAGATTCCTCGCTAAACTTCTGTTTCCAATCATCGTTGTATTCTGTAACCACAACATTCATCTAATTAACCTCCTTAGGGAAATATTAAAAACCGGTGAACATTTGTTTTTGATCCGGATTGCTTTTGCAAATGATACCCCATGGCGAGCCCAGCCTGACCAGCCCGATGACTACTGTATCCAATAACTTCAGTTCGAATCCCTACATCGTTTGTTTTTCAATAATACTTGATTCCTTGATTCCCTGATTTCCGTCATATTTCTATCTCGTTAATGTATTAATGCCGTCCATTATGATAAAGGCTCTTTTGTCGTATTCAGCCATTACAATATTTCGATATACCCTTCTGTTCCATGCACGCGAATTCGTTGCCCATCTTTTATCAGTTTGGTAGCATTCTCCACCCCAACAACTGCTGGCAAGCCATATTCGCGTGCGATAACTGCCCCATGTGTCATCAGCCCACCAACTTCGGTAACTAGGCCTTTTATAGAAACAAACAATGTTGTCCAGCTAGGGTCAGTAAATGGGGTAACTAATATATCTCCATCTTCTAGATCAGCATCTTCCATGTTTAAGATGACACGTGCTCGCCCCTCTATAACGCCAGAAGAAACAGGTAAGCCTACAATAGCATCGGATGGGAGATTTTCTCGTTTGTACTCACCTGCAATGATTTCACCATCAGATGTGATAACACGTGGAGGAGTTAGTCTTTCATATAATTTGTACTCGGCTTTTCGTTTGCTAATGATCTGATATTCCAGTTTGTTTGTGCACACGACTTCGCGAAGTTCTTCAAAAGTGAGAAAATAGATATCTTCTTTTTTATGAATAACACCTGCTTGTATGAGTTGTTCGGCTTCTTTTAGTAAAGCTTGTTTATAAACGAAGTAGCGATTAATCATGCCGTACTTGGGATATTCACGATACCCGATGAAATTCCGGATTAGGTCGATCTTTTGTTTTGTTTCTGTGGCTTTTTGCTCACCATCTGGTAATTGCTTCAATCGATCTAATAACTCTTGTTCTTTATTCAAAGCTTCTTGTCGCCCTTGCTCAAATTTCCGGTGGCTAGCATTAGGCTCAAAGTTTTTGATGTTACTGAGAATCATGGGGATAAGTGTAGTTGGTTGTTCACTCCAACGAGTTCTGGTAATATCGATTTCTCCGCTACATCGCATTCCGTATTTGACCAGATAAGCATAGATAGCGTCCCCAGTTTCCTGCCCACCATTGAGCTTAACCAGTTCATCCAAAAAGTTATCATCTTGTGCATGTTGTAAATAATCAATGACTTCAGGATAAGGACGAATCACATCTGCGACATCCATTAGCGCCAGACCCATTTCCGAAGTAATGTTGTTTAGTACAGATTGAGAAAGCTTATCTGCTACGTTTTTTTCACCTAACCACTTGTTCATATTTTCATTGATCCATGATGAAGCATCCATAGCAGCCATAATCACACCGAGACTTTGTGGGTCAAATAGAATTTTCTTTAATTGCTGGAGATCTTCTAGTATAAAATCAAATAAATCTGATCCTGATTTCGTTTGGATGTTTTGTTTCAACTCTTCTATCGATGTTTGACTACGCTCAATCAAATCATGAACGATTGTAGGGTCGTATTTAATTTGTGCTTGAGATCCCGCAGGAGATACGCCTTCATTGCTTTTACTAGGACTCGGCGCATTTGTAACATCTGGTGATGATTTTATAAAATTTTCCCGCCGTACGATCGTCATAAGTGCGTCTTTTATGAGTGGATCGGATTTCCCCAAGGCATCTATAATCATTTCTCTGCTGCTAGGTGAAGCCAGATGTGGTGTGACATCAACAAACAACCTTCCACCAGCTTTACGCATGGGTGCAGGAGTTGTTAACAGGTAAAAAGACAATCCCTGTGGTTTCATGGGATCCGTCATCATTTGTTGGTGACCGACAGACACATAGACATGATTTTCTTGATCATTCGCTTCAGGGATCGGGAATAAAGTAGTGATTGGCCGACTCTGAACAATATAAAATGTATTATGGGCTAAGCACCATTCGATATCCTGCGGGCAACCAAAGTAAGCTTCGATCTGTCTTCCGATGCGTTCTAGTTGTATAATTTGTTGTTCAGTAAGTGTTTGAGTCTTTTGCTGATCAGGATCGATCTGCTGTGTCTCTGTCCCGCCCTCTTTCCGTCCAAAGATAGCCAACTTTTTGGTTGCAATCATCTTATCGACGATTTTCTCTTCCTGTACTTTATAACAATCGGCAGATACCAAGCCAGAGACGAGTGCTTCTCCAAGTCCAAAGCTGGCATTGATGGATAGCAACTTTCGGTTAGAAGTGATCGGATCAGCGGTAAATAGAATCCCTGATGCCTGTGGGAAAACCATCCTCTGAACGATAACGGATAAGAGTACCTGACTGTGGTCAAATCCATTTTGAATTCGGTAGATTACCGCGCGATCCGTAAATAAGGAAGCCCAACATTTGCTGATATGCTGCAAGATGGCACCTGTGCCGATGATATTTAAATAGGTCTCTTGTTGACCAGCAAAAGAGGCATGTGGTAAATCTTCAGCAGTCGCACTAGAGCGTACTGCATAAGCATGTTCATCACCAAACTGGGAGAGATAGTGAGTAATTGCCGTCACAACATCGGTAGGAATTTCTACATCCATAATGATTTGCCTGATCTTCCTGCTGATTTCACTAATTTGATCTCTATCTTCAACTTTTAACATGGTTAGTTGATCCAGCAAAGCATAATACGTTTCGTTGTGTTCGATGGCTTTTTGATATCCCACTGTTGTAACACAAAATCCTTCGGGTACTTTTATTCCTTCAATTTTTGATAATTTCCCTAAATTTAACCCTTTTCCACCTACGAGCAATTGCTGCGTATCTTCCATTTCCTGAAAACCGAGAATCAAAGAATTCATTCAATCTCTCCTAAACATTAAATTGAGAATGGTGATGCAGAATAACATTAGACAATCATCTAATCGGCAAAGTATATATGTTCTTGTCCTTTTCAACTGTGTGTTTAAGAATATATTCTGATTACCATTCAGACTCCTCTTCTCTTAATCAGAGTACAATAAAGGCTAATCATTAACAAATAAAGATCAGCCTTTATCAATGGGACCAAGGTAACGATTAGTGGTTATAATTTGGCAATCGCCGTTCCCCCCCCATATGCCATCTTCATAAATTATGATGATTAAAATTACTGGATATTGGGAGGAGATGTGAAGATGAAAAAAGGAAAGCACCCCCGCAAGGACGTACACTATTCACAAACAACCGATCGTTTTCAGCATCGGATGTCTGGCAACACTTCCATTAATGATGGACATAGACATCGCTTTCGCAACTTAACCGATCGCTTTATTCCTGGTATTGGTACACATCGCCATACGTTTAATGGGATTACTCAAGTAGCTGACGGACATCGACATCGCTATTCAGGTACAACTGGACCAGCAATCAATGGTCAAGGACCTCGTCACTTTCATCGTTTCCGTCAATTGACTCGATTCGTGGAAGGTCATAGACATCTTATTTCTGGCAGAACGAGTGTGCCGATTCGAGTAAGCGGTTCTACACATCATCGTCATGATATTATTATTGAAAGCATTACACGCCTGTAATACAGATAAAGGTTCTACCTATGGACTATTGCCACGGGTAGAACCTTTATCCTCCCTAACTAACTTGTTACGGTTCTACTAGCCTGGTGCCTCAGTTCTTATTCCCAATACATATCTACTTTTGGGTGCGTGAGCAAAGGACAAAAACTTAAGTGTGGTTGTCATTATCCAAAAGTCTCATGAATTGTTCGAGCCCCCCGTTCTATTGCTGCAGCGGTTCTGCAGATGACCGATATACCCTTCTCCACCCGCTTCATATTGCTATATCAAAGAGACTCTTTTGAACTGGATCGAAGCTAAAAGATTAATAATGGAATGGTATTGGATAGATTTCTGCGGAAATATCACATATATCTATGCGATATGGCTGAAAAAGCGAATACTCAATCCGAATATAGTCACATGTATCCATATTTTTAGTGTCACTGCTTTTTTTGTCCAGTCCGGGGTTGTATCAAATTAAATATTAATTTTTTTTCTCACAGGTGATCAGTATTCCTTGATACCATGCATCGTGAACACTCTGCTCGACTGAACGGCTCCGCCTCTATGCTGTTCACACTCCTCGTTCAAGTGAAAAGTTATCCTTTATATAGATGGCTGGCTTATGCCGAATGAGCGAGCGGCACTTCTTTCTCCTCTTCAAGCATCGAACGGGACAGGCGTTTTTCGATTATGTTCAGCATGCACGCATAACAGGCCAGTTGCCATCTCTTCCTGGAATCAAGCGACAAAATCACAACGATAAATACATTGCAGCCGCTAGCGACACATCCCCCTTCGTTAATGACTTTGTAGAATGCATCGTTTATCACATTCAACATTTAACGGTATTTTAACATGCCAACAAGTTTATAGAATAATTGATAGCTGGTATCCATGATATAAGGGTGTCAGTATACTTAAAACAGAATTTAGAAATTATTAAAAGGCAGTCAAACATAATTAGTTTGACTGCCTTTTGGGAAACCCTTTGCTTTTTGAATTACTTCATTTTACAACTAATCCTAGATAACTTCTTTGCGTCTGTGTAGATGAATAAATAGTATAATTCCCGTAATTAAACTCAAAGCTGCGCATAAACCTATAACTCCATACCCAACCTGTAGCCCACGAAGTAGTCCTAGCTGAGAATTATCTCCGAATATACCCTTCGTGATTTCGATAACTCCCCCGATCAGATAGTTACCAATTACACTGCCAACCCCCATCAGAGTTACTGTAATAGTTATTGCAGTATCACTCCCTTTGGGGTATCTTCTAGCAATAAAAGCCATGACGGTTGGATAAATCATGGCTATACCTACACCGGCTGCAGCAAATAAGAAGGCTAGGTCTTCTCCCCCCAGAATTGCTGCAAAAGTACAAACCGCTGATATCCCTGAGAATACAACCAATGAAAGAGTAAAACCAAATTTGTCTGTTAACGGCCCAAGTAGTATCCGCGCAAGGGCAAAACATAAGAAAAAAGCAGATAACATGCCTGAGGCAGATACCGTATCCCATCCATATGCTTTTTCTAGAAAGTTAACGAGCCAACCTCCTACAGCTAACTCCGAGACGACACCAAATGATAGAACTAAAACCATTAGCCACAAAACTGGATCTCTAAGTAATGTTTTAATAGGCAAACGATCTTCATGTTTAATATCATCCCCTGGAAAAGTACTGAATAGGACTAATATGATTGGTATTAATGATAACAAAAGCGTGATGAGATACATCCCTCGCCAGTCAAGGGTATATCCATTGATCGTTAGCTTCATCAAACCTGTTGCAATAAGTGGTGCTGCCGTTGAACTGAGGCCATAAAATCCATGGGATAAGTTCATCATTGTCCCTGTGTTCTTAACGAAGATACGGGCACCTAAAATGGCTAATCCAATTTCCAGCATTCCGTTTCCAATATACATTAAGAAATAAGATGCAGAAAACATAGCATAATATTGTGAAAAGAAAATTAATATTCCCGAAAACGCCATCGATGCAAAAGCTATAATGGTTACTCGCTTAATCCCCCATATTTTTGTTAAGTATGCGGTAAAGGAACACGCAATTAGGTATCCTAGCGCATTTAAGGACAATAAAGTACCTAATTGTGATTCATTGATCATAAACTCAAACTGAATACGTGGGATTGCAGGTCCCTTTATATTTTCAGATAACCCGAATATGATAAAACCAAGAAATACGGTAGCCAGTTGCATGGCATAAATTTTATTGAACTTCCCTGAACGTTTCTCCACTCTGCTTGTCTCCTTAACTGTTATTTCTCTATAAGTAGCAAATATAACTTCACATAAGTTAAGCGTCAATTAAAACATATGAAAATAAATATAAATATTTGAAAATATGTAACTAGGAACTGTTCCCTTGTTTGCGCAAGTTATGAAGCCTTCCCACCATAAAGGCATACAAATAACGCGCTGGCGAGAGAATGGATGTTTTCTCGACCAACGCGTTATTTAGTAATTAATGAATATTATGCTTTCTGAAATTACCGCCCTTAACTTCTGCTACATCGTATACAACAACAAAGGCATTCGGGTCAATTTCATTAATAATATCTTTTATTTTGCTTTCTTCGAGACGGTTAATTACACAAGTGATTTCTTTGAATTGTTCATTTGAGTAGCCGCCGTAAGCATCTGTGTAGGTTGCTCCACGACCTAATCGGTCACGAATGGTTTCTACCATGATTTCGGGTTGATTTGTGATGATTTTAAAAGTTTTAGATCCGCTCAAACCTTCTTCAACAATATGAATTACTTTAGAAGCAATAAAATAAGCAAGTGCTGATAGAATAGCTCCTTGTAGACCAAATACTGTTGAAACAACAATAAAGACAAACATGTTAAGGAATAAGATTAAATCACTTGTGCCAAAAGGTAATTTACGTGAAAGTAGTACAGCTAACATATCGATCCCATCTATTGCTCCACCATTACGCAACGCTAACCCCATACCAAAACCGATGATAATCCCGCCAACAACGGTAACTAACAATGTATCACCTTGAATAATCGTGGGTACATGGTGCATTAGACTAGTGCCAATGGCTAATGAGGCAATACCGATAACTGAATACACAGCAAAGCTTTTACCAATTTGCTTATATCCTAACCAAACAAAAGGGATGTTTATTATGGCAATTAGCATCCCTAATGGTAATCCAAACAGTTTCGAGCTAACGATACTTAGTCCAGTCACACCACCGTCTGAAACGTTGTTGGGTATTAATACTGCTTCTAGACCATATGCAGCTATAAGAGCCCCAATAATAATAAAAGATACTTTTGATAAAATCTTCAGTTTATTAGATTTTTGATGTCTCTTGTGATTCATTAAATTTCCCCGTTTCAAATAATTTTTTCTTATCACTAAGTGAAAAACCTCAGGATTTTTAATTAGAATGATTGAATTTACACTAATATCCGACAAGAAGTGATAGAAAATAGTGTATAACAATTATTACTGTAATGGCAAATGGAATCAGTTCATCCAATTGAATTATCGTAATCAAAAAAGACCCTTCCAATTATTTGAAAGGGCAATCTGTAAGGTTGAGCACCTAATAGACAGAATTCTGCGAAGGATATCCACATAGACTTTCCTCATATTTTAACTAAGGGCAACTTTTTTTATCCCTCCTCACTTTATTAGTACAAGGGAAAAACGTTTCTCTAGACACACTCGATTACCACTTGATATACTGTTCAAATCGAAAAATGAAAAGTGGTTGTGGAGGATTGCAGGGATGGAACAACAAAGATACGATAATTTAAAATTAGGGGAACGCGGAGCTATTATTAGCATACTGGCATATATCTGTTTATCCGCCATCAAGCTATTTATTGGATTCACTGCTAATTCTGAAGCTCTAAAAGCTGACGGATTGAATAATACAACGGATATTATTGCATCCATCGCTGTCTTGATTGGGTTGAGAATGTCTCAGAAATCAGCGGATCATGATCATCCTTATGGGCATTGGAGAGCTGAAACAATAGCTTCCTTAATAGCATCCTTTATTATGATAGCAGTAGGGATACAGGTGCTTATTGGAGCTATTTCTTCAGTGTTTGAAGGTAGACAAGATTCACCTGATTTAATCTCAGCGTGGATAGGAGTTTTTTGCGCGATTATCATGTTCTTCGTATATCGGTACAACAAAAACCTAGCAAATAAAATTAAGAGTCAGGCTGTCATGGCTGCAGCAAAAGATAACCTCTCTGATGCTATAGTAAGTATTGGTACAGTCGTTGGGATAGTCGGAGCCCAATTTAATCTACCTTGGCTTGATCCCCTTACAGCGATAGCTGTAGGTTTAATAATTTGTAAGACGGCTTGGGATATCTTCCGTGATGCTACACATAATTTATCCGATGGATTTGATGTAGAGACATTAGCTGCATACGAGAAAACCGTTCTTTCCATTAGTGATGTGGAAGGAGTTAAGGATGTTAAAGCTAGAAATTATGGTAGTAATCCAGTTGTAGATATTGTCATCTTGGTTAAATCTGATCTTGATATTCAGGAAGCTCATGATATTTCAACCAGAGTTGAGGATGAACTTAAGCGAGTGTATGATGTGTATGATGTCCAAGTGCATATCGAGCCTCACGCTATTTAGTAGTTTGAAGAGGAAACTCCCAATTTAAAATAATATTAACCGAAATAAAAAGTGCCTGTTCTTCAATGACAGGCACTTATTTTGTATTATTCGTTTCCTCTTCTGGATCACTCTATATCTATTCAACCTTCGGGAGCTCCCCTCCCGATCTTAATCCGGAGTTTCCCGTCTTAGTTCATTTGCCTTCATCGTCGGCTGAGGTACCGTAGAAGCCCGGAACAGGAATATCAAGTAGCCGCAGATAAACCCCGAGTTGCGCTCGGTGGTGGATCATGTGGCTTATTCCGAAGGTGCGAAGCGCGTTCGCCCGCGGTTGGCGCAGAATAATATGTTCACCGTTCCGCAAGGTCCATTCCTCGTCAAGTGTTTTCTCGTCACATTCGGCCACCAGCTTTTCAAGCTTGACGACGTTCGCGTCGAATTCTTCCAGCACCTCTTCCCGACTTTCCAAAGCTTCACGCCGAAGCGGTACGGTCGAAGTATCGAATTCCGTGTAAAGTAAGATCGCTACTTGCCAGTTCAGCAGGTTGATCAGGTGCGTGGCCAATCCTCCCAAAGTCATCGATTTCACATGCGGCCTCCACGTCATATGCTCATCGGGCAAGCACATCAGGATGCGGCGCGTAGTGGCCAACTCATGTATAGCGTCTCCGATGATCAGTTGTTTCACCATATATTCCCTCTCCTCCCTTTTATGGCTAGCATACTATAAACCCTGTTGAGTGAAAAGGCTTGTCTAGGTCGGTCGCCATCGAATGATGGATCACTTAAACAACTGTAACGCTTTCAGATCACGCCTTGCAAAACACTGTTCATTCCAGGAAATAGACGGCCAAAAGCATTAAAATAGATCAGGATTAAAGATAAGATAATAGCTATGGGTAGAATGACCAATAGTTTCTTTTTATTTCTCGTAATTGTAAGTAACAAAACAACTATCATGATCAGATATACTCCCATAAGCCATGGTATTAAATAGTAATGAGTGTGAACGGGTAAGTAAGCGTTCCGTAATTCAAACCCTTCTGACAGCAATACTGTGATTGGAAGAGCCAAAACAATATTAGTAAACAATCCGCTTCCACGCGCGTACCACATAATATAAGCACAAAGAGGAGATACCGCCCCGCATATGCCCCAAAAAATAATTTCTCTTTGCGGGAAAAAATGTAGCACAAGCGTTGTGTACACATAATAAACGGTAAGCATCGACCCAAAAAAGGCAAATATTTTTACAGCCGCTAATTTGGGCGAATAACTAAAAACCGATAAAAGTGTAGCAACAAATACCCATATACCAAGACGATCACCTATTCCAGTGAATATTGGGTTGAAATAAGAAGGATTATCCACAATCTTTGCTGCTAATCCCAAAATAACTCCGATAATAATTGCATTTACGATTGAAAAGACTTTTTGTTTTGTAGTTGATTTGATCGCAATTCTAGTCTGAATCAACTTATGTCATCCCCCTCCTTATAACAATTTGTATACTTTCCTTTTAACAATAAACTTCGACAAGCCGCTCCGGATTCTTCATAAATATCTGAATTCACATTCAACTCTATGTTTCTATATTCATTATAATTTGGACTTTCATTCTTAATCTTAAGGACTTCTGGGGATCTCCATTCTAAAGAAAAATCGTTTTTATGATTGCTTGAATAAACCGTTTTTTTCATACCGGACTGGGTTTCTTCAACCTCGATAATATACATAACGCCACCTGCTGCGCCGCCATATGGGATGTAATATGCACTTGCTTTATACTCACCATCTGGTGATTCTAAGGGACCACTAAATAATGTTGCATTATTATTAAGGTTTTGAAAACTATAAAAGAATCTATTATATCCAATTAACAATAAAATACTGAATGCTAAGAGTACCAAAAAAATATATCTTTTTTTCATGAGTCCTCCCGTCGATAAATCTTAGATTTCATTACGTGAACTAAATTTGAATCTATGTATTTACAGCAATATTAAACTCAACTACTAAATTATAACGATTAAAACAGTCCTTAAGTTACTGTGGGAAGTAGCACTTGGATAGCAATTTTGGGGTGTATTTGAATTTTAGTTGTTTTCTCAATCGCTGCAATGCGGGTTTAACGGCGTAGGATGAAACGAGGTTTCGGGTGTCCGTGAAAATCAAACGTATCCGCAGCATAATATTTAGGCTAAACAAAAGGGCTACCATTCGGTCAATGTCATTAAGTTAAAGCATAGGTCCAAAAATTAAGAAAAGAGCAGGTTATCGAAAAGATAGCCTGCTCTTTTTTTTGCGCGAAACTGAGAAATAGAACTTGACAAGTAGATTGAAATGTGTGGCGTAGCCCCTTGAAAAAACGAGGAGGTTACGCCAATGAATGAGTATGCGAATTCACTAAAAGAAACGCTGACATCCCTTCTACGAGAAATGTCAGCCGCACCAGCACCTTATGTCAAAAACCCTGAAAAAGACTTTACCCGAAAGAAAAAGCTACCCTTTGAAACGGTTATGCAACTCTTGATCTCCATGGGTGGGAACAGCATGTATAAGGAACTCTTAGAATCGCAAGGCTATGACGTAAACACCGCGACCACTTCTGCTTTTGTCCAGCAGAGAAATAAAATCCTGCCTTCAGCTCTGGAATTCTTGTTTCACAAATTTACGCAAACCTATACGGATATCAAGCACTACCGAGGGTATCGATTACTTGCTGTTGACGGTTCCGATTTGCATATCGCAACAGACTCTGCGGATACGGACACCTATTTTCAAAGTCAGCCGAACACGAAAGGCTATAACCTTCTGCATTTGAATGCAGCCTATGATTTGTGCAGCAGACTTTACGTGGATGCCATTGTTCAGCCACGAAGGTTGTGTAACGAGAGAAGAGCACTAGCAGATATGGTTGACCGTTCCTCCATTAAAGACAAAACCATTGTTACTGCCGATAGAGGTTATGAAAGTTACAACAATTTTGCGCATATTGAACGCAAAGGGTGGAACTATGTTATTCGGGTAAAGGATTTAGATTCTAATGGTATTCTTTCAGGCTTGCGTTTGCCCTCTGGTGGAACGTTTGATATGGACGTTTATCTGACACTCACCAAAAAACAAACCAAAGAGATCAAGGCTCATCCCGAAATTTACAAGTTCGTCCCTTCCACGTCTACTTTTGATTTTTTGGATTTGCATGAGAACTTGTTTTATCCCATTTTTTTTCGGGTTGTTCGTTTCGTCCTGCCGAGTGGCGCTTATGAAACCGTCATTACGAATCTTTCTAGCACTGATTTCCCACCCGATGAACTCAGGTCTATTTATAACATGCGATGGGGTATAGAAACCTCTTTCAGGGCATTAAAATACACAGTCGGTCTGACGAGTTTTCACGCAAAGAAGCGAGAGTCCATCACCCAAGAGATTTTCGCAAGAATGATCATGTACAATTTCACTGAAATGATTACCTCGCACGTAGTCATTTCTCAAATGAATAAACGGCATCAATACCAAGTCAACTTCACGGTCGCCGTTCACGTTTGTAGACATTTCCTGCACTCAAGAGACAATGGATCCCCGCCCGATGTTGAAGGACTGATTCGCAAAAACATTTTGCCGATTCGACCCATTCGCCCAGGGCAGAAGAATACGCGCAAAATTCGCTATAAATCAGCTGTTAGCTTCGTTTACAGAGTAGCATAATTCGTTTCACATGAACATTTTTTAAGCGGGTATTTCATCCGCTTTGTTTGCTGTACGCTTTTTTTCTTGCTTGCGCAAAAAAAAACGGCACAGTTCTTTTACCCATGCCGTTTCGGATTTCATTTTTATTCTCGGTTTCGTTTTGAGCTTATCTTAATGACATTGACCATTCGGTAGCCCTTTTGTTATTAAACTATCGTGTCCCGACTACTGAAAGGCCGCAGGACATGATTATGCTAACAGTAAAAACGGCAAACATGCTGTTTCTTTGTTATTGATGCACGAATTACTTTTCATCCATATTTGCTTGTATAACGTCCATCCAATTTGGATTATGCATCATTTCCGAAGAATCCCCATAAAATGCCTTCATGGCTTCCCGATCATCAAGCAGCTGATATCTCAACCAAGCCGTCAAGTAACCTCTATGATTGCCGCCATTTCCTTCAATCGCTGTATGAGCTGCACCTTTTGCCATCCCCATCATAACAGGCGTGCTTGCGTTAGTACTATGCAAAGCTAATTGATTCGTTGATACCGGTGAGATTAGAAAATCTCGTGTACCGCCCATAATGAGGAAAGGAACGGTAATACGTGCTGTATCGTACACGTCTTCTGGATCACAATGCTTCAAATTTGGAAGAGCGATGGATACAACCGTCTTAATCAACGATCCACTTACATAGTTGGTATGAGCATTAATAACCCCAGTAGACCCTTGAGAATGTCCAGCTACACCAATATGTTCCATTTGTATTTTTTGATAAAATAAGCTGTTTGCTAGTTGGTTTTCATTTCTCAAATAATCAATAGCCTCCACAATTTCTTTGCCTGTTCCTGTTGTCTTGCTATAGGAATCTATTACAATGAATCCCCAGCTAGTAAGATGAGTTAAGAGCTCATCATAACGATCTGGCGTGGCATCTGTTCCATTTCCCCAAGAAATAATAGGATAGGATTCGTCTCCTTGAAATGCTGGGTAGTATATTCTAAATAAAGCCTCTCCGCTTGTATTCTTAATTTCTTCTACCTTTACTTGATAGCTTCCTTGCTGTGCATACCGCTGCTCAATGCTCCCTTCTGCAAGTTCTGGTACATTAGAATGAATGATTATTTGCATGAAAATTGTTATTGGAACTGCAACGATAAGGACTAAAGCTGACAACCAAAAAATCCACTTTCGTTTTTTCAAAACCGACATACACGTGACCTCTACGATAGTCTATAGGTTTCTCTATCGTTTTCTCTTATAAAATATGAAACTAAAGGGATATACGTGAAAGATGTAGTTATGTTTCATTATACATGATGCTATATTGAAATCATGTTTGGGTTCCTGGTAGTGTACGTTCATACCCGCCGATATGCTTTTTTCTAGCAGATTCAGCGGTTCCGAAAAATTTTACTTATAACAAAAAAAGCCGCTATTTAAGCGACTTTCAATGTTTATATGTTCTTGTCGTCTATATACTGTTTCGATTGCTCTACTCCTTACTTCATTTCAGCTACGCTAACAGCGACCTGTTCAATTTGACTGCTGCTTAGGGAACCGTCAGGGGAGCTGATCGTCACCGTCCGGTCGTTCAGTTGGAAACCCAGCAACGGCGTTTCGGAAGGCGTATACCACTTCGCGCTAACACCGTTAGACAGCTTAACCTCCTTGGATATATACCCGGTGGAATAATCCCGTGGCGACACATTCACTGTCATATGCTTATAGATCAGATTGACTCCATCGCCCGTAGCTGCTGCTTTAACGTAATTGTCATTTTTGGCCATTTGCTGTGGAGCATAGGCCGTCTCAAAGGATTCAAACTTGGCGTATGCCTCTTTAATGGCCTTGATCTGTGCTTCACTGTAATTGATGGTCGTCCATTCATTTGCACTGCTTTCGCCATCATGTTCCGTCTCCAGCCGAATCTGCTGGCTAGCGGCATCGAACTCTACATCAATACCAGCCAGGTTAGAAATGACCCGCACCGGCAAATACGTCGTATTCTGATAGGTGATCGGCACCAGCTTTTTGCCGTTACTGTCTGTCAAAGACTGATCCGCACCATTTACGATGAAGGTAATGCCGTGATTCAGATAAGCATTGATCTTCTCCAGTTTGCTTCCAGCATACACGCCGGCGGCTCCCGATAAAGTCATTCCCAATACGATGGCGGTCAATAGTGTTTTTTTCACAACGAATCTCTCCTTTTTTTGAACCATATCATTTTTTGAAATCCACAACATGCGTAACGATTAGCTTTTCTTTATCGTCCACGGTAATGCCCAACCTCGTGCCCGAAGGGTTCCAGCTCAGCGGGTATACCGGATAGTACGATAACCCTAGCGGTGATACCTTGCCGGAGATTGTATCAAAGATATAGATCCCATTCATGCCACCCTGATCCTCGGTATAAACCGCGAAGGCCAGCTTGGAGGAGTCGGGGGACCATGACTGATGGGACAGTAAATCGCCCTTGCCGATCAACAAACCTTGTACATGACCACCCGTATCGTAGATGAGTAGGCGCGAGTCTTCCTGCCCGCCGCTTCTTGAGGTGGAGACGGCAATCCGCTGACTGTTAGGCGACAGACTCAAAGTGGAGACATCCTTTGCGAGCAGAGTTGGCCGGGATTGTGTTGGGGTGAAGCTCTTCATACGACCCTTGGCATCGGTGTAATAAATCTTCCCGTTGCCCGCAGCAAATTCGGTGAAGTTCTCTACATCAGGATCCTGAAGCTCAATCTTCTTCCGGGTACCATCCACAGATATGTTCCATATCTCGCCCCGGTCCTTCATCGAGCCGGCGGCAAGAACATAGAAGTCATTATTAATCCAGCTACCTACTTCCATATAATTGTCGAACACGACCTTATGCCGCTCCCCTGTAGCCATATTTTTGATCTCGTTCACGGCCTTATATTTGTCCTTCCAGGTCTGAATGAAGCTGTATTTCCCATCCGGCGATAGATAAGATTTGATGACTTCTCCCTGATCCGCTCCTGTCTGTTCCTCGGTGCTCAGCCGCTCACCAGTTTCCAAATTAACTAGAAACCTATGGTAGCTAAATTGCGCTTCCTCCGTCGCGGTGGCCTGTTTCTCTACCGTGGTGACTTGGATCTCCAGTTCGTAGTCCGAGAACCATTTCTCGATATTAGCGCCATTCATCTGGTGTATGCGTTGCACGGCAATTCCCTGCTCAGCAGGCGGTTTTCTCTCTTTGACTACTGTCAGTTCACGTTTTCCTCCTGTCGCCTCAGAACCGGATTGGTCAGTTGTATCCGGCGTGCTACGCACCTGTTTACTACCTTCCTGTTCTGCATCACAGCCGAATAAGATACCAGTAGATAGCAAGGCCATGGCAATTAGACCGGCGATGTATTTCCCTTTGTTCATCAGGACCTCCTGCTCACAAAAATTATTCTGACCCGGGCCGCGGTTGTTCAAAGCTTCCCATGGCCTTTATTATAGAGAGACAATATTGCATAAGCATATCCGGCTTGTAACGAACTTGTAAACAACTCAGAAAGTCGGCATTGTCTTAATCGCGGCGAAAAGCCCGGATGATCACTCATTCCGGGCTATATCATTTGGTTTATATGTTGTCCATTCCGTATTAAAGGCATGTAGTAGTAGCTCCACCCTGAGACGTGACCCGTCAGGTCCTGTCTCTACAAGCTGTACAGTTCCGCCTTGCTTCTTGATCAGATTGTGAACTAAGGCTAACCCAAGTCCAGTTCCGCCGCTAGCTCTTGACCGGTCTCTACTGACCGTATAGAACGGATCGAAAATTCGGGATATGGCTTCCTTCGGGATACCGATTCCTGTATCGGCAACCTCTATGATCATCCGGAGTGCTCCGTCTGCTGACTCCGCGATGTAGTTCAGTAGGTGAACTTGCCCGCCTGGACGGTTATATTTGATCGCATTGTCCAGCAAATTGAGCATGATGTGCATCACGTTCTCAGGATCGGCCCACACTTCACCTTCAACAAGCGAAGTATGAATCGTAACCCTGCAGCTGTCCGCTTTCCCTTGCAGCCGGGCAACAGCTTCCTCCAGTAAGGGATATAGCGAAACCGCCTCCGCCTGTGTCTCAAACTCGTAAACGTCCATCGCTGACAATTGTAGTGCCTTCTCCACAAGACTGTACAGTCTCTGTGCCTCCGCATGGATGCGTCTTCCGGCATCGTCCAGCAAGGTAGGATCATCGCTGTACATCGTCAACAGGTCGGCGTAAGCAATAATCGAGGTTAACGGTGTCTTCAACTCATGGCTGATATTGCCGATGAACTGCTTTTGCTGCTGCTCCAATTCTCGTAGCCGCTCCACCGTTTCAAGGAGCTTTTGCTTTTCTCCATACAGAGCACCGACAGACGTGGAAATGCTGATGCTCATCTCATAGATTCCTTGTGCAAGCTCGCCTAGCTCATCCTTTCTGACTACCGAAGGAGCTGATAGATAATCGCCTTGACCAATTTGTAATGCCGCTCTGTTCAACCGGTCAATGACATTGACCTGCCGGAGGACATACAAGTAACCGATAAGGAAACCGACACCCAGCACGGTGGCACCGGCAAGAAGAAACAACTGGCGAATTCGGGCGTAAAAAGTATTTTGCTCGGCGAGCGAAGCATGAAACTGGACCGTGCCCAGCCGCTGCTCGGCATTGTACAGGGGAGCAAGGAACAACAGCTGATCCCCTTCGGTAATGTATGCCGACTGGCCCTGAGCCGTAAATTGCAGAGCATCCTGCACATCGGCACGAGGTTGAAACGGTAGCGAGGTGCCGGCAAATGAGCCATCCACCGTATACAGAGTTACTGCCATAGCGCTCAGTGCGCCCAAATCCACGGCCAGCCGTTGACCCGTCTGCATCATAAATTGATCCGACGGAATTCTACTTCCGGTCAAGTATTCCTCCCGCACGCGCAGATTGGCCGCTTCTGCCTGTCGGGTAAAAGATTGCTCCAGCATCGTCCGCTGGTTCTCCCGGATGCCACTCAGTACAAGCACGCTCAGGCAGGTTACGATAAACACGAGCAGCAGGGCGAGTAACAACGACATTTTCCCCTTCAGGCCCAGCCGAAATTTGCCGCCCATCTATGGTGACCCCGTACTTTTATAACCAATGCCGTAAACAGTTTGAATGAGTCCGTGGTGATTACCCAACTTTTTGCGCAGCCGCTGCACATGAATGTCCACCGTTCGGGTGCCACCCGTAAAACCCATATCCCACACTTTCTCCAGCAGAGCTTCCCGTGAATAGACCCGCCCCGGATTGCGCATCAGCAATACCATTAGATCAAATTCCTTCGGCGTTAAATCCAGCCGTTCGCCTTGAATATAAACCTCGCGGCTGAATAGCTCTGCGGACAATTCTCCCAGTCTCAGCACATCTTGCTGCTCCTGTTTCATTTGTTGGACATAATCTCCCCGGCGTGATAGTGCCTTGACTCTGGCCAGCAGCTCCCGCATATCAAAGGGCTTGGTCATGTAATCGTCAGCGCCTAGCTCTAATCCTAACACTTTATCGACAATATCGTCTTTGACAGTCAGTAACAGAATCGCTGGTCGCGGCCGACCATCCAGCTTGCGGCATACGTCATAACCGCTTAGACGCGGCATCATGACATCGAGCACCATCACTGTGGGCTGAAACGTCTCCACCTTGTCCAGCGCTTCCTTGCCGTCCGCAGCCATCTCGACCTCATACCCTTCCCTACGTAGCGCATAAGCTACAGCCGCCCGGATGCTGCTCTCATCATCTACCACAAGTATTTTGATCATGAACATCTCCTTGCATGCTTTGTACCATGTATTATACCAAACAAGAAGAAACGGTTGCACGACCCTTAATCTCCACGAACCAGACTTGAACCTGCCCGTTCATTAGTATAAAAAAGGCTACCACTCGGTAGCCCTCTTGTTATTAAACTATCGTGTCCAGTTAGTTAATAATTGCTCACTGTATATTAATCTTGATATATAGTCCAATCGTCAAAATTCAAAGTCAAAAACTTAATTTCCTGCTCATAATGAGATAAATGACCTTCTTCAATCATTTTCACAAAAGCTTCCTCTCCATTAGCTGCGCCTTGAGAAAGCGTTGCACACAAAGCTTGAAGGCGCTCAATAACCCACTGCTTTAGATTATCCGGGGCTTCCATACCATAATTTTCGAAAAACAGAGCAATCCGACGCCGCCGATTTCCAGCATGTAGATCGGGACTATAGGACACAGTCGCCGCATCGGGTGGAGCTGGCTCGAAACTGGCAAGCGGAACGGTTGTGTAAAGTGTATACGCGATATCCCAAATACGAGGGCCGGGACTTGCCATGTCAAAATCGATGAGCGCCATTGGATACTGGTCTTTAAAGACAATATTATACGGCGCCGCGTCGTTATGACAAACGACTTCATTTATTGCTGGATCTGGATAAGCGTTTTTTGGTATTGCTTCGGAAGCAAACCCTCGTGTTGCATCGTGGAATTTCCTCTGTAATTTCGCTATTTCTATAAGCGAAGCATCCGACCATATGTAAGGTGATATATCCGGATAATCATTTCCAGGAACCTCACCTGGGATAAAAGTAAACATTTCGCGCCCCTGTTCATCCTTGCCGAGAAAACGCGGGGCGTTGCAGAACCCGCTTTTTTCCAAATGAAGCAAAAGATCATTTACATACGAATTGTTGGTAGCACTTCGGCGAATGGTATCGCCTACTCGCACAACCTTGTTAACATTCCCGCCTGGTAGCACTTCTTCTATTTCACTCATAATACGTCCCTCCATTTCATAAAGGTATTTCTCACGATCCACCACCACGATCGTTCCCTTTAAATATCATCCGTTCAATTAAACAAGCACTGCCCATTAGAAAATAAATGTACCATAAATTCACTATTGTTTGTTGAAGTTAACTGCCAGTTAGTTAAACAAAAAAAGGTTGCCGAAGCAACCGCTATTCCACTATCGAGCTGCATAAAATGGCAGCCTCCTTTTATTTGTGTCAGTTTATATTTTTCGTTACACGTATTTTGCGGATTCGCTGTTTACCTACTTCCTCCACTCTAAACTGATAACCGTTGTACTCGAATTCTGATCGTTCCTGTTTTGTTGGAATACGGCCAAGTGTCCCGATGACAAAACCACTTAAAGTGTCGTAGTCATCTTCAGGAAAGTCAATTAATAAAATATTCTTCAATTCATCTAAGTGGAAAGTACCTGAGAACACATAGGTCCGTTCATCCACCTGCACATATTCAGCTTCATCTTCATCATGTTCATCAAAAATAAGTCCAACGATCTCTTCAATCAAATCTTCCATGGTAACGATACCAGCAGTCCCCCCGTATTCATCTAGGACTACCGCCATATGTACCCTGTTTTGTTGAAGTTCCTCCAGAAGCTCATCTGCTTTTTTTGTTTCAATTACAAAATAAGGAGTCCGTATGACCGATTTGATATCCCATTCTTCTTGTTTGTTAGACACGATATATCTAATCAGATCCTTGGCGTGCAGAATCCCAATGATGTCATCGATCCCTTTTTCATATACAGGAAATCTAGTGTACTGCTCAGAAGCGACAAGATTGATGGCTTCAGCTCGCTGAATACCAGAATGAATCGCAATCATATCTACACGGTGTGTCATCAAGTCAGAAGCTGTTTTATTATCAAAATCAAAAAGATTATGGATGATCATCCGTTCACTTTTCTGTATTGTACCTCTCTCCAAGCCAGCATCAACCATCATACGGATCTCCTCTTCCGAGGCTTCTTCCTCTTCAGCATTTGGATCAACACCGAATAGTCGAACCGTTAGATTAGTAGATGCAGTCAAAAACTTCACAAAAGGAGAAACAGCAATAGATAATACATTTAGCGGAATGGCTACGATCATCGCAATTGGTTCTGCCTTCTGCATAGCCAGACGTTTGGGCACCAACTCGCCAAATACCAACGTAAAGTAAGACAATATTAGTGTAATCACGATTACGGACAAGGTGTCCAACAGATCAGGAGAAATCGTTACACCCAGTGAGAGTAAATAATCCACCAACACGTTGGAAAAACTGTCTGCTGCAAAGGCACTGGCTAAAAACCCTGCTAAAGTGATCCCAATTTGAATAGTGGCCAAAAATCCACTTGGTTCGGACACTAATTTATCAATGATAATTGCTTTCCGATTACCCTGCTTCGCCATAATTCTTATCTTATTTTCATTAATTGAAATTAAAGCAATTTCGGATGCAGCAAAAAAAGCATTTACCAAGATGAGAACAATCAAAATGATGATATTAAACGCCAATATAAGTCTCCTCCTAAGATGACAACAAGATGACAACAAGATGACAACAAATTCCACATAGAGAGCGTAAAATATTTTGTGTAAATAGATAAATAGAAAAAGGAAGACCTTTTCTTGTAGAATTGAGTTACCACACAACAATTCAAAGAGAGGTCTTCCCTATGAATCATTTTACAACAGATTTAGTCCAAGCTCTAGTCACAAAACAAGATGTAACGGAAGTATTTCGCAGTCACTTAGAGTGTGCTATGAATCACCTGTTAGAGACGGAGCTTACTGCATTCCTAGACTATGAAAAATATGACCGTATAGGTATGAATTCAGGGAATTCTCGAAACGGTGGCTACTGCCGAACGCTTCATACCGAGTATGGGGACCTGCAACTCAACATTCCTCGAGATCGTAACGGAGAGTTTAAGCAACAGACTGTAGCACCGTACAAACGCTCGAATGATACGCTAGAATCCTTTGTCATCCACATGTTTCAAAAGGGTGTCACGATGACGGAGATTGCCGACCTAATCGAGAGAATGTACGGTCACCACTACACACCACAAACCATATCGAACATGACAAAAGTGATGGTAGAGCATGTCGATGCGTTTATGAAACGACCTCTTGAGGAGCGCTATGTGTGCGTCTATATTGATGCGACCTATATCGCCGTTAAACGTGAAACGGTATCTAAGGAAGCGGTCTACATTGCCGTGGGAATTCGTGAGGATGGCTCCAAGGAAGTTCTTACGTACGCCGTTGCACCGACCGAATCAGCTTACATTTGGAAAGAACTCCTTCAGGACGTGAAACAGCGTGGCACGGAACAAATCCTTCTGTTTATCTCCGATGGACTCACAGGTATTGTGAATGCGATTCAGGAGATCTACCCGCAGGCGAAGTACCAAACATGCTGTGTTCATTTAGCACGTAATATTGCCCATAAAGTTCGTGTCTCAGATCGAGCAGAGATCTGTGAAGACTTCAAATCCGTCTATCGATCTGACGATGAAGCAGCTGGTAAAGCGGCGCTGGCAACCTTCTGTGATAAATGGAAAACAGCATATCCTAAGGTCACTAAATCCCTGCGAGAAAATCCCTATATCTTCACGTTTTACAGCTTTCCTAAGCCGATCTGGAGAAGCATTTATTCAACGAATTTAATAGAATCCTTTAACAAACAGATTAAGAAATACACTAATCGTAAAGAACAATTTCCCCATGAAGAGGCACTAGAAAAATTCTTGGTTTCACAGTTTGAAAGCTATAACCAACGCTTTGCTACCCGTTGTCATATTGGCTTCGATCAAGCTCGATCAGAACTGCTAGCAATGTTCTCTAACAAAAACTAAACGAACTTCTACAAGAGAGGTATATTTTCATTTACACAAAATTCTTGACGCTCCCTCCACATAATTGTACATATTATGCACATTATTAATCTTCTCTAAATAATAATATAACTAATCATTATAACTAATTTCAAATTAAAAGGTCATTTTTATAAAAGATGTCGATGAACATCTAAGCCCATTTGAAGAAAGCATTTGCGATATGAAATGAAGGATACTAATTCTGATTATGTAGCCACTATACCTGGTCTAAGTACACCAAATAAGAGAGCTGCCCCTAGCACGGATTCCATTAGGTATAGGTTCTATAGGTTCTTGTTCTCTTACAGTTACAAAAACCCACTGATTCATTTCTGATCAGTGGGTTTAAACTTGATTTCCTCGGTTATTTTCTTTAACTTCGATCAAATTTAGCAGATACTATCGTTTTGTCCCAATCCACATATATGGTATATGAGCCAGGCTCTAAATTCGAAAACGTTTTTGTATCGGTGTACTCTTTTCCAGGCTCCAATTCGATGTAGTCTTTAATTGGAACTCCGCCTTCTTCCGCGAGTTGGTCATTCATTAGCAGCTTATAACTCGCTCCTCCAATAACAGTAACTTTTTTATCGCTTTGATTTTTAAAAGTATAAGTTATTGTTGTATCTGAGTCTATATTTACTACCTTAATGGAACCAACTAAATCAGGTAAAGACTCAGTTGTTGTCTTTGCACATCCAGTAAAAATCGTAGCCATCACTAAAACTAACATTAAGAGGAAGGCACGTATTTTCGTCATTAAATATCACCTCGTCATACTATGACGACAACTTCTATGAAATAGTTTCGAATGAATCATCATTAGCGACGGATATCATTCATCTACTTAAATACTTGCCTGTAAGTGAATGTTCTGCGCTTAGAAGTTGTTTGGGTGTGCCTTCGAAGATGACTTTACCACCATTTTTACCGCCTTCGGGCCCCATATCTATGATCCAATCGGCGTTTCTGATGACATCCAGGTTATGCTCGATCACGATAACTGTATTTCCGGCATCTACCAGACGATTCATGATATCCAGCAAATGAGTGATATCCGACATATGAAGTCCGGTCGTCGGTTCGTCCATGACGTAAATACTTCCCTGTTTATGCAGTTCGCTAGCCAGCTTGATGCGTTGGCACTCACCGCCTGATAGTGTGCTGAGCGGCTGACCGAGTGTCAAATAATTCAGTCCCACGTCACTCATGGCCTGAAGCTTGCGCACAACTTCTTTAATATCAAAGAAAGCGAGTGCTTGTTCAATGGTCATCTCCAGCACATCGGCTATTGATTTCCCGTTCAACTTGTAAGCGAGTACCTCTTCTTTGAAGCGTTTGCCGCCGCATACTTCGCAGGTTGTTTTTACACTATCCAAAAAAGCAACATCGGTATAAACAGCACCTAGGCCCTGACAATTTTCACAAGCACCCTTGGAATTAAAGCTGAACAAGCCGGCGTTCACTTTGTTGGCGGATGCAAAGGCCTTGCGCACATCGTCCATGATGCCCGTATAGGTAGCCGGATTCGAACGAGTCGAGACACCGACAGCAGACTGGTCGATCACAATCGCATCGGGATGCTTTTGCAAGAACACATCGTTGATTAATGTGCTTTTTCCGGAACCAGCTACGCCTGTCACTATAGTTAATACTCCCGTTGGAATATCGACGCTAACATTGTTCAAGTTATGCAGACTAGCGTTCACGACGGATAGTTTACCCGTGGCCGCTCGAAAATGCTCCTTAATCGGCATCGCTTGCTTCATATGATTGCCCGTCAGAGTATCTGACTCTAGCAGGCCAGAAAAGCTACCTTCATACATAATAGTGCCGCCACGGCTCCCGGCATAAGGACCGACATCGACGATATGATCGGCTACTTGTATCACATCGGGGTCATGTTCCACGACAATAACCGTATTGCCTTTATCGCGTAGTTTTTGTAGTAATTCATTAAGGCGATGTACATCACGAGGATGCAAACCAACGCTCGGTTCATCAAAAATGTAGACTACATCCACAAGGCTGCCACTTAGATGTTTGACCATTTTGACACGCTGGGATTCTCCACCGGATAAAGTGTCAGTTTCACGGTCAAGACTTAGATAATCCAAACCAATATCAACCAAGTGCTGCAGTCTGTCCGTCAATGCTTTAACTATAGGCGCTGCTACTGGATCTTGAATATCCTTTATTACCCCGATCAACTGGCCAACCTCCATGGAAGAGAGCTCAGCAATATTGTTACCGTTGATTTTACAGCTCAGAGTCGCTTGGCTGAGGCGAGCACCGTGGCAAAGGTGGCAGGGTCCTTCGATGATAAACGGCTCCACCTTTTTCTGGGTGCGCTCCGACATCGTTTTGACATCACGCTTGATGAACTTGTTGGTAAACTTTTCGATGAAGCCTTCCACTGTAATATTGATGGTCTTCCCGCCGAACTGCGTCCCCACTTTTTTTGCTTTGCCATACAGCAGTTCTTCTAGCTCCTCTTCGGAAAAATCGCTCAGTTTCTTGTCGGTATCATAGGAACCGGCCTGCACAGTCATGGTCCAATCCATGCTGTTCACCGCAGCGTCCGGCAGCATGATTGCCCCTTCATTCAGCGACTTTGACATATCTATCGCTTTACTCATGTCTACGCCTAGACTGCGACCGATCCCGTTGCAATCGGGACACATACCTTGCGGATCGTTAAAGGAGAACATGTTCGCTTGTCCAATGTGTGGCTTACCCACGCGGGAGAAGAGAAGACGGAGAATGGGTGAGATATCTGTAATCGTACCCATGGTCGAATGAGCACCGCCGCCTAAGCGCTTCTGATCGACGATCACGGCCATACTCAGGTTTTCGATCGCGTCAGCATCCGGCTGCGGTACACGCGGTAGAAAGGTGCGGACGAACATGGTAAAGTTTTCGTTCAGTAGACGCTGGGATTCGGCAGCGATGGTATCGAAAACGATCGATGATTTGCCAGAACCGGATACGCCAGTAAAAATAGTGATTTTGCGCTTCGGAATGCGTAAAGATACATTCTTAAGGTTATTCTCCCGTGCGCCACGGATTTCAATATATTCTTGGGTCATTAGATATCTTCCTTTACTCATACGGTTATTGTTCCAACACCTTTTCAAACTGGGCCCTCTCCTAAATATTATTACCTAGGGGCAACCGTTAATTTCACAATGTTCTTAAAGTATGCGACTTTGCGGACATAACACCCTCGCGTGTGATTTCTTAATTCGATATCATTTTAATTTAGTGTGACTTTCATCATAGGACGCCATTTGGTGTCGAGTCAACATCTTTATTAAAGTTCACATGTGTACTAGTCTCCCCAATAATGGGCACAATCGGAGTAATAACCTCTTACAATTCAAATAGAGCAATAGCTTAGAGCCGGATATTCCGGAAGCAATTGCTCATATATAAGATTAGCTTAGATCTGAATAATCCGTCATTGCTTTTAGGGATACGGTTATATTAGCAATTATCGAGATGTTTAAGCAGGTGTTTCAATTGTTGTATACCCTCGCATTGGGTAGTTATGATTGAATAAAGAATAGGTTTGAGTTCTGGGCAGATATTAAACTGCAGTGCGTTATTTGACATTCTTACAGCACCCTCATGGTGAGGAATCATTTCGCGTACAAAATTGGCATTTACACCATTGGTTACATGAACTGATCCCATTTCATAAAACATCGTTTGCGCTATCTTCTCGAATCTTCTCATATAATTAGATTGTTCGAAATCTTTATTCGTCAGCATTCTACATTTAGACTGGATAGATTGCATATTAGAGATACTTTTGGTTTGGGCTGAAATAATATTTGTAGTGATACTCTGTACTTCAAGATTTGTTGTGTACTTTAGTATATTCTTAGACATCTCAATCGCTGCTAGATGATGGGGAATCATCTGCTGAATAAAGTTTTCTGAGATACTATGCGTAAGCTGTACACTGGTCATCCTTCTAATCATGGTGTTGAGGATATAATAGTAAGTATTCAGGTAAGCTTGTGTCACATTGCTTAGTTTGTAGCTTCTAACCATTAGGTTTTTAACTCCTTTTTGGATAGTGTATGAGAAGTGCTATGGGTATGCTCCTAGGATTTGTTGAGCTATCGGTTTCGACTTGCACCGTTAGTAACATAAAAAAGACTGTCAAAGTGACAGCCTTGATCTTCATTTCTAGCACCTGATTGCTTAATGAATTGAATCCATTAACTCGAAGAAATATTTCGATTCATGAGTTTTATTAAGACTATACCAGGCATCTAATGTTTTTGGTGATAACACACCTAGAGCTTTCAAGACGTGTACTGAAAATTCTAACGGAGCTACACCAGACGCCGTGATCATTTTTCCATCGGTGACAGCAGACTCCATTTTGTAATACTTTTCGCCCGTGTACGTGGGACAGACCATTTTAAGGTATTCCAGATCATTGCTAGTATGCAGGCGTGAATTGAGCAATCCTATCTGGGCCAGTCCCATTGTAGCGCCACAAATAGCTGCAACCAAAATATCTTCTTTTAAGCACCGCTCGGCGAATTTTAAGATGGGTTGGTGAATGGTTTCTGTCCACGTCTCTCCACCCGGTAAAATCAATGCATCATTGGTTTCAATGTTGCACTCATCTAGTATGATGTCAGGCAATATTTTCAACCCGCCCATTGTAGTTACAGGGCTCTTTTCAATACCCACAGTAACAATTTTTGATGGGGATAGCCCCTTTTTAAAATATCTTCCCGAGTTTAGTTCGGCAGTTAAATAGCCTATTTCCCAATCTGCCATCGTGTCAAACACATATAGATATACCTTGTTATTCATCTGCAAGTTCTCCTTATTTTTCAATTCATCAAGTGATTCCATCCATTCATCCATAGGTAATCAATGATCATCATCATTATAAAAAAACTTCACTGACATCTGCTGTCAGTGAAGTTTCTAAAGTTGATAATATTCCATTAACTCCGACGCAACGGCAACAAGTTGTTTTTTTAGACTCTGTGGTTCGATTACTTGAAGCGATTTTCCATAGGATAGGAGAAAATAAGGGACATAGTTGTGAATGGTTTCTTCCTCAAGTAAAAAGATGGCTTGATTTGCTGTCCGCTCTTTCAGATGATGCCCCAAAAACCAATGCAGGCATAAGTCATCCAATGCCTCTGCCCTGCCTCCGATAACTAAAGAAATTAATCCTTCCTTGCCCTCTAAATCAGGTAACAGATTTCGCATAAAAAATTCACGGGCCGAAAAAGCTTCGGAACGCTTAAAGCTAATCTGGGTAAGCGTGATTTGTAGTATCCGATCTACCCGAAAGCTGCGAATCTCATTTCTTAGGTGGCAAAATGCAACAATATACCATTTATTGTTCCAGTAAACCATGCCATAGGGGTCTATCAACCTAGTCTTGGGTTGTTCTTCACGGCTCGTGCGATAATCAATTTCTACTGAGAATTCGTTTGCTACTGCCTGCTCCAATTCCGCTAATACTGGCTGATCAGAGGGGTCTCCCATGCGATTTATAACATCAAATCCTGCTAAATGACGGTTAAGTATACTTTCTTGCTCCTGATTCGAATACATTTTCAATTTTGATGTCGCATTGTCTAATGCTTCACTCAAAGGGTATCCGGCTTCTTTTGCAAACACAGCAGCATGAAGAAGTGCCTTTTTCTCTTCAATATCAAATAGCAAAGGCGCTCTGATAAAATTATTCAGCAAGCTATAGCCGCCATTATGACCTGCATCGGATATTATAGGCACACCACTGGCACATAGAGCATCAATATATCGATAAACTGTCCTTATATTTATTTCTAACTGTTCGGATATTTGTTTTGCTGTCAATTTCACGCCCGAATTCAGCATCCATAAAATTGCTAACATATTATCGTTTTTTGGCATGACATGAACCCTCATCTTCTATAAAACTTTTATATATTTGGCTCAAAACCAAAATCAGCGGTTGATGTCTCGTAGAGGGAAGCAGCATTACGTTTTGGAGGATGTTACCATCACTGTTAAAGGAGGATTTCCTAAATTGAATATCATATGGTAGAAATCCTCCTTTAAAGGTGAACGCTTCGCTTGTTCACATTCCTCCAAAACTCCACTGTTGTATTCGTAATGTCAACCACAGATTTTTTGACTGAGCCTAATATTTTATAAAAAATATTATTAGTCACTATCATAGCATAGCTACTAACGTATACGAACCTTGTCGCCATCCTCCAGCGGGATCAGAATTCTTAAAAATCTAACGTTTGTTGACTATAGTATCAAGTTTGTTATCTAGAAGCATCTTATGCTCCTCTTATACAATGAATGTAACAAGTACATTACAAGCGATAAAACACCATAAGGAGTGACAGATATGAGCTCTAAAGCCGAACAAAAAGAAAAACGTAAGCGCTTACCTTTCCGTTGGCACAAGCAGGATACGGAATTAACCCTCTTGGCATTACCGACGACGATTTGGTACATCCTGTTTTGTTTCTTGCCAATGTTCGGGATTATTATTGCCTTTAAAAACTTCAGAATTAGCGGCGGATTCTTAAGCAATGTGTTTAACAGTCCATGGGTAGGATTCAAAAACTTTGAGTTCCTATTCAAGTCGAATGACGCTTGGATCATTATTCGAAACACCATTGGCTACAATATTATTTTTATCATACTAGGCATTGTGCTTCCCGTTCTGTTCGCTATTATGATCGGACTACTCCACAGCCGCAAAGCAAGTAAAGTTTATCAGACGATGATGTTCCTCCCCTACTTCTTATCTTGGGTTGTCGTATCTGCAGTCGGTTGGGCGTTCCTAAGTTTTGATAAAGGGATTATCAATTCAATGCTCGTCAGTATGGGCGGTGATCCTATTAACTGGTATATGGAACCATCGTACTGGCCATTCTTTCTGATTTTCTTAAATGTCTGGAAAGGAATAGGCTATGGAATGGTCATTTATCTAGCAACCATCACAAGCCTTGACAGCACATATTATGAAGCAGCTATTATTGATGGCGCTTCCATTTGGCAGCAGACGAGATATATTACATTGCCCATGCTCAAGCTAGTTATCGTCATGATGTTCATTTTGTCAGTTGGACGTATATTCTACACCGATTTTGGTCTGTTCTATCAGGTTACACGAGATTCCAACTCTCTGTTCAACGTGGCTACCACCATCGATGTCATGGTCTATAAACAATTAAAAACCGCTACCGTAGGGATGGCATCTGCAGCTGCCTTTGTTCAGTCCGTATTAGGTTGTGCAACTATTCTGACCGCTAACTGGATCGTACGCAAAATTGATTCAGATAGCGCGATGATGTAAGGAGGTATGACGATGAGAATTAAAACTACTACTTACGACTCTGGTCTTGACAAATTTAACCGTACTAGCAATGTCACGAACCTCTGTTTCAATTTGGTATTTATCATTTTGGCGCTGATCTGCGTCATCCCTGTAGTTGTTGTTCTCTCTATTTCACTTTCCAGTGAGGCCTCCATACGGGAGACAGGATATCATATATTGCCGACTGTCCTGTCAGGAGAGGCTTACGGCTATATTGTTAAACAAGGATCGATGATTCTACGAGCGTTCGGCGTATCCGCACTTGTTACAGTGGTGGGTACTATACTCGGTGTATTCCTTACCACCTCCATGGGATATGTAATTTCTCGCCCAACATACAAACTGAAGGGCTTTCTAACCTGGGTGGTATTCATCCCCATGGTATTCAATGGCGGGCTGGTATCCAGTTACTTCATTAATTCAAATCTATTAGGACTAAAGGACAGCGTCTGGGCACTTATTCTACCGCTGGCTGTCTCTTCATTCAACGTCATCATCTGTAAAACCTTCTTTAAAAGTACGATTCCCGATGGGCTGATAGAGTCTGCTGAAATTGATGGTGCGAGCCAGCTACGAATCTTTTTCTCCATCATACTACCTATCTCCTTACCGGTAATTGCTACAATTGGACTGTTTCTCTGCTTCGGTTACTGGAATGACTGGTTCCAATCGATGCTTTATATCGACAACCAGAACCTATATTCTCTGCAAGCACTACTTAATAGTTTGATGAGCAATGTTGATGCACTCGCAAAGAATGCCGCAAGTATGGGGGTTAGCTACGCATTACTCGTCGCAACAATGCCGAAGGAATCTGCCCGCATGGCTGTAGCCATTCTCATTGTTCTGCCTGTAGCTTTCGCCTACCCTTTCTTCCAGAAGTATTTTATTTCTGGACTAACGATCGGCGCTGTCAAAGGATAACTACGAAATAAGCCAAGCTTGCTTGGTTTATGATAGATCACCGTAGAGTTATTACGGTGGCATAACTTACTAAAAGGGGGAAATGGAATGAAAAGATCTTTCAAGTTCATCTCTACACTGTGCGTACTGACACTAATGTTGACCGCTTTAGCAGCTTGTGGTGGTTCAAAGAATGCATCTACTACAGATGGATCTACGACGACAAACAACACACCAAAGGAAACCACAACAGACAATAAGGAAATTCCGACTTTGGTCTGGTGGACCATCGGCGGTCAAGTACCGAATAACTTCAGCAAAGCAGTTGAAGCCATGAATGAATACACGGCCGAGAAAATTGGTGTGAAAATTGACATCAAGGTAGCCAGCTGGGGTGAATGGGACACCAAAATAAATACCATTGTGAATACTGGCGAACCATTCGACATTATGTTCACAAACAGTGGTAAATACAGTAAGCAAGTGGCTATGGGTGCTTTCGCCGATATCACTGATCTAGTTCAAAGTGAAACACCTGACTTATACAAAAGTATTCCTGAAAAGGTATGGGAAGGTACAAAAATTGGCGGCAAGTATTATTCCGTTCCTACCTATAAGGATTCAGCCTTAACACAGTACTGGGTATTCGATGATAAATATGTGCAAAAGTACAATATTGATATCAACAATATCAAAACACTGCAAGATCTTGATAAGCCTTTGCATGATATGAAGGCTGAAGGCAAGAACTTCTACCCATTGCCAATGACACAAGGTGAAGGCTTGAATGGTTTCTTTAACGAATATGACGATTTAACACTAGGCTTCGCTCCAATTGGAGTAAAAGCTGACGATGCATCACGTACGGTTGTCTCTGTTCTCGAGCAGCCTGATGTTATTAACAACCTCAAACTCTTGCATCAGTGGTATCAAGATGGCATCATCAATCCTGATGCTCCGACTAAAACGGAGAACGACAAAGGCAGAGCATTCTTTGCAGCTCAGGCATTTCCAGGTGCAGAAGTAAGCTGGCAAATCAATGATGCTGTTGATAAGTATGTTATGTTCCAACACTATGGACCTATTTATACAACGAGTACAATTCAAGGTTCCCTAAATGCGATTTCTGCTAATTCCAAATATAAAAATGAAGCTATTAAGTACCTTGAATTAGTCAACACAGATCCAAAATTGCGCAATATGCTAGCATTTGGTGAGTTAGGTGTAGATTACCAAAGTATTGATGGTGAAAAGGTAATCGAGCGTATTTCTGATACTTGGCCGCTAGCTGCCTACACACAAGGTACATTCTTTGATCTAGCGGTTACAAAAGGTGCTCCTGTAGATCAGTGGGAACAGGTTAAGAAACTGAATGATGCAGCGACATCTTCCTCTATTCTTGGTTTCGCATTGGATGTTGCCGATCTTCAGACAGAAGTGGCGAATTGCCAAGCAGTATGGGATAAATACAGATATGAACTCATTACAGGGGCATCCGATCCGGAGAAAATGGTTCCTAAAATTACAGCTGAATTAAAGTCCGCTGGTATGGATACGATTATGAAAGCTGCTCAAGAGCAAATTAATAATTACTTCAAGTAAGATTACATTCATGAGCATCCCCTATTGATTCACTCGATATGGGATGCTTTTTACTTACTATCTATGAAGCTATGTTTAATCATGTTAAAGTGGTATAGTAAACGCTTACTTTAAGGCGACCTACTGTAATTGAGGTGTCCTATGAGCTCTTTTTTGCAAATCAAAATTTATCGTCAAAAGTTTATTGCCTATATCATCTTCGTCGTGATCATTGGAATCACGCTTGGCATTCTGACCGTTGCAATGCTACTGAATCAATGGGTTGCTGATTCCCGTATAGAGGCTACTAATGCTTTCGCTGGTGTAGAGAATGAGCTACAGTATGATGCCGACCGAATTGAGGCATACATGCAGCGTATATACTCCAATCATAGTCTAGTGGATGATGCTCGTAGCTTTCTAAGCAGCAGTGCTGAAGGCTACTTAACCAATAGACTACAAAACAGCCAATTCTCACAGCCTTTGGTATCCTTCCCAGAGGATATTAAAACCTACTTGTACAGCTGGGCGCAAGGTGAAATTACACAGATTAGTCTACATACCAACCAGTATGGAAATGTCGTACGATTTAACGATAACGGAATTGAAAGTTTCATGTTCGGTATTCCCAATACGGATGAAGTTTTTCACGATACAATTCTAAAGGGATTCGTATATCGCAAGAAACTATCGGATGTAGCGCAGGGCTCTCAGGAATTCGGTGAGCTACGTTTTCTGGTCAGTAGTGATCAAATCTTCAAGTCTATTCAAAATTATCGATTGGGTAAGTCTGCTGCAGTCAGTGCTTCTGGTGACGTCTATTTAATCGGGGATGATTCGGACCTAGACTTGATGGAATTGTCCCGCCAAGCTGCGGCAAGTGGACGCAGTCATGGTTTTATTTCGAGAGGTCTTTTTAAGCAAAAATATTTTGTTACCTTCCCCTCCACCAAGTTCAATTTCAAATTCGTTAGCATTATTGATTTATCTATGTTGATTAATCAGCATGCTAGGATGCTTCAAACCATCTTTCTGATCGGATTAGCGACTATGTTAAGCGTACTTCTACTTATTGCGTACAATTTGCGTGATGATGCCCTCTTCCTTCATCGTATTATTCAATCGATTGGTCGCGTGAAGACAGCCAATTTTACACTTAATCGCCCTGCTCGTTATCGTCGAAATGAATACGGGATGATCGCAAGAGAATTAGACGATATGATTCAACAATTAGATAAGCATATACGTAACGAATATTTACTAAAGCTGAAACAGCAAGAAACCGAAATGAAAGCTCTTCAGAACCAAATTAACCCCCATTTTCTTTACAATACATTAGAGGTTATCCGCTCCACTGCCCTTGTTAACCGGGATAGGGACACAGCTGACGCAATTGCTACTTTAGGATCGCTCTATCGTGAAATGGTCAAAAAGGAGAATATTATTTCTATTGCAAGTGAGCTGGAATTGCTGCAGAAGTACTTAGAGATTATGGAGTTTAAGTATCCAGAGCGTTTTTATTATCAAGTTAATGTAGAGCCTGCATTACTTAAGGTCCCTACCGTGAAATTTTGGATGCAGCCTCTGGCAGAGAATTTTTTCCTCCATGGGTTTAGCGCTAATAATGAATTTAACCTCTATATAGTTAATGGCTGGGAAGCTGAAGACCATTATGTATTAGAATTTGTGGATAATGGGCGTGGTATTCATGCAGAGCGTTTAAAAGCAGTTCGGAGTACACTGTCTAATAATGATGATACTTCATCCAATAGTATCGGGTTACGGAACGTCAATACACGACTTCAATTCTTCTACGGGAACAGCTTCTCTATGAAGATTGAGAATAATAATGAAGCTGGAGTCAAGATTTCTGTATGGATTTCAAAAGAGGTGACCTTAGAATGTACAAACTGCTAATATTGGATGACGAACCTCAGATTTTGGAGGGTATGAAGCGCATCCTAGACTGGGAACAATACGGCTTCAGTGTGATCGAAACCTGTGAATCTACAGAGAAGGCCATCTCCAAGGTTGTGGAGTTGCTGCCAGATGTCGCAATTTTTGATGTCTGCGTTGGCAAGAATCTTGGATATGATGCGATACGCATACTCAATGAGCTCCATATCCCTACAAAATATGTTATTATGAGCGGCTATAGTGAATTTAAATATGCCCAGGAAGCTCTTCGCTGTGGTGTCAAAGATTATCTACTTAAACCTATAGAACGTACAAAGCTACAGGAAGTTATTGAGAAGATTATTGTTGAAGATCTGGGTGGTACGATAGGTAACATTAGTAGCGAGCGTTTGAAGAAGGATCCGGTACTGGATGTTAGTTATGACAACTTATCCAAGCTAGTCAACCGCATTCTGCTGATGATCAAAACGGAATATGCTCAGAATATTACGTTGAAATCAGTAGCAGAGCGTTTCCAGATGAACAGTACCTACCTAGGACAATTATTTCTTAAAGAAACGAAAATGAAATTTTCGGAATACCTAATGGCTTACCGAATGCTTCTTGCCCAAGAACGAATTCAATCGACAGGTGAGAAGATTTCTTATATCGCTTATTCCATTGGTTACAACAATCTCAATTATTTCTATACTCACTTTCATAGCTTCTTCGGCAAATCCCCCTCTGACCTGCGGGGATAAGGTTAACAACGAACTCGGCAGAAAGGAGAATATATCGATGTTAACGCGCCTTAGACACAGATATAGCTTCATGACAATCAGTCTTATACTGTTACTCACAGCAAGTATGACCGGTTGTTCCCTAGATTCTAGTAAGAACAATGATGTCACATATGTTGGTGACACTGTAAATCTGATTTATTACACAATTGGAGAGCCCGATAAAGATCTGCAGCTCGTAAATGATAAAATCAATGAAATCATGGCTCGTAAGATTGGTGTTACGATTACCTATATCAAGGTTGGTTGGCAAGAGTATGAAGATCGGCTGAACACGCTTATATCCGCAGGCAGTTCTTTCGACATTGCTTTTGCAACCAATTATCCTAGCACCGCTATGCGTGGTTCATGGCTGAAACTTGATGATTACCTTACAGGTCTGGGTAAAGACTTATACGACAGCGTAGACCCAACCTTTTGGCAAGGGGTACGTATGAACGATGGAGGCATTTACGGTGTACCTACCAATAAAGAGTTGGCCGTGCGTGATCATTGGATGTACCCTGCATCAATAGTGGAAAAGTATAATATCGACATTACCCAATACAATACCCTGGAATCGCTCGAACCGTTGCTCCAGATGATTAGGCAGGAAGAGCCTTCATACTTGCCCATGGAATTGGATCGAGATTCGCATAATTTCTTCGCTCTTTATGGCTACGAATATATTGTGAACAATAAAGTTCCCTTGATGGTGAAATCACTTGACCCGAATGCTCAGGTCGTAAATATCTTCGAGACAAAGGAAGCTCGGCAAGTATTAGACACTTTACGTCATTATTATAAGGAGGGTTTTATCAACTTAGATGCAGCACTGCGGGAGCCGGGAGGACTTAAGCGTGGGGATAAAGTATTCTGGAAGTCCTCTGGTGGTGGCCCACTCCCGGAAACTTCTTGGAGTAAGGATCGCGGCTACAAGATTGTATCGTATCCCGTAACCCCCACTGTCGTCACTACGGAATCCGTCCGCGGAGGAATTATGGCAGTAAATGCTAACACGAAACATCCCGTTGAATCTATCAAGTTTCTCAATCTACTTAATACCGACCCTGAAATAAGAAACTTATTTAATTACGGTATTGAAGGAGTGCACTACAACCTAGATGAACAAGGGCAAATAGCCTTAATTCCTAGCAAAGATAGCAACGGTGACTTGATCCCGAACGCACCAGCGAACTATACCGGGGTACAATACACACAAGGGAACTGGTTTATCCTAAAAACCATGGGCGGTGATAATCCGGAACCCCTCGATAAATGGGATCAATTCCGTAAATACAACTCTGAAGTTATCAAGTCCACCGTGCTCGGCTTCACTCCTGATCTATCCAAGATGACCGCCCAAATCGATAACATCCAAATGATTTGGAAGAAATACTATCCAAGTCTCATGACTGGCTCAGTCGATGTCGATACGATCCTCCCCCGTTTTAACGAGGAGCTAAAGCAAGCAGGCATCGACGAGGTACTCAAAGAAGTGCAAACGCAGTTGAATGCGTGGCGGGATCATAAATAAATTGCGCCTTCTTCTTTGTTAGAGCATTACAATTTTCACGTTAAATCAATCGTTTTTATAATTTTTGCTGGAACGCCTGCAACAACAGTATTGGGCGGAACATCTTTCGTGACTACAGCGCCGGCGGACACGATCGAATTTTCTCCAATCGTAACACCAGGCATTACCATCGCACCTACACCTATCCATGCATTTTTCTTGATTACGATAGGTGTAGATATAGTAGATCGTCTTTTAGCTGGATCCAGAGGATGGTTAATTGTAATCAAATTCACTTTCGGTCCAATTAGTACATCATCTTCTATCGTTATACCGCCTCTATCCATAAAAGTACAAGCGTGATTGATAAACACATTTCTACCTACTCTGATATTTTTGCCAAAATCTGTGTAGAAAGGCGGAAGAAGATCGAACGTGCCATCGACTTCTATTCCCGTCAACCTGGAAAATAATTTTCTGATCTCTTCCGCATCATGATATGAGTTGTTCAATTCTGCGGTAATTTTTTGTGCTTCGTTAATTACATCTCGAATTTTATGATAACCTGGATCTTCCAGCGAAATTTGTTCACCTGATTTATCACGTTCAAATATATCTTCTGACTTCATTTTGTTTGATCTCCCCTTCTTTTCAAAATGGATTAAAAAAACTTTCTAATAGCTCATATATAGAAAGAGACTGACTGAAATTTTTAGGATCAAAAAGTTTCCATCAGTCTCTTTAATTTGTTATGAATTCACTTTTTCATCTACATGTTGTTGCTCATCTAGGTACAGGACGAAATCGTATTTATTCCCCGTTAGCTGATCATGATAGAATACAATTTTACGATTTAATATATCCAAGTTTTGTTGCAATGCTTTAATTTCTTGTTCTACGAAATGCTTGCGCTGTTCAAGTAGATCCAGCCTTTCAGGAATCGTATCGTCTCCCATTGCACGCCACTGGGTATACTGTTTTAGCTCTGCCATCGTCATACCGGAATTTTTCAAATGAAGTAGGAATTGAACCCAACCAATATCATGATCCGTAAATTCTTTTCATTTCGATGAGGAGTTAGTAATCCTTCCATTTCATAGTATCTGAGCGTGCTCTTATTACTCCGACGATTTCTGCAAATTCTCCAATTGAATAAGTCATGCTCCTCACCCAGACTAGATCATTTGCTTTGTTGGACGAATCATGATTTCGCTAACCGCCACAGTCTCAGGAGTGCTAATTGCATAGGCTATAGCATCTGCGATATCGCTCGATTTTAATCCGAAACCTTCTGTGCTTTGATTATTCTTCAACCACTCTTGAGTTTCAAGATCTTTCGAAGTTAGATATAATTCGGTATCCACTGCCCCTGGAGAGATAATCGTACTGCGAAGATTGTTCTCACGTTCTTCTTGGCGTAACCCTTCCATGATGGCACGAACAGCAAATTTAGTTCCACAATATACAGCAGAACCCGGATATACAACATGTCCAGCTATAGAGTCCGTCGAAATGATATGACCCGATTGTTGTTTTTTCATGACAGGCAGAACAGCAGCTATGCCATTCAATACACCCATGATGTTGATGTCTAACATTTGACGCCATTCATCAAAACGTGATTCCGACAGTGGCGCAGTTGGCATGACTCCAGCATTGTTGAAAAGAACATCTACTCGGCCATATTTTTCAATTGCTAAATCGATTACGGATTGGACCTCTTCCTTGTTAGAAACATCCGCAACTAGATATGAAATTTCAGCATTTGGTAATGATTGGGCAAGTGCTTGTAAGCGATCTTCACGACGAGCGGCAATGACTACTCTTGCTCCTTCTTCTGCAAGTTTCTTAGTGGTTGCTTCACCAATTCCACTTGACGCCCCCATGATAACAACAACTTTTCCTTCAATATTTGCCATGATGAATTCCTCCTTGATTATGAATACAGTTACACTTTACAACTTGAAGTTAACATTAAGTCAACCTTTAAAAACTAAATAACCTCTTATCGATCGAAGATCTACTTTGGCTGGAGTTCAGCCTCTCGTTCTAGCAATTTCCCGTCGTAGTCTTCAATTTTTCCAGCTAACCTTTGAATTGTTTTGTCAATTTGTATTCGTTTCTGTATTTGTTTCTCTCTTTCGTCAACTAGGATTTTTTTGCGAGCCTCTATGGTGTGATTTCCTTCAATAAATAGTGTTGTATATTCAATTAATGCCTCTATCGTCAAACCCGCGTCTCGCATACATTTGATAAAATCAATCCAGTTGATATCATCCTGATCATAATCGCGCACACCACTTTCTTTACGGTTAACCGGTGGAATCAAGCCTACGCGTTCGTAATATCTCAGTGTCGAAGCTGCTAAACCAAACTGATTTGCCACTTGTGTAATATTCAATATCTTCACCTCTCTTATCTCTTGCCACTCTATCACTTAAAGTTAACTTTAAGTCAATGTTAGACAATTCCATATTGCTGGATTTGATTTATTCATTATAACTTTCGTTAAAGTGTACTTTCAGGTCTATACTTCGGCTTATTGGCATGGTGCAACAAAAGACAGTTGGTTTGTACATCTAGCCATTACACCGGGGGAATCAGAATGGTTAGAACCTGTTGATGGCGAGCTATATAATGAATTATAAAAATGAACGCATCGAGTCTAAGGATTCGATGCGTTTTTTTATATGATTATCTTAACTGTTGTTTTTTGAACCAGGACGATAACGCACGCAGCCCTTTCTTCTCAGCGAAATATTAATATATAATGTTGTAATGACCTAAAAAGGGGGACCACCATGGATGAAAAAAAAGTCCACGTCGATTTAATTGCGATAAAAAAATATATTTACCTCCCCTGCGGATTTGTATGTTCTAATCTAAAGCCAGAAGAGCAAAACGCGGAGTACGGTGCCTATATATTTAAACTGAATGATCTCTCGATTCGTTTTCGAACTGCCAAAATTACACCAACGAAAATAGGTCAATTCGTTACTCTTTGGGAAAGAGTGGGCAAAAAACCTATCCAGCCTTATGATGTTTCTGATCCGATCGATTACTTTGTTATTTGCGTAAGGCAAAATGATCACTTTGGACATTTTGTTTTTCCAAAAAACATTTTATTTGAAAAAGATATCTTATCAAAAGATGGAAAAGGTGGAAAAAGGGCGATACGCGTCTATCCACCTTGGGACAGACCGCTGAGTCTTCAAGCTCAAAAAACACAAAAATGGCAATTGGAATATTTTTTAGAAATCAGGGCGAACATTCCAGTGGATCTAAACCGAGCCCGACTGTTATATCGTTAAAAAGCTTTTCAGCCAGGCTCGTCTACCATATAAAAAGACAAGCCTATTTGGCTTGCCACTTAAATCATTAATATATAAATCTTGCTGATATCTATTGTTAGATAATGATTAAATATCAAATTTAGTATTACCAAGCCATTTCACCATTTCGGGATCGTGATGTGAGAAGAATAAACCTTTTTTCGTATCTAATGCAGCAATCGACTCCATATCGTTGGCTGACACAAAGGGGAGTTGTTGTGATTCCTAAGTGCTCTACCGACTGCTTCTTCATTTTGATAAGCCGAAGCCGTATCAATCAGACGATAGCCTGCCATGATAGCATCATAAACGCTCTGTTCACATTCATTTGCGTCTTCAATCTGGTAGACACCAAAACCAAGTATAGGCATCTCAAGACCATTGTTTAAAGTTACCTTTTGCATATGAATCCTCCTATTGTGTAGTAAGTGTCGACCTACTAAGGTTCATCCTATTTACATCTTCTGTTGTTAGGATTACAATTATTAGCCTATCAGATTCGAGTAACACGAAGTCAAGAGCAAACGAAAGATTTTGAAATACAATTAATGAGGAGGATCACCATGTATACTGTGAAAGAAGTGGCAAAGTTGCTTGATCTGTCCGAACATACCATTCGTTACTATACTGATAAGGGGTTAGTTCCCACCTTACAGCGTGATAATAATAATAATCGGCTTTTTGATGAAGAATCAGTCAATTGGCTTACAGGTGTAAAATATTTAAAACAATGCGGGATGTCAGTAAAAGCAATTAAGAACTATGTAGACTTGTGTTTGTCCGGTGATTCTACCGTTCAGGAACGCTATCAGATCATTTTGGAACATAAAGCTACTGCACTGGCCCAATTGGAGGAAGCAAAACTTAAAGCCAAATATATGGAAGACAAAGCAAATCACTACCTAGATATTCTTAATCATAAGATCCCGGATGACATGAATCCATCGAAATGGAATACAACGAGTTAGATTAGCCAATAAGGAATTATAAATAATCGAAAAAATGGAGCAGAAAGGGAGCTGATCAGCATAATGAAGTCATATTTTAATCATATACCTTATATAAGAGATAATTGGGGAGAGTTACAAAGCATGTTTACTGAGATTCATGTTCCCCCAAAGACAACTCTTTTAAGAGAAGGAGAAATAGCGAGTCGTATATACTTTATAAATCAAGGTTGCTTGAGATTATGGTTTAATGATGACGGAAGAGATATTACCTTTCAATTTTTCTTTGAACAACAAGAGGTATCTTCCTTTGAAAGCTTTTACAATAATGAAACGAGTTTATTTAACATAGAAACGGTTGAATTCTCACATCTTATAACAATTGAGAAAGAAAATTATCTAAAAATGTTCAAAATGATTCCTCAACTAAAGGAATACGCATCAGAAATATTGGCTGAAAGATTTGTGAATTATACGAAACTATTTCTTTCTCGAATAAAAGATTCTCCTCAAAAAAGGTATATGGAGTTATGCTCACAAAATCCACAACTTTTAGAACGCGTTCCTCACCATTATATTGCGTCGTATTTAGGCATAACATCTGTTTCTTTAAGTAGGATTCGCAATAGGATTTCATCTGATATTAACAATGGTTAATGCGTCTATCTGACATAGCGAGTTAAAATCTCATAGTAAATAATAAATCATTAATTGGAGGATATTTATTATGAGAGTTGCCATTGTTTTTAATCATCCTTATGTAGGAAGTTATTGTCATGCTATCTTAGACTCAGTTAAAAAGGGTCTTAATAAAGCAGGTCATGAAATTGACGTCATACATTTAGATCATGATCAATTTAACCCAGTCATGACAGCAGAAGATTTATTAGCATTTAGAAATAAAAAATCCATCGATCCACAAGCTCTGGAATATATACAGCGCATAAAAGCAGCAGATCATCTTGTTTTTATCTTTCCTATTTGGTGGGAATTGATGCCTGCTTTAATGAAAGGGTTTATTGATAAAGTCATCTTTCCTGGAGAAACCTACGACTATACAAAGTCAGGTTATGGAATGGTTACATTGATGAATAATCTTAAATCTGCTACTGTGATCACCACGATGAATACACCCGCAATTATGTATAAGTTAACGTATGGTAATGCCATTAAAAAGTCACTCATAAAAGGAACTCTAAAGAAATCAGGTATTAAAAATGTGAAATGGTTGAGCTTGAATATGGTAAAAGCCAGTTCTAGTGAAAAAAGAGGAAAGTGGCTTGAAAAAATAGAAAAAAGATTTACAGGTTTAAAGTAGATCATGATTATTAGTGAAATACTCGCTTGGGTTGCAGTGATATTTACCATTCTGTTAGCACTGAAATACATTGCACGCATTTGCAAAAATCGTCGGTTAAACCGCCTTTTTAGTAAATCCCACAAGCACTTGGGGATAGGGATGATTACCACTGGCCTTCTGCATGGTGTTTTGGCTGGCAACGAGGAAACTACTAACCTTTTTGATATGGAATTGATGCCTAAACTCTTTACTCTTAATTTGGGTACTACCTGCCTCTTTATCGCCTTGCTTCTTGCGCTCACCTATATGTTTCGTAAAAAGTTAAAGAAGCGCTGGATGTTTATACACCGGGTGTTGACAGTACTCCTTCTGGTCCTTTTAGTACTCCATGTGCATGAGGAGATTGATGGTCAACGTCAAAATAGGAAGGTCAGCTTAACTGAAATGGCAGAACAATCATTGTGCCGATTCTGGGATGTTTCCTTGATTGATAGCACTGATGAACTGATTTATTTATAGAAAATCAGTTCATAAAATATAAGAAATCCATCATTTTGAACAATCTTTATTCAAAACGATGGCTTTTTATATGCAGTAATATCAAGGATTTAGAGTGATTTTTTTATTCAAAAGCTCCCCTCTCTATCTACTCAATCTTTGCTGAAGTATAACTGTCAGATCTGAGACTGTATCCCAAACAATAGGACGGATATCTTGTAGTTGCACAACAAGTTTATCGGCTTCGCTGCTATTCACGGTCCATATCACGGGTATGTTCAATCCGAGCGCATATCCAGCCGCAAAATATACCCCTGGAGATTGGCCGGTAAGATCCGCAATAATCAGCTTATTGTCCGCGATATGCTCCAAGGAATAATCTTCATGACTTTGAGTTTTTGATTGTGTAAGTACACGTGGAAGATAACCACATTGCTCTATTCTTGGGAACAACTCTTCCAGCCAATCCTTGTGTAAATCTTCATCATCTGATATGAGTACCATACATGGTTTTAATTTTGTGCCTCCGGCGCTTGCAGCCGCTACACTCCATCCCGTATCTGTAAGCTTATAAGTTACGCCTTCTCTGACCAGTAGCTTCTCATTACTCAGCTTATCAATGATATATACTAGTTCTTGTAGACTTGGAGAGTACGTCAAGTTATAGTTCCTGGAGAGTGGTTGTATGACAACAGGTTCCCCTGGACCTTCGGAATGTCTGTACAGATACTGCAGTAGACGGTTTCCTTTATCTTCAATGGTCACTGGTATTTCCGGAGAATTCACAATGGATTCCAAATCATTAGCCGTTATAGTAACTTTTTCATCACAATCTGTCAGCTCTCGTATATATGCCGATACTACATGAAGCATTGTACGTTTCTGTTGATGCGGCAGTAAATGAATAGATTTGTAACTGTCTCTTAGTAGGGTGTAGAACCTGCCGGGCGAACAGGAACAACCTAAATATTTATCGTAATCGCCTTCCGGTTCTATCGAAACAATCTCATCGCAGAATAAACAGTGTTTCTTAATCATGACAAGTCTTCACCTCTTTTAAATTGATATCTCTCTACCTTACCAATTTTTCTCTCAAAAGTAGACATGAAGATATTTCCTGTTGCGCTCGAAAGGGCGTATGTTCAAAGACAAAAAGTCCTTGGCAAACGTGCCAAGGACTACTTTGCTTTTATTATATTTCGAAAAGTGTGTTAGGGAAGATCTTCCCCATGAACTCGTCGTGCAAAATCGACAAATTGGAACTTATCCAGCCTATGTCTTGATTCTGTAAACTGAAATAGCGTAGTGTTTTCTAAAAATACATAGTTTTTGACCACAACAATGTGGTTGAAATCGTGTAAATCCAGCAGTCTTCGATCTTCAGCTGTAACTTCCTCTACAGAAATTTCTTTCTTCGCATAACTGATTTTTAATTGAAGTACTCCCTCTAAATACTCATAGATCGAGTGACTGGCAATTTCCTCGCTTAACTGTTCAACAATGGATGATAGAAAGTAATCCTTGTCTAAGATGATCCGTTCGCCTTCAATCTCTCTCGCCCGGGTTACTCTCCATACAGGCTCATTTGCCGGGATGTGAAGTTGTCTTGCGACTTCAGCATTTGCTGGTACCCGTTTGACCTCATCCACATGGGTTTTCGTATTCCAGCCAAACTTCTTGGACATTTGCTTGAATGAGATGAGTCCGGTAATCGGGAAATCCATTCGTCCAATGTCGAGCACATAAGAGCCCTTCCCTCTAACTTTATGAATGTATCCATACTGCACCAGCAAATTTAGCGCCTTGCGTACGGTCTCTCTAGAAGTGCCGTATTCGACTGTAATATCATTTTCTGAGGGCAGCTTGGTCCCGGGAACCAATTGTCCTTTTTGAATCTTGTCAGAGTAATCATTATAAATCTGTAAATAAATATTTTTATTCAATGTAATCACCCTACTCATTTTAACATGTATTTAGCATAAATCCAGCACACCCGTTGCTAAATACGCGCTAGATGTAAGGAACAATACCAACTAATCTTTTAGGTAAACTTTCAATATAACATCCTTATCGCTTTGTAGCTGAGCTGGATCCATCATTTCGATTCGCTCTATTTGATCCTGTCCATCCGGCAGAATAATAGGCGTAATTAAAGGGTAACCGGCATTCGTAATCACGTCACGGTCAAATTCCAAGAGAAGTTGACCAGCTTTGACTTGATCTCCAGTCTGAACGTAGGACGTGTATCCTTCCCCTTTCAGCGCAACGGTATTAATTCCAACGTGTATCAGAATTTGGATTCCGGTCTCATGCTCTAGGATGACAGCATGTTTACTTTTAATTACATGAGCCACGACACCATTAAACGGTGCAACAACCTTTCCCACCTTAGGTTCGATTGCAATGCCTTGTCCCATCGCCCCACTGGCAAATGCCGGATCAGGCACTTTCTCGAGTGTCACTCCATTTCCTGATAAAGGAGCTTTAATATACAAAACGGATTTTTCGTTATCTTCTTTTGTAGGAATAACTTGTTTATTGGTCTGGTCCGGTTCAGGTTGACGAGTTGAATTATTCTTTGTCTCGTTATCCAATATCTGTCCATTGTCTACTGACTTATTGCCTTTCCACTTGCCGTAAATTACCGTAGCAATGAAGGGTACCACCAGTACGATGACCATCCCCAGGAAAAATACACCCCACTGATTCGGGAAAATAGAAAGGAATCCTGGAATTCCGCCCACACCAATCGAGGTGGCACGAACATGGTTTATGGTCAGCAGTACACCGGCTATAGCCGAACCGATCATACCAAAGACAAACGGAAACTTATGTCTTACATTTACACCAAAGATAGCTGGTTCTGTAACGCCTAGAAAAGCAGAGACCGAAGAAGTAACAGCTAGACCTTTGCTTTTCTGCTCCTTGAATACGAACATCATAGCCAGCGCTGCTGCACCTTGCGCGATATTGGATAGAGCTAGCATCGGCCAAAGGAATGTACCTCCTTGGGAACCGATCAATTGAACGTCTACAGCCAGGAATGTATGGTGCATGCCTGTAATAACGAGAAGGGAGTACAATCCTCCATAAATTAAACCGCCAAGTGCTGGTACAGCGTCAAATATATACACCAACCCTGTTGTGATGGCGTTTCCAGCAGCAAACGTAACAGGTCCGATCACAGTAAATGCAAGAAAACCAGTTATTAGTAGTGTGATAGGTGCTACAATTAACAGTTTGATTGAGTCTCGTACCCTTTTATTCAGGAAGGTTTCAATTTTAGCCAGAACATAAGCCGATACCAGGACGGGAAGAACTTGGCCTTGATATCCGATTTTATTTATTTCGAAGCCAAACAGATTCCACACTGGTACCGATCCATTAGTCTTCGCTTCAGCATAGCTGTATGCGCTTAACAAATCAGGATGAACAAGAATAAGGCCTAGCACGATTCCCAGCAAAGGACTGCCACCGAAACGGACGACAGCTGACCATCCGATAAGGGCAGGTAAAAATGTAAAAGCAGTACTTGCGATAGTATTGATTATTGAGGCAATATCCGCCCACTGGGGATAGACCTGTATCAATGATTTTCCTGCGAAAAAAATACCGGGACCGGTCAATATATTGTTAATTCCCAGTAGTAAACCGGCAGTAACGATGGCAGGCAAAATTGGAATAAATATATCGGAAAGCGTTTTGATAGCACGCTGGATCGGGTTTTGTTTGTTACTTGCGAGATTCTTTACATCGTCCTTAGATACTCGTTCCGCTCCCGTAATTTGAATCAATTCTTCGTAAACCTTATCAACAAGACCTGGCCCGATAATGACTTGGTATTGACCTTGCGAAGAGAAATGTCCCTTGACCAAATCATTGTTTTCTAGCGCCGCTTCATCGACCTTACTTTCGTCTTGTAGCGCAAAACGCAGGCGAGTGACACAATGCGTAGCCGCTTCAATGTTCTTTTTCCCGCCGATGGCTTCAATGATTTTCTCTACATTTTTCTTATTAACTTCCATTTATCTCACTCCTCTGCATGAATTTTCTCGATAGTTAACGAACGATCCACATAAATGCTGCATATGGACTAAGTGTAATCTGCTGACGAAGTATTTTTTCTTCACCTGTGTTTCCGATTAATAGCTCGATGCTTTTGTGACCAATGCTTTGCCAAAGCGAATCCGGAAATTCAAACGAAGTCTCGTCTCCGCTAAAATTTGACATGACAATCAGCAATTCGTTCTCATTACTGCGGATGTAGCTATAGATTTGTGGATGGCCATCATCTAAACGCTTATAATCTCCGTCCGTAAACACCTGAATGTTTTTGCGGAAGGAAATCAGCTTACGGTAATGATGGAAAACCGAGTCTGGATCTGATAGTTGTTTCTCCACATTCAATAGCGGATAGCGTTCATCCACCTTTATCCATGGAGTTCCAGTTGTAAACCCGGCTTGCGGACTGTTGTCCCAAAGCATAGGTGTACGCGAGTTGTCTCTAGAACGTTCTTTGATGATAGCAAACGCCTCTTCAGCTGTTTTGCCTCTCTCCTGCAAGATTCGGTACATATTAGTGGATTCAATATCCCTGAATTCACTCATATCCTTCCACTTCGGATTGGGCATCCCGATTTCTTCACCTTGATAGACATACGGTGTCCCCTGTAAACCATGAAGAGTGATCGCTAGCAGTTTTGCGCTTTCGACCCAATAAATATCATCATTCAAAAAACGTGACAATGCTCGTGGTTGATCATGATTGTTGAAGAATAGTGCATTCCAGCCTCCGCCCTGTTGTATTCCGATTTGCCAATCGGAAAGCAAACTTTTGAGCTGCTCGAAGTCATAAGGCATGAGCTCCCATTTGTTGTTATTCGGATAATCAACCTTCAAATGGTGGAAGTTGAACGTCATCGAGAACTCTTTTTCTTGTGGATTCGAGTAGCGGATGCATTGTTGAAGAGAAGTCGATGACATTTCGCCAACTGTTACGATGTTATAAGGTGTGAAGACCTTTTCATTAAGCTCTTTAATATATTCATGAACACGTGGCCCATCCGTGTAATGAATACGCCCGTCACCAGGAGCGATCGAACCGTCATCATTAGGAAACTCCTGATTTTTAGATATTAGATTGATTACGTCCATCCGGAAACCTTTGACACCTTTTTGGGCCCAAAAAGTCAGTAATTTAATAACTTCTTCTCTGAGCTTCTCGTTCTCCCAGTTCAAATCAGCTTGTGTCTTATCGAACAGTGTGAGGAAATATTGTCCTGTGGTCTCGTCGTACTGCCAGGCAGGACCTCCAAATTTGGACTGCCAATTGTTCGGCACTCCTCCATCCGGTGCCGGATCTCGCCAAATGTAATAGTCACGATATGGATTATCTTTCGATGATCGTGAAGCCTTGAACCATTCATGCTCTGTTGAGGAATGGTTCACCACAATATCGATCATCAGATGCATGTCTCGCTTTTTTAATTCCTGTACCAACTCATCAAAGTCTTCCATGGTACCAAAGTCAGGATTGATACGACAATAATCAGCTACGTCGTAACCGTTATCATTTTGGGGACTGACATAGACTGGTTGCAACCAAACAATATCGATACCTAACTCTTTCAGATAATCAAGTTTGCTAGTTAAACCTTTGATATCTCCTGATCCTGTGCCTGTAGTATCTTTAAAGCTTTTAGGATAAACCTGGTATACAGTTGATCTTCTCCACCAATCATGTTGAGTTAGAGTGTTCACAGTGAATTTCACCCCTAATTAATTTAAATTGAATCTTGTATATACAAGTAAAATGATTTTAACCCTGTATATACATGTTGTCAAATGGATTTTCTACCAATCTATTATCCATCAAATCAAACTTATTGATATTTTACCCCTATCTCATGTTTTTAAAGCTGCCGCTCTGTTGGAATTATCTCAGCAAATAAAAAAGCCGCTATAGTAGCGACTTTAAATGTGTGCATGTTTGTGTCATTCGACCGATACCCGTACTAAGTTTTCCTTGATGCTAAAAGACCATTTCGCCTCATTAAACCACTAGTTTCAGAGATATACTCACCTTAAATAAGTCACCGTCTGTTTCAATATCAAGACTCCCTTCATGAATGTCGACGATTGATTTCGCAATGGCTAGCCCAAGGCCAGAACCTTCGGTATGACGCGAAGTATCTCCACGTTTAAACCGTTCAAACAGCTCATCTATATTCTCACTAAGCTCATATTTTGATACATTTTTAAACGAAATAATCACCTGAGTGTCGAGTCTACATACGGAAATATAAACGCGCGAGTTCTCTAACGAATATTTCAGGACATTTCCAATTAAGTTATCAAAGACACGCCACAGCTTTTTCCCATCTACTAAGGCGTAAACTGGCATATCCGTGTAAGTAATCCGGAATTGCAGACTGGACTCTTGAATAGTGTCATCATATTCCGCTAGTGCCTGTTGTAGCAGCTGAACGAGATCCACTTTTTCCAAGGTCAATTCCATATTTCCGCTGGCCATTTTCGAAACTTCGAATAAATCATCAATTAACAGCTTTAATCGCTTGGATTTCATATCAATGATGTCGAGATAGTCTAACCTGTCTTCATTGGATATCCCTTCCGATTTTAATAATTCTGTATAAGTAATAATAGATGTTAGTGGTGTCCTTAGGTCATGACTTACATTGGTAATCAACTCTGTTTTAAGTCGTTCGCTCTTTGCCTGCTCATTCTGTGACGTCTTTACCCCTTGCTTTAACACGTTGATATTGCTAGCGAGCATTGCCAGAACAGATTTCCCTGATACCGGTAGATCCTCCCCTAGATTTCCAACAGCCAATTCATTCGTTTTATTTACGATCCGGTTAAAATGTCCAATGCTTTTGATCAATACCACAATAATTGGAAGCCCTATGAACGCAAGCAATAATATATATATAAAAAGAAAAAATGGATCTGCGATAATCATGATCGCTGCAAAACCTAAACCAAAAACTGTAGCTAATACAATAAACAGCTGCATGCCCGTGCTTGTATTCAGAAAAGCGTCTTTCAGACTACGTTTTACTTTATTGAAGTGCACCCTTATACTCTGTCCTGTTTTATAAAAGAGCGCTTTTTCCCATACTTTTTTTACATTTTTCCGATCCTTAAATTCTAAAGTAAGTAATTTCCCTTGGACAAGGGTAAGAAACCAAAGGACCGATCCAACTGCCATACAGGTAATTATATCCCGACCGTAAACAAATGGATTTTCAATGTCATAAAAGATTTGTTCATTAATAAAAATCAGAAAGATAGCGGCAAAAAATCCTATGATAGCGAATAAAATAACTCTCAAGTCTAGGGGAACCTTATTATAATAAGTCCTCCATTTTTCAATTTCAGCAAGAATAACTTTCGCTTTTTTCAGAAGATAGAAACACAAAATAAGAACGACGATGCTTGATAAGGAATACAACCACCATATGATTTGTTTCTGTTTGTAACGTTCGTATTCGATCATAGCCCAGTTTGATGAGGACAGGGATTTAGATATCGCAATCTTTCCTTCGAATGGAATAAAAGAATTTTCCAGTTCATCAAATCCTGCAAAGCTGTAATACATCGAATAATTACTGGGTATAGAATAATCGGTAATATACAACATATTGTTAGGAGTCATAAGGTTTTTTACTGATTCTTCATCTGATTCGTTCAGATTTGTATAGAATTTTCCGGTTGCACTGTTTTCAAAATAGAAATATAAAGCTTCTTTGTATTTTAAATATTCTGGACGGTAATTTTCTCGTTCCTTGTAGAACTCCTCTAATATCTGTTCTTTCTCCTTTATAATCTTTGCTAAAACATAGTCATCACTCTTGAATACATTTATAGTATCGTCTATTTTCTTATCTCTCTCCTCAAGATATATATCCGCTGCCCCTTGGTTCTCCATTACTAATGCTTGCTGAATAAGATCTTCGTACTGAGCATTTATGTTCGTAATTTGATCAGTTAGATACCCAGAACTATAACGATGCGCATTAATTTCATCTTCAGTGACAATTATTGATCTTTTGGCTTCCTCCAAAGTGATATTATTTAGTTCGAACAAGTTTAAATCTCCAGTGAATCGAGCGAGCAGGTTTTGGAATTCAGAAGTGTGGAAATAATCCCGCTGAAAATAATTGTTGCCGAAAGTAACAAAGGATACGATCCCGCTTAGGCCAAAAGTAAACATGATAACCCAAGCCCCAATGATAAATTTATTTTTCCATTTTGTAGCCAATTCCCCATACCACCTTAATAAATCTAGGATTTTTCGGATCAATTTCAATTTTTTCACGAATTTTTCTAATGTGGACGGCTACCGTATTTTCTGCGTTATAGCAAGGCTCGTTCCATACTCTTTCATAGATTTCACTGATCGAGAACACCCGGCCGGCGTTAGTTATTAGTAATTCGACAATTCTAAATTCAATCGGTGTAAGCTTCACAAGGTCTCCATGAACTGTCACTTCTTTTGCTGATTTGTCTAATGTAAGCCCATTTAGATCAATTATTTTTTTGATACCTTCATATGTACCGAGAGTAATATACCTTCTCAACTGGGATTTAACACGGGCTACGAGCTCCATTGGATTAAACGGTTTTGTTACATAATCATCCGCTCCCATATGGAGGCCTAATATCTTATCTGCATCCTCACTTTTTGCACTCAAAATAATGATAGGAATATTCTTCTGCTCACGAATTTTATATGTAGTCGAAATCCCATCCATATTGGGCATCATAATATCTAATATAATCAGATGGACTTGGTGTTCATTAATAATTTCTAAAGCTTCCATCCCATCCTTTGCTTTTAACACCGTAACTCCTTCATTTTTCAAGTAAATCGCTATAACGTCCCGTATTTCCTTTTCATCATCTACAACAAGTACATTAAAATCTTCCATTTCTCAACCTACCTTCCTACTGCGATTCTTCCATAGTTTAATTATAGAACGAAAGTCTTAACAAAGATTTATGATAATAATGAAGAACTTCTTAATATTTCTTGTTACCAATGCAAAAAAACCTCCAAGGTAGTCTCCATATCTTACGATATGGTTCCATTCTCTTGAAGGAGTTTTATTAAATCTGATATAGATTTATAAAGAAAAGCACGCTTTAAATTGCTCTCTAAAGAGGTTTGCCTTTCTAGAAGGATGATTTAAGTGAGCGAATGTTTGGAAGTTTAGAGATTTACAAACACCTTCGGCTTTCCGGCCGACCGTGACAATCTTAACGTCTGGAAAGATAAATAACACTTGTTTTAAGATCTCCATCCCCCAATTAAGTTCTTCATGAGTAGGAGTACGATTCCCGCCGACCTCATTTTTCGGATGAAGTGGGAAAGCATTCCATAAGACTGGGGGCTTGAGAAGGGAATTTATGGACCCCCATATTACTGTGGATGAACCCTCAGCTTTATTTCCGTCAGCAATAAATTGGGTATTAGGAAAATGTTTGTTCAGGCTGCCATCCATGATAAGTCGTTGAGATGTAAAGGGTATTCCTGTTTTTACGCAGCCGTGGATACCTGGAGCTTCACCGAGGAGCATCCATTCTGGATTATGTGAGTTTAACGCTTTGAAATACTTCTTCAGATTCTCCTGCTTTATTGGCGAATCTACATAAAAATTACCGACATTTTTGAAGTTATTCTTCGAGACTAAATGCTGAATTAGGGTTTGAAGTCGCTTTTCGAAGATCTCCTCTTCATGAACCTCCGGGTGAAGCCGATCATCCCCCTGCGGAGAATACCTCTTCTTACTATCAATACGAAGATCTACGTCCCTCTTAAATTCGATCACTTGCTGCTCGTTTTCCACACGATATTCCCCCTCTCCTTTATTAATATGAGGGGGAGATATTAAACATAACAAAGGAAAATAGATCGTCCTAAAACGATCTACTATATATCACGGAAAAAGGTTCATTAGATGCTTAACTGTATGTGATTTTATTAGAATATATTAACTTTACATATTATGGTTTAAATAATACAATTTAGTAGTCATAAATTAAATTCTAAGGGGAAATTATCTATGAAACGTCATTTCAAAGTAGCACTTCTGCTATCTATCATGCTACTTTCAATTACTGGTTCCGCCTTTGCTAAAGATGTAGTAGTTCTAAACATTACTCCTGCACCATCTGTTATCATATCTAATGAATTGACTGTTGTTTCTGACACCATTGAGGTTAATAATCTACAAAGAAACGTTACAATTTCAAGAGACTTTGCAGCAAGTGAGAATATTCCCGCATCAATTATCTATAATAAGGACTACGGAACCCTAGGTAAATGGAGTGGCATTCTATTCAGAACAAATTCCCCTGCTCCTGAACCCACTATAGGTGATGGACTTAGATTTTATTACTCTGGTACCCTTTATAGGAACGCCGACTAATAATTACGCATAAACGCTCTCATCGATTTTCGCCGAATCGTATTGATTAAGCTTTCGGACTGCCCCACGCGAAAGTTTCAAGTTCACGGATACGTCGAAGAATATCTTCTTGGGTATTCATCGAATGATTCTCGCTTTTCTGCAACTGCATGATTTTCTCCTGGAGTGTTCTAATAATCTGGTTATAGAGATCATAATCCTTAATGATTATATCCAAGAACTCATTAACCTGGTTTTGATCATATCCACGAAAAGTGCTTTCAAAAATTTTGTCGTGTATCTCCTGGAAGGTAAGCTTAATCCCCATTTCTCTTGGTTTAAGAGTTGCGATTTTTTCAAATTCCATCGAACAGAACATCCCCTTTAAAAGACTTGTGATATCTCAACATCCATATAGAATTTATTGTTATCAATAGTAACTCGTTCTAGCAATTCGACAAGAGGATCTTAATTCCTGCAAACTTTGATTTACTTATATATCAGCAATAATAAACGCATCTGTTTTCGGAATAGATGAAAATTTCCTCGATAAAAACTGTACATAAATAGGATGTACGGTATAAAAGGAGTATATGTATGTATAACCTAGTAATTTAAAATTAGCGTTATCCAATGTTGTTTATCATGCCTCTTTATATTGGTGTTTTTATGCTAGTTCATAGTGGTTATTTTGTGTTTGCCGCCAATTCGACAAGCAGCACTAGAGCTTCATGTTAGTTTCATCACCGTAAAGAAAGCTTGGGAAGAACTCGAGCGAAGTGGTTTGATCAATACATTATCAGGTAAAGGTTGTTTTGTAGCCAAGTTCTCATCCGATGAAATGCTTCAAATGCGTAACGAAATGATCTTAAAGCAAAGCGACGTTTCATACTACAAATCCTTTGGCCTCACCCAAGATGAAGTTTTTGAACTGTTGAAAAAGAATTATTAACCGCCTACCCGATACATTCTCATGTGAGATCAATAAATTGGATTTCCTGCAAGAAGCGGTGTAGCATTAACACCGGTTGCACCCGTGAAGGAAGTTTCCGCGGTTCGATACGAATAGCGGTGAATGGAATGGAAAGCTCTCGTGAAGGGAGCTTTCTTTCATTGGTTACCCCTTTGGCTTTTGAGATTTTTCAACGTTACCTATTTCGTGACCGAAATTGGGATTGCAGAACGTGATGACAAATCTGTAGGCTTACGCATTTTGCTTCCATTAGAAAGTTATAATAACTTTGCCTTGTGAATGACCAGTAGAAACTTGATGTAATGCCTTATTAATGTCATCAAATGTATAAGTTGAATCAATTGAAGTTGTAATATTCTCATTTTCAATAAGACAAGTAATCTCTTGTAACTGTCTTCCATTGGCTTGCACAAATAAAAAGTGATATTCTTTGTTATCTCTAGCTGCTAATCGGTCTAAACGAGCACCCACTAAACCAAACAACATTTTTTTCCACATTGGAAAATTATTTTCAACGGCGAAGCGATAATTTGGTAAGCCTTTCAATGATACTAATTTTCCTTGAGGTTTTAAAATATCAAGTTCAGTTTTTATTTCATTTGTACCCAAGGTGTCTATAACATAATCTATATTGGATAGAACCTCAGCATAGTTTTCCTCTTTATAATTTATAAATTCATCTGCCCCAATCGACAGTGTACGTGATCGACCTCTTTCACTGCCACTTGCAATAACGTATAACCCCATTGATTTAGCAATAGGGATTGCCATAGCACCGAAGCCGCCGGTTCCCCCAGGAATAAATAGCTTTGCATTAGGCTGAGCATTTAATACGTCCTTCAATGCTTGATAAGCTGTTAATGCAGTAAGGGGAACCGCAGCCGCTTCAACAAAGGATAAATTTTTAGGCATTTTAGATATAGCGTCATCTTTGACCGCCACATATTCAGCAAAAGCTCCTATTTTATTCACTGGCAACCTTGTATAAACTTGGTCGCCAACCTGAAAATCAACAACATCTTTACCAACTGCCTCTATAACACCAGATAGTTCATTGCCTAATGTTAATGGGAAATCATAATCAGCAATCATTCGGATACTTCCATTCAAAATAAGAATATCTAAAGGATTTACACCTGCAGCTTTCACTTTAACGAGTACCTCATGGTTATTGATTTCTGGTATTTTCACATTATTGATTTCCAATTGTATTTCTTTTGAGTATTTCTGCATTTGAGCAGCTCTCATGTTCTTTCAGCGTCCTTTCTACTTAAAAATCTTATGGCGTACAATTTTTAGTTGTACGCCATTTCTGGATTCACTTATTCTTACTGCTGTTGAGAATTTAATTCTTCCATTTTAGGATAGTCTGTATAACCTAAGCTTCCGTTACCTGCGTATAATGTTTTAGGATCAACTTCATTTAAAGGAAATCCCTTTTTAAGACGTTCCACTAAATCCGGATTAGCTAATGACCAGATACCGACTGGCACTACATCAGCAGTCCCGTTATCAATATCTATACTAATATCGTCAAGTGCCCGTCCTGCTCGATTAACCAATAATGGATTTGTCCAAATCGAACGAATTTTACGTAGCAGTGTTTCGTTCCCTAAATGCATAACATGGAGGTATGCTAAATTAAACTTAGCTAATTCTTTTACAAGATGGAGATAAACCTCCGGTCCTTGTTCGCCTTCATTAATCCCACCAAGAGGTGTTCCTGGTGAAATACGGAAGCCAGTTCTTTCTGCTCCAATTTCTTCAACGACTGCTTTCGTTACTTCGATTGCAAAGCGAGCACGGTTCTCCACAGATCCTCCGTATTTATCGATTCGTTTATTCGAATTTTCTCCAATAAATTGATTGATTAGATAACCGTTGGCTCCATGAATTTCAACCCCATCAGCACCTGCCTTAATAGCTGCTGCGGCTGCTTTACGGAAGTCTGCAATAGTATTTCGAATATCTTCTTCACTCAGCTCTCGTGGGACGGGTATTTCCTGCATTCCTTTAGCAGTAAACATTTCTACACCAGGTGCGATCGCAGAGGGTGCAACTGCTTGACGATGATGCGGAGTATTGTCGGGGTGCGAAATTCGTCCCACATGCATTAATTGTATATACATAAACCCATCTGCTTCATGCACTGCATCCGTAACCTTTTTCCAACCTTCTATTTGTTTTTCAGTATAGATACCAGGTGAATTTAAATAACCTTGTCCATCATCAGATGGTTGTGTACCTTCACTAATAATTAAACCCATAGATACTCTTTGAGCATAATAAAGGGAGCTTAATTCTCCCGGTGTACCGTCCTTTTCCGCTCTACTACGTGTCATAGGTGCCATTGCTAAACGATGAGGTAATTCCATATTTCCAATTTTAGTTCTACTCCACAATTTGTCCATTTTGTACACTCCTCTTTAAATTAAGTTGGCATCGAAATTGTCATTAAGAAAGATATGGGTATAGTGCAGGAACGCCCCCTGCAAGTCCACTTTGTATCTTTCGGCTGTCGTCATCAGCAATAATTTCAAAGCTGCCAGATTCTATGCCATCAACAGCTATTTTTGCGATATCTGCAGGGTTGGATTTTGGAACTTCTAAGCTGTTTGTCATATCTGTCTCCATAAAGCCTACATGTAATCCTGCTACTCTTATATTATGAGGATACAGATTTAGACGTAAATCGTTAGTCAATGCCCACTCTGCAGCCTTTGCAGCTGAATAAGCACCCACAGTTCCTGAACTAAACCAAGATAATGCGGAAAGAACATTCAATATGGACCCTCCCCCATTTTTTTCTAGTATCGGTGCAAAAGTACGAACCATGGATAATGTACCGAAGAAATGCGTATCAAACTCCAAATGTATTTTTTCTACATCATCGTCCAGCAAAGAGGCGCCAGTAGATGATCCTGCATTGTTGATTAAAAGCGTAACATCCTTAGCGAGGATAGCAGCTGCTGCAACTTCTTGAGGGTTGGTAATATCAAGCTTTACAGGTGTAACGCCTGGAATATCAATGGTCTCCGGATTTCTTGCGCCAGCATAAACTTTGGCCCCTCTGGATAGAAGTTCAAGGGTGAGATGGCGGCCAAAACCTCGGTTTGCTCCAGTCACAAATGCGACTTGTTCAGAAATTTTCATTTTATTAACTCCTTTTATTCATTGTTTGAGTGCAAATCCTCATAAAACTAAGCAAACTGTGACTCACTTTTTTAAAAGTTATAGGTATAGAATATTCTTACTATATGGGAATGATCATTCTAAAATACACACAAGAATAGATCATTCATTGAAGTACTTTAGCAAGGAAAGAAATACGTTTTTGAGAACGATCATTCTAAAAAGAACAAAAGAATGACCCTTGTAAGTGAGCTTTAAACAAGGCAATACTCAATTGTGAGAACGTTCATTCTAAAATATGCAAAAGCAAATTACTTCTTATTCTCCACAACTATATAAATAATAATTATTTTTATAAAAGTTTAATGGATAAATCGGCTATACGGTGTAACTTTTCTTTAGGTATGGTAGTCCTTGTCATTACCCTTAGCCCAATACAAACAGCATGCAGATGTTCCGCTAGATCATCGGCATTATAATCCGAGTTAAATTCTCCATCCTGCTGGCCCCACAGAATAATATCTTTGAGCAGCTGCTCTGATAATGTGAACGATTCAGTGGACTTCAAATCTACATCTGCATCGCGCATTGCCAATTCCACCGCTGAATTCACCATCAAACAGCCTGAGGGTGAATCTTCTTCACCATATATCATGAAACTAAAGATAAGCTGAAGTGCCTCAGTTGCAGTCTTAGAGCGTTTAACTTCACCCGTAAGCTCAGCATTCACTTTATCGCGAAATCGGTCCATTGCTTTCAAAAATAGCGTATGCTTGTCGCCGAATGTGTCATATATACTTCTTCGATGAACTCCCATATGCTCGACAAGATCTGTCAGAGATGTCTTCTCGTAACCCTGTTCCCAAAAGAGCTTCATCGCCCTATCTAATACTACTTTCTCATCGAATTCTTTGCTTCTTGCCATTCTTCTATTCCCTCCCTAATAGTCAATATAACATATTGAGAACGATCGGTAAAGAAAGACTCGCTATACATCAAAATGAGCGATTAAACAATGGCCGCTGCTTTCCTTGGGTTATTCAACTAACCTACCCATTGAGAAAAGGGCTACCAATCGGTAACCCTTGCTCTGTTGAACTATTGTTACATGTTAGAAGTGTCTAATTATCCTATAATTTGGAAATTCCGTTTGGAACTATGCCTGTGTGTTGAATGGTACGAATCTGAGAAGTTGTTATCCGAAATCCAACCAGAATAAACGAAGAGGTTGCATTGTTAAAGTTAAAAGCTCGTAAGTTTGAAATATTCTGGCTACCACGGAAAATCCGGAAATTCCCTGTAAAGTTACGGCCTGAAAACAGTACTAACGTAACTTGACTTGGAATTACAACATTTCTTAGCCGAAAACTGGAGATGATGTTGTTAAAACCGAATAATCCCAGATTTGAAACTGCCACTCCCCGTCTAAATGTTAGACTTCTTCCAGTAAAGTTAAAACGCGAGAAAAAAGTAACTCTAACATTTCGATTAAATATTAATCCCATTCCTTTCACTCTCCTATACATAAGATAGTAACAGTGTATGAATTGGTTAATATAATTGCTTGGACTTATACTATTAATCTGGAACTCTTCCAGATATCATATCCCGCCCAATCGCAACGCGGCTTCCAGTACATGTCTGCCCTTAAGCATAGCAAAAGCGATGGATCCGTTCCATCGCTCGTTGAGTTAGACCGTATATATATTCGCCAATGGCGCTTGAAAGTATAAATTTTTTCTGAGACCCTGATCCAAATTATATTTTTTTAGTTAAGGGGAATAAAATACAATCTTTAATTGTCTCACTATCTGTCAAAACCATCAATAGACGTTCAATCCCGAATCCCCAACCAGAAATTGGAGGCATTCCATATTCCATAGCCAATAAGTAGTCTTCATCCATTTCCATTGCTTCTAAATCGCCACCACTTTTCAGAGTGGCTTGTGTCTCTAATCGTTTTCTCTGTTCAACAGGGTCCACTAATTCTGAATACGCATTGATAATCTCTGCACCATTGACTACCAATTGGAATCGATCTGAAATTTCTGGACTGTCATTATTTGCTCTTGCTAATGGTGATAGATCAATAGGGTGTTTGATTAAAAATGTTGGTTTTATTAATTGTGGACGACACATTTTTTTATATAGAAGATCAATAAAGTTCCCTCTACCTAAAGTCTCGATATTCTCATGTTCTAAATAAATATCTTTTCGTTTTGTTTCTCTATATAAGTCATTTACATTTGAATACAAATCAATATCGATGCCCGTATCTTTTAGAATTAAATCTCTAAATGAAACAACGTTCCACTCTAATGAAAAATCAATTGTTTGTCCTTGTATTTTAATTTCTGTTGTATTAAATGTTTGTTTAAGAACATATAAAATCATTTCACGCATGAGTGCCATTGTATCTTCATAGTTCCAATAAGCTGCATAACCTTCAACCATTGTAAATTCTTGAAGGTGTTGAGGGCTGACTCCTTCATTTCTAAAGCATTTTGCAAATTCAAATATTTTTGTAAAGCCACCCACAATTAGTCTTTTTAAGTAAGTCTCTGGTGCAATTCGCAAATTCAATTCCGTATCTAACGAGTTATGATACGTTCTAAATGGGCGTGCTAAAGCACCCGAGGAAGTGTGTTGTAATACAGGTGTTTCCACCTCTAAAAAGTTTTTTTCTTCTAAGAATCTACGAACAGCACGCACTAACTTTACTCGCATTAACATACGATTTTGTGTTTCTTTTGTCATCATTAAATCTAAATAACGTTGTCTATAACGTGTGTCTATATTGCTTAATCCATGCCATTTATCTGGTAGTGTGTGTAATGCTTTCCCAAGAAAAACATAATTTTCGATACGAAGCGTTTTTTCATTTGTTTTCGTAGAATACATATTTCCTTCTACACCAATAAAATCACCTATATCGAAAAAGTGGATGAAATCATTATAAGCCTGCTCCCCAACCTCTCCTTTTTTCAGAAGAAGTTGTAAATTACCTTGTATGTCTGAAATTGTGATGAAACTAAATTTATTAAACTGACGAATCCCCATGATTCTTGCTGCAACTCGAACCCCTGATGTCCCATCCTCAAGTGAAGATGCTTCGTAAAGTTCGTAATTTCTCGGAAATCTTTCAGGATATACTGGAACCCCCTGCGATCTTATAGACTCTAATTTTTCTATTCTAAGGGTTGTTTGTTCATTACTCATTCTTATCCACTCCAATTTTTATAAGCATATTTTCGCTTGTAAATTCGCATTTATACTTCTAAACGACAAAAAAACTCCCACCCCCAAGATTATTCATCTTGAGGACGAGAGTTATTAACTTCGTGGTACCACCTCAGTTTGTTGATAAGTTACCCTACCAACCTCTTCGGGTACGGCAACTAAAATAATTGATTATACCCTATCTCTTTAACGGGAGATCCCGTCGCAGCATCACTAAGAACATTCTTAGATCCGTGCGAAGCTCCAAGCCCTTTTTCATTAAGATCATTATTACTCCTTCCCACCTACCGGAGCTCTCTGGAAATAATTAATCAAAATTACTCTTCTCTTCATAGCTGTTTATTCTATATTACATAATTTAAAACATTTTAGCCTAGAAAAATGGTTTAGTCAATTTTGGCTACGTTGTATAGATATTATTCGACATCCTGCTAGTTTACTGTTACGCTTCCTTCCCGCCATGATTTACATTCGTTTCAGCAAACCTACCCGTTAGCGTAACAATCAGGTACGTAGTTTATCACTCGTTCTTCTCATATATGTCAGCTTAGGTGTTTGAATCTTTGAATAGATCGTCGCAGAAAGCCGCAACGTCACTGCCTGTTACTTCGAACACACCTTTCCCCAAGACCGCTCCCTCTTCAAAAAGATCAATAATCCCTGAGAGCAAACCCGTCCAGTCGGTTAGTTCAACAGTGCCGACTTTAAAGAGATATTTTTGAATTTCTTTATATACAATCTGATAATCTTGCGGGAGCGCTTTGACACGCGCCACATGCGCTCGCCACTTTTTTTTGCCTACGATGATATCGTTTATGCTCATTTTTTCCTCCCTATTTACCTAATTTTTTGGCGATATTATTGTTGAGTTGCTCACGCCACTTATCGCGATAAGACTTTGCCCCTTCTTCACCAGCCAGCGCTGAACAGAAGCCTTTGATATCGTCACCTAACACCTCTTGAACATGCTGACCGTCAGCCGCAGTTTCTTCGAGTAGGCCAAGCACACCGTCAAGAATTGGCATGAGGTTACGACCGGTGAAATCTGAATACGAAAAAAGATTGGTATTAATTTCGGTCCATGCTGTTAGATAATCAACTGGCAGCTTTTTGACTCGAGATTCAAAAATTTTAAAATCTTTAGTCATGTCGTTGCCCGTGATTTTATCCCAAAAATTCATTATATTTTCTCCTTTAACTCGTTAATTTTTGATGATACGAACTCCCACTTTTCCCAGAACCTCAGCAGTTCCTCGCTTCCCGCGTCGTTAATCGTGAAAAACTTTCGCGGCGGTCCCATATCGGAGGGCTTCCTGGTGATCTCCACCAACTTGTTTTTTTCAAGCCGAATTAGGATGGTGTACACCGTTCCGTCCACAATATCTGTAAAGCCGAGGGCATTCAGCCGTCGTGTGATTTCGTAACCATAGGTTTCTTGGCGACTTATAATTTCAAGGACACAGCCCTCAAGGACCCCTTTGAGCATTTCAGTTAGGTTATCCAGCACACTCACCTCTTTCTATTCTGTATCACCGGTATGCAGTAATACTTACTACTGCTATAAAGTAACACTTAGTAGCTGATTTGTCAATATAACGTTTGCTCCGACACGACTCTTACATTTTCAACTTTCCTGCCAGTTTGTTAAATCATCGACCATCGAATATAATCTTAGCCTATTCAATAACACAAATGTTCCTCATAAAAAAAGAAAAGCCTGATTTATCAAGCTTTTCTTCACTTCATTGCGTTATGTTTGCACTTTTATGTCATGTCATTGGACATCTAATGAGCATGCCACTACGGCTTCCTGCGATATTTATGTTTTAATTGGTTCTTTTCCACGTCCACCACTCCACATCAAAAAAGTCACCACTTTTGAAACGTTAGTATTAAATGCTTCTTCTTTGTTATCCCTAACGAACATCTAACCATATACAGCAGCACAACCGTTATGAATGTGAAGTTAATGGAATTAAGAAATGTTCTGTTCCAAAGTCACATGTCGGGCGAACAAACAATGTATCATCACTCTCTGTTATGAACTCAGTATGAAGGTTCTCATTATCGTAATCTGGTGTAAAATAAAAATGAATAATCTCTGTGTCAGCAGAAACTATACTGTTTAAAATTATATCGTAATCAACTTTTTGTTTGCTGATGATATCAAAAATATGAAGATGTTTATCATCCTGCTTAAAAATTACAATGGTATCAACATCTTCGATATAATAAATCGCATCATTAAATGCTAATATGAAGTAGAACATCAATAGATGTTCATTATTCTTCACACCCATTATTGAAGATACAGGTATTCTTTCCACAGCAAACTGCTCCATCATTCGGAAATCGTCTGTGTTATCCGTATCTAACCTACGTATCGAATGTGTAGTTGCCGTTTGTGCTTTTAGATCTAACTTGTTTAGTGAGAAGCTACTTTCTTGCACTTTTCCAAACCCAAATCTAGGATAAAAATCTAGAACCGATTCATTCGCAAATAAGTAAATAAAGTCGAATTCTTGTTCATATTTCTTAATAATATGATTCATCAGTTTCCCCGATAAGCCTTGGTTACGGTAGTCGGGATGCGTCATAACTGTACCCACTTGAATGGCTGTGTACTCTTTACCATTAGATACAAATTGCATTTTGTTTATGGAAGCATTTGCGATCACTTTATCTCCATCAACGTATGAATAACATATATAATTGTCGTTCCAGCATCCTTTTTCATACCATTTTTTGAAATCCAGTCCAAATACTATTTTAGCCAATTCATTAAAGCTTTCCTTATATGTTTCTATGTCCTTGTAGTCACTTACCAATTGATAATCAGTCATATAAACCTCTCACAATTTCTTTAGTTTTTGTTAGCCACTTATCAATGCTTATAATATGACCTCCTATCAAGTATACTTTCAATTTGTTCCGCCATCAAAGACTTTAATCTATTCTTACTCTGAACTCCCTCCGCAAAATTCACATGATAATACGTCATTATCCCCCCCATTGTTTCACACTTGTTTTCTAACAAAACCCGAAAGTCATAATTAAAGTTCAAAACTAAAAAGAACCAGGTCGTATGACCGGGCTCTTTTACATTTGCGATGACCTTATCGCCATCAACGTTTGAATTACTTATATGTTCAATGTGCTTGTAGTCACTTACTTAGTGATGTTGAATCATCTTTAAGAAGCTTCTTGATCGTGAGTCCGAATAAAACACAGCAGGTCAGTGCCGCACAGAAATCCGCAATCGGTTCAGCAATAATAACCGCATCAGTTTTCGGACTAATAAATGTGGGAAGCAAGTAAACCAATGGAATAAGCAAGATAATTTTACGCAAGATCGCAATGAAAATAGAAACTTTAGCTTGTCCCAGGGCAATAAAAATCTGCTGGAAGGCAAGTTGAATACCATAAATACATGTGCCTAAGAAAAATATCTTCATTAATCTAGCTGTCAGCTCAATAAGTTCAATATCATCAGTAAAAATCATAATGGGAATCTCCGGTATAAAGATGGCTACTCCCCACATGACCAAACCAAAAGCCGCGCAAAAAACACTACTATATTTAATAGTAGATTTAACACGAGCAAAATCGCGGGCTCCATAGTTATAGCCAATAATAGGCTGTGCCCCTTGTGCAAAACTAGATAACAGAAGCGCAAATATTTGCATAAGTGTTCCCAAGATCCCCATGGCTGCTATATAGAGATCACCCCCATATTTACCGAGAGATGTGTTAAATACAATTTGGATTAAACTTTCGGTCGACTGCATAATGAAGGGTGAAAGTCCCAAGGCTAGTACACTTGTCACTACCTTTGGGTTAATCCGCATATTGGCCAAGCGCAGGCGCAGATGGGCACGTTTGGAGGTTAAAAACCTCAATACCCAAATAGCTGAAATGAATTGTGCAATAACAGTAGCCAGTGCTGCACCCTTGATTCCCATATTCATCCCAAAGATGAAAACAGCGTCGAGAATAATGTTTACCACTGCCCCAACACATATCGTGAGCATGGCTGTTTTAGCATAACCTTGTGCTGCAATGAATGGATTCAGTCCCATAGATACGAGTACCGCTACTGTGCCAATTAGGTATATGCCTAAAAAATCGTTAGCAAACGGCAATGTATCAGGGCTTGCGCCAAATAGTGTTAAGAGTGGTGACTTAAAGATGAGAAAGACAGATGTAATAATTACGGATGCAATTAACAACATTAAGAAACAACTACCTAGCAGTTCTTCTGCTTTTTTATGTTCGCCTTCACCCATCTTTATGGAAGCTAAAGGTGCCCCGCCAACTCCGATTAGTGACGCAAATGCTGTAATCACCATGATAATTGGAAAAGATAATCCAATAGCCGATAAGGCTAGCGTTCCATTTTCAGCCATTCTTCCGACGAACATTCGGTCAACTAGACTGTACATGGCATTTATCAACTGCGCAACGATGGCAGGAGTAGCCAGTAAAAAAATTAACTTGGGAATACTTTCGTTCGCAAAACGATCATTCATATGAATTTTCATTACAATGGTCATCCTTATTCACTGTGACTTGAAATCATTGCTAGGAGTTGTTGTGCTATACAGCTCCCCATTTGCCACGAATACTCTCAGCCTCTTTAACCATTCTATCTATCAGCTCGGCGACCGTAGGAATATCGTGGATCATGCCCGTCACTTGACCAGCCCAACCAAAACCGTCTTCTTTGATGCCATCATAAATCCACCGCTTATTGGCTTCACCGCTAATATAGTTTTTTAGCGCCTCATAGGTAGGTGTCACACGTTCAATTGCGAGAATATTATCGATGAAGTCGTTTCGCAACACCCTGGCTGGGGCACCGATAGAACGTTTGATCACCGTTGTATCTGACTCTGAACTCTCTACTAAGGCCATTTTATAAGAATCCGAAGCATCCACACATTCCTGGGTAGCGATAAAGCGCGTGCCCATTTCGATTCCTTCCGCTCCAAGTGCATGGGCGGCCATCCATCCGCGGCCATCTCCAATACCTCCCGAGGCAACGACAGGGATTTCTACCGCGTCGACGACCTGAGGTACGAGCACCATCGTTCCAACATCGTCACGTCCTAAGTGTCCTCCACCCTCTTGTCCGACAACAATCACAGCAGATGCTCCGAGTTGTTCAGCTTTTTGCGCTTGTCGGCGTGAAGAAACGAGTACAAGTGACTTTATATCCGTGGGCTGCAGTAGCTCTAAAATTGCAGTAGGGTTCCCGCCCGTAATGGTCACAACAGGTACTTGTTCATCTATTGCAACTTGTACCCGATCCATATAGTTAGAACCATACATACCAATGGCAAAGTTAACTCCGAATGGCTTATCAGTTAGGGTACGAGTACGCTGAATTTCTGCGCGCAAGGCCTCTGCGTTTGGGAGACTCATCGCTGTAACTTGTCCCAATCCACCAGCATTCGAAACTGCAGCAGCAAGGTCTGCATAACCTAAATAGGCAAGTCCACCTTGAATAATAGGATATTTTATTTGTAATAGTTCAGTTATTCGTGTTGTCCACTTCATCTTTATCTCTCCCTATTTTCTTTATCGGTAGATGGTTCGAAATATATGGGATAATGGTTGGCACATCTTTCATTAAATATAGCCCGGCAATGATAGCAACTTGTTGTGTTCATGTACTCGTGAATCGTTAATTCCTTGTGGCAATTACCGCAAAGAATAGCCAATTCGTCGAACTGATCTTGTGTCCAACGCTCGATACAATGATCTGCGTGTTCTTCATGGCATTTGTAGCAAGGATAGTAGCGATTGCAGCATTTAAACTTAATAGCAATAATATCTTTTCCTGTATGATAATGAACACATCGTGTTTGATTATCCACGACAGATCCAAAAATGTCCATCTAAATTCCCCTCATATTTAATAATAGTAGGCTCACCGTAATTAAAATGAGTATTCCCCCTACTTTATAATCGATTTGCTGAAATTTCAATGGCCTAAAAGTAGTCCGCCCCTTGCCATTCCCATAAGCACGCGCATCAATAGCATAAGTCAGTTGTTCGGCGCGTTGAGTGATCGTGAAGAGTAAAGGAATAAGAATCGGAACATAAGCCAATATTCGTTTCGGTAGCTTTAAAACCGTAATATCATATCCCCTAGCCTTTTGTGCTAGCAGAATCCGATCAAGCTCCTGCACAATGGTTGGAATAAATCGAATCGCTATTACGATCATTAAAGAAAACTGCTCTACAGGTACGTGTAATTTGGATAACGGTGCTAGTAACTTTTCTAGACCATGGGCTAGCGATAACGGTTTTGTGGTTAATGTTAATATTGAAGCGAGTAAAATAAGTAACATGATACGCCAGACGATACGTATCCCATTGTACAGCCCTTCCACTGTCACCTCAATGAATGACCAGGACCAAATGACGGTTCCTTTCGTGGATACGACATTATATATAAAAGTAAAAATCAATATAAACAAGATAGGCTTTAACCCTCTCACAAAAATGTGAAATGAGATTTTGGATAGCAATAATATGCTAACAACGAAGAGAGTTGCGACTACATAGCTAATGAACGATTCTAGCGTTAGGAAGCTTAGCATGATCATGATCATACTTATAATCTTTGTCCGAGGGTCCAGACGATGAAATACTGAATTTGTCTCCACATACTGTCCAATTAATACGGTTTTCGCCATTTAGAAGCTCCTTGATTGCAAGAATGGCCGCACTTGTTCGATAATAACCTGCTCCCTACAACTTGCAACTTCAATTGTCTGGCCGGATAGTTCCTCCACTAACTTCAAAAGTTGCAGAGGTTCTGGTAGTGACAATCCGACTTCTTCCAGTAATTCCGACTTCTCTAGAAACAAAGTGTTGGTGTCATAATGTCCCATTAATTGTCCTGCGTGTAATACCATGACTTCATTCGAATATTCGGCAACATCATCCATCTGATGAGAAATGAAGAGAATGGTGCGATTATCTTGTTTCTGCCACTTTTTTAGCAGCTGTAGTAGAGCCGTTCGGCTTACTGGATCAAGACCTGCTGTAGGTTCATCTAAAATAAGCAGTTTGGGATCCATCATCAACACCGAAGCTATAGCCACACGACGTTTTTCGCCCCCGCTTAATTGGAACGGCACCAATGGAAGAATATCCTTGGTCAGACCCACTTGCGGCAGAATTGTCTCAATTAATTTCGCTATTTGCTGATGTGAATACCCTTGTAGCTTCGGAGCAAAGGCCAGCTCTTTTAAAACCGTTGTTTCAAATAATTGATGCTCCGGATACTGAAAAACATAGCCTATATTAGGAACTACCTTTAATTGTCCTTTGGCATCCTTATGAATAGGTTGCTGATTAATCCAATATTCTCCCTCTATGTTGGGAATCAGACCTTTCAGCACTTTAGCGAACGTAGACTTGCCTGCGCCCGTTTGTCCAATGACGGAAATCCATTTGCCTTCTTGAATCGTACAGCTGACATTATGCAATGCCACCCGATCGACGTAGTTCACGCTCACATTACTTAATTGATATATCATTGAAAAGAAATCATCTCCTTCCAATTTGCCATGAGTGGCGTCTTTAGTTGGAGCTTGTGATGTAGTCGCACTGCAAAGGGCAGTTCTAATTGATATTCTGTAACGGGTACTGTTTCAAAAAAGGACAATGGATCTCCATCAAATTCAATTCGTCCTTCATGAATGAGTAAAATACGCTCTGCAGATAGCACTTCCTCCATATGATGGGTGATGTGAATGATGGTCATGCCCTTAGTATGTAGCTCATGCATAATGGACAGCACCTGTTCCCTGCCCTGTGGATCAAGCATGGAAGTAGCTTCATCAAAGATAATGATCTGAGGGCGCATGGCTAGTATCGCTGCAATAGCAACACGTTGCTTTTGACCACCGGATAGCTGATGTGGCATGGCCTCAAGGTAATCCTCCATCTGAACAGCTTGTAGTGCATAATCCAATCGGCTGCGAATTTCCTCTCTTGGGACACGAATATTTTCCAATCCAAAAATCACCTCTTCCATAACCGTTGTAGTAATGAATTGGTCCTCTGGATTTTGGAATACAAAACCTATTTGTTTATGGATCTTATCAAGGTCTACAGAGTTTGACGTATCTAGACTCTTAAATTTCACATGGCCTTCCTTCGGCAGTAGCAATCCGTCCATTAGCTTAGCAATCGTGGACTTGCCACATCCATTTGCTCCGACAATCGTCACAAATTCACCTGACTCTATTGTAAAGCTCATATCCTCTATGACAGGTTGTCCTTTTTTATAATAAAAATGGACGTGATCGAATGTAAGCATGATTCATCTTCCCTTCTGGTGCTGCCATGTCCCGAAAAATTCCTCGACGCTATTTGCGGAAAAGGCGGGTGTAGGCTTTTGCCACTTTGTCACCTTCGTACCGTTTACACCAAATATTTCACCTGTTAAATCCGGATCCGACTGTTCCAGCAGCAAGGCCACGAATCTAGCGACATCGTCGGGACTACCCACTTTCCAGAACTCGGGGAACGGCTCATTGCGGTTGGCGTACTTTTCTTTCACATGCTCGATGATAGGTCTGGTCATATCCGTTAAAGCGGCAGGGGCAATGGCATTCACTCTTATCTGATTGTGCTGTAGCTCGGCTGCTAGCGTCCACACGATACCGAGTATTCCGGCTTTGGCTGCGCTGTAATTCACTTGCCCAACAGAACCGGTCAATCCGGCAGTCGAAGTCATCAATAGAATGTCCCCACCATTGTGCATATTGGGTAATATCCGCTGAATACAGTAGAAGGCGCTATTTAAATGCACGTCTAGTACAGATTGCCACGTTTCATCCGACATGTTCATCATTTTATGGTCATGCAAATTTCCGGCGGAATGAATGAATACATCAATACATCCATACTTTGCTATTATAACATCCACCATCGCCGTGACCTCTGACGGATCTGCCACATTGGCAGCGTACCCGTTTGCCTCACCACCAGTTCGCTGAATCTCCCGCACAACTTCGTCGATTAGCGTTTGATTCATGCCGTTAACAATCACCTGATAACCGACTTGCCCAAGCTGTATGGCAATGCTGCGACCTATTCCCCTAGTCGCTCCTGTAATTACGGCTACTTTATTCATCACTGCCTCTCTTTCACTGAAAAATCTCCCAAAGCGATCACCTCGCCAGATTCTACTGTAATGGTCACTTGAATCGTGCTGTCACAGACTTCAAAGTCAAAGATCGCAATCGAATCTACTAATAGTGGCTTTTGGAATTTCATGCTATAAGATGAGATCCATTGTGATGGATGCTCGTTTAAATACATGGATTGTGCTAGCCCCATGATATACATGCCATGCGCGATAGGTTGCTTGTAGCCGACCTTGGCTGCGGCTTCAGCGTTCAGATGAATAGCAGTCGTGTCTTTAGAGACATCGGCGTATTGCCGGATCGCCGCAGCTGTAATTCTTTTATTCATACACCATCACCTACAGAGATTAATACGGTTTCCGCTGTGACAATGAGATCACCATCATACATACAAACAAGGCTATGAGTATACAATGTTAGCCCTCCTTGTCTGCCTGTTTTTTTCTCCACGCTCGTTAAAGTTAATTCACAGTCCAAAGTCATACCCGCTATAATTGGTGTCTCATAGGAAAAATGCTGCGAACCGTGAATCAAGGGTTCAATTTTGACCAGCCATGGAATATCGAATTCCTGCCAAAAAATAATGGGCATAGTTGCAGGTGCAATCAGATGTCCATTGATTGTCTGGATTGGCGCTTCGATACTTTGCGCATAGTGCGAAATCCATTCGGCTGTGATATAGAGCTGATGCCTGACCCTATTCATTCGATGGCCTCCACTAAGGTGGCGAGACCTATTCCTCCGCCAATACCTAGTGTTGCAAGACCTCTCTTATAAGGTTTATGTAGCATCTCTGAACATAATCTCGTCATTAAGATGGCTCCTGAGGCACCATAAGGATGGCCAATAGCAAGTGCACCACCTCCAAGATTGACCTTTTCCTCTGAGATCTGCAGCTCTCTTAATGAGGCTAATACTTGCGAAGCAAAGGCTTCATTAAACTCTACTATATCTAGATCTGCAATCGTCAGAAGCTGACGTCTTAGAACTTTGTGAACAGCTGGAACGGGACCCATGCCTAAATAATGCGGATCTACACCTGCAACCTGAGCATCCACCACACGTAAAATAGGTTTTAGTTGGAGTGCCCGGCATTTCTCAAGGGACATGATGAGAACAAGAGCCGCCCCATCGTTAATAGGACACGCATTGCCAGCAGTTACGGTACCCTCTTCCAGAAAGATTGGTGACAGTTGTTGCAGCTTTTCCAAGCTAGTATTAGCTCTTGGACATTCATCGACGGTAACCCACTCACCATTCACTTGAACAGGAACAATTTCTTGCTGAAATCGGCCCGTTTGCTGGGATTCAAGCGCTTTTTGATGGCTCCTTAAAGCATATATATCTTGTTCTTCCCTTGAAATCGTATATAGTTTGGCAACATTCTCCGCCGCAATGCCCATATCGGGATCACCATAGGAGCTCGGAGTGAAGGGAGCGCGCGTGTAAAGCTGCGGTACACCCATTAGCGTCAGTGGCTTGGCCATTTTCCATGGTGCACGACTTGTACTTTCAACACCACCTGCTAAATACACCTCACCTGCGCCACTTTGAATGAGTCGTGCTGCTATATTGATAGCTTCTAGGCCCGAACCGCACTGCCGATCGATCGTAACACCTGCCACTGTGACAGGTAGCCCTGCTTCCAGCGCAGCAACCCGTGCAATATTACCACCTGGACCAATGACATTGCCTATGATGACATCATCAATCAAGTCTTTTGGTAATTTCGTATTTGCTACGATATCCTGAATAAGAACTGCTAATAATGCCTCCGGCTCAAGAACGCTTAATAGGCCACCCATCTTCCCAATTGGCGTACGTTTAGCCATGACAATGACAGCCTCTGTCATAGGATCACTCTTTTCGTGTAGTCTTTCATTGCCTGACGTGCCAATTTACCACTACTTGTATAGATGAACTCATCCACCGTGATAAGCTGCTTCGGGGCTTTGTAACTAGCTAAATACTGGCGACAGTAATTCTTTATTTCTTCTATAGATAAGCGCTGCTTACCGTTCCACTTCACGAGTGCCGTTACCTGTTCACCCCAGTATGTATCTGGCATTCCAAATACCATCACTTCGTGAATTTCCGGAATCTGTTCTAGCACCGCCTCTACTTCCTCGGGGAAAATATTCAGGCCACCTGATACCATTCTATTTTTAGCTCGACCGGCCATATACAAAAATCCATCATGATCCATAGAGGCATAGTCTCCAAGCATGAGCCATCCATCTCGAAAAACAGCTGCTGTTTCTTCAGGTAGTTGATAATAGCCTTTGAACATCATATCACTACGAATGTATAGCTGTCCTATACGGCCAGTGGGTACCTCCTGAAAATATTCATCACGAATCGATATTTGTACACCAGGAAAGGGCTTGCCTACTGAATTCGCCTTGTCTTCGGAACGAATATCTAAATAACTGATATAGCTCGCTTCAGATGAACCGTAATATTCATATAACTTTGCCCCGCCAAATACCTCCTGGCATCTATTCTTCGATGCCTCAGACCACTTCCCGCCCGAGCTAATCAATGCTTGAATTTGCGTCTGATCAGGGATGGCCTTCTTCATCAACGCTTCAATCATGGTTGGTACGACAAACAAAACAGCAGCTGGGATCTGCTCGCACAGCTGCAATACCTTTGATGCATTAAATTGATTAACTATATGAAAGGTCGCACCACTGTAAAGGCTCTGCATTAAGGTAAATAATGATAAAGAGTGAACCAATGGACCTGGGGCTAAAATATGCTCCATGTTGTTCAGTTGGAAGGCTTCCCTCGTCGCCTCAAAGCTTTTGATCCACGATAAATGTGTGCGCATATACCCTTTTGGCATACCCGTTGTTCCTGAAGTAAAACCAATAAATAATAATTCGTTGGTGTCATCTATTTCAGCTTCTGGTTTTAAAGTATCTAGCCAGTTGTCATAGGAACCTATTTCTTCATCAGAATAGGTGAAAAGTGGGATTCCACTGGCCTGATTAATTAGAAACTCTGTAAATGTATTCTCTGTAAAAATCATTCTCGGCTGACACTGCTGTAAAATAGTGTTAATTTCTTTTGCACTCCATTTTGGATCCAAAGGAATGGGAACGCATCCTGCATAGATGGCTCCCAGAAAAACCTCCACGAATTCGATACGGTTCGTCGATAAGATAACTACCTTGTCATGGATGAGTCCATTTTGTTGTAAACCTTGTGCTATCTTTTTCATCTTCATTACCAATGACGAATAAGTATTGCACACTTGGCCGTCGGATAAGGCAACTTTGTCAGGCTGTTGCATTGCATACCGTAGTAAAGGTTCTACTAGATTCATTGCTTATCACACCTATTCAAAATTTCATTTACTATGAGTTATGCACTTTTTCCTCAATTGGGCTGATGCCTTTTAATTGTACTGCAATCACGGCAGCGATAATGGCTTTGATACAATCTCCAGGTAAAAATGCGATAGCACCCACAAGTCCGGCCCACACAGATGTATGTGTTATGAGAGCCATGACTGGAGCACCAATTAAGCTAATAAGTATCACACCAAAAACCACATTAATGGCAATAACTTTCCATGTTTTTAACCTAGACCAAACCTTTTCTGTCATATATCCGATGCAAAAAGCGGCCACTGGCCAGCTTAGTAAGTATCCAGCAGTCGGTGATACTAATACAGCAAGACCTCCACGTCCTCCAGATAATAACGGTAAACCTAAAGCGACTATTACAATAAATAAAATTATGCTAAGCGTACCCGTCTTCTTTCCTAAAAAGCATCCCGCCAACATAACACCTAGTGTTTGTACGGTAATGGGTACTGGAATAAATCCTAGTGGAATCGGTGGAATCATACCTAATACCCCTAAAAATGCAGCAAATAGCGCAGCAAACACCATATCTTTTGTCTTCATCTTGTTGACCTCCATTGTTTATAATACTGTAATAATTAATCCCTACAAGAGTCGACGTCTATGTATTAGCTTATATGATAACTTGATATTTGTTTATTGTAAACCTGAATTTTATTTGATGGTTAACAATCAAAGGAGAGATCGGTAAACGATCATGCAATGCTACATTTTGTGCTCGATATGATTTTCTTGATCGCATCACAACAAAAAAAACCGTGATAATCACGGCCGTTTCTGATGGGTTCTAACCTATTAGGTTGAGGAATCTGTTCCTCTCGCAATGAGCTTTTCTTAATCTTTAGGGTTCATTTCCGCTATAGATTCTTTTAATCTCTTAGGAAGATTGTTGACAACCAAATCGTAAGAGTGGTCAATCATGTCATAGACTTCCGACTCAGACAAGGAACCATCGATCATAACTGTATTCCAGTGCTTCTTGTTCATGTGGAACCCAGGTCGAACTGCCTCAAGTTGCTCTCTCAAGTTTGCCGCAATCACGGGGTCACATTTAAGGTTCAAGTGAAAATGATCCCCTTCATCCTCAAAAATAAGTGCAAACATTTTACCCGCAATTTTGATCACCATTGGATCGTCTCCAAAGGGATACTCTTTAGTTGCTCCGTGCTTCTTTATACAGTAATCTATGATACTATTCTTCAAATTGGCCCTTCTCCTCTAGAAATTATGAATTATTGTCATCCGACAATTGAATTGGAGGCTCACTGTTCACAGCTGAATAATCATACCCTTGAAGATTTATTATCCATTCTTCTAATTCAGGAATCATATCTGCATAACCTCTGAGTTCGTATATCGTACCTATCACTTGTGCTGTTCCCAACTGCTGTTCGGCTTCATCTGTACACTCAATCCATAATGAACGCTTTAAGTTATATTCAAGCCATCCTAATTTCCCTATGAAACCATTATCAAAGATAACTTTCCAATCTGCATGAAGTGTTCCATATATACTTTTATATCCTCTTATAAATGCCATGAATTTCTCTTTGTCCATATTTCCTTCTGCATTTTTAGACCAGTACATTGCTGTCTCGATCATTTCAACCATTGCATTCATAAATCCAGCTGCTTCCCAATCAATAATCATGGGGTTATCGTTATGCCACATAACATTTTTGGGATCTAGATCCCGATGACTTATAATACTATCTGCTGCAAGGAGCCTAGCTGATTGATTTGCTTGCACAGTCCAATTGTCAAGATTATCAATGATTTCAAGTAGGTGTTTAACCCACTCCGAGTCATTTTCCTGTCCTTTTTGCAGGTAGGATCTCCAAGCTGTTAGCTGAACATCATCTGAAAAATCATGAACCAATTCTAATTTAGAATAATCAGATCTATGTATTTCCGCAAGAATTGCACCGATCTTTTCACAGTGATATATATTGATCTCTTGAAGTTTCAGACTTCTACCCTCTACCCAATGAAACACTAGATAGAACTGACCTTCTATTTCATGAATGGATGTACCATTAACATGAATTGCAGGAAGTGCATTGATTTTCTTCGCTGCAATATTAGCGATTCGTTCTGCATTGATATAGTTCTGCATTGCCTCAGGTCTAAGCATAATCTGAGGGTTCAATGCTTTAATCGCATATTTCCCCAGCGTGGTTTCAACTGCGTACATTCGGTTTAAGAGTCCCCCCGAAATCTCTTCAGGTACACCAATTATCTCACCTAGTTCTAGAGTATTACACAGTTTTTCGAATTGTAAATTATACTGTACATCGCTCATTTTTGGTTTCCCCTTTAGGTTATTCAAATCAACAGACTAATTAATGATTTAATTTTTAGCTCAGTTAGGCTGGGTAATATATTGTCATACTTAAACGAGTTAAGGTTTCCCCAGTATTATAATAAGTGTGAGGTCTGTCTGCCTTAAATCTGATGGAGTCACCTTTTTTTATGGTATATTCACATTCATTCAAATGGATAGTTACTTCTCCTTCAAAAACAGTAATAAATTCCTCGGTGCCTTCTCTATGAGAATCAGAGCTTAATACCCCCTCTTTTTCGATTTCAACAGAGTAAATTTCAAAACGTCTATCCTCATGGAACGGAAACGAGGGATACACTCTACACCTTCCACTGTCTTCAGACAATACTTGGATCTCATCTCTTAAAATAACTTTAATATCAGGTTGCGGATTATTTATTAGGGACGTAAAGGAAGTCTTTAATCCATTAGCTATTTTCCAAATCGTCGTAAGAGTTGGGCTAGACTCGCCTCTTTCAATTTGCCCTATCATAGTCTTACTAACTCCACTTAATTCAGAGACCTTCTCTAAACTTAGTTTTTCCTTCTCTCTAATTGCCTTTAAATTTTTAGCGAGAATACGTTGAATTTCTTCCATAAAATCACTCCTACCTCATTTACAATATAGCGACCTTTATGTACAATATATAGCATTACGTTATACTGTCTATTTCAGTCATTATAACATACAACACGATTAGGAGGTCCGATAGTGCCATTATTTTCATTTTTGTTATTTGTTTTTGTTACCAGCTTTACTCCAGGTCCAAACAATATCATGGCGATGGCGTTTGCGAACAAATATGGATTAAAAAGAACAACCACATTCTGTTTAGGAGTCGGTGTCGGATTTTTTGTTATCACATTATTATGTGTTATTTTTAATCTTTTGCTTAAGAATCTAATGCCAATGATTGAATTTCCTTTGACCATTTTTGGCGTAGGTTATATGTTATATCTGGCTCTAAAAATACTTACTAGTAAACATAATGAAGACAGCAACGAGGAAGGTAATAAAAACTTTTTCTTAATAGGTACGTTGTTGCAATTTGTTAATCCGAAGGGTATTCTTTTTGGCATTACAGTAGTAGCAACCTTTATTCTTCCCTATTACACTTCATATTTTAGCTACCTTGTCTTCTCACTCTTCTTGGGAATTGTCGGTTTAATGAGTACATATAGTTGGAGTCTATTTGGTTCGAGTTTTCAAAAGATCTTATCGCAGTTCCGACAACAGTTTAATATTATTATGGCGGTGTTATTGGTATATAGCGCTATTTCAATTCTTTTCAAGTAAAGAAAAAAGGCAGTAACATTTTAGGGCTTAACCCATAATCAGTGTTTGACGGATTCAAACATCATTCTAAGGGAACTAGCTATATAGCCCCCTAATCCAATTGGACACTCCAATCCACCTCATATACACTAAAATGAGTAAGGAGTAAATCGATGAAAAGACGATTCAGGTGCCCTGTTGAAACGAAGAAGGAGCTAGTGGTTGAAGTGCTTGCCGGTTACCGAGTAGAGATGGTAGCCCGGAAGCACGGAATGTCTCCTAAAACGTTAAGCAACTGGGTCCGCCAATATCAGGATGAGGTGGACGACCTTATGAAAAAGAAGCAAATCGATGCCGAGAAACTGAAACAGAATGCAGCCAGTTACGAAGATTTGCAGAAGAAATATGACAGTGCCATGAAGCTGTTGGGAGAAAAAGAACTCGAAAACAACATCCTTCGTGACTTGGTAAAAAAAAAGTATCCCGATTGGAAGTAGCAACACACTGGATTGAACAGGGATATCCTATTCAAAGAGTACTACGTCTGTGTGGAATCCCTCGTTCAACCTACTACTATCGTCTGCAACATCCTGAACACCAACAACCTGTCAGTAGCGGCCGGCCTATTCCGGGTTACTCATTTGACAAGGATGGAAAACAGGTGGTAGATGCTCGTATTAGAGGGTACCTCAGACGCCTTATCCAAGGGCCAAATTCAGCGTTCGGCTACCGAAAGCTAACTACGTTGTTGCGGCGAAAATATAAATTAATCATTAACAAAAAGAAAGTATACCGTTTATGCAAAGAAATGGGCATCCTTCATCCGCAGCGTGAACTGACAAATCCTGTACCCAAAAGGCTTGCAAATAACCGAGTTGTGGATGGACCTAACCAGTTATGGCAGATGGACATTAAGTACGGTTACGTAGCCGGTAAACGTCAGCATTTCTACCTGGCAAGCATTATTGACGTGTTTGATCGGAACATTGTCGCCCATCATCGCGGAAAGGTTTGCAGCACGCAGGACATCTTACGTACGGTACAGAAGGCGCTTCTAAAGCGGCGAATACACGAACAAGAACACAAGTTGGTCATACGGACCGATAATGGGCCACAGTTTATTAGTAAAGCTTTCTATACTTTTTGCGAACAAACTGGCATAGAGCACGAACGGATCCCCAACCAAACACCAAACAAAAACGCGTTTATTGAGTCGTATCACAGCATCATAGAGCGAGAATGTTACCAACGCAATTGTTTTGAAAATTACGAAGAAGCCTTTGCAGAAGTAGATCGATTCATTCGGTACTACAATACGGAACGGATCCATGGCAGTCTCAAGGATTGGCCACCCAAGGAATACTTACGTTTGATGACCATGGGGTTGATTCCCCCACAAAAAATTGCGCTATGATGAGATTTCTTAAGAATGATGTGGAAAGTGTCCAAATTTAGGGGGTTGAACCGCTAGCAGCCCTTAATTTAAGTTTTGAGGGTCACAACAAATTCTAACGGAACTGAAAGACCTTATTCCTTCCAAATGAGCCCTAATGCATGAATAATGATGAAATAACGTCTGCTGGTTCCGTTACAATCCAGAATAGTGGAATAAACCGCAAATAACATCTCTGAGTTCCGTTACAGCGATTCGCAATCACATTCAATTGTTGGCCAAGCGCTAATTTTGCCTTTGAGCCCATTGTATCTTACTTATTTTGGTTATTCAAAAAAGGATTGATCTTATTAAATATAAGATCAATCCTTTTCTATGGGAAGAATAAAATTAGTTTATCAGTTCAGTATTCACAAACCCGCAACATGCTGTTGCAGCTGTTCTAACGTAACTCGATCAATGAATTTCTTGAATTTTTCTTTACCTTTGGCATTGGCCTTATAGTAATTAATCAATGTTGTCACAACGGGAACGAGTTGGTCTTCGGTTAAGCCAGATACAAGAGATTGAGCGATTGAAGTCTTAAGGCCTTTGGGTTCACCACCAACAAAAACCTCATAGGTATTTCGCATTTTGACAACGCTAATGTCTTTCAACAAAGGTTCACTCGTCCCAAGTGCACAACCAGCATAACCAATCTTAAGTGGCATTGGTGTTTCAATGCCTGCTATGGACTGATTTAATCGCTGTGCTACCTCCAGACCTGCTTCCTCAGCCCCCTTGCAAAAATTACAAGCGATTAAGCTTTTGGTCACAAAACCCGCCGGATATACTTCAAGGCCTGAACGCTCGAGCTGTGCTGTAATCAACTCTTGTTGATCAAGGTGAACTTCCAAATAAAGCTGTTTAAAAGGTGTCATTTCTATTTTCACATTCGTACCTAGGGCAGCTCCGATTGTAGCAAACTGTTCTGGCGTAAATAGACTTCCTCCCACCTGGATTGGAGGGGCTACTGCAATTTTCGTTATTTCTCCCATAACTACTCCCCTCTCAGTAGATGATTAGTTACGAATCTTCACACGTTGTAAACGAAGTGCATTAAGAACAACGGAAACCGAGCTAAGCGCCATAGCTGCACCTGCTACCCACGGAGCCAAGAAACCAAGCGCAGCAATTGGAATACCAAGTGTGTTGTAACCAAGTGCCCAGAAGAGATTTTGCTTAATATTAGTCATCGTTTTACGACTCATAAAGATGGCGTCCGGGATGCTGGATAGATCGCCACGCATCAAAGTTACATCCGCAGCTTCCATAGCAACGTCCGTACCCGTGCCGATTGCCATCCCAATATCTGCTGTAGCAAGGGCTGGAGCATCGTTGATCCCATCACCGACCATGGCAACTTTCTTGCCTTGGGCTTGTAATTTTTTCACTTCTTCCGCTTTGCCTTCTGGAAGAACTTCAGCAAGTACATGATCAATGCCAACCTGAGACGCGATCGCCTTGGCCGTCCGTTCATTATCTCCGGTGATCATGATGACCTTTATACCCATTTCCTTCAACCGGCTGACCGCAGCCTGTGAGGTTTCTTTAATAGTGTCTGCGACAGCTACCATACCCATGTACTCTTTATCTACGGCGACAAGCATCGCTGTTTTTCCGGATTCTTCTAAAGTAGACATTATGGTATATGCATGTTTTGCATCTACACCATACTTATCCATGAGACGTCTTGTGCCAATTAACAACTCTTTACCTTCTACAATCGCTTTGATCCCATAACCCGGAATGGCTTCAAAGGATTCTGTCCCTGGTAGGTCAATATTTCTTTCCAGAATGCCAGCAACAATGGCTTCTGCGAGTGGATGTTCAGAGTTTTTCTCTGCTGCACCCACAAGTCTAAGAAATTCTGTTTCGTTTCCATGGGTCAAAACATCGGTAAGTTCGGGTTTGCCTTTTGTTACTGTACCTGTTTTATCCAAAATGATGGTGTCAATCTTATGTGTTTGCTCTAAATGTTCCCCGCCCTTGAACAGAATTCCTAGTTCGGCTGCACGGCCGGAACCAGCCATAATAGAGGTTGGTGTAGCTAGACCGAGCGCACAAGGACAAGCGATAACTAGAACTGCGATTGCTTTCTCCAAAGCGCCTGCAAAGTCACCCGGTGTTACGATGAAAAACCATACTAAGAATGCAACTACAGCGATCCCAACAACAATAGGTACAAAGATTCCAGAGATGACGTCGGCTACCCGTTGAATAGGAGCTTTGGAACCCTGTGCTTCTTCAACCACTTTAATGATCTGCGCGAGAGCTGTTTCTTTACCCACTTTTGTTGCTTTAATCCGTAGCATCCCGTTTTTATTAATCGTTGCTCCAATAACGGTATCTCCAGCTTTCTTTTCAACAGGGAGACTTTCGCCTGTCAGCATAGATTCATCGATCGACGATGTGCCTTCCAGAACTTCGCCATCCACAGGTACTTTATTACCTGGACGAACAATAACAATATCGCCTGCAACAACATCTTCTACAGGAATACTTAGTTCTTGGCCCTCACGAACAACCAAAGCTGTCTTAGCTTGGAGACCCATCAAGGACTTAATAGCTTCTGATGTCCGGCCTTTTGCCAGGGATTCGAACAATTTCCCCATTAGAACCAGGGTAATCAGTACAGCACTCGTTTCATAATACATTTCTGGTCCGTGATGTGCGTTACCGCCTTCAATGGCCCAAACAATGGTCAGGTACAGGCTGTAAAAGTAGGCCGCTGAGGTTCCTAGTGAAACCAGAACATCCATGTTGGCACTGCCGTTACGTAGCGCTTTATATGCACCGACGTAAAACTGTCTTCCGATATAGAATTGAACCGGTGTTGCCAATATTAATTGGAACCATGGATTCATAAAGAGCTCCGGTAACCATACCCATGAAGTGAACGAAAAGTGGCTCACCATCGCCCACAATAACGGCAATGAAAGAATCGCGGAGACCAGAAGTTTACGCTTTTGTCTGGAAAGTTCTTTCTCACGTTGTTGTGATGGATCACCTTGTTCTTGCTTAGGAACGGCTTTGTATCCGAGCTTCTCCACCCGCTTCTGCATATCGGACACCGATACTTCAACTGGATTAAATTCGACACGTGCGACTTCCATCGCAAAGTTAACGTTAGCTGTGTTCACACCAGGTATTTTGTTTAACGTCTTCTCGATTCTCGTTGCGCAGGCTGCACAGGTCATACCTTCCAGTTGCAAATCTACAGTTTCTTTTGCCGTACTATAACCCAGTTTCTGAATACTCGCTTCCATCTTACTAACATCAACTTTACTTGGGTCATACGTTACTGTGGCTCTTTCCATCGCAAAGTTAACGTTGGCGTCTGTTACACCTTCTAGTTTGTTCAAGCCTTTTTCAATACGACTTGCACAAGCAGCACAAGTCATCCCTGTGATCTGTAGTGAAGTTTGTGATTGTCCCGTTTCAGTAGTTGCCATTCTATAAACACCTCGTTTTTTTAGACTTCGTATCCCTGTTCTTCAATAGCTCCCTTGATTCTATCTATAGTTAGCTTGTTTTCGTCGAATTCTACAGTAACAGTGTTATTCTTGAGATCTACTCTATTCTTAACTCCAAGTATTGTTAAAGCACCTTCGATTGAGTTGACGCAGTGTCCGCAAGACATTCCTTTTACACTTAGCACTACATTTTGCATGGACCATTTCTCCTTTAACTTGAGATTTTATTTTATAAAGACCTTTCTGATTAAGATAAGATACAGCGTGAACAAGTGGGTAAGTAAGCCACATATACTTTAGTGTCAACGAGGACGTTCACCGTTTCTCATCTCTACCGTAAATTTAGTATACCCCCCTACCCTATATTGTGTCAAGTTATAATAGCAAGAGTACGTCCTTACTTTCATCAAGCCCATTATATTTGTATACCCCAAAATGAGCTCACTTATCATGTGCAGAGAAAAAGCGATACCGTGCTCGAACCTTGATTCGGAAGCAAAATCAGCATGAATTATAATTGAATCAAACAAAAAAAGGATTCTTCCGAACCCTTTGGTGTGCTGCATTATTTTATTAATTTTTTTATGGTCACAAGTAACTCATCAATAACTTCGTTCTCGCCATCCTGAATACGTTCGATGACACAACTCTTCATATGATTCTCTAATAGTAGTTTTCCTACGCCGTTCAGTGCAGATTGGACTGAGGAGATCTGATTTAGCACATCATCACAGTAAGTGTCTTTTTCGATTAATCCTTTTAGCCCTCTAATTTGGCCTTCAATTCTGTTAAGCCTGCTGACCAAATTGCTCTTAGTATTTTCAGAATGATGACTTTTTCGTATATCAGAGTTACATGATCCGTGCGCTTGAGTTAAATCTTCCATGCAACAACAACTCCTTCCGTCATAAATAGATTATACTATAGCCCCCTATGCTATACAAAGTATATCTACCATGTACGACAATCTTATTAACGGTCCCGATTAACAATATAATTCAATAAGTGTTTCAGAAACACGATATTCCGAGGGATCTCTTGCAATGCTTCCATAGCTAGGCAGTAGTGTTCCCACATTTCTTTCCTGGCACCCTCATGACCAAGAATGGAGACAAAAGTTGAATTGTTATTTTCAACATCCTGGCCAATAGGTTTACCTAGTACGAGATGATCTCCTTCCAAATCAAGCAAATCATCCATAATTTGAAAGGCTATGCCTGCGTGATAGGCAAATTTTTTCAATGATGCTATTTCCGTCTCATGAACCTTAGCGAGAATGGCAGGCATAACTAGAGAAGCCTCAAACGCAATTCCAGTTTTGTAGAAACATATCGTATTCAATTGCTCTAGTGTCAATGTTTTTCCTCTAGAATGCAAGTCCATTTCTTGTCCCATACACATATCTCCTGCTTTCTGGGACGAATATTTAATCAGGGCTAAGACAGTTGTAGCATCGAACTCATTGAGGGATGATTGTTCTTCAATCGCCTTCTGAATCAGATACAGTCCGGTTAATTCCGCAGTGGCACTATTATGAACCTGATGCAGTGTTGGGCGGCCTCTTCGAATAGACGCATTATCTTGCGATGGAAGATCATCAAAGATCAAAGATGCGGTATGCATATACTCTATTGATCTCAGAAGCGGCACAATCGCCGTAGGATGTAAGCCATATTCGTTAACGGCCATGACCCAAGTCAATATGGGACGTAGACGCTTTCCATCCCCTTCAAGACTATAATTTGCTGCATCGATAAGCGATTCTCTTATTGGAGCAATCCCGTTATACTTGGGAATCTGCAATTGGAGGTTGATTTGATGTCGGACTGTTTTGACCGTATCGGCGAAGGTTTCCTTCTCTTTCCGATTGTTTCTAAGAACGGACACCATCTGGTCCCGAAGCAGTTTATCGAAGAAATCCACGTCATCCGCTTTTTTAACCATGCGCTGGATGAGACGATTGAACTCCGGATTTCCGGAAGCAAAGATCTCCATGATTTCGTTATACTTTTCAATCCCTAGACGTTGCTTACAACGTTTTAGACCGTTGATCGCACGATCCAGTACCACCTCACGGGTCTTAGCATCGGAGTGGTACACCGTATGGATCAAATGGGAGATGACAGCCCAGTATAATTCAAAAGGATTGATTAGGTCAGAGCGCTGACCACGATATTTTAAATAATAAGTATAAGGTGTTACAGCCCCGTCTCTCATATCATCAAACATATCCGCAAAATCATCAGCTAACTGGTTATAGATGCCATAAAAGAATGTACGCTGTTCAAAGCTCTCATCCTCAGGTGCACTCATAACAGAACGTACAATCAACCTCGAAGAAGAGGACTTTAAAATGATAGGTATATAAAGCTCTTCATTGGTGTAACTCGCATTCGATAGATCCTTAACACGGTCGATATCCTGAGAATGAAAAAACACATAAGACTGCTCGAAAAATGTATGCAGCTTATCCGGTGGCTGATAGCTCTTAATATACTCAAAAGCCTCTCGAAGCTCCAAGTGTACATAATGTATAAACTCCTTGTTATCTCCATCCCACTCTCCTATTTCCGGTACCGTTCCAGTGAGAATCGCAGTTTCAATCATACGGGAATATTGTTCTTTCTCCGCAGGATGTAAGACCCCAGAATCCAGAAGATCGTCAATAAAAGGATAGGTAAGTCCATAGGAATACCCCAGTCGGATGGCTTCATCAAGTCTCAGGGCGCGTTCCGCAGGTGATATGTTAGCATCCATCTCTTCAACCACATGTAGAATAACTCCGATAATGATTTTGATCAGTTTGCGCTGGGCATGCTCTGCATTCATTTCCTTCGGGATATGGGCAGATACTTGCTTAAGTTTATTTATCACCCAGATTGTGGCGTTTTCTACACCTTCCTTCTGTGCCCATCGATATACCCCAGCCAAACTTATATAATCAGGTTGGTCACCTTCATTTGATCTCGTGGACCGAATTAAGTGTTTTTTTACATCGGCAACTACACGCTGAATCCTGGTCTGTGTATCAGAAGAATCCAGAGCTTTGCCTAGATCCCGCATGTACATATAGGAAACACTTCGATCCAAGTATCCATCTAATTTTCCGGTATAATTTAGCCATTGAATATATCTATGATAATCCGTAGAATCAGGTTGTCTCTTTCCTCTCGAGAATAAAGATAGCAATGAATGATGAGAAATATGGTCTCTTTTCCACAATTGAATATCTTCTGTTAACGTAGGTACATAAGTCTTTGTGATGACCTGATCATAAAGTAATGCAAAATACTGAGCTGCCTTCTGCTCAGCTTCCCGATACCATGTATCGGCATGTTCTGTAAATACCACATTCATACGATGGATTACCTCAACTTTTAGTTTTATTTAAAATGTATTCATTAAACACGCAAGGGTTTCTCCAGGGGTGAAAAATGATTCAAATTCAAGCAGCACAAATTCATCGGCTCATGTTCTTATCTTTATACGTAAAAGAATCTATTGGGTTACGCAAATGTAACGAAGTTAAGTTGTTAAAATTATACTATTGAGTTGCGTATTTCCTTAATCATCCATTTCTTGAACAAATAAAAAAAAGGAGCCACGAAACATGCTCCTCAACTTTAATTGAAATGGTTCACTCATGCTCTCCATCCATGTGAATACTCGTTCCCGAAACCATGAGATCAAGTGCAAGACTCTGTAGTCCATATAAATAATCTTGCATCCAATTACTTAGCGTAAGTTCTGGTAGGTGTTCGGTGGGAATATAAGTGGCACTCCTGTTAGTGATTTGATTAAGCATAGACTCATCTACTTCATCGGAATGAAAAATAATGGTCCGAGGGTTAAGCATAGCGGTAAATGTAACTACCATCCGACTAATAGCATCTATTTCCTGCTCTTGTTGAAGATTTGTTTTGTCTAATTCTGTTCTTCTCTTTAATGAGTCCCCAAAATTCCGGTCATCATACTGAGGCACGAAAGCAATCTCCCCTGAGAAAAATGAATTACCTCGTATTACATCGCCATTGACGATAATACCGGCACCAGGACCATTTTGTCCGAGATACAAATAGACTAGTGACGGATTATGCTCAATTTTATTGTTATTGCTATATCCGAGAACTGCCGCATTCATATCGTTCTCTACGACAACAGGAATAGAGAAACGCTCCTCAAAATATCCTTTCAAATCAAAATGATGAAACTGCTCATAGTTCGGTATATAAATGATTTGCCCATCCTTGACTGAGGCAGGAACGCCGATTGCGATTGAACTAATCTTGGGGTGTTTCTCTATAATTTCCTCAATATGCTTAGTAACGTCTGATGCATCTTCCATCAATAAGCTTGCTATCTTCCCCTGGTCCTTCAATTCTCCCAAACAATTAAAAACAGTATAATTCGTTTCATTTTTCTCTAAAAATATGGCTAAGCCCAACATAAATTCAGGATTGTAGCGATATCTCTTTGCTCGTCTGCCACCGTTAGAATCATCCATACCAGCTAAAATAACTTCCCCATCGTCCTCCATTTGGGACAAGAACTTGCTGATGGTCGGGAAACTGATGCCTAACTTTTGACTAAGCTCAACTTTCGTTGAACTTCCTAGCTCTATAAGAAGGGTTCGTATACTTTGGAGGATGACTTTTTTCATATCTTTAGCGTTTATTAGTAGATCATTCATAAATGGTATCACCTCATTAAGCAACTTATTTAATATGTTTAATATGTTGACAAGATGATACCAGAAATTGATTTTAGAAGCAACGAACATAACACGGTCCTTTATTCAGCATGTTTACTAATGAACCTCTTTGCCACTTCGCCTGCTGCTATCGGAAGTTGCATCCAGACATAAGCATGGATAGATTTTTCTATACGCTCAATTTCATATATATCCAATAGACTAGCGAACGTATGTAGACTCTTTCTAATTTTCTCATCCTCCCATTCTTCTTCGCCAGGAAGGAACAGAACAGGACATTGTACCTTTTCGTAATATTGCTCAAATTTCACATCCCAGTATTTATGAATATATTCGGTTCTAACATGGTTCAAATAGCAATATGTAAAATTACCGTCTTTCATCTGTTGAAGATTGTTTTCAAAGTAAGCTAAGAAATATTCATTCCATAATCCTTCTTGAACAAATTCTTCTCGTTCTTCCTCGATGTACTCGTCTTTAGTTTTAAAAACACGTTCAATTCTTTCGGCTAATTGAGCCCGTTGAACTTCTTTGTTCTGTTCGATCTCATCCTCTGTACCATTAAATAACCCATGTTCTCCAAATTCATTACATAGAGCGCCTTCACAAATAAGGGATTTGACCAGTTCTGGATGTGAAGCAGCTAAACTAAGACCAATCTCAGCCCCCATTGAGCTACCTACAATATGACAGTGAATTACATTTAATCGCTGCAACAATATATAAATGTCATTAGCCATATCATCAATATGATATCCAGTTAAAGGCTTGTCTGATTTGCCATGTCCTCGAAAATCCGGCGCAATTACACTGTATTTGTCTGCAAATTGTGGGATAATTCCTTCCCACATATTCAAATTCCCACCACTAAAGTGTAGAAACAAAACAACTTCCTTATAATCTAATGAATACTTTACATTAATCCCTATATGTTCTAGTTTGATTATTTCCTCTTTCATTTTCTTTGCCCCCCGGGTGCTATTGATGCATACTCTATTCATCCGAAACTAATTCTCTAAAGTTTTTACAATTCCTGCTTCTACTCTGCTTGTACATGTTCTTGTTCAGCTAAAGTGCCTGTTAACTGAATAAAGAGGCTGCCACGTGGCTGCCCCTTTCATTATTGAAATATTATTCTATTAGCGAAATAGAATGGTATGGAATCATCGCTGTCTTGCTATCGATACCAGAGAGAAACTCAAAGTTCTACCTTTTGCAGAGATGCTTTTGAGGACCCTTTCCTCTTCCACAACGGCAATAATTGCGGTGCTGCAATTCCGACCCAGCGTAGTGCTGAAACATCCTCTTGTAGCACTAAGACTGAGGCAACTACAGCTGCTGGTAATTCCGTTGCCCCTAGAATCGTTGCCAGACCTGACCCGACTTTTGGGACTCCGATAGAAAAGAAAATGACAGGTATAATGGAACCCAACAATGCTAACGGGATACCAAACTTCCACAGTCCATTTGGAATAGCTCCATCGTAAATAAATGAAGGTGAGAACACGACTAACACTACAATCAATGCACTAGTCAACATGTACAAGCTTTTGTTAATCACAGGTACCCCAGTAGCTACTCTTCCACTTACAAAGATATATAAAGCAAATGTCACAGCTGACACTAACCCGCAAATAATACCGCTAGTCGTTATTTCACCTTCACTTGGCTCAAAGACGCCACCTGCCAATAGCGTTCCGATGATGAGTATTACAATCGATATACACTTATCTCGGCTCGGAAAGGTTCTTTCTACAACGGCCTCTAGAATAACTCCAATCCAAGTAAATTGGAACAAGAGTACAACCGCGATCGACGCGGGCAATTGTTCGACGGCTAACCCGTAGAATATACCTGTTAAACTGATGGTGATTCCAGCGCCTAATAGAGAAACACCTGCTTTTAAACCCAATCTTCTACGGGAAAATAATAAAACCATGAGTAGCAAAATACACCAACCAAAAAAGTATTGTGACCCAACTAATTCCTGCATCGTAAACCCATCTTTAAATCCTAGCTTCATAATCGTAGAGAGAACTCCATAACTAATGGCACCTATTAACACTAGTGCAGCATATTTCAACATCCTAATATTCATCATGAACCACTTCCCTTTCTGTAGATACCGGTTGTGACATAAGAAAGCCCCTTGTCTTATAACGACAAGGGGCGAATGAAACCAAAGAATACATCTCTGACAAAATTCCGCCACTCTATCCAACTGGATCGAGTTTGAGTTATTAACTTACTAGAACCTAAACACAGAAATTTATTATACGATAGCTTACATAGATAGGTCAACTTCATCTTTATAATACCGTTTTTACTCCAAACCCTATTAACATTACTCCGGTAGATTTTTGAAACACGTTTTGAAACCTAGGCTTTTTGAGCCACTTTTTCACATGGTCTAATAGGAACACTAAGATCAAAAACCATCCCACTGCTATTAAAGTAAGGATTAATCCTAAAACAATCAGTTGTTGATTGGTGTCTCCTTTAAGATCAATGAATTGAGGCATAAATGTGATGTAGACCAAAACGGTCTTAGGGTTAAGAATATTACTGATTACTCCTTGTAAATAGGATTCCTTAGAATGATTGTGAGATATCTTTTCCAAAGAAAGCTGACTATCTGCTTGAACATCCTCAAATGAAAGTGTACTTTTAGCAAAAAAAGATCTTATTCCAATGTAAAACAAGTAGGCTGCTCCCAAATACTTTATAGTATTGAAGAGAACTACGGACTGGGCAATGACAACTGATAAACCGAGAACAACAATAATTGTCCAGAAGGTAAGACCTGTCGCCATCCCGAGTATCGTATAACGTCCGGCCTTTGCGCCGTGGTTGAGTGTATTTTTCATTATAAGTACCGTATCCGTACCGGGCAACATAGACATCATTAGGGCCATTAAGATATATGCTAGTAAATTATCCATCTTGCTCCTCACTTTCAAAGATTCTCATATATTGTTTTGGTGTTAACCCAACTTGTCTTTTAAAGAATTTGGTTAAATGACTTTGATCACTAAATCCTGTTAAGAAGGTCACTTCAATTGGCTTTATACCTTGTTCCAATAGTTTCTTTGCTTGATTTACTCGAATCGTTTCCAAATAGCTGTTAGGTGAGATTCCCATTTTTCTGGTGAAAGTCCTTAGTAAGTGATATTTGCTCCATCCGGTTAGGTCACTTAAATCATTAAGCGTAATTGTCTTCGTGTAATTTTCCTCCAAGTAGTTACACACTGTATTGATTTCATAAGAGGGTTCAGACGCTGTTGGAAGGATCGTAAGGTCAGATTGCGTTTGAATGAGCTCTTCCAATAAGTATAAAAATAACTCCTCCTTCTTAAATCCACTCTCTTTGTTTGAAATTTTTAAATGTAGCTCTTTTAAATTAGATACAACTTCGCTATGATATAAAACGCTTTGTTTGAAATAAGGAAGATTCTCATGACCCGTAACTTCCAACACTGCCTTTTTCATTACTTCTGGCTTTACATTGATGCAGCGATAATCCAATGTTTTGCCATCGATCTGCTCGCAGCTATGTGTATCAAGCGGGTTGAACAATAACAAATCTCCTGGATTAATGATGTATTCTTCACCTTTGCACACTAAATAACGTTGCCCTGCTTCAATAAAGCCGATCACATAATATTCATGGAAGTGAGCAGGAAACTTTTGCATGATTCCTTTAAATCGATAAGCTTCGATGTCTAAATCAGAATCAAGATGAACCGTGCGGATTTCATTTAACATTTACCTACTCTCCTATGCTGTAATGACAATTCTAAAAATACCATTTATGATTAAACTTTTCTTGTATGATATTGCGCTTTCGCTTTCAACACAAAAAAGTGGCAGTCTAAAACATTATAGTTTTAGACTACCACTTTGCTATGCTTGGAATATACCTAATTTGGTATAGACCGAATTAAGTCCTAAATAACACTCAATTATGCGCTTGTTTTCTCAAGTAATTGCATAGTTGTGATACAAGTGTTGTCGTCTTTGAACGTGGAAATCTCGGACTCCGCCGTTTTTCCGTCCTGCTCAATCGTTACACGATACTTTTTGTCACGTGGGAGCCATAGATCGATAAATCCGTTAGCTTGGGATTTCATAGTTTGGTCTAATATCACGTTGCCTTCCATGTCGTCGACGGATACTTTAAACTCTTTCTCCACCATCTCTCCTTGACAGCCAGTCAAACTGTGGATTGCACAAGGATGGGTTTCTGCAACATACGGTGCGATGGAGACAAAAAACTCGTCTTCAGGTAGGTCATAGGTTTTCGAGCTTCCGGTGTCAGCGTTCACGATAAGTTGCTCAGATGTGATGGATGCAGATTGGTCTTCTATGTTGCCCACACTATAATCATTTACCAATTGTTTAATCTCTTGCACATTAATTGCGTTAGAAGCTTTTTTTTCATTGCCTCCGCCTCCAACAAGCATGTACGCCCCTACAGCAACAACAACTAATCCAGTTGCCATCAAGATTTTTTTTCTCAACTTGCACTCAGCCCCTTGTCTCTTTCATATCCTATCTTCCACTTTCTCTAGTATAACTAGTATAACCAAGCTAGTACAACCAATAAACTGGGCTGAATAGTGAAATATGTTTATATAAGGAATATTATTATATGTAGACGAGCTTATCCGAATTGGTTTTTGGATTTGTTTATTCGTCTAAGGATACACTTCTAACAAAAAATGTAGCCAGCAGTCCCAGCAGTAAGCAACAAGCTAAGGATAAAAAAGTAAGGATATAGTTTCCCGTATTGAATAACTGTACGGCTAAGAATGGCTCTATTAAAAAATTCATTTAACTATTCCACCTTATTAATTTCTTATATTCCAGTTTTACAACCATTTAAAGATATTGAAGATTCATTATATCTACAATAGAGATAAAAAAACACTTTATGTATGTAGCGAATCCTCTCTTTCTTTCAACATAAAGTGGCTCAGCTTAAACAAGTGTTTTCTTTTGGGCCAGGTCCACCAATTTCGTGTTTTTGAGATACCGCTCCATTTTCTCTTCCGCTTCCTTCATTGCTGCTTGAATCAAGCATTCGTCGCCGTGGACAAAATTACATTCAAATAAGGATGCAGTACCCTCAATGGCGTGGATGATGTCCAACAACGTAATCTCGTCTTTTTTGCGGGTTAACCTATAACCTCCGTTGGCTCCGGAAATCGACTCGATCATGCCTGCTTTTACAAGCCTCGTCAAAATTTTGGAAAGATAGGTTGGTGAAACGCCTTGTGATTCAGCCAACTGCTGAACGCCTACCGGCTTAACCGGAGAACCTTCAACGAGCATGAGCATAGTGTGCAGAGCATAATTCGTCGCCTTTGTAAATTTCATCGTTAGTTTCACCTCAATCAAGGATTTAGTTTATCTATAATATCTTTGAATCTACTTTCATGTCAAGTTGCATCTTTTTCATAAAAAAATCTAACCGTTATTCGCATACTTTTTCTCAATCAGATTTGTTATACATTCATAATTCAAACAAATGGATAAGTAGTTATTTTCCAAACGGAATCGGTAAAGATTTAATATCCTAACCTGTTCTTCACTTAAACTGTTTGCATCCCAGTACATATGCATTAGACAATATTCAAAAATCTCTTTTAGTTTAAAAAACAAAGGTAGATTTTCAATCATGTCTAGCGGTAAACGGTGTTCTTCTGCATAACCCAAAAACAAAGATTCAGCAATAGATTGAGCATAATCATTCATATTACTGTTTCCAGCGAACGAAAATTCAAGTGCCGAATATATCGGAACTACTAAATCATAAAGATAATAATGTCGCTCACAATCTTGAAAATCTATGATGGTGATATCTGACTGATCTGCCACTAACACATTCTCCAACCATATATCCCCGTGTAGCAAGCCATATGTATTGCTGTTTCTAGGTAATTGTTGAACCTCAGCTAAAACGGTCTGAGCTAACTCTCTAATTACAGTTTCTCCAGCAGGGATATACTTTAGAAAACAATACTCTTCATTTTCATTCCACGCTTTAATATATTCCAATTCGGTTTGACTCTCATACTGCGCAGTAATTCGGTGCATTTTACCGATTTCTCGGCCCAGATCCTTGAATATTTCACTATTCCAATTAGGACGAGGCAAATGAATTCCTTTGGCAGCTTTAAATAGAACAATACATTTTTCTTGAGGGAAATTTCCTGTTTCGACTAAATTACCTTCTGAAGAAGGAACTACTGAAGGAACTCCTATTCCTTGTTTACCTAAAAAGTCTATCCATTTTAATTCTTCCTGTTGTTCTTCATATGACTTATAACTAGTTATACGAGCAAAATATTCATTCCCATTATCGCTACAACGAAACATTTCATTGGTGATTTCCTTAATTTCATTCATTTTAATTGGGTATTTCGCATTAATCTCTTTTAATATTATTTCTTTCATCTCATTAAACATAATTTCTCCTCTTAAAGTCGATAGTATTTGATTAACTATTCTCCATACAAAAGTAGTTACCTTCTTCAACAACTTATCCGTTGAGCCTAACTTATGTTCCTTTCATTACGTTTGATTTGGTGATTTTTACTTTTATCATAATCACTAAGAACGCAAACACTGCAAACATGATTCCGCTCCAAATGAGTTGATGTATTCCTAAGTGAGAAATAAACCATCCACCAATAGAAGTCCCTATAGTAATCCCGAGATTGGAAAATGAGATAAACAAGCTGTTACCGAATTCGGGAGCTTCTTTCGCCTCATTCGTTAACCATGCTTGACTGATAATGAGTCCGCCGGAATGCACTATCCCCCAAATGAGCACGATCATAACCGTCGGAATGAAATAAGAACCTAGATAATAAACGAATAAGTAAGTCACAGCATATAGCAGAGGAAACATGATTACGGTCTTTGTAATACTTTTATGCAAAAGGCTCCCAAATAAAAAGTTCCCAAAAATCATGATAATACCAAAGGTCATTAACATGATACTAATCCATGACCCGTTCATATGTGTTACTTGTCCAAGATATTCAGCAAAGTAGCTGTACACTGAAAACATAGCTGCAAAGATAAAAATAACGGTCACAATATTTAACCACAATTGAGGTTTGCGTAAAATACCAAGCTGCTTACCATAAGACATTTTTTCCTTAACTGGCATGGAAGGAAGCCAAGTTAGGATCCCTACAAAGGCAATTATACTTACCACTGCTCCAAACAGGAATGCGACTTCTAACGAAATTTTGTCCGCGAGATAAGAGGTCAAAGGAACACCAAAAGCAAATCCAACCGTTATTCCGGCGAAAACCTTGGTGACCGCGTTGGTGCTCTTTTCCGGAGGGACAAGTTGAACTGCTGTTACAAGGGCAACCGAAAAAAAGACGGGATGAAAAATAGCAGGGATAATCCGAAAAATTAGCATCACATCGAACATGGTCGTATAGGCATAAACAATATTTGAAATCGCAAAAATAAACACAGCGGTTAATAGAATAGCTTTACGATTAATACCGGAAGCGAGTAGTGTTAGGAATGGACCTGAAATGGCAACGACTAAAGAAAATATACTTACGAGCCATCCGGCCTGTGAAGTTGATATATTAAATTTTTGAGTAACCTGTGGGAGGACTCCTATAATCCCCATTTCAGTTGTGATAATGCCAAATACGCCAATAGCCAGAATAACGATAAGTAAAGGGTTAACCTTTTTCATTTTTAATGTAATCCTCCATTATATATACATATACAGATTTATAGATGCATTATCTTAAAAAAAAGTACCTCCTCCCTGTTTATAGTTTCTTTTGGATGTACTCGGAAAATGCCTGTATAGTCTCTTCGTTCCGGCGATAGTACGTCCACTTTCCAATTCGCTCTGATTCCAGCAAACCAGCTTTTTGCATAGTCAACAAATAACTGGAGATAACAGACTGTGCAAGTCCTGCTTTAGACTGAATATCTCCTACACATACTCCAATTTGAAAATTGAGGCCTTGTTGTAAATAAGGCTGTTCATCAAAGAACTCCTCTGGATTCTTTAACCATTGCATAATTTGACTACGAGTCTCGTTAGACAAAGCTTTATAAATCAATGTAGGTTCCATACAAATCATTATATCTATTTTTCTAGATTTGTAAATGTAAACTGAAAATATATAAGAGTATCAACCATTAATCCGCAAATAGTTTCGCATACGGATTTTCGACTTTATGTTCGTTGCTGATCTTACCTACGTTATTCATCACATAATATTGATAGAAATGGTTTGAGAAACTCAATGATTCCGATGCTTTATCCATAAATAGATCTGATGCCTGCTTACTTAATTGGTCCCCTGTCCAAAAATAATGTAACATGAGACGATTCTGGTTATACGGATGTTTGATAATGTAAGCTCCGGATTGATTATTCTTATTCATGATATCCCGCCATTTAAAATCGACTGTATCAGCACGTTTGATGATTCCGGACTTCAAGGCTTGTATAAATCCATTCGTATCCGGTTTGCCGATTACAATGACATTGCTATCCCCTAAATCCTGTCTAAGCTTGTTTTTCAATACTTGGCGTTCTGTTATAACTGTTGGTTTTAGACCCGCTATTTGCATAAAGCCTTGAATCTGGTTGAGCAGTTGATCCTGTTGTTTTTTTGTATGGTCCGATATCTGACCGTCGCTCATGATAATCGTTAGTGCCTCGCCCTGCAACGTTTTATCGATTATTCGGCTCATCGTTTCAACTGGCACCTCTGGGAACTGGACAAACACCGAATGGTATATTGATTTAAATTGTTCGTGCATATAAGCGGCTTCCTCGTCCGCTGTTAGACGATATTCAGGCCTCAAAGAATAATTAGGGTTGCGTAAATCTGCTTCCCAATTGTCCCTAACCTTTTTACCCGCTTTGTTCTCAATGATCTGCAGTAGTCCGTCAATCGTTGCATTTTTGTATACGTACTGGTCAAAATATGTTTGCATCAATTCATCAAACTTCTCTTCTCCAAGCGTACGATACAACTCATAGATGGCTTGTCTACCTTTCTTATAAAAAATGGCGTCGGGAGAATCCCCTACCGTATCATTAGTCGAAACAATTGGACTATCTATTGATACTTCATCGAATTGGATCAACTTAAATCCATTTAATGGAACTTCCTGTTTTTCATAGAAATAAACCATAGAGAAATCGGCAAATCCTTCATCCAGAAATGACTCCGTCTCCGAATCATTTCCAATTAAGGAATGAAACCATTGATGTGCAATTTCATGGACAAATGCTGAATTGTTCGCAATATCAGGTTGCCCTTGGATCATACCCATTTGAATCATTCGCGAAAATTCGACAGCGACGCCTTCAACATACGATTCAACAATTCTGAACTCTGGATAAGGATATTTACCATACTTTTCGCTGAAGAAGTCTATGACCTTAAAGGCTTGATCAATATATTGATCAATAATCTGCTTTTTGTCTTTCTGATTCTCAAAGTAATAGTATTGAACTGTCAGACCGTCTCGAGTAACACTTTCCACTTTAAAATCCGGACTCGCGAATAAGACAAATTCTCTCGTGTTATTCGCAGTGGCCGTTACCGTCTTGCGTCCCACTTCGGCTTCCTGTACGGTCAGTGCTCCAGGCATGGAAACCTGATAATCGGCGGGAACATTCAAAGTTACCTGGTAATCTGCAGAATCATAATAGTCGGATTCAAATGTAGAGCTGTAAGGTGTTTTGTTCCACGTATGCTCTGTGGGGTCATAGACCGAGAGGACAGGAAACCAATGAGCTCCGTTGATAATATTTCTATAGTAGGACAACCGCTGCGAACCATAAGGAATTTTCACTTCAAAATCAAGTTCCAGCGTGATGGATTGCCCGGGTTGCAATGCTTGACCTAATCTAACAGTAAGTGCCTGATGCGTATTATCAAACTTCAATAGTTTACTTGACGACTTCACAGTTTTAATGTCAATACCACCTAGGAAATCCTCCGGTTTCTTATCCGGATTCTCTGCTGCTATTCGTTTATTTGAACTTTGGAACATACTTGACTGTGTATCTTTTGAACGATTTGCATCTGCAAAGGTGTGAAATACAACATTGTCTAATGTATCTTTCGTATTGTTTCGATAAGTCACGGTTTCTTTGCCGGTTATCATCATCTTCTTCTCATCAAGTCTTGCATCTACTCGATAGCGTGCAAGTTGATGGATAACCGCATCTGCTTCAACTAATAAATCATTCTGTAGTGTTGGACTTTCCGCCATTGCTATCCCTATTCCGGATACAGGGCCAGCTGTTAACGCGACAACAAGACTGCTAGCAATCATGTACCTGGGTAATGCATTTTTCCAATGTTTAAGTTTATTCATGTTGCTCCTCCTAAATGTAAGTTCAAGTGTGTAATAAGACAAGTATAAAGCTCTTACCTTACAAGGGATTAATTGGAACCTTACATTAACCTTAAAGATAGAAGCAGTTAACTTACTTATCTCCTTATGATCTCATCGATCCTTACATTAGGATTTGTATATCTCCCTTTCTTTTCAGTTTCTTTCCCATATTGAATTGCTCTCACAGGGCAATAATGCACACATGCAAGACAGAGTGTGCAACGCTCTCCCCACTGTGGTTTTTCATCCACTTTAATGTTGTTACAATTACAAACCCGTTCACAAGTACCACAACCAGTGCAATTATCATTTACATGAAACTTTGTAGTATCAATGGGTTTTTTATTAAACATAGGATTTATAATGCCGGTTAATAGCCACGGAAAAGCACCTTTATCTACTTTAAATTCTCCCGTTACTCCTCGCTCAATAGCTTGGTTGATCCGCTTCAAGGTTTCGACTGCCTCTGTAAGCTTTTTGTTCTCCATCTCTTGTGAATCTACGTCGCCCATAAGAATGAAGTTATTTGGCATTTTGACTGAAAATCCGCTGTGTAACTTTATATCTTTTTTGCTTAAACAATCCTTCATAACTTTCATCGTATTACCAATGCTACCTCCACAAGTTACTAGAGAGAAAACATAGTTTTCACGGTAATTATTCAACTTAAGTTTCTCAATAAACTCAAGTACAATTTTGGGAGGTCCCCATGAATAAATAGGATGTACAAAACCAATGATCTCATTGTCCTTCAGAGTATATTCATTGATTTCATCACCCTTGTTTTCAGCGGTAGATATTGAAACTAACTCCTCGCCCGTATGAAGAGCGATCTGTTTAGCAGCGTATAACGAGTTCCCTGTTCCCGAAAAGTAAAAAATCATGTGATCATCATCTCGATTCCTGTGTAATTATTCCTGCGCTTCGTCAAGCGCGTCTTCTATTGCTTTGAGATACGCTTTAGAGGTAAGAGTTGCACCACTTATAGTGTCCACCTGTAGCGACTGCTTCTGGATCACCCTACCGAACAATTCATCTTTGGAAGCTGACGACTGATTCTTCGCATGCTCTAATAGCTTAATATCTGTAACTTTGCGCGAAGAGACGGTTACCTGGACTTTATTTGCCCTCCATTTGTACTTGCCACCCTCGTATTCTCCAACATACGTGCCATCATGAAGCTGTTTGAAATTTACCGATTTGATAGGGAGATTTTTTGCTTCACTACGTTCTCCTGCAGTAAAGAGAAACGCCCCTCCTAAACCTGCTACTACAAGAATCACCGGTACGATAACCACAATAAGCATTATTCTTTTCCCCTTTCTTTTCATTAAGGTCGTCTCCCATCGTTTAATCTATGATATTCGCTCTTATACCCATATCAGTCTGAAAGCTGCCTATCAGCCCTTGCGTAACGTAAACCTGTATGTCCTTTTTCACGAATACGACTTCGGTACCGGGGTAACTTTTTAGTAGTTCAAGCCCCCTTTCCATCCCAGCTATAAATAATATGGTAGACAAAGCATCCGCAGTTGTAGCACTGTCTGATACTACGGTTACACTTATCAATCCTGATTCCGCTGGATATCCCGTATTCGGATCCAGGAGATGATGACGCCTCTTCCCGTTACGATCAACAAAATATCGTTGATAATCTCCAGATGTAACCACTGCTTTGTCAGCCACAAACACAGCGCCAATTAGACGATTTTCTTGCCTTGGATGCCGAATACCTACACGCCACGGAGAGCCATTTGGTTTTGCACCTAGGGTAGCCACATTCCCGCCGATATTTGTAAAAGCCGATGACATCCCAAAAGTCTTAAATACCTTTAATAATCGATCACTGGCAAAGCCTTTACCTATCCCTCCTAAGTCAATGAACTGCCCCACTCTTTGAAGTCCTGCGGTCGTATCGCTTGGATTCAATATCAAATCAGCATAGTTCACCAGAGAGATCACCTGTCTTATCCTAACTTCATCCGGAGTTTCGGACGAATACTTATAATCCCATAGGTTCACTAAAGGGCCGATGGTAACATCAAATAATCCTTCACTATAACTTGAATATTCTGCAGCACATGACAGCACCTCATATGTATCAAGGCTCAGTGCTACACGATTAATGCCTGCAGACTCGTTAATCCTGCTTATCTCGCTTCCGGGTATAAAGCAACTGAGCATTTTTTCTAGTCGTACGGACTCCTCTTTTACAGCTCTAAGTGCTTCTTCAGCATGTTCACCGAACACTCTATGTGTCATCTCTGTTCCCATCCCAAAGTTCATCGACTGTGCTTCCACGGCTGTGCTCATTGTTAGCTCTCCTTTCACTTGCAGCCCATTCATGCCTCTGTTCAATTAGTGTCATTTTGTAAAAAGCTTACCTACGATTGATATATGATCTACAGATTAATATGTGAATGAATATAAATAAATTCATTCATAATAAGTCAAAATATATAGGCAAAGAATAATTGCCTATAATGATTTTATTTGCGAGAAACAGTTAAGCCATTCATTACAAACTCGGCCATGTATTCCATAATATGCGGGAAATGTTCGACCCCAATTTCCTCCTTATGTGTATCCATATTGATAATCGCCGTAAAAAAAGCCATTATCAGCTCAATATCAAGATCATCCCTTATTTTCCCTTCTGTCTGCCATTGTTTGAACAACTCCACAAAACTACCATACATGAAATCAACCTTATCTATTCCTTTCTCTTCGCGGTATTGCTGCTCCAACTTTCCAAAGACGTCTTTGTTATACCATTGTCTTAATATCGGATTTGAGTTCATACCCGTTATATTTAATGCTATTAACTTCTTGAGTAACTTTAAAGGATCATCATTTAAGTCAATGGAGTCCATGATGCTTTTCTTCAGCTTCACGTTTTCTTCTAGAAAAATCTCCATAAACAACTTCTCTTTAGATGAGTAGTAATTATAAAATGTACCTACTGCTATACCTACCTCTTTTGTAATGTTTGATACGTTGGTATCTTTAAATCCTTTGATACTGAACAGTTCTTTCGCGTTATTAAAAATGGCCAGTTTTTTATCTTCCACGTCGTTGCCCTCCTTTTACTAAATCTACTGTAATTTATAGAAATTAACTTATAACTCCAGAAAATGAACGAATATTTTTTTATTCATTCAGATTGTAGCATGGAATTTCCTTTCTGTCATTATGACGAAACAGAGTACCTCCCAGTTATCATTAATATAATTTTCATGTGCATGGTCGAGAGGAATAAATCTCTTGAAGCCAGGAAATCTTAAAGGCAATACTTCATAAAAGTCCTGAGGAGGTTGGTATATGATAAGAATTATCGTGTTAGCCGTATTCATACTGCTAACAGGTTGTACTTCAAATAGCGATATGTCAGCAAAACAAGTGGCTCCAGAACCAACAAAATCGAATGTTCAGGCTCATGTTAATAAACATAATGCTACACAAACTACGAATAGTACACAGGCATCATCAACAGCAACATCGAGAACAGGCAATTCATCTTTTAAGGCGAAAGGAATACCTTCAGACTTTTGGGATCTGATTAAATCCCCGGCTGAAAATCCAGTTAATCAGACACCTACCAATAATACTCCAGAAAAGGTACCCTCTCCCACTGATAGAACAGATCAGGCACAGGGTGACACAACAAATTCTTCTATCTTTGCGCAACAGGTTCTGAATTTAGTTAATCAAGAAAGGTCCAAAGCAGGACTCGGTTCCTTGAGTATGGACGGAGAATTATCAAAAATGGCTATGGCCAAGGCTCAGGACATGTATAATAACAACTACTTTGATCATAATTCACCCACCTATGGATCTCCCTTTGATATGATGAAGGAATTTGGGATTTCCTTTAATTCAGCTGGTGAAAATATTGCCAAAGGCCAATCGACTCCTACACAGGTTATGAAAGATTGGATGAATAGCCCAGGGCACAAAGCCAACATTTTGAATAAAAGTTATACTCATATCGGTATTGCTTACTATAATAATGCATGGGTTCAGGAATTCACTGGATAATTGCTATATGGGATGTCACTAAACATCAACAAACGGAAAAGCATCTTTTCAAGCTGATGAAGCTTGGAAGATGCTTTTTTGATGTCACTAGCCCAAATAAGCACGGGTAAACTGGAATTTTCGACAAAATATCGGTATGATTAGACAAGATTAGACAAGATCATACAAAGGAGTGGAACAAGTATTTATGAAAAAGAAGTATGTAGTATTTCCATTAATTCTCTTGATATCTGTTGTTCTCTTGCTAAGTGCCTGCGGTAAGAAGGACACGTCTGTAACAGACCAAACGGCGGGGAATACGACAGAACAGACAACACCTGTTGAACCGACACCAACCCCGACACCAACACCAACACCGGAACCAGAAACACCAACTGAAACACCAACCCCCATGAGCTGGGACAGTCCTCCAGCAATGGAAATCGACAGTGCTAAGTCCTATGAAGCTGAAGTCACGACGTCTAAAGGAACCTTCACCATCGAACTATACGCTAAAGACGCTCCAAAGACAGTTAATAACTTTGTCTTTTTATCTAAACAAGGTTTCTACAACAACGTGATCTTTCACCGTATTATTGAATCTTTTATGGTTCAGACAGGGGATCCAGAAGGTACTGGTAAGGGCGGTCCTGGATACTCGTTCGAAGATGAGAAGACAACTTATCAATATGAGCCTGGTATTGTAGCTATGGCAAACGCAGGAGCAAATACGAATGGAAGCCAGTTTTTCATCTGTACAGGTGAGGATAGTTCCTCACTGAATATGCAACCGAATTACACCATCTTCGGTAAAGTTACGGATGGAATGGATGTCGTGAAAGATATTGCTGCTACCCCCGTCGAAGCAGATATAAGAGGTGAAATGAGTTCACCAACTGAAACCATTCAGATTAAGGAAATTAAGATTACAGAGAAATAGTACCCTAATGGTTATTGGAATAACAAAAGGCCTCGTTACCCTATTATGGGTTCACGAGGTCTTTTGTTATTCCAAAGGTTACCGTGGATGTTTATTATTGAGACCGGGCAAGCCGAAATTCAAGATTATCTTAACTAATGCTCAATTTATCAAGAGCTTGTTGTTCACTCGACAAGAAAAATATGTCCTTCCCTTTGTTGCACTCATAGATAAAGTCTTTGAAATTCTTACTTGAATACTCAAAAAAATCACCAACGATTGCAATTTTTACGTGATAGTTTATAAACTTTTGTAATATATCTCCTGCAAGTCGTGTTGATAAGTTGAAAAAATCCTCGTGGATGGCTGATTTATTCATAATAATTCGATTGCAGCCAGTTTCATAATTTACGGTTGCAATCAAATCCAATGCCGACTGAACATCCGTTATCAGTATTTCACTACTACTTATAACGGCAATTTCTATATCTTTCTCTTTGATCTTAGTTATTTTCATACTCATCCTCCAATTAGCCTTTCGTCATAATCCTCACAAATCTTGTTTCTTCTGATAGATGACTTCTTCATAATTAAAAGTCTGATAAATATCTTGGCTGGTGTTGGAAAAGATTGATTCTTTATGACCGAGACACAAGAACCCACCCCCACGGAGACTATCTAGAAATAATTGATGTACACGATTCTGCAAACCTTTGTTGAAATAGATCAGTACATTACGGCATAAGATCACATGAAAAGCTTGGAAAGAGCCATCCGTAGCCAAATTGTGTTTTTCAAAAAAAATCGATTCTACCAGTTGCTGCGAAATATAAGCATAGTTCTCATCTGTAGAATAATAGTCTGAAAGATTCCGCCTACCACCTGCCAGTAAATAATTACGGTTATAAACCTTCATTCGCTGTAGAGGGATTTTACCTTGCTTGGCTGTCTCGATAGCTTCCAGACTCATATCTGTTGCATAGATCTTTGCTCGATCTAACAACCCTTCTTCACTTAATAAGATTGCCATGGATAACGCTTCTTCACCCGTAGCACAACCCGCATGCCAAATATAAATTTGTTTGTAATCAAGGAGTTTAGGAACGACTTCTTTACGAAAAGAATGAAAAAATGAAGGATCCCGAAACATCTCTGTTACTTGAATTGAGAAATCACTAAGAATGTCAGTTATGAACTCTGGTTCATGAATAAGTTTGTTTAGTAATAGGGTCAAGGTCGGCAGCCCTTCTTTAGTCATACGCACCTTAAGACGACGATGAATATGATTAAGGCTATAATTTCGAAAGTCATGTCCAGTTAACTTATAGAAAGTCTCCACAAACAGATTCAGTTCGAAACGGTCTGTTTCTGATAGTTCAAGTGAGTCATGACTCTGGGCTGAAGGTTGATTTGGATTATCGGCCGTCATGATTTACTCAACCATACACGCATTATAGTAAACAGTTGTTCAAGATTTAATGGTTTACTAATAAAGTCCGAAGCTCCAGCTTCTAGACTTTCCATGCGATCCTGAATCATCGCTTTTGCAGTAACAGAAATGATAGGCAGTTCTGTTCGAACATTGCGAATAATTTTTATTGCATCTAATCCATTCATTCCCGGCATCATAATATCCATGAGTACAATGTCAAAGTCCTGTTTATGAATCAAATCAATAGCCTGCTGTCCAGTGTGAGCTGTAATAACATCCATCCCTTTACTTTTCAATGGCGGGGTTAAGGCAAGTAGATTGCGTTCATCATCATCAACAATAAGTACACGTTTCCCTTTAAATAGGGGCGAATATACTTCAGATTCATAAGAAAGAGGTTGGATGGTCTCTTCTTCAACTTCAGAAGTGAGTTCCTCTTTCGCTGCAGCTACCATATCTAGGTTTACATCAGTTAGAAGATCAAGTTTGCTGTTGTTAATCGGAAGCATTACCGTAAATGTGCTGCCTTCGTTTTCCTTACTATCTACATAAATGTTACCTCCCAAGAGCTTCACAAGTTGCCGAGATATAGAAAGACCTAACCCAGTTCCCCCATACTCCCGCTCAATCGTTCCATCGGCCTGATGGAAAGCTTCAAAGATCCGCTCCAAATGAGCTTCTGCGATACCAATTCCTGTATCCTTAACTATAAAACAGATCGTCTCTTGTGGAAGATTACTATCCACTTTACACACCGATTTGTCATTCACAGATTTCTGGATTCGAAACTCTACGCTGCCTTTGTTGGTAAACTTAATCGCATTAGAAATCAGATTTTTGAGAATTTGCTGTAATCTGCTTTCATCCGTCACTATGAGATTCGGAAGATCCGGTTCTATAATAATATTGAATTCTAACTGTTTTTTCTCTGCAAGTGAAGCAAAATGCTGGTTCATTATATGTGGAAGCTCCGTTATGTTTACGGGTTCCAGCACAACATTCATCATTCCCGCTTCAACTTTGGAAAGATCCAGAATATCATTGATCAAGTTTAATAGATCCAGTCCACTCGAATGTATATATTTTGCGTATCCTAGTTCTTCTTCATTCAAATTTCCATTATTATTTTCTTCTAAAAATTGTGAGAACAAGAGCATACTATTCAGCGGAGTTCGGAGTTCGTGCGACATAGTAGCTAGGAATTGAGATTTGTAGTTTGAATTAGATTTAGCTTGCCTTGCATATTGCTCCATCTCAATACGGGAATTTTCAGCCTCTATAGATTTCATCAGGATGTAATGGTTCTGTTCTTCTAATTGGTTATTTACACTTCGTAGCTCTTCGGATTGAGTTTCGAGTTCTTCAGCATGAACCTGAAGCTCTTCATTCAGATGACGAGATTCACTAAACAATTTTTGAATTTCCATATGACTCAATACACTTTGCACAACGGCTCCAAATGGTTCAGCTATTTCTTTGAGAATCATTTTGTCCTTTGTCGTAAATTTATATAAGGAGGCAATTTCCAAGACAGCTAACGTTATACCTTGGAACACAATAGGCATGATATAAATAGAATGGGGAGAAGTCTCTCCTAATGCAGAATCAATCTTTACATAGTCCGGCGGAACCGTATCTAACTCAATAATTTTTTTATCCTTTGCGCTTTGCCCTACTAATCCTTCACCTAGCAGGAAGCAGTTCTTACCTATGGAGCCACTATCTCCAGCATAGGATGCTGTTTTGATATACATGCATGAATTATGTTGTTCACTCTGGATATATATAGCACCATATTGAAACTCAATAATAGTAGATAACTTTGCAAGGAAACGTTCGGAAAGTTCCACGGAATCTTTAATTTCATGATACATAGTGCTCATATCCCCAACTTGATTCAAAAGAATGCTCTGTTGTTGATGCTCTTCCAGAAGCACATTCGTAGCCTTACCTAGTTCTCCGATCTCATCTTGAGTTTTTATTTGAATTCTTCTACCGGAATTTCCTCCTCCGCTAATTGCGATTTCTTGTATAGCAGTCATAATGTCCTTAATTGCTCTTACAATCGTCTTGGAAGTTACATAAGCACTGATTAACGATAAAACAATGAGCAGGAAGCCAACCACATATAAATAAGTAACAAGCATTTTGTTATTCTGATTTTGTGCTGAGATTCGAGCTGAGGATAACTCATTTTCGATATCTCGGAAGCTGCCCACTTGAGCACGGATATTATCAATTTGCTTAATGCCTACATTCTCATTAAAAGACTCGGCGATCAGTTGCTCAAGATTTGCTCTTTTGAGTTCAATTATGGGGTCACCATTTGTTGTTATCCATTTAGCAATATGACTGTGTATAGACTTAAGATTTTGAATTTGCTTTGGATTGTCAGCTACTTCGTCCAATAACAAGTTATATGTATCTTCCCAGTTCAACCTCGCTTGTGTATATGGTTCCAGATAAATATTATTACCTGTAATTACAAATCCACGTTGTCCTGTCTCCATATTAATGACATGCGCTTCAAGTTTGTTCGTCAGGTCGGAGATATCCCGATCATGTTGGGTAATCATTTTGATCTCAGCTTGCATAGCGGAGATTCTGTAATGTATCATCCCAATTGAAGCAATTAAGAAAATGATTACTATAAGATACCCCACCAATATTTTCATCTGTAAATTCCATTTTATCTTTAGCACGAAAGTTCCCTCACATTCATTAATAATATAGCAAGAAAAGATAGAATAGATTAATGCTTTCTATATATTAACAGTTATATCTAGATTTCAAAATAGCTACTTTGCAGTTGTAAAAAAACTCCCTACTCGGTTGTTATACCGATGTAAGGGAGTTCTTTGGTGTTCACTAACCATTGCAACATAAGATATGAATTATTTCACCAACCACAATGCAGGAACGTTTGAGGGTTCCCAACCAAGCAGGGAAGTATGCGGTTGGCGGCAAACGTAGGTTTTGCCAGCATAAGTTACTTCGTCGTTGACTTTGTAACTGACATTAGGAGCCCAGGCTTGCGCGCCACCTTGTGCATCGGTTGTAACACTGATATTTACACCGGACGAAACATTACCAGCAGCATCCTTGGCTTTGACTGTGAACTGGTAGCTTGTATTTGCTGTCAGCCCGCTAATTGATGCGGTAGTTCCAGTCACATTGACGGTATTCGTTCCATAAGTAACTGTATAACCTGTAACGGCAACATTATCTGTAGAAGCAGTCCAGCTCAAGCTGACGCTAGTTGAAGATTTGGAATCTGCTACTACATTCGTAGGAGCCGTTGGTGCTTGCGTGTCAGGAACTGGCGGACTCAGGGCATCCAAATAAGCGCGGTGGCTGTTAGAAAATTCAAAGTTGTTGAACTTATCCCAGTTGATGGACCATGTCATCACACCACGTAAATCAGGGTAACCGGTTGTACTACCGCGCGTTGTGTAGCTGGACAACTGTACACCTTTGATCAGGGCATCGAGTGCTTTTTGCACTTCGGCTACAGATGTGAAGCCACCCCCTGCATTAACATTGGCTGGTAAACCGAGCACCACTTGATCCGGACGAAGTGCAGGAAAGAAACTGTTAGAATTTTTAGCAACTGGGAAGCCAGTTAATAGCATATCTACCATAGCGACGTGGAAATCAGCAGTGCCCATATTATGGTATTGATCGTCAAGTCCTGTGATCGGACCGGAGTTATAATTCTGTACCTGTAGCCAATCGAGAATATCTCTTGTCGCATAGATGACAGGTAGATATGCACCTGCGCGGTTATCACAGCTGATGCAGCTACCACCATAAAATGAATAGCCGAGCTGTACGAAGAAAGTTTCCGGCGCCATCGTCAGGTAGAACTTATCCGTACCAAAGTGATCGTTAATCGTACGTAGTGCCGAGATTAGGTTGACGATGACCGGCGTAGTCGGGTTTTTGAAGTCACTATCCCCTGAATTCAAGAAAAGCGAGTGCCCTTCAAAGTCAACATCCAGACCATCAAAGCCATATTTCTCAATGATTGCTGTTACGGAGTTTACGAAATTATCGCGGGCTGTCGTGCTAGCAAGTTGAACTTGACCGTTCGCACCGCCGATGGATATAATAACTTTTTTTCCTTGGTTTTGCAGGTAAGCAACGTCTGATTTAAAGTCAGCGTCGGTGTATGTGTAAGGGGTGAACCCGATAGTTCCATTGGAAACACCGGATATAGGTTCAGCGAATGATACGTTGATGACATCGAACTTAGTGGAGACGTCGCGTAGCTTGATGAACCCTGAGCCGTTATCGAAATTGTGCCAGTAACCTACAATGGTCTTACTGGATACAGCAGCATGAGCTTTCGGTATGCTATTCGCCAGAAACTGAGGGAGTGACAGAATCAGAACTGCAATCAAAATGATAATCCATGGCTTGCGGAACGCAACACGGTTGACGATCATTCCTGATTTTCCTCCTTTAATAAAGAAAGGATAGCGTTTACAAAAATCTTTGTTTCTTGGCTGGTGCTACGCGGCTCCCCCCTTCTTCACTTTCTTGATTACCTGGTGAGTTGACGGACACGTCTTTCATACTTAGATCGTTTTTCTTACACCTTCATTATCAAGAAAAGGTGATCCGCGCATAAGGGATAAAATAATATAAATAGGGATATATTCCTCTAATATTGATTACCATAAAAAATGCACCTTCTAGAATTTCATCGGTTTGCCTCATAGGTTTCTCCAATGTCTATTCTAAAAGGTGCACTATTAATTGACATTAATATCGAAATCTTGATTGAGTGATACTTAAATTTGTAAGCAATGCCCATCACCCACTGCAGTTACAACCGAGCCGAGCATCATCTATGATGTTAGAGTCCTTCTGCCAGAATTCTTTTCAAAAACATACCCGTATATGAGTTTGGAACTTCCGCTACCTGTTCTGGGGTTCCTTCAGCTACAAGTTGGCCTCCAGATGCGCCCCCTTCTGGGCCGATATCGATCACCCAGTCGGATTCACGAATGAGTTCCAGGCTGTGCTCGACAACGACAACGGTATTACCCGAATCGACCAGCTTATTCAGTAAAGTATGCAGCTGTTTGATGTCAGTCGGATGAAGGCCAGTTGTTGGCTCATCTAATAAATAAAGCGTATGGTTTTTGGTCGGTTTACTCAGCTCTTTCGCCAGCCTAATACGCTGTCCTTCACCTCCGGATAAGGTTTTGACCGATTGACCCCATTTAAGATAACCTAGCCCGACCTCACAAAGCATCTCAACGAGGCCCGCAATCTTGTTCTCCATCTTGAAGATCGGCAGACTTTCCTCCACCGACATATTCAGAAAATCCGAGATAGAGTAGCCTTCATACTTCACCTTTAAAACCTCATCAGTAAACCGTCTACCCTTGCAGTCATGGCACTTTACTTCTAGATCGGGCAAAAAATTCATGTCTAATGACAAAACACCCAGCCCCTGACATGTTTCACAGCGCCCACCTGGTGTGTTAAAGGAGAAATGTTTCGATGTCAAATTTCTAGCCTTGGACTCAGGTAATCCGGCGAACAGATTGCGCAGATGTGTAAATACATCGGTATAGGTTGCGACATTAGAGCGCTGGATTCTCCCCATGGGTGATTGGTCAAAGATCACTATATTCCCGATATGCTGAAGTCCCGCAATCTCCTTACATCCCTCTTGCTCATGTGTTTCCGCGTTCCCTTGCGCAAGAATATCAAAGACAAGTGTTGATTTACCTGAGCCGGAAACTCCTGTTACTGACACAAGACAGCCAAGTGGAAAGGAAACTATCGGGATATCAACATTACGAGCTTGTGCCTGCCGGATCGTGATCTGCTGCCCGTTCCCCTTTCTACGGACATGCGTTGGTTTCGAGAGACGCTCTTCTCTCAAATAGGCTCCAGTAACCGAAAGCTCGCTCTCCATCAAATCCTCAAGGCTACCTTCGCCCACAACAGTCCCTCCGTGCAATCCGGCACCTGGACCGATATCAATAATATGATCGGCTGCGCGCATCATCTCATTATCGTGCTCGATAACAAGGACGGTGTTGCCCAAATCTCGCAACTGTTGAAGCACCCGAATAAGACCGACCGTATCCCGTGGATGAAGACCCGTCGTCGGTTCATCCAAGATATACAGTACACCGGTCAGGCCTGAACCAAGCAGTGAAGCGAGCCTTAGCCGCTGTGTTTCACCACCGGACAATGTTACCGTCTGCCGGTTCATAGACAGATAACCAAGTCCAACATCCATAATCCGTTTTAACCTTGTAGGCATCTCTTCAAGGATCGGCTGTAGTAAGTGAAGACCTTCGGTAGGGAGTGCTGCCTGCAAACCTTGCGTCCACTCGAATAAATCACTGAGCGACCATTCCAGTACTTCTGAGATGGTTGCACCAGCAACTTGTACAAGTCGAACTTCCTTCTTCAACCTAGCGCCAAGACATTCGGGGCAAAGCTGTTGATGAAAGAAGCCTCCTTCTTTCTCCTGAGTTCCTGCCTCCCCCTCTTTCTCTTTGTAACGCCGCCATAAACCTGGAATGACACCTTCAAACTTAGTTCCCTGAACCGGCTTTACATCAGGATAATGGCGCTTGAATGCCTCACTTTCGACACCATAGTATAGTAGATCTCGTTGAACCTCACCTAAATCCTTCAATGGCTGATCTGGGTCAAAGTCACAACCGAAATGTTTACCGGCAGCCACCAAGATACGAATCTGAATATCGCGATGAACGCGTTCAATGAGGCAACACCACCGTCACGTATGCTGAGCTCAGGATTGAATACTGCAGCTTCGTTAATAGTCGCCACATGCCCAAGCCCACTACATGCTTCGCAAGCCCCTTCTGGCTTGTTGAAGGAAAAGTGCGCCATATCAAATTTCTCAAGCTCTAATTTACAATGTGGACAGGATACCGTCTGACGCTCTAGATATTCATCTTCCTCTGAAAGCGCACCATGGGGCTCAAAAGAAGGCGGAATCCTTCCGCTACACGACGGGCAAATCCGCTCGCCCAATCTGGCAAAGATAAAACGGACAAATGTATAAATATCTGTCACGGTCCCAACCGTCGAGCGCGGATTACGATTAGTGACATGCTGCCCAACGCTAATAGACGGGGATAATCCTTCAATAGAATCGACCTTGGGTTTCCCAATGGTATCCGCCGCCATTCTCATCGAATCCATATATTGTCTCTGGCATTCCCGTTGAAGTGTATCCATAGCCAGCGTTGACTTGCCAGAACCCGACGGTCCTGTCAGGACAACTAGTTTGTATTTAGGAATTGATAGTGAGATATTCTTTAGATTGTTCTCCCGCGCTCCTTTAATAACTATGGCTTCTTTCACAAAAAAACCTCCTTATAACATATCCTTTTGCAATTTATTAATGAATTCGATAGAATAAACTTTATTAATTACTCGTTGATCAAATATCTTTATTATCTAATATCTCGACCGTCAAGATATTCACATTTTAAGAGGAGGTATTCCCTTTGTCAAGCGAACAAACAGGTCAAACTATGGATCCACAGGAACGTTTCACCACACTCATGCGTGGACTGGGAACCCGAACGATATTGTATCAGCAAAATGTAGCTTCCTCTCTCGGGCTATACAATAATGATTTTATATCCGTGGATCTCTTATACGAAAAAGGTCCTATCACCGCTGGGGAGCTATCCAAATTAACTGGACTAGCTACGGGTAGTATTACCGCATTAGTGGATCGACTTGAAAAAATCGGTTATGTTCGTCGGCAGAACGACCCCACTGACCGTCGTAGAGTGATTATAGTACCAGAATATGAGTCTAAAGAAGAGATCAAAAATACGTATGAGCCGCTTAACAAAGCAATGCTTGATCTCATTTCCTCTTATACGGCTGAAGAGCTTGATCTCATTACTCAATTTTTGGGCAAAGCATGTACGGTCTTAGATGAGCAAATTCATGATCTCAGTACAACTACACGCAATAAATCTAATTCTTAAACCTTAACTACAAACTTAAAGGACGGTATCCTAAGAGTCGATTGACTTCGGGATACCGTCCTTTTTATGCATAGTTATAATTAACGTTCCTCTTCCCGGTCCTAATAAGGGAAATCGGTCCAGTCAATTTGTGTGGTCGTGCCTTCCATCCAATCGCCACGAAGAATCGCATATCCTATGGAGTCATGGATCCTTCCATCCTCTGAAGGCCAAGATTGACGGTGCACGGCTTCTTTCACAAAACCAGCGTTATGAAACGTCTTGCGCATGGCAAAGTTGTCGGCGCGTGTATTGCCTTCGATACGGATTTTGTCATCGTAATTCGTGAAAATATACTCAACTAGCTTTTTAACAGCTTGTAAGCCGTATCCTTGCCCGCTATGCCGCTCTCCAATTCGAATATCAAACAACGGCGTTGGATCTTCTAGATCGTAGACCCGAAGCAAGCCGACCTTATCCGAGTCATCTTTGATGATCCAGAACGTCTTATGTTCGGTACCTGAATCATATCGTCCATTCTCGATCTGTTCGCGCGCGGTAGTTTCCGTTATTGTCGCGGTTCCATGGAACGGCCACACCTGTCCTGTCAGGAACGCGATCAAATCAACGGTTTCGTCCACATATGGTTGTAAGCTTATCGTCATGCCAAACCCTCCAACTTTCACTTATTGAATATACTTATCACTTACCAGATCTCCAGCAATCGCCTCAGTTGGAATGACAAACTCTACGGATCCCATATAACCTGGGGCAACATCATACTTATTGAACACGATCACGAGTTTGCCATCGCTATTGATATAGAAGCTTTGATCTTCTGCAATCGTCTTAAATTCCTCGGTCGGCGGAACATCATCGTCGGTCTCCGAGAGCCAGTAAACTTTGTCCGGATCTGCTTTCATCTGTGCCTTCATTTGCTCTTTAATATTGTCGCTGATCCGCTCGATATATTGATTGTCTTTAAATAGCATAGGTAGAGTAATGAGGATCTGGTTCTTCTTATCAATCGTATCAAATGTAACTACCATGGACGATGAGCCTACAGTTTCAACAACATATCTGCCGATGGAGAAAATACGGTCATTGTCAGTTTTTACTTCATAATCAGTATCCAGGCCTAAATGACCTCCACCTTGTTTCTTCAAATCATTCATTTCTGCCTGAAACTTGTCGTAGAGTGCCTTGTTTTCGCTCAAGTACTTATTGTTTAATCCAAGTTCAAGGGCTTTGTTATCCATATTTGTAATAGCGGGAATCTTAATATTAGCATCATAATTTGGTTCCTCTACAATGTATTCTCTGAAAGTTAGTACTTTGATGATCCGGTCCACTCCCGGAATAGAGGACAATGCGTTCGCCACTGATGTACTGGCATTGATTGCAATTAGGAAAATAAGGGCCGCCGTACCGGCGCTAGCAAACCATTTATACTTTGTTCTCTTATTTCTATTTCGCTTAAGGGATTGTTGAATAGACCTACTCACGATCATATCTAGTTCTTCTGGAATAGGTACCTCTTGATACTCTTTCTGTAGCTGTTCTATGTTGTTATTCATTTTACGTTATCTCCTTTGAGGTGTCATCTTTCATTCTTACTCGCAATAACTGAAGTGCTTGATACAACCTAGTTTTTATCGTATTTACGTTCTCGTTAAGCACCTCTGCTACTTCCTCAATCTTCAAATCTTCAAAATATCTGAGCACGATCACACTTCGGTATTTCACCGGCAAATCTTCGAGTGTCCTTTTTAAATCCATATCCGAGTACACATCCTCTGTTCCCGGACTATAGGTTTCAATCATCTCATGGTCCATCGTGTCGACCTTCTTATTTCTGCGCAAAAAATCAAGTGATGTGTTTACGACAATTCGGTAAAACCAGCTTTTCATAGCATCAGGATTCTTTAGTAGTTCTATATGAGTCATAGCTTTATAAATGGAGTCCTGTACGATATCTAACGCATCGTCTTTATTCCTGACATAGCTGTATGCGAGTCGGTATACATTTTCTTTATTTTCGGTGATACAGCGCGTTAGTAAATTCTCTGTTTTCCTATTCAACATGTTCGACAATCCTTCTCTATATAATCTTTGATGTTGTAACAGGTGTAAGACGTATGGTGGGCATGAAAAAGTTTTGTGAACTATAAAAAAGTTACGGTTTCACTTGCTCCATGGCCTTTACAAGAATAGAGGCGTAATACTCGGCACCTTCCCTTTTAAGATGCACGCCATCTTTATAAAAGTAATCGTCCTTCCCCTTACTAGCTGAGTACCAGTCTACTATCGTAGTGTTACTAAATTCACTGGAAACTTTTGCAATATCAGCGTTCACGGTATCCTGCCATTTGCGAGGTACACGAGTATTGATCAGAAGAATCTGCTCTGCATCACGAAGGGAATGAAGTACTTTCCGTAATTGCTTCTTATTAAAAGCTCCGTTGGTTCCTAGCTCAATAATAATTCGGTTTCCAAGTCTTCCTTGTTCTTTAAGCCGGTTAATTACTTCGGGGGCGTGCGACATCTGCCTTCCTACCTTACCGTCGATGACAATGCCCGGAAGCATTTTGTCCAGAAAAGGAGCTGCATCCAAGATGACCGAATCTCCAATAGCTGTAACGCCCTTTCCCGATCGAATGTCTGTAACCTCAGGTTTCTTGTCTTCTGCTTCAGTCGTATCATGAAATACAGGAAGTGTGGAAGGTTCTTCGGGTTCCTTCTCTTCTGTTACACTAGGTTCTGCTGTTCCAGCTTGATTTGCTGTCTCTTTATGTTCCTCCTTCACGTTCTGAGGCCCTGTACTTTCAAACACTGTCTCAGATTCTGGCTTGAATGATAGGAAGCTACTACATGCGATGGGAATAAGAATTAACGGAATAACAGCAATGAGGAACACCGGTCGGAAACCACGGCGCCGCGTCGTGATCTTTGTTTGTCTCATCGCTTTGAATGACCCCCGTCGTATTGGTTCCTCCACATACTTGTAGGACAATGCCGCAAGGAGAAAACTAGCAACTAACTGAATTATGATGCGAAGAACATGGACTCCGTCTGTAATTCCGTTTGGACTGGTCAGAATAATGACGGGATAATGCCAAATGTATAAGCTATAAGACCGAACTCCGATCCACCGCAAAGGTTTACAGCCCATAATCCATCCCAAACGACTGGCCGGATGGGCGAGTACCGCAATGACTACCGCAGTTATGAAGGATAATAATACAAACCCTCCGCGGTAAAGTGAATCAGCAAACTCGTTAGTTTGGTAGATTAGTAGTATCAATACAAAGAGTCCAAGTCCCCCAAATAGATCCAGCACAAGGCGTTCAGTTCCAGATACCGTAGTTTGAAGCTTTTGACTTGGCCATAACACGGCCAGGGCAGCACCAATCAGTAAGGCAAATACGCGGGTATCTGTACCATAATAGACTCTACTTGGATCTGTACCTGGAACGTAGATTATGGCCATGGCTAGAGCCGAGGCAGCTGCACAAACAAGGATAAGTCCGAAGAGTTTACCTCGCCGTGGTGCGAACTTTAACCCTAATACGAGAAGTAGCGGCCATAGGATATAAAATTGTTCCTCAATCGCAAGCGACCAAAGGTGACCGATCGGCGAAGGCGGGCCAAAGCTCTCGAAGTAAGATACCTTGTGGAATATTAGCCACCAGTTGTTGACATAGAATAGTGAAGAAATGAAGTCTCCCTGTAGCGCGTGTAATCTCGAAGTGTCCACTACTAAGAGCCACATAGCTACGAATAGCAGCATACCTAACATGGCCGGCAGCAGCCTGCGTGCTCTACGAATCCAAAAGTCTAGCAGATTCAGTCTCCGATGCTGCTCCCAATAGTTAATAATTTGGTCGGTAATGAGATATCCCGAGATAACAAAAAAGATCCCGACACCTAACAGCCCACCCTGAGCCCATTTAAAATTCAGATGATAAGCGATGACGGCGAGCACCGACAAAGCCCTTAGTCCATCCAGTCCTGGCATATAACGCTTGCCGCTTGCAGATTGAAAAGGTGAAATACTCTCTCTCATGCATTGATTTCTGAACATCCTCATGTTGTCATTCATTTTGATTCCGTCCTTACTCTAATTTTGTTGTATATAGGCAGGACGCGGTGAAGACAACAAAAAGTTCTAAGGATTCCAGTGGAATATTATGTGAAACGAAAAAAGCATCCACGCAGGGATTACTCTGCGGGATGCCATTACTTACTTAGAAATAGTTCAACTTATATAATAATTAGTGTTGCACTTCAATCTGCAAAATATCAGAAACAAATTGGACAGGCACATACAGCATGTTCTTCTGAAGTGTTGGCGCGGCACCCAACGTTTTGGGAGCCATTTTTGCAAAGAAATAAGAATCCTTGCCGAGGGTAACACTCGTCCATTGCGCACCCTTTTTCACTTCTGCTGTTTTGGTCGTCTGGTTCCATTTCAAATCATAACTAAGTTGATTAACCACGTCTCGCAAGGACACCATTGTGATACCATCCGTATTCGTATAATTCGCAACTTTCTTCAAATCAAGCTTGGTGGCGCCTTCCGGTTTGGTCACTGTTGTAGAAATATCCTGCAGGCTGAAACGGAACTCCGGTGAACCCACGTAGCCTGGAGCGATGCTGTATTTAGGGAATACGATAACTAAATCACCTTTTTCAATGTAGAACGTCTGCTCTTCGCTAGTCCCTTTGTACTCTTCAAGGAAATACTTATCAGGATCTTCTTTTAGTTTCGCAAGAATGTCTGCATCGAGCTTCGCTTTATAATTGGCCCCTAGCAAGTCAGGGAGTGTGACGCGTTCTGCTTCAGCTGTATTCTTCACATTATAGGTGTCAATCCGCGGCATACTGGTGCCACCTTCTGACCCTTCAGTTATAATCTCAATCGAAATAACTCCTTTAGGACTACCTGTTCCATCAGACTTGAGGTTATAAGTAATGTAGAGGTCGTATGGATTGAACTCTTGATGATTGGCTTGTGCTTTTTTTGCAGTTTCCGCAGCAGCCTTTTCCCATTGGGCCAAATCCTTTTCAGCATGGGACAAAATGATGTCATTCAGCTCTTCCTGATATTTCGTATCCAGCATGCCAGTCAGTTGCGGCACTTTGATATTCGTGGTTAAGTATTTACTCGATGTTGTAAGTACTTGTTCTTGAATTTTAACGCCGGAAATTGTAGGAGCTACATTTTGTACAGGGGCGGAAATGTTCTGCGCTGTTTGTGAAAATGTCATAGCATGAACGGGTAATGCCACCGCACTCACTCCCATTATTGCTGCACATCCCACTGCACTCATTTTAATTAGATTCATTTTCTTCTGTTTCATTTCTCTTCAGCCTCCATAGCTTTATATTTGTGTCTATCGATCACACTCATCTGCTAGGACGAAGCAGCATAGCTAAAAAGTTTGATTTATATATAGAAATCAAAAAAGCCCGCATACCATCATGCGGGTTTTAGTAGAATTGTCTCCATCATGTGTTTCACATGCTTAATCCATTCCGTGTTCTTTGCGAATTTTGTACAACCCTTGAAGCAGTAGTTCTGATGGATCTCGATTCACCAGGAAATGCGTAAATAATAGATGTAGCGGAAATGCACACACGTTATTGCCTTCCCGTATCACCGGAAATCCTGCTTCGAAGACAGGGCCGTGCTCTTCATTCCAGTCGAGACCCGCATGAACTTGCTCTGGAGCGAATTCTTCTCGAACGGCCTCTATCATTTGCGGAATCAACACTTTGTCGATGAGTGCTTTGGCTTCATCTTCACCTACAGGTGGTTTAGGAAGCGCTTTTCCACCTTTGACCTTCATCAACTCGAAGAAAAATGAAGCCATCCATTCAGCCGGATTACTGCCCGACTGGAATTGTGAAATCAATTCATGTAGAAGAAAACCACATGCATACCCATCATTCGAGTCATCCTTCACATGATAAACAAAGATCGGACCGTATTTATCATGGTTTAACACTAGCGCATCAACTTCGTCAAAGTGCATTTTCAAAGCCGTAAGACCGTTTTGATGAACAGCCTTGATCAGCTCAGTCAATTTTTCATCTGTATTATTTGATTGACTGTTGTTGTCTTCTTCGTTCGTTATCTCATTATTCATCGTTATCCTCACCCGCTTCCATCATATCATTCGAGTATTTGAACAGTCTAGTCCGGCTTAAAACTTGACAAAAGACAAACCTATTTCTAAAATGTTAATTATCTCGATGATCAAGATACTTGAAATATAAGATTCTCGAAACGATGTAATTATAGTGTGATTAGCGTTAACATTCGAATATAAATCGCAGTACAAATTTTAGCTGAAAAGGGTGAATAATAATGGCAGTACTAGTTCTATACGCTACAAAATCAGGAGCAACTGAGCAATGTGCAAAAGTATTATCAGCGGAACTTTCGGATTGTACCCTTTGCAATATCGCTGTAGACAAGCCCGATATTGAATCTTTTGATCAAATTATTTTAGGTGCTGGAGTACGGGATGGAAAAATATACAAACCAATTCGTGATTTTATCAAAAAAAATCAAACCGAGTTGTTAAAAAAGAGTATGGGCTATTATATTTGCAACGAAAAGCCTAAGAAAACGGAAGAAATAATAGAAGACAATATTCCTGTTGATCTAAAAAAAGCAGCGATCTGTATTGAATCATTTGGAGGATATAAGGCCTACGCTGCACCAAAAGAAGGAACAGATCAGTTGAAAGGGATTTTCATAGATAGAATAAAAGTCTTCTCGAAAAGTTTAAATAAGTAACTTCAACAAAAAGCCGCTAATCGCTTGGAAACCCAAGTACTTAGCGGCTTTTATACTTTTATAGTTAAAGACCTAAATCCACTGCTGAGGAGTGGTTATGAATGTTACTTAAGAACCTCTACGGTTCCTTCCTTCATCGTAAAAAATCCATTGTCAACAAAGGCTAAGATTCGACTTACGCTTACTCCAGTTTGATTCGAAAGATCTAGTACAATGGTATCCGGGTGAACCTCAACAATGCGACGTACTTTCTGATACATCTGCTCACAGCTGGGGCACATTTTTATGGTATTTTTTTCGGTTAAGTTTCCACAAAAATCACAAATTTGATAATTTCCCATGTTGTCTCCTTAGGTATGTGTCTCTATGTACCACTTATGTACTATCTATCATGACTACTATGAATCATTATACCTGTATTTAGCAAACACTGCTATATATAGATTCTTTATTCTCACTCGTAAAAACGATACTTTCGCCCGATATTCATTTTAAAATAGCTCTAAGAATAGACTTTGAATTTTGAATCCCCTATAATATTAAAGGATAATTCAACAAAAATACGAACATTAAGGTGTAATTTATGACAAAATATACGCAAGTATTCTTAGGAACTGCTTTTTCCTCTAAGACGCCTAAAGAAGTACAAATTCTAAGAGATTATCTTTTCTGTGTGAATGCGGACGGTATGATCGAACAAACCGTTGCTCCAGAAGATGCTGAGTATCAAACGTTACTTGATGCTTACCAAGGGAAAGAGAACTTTCATCGTTTAGCCGAAGGTCAGTATATCTTGCCTGGATTTGTGGATTTGCATGTTCATGCACCGCAATGGGCTCAATCTGGAACAGCTTTGGATATTCCGCTCCATGATTGGTTGAACACATACACGTTTCCAGTAGAATCGAAATTTTCTGATTTGAATTTTGCCCAAGATGTCTATCAAGATGTCGTAAGCACCCTGCTCGCAAATGGAACCACAACTGTACTTTATTTCGCAACCGTGCATAAAGAAGCAAGTATATTGCTAGCCAAAATTTGTGCTGAAAAGGGACAACGCGGTTTGGTTGGGAAAGTAGTTATGGATCATCAGGACAACAACCCTGAATACTATCGTGACCAAGATACTGAGACTGCATTAGCGGATACAGAGGAATTTATTATCGCGATCAAGGAGCTAGCGAAGTCAACGAAACAAGGGGTCTATCCTGTCGTCACTCCGCGTTTTATTCCAAGCTGTACCGATGAAGCATTACAAGGTCTAGGAGAATTAGCTACAAAGTACGATACTTACGTACAATCTCACTGTAGTGAAAGCGATTGGGAGCATGGCTACGTACAAGAACGTTACAATAAGAACGATGCGTTTGCTTTAAACGATTTTGGTCTCTTACGTGATAAGTCCGTTATGGCGCATTGCAATTTCATTAATGATGCTGATGCCGATCTATTCGCCGAAACGGGTACTGCGGTTTGCCATTGTCCCATCTCCAATGCTTATTTTGCTAATAGCGTAATTCCTATCGCACATCTACATGCTAAAAATGTTGAAATTGGTTTAGGATCCGATATCTCTGGTGGTTTCTCACCGAGCCTCTACGATAATGCCAGACAAGCAGTCATCTCCTCCAGAATGCTGGAAGACGGTGTGAATACGAATCTTCCTGCTGAAGAACGTGGTGTTCCAAATTCACGTATCACCATTAACGAAGCGTTCTATCTCGCAACAGCCGGAGGCGGTGAAAGTCTTAGCTTACCGATCGGCCGCTTAGAAGCGAGCTACGCATGGGATATACAAATCATTGATACGAAATTAGCTTCTGCAAAACTGCCTATTTACCAGGCCAATGAAGACTTACTTGATGTCTTCCAGAAGATCATGTATCTTGCCCGTCCTGAGAACATTCGCGAAGTTTGGGTACAGGGTGAGAAAGTTCATTCTCGTATGTCTTAACATCAATCAATATGACCTTTATTAGGCCTTCAAGAGGTGACTTCTGAATCAGGAGTCATCTTTTTTTTGTTCGATAGTTCGGTTCAAACACAAATGACCCGTAAGAGGGGTACTTTTTTCAAAGTTTCCATCTTACGGGTCACAGTTCAGTCTAGCGATCTAGACTTTCTTTATCATCTACGCAGCAAGTTAATTATTTGAAATTTTCATAACAAGGTTCTCGCTGTTGGAAGATCTTTTTCTGTTCTTGATGGATTCAGGAAGCAACATAAGCGCCGGGAGTAGCATTGGCAGAAAGATAAAACAAAGTACAACCAGACCTACGATCGTCGCCACCGCCAATTCTATAAGCAAGATTAGACCTGATGGAGCCAACGTTGCGAGAGTCCCCCCTAGTATAATCATAGCTGAGATAACGACACCTCCCACATGTTTCGCTGCGTGGATTATCGCTTCACCTGTTGGCAAATCTTCATGTTCCTTATATCGCATCATGAGGAAGATACTATAGTCCACCCCGACCGCTACAATGATGATGAAGGAGAAGAACGGCACGAAGGAGGATACCCCATCTGCTTTGATGATATATTCAGCGACGACATTCGATGCCGCCATGGCAACATAATAAGAAGCTAACAATGACAGGACAATATACACGGACGTCCAGAACTTCCGAATAACGAATAACAATACCAGGAATATACCAGCAATGATAATAATCGCCGTACTACTGAACGATTCTACCTGTGCAGCATTCATATCATATGTCGTTGAACTCGGTCCTGTGGCACCGGATTTTGCGCCTGCCAATACCGTTCCATTCAATCCAGTTGTCATCGTATCGTTGATTTTCTCGATGGTCTCCATCGCTGCCGGAGAATACGGATCAAGATCCAAGATGACAATCCACTTCGTAATGGTCCGGTCCTGTGACATGAAATTATTTAATGAACCTTTGAAATCCTCACTCGTTAAAGCTTCACGCGGAATAAAGAAGGTCTTGGACGAATTTAATTCGGTGATGAAATTTCCTGTCTTATTTAGACCATCCGAAATATCCCCTAAACCGTCTCCGCTTTTGCCTAGTCCGTCTTTTAATTGCGTCATACCATCGGACAGTTGGGATAACCCGGTTGAGAGCTTCTGTTGTCCATCTTTAACTCCAGCAAGGCCTTCATTCAGCCTCTTCATATTTGTAGCAATCTCACGGTTACCTGCAGCGCCCTCCTTAAGACCTTTCACGAGCGCATCCGCTCCTGAGGATAAGGCTGCAAGACCATTCGTCATTTGGGTCTGCGCCTCTGCTATCTGCTGTAACCCTTGGGAAGCCTTGGCGAAGTTTTCATTCAGCTGCGTATAATTTTTGTTCAGCTCTTGGAAACCTCCAATAATCTGTGCCATCCCAGATTCAAGTCCTGTACCCGTCTGTTTCAGCGTCAGGTAATCTGGATCTTGGCCCAAATCGCTATACTTGGCGCCCAGCCCTCCGATTAACCCATTCATTCCGGCAAGCCCCTGCTGAATAGCCGGTAATTTACTTTCCAACTGAACATAACCATCGCCCAAGGTGTTGTAACCCAGGTTCAATTGCGTCATGCCGTTACTTAATTTCGAAGTTTCCGCAGCAACGGCGTTAAGACCCGTCTCGAGACTTTTTATGCCATCACGAAGTTGTGCTGCACCGCCCGCCCCTTGGTCGATACCTTGCGTCACTTGATTGATCGCATCGGTAATTTGGGTATAACCATTTTGTACTTGACCCGTACCCGAGACGAGTTGGTCTACGCTCGAGAAGTCCGGGCTAACCAATTTGTCTTGCATTTGCAAGATGCCGTCCTGAATCTGATCTACGCCGTCTTTCGTGTCATGTATGCCATCCGCGACTGTCTCTGTCTGCGAACTAATATAGAACTCATCAATCGGCTCCGATTGCGGTTGGGTCACACTCGCGACCATTTTCACGCCATCAACTTCTTTTAATTTATCCGTTAATTTATCGACGACGGCCAAGGACTCGTTATTATCCATAGCTTTATCACTCTGAGCGACAACTGTCGTCGGCAGAGCCTGACCCCGGCTGAAGTGCTCAGCTACGATATTAAAGCCATGCGTCGATTCGTACCCATCCCCCAACTCTTTTATTTGGTCAAAGGAAAGCTTCTGCCCACTGGACAGCAGAACTGGAATCATCATGATCACGATGATACCTGTGGTCAGCACCGGGTATTTGACCGCTGTAGATGTCATCTTCGCCCAGAGTTTGTTCTCCTTATGCCCAGTCACTTTCTTTGTCGGCCAGAATAATTTATTTCCCAATGTCTTCATGATAAACGGCGTTAATGTCATGATCTCAAGTAACAGAATGACAGCCCCGATCGCAACGACATTAGCCGATTGATAGATCCCGAAGGTTGAGAAGCTTAAGCCTGCGAATGCGATAAAGACCGTTAAAATACTATAGACTATGGTCTTCCCTGCCGTCTTATAAGTCGAAATAATAGCTTCATCCGTTGATTTGCCATGTGCAAGCTCTTCCTTGAACCGATTAAACAAGAGGATGTTGTAGTCGGTCCCAATCCCGAACAGAATCGCGATAAGTAGCATTTGTGTCAAGCTGGTCAACGGGAAATGGAACTTGTCGATAAGTTGGGCTGCAATCCCCATCGAACATAGATAGGTAATCCCCACCGCAAACAGCGAGACGAATGGGATGATGACAGAGCGAAACATAATAATTAATACTACAAGAATAAAGATAACGGTCAGAATCGCACTCTTCTCGACGCCTTTCTCAGATGCCTTCAGATAATCGTTCTGAATGAATTCCTCACCGGTCAAATAGAAGGGTACCTTTACGTCCTTCAACGTTTGATTGAACTCTTCCTTGATATCTTCGATTTCGCGTTGTTTCTTATCTAGGCTAAAACTTGCCATTATAGTCGTCTGATCCTCAGATATGAGAGAAGATTTCGCATCCGGCATGGAGAACGGATCCAGCATATCACCGACACCAAGCTCAGTTTGATGAGACTTGATTCTGCCAATTCCCGTCTCAATCTGTTGCATATCCTGATCCGTCAATTTATCCGGGTTGTGGAACACGATGATGTTGCTCGTACCGTTGGTTGGATGCATCTTATTCAAGATCGAAGCTGCAACCTTCGACGGGCTGTTTTCTTGCAGCGGATCTTGACCTCTTTGACGCAGAATGGCATTCACATCCGGCTGGAACACGGCTAGTACGATCGTGACCACCAGCCACAAAGCGAGAATACCCCAACGCCATTTAATAACCTTGTGCATGCTTACAATCTCCTCTCTACTTTTCCCTATCCATTAATTCCCACAGATAATGAACAAGCGTTCATTATTAGTCCAAAAAAATTAAATTTATATATTTAATCTTGAAATAATCCCTGCACAGTATACTCGCAACAATTCGTCTACCAATTGACGCACAGTCTCTCCATCCTCATGATCGCGCAAAATAATACATACGCCTTCAATTAAGGTTCCTGCTAGCATGTGAGCCAGATTACGCTCTTCAATCATCGCTTGATCCTGCTGATCTTCCCCGGGAATGAAGACCTTCATCAGAATATGGGCTGCCAATTGAATCAACTCTTGCTTCACAGGTTCATACGAAGAGCCGCTGCTCAAATTCAACAGAATGCGAAGCTCCACATTCGATTCTTTGAATAGTTCAACGATCGTACTTTCTACTTTACGGAGATAATCAAGAGGGTTGGTGGTATTTATCACACAGTAGCTATCGTCAAAATCATCTTTGATCTCCATAAGATATTGAATGAACTTCTCATAGACTGGATGAATCAACTCTTGGAAGAGATCTTCTTTATTCTTAAAATATCGATAGATATTACCTGGTGTGATCCCCGCCAAATTAGCAATCTGCCGCATAGAGGCGTTGGAATAACCATGCCGCATAAACTCCGACAAGGCCGCTTGAAGAATGCTGTTTTTTACTTCATCTTTTAAATATTGCATCAATGAACACCCGTTTACTTTTGTTTTTTTTATTATACTGAGCTCCTGCGGAAAATACAACTCCGACTTTGTCAAAAAAAACACGCCTTAGTTTAATCAGCGTGTTTTTAACATGTATCTTACCCGTCCTGAGAACATTTGCGAAGTTTGGGTACATGGTGAAGGTCTTTTCTTTGTTATTGTCATTGATCCATCCCCAGAGTATCTTTAATTTGCGGAATAGATAGTCCTTTTGCTTTTAGTTCTTTAATCAAAAGAATACGCGCTACAGTTACTTCTCTGTTATATCTGCGTGTCAGATTCTCTTCCGCCTGTTCGAAAGGCAGCATACCTTCTTCGGTGTAAAATTTCAGTGTACTATATCGTGAATCCGTGAGCCGCACTAATTCGCCAATGGATACAAACTCTGAGTTCAATATCGTCTCCATGGAACGTTGTCTTGACATATGATTACCAACTCCTTTAAATTGGGCGCCTAGGTACAAGGCGCACACCTTGAATTGGTACTCTCATCATAACGAAATGCGGAGCTGCTTCGTAAACTACATTATCTATTTTAATTGTCGAAATCGATCCCTTCTCTAACACTGTAACTTCATGCCCATAGGACACTAACCGCTTTATTACTTCATTTAGTCTTTGAGTGGAATTGGTAAACCAAGACTCCGTCTCAATAAAGACAGCTTGCGAGCGCTCTAGCATGGGGAAGAAGAAATTGATACTGCTACCCACGTACGTCATCGCAAATTTTTTCTTCATTCGAAGGAATTGTTTGATTCCTAACTCGAGTCCATGTCGAATTTGAATCGGGAACAATGATTTAGCTAGTAAAGAGCTTTGATAAAATTCATTCATTCTTGAATTTACCTTCTCTAACTCGTTCCGCGAGAAGAAATCATGCATGCATCCACATTCTCTAAGAAGCCAAAGCATACAAATGATCTCATCTGTCACTAAACCCTCTTCCAGAATTTCTGCTCGAATATTCTCTGTTGTCCTTGTGTATGCCTCAATATTGCTGCGATATTCTTTGATTTCTACACCTGATGAATCAAAATACATATCGCTCCCCAAAAGGCTAGGGATTACTTCAAGTAAACCCTCTTCCATTAGTGAATCTGATATGGCATGTTCAAACTTCTTTAATTTTTTATTAGAAAGCTTGGATGCCCTTGTCAGCCACCATTTCAGTTCACCCTCTACCTGATCGTTTTTGCGCAGTAAAGGTTTTAAAATTGCTTCTCTATAGAGTATGGGACGAGATGAATCAAGCACATCATTTTTTAATACTAATTTATTCTCCGTTTGTGCAAAACCACCGTCTAAGTAGACCTCTAAAATAACAGCTGCTGCCATACTACGAAGAGCTACTTTCTTGACTGTGGTCATATGAAGACTGCTTTGTGCATTTAACGCCATTAATGAAAAACTTTGTGCTAATTTTAAATCTGTCATAACAATCCACCCCATTCATGTTTTTATTCAACCGGGTTAAGTAGCTATATTATGTGGGATAATTTGGTTGTTACTTACTACTTACTACTTACTACTTATCACTTACTACTTAAGATTTTGCATAAATATGTCAATGGGTAGTTCCTTTAAACATAGAAAAACCCTCTAAACACTTTGAAATATTTGTGTTTAGAGGATTCTTTAGTTATGAACCGGATACCGTTACTGCTCATGCATAACTAGCGTGTGGATCGTCGGATTTGCGTGCGGGATGTGCGTTACGGACATGAGGGCCGTTATTGATGAATAAAATGGCTTTTCTGGCTTTTTGCGGACATGAGGTACCTTATTTGCGTATTTCGCCCCCGTTTACCGGTGATTTGAAGGCAATAACGGATCTCATGTCCGATAAATGCTCTATATAGGCGTTTTTGTCACACATAACGGATCGTATCGGTTCAACCCCCTAAATTTGGACACTTTCCACATCATTCTTAAGAAATCTCATCATAGCGCAATTTTTTGTGGGGGAATCAACCCCATGGTCATCAAACGTAAGTATTCCTTGGGTGGCCAATCCTTGAGACTGCCATGGATCCGTTCCGTATTGTAGTACCGAATGAATCGATCTACTTCTGCAAAGGCTTCTTCGTAATTTTCAAAACAATTGCGTTGGTAACATTCTCGCTCTATGATGCTGTGATACGACTCAATAAACGCGTTTTTGTTTGGTGTTTGGTTGGGGATCCGTTCGTGCTCTATGCCAGTTTGTTCGCAAAAAGTATAGAAAGCTTTACTAATAAACTGTGGCCCATTATCGGTCCGTATGACCAACTTGTGTTCTTGTTCGTGTATTCGCCGCTTTAGAAGCGCCTTCTGTACCGTACGTAAGATGTCCTGCGTGCTGCAAACCTTTCCGCGATGATGGGCGACAATGTTCCGATCAAACACGTCAATAATGCTTGCCAGGTAGAAATGCTGACGTTTACCGGCTACGTAACCGTACTTAATGTCCATCTGCCATAACTGGTTAGGTCCATCCACAACTCGGTTATTTGCAAGCCTTTTGGGTACAGGATTTGTCAGTTCACGCTGCGGATGAAGGATGCCCATTTCTTTGCATAAACGGTATACTTTCTTTTTGTTAATGATTAATTTATATTTTCGCCGCAACAACGTAGTTAGCTTTCGGTAGCCGAACGCTGAATTTGGCCCTTGGATAAGGCGTCTGAGGTACCCTCTAATACGAGCATCTACCACCTGTTTTCCATCCTTGTCAAATGAGTAACCCGGAATAGGCCGGCCGCTACTGACAGGTTGTTGGTGTTCAGGATGTTGCAGACGATAGTAGTAGGTTGAACGAGGGATTCCACACAGACGTAGTACTCTTTGAATAGGATATCCCTGTTCAATCCAGTGTGTTGCTACTTCCAATCGGGATACTTTTTTTTTACCAAGTCACGAAGGATGTTGTTTTCGAGTTCTTTTTCTCCCAACAGCTTCATGGCACTGTCATATTTCTTCTGCAAATCTTCGTAACTGGCTGCATTCTGTTTCAGTTTCTCGGCATCGATTTGCTTCTTTTTCATAAGGTCGTCCACCTCATCCTGATATTGGCGGACCCAGTTGCTTAACGTTTTAGGAGACATTCCGTGCTTCCGGGCTACCATCTCTACTCGGTAACCGGCAAGCACTTCAACCACTAGCTCCTTCTTCGTTTCAACAGGGCACCTGAATCGTCTTTTCATCGATTTACTCCTTACTCATTTTAGTGTATATGAGGTGGATTGGAGTGTCCAATTGGATTAGGGGGCTATATAGGTATGTCCGTTCATATAATCAACTAATGGTTGAGGGCAGCCAACGCGACTGCCGATTCTGCACACTGCCACTGGATGTGTGCGACTGTCGGTTAAACGAGTGACTGACAGTTTGGCGCGTGATGTTACTGGTGTAGCTTGTATCGCCTTCATCAAAAATCATACTCTGCATCTTTCGCTGCCCTAATCTTTACATAGGCATCAACAAGTAGCACAGTATCCTCTACTAATCGCTCCATGCGGAAGATAACATCATCATTTATAATTTCTTTGCGATGGAAGTCCTTTTCTTCTATAAATACATAAGTTGGTACAATATGCGCCTTCATGTATGCTAAGATCGGCTTTAACTGTTGTTCAACCATTAAATAATGTTTGGCCGTACCCGCTGTTACAAGCATACTGACAACCTTATCACGGAACGCATTGACAGGTAATAAATCAAAAATGTTCTTGAGTGTCGCTGGTATAGAGGCTTGAAACACAGGTGTACCAATAATAATCGCATCTGCAGCCATGATCATTTCGGTTACAACCTTAGTATCGCCCTCATATTCCCGATAATCACGTCCATCACTAAAAACCATTTCATATTCAGCAAGGTCAAGTAATGTAATATCTGCGTCTGGATATTTTTCTCGGGCTATTTGGAGTGTGTAATCCATCGCTGTTCTTGTCTTTGAACCTACGTTAGAGCCTGAGATTCCTACAATTTTCATGATGATCGCTCCTTATTTTTTAGCTGTATGTTTCTTAATCGCAGGCATAATTTCAGTTGCAATCAATTCAATGTTTTTGGCAATCTTATCGAATGGTACCCCGCCAAAATCAATTTGTGCCATAAAACGTTGATGACCATATAATTCATGTTGATAGAGCATTTTTTCAATAATTTGTTGTGGGCTACCCACCATTAGCGCATCGCGATAATCAACGGATTGTGCAAACTGTTGTTTTGGATACCCGCCACCACGTAATGCCTGCATACCCGTATCAAGATGAGGATAATACTCACGAAGTGCATCCTGTGTATTTTCAGCTGTATAGAACAGACTCGTTGTTGCAACGGGTAAAGTTGCAGGATCATTGCCACTTTGTTCTGCTGCCATACGGTAAGCATCAACCGAGGTCTTAAAGCTAGTTGCAGGACCACCAAGTGTTGTTAGCATCATAGGTACGCCGGCGTATCCAGCTTTAATCGCACTGGCAGGCGGTCCACCCACTGCACGCCATAGCGGCATATGACCATTTTGAGGTTGCGGTAAAATACTTGCATTATTGAGTGATGCCCGGAATTGGCCTTCCCATGTCACTTTTTCCTCGTTATTTAGCTTCACTAGAAGCTCCATTTTTTCTTCAAATAGTTCTTCATAATCACGAACATCATAACCAAGTAAGCTGTATGCCCCTACACGTGAACCGCGGCCAGCGACAATTTCAGCACGTCCCCCTGAGATCAAATCAAGTGTGGCAAAATCCTCATACACACGAACTGGATCAGATGTACTTAATACAGTTGCTGAGCTAGCAATCTTAATATTTTTAGTTGCTTGTGCAATTGCCCCTAATATGACAGTATGGGCCTGTGTTGTAAAGTGTGCTTGATGACTTTCACCAACAGCAAATACATCAAGCCCAGCTTCATCTGCAAGCTTACTTGCCTCGATCAATTCTTTAATACGCTGTTCAGCGCTAATCATTGCCCCTGTGTGTGGATTAGGTAGATGATCCCCAATCGAATATAGACCGAATTCAATCCCTTTATTTGCATCAATACGATATTGTTCCATAATATATCTCTCCCTTTTTTAACTCGAATTTTTATTTAATCAAGTGGTGTTAAATTTGCTTCGATCTCTGCACGTCGTTCTTCTAAAAATGGTGGTAAATCTAGTTGTTTACCCAGCTCTTCGACCGATGAATCTGCGGTGAATCCAGGACCATCCGTTGCAATTTCAAATAAAATACCGTTCGATTCACGGAAATATAAGCTTTGGAAGTAAAAACGTTCTACAATCCCTGATGAATGGAAGCCACGTTCCTTAACGACACTATCCCAATAGCGCAACTCTTCTTCGTTCTTAACACGGATGGCCAAATGATGAATGCTTCCTTTTCCAGGCTTCTCACTTGGACCGTCTTGCTGTTTGATAACAATCTCACCCAATGACTGCCCAGCAACAGATTGATAAATCGCTTCTTGATCCGAGTAAGCCACTTCAACATAACCAAACATATCCTTTAAAGTTTTCGCTAAGCGATCTAAGTGACGTACAGTAATTTCAACTGTTCCCATTCCCAAAATTCGATGCTGTTGCTCGATAATAGAGTCTTCCCATCCCATCCATTGCTCAGGAACCTCTTCGTCATTATTATTTATCAAGATCATGCGAAGGCCCTCTGAATCTTCAAAATGTAAAGCATCTCGGCCAGCATATGTTGTAATATCACCATGCTTAACATCTAATGATTCAAACCGTTGTTTCCAGAATCCTAAGCTTTCATATGAAGGGACAAGTAGACCGATTTGTGTGATTGCATTTGTGCCACGAATGGTACTTCCTACTATCGGCATTTCAAAGAACGACAATTCTGTTCCCGCACTACCTGTTATATCTCCATAAAATAAGTGATACATGGAAGGATCATCTTGATTGACCGTCTTCTTCACTCGGCGTAATCCTAATACCTTTTGGTAAAAATGATTATTCAGTTTAGCGTCTTTAGTGATCATTGAAATATGATGATGTCCAGGTATTGTATACATGATTGTTCCTCCTATTGGTTTTAACTTGATTAGTCAATTGATGAAGCAAAAAAATTATTGCGGTGGTATTTCTTTTGTTTGGCTATGTTTATGGACGCGCTTCATTAGTGAGTATAGTGTTTCTTGTTCTTCTTTGTTCAATACTTCATCAAAAAAGGACGATTGAAAAGCAAGTTGTTCCGGCATTGCTTGCTCTAATATGGATTCAGCTTTTGCTGTGAGGCTAATCGTTTTTGTTTTCCAGTCTTGCTTACGTACGATATATCCTTCTTTCTCAAGGCGTACGAGCATACGTGAAATACCACCTTGTGTAACCGTCGCTTTGTCAGCTAGCTCCATTTGCGTGAGTGGCTGATAAACGCGAATTTGCACAAGTACATCAAATTGAGCCGTTGTTAAGTCAAATCGTTTCAAAAATTCATTCGACATCTGGTTACTTTGGTTCGTAAAACGGATTAAGCGTAACCAGATTAACGAACCTAACGTATTATTACGCATTTCGTTTTCCTCCCCTTCGTTAACCTTGCTATCACTTTACTACGCAATTGATAAAAAAGCAAGTTAATATAAGCTCTTCAGATAAGTCTGAAGAGCTTTACATACAGAGCAGCGCTTATTAAAGTAACTAGGAAAATGAAGCCAAACACCTCAATCGGTCCGAGCCAAGATGAAAGGAAAATCGTCAGCGGGGCAAAAAATCGCCCAATGGAATACTGCAAGTTAGATGCCCCCATATACTGTCCCCTTGCATGTTCAGGTGCATAATCACTAACAAAACTCTGTGTCACTGGAGAGCGAGACAACTCCCCTATTGTAAAAATGAAAGTAAATATAAATAACAACCATATATTAGTGGTTAAACCGATCAAAAACATACCCAATCCGAACAATACAGAAGATAAAATAAATACATTTCGGTCACTCCAATGTTCAAACCATTTCGTTACGGGTATGACTAATAGAACAAACATGAGGCCATTTAGGCCAAGCATCCACCCGAATATCTCCGAATTGATTAGAGAAAAAGACCAGTTCTTAAGCGCAAATAATGTTTGGGCTGGTACGTATTCCTTAACGTACGTGGCAAGATACATATCAAGCTGCATGAAAGCAACGGTAACCAAAATACCTGCCAAAATATATATAGCAAAAACTTTATCTCGTAATATAAGTCCATAGTTATGCCATTGTTCCTTGAATACTTTGGACATTGTGTACGATTCCTGCGGAAGTATGGCCTTCATCGGTAATGTCTCTCTAATCTTCCATAAGATCACAAGAGAATAGATTAGCGTAACGAGAGTACAGGTCCACAGAAGTTCAGTTCGATGATGAATGAAGAATATAGATCCAAGCAGCGGCCCAAATACAGCACCGATATTTTTACCCGTTACAAAAGTAGCGAATACCATCCTCCGATCTTTCTCTGGCGTAATATCAGCTACCATTGCAGAACTGGCTGGCGTGTAGATCGAACCACCGAGTCCTACTCCGATATAAGCGATATACTCGATCCATTGAGACGAAGAAAGGGCAAATAAGGCAAACATGGCTGATTGCATGAAAGCTCCAAGCAGCATGGTGGGTCGACGGCCTACTTTATCAGATAAATAACCACCAAACAAACCACCAATGATGCCTACTAGAGGGATCACTGTCATTAACATACTCGCTATAGTTTTGCCAAAAGCATCACTAAAAAACAAGGTCATGAAAGGGAAATACATCCAGAAGAGCATGTTAAATAACGTTTCCCCCATCAGCCTTATTTTCAGATTAAGATCCCATTTAAACCAACTCAACTTAGGTAGTCCTCCTGTTCTCAGCTTCATTGTATAAAAGAAGAAACGAAAAGAAAATATTGTGAAAAAGCGAGGACTAATAATATATCATAAACTTCTAACTTTTCAAGATAATTAATTGAATTTTACATACTCGCAATGTTGTATCTTACTAGAGTAAGTGAACAACAAACGGCAGCCTTGGACGAGAAAATTATGTCCTTGGCTGCCGTTTGTTTTATTGATCTGACTTGGTTTTTATAATTTAGTGAAACGGACACTTATTCAAAGAAAACACCCGGATACTCTACAATTCCAGTTACCCCAGCAAGTGCCTCTTCCTGTAACTCCAATGCCATAAACGCTTCATCAGGTACTTCGAATGGAGCCTGGATTCCCCAATTGGATGCAGCTTTGAATCCGAATTTCGGATAATATCTTGGATGTCCAAGTACGACAACAGAGCTATATCCTAGTTCTTTAGCTTTCTGTAATGCTTTAAGAATTAACATTTTTCCTACGCCTTTGTTTTGGTACTCCGGCAAGACAGCAACAGGAGCAAGTGCAAGTGATTCTACACTTTGAATGCCACTAACAATTTTTATTTTAGATAACAGAATATGTCCAACGATTTCAGTGTCATTCTCATTAGTAGCTACTAATGATAGTTCTGGGATAAACACATCTGCTTGTCTAATTCGAGCGACTAACTCTTGCTCCTTTTTATCGCTAATCTCCATATCCGCAAAAGCACGCTGTACGACTTCTTCGGTGATTTTATAATCTTGAAGTTGCTCTTTTCTAATAGTTATGTTCAAGTTGGTTCACATCTCCTAATTCGAAATAGCTTGTCTTACCTGCATTTTAACATATTTAATCTTCCACAATTACTCCAGTAAAAATCTTCTCAGCATCCTTATCATTCGGAATAACTATTGTTTTAAGTCAAAATAGGTTTTTCTAGCTGTTATGTGTAATATTAATTTGTATATGGTTTGCAAAAAGTAATGAGGAGTTGAGATCAATGATGAAGTGTGTTGTGGCAAAAAAACCGGGTGGCGTGGAGCAACTTGAAGTGGTAGAGCTACCCAAACCCACACCCGCAAAAGGTGAATTACTAATACAAGTTCACGCTACAGCGTTAAATCGTACGGATATATTAATGCGTGAAGGTAAAACAGGTTATGTAGCAAATCCGATTATTGGTGTTGAAATTGCGGGTACCGTAGTTGAAGTAAACGGAGACAGCCCGTTTTCTATAGGAGATAAGGTAATGGGACTTGTCAATGGTGGTGCTTATGCCGAGTATACAGTTATGCCGTCCGATCGTGCCATGATGATTCCTGAATCTTTTACTTTTGAAGAGGCAGCCGCTATTCCAGAAGTATTTCTTACTGCATATCAGACTCTGATTTGGATCGGTCAGCTTCAAGAACATGAGACCGTCTTAATCCATGCAGGTGCTAGCGGAGTTGGGACAGCTGCTATTCAATTGGCAAAAAAACTGTGTAAAGCCAAAGTTATCGTTACCGCTGGTTCCAAAGAGAAGTTAGATTTCTGTCAATCACTTGGTGCCGATGTCCTTATTAATTACAGGGAACAATCTTTCGATACAGAGGTACATCGCGCTACAGATGGCAAAGGTGTAGATCTGATTCTAGATTTTATCGGTGCGGACTATTGGGCTAAAAACCTAGCAAGTCTAAAAGTGGAAGGCCGTTGGGTCCTTATCGGCATTCTAGGCGGAGGTACAATTGAAAAGGTTAATTTATTTGACTTGATGTTAAAAAGAGTTCAACTAACAGGAACTCTATTAACGCCAAGAAGCGATGAATATAAAGCCCGCTTAACGAATGAGTTCATCACCATCGTCACTCCTTATTTTGAACGAGGCGAAATAATCCCTGTTGTTGACAAGGTATATCCACTTGAAAAGGTTGGCGAGGCTCACACGCGTATGGAGGAAAACCACAATACGGGCAAGATAATCCTACAAGTGCAAGAATAGTTATATGGTGTCATAAAACTTAAATGTTAGATAAGGGAATTGGATGCGTCCGGTTCCCTTTTCGTATTTGAACAACTACAAATGCCTCCTCTTATACAACGAGGTAATTTGGCCCGCTATGTATTCAGAGCTATACTGAATGCCATCCTCAATCCACCACATAATAATCCCCAGTAGTGAAGATGCAATGATATCAACTGAAACTACATCCCTTGTGGATTCAATGTTTCTCGCGATTCTACGCGCCTCTATTGTGCTTTTAATAAGGTTAAATAAGTGTTTTTTGAATCCTTTTTTCTCAACCAGTACCGCAAAAATTTTCCGGTAATCATAAATATAATTTAAAAATGTTATCAACTGTTCCTGCTCGAGGATACTCTTTTCATGTAATATCGGTTCTATTTTCATCGATAGGTCATCAAATATTTCATGTACGATCTGCCGTAACAAGTCGTTAATATCCTCATAATGCAAATAAAACGTTGCACGATTTAGTTCTGCACGGTTCGCAATTTTTTGAACGGTCAACTGAGAAACTTCGAGATTTTCGGCTAACAATGAGAAAACGGCATTCTTAAACATTTTCTTTGAGCGAATGGCACGTGGATCTTCTTTCTTTTTTGTAGACATTTCTTCCCTCTATTATCGTTTATTTTTCACTTCATTAACGAATTAACTAATTCTGTCGATTAGTCAACATTTTCAAAGTAATTGTAGATAGGTATTTTTCTAAAATACTGATAAAATATATTTTATTGACACTCTGTCTAAAAAGCAATGAAAAGAGGACTTACTCCATGGGGAAAGACAAAAAGAAAATTAACAATGGGATATTACTAGCGATTTTAATCTTTGGTTGTTTCTTATCCACATTGAATCAAACTCTATTAAATATCGCATTAAGCAATTTGATGGATGTATTTCATGTAACGGCAACAACAGTAGAATGGATTTCAACGGGTTTTATGTTGGTCAACGGGATCTTGATTCCGATTACAGCATATCTAATGAAACGCTTTACAACGCGTCAACTATTCTTAAGTGCTATGCTATTCTTATTAATCGGTTCGATTATTTGCGCAGTGGCGCCAAACTTTAGTGTGCTATTGGCAGGACGGATGATTCAAGCTGCCGGTGCAGGAATTATTATGCCACTCATGATGAGCGTCGTACTCACTATTTTTCCAGTCGAAAAACGTGGTAGTGCAATGGGGCTCCTTGGACTGGCGATCATTTTCGCTCCTGCCATTGGACCGACTCTTTCGGGATTTGTCATTCAATATCACTCTTGGCGCTGGTTGTTTATCGGCCTAATACCGCTTGTCCTTATTGTCATTCTTTTAGCTTATAAATATTTAGTGAATGTTTCCGAAACGTCTAAGTCGAAGCTCGATGTGGTGAGTGTTCTTTTATCAACATTTGGATTTGGCTTTATTTTATACGGTTTCAGTAGTGCAGGTAGCAGAGGTTGGGACGACTTATTTGTGATACTTACATTGGTTATTGGTATCGTTGTAACGGCGCTCTTCTGTATTCGACAAATGAAGTCCGATGACCCACTATTAAACCTATCGGTGTTTAAACATAAAGTCTTTACTTTAACGTCTGTTATTAACGTATTAATCACGATGATGATGTACGCTGATATGATTTTATTGCCGATCTATTTACAAAAAGGTCGTGGGTTCACGGCATTTGATGCAGGGCTTTTATTATTACCAGGCGCACTCGTGAATGCGTTTATGTCACCCGTTACGGGTAAATTGTATGATCGTTTTGGTGCGAAGCCGCTGTTTATCATTGGTTTACTGTTTATTATCCCATCCATGTGGGCCGTAACAGATTTATCTGTAACGACAACGTATATGTTTTTAATGATTCGTACGATTTGCCTTCGAATTGGATTAAGCTTCATTACAATGCCACTCAATACGGCCGGACTAAATGCGCTACCCAAACAACTCGGTATGCACGGTTCAGCTGTGAATAATACCGTTCGGCAAATTGCAGGAGCGATAGGCACTGCTGTTGTGATTACAATATATACAGCACAGGCAACAAGCCATGCTGCTACAGTGATGCACAGTAATCCTTCCACTACTCCTGAGCTCCTTAAAACCCTTGCTTCCATTTTAGGTGCGAGTGATGCCTATTATTTCATGATGATCTTAGCTGTTATCGCACTTGTTATCACATTATTTATGCCTAAGAAAAAGAAGTCAACGATGCAAGAACAAGCTTAATTTAATCTATGTTTGCATGGAAAAATGGCTCATAACCAAAACGATGCTTAACGAAATAAAACTGGGAATAAAGTTAGTTCTTGTCGAGCACTGATTTCATGGATTCGCCGGAAAAGGCAATCGGTTTTACGAGGACACTGAATTGATCAGATAAATAAATATTAGACTCATTACACTTAATTAAAAACAGCGATAGTCATGGACAAGAAAATAAAGTCCTAGACTGTCGCTGTTTTATTGAGCTAACGTCTCCGTTAGCGTAATGACCTGCGTCATCATGTCCATCAGTGAGCTGGACCACCTTTTTGAACATCGGCAGCCTCGACATTCTATGTTCCAATAACGTGTTTGCAAAGCTTATTCAGTTGTGTTTACCTCAGCAAGCTCACCATCGGCATAACGGAACAATTTCTTTGCATCATCTGTCCCCGACTGGATCAAGGTCGAACCGTCTTGTTCCACCAACGTGGTGTAGACGTTCCCAAGCTGCTTGACCACGTCGGCCATCTCGAAATGGCCTTGGGTCCATTGGTAGATCAGCAAGTACGACGGGATGCTGCCAGCTGCTGAGACCGCCATCAAATCAGATTTCCCATCGCCATCAAGATCCACAATTTTGGGCGTCCCCATGGTGAGCAGGTTCAACCATCGCTTGGTTTCCGCGTCGTATCCGATAACTTTAAGTTCAACGTATGCCGCGCCCATGTCTCCAGAGATGAGCAGTTCATTTTGTCCGTTACCTGTGAGGTCGGAGGCTATTAGCTCGTTGATCCCCAACAGACTATAAGAGGAAGCCAAGCCGATGCTATAAGATTGCCCTTCGTCGATTAAGAAAGCGTAGACATCATGCGAATCGGTTCCTTGATAAAGCTTTACCAAGACTTTCTTGCCACTGATTTGTAGCTCTAGCTCTGTGCCCTTTAATTCTTTTAGCCCTGCCTCAGGTTTTTCTGCTGGCAATTCGCTTGTCGGAACTGCGGCAAATTTTAGCTGAGTGGCATATTCGATAACATTATCTCCTTTTTGGCTTACGTCTGTTTTCGCATTCGTTAACGCGCAACCGCTAATCAGTAAAATAACCGCAAGACCAACTAATGACCATTTGGTGGAGTTCTTAGTAAATGAAGTAATCATAATGAGTCTCCTCTCTAGAGCTTTCTTGTTGTCCGAAATGCTTGCAGCGTCTGCTGTCGAACAGAAATTTTAAATGTCTCCAGCAGTTTGATGATCGTGAAGGCGTAGTCTTTTGACTCCGCAGGATTGATGCGAGATAAGGCAAATGCATCGCATGCAATTTCCTGATCTTCACGCATCCTCAAACAATAGGTATACCAAAGGAGCGAATTGAACCAATGGAGCGAAAGAAGCACACTCATGGGAGATTAATCCTACTCTACGCTAAATTCAAGCCTAACCCTACCTTTACATTCCGAATTTACGATACGAGTTCAACAGCCCGTGGTAATATCCTTTCGTATTCCTTATGTAACACATAATGCTGGACGCCTCTCGAAGAGTTAAGGGCTTCCCTGGCGTGCTTGACCGCAGTTTCGATGCAGCCAGCTTTGAGTTCAATTTCCGTTAGCAGTGCTGATCTCATCCAAGGCTTCTTGATGGATTCAAGACGTTTTCGAGCCTGAGCACTCTCCCCGTCCTCCAACAGTAGAATCGTTTCGTAATATGTCCGGTAATCAGAATAGCGGATGTACGGTAAGGCTTCTTGAACTGCAGTCATATCTTTGCGATAAACGCCGTATGCCGCCTTGTACGATGCCTGTGCTGCTGCCTGCTTATATTTGCTCATAAGCTGCTCCATAATCGTTCTTGCTTCATCCTCAAGTCTGTTAGCAAAAACATAATTAATATAGAGTCCAGGCGTGTTTTTCTGACTGCGTAAAAAGGATTCCACGCGGTCCACACGCTTTTCCAAAGCTAACGGATAAATAAATCGGATTATAAAAAAAATCAGGGTAGCCATCACAGCAGTTCCTACTATCAAGACTGACGAATACCCATCGATTGCCATGAATAAAACCACTACGAACAAGACGAAATAAAATGAAATTTTCCACCAAAGTTGCTTCAATATAAATCTCCTTTTAAAACGTAATTAGATAGTTTGAGGAAAAGAAACAGCGAGGTTCCCCAATTCTCCCCAACCTTATATTCACCTTATCTAAGGTATTCGGCGAATGATTAAACTATCCTGCCCGTTACGTTAGTTGAGAAAAGGGCTACCACTCGGCAGCCCTTGCTCTGTTGAACTATCGTTTCCTGTTACTTCAATAAGGATGTGCTTTAAAAGTAATCGGGGATATCAAGTGATATGGAGTTGGCCTCGTCAACGGAGGTAGTTCAATTAAATCTCGATATGTTTAATTACTTTAGCAGGATTCCCACCAACAACTACATTATCAGGTACATCCTTTGTCACCACTGCACCAGAGGCAATAACCGCATTATCTCCAATCGTGATACCAGGATTTATAACTGCGCTTCCACCAATCCAAACGTTATTACCAATCGTTATAGGCTTTCCATACTCTGCCCCTGAAGTACGTTCAAATGGGTTTAGCGGGTGCGTAGCTGTATAGATTTGTACGCCTGGTGCTAGAAAACAATTATCTCCGATTCGAACTTCACACACGTCTAGGATGACACAGTTGAAATTGGCATAAAAATTGTTGCCGACATGGATATTGTAACCATAATCGCAACGAAACGATGGTTCTATGTAAAGGTCACCAGCCGCTGAACCAAAAAGCTCTTTGAGAAGTTCCGTTCGTTTGTCATGTTCCGTTTCCGTTGTTTGATTAAATAAACGACTCAGTCTTCTAGCGTTCTCACGATCTTTGGTTAATTGTGGATCTGCGGCGATATATAGTTCTCCGTTTAACATTTTTTCTTTCTCGGTCTTGATGTTCATTTCCAACTTCCTCTCTCATGCTCTGTATTCATTTTATCACTGATTAGTGTTCTTAATTCAAGTAGGTCATCAATGATTGCATCCGCTTGTGCAAGCTCGTCTTCTTGGGAAAAGTCAAACCGACAGCCAATCGCCATCAAGCCATTGCTTTTTGCAGCATGGATATCAGATAGTCTATCCCCGACCACTGCAGCATGCTCGATGTTATATTTATTTAGAATAAAGTTAACTAGATCAGCCTTATTCTGTGTTTGTATCTGCTGAATACTGAAGGTTTCAGTGACCCATACATCAAAATTATAATAATTTACGATGGCATTCAGATATTCGACTTGTCCATTACTTGCGATAAAGATGGAGCTACCTGTTTCTTTCAAGTAATCGAAGACCTCGCGGACATGCGGATAGAGGGCACCGTTTCCATTGTTAATATTTGTAATTAATTTATCATGGAAAAATTCGTTTGCCCTTTGTCTGATCTCATTTGAATGAGTCGGTAATAACGTTTCCCATACTACGGGTAGAGGAACGCCCATAATCTCACGATATTTTTGAAGAGGCGTTTCGTTAGACCACTCATTTAGAGACGTCAAATACGCAAAGGTTTCATCTAGAGCCAACTCTAAGATTTTGTTCGTCTGAAACAGCGTTCCATCCATATCGAATATAAGTGATGAAGGCATTTTAACTTCTCCTGATTAGTTGTTGTTATCTCTCTTTTTAATTTGATAGGTACATCTTTGTCCGCCATCGGCAAGGCATTCCGTACGTTTGACTTCCGCATTGCCTAGTAACGATTCAAATAATTGTAATTCGCACCCACAAGCCTGTTGATATTTCGTAGCGACTTGTTCAATCGGGCAATTGTGTTCCTGAAGCACAAACTCACCCTCATTGATCTGCTCCCACTCAGCCATGTACCCATTTTCGTTCTGAATGTTGGCGAGATTTGAAACACGATCAGCAAAGTCCTGCCCTTGCATGTGGCTATCGTATAGCTTGACCATCTTATTCTTACGTCCTTCAAAAACCTGCTCAATGCCCACTTCGCCAAAATGATCTTCAATCTCTTCTAATAATTCAAGCGAGAATGTTTGGTATTTAACAGGAAAGAAGCCTCTGGAATGATCGGTTAGGCAATAAACAGCCGTTGGTCTGCCCATGGATTGCCTGATCTTCTTGGAAGTAATGTGATTATCCCGTTCTAATGATTGAATATGACGGCTGACAGCCATAACCGTTATCCCCAGTGCTTCCGAAAGATCCTTGATACTTAACTCACCTTTAGTTTTTAGAAGCTGCATAATGTATTGTCTCGTCGAAAGCTTACTTTGATCGATTGGCGTCATGATCCTCACCGTCCCTGTCCAATCTCAAATCTATCGTGAATTGTGCAACAATGACATTTCTTGAAAGAGACGCTGGGCTTCTATTTTATCGTTTGTCATCTGTGCAATGAGTGGTTCCAGACCCGAAAATTTGATTTCTCCACGCAAATATTTTAAAAATGAAACAGAGACGGTTGCTCCATACAAATCCCCTGAGAAATCAAGCAAATAAGCTTCGATCAAATAACCAGTCCCATTTACGGTAGGACGATATCCGGCACTAATGAGTACGTTCCAGTTTGTTTGCCCAAAGTTTCCATCATGGATCTCTACAGTTCCCATATAAACCCCTGGTTTAGGAAAAACATACGAATCTGTTCCTCCCAAATTAATCGTTGGAAAACCAAGCTCCCTACCCAGTTTTTTACCGTGTATCACAGTTCCAGTAACCGTATAAGGTCGACCTAATCGGGCTTGAATAGCTTCCATTTCCCCGTCCGCTACTAATGAACGAATCGTACTGCTGCTGACTTCACTTCCGTTTTCCATGATCAAAGGTACAACCGTTACGGATACATCGATTTGAGCGCACAATGATTTGAGTTCTTCCGTGCTGGACTCACTACCCTTGCCAAAATGGAATCCCTCTCCAACCACGATCCGCTTCACATTTAATTTAGAAATATGATCCAAGATAAATTCTTTAGCTGAAATTTTCGCATATTCTTTTGTGAACTTCACGAGGTAGTATCGATCAACACCGAATTCTTTTAAAATCCGCAATTTATCATCTTCCGGTGTGAGTTTCTTCTCGAAGTTTGGATCCTGTCTCAGCACCCACTGTGGATGCTCGGAAAAACTCAATACTGCGAGCTTATCCTTCTCCGCCATAAATTCTCTTGCTGTTTCAAGGATCACTTGATGGCCTTTATGAACTCCATCAAATTTACCAATTACAAGGACAAGAGAGTCTGAATCTATGGGTGGGGTTGATGTAACTTCAATGATCTCCATGTATATCCTCTCCACTTCTATCTCAATTCGTAGGGTCTTCACCAATAATGATGACTTCTGTCTCTAAATCGATATCAAAATTCTGTTTCACCGTATTCTTAATGAGTTCTATCAAGTCAATGTAATCCTGAGACGTAGCATTATTTACATTCACTATGAAACCAGCGTGTTTCGTAGATACCTCTGCTCCGCCAATTCGCTTACCTTGTAGGCCACAGTCTTGAATCAGTTTACCAGCAAAATAACCCGGTGGACGTTTGAAAACACTGCCACATGAAGGATATTCTAAAGGTTGTTTACTTTCCCGCGCCTCTGTGAATTCCTTCATTTTCGCTTGTATCATTGCAAGGTCGGCTGGTTGTAGAGCAAATTCAGCTTCGAGCACGATATAATTTTTCTCAGAGATAATACTCTTTCGATATCCGAATGATAAATCTTCCTTGGATAAAGTTAAGAGTTCCCCTTCTTGAGTCATGATCACTGCTTTAACTAAGACATCTTCTATCTGCCCACCATAGGCGCCAGCATTCATAAACAATGCACCACCAACCGTTCCGGGTATGCCACAAGCAAACTCAAGTCCAGAAAGCTCTTTATCCAATGCATATCTAGATACCTCTATAATTGAAGCACCAGCTTGCGCATAAATGGTGTGATTTTCGCTACGGATTTCATTAAATTTATTTAGATTCATTGTAATACCGCGCAGGCCACCATCTTTTACAATGAGATTAGCACCATGTCCAAGTAGGGTAATTGGAATATGTTCTGCTCTCGCTGCTTGAAGAATTGCGCCGATCTCATCATACGTGGACGGAGTAATGAAGACATCAGCACTCCCCCCTAACTTTGTATAGGCATGATTCTTAATCGGCTCAGCAAACTTGATATCCAGAGTCGGCAGCTTTTCTTTCACATAATTATGGAGGTTGAATTCGTTATTCATTAAGTTCTTTCCCTTCGATAGTTATCATCGGATTCATGAATTATACAATTATTAAGAGTTTACGAAAAAGTATGCGGATACCTTCAAACGTTCAATGACCGCATGCCTGAGTTCTTCTGATTCAACCGTTTCTTCGAGTGCCCTACTCATGCATGATAACCAAGCATCGGCATGATCACGAGTGATAGTAAAAGGCATATGACGTGCTCTCATCCGAGGATGTCCGAACACCGACGTGTACAAATCAGGACCACCAAAAAATTGGCTCAAAAACATCTCTTGTTTCTCCATAATGGAGTCAATGTCATTCGTGAATAAAGGAGCTAATAAAGGATCTTTCTTCACCTTAGGATAGAAGGATTCAACAACCTTACGTATCCCTAGTTGCCCGCCAAGTTCATCATATAATACCATGGGTACCCCCTATTAGTTCGTTTATAGTTAAACATTATATACACTAATGTTTAAAAAGTATATAATGTAAATCTTTGTCCCAGCAATAGAAAAAGAACCGAAAAATCGGTTCTCAATTCATAAGTTCGATTGATGAACATGAAGTAGTTCTCTATATTGCATAATCTTGAACAAGCTGCTGAAGTGCTAGATGTACATCACCTTGAAATAAGCCGCCATGATAGCATACGAGCTGTTCGATGTCATAGTCGAGCAATAGTTTAACGGAGCGGAGCGCCTCATCTAGATCATCTGCAAATTGGGGGTTGGCGATACCGAGCTTCCCTTGATCGATGACGACCACGTCTCCCGCGATTAAAGTTTTACTTGAAGGCAGATATAACGAAATATGACCGGGTACATGTCCAGGTGTATGAACAATTTCGATGCCACCGCACCAAGGGAGTATCTCACCATTTGTGACCGTCTGGTCTACTCGAACGGTTTCGACTGCCTTTAAGCTGTCCATAAACTGTTGTACATATGGTTTTGCCTCTGCAGGAAGTTCATCAAACGTGGACTCTGCCTGCTCAAGTCGGATAACTTTTTTGTCTCCTTCTATATAAGGCACTTCCATTTCATATGCGATAATCTGAATATGCGGATACGTCCGTTTTATTGCTGCAAGCGAACCGATATGATCAATATCATGATGGGTCACGATCAATTTTGTAATCGAATCTAGTGTGATATCGTATCGATTAACTGCTTTTTCAAGTAGGCTCATAAAATTAGGATACCCGCAGTCAACAAGAATCGTATCGTGCTCATCTTGAAGCAGGATCGGGGTTATGATCTGTTGTTGTCCGCTATGTTCGAACTCGATATCGAGTAGTCGAAAGTCGCCCATATGAAGTCCCTCCTGTTATCCAACTAGTTTTATATTAGATTAATGTAGTCGTTCATTTTTGTAAATGGAATCGGAAATATGAATTGATGGTACCCATATTCTGTAGTAATATTTAATAGCCTTACTTTAAGATGAATTAAGGAAAGAAGGATATAGATATGACTGACACTCTTGTACTTTCTGGACCTTCCCCAGATAGCGATTCGCATAGTCTACGTGCTGACTGTGAGAAGTGCTTTGGATTGTGCTGTGCTGCACTGCCTTTCGGGGCTTCAGTAGACTTCGCAATTGATAAAGCCGCCGGACAACCCTGCCACAACCTTCAACCCAACTTCCGTTGTGGTATACATACAAAACTCAGGGATCAGGGCTTTCGTGGTTGCACCGTTTATGATTGCTTTGGTGCGGGACAAAAGTTATCCCAATTCACCTATAACGGACAAGACTGGCGTCAAGCTCCTCAATCCGCGAAGCAAATGTTCGAGGTGTTCCCTACCATGTGGCAACTCCAAGAGCTACTCTGGTATTTGACTGAAGCATTGGCTTTGGATGCAACCCAGTCGATACACAGCGACTTGAGTGCCACGCTTGAAGAGACAGGAAGTCTCACTTTCCTCAGTCCTGATGCCCTACTGGCATTGGAAGTGACAGCTCACCATGCAAAGGTTAATACTTTGCTTCTTCGGACAAGCGAACTCGTTCGAGACGAAGCACGTCGCCAGTATAAGAACATTTCAGGACGTCAGAAGTCGTTCGGCCGAGGGGCAGATCTTATTGGAGCCAAACTCAAAGGTGCCGATCTTAGAGGGGCTAACTTAAGAGGGGCTTACCTTATTGCCGCTGATCTCAGAGGAGCCGATCTTAGAATGGCTGACCTTATCGGAGCTGACTTCAGAGACACGGACCTTAGAGGTGCCGATCTCTCAAATAGTATCTTTCTCACCCAATCTCAACTGGGCGCTGCAAAAGGCGATGGGCAGACAAAGTTTCCAAAGTCACTCTCTCGCCCAGAACATTGGTCCTGACGTATAACATAGCGTTATAAAGAGATGTCCTTGTTCTATCGATCAGTTTCAGTGAACCGAATTCTTTGGACCCTATCGTTTGATGGATCAAATTCAATATTGACGTAAACACCAAACTCCTTGCCCTCTTTGTTTACAAGCCATAGTTTGAATCTCTCTTCAGATTTTTGTGAGGTCAAATCAGTGCGACCCAAATGCTTATAATCGAGGATGGTCGCCTGGTAACGTTTTTGTGTTTCTTTCACTGCAAGGGCACCCCATTTTGCGTAATCCGGGGCAGCTCCTACGGATATTGTTGATGCTATGAGCAGAACTAGTAGGGAAATCATAACTTTTCTCATATCTGGCACCTACCTGGAAAGAATTTATTTGTTCTAATTATTCCCTATAAGTTCCGCTAGTACACTAAAACAGAACATTCCCGTAACAGAAAAAAAAGGCTGCCACATGGCAGCCTTTTCGATGTTTATATATCGAGCACCAGCATTTTGACTTTATCCAGAGATCCGCCTATTGTACGTGCTCTTCTTCAAATGCCAGCTTAACAATGGGTTATTCTTTCACCCCACCCAGCGCTACGCCCGCGATAATATAACGGGATAACAGGAAGTAAACTACAAAGAGCGGTAAAGCCGTCAAAGCCAGCCCCATGTAGATTGAGCCGAACTCAACCCTGTAAATATCACCTCGAAGCAAGCTTACCATGATCGGCATCGTATATTTTTCCTTCTGCGTCAGCAGAATCAGCGGCATGAACAGGTTGTTCCAATTGGCCACAAAGGCAAAGATAGCCTGCGTCGCCACTGCTGGCATCATCAGCGGCAAGATGATCCGGTTGAATGTGGAGAATTCACCAGAACCGTCTACGCGTGATGCTTCCACAATCTCTAAAGACAGAGTTGCAAGAAGGTATTGACGCATGAAGAACACTACTGCCGGCGCTGCAATCGCGGGTAGAATCAGTGGAAGAAAGTTGTTTGTCCAATGCAATTTATACATGAACTGATAGAATCCAATTGCGCTTGCCTGTGAAGGAATTAACATCACACACATGATGAAGGTGAAGAATGGCCCGCGCAGTCTCCAGTTATAGGTCACAAGTCCATAAGCTGCCAAGGACGAGAAATAGACTGTACAAAGGGTTGCAGCACTGGAAATGATGAACGAATTCAGGAACCCTTGAATTGGATCGAAGCTCTTGTCGAGCAACACTCGCAGGTTGCTCATCATATGGGTCGAAGGAAGCAGCGAGAGACCACTTTGGATTTCCGGTGTAGAGCGTGTAGCATTTACAAACATGATCCAAAACGGAAGGATGCTGAGCACCGCCAACAAGATGCAGACGATATAGATAATCGTCTTAATTATCTTTCGATTGGCGGTTCCACTTTTTTGTATTGTCGCCATATGTTACACCTCCCGCACGGCTGCTTGGGCAGCCTTTTCAGTTCTATATTTCTTTTCCGCTTTTTTCAATTTTGCTGCGTCGCGGTCGCGCATCAGGTAGAACAGCAATCCAGACAATATCGCCGCGATCCCGAACATGAGCATGCTCGCCGCTGCAGCGCGATTATACATAAAGCTGCCCTTGAACGCTTGCCCGTAGATAAACATGGATGTGGTTAGCGTGGAGTCGTCTGGTCCGCCCAGAAGGAAAAGTTGCGGAATATCGAACATGGTCAAGCCACCAACCATCGATGTAATCAGTGTAAAGAGCAATATCGTACGCAGACTTGGCAGTGTAATACGGAAGAAGGTTTGAATTCCGTTTGCGCCATCGATCGCTGCAGACTCGAAGAGAGCGGGATTTATGCCCATCACACCTGCAATAAGGATAATCATGGTGTTTCCGTACCACATCCAGAACTGGATGAACGACACAATACCTCGCGCTGTCGTCTTATCCTGAAGAAAGAATATTGGAGCGTCGGACCATCCCAGCGTTTGAAACAAACTGTTTATGGGACCCATAGGATAAGAAAACATAGTACTGAAAAGTATGGCGATCGTACTCGCAGTGATAATATTGGGCATGTAGAGCAGAACTTTGAACACGCCTTGTCCCTTAATGTTGAGGCGTCGGTTCGTGAACCATGCAGTCAGCAAGAGCGCGAGAACCATCTGGGGAATAAAGTTGGTAATCCAAAGTAACCCCGTGTTGAACAGAGACTTCCTGAACGAGGGGTTATCAAAAATGAGATCTTTGAAGTTTTGAAAAGGATTCTCCATAATATGGATTGGTTTTGGTATTAATCCCTTCATGTCGGTGAACCCGATGACAGCGGTATATAAGATCGGATACAGCGAGAAAATCAGAAATGCTAGGACAAACGGAAAGGTAAAAATATAGCCATATTTCGAATAGTTGACACCTTTGCGGCGCATGCTCTCTCACCTCATTAATTGATATGAAGGGGCGGGAATACCCGCCCCTTCAGCTCCTACTTATTCGCTATCGATGTCAAGTTGGTCTTTGACTTGTTGCTTGAATGTTTCAATCGCTTTGTCACGATCTTTGTTGCCCGCAGTGTATTCGCGTACTTGATCGCGCCATAACTTGTTAATCGTTTCGTCGTATTGAGTCAAGTTCTTACCGGATGCGTTGGCATTGGCCGGAACAAAGATGTCGAATATGTTCTGTCCGCCAACCAATGGTAATTCGCCGTTAGACTTATCCATGACAACGGAGGAAGCAACGCTGTCCTTCGCGCCTTGCTCGCCATCTTTCATCGTTCCGTTAGCCCAGTAGTACTGGAGGCCAGTTTCAGAAGTATCGAGCGTTACCCACTTGATGAAGTCCGCAACAGCTTGTTTCTTGGCTTCGTCCTTGACTACGTCTTTGTTAGCGAGTAACCAAGTTCCTCCCCAGAAGAAGCCTGTTGGTGGCTCAGTAACTGCCCAGTCACCATTTGTATCTTTTGCATTATCGCTTAACGTATAGTTAATGAGCCAAGCAGGACCGAAGAAACCGAATACCGGTTTGACACCTGTGCCGGACATATCGGCGAACCATCCTTCCTGCCAGTCTTGTGTATCGTTGTGATAGCTATTATCTTTCAGCTTTTTGGAGAGATCAAGGAACTCTTCGCGCTTAGGATCGATATGAAGCTTTCCATCGACAATCCAGCCTTTGTCAGAACTGTTCTCGATCGCGTGCCAAATATCTCCGTCTCCAGAAACTATGCCATATCCTTTGGCTTTTAGCTTTGCAGCTGCTTCGTAGAACTTATCCCAGCCAGGTCCCACTTCAGTTTTAATCGTTGCCGGATCGTCCGTTCCAAAAACATCCTTGGCAATCGATCGCCGATAGATGAAAGATCCGCCGGTCGCCTGATAGCCAAGACCTTTCAGATTACCGTCTAAACTTCCGATGTCAACTGAGTATTGGGCGATGCCAGCGTCCTTTACCATTTGGTCGTCAAGGCCCAGGTCAGCATAGTTGGCAGCATAGGAGGATGCATCACCTTGTGTATACTTGAGTACGAACGCAGCTTCAGCTGCATAAATGTCCGGGGCATCTTTGCCGCCACCGGCTAGGGCCTGATCAAGAGCCGGTTGATAAGCTCCATCGGTGGTTGCGACAATCGTGGTTTTGAACTCCACATTCGCGTCGGGATGAGTTTCTTTATACTTTTTGGTCATGTTCGGAATCTCGTCCGTGAAGCTCCAGAGATTGATGGTGACTTTCGAATCACTTTTTGCTGGCTCCGCGGCAGTGTTAGTTGATGGAGCTTGACTTGAGTTTGAGCTGGATGAGTCTGTGTTTGATTTCCCACCACATGCAGTAAGAACAGATGACATCACCAGTATTGCAGAGAGTCCGACGAAAATACGTTTCATACCTTTCATGCGTTTCATACTTAACCTCCCCTTTTATATTGATTCCTCGGTTTTATGTAACCGCATACATAATTATAGATCCAATGATCCATTCGCATAAGGAACCATTCTTTGGGGATACTTCCACTATTTTTGGGTTGTGTTCCTTGGAATCCGTTAGGAACTTATACTTTCTTTAATAAAAAAAGACACCAAGGGATCTCTGAACTGTGACCTTATTTGTAGACAGTTCTGAAAAAGAGCCTTTCGTTAGGCAGTCAACAGATGACTTCTGAATTCATCAGGAGTCATCTGTTTTAATGTCCACTGGTAACGCTCCGTATTGTAATATTCCATATAGTCATTTACTCGAACTCGTAATTCCTGAATGGTCGTACACGATTTATACTCTAGCTCATCCTTCATATGACCGAAGAATGTCTCCATCGAGGCATTATCCCAGCAATTCCCTTTGCGGGACATGGACTGCTTAATGCCAGCCTTATTGACGAGAAGATGAAACTTTGGGTGAGTATAATGCATCCCTTGGTCAGAGTGTAAAATGGCCTCAGGATGAATATTGCTATCCAGTCGATCCAGCAACCTTTCCATAGTCCGTTCCACTAGCGATAGGGCCAAAGAGGAGGAGAGATAATGAGCCAAAACTTGTCTCGTCGATCCATCCTTCACCACGGACAGATAGGCACATTGTCCATGCCCATAGTGCATATAGGTTATATCCGTCAGCAGTACCTTCTCAGGCTCTCCTTGGTCAAACTCACGCTTTAGTAGATTTGGACATGTTTGGTGCTCTTTTGTAGCTTTCGCCATCTTACGATAGGGATTGGCTTGCCGAATCGTAGCAATAAGGTTATATTTTCGCATTAATCTTCGAATCTTCTTGTGGTTCATGACAACGCTGCTCTTCCGTTCAAGTCTCATCTTCACTACTAAGGCTCCAGCTTTACCATTCAAATCGTCAAAGTGCTTTTGGATAAGGAAAGCGTCACGCTCATCTGCTTCCTCTCGTAACTGTCTGGATTCCTCAGCCGCAAGCCAGCGGTAATAACCGCTTAAACTCACATGGGCCAACTTGCATAGGTAGCGCGTCATACGCTGTAGGCCGTGCTTGCGGATGGTGTGGTTAATGATCTGGAAGCGCTCGGAGGGTGTCAACGTTTCCTCAGCATTTTCTGCTTTTCGAGCGCCTCGAGCTTTTTTAAAAAGTCATTCTCCATCTCAAGTAGCTTGATTCGTGCTTCCGCACGTTTTAGTTTTTCTTCGGTGGAGAGTTCTCCTGCAGGTCTTCTGCCCGTAGATCCTTTTCCCCGATGATTCTCAAGCAGTCCATCTTCTCCATGAGCCTGGTAAGAATTACGCCAACGGTTTAGGCAATGCTTGGGTTTCTTACGACCGATAATATCCATATTAAATCCGGCTTTGAGGAAAATCTCCATCGGGGTTTGTCCCTCTTTATAGGCCTTAACTGCTGCAAGTTTAAACGTAGGTGAATACGTAATACTCTTCTCCGTCACGTTCTCGACATTTGGATTCCCCTCTAGCTGTTTAATCTCATTTTCGTTGAACATCTTTAAATCACCTCTCGTTTTATTGATGAGTTCTTCCACGGTTTTGTTTCAATAGTTCGATTAAAACACAAATGACCCGTAAGAGGGTCACTTTTTTCAAAGTTTCCATCTTACGGGTCACAGTTCACTCTACCTTGGGGTCTCAATTATCCGTGACATTACCTTTGTTTACTTACCCGCTTTTAGGGCTTCATCCTGTTTCTTGATGAATTCTTCCGGAGTGACCGCTTTGCCGAACAACGCCTGAACCTGATTAATGTGCCTACTGGAAGCGGCTGGCTTCATCTGGGTATCTAGATAAAGGGTTACTTTGTTGGCCTTGTTCAATTCGTCTAATAGATCAATGAACATTTGCGGGAGCTTGATGGCCGCGGTATCTACTTTGGTAGCGGGTATTACACCCGCATCAACAACGGAATGCTCTCCCCATTTCTGAACGAAGAAGCTGACGAAACTTTTAGCCTCCCGAGCATACTCAGAATGTTGAGAAACAAACAATCCTGTCCCTGGACCACCAACCCAATCATCAACATTGCCTTTGCCACCTGCAACCGTCGGGAACTTGAAATAACCTATCTTGGCTTTAAATTCTTCGGATACGTCCTCAGCGGTCGTGTAATTAGGCAGTTCCCAAGTACCTATGGCGTACATGGCCGAATTCCCGTTCATAAACTGTTCTTTGGCTTCGTCATTGGATAAACCATTATATCCTTTGATGAATGTGTTCAGGTTCACCAGCTCTTCTACTTGTCTTGCAGCCTCAAGCAAGGAAGGGTCTGTGAAGTCCTGGTTCACAACGGCTTTATCCAGTAGGTCCGGTCCCCCTATACGATCAGCCAAGTACATGTACCAGAAGGAAGCCGGCCAACCGTCCTTACCGCCAAGTGTAACGGGGGGAACTCCGTTATCGTTCAGCGTTCGGATGATCGCTTTCAGATCTTTTAAGGTTTGGGGAGGCTGTAGATCATATCTCGAAAATATTTCTTTGTTATAATAGATCGGAACAATGTTTAGTTCGACCGGGAGAGCATACGTCTTGCCATCAAATGAATACGCTTCGGTCGTGCCAGCTACGAATTTCCCATTCAACTCGCCCTGCAAAAGATCGTCCATGACCGCAAACTTGTTTCCCTTAACATAGGGATCCATGAAACCGGCTGCCCAAGTGAACCCGATGTCCGGCAGATCATTGGATGCGGCAAGCACCCTCAGTTTGCTCTTGTACTGTTCATTTTCAAGTACTTCCGTCGTGATGGTGATATTCGGATTGGCTTCTTCAAACTCACTGATGATTTCTTTTACCATTTTGTTTTGCGCGGAGTTGTTGCCATCTGACCATAGATGCATCATTTTTAAAGTTATTTTCTCACCGTTACTCTTGGAACTGTTCCCTTCGTTGCCGCCGCAAGCGGTCATTATCAGCAGCAAGACCAGGAATACGGCACAATATACTACGATTCTCTTCGTGGGTATCCCCCCTTGTCGAGTCATTATTGGATATGGCCATCCATACCGTTCCTTTTGGATCGATACTGTCCCGGACTCATCCCATCGTACTCCTTAAACAGTTTGTTAAAATATTTTACGGTCTGATAACCGGTACGACTTGCAATTTCCGCTATGGGCAGATTTGTTTTCAACAGCAATTCCTTTGCTTTCTGCAATTTTCTACGAGCGACGTATTCGCTGAAGTTCATCTGGCATTGCTCTTTGAAAAGCGAACTGAAATAACTCCCGTTCAGATGTACATGCCCAGCGACTTCCTGCAGGCTGATCGCCTCCTCTATATGCATTTCCACATAGTGCATCGCCTGGCGGACCGGATCGCTTAATGCAGCTTCTTCTTCCCTTATGGCCATCAATTGCGGATCAGCCATCTTCCGCATGAAGACAATATGTTCTTGCTCTTCCCCTGCCTTTAGAGCATCCTCTACGGATGCAATCAGCTTTTCTCGGCTGGCTGGCTTGAGTAAATAGTCCACTACGGACAAATGAATCGCTTGCTGGGCGTACTCGAACTCGGCATGGCCGGAGATGAGAATAACGGATGGCTTACGCTGGATTCTTTTCTCCCTCATTTGGCTTATTAAAGCAAGCCCGCTGATTTCCGGCATGCGTATGTCCGTTATCATAAGTTCCACGGGAATCTCCTCAAGAATTTGCATAGCGGCGACCCCATTGCTTGCCGTGAGGATCTCATATTGACCGGCTGCCCATACCTCAAGTATTTTCTTCATTCCTTCTCTCGATCTCAGTTCATCGTCGACGATAAGAATCATTCGGCTCCTCATGGCTTTTTGCCTCCTCGGACAGGAATTTGGATACTGATACGAGTGCCCTTGCCCTTCCGGCTATCAATGGATAATACCGCGCTCTGCTCATTATTAAAAAACAGTTGAAGTCTCCTCTGCACATTGGCGATTCCCACGCCGGAATCTTTAGACGAAGACACTTCCCCGCTTTCCAGCCCTTCCACAAGGGAGCGCAGCTTTTCCTCATCCATTCCCACACCGTTGTCCTCCACCGTAATGGCAATCCGTTCTCCGTCGCGCGCGACCGTCAGCCTTATCCAACCGGGTTCAATTTTACTCTCGACTCCATGCAATACGGCATTCTCCACGAGTGGCTGCAGCAACAACCTGGGTAGCTCTACATCTGCAAATTCTGGAGGAGCCTCGATTTCCCAATCTAGGCGGTCTTCAAATCGCATCTTCATAATGAGCATATATCGCTTCACATGCTCCAGTTCATCTTGCAGCTTCACCCATTCCCCTTTACTCGGCCCAGTGATGGTATACCGAAATAAATCAGACATGGCGACAACATACTCGGCCAGTTGATCTTGATCCTTGTCTAGTAGCGACCAGTACAGAACATCCAAGGTATTAAACAAAAAATGTGGATTGATTTGAGCTTGAAGTGCCTTTAACTCGGTGTGACTCCGAGATAACTCTTTCTCATAAACCAACTGGATCAGCTCATTGATGTTATCGATCATTTTGTTATAGGAATAATTAAGTTCCTTAATTTCCATGGTGGACGATACATTTTCGATGGGCTTCAGAATGCCGAGACGGGTACCTCTCATGGCTTTGATCAGCTTAAACACTGGCCGGGTAATTAGGGTAGACAGAAAAAAAGAAAGTAAGATGAATAGCAAAGTACCCATGATGGCCGATACGACAATGGTCGTCCGCAAGACCGATATGCCTTTGGTGATGACGTTAACCGGCGTTAAGATGAGCAGCGTCCATCCAGATACGGAAGACCGCTGTTTGACGACGATAAAGGACCTGTTACCGATGGAAGCAATCTGATCATTGGAACCCTCCAGAAGCATCGCCGCTGTCTTTTCTGAAATGGTGTTATCGTTGGACGTGATCAACTGTCCGTCTGAAGCGAGGAGCAGCACTGTTTCCGCTTCCCCTTCCCCAGACACTGAGCTTTTCAGCGCAAACTTGCTGCGATCTAAGCGGATGAGCAAATACCCGCCAGTCGTGAAATACCTATCGATGATGCTGATTTGTCGAATCGCCAAAAGTGATGTGGAATCGAGCGGGTCGATTCCGAACCAGACGAGGCTTCCTTCCTTCCTCGTCGCCAGTTTAATCCAGTCCTCAGGCACCTTATCTCTCAGGCTGCTGCCATCGAGAGGGTATAGCACCGCCCCGTCTTTGTTGTAAAGCTCAACTGATTTGATGCCGTCCGTGTAGATTTGGACCAGATTGATAATAGGTGGCAGCGCCTGTCGTTCCGCAAAAGTAGCCGGCTGACCTTCTAAATCCCGTAAAAGCAGTTGCTGTATATACTCGTTTGTCGATACCAGCGTCGTTAGAGAATTGATCTGTTCGAGAATTCCCTCAAGGCGTCCATTAGCCTGAATCGCAGTTTGCTGAATATGCTTCTCTGCGTTGTTCTTGAGCAGCGTCGAGACCGAATGGAATGTAATCCCCCCGACAAAAATCAGAATGATCAGCATGACAGCGAGAAATCCGAGTAGCATTTGATTCCGCAGCGTATTGAAATTTAACCTGGGTAGTATCCGCCGCACGCAGTAGCTTCCTCCCTTCTTCATGGGATTATGGAACGATCACCCGCACCACTATGTAAGGGCTTTCAAAACTTCCTGCAATTATATTAGCATGTTTACTAATTATCCGCTAAGGAATAATTGTGGAAAGCTGTGCTAGATTCACTGTATCCTCATTGGATTAATCCAATAAGGATACAGGTATTGTCAACACAACTTACCAGTTCTACGATAGCAATTTCATCTCCTGCAATTTGTCGAAAATCAGTTGGCTAACTGAAGATACATGGTCTCGATCACTATAGTTTAGCCAAGCCAATTCATCTATCTCAGCAGCAGGATTTAATTCTCCTTCAAATTCCGCAACATAACAAGTCATTTTTACTATAACGCCTTCCGATTTACCGTGTGCACCAGCTTCGAAAGTTCCAAAATACGAGATGGTTTCGCTCTTGATCCGAACAGATAATTCTTCTTCTACTTCTCTCACAAGCGTGTCGCTATCCGTTTCGCCCGGCTCCCTTTTGCCTCCTGGTATATAATAGAGATCTTTGCCCTTAGAACGAGCGCATAATAGCTGACCATTTTCAACGTGTATCCATGCGATCTTATCTATATTTGTTGTCATTGAATTCTCCACCTTTATAATAATTATTAAATTATAGCCTTACTTGCTTTCTTTGAAGATTGCTGGACTTTTCTTGCGCCACCAAATTTAAATACGATGACACCTCCGACAATAACCAACACACCAATCAACTTGTTGAGGGTAAATGGAACTTTCTCTACACCTAACCAACCTAACGAGTCCCATAATAATGCACAACCAAGCTGTGCTGTCAGAACTATAGAAATGGCATACGTTGGACCAAGTAACTTGATTCCATTGACCATACATACAACCACTCCAACTCCAATCAAACCACTGAACCAGAACCAAGGCTGCATGTTTTGTAAGGCAAACATTTGCTTACCTTCAAAGATAAGACCCAGCGTCAGTGAGGCAACGAATCCCAAACCCAACACTAATGTAGTTGTTGACCAAGACCCCGCATGTACATTCACTTTATTGTTGAAAATATTTTGTATACCGACCAATGAACCAGCGACAAACGCTAATAATAGGCCAAGAATCATATCCGCTACTCCCCTGCTTGATATCTAATTTTATTTGTAGATATTACGACTTGCCAACGCACTTAATCCTTCCCGATCCTTAACCACGATATACTCCCTATTGCGCTCAATGAGGCCTGCTGCACTAAGCTTTTGGATGACCCGATTCAGATGTCTGTAGCTGGTTCCAATTAAGTTCGATACATCCGTCAAACTAGATGTACTTAACTGTCCTCTAAATAAAGCATTGGATTCGTCAAAAGAGACAGACAGTATATAACTAGCCAACCGGACTTCCACCTGATGCATCAAATTAAGACTAAAGGAATTGGATTTGATCAAAAATTTACGTGTAATGATGTCCAACAAAAAATTAAGTAGCGGAGAATAATCACTACTGAATTGCTTCAGCCAGCGATAATGAACACCAATCATACAGACAGGTGATACCGCCTCAACAGTATTGATAATATCGATCCCCTGAATATATTCAATGTCCCCGATCACTTCAAGCGGCGTTTTAAAAGAGATCACCAGTCTCCTGCCTTCTGCAGATTGGTTATAAATTTTAATTTTCCCCTTAACAAGTACATAAAGGTGCTGTGATGGTTCGCCTTGGGAACAAATGAGTTCCCCCTGATCAAAGCTGTACAACGATAAGTGCGGTATTAATGGTTCATTAAATATGGACTCGATATGATGCGATTGTATGTAAGAATGTAGTAACTTCCGGTCTTGAATTTCTTTCATTGCTTGGTTTCGTCTCCAGCTTGTCAAGAGTGATGTCTACTGATTAGTTTATCAAAATTTTAATATCACTACACCAGCGATCATCATCGCGATTCCAATGAATTGCGGAAGCTGCATCCTCTGCTTCACTAAGCCAAACCAGCCTTTAGTATCAATTAAGAATGTCATACATAGCTGAGAAATCATCACAGTCGATACAGTTAAGGTAACTCCAACATGTTGAATAGCGGTAACATTAGAGAAGATAATGACAGCCGCAAAAGCGCCACCCGCAAGATATAACGGCTTCACTTTGTTCAAACCTTGCCAATTTTTCTCTCTCACGACCATTAGAATTAAAAAGGCCGCAACAAATCCGGTAAACTGGGTTACTGCCGCCGCTTGCCAAGTTCCAATATCTTGACTAATCCGAGCATTTGCAACACCTTGCAAGGTAATAAAGGCCCCGCCTAAAAACGCAAATAAAATCCCTCTCATGACTTCTCTCTCCCCTATTTAGCTGTGTCTTAATTAAATTATATAACCGGTCATATGGGAAGGACATATGTCCTAAGCTTTTGAAAAGTAACAGATTTCGCCTGACTAACACAAAAAAAACCCGATTTCTCAGGCTGTGGTGATACCCTTTAGGTAGATTTATTAAGTAGAAGAAAGCTAACCATCAACTCATTTTTGATATTATTTAATCACATTAAGTATATTGTTTAAACTTTGACTTGATTTAGCAACTTGATGATATCAAATGGTGTTTCAAATTTATATTTTGCCGGGATTTGCTCAGGATTCTTACAACCCCATAACGCTAACCCAAAATCTACCCCAGCATCTCGTGCGCATTCATAATCATATATCGTATCGCCTATATAAATAGATGTTGAAGGATCAGCACCTGAGATCTCGAGAAACTTTAATAAGGGATCAGGATTTGGCTTGTGTCTCTCCGTATCATCCGCAACGACAATGTGTGTTAAATAGCTCGTAAGACCAAACGGAACAAAATCATTTATGAATTCTTCAGATGTTCTCGATGTTACAATACCTTGAGTGATTTCACTCTCTTGAGCTATATTCATTAAATCATTAATGCCATTAAACACTTCGATGGAACTAGAAAAATCCTTTGTAAAGTAATTCCACCGAGCTTCTGCCATGGGGATGCTCATCTCATGAATCCCTAATTGCCGAAGTGCATAAGTTCCTGGGATTCCAAGTGCAAATAACAATTCATGTTGCCCAAAGTCTCTATCGTAATCTATCTTAAGCATCTTCTGGAGTGAACTTAATATCGCTAACTCAGTATTAATTAGTGTTCCATCAACATCATAAATAAATGTAGTATACATAATCGATCATCCTCCCATGTATTCTTCGTATTAAGCACATGGTAAAGTATGAAATGGATTTCATGTCAACACATAGATTTGCTTAGATTGATGAACGATGAATAATTCGATAAGGGATATTAACCTTTTGTCTTGATTTCTGGATGACTAGATCAAAAGCTTGTTCTCCAACTTTGATTAATTGATGGTCAACCGAAGAAAAATCTAATGCTATACCAATGGGTTGATTTTCTTGGCCTATAATAGCTAAATCATCAGGTATATTCATATGTAGGGAACGAGCGTACTGATAAATCCCACCAGCTATTTCATCTCCATTAGCATATATTGCAGTTGGTCTTGCAGGTAAAGCAAATAACTTCTTTCCAGCAAGATAGCCGTCCTCCATGTTATAGCAATCTGGATAGTACAATTCTGGTCGAAGCTCTCCAAAGATTTCTTTATAAGCTGCTATCGTTTGTTGAGTACTGACGCTTTGCATCCCTCTAGCAGCAGTAAAGGCTACGGTGGTGTGCCCTTTCTCCTTAAGATATTGAAATACTTCAAGATAAGAGGAGTATCTATCTATGTATGCACATCCAATTTCGGGATGTTCCGTGTATTCACAAGAAACTACTTCCCCATATTGCGAATAAGGTATGATGGCTTCCCAGGGATTTGCTCTCGAAGTGATCACGATTCCATCTAGCAATTTATTCTTTAGCATAGAGAGATATTCTATCTCTTTCTCTTTATTGTATTTTGTGGGTAGTACAGTGATCGTATAACCTTTCTCCACAGACTTATTAAGTGCACCGTGCAACATTTGATCAAACGCTTGATTATTGTTGTAAGGAATGATGAATCCAATCGTTTTGGTTTCGCCGCGAATGAGGTCGATTGCATTTCTATTCGGCGTGTAGTTCATGTCATTAATTACTTTCTGGACTGCTGCGCGTTTGTCTTCAGATACGTATTTATGATGATTTAGCACCCTCGACACAGTCGAGACGGATACACCAGCTATCTTAGCAATCTCGTTAATGTTAGCCATACAGTCCTTCTTTCTAAATGTATATTTATTTCATTTATTATAACTTATTTTGTAAGTTTAACTCGGTGTATTGGTAAAAAAAAGAACCCGCAATAATTGCCGGGTTCTCTGTTAATTATTATTTGTAATAAATCACTTCTTCAACCAGTAAAGTTAAAGCGGTTTAACTTTAAGTCAATAAAAAAATGGATTTACAACTTTATTGCATCTCCCAATTCGTCACTTTAACAATAGCTGCATCTGCACCTTTTAGATCGGTTTCACCTTGGCTGAGTAGAGTGCTCCACTGCTTAACACGATTCTTTCCATTTGGTGCTTGGTTGTAATCATTTGTATCCACAATCAATGTACGCTTCGCGTAGAAACTAGTCATAAAAGTCTTCTCATTTGTGCTAGTTCCGGATTTCTTTAGAAGTCCTTGAAGACTGTTGGAGTCCCCTGTTGCCCCATGATTCAAAGCTGCATCAACAAATGAGCCAATGGTTAAGGCAGTTTTAAATCCCCGTTGGTTTGCTTGCTGTACACTATATTTAATATAAACATTATAGAAGGTTTTCCACATTGCTTCTCTCCATGCTAGGTCGTTTTGCAGGGCGTTAATTTTCTTGATGAAGGCACTATCACTGTCTTTGATGACCAAGATTGAACCACTCATGGAGCCATTAATACCAAGTCTCTTCAATGCTCCGCTAACTGATGGATTCGTTGCTCCCTTTACCTTGTCGTATTCCTTGAATAGATCAGGTCCATCTGGTCCAGTATCATTTGCCCCACCAGTAGTTGCCCCAAATATGCCTATAGTAAATCCACGTTTATCCGTTAGTTTCTCGCAATATCCATAATAATTGGTCCAATTAAGATCGTCCTGCTCCGGTTTGTTAACAAGCTTCATAATATTGTTCCATTGCTCACCATCAAGACCTGTGTTGTCCTTTAAAAATTTAAGTGTTGCCGGCGAAAAGTTGCTATCGGGGTTCGTTGCTGCATAACTTTTTGATTGAAAAGGATTAGACAGAAGGCCAAATGAAATAGTAATTACAAAGCTAAGTAAGACCAAGAAAGAAAACTTCAATCTCTTTGAACCTGAATTCTGTTTGGTGTTTAACAAATTAATCACTCCTTCTAAAAGTGTAAGCGCTTTAACATTTGTGCAGCAGGTTTCCTCCCCTCATCATGTCTATTCTATATGTATGGTAATATTTCCTTTTTTTAGTCATCATTATTTAAAATTATTTTTTCATCCATATATACGAATTAAATGATGATGCTCCTTAATCAAATAGACTCCTATCATGGAAGAAAAAATCCTTTGATAGGAGCTAATTAATAAAGATACTACTACATACTCTGGCTGGACAGATAAGAGATTACGGCAGCTTCTGCTTCATCTAAGTTGTTTACCGTGAAAGCAACCTTCTCGACTCCCTCATATTGATGGGAAGAATGGTTGTACCTTGGATCATAATAATACTCCAGTATCAGCTTCACAGCCTCAGCGAACAAGTCCGCCTGCAAGCATCGTTCGATCTCTATTGCAACCGGTACGTGAATCCGAGATTTGATTGCCCGGAATGCAGTAATATATTGCTCCTTGAATTGTTCTGGTCGATAATCCTCGAGAATTTGCTGCACTCTAGACTCAAGCGGCATTTCAATCCAAATTTGCGTTCCCACTTCTTTCTGCTGAGTCATGAATGACGGCATAACAACTTTTCCAATCCGTGAACTCTCAGCTTCAAATAGAACATAAGGAGAATGCTCCAGCTCGATCAAATGCTCAAGTAGAAGGCTATCAAAGGTTTTCTGATTGTTTGGCTTGAGCCCAATTTGTCCAAATATGGAGCCACGGTGCCCTGCCAACCCCTCCAAATCCATCACGGGATGACCTAATCTCTTCAGGCGATGAAGAAGGTTTGTTTTACCAGTTCCTGTATATCCATGAAAAACATAAGACTTTGGCTTGAAATTGTAGGAATCCAGGTTGTCCAATACCCATTTGCGGTATGCCTTGTAACCACCAACCAGCCGGTAGGCGTGAATATCCATTAAGGAAAGTACGGTTGCTGAAGTACGGCTTCGCATCCCTCCCCTCCAACAGAATACGACCTTGTCTCCTGGTAACGCTCCAAACTCTTTAATAAAAACTGGTAGTTTGGCGGATACAATCTCCAACCCCCGGTCTTTCGCAGCCTGCACACTGGTCTGCTTATATAGCGTACCAACTTCTGCCCGTTCCTGATCATCGAATAAAGGTATATTCAGACTACCAGGCAGCGTTGAGTCATCATATTCGGAAGGTGAACGGACATCAACAATTGTCAGCTCTTTACTTTCCTTTAGCATTCTTAGCTCTTCTATAGTAATATCCTGAAACAAAGCTTTCTCTCCTCTAGTTCTGTACAGCGGCGAATAGAAGTCCTCTGATGCAGATTCAATTTATACTTGCTTCGCGGTCACTGTGATCTGCCCAGGATGATCCTTCGTTACTTCACCAATCATGGCGGCTTCTACACCGGCATCTCGAAGTTCCGCTAGTAATTTATCGCTTTGCTCTTCGGCAACAGAGATTAACAATCCGCCTGATGTTACTGCATCACATAGGATGTAACGGCTGATCTGATCCATATGCTCAGGATAAAGGATACTTCCCTCCAAATGAGCAAAGTTATTCTTAGTCCCTCCAGGCACAAAACCTTCTTCAGCTAGTTCCCTTACTCTAGGTAGTAAAGGTACAGCGTCCTGATGAATTATTAGACCCAATCCGCTTCCTTTTGCCATTTCTGAAGCATGGCCGAGCAGACCAAATCCAGTTACGTCCGTACAAGCATGGACATCATAAGGTTCCATAATTTCAGCAGCCGTTTTATTAAGCGTAGACATGACCTGAATAAGACGTGTTGTTTCGTCTGCAGATAATTGATCCTTCTTAATAGAAGTAGTTAAGATACCCACACCGATAGGTTTGGTCAAAATGAGCTTGTCTCCCACGCGGGCTGCTGCATTCGTTCTAACTTTGTCCGGGTGGATAAGTCCTGTAACAGATAAGCCAAATTTCGGCTCTTTATCGTCGATAGAGTGACCGCCTACAAGCGTAGCTCCTGCTTCCTGTACTTTATCTGCTGCACCACGCAAAATATCCGTGAGAACACTTTTATCAAGAACTGAGATCGGAAAAGCTACAATATTAAGTACCGTAAGCGGCTTGCCTCCCATGGCATAGATATCACTTAGAGCATTGGCAGCTGCAATCTGTCCAAATGAATAAGGGTCGTCTACAATCGGCGTGAAGAAATCTAGAGTTTGCACTAAAGCTAGCTCATCATTTAAGCGGTATACACCCGCATCGTCACTAGTATCTGTTCCTACTAACAAATTGGGATTTGGTACAGTAGGTGGGAGACTACGTAGAACCTGACTAAGATCGGCAGGACCTATTTTGCAGCCGCAACCTCCTTTGGAAGATAATGAAGTCAATTTTATTGTTTCAGCTTGTGACATAATGGATGTTCCAGCTCCTTTAGTGATATAAAACTACTTATTTAATCTTACACGATGCAATTATTATTGTACAAAATAAAAATAGCTCTATACCGTATCGCATATATCAAGGGTTAAAGAAAAGCAGCCGAGAATAATCTCGGCTGTCTCTCATTGTTATTCGCCTGTCTCCGCAAATTGTCTTATCCGCTCACCAACCTGGTCACGGACTCTTTGGAACACGGCCCATTTTTGTTCATCAGTTCCTTGAGCTTTAGCAGGGTCATCAAACCCCCAATGTTCACGCTGCACATGCGGAGGTGTCATTGGACAACGATCGGCTGCATCACCGCATAATGTAACTACTAAATCTGCACGGTTAAGTAGTTCTGGATCAATAATATCTGACGTTTGACCTGAAATATCAATATCTACCTCATTCATCGCCCTAACGGCATTTGGGTTAAGTCCATGCGCTTCTATGCCTGCGCTGTATACATCCCAGTTGTCCCCCAAGTATCTTTTGGCCCAACCTTCTGCTATTTGACTTCGGCAAGAATTCCCGGTACACAAGAAATATATCGTCTTCTTCTGCATAATATTATCGTTCGACTCCTTTATGGTTTTATAAGTGAAGGGTCAAAATACTTGCGTTTTATCCAAAGCGCTACGTTAACTAGAGCGATTAATACGGGAACCTCCACTAAAGGTCCAATGACAGCAGCAAATGCAACGCCAGAATCTAGTCCAAACACGCCGATCGCGACTGCAATTGCGAGTTCAAAGTTATTACTTGCTGCCGTAAATGACAACGAAGATGCTACAGGATAAGACGTGCCTGATCTTTTAGACATATAAAAAGATAGTAGGAACATGACAACAAAATAGATGATCATTGGAATCGCAATTCGAACAACATCAAGTGGCAAGGATACAATCAGACCCGCTTTAAGTGAGAACATTAAGATAATCGTAAACAATAAAGCAATGAGGGCTAATGGGCTGATCTTTGGAATGAATACTTGTTCATACCAGTCTGCGCCTTTCAACTTGATCCCTACTACCCTTGATAGCAATCCAGCCATAAAAGGAACTCCTAAGTAAATGAATACACTTTCGGCAATTTGCCCCATCGAAATATTCACTTCAGCACCTTGAACTCCGAACCAATCAGGTAATACGGTAATAAACACATACGTGAACACCGAGTAGAACACAATCTGAAAGATGGAGTTGAAAGCGACGAGACCTGCTGTATATTCAGGATCTCCTTTGGCCAAATCACTCCATACCAACACCATCGCAATACATCGTGCGAGACCGATCATGATCAATCCGATCATATACTCCGGCATGTCACTCAAGAAGAGGATCGCCAACAAGAACATTAGAATTGGACCGATAATCCAGTTTTGTACCAACGATAGCAGCAATACCTTCCAATCCTTGAATACCCGCCCGAGCTTCTCATATTTCACCTTAGCTAGCGGTGGGTACATCATGACGATTAGACCGATGGCAATGGGAATGGAGGTTGTTCCTACCTGCATTTGGGACAATACTTCTGAGAAATTAGGTATTATCGCTCCGAGAAGTAAGCCAACCGCCATCGCACCAAAGATCCAAATGGTCAAGTATCGATCGAGGAATGACATTTTTTTTGAAGCTCCTTGGGCCATCACATGTATCTCCTTTTTAAACTTATTACTTCCTACAACAACATTATACATGTGTCATCATATAAGTAAATAATAATATGTTTATATGTTATACATAACTTTATAATCAAAGTTATCAATCACAGACTGAAGCCGACAACTGTTCATCTAGCAAACTAATTTTTGATGCTTGTGAAGGAACATGGATCAGAATGTCTTTGACATAGGGTTTATCCTCAATCGTTAAAGAATAATAAGTCCACTTTCCTTTACGTACTTCCTTCACTAAGCCTCCTGCTTTCATCTTTCGTAAATGTTGACTGATGCTTGGTTGCGACATTTGCATCATATCTACGATATTACAAACACATAATTCCTTTTCCTTCAACAGGCCTAGAATCGTAAGTCTAGACTTATCCCCTAGCAATTTGAATGTTTCCGCCATCGTATCTATCGTATCCATGAATGTCCTCCTCCATTAATGATGAGTTCAAAGTCACATGCTTATATAATTGTATTATAATATGTAATCAATTATAAGTCTTTATTGAGTACTTTCCTCAAGTGTTAACCAGTTTTTCAATAGTGAATCGTCCTGTAAATCTAATTCGAATTTAAGAAAAGAAACAAACTCTTTCGTGTCTACTTCTTTGAATTTGTAGAGACTATAATAATCCTGTAAAAATAGTTCCGCTTGCTCCACACCCCCATGTTGTTTGAAGATCTCCCATAAACGATAAGCAGACTGATAGTAGATATAATAACTCCGTGTATCTGAAGGGTATTGATTAAGTGGTAAATTAGAATGATATGGTTCCATATTTGCGAGTAAAGAGAGTTTTAACTCGTTACCTTCCTCTTTTGATTGGAACAAAGCTGTAGCAAAGGTTGTTATCCCTTCATCAAGCCATGCATCATAGTAAGGATCATTATTTATAATCCCATAAAACCATTGATGAGCAATTTCATGTACGACCGTTCTGTTCAACTGAACTAGTGGTGAGCTTACGGTAACGACCCCAGGGTACTCCATTCCTTGATACTCCCCGGTATCATTTACTATGATATCTAACTGTTTGTAAGGATATGGACCTAAATTTTTTTGAAAATATGTAAGAGCCTTCTCTGCTAATAAAGCTACATTTCTGGCTTCAGTCTTACTTTCAAAACCAAAGACACGGATTTCAGTATTGCGAACTTGCATACTACTTACTATAGGTTCTTTTAAAATACCAATAAAAACTTCCTTCACATTTTCAATGTAGATAGAATCCTTATTCTTACTAGGAAAAGTATCGTTTTGATAAGAGCTAACAAACGTAAAGTTATCGGGTATTTCATAATTCAACTTAAAATTACTGTGTGTTGTATGATAGGTTTCTCCGGCATTCGGTATATATTCTTCTTTATTCCAGCCATTACGGTATGTTGGAACCATGGGATACCATTGTGCTAGATAATAATTATTTTTATATGTAGTAAATCTCCATCCTTTTTCGGGCATAGTGAATCTATACTCCACTTCAACATCGGTCTGTCCATTCGGGAGTATTGGTTCATTTAAGGGTATTGCCAATGTATCTCCTATTAATGAGTGCTTAACCGAGACATCATTAAGTTTCACAGAGTCAATTTCAACCGTAGCAGGCTTTTCTAATAGTGGGGACGATTCCTTTGTAAACATATTTGGTATAAAGTATAGCTGTACTTCTGACCAGTCTTCTTCCGATGTATTCGTTATATTAATGTTGGCTTGGACCGTAATGTTTCCTGCCTCATCCATCTTCAAATCGATAGTATATTCACTTTTTGTTCCTGCTGACTTTCCCATAGCTTTATAATCTGTTAAGTCTTTCTTTACAACAATCACATCAACACTTTTATCATCTGGCTTTTTTATCATCCAAGAACATAAATATATGATGAGCACAATGAATACGATCATTAGTTTCTTCCATATACTGATACTAAGCCCTCCTTCATCTAGAAATTACCTAATAATTTCAAATATTCAATCTAGTATTTAAACGCTTCTTGGATAGATTAGTTTACTTTGAACATACCTATCCTCTTAGGAAAAACTAAATGCTTTGAATAAGTAATTTGGGTTTGCTATAATTCACTAGAGGTCTTTAAAACTTTAAATACATAATAAAGGGGAATTCTATATGATAATACAGCCAAAAACACGCGGCTTTATATGCACAACAGCTCATCCTGCGGGATGTGCTAAGCAAGTAGAGAGTCAAATTGAATATGTAAAAGCTCAGAAAAAAATCGACGGACCAGCAAATGTTCTTGTGATCGGGGCTTCTACTGGTTATGGTCTCGCATCTCGGATTACTGCTGCATTTGGTGCAGGAGCAAATACGATCGGGGTATTCTTTGACAAGGCGGCAGAAGGTCAACGTACTGCATCTGCTGGATGGTATAATTCAGCTGCTCTTGAACAAAAGGCTGCTGAAACTGGTTTGAAATCACACAGTATTGTTGGCGATGCTTTCTCAGATGCCATCAAAGAAAAAACGATAGAATTAATCAAAGCTGAGTATGGCACGATAGATCTAGTTGTATACAGTGTAGCTTCTCCTCGTCGTACTCATCCGGTAACAGGAGAAACCTTCTCTTCTGTCATTAAGCCAGTTGAGACTGCTTATTCGAATAAAACATTGAACTTCCACACCGGCGAGGTTTCATTAACCACGATCGAGCCTGCTACAGAAGAAGAAGTTCGCCAAACGATCGCCGTTATGGGCGGTGAGGATTGGAGAATGTGGATGGATCAGCTTCTGGAAGCTGGAGTGCTTGCGGACGGTGCCACTACTGTCGCATACTCCTACATTGGACCAGAGATCACACACCCGATTTATCGTGAAGGTACCATTGGTAAAGCGAAGAATGATCTTGAGCAAACTGCCAATAAACTGAACGACTTGCTTGCTTCGAAGAACGGACGAGCGTTTGTATCGGTTAATAAGGCTCTAGTTACCCAATCCAGCTCAGCTATTCCTGTAGTACCACTATATATCTCAGCACTTTACAAAGTGATGAAAGAAAAAGGACTACATGAAAATTGCATCCAGCAAATGTACCGCCTCTTCTCCGAACATCTGTATGGCAATAACCCTGCTACGGCTGAAAGTAGTAGCTTGATCCGTGTTGACGACTGGGAAATGCGTGAAGACGTTCAAACTGAGGTCATGAAGCGGTGGGATGAACTTCAGTCAGACAATGTTCTTGACTTGGCTGATCTTGAAGGTTACCGTCAAGACTTCTTCCAACTCTTTGGCTTCCATACCGACGGTGTAGATTTTGATGCAAATATTGACCCTTCAGTCGATATTCCGAATTTAGTATAAGTTACTACACATCATTTAATGAATATACAAAAAACAGCCAATCTCTTTTGCGAGACTGGCTGTTTTTGAGTTGTCGATATGAGCTTATTTTCTAGCATGAATCTCTTCATTTATTTGGGCAATTATTTCTTGGATATTTATAGAGCCGAGATCCCCTTCCCCACGCTTGCGAACAGACACGCTATCGGAATTCTTCTCATTCTCACCAATAACGAACATGTACGGAACCTTTTCCAGTTGGGCTTCACGGATTTTGTACCCTAGCTTTTCATTTCGTATATCTACTTCGACCCGAATACCGGCCTCTTCTAGCGATTTCTTTACTTTAAAAGCATGGTCGACATAGTTCTCTGACACAGGCAAAATCTTCGCTTGGACGGGTGCAAGCCACAGTGGGAATGCCCCTGAGAAATGTTCAGTTAGAATCCCTATAAAACGATCAATAGATCCATACACAGCACGATGTATAACAACAGGCTGGTGTTTTTGGTTATCCTCAGCAATATAAGAAAGTTCGAATTTCTCAGGCATCTGGAAATCCAGTTGGATTGTCCCACACTGCCAGCTACGCTTAAGGGCATCTAGAATGTGGAAGTCGATCTTAGGTCCGTAGAAGGCTCCATCCCCTTCATTAACACGATACGAGATGCCTCGGTTCTCTAACACATTTTTCAGGGAAAGCTCCGCCTGATCCCAAAGCTCTGCTGAACCCATGTAATCCTCTGGCCGAGTGGATAATTCGACCTTGTATTCAAATCCGAACACTTGATATACATGGTCGATCAACTCAATGACACGACTTATTTCATCCTCGATTTGTTCTGGAAGAACGAACAGGTGTGCATCATCCTGACAAAAAGTACGTACTCGCATCATGCCATTTAATGCCCCTGAAAATTCATGGCGATGAACTTGGCCAAACTCCGAAATACGGATCGGCAGTTCACGATAAGAACGCAGGCTATTTTTGAAAATAAGCATATGCCCTGGACAGTTCATCGGTTTGAGCGCGAATTTTGTTTCGTCTACATTCGTAAAGTACATGTTATCCTTGTAGTGATCCCAATGTCCTGAATGCTCCCACACCCGATTATTCATCATCAATGGCGTACGCACTTCTTCATAGCCTCTTTGTCTCTGTAATTCACGCGCGAAATCTTCAAGCTCGGTACGGATTGTCATCCCCTTTGGAAGATAGAAAGGCATGCCAGGCGCTTCTTCTGAGAACATAAACAATTCAAGTTCTTTACCTAGCTTACGATGATCTCTCTTCTTAGCTTCCTCAAGAAAATGTAAATGCTCTTCAAGCTGTGCTTTCTTCGGAAATGAAGTTCCGTATATACGCTGTAGCATCTTGTTATTGGAATCTCCCCGCCAGTAAGCCCCTGCTACGTTCAACAGCTTAAACGCTTTGATTCGGCCAGTTGATGGAAGATGTGGCCCTCTGCATAGATCAAAGAAATCACCTTGATCATAAATCGTTAATTCTACATCTTCAGGCAAGTCACGAATGAGCTCCAACTTCAGGGGCTCTTCAAGTTCCTCAAAAGTTTTGATCGCTTCTGCACGGCTAATGACCCGCCGAACTATAGGTAAATTCTCTTGTGATATCTTCTCCATCTCTTTCTCGATTGTGGCAAGGTCATCCGTCGAAAGTGGTTTTTCTATATCGATATCATAATAGAATCCGTCTTCGATCACCGGTCCAATACCGAGTTTCACGGCCTTGTCTCCATAAATACGTTTAATTGCTTGAGCCATTAAATGTGCTGTACTGTGTCTATATATCTCCAGGCCATCACGGCTATCCATCGTAACAATTTCGATGAGACTATCATGCTCAATCGGTTGGTTAAGATCTACCGTTTTGCCGTTTACCTTCCCTGCTACAGCATTTTTCTTCAGACCTGTACTAATTGATTCTGCGACTTGTTCGATTGTGGTTCCTTGAGGATACCTCCTAATTGTTCCATCGTGCAATGTTACGTTGATCTCCATGATTTAGCCTCCAATTCTACCTTAATCCTGATTTTTTGAACGCAAAAAAACGCATCTCGTCCGTAAAGGGACGAGTGCGTTCAGCTCGTGGTTCCACCCAAATTCGACTTACATCGTGACATTCCTTGGCTTCTTAGCCTGGGATGCAGATGCAAAGTCCTTATTAGTATCTCGTAACGGGGATAAGTCGGTGTCGCTTACAACCGTGATTAGATCGACGGGTTCAACGCCACAGCTACAAAGGGGTAAAATCTCAACCGGTTACTGGAGAAGCTCTCAGCTTAACTTCTCTCTCTGGACAGTTCGTGAAGGAAATCATGTCTTTGGTCAGTGCCAAATATTATGTTACGGACTATATTACATAATCTTCTTTGTAGAAGTCAAGGAAAAAATCTCATTATCTTACCTCTGAATGATCTAAGAAGGCATCATAGCAACCGGATATTATTTCAATGTATCTAAGTATTCTCTGATCTGACTTGGGGTTTTTGCGAATTTACTATGCAAATGTGCCAATTTCTCACCATTTTTGAAAACAAGTAGGCTAGGTATCCCCCGGACTTCATATTTTTCCGCAAAGTCTTCAAATTGTTCTGAATCGACGGCGAAAAAATCCTTGTCTGCGTGTTCGGTAACAATATCCCCAATAAAACGATCAAGGTTCTTACAATCCGGGCACCAGCTTGCATCAAATTTCATAACCGTATACCCATCTTTATTAATACTTTCCTGAAATTGCTCTGGGGTCTTAATTCTCTCCATGTTGTTATCCTCCCTAATTGTGTATCTGTATATATAATACCCTAATAACACAGTTTCCTGAACCCTATTTATATATTTTGCAATGCCTTTTGTTACTGAATCGCTGAAAAAAGGTCATTTGATGCTTCACTAAAAGTAGGATGTGTGAACATTCCAGGAGTTTTTATTAACAAAAAAGGTGGCTATCACCTGATGTCGGATGATATCCACCTTCAATATTAATTCGATAACAATTTCTTATACATTTTAATAGTGCTTATGTGCATGCCTTCATGGTAAATGGAGAAGCTGAGGAGTTGTTCTGGCGTTTCTAAAGTCATCCCGGAAGATGTAGTATAAGGTGGATCGGCTTTAACCTGTAAGTTCTGGCTGAGTACTGCACGAATTCGTTCAGGCTGTTCTTGGAGTAGGGTCTTCAATTCATGAAGAGTCGGAACAGTTACGGATTCGGGAAGACTTAACGGAGAAGTGCCTAGTCCGAATTGCTCCTTATAACCGTCAGGCAATTGTTGTGACTGGTTTGAAAAATGAAAAGCCAATCGTTCAAGGACAACATAAACATGCCCCAGATTCCAGCGGATATTATTTCTGAATCCTTCAGGGATCTGGTCGGCCATTTCTTCTGTGATACCATCCAACAATTTTAGAGTTTGACCTCTTACAAAAGTTATCTGCCTGAAAATAAAGTCTTCCATCTTCCTCACTCCCATCAAATTTATTCCAAATTAATTTTAACATGTATTAGTCATTAGTACATTATTACACCCAAAAAAAATTACCCCACCAATAACCACTTTATTCAAAGTGTTCTTAGGTGGGGCAATGTTTAGATTCTAAATTTGATTAATAAGCTAAGCTGAACAATGCATGAATGTGGGACAAGTAACGAATATTACTTGCTTCCTTCATGAGGGATGCAGGCAATCCTTTTAGCGGAGTAGAGTTACCACCGACAATGGCTACCCCATCTTTACGCCCTAAGCTAGCAAGTGTACCTGAGTTAATAGGATTAAATGTTTCAAACGATTTATCATTCAAGAATGCATACAGATTGTAGCCGATCAATTCACCCATTTGCCAAGCGATTTGTGCAGTAGGTGGATACGGACGTCCGTCTGCTGCAAAGTAAACGGCACTATCACCCGCAATGAATACATCCTTGTGCGAAGTTGACTGCAAGAAATCATTTACTGTGGCACGTCCACGGTTTACTTCAAGACCTGATTCGCCAACGAGTGGATTTCCTTGTACACCACCGGTCCATACGAATGTATTCGTCACAATCTTTTGACCGTCTTTTAGATCAACGACATTGCCTTCCACATTCGTAACAGGAAGCCCGGTAAGGAATTGAACCCCACGTTTCTCTAAGCTAGTTGTAGCACGTTCAATCAATGGTTCAGGTAATACCGGAAGAATCTTCGGACCTGCTTCGACAAGTAGGAGTTTAATTTCTTTAGGGTCTACTCCATATCGCTTGGCAAGTTCTGGCATGGCATCAGCAATTTCACCCACGAGTTCAACGCCAGTTAAACCGCCACCACCAATAAGAATAGTTGCATCGGCTTCATCTTTCGTCTTCGCATAATCACGAATACGGTCTTCAATATGATGTTGAATTCTGTTAGCGTCAGCTGCCGATTTCAATACCATACTATTTTGTTCTAGCCCTGGAATTCCAAAATAAGCCGTTGTGCTTCCCAGACCTACGACAAGTGCATCGTAAGTGAGAGTAACGCCATCGGATAAAGTAACTTGTTTATTGTCTACGGAAAAAGCATTCACTTTCGCAATTTTCAGATCGATATCTTTACCTGCAAAAAGCTTAGTAAGCGGCATTGCAACAGCGCGTTCTGCGGCACTACCAGCTGCAAGGCGATGCAATTCAGTAATAATTTGATGCGTAGGAAATTGATTGACTACAGTAACTTTGGCTTGCTCTTTATTTAAATACTTACGTACGGTTAAAGCACTTAACAAACCACCATAACCTGCACCTAAGATAACGATATGTTTAGACATAATGTTTCCTCCGTCCTTACGAATAAGATTTGAATTTAATTATTTGACTTGTTCACGTTCATTTGCGACTTGAAGGTAAGCATTCATGAAACGGAAGAGCTTCTGTGCTTGCGGGTCCTTCATCATTTTCATCAGGCCAAAAATACCAATAGTCTCTTGACTTTCATTGGCACGATCCTTCGCCTCGATAACAGTTGCCGCCATATTTTTGACAGAACCTACGACAGGTCCACCAAGTTCTTTAATCGCCCCTACCGTATCGCTCTTCAATATTTCATCTGAAGCGACTGACTGTACGAAGTCATAGGACTTTGTTAGTACACTTACAAGTTGTGTTATTTGGGGTAACTGTTCCACTAAAACAGTTAACGATTCCTGAACTTCTGGCTTTAAGAGCTGGTCTAAAACATCTAAATGCTCTTTAGTGACAGTTACTTTTGGTGTTTCTTGTTCAGAAAGGATTTGATTGATTGATTCTGACATATCTAACTCTCCTCTGCAGCAGCTTTACTGCATAATAATATTTTTAAAAATGAACCCAATAGTACTATTATAGCATTTTTCGTGTTACATTTGTCACATACTTTTCAATCCATAAGGTTAGTATGTGATTTTTATTACATCAATTATTTATATAAATCTCAAAATACCGCATATCAGCGCGTTTTTTTCTCAGATATCATTCCATAATTTGGTTTGGTGTCGAATAACAGAAACAACAAGTGGCCCTTCCTAATGAATACCGGAAGAGCCACTTGTTGCCATGTACTAACCTGATATAGTCTACATTAGATCAAAATCTCTCTTTTATTTACCTTATGTCCTGACAGGGATTGGTCAAACATATCAAGAATAATTAGAAACCGCTCAGCCTCACGAAATACGTGATCAGCAAGAAGTGGGTGAATAATGCTTTTAATCCTACATTGATCAATCAAATCACTCGCTGTTTTCTTGAAATCTCGTAATGACTTAACTGAAACCTTGTTCTCATCAACGAATTGACTTAATAAAGGTACCGTTTGAGATTGAGGACGCATGGAGCTTAGATCGATCGCTTGAAACACTAACTGATCAAATTCAAGACTAAATTCCCGAGCCTGATCAACTAATTTTCGTTCTGATGGATCGAGTAAATGACCAATGAATTTTGCGTGGTCTGCCATGATTTTTAAGAAAAACAGATTTTCGTCGATGATCGCATCTTGTAATGGCTCTAACTTCCCACGATTCAATTCATCTAGGCGGTTACGGAAATAGTTGGCCTCCCGACTTACATGATCAACTAGCAGTGGGAAATTATTTCCCCCTGGAAGTTTACACTGCAGTATAAGTCCTAGTATTCTTCTTTTGAAAGCCCAGATGTGGGTAGCTGCATTTTGAACTTCGGTATTAAACTCTCTAATGATCTGCGGGTCTGTATCCATTGAAAATGCATACGATCTTCTCTCGATATCCTCAAAGATGGCTTGGAATTGATTCGCCTCCGCAATGAGCTGGGTGTCTTCCGCTCTAAATCCTAATCGCAGAAAAAACGAGTGTTCTTTCATAATCCTTGACCAAAACCGTATTTCCTCTAATGAACGAGTTACAAAGACATTGGACATGAACATTCCCTCCTAGGGCGGCTTTAAACAAATCAACCTTCTTAGAAGATATGGTCTAGTCTTTGTCCAATATGTCAGACGTTATATGCTCTCCTGCTTTAATGCATCGATAATGTTTTCTTTCTTAACTTTAGAGCTGGAGTACAGCATAGCTGAGCTGACTAGAAGGAATACCGCAATAATTACGTATACAATACTTTTCCATGGAAGAGTGAATTCATAATTAAAACTGTTCATGAGTGATCTGTGTACCAAATACATGACGAGAACGCTAATCGGAAGCCCATAAAGCAATGACTTTATCCCATAAAATATACTTTCATAATTAATCATTTTATTAAAACCCTTGGGTGTCATCCCAATTGACTTAAGCATCGCAAATTCACGTTTGCGAAGGGATATGCTTGTGGAGATCGTATTAAAGATATTAGCAATAGAGATCGACGTAATTAATGCGATAAATCCGTAGGTAAATACCGACATCAACATGATCATTTGTTCATCTTGTTGTCTAATTTGAAAAACATTAAGTACATACATATTGCTTTCAACTAATTCTTCGATTCCTTGTTGAGTTGCTAAGGGATTATTACTTTTCAGATAAAAGGCGGTCTGAATGTCAAAGTTTTGCTTATCAATCAACATTTGATTCATAACGGTTTCGGAAACTACAATATTCAATCCACCTAGTCCTGCTGGATAAATCCCCATAGGTAGTTGATCTGTCAATGCAGCAACTTCCACCTTGGTTAAAGGTTTATCTTCACCTGTTTGGTTTTCTACATACGTTAAATCAAGACTTTGGCCAATCTTCGTATATATAGCCTTTGTTTCAACATACTTCTTCGCTACTTCATCTTCATATCTGGTTGTATCAATCACAATTGCATTGAGTTGATTCGGATCTTGAAGATGTTCGTACTTTGCACCAATTGCTGTTGTATAAGCTTGCAGACTTTCATCACTTAGTGCATTGATAATAACGTAGTAAGGATATTTCCCATCTGTAAGTAAACTCTTATCATTTTTAACCATCTCTTGCAATTCAGGTGCGATCACAGCTTCCTCAATTTTAGAGTATGCATGCAGATTTTTAATAACGTTATATTCCGTAATATCATCCAAACTTAAGATCGATTTTAATAATCGATTAGATTTATCAGCTGGTTCGTTATACGTGGATACCTGAATATCATAATTTACACCCTCCTGTGAGAGTTCCAGTGATTTATGCAAGTTGGAGGTGAAAAAGGATACCGCTAGGAACAAAACAATACTGATAATAAGGGAAAACACGGTTGCCTGGTACCTGCGTTTGTTCCTCTTTAAGTTTTTCAGTCCTATTTCTGCTTCGATACCGAATAGTTTACGAACCAATTTGGATGTCTTGACTGCCTTGCCCGTCAGCTTAACATCTGTAGTCTGCCGGATCGCCTCAATTGCAGAGATCTTAGAGGCTTTTCTTGCAGGGAGATATGTTGAAATAAATATCGTTAGCATCGAAACACCACAAGCGATCAATATGGACCATGGTGTAACGATCACAGTTAGCTGTTCTGTTATTCCGAGTGCACCTTCGATAATCGAATTAATAAACAAAAAGGTGATACCAATCCCCACAAGTCCGCTAATAATCCCAATGGGAATGCTGATCAAGCCGATGATAACTCCCTCAAAGAACACGGAATTTCTCTTTTGCCTTTTAGTAGCACCCACACTCGAAAGCATACCTAAGTGCCTTGCACGTTCCGAGACGGAAATAGCGAACGCATTATATATTAATGAAACAGAGCCAATAATAATGACCGCCATAATGATCACCGACATTGACATAATTAAGCCTTGTAGACTGTCATCATTCGTTATGCCATAATAACGCAATAAATCGTTGTTAAATGCTATGGATTGCTTATCTATCTTATTTTCTTGCGCTACATCCTCTGCATGAGAATATAGAGACTTCTTGACCTTATTTAGCACAACTGTCGCATGAACTGTATCGTCCGCACCCATTATATTCTCATCCACATAACTAATGACAGTATATCCAGGTGCCCATGTCGGTTCCCAAGTAGGACGATCTATTATGCCAACAACCGTATAAGTAGCTGTTGTAGTATTTCGTAACGTTTCAGTTAATTCACCATTCTCAGCTTGTAATGAATTATGCTGCACTAATACTTGATCATTACCCTCACTATCGACCCCTAATCGTTCTCCAATATCAAGAGTTAGCGTATCCCCGATTTTGTACTCCACTTTGGCCGTTTTCGCAATTTCCTCTGAAATTACTATCTCATCATTAGCTTGTGGGAGCCTTCCTTTATTCAACTTGATTGGAAATTGTTCAAACCCTTGAGTATTATACTCTTTGATAAACAAATAAGGTTTATTGTCATTTTGACTCCCTTTTAATAGGGAAAATCCACGATCTCTTGAAATGACAAGCTCTTTTGTGGCGTCATCAGCCTTAATCGCTTCAAGTTGAGTCTTATTCACATCTTTGTATAGGACATGCCACTCCCCATTCGTAGCAATGCTTTGTCTTTGCATGAGTCCCATGAAAGAGACACCAAGTGTAGCGACAGCTGTCACCATGGCTACGGAAATAATAACTCCGATAATGGTTATAAGCGTTCGTCGTTTATTTTTCTTCAAGTGTCTTATCGTTAGTTTGTTGACAATATTCATGGACGAATCACCTCGTTATTGGCAATCCTTCCATCTTCAATGGTAATGACTCTATCCGCTTGCAGCGCAATTCGTTCATCGTGAGTGATAACGATTAGCGTCTGATTAAAGGTTTTATTAAACATTTTTAGCAAGTCAATGATCTCACTACTATTCTTACTATCCAAATTACCGGTTGGCTCGTCCGCCAGCATAATAGCAGGATTACTAATTAGCGCACGACCAATCGACACACGCTGCTGTTGTCCACCTGACAACTGGTTAGGCAGATGATTTAAACGATCTTTCAGATTTAGAATCTTCACGATATCAGCAAATTGCTTCTTATCTACCCGATGTTGATCCAGCAACAAAGGAAGCGTAATATTCTCTTCTACCGTTAGGACAGGAATCAGGTTATAAAACTGATAAATCAACCCTATTTGTCTGCGTCTAAAAATCGCCAGTTGAGTTTCGTCTAAGTTATAAATATCCGTGTTATCGACGAATACTTTCCCGCTTGTAGGTCGATCCACACCGCCCAGCATGTGCAAAATCGTTGATTTACCCGAACCTGACGGGCCGATAATGGCAACGAATTCCCCTTTTTTCACTGAAAAGGATACATCATCAAGCGCCTTAACCGCAGTTTCGCCTTTACCATATGTTTTAGATAGATTTTCAATTGTTAAAATATCCATTATATTAGACCTCCATTTTGATTATGAGATCAGTATATCGGTCTATAATGACTTTCAAGTGACTGTAATGTGACTAGATAGTCACTTTATAAAACTTAATACGAAATTGCGTACCTTTTTCCTTCCCGCTCTTCACTTCGATGTCTCCGTTTTGACTTGTAATGATGCTGTGAGACAAGGCAAGTCCTATTCCGACGCTATCCTCACTTGCATTCTTACCTTTATAGAAACGGTTAAAAATATAAGGTATGTCCTCTTTAGGAATTCCTTTACCGTTATCAGCAACGATGATCTCAGTAAACAGGGCATTTTCTGAAAAAGAAATGTTGATTTCTCCACCTACATGAGTGTGCTCTACGCAGTTTTTTAGAATATTGATCATAGCTTCGGCCGTCCAATTGAGATCACCAATAAAAGTGGCGTTATCTTCACCAGTAACGGAAAGCTTTTGCTCCTTGATATCCATCGGAATCAGAACAGGTTCTAATGCTCTTTGAATAAGTTTCTTCACTGTGATTTGATCATGCTTAAATAACGCGGTTCCCGCATCGATTTTTGAAAACTTTAATAATGACGAAACGAGCCAACCGATCCGCTCGAGTTGGATACGGATATTGCGAGTGAATTCTCTTCTTTTCTCTACTGGAAGTTCGGGATTACTCAACAGGTCTGCCATCATTGTCATAGAAGTAAGTGGAGTTTTGAGTTGATGAGATATATCTGAAATTGCATTGGTAAGCTCTATTTTTTCTTGTTGTAGTAACGAACTCTGTTCGGAAAGCATCAAAGTCACTTTATAAATATCGTTCTTCAGAATACTAAGCTCACCCTCCTGATTGTCACGCACATCAAGAGAATAATCCCCACCACTAATCTGCCGTAAATATCCCGAAAGTTTCTCGATTTCACGGTATCTCCATCTCGTAAATACTAGACAGCATCCGATGAGCAAGGTAGAAGTAATAAGAGTAAGTACTAAGGTCATAGGTGAAATTACAGCTGCAATAATTACCGCTACAATACTGATTAAACACATCATGAGGAGAAGCACTCGGTACTCTCTATTTCGTAGCATATCAATCACCAACCTTATAACCTAAGCCACGTACGGTTTTGATGATCGAGGGCTCTTGAGGATTTTCCTCCAACTTTTCCCGTAACCTTTTTATATACACTGTTAATGTATTATCATTCACGAAGTCCCCTGCCACATCCCAAATTTGCTCTAACAACTGATTTCTGGAGAGAATTTGTCCGATATGATTAGCAAAGATAAGTAATAAACGATATTCCAGCGCGGTTAATGTAATCTCATTTTCATTCTTATAAACTTTTCCTTCAAGCGTGTTAATCCGGATATTGTCTAATTCAATGATCGGTTTAGGTTGATTTTGTTTATGGTATCTCCGCAATACAGATTTAATGCGCGATAACAACTCACGAATTCGAAATGGCTTTGTTATATAATCATCTGCCCCCATATCTAGGCCCATCACTACATTGACCTCATCATCCACTGCGGTTAAGAAAATGACAGGGATATCACTCCTTGCTTTCACCATCTTACATAATTCATAGCCACTCCCATCCGGAAGTGATAAATCAAATAAACATAAAGTGAAAGTAACCAGTTCCACTTCGATCACCGCTCTGGCAGATGTAAAGTCATGACAAAGCACGGTCTCAAATTGATCTTGTTGTAGTGAATACTCAAGTCCAGATGCGATTGTTTTATCATCTTCTACAAGTAAAATTTTCATATGAAATGATCATCCTAACTTTCGGTATAGAAATATTGGGTTTGGTTAAATTACACTCATCTCAATACGAGAGGAGAACTTGCAATGAGTAAGAAAATAATCTTGTCTGCCTTCGTTCTACTTATTTGTATTACCATGAATCTAAGTGTTTACGCTAAAACAGATTTACCAGTAACAAAGGATACGGGAAAATGGGCACTCGTGTTAAGCAAAAGTGATATTCCATCGCACCAACCTGACAAATTTAATAGTTACAAACTGACCATCACGAATCTATATCATGAAATTTTATATACTTCGTTCGAACTTTATCGTCCTGATCGGAATCGAAATCTAGAGATGATTATGCTTATGGATCCAGTAAAGTATCGAATTAAATCCTATGAAACAGTTACATTTATTAACTTTAATATAGCTAATTACGCAAATGAAATGGAAGTTGTTATCAATTGGATAGATAAAAATAATAGAAAACATAAGCAAAATATAGTATTTACTAATATCCAATATTAATGTACACGGGGTAGGGCTATCAGAGAATTAGTTAAATTTCTCCTCATAAACGACCTTGCCCTCCTGATCTAATCCTTGAATGGATTTCCAGTGGGAATTTAGATCTTTATCGTTCCATATGAATAAGAACATTCTGTCTTCGTTAATTTCCTGGCTCATTGTGGAAAGCGTTCTTGCCTCTTTATTGTCGACACTGTCAGTTTCTGTATACAAAACGACTGTTGTAATTTCAGGGTCAGATACGTACCCGTAAAACTGTGCTAAAGTAAGCTTCTTATCTCGTTCCGAGACACTCCAACTGTAGGTGAGCGGCTTACTACTGTCGATCCACACACCGCCAACTCCCCCGCCTGGATGCCATCCAAGCCCTCGTTTAATCACTGTATCTGACGAGAACCACTCTTTGTAAACTCCTAAATAAACTGTAGTGTTACCGCCAAAAGGAACTACCTTTACGATTTTTGATGGTCCATAGTGATAACTTCTTTCGGAAAGCTCATGTGCCTTAGTTGGTGTTAAACTTCCCATATATGGGTTATATCCTCTGAAGAATAAGAAAACAAACAGAATAGCAATACACCATTCCACGATAAGAATAACAGTCTTTTTACTCATTGCCCCTCACCATCCTTCGCCAGGGGAATATTTATTTCTGCTTGCCGATCATACCACTCATATTTAAGGGTAATGCTCCCTAAGGGTTCGTTCATTTCGTTAAAAGAAATAAAGCCCGTTTCGCCTCTCCCTGTACTACTTGAGCTGTGTTGCATAAGCTCTTCTCCATTAGAATTAATTAACTTAATCGCTGAATTTGGAAAGGACCATCCACCCGGATCTTGTTTGCTAATGGAATAGTGAAGGACAGTCTTCTTAGAAGTTAGGTAAAGCTCCTTAGCTGTGAAAATATCCCCATCCATATCTATTTTCTTATTCAATGTATACTTGGTAACGGGTCCATCGTGATTTAATGACTTAATGAATTCTTTGTCACTACTATTCGATACGATAAGACTAATCGCTTGTATAATCAGCAATAATCCGAAAATAACAATAATCGATCTTCTTATGATAGTTCCTGCTATTGCTACAATTCTCATTTGTCAGACTCCTTTGTGAACCGTTTTTATGCAACGATCAACCTAATCACTTCCATAATTTATAATACCATACTTCGGAATTGATCCTTTTCGTATTAGTTGCACAACAAAAAAACCAGTCAAAACATTTAAAATGTCTGACTGGTTATAAATACACTCTATACGCTTCGATTAATCATTTGCCTGCTACAGCTTGATCCACCTTGTCTTTGAAAAACATTTTTAATAATGGTGGTGTAACCAGCGTTGTTAAGATGACCATAATGACTACGGAAGTGAAATATTGCGGCAACAATAAACCGGCTTGTAAACCTGTTGAAGCGATAATTAGGGCTACCTCTCCTCTACTTACCATACCTGAGCCGATAATTAGTGAAGACTTAGAATTAAACCCGGTTAAGCGTGCGCCTAGCCATCCTCCTAATAACTTAGTTACACATGCAATTATTGTGATAACGATCAAGAACCCCCACTGTTGACCTAACCCCTCGAACGAAACATTGAGTCCAATACTCACAAAGAATACAGGAACAAAAATGGAATAAGCGATCGGTTCAACTTTTTCCTCTACGGTATGTTTATAATTGGTTTGTGAAATTGCAATCCCTGCTGCAAATGCACCGATAATTCCTGCCATCTGTAGAGACTCCGCAAAGTAAGCAAAACCGAAACATATAAACAACGCAGCGGAGATCACCGCTTCTGTGACTCTTAAGGGTGCCATCCATTTCATGACCTTTGGTACGACATACCAACCAGCCAAGAATGTAACAATGAAGAACAGAGCTTTTTTACCTATTAGAAGAGGAATAGAAATGTCATTTCCAGTTCCGACTAGACTCATCATGACCGCAAGTAATATGACGACAAGTACATCATCGATCACTGCTGCGCCAAGGATAGTTGTTCCTTCTCTAGAGTTTAACTTGTTCATTTCCTTTAATACTTGAACAGAGATACTAACTGAAGTTGCACAGAATATTACACCGAAGAACAAGGCGTAGTTTTGACCAAAACCAAAGGCAATTGCAGCGCTATATCCCCCAATGAAAGGAAGGATAATTCCACCAACAGCAACAGCAAAAGCTGATTTCCAATTTTTCTTAAGTTGGTCCAAATCGGTTTCTAAACCTGCAATAAACATCAGAAGAAGAACACCAATCTCGGAAAGTTCATCAATAAAACTACTATTCCCAATCCAACCAAGTACCGCTGGCCCTAATATGATACCGACAATTAGTTTCCCTAATACAGCTGGTTGACCAATACGTACGGATAAGTCCCCTGCAACCTTTGTGAAAAATATAATTAAAACTAAGTACAGAATGAATTCCATGAGCAAACCTCCAGATGTTGTTGTATTCTTATTGTGTCCTGAAAACCAACAATCATGATCCCCCTTTCGCACATGCCGACAAGTTTAATGTCTTTTTTTGGACAAAAAAATAGAAGGAGCCCTTGGTGACTGGCTCCTCCATAATTACAATTACAAATATGCTGTTGTTGTTATTATAATCATACACAAATATTACGACTGGCGCAAGATCATTACTTGGCGGCTACACAGTTTCTACAAAGAAAACACATATTCACGCGTTATAATTTAGGTTGAAATGAATGACTCAACCTGGAGATGACATATGATTGTTCACAAGTTTAAAAAAGGTGATATCGTCCTAATCGCTGTGATTTTATTGTTTGCATTGATTTTCATGGGTATAAGGTGGTTGCAGGATACAGACCAGAGTTACATTAACGGAAATTACTCTGCAACGATAAAGATAGATAATGAAATTTATAAAACAGTTGAACTCACAACAGAAACACAATATGTAGAAATCAGAAATGATCGCGGGTATGACATTTTGAAAATTCGCGATAATGGAATTGAAGTTGTCGAGTCAGATTGCCCACAAAAGATTTGCTTTACCTTTGGATTGATTACTAAACCGCGTGAAACCATCATTTGTATTCCAATGCGCATGGTTATTGAAATTAACGGAACGCCGGTGGATACAGATAATGAAATTGATGTTATCGTTCAATAGGTGGTATACGAAGTTATAATTAATGCTTTTTCTTGCCCATCATTAATGGCATCAGTATTAGATGGGACAAAGGACAGATCAATAATATTAGGTACGGCATTATATTAGTACTTGTGTCTGTAAGTAGATTTGCTAGGAGTATTGCGGCAAATAATCCAATTGGCAACACGCAACATAATATCATCATCCAATTCCGCTTTTTTATCGGATGAGGTTGGTTCATGTTCCCTTTTTCTTGATCCTTCTTGGTATGATCGTGATTTCCACAGCAATTCATCACTCTTCGACCTCCCTTAGTATCCTATGTGAATTATTGTTTCAATTTCTGAATTTCCTCTTTCATGAGTTCGTTTTGTGCTTTTAACGCACTTAACTCTTCCTGATTCGCTTGCTCTGTTTCTGACTGTTTTGATTTTGAACCATGACCGTGCATTCCTCGCATACCAAACATCATAACTATCATCATTAGCGGACATGCCAGTACAAATAACCAAGACCAATCCATAAGTGTTACCTCCTAAGTAGTACTATCTTCTTGATATATTTATTCTAACTATGGTTTGTGTGGAAATAATGTAGAAACAACGCAGATTGCACGGGCTTTAGAAATCCACAAAAAAAGAAGCACGATTCTTCCGAATCATGCTTCCCTCTTCTGCTACATTATTGATCTTGCTTACATCATGTTGCCTGATTGCATCATATTGTCTGATTGCATCATGTTACCTGACTGCATCATGTTACCTGATTGCATCATATTACCCGATTGCATCATACCTCGTGAATCTGGATTTTTCACGTTGTCGTTACCACGGTCATGGCATGATTGATACATATCGTTCAACTGTTGTTCATTCATATTTGGATGTACTTCTTGCATATGTGGGAGCATGTCCTCAAAATTTCCTTCTGTGTCCTGATTATATCCCGTTGCAAAAACAGCACTGCCAATACTCAATGATAATGCAATCACACCTACAGCTGCTAATACTTTCTTCTTCATCTTAATTGCCTCCTAGATATCATGGTGTCTAATCTATGTTAATTATACTAGGTAAATGTCAAGAAACTATGAAGAACCCTACTTCCCGCTACATAATCTATAGTAATGATATTTCTCATCTTCTATCTCAGTAATCCCAACAGATTCGAAACCGCTTTTTTGTATGACTCTATTTGAGGGAATATTATGAGTTAAGGCTAAGGCGACCAGTTCCTCCACATCGGTATTTTCAAATAAATAATTAACCATGCCCTGTACTGCTTGAGTCGTGTAACCCTTGTTTGAATATTTGTTGGAAATAGCATACATAATTTCTCTGTTCGGTGGTGGTAATTCCTCTTTGATCCCAGAACAACACCAACCGATAAATTCTCCGGTTTCCTTTGATATAACCGCAAGACGTAGACGGAGTTCCCCGATGGCCCCACCTTCTGCTACCGCTTTCAAAAACTGTTTGTTTTCTCCTATTTCATAATTAACGAGCCAATCAAGTCGTTGCTCCTTAGGTGCATTCCAATCGGGCAAAAATTCTAACACCTCGGGTTCGCAAGTAATAGCGTACATTGCATCTATGTCCTCTACTCTATACTCACGCAAAATAATATCTTTACATTCAATCGTAAAATCCTTGTACATTTTCTCTCCCCCCAAATACAAGTCAACGCTTACCTCTTTTAACAATAAGGAAGTATATAACAATAATTATACCGATTAATGCCATGATATATATACAAAATTTCCCGGCATCCCGCCCAAATTGAACCAACGACATGCCTCCAAATGAGTTTGCCGGTACCATCATGCACATCAAGCCCATCGCCATAATTATGATGGCCAGTAGCCACTCGGACTTTTTCACGTATGCTCCCCCTGTTCATCTCGCATAAATCTGATTTCAAAGCGGGTTCCGATACCGATTGTACTGGTGACTAACATCTCTCCTCCTTGTAGTTCTAGCAATCTTTTGGCGATGGATAAACCGAGTCCAGTTCCCCCATGTAGCCTTGATCGAGACTTCTCTACCCTATAGAAGCGTTCAAAGATGAGAGGTAACTCGTCCTCCGGAATACCTATTCCCGTATCTTCTACTGCTATGTATACATAGGTTGGCTCCTCTTGTAAGTAGACATTGATTTCACCTTTCTCCGTATAACGAACTGCATTCTCCAACAGATTGATCAGAACTTGTTCTGTACGAAGTCCATCTCCATAAATCAAGGGAATACTACGACTGATATGTGTATTCAACTGTAATCCTTTATCGTTCGCTTTTAATTGAATTTTACGAACCGCGTTGTCCGTGATCTCCGTAAGATCAATCCATTCCGATGAGAGGCTAATTTTTCCTTCCTCCATTTTCGCCAATTCAAACAAATCGTTCACTAAATGTTGTAAGCGAAGGGATTCCTGGTGAATGATATCGAGATACTGATCTCTCTCTTCGTCTGTATCATATAAGCGATCCTTAACTACTTTTGAATATCCTTCTAGATAAGTAATCGGAGTCCTTAGTTCATGGGATATATTTGCAAAAAACTCCTGTCTTGTATCCCTGTATCGTTGCAGGTCTTCTGCCAAGTTATTGATCGCCTCAGCTAAGGATCCAATTTCATCATTACTGTTAATACTTAATCTCGCATCCAAATCACCCACGGCGATTTTGCGTGTCACATCCCGCATTTGAAGCAACGGTCTTGAGAGAATTTGCGCTATAATCCAGATGATTCCTAAAGCCAAGAGGAATGCTCCGACTCCTGAGAGAACTAATAGTTTGCGGACCGCAGATATCGAGGAATCCATATGCTTCGTCGACGACAATACATACAAAGAAGAAGTGATTTCTTGTTCGCTTTCAGTTGGAATAGGCCTTGCTGCTACGAAGTAACGTTCGCCGTCTTTATTGGTGTACTCGAGACTCACTGCATTACCTGTGAAAAGAGTCTTCACATCCCCAGAACGAATAAAAGAGGTGTCCGATGGATCGATTTCCCCTGAATGGGCTTGAATATTTCCCTTTTCATCAATATATACAATACTCACATTTGAAAAATCTGCGAACTTAAGTAACATCCTATCTGTAGATATATTGGGGGATTCGGCCATCATCGTGAAATGTGTAGTTAGTTCATCAACTTCTGTTCGCTTTTCAGTATTATAAAAATTCGTAAACATACGATCAATGGCCAAACCAAGTGAGGTCAGGACAAGCACAAATACAGACAAGATTACTAGTCCAAGCTTAAATCCAATTCTATTCCTTCTCACTCAGTACACCACCTCGATTAAACTTATATCCAACACCCCATACGGTTTGAATTGGATTATATGGAAGCCCCGCCTTGAGCGCCTTATCTCGAATGTTCTTGATATGTGTATCAATGACACGGAATTCTCCGGCATGTTCATAGCCCCATAACAAACTCACAAGTTCTTCTCTGTTAAATACACGTTGCTGACTCTTAGCAAATGCCAGGATTAAATCGAATTCCTTTTGCGTGAAATCAACCTGAAGATCTTGAATATATACTTCACGAGCTTCTGGCAAAATCCGAATACCTTGAAGCTCTATTGTCGGTTCTTGTAGCTGGACAGAGGAATGTGTAATAGCTGACCGTCGAATGATGGAGTAGACCCGGGCAATAAATTCTTCCGGTTCGAAAGGTTTGGTTAGATAATCGTCAGCCCCAATTCCCAGTCCATACACCTTGTCTTTCGTTTCTGAACGAGCCGTCAGCATCAGAATGGCGACCTGATCATTCTCGCGAATCGCTTTACATACCTGCCAACCATCCATATCGGGTAACATTACGTCTAATATAATAATGTCAAAAGCATGCTTTCCCGCTAGAGATAAAGCTTCATGGCCGTTAGAGGCCTCCTTCACTTCAAATCCTTCCTTCGTTAAATAGATCCGTAATAAATTCCGCATATTCCATTCATCATCTACCACTAAGACTTGAAGTTTTGACACGTAAACACCTTCCCTTAACTATCTTAACAAATAACAATACAATACATTATAGCTTAAATAAACAAACGTCCACAGCGACACTCCAGTGAAAAAGAAAACACGATTCGATTGAACCGTGCTTCTTTCCCTTACTACAGTACACTTGAACTAGTGATGCATACCTGGCATGTTCTCATGTCCTTCGCCTGATTTTGAAACGATTTCTAGCATGTTGTCTATTTCCCCTTGACCTTTGAGGCTAATTGATTTCTCAGATCCAATTAACCATGCATGATTATACGGTCCTTCTGTCGGAGACTGATCATATTTAGGTTGCAGAGACATTACATAATTCATAACCGATTCAGGCATGGCGTCTTTGTCCGTCCAGAGCAGTGGAGCATGTTTTCCTAAATGGGAAAAAGGTGCACCCGCTAAGGCAAAAGCAGGCGTATCGGAATTCACAAACGAAAAGTTGTGCCCAGGTGTAGTAATTCCCCACCCAAAGCCTGTTGTCTTGTCTTTAAACTGTGCAAAGGCTATAGCGTTTGCGTAAGGATCATCTCCTGATATGCGTACGGTTTGACCGTATTGTTGGAGTTCTTTCTCTACCTTTGTCGTAATAACGGACTCTGGACCAAGGATATAAATGTTCGCGTTGCCACCTCTCGTTTGTAGAGCTTCAACCGTCTCTAGTGGGATCTCATCCTTATTCACATAAAGCAATGGTTCAGGCATATGCGCGATCCAATTGATCGCAGGCATGGTATATTCCTGACTCTCCATCGATCCAATGACCACTGAAGAGGGATTCTCTCCTGCTAAATTCGTGTAGTAAGCATCTATAGCCTTGGCTAAGGCGGCTGGATTGTCACCCGTTACCTTATCGATCTTGAACCCAAGGTCTTTGGCTTGATCCTCAACATTCTGATCCAGATCACCAACGAGGATCACCTGAACCCCATTGTTGATTTCCACACCTTTAGGCTGAAGCCGTTTGATTTCACTGGCTGTAGCAGCTGGGATTCCATTCTTAGTCACGAACAAGATTGGTCCATTGCTCGGATGATGAATTAAATCGGCACTAGCCACTGCATTTTGCCAGTTATCCGGGTCGGTAAGAATAATGCTTCCCGGTCGGTTGTCCTTGCTTGTCGCCATCCATAACGATTGGGACACAATCACCGCGGCTTCCACAGGATCGCTTGTATTCACTCGGGTCGTGTTCTTAGATGCAATCCAAGGCTTCACGACTTGAATATTACTCTCTTTGGTTTGTTCTCCAGTGTCGGCAGATTTGTTGTTACTTGCTTTACTTGTACATGCTGATAAAACAAATACAGCGGCGACCGTAACTAATCCAACTTTAAAAGCCTTTTTCATAAATCTCCCACCTCCTGTTTCCTTATGAGTTATCTGTATTTTCAAAATCAGTGACATCTAATACATTTTAACCCTCAATTTTGTGGAAACTGTGTGGTTATATAGAAATTCTCAAGCACTTTTGCAAAAAAAAGCACGCACCGATGAAGTATCGGTACGCACTGTCATTAAAGCTTTATTTTTCAGGATTCCTGCAAATATACGAATAACTTGATTTTCTTCGGTTACGCTTGATTAAGAAAATGCTGAGTTATATTACTCAAATAATCTTCATCATCGCAATCTTCCTTCATTTGAATGAGCATCTTAGCATCCTCACCAATAACATAGCGGAATTGGTTTGTACCATCTGTTGCTGCTTGAAATATAGCCTCAGCAACCAGTTCTGGGGGCGAAGCATAGGTTGGGGATTTTTCCATCTCAGACAATTTTCCCAAAAATGTAGTTGTAAACTGTTTATAGTCCGTTAGTGAATCATCAAAATAGAACTCCATCGATCTTCCACCAAAGTCCGTATGTATTGCTCCTGGTTCAATCAACTTTACTTTTATGTTTTGTGATAACAGCTCATAAGATAATGATTCAGATAAGCCCTCAACCGCAAATTTAGTTGAATGATAAAGAGACATGGTAGGAAAGGTAACTATTCCTCCCATAGAAGAAATATTAATCAGCATTCCTTCTTGATTAGATCTATAATGCGGCAGCATCGCTTTAGTCATATTGATCAAACCAAAAACGTTCACTTCAAATTGCCTTCTAATCTGCTCATCAGTAGCTGCTTCAAGGATTCCCATCGTTCCATAACCCGCGTTATTTAGAAGTACGTCAATTTTACCAAAATGCTGAATTGCTTTGGTTACCGCATTTTGAATCGTTTCTTTTTTCTCTACATCAAGCTTGAGCACTAATACATTATTTAATGGCATGAATTCAATTTCTTTTTCCGGAGTTCGCATGGTTGCAACTACATTCCATCCTCTTTCAGCAAAGTGTCTGACTGTAGCTCTCCCAATTCCTGATGAAGCACCCGTGATAAATATTGTTTTCATTTCATAATTCCTCCTCTAAAGTTTGTTAGCATTAATTTAATTAACACTGCTCTTCTTCTCTTGAGCTAACTTCTCTATGCTAAACAATCCTTGGGCGATCGTCTCAAGTTTAGCCTTATATTCATTTATCCCAATCTGGATACATATGATCTGAGCCGGATGCATTTCATCTCGATGAAGCGAATACCTCTCACTTAATTGATTTAAATTACTTTGCGCTTGCTCTTGTACTTGCTTTAACCAGGCAATCACTTTGTCGTACCCAACAAATTCACCGAAGTAAAGCCTCATCATAAAATCCGACTTCTTAGTACTATCTTCTTCCAGTGGCCCAAGTAAATAAGCCTTGAAACACTCTCGTCCTTTATCCGTAATGTTTAAAACATTTTTGTTAGGCTTACCCTCCTGAAGTACGCCTTCCTTCGTGATCAACCCCTCCTTCTCAAGACGAGTAAGTGTGGGATAGATCGTTCCATAGCTTGAACCATAGAAATATGAGAAAACATCTTCTAGCAACTGTTTTATCTCGTAACCAGTCAACGACTCTTTCATAAGCATGCCTAAAATAACATCCTGACTGTTCAAATCATAACCTCCACTTGAGTATTTAGAAATAATTGTATATCACAATACACACTATATCAGTCTGATATATATCACGTCAATATATATATTTAAAAAAATAGCAGCATCTGGGATCATGTAAGATCCGAGAATGCCGCTGTTTTGATTTTAACTGTCCTATTTTCATACCATACTATTTCGAAATTTCACCTCGCCAAGAGCCTATACCACCTTGCAAATGGTTTAGTCTCGTGTAACCATTCTTGCGAAGGATTAGTGCCGCATTCTTACTCCGCATACCGCTTTTACAATATAAAAAGATATCCTGATCATTCGGTATGTCATTGATATAGTGACTAATTTGAGATAGAGGAAAGTTCTTAGCCCCTGGAATATGTCCATTCTTATACTCACTTGGTTCGCGGACATCAATAAGCATCCGGTCTGAAGATTGTTCAATCTCACGCTGGAATTCCTTAGCTTTTAATGTTCTTAGTCCCTTCGTCGGACCAAACCGAATGTATATAAAAATCAAGAGGAGAACAACTACGAAAATATTATTAAAAATTGAGCTATTCAAATGATTCTCACCCTTTCTTCTACCTTTCACTTCATCGTCTATATGACTTAAGCGCAATATCGGTCATTCATCGCATACAACTGGTTAAAACCTCGACTTTTTAAAAATCGTGCTGCTCTCTTGCTGTTATAGCGACTGCTCGCTAGGATGAGTACTGGTTCCTCTGAAGAAAGCTCCTTCTCCCAGACAAAGGGTAATCGTCCCAAGGAAATATTAATCGAACCTTCTATATGACATTGTGCAAAATCTACAGCGTCGCGGACATCAAGCATTTTCATGGTATTAGTTTGAATTGTTGAAGTGTCTGTAAGTACCTGTTTATCTACAAAAATGAGCTGGCGAACAGGCCAGTTCATTCTTATTATCCCAATTATTACACCGCTAACAAGTAGCAGTAGAAGAATGGGCATCTGTCGTCATCCTCCTTGTAATAAGATGTCCTTGTCCGATCAAGTTCCACGAATCTTAACCTAAATCAATTCATCATTCCAGCTCATAAGTCCACCTGTCATATTTACAACATCAAACCCATGCTCGCTCAACAATTCACAGGCAAGTCCACTCCGTCCACCGCTTCTGCAGACAATGATCATCTCTATATCCTTATCAAGTTCATCAAGTCTTCCTGTCAATTGTCCAAGTGGGATATGCTTAGCACCAGCAATATGCCCATCTGCCCATTCAGCAGGTTCTCGTACATCAATAATTACCGGGGCTTCCCCTATATTTAAACGATTGGATAGTTCTGTAGGTGTGATTTCTTTCGAAATTTGAAATGCCATTGTAATTTCTCCTTTTGTGTGGATCCGTAATATTAATTACCTTAACGACTTTTTACTAGTAACTCAATCGCTTCTTTGACAACTTTGTCAGTATCTCCGCCAGCATCTTGTTCTTCCAAAATGCACTTGTGTAAGTTTTCGGCAACAATTTGTGCCATCGCTTTATCTGCGGCGTTTCTAACAGCTGACAATTGACTCACGACATCTTTACAAGACTTGCCTTCTTCCATTAAACGAAGGACTCCACGCACTTGACCTTCGATTTTTCTGAGTCGGGTTTTCATTTCATTACTATAATTATATTCCATACTTGTCCCTCCCAAATCAGGATACGCATACCCCTATGGGTATAAGATTAAACTTAAATCCGCCTCCTGTCAAATAATTAAACTCACATCGCTTACCGTGAGAGCTTACATTGAACCGAGGCCGTAAATATTGTCCGACAACAAAAAAAGACCGCTCCTGTTGAGTGGTCTCTTACTTGTATGAAGATCGGGCAATCTAGACTACACCTAGATCTCGTAAATATCTCTTTAACACCCTTATTTATCATTCCTTAAATTATGCCGCCTAAACTAGCCCCTTTTACAAATAACCGCTCAATGTTCTTCTCAACCTTAGGATCAGCAATTAACGGTGGTGCTTGATGTGGTTTGGTACGAGCATCAATAATCAAATTATCGCAGCCCCAATGTTTATTCTCATAATAACTATTCACACCATAAATATCATGGGAAGGATTGCTTCGTGTAAATGTAGCCCATAGGAAATTACTAATTGTCGCACTCATAAATGAGCTATCGTCACAAAGAACGATCATCGGACAAGAAGGTATGGCACCTTTTTCGTGAATAGCCTTACTTAATCCGGCTAGTTCCTGCGCTACTTCAGCATAATTAGTAAATTTAGGTGCTTGAAGGACCACGACACCAGGCATTACTAGTTTCGCATTTTCATAACCTCGGATGTCTTTCAATTCAGCAGGAACTTCAGTACACAATTCTCTCTTCTTATCTCCATAAGCGGCAATAACCACTTTACTACCACTATTGATACCAGTCCCTGAATAATCAAGCGTGTCGATTGTCGTATTCGTATAAAAATGTATATCTCGATGAAGATCCAATCGTTCCAAAATGTAGGTTAAGAAATTTACTTCATGATGTGAATCAATCGGTTGATCCTCTTCTGCCGTTATAAATAAATACTTCGCCAAGCTCAGTTGACCTGTGCCTAATATCCGGTTGGCTAACGTGAGCAATTCAGCAGGTTGTTTGACTTTCTGGTAAGGCGTATACCGTTCACTACCTATTGCAAAAAGTAACGGATGCACACCTGCTGCATCCACGGCATGCACTTCTTTGACGCCCGGAATTTCCTGTTTGATAGCATCCCCTGTTAGCTCATGGATAAGCTCTCCAAATGCAGTATCTTCTTGTGGTGGTCGTCCCACAACTGTAAATGGCCAAATAGCATTGGGCTTGGCATACACTTTATGCACTTTCATAACTGGAAAAGGATGCGTGAGGCTGTAATAACCTAGATGATCTCCAAATGGTCCCTCTGGTTTCGTATCGCCGGGATGAATTTCTCCCGTTATAACAAAATCAGCATCGCTACTAATACAGTAGCCATCGACATAATTATAGCGAAAATTACGCCCAGCAAGTAAGCCAGCTATCGTCATCTCGGTTAGCCCTTCAGGTAAAGGCATGACTGCAGCAAGGGTATGCGCGGGCGGTCCTCCTACGAATATGCTCACTTTAAGGGGAGTCCCCAGTTTGTTCGCTTTCTCTTGATGGACTCCGATCCCACGGTGAATTTGATAATGTAGGCCAATATCTTTGTTCATCTCATACTCATTGCCACTGAGTTGAATTCGATACATCCCCAAATTGGAATTCATAATCCCCGGGTTGTCCGGATCTTCTGTATAGACCTGAGGTAACGTAACGAAAGCACCGCCATCCATAGGCCAGTGCTGAATCAGCGGAAGATCCGATATTTGGATCTCCTGAGCAGTAACTGGGAGGTTGCCATACTTCTTCAAAGGGAGTGCTTTGAAGGCTGCCAAGCCGTTACCGATATTTTTAAATGGATGTTTGACTGCACTCATTGGATCGTTACGTAATGCCATGACATTTTGTACGGATGTCCATGTTTGGCGGAAGATAAACTTACTGCGCTCAATAGAACCGAAAATGTTGGACGCCGCACGGAATTTCGAACCTTTTACATTTTCAAATAACAATGCCGGACCGCCAGCCTCATAAACTTTCATATGAATTGCAGCCATCTCAAGATAGGGATCTACTTCTTCTTTGATACGAACTAAATGTCCATTCTTCTCTAAGTCGATAATGCAATCTTCTAAATTACGATACATTATAGTTTAGCTCCATTCTGCATACTTGCTGAGATCCCATAAAGGAACACTTCAATGGCTTGTTTATACAATTCAAGTGCCGCCGGCATACTTGACTGGCTTGATACTTGGCTAAGACCAATGAACAAACCTTCAAATATTAGCGCAAGTCCATGTGTATCCTTGTGGTTCGATAATTCCCCACTATCAATCCCTTGTTGGATTAGGTTCTTATTAAACTCGATGTGGGATGCCATTAATGTATGAATACGTTCTTCAATATCATGTTCTTTTTCTTCCTTGTTAAAGAACTCATTAGCAGCTTTGGTGAGTGGATGATTCAAATCCTCTACCACCATATGTTCAGCGAACCCGTAGAGCTTGTCCTTGACGGTCTTGAAATGGGGTTCTTTCTCTTTCCATTTCTCGTTCCAGTCCCGCTCCCATTCATCTATTAGATAGAGGAAAAGGCCCTCTTTACTCTTAAAATGATAATAAATATTACCTTTACTACTTCCCGTTGCATTCACGATATCCTCTATCGAGGTCGCTGCATACCCCTTCTGAACAAATAAAGCACGTGCTGAATCGGCCACCCTTTTCTTGGTCTGCGAGCTTTGCAGTTGTCTCTTATTCATTGCATTCAACTCCGTCCTGGGTGATTTGTTGGAACTATAATATATAAATTATAGTCCAACTCGGAATATATTTATATAAATTGGAACAAAGCTCTCTGCAAACTAAAGCTCTGTAGGTGCTGCTTTCTTATTTCCCTTACCTTTAGCTGCCATAACAGAAAGTCCAAAACAGAGCAGTAGTACAAATGCAGCAGATACGTAAGGGAAGTTGATATTAATATCGAACAAGAGACCGGCTACGATAGGTCCCGCGATATTCCCTAAACTTGTATAGGCTGAGTTCAATCCGGCAACGAACCCTTGTTGTCCTTCAGCCATTTTCGACATTTTCGTACTGATGGCTGGACGTAGAATATCAATGGACAAGAAAACAATGAACGTCACGACCATAATCATCCAGTAGCTGTTCACAAAGAGCGTTAACAGAACAGTCAGACTAGCCATAAATAGACAAACGGAAATAACTTTATTTTCGCCAAAGCGATTCAAAATCCACCCAAAGAGGGTAAGTTGTACTACAGCGCCAGATATAGAGCCAAAGGTAATAATAATGGCAATATCTTTAGGAGTAAAGCTGAATTTATGATCTACGAACAATCCAAAGACCGTTTCATAATTTGCTAAGCCAAATGCCATAACGAATACGATGATCAAACTGAAAAAATACGGTGCCTTGTAAGAATGGATGAGTTGTTTGACAAGACTTTGGGATTTCCCCGAATCCTTCTTCAGCTGATCACGTTGTTCTTGAGTTGTAGATTCAGGCAAAATGAGTGATGTAACTAAGGCAGCTACTGCACCAGCAATACCTGCGCAGTAAAAAGGAACACGTATCCCGAACTCTGCTATAAATCCACCAATACCCGGGCCAATGATAAACCCTGTTGTAATTGCCGCATTGATGAAACCCATTCCTGTGGCTCTTTCTTCCGATGATGAGACATCTGCTACATATGCCATAACAGCAGGCATGATCAGAGCTGCCCCTATTCCCCCCATCATTCTTGAAACAAATAGAAGAAGTGACGTACTAACCAATCCAAACATTAACTCTGAGATGGCAAATATGATCATCCCAGCAACAATGATTTTCTTCCGCCCTAAAGCATCGGATAATCTACCCGCTATGGGTGAGAATAGAAACTGAGTCAATGAGAAGGCAGCTACGAGCATTCCCACAAGACTTCCGTTGATATTTAGCTCCGTCATATACTGCGGCATGACGGGTACAACAAGTCCTATGCCCATAAAGACAAGGAAAATGTTTAGCATTAATAACAGAAGGGCTCCTTTGTTCCTAGTAAGTAATTTCATCGATGAATCCCCCATTATTAAAATTAAATTCGTTTATACTGAACGTTCGTTCTGTGAAATAATATCACATGTTTTGCCGTGAAATCAATAGATATGAAAAGTATATTTTCATAATTGTAATAAGACGCAAAGACGACCGCAGTTTAATAACCGCGGCCGGTTTCAATTAGATCTCTACATCCTATATAGGGTGGGCTACTTCAATTTGAAGTAGATGAACGAAGCATCGTAATCCAAAGAAGTATCTTGGCGTTTAATCGCAAGAAGATTCTCTGCCCCTTTTACAATAGGTAATAAAACTTTACCGGAAGCTTCGAACGACTTGGATTCCCCATCTGCTACTTTTGGGAAATCGGATAATACTAAATCAATGTTATCGGATAAGGAACCATCAAAACCAAAGTCTGTTCCACCGATGATGGATCCACCGGAAGCTGTTTTCACGCCCCAGATTTCAGGAGTATATTGTGCAAGGTATAGGGCAACGAGACTTGAAGCCCCCTTTTTAAAAGTAGCATTCTTTACTTTCAGATCTAAATCAACCATAACGTAATCAATTTTGTCATCGTTCGCAGGACGTGTATATCCTAGCTTAACGATTTCATCTCGAGTAATAGGAGTTACTTTCTTAACAGCTAGAGTGTATTGTGCAGTTGTAGAATGATTTTCACTCGGATTGTAATTATAATAGTCAGTGTATGTAAATGCTGTACCTAGTTTAATTGGATCTGTCATTGTCCCTTTATTATTTGTCGTTGCAGAAGATGAAGTTGCTGGTGCTGCAGTTGCTTTAGCTGTTTCTGTTGCGGTTGGTGCTGCGGTTGGTGTTGGCGTAGCTGAAGGAGTTGGTTTTGTAGTATTATCCTTGTTCGGGATACCTAGCTCAGGTGCAACTTCACCCGAAGAGGTTATAACAACGGCTTGACGAGCTCCGTCCCATTCAACTGTAGCTCCCAAGGCTTCAGCAACAGCTTTAGCGGATACATAACTGTGTCCGTTATAAACGATAGGATACATCATACCTTCATCACTCGAAAAGTTTACCGATTTACCATCAACCTCTACCTTGATTGCCGCGTTCTCATAAGCAGTGATCTTCTTCAACGTGCTTGCAGCATAAGTAGCGGAACTAATTCCGAGAATCAATGATGCTACTGTAGTAACTACTAGTACTTTCTTAGTTAATAATTTCTTCATTCGTTTAATCAGTCTCCTTCATTTGATAGATATTTTATGTATGTGAAGTGCATAGATGACGTATTACATGAAGAGAAATTTTATAATAACTCTCCTTTTTATGTAATTCGACACAATTTTTATGATCCCTCCTCTTGTTTATACATTTATATCCTCGTTCCATATTCCCTCTTTAACAATGAATAATGATGCTGATCGCATACGGTTCCATCACTAAACCAATAATGTTCTCGAATAGCCCCTTCAAACTTAAAATCAAATTTATCTAACAATTTTATTGAAGATTGGTTGCGTGATGAGACGGTTGCGTATAGTTTATCTACAATTTAAAGAACACAAAAAGACCGCAGATAAATATCCACGGCCTATTTCAAAAATACAATGCTCTTCTATATCACACCAAGCAACTCGTTAACTTTGAGTATACCCTCTTTATGATTTGGGTCCAGCTCAATAGACTTTTGATAATGTTGCAATGCTAGGTTACGATCGCCCGAGAGCAAATACATCTCACCGAGACTATTATGCAAATTGGACGATTCAGGGAACAACCGAATGGAGAGTTCCAATATTGAAATTCCTTCCTGAAGCCATCCGCTTTCCAACATCATGTAAGCAAAAGCATTAAATTCACCTTCATGAACAAGATATCTCTCCAGGCTAGACTGTTGAATCTGAGCATATTCACTTATTGCAGCTTCAACTCCAGAAGTAATTGTGATCTTAACTAAATGAGACGCTAATGATCTCTTTACATATTGAACTTCTTCGCCAAGTACTATATCTAGAATTGCCTCACAAAGGACTTTATTACCGACAAAATCGGCATTCGTCATGATAGCAATAGCTACTCCATTCTCAGGTAAAAGCAGAAGATTACTCCGGAATCCGGTGTCCATACCTGAATGAGATCTAACGTTACACCCTTTATATTGTCCCAAAAACCATCCAAGTCCAACAAACTCAGACCAGCCTTCATAATAGGTAGGAGCATTTTGAGTCCACATTTCATCATAGCTATTGTTTCCAAGAATCCTTGCTCCACTTGACGTTTCGCCCCGATTCAAGTGGGTAAGTGCGTATTTGCACAACTCAACGACATTGGTATATAAAGTGGAACTTGGACCATGGGCACGATGATAAGGAAATATTTCACTTATCTCAGGACCAAAACCTTCTTTTATCCCTAAAATATGGGGTGTCGCAAGTTCATTATAAGGAATCTCTTGTATTAAAAACGAACTTTCCAGCATCGATGTTGGAATTAGAATTCGCTCTTTCATATACTGCTCAAAAGAGATTCCACTCACCTTGGCTATCACATCACCCAAAATTTCAAAGCCAATGTTGCTGTAATAAAATGATTCCTCAGGATCCTTTAAAAGCTTATGATCGTGCATGCTTCTAACATACCTTTCCAGGCTTCCCTCATCATATTCAGGACGATCCCAACCGAAGTCATCCTCATCAGGCATGCCAGACGTATGATTTAAGAGCAGACGAACAGTAACTTGTTGATACCTATCATCTGCCAATATGAAATAAGGTAAATAAGTGGATATAGAGGCGTCCAAGTTAATTTTACCTTGCTCCACAAGCTGCATAATCCCCGTCACAACTAATGTTTTGGATACGGATGCCATGTGAAACAAGGTGTGTTCGTCGATGGCTTCTCCAGTCTGCACATTTTTTACTCCGAAGCCCTTCGCGTAGATCATCTGATGATCATATACGACACCAACAGCTAATCCGGGAGCGAGTCCATCATGAAAGAATTGAGGTACGATCAGATCCAAGTTATCAATAATACGCTGTATAGTACTCATTGTATTACCTCCGATTATTTTATTTAAGTTATCAAATAGCAAGAGATTATTAACTACAATGAGTTATACCAACGGTTTCACGTCCCTTCTGGATTGTTAAATTATAACACATCACTTAACTTTTTTATCCTAAAATATTCCTTTTTGTGGCTTTTAGTATTGTAGCTTCAAAAAAAACGAAGTACCCCGTCCTAAAGGGCACTTCGTTCTTACAAACTTATGAATGAAAGTCTAGGCCAGTACGAACTTCTTGGATGTATCCCGTACGGATAGTAAAATCTCCAAAGTGTTCGCCTTTACGTCGATCTTTGGCATATTGAACAATGATGGGTTGCAATGATTGCAGAATCTCTGTTTCACCAATGTTTTCTTTATACAGTTTGTTCAACCGGTTCCCAGCAAACCCACCACCCAAATACAAGTTGTACTTGCCTGGGGCTTTACCTATCAGGGCGATCTCCGCCAAACCTGGTCTGGCACAACCATTTGGACAACCTGTCATACGGATGACAATCTCCTCATCCTGCAAGCCAGCTTCCTTCAGCAGCGGTTCGATCTTATCAAGCAAGGTTGGCAAGTAGCGCTCCGATTCGGCCATCGCAAGTCCACAAGTTGGAAAAGCTACGCATGCCATGGAATTTCTTCGCAAAGCCGAATAATGGATCCCATCGGTGAGCCCATGACTCTTTGCTAACTCATCGATCTTTTTCTTCTTCTGGCTAGTAACTCCCGCTATGATCAAATTCTGGTTCGGAGTAAGCCGGAAATCTCCCGTATGGATCTTGGCAATTTCGCGTAGCCCCGTCATCAACTGGTAGTTATCCTCGTCTTTGATCCGTCCATTCTGGATAAACAGCGTCAGATGCCACTTCCCTTGGGTCCCTTTTACCCAGCCGTAACGATCTCCATTATGATCAAAATGATAAGGCCGAGCTTCCTCAAGCCCCCATCCTAGTCGATTACTCAGTTCTTGTATGAACCATTCGATCCCGCGATCGTCAATCGTATACTTAAAGCGCGCATGTTTGCGGACGGATCGATCCCCGTAATCACGTTGAATGGTAACCGTCTTCTCCGCCAATTCAATTACTTGCTCTGGTGTACAGAATCCAATCACTTGACCGATTTGAGGATAAGTCTTTGAATCACCGTGTGTCATCCCCATTCCGCCACCTACGCTAACGTTGAATCCCTTTAGACTCCCATTTTCAATAATTGCAATTAATCCGAGATCTTGGGAAAATACGTCAACTTCATTGGCAGGAGGAACAGCTAGACCAATTTTGAACTTACGTGGTAAATACACAGATCCATAGATCGGCTCTTGTTCTTCACTACCCTCTTGACTGTCCACCACTTTCTCACCGTCAAGCCAGATTTCGTGATAGGCATTCGTCTGAGGTTCTAAATGTTTGCTGAGTCTACTGGCCCACTCGTATACTTCTGCATGAATTTCGGATTGCTCCGGATTCGGATTACACATCACGTTGCGGTTTACATCTCCACAAGCAGCAAGTGTGGTTAGCAGCGAATCATTCACTTCTTGGATCGTCTTCTTCATGTTCCATTTAAGCACACCATGTAACTGAAACGATTGACGAGTGGTCAGACGAATAGTTCCACTACCATATTGTCCTGCAATTCGGTCCATCATAAGCCACTGATCCGAAGTCACTACACCTCCAGGAGCTCTTACTCGTAGCATGAACTGATAAGCTGGTTCTAGCTTCTGCTTCTTTCGTTCATTGCGCAAATCACGGTCATCTTGCATATAACTGCCATGAAACTTCATTAACCGGTTCTCATCCTCGGGTATAGACCCTGTGATTCTATCTTGAAGCACCTCAACAAGCGTTCCGCGGAGGTAATTACTTCTGGTTTTGATATCTTCAACATCGCTATGTGGGGCACTGTTTGACGACAATAAGTTGTTATCGGACATTTAGCTTTCTCCTCTCGTAATCCTCGGAACTAATCATTAGTAAACATCCCGCTGATAACGTTTTTGCTGTTGCATTTGGGTCAAGTATTCCACTGCTTCTGCTGGGCCAAGACCGCCCTCTTGCTCAAGAATTGTAATCAGAGCCGCATGTACGTCATGAGCCATCTTATTCTCGTCACCGCATACATACACAACAGCCCCATTTTGCAACCATTGATAAATCTCCTGACTCTGTTCGAGCATTCGATGCTGTACATACACTTTCTTATCCGTGTCACGGGAGAATGCTACATCCATATGAGTTAGCACGCCGTCTTTGAGCCAACGTTGCCAGTCTAATTGATATAGAAAATCGGTGGCAAAATGCTGATCCCCATAGAACAGCCACGTCTTTCCAGTTGCCCCAGCCTCTTCTCGTTCACCTAAGAAGGCTCTGAATGGTGCTACTCCTGTACCTGGTCCGATCATGATGATTGGTGTGTCCCCATTCTCGGGAAGTTTGAAATTATCATTATGTTGAATGTATACAGGCAATGTGTCGCCGGGCTGAATTCTTTCTGCCAGTTGTACCGAGCAAACGCCATATCGATCACGGCCTTTAGCTTCGTATCGCACCGAACGGACCGTAACATGTACCTCATCTGGGAATGCTTGTGGACTGCTGGAAATCGAGTACAGTCGTGCGGGAATTTTGCGCAATTGGGCTACAAATTCACTCGCGTCAACTCCTTGAAGAGAGTAGTCTTCTACTAAGTCCAGTAAATCTCGTTCACTAAGATATGTCCGTAGCTCTTCTTCGTGGTCTACCGCCAGTAACTCCTTCAGTCGAGAGTTTCCTGTAAGTTCAGCCAATTTCGTCAGTAAAGGTTTAGTTAGTACTGTGATTTCAAAATGGCGAAGTAACGCATCTCTTAATGTCCGCACTTCCCCCGTCTTATGTAAAGTAATTTGTTCGTCAGTTTTCCATCCGAACGCGGCAATTAGTTCATCCACAAGCCGAGCATTATTCTCAGGATAGATCCCCAAGCTATCACCGGGCTCGTATTGAAGATTTGATCCTTCTAGAGAGATCTCAATATGGCGAGTTTCTCTGTCCGATCCACGGCCATTCAAGTTTAAATTCTCCAGCACCTCAGCCTGAAACGGATTCGTACGAGAATATTCGGATTCCGCATTCTCCAAGATCCCTACACTACTAACTCCGTTAGTAACTACGGAACCAGTTGATTCCTTTAAAGACCCCAACACTTGATTGATCCACTCCGCAGCGGGTTCGTCAAAATCCACGTCACAATCTACACGCGGAACAAGTTGCTTGCCGCCTAGCTCTTCCAGACGTTTGTCGAAATCCTTACCCGTTTGGCAGAAGAACTCATAAGACGTGTCTCCTAATGCGAGCACTGAATAACGTAAGCCATCTAATTGAGGTGCTCTTTTGCTATTCAGAAATTCGTGGAAAGGAATCGCGTTGTCCGGCGGTTCTCCTTCTCCATGAGTACTGACTAGAATGAGTAGGTTTTGGATTTTCTTCAAGTTATTTGGTTTGAAGTCACCCATGGATGTGAGCACTACCTGAAATCCTTGATCTTCTAGTCTTTTGGACACCTTTTTTGCTAGTCCATGACAATTACCCGTCTGCGATCCGAAGAGAACGGTGACCTCTTTGGAGGTGACTTGCTCATTTGTAGCCGTCGCCGTAATAGGTGCTACAGTGGGCACTAATGTAGCGGAAGCTACTGTTCCCTGTAGAGCAGTAAGATACCCGTTCAACCATAAACGTTGTGACTCTGTTAACAAAGGTAATAAACGATTAAGTAATTCTACTTGCTCCTGATTAAAAGGACTGTTTGTGACTTGGAGTTCCAACATGTTCACCTCTCGCAACTAACTTTATTATTAATTCCTAGTAAATCCATCTAATTAATCTTCTTCTTTGAACTTATCATAGCTGATGTAACAGGTCAATTAGAATGATCTTATAAAGTCTATCAGGATTATTGATAAAGGAACGGTTTCTATCTAGCATGATATAATAGAGACACTAGACTATAGCAAAGTGTAAGGAGATAACAATAATGAAGCTGATATCATGGAATGTAAACGGCCTGAGGGCATGTGTTACGAAGGGTTTTGTGGATTACTTTAATGAGGTCCAAGCAGATATATTTTGTATTCAAGAGTCTAAGCTACAAGAGGGTCAGATTAACTTAGAAATCGGCGAAGAGTACGAGCAATATTGGAATTATGCGCAAAAAAAGGGCTACTCGGGAGTTGCCATCTTTACACGAATTAAGCCCCTATCGGTACGTTATGGGATTGAAGAGGATCATGAGCCTGAGGGTAGGATTATCACGCTGGAGTTTGACAATTTCTATCTAGTTAATGTCTACACCCCAAATGCCAAGCGCGATCTGTCTCGACTTGACTATCGTATGGAATGGGAAAATCGGTTCCGGAGTTACCTATTGCAGTTAGACGCTCAGAAACCTGTTATCGTTTGTGGCGATCTGAATGTCGCTCATCAAGACATTGATTTGAAGAATCCAACCTCTAATCGTAACAACTCTGGCTTTACTACGGAAGAGCGCGGTAAGATGACAGAACTTCAAGAGGCAGGATTTGTCGATACATTTCGTCATTTCTACCCGGATCAAATTGGTGCGTATTCATGGTGGTCCTATATGCCAAAGATTAGAGAGCGAAATGTGGGATGGAGAATTGACTATTTCTTGGTATCCTCAAGATTAACCGAGTCCCTCATCCATGCGGAAATTCATCCCCATGTTATGGGTAGCGACCATTGCCCTGTTGTTTTGGATATTAATCTGTAATATTAATGTCATTAACTATATGAATTAATTGAAACAAAAATGCCCAAGGAATGATGTTCCTAGGGCATTTTTGGTATTCTCAGGTATTATATCCTCCAGCGATCGAAAGACCTTTTCGCTTTCGTTATGCTTCGAAATCCTAATTCAATAAGTCTTCGACTTGTTCGAGATCGGCTTGATCTTGCTGTAGATCTTCATATGCCCGCTGCAGCGGCTCCTGATTCAAGCTTCCCGCTGCTTGTGACAACGCATTTTCCGCCTTATTAATTGCATTATAGGCATTCTCCACCGTTTCATCACTCGGATGAGATTGTGCTTGTTTTACTGCGCGATGAACTTTTCCTACTGATTGCTGCGCGTCGGCTAACGGACTTTGTGCTTGTAAACTTGAATATGGGTTTTGCATGTCCATCCTCCTCAAGTATGGTTTAGGTGTAATATCAGTACCCATATAATTTGAGTCAGACCGTTAGATACTATACGTCGCATGAATCCAAGAGATCTGGGCAAACTTTAATAAACACATAACATATAGGATTATGGTGAACAAATGCTCCCTCTTCGTTGTTTCTTTTTAAATATCATGAGTCTGATAGTTCTGTTCATTGCCATTCCATTAGGGCATATTAATGCTCAAGTCGTTCCTGTCCTCCCCTTGATCATGGAACCTGAGGTAATATCCATTGAAGTTTATCCCCATCAGCATAAATTAATTGTTATTAAAGACCATCGGCTTTATAAGACATATAAGGTTGCTGTAGGGAATCCAACCACACCGACACCGGTTGGTGAATTCCACATCATTTACAAAGGAAAGGACTGGGGAGCCTCGTTTGGTCCACGATGGCTTGGATTAGATATACCTTGGGGAATTTACGGGATCCATGGTACGAATAAGCCCTCTTCCATTGGTCAGCATCTCAGCCACGGTTGTATTCGTATGAACAATCACGATGTGAAAGAATTATATGATCTCATTCCTATCGGAACCAAAGTAACGATTTATGGTCACGTTCTTGGTGAACTCAATCGTGAGCCAAGGACACTTGCTGAGGGTGATATTGGTGCCGATGTTCAGTTAATTCAAAGCCGATTGAAAAGCGCAGGGTACTTCTTCGGCAGATGCGATGGGAAATTCCGTGCCTCCACGACTGTAGCGGTTAAACAGTTTCAACGAGATCAAGGAATCATTTCTAATGGTGTAGTTTCGGAAATTATTTATGAGCGTCTAGGCTTAGTTGAATAAAACAACAAAAAGCCGATCACCTTTAGAGGTTGATCGGCTTTTGACTTACAAATTAAAGCATCATTTAGAATACTTTCGTCGTCCATGATTCACAATTCCATGTTTCTGTAACAACATCTTTGTAAAATTCAGGTTCATGGGAAATGAGCAGAATACTACCCTTATATGCCTTAAGTGCACGCTTAAGTTCCTCTTTAGCATCCACATCCAAGTGGTTCGTAGGCTCATCGAGTACGAGCAAGTTCGATTCACGGTTGATCAGCTTGCAAAGTCTTACCTTTGCCTTCTCACCACCGCTTAGTACAGTGATTTTGCTCTCTATATGTTTGGTTGTGAGCCCACATTTGGCTAATGCCGCACGTACTTCGAACTGAGAATAGGAAGGGAACTCATTCCAAACTTCCTCGATACATGTATTGTAGTTGGCATCTTTCATTTCCTGTTCGAAATAACCAATGTCTAGGTTCTCTCCACGGCGAACAGATCCCTCTAACCCTTGAATTTCTCCTAAAATACTCCGTAGCAATGTTGTTTTACCAATTCCGTTTGCTCCGACAAGTGCGATCTTTTGACCACGTTCCATACGGAGGTTAAGCGGTCTGGATAGTGGTTCTTCATAACCGATGACGAGATCCGTAGTTTCGAATACCATTTTGCCAGATGCTCTAGAGTACATGAAGTTAAACTGTGGTTTAGGTTTTTCCTTGGCAAGTTCAATAACATCCATTTTGTCGAGCTTCTTCTGTCTGGACATCGCCATGTTACGGGTCGCTACACTCGCTTTGTTACGTGCTACAAAGTCCTTCAAACCCGCAATTTCTTGCTGTTGGCGTTTATAGGCAGATTCCAATTGCGATTTCTTCATTTCGTAGACCTGTTGGAAATAGTCATAGTCACCAACATAGCGGTTAAGCTCCTGATTCTCCATATGGTAGATCAGGTTAATAACGCTGTTCAGGAATGGAATATCATGAGAGATCAGAATAAATGCATTCTCATATTCTTGCAGATAGCGAGTTAACCAATCGATATGCTGCTCATCGAGATAGTTCGTCGGCTCGTCCAAGAGCAGGATATCAGGTTTTTCGAGTAGCAACTTCGCAAGTAAAACCTTTGTACGCTGTCCACCACTAAGATCGTTGACGTCTTTATCCAATCCAATGTCGGTAATACCAAGTCCACGTGCAGTTTCATCAATCTTGGCATCGATCATATAGAAATCCTGGTTAGTCAAAGTATCTTGAATCGTTCCAACATCCTCAAGCATTTGCTCAAGTTCCTCTGGTGAGACGTCACCCATCTTGCCGTACATGTCGTTCATCTCTTGTTCCATGTCGAACAGATATTGGAATGCCCCCTTCAGGACATCGCGGATCGTCATACCTTTGTTAAGCACTGCATGCTGATCGAGATATCCAACACGCATGCGTTTGGACCATTCGATTTTACCCTCATCCGGTTGAAGTTTGCCTGTAATGATGTTCATAAAAGTGGACTTACCTTCACCGTTGGATCCAATGAGTCCGATATGCTCCCCTTTGAGCAGGCGGAAGGATACGTCATTGAAAATGGCGCGATCTCCAAAACCGTGACTTAATTTTTCTACATTTAATATACTCATGAATTGACACCTTTTCTGTTTGATATTTTCTCGTTATATTATAAGCGTAATCAACTGAATAACTCAATCCTCACTCCATTTTAAATTAAAACAAAAACAGGAGCGCTAAGCACCCCTGTTTGAATTTTGATTGATCACTATATCCTTTTGTAGACAATAATCAAATGTTAGGCCAATATTTCATCTATTCGTGTCAATTCCTCATCTGTAAAGGACAGATTGTTAATGGTGCCAACCGCATCTTCGATTTGGCTGACTTTACTTGCTCCGATCAAGGCGGAAGTGACTTTCCCACCGCGGAGTACCCAAGCCAGCGCCATTTGAGAAAGTTTCTGTCCACGCTCTGCAGCCAGTTCATTAAGCTTAGTAACTTTCGCTAGCACCTCATCTGTCAGTTCATTCGAGTTCATAAATACGCTAGGCCCTGCAGCTCTGGAATCCGGCGCGATTCCATTTAGATAACGATCCGTCAGAATCCCCTTATGTAGAGGTGAGAATGCGATCGAGCCGATTCCTTCTTCCTCTAAGGTTTGAAGTAACCCTTGCTCCGGTCCACGTCCCATCATAGAATACTGAGGTTGATGGATAAGACAAGGCGTACCGAGTCGCTTGAGAATTCGAGAAGCTTCAATTGTCATTTCAGGCGAATAGTTTGAAAGTCCAACATAAAGTGCTTTACCCTGACGAACTAGCAGGTCAAGTGCTGCCATGGTCTCTTCAAGTGGAGTATCCTGATCCGGACGATGGTGATAGTAAATATCAACATAATCAAGTCCCATTCTTTTCAAACTTTGATCTAGGCTAGCGACTAAACTCTTCTTAGATCCCCATTCCCCATATGGACCTGGCCACATGTAATAACCTGCTTTGGTCGATATAATTAATTCATCACGGTAGGCGCCAAGATCATCTTTTAAAATTCTGCCGAAAGTTTCTTCTGCTGAACCAGCGGGTGGACCATAGTTATTAGCTAAGTCAAAATGCGTGATCCCTAGATCGAATGCTCGTCTCACCATGGCTCTTCCATTCTCATACTTATCTATACCACCGAAATTATGCCATAGTCCTAGCGAAATAGCGGGTAGTTTAAGGCCACTATTCCCACTTCTCCGATATGTCATCATTTCGTATCTCTTATCATCTGCTACATAAACCACATTCATCACTCCTCTATACTGAATAAATACATTGTATAGATTGAACGGAGGATTTCCCATAACTAAAGGGATGTTAAATATGGATTAATGTCTGATTTTCACGTTGATTATGCTGATAATTACTTGGTGGCATTCCTTTTACCTTTTTAAACATCCGAGAGAATAACAGAGGGTCCTGATATCCTACAGATCTTGCTACCTCACCCACCGTATATTTACCTGTGCCCAGTAATTCACACGCTTTGTTCATACGATAATGCATCAAGTATTCGCGAGGCGGTACATCGAGTGCCTTTTTGAATAATACGCTAAGATGCTTACGGTCTATCCCCATACTCTCTGCATGATGGGCTAATGAAATATCCTCACAAAAGTGAGCATGTAGAAACTCCAGCGTCTGGTGAACGTACCGATCTTGCCCCCGCGACATACTCATTTTAGGTAAATTATTCTGTGTCGTCTCTACCCATGTTGCCAAAAAATCGTAAAAGGTACTACTCAGCCTCAAATCCAAAGCTATCTGTGATAGAGAAGCACTCGATAATTGCTCATATAATGTCGGCATGATTTTATTATCCATAGGAAAAACAGGACTAGTCGGGGTTAGATAGGTACGGCTCAATAATTCGGGGACATCTTCTCCTTGAAATCCAATCCACGAATATGTCCAAGGATCAGCATCATCCGCTTCATAATAATAAACAACGTCAGGAATGATTAAGAATCCTTGTCCGGCTACAAGCTCAAGCGTATCTGCACCAACTCGCACAATACCTTTTCCTTTATGAATGAAATGGATTTTGTATACGTCCCTAACTCCGGGTCCGACGGTATGCCCTGGAACACAATCTTCCTTTCCCCAAAAAAGCAGATGAATAGAGGCCGGATTGCCCTCCAAAGGGCGAAATGGATTACATTGAAAATGGCTCATAGGTTTGTAGTTCCCCTTTAATTTCATATACATCTGTCCTGAAACGATCCTATTTCTTTGACTTCTTTAAATCTTCTACAATAGTGCGAAATGCAGTAATATTCTCGTAGCTATCTCCATAGAAGTTCGCATCCGCAGATGTCTTTACGATGACGACCTTTTCTAATTGATTCACATAAGTATATTGACCGCTCATACCAATCGCTACAAACTCAGTACCGTTGTTGTCCTTCGGATACCACCATTGATATTGATAACCGAAGTCTGAACTTGCAACACCTGGTTGGAGGCTGTCACGATCGGGATGCACAGATTCTTGAATCCACTGCTTAGGAATGATCTGCTGCTTCCCCCATTTGCCATCATTAATATATAATTCACCGAATTTTGCAAAATCTCTTAAGGTTGCACTAAGGAATCCAAAAGATAGATCATTCCCACGCATATCCGTATTCCAATAAGCATTGCTCTCCATACCAAGCGGTTGCCAAAGCTTCTTCTCTAAATATTTGTCAGGCTGAAGTCCCGTAGTCTTGTGAATCAACATTCCGAGAACTTGTGCATCCACACTTTTATATTTGAATGTTCCTGGTTTACTCTCAGAGGTTACTTTAGCAACGATTTGAGAGGCTGGCATATTAAAAAAGAAGAGTGCAGGAATCATTTTACTAACATCTGAGCTTGGATCCGCATAATCTTCATTGAACTTAGCCCCGCTGGACATTTGTAATACCTGTTTGATCGTAACCCCTTTATAAGCTGAGTTGGATAGTTCGGGCAAATATTTCGTCACCTTATCATTCACACTATTAATCTTCTTATCCTGAATCGCAATACCAATCAGAGCTGATAAATAGGGTTTCACCATAGACCAGGATGTATTGTTGGCTGTCATGCTGTTTCCAAGATAGTATTCTTCATGGACGATAGTTCCGTTCTTAATAACGATAAATCCCGTAGTTTGAGTTTGTTCTAGTAGTCCAATTAATTGCTTCTTCTTGCCCTCATAAGTGTAGGTTAGATTCTTTAGAGGTTTGATGTTTTCTTTGAATTGATAGGGTGTGTTGGATGCTTTGATTATAGTACTTGGAAGAATCTTATTCATAGAACGGAAGTTCTGGGCGCGGTATTTATCATCAAACAGCGTCAAGAGTTTGGTAACATCATACTGCGGAAGATTATTTACTTTGACAGGGGCGGGACTTGGGGTAGCAGATACAGTTCCAGATACAGTTCCAGATACAGTTCCAGATACAGTTCCAGATACAGTTCCAGATACAGTTCCAGAGCCAGAGCCAGAGCCAGTTCCAGTTCCAGTTCCAGTTCCAATTCCAATTAGAGTACTAGTTGCTGTTCCAATACCATCTCCCCCCGCCCATGCGGATGTAGTGAGTGTTGTAATTATACCCAGGGTGATCGTCAACGCTACAAGCTTCTTTGTCATGCGCTGTTCTCTCTCCTTAGTTCAATTTGCCAAAAAAACAGAATACTGTATGAGTTATGTATTTAGAATGCGTTACGTTAACACTATTCTTGCTAGAAACAATACTTTATCTGGGAACCTCTACTCTTGCTGGAAACACTACTTTCCTGGGATACCTCTACTTTAGCTGGAAATGCTCCATGTATTTTACCACTTTATCTAATCGTACTTTGATTAAAAGGATTTCCTCCCGCTAATATCAGCATATTGTCCAATAATGAGGAAATATCGTTAGTTAACTGTAGATTTTCCTGCTAATTGAAGTTGAAAGCGTCAACCAGATAACTTTAGCTGGAGTTTTTCCAGTTACTTCTTAAACTGTGTGCTATTTTTGCGTACATTCAACAAAGGAGTGTTCACAGATACATCTTACAATGAACACTCCATTTACCGATATGTCATTTCTTCAAATGGAACATATATTTATTGGTCGTATTTTTGGCACTTTTATATATTTTCACTGCTCAATATGTTCCATGTTCGTATTTTTCGCCACCTATTCTAAATTTTCTCCGGAGACTGTAACCCAATTAAGCGTAAACCATTCTGTAGTGTTATTTGAACGCATTGGACCAAAGCAAGTCGCGCTGTACGTAAGGATACATCCTCAATCAATATCGGACTGTCGTGATAGAATCGATTAAATGCTTGTGCTAAGTCAACAAGATAGCGACTAATCATGGACGGTTCAAGTTTGACTAATGCTTGTTCAATTCGTTCGGGAAATAAAGATAGCATCTTCAAAGTACTGAATTCTACACTGTTGTTTAAAAGGGTTGGATCAAGTTCAATTGCAAGTTCACCATCAACCGGCGTAGTATACCCGAGTTCTGTCGCCTTACGAATCACACTACATGCACGTGCATGTGTGTACTGAACATAAGGCCCGGTCTCTCCTTCAAAGCTAAGAACTTCTTCCCAAGAGAACACGATATCCTTGATCCGATTACCACTTAAATCGTTGAAAATAACTGCACCTACGCCCACCTGCTGTGCAATTTCATCCTTATTGTCCAACTGAGGATTCTTAGCTTCTATGATCTCCTTGGTTTTGAGAATCGCCTGTTGCAGCAGATCCTCAAGCTTGATGACATTTCCTTTACGTGTGGAGAATCCGCTTCCCTCCAGACTAACACGACCAAAAGGAACATGAACTAGATCCTTCGCCCACGGATAACCCATCAATTCTATAACCTTAAACCACTGTTGGAAGTGCAGATTCTGAGAATAATCCGTTACATAAATCGCCTTATCAAAATGATAGGTCTCTTGTCTGTATATTGCGGCGGTCACATCACGTGTATGATACAACGAACTGCCATCCTTCTTAAGCATCAAAGCGGGTGCCATGTCAAAAGAATCTAAACGAACTAACCAAGCGCCTTGATCCTCTTCTAATAAATTTTGGTCTTTAAGCTGCTGAATCACTGGCTCCATCTTGTCATTATAAAAGCTTTCACCTGCATAAGAATCAAAGCTAACTCCAAGTAAATTATAGATCTTCTCGAATTCTCTCATACTTATTTCTATAAACCTTGTCCATAAATGTAATGCTTCTTGATCTCCCTGTTCCATCTTTACGAACCAGGCACGAGCCTCATCTTCTAGCTCAGGGTAGGTTTCCACTTCTTGATGGAATTTGACATATAGTCTAAACATTTCGTCTATTGCGTCTTGTTCAATTTGTTCAGCACTCCCCCAACGTTGATAAGCAACAATGAGTTTACCGAATTGCGTGCCCCAATCTCCGAGATGATTAACCCCTACACAGTTATATCCAAGAAATGAATAGATTTGATACAGCGCATTTCCAATAACCGTTGATCTCAGATGACCTACATGAAAAGGTTTGGCAATATTGGGCGAAGAATAATCAATAACGACCGTGCGCCCTTGGCCAATATTGCGAGAACCGTAACGATCCGATTCATTAATAATTTCATGGATAATGGTAGTAGCAAACTGCTCCTTATTTATAAAAAAATTTAAATATCCGGAAAGTGCCTCCATTCGCGCAATAGCATCATCCTTAATCTGTTCTTGCAATCTCTCGGCAATCTGACTTGGAGCCTGACGGAGGATTTTACTTAGACTGAAGCAAGGTAAAGAAATATCCCCCATTTCTGGCTTTGCTGGGTACTCTAGTAGGGACATTACCTCTTCTGACGAGATTTCCTTGATCAATGAAGAAACTTGGCCTGCTATGAGTTCTTTATAGTGTTGCATATTTCCACCCTTCCTTTTTTTAAGAATACACAAAAAGCCCCCGTCTCTATATAAGAGACGAGAGCTGTTAGCTTCCCGTGGTACCACTCTAAGTGTTAAATTCATCATTTAACCACTCTGCTTTGATAACGGTCTATGACCGGATTTACCTACTGCATATAAGTTCAACTATCCAGTGTGATTAGCGATGAGTTCGAAATATTATACATCGCAGTACCACTTATCTGTAATTCAACTTATATAGTTCGGCAAATCATTTCCAGGGTCCGCTTCACTCATGGTTCTGTACCGGCTTACACCTACCCGGCTCGCTGTGACTAGAAGGCTATGAGTTACTGTCCCTATCATTAATGTTCATAATTATTTGAAATATTTACGGATCTAAACCTTAATCATTGTTGCTAATAATGTATATGCAGATCATAGCGGAGAGGGCGGAATTGTCCTGAAGAAGCGTAGCGTTCGCCTTTGCCTCCAAATTTTTACCGCTATAGCGATATAATCAAACAAATTTGGAGGCAACAGCGATCGTAAGGATAATCCGTCCGCGTAGCGGTCTTAATCTACGTTATACATTTATGCTAGCACTGATTTTGGTATTGCGACCGTTAAGCTTTTTAAAGTTTATACCGAATAATGCAGCCGATGTCAAGGATCACTTACTATTTTCCACAATTTTAGTCACTTCGCGGGTGATCTGGTCCCCTCCAAGCCGTTTCCAGTCGGCTACGAAGTCATCGAATGCACTGATCGGTAAATCACCGACAATAATGTTGAGAAACGTCTCATTCTCTAATTTCTCCAGGTTGGCCCAGTTGTCATTCATGGATAAGGTAGTCCCATAATAAACACTTCGCACCTGTTCCATTGGTGTTGAAGCCAGTATACCTACACCATATTCATAAGCAATTGCAGACTTCCAACCTTCCATATCTTTCTTAGGATTTTCCTTCTCAGCGACCCATTGATTATAAATTTGCCTTGTATTCGCATCCAGTGTCTCCGGATCCAATTTACCATGAAGCGCTTGCTGTACGGCGGCGTAACGCTTCTCAATGGCATCTGAATAATCAATTAATAAGTCAAACGGATAATAGGCACGCGTTTGAATACCTAATTGAGCTGCAAATTCCTCTAGCTTGGCGACCTTCTTATTGGGATCCAATCCTCGCTCCAGGCGGGTAAATGCGTTTAATAATTTGATTACCGCTTCAGGATGTTCATAACCTTTGCGTACGACCAAATACCGGTCGGTGACGGGGGCCATATGCGTGACAAACTTCCCCTCAACATCAAGCGGAGCGGCAAATGCTCGCCATTCTGATTTTGTATCCCCTGACACCACTTTAACTAATGGCCAATAGGGCGCCCACCAAGGACCAAAGAACATTCCAGCCCTACCAGCTATAATAGGATCCCAAGTTTCTTTGTTCAGAGCAAACTGCTTGTCAATCAGTCCCCTTTTGTACCAATCGGCTAACTTAGCCAAGGCTTCCTTGTTCTCAGGTGCAATTGAGCCATATATAATATTTCCTTCATGATCTATGACCCAGTTCTTAGGGAATGCATGATAAGTATTAAAAATAGCATCGTATCCATTCATCTGCGGTTTGGTTCCATAGACGACTCCCTTATAACCCGTAAGTCCAATCGTATCCATCTTTCCATCGCCATCAGGATCGCGTTCAATGAACGCCTTCGCAATCTCTTCTATATCTTCGAGACTCTGAGGAGCTTGAAGATTCAATCGATCTAACCAATCCTGACGAATCCATAGCAGGGTTGGCGAGTCGGCATTAATTGCGACATTCGGTAGTCCATATAGTTTATGGTTAAAGGTAGCTTCAGCGAGTGCAACTCCCTCCGTTGAATCGTACATTTCCTTAATTAATTCTGAACCATATTGTTCGAAGATTGTAGTCAAATTCTCTATCTTATCCTGTTTGATTAATTCCATGAGCTGATTTCGTGTAACGACCATCGCATCTGGGAGATCTTCACTATCAATGGCCAAATCAACTTTCTGAGCATAGGCTTCATCGCCTTTGGCCTCCCAAGCATGGATAACCTTAATATTCGTGATCTCTTCGAGGTAACGCGTGACAGGGTTGTTATCGTTCGTATCCCCAGCCATCAACTTAGAATCGGGGATCATGAATCCGACCCTAACCACGACCTGATTATCATATACCCCATATATCGGATCATCTTGGATACTAACTATCTCGTCTAAGCCCCCTTCCTCTCCTGACTCTGCGCCACTTTGACATGCACTTAAGCTAAGGACAAATGCCAAAATCAATGACAATGAAAGGAATAACTTCGTTAACTTCATGATTTCCCTCCATCAAACCGAAATTCATTCGGCAATTTCCCAACCCGCTCACGAAATAACTTACTGAAATAACGATCATCTTCAAATCCCGCCATCGAGGCAATTTCATATACCGGATAGGTGGTTTCAAGCAAAAGAGATTTTGCTAATTCCAACCGCATATGACGTAGTTTCTCGCCAAATGTCTCTCCGGCAAACCGGGTGAAGCATTGACTGAAGTAGCTGCGACTCATATTAATATGAGCAGCAACATCTACTTGGTTGATCTTCTCTCCAGCATGTTTACTCATATAGATGACGGATTTCACAAGACATAACATGACTTCTTTCGTAAGGGAGAGCTCTACCATGCGACGTTGGACTTGATCAGAAAATTTGCGCAACCAAGATCTCCAATGAGCCCATGCCACATTTCGTTCCATAGAGTCTTGAAATAACTTCTTCTCCTCTAGGTTCAATAACATGCCATCCCAAGTGTGGCAGAGCTTGTGACCAAACGAAGCAAATGCTGCTGCATTCGGACGTTGCTCCCATACTCTTTTTATGAGAAGTTCCCATTCTGCGTGATCAAGTGCCCATTTTAGATCAAGTGAGCTTTCAAGTACATCTATATCAGGCTCTGGCATTTTTGCAGTGGGTTGATTAATCTCAGCGTAAGTGAAACGAATAGGTCCTTCACAGTCTGCTGCATAGAATAACATTGGGGTAAGTTTAGTGGACAGGGTTCGATTGATAGTATCCAGAGGTTGATCCAATAATCCCGTTAAGAGGACCGTTTGCCAGTTCCCATCTAATTGATCCTTCACTTCATTCTCCCAATCCTCACTAGGAAAGCGGTGAACTAGTGGCGACATCCACATCTCATTCAATACCAATAATTGATTTTGTCTGACCACCGATAACTGAAATAAATCCCGTTCCTGTCTCTTCTTGTTCAAAGGTTGGAATATCAGAGCGGAATCCGTTAGCATTTTTTTCTCAGGTCCTTCTTTAAAAGCTGCATGATGGGACGTATCCCATTTGATACGATCGACAATCCGCCGAATTACTTGATCCGCATTCTCTACTTCTAGCAGTGTTTTCACTATATAATCAATAGCCCCATGACGAATCGCTTCTTGAACATAATCGAATTCATGATGACAGGTTAATACAACCGATGAAATCGCAGGATAACATTGTCTAACCTGCGTAATTAGATCAAATCCTGACATCCCTGGCATGGTGATATCGACGAACAGTAAATCTACTTCCTTGTGCTCGAGAAGCTCTAATGCCGCTTTGCCATCACCAGCCTCCCCAACGATAACTATACCGAGTGACGCCCAATCGATTAGGGATATAAATCCTTTACGAACAAGTCGCTCATCGTCAACGACTACAGCTCTAATCATGGAAATCCTCCTTTGCTTTTTTGGGAATTATGATAGATACAATCGTTCCTACTCCGGGCTCACTTACTATGTCTAGCTGAACTTGATCTCCATAATAATGTCTTAACATTCGATTTACGTAGGATAGGCCGATCCCGAGACCACGCTTCTTCGCTTCTTCTTCATCAGAGAACATATGTTCAAGCTTCGCAGGATCAATACCAATCCCATTATCCTTCACCCGAAGCAGCACATGATCAAGTCCAAATGGAATCGCCGTCACATCAACTTTGCCACTCTGCTCACTCACGCCATGATAGATGGAATTCTCCACCAAAGGTTGCAGGAGAAAGCGTGGTACAGCAACTGACATTACCTCATCAGAAACCTCTACATGAAACTCAAACTCGTAATCATAGCGGATACGTTGTAACTCCATATAATTACGCATCGCTTCAATTTCATCCTGAATGGTGACAATCAGACTTTGTTTACCCAAATTGTAGTGAAGCACCTTCACCAACAAAGTGACTAGTTTGTCGATCTCCTTCTGCCCGTTCAGTCTCGCCAACCATTGAACAGAATTGAGTGTATTATGTAAAAAATGAGGATTGATCTGACTAAGCAGTTTCTCGATTTCGAACTGGCTCTTCTGCTTTTCATTTCGTGATACGGCTAAGATCAGTTCATTTACCTCATTTTTCATGTCCTGAAAGTTTTGGAGCACAAAATCGAATTCCACTACATTCGTGTAGGAAACCGGCGTAGTGCGATTTTCTGCCATGCGTACGATTTCTAGGTTAACTTTGCGCAAAGGACCATACACTTGTTTCCACAGAAACATGCCAAGAAAGCCGGCGAACAGCAGTGTTGAGATCGATAGTAAGATCATTTTATAGAACCAAGTATAAATTTCACTGTTAAATGTTGATTTCTTAACGGCAGCAATCAGTTGCCACCCTTGAGGACTCTCATATCTAAATAGATGATAACCCCCATGCTCTTCGTGGGGAAGATGCGAGTTCCCGCCTACGGCATCTATTACACTTTGGGGTAGATTATCATCTTCCACGTAAGTTGTAGCGCCCTGTTGATTAACTAAGAGATGAGTCACTCTCATCCCGTAAGATTCTTGATTCAAAATTTTGCGAAATAAGCTATAATTCGTCTCCAAGTAGATATATAACTTCTGATCCCCAGATACTCCGACGGAACGCTGTTCAGAGAATACTAGATTATCCCCGACAACATACATCGTTGGGTGTGGCCCATAATAATTAGCCCCATTATAACGAATGAACTCAGGCAATTTGAGATTAAGCGCATCTGGTTTCATACTCATATTCGTAAATAAGACGGGGTCTTCAGCGTCAGGCATAATATATGCCGTTAGACCGATATAAGGATTTGTGAAATTGACTAGATTGATCTTTTGATTAATAGAGGCCATGATTTGCGATTTCCGGTAGATCTGTTTCTCTTGCAAAAAATCGGATACTTCCGCGACGATCTGGCCATCCAGCGCAAACTGTTTCGATGCAAAATCTAGATTATCGATCGCATTTTCTAAATTGAACGCCTCTTGCTTCAGACTTGCACTAATTCCACTATGAATTTTTCCTGACAAAATAGAATGAATTGAAGTATACGTAACGATTCCTACGAGTATGAGCGGTAACAAGGAACCAATCATCAAGTGAATCACTAATGTTTGCCGAAGGGATCGGGCTTTCCTATGAGAATCCCGTATTAGCGATGAAATCATCCTATGTATCCCCTCCAATAGTCATATTTTGTAATGGAATTATCTAACATAACAATACCAGAAAAATCGTTAAGCGAGAACGCTTTCAGGCAGATTAGCTAGAAGCCAATCTGCCTGAGTTTTATTTTAACCTGTAATTATTGAACACTTTTGCGAGCTTCGAACAATTCTTCTGCTTTTTTAATCGAGAACTCCATTACTTCTGCATAGCCAAGACCATTTACTTTGTCATGCATTTCTTTATTTAGTTTATCGAACTCCGCCTGATTCTTAGCAAATACCATCTTCCAAGAGTACTGCTGGATGATTGTACCGATCTGCTTATTCTTTTGCTCCAGCGTCTTATCCATGAGAAGTGGTTCTTTGCCTGTAAAACCTTGTGGAGCGATCGCAATCAAGTTGTTCTTAACAAAGTATTCTTTCGGTGTAAGTACACCCATCTTAGCTCTCCAATCACTATCAAGCTTGGAAGGATTGCGTTCGAGAGTTGTAGTCCATAGATTGTGATCAAAAGGTTCATCTGTTTCTGGATTCGTCATCGCAGGAACTATGAAGGAGAAGTTAAGCTGATTTTGTCCATAGTAGTAATCCCCACCACCAAACTCTTCAGGCACTTGTGTATTTTGTTGGTCAGCATAAGCTTTCCAACCGAAGTCGGTAACAAATGGTTTACCTTCAGCGTTAATATCCCAAGTCAAACCTTGTGGACCATTTGGAACGGCTGTGCCACTACCTGCTGAAATCATCGCCCCTTCTGGTGTATACATCCAGTTAATGAACTCCATAATCCGTTCAGGCTCTTGCGCTTTAGCTCCGATCGAGATAATGCCGTTTCCTCCGTATACGTTAAAACCGGTTGAATACATCAGCTCACCTTTGAACGGTACAAGTGCAAAACCTTTACCTGCATCAATGTTTTCCTGTGTATTGTAGTTTGCTGCACCGAGCCATGGGAACCAAGAGAATAGTAAGCGCCCATCTTTGTATTTAGCTACTACATCATCGAATTTTTGAGTTAAAGAATCCGGGTCTAGAAGTCCCATTTGGTTCGCATCATAATAAAGTTGAAGTGATTTCATATACCAGCTTTCTTCGGCTAAGAAATCATAATACTTCTCCTCGTCTGCTTTTACATACACTGACGTATCAGGAATTTCATCGTATCCCATCATGTTTGCAAACTGTTTGGCTAGTGTCATCTTGTAGTTACCATCCCAGTCGGACCAGAGCGAGAACGCATAGTTCTTTTTACCATTCGCGTTCTTAGGCTCAAGCTCTTGCATTTTCTTCAGAACAGGTAGATAGTCTTCAATTGAATTGATCTCAGGTGCTCCAACGGCCTGGTACAAATCCCACCGTAAGTCAGGACCCCAAGTCATATCTTTACCTTCGGAAGCTCCCTTTGGATTAGAAGCTACATTGTTACCCATACCATATATAGCTGAACCGCCACCAAAGGCAATTTCCGCTTTTTCCGTAGCTTTCGGGAAGGAAGCCACGATGTCTTTACCATATTTGTTAAGTAGGTCATTCTGATTCCAATCTAGCAACAAGTTCCCCTTGATAGCATTAGGATAATGGCTCTTATCATCACCGAAAATAATGATATCCCCGAGATTACCCGATGCCATCATAGCTGCAATCTTCGTATCTCCACCTGTTAAATTGGAGGCAACGATATCAAACTCAAGGTTGAATTTATCCTTGATGATTTTGGCAAACCATCCTGTTTGCAGCCCTGCATAGTTAGCCGTAGTGGAGAATACCGTCAATTTGAGTGGTTTCGAGTGATCGATAGCTCCATCATCAGGTGTAGCTGTATTCGCTGGGTCATTTTCCTTTTGAGCTGTGTTATTAGCCTTGTTCGTTGTTTCTGCCGGTTTCGCGTTGTTGTTCCCTCCGCCGCAACCAGCAATAACAACCAATAGTACCACTGTCATCATGATCAAGAATGATTTCTTGAATCTCATATGTTTGTACAACCTCCCCTTCTTACTTCTTATTAGTTCAACTTCGCATCAAGCGAATGTAAACCCAATTTGATATTTGCAATGTCTTCTGATGATGCCAATCCCTACCCTTTGACTGCCCCGATCATGATCCCTTTCACGAAGAAACGCTGGAAGAAAGGATAAACAATGAGGATCGGTAAAACCACGATCATAGTGACGGTCATTCTCACAGAGGTTGGTGTTTGCATGTTGGCTACACTGGCAGCCATATCCGTTGAGCTACGTATTAAGGCAGCCAATGAACTAGATTCATTTAAATACCGCCACAAGAGGAACTGTAGTGTGAAATATTTGGTTTCAGTCATCAAGAAGGCTGTATCCACGAAAGAGTTCCATTGAGTTACCGCCGAGAAGATCGTAATGGTTGCAAGGATAGGCGTCGTCAACGGAATGATAATGCTCCTGAATACTCGTAAATACCCCGCACCATCCATGGCCGCTGATTCCTCAAGTGAAGGCGGAATGGCCTCAATGAAGGTTTTGATAAGTATGATATTAAAGGGTGTAATAATGGTCGGCAAAATATATGCCAGGTAGTTGTTAGTTAAATTGAGGTTGTTCATCGTGATGTACCATGGAATGAGTCCTGCACTGAAATACATCGTAACCACAATACAGCGATACCAAATTTGCCGGCCCCACATCTCTTTCTTGGTAAACAGATAACCTAGGAAAGCTGAAGCCCCCACCGTAAGGAAAGTACCTACAACGGTCCGATAGACTGAGACTAGCGCCGCCTGACTTAAACCAGGTATACTCAATACCTTCACGTAATTGGCAAAGTGGATTTCTCGTGGTAAAAAGGTGATGTACCCTGCAGAACTAAGATCATTAGAGCTAATCGTGTTAATGAAGAGATAATAGAACGGATAAATACAAGTCAGTGTAAATAATCCGAAGAGTATATACAGGATGATTTGAAAGAAAACTCCGCCTGCTCCCATTTGTTTCGAGTTCATATCGATCCCCTCCTCGCTAGATGATTGATTCCCCGCGAACCTTCTTGGACAATGTATTTGCCCCGAACAGAAGGATAACACTGACGACTGATTTCAACATACTGACAGCCGTAGCAAACGGGAAGTTATTAGCAAAAGCAATGTTATATACATACAGATCCAATACTTCAATGGAGTCTTTGTTCATCGCGTTCTGGAAGGCAAAGTATTGTTCCATTCCGTTATTAACGAAATTACCTATAGAGAGCAATAAGAGAACGAAGAACGTCGGGATGAGCCCCGGTACGGTAATATGCCATATTTTCCGAAAACGACTGGCACCATCTACATCAGCCGCTTCATACAAGTCCTGGTCAATACCTGCAATCGCCGCCAGATAGAGAATGGCTCCCCAACCTAACGATTTCCACCAATACCAGAGGATCATCGTAATCCAGACATTTGAGCTTGAAGCCAGGAAGTTGACTCCCTCGTCGATGATACCTAACTGGATCAGAATCGTATTTACCACCCCGTTATCTACGGAGAATAAAGAGAATGCCAAAGCGTAGACTAGAATCCAACTTATGAAGTTTGGAATCGTCGTTAGTGTCTGAACAAATTTGCGATACCAACCTGTTTTGATCTCAGACAACAAGATAGCGAATATAACCGGGAATACGGAGGTAATAAGTCCAAGTGAACTCATGGCTAGCGTATTCTTGAGAACACGTAGCACCTCACCCGTTTGTGTCGGGTTAGATACGATCGTACGGAACCACTTTAATCCAACGTAAGGTGTATCTGACAGCGGAATACCAGGAATGAAATCGTAGAACGCATAGATCCATCCGCTAATCGGTAAATAATAGAAAATGAAAGTAATGATAAGAAATGGAAAGGCCATGAAGAATAATTTGTATTTGTTCGCCATTTTACGGCCGGGTTGTTGATTCATATAAGTGCCCCGGTCAAGTCCACCAGACGGTAGCTCCATAAGCTGATATCTCCTATTCCAGTAGTTTTGTTTACGCTTTCATCATAGCAAGGTTGACCTTGTATACGAGAGGGATAGCAGATCTTCCCCGGGGGACGTTCGTACGGTGTTAGTGAACCAAAATCACAAGAAATTGAACCATTTTCGCAGGACGCAAAAAATCCCTTCCAGTCACTTGGGGTCGCCAAGGAACAGAAAGGGAAATTAGTACTTTACAAAACTTTATTTGGTTTGTCTCCATTCCCGTTCAAGCATGGAGTAAATAGATTCATTACACCATTTATTATTACAATATCTAACCTCTCTGAGTATGCCGTCTTTGATCATACCAGCTCTAATCATCAATTGTTCGGACGATTCATTCTCAGTGTTTGCGTATGCAACAACTCGATGTGCATTGAGATCACTAAATGCAAATCCTAGCATAAGTTCAACAGCCTCTGTTGCATATCCTTTTTTCCAAAAATCCGTATGTAATGCCCAACCGATCTCCCATTCTCTAATTTCAGACCAATTTAACTTAATACTTATACGACCCATAGGTCTATTATCATCCTTCAAACATATTGCAAGTTGGTATTTCTCACGTGGATTGCTAATTGAATCTGAAAGTGCTTTTTGAAAATCCTGTTGTATTTCAACTGTATCTGGTGCATTACTTTCATATTTGTGTGTTACTGGATTTTGCTCCAATTCATTGTAAAAAGAAAAATCATCTTCAACAAAATTCCTCAATAAGATTCGTTGCCCAATGATATTCATTCCTTATCTCCTCTTTATATTTAATCTATCTGTAGGAAATAACTAAATCCACTATGAATTTGTATGATGTAATTTGTATTTTCGTTTGTCTCATCAGTTAAGCCTTCATTCTTTATCTCACCAAGATCATTAAAGTATGAACTTATAAATCTAATATTCTCCTGCTTACTTCTATAGTAAAATCCTTCATTGTACTCTTCTTTTTGTTGATCATCTTCAAAATATATTTCGAGTTCTACCCCAAGTTCATCGCTCTTTGGATAGGGGAATAATTCAGTATCTTTATAGTACTTCAGGATTTCTGTGCTAGATAATTCAGAAGATATTCTCATGAAGGAAACAACATTCCAATACCCTCCACTTCCGCCTCCATCAATCCAATTTTTCGCGTTAAATTGCCCCTTTTCCAAGACGATGGTTTCGGGTGGTAGTGGGTATTGATATAAATGATTTGCAAATTCCTTTGAGACCCATACTGTTTCAGTCAATTTATAACCCAAATATATTATTCCTGACAAAATTAAGATCAAAATTACCATTAATGATATCTTTTTTCTCATTTGGCCTCCGTGTGACTAATAAACTATTTCTTCATCTTCCTTAACTCGAACTTCTAATGTTATACTCGTTACTTTCTCTGCATCTTCACCCAAATATCCATGATTCAGATTAAGATTATACAATGCATTATCCCACCATAATTTTATAAATAAATTCCCTTTATAATAATAATTATAGTAGTATTCATTTTCATTAGATTGTAATTTGAATCCTTTTCTCTCCAATGTGCGCCTAGCGTCCTTAAAGCTACTCCCAAGTTGAACACCCAGTATTGAAAAATTTTCTTTAGCAATTGTTATTTTTTTAACCTTTGGGCTTTTAATCGAATCGATCTCACCGTTCTTATCCATTCGGTCAAGAGTTTCAGAATACCGCCCAGATAACTCCAGTTCAGGATAGGAGAAATCCATTCCGCAACCAAAACAACCTTCTATATCATCTGCTCCTTCACCGTATAACCCTTCAACTTCAGTTTGTGTCATTAATAACTTTATCTCAATACTACTAAAATCAATATCGTTTAATTCATTCCCATCAGATTTATTGGATTGAAAATACAGAGTAGTTATTATAGAAATAGTCAGAATTATTACTATGCCGCTAATGATAATTGCTTTATTCTTTATGTGAGACACCTCCCTATTCGAAGTCGTTCACGCAAATCATTCAGATGGACAACACAAACTAACCTCTCTGAAATCCACCTTCTGAATGGATGATCTGTCCAGTTACCCACTCAGCTTCGTCACTTGCAAGAAAAGCAATTAATCTAGCTGCATCATGAGGCATTCCAATTCTACCGTTTGGAGATTTAGTCAAAATCACATTCTTTACGTCATCATTCATCCATCCCGTATCCGTGGGACCTGGATTGACCGCATTCACTGTAATTCCTTTCGAGGCTAGTTCAGCCGATAAGGTTAAGGTGAAAGTATCAATGGCTCCTTTAGTAGTTGCATACGCTATATTACCAGCCATCGGTCCTAGCGATTGACCCGAAGTTAAATTTATAATTCTTCCACCTTTAGATTGGCTAAACCGACTAGCAAACTCTACACTTAATAACATGGTTCCACGAATATTTACTTCGTAATGTCTATCAAGTATTTCAGCAGTTAATGTATCGTACCCTACATCAACTGAATAGGTCGCATTGTTAATTAAGATGGATGGTTTCCCTAATTTCTCTTCCACTATATCTAATAACTTAGCGGGTGCTAATATATCCGTAAGATCTAACTCCAGTTTCTCACAACGCACGCCGTATTCCAAAATTTTATCCTGCAGAAATTGAGGTTCATTTGAACGGATCCCCCAAGGCATCTCACTATCATATGTAGTCCAATATGTAAAAAACACATCCATTCCTTTACTCGCTAACGCAGTACATATAGCTGCCCCAATACCGTTAAGACGAGAGGCACCTGTTACTATGGCTATTCTTCTTTCTAGCGCTAATTCTCGCTCCATCTGACATTTCCTCCTTACTATTGTCTTACTTAATTTTAGTCTTTCGTTTGCTTTAGTCTCTCGTTTGCATAAGCAGCCGCACCTATCATTCCTGCTCTCCCACCTAGCTGAGCCTGCTGAATCTTACATGCCTGACTGGATAGCTTTAATGCATGTTTAACCGTTGTTTCTCGAACGATATTAAGTAATCTATCTCCCGCAGCAGACATTCCACCGCCTACAATGATTAGTTCAGGATTTAATATATTAATAACATTGGAAAGACCAAAACCTAATATCCTCCCCGTTTCATGCATGACTTCAATAGCGACGTGATCTCCTTGATCATATGCTTCGGAAATCATTTTGGCTGTTATTAAACTATGATCTTGTCCGACCCATTCTTGGATAATACTTTGCTGACCCTCATTGAGTTTTTCAATAAAAGTGTTCACCATACCTACTGCAGAAACGTATCTTCCTAAGCATCCTGAACTTCCGCATTTACAAGGACGTCCTTCTCTGTACATATTCATATGTCCAATTTCCCCAGCGCTTGAAGTTTTACCATAAATGACTTTTCCATCATTGATTATTCCTGACCCTAATCCAGTACCTAAAGTAATTAATACTAAGTTTTGATACCCCACTCCAGAACCATAGCGCCATTCACCATAGAGATTTACACGAACATCATTATCAATAAACGTTGGGAAATCAAAAAAAGTCTTCATATGATTAACAACATGAATATTCTCCCAGTGAGGGAAGTTAGGTGAAAAAATAGAAAGCCCCTCATAAGGATCTAAAAGACCAGGAATACCCATCCCCATACATTTGATATCGGTGAGAGACAGATTTGATGTATGAATCAAGTCCATTATTGTATCTTTAATTCTATTCATTACATGATTAGGTCCCATAGCCGCTTCTGTAGGAATACTCTTTTCAGTTAAACTCTTATACTCATTATCAAATATTGCCGCCTTAATGTTAGTACCACCCAGATCAATGCCTATCGTAAATTGATTCATATGAATTCTCCTATGCTGTATATTTTTGCAGTAAGATACATTCACCATTCTGCTTTATTTAGAATGTTGTTATAGTCTTCAAATTGTTCTAGTAATATATTTTTTTCAATAAACTCTTTAATCCAAGCAATCCATATTGTGTCGTTTTCTTCGTTCGCTTCTACTAATGCTCGAATAATATGAGGTTTTAATTCTTCGGGTGTTATGCTTTCCATTATTTTTGTTGCCTCAACCGCCCCGGGCCAGTTTACATCCTGTAGCAAAAAGAGCATTTGGGGAACCATTTGTACTTGATCTGAGTAGTCTAGTTTCCCAATTATCTTTACTGCATTATGCCATTGGTCCTTTGATGATTTAGTTATTAATGAATCAACTAATTTTTCTTTATGTTTTATAAGTTTCTAAATCGCTATTTCCTGTCTCTCTTCAGTTTGAAACCAACTTAAGTACCCTAATAATATTTGCAAATCCTCTTCCATACTATGAAGACCATACTTCCAGCAGGGTTTTCCTAAACAATTCATCCAATTTACTCGTTGGGTCTGATGCTTCAAAATTCACTGTTTTTATATATGCTTCAAGATATTTAATTTCTAAATCGATATATTCATTGATTACGTTAACCCTCGGTTCTAAATTAAGTTCTTCTCCTTGAATCTTACGATCTAAGAGTAAATTAATCTGAGTTTTCAAGGCTCCCTCTGACAATGTACTTTCTACTAAATCCTTAAATAATATAGGGGGCATAGTATTATGTTGTTCAATCCATTTGCAAGCTAATACTGGGCGCAATACGTAAAAATACTTCTTAATTTTCACTTGATCACCTTGTAGATATTCACGGTAATTATTACGTGCCATATTTAGATAATGATAAAAACACGATATAGGCGAGAACACCTCACTACTCAACGCTCTCAAATTATTAATAAAGTCATATTTCTGATAATAAACTATATCGGAAAGTAACCACTCTTGTAATGGAGGATTAGATTTTCTGAATAGTTTAAGTGCTTTTCTGATATCCCACCCGTTAATATCTAATAGATCATTAATCGGTAATTCAATAACATCCCGCTTATCATCAATAGATAAGTACCAATCTGGATGATTAATATAGATGAATCTCACATCATAATCACTATCCTTTGATGGAAACCCCCATGCCCTACTTCCAGATTCACAGGCATATAATATTTTTACATTATGCATTTCTTCTATGCACTTTAATTCTTCCTTTATAATTCCCTCCATTATTTAACCCTCCAGTAGTTTCGTCTTACCTTCGGCATTCACGAAATGACCCAGCCTTAGATAACTCTAGACTTTTTATTTATTGAAGCCACTCCAATGTGTATAAAATTCTCTGTTCAATATTTACTACAGAAATAATGTAACTTCCATCGTCCTTCTTTTTATATAAATACAAATCTCCTTGCTTAAAGATCACAGGATTATCTTGTAAATAATTATTTCCTCCTCTAATACTTTGAAGCCCTTCATCAAAATTTGAAATATAACCTTCTAATTTGATTAATGAATTCTTATCAATTTCCTTAAAAGATTTATTTTTAATAAATGAATTGATCTTCTTCCCGCTATACGTCGAAATATTAAAGAATTCTCCGTCCCCATTAAAACTCGCAACATTCTCAATTACAGATTTACTTTGATTAGGCTTTGGAACTTCTAATCCCCAATTCATTCGCCATCCAGCATTAATTGTGAAAAATCGATCTAATATGTAATGTCCAGTTCCAGCAGAAACACTCACGATAATAATAACAATAGCAGTAATCATTAATATAATTTGACTCTTTCTCATTGTTAGACCCTTTCATAAAAACAATTTGGTCCATTTTTAATGTTTATTGCTTAGACAACTCTAATCTTTGGCTGGTTCATTTGTTATCTGTTCATATTCCAATATTATACATCGCGGGAACCTATGGTGATAGCTCGAAAAATAAAAAAAGCACACCAGTTAACTTTGAGTAAGCCAAAATTAACTGGTGCGCTTGTTAAACAGTAGTCATTGTTACGATCAAATCAGATCAATCAAGTAAGCTATTTCTCCAACGAAATGTTAAATGATGATCCAGCATTACCAGCGAATACGATTGTTCCGTTCTCAGGGAGAACCACTTCATTATTACCGCTAATTACGGTGTAGTTCACGCATGTTCCATTTCCGTCGTATACCGCATAAGCACCTTGTTCAGGCATCGATACTATCATCTTCTTACCAGCAATTGCTTGGGGTACACTATACCATCTAGCATTACCGTCAGTTTGCACAGTAACCGTAGATTTTTTACCTCGATAGAGAGGTATTACTTTGTCCTCACTGACATACAAACTTCCAGCCGACTCAAAGTACTCGATACCTTCTTTCGTATAAAAACGAAATCCATCCGAATCCCGGCTTCCCGTGCCTGGGACTTGATGTTGGCTCACTGCAGTATTCGGTCCAGTAATTTTCTTATCTCCGAAATAATCCTTTAATTCTGCGGTACGGGAAATCTTGAGGATTGGATTCATCATGTAAACAACAGAACTATACTTCTCACTCACAGGGTAATATGTTTTGCCTTCTCTCTTTGCCCATACATCTTCCGTCTCTTTAGATAAGGCCTGAGTTTCTAGCTTCTCAGCTACGTACTGAGATATTGCCAATTGTCCCAATCCCGGAACTGTTGCATATTCTCTATTCCACAGGTAGGTGCGTCCATTTTTCTCGGTTACAATACTGATCTTCGAACTCCCAACTTCGTTAACAAAAGAGCCTTCCACTGTATATATATATTTCTGCTCAGGATACGCAGGGACACTCGGCACCGATAATGATAGCTCTCCATCCTTTATAGCAACTTTAATTTGTTGTCCGGTAGCACCATAAAAGCCCGAGTACTTTGTGATGTCGCTTGGCATGTCAGCCTTAACAGGAATGCCGAATGATTTCTCCGGCTTAATTTCTTTGATTGCACCCTTCTCTTTCAACGCTTGAAGAAGAAGTTCGTGAGCCAGCAGTTCGTTCGTCGAACTACTTCCGCCTGATGATAGAACTGCAGCAGCCATGTTCTGCTCTGGTAGCACCACAAGAGAAGCATGATACAAAATTGTGTCTCCGCCCTTGCTGAGACCCTTTATTTTATAATCGCTGAATGGAAATAATCTTACACTATCCCAACCAAGCCCGTAGTCAATTAAATTATCCGCTTCTTTGGGCCACATTCCCTTTTTGAATTCCTCTTGCTCTATTGCTAGTACCGCACTGTCCGACAGAATATCTTTTTCACGTCCCATAAATATTTGCGAGAATTGTACCATGTCCTCTGCTGTGGAATAAATTCCACCCGTCCCAATCACGTTGACAGTTTCATTTGGAAGCTGCGTTGGAAATGTTGGATAATAAAGACCCGGAAGTTTGCTTGAATCTAATACATCTTGCGATGTCTTCGTATGCTTCAATTCTAAAGGTTCGATAATATATTGATGAATGAATGCAGTAAATTTCATACCACTGACTCTTTCTACAAGAATCTCAGCCAGTGTAAATCCATCGTTGCAATACACCGAGAATGCCCCCGGATCAGCTTTCAAACGCTGTGTAGACAATTGCTCTAGTAGGTTGTCATGCGCATACGTGTCATTATCATTGAACAGAAATCCACTACTCAGACTTGACCCTTGAAGTCCAGAAGAATGATTCAGCAGCATACGTGGCGTAATTTGCATATAACGCTCATCTATCATTTTGAAATCAGTTATGTACTGCACTAAGGGGGTATCCAGATTAATTTTTCCCTCATCTACCAATTTCATGACGGCAACAGTCGTAAACATTTTACTCGTTGATCCGATACCATACATGGTTTCATTGGTCAAAGGGATTTTCCCTTCTACATCGTTTAATCCCGTCTGTCCTGTCACTGTAATCTTGCCGTTGTCGATCAGTGCATACTGTACGCTGGTCGTACCGTATTGTTTGGTAAGCAGTGCCGCTTTCTCAGAAGCGATCGTCGCCTGTGTCTGAATTGAAGTTGCAACATTCTCGTTAGACGCTAGTGCTGCAGTCGGAACAAGCGGTGTTAGTGCAATAGCAGCACTCAGAATCCATATCAACCTTTTCTTCATTAAAAAACCTCCTAAAAATATGATACTATGATGTATTACGTTTCATTAGATAGAATGGTTCAATTTCCCACAAAAAACTTACTCCTATGTTCCCATGTTTTTGTTCTTCACCACAATATAGCTCCGCTACGTGAGTGAATATAGTGTTTTTAACTTCCGCAATAATTAAGGTACACGACAAATCACAATCATCCGGACACATTAGTATGGGTAATAACTTTATTTCTTGATTTAAGTAAAAACGACTTCGAACAAAATCCGCTTCTTCCTTAAGCGTTATCCAGTCAACAATCGTAGGAATTAATCCTAATAATAAACGGTCTGGATATTGATCGTGTAGTATCTTATCTAAAGGGGGCTAAGATAACTCTTATCTTAGGCTGGGTCAATTGTTGTTTGTGCTTATTCTATGATTATACATCTGACAACCAAGGGGCGAATCCCCCGGAAACAGATGCTTTGCTATTAGATGTCGTGTTGCTTCATTGACTTACTTTCAAATGCATTAAATCTCCCTATTATTCGAACTTCATGCCCTAATGTCTCTAATATAGTAACTGCTCTCTCAATCGTTACCCGGCTACAGTTATTATTTGCTTCTAAAAAAAATCTATAGACTCCTAGTTTCCTTGCAGTTGGACGTGATTCAATCCATGATAAATTTATTGTAAGAGCGGTAAATACATTCAATATTGAAGATAATACCCCAGGTTGATCTTGGCCAGGTGTTATTACAAACATAGTCTTCATTAAATCTATTTCCGTATTTAGATTGTTACTGATGATAATAAAACGGGTTTGATTGTCAAAATTGTCTTGGATATTCCAATCAATAATGTTTAGGTTCAATTTATTTGCTAATGATATCGAACCAATAGCAGCTACATCAGTCCTTTCGCTATTTTTTAACGCTTTAGCAGCTGATGCAGAACTATCGTACTGTAAGCTCTTAATACTACGTTTTCTTATGTATTTTCTACATTGAGTTAGTATCGGAGAGATTGACCATACTTCTTTAATTCCAGAGAGATCCGCGTCCTTGTTCGCAAGCAGATGTAAAGAAACAGGTAATGTGTACTCACCTTCGATAAACAAATTATCAAATGAGATTAACGCGTCAATAGTCATATTAATTGTTCCCTCAATTGTGTTCTCTAGAGGAACGATTGCTTTATCTACTCTATATTCTCCTACTGCTTCAATCACATCTGGAATTGTGTCGTACATATAGAATTCAACTTCATCTTCATTGAAATATTTAACCGCTGCTTCTTCTGAAAATGTCCCCTCAGGTCCAAGATAAGCTACTTTCATACGATGGGTATCTCCTTCAATTTTATTAGTTTTTCTTCCATGCGAGTTCATCTATCGTTTGGCATTCAGAACTTTCTACGGGACATATATTTCGATTATTGCTGATATTTTATTGTCGATAATCTCAACATAAAATGGTCTTGATGAATAGTTTTTAAAGTTATCAGAGAGAAACTCATAATCAACTTTTTTATATTTCGTTGTAAAATCCTCAAATTCTATCATAAATATTTCCGGTGCATTTGATAAATCATATTCAATAAAATCTTCATCCATATATTCTTTAACAAACATTATTGCCTTGTCATCATAATCGAAAATAGCTTCCTTAAAAGCAACTTTATCCCCTGTAATTTGTATGTATCCTGATTTTACATCTTGATACTTATTCATAATAAATTCCGCATCATATAACATTGAGGTGTTATTATTATCCGTCGTAGTCTCTTCAATTTTATTACAACCACTCATAATTGATATCCCTATTACTATACTAAAAATCCAAAAACACAAATTCCTCATTTAATTACCTGCTTTCATTTTTTAAAATTCATGTTTACAAGTAATTGCAGATACCGCGGGTCATTTGTCATCCACTTCTTCCATGATTATACATCTTACTAGCATGCTTTCACATACCGATATCTTGAATCATTTTCATATTCTAAGCGCAAGGGAACAATCTCTTTTTCAAAAAAAAGAACCTCCAACTATTCGGGACTGACCCCCGTTTGTGAGACAGGGATCAAAACACCTTGCAAGTTTAAACTGCCAGTCGCCGAAAATCAATCGGTGACTGGTTTTTTAGTTTTGTTTGAATACGAACTGAGTTATAGTAAATAATGTAGTCTCGAACGGTTTGTTCAACGATTGCCGTCGTTGTACAAGTGAGCCCTTCGAGGTAAAACGTTTCAGACTTTAGCGTGGAATGAAACGATTCGATGGTGGCATTATCAGCGGGCGTTCCTTTACGGGACATGCTCATGGTAATGCCTTTTCCTTTTACGGCCGCCTGATAAGCCTCCGATGTATAAACGCTACCTTGATCGCTATGGAGCATCGTACCTGGTAGAGGAGGCAGTTGGTTTAACGTATCCAATACAAACGCGATGTTTTGCTTGTCGGCTATACTGTAAGCCACAATCTCACCGTTAAACAAGTCTAAGATACTCGACAGGTACAATGTTTTTCCGCCGAAGGGTAAATATGTAATGTCCGTGACAAGTTTTTTCATCGGTAAATGGGCTTGAAATTCACGCTTTAACAGATGTTCTGCTAGATACGCGGGCTGTCCCGTTGGTTTACGTTTCTTTATCCTAACTCGACACTGCAACCCTTCATGCTGCATAATCCGTTGTACACGTTTATGATTGATTGTTTGTTCCAGTCGAAGCAACGCGGTTACTTTTCGGTATCCATAGCGAAATTTATGTTGCATACAGAGTTCCCGGACCTTCTCTACCACGTGATCTTTGCACTCGGTGTCATACGCTGATTTCCAACGGTAGTACGTTGTACGAGGGAGCCCTAACCATTCACAAGCTTGGGTAACGCTCACTTCTCCTCGGATAGACTCGATCCATTCCACTACAATCTTTGGTGACACCTCCTTTGCATCTCCTTGTACTTTTTTAGTACATCTAATTGTTGTTTCAAAAACCGATTCTCAGCTTTTAGTTTCTCCAGTTCTGATGCATACTCGGGTCCTTTGCCGTAGCTGTATTGTTTGCCCACGGGTTGCTCTAGCCGATTCCATTCACCACTGCGATACCACCGCATCCAAGTTTTCACTTGTGTCTTATTTCGTATGTTGAGTTGTTCCATAACTTCTTTTACCGGAATGCAAGCCAATCTCATTTCAATTGCTTTCATTTTTACTTCTACAGGGTAGCTAACTCTTGTTGCCAACGCAAAAACACCTCCAAGTTTGTCTCCATATCTTACGACATGGTTGAATTCTCTTGAAGGTGTTTTAATTTGTCTCACGTTAAGGGGGCAGTCCCATTCCATGGTCGGATAGCTGGGGGTTCTTTCATAAATTCATCTAAGCTTATAATTCACGCTAATTGTAATGATATATCTATATTCCTTTTGATGTTCTGACACTTGGCAGATATTTACCAGACGTTCTCTCAACAAATATTCTGTCTCCAGCTTCACGCAGCGATACGCCTTCAAACACAATCTCATTTAAATCCTCAGAAGCTCTCTCAGATACCGCAAATGGAGTTTCTTCATTCAATGAACGGTACAACGAGATCACATCGCCCATTTTCACATTTTTAATCGTGATTTTGCCTGGTTTTTCAATCTGGATTTCTGATGTGAGTACTTTTTCAGACTGATATGGATAACATTCATTAAATAATTCAAATGCGTAGATACGCGTATGTCCGCTTCCATCGATGCTTATTTGTGTTGGTTCAACAATTTGCAGACGGATATATCTTGCTGTAGTTTCATTTTCAAGAATACGGTTAATCACATCGCCTTTGTTATCGGTTACTTCATCAATGATTGTAAACTGATCACCATCTAGGCTAGCAAGGATTTGAAAATGCTTGGTGTTCCATACTTTAGTTTCCCTAGCCACAGGATGCCCGCAGTTAATAATACGATATTGCTTAATAGTTGCAGGCTCTTGTAAATCGATAGTAAGATGTGGTCTGTGGTCTGGCGAGCACCACTTCCCACTTTTAATCATGCCATCAATGGTCTTATTACCATTTTCATTCTCACTCACGCTGCTTGAAGCGGTCGCTGTAACCCCAAGGGATTGTAATGCAAGATTCTTCATATCGTAACCTAGCGCTAATGGCTTCGTTTCCGTTCCAGCTATAACGGCTGTCAAGATAATCGTTTCAGAAATAAAAGGTTTAATCACTAAGGTACCTACATCTACTATATAATTCTGCGGAACCTCATCTTTTAGTCTTTGAACTTTACATTGTTCCATGGATTTGAAGAGGTTAAGCGCCACTTCATTTTTACGTTCCATTTCAAGCACGTCACCACGTTGTAAGGCTATAACGCCTTGAATCACATGCTGTGCCGATTGGGTCATCAATTTAAATGCATCCAAGAAAGGCTCTAATTCTTTTACCAGCTGTACATTTAAACACCCCTCTTTGATACGATCCGCTGCTGTTTCCATTCTGATAAAATGATTCATCAATCTGTTCGCACATTCAGTTACATCTTGTCCTTGTTCTATGCCAGACTGTAGCTCTTTGACATCATCCTTCAAATACCATGATTCATCGAACAAAAAGTCACCACTGATCCCGCCGTCATCATTTAAATAACAGCTGTTAGAAGCGAATATCTCCAAATCTTCTGCTACTTCTGGAGCAAGCGCCCTGAATGATGCGGAAAAGCTTGTTTCACAGTTGAAAGCATCTGTATTCCAGTTGTGGTCAGCAATGCAGAATAATGCTTGTTTGGAAGCTTGAGGTTGATTCATAGGATTCGAGAAGAACCCATTTACATTATTCAGATCAGAGCTTAAGTTTTCTATTTTACCCATGAGAATTTTGGAGTCACAGTAGTCATTAACAGGATAGTTCCACCATACGGATAGATTCTTGTCAGTGCCGATCGCTCGTTTAGGTGATTCATATTGTTCTTTGGAAATATTGGACATCGTCGCAGCGCCCGTCCACATAATTTCAACATCATCATGAAGTACCTCTACGAAAGGCTTGAAATATTCTGTCATCGATGGGCCCCAAGCTTCACAATATCTTGTACCTACAGTGAGAAGAGGTCTAATATCATCTTTTGCTTTAACAAATTCGGTATCTATTCTATTGATAAACTCCGCTTGCTCTATTCCGTTTGGAACGCCAATGAGATCATCGAACAGTATGCCAAACTGACGTACTCCTAGGATGTACAGCTGTTCTAGCTTGGTAATCGCAGATTGAAAATCCTCTTCTGAGGAGAGGTCAATCGTTTCCCCGGGGTGAATAGTCCATACAAAATTCAAATTGTTAGCATGGCCAGCTGCCGCAAGCTCGGAAATTTCCTGTGCTTTCTCATCCGGATATAAATCTCTCCAGTGTTTTCTATGATAAGGGTCATCTTTAGGAGCGTAGATGTAAGTATTTAACTTCTGTTCACCGCCAAACTTCATCAGATCCATGCGATCTTCATGGCTCCAAGGATAACCATAAAACCCCTCAATGTAGCCACGATACAATATTTCAGGATAATCCGTGATTACACATTTCTGTAGTACATGATTAGATAATTGGCTCAAAATACGATTCAAAGTTACAACACCATAATGGATTCCATCGCTATCACTACCAATAATAGCAATATCGCAAACCGAATCCCCATTGAACACTAGGTTGTACCCTTCTCTTTGCGTCAATTCGGAAATGGGCTCTGGATGTATACTTGCTAACCAATTTTTATTACAATGCTGCTGGGTTGTAAGGTAAATATTACTTTTACCCGTAACAAAATCATCTGATATCGTATATGTATAACCGTACAAAGTTAAAGCCTCTTCAAGTTTAGGCAGTGTGGCCTCTTTTAGATCAGCCTGGGCAATGATATGGACACAATCTGTAATCGTTGCTTCACCTTCATAATAAATAATATCCTGAGGAACGGGATAAATTTCATAAGGCTGGTTTATTGTCTGACTTAAATTAATGTTCATTGTGATAGACCTCTTCTCATGGAGTAAGTGATATTGATGAACCAAAATAACGCTCATACCATTATGACAAACAAAGCGGCTCGATTTCAACCCCGTGTTGTAGAGGTTAATCATCTGTTCTAAAGAATCCATTAAAAATGTCCCGCCCTTACAGATCAGGACGAGACAATCCATTATATATTCTTTTAATGTTGTTCGTGCAGAACGAATTGAGCAATATTCTTACATGATCTCCGATTCGTTCAAGATTGGTAAGCAGGTCCAAGTAGATCGTACCGGCACCGCTTGCACACAAATTTTGGTTTAGACGCATGATGTGATTTTTTCGGAACACAACCTCAAGTTCATCCAGCTTCGATTCCAGCTCCAATACGGCTCTTGCCATCTCGGTATTCTGTTCCTCCAAAGCTACCAGCGCTTTCTCTACGGTCTGATCAGCGACTTCCATCATCTCCTGAAGCTCTTTCGTAGCGGCTCCCGAGAACTCCATCCTATTGTTTATGATGAACTCAGCAAGCTTTACAACATTCTCTGCATGGTCTCCGATCCTCTCGATATCACTGACGGCCTGGAACCAGCCGGAAGCTTTCTCCGATTCGCCCTCAGGAAGTCCGTTATTCAGGTGAATCCGAGTAATATAGTCGATAATTTTGTGATTGAGCTCATTAATGAGCCCTTCCTTCTGTAATGCAAGATCTACAAACTTCGTATCCTGATTAAAAAGAACTTTGTCACATCTTGCAAGGACTCTCTTGCATATTGACACCAATGTTCGCTCCAAGTACGACCCCGATGGCTTTTATGTGTAAGCCTCCCTCAGATGGTGGTCCGTCCAAACCCATACCAATTTATCATAAACTTTTACAAAATTGAATAATTCAAGTTTGTGTAATTTATAACAATTTTAGTATTTTTTATAGGGAGGTAAAGTCATCGACTACATTGATTCTACTGTCATCGTTTATAATGCATCTAGAAGTCCGTGAATGAATGACGGTACTATTATATGTTTTGATTTTGAATACACATAACCGAAAACTAACTGGCCTAATATACCTGAACCAATATTATTAAATAATGCAAGAAAAATTGGTGCGTCGTGGAGAATTATAGACATAGGTGCATGAGTAACCCCAAAGAGAACACCTGTCAATATGGTCCCTAAGTTACTACCAAAAAGAGGAGTTAATCTCGGCCAAATAAAACCTCTGAATAGTATCTCCTCAAAAAATCCAACGGCGAGAATATAAAAGTATAACCGAAAAAATAAGTCGACACTAAAACCAAAGAATATTATGTAATAGCAAATATACCCGATTAGCAGAATAGCACAGAATATCAGTTGACGTCTTCTAACCTTACAAAATCCAATGGATGAAAGACTCTGCTTTCTAATCGTTAATATAAGACTTAAGGGAACTATCAGTAACAATAGCATTACTGAACCAAATATGATTTTGGTGTTATTTCCTGATAAATTGTCAAGCACACCATGTTTCATCGAATACATGTAAATACAGGTAAGTGAAATGATGTATAAATAAAAGATAAATGCTATAAGTCCATCAGCTTTCGTGATATCTTTTCTTTGAAGAAATGTCTGTGAATCTTTTGTTAGTAGATTCATTTTCTCACTCCAGATTTTTATTTTACCTAACTAGCATCTAATCACTTTATTCAATATTATGTCAATGCAAAAACGCCCGGTTTCCCGGACGTTGGATGACGGGTCAAAGACTTATGTCTAATGGCTCAGGAGTATTAGTGAAAAAATCAGAATATAATTCTTGTGACTCTATTTCCGAGAAATACCCTTCATTTATCATACTAATAATAAAGCTTTCAAAACTTGCATCTTTAGAGGGGAATTTCTCTTGCCGCAGCAACATATACACAACGGGTGCTATGCTATGCATCCCTCCGTCTTCATACTTACCCCATCTATCTGAAAGTACATTAGCAACTCCTAACTTTTCAGATATGTATTGTTCCAAAGCCCGTATCATATTTTCATCAACCCAATAATCAACATCATTATATCCATACTTCATCTCACGATGATTAAAGTAGTTCATTAAAAAGCTATTTTGTTCAATTGCTGGCAATATTGCATCCCTTGCTCTTCCATCCCAACGATTAAATGGTGGGTGCATCATCTCATGTACTGCAGTTCTAACAAAGTACTCAGGTTCAAGCGATGCCGTCTCCGTTACAAACCGTGTACCAAATAGATGAGTACCACGTGGTTTCCAATAATAACTTAGAGTTATTGAGATTTCATCACTTGGAAGAGAAAATCCAATGTGTTCCTCCACCGTTTTTATTACATTATAATCTCTTAATTCTAGTTCCAAACTTTCTGCTTGTTGTTCTAACAAAGGCTTATATTGCATTGCCCATTCCTCTTCAAATCCAATATCTCTAAGCCATTCAAGAGCTACCTTTAAATCCGGAAGAAGATCAATGAAATTTTTCCAATCTCCCGTCCAGTAATAGGGCATTGCCCAACTATGTGATTCATCATTCTCAATTAAAATATTTTTAATGAGTTCAGGATCATTACTATATTTCAATAAATCATCAATACTCTTGGGGTCGATAGCAGAAAAGTAGGATGTAGGCACACCCGTTACCATCATCCCCGTTTGTTCCTTCCATGCCTTTATGTTAGCAATAGACTTACTCGCCTCGCTTGTTTGCTTGTCCTCAAATGAACTGATATCTTCGGAGTAAATCGATTCAGCAAGCGGATCGCCACTTAACATATTTAGCACGGCTAACGCCTCATATGCTGAAGAAGTATTTAAAACCCATGTAGTATGGTCATGGCTAGGTGGTAATAATTCAACATTCATCTGACGTTTATTCATTTGCCAAAAAACTAAAAAAACTGCCACGAAAGCTATAATGATCACACCTATTAATAAGAAAACTCGTTTCTTTTTCAACTACTTCACCAATTCCTTTTTGGCGACTACTGTTATTACTTCTGTTTCTTCATCATATTCTCGTCCAGTTATATCAGAAAAGTATTCAAGTTCATCAAAGCCTACACACTTCAGAATGGAAGAAATCTCTTCGATTGTATATGCCTTGTCCCAAATATTATAAACCTGCATATCCTCATTATCATCGATCACAATCGCTTGGTCTAAATGAACTCTTTCTTCAGGATACCAATAATTGGAGTTCAAACACATATGAGAATTTGGCTTCCAAAAGCCACTCGTATATGAATTCCATGTTCTCGAATCAGCATGGTTCCTATATTTATTTGGTGTAAATATATCAAAGACAAACTTTCCCCCAGGTTTTAAATTACTGTAGATTTCATGCAACAATGTGTTACATTCGTATTCGTTAAATACTCCAAAATCACAATATATGAGCAGTACAACATCGAAGCTATTCGTGAAATTGAGAGTTAAATAATCTTGACAAATATAATTGACTTGCAGATTTAACTCTGATGCTTTGTCCTTTGCATATGCAATTGAACGACTTGAAAAGTCCACTCCCGTAACATCATTAAAACCTAGCTTAGCGAGCCGATTTGAATAAAGTCCTGGCCCACAACCTAGATCAAGGACTTGGAGTTCAAAGTTGTTGCCACAAATATATTCTTTGATCCATTTCACCGAAGCATCCATTGTTTCAGGCTTTCTACTTGCAGCATCTGTATTCGGATCTAAATGAGCTTCTAGCATTTGTTGTGATATATATTCGTCGATCCACATCTGAGAAGTTCCCTTTTCAAACAATAAGGGTCTTTTTGTTGCTTCAATTAAATTTTTTAGCTTCACGATTGATTTCCTTCTTTCAAATAGATCTTTATCCCACAATAAACTCAATTACAGGATATGAAATAATGTTTCTATCACGATATGTATGACTAATCACATCACTATTCGTGCTCAATATTCCATTTTGTAAGATTACTGTTGTAAAGCCTCTTTCTTTGGCACCATTATAGGTAAAGAGTACACAATGCTCTGCTGCAAAACCTGCCACAATAACTAACCCAATCCCTTGATCTTTTAAAATCTGTTCTAATTCTGTATTCCAAAATGCATTAGATTCTTCTTTAGTTACCTTAATATCATGATCTTCAACTTTGATCTCCGAGATGATATCGAGTGATTCGGAATGAATATCTTCTGCTCCTTCAATATCCTGAATATGTATAACATAATGATCTTTTGAACGAAGTAGGTCTGCGACATAATTTATGTGTTCACATGCACTATCGATATTAAGTTTTTCCTTCGGATTCTCTAAAAAGACTTTTTGCATATCTACAATTAATAGGGCGATTTTCATGGTGTGTCTCCTCTTAGGTTAAATTAAAGTCTTTACTACATAATATCCGTTAACTAACTCATCTTGGTGATATCCACTAAGAATCCGTGCAGGACACATACCATATCCAAGTTTCTTCCACATATTGATTGCTTCAGTTTTGTTATCAGAACTCCATGCTCTAATTTGGCTTATATTTCTGACTCTACATTCCTTTTCGGCTGCTTCAATTAAATACTTAGCAATACCCTGTCTTCTATATTCAGGCTTCACTTCAATAATATCTATGTACCCGTCATAGTATTGCTCTAAAGGTTCAATCCATTGCTTCCAGTACACAGAGATAATTGAAATAGGCTCATCACCATGCATCCCCACTATTGAAACACCATCTTCAATATGCATATGGTTACCAATAACTTTATTCCAGTTCCTGGTTATAGATTCTTTCAGCTTCAAATCTGCTACTACGTATTTTATTTCTGTTAATTCTAGCGGATTGTTCACTCTCAAACCCCCTCTAGAGCCATATTGATTTGGCCGATTTCATCTTTGCATTTATACCCAAACTGATTATATAGATGAATTGCTTTTATGTTTTGTTTATCTACTGCAAGGAAAGAACGCTTTGCGCCCTTGTGTAAACCCCATTGTAAACCTTGCTCTATTAAACTACGACCAATTCCTCGGTTTTGAAAATTGGGATCCACAGCTAGTTCTCTTATCCATAATACAGGTCCCTTTTCACTGTCAAAACCATATATATTAATGAAGCATACGCCAACTGCTACTCCGTCTAACTCCGCTAATAAAATACAAGAACTCTCATCTTCATTCCATTCTTTGATAAACTCAACTTCTTCACCATGAAAACCTCTCGAAAGTCCTTTGCATGCCTTAGTAATTAAACTAACCTTCAAATATTCCTCTGGTACTGTGTTTCTAATCAATATGGTGTTACCTTCACTTGATTCAACTTTTGAAATATCATCCATCCAAAAATCAACAAATTGACTCTCATTTCTAAACCCTATACTCTCCAAAAGCGGGACTAATTCTGGTCTTACAAATTCCATATATATTCTTCTTGGCCCATTGGAAAAAAGATAATTAAGCTTAGATTCTAATTCCCCAACCGCCTTAGTAAAAGCATCAAGAGTCTCAGCAGCCCAAAGCATCTTATATTCTTTGATTGTTTTGTTACAAATAATAATTGCATCTGATTGCTCAATAATTAAATCTTCATTCGGATTAATTTCTATCTCATCCAAATCCAAATAATTTAATGAGTTGTATGTATAGCTTTGAGCCTTTTTTAGTATCTCTATCATATCTACCTCCAGATTATATGTGAATTAATACACATAATAATATAATATCAATTTCCTTTAAAGCTTCACCTCAAATGTTGTTGTTCTGTTGTACCTCTCATTTTACTCGAACATTCGTGTTAGGAACTGGTAAAAAACAATTATTATTGAAGTTTCCCACCCAGTATCTTTAATTGTTATTTATTAGTTTGATGCCTTATTGTCCTCATAAACAACTCTATCTTAACGATATCATTATATATTTCATCTTCATCCTTGGTATTCCCATACTCACCTAACCAACGCGGAGAATTAATAAACCAGTTATCTTTCAAGTACAGCTTTTCATCCCTTGCCTTAATTAATTGTGGCAGGAAATATTCTAACGTCCCAAAACTATGCTTAGTCTTATCAAGTAGGATCAATTCAACTTTTCTAATTAATTCATTTAACATCTCATTTATAGATTCTTCTGTGCCCATTCAGTATCCCTCCAAAATATTGAGTGACAATGGTTTGTGATTAATAGGCTTTTTGGTATACGCTGATTTTAGATAACGTTCGTGGTATTCACGAACTTGAGAGGCTTAAGTTGCTTATTTGATCAAGTTTCGATAATTATCGGAGAGACAAAGGAGTGTCAGCGAGGTAGCGTGAACACAGTGTGGAGGAACATGCTACATTGAAATACTTAAATAAGCTCTTCCCCCTCCAATATGTTTTTGGTTAATTGGTCTACTGCAAACCACGTTGAGACATCATCGGCGATGTTCTTTGTCCATGCAACTATAAAATGTACTTGGCATATCTCATCCTTCAGTATTTGGTTAAACGGAATGCGAAACCCGTGATTTATGTATTCAATAAAATTAAATCTTTCTATATCCGAATGGAGTTTCAGGGAATTCGGAATCATATCTCCATTGATTTTCCTATTCATTAATTCTTCGCCATCTTGTGTACCTAGATGAAGTCTAATTAATCTGTTTTTGTATTCAACCGACTCCAGATACTGCCCACTATTATCTCCGAACATTTCCCAATTATATCCTTTCTCCCACTCAGCTACAAAGTCACATGAATGTACAGTATTATTGGGTTTTACTCTAAAAACGGCCGCCTGAGAGTTATCGACTACCATATGTGAAGGAATATATAACTTTGGCTTACAAATTACTAATTCAGCATCGAACTGATCGTAATAATATCCATAAAGCGTACCACCATTTGGTAGAGCGAATCTTTTATTAGGAACGTATGTTAACTCTTCAACAAATAATTTTAGGGAGATGTCTCCTAGTGGAGTATCAATGAACGCTTCTTGTTTCAGTGATGTACCCAAGTGCCTACCTTTGAAGAGTTTCATACATGCCCCCCCTTAATGGTCTTTCTGATGACGTTGCGCATTCCTGACTTTTAAGCAGTGACTCCCGGTTCAGCTATAGTGATGCTACTACCTTAGAAAATAAGAGTTTAATACTCACTTTTCAGCTTAGAGAAAACAGCAAGATCAATGTATTTCCCTTTTTCGAACTCATGTTGCCTTAAGACACCTTCTTTGTGGAAGCCGAGCTTATAAATCAAACGGATCGACGCCTCATTCTCCGGTTCTACTTTCGCTTCGATTTTATTTACCTTCATTCTCAAAAACCCAAAATCAATGATGCAATTCGCTACCTCAGTCATGATACCCTTACCCCAAAAGTCAGGAGATAAGTCATAACCAATTTCAATACGATTATGTATCTTCTCGTAGTTCAAAAATCCGCATGTTCCAATCACTTTTGTGGACTCTTTATCTTCAATCATCCACCGTAGACCAGATTGTTCCTTGAAAATTTTATGATACCAATTCATTTCATCTACCGCATCCTCGACAGAAATAAATGGTGTGAATGGCATATGTTTAACAACGCGTTCGTTTGAATAAAGCTCAAAAATATCATATCGATCTTGTTCTTCTTCTTTCCGTAGAGTGAAACGTTCTGTTTCTAACCGGGGGAAATCAATAAATGCGAACTCTGAATTCATGATAATTCTCCTTTTTCATCTCAACTTAACTACTATATCAATAATAAATAACGAATTTAGACGTTTTGCTACCATGTCATATGAATACTTTTATACAACTTAATTCATCTTCTTAGTCCCAATCCATATAAAAATTCACCACTAGTTTTTCTTGTTCGCAATCCGGACAATCAATCATTTCATTCTGAATATTAACTAGAGGGACTGGTGGCATTTGTGTACTACAACGCGGGCAATCATAACTATTCGTGTAAGATCGAGTTTCTGACTTCATATGTAAATACACTTTATTTAACAAGAAATTGCATTCATGGCAAATATACAGACCATCATAGCAATCAAATGACTTTTCCTTTTCATTAATAAACTCTTTGATTATTTGTCGATCTTCTTCTACCTCATACCATTCTAGAATCGAAACCAAATCTATGTATCTAAACCCAATTCCTAAAAAAACATCTTGTTTGAATGAGCAATGACCACAGCTCAACTTACAAGCTACTCCCACAAAAATCAACCTCCACTTATGACTTTCCAGGTGCAGAGTCTAACTCCTCATGGAAATTCTTCTAAGTAATAAATTGTCTATCATTCATAACGTTTCTTGTATTCACGACGGACGCCGACCTTAGATAGCTATTAACTTAGATTGTCATCTATGTTGTTGAGCAGTTTCTTAGATTTTACTTCTACAACCGAAAGCAAATGCCCGAAGTGTGAATGCGGTGTTATACGTAGTTATATCTACTTCTATTTTACTTTCAAATTAGTTATTCCAAATGGGACATGTACGGATGGCACAATTTTTGCTATCCCTTCTATGTGACCAATTTGATCGTCAAAGAAAATATGTGGTTTAAATACACTCAACACCCTACTTTTATCTATTCCTCCAAGAAAGAATGCTTCGTCTACTCTAATATCTAAGTTTCTTAATGTTGTTATTACCCTTTCATGTGCTGGTGCGTTTCTAGCAGTTGCAATCGCTACTCTAATTTTAGGTTTATAGTCTGAACAAGTTTTATTTCTTTCAATTTCTAGCTTCTGAAGTTTTGATATCTCTTGAAAGAATCTTAACAAAGGACCCGCTGGTAGTGGTACATTCGCTTTGACACTTTCATGATTTTGAAATTCTTCTAACTTTCCACTTTCTTGATAAATTGTTTCAGCCGAATCATCAGCGATAATCCCATCAAAGTCAAAAGCTAAACGTAATTCTAGATCATACTCATCGTCTACGTATTCTGTAGGGTAAATACAACCAGCTGGATATCCTAATCCAACCGCACTGTTAACATCGTCTATGTTTCCAGATAAAAACAACGACGCATTAAATGCATCCATATACTGAAAAGGATCATTACCAGTTACAAATGCAGCTCTACTTATTGGTAAATTATAATGTTCTATTGAGTTAAACACACGTAAACCTGTATCAGGATCATTACGAGAAAGCAATACGACTTCAACTGGTTGAGTTTCGTCAGTGTTAATATTTAATATTCTCTTAATTAGTGGAAATGCCACACCTGGTCCCAATATTTCCTTCTCATTTTTTCTCTGATATACTCTATATTCATCTTCTCCTTGATCTCTAAACACTCTGTCAGATTCAGTTAAATCAAATATTGCGCTAGATGCAACCGCGATAACTAGTTTTTCTTCTATATTGTATGGCAATTGATATCCTCCTCTAATTATTCACAATTACGTTTAAAGTTCTTGTATTCACGAACCCGAGAATCTAAAGGCTACCTTAGCTTTGGCCGCGACAGCGGTTAGGTTCGCAGGGTTGTCCACCTGGAACCGCTCCCCTAAATGCCTCAGACGGACCTAGGGCCCGTATGGCATAATTGCGTGGATACATTGTTATACGAGGTTTCTCACTTCTATGAATCACTTAAAATGTCTTTAACACTATTAATTACTCTACTAGAAAGACTTTTTTCAGTTATTGATTCAATCCAGGTCATTGTAAGGTCTCCGGATAACTTAATATCTGTTAGTGTTCTGTTAACTCCATCCTTACTTCTTTGTTCATATCTAAATTCATCGTTTATGATTCTTATAAGTGCAATATTATGGGTTTTCGCGTAATTGATCGCCCCAAGTTGAAAAGAACTAGATGAAACTAAGATTCCTTTCTGAGCTCCAATTGATCCAACTCTATCTCTTAATATCTGTATGTAATCTCTTTTTATAGGAGATTTGTGATGTTTACATTCTACAAGTACTAAAAAGTTAACTCCTAATTCCTGAAACCTAATTGCTATATCAATATTATACTCACCGTCTGTTCCTATGATATTTTCTCTATGTGTGATTTCCGCACTTGGATATGATTCTTTAAATTTGTTAAGTACAAATTTTTCAAACTCTTCTCCAGTAACTTTAACTGGTGGATATAGTCTTTCAAATGGATAGGAATCATTTAGAGTCATTTTATCCTCCCTTTCTTGTTTTAGGAGTTTGTAACGTGTTTGTATCTACGAACTCTCCCTGCCCTAAGGGACGTTAGCTACGACCGCGATGCGGTTAGGATGTGCAAATTCCACTCCTCGAAATATCTCCGACAGATCAAGGAACGAATCCGACTTGGAGTAGATACGGATACGGTGTTATCGGATGTTCCGCACTTCCTAGCTACAACCACAAAGACCAAATTCATTTGTCGGCTTCTTACATGATTCACATATTGAATTCAATTCAATTGTTATATTATTCTTAATTAACTCATCTCTATGTTTTAATTGTAGGGCTTCAATTTCTTCTCTCTCTTTTCTCACAGCTTCCCGCTTAATTTCTTTTTCATTCTCCACTAGCATTATTAATTTAGTCTCATTCTCCAGTATGTCTGATAATATCTTTCTAGCCTTGTCTCTAGTAAAAAAAGCATCTTTATTATAACTAACAACTAAATATGCATTATCACCTTTTGGTTGAACTAACCAGACTTCATTATTACAACCTTCAATGAAATCAATTATCTTTGCTTCAATAATGTTCTTATCTCGAAGTAGGAAGATAGAATGACCCTTATTAATATTATATATAGCCATTATCTCTACTCCTTTTAAATTCCTTGATAAACAATAATTATAAATTAATCTTTAATGAACTAGTAAATTTCAGGTAGTATATTGCGGAATTTCCGATAACGTTTGTGCATTCACGAACCAGAAAGGCTTAAGGCGACGTAGTCGCCGGGTGGCTTTGCCACTTAGCCTCACAGGGTTGTCCGCAAAATTTGCTTCTTCGAAATGCCTCTTGCGGACCGAGAGACAGGATTAGCCTGACTCGATGCGTGAATACGGTGTTATCGGATGTTAATGCCTTCTTGTTTAAGCTATCTTTTTTCAAAATCGAAAATAATATACAAGTCCTTCAGTTCTATATATTTATATTTTCCTTTTGATTTCTCATTATTTGTCCATGACCGGTCTATATACTTTCTAAAATCCTTCCATAATTCTTTGTTTGCTTCATATGTTAATAAATCGTTATGAAATTCCTCACAGAATTTGCAAAAAGGTTCATGTGTATTAATAACGTATTTTTTTCTTTCTAATACAAATGATTCTTGAATCCCTTCTTCGTACAATTCTCCATTAATCTCTACAATTGCATTAGGAAATTCAATATAGTCGACCACTGATCGTTCGCTAAAGAATTTTTGAGTATCTATTATTGCAACTCTGCCGTTTCGGGGATACCATTTACCTACTTTGAAAAAATTAAGTAAAATAAATAAATAAATGAGGGTTATTATATTCTGATTCAAGACATTCAATAAATACTAGCTTATATTCCGATATGATTAACTCAACTAAGTTGATGGTTTCTTCTATTTGCAGTTCTTTTGCTTTGCTTTGATTTAGAGTATAAATTTTTCTAATAACTTCATTTAACGAATCATTATCATCTTCACTATTCCATTCATTCATAAAAATATTATTTTCACGTAGCCTCCTATAAACTAAATAGCTATGTTTAAATTGTGTTTTCGTCTCCATATACACCTATCCTTTGCATTAATTCCCGATAACGTTTGGCATTCCTGACGTTCAAGCGGCTTAAGTGACAGTAGGGAACGGGTCGTCAGACTTAGCTGGTTGAATATGTCGCCTGAATTCACTTCTCTGAAATCCCTCTCGGCGACCAAGGAGCGTATGCGACGATGTAGGAATGTTTTGTTATGAGAAGTAACTGACTTCTTTGAATTGCTGGATTAAGCCCCTTCAAAGATTGTTTTAAAATTAAAATTTTTCCAATCCTCAATTATCATTTTTTGTAATGTAGCCACTAAAATCCTGAAGGCAAATTGCTCTGTCTGAAATAAAAGATTTAAATAATCTTCATGAATATCACTATTAATTAACTCTTCTGAAGGTAAATAAATGGTCAAACTTCCATGAACAAAATTACTACGGTATTGATAAAACTCATTAATTCTTTTAGATATCTTTGATCTTCCTCCTTCATAATTTTTAAAAAGTACAATAGAAATTCTTTCTTTTAACGAATGAAGAATTGCAGATTGGGGAATCTCATATATAGATTCTAAGGCGTGAACAAGCCAAACAATTTTACTTGGACTGATTTTACCTTCCTCACAAAAGTGTAACAACGAAAATAGACACCTTTCCAATCTTGCTTCACCAATATATTTATTCCATAAATTATTTTTGTTAAACCAACTGCAAACCTTATTGATTGGTATAAATTCAATAATAGGCCAGTTCTCTCCAGTCCAACACTCTTCAAATCCGTAGTTACTAAGCGTTAACTCTTCACAATTTTCAGGAGAAAATAGTCTAGCACAATAACAATCAATAAATCCTGGGTATGATAGATTTAATGCCAAGTATAATTGATAAACAAAATTTTTAGTTGTTTGATCTAGAGTTACCATATTAATTTCAGATGCTGTTACTACAATGACTACTTCAGTTTCTGGTGGAATCTCTTCAGAACGTTCATTGAAAAACTCGATGATAGAATCATAATTTTCTTTATTTTTTTCGAACTCAGTGTGAATATCGTCCATGAAAAAGTTTTTTTCCATGTTTCTCTCAATATCATTAATTGCTATAGACCAATCTACATTTAAATGGATACTCATATTATCTCGGTTAAGCTCAAACCGTTCAAGCTCACTTTGAATATCATTTAATAGCTTATGAATATATATTTTTTGATCTTTTCTAGAATTCGTAATACCAAACGGTAAATTCTTAAACACAAGTCTATATTCTAATGACTGCGACATACAAAAAACTCCTTTCAGTTATTTCTCATAACGTTGTTGTATTCACGAACCCGAGAGGCTTAAGGCAGCACAACTGCCGGGTCGAAGACTTAGCCTCGCAGAGGTTATTCGCCTGAGTCTACTTCCAGGCACTTTAGCTTCGGGCGAATCAAGGAGCGTTAGCGACGCAGCGTGAATACGGTGTTATGAGATGTCCCTGCCTTCCTGATATCACATAACTATTATTTCTATATTCTTGATTTCCTCAATCTTCTTTCTTTTAACCATCTGAGTTCATCCACTTGATCATCTATCTCATACAAGTTCTCAATAGTGTGTTCTATAATTCTAATTGCAATAGAAAGTTCTTCTTTCGTGGGAATATCTAATTCATGAACTGCTGAATTCCCCATATATCTATGTTCATGTAGAATAGTTGCATGTTTCTGTGTTAAGTATCCTTTTGTATGTAAGCCCTCTATTTTAAGTTGAAGATTTTTACCTTCTATACCTGCTGAATCACATATCCCTTCTACAATTGATCTCAACCCAGTTGCACACAATATTAATAAATTTGAATTATATGATTTAATAACTTCCTTATATATCTTTCTTAATTTACTAGGTAATAACGCATAGTCCTTAGCTAAGAGAGTGTCCTTATCTCTATTTGGATAAAGAGTGACTACTTCTTCAGCTTCACCATCTGGATTAATATTCTCACTAGTAATCCACATTTCTCGAAAAGAGACATCATCACAACCCTGGCATTGAATAATTTGCCAAGTTCCCTCTGCATAATCAATTTCCATCTTAGGATAACTTTCTGGCGTGTATATCTCTCTATGCTCACTAATTAATTTATGATTTGTCTCTTGTTTACATTTAGAGCAGTAAACCTTCAATTAGTTCACTCTCACTTTCACTTGAATTTTCTTATTCATTGCAGGGATTTCTCATAACGTTGTTGTGTTCACGACATCCCACCGACTTAAGGCCACAACGTGGCCGGGCGCGTTGCGCTTAGTCGGTGCGGATGTGTTCGGTTGATCCCACTTCCCCGAAATTCCACTGCCGAACCGAGGGCTCATGCCCGATGCGTGAACATGGTGTTAGATGATGCCGGTGACTTCTTGAATAAACTTACATCTCACTATGAAACAAGTCATTATCAGCAATTAACCTTAGAAAGGCTTTAAATTCATGCCCATTAAAAATGTGACCATTTCGAACATTCATTATGTAATTTTGATCGTGCATACCATCAATAAGTGTTGAAGAATGCAGATAACCATACTTTTGATGGTTAAACGGTTGCCTTAATGGAAAAGGGCTCACATGTGGATCATTAACTGGAATTAAAGCGTTATCGACTAAAGTTTCAAGTTCTAGTTTTGTAGGTATTCTCCATTTTCTTTTTGAGTTTTTGTTTATTTCATCTACATATTTTCTAGCTTCATCTATTGTCAACTCTGAAGCACTTAATGTTCCAGCCCATAGCAATCCAGTTTTAGAATCTAGGATTATTGATTCTATTTGAAAATTAAAGTTTTCATCTTGTCTTTCAATCTCATATGAAATATCAATAACTCTTTCAACCAAGTTTCTAACCTTTAAGTAATCAATCTTCTGTTCCAATGAATATTGTGTTAAATCCATCCACTGTCTACTTTTAATATTATCTAAAATAATTCTCTCTTCTTCGCTAAATCTTCCTCGTTCAAAGTCAAAGAGGAGCACAGGAAGAATAATTCCAAAATCGTCGGTTAATTTTCCTTTACTTTTTAATTCTGATTCTTTTGAAAGAAATCTTTGCCACTCTCTTCTACACCATTCTGATTTAACATAGGAGGGTGAAACAAAAGCCAAACATATTTTGCTTTTATCTATTGAGTTAATAATTCTTGAACTCCAAATATCGGCAGTCATAATTGACTCACTATCTAAAAACATTTCAAGAATATCTCCGGTCATTTTTTTATAGATAGATTTTATATTCAAACAAAAATCGTCGATCCAGCCAGTGTCATTATCTGAATGGGCATAACTTACAAAAATATCTTTCATATCATTTATCCTCTCTAACCTCTATTTTCATTAGTTTTCACCGGTTTCATCTAACGTAATGTGTTCACGACGTCCAACTCCCTTAAGCCCGGAGGGCGGCCGCGATGCGGTTTGGAAGTTGGATGTGTCCGGCTGATTCCGCTTCCCTGCTACTGAAACTACTTCTCCGAATCCGCTCCTAACTCTTGCCGGACCGAGGCGGCTTGTCCGCCGAAGCGTGAACATGGTGTTATAAGAAGTTGGCGCCTTCTTGAATCACTCACAACGTACTATAAATTAAATGTATCTTTAATAAGTCTTGCGACTTCATCTGCACTTAAATTTGTATTATTAATTCTCAAATAGTTCTCTCTGGTAATTTCTCCTTCGTTAGAGTTGAGTCTATGTTTTTCCATGGTTTTGATTAAGTCCATTTCAGATTGTTCAACATTTCGTTTTGTTGGTTTTTGATCAAGTCTAAACGCCGTTGTATTCCGTTTTAATCTTTCTTCTATATTTGACTCTAATTCAACGAAATAAATTTGTGCTCCTTTGGATTCAAAAATATCACATGTTTGCTTAACGAATTCCCAGTCTGCCTGAAGATCAAATCCCCATACGTAAGTAAAAATAAGTCCATACTGGTTGCTGTTTGCGAACGATTCAAAAAGCTCTCATCTTACGATACTAGATAATCTCCATGTTTCACTACTAAAACCAAAGAAGGGATGAAACAGTTCGATCGACATGTGATTGTGAAACAATTTTAATTCGGTCATTTTCGTTAATTCATGACCAACCGTCATCTTGCCGACGGCCTGAGGGCCAAATAACAATATGAACTTAATAGAAATCACTCCTGTTCTTAAGATCTTGCGCCAATTTCTTATAACTTTTGGCATTCCTGACGTTCAAGCAGCTTAAGTGACCGTAGGGAACGGGTCGTCAGACTTAGCTGGTTGAATGTATCGCCTGAATTCACTTCTCTGATATCCCTCTTGGCGATCAAGGGCGAATGCCCGCAGTAGGAATGCTTTGTTAAGCGAAGTTCTGAACATCTTCGAAATACATACAGTTAAAGTCTTACAATTCTATAATTTCTAAAAACCATTTAATGTTCATATGATTTTTCTATCATTTCTAAAACCTGATCCCAGATATCCTCGCTCAATAAATTATAAATTAGACATGATTCTAAATAATCAGATTTAACCAACTCATTATCAAAATGATTTAATATCCTTAGACTTAGTATCGGTGCATTAATAGACATTTTAAGTAAATTAATAATCACTTGACTGTAATCATAAATAATCGCATTGATGTAATATTTATCAAGACTTGTATCCGTAATAGAATATTCAAAGTTTTCCGATTCATTAATAGTGCTCATAAAATGAGAAATAGAATCTTGTGCAGGATGTACAACTTCACAGAGTTTTATATAAAGTCCTTTAGTATTAAAATCACTATATTCATCGAATAATTCTATATATTTACTTGCATATAACGGTTTATGTACCGAATCACTGTTTGCATTTGATTTAGATGCAAATTGAAAATGGATTAGTTTCTCTTCCAAGTTACCTGCTAGAAGTAACCTATTGAGTTCCCCGTTTACCGCTAATTTGATATTTTTGAAATTACATGCTAAGTCAAGAGGAGTGTTGAGTGAGTAATAACTATCAGTTACTGATTCAAGAAAACCTCTTAAAGAAGCTGCAAATAATAAATAATTACACGTTTCAATTGAAAGGATTATCCCATTAAGCCATTTTTCATTTCGCATTATACTTGTTACTGAAGCAAAATGTGCTCTTAATAGCATTTCATCCCAATAAATTTTATTTGCAAGTTTAATATCTCTATCGTTATAGAGCGTATTTAAGTATTTCCCAGATGAAGTGTAATAGTATTTCTTGTGAACCATCTTTTTAATAATGTCATTATGAAGTAAACCAAATAGTTTTATTTGTTCTAAAGTGTCTGACATACTTTCCTCCTATTTAATAGTTTCTGCTTATATCGAAGTAGGATCTTTCATGAATCTTTCTAGAATTTCGCTTAACGTTGATGTGTTCACGACGTCCCACCGACTTAAGGCGACGAAGTCGTCGGGCGCGATGCGCTTAGTCGGTGCGGATGTGTCCGGCTGATTCTACTTCCCTGCTACTGAATTACTCCAGTCGAATCCGCTTCCTTACTCTTGCCGGACCGAGGGCCGAATGGCCCGATGCGTGAACATGGTGTTATCGGATGCCCTTGCCTTCTTGAAAAACTAGAAAATAACATCAATAGAGAATCTGGAAGGAATATAGAATTCTTTGTTGAATAATGTCATAAAGTATTCTTCGAAATGGACGTGTAACTATCATGATATGTAAAAAATGCAATACAAAGATCCCCGGACACTCGAAATATTGCAATAATTGCGGACAAGAAGTTGGTCAAATCAATAGTTATTCAAACAACAATATTACTAATTCAGGTAATATGAATTTCGGTGAAAACATTAATGTTGTTACTAACCATTATGCGCCAAATAATCAAGAAATAGTTAAATATGAAAAGTCAGATCAAAGGATTCTAAGTTCCCCAAAAAGAATAGTAAAATGGTCTTTGATATTAGGTGTTATAAGCATTATAAGCAATATAGCTTCCATCGGAAGTTTATTCGGTTTGAGTCTAACCACTCTAGAACTTCCAAATTGGTTAAAAATAATTCTATGGATTATTATATTCATTTGTTTGGCTATTGGCTTCATTGCAATAGAATTAAATATAAATAAAAGCTCAAGGATACCAATAGGACAAGGCAATTTTATGTATCTTGACCTTCAAGAAAATAATGAGGTAGTAATTTCAAATAGTGTAATATCGAATTGCCCAATATGCCCTGGAACAGTTACTGTTCGGAGATTGAAAGAAAATAATGAATCATACTATGTTGGTGTGTGTTCTCATAACCCTCAACATGTCTTTACATTTGATTCTAAAACAATGACAGGAAGCCGACTTCACTTATAGGGTTGAAATGAATTCAGCAAGGGTTTCCGATAACGTTGTTGTGTTCACGACGTCCCACCGACTTAAGGCCACAAAGTGGTCAGGCGCGATGCGCTTAGTCGGTGCGGATGTGTCCGGCTGTTCCCGCTTCCCCGAAATCCCCCCTACCGGACCGAGGGGCTTATCCCCCGATGCGTGAACACGGTGTTATAGGATGTCAGCGCCTTCTTTGAATTACCAAAGAATATATTTATTTTGTTGCTGGTTCTTCAATATTCAAATAATTTACTCTACCTTGCAAAGTACAGTTAGCAGTTATCAGAGTTAGCTCAAACCCCTTTCTAAAGATAAAAGATACATCAACCATATCTCCACAAGTTGTTATAGAGTGAAATTCTATTAATGTGACAGGTATATCGAGAATTATAGAAATTTCTTTTCTTATCTTACTAAATTTGATTTTCATATTATCTACTTCAATTAAATGGCTATTCCCTTTATATTTTTCGAGTATTGTATCTAACATCTTCTTACCTACTACTGCACCAATACCACTACCAGCAGCTTTACCCACGACCATTAAAAGAGCCTCAAAGAAGCCAGAACTCGCGCCACAATTTGCAAGTGAATTTTTCTCGTGGATTATTTCATAAGTAATATCATGATCCTCAAATTCCTTTATTATAAGGTGTTCATTTAAATCATTACCTTCAATAATTCGTATTCTGAGGAGATCGAGCTCGTCATCATTTTCATCTTCAATCGTTACTCCTGTACCTTCAACCTTTGTTGTTTTGTATTCAAACAAGTTGAAACGACTACTAAAACTCTCTTCAATACACTTTAATAATGGTTGAAAACTATCTAAATAGTCTTCGTGATTTTCCAAGTTTTCAAAGCCTACTGAAAAATGCAGGAAATTAATATCGAATTCAATATATGTATCATGTATTTTATAACTTGTTACAAGCCAATCTCCCTTACATCTAATTACTTCGATCTCAATTTCTTGCAGCAGTTCTTTGGTTACAGTAGTTTCAGTAATAAAATATTGTACTTTTAATAGGTCATTTCTATTAACGTTCTGCTCATCGTTACTTTCAGACATATAAGTCATTTCACTCGAATATGTAAGCTTTATTAATTGCATTTCTTTATCCTCCGATTAGTTATTTGATCTAATAAAAATAGCCTCAACCCCAATTTAAAAAGCAACTTAATTTTTTTAGATTTTATATTACTGCGCTGATTTCCTATAACGTTCTTGTATTCACGAAACAACCCAGCCTTAGATAACTCTTATCTTAGGCTGGGTTGTTTGTTGGCTGAGTTTCTTCCCTGATTAAACATCTGGCAACCAAGGAGCGAAAGCCCCGCAGCGCGAATACTATGTTAGCTGATGTTATCATCTTCGTTGAATTCGCTCCTCATACTTAATCTTTCGGATATTTTCCCAATACGTTCAAATTCACGTTCATCATTCGGTTCTGTAAGTGGAAATAGTTGAAGATTGAAACCGTATCCGATGGACAAGTCATTCGGAGTAAAACTTGGAACTCCTAATGTTATAATTAAACCTTTTACCTTCTTACTTCTTCCTTCAAAGCAATCTTTATCAAATGTCTCCTTTACTATTCCTGTAAGAAGTTCGTATGTAGCGCTGGGAAGTACATCAGGATTATTTGTTATTATAAAAGGATTCGAGTACTCTAATAGTCTATCTATAGAGATTGCAATGAATCCGTCATAATCATATTTCAATATCTGCTGTTCAGCTTCCTTAATTCTTTCCTTAACTTTATTTCTACTTGTTATCCGCTTTACAGCTACGGAATAAATTTCACTATCGTAATTAAAAATAAAATCTGGTTCAACACAATTTATATTCATTCCAGAGTTACTGAATCTTGAAGCAAGATACAACTGATATTGGAGGTTTCTCGCTAAAGAATTTGCATCTTCTGAGGGCAATCTACTTCCTCCGAACAATAGCTTCAGTTCTTGCTTTGAGTTTTCTAGGATTTCCTTACATGAAACAATTGATTTGATTTCAAAAAAATCTCTCATTCCTTCTAGTAATTCTGAGAAATGTTCTTCTATATTATCTTTAATGAGTAATTGAGAATACTCCTTGTAGAATTGGTAGAATCTATTTGACTTATTAATTGATATATTGTTCCCTTCCAACAAATAAAATATCTCTTCGAATTGTTCTAATATATCTCTTGCATGTAGATTTATTCCACCATTCCTCAATTTGAATCCTCCTTTGAAATCAAACTAGATATCAATAATTCATTAAGGTTACTATGATAATTTCCCCTAACTAGCACATTAGCGAATTCCTATATCCCTTTTAAACTAACAAAGTCCACTCTAAAATGAACATTACCAATCTTTTTACACACGCACTCTCTATATTTCACCACCCCCACATCCTCCACCTTATATCCCACATCTAACCACTTTATCCAATATCATGTCAATGCAAAAACGCCCGGTTTCCCGGGCGTTGGATGACACTTCTACGTATTCTCTAAATGATTACTTAAGACATAAGGTATTCTCATAGATTAAGATTCGGATACGACTGTAAAACGTTCATTTAGGTGTTTTGGGTTGTCGATTTCATCTACAACGGCAATTGCGTAGTCTTCATAACTTACATAGCTTTCGCCTTTGGAGTTAACGAGAAGGTTGTCTTTGCCGGTTTGATAGGAACCTGTACGTGTACCCTCTGCAAAGAATGCTGAAGGACTGATGAAGGTCCAATTGAGATCGGATGTGCCTTGTAGGATCTCCAAGTTTTTACCTTGATTTGAAGCTGTTGGAAGGAACATGGCTGGAAAATCTGGTGTATCCAGTACTTTTAATGTTTTCGCTTCGTCAACATATAGACTACCTGCTCCACCAACCACGATCAATCTTGTGTTTGCACCCTTAAGTGCTTCGATCAGAACGTTTCCCGCCTCTACGTGCAAATGCTCTTCTCCCATTGGAGCGCCAAACGCATTGACCACCACATCAAATTTTGTGAGATCATCTGACGTTAGGTTGAAAATATCCTTTTCTACTACTGACACGCTTTTGTCTGCTAACTTGGAAGCATTACGAACGATAGCTGTTACCTCATGTCCCCGCTCTGCTGCTTCTTTTATGATCTGACTTCCTGCTTTACCTGCTGCTCCAATAACTGCAATCTTTGCCATGTTAATTTCCTCCTGAATAAATGTATTTGTTGAATAGTTAATAAACTTGATATTGGTTTAAGGCTGAACGACCAGCTTGATCCCGATACCAAACGGATCGCGGAAACTTACCGAATTAGGCTGACGCTCGAACGGAACATCGGCATCGACAATTCGACTCACTACGGTATCCAGTTCATTCGTATTAGGCAGCGTAATTGTAAAATGACGTAATCCTACCGCATTCTCTGGTGCAGCTGGAGCTCCCTTACCTGCCCATGTATTAAGCCCAATATGATGATGATATCCTCCAGCTGAGATAAATAATGCTTCCCCGCCAAGATGCGCCACGACTTCGAAACCAAGCACACCGCAATAAAATGCTTTCGCCTGAATTAAGTCTCCTACGTGAAAATGAACATGACCGATCCGGGTTGCAGCGGGAAGTCCGTTCCACTGCGCTCCTTCGGAGGCAGCGAGTAATCCATCAATATCCACGGGGTCCGTGGTCATAATGTACTCACCTTGCTCATCTTTTTTCCAAGTATCACGTGGACGATCCGCATAGATTTCAATCCCATTACCGTCAGGATCGTTGAGGTATAATGCCTCGCTGACCAAATGATCTCCTTGTCCAACAGGTATTTTATTCTGAGCTAGATTACGAAGTACTAATCCTAAAGACAACCGATCTGGTACTAGAATGGCAAAGTGATAAAGACCAGAAACAGACCGCGTGGTTAGGGAGTGAAATTGATCACTCTCCTCAAGTATAAGTAGCACATGACTTCCATCAGTTGTAAGTTCAGCAATATGTCCTTCTTGCTTTAGTAAATTGAACCCAATCACATCACGATAAAATGGAAGCGATGTTTGAAGGGATTTAACTTTTAAATGTACGGTCCCAATAGCAGCCTCGGGATGAAGGATCTGTGAATGTGGCATAACTTCTCCCCTCCTATTTTCATAATAATAAGTATTTTTTAATTAAGTGACTTAGCTGTAATCGAAGTAGTTACACTTCCTGTAATCAGTATAGTTACAACTCACTCGAATGTCAACACTAAGATTTACTATCTAGGTAGTATGATCAATTCATTGCGATTATAGGCGATGCGAACGAGCATATTCTTTATACGAAGAGAGCCACTGTGAGCTTAAATATATACTGTATATAGAAATTACTGTTATTATTAGCCTGTTGATAATCTATAATTAAGTTCATACGTACAGTGAAATGAAATAAATAGTTCGTGTTGTGCGATGAACATGGGAGGTAACATGAATATACTGTTGAAAGATATTGATAATGAAAATTGGGAAAAATGCATTTCTTTAACCACGGATAAAGAGGGTCAACATTTTATTATTGAGGAATTTGTTGCATCCAATGCTGTATCTATTGCTCAATCAAAAATTCAAGACGGTTGGATTACCAAAGCCATCTATGATGATGAAATTATGGTTGGATTCGCCATGTATGGTTTTAGTTATGAGGATAATTTATATGAAATATGCAGAATCATGATAGACCATAAATATCAAGGAAAAGGATATGGTAAGGTAGCACTGGGGAAAGTGATTGAAGAAATGAAGAACTTTCAAGATTGCCATGAAATTTTTATATCCTTCGATCCTGACAATCTAATTGGGAAAAGACTGTATGAAAGCTTTAACTTTAAAGATACCGGTGAGATCATTGAAGATGAATTGTTGTATAGTTTGAAATTATAGTGATACATAACCTTCCTTAGTCTATTTTTAAAAGATCATAATAAGCACAACAAAACAACAAGTTCCGATAACCCGGAAACTTGTTGTTTTTTTGACCGTTATGGCATCAACGTTTATCAATAATACTGTTAAAGGTGGTAACGCCGGTTAAACTTAAGGTCATTTCCCAAGTGGCCGTATAACCACTCCGCTCATACAATCTTCTCGCTTCCTTACCCGAAGCGATTAACTTTGCCTCCAATATCCCTTTGGAGATCAACCAATCATGGGTATGCGTAAGTAGTACCTTTGCCAACCCTTTACCCCGATGCTCTGGGACCGTGTATACATCCACAATCCAGCCGTAACTACCTGGACGAAACAGGAAATACGGAAAGTCATCCTTAATTAAAGCACCGCAAATTGCGACGGGGACATGGCTGTCAGTAGGATAAGCTACATAATGTCGTAAACGGCCTGCGCCAAACTCCCTGCTATACATCTCTTGCAGGATCTGTTTGGAGTCAGAGATTAGGACTTCATCAGATACACCCATCTCACTGAACATTCTTTGACGAAAATCCAATGCCAGTGGGAGTTCTTCCTCTGTGATTTCACGAATGTAATAATGATCAGCCAACCCACTCATTCGCTGAACTCTACAGTGTGGACAGTACTCGCCAGTCGGTCTAGATGTACATAGAATGGCTGCCCCGCCTCCTGCACTGCTAGTCGCTCATGGTAGGTCTGATTCCGAACCTCTTCCGGTTCAATAACACATACGGCTGCGAGATCAACATCTCCTAGGCGTTCCCGGACGGCAATGTAATGTTCCTCAAACAAAGTACCGCATATATGAATTCGTGTTGGCTTCCCCTTTATTTTATAGCTTGATTCATCGTCCTTTACTGTGACCGAAACATACTGATCATGCCACAAACTAAGCGTAATATTCTTAAATGTTCGCGAGGACTCCAGCAACTCCAGGTACACAATCCTCCCCTCTTGATCCACATGCAATGACTGCTTTACTGCTGTATGTGGTACACCATCTCCATCTAAAGTTGCAAGCACTTTTACGGAATCCTTATTATTGATCAACTCGACTACCTTCTGCTCCCAGACAACTGCCATCTAAGTCCCTCCTAATTCATTCTTTTCACCAAAAAGTTAGCCTATGAGACGAGCGCACCGCGGTTCAGTACTACGCCCAGTAAGAGTTCGTGCGGATTACCAGATTCGTGATAGATCTCCATCTGGATGGTTGCCGCAACGACGGTAATCATCAAAGTCGATTCCAAGTGAGTATTTACGCCGTATAGAATCGAGCCCTGAAGCCAAACGAACATAATATTCAAGCGAAGCGTTATGTTGATCATGGAATTCAGATTGTGGACGAGGAATCCAAACCATATACACGGTGGAAACCCCTTTCTCCGCCAGATCTTCCGCTTCTTCAAGAGTGGCTTTGAGCGCATCCTCCTCTTTGGTGAAACCATAAGGCCGAGCTAGTTCTACTCCACTTACAATACCGGTATTTACATTTCCTTTGCCAAAAATATCGACAGCACGCACCAGCCTGTTCTTCCACTCCTGATAGCCGATCCATTCGGCCTTTCCCGGACAAATCCAATCGAACAATCGCTCGTTCAACACCTCGATATCTGCTGTATAACTCATCACTCCAGTTTCGTTGTACAGACGTTCCAACTGTTTCTCATTGAAGGCAGTAGCGATTAGTTGAGAGGGAAACTTCGGCGTGTTGAAGTATTGTCCAATGGCTTGCAACAGCTTAATGTAATAGTTCACTTCCTCGTCAAAAGGTTCTGCTCCCCTGGTATCCGAGCCTGCCGTAAGTGTGATGCTCGAATATCTTCCAGGTTGCTTCAGCGCTTCGCCGACTACTTCACCAACCTCTTGAGGATTTAATCTCGGGTGTACGCCCAGGCCCGTACGCTGATGTTTCAGGTGATTGACAATATCACAGTATTTGCAGCCATTGTCGTTCTCCCAGAAGTGGCAGTAGCTTGATGGCATAATCTGCAATCTCTGCGGTCTAGCCGTCACCACAAACTCCATGGGTTTCCCCTTCGAGGTGAGCTTGTCATAAAAAGATGGCTTCGGCCAATATTCCACCTCTTCAATCACCTTATCTCCATCCAACAGAACCAATTTGTCTCCTAGATAATCCACTACATAGGGATTAAGCTCAGCTGGAGTCGGGTCCGTCAACAACGTTGTTCCATCTCGCAGCAGGAGAGACTCTGGGAGTGGTGTAAGTTGATCATCCCGGGACCCAAATAATGCAGCTCCCCGCACTTGGTGAATCTGTGGATTGAATATGGTAAGTGCTCGATCCGAATACCGCACCCCCCGCCGCTGAGCATCAATCTTTATCGCTACCAACCTTGGGAATTCGGGGAACTTCTCTAGCACTTCATCCAGCGTTAAATCCCGTTCGAGTATTCCAGTTTGACGCAAAGCCATAAAGCATACCTCCCATTTTCTCTTCAAAATGTGGAACAAAAAAGAGACCGAATTCATTAGCGGCAATTTGCCGTCATGAACATGCGGTCTCCAGTAGATCTGGTCAACTTTGTGTAACGTGGCTTGAAACTGTCAGCGCCACACTAAAATCTATATAGTATCTATGTATGTACCGGAGTGAGACTCCGTGTCTGAAATGTTACTCCACATTCTAGGCGGTACATTCTGCGCTGTCAATCCCTTTTTACACATTTAATTCCAATCTCCTTATTCATCATCTCTAGAAACTGGCGAGAGACGTAACTGAAGGTAGATGGCGAGTGTATGTTAATACCCGACATTACGGAGAAAAACATTTGTGCATACACTCCAGAATCTGCTTCTTGCTTATATAGCCCCCTCTGCTTTCCTTCCTCCAAATTGTCTTGTAACAGCTTCACCGTATATTCCCTTAGGCGGTCAAAGCCATCCTTAACTTGAGCGTTGTGTTTGGAGTAATAAATCATAGTAGCGTACAGATGACTGGTATTGGGATCATTGGCGTAACGATCAAAATAATTCATGAACAGCTCAAAAAAAAGGATTGGATCGTCACTTTCATTTCGCAGGTTCTCAAGGGTTTGAACTCTTCTGTCCTGCTCATTATGGATGCTGGCTACAAGCAACTCTTCCTTGTTGGAGAAATAGCGATATAATGTTGATCGGTTTATTCCCGCCGCCCTTGCTATATCCTCCATATCGATGTCCTGAAATGAATGTTTGGAGAACTCCTCCACTGCTGCAGCTACAATCCTATTCTGCATAGATCGGATCTCTACAGGGTCTATTTCTCCCCTATTCCGTATATTATCAAACAACTCCTCCTTCGAGGAAAAGTGCTGATAAAACGTTGATTTGCTTATTTTGCATTCGCTGACAATGCGTGAAATACGAAGAGCTTGACCCCCCTCGTTATTCATAATGTGGTTCGCGGACTCCAGATTTTGCTCCCGCACTGATTCATTGTGAGTCATCATGGTCTCCTGTCATGGTTTCAGTTCATAGCGCCATTCTATATGGGAAACCCGGAATCCGTCAATTTGACTTATCCAGACTAAAAATCACTTGACACATCGGATTATTGGAATTTATAGTGGAAGACAATAACATAATGACTTAAATCACCATCAGCCGATCGGTCTACTGAAGGCGTTCAATGGTTGTTCCTACTTGGGAAGAGCTATGTTCAGTCTGTAGACAAGAATGTCTGTATGGTTTTTTGTCGTTCATAAAACCAAGTATTTTTATCCGAATAATCAATAATTTGAAGGGAGCAACTCATTCATGAATGTATTCTGGTTTATTCCAACCTATGGCGATGGCAAATATTTAGGGACTGATAAAGGAAGTAGGGCAGCTACGCCAGCGTATTTCCGGCAAATCGCTACAGCTGTTGACGATCTAGGTTTCGACGGAGTGCTGATCCCCACCGGACGAGGTTGTGAAGATGCCTGGGTCATCGCATCATCCCTTATTCCTTTAACCAAGAGACTCAAATTTCTTGTCGCCATCCGTCCAGACCTTATGTCTTCGACGCTCGCTGCCAGAATGGCAGCTACCTTTGACCGTAGTTCTGAAGGTCGCCTTCTGATAAACATAGTCACTGGAGGAGACACAGAAGAGTTAGAAGCGGATGGTGTTTTCCTTAATCATGACGAGCGTTATGAACGTGCAGATGAGTTTCTAACGATATGGCGTCAGGCTATCAAGCAAGAGGAAACCACCTACTCTGGTAAACACATTCAGGTAAACAAAGCAAAAGTGTTGTACCCCACTGTTCAAACCCCTTACCCACCGCTGTATTTCGGAGGATCTTCGGATGCAGCAATACGGACGGCAGCTAAGCATATCGACGTATACCTCACTTGGGGAGAACCACCAGATCAGGTAAAAGCCAAGATTGACGCCGTCCGTCTCCTTGCGGCACAAGAAGGTCGCACCGTCCGATTCGGAATTCGGCTCCATGTCATCGTACGGGAAACACGCGAGGCGGCCTGGAAAGCGGCTGAAGAATTGATCTCTCATTTGGACGACGACACCATTGCTCGTGCCCAAAAGGTATTTGCCAAAATGGATTCCGTAGGCCAAAAGAGAATGTCTGAGCTTCATAACGGAGACCGTACCAAGCTTGAAATAAGTCCGGACCTTTGGGCCGGTGTTGGTCTTGTACGTGGTGGTGCCGGAACAGCACTTGTAGGTGATCCTGAAACCGTGGCCGCCAGAATGCAGGAATATGCTGACCTCGGTATCGAGACCTTTGTATTCTCTGGATATCCGCATCTGGAGGAGGCCTACCGAGTGGCAGAACTTCTATTTCCGAATCTTCCGCTAACTGGACGTGATTCAAACCGAAATAAACTAACTTCAAGCATCAAAGGTGAGGCTGTTGCGCTTGGAAATGCAGAGAAATGAATAATAAAGGAGGAACTATCCAATGAAAAGGTTAGGAAAAAGTAGAACATTAATCTTGTTAATCGCACTAACTTTCTTGATTGCCGGCTGCGGTAATAGCAGAACGAACTCCTCATCTGGATCGAACAGCCCTACCGCCGCTCCAGCGGATACCAGTACTGAAACTGCCGCCCCTTCCACATCGGAAGCAACCAAGCACTATGAAGGAGTGACACTTACTCTTGGTATCCAACCTGCTCCAGGACCCTATGCTCTCGCCCGAAGCAAAGGCTGGTTTGAAGAAGAGTTTGGTAAAGTTGGTGTCAAAGTAGAATTTGCTGAGTTCCAAACGGGTCCTCCCATGACCGAAGCTATCGCTGCAAACCGTCTGGACTTTGCTGGGTTGGGCAATCTTCCGGTTGTTACCGCTCAGGCTGCTGATATTAAATTCACCGAGATATCTAACATCATCGAAGGAAAAAACAATGTTGCCATCATTGTACCTAAGGGCAGCAAGATTACAAAAGTAGAAGAATTGAAGGGCAAGAAAATAGCTGTTGCAAAAGGTAGTAATGCCTATAACTTTCTATATCGAGGGTTGGACAAAGTTGGCCTGAAACCAACAGATGTAGAAGTCATACAACTTCAACCGAACGAAGCTCAACCTGCCTTTGAAACTGGAGCTGTTGATGCATGGGCTACTTGGGATCCCTATATAACAACGAACGTTCTTACTGGAAAAGCCACCATCTTAACTGACGGTGAAACGATTGGCGTTCTTTCCCCTTCTTTCTTGATTGTCCGTACTAAGCTTGCCCAGGACTTTCCTGAATTGGTCACAACCTTTCTAAAGGTTTATGAGCAAGCCCGTGTCTGGGAGAGTCAACATGAGGATGAGGCTAATAAGCTGTACGCAGAGCAATTTCAGATCGATGAAACGGTCCTCAAGGCGCTTCGGGAACGAAACGCAGCCGTCAATCTACCGATAAGTCCTGAAGTGATTGAACAACAGCAACAAACTGCTGATTTCCAATTTGAGCAGCAGACCATCCGCAAGAAAATCGATACCTCCACGATTGTAGATAACCAATTTATCGAGCAAGCCATTAAGGATGCGGCCCAAGAACCGAGACCATGAGGTGAACCCATGCAGCCAGCCCATACAGAGAAGAAGAGTATTCTATCCAACTCATTGAGTACAGTGAAAATAGAAACGTCTATCCAAACCCAGAGTAAGAATGCAAGAATCACCTTGATTAAGGGTCTTGTGCTGCCCCTTGTGATTCTCATCATGTGGGAGGTCGTGGGTACGGTTGGACATATTAGTCCAACCGTCCTTCCCACTCCCCACCTCATTGCCGAGGAATTTTATCATCTTGCCCAGTCCGGTCAGCTACTTCTACATCTTCGCGTTTCGATATGGCGCTCCCTTCATGGCTTCCTACTCGGAGCCTCAATCGGATTTGCCTTCGGTATTTGGTCTGGTTTCTCTCGCCGAGCAGAGAAGCAATTGGATCCATCCATTCAAATGTTGCGTACCGTTCCACATCTGGTTATTACACCATTGTTCATTTTGTGGTTTGGCTTTGGCGAGATGTCCAAAGTCCTCTTGATTGCCTTAGGTGCCTTTTTTCCCATCTACGTTAATACATTTCTCGGAATACGCTCCGTGGATTCCAAGTTATTTGAGGTAGCTCGAGTACTAAGTTTTAATCGCCGAGATCTCATCACGAAATTGATCATTCCAGCCGCCCTTCCCAATATACTATTAGGCATTCGACTATCACTCGGGGCAGCTTGGCTTGGGCTTGTTGTGGCTGAAATGATGGGCTCAAGTTCGGGCGTTGGTTTTCTGATCATGGATGCAAGATATTTCTCGATCACTTCTTTAGTGTTCGTAGGCATAATTATTTTTGCTATTGTGGGGAAATTGACCGATTCCTTGGTTAAGTTATTAGAGAAGCGGCTCCTCCGCTGGCGTGATAGTTATCTAGGTGACAATCCATGATGCTGTCGTCAGCAATTAGGGGGAGGAATTATTTATGTTAAGTAAACTTCCGGATTCTGTGCAAGCCTGGATTTTGCCCATTGTTGTTCTTCTACTATGGCAGGTAACCGGGGCATTAGGTCTTATCTCATCCGCTCTTTTGCCTACCCCTTGGGATATTGGCGTCCAATTCATACAGCAACTCCAAAGCGGTAAGTTATTAATTCACCTTGAAATAAGTATTGTGAGAGCAGCTATAGGGTTTGGATTAGGAGGATCACTTGGTCTGATTCTCGGGCTAGTCGTCGGTGTCTCTAAGCAGACGGAACAATATCTGGATCCTACCCTACAAATGCTGCGGACGGTTCCACTTTTATCTCTCATTCCGTTAATTATCTTGTGGTTTGGTATTGGACAGCTTTCTCAAGTGATTCTTATTGCGTTTGGTGCTTTCTTTCCTTTATACGTCAATACATTCAATGGTGTCCGTAGCGTGGATCGCAAGTTATACGAGGTGACTAAGGTTCTGCAATACTCTAGGCTACAGCTCCTTTTCCGCCTGATTGTGCCTGGAGCTCTTCCTAATATATTACTTGGCATCCGACTTTCTCTTGGGATTGCTTGGTTGTGTCTTGTGGTTGCTGAGCTTATGGGGGCCAGTTCTGGTATTGGATATATGATTTCGCAAGCCAGAGAATATTCGCAAACTGCTGCTGTATTCGTAGGCATTGTTATTTTCGCCGTTGTAGGTAAGTTATCCGATTCCATCGTACGTTTACTAGAGTCCAGATTACTTCGTTGGAGAGATGCATACAAAGGGTGATCTCACTTCATCCTATACGTAATATTTTCATTTCATTTCCTGAAAGGTTAGGTGTTCATATGGCATATCCCGATCAAATTTTTATAAATGGAACAGTTATCACATTCGACAAAGAAGATTCCACGGTTGAAGCCGTAGCGGTACTTGGTGACCGTATTATCGCTGTAGGTAGTACCAATGACTTACTGTTGCAAAAAGGACCCGATACCGAAATCATCGATCTTCAGGGAAACACGATATTACCAGGTTTTTTCGAAGCACATGGCCACTTTCCGGGCAGCGGATTTCTCGAAGTAAAAGGCGCTCTCTTGTGGAGCCCTCCTCGCGGGTCAATCACCAATATTGCAGAACTAATAGCAGCTTTACAAGAAAAGGCGCAGAACACACCAGCCGGACAATGGATTACAGGCTTCGGTTACGACCCATCCAAGCTGAAGGAGAAACGTCATCCTAATCGGTATGAGCTGGATCAAGCTTTTCCAGAACATCCTGTCTGGATCACTCACAATTCTGGTCATATGGGCGTTGCAAACAGCAACGCTTTAGAAATTGCAGACATTACCAAGGACAGCTCTGCCCCCGTTGAAGGATTGATTGAGCGCGATACGAAAGGTGAACCGACAGGGCTTATACAGGAGAATGCCAAATTGATAGAATCGTTCATTCCTCCGCTTACTGCTGAACAGTTTAAAAAGGCAATCGCACTCGCCAATCGTGATTATGTGGCCCAAGGTATCACAACAGCGATCATAGCTGGAGGAATCGACCCTAAATTCTTTCATGGTGCACATGTCAAGGGACTATTAGATATTCGCCTAATCAATATCTCCTTCTACAAACCCGATTCTGTACCGGATCACGTGGATACGGATTGGGTTAAGTCGAAAGGTGTAAAGTTGTTTCAGGACGGCTCCATTCAAGGGTATACTGGATGGTTGACCAATCCATATCATCAACCTTACTCAGAAGAAGATCCTCTTTTTAGAGGTTCTCCCATTCATAGTAGAGAAGAATTAACGAAATTGATTAATGAAATCCATTCGAGCGGACGTCAGGTGGTGATTCATGCGAATGGCGATGCTGCTATTGATGATGTACTATTCGCTATTGGGGAAGCGCAGTCGAAAGATCCACGCCAAGATGCCCGTCATCGTATTGAGCATGCACAGACTGTCCGCGAAGATCAGTTAGACAGGATCAAAGAACTGGGAGTAACGCCTTCTTTCTTTAACGACCATGTATTTTATTATGGTGACGATCACCGTGATTTCTACTTGGGTGAAGATCGAGCCCGGCGTATTAGCCCACTTAAGTCTGCTGTAGATAGAGACATTCGCTTCACCTTGCATAACGATACACCTGTCACACCAGCAAATCCGTTACATTTAGTAAATGTTGCAGTCAATAGGTTGACTTCGGGCGGTCAGGTGTTAGGTCCTGAATATCGAATTACACCTTATCAGGCTCTGCGTGCCATCACTATCGATGCGGCCTGGCAAGCATTCGAAGAGCAAGACAAAGGATCAGTAGAAGTTGGGAAATTAGCTGACTTAGTCATCCTCTCCTCTAATCCCCTAACCTTCGATCCAACCAAGCTCGAAGAGATCTCCATTCTGCAAACGATAATAGGTGGTCGCGTTGTCTATAAGCAGGCAACTGTTGAAGTATAAACGAAGCTGCAAAAAGGATCATCCGGTTGTTTCGCGGATGATCCTTTTTTTGCGTATGCCCTTAAATCAGTGCTTGACAAGAACCAGCATGCCAGTAAAGTTTTGGAGGAATGTGAACAAGCAAAGCGTTCGCCTTTAAATGAGAATTTCTACCACTATATTTGTATATTAAGAAATTCTCATTTAACAGCGATGGTAACATCCTCCAAAACGTAACGTTACTTCCCGTCTTATATAGTCAAGGACTGATTTGGATTCTAAGTTTATTCTTTAGTTAGCAGATCATCCACAACATCCTGGAGTGTCACAGCTTCCAGAGTGGTCTCCATCGCTTTCTGCGCCTCAGAGAAGATCGGTTCAATCGTACTCTGGATGTTGCGTCCCACAGGGCACTTAGGATTGGCCTTATCATGTACGGCAAACAAAGCATCCTCTTCAACAACATGAACGGCACGATAAATGTCGAGTAACGTGATATCCGATAGTTCGCGTGCTAACTTTGTGCCGGCAACTCCCGGTCGAACCTCGACAAATCCAGCCTTGTTAAGCATACCTATAATTCTGCGAATCACAACGGGATTCGTATTCACACTTCCAGAGAGATACTCCGATGTGCTTACGCCCTCTTTATTGATTTCTAGCAGTGTCAGAATATGAATGGCAACAGCAAAACGTGAGCTAATCGTCATAAGTACTCCCCCCTTCTCACAATCTAATGTAACAATCATAGTTACAAACGAATCAATTTGTCAATAGAGCTTGTAACAGTCTATCCTCAATAAAAACCATTGACCCTCACACTAATGTTAGGGTTTATACTATAGTTACACCCCAAACTCTTCGACGAAAGCTGAGGTCATCCTTATGAAAATCGGTGAATTATCCAAGTTAACCGGAGTAAGCATTCGATCACTGCGATATTACGAAGAGCAGGGTCTGATTACATCTAACCGTATGGAGAACGGTTATCGGGAATATCATGGCTTAATGACTGAGCAGGTGAAGACGATTCAATTTTACTTAAGCCTCGGTCTGACAACGAAGCAAATTTCCGGGTTCCTGCATTGTGTGATGACAAGTGAAGAAGCATTCTGTAAGGAGATCATGCCTGTGTATCGTAACAAACTGCAAGAATTAAACGATCAAATCTCCCTACTGTCTGCTATCAGATCGAACCTTGAGGAACGAATGAATTACCTTTTACAAGAAAACCCCGATTTGAAGGAGGAAGAATACCATGACAATCAAACGAGTGAGCGAACATGAATTCCAAACCGATCTACAGACGCAAGGAATAACGTTAGTGGATTTCGATGCACCTTGGTGCCCACCATGCAAAGTATTATCCCCGATCCTTGAACAACTCCATGAGGAACTTGGTGGAACAGTTGACGTGCTAAAGGTGAACTGCGACGATAATCCCGCACTGGCTTCCAAGTATGGTATTATGTCGATGCCCACAGTTATACTATTTAACAATGGAGAACCTGCCGAGAAATTAGTTGGGTTACGACCTAAAGATGTGTATACACAACTGATCGCTAAATACGAAGACTTGAATTCTTAATATCGTCAGCATGGCACTGAAATAAACAAACAAGGACATCGAGTCGCACTCCCATGCGATCCGATGTCCTTGTTCCATAAGTCATCTCATTCATAAATCAGAATGCCTCGCAATTGCTTCGCTTGTTCAATGTAAGGGCCTTCAGATAAATTGTTGAAAGCAAGATGTGTAGCTCGCAAGCTAAGTAGTTTGTCCCCTACATTTACACCAAATTCATTCCACGTCTTTGTTGGAAGAGTAATATAACCCTCTTTGTTCAAGTAGGCCCAACAGAATGTACGCTCTTTAAACACAATCGTGTGTCCTTCCGGAATTTCAAAATTCTGAAGCTCAGGCATGCTAGCGAATACTGCAGCGAGAGGCGAATTTGGGATTAAATCCTTACAGACTACACTGAAGCCTTTAGTAGTATTACGTCCTGTCATTAAAATTACTTTAGATTCGGTTTTGATATTGTATTCCTGCAGGGCTTGTTCCGGCAGGTAAAAAGATCCATCAGGAAGTATTTTGCTCCAAGCGTAAAAGTACTTTCCGCCTTTGGCGACTACTGCCATACTAATCATCCCCCTGAGATTTTATGATTACCTCTGTATAAGTTAATCATCTCCCATGCCAAGGGGCTGTAGATATGATTTTGATCACGATTCCAAAACAAATGGAATAAAATTGGAATTATTCTGTCAATTCCTCTACTTTATCACTAAAAAACAACTCATAGATACGCACTACAATGATCTTGGCCATCATATAGACAGGTATAGCTAGAATCATGCCTAGGATTCCACCGAAGTCCCCTGCTACAAGTAGCAGAATGATCGTCGTTAATGGATGGATACTGATCGTTTTGCCGTATATATAGGGAGAAATCAAATTCCCTTCAATTTGCTGTGCAACAACGACGATAACAATAACCCATACTACCATGGACGGTGAAACTGTAAATGCAACGATTACGCAAGGTATCGCACCTAGAAGTGCACCGAAATAAGGAATAAAATTAAAGAGTGCTCCCACGACTGCAAGCAGTAGTGAATAAGGTAGACCGATAAGCCAAAAACCTAGAAGGGTCATGACAGCTAGCAACAGAGCACTGATCATTCTCCCAGCAATAAATCCTTTAAGTGCATGGTTTATCTCGTGAACCACATGCTCGGTATCTGGCCGATATTTCTTCGGGGTAAGTCGAACTAGGGTTGGTGTTACTCGATCATCTTCTTTGAGCATGTAGTACAACATAATCGGTACCGTACCAACAACAATAAAGAAATCATTAAGAAATGAGAACACATGAGTCATATAACCAGTAGCTAATTCGAAACCTGAATTAATATATTCCGTTATTTTATCAGTAAGTTGCGTATCCCCACTATTAAACATCGAAAGGAACTTACTACTCCGAAAATCATCCATTTGGATCTGCAACTGCTTAATCAGTTTGGGGAGATTACTAACAAAATCCGTGACCTGAAATTGTAAGGGAGGCCATACAACAATTAGAAAGATCGTGACCACACCAGCAAATAGCAAGTATATGAGTAGTATTGATAAGATCCGGTTTAACTTCTTGCCTTCTAGATAGTTTACGATGGGGCGAAGTAAATAATACAGAAATCCTGATACCGTTATGGGTACGAGCAAGATTTGAAGCATAGTGATCAGTGGATTGAATATAAAAGTGACTTTTGACAATAAAAAAATAATCGTTAGGACCATTATGATCCCAAGGCTGATTCGAAAAAATGGTTTTCGCATCAAATGTCTATTCCCTCCTTTTATCAACCAAATAGAGAAACAACCTGCTGTTATTCAGGCAGGTTGTCCCAAGCGGCATCTAGAAGACTATCAAAAGCTTCATCATTCTGTTCAATATAAGCATCAACTAAAAGAAATTGCTCTTCATCACCAGGCTCTCCAGCAAAATGCAGGCTGTAATCCCAATCATTTCCTCGCTTACTGAAGAAGGTAACCTCATAATTCACTTTGTGTGTTTCTACCTGAAACACGGTCTTCCCTATGTAGGTACCGTCCTCCTGCTTGTTCATTTCCGCTGTAATAATATTCAATTGCATAATTTTTGACTCCTTTTCTAGTACTATTACCTAAATATGCTACAATTTTAGACATAGTTAGGCTATAATCAAATTTTGATGTTTAGGTGCGTCATTTATTGCTTACAATATCGTATCATGTTTTTCGTTAATATCAAGTTGACTCATTCGAGGTGGAATTGCATTGCCGAAGCCGAACAAATCTTGGAATCCAATAACCCCAGCTAAAACCATAACCTATGGATTTGCCGTTATTATTTTGATCGGTACTTTCCTCCTTTCTCTCTCTATTTCCTCAGCAGATGGCCAAAAGCTCGATTTAATTGACGCATTTTTCACCGCTACTTCTGCCACTTGCGTGACGGGTTTAGCGGTCGTCGATACGGGCACTCAGTTCTCCTTGTTCGGACAGATTGTTGTAATAACACTTACCCAAATTGGTGGCCTCGGATTCATGGCTATGGGTACATTGATCGCATTAGCATTCAACCGCCGCATCTCACTACGGGAACGTCTCGTGCTACAAGAAGCAATGAATCATAACTCCATGGAAGGACTATTCTCGCTGATCCGCCGGGTGATGATATATTCACTGGTTATTGAGGCTGTAGGTGCCGTACTACTAGCAACAAGATGGTCGCTCGATATGCCGCTTTCACAAGCCATTTATTTCGGTGTGTTTCACAGTATCTCTATTTTCAATAATGGCGGTTTTGAATTATTTGGAATGATCACGGGTCCATTTACTGGTTTGACCGCATACGCTAGAGACCCCTTCGTCAATATTGTGTTCATGATCCTGATCTTCCTTGGTGGCATTGGGTTTATTGTCATGTCTGATTTACTAAATTTCCGCAGCACTCGTAGGTTATCGTTACATTCAAAGATAGTGCTCAGCATGTCGTTTACCCTCATTATGATCGGCGCTCTCGCGATTTTTACGATGGAGATTACTAATCCGGCTACACTCAAGTCTTTGTCACTTGGAGACAGCATTTTTGCTTCCTTCTTCCACTCGATCAGTGCGCGTTCTGGGGGTGTAAGCACCGTCAGTGTTGCAGATATGAATCAATCTACTCAGTTCCTACTCATATTGCTGATGTTTATTGGAGCCGCACCAGGCTCGACAGGAGGTGGGATCAAAGTTACGGTATTCGCTATCCTACTTGGAGCCATGTATGCCATGGTGAGAGGGAAAGAAGACATCGTCTTTTTCCGCAAGCGGATATCTAAACAATCTATTTTAAGAGCCATAACACAAACCTGGTTGGCCCTCTTCCTTGTTATTTTCGTAGCCATGATTTTATCTGTATTCGAGGATCGTGGATTCCTTGTGCTTTTATTTGAAACAACATCGGCCTTTGCTACGGCAGGTCTTAGTCTTGATCTGACACCAAAGTTAACGGATATCAGTAAAATTCTACTCAGTCTCGTCATGTTCTTAGGTCGTGTTGGACCGCTGACACTGGCGTATGCAATTACGTCGAAAGCGAGTAAAGAACCTTACCGCTATCCTGAAGGAAAAATAACCATTGGTTAAAAAAATATAGGAAATGGATGGATAGCTTTTTGCAATAGTAGTAAGATAGTAAGGATAAGATACTTTATACATTTGGAGGAATAGAGATGTCCCATTTTCAAGAAAAATTAGAGAAATACGCTGAATTAGCAGTAAAAGTGGGTGCTAATGTTCAGAAGGGTCAAACTTTGATCGTAAATGCGACAATTGATTCTGCTGAATTGGTGCGTATTATTGTTAAACAAGCTTATGAAGCAGGTGCAAGATCCGTCAAAGTCAACTGGACAGACGATACAGTAACACGTCTTCGTTACGATATGGCTGCTGAAGAGTCATTCCTAGACGAACCTAAATGGTATGCAGGTGAAATGCTTGAATTAGTAGAGAAGGGTGCTGCTGTGCTGCATGTCATTTCTTCCGATCCAGATCTACTCAACGGCGTATCTTCTGAACGACTAACAAATCATCAAATCACATATGGTAAGGCTATGACCAAATATCGTCAACTTCAAATGTCTGACAAATTCAGTTGGTCAATCGTAGCTGTTCCATCAAAGGCTTGGGCTGCTAAAGTGTTCCCTAATCTACCGGAAGATCAACAAGTAGACGCGCTGTGGGAAGCTATATTCCGTACTGTACGGGTTGATCAAGAGGATACGTTGGGAGCTTGGGAAGCGCATATCGCGAATCTTAATACAAAAGCACAATATCTAAATGACAAGAGATATCACGCTCTTCATTACTTAGCCAAAGGAACAGATCTTACGATCGAGTTACCACAAGGACATCTATGGGTTGCTGCTGATAGCATTAATGCGCAAGGTAACTCATTCCTCGCTAATCTTCCGACAGAAGAAGTGTTTACGGCTCCACTCAAAACAGGAGTTAATGGCACCGTGGCTAGCACAAAACCACTAAGTTACAATGGTAACATCATTGACGGCTTCTCCATTAAGTTTGAAAAAGGACGTATCGTCGATTTTAGCGCCGAAGTTGGCGAAGATACCTTGAAACAACTCGTTGAACTGGATGAAGGAGCACATTATCTAGGAGAAGTAGCGCTTGTTCCTCATGGCTCCCCTATTTCTCAATCCGGCATTCTATTCTACAATACCCTCTTTGATGAGAATGCTTCTAATCATTTGGCTATTGGGAATGCCTATGCATTTAACCTTGAAGGCGGTAAATCCATGTCTCAAGAAGAATTAGAAGCGCATGGCCTTAATCACAGCCTTACTCATGTAGACTTTATGGTTGGTTCAGCCGACATGAACATTTTTGGTATTACTAAAGATGGTAAGGAAGAACAAATTTTTGCAAACGGAAACTGGGCAATCTAATACTATATGTTAAAAAGGGTCAAGTCGTGGATACATCCACCGACTTGACCCTTTTTCTGTTACACATCACAGCAAGAAGCCCCAAACCAATCCCTGCGGGGCTGGTCTGGGGCTTCTTAAGAATTATTAAAGTGCCTTACGCTTTTTCAGTAGCAAACGCAGGATTTACATCTCCAGTTGCTTCTGGCGCTACTTCACTTGGAGCTTTATTCGATGTCCGAAGTGGAAGCTCTTTAAGGAAGAATACAAGCACGAATGCTACGACCATTACGATGGTACCTGTTAAGAATACAGATGATAACGTACTACCAAGTGCTTCGCGGATGTTCGCGATCATTTGTGCGAATAATGGTTGTGCATCTGCAGGCAGACTAGCCTGAGTCTGTTCGATCAATGGTTTATTCATCAGCATACGTGGATTTGCGAAGGAGAGCATTTGCTCTGTTATCTTAGGATCCAGCGTGCTGAAGTCTGGTGCGTTTGAAGAACGCATCGCATTTGTAAGATTTTTGGCAAGACTGTTAGACATAACCGTCCCCATCACAGCGATACCAATTGTACCACCCAAGTTACGGAACAACTGAGAGGATGCTGTTGCGACACCCAAATCTTTGTGAGCCGCTGCATTTTGCGTAGCCAATGAGAATACTGGCATCCCGAGACCAAGACCAAGTCCGAACACGATCATACTAAGAACGGCTACCGCAACACTGTTCATAACGACCATGATCCCCATACCTACGATCATGATTGGCATTCCTATTACAGCATAACGTTTGTACTTACCGCTTTTAGCAATCAGTTGCCCAGTTATTGCACTAGTGATAACCATGACGATAGACATCGGCATCGTTACATAACCCGAAAGGGTTGCAGAAATTCCAAGTACGCCCTGTACAAAGAATGAAATATAAATCATGGCTCCCATTAAACCAAAGTTCATAATAAACCCGATAATATTTGAAACAGTTATGACACTGTTCTTGAATAAGTGCAATGGAAGTACTGGATTCTTTGCCTTTGACTCAATGAAGATGAAGATAATGAGCGAAACTACTGTTACTGCGAGAAGTCCAATAATTTGTCCTGAAGCCCATGGATATTCTGTACCAGCCCATGAGAAAGCGAGCAATAACGGTACAATAGTTGTTGTCAGGAATAGCGAACCTAAGTAATCGATACTTTCCCCTGGTTTGCGTTCTCCCTTCGGAAATAACGTCAAGATCATGATGAAAGCTACGATACCAAGAGGTAGGAAGATCCAGAATAACCAGTGCCAATCCACACGGTCAACTAAGTAACCGCCAAGTGTTGGTCCAATTACGCTAGAGAAACCGAATACTGCGGTCAAAAGTCCCATCCATTTACCACGCTCACGAGGTGCGAACAAATCCCCTACAGCCGTAAATGCAGTCGATTGAATGATCCCGGCACCAAGTCCTTGAATACCACGATAGAATATGAATTGATAAACGTCTGAAGAAGTACCTGTTAAGAAGGCACCCACCATAAATAATAATATCCCGATTAATATAAAAGGTTTACGTCCGAACATATCGGAAAGTTTCCCGACAAGAATGGCAGCAATGGTTGACGTCAATAAATAAATATTGATCGTCCATGTGTAGTAATCCATGCCATCAAGGATTGCGATAATCCGCGGCATCGCGGTGCTTGTTATCGTCTGATTGATGGCAGCAAAGAACATCGCTGCCATGATGGCAATCATAATTGAAAGTTTACGCTTTTTAGATAAATGCTCCATAAAATTCTCTCTCCATCTCTCTTTTAGTCTGTGTGATCTGTATGATCTATACTTGAAAGCATTTTGCCGAAAATTCGTCTCAAATGCTCAATGTCCTCTTCAGGTAATACATCGAAGAACATGTGAATCGTTTCCTTCTGACTCTCCGTTACCTTTCTAATAATTTCTTCTCCTTTCTCCGTAATGGTGATAAACACGATTCTACGATCATTCTCTGCTCGTTCTCTCTTCACATATCCCTCTGCAAGTAACTTATCCGTAACACCCGTAGTTGCTGCAGGTGTGATGCCAAGCGAATCCGCAAGCTGGGATACCTTCAGAGGCCCTCTCTTATTCAGCCTGTAAAGTGCCTTAAATTGGGCAAAGCTAAGATTGTATTCGTTACTCTTCTTCCACTCTTTTGAGATATTTTTTACTAAGGTTCGGAAGTTCGAGGACACTTCAAACAATACTTCATTCTTATTCAAACCTAGCTCCTCCTTAAGAATAGCTCCGATTAAGGGAGACTACGCTCGCTATTGCTTGTTATTATATCTAAAAATTAATTAAGTAGTTAATTACTTATTAATTAATTATTAAACCGTATAACAATATATCTCGATTTAAACTTTGAGTCAAGAAATAAATGAATGAAACGATCATGAAAACTTGTCCAATTACAGAAAACAAACAGATCACAACCGTAATGCTACAGTTGAGATCTGTTTGTATGCTTATACTATTTTTTTGTTGGCTCAAATCCAAAAAGATGATTGCACGCAAACCACTGTAACGGAACTCAGCGATCTTATTTGCGATTTAATCCACTATTCTGGATTGTAACGGAACCAGCAGACGTTATTTTATGATTATTGATGCATTAGAGCATCATCCTGAGGAAATAACGTCGTTCAGTTCCGTTAAAATTCTTCTTGACACTCACAACTCAAAATAAGGGCTACTGGTTCCCTTAGATTAACGTCATTGATCTCATTGATGAATGAATCCATCAAGCACTAATCGGTCGGTACTTGTATTAGTTTTCATTTGAAATTACTTGAACCTGAGTTCGCTGAATAATCATAGCTGCAATACCAAGCAATGTCAGTGCAGCGATAAATGTGGCAAGCATCCAAGATGAAAATTGAGCACCACCAAAATCCATTCCTTTACCCATGAGTAGTGGCAGTATTGCACCTCCTACTCCACCGGCTGCGATCAACATACTTGGCGTAGACCCCTCTGCTCCAGGCAACAGTTTGTTTGCAAAGACGAGCGCAATAGAGAACAAACCGGAGAGAAATAGTCCTATCAGCATAATCAGGACTGTCATCATAGTTAGTCCTTCTGCTATGGAGAATAGGGCAAACAGCGCCAAACTAATTGCACAGCTCCACACGACATATCGACTATAAGAGATTTTCTCGGCTATGAAACCACAGAAGAAGCGCCCCACAGTCATCGCGATCCAGAACAGGGTTACGCTGAAGGCTGCTGTTGATTTATCAGTACCTAGTTTCTCAATCAGTAGTGACGGAAGAAAATTAACAAAACTCATCTCCATCCCTACATAAAGAAAGAAGAAAACGATAAACACGATTAAGAGTAGTCCTCGGACACCTCGATATTGAGAGAAAAAGCTCTTCTTCTCTTTCTTTGTTTCTTCCTTAGTGTCTAGTAGCTTGTTCAGTTCTCCAAAGTTCTTCTTATACCAGACGATGAACATGACCAATGCCATTAAAGAGACGAATAAGAACGAATATCTCCACAATTCGGCCTGAATAAGAACACCCGCTAATAGTGGCATGACTAAAGCTCCAATCCCAAAGAAAACTTCCAACCGACTCATGGCGATGGCTGTTCCCTCCGTTATTGCTACTATAATTAGTGTCCCGATTACCGCTTCTATCATACCGAATCCAAAACCTGCTAGTGAACCAACGACATACATCCATTCCCAAGGTGGGAGCATGGTGTAACATAACTCTGCTAAACACAACAAGCCAATTGCAATGATCAATCCCGTTCTTTTACCAAACTTCGAAAGAATGAATGGTGATAGAGAGACACCTATAAGGAATCCTGAGAATTGGGCAAAGATCAAGCTACCTCCTGCGCTATAATCCTTTCCGTAATACTGAAGTAGGTCCGGCATCAACGAACCGACGACTACATGGGCGAGACCGATCAGTAAATATGACCAACTGCCCATCCATACTAAAGTCTTCATTTGTACTCCTTCCACGATGCAAAGTGGTCCTTATGTAACCGGAGCATCATTATTCTATGTAATCGATGACCAACCTCTCTATTGTAGATGAAAGTGATCGATGCGTCACCCTCTCCTACTATTTCTAATATTAAGGTCTAATCACATGGGAAAACCTACCTTTAGGTATTCAAATGAGGTAAGATGAATAAGAGAGAATCAAAATACTTGTCGCTATAGATAGAGAGGAGACTACCATGCCGGAACGGTTGGAATGGCTACTAACAACAAACTTTCACGACCTGACCGATCATGTTCAGGAAGAAGTTTATTATGCCTATTATGATTTTGTATATGGGACGATCCACTATATCGTCAAAGACCATCAAATAACGGAGGATATCATTCAGGAATCCTTCCTCAAGGTAATCCACAAAATGCCGACATTTGATAAGGAAACTATCATGCGAGCTTGGATGAAAGTAGTGGCTAGAAATTCTACAATAAATTTTTTGCGAAAAAACAAAAAATTTCGTAACCATGTTGACATTGAAAGTGTCTATATGGATATAGAGCCTCTAGTCTCTAATGAACCTTCAGTTGAGCGAACTATAGAAATCAAAATGATGGAAGAATCCATTATGAAATATCTACATAAGTTAAAGCCCGAATATAGACTACTGATGGAATACCGGTGGAAACAGGGGATGAGCTATAAGGAAATAGCCGAGCAGCTCAATATTTGCGAAGATGTTGTTAGACAACGGCTTTATCGTACGCGTGAAGGAATCAAAAAGATGCTGTTCAGAGAGTGGGGTAATGATCATGAAACCATCCGATCCGTGGAATCCCGATTATCCTGAAGAATATGAAGAACTCTTTGAGGAGGCTTTTGACAAAGCCACCCAAACATCTTCCTTATATTCCATGGCTGATAAGCAAAAATCTTGGCAAACCGTTCAACAGCGGATTAAGCTTGAAAAGAGACGTCGGAAGCGGCATCAGCGTTTTCGCTTAGCAATCCTTGCTGCTACTTCGATGATCATAGGTGGCATGCTGTTCAGCCAACCACTATTAACTCAAGCCGTCTCCCCCATCTATCAGAAAATGACAAACTGGGGTGACGGAATGAACAAACTAGTCTTCGGAAATAATACTAGTCAAGGTGATGAGGCAAAGGCGAAGACACCACCCCCACCGGAAGCCGAGATGGAAGAGAGTCCACCCAAGGCTGAACTTATTGCATCAGGTAGTTATACTCCTGTTTCGATAAGCATGGATGAAGCTAGAGAGGTATTGCCTTTTGATCTCCCAGAGATCACGTATATCCCTGATCGATTCAGCTTGGAAACTGTGGAATTAATGGATCCACCTAATCAAGGACAAGCTGATAGCTTGTATATAAGATATTTTAGTCTTGAGGACGAGCAGCTCAGAATGTTATTTAATCTCATCCATGAGAACGAGACGATTACTTCTATAACAGATGAACATACAGAAACGCTCATATTAGATAATGATACGATCGCTTATTATGAAGCTGGTAGATTTTCTTCCTTAACCTTTACTATAGGGAACGTACTTGTCAAAGTCTTTGGGAATGTCGATAAGGAAGAATTGCTGCAAATCGCTAACAACTTTAAATAAATATCAAATAACGGGTGTCCCTATATTAATTGGGACACCCGTTATTTATTATATAGCGGTGCTACGCACCAGCTTCTTGTATGGGAATATAATGCTGTTTGAGTAGTTTGACACGAGCAATTCGCTTGTTGTCGGTCTCTTCTACTACGTATAGATCTCCCTCATAATGAACGGATGCTCCGATCTGTGGAGGTAATATTTCAATTCGCGAATATAACCATCCGCCAATCGTATCATAATCTTCTGAGTCTAATGATAAGCCAAAACGATCATTAATTGATTCAATTAACATAAGTCCATCAATTGAATAAGAATCTTCCCCAAGTTGCTCGATACCAGGTCGTTCTTCATCGAATTCGTCCTGAATCTCACCTACAATCTCTTCCACAATGTCCTCAAGTGTTACCATACCTGAGGTACCACCGTATTCATCGATCAAGATCGCGATTTGAGTTCTTCCTCGCTGCATTCGTTTCATCAGATCACTGATGTGAATCGATTCCGGTACAGCCATGATAGGACGAAGTAATTCTAGGTAGTCTGAAGTATTCGAACGGATCAAATCTTTAATATGAAGAAAACCTATAATATGATCTTTATCGTGATTGCACACTGGATAACGCGTTCGAGTTCCTTCCAGAGCAATTTCCAAGTTTTCATCTAATGAATGTCGGGTGTATAAACAAATCATTTCCGTCCGAGGGATCATAATCTCCCGAGCGGTGGTATCCCCAAATTCAAATATGTTATCGACTAACGACATTTCTGCGCTGTCGATCAGCCCGCTCTCACTGCTCTCTTTCATCATGATTCGGATTTCCTCTTCCGTATGCAAGGAATCTAGCCCCGAATCCCGTTTGATCCCAAACAGTTTAAGTAAAGCTGAAGATAGAACATTAAGTACCCAGATGAACGGATACATCAGTAGATAGAACAACTTCATCGGCCTAGCCAACAATAACGTGATCGTCTCGGCCTTTCGAACAGCAATAGTCTTAGGTGCCAATTCACCAAGCACGATATGCAATAACGCAATTAGCATAAAAGCAACGGCGAGCGAGACAATGTGTAGCGGTTTCTCGCTAAAACCAAGCATTTCGAATAGCGGGTAGAGCATCGTTGCTACTACAGGCTCTCCTAGCCAACCAAGTCCAAGCGAACACAGTGTAATACCTACTTGGCAAGCTGATAAATATCCGTCAAGATTGTTCAGTAAACTTTGGACAATGATAGCACTTTTACGTCCTTCTTCAGCCAGATTATCGATACGGCCACTCTTGATTTTGACAATTGCAAACTCAGCCGATACAAAAAATCCGTTAAGTAGAACCAGTAACACCATCAATCCTAATTGAAAAAGACTCGGCAAAGGGTCACTCAATACATTTCCTATTCCCGCCTAAATTGCAGAGAATAGGTGCACCTCCTTCGTGGTTTGTAATGATAAAGATATGGTTGTTGGTTATTCTTATATATCGTCAATTTCCCAATGGATTCATCTCCTCGCATTATATATTATATTATACACTACACAGTCAAACCCTTCCGTATGACTCAGGTACGGGCGTGACAGCCTTTTTAATTTTAGGGGACTGTTAGCCGTTTAATATTATTCTTCCCCTTGAAATTTATAAAATATTGGATTATAGTGTTAGTGTGTATGGTGTGCATGTAGTTAATACACAGTTGGATTAGTGCTTATTGTCGCTGGAGGTATTCGATGAAAATAATAATTAAAAATGCATCAGATCAACCTTTATATCAACAAATCAAAGATCAAATCAAGGATGCAATCCTAAGCAATGAACTACAAGAAGGAGAATTACTCCCCTCTATCCGGTCCTTAGCGACGGATTTGCATGTGAGCGTACTTACGACTAAGAGAGTCTACGCAGAGCTTGAAACCGAAGGCTATATCGTTACCAAAGTTGGAAAAGGTACTTATGTAGCCTCAGAAAACTTAGAGCTACTAGCTGAATCCAAACGACTTATGGTGGAATCCAAGCTAGTAGAAGCCTGGACAATGGCTCGAACTTTAGGAATTAATAAAGAAGAACTCTATTCCATGATGGACCTACTTTTCGAAGAGGAGAATGAATGATGGATACCATTTTAGAAGTAAGTGATCTTAGTAAGTCTTTTGCAAATTTTAATTTGAATCATGTGAATTTCTCACTCAAAGAGGGTTGTATTACTGGTTTCATCGGTATTAATGGCTCGGGGAAGACAACAACGATCAAAACAATCCTTGGGCTCATTCTTAAAGATACAGGCAGCATTACATTCCTTGGTAAAGAGCTGGCTGATCATGAACGAGAACTAAAGAACCGGATCGGCGTGGTCCTAGATGATGGTTATTTCTATGAGGAGATGACGCTAAAAGAAATGAAGAGTGTTATTGCCCCTGCCTATACGAATTGGGACGATGCTATTTTCCAGAGCTATATGAATAAGTTCAAATTACAAGTTAACCAGAAGATATCTACTTTATCTAAAGGAATGCGGATGAAGTACGCTATAGCATTAGCATTATCTCATCATGCGGATCTATTAATTATGGACGAGCCAACTAGTGGGCTTGATCCCTTGGTGCGAAGTGAACTAATGGATATACTACTAGACTTCATGAAAGAAGAAGGCAAAAGTGTATTCTTCTCGACTCATATCACTTCTGACTTGGATAGAATAGCGGATATGCTTATTTTAATTGATAAAGGGAACATTCTATTTAACGAGGAGAAAGATCAGTTGCTAGAAACGCATGCCATAGTGAAGGGCGATACTAGGTTATTAAATGAACAAACGCGGAAATTATTCTTAACCCTACGTGAAACTACATACGGATTTGAAGGTATTACTCACGACATCCACATTGTGCGTCAACATATGAAGGATGTAGTCATAGAAAAGCCAACCATAGAACAGATTATGCTGGCACATATAGGGGGTCACCAACATGTTAATTAGTCTTGTGCGAAAAGATTTACTCATTGTAAAAAAATATCTACTCATTATGTTCATTTTCGCCATTGTTGGACCTATATTTATCTCTTCAGAATTAAAATTTCTAAATGGAAGCTTTATTGGCTTCCTGATCACTGTTCTATTCTTGGAATACATTATCTTCAATTCCGTGTCCATGGCAGAAGACAAATATAAAGGTTCCGCATTACTTTGTACTACCCCGTACACGCGGGATGCTGTAGTCAGAGCCAAATATCTCTTTGTCCTGGTTATATTTATCATCAGCCTTATTACATATACGCTTACAGCATCCGTAACACCGCTAGGCCTAGAGAGATTGAATATTACGAATGTCGGGATATCGCTTCTGACACTCAGCTTCTTCTTCGGTGTTCTAATACCTGTTCAATTTAAGTTCGGCTATGAAAAAACGAAGATGTTTTTCTTTTTTGTTGTATTTCTGACGCCATTTATATTCCCTACTATCGTTCAGTGGCTTCAATCACATAATCTGGAGATGAGTATCATGCTTCCTCTTCCCCATATTATCCAAGTATGTCTTCTTTACTTGATATCACTTTTGATTACCTTTATATCCATGCTACTATCTAAACAAATCTATGCGAAAAAGAATCTATAAGTGAAATCAAAAAAAGGGCTGGTCCTTCACAGGATTAGCCCTTTCGCATACCGTTATTTGATTCTTAAATTAATGTCACCGTGAATCCGGGACGGGTAATCGGAGATCGTGAGCTTTAACGGACTTTGATAGTCTGCTTTCTTGATATACTGGTACACATTTCCGTCGGAAGTACCTCCACTTCCGTTCGAATCGTATAATTGTCCCGTCGCATCACTGTAACTGTTCTCGAATAAGCTGTACGTTCGATTCTCATCAAGTGGATCGTCATTCTTTAGATGGAAGGTAAGCGTGTTATGTCCGTCTTTCTGAGTGATGCCGGCTTGATCAAATGTGAGCCGATCATCTGGCTGAGAGAGCAGTTCCTTACGATCGAGATCAACTAGTACCTCAAGCTTGCTCTTATCGAGAGCACGGATACTATTAGCTCGTAAATATAGCTGGTTTGGTTGTCGGAAATAGTTACTCTGGAAATAGAGTACCTGTCTATTCTCATCAATTAACGTAGCGGATATGCCGTTATTGATCGTACCAAACGTTTCGCCTTGCTCATCTTCAATCCGAATATCATCAAAGGCAAATAGCTCCTTCGTGTTGGATGGGTCGTAAGTTACCTCTAGCCCGATCCGAGTCGGGTAGACGGTCATTGTCCCAAAAGTTATGCACTGTCCTTCAATGCTCACCGTTTCATTGATATCATACGTTTCCTTCAATCCCTCAAATTTGCTCTTATCAACAGGGATTACATACTTCCAGACTGGACCATTCCCCGCTGTCTCTCTATCCTTGCCGACCTTAAGTTCCAGATCCAGGGTGTCAGGGATATCTGCTCCTTCATGTATATTAAAGTCGATCGTTCCTTGTTTGCTCTCCCAATCTTCATTGAAATACGACGAACCGAATGCGACAGATGTTTCTTCGTTATTCATCAATTTCACTTCTTGCAGATTTACGGCCTGCTTTCGCCCGTCCATGTTGTACAAAGTGTAGAATACGATAACCCGAGATTCATCGGCTAGAAATCCATCTACCGTGAGTTTGATACCGTCATGCTCATCCGATAGGCCAACCGGCTGCATATAATTATTTTCCAAGGCGAGTGTGAGACCCTTATCGGAATTGATAAGCTGAACAAGCGACCGGAGTCCGGGTATGTCACCGACATAAGCCGCCACAACGGGAGAGAAACGGACCGAAGCTACAGATGCCAGAACCAGTAGGCACGCACTGAAGGTAGTAATTCGCGCCATCATCCGCCGTCTTTTGCGTTTCCTACCGAGCGACATGCCGTTAGCTACCGCCAGCTTCACTTCGGATGGGATGGTAATCTCATCCACATGCCCTTTCATCGCCGTAAGTTCTGGCCACTCCTGCTCGTTATCTTCGTGATTCTCATGCATAAGGTTCACCGTCCTTCTCCAGTCGTTTGCGTAGTCCACCAAGGGCTTTATGTAACCAAGTTTTAATTGTTCCTTCCGGTTTCTCCAGTGTTCTTGCAATCTCCGTAATGGTCAGATCGTGATAATATTTCAGTTGAATGACTTTCTGATAGTTGGCATCCAACTGTTCAACCGCCGATTCGAGTAGCATTTTCTCAAGCAGTGCAGTTTCACCGCTTCCCAAATGGGGCTCTATGGAGGTAGATGAGGGCTGTCGTCCTCCCTGTCTACGCTCCCGCTTCTTGAGTTCATCGGCACAGTAATTCATCAGAATACGAATCAGCCAACTCCCGAAATAATTAGGCTCTTTCAATTTACGTATCTGCATATACGCACGACATGTTACTTCCTGTACAGCTTCCAGCGCATCGGTCTCATTCTTCAGATAAGTATAGGCGATCCGATACAGTTTCTCCTCATATTGAGTAATGAGGCTGTAGAAAGCAGCATCATCGCCACGTTTAGCTGCAAGTGCCAGCAAATCGTTATTCATGTATTTCCTCTCCTGCCGCTATGCTTCTATATTATTAGACTCGGCAGACCGCCAAACGGTTTTCCTAAATTATGAAATGTTAGGGTTGGCTACTTAACTCGACTCTAATTTTAAGTAACAGCACCGTCATATCCTCGTTAATCATTTGGGTTATTTGATCGTTATCTTGGTAGTCATAAGGTCGAAATGATTCTTTAAATTGGCGGTAAACCCCTAAGACTAGCGTTTCTCCAGATTCTAGAGCAACTTCTTCTTTTCCAATGGCATAATCCCAAAGGCTTCCCCGTACACCCTCTTGATTTAAGACATTCTCTATTTCATGTGGTGGAATTGAGGCATCCGAACTGTATAAGAAAAATAAAGGTTTTTCTGCATTTGTATTAATGATTCCAAAGCCCATAGGCCCCTCGACACTCGGAGCAGGATTATTGCCATATGAAAGTTCTTCTACGTGGAAAGGATCCATCTTCTCTCCATTCTTATAGCTCTCGACCCAAATCTTCACCCAAGATTTATCAGCTTGCGGCAATTTCAAGTGATAATCGTATAGAACACCGAGGTTTAAATCTTTGAAGGTCTTTTCGTATTGTGAATTTTCTTTTGCCGAGATGTAAGCGATCTTCTCATTACCACTAGGTTCATCTGCCTTGCTACAACCGATAACCATCAGAAATGTAAACATAATAACCATTAATAACGTGATGAAGCGATATCTTTTCAATATGAAGCCCCCTCTAATACAACTTTACCTCATTATTCCATTTCCTGCACAATCATCTTTCCACTGGGCCGCCCGTTTACATAAAAAAGGACTACCGGTTATCCGACAGCCTAGGGTAGTGAACTTCCAATTTAGAATGGGTTTTCCCCTTTGATAAAAGGAATACACACAACATAAACTGACACCAAAAAAAGAATCCTAAAGCTATTTGATGTTATTAACTTTTTACTGACGTGTTTATATTTTTGACTGAATAGTCCAAGGATTATTGTATTAAGGAAGTAAAGAAGGTATGAAAATCCAAACCCATGTACAAACCTCATCTTCAGTAGGTTCTTCAAATTTCGAATTAAAGTGATCTTGCATTTCTTCATTGATGTGATATGCTTTCGAATCCCCGTTTTGACTGAATTTGATACCTTTATTATACGAAAAAGAGGCCTCTTTCGCACGAATAGATTGCGAAAAGAATGCCTCTAGACAAAGCCACACTTGTAAAAGGGTACAAAACCAAAACTAGCGCTTGACCAACAATCGAAGTTGATTGCAAGTCGATGTAACGGAACTCAGCAATCTAATTTACGGTTTATTCCACTATTCTGGATTCTAACGGAACCAGCAGACGTTATTTCACCTTATTCATGCATTAAAGCATCATTTGGAATAAATAAAATCTCTCAATTCCGTTAGAAATTTTTTTGAGCTTCAAAACTCAGAATAAGGGCTGCTAGTTCCCTTAGATTGATGTCTGTATACATCAGCCGGTGATTATGGGGTTGATCCTGTAAAAGACAAGGAAATGTTCGAAGTAACGAAGGTAACGGAATTGTCCTGGAGAAGCACAAGCGTCCGTAAGGATAATCCGTTATCGTAGCGTTATCCCACACAAAAGTGTATTGGCTATTTTAGAGCCCCCTTGCTGCCAAGGAGGCTTATTTTTTATGAAGTTATCTTACAGGGTTACCAATCGTACCAGGATATTCATACACTAGTGGTTCATCAAATGTAGCATAATCCAGATTGATCATAAGCAGAATCGTTCTTACTCCAGTTTTCGGATCACTAATGATGATATGGTCGCGGCCAGCTGCCTCCAGTACACCTTTGAAAATTTTAGCATTCCACTGGGAGTTATTCTCGTAAGTCATATAAAAGGTTCCAACTTTGCCTAAGTTCAGGCGTAAAATATTCTCAATATAAGATTGCTCAAAAACAGGTAATTGTACCGGAGTCACTTGACCAGAAGGTGTCATAGGGCTTCCGCTTGGAACTTGCGGTGGCATAGTGGTCATCTGACCCATTTGGCCCATATGACCCATATGACCCATTTGCCCCCCTTGATTCATTTGTCCACCTTGATTCATGTACGGGTTGTTTCCAATTCTGTACTGCACCGGGCTGTATTGTTGATTAAACATTCATTATTCCTCCTCGATTTTACATGTTTATTGTTAAAATAAAATAATTAATAAACTGCGGGACAATCACCTTGCGTAGGGGCAAAGAAGCAATGAGCTTTAAATCGTCCGGTATTCTGCTGGTTATACCAGGTAGCCGGGCAATCTCCTTCTGGTCTAAAGAACCAGAGTGAATTGCTAGCTGGATGTGATCGTTCTCCATTAATGACTCGCTGGGCTAGCCGAATGTCAGAATCACGGGCAGCTTGGTAGAAATAACCCTTTTGAGTAGCTTCAAATCCTCCTGGACTTTGAAACACCATATCCGGGATACTTCTGATATTTCTGAAATCAAGGCAATTGCCCAGAATTCGATTGACACCAACATTCCCGACCATTAACATCCCTAACTCGCCTTCCCCTTCCGCCTCAGCACGCATCAGTCGAGCTAACATTTTGACCTGCTCGGAATTCGCTTTTATAACAGCCAAGAAGAGTTCCTCCTTCATTCTTATCTCAACGCTCTATTCTATGTGCGTATGCCTATATCGGTGACTGTACTGAATGCGGTTACAATATTGAACATTTTGTGTCTGTTTCTATGGACGCGCTTACATGAATAGCATATACTGATAGTGAATCCATGCTTTGGGCCAGGATCACACCCAGAGCCACACTGTTGCGAGGAGCGCTTTAGGCTGCGCTTCACAATACTATTGGGAGGTACGACGTATGAAGATTGCAATTATTGGTGGTGGCCTTGCTGGTTTGACAGCTGCTGCATATTTATCCGACAACTTTGGAACGGAAGGCACAGTGTTTGAACGAAGTCCGCAGCTAGGCGGCCGTGCATTTACGTACCAGAAATCGGGGTTCACGCTCAATTATGGAGCCCATGCGGTTTATGGAATTGACAGACATACGCTACAGCATATGGAGCAGGAGTTGAAACTTCAATTCCAGAGCAAACAGGTAGACAAGCGTAAAGTGGTGTATGCAAAGCATGGACATCTGACCCCCGCCCCTCTTGATTTTGTTAACATCTTGAAGACCAATGTATTAAAACCTTTTGAGAAAGTAAGATTTGTAGCAGAAATTGCCGCCGTTGTTGCTAACATTCATCAATTGAAAAATTATAAAACACTTGGTGAATACTTAGATCACTCCCATGCCTCTGCGGATGTTAAGGAATTATGGGAGCATTTAGTCAGCTCTAACTTCTTCATTGCACCCAAAGATGCCAGAAAGGTATCTGGTGAGGTGATCGCCGAGTATTACCACAACCTCTTTCTCTCGCATAAACCGGTAAATTATATTCTCGGAAGTTGGGCTACAATTACGGATCAGCTTATTGAAAAGATCAACCATAATGAGCACTGGGATATCGCATTGAAAGAAGGAGTCGAATCCATAACACAGGAGAATGGCAAGTACTTACTTAATACGAAGACACGTCAAGGACTAGTATTTGATCAGGTCATTTTCGCAATGCCTTCTCAACAGGTTATTAAGTTGCTTGAAGGTTCATCGTGGTTACCGTTCTTAGAGCCGTACAGAAACAATACCTCAACTGAGGTGCTGGTGTACGATGTCGGTTTCTCTAAAGTAGTCTCCCGACCTTTTCACTACATTAGTGATATGGATAACAAAATATTCATCAGCGATGTGTCAGCAACGGATCACACCGTAGCTCCACCAACCGGTCAACTTCTGCAAGGTATCGCCTATTTAAACGATGATTGTATGGATGATGAACAAAGGAAAGAGTACCTGGAAGGTAAAACACAGAAGATGGAAGCACTATTCGATCAATACTATCCGGATTGGCGTGAATTTGTGGAAGTCAAACGGGTATCTAAAAAAGCGATGGTGTCTAGCGTAAAGAATATACACGAGAATAGGCTTGTACCCAGCCAAATTGCTGAGGTCCCTTTTCTCTTCTGTGGTGATGGCTGCGAAGGCAAAGGCGAATTAGCGGAGCGGGCATTCTCCAGTGGACGTAACGTTGCAGGACTTCTATTGAAGGAACTTGCAGACATCAAGTCAGTGGCTTACTAAACGGACGGACTCATTCTTATTCATTCATACTCGAACATATACGAAAGAGCTGCCCTGTGAAGAGGACAGCTCTTTATTTTAATATAAATTGCATCGTGCTATAAAGATCTACGATATTCTCGGTAATCCAGTTGTTCCGGTCTATAGATTCTTCCTTGTCTATCAAACCCAAGATAACGACTGCCCTTGAATGTCAGTTGTCCCTCGTCTCCTTCTGCACTCTGTCCAAACTCCTGACCACTTACGGTAAACTCCAAACGATCACCACTATCCACTTCAAATGTGAGGTAGTATTTACTATCTGTGCGGTTCACTGATGTTTCTGTACTGTAGCGATGGGTTACTTCCGTTCGTTTGCCCACGATTATTGAATGAACGGCTAGCTCCGGTTGTCTGTTATTTGACAGATAACGCTTCATACCACTTGCTACTGAAACGGAAATTATCGCCAATATGACAACAATAAAGATGGGTAAAGCCATATTCATAACTCCGAACATTTCGCCCCACGACTGCATTCTACTCCCCCCTATTTCCGTGATCATTTGGTAACCTCAAACAAGCCTTACTTCCTTCTTCTTATGTATATGCCGTCCAATTAGAAACTTGTTATTCCACAGAGGAGTAAAATATGCTAACCTTGTCCTTTTTTTGCCGTGACGTAAGGATTATGAAGTTCGAAGCGAAAATTCCACTCAGACGCAAATAAATAACCTTCGGTTTCTGAGGACAGAACCGAAGGTTATGGAGAAGGTATAAAGGATATTGAATTAAGCATAATAGAATTGAAGCAATTGTTGAGTTTCTTCTGCGCCATCCGCTTTTTCTTCGTAAAGTCCATTCTCTGTCCAACAAGCTTTGCAAATTTCTTCAGTTGTACATAAATGAGCATCTTCACAAGTGTAGCAGAATTGGAGTAAGTTACGGGTAATAGTCTCTTGGTTTGTTGTTTTCATCTCAATCACTCCTAAGTTTATTTGGAGCCTAGCTCCTATTGTAGTAATGCCTTTGTCACTCTTATTGTTTACAAGTTAAATATATCACATACTTTTATTCATGCACGTGATAAATTTCACAATATGATGAACATCACTAAATTTATTTAAAATTTTCGAGTTATGTATTCACTATAGTCAAAATAAAGCGGAATCAGCGACGTATGCTTAAAGCACACGCCAGCTGACCCCGCCATTTTGGGTTTGTAATAAAAGCGACCTTTTTTGATCCGTTTTTGCTACGAGCAGCCAACCCACGTTAGAAGAGATAAACCGTAGTTTGACGACTTCAGGATAATCCTGCAAAGTTTTCTTCAACCTAGGACTCTCTGGTAAGGGAGTCCAATTATTTCCCTGATCGATGGTACGATATACAACATCGCCCTGAATGGTCCATCCCTCTTTACTATTTAAGAAGGTGGGTTCCGAATATTCATTCAAGTCCGTTTGCCAGGACAACTTAAATGGTACCAACTGCCAAGACTGTCCGGCATCCTCTGTAAAATATCCGTTGAACTTCGTGCCATCATCTCTACTGCAACCAATGGGAATCCAACCGGTACTCCGATCATTTACAAAAGGAGTGGTCTCTCCGACGGTAAATTGTTTACATGTTTGATATTTAGCAGGATTAAAAAAGGAAGTGTTCTCTTTCCAATCCATCCCACCATCCTCTGTAACGTAAAGCGCTGGAAGACCTGATTTCATTGTACTAATATAACCATTCTTTTGATCCGTAAAAATCATCGATACAAAATTCGCTGACTTCGGTAAAACCTGATCCACTTTCTTGGTAGTCGGCAGTGCCTGATTACTCATAATACTGCTCCAGGTCGCCCCTCCATCTTCAGACAAGTATAATGTCTTCCCCTGGTTGTCTATGGCCTTATTGTCCACAGTAAGAATCCAACCATGTTCTATATCGTTGAAATACATTGCTGCTACTTCGTCAGAATCACGTAAGGAAGACAATTTCCACGTCCCACCACCATCACGGGTACGAAGTATCATCGCTTCACTTGCTCCAATAGAATTACGAACAATCCAGCCATTCATAGAATCCTTGAAAAATATCTCTTTACCATACTCCGGATTACTAGGAAATTGAACAGCCGTTGCTGGAGAGATGTTCGTCCACGTTTCTCCATTATCCTTTGTTAGGTACAACCTGAGCTCACCTGAAGTAGTACCCCAGGCCAATCCTGTAGTATCACTTAGTAATTGAAAATCGGTCAGTCGGGTCTGTATTTGGTATTTTTCCCCATTCGATACAGGTTGAGTTCTTACTGCATTGTTAGAGGTAGAATCCGGATTAATTACGGTTATGGTTTGACCTAATTCGGTAGCTTCCACAGGAACCGAGGACGCAACCTCGGGCTCTTTAGAGTTACACCCCGTCACAAGCAAGCAGCATATCGTAAGAACTGTAGCGGATATTTTATAACACCATTTCAAGTATGAACTACCTCACTTTCAAAATCTTGTTGCTCTTCTACTCTACTATTTTGCTAGTCCTCTATTAAAAATTATACCATAGTAGAGTAGAGTAGAGTCATCACAGTCGCTCGTCTTTTGCAAAGTTTACAGAGAAATGTTGATCCGGTTTATATACTGCGAAGGAATAACCCTTCTTACTTAAATACTCAATAATATCCGGTAGAACGGTAACGGTTTGTAACTTCTCATGCATAAGTATGACTTCAACATCGCGATGTACCTGACGTTTAATTTCACTCATGATCTTCTCTGGATGATGCGGATAATTCCAGTCTTTCGAATCCACGGTCCAGTCCCACATTTTAAAGTTAGCGGCAGCTATATCTCCTCTAAATTTCTTTCCAATAGCAGGCTGACTACCATATGGTGCACGAATCAAATGAGGTGCCATTCCAGTTATCTCTTTGATGAGTCCCTGTTCCTTGGTAAATTCTTTAATAAAATTCGCAGAACTTCCGCTATCGTATAATTTCTTCTTGCTATGACTCATACTATGTAGACCTACATAATTTCCAGCTTCATGGGCATTCTTAACATGTGCCTCATTACCTGAGAGGTTACTTCCTATCATGAAAAAAGTAGCATGAATACCATTTTGATTCAAAATATCAACAATCTCATCGGTGTATTTACTTGGTCCATCGTCAAATGTAAGATATACGACCTTTTGTTTCTTAGTTTCTTTCTTGGAGTCTTCATTCTCTTGTACAACTGCTTCATTAGGTTGTTGGGGTGAAGAATCGGGTAAAAGCACACCATTATCGCTAGTCACGTTATTCTCAACGTGAGTTAATAGTTTAGAGATACGAGGATCTGTCCCCAAATTAGATTGGATTACCTCTGATGTCTGCTCGCTTTGTCCAGCAAATTTGGGTGCTACAACGGTTGTTGTGTTTGGATCTTCTTTACCGACGGTTTTGATGACTATAATGGTCATAATGAATGAAATGACAGTCAAAGCTAATGCGGTCATAATAATCCGCTTTAGGATTAAGTCAGATCGTTTGTTTTTGGTGCTCTGCTGTTGTTCTCTCTGAATTCTGCTTGTGTAAGACATATCTGATTTCACCGCTGTCCTTTCAATTGTGATACTTCTAGGATAATACAAAGTTAGTCATTCGTCCTTACAGAATAGTTACATCTGTGGTTACAATGTTCTCATAAAACTAACAAAAAGACATCATATTTTTATAGATTATGTTCTATTTGGATGAATTTACTATTAAAATAGTGAATCATATACTCTACTGATAGGAACCCCTTTCATTGTCTCATAGATTTGCGTTTCAGGTCAGCTATAATCGAGTAATGATATAGAAAGAGAATAAGTGAAATCAATAAAAATCAAGTATCCAAAATTTTCTTTAATTCTTCGTTGATTCATGTACAATAAAGATGAATACATTGGGTATACTCTTTAAATGATATAGAGTAAATCCAATTATTGAGAATTAATAATAAGGAGATGAATGAATGAAAACTCAATTACGCTCCAGCAGAGTCGTTATTATTGGGACAGGTGCTGTAGGAACAACTACAGCTTATACTTTGCTGCTTCGTGAGCGTGTGTCTGAATTAGTATTGATCGACGCTAATAAGGAAAAAGCGCTAGGTGAAGCACTTGATATGAACCATGGGCTCCCATTCACAGGTGGTGTTAAACTTTGGGCTGGAGATTACAGCGATTGTGCTGATGCAGACATTATCGTGATTGCAGCCGGTGCATCACAACGCCCAGGCGAGACAAGAATTGATCTCCTAAAACGAAATTCCGTTATTTTTGACAGCATCGTTAAGAGCATCATTAAATATAACGATCATGCAATTATTCTGGTTGCCACCAACCCGGTAGATATTTTATCTTATGTAACACTGAAAAAAAGCGGATTCCCTTCCAATCGAGTTATTGGTTCCGGTACGCTACTTGATAGCGCCAGATTCCGTTATCTAATCGGACAGAACAAGGAAATCAATCCACGCAGTATTCACGCTCATATAATTGGTGAGCACGGCGATTCAGAGTTACCACTCTGGAGTTTGGCAAATGTAGCTGGTATCAAACTAGAGTTCTCGGAACAAGATCGAGAACAAATCTTCAACAGCACGAAGAATGCTGCCTATGAAATCATTAATGCCAAGGGGGCAACTTCATATGCGATTGCACTAGCACTAGATCGCATTGTTACCTCGATTCTTCAGGACGATGGTTCCGTATTGAACGTATCTACCCTACTTAATAACTATAATGGTGTCTCTGACGTATACCTCGGGGTTCCAAGCATTATCGATGGTACTGGTGTGCGCCAAGTCCTTGATCTGGAGCTAAGTGATCAGGAACTGCTTCAATTCCAACAATCAGCTAGCAAGCTTAAATCGGAAATCGAAAAATTGGAGCTTTAATGTAACATAAAACAACCTTTCGGCGATTAGCCGGAAGGTTGTTTCCTTTTTACAAAACCGCCATATGGATCCATCAATCAGAATGCTTAATGGGTATTCCTGTGGATTACTGTTTAAGCTTAAAACTAGTTTTGATTGTATTAATATAGTCATGCATGTTCTTATATTCTTCACTTAACTTCACATCGTTAAGGTCGTATTGTACATCTGTAGGTGTCGTTAAGGTAAAGACCTGATCTCCTTTTTCACCAATCTTGAACAAAGGAACCATCTCCGCTGTTGTTTTCCCATCCGCATTCCATTTGGCTTTAGGCCATACTTGGATCGTAAACACTACTCCACCAAACTCATGGTTTGCTTTGTCAATAAAGTCAATATTCTCTTTCCCTGAATCTTTGAAAAGGGTGCTCTTCACCTCATATTTCCCTTCCCAACTTTTAGGAAGATCAAGAGTGAACTTGTATTTCGAATTTTCGTAGGCGATATTCGGTGTTTCATCAATCACTTGATCATTTATGGCACTAATATGTAGGTTAACCGCTGAATAAGTCCTGAAATCTCCTGATCCCACTGCAACGAATGTTTGACTGTCAACCCCGAATTCCTTCCCACTAATGGCGACTTCACCAATTTTTTCACTGTTATCATTATAAAATGATAAGTTCGCTTTAATCACATTTTTTGAATTTCCGACGCCCTGCATTTCCAGTTGTCCCGTAACTTTTGTGTTCTTCCCCGCCTTTGTTAATATTAAATTGCCAATTGAGATTTCTTTGTAATCAGGATCTGTAATATTCAAAGCTGCATTTTTGACAAAAATCTTTTGCAAATCCGCATCGTAGTCAATGGTTGCTCCTAAATTTACAGCTACATAACGAATGGGTACATAGACATGACCATCTACGTTCAGAACCTTGTAATCCTTACTCATCACCATTTGTGTCCCATTGATTTCAAAACTTGCTGGAAATAATAAAGCTTGGATAGAATCAGAAGCGACAGCGACAGATGTACCTGCAAACAATAACCCACAACACAGTCCCATAATAAACTTTTTCAGAAGAACACCTCCTATTATTAGATATTAACGATTGAAACTTCTCATTAGTTATTTCACTCGTGCAATCACTCGTGCAATAGAAGAATCGGCTCTGATATACAGCGGCAATGCAATGATTTCAAATGACTTTGCGTTCAATAGTTGGTCAACATTGGCTAAGTTCTCTATAATGAGAATCTCATTTTGAAATAGATGCTTATGGACCTCAAAAGGATATTTGTCTGGTGAAGGAGTGTCCAGTCCAATCATTTTTACTTGCTTCCTTACTAATAGCTCAGCAAATGCTAGTGTCAACACAGGGTAATCTGTAAAATAACTTGATTGACCATTGAATCGGCTATGTCCCGTATACAAAACCACAATATGTTTGGGTTGAATTAAGTTTTCGTACTCTTCCTTGTAATCTATTGAAGTCTCTTTGGATACATCTAGTAAACAACCTTCTGCTATAAAGGTATCCAAAGGGTATTCGTTAAGATACTTTTTTGAGTGGGTAAGATGCATAGGTCCATCGATATGAGTTCCTGCATGCATGTTGATAGACAATTGGTGATTGTTGTAATAATCCTGCTCTATATGTTTGGATTGCACTAACACTGTCTCTTCATCCCCTGGATATACAGGCATTCCATCTTGAATCATGTAAGAAAGATCAATGAGCATGTTGTTCCTTCCTTTCGAGTTCACCCCAAATTTCCCACCTCATTGTACAACAAATTCTCATCTATAAATATTAGTATAAATACAAATACCCCTGATTTTTCTTATAGCTTAGAAAAATCAGGGGTACTCGGCTTATTTTGATCTTCCATATAGAATTCTTCAGGAATGCTCCCGAACTTCCTTTTATGATATAAGAGCGGTTCTTTGTTATCGGCTTGAATATCAACGATTTCACCGATCAGAATCGTGTGGTCCCCGGCTTCTATCGTTTTAAAGGTTTTACATTGCATGACTCCAGCCGCTCCTGTAATGATCGGAAGATTGTGTTCGGAGAAGCTCCATTCACAATTTTTAAAGCGATCAACATCTTTACTGGCAAATAAGGAGCAAATATCCCCCTGGTCACCAGAAAGTACATGTACGGCGAATTTATCAGTCTTGATAAACGTTGGATAAGTGGATACTCTTTTGTCTATGGACCATAAGATAAGTAGAGGATCTAAGGATACGGAAGCAAATGAATTGACTGTCAGTCCTAAAGGTACTCCATGTTCATCAACTGTAGTAACAACGGTTACTCCAGTAGGGTAATTGCCCATAACTTGTTTGAAACTTTGTACATTTTCACTGTTATCCATCTTCTTCTAAGTACCACCCTTCGCTCTCCCTATTGCCCTTTTGGACCTAACCCAAAATTACACGCATTTATAAGGCCTCACCCCAAAATCAGTGCTTGCGCATTCAGACATCAATCTAAAGGAAGTAGCAGCCCTTATTTTGAGTTTTGAGGGTCAAAAAAAATTCTAACGGAACTGAAATACCTTATTTCTAACAAATAGCGCTCTATTGCATGAATATGATGAAATAACGTCTGCTGGTTCCGTTACAATCCAGAACAGTGGAATAAACCGCAAATAAGGTCGCTGAGAACCGTTACAGCCATTTACCATGAACTTCGATTGACGATCAAGCGCTAAACTTGGTTTTGATCCATTTAGAATTATTATAATATAGATTCATTGTACTATCGAGTTATTTATATATTCAAGTAACTCGATAGTACACCAGAGTATGATTTTAAACCCGATTATTAATCAATTACGATATTCCCTTTACGCTCTTGAACTTTGCGGCTTACTAGCCGGTTTATTGCATCGAGATACGCCTTAGCGCTAGCCTCTACAATATCCGTACTTACGCCCCTGCCTGATGCGGTAAGTTCGCCCTGCTTCAAGACGACATGAACTTCTCCTTGCGCATCTGTTCCTTGAGTAACGGAGTGAATCGTATAGTCTTCAAGCTCCGCTTGAATCCCTGTTGCTTTCTCAAGAGCCTGGTAGACAGCATCCACTTGACCATTTCCTACACCAGATTCATTTACAATATCTCCAGCTTGCTTCACGATGCGTACTGTGGCTGTTGACTGCGATTGACTACCGAAAGAAACCTCAAGGTTATCTAGTGTAAATTGTCTTGGCGCTTCAGCGATATTCTCATCCATAAGTGCACGAATATCCTCTGCCAGTACGTTCTTCTTACGGTCAGCCAGATTCTTGAATTTAGCAAAAGCAATGTTCAACTGCTCCTCGTCCAGCGTATAACCAAGATCAACTAATTTCTCCTTGAAGGCATGACGTCCGGAATGCTTACCAAGAACCAATTTACTGGAGCTAGCACCAATCGTCTCCGGAGTAATAATTTCATAAGTACCGCGGTGTTTGAGCATCCCGTCCTGGTGAATACCTGATTCATGGGCAAAAGCATTGGCACCCACAATCGCTTTGTTCCCCGGCACACTCATACCCGTTAGTTTACTGACCATCCGGCTGGTACGATACAGCTCACTTAAATTCATCGTTGTTTTCGCCCCGTAAAAGTCAGTTCTTGTCTCCAGTGCAAGTGCAACTTCTTCAATACAAGTGTTGCCTGCCCGTTCCCCAATACCATTGATCGTCCCTTCAAATTGATCCACACCATTTGCAATTGCCGCTAGCGTATTGGCAGTCGCCATGCCGAGATCGTCATGACAATGCGTACTTAACTGGATTTTCTCAATGCCAGGTACCGTCTCTTTGATCGTCTTGAACATACGTCCGAACTCATCCGGTGTGGCAAAACCCACTGTATCGGGTAGGTTGACTACCGTTGCACCCGCCCGAATCGCCATCGCTGTTACTTCGCATAGAAAATCAATCTCGGTCCGACTGGCATCTTCTGCGGAGAATTCCACCTTATCAAAAAACTTGCGTCCGTAACGAATCGCTGCTTCAGCCGTTTCCAACACTTTCGCTTTGTCCATACGCAGCTTATGTTCGCGGTGAATCGGTGAAGTCGCAAGAACAACATGCAAACACGGGTCAGCTGCAAATTTTAACGCTTCTACTACAGCGTCGATATCTTTGGTATGACAACGAGCTAAGCTGAGCAATGTGGCATCTTTAATACGCTTAGAAACCGCTCTTATACTTTCAATTTCGCCTGGTGATGTGGCCGCAAATCCGGCTTCAATTCGATCAATACCCAGACGCTCTAATTGAAGTGCGATCTCGATCTTCTCTTCCATCGTCAAGCTTACACCTGGGGATTGTTCTCCATCACGTAGCGTTGTGTCAAATACATAAATTTTTCTCATCATCATGACCACCTTTTCATTTTTTGAGTATCAAAAAAACCTCTCTCGCTCCTGCGCACGCAAAAATCTCGCGTTGCAGGGGCGAAAGAGGTTAACTTCCGCGGTACCACCCATGTTCACCGTCTATTTCACAATAAACGGCCTCAAGGGAATTCGGAGGATCACTCCGAGTTCCAGCACGATAACGGGTGCCACCGATGCTCCTTAGAGAGTTATTCTCTTTCAGGAGCATAGCTCCAAGGTGAGTTGGCTTGGGGATTAAGTCGGCGATTTCAGCTTGTTCGCCGCTCTCTGAACATAAGAGCCCTTATTGCCTGATCCTTGTCATTGCTATGTATATGATGATTTTAGAAATCAAAAAACCCCTCTCATCCCGCATGCCAAATGGACATACTATAGGGACGAAAGGGGTTAACTTCCGTGGTACCACCCAAGTTCACCACACATTCAACGGAATGTGTAGCCTCAAGCAAATGAGGAAAATTATATTTCCTGATCCGCGCACCATAACGGGTGCTAACCGGTTGACCTTACACCTGATAACAGGTTCGGGATAACAGCTCCAAGGTGAGATGGCTTGGGGATTAAGTCGGTGATTTCAGCTTGTTCACCGCTCTCTGAACATAAGAGCCCTTTGTGCCTGATCCTCTTCACAGCCTTTGTTCTTAAAACTTGTAGTTATTATATGTCGTTACTCCAAACTTAGTCAACAATGTTTCGAAAAAAAATATTAATCGCCTGTCATATCGTAGATAATTAACGCTATTTAACCATTCTGCTGAATTAACGAATTAATAAGGTATGCCATCACCTTCGGTGTATTCTTGAGGAATCTTCTTTTCCAGAATCCGCTTAGCTACTACTTCAAACGGCTCGGGCTGCAGCAGCTCTACGGGAGAGAAGGCTTTGTCGAATGTAAATGAATCTCCCTCCAAAATAACCGCATACCGTCCGTCTAACTTAGCAATATGTATGAGCTCTCCAAAATCTGCAAGACGTCCCTTGACCATGGTGTCACCAATTCTAAATTTCAACTCGATCTCAGGTTTGATCTCTACAATTCGTTCTGCAGCTTCTACTACTTGAGCTGGCTCCCATTTATCTTGAATATCTCTCTTCTCGCTTGCTGCCCAAATCTCCAGTTCTTTCTCCACTTGTTGGCGTTCTGTCTCATTCTCATCGGGCCACTTGGTCTCAACATAAGTTTGGACAAACTCCATTACGTGTTCGTTCACGATTTCGGGTATGGACAATTCATAGGTTACAAATTTAAGAAAGTCCTCAAAATATCTAGCATGCGAGGATTGGTGTATTTTCAGTTCCCACTCATCAACCATCCCCTCTTCCTCCATATAGGGATATTGAATAGATTTCATACTGCGCGCACTGATCGCCATCTCTACTTGACTAATCAGACTTTGCTCATCCGAAATCCGTGCAATTTTTTGCTCAAAATCACATTTTAGGACAAAGATAAAAGGATCTTCTGAGACATTCGTAAGAACGGCTTGCACAATAATGAGTGCTCCCCCACGGACTGAACTCGTATCCAGATAACTACGTACTAAGTCATCACATGCATTCTTGTAATCTTCTTTATCTTCCGCACCACGTAGTCGAGCGAACATATTAAAGTTGGGATTACTATCGAGCTCATAACCGGGTTCCACAATGAACCGGCCAATTTTGGTAGGTGCTTGTTCGGCTGAAGGGATCTTCTCTACCTTGCGTTTAGCGATCCGGTTGAATTCACCGTCCAAGAACACTTTGATCTCACTATCTAGGTACTCGTATGCGTCCAGAGTCTGATAGTGTTTGTAGTTTTTTATGGTTTGACTTTCTTTACCTTCCACATTTATAACGAAAAAAGATAAATGCTTTATGCTAAATTTCATTCGTTGATTACTCCTTTTGCGAAGAATCTCAATTTTGAATAAGGACAATCTATTATAGCACGCCCCATAATCCTCCAGTAAGCGAACGATCGACAGTATTCTTCAAAAAGGGCTTTATTTTTTACTGGTTGTTGTGGTTAATTTTCTTTTTTACAGGAGGGAAATGAAATAAGGGGATCGATAGTTTGAAAATGAGCGTATGATCTGAGTGCATTTTTTGATCTTTCTATTGTGAATTTTTCATATGATGCAATTTTCATGTATACACTTGGTTTTTGGTTGATTTTGTTTGGTTTTTAAAAAATAGTGCTTGTTCGCTCTTTAATCTAACCCCTGCTTATACCTTGGGGCGGGCTTGTTTATGGTACAATGAGATCATCATCTTGTCCCGTTGGAGGTACTGCAAAATGAACATACAAAAAGTAATTGACCGCAAAATGCTGGATGAGAAAGTAGTACATATGCCTTGGTTTGTTCAGCAGTTTATTGACTATAAGCTACCTGATCTATCCCCCTCTACTCTGCTAGAGTATATAAGAGATTATGAACAATTCTTTCTCTGGCTTCGTGCCGAAGGTTTATCAACCGCAGAATCAAACGCTCAAATCACCTTAACTGATCTAGAAACGCTGCGTATGGAGAGCATTGTCGGCTACCGTTTACACTTAACTACACGGACTGAAGGAACGAATGCTAGGATTACCGTCTCCCGTAAAATGTCATCGCTTCGCTCTATGTTTCATTATTTAAGCCAAATTGCGGAGGATGAAGACTTCTACCCTTTGCTCAAGCGTAATATTATGGCCAAAGTGGAGATCAAACGGATTCATAAACCGAAGGATACAGCTGCCAAGCTAAAGGGGAAAATATTAGAGGAAGACGAACTACTGGAGTTCATCGGATACATATCGCATGGATATGGTGAAGACGTTAAGAACAATAAGCAAGCCCTGTATGCGTATGAACTCAATAAAGAACGAGATGCCAGCATAGCAAGCTTGATCCTAAATTCAGGATTGCGTGTCTCTGAGGTGGTTAATCTCAATTTACGAGATATCGATCTGACAAACAAATTGATGTATGTATACCGCAAAGGTAATAACGATGAGACTTTTAAAGCTCCTGTATATTTTCGCGAACAGTCCTTAGATGATTTAACACAATATTTAGCCTTAAGAGAGTCTCGTTATCAAACACCAAAGAAAGAAAAAGCGCTGTTTATCGCTGTTCCGAACGGACAGAAGGAAGGTAAACGAATGACAAAAAGAGCTATACAGGCCATGATCATCAAGTACGCCAAACGATTTGGCAAACCTTATCTGACCGTGCATAAGCTCCGGCATTCTTTTGCAACTGATTACTACTTACAAAATGATATCTACAAGACCAAAGAACAACTTGGTCACGCCTCGACTGAGACAACTGAAGTGTATGCACATCTTACCGACAAAACGATGTCACAAGCGATCGAACGCCGTGCGGAAACCGAATCCTAGCTTTTTGGGACTCGGTTTTTTTTCAAACTCAACTTGGTAGTTTAATTACCTTGACCATCTCACCGGCCTCAATGCTCTCATTCGAAGGTGGAATGACAATTAGGACATTACTATCTTTGATCGTAATCATCACGTTAGATTCGTCTAGTTGAGCTGGGTATACAAGCACGCGACCATCCACAATCTCCTGCCGTCCCCGTACATAGCGGGTGAACTTGTTTGTTTTACTATAAGTCGTTCCTAATTCTGCTCTATATTCAGGTAAGAAGGGATTCGTAACACCCAGCATCCGACCAATTGCAGGACGAGCAAACAACTCAAAACCAACAAAACAAGCTCCCGGATTTCCTGACAAAGCGAATAGTAACTTACCGTTCTTTACAGCTGCAGTGGTTACACTCCCTGGTCTCATGGTGACTTTGTTAAAGAGCTTTTCAACATCTTTTTCAGTGACTAAATCGGCCATAATATCATAATCACCAACCGACACTCCACCGGTCGTGATGACTACATCATATAGCGTTAACGCTTCCTCCACACGCTGCTTAGCAATGGTCAGATCATCAGAAATCATTTTGAGAATATGTGGCTCCCCACCAGCTTCTCTAACTTGGTTAGCCAACATAAAGGTGTTGCTATTGCGGATTCTACCATCCTGCAGCGGTTCATCAATGCCAAGTAATTCTGAACCTGTTGAGATAATAGCCACACGTGGCTTCTTGATCACAGGAACCTTATGTATACCAAAGGTAGCTAGCACGGATAATTCACCAGTTCCGAGCTTCCGCCCTTTTTTTAGTATGATCTCCCCTTCTGCCAGCTCTTGGCCAACTGGTGTAATATTCTGGTCGGGTTTAATCTCGCGTTTAAGCTGAATATACCTTCTACCACGGTTTTCATTGGGTTCTGTCATTTCAAACATGATAACGGCATCTGCTTCATCGGGAACTTTGGCTCCTGTCATGATTCGCGACACCGTACCGGAGACAAGTTTAATTGAAGGAAGCGATCCACAAGGAATCTCATCTACTACTTCTAGATAGATTGGCTTGTCTGTAGAGCAGCCCTTAGTATCATTACTCAAAATCGCATACCCATCCATGCTGGATCTCCGGAAGTGAGGATATGGATGTGGAGCGATCACATCTTCCGCCAGGATGCGACCCCCAGACTCTGCTAGAGCGATCCATTCCGTATCTCCCAAATGCATATGAGGCATTATCAAATTTTGGGCATCAGAGACCAAAACAGCCTTACGCTTGAATTTATCGATAGTTAAACCCTCATGATGCAAGTAAAATCCCCTCCAATATTTCCTATCAAACTAGCAACTAAGATTCATTGTATATCGCGTTTTTGAGATAATGCAACCAAAAAACATACCTTTACGGGGCTACCTATTAAAATTTCTTTCCTAAAGCTTAACCAATCTGGGTGTTTGCACATATGTTAATTCAAATAACTAAGAAAACTATTTGGGGGTCATTAAATGTATTGGGTAAACCCGTATTGGAGAAATTCCATGTTTCAACCTGTTTGGGCAACTTCGACTCAACAAGCACTGGATTTAATAAAAGAAGCCGTACAAGGAGAACGAAATGACGAGTTGTTCTATGATGAACTTATTAAATTAGCACCAAATTCGGAGCAAGCGTCCATCATTACTTCAATTCGTGACGATGAACGAGGTCATAATTATATGTTCCGATGTATGTATAAAGAGCTTACCGACCAAGATATTAGCGGAATTAGCAATGAACAATACCAGCGTGTAGAGTCATATCTCACAGGATTACAGCGAGCTCTACAAGGTGAATTGGCCGCAGTTGAGAAATATCGAAAAATATGGTTTGGTTTGCCAGTCGGGATATATAAAGATACTGTATTTGGGATTATTTTAGACGAGTTAAAACATGCGAGTAAGTACAATTATTTGTTTACTTTGAATCAAAATAATGGTAAATCCTAAAAAATAAAAATCCGGATTTCCTTAGTAAATGGAAAATCCGGATTTTGATATGAACACATCGATTAGCTTACTGTTGCTTGAGAAATCCCTCTAATAAAGAATCCGTTTTGGCGACAATAGATTTAATTTCCGCTTGACTAAGATCATCATAATGAATGCCCATGACGACAGTTACTGTTCTGTTCAACTCACCTGCAACGCGCTGTGCGATATCTCCGCTGAGCGTGTGCTCCTTATGACCAGGAACAGCAGATGTTTGGACTTCGGTTCCCTGGTCGGTCCAATAAGCGGTGGATGCAGCACCAATATGAACTTCTCCACCGGTTATAATCAGCAATAGGTCTCGCCCCATGGGTATGGCTTGCAGCTGCAAATCGTCAAATGTCATTTGGATGCTCCTTGTATTATGAAATTTGAAACAGTCCGCTGCGCGTGTCGTTTGATCCTTCGATCGCTGTTGCAGCCAGATTATTCGATTAACTAACACCTACTGGTGTAATAATCTGTCTGCAAAGGCGAACGCTTCGCTTCTCCAGATTCAAACGACCCGCTACGCTATCCTCACTCAAATAATACCGCGGATTTCATCCAGTGAGGTAATCTTCTCACGTTCCATGAGTTGTTCCAGGTCTTGCACTAGTTGCTGGCCTCCGCGTAGATTAACAAAGTTATAAGTTCCAACTTGAATGGCAGCAGCACCAGCCATGATGAATTCTAAGATGTCCTCTGCGCTACAGATACCGCCCATACCAATTACAGGTATAGTTACAGCACGGCTCACCTGGTGAACCATGCGCAAAGCGATAGGTTTAATGGCAGGACCCGACAATCCAGCATATAAGTTATCGAATACACTACGCCGTTTACGGATGTCAATCTTCATCGCAGAGAATGTATTAATCAAAGATACACCATCCGCTCCTTCTTCTTGACACATCACCGCCATGCCAACAATATCCTCAGCGTTTGGCGATAGCTTAATAACGAGTGGTAAAGATGTAGTTGCGCGAATCTGTCTGACGACTTCTCTGGCAGTCTCTGTTTGAATACCATACGCCATTCCACCTGCTTTGACATTCGGGCAGGATATATTCAACTCAATCATATCAACGGCCTGACGGCCTGCAGCCATCCTTACCGTACTATCTTCATGAATGAGTCTTGCTCCCTCAACATAATCCTCGATGGTATTACCACCTAAGTTAACAATCCGAGCTAGATCTAACTTCTCCCAACGTGGACATTCATCACGTAGAAAAGCGGCTACACCAGGATTCTCCAACCCTACACTATTCAACATCCCCGAAGGTGTCTCATAAACCCGAATCCCATCATTCCCGTCCTTCGGATTCAGCGTCAGTCCCTTACCCGAGATTCCCCCAAGCTGGTTAATATCATACAGTGCTCCATATTCTTTCCCGAAACCGAACGTGCCGGACGCCATAATTACTGGATTCTTTAAATGAACCCCCGAAATATTACATGACAAATCTATCATGACAATACCACCTCCTCGGCGCGAAATACAGGACCATCCGTACAAGCCTTTCTACGCTTGTCCACACATTTGACGCTACATACAAGACAAGCTCCAATACCACATGCCATCCGATTCTCTAAGGATACATATACATTCGCTTTAGTTCCTGAACTGATCTGTTTACGTTGTACCGCCTGCAACATCGGATGAGGGCCACATGTAAAGATCGTATCATAGGCGTTAAAATCTACCTGATCCAGCACCGTTCCTCCGATATTAACTTCAACAGTACCCTTTGTTGCCTCTTGAAAGGCTTCGATCATGTAAGGATCTCTACTATATCCTAAAAATACATCCGCATTCGGAATGGTCCGCAGGGCATAGTAAAAAGGCGCGATACCGATACCCCCGCCGATAAAAGCAGTCTTGCCCTTAGCTTCTGGAAAACCATTACCAAATGGACCTTCCAAAGTCAATTTATCTCCAGGTAATAAGCGAGAAAACATCTCCGTACCTTCACCTGTTACTAAATATAGAAACTCAATTTTGTCCTCCGTCAGGTCAAAAATACTAAGTGGTCTGGACAGTAGAGGATACTTTTCCCACGATCTCAACATATAGAACTGTCCCATTACGCCACTAAACTGGCCAGCGACCTGTAGTCTATAAACATTAGGAGCTACTTGAACATTGGATATAACTTCTGACATGTAAATCCTCACCTCTCCCCACGATGTTACCGTATAACTTCTAATTTCTCTAATTAATACGACATATTTGCTTCATTTAAGATGCAATTTTTCCGAGTGTAAGTCTGTGACTTTTGTCACAATGAACAGCGTGGAGTATTCTTATCATTCATTCTAAATCTCCTAATTATTTCTTAGGATATAATGTTTCACCTTTTTCAAGCATCGCAACAAACTGCTGAATACGTTTCATCCTAGTTTCTTGCTTCTTCGCTTGATGAATTCTGAATAGGATTGCATACTTATTTTGACTATCGAGACTATCATAAAATGTCTTCGCCTTGGTATTTCGCTCCAGTTCAATCGCTAAATCCTCGGGTAAAGATGCGTTTCGCTGTGACTCATATGCCTTATCCCATTGACCGTTCTGTTTAGCTGTTTCAATCGTCTTTAATCCAGAGGGTTTCATTCTTCCCTTTGTAATAAGTAATTCAGCCTTTTCTTTATTTACTTTCGACCATATACTACTCGGCTTCCGAGGTGTAAATCGTTGGATCCAGAACACATCGTCCAACTTTTCCTTCTGACTATCAATCCACCCATAACATAATGCAATGTCCAAGGCTTCTTTATAGGTTACGGAGATCATGCCAGAATCTTTCTTAGCGATTTGCAACCAGATTCCAGGTGAACTATCAAAATTGTCTCCAAGCCAATGTTCGAAAGAAAGTTCATCTTCACAATACAGAATCGGTAATTCATTGGACTTCTTGATCAATTCACATCACCCCTTCAAGTAGTTTACAACATTATAGCGAACAGTTACAGTCACCGCGAGTGCGCTATACCAAAGATAATTAGTACTTTTGTCCGTAACGTCATAAAATAGCCAGGATAAGGGAATACCAAAGAGTATCATCATGGAAAAGGAGAGGGTCTGCAGTGCCTAACATCAGAAGAGGACTTCTGATCGCTCTGACGGTTATGCTGACATTGTGCTGCGTATCTTGGCCCGTTGTAGAGGCTGGACCAGAGCAAAACGATTCCACCGATACCATCACTACGGAATCTGTATCAGCTGGCACTGAACCATTGAGTCTAGGAGAACTTCGACGTAAATATTCTGAGACATTCAAATTTCGTGGGCCTGAGGTTAAACAGGTGGCGCTTACGTTCGATGACGTACCTGATCCCAGATTTACACCCCAAGTTCTTGATGAGTTGAAGAAACAAGGAGTTAAGGCTACTTTTTTTGTTGTGGGAAGCCGCGCTAAGAAACATCCTGAATTGTTGCGTAGGATCCACCGTGAGGGCCATATCATCGGTAACCATTCCTTCAGCCATCCTCTTTTTAAGAACCGTTCAGTAGAGCAGTTTCAGAATGAAATACAAAGAACAGAGAAAATCATCCAACGAGTTATCGGTTATAAACCCAAGCTCATACGCCCACCCTACGGTGAGATTAATGAAGCACAAGTCAAATGGGCTAAGCAACATGGATACAAAATTGTAAATTGGAATGTAGATTCACTCGATTGGAAAGGACTCGACAAGGAGACCGTGACACAAAATGTGCTCAGTGCTGTAGTTCCAGGTTCCATTGTGCTCCAACATGCTGGCGGTGGGGTGGGTTCAACATTAGAAGGTTCGGTGGAAGCGATCCCCGAAATCATTCAGTCCCTACGCAGCAAAGGATATCATTTTGTAACTCTGCCAGAACTGTTACAGACCAATAAAGCCAATTAATAAGTAGAGCACAAAGTAGAGTACGCAAAAAGAACCAGTTCCCGTGTTGGGGCTGGTTCTTTGAGGTATAACTATTTATTCATTGATGATATACAATTTAACATCTTGATAACCGAATTGACTTACAGAACTTGCACTGCCAGGGATAAAGATGTCGATGCGATTACCTTTGATTGCACCACCTTGATCCGTAGCCGTAGCTATAAATGCATTGTTCGGCAGACCCGGATGACTATGTCCTGTAACGAGTACTTTAGTCCCCATAGGAATTACTTTCGGATCTACAGCGATAGTCCCAAGCTTCAATGGGTTACCATAGTAATCTACTGCACCCCATTTTCCATTCTCACTCGCAGCTGCAGAATAAGCCGAAGCTTTTACATTAATCGTATCAGAATAATTGAAGGTTTTACCCCATGCTTGAACTACCTTTTCATTTGAGAGTACTTTTAGAGTAGAAGAAACTTCTGAGTTCGAGCTGAAGTTGCTATCTCCGTTAGCAGAAGCTTGTGGCACTGTGCTTACCCCATCTGGGATCGTAATGTTTAAACCTTCATAAATATTAGTTGCTTCAATATCTGGATTGGCACTCATTAACTTCACTAAGTTAACATCGTACTTCTGAGCAAGAAGATAGAACGTGTCGCCCTCCTTTGCCTTATGTACCGAATCCGCATATACTGGTAAACCCTGAGCTACTACAGTTAATCCTACGGCGATAATTGCCGCTTTAATTGTTCTAGTAAAATAATGATGTTTAAACATGAAATACCTCCTAAGATTTATTGCTCATTGAATATATCACATTTTTGTAACCATTTGGCGTTGAAATTGTTTCCAATTTGTAATAACTCTTGCGGCTGTAAGCAAAAATAGAGGTACAGCCCAGGGCTGTACCTCTCAAAAATTACATTTCACTTACATAAATATCCTCTATGCAGACAAGCATTTCATGTTATTAGAGAACCTTACTAAGAAAATCCTTCGTACGCTGATGTGTCGGTGAACCGAAGAGCTGTTGTGGAGTACCTTGCTCTAGGATGACACCTTGATCCATAAATAGAATCCGGTCACCCACTTCACGGGCAAAGCCCATCTCATGCGTTACGATAACCATCGTCATGCCTCGTTCCGCGAGATTCTTCATGACATCAAGCACCTCTCCAACCATTTCGGGGTCAAGCGCTGAGGTAGGCTCGTCAAATAGCATCACATGAGGTTCCATAGCTAGTGCACGAGCTATGGCGATCCGCTGCTTCTGCCCACCCGATAATTGAGAAGGATATGCATCACGTTTATCTTCTAATCCAACCGTATGCAGCAATTCCATCGCCAATTCCTCGGCCTTGCTCTTGTCCATCTTCCGAACTTGGATCGGAGCTAATGTGATATTGTCGATCACAGACTTATGAGGGAATAGGTTAAACTGCTGAAATACCATCCCCATCTTCTCGCGTGTTTTATTAATATTGTGTCCCTTAGCGGTAATAGATTCACCTTCGAACTGAATTTCTCCCAGAGAAGGTTCTTCTAACAAATTGATACAACGTAAGAATGTGCTTTTACCTGAGCCGCTCGGACCGATCACCACGACGACTTCTCCTTGCTTAATTTCCAGATCGATGCCTTTCAAAATATGCAAAGGACCAAATTTTTTGTGCAAATCCTTAACGGTAATCACTGGCCTTCAACTTCCTTTCGAACACACCCAAAATTCGGGAGAATGTAAATGTCAAAATGAAATACATCACAGCAACAACCAGATATGGCGTCATTCCGTCATAAGTTATCCCCACTACTGCACCTGATTGGAACATCAATTCTGTAACTCCAATGAAGGATACTATCGATGATTCCTTGATAATCGTAATAAATTCATTACCAATAGCCGGAAGAACTGATTTGATTGCTTGAGGAATAATAATATGTCTCATTGACATGCCTCGTGTCATTCCAAGTGAGCGTGCAGCTTCGCCTTGCCCACGATCCACTCCTTGAATACCTGCGCGGAATATCTCTGCCAAGTAAGCAGAGCTATTGATCGATAATGTTATGGCACCAGACTGAATCGGTGTGAAATTAATACCAAACGACGATAATCCGTAATGAATAATAAAGAGTTGAACGAGCATTGGCGTGCCACGTAGAAATTCAACCCAAGCATGCCCAATAAAGCGGACAACCGCCCATTTAGACATACGAATAAGAGCCACAGCAAGGCCTAAAATAAAGCCACACAATACGCCAATCGCCGCGATTAATAATGTATATTGAATGCCTGTTAGAAAGTAACTTCTATAATCCCAAAATATTGTAAAAAAATCCATTAGAAAATCATTCCTCCACTTCAACTACTGTACAATCCAAATTAACTTAATCAAAAAAATAGAAAAATAGCGAATATGATTCGCTATTTTCGGTAAGTCTGAATATCTTGCTTGCAGGTTCAATTTATTTCTCTGCTAGAGCACTCGCTTCGGTTACAAACTTATCGATACTGCCATCTTTGATCAATCGATCAAGTGTCGTATTCACTTGGTCTAGAAGTTCCTTGTTACCTTTCTTAACACCAACAACATATCCTTTTACTTCTTCGCCTGTATCCGGTATAGCATCGGTAACAACAATACCTTCAACATTCTTCACGAACGATGCCGCTACTGGGCCTTCGATGATAGCTACATCCACACGTCCTGATGTTAGTTGCATAATGATATCCGAGATTTTGGCGAGTGATGTGATATTCGCTCCCGCAATTCCCTTCGCGATATCTTCTTGGATTGAGCTCTTCTGAACGCCAATCTTTAATCCTTCCAAGGATTCCATCGTTGCATACTTATCTTTGTTTTCTGTAAGAGTTACGATGGATTGCTCTGCATTGTAATAAATTTGTGACATGTCAATTTGTTCAGCGCGTTCTGGCTTAGGGCTCAGACCGGAAATTACCAAATCAACCCGTTCACTCGACAATTCATTTAACAAGGAGTCAAATATCATGTCTTTAATAACTAGTTCTGCTCCCATATCTTTAGCAATTTCCTTCGCTATTTCAACATCGAATCCGACGATTTCATCTGCTCCACTCTCATTCTTAATATGAAATTCGTATGGAGGGAAATCAGCACTCATCCCAATTGTTAAAGTCTTCTTATCCCCATTTGTATCCTTATTCGATCCACATGCAGCAAGTATGCTAGTTGCAGCTACTAAGCATATTATTAATATACCCCATTTTTTCATTAGTCTCTCTCCTGTCGTTATAAAATTTCGTTGCGCCTCAGACATGGGATAATTATAGACGCCATTGCATATGTATGCAATTGTTATTTCAAATCGTTCACTATTTATACACAACTCATGAATATTACTAGCTTTAATGACCGCACTTAAAAATGGGAATAATGGTTCAGACAACTTATCTTTTGGTTATTAATCACCTGATATACATTTACATTATGGAGGTGGCCTCATGCTACTTGAAGCTTGTTACCATGTGCCCAGAGACAAATGGGCTTACGCATATGATGTCACAACTATTCATTTGCGATTACGTACAAAACGTGACGATGTAGAGCATATTTTCGCTATGACAGGCGATAAATACGATTGGAACCGCACCTTTCAAGAGATCCCTATGGAAATTATCGCTCACGATGCGATGTTCGATTACTGGGAGGTTGCTGTAAGACCTAAGTACAAAAGGCTTTCCTATGCGTTTAAACTCACTGCGGGTACGGAAACTGTCTATATGCTGGATACTGGAATTCAGCATCAAGCTCCCAATCCTCCTGGTGAATTGTATGAATTTTCGTACATACATGAAATCGATGTATTCAAAGTGCCGGATTGGGCCAAACAAGCTGTCTTTTATCAAATTATGCCGGAACGATTCGCCAACGGTGATCCCTCAAATGATCCCGAGCTTACTGCCCCTTGGGGTGGTAACCCAACAATCGATAATTTCTTCGGAGGAGATTTACAAGGTGTGTTAGATCATTTAGATCATCTATGTGATTTAGGGATTAATGCTATTTATTTCACTCCACTCTTCGTATCCCCATCCAATCATAAATACGATACGGTTGATTATAAGAAAGTCGACCCTCATTTTGGAGACAATGCTTTACTGAAAAAAGTAGTTGAGACCTGCCACAGCAGGGGAATCCGTGTCGTGTTAGATGCAGTGTTCAACCATTGTAGTGAACAATCCCCACAATTTCAAGATGTTCTTAAGAATGGCGAGCAATCCAAGTACGCTGATTGGTTTCATATCAATGAATTCCCTGCCGATGTCAAAGTGGGAATCCCGACTTATGATACATTTGGCTTTTTTGGAAATATGCCCAAATTTAATACCGCTAATCCTGAAGTCAAAGAATACCTGCTTGGAGTGGCTGAATACTGGATTAAGGAAATTAAGCTAGATGGTTGGCGATTGGACGTCGCAAATGAGGTGGATCATCATTTCTGGAGAGATTTCCGTAAAGTCGTTAAGAAAGCCAACCCTGAAGCATATATCATTGGAGAAGTGTGGAGTGATTCGCTAAATTGGCTCCTCGGAGATCAATTTGACTCGGTCATGAACTATCCTTTTGCCGATGCTGTTCTGCAATTTTTTAATGGTGGAATGGATGGTTACAGCTTTTCCAATGAAATGGGCTCCCTCATCATGCGCTATCCACAACAGACGAATGAGGTTGTATTTAACATGCTCTGCAGCCACGACACAGCACGGCTCTTGACCCGTGTTGGAGGAGATAAGCGGAAGCTCAAGCTCTGCACAGTATTCTTATTCACTTATATGGGGACTCCTTGCATTTACTACGGGGATGAGGTTGGACTGACAGGAAACGGTGATCCCGATTGCCGAAAATGTATGGAATGGGACCCTAAAAAGCAAGATCGTGAATTATTCGATTTCTACAGAATGATGATCTCACTTCGCAAAAAACACACCGCCTTAACTCAAGGCCGATTCCGTTTTTTACAGGCAGGGAAAAATGATGGCTGCATCGTTTACGAACGAATCGACGATTCCATGCATTTTATCATTTGGATGAATAATACGGATAAATCAAGTACCTTATCACACCGCATGGAAACCAACGATTGGCGTGATGCTTTATCTGGAGATAAAGTAGAGACACAGAAAGGTTCGATGAACATTGGGCTAGATCCCTTTGGATTTCGAATACTGTACCGCGAGTTGAAAAAACGGTAAATAAGTTGATCTGCTATAAGAGTAAACACAAGAATGGGGTCTTATGACCCCATTCTTGTGTTATCTACTCATGTTACCTTGACTAAAAAGGCCTTAGAAATGTGATACTAATTGCACTAAGTGATTTTTATTACAAAGTCATATTGCCGCCTCCAATATACGTATTATTCCACACACTTGAAGGGATGAGAATTATGAAATTGCAAGGGAAATCCGCCGTGATCACAGGTGCCGCATCGGGTATGGGTAAAGAAATGGCTTTACTTTTTGCGAAAGAAGGAGCTCAAGTTGTTGTCGCTGATCTTAATGATACAGCTATAAACTCAGTGGTTCAGGAGATTACTACTTCTGGAGGATATGCTCGTGGGGTTGTAGCAAACGTTACCAAAGAAGAAGATGTGGCCCGTATGATCGATACGGCTGTACAAAGCTTCGGCAAACTCGATATTCTAGTCAATAATGCTGGGGTTATGGATCAAATGATGACAGCTGAGTCTGTCAGTGATGAGATGTGGAACAAGGTGATGGAGATCAACGTGACCGGGCCGATGCGAGCCATCCGCAGAGCTATTCCCCTCATGAAGCAGCAAGGTCAGGGTGTCATTATTAATACTGCCTCAATAGGTGGACTTTACGGATCACGAGCCGGCATTGCCTACACTGCTTCGAAACATGCCGCTATCGGCCTCACCAAGAACGTAGGATTTCAGTATGCCAAACTTGGCATACGCTGCAATGCGATAGCACCTGGCGCCGTTTCAACAAATATTGGCATTGGTATGAATGAGGCCGACCCATATGGGATGGAGCAAGCGATGTCCGGCATGACAATACAACGCACCGATGCAGCAGATCCGAAACAAATTGCCACGATAGCTTTGTTCCTAGCCTCTGATGATTCAAGTTTCGTTAATGGAACTGTAGTTACTGCAGATGGTGGATGGACAGCGTATTAGATGAAAAAACGGCTACCTTCTGAGACGATTCAGAAGATAGCCGTTTATTTTTATTCACCCTTATGGAACCTTATTCAGAACACGGAAGGTTCCTGTTCCGAAAGCGCATAAATCTCCATTCTCTGTCCTTGCAAAAGCTTGGGTTGTGATCATTTTACGAGAACTGTGAATGATTTCAGCGGTTACAAATACTCGCCCTTTCTCTGTCGGCGCTACATAGTTCATCGTTAGATTACTTGTAACTACGTTATCATTGGGTCTGGCAATCATCGCAATCAAGCCCATACCTGAATCAATTAATGTTGCATGGACACCTCCATGAAGGATTCCGATTAGATTCAAATGATGCGGTTTAATCTCAATGGACACGACCACCTTAGACTCACTCAGTTCCTCAATTTCACACCCAACAAATCCCCAGAACGTAGACTCAGCTATTTTCCCCCAATGTTCCAAGTCAGGGTAAATGTCATTGGAATCGGCTGTCATAAATAACCCTCCTAACTCCTTCTTCCATAGCACCGATAGTTTACTATTAAGAGATATTTACCTGAGATACGCTATGTTTGTTACTTCGTCGTCTTGTTGTTATCTTCCTCAATCAGTTTACGACGCAGTACTTTCCCAACTAATGTTTTTGGAAATGTATCACGAAACTCATAAATTTTCGGAACTTTATACACCGCCAGTTTATCTTTACACCACCTCTGAAGATCCTCCTCGTTAGCTGTAGATCCCTCTTTAAGGATAATGTAGGCTTTCACTGTCTCACCACGGTAAGGATCCATGACACCAGCAACAACAGCTTCTTCCACATCCGGATGCTCAAACAGTACCTCTTCCACTTCTCGTGGATAAATGTTGTATCCTCCAGCGATAATCAAATCTTTGCGACGGTCTAGTATATAAAAGAATCCTTCGGCGTCCATCCTGGCCAAGTCTCCTGTATATAACCACCCATCACGAAGTGTCTTGAACGTTTCTTCTGGCTGTTTCCAATATCCCCTCATGACCTGCGGACCGCGGATAATCAACTCTCCAATTTCACCTTGGGGCATCTCTTCTCCCGAATCCGGATGGATAATACGAGCCTCGGTGTCTGGAAAGGGGATACCAATAGAGCCAATTTTTCGTTTCTCCCAAATATTGTTCACATGCGTCACTGGTGAAGCTTCTGTCAGACCGTAACCTTCAATCAGTTTGCCCCCGGTAATGCTCTCGAACCGGTCTTGCACATCACGAGGTAAAGAGGCAGCACCACTAATACAGACTTTTACAGAGGATAAATCATATTTTTGAAGATCAGGATGGTTAATCACCGCAATGTACATGGTAGGTGCTCCAGGAAATACGGTTGGCTTCAAACGATCCATAGACTTCAGCACCTGATTAATATCAAACCGTGGCATTAGAATTAATGTACCGGCCATATGAACAGATTGATTAAGCAATACCGTCATTCCGAATACATGAAAAAAAGGCAGGGCTGCTAAATAACGTTCCTTTCCCATTTTGGCACGGTAAAACCAAAGCTTCGTTTGGATGGTATTCGCAACCAAATTCGAATGCGTAAGCATGACACCCTTTGCGAGCCCCGTTGTCCCGCCCGTATATTGAATGAGCGCTAAATCCTTGTTCGCATCAATGGAGGTTTGAGTAGGTACTGCAGTTGAATGTTTCAAGAACAACAAGAATGGCAACACGCTGTTACTGTATGTGACAGGTTTTCCCGTCTTTTTTTGTGTTAACGGATATAACAGATTTTTAGGAAATGGTAAGTAATCCTTAACAGATGTTACTAGAATATAATTTAACGGTGCTTTCTCCGTCGCTTTCTTCACCCGATCTACTAGAATGTCCAGTGTCACAATCATCTGCACATCCGCATCTTTCAATTGATACTCCAATTCGCGTGGCACATATAGAGGGTTCGTCATGACAACGATGCCACCCATCAGAAGCGTACCATAATATGCGATCACAGCTTGCGGACAGTTCGGTAGCATGATCGCCACGCGATCTCCTTTACGAATACCCAGCCCCAGCAGCGCATTCGTAAAACGGTAGACTGAATCCAACAAGACGCTGTATGACATCTTTTTACCAAGAAAATCAAGGGCTATATGCTCAGGAAATCTCTCTGTAGACTGTATTAAGAACTGCGCCAAATTCTGCTTCGGATAATCATATGTTATGGGTACTTCAACCGGATAATGTTCTAACCATGGTTTGTTGTTCATTCTGGTCACCCCATTCTCAAGAATCCCTCAGTCATCTTTTGATCACAAAGCGTATCAAGCTGCGGAATCGACATCGCACTTAAACAACATACTTCTCCGCCTCGATCACTTTTGCAGCAATTTGTCGTTTCAGGCCAAAGGTGTTGATTTGGGTTCTTCTTGTCAGTTTTTTGAGTACAGAAAGCCCTGTTCGAAGTGTATCTCCTGATTCCATAGCAGCCAGAACTTCACGCGCCCGGCATTCGATCACATCAAACTGCTCGTGTATAAAGGCCATTGTCATATGAATCGCATTTGCCGCTTTGACTTCTCCTACTTGATCCACCAGCTTCATTGTACGAAGTAAAGCGCTTTCCATTGCGAACACCAAGATCATCATATCTGCCAGATGGCTTAGGATCTCTTGCTCTTGTTCTAACTTCATTTGGTACTTTTGCACGGCTTGTGCACCAACCATCAGGAATATCTTCTTCGCCATGGACAATAAATGCTTTTCTTGCTCTAGCGTACCTTCGAATGATTGGGTCGGAACTAACCCTAATATCTCCGACTGTAATGCTTTTTGCATCAAAGGTAACTCGCCTTTCATTGCCCGTTTGATTAACGTCCCTGGGATGAGTAAGCGATTAATTTCATTTGTCCCTTCAAAAATCCGGTTAATTCTAGAATCACGGTAATTTCGCTCAATCCGGTACTCTTGAATAAAGCCATATCCTCCGTGAATCTGCACCCCTTCATCCACGATGAAGTCAAGTGTTTCGGAACCAAATACTTTATTAATGGAGCATTCTAATTGATACTCTGCAATCGCTTTGGCAGATTGATATCCCACATTTAGGCTATCATAATCAACTTCAGCTAAACCGATATCAAATAGTCCCGCCGTTCGGTAAACCATACTCTCCAACACATAAGTTCGAATGTTCATGTCCGCCAGTTTTTTGCCGATGAGCGGAAAGGAGGAAATTTTACGATCAAACTGTGAGCGTTCATTAGCATAACTAGCGGCGTACTCGATTGAATCTTTGGAAGCACCAACACAACCCGCAGCCAATTTGAAACGCCCTATGTTCAAGATATTAAATGCGATTAAATGTCCTTTGCCTACTTCCCACAACAAGTTTTCTACAGGAACTTTGACATCCTCCAGAATTAATGGACATGTGGATGAGCCCTTGATGCCCATTTTCTTCTCTTCCGGACCAATGCTGACCCCAACCATGGTACGTTCCACAATAAAGGTACTGAAATCCGTACCATTCACTTTGGCATACACAATAAATATGTCAGCAAAACCAGCATTCGTAATGAATTGCTTGCTCCCATTGAGAATGTAATATTGACCATCTTCTGTTAAAGTAGCTGTTGTCTTGGCACCGAGGGCATCCGATCCTGAAGAGGGTTCCGTCAAACAATAAGCGGCAATTTGCTCACCTGAAGCGAGCGTAGGCAAATACTTCTGCTTCTGTTCCTCTGTTCCAAAATAAACAATAGGTAGCGTACCAATGCCTACATGAGCACCATAGGACAAGGAGAACGACGAGGCCTTTGTCAGCTTCTCCGTAATCAACGTGGAACTTACTTTATCCAGTCCGAAACCTCCGTAGTTTTCTGGAACTTCAGCACCCAGAAGCCCAAGCTCACCTGCCTTTTGCAACAATTGCACGGTCAATCCATAGTTCAACTTTTCAATTTCTTCGTCCCTCGGAATAATTTCACCGGCCACGAATTTTTCCGTTGTTTCCGCAATCATCCGGTGTTCTTCGGTGAAGTCTTCTGGAGTCACAATCTGCCGATAATCGATATCCTCAATCATGAAACTTCCGCCCAATACTTTGTTCATCATCTTAATCACCGTTCCCCTCTCCTTTATCCGCATGAGTGAATATCATTGCGACCTACGGATGCACTTCAAATACGCCTGCGGCTCCCATTCCACCCCCTATACACATCGAGACAACGCCGTAACCCCCACCACGCCGCCGCAATTCTTGAATCAGCGTAGTCGTAAGTTTTGTGCCTGTGCAACCTAACGGATGTCCGAGTGCAATGGCCCCGCCGTTCACGTTGACGATCTCTTCGTTAATTCCAAGCTCGCGAATGACATGCACACATTGGGAGGCGAAAGCTTCATTAATCTCAAAGAGACTTACATCATCAAGCGTAATCCCTGCCATTTGCAGTGCTTTTGGAATCGCTTTGACAGGTCCGACACCCATCATTTCCGGCTCCACACCTGCTACTGCAAATGATCTGAACGTTGCTAGCGGCTCTAGCCCGAGTTCATCGGCCTTCTCTTTGCTCATGATGACAACTGCAGCTGCACCGTCACTTGTCTGAGAAGCATTTCCTGCTGTAACCGTACCTCCTACTTTAAATACCGACTTCAGCTTACCCAGTGCTTCAATCGTTGTATCCGCACGAACGCCTTCATCGGTATCAAAAACAAATGATTTCACCCGGACTTTGCCGTTATCATCCACGCTTTTCAATTCTGCATGAATAGGAATAATCTCATCTTTAAATTTCCCCTCAGCTATCGCCCTGACTGCTTTCTCATGCGATCTAGCTGCAAAAGAATCCTGATCTTCACGAGATATACTAAATCTCTCCGCAACACGCTCAGCCGTATGCCCCATTCCAATATAGACTTCAGGCATTTCCTCGACTATTCTCGGATTAGGCGAGACCTTAAAGCCCGTCATCGGTACGCTGCTCATACTCTCTACCCCGCCGGCGATCAGAATCTCGGAATGCCCCAACATAATCCGTTCGGCAGCGAAAGCTATAGACTGTAACCCAGAAGAACAAAAGCGATTGATCGTTATGGCTGGAACCGTCACTGGAAACCCAGCATATAGCGATATAATGCGGGCAAAATTCAAACCCTGTGCTCCTTCCGGCATAGCACAACCGATAATTATATCCTCTACATCCTCCTTTTTCAGACCGGGGGCTCGATCTATTACCGCTTCCAGAACGACCTTCCCCAACTCATCCGCACGTGTCTGCACTAGACTTCCCTTCTTGGACTTCCCGATCGCAGTACGTGCCATGGATACGATTACAGCTTCCTTCATACCATCCTCACTCCCCGAAATGTTAATTTCGTAGTGCCTTACCTTTCGTCAACATATGGTGCATCCGTTGTTGGGTCTTAGGCTCCCCGCACAAACTAAGGAATGCTTCCCGTTCCAGATCGAGCATATACTGTTCACTCACAAGAGTACCTGCTGGTACATCACCTCCGGCAAGGATATGAGCTAGTTTCTTGGCAATGAGGAGATCATGATCGCTGATAAACCCACTTTCTCTCATTCCAAGTACCCCTAGTTGCAGAACTGCCTTCCCTTCGCTACCTACGACCTGAATTTTCTCTTGTGGGATCGGCTCATATCCTGCTTTACTCATCCGCAGAACAGACTGTTTGGCTTCATATATTAAATGATCCTGATTCGCGATAATGCGATCTGATGAACGTAGATATCCTAATCTTTTGGCATCGTGACCACTAGTCGATACTTTAGCCATGCCTATCGTTTCAAAAATATGATTTATATAAGGTTGAAGATCTGCATCTGTATTCCCTACATGTTGACTTGCCCGCATGGTGAGTTCCTTGCATCCCCCGCCCGCAGGAATGAGTCCCACTCCAAATTCAACTAAACCGTAATATGTTTCGGCTGCTGCAATGACTTGATCCGCAGGCATACAAGCTTCTACTCCCCCGCCTAAGGTCATCCGATGAGGAGCGGCGACAACGGGTTTATCGAATCTTTTCACTTTGTACATCGTGTTCTGGAACATCCGGATAATGCTATCAATCTCATCCCACTCTTCATCCTGGGCTTCCATCAACAGCAACATAATGTTGGCCCCTACACAGAAGTTCCGGCCCTGATTAGCAATGATCAACCCTTCAAAGTTACTGCGTACTTCTTCCAAGCTATGTTGAATCATCATTAAGATATCTGCACCAATGGCATTGTTAGGCGAATGAAACTCTAAACAGGCTACACCATCTCCCAGATCGATCAGACTTGCACCTTCATTACCTTTCACAATCTTGTTCTGCTCTTTCAAGCTACGCAGCGAAATGATTTCCGTTGGTTGTTCAACCTGCTTATAACTCTGCTCAGATACATAATATAAAGTTCCATTTTCCTTCTGATAGAACGATTGATTTCCCTGCGCGATCCATTCCTTCACCCACGTAGGAACACTCAGCCCTTCCTTTTCCATGCGCCCCACGGATTTAATCAGCCCAATTGCATCCCATGTCTCAAACGGACCCAACTCCCAATTGAAACCCCACTTCATCGCTTCGTCGATTTCATTAATTGAATCGGCAATTTCACCGACTTTTTCAGCGGAGTAAATCAACACCTGCTTGAGAATATTCCAGGCAAATTCTGAATAACGGTCACCCGCTGTGATGAGTGCCTTGGTCTTCGCTCTAGCGCCTTTCGCCAGTTTGGCCGCTTCCAGTGAACCAGAAGTCACCTTCTTCTGTGGAACATAATCCAAGGTTGTGAGTTGAAGTGATAATATTTCACTACCGCCCACCCCTTTTTTCTTCAAATAGAAGCCTTGCCCGGACTTCTCGCCAAGCCATCCTTTTACGACCATGCTGCTCATTACTTCAGGAACTGTAAAAGCTGCCTTCTCCATTTCATCAGTTACATTTGCGTACACATTTTCTGCCACATGAATGAATGTATCAAGTCCGACTATATCTAACGTTCGGAAAGTTGCACTTTTCGGACGCCCCATAGCGGGTCCAGTAACCGCATCCACTTCCTCCACAGTGAAACCTTGTTCTACCATCGCTTGCATGGTAATGAGAAGCCCATAAGTACCAATTCTGTTCGCAATAAAATTCGGTGTATCCTTGGCTAAGACCACGCCTTTACCTAGAGCTTTTTCACCCAAGGTTCTCATCTGCTGGACAATCGCTGGATCTGTCAGAGGTCCGGGAATGATCTCTAGCAACTTCATATAACGAGGTGGGTTGAAGAAGTGTGTTCCTAGAAAATGCCGCTGAAAGGCTTCGCTACAATCTACCACCATCTCATGAATAGATATCCCTGACGTATTGGAACTCACAATCATCCCGGGTTTCCAATAACGTTCCACCTTGCTGAGTAGATCCTTTTTGATCTGAAGATTCTCGACAACAACCTCAATCACCCAGTCCACATCTGCAATCTGCGACAGGTGATCCTCCAGATTCCCCGGCGTTATCCTCTCTGCAAAAGTAATGTCGTAAAGAAGTGAAGGCGTACTCTTGCTCAATTTCTCCACTGCTCCCGTGGCGAACCGATTTCTAACCACAGGATGATCGAGTGTATATCCTTTCCTAACTTCATCATCAGTTAACACCTGAGGTACCCTATCCAACAATAAACACTGAATTCCAACGTTAGCCAGATGAGCTGCAATGCCAGAACCCATAATTCCCGAACCGATGACTGCCGCCTTACGAATGGATTTGTCCATCTTTCTACCTCCAGTTCTGATCAGTTCTATCTAACGGATGGGATGATCTCCAAATACGGATTGCTCCAAGATTTCTGCAATATCCTTCGCTTTAACCATTTCCTCTACTTCCTTCATCTTGGCACCGTCCTCCATCATCGTTAGACAATAAGGGCAAGCACTACTAATGACTGTCGGATTGACCTCTAACGCCTGCTCCACTCGGGCCACATTCACTCGCTTACCCGCAGTTTCCTCCATCCACATCATCCCGCCACCAGCACCACAACACATCCCATTCTCACGAGAACGCTTCATTTCCGTTACTTCCACACCTGGTATGGCATTCAGGATATTACGTGGTTCATCATAAACATTGTTGTAACGCCCCAGATAGCAGGAGTCATGGTACGTAATTCTCTCCTTCACTTCATAACGGGGATTCAACTTTCTAGCTTGAATGAGCTGATCCAATAACTGTGTATGATGGTAGACTTCCACCCCCTCAAGTCCGAATTCGGGATACTCATTCTTCAATATATTGAACGTATGCGGACACGCGGTAACAATCTTTCGAACCCAATATTTTTGGAAAATCTCAATGTTGTCCGCACACAGTTGTTGAAATAACATTTCATTGCCCATCCGGCGAGGGGTATCACCTGAGTTCTTCTCCTCGTTGCCCAGAATGGCAAAGGAAATACCAGATTCATTCAATAACCGGGCAAAGGCCCTGGAAATCGAGCGACTTCGAAGATCATAGGAGCCCATCGAGCCTACAAAAAACAAGTATTCAAAGTTAGGGTTCTCTTTCACCGTGGGTACCTGAATCCCCCCAATATCACCAGTCCATGTGGCTCGGTCATTCCGGTTCAAGCCCCAAGGATTGCCCTGCCGCTCAATATTCTGCATGGCACGTTGTCCATCATGTGGAACGCTTCCCTGCATCAAGACTAAATGTCTGCGCAGATCTATAATCTTATCTACATGTTCATTACTTACCGGACATTGATCCTCACAATTACGACAGGTCGTACAGGACCATATTTCCGCTTCGTTTATGACATCTCCGATAAGTTCTAATTGTTCAGGTTTCTTATCTCCTTTGACCCAGGTTGATTTATGCCAGTCAAGAGTTGGTACGATATTCGTGATCCCTTTTTTATCACTCTCGTGCCACGAGGTAGCCCCTTCCTCCTCAGTAACTACTGAATGAGCTCCATCCGTAGCAAATAAATAATGAGGCACCCAAGGTGATTTTCCGGTTACTGCTGTTCCTTTCTCGACCATGTGATCCCTGAGCTTCGTAATGAGGTGCATGGGCGATAACACCTTTCCCGTATTGCTAGCAGGACAAACATCGGTGCACCGTCCACATTCCACACAAGCATAGAAATCGAGCATTTGTTTCTGGGAGAAGTCCTCAATCTTTCCGGCACCAAATGTCTCTGCTTCTTCATCTTCCAAATCCAACTTTGTAAGCCTGCCAACAGGTTCACTACGACGGTACCAAATGTTAAGGGGGGCAGTCATAATATGAAAATGTTTCGACTGGGGCACATACACCAGAAATGATAAAAGTATCAGCAGGTGCATCCACCAAAATCCAATAAACCAACCATAAGCAGTACTACTTGAGATTCCAGTAAAGGCGACAGCAATGATGGAGGAGATCGGAGCGTAACCACTAAACTTCAGTTCCAACCACAAACGTTCGAAACTTAGACTGAGTACGACAGACAACATCAAGAAGAAGATAAAAAAGACAACGATACTAGGCTTCCAGCCCCTTTTTAAGCGAGTCAGCTTTTCTCCATAACGACGATAAGTTGCGTAGCCCATAGCGACCAAGATCAGAACCACGGTCACTTCCTGCATTAGGCTGAACACTTCATAACCTGGAATCGGCAAGTGTTTCCCTGCTGTTATACCTTTTACAATCAAATCCAAGGCTCCGAATTGTAAAATAATAAATCCGTAAAAAATAAGGATGTGCATCAATCCACTTTTAGGATCCTTCATCAACTTCTTCTGACCAAATACCTGTGACAGGAACTCTGCCCATCTTCCTTTCCCCCGCTGCTTGAAGTCCGCAGGTACTCCGAGTTTTAAGTACAGATAACGATGATAAATGGCTTTATAAAATAAATAGAACCCATATCCTGTTACCACCAAGAACAACATGAAATTCGTAATCTGCCATCCCATCTCTCCCCCGTCCTTTCTTTTTTTGTGAAAAAAGAGTCACCAACCTGTGGTTAAGAAAGCGTTCACATAATATACATGTACAAAGATCATAAAGAGAACTTTGACACTTTCACTTTTGCCTTTAGTCAATCTATATAGAGAACAGATAAACTTCATGCACTATTTTCCAGAAGATCGGAATAAAAATGAATGAAACCTCATTCATTAAATTCAAATACTAATACTGAGGTGTCTCCATGACGGGTAAAAAACAAGAAAAATTCGAACTAATTTTAGAATCCGCACTAAAAGTCATTGCCGAAAACGGCTTTCATGGTTCGCAAATTTCCAAAATCGCAAAGGAGGCTGGGATTGCCGATGGGACCGTTTATCTTTATTTTAAGAACAAAGAAGATATTCTCATCTCCCTTTTCCAACAACGATTGGGTGACTTGGTTAGTACGTTCAACGATAATGTTCGCGAAACAAACTCGGCGGAAGAGGCACTACGTAAAATTTGCGAAATCCATTTCACCGAATTGGAGCAAAACGTAAATCTCGCCTTTGTCACTCAGATCGAACTTCGTCAAAGCTCGTTTGAACTCCGTAAAGCAATTGGTCACTCTGTGAAACCATACATTCAATTGATCGAGCATATTCTAGAACAAGGGGTTCAAGAGAAATCCTTTCGGCCAGACCTTGATATTAAGTTAACCCGTTTACTCTTGTTTGGTGGAATGGATGAGGTAGTTACCTCGTGGCTCATATCCGGTAGAAAATATTCCTTATCTGCCCAAGTGGACAAAACCGTTGAATTTTTCTTGAAAGGATTGAAGTAATCTTTAGAGAGGAGCTTGCAGATGAATATCTATGTCATTCTCAAACAAACGTTTGATACGGAGGAGAAAGTAGTTATTCAAGATGGGGACATTTCCGAAGACAGCGTTAAATTCATCATCAACCCCTACGACGAATATGCCGTTGAGGAAGCCTTACGATTAAAGGAACAACATGGAGGCAAAGTCATCGTTATTTCAGTTGGGCCTAACCGTACAGCAGAGGCGCTTAAAACCGCCCTTGCGATGGGTGCTGATGAAGCCGTGCTGATATCCGACAATCAAATTTCCGTTGACGAGTTCAGCATTTCCAAAATATTGGCTGCCTATCTCGATAAGCAATCCTACGATCTTATTCTCGGTGGCAATTTCTCTATCGATAATGGAGGTGGCCAAGTGGCCATTCGCCTCTCCCAATTGCTTAATGTTCCCCATGTAGCTTCGATTACGAAAATCGACGTTAACGAAGATGATCATGCCGTTGTTCAACGTGACTCCGAAGGCGATATCGAAACATTGATCGTGACCCTCCCTGCACTGTTCACTGCTCAACAAGGCTTGAATGAACCCCGTTATCCCACTTTACCCGGTATTATGAAAGCAAAGAAGAAACCTTTTCATCAACTCACTCTAGACGATCTTGGTCTTTCAACGACTGAAATCCGTGCCAAAACCGAACGTCACTCCCTCTTCCTTCCACCCAAACGTAAAGCAGGCCAAATTTTACAAGGTGAGCTAACTGAACAGGCTTCCAAGCTCGTTCATCTTCTTCAAGATGCTGATGGAATGATTATTTAATAAAGCAAAGGGGATGTGCTTATGAGCAAATCATATGTTATCATCGCAGAGGTGCGTGATGGTAAGCTGCGTCAAGTCACCTTGGAAACGCTTGAATCTGTTCGTATAGCTAAAGAGGATGACGACCTCATCTCGGTTATCGTATTGGGACATCAGATATCACCTATTGTGGAACAGTTATCCCAGTACGTTAGCGGTCAAATTCATGTCATCGACCACGTCGATTTAGAGACATATAACTCGGAAATTTACTTCACTGTGCTTAAAGGATTACTAGACAACTTAAACCCACATGCCGTGTTCTTAGGGCATTCAGCTTCAGGACGTGACCTGGCTCCGATGATTGCAGCGTATTTAAATGCGGGTCAAATCTCAGATGTGATTGCTATAGAAAAAGCCAATGCGGAGGTTATATATTCACGACCTCTTTATGCGGGCAAAGCTTTTGAACAAAAGAAATTCACAAACGGTTCCCAAGTCGTTACGATACGTCCAAATAACATATCTGCTGCTAATGCTGATACTGCTAGTTCACAAGCAGAAATTATCACAATCAACTATTCACCTCCTCCCTCGCTTCGTTCTATTGTGAAAGATGTAATTCGCAAAACCTCAGGTAAAGTGGATCTGACTGAAGCCAAAATTGTCGTGTCCGGTGGAAGAGGTGTGAAGAACAGCGATGGGTTCAAACCGCTCCAAGAGCTTGCTGAAGTATTAAATGGAGCTGTGGGAGCATCCCGCGCAGCATGCGATGCAGGATATTGCGATTACGCCCTGCAGATTGGTCAGACGGGTAAAGTGGTTACACCCGAAATATATATCGCTTGCGGAATCAGCGGGGCCATTCAGCATGTAGCCGGAATGAGCCAATCCCGCATCATCATTGCCATCAATAAAGACCCTGAAGCACCTATTTTCAAAATAGCCGATTACGGAATCGTCGGGGATTTGTTCATCGTCGTCCCACTCTTGACGGAAGAGTTCAAGAAAGCTTTGGCTTGATATACAAAGACAAAGTGGTTGAGCATTATGGCTCAATGCCAAAATCAGTGAGATGATCAGTGACCGCTCCGCGGACGGATTATCCTTACGATCGCTGTTGCCTCCAAATTTATTTGAATATATCACTTTATAAGTAGAAATTTGGAGGCAAAGGCGAACGCTCCGCTTCTTCAGGACAATTCCGTCCTCTCCGCTACGATCTGCACATACTTCTACTATTAGAGAGCACTAATTAACGTCTAGAGCATATAAACCCCTAATGAAAATAAAATAACCCGCAGCTCACAATATGAGTGGCAGCGGGTCTATTTTTGGTGAGCGTTTTTGGGTCAATCTAGGAATCAGTAGTTGACTGTATGAGCGAACAAAGCGAAGGGGGCGGGGGATTCTGAAGAAACGGTAGTGTTCGCCTTTAAAGCCCTATTTTAACCAATAATCATTTTTCATTCTAGAAATAGGTCTTTAACAGCGATCGTAAGAACCCCCGACCCCGTAGTGATTCTTTTAAAGCGTCAACCACTGATTTTGCCATTGAGCCTTTTGTAATTGTATTTTCTAGCAAGCCACTATAGTATGAATAGATAGCTTTACATACCTAACACGAACATTAAGGAGTACTTACCCATGGATTTTGTTGCAATAGACTTTGAAACAGCGAACGCGAATCGATCAAGTGCTTGTTCCCTTGGCCTTGTCGAAGTCCAACAAGGAGTTATCACCTCGGAACAAGTCTGGTTAATCGATCCACAGCAGCCATTTGACTATAGAAATACCCAGATCCACGGGATCACTCCCGCAATGGTTAACGGAATGCCTACTTTTTATGAGCTCTGGCCTACAATTGAACCTCTCCTACAAGGAAAACAGGTTATAGCACACAACGCTTCATTTGATATGAGCGTATTACGCTACTGTCTAGATCAATCGGGTATAGATTATCCTACCTTCCAATATTACTGCACCTATTTGCTAAGTAAAAAAATGCTACAAGATATATCTTCCTATAAATTAAATGTGATTTCTGCTTATTATGGCATTGCGCTTAACCATCATGAAGCATTAGATGATGCTCGTGCATGTGCGAAGATTCTTCTGAAGTTACTAGAACGGGAAAATCACGCTGATCCAGTACAACTCTCCAAAGCACATGGTTGTAAGATAGGAACGATGTTTGTTGGAGGTTATACCCCCTTCTCGGCTCCTGCGAAGAAACGGCCGAAGACATCATCTTCAAGAAGTCACTTAGCATTTCCTAACAGCCGAGTAACTTTCTGAGTTAGGTACGCGTTTCAGCATCACAACCTAAAACACTAAATAGCCCCCATGCTTCTGCATGGAGGTTATTTTTTTTCGTGCCCTCAGAGCCAATTTATTTAGGTTTGATTTTGAAAATGATTACTGACTTACCCGCCGGTAGATATCTATATATTTTTCAGCCGAAACATCCCAGCTATAATCCCCCGCAAGTGCGTTGCTTACTATCTTCTTCCAATGTTCTTCATCCCTGTAGAACGACACTCCCCGCCTCAGGGTATGCAGCATATCGTGTGCATTAAAGCTGTGAAACGTGAATCCATTACCTTCACCCGTAAACTCGTTGTACGAATGTACCGTGTCATTCAGACCTCCAGTCTCCCGTACAACAGGGATACTTCCGTAGCGCAGAGCTAGTAATTGACTGATCCCACACGGTTCAAATTGAGATGGCATGAGAAACAGATCGCTTCCCGCATAAATACGGCGAGATAAACCATCGTTGAATTTAATCTGGACTGACAGTTTCTCAGGATGACGATATTCCGCTTCCCGGAACCAATCCTCATAGGCCCGATCACCTGTACCCAGAATGACAAACTGAACGTCATCGAAGTGTAACCATTCATCGATCACCCGCGTCACCAAATCGAGCCCTTTTGGTTCTACCATTCGCGTCACCATAGCAATAAGCGGAATGTCAGCTGATTGTTTCAGTCCCAATTCTTGTTGTAACTGAATTTTATTCTCACGTTTCTTAGCCAGACTACTCCGATATCGAACCGCTAGCTGCTGATCACTCACTGGATTATATAATTTTGTATCAATCCCATTCACAATCCCCGAGAAACGGTCTCCCAGTGACCTTAGGAGTCCGTCAAGACCATACCCATAATGAGTCGTCTTAATCTCCTCGGCATAGGTAGGACTAACCGTCGTCACATGGTCTGCAAATACCAGACCTGCCTTCATAAAGCTGACATTCCCATTATATTCAACACCATCTACGTTGAAATAATGATGAGGTAGACTTAACAAATCTCCCAATATGCCATAGGGGAATATACCCTGATACAGCAGGTTGTGTATGGTAAATACCGTTCGGATATTTTGGTAAAATTCGTTCCCTTGATAATGTTCCCGAAGGAGTAAAGGAATCATCGCTGTATGCCAATCATGACAGTGGAGCACGTCAGGGGCGAAATCAATTAGCGGTAACACTTCTAGTACAGCCCGATCTAGAAAGGCAAACCGTTCCCCATCATCCCAATGTCCATATACCCCATCTCTTCCAAAATAATATTCGTTATCGATAAAATAGACCGGGATATCTTCCCAAACTAAATATTGAACTCCACAATATTGATTCCGCCACCCAACAGGCACTATTACTTCTCCTAGATGTTGCAGACCATCACGATACTGCGCTGGCATTTCTCGGTATTTAGGCAAAATAACTCTCACATCATGCCCTGCACTACGTAATGCTTTCGGTAGCGCACCTATGACATCTGCCAACCCACCTGTTTTGATAAAAGGTGCCGCTTCAGCAGCAGCGAACAAAATTTTCATTTCTTAACCCTCCTTAGAACAGTCTTCCTTAAGACTCCTGAAGTAGACTCCTGAAGCTTGTACCTTTTCTCTCTCTTCGTCCAATATGACGCGTTTGTCATGGCTTCTGGCCGCCTTCTTCCAGATAGTCATACTCAGCGGTGGAAGAGTCATCACGACACTTTGTAACTGATCATGCCACTGAATTCTCTCACTAGATAGGCTTGTAAGCTGAATATGCCCTTCACCACCGTAGGCCTCATTGTCGCTATTGAAAATTTCATTGTAAATCCCGAACCTAGGTACGCCTACACGGTAATTTTCTCTGGCAACCGGGAGGAAATTAATCACTACTAACACAGTATCCTTAGCCTTTCTGCCCTTGCGTAAATAACAGATCACACTTTGCGTGGAGTCATGTGGGTTAATCCATTGATAACCATCCCAGCTATGATCCTGCTCCCAAAGTGCAGGTTCATTCAAATACAAATGATTTAGTGCAGCGGTGTAATGTGACATCTTCCGGTGGGCTTCATACTCGTGTAAGAACCAATCGAGCTGTGCTTGATCTCGCCATTCGATAAACTGGCCAAACTCTCCACCCATAAACAGCAACTTTTTACCAGGAGATGTTATCTGATATCCCAGTAATAACCGTAATCCGGCAAATTTATCACTATAACTGCCTGGCATTTTATTAACCAATGATTTCTTTCCATGAACCACTTCATCATGGGACAACGGAAGTGTGAAATTCTCCGAAAAAGCATAGCAGATAGGGAAAGTTAGTAGCTGATGACTATTTGGACGTTCTTCAAATGGCTTCTCTATGTACTTCAGCGTGTCATTCATCCAGCCCATATTCCATTTGTAGTTAAATCCAAGTCCTCCATCCTTAACCGAATTCGTAACGCCAGGCCACGCACTTGATTCCTCTGCCATCATCAATACATCGGGATAGTAACTAAACACAACTTCATTAAGCTCGCGAAGGAACGAAATGGCCTCGATGTTTTCAACTCCTCCTTGATGATTAAGACGATATTGACTCTCAGACTTCTCAAAGTCTAAGCGGATCATACTCGTCACCGCATCCACACGTAAGCCATCGAAGTGATATAGATCCAACCAATACAATGCGCTTGATATTAGGAATGAGCGAACTTCGGGTTTACCGAAATCAAAACTAAGCGTTCCCCAGCCCGGTTTTTCGGCTAATAGAGGATCACCATATTCATACTGCGGACTTCCATCAAACATTCTTAGACCATGTGCATCTTTAGTGAAATGTCCAGGTACCCAATCAAGTATGACTCCAATCCCTTCCTGATGACAGCGATCCACGAAATACATCAGGTCTTGCGGTGTTCCGTAGCGACTGGTGGGGGCAAAATAGCCTGTTGTTTGATATCCCCAAGACAAATCATACGGGTGCTCCGTTATGGGCATAATTTCAATATGGGTATAACCCATCGTTTTCACGTAAGGAATAAGTTCTTCTGCCATTTCACGATAAGTTAACATATCACCATTTTCTTTATGTTTCCATGTACCAAAGTGTATCTCATAAATGTTAATCGGCTGATGAAATGGATCCTGCTTACTCTTTCTCCATAAGTCATCTCCCCATGTGTATCCACCCAACGATTTGATAATGGAGGCTGTATCCGGTCTGACTTCTGCATGGAACGCATAAGGGTCGGCTTTAAGAGTGATATTCCCATCTGCTCCTGTTATCTCATACTTGTAAAAAGTACCTTCTGTAAGCCCCGGAAAAAAACGAGTCCAAATTCCCGAATCGGGTATCTTATATAATAAATCGTTTTTCCCTTGCCATGCATTAAAGTCCGAGGCGATCCCGACTTGTTGTGCAGTTGGCGCCCAGACTGTAAATCTAACACCTTTTGTACCATCTTCCTCAACCAAGTGGGCTCCAAACGTGTGGTAGCTTCGGTATAACTTACCTTCATGAAATAAATAAATGTCTGTTCTAGAAACGGGACTTCCTTGCATTGATTGCTCTGACAAATGATCACCTACTTTAGAATATAGTCCCACGTTCATATTTACCCAAAACATCCCTTCATGAAAAAAGAAAATTACGTTCATGAAAAGTATATGTAATATTTCTTAATCAATTTCCATATTTTTAGATTCAACGACTTTTTATTTTGTTTATGTATGTATAACATGAGCGAAACCACACGGGAGGAAAAAAAGATGAAAAATAATTGTATTGCAATGTTGCTAGCCGGAGGGGAAGGTCGAAGACTATCTCCACTTACATCCAAACAAGCTAAACCAGCCGTTCCCTTTGGTGGACATTATCGTATTATCGATTTTCCTCTCAGCAATTGTGTTAATTCTGGGATCAATACCATCGGAGTTTTAACTCAATATGAAGCTGAGTCATTACATGAACATATCGGAGAAGGTGAAGCCTGGAAACTTCCTAGAACAGATGACAACGGAATTTCCATGCTTCCATCGTATAACGTTGGTGTAGATGAATATTTAGGGACTGCAGATGCCATCTTCAAAAATATCGATTACGTTGATGCGCATGAACCTGAGAATGTACTCATCTTATCGGGGGATCACATCTATCACATGGACTATAGGGAAATGTTGGATTTCCATGTGAATAGCAATACTTCAGCAACGATATCCGTAATGCCTGTACCCTGGGAAGAAGCCCACCGATTTGGTGTCATGTCCAGAGATGATCAATTCCGTATTACGGAATTCGCCGAGAAGCCCGCAAAACCTGCCAGTAATCTGGCATCCATGGGAATATATTTATTTAAATGGAGTTTTTTGAAAAAACATTTGCTTGATGATGCAAAAAATCCCAATTCGAGTCATGACTTTGGTAAAGATGTCATTCCAAAGATGCTTGCCGGTACGGAAAGTCTGCATGCATTTGAATTCAAAGGATACTGGCGTGATGTAGGAACGATCCATAGTTTATGGGAAGCTCATATGGACCTACTCAGTAATAGCCCTGACTGGCAACTGATGAACGAAGAATGGCCGATGTATACTCGAGATCTTCGTGCCAAGATTGGATCACTTAAGCCACAGGCAAAACAGGGTAAAAATTGCATGATCCATGATGATTGTTCGTTAGAAGGTACAGCAGAACGCTCAGTCATTTTCAATGGCACCGAAATCGGTCGGAATGCCAAGATCAAAGATAGTGTCATTATGCCTGATGTTAAAATTGGGCGAAATGTCATTATCGAACGTGCCATTATCGGTGAGGGTGCCATTATTAAGGATGGTGCTGTTATTAAGGGTAGCATTAGTGAAATTACAGTTGTTGCACCAAATGAGATTGTAGCCGCTAAACCAATACTTCGTCCCCAGCCTTCCCGTTTGCTCAAGGAAGTATACGATAATACTGCAAGGCTACGTGCAGAAGTATCCTCGTAATATGGCAAAAGACCGTTCGGAGAACGTATCCGAACGGTCTTTTTTTAATTATAAACTTTCATACAACTTCTTATCCAATTCGTATAGATTAACTTGGCGTCCATACTTATTCTGACCAATACCCAAGAACTTAAATCCAAGCGCTTGATACATCAAATTGACTTTCTCATTCTTTGCCCAGCAATCTAGACGAAGTCCTCGTCTATTTAGTTCTCTGCTTCGCTTAACTGCCCAGTGTATCATTTCATTACCTAGACCATGCCCTCGGAAGTTAGAGTTTACCGTGAGTCGATGTAAATAACTATAACCCTCCACATGTAGTGAGCCCCAATAATCCGGATCCCGATCTTGTAACGTAAAGAATCCGACAGGTTCATCCCCACTAAACAACAGATATAGTTCGCGAGTGGCAAAATAAGAAGCCACTTCCTCCTCAGTAAATTGATCAGGATTCCATTGGGGCACTCCAATCGAGTTCATCCATAATGCAGCATTAATCAACATTTGACGGATGATCTCACTATCCTTTGGTTCTGCAAGGCATATTTCGAAATTCCCTGTAGAAGTAATCATGGTGTCCAAACGTTTACTCATAACCGATGTTTCCCTCCGGTCTACCGTCTATCTGATTGCCGTTTAGCAAGTTCTTATCTCCATCTTCCTTCATTTCATCTGCTTCAGACTGTTCAATTAGAGGTAGCAAAATTGAGACTGTTGTCCCCACTCCAAGTTCACTGTGAATGTCCATCTTGCCGTTGTGAAGCTCGACCAGTTGCTGACTAATGGCTAGTCCAAGTCCAGTTCCACCGCCCTGATGATTGACCTGGAAAAAGCGATCTTTCACCTTATTTAAATGCTCTTCACTAATTCCAATCCCGCTGTCCACAATTTCGACGAGCACTTGATTATTGTCTTGAAGACTAACTACCAATTCAATCCAACTGTTCTCATTCGAGAATTTAATCGCATTATCTACGATATTCAAGAAGACTTGTTTCAACCGGTTGCCGTCCCCGATCACAAATAGGGTTCGATTACTTTTATCATCAAGCTGCAACTGGATTTGCCTTTGCTCCGCTTTTGCCCACACGTTAAGCATAATTTCCTGAAGAAGTTCCTTCAGATTAACACGGCCAATAACCAGCTTCATTTCATTTTGCTGCAGTTTAGAGAAATCAAGAATTTCTTCCACAAGACCAATTAATCGCTCGGTCTCCTTGGCAATTATTCCGACACCTATCTTAGTCTCCGCAGGATCAAAACCTCCGGATGTCAACGTCTCACTCCAACCCTTAATACCTGTTAACGGAGTACGTAATTCGTGTGAGATAGAGGAGATGAAATCATCCTTTATCTGATTACTCCGCACAATTTCCTGTGCCATAAAATTCAACGTTGAGGCTAGCTCACCGAGCTCATACTTATAATTTCCTTTAATACGAACATCAAACTTCCCCCTCGCCATCTGGGCGGATACAGCTCTGATGTTGTTAATAGGCTTCACTATGGAATTGGCTAGACCGATACTGAACAAGGTCACGAGGGCTAATACTGCACCCGCTATCCCCACAGAGAACACCGTAAGCGACATTAATTTCGAATTCACTTCTTCGAGTGAAGTAACATATCGAACAATATAACGATTCTCACCTCTCACCTGTAGAGGTGTTGACACCGACATGACCAATTCACCCGTGGTAGGCTGTCGCCCAATCCATTTACTCCCCTGCACACCAGCTATAGCTTGAGGGACATCACTCGTCTGAATTGTTTTATCCGCCTGAAAGTGCGTACTACTGGCCTTAACCTCACCTTTATTATTGAGAATCATTAGCTCAGTATTGCTAAGTTCGAAAGTTCGCAGCATTTCCGTAAAATAGTTAGGGTCCTTCTCCGCATACAACCTTACGAATTTCTGAAAGTAATCGGACGCCCAAGTCGAATGATTCGATATGTGATTATATATTGTATCGTAGTAATACGTTCGGATGACAACAGTGAAAATCCCCTCCACCAATAGCAGCGTAACGAACACTACAATAAAATAATGAAGGACGATTTGTCGCCCGATTCCTTTCTTGATCATTGTCCCTCGCCCTTCCACTTATAGCCATGGCCCCATACCGTTTGTAGGAAGGCCGGTTCGGAAGGATTGTTCTCTATCTTCTGCCGAAGTCTACGGATGTTTACATCGACGATCTTGGGATCACCCATATATTCTTTGCCCCAAACATGATCAAGCAGCAGATCCCGGCTTAGTGGTGTATTTTCCTTCTCCAGGAAGTATTGAATCAATGAAAACTCCGTCGGTGTTAATTCTATAAGCTGTCCCATTTTCTTGAATTGCTTCGAAATAAGATCTAGTGTAAAAGGACCCGATGTGAATGTCACCTTAGCACTGTTCTCCCGATAGACGTTAACTCTCCGTAGTAGCGATTGGATACGAGCGATCAGTTCTGTGGGGCTAAATGGCTTGCTTATATGATCATCGGCCCCAACCGAAAGAGCATATACTTTATCCTGTTCTTGGACCTTGGCAGTCAAGAATACAATTCCAATTCGTTCATTCGTTTCCCGAATACGACGACATACTTCGAATCCGTCAATTCCTGGAACCATGACGTCCAGCAATGCAATGTCGATGTCCGGGACACTTTGCAGTTGACTCAGAGCCTCATGCCCATTGGCCGCTTCCAATACTTCAAAGCCGTTCCGTTTCAAGTTAATCACAATAAAACTGCGGATCGATTCTTCATCTTCCAATATCAAAACTTTGCTCAACTTTAACTCCCCCTATTCCGGAAATAGCGATTACCGCTTAATTTCTTTTTCACCTTTATTTACTCTCAATTCGGAATGACTCAAGAACCCAATTACCTTATCATTAGCTCTAGCGAGTAGTTCCCAATCAGATTTATACCGTTCCCACTCCGATAGGCTGAAGAAGCGGATTTCAGCCAGCGTCTCGTTGTTATCAATTCGAATGAACCGAAGATACTTATTCTTATCTGAATTCTTCGTATCAATGGTGACATTACCACGCCAATCGTTCGGAAAACTGAAATAAAATCTTCCTTGCAAATCCATGTATTGCTGCATAACGAATTTCAGACCCTTGTCCTCATCCCATTGATAATACGAGAATAGCCAAGGAATTTCATCAAAAGCAATGAATTCCCATCCTTTGGGAATTTCCAAACGCCCAATTTCGAGAATACCATCATCGTTTACATCCCCGCTCATAATCGGGTATGCCTTGTAGGTGAAGTCTTGATCCAATAGATCCACTAATTTACCATCTTTCATGACAATAACATGAGAATAAGCATCATTCGTTCCGAGTGCAGCATCCAGAATGATCCCTTTGACCTTTGGCGTAATGTTGCCATGAACTGCGTTATAGTATTCGGTGATGTGATCCTCAAGTTGGATATGATCCAATTCTTCAAATGATCCACTCTCGAGGGAACCATTATATTGATAAGTCGTCACCGTAGAGTACTGATCTTTTTTCACTGTGACTACAGTAATATCTGGAGTGGAATCCAAATTGAGATCATCAATCATAAAGTGATTGTACGGAAGAGAGAGCAACTTCTCTACTTCATTTGCATCATAAGTGTAGATGGTAAGACCTTTTTGTAATTCCTTGTCTCCACTAGAAAACCCGGCAATGATATCGATATGCCCATCACCCGTCATATCCTTCAGATCAAATGATTCAAGAACCTGGCCTTCTCCATCAAATCTTACCTTCGGTTCCCATGTATCACCTTTCCTCGCCAAGATTAAACCATGAATTCGTACGGTTTCTTCCGGCGTTTCGTAGAATACAACGGCCTCATCAATTCCATCTTTATTCAAGTCCGCTACACGGATCGCGCTGACATCGCTCACATTTCGAGGACTAACAATCGGTGCCCCTTTAAGCTCAGCTTCTATCACGCTTTTGAGACTTGCTTTCTCAGAGGACAACTCCGGTGTCTTCATTAAGGTTTTGGGATCACTTATAAAAGTACAGCCACTTAAGACTAGAAGCAGAAAGCAACCCACAAGTGCGGGAACCCACCTTTTCATCGTCCATTGCATGACTTCGTTCATACCAAATCAATTGACCGCTTCTCATCCATGGTCAGTCTTCTTCCTTTCACGTCGACACGTAGCTCCCCGTCGATTATTCCCCAGATCCTTGTGCAGTACCTTTCCGCCAGTTCTATAGGAAGTGCTGCGATTACAATCTTGTCTTGTTCAATGCATAGCGTTTTCAATGTATTTATAACATGCTCAGCCGTCTTAGGATCGAGACCTATTACCGGCTCATCCGCCGCGATAAATCCCGCCCCATGAACTAATGCACGACATATGGCCACACGCTGTTTCTCCCCACCGCTTAGACTTCCCGCTTTGAGCTTAGCTTTATCAAGTAGACCATATTTCTCGAGTTCATCCATAGCACCCATGTAATCATCCGAACGAACCATTCCAATAAGCCTACGCAATCGTGATACTTGACCTGCTTGTCCAATCAATACGTTCTTAAGTGCTGTTTTTTCAATATCGAGTGATGGGTTCTGTTCCAGATAAGCGCATTTAGAACGGTACTTCTGAGGACCACGTCCGCCGCCTTTAATAACAGAATTACCTTCCCATGTATAATCGCCACTATCCCATTTCTCACGCAGAGCGAGACAGCGAAGTAATGTACTTTTACCACTACCACTGGGTCCAACTATACCGATCATTTCACCAGCTTCATATTGAGTAGTTATACCATGAAGTATTTCTCTTTTTGTTCCTTCATCTGTCAAAGATTTATTTAAGTTATTTACCTTAATCATGTCCGATTCTCCTTTAACGTTTCCTCTGCTTCTTCTAGTGTATTGGAAAAAGAACTGAAAATCTATTACACCATCTTAATATTTGATTAATTTTTGGTCAGTTTCGGGCGAAAAAAGATTCCAGATACCGTAAACAGCAGATAAGTTGAGCCCAAAATAACAAAGAGTAGCCCTACAGAACCAAGTTCCATTACAGATCCTCCAAGGTTTGGACCAATAATACTACCGAGACTAAAGTGAAATGAAGCGATCACATTCGCAGCAGGTAATAAATTTCGGGGTAGAATGTCAGCGGCATATGCTAGTCCTAAAGAGAAGAACGAGCCGACGAGTCCTCCCGCTCCCATAAATAATAACGCTAAGCCAAAGTAATTATTTCCGCATAACGGAACAAGCAGGAACAGAATACCGCCTCCAACACCTGCAGCCATAAGCACACCTTTTCGCCCGAAGCGATCACTAAGATATCCAAGAGGTAATTGGAGAATGAGACCTCCTATTCCGAAGAATGGTAATAATGTAGATATCTGACCCGAACTAAGTCCAGTACGTAGTCCATAAATCGGGAAGTTACTATTCATTGATGCTTCCATATAACCGTACATCAACGAAGGCAACAGTGCAAACCAAGCTAATCTGTAAATAAGGGCATATTTTCTCGTTTGACCTCGCTCTTTAACCGACCCAGTTGATTCCGGATATGTATTCGGCATTTGATGGTAAACAAGTATAGCGATAAGTGCAGTTAAAAAGGAAAGTAAAACAAAGGGTACCCATTCTCCGTAGGGAAGCAGTCTGATTCCTAATGGACCCAAACTGAAGCCCAGACCATACGACATACCATAGATCGAAATATTTCGACCACGTTGACCTGGCGGAGAGATCAGTAGCAACCACAACTGAGAGGCAAAATGAATCGCGCTGTCCCCTGCTCCAACAAGCAGACGAAGCAACAACCAAATTCTGAGGTCTGACACGAATGGAAATAAGGGAAGTGCGACGAAAACCATCACAAGTCCACCGAACAAAGGTTTCTTGAACCCGGCCAACCCGAGTAGTCGCTCAGCGACAAGTGCCATCGCAAAGGATCCAATATATAGCGATGCAGCATGTAGACCATTAACTGATGAAGAAATGCCCCGTTCTTCCATAAAGATGGACAGTACGGGCAGCAGCAGTCCTTGGCTGAGACCAGACATAATAATAACAATAATTAGAATAATTGAGGGTGAAAGATAACGTTTGGGTAAAGACTCTGTGGCTGTCAAAAGTGCTTCCTCCTAAAATGAAAGAAAATCGCCAACAGATACGACGACTTTCCGCTAATATGATTTCTATATAAATACCTAAACATTATAGTGGACAATCGTATGCCAAACAAGCCATAATGAAATTGTATGTAATGATACATGGGAGGTTTCTTGTCATGACTTATGAAGTGAAGGTCGACGTTTCTCCAGTCTATGAACTGCTAAGCAGCTTTATGGTATATACAACAAGAAAATGGGTAGATAATCTCGATATCGGCCTGGAATGGATTGAAGAAACTCACGCTCGGTTTACTCCAGAATTGGACAAGTCGTTCGAAGAAGCTTCAACACTTCCATTCTCCGATTATGACATTTTATACGCTTTAGCTATTGAACGAAATCCCGCTGATGATATACATGAATTCCTGAACAATCTCACCGAAACGGCGGTCGAGATTCTTTGCCGTAAGGTTAATCCCTACGTACCCGCTGCGAATAATGAGGATCTCGAAAGAGTTGTCCATAGTTATGTACCACTAATACGAATTTGGAATGATTTCTATTTTAATGAGGTTCGGGCTCAATTTCTCCCCCTTTTGGAGGAGGACGCTTCCGAGAAAAATGTCTTATTACACAAGATGGATGCCGATGCTCTCATTGAATACGCCACATGTGGTTTGATTCTAGAACCTGCACTTGAACTAGAGAAGGTTATCATTATTCCTTCCGTTCATATGCGTCCCATCAATACTTATTGTTTCTATCACAATACGCTGCTGATCCAATATCCCATCGATATTCCCGAAATCGATGAAGACGAACCATCAACCTGCCTAATTCGCCTAACACGTGCTTTATCCAAACCAGACCGTCTCCGCTTATTGCGGTATGTGGCAAATGATCCCAAATCATTGCAGCAAATGATGGTGGATTTGAACCAGACAAGGGACAAATTAATGCATGATCTTATGCTGCTTCGAGTGGCAGGACTTTTACGTATTCATCTCGTTGATCAAGACACCGAGAAATTCACCATCAGACCAGATGGAGTTTCGGAACTACAGATTTTTCTAGAATCCTATATCCGCTTGTAGTGTTCCATATATTTTAGAAAACTATAATCCTAAAGATCATCTCAAGGGTGATTTGCTCTAGGAGCCACACTTCTGCTATGTTAAGATAACTATTACTTAACTTTCTTTTTCACATAATAAGGAGTGATCGGCTTTGAAGACAATACGACTGCAGCAAATACTATTCGACCTTGACGATACGTTGATTCACTGTAATAAATACTTTGAATTAATTCTGAGCCAATTCGCTGATATCATGGTAGATTGGTTTCAATCTTATAGAATAGACGTACAAGAAATCAGGTCCAAACAGATCGAGATAGATGTTGAGGGCGTTAGCAAACTTGGCTTTGCCAGCTTACATTTCCCGCAATCGCTCATCGACACCTACCGTTATTTCTGTTTCCAATGTGGTCGTGACCATACGGCGATGGAAGAGGAAATATTGATGAAGCTTGGTATGAGTGTTTATGATTTACCAATCGAACCTTATCCTGGCATGGTGGAAACACTCGATCACCTTCAGGAACAAGGACATGAATTATCTTTGTATACTGGTGGCGAATCTGTCATACAGCGCCGTAAAATCGAACAAATGAAGCTCTCTGAGTACTTCCAAGACCGGATCTATATCCGCCAGCATAAGAATGTTGAAGCGCTTGAAGGTATCCTGCAATCTCGTAATTTCGAACGTAAACACACTTGGATGATTGGAAATAGTCTGCGGACAGACATTATGCCTGCTATCTCCGCTGGAATCAATACAGTCTATATTAAGCTACCAGATGAGTGGACCTATAATATCGTCGAGTTGAAGAAAGATACCGATACAACCATGTACACTGTCTCTTCATTGGAAGATGTCCCTCGGATAATCACTGAAAGTATGGCCATGGCTCAGCATTAGTCATGTGCTAAATCAAAGAATGGATAGAGTGTTCAGAGAACTTCTGAAACTCTATCCATTTTTAATTAGGTCAACATGAAATAGCTCAACACTACGATGACGGATTATTCTTACGATCGCTGTTGTGTTGGTTATTGACTTGGATAGGTTTCATTCAAGAAAGCCACAGTTTGATTGATAAAAGTTTTAAGTACATCAACATCTATATCTGCTACTTTATTGATGTACACACATCCTTTTCCTGCTGTATGCTTGCCAAGGTCTTGTAATAATTTCACGCGATCTGTCTCACTTGTCGTAAAATACAAGCTCGTCTTAGCTTTTCGTGGTGAAAAGCCTACGAGTGGAGCATCGCCTTCGTGACCGGATGCATATTTATAATGATAGGCGCCAAAGCCAATAATACTTGGTCCCCACATCTTTGCTGGAAACCCTGTTGTTTCCGTGAAAATATCTAACAATTTGTATGCATCTTCACGTTTCTTGGGATTTTCAATATTTTCAATAAACTCAATAACGCTATTATCGTTAAATTTTGTTTTAATTTCGTACATAGAGGGAATCCCCTTTCTCAACCGTCGGTCTTCTGCAATTCAAGCTGACCAGTTATTCGATTCGCAAGAACTATTCGGGCCTTGAAATCCCCTTCAGGATCTTTGAATGACAGGAGCTGCGTCTGTCCCTTCTCCAGCAATGTTCTCAGCATCGCTTCCGAGATTTTCTTACCGGAGAATTCCTTCCAAATCACAAAGCCACAGCCTTGTTTATAATGAGTACATCCAAAACCCTTGCGGCCCTCAATGAGCTGACCACCGCAATTCTCACGTGGACATGGAGCAAGTGGTGTCAGGACTCCCGATGTAGAAGAAGATTTGGTAGTGGAATCCTTGGTAGTAGAAGCCCTAGAACGCGGAGTCGATCCAGAACTATCACCAGCGCTCTTCCCTTGTTTCGTCGATGTAGAGTTTCCACGGCTGCCCTTACTTTTACTCTTCTCTTCTTCTTCCGTTTCGAACAAGGAAGCGTCAGCTTTGGGCTGAATCCGTACTTTTTCGATAATAGACAGCGTAAATTTCTTCACATTATCCATAAATTTCTCACGAGCGGCTTCGCCTTTGGATATTTGATACAGTCTACGCTCCCATTGTCCTGTCATTTCAGGAGAGGTCAATAACTCAACACCTGCATGACGTATTAGCTCAATGGCCATACGACCTTTCTGCGTTACGATGATCCTTTTGCCCTGCATCGTAATGTATCCCACATTCTTAAGGCGCTCAATCGTTGCCGCTCTAGTGGCCGGTGTCCCCAACCCCGCATCTTTCATGGCATCACGCAGTTCCTCGTTCTCTAACTGCTTACCAGCGCTCTCCATAGCTCTAAGCAAGGTACCTTCGGTAAATGCCTTAGGCGGCTGCGTAGCTTTCTCTTTAGCCTCTGCTTCTAGGCAGAGAACAGGCTGATCCTTATCGATTTGGAACGGCTCGCTTACAAGCTCTTCCGTATCCTCTTCCTCGTCTTTCTTCTTACTACGTCCAGAAGATTTATTGCTATCATCGCCAGGTTGACATACTTTCCAGCCGAGAGACAACAATTCCTTCACGTTAGTCTTAAACGTCTCTTCTTCTATTAATGTCAGCACCGTATGTTGCTTATATTCAGCCGGTGGATAGAAATGCGACAAGAACCGCCGAATCACCAGATCATAGATATTCTGCTCATCTGCGCTCAGATTCGCACCCCGCTTTAGGGTAGGTAGAATCGCATGGTGATCTTCCACACGGGTCGGATTACATACGGACTTGTTGTTTACATGAACGAGCCCAGGACTTGCTCCCTCAGCCAATTCCTTATACGAAGTAGACCTTAGCATATGTAGAGTCTTATGCATCCCATCGATATTCTGTTCCGTAACATAGTTGGAGCTTGTCCGCGGATAAGAGATCACCTTATGTTTCTCATAAAGCGCTTGTGCCAAATCAAGCGTCTTCTTCGCCGAATAGCCATACTTCGCATTGGCTTCACGCTGCAATAGCGTCAAGTCATACAGCTTATAAGGGTACTCTTTCGTATCTTTGACATCATACTCGGAGATCATTCCCTCGCGACCACGCACTTTATCAGCTAGCGCTTTCGCCTTCTCTCCATCTGTCAATCGATCTCCCTGCCATGTTCCCATATACTTACGGCCAGTCTGTTCGAACTCAGCCTTGATCTCATAGTAAGAAAGCGAATCGAAACTTTCGATTTCCTTTTGACGGTCATAAATAAGTGCAAGTACGGGGGTCTGCACACGTCCCACAGACAACAATGTACGATGTTTTGTCGTGAACGCACGCGATGCATTCATTCCGATAAGCCAGTCGGCTTCACTCCGAGCTCTAGCAGCCATCGTCAGGTTCTCGAATTCTGAACTATCATGGAGTCCATCGAATCCTTTAGCTATGCTCTCTGCTGTCAGATCGGAAATCCATAATCTTTTTACTGGTTGGTTAAGTCCTAATTGCTGCTGAATTAGTGCAAATATATACTGCCCTTCACGCCCAGCATCGCATGCATTCACGATGGCATCACAGCGTTTCGCCACGTCTCCAATAATCTTCAATTGGTCAATCGTCCTCGGATTAGGCACAATCTTAAATGCCTCAGGCAAAATAGGCAGATCTCCGAAATTCCATCTCTTATATTTGACATCATAAGCGTCCGGTTCAGCCAATCCTAGTAGATGGCCAATCGCCCAAGTAATAATATAATGGTCACCTTCTAAATAAGACCGATTGTTCTTCGCCTTTGGCTCGATTACGGCAGCTATGGTTCGCCCCATATCCGGCTTCTCGGCAATAACGAGCGTTTTCATCTTCACAAGCGCCCCTTTTCTTCATAAAACTGTAGATCTTAAGTGAAACTACCTCGTCGTTCTGAACAGAAGAAAGTCCTCTCATAAACCTCAAAAAATAAAGAGCCGCGCACCGCGCAGCTCTGTAGCTAAACTCTATTATACCATATTTTTTGTCAAAATGAGTCTTCTCTTATGGTAATACCGAAGCACCCATCAAATATTTATCTACTTCACGAGCTACTTCACGCCCTTCATGAATGGCCCATACGACGAGACTTTGTCCACGCCGCATATCTCCAGCAGCGAATACTTTATCCGTGTTCGTCGTGTATTTTCCATACCGTGCCTTCACATTACTCCGGCGATCCTGTGCAAGCCCCAGCTCTTCGATGATCGTTGATTCAGGTCCATCAAAACCGATGGCGATTAAGGCTAATTGTGCCGGGAAGATACGTTCAGTTCCTGGAATAGGTTGATATATTTTGCGACCCAATTCATCAACAATTCGCTCGATATCTATCGTATGCAGTTCCTTCAAGTGCCCCTCTTCGTCTCCGACAAACCGTGTAGTCATGATCGAAAACTCACGCGGGTCGTTCCCAAACAATGCCTTGGCTTCTTCATGCGCATAAGCCAGTGTATAAACATTGGGGAACTGTGGCCATGGATTCTGAAGTTGATCCCGTTCCATAGGTGCTTTGGTATGTGTACCAAACTGTGTGATGCTGTTACAACCATGACGTAATGCAGTTGCCACACAGTCCGAACCTGTATCCCCACCACCAATAACAATCACATCTTTGTCTTGCGTGGATAAGAAGTTACCGTCACTTAGTCCTGAGTCGAGATAGCTCTTAATGGTACCTGTCAAGAATGGCATAGCATAATGAACGCCCTTCAAATGACTACCCTCAATATTAAATTCACGAGGCTTCGTTGCTCCGCCGCATAGAACGACCGCATCGAATTCATCCACGAGTTGCTGAGCCGGAATATCCTTACCGATCTCTGTATTCGTTATAAAATTCACGCCTTCTGCCGCCAACAGATCCACACGTCGCTGAACAACAGCTTTGTCCAACTTCATTGTCGGAATACCATACATTAGCAATCCACCGATACGGTCAGACCGCTCATAGACCGTCACTTCATGACCCGCCTTGTTGAGCTGCGCTGCAGCTGCAAGGCCTGCTGGTCCTGAACCAACGACAGCCACCTTCCGTCCGGTACGTTTCTCCGGTGGCTCAGGAACTACCCAACCTTCCTCGAAACCTCGATCAATAATTGCTTGTTCAATTGTCTTGATCGCTACTGGATTACCGATCAAGCCAACTGTACAAGACCCCTCGCAAGGAGCAGGACAAACCGTTCCTGTGAACTCAGGAAAATTGTTGGTCTTATGCAAACGATCCAGTGCTTCTCTCCACATATCCCGGTAAATCAAATTATTCCATTCAGGAATCAGATTATGCACCGGGCAACCAGAAGTACCACCTATCATATCAATCCCTGTGTGACAATAAGGTGTTCCGCAATCCATACAACGGGACCCTTGTGTCCGCAGTTCCTCATCCGACATATGCTTATGAAATTGCTCCCAATCATGGACCCGTTCGGACGGGCTCCGGTCACCCGGTAGTTGTCGCTTGAATTCCATAAAACCCATTGGTGTAGACATTGTAACTTTCCCCCATCCGTTAACTAATCAGTGTAACTTGATGTTAGCATTCGGGAAGAAAGTTATTAATGGATTAATACTATGATATTTTGCACTAAAACACGTTTTGTTAACGACGATTATAGGTAAGAAAACAGTAATCATAAGGATTCTTCTCATCACGAATTCCCTGTGCTTCATGAATCAATTCAAATTCTTTCCAATCGAAATGCGGGAAGAAGACATCCCCTTCGATATCTTCATCGATCCGGGTTACATATAACCGATCAGCTAACGGAATAAAGTGCTGAAACACACCCGCTCCGCCAATAATCATCAATTCTTGATCCTTGGCATATTCCATAGCCTCTTCAACGGAATAGACAATCTCCGCTCCCTCAGCCTGATAAGATCTATCCGCAGTCAGAACAATGCTTCGCCGATTAGGGAGTGGCTTACTGCCCATAGATTCCCAAGTTTTCCGGCCCATAATCATTGTCTTCCCAGTGGTATTCTCTTTGAAAAATTTCAAATCAGCAGGTAATCTCCAAGGTAACTGGTTATTCCGGCCTATCGCTCCGTTTCTGGACATAGCCCATATCAGTGATACTCCCATATTGGAATTGCCCCTCTCCGTAATATTAAACAGCTACTGGTGCCTTGATTCCAGGATGATGCTCATAACCTTCAAATTCGAAATCCTCATATACATAGTCAAAAATAGAATCAGGTTTCCGCTTGATCACTAGGTTTGGAAGAGCAAATGGCTCCCGTTCCAATTGAGTCTTAACCTGCTCCAGATGATTAGAATAAATGTGTACATCTCCACCTGACCAAACAAACTCACCGACTTCGAGTCCACACTGCTGTGCCATCATATGTGTGAGTAGCGCATAGCTGGCAATATTGAACGGCAACCCAAGGAAAGTGTCTACTGAACGCATGGTTAACATACAGGATAGCTTGCCATTTGCCACATAAAATTGGAATACAAAATGACACGGAGGCAACTTCATATTATCAACTTCAGCCACATTCCATGCGCTAACGAGATGACGTCGAGAGTCTGGATTGTTCTTGATTGCCTCTACCACATTGGCAATTTGGTCAATTTTCCGACCATCCGGCGATTCCCATGAACGCCACTGTGATCCATATACTGGACCAAGATCACCGTTCTCATCTGCCCACTCGTCCCAAATTCGCACGCCGTTCTCTTTTAAATATGAAATATTTGTATCTCCTTTAAGGAACCAGAGGAGTTCGTGAACGACTGATTTCAAGTGAATCCGTTTTGTAGTGACCAGAGGAAATCCCTTGCTTAGATCAAACCGTAATTGCCGCCCAAAGACAGATCGTGTTCCTGTACCTGTCCGATCTTCCTTCTGCGTTCCATTCTCTAGAACATCCTGCAATAAATCCAAATAATTTCTCATCTATTTTACACCCCGTATCGTTTGATTTAACTTATCCATTATAACAGAGTGTTCTTAGAGAATGGAACGAGCAGTTACAATTCATAATATGCAAAAAGAGCGTTGCCCGTGGCATCGCCCTTAATATATATACTATTTATGAACATTTCAAACTTACAAACCCATTATGTCTTATAGCTTAATAGTCATGTGGATATCTAGAGGTTCTTTCTGAAACAGTTCTGAATCCACTTCTTCCGCTAGTTCACTACCATTGCTTTTATAGAAGTAAACCGCTGATCTCGTCTCAGTTGAAGAAATATATAAATACTTGGCCCCTCTATTGCGGGCTTCTTGGCTGAGTTCATTAATAATGCGTGTTCCAATTCCTTGTCTTCTATAATTTCGCGATACATACATGAGATCCACTTGTAAGCGATCTTGGAGATCTCCTCTAAAACGGTTGGCCAAGACGCCAAATCCGACGAGCGTATCTCCATCAAAAGCTCCAATTCCCATCCCGCCATGTTCTAATTCATACACAAACCTCTCCTGCAATTCTTTCATCAACTGTTCATCCCAAGTAGCACATTCATGACCGGCTTCAATTTCATGTATGATACCGCCTAGACATTCATAAATAAAGTCAATTTTCTCGGAGCGATCGACCTCACTTAATTTGTGTGCTTGTTCCTTTGTCATTACTGAATAATGAATCATGGTCACTCCTTTGGAAAATGTTCTGTAATCATATTCGCGGTTTCTTCTAACCACGCAGCTCGTTCTTCGGATGTACTATCTGCAACAACACAATACATCCTTCTTACGACATGATTCAGTCCACAAAAATCAAACACACATGACTTCCAAATCTTCTCCAATGGATCTCCAAAGACATTCAACTCCCTATCCTCAGGGGTGTTGGAAGTATTGAAAACAACCCCAACCTTTGCCTTCAACAGCCCGATTGGAAGTCCTCCCCCACTATCCCCTGCATCGAAAGTATAGGCCACTTCTTGACGTAGAACTCGATCAACCCAACCCTTTAGGATCGCCGGAGGTTGTCCCCACCAATTAGGATGAATGATAATAATGCCGTCGGCTTCTTTAATCTCATCGCAATGCAATTGAACTAATGGATCATCCGTTTTGTCACTAACGAGCTCCTGTGCGGAGATGATAGGGTTAAATTGTTCTTGATATAGATCGTGAAAGGAAACTTGATGGCCATTCTGTTCTAATATTGACACTGCCCTCTCCGCTATAGCATGATTAAAGCTTTTATCGTACGGATGTCCCAAGATGACTGATACTTTCATGTTAGTCCCCCCTTTAGTTCTGAAAATTGAGTTCCAATAAGTCCATGATTTGTTTCATATGATGTTGCTCATGCCAAATGAAATCCTGCAAATATTGTGATAAACCAAAATCATTGCCATCATCATCCATATATACGCCTTCATACTGCTCTTGAGACATGGAAGAGATCTGCTGAATGATCTGCTCCCGTACTTGGATGGATTGCTCCGCCAATGCATTGATATTTACCTGCCGCCCGATTTGCCGCGCTTGCTCGTTAAACTCATCGAAATCTTGATGCTGAGTTGCTACCCGTCCCTCCTCAGCAATCTTCATAATCGCCTCATTTAGGAAATACTTGTCCCAATGCATAATATGACTGACTACATCCCGAACGGCCCATTTTCCCTCGGTGATTGGAGAGTTCCATAAACCTGCATCCCTGTCTTTTAGCATATGTACAAAATTTACCCAATCATGGAATTGATGTAGCAATTGTTCTTTTTCCTCCATACCTTATCGTTACCTCCTAAATTTTCTCATTCATTCACTAGTTTCAGTATAGCCTATTTTCCAAGTTCACTTAAATCTATTAAGTTTGTTTGCTTTTCTATCGCACAACACATAAAATATCAAAGTAATATATGTTAATTAATTAAAATTTTTAGTGTTTTTGAATATTTCAACAAATACTTTCAACAAAATACTATAATTGACTTAATAATTAACATTGTATCTCTTACATAGAAAGGTGGTTGTATTATGGATGCTTTAGATACCCAAATCATCGAACTTTTGAAGCAAAATGGCCGTATGACCAGTTCTGACATTAGCAAATGTATTCATCTATCCGTCCCATCCGTATCTGATAGAATTCGAAAGCTGGAAGAAAAGGGGGTAATTGAACAATTTACATTGAAGCTGAATCGTAATGTCATGGGTCAAGCTCAAATGGCTTATGTATCCGTCATGCTTGACAGAACTGAAAATGTAGATAATTTCAGGGCAACCATTATCAAGTCTATCCATGTTCTTGAGTGTCATCACCTAGCTGGTGAATATGATTACATGCTTAAAGTAGCCGTCCCGGATATTTCAGCACTAGAAGAATTCATCTCAGTTTCGTTAAAGAGTATTCCAGGTGTATCGAAAACAAGTACGGTCATCATTCTTTCCACATTAAAGGAAGAGTAAGATGAACTTAGATTGAAGGAGAGATATACATGGACCCCTCTACTATATTAAAAGGTATACTCTTGGGGCTGTCGATTGCTGCCCCCATGGGTCCTATCAGTATGGTCTGCATTCGTTCTACTTTATCAGGTGGCAGAGGGGCTGGGGTTGCTGCCGGGTTCGGTGTTGCCACAGCAGATGCCTGCTATGGTGTTATCGCCGGGCTCGGTGTTACTGCAGCTTCCTCATTTCTGCTTCAATATTTAGATTTCATACGACTCTGTGGTGGTATATTTCTTTGTTATTTAGGCCTTTCCACATTTTTTCGTAAAACTACTCAATCAATAGAGTCTTCGGAGCAACATCTTCTAGGCTCTTTTGCCTCTACTTTCCTCCTTACTCTTGCTAATCCCATGACCATCGTTTCCTTTGCAAGCATATTTGCAGCAACCGGGCTAACTGTCCCAAATAGCAGTGGCACACAGATTATGGGACTCGTTAGTGGAGTTTTTCTGGGATCAGCCTTATGGTGGATTCTGCTTAGTATAGGAGTAAGCCTGTTTCGTAAAACCTTGCTCAGCCCATACTCCCTTCGTCTCATCAACCGTCTTTCCGCTGTTGTACTTATCGGGTTTGGCATTTGGATATTACTGCAAATTATAAGATAATAAACTCCTCAAGGGAAAGCCCAATAGTTATTTTCATTTATTTGGCAGATGACATACTCATCTCTAGTTCCATAATCCTGTTCACTACAACCTCCCAATATTGTTTCATATCCTCTCTGACCATCGCATCCTGCAACTTTTCTTGATGAAAGCTAATAACCGTCTTATCCTCGTTCGTTATATAGGGAATGTATAACGACCGTATCTTGTTTCTAGTTCCTTTAATATTTGATCCTGTTCCAACAAGAATATGGAATTCACACCCTCAACCCCCCACCAGTTCAAGCTTAATAAAATTCCATCATTCGTGTTCACTGCGAACATAAATGAAAAATTATCCGCCGATATTTCACCACCATCATCAACACGCCATACGGAGGTAGTTTCTTTCTGGGTCTCTGGATAGTCTTTTACAATAAACTTATCCCCCCGTTTCAGAACAAGACTGAATAAATGTTCTCCTCCTAGCGTTTCGAAATGTACCAAATAGAGTTCATTCGTATCTTCAATTTCAGCAAGATTCCAAGCCTGTTCTATCTTACGATCATGGATAGCTTGCAATTGGCTCAAGAGTTGCTCATCGCTAACAAGTTCATTATTCACTTGAATCGCCAATAAAGCCCCTGTGTCAAATTGCGCATCATTGATCAGATAATAAGTTTGATCCTCCTGAGCTAATCCTTCTTCCACAGTAAAAAGATACCCGGGCATATTAGTCATATTGATCGAAAGATCTCTTCCGTTATTTAGCTCTTCATTGCCTTCCTGCCACTCCAAATATTTAATGGGCACAATCTCACCATTTGCACCTATTGCTATATTCAGTGGTGACATAAGATCTTCCTGGCCCGTACCCAAACCCGTTACGAGGATTTGTTGACCCTTTACCCCAGCAAAACCAAAGACTTTACCTAATTTACTTGTATCTATTGCTGGTTTCACTTGCTCAACTGGATCTTGCTCAACTTGTGGCTGATTAATTTCTTTATCCGGTACTGGTGTTGGTGTTGGTGTTGGTGTTGGTGTTGATGTTGGTGACGGCATTGGGGACGGTATTGGTTTTACTTTTTCAGTGGTACAGCCAACCAAAAAAATTAAAATAAGTATGATAACAAACCATATCTTTCTCATTCAAAAACCTCCACTCAACTAGACAAGTTGAAATAATCATTGTGCTGATAGGCTCCGAGAGCGAAAAATTCTTACGATCGCTGTTGTCCCCCAAATTTCGTGATTGAACTGTTATGGTTGAAATTCGGGGACAAAGGCGAACGCTCCGCTATATCATCATTCTATACTTCATCTTATATAGATACTTGTTCCCATGCCTTGTTGTTCTGTCATCTTACAACGACAAGTAATAATGATAATATTCTTCATCTCTGGTAAAGCCAAATTGTTCATACAGCCTTTGTGCACCCTTGTTATCCAATGCCGTACTTAATTCAATTCCCTTAGCCTTAGTAAGGCGAGCAAAGTCCGACACGCCAGTTAATAGCATCTTAGCAATCCCCTGTTTACGGTATCCCTCTGATACAAATAAATCATTTAGGATCCAAGCTTTCTTCATCGAAATGGACGAGAATACAGGATATAATTGAGCGAAGCCAGTACATTGACCAGAAACGTTATCCTTAGCTATAAATACGATCGATTCCTGATGTTCAAAATGACTGAACAAGAACTTCCGCGCTCCCTCGAGATTTGAGGCTTGATGATAAAATACTCGATACTGATCAAAAATGGGTACTAACTGATCTAAGTCCACAATTGTTGCTTGGTAAATTTGAATTGGATTGTTCATGGTATGATATTTGCTCCTTAATAGTTAGATTATCAATAACCTGACAGTTAGAAATAATGATACGAGTATCATGGGTACTCCTGAAATAACAACAGCCAACACAGCCAGTATATTTTGTAAACATCCTTTCTGATCATCGTATGAATAAATCCCTACACTCACTCCTATAAGGGAAAATAAAAAGGACAGAATTAAACACATCGTTGTTATCTTATCATTTGAAAACAAATAATATAGTGACACAACAAGAAGCATACAACTAATCATTCCAACAGCTATAGCCAATAAACTATGGTTGATCTTTACCAAATTTTTTTTTTTATTTTCTGGCTCATTCAATCTCTCTCCCCATCTCGACAACTATTACTTCATGTAATATTACCACAATATGCCATAAAATAAATCGACCCAAAGATTAGAAATCTAAGGGTCGATTTGATAGGTTTAATTTTCTATTTTGATAAGTGAAATCTCTATCCAATTTGCTTATAATAATAAACCGTTTCATGCAATGTTCCATCAGCTGACTCGGCGTAGTTTGGAATTCGTCCAGCTTCAGTATAACCAAAGGAAAGATACAGATGGTTAGAGGGATCACCTGCTCTAGTATCCAATACTAACAGTGTCCTACTCTCAGTTCTTGCTTGCTCCTCTGCTGTTTGCATTAGCCATTGCGCTATGCCCATTCTTCGATATTCTGGATGTACCATTAATTTAGCAATTTCTGCTCTGTGACGAGCGTTTTGTTTCTGGGCTAATTGTAATTGTATCGTTCCAACAATGCTATCATTCTGCATTGCTACCCATAGAATAACCCCTGGTTCGATGACTTTATGCCAATAGTTTATGGCCTCATCCTTGCTTAAAGGGGGAAGAAAACCAATGGAAGCTCCTGTTTCCACTACACTAATTAGTAGTTCAGTTAACTGCTCAAGCTGCGAGGGTTCAATAGAATTCACTTTGTGAATCTCGATTTTATCATTCATAAGAACACTCCTCCATTCCCCTGTCTATTAGCATTGCTCTAAACTGGTAATTCTCATTCTCATGTTTGAGGGAAAGAACCCAATGAAAAAACAGCCCTAATGAGCTGCTTCTTCATGAATTCAATTCTAATATAACCTCTTATTTAAATATTCCTGCAATGCCGGCTGCCAAAACCACAATAGCGAAGATCATTCTGTAGATGGCAAAAACCTTCATTGGTTTCTTTTGCAAGTAAGCGATAAACTTCTTGATAACGGCTAAAGCTACGATAAATGAAACGATAAAACCAGTCGCCAGCGAAATGAGTTCTTCTGATGAAAGGCCGGAAAAGCCACCCATCTTCATGATCTTCAGAAAACTCATACCAACCATAACTGGGATGGCTAAGAAGAATGAGAACTCAGCCGCTACTACAGTAGTAAGCCCCGAAACCCAACCACCGATAATGGTTGAAGCTGAACGTGACATCCCCGGTATAATAGCTAAACATTGAAACAACCCGATAATAATGGCTTGCTTTACAGTTACGTTCAGTTCACGGTCTTCACTAAGGTTGTTATTTCTAAACTTCGATTCCGCATACATCATCCAGATCCCACCGCCAAACAATGTGAAAGCAACGACAACTGGAGTGAATAAGTATTTGTCAGCCATATCGTTAAATAGTATCCCGAAGACACCCCCAGGAATACAAGCAATTACAATCATTAGCCAAAATTTAAACCCCGATTTTTCATATCCTACCTTTTTAGGAGAGAAATTTACAAGGGTATCTTTTATTTTACGCCAATAGAGAATTACAACTGCCAGTATAGCTCCAAGTTGAATTACATAAGTGTACATCTCAACAAAATTTGGATGTGTACCTGAAAAGCCCATTAATTGTTCGAAGATAATCAGATGCCCTGTAGAAGACACGGGCAAAAATTCGGTTACGCCCTCCACAATTCCAAGTATGATTGATTTAATGATTGCTATAATGCTGTCCATCAAATTCTCCCTTCCCTTTTCCATTCGAAGATTAGTCTTTGTATTTTAACCTACTCTAATATACTATACATTAAACCATTAAAAATTAAGAATTTATTAACTATTCAGAATCAATACTAGTAAATCAATCTCTGTATCAAAAATAAATCGAACGATATTTTCCATACTGACCAATATACTGTGTAATACCAAAGGGGGAATGGCGGTTGAAACAACCACAAGAATATACCAAGCTCATTGCGCTTACGCTAGCCGGTAGTCGTGAAGCCTACAGTGAACTATACGAAATCACCATTCAAGATGTATTCAAATCCGTGCATTTCCTCGTTGGAGATCCATCTGATGTTGATGATGTCGTTCAAGAGATTTATATTCAAGTGCACAAGTCTCTGGGACAATTTGACGTTAGCAGAAATTTTCGCCCTTGGTTAATGGGCCTCGTCATGCGACAGATTCAAACTTATCGAAGAAAGAGATGGACGCATCTCCGGACAACTAAAAAAGCTCAAAACTATGAGGACCCTGTAGCCCGTGACTTCTCCAATGAACTAGTCGACAAATTATCCAATCACTCTCTGATAGTCGCCGTAGAACAATTACCTTTTAAATTAAAACAAGTCGTGATCTTGCACTATTTAAATGAATATTCGCAAGAAGAGGTGGCGGGTATTTTGCATATTCCTCTGGGAACCGTAAAATCTCGTATTCACGCTGCATTGCAGAAGTTACGCCATAAACAGAACAATACTAGTATTTTTATGGGAAAGGTGGAGAACCTTCATGAATCTTGAAGATACGTTACGATCAGCACTTCAGCAAAAAAGTACTGATTTGTCGGCTTCACCGGAACTGAAAGAAAGAATAATGAATCAAGTTACCGTAAAACAAGGAGGAAAAAGAATGAAAAAGTGGTTATTATCATGTATCATTGTGGCTGCTCTACTTATACCTACTGGAGCATTTGCTGCTTACAATTATCTAGCTGACTTCATGTACGGATCACAACAAAATGTTGCCCAGATAGGCGGTACAATTGAAGCATATGAGAAACTCGAATCTAAACTCCAAGAATCCAAACAACTATTAAGCACAGAAGAATTCACGGTGTTTATGTCCCTGCTTAAACAATTAGGTGAATTTAATCTAAAGATCGCAGATTCTGAAGGTACGCTTCACCCAGACCAATTAAGTGTAGATGAACAACAACAATATACAAAGTTGATTACATCCCTGGAGCCCCTGTTCAACAAATTAAGTGAGCAAGCATCATCAAAGACAAATCGTAACCCTAATTCGGTTTATCTTGATCTAGACAAAGCTGAAAAAGTATTAAGCGAAGAGGAACTCTCCCTATTTGTTAACCTACTTGATGAGAGTAAGGAGATCTCTGTTAAGGCCGTCGATGCAAAGGGAAAATTCCATCAAGATCGTTTATCTGACCAAGATAAATCAAGATTAGAGCAAATCCAAGAACAGCTTCAATCCTATCTAGATAAGTTAGAATAGTTGTATCAAGTTCAAGCAACAGAAGGCATGCCTGCGAATGTGCAGACATGCCTTCTTGTATCTTCTATGCACCTTTCAGGGATGAGCCCTGATAAATAAAGGAAATTAATGACTACTCTTCACCAATTCAATAATTCGTGCAATAGCATCATCAACATGGAGTGACTCTTTCTTGTTTTGATTCCGCAGGGTAAATTCAACATGCTCTTGCTCGGCATCTTTACCCACTATGATTCTTATTGGAATCCCGCTCAAATCTGAATCTTTGAATTTTACACCTGGACGTTCATCTCTATCATCCATCAACACTTCAATGCCGTTCTCAAGTAAAATATGATACACCTTCTGAGCTAAATCCATTTGTTTGTCATCTTTCATAGAAATCGGAATGAGATGAACTTGAAACGGCGCTAGTGTCGTTGGCCAAATGATCCCATTTTCATCATGGTTCTGCTCAATCACGGCAGAGAGTATCCGCGAGACTCCAATTCCATAGCAACCCATAATCATTGTCTGTTCCTTACCAGATGGATCTAAGAAATTGGCGCCTAGGTGCTCACTGTACTTGGTTCCCAGTTTGAAAACATGACCAATTTCAATACCTCGATTGAATTTTAATATCCCTTCCTCACAGCGTGGACATTTCTCACCCTCAGTTACATTACGGAAATCCCCCACATTTGTAAGCTCCAAATCACGTTTAGGATATAAATTACGAACATGATGATTTAACTCATTAGCACCTGCTATACCACTCGTCATATGAGTTACAGTGTGATCAATTAATACTGGAAATGGTAAATCCATAGGCCCTATAAACCCAACTGCCACACCAGAAATTTTCGCCAATGCTTCCGAATCAGCAATTACAATGTCCTGAGCCCCCAGATAATTCTTCACTTTAATTTCATTGATCTCATGATCACCTCTGGCAGCAACAGCAACTACTTTATCGTCGGCTATAAATACAACCGTTTTGAGGATATCCATAGGACTGATTTGTAGCGACTGGACAAGTTGTTCAATCGTCCTAATCTCAGGAGTATAGAACTTCTCTACATCCTTGTCATTGACAGAGATCATTTGACCATCTGATATATCACTAGCTCCAGATTCCGCTTTTTCTAGATTTGCAGCATAATCACAGCATGTACAAGCTGCAATCGTGTCTTCGCCAATATCGGCCAATGCCATAAATTCATGTGTTCCACCTTCGCCCCCAATAGTCCCTGCATCTGCCTCAACCGCGCGAAAGTTGATTCCAAGTCTAGTGAAAATCCGTTGATAAGCATGAAACATATTCCAATAAGATCTATCTAAACCTTCCCAATCTGTATCGAACGAATAGGCATCTTTCATTAGAAATTCGCGACCTCGAAGTAACCCAAAACGCGGACGTCGTTCGTCACGAAACTTAGTCTGAATTTGGTACAAGGTTACAGGTAATCTGCGGTAGGAGTTAATTTCATTTGTCACTAAAGAAGTGATGACTTCTTCATGTGTTGGTCCTAGTGCAAATTCTCGATCATGTCGGTCTCTTAATCGAATTAACTCTGGACCATATTGGGAATATCGTCCCGACTCTTTCCAAAGCTCGGCAGGTTGCATTGCTGGCATTAACAATTCTTGAGCACCAACCCGGTCCATTTCCTCCCGTATGATTTGCTCTGCTTTGCGGAGTACCCGTCTGCCGAGTGGCATATAGGTATAAATTCCCGCAGCTAATTGCCGGATAAATCCTGCGCGTAACATCAACTGGTGACTAACTACCTCTGCGTCAGACGGTGATTCACGTAATGTATTATGAAATAATGTACTTTGTCGCATGAACAATCCCCCCTATAATAAGTTGTTCAAAAAAACAAAAAGACACATTCGTCAGGGACGAATGTGTCGTGATACCACCCTATATTTGACCGCAGTAACATTGTATATGTAAGCAGTCCTTATTAAGATAACGGCTTACACCGGTAATGGAAAGTAAATTCCATCACAGCTCACAAGATAGGTTAAAGTTCACTCGCTTCAAGAAACCTTTCAGCCCGTGGGTTTCTTCTCTGTACGACGATATATTAAACTCTTTGGTCTTGGTCAAAGCTTTTCATTATTTAATTTTATTTACAGTACATGATTAGTATATATTAGTCAAGCAACAGATTGTTAGCAAAATCAATGACTGTTTTGTTTGCTAAGTTAACTTCATAATGTAAGCTCTAGGTGTAGTAAGGGAAATGGTTTGCCTGATCCATCTAGTTCAGAGCGCCCTATCAGTACACAATTATATCGCTTGTAAAAAGCATAAGCCTGTTCGTTTTGTTCGTTGACGTCAACTTGCAGTTTATTCCCTTTGAGCTCTCCTGCATGTTTCACTAAATGAGATCCTATTCCCTGCCCATGGTACTTTGGATCAACAAATAACATCTCTATTCTTGTTCCATCAAGGCCAATAAATCCAAGCGGTTCTTGATCTTCGTGTAATTCTACCCAGAGCTCAACCTCCTTTAATGCACCATTTTGAACCATGTGATGATAAAACTGAATATCGTCTTCTGCTAAAAAAGTGTGGGTCTGGCACACTGCTCTATGCCAAACATCTACCAATTTATCATGGTACTTTTCTTCATAAGGGACTATTTGGGTTTGCATTATTATCTCCTACTATTCTTTTAAATGTTAAACTAATTCAGCGTTAGATTATCTGTAATCGTTCATCTTTTTATTCTTGATCCCATTTAACCACTTCTAATTCAGGCCACTTGGCTGTTCATTTCTTCACCTTGCATTTGTATACAGCTTCACTAATTAAAGATTTATTAGGCCGAATTACCATATTAAAAAGATCGTCTAATCCAAACGGTGCATATAACGTCCAATTCTGAGTATGGTCAAGTCTTAACCCCAGTGATGTGGCCGTTGTTGGCCAAGTATCTATTGCAGATTCAATTGTATGGTATGGCTTAATAGCTGTACCAAACTTTTCTTCATACCATAGATGTACCCTGGCTTGGTTCTTCATATCGATCTGAATGGGGATATCTGTGAGTAGTTTTTTCCCCCGCGTAATCATCTCATCTTCAGCGCGATATGAAAGGTCGGTATCATTGAAATATACAATATCAATATCACTAATTCCATAATTTAAGGGCCGGTTCGTGAGGTCATTCCAGACAGTTTGTACAATACAACCTGCCCCTACATAGTACGTTTCTAACCCGAGTTCCTTCATATGTTCAAAAACTTGCATTAAGATCGGGCTCTTTTCTACAATCCTCAACAATCTTTCTGTGTTCTCCATCTAATAACTCCTCGCTACCTAATCACGAATCACCATTTTCCCTAATTTATGTCCTAACATGACCAAAGGAAGCAGCAATAACCCTACAGGTGCATAAATAAGAACTTCTTTAAACGATACAAGCCCTTCACTTATCATTCTATTGAACAAGTAAATCGAATATGGCAAAGTAACGAAGAGCGCAGTTACCACTCCTGGAGTATACGATTTCAGGAAGATGGACTGCCCCAGATGCGTAAATACATGGATGAATAATAGCGCATTAAAGCCGATAAAGAATATGTAGTTTTGATGTTCCACGGCTAGATAAGTAACAGGCACAAATACGATAAACTCTAGATACACAGCTACTGCAAATTGCGCTGATGTTACTTCTGACATGTTCTTGACTAGCTTGCTTGCTGGCCCCGGAATTTTATTACTCATTTTGGGGTAATTTCTCTTCATCCAATACTCCACGAATATGATTTCTTCAAAATCATGGATCATAAAGGTAGCTAGAAATAACCACATAACCGATTGGATCGATACGATTGACTCAGTCATCTCTAAGCATGACATCTCCTTCTACAAATCTTATAGTTCCTATATCTTTTATAGATATTTCAACTGGAAAGAGTCTAGCTTTCTTATGATTCGAGAAGTACCACTCTCGATCCTTCTTTACCACAATCAACAGCCCATGCTCGTCTCCCAGCGGAGCAAAACCTTCACTACCCTCTCTCCAATGCGATATCCCCATCTCATTTAGCTTCCTAGCTAGTGGAGTGACTTCATCCGCAACAATTCCAACTTCACTTATACAAATGAAATCCTTCGCAGAAAATGAATGAGTAGTACTATTGCCAAGATTGTGCCGAGCTATGAACTCTACAATATTACCTGAGGGATCTTCACAATAAATTGAATCAGCATTCCATGAATCAAAGAAAACCTCATCGGCACCATCCTCTTTGATTAGAGGAACTTTGGTAGAAACCCATTCTTTTACCTCACGGAACTGATTCTCAGGAATATTAATTGCTAAGTGATAAAAGGGTTCCTCGTATTGATTTGTAAGCTTAAATATTAAGTTTGTCGAACCTATCTTTACTGCAAAGTGCTCACTATCATCTTCTAACAGGGTGCATTCTAATGTATTCGTATAAAAAAGTTTCAGATCCTGAAGGTGACTGGTCAATAAAGTTACATTCTCTATAATCATTTCTGTCCCTCCCGTTCAAAGCAACCGCTAAGAAGCATCGTATGTAGTTTTAGTTTTAAGTCATTTCTATTTGAAAAAAATCACAACATTCACGCAGTGTTCTTGGATTAAAATCTAATTGCTCTATTGGTATTCCATGATCCAGACCATATTGAACAACGTCATCCCAAGTCTGCGAATCTACTGTGGTTTGAAATACATGATCTTGATATACAACAACCAGAGTATCGTTTTTAAAGAAATGGTTATACCAACAATCCAAGTTTACATCAATCATATTAGCTTGGAGTTCAACAATCGTTTCATGTAATTGCTGTTCTCTAACTCTAACAAATAAAAAATCCCAACTACCGATCATTTTATGTGCCACGATATCTAAAATATTGGCAATCTTGTGATCTTTAAGCGATTGTTGTATTACAATACCATAAAAGTCTTCTATACAACCAATTCCTTTCTTAGACAGTTACTTTCATCGGGCTCAGCGTATCCTACTTTTGTTCGATAAACTGAGTCCCATTATAAGTATACATTTTAACCGTTGTTGTAGGCTTCCCTTTAACCGTTACTGTATCATCTTCTAGTTCACTTCGTGTTTCCCAGGCATACAAAATATCATTTACGATCTGGAAGCTACCCGCAACTACGTAATAGTTGCCACCAAACATCGCATTCATATCTTTCAAAGTACCTTGCCAAGCTTCAATAACTTCCCCATTCTGAATCTCCAATAAATGAGCTATCTGAACGCTAACTCCGGAACCACCCGTCACTTCTATCACTTGGAACAACTGCTTTTCCGCTATCTCAATAGGTGCACCGAAATTTAGCGATGCTACCTTCCAACTTTCATCAAAAATTAAACTATAATCACCAGAAGATGTTTTATCAATAATAAAAAAAGCACCTAAATGTGATCCACCATCAATTGCAGCTACAACTTCCGGTTCATCATCTCCATCTAGTTCAACCTCTTCATAGGAAAGTGCCTCCCAATAAAGCTCTCCATTAATCCCTTGTTTCATAAGTAACTCTTTCACTTGTTCAAGAGATATGGCCCCCCCGCTGGACTGTTGTACTTCCTCACTTCCTACGGATTCTTCTGGAATACTGGCGAACGCTTGCCCTTGTGCATTCTCGCCCGACTGAAGAGGCTGATCCTTCTTAAATGGACCTATTACGACGATTACTACAATCGCGCAGACTAAAAGTATGGATAATTGTAATACCTTATTATTCTTAGTCATAATATGCCCCCTTCATAGCCTCTATCTCTTATTTGTTCAAATGATGTACCATCAACACTTGCTCCATAAATACACTGAACCCTAACTGATCTAACAATTCGATCAAAATGCGATTTGAAGCACGGATATTATGCGCTGTTCGCTTACAATTCTGGGTAGGTTGCCATATTTCCCGTAGTGCTGCCCTAACGATAGATTCCCGATCCAACCGATTAGGCGCTGTTTCACATCGAAGGAGAGTAATTCCTACTAAGTTGCCATAAGAATCAAATGAACGCCGAAATAACCCGTACCCAACTGCCTCATCTCCATCGTAAACAGTGACACTCTCACCATCCTTAAGGCTCGGCAGCTGCGATTGCCACACTTCACCGGGGGTGTAGAAAGGTAATGTTCCAACTTCTACGGCTAACCCTCTTGTCACTGTGTATGAATGTGATGACCAACCTCTCATATCCAACATATGTTCATTCGATAATAAAATAAGTCGATCAACAAGCTCATAGTTCATGGTTTCATATAACCGAATCGCTGACTCGTTTGTACTTATCGCTTCCAAATAGGCTACATCCACTACTAGCTCCGCGTATAACTCAAGATTCCGAGCTATCATTGCTTTGCCTATGCCCTTGCCACGAAATGCTGGAACAACAGCCGTTCCACCATTCCATGCTACTTTCTTACCGGAAACCTCGCGGAACCCTCCCATCACGATCCCCGCTTGTTCACCGTTCACATAACACGCAAACGAATGCTCAAGCGATAACCCTTCACTTGCTACTCGTGTAATGAAGCGATCCAGCGGCATAGTTGCGTTCACTATATATCCTTCGAACGCTTTGTTCCAGAGCTCAGAGACATCCTTTATTGGAAATTCACTCAGTACTTTATAGGTAATCATATGGTCACTCCTTCTCTCTAGAAGATTTTCATATATAGAAAGCAGACACCCGCTACATTCTCCGGGTGTCTGCCTTCACAACGTACGCTCAATATCATGTTAGTTAGAGAACTGTATCATCCACGCTGTCAAGCCAGCTCTCGATGCTGCCGATAACTGACGTTACACAGCCGTCCTCAAACGGCAAGATCAGTCCGGCCACTTTTACCAATTCGGTGAAAGACTTACTTCCACCTTGACGGCAAAGGTTCAAATAATCGGCCCATGCTGCTTCACGGTCTTCGTGCATCTTCTTCCAGAATTGGAAGGCACAAATTTGTGCAAGTGTATAATCAATGTAATAGAATGGGGTGCTGAAGATATGGCCTTGTTTGTGCCAGAAAGCACCTTGTTCCAAGTATTCGTTATCTGCATAATCGCGATGCGGCAAATATTTACACTCTATTTCACGCCAAGCCTTCTTCCGCTCTGCAGGTGTAGCATCCGGATTCTCATAGACAAAATGCTGGAATTCATCCACTGTTACACCATAAGGAATGAAGATTAGTGAACTTGCTAGATGATCAAAACGATACTTATCTGCATCTTCCTTGAAGAAGAGATCCATCCAAGGCCAAGTGAAAAATTCCATGCTCATAGAATGAATTTCACAAGCTTCATAAGTTGGGAAACTATATTCCGGCACTTGGAAGCTTCTACTCTCATACACTTGGAAGGCATGGCCCGCTTCATGTGTCAAGACATCAATGTCACCCGAAGTCCCATTAAAGTTGGAGAAAATATACGGTGCACCGTGCTCGCTAATATACGTGCAATAACCACCGCTCTCCTTGCCTTTCTTACTCACCAGATCCATTAGCTCGTTCTCTTGCATAAAAGTGAAGAACTCATTCGTCTCCGGTGATAGCTCAGCATACATCTTCTCACCATTCTTTACGATCCAATCCGGATCGCCTTTAGGAATCGCATTACCTGATTTGAAACTAATGTTCTCATCATAATAATACAATTGATCCACATCAATCCGGCCCCGCTGACGTTCCTTCAACTTCGTTGTGACGGGTACAATATATTTTGCAACTTGATCACGGAAATTAGCTACCATCTCGGCGTTGTAATCCGTACGGGACATTCTTGCGTAACCAAGTTCGACGAAGTTCTTATAGCCAAGCTTCTTCGCCATCAATGTCCGCACTTTAACCAAATCGTCGTAGATGCGATCGAATTGCTCCTCATTCTCAGCCATGAATCCTGTCTTTGCTTCCTCAGCTCTCTTCCGAGTGTCGCGGTCGATGGACTGAGTGAAAGGCAAAATTTGCGAAAGTGTTAGCTCCTCACCATCGAAGGGAATCTTCGCAGATGCTATAAGCTGTTTATATTCTGTTGTTAGCTTATTCTCCATTTGCAAGTCCTCAATAATTTCTGGACTAAACGATTTAAGCGCTAACTCAGCCAATTGAAATAGTTGGACACCCCATTTATTTTGCAGCTCGGCTCTGAATTTCGATTGAACTAATGCTTGATAATAATCATTAATGAATTCTTGGACGACAGGTCCAACTTCATCAAAAAAGTCATTCTCTTCCTTATAGAACTCATCCGTAGTATTGATAGAGTGGCGGATACTAACGATAGTCTGCATCGAATCGAACTCACTACGAAGTTTGTTAATTTTCGTCATAACGACATCCTGCTCTTCGTAACTATTAGCGGAATTAAATGCAGTCAAAAGTTCTTTAAACTTCAACTCGAATGCTTGTACATCTGGACGTTCGTAGTTATACTCGGTGAATTTCATAATGTGCATCTGCCCTCTCTCAAATCAAAATACATGCCTATCTGTCCATTATATGCCACTAAATTAAAAAATTCTATCCCGTTATAGGATAGAACTCGATCATGGCAGCTATATTGAAACTCACAGTCCTAGGGGGGGAATTCCCCCGAGGAACCTGACTGAATCTAATGCTGTCTTACATTTCTTTCTTGAAGTAATAGTGTTTAAACCCGCGCGGAGCATCATCATAAACACAAACTAGATCGTACCCAAACCTTTTATAAAAATCGGGAGCTTGAAAACTAAACGTATTAAGTTTAATAAACGTACATCCCTTTTGTTTAGCAATCGCTTCAATTTCCATGAGCAACTTCAATCCCAAACCCTGACCTCTAAAATTCTAATCAACCCATAAAATATCAACCTCAATCCAGTTCCAACAAAAGACACTGTTCATTCCACCAACAACTTGACCACTCTCATCCTTAATTGCAAGATTAATCTCTTCATAATTGGAATTGAGATCTTCGGGTACATGTCCTGCATTGAATTCAATTAGCCTTTTTCTAACATAATCAGATTCTTCTTTGTTACTTCTGCTTATATTGTTTGCTGTTGTCATTTATAGGGGCCTCCTCAGCACATCATTCATTTAATATGTCATGCTTTAAGAATTCTTTCAAACAGGACTTGTACTCATTAGTATTCTACTTTAAAAAAGCATAAAAAAGGGATAAATCATTAACCCCTTTGTTTAAAGGTTTTTCTGATTTATCCCTAACTGAGACATAGACATCGTTGTCTATCCTAGAGTCAATTCCTCCACCTCAACACCTTGAGGTAGTAGTTCTAGAATCTTATCTCTAACTTTCGTATCCTTCATCTCTGCTCCAAAGATAGTCACGACACCTTGATCCTCGCGAGTCCGAATCAGACGCCCAATCCCTTGCTTAAAGCGAAGTAGCATATGAGGCATGTCCACATCATTAAATGGAGACTGCGTATCTTTGCGCTTCGCGGCGAAGACCGGATCGTTTGGAGGGAATGGTAAGGACCAGATCATCACATGAGAGAGTGATGGCCCTGGCACATCCAGGCCTTCCCATAAGGTTACAGCACATAATATGCTTGCTTCATCGTTCTGGAAATTTGAAATGAGGTGGCTAATTTCACCCGCTCCTTCAAAGATAAAGCGGAAAGTCGCAGCTTTCGGATGGCTAATAATATCTTGTCTAAACTGCTCCATTTCCTCGCGGGAAGGAAATAGAATTAAAGCTCTACCTTCTGACTTCTGCAAAAGATCGAAAGCCAGCTCTATCTTCTCAGCCTGTTGATTATTCGAGATGAGCTTCGGTATAACAACCTTCATCTTCTCTTGATAGTCATATGGGGAATCCACAGAAAAGGAGAGATATTTGGTAATCCCCAAATTGTCTGCAATATAACCAAAATCTCCATTTAAGGAGAGCGTAGCGGAAGAGAACACGATAGGCATACTCTTGGAGAATACGCGTTCTTCAAGCACTTCTTTGACCAATTTAGGCATGATCACCAAATGGAAACCATCCGAAGTCTCTTCTACCCATGAAATAAGTCGATCAGGGTTTTCGAATAATCCCAATGCGAGATGAATCATCTCCAAATGCTCTTCTACAATCTTTAGTTGATACTCATCTAACGAGTAAACTCCACTTTCAAATACCAATTCTTCTTCAACGACAGCAATCGTATCACGGAAACGATTTACTTCCCGCAATAGCTTTTCGTTATAGTCAATTTCTCTTCGATCTGAAGCAGGTACGCTATGACTGTACTTTTCTAGTGAGGAGAACATGAGCTCACTTTGTGAGATCGCATCCTCAATAGCAACAGCTAATTCCTCCCGTACTTCCCCTTCAAGTAATCGAATAACGATACTTTCAAATACGGAGTGCTTTAATTTATAAGTAAGCGCACTTTGTGCAGCTGTTTCTAATAGATGGCCTTCGTCAAAAACAACGGAACTGTGTTCAGGCAGCAAAGGCAGTTGCCCTTCGCGTTTCCTCGCATCATAGGTCCATACGTGCTCCATATAGAAGTCATGAGAGCAAATAACCAGATCCGTTGACTTACGGTAATGTTCTCGGGAGATGGTCTGCCCACAGCGATGGCGTCTACTGCACACCATACAGTCCTGAAATACGTCCCAGCCTAATTTACTCCATTGCTCATCATTAAGATTCGGATAGTCCTTGCGGTTCCCATAGGGGTGAAAAGATTGCATCGTATCCGGTGAATTTACAAACTTAGGCAGGCTTCTATAGATTTCCTGGGCAACTTCATCATCATCTTGATCGTCCAGACTCGTTCTGAAATCATCCAACTTGTTAAGGCACAGATATTGGTCCGGAGATTTACCTAGTCTAGCATCAATGGTAAAGTCCAGATGTTTGGCTAGCTTAGCAATATCACCTTCTGGCTTCACTAGCTGTTCGATCAATGATTCATCCGCACAGGCTATAACAGCCGGCTTCCGCGTGTACCGCGCATAACAGATCGCATAGAGCAGATAAACCATCGTTTTCCCAGTTCCCACTCCAGCTTCAGCAAAGATGGTCTGTTTCTCGTTGTATGCTCGTTCCAGCTGAAAAGCCATATATATTTGTTCATCCCGCAATTCAAGTCCAGCCTCTGGTAATTTCTCATAAAAAACATCCGCAATCCAGTCGCTAGCCTGCTGAACAAACGGTTGTTTCGGGTCAAATGTAAAAGGATAGTTATTCAATATGTCTTGCCTCCAATTTCATGTGCAAACTACAAATTACAAACCCTAATTATACCGCAAAGCGAGGAATTATGCGAACATTAAAAAGAACATCAAGCTTAACTACACTTGATGTTCAATCATCTTGAATTCACTAAAGCACCGTATCATCTACACTGTCTAACCAGTTCTCGATACTGCCAATAACCGACGTAACACAGCCATCCTCAAATGGTGAGATCAACCCTGCTACTTTTACCAACTCGGTAAAGGATAAGCTTCCGCCTTGACGACAAAGATTCAAATATTGTGCCCACGCAGCCGAACGGTCCTCGTGCATCTTCTTCCAGAATTGAAACGCACATATTTCAGCCAGAGTATAATCGATATAATAAAATGGCGATGTAAAAATATGACTCTGCTTGTGCCAGAAAGCACCTTGCTCCAAATAATCGTTATCTGCATAATTACGAGTTGGTAGATATTTCTTCTCAATATCTCGCCATGCTTTCTTCCGCTCCGCAGGTGTAGCATCTGGATTTCCATAAACGAAATGTTGGAATTCATCAACTGATACACCATAAGGAATGAAGGTCAAGGCACTGGATAGATGATCGAAACGATATTTATCTGCATCTTCCTTGAAGAAGAGCTCCATCCATGGCCAAGTGAAGAATTCCATGCTCATAGAATGAATTTCTGCCGCATCATTACTTGGAGATAAGTATTCTGGTACTTGGAAATTTCTGCTCTCATATGCTTGGAAGGCATGGCCTGCTTCATGTGTTAAGACATCAATATCTGAGGAAGTACCATTAAAGTTGGAGAAAATGAAAGGTGCACCTTGTTCGAATAAGAATGTACAATAGCCACCAAATTGCTTTCCTTGTTTACTTACGAGATCCATCAACTCATGATTCTTCATAAAAGTGAAGAACTCGTTCGTTTCTTCTGACAACTCGGCGTACATCTTCGCTCCATTATGAACGATCCAATCCGGATCACCCTTTGGCATTGCATTTCCCGATTTGAAACTGAAATTCTCGTCGTAATAGAGTAATTGATCCACACCGATCCGGATCCGCTGGCGTTCCTTCAACTTTGCTATGACGGGAACGATATATTGATGCACCTGATCACTGAAATTTGCTACCATATCCGCGTTATAATCAGTCCGTAACATTCTCACGTATCCAAGCTCAATAAAATTGCTGAAACCAAGCTTCTTCGCGATCTTTGTCCTTACTTTAACCAGATCATCATAGATTCGGTCGAATGTCTCCTCATTCTCTGCCATGAATCCAGTTCTTGCTTCTTCTGCTCGTTTCCGAACATCACGATCCATTGACTCAGCAAATGGAGCTAACTGTGCGATGGTCCGCTCTTCACCCTCGAAAAGGATCTTTGCCGATGCGATAAGCTGTGAGTATTCTGTTTGTAGTTTATTCTCTTGCTGTAAATCCTCAATAATCTCAGGGCTAAATGCCTTTAAGGAAAGCTCTGCTATTTGGAATAGTTGCTTACCCCATTTTTTCTCCAATTCCGTTCTAAATTTAGACTTTACTAATGCCTGATAATACTCGCTACTCCATTCCTCAAAGTAAGGCATGGCCTCGTCAAAATATTGTTTCTCCGCCTTGTAGTATTCATCATTTGTATCAATAGAATAACGAATGTAAGCTAATTGATACATCGTGTAGAAAGAAGTGCGAAGTTCGTTAATGCCAGTCATGGCTAAATCCTGTTCTTCGTAACTTCTAGCAGATGTATAAGAGTTAAGTTGTTCTTTAAACTTGAGCTCGATTTCTTTAACAACGGGACGTTCGTAGTGATATTCGTTAAATTTCATAATGTGCACCTGCCCTCTCTGCATTCAAAATACAATCTTATGTATCCAATAGTCCTCGAAATAGATTATATCTTTTTCATGATCCAGTGAAATCCGTCTACAGATGGATTGCTTATAAGACCTAAGGACATACTTATGGCGACAATGATACAATCAAGGGACTAAATAAACCATAAAGTAGAGGACATAACATCATGATGTTTCATATAACGTACCTATCCGACGGATTGAAAGTAAAGGGATATCTTTGCTTACCGCATGGGTTTGAGCTACCTGAGTCTGCTTTATCTGAATTATTGGAATCGATTTATCCGGCTGTTACACTACCCATAACACAGATTGCGAGTTCAATTAAGCCAAATAAGAAAGATGTTAGGAAACACAAGTTACCTGTGCTCATCTATTGCCGTGGTGGTATTGGTCGAGTAGGAAGTGTCAAGACGGAGTGGCTTGAGCAGTTTGCTAATTACGGACATATCGTCTTTGCTCCATCTTACAGAGGAACGGAAGGTGGTGAAGGTCGGGATGAATTCGGAGGACAAGATATTGAAGATGTTCTTTCTGGATACCGTCTGTTAGAGAATCTACCCTTTGTTGATGCCGATAGCATAGCCGTAATGGGCTTCTCAAGAGGTTCAATAAATGCGACACTTGCGGCAGTTAATATACCTAGGGTTAACACATGTATCTTGTGGAGTGGGGTGGCTGACTTAGCTCAAACATATGAAGAGCGTATTGATCTACGTAAAATGCTAAAACGTGTCATCGGTGGGTCACCTATGAAGACGCCAGAATCCTACATTGCCCGTTCCCCCATCGCCATGGCTGAGCAAATCCATTGTCCTGTCCTAGTGATACACGGTACGGGGGATGCTCAAGTTAACTTTAGTCATGGACTCCAAATGACGAAGAAGCTCCAAGAAATCGGAGCAAATGTTACCTTACATGAATATACGGAACTGGGACATCATTTTCCAAAGGATATTCACAACATGGCGACTGAACGTATGTTTAATTGGATAAACCAAAGTAACACATCATCCACCAGCAGTCCCGCATCACTTAGCTGATGAACCATAGTCAGTAATATTCAAGTCCACGTCGTAAGTAATTTCTGATTTACTAAAAGTGTCATCCCAATCCTCTTTGACCTTTTTCCAAACCCGTGGGTGTTGTATCCGTAGTCGATCACGGAATCCGGCAACATCCACATGGTATTCCTCTTGCATCTTATGAACAACTTTATATAACATATCTTTTAGTTCTTCCTCGAAATATTGTTCTGTTTTTTTCAAATATTCAGTGTCCGTGGGATCCTTTGATGTATTCCAGTTCTCAATTAGCCGACCATCCGATTTTATACTTAAATGAAACGAAATATCGTCCCCATCCACTTTTGATTTAATTTTGGTATTTACAGATTTAATTTCGTAGGCAAGTACTTCGCCCGTATCATCATAAGTTTTTATTACACCACCCTTAACCTTTCCAGTAATCCAAGACAGTGCTTCGACCTCTTGCTCATTCAAAGATCCAATCCACTTATTAGTTTTTCCTTTAATAACTCCTGCCCCAGCGAATTCTACTTGTCCTTTGGAAGAAACTACATTTTGTAAAATAAAACTTGCCCCTGAGTTCATAATTCCGTCCAATTTCGTAAGTGTAACCTCCGGCAATATTTTATTGGATCTATTTTGATTTTCTATTAGGCTTTTTAGATGAAATGCTGGTATATCTCCAAGTTGGTTCGTGATTAGAGTTTCACTTGCTTTTCCCGTGCTCAGGAGTACAATACAGCTGGGTCTAATATCGTTATCTCGTAAAATAAATTTCAATAACTTTTCAATATCTATTTTTTGAGAAAGCTCAGATGAGATCACAATAACCTTCAAATGATGCCCAATAATAGTACGATGTTCACTAAGAGCATGCTGACGCAATGATTGAAAAACTGAGTCTCCTGTTTCAGATGAATTCGAAAACATAGAGGATGTGGAACCTTGCTGTTGTTGACCACCTTTCCCCGTTTGAACAGGGATAATTTGGATCGTTGAAGTAACTAGGTTTTTCTTAGGATAATCCGCACCCTTCTCAGTCAATTCCTGTTCTAATTCTGGTTCTTTTCCAACATCAAGTGCTAGTCCTACATAAACACCTAAGGTATCAATTTCCCTGCTGCTCCAGCAACCGGTTAGAAATAGTAATAAAATGAAAGAAATGAAGATAGCTTTCATGCGCTTGATGTTATTCATTACCTGCCACTCCTTTTTTGAATACTTTTGAAATGATAAGCAGCAGTAAAGGAACTATCCCGAACAAGTAGATAGAAATATCACCTATAAAATCACCAAAATCAAATACTTCATTTATATTTTTGGGAAGCATCGCAATAAGAAAAATGATTGACAACAAGAAGTACATCAGAGGTTTAATCTTTATATTGAAGATTTGTGACAAGCCTAACGATGCAGCATAATGACAAATTGAAAATGTAGAAAATATTTGCATAATCCAAATTACAAGTAAGAAGAATTCAAATCTTTCAAAAAGGAGACCGGTAATTTCGAAACTACGCATAAGATCTAGTGTAGGCCAAGTACTTCTTACAGCCCCGTCAATTGACATCGCACCAATAACCATAATTATAGTAACAAAATACAAAAACAGAGGGATACCTGTACCAATAATCATAACTTTCACACCCTTTTTAGGATGTTGCATGACCGCTGTTACAATTAACATGATCTCATAGCCTGCAAAAACAACGATCGTTGACTTTAATCCTTTCATGACTGGAAGAATTCCATCTCCTAAGACAGGACGTAGATTATTAATATCAAATATTTTGTAGCTTAAGGCCATGGAAAATAAAAATACAATAACCGTAATCGGTAAAATGATCTCAAACAAACGTGCAATCGGATTGATTCCACCTGACGTCAAATACAATCCAATCCACATGAAGAACATAATAATCGCCCATAAAGGAGTGCCCTCAAGTAAATAGAGCATGGTAACTTCAGCCATGACCCTAATCTCAAAAGCTGATATACAAATAAAATATAGGATCATCAATATACCTAAACATTTCCCAATCCAGTTCCCCACAATTTTTCCCGCGAATTGAAAAATCGTTTCGCCCGGAAATTGATGACATAGTTTCACGATACATATTCCTGCGAGCATGACCATTAATCCGCCTAATATAATTGCAATCCAACCATCTGGTGTCTTCATACTCTCTGCCAAAGTTCTTGGAAGCGTAAGAATCCCAGACCCTAGCATAAAGCTACTAATGATTACTACAGCTTGCGCAGTTGTTAGCTTATCATCTTTGCGGACAAACACAGGATCATCATCCTCTCTCCCGTTTATTTTTTGCGATCAGAGTCTTTAGTCTTCATCATGATCGGTCTTAATTTCATCACCCCAATGGGCATACGGAAAATAAAGTCCTTCATATCACTTAATCTATATGGTGCTGCTGGGCTTACGTACGGTATTCCAAAGCTTTTTAGCTTCACTAAGTGACTACTTAGTAATAAGAAGAACAAAACCGTTCCGTAAATCCCTAATATTGCTGCACAAAACATGGCCGTAAATCGCAATATACGTAACGTTATTCCTGCACTATAGGTTGGAATTGCAAATGAAGAAATAGCAGTTACAGCTACAACAATGACTAGAAATGGACTGACTATCCCTGCATTGACTGCTGCATCACCAATAATTAAACCACCTACGATACCCATTGCAGGTCCGATCGGCTTGGGTAAACGTACCCCAGCTTCCCTTAGTATTTCGATGGAAATTTCCATAATTAGCGCTTCAATCAGAGATGGGAAGGGCACTCCTTGTCTTGCTTCGATAATTGTTACAACCAGCTTTGTAGGAATTAATCCAGGTTGGAAAGAAATAAACGAAATATACAAAGCAGGAGCAAATAGGGCAAAAAATGTAGCCATATATCGTAACATTCTTAAGAGCGTACCTGGCACCCATCTTTCATAATAATCCTCGGGTGACTGTAACAACATGTTAAAGGTTACGGGTACAATCAATGCAAATGGACTTCCGTCCAGTAGAATACCCACACGACCTTCCAACAGTGAACTGATAACTCTGTCAGGTCGTTCTGTGTTTTGCGCTTGTTGAAACGGACTTAAAGTATTTTCCTCAATCAATTGCTCAACATATCCTGATTCTGCTATATAGTCCAAGTTGATCGTTTCTATTCGGCGTTTAACTTCTTCCACTAATTCCGAATTTGCAATATCGCTCATATAAGCAATGACAAGATCCTTCTTAACTCTTGCTCCCACTTGGAACTTAGTTATTTGCAGGCTTTCATTTTTACCATGTCGCCTTAGCAAAGCTGTATTTTCGCTCAATGTTTCAGTAAAGCCCTCACGTGGACCTCGGAGCAATCCTTCAGATAAAGGTTCCTCTATACCGCGCGTTTTTCCTTTCGCCGTCCCTAGAAGTAATATTTCCTTTATACCGTCTACCAATAGTGCTGAAGATCCCATCAATATATCAGGTATTAATTCTTCTAAGTTGAGAGCTTCTTTTATTTCACTGACAGGAAGCATCTTATTCATAAGGTCCACTTTATTAAGCTCGTAGTTATCAGATGAATGCTCCATCTTTTCAAAATCATCAAACATTAGAGATTCCAATACTTGAGTATCTACTAGTTCTTTGTCATAAAGTCCTTCGATATGTATAACAACTGCCCGTTTACCAGCGCTCTTGATCGTAAACTCTCTAAAATGAACATCACTATTTTGAGCTATTCTTTGTTTAATGGCAGCTAAGTCTGCTTCAAATTCACCTTTAAACTCTGAACTAACCTCTTCTTTTACCTTCGATTTATTTTCTGACGGAGTAGGCTTCCAAATTTGCGGACCCAAAATAGATTGAAGCTTGCCTGAGACGAAATAAATAACTATTGGTACGATCAATATCACTAATGCTTGTAAAAAAACCTTCCAATCTGGAATATAAGTAACAATCGTATGCCACATGTTCATCACCCTAATAGCTTAAAGCCAGAATTGACATGTATGAGTCATGCCTTTAGTAACTGTAGTGTTTCCATAACTCTCCAAAAAATACGGAAACAACTAAACAGCAAAAAAAACCTAAAAGCACCTATCCGTAGGCGCGCGCCCTTTCGAATAAGTGCTTCTGTATAACGTAAGTTCTATGCTTCTGGATAAAGATCTGTGGACAAATACCGTTCCCCTGTATCTGGGAGCAATACAACTATCTTTTTATCTTTGTTCTCTGGTCTTTTTGATAATTGAAGTGCTGCAAATGCTGCAGCCCCCGATGAAATCCCTACAATTAGTCCCTCGGTTTTCGCTAATAAGCGGGTAGCTTCATATGCATCTCCATTTTTAACTGAGACAATTTCATCTACAACAGACCTATTAAAGTTATCTGGAACAAATCCTGCGCCAATACCTTGGATCTTATGAATACCCTTTTTCCCTCCGGTGAGTACTGGGGAACTAAATGGCTCTACGGCTACGATTTTCACAGTAGGTTTTCTTTCTTTAAGCAGCTCACCTACCCCTGATATGGTTCCTCCGGTACCAACACCGGCAACGAAAATATCTATCTCACCATCTGTATCTCTCCAAATCTCTTCAGCAGTTGTTTTCTTATGTATTTCTGGATTTGCTGGATTTCTAAATTGTTGAGGTATAAATGAATTAGGGATTGTGGAACCTATTTCCTCTGCCTTCATAATGGCTCCAGCCATTCCTTCAGTAGCCGGTGTTAGAATTAATTCCGCTCCAAGAGCGATCAATAATTTCCGACGTTCCATACTGAAACTCTCAGGAAGGGTAATAATTAATTTGTACCCTAAAGCTGCTGCTGCAAAAGCAAGACCAACGCCCGTATTTCCACTTGTAGGTTCAATTATTACGGTGCTCTTATTAATGAGTCCTCTTTGTTCAGCGTCTTTTATCATGGCAAATCCTATTCTATCTTTAACACTTCCTGCGGGATTAAAACATTCTAGTTTGGCAATAATCGTTGCTTCAACTTGATGTTTCCTCGTAAAGTTAGAAAGTTCTAATAGTGGTGTATTACCAATCAGTTCTGTAAGGTTCTTTGCGATTCTTGACAAAGCAATCCCTCCGCCGATTTATAATTCCAACTAAATTAGTTGGTTTATTGTTTTTAGAATAGCACCAAAGGTAAATAAATACAATAAAAAAGAAGGCAAGACCGATTTTCTCGGTCTTGCCTTAAAGGCTTGCTTAGGAGTTCCTGTCCTAGGAGGAACAGGAGATAAAGAATACTAATTAACGAGAGATAACGTGAATTGGATGACCTTCAACCAATTCAGCAGTTTCCATTACGATCTCACCAAGAGTTGGGTGAGCATGAATCGTAAGGGAAACATCTTCAAGCGTTGCACCCATTTCAACCGCAAGACCAAGCTCTGCGATCAAGTTAGAAGCTTCGATACCAACGATTTGAGCGCCAAGAACAACATTGTTCTCTGCATTTGCTACAATTTTGATGAAGCCATCAGGAGCGTTCAAGGAAACAGCACGGCCATTACCCGCAAACGGGAATTTACCAGCTTTCACTTTGAAGCCTTTTTCCTTCGCTTCTTTCTCCGTGTAACCAACGCTGGAACACTCAGGATCTGTGAAGCATACTGCTGGCATTCCTTTGTAATCTACAACGGAAGGAAGTCCGGAAATAGCTTCAGCTGCCACTTTACCTTCGTAAGAAGCTTTGTGAGCAAGCGCCAAACCTGGAACGATATCGCCGATTGCGAAGATGTTCGGGTTACTTGTGCGACCTTGATGATCAACTTTAACCAAACCACGATCAGTCAATTCAACACCAGCAAGATCTAGTCCAAGATCACCATCCGTGTTAGGACGACGACCAACAGTTACGAGCAAGTAATCTGCAGTAACTTCTTTGGATTCACCTTTTGCCGTATATTTAACAGTTACGCTCTTATCGTTTTGCTCTGCGCTCTCCGCTTTTGCGTCTGTTACGATCTCAACACCAGTTTTCTCCATGTTCTTCGCTACTAGACGAGTCATGTCCTTATCAAAACCAGGAAGAACCGCGTCAGCGCCCTCAATGATCGTTACTTTAGTACCGAATTTGGAGAACATTTGACCAAGCTCAGCACCGATATAACCGCCACCGATTACGATTAGGCTAGCTGGAATTTCTTGCAATTCCAATGCTTCTGTAGACGAAAGGATGCGACCGCCAAATGGGAATGCTTTAAGTTCGATTGGACGGGAACCTGTTGCCAAGATGCAATGTTTGAATCGGTAACGTGGTGATTCGTGATCGTTGAACGCACGAGCTTCATTTTCGTTGATGAACATCACTTCGCCGTTGAAGACTTCTACTTTATTACCTTTAAGTAGACCGCCAACACCTTGCGTCATTTTTGAAACAACACCGTTTTTGAAAGCTTGTGTTTTTGTGAAATCAACTTTCACATTCTCAACTGTAATACCGAAAGCATCGCCGTGTTGTGCGGACTCATATTGATGAGCTGCTGAGATTAGGGCTTTGGATGGAATACATCCACGGTTCAAGCACACGCCACCAAGCTCCGATTTGTCCACGATGATAACCTTTTGGCCTAGTTGGGCTGCACGAATAGCAGCCACATATCCACCAGGACCTGCACCAACAACCAATGTATCAATATCTAGAGAAGCGTCTCCTACTACCATGTTGTTATACCTCCATTACAAGAAGCTCTGGGTTACCGAGCAACTGTTTAATATAGTTCATGAAGTTTTGAGCTGTTGCACCATCGATTAGACGGTGGTCAAAGCTTAGTGACAATGCCATAACTGGAGCTACGACGATTTCACCATTCTTCACGACTGGTTTTTCACTGATACGGCCTGTTCCGAGGATAGCCACTTCAGGATAGTTAATGATTGGAGTAAAGAACATACCGCCAGCAGATCCGATGTTAGAGATCGAAATCGTACTACCCTTCATTTCGTTAGCGGATAGTTTACCTTCACGGCCACGAATTGCCAAGTCACTGATAGCATCAGCGATCATCCAGATGCTCTTACGATCAGCGTCTTTGATAACCGGTACGATCAAACCGTTGTCTGTATCTGTAGCGATACCAATATCATAATGTTTCTTGTAGACAATTTCGTTGTTTACTTCGTCAATCGAAGCGTTAAGTGCTGGGAATTTGCGTGAAGCAGCAACCAATGCCTTAACGATAAATGGCAAGTAAGTAACCTTCGTGCCTTTTTTCTCAGCGATTGGTTTCATGCGAGTACGGAAAGCAACCAGATCCGTCACATCAACTTCGTCCATAATTGTAACGTGAGGTGCTGTGTATGCGGATTTGACCATCGCATTAGAAATCGCTTTACGGATACCTTTGAACGGTACACGTTCTTCGTCCGAGCCAGCAGGGATTGCTGTAGGAGCAGAAGTCGCAGGTGCTGCTTGTGCAGCTGGTGCATCAGCATTTGCTGCAGCAGGTGCTACTACGCCGCCACCGTTCTTGAACGCTTCAACATCTTCACGAGTCACTTTACCAGCGTTGCCGGATCCAGTTACTTGTGCGATATCAACACCTTGTTCACGTGCAAATTTACGCACGCTAGGCGTAGCCAACACTTCATGATTTGGTGCTGCTGGAGCATTACCAGCGCCACCTTGTTTAGCATCAGAAGAGCTGTCCGCAGCAGGGGAATCCTTCGTATCAGCTCCGCCTTGAGCAGCGTCAGCTTCTTGATGTTCAGGTGCTCCTTCTTGCTCAGGAATTTCACCTTCTGCATCGATAACAGCAACAACTTGGCCTACACGGAAGATCGCGCCGTCAGTACCAAGTACTTCTAGTACTGTACCGTTTACTGGACAAGGAACTTCAATTACTGCCTTGTCATTTTGTACTTCCATAACAATATCATCGTCCGTAACTTTATCACCGACTTTGATATGCATTTTGATAATTTCGCCTTCATGCAACCCTTCGCCTAGTTCAGGGAATCGATATTCAAACTTTGCCACTTGTAGGACCTCCTAGATTGTAATTATTAAAATTCAAGAACTTTATTAACAGCAGTTACGACACGTGCTGGAGAAGGAAGCCATTGATCTTCAATTTGTGCATATGGATATACTGTATCTGGACCTGCAACCCGAAGTACTGGTGCTTCCAAATGCAGGATAGCCTGTTCGTTGATTTGAGCGATGATTTCTGCAGCCATACCCGCTGATTTTTGTGCTTCTTGCACCACGATGGCACGATTTGTTTTCTTAATGGAATTAATAATCGTATCGATATCAAGTGGAACAAGAGTACGAAGGTCAATGACTTCGGCTTTGATTCCGCTCTTCTCTAATTCTTCAGCAGCTTTCACCGAAGTATGAACCATCATTCCGTAAGTAATAATCGTAACGTCCGAACCTTCGCGAACGACATTCGCTTTACCAAGCTCAACCGTATATTCCCCTTCAGGAACTTCAGCACGGAATGCATGATATAGATTAAGATGCTCCATGAAAAAGACAGGGTCATTATCACGAATAGCCGAAATTAGAAGGCCTTTAGCATCATAAGGGTTAGAAGGAATTACGAGCTTAATCCCTGGAGTTTGAGCAATCAAACCTTCCAAAGAGTCTGTGTGTAGCTCGGCAGCCTTAACTCCGCCACCAAAAGGAGTACGGAATACGATTGGTGCGTTGTAGCGACCACCGGAACGGTAACGCAAACGTGCAGCTTGCACCAAGATTTGATCCATTGCTTCAAAGATAAAACCAATGAACTGAATTTCAGCAATTGGACGGAACCCTTGAATCCCAAGACCTAAAGCCATACCACCGATAGCGGACTCTGCCAACGGTGTATCGAAGATACGATCTTCACCGAACTCTTTTTGTAAACCTTCTGTTACGCGGAATACACCACCAACATTACCCACGTCTTCGCCAAAAATAATTACATTTTGATCGCGCTCAAGTTCCACGCGCATTGCATCACGGATTGCTTCTTTCATATTCATTTGTGCCATTGCTTCATATCCTCCTCATTAGAACAATTCACTTTGCATATTGCCATACGGCTGTAAATCATATCATTTTATTGAAAATCTGCTTTTTGCTCTTCTAGATGTTTTGGTGTTTGTTCGAACATACTGTCGATCAGGCCGGAAACCGTCATTTTCTCGGTTTTTTCAGCTTTCTTAATTTCTTCATTTACTTTTGCCTTCGCTTCTTCTTTCACACGAACTGTATCTTCTTCAGTCCAAAGGCCTTTTTTCTCCAAATATTTAGCAAGACGAGCAATTGGATCTTTTTCGCTCCATTGTCCTTCTTCTTCTTTCGAACGATATTTTGAAGTATCATCAGAAAGGGAGTGTGGACGGAAACGGTAAGTAACAGCTTCGATCAATGTAGCACCTTCACCGTTACGAGCACGTTCAGCAGCTTCTTGAACAGCGGCGATTACAGCAAATACGTCCATACCATCAATCTTCACGCCACGGATACCTGCAGCAACCGCTTTGTGTGCGATCGATAGAGCAGCCGTTTGTTTGGAGAAAGGTGTCGTAATTGCATAACCATTATTTTGTACGAAGAAGATAGCTGGCAATTTATAAACACCTGCATAGTTCAACGCTTCATAGAAGTCACCTTCTGAAGATCCACCGTCACCTGTATAAGCGATAGCAACTTGTTTTTGTTTCTTCAATTTGAAGCCCATTGCGATACCCATTGCATGTAGAACTTGAGCACCGATAATAATTTGTGGCATAAGGACGTTAACTCCTGCCGGAATCTCACCACCGTGTTGATGACCACGGGAATACAGGAATGCTTGGTAAAGCGGAAGGCCGTGCCAAACGAGTTGTGGAATATCGCGGTAACCTGGGCAGATAAAATCATCTTTCTCCAATGCGAATTCACTACCTACCATTGTTGCTTCTTGACCGGATACTGGAGCATAAAATCCAAGGCGACCTTGACGGCCTAAGTTAACGGCACGATCGTCCCAAGTACGGGTAAATACCATGCGGTACATTAATTCTTTCAATTGATCATCAGTTAAATTAGGGGCTAATTCTTTGTTAACAATTTCACCATCTGGCGAAAGTACGGACAAGGCCTCGACTTCCTCCGTATATACTTCATAAGGAATCTTACTCATTTTCTTCACCTCGACAAATAATTTGATTATCATGTACCTCTGTTATAGAATTATTATACATCTGTTTTACTCCTGAAGTCAAAGAGATTGGTCATATTTCCTCAATTTATTTATTTTTGTTTGTATAACAGTGTCGTTTAGAGAGTATAACAGTTTGAATTTTAACTACCTGCCAATCCCACAAAAATGATGTTTATTTATCATCATACCGTGGCAACTATAAACAAATCAAATAACTAGGAGTGTGTAAGTCATGACAGATTCGGCCTATTTAAAACGAACCATTGTTAAAGAGGAAATACAGAGTAAACACTTGGGAGAGAGTCGGTTTCTGCGAATTTACCTGCCTCCCGGATACAATGAAATCCTCAGTTACCCCGTAGTGTATTGCCAGGACGGAGAAGAGTTTTTCAATTTCGGACGTATAGCAACCGTCGCTAACAGGCTAATTCTAGATGAAGGAATCGATCCTTTCATTATTGTAGGTGTTGAAGTCGATACTTCTGTACGAACATCAGAGTATGCACCTTTTGGAGATCGCTTTGAGGCCTATACTTCCAGTTTCGTCGAAGAGATTATTCCCTATGTAGAACGTAATTATCCTGTACGCCGTGAGCCAAGCGAAAGAATTCTTGCGGGTGATTCCCTCGGTGGAACAGTATCACTTCACTTAGCTATGAAAAACCCAAAACTGTTTTCCAAAATCATTAGTTTATCGGGAGCTTACTATGAACCCAGTCTGAAACTTCTTGCCGCTGAGCAGGATCTGTCCTTCCTCTCGCTGTTTATGATCGTTGGTTTACAGGAAGACAACTACACAACCGATACGGGAACGTATAATTTTGTCGAATTAAACCGGACAGCCAAATTACTTCTGGAAGAACGTGGCGCCCAAGTTGTCTATTACGAGAAAGATGGTAAGCATCTTTGGGGATTTTGGCAACAGGAACTCCCCCATGCACTGATTCATTTCTTGAAATAACCAAGTTTTACTTTACAGTCATGTCTCAGTTCCTACTCGTATTCACGTTTGCATTTCCAGATTTGCTCAGAAGAGAGATAGCTTCATATCCCTCTTCTTTTTTCTCCTTCATTAAACTATCCGCTAGACTATCCGCTTTTGGATTCCGTTCTATTGATTGCCCCCGTTTTGAGTGAACGTCGAGGTAATCTCCATTTATAATGAACGGATAACATGCGAAAGAACACAATGAACACAAAGAGTAAGGTAAGTTCCAGTGTTGATTTGATAAATCCAAGCCCAATGGTAGCTCCCGCTAACATCGCCCAAACCGCATAAATCTCATCTCGAAGTACAAGTGGCTTACGACCCGCCAGCAAGTCTCGGATGATCCCGCCTCCAATTCCCGTTAACACTGCAGCAACTAGAACTGCATTTAGCGGGTGCTTCATTTCTGTGGCGTAAAGTGCACCCTGGATCGCAAAAGCAGACAAGCCTATCGCATCAAATAACGCTTCTGTTCTTTTCCAATGCTTAATCCAGGTCAGCGGTAAAATAAACGAGACAATAATTGATAATACAGCAAGCGTGATAAGGTCACCCTGGCTCCATAATGTCGTCACAGGTACACCAATGAGCACATTTCGGATAATCCCGCCTCCGAAAGCGGTTACAAGTCCCAGCACGAGCACACCTAAAATATCATATTCCTCTTCCATGGCCACAAAAGCACCGGACATTGCGAAAGCAATTGTACCTACAATACTGAAAATATCAAATATGTGCATTTATTGTACTCTCCCCTACCCTCTCTTTCGTCTTCTACATTCTGCCTCCATTGTAGTCCTGTGATATAAAATTGTGCAACCCTGAAATCTCCATTATACTGATTTAAATGCAATATTTTCAGACATGATGAAAGGAAGTATATGATGACTAGTAAGCGTGTGTTTATTTATGCTGGGGGAGAAATCGATCCTATTTCTATAAAATCAATAAAACAAGATGATTACATTATAGGCGCTGACCGAGGCGCTCTGTTTCTCGTAGATAATGGAATAAAACCTCATATCTCTGTTGGTGACTTCGATTCTGTTAATGCAGAAGAATTTGCAAGAATCCAAGGTTTTAGCGATGAGATACTTTCTTGCGATGCCGTGAATAAGGATCTTACCGATACCGAACTTGCATTTGATATCGCAATAGAGCAACAACCTACGGAAATCATCATGGTCGGAGTTAGCGGTTCTCGGCTTGATCATACCCTTGGAAATATCCATATGCTGCTGCGAGGGCTGGAGCAGCAAATATCGTGCTTCATCTGGGATCGAAATAACTATATTACACTCACAGATTCAACCCATATTGTTGAGGATCGCGGGTACACCTACGCCTCCCTATTGGCACTTTCCCCTGAAGTGACAGGGATTAATCTGGAGGGTTTCCTTTATCCCTTGGAGAACGCAACTTTAAAAATGGGCCAGTCTCTAGGTGTTAGCAATCGTTTGGTAGAAGCAAAGGGTACGATACATATCGCTAGCGGTTTATTGCTTGTCATCCAAAGCAAAGATTAATATTTTTAATATAATACATTTTTGTAACCAATAAATTTAACAATTTTTTTAACCTAAAAACCTTGATTAATCAAGGTTTTTTCTTTTGTCCCCTCCACTATTAGCTATCATTTTATTAATAATTTGTTAATTTTAATGATATTTTAATAATCCATGTCAAACCCTTGTGAGACAAGCATTTGAGTGTCTATTAGCAAAAATTAGGTGGTTTCAAACCTGTTATACTTCAATCAAGCCGGACAAACAAACAAAAGATTTTGGAGGTATTACAACATGAAACTACACACTTTATTCCAAAAGGTATTGACGATCGGCATCGTGTCAACCATCGGATTCAGCACTTTACTTGCCAGCGGAGCAGGAACTGCACAAGCCGCATCGGTATCAGCAGAAGTTACAGCCGTATCGAAAGGCACCCAAGTTGTTAACTACGGGAAAAAATATATGGGCGTACCCTATAAATTTGGAGCTTCTACATCAACAACTAGAGTATTCGACTGCTCATCCTTTATGAAACACATCTTTAAAAAATACGGAGTTACACTTCCACGTACATCAGTAGCTCAATCTAAAGTAGGAAAAGCCGTTTCCAAAGCTAACCTAAAAGCAGGAGATTTGGTATTCTTCTCAAGTGGAAGCCGAGCTAACGGCAAGAACGTAACCCATGTCGCTGTATATGCTGGAAACGGAAAAATCCTTCATACTTATGGTAAACCAGGAGTTACAATCTCCAACCTGAATTCAGGAACTTGGAAGAAAACCTATCTTAAAGCACGTCGTGTGTTGTAATCTATCGATTTAGTAATAAGTAGTTTAATAGAAAACAATCTATCTATTAATGATCTGTAAGAGAGTTGTATCATGGGTTTGTCCCCCCTTGATGCAGCTCTCTCTTTGAGTTTAATAAGATGCTCTTGAGAAAAGCTCATTATATAATCTCAATTTATTAATTTTTAATCGACTTTTAATAATCAGGTTCAAACCGTTGCTGCACCTGGGTTACAGCTAACTGATCCACAATTTAGGAGGTTACAAATCTGTTACACTCTAATCAAGCAAGGGAAAACAAAATCATATATTCTGGAGGTAATACACCATGAAAATACAGAAAGTATTCCAAAAGATATTAACAGTAGGCATCGTATCAACTATTGGATTCACTACTTTACTTGCTAGTGGAGCAGGAACTGTACAAGCCCAATCTATTGTACCCGCTGCTGAATCAACTGCATCACAATCGGTAGGATCGCAAGTCGTTAAATTTGGCAAACAGTTTATCGGCACTCCTTATGAATTTGGAGCATCTACCACAACAACAAGAGTTTTCGACTGTTCGTCCTTCATGAAATATATCTTTAATAAATATGGAGTTACACTCCCACGTACATCAGCAGCACAAGCTAAAGAAGGATATAAAGTTTCAAAAGCCAACCTACAAGTAGGCGACTTAGTATTCTTCTCTAGCGGCAGCCGTTCCACCGGATCGAATATTACCCATGTTGCTGTATATGCCGGAGATGGAAAAATCCTTCACACCTACGGTTCACCAGGAGTCACTTTATCCGATCTCGATTCTGCAAATTGGAAGAAAACTTATGTAACTGCGCGTCGCGTACTATAACGCGTACTCTAAAATAATAATATTCTTATATAAAATGACGGATTATCAAACCAAGGGCTTAGCCAATTGATAATCCGTCATTTAATTAAGGCTCAATCTAGAAATCAGTGGTTGATTTTACGAGCTAACAGAGCGAAGGGTCGGAGATTCTGAAGAAACTACAAGCTTTCCTTAGGAAAGCTACATCGGAAGCATAAGCTGTGTTCGCCTTTAAAGTCCTATTTCAACCGATAATCATTTTTCATTTTAGAAAAAGGGCTTTAACAGCGATCGCAAGAACCCTCCGATCTGGAGCGATTCATTTAAGAGACGTCGTCAACCACTGATTTTGGCATTGAGCCTTAATTAATAGACCATACATTATAGAAGAACACTATTGCAACATATACCCCGACCCACGTACCGTATGAATCAACTTACGAATTCTTCCCCGGTCCATCTTCTTTCTGAGATGCCGAATATATACATCAACTACATTCGTATTTGTCAGAAAATCATGTCCCCACACTTCCTGTAAAATCGTATTTCTATGGCAAACGGTATTCACTCGTTTTGCCAAGTACAGTAGCAACTCGTATTCTTTCGGGGTCAATTTGATGGGCTCCTCTCCGCGATACACTTTCCGACTCTTCAGCTCGATCACCAAATCTTCGTAAGTAATATTCGTTACACTTCCACTAATCAGTCGCTCAAACAATCGAAGTAGATTATCAATTCTTGATTTAAGTTCCTCGATGGACAAAGACTTCACAACAACATCATTGGCACCTAGCTCAAGTGCAGAAACAATTTCGCTCGTATTCCGCTTTGCTAGCATGACCATGATGGGGAAGTCTCGTGCTTTTCCTAATTGGCGAACCAACTCCATTTGACTTTGATCTGCAAGTTCTGTACCGAGTAGGACTAAACTTGGTTTTTGAAGATTCAGCTCTCTGAGCATCTCAGTCCCTGATTTGAACCAGTGTACATTGTAGCCTGCTTCTTCTAATTGCCTCCACCAACGTTCCCCTAATGTTTCATTACCCTCGGCCCACAATATGTGCTCCTTCATATTTTTACCCACCTCTACCTAAGAAGAAATCATTCCCTTTTTAAACTTTAATACTTCAAAAATGAGCTCTTCTGATCAACTTTCTATAGGATTCTCAAGATGCAAAGAAACCATTCTACAACCTAAGAATGGTTTCTAAAAAATCACTGTTTGAAATTATTAATTCATATATCGATCATAAATAGCCTTAGCTTCAGTAATGTCCTTTGTACCATGTATTAATGCCCTACCATCTTGAAACAATACGATGCGAAGTTTCCCGACTGTGTAGGATACTAAGAATGGATTATACTCAACTTTGCCTTCCTCAAGCCGCCTAAATATTTCTGCGATTTCTTGTAAATTTAATCTGCGCTTAGTCACAGGTCGTATCTGCACCGTATCACGCCCACACAACACCTCTGTTTTACGTGTACCTGATTTACTCAAGAAAGGATAAGATGGTTCTGTACCACATGACGGGCAATCCTCACGCTTGGCCGATGATACCTTAATTGAGGCCTGTTCGTTCCGCCATAAGTCAAAGGTAAGGATAGTTCCACGCAATGCTTCCAGTTGACCTGTCAATAGTTTTAACGCTTCTGTCATCTGATGAGCAGTGACTGTTTGAACCGCAGGTGAAATGATACCAGCTGTTTCACAAGTATCTCCACCCACTCCAAAGGGCATGGATTCCAGTAGACAATTCATACAAGGAGTTACGCCCGGAAGAATAGTATAAGTAATTCCGTAACTACCGACACATGCGCCATATATCCACGGAATCGCATGTTTTTGTGAAACATCGTTAATGAGCAAGCGAGTATCAAAGTTATCCGTTGCGTCAACAATTAAATTGACTCCAGGTAACAACGACTCGATCTCATCCAGCGTCACATCCATCACATGTCCCTCTATCTTAACTCCACTATTGATCGCACGCAGGCGGTTCTGAACCGCAACGGCCTTAGGCACCCTATTCACAGCATCTTCCTCACAGAACAACTGTTGACGTTGCAGATTACTCCACTCTACATAATCACGGTCAGCAATGATTATACTGCCGATACCGGCACGTACAAGACTCTCTGCAATGACTGTACCCAGCGCACCTGCACCGACGATCAGTACGGTAGCTTCGGTCAATTTCCGTTGACCCGTGGAGCCAATTGGACCAAATCGTTCTTGCCGTGAATACCTATTATCTCGTTCCGAAGATTCAGAGTTCTTCAAGTGCGATACTGATCCCAAGTGGTCCTCACTCATTTCAATTCATGCCCCTTTTCATAGACATCACAATATTACTTTGTCGACCAAGCCTCTACGTCCCACACCTTGGTTACCCAATCTTCATAGAAATCAGGTTCATGAGAGACGAGTAGTACTGTTCCTTTAAATTCTTTGAGTGCACGCTTCAATTCTTCTTTAGCTACAACATCTAAGTGATTTGTCGGCTCATCGAACAGAATCCAGTTGGTCTCCCGCATCATAAGCTTGCACAACCGCACTTTGGCCTGTTCTCCACCACTTAATGCCTTCAATTGTCTTGTTATATGATCGTTCTTTAATCCACAACGAGCTAAATGACCACGAACTTCATTCTGTGTCAGATTTGAAAATTCATTCCACACATCATCAATCGGCGTCATATTCCCGGCACGAACCTCTTGTTCGAAGTAAGCAGGTGCTAAAAATTCACCTTGATAGGTCCTTCCACTAATTGGAGGAATTTTGCCCAAAATCGTTTTGAGTAACGTCGACTTACCAACACCGTTACAACCCACAATAGCGATCTTATCGCCCCGCTCAATCATCATCGTCATCTTAGGCAATAACGCACGATCATACCCAATTTCGAAATCGACACCTTCAAATACAGTTTTACTACTAGCACGAGTTTCCTTGAAACCGAAGGTTGGCTTGGACATTTCCTCTGGTTTCTCGATCCGATCCATACGATCTAGTTGCTTCTCCCGGCTCTTAGCCCGTCCTGAAGTAGAAGCACGCGCTTTATTCTTCTGAATGAAATCTTCTTGTTTCTTAATTAAATCCCTTTGTTTCTCGTAGGCTTCAATATGCTGAATCTTATTCATATCAGCCATTTCTAGAAACTTATCAAAATTAGCTGAATAACGGGTCAACTTTGTGAACTCCAAATGATATATCGCATTTACTACCTGCTTCATAAATTCCGTATCATGCGAAATAAGAATAAATGCATAAGGATAGTTCTGCAAATAGTTCGTTAACCATTGGATATGCTCAACATCAAGATAGTTCGTTGGCTCATCCAACAAAAGAACATTGGGTTTCTCAAGCAACAACTTCGCAAGCAGAACCTTAGTACGTTGACCACCACTGAGCGACGTGACATCACGGTCTAAACCAATGACAGACAGTCCGAGTCCGTTTGCCATTTCCTCCACCTTAACATCGATTAAATAGAAATCACCAATATCAAGTTGCTCCTGAATATCTCCCATTCGAACTAATAAATCGTCCAATTGCTCGGGAGTAGCATCGCCCATTTGTTCCGTAATCTCTATCATTTCTTTCTCCAGTTCGAGCAGGGGCAAGAAAGCATCTTTAAGGACATCACGGATTGTTTTACCAGGTGTTAGTTTCGTATGCTGATCTAAATAACCATACCGAACCCTTGGGGTCCACTCTACTTTTCCTTCATCTTTCAATACCTGACCTGTCAAAATATTCATTAGCGTGGATTTACCAGCACCATTTGCACCAACCAGGCCCACATGTTCTCCCGCTAGCAAGCGGAAAGATACATCTCTAAACAACGTCCGGTCTCCAAAATCATGTGAGACTTCTTCTACACTTAATAAACTCATATTATTACGTAAACTCCTCTATGTGAAAAAAATAGTTTGTTAGTTTGCATCATAGGACAAGCAAAAGCAAACACTAATAAACCATTTTAGCACAAGAAGGAGAGCAATCGAAACCTATGTTTTGAAAATGATGAAAAAAGATGGATGATTTTCACAAACCTTGGCGTTTACATGGCGCCTCGAAATAGCCCTTAGTCGCAGCATCTCGCTCACTTACAAATACCTCTTCCATTTTATAAGGTGCTGAACAATCCTCCCTGTAGAAATATTTGATACCCTTCGATTCATCATTCCCACCTATAACTGGATATCTCTTAATGAGTCGCCCACCTCCAAGAGCATAATTGTTATAGTAACGATCACCTACCGGAATACCTTGGAGAAATATGAGCACACCAACATCATTCAGTGTATTATTCCACTCCTCCTGGGAGATAACCGGAAGTGTGAACGTATAGGTTACACCCAGTTTAGCTGCATACTCATTATGACGATTAATATAATCAGCCAGATCATCTTCAATACTCCGTACGATAACAGAACGGCGAACTTGCTGGAACGTTTCCGAGTCCTGCAGGAGAGGTATTGTGACTATTGAGCTTAATTCCTCCTGCAGTCCACTCACCCATTCTCCACTCACTGCATCATAAGCAATAACATAACTATCCAGGGTAAACGCAACTTGATTACCGATTTCATCAGAGTAGACATAGGGTTTCTTTGGCCGAAAATGATGCTCTGCTAGCACGCTACCATCGCATGCCGTTGATTCATCTACTGCGTAAATCGAGTAACCGTCATACTCAATGATTACAACAGCAGGAATATAGACCATTAATGACCTTTGTGAGACTTTATCATCCGTAATTCCAAAATTCAGAGACAACGATTGCTGTAAAGCCATAATTGCCCCATTCTTATCCGCACGCATAAATTTGGCCGAGCCATATCCTGTCTCATAGCTTTGCAGCTCGTTCATATTCAGTGCACTACCCCCGTCCTGAGCCGCTGTCCTTAGGGCTGTTGTATATTGAAGTTGCAGTCGATTCACCTCTCGAAGATCTTCGGTATGCAAATGACTAACCCACAACAGTGGAGAGACTATCAGTAGGAAAATGACCGCCCAGTCAGTAATCTTCATTCAGCACCATACCTCCGTAAGTCAATGAATCTGTCCCTTTACCGGAAACCTGACTATGAAGAAAACTTCCCAGCACTTCATATGTAGTAACAGAACGTCTCACTAGAGTTACCGTAAAATAATCCCCAATTTCCAATTTATATTTTCGCTCTGCAATATCCCCGTTCCCCATATTCCCGTTAGCAAAAGTCGAATCGGGAAATAGCACCTTCATTAAATCAGCGGTAAAATAACTATCATATAGCACACTGAAATCATCCTTAAAACTCGTGGCATCTGCTGGGTCCTGATATTCTGGGTGATATTTCTTATGCCGATGTTCCATATCGATATCATACATAAATCCAAATGCCTCAATTTCTCTGGCGAAATCCCCATACATTTGTGATGACAAATAGCCTTTATTCCGAACCGCGTCCGTAAACTGAACAAGTGTATTGTAAGCAGACAGAACGCGTATATCCTCCTCACGCTCTGCCGCCTGGGAAGCTGGAACCAAATACAGCAGGAGAACTGCCAGCAGCGCTGCCGTTATTTTAGATAAAACATTCGGCATACCGCCCACCTTACTTCCTATGAAATGTGATCTTATTTAATCGCCCTACATCACTGTAGAGAAAAAATACCTTATATTCAGCGTCTAAGTCGAGAATGAAAGGCTCCCGAATGATAGGTGGAGCTCCCAAGTTATCTTCCTCTCTATTCTCAACCTCCAGCAACCTACCATCCACCTCAACCACGGCTCCAAGTGTATGAAAGCTGCGCAAGCTAAACAAGATTTGAAGTCCAGAATATTTCTCGGGAACTATCTCTTCACTTCCGGTTACTACGCTCCGCTTCTGAAATTGCGTAAACGGTACTAATCCATCTATAACAGCACCTTGTATAGAGATACTGTAAGTCGTGTACAGCAATGCACCAATACAGAACGACACTGAGCAGAGGAGCCACAATATACTCTTAACATTATTGAACATATCAGCAAATGCTCTCTAAGATTCTAATTTGAAGCGACGGTAGTTTGTGTGAAGATCAGCCCGCGCACTACATTAGAATTATCTTTAATCACTTGCGCTTTGAACTTACCGCTGGGATTTACATATTCTTTCAACTTTTCGTTCCATGCATTATTCGTGTTACCGATCTTTGCACCCACTACCGAACCATAATCTTCTGAGGCATCCTGAGTACCGACACTCAGTGTATATCCATACCATTGTCCATCACTGTTCTTGCCCGTTTTTACTTGAATGCCAAACTGATCCCGATCCTTGAATTTACGAAGCGCATTCGTAACCTGAGAACCACTAATCGTCGTATCTTCGTATACAGTAAACGAGGCTTGAGACAACTCAGTCTGGATATCGGAAAAATTATTCTGTGCCGTCTTGGTCGCTTCCTGTGCAGATACGAACAAAATGACAACAATCGTAATCAAAGCAATTGTTAGAAAAATACCGGCCGCTACTTTAAGTGCAGATGATGCATTATTCATAATAAAATACCTCCTGGATTTATAATTTTTGAATTTGTTGAAAATAAAGGTCCATCTGTTGAAAGCTCATCCATATGAGCGGTATAACTAAATAAGCAAATATTAGAGCATACATTGGTGTAAAACCAATCATCCTTCCAAGTCCGGCTTTGGTGTCCAATGATTTCTCATAATCAAGTCTTCGCTGCTCGAAATGATAGGCCATATCACTATCCAAATCATCAAAAGCTCTCACAATCGTAATCTTCTCCACAGCCAAGAGTAGCTTATCCGCCAGACGCTGGAATTCCTCTAGCTTAACCTCTTCCTTCATCTGCTGAAGTGCAGTCTCGGCACCATGTCCGTAATGAAGTAAGCATTTCTGGATCGGCATTTTAAAAATAACTGCATAAGTGTGTAGCCACTCCAGAATCTCCTCGACAGAAATACGTTCCAATTCCTTTAAAATGGCGATCATTGTCCCGAATTGGTATACTTCATGCCTCATATCCATCAGAATCATTTTTCTGCGGAACCAGAGCATTCCATAAGGAAGGTGGTACCCAAGACACCCGGCAAACAGCGAGAGAACCACTTCCCACCACTTCAAATACTCACCGTTCCAACGATCTAATTTATCTAGAATTCGCAGCACAACTAGGGTCACTTGTTCGTGGCTTGGCTTGCTTCCGTCAGCTATCATGGCCTCAGATGTCAAATCAGCTACTGTATCAAAGGTTGCTGTGTCCGACATACCTGCCCCCTTCATCACCTCGGCATCTAAATCCGTGGCTTGTCTAGCCTTCTCCATCTCTTCATCAGACATCTTACCGAAAAAAACATACCCGGAAGGAGCGAGGCCACTGAAAAAGTCCATATTATATAAAAAGCATAATGCTTCTCGAATTTTGAGGAGAATTATGCTTTTTTTCTATATAATTAAGGTACTAATCCGAGTAGGTGAATGTAATGATTAAACAACAACAAACCTTGGCTTTAAGCCCCTATATAGAACTTTATAACTTAGTGATTCCCAAAGATAATATGTTGCGGCAAATCAATGAACTTGTCGACTTTTCTTTTGTTTATGAAGAACTGAAAGAGCGTTACTGCTTAGTTAATGGCCGAAATGCGGTCGACCCGATTCGAATGTTTAAGTATTTGCTCTTAAAAACAATTTTTGAGTTGTCTGACATAGATATCGTCGAGCGTTCGAAGTACGACATGTCATTCAAATATTTTCTAGATATGGCTCCTGAAGATCCAGTGATTGATGCAAGTTCATTAACCAAATTCAGAAAGCTGCGGCTGAAAGACTTGAATTTGCTGGACATGCTCGTAGGCAAAACAGTTGAAATTGCACTCGAAAAGGGCATTATTAAAAGCAAATCCATCATCGTCGATGCAACCCATACAAAAGCACGCTACAACCAGAAATCGCCTCGGGAAATCTTGCTGAATCGTTCCCGAAAGTTGAGAAAGGCGGTCTACAAGGCGGAGGAATCCCTAAAATCCAAGTTCCCGGTCAAGAATACCAGCGATGTACTTGAGGAAGAGATTGACTACTGTCAAAAACTCATTGCCGTGCTTGAAGCCGAAGGTGGCATCTGTGAATTACCCAAAATAAAAGAGCCCTTGAATCTCTTGAAAGAAACGGTCACGGATGACCTGGAGCAACTGAGGATCTCCGAAGATCAGGATGCCAAGATAGGCCACAAGAGCGCAGATTCCTCGTTCTTTGGCTACAAGACCCATATTGCCATGACGGAGGAACGGATCATTACGGCAGCCATTGTCACGACAGGCGAAAAGAATGACGGTAAGCAATTGCAAACGCTGATTGAAAAAAGTAAGGCAGCAGGTATGGAAATTAGATCCATAATCGGAGATACTGCTTACTCCGAAAAGGACAACATTGTTTACACTAAAGACAATGAAATTGAACTTATCGCCAAACTTAATCCTCGTATTACACAAGGCGCTCGCAAGAGAGAAGATGAGTTTCAATTTAATAAAGATGCGGGTATGTACGTGTGTAAGGCCGGGCATATGGCGATCCGAAAAGCGCGCGGAGGAAAGAAAGCCATCGGGAGCAACCAAGTCGATACGTACTACTTTGAAGTAGAGCAATGTAAAAGATGCCCGTTTAAAGAAGGTTGCTATAAAGATGGAGCAAAAAGTAAAACCTACTCGGTGAGTATTAAATCTACCGAACATTCAGAACAAACGACGTTCCAAGAAAGTGAGTACTTTAAAGAGAAAGCAAAGGAACGCTACAAAATAGAAGCAAAGAATAGTGAACTCAAGCACAGACACGGGTATGATGTAGCCACTTCCTCGGGTCTATTAGGGATGGAGCTTCAAGGCGCTATGGCTATATTCACGGTTAATCTAAAACGAATTATGAAGCTGTTGAAGTAAGAAGCTAGCCGTATAGGCCTGCTTAAATAACGCAAAGACGACCTTCACCCCGAAATACGGGAAAAAAGGTCGTCTTTTTATTAGTCTAACTTTAGCAGTTCTGAAAAACTACAAGTTCTTCAGTGGCCTCGGAAGGAGCTTCCTTCATGATCCCATTCTGACTCATCCGATGCAGCGTAACAGCAGAACCAAGTGTAAATAACATACAGATCATAAAGAGCACGATCCGCCTAACTTGGAGCCATTCAATCCGAAGATGATGGTTGGTATCTTTGATTAATTGAGATAACCGGTAATATGAACCAGATGAGACCGGTGGGCTAAACCACCTTACAAGCGTTCTTACCCAATGCCACCGATACACCCGTGACTCCCAAGGTGCTCGGTCCTCGCCCGCGCGGTATGCGGTTTCTTCCTCACTCTTTAGCTTCTGAAGTAACACGTATGAAATCAAGATAATGAGTAGCAGAAATATTTTGATGATCATACCCACTTTGCTGAGATAGAATTGATCCATCAGTGGAAAATTACCACGCGCCCACATTTCAATAGGTTTCGTGAAAAAGACGGGAACCAGCGCTATGATATGAAGCCCCTTGAGCAAATAATCCAATTTGTTTCGCTTGATTAAATCCAATTGAACTTCACCTGTTAGGGTGGAAATTCCCTGTAAATACAATGAACCATGATTTCGCTTGCGATCGCCAAACTCCATAATCAGACGTGATATGCCTGCGAATGCTTTGAGGAAACGGTTCGGTGCTGTTTCATAATATTTCTCAAGCGCTTCATCTGGAGAAGCAGCACTCAAAGCTTCGTAGATTTTATTAGCATGTAGCCCAACTTCCTGCCCTACCGCCTCTCCCGCCTCATCAATCGCATCAGTCACCATACCGTGACGATGATACGCATGACGGACAGCAGCAAAAAACTCTAACATTTGCTCAAGTAGCTTCTTTTCCATTCGGTTAACATAACCATCCAATAGCAAGCCTTGAATTACGACTGCAGCTAATAGTAACGTGAGAAAAAATAGGATAGTAGGATTAAACATCACCAGAACGACAATGCCGCCGCCCAATGTACTAAGCAGCGCATACACGATCTGCATGGTCCGCTGTCTTAATTCAAATTCATCATACATATGCATGACAGCTAACCGACTCCGCACTTTCAATACGTAATAACGAAGCGGCAAAAGCTTCATAAAAACGGCATATGATCTCATCAGGAATGCTAACCATACTCCCCGAAGAAATTGAATGTACGACTGCGATTGACCTTCTTCTAAGGAATCCTCCCGCCGTCTCCCTAGTTCACGACCGACTCCATACAGAAGAGCGAAGCATAATAAGGACAGACCTAACACCCATAAAAGGACCGACTTAAGCTCCAATGTATTCCCTCCAATAAGCTTGTAAAAACTTATCAAAACGCTCGACATCTTCCGGAACCATCTCTCGTGTCATCTCTTCCCGGCAACGATCAGATATCGGCTGAACAGTCACATAAGCTCCATTCTGATATTCAATGATGACACGTTCCTCATACCCTCGAATGGTTGAGTGACCGGAGCTATTTACGTTAATTGCTTGTGTCTCTTCTCCCCACTTGCCTTCCTTTCGAGAACACTCTGTTATCCGCTCAATATAACGTTGCCCTGAAATATCCCTTCGCAAATGGACATCAAAATCAATCACGCTCGCTACTTGTAATTCAGCGATCCGTTCGTCTCGGAACATCCCTGTTTTGAGTAACGAGTTACGTAGAGACTCCATCAAATCGCGGAATGTTTTAGCATGATGAGTGAACAGTGTGAACAAGCTGGCGACCTGCGCCATTTGTACCATCCATGATGCCACTTCATCCGTAGATACCTCACCTAGAATGTTGACCGTACCATCCGTTTTCTTTTGCAAATCAAGTCCAGCTTGTCCCGTCACATATTCTGTTTCTCGAAAACTTAGGATATTCCGGGAACTGTACATTTTCCGCAAATTCAATTCGAATGACATCTCCTGAACACGAAGTGTGTAGGAAGCATAGATATGTTTGATCATTGCCATCAGTAGCGTTGTTTTACCTGAACCTTGTGATCCTGTAATTGAAGTAATCCGACTTCCTTTCATCAGATATTTCAACAAGTTAATTGGTAGTTGGGCATTTTCACCTTGGATGAGTTGCTCCAGAACAGCGCCCTTCACATCAAACTTTCTCACAAAAAATGCCCAAGACTCGGAAAAAGGCGGCCTTACGACAACTACCCGCGAACCATCCTTCATTTCGTTAACTTTATAACCATTGGCCTCAGACAATTGCCCGGGTAAGTTAAATTTATATATATTCTGACAGACACGTTTCAACTCAAATGGACTACCGAAGGAGAGAAAAGAGAGTCGTACACTCTTCCCTTTATAAAAAATCCAAACACTGTCGCACGCACGCGAGTATACTTTTCCATCTTCATCTAATGGAGGATCTCCTAGGCTAAAATCTCCCTGCTTCTCTAGCCAACCTGCACCAGTATCGGAAACACCACTCACCCCTCCACTCACACCATCAATCCTCTGTTCTCGAATTTCATCCACAACAGAAAAACCCTTATACTCCTGATAGATGCGTTGGACGACGATATCCAGTTTCTCCACAAAAGAAAGCGGTCGATATTCCATATAGAAGATATGGTCAATATCTCCTTCGTCGATGTCATAAGTGTAAGTACCATCCTCATCTATTGAGGACTTTGGAGTATCCAGTTCGAACGTCTCGATCAATGTCGGGAGCGCCTCTTCACCATGTTTTAAAATGAAAATGTACAGGATGATATCGAAGCGATCTTGAACCGTCAACTTATCAGGGTCATGAAACGGCAGGATCTTGTCGATATTCTCTTCGTTCACGTCATACCCATTCAGCAACAAATCACGGATGTAAGATTTCACATATTGCTTATCGTTCTTGTCACCAAACGAACACCCCCTTAATGCTTGCCTTAGTTCAGTTCGAGTTTTCGTTCTTCGCTCCCATAATTGCTCACTCATTCCCCAATCATTTGTGCCTAAGCGGCTTAACTCATATAAACTTTGTTTCACATAACTTATCAACGCGGGAAAGGAATAGCGATCTGCGAAATTCTTAATCTTGGTCTGCGTTCCAACAGACGACCTTGCCCTCATCCAGAGATAGATCAAGCAGATGAATATAATCAATATGATTCCAAATAGATTGCTGTAGGACTTCAATCTTCAAGCCCCCTTCACTTTCCGGTCAGGCAAAGCATTGCTTCCAGTCAATTGCAGAATATTGCGACTGAGTTCGTAATAACTGGAGACCAGCTCTTGTTTCTCAGGCCTTCTTCGGGTAAGTAGTCGATATCTCCTGAAGTAGGATAGAATATCTTGCGCGTTCCATGCATCTATAAATCCCGTATGATATGGAATTCCAAACAAAGGGATCTTGCAACCATAGCGGCGTTTGATATTTTGTATAGTCCACCTGGAAGTTGAATCGTAGTGACAGATCACTAAGGAAAAAGGGATTCCAGCAAATGCCGGGGTCTCTATCTGCTCTGCGAAGAATTGATCCAATTGAGTACGACTTTGGCTCAAGGCCGCAACCAAACCATCGTATTTCAAGAAATAATCATTCTGCTGAGGGCCTCGTTCACCCGTTGATTGCAACAGTACAAAATCGTAGTATTTATCTGCAACTTGAAGAATTTCTTCTATTTCACGCTTAGGTTCTACTACCGCAGACGTACCTCCAAGCCTTAGCTTACATCCCGCTGCCAAATCAAGTTTGCCTCGTAAAAGCGAAAGTGTGTAATCTGAGATATTATCTGTTGTAAGCCGCTTACTCGCAGCTAAACGCAATAACGCATCCATTCCGTACTCCTCCAGTAATGGAGAATAATCATTCCTATTGGCTCCAGTCGGAAAACCTTCCTCGAATCCCGTTCCGAATTGGCCTTCGTTTGCTAGTAGCAATCTCTGATTGAATTGAAGCGCTAGAGTTATTGCCGTCGAAGCAGCTATTTGAGAGGAGTATCCCTGACCGGAATCCCAGAACAAAATTCTACTCATGCTTCTCTCCTCTTCGCCTGACGAAATGTCCTTTTGGCATCCGTTGTTCGCAAGCCTACTAGTTGTTGCAATAAGGTGACCAAGGCTCGTTGGTATGAACGCGATATCCGATTCATCCGTAATAAGTTTGAATGTTCATTTTCTAGTTGTATGGCCATATTATTCTCGTTCCATGGTATCCATATAGGATCTTCATTCCAGACAATAGGTAAGTCCTCCATGAAGCCCATAATATATTCCTCATTTAAGTTACTTTCCACAGTCCGAATGTATAATGGCCGCACTTTCATCCCCTGAAGTTCTGGCCATTTAAGAAACAATCTTCGAAACCATTCGCTACTTCGCTCTACTTCATAGCGATCGAATGAAGTGACCCATAGAATCTCATCCGCGGATAACCAAGGATCAATCGAGCTGAGCATCAGGGAATCCATGTCTAGCAGCATATAATCGTAAACTGCGGATTGTCTTCCAGTTTCCGTTACTTCTTCCTCCCACAGTTCAGTGCTAGAAAGACCTGTCGTCACGTCAAAACCACAGAATTCAGTCAATTGTAAAGTGGGATCTAAATTACCAATCGAATAACTATACCTTCTGCCCTCAGTGGCATCTGTCAGGAGAACACGATACTTCGACACTGTCAGTAGTTTGCATAAATACAGCAGCAAATCTCGTTTATCACTTATACCCGCAAAAATCCAACGTTTCATTTAATCGTCACCTTTCATTTTGTTGATTCCCATTCGAAACTATCTTCAGAATCGGATTGAGGCAGTTTTGATGCAGCTGCTGCCTGTGCACTTGAGAATTCGGCAGCGTTCTGTGGCGATATAACTAATAAATCTTGTTCCAATCCGGCTCTTGCAGAAGCATTTAATGCCTGTTCAGCCCGATTCACAATATTCGGATCCTTCTTTATTAGCAACATTACCGCCTCATTTGCGGGGTAGGTAGGAATTGACTTACTCTGCAATTGCGGTTCTACGTAGGAGAGGGCATAAATAGAAGCCTTGTGCAAATACGCATCAACAACCGCGCTAGACAACGATAAAATTTCTGCCTCATTTAAAGTAACCGTTACTGTACCAGACACAAATCGCTCGATTCTCTTCTTGGATAACAAGATATAATCCTGACCCGTAGGAAATTGAATTCGTATGTCAACAGAATCATAAGGCTCCAGTGCACCAGGTAACTGAACAAAGCTCATCTCACGCCACCTCAAATCATCTGGCGTTGGCTCATCTTCAAACAACATCGTATCTGTTAGTAACGTTTGCGGACGAAGCTTAATTTTGGCGATTTTTCCGGTGATTAGATCTCGCGATTTCACCCAGTCCGACGGGATGCTATCAGCCGGTAGATCAATCGACTTTAGATCTTCGCTGCGTATAAGATGTCCGGCTGGTATTTCTCTTACCGGAGCCCATCCGGTAATTGTTTTGTGTACTGCTTCCTCCTGTAATTTCGCAATTTCTGCTTCATATTTAAGTTCGATTGAACTTCGAGTCTCTCTCACCTGGTTAGCGTGACGAACTGCATAACCGGCAAAGATCAATCCCATCACCGCTGCGCCGACCATCCCGGCATAGATGAGATGCTTGGTCCGTTGCCTGATTTTCGCCATTTAATGATTCCCCCTCCTTCTTTTACCTTTCAGTAGTAAACCCCAACGCCCAGAACTCACCGATTGTGGCAATAGATCGCTATAAAGTGACGATAATGCTATAACCATTTCTTCTCTCGGATCAAATGGATCCGGTTCCAAGGGTGCGCTATACACTCGTTGTATTCCCAATTTTCGTTTGAGTCGTTGCAGAATGGCTGGTGTAGCCATCGGAATACAACAAACTAAGTTCCGCTGTGGCACCTCTTCGGAGAATTCTATAAATTTCTCGAGGTCTTCTTGTCTCCACTCAGCACCTGAACCGATTACGACCTGAACATCAGCGCGAAAAAACTCTTCCATTAGGTCTTTTCTCCGGCTTGAGCCTAGGTCGCAAACGACGTAATTAAAATTACCTGCAAGTAGACTGATTAGTTCGGAACGAGAAGGTGCACGAACATACTGAACTCCTCCAAATCGAAAATTCCTGACTGTAGTTACCTTGGCAGACTCTTTCCCATTAATAATTCCAGAAATCCGCTGAAATGCAGTTGCCTTTAGATCCAACTCCGCAATAGCTACCCGATTTCCAGTACGCGCTATTGAATTGGCTAGTGCAATAGCCGTATGGGTTGTACCTACTCCTGAAGATGCTCCCGCTAAGGCGATCACATAACATCTAGCTCTATCCTCAATCTTTCGGGTATGGTTCGCTTTGATTCCATGATCTGACCGTAATTTACGTAGTTCATTTCCTACCTCAGCTGCAGTACTATATCGCTCTTCGGGATGAAACTGGAGCAGTCGATTGATCACAGGGAGCAGCGCCCCATACCCGTTATTCTGAAAATTACCGGTTGCTTCGATCGACCACTCACTATACTGGCAATCTGTCCCTAAATACATCAATACTGCGCCAAGTGAGTACAGATCAGAACGACCATCGCTTTGTCTTCCCCCGTATTGTTCAGGAGCAGCAAAACCAACTGTACCTAACTTCACCGTATCCTCCGGTTTGTTCTCCTTGTAGTTCCGGGCAATACCAAAATCAATAAACCGGATCTCCTGAGCCTCATCCACGAGTAAATTAGCGGGTTTCAAATCCCTATGAATAACGGGTGGATGATGGGTATGTAGGTAGTGAAGCCCTTCACATATTTGCAGACCAAAGATCAAGAGCGTATCTAGTGGCAATCTGCTACCCTGTTTGTTAAGAAATTGATCCAAGTGAACCCCTTGGATAAAATCCATCACCATATAGGAATATCCCGCTGAATCTAGATTAATAAAGTCAACGATTCGCGGCAGACGATGATGATTCAGCGAGATTAGAATGGATGCTTCTTCTTCCATTGTCATCCCAATACTAGCGTGAGCCACACTCTCCTTCACCGCCCATATTTTCCCCGTGAGTTTCAGGTCTGCAGCTAGGTATACCCGACTCATCCCTCCATCTCCAAGTACTCGCTGAATTTGGTACCTATCCGCCAGCACATCCCCTAGTCCAAGACGGGGTTCAAAATTCAACTGAAGCCCTCCTCTAAAGACAACAAAAAAGGGAAAGTCCCACGTCTCTGTCTTCCGGTAGTTAAACCGTAGACAGAGACATGGGATACTTTCCCTAAATGGCCTTTGTATAATTTTGGAATTAGTATATGGCAAGATCGTCCTAAAAGTAAAGCATTATTTTCTAATGTTAAATTCATATCATTAATATTTAATCATGTATAACGTAATCTCATCACGGTTATGAAAGAGTTGTTTTGCCCGTTGTACCTGCAGCCGTGATCCTTGGAAGATCTCGATAATCTCTTGGATTAGTGTCATCGGTTTCTTGTGAAGTAGCTTCACCGTAACGATGGCTGTTCCACCCGGAGCCAATGCATATAGCAGATCTATGACCAACTTGGCCGTTCCTTTCGGACTCCAACTCATATCACATACCAATAAATCAAATTGATTTTCCTTGAACTTAACGTTATCCGCATTCTTCCGTAAATAGGTCAAACGGGGTGAAGATAGTAGAGATCCATCCATCTTGGCCGGGTCTACAGCGGTTACTTTCAACCCTCTATCCAATAGAAAAGATGTCCATCCTCCAGGAGCTGCCCCAATGTCCAGAGCCTCACGGAATGAAGCAAACGGGATACCGAACGCTACCTCAGCCTCTAGCAACTTGAACTTCGCTCTAGAAAGCTGCCCTTCTTCCTTTTGGAAGCGGATAGCTCCGCCATTCCAATCGGAAATATTCTCGTCTGGAGTTGTAATTCCAGCATATAGTCGATCTTTGCCTGCAAAAACAGAAATGATGAATTCAGCTTCTCTCACAACGAATTCAGCACCCAGTTCAAGCAGTCTACTTTGAACAGATTCCTTAAGTTCAGCAGCAGTCCCATTCCACAAAGAGCCTTCCGATTTCCGTACTTGCAACGCAATTTTTGCCCCAGATAACCGGTCATCTCTGAGAATAAAGGCTTTAAGTCCCTCTTGCCAATCCCTTGTCTCGTCGTCATTCAAACTATACTCCCAGCCTACATGAAACATGTGACGAAGAAAGATAGGTTCGGTTCTACTCATTTGTTCACGAACCGCTTCAGCCGGATGTTGCAGTGTCACAGCAAAGACTTCTCCTGGGACGAGCATGCTACTTTTAACGGAACCAAATAATCTATGCAGTTCTTCTTGTGCATAGGGCGCAAATCCATGATTTGCCGTACATACATATTTAGAAGCTGCTCCGACTTCCTCAACTACTTCGTGATGATTTTCCTTACTCACCTTGCCGACCTCCAAACAAATTATCGCGCTGAGAAAAGTGTGGTGAATGCGTCGGGCAATCGGCGTGCTTCGGACTTACGGTCGTTGTTGCTGCGTGATTGTCTTTAATTAATAACCCCGAATAGGGTTACAATCACACAGCAAAGACGAACGCTACGCTCCTTCAGTTCCGAATCACACCTCTTGCCCTTATTCACCACACTTTTCTTTTTTTAAAAAAGTGCACTTGATCCCTTCGATAGGATCAAGTTAATTTAAGTGAACCTGCATTAAGCAGGTAAGCTTCTTTGCTATGCTTACTTAATCCACTAGCTCTGCTTGCTACTTGTTAACTTTATTACCCGAGGTTTTCTTGGCCGCGTGGGCGATTTCATCTAGGCGTTCGAATGGAATCGGTCCATTATGCAGTACTACGTGCTCAGGTTTGTTTTGATATAGTATTTCGTACATCGCTTTCATGCCGTATATGCTTGAAGTATGCAAATATATCTCACGAGCATATAATCCCTCTTGGGCTATTGCAGTCGCCACTTCGGTTCCCGTCTTCTCCCCTGGACCCATGTCATGATCCAACGACAAAATATCAACCTCCATCACCCGCAGCAGCTCTATACATTCATCGACAGAACGCACCAAGGTGAATCCCTTTGGACATCGGCGCACATCATCCATATATACATGAATCAATATCAGTTCTTCCCTTCCCGCGGTTCCAGCTTAGGTCTCCACCCATCGCTTCACCCGTTGAATATCTTCACTATAAGTTCCGTCTTCTCCCGTTTCACTCTCCAAAATCATCGGCTTATCTTTAACTTTCTCCATTTGCAGGAATTGACGGAATCCAGATTCCCCGATATACCCTTGACCTACTCGTGCGTGCCGGTCTTTACGGGAATGAACCGGATACTTGGAGTCATTTAAATGAATCGATACCAAGCCATCCCAGAATCCTAGACTTTCAGCCTTTAACATAAATTGGTCGTCTAGCTCCCCCATCCACATTCCAGCAGCAAAGGCGTGGCACGTATCAAGGCAATAACCAATTTGCTCAGGAGATTGACATAAGCTGCGAATTTGAACCAGTTCTTCCATTGTCATTCCCATATCCCCGTGATCTCCAGCTTGATTCTCGATCAACAGTTTGGCTGCACCCTGCCAGCCTGAGAGCACTTCATTTATACATTGTATAATATTTTGATATCCTTGTAAGGGGTTTATTTCCTTATATGTGCCAAAATGAACAACAATTCCCAAAGATCCACAAGCTTCAGCAATTACTAAATCATTACGTAACGAATTAACCGTTCGTTCATATTGTTCAAGCTTTGAATGTTGTCCTACCGCCAAATTACTGGGGTAAGGAGTATGCGCAATGGAGAGGATGTCATGCTTTATGCACAACTCCCGGCACTTAAGTGCATCCTGTGGATCAAAGGTTTTCACCGTAAGACTTCTAGGATTCTTAGGAAAATATTGAAACGCCCCTTCCCCAAGTTGTAAAGCTAATTTAGCTGCCCCAAAGTAACCTGCTCGGATACTATGATGACCTCCAATTTTTAACTCAGCGGTCATGCTGACATCCCGGGCTATAAAATACCTTACGACCGTTCATTTCACCCTTGATGATCACATCACCACAACGAGGACAAGTTTCTCCTTCTCTATCGTAAACACGGCAAAGATCATTTGAACCACCGGTCAATGTGTCACCACTCATGAACGGCATTTCCATATACCCACCTGCTTCAGTAGCAGAGATTAATACTTCCCTCATAGCGTGGTATAGTCGGGATAGATCTTCTTCATTAAGATCTTGAAGTTTAGCAGAAGGTTTTAGTCCAGCTTCAAAAGCGATTTCATCTGCATAGCAATTACCGATACCAGCAATAACATCCTGATTCAGCAGTGCTGTCTTTAGACTTCCACGACGTTTGCCAAAGATGGTATTAAATCTAGTCTCATTCATTCTACGATCTAACGGCTCAGGACCCAAGTGTGACAAAATCTCTTCCACTTCCTTGGCACTATGCAAATGCAAATGACCTAGTCGAAGTCCTATGAAATATAGCACCAGATCCTGACCGAACCCAATTTCTATTTGTGTTGTCCGATCGGGACGATCCTCTCTAGAGCCTAAATACATCAATCCCCCCAGCATCAAATGCAGCATGAGGCGACGACCATTATCAAGATGGAACAACAAGTATTTGCCACGGCGTTCCACAAATATAACTTGTCTTCTAATCAATTCTGAACGAAATGTTTCCGTATCTTTGTTTATTGACTTCTCCCTGTTAACTACAACCTCAGTGATGGGGAGATCTAAAATATGTTTGGATAGTTGTATCCGGTAGTTTTCCATTTCCGGTAGTTCCGGCATGGCAATCATCCCTTTCATTGTGCATATTACTTACAGCCAAAGATCACTTTGATCCACATACTAGATCAAGAATTTCCGTAAGATCTTTACAGATTACATCTGGTTTTACACCAGAGGAAGTCATAAAGTGATTAAGATTATCCTCCGTCGTCACACCAGTCAATGTCAGAATCGTACCACAACCAGCATGGACACCCGCCGTAATGTCGGTCAGCATATTATCACCGATAACCGCAGCTTGATCATGGCGCAGTCCCAAACGATCAATCGCATGTTTCATTAGGATACCCGATGGTTTCCCAATTACGATCGGCTTAACACCGGTTGCTGCCCCGATCGCAGCAGATATCGTCCCTGCTCCTGGCATTAATCCATCATGCGAAGGGAGTAGCAAATCTGGATTTGTTAGCACGTAGCGAGCACCACCGGTAATCCATCGTGTCGCCTGCGTTAATTTCTCGTATGTAAAAGTACGATCAATCCCTTGAATTACAAAATCTGGATTATCCAAATCAAGCTTCAAACCCGCTGCTTTCAACGCTTCAAGTAAACCATGCTCACCGATCGGTGCTACCTTACAACCAGGCATCAATTCAGCAACATACTCCGCCGCCGCAACTGCGGATGTACACACGTCACGTTCATGCGCTGGAATACCCATATCCTCTAAATGTTTAGCGACATCCTCCTGTGTTCTGGACGAATTGTTAGTTACAAACAAGTATGGAATACCGCGGTCTTTCATCGTATTAATCAAAAGTTCTGCACCTGGTATTATACGGTTTCCATGGTATAAAGTTCCGTCCAGATCAATGAGGTAAGCTTCCCATGAACTCTTCAAATCGCTCTTCACCTCTTGAGGTATCTGTGTTTTAATTTCATTGTACATACATACACAAAGTATGCGCAAGTTTCTTCATTTCCTCATTTACAGCATAAATTTCTGTCTAAATAAGTGTTAATGAAGTTGACTAGCGTCGAACGACATCGAAAGTATTGGATAAGGATGTCATTTCCTGCGCTTTCCCAGAAAATAATCAGCCCTTATCCGGTTAATTACCTTACCTATCTACTGGATATAACACATGCTCAACCGCTAGTGTTGTGTCTTTAAAGATCGCTTCTGCCTCTTGCTGAATACGATCCATTTGCTCATTGTTCTTATATCGTGAGCTGAAGTGAGTGAGGAACAATTCCTTAACTCCTGCGTACTTGGCTGCTTCAGCGGCTTGCCTTGCAGTACTGTGATGGTAGGTATGAGCTATCCCAGCAAGTTCGTGTAGGAAGGTGGACTCATGAACCAACACATCCGCATCCTTCGCGAGCTCAAGTGCTGCTGGACAGGGTCTGGTATCTCCGAGAATGGTGACAATCCGACCCTTTTTGGACTTACCTAATACCTCAGCTGCGTGCACGGTCTTATCATTTGGTGCCTGAACGCTTTCGCCTCGTTTTAGCTTCCCATAAAGTGGACCTGGTGAAATACCATATTTCTTGAGTAAGGCTGTATCCAATTTCCCCGGTTGATCCTTCTCGATGATACGATATCCATAGCTTGGTATTCTATGATCCAGTAAAGCCGCCTCTACGCGAAAAGATTCATCTTCAAACACGGTACCTCCATCATGCTCTACAATGTCCATTTTATAGTTAATCCGTGATTCACTTAGTTCTAGAACTGTAGTGATATAACGTTTCAATCCTTGTGGACCGTATATAGTAAGTGGTGTATCCCCTCCTTGGTAAGCTCGGCTAGAAATCAGACCGGGCAGGCCAAAGAGATGGTCACCATGCAAATGTGTTATAAAAACATTCTCAAGCTTGCTGAGTTTAAGCGGTGAGCGTAGAATCTGATGTTGCGTCCCCTCTCCACAATCAAACAACCAAAAGGATCTTCTCTCATCAAGTAAACGTAGTGCGAGCGAGGTGACATTACGCTCTAGCGACGGTACTCCTGCATTGGTTCCCATGAAATATAAATCCATTTCTCATCCTCCTTCCTGCATTCGCTTTATCCTCACATAATACAATCTTCATTATGAAAGTTCAAAACTCCATCTTTTAACCATATATGATTACCAAAACCCTCCGAAAACTCGGAGGGTTTTGCTTAGCCCTGTGATGGATCAGTAACCTCACTTGTAGCTACGAAATATTCACAACACCTCTTCAATACTAAGCTTTATCAACATTGAAATATTGAGCCTGAGGGTGAGCAAATACCATAGCTGACACGGAGGCTTCAGGCTCCATCATGAACCCTTCGGTCAACTGAATCCCAATCTCTTCTGGTTTCATTAATTCGAATAACGGCGCCTGGTATTCTAGATCAGGACAAGCTGGATATCCATAGGATACCCGTATCCCTTGATAACGTGCTCCATGACGCTGTTTCATCGTCATTTCCTGCGGATCAGGGAATCCCCAAGTATCACGCATCATATGATGTACTCGTTCCGCTGTAGCTTCCGCTAATTCAAGAGCAACAGATTGGAGTGCATGGGAATACAGGTAATCTCCTCTTACTTTTGCCTGTTCTGATAACTCAAGTATACCTTGACCCGCCGTTACAATTAAGAAGCCAACGTAATCCATGACCCCACTATCTACAGATTTCAAGAAGTCGGACAAACATAGATGCGGTTCAACCCGTTGTCTAGGGAAGTTAAACGTCTTAAGTACTTTAGAGTGATCAAGCGGATCGTAAATAAGAATATCGTTGCCAGACGACTGTGCTGGGAAGAATCTGTACATGATCTGCGTTTGGATAATACCATCCGTTACGGCTTCTAGCAAAATTTGATCGACAGTTTCTTTCAATTGGACTGCCTTGGGATCACCTGCTGCAAGCAACTGCTCGACAGATCCACGAAGTCCCAAATGGTGTCCTAACAACATCTGCCAATTGATGTACGGAATGATATGACCAATCGGATAGTTACGAAGCACATGCCGTTCCAAATCCGGCGGAGTGTAGACCGGCGCATCCGTCGATATCTTGGAAGACACAGCCCGCGTTAATTCTGGTAGCGGCTCAGCAACAGCAACTTGTACATCAGCTTCTTTTTCTGCTTCCATTTCTAGACGCATTTGCTCTCGACTGCTAGGATCCATCAGCTTGTTCGCCAAATCGAGTCCATCCATCGCATCCTTCGCATATACGACCATTCCGTTATACTCTGGACGAATTCGTGTCTTCGTGAACTTCCGCGTCAATGCCGCACCACCGACCATAATCGGTACATCAATTCCGGCATTACGTAAATCCTGAGCGGTTGATACCATTTGTTGCGCTGATTTCACCAAGAGGCCAGACAAACCGATCGCATCCGCTTTCTCCTCACGATAAGCTTCAATAATGCGCTCCGGTGGTACTTTTATACCCAAATTCACGATTTGGTAACCGTTATTGGACAGAATGATCTCTACGAGGTTCTTTCCGATGTCATGAACATCACCTTTAACGGTAGCAAGTAGAATTTTCCCCTTTACAGAAGACTCGTTCTTCTCCATAAAAGGCTCCAAATAGGAAACGGATGCTTTCATCACTTCCGCGCTCTGTAGCACTTCTGCCACAATCAACTCATTCTTATTAAATAAGCGACCTACTTCAGACATCCCCGCCATCAGCGGGCCGTTAATGACCTCTAACGCACTGTACTTCTGCAATGCTTCATCCAAATCCGGAATAAGTCCCTCTTTGGTTCCTTCCACTACATAAGATCCAAGCCGCTCTTCGAGCGACATATTAACGACTTTCTCCTTTTTCTCCACTTTCTTATTACGGAAAGCTGCTACAAAAGCAGCAAGTGTGTCGTCATTCGTGTTATAAATTAGTTCCTCAGCGAGGCGGCGATCTTGTTCAGAAATAGACGCATACCGCTCCACCTTTTCTGTGTTGACGATAGCATAATCTAGACCTGCTTTTGTACATTCATACAAAAAGACAGAGTTAAGCACTTCACGACCCGCCTCCGGAAGTCCAAAGGATACATTACTAATCCCGAGCACCGTGTGACAAGCAGGTAGCGCCTCTTTGATCATGCGAATTCCTTCAATCGTCTCTTTGGCAGATCCGATATATTGCTCATCCCCAGTTCCAACTGGGAATACAAGCGGGTCAAATATAATATCTTCCGCGTTCAAACCATACTTGTTCACCAGTAAATCGTGAGAACGTTTGGCAACGGCCAACTTATCTTCACGAGTGATGGCTTGTCCGCTTTCATCGATAGTACCCACGACGATAGCAGCACCATACTTATGGATTAGTGGTGTCACGACCTCAAACTTATCTTCCCCATCCTCAAGGTTAATAGAGTTAATAATCGTTTTACCCTGGCAATATTTCAATGCAAGATCCAGTACTTTGGGATCGGTAGTATCGATCATGAGCGGAACTTTTACTTTTTTAACAACCAGCTCCAAGAAAGCTACAATATCCTCTGTTTCATCTCGATCTGGATCTTGTACGCAGACATCGATAACTTGTGCACCACTCTTGACTTGAGCGCGGGCAATTTCCGATGCCTCCTCATACTTACCTTCAACAATGAGTCGTTTGAATTTACGAGAACCAAGAACGTTTGTTCGCTCCCCAATCATATAGGGACGATTGTCATGTTCAACATAGATCGGCTCAATTCCGGATAAAGCAGGAGGATGATGCCCATCAATCGGTCTTGGTTTATATTCACTCATCACCTTAGCTAATGCTGCAATGTGGTCAGGCGTTGTTCCACAGCATCCTCCCGCTATATTTAGCCAACCTTGCTCGGCAAATGCGGAGAGCTTAAGCGCTAATGAATCCGGGGATTCATGATAATGTCCGTTCTCATCCGGTAATCCTGCATTAGGATAACAACTTACACCGGTCTTCGCCATTTCAGACAAAGTTCGAATATGATCTCTCATAAACTCAGGTCCAGTTGCACAGTTGAGCCCAAATGATACAGGCTTTAGGTGTTCAAGCGAGATATAAAAGGCTTCTATATTCTGACCTGCTAACGTTGTTCCCATCGGTTCGATCGTCCCTGAGATCATTAGCGGCAGTTTCTTACCTGTTATTTCAAAAGCACGTGCGATTCCGATACTTCCCGCTTTAACATTTAGCGTATCTTGCGAAGTTTCCAACATCAACACGTCTACACCTGCTTCAATCAACGCGATAACTTGTTCCTCATAACTAGCGACTAGTTCATCAAACGTAACCCCACCAGTAACAGACAAAGTTTTCGTCGTCGGACCGAGTGCCCCAACTACGTATCTAGGGTGTTCTGGAGTGCTATATTTTTCTACAGCGGCAATAGCAAGTTTAGCAGCAGCAAGATTGATTTCACGCGCCTTGTCTTGAATATCATACTCTGCAAGGACAACCGAAGCTGCTCCAAACGTATTTGTTTCAATTAAATCGGCTCCAGCCTCCAGGTACTTCTCATGTATCTCCTGGATGACATCAGGACGGGTAAGTACCAACATTTCATTACAACCGTCCAACTCTTCACCGCCGAAATCAGCAGGAGATAAATCTACTTGTTGGATCATGGTTCCCATTGCACCATCAAGGATCAATATTCGTTCTTTCATTCTAGATTCCAAGCTTGGTTTACTCATGATCTATCCCCTCCCGTAAAACATTAACTTTTAGTTTATCAGAATGTTGCGTTTTAGAAAAGGGATAATAACAATTCATTTCCTTTCCAATCCCTCTCCACGCTTGGATCAACCTCTTTAAATTAGATGTCGACAACCAAGGTGCCTATCAGATATAATGCAATCAAACCTTTTCGAAAGCGGGGTAATCCCATGGCTCAAATAAGAATAAGAAATACGAACGAAATCATCGCAGGAGATGAGAAAGTTCGTGAATTCCTGAATCAATATGAAGTTATTTATGAACATTGGGATACGAATAAACTGCCTCAAGAATTAGCAGATAATTTCTCGCTTTCCGATGATCAAAAGTCCGCCATTCTAAATATCTTTCAATCCGAGATTCAAGAACTCGCCTCACGCCGTGGTTACCGTACCTGGGATGTGATTACTTTATCCGAAGCCACTCCAAACATTGAAGAGCTATTGGCGAAATTCGAACAGATTCATACGCATACAGAAGATGAAATTCGTGTAATCGTGGCAGGTGCAGGTACATTTATTATCAAAGGTACTCCGGACACGGGATACTTTGATGTAAACCTGGAGCCAGGTGACCTAATATCCGTACCGGAAAATACACCCCATTTCTTTACGCTAACTGATGAACGTAAAGTCATAGCTGTTCGCCTCTTCGTAGAGGAGAACGGATGGATTGCGCATCCATATGAGGATCATAGTTTCCAAAAATCATAATTTATCATTCGCAATTCAAAATCGATTTATAACAAAAGAGCTGCTCCCCTTCCACTTTGCGGATGGGAGCAGCTCTTTATGTTAAGTTGAGTTGAACCTTAGTTTCTATTTCACCGTAAATTCTGTCATAGGCATGGAATGCTGATCTCGTGCGGTCACATGAGAAATCACATGATAGGTTCCAGACTCAAGGAATGTTTCCCCTAGTTTATAAAGGCCCTGCCCCTCACTCGTTACAGTAACCTTCTTGTGCTTGGCGTCATCGTCGCCTTCCTTCCAATACTCAAATATGACCTCTTTAGCATCATCCACATTTTTACCATCATAAGTTACCTTAGCTTCAAATGTAACGGGATCACCCTTGCTTATATCGCTCGGACTAACAAGAAGCTCTACTAGAATGGGTTGTAGATCATTCACCTCTTCATGCATACTGTGATTCTGAGCATCTTTTTTACTACAACCAACTACAAGAATCAGAGTAATAGCTAATGAAAGTATGGACCAACCTTTTCTATTCACGTGACTTCCCCCTTCCCAACAACATTTATGATCAATCAATTTACTTATTAAGAATTAGGCCTTCGAAGCAATAATGTCGTGAAGCTCCGACAAATGCGTAATTTCGTAATCCGGAATGATTTCTTCACTCCGCGGTCTGTCTTCCCGGTTAATCCAAACGGCAGTCATTCCTACACTAAGCGAACCCTTAATATCCGTTGTTAATTTATCCCCAACCATCATTGCTTCTTCAGGTTTAACCCCAAGCAGATCTAGTGCGTGATGGAATATCGATGAATCAGGTTTTCCTTTGCCATATGTACCGGAAATAATAATCTCATCAAAATAAGGAGCTAATTCCGGTACTCCGTCAATCTTCTCCTGCTGTAGTGCAGGACAACCATTTGTGAGCAACAACAGTTTAAAATTTCTTTCTTTTAACTCATTAAGTATTTTGAATGTCTCCTCATAAACATGCGGACGTGAACGTCTCTCTTGTGCAAATTGCTCCGCAAGACTTGTCGCAAACACTTCATCATCAACACCAACTGCAAGCAGTCCACGTCGCCACGATTCTGTGCGGTATGCAGGTGCTAATTGCTCCAATTTACGAAATTCGGGTTGCTCCCCCGCCGTGAAGTTAGCCCAAAGTCCCTCAAAAGGGTTGATCCCAATCATTTTCGTAAAAGAAATGGTATCGTAGGATTCATAAAGCGTTCTCGCTTCATTCCGTACTGCTTCTTGCAGTTCGACCGGATCAACACCTTTAACTTCCTGTGCCTTATTACAGGTTGCTTCAAAAGCTTCACTTACACTTCGTCCATCCCAGAGCAACGTATCATCCAGATCAAAACATACCGCTTTAATTGTCATCGTAGCCGTCCTCTCTCCTTTAGACTCATTGGTCCGCATTGGGAACTTTAAGGCTCCCTATTTCTTTTCTATTGTAATGTGATGCGTATTACCATATTGTTCAAGCTTAGGCGCCATAGCTTCCGTGTCAAAACGGTTGCGCATCCGATAGAATACCCATTTTGATTGTCTACCTTTAGGTTCAATTACAATCTTGCCACGGCTTAGAATGATTTTGTTGATATTACTTGCATCGAGATACTTGTCACGGTTGAAAGTTGACGTGTATATCTTGCTCTTGTCGATACGTAGATAAGGCTTTCTTAAGAAGATTATTACGGCAAGCAGCAAATACAACCCGATTGTTAACCAAAAAAGTGTTGAGTTTTCTTCTGCAGCTGGACTTAGTAAACCCACAGATCCATACATTATCGCCAAAATACTTAGTAGCACAGGCAAGATGATCTTACGTCCTTTAAAAATATCACCTTCACCTTTTGGTCCTATCGTATACTTTGAATTGGAGTTTCCTACGGGTCCTTTCATAATTGGACTTTTACCCTGTTTCTTCAGCTTAACCATGTTACGCTCTACTTTTCTGTCAAATGAACCCATTCATGTTCCTCCTAAAAGTTTTGTTAGCATTACTTCAGTGATTATAGTTCGTACAAAACTTGCTTCGTAAGCATTAACCTAAGTTTTGTTAGCATTACTTCAGTGATTATAGTTCGTGCAATACTTGTTTCGTAAGCATTAACCTAAGTTTTGTTAACATTACTTCACTAATTACTTGCAAAAGTAAAACCGGTCCTTTCGACCGGTCTTTATTTATCCACCACTTCGATAGTATCGAGTTGTTGGCGAAAATTTCTTCTAATGTTCTTCAGATACTCTTCTCGAAGCTGCGCTCTCTCCGTCTGCTCTTCTTCCGTTAGCCCTGTTTCCTTATTCTTGTGGGCTAATTCGTTAATTCGCTTAACCAATGCATCTATGTCCATAAGTCCCTCCCGCTGTCATTTACTATGCATTTCATGGCAACAGAGCAAGCATTAACTGTATTGCAACTGCGTTCATGTAAGGCATTCATTTCTTACTTTGACATGAGTAAAAGAGCTTGTCAAGGCGATCCCGCAACAGTGCGGATATCCACATTAAACCAAGCTCAGCATTTATTATATGAAGGAATAGAAATTCCATTAGTTAATCCTTAATTCAGTCATCTATAGACTTAATTATTATTTCGGCGGAAGAATAAGAACATCTCCAGATTGTATCGAACTCACTGTCAATCCATTGTAATCTTTAATATGTTCAACATAGTCACGTGTATCCTTACCCTTCGGTTTATGAGCTACTGCGATTTCCCATAGTGTATCACCTGATTTCACAACAACCGTCTCTAGGTCCGCGAAAGAATTACCTTCATTAGAAGAAGCAAATGCGGAGACCATTCCAGTACAAGTTATAGTCAATAAAATAATTACTGTCATAATTCTGGTTAATCCCTTGCGTATACTTATCGCTTGCAATCCTCTGAACTTGGAACCACCCAAAGAAGGTTTATTATGAATACTCTGATATGTACTGTACTTTAACATTTCACATCACTCCAAACATGCGTTCTTATTTATGAATTAACTATAACACGAACGTTTGTTTGATTCAATACTTTTTTAGAACAATTGTTCCCCTTATTGATTTTACTATGTTATATAGAAGTTTCTTAGATTTAGAACTCATGTTTGTGCGAACGGAAGTTCTATGTTATAATTTTTCCAAACGTTACTAGATGGGGTTGATATGTTATGTCGAAGGTATCCAGCCGTCAGCAAGCAATTCTTGAATTTATACGCAACGAAGTCCGCATGAAGGGTTATCCTCCTTCTGTTAGAGAGATCGGCGAAGCTGTTGGTCTTGCTTCTAGCTCAACGGTGCATGGTCACTTGGACAGGCTAGAGAAGAAAGGCCTCATTCGCCGCGACCCTACTAAGCCACGGGCTATAGAGCTGCTAGGGCAAGAGAACTCAGATCATCTGGGACTGTTCGCTCATTCCGTAGCTAGAGTTCCCGTCATTGGTAAGGTGACTGCAGGTGTGCCGATCACGGCAACTGAGAACATAGAAGATTATTTCCCACTTCCCCAACACTATTCTGGAGATGGCGAAGTTTTCATGCTCTCCGTCATAGGAGATAGTATGATCGAAGCCGGGATCCATAATGGAGACTATGTGATCGTTAGACAGCAACAAACTGCCAACAATGGAGACATCGTCGTGGCCATGACCGAAGAGGACGAAGCAACTGTTAAGACGTTCTACAAGGAGAAGGATCATATACGTTTACAACCAGAGAACTCTACCATGGAGCCAATACGCTTGAAACATGTAAGTATTCTCGGCAAAGTAGTTGGTCTGTTCCGCGATTTGCACTAATTTATACTTAAATAAAAAGCTATCCCATAAGTAGTTAACTCTACGAATGAGATAGCTTTTCATTTCCTCTATTGATATCCTATATCGCTGGCATTACATTACCGCCTGTTACGGGTATGTAAGCACCGGTAATAAAACTAGCTAAGTCTGAAGCGAGGAATGCCACAGCATTGGCGATATCCTGATCCTCTCCCCTACGTTTCAGCGGAACTCCTTGTTTATAACCTTCATCAGCTCCCAATTCGGCCGAACGTTCTTTTTCACTGATCGTCCATCCTGGTGCCACCTGATTGACCGTGATCTGATACTCTCCGACCTCTTTGGCCAGCACCCTATATACTCCGTCCATCCCTCTTTTACCAGCAACATAGGCTGATTGTGTAGCAAAATTCTGCATAGAACATTCGGTATTGATGCCAATAAATCGACCTACTCGTTTCAATTGCATCGCTGGAATAAATGCCTTTGCCAGAAACACACTTTGCATAACGCATGATTCAAACTGACTTTTATAATCATCAGGAGACTGCTCAAGAATGGTAGTCCAAGTATATTGTACAACCGCATTAGCAACGACAATATCTACCTCGCCAAGTTCTGCATAGATTGAATCCTTCATTTCGAGGATTGAAGCTTCATTTGTTATGTCAGCCTGTACAATAGTCGCAGTTCCACCCCAAGCCTGAATTTCTTCAAGCAATTGCTGAGCCTTAGGTTTGTTGCTATGATAATGAATTGCCACTTTTGCCCCACACTGAGCTAGTGTACGTGCCATCACACGACCTAACTCTCCGGTAGCCCCCGTTACAAGCGCTGTTTTTCCATGTAGATCAATGTTCATCCTACCATTTCCCCCTCTCTTAATTCCTTCTACTATTCTAACAGGCTTATATCTGATTCGCTATGAAGTGTCTAGCCATGCTCTAATATTAAAAAAATTACCCTCACATCGCTGTAAGGGTAATGCTAAAACTAGTATCCCAACTTAAAAATCAGTGGTGGTAATTTGGATGTCACCGAATGCTGCACCAAAACTAGCAAGAAGAGCTACTACTAGTAATAGATTAACAGTTTGCGAGAGACTGGATGCCGCAGGGATGGTATAAGTGATAACCGGAGCATTAACACGAGTCAATACAAGATCAATTGGCGCTGGACCAAAATTGTTAACAGTTACCGTAGCGTTACTTCCACCTCTTAGATCTTCATAATAGGATTTACCGATAAAAGGTCCGATATCGAAGAATTGTTGCGGTAATAGTATCGCCATTTCTTTCACCTCCCTTACTCTTTCATTGTGTATTCTATGCTTCAATTCTATGAATGCATCGCCTATTGTCGCCGTAGAATAGCATATTTTAAGAGATTTATATAAATAAGGGTCCTCACCCTACTTTTTTAGTAATAAAAAAAGGAATCCCTTTAAGGATTCCAGTAAGGCTTATATAAGAGACATCAATGATACCCAATCTGCTTAGTGAAACGATAATCGTATTATGATTTAGTCAAATGAAATTTATTTAATCCTCTGAGTCGATAGGTATAGCTTGAGTACCAAATATTTAGTTTCAAAACCAGAATTAGTGCATAACCTTCAATCGATGATGATAATGAAACATTTTAACGGAACTCAGCGACCTTATTCGTGGTATACTCGGCTTTTCTGGATTTTAACGGAACCAACAGACGTTAATTCATCATATTTATGTACTAGAGCATCATTTGGAATAAATAAGGGCTATCAGTTCCGTTAGAAATTATTTCGACCCTCAAAACTCAAAATAAGGGTTGCTAGTTCCGTTAGAGTGATGTAAAAATTCGTCAAGCACTGATTGTGTGGTTGAGCCATTATTTATGGGTATCTTGTGGGCATCTCATGGGTATCTATCCACCTACATCCACAAAGTTAGAATGATTTGCCACAAAACAAAAAAATCCCCATACGCAAAAGCGTAAGGGGATTCTTCGATTCTAGTACAATGACATATATTGATCGCGTTCCCAAGCGTGAACTTGTGTACGGTACATGTCCCATTCGATTTCTTTCAATTCATAGAAGTGAGTTAATGCATGATCACCTAGCGCTTCGCAAATGATCTCACTACGAAGCAACTCGTTCAATGCTTCTTTCAAATCCGATGGCAAGCTAGGAATTCCTTCCTCAACCCGTTCTTCTTCGGACATAACATAAATATTACGGTCAATTGGATCTACCAACGGAATTTCTTTTTTGATTCCGTCAAGACCTGCTTTAAGCATAACAGCCAAAGCTAGATAAGGATTAGCTGCAGGATCCGGGTTACGAACCTCTACGCGAGTGCTAAGACCACGGGAAGCCGGGATACGAATCATTGGGCTACGGTTACTAGAAGACCAAGCAACATAACAAGGTGCTTCATAACCAGGTACGAGACGTTTGTATGAGTTAACTGTTGGGTTAGTGATTGCTGCAAATGCACGAGCATGTTTCATAATACCGGCCATATAGTAACGTGCTTCAGCGCTCAGACCCAATTTATCGTTCTCATCACAGAATATGTTCTCGCTCCCTTTGAATAGCGATTGGTTACAGTGCATACCTGAACCATTAACACCAAACAATGGTTTTGCCATGAATGTAGCATGCAAACCGTGACTCCGAGCGAGTGTTTTAACTACCAATTTAAATGTTTGAATTTGGTCTGCTGCTTTGAGCGCATTAGCATATTTAAAGTCAATCTCATGTTGTCCTGGAGCTACTTCATGATGAGAAGCTTCGATTTCAAAGCCCATCTCTTCCAGAGTCAACACGATTTCACGACGACAGTTCTCACCAAGATCTGTTGGCGCAAGGTCAAAGTAACCACCTTGGTCATTTAGTTCAGTTGTTGGATTGCCCTTCTCATCCGTTTTGAACAAGAAGAATTCTGGTTCAGGACCCACATTCATTGAAGTGTAGCCCATTTCTTCCGCTTCTTTCAAAGCACGTTTCAGAATGTAACGTGGGTCTCCTTCAAATGGAGTTCCATCTGGCATATAAACATCGCAAATCAAACGAGCAACGCGATCTTCTGTAACCCAAGGGAAGATAACCCATGTATCAAGATCAGGGAATAAGTACATGTCAGACTCTTCAATACGAACATATCCTTCAATGGAAGAACCATCAAACATCATTTTGTTATCTAACGCTTTTGGCAATTGACTTACTGGAATTTCTACATTTTTAATAGTTCCCAACAAATCCGTAAATTGCAAACGGATAAATCGAACGTTTTCCTCTTTTGCAATGCGCAGAATATCCTCTTTTGAATAACTCACTATAACATCTCCCAACAATATTTATATTTTGAAAAAGCGAGATAATTCCCCCTGGATCAGCGAAACCTGACCCGGTCTTTTTCCTGTTACCAACTCTTGCTTCAGCATACGGTACAGCTGCGAATCAGACATTTCCTTACGTTTCACTTCAATGTCCTTTGAAATAACCGTAGCTTCTTGTGATTCTTTAGATATCGGATTCATTACCTGTTTGATTCCTGCGATGTTAACGCCCTTGTCAATCAAACTCTTAATTTCAAGCAAACGTTCAACATCGATAAAAGAAAACAAACGCTGGTTGCCCGACGTTCGGGCCGGTATGATCAATTCATGTTGTTCATAATAACGAATCTGCCTCGCCGTTAAATCGGTGAGTTTCATTACGATACCGATCGGAAAAAGTGCCATATTTCTGCGTATTTCGTCACTCATCGCTATCAACCTTCCACTTGAAGTTCATGTTTTTATTCTATGTCAACTATCCTGACATGTCAACACTTGTGTGAGAATAACTCACAAAAGATTTCGCTCTTTCATCGTCTGCAATGCAGTCAATAGACCAAATTTGACGTGAGAGTATGTTAACCCGCCTTGCATATAAGCGATATAAGGTTCCCTAATCGGGGCGTCAGCTGATAACTCCAAACTTCCACCTTGAATAAACGTGCCCGCTGCCATAATCACGGGATTCTCGTAGCCTGGCATATCCCAAGGTTCTGGCAAAACATGTCCATCTACCGCTGCCGCTCGTTGAATTCCCTGTACAAAAGCGATCAATTGCTCAGAACCATTAAAAGCAATAGCCTGAATGAGGTCTGTTCGCTTCTCTTCCCAACTTGGTCTACTAACAAAACCTGCTCGCTCAAACAGTGCTGCCGCTAGCACACTTCCTTTAATAGCTTGTCCAACAATAGTAGGTGCTAGAAATAATCCCTGAAAAATTCCTCTTGTGGTGCCCAACATTGCGCCGACTTCTCCACCAATACCCGGAGCCGTCAAACGATAAGAAGTCAGTTCTACCAAATCAGCACGACCGCAAATATAACCACCCGTCTCTGCCAAGCCGCCGCCTGGATTTTTAATCAAAGATCCAGCGATTAGATCGGCACCTACTTGAGTTGGTTCTTGTTCTTCTGTAAATTCACCATAACAATTATCTACAAATACTATACAATTTGGATTCAGAGCCTTAACTCTCGCGACCATCTCACCGATCTGACTTACCGAGAAGGAATCTCTCCAATCGTACCCTCTCGAACGCTGAATGCCGATCACCTTGGTACGATCATTCATCTTCGACGTTACTGTATCCCAATCTACTGAACCATCAGCTAGCAACGCCGCTTCATCATAATGGATGCCAAAATCTTGCAACGAACCTGTCCCATCTTCCGGTGCACCGATCACTTTATGTAAAGTGTCATACGGCCGCCCGGTAATATAGAGCAAACCGTCACCTGGACGCAATACACCAAATAATGCCGTAGCAATCGTGTGTGTGCCAGACGCAAAATGCGGACGTACAAGCGCTGCCTCGCTACCGAATACATCAGCATATACGAGGTCCAACACTTCACGTCCGCGATCATTGTACGCATAACCTGTTGAATTAGCAAAATGAAAATCACTAACTTTATGTTTTTGAAACGCTTCGATTACTTTCCATTGATTAAGATCGACAATTCTATCGATTTCACGAAACCGCGGCTGTACCTGTAATTCAGCTGCTTCCATCCAACCCATGATTTCTTCACTAAATATTGCCATAATCCTTTACTCTCCCTTTGCTGTATACAACGCTATGTTTTGCTCATTGTTACATTCTAATTTTATTCCCCAAAAGGGGTCAATACATATCCATATTTGTCAAAGTCGACTTCATTCACCACAACTTCATAGATCATATCGTTATCATCCAACTGTTGCTTCACCACATTCCCAATACGATAGAGTGCAGCAGTAAGATCTCCCCGCTCAGCAGGAATGCGAAACATACGAGTACCACCCGACAACTGCTTCTGTACTGCAACCGAAACCCTATTCAGATCATCAGGATCAAAGGCGCTGATCTTTAAATAACCATCACCAGAGGGAAGCATCTCTAATCGCTCAGGTTCGCAGAGGTCCTTCTTATTAAAAAGTACGATCTGAGGCTTACCTTCTACTCCCAGGTCATGCAGAATGGCCTCCACAACGGCCATCTGCTCATCTCGCATGGAAGAAGCTACATCAACAATATGCAAAATAAGATCAGCTTCGCCTGCTTCCTCTAAGGTAGCACGGAACGCAGCAACAAGATCATGAGGTAAGTTCTGAATAAATCCCACCGTATCCGTCAGGACAACTTCCTTACCATTCGCAAGCTCCCATATCCGTGTTGTTGGGTCAAGTGTAGCAAACAACTGGTTCTCAACGTATACATCTGCCGCCGTAAGGGCGTTGAGTAACGTTGATTTACCCGCATTCGTGTAACCTACCAGTGCGATCTGCACAACACCAGTTTCCTTTCGACGCGCCCGATGTAGTTTACGATGACGGGTCACCTCGGACAATTGTCTCTTCAATTCAGCAATTCGACGACGAATGTGCCGGCGGTCCGTCTCAAGTTTACTCTCTCCTGGGCCCCGCGTTCCAATTCCTCCACCGAGTCGAGATAAGTTAACTCCCTGCCCAGATAGACGTGGTAACAAATAAGTTAGCTGAGCGAGTTCCACCTGAATGATTCCCTCACGAGTTTTGGCACGCTGGGCAAAAATATCAAGAATCAGTTGCGTCCGATCAATGATTTTTACATCGAGCTGCTGTTCCAAATTACGGACCTGAGCACCCGACAATTCCTGATCGAATATCGCCGTATTGGCTCCCTTTTCTTCAATGATCGTGCGCAACTCCTTAACCTTACCTTTACCAATAAACCATCTGAAATCAGGCTTATCTTTGTTCTGAACCATGATCTCTGCTACTTCCACCCCTGCGGTCTCGGCTAATTGCACTAATTCATCTAGAGAATAAGAAGGATCTATTCCGCTGCGCTTCACTTCTGACGTAACCAAACTCACAAGAACAGCTACGTCGGGGATATTTTGCTTCGTCTCATGTAGGGAATTAGACACAAATCACGGCTCCTTATCATTTCGCTTATTCTCCAGCTTCAAGTCCTCCATACGAATCGTCATTAATTCAAGCTTACCTGGAGAACCCCCGCCATATTGGCTCAGCAGTCTAACCGCCTGATGACGAACAGAACGCTCGATAACATTACGGACATATCTGGCATTACTGAATAAATGTTCACTCTGACATTTCTCTTTTAACAAATGTTGTTTTAATTTGAGTATGGCCTGAGGCATCAAGATATAATCGCGATCTTTCGCCATACCTTCCGAAATTTGAATCAACTGATCAATGGAATAATCGGGAAAGTCCATTTGAATTGGAAATCTAGAGGGCAGCCCCGGATTGCACTGTAAGAAATAATCCATCTCATCGGAGTATCCCGCCAGAATGAGAATAAACTGATTTTTCTGATCTTCCATCGATTTGACTAACGTATCGATCGCTTCTTTGCCGAAATCTTTCTCACCACCACGCGCCAAACTATAAGCTTCATCAATAAACAGCACTCCACCGAGCGCTTTTTTTACCAAATCTCTCGTTTTTTGCGCAGTATGTCCGATATATTCACCGACCAAGTCTGCTCTTTCAACCTCAATCAAATGTCCCTTGCTTAATACACCCATTCTCTGAAACATCCTAGCAACGATTCTGGCAACTGTTGTTTTACCTGTCCCAGGATTTCCTTTGAATACCATATGATAGACTTGGGCTCCCGAATGCAATCCAGCTTCCGTACGCATAGATGCGATTTGAAGTAACGCGTATATTTCATACATCAAATCTTTGATATGATCCAGTCCGATTAACTGATCGAGCTCTTTCTGAATCTCCAGAAAAAGTCCTTGCTGCTGTTGAGCCTTAGCTGCCAATTGTGGCTCTGAATCCGGGATACTCTGAGATACAACAGGCGCTTCGGTGTTTCGTAAAATAACATTAATTTGTCTTGATGGTCTTTCTTCTGCTGATCCACTCCTGGCCATAACACGCCCTGGCATATGTAATCACCTTCTTTATAGGGTAGGGGCTGAACACACACTTTTACAATGTATTCTCTCACCCTGCTCGATATTAGAAGAATTATTATTTTATACCTATGGCGAATCCTAGTTGAACCAGCTTCCATTTGGTATAGGCTAGAACTTCTCTTGTTACGTTAGTCACCGGCTTAAGCACTTTAGACTCCGTTAGGGAAAGCTTCGGATTACTATAATGAAGTACCTCCGCCATTTCTAGTGCCCGGTTTCCGTGATATGTGTGTGTAATGATGAGTGCGGAAGTCAAACCACGTTCTTCCATTATCTTCTGGCTAAATTCTAAATTTTCATATGTACTGGTCGCATTATTTTCAAGTAACATAACGTCACGAGGAACACCATGCGTCTCTAAATAATTAGCCATCCCTTCGGCCTCAGTATATTTATTATTCACAGAATCTAGTCCGCCAGATAGTATAAAGTAACGGAACTTCCCCTCCTCATAATCTTCTAAACTTTGCAAGAGACGTTCCTCTAGTCCAGGACTCGGCTCATCGCCCCACATTGCAGCCCCCAGTACAATCCCTACATCAAACGGTTCTTTAGCCGAACCAACAACCGCTGGACTGCGCTCCACACTGCCGATTTGCGATAATACATAAACGATCCACAGAAAACCTGCCAGAAGTAAATACAGACCTAGACGGAGCCATCTAGAGCGTTTACGCCGGCCTTTACGATACTTTGGATGAGTAGAGATTGCCTTGTCATTAAAATTCATGGTTTCCCCTCCGGCATTTAATGTTCGGAATTCATAAATCCGCTCCGATAATGATCAAGCGACATATGGAAATAAGGAAATTGACCTGAGTTAATCACATGTAGTACTTCCCTGGCAGACTCTGTCGCCATATCGTAATCCTTAACGGTGATATGTCCCCGGCTTAACGCTTCGTCCAACTCATCCTCATCTAATAAGAATACTTCCCCGTTCTGCAAGACAACAATGTCTAAATACAGATCGTCGAACCAAGGAACTCCTTGATCCGTAACGCCTTGATTCTTACAGATGTCAATATACCATTCCACAATTTCTCCCTTATCATCGAACATGGAGGTCACAACAAAATGAGCCCCCTTAGGATAGTATTGCAACCAGGTATAGCCCTTATCGGCAATACGAAAGGTATGTCCACCATACGTTTTCCACAAAGGGTCACGTAAAGCAGAAATACTGTACAAGGTTACAAAACCCGTAAACGTATTATTTTCAACAAACCTTGATTTGAACTGACGCTGAGTCACACGGCGCCAATTCGCACGATCTCCAAATTTTCGCTTCATGGTATAAACCCTTTCAACACAATGTACATTTAGCTTACCATATTTAATTGAGAGTCTCAAAAGTCAATTTGCAATAATACACATAAAAAAAGCACCGACCTTCTCTTCACAAGAGAAATGTCGGTGCTGCGCCTAGACTTTGGAGAGTTATGAGCTAATCATTCCCCCCAGATTACTCCATCATTACCGGATGCACCCGGATCTTGCGTGCCACTGTTCGTGTCGCCCGCGTTCCCTCCTTCAGATGGAAGTTCACTCCCCGTTCCACCATCCCCTGGTTCCCCAGGGTTGACCCCGTTACCATTACCATTACCATTACCGTTTCCATTGCCAGGAGGGGTAACTACACCACCAGGGTTACCACCCTCTCCATTACCACCTTGGCCATTGCCTGGATTATTACCCTCTCCAGTACCACCCTGGCCGTTACCATTCTCACCACCAAGGTTCTCATCAGGATTCGGCTCTGTAATCGGCGGTTCTAGACTTTCAGTCGTAATGACCGCTGTGTTCGAAGCCTCGCTCTCCGTATCGTTCACAGGATCATAGACGGTTACGTAATACTCATAACCAATTCCAGGAACAACACTGATGTCTTCGGCTTCCGTAGTTACCGCGTCCATGTAGTGATAGAAGTCGCTCTCCTCAGAGGATTTTCGGTAAATATGGTATACAGAATCCAGTTGATCAACTCCAGTCCAACTTAAGGATACCGTTGCCAACTCTGGATTATATATTGCACTAAGTCCACTTGGAGCCAGCACTTCAACCTCTTCAGGAGGTTCTGGTGTAGGCAGGTTACTCGGCACTGGGAAGTCCTTAACAGGAACACCTTCCAATGCTTCCTTCATTACCGCTGCAAACAACGACGCAGCTTGCCCACTGCTCCCACTTAACAAGTGGTCTTTATCAGGGTTATCGTAGCCCATCCAGATCGAACCGGTCCATTCCGGTGTATAACCGACAAACCATACGTCACGGTTCTTGCTGCTGTTGAGCCCTTTAATCCCATGTTGCGTTGTACCAGTCTTACCAGCCAACGGACGATTAATCTTCGCCCGCTTACCTGTACCATCATTAATAACATTTTGTAACATTTCCGTCATGTAATACGCAGTTTGTTCACTAATAACCTGTTTTGGTTTCGGAGCGTTATATTTGAACACTTCTTTCCCATCATGATCCACAATGGATTTGATCGAGTAAGGAGCATTATATTGACCTTGGTTTGCAAATACACTAAATGCCCCTGCCATTTCCAGAGTATTTGTACCATGTGTCAATCCACCAAGCGCGATCGCCAGGTTACGATCCTTCTCATCCATCTTGATGCCCATTTCCTCAGCGTACTTCACGCCTGTCTTCGCACCTATTTCATTCAACAACCATACGGCCGGGATATTCTCCGACTTAGTTAATGCTGTTGTTAAATTAATCGTCTTAGAATACCCATGTAGGTTCCGAGGACAATAATCTCCAAAGCATTGCTTCTCATTGCTGATCTGTGAATCCGGATTAAATTTACCCGATTCAAGAGCAGGCGCAAAGGATACAATCGGTTTGAAAGCTGATCCCGGTTGTCTACGGCTGTTCAGACGGCTGAATCCTTTTCGCTCATAATCACGTCCACCTAATAGTGCTACCAGACTTCCATTCTCATGATTCATAATAACCATAGAAGCCTGTACCTGTGTATCATCTTTACTTTTCTCGAAGAAATCATCATTAGCGAATGCCTTCTCCAACGCTTTTTGCGCTTGAGAGTCCATCGTTGTATAAATCTTGTATCCGCCACGGTTCAACTCATCTTCTGTTAACCCGTACTTCTCCTCTGCTTCTTGTGTTACATAATCTTTAAAGGCAAGGTAAGCATCGCTTTTAGCCGGAGGCTCGTAAGTATAATCAACTGCTTTCGCCTCATCACGCTCTTCAGCTGAAATATATCCCTCTTGGAACATTAGATCGAGTACAACACTTCTGCGTTGTTTAGACAACTCTGGGTTACTTACAGGGTTGTATTTCGATGGGCCTTTGGGAATAGCTGCTAACGTTGCGATTTCCCAAATTTCCAGATCCTCCAAGTTACTCTTCCCGAAATAACGCTGAGAAGCAGCCTTAATTCCATATGCTTTCTGACCATAGAAAATCCGGTTTAAATACAGCGTAATAATCTCATCTTTTGTCTTATGACGTTCTAGCGCCATAGCAATAGACATCTCCGTTGCTTTACGGAAAAAGGTCTTATCTGAACTTAGGAAGATATTCTTGGCCAATTGCTGGGTAATGGTACTTCCACCTTCGACCATGGACCTAGCCACGATATCTTTGACCGCCGCACGACCGATAGACCACAGATCCACTCCGTTATGCTCTTCGAAACGCTTATCCTCTGTAGCAATAAACGCTTCCTTAACCAACTTAGGAATTTTATCAGAATCTACGGGCTCACTCTTATCGATCGAGAGTTCACCCATGATTTGACCTTTTCGATCATATACCTTGGATGTTTCGTAAATGATTAATTTATCTTCGTTCGCCGTCAATATTTTTTCACCACTGATGGTAATATACAAATAGCCAGCGACGGCGCAAAATACGGCAATCGCTACCGTGAAGAACGAGGTCCACAGGACATGCTTGAGCTTTAACTTCTTTTTTCTATTCTTATTAGGCTTATTAGGCTTATCCGTCTTTCTATCTGGATTACTGTTCCGTTCCACTCTGGAAGGTGGTCTCTTAGTAGCCATAATTTATCTCTAACCCCCTATACTCCTATTGCAATTATTCTCGGAAAGAAAAGAACAACCTTATTAGGTTGTTCTGCTTCTTAACCTATACCATTAAACGAATCAAATTTCAAAAAAGTTTCACTTTAAACTTAACCCTCATTCTGGGAATCTTGCATGAGCGACACATTGCGCTGTGGTTGGAATGTAGAAATAGCGTGCTTGTACACCATTTGCTGGCGTCCGTCACTATCAATTACAATCGTAAAGTTGTCAAAAGCTTTAATGGTCCCTCTGATTTGAAAACCGTTTGTTAAAAACACGGTAACAGGGATGCTATCTTTACGTAATTGGTTCAAGAACGTATCTTGGATGTTAATGGATTTGTTCATTAGTCGTACCCCCAATAGGAATCATTTAGTGTTTATAATTATATTCAAGATCGGTAGGAAACTTTCCTGCTATTATAGCATGTGCCGCCATTAAATTCTCAGAAAAGTTTTGACCATCCCCCACGTCGATCCACGAAATATCACGCATATGCCTAAACCACGAGAGCTGTCTCTTAGCATAACGCCGAGTATCCCGCTTCAATTTCTCTATCGCATCAGGCAATGGTACACCGTCTTCAAGATGTTCTACGATCTCCTTATAGCCAAGAGCTTGCATCGATACCAGATTTCGGGAGTACCCCTGATTCAATAGATGTTTCACTTCTTCAACAAGGCCGATTGAGATCATCTCATCGATTCGCTGTTCAATACGGTTATAAAGCATTTGACGGTCCATTGTCAAACCGATGAAACATAAATCATATGGAGACTCCTTACTTTGCAGTTCTAACCGGGAGGAAAGTGTTTCTCCTGTTAGATGATATATCTCAAGAGCCCGTACGACCCGGCGTACATCGTTGTAGTGTAGTCGGGCTGCTGATACAGGGTCCACAATCGCCAGTTTAGCATGTAGCGCTTCAGGCCCTTGCTCCAAGACAAAACGTTGCTGGGCTTCACGGAAGTCCTCATCTGCTCCCGCCTCGGTGAATTTAAACTCGTAACATACAGACTCAATATATAACCCTGTCCCACCTACAATAAATGGTAAATGGTTTCTCTCGGCTATTTGCGGAATTAATGTCTGACACCACTCCTGAAACAAAGCGACAGAGAAGTCTTCATCTGGATTCAGCACATCAATTAAATGATGAGGAACGCCATCCATTTCTTCTGTTTTTATCTTGGCTGTTCCGATATCCATTCCTCGATATACTTGCATGGAATCGCCTGAAATGATCTCGCAGGAGAATGCTTTAGCGATCTCAATGCTGAGCTTCGTCTTACCGACAGCGGTTGGTCCAAGAAGCACTAGCAGTTTGGGTTTCTTGTTAGTTATCAAGCGAAATCACTCCGTACACAATTTTAGATTGGGCGCGCTCGACATTTGTGAATCCTAATCGTTCAAATTCGCCGCTCCCATTCTTCTCTTTCAATACCACTGTTTTACGTGCAACACGACAAGCTTCAGCAACTGCCTCAGTGCTCAAGGAGTTATTATTCGCGAACTTTCGCAAGGGTGAAATGGAAGCTGATCCCAGTAGTGGAATTCGAAACATCGGATCAAAATATACGACATCTGCACTTTTATCAGGTTGACCTCGAAGTACTTCTAAATGATCCGCACAACGAACCTCAATTCGTCGTAACGCCTCGTTAAATTCCTTAATTCTACATTCGTATGAAGATAACCCTTCCCTTAGTAACGCAGAAAGCGAGAGTGACGCTTCCAATGCCAGCACCTTACCTTCTGGGCCTGCTCCAAGAGAAAATACCATGGAATCCGCACCTAGACCTGCCGTGCAATCTATAATCGTGTCACCCGGGGTTACACGAGCCACTTCAAGCATGCTGTCAGGTTCACCTTTGAGTAGCCTTTTCGCGCGAACGAAGGCCATGCTAGGATGAAATACCATCGGCTCATATCCTTCGCGATACAGCCGAACCTCTTCCTTCAAAATAATCAGGATATCCTCGCCTTTATGATTCTCGGACATCTTAGCAAGCGATGTGCTGTTTCTTCGGACATATACCGAGCCTGTTTCAGCCGCTAAGGCAATCGCTCTTTTCTCTGTCTTGGGAGAACTCTGATCACCTGTTGTAATAATCACTTTGGTTCTCCTTTCGTTTACATGACCCGTTTAAACAATTTCTCCAAATCGTACGTAGAGAAGGAAACGATAATCGGTCTGCCATGCGGACATGTGTAAGGCTGCTTGCAGGCAGCCAGCCGCTGTAACAATGTATTCGCTTCTTCGGGCGTTAATTTCTGATTGGCTTTGATCGAAGCTTTACAAGATACAAGAATGGATGATTTCTCACGAAGTTTCGACAGATCGATCACTCGTTCACTTAGCACCCATTCCGTCATCTCTTCAATAATTGCAGTCTCTTCTCCAGATGGAAACCAATAGGGATGACTCACGACTCTGAACGTCCCACCACCGAAATGTTCAAGTATTACACCCGCATTTTGGAACCATTGTAATTTACTCTTTAACTTCTCACTATCTGAGGGAGTAAACTCCAGAGTAATCGGTATTAAAAGTTCTTGCGAAGCATCTGTTGGATGACCGAATTTTTCATAGTAGTACTCATAATTCACCCGTTCATGGGCAGCATGCTGATCTATTAAATATAACCCATGTTCATTTTGTGCAATTAAATAGGTACCATGATGTTGTCCAATCAGCGAAAGTTCCGGGAATTCTGGAAGCTCTGGGACTGCCTCAGGCGAGCCATATAACATTTCCGATGTTCTTGCTCCCACTGGGGCGATCACTTGATTAAATCCAGCTGTCGGCGTGCTAATGCGGTTAGATTGCGTCGCGTTCTGTTGCGTCGTTTTCTGCCCACCCCCCGATGAAGAAATTGGAGGAACTACCTGAGCCGTATATTGTACATCATTACCACTAGCAGAGGGAGTATTGTAGCCATTAGAAGTTGCACTTTCTCGCAGAGAATAAGCTGCTACGGATTGATCAGGTGCTCTAGTTGGTGTAGGTGTCCCCACATTGCTACTTGCTTCTGTGCTAGGTGAATTGAAATGGAACTGCTCCTGAATAATAGAGCCTGTTCTTCCCTTCCCGATATTCTGCTTAACGACCTGCGGAATTAGCACTTGAGCCGACAACACCGCTCGTAAACTCTCTTCGATAAACGTATTAAGTTCTGGTTCTTTGCTGAAACGAACCTCCAGTTTAGCTGGATGAACGTTAACGTCTACCAATGAAGGGTGCATCTCTAAGTTTATAACCCCCAGCGGATAACGATTGATCGGTAAAAGTGTATGAAAAGCTCTTAATATCGCTTGATGAAGGCCTTGGTTACGAATATAGCGTCCATTCACGATAGTCGACATCGCCCCACGGTTTGAACGTGTAAGTTCTGGTCGACCTATAAATCCCGATATACGATAGTCAAGATTCTCCGCTTCAATCGGGATCATGGCTTTTGAGGCATTAACTCCGTAAATAGAGGCAATCACTTGAAGCAAGTTTCCGCCTCCAGGGCTCTGAAGCAAAGTATTTCCGTTATGACGAAAAGTAAAAGCAATTTCCGGGTGAGCTAAGGCCTGACGATACATCACATCCGAAATATGACCGAGCTCAGTTTGAATTGTTTTCATATATTTCAATCTTGCCGGAGTATTATAAAATAATTCCTTTATCGTAATATCAGTTCCTTGCGGTGCAGCAATTTCTTCATTTTGTTTCAAGGTTCCACCCTCAATAACGATAATCTGGCCAAGGCCAGAATCATTGCTTGATGAGACAAGCTGAACCTTAGAAACGGCGGCAATACTCGGAAGTGCCTCCCCACGAAAACCAAGGCTACGGATTTGGAACAAATCTCGGCCAGTGGACATTTTACTAGTAGCATGACGATAGAACGCTGTTTCACAGTCCTCGGGATCCATTCCAGAACCATTATCCGTAACTCGGATGCTTTGGAGTCCACCTTCTTCCGCGATTACCTCAATTTTACGAGCCCCCGCATCGATTGCGTTCTCCACAAGCTCCTTCACAACGGAAGCCGGGCGCTCCACCACTTCACCAGCTGCGATTTGGTTCGCGATATGCTCATCCAACACTATAATTTTGGCCATTGCTATTTGTCCCCTCCGCTCCTAGATATTCTTCAGTACATCATAGTTCCTTGGCCTTCATCTGCCATTCATTGATCAACTGCATTGCCTGCAGAGGCGTCATATTCATCAGATCCACATTCTTCACCAGATTGACAAGCTGTCGCATTCCGGGATCTTCACTGGTGGGTTTCGCTTCCCCCACAGGCTGCTCGTCCCCGAAGATTGATAACTGTATGACCTCTTCTTTAACGACAAGCTCATGGCTCATATTACGGGAGATATCCTTCTCTGTATGAATGGACTCAAGCACAGGCTGACTTGTCTCTTTTGGATGTTCACGTTCAGTGATAACTCCCGATACAGCCGTAACTTCGGCTGCTGTTTGTTCAATATTTTGTAGCAATCCGTACGCACGCTCAATAATTCCCTCTGGTAATCCAGCCAGACGAGCACAGTAAATACCATAACTTGTATCTGCCGCACCTGGAATAAGCTTCCGGAGGAAATGAACCTTATCGCCACTCTCCTGTACCGCCATCCGATAATTACGAAGTCCTGAAAGACTACTTTCCAAATGGGCTAATTCATGGAAATGTGTCGATACTAATGCTTTACAGCGGATATGATCATGGACGTATTCAATAACCGCTTGTGCGATTGCCATCCCTTCACTGGTCGAAGTTCCTCGTCCTAATTCATCGATAATAATCAAACTTCTTGAGGTTGCTTTCTCCGTCATGACTTGAATATCAGCCATCTCTACCATGAACGTGCTCTGTCCGCCGATAAGATCATCTGCGGCTCCGATGCGCGTAAAGATGCGGTCAACAAGTGGTATTTCTGCGGATGTTGCCGGTACAAAACTACCGATTTGCGCCATAATTGCGATCAAGGCTACTTGACGCATGTAAGTACTTTTACCCGCCATATTAGGTCCTGTAATCAACAGAATACTTGCATCGTCTTTCCGCAAGTGGCTCCCATTCGCTATAAATGCAGAATCACTCATCACCGACTCTACAACAGGGTGCCGACCTTGCTCCACCACTAAGTCATAGCCATCCGTGAGTGTTGGCTTAACGAACCCATTATCAGCTGCAACCGCAGCAAGAGAACGATACACATCTATTTCTGCGATATGTTCCGCAAGTGACTGTAAACGGGATATCTCCCCTGCAATCATCTCCCGAAGCTCACTGAACAGCGCAAATTCTAAATCCACCATTTTCTCTTCTGCTTCAAGAATAAGAGTTTCTTTCTCTTTCAACTCTGGGGTCACATAACGCTCGGCATTAGCTAGTGTCTGCTTCCGCTCGTAACGTCCTTCTGGCAGTGAAGCCAGATTCGACTTGGTCACCTCGATATAGTATCCAAACACCTTGTTGTAACCGATCTTCAACGACTTAATGCCCGTGGCTTGGCGTTCCGCAGCTTCTAATTCTGCAATCCAGCGTTTACCGTTCAATCCAGCTTCTCGAAGCTCGTCCAACCGTTTATGATAACCCGGCTTAATAATTCCACCGTCACGTACAGACACCGGAGGCTCATCGGCAATCGCCGCATGAATCCGATCAGCCAGATCTTTGCATTCATCCATATCTTCAGCAATCCGTCGAAGCGTACTCGAGGAAGCATCCATTAACAGTGATTTAATTCCAGGCACTTGATAAAGTGATAACTTGAGCGCAATCATATCGCGTCCATTGGCATTACCGTAAGCAATTCGCCCCACTAGACGTTCAAGATCATAAATCTCCTGGAGAGCCACCTTGAGGTCCTCCCTCAGAATGAAGGCGCTATGCAGATGATCGACCGCTTCTAGTCTGTCTTCAATTGCACCCTGCTTCAACAAGGGTTTGTCGATCCAACGCCGAAGCATACGAGCACCCATCGAAGTCTCCGTCCGATCGAGTAACCACAACAGCGATCCCTTTTTCGAACGCTCTCGAACTGTCTCAACCAATTCCAGATTCCGCCGGGTGAACGGGTCCAGGATCATAAAATGTTCCGGTTCATAAGAAGAAATCTTGGTCAATTGACCAAGCTGGCGCTTCTGTGTCTCGCCAAGATAACCAACCAATAGTGCTACGCAGTCACGCCGTTCCGGCTCCAACCTGATCCATACAGCTTCACCAAATTGTTTCCTGCTATTCTCTTCTTTCATCTTGTCCCATGGCGTATACACAACTGGTTTACCTAATGGAGTAGCTTGTCCAGCAATCCACTCCAGCAGTTCAGCATCCCCAATCATTTCCGCGGGATCGTAAATACCGACCTCATCACGAAGCCACTGCTTATTTGATGGCGAAGACGTTACATACAGCTCACCCGTAGATAAATCGCAAGCAGTCACCGCCATAATCCCGTGTCGTTCAGTAACACAGAGTATATAGTTATTGGTTCGTTCGCCCATCGCCTTGCCTTCCATCACCGTTCCCGGTGTTACCACACGGACGATCTCACGACGAACGACTCCTTTTGCCTCTGCAGGATCTTCCACCTGTTCGCAAATCGCTACTTTATAACCTTTTTCAATCAAACGGTAAATATAATTGTCCGCCGAATGATGGGGCACGCCGCACATCGGAATTTTCTCGTCGCCGCCGCCCCCTCGTCCGGTTAGGGTAATTTCCAGCTCCTTCGAAGCTAGAATAGCATCATCAAAAAACATCTCATAGAAATCACCTAGTCTAAAAAACAAAAAGGCATCTTGTGCCTGAGCTTTGACGCTCAAATATTGTTCAATCATTGGTGTATATGTAGTAGTCATAATCACCCTCCACTCATACCCTCCATTATACCAGAAAGAGAGGAGTGCTTACGAGGGGGTTTTATATTTTCCAGTGTCGCTTAATGTCCGTAGATTCGTCCCAAGTACGTCCTGAAAGTACTGCTTCTAGAAATGGAGCAATATAGTTCTCGTAATGAGAATAAGACTCCACGGATGTAATATCTTCGATTAACGGATTAAGAATGTTACGAATTGCGTCTTGTTGTCCTGCGTAAAAGGCAAAATAAATTCTGTCATCTTGTAATGGTCTTGCCGTTAATGTCTCTACGTTCTCCGCTATAAGCCGTGAAAGAGCCACGACACCTTTGGTGACGAGGGGGGAAATTAAAAAGCTGGGTAAAGTGCGGTATTCAAAACCGCCATAGGCTTGAAGGCGGAAATCACCAAGAAATCCATAACGTGGTCGGCGACGGAAACTACGTTTGTCTTCTAGTACAGATACTAACAGCGCTAGATAGTTATCAAGACTACGTAATAACTCGGCACTCAGTGGTATGCCACTGAAGTGTAAATGCCCTCCAAGTGGGAAACCTTGTTGGGGCATGCCGCCTGCCTGCCAAAATAGCCCTTCATCGGTAATGGCCACCCCAGCAATCTTGAAAGCATGTAGCAAATGAATCATCATTTCACGAGGCTCCCTTGCAGGTGCAGGACGAAGCTCGGCAAGAGGAAACAACAATTGCCCTTGTATCCGTAAGGAGTCACAACCAGCCTCACCCTGACGATTTAGATATCTCGATGCTGGTATGACCCTACTTCGGGAATGATCATAGAGGAGAAACTCAGGATCCATTCCTATTAGTAGTTCCCTTCCCACTGGAAGTTGGCTTAGATTCATTAGCATCTCTGCCATCGCATTGGCAAACAAATCTGCAGTCCCAACACCTCGCATATCAGGGGTCACCGAAATCTCCTCCACGGTGAATTTACCTTCTTCCCCAGCCGAGATTACTAACTCACCCATATCCAGATCCAGTGCATACAACGTCCGAACAGCGGTTGACTCTAGGCGTCTCCAGAGCACCGATGGAGTGTCTGATTCATCTTCGCTACTCCAAGGTGGTAGAATCCCCGCCTTACCAAGCGGTAGAATTTGTAGCGCCTTTAAGTGAAAAACCCGAACAACAAAACGTCTTAGATAATTACCCGCATTCGAAGACACTCTCCCCGAAAGCTCAGTAGTTATCCCACAAGCGTTCAGGCGATCCTTCCATTTCTTCACTGACTTGCTTCGAAAGATCTTAGCATTCTTGTTGATGAACCGCTCTTGGAGTTTAGTCGCGAACTGAGCATCCGGTGGTCCGAAAGTAATCCATTCCCAGGGGGCGTCCTCCACATCCCCTGACTGCTGCGTAATTGCCGGACTATGAACAACGTGAAAGGAACTCCCACAGGAATCTAATGCCTGCAGCAGCATTCTACGGGATGGACCAGACTCCATCCTAATTTTCAATATCATAACGGACTCCTGGTTCATGTCTGTCCCCTCCTCAAACGCAGAAAACATGGAACAACCTAAAAATTAATAAAATAAAAAAAGAGGGCGAACGCCCTCGACGACGCCGCCCTTGCTGCATATATTGCACTATCATCATAAAGCACGGCTTACTACTACTTACAAATCGTCGTCGAGGAGATCCGGATCTAAATCCTCGTAGTCCCCACCGTCTGAACCGAAGTCAAAATCCTTGTCTTCGTAATCGCCGCCAGGCACGACAAGAACATTAATCTTCGTTTCAGCAACCAGTTCAACGGAGAATTCGCGTTCCACTCGAATTGCAACGCGACCATCTCCTGTCACACTTGCTTCAACAGTGCTTGGTTCTTGCGTTGCCTCCGCAGAAACCTCCACTGTTGAAGAACGATGTCTGTTGTCAACAAAGTTTAATGGCACGTTCTCTACATAGGAAATCGTTTCTTTGGCTACTTCGGTCTGTGAGTTCTTGTCATAGGAGTACCAGATGTTGATATCGTAAGTACCAATAACTTCAATTCCGTCACCGGCTGCAACCGCTTCATACTGGTGGTTGATAATCCAAGCCCCCAGGATACTCGTCGGTTTGTGAGGCGGAGTCACGGTATGTGTTACGGTAGAGAACTTACGACCCTTTCCACAGATCGCTTTCGTTATAATCTCTCTACTTTGATATTTCAATGACATGTTTGAACCTCCTCCATACATCATTCACTACAAGTGTATGCAGGACATGGGCGAATGTTGATTACCTTACAATAAATAAATATGTATAGATAATAAAAGCCTATAGAATAGCGACTTTTCGCTATATTTACAGATCAAAAAAAAGAACGTACCCTGAATTGTATTCCAATTCATACAGGTACGTTCATTAACTTTCGGCTCAAAACCAAAATCAACCTAACTTTCTTGCCCTTATCTTTTTAGATCGGAAGTAAATCCTCTTTATCTCCGATTTCTTTTCGGCAATCCTTACATAAACCTTTAATGATTCCTATGTTATTGGCGTAAAAAGTTAATTTCTTGGTCTCTTTACATCGGGAACACTTCTGGGTGGATTCATCTTTTCTGAGCTTTTGTTTACCAAAAATAACAGCCGCCTCATTTCCATCTGTTATTTAGCATAGCATCACCGAATAATGGGCTAGACCCTCATCCTGTGATCCTTAATTTTGCAGTAATTTTAGAGCTGCTTCTACTTGTTTAAGTTCATTATTGAATTTCTCGATCAGTGCATCTTTAGAAGCCAATTGCTCTTCTTTCTTCTTCAGCGCTTCAGCTGAACCTGATTTTTTGAGTTTCTCGATCTCCTCAACCAATTCTGCACGCTCTTTAAGGGTTGGAGGTAGCATGTCGTTTTCCAATACTTTTTTTGAATCTTCTAACTGCTGTTTAGTTCTACCGATAAAAATATTCGTTGTGGATGAATCAGCATTTCCCGATGTTTCTTTACTTCCCGCGTTAGTCGTTACGGTAATCGTTTTGCCGGACACTTTAACTTCAGCTCCGATAGCATCAGCAAAAGCTCGTACAGGTATATTTGCCCTACTATCAATAATAGCGCCTTTATCAGTCAGAGTCTTTGAGTCTACAATGACCGTGTATTCGCCCGTCACTTTTTTTCCTATTAAACTTTGGACTTGCGCCGCTAACGCACTACCTGATGTTGTAATTAACACGCCGATTAGAATTCCACTTAATAGATACGTCCATTTTTTCATAGCTACTGACCTCCGTTAGTATCGTTAGGTTAATCATACCATATCATTCAGTAATAGTTATTACGATAGCAACTATAGTCAGAGTTTGTTTAACTTTATACCGGCCATTCAGTCCATCTCTTTCCTAGCTTGGAGCTCCGCTGGTGATTTATATTTCTTGGCGATATTCAGATATATCCCTAGTTCACGACACAACTGCAATATAGAAGATCGCATTTCGAACTCATCACGAGTTGACGGTAACTCCATCATTTTAAATTCCGCTTGCATTTGATCAAGTAAATACTCCGTCTTACCCGTATAGGTTTCATCGATCACATCGATACTAAGTTGGTCGAACAATATGGCTGCGACTTCTCCTTGCGGCATCCGCTGATAAACTCGAGAAATGAGCTCCAGCATATATTCAACCCGTTCTAACTGCTGCTTTCGCATATAGAAGTATACATTCCATGCATCGTTTGGATTAATCATCTGATTCTCTAACGCATGATTTGCAGTGACTTGACCTTGCGAGATCAAACTTTCTGCTTCGATCAATTCTTTACCATCCCATACATGATAAGGATCACGTAAAGTAACTGCTATTTGCTTAAAAATAACAGCGAACAGCTTGTCCACTTTACATCGAATATCACTGAGCCTATGCTCATGCTTCGGCATGTAAGCGAAATTGACGATTGTTGCGTACCCTAGACCGATTATAAGTAACTCGATTTGCGTAATCATGATATGCATCGATAATGCTTCGCCAGTAAATACGCGAAACACGACAACGGAACTAGTCACAATTCCTTCCTTCATATGAGCTCGTGACATTAACGGAAAAGCAATCAGTATGTATACAGCTAATACCCAGTAATGAAAACCTAATAAATAAAAAATTCCAAATGCGAGTAGCAGCCCTAACACTGAAGCAAAAAAACGTGAAGAAACGGTATGGAGGCTACGTTTACGAGTTACATCCACGCCGAGAATGGCCAATAATCCAGCAGATAATGGGTTTTCCACACCCAAAGCATCAGCGGTCAAAATAGACAATAGCGTGGCTATCGATGTTTTGATCACCCTAAATCCCATGAAACCACCCTTTTCTCTAAGCTGTAAGTTATACGAAATATCCTACTTGATTTTATTTGTTCACACAATGACAGATTGTCCATATAATTTGCACAAAAAGGAGCGTTACCGCTCCCTCACCAATTTTCTTTCCACATATACGACTAACTGATACATTCCAGTAGCCACAACTGCAATGATGACTAGACTGGACAATACCAATGTGAAATTAAATACCTGGAATCCATATACGATCAAATATCCAAGACCGATCTTTGCTACTAAAAATTCGCCTACGATAACACCCACCCATGCCATTCCGACATTTACTTTAAGCGTTGAGATGATCGTCGGAAAAGAAGCCGGTAAAATGGCCTTAGTAAATACATCGCGGCGTTTCCCACCAAACGTTGCAATAACCTTGATCAGGTTGGAATCCACCTCATTAAAGCTATTGTACACAACTAAAGTCGTTATAATCACAGTGATCGACAGTGTTGTCATCACAATTGCGGTAAATCCGGCGCCAAATAGTACGATAAAGATTGGACCCAGCGCTACCTTAGGCATACTATTGAATACAACCATATAGGGATCAAGCACTTTGGATAAGAATGGTGACCACCAGATCAGTACGGCAAGCAGTGTCCCTAAAAGAGTTCCTAGCAGGAACCCCACAGCAACTTCACCAACCGTCATGGCTAGGTGTGGCCAGAGTTCTCCACTAGTTACATCCCTTATAATTTGAGCACCTACTTTGGAGGGATAACTGAAGATCAGCACATCAATCCATTTCATACGCCCTGCTAACTCCCATAACACAATAAAAGATAAGAGCATCAGCGTTTGAACGGTTAACACCCAGAACTTCGTACGTCGTTTCTGTAACCTGTGTTGTTTCCATTTCTCGTGGAGCCACAGTTCTCGCTCTCCTACGGACATTTTGGAATTGCTTCGCTCCAATAGCTATCCCTCCTTTCCATCCGAATCTTCTAGCTCTCTCCAAATTTCATGAAAAAGCTCATTAAAACCTGTCTCTTTTCTCGCAAAAAACGGTTGTGTTCTAGCGATATTGTCCGGAATATCGAAGATCCCCTTTATCCTCCCTGGTTTAGCCGCTAACACAATCACTCGATCACTTACAGCAATAGCTTCCGATAAATCGTGGGTCACCAATACCCCCGTCTTCTTCCGTTGTTTCAGGGTATCCACAACAAGATCCTCGAGCTGAAGCTTAGTTTGGTAATCTAACGCTGAGAAGGGTTCATCAAGCAGGAGTAAATCGGGATTCGTCGCAAGTGTTCGGACCAGCGCCACTCGCTGACGCATGCCTCCTGATAACTGATTGGGATGCAGCTTCGCCGTATCCGCAAGCCCCATTCCATCTAATAGTTCAAGAACAAAATCCATGGTCTCGTTATTCAAACGCCCTGTAAGTTCCAAGCCCAACTGCGCATTGCCGAGTATGCTCCGCCAAGGAAATAAATAATCTTGTTGTAACATATACCCCACTTCTGGCGATGGACCTACAACAGGCCTGCCGTGAAGAAGCACCTCTCCACTAGATGGAGGTATCAACCCGGCTATGAGGGATAGAAGCGTGGTTTTGCCGCATCCACTAGGACCGACCAAGCTTATGAACTCACCTGGGGCAACCGCCAGATTCATCCCTTCCAGGGCGAGTACCGCTTCTCGCCCTGTGACATATACGAGATCCACGTCTCGTAGTTCGACGACAGGCGCCATGGTTGACACGCTCCTTCCTTAAACGCCATTATTTATCGGATGCTACCGCCGAATCTGCAAATGTATTGTCCACCAGCTTCTCCGCCGGAACCCGTTCTTTTAATTCTCCGGCACTTTCCATGATATCAAGCAGGTTGTTCCAAGCTGAATCCGTAAGTGCAGGTGATTCAGCATAGGATCCTTGCTCCAAGTAGCGTTTCACGGCACTAGCCAAAATCGCTTGATCACTGTCCTTGAAGAATGGTGAGATGGTCTTCGCTGTTTCTTCTGGTGAATGCTCCTGAACCCAGAGTTGAGCTTTGTGAATGGCATTAGTAAATTTCTGTACAACTTGCTGATTGTCTTTAATATAGCTTTGCTTTGTCATAAACACCGTGTATGGGAGCTTACCACTCTCCGTACCAAACGAAGCTACAACATGCCCTTTCCCCTCAGCTTCAATGATGGATGCTTGTGGTTCAAAGAGTTGTACGAATTGACCCGTACCAGAAGCAAATGCTGCTGCTATGTTGGCAAATTCAATATTCTGAATCAGTTCAAGATCGTTATGAGGATCAATCTCATGTTTCTTTAGCGTGAATTCTCCAGCCATTTGTGGCATGCCACCTTTTCTTTGGCCAAGGAACACGCTCCCTTTTACTTTAGACCAGTCAAAATCACTCATTTCTTCCCGGGACACCAGGAATGTACCATCGGTTTGTGTAAGCTGAGCAAAGTTAATGACAGGATCTTCCGCACCTTGTTGATACACATAAATCGAGGTTTCCGCTCCAACCAATGCAACATCTATCGCACCTGATAACAATGCAGTCATCGTCTTATCGCCACCTGGAGTTGTCTGAAGCTCTACATTCAGCCCTTCCTCTTTGAAGAATCCTTTCTCTATCGCCACATACTCCGGCGCATAGAAAACCGAACGTGTTACCTCCCCAATCTTAACCGTAGGCAACTTGTCGCCACTACTTCCACATCCACCGAGGATTAGAGACAATAATACTAAAGCTGATATCAATGACACAGCATAACGTTTTAACATTTCGGTTCACCTCTTCCTGTTCAAATAGCAAGGCCATACTGCAGTGTATGCGCCTGCCTAGAAAAAGGTTAAGAAAGCAAAATCCCCCCGCCTAATTGGCGAGGGGATGTGAATATTAAGATTATATTCCGTAAATAGCTTTGTACTTTTCTTCTAGATACTCTGCCAAATAATCCGGATTTAATTCTTCTCCGGTAACTTTCAGAATAATCTCAGATGGTCTCAAGCTCTTACCATATTTATAAATCTTATTCGTGAGCCACTCTTTGATCGGTGTAAAGTTACCTTCTGCGATGAATCCTTCAAATTGTGGTAACTCTTTACGAAGCGTATTGACGATTTGTGCTGCATACATATTTCCCAGCGCATAAGAAGGGAAGTAACCAAAAAGCCCACCCGACCAATGCACGTCCTGTAGTACGCCTAGACTATCATTCGGCGGGGTTAAACCAAGATACGAACTATATTTTTCATTCCATACTTTAGGCAACTCACTAACCGGAAGCCCTTCGTTAAAAATTTTCTTCTCGATTTCATACCGAATAATAATGTGCAAGTTATAGGTTAATTCGTCCGCCTCAATGCGGATTAATGAGTTTTCTACTGCATTGATAGCTGGGTAGAACTGATCTACGGTAATATCTTTTAACTGTTCTGGGAAATGCTGCTGCAGATCACCATAGAACCGTTCCCAGAATTGCCGACTACGGCCAATAAAGTTCTCCCATAAGCGGGACTGGGATTCATGAATACCCATGGATGCACCTTGGCCAATTGGAGTTCTCGCTAACTCTGGACTGATATTTTGTTCGTAGAGCGCGTGGCCCCCCTCATGCAGTGAGCTAAATACTGCACTTGTCACATCATCTTGCAGATAATGTGTCGTGATTCGAACATCACCTTGATTCAACGTGATTTCGAACGGATGTACACTCTCATCTACGCGCCCAGCCTCAAAATCATAACCAATTTGCTCTAACAAGAAGATGCCAAATTTCTCCTGCTGCTCTTTGTCATACAACTGTTTCAGAAAAGCGGTATCAGGCTTCTTGTTTGTCGCCTTAATCTTATCAACAAGTGGGACTAGACGATCGCGAAGTTGACCAAATACTTGATCTACCTTCTCAACGGTTAGATCCGGCTCATACATGTGAAGCAGCGTATCATACCTTGTATCTTTAGGTCCCCAATAGTCTATAAATTCCTGCGTTTTAGCTACGATTTGTGTCAAGTATGGCTCAAATCCGGCGAAATCACCATTTTCCTTGAAATCTTCCCAGAGCGTCTCCGCATGCGCAGTAAGTTCCGTATATTCACGGTATTTCTGAGCGGGAATTTTGACACTACGATCGTACTCTTCTTGAGTTTCTAACACTATTCTACGCTGAGTTTCACTAAGTTCATTGATCACAGTTGCGTGATTCAAGTAAGACAGATATGCCCCCATCTCACTTGAGGTCTGCAACTTGAATGCCTCAGTAGATAATAGACCGATTGTCTCCGAACGAGTCTGAACTCCTTTTTTCGGCGCACCTGTACGTAAATCCCATGCCATCAAAGAAACGGCCTCATTATAACTATTAATTTTGGATAAAAGCTCAGTAAATAATTGCCATTGTTCAGCGGTTTCCTGTTTCATAAGCTAATCCACCTCTTATAATTTTTTTATGTACACCTCTTGATGATACTTATAACAAAACGTATAATCAAATTTTGAAACAAACTTTTTTTGAAAAACTTACACAAACCTATAGAGGAGGTAGACAAGTATGAGCCAAGTTCAAACGATTTTGGAATACAATAAGAAATTTGTTGCCGATAAGGAATACGAGCAGTATATCACGGATAAGTACCCCGAGAAGAAAATGGCAATCGTTACATGTATGGACTCAAGACTTTTCGAGCTACTTCCAAAAGCAATGAATTTACGCAATGGTGATGCCAAAATTATCAAGAATGCCGGTGCCATCATTTCCCAACCTTTTGGAAGCGTAATGCGTAGTCTGCTAGTTGCCATTTACGAACTAAATGCCGAGGAAGTATATATTATCGGACACACAGGTTGCGGTATGGCTGCGCTAAACTCCGAACATATGATTAATTCCATGAGAGAAAAAGGGATTTCAGATGACGTACTCAATACCTTGGAAAACTCAGGGATCAAATTGAAAAAGTGGCTTCGCGGGTTTGACAATGAAAAAGAAGGTATCATTCGTACTGTTGAACTAGTCAAAAAACATCCTTTGCTTCCCTCTGGAATCCCTATCCACGGTATGTTAATCGACTCGATGACAGGAGAACTTGAACTCATCGTTAATGGTTACAATGATCAAGAAGGTTTGGATGTTTAATTTGTAATCAATTTGGATCAACCCCACAATCAGTGCTTGACGTATTAAGACATCAATCTTAGGGAACTAGAAGACATTATTTGGAGTTATGAGACTCAATAGAAATTCTAACGGAACTGAAAGACCTTACTTCATCCAAATGATGCTCTAGTACATGAATTATGATGAAATAACCTCTGCTAGTTCCGTTAAAATCCTAAACGGCTGAATAAGCTGCAAATAAGGTCGCTGAGTTCCGTTACAGCGATTCGCACTCTTCTTCGATTGATGGTCAAGCGCTGATTTTGGTTTTGAACCATACCTTTTAGAGCAAGCATAGAGGAACTACGCAAATTAAAAAATGGCAAACCTCCGTGTATTGGAGGCTTGCCATTTTTAATTTTAAGTTCCTTAGTGGCTTGCTGTGAAAAGGTACTTTACTTATTCTTTATCGCTACTATCAGTTTTACCATTGGCAGCACTATTGTCAGCACTATTTGTACTGTTCTCCTTGGTGCTGTTGTTTGTAGCGCTGTTATCAGTATTATTTTTATCCAAATTACTGTCTGGGTTACCAGCGTTGTCCGTGCTGTTCGGCACGATCCATTCTGTAATGGCGTACACTTTATCTTGGACTGTAATCAGGCTGCCAACTGGAATATCTAGACTACGACCTAACGGAACAGTAACTTTCCACGGATACGCAGTTACCCCACTCTTGGCCACATTTCCAGGTTTGACATTTAATAAGGAAAATTGCTGTTTCTCTTGTCCTTGGATCTCTACAAATAAAGTCCCTGGATCAAAAGCTAGACTTGACGCCTCATCCTGAAATAAAAATACGAGTTGCGTCATTTCCCCTGAATTTACAACTTCACTAGCAGATGTATCATCCCCAGCAGCCCCGTTACCAGCGACATTGTCAGGAGAATCAACAGTTTCTTGCTCATTGGTTGGGTTAGGGTCAACAGGCGAATCTGTATTTATATCAACTTGATCGCCTTCAGGCAGCTTGTCCTGCTCTTGACCATGCAATGGCTGATCCTGAGAACCATCCACTGGTTCATTGTCGACAATGCTGCCCGCGACCTGCTCAGCATAAACGATCACACCCGTCTCGAGAGTTGAGGTGCCGTTAGGATTATTCGTAACGATAGGTCCTGCCTCCGTACCCCCATCGAACACTCCCAGGTTCTTCATTGTCAGTAACCCTACTAATACTATAGCTAGGGAAAGTACCACAATACCTGAAGTTAGAAACAGTTTTTTGCGGTTACCGGCCACAAATTGACTCAAAGGTGATGAGAGATCGAATCTAGCCTTTTCAAATACCGGCTCTAGCGCCGCACCAGCTTTGGAGAAGTACCTATTGCGATAATCGCGATTTTTGAAGGCGTTCTGATCATTTTTGTTAAAATACGCCAATATGGCGGTAGTATACGCAGGAACAAGTCCCCTTGGTCGAGCGAAGAATGGATGCCCTTGCGACCAGAGGAAGAATTCGTAAATGGTCTCTTTATCTGTCGCATTTTTTCGTAAAAATTCTAGAAGTGAACTGTATTCCACAAAGCCGATTTCTGTTTCTCGATAAAAGCCTAATACCAACTTGCTAAAATAATCGACATTCACTTCACTCTGCAACCATTTGCGGCCTAACTGCTGGACTCGATCGATATCTTGCAAGGATAAGTCAGAAAATATCTTCTCATCCGGTTGCGCCGATGTGAACCACTTGTACGCAGCAGACAACACCATAGCATTACTGTACAAGCGCTGATCCAGTTGATTTCTCCCCAGTTCTACTCCATCACACTGCTTCATGAAGTCAGCGGCCAGCAATTGCTCCTTACTAAGTTTCTCCAAGTCGATCTCACTAAGTAACACTCGGATGGTCGTCGCACGCAATAGATCCAATATCGTCGAATTAGCAGTGCCTCTACCTGTTGTCTGTTGTTGCGATTCTCTCCTAAGTTTGCTTATAGCTTCGAATACAGCATTTACGGCAGGTAGAAGCACTGGCTCATCCCGTAATTTCTTACCTAAGGCAATCTGCGCAGATTCCTGAAAACACTCATTATGAAGCACGTCTGGGTGGGATGCCGACCAATTTTGTACTAGGTTCAGTACATTTTTGCTCTTCTGTAAACTCAGAAACTTCTCCTGAATATATGGTTCAAACAACATTCGTGCTAACCCATCATTACTCAAGATACTATCAAAGAAATCTTTTCTAAGCCCAGGACTCTCTTCAATTATTTCATATATTCTTATAGAGAGATCCTTACGATTATGCGCCAGCGCATTGTTAACAATCCGAATAAAATAACTTACAATTTTGCCCTTTTCATTGCCCGTGACGCCATATTTGCTAATAATTTGGTAATAATCTCGGAAGTACTCTGCAACGAGTGGATCTGGAACTGTTCCCTGCCGTACTTGGTCAAACTCCCGATCAAATAAACTCATGAGCAAATCATTAAGTTGCATTCTTGAGTCTAGTGCACCATCAGGTTTCAAATATTCCATCAGAGCTCGTAGAGTTCCCGCTTTATCCCCTTCGTACAAAGGGTCATTCCCCTGTTCAATTTCAAACAATACGGTAAGTTCATTGTAGCTTGCTACCGCTGTTTTACGAATCCCCATCCCCTTAAGCATATCGTCTGCGAACTGAAGAAAGGGCTCCAGTATATGAAGACGGTCCAAATGATTCCACGCAAAATCTATATAAGGATGTCTTCCACTCCAATCCACATTCGTGGAGCGCCCCGAGCTCAGATCAAAGATGAATTCTTTCTCTAAGCTACGATCATTCGCTCTCAGGCTTCCACGCTCAACAAACTGAAGATGAATAAACTTCCGGCTTTGCGGTTCCTTTGCATAAGTGATAAACCCAAGCCGTCTACGGAATTCGTAAGGCAATACCGCATATAGCAGTTCCAACAAGCGAGTTGCCTGCTGATCTATTTGCTCAGGTGGTACATCAAGCGCCACATATACCTTTTTACGGCCCTCCCCACAGGAGGTCATAACCGCAAGCAATAATTGTTTAAACATCTGCTCATCCATCTTGAGCTCGCTCAGCAGCTCTCTCCAGGAGGATAACGTTGTTCGACCGTCAGAACCATTCAGCGGTAAGTCCTGTAATTCAGGCAACTCACTACCATTTGCTACATCGTATTCTTTGAAAAAAGCCGCGGCGAGCCAGTTGCTGTAACTTTTCACAAGCTCGTCCGAGCGCTCTGCAGAAATGACATAATTATGAGTCAGGAATGCACTACGTAGACCTGTAAAATCTGCTGGCTGATACACACTACGTCCCAATACCGTTTCGCCGGTTTCCGTATGGAACAGATGAAGCGCCTCTGGATAAAGCGTTCCGTCCTTCTCACCGCGTGTAGTCAACTCCGCCGGAGCGTCGTATGTACAGAACGGATGAAGTATTTTTTTGATAAACGAACTATCCAATCCTGCAGATTTAGCCACCGTATCAAAACCCTCAGCAGAGCGAAACAACCCGTGCCGTTCACGAGTATATATCTGCTGCTGAATAGGGAGAGAGACTGGTTTCAATGGGCTTCTCTCCCCTCAATATAGTTCAGTTTGTAGAGTAGCCAGATAAACGGTTCGTCCACTCGAATTGGACTGACTACACCCTGCAGCTTCTGATCTACTGGATTACTTCCGAGTGCAGAAACGGCAAAATAAGCAGTGTCCTTAAAATAAACATCCATCGTTCCTTTGAACGGACGGTCTACTTTTTCAATAAAGCGACGGATCTCGCCGTCAATATTTTGAAATTCAGCAATATCGAAATTTTTGCGATGGACTACATTATTAAAAATGTTGCTGTTTGATTTGATATACTCGCCATCTTCGTCTTTCAACGAATGCAGCATATCGCTCTTGGTCAGCACCACAGCCGTAGGAATATCGGTCTTTCCTTTATCTTCATAAGCGATAAAATCCCCAAACATCGTCAAAACTACATCACGAGGCTCATCATACTGGGACACCCATTCACCTGGTTTATCCCCCATGTTAATATGAATCTTCTCGCGGATAGAACGAATTTGCAGTGGATCGACCATGAACAATATACCCGATGAATTTTTAATATGCTGACCCTGCAGTCCTAAGTAATCTTGATCGACCATACCTTCCCCAGCCACATCGAAGAACACCAGTGTCAGCGGTGGTTTGTTCTCATCTTTGAACACAAACTGAAAAATAAACGGCTCTTGCATCCGCTCTTTTTGAGTAGAAGCTAATAAATCTCCACGTTCGAAGAGTGGTTCCTCATAGAGCGTCCGGAATTTACGGCTGATCTCTGCATTCAGCGGCATACAAGCCGCGTCAAAATGATCCGCTGTTGTATTCTGCAACGTATGGATCAAAGAGGTCATATAGACCGATTTACCGACCTGTGAAGCACCAATAATTGAAATAATGTTGCTCGGCACCTGCCCTGCCGTCACCGGAAGTTCATTATGACATTGTGGGCACAACCGCCGACGAGTGATTTTTCCATATCGATCGTTAAGACCCGTAACAACATTATCAGTATAGATCCGATGTTCCTCTGGAAAATCCTGTGGACGCAATATCGCTTCCATATCATAAACGGTGTCCAGACCGAATCGTTCTCTATATTTGTTAAGGGGTTCATCCTCACTCAGAGCATAGTCTTCATCATCTTCCCGATGGTGAGTAGCCCGGAATACAACCTCTTCAGGTGAAAATTTACTGAAGCAATAAGGACATACAATATCATAAAAAAGCGGCCGCGGTGCGGCTTGAGGCTTCTTCTTAAACATATCAAAAATACCCATATCTATTTCCTCCTCTTACTCAGGCAGCAACTCATAGAACTGCCCGAATTTACGACCGTCTGTAAAAAACAAGCGAACAAAGTCATCTCTTCCTACTTCGATGGCAGGTAGATCATTTCTACCTGGTGCGAAATCTCGAAGGAACGGATACTGAGTTCCATCCTCTCTATTGGAAGGATAACCACCCTGCTTCTTCACGTAGCAGAGTACCCCGCTTGGAACCTCACATTCGGTTGTCACGGAGATATACACCGTTTTATATTTACGAAGTAATCCGCTTTTATGACGAATGGAGTATCTAATTCTCGTTCGGCCAGTACTGACCGCAATCGAATTTTCTCCATCTTGCTGTTGAATTAACTGCATCTCACCATCTTGTCTCTTCGCTCCATATACAACATAGAGGAATTGACCGATGACTTCGATCCGCTCATGATAGCCGTTATTTGCCTTATACTCTTCCCTTGTATATAGTTTGAGACCATCTGCAGAGATTGGTGTGTCGGGGCTGTCACCTGCGGCTACCCTGCGGATATATACAGCCTGAATCCCTTCAGGCCAACGCCACCATAAGCTGCAAATATCTTCACCGACTTTGTAACGGAGCTCAGTAATGGCATCGGCAACGTCTTCCGGTTCTATAAACCGCATTTCGCTTTCCCCCCGCTACTAGAATCCTTTGCTTTGATTATCACGTCGACGCGGATTGAACCCGCCTCCTGTATTCTCTTCTGTCCCGCTTCTACGACGCCCAGTAAATCCAGTGCCTTTATCTTTCATAGGTATAACGAGTGTGAACAACGTAATAACTGCGGCGAGAATCAAACAGGCTAACAGCCTGACAACTCCATCTTGGAATGCTGATCCAGAAAGGCCAAACTCAAGTACCATCCCCGCAATAAGTCCGGCAACCGCCCCACCTGCGCTAAAGCTGCGCGCCAAATAGCGATTATCAAACAACAGTCCAAGTGATAGTCCCATCGCTGCACCTATCAGCAAGAGCGAGATGATCCGCAGCACCATATAATAACTACTGTTCTGATTCGTACCCGTACGTTCAGTGATCAGTGTACGATCATCTATGTTATCGTAGATTTGTTGAAATACCATGGACACATTGGCTGAATCAGTTACATCGTAATACCTTCCGCCTGTACGGTTTGCAATGTCTTGCAACAGTCCTGAGCTTTGTTGATTCGTAAGTCCAAGTCCTATTGTGTTAACAATGGTACCTCTACTGACATAATCGGCAAGAGCCTGCTCTGTATTCACTTCACTAACCCCATCGGACAACAGAATCGCCATTGCCCCGCGGTTAGATCCTTCCTTACGAATCTGTTCCATCGCTTCATCCAACGCCAGGCTTATGTTCGTCCCGCCATTGGTAGATTCAATATTCTCCAATTGAGAAATAACATCATCCTTGATTGATTGATTCTTCAGCCGGACAAATGGCTGCAGTAACTTCGGCATATCATCAAAGAGAATTATTGCCGCTTCCTTATCGCTGTCCATACTATTAATCAAAGTCTTAGCCGCTTCGTAACGAGCGTTATCCGGATCAGTCTCTTGCATACTTCCTGAATTATCTATAATGAGGACGATATCCTTAATTGCCTTCCGTCCCCCGATATTCAGTTCATATACAAACTCCAGTGCAGTACCTACTAGAAGTAACAGTACTAGTGTTACGGGCACTAACATCTTCCACGATGTGCCCATATATCGTTGCCGCCATGACGAACCGTTCAGTTTGGGGGAGATCATCTCCGCGAGCAGGCATGCTACACCGATGCAAAATGCAAGCAACCCGAAATAACAACCAATCAATAACACGGTTGGCATCCTATCCGAATACTCATTCAGCAAAATTTCGCCAAATGCAAACCCCACTCCGCCTCCGATTAGACTGAACAACAACATGAGCCCATTGATTTTACGTTGCATGTTTTTGGTATCCTTTCGACTAAAAAAATTGTTTCGTACCCGCTACGCCACTACCGCAGTGGTGGCAACTTCTCCAAGTCAATGCCGTGGAACTCGTAGCCATTGTCTACATACGTTTCGTAGTACATTTTACCATTCCGGTAATACAACAAGTCCTCGGGATGAAAACCACCCATCAAATTCAGTTTCTCCACCCCGCTACTGCGTTTCTCATGTAGACAGCCTAATCTATACATGCGAGAAACTTCGTCGGCGGCAAAAGCGTAGCGGATAAATTCACTGTCGAAGTCCCCAAATAAATATTTCTCAACATAACGATGCTCCTGCGTGTAATCGTACAATCGAAGCTGTATTGCTGCGTTATCCTCCAAGGTCTGATACAGCCGTTTGAACAGTTCGTCCTTGGATAACACGGCTTTGTTATCATAGTTAATTGTCACATTAGAACGCTGAAGCAGTTCCTCTTCGAATGTTAGTGCAAAGTGCGGGGAGGTTAACAGCAAGTTACGGCATACCGAGATTAATTTCTCGGTCAATACTACCAGCCCTTGTTCCAGCAATTTCATCGGTTCTCCCAGATAATGCTCCTCGAAAAAAATGTGATTTCCACGTTTGCTCTCGATTTGTGTCATCAGATCTTCAGTTACAACTTCATAGTACTCCATGATATTCTGACCGATATACCCATCCGTACGGGAAATACTGTCCAGTGCAGCCTTCCGAAGCCAAGTCATGAGCAAATCTAGACTCTCAGCAGACTCCTTATATTGACGATGTAGGCGCTCAAGTTCACGTTCGTACCTCAATAATAGCTTTTGCTTCATTTCCAGCTTAACAATCTCCACTTTTCTAGCATAAACCGAACCGAACAAATAACGAATGAACCCTCGTAGATTATGTTTATCCATGAGTGGAACCCGTTGAAAAGGTTGATCTTCAACCCTTCCTTCCCTAAGTCCCTCCAGTTCGCCTCTTGCGTTCTCTAGATCTGCCGCTATTTCACGTCTTAGCGTCTGTAAACTGGAGATGACTCCTTCTGAAACATTAGCCTCATCACTCCAGTCTCGGACATGAAATAGACTGATACCGTCATGATGCTTCAATCCTTGTCTTACCGCCTTCGCTATATCCTCAGCAACGTTGATAAGATCAAGTCGACGCTGGGCAGCTTCCACATAGTTCGTGTGAAAAAATGCTCCTGCACCACTGCCAAAGACCGCTTCCTCGGCTTCAAACATCGACATGCCCCGTATAGCCGCATAGCTGATGTTGTTACTCATCAATCCCTGCATCTCCGTAAGTCCGTCAACGCTAGGAACCACCGCTTCAGCCATAGCTGAGAGCGTCGCCGGTCCTGCGCCAAAGAACTCAAGTCTTTCACTCACACTAAGACTCGTCTTGGATTTCATTCGATCCAGTAGACCGTGATAAAAGTGATAGAGTACTGTTAAAGCTATCGGTTCATGCGGCCGCTTTACTTTCGAGAAACCAGCAGATACATATCCCTGTCTTCCTGATTCAGCCATCAAATTATTCTTAAATGAAGTATTGTTATAGCTTGCATTATTGGCACTATAAACCTGATCTCTAGGTTTACGGTTCTTCAAGAGACTTACATGACTAATAATCTCATAACAATTCTGCAGTTCATGATCTAATGTCATACCTAATTCATTCTTGTCGGATAACATATATACCAGATCAAACAACGGTGAAGGTGAATGATGAACTGGAATGGATAGCCCCTCTTCTGTCACATGCAGATTTGCAGTATAGGAATACGACGGATCCTGTATGTGATCCAATTCCCGCAGAAAAGCCATACCTACCCCGCTGGAATACCCTACACTTTCACGTTCACTGATCAAAGCGTATAGATCACTTTGTACCGATTTGAACGACTGACTTAGAATGGCACCAGCCAGTAATGTAATTTCCGGTACCAATACATTTAGTGGGTCATCGACCCGCGTTATGACTGAAATATGAATGCGATCAAAGGAAGCATATAGTCGACCGTACTGCGATATAGCACTGCTGATATTGTGCATTGCCATATTGAGTTCGTATAGTCCTTTTTCATTGCGTTGAAATTCCTGATACAGGTCACGACGAACAGTCTTCCCTTGCTCCGCAGAAATCTTGGGAACAACAAACTGCGTCAGAGATGAGGACCTGCCTTGAACACCACCAGGTGGAGCTGACGCAGAAGATTTCTCCTGCGTCGTAACTTGAAAGTACATAACGCCATCGCTGTTATCCCATTTCTTATTATTCATGGCCATGACTTGCTCAGCCGCTTCCGCCGACTTATCACCGATAAACAGAAACAAAGCGGGGTAATGAATGCTGCTCTGATCATCGCCTTTACCACTTAGATTCTCTTCCGCGCGGTCATAATCTGCTGTATAACTATCCAGCAGATTTTTGATGTCTACCTCCGCCCGAACCATTATTTCAGCCTTCTACGGATATCATTCAGCTTTGCTGTCACTTGCTTGTAGAACTGATACATATCCTCACCGTTTGCATGCTCAACTTTCTCATACTCCAAAGTGTCGCGCGCTTGCGAAAAGCTGTCACTAAGCTCATTCAATGTAGCTAATAAAGGTTCGATATCCTCCGAAGCGGTTAATTCCGCGCTACGACGTGAAGTCTTACGCAGCAACGTAGCCCGGTTCTTGTCTTCAAGACTGCGGAATTGAGTGAATACTTCATACTCGACATAGTTACGGCTCTTCATGAGATTTGCGAATGGCTCCCATGCCTCTTCCTCTGCATCACGATCATATACATATAGGGCACCCTTTTTTGTGATAGTACCTGTATACAATGATTCAATGAACTGCTCCAGCAGGTTCTCTTCATCCTGATATTGCCCAATTAAGGTCTCCAGCTTAGCAGCCATGTCTGCAATGGCTTCATACTTAGATAATTCAGCTCGCACGCGGGCGATCAGTTCTGGCGAACGGATCAAGTTCTCCTGAGCAAGCTCCTCATTAATACTACCAAAGATATCTTTAACTCCTTCACGCTCCAGCCCCTCGGAGAGCAGGCGTTTCAAATCTACTAACGCTCTCTTCACTTCTCCTAAATTCGGCTTAGTATTATCAAGGCGCATGTCGTAAGTTTGAAGTTTCGATGTCAAATCGAATGGCTTGGTGAATACCACCGCATAGCGTGTGCTTGTGTTCTGATCGATCCCTTTCTCCACAACAACATTAAGAGCACGTGCCCGTGCGAATTCATCCCGCACTCTAGCGTTATAACCCTTCACACGAGAATTGGTGTATACATCACCCCATGATTTTTCCGGAATTGGCGAAGGTAGATATGTCCAGTTGTTCTTATCTGTCTGAACCAGGTGGCGTCCAATTCCCTCTTTATCAAGAATCGTCCGCTCGTAACTTTCCTCATATACTTTCAGCGGTGTATAAACATAAAGCGGAACCCCATTGCGTGTGTTTAACCAGAAGATCCGGTTCTTCACTTGGCTTTCCTTCACCGTGAAATGCGATTTGCCAACAGCATTATTCTGATAATTACGAATCCCTTTTAAGATGTTTGGCGCCTGCACCGGTACTGAGACAAAACCCCATGATGGGAAGTGTAAGTTCCCTGTACTGTTCGCAAGATGGAACACAGGTACAGCTTCATCGTCTAGTTTTCCAGCGATAAAACGTTCTACCAACTTATCAATTGACTCTTCCTGGCCATATTTGATAACTAGGAAATCTTCCATAGACTTCGTAATCAAATCACCAAATTTATCACTCAGAAACTCAGAAATCGAACGAACAATGTCAATTTCCTGTTCCTTAACCCATTGGTTCGAGTTATTCAATAGTTCGTTAGAGAAATCACGGATCAGGTCATCCACATCCTTCTGATCCATCAGACTATTAACAACTTTGGAGATGTCCGGAACACTAACCAAATTCCAATAGTACGTCTTGTTCCCCTTATGGTCAGACTGTTCTTCTCCAGCGGTCAAAATATCGCCGTTCTTAGCAAAGATAGAGCTTAGTGCATTCAATATTTCAGTGAACACACTGTAAATCCGATTATTCTCCGCATTAAGTAGCGCATATAAATCCTCATAGAACTCAATTAACTGCTCGGTCCGCTCGACATCCGCATGGAGCCAATACTCATTTATTTTAGCTTCGATGTAGAAGTTCTTCTTCTTATCTTTGGATACAAACGCGCTCTTGGCGTCACCTAACTTCTCCGCAGCTTGATCCTGCGCAGCCTCAATATCCCGCGGAATATGAAGCAGGTTCTCGCGGAGTGTTTCGATATAGGACAGCAACATTTTCAGTAGGCAGAAACCCTTTTCTGTATAAATTAAACGTGATACATAGAAAGGTCCTTGCTCAGGATGTAGAAACAATCGACGCACCTGGTCACTAAACTGCGCAACAATTTCGCCTGGCATTTGCTTTTTGGCCTTAATATATTCTTCACGGGCACGGGCCAAGAAGTTCTGTTCAAGTTCCGTATCAATATTTACGACCTGTGATTTGATCACATTGTTGTAACTGAGACGTTCACTGTTCTGATAACCTGGCAGCGGCTCTGGCACACGAGACTCGAAGGTTTTCTCCATACTATCTAGATCTAGTCCTAGCTTACGAGCAAACTTCTCAACATCCTCTTGCGTAGGTGCCTTCTGGAACATCTTATCCATTTTGTCGAACAGACGATATGCCAAATACGTAGTCATCTCTTCAATAGGTAACACCGCCGAAGAAGCACCGATAATGTTATATTCGTAATTGGCTGGATATAACTTGTTCATCTGAGCAATATTAGTGCGAATGTTACTTATATAATCGTGAATAGCGAATTCTTCGCCCGACTGCTTCTCTTCACTCGCCATAAAGTTAGTAATGTTCTCTGCCGTTACGTTCATGCAGTAATCATAAGCATTCTCAAGCAGTTTGCCTTCCGTGTTCGTTGCTGAGATAAGATGACAAAGATTAAACGGCGGCAGTGGAGAATTCACCGTCAGAATGTTGCCATACTGCTGTTTGAAGCGTTCGCCTCGGCTATCCACATTCATCCAGTAATCCAATTCCTTAAGTGCAGCATAACCGTTCTTCTTAATATATTCGCGTGTATGTTCGCTTAGGCTTTGATTAGATAGATTGATATCCGGTGTAAACAAATACCCTAGCGTATTAACACGGTCAATCCCCGCGGAACCATGATCTCTTTCAATAATCCCCCGAACAATATAGGCGATATCGAGGAAACATCCACTCCCTGTCCCCCCTGACAACCCTGTTAGCAGAAACACCATCAATTTCTTGTTGGTGCCTACCGATAGAGTTTTGATCTTCTTATCAATAGCTTGAACCACTTGGTTTATCTTCGTAAATAGCAATAGTCTTCCGGCCTGACGAACACCAGCAGCTCCGTTCATACCATCGGTAATACTTAGCTCGGGTGACAACCAGTCGGTAATATAAGGCTCCAAAATACTGCGGTTTTGCAAAAGACCGCCGATCTCTGCATTGGATAGAAGTACGAATTCATTGATTGGATCAAGCCCAATCCCTTTATACCGTTTGGTGCGATCCTGTTCATTGGTCTCGAAGGCTAGGAATTCCACATTGTCTGGCTTTTCTTGTTTCTTCTTGGAGAGCGGATCTTCCGGCAGCTTAAATCGACGGTTGATTTGATACTTCAGACGAAGCAATGCGTCGATCCCCGTACCACCCAAACCAATAATCAGAATTGGGTTATCAATTGTATCCACTCGAATTTTGTCACTGACAATACCGCCCCCAAGTGAAACATCGAGTTGCTGAATGTGCTCTCTTACGATTGGCTTCATTTCATTTTCCTCCTAGACTTCCATAAGTTAATTAATAATTATACAAGATATTCCAAGAATATTGTCTTATCTGCCTGGCTCAACGGTACAGTAATACGGTCTCCACTCTTGAGCTCAAGCCCTTTGCTTATATCAACGGCTCGCCCTGATTTCTCCAAAGTTCCGCCATTCTGACTGCGAATGATAATCCGATCATTTGAGCCTGGAATGAAGATAAAACCTTCAGTCTCCTTCAATTCTGGTGCTAGCTGGAGCAACTGATGTAGATTAAATTTCCCTTTGAACGCTCCGAGTTTCTTGTATTGCGGGAATGTCTTCTCATTTGTATTCTCATCCCGAATTTCAATGACTAGTTGGCCCACAAAACCTTTGTTTGCCTTCTGGATCATTTTCATAATTAATATGGCGGCTCCCAACAGTGTGGCGATAATTAAACCCCATATAATGGTGAGCATAACGGGAAACAGTTTGGCATCTTCTTTTTCCACGTCCGCTGGTTTCGGTGTTGTGACCCCTGCACTACCTGAGGATGATGTCGTTCCTTTGGCACTGACTGTAACCGGCTCTGTTTCACGGTAGAAGCTCTTTTCCTCCGCTCTTACAGTGAGTTCATACTCATGCTTATCTGCAATTGTATAACTTCCCTCAAAACTGTCCCCGGTGTTTGTTAACTTAATCTCTTCCGTTTTACTACTATCTAAGTCCTTAACAACAAGTACGGCATTCATATTGGTGTATAACTCCGTATTAGGCAATTGCTGACCATTGCTAGTTAAGGAAGCTCGGATATCTATCTTATCCCCTGGTTTATACGTTTTGGACGGGATAGGATCTATCGCTAATTCCAAATCATAGTTAAACACTAGATTAATATCGATCTTGTCTTTGGAGGCACCCTTAACTTTCAGCTTCCAGTCCCCTTCTGCAGGTGTCAGAAGCTTGATTAGTGAGTAACTCTTAGATTTAGAGAGTAATACATTATCCGAAGGAACGGCTACTTCAGTTCCAGTAGGATCTACTAATACTGTCTCCACTGGCTTCGAGGACATAATGGATATGTTGGCCTCAAGTACACTAGCATTAGGTACATTAATCGTAACCTCTTGAAACTTTCCGTTACCTGTCATGCTTTGAATAGGAACCACTTTCAATTTCAAATGGCTGGCGAATATTTCACTTAATATTTGTGGTAGATCATCCGCAGTATTGGTAGAGAATGATTTACCTCCGGTTTCATTAGCGAGATCTTCCAGCGCTTGTTTGTTCAATTTACCATCGGCGTTCAAGCCAATTGTATAGATCGGAATTCCAGCGTCCTTGGCTTCTTGCACAGCTTGCGCCATTTCCTTGTCAGACTGACTTTGCGTTCTGCCTGAGTTCTTGGCGAAATCGTTGTTCCCATCAGCCAGCAAGACGATCATGGGCTCATGATTAGGATCGGCGCCATGCTGCAGTACTTTCATGGCCTCCGTAATTCCCACCGCAGTATCAGTGTAAGGTCCTCGATCCAATCCATCGATAAATTTCTTCAAATCTTCTTTGTCACTTGGTGATTGAATTTCCAGTAACGCTTTCTCTCGTTGTACTTTGTCTGTATAGGCTACAATACCTACTTTATCACCTTTTGTAGACAACATATCAATGAACATTTTCATAGCTTCATTGCCAATTTTGTCTGTGTCGCTTGTGTTCATAGAATTGCTGACGTCAACAACTAATACAGCATCAATTTGTGAAGCTTGACCTGCAGCAGCGGCGCCGGCTATAGGTAGGCTCTGAGGTAAATAGATCAGTAGTAATGAGAGTGTCAAAAGTAGGCTCAGTGTGATTTTAATTCTTCGAAACATAAGTTGTACTCCTTCACAATAAAATCAAATCAAGAGATAGATTAGTCAATTATACCTAATAGACATTAAGAAAAGATTAAGATCGTTGTTAACTTTATTATAAGCCTAGTCTAGTTAAGGGAAAGATGCTACCAGTTATGACAATATGATATAATTAATACCACAAAAGTTCAATTTTTGAGATGTAATTACAGCTTAACTTCTATTAAAGAAAGGACTACCTATGATTACAAACGGCTTTTTGATCATTTTGTTACTATTAACCATTGTCAAATGGGTGAAATATTTACTTGGACGTAAACGTGTTCTTTCCTCTGAGCAGGTTAACACAGCTCTACTTGACTTGTTAAATCAGGAGCGCGGACAACAGGATCCCAACCATAATAACGAATTAAATTCTTCTCGGCGAATCCCTGCTCCACTTGGATCTTTACATAAGTCTATGTATGCCTATGAAAAGTTAAGGGTTTGTACGCATTGTGAGCGTTACACGGTACTTCATGAGCCAAGCTGCCTATTCTGTGGTAAAGGAACGCTACGCCCTGTCCATTGGAAAGCTGAAAAACTGGTGCGACGTTCCATGCGTAATGAGCTCCTGCTCACTTTGCTCGTTACGCTACTGGCTATTCTTTTTGCTCGTGGTGCGGAACAAATCATCATTGCCTGTGTAGGAGGTGCAGCCGCTATAGCTTTGTTGTGGCTCAATCAACGCAAAACACTGTCACCACGAACCTATGGTGAACTAGTGAAGTTGTTCACTCGCAATCGTCAAAGGATCATTGATGGATTGATCAAGAACCTAGATACTGCTGTTGAAGTCGGTAATAACAAAGAACATAAGCGCTCCTATGAAATGTTTCGTGAGGTAGCCACCCTTGTGCAGAATGATCATATTCGGATGCTGCAAATTATGCAGTTACAATCATTTGTTCTTCGTAGCGACATGGACTTGGAGCTAGAACCGCTAATGCTTAAACATTTCGACCCTCATCTAGCGGCTTATATCGGTGAACTGGCCAAGGTCAAGCGCGAATTGATTAAAGACAATGCACTACGCTACGTGACTTCTTATGAAGATGAGATACTCGATATGAAAGATGGATTAAGCATCCTTATTGGTGCAGCGGGAGCAGCTGTTCGGAAGAAGCGTTATGTTGCTATCTATGCCCGATTCATGGCACGTTATGCCAGCAAATTACCTAAAGAACGCTTTCTACGGCTGTACCGCGTAATTAGCGGCCATCCCGAACAGGAATGGGGCGAATTAGCTGATATCGTATCCCGCTTATATGAAGAACAATACGGCATGGATCCCGAGTCGCAGACAAGCCTAACAAGGGGCCACTCAATATGACGATCAAAAAAATAATAACCCTGCATAATCTACTTATTTTATTATGTGCGATTGTAATCGTCCTGATTGGTTACAAGGGTTATCAAGTCCAACAAAAAATAAGCTGGATTGCCGAAGCAGATCGACTGTATGCAGAGAACAAGCTCGTCGAGGCGGAAGCACTGTACACTAAAGCTCAAAACAATAAATTTCTCGATTATAAGGAACAGGAAGTCGCTGCACGGCTGGCCGAATTGGCACCCATTACCACGATCAACAGCAAGCTTAGTTCTCTGGATCAGGCTGCTCAAAGAGCAACATCGAGAAATGATTATGATGAGCTAATCCAAACCTACGAGCAGTTTCAAGAGGTAAAAAGCACTTATATGGAACCTAAAGGCAAATACTCGCCCTACTATACTCAGATTTCGCAAAGTCTAAGGATATCCGATCAATTCGCAGCACATTTCAAGCAATTCAAAGAGCAGTTCTTATCACAAGCAAATGAAAATCTGAAGAAATCGAAGTATACGGATGAGACCTTCAAGTGGAATATGCTACGTCTTCCTAGTGAATTTTTTGGGGGAGATAAGGAACATAAAGCTCAATTATTAGAAAATTTCCAAAGCTATGATGAGACAAAAATGAACCAGCTTGCTTCAGAAAATTCATATAACAATCTCTATAGCAACGTGTTGTTGATGTTCAAACAATACAAAGAGCTTGAAATTAACGCCAAGTGGGTGACCCATGGAATCGAAGACATCGGACTGGAATTATTGAAAAAGGATGTTGAGAACAATAACTATGGTAGTTTTGCTGCAAATGCCAAACAATATGAAAGTTTTGCGGCTAGTGCAGATCTCACCCCTTCTGAGGTGACTAAGTATATCGCAAATAGCTTCAAAGAAATGTTGAAAACAGCTGAAAAACTTACAGCCAATAAAGAGTTCCAACCAGCTATCGATATGTATGAACAACTTAGCGCATACCAAGATACATCTGCCGAAATTAAGGAGGTTCAGATGTCCTGGCTGATTGCCGAGCCCGTCCGACTTCTGCCAGAACGACAGGATGAATACGTATTTGCTAGTAGTGGAACCGATCGATTCGGCTCCAAAGTATATGTCGCAGCAGCCGATCAGACGAATCAAATCTATTACGGTCGTATGAACTCTACAGATAGCGTACAGGTATTGACCTACAGTGACCTACCTAAAAGCGACCTAATTCAAAGCATGGTTATCGACAAGGACTTCAGTATCACATCGGCGCCCGTCTTACTGATTCAATCTGCTTCTGATAGTCGGACTGCTATCTATACAGCACTTGAAGTTCAAAGTGACAAGATTTCATTGCTCTATCGGATTGAAGCCGATGAGATCAGCATTAATCCTGATGGCACGCTGACTGTAATCAATCCTGTAGGTGAAGGTGCAGGTCAAACTACCATTTATGAACATAATGGAGATAGCTATCAATTCGCCAAAGTCCAAGTGAATATTACGGATATTGATGGAAGTTTGCTCGCTGAATTTCCAGGAATTAAAGTGAGATTCACTTGTACGGTATTTGAACCAGGCGCTGGTGAGGTTATCGCTTTAGTTGCTAACAATTACATCTTGCTATCCGGTAACTTTAATTTCAACGATGGAGATATCACTGTTACGGGTACATTCACTCAATTTAGAGATGTCGATCTATTCGGGGAGCTAACTTCCATTCCCGTGTTAGAAGTTGAAGCAGTTCAGTAGGATATTTGACAATGCAAAAAGGAGCCACCTCGGCTGAGGTGGCTCTTGGTTGTTAAGTAAATTTACTTTCAAGGTACTGATGTCAGCAGAAAATAAAGAATTAGACTGTCGCTGTTTTATTGAACTATCGTTTCCCGTTAGCGGAATGACCTGTCTGTAAACTATGATACGGTTCTCCGTGCTGTCTGAAGCGGCAAGTAATTAAGGCTATCCTGAAAAGGATGGCCTTTTCATTGAAGAACATGTCTTACTAAGCTAACGTTTTCGCACGTACAACAATGTTGAAGAGAGACTGAACCTTTTATTCTGATTCCATCCGCAATAATGTCAAGAGATCATCGAAGATTCCAGGTGTCGTGAATACGACCTCTTCACCATAGAGTTCATTAGGGATGTCATCTGGCACCACTTGTACATTGCAACTCAATGCTCCCGCCTCCCGTGCAATCAAGCCCGCGGCGGCTACGTCCCACGGTGAAAGACTTTCCGTATGCGCATCTAGTTTTCCGGACGCCACATAACAAATGTCTACTGTTGGTGCGGCAAAACGCCTAATGTCACGACAGTTTCTTCTGAGTCGATTCACTCTTTCGATTGCTGGCTGCACTTTTGCTAGATCATGCGGAAAACCTGTGCCAATTACAGCATCTAGTAGCGAAGTACATTTACGAATTCGTAAACGCTCACCATTGCAATAGGAGCCTTCCCCTTTAATCCCAACATAAGTACAGTTCAAATCTGGCGCATATACTGCTCCTGCCAGCACTACGCCATCAAGGGCAAAAGCCAATGAAACGCCGTAATGCGGCAGGTTCCGAGCAAAATTAACTGTTCCATCTAAGGGATCAATCACCCATACTGGACCGTCAAACTTGAAATTATCCCAGTTATGTACTCCATTTTCCTCCGAAAGAATTCGATGACCTTGAAATTTACCCATTATGGCTTCTTGAATGATTTTTTCCGATAACAAATCAGCGGATGTCACAAGTTCACCATAATCCTTGTAATTCACTTCAATTTTTTCCCGACTGCGCAATTCGGAAATTCTGTCACCCGCTTTTGTTACAGTCTGTTCTGCAAACAACGCTAACTCTCGAAGATCGAACTTCATTTCGTTCCCATGCCTCCTTATAGTGCGTAATTTATTGAGCATTTCTGCCCGTCAACCGCTTCAAGCAAACTTTCAGACATTTATCATATTCGTTACCAGTACCACGCCTCCTCCTTTTCGAGGGGGCATTTTCTTTTTCAGAAGGTATGTAGATTGAGAATCATCGAAACGAAGAATGACATTGTCAATTTGCGTCGCGCTGAAGTGCTCCCTTCGGCGTTCCTCATTCATGTCGAGGATTACTTCAACCAACTTAGAACTGAACTGGAAGACGAAGCTGAACATCAATTCAACTTAGGCGAGAACGGCTTCATCGTCTTGCTTGAAATGGGCGATAACGTCCGGGACCTTAGGAGCACCGGACTTGCCGCTGAGAGTGGCGGTTTAGCCTAAAGAATTCCCTTAATATGGTCAATCGTTTTTTTGAAGAGACGTTAAGAAAACAAAAAATCCCTAACCTCTCTCAAAATTCCGCCCTTCTTATGATACGGTTTATCGCGAATGATCTTAGACTAACGTAGACGATGTATACACTTATTTTCATTAAATTGATACTCTCATTTGTGAGTCTTTGGATCATTACCTTCTTAATGGGTAGAAAAGAGACCTGTCAATTTACTCCTTTAGACTTCTTCACATCTATTCTTTTGAGCGAAAGAAAACGATGGATGAAGCAAAAATCCGAGATTTGACGTTTAAGTAAGGATATAGTGATCTTTCTGAAATTGTATATGCTGAGTATAACGAAGCCACAGAGGAACTCCTGATTATAAAAAAATTATAGAAATCGTCATAATAAAAAGCCATCGAGATGAAATAATCTGATGGCCAACATTTTTATTCTACGTGATAAAAAAATTAATTTCTCGTAACAGATAGGTCCTTCATATACCAAGCGTCGCAAGCAAAATGTTCCGACCCCGCAAGCGGAGCATCTAATGATTCAAAGCCATGTTTTTTATAGAAACGATTGGCAGCCTGCATATCTTGAAGTGTTTCTAAATAACATTTATCATAATGAATCTTGGCAAATTCTAAGGCTGTTTCTAGAAGTTTCAAAGCCCCTCCTGATCCTCTGGCCTTTTTCGATAAGTACATCTTCTGTAATTCACAAACTTCGTTAGAATCAGCAAATGGGGCGATTCCGCAACCCCCAACGATCTCTCCACCATCTTCTAATATCCAATAAGCTTTACCTTCTTCATTATAGAATTCATAGAGACTGTGCAAGCTGCTATCAGCCCACGCCAACCCCTCTCTATTTCCGCCAAACTCGATTAGAGATTCTCTGATGATTTGTTCAATAGCTGCATTATCCTGTGGTTGTATTCCTCTGATGTTCATAACAAGCTGCCTCCACTTTATATAGTAAGGATGTGCGATATACGTCCCCTTATTCTTTTATCACTTTTGAAACAATCACGTCCACCTCTACAAAGCTGACACCAGCGATAAAGCACCTTCATGATCAGGATCCTTAGCCAAAGCTTTATGCGCATAATCACGAGCGAGTTCTTCAACTCCAGCCTCATCATAACAAATCGCCATGTTATAAAATACATCACTATTCGCCTGATCAAGATTCGTTGACCGTTCAAAATAAACTAAAGCATCCTCGTAGTGATCCATTTCGAACAACAGCATACCACAATCTACTGCTAAGTCATGGCTACTCTCCATCTGATAATAGCCTGTCCACATCAAGTGGATGCCTGCCCCAAGATCCTTCATCTCTTCATCATCACTCGTTGGAATTAAGTCCGATATACGCTCAACACTTTTTAGGAACAATTCAGTATCATAGCGACCCAATCTCCAGAAGGAAAGAATCTGCCGGAGCTCCATCTGATCCAAACGCTCTTCAAACCACTCTTTTAAAGTAAAGAAGTCATCCGGTCCAAAACGATTTATAAACCGCTGGTACGCGAGTCGTGTTTGAGTATAGAATTTCGGGTCATGAAGCATAAGAATAGATCCTACGTTCAAGTTCTTATAGTGATGTGGAGTAAAAAAAGTCATCGCTCCTTTATGCTCATAAAAAGTTTGAATCGCATGATAATTCGCCGTTAAAGAGAAACTCCCATGATGAATGATCTCTGGCGGCTCTGCAAATTCCCAATTCTCTAATCGGTGATCGCCTTTGTCCGCTGTAAGTAGAAGAAAACCATGCTGTGACAATCGACCCAGCCTCTCTAAACAAGACAGTCCAATCTCCGGAAAAAGAATATGTGAATCCTCTAACCTTTCTTGGTACAGCTTTATTACATCTCGGTAGGCATATGACTCCTGCTCATACTCCTCTGCCCTATCGTAATGGTACTCAGGAACTACCTGCTCTAGCAATTCAGATGTACTAAGCTCCCCTGCTCCATCAGGATACTTTAGGGATACCCTACATTCATGAATTTTACCATCACCAACATAAATCAATTCTTGTGGGATACTGTCAAAAAAATAATTGGCGATGATCATCAGTGGTTGCTGCAAGTCTCCCATCCGAATAATCGTGTTAGACTCCGTTAACTGTAACTCCTTATCATGAGTAGCATCAAACAGGGCAAAATCTAGAACTCCCTGCTCTACAAAGGGTTTAAGGCTACGATGCTGCTGCCAGTAAGTTATATTTTTCTGGGCGAAATCACTCATACAATAGCAAAAAGGAGGAAGCGCCACCCCCGCTTCATCTCTTAACTTACATAGCTCCTTGAGCACATGAAATGCTAATCGACCTGAACCTGCTCCAAGCTCTAGAATCGTAACCGGCTCAGTTGTATGCCCTAATTGAGCTCGATCTTGAAGAAACCCAAATACCATTTCTGCATATGCCGTAGCTATCATAGGATTATTCGTTATATATAAGGGGACTTCCTCACTCTGCCAAGCTTTCATCCCCTGTTCTTCATAATAAGCCCGTTGCATCTCCCAAATGGGTGATTCACTGAAGCGGTATATATTCTGTTCTATACCTGTCATCTCGTTACCCGCCATGAAATGAAACCTACTTTCTAGTATTGTTAAGTCAATAATATACCCAACTAGCCCTTCATTCCACTCCCTAATACCTCCCACATAAGTAATGACGCACTTTCAACTGGGAAACAACATAAGATATCCCACAAGGCTGTTGCCTATACTAATTTGAAGGGTTGGTTAATAAAATGTCGGCTTCTTATATGGATTTTACTTCTCCATCTGTACAGTTTACGTATGATGTAAATAATAACTCATTTTTCAAAAAGGATAATCAGAATTATATTAATTTTCTGTCCATCAATCAGCTTAACACATTAGGAAATGTGTCCTTACTAGACATTTATCTCAGTACGGGAAACATAGTTGAGCCCCATACTCATCAAAATGCTACTGAATTAGTATTCTGTATTTCAGGTGCAGCTGTCGTTTCGATCATTAACCCATTTACCAAAGAACTTCTCAATTATTCGATTCAACCGGGACAAGTAGCTAATGTACCTCAGGGATGGTGGCATTATGAGATTGCTCAGGTCGATAATACACATTTAATTGCTATATTTGATGCTCCAGTTCCTGAATTTATCGGTGGTTCCGACCTGTTACGGCTAACGCCAGCGAGCGTGTTTGCTCGTGCTTATTGTCTTGATGAGGCCAAAGTGAAGAGTACGTTTGCTCCAATCACAAATACAGTTGTCATCGGACCACCTAACGATTGCAAAACGGGTCAAATCCAAGGCAAAGCAACAGAAAACTCTGCGAAACCCAATCAAGCGTTCAACAGCAGGGCAAATAGTGACCGTCCTGTCATCGGTAACGGATGGCAATACTGAGTTAATAACAAGATTTAGATCTACCGTCTAATTAAATTTGCATTAGTACTACACACTCAACGCTGCGGACAAAGCATTTTTTTGAATCCGAGGTCCGCAGCCGCGGTGTTTATTTTTTGCCATAGGACTAGCGATGAGAAGCACACAATAAATAGTGTGATGATATATTCTAGCTTATACATAAAAAAAGACGCTGGGCAGCATGGCCCAACGTAAAACGTCAGTGGTTTCCTGGTAAATCACCATCGGGCCTATACACCATACAATACTGCTCCAGCGAGCTATTAGGTAACGGGATGACTTTTACAGTATGGAACTGATAATGTTCATATATGGGTAAATTACTTAGCGTTTGCGTCTCAAGCGAACACATGATATTCTTCCTACGACATTCCGCAATAAGCGGATTGATTATCTTCGACACATGCCCCTGACCGCGATATTGTTCCTGCACGACAAGCATATCCAAATGCATATATTCCTGATCACCTAGCATCGCTAACCACGAAGAACTCATACTAAGCAAAATGGATATTCCACGAATAAATCCACGCACCCCAATGATTCGGCAGATCGGTAACGACTTAATAATGGCAAATGCAATCTGCTTCATATATTTGGCTTTCGAGCGCATTGTCTCCGCTTGACGTTCCGAATGAAATACGAGCGCCACAGCTTCATAGTTCTCTGACGTCGTTAGTAAATCTGAATAAGGATATAACATCTCAATGTATCGATGAAAAAATATATTCAGCACTTGAAGCCTGGTAGTCTCATCAGGCAAGATATGTTGATACAGCGGGTCATCCTTAACAAAAGCTTGCGCCATGATGCTGGCTGCTTTCGGAATGTCATGACCATCAATTTTCAATAACGTCTTACAAATAGTTCCACCCCGTATCATAATTACTTCTCTATAAGCATAGTCCATTATAACGAAAACGACCCACTGATCCAACCTTATTACGAATGGTTTACAGAAACCTTTATGGTTTGATTGCGTTTATATTGAAGAAAGTCTACATATCAGAACACTCGAACTTCTAAGTCAGGAGGAGATACATATTGAAAATTAGAAAATTCCAAGATTCAGATATTACTCAGATTGTCACATTGTTCTATGAAACAGTACATTCGGTGAACAAACAAGACTATTCGCAAGAGCAACTTGATGCATGGGCGCCTCATGATGAAAAGCCAATCAGGCTGCAAACTTGGAGTGATTCAATGAGACACAACATCACTTATGTTGTTGAAATCAATGACATCATCGTCGGTTTTGCAGATTTGATCCCCGATGGTCACTTAGATAGACTTTACGTACACAAGGATTTTCAAGGCCAAGGAATTGCTTCAACTTTAGTTAACAAACTTGAATCAGAAGCAACGGATCTAGGTCTTGTTGAAATAAATACTGACGCAAGCATTTCCGCTAGGCCATTCTTTGAAAAACACGGGTACCGAGTATTGCATTCGCAGACCGTAGAACGTAATGGTGTAACCTTAATTAATTTCAAGATGATTAAACTATTAGTAAACTAACTTTCCGCTGAGAGGTGAATCGCATGGATGGCTCCGTTACTACTATTTTAGGAGTTCCCTTTTCCAGACTAACACTGGAGGAGACAACACTACATTTAACAAAACATCTCCAACATGAACCATCAAATCTTCTTCATTTGATTACGGCTAATCCAGAAATCACGATTGTAAGTCAATCAGACGATCTGCTTAGAAAAATTATTAGCGAGGCAGATTTGATAACTCCTGATGGGGTCGGAATACTCATGGCAGCAAGAAGAAAAGGCGATCCGATTGTTGAGCGGGTTACAGGATACGATCTTCTACTCCAACTTTTAAACGAGGGTAATCAGCGGGGGTGGAGCTTTTATTTTCTAGGTACCGATGAACAAACAAATCTACATGCCGTAGATAAAATTAGACAGCTCTACCCGAATGTGCAGATCGCTGGTAGACATCATGGTTTCTTTACCGAGTTAGACGAGCCGTCCATTCTTTCTGAGATTGAGCAAACGAGACCCGATATACTGATTGTAGCCATGGGTGCTCCCTACTCTGATAAATGGATTTATAATCATAAACAAGATATTGCTCATACTAAAATTGTATTTGGAGTTGGAGGAAGTCTGGACGTAATCGCCGGTAAAGTACCTCCTACACCCGCCATATGGAAGAGGCTAAATTTAGAGTGGTTGCATCGGCTATTTACTGCTCCCGTTGCCAAAGGGCAAAAATCAAGATGGCGTAGACAGTCTGCGCTACCCAAATTTGTATATCGAGCTATCATACGAAATGCCAAATAGGTGAATTGGGACGCAAACGCCTTTACCCCCTGATCTCAATAGCTATGTGGTGTACAATCAAGAAATCAGAGGGCATAGCGTTCAGTAAAGACAATCCATCATCGCAGCGGTATCCTAACAATTAGTTCCGTGAGGATCCCTTAGCTCAGGAAGCCCTTAACAAGTCCCAGCGGCAACGGCCTTGGCTGTTCGCAGCTTATCTCAAGCTCTACAAAACGTTTAGTGTCCGAGCTTGTATGGAACGCATGCATAATTTCAAGCACATGATTGGCAAGTTGACCGTTTGCTCTAGGCTGATCTCCTGTTTCAATGCAGCTAGCCATATCAGCAACGCCGATTCCTCTGCTGTTCTCCTCATAATTATGCACAAGTGGAATTTCCATAAATTCAGTGCCCTGGGCAGGCTTAAGTAGAATCGGACCACCGAACGTATTCGGATCGGGCACGATCAATGTTCCCAGCGATCCATATATTTCTATCCGCGGCAAAGTACTGCTCCAGATATCGAAACTCGTAATAACTGTTGACACTACTCCGCTAGCAAATCTTATTGTCCCTGCCACATGAGTTGGAACCTTGACCTCCACCTGCTGGCCAAATTTCTTAGCGCTCGTAATTGTTCTTTGCGGAAAAGATGTCTTGGTCATACCGCAAACGGTCTCTGCAGGTCCCAAGAGGGAAACCAGTGCAGTGAGATAATACGGTCCCATATCAAACATAGGCCCTCCGCCAGCTTCATAATAGAACTCTGGGTCTGGATGCCAGCTTTCATGTCCGTGACAGACCATAAATGCGGTTGCCGCCACCGGCTCTCCAATAAATCCGTCGTCAATCAACTTTCTGCACGTTTGAAGTCCTGCGCCGAGAAAGGTATCTGGAGCACAACCGATGAATAGATTTTTCTCTTTGGCTAGAGCGACCAGTTCTTTTCCGTTGTCCAATGTAAGCGATAGGGGCTTTTCCACATATACATGTTTGCCTGCCAACAACGCCCGTTTGCACACCTCGAAATGTCCTTGGGGTGTGGTCAGATTCACAACAATTTGAATCTCATCAGAAGCCAGTAACTCCTCCGTGGATAATACATGGGGTACGTTGTATTTCTCGGCTGCTTCCTCAGCCCTTTCCCTGAACAGATCGGAGCAAGCATATACCTCCGTATTTACAAATAACTTTGAAAGGTTCTCAAAATAAATGTCGCTGATATTCCCACAACCTACTATCCCTACCTTAGCTTTACCCAAGCTCGTCCCCACCTTATCTACTAATGAAATATCGTTATTTGGCCGCCCAAAGGAACCCTCTTCGCATCATTTCCTTGGCTTCTGGAATATCGAAGATATCTGCATGATGACCTAATGCATTATAAAAGACCTTGCCTTTTCCCCACATTTTTGTATATACCACGGGCATTTGTATGATACCATTTGCCGAATGAGCTCCATCGCTCAGTGGAAAAGTAGTCGTGGCAAGCACATCAACCGATGGGTCTATATGCAAGAAATATTGTTCTGACTTTACTTTGAAGTCTTTGATCCCTTCAATAATGGGACTGGATCCGGAACCAATGATATTCACTTCATACTCCACGCCATCATTGAAAGGATGGGCAACCCATTGTGACCCGGTCATAAATTGCCATTCCACACAATTTCTAAAGGAATCACACATCCCACCGTGACATCCAGCCATCCCCACTCCAAGTTCCACAGCTTTCAATACGGGTTGAAGCTGCTCATTACTGATATCCCCCATGGTCCAAATCGGGACAATAAGGTTTAAATCTAGCAACTTTTCTTCGTCCTTGAAACTATCTAGTGTATCAGAAGCTTCAACCTCGAAGCCTTCTTCCTTTAGTAATCCAGCAAAAACTTCCGAAACCTTCTGTGGTTCATGCCCATCCCAACCGCCTCTTACAATTAACGCCTTTTTTGACTTCATAAAGTGTCTCCTTTGTGATCAAATTAACCAGTCTTATTCCTTCATTACAATAAAATTGTAAATCAGAAGTCTCTTTACTGCTCGTCATTTTCTTTGCTTGTATGGTCATTTTTTGCTAAAGTTTAGGAATATATCGGGACTACTGCAAATATTATTTGGTTCAAGAGTTAAGGAGGCAGCAATGAAAGCATTTCATGAAAATCGTTTATACCACTCTATAATTCCATTCACCGCTTTTGTTGCTCATAATTTTAACTTTCTAGCGCATTGGCATAATGATCTTGAATTTATCTATGTGTGTGAAGGCACGATCCGAATAGGAATCAATTCGGAAAGCCGGATTCTCGGCAAAGGAGATATTGCAATCTGTTCTAGTGGAGATATTCACTATTACGACAGCAAGGATAATGAGTCTACCATCTTGATTGTTATATTTAATCCTCAACTTATCGGGGTTCCCGGAGGTTGGCCCAAAAACATTAGGCTAACCAGTCCTTTCTTCTGTAATTCTGAATCGGAGAATAGGGAGCACAAGGGAACGTTTGTTGAGAAAATGACTGATCTTATGCTTCATTTGCTGCGGGAGTCAGAGGATCAATCAAAGCACTATGAAATGTTTATAACCGGCATGGTGTTTGAACTCTGCGGAACCATCTTGAGATATGCAAACAGTGAACCTGCTGACCTAAAAAAAGATAAGCGGCGTATGATTACTATGAAAATTATGCAGGAGGTACTGGAATATCTAGAGATGAATTATTCAAGGGCTATCACTCTTGAAGATGTTTCCAGGCAGGCTAATATGAGTATTTTTCATTTCTCTAGATTCTTCAAGAGCATCACTGGCATGAGTTTTATTTCCTACCTCAACAACATTCGAATAAATAAGGCAGAAGAAATGATTCTGAACACAAATAGATCGATGATTGACATCGCACTAGAATGTGGATTTACAAATGTCAGAACCTTTAACAGAGTGTTTAGGCAGTTACGACAATGCACCCCTTCAGACCTCCGCTAGAATAATTAAAGCTAAGAAATTACCCATTATGTATCAAGTTATCTAACCGTTTGACAATTTTAGTTGTCACGAATATAGTTGTTATAACAACTATATATCGGGAGTGATGAATTTTGCGTAAAAAAGGATTAGATCATTCAATAGGTTTTCAGCTAGGTAACGCACACCGGAAACTAAGTCATTTATTTATGCTGCGAACTAAACAATATGATATAACCCCAGAACAATGGGGTGTTCTATATCGTGTCCGAGAAGAAGATGGATTAATTCAACGGGAAATAGCCCAGCGCTCTGGCAAGGATAAGCCGACCACGACTCGTATACTTGACGTATTAGAGGCCAAAGGACTTATCACGAAACAAGCGGGTAAAAGTGACCGTCGTTCCTTTCATGTATTTATTACTGAACAAGGGAAACTTGTAGCGGACGCCATTGAGCCGATTGAATATCGTACGGTTGGGGATGTATTAGATACACTTACGGATGAGGAATATGAACTCATGTGCACGGTACTGAACAAGATTAGTCAACAAGCAACTGAATTAGCTACACTAGAAAAGGAGTAATCATATTATGTCTGAACATCAAGAGAAACTCTGGACGAAATCGTTCATTGTTCTAACCGCAAGTTACTTATTATTGTTTCTAAGCTTACAAATGTTGCTATCCCCTTTCCCTACTTATGCCAAGGAGCAATTTCATCCTGGTGATTTCACACTAAGCCTAGTCACTAGTCTATTCGCCCTTGCAGCCATACTTACTCGCTTTGCAACGGCGTTTCTACTACGTACCATACGCAAAAACACCATATTATTTTGGGGGATTTTTATATTAGCGGCAGCAACTTTTGCTTATCCTTATGCTGGCTCCATGAATCAGTTGCTCGGCTTGCGCATGGTATTCGGCATTGGATTCGGGATGGCGAGTACGGTTTTACCTACTTTAGTATCCCAGATTATTCCCCATAAGCGAATTGGTGAAGGCATTGGCTACTTCGGACTGTCGACAAGTATTGCCATGTCAGTAGGACCTCTAATCGGACTCTCTGTAATAAAAGATTACGGCTTCACGACTCTCTCATTACTTGGAACGTTAGCTGCTGCGCTAATTGTCCCATTATTGCTCATGACTCGTAGTATTCCACCACAACCAGCCAAACCTGCCATTCCTTTGAAGTCATCTGCCTCCACTACAACAAACAGCAAGAAGACCACCATGTCCCGCATGTGGATGCCAGCATTGTTAAATATGTTAATGTCGATTACCTATGGCGGCATTCTTGGATTTCTAGCCTTATTTGGTGAAGAGAAACATTTGGGGCAAATTGGACTTTTCTTCTTATTTATTGCTTTTACCGTTCTGATCGTGCGTCCAATTTCTGGTCGTATCTTTGATCGCTATGGCCCTTTCTTTGTGCTTGTACCCGGATCGATCATCGTAGTAGCAAGTCTACTCATCTTGTCATATGCCAATACGCTTCCACTTGTTATTGTATCGGCACTTCTATACGGACTTGGTTTTGGTGCAATACAACCAACGACTCAGGCATGGATGCTTCGTGAAGCTTCACCGGAGCAACATAGTACAGCAAACAGCCTTTATTACAATTCGATTGATCTAGGCGTTGCCCTAGGTTCTATGCTGCTCGGCATTGTCGCATCAGCTTCAAACTATTCCATCATGTATCGTTATTCTGCTGGAGTCATGGTCGTATTTCTAGTTGTCTATCTCGTTAGTCATATACTCAGCTCGAAGACGAAGAAGTCATCTGCTGCAGTCTCCGTAGATCAATAACCGTTGGATTCATGCAAAACCCACGAATACCTTTAGGTATTCGTGGGTTTATTTGTTTAGGCTTCTATTTTCATTCATATAGCAGAATTTGATGCAAGAACAAACGATTGGCAGCTAAATGACATAAGTTACGGTGAAGTGTCAGCGCAAACGGTGGGTACAAACTGATGGTGGACAAATGTATTTTGCTGGCGTAGCATCTCGCAATGAAGATCCGAACAAAAAACGAACACACGTTCTATTCAGGGTTGACTTTCCACTTATTTCAAGTTATAGTAAATGACAATTACACATGCTATGCGGGCGAAGCACCTCGCAAGACAGGCATATTATGCCTATCTTGGAGGTGCTTTTTTGCGTGTATTGCTATTTTAGATGGGAGATGAGGCAAATGATTAATCATGGGAATAAGAACAGTGGTTTGAACATGATTCACAAAGGATTTTTAGGAACCATTATTTTTTTATTAATACTTCTCACAGGAAACGTCTCACAGGTTTATGCAACCTCCGATTGGGATACAGCACTAGAAGACATCAATGCCTTGCATGATAATTACATTGATTTACAAGAAGTCATACAGGCGGATAATCTGAAAATTAAGAAGCTCCGTAAGCAGAACAATGACGACCTGAAATCAATAAAGGCAAAGCTCAATGCCATCGACCAAATTCTGTTGAACCGTTTGAAAACAGAAGCAGAACTAATCCAGCAGAAGCACTCCTCCCTACTAAAGCAGTATTCAACCCTCAGTAAGCAGTCCGCTGCCGCTAAGAAAACTAACGACACCAAAGCGGTTACAATATTTGATCTGAAACGCAATAAGTTGAAGCCTGCTGCTACAACAGCCCGAGCTGAGGTGAAGGCTAAGACGGATGCGCTGACTGCAGCACGTAAGCAAACCGCCACTAAGACGAAACCAACCAAAGATATTTTAGTGCTGGTAACAACATTGAAGCAGCAGGTTGTCGCTGAGAATAAGATTCTCGCTAATGCACAACAAGCCCGCTCGGAAGCGGATAAACGTTATAAAGTCGCTATCAAACAAGGTGATGCAATTTCAGCAGCAACCGAGATGAAGCTATCCTATCAGCAAATGGACATAATCCAATCTATGCAGAAAAAGCTCTATGATTTGGAGCAGAGAATAGCAACGACCCTCCGGTCAGCTGAGTCCAAGCTGCCGCAGTGAGGTTGACGCATTATGAACAAAAAAGCAGCTCGTTCCTCTTCAGAGGATTGGCTGCCTTTGCTTGTTGTAACATTAACAAAGAATACACTCTAGTAATTGGTTGTTACGCTAACGATAAACATTGAAGTGGTAGTCGAGGATATAATTTACTCTTCAAGGTCTGCCGCACTGTGTCTCTGAATTGTTAAGCCGTAGTACCTGTTTCTAACTCATCCCTTGATGGAGCCTCACCGAGCATCTTCTTCAGTAGTTTCTTCATCATAACAGATGCCTTTACCTTCGTATGCAAACAAGGAGAAATTTCTACCTCATAGTTCCGCTGGCGGATGGCTACTTTCAACTCCTCTACTGTAGAGCATGTTTCATGTAGACGGTTCACCACGCTTCCATACTGCAAGCATTGATGACTGTCACTACCAGCTATCACAGGTATCCCTAACTTTTCAGCGAAGGGTGTAATAAGTTGTCTGTAGGCATCCTCACCTTGACTGTAAATATCTTTGGCGTTGAAATCGAAAGCGTCAAGCCGCCCAAGCAACTCCGGGTCCAAGTGATGTAATGGTGTATTGGTTCTGAACGGATGTGCCCCGATTTTCCATAGGTTATGTTCATCAGCCAGATCTAACAAATCACTGAATGGAATAAAACTTCCCTCTTGGGTGTGATCCTCAAGTTCTCCTCTGACAGCAAGAATGTTCTCCTTGAGCCCGATTAGTAAAATGTGTCCCGTTTCCGCAATATCGACTTCCATGCCTGGAAATACTTTTAGGCCGTCTGCATCATAATAATGACCGTTATATGGGTAAATCCGATCTAGCGTTTCATACATACCGACAAAATTGGAGGTGTTAAAATGTTCCGTCAAAGCAATCGCCTGTAATCCATTTGCCTTAGCTTCGACCATCATTTCTGCGAAATATTCCGGAGAAAATCCTGCCTTCTTGGACAGATTGCCATGTGTATGTAAATCAATGTTCATCATAAATTTCTCTCCTTTAGACTTGTCTTTTAGTAGAGTAGATTAGGGTATTGATTACCAAACCAGAACAGCAAAGCGATATATACGGTTGATCCTGATAAAAAGTACCAATCCGATATTTTCATTTTCAGATAAGCAAGCTTAAGTTTCTTTACCTTGGGGTTGTTAAGACCGTAAGTGAATCCTCTTGTCTCAAGCGCTTCAATCGTAGTACGTGAACGTTTGGCAGTGTTCAGCATCAAAGGATAAAAGACCAATACAATAATGCGCAAGTAATACGTGGCTGTTCTCCAATATAACAACCCGTGCCGAAGCGGTCTTTGCCCTCGAAGTCTAAAGGATAATAATATCTGATGAAACTCCTCTAGCAAGGTAGGCAAAATTCGATACCCGTACGATAAACTGAAAGCAAAGACATCGGGTACACCTAATGAAGATAAACCATCACTCAATCGTTCGGGGTCCAGACTAGAGAATACCGTAATACTCGCCAGTGAAATCACGGACAATTTAAGGGTGAGAGTCAGCATCGGTAACAGAGATTCTATCCCACCTCCAAAAAAGAGGGAGAGTAGAAATAGCCAACCCACTTGGCTGATGAGCCCCAAGCAGAGGATAAATAGAATATAAGGACTGGCACGTGATAGGATGGTCGTCACCACCATAATGGCGAACATTCCTAACAGAATTGTCCGATTGTAGACAAACCAAGGTACGATAGCAAAAAACATATACCACACAAGCAATGTACGAGGATCTAACCTTCCAAGAAAGGTGCTACTACTGTTATAAGCGTTCCCGAGCAACTCTAGCTTAATTTGTTCTACTGAAATACGATTAAGCGCCCGTTTAACAGCTTCCATGATGTGTTACCCCCTCCTTTTGTAGTTCAGCACTGACCATAAATTCATCTAAAGTACAACAAATACGAGGCAGCCCCAATACGCGGCTCAGCTCCATGAGTTGGGTCTGAGCCAGACCGGCGCGACGTAACAGCTGCTCATCGGCAAAAATATCTTCCTTGCTGCCGTCAGCGATGATCTGACCTTGGTGCATTACTATGATTCTACTTGCCCATTCCGCCACAAGTTGCATATCATGAGTTGCAATGACTACTGTCTCCACATGACTGCGAAGCGTCTCCAAAACTTTAACCAGTTCCTGTTTGGTTGAGATGTCCAAGTTGGCCGTTGGCTCATCAAGTAACATAACCGCAGGGCGGACAGCTGCTCCGATGGCAAGCGATACACGCCGTTGTTGGCCTCCACTGAGTAGACGAGCATCACGTTCCGCTAGTTCACCAAGCCTGAACGACTGCAACATGCTCTCCACTCGCTCATCCATATCAGGCACTTTCCGCGCTTTTAAATAATAAGCAATCTCTTTACGCACACAATCCTCAATGAACATTTCCTCTGGATTCTGAAATACATATGACGCTATTCCAGATAGTCGTTCGGCTGGCAATCCATTGATCAATGTTCCTTTGATGTGAACTGTCCCCCCGCTCGGCTTGGCGATACCAGCTATCAGCTTCATTAGGGATGACTTACCCGCTCCATTGTTGCCAATGAGGGCGATAGATTCACCACGTTTAAGTTCCAACTGAACATCTTTTAGAACGGGATGAAGTGTTCTATGGATCGTACGATACGATAATCCTACACCTTCCATTTGTACAACAGCTTCCTTCTTCTGCTCAGCCGATTCTTCCACAAGGCAATGTTTGTCCTTGAACATTGAACAATTATTTCCTTCCACAGCTCTGTGCTGGGAAATAAAATAGGATCTTCCTTCCTCAGGATTCATTGGATACAGCTCTTGTACTGACAATGGATTAGGATTAAGCATCCAAGCAGCCCTTGTTACATCAGGAGGATAAATTCCAAGTTCAAGTAATTCGCTCACCGATGATAATGCTTCACGCACCGGCTTCTGCCAACGAATACTACCGTTGTCCATGAGAATAACGTTCTGGCAGTAGTCTGCTATGAACTCCGCATGATGCTCGATCACTACAATCGTCTTCCCATGCTCCACATTTAATCGACGTAGGATCTCATAGATTTCCCGGGCATGCTGCGGATCTAATTGAGCAACAGGCTCGTCAATGACGAGTATTTCCGGGTCCATCGCTAACGCTCCGGCCAAAGCGAGCAAATGCTTTTGCCCTCCGCTTAACTGCCAAACAAATTCATCTCTCACTTCGCTTAGACCCGTTAGCTCTAGTGCTCGTTCTCCTCGCTCCTTGTAATCCGCAAATCCATAATTCAAAGGAGTAAAAGAAACATCGTCTATCACAGTCGGGCGAACCAATTGGTTCTCGAAATCTTGATATACATAACCCATCGTTCTAGATAGTTCTGCAACGGTTCTTCCTTCGGCTAATTTGCCGCTAACTATGACTTCCCCACTGAAGTCCCCTGTATAGTAGTGAGGGATCAATCCGTTAAAACATTTACATAGTGTCGATTTCCCTGATCCGTTACTACCTATAACAGCAGTGAAATCTCCCTGCTTAAGTTGCAGAGATACATCCCGCAATACAGGTTGTTCAGCCCCCGGGTAGGTAAACGTCACTCCGTTCAGTTCAAGAACTGTCTTACGCATCTATCTGACCCGCTTCATGGCGTCTTCGTGCAGCACGTCGAATTTGTATCGTAATAGCTATTCCAGCCACAATTGCTGCCACCAACATACTCACCCAGATCAAAATTCCCTCATTAGATTCTGCCCCGGGAAGTTCAAACTCGCCCAAACTCCATCCTGATTCCGATAACAATTCTGCTCCCATCGCAATCCCCGCCAAAATAATTCCGCCTATAACAAGCTTGGGTGATAACCAGGTACCCGCTGCATATTTCATATTCCGTTCACGAGGTTTCATGCCAAGCAAAGGTTCGATCTTCCCGTACAACCGTGGAACCAAATACATAGTAGGTAGTAAGGCGAATAAGATGCCTGAGAAGAGTACATTGTTTAGAAAACCTACACCTTCAATCACGACAATACTCTCTGTTAGCCCTTGAACAGCTTCCAATTCCTCTACTCCAACCCATACTTTTACAATATCAACTGCAGCACTACAGAACTGATGTATAGCTACGCCAGTGATCGCCGCCACACCTACCTGTATACGATTCTTGGGATCTGACACCATACGACCTGCTACATACATGGCAAGAGAGAAGGTAATGAATTTCTCCAACTCACCTAAGCCTCCGAACTGGCCGAGCATTAATTCACCAAAGATCATTTCGCCTACGGCCGCTCCCACAGCTGCATAAAGCGGATGAAACAGCATACACAAAGTCAACGGAATGAAGGCAAAATATTCAACCGACAGTTCTATTGGCCCCAACTGGACACTGGGAATCAGTTCCGTAAACATATTAGACAAACCGTACAACGACATCGACAATACAAAAATCATCATTTTTTGCGACTGCGTCAGCGTATACCGCCCTTTTAATGTACTCATTAAGAAAGCCTCCCTATTTGTATTAACTTCATTATAGAAAGGTCATGTCATCGCAGCTTTTTCCAATTGTTAAAGGAAGGTAATATTTTTTTCATTATTTTTAACGTTGTAATAATATTTACAACATCTTTGGCGGTTATATTGACTTCAAACACTAATAAATGAGGGAGGCAATACGATGTATAAAGATTGGAGTCGAAGACCTTTCTCACCGAATCAACGGATTATTGCTGATTTTATTCAGAGAAATGAGCAACGTGTTCTGTATATGACAGAGCAAGATATGGCTAATGAGCTTGGTTTGAGTATTGCGTCTGTCTCGCGGTTCTGGAAAGCAGTAGGATATAAGCATGCCAAGGAATTTAAGAATCGGCTCCGTTTCCGGTTTGAATCGACTCCCTCTGTTAAAATGCAGGATGCTATAGAACGAGCTAATGACAATTCTCTACCTCAAACCCTGCTAGATATTTGTTGTCATCATCTTGAAGAAACTCGCCGCCATTTAAAGGATGAAATACTTCAGCAGGCGGTGAATGCTCTATCTACGGCGAGACATATCTATATTTACAGTCCCGGTCCCTGCGCTGGATTAGCTGAGTTAATGATGTACCGCATGGCGCGGTTTGGGCTTCAACTCAAAAAAATGGCCCCGAGCGGACATGAACTGCTCGAGACATTAATGCATGTGGACAATAGAGATGTCATCCTAATCTTCGGTTTTGTTCAGCTACTCCCGGAAAGTGATGTTATTCTAGATTATGCGCGGGAAGCTGGGTATCAGGTGATTTTGATTACGGACAGATTGGTCTATCCTAAGTCGCAGGAAGCCGATATTGTACTCTATGCAGGGCGAGGCGAGGTATGGGAATTCCACTCCATGGTAGGACCAACATATGTGATTGAGAATCTAATCCTTGGAGTAGGACTGGCCAGCCGAGATAACAGTATAAGTAAACTAGACAAGCTGCAACAATTGCGGGTGAGGTATGGTAACAAGCTACCGCGGAACTGATAGAATCCATTTATGACATTTGATTTTTGATACTTAAAAGCACAGCAGTGCCAAGTTCGTTGACTTGGTTCTACTGTGCTTTTTGTCCTACTATTTTCTTGCGTCCGTATTATTCTAACTCATTCTTTATGGATTCTCTATTTAAAAAATAATGGCAAATAGTCTTTGTTCTTAAGCAGCATTTCGTCCAGCATCGCCTCTGCAACATTCACAGAATGAACTAAAGGATGATTAGCTAATGCTTGCAACGCTATGCCGCGGTCACCGGTTACGGCCGCTTCAATAGCCAGCTGTTCATAGGTCTTAACCGCATGAATCAGTCCTTTTGCCGCCGTAGGCACGTTTGATACCGGCAACGGAATCGGTCCTTGGTTCGTGACGACACAGTTAACTTCAATAGAAGCATCCGCAGGTAAGAAATCTAATACTCCTTGATTACGCACATTTAATGTTTGAATATCTCTAGTATCGTTATATATCGATTTCATAGCGTTAACCGCTGCTTCCGAGTAGTAAGCTCCACCGCGTTTTTCTAATTGTTTGGGTTTCTCAGTCAAGTTCAGATCTTTATAGAGTTCAAACAATTCATCTTCCAGCCTTTTTACTACCTCAGCTCGGGTTCCTTCTTTATCTATCGAAAGCAGCTGTTCTTCTAGCAGTTCCTTAGTTAAATAGAAGTATTTCAAATAATAAGAAGGAATCGCCCCAAGTGAAGCAATGAAGTTAGCATTCCAATCAAATTGTGGAACGTTCTTAGCTGAATACCCCTCGCGATTAGCCAGAAGCTCCTCTAATTTTTCTTCACCATTAATTCTAACTTGAGTAATCCAGTGCAGGTGATTAAGTCCTACAAACTCACAATAGATATCTCTAGCAGGCGTTTGATATAACTCTGATAACCATTTATAAGCAGCAATAGGTGAATTACATAATCCGATGGATTTAACATTGGAATGTTTCAATATTGCTTCGGTCACCATACCCGCAGGATTTGTAAAATTCAACAACCATGCATCTGGACAGAGTTCCTCAATGTCCCGGCAAATGTCCAATAATACAGGAATTGTCCGAAAAGCTTTCATCATTCCACCTGGTCCGGTTGTTTCTTGACCGATAATCCCATACTTGAGTGGTATCGTTTCATCCCAGATACGGGCTTTTAGCAGACCCACTCTCATTTGTGTCGTAACAAAGTCCGCACCAACCAAAGCCTCGCGTCGATTCAGGGTAAGTTCAATTGTTATTGGTAAACCTGATTTCTCAATCATCCGTTTTGCCAAATTGCCTACAATATTCAACTTTTCTAGTCCTTCAGGAATATCCACGAGGACGATTTCACGGACAGGAAAGCTATCAAAATTTAAAATAAAGCCTTCGATGATCTCCGGTGTATAAGAAGATCCCCCTCCAATAACTACTACTTTTAAATTTTTACGCATGCCGAATTCTTCCCTTCTATACTAAGTTGTAGTTCAAGCTGTTCATATACTTCATCTTTAATAACTAATCCGTCATTTTCCATAGCTAATAGGATTGCTCCAGCTACAGGCTCCATTGTTAATACACGTAATGTGCAACCATCTGTGAGTTGCTCTTGAATATACGGCATCATGTACTTACCATCATTTCGCGTAAGAACACTTCCGACTAATACAACATCTAACAATATATCCTGCATTTGAAGCCTGTTAATAACAGCTCTTGCGGAGAGACCCAGTTCTGTTCCTTGCTTCCGTAATATTCGCCGAGCAACCAAATCTCCTTGATCAGCAGCTGGGAACAGGAGTTTTGTCAAGTCTTTAGGAATCCTTTTACCCTCATCTAGAAAATCATGAAATAAGGTGTCTACAGAAGTGTACCCCAACATATCCAACACCGCTGCAGTTAACAATGTTGACTCTTCCCGACCTTCCCAGCTACGTATTACAGATCGCAATACCTCGACCGCCAGTTCACTCCCACCACCAAAATCTCCAAATGCGTAACCAAAACCTCCGCATTGCAATTCTTTTCCTTGAGGATTGATTCCAAAACAGTTAGTCCCAGTGCCACAGATTAGAACAACACCATAAGGTTGCCTTGTACCTGCTCGCAGTCCAATGACTGTATCACAAGCAATATCGTAATGAGCAAAGCCGAGTTCTTTAATCATCGGACGCAAAATAACATAATCTGCTTCCCGATCAGCTCCGGCTAACCCGAATAACGCATAAGTGATATCAGTACGATTTAAGCCGCTGCTATGTAAAGCTTGTTGTATCGCCTCATCAATATTTGATCGTGCCAACTCAACACCAAGTTGATGGTTTCCACAACCGCTCAAACCTTTGCCTACAATACTCCCAGTACGATCCGTAATGACAGCACTTGTCTTACTTCCTCCTGCATCTATCCCCAGATAGTACTCCAAACCTGCTCACCTCAATTAATGTCACCTTTATATTTTGCAGTAGATTCTCTGAAAATCAATTCAGGTTTTAACTGCAATTTCGTATTCTTTGTTTGTTTACCTTGAATCAAATCCATTAATATCTTCACCGCATGTTCACCCACTTGACCTACAGGTTGACGAATCGTCGTAAGTCTAGGATGGACCTCATTAGCAAAAGATTGATCGTCATATCCAATGACGGACACATCACCTGGTACGTTATAACCTGCTTCCATTAAAGATCGAATAACACCGAGTGCTATCATATCGTCGGCAGCGAATATGGCAGATGGAATTTGATTACCTTGTGCAATCCAGTCTTGCATAATACTATGACCACAATAGGTACCGAATTCCCCTTCTATAATCATCGAAGGCGAGAGACCTGCTTCAATCATTGCATCCGTAAATCCCTCTTTCCGCTGACGTGCGCTCAAGAATGCATATTGACCGCTAATGTGAGCAATACGTTTATGCCCAAGCGCGATCAAATGTTTGGTCGCCTCGTATCCACCTAAATAATTGTCAACATTGATGGTTGGCACATTGTTGTGTTCGCTATGACTATCAATCATCACAAAAGGGATTTTCTTACGTTCTAAATCAGCTATATACGCCTCTTCTTGCAAGGTAGATAGTACAATGATTCCGTCCACACGATCGTGATGGAATAAGAAATTACTTGCGTCAAATGATTCATTTCCTAGTTCATGCGCAATTGAAATGGCTAAGACATAACCATTCAATTTCAAATTCTCTAATACGGATTGAACAACACCGTCAAACACGGTATCGTTCAATGCCGTTATCGTCAATCCGATGACGCCAGTCTTACCCCTTACTAAGGTCCGAGCTGCTGAATTTGGGCTATAATTAAGTTCTTTTATGGCATCTAATACTTTTTGTCTATTTTTCTCCCGTACAGTAGGAGCATTATTAAGTACACGAGATACGGTAACTACAGACATTCCTGACTTTTTAGCTACATCGAATATATTAACTTTCATGGTCAAAACCCCTACTCTTTTTTGTTAATATTAGTATAATATGAGGTTAACTTCTTAAACGTCAAGGGTAGGAGTTTTGACAAGACATTACATTACTTTCCTGCCCTTAACAGCATCATAACGGCTTCCGCTCTTGTAGCTATTTCAAAGGGTCCCAGTTCATTGTTAGGGCGACCTTCGAGAATTCCATGTTCAATGGCTGCTGCAAAATACGGTCTAGCCCAAGAAGGAATATCATCATGATCATCAAAAGAAGTCAATGAATAAGCCTCGTTTGATAATTGCATTGCGCGTGCAATCATGCTCACCATTTCATTGCGAGTAATTGGTGAATCAGGACGAAAACTACCATCCTCATACCCTAGTGTGACTTTTGCACTAGTTGCTTGAGCAATTGCTTGCTTTGCCCAATCCCCTATCTTCGCTTCATCTGTAAATTCTATCTTCGAATCGTCCTCATTCTTGACCGACAGCGCCTTGACTAACATAACAGTGAATTCCGCACGACTTATTGTGTTATCCGGACGAATTGTAACATTTGCTAGAGCTGTCGTATTCTGATAGGTTGCCTGAATAACACTTGTTCCTTCTTTCAATCCTACTAGGTTTCCATCATCTGTCAATCTCACGACTCCATTATCTTCTCCTACGAAACGATACGATGCTTCACTTGTGACATCTATCTCAGCCCCGCCAGGAACTAAGGAGAACACAGTTGTAGATATCGTTTCCCCCGCCCGCAGCTCATAACTTGGTTTAGAGAAAGAAATCTCTGGTGTAAATTTGATAGAATCGTAATAAGCACGTATTGGGGTTCCTGGATAATCGAACTTATTCGTCCACGTATCCGCCGCAGCACCAGCACCGGCCCACAGATTTGCCATGATTGTCGAAGACTCTGACGGTAGATCACCTTTATTGCTCTCTACATTTCGAACAAGTTCACCATCAACATACCACCTAATATAGTTCCACGACCATTCGATTGCATAGTCATGAAAATCCGCCGAAGCATCAAAGCCTAAATCTATGATGGCATGTGCCTTTAACCCTCGAACACCTTTTACATAATAATTAGTTTCCATTTTCGTCGGATCTTTCCCCAATATTTCAATATCAATTTTATCTGCATTCGGGGAATACGTAAATATTGAAGAAACGAGTCCATCCCCTTTCGCAACTTTCAACCTACCCTCGATTCTCCCGTAACCATGAAGCGCGGTGGTTGCATATTCGCCTGAGGAATATGGCTTCCCACTGCTTGGCGTATCGTCAAGACGCAAAACCATTTTGCCATCCGAGAATTCAACATGATCGGCTTGCCAGCCAACATTAAAGTCTGGACCGTTTCCCCATCCATCGGATTTATACCATAGTTCGTTATTGAAAGAATCGAATCCATCAGTAAAACTGTAAGCAGATGATGTAGGTTCTGGAGGTTCCACACCATTTGGAGGCCCTTGATCAGTGTCATCTTCTGGATCGACTTCGCCAAATTTCTGATATTTAATATAATCAAATGAAGCCTGATTTGGACCGGTATAGTTCACTACATCGTCAGCCATCAAGTTAACAATCAACCCTCCTGGATTAGATGGGATTCCATCTGTCGCCGTTGTTACCAGTTCATCGTTTACATACCATTTTATTGCATCTTCTGACCATTCAAATGCGTAATCGTTATATTCCGCTGAGGCATCAAAATTTAAAGTAATAAACTTTTCTTTTCTGATATTATCCTTTGTCCAGCGAATATTTAGCTTGCTAGGACTTCCTCCTAATACACGAGCTTCAACGATATTTTCCAATGTCCAATCTTCATTTGCTGAATAAACATAGAAGTTTGTAATTAAACCCTCATCTTTAGCGGCTTTTATACTCGCTGAGTAGCGCCCATAGCCATAATTATCAAACGTAGTGAATTGAGCAGATGCATAAGTCGTTTCTTCATTGCCTGAATCATCAAACGTTAACACGAACTTACCGTCCACAACCTCAGCATGATCTGTCTTCCATTGAATTTTACCTTGGGGCCAGGAAGCCAAATAACCAAGCGTGCCTATTTTCTGAGGATCATTAAAGTTATCCATAAAACTATCAACTTTCTCTGCATAGACTATAGATCGTGAACCGCTAATCCCTAATCCTCCTAAGCAAATAACAGCAATTAGCGAAACGATGGACGCTTGCCTGATAATTTTGTTCAGCAAATGTTCTCAACCACCTTTTTTTAAGATGAATGGTAGGGAGGTGGGAATAACACCTATTAATGAAGCGAATTTTAATAAAAAGTGTTATTCCCCTTTTTTCATTGTTACAACAACGAGTTTTGTTATTGTTTCATGTTTTTAAGATTTTCTTGCCATTTCTCTGTCTTGAATTTCAACAACTTATCATACCCAACCTTTTGTGCGTCTTTTTCCGCTTGGTCAAGAATGGCTAGTACTTCTTCCTCATTCTTGGCGCTTAAGACTGCTTTAGATCTCGCTTGCTCATATATTCCAAACACACTTTGAGAGATGATACCTTCCTCACTGTCGCCTGCAGGGTCCAAATTAACGAATTCTGTCGTATTATATTGCGTTTTCCAAGTTATCTCCAACTGCCAGCGTGTCTCCCAATTCCGTTTTTCTTCAGGAAGTGTCTGTTCGAATTTACTCTTGACACCATCAACATAGACTGTGTTACCCGCCCACTGAAAATTAACGGTAGAGTCCATTACTTTTGCCAAACCTTCAGGATCACTTGTGTATTTGTCTGTAAAGATTGTAGAACCATCTTGATCCATTCCATTCCAATACAATCCTTCTGGACCCCACATCGAAACACTTTGACCTTCTGGGCCTGTGAGCCAATCAAGGAAAGCAAAGATAGCTTCAGGATCTTTGGCAGCTTTAGTAATAACACTGACATTCCAACCAAGCTGATTGTAATCGCCCGGGAAAATTTTATTCTTATCTAAGCCTTCTTTATGTACAGGCCAGATCATGATGTAACCGGCATCCGGGTCTTGTGCTTTCAGTAACGAATCTCCCATTACTCCGAACTCTGTCGGACTCGATGAAGCGAAGACCGCAATTCGACCAGTTGTAACTTTTTCCTGTACTGGATCCTTGGTTTGTGAGAATGCATCTTGTGTCATTAATTTTTCACGATATAATTTATTCGAGTATTGCAGGGACTCTCGGAAAGCTGAATCTGTAAATATCGATTTTAGTTCATTACCTTCTGGTACTGCCATCATCAGATTAAAGCGATAAGGATGATTCTCTGCAAAAGCCGATGCTAATATATCGATCCCTTCCTTTTGCCCTACTTCCAAAGGAACTACATTAGGATATTTCTCCTTCACTAGCTTCAGATATTGATACAAATCTTCAGTCGTTTCAAGTGATGGTGAACCAAGATCCTCATAAATTTTCTTATTGACTAAGTATCCTGCATTCCCGTTAGGCTGAGAAGTGTACCAGTTCGGAAATTGATACAGCTTACCATCCGGTGAACGGAGCATGTTGAGTGTAGACTCACCGGCCCACTTTTTCAAATTAGGATATTTATCTAAGTAATCGTCCAGTGGAACTAACAAACCATTTGCGCGCATGTTTTCAATGTCAGCGCCTCGATCACCCCAAATGACATCTGGTAAATCATCTGAAACAATCATCGTATTCAATTTTTGTTTCGTGTTCCCTCCAGAATTAATTCCAGTAACATTTACCTTTTTGTCATCCTTGATCCATTTTGTCGCTAAGTCGTCTCCCCACACAGGCATGGAGTACCAATCATAGTTTCCGTAGAACGAAAATTCTAGTGGCTTCTCGCCAAGTACAATCGCGTCTCCTGCTTTGCTCCCTTCATTACTAGTATTCTCAGGTGATGGTACAGGTTTATTGGCAGAATCATTCCCTCCTGATCCGCAGCCTGCTAGCAACGATAGAACCATTAGTGCAGTAATCAAAAGCAGTAATCTAGGTCTTCTCTGTTTAGCCATTCTAAAAAAACTCCCTTCGTTTTTTTCAATCTATTGGTCAAGCTTTCGCTTTGAACCCGTTAGGATTGACACTGATGCAACTGCACAAAGAGGCTATTCTTTTAATGATCCTACCAGCACACCTTTAACAAAATACTTCTGAACGAACGGGTAAACGCAAATAATCGGTAGGGTCGCAACCATCATTGTTGCCATCGAAAGTGATTTGGTTGTGACGGACTTCATTTGTGCCATGCGCCCTAAAGCAGCCGAATCCATCTGCCCCATCTGATCGCTCATAATGTTAGAATTCAGTATTTGCTGTAGCTTGGTTTGGATAGGCAACTAATCAATATTGTTGATATAAATGCTAGCAGTAAACCAATCGTTCCAATGATAGATTGCTGTAAAAAGCGATAACGTCGCTATTACAGGTCCAGACAAAGGAAGTACGATGCGGAATAACACTCCCCAATTGTTAGATCCATCGATTTTGGCTGACTCCTCTAATCCAACAGGTAATGCTAAGAAGAAGGTACGGAAAACGATCATATTCCATACACTAATTATCCCTGGGATGACCATGACCCAGAATGTATTCATGAGGCCAAGACTACGAATCAATAAGAATGAAGGGATCAATCCACCGCTAAAATACATCGTAACGATGCACATGATCATGTAATATTTACGCCCTATTAATTCTCGTCTCGACATGCCATAAGCCAATATGGCTGTCGCTAGAATCGCAAGAACCGTTCCGCTAATTGTTCTAAGTACAGATATAATAAAGCCATTCATCAACCTCTTATCTTGAAACACAATTTCATAGTTATCTAGAGTAAAGTCACGAGGCCAGAAGGTAACGCCTCCTAGAATCGTATCCGTCCCATTATTAAATGAAACCACTGCCGCATTCCAAAACGGATAAAAGGTTACAAAAGCCAATATCGTTAGTAGGAAATAGATGCTAAAGCTCAACATTTTATCTCCAAAACTCGTCCTACTCATATTTCAGCCACCTTTCCAAAGTCATATCCTCGGCTTACCATAAGCTGTTTCCAGATCTTCGAGCCACTAGATTTGCCAGAGTTAGCATTCCAACACTAATGACTGCTTTGAACAAGCCAGCCGCTGTCGCATAGGAATATCTTGAATTTTGAATCCCTATTCGATAAACATAGGTGTCTAACACATCTGAGACATCCCGTAGTACCGGATTTGTTGCTAAGAGCAAGATATCTTCGAATCCTGCACTTAATAAATTTCCAATGGCAAGAATCATAAATATGACAATGACAGGAATAATCGAAGGTACAGTAATATTAATTATTTGTTTGAGCCTACTAGCACCATCGATCGATGCAGCTTCGTATATATGTGGATCGACTCCCGCAATTGCGGCCAAATATACGATCGAACCAAATCCAATCTCTTTCCATATTCCTGTCGTAACTAAAATGCTCCAGAAGTACTCAGGTATAGCTAGGAAATTGATGGGCTCTTTAATGAGATGTACGCTTTGCAGTAGAATGTTAATGCTTCCGTTGTCCGTCGATAGTAGAGAAACTACAAACCCTGACACAATAACCCAAGACAAAAAGTGAGGTAAATAACTGATCGTCTGAACAACTCGCTTAAATGAAGCTTTTCTCACTTCGTTTAACATGAGGGCTAAAATTATTGGAGCCGGAAAACCAATGAAAAGCTTTAACAAACTGATCACAAGCGTATTTCGCATAATCGTCCAAAACTCAGGTGCATTAAAGAACATTTCGAAATGTTTGAATCCCACCCAAGGGCTATGTAAAAATCCTTTGTAAATGCTGTAATCCTGAAACGCCATTAAAACCCCATACATTGGAATGTAGCTGAATACAAAAACAAATATTAAGGCCGGTATGACCATCATTTGAATATCCCATTGTTTAAACATCCGTCTCATTAGTGAATTCGTTTTCAATTTCTGGTCTTTTTTGATTGTAATTGGAGTCACTATCTTTTCACGCCCCTTCTTTCTTATAAATTAAAACCTTTTAACTTTAAGTTTAAAAAAATACATTAATAGTTTAAACCTTTTAACTTTCGTTTAAAAATAAAAGCCTCCTTTCAACTTCAGAAGCATACAATACCTTTTGCTGTTAAAAGAATTGTAAGCGCATAACTCACAAGTGTCAATACCCTTTTTTTAATCGTATGATGTAAGATAAATCACACAAATACTGGATGGGAGTACAACAACCCCTACAGCAGCAGGGGGTGTTGTACTCCACTCATTTCTATTCGAATCCGTAGTAAATTAATAATCTAACAGATCACAATATCTCAAACACGTTTGTCAGTCTGGTCAACTCAAAGATCTTCCGTACACTAGGATTCAATGAAGATAACTTGATGTCTCCTCCACTTTCAACACACTTCTTATACGAACTAACGATCACTCCAAGTCCAGTACTATCGATAAACTGGCATTCACTAAAATCTAACAAAAAGTTAACTTTCCCACTATTAATATAATCTCGGATGGTGTCCCTAAATTGCACTGCCTTATCTACTGTAAAAGTTTCTGGCACCTTAATTATCAATTCACTCATAGCTTACCACCCCCTCTGATTATAAAGTTCTCTACAAGACTTTCAAGATTACTTGCCGTTACACTTACTTCCTGGGCGGTATCCACAAAGTTGTTGACTGTTGCTGCCTGCTCTTCGATCGCACTGGCTACATGCTCACTATTTAGAGCCGTTGACTCAGAGATCGTGCCCATGGAATCAATCAGCTTGATGATCTGATCCGAAGTCGCTACCTCATCCTTCGTAATATCCAAGATTTCTTGTATATTTTCTGTAATTATTTCAACAGACTCAATGATGTGAACAAAAGCATGATCTGTTTCATGAACAATCTGTACGCCTTCCATTACGGCTTCAGTTGCCCCTCTCATGGATACCACAGCCATCTCGATTTTACTCATCATGCTTTGCACCAATTCTGAAATTTCATTGGCACGAGCATGGGATTCGTCAGATAACTTCCGGACCTCACCAGCCACCACGTTGAATCCTTTCCCATGTTCACCTGCTCTTGCCGCCTCAATTGCTGCGTTCAGAGCAAGCAAATTGGTTTGTTTAGCGAGCGCATTAATGGTATCTACAATGGTGGAAACCTTATCGGACATCTCATTTACGGATAACAGTATTTCCTCGGTTTCACTCGTACTGTTGTTTATAGAATCCATAGCTCTAACCGTATTTAAGACCCCCGTCCTTCCAGACTGTGCAGCTTCGTTTGTCGTTTGCGCATTACTGGTTGTCGCTAATGCTTTACTTTGAGCCATCTGTACTAAACTCGACATTTGGACCAACACCTGCGAAGCATCCACAACGGACCGATTGTTATTCTCCGCACCAGCAGCTATCTCTTGAGTACTGGAGCTAATCTCTTGAATCGACGCACTAATCTCCTCTGAAGAAGATGCGATTTCCTCAGACATCGTAGTGAGCACCTCAGAGCCCGTCCTAATCTGTTCAATAATAGCTGCCTGCTTATCGATCATCGTGTTAAAAGAATCGCTCAGTACTTGAAGTTCATCGCCAGTTCTTATTGAGGTATGCACGGTTAAGTCACCATCACCTGCTAGAGACATGGCCTTCTTGAGCTTTTCAATTGGCTTTGTAATACTTCTTGTTGTAAATAAAAAGCCGATTAACATAGCAGCAAAAATACACACTACGATAGTAACAATAGTTTCGTTACGGATACTTATAGCTGGGGCCATGTATTCATCGTAATTTGCAGTAGTTGCAACAATCCAGTTACCTGCCGGCTGAAAGGTTATAAATTTATACATCCCTTCATATGTATAGAAGCCCTCGGATGTTTTCCCCTCTTTCATTTGTTGTACAATGTCGTTCAATTGCTTATTATCAGTACCATCCAAGCTCTCTTTAAGTATCTTTTCTTTTACAGGATGGGAGATGATCAACCCAGTTCTATCGATCATTTACGCATAACCGCTTTCTCCACTTTTAACTTCAGCAGCAGGGGCGGAGATCCTGTCAAAGACTATCGTTGCGATCATTACCCCCGTTGTACGGCCCCCATTCTCAAGAGGTAAGGCAATGGCTACAACTGGGTTATTCGTAGCCTTCGATACTATAACTTCACTAATTGCCTCCTTCCCTTGAAGCGCATTTTGAAAATACTCTCGATCCTTCACATTTAAATCAGGTGACTCAGAATCGCTTGTAACAAGTGCATCCCCTTCTTCGTTGACAATAAGTAGTGTTTCTATCAAATCCACATTGTCTTGTTGGACACTCGATATATATTGATAGGCACTGTTTACTAACTTGCCATCGGAAGGGTTAGCTATAAGTTGTTGAAGTGTATCATTTTTGGTGGCAATTTTGAGATAGTTGCCCGTAACATCTAATACATTTTCTACAGACTTGGCCACAGAGGTCGTGGTGTCTTTGAGCTGCTCTTCTATGGTTGATTGAATTGCTTGTGACGCTAAATTATAGGACCAAAAACCTGATATAGACAATGGAATACTTATTATTAGAAACAAGAGTATACTAATTTTCACTTTTAAACTGAGTTTCATGTTCTTCCCCCTCGATAACGTTAGAAAACCAAGTCATAAAAACACTATAATATTGGATTGCTTACATCTTTATCTATATAAATCGTATTGTTTATCATCTCCACATTATCCGATAAGCATCGAATCAGATATAAGCCCCTTCCTCCTTCATCTAGTAAGTGAAGATTATCAATCTTATCCGGAAAGGCAAGCTTCCTTATTCCATCCCCGCAATCCTCCACCTGGATCTTCAGATGCTTATCTTTAAGCATATATCTGACGTAAATTTGCTTCTTGCAATCCCGATTATTCCCATGATAGTGGGCATTCGTTATCGCTTCATGCAATATTAATTTTATATCGAAAACACATACGTCTAGTCTCAGATCTTGGATGATTTCATCAATAATATAGCAATGATGCTCCAAACAGCAGAGTATTACCTCCTTTTGAACGGGCTCCATGATTCCTCCTTTTTGTCACCTTATATTCAAACTCAGCCATGTACAATCGTCCTGCAAAGGAGTATTGACAATGCTATCTCGTAAATACTCAAAATCACAACTCAATTCATCAGCATCATCTAAGAGGTCCATTCCATCACTGTAAAAACAGAATCTATCCCCAGAATCAAAATAAATGATTACTTCATCAAATTCACTATTGTCAAACATGCCAAGCGGTGCACCTTTTACGGTCATCCTTTTTCCGTTTTGATCCTTAGGCTTATATATAAATTCGTTAATACCAGCCCCAGAGGCTTTGAGTCTTCCTTCGCGAAAGTCTAAATTAAAGCAGCAAACAGCTACATAATCCTCTTCCAAATACTGCGTTGCCTTATGATTTAAATCCTGCAAAAGTAATACGGGATCCTGCGTAACGAGTAAACTGTCCATGAACAATACCCGCATCGCGGAAATATTAAGAGCTGCCGTGATCCCTTTGCCAGTTACATCACCGATAATTCCAACCACTTGCTCTTCGTTTATCTTGTGAAAAATAAAGAAATCACCACTAAGTGTTGCTGCGGGTACATATAACTTCTGTAAGTCCACCCTATTCTCCAAAGGAAACGGTGCCGCATGACGATGCTCCTGAAGTCGTACAGCCCTTTCTATTTCCACTTTACTTTCTGTTATATCTCGCAACACCAGTTGCGTGGCCTTTACTTCCTTGTAAATGATCGGAGCTCCCGAAATCTCAAGATCGAAGATCCTCCGATCATATCGGATAAAGCGCTGCTCCATGCGAAAGGTTTCTTTTGCTTTGGTGTGGAACTTGGTTATAAAATTGTGGTACACATCACTAGTTATGTAATCTTCACTGAAAAAAGAGTCTACTCTTTTGCCTATTAGTTCATCCTTCACTTCACCAAATAGGACTTCAGCTTGGTTATTCACAAATAAAATGATCCCTCTGCTATGTACCAGGATCGGTTCAGGACATAGTTCCACCAAACCCCTATATCTCTCTTCACTTTCCTTCACCATAAGCTCTGACTTAACCCTCTCACTGATATCATGAATGACAGAATAAATGCATTTTTTCCCAAGCATCGTAATCAAACCTGTATGTATTTCCACATCAACCATTCTTCCATTTGCTAATCGGTGTCTATCCATCACTACCTGATTACCACTGTGTTTACCTTCGGGTAAAGCCTTCTTTATAAAGTCGTTAGGTTCATTAGGTTCCTCATCTTGATTTATAATCAAATCGGAAATATGAAGTGCCCTGAATTCCAAAAGCGAATATCCATAATAGGCACAAGCAGCTTTATTAGCATCTACAATGCTACCTGAGCGAGAATCCACGAGCAATGTAACAAGATGATTGTTTTCATAAATACAGCCATAATGCTCCATACATTGTGCGTGACTTGGAGAATGAACCAAGTTTTTACAATCCTTATCATTTGTCATTATCATAACCCTCACAATTATTTTTAACTTACAGATCATTCCATTATTTAGCCCATCAATTATACCTAATTCGAGAATCAGAAAGCTATGACTTTCGACATGAAAACACATAAAAGCGTAAATATTGTCGAATATTTCAAAATGTGTCCCTATTTGATAAATTCGACTAAGTCAGGGCAACTATTTGACTATAGCGGAATGCCCGATTCATACAATTTACTCACTCGCCATGACCAAAAAAAAAAAGACATTAACGAATGTACATTCGTTAACGTCTTCCTAATCCAAATCAGGTTCCGCAAAAAGTTTGATAAGGTATTGAAGAAACCGCAGGCAGTGTCGAGTAGTCATCCTGATCCGAAGCGTATGCGTATGGATTCGAGAGAACTCCAAGAAGACGCTCCATTACACTGAAATCTCCTTCATTCACCGCCGCTTCTAGCGCTTCCTCTACCCGGTGGTTACGCGGAATTATCGCCGGATTGCTACTGCGCATTAGCTGCTGCGAAGCGTCTTTCGATTCCTTCTGCCTGCCCAATCTTACCTGCCATAACTCATGCCACTGATTAAATTCCGGTGTTTCAAACAGATCCGAATCTTCCAACTCCTCTAAAGTTAAGGCACGGAAGGTATTCGTATAATCTGCACGATACTTGTGCATCAATTCAAGAAGACCATCAATAAGAGATCCATCCTGGTGTTCTTCGTTAAAAATGCCCAGCTTCGCCCTCATACCTGAGAGCCAACTCCGATAAAAGATCTCTTTGAAATCTTCAATTGCCTCTTCGGCAATTTTGATAGCCTGCGCCTGATCGTCATGTAGCAGCGGCAGAAGCGTCTCAGCAAATCTCGCGAGATTCCAAGCCGCAATACCCGGCTGATTACGATAGGCATAACGACCCTGATGGTCAATAGAACTGAATACCGTCTCAGGATCAAAAACATCCATGAAAGCACAAGGACCATAATCAATCGTTTCTCCACTAAGTGCCATGTTATCAGTATTCATCACTCCGTGAATAAAGCCGACCAGCTGCCATTTGGCAATTAGCTCAGCCTGACGATTAATCACTTCTCGAAGCAGAATAAAATAACGGTTCATATCTGTATCAGTGTCAGCTTCCGAATAATGTCTCTGCAAAGTGTAATCAGCCAGAGCTCGGAGATCCTCAATCGTACCCCAAGCTGCGGCGTATTGGAAGGTACCGACACGTAAATGACTGGCGGCTATACGGGTCAAGATAGCACCCTGTTGCTCGTTTTCCCGGATTACCGAGTCACTACTAGTTGCCACCGACAAGCTACGGGTGGTAGGAATACCAAGCGAATGCATGGCTTCGCTGATGATATATTCGCGAAGCATTGGCCCAAGTGCGGCTCGGCCATCCCCCCCACGAGAATATGGCGTTCTTCCAGCACCCTTAAGCTGAATATCTACTCGCGCGCCACTTGGAGTGATTTGTTCACCAAGTAACACTGCTCGGCCATCTCCTAACATGGTGAAATGTCCAAATTGATGTCCTGCATAAGCTTGAGCAAGAGACACCGTGCCTTCAGGAACTTCGTTACCAGCAAGCACATTTACACCCTCAATACTTTGCAGTGCTTGACTATTCAACCCTAGAGATGTTGCCAAAGCATCATTAAGAATGATCAACTTAGGTAATCGTACAGGAGCAGGCTTTAGCCTTGTAAACAAAGATTCCGGCAGCCTAGCATAACTGTTGTCAAAGTTCCATCCTATATTTATCTTCTCCGTCATAATATCTCCTTTTGGTAATCATCGGTCTAATACTTCATTACCTAAGAATAAATTATGTTAAAATTTAATGCAAATCCGCCTTATTCCACCCACTCAACCACTTGCTCCGCGGATTGACGTGTCTTTTCCGATGGCTCATGTAATCTGTATCCAAAAGCAGCCATAACAGAAACACCAAAATGTTCGAGGTCCATGATTCCTTCTGCTACTAATAATTCGTTTATTTTCGCTCTGTTAAACCCTTCAATTGGGCAAGAATCAATTCCAATCAAAGCGGCAGCAGTCATCATGTTACCTAATGCAATATAAGTTTGGCGACAAGCCCACTCGAACATCACTCTCGGATCATCTTCAACTGCAAAACTAGTTTTCAAAAAATGATCATACGTTGTCTGCTTCCCCAGTGCAATATCGGATGGCAGCTTCTGGACATTCTCCATCATGTCTTTAATATATTCAGAGCTTGCGACCATATCATTAGGTAATCTCGACAGAATGACCATGAAATGACTCGCCGTTGGTAACTGCCTTCTAGCGCCTGTTGCAAACTCCGCTAGCTTAATTCGAATGTCCTGGTTTTGCATAATAACAAATTTCCAAGGTTCAAAACCATATGAGCTTGGAGATAAACGACCTGCTTCTAATATGTAATGAAAGTCGGCATCACTTATTTTCTTATCTGGGTCAAAATCTTTCGTTGCATGTCGAAATTGAAAAGACGATAGAATTTCATTTTTCTTAAGCTCTAGATCACTCATTTTTTATAAACTCCTTCATTATTATGTAGTCATGGTGTAACTTCTCGTTTATAGGAATCTCTCCTTCATCCCACTAATATAGTGTAGGAGAGAAGGGCGGGATTTACATGGGTAATAAAACCGGTGAAGAGCAGTGGGCTATCTTCCTAGCCGCAATCTGCGGGCAGACCTATTCACAATTTTCGAATTCGGATGGCTCGTTCGTCGTTCCATTGAATTATGTGGTCTGTGATACTATTCAAGCAAAATCCATCAACAACGTATGGGAATCCTTCGGGTTTATTCTGGAATCTCCGCAAGAGATTATTATTGCCTTTCGAGGAACCAGCTCTACTCCCAATTGGATATCTAACCTCATCGCCTCACAAAAGAGAATCAAATATATCAAAGAAGATTGTCTTACGCATCGCGGCTTCACAGACATCTATTCTTCAGCTCGCAGTGAGATTATCTCTGCACTCTCTAAGTTATCTCCTAGTAAGACATTATACATTACAGGGCATAGTCTCGGAGGTGCACTAGCTACATTATGTGCTATAGATATTGCAGCCAATACCCATTATACCTCACCCAACTTGTTTACATATGGGTCCCCACGTGTAGGCGATCCAGCCTTTGCGAAAGTTTTTTCCAAGTATGTGCCAAATAGCTACCGCATCGCCAATCCCTTTGACATCGTAACACATGCTCCCCCATCCATCTACAAACTACCCAATCGGGACAAAAAGTACTATTACAGTCATGTTCAGACCCTCTCATCGCTGTCTTTCCAGAATGGATCCGTTAGCGGCAATCATATTATCAGTAGTTATTTCAAGGAGCTTGCCAAGCTCCAGCCTCGATTTACCGAACTATTATGTGCGACGAACCCTGGATTCTGTCCACTCGTTGATTCGAAATCACAAGAGTAATGTCAATGTAAGTTTAGAAAGATCAGGCTTGGATCCCCGTTATATCAGACTTATCAGACTTACGAGAGAAATTGAAAAATCCTTCATCAATATGCTCAGTGGCAGGGAGGTTGCGAGAAACTTTATCGAATGACCAATATAATCCTACTAAAAGAACTGCTGCTCCACACAGGGAAATTACCGTAGCACTATTTAGCCAAATACCTAAAGTACCACCTATAAGACTACCTAAAGGTAATGCAATTCCACTTAGTGCCATAGTTGCTGAAAAGATAAGACCTAAATATTGTTGTGGTACCCCCTTTTGTACGACAGTATTAATAATTACGTTAACGGCTCCTCCTGGAAACCAGGCTAAGCCATAAACAAGGATGGTCACCCAAAGCCAAGGACTATAAATACTGAGACACCAAGCTATTCCTGATAGTATGTAAGCGAGAGAATATAACCTCCCCAAACGTATTCGTTCGAGTTTTAAGAAGGGAGCACACAGAGCACCAACCAGACTTCCCAGTGCTTGTGCCATCAGTAAAATCCCATAAATACCAGCACCACCAAGATAATCACTATACATAGGGAGCACACTGAAAGTCGCTCCTCCAGCCGCATTGATGATAATGACACCAAAAAGAAGCTTGGAAAGCGGCGTTCTAACCAGCAACCGTATCCCATCCATCAAATCTGAGAAGTATCGATTCATATGAGTTGTAGTCTTGACTGAAGAATTAGTCTCGGAATGGATTCGTGCTGTAGGCTTAATACGAAGCTGACTAAATATAATTGCACCGATAAAAAAACCAATTGAATTCCAAAGATATATAGATACCGCACCCAATATACCAATAAGAATACCAGATACTGCATTACAAGCTACGTCAATTCCCTGATATGCAACTGAAAATAGTGAATTACCTTGTGTTAGTTGTCTCTTATCCAAAATCTTAGGGAGAGCGGACATCTGTACTGGATATACCCAAGTATTGCAGGTTGTAAGTATGGGTGTAATGATCAAAACTAAACCAACAGATAAAAAACCGAAATAGGATGCCATAGGAACGATAAGTAATATTATCCCTTGAATAAGTTGACTATATACTAGCACTCCACGGATGGAAATACGGTCTATGATCGGTCCAGAGAGTAGTTGAATGATCTTCGGTATAATAGATAGAAAACCTGCTAATCCCGTATATAAAGTTGAACTACTTAGATCATATACTAGCCACATGGCTGCTACAGCGTATAAACTATCCCCTATATTCGTTAGGATTCTGCCAATAAACATGAGGGAAAAATTTCTGTTTCTAAAAATATCCACGTAATATCCCCTATTATCTTTATATTTTTTTCTTCTAAAATTAATCAACAGACAACATTTTTATCCCGACCGCGAACTCTTTAACACCTTCACTAGTTGATTCAGAAGTACTTCCAACCCATTTTTCTAATAATTCCTTGAATTCTAAAGTCAGTTCTTCTTGCTGCGAAGGTGTGAGAAATAATCGTAAACTTAGCATCGTTCGAGAAGATACGTCTGAGTCTGAATCTTCTGCCAATAATGGATCAATGAATTGGTTGCCATTCGTGTTAAACCATTTCGATTTAGCCAAATAGTATTTCTCAACGATCCCCCCCTCCGTCCGTGTGTCCACAAGATCGACAAGTCCACCTTCATGCAATTTTTTGATATGGTAATGAGTACTTCCTGGGGATTGTTGTAGCTCTACAGCAACCTGTTTTGCCGTCTTGGCCGAATTTTGTAGACAACTAATGATCTGGATTCGCTTAGCACTGCTAAGTAATTTAGACTGCTCGACTGAAATATTGACTAATGGAATTGAATTGGATGATTTGGAATGCACTTTTATTTCCCTCCATATGTTTAGAATATAACTATACGATCTAAATTACTAAGTCATTCTAATAATTTAGATCGTCTTTGTTTATCATACATTGAAGTCCATATTCTGTAAACTAAATTTCGGTAAAAAATAACAATACGTCACAAAAAGGCTGCTGGATAATTCTCCAGCAACCCTTTGTCTCCCTGTATCTTTCAAGATAAATTAATATACCTTCGCATGAAATGATGCGCTTATCTCTTGTTTTTTTCTTATTTAGAATCACTCAGGTGATCATACGATGAATCATACGTCCACTTCAGGCCATTGTCCTTACTCGAGAGGTAAATGGTACCTATTGTGTTCCCCTCTTTACTGAGCAGAATGGGATATAATCCTTCTTTTCCACCCAAAATAGGTGAAAGGGGCGTTTTTTGATATTCATTGAAGGTTTCTGGAAGGGATACCGCGAGCTTTTCCCATGTCTGCCCGCTATCCTTGGTCCAATAAATAACAGGCCCATTATCTTCATAATATCTAAAACCCAAGAACCCGATATCCTTGCTTGCAAAACCTGCCCCGGTTAAACGTTCCGCATATAAATCGTTTGGATTCCCAAGCTCCTTCCATGTCTTCCCGCCGTCAGAGGTCTGGTATACAAAATTCAGCGAACGTCCCACACCAGCAGAACCCCCTGAGACCATCCAGCCATTTTGTTTGTCTGTAAACCCGATGAACTTTGCATCATAACCCATTGCGCCTTCTATGGTGTAGTTATTCCACGATTCTCCCATGTCGTCACTGATTAATACATGAAGCGGGGATGACTTCCCATCCGCAAATCCGTATACTATAGCGGTTTTATCCTCGGAAATATAAAATCCAGTATCCGCTCTCCCCATCCCAAGAACAGTTCCAGTCGTATCAAGTTTTAAAGAAGTTTGGGCCTCAACCTTCTCATCCCGATAGGAGACAGAGACATTTCCATTCTCGTCCATCGAATACGCATTCCCCGCGTCATGTGCAACAACTTGTTCACCGTTAGAGCTGTAAGAATAGATTGTACCTGGTTTGAACGCCGTGTCTGAAGATTGTGCGTTCAAGTTTGTACAGGCAGCTAGCATTGCTGCCACTCCGACCACCATTAAGACTGCAATAAACGCACCTATTCCATTTCGTTTTTTTTCTTACTCAAAATACTACCGAATCGCTGTTTCATCGAATATTTCCTCCTGCAAAATTTGTTGACAAAGCTACATACCGTGAAGTACTGATTTGCATAACTGACAAAATCACTTCACAATATCTCCTCTGTTATACTGCACTTTGCTTTTTTCTGGAAAACGTATAACAGCTTAGACGCTTATTCGCAGCCAAGGTTGCTATAATGAAATATAAGATGAAAGATGAATTCTGATCTCATGGCTATGACCCCACAATAAACAAGCCATCCCCTTCGCACTACCTACGGGGATGGCTTGTTTATTTATGCTTCATTGTGCCTAACTATACTGTGCTGCTCCCACTTCTCTCAGAGCTCCGCAATCCGCTGCTGAATGCGTGGAAACAGCCCAAAGGCATTCTCGTAAAATACTTTCTCATGATGCTGCTCAGGCACAAGCCTGCGGATGAATTCCGCATACAGGTCAATTGGCGCAAGCGGCCAATCGGTTCCGAACAGCATTTTCTCGTAATGATCGGAGTACACCAGCGCCCGGCGAAAATGGTCCATGAATAAGGGCTCGTTCATAAACCGCTCAAAATGGGGCCGATCACCGACTACGAGGCCGGACAAGTCGGCATAGACGTTCGGATTTTTGGCAACCACTTCGGCAGCGTCCATCACCCAGGGATCACCCAGATGGCAGATCATAAAGTTCACGCCGCGCTGTTGGTAGGCTAATTCATCTACGGTAAGTGGATGCGAATACTTGAGCAATCCATTCATCGAGTACGTATCGCCGGTATGAATGACTACAGGCATGCCGTACTTAGCAGCCAGTTCATAGATTGGTGTATAGATTTTGTCATAGACGTAATGATGATAGTACCCGGCATACAACTTAATTCCCGCTACCTCGGGAGCTTGCAACCGTGCTTCGATTCGGTCCAACTCCTCCAGGGTTTGCTTTCCTATGAGCTTGTTCGGATTGATGCCAACGCATTCCATTAAGAACGGCGGAACACTGTCTTCCAAGTCAAGGCCCATCGGATTGGGTGAAGTGGAATCAGGAAAGGCACCCTTTATCTGCTCCGTGACCCCCATTCCAATGCCGATAACGACGTCATTCTTGTCAAACTCAGCCTTGAGGCCAGCAGCGGTGTAATCGACTTTGGACTGATCAATCGCTGTTTGATGAAAGCTATCGATGTCCGACAGATGAATATGAATGTCAATGATCGGCATGTGTAGACTCCCTTTCGTTAGTTGGACTGGCAAAGGTCAGCTTCAAAAGTCCACGAACATCCTCTGGAGTTAAAGCAATCTCGCCCAAGATGAGGAATGTCGGCTGTGTCCAAGCGGTTTCTCCATTCAGAAGTGGTAGAGGATGATTCACACCGTGAGTGAATATTTTATTGTTCACATACACCGAAGCCTTCTGATTGGGGTAACTATTCACAATATGCAGCATGTCCTTACGCGAAGCCGCACCGATTCGCATGATCCCCTTAGAATCAAGATGGGTCTCGACCTTCCCAAGGAGGAACTTGCCTTCCTCGGGAAGGTCCATCCATCCTTCGCCAAAGACAGCTGAAGGCTTGAAGTAACTATCCTCCGATAACGAATACTGCGGCAGGACCAATCCAGTTCCGTTAGTCACCGAATGCATCACACTAAGAACAGGGACACCGGGGAGCATAAGATAATGCTGATGGATAGTAATTCCCCGGTTCGCTTCCTGTTTCTCGATGGAAGTAGTTATTCGTAGTCCTTTCCAGACGTTGCCGTAAGCATCAATCCGCTCCGCCCAATCCACAGTTCTTGGCTCCTGCAACCGACTAAATCCACCCATGCCTGGAATTCCCACGCCGAGTCCACCATGCCAAGGATTCCACCAGGAACGCGGTACCGCTTCCGGATAGGAGCTGTCCAGCCATTCTTCTCCATGATACTTTAGGGAATGAACGAAACTCCCGAACTCAGGGTCAGCGCCTATAGAGAGAACTCCGTTGCTCACCGTATAAATGGGACCAGCAGGTCCTTCTATCATCTCGCAAGTGACGGTCGTTTCCGATTGAGGGAACCAGAGACCCGATCGCTCCTGAACTCGATCTTCTCCGCAATAGACAATCCGGACCTTTCGGCCGGATTCGCGGTGTCCCGGCGATGCCGTTTCCTCGGCAGAGAGTTCAAATCCCGCGGAGCGCAAATCCTGCTCCCTTTGCAACTCAATGTCAGCGGCCTTCAACTCTGCACCACCATCATTTTGCACAGATAGTTCGAGACTTCCAGCGAGTGGAATCATCTTTCGTTCAATTAGTTCTGCATGAAGGGGCCCCGCCGCAAAGAGATTTCCACCGCCGAGTGTTAATTCAAGATGATCATCCAGTACTGGAATGACAGAATTTCGCTGTTTCCGGGCGAAGGAACGGAAGTCCGACCACTTAGTGAAGGTGTTCAGAGCAAACACAGTCGTCTTTGTCCGTACAATATCTCCGGCGGATATTTGACCAAGATTATGCTCCAGCCCAAGTGGGTATTCCGGGCGAAGCAGCTTTAGTGAAGGATCCCAGCAGATTCCGCATGTGACGTTCTGTTCCTTGCAGAACAGCCAGTTCTCTGTGATCTGTGCACTGTCCCAATGACTCGGGTCACCGGAGTAAGCATCTTCCATGTCTACGAAATGGCCTTGATATGGCAAGATTAGCCGCTTGCCAAAAAATCCAAAATTCGTCAGCAAATACACGTTCTCTTCCAGCGCTTTGCTGCTGGTATTGTAGATCTCGTGATGAAACTCAGCGATTCCGTTTGCAAACAACTTGGCCACTGTTTTTATCTCCAGCCCTGGGAATTCTTCTGATTCGTAGAGGGCTTCGAGAACCTGGCTCTCCCCTTCCGAATAGATCTTCACTTCTTTGGCGTGCTTCTTGGAGAATTCTTCTGCGAACGGTTTGCCTAGCTTCGGATAGGTCCACCAGAAATTGTGGCTAGAACCAGGATATTCAATCCATATTCCATTGTCGATCTTGCTCAGATGAAGGGAGAATGCGCCGTTCACGGCGACCCATTGATCCCCGACTTGCCCACCAAAGCAGCCATACGTTCCTTTCATTAAGACGGACAACTTGCTAGTGAAGGAAACCGCCTTCTGTCCAGCCGGAACGGCTATCACTTCAACATCTCGTGAATAAAGTCCGAATGCCCGCAGGGTAAAGGGAACCGGGACAGAAGCTTTACTCTTCGCCGGAACTGTGAGGCGTACCTTACGATCTACCCATTCCAAGAATTCATCCTCCGGCAAGTCAAATGCGAACTCCGCTTCCGAGGTAAAATTATTCTCTACGTTCAGGTACAATTCGGCCGAAAGGCCCGAATACAGCTCCCGAGTTAGCAACTCTATCTTCATCTTGGCTGGAAATTTAGGAGCGACGCCAATGCGAAACTCTGCTCGCTTGCCACCGATTATCCATTTACTCATAACAACGGGGTGGGTCTTCTTATCGTTCTGCTCCTCACGAACCGAATCAAGCTCAAAATCACCCTCGACAATGACCTTTTCTCCTGGAGCGAGAGTTATAGCAGCAGATAGAGCAAAACGGATATTTTTATCGTTCTGTCCTTTGATCTCAATTGCCAGCTCAGATGCCGAGCGATTCTTGATGCAATAGCGAATCTTGTAAGTGGGACCGAACACTAGATCATGATCGTCAATCTCAGTGGATATTTCATAGTCGGGCGTATCAAGAGCGGTTAGCCCACGACCAGTCTTCTCGAATTCTGCACGTAAGGAGAGTTCTCCCTTTTGCCAAGTGTAATCAAAGAAATCAAAGCCACGCTCCGAGCGTCCATCCGGCTGGATAGGGAGTTCGCGGGTGCTGTCTGCGTACCAATCCAGCTCCTCGAAATAAGGAGCAAGCGCTTCGGTTTGCAGAACGGTTGGAATGAAGTTCATCAGATGGACGTAATCTTCATTCTTTTCCCAGAAGAACCCGCATTTCTTATACATCGGCACGGCCTTGGTGTTCCCCGCCCAAGTGAACAGATCTAGCCGTGGCCAACCCGCTTCGACTGTTTTACGGACGGCGTTCAATATCAGATTGCGACCGACCTTGTAACCATGATAATCCGGACGCACATTTAACAACGGTACATACAAGGCCCCTTCGTCATGACGATAGTGGGCGAAACTGCAGAAGCCCACTACCTCTTTGCCATTGACAGCGAGAAACACATGAAGATTGGACGAAATCTCCATCTCTCTACGCACATTGTCCTCTGTTCTCTGGTTGGTACCGCCGCCCCAGCTTTCGTTGCTACGGTTCCACATCTCAGCAACCGCTCCAGCGTAGGAAGGATCATATTCGATAATCTGGATTAGTTCGGCATTGGCATTTCCTGTCATGCACTCATCTCCTTAGCATCATCTAAATGTATGTATTAGATATAGCTGCACCATATTACTTTATCTGCATTAGCTCCAACATCTGATATCTTCATAAAATTCAATATCATATTTATTTTATCATCACCAATATGTTTTCCGTTATCAGCATTATAAAATTGAACAATCTCTACCTTATACAACCCATGTTTCACTTCAATCCTATTGTTTGGTCAATTTTTGTCTGGAATAATACGAGCTCTGAATAAAAAGCTCCCATAGCACGAAACTGCGGGAGCTTCTATAAATAACTGATTCACACGATTATCCCACCAAAGACAGGTTCTCATAATCCGCAACTCAGCTATACCCATTAAATAAGAAATTACTTAATCCTGATCGTTTTTTCTATAGCCTTCTTTAATGAAAATCCCGCACGGTTCCAAGACAAATTTAGCGCGTCATGCCGAGCTCTTTGCCCTTTCAACTTACATAATAGAGGATTCTCATAGGCTTTTCTCATCTGCATTTTTAAACTTCCAATATCCGGTTCCGCCCACAACTGTCCCTTTTCCGAGAACAAATGGCGAAATTGGCGTGAGATTGATGATTTTCGATTCATGCCGATGATCGGGGGGCGCATTTTATATTGAACTAGGAATGAATTATTACTTGTTAGGAAATCCATATGCCCCCCCCCTCCAGTTGTTATTACAGGGACGCCGCTGGCTAACGATTCTAGAAACGGCAAACCCACTCCTTCGCCTCGCGTAGGAAGAACAAAGGCATGCCCCTGCGCATAAATGCTTCTAAGAGAATTAGAATTTAAATGTTGGGCAATGATCTGAATAGGGGCTGTATTCTTACGAATGTTTAGCCTATCTTTGTAAGCTTGTATTCGGTTGCGAATCCAGCGTTCATTCTCATAAGATGCATATCCATTAGTTTTGATGATCAGTAGGACATTATCGGTAGCAGTAAACTCTTCCCAATATGCTTTAAGTAATGCTTCAGGATTTTTACGGTGCTGAAATCCGAATATAGATATAAAAACGAATTTATCATTTGTTTTTTTTGAAGGCTGTTTCTTCATTCTAGGAGTGAACTTCCGAGCATTCACCCCATGAGGAACAATATATACGGGAATTCTAATTCCGCTATTACGCATCGCCTGCTTGTTCTGTAGTGAAGGGACACATACGGCATCAACTTGATTGATCGGTTTGATCCATCGGCTAGGGATACGGGTTGTCTCCCAGACGGTGTTAATGATAATCGTCTTGAACTGCTCTCTTTCTTTCCTTATATTGAGAGTATTTGGGGAGTAATGATAAATTAACACCTTTTGCTTCTTTGAAGTTTGGGGTTCTCGGCTTCTCACTTCTCTAACCGTAGTATTCACCCCTTGCTGTCTCAAAGCCTTAACGTACTCTCTACTGGCTATTCCAAGACCAGAGGCTCTATTGACAGGTCCTTTCCATACGACTTTATAGGAGGAGGTTTTATCTTTCTTATTTGCAGGTATCAAAATATTTATTTTTGTTCTGCTTGATAAACGCTTGGTTATGGCAGGCACATCTTCAGCTCCTTTAATAAAAAGTACTGAATTATGATATGCCTGTATTGAACAAAAGGAATGGTCATCTATCTATAAGACGAGAACCTTGATTCAATCCCCTTCTCGGATATATCAAATTGCTAGAAATGAACGCTACTGCCTTTCTCCGTATTTCCAATGGTCTTCAATGTGTCTGCTACTATTCCTCTACTTAGATAAGTTACTTTCCTTTGTTCCAAAACTTCTTCGTATGTACCGTCATCCTTTATTTTATTGTGCCTGATAATTAAGTAGCCCTCTTGACACTTAGGACATTGCCCTATTTTAAAATTATATCTAATATTCTCACATAACTCATTATCAATTTGTTTCTGTTGTTGGATACGATCAGAAAATCGATAAACATTGTCATCATGTATGGATTGGTTTAAATCAACCATGATCGAGTCGTAATCCACTTCATCAATCTCAAAAAGTTCATGCTCTTTTAAATAAGCTCGTTGACAGGATTGACAGTGGTTCTTACTGTCACTTAACATACTTCCACCAAACAAACTTCCAAGTATAAAACCTAAACCTTGTACTACTAGATTAAAAGTACTCATGGTCCTTCCCGATTCAAAAGTAAGGCCCCCATTCACATTACTTCTTGACGAGATCGATACACTAGTATTGTCGAGTTTATTGGAATAATAATTATAAAACGTCAATGGCTCGTTACTATCATTTAGAGAATAATTACTAATATGTTCTCCTTGCAATCTATGATTAACCACATTATCAGCCGATACATAGGTTATCATATATTCTCCATACTCAATACCAAACATAGTGATTAATGCCAAAATAACTCCAAAAAGATAGTTTGTTTTAACTAGCTTTTTCCCCATTTTCATAACCCCGTGGTAATAACCGAACGCAGCAAGTCCACCTAAGGCTAAACTGCCTGCGGGGATAATAAATAGAATTGTTAAGCTATGTACTTTAAAATTAAATAAAGATATAGAAAGTAATGCAATAAAAATCGATGCTGCGGTAGTCAATAAACCAAAAATCTTAGCCATTATCAAAATCTCCTCTATGTATCAGTTCTCCCATAAGTCGACAAAATTCTTCTTTTCCCTCCTTCTATTTACATAATATTCCCAATGAATTATATTCAATTAATTTAAATCTATCTATAGGACGAAAGGCCTTGATTCAATACCCTAATCAAAAATAAACCTGTCTAGACATAACAAAAATGCCCCTCTACCAGTGTGCTGGTGAGGGGCATGGAGGCCCACGGTCTCTCGAACAATATGATTATTTCTATCCAAATTCTAGGAAGACTGTATTCCTTCAAAAGCTATGGTCACCAAATTCATAATGAACGTATCATCTATCTGTTCACCTGTTAGTAAAAGTCTGTAGAAAACCGGCCCGTAAATTAGATCGATAGTTAATTCGATATCAAGCGTTTCCTTCAGTTCTTTCCGTTGAACTCCCCGTTCCAGAAGAAGCCGCGCTTCAAGACGACGAGGATTAAAGTATCTGCTGCGGTAAGCTTCAGCCAGCCCCTGATCAAATTGTCCCTCACCTATCAGCTCCGTGATTATTTTACCTTCCCGGCTTGTCAGAAATTGGGCTAAATTTGTAGCATGAATTAATATATCGTTAAATACTGAACCCGTATCGGGTACGGGTAGCCTTGCGGCAGCCGCAGACATAAATCCATCCATAACAACGGCAGCCTTATTGGCCCACCATTTATATATGGTGGCTTTGCTGACCTGAGCCCGTTCGGCAATTTTATCAACCGTGACAGCCCCGAAGCCGATCTCCAGCAGCAAGTCATAGGAAGCGGCAAGAACAGCCTTTTCGGCTTCCGCGTTACGGGGACGCCCTCTTTTGGTATTCAAAGTAATTCCTCCTTATTAATGAGTCAGCAGTACGATGTTCAGATAAATACTATACGTACATTATACAAAATATTTAACGGTGAAGAAAATAAAAAAAACTATTTATAATACTGAACGACCAGTATATTATATGAATATAAATTATTGAACTGTACGTACAGTATTTATAATGAGGAGGAATATACATGGAACTCGAACGGGAAATTACATCCGCTGTTAAAGAAACACAGGCTCAGTCTAAAAGTAAATCAACTCCCAATTGGATCATGATGTTGCTAGCAGTATCATGCGGTATTATCGTTGCCAACCTTTATTATGCTCAAACTCTGGTAGGGCCTATTAGCATCGCAATGGGTCTCTCCCCCAGATCAGCAGGTTTAATTGTGACATTGACTCAGGTAGGTTATGTTTTGGGTTTGCTCTTTATCGTTCCGCTCAGCGATATTATCGAGAATCGGCGTCTGACTGTTGTGTCATTAATTATGGTTGTTGGCGCATTGGTTGTAGCAACTCTAGCTCCCAATTCGCTGATATTTCTAGCTGCGTCCCTATTGATCGGGCTTGGATCAGTAGCCGCTCAAATTCTGGTGCCATATGCCACCTATTTAGCCTCTGAAAATCAGCGCGGCCGTGTTGTAGGCAATGTAATGAGCGGATTGCTACTGGGAATCATGTTTGCCCGGCCGATTGCGAGCTTTATCACTGATCTTTGGGGTTGGCAGGCAGTGTTTACGCTCTCGGCGGTGCTGATAACTCTTTTGACAATACTATTGTCCCGTGCTCTTCCTGAACGCAAACCCGTACCTACCATGAATTATGGTCAATTATTAGGCTCACTAGTTACCCTTTTAAAAGCAACGCCTATTTTACGCCGCCGGGCAATTTATCAGGCCTGTTTATTTGGGGCTTTCAGTCTTTTTTGGACAGTCGTTCCTTTACGGTTAACCGATCACTTTCATTTATCACAACAAGGCATTGCTTTGTTTGCCCTTGCCGGTGTCGCTGGAGCTGTCGCCGCACCTGTTGCCGGGAGATTGGCTGACAGAGGTTTGTCTCGTTTTATGAGCGGTCTGGCTATTGCTATTGCATTTCTGGCTTTTGTAGTGTCCTATCTTGTTCAAGGCAATTCAAACACGGCTCTCATCCTGCTGGTTCTTGCTGCCATTCTGCTGGATATGGGGGTATCGGGAAGTCTTGTACTTGGTCAACGTGCCATTTATTCACTGGGAGGTGAAACGAGAGGCCGGCTAAACGGATTGTTTATGGCCATTTTCTTCGTGGGAGGAGCCCTTGGATCATTCATAGGCGCCTGGTCTTACGCTTACGGGGGCTGGAATTTGACCGTATTGCTAGGAATGAGTCTGCCGATTCTAGCCATGCTGTACTATTTCACAGAGAAAAGAACGGCATGATTAATAGCTACGGTGAGAAAAAATGATTTGCCACAGATAATTTACTCTTAGAAATGCAAACAGGGGATGTCCCAAAAAACATTAAGAATGGCTAGGGCATCCCTTCAAAAAAAACAGCATTATTGGTGGTAGCATAAATTGTTGTATAGTTATTCAATCAACTTCAGCTCTTAAGAATAAATCGCCAAGCGCCGCATTCAGATCGGTATGATCCTCTGCTATTAGCCATACTTCAGGGATGATAAGATAATGGCATGAACTGCCTTGTAGATAACTGTAAATAATTTGCGCTTGATCGATTTCATCTCGGGTAACTTTGCTAGAGAGTGATGCACTTTCCACCTCAAAATAGCGCAGAATCAATGCTTTGACTCTTGCAGTTTGCTCCTCGTTCACAGAACCATCAACCGTGTATTTTTCGCTAAAAAGAACCGTATTTCGTTTAATGAGAAACAGTTTGACCCTATCTTCGCTTAAATACTCAAGGATCACAATGTTGCGGTTTTCCTCAGTGAAGCCAATTACCTTCTCTTTGTTCAGAAGGAAATTCACTGCTGCAATATAGTCCCTATATTTCGCTGCTCTCTCAAAATCGAATTGCTCAGCCGCATCTAGCATGCTTTGTTCCATTTCTTCGTACAAACTTCGATCCGTATCACCAAGCAAACCCATCAGGCGATCCATGATCAAATTGTATTTAACAAATGCTTCTCCCCCTATACACATCCCTAGACATAATCCTAATGAATAGTTCAAGCAAGGAGTATTCGTATTAGCAGAAAAGGAATGATTACAGGCAATTTTATAACATTCTTCAATTCCTTGAATCGCTTTTTCCACTGCATTCTTGTTAGCTGTAAAGGGTCCAAAATGTACTTGTTCCGGATTATCGGACATAGGATTGTTGGTTATTTCTATTCGACGTAATCCGCCCGTTCGCTGTATCACAATGTAGGTGTAAGCAAGCGGGTTTTTCATCTTCCTATTGTACATTGGCTTATGCTTTTGAATTAACTCGCACTCTGTCATAAATGCTTCAAACTCTGTATCCGTAACCATGTAATCCAAATCACGCACATGCTGTACAAGCTTCTTTACCTTTGGAGTATGGGACTTGTTTTGATAAAAATACGATTGCACTCTTTTCTTCAGATTCTTGGACTTGCCGACATATATGATCCCACCGAGGGAATCTTTCATAAGATAGACTCCCGGCGAAGAAGGAAGGTTATTTAGCTTCTCTTTCATGTGATTGTAAATCCTCCTTCAAACAATAGGGCTACGATGATTTGAAATGCTATTACATTATAACTGCGCTTAAGAATAGAAAGCTAGAAAAAATGGACATTCCCACTACGGCTTTAATAGAACAAAATTATTGAATATCCTTCTTTAAAGCATGAACAGCCAATACAAAGCTAGCAATGCATAGAATGAATAATATCCCTGTTGTGAATAACAATTGCATCCAGTCTATCAAGTCCGCTGATACCAACATCCGCAAGCTATTGATTACATGGGTAAACGGATTAATAATTACAGGAATACGGAATCCACTCGGTAATTGATCATATGGTATCAGTGCCGAACTGACAAAAAATAATGGTAAGGTAACCGTATTGACAAGTGCGATAAAGGAATTTTCATCGGGCAGCTTAAGACTTAGCGCATATGAAATAGCTGATACGAACGCTACAGTTAAGAACAGCAGCATCGCCATGAGAAGCATTCCACTTACACCTGATGTTATCCGAACCGACATCAAAAAAGAAATCCCCATTAAAATCATAATTTGGATAAACGTCGATACGGCGGCATCTATAATATGAGCCAATATAATGGAACTTCTCTTAGCAGGCGAAATCATAATTCGATAATAGCTTCCCCCTGTTTTCAATGAATAGTTTGCAATTCCGCTTATGCCGGAACTGAAAAGCACACCCATTAGCAGTATTCCAGGAAGGATAAAGGCCGTATAATTCCCTTCTGTTTCATTTCCTCTAAATATTGTGCTAAACAGTAAAAGCCATATAAGCGGTTGAATCAAAGTCATGATGATGGTTACTGGATTTTGGAAACGCCACTTGATACTTCTCCTAAAAAGATTGAAAGTTTGCATCTTAAACACCCCTTCCTTTGTTCTGCGTGAGTGACAGAAAAACATCATCAAGGCTTGGCGTTATGATTCCGATTGAGGAATACCGTATTTGCTTGTCCACCAGTAATTGATTGAGGATGTGAAAATCCTGCGCCGCATTTTGAGTGTTGGCATAAACTGTATTTTGTTCTTGCCGTATTGCTCTGACAAATTGTAGGTCTGAAATCCATTTTCCAAAATCGTGCTGATTCTCTGAACTGTCCAAATCAATCCGAATTGTATTTAGGTGGGTATGTTGCCGGAGATTTTCTGGCGTATCCTGCACCAATTCGTGACCGTCCTGTATAATACAGACCGTATCGCTTAGCATATCTGCTTCTTCTAAATAGTGGGTAGTGAGAAAAATAGTTGTGCCAAAATCATCCTTGATTTTCTTCACAGTGTCCCACATGGCTTTTCGGGATTCAATATCCATCCCCACAGTCGGTTCATCCAGAAATAGAATTTGGGGATAAGACATCATGCTCATGGCAATATCCAATCGCCGTTTAATTCCGCCGGAATACGCAGTAACTCTTTGCTTTTCGTATTCCTTTAATCCAAATGCAGTAATGAGCGCATCCATCCGCTTGTTAGCAGTTGCGTCATCCAGCTTGTATAATCGGCTCTGGAACAGCATGTTCTCCTTTAGAGTTAGGTGGTTATCAATAGATACCTTTTGCGCCACGCAAGCAATGAGTGGACGCACCGCCCTTTGTTCCTTACATACATCCCTACCCATAATTAATATCTTTCCAGAGGTCGGTTGAAGAAAGGTAGTAAGAATATTGATTAGCGTTGATTTTCCTGCTCCGTTCGGCCCTAATAAAGAGAATATCTCCCCTTTTTGAACCTTAATACTTAAATCGTCAAGGGCTTTTTTGCCGCTCTTATAGACTTTTGACAGATGGCTCACTGAAATTGCATCCAAATTTGATTCCCCCTTTTTGTCTTGATTTAAGGGTAAAGTATCGCATTGTGTTAGAGTCAATAGGAGGGAATGAATTTCTTACAGCAAAAAATCGCTACCCTATATAGGGCAGCGATTAAATCTGGTAAGTACTTATATGCTTTTTATTGGGAAGCAAACTTCGGTAATCAGATTTTCCGGATCGGGTTCGGTTTCCGGCGAAACATGTAAGATATTAAACATGGGACCATTAAATTCATAACCATTGTCGGAAATCCAGTTCGCAATTGCTTGATTGGCTTCTTTCAGTTGAATATACCCGCCTTTATAGGTTAGTGTAGCCGCAATTACGGGGTCAACGTTCTTAAACCGTATGGTATCTGTATCCTGATATGTGCCCACAACCACCCTTTGCACTTCCACGTCAATTCCATGTTCTACAATTCCCTCATTGCGGAATATTGCAATGTTGTAGCGCGGATTGCCTAACTGGACATTCTGCGCTACAATCTCTGAACACAATTTCTCCCACAATATGTCCTCTTGCTCATAGGTGGCAATCGTGTTGCGGTAGCTTATCACATTCCTTCTGGGAAGCTCCTTGATAGCAATGCTGAATTTGGAAAGTGGAGAATTTTGCTCAAGGCTTTTTATGGTCGTCTGAAGGAGTAACAATTGTTTTTGCATAGAGACTATTTCTTCCTGCTTTTGGGATGCTTGAAGCATTAAATATCTTTTGAGACTTTTTTCATCATCATATTCCGATAAAATGTCCTTAATAACGGACAATCCCAATCCCATACTTTTTAATGCCTGTATTCGATTCGCAACGGAAAGTTGTTCTTCGCTGTAATAGCGATACCCCGTGAATTCATCAATGTGTGCCGGAATGAGCAAACCGATTTCATTGTAGTGACGCAACATGTAGATGCTTATCTTGGACAGAGTAGAAAAATCCCCGATTTTCAGCATAAATCTCACCTTCTCATAGACAACTGAAACACTATCTACTCATCATAAACTATAGCATAGTGCTAGAGTCAATAGCCTGTAGTGGGACGTGCACTATCAACTTCACATATTAAATACGAATGACTAGAACAACCCAGAGGACAACATAAAAATCGCCATACCGTGAGAGATCGTTGACGCTAACACGCCATGCTTCATTCTTACAAAAGCACAGATCAAACCCTCATATAATGTAAAACCAAGCAAAACCTTGCCTAGATCCGCCTCTATCCGCTAAAGGAATGTATTGATAGAGTATCAAGAGTGGAGCGCAAATGATTATTGCACCCATGAGACCGTAAATATATGTACGAATTCGCTTCATGTTTCCCCAATAGATTAAATCCGTAATCCCAGGATTCCGAAATACAAAGATAAAAGTAAGTAACAACGAAACGATTCCAAGCAGGATTAATATGATTCGTAGAATATGGGTATAAATCCTGCTATAGTAAAGTATGGATTGGATGCATCTGTTCAATGTGCTGTAGTATGAAATGAAATAAGCCCTTCAGCAAATAAATGTAAATGTAATGAGAACAATTTGAGGTGATTATATGAGGTTATCAGAACCTTTTGAAACGAAACGAATGAAATTCCGCTTATTACACATAAACGATATAGAGGCTATCTACAGACAATTTTCTGACCCAGAGATGTGTAATTATTTTAGTGAGCCACCCTGTGATTGGGAAGAAGCAAAAGGTATCATTGAGCATTATAAATATCCCGATGGAAAAGACAATCTTCGTTACAGTATGTTCGATAAAGAAACCGATGCATTTATAGGAACATGCGGTTATCACTATTGGGATCAAAAGCTTTCCCAAGTCGAGATTGGTTATGATATATGGAAAGACTATTGGAAGCAGGGTTATGTATCAGAAGCATTACCCGAACTCATCAATATCTGTTATGAACATCTTGGTGTTGACTGTATTTATATTCTTACACACCCACATAATTATGCATCTATGGCAAGTGTCAGTAAGTTGGGGTTTAACATATGTGAGCCTTGCCGGAATACGGATGAAGAACAAGTGTGCATGAAGTTAATGCGAGTAGAATGGTACGATAAGAGTAGTTTCTAGTCGCTTATGGGACTCTTCTATCACATATCTCGTGGTATCCCAATTTATTTCATTTTGAAGCAGTACAATATCAGCAGTATCTAACACTTCATAGATTTCTTTTATATTATTTATAGTTAGAATCCATTAGCTCCCCCTCAGAAAGGATAATATGATTTTCCCCAGAAGCATCTACTGTAATAGATGCTAACCCCGTGCTCCCTTCTTTATGAAAGATATATTCTGATTGAACACCAATTCCACGAATAGCAGTCAATAACTGTGAGGTAAATGGGTCGTTTCCATCAGCTCCAAGTAGCCACAACCAAATCTAGTCCCACAAACATCCATCATCCATGAACTTTTATTCAGTTGTCGAAATCCGAGTTCTCGTTCACATAGAGCTCACTGGGTTGAAAAGGTGCTTTACATTAATTATGGGGAGGGTAGCCCCCAGAAGACACTTCTCGATACAGAGACAAAAAACTGCTATCATACTAATAGGGAGCATCTATGATGCCCAATTATAGGTAAATAGAGGAGATTAAATGAACATCCCGATACATATTCTCGTTGCTGAGGACGACAATGACATTAGCCGATTGCTGTGCAGCATTATTAAGAAAAGCGGCTACATTCCCCAACCCGCATACTCGGGAACGGAGGCCCTTCTCTATCTGGAGCAGCGTCCATGGAGTATGTTGCTACTCGATTTGATGTTACCTGGCATGACGGGTGAGGAACTGCTCCAACAGTTCGACCGACGGGACGATATGCCGGTTATTATCATTTCAGCCAAGGGTGAACCCCATACTAAGGTGTCTGCCCTGCGCGGGGGCGCAGACGATTTCATTACGAAACCCTTCGATGTCGCGGAAGTATCTGCGCGAATCGATTCCCATCTGCGTTTGTATGCACGGATTGCTCAACCAGCTTTGCCTACCGTGCAGAGGCATAAGGGTCTAGTACTTGATCGAGACGCTATGTCGGTTACAGCAGACGGCGCAGAAATGGCACTAACAGCTCGAGAGTTTGAGATTGTCTCGTTGCTGTTATCAGCCCCGAAGAAAGTGTTTACGAAATCTAATTTGTACGAAAGTGTCTGGCGAGAGCCATTCTGCGGAGACGACAATACAGTCAACGTCCATATGAGCAATTTACGCAGCAAACTAGCTAAGGCCGCTCCGGGAAGTGAATTTATCGAGACGGTATGGGGCATGGGTTATCGGCTTAAGCCTTAAGACATTCTTAAGATTTGACTTAAGCTCTTCTTATGTTTTCATTTCTATACTTGGTCTATCACATAAAGGAGGCCAAGACGACGATGAACGAATATGTATTAAAAACAAATCAACTATCAAAAAGGTTCAAAGGCCTTACAGCTCTGGACAAAGTCAATTTGTCTATCGGTAAAGGCTCCATTTATGGTTTTATTGGGCAAAACGGAGCCGGCAAATCAACATTGATCCGCATTGTGACCGGACTTGCTTTTCCAAGCGAGGGAACGATTGAGCTTTTCGGAACCAGTGAAGAGCAGGCGTTGATCCAGGCTCGTAAGCGGGTGGGCTCGATTATCGAGAGCCCCGCATTGTTCACCCATATGACTGCAAGCGAAAATCTAGAAGTGAATCGGATTCTCCGTGGCATCCCAGGCAAAGATGTCGTTCACAGGATGCTAGAGCAGGTCGGACTACAGGGAGCCGGCAAGAAGAAAGTAAAAAATTTCTCGCTAGGAATGAAGCAGCGGTTAGGTCTTGCAATCGCCTTGCTGGGGGATCCAGAATTCCTGATTCTGGACGAGCCGACCAATGGGTTAGATCCCATGGGTGTCGTCGAAATGCGCGAACTCCTCAAGCGGCTAAACCGCGAGCTCGGCATTACGATCCTGATCTCAAGTCATATTCTGAGCGAATTGCATTTGATGGCAAGCCATTATGGCATTATTCATCACGGTCGTTTGCTTGAACAACTCACTGCCGAGGAACTGGACGAGAAATGTCAGCAGTATGTGTATATCAAAGTGGATAATCCGAGCATGGCAACAACGGTCATTCAAAATGAGCTGGGTACGGCTGATTTCGAAGTAATGCAGGATGGATCCATCAAATTGTATAGCCGCATTGAGCAGCCGGGCAAAGTATCATCGGCATTATTCTCCGCGGGATTGGAGATCGAGAAATTTATGCCCATGAGCGAAGACTTGGAGAGTTATTTTACAAAGCGGATTGGAGGTAATCTGCATGTATAATCTGCTCAGAGTTGAGTTTTTCAAGCTCCGTAAGAACAGATCGTTTTGGTCGTTGCTGTTCGCCCTTTCAGTCCTCTCTCTTGCGTACCCCCTATTGTATTATTTTGATCATCGGTCCAGCGGAGTGCCTCAGATCACGGGAGCTGAATTTCTGACTACATTTATTTCAAGTAATAGCTACATTATTAAATTCGGAGTTGCAATACTGGCCGGAATCTTCATCTCCAACGAATATTCCACTGGGGTCATGAAGACGATCGCATCTTCGGGTAATACTAGAGGGCGACTGTTCACGGCAAAATTGATCGTTTTCTCAGTCGGAGCCATGGCGATTTCTCTCGTCTTTCCGATAGTCAGCACGGTCGAAGTCACACTTCTTTCGGGCTTTGGTCAACTACCAGTGGAAAGCACAGTGCTTTTCATACCCCGAGCCTTCGGCCTGACCTTACTGTACACAGCAGGCTACGCGGCTATTGGGGCTCTGTTCACTGTAATACTTGTCGACAGTGGAAAAACGATTGGCTTCTCCATGATTTTCTTTCTTATGATCGATACAATTATGGCTAGCCTAAGTTCGAAGGTCGCATTCTTTGCTACATTATACGACTATTCTATCTTCAAACTGGTGGGCAATATCGGCAAGCCCCTGATCGACAGTGGTGATGTGCCGGCCCTCCTGCTCGTACCGTTGTTGACGTTTGTCATTGCCGGGACGCTCGGGATGCTCGTGTTCCGTAGAAAGGAAATTAAATAACATAGGAGGTGCGGGAGAGTGTTTCTTATCCTGACAATCATATTGTTTGCGGCAGTTGCTCTCCTGCTTGTTCGTTTGTTAATGCTAAGGCGGGAGTTAGGGCGGATGACGGAGCAATTGTACTGCTACAACGAGCGTGCAACTGGTAAAAAAATTGACGTAGCTCTATTCGACCAGAAGCTCGAAGCGCTTGCGGGGCAAATCAATCGTCAATCCAATTTATTGGTCCAATCGGAAGTCCATCGAATACGAGTTGAACAAGAATTTCGTCAGGCAGTTGCGAATATTTCGCATGATATACGTACACCACTCACCTCCATCTTCGGATATATTCAACTATTGGAGGCTGAGTCAATTACACCCGAGGAGAAGCTCGAATATGTTGCTATTGTTAAAAATCGGACGAGGCGGCTTCAGGCACTACTGAACGATTTTTTCGAGCTTTCCGTGATCGAATCACTAGATTATCCCCTTCAAACAGAGAAACTCGGGATGACTGTCCTACTCTCAGAAATTCTGGTCGGATTTTACGATTCGTTCAACGAACGCAACATTACACCTGATATACAACTACCTGAGGAAAATGTGTCCGTATACGCCGATGAGTCGGCTGTGCGGAGAGTTGTCGAGAATTTGCTGATCAATACGGTCAAGCATACGACTGGGCATGTAGAAATTAGTTTCAAAAGGCAGCAGGAGACGGCTGACTTGACGATTGTAAACGATGCGAAGGAACTAGCTGGAAGCGATGTCAACCTCATATTTGACCGATTCTATACCGCAGACCGTACCCGATCTTCTCAAGCATCGGGGCTTGGGCTCTCTATCGCCAAAAGTCTGATGAATAAGATGGGTGGGACGCTGACAGCCGAACTGGACGGTGAGAAACTATTGATGACCTGCCGTTGGAAACTAGGAGATTTAATGTGTTAATGGTGAATGGATATGTTTATGATGAGAAGCAAAACTATTACTGCAAATCTCTAAATTAGTTTCACCAAAATTTGAACCATAGCTATCAGAGGCAATGTGTCCCGTGGGCTCTTCGCGGGCCCTGTCGAAAACGGATTTGCTTCCACAATCCCATTTCTGATAAGTCGCAAAAAGCGGAGTGTGGTTTGTGTCCACACTCCGCTTCATACTCAAGAGTTCAATTCGGATTCATATTTTTTCAAGCTTTTCAAAAACACCATCAACCCAAGTTTGGTCATCCCATAATTTTGGATTATCAAGTTTTCTAACCGCAGGGTGACCTGTTGCAATAGTATCCACACCATCTTTGTTTCCAAAGTACAAATCAACAATTTTGAATGACTTGTTGTCAGATTGTACTAACAGTTTACAACTCATTCCAGACCCTTGGTTTGAAAAAGTTAAACTTAAATAGTAAAGATCTTCATCAAGTTTCTTGTACTCTGCTTCCTTAAACTCATTTTCTAAACCGAAATTCACACCGATTCCACCTACCAATTCTTGCTTTTGTTCTAATTCCAACATTTTATTAGTAAATTTAAGGAGATTTTCATTTGAAATGTAGTTTTCAAAGGATACTGTTTCTTGTTCTGCAACCGCTCCGGTATACAGGTTTACGAAAGCTTTTCCAAAGTTCACAATGGAATCGTGATCATCATCACTAATTTGATCTTCCTTACTTGAAATAGATTCTATCGGATTGTCATTCAAGTTTGCATTGTCTGAACTATTTTCCTTTTTCGAACAACTCATAAGGGCAAGAAATACCAAAACTACTATACCTAACGTTAATTTCCTCATAGTACCTCCTTATAATAAATTTGCTGGGGCGCTATTTTTTTCGTTTAAACACGACAATGATATCTTTTGATGCCCCTTGTGCTTGGCTAGTATCAAAACACGAAATAAGTTCCCATCCTTCTTGTCCATGTAGATTTAATCTATCTTCAAATTCATTTTGATCTACTTTCCCTCCCCAAAAGCCTCCAGTCGCAAACTTTATCGTTTTATATTCCCATTGTTCCATTGTATTTCATCCTCTCTGGGTTAAAGCTTACAGATCTCAGACAAGACATCAGCGAATCCTTTGGGTTGGTCAAGCATCATAAAGTGGCCTGCATCTTGAATGATAAACAGTTTTTTTTCGGATGCATGAATCGTATCAAAGTAACGCCGGGCTATTGTATGTGGAGCTTGGAAATCGCTCTCTCCAAGAACATAAAATACAGGCACCTGATAATCCCGGCTTACCTCATACAAGCTGCTGGAAAACAAAAAATCCCATATTTTCTTATTGTTATTCATACCTTTCAGTAAACTCGAAATGTCTGATAACCGAAAAACAGGACTTTTAAGTAACGTCTTCAGAATCGGGCCGAATTTCATTCCGATTTTGTATTTCCCTTGCAGCATCCTGACCATTTGAATTTTTTTAATCATTGGCTTTTCGTAATTGTTCTCTGGATAAGTACCTAATTTTTCAAGACGCGTCAGGTCTTTTTTATTTCCTGCGTTCATAATCAATTCTTTTAATTTCTCATAACCAATCTTTTCATTCTCTACAATATCTATCACTTGGCCGGCACCTATGTAATACAGTACATCTTGGGGATGTCTTGTCACAAACAATGTCCCCAGAACGCTTCCCCAGGAATGACCTAAAATCGCGATTTTTTGTCTGTTGTATTTCTTTTTGAGGTATAGAACGATCTTGTGCAAGTCCGCCAGCAACTCATCGACAGTGGGGTAGTCTGTATCGCCCTTCAATTTAGATAAGGTCTTTCCCGCCCCGCGCTGATCCCAATGAACAACGCTAAAGAGCGGCGATAAGTCTGTTTGGAAAGCGTAAGCGAAGGTTGACTCCGCCATCCCTGGACCCCCATGCAAAAACAAAAGGACTGGAAGCTCTGGATCAACGCTATAATGCAATAAATATTGCTCTATCCCGTTGATTTCGATATATTCTGAAACATATCCGGTTTGTTTTTTCAAAGCGGGTACCTCATTTCTTTTTGCGTGTCATATTCAAAACTGCCAGTCCAAAACAGACCACCGATGTCACGATTAGGACTAGAATACTCATCCAAGTCGTTACCTCATAATCGCCAAAGTAATAGGTAACACCCATCATTTTCTCAAATTCGATCAAAGACTCAGCGGGCGCTCCAGCAAAAGCTTCAGAAAGGGGTACATCCATAATGACCTGTCTGAAAATCGCTACAGCATGTGATACAGGGAAGATTTTGATCACGAACTGTACGGCATCCGGTAAAGCTCCGACGGGGAGGTATATCCCTGTCATAAACCCGATTAGTGTACCGATTACGGTACTTGCTGTAGCAAATGCATTATTGCTTTTAAAGAAGGAAACTACAAAAAAGACGATGGCTGTATTTACAAGGGTACAAACTAAAATGAGCCCGAAAACCTTACCAAATGCCACTGCAGACAGCAATTTCCCACCGCTTGCCACGATATAGATTTCTACTAATATGAGAGCTACAACACTCATGATGCAACCGATAAGAAATGCACTAATTACATATCCACCAGCAATGCTGCTTCTTTTTACAGGTGAGGAATTGAAATCCTTGATAATATTCTTCTCCCGATCACTGACCAACGTGCCAAAGGCACCCATGGTTGTCGTTACGGATGTCACTGCCAAAAGCCCCGCCATAATCCAACTGTCCATAAGAAAGCGAATATTAGCTACTTCACTATATTCACTCGCCCATACATCGCCCAAAAATAAGGCATATAGTCCAATAATAATGATCACAGCAAGAAGTGAGAAGAAAACGGCACTTTTATCTCTGAAAAAGAGGAGAAGGTTTCGTTTAGCAAATCCAATCATTGTCTAAGCTCCTTTCCTGTTATACCGATAAAAGCATCATCCATCGTTCCATTTAAAACTTCAAATCCTGTTATGTATGGTTTGCATTGTTCAAGAATCGGAAAAGCATCCAATGTGGATGGAATATTGATTGTTATTTTATCGACTTTTTGGGAAAATTCGATTTGTGCTTCTCTCAGGAACGCAGTCAAAGTCTCGATATCTCCAGTAAATAAGTTTAATTGATCGCTGGCATACCTGTTCTTTAATTCGGTTGGTGTTCCTTTTGCCGCAATACTGCCATTGTCGATCACGACTACATAATCCGCATCCGCCGCTTCCTCCATATAATGAGTGGTTAGAAATACCGTCATGTTATTTTCTTTTTGCAGTTTTTTAATGATCTCCCACACATTTTTTCTTGTTTGAGGATCCAGCCCAGTTGTGGGTTCATCTAATATTAGAATCGTTGGAGTATGTACAAGTGCGCGCGCAATATCGGCCCGTCTTCTCTGACCGCCTGACAATTTTCCATAGGGACGATTCATGAACTCTGTTACTCCCGCTGCCTCAGCAGCTTTTTGCACGGATTCAGCTAGCTTCGTGCCTTTCGTCCCATAAAAGCCACCCCTGATTTTCATGTTTTCTTCCACTGTCAGTAAAGAATCTAGTAATCCGTCTTGAAATACAGCGCCGATGACGGAGCGTATCTTAGCATCGTCTTTACCCAAATGGTATCCATCTATGGTAATCGTTCCAGAGTCTGGATTTAGAAACGTACAAATGATATCAATCGTTGTGGACTTCCCTGCTCCGTTTGGACCTAAAAATGCGAACATTTTCCCTTTCTCAACGTAAAAACTGATATCCTTGACTGCCTGCAGCTTGCCATATGATTTGCTTAAGCCCGTCACTTCAATAATTGGCTCCATGCCTAATTCACCCCATATCCAAATAAATAACAATCTTTACAAAAACATTACTATAAAATGATCCCAAAAGTATAGATAACTTCTCACATATGAATCATCGCAGCTAAAAAAATATCCACCCCCCATCTTCTAAAAGATAGAGAGTGGAAATAAGACTCCAGTAAATGAAACTCATAATTTCTTCATAATTACATTATAAAAATCGAACGTCCACTTTGTTGCCTGTGCTACTCTCAGGTACCACAGAAAGTTCGGTAAGGACGTGATGATTGTGCAGGCAGTGTACAGTAATCATCCTGTTCGGGAGAGTACGCATATGGATTTATTAGAACATCAAGAAGCCTCTCCATCACGCTGTAATCTCCTTGTTTCTCCGCAGCTTCCAGGGCCTCTTCTACCCGGTGATTCCGCGGGATTACCGCAGGATTGCTGCTCCGCATCAACTGATGGGAGGATTCCTTAGGTTCCTCCTGCCTGCGCAGTCTCTCCTGCCACAACTCATACCACTGGGCAAATTCCGTGGTGCCAAACAGAACCGTATCTTCTGGTTTATCCAATGTTAAGCCTCGGAAGGTATTGGTGTAGTCCGCACGTTGCTTTTGCATTATACCAAGAAGGCCTTCAATAAGGGCTTCATCCCCCGGCTCTTCGTTAAATATCCCCAGCTTGGACCTCATTCCCGCTAACCAGTTACGGTGAAACAATTCAGTAAAACCTGCAATTGAGTCCTCGGCCAGCTTGATGGCCTGATCCTCGTCGTCATCCAGGAGCGGCACTAGGGTTTCAGCAAATCTCGCGAGATTCCACGCGGCAATATATGGCTGGTTACCATAAGCATAGCGACCGTGACTATCAATGGAACTGAATACCGTAGCTGGATCATACGTATCCATGAAAGCGCAAGGCCCATAATCGATGGTCTCTCCGCTAAGGGCCATATTATCGGTATTCATCACCCCGTGGATAAATCCGACGAGCTGCCACTTTGCAATCAGTACGGCTTGGCGATGGATCACTGCCTGAAGTAGAGATAAATAGCGCTTCTCATCTGCGTCTACTTCTGGAAAATGTCTTTGAATTGTATAATCAGCCAATGCCTTAAGATCCTCTGTTGTCCCCCATTGTGACGCGTACTGAAAGGTTCCAACGCGTAAATGGCTCTCCGCCACGCGAGTCAGTATGGCACCGATCTGCTCATTTTCGCGCGTAACGGATTGGCCAGTCGTAACCACGGCTAAGCTGCGGGTGGTAGGGATTCCGAGCGCGTGCATGGCTTCGCTGATGATATATTCGCGCAGCATCGGTCCAAGTACCGCTCGACCGTCGCCACCACGGGAATATGGCGTTCTACCTGAACCTTTAAGCTGAATATCCACCCGTTTGTCTTGGGGTGTGATCTGTTCGCCAAGCAGTACTGCCCGGCCATCTCCTAACATGTTGAAATACCCAAACTGATGTCCTGCATAAGCTTGTGCAAGAGGATCAGCACCTTTGGGAATCTGGTTGCCAGCCAGCACCGCTATTCCCTCACTACTTTGTAGTGCTTGGACGTTCAATCCGAGGCTTGCTGCCAACGGTTCATTTAGAACAGCCAACTTCGGTGCACGTACCGGGGTTGGGTTTAGCCTCGCAAAAAATGATTCCGGTAGACGTGCATAACTGTTGTCGAAGTCCCATCCTGATCCTATTACTGTATTTTTTTCTGTCATCATAGCTCCTATTTTTTCTTTAGTATTTTGTACATTGGTTTTTATCGCTTTAGAACTTCTAAATAAAGGTTTGGTGTATTCACTTCGTAATCTTTTCGACAGGTAATTTATGTTATCATCGAGTTTAGCATACCCCAAATAAAATGAAAAACTCAGGCATTGAGATTCAATAGTCGCTCAATCCACTTCCTTCAACAACGGTTTACCTGCTTCGATTAACACCTTGTTTCGTCCAAAGAAAATCGATAATAGCAACATAAATAATCCTGTTCCGACCAGCAACCATTCTATTTGAATTACATCGGCAATGGGACCAAAAATGAGCATTCCTATCGGCATCATCGAGGTTGATATCATCCCAATAATCCCAAATACTCTTCCCATATAGTTTTCATCCACTTTTTCCTGCAGCAGGACATTTATTGGGGTATTAAACATAGGCATCGCGACTCCAAATATCGCCATAAAAAACAAGTAAATCCAAAATACTGGAACAACACCAAGTGCAAATGTACATGCCCCCATAATAAGGCTTGAGAACATCATGGTATGAACTTTGTTACGAAATCCTCCCCAGGAAGCAATAATCCCTCCACCTACCATCATACCGATCGAAAATGCGATTTCAATGGCTGTTAGTCTCCATACACCATTGCCGAAGCTACGTATAACTTGTAATGGTGTTAGAAATGCAGCAGGTGCCATCAAGACAAAAAACACTGCGAAAAACAAAAAGAATTTCTTCAGAAAATCATGGTTATGAATATACGTTAAACCTTGCTTCAAATCATCGAAATAGCTTGTTGTTTGTTTTTCAACTGCCTTCTTATGAACTGGTATTTTAAAATAGATTAGTAAGGTAAAAATCGCAAGCGCTGCAGTAACGACATCTATAAAGAAAATCATTTCAATCGAAGCCATGGTCAATAATGCAGCACTAATGATTGGGGATATAAACATAATGACCGCCTGCAGACTCCCATTTATTCCGTTTACCTTAATCAACTTATCCTTGGGTACAATTTGCGGTAAAATTGCTCCGACTGCAGGAGTCTGAATACCCGTCCCCATTGCACGAATAGCAGCCATGACAAAGAGCAGCCAAGTCGCATCATATCCCATCATGAACACTATAGCGAGAATCAATGTAGCGGTCGCGATCAATCCATCTGACAATATAATTAGTGTTTTTCGATTGTAGCGATCTGCCCACACCCCGGCAATTGGTGACAGAATAAATGTCGGTATGAAGCCACAAATGATATACAACGTCATCATCATACCTGACTCAGTTGTTAGTGTTATGTACCACATCATCGCAAATTGAACAAGGGACGAACCAAAGAGGGATATCGTTTGACTGCCTAAGAAAAGAATAATATTTCTTTTCCAATTTCCCTTTATATCCAAGGAATTCATTGTGATTTTAATCTTCCTTTCGTTTGTATATATTGTGGATTAATATACAACTTTATATAGATAAGGAGCTGATATTGTTTCCTTTTCTATAATACGCACCGCAGGAAGTATAAACAACTCGAATTCATCTTCAATCTAATATTCTCACATAACTCATTATCGATTAGTTTCTGTTATTGAATACTATCAGTTTGTTTAAATCAACCATGATCGAGTCGTAATCCACTTCATCAATCTCAAAAAGATCAAGTTCTTTTAAATTAGCTCGTTGACAGGATTGACAGTGGTTTTTACTATCACTTAACAAACTTCCACCAATCAAACTTCCAAGTATAAAATCTAAACCTTGTACTACTAAATAAAAAGTACTCATGGTACTTCCTGGTTCAAAAGTGAGACCCTCATATCATATATTCACCATACTCAATACCAATCATGTTATTAATGCCAAAATAACTCCAAAAAGAAAGTTTCTTTTTACTAGCTTTTTCCCCATTTTCATAACCCAGTGGTAATAGCCGAACGCAGCAAGTCCCCCTAAGGCTAAACTGCCTACAGGGATACTAAATAGAATTGTTAAGCTATGTACTTTAAAATTAAATAAAGAAATAGATAGTAAAGCAATAAAAACTCAGAAAAAACATTCAAAAGAACTGGGTAAATTCCCAAAGATTAATAATACAAAAAGAGCAAGTCTCCAACCAGAAGACTTGCTCTGATGCCTTTATACAACTCTAACGGAATCAGTCCTTTAAAATCGCGTATGCGATTAGCTTATCGAACCTGCGGATGTCCACTCCCTTTTGCAACTTCACTTTGATATGACCCGCCCGTGTCCACAATTCAACCTCAGCATTAACATCAAGAAACTTCCCTGCGTTCTCAGTGGACCACATATTAATAGAAGAATAAGGCAATGAGTATATCTCCACTTTTTTGCCTGTAAGACCTTGAACATCTTTTACGATCAACCTTTTATTAGTAAAAATTGCGTTGTCTCGGAAGGTTTTATATGCAGCAACCGCAACTTCTCCGGTCACCAACAAATCTGTAATATCTTCGGGGATGGGACACTCTGATACCAAAGTCCATTCTAAAATACGTTGACCTTCTGCCATCTAATTAACCTCCTAATGATATGGTTTTTCAATATGCTATCATTCGACAGTAACACTAATTTCCCTTCTATTTCCATTGTACAAATGATTAACTTAATTAAAATAGACGCTAACTTATTAAGCCTTTTCTACGACAATGCAACATATAAATAAAAATGATACAAATGAAAACCCGAGCCTTAGATTTTCATCCAAGGCTCGGGTCCCATGTAGGGGATCAAATTCAGACCCTCTAAATTGTTTGATATTCCTCTAATTCTTTAGTCCCCATTTACCTAGTCCAGATATGTCAATAATCTGTTAAACAAAACTGCTGCCTCAGCCCGGATCAGATTGCTTTTCGGATTGAGTTTTTGATCAGGTGTTCCTTGCATTAGACCTAACTCAATGCAAATAGCCAATGCTTCCTTGGACCAACTTCCAGCCTGATCCGCATCCTTATACTTAGAAAGTACTTGCTGCATCGTATCCGAGACCTCTGGCAATTTCCCTTTCATTTCAAGCGCTCTTACCATTATAACAGCCATCTCTTCACGGCTTAGAGGTTTCATAGGTTCAAACAAATTACCTGCATACCCCTTAAACAAGCCTGCATCCGTTGTGGCACTAACATCATCCTTGTACCACTTGTCTTCTGGTACGTCTTTAAATGATGTTGAGCCACCAGCCTTAAGACCAAGAGCTCGTGTTAGCATCGCTGCGATTTCAGAACGGTTTATGGTCATATCTGGCGCGAATTTCTGCTCGGTTATGCCTTTAATAATGCCTCGGCTCGCAAGAGCTTCAATATCCTTGTTCGCCCAGTGACCGACTGTATCCACAAATTCCTTAGGCTTGTTGATACCCGTTTCCGGCTTGGTTCCCGTTTCGTTATCCTTATCGGACCCATTATTCGTTCCTGTGCCTGGATTTGGAGTAGTCTCTGGTTTCGTACCAGTGCTTGGGTTTGATCCAGTGTCCGGGTTTGATCCTGTTCCTGGATTCGTACCCGGATTGCTGCTGTCCTTCGCCTTGACTTTTACAGTTGCAATTGCGTTAATGTCAGTCCCAATGACCGAGCCTTTCACCTGGAAAGTACCCGCCTTTGCATAATGAGAAGGATCAATCGCTTCCCATACAACTGTAGCCTTCTGTGTCGTTTGATTACTGAAGGTCACGGTTACTTCTGCCGGCAGTGTCGGTGCAGAGCCAGCTTCCGTTTCAACCTGTATATCCTCAATGGCTATAATGTTAACTACTGATACAAGACCCTTTATTGCATTTTCTAGTTCAACTCGCGCCGCATCTAGTGAAGTTACCGTAGCGCTTGGATCATTGAGACTCTTCTGAGCTTGATCCAAAGCTGTAGCCACATTTGTCCATGTTTCAGATGTATAATCCGAACTCTTCAATGTAAGGGCATCGTCTATCGCTTGCTGAAGAAGCTCTTTTGAATTATCCACATCATTTGCTTTAATGTAGAAATCATCCAGAATAAAGGCATAATCAGAAGTAGGACTACCTGCACCTTTGGACACCATTTTGAAAATTACTTGGTAATCATCTTGATCTCCTGTTGTAAAGTTTTTCTGGAAGAGATTATAACTCCCATCTTCTCCAGCTTTATTACCAGGATTAGCTAAAGTACTAAGTGTTTCCTTAAGCACAATTCCCCCTGTGGAGCGTGATTGTACAGAAACCTCATAATCTGCATATTTTTCCAATGTGTAAATAAAGCCTAAATCATATTCTGTATTTGGTTGCAATTTCACGCTGGATTCATTCGTTTTAATTAATTTACCAACATCTGTTTCATTAATTTTTAATGAATTCTCTCCATCCAGAACCCAAGTCATAACTGGACCCACTTTGTTCTCAGATGGTTGAACGATTGGATTATTGTCATGGGAATTACTTTGATCGGTTGTAATATGAATTTGTCTATCCCCACCACCATACTCAAAAGGTCCCCAACCTTCGTACACATTTTCAAAATCCTCATATACAACGTAGCCCTTATTCGTAGGATCCTTCTCTACTGTCGTATGCTTCCAAATGCGAGCATCATCAAATTGTACAGTTCCCTCTCCCGAATCAGCTACAAGCTTAATTGTGGCGGTAGTAACGCCAGCAGGAACCTTGAATTCAACATTCATTCTTTGCCAATTCGTATCCACGTACTTGAAAGATGATTTATGAAGACCATCCATCCCAGTTACATCATTGGAATAGGTTTTACCATTAACTGTAACCTGAAGTGAGGATTTTCTTCCCTTCTCAGTCTGGGTCCACACCCCGATGGTGTAATCCTGACCAGGCTGCAGTCCGGTAATCTCCTGCGATAATACACCGGCTTTACTTCCGACCTCTACGTATCGATTCCAATTCGATTTGTTCATTTCCTTGGTAATATCATACTCAACATCACCTTGCACCGTCTTAATTGCAATGTTCTTTGGATCATCAACTGTCCATGAACCTGAAACATTAAACAGCTCTGAATTGAAGGCAAAATCCTTGATCAGGCTGCCCTCTCCCCAATTACCTGCGTTAGGAACCAAAGTTAAAGCGTCAGCAGTTGCTGGATACAATACATAAGGCGTATTTTTCTTTGCCTTGTTAATAGTAAGAGATCCATTCTGAGCAACAAGAGTATCGATTAGTACTTTACCTTGTTGGGTCAACTCGTACATTTTAAACTGAGTCACATCTTTAAAATCATCCGTCAATTCCCAAGTGGTCGCGTTACCCGTTGTATTCCAGTGGTACAGCTTCGCACCATCGTTAACGCCTAAGGTGTCATTTGTTTTAACATCCCAAACCCATGGAATTAAAGAGTTAGCCTCACCTGTATGACGCACTGATTCATCGGTAGTCGTCCCCGTATCTTTCCAAGAAGAGATCAGCTTTCCGTTCTTGGACAACTCAATCATACCGGTGGACTTATTTCTCTTAGAAACTACTTCGTTATCAAAATTCACTTGATCCTCATCATATTTCAGCACACCGAAATGTTGCATATACTTCGTCGGTAATACTTCATTGAAGAATACCGTTACACCCTGCTGTACATCTGGTTTGGAATCCCCCCAAGTGGTCACACCCGGGATTTTTTGTCCTTTAAATAAAGCGTTCCCTACAAAAATATCCAGATTGTTCTTCACCATTCTAGAAAGGACACTTTTGTTCCCTTTATTTGGATATCCCAAGTCTGGCCCCCAGTGTACAAAATCGACACCCGGCTCCATCGGACCAGAAAATTCTGTTCCAACTTTAATTCCTAGGTCATTAGCATATTGTAGCAATTTAAAAGCGTTGTAGTCATTGCCGGTATACACGTCTATATAGTAGAAATCCAACGTAGGATCATTTGGATCATTTGGATCCTTCGTGAGATTATATAGATTTGTGAAACGTGATTTCAGTTCACCACTCAGGACATCCTTCGTTTGATCTACATAATATGCCGTATCGATCCAATCCCAACCTTTGGAGAGCTTATCCGTCGTCGGTCCATTAGCTGTAGCCCCAGTTAAATTGGAGTAATCCAGTTCGTTGGCATCCAGCTGGTACTCTGTTGCATTCAAATGCACACCGACGCTTAGGTTGTACTTATCTCCCTCATCAATCAAATAGTTGAAATCTTCCAATCCACCTTGTCTTACACCAATATTGGAGTAGGAAGGAATATCATCATCATGCCCTTCCGCCTGATAACCTTTATCAAGGATCATCTGTCCAAATCCGTCTGTATAGTTATACAGAACTTTACCTGTATCCAAAGTATTCAAGAACGGATCATTCGCTTGGCTTGCAAAGTTGAATGCAATGTACATCATATTATTCTTCATATCCTGCGCACCAAACGGCTCAACGTAAATTTCCGTCCGGTAAGCAACAGCCGCATCCTGCCAATCCGTTTTTCCGTCGTTATTGCGTTCTCCAGTTACGACCACTTCATACCATGGCAACTCTTCAGTCTCACTGCTTTGAAGATGGCGATAAGTCCAACTGCCTGGCTTCACAGTTACTTTATTGACAAGTGGTTTCTTCTCTGTGGTGATAATTAATTTATTACCACCGCTCATTACATTGTCCTCTACAGATGCACCAAGGCCATCTCCACTTACCATAGCCATCGTAATACCGGATGTACCGCTTTGCTTCATAAGAGACAAATCATCAACTAATTCTTCTGAGACTCCATGCCACTCACCATTTGACTTGCTCCATGCATACGTTGCATCTTTCATCGAACTATTCACATGAATCAGAGAATTGTTCATTTGGATCGAACGCACTAAGAAATCTGAGGTTTCGGTAACTTTATCGATTTCAAAACGGACTACATTGTTCGCCTTGACCTCAAGATGCCCATCAATCACAACGCCGATCTCATCAAATGTCATCGTGTACAGATATTTACTATCGCTCTCTTTCTTCGACACTGTACGTGGTACATAATCCTTATTATTAATCTTCAAGCTATTCGTTTGCTCCACGTCAGCCTGTAGCATGTGATTATCAATTTGATAATCTACAATGCCTGGAAAATCTTTATAGACCGTAACTGTCAGTCCATCTTTCTCAATCGTATCTGTCTCTTGCGCCAGCTTCAGCTTAGGTAGTGACTCCAGCTCTACAATTTTCAAATTACTCACCGTCATAGTCTTCGCTCCATACCAAGAACGAAGACCAAACCAACCTGGCACAACGGTCATCGATTCTTCAGATACGGAACCCATATCCGTAGCTACGCCATCAGGAACGGTAATGGTGAGACTAATCGTAGTTCCTACCAAACGAAGCTCAATATGATAGTTTGTATTTTCTTTCATCTGATAAATGTTCGGGAAGGACACCTCATTTCCGTTACTTGCTGAGATTTTCCACTTCCCATTAATATCATGAACAACCCCTACATATTTGTCCGCTGCCGAACCTCTTAATATGAACCCATATCGTCCACCATCTGCTCCAGCGGACACATTCGTTTGATAATCAAAAGTTACAATCTGATCAGCGAATTTAGGGCTATCTTTATCCACTGCTAATGAAACTCCTGGCATATTCAGTTGAATTTGACTATTTCCATTAGAGATCACCGTTGGTTTACTGCTATCAAGCGGACCCCAGTTCTGGTAGAATAATCTGGCGCATACACTCGAATCTCTTCTGCAGTGATTGCGTCAATCTTAACCTGGATCGCTTGGGTTCCAGAGTTATAAATTCCAAATGATCCTGAAGTATAGCCACTTACAGTTACACTGCCAACCATAATTCCATTCACATATAGACTCAGTTCGTTCTCAATCTTTTGTACACGTAACGTGTAATCTTTATTAGATGCAAGTGCTACAGCACTGCCAATGGCAATGGCAGCGTTACTACCATCCAGCTTGTATTTCCAATTCCCCGGACTTTCCTCATAAATCGCGATATTGCCTAATTTAATCCCCGCAACTCCATCGGACTGCATTTTAACTTGATATATGCCGTTAAGTACTGGAGTTACATCTTTATTGACAGCAATGATTCCCGCATCAATTGTCCCTAGCAAATATCCATTTGAAACTTGCGCTGTTCCATTAATCCCTTCCCAATTCACGATCGAATCGCCTTCATAATATTCTTCATAGCTCATTTTATCAGCATGTGAAGAAGACGTATTCATATCGAAGAATTCTTCAGTAAAGACAACATTATCGATATAAATGAAATCTTGGGCAAATACTCCAAAACGCCCTTCTCCAAACTGTCCTGCCGGTAAGTTGGCTTGCAATTTAGCACCATTAATACTTAAGGTTACGGATGAGTCGGAATACTGAAGACCAACTTTGTTCCAGATATAAGGTGAAGGAATCGAATTGTTAGCATCAGAAGCGACAAAATCAGTGCTGTCCCCACCCTTATTCAACAACACCCACTTCGAACCATCATATTTAACAATAGCACCATCGCCAATTGCAAATCCGATAACTTTTGTTGCAGGTTTAACATCCAACATATATGTCGCACTTTGTAAGGACGGTGCATCCATGTTCATTACGTTGCCATTGATATTAGAAAATTTTAATACCCGATTACTGCCTTCTGTAATAATAGTAGCATCAGCACCATTCCAAGTACCCTTAATCCCATCTTCGAAATCATTACTGTATTGTACAATTTGTTTTGGTTCAATGATCTGATTCGTATACTGTACATTGTCGATCTGTAGTTCTACAGTGCTTCTGATGCGAAGACCGAAGCGCCCAGCTGCTTCAGAAAATTTATCAAAGGTAATGTCGCCAATCAACTTTTTATTCATATATACCGTTATCGTCTTACCATTAAAATTGAACATGAGATTGTTCCAGCGCCCTTGAATCGGATAAGGAATCTCTTGCTTAGTTCCCCAACCCGCATTGGCCTCTGGGATCCAGCTACTTGGATCAACCCCGAGTTCATTGAAGATGCTAGCTGAATCATTCATTCTGAAACCAAAAGCAAATCCTTGTCCACTACCCAGTTTGTCTGGATTGATCAGTTTGAAGTCTAACGAAAGTGTACCTTGTTGAATCTCTGGTGAGTCTAAATCCACGCCTCGTTCGCTTGACCCTTTTTTGAGGGAGAGAACTCTATTCCCCGTAGTTAGATCCGTCACGACCGTTGCATTTAACCCTGACCAATGAGGGGTATAACTCGGATCTTCATAATTTTGAACATAATCAACAATGTTCGAAGGTTTCTCCTTCGTCCCTACTCCTTCAATACGTAAACTCTTGATGGCAATTTCTCCTGTTGCATAGCGCTTATACAGACCTATCTGGCCTAATCCTGACAACTGACTCAATAAATCTGTATCCTTATTGTAATAAGTCACACCATCAACATTGACAAGAAGCTTCGTACCACTGAAGCCGATCTGAATGTGATAATCCGTATCCATTTTGAGTTCTGGTCCATTAAATGTTTCCCAGTCCCCTGTACCATCCGGACTCTGAATAACCCAATCCGTTTGGGCATCATAACGGATAGACAATCCTTGTTTACTATCATTAGATCCTAGAACAAAACCAATATTACCTTGGGTTGTACTTGTATAACGCATCGTTGTATCAATGATTCCCGCGGACAACCATGGAGCTTTGTCCCAAGTTGCTACAGCTCCACTACCTCCTAAATTACTAATCGCTACTGTCAATCCGTTATTTACAGAAGTTGTTCCAGATCCATTGACGAAAGTCATAGCTTCCGGTTCCATAGACTGATAATTATTCGTGTAGGATACAACTTCTTGATCATCTGGAACATTATTCTTTAAATCATCTAGGAATGTATCTATATCTACATTTCCGGTAGTTGCCTTACTCTTTTCTAGCACAGTAATTATAGCTTCAGCTTTAACACTCGTTCCTTCTGCGCTGCCCTCTACGTTAAAAGTCCCTTCCTGCGCATAGTCAGAAAGTTCGATCATTTCCCAGCTCACTATAACTTCTGTGGTGGTGTTGTCACTGTACACTGCTTCCACTACCGAAGGGAGTTCTGGTTGCTCACCAACGTATGTTTCAATCTTGATCGGAGGGATACTTTCGATCGTTTTTTCTTGTGCTAAAATCGGCAAATCACCAATTTCTCCTGCTGTAGCATAAGCAGTACTACTTGGCAGTATCATCAACTGACTTGAAGCTACTAACAAAACCATCATCCAAATAAATAATTTGGATATCATTTTTTTATTTTTTTTCCGCACCAAATCATTCCCCCTCATTAGGCTATTAAATAAAATTACCTCACATGATAAGTAAGCGTTTGCAAAATTGCTGTAATAAAAAAACACTTCTGCTCCTTTGGATGTTAGGGTGTTAGACTCCTTTCCGAGTAATCATTTGAAACTTTAGTAGATATATAGGATGACTTCCACAACATATTACTTTTTTGATTTTATCAATTTGTGCTTTTATTAGCTTTCAAAAAGCAACCCAAAACAGACGAACTGTTTGAAATACGGAACTAAATTCAGAATTTGATTAAGTAACTTGGCACGTACTGAATAGTTTTATTTTTTATCTGTCCACTTGACAGGGATATGACCACCCTGCAAAATAAGAAACAATCAGAAATCATGATCATCTTTAGAACACTATCGGGGGGATTACTGTGAAGAGAGATGTTGAACTCCTATATCATGGGCTAGAACAAAACATGATCTATAATGCATTACAGCGCACGCTGAAGCCAGGATATTTCTTTGGACCCCACTGCCATAGTAATGTGGAGATTTGTTTAATGAAAGAAGGAGAATGCGACATCATTGTAAATGGTGAAGCGATTACCGTTCACAAGGGTGAGCTAATGGTCATCTTCTCTCATATGATTCACTCTTTTCATGTAAAGTCGGATCAACCAGCAGTTTTTTTACAAATTCATTTTTCTCCGGAGTGCTTTATAGCTACAGACCAAAAAGTCAATGAAAGCATAAAGTTCTTGCATTATATGACAGATGGACATAGTGCTTATACTTTTCATTCATTTACGGATCAGCTTTTATCGTGTGTTGAGCGAATTTGCGAAGAAACGAATAATGAAACAGGTGTGTATCACGTACCACTGGCTAATATTTATATTTACGAAATGCTGTTTCTACTTTCTCGCGAGATTGAACAGAGTGTTCGCAAAGTGTATAGCGTAGATAATCCCATCGCAATTCGAGCTATCCATTTCATTAATCAAAATATGGAAAATAATATTTCACTTGATGATGTAGCTCAGAACTGTAACGTAACAACGAGGTATCTATCGAAAATTTTTAAAAAATATGTCAACATAACGGTAAAAGACTACATATGTATTGCTAAATTAGATAAAGCCATGAATTATATATGTAATACAGAATTCTCAATCACAGAAATATCCTCCAAACTCGGATTTTCAAGTGCACAATATTTCTCAACAGTATTCAAGAAATACAGTGGCGTCACGCCAAAAGAATTTAAAAATCTCCGTACTAAGGATATTTAGGTTTGTGATTATGCAAAAAAGGAGCTCCTCAAAAGTAGATCTTTCTACTTTTAGGAAGGCTCCTTTTTCTACGTTTCACCGCAAGCAGACGAGATAACAAGTCTTGACTTATTAATGCAGGTAAAAATTGAGTGCAACTGTTTTTTACCTGTCTTTTCAACAAGCCGCTTGAGATAATAACAATAGAAAGTTTCCTTCCAAAATATCCCGGAGGTGGTCCACGTGAAAACGATTAAAAGAATTACTTCAGATACAATAAGTGAGTTTTCTCAAAAGATTGAACATGCTAAAGAGAATTTCATACCTATGTTACCCTTTGTAAAAATGCCACTGCATGATTTTGATAGATACAAATCTTACAGTGACAAAGGAATTTATTTGATTGATTACATCGGGGATGAGTATTGTCTATACCATCTTTATCATTTAAGTGAGGGGGATGATACTTTAAGAGCAACGTTAATTCTTCCATCCAATTGGGATAAACGGTTTGAAATTATCGAACAATCTATTCCGAACATTAAAGAATGGTTTGTGGAAGAAGATGACTCGAAAAAGTTTATCATTCAATCGCTTGAATATGGTGAAATTGAATATTATCCTACGCTTTCCCACTATTTAATTCCTACCATTGTTAGAAACGGATATGAACCAAAATATAGAATGTATATGAAAAGGGATGGGAGTCTACCCCTTCCTCAAGTAACTGATCTCGATGAGGGCTTATCAGAAACTAATTATTCGCTTGAACTTCTAGATGATGTTACAAACTTCTACTATGCATCTACTAACAACTATCGCTATTTCACAAATTGTACTCATGATGAATTTCTAGAAATGCTAGAACAAGATTTCACTATTCGAAATTCAAAGTTTATTACCGATGATCAGGGTAATATTGTGGCTGGTATTATTGTAACTCAGGACTCCGAGAAAGTATGGATTGATAACTTCACAGTAAGTCCTGAATATAATAACAGCCGTATTGGTAAATACCTGTTAAGTAAGACAATTATAGATTTGTTCAACAATTGCCCTGACGAGACACTTTATATTTATTTAAATAGAGACTGTTATGACGCGATTTCGGCTTGTGAGAACAATGGTTTTGTTCCGTTTGAATTCTGGACGGACATGATTTTCGAGCGATAACATCCTTTTATTAGCACTAATGGAGGTCTATTTATTGAATTATAAAAATGCTAAAGATATATTTCCTCCCGAATTGTTAAGAGAGATTCAAAACTATGTTCATGGCGAGAGAGTATATATTCCGCAATTGGAAAATGTGAGAACCGATTGGGGTAAGAAAAGTGGTTCAAGACAGGAGATCACTTTCCGAAATAATGAGATTTCAAAAAAGCACAAAGATGGATTAAGTATTGATGAATTATCAGAACTCTTCTGTTTGAGCAGTGAGTCCATTCGGAAGATTGTCTACAAAAACTTGAAAATTGCAAAAAACTGCATAGAAGGAGATTTAAATGTCGAAGAATTTTAGAGGTAAAGGACTATATCACTTACCTTCCAGAGGAAGAGGAACATGTCCTGTTTGTAAGGCAACGCGCATCAAAGTATTATATACACTTATGACTCAAAATGGTGATAGATTAACTGTATGCAAGAGATGTCGTTATAAAACAGTAAATATTTGATGTTACAGACGCCCGAACATTGATGTTTGGGCGTTTTTATATTTGGGATTAGTCTGAGATTCTTATTATCTGTTCATTACTCTATAAAGGAAAAATTGATGTCTTACGCCCAATCTTTAGCCATTTTTATAAACTGATATGTATTGCCTCGTATGTTATTTTCAAATTCTCCAATCTTTCTAAATCCTACATTTTCATATAATCTCATAGCCCGTTGATTAAAATCCACAACCGCTAATTCTAAATAATTATATTTTAATTCAACTCTTCCTTGTTCAAGAATAGTGTTAACAAAATCAAAACCCGTTCCTTTTCCTGTTAGTGAGGGTTTCATCTGAACACCTACTGCTAAAATCCCTTCTCCATCGTCACCAACATCATAAAACTCACAATTTCCTATTAACTCATCATGTTCATTTATTACAGAAAATGCTCTTTCTGAATCAACACTATTGTAGAATCCTGCGATTTTCTCTTCCTGAATATTATTATCATAAAATGAGTATATCCCTTCGAAAGTCCAATTAATAAATTCTTGTACATCTTCTATTGTTCTTGTTCTAAGTGTATATGTCGTCATCTGGACAGCCCCTTTTGTTGGAAAAAAATGATAATCCGAGTGTAGCATAGATAATATTCACTGAGAACAACTTTCTACTATTCTCAAGCTCATGTTCTATAAATTATCCAGTACATCTTTATAGTACTTTCTTAAATGTTCCTTTAAGATAGCAGGTTCTATTATGTTTATGGACTTACCAAAGCTAACAAGATATTTAACTATAAACTCAAGTTCATTTGGCTCATACCAACCAACAATATAGTTACTTTTATTCTCGGTGATTAGCTCCATAGATGGGAACTGTTGCTGTTGAAAATGCTCTACCCCATCTTGATCTATTAAACACTTGAATTCAACAGCCTTTTCAGAAGGTTTCCAGAGCGAATGCGCATTGTGAACGTGAATCTCCTGTAAGTCAATTATTGGTTCGATGTCCGTTATTTCCACAGAAGTAATGCGATCACAGCGAAAAACGCGATAAGCTTGTTTAGTTACATCATAAGCCTGACAGTACCAGTATCCTTTCATTGCATAAATAGCGATTGGCTGAATGCTACGAGTTCCTTCTCGTTGAGGTGTTTGATAACTGATATTTAACACTTCATTTTTAATAGCAGCGAGCAATAAAGTTTCTAAATGTTCACTTTCTTTGATTTGCTCTGTGTTTCGAAAGATTACCCGGTCCTTAATTCTTTCAATATGTTCACGTTGTTTTTCTGCTAATGCGTTTATAAATTTCTCATGGATTGAATGAAACGATACTTGAAAAGGTAGATCTGAAAAGCTGCTTAGTGCCTGAATTGCAAAATAAAGCGCATAAATTTCTTGGCTGTTAAAAGAAATCGGGGGTAATGTCATTTGATTTAGTAGATAATAACCTCCATACCGACCGTATTCCACATAAATGGGTGCACCAATCTCCTCTAGCGAAGAAATGTCTCGTAATGCAGTTCTTTTAGAAATATGAAATTCCCGCATTAAATCTTGCAACGTAAACCGTTGTTTTTGATTGATAAAACGTAGCATTTGATTTAAACGTTCTGATTTTTTCATAAAAAGACCTCTTAATGGTGCCCATTTTTGTCACCTTTATTCTATATACTTGTTAGTGTAATAAAAATTTATTTGGGAGGCAATAAAATGAATTTTGAAGTAATTCCATTTCTATCGTTGAATGGTCAAGGCGCCGCTGCTATTGAGTTTTATAAGAAATATTTAGGAGCGACTGTTCTTTTTAAGAAAAACTATAAAGAGATGAAAGAAATGAATCCTAATTTTATTTATGAAGAAGGTCAAGAGGAGTATATTACACATTCCGTTTTACAAATCGGTACGAATAAGCTAATGCTTGCCGAGGAATCAATGGACTCTACAATGCCTTGGCAACTAGGTAATAGTTCATCTTTATGTATTCAGTCTCAAGACAAAATCGTTATTAAAAATCTCTACGACTCACTTATACAACATGAAAGAGTCACCATATTAGTACCTTATGAAGCCAATATATTTAGTCCAGGATATGCCATTGTCCGAGATCCATTTGGAGTAATTATTCAACTTTGTGTAACCGTACATGAATTTTAATTACTGTTAGCAAGAGATTTCAGAGTATTAAAGTGAATTTGATGTTACAGAAGCCCAAACATTCTTGTTTGGGCTTTTTTAGGGTTCAATCTAAAAATCAGTGTTTGACAAAGACGAATACAACAGTGGAGTTTTGGAGGAATGTGAACAAGCGAAGCGTTCACCTTTAAAGGAGGATTTCTACCCTATAATGTCCAATTCAAGAAATCCTCCTTTAACTGTGATGGCAACATCCTCCAAAACGTAACGCTGCTTCCCACTATAGGGTCAAACAACCGCTGATTTTAGTTTTGAGCCTTTTTTTGTTCGCGTAGTAAGTCTATTCAAAAAATAATCTACATAAACTTAGTAGGCACAAATAATTGTATAGAAGGAGCTAATTTATATGTCAAAAAATCATAGAGGAAAAGCATTAAGTAAATTACCTTCCAGAGGAAGAGGAACATGCCCTGTTTGTAAAACAAAGCGCATCAAACTACTATATACACTTCTAACAGAAAATGGCACTAAACTGACGGTATGCAAGAGATGTCAACATAAAACAGTGAGTGTTTGAATTCACGACGCCCGAACAATTTTGTTTGGGCGTTTTTATTTTTGTTAAATGGCTGGTATTCCTGCATTTCATCCTTCTGCTACTTCTATCTCTGGCGTAACATTAAGTCTTTTCCGCAACAAGTAGATGAGCACACTACCGACCGTTAAGGCCATGAAATCTGCAATAACTAAGGACCATATTACACCATGGAACTGAAAATAATGCTTCATTACAAACAATGTTGGAATGAGGATACTTCCCTGTGCAACAGCCATAGCGAGCGCAGCTATGCCCTGTCCCGTAGCCTGAAAGATACCACTGATTAAGAAGGTGAATCCCGTCAAGAATAATGAGAAGACGGTTACTTTTAGAATGAAACTACCGATCGCGATCAACTCAGGATCAATCGTAAACATCCCGACGAAATGATTGGATATGGAGAACAAGATCGAGCTACTCAACGCAGCGATGACAATAATAACAGCTGAAGTGAACAGAATAATTTGTTTCATACGTTTCTTATTTGAGGTAAAACAATAAGCAATCACGGGGACAACACCCTCACTTAGTCCCATAATGATAAAATCGGGAATTTGCATAAGCCGAGAAGATATTCCATAAGCAGCTACAGATGTATCTCCATAAATGGCGAGAAAATGGTTAAAGAATAAAGCGGTTATGGACATAAACACACTGAGTAAAAAGACTGGAATACCGACGCCTAGGATGTTACGAATCATAACCAAAGTTACCCGACATGCCTTCCAAGACAACGTTAAAAATGTGCTTTTACGATGAATGAACTGCATATAATACAGGGCAGCTACGAGGTTAGAAATTATAGTGGCGGCGGCAATTCCTTTCATCCCCCAGTCAAGCCCAAAAATAAAGATGGCATCCAATAGGATATTCATAATCACACTTAATATCATGCCATACATAGATACTTTCGCTGCCCCTTCGGATCTAACTGTTTGTTCCAGCGCGAAATTTATCATAATAATAGGTGCTCCGATGAGCAGAATGGTTACATAATCCTTTGTATAGAGAAAGGAGGTCGCACTAGCACCTAATCCATTTACGATGGTACTAATAAACGGAATACTAATCAGACATATAACGATGCCTAAGAGGAGAGTACCATAGAAGGAAAAAGCAGAAACTTGCTTCACACTTTTATAATCCTTCTCCCCTAAAAGCCGAGATATATAAGTCCCCCCACCTACACCGATCAGATTACCAAATGACATAAGGATCCCAATAATCGGAAAGGCGAGCGTGATCGCCGTTAACATCTCAGAGTTATGCAGAAACCCGATGAAATACGCATTTATCAGGGAATAGATGACACTTGCTGACATCCCTAAAATCATAGGAATACTAAAATGAGCAATTGTTTTGTGGATAGGAGCTTTTTCAAAATAATAAATATTTTCGTTTGATTCAGTCATGGCCTGTTCCATGTTTATCCCTACTTTCAAAAATAAATTGTTGCTAAGCTTTATTAATTAGACTTCTAACTAAATTATGTTAGATATCTAACTTATTTCACAAGAATACATGTTGATCGTCGTCCACTCCTCATATCAGTTTCCAATACCCTCCTTTTCCTTCGTGCATCTACAATATAATCGCTCTTTATAAACTGAATTTAAACTGGATATCAACTTTTCTTGAAAGGAATCTCCGGATCGTTCGACATATAGTTAGATATCTAACTAAATATCGAAATAGATGAGTTTATTACATTAAATTTGTTTGTTCATCAAGATTTAAATTGACCGTTTTGAGCAGCGCAAATAACTTTTCCTGGTCTTCATCGCTTAATCCCTTCATCATAACGTTCTCCATTTGAGCGAAGAAAGTATCAAAATCTTCGATAAGAACTCTCCCTTTTTCTTGCAGGCTAATAATTTTTCTGCGCTCATCCTTCACATCGGTCTTTCGCTCAATAAACCCATTCTTCTCCAGATTATATACGATACTACTGATGGAAGAACCTTTACGATTAAATGCTCGTTCTAGATCCTTCTGCGAAACACCCTTCTCTTCATGATGGTGCACATATTCAAGCAGTTTAGCTTGTTCGAACGTCAAACCATATGCCTCTAGCTTTCTATCTGCATAGTTCTTTGTTTTATGACCAATGGCACGCACCTGATACTGCAGAGTATTTTCCATATCCATCAGCAACCTCGCAATCGTTAGATTTCTAACTAATAATAAGTGATGTTAATTTCCATGTCAACTTGATTCATACTTTCTAATTCAATTCTTTAATTCACCTTTAATCACCTATGTTATAGAGATATAATCAATCTAGGTACATAGTTTGAACTTAAAAGGAGATTAACACTTTGGAAAAATTGGTACATGGAACAAAGAGATCTTGTTACGCAGTCATTTTTTCAAGTCAACGTACTTCAGGGGACCAAGGTTATAGCACAATGGCTGACAAAATGGATAAACTTGCATCCCAGCAACCCGGCTTTTTAGGAGTAGAAAGTGTAAGGGATGATTCAGGATCTGGCATTACCATTTCCTATTGGGATAGCTTAGAGGCAATAAGTAACTGGAAGAAGAATCAATCGCACCTGGTTGCTCAAGAGAAAGGCAAACAAGAATGGTACGAAAATTACTCCGTCAAGATCTGTAAGGTCGAAAGAGAATATTCTTCGAGCGGGCAATAATAGTTTCTCCCCCTTTGCGGGGGATTTTTCATTGTAATATTCTTTATTGAGATTCTACTTGCTATTAATCGTAAAACCTCGTACTTTCATCCATTTCCCAGCAACAAATTCATCGATCGTCCCCGTCTTAGATCTCAGACAAAACCGATGCTGTGTCCCTCTATCAAACCCCGTCGCTTCAAAAATCAAGTCATCACCGATTTGTTCCTTAAAATAAACCTGTTTCAATCCCAATCTATTTATCATCTCAAGTTTTATATTCTCAATTAATGTGCGTGAATAAATTTTAGCCATATGTGTTCCTCCTAGTAGTAGTTGAAATATTGAATTATTCATTAATCATTATGGCTTAGCACCAAAGTCAATGATTGAAAAAATGTATAGTGTAGATCGATGACCGCTACGCGGACGGATTATCCTTACGATCGCTGTTGCCTCCAAATTTGTTTGATTATATAGCTATAGTGGTATAAATTTGGAGGCAAAGCATATGCTTCCGAAGTAGCTTTCCTCTGGAAAGCTTTTAGCCGAACGCTCCGCTTCTTCAGGACAATTCCGCCCTCTCCGCTCTGATCTGCCTTTGCAAGCACTGATTATGGTTTATAGCCTTATTTATGATCCGAAATTTCTTCCTCATTCTTCTTCACAAAATAAGTCTTATAATCTCCCTCTTCACTGATCTCTAAGCAGTTTAATTTATAACCAAACACACAGCCACCATCAATGCCTATTTTGTCTCCGATTGGACTAAACCAAACATCTGCCGACTCATGAAGATTAACTGCGGGAGTATGACCGAATACAACTTTCTTATCTAATTTGGTTGCATGATTAAAGAATGAATCTCTTATCCAAATAAAATCGCGTAATGATTGACTTTCTTTCCAATTCTCATGTTCTGGATTAATTCCAGCATGCACAAAAATATGACGATCCGTTTCATAATACAGAGGTAACGATTTCAGAAATTCTAGATGATGGGGATAATTATTCTTAATAAATTCTTTTCCTTCTATATATAAGTCCCTTCCAGAGCTTTCATCGGAAAGATCTAGATTACTATAACTCTCAACGGTTTGAAAAGCCCCATTTCTTATCCACCGTGCATCATCTTCTTCATTTTCCTTGTCAAGTGCATCCACCATCATCTGATCATGATTGCCTCTAAGAGCGATGACACCCCACTCTTCTACTAACGATTTCACTTGCTTTACTACATCTTTGCTCTTTAAACCTCTATCAACATAATCCCCTACTAATATAAGTTTATCTTGCTCGGGCTTATAATCCACATTTTTTAGCAATGCATTAAACTCATCATAACAGCCATGTATGTCGCTAATCACTAAAGTTCTGATTATAATCCCTCCTACCCATGACCAAGATCAATATTCCAATCTTAATAGATTTATAATACTTATTTGTAAGGTTGCTGTACACAACTTTTACATTACGTGATTTCGTTAATAAGACTGAAAAAGGTAACCCCGATTGGTAAGAGTTACCTTTGTATGCTGATTAACCTTCGAGTCAGTGTGGCATTACGTCTGTCTCAATTCAAACTGAAGCCTCTTCTTTCAGCCGATAAAAGTGTATAGCAGACAAAATCATAATCGGTATAAAATAAAGGCACCAAAATTGTAGCGCAATAATTCCCGAGTTGTCATCCCCACCTGCTTTGAAAATATTAAGCATTGGCATGAGCACACAAATTGGAAAAAACACACCGTGAATTAACATCATTGCTTTCATGATACGATCCTTCTTATTGACCACCTTTATTGTAAGCCCGATCAAAAATGTCGATAAGCCCATCAACCCATACCCCATGATGTCAAACCCGAATAACCAGCTACCAGATGTGAACGAAATTGCATCCAGGACAACATGATCAGCTGTTGCATAAGCCACCGTAGTTAGCTGAGTATAGTAAACCAAATTTGTAAAAACAGAATAAATCACGGCGATGGCCACTCCTCCGAAAGCAAGAGCTCTTCTATCCTTTGTCGCATAACTGGCGTATGAACAGCATGTCAGAACATAGGCCCAGCTCAAAATGAGGCAAGTACTGTAGTTCAATAGATCATTTTTTAAGAAGAGCCCAATCAGAAATAGGATGATACATAGTGCAGCTACAGCAGATGAATATAGCCCTAGTTTTCTATTCATTTGTATCACCACTCCCAAATAGTTTGTCCACCATCAGATCAATAAACGAATCACGTTGCTCTTTCATGTTGAAATCATACCCACAAATCTCTGTAGTCATGTCTTTCCTCAAAAAAGCAGACTGAAGTACTGATGTTAGAGCAAATGCCGAAAATTTATCACTCTTTCTGAGAACACCATCACTATTTACTATGACTGCAGTAAGACCTTTTATCGTCTTCATTGTATTGTCATTTACAGCGGGACGAGCTTGATCGGCCAAAATTGAAATTCTGGACAATGCTTGATTTCCCATTAAGAAATCCGCTACCATTTTCACCACACTTTTCAAGCGTTCGTTAGTATTTAAGTTTGAATTCAGCTGGGGTCTGAAGTTGTCTGTTACATCATCAATAATTTTCTGTACACACACTTCAACCAGGTTATCTTTGGTCTGAAAGTGGTAGTTAATTAACCCAACACCAACACCGGCCTTTTCTGCGATCATCCTTGTAGTGATTTCATCCATATTTCCGTTACTCTGCATGATCAAATCTGTGGTGGCTCTAATAATCGCTTGCTTAGCCTCGTCAGACTTCTTAATCACAAACCCCTCCCACAAACTGAATGACGTTCTGAACGATGTTCAGTTTTATTATGTACTGTATCACCAATGAGGTCAATACAAAATTTTACATTCCTTCTTTGTAACCTCATCAGCTACACATGGTTAATAGAGAAAAAGCAACTCACCCCTCTGACGAGGAACGAGTTGCTATTTTAGTTGTTCATTCGATCCTACCATCTCAGATTACATATTCCACAATACTGAGACTTAAATAACTATCTCCATGGCACCTTCTAGCAAGCATTATTGTCTTATGACGAGGATGTCCCGTGGCGGTCTACCACTGCTTTGAATTTGGGAAATTTCATTATTCGTAAGATTGCGGCCTACCAAAATGAACGAAGATGTGACATTGTTGAAGTTAAAATTACTCAAGTTCGCCACGCTTTGGCTCCCACGGAATACACGGAATGTTCCCTGAAAGTTAATTCCCGAAAAAAGTACTAGCGTTACTTCAGAGCTTTGAACCACATTTCTGAGTCGGAAACTCGAGAGAACGTTGTTAAACCGAAACGCTCCCAGATCACGAACCGCAACTCCTCCACGTCTAAAAATGATTCTTCGAACTGAAAAATTGTTGCCGGACCAAAGTGTAAGACGTACATCACTGTTTGCCAAATATATCACTCCTTTTCAAAGGTTGATATAGTTTATTACTAAATTCAAAGAATGGAATCCGACAAATCCACCCGTATAATAGTCTTTTTTTTAGGAACTCGCTTACTAGATAAAGAACATAAAAAAAGCCGAATAATCCTTACTTTCAAAGAATATCAAATGAGTAGTACCAAAAGTAAATTGAACATTAGGGTGATATTACAATCAGGAGGGAAAACGATGGCTAACTTGTTTAGCGGCTTGATGGGAAATTATTCAGAAGTGTCCATTCCCGAATTAAAGAGCCACTACGGGGCTTATCTTATGCCCGATGAACAAATTCACATGGGCTTCAAACTGATCCGCGACGCGTTCATAATTACGGATGACAGATTAATTCTAATTGACCACCAAGGAGTTACTGGGAAAAAGACTCGTGTTGCATCAATCCACCTTAACTCGATTTATGAGGTTGCTATGGAAACGGGAGGCACCGGCTTCGATGATTGTGAAGTCACCCTTCACTACATTACCTCACCCTATCACAAGAGCAACAATTTACAGACTGCTGCCTACAAGTTTGAATTCGGGAAGAAATTCAATGTACAGCCACTATATTCGGCATTGCTCAGTATTGCCAATGAGAATCTCAAACGCCTGAACTCCTAATCTTAATAGCTATCCAGACATAACGATGTCCCTCTCCAGAATACTGGCGGGGATATCGTTTTGTTTATTATTTTGATCCTATGCTAAAATGAAACGACCTAGGATTTCTATAATAAAAGGGGCGTGGGAAATATGGATCATAATAAGTCCGACATAAGAGAAATTCAAATCATATGTGCTGAAGATTGTGGAAACGCACCAAAGAAACAATTACTTAAGGATTTCAACATAGCCTTTGCTAGAAACGATATAGGCTTTATCCTCGAGAATATCACGGATAATGTGAAATGGAATCTCATCGGTGATAAAGTTATCCAAGGGAGATCTAATTTTGCCGAAGAGCTGAAGCAAATGAACAATATAGGGGCTATAGAACTCGAGATCACTAACATCTTAACGCACGGTAACACGGGTGCAGCTCACGGTATTTTAAGATTTGAGAACCTAAGTTACGCTTTTTGTGATGTATATATTTTCAGCAGTTCAGCAAAAAATGCAAAAATCAAAGAAATTACTTCGTACAATATTGAAGTATCTTAACCCTGTTAATAGATACCTATGAAAATGACCGCCTGGCTGATCACCAGAACGGTCATTTGCTTGTTTACTCGTGCGAGCTCATTTTATACCCACTTAGTGAACTCAAAGACGATTTGGAATTTCCCCGTGATTTTGTCATCGGGGGTGTTGGCGTTTCAACGTTTGTTCTATGTAGTATTTCTCTCAGGAACTCATTGTTTTCTTCTAGCAACTCCAGCATCATCCCAAGGGCAATAAATAAGATACCCGAAATAGCCCCACTGATCCACCATGATAAGGTAGGTATCCAATGAAACCCATCGACTAGAATCCCGAGCACAATACCCAATACAACTCCAGACACCATGAATATTTGCCCCATCACAATTAACAGTCTAGACAATTTGATCCCTCCACGAAAGTTTTGAAAAGTCGACTCATCCCAGCACGCTAATCATAACATGTAGTGGTTGGTGGTGCAGGGTAGAATTGTATGCAACTATCCCCCTGCGTTTAGCGTATAAACTATACTACAGTCGAAAGGATGAACCGCTATTGTAAATTTGGAGTTATCCAAAAGAAACAAAATTAGCATTGTGTTAATCATACTCTGTATCATAATTTCGACAGTTCTCATTACTATTTTAGCCAATACTTATTTCTCTGAATCCATATTTTATATAAACCAACATAAGTACAAACAAGAGAATGCACATAATAATATGGTAAAATACCACGCCAGATCAGATGCCCCGTCCGTCGAAGTCAGTATCAATGACCAGAACAGGAAAGTGTCGATCAATAATGAGGAATATTCTATTCTTAATTATAAAAGTGTAGCCGGCAATACATTTGAGGTAAGTTACCCAAGTGGACATACATATGAAGTTGTTGATCAATCCGGATTTTTTATGGCTTATGACGAAAAGAAGGAATACGTCCCAGAGATATCTTTATACGTTAACGGTGAAAGGATTCTCCAAGAAGGCGACGAGGAATACTATCCTAGCGAACTCGTTGTCGCTGCTTATCCTGAGTACCATACTAAACAAGGTAGTCTTCCCTTCTTTATCTTATCTTTCTTCCTCCTAATTTACGGTTGGTGTGGATTCCGATATGAGAAATTTCAAAACTTCCAGTTTCTTCTCTCGCTACGCTGGATTTGGGTGAATGATGCTGAGCCAAGCGACTTTTATTATTTCATGTGTAAGGTAGGCGGAGTTCTCGTCATGATTGGATCCGTTGTGCTCGCGATAAAATCATTATTCATGTAGGCAAAAAAAGGACATTCCCGGCCCCATTACCGGAAATGTCCTTTTCTCTTTATAATAAAACTCACTGAGTCACTTATGACATACAACAGGGAAGCCAAATGAAATTACGGCTCCACCTTCCTTACGGTTATCTGCCTGAATCAGGCCCCCACAACGCTCAACAATTGCCCGGGCGATGGCGAGTCCAAGTCCAGACTCACCATCCTTGCCTTTGACAAATCGGTGGAACAGAGTAGTAAGTATTTCCTCCGGAATACCCGGCCCATCATCCGATACGGTTAATTTAGTACGCCCATTATCAATACTTGCGGTGACATAAATATGTTCATTCGCGTATCTTGCGGCATTAGTTACTACATTCAATAATGCTTGCAGTATCTTATCTTTGTCTGCCATAATAATCAACTCTTCGTCTTGCGGGCAGTTGATGTGTAGGCTAAGTCCCTTTTTCACCAACATTGGATTAACGCGTTCAACCGTTTCCGTCAACAGATCCTTTAGACGCACCCTAGTGGGCTGGAAAATATCCTCTTCACTGTCCAGTTTCGCAAGTAACGTCATTTCAGTTACGATTTTTCCTAATCTACCACTTTCATTTAATATAATATCTAATCCCTTGCGAATGTTCTCTCCTTCGAAAATTCCGTCCCTAATTCCTTCTGCATATCCCGAGATCGACATTAGCGGAGTCTTTAGTTCATGTGACGCATTCTGAAAAAATTGCTTCTGCACCAGATTGAACTTGTTGAGTTCGTCCGCCATTTCAAATACGGTTTGCGCAACGGCTCCTATTTCTCCGCTGGCTTGAATCAACTTCACATCAGTAAACTGTCGATCCTTTACTTTCTTTAACTCTTCTCTTAAGTTCATTAACGGTTGAATTAGTTTCTTAGTAATAAACAAGCTGAGAAGGAACATAATAGCTCCGACTGCGACAAACACAAGAATCAGTCGACCTAGCAGCGCCCGCTCAATAGATTTAATCTTGCTCATCGGTGTAAATAACGTGAGCTTCCCTTGCGGTATTGATTTTACCTCTACAAGATATTGGCTATCATTGCCGTCCCAAATACTCTGCAGACTGGTAGAAGCGGTTATCGAACCTTGCAGGGGTATCGCCTCAATTGAGATCGCATCGCTTACTGGCAATGTTCCCGAAACAATATTTCCTTGCTCATCCGAAACGATTGCTTCAATACCCGCATATGCAACAGGGATCAAAGAAGACTGCATTTCCACAGTTTCACCTATACTTGATGGGGTGGAATTGGTCTCTATTAATGTGGCTGACATTGCTGCTCCCAATGTTTTCATGTCTTCCTTCTGCGTACCAATGAAATGGTCAAGTAGCACGTAATGGATAATTACACCCGTAATGGAAAGTATCAAAGCCAGCGACAAACCGAAGGCAAGGTTAATTTGGTGTGTGAGTTTCATTGGATGACTCCCCCTTAACTGATCTCATTCGATAACCATGCCCCCACACCGACTCGACAGGTAGACGTTCTATTTTTTTACGCATCCGTTTAATCAAATGATCAACAGCGCGGTCGCTGCCGAAATAATCCTCGCCCCAGACAGATGTCAGAAGCTCGTCCCTTGTAAAAGCACGGTTCGGATGTTCAGCAAGCACTTTCAGCATCAAAAATTCTTTACTCGTCAGATCCACTTCTTCCCCGTACCAAATAACGCGTCTCTGCTCAAGCATGAGCTGAAGTTCTCCAATGTCAATCTGAGTAGGCGAAGCTTCACTTACAACTACCTTTTCTTCGGGATTGTTTACTTTACTCCATCGCTCCAGTTGTCGTTTAATGCGAGCCACAAGTTCACGAGGGCTGAACGGTTTGACTAAGTAATCGTCACTGCCCAGTTCCAGACCGAGTATTTTATCCACCTCATTATCTTTGGCGGAAATCATAATAATCGGTACCTCCGCTTCATTTCGGATACGTCTACACAATTCATACCCGTCCATTCCAGGTAGCATAATATCCATAACCCACATACTCGGGGGATTTGTTCTCCATAATGTCCAAGCTTCTTCTGCATTAGCCAAACCTACGGTCCGGTAATTCTCCTTATGCAAATAGGCTTCAATCAAATTGCGTATATTCTCGTCATCATCCACGACAGCGATGAGATAATCTTTGTTCATCAAGCGTACCTCCTGTGTTTTCTCTTTAGTGATTATACCAAAGGTGATCGCACTGAAAGTGTATTGCCATTGTTTTTCCACAAATCCACCAATATTGTGCCACACCTATTCTGTAAATTGATAACTGTAAGACAAACCAAATTACAAGGAGTGTTACGTTATGAAGCACAATCTGATATTCAAGCACGTTGCTATGTCCGCCCTATTACTGTCAGCTATCGGAGCCCCTGTTGTTGCCAATGCTGAGACAGGACAAAAATCGAGAGAAATCATCTCTAGTCAAGTAACTAAATTGGATACAGTCGCTACAACTAAAATGATGAGTCTCAACCTTAATGATCCACTAGAATTAGCGAAAAAATACGCCCCAGAAACAGTTAGCGATTGGGAGTCAACCTTGGATAAATATAAGAAGCTTGTTACACAAGGTGAATTCTTCGCTTCTGATTTGAAATTAGTTGCTTCTACTGCCGCCGTTTCACTAGACAAAGACATTGTGGCAATTCCTTTGAACAAGTCTATTGTAATCACACCTTCTGTTAATGATACACCTCTAGTAGAAGGATCAGCTCTGGAAGCTATTGAAGCAGAAAATATTAAAGCCTCATTAGTAGTAACTGCTTCTGAAACCACAGGTGATGCTATTACTATACAAGCTACCGCTATAAGTTCAGTGCCCAGCCAGCTCTCTTCTTTGATCAAAGCTCAAATTGAACTTGCAGAAGCTGTAGAATCCAAAGATTGGATCATGATCAAGTCAGCGCTTAACCAACTTCTGAAGGAATACAAAGAGCAAATTGTTGAACACGAAGCTTCCACAGCGGATACCGATAATGCAGTACCAGCAGTACCTATCAAGAAATAAGAATCAGATATAAAGAGAACAGTTGCATTTAAAACTTTCAGGAGATATGAAAATAGAATAATCCCTCCAGCGATAACGTTGGAGGGATTGTTGTTGTAAAAATGAATTACACGTGATATTTCGCAGTTGGTGCGTTCAGAACCCATTCTAGCATTTCTATTCTTATCTGAAGTTGATCTACTACTTCTTGATTATCTGCTGTCTTCATCTTGTTCATTGTCATCTGTAGCTCATTAATTTTGCTTTTAATTTGATCTTCACTTCTCATCATTACACCCACCTAATATTCTGTCGGATTTATTATGCTCTATTTTAACCCGAATTTACTAGTTAGAATCAATGCTTCCCCTGCATTCTAGACGATAATAGGGAATGTTTAGTGTTGGTTCGAAACCAAGTCTTTGAGCCGGTTTGTAGGAACCCTCATTATCCAATCGACATGCCCAAACCGGCTCCAATTGATGATCTAGGCAATATTCGATTAGGGCTGAACATACAGATAACGCGTAACCCTTCCCATAATGTGCTTCTGCAGTCTCAATTCCGATCTCCAATTGATGTTCATTCCGAAAAGCAGAAAATGCAGTAGATGCGATTTCACCTTCGCATACCAAGCTATAACCCATACCTACCGCAAGGAACTGATCGACATCCCGCCAAAAATACCTAGGAATCACTCCACCCGTTTGGGACAAAAACATGTCCTTCGTCATTTGAATGATTTCATGATCATGATGACGTAACTGTTCCTTCATTTGGTGATAAGTTTCTAGATTAAAACTAAAATTGACTCTGGTATTTTTCATGATGATCTGCTGTTCGTTTAATTGAGTCGTCATGGAATCTATTTTGTCAGCCCAAGTTCCTGCCGGATCTACCTGCAACCATTCTGATTTGCGGATATTTGATTCTTGATTATTAATATATTCATATAGATCACGATTAAACTGTTCATTGTCAGAATTACCGAATAACAACGACATCCCATAAGGGTGTGCCACATAAAAGGCTGTTGGTTCCTGGACAGAATCAACATAAATCTTACCCAGAATGCGTTGCTCAACTACCGCTTCAGCAAATAACGTATTAATACCCACATAACTTAACGGCTCTATCGCTTTGTAATAGTCTTTATTCTCTAGAACTATCATAATCATTCTCCTAACTGGGGTTTTCCATATTTAACTACAACATGCCACAAGAGCTTTAGTTCTTGAAGCGTGTCTTTAGATGTTCCACGATCACTCCAAGATTCTGGGTTTCGTTTTAAATCCACTGCTGCTGCCCCAATAATGCTTGCATCGATATAATCTGATTGTGCAATACGTTTCGCCAAGGAAGGCATCGATGGCCCCCTGAAATCATCCGGAACTTCGTCTACCCTCAACCTGGATCCCCTATGCCAATAAAGATCAATTGAATACTGTGAGCATATTTGTTCTAATAATCGCCCAACATGTGTACCCTTGAATGAAGGATCCGCAACAAGTACTTCCACATCTTCTTTAAGAGAAATATCACCATGAACCTGGGCTTCAATGTATTGGTTAAACGTGCGAACAGGCATTACAGTTGAAGGATCAGAGATGGGTCTATCAAGCTGATTCAGTAAATGATCAATTAATCTCCGCGGTGTTAGATTCTTTTCGCCAAGAGTGCAATCTCTTGTAAAGGCATCGCTCAGCAGTGCGGCTAGTATATCACTAAATTCAGCATAAGTTCCTTTTTCCTTTGGTTCTAGATGGGAGTCCAGATAAGTATAAGTAGAGCGAGATGATACTCCAGTTTTTAAAAGAAAATAGCATGACCCAAAGCTTGGAGCTGGGCCATCAGGATGTAACATCAAATGGAGCGCTCCGTACTTGGGACGTTGGTTCATTATACTTTCCAAGTCATATGCTCCGCCAAACATCCTCTTCTCCCACAGGTCACGTGCACCACCTGGATACGCCGATACACTGCCATTAGATATTAATGTTTCAAATTGACTCTTATACATCCCTTGTTCTAGCAATCCTTCAGCAACGCTCTTCATATTCGAATCTAATCTATCTGGATGAAAATGTAAGGCGATCCTAGCGTTTGACTTCAACTTAATAATGGCAGATTCATAGGTCTCCCCTGAAATATTTGACATGTATAGAACTTCCTGAATGGTTCGTTCTGCTTCTTCGTTACGACCTTTAGCGTACAAAGTAATGTACTCAAGTGCCGATAATTGTGACTTAGATAATTTCATAGAGTCTCTCATCAACATCACCTCTTCATTCTTGTAATACTATTGATGTGTAATTATATTCCTCATGATCCTCTGAGACTCCTTTTGCAAATATTCTGATAAATTGAACGTTTTCAGAAAACTCTGGAAAAAGTCACGTAAGATACTTTATTTCATCCCCAAGTCTAGTTGATTTCGAAGTCATCTAGTAATAAAATGAACTAATCTTATGGAAAAGGATGCGCAGAAGCATGTCGTTAACAGTACCTCGTACACTCAGCAAAAAATCCATACTATTCTTTTCAATCATCATGCTAGCAAAAAGTTATTTTGCTTGGTATTTTCTATTTGAAGACGGACCTACTTGGACCACTTGGCTGAAAGAAATTCCATTTGTTCTCCTCGTATTCTGCTTGATTGAATGGTTCGCTACAAAGCGAAAACTCGCGATTTACATGCTTGTCAATTTATTGATTACCGTCTTGTTTTTCTCATTAATTGTATATCATAATCATTTTGGAATTATTGCTACCTCTCAAGTTTTAGATCAGGTCAAGCAAGTTGGAGCCGTAAAGAAGAGTATTTTCTCAGTTCTTCATCCACAATACATACTCATTTTTTTGGATATCGTTATTATTAGCTATGTTATGTTTAAACGTCAGAAGGCGCTCGATTGGAAGAGGGCGATGTCAAGGCAAACTAATCGTAAAGTGGTTGCCTCTTTGTTCTGTATTTCCGTCGTGATCTGTTCGTTAAATATTTTCCCTAACCGGGCAAGTATGAATGAAACGGTTAAAGCAGAGCAGATGGGCATTCTCAATTATGAAGCCTATGCGCTGATCGCCGATCAAGAGGAAGAGCCTATTGATGTTGCTGAAATTACACAGGCGGTTATTGATCAAACGAAGGGGATAGAGCCTTCAGATCAACCAAACTTATATGGAGCGGCCAAAGGAAAGAACCTCATTATTATTCAAATGGAGTCTTTCCAAAACTTCTTAGTTAATCTCACCATTGATGGACAAGAAATTACACCTAACATGAATCAGCTGGCAGGAAGCAGTTATTATTTCCCGCGTTTCTATCAGCAGGTTGGTCAAGGCAATACATCTGACGCCGAATTTATGGTGAACACTTCGTTCTATGTTCCACCTGATGGCCCAGCTACTCAGATGTACGCTCCCAAAGAGCTTCCAAGCTTACCAAAACTGCTTCAAGGGCAGGGTTATGATACTGCTACGTTCCATACAAATGAAGTTGATTTTTGGAACCGTGGGGAACTTTACATCGCATTAGGATTTAATCGTTTCTATGACAAGAGTTACTTCGGTGAAGAAGATACCGTTTTCTATGGAGCGTCTGATGAAGTACTATATGAGAAAACTGCTGCGGAACTGGCTAGAATGGATAAGAATGATCAACCTTTCTATTCACATGTAATCTCGATGTCAGCGCATAATCCTTTCACAATTCCAGAGGACAAATACAAAATGGTACTCCCAGAACGTTACGAAGGAACGTTAGTCGGAAACTATATTCGCGCACAAAATTACGCTGACTATGCGCTTGGCCTCTTTATCGATGAACTCAAACAAAATGGTGTATGGGATAATAGCTTAATCGTGTTGTACGGCGATCATCGAGGACTTCCTATTTTCTCACTTGGAGAAGATGATCACATCTTACTGGAAGAGATTCTTGGTCACGAATATACGGAACGCGAGTTGATTAACATTCCATTAATCATTTCATCAACGGGTGTTACAACTTCAAGCGTGAAAGAACAATTAGGCGGGCAGGTAGATATTATGCCTACCGTGTCCAACTTATTGGGTGTATCACTTGATGATCATATTCATTTTGGTCAAGACCTATTGAATCAATCGACTTACAACATCCTTCCTCAACGTTATTATTTGCCAACGGGATCCTTCGTTAATAACGAAGAGCTCTTCTTATCAGGTAGCGGGTTTGATGACGGCCAACATTATACATTATCTGGTGATGGTATTAGGCCACTCACAGCAACAGAAGATGAATTCGAACGAGCGCTAGAACTCCTTCACTTATCAGATAGCTATGTTTCACAATTACCTGATAGAGAAGTAAGCGAGGAATAAGGAATATTGCATTTACTAAAAAAACCGTCGGAGAGCTGCTACATGCTCTCCGACGGTTTTTTTTATAACTCAACATTACTCAAAGGACTTCATAAAATCTTCAAGCGGCTTCAACAACCTAGAACGATCAAGAAAGTAGTAGAATCTATTATCTGTTCTTGTAAACTTAACCACACCAATTTGCTGCAGAAAGCTAATATGATAGGACACAGTTGGCGGTGAAATATTCAACGCTTCCGCTAACTCCTGACCAAACCATGGGCGTTCAGATAGTAGACGAATAATTCCTATTCTGTTCACATCCGATAGTACTTTGAAAAATTGTGCTTGTCTCTCTGATACAACAGATTCACTAAACAATAGGTAAGAATAAATACCTACAACAAACCAATCCGCTATGTCCTCCTTATAAGAAGAGTAAGCATGACAGCTTACATATTTGAAGAAGCTCAAATGAATTATATAACCCGCCGAATGATCTTTCAGATCATCCAAGTTCATAAATTGCCTAATAAATAATTCTGGCGTTTCCGCTAACATAACCTCATATCGTGGTTGTTCCGTTTCAATGCACTGGATAATGTCAGCTTCAAAAGGTGCGAAACTTACCGCATAGAATCGACTCAATAACAAAGTGAATCGCTGTTTGATCTCTTCAGGATTCTCCAGCGCTTCAACTACCCTGACTCTTCTATGTTCATCCTGAACCTTAGTAACACCAAGCAGCTCCAAAAGCCCTGACTTATTCCCCAGCAGAGCCTTATATGCCTGTGATCCTTTCGCCGGCAACGTGTTTTTACATACACTTTCAATAATTCGAAACACAAATTCATCAGCCGTATCCTGCTGGATCTTCTCTACTACGTCAGTCACCTTACTTAAAGTGGGATTATGGATAATGTATTTATAAAAAATGAACCCCAATCCACTCGCATCAAAAAAGTACGTTAATTCTTGTTGAATATAATGGGAAAGTGTCTTGCCCATCTTCTGAAGCATCCCTGTGATTTCATCGTTTGGCTCCAAATCAAATGCACGAATCATCTCAATAAATCCTTTATCTGTTCCTAACGCAAATAATGAATTCATGAACTCCATCGGAGTACTAATGCGGATGTTAATTGTATTTCTCATGAATAACTGCCTCTATTCATTGATTGAATTTGGTAAAAATCTTATTCATCATAACTGATCCAATCATGCTTCGTCAATGCATTAGATAATTATCAAATACATATTGATTTAATGATTATCTAATATATAATCAAATTACATAGTCATAAAATGGGAGGTTAATTCCATGATAAATAAGGATCAATTACTAGATCGACTGGATGCGATCGGACAGAGTTTAAGTAAGACGGAACAAACCTTGCTATTACTAGGTCTAGGCTCCGTTGGAACGGAGTTAAATCGACTGGATGCTTATTCTGATCTTGACTTCTTTGTCATTACCAAACCTGGTTTCAAAGACCGTTTTATCAATGATCTGGACTGGTTGAACCATGTCTGCCCTCTCTCCTATCAGTTTCGTAACGCAGATGTAGGTTGGAAGATCATGTTTGAGGATGGAATTTACGGTGAATTTGCTGTATTCGAAGAAAGTGAATTGGATCATATTCCTTGCCATGGTGGTAGAATTGTCTGGTGTGAACCAGGTTATGTACCGCAGATTGCTACCCTAGATAAACCGGTTTCAAGCAAACGCCCTGATTCTTTGGACTTTCCTCTGAATGAAGCAGTAACTAACCTATATGTAGGTCTTTGCAGATATGCTAGAGGAGAGAAAATGTCTGCACGAACATTTATCGAATCATATGCCATGGGGCAAGTCATCGCTACATTACATTTACATAAAGCAGAACTCCCCTTTGATCTTGATCCATATAGTAATGATCGAAGAGTTGAGTCAAGATTTCCTGACTTTTCCGTCCATTTAAGTGAGATGCTCCAGGGATATGATAAGATCCCCCAATCTGCTCTTCACATTTTAGCTTATATAGAAAGCATTTATCCTGTGAATACCAAACTATCCCAAGAAATCAAAGGCTTAGCTCTGCACTTGGGTGCAACCCTATTATAAGGAGGAACTAGATTATGTTAAACGTACTCATTTTAGGTGGTACAACCTACGATTCCATTATTTCCTTACCCCAGCTTCCACAACCCGTGCCGCAAACGATCCATTATGCTCCTTTTCATGAAACCATAGGGTCAACCGGTGCGGGTAAAGCAATTAATCTAAGCAGACTAAACGTCCCTTGTGTATTACATTCCATCATTGGCGATGATCCCTATGGGCATAGAATTACGAAGACTCTCCAGCAGGCTGGTGTAAATTTTCAATACGACATTGATCCTAAGGGAACAGAACGCCACGTGAATCTAATGGATCAAGAAGGGAATCGAATATCTATCTTTGTCACGCAGTCCTCCGAGCACCCTCCCCTAGATTTGATCAAACTTGAAGAACTTATTAGCCAGTGTGATCTCGTAGTGCTGAATATTATCAGTTACACCAAGGAATTGATCGGCTTGTGTCAGAAATATCGTAAACCGATCTGGACGGACCTTCATGATTATAATGGTACAGAGAGATATCATGATGATTTTATCGAGGCCGCTGACTATATATTTATGAGCTCAGATCGTTTAGAAGATTACAGAAGCGTTATGGAGACTCTTCATCACAAAGGTACGAAACTGATCGTTTGTACTCATGGCAAAAAAGGAGCAACCAGCCTGACGGAAGACGGAGTTTGGAGTAATAGCAGCATTATTGCGGATTACCCGTATAAGGATGCAAACGGCGCTGGAGACAGTTTCTTTTCTGGATTTCTGTATGGATATTTGCACAATAAATCTTTGGAGGAATGTATGGGCTTGGCCACCATTTGTGCCGGTTTATGTATCACATCTGAAGAATTAGCCTACCCGAGCTTAAGTGAGGAAGTCGTTACACAAGAGTATGAAAAGTATTACGAAAAAAGTATCTAACACTCTATAAGCGAAGTTTTCTAATTTCATATCAATAGATCCTCTGGTATCACCTGTATGTGATCTAGTACCTATTTTCGCAAATTCTTGTGATATGACGTAACAGCAAAAAGCAGGATCAACCAGCGGAATACCGCTTGTGATCCTGCTTATTTAACAATGGACAGGTATTAGTTTACCGTGAAGTTATTTCCGTAGTTGTTATCCCAATAGGTTTGACCGCCTGCTGTAAGCGAAATGGCATACTTAACCTCTGTCGCATTTGGAACATAAAAGTTAAAATTCCAAAACTCTACTGAATTCAAATTATTAGCAGAACCATTATAGGATGCATATCCTTCTTGAGTTGTTGCCCAATTATCAGTAGTATATACTACTTTTACTGTTTTATTTGGGCTCACATTTTTTACAAATATACTACCATCGAAAGTATCACCTATCAGATAAGCATGAGAGTTAAGCAAGTTTGGTTCACCCAAAATAATGCTAGTTGGGGAGTAGTTGTTTGGCGTATTATAATAGTTAGCGTAACCATTGTTATCCCAGTATGTTTGCCCATTTACATCATATTTAATTGCAAACTTAACAAAATTGAGGTCTTTCAATTCAGAATGTTCCGTTGTACTATTACTAGTGGAAATTTCAAATCTCCATTTCTCCTTTGAACTTGTTGTGGGACCAACATAAGAAGCGCTTGTATCATACCAAGTGACATCATCGGTTGTATAATGAACAGTTACAGCTTTCGTTGGCCCTAAGTTTTCAACCTCAATATTGCCATTGAACCCAACAAATCCAGACTTATAGAATCTGGTTATTTGGGAATCTATAAGACTAACTTCATTACCAGCAGCAGATGCCGAAATAAGAGATCCCAAAGATGTTAATCCAAAAATTAGAGTGAAAAATGTTAATCCTACTACTAGTTTTTTTAATGATCGCATGGTATTCTCTCCTTTTTCTAATTTAATTTTCGGTATACATCTGTGTCTATCATGATGAGATCATGAATGTATTTTCGCCAATTATGATTCTCTATCCCTCCTTCTAATCAAACATATGAAAATTCATTCCCTAAGCATTCAGAAAGCAAATCATTTGCTTTCATTCTCATAATATATATTTTATGTAACTTTATGTAAATAGTATTAAAGTAGTATTCCTATCGGAGGGATATACAATATTTCTAGGACTAATGCAGGTATTAATTCTTATATACTTAGGATACAGCTTGAGAAGTTGGAAAGATCAACTGTAGGAATCACATGCTAGAGTATGAGTGTTGATGCTTTCATTTACCCTCGATCTTCTTGTAATACTGCTGAGGAAATGATTGGAAATAGTGCTTGAAACGATAGCTCAGAGCAAACAAAAATACACCTGAGAGCTACTAACATGCGCTCCGGTGTATTATGTATAACTGGGCAAAACTTGATCTATGCTCTTTGTTTACGTGTCATAACATCGAAGATAACTGCAGCAGCTAACACGCCTCCGCGTATCATATACTGATACGAAATTCCTACTCCGAGTAAATTCATCCCACTAGAAAGTGATGCCATTACGATTGCTCCGATAATGGAGCCTGTAACTTTACCAACCCCACCAGCAGCGGATACGCCACCTACGTAAGCAGCTGCAATCGCATCAAGTTCAAATAATGTACCCGCAGTTGTTGTTGCCGATTGCAAGCGCGCAGTGAATAGGAGACCTGACAGAGCTGATAACATTCCCATCGAGCAAAAAACAATATACGTAATCTTCTTTACGCTTATCCCGCTTAAATTCGCAGCTTCGGGATTACTTCCAACAGCATAAATATGCCGCCCAATTACGGTTGAAGTCGTCAAGAAATGATATATCACAACTACGATCAATACAATGACAATCGTCCAAGAAAATCCGTTATAACCTGCCAAAATCCAAGTGATATAAGCTATGATGGCGGATATGAATACCACTTTTACAGCAAACATACCGTTCGAAATGACTTCAAAATTGTATTTGAGTTTATTTTTCCGCTTAGAAAACTCAAAGTAGATGAACAGGGCGATAATCAAGGCGCCGATAATCAAAGATAGCAAGTTCAATTGGCCTATTTTGGCGAGAGCAGGAATAAATCCATTTCCTATTGCGTTAAAATGCTCATCCTTAATACTTATTGTTCCGGTTTTCTCAGTGACTTGCAGTAACGCCCCCCTGAAAATCAACATCGCTGCTAAAGAAGCCACAAACGACGGAATTCCCATTTGAGCAACTAAGAACCCATTAAATAAGCCGATGATAATTCCAAGCACTAAAATAATCGGTATCGTGAGATAAAATGGAACTCCAAACTGAGTAAGTAGGATAGCTGCAATGGCTCCCATAAACCCAGCCGCAAATCCGACCGATAAATCGATATGCCGAATTACAATAACTAGCGTCATTCCAACTGCCAAGACAGCGATATAACCCGTAGCATCGATCAAATTACTAATATTCCGTGATGACATAAATAATCCATCTGTCATGATTGAGAAAGTCGCCATAATAACAAACAAAGCAATGTACATCCCATAATCTCGAATATTAACAGCAATCAACGATTTCGCTTCCTTAAGTAATTTCACCGGTACTCCTCCTATTGCGTTGCAAGCTTCATTATTTTTTCTTGATCCGCTTCATTTACGGGTAGTTCACCTTTGATTTTTCCTTCAGCCATAACGTAGATCCGATCACTCATACCTAACACTTCAGTCAGTTCGGATGAAATCATAATGATACTCATCCCTTCACTGATCAATTTGTTCATGATCGTATAAATTTCATATTTAGCCCCTACGTCTATGCCGCGCGTAGGTTCGTCCAGAATAAGCAAGCTTGGATTAACGAATAACCATTTGCCCAAGGATACCTTCTGCTGATTCCCTCCACTTAAATTACCAACCAATTGCTCCACAGAAGGTGCTTTTATATTTAATGACTGTTTGTATTCATTAGAGATTTTGACCTCTTCATTGTTATTGATAATTCCTTTCGCAGAAATCGCATTAAGATTAGCAACGGATGTATTTTGCTTAATATCCTGAATCAAAAATAAACCATCACCTTTTCGATCTTCCGTCACATAGGCGATTCCCGCATTAATCGCGTCTTTGGGATTTCTAAACGTATTTCTGACACCGTTCATAAATAATTCGCCACGCAATTTATAAGATTTCGGATTTCCGAAAATACTCTGAGCTAATTCCGTTCGTCCAGAACCCATCAAGCCTGCAATGCCGACGATTTCACCTTTTTTCACATGCAGATTCACGTCTTTTGCGACTTCCCGTCCAAGCTTGGGATCATATGCTGTCCAGTTTTGGATTTCAAGCACATTGCTGCCGAATTCTTTTGTATTTCTCTTTGGATAAATATCATCGATTTCACGGCCGACCATATTCTTAATAATTACACTTTCAGATATTTCATTCTTAGAAGCGTCTAACGTACAAATCGTCTGCCCATCCCGTAGAACAGTGACTTGGTCTGCAATCGCAATCACTTCTTTCAGCTTATGTGAAATCATGATGCAGGTTATCCCTTGTCTTTTCAATTCTCTTAGTAGCTCTAATAAGTTCTCACTATCGTTCTCATTTAGTGCAGCCGTCGGTTCATCCAGAATAAGAAGCTTCACGTCTTTACTCAATGCCTTAGCGATTTCTACAAGCTGCTGTTTACCCACACCTAAATCCTTGATCAAAACTTCAGGGTTAACGTTAAGCTTCACTTTGTTTAGCATCTCTTTAGCTCGTACAATCGTTTGATTCCAATCTACTAATGAACCCTTTTTAACTTCGTTCCCTGCGAAAATATTTTCATATACAGTGAGATCGGGGAACAAGGCAAGTTCTTGATAAATGATAGCAATACCTGTTTTGACGCTATCACTAATTTTCGAGAAACTTTGGACACTACCCTCGTATACGATATCTCCCGAATATGTTCCATGAGGATATACTCCGCTAAGAACCTTCATCAAGGTTGATTTTCCCGCACCATTTTCACCGATCAAACAATGGATTTCACCCTTAGTCACTTTGAAATTTACATTGGAGAGCGCTTTGACGCCTGTGAATTCTTTGGAAATATTGTTCATTTCTAAAATGTATGGATTCATAATTAGCTTGCACTCCTTAACAAAACAAGTCGTAGAATCGAGGAATAGTGATAGACGTATCTATCACTACTCCGTCCAAACTATGGTTATGTGCGATTATAGACCAGTGAATTCTTTTTCTTCGTAGTACTTGGAATCGATAAGTGACGCTTTAACGTTTTCTTTATCGACAGTAATAACTTCAGTTTGTTTGGCTTGCACATCAATTTTACCGTTGTTATAAGAACCAGTAGTTTCAGGTGTTTTGTTTTCCAAAATGGATACCGCCATTCCAATTGAATCTTTAACAAGACTACGTACATCTTTGAATACCGTCATCGATTGCTTACCGTCAATGATGTATTGAATGGATGCTTTCTCAGCATCTTGCCCTGAAACTACGTAACTGCTAATTGCACTATCCGAACCGAATACGTCAGCGATCGAACGAGCCGTGCCATCATTTGGAGCTAAGATCGCTACATCGCCTTTTTGGTCGGCCGAAGCAGCTGTTAAGTGTGTTTGCGCCTTGTTTTTAGCTTCGTTTGCATCCCAGTTTGTAGTCACTTGGCTGATTATCTTACTTTGTTGATCACGGGATAATTCTGCTGTATCTTTCAACGCAACAGCTTCACTGGAGTTAGCTATTTTGAAAGTGCCATCAGCGATTTTTGGTTGAAGTACCGTCCAAGCACCTTGGAAGAACAAGAACGCGTTATTATCAGATGCGGCACCAGCGTATAAGTACAATGGCTGGCCATTGCCTTTGGCATGATCAACTAAATACTGTGCTTGTGCTTTACCTACTGCGATACTATCAAAAGTTACATAGTAATTAACTGCATCTGTCTTTGTTATCAAACGGTCATAAGAAATGACTTTGATGCCTGCTTTTTGAGCTGCTTCTACGGCTGCTGCTGCTGCATCGCCATCTTGAGGACAAATGATAAGTACTTTAATTCCTTTTGCAATCAGAGAATCTACATTTTCTTTCTCTTTGGCGGAGGAACCTTGGCTAAACAAAATTTCAACCGAATATTTCGTATCCTTCAAAGCATCTTTAAATCTTTGCTCATCTTGCACCCATCTAGGTTCATCTTTAGTAGGCAATACGATCCCCACGTCAACTTTGCTGCTTTTACCACATGCTGAAACTACTACTGCGAGCATCATTACAACGAGCAAAAATGGAATCGATTTCAGAAGCTTTTTCATTTAAAAAACACTCCCCTTTTTTGTTTACTTGTTAATTCATGATGATAATATCATTTGAAATTTCATCCTAGAATAGAAAATCCTCATCTGTTTCTTGAATATACTCATCACATGTAAAATTCCACGTTTACCTAAACGAAAAAAAACCTCCAAAGACTTGAAGGTTTGCTACTTGAAGAAAATGGAGTTTATAAATATATGAAGATCAGGCAGATGTCCAAGCGACCCTATAGCCGCCTGCATTAGATAGTTAGAAATTTGGTGATTATTTACTCTACAAACCTCAGCTTGTTACTTTCATTTATTATATATTCCATATACGCCAATGCATCATTTCGTCTCGCGAAAATAGACTTATAATACGATTTTGGATTCCCCAAACGTAATCTCATCGCTTCATTTATAATTTTGTGCCATCTTTCCGGCACGTTATTGATTGCATATTCACCTGCACCAACTTTGGATGTTATCCCTTGTTCATTAAATGAATAGTATAGACGAGAAACTCCCAGGACTCCCCATTCAATTGATTTCACACTAAACAGCAAATCAAAATACTGGACAGAGAGAAACCTCTCGCCTCTTTTTTTCCAGTTAACCCAATAAGAATTAAGATTATCCTGCATACGACTCATTAATAGGTTCCATTCAATTGAAAAGTTATATTGTGAAGGTTCTTTTCCAAGGATGCATACTCCATAATTATAAAACTGGAATACGTCAATTGAGTTTTTTTGAAGCTCTTTAGTACCTTGAATCTCCCCATCGTTAAAGTAAATACAGGTCTTGGCCTCTGTATCTAACCCCGTAATATCTTCCTTTGTTATGTAAATCCCATCTAAACTCATCTGAGGATATGAGCTTTGAATCTCTTTATGGATTTGTTTGAGAATGGCAATGTCCGCTTCCGATAGATCTCTTTGTATAACAGCCATAAAATCAACATCGCTCGAACCTTCAACAAACGCTCCTAATGAAATTGAACCATATAAATAAAACCCATTAAGTAAATCAGGTAATTGTTTGTTGAGCTTTTTTAGATAAATAGTTAATAATACTTTAACCTTATGAGGGACTCTAGTGTTGTGAATAATGAAAAAGCACCTCCACATAAAATAAGAAACATGACCAATCCAGATTAGCATGTTTTCACATCATATGAAACTACAAAAATCGTAAAATCAATTAACCTATTCAGAAAAAGAGGCGCCGAATTTGACGACACCCTCTTGATATCGTTGTAGGCATAGCGTTTCATCAATTAAATTATTAAGTTCAATACTGGCTTAAATTAATTTGTCAGTAATGATCGTGGATAACGTATGTTTATGCATACGGGTGTCAATCCCCAGTATGACCTCAACTTAAAGTCAAGCTCTTTTTTTCGTGTTCTTTTGGAATTTGATTTGAATATTTTCAAGAAAAAAGGGCGTGTAAAGATTTTTGGAGTCTTGTTCTCGGATAGACGAGTAATACGTGGGAGAGGTAACTATAACGATAAAAAAAACAGTAGTAGACTTGGACAAAACTTTTCGTCCAAGTCTACTACTGTTTGGTATGTCAGTATTCACAAAGCAAAGTCCTGAATTACACTTCAGAACGCAATAAGTTCCTAAGATTCTTTACACAAAGCTAACTTCACCTGAATAGTAAGCGATCCGTCTGTTAATGCCGCACTCACACTACCGTCCATTTGTTCCGCTAACAGCTTAACGATGGACAGTCCCAGACCGGTGCTGTTTCCCCTTGATTTATCAGCTGTATAAAAGCGGTCAAACAACTTTGAAACATCAATTACAGCATTGTTTTTTACAGGGTTGGTGAATGTCATAACCGCATTGTTATCACTAAGCAGGCTTACTTCAATAGCACCTGCGGAATGAAGAGTACAATTTCGTATCAGATTTTGAATGATTCTTATGGTCAACTCCTTATCCACACAAGCAAATACGGGAGTTGTCTCTTCAAGCTGTACAGTCAAATCATGTTCCTCAAATACGGAAACAGATTGTGCCAAACACTCTGACACCAGATTTGTGAGATTGATTCTTTCAATATGTAATACGGGCTCCGAACTTACTCGATAAGAATATTCAAAGAATTGCTCAATTAAATGTTCCAACCTAACGGCATGCTTCTGCGCAATCTGTAACTTATGATGTTGATCATCCGTAAGCATTCCTTTTTCCATAAGTTGCTGATAACCTTTGATTGCTGTAAGAGGTGTACGTAAGTCATGCGAAATGTTGGCAATAAGCTCCTTGAAGTGTTTTTCCCCGCGGATACTATCAAGTCGTCTATTCTCTTCTTCTTTTAAGTATTTGTTAATATTGATCGTTAGCCTATTCAACTGACTATTAAGATTTAGGAATTCTAAGCTAATGGGCTGCCTTTTTGGCGTGGTTAATCGTTCGCCGAGTTGGCGGTTTATATTGCGCAATTGCCTTTGAAGACAAACAAGGTACGCAATAAGTAAGACACAAATAACTCCAAAGACAATTGCCAAGATTTCCACCCACCTTTCAACTACTTAATTTCCGATCTTCTAAAAATGCTATATGTGAGCGCAAGCATGACGATTATAAATACCAGACTAACAACAATTGCCTTGATCAGTTCACCGGCTCCAGTATCAAACGTTACAAAGGTGTATTTTCCGCCAAATGGTGTAAAAGAAAAAAATCTATCAAATACTGCTGAACTGTTACTTAAGCTCGCCAACTTGCCACAAAGTATTGAAAACCCGTAATAAATTGAAATCACCAGCACCGGCTTCTTGAGCACCATAGCAAGTGGTACACATATACTCAGTTGCGCCATATATACAATCATCAGTGTAAGTGCAACTGCTACCATTTTGAATATTATCGATGCACTGAATATTATACCGGATTCTTTCGAAAGTATATTAAGAAATCCCACAGATACAGCACCCATATCGAATTTGGAACCAGTACCTAGAGCAATGCCTGTTACAATGACATAGGGAAGAAGGATGAACAGCAGTGCACAAGAGAATACCGTTGCTTTGCTAATAATAACAGTAACCCTGCTACTCCCACTTGAAATGGCATCATGAATTGTTTTATTATCGAAATCCCCGCAGATAAATACCCCTGCAATAACAGCACCGAGAATACTGATCATATTTACATCAGAGAACATAAAACCGATTCCCGTATATTCCTGAGCGATCTGACCCTGTGCCATCAAATAGGCTAAACTCGCCATTGCTATAGCACTCAACGTTGTGATTGCAAATAAAATCTTAATCGCCATTGATTTACGCAGTTTATATAAATCAGCCTGAATCAAGTTAAGCATTCCGGTCACCCCCAATAACAGAAATGAAATAGTCTTCAAGCGTATCTCCCTCAACAGAAAAATTAGTAACAAAAATTCCGTTTTCAGAGATCACCTTCGCCACTAATTCCTTGTTATCCAAATAATCGTATAGCTTAACACTCTTATCCGGCATGACCTTGTAGTTCAGCGTTTTCAGTTGCAATTCCATAACGCTCACCAGCTTTTCCGGTTGATCGCAGCTTATAAGAATATGGTGCTTGCAGTTTTCTTCAAGCTCTGCGAGGGTCAAGGATTGCTTAAGCATCCCTTGGTGGATGATGAAGTAGTCGCTCGCAACCTGATATAGCTCTGGTAGATTGTGACTGGATATGAGGATGGTGATCTGCCGTTCCTCACAGAGCTTTATCAACAGGTTACGTATCTCCACTACACCTAAAGGATCAAGTCCGTTGATCGGCTCGTCTAAAATAACTAGTTCCGGATCACCGAGCAGGGCAATGGCAATACCCAACCGCTGCTTCATACCAAGCGAAAAGTTCTTTGCCTTCTTTTTCCCTGTTTCGCTCAGCCCTACCAACGCTAGTAACTCGTTTTCAATAGTTTCGCTTGGGATGCCCCTCATAATCCTGTGAAGTGTGAGGTTCTCTCTCGCCGTCATATTTGGAGTTATGCTAGGATACTCGATCATGCAACCAAGTCGTTTTCTTTCAGCTTGTAAAGCCTTTTCACCACTTTGACCAAACAGTTCAATATTGCCATCAGTAGGAAACGAAAGCCCCGCCACAATACGCATGAGTGTTGTTTTTCCAGCGCCATTTTGCCCGATTAAACCATAAATTTTGCCAGGTTCCATAACTAGAGATACATCACGCAGCGCAAAAGTACCATGGTAGCTTTTCGTTAGGCTGTTTGTTTTCAAAACATATTCTTTCATATATACTCACCTGCCCTTTCTAGATTTAGTGTAATATCCATTGGTTTAGAAAAGGTTAAGGGGAGAAAAACAAAGGTCAAGAAACAGATAATTTATTCTTTGTATAAGCGATAACCCAATCCCCAAACGGTTTCAATATATTCTGTATCAGGACTTACTTGTTTCAACTTGTTGCGTAAATTGCTAATATGAGTTTTTATTGCGTTATCGTCACCGAGGTATTCTTCTTCCCATATGGATTCGTACAGATTCGATTTAGTAAACACCTTGCCTCTGCTTTTAATAAGCAGCTCCAATATCATATATTCCGTAGCGGTCAATTCAATTTCCACATGATTTACGGCCACTCGCTTGGCGTTATCATCCAGTGACAGATCCTTATATTGAAGACTATTGTTTACATTTACATATCCTTGCTTATGTATTCGTCGTAAATTAGATTCTACCCGAGCTACGACTTCGCCCAAATCAAAAGGTTTGGTAATATAATCGTCTGCACCTAACTTTAACAAATCTATCTTTGTACCGACCATATCCTTTGCCGAAATAATAATGACCGGAGTTTCCGAAAAAAGTCGAAGCTCTTTCAGGATTTGATCACCGCTTTTATACGGAAGCATGATATCTAGTAAAATCAAATCAAACTTTTGACTCTGAATTATGTCTATACAGTCAGTCCCAGTATAAATCGACTCTACTCTATAACCCGCATCAGTTAGCGCTTCGGCCAGCATGAAGTTAACGTCCTCGTTATCTTCAACAATTAATATAGTATCCAATATGTGATTTTCCTTTCTACCTTTATTTTGACCCTCACTCGAAAATGATTGCGAATCCGCTGTAACGGAACTCAGCGACGTTATTAGAGGTTTATTTCACTATTCTGGATTGTAACGGAACCAGCAAACGTTATTTCATCATTATTCATGCAATTAGAGCATCATAGGAAGGAATAAGGTCTTTCAGTTCCGTTAGAATTTGTTTTGACCCTCAAAACTCAATATAATCCACTGGTTCCGTTAGATTGATGTCTGAATACGTCAAACACTGATTATGAGGTTGAGCCTCAAATATGTATAAAAAGGTGCACCTTGAATTGCACCTTCCCTACTACAAACCATGCATTTTCGACTCTGCCTCTTCCCAACCCACCGTATAACCTTGGCCTTTAGCACAAAATATGGACGAGGAAATATATTCAGCATCGGCATCCTTATTGTAGCCTTTCTCATTAATGACCTCTTGTTCATTGTGGCAACGCTCATAACCGGCAAAGGTTAAGCTGAGCGAACTTTTACCTTGGGTGAAGGAGGCTAATCGGCTGTTATAATCCATAAATGTAACTACAGGTACTCTTCCTGTAAGAATCACCTTGTTCCCTTCACTGCGGGGCGCCTCAAAACTTCCATGTGCCCGCTCAATATCTGATATTACACGGCCAATATGATCCAAATCAACTTTAATTTTAAAATTGTAATAAGGCTCTAAAAGCAGGTTGTCCGCTTGTTCCAACCCCTGTCTCAAAGCTCTGTAAGTTGCTTCTCTAAAGTCCCCCCCAGTTGTATGTTTATTGTGGGCTCTTCCGTTTAATAGAGTTACGATTACATCTGTTAAAGGTGATCCCGTTAGAAGACCATGATGTTCTCTTTCGAAAATATGATGGCGAACTAGATTCTGGTTTCCGACCGACAAATCGTCAGCATGGCAGGCGTTATGAAACGACACTCCACTATTTCGCTCACCTGGACGTAATTGAAGATGCACTTCCGCATAATGGCCTAACGGTTCAAAATGACCGTACCCGATTACCTCCGTAGCAATCGTTTCTTTGTATAGAATCTCCGGCTTATCAAACAAAATATTTAAGTTAAACCGCTCCTTAACAAGCTGCTCCAACACTTCAAGCTGAATTTTCCCCATCACATGAATATGAATCTCCTGTAAACTTTCTTCCCAGGTCACATTCAAAGAAGGATCTTCGGCATTCAGAATCTTAAAATATTTTAAAGCTTCTTTCACATTAACAGAGGGTTCAAAAATGACTTTAGATTTTAAAGTAGGCACCATTTCGTAGGTAGCTCTTTCTTGTAAAGCACCTATTCCATCACCGACAGTGGTCATAGACAAACCTGTAACTGCAAAAAGTTCACCCGCCCCTACAGTGTCCACCGCCTTAAACTCACGTCCGTTATAAATACGGATGCCTGTGATTTTTTCGGTCACCGTGTTCTCAGGATCACCGTAATTCATGATATCTCTAACTTTTAACGTTCCACTTAACGCTTTAATATAAGTAATTTTTGTCCCGAGATCATCATGACGAATCCGATAGACTCTACCAGCAAACGATCCCTCGTTCGAATAATTGGTTACCGTAAGCTGATCCAACTTCTGTAGGAAATCATCTATACCCATCCCTTGAAGAGCGGAACCACATGCATAAGGGAAAATCTTGTTCTCTTGAATCAAGAGTTGCATCATGCCCAGCCATCTATCTTTACTGTAGCCTTCCTCCATATAGTGATTCAGAAGAGATTCATCGCGCTCGGCTATAAATTCGGTCAGTTCCTGATTCATCACGCCATTTTCAGACAAAGAAACCGAAATGTTACATACATCCCTTGTGAAATTCGTTTGAATATCTTGCACCACTTGCTCCACATCAGCCCCTACACGGTCAATTTTGTTAATGAAAAAGAAGCAAGGGATCTGATGTTTTTGCAGGAGCTCCCATACGATCTCAGTCTGGCCTTCGATTCCTTCCACAGCACTAATGATCATTATGGCGTAATCCATCGCCTGAATCGCCCGTTCCATCTCAGGGGAAAAATCAATATGCCCAGGAGTATCGATCAAATAATAGTTTGAATCTCCATAAGTGAACATACCTTGATCTGCAAACACGGTGATGCCACGTTGCCGCTCGATTTGATGGCTATCCAAGAACGAATCCTTGTGATCTACCCGCCCTCGCTGTTTAATACTCTTTGTATAATAAAGTAGTTGTTCCGAGAATGTTGTCTTTCCCGCATCTACATGCGCTAATATCCCTATGGTTTTGTTCATTGTTTATCCTCTCATCTATCATGCTCATATAGATTATAGAGTGTTTAACTCATTTTAAAAACCAAAACATAATCCTAAGCGCAATCCTAGCACGAAGACTGTCAAGAATGAATATGATGAACCAGAGTTTCAAAGTCCGTGAAATCGACAGTAGTGAAAAATGGGGTGTAAATGGAGATGAGAGTCGCAGATTATGTAACGAATGCCCTTTATGAAGCTGGAGGGGAAAACGTTTTTCTCGTTACAGGTGGAATGATCATGCATCTTACCGATGCTTTATATCAACATAAGGGCCAAACTTATACATGCTGTCACCACGAACAAGCAGCCGCTATGGCTGCAGAAGCCTATGGCCGATATACAGGTAACTTAGGTGTCGCCTATGTAACTGCTGGTCCTGGCGCTTTAAATACGATTACAGGTGTAGCAGGAGCTTATATTGATTCCTCACCCTCGATCATAGTAGCTGGTAATTCTAAAGTATCTTTAGCAAAGATTAAGGGTCCTCGCCAATTTCCTCTGCAAGGGTTTGATTCACTCCCTATTTTCAATCATATTACGAAGTATGCAGTTATGCTAGACGATATTTCCAAGGTGAAATATGAAGTTCAAAAGTGCATTCACATTGCTAAAAGCCCCAGGGTAGGTCCTGTTTATTTAGAAATCCCTGTAGATGTTCAAGGGGCTAGCTTCGATCCGGATCTGTATGAGGATTTCGTTCCATCTGAAACTATCCAGCACAAGCATATTTCTAATGAAGAAATTGCAACCATTATTGAAGCATTTAAAGCTTGCAAACGTCCCTGCTTGTTAATTGGAGCAGGAGTAAGAATGGCTGGGGCAACGCAAAGCTTATATGATTTTATGAAGAAAATGAACATGCCTGTGTTAACTTCTAGATTGGGAATGGATCTGATCGATCATTCAGATCCATTATTTGTTGGAAGGCCAGGAACATACGGTGATCGAGCCGCAAACTTCACGATTCAAAATTGCGATTTGTTAGTTAATGTCGGATGTAGATTAGGTATTGGCTTGATAGGTTATGATTACGAAGAATTTGCCAAAAAGGCAAAAAAAATCATTGTAGATATTGATGAGAGAGAATTATCTAAGCCATCGATTATCCCTGATATTCGTATTCAAGAGGACGCCAAGAGATTTTTTGAAGCCATGAATACAGCCTTACAAGATCATTCATTTCACTTCTCTGAATGGGTCAACCAAACTCAATCATGGAAGTTGAGATATCCCGTTGATTTGCCAGAATATAACGATGATTCACTAGGAATTAATTCATATCGATTCATGACAAGATTCTCTGAAAAGGTGAATAAAGATGCCTCCTTTGTTGTGGATACAGGATCATGCTTTCATGTTCATGCTCAAGCCTTCAAAGTGAAAATTGGACAAAGGCATATTATAACTGGCGGTCTATCTACAATGGGATACACGCCTGCAGCCGTCGGAGTTTCTGTTGCTAGGAATAACCGGGAAGTATACTGTGTGACGGGTGACGGTTCATTTCAGATGAACCTCCAAGAGCTACAAACGATTAACCACAATAAACTACCTGTGAAATTCATTTTATTTAATAACAACGGGTATCTACTCATCCGTCATACCCAAATTAATTTTATGGAAGGACGAATGATTGGGGAAAGTGCAGAATCCGGTTTGAGCTTCGCAAGTTTTGCTAAAATAGCCGATACATTTGGTTTGGGATATATAAAGATTTCGAATTTAGATGAAATGGATCAAAAAATCAATGAACTAATTGATTATAAAGGATCCATGATTTGTGAAGTTATAACTCCTCCTGAACAGTTACTAATCCCAAGGGTCGCTTCGAGAAAGTTAGAGGATGGTACGATGCAATCCATGGCATACGACGACATGTATCCCTTCTTGTCTAGAGATGAATATGCTGGCAACTGTCTCGATTAGATCCGAAACTACGACTAAAGTGTATTGGAGATTGGACGATGAATGATAACAATAAACTTAATGTAGCTATTTTAGGAAGTGGCAATATAGGTACGGACTTACTTGTAAAAGTGGGAAGATCAAACTATTTAGACTGTACTTATTTTGTAGGTAGAAATCATGATTCTCATGGTATACAAATAGCTCAAAGTTTAGGAGTAAGGACCTCTGTCGATAGTATTGATGCACTAATTAAGGATTCAGACAGTTTTGATTTAGTATTTGACGCTACATCTGCGAATGGTCATAACATACATGCTCCAATATTCAAACGAATGGGTAAAATATCCATTGATTTAACTCCTTCAAATATAGGAGAAATGTGTGTTCCCGCCGTAAATTTAGAGCCTTGTTTGAATTTTACTGAAATTAGCTTAGTTACGTGTGGAGGGCAAGCTGCCATTCCTTTGGCCTATGCAATTGGTCAAACACAAACAAAAATTCAATACATTGAAGTCGTTTCAAGTATTTCATCAATGAGTGCTGGACTAGCGACAAGAAATAATTTAGATGAGTACATTGAAACTACAGAGAAGGCAATTGGTAAATTTTCTGGATGTAACGATGTTAAGGCAATTATTAATTTAAATCCTGCAAATCCATGTATTGATATGCAAACGACGATTATGGCCATTGTGGAGCAGCCAGATCTTATGAAACTTCAAGAATTCATAGATCAAATTGTGATGGACATACAAAAGTATGTTCCAGGTTATCAATTAATCATCTCTCCTACCATCGAAAATGGAAGAATGATCGTAATGATTAAGGTGAAGGGGTATGGGGATTACCTCCCTCCGTATGCTGGAAATCTCGATATTATTAATTGTGCTGCCATCTCAGTGGCAGAGGAATTTGCAAAGAATAGATCAAACAAAGGAGGTTACCATGAATCATCTGTTAATTAGCGATCCAACCCTTAGGGATGGATCTCATGCTGTTCAACATCAACTAACAAGGGATCAGATTTTATTCTATGCCGAACACGCTGAACTTACTGGAATACCCATATTAGAAGTTGGTCATGGTAACGGCTTAGGAGCCTCCTCTTTACAGCTGGGTAAAAGCTTAGTGTCAGATACCGAACTTTTAGAACAGTGCCGGGCTAAACTTACAAATACTAAGTTAGGTATTCACGTAATACCAGGGTTTGCAACGATAAATAAAGATTTAAACAACGCTCTAGATATTGGTGTCAATGTGGTTAGGGTCGCCTCCCACTGCACAGAGGCAAATATTACAAAGCGTCATATTGAATATTCACGAAATAGGGAAAAAGAAGTATTCGGTGTATTAATGATGTCCCATATGGCGTCCCCAGCGGTATTAGTTGAAGAAGCTAAAAAAATGGAAAGCTATGGCGCACAGACAATTATAATTATGGATTCAGCCGGAGCCTCTTTACCTGTTGATGTACATGAGAAAATCACAGCTTTAGTTCATCATTTAGATATCCCTGTAGGATTTCATGCGCATAATAACTTAGGCATGGCAATTGCTAATTCAATTACTGCAGTAGAATCAGGAGCTACCTTACTTGATGGTACTTCAAGGGGATTTGGAGCGGGTGCAGGCAATGCCCAGTTGGAAGTGTTAGTTGCCGTATTGCACAAAATGGGTTATCAAACCGGAATCGATCTTTATCGATTATTAGATTTCGCGGATCAAGCTGAAAGTTTATTTTGTACCCCCCCTCACATTAGTTCAGTAAGCGTGATTAGTGGACTTACAGGGGTGTTCTCTGGCTTCGCAAAGCCTGTGGAGAGAATTGCTAAACAATACAATATTGATCCTAAAGATGTTTTCTTTGAGCTTGGAAAAAGAAAGATCATCGCTGGTCAAGAGGACCTGATCCTGGATGTTGCAATCTGGTTATCTCAACATGCAAAGTAAAATGCAAATTGCGATTCTAGGGTCTACGGGACATATTGCGAAGAACCTTATCTTTGAAATGAATAAGCATAATGAGTTTCATTTGCATCTTTTTGCACGAAAAATAGATGCTTTGAATAACTTTATCAACTTATATACTAATGATCCTGGCAATATAACCGTAAGAGGCTTAGAGGAATTTAGCAATTATAGTTATGATGTAATCATCAATTGTATTGGTATTGGTAACCCCTCTATTTTAAAAAGAGATCCCTCTATGGTATTTAGGTTAACCGAACAATTTGATAATTTGGTGCTGGATTATTTACAAAGTAATAAGAATGCACTGTATCTATATTTTAGTAGTGGTGCGGTTTACGGATCAGATTTCAGCATGCCTGTCGATCGTAATAGTTATAATAAATTAAATGTGAATCATATTTCTTCGAATGATTTCTACTCAATTTCCAAAATTTATACAGAAGCCAAACACCGTTCCTATGCTGAGTATAAAGTTGTTGATTTAAGAGTATTTGGATTCTTCAGCCAATTTTCTGACTTAACTGCCCCCTACTTCCTAAATGAATTAATCACTTGTATACAAAAGGACCAAGTATTTATCACGACCCATAGCAACATGATCAGAGATTACATTCATCCTACAGATTTGATTGCAATAATTGACAAACTTATTTTCAAACATGATCTTAATGATGTTTTTGATGTATATAGCCTCGCCCCCATTTCCAAGTTTGAAATCATTGAGTTATTCGAACAGAAATATAATCTAACTTATCACATCGAGAACTTACCGGGATCCTCTCCCACTGGCGAAAAAAACTCCTATTATTCTGTAAATAATAAATTAGCGGATATAGGGTATTACCCCACACTAAGTTCGTTAAATACAATAATGATGGCAACAGATCACATTTTAAATAATGACTAGCAAGTCGATTGTTTAATGGAGAGAATATGAAATTTCAAGAGCTGTTTTGGCAGCTCTTTATTTAATTTTCTTAACTGTCGAATTTGGCGAACTCTAACCCTGATGTTAAATTTTACATAGACTGACCACATAAAATGGACGTAACATTCTTTGAGAAGGAGAGTGAACTCGATGATAAACAAGAGTTTTGTACCATTCCCAACATTAGAGACGGATAGATTACTTCTTAGGTTAGTTGAAGATACGGATGTGGAGCAATTATATGAAGTGCTTAGTGATGCAGAAGTAGCAAAGTTTGATTATTTTCACCCGTTAACATCCATAGAACAAGCACTTAAATTTATTGCTAGATTTAAGAACGAACTAGAAGAAAATGAAGAGATCACGTGGGGAATAATTTTAAAAGAGACCAACCAATTAATCGGAACCTGCAACATGGGGAGTTTTGATGATGGAGCTAGACGGGCAGAAATCGGTTATGATATCGCTCAATCTAAGTGGGGCAAAGGTTATGCAACAGAAGCATTGGGAGCAGTTATTGAATATGGATTTACGGCTATGAATCTAAACAGGATTGAAGCTACAATAACACCTGGTAATGATGCATCTGTCAAAGTACTGAAGAAGCTTAATTTTGTACACGAGGGAATAGTTAGGGAGCGGGATTTAATCAAAGGCAAACTAGAGGACGGAATCATGATGTCCATTCTGAAGAGAGACTATGAAATAATCATATAACAATTGCATGGGTTATCCAATTTGATTCGTCATATTAGAGGAGAACATCCATAACTGATGAATGGAGCTACCCATGAAAAACGATAAAAAATCACAGAAATACACATTTATTAATATTTCACTCATCGCCGTCATTGTTCTAACATGGATTGTAGTATATGGGATTAATGGCTTACCAGGTGCATATGCCTGGTTTGCTCTTAAATTAGTATTTCCCTTTTTAGGGTTGGCAGGTATTCTATTGAATCTGATTCTACTCGTCGTTTTTATCTTTAAAAAGAAAAATATCTTGAACACACTTGTCGGTTTGCTTGTAAGTGCGATCTTTGCACTGCATCTTGTATTGACTATGAATCTCGTCCAACTTCCGTATCCGGCCCTTGTTCAAAAAGTTGAGCCTGCTATTACTGTTAACTGGCCGTTAGCTGAACCAACCGTGGTGGGCTGGGGTGGTGACTCTATCCATTCCAACTTACCTCACGTGATATGGCCGTCTGAACGATGGGCATATGACTTAGTCATGGAACCTTATAATACAGGGAGTACCCATCTCGAAGATTATGGCATCTGGAATGAAGAAGTCCTTTCCCCCGTTTTCGGAACCGTCATTGCAGCTTACGACGACGAAGCTGATATTATGCCAGGATCGGAAGATGTACTTTCCATGGAAGGGAATCATGTTTACCTGCAAATGGAGAGGACGGGGACCTATCTATTACTCAATCATCTAAAGAAAGATAGCGTTACGGTTAAGGTTGGAGATGATGTGCAACCGGGAGATGTACTCGGTCGAGTCGGAAACAGCGGCTCTACTTCGGAACCTCATTTACACATTCATCATCAACGGCAAAATCCAATTCAAACCCTCCATCCCATTTTAGCCGAAGGTCTTCCTCTTTATTTTCAAGACACGGATGCGGATCCCATGCCACAAAAAGGGACCGTAGTGACTCGGGAGCTGACAAAATAATGAAAAAGGTCATAGGATTAACGGGTATTATTACAACACCGTTAAATCCTATGACCTTTTATTAAGCATACGCTTGTGAATTTTACTTTTCCTGATATTGCACTACAGTACCACAAAACTCACAATTCGTTGATTGTGTCGGATATACAGTCGTCTTGGAACCACATCCTGGGCAGTCAACAGACACGGGATCTTTAGGAGCTACCGCACCTGCAGTAAAACCACCCTGACCACCAAAGAACGAATTAAATACTTCATTAAATTGCTGACCATCTACATCTGAAGAAGAAGAGGTCGTTGAAGAAGTAGTAGTAAATACCGTTTGGGTTGATCCGTTTGAAGTCTTTACAGTTTTGGTATCTCCATGTTTCAGTTGCTCCTGCACGAAGTCATTTACCGATGCTGCATCAAACGGATTAAAGGATGTACCTGAATCTGACTGGGTAGACTGCCAGGATAGATTCTGTGCAGAACGTTGGGTTGCCGCCTTTTTGGAACTTTCTAATAGCTTGATACTTCCAATCAGCAATAAACCACCCGGAATAAATAATATGAAGATTAAGAAAATAAATGTGCTTAAGGAAAACTCCGATAACAGCACTAGTGTCATGATTAAAAACATGAGTAAGAAAAATGCAGAGAACATCATCATCAATATAGCAATTACTTTTTTCAATCGATAAACCTCCTGAATTTTACTTCCTATTTCGCTAGTAGCACCTGTTCATTACGATGGGCAAGACGACGTGTGAGATCATGGAGATGATGAACGATCATTTTGAATGAATGTTCTTGATTACCAGAAGCCATACCCGTAACCTTTTCTTCTAATAGATAGATGTGATTTATCAGTTCATGATCCATATGTAAGATGGACCTTGGTATAACCGGGTCACTATAGTGAACCTTCTCAATCAACGCCGCAATGATGGACTCCATCTCTTTGACCTGTGGATCTTTCATAGATTTAATCATCAGTTGTACTTCTTTCAAAGCGGATTCAATCTCATGCAAATTTACAAGCTGTGACCTCGTATCTTCTTCATGATCCATAGTAGATTTTAGATATAGCAGGATCAGTCCGCTAGCGATGATTGTACAAGCAAGGGTTATAGAATGAATCAATATATATCCTGACAAAGCAAGATCGGAAAATCCAGTAAAGAATGAATAAACGAACACTACTATCAAATAGGACAAGATTACAACACCTAAACCCAGATAACCAGGTAAATTACGCTTAACACGATCTAGATTAGGGAACAAATAACTGGCATATAGCCACAAAAGCGTTTCAGCTAAAAGTACAGCCGAGAGAGAAATCCAGAATGATCCCAAAGAATTACTGTTATCTAAAAGCGTCATAAAAACAATCCATGTAGAGACCAATCCCACTAAGTATAAGACCAATGTAATCCTTGTCCCATACCGATTTATTGTCATTGAGCGTTACCCCCATCTAGCAGGTTACACCCACATTCCAGGCAAAACTTCTGATTTGGTTTCACTTCATGCTGACAACTCCTGCATTTTAGAACGAGGTTTTCACCGCAATTCCCACAAAATTTAGTTTCATTCGATACTAGCTGACTGCATTTCGGACACCGTCTAGGCAAAGTTTCTTTGCAATTGACACATTCCAGGCTATCCTCTGTATTATCTGCACCGCATTTCGGACAAGCGCAATATTTATCACCACAACCCGCACAGAATTTCGAGCCTTCGAGTAGAGGTAATCCACAAATATTACACTTAGCAACCGTATCCTTTGTTGCTTGCTTAGTTAATTCAGCTAACGGTTTACCACAACTACTGCAAAATGTGGATTCTTTAAGATTTGCATGCTGACAACTTGAACAAATATCAAATTGTGACTTGTCCCCTGTATTAATTACTTTTGACATTTGAGACATTTCATTGCCTAAAGGAGCTCCGACTCCATATCCCATTCCCATTCCAATACCCGCCCCCATAAGGCCGGACTGCATGCTTCCTTCATTCTTCGCTGCACCTTCCAAAGTATCGAATGTGCGCTCTTGCTGATATGTATAACCGATAATATCCATTTCCGCTCTACGTGCCAAAGCATCTCTTAACCGTATGACGGAAGGATCATCTTCAGGAAGATTCACATTTTGAATATACAAATTTAGTACTTGAATGCCGTATTCCGCTAGTACGGGAGCAATAATGGACTCGAAATGAGTGGACATTTCTCCGATAAAGGCATTAATCTCTAATACACTAATTCTCTTCTGAACCAGATACGATGTAAGCATCGAGTTAATATTCATAATAAGTAAGCCGCGGAAGTAATTCACTAAATTCGCTTGATTGAACTCATGCATTGTCCCTACTAACTTAAGCAAAAACTTGCGTGAATCTTCAATGCGAATACCAAACTGACCAAAAGCTCTCACTGGCACGATGATATTATATTTTGGGTCTTGTAATTGAATCGGGTTAGCGGTTCCCCACTTCACATCGAGCGAACTCACTTTGTTGACATACCAAACTTCAGCCGCAAACGGAGATTCTCCTCCAAACGGTAAATTGATAATGTTGTTCAATATCGGGATGTTAGCTGTGCTTAACGTATGACGTCCAGCGCCATATAAATCAAGTGCTTTACCATCTTTGAAGAGAATCGCCTCTTGGGACTGATTCACAATCAGTTGGGTCCATGTCCCTAATTCTGCTTCAGGATGTTTCCATGCGAATACATCCGGGGATCCTTCATATTTGATTACATCAATAAGTGCCATTTCTAATTCCCCACTTTTAAGAATAATTTATCGAAAGAGGTCGGAACCTGTTCCGTAATTGCCAATCCTGTAAGTCTTTATTCTACATTTGTTAGGTAAATCCTGCCTCTAGCATCTTTCTAGACACCATTTTCAACCAACTATATCGATATCTATTCCCATTAAAAAACAAAAAGGAAGTGCATTATAAGCCACTTCCCCCCTGTTATAACTATACATAATGAGTATCTAGCCCATGAAACACCCTATTCGCTATGGGCTATTTCAACCCCATTACTTCAAAGCCGTAAATTCTTGCTGCCGTGTCTCCACCTTGCGTAGGTTTTGCAATAACGAGGCGCACATAACGAGCTGAAGTCAACTCGATTGCATGTTTACTTACGCCTTTCGTATTATCATTGACACTTACCGCATCGATCCATTTCTCTCCGTCACTACTATACTGAATTTTAAATTCACGGGTATTAAACGCCGCTGGTTCGCCGCCCGTTTCTGCATGTTTAATTATAAATTCGCTAATTTTGTGCTCAGTACTAAGATCAACCGTCAATGTATGCGGAGCGTCGCCCACCGCGCACCACTTCGTCTTGCCATCAGTGTCAAGTGCAAACTTCGGACCTTCGTTCTCATTTACAAAGCTGGAAGCACTCGCCGTCTTGCCAAGAGCCAAGTTAACGATACCGTTTGCCGCTTCTTTTGTTACGGTAATCAATTTCTTCTTCAACACATTTTCACCAACACTATTTTTGGCTGTTAACGTAATTTCGTAATTGCCTTCTTCTCCATAAGTAACTTTCGGATTACGCTCCGTGCTGGACGACGGCTCACCACCTGGAAAGCTCCAGTTCCATTGTTCCGTTACCTCGGAAGATAGATCCGTCAATTGAACCGTGTCGCCGGGAGCTATTAAGGTTTGTTCCGCTTCAAAAGCCGCGATCGGTTGCGGATACTTTGGCCAATTGAAGCTTACAGCAGCTCCTTTGCCTTGTTGATAATGCCGACTCACTGGAATTACTACCATTTTCGTAGATAATTCTTTGTCCAATCGCTTCATTTCAGGTACATAATACACGTTATTACCTGTCGTCCCTATCAGATTATATTTACCATCCGGTTGGACACGATAGACCTGATAATATAACACATCAGAATGATCTTCGGGCTCATTCCATGTTAAACGGGCGTCCCCATAAATCCCGTCACGGAACTCATTCTCCGTTACCGTCAACGCTGTCACAGCCTTCACCTTTTTGGCGTTAGCTTGATCCATCGTACTTGTTACAGATAACAGTCCGATATGGGCAACATAATCCGCTTTCGCCTTCGTCGCCTCAAACTTCAACGATATTCCTACGATCTTACGTCCTTTATATTGATCTAATGGAACACTTCCTTGTCTCCAGACCCCATCCTCTCCTACTTTTTCCCACTTCTTCGGTTCAAAAAATACATATTGGTCAGGCGCATCAGAAAAAGCGGCACCTATCTTTACTTTACCCGCATCGGAGTTAGCCTGATAAATAACAGACAATTCTGTTGTTGCTTCTACTGGCATATTTGCTTTGTACAGCTTTAGATGGGTTGAGGAGTCCTTCTTTAGAACACCTTCCACCTTCAATGAGCTGCCACCATAGTATGCTTTACTAAAATCAAAGCTTGGTTTAAGGCTTCCACTTCCTACGGTTTCCGTAATCCAGCGCCAAGTTGGCAATATATCCTGCAAGCTACGGTTGCTCCAGTCCGTATCGCGCATAACTTTGCCATTAACGGCGTACATATGGCCATTGCCTGTATTAAAGTGAGTTATAAACTCGGAGCCTGTCAGTACGGTCTTGTCTACAATATCATGCGCAATTCCTCTCCATGAAAGGGGATCTGCACCTTCCGGCAGGTCTGTTTGCTCTGGGTTTTTATTATTTCCAACCCAAAATATTTGTTCTTTCTCCATATATTCTTCATTATTCTTGGAGCTATTGAATGCCCAATCCGGCCGATAGATTCCGAGTGATGTTGTCGCCGCTTTACCATCCGGGAATAACAGTGGCCAGTTATAACTGCCTTCATATCCTTCAGCTTCTACATCGATACCAGCATATAAGTCATACGGGCTGCGGCCTAACTCTTTCGCTTTCGCAGGTGAATTCAAATAAGGTGTAATGTAATCATACTTTCCGTTCTTCTCGTCCTTGTACTGCCAACGAAAATCGATAAACAAGTTATCTGAGACGCGCTGTTCCTTGTCTTGAAAAAACATTTTGTTCTTATCAGTTAATGAGCCCTGCCACTTGACTGGACCTTCGTCAACCATCGAGTCATACCAAATAATTTCCATCTCTGGACCTTTTATTTGTTGCAAATACTTGAGAAACTTCTCCATGTTCTGGGCATCCTGCGGCGTTCCCCCTTGAGTCTCCTGATTAATGAACCAGCCGTCGAATCCATAGTAGTTCGCTACCTCGATGAGTTTATCCCCTACTGGAAATGAACCGTCCTCACGCTGTGCCAGTAAGTCATGCATCCAATCGATTTTACCGCCATGCTCGGTTTGCGGCAAGAAAACGGTTCCATAAACCGGGACGCCGTTTTTATGAGCAGCATCGATAACGTCTGCACTTGGCGGCACAATCAATCCCTCACCAGCCGAACCTCCCCACATCACTAGTTTATCGATATATTGCCAGTAACTAAACGTATACGTATGAAACTGTTCCGACCCTTGAGAAGGCGCTCCGCTCGTACTTGAATACATAGAAGACAAAGCAATCACTTTCGGCTCCACTTTGGCATGCTCATTCACCTTGGCTCCGGTCACACGTCCCTCCTGCAGTTTTACTGATCCTCGGTTATATATGGCATCAGGATCTTTGTCCGGAGACCACTTTAGAAGAGTGTTCGGGTACCAATAGGATGAATGCGGCTGAGCAGCTTCTACCTGATCTGCAAATGCGAATAGCGATACAGCCAACAGCGTTGAACCTGCCAGCAGCGCGCACTTTTTCTTCCACTGGCTTCTTGAGAAATAGTTTGGTTTAATTTTCTTCATAAATACCCTCCTCGTATCCGCTTATTACATATCTATTGTCCCAAGTAAGCGCTTCCTTGCACAAGTTGAAAAATACTAGATCATGATGGATAAACTAAAGATATACACACAAAAGGAATAGGCTCTGTTCAGCCTACTCCTACTCTCATTGTAATTTCCTAATAAAAATCTCATCAATTATAAAGCTAAATGCCGGGTTTGGGTGCCATTTGCGAAACAAATTGAGTTAAATCACTCAGATACTTGTCATCAGAAAGTTTTCTAGGAAAGAAAATAGCTGTCAGATAAGTGCGCCATGTAGAAGTAGCTATATCCTTTTTTAGCATGGAATGATCTGCATCAGGCAAAATGAATACGGATAAATGATCAGATTGTACATTTTGTCGATACACAAGCTCCGTATTGTTAACATCTACATTAATATCCTGACCACCTAAGACGAGATGAACGGGTGAATTAAAATATTTAAGTTCCTCTGTAGTATCAGATTGATAATTCTTTTTAATAAAACTCCATCTTTCTTCTGAAATCAAACGATCTTGATGAGCCATTTTGAGATATTCGTCATAGGAAGATTGTGAATTCAATAAGTCTAAAACTTGATTATCATATTGTTCTACTTCTTCTATCTCTTCTTTAGTGTATCCTTCCCTTTCCAAACTTTTGCTTGTATTGTATTTTCCCTGGGAGATCCAATTTATAGCAGGTGAGACAAGAATATTGAAGGCGATTTCTCTCTCCTCTTTGACAACCTTCGGAATGACCCAACCCGCTTGGCTTGCCCCCCATAGACCGATTCTTGTATCGTCAATCATAGGTAGAGATTTGGCCCAGTTTATCGCCTGAATAACTTCCTCGGCACGATCGTCCATACTTTGGTCTAGCCAATTCCCTTCAGAACCATGAATTCCTGGCTTACTCCAAGATAATGATGCATACCCAACGGAGGCGAACTTCTCCCACAAAGGCTTATATCCACCATCATAAGTATCATTAATCTCACCATCTCCATGAACAAATACCACAAGACCTATTTCCCCAGCATAATCTGTTGGTAATGCTAACGTACCCTTTAAAACACCATTCGGAGTTTGAATTTCTATTTTCTGTTCAATCATTTTAAAAGTATTTTGCTGTATGAATAGGAATCCAAGAGTAACAAACACAACAATCGTTGCAGCTATTATATATTTAGAACGTTTTTTCAATTGCCTCACCCCCAGCATTTTTGCTTCTCCACGTCATTAAGTGCCAAAGGGGCTCTTGAAAGAAAAGATGTCTTTTAAAATTATACTTTGATTTCTCGATATGGAATCCAGCCTTTTCATATAAATGAATCGCATTGTTATTCTTACCTGACACAAACAGAGTCAATTTCTCAAATTCAGGATGCTGCTGGACGAAATCTTTAGCCCAAGTTAGTACAAGTTTGCCCATCCCTTGATTGCGATACATTGAATGAATGGCAATGTGTTCGATGTAACATTCCTGCTCTTGAGGTTTGTACTCTAGCATACCCATTCCGATTAGAAATTTACAAACAGTGATGAAGCCGAATTGTTTAAAAAGAGCCCTAGAATTGTAATTAGTTGATATCTTCGGGGGTGAACTTTCATCTTTCCATTTCAAAAAAATCGTACCTACCAGTTCCCCATCTTCCTTCACTACCATTTGTTTCTCTGATACGCATTCTGATTCATTCAACCAAATCTTGCTGAGTAATTTGATAATATCCTCATCATCTAATTGGACCAGTGAATGAAACTTTCCTTGAAATGACTTCACTAACAGGCGGCAAATACTTTCATAATCCTCTCTTTGATATGGGACGATGACTATATTTCTCATATTCATACCTCACTGATTTTTACTTGTATTTCATAGATAAGGTTATGATTATCAAACATGGATAGGTACGATCTTTCAATCAATACAATTGGCCCTAAAGAAGCGTACTGCTTTTCCGTTTGAGCCTCATGTAGCTTGTTTATTTCTTCTAAAATATCGTTTTCTTCTGTTACAAGGAACCTTTTAGTGAGGTATTTCCCTTTTTCCAAACGCATGTCTGTTGATTCATTAGATTCAAAACACAGGGTAATTTTATCGTCCGCATATAAATAATGTAGATCAGATTCAAATAAGTTAGTTAAGTGCCCTCTTTTTTCATACAGATTTCTCGCATTGATTTGTTCTTCTTCACTAAATTCAATCCACTTGTTCATAAATCGAGTTTCCACGTATTTAACTTCGTAATTTTCTTTGGGCGTGTTTTGCGTTTCATTGTGTTCTTTAAGTGTCCTCTGAATAAATTGCTTCAGTTGAATTAATTGATCAATTTCAGCTTCAATATCTCTTAGTGATATTTCTAAAAGGTGACGATAATCCTCGGTGGAATATGACATAACGGACTCTTTAATTTGTTGAACAGGTATATTAAGTTTGCGGAGCAGCAGAACATGAGACAATTGATAAATTTCAGGAATGCCATACATTCGGTATTGATTCGTGTCCGTATATGCAGGGTAAAGGACTCCCTTTTCTTCAAAATAACGAATTTGATGAACCGATACATTCATGAGCTTGGAAAGCTCACTAATGGTTATATACTCTTTCATTACAAAACTCCAATCCATTGGTTTATACGCTAACTATAAACCCTAGGTCTGACCTAATGTAAACAGAAATTTATTGTATATTCAAAAAAAAAGATAGTCTTCAAAAGACCATCTCTTCTTATATCTTATTATTATTCCTTCTCGTCAAAAACAAGCTTCGATAACGGAACCCCCATGAACTCGGCATACCGTTCAGCAGCCATAATCACCGTCTCTTCTCGCTCACCAAGATGCTCAAACGGAATAACGGAAACCTCAACCCCTTTTTTCTTAATCGTTCGTTTCCACGTACCGATAACCTTACCTCCAGCGACAAGGGTTGGTTGGAACACTCCATTATTGCCTGGGACTATCAAGGGAGCATATTCAGGCGCAAGCACTGCACTGCGGTCTTTATAACCAAGGATATATTCATCAAATCCCGGAAGCAGTTGAACACCTGAATCTTCGGATATTTGAACAGTTGCATCTTGGGACATCCAGTACTGACTTCCATCTATATGTTCGGAATGAAGCTTGCGTTTAACTTCCTCATGACCTATTCTAGCATCTGTAAGTGTTATTCCTGCCCACCAAGCGAAATCTTGAATCGTTGCAGGTCCATGTGCCGTAAAATACCGCAACGCAAGCTCAGCTATAGATTCTTCTAAAGACAACTCTCGTGTTTTCGGAACCCACTCGTCTAGCAAAACAAAAGTTTGCTGTTTACCATTCTTAGGACCAAAACAAATCAAACCCTCATACGATAAACTCCATAATATTGCATAGCCACGTTGGTCCGTTGTTGTGATACCATCCTTCTCTAATAATTGCAGCAACTCAGCTCGAGTCACCTGTTGATGTCCATTCAATGCTCCATATATGATTTCTCTGCAACGCGCAAGAGTTCTATCATCCACTTCCAACTGTACCAACCTTTTCTTCCCCAGCCCCAGAACACGCGAGGCCGAAAGCTGAACCAACCATTTCACATCTGCCGGGGGGACAAAATGAATCGTACCTCGCAGCGCCCAAGTCAGAACAATTTTCCGCTCAGCTATGGCATACTCAATATCCGCTAAAGTAGTAGAAAGTGTACGTAAACCGATCGCCCAGACAGCCTGCATGTAATCCTGCGCTTGCATCGCAACCAGTTCTTTAACTACCTGTTCAGGATTCACGAGCTTCGAACCAATAATACGCTGATTACCTAAGCGACGATTAGCAATAACGTTGTTCATCACAGTTCATCTCCAGTACTATAGGTTGGCTCACTCAGATAACGGTCATCCATGAGCAGCCTCAACTCCTCTTCCATCCACATCTTGCTATGCGAAAGTTTCTTAAGGTCGATAGTTAACATCTGCACCTGTTGTCGCAGCACGCTAGATTCATCTGTTCCATTAAAATAACGGCTCATAAAATGAAGAAACACATCAACTATACGCAGAGTTATAAGCACGGGGATCGCAGCAATTTCTTCCGGTAATAACTGTATCTTTCTACCAAAAGCACTGCAAAATTGCCGTACGGATTCCCTTTCTTCTTCATGCCCGAGGAATCCCGAGATGATAACAGCCGGTTCCATCGCCCTTATATCCCATGTACAAAATTCAAAGTCGAGCAGTGCAGTTACTTTACCAACATCTTTCGAGTCTACCAGTAGGTTTGATTCATTAAGGTCACCATGAACAAGTTGCTTCGGAAGTTTCGCCAGACCTGATAGAGAAGTGCAAATGTCCTCGTAAGTCTCTCCTAAAGTATGTAGATTCTGGCGGAGATCAATGAACGCTTCCGGTGGATTTTCGCAAAAGTTTAAGACTACCTCTCGGTCGCAATTTGGATACGACTGCTGCAATTCATAATACGGCCGATAAGCTGGAGTTCCCGCTGGATTGATCTTGGCAAGTGCAGTTGATAATTCCCCTGCAGCTTCACCGAATGAATAGATCATCATGGAACTACTCTCCACCGGAGACTTCCCTTCTATATATTCGAACAGACAAGCATATTTACCACTGCCATCTTCCACCTTTACAATCGTCTCTCCCATAAGTGTTCTAACCAGTGCAGGAACTTTAACGTTCAGCTTTGCCTCTTGTAAAGATTCTAATACCGCATGCTCAAACTCAACTTTATCTCGATCCTGATGGGTATCATAAATACGAAGCACACAGCTTCGGGTTTTATTCTTGATAAAATACGTTGTATTGTTCCATCCACTAGCTCCCTTTTGTATCGTGCCACTCCACATAGGCCAATAACGTTCTATCATGCCTTCAATCATTCCCTCATCCCTTTCAACAACATATTCCATAAAATCAAGCTTTCCATCCATATATATACTTTCTTCTACTATAGCCGCAAGTCTTTTGCATATAAAGCTAAGTTAGAGACAAATTTCACTGCAAATAAGCAACCAGTTGCATAAAATAGGCAATAGGTTGCTTATTGAACAAATAGGAGGAGAATCAACTATGGGAAATGTACAACAACAGCAATATGTATTTGGCAGCATATTGTTACTGGCAAATAAACTTCAAATTACCGGTGATAAATTATTCGATGATTTAACACTGAAACAATGGTTTCTCATGATCATGATTTTTAATATGGAGAATAAGTCCCCCGCCATAAATGAAATTTCCGAGTTTACCGGCACGACGAGGCAAAATGTTAAAAAGATGTTATTACCTCTCGAAAGTAAAGGTTATCTCACCATCCACAAATCAAATTCGGATGCGAGAGCATTAAATGTGCAGTTAACTAAGAAGAGTTTTGATTATTTTAGTCAAAATGAGAAGTACGGAGAAGAACTAACAAAGAAATTATTTAAAGATATAAACAATGACGATTTAACGGCAACAACCCGAGTGCTGGAGAAATTAATGGATAATTGTATTCATATAAAAAAAGGAGAGGAACTATATGAGTAGAATCAAAGCAATAAAATCACTATCTTTGATAATAACCATACTAACTTTGATCGTAAGTTCTATTGGCTTATTCTACACCACTGGAGGACAACCATTCGTCGTGCAGAATATTTATGGAGACTCCGTAACTTTATATGGGGATGGAATTTATGCTTACAATTCCATTCTAAAAGTTGGAACATCAAAAGGGACAGATATCGTCATGATCCTTGTTGCGTTACTCTTTGGTGTAACCACATTTTTATTTAATAAAGGAAGTAGAGTGAAACTAATACATACAGGACTATTAGCAGGTTTATTATATTATTCTACTTGCCTTGCTTTTGGGGTTACATATAATCGGATATTTATTTTATATCTGTTACTTTTTTCAGCAACGTTATTTTTATTTATAATAGAACTTAAGTATATCTTCGCCGAAATCAAACTACCTGAGAAACTAGCTGGGAGATCATTAAAAGGAACTGGAATATTTCTCATCGTTGCCGGATGCTCTGTTCTAGTATGGCTTATGTTCATCATTCCAACGATCATAACAGGAGCACCCATGGAGATTATTGAAATCTATACAACAGAACCAACGTTTGTCATTGATCTGGGCGTTATTCTGCCATCTGCTGTTTACTGCGGAATTCTTCTACTAAATAGAAATAGCTATGGTTACAGATTGGTTCCTGTGATACTGATTCCACTAACAATCGTTGGCCTTTGCGTAATTGGACAAACTATTATGCAGACCCAATTAGGTATTGAATTACCCCTAGGTCAACTTATCGGGTTAGTTGTTTCCTTTGTTATTCTAGGAATTATTTCAGTTGTTTTAAATGTAAAATTTTTAAAACACATAGTTTGATCCCTCCGCTGAATATTATTTAAATTTTCTTTAGTTTGTGATAGTATTCACCTTGTAATATTTTGTTCATACTGCGTTCTTATTTGGATGATACTCTTACGATAACAAGTAATATTAACAATAATCTTAAAGGGGACATGATCATGAAAAAATTATATTATACTTCCTTTTTCTATGTGATTCTTGGTTTATTGGCAGGCGTTGCCTACCGCGAAATTACAAAAATGAATGATTTCACAGGGGACACCGTATTAGTTGCCCTTCACACTCACATTTTGGTGTTAGGATTTATCTTCTTTATCATTACTCTGATCTTGGCCAAGTTATTTAATGTACACGAAGCAAAATCCTTTGGTGCATTTTTCTATGTCTATAACTTTGGTTTGCTGATTACGATCGGGACTATGGCTACTCGAGGCATGCTACAAATTAACGGTGAGGATATTAGCTTCTTGCCACATATCGCTGGATTAGGTCATGCGATTCTAGGTGCAGGAATAATCTGGTTGCTTGTTATCCTCGGTAAACGAATCAAATAAATAAAAGTGGGCTTCTGGGCATTCATTCCAGGGGCCCTTATTTATTCTGAGTTACGCTCCTCCAAAACCCTCCATTCGCTATATCCCCTTGTATTAACTAATGCCGCTTCTCACTCTTCAGAATGTAGAAATGCAACCTCGATAATTTTGTTCATTTTAGTGATAAAAGTCCTATTTATATTTATTATTCAGTTACCGATAGTAGAATGTGATACCCATAGGACCATAAATTGATTAACTAATGATGTGATCTCAATTTATATATGGTTATTTATGCAAAAACTATCTACTTTATCAGGGGGAACAAAATGCGTTCAGTCAGAAGCAAGCTTATCGGATCATTTTCAATTGTATTAGTATTTGTAGCGTTATTAGCCTATATGGGGTTGTCACAAGTGGCGAAGATGAGGGATTTCACAAGTGACGTAACAAGTCGATGGATGTACGGGATTCAAACGATCGACCAAGTGAACTTATCTTTGGAACAATATGAAAGTAGTTATTTGAAACAATCTCTTACAACTGATCCACAGGAATTGGAACAGTTGAATACTAGGATTGACTCTCTATTTCTCCAAATTGATGATGGAATCGTGAAATATCAATCTACCATTTTCACAGAAGAAGACAAGAAATTGTATACGGAACTCACCAATGTCTGGGCAACATATAAAGAGCTCATGGACACCCTATTCTCGGGAAAGAGTAGCGCCGAAGAACAAACTAAGATTGCTGAAGAAATCAATGTTTCTTTTAATAAAATGAGAGAAACGATCGATGCTTTAATCCAAACCAATCATAATGGAGCCCAGCAAAGTGAAAAGGATAGCCAAGCTTTATTCGTTAGCACGGCATCACTCATTTTTTATATCGGGATTGTCATCTTGATTGTTATTTTAGTTCTCGCATGGCTGCTTACTCGAAATTTAACCAAACCACTAATCGCTACCACAGCAACGATGAATCTTATAGCTGCGGGTGATTTGACAGTTAAACCTATGGTCATTAATCGCAAAGATGAGTTTGGCACGATGATGGAAGCCGTCAACCGAACCGTTGCCAATTTGCAACAATCGGTTAAGCAAATGCAAGACTCTTCAACCTCAGTAGCCACTGCATCTCTACAAATGTACACCAGTTCGGAACAGAACTCGGAAGCTGCTCGGCTTGTGGCGGAATCTATTCAACAAGTTGCCGTTGGTTCTGAAGAACAAGCCAACTCTGCTTTGGAATGTGGTAAGGTAATTGATGAAATGGCACAAGGTGTCGGACGAATTGCTGAGTCAGCCGGAGAGGTAGCCGAATTGTCCCAATACGCTGCATCCCAAGCGACTATTGGCTCCGAAAGAATCCTAGACGTTTCCGATCGAATGAAGAAGCTGAGTGATTCTGTAGAAATTGCAAGTCAAACTATTCATAAGCTTGAACAACAATCCGAAGAAATAAATGTGATGTCATCTTTAATCGGACAAATTTCTGCTCAGACGAATTTACTAGCTCTAAATGCGAATATCGAGGCTGCACGCGCAGGAGAACACGGTCGAGGTTTTGCGATTGTTGCTGGAGAAATCCGCAAGCTGGCCACTCAAAGTGATGAAGCATCACATAATATTACTGAATTGATTGAATCCATTAAACAAGATACGCTGATTTCTGTTACTGCGATGAGCCATAGTCTTGCTGAGGTTCAAGAAGGTGTATTGTCTGTTGGACATGCAGAACAAGCGTTTAAAGAGATCGTATTATCGACTACAGAAGTGTCGACGAGAGTCCAAGAGACTGCTGCAGCAACCGAACAGCTTGCCGCAAGTTCGGAAGAAGTTGCCGCTTCTATTGCCAACATGGGTCATATTGCACAACAGACTGCGGATATGTCACAGCAAGTAGCTGCATCGACAGAAGAGCAGCTTGCTTCAAGTGAAGAAATTACGACATCCTCACAATCATTGTCGGGAATTTCTAAAGAACTAAAGAGCTTAGTAAGCAAATTCACTTTGTAAGCTGAACTGATTTTGTTTTCCCACGCGCAAATGATACAATTTTAAAATAAATCATTCTTAATGATTTATATTTAAAACTCGAAGGGATGAAGCAAATGTCTGTTGTTGTTTATATTAACTTTAATGGAAACTGTCGTGAAGCAGTGGAGTATTACGCACAGGTCTTTGAAACCGAGAAACCGCAAATTATGACCTTTGGAGACACGCCACCTAATTCAGAATACCCCCTTCCAGACGAAGCAAAAGATTTAGTCATGCACACACGACTTAACATCAACGGTAGTAACGTCATGTTCTCTGATATCTTCCCTGGTATGCCTTTTGTAGAAGGAAATAATATCAGCCTTGCTTTTGTCAGCAAAAATGAGGATGAACTTAAATCATTCTTTAACAAGTTGAAAGAAGACGGCAAGGTAGGCATGGAAATTCAAGAAACATTCTTCAGTAAATGCTACGGCAGTCTAAAAGATAAATTCGGAATCGAATGGCAGTTCAGCCATCCAAGTGAATAAACAAAAGAGACCTAGCGGCTGCTAGGTCTCTTCGTTTATTACTGAGCCTACTTCATTACTTCATACTATTCCATGTTAACTTCGATCGCCGATACTTCACCATCACGCACGGCTATTGCATCTGCTCCTTGAATAACAGCTCCATCACAATTCACAACCGTGCCATCACGCTTAATCAGTTTCATGCTACTAATAACAGCAGCATTGGCACCAAACGTATCTGCTCGGCGGGAATTGTTGTATGTCACTAATGTGCTTCCAAGGAACTTAAAGGACACTTTACCCGACTCATCGAATAACCAACCTGGTAATATCGGAGAAAGTGTAAGTGTTAACTGTCCATCACGTACCGTGAATACGTGTTTGCCAGCCATCATACTTCTCCACATACTGAGGAATTCTGCTGTAGATCCACTTAATCTAGCTACGAAACCTCTGCCATGCACCTCAGGATCAGGATTGCTTCCCGTCGCAATAAACGAGGAATTCTCTAGGGTACTACGACCGTATACTGTCGGATCAAGGAAAGGAACAAGTGATGTCTTCAAATCCTCGAAATACTCCTCATATAGTCCTGCCTTCAATATTCCTAGCAAATATTTATAGGACATATGAAGGAAATTCGATTCACGTTCAAGCCAGCCTGGTGTAAAAGCACGCATACGTCCAATTTCATGGGACTCTGAATCCAAACTAACGGATGTTTGATACATCTGGGTCGTTTTATCGTACAACCCCGATTTCTTGATCCGGTCATAAATACTTTTCGCCTGCTGTGGATCATTCAGTGTCTTCATCCAACGAGTAGGACCTTCCAAGAAATGCGGCAACGCATATACTTCAAAGCTCTTCACTTTGGCTCTCTGTAGTCCATTGCTACTCAATACTGGATTCCCGTTCGCGTCTACCATCCCTTCAAACTCTGTAGCTTCAAAACGGAAATAGGTTGGAACAATTCCATCGCCAAGCTCAACGGCTTTCGAAATACCTTCATCTATTTTAACTGCAAATGCTGAGAAGCCTTCCTCGATTACTTTCAAGGAAACCTCACGTTCCACTCCCGTAATTCCGAAACGAATGCGTTCCCGATAAGCTTCACGTGCCGAGGCCACCACATCCCAATAAGTGAACGAATCTGTCTTTCCATCTTGATTGTTCACAACGGCTTCATGAACCGCTTCAAACAAATCTGCAATTTCTTCAGGTAGGCGAATAGATTTCTCGTCGTATTCTTTCATACTTTCCAATAAGAAGGTCACCATTCGTTTCAATTCAACAGTCTCGCTCATCCCGGATCCAATCAACCCAGGAAGTCCATTCATTGCGTCATTCCACCCTGGTTTATTCGCTTCCATTTCAACGCCCATACCATAAGGATCCAGGGTTGAGAATTTATTAAGCGCCAATGAAACCATTTTTACAAAGAGGTTGGTATGATACACTTCCCCTTTGCCGTCTTCGGTTTGTAACCAGTTCGTATCGTTCATTTTACGCCCAAGTCGTTTTAACTTTTCCTCGTCTTCGATCAATGCATCATACTGCCGAACTTGGTTCTGCAATATAACATATTTCTTGGAACGTGGTTGAACGTAAGCAGCACTATCGTAAAAGGCATAAGTCTCGTCTGCAAACAAAAGCTCTTCCTTCTTGTCTGGGAATATATCAAGGTAACCATCCACTAAGTCCATGTTGTAAGTCCAATGATCACTCCAGAAGCCTTCGCCGAAACCAGCTTCAAAATTTTGTTGAGAAAGAGCTAGTACACCACTCAGTAATTGCTCTTCAGTTACATTAAGCTGAACTTCATGATCCGCAAGGAAATTAACAATTTTACCCGGAGTAAATTTACCATTACACACTTTCAACACTTCTTCGTGCTGATCTGCTACTGCAGTTCTGATCCATTCTTGTAGCTTACCTTCATTCTCAGGTTTAACATTAAAGCTACACCCCTGCACGCTAAGTGGATTATATCCGTCTGCCTGCATCAGACTATAGAACATTTTAATATTAAACGTTCCTACCTTAGGGTTAAAGAACACATCATTACGGCGGTTCTGGTTCATATCCCGGAAATTCCCGTTACCTTGAGAGTAGTATTCCGGTGCTATGGAGAAGAAATTGTAATCACGTTCCAAATCACCATGTTTGCGTGAGTAAAGATGTACAACGAAACCTTCACCTTCATTATCAAAAATAAACGGGTAACCCCCACGGAGGAAATTATCCATATAGGACTGCTTTGCATACGCGTCAAATAATTCAGATGATGTCTGCGTAGCGATATCTGTCGTCAGTTCTTCAACTAAACTCTCTGCCTCTTCTCGCTTACGAGAAATATAGTCTGCAGAGCATAAAAGGTCTGCCTTGGCATTGATCTTCTCAATATCATTTACATGACCGATGATCGTATTCAAGGATAGACTTTCTCCTGGAGCAAGTCTTTGTGCAACCCCACTGAAACCACAAGGCACTTTATTGACAGGGTATTGTGGCTGCTCCTTAAGCTCTGCAAGCGAAGTCATCGCAAAATGGTCTGGATATATTAGCGAAGTATTGCCACCGAACACAACTTCAAAATCAACGATCGGCGCAATTCGTTCACCCTCTCCAGTGAAGGATAGGTAGAAATGTCCACTCGTTACTTCACTTACCCGGGCCTCATCTGCAGTACTCGAACGGACGTGATAGAACGGAATGTCATTCTCAAGATTGTAGACTTCCATCCAGCTCCGCAGTAAATTACCGATCTCTTTAAATCCGCTATTCTCGACACCATAAGGAAGGATTTCCGGCATTCCATCCATTAGCTCCAATTCAACTGGTTCTTTGCCGATATTCACAATTTCAACCTGGCGGACCAAAGCAGCGTAATCATCATTGGGTAAATTGAAGTAATTCACCACGGTCTTCAATCCATATCCCGTATGAGTTTCTTCGATTGTAAGTCCATTCGGAGAGATCCTCATCAAGCGAGAAGCTTCTGCATCAGGACGTGCCGATTGAAATGGTTCGTAGATGGTATCTTTTCCTAGTATCTTGATAAAAGTCCGAAATCCATTGGCTGCTACATTCTTGTACGTAATGCTCGCAGGGGAGAATTCCATGATGGCGGAGTTTTTGTCGCGAATACCGAAGCTACATACAGCTTGGCCCCGATTGACATAGAACGTCCACATTGGAATTCCCTTTAATCCCGCCATTCCCGGTAAGAAACTGGAGAACGGTTTGGCTTGATGAAATTGTTCGATAACAAATGAATTATTCTCATAATAATACTTAGACATGTGAATTCACTCCTATTTTGTAATGATATAAGTAGCAATGGAATGAGGTTGTAACTCTACCTCTAACATACTTTCTTCTAGACCTAAAGTAGCTTTTTGAACATTATCAGTTTCGTTGATCACTACAACTGCGATGCTGCCATCAGGATTTAAGAACGCAGTACTTTGTAAGCTGTTAATCTTAGATGTTTGACCAATACGTATGGCACCTGGTGCGATATACTTGCTGAAATGTCCAATGTAATAATAAGAGCTATTATAGTGAATCGTATCTGTAACCGTGTCCGCTATAATTGGCGCATCACAATAGTTGCCTACATGATTGGGTCCACCCACCTCATCAAGTACAATATTCCAATCCAAGTACCCTTCTATCCAGTTGTTTAGGTCTCCAATCATATTTCGGCCATATCTTTCACCTGTAAACCATTCACCAAGCTTAACCCCACCCTCTTGGCAGCCTTCAGTAAATAACAGATGTTTGTCTGGGAATAGCTCATGTACCTTACCAACTTCTCCAAATTCCTCGCTCACATACCAATGTATTCCCGTGCCCCAGACATACTTTGCTGCTTCTGGATCTGACAGTACTACCGATGCTCGATCTACTATAATGTCGCGGTTATGATCCACGATCAGGATTTTAACATCCTCATAGCCTTCACTGTGCATGATTGGACCCAAATGATCTTTAATGAAATCACGCTCTTCTTCTGCACTGTAAATACAGGAATCCCATGTTTGCACTGCCGCGGGCTCATTTTGTACTGTAACGCCCCAGATAGGAATGCCTTCCTTTCCGTAAGCTTCGATAAATTTAGTGAAATAACGTGCCCAGACATGTGCGTATTCTTCTTTAAGTTGGCCACCGTTATTCATTTCTCCATTCGTTTTCATCCATGCCGGTGGACTCCAAGGAGAAGCAAGCATGGTGAACGCTCCACCTTTGACCTTCATCGCGTCTTTAATAAGCGGTAACACCCATTGATGATCATGTGATATGTCAAAAGTAGATAGTTCTGTATCGTTATCGGCCACATACGTATAGTTTCCAAGTGCAAAGTCACAGCTATGAATATGTACCCTCCCGATGGAATAACCTAATCCTTCCGTGGGATCGAAATAGCTGCGAATGACTTTTTCCCGATTCTTCGCACTTACACGAGACAAGGTGTAAGCAGCAGATTCTGTGAATGCGCCACCAAAACCAATTACACTCTGATACTTCGTACTGAGATCTAGTTCAACATCCGCCACTTCTCCTGAAGTTCGGCTTAGAACAGGGACACTCCCCTTATCTGTTAAACGTTCACCAGAATCTTTTGCAGTTACGATCATTTTAACTTGCTTCATTAATCGAACAACTCCTTGTCCCATATAGTCCGACACCGGTTTCGAAAATTCCTAAAAAAATATTCCTCGGAATTTTTTCTTCTCTTTTTTTGATTCTTGGAACTAATAATTAATGGTTAACAATACCACACGAATCCCTAACGACTAATCGTACAGGTAACATCATGGATTCAGCCGCATCTGAAGGGTTATCTATAGAACGGATCAGAATTTGTGCAGCCTCATTTCCCAAAAGTGCTGTATCTTGTCCAATCGTCGTTAATGCAGGAGTGATATATTGAGATAGATCAATATTATCAAAACCAATGATAGACAAATCCTGGGGAATATGAAGTCCCCGCTCCTTTGCAGCCCTCACTGCACCCAGTGCTAAATGGTCTCCCGCCGCAAACACAGCAGTTGGTCGATCCTCTAAATCCAAGAGTTGCATCATTGCCGCGTAGCCGCTTTCAATTGAGAAAAATCCGCCGTTGACTATATACGAATCCTGCTTCTCTAAATTCAGCTTAGAGATCGCGAGTTCATACCCTTGTTCACGCTTAGAACCAGCAAAGGTATTAGTCCCTCCTGAAATATGGGCAATTTTGCGATGGCCTAGTGAATGTAAATACTCCACGGCCAGATAACTACCTCTTTCGTTGTCAGAATACACGGTATGTGCTTGTGAGGTTTCATAATCCAGAATGACACATGGAATATCACTGTCCAGAAGCTCTCTGAAATAAGGATCTTCATAATCCGACAGCACGACAACTACACCATCTACACCTCTGATCTTGCAATTCTCCAAGTACCCGCTTTGTTTCCCACCGACATCTTTGGAAATGAACATTAGAGCATATCCTTTGTTCACGACGGCTTGCTTGAAACTCTCGATGACTGCACTGAAAAAGGGATGCTGCATTCCGATACCTGAGGATTCAACAAATAGTACACCAATTGTCCAAGATTTCTTGGTAGTTAATGTACGTGCATGGGCGTTAGGCAAATAACCAAGCTCTTTAGCAGCTTGTAAAATAGCCTGACGAGTCTGCTTTCTTACATCTGTATAATTGTTGAATACTTTAGAAACTGTTGTGGGCGAGTAACCTGTTTTCTTTGCAATATCATAAATAGTTGTCAATCGGGAATTCACTCCTGTTGCAAATAAATCGCATGTGATACATTGTTTAATTGCATTTTAATCGTTTATCTAGGGAACGTCAAACATAAAAAAGTGGTTGTTGAAGCTTATTAGTGGAAATCACTATTACTTATTTCCGCTTCATGTTCCGAATCATCTTCTTTGTTTCCTGATCCACCCGATATGACTCCGTTATTTTCTGCAAGGCTTTGTTGTAAGTGAAATCGTCTAGTGCGTTGCTTTTCAAAAAAGTCATGGTTCTCTCGGGCAGCTTCACATAACAGATGGAAACTGCCCAGGCAACCGCCATTTTGACATAATACCCCTCATGATTAATACCATCCAACCCCTCTAGAACCCTATCGATGTATTCCTCTGCAATGTAATAATCAAGCAACATAACCACGCCAAAACGTATTTCGTATTCTTTGCTCGACATGAGATATGGCTGTAAAAACTCCCAAACTCGTGGCATATTCGCCTTTGTTATTTTTAACCCCACACAAAAACTATCACATACCGACCAATTATCAATTTTGGGTACGAAATCCGCGACATAACGTAACGTTTCTTCGATATCTGTTCTAACATAACCGATGACAATACCTTGTAACATGACTTCCTCAAAATAATGATCTTCCGCTTGTTCAAGATACGTGCGCCAATCTTCTTTTACAATTTGCTTTGCTAGGCTGCGCAGTAACGGTATTCGAACTCCCAATACATTATTAATGTTCGGGATCAGTGCCGCTGAAAATTTCTGATAGTCCTCTTCTACTAATTCCATGATCTGTTCTCTTATTGTTTTTTCCATTGTGTTACTCCTTACTGTTTCTAATAAATTCATCAAATGCCTCTGCCAATTCCCTCTCATGCCCAACCATTAAATGCCCGCCGTCTTCAAAGGAAATAAATGTAGAGATAGGAAAGCGTGAAAGGGATTTACTTATCTGCTCATAACTTGCGAGAGCATCATCTTTAGACTGTAAAATTAACGAAGGAACCTGCAGGTCTTCAATTGGATACTGATCAAAATTTCGTGCCATATCGGGATTTGTAATCGAGGCATCCATTACCATCCCATCATGGCGACGACTAACAGGCAGCATACTATAAATCGTATCCTGTTCCATACCCATAAGTGGTTTGAATAACGGTCGTAGTAGCCACATAGGGAAATCATTGCACATGAACGATGGAGGACCTGAATATTCGCTATAGCTCTCGGGTTTTTCCAAGAAAGGTGCAGCAGATGAGTACAATATCAAACCTCTCGTTCTCTCTGGATAATCCAAAGCAAAACGTATTGCAATGGTTCCTCCTGCTGAAGTTCCAAGTATGAATACCTTGTCGATTCCTAACTGGTCCAGTAGCTCTATATAAGCAGAAGCTTGAGCTTTTGGTGAAGGGTCTTGTGGGCTAGCACTATCTAGATAGCCGAACCGTGAAGGAGCAATAATTCGGTACTGATCTACTTTATCTTTTACAGTCTCAAATCCCTGATCATATCCTCCGCTAATTCCATGAGCAACTAAAATGACCTCTTCTCCCGTTCCTTTATCTACATAGGTCATATCACCATAGTTTAACTTAATGGTATGTGCTCCATAGGTTTCAAGCCTTATGTTAGCCTTTTTCACTTCGATGCTGCACTGGATATATTGTATAAGCAGAAATATTGCGATCAATACCAGGGCGATGCCAGCAATACATAATATCATCCGTCTCTTCCCCTTCTTTATTGACGATTTCACAATTTCAGTCCTCCGGATTGACAGCATAATGGCTTGAAAACTCAGCGATGTGTTTTTTTATAAAACCTGAAGCTTCTAAATCATTGTCACTAGTGGAGTCGTATTTACATAGTAGGAGAAAAATTGGTGAGTAGAAATGTAGTGCCATTATATAGGGGTCACCTTTAACAAAAGTACCTGCATCCATAAATTTCTTGAAAATCGCGGATTGAAATTGTAACGCATCATCAATAAATATTTTCTTGAACATATTAGACACTGTGGAATTTCGATACTGTTCTATCGTCAGCATTTTCCTAAACTGTCCCACCACATCATCTCTTAGATAAAATAAAAACAGCTTACTAGATATTTCACCTAAAGTTTCTAATGACATCTCCTTATACTCTTGGGCAAGAGTGCTATGCTCAGGGTTTGGAACTGCAAGCTTTTGGTGGATCGCATGAATTCTCTGTGCGGATTTATCAATGATAGTATCAAAAATATCCTGTTTGTTCTTGTAATGCTTGTATAAACTACTCTCATGAACACCAACTGCACCGGCAATATCCCTCACCGAAACAGCTTCAAATCCGCTGGTAGAAAATAAACGAAGTGCTTCCACTAATATTTTTTCTTTGGTTGTCATCGTACTCGTACTCTCCTTCATGGATATAAGTAAACGACTGTTTACCTATATTAAAGGTCAACAGTCGTTTACTTGTCAAGATATGTATTTAAATTCATCGTTTATCTGCTCCATTCATTCAAATGAAAGCTCCCACAAATAAATAGATGCCACAGAACCAAACGGCGAATATCGTAGACAATATTGATCAAATTGTTCTTTGCTAAGGGAGTCCAATCCATAAAGTTTCATCATTCCTCGGCGAATGGCAATATCGCCCCAACTTACAATATTAGGGCGCTCCATAGAATTGATGAGCATCATTTCAGCCGTCCATTTCCCTATTCCATTTAGCATCGTAAGCTTCTTAATAACCTCTTGATCTGAGAATTCGTTTAACTCATTCAAGTTAAAGTCACCTTGTGCAATAGTTTGAGCAATCTGATGAATACACACTGCTTTCTTCATTGTCATGCCACATCCCTGAATATCATCGGCGGTCTGCATGGCCAAATTGTGAGCCGATATTTCACCAAAACGCTCCTGCATTCTAGCCCAGATTGTGCGAACGGCTTTCACTGAAATCAGCTGTCCAACAATCGCATATACAAGTGCCGTGAACAAATCGGGAATGATGGCACGCTCAATCTTACCAAGTCGTTTCATAGCAGTTCCAAGTGTTTCATCCACGCTATTTAAATAATCGATCTCTTCTTGCCCATAGTCATAATACTTAGTAATTACTTTACTCACGCAGCTTCCCTCCTTCAGTTCAATTTAATATCGTAATATGAATATACATTACTCAGTCCTGTCTGTAAGGATAATTGAATAAGAGCGCAACATAATGATATAAAAAAAAGCAGCCCAGATACTTAAAATAAAGTCCTAGACTGCCAATTTATTAAACTATGATCTCAAAGGTCGATTGAAATTAGTAAGAGCCCCGTTTACTCCTCCATTTTAAGCACAATAAGAAAGCTTCTTTTCAAAGAGTTACTTCTCCAAAACAAACTATTCACTTACAATAAACTTTTTACCCAAAAACCACATTACGCCACTTACAACTAAGAAATATATAGGCATCGTCACCAATGAACCATTATGAAGAAAGCTCATTCCCCATGTCGTTAAGCTAACTAGCAAGTAATAGCCTAAGCTAAATATCGCACCTGCTGTTCCTATAACATCTTGAAACTTGACAAGGGCAAGACTTAGACAGTTAGGCAAAGCAATACCTGCCCCCATTAACATGACAAACATGCTCATTAAAATACAAACGATAACTATAATATTAGGCAGCATTACTAAAGTACTTGCAAAAGTTAATAGCAAAGCCCCTATAGTCATAACTAGGCAACCGATATGAATAATTTTTTCTGGCACATAAACATTCAATAAACTTTTTGAAATCATTGCGCCAACTATCGAGGCCAAGGCCACAATGATACCTAGAAAACCATATATACCAGGTGATATTTGAAAGTAGTCAATGAATATAAACGGAGCTTCAGCATAGTAGCTGAATAAAACCCCATTTATGCCGCCGATTAGTAAGCCAAATACCAGTACACGTGGTAATAACACCATTCTTTTAATAATAGGTAGAATATTAACCTTTTTTCTTGCAGAAACATCAGTTGTTTCAGGCAGTTTTAAAAAGGCATACATAAACAACAAAACACTCATGACCACAAGCGTAAAGAAAACAGCTCTAAATCCAAGAGCCTGGTCAACCCATCCGCCAATAAGTGGCCCTACTGCGGGCGTAAAAGCAATTACAGCGGATATTTGAGCAAACATAGCATGTCGTTTATTTCCTGAAACACTTTCACGAAGAATCGTTTGTGTAATTATCGATCCTGTTGCTGCTCCAAATGCTTGTATGAAACGGCTGACAAGAAGTATACCAATGGATCCAGAGTAAAAACACATCAAGCTTCCGATACCATATACAATGAGGCCACCTAACATAGCAGGTCTCCGTCCGATAATATCAGAAAGCCATCCCCAACAGAAAACACCTAAAGCAAATCCGATAAAATATATACTTAAGGTAAACTGTACAGAACTGTTTGAGACACCGAGTGCTGCAGAAATATCTGGTAAAGACGGTGTATAGATTGTCTCACTAATTTGTGGAAAAGCCACAAGAACAATCATTAAAAGTAAAGATGGTGCTGCATATTTTTTCATTTTAGTTTCGCCCTCCTACGAGCTTATATCTCAGAACTGGAAGAAGATTATAAGCCTAGCTAGGGAAATGGGGGCATCATTATTGCAAGACGATTATATATCATCATTTTATAAAGTCACCTTTCATTTTTTGGTATAGGAGGGTTTAATTAAAATGACCGCTAATTGTTATTAGCGGTCATTAGGTATTTCAGAACGCGCACTGGATATCTGTTAAAAAATCAAGACAAAATAAGTGTTATTTCAGATAAGATTTGGCTATTCATACAATAACATAATCCCGAGAAACCGGTCAATTCAATTATTTAATGGCAAAAAAAACGGGGCTCTGAGATGATCCTCAAAGCCCCGTTCTTATTTGTATTTTATCTCATTCTTTATTTTTTCACTTCAGTCTTCCCTGTTACAGATCCATTATTTGTAATCTGATGTGAAGCTTTGTATTCTTCACTTGCAAAATAAACATTACCTTCAATCTTTGCGTCATCTACTGTAAAACCATTCGCTTCAACATAGATATCACCAACAAAAGTTCCACCTACAAAACTGGCGTTTTCACTTTTAATTGTTAATTTTGGTGCTGTTAAAGTAAATCTAGCCGTCTTGGTACGATTTTCATCTTGTGTATATAGCGCTATTTTCCGAGCCTTAGCATCTTTATTTGTAAATTCACCTTCTAATACAAGATCTTTATCGATTGTTAGATCGTTAAGTGTAGCTATGATCCACGTTCCTTCTTTGCTAATCGCCTTTAAAAAAGCTGCTTCATCGTTAACTATGGATGCCGTAGTTACGACATCAACTTCTGTGCCTTCGTTGGTCCCTTGATTCGTACCCTCATTCGTTCCTTGATTTGTACCTTGGTTCGTACCTTCATTTGTTGTTTGGTTTTCTGCCGGTTCATTAGTACTGCACCCCGATAACAACACTAAACCCATTGCCAATAGTATTATAAAACCTAAAGACTTTTTCTTCACATCAATTCCTCCTTAGTATGTTCTTGTTGATTCATTTGTTATGATTCTGACCACCATTACACATAGCGATTAAGATCACAGTGGTTTATTACCCCTTTTTAACAAAAATGACAACCTAATATTAGGTTGCCATCTCATCACATATGTTATTCATTACTATTCCAAGTAAATTTCTTCGATTGCGATATCTCTTTCCCTTGATAAATCACGGAAAAAATCGTTCACCTTAACCAATGGTTTGAAGATCTCTGTAGGATGATTAAATACTATGGTGCCCATTTCTCCATTACTGAGCAGTACGTTTTTTCCGATAAAATTGGGTAATAGGTTGTGAATAAGAGCTTGAACTGGCTTCTCATTTAACTTACCAAAACCAAGTCCATATACCTCACGAAGCACTGCAATTAAGCTTTGCTTTGGTCTCCCTATACTTGATGAAGTTAGTTTTACATAAACATTCGCCACAGCAACAATCTGCGAATAAGGATGGATTTCTTTCTTCCCTATCCCTAGTGGATACCCTGTTCTGTCTTCAAGTTCATGATGTTGAAGAGCCACAAGAGCAGTAGTATCATCACCTGCCATGGAACTACGAATAATATCATAGCCATATTGTGTGTGTCTTCTCATCTCTTCTAAATCTTCACCTGTTAATTCATCGGCATGATTTCGGATAGATTGAGAAACTTGGCTTTTCCCGATGTCATGCAAATATCCCGCTTTGCTAATATTGTATATCTCATCTTTGGAATAACCAAGCCAACTTGCTATGTAGTAGGATAATAAACCAACTTGCAAAGAATGATTATATAGGTTGACATCATCACGGCCTAACATCAACAACAGCGAGACGACATCTTTACGGTCATCAATCGTTTCCAAGAAGGGTTTCAACTTATCATCGACCATTGTCTGATTAAACTTACCGGTGGTTAATGCCTCTAAAAAAATGGACTGATACCCCTGTATAGTTAGATCAAAGTTTTCTCTTAAACGTTGACTAAACTCATCACCCTCTGCAGGGAGACGAGATTCAGAATGATCACGAGGTTCGATATCCACATGATGAATACTTTGCCTGATTAATAAAGCAATTTCCTCACTATGTATTATTGTTCCCTTAGGGAGAACATGTAGACCTACTTTATTAAATGCATCTGATTTCAGACGATCACCATTAATAAGGTCCATAGTATCGGTTCTCAAGTTATGGTTCCCTCCTTTTATTATTGTCAGTTATTACATCTATACCTATAATATCGAATCATATTTATAGAATATTAATAGTTCTAAACACCCTATTTGTTCGAATGAATGATCCTATCGGCACTAATCATAACTCTCAAGCATGTCTAATGATCTATACTCCAGAATAATCTTTCGTTATTCCGCTAATCTTATTATTGGAAACCATGTTCAATGGAGAGGAGATATACATCATGTCTTGGTGGAGACAGAAATTGAAGAAATCCCGATCAGATAAAACTAAATTAGCTAAGTCGGAGCAAATACCTTCTTCACATCCCAAACATGTCCCTTCCCTCCCCAAAGATAACAATCTTGAGGACCGCCTTCATTGGTTCGAAGAACAATTCACAAATTGTTCTGATATTATCTATCGTCGATTTAACCTTAAATCAGGACATGCCTGTGCCCTCATCTATTTGGATGGCATGACAGATCAAGTCATGATTTCTGATAGCATTTTGAACACTTTGATTACTCTTGCACCTGAAGAACCAAGTAAATTGTTCCAGTACATTTTTGAAGATCAAGCCGTTAATGTCTCCCAGAGCAAAATGACTATTGACTCCAATCAAGGAGTCTCTGGTGTACTGGATGCAAGTGTATTGCTACTAGTCGACGGGGACCATCGGATGATGTTGTATCCTGCTGCTTCTTTTGACAAAAGATCAATTGAAGAAGCACCCAACGAAACCGCCATTCGCGGACCGAGAGAAGGATTCAATGAAAATCTGAGTGTAAATATTACACTACTTCGGAGAAGATTAAAGAGTCCTAATTTCAAATCAGAAATCTTGAAGTTTGGCCGAGTAACTCAAACAAGTATCGCACTAGTTTATATCCATGAGATATGCAAACCAGAACTAGTGGAAGAGGTTAAGAGACGGTTATCTTATATCGATATCGATGGGGTTTTGACCTCTTCATTTGTGGAAGAAACAATTGAGGAATCTCCATTCTCGCCTTTCCCACAAGTCCAATATACTGAGAGACCTGATGCCGTCATCAGTTCACTGCTTGAGGGACGCATCGGGATCATCGTAGACGGAACGCCTAGTGCGCTCATTGCACCGGTTACTATGGTCATGCTTATGCAAGCATCCGAGGATTACTATCAACGTTTCATTGCTTCTACCTGGATACGCTGGATCCGTTATTTCTTTCTCTTCATTTCCTTGCTATTACCTTCAATCTATATTGCTGTGACAACATTTCATCCCGAAATGATTCCGTCAAAGCTACTAACAACAATCACGGTCTCTCGAGAAATCGTCCCATTTCCAGCTATACTTGAAGCTTTGATCATGGAGATCTCCTTTGAAGCGCTTCGTGAAGCTTCGATCAGGATCCCTAAATCTATCGGACAGGCCGTATCGATTATCGGAGCGCTCATTATTGGAACTGCGGCCGTTCAAGCTGGGATTGTCTCTGCGGCTATGGTTATCATTGTCTCGCTAACGGGTATTGCCTCCTTTATCATCCCTAACTTTGCTCTCGGACTTTCATTCCGATTGCTTCGTTTTCCCATCATGATATGTGCTGCAATTTTTGGTCTTTATGGCATTGCATGCTGTCTCATTATTTTCTATATTCACTTAATTAACTTAAAATCGTTTGGGGTGCCCTATTTATCCCCACTGGTCCCTCTTAACAAGGGAGCGTTATTAGATACCTTGTTTCGCCCTCCTTGGTGGGCTATTCAACACAGACCGCCTTATATCACTAACAATAAACGGAGACAGGGAAATAACTCTCGTGGCTGGGCATCTCAGAATGAGGAGAAGAAATGATTTCCAAATACACCAGGTCCATATCGTGTTGTCTGCTCTTGACTCAACTACTGCTACTCACGGGCTGCTGGTCCTCCATGGAAATCAATGACCGAGCATTTGTGACCATTATGCTGGTCGACACCGTTGAGGATTCACAGGATACACAATTAACGCTCGGCTTCCAACTCCCGAATCAAATGATCCCTGGACAATCAGGGGGAGGTAGTGCATCATCCGGTGACCCCTATACTTATATCACGAAGAATGGGGAAACAATAAGTGATGCTTTTCGAAAAATCCAAAGTGATTTATCTCGTAAAATTGCGTTTGGTCAAGCACATATTATTGTGATCGGCAAAAAATTTGCTGAGAAAGGAATGGATCCCGTCCTTGAATTTGTCAAAAGACAACCAGCTTTTCACATTAATTCAAACTTATTCGCAACAGAGAGTAAGGTTCTTGAGATTATTAATACACCAGGACTTTTCGAACGATTCGCCTCCACCATACTAACCTCGTATATTGATGAAGAAGTTGCCGTGGATACAACAGTAAGGGATTTCTTAGTTGCACGTTATCGAATGGGAGACGCGCTACTTCCAGAGATCATATTTACTAATGAGCCCGGTCTCATAAATGAAAAGGGAAAAAAGTGGATGGGGACTGGTGGTGCGGTTATTTTCAGAGATGGAGCTATGGTTTCACCCAAAATGAATAATGACGAGATGAGAGCTTCACTTTGGATTCTATCACAGATCAAAACATCGGTCGTGAGTATCGAATCACCCACAGATGGCAAAAAGGTAAGCTTCTACTTAGAAAAGATGAAAACAAAAATAAGACCTAGAATTGAAGCTGATAGTGCAGCCTTCACCATTAGCAGTAAAGCTGAAACTTATGTTCTCTCCTCCGAATCGAGCATTGATTTAGAGAAGGAAGATTCGATGCTACTACTACAGAAAGAATTAGACGCCAAAATAAAGAAACGAATCGAGAGCGCTATTTCCAAGACAAGACAAGCGAAAGCCGATGTATTTAGGCTAGGTGAAATTTTGGATTGGAGATACCCGGCTATGTGGAAGAAGCTACAACCTCACTGGCGTGAACAGTATGCTGGTGAACTACCCATTAATGTGGTCGTAAAAGTTGAACTTCTAAGAACAGGTGGTGCTTACCACTCTATAAAAGAAAAGAGCAAGTATTAACCCAGGAGGTTGAACCCCATGATTATGATCGGCTTGACCTTTGCTTTGATAATGCTCCTTGAATGGTACATCATGCGTAAACAACGCAAGGAGCCAAGATCCATTCGGATCGTTCTCATCATTTCTTTGTGTTTTCTAATATTGCTAGAGGTACAATATGTCTTTCAATATCGCTACAATATCCCGCTTGCATTAAAGCTTTGTAGCGATTACTTTAGGGGTTGGATTCCTGGGAATTGATTAGAGGAGGGAACTACATGTTAAAAGTACAACATTTCCAAGTTTTTTCGCTCTTCACTTTGTATCTTGTAAGTTCTTTCGTCGCGTTCCTTGTGGGTCTTTTTATAGATCAGGGTCAATTCTCCACTCCTGTTGGGAGTTTGCTTGGAGGAGTTGCCACCTTGCTTCTGATTTATCCTGCATACAAAGTAACCCTAGCTAGACCCCATCAATTTATTGCCCAATATGGACATCAATTAGTAGGCAAGGTTCCACATCTCATATTTATGTACATCATTATTATCGTTGCATTAATTCTAGCTACAAGCAATCTGCGTGAGTTAGCTGACTTCCTAATTCTCGTGTATCTCTCTGGCACACCGGAATGGGTCATTGTTGGTACTTTCGGGCTCTGTATCGTTTACGCGATTCGCTCGGGTATACCTACTATTTTCCGCGCTGCTCAGGGAATTTTTATTATCAGTATAGGTGCGTTTCTGATCTTCCCCGTTTTAGTAAAACGAGAAGTCGAATACAATAGGCTTCCCGCTATGTTCACTCATCTTAATTTACATCAGGTTTTGGCTGGCGCTTTTAATATGACCACCCTTTTCGGAGCATTCTCATTCCTTTTTCTAGTCATTCCATATTTACAATCACCTGAAAAGACGTATCGCACCCTACTAAGTACCACATTAACTTCACTCATCATAATTATGGCTCATCTCATTCCCATACTGCTCATTTTCGGTCCTGATTTGGCCAGCAATCTTACCTATCCCGACTTGGAGTTGATTCGCTCCATGCGTGCCGGATCTTTTATCGAGACTTTGGATCCAGTACTCATGATTCTGTGGTTAATATGTCTCTATGTCAAAATCAGCTTTATTTTATACATAGCAGTGATCTGCTTAACCCATATTACAGGTATGACAGACCCCAGACCGCTATGTCTGCCTAGTACTGCATTTTGCTGTATTCTGTCCATCTATTTCGCTAGGTCACAGCCCGAACTCAATCAATTCATGATCGGAGGTTTGCCTCCACTACTCTTCTCAGTTGAATTTCTCATTCCCACTGTGTATTGGATAAGTCATCTCGTATGCAAAGATCCTTCCGATAGCAAAGGACCACCAAGCTAAATCACTTGGTGGCCCCCAGACTATAATAATAAATTTATGGAGTAGTGCTAGGAATGCTTGTGCTACCACTGGTCAGCGATTCAACGTCGATAAATGGTGTGGCTCCACCCGTCACTTGTGGCAAATGTCCATCCCATTTCTCTACCGCTTTTTCTTGCACTTCAATTTGTTTCAATTGAACTAGCTCAGCCGTAACTTCTTGTTTCTTTAACTTCAAGGATTCCGCTTCGGCTTGGGCTTGAGCAATTTTCTGTTGTGCTTCAATCTCAATCCGTTTCAAATCATTGCTGGCTTTGAGGGCCTGCTGCTGTGCAACCTGCTTCGCTTCAATCGACTGGTTAAACGCTTCAGAGAAATTGAAATTAACAATGTTCACTTCGCGAACGTTCAGATCATAAACAGCTAAACGCTTGGTTAGTTCTTCATTAATCTCACCAGCTACCTTATCACGTAAGGAGATCAATTCTTCCGCCTGATATCTTGCTGTTACCTCTTTTACAATTTCCTGAATGGCCGGATTAATTACAATGGTGTCGTAAGAACTCCCAATGTTATTCATTAACTTATAAGCCGAATCTTCATTAACCGAGAAATTCACAACAACATGTGTTGATACGGGCTGCAAATCCTTAGATGAAGCTGTCGTATCCGTCTCAGTCTTGGCAACTTGTGTATTCACCTGAATCACAGATTGGATAAATGGAAGTTTCAAATGAATACCAGGTTTTAGAACATTTTCGTTCAATTTACCGAACGTTTTGTACAACCCTACATGTCCATATTGTATTTGGGTGACGCTACTCATCCCCACTATGGCCAGTACAAGAATAACCCCAATACTTGTGGCAATGCGCCCTACATTATTATTTTTCTTCGGATTCTGACTAGTTCCTGTCTCCATTTCATATCCCCCCAGTAAAATTACTGCCCTGTTGTCGTATCGGCATTATGATTTAATACGGAACAATATGGAAAAGGTAACAGAACTCCAGAACACTATTTTTATTTTTTTGATAGCGAGGCACGATCATTCTTCCAACTTACATCTACAGGTAACTCAAAAAATGCCGATAAGCACTCCTCATTCAATACATCTCGTGTCAATCCACTCATAAATACCTCACCCTGACGAAGAAGTAAAGTATGTGTGAATATCGGTAGAATCTCTTCTGTATGATGAGTTACATATAGCATATGCGGCGCATGATTCTGATGGGCTAATTCGTCAATACTATCCAGTAGTTCTTCCTTGGAAATAAAATCAAGGCCGTTTGCTGCTTCATCTAAAATTAGCAATCTTGGTGAAGACATTAATGCCCGCGCGATCAGCAGTTTCTGCTGCTCTCCCTGAGAACAGGTGACATATGAGCGATCTATCAAATGTCCGCATCGCAACTGCTTCATCAGCATCATGGCACGCTCATAGTCTTCCTCGCTTGGCTTGTCATAGAGACCAATGGACGCATACTTACCGCTTACGACAAGATTTTGCGCTTTGTCTCCCCCGTGTAGTTTCTCTTGAAGCGAGGAGCTAACCCACCCGATTGATTTACGAAGCTCTCTTAGATCGACATCACCAAATCTATGACCCAGAACGTTGATTTCTCCTGTCGTTGGCCAAATATATCCATTAAGCATATTTAGAAGTGTCGTTTTGCCTGATCCGTTTAGTCCGAATAAGGCCCAATGCTGCCCCACCTCAGCACTCCAATTAATGTCACTCAGAACCTTCTTACCATCACGAAGCCAAGTTATATTTTTCATTTCGAATACATGATTCATTCCGCTTGCCCTCCCGAAATTTACTGTTGTATTAAAGGCTACATCTCCTCTTTCCCATTTGTCAATTATCATTGTCGTATCTCTGATAAGTAAGATACAATCGATAGATAGGGAGAGTGATCATACATATGGAAACAACAGTAAATTGGGAAGAAGTTAGACAGTTACAATCCTTATGTGAAAAGCATGACGGGATTACGCTTAAACTGAACTGGGATATCTTAAACATCCGTCCTAAGGGAGACAAGCAAGATCTGACTATCTATCGAGATGGTACTCTTGTAGCCTTTCTAGGAAGATATTCGTTCGGTAGCACATTAGAAATCTGCGGAATGGTACATCCAGATTACCGTAGACAGGGCATTTTCTCAGATAGCATGCGATCTGCGCTGGACGATTGGGCGATCAATAATCATGCAGAGATACTACTTAACGCCCCGGGTAATTCAAATGCAGCCAAAGCATTCTTAAGCACGATATCATGTCACTTCTCCTGTTCGGAGTACCAAATGAAATATAATCCGACAGGGGATACTCTGCCCTCCCATCTGGCCAAAGTTTATCTTCGTCCATCTGTGGAAAGTGACCGGGAATTATTAATACAACTCGATGTCGAGGGGTTTGGAGAAACTCCGGAAGAAGCCGCTACCCAGTATTCCGAAGTGAGTCTACAAGATAACTACTCTCGCTATGACATGATCATCAAGGATGAGAAGCCCGTCGGAAAAATTAGGGTGATCCGAGATAAAGGAGAAAGTTGGATTTACGGCTTTGTTGTTTCTAGCGCAGTGAGAGGGCAAGGCATCGGTAGCGATACTCTACGCCAAGTCATTGATCGAGAGCGTAACGAGGGTTATGATGTCTGGTTGGAAGTGGCATTAAGCAATCCCAATGCTCAGAAACTATACGAGTCGGCTGGATTTCAGATCCTACAGGTACAAGATTACTATGTATTTACGAAGTAGAACTGAAGTTCAACGTTTTAAACAGTATGATTTACAGTAAATCATACTGTTTATCATTGCCAATGCAAATGAAGTTGCGTTATACTGGCATGCTGTACGAAAAATAAGGTACAATAACAACCGAATGGTTTGATCTTAAGGGATCGCCCTATTGGAACGGCCCGGCCGTTCTTTATATGGAAGGAAGGTTTAAATTAATGTATGTAGCTAACGATTGGAAAGATTACGAAATCATTGATACTGGAGACGGTGAGAAGCTGGAGCGTTGGAATGATGTGATTCTACGCCGACCTGACCCACAAATTATTTGGCCACATGGAGAAGCGAGCGGACAGTGGAATGATGTTCATGGCCACTATCACCGCAGTTCATCAGGTGGTGGTCAATGGGATATGAAAAAACAAACTCCAGAACGGTGGACGGTATCTTATGACCGCCTGAAGTTTTATATTCGTCCAACCAGCTTTAAACATACCGGTCTGTTCCCTGAACAAGCGGCAAACTGGCGCTGGATGATGGACAAGATTTCCGCTGCTAAGCGTCCGATCTCGGTGCTAAATTTGTTCGCCTACACAGGTGGTGCTACGGTAGCTGCTGCTTCCGCCGGAGCTTCGGTCGTGCATGTCGATGCAGCTAAGGGCATGGTTCAATGGGCTAAGGAAAATGTCGCTCTATCCGGTCTCGAAGACAAACCCGTCCGTTTCATCACAGATGACGTCTTCAAGTTCGTACAACGAGAGCAGCGGCGGGGCAACCGCTATGACGCTATTATTATGGACCCTCCATCTTACGGTCGTGGACCGAATGGTGAGATGTGGAAGCTGGAATCGAGTCTTTATCCGTTTGTGGAATCTTGCCTTTCCATCTTATCGGATCAACCACTCTTCTTCCTCATCAACTCCTATACGACCGGTATTTCACCAACCGTATTACAGAACATGCTATCCATGACGGTGAAGAAGAAATATGGCGGACGTATTTCCGCTGGTGAGCTAGGCCTACCTATTACGAAATCAGGTCTAAATCTTCCATGTGGTATTCTTGGCCGCTGGGAGGAATAAACGGTGCAGTCCGACAATTTCTTTACAACGAGTCATCCGCAAATGAAGATTTTGTTTGAGGATAATCATCTACTTGGTATAGAGAAGCCGGTAAATGTCCCTACTCAAGAGGACGTAAGTGGGGATCCCGATCTCCTTAATCTGCTGAAAGCAGATATTAAAGAGCGGTATCAGAAACCCGGCAACGTCTATCTTGGCCTGGTACACCGTTTAGATCGACCCGTTGGCGGAGCCATGATATTCGCTAAGACATCCAAGGCAGCTTCGAGGTTGTCGGAAGCCGTACGTAGCCGCAACTTCGATAAGATCTACGTCGCTGTAGTCCGTGGTACACCACCTCAGGCTAAGGGGAGACTCATTCATCATCTATTGAAGGATGAACGCACGAATACGGTATCTGTTGTTCCTAAAGGGACACCTGGTAGCAAAGAGGCAATTCTTGATTATTCAGTACTAGGTGCTTCTAGCTTAGACAATGAACTTACTCTGGTACGAGTTGAACTACTTACGGGACGTTCTCATCAAATCCGCGTTCAAATGAACGCGATCGGCTGCCCGCTGTATGGAGATCAGAAATACGGAGCAGCTCAGAATAAACCTGGTCAACAAATTGCTCTTTGGTCGCTTTATGTTGGTTTCCCTCATCCGGTAACCACAGAACATGTGAAGCTGATCTCTCTTCCACCTCGTGAGCTTCCTTGGAATCGTTGGGAAGAGGATTTGTATACGAAGGCTTTAACTCAAAGCTAAATAATAGATACTACAAGTATCATGTAAAGTACAAAAAGGACTGAGCAAGGGGATTCCCCTTGCTCAGTCCTTTTGTTATTTAGCACCCATATATCCCATTCCTACCGCACATCTCTTCTCAAAATTTGATGCACAATAACACCGAGACATACGACCATAATCGCACCGTTCTCCCATAACACCCGAGTAAGGGATAACCCCTTAACCGACTCATCGTACCACAAATACGGAAAAATGGGGCCTCCAAAAGGAAGGTTGTTCAGATAGCTACTTTCTCCCCAGGCAAAAATCACAAACGTAAAGATGATGGAGGTTACCACGGGCAAAATTATATTCTTGCTTATCATGCTTAGGAGGAAAAATAGTGGAATAAGAGCTACTTGAAAGAGATAAGATAGCGATAACTTGATCATGTTATCAACGATAATATGTCCCGGAATCCACTCCCCTTTTGCAATCATAATCAACATATGACTAATAAGTGTATCGACTAGATTATATCCAAGCAGAAATAGCGCGATTATGATTAGTTTCGATGCAATAATAGTCAATCGATGCACAGGATAGGTAAATAGAACATTAAGTGTATTATCGCCATGTTCTCTAACCCAAGTGAAAGAAGAAATAACTGCAATTAACACTAGGCCTGCCATAAGAACAGAGAGCGACTTTTCGTTGTCGAGATAATACGCCCAATCCAAATCATGCGTCTCTAGAACTTTGAAATTATTATCAGACATTCTAATTAGAAAAAATAAAATCGGACATAACAACGCAAGACCCATCGTAGCTCCAAATGCTGCAGACTTTCTCAATTTTCTCCACTCGCAATACAGCACCTCAATCATTTTTGCGCTCCCCCCGTCAATTTAATAAAATGATCCTCCAACGATTCGGAGCAAAGTGACATTTCACTTACGATGACGCCGCCATCCAGCAGAGCCTTATTCAGCATCCCCGTATCCTCCAATCGCTCATATACGCGGATGCGTCCCTTCTCCCATACCGTATAATCTTTAATATGTAATTGTTGTTCCAATATCCAAGTTGCTTTTCCATCGTTGTTCACCCGCATCTCGACATACGTTCGATTTCTACGCTGCAGTTCGGCGTAGTCAAGCTGTTCAATCATCTTTCCGCCATGAATAATTCCGATTCGATTGACCATTTGTCCAATTTCCCCCAGAATATGACTGGAAATCATGATCGTCATCGACCGTTTATTCCTTAATTCCAGCAGTAACTCGCGTGTCTCTCGTATTCCAATGGGATCTAATCCGTTTACTGGCTCATCCAGAATCAAACAATCAGGTCGATGTAGCAGCGTCCTTGCGATTGCCAGTCTTTGCTTCGTACCTAAAGATAACTTCTTAACCTTCTGTTTCCCCATTCCCTCCATACCAACCAGCTTTAAATGTTCCTCGATCACGAACGAATCCGTAACTCCACACATTCGCCTATGAATATCCAAATTGTCCCAAACCGTCAAATTCGGATAGAAACCAGGCGTCTCAATCAATGAACCGATCCGGTTGAAAGACGCTGTTGAAGGATTCTCACCGAACCATTCAACAGTACCTCTAAGCGGCTTAATCAAGCCAAGAAGCATCCGAAATACCGTCGTTTTCCCCGCTCCATTCTGCCCAAGAAAACCGTATATATCTCCTTGTTCTACCTCTAGATTCACATCTTCGACAATCATTTTGTCGCCATACTTCTTAGTTAATCCATTACTTCTAAGTACATATTTCATTTCAAAACCTCCAAATTCTGAAATCAAAAAGGATGATGCTATTATCTTACAGCCTCATCCTTAACTTCTTCATTCAGTTACCTTACATCTATCTTAAATTAATTCTTATGGAATGAACCGTGACTTAGGTAAAGTAAAGAAGAATGATGTCCTCACATGAGGTAGTGATGTTGCCCACAATTCCCCTCCATGTTTCTCTACCAATTTCCTAGCAATAGCTAGTCCTAACCCGCTTCCACCAAATGGACCACTACGAGAGGAGTCAACCGTGTATAAGCGATCAAAAATATGTAGTAAATTTCCCTCCGCTATTCCCGGTCCTTGATCCCACACTTCAATGAGTACCTCATTTTCCTTTTGAGACAGGGATAGTCCAATGACTCCACCCGTTGCACCGTATTTCAAACTATTCGATATTAAATTACCAATAATGCGTTCTACAGAAGTCCTGTCAGCATTTACAAACAGTTCCTCGACCGGAAAACTGGCTACTGGCTCCGTACCTGCGACTACAAATTGAGATGCATAAGAGAGCCATATCTCCTTCACCATAACGGACAAATTGATCTCCGCTCGTCTTAAATCCACTTCGTCGTCATCCAGTTTTGCCAGTTGAAAAAATGATTCCGTAAGTTCATACAACATATTCGCTTTGTTCCATACGATATCCATATATTGTTCACGCTCAACCACACTAATACTGCTGTCCTTACGCAGTACCTCCAAATAACCAAGCACAGAAGTTAGAGGTGTTCGCAGATCATGAGAAATGTTAGTTATTAGTTTCTTTCGCGCACTTTCCGATTTCTGAAAACCAGTCTCTGTCATTTGAAGTTGGTGAAGTAATTCGTTTATTTCATTGATTAACTGTCGAAAAGATTCATCGCGTGAGTGCGAGCGGATACGCAGATTGGGGTTACCATCTCTTGCCTGACTTAGTTGCGTAACAACCGTATGTAATCGCCTACGTGTGTGCCATAACAATATCCCAGTACTCAGTAACAAAGTCACTAGAACTGCCATTATGATGCTAATCATAAGTCTCCTAATTTGTAACCGATCCCTCTTACCGTCACGATAATTGTTGGTTGCTCTGGAACGTCTTCAATTTTACTACGCAGCCTACTGATATGAACCATAACCGTATTGTCACCCTCGATAATTTGGTCATTCCATATATTTAGATATAAATTTTCCTTAGTGAATACTTTACGCGGATGACTCAAGAACAGCTCTAACAGTTGATATTCCTTCGCTGTAAGAGAAAGGGCTACCCCCTTCTTGGTCACGAGGCATTGCTCACGATCCAGTATTAAATCACCTATTTGCAAGCAAGATATATTCTCCACATCTTGCGATGGTTTATAGTAGTCATTTCGCCTCAAATGTGCCTTAACCCTAGCTATAAGTTCAAACACACTGAATGGTTTAGTGACATAGTCATCTGCGCCACAACCAAGTCCAATAATCTTATCGGTTTCTTCCCCTTTGGCCGTAAGAATAAGGACTGGTATTTTACTGCGTTCTCTGAGTCGTCTCAACACTTCGAACCCATCTATTATAGGTAACATCAAATCAAGGATTACTAGATCATAGTTACCTTTATCCAAGCATATCATTGCCTGCTGACCGTCAAACGCCCGCTCACTTTCGATGCCTTCCTTGCCCAAATAAATATGTATTAGCTGATTGATTTCAACATCATCTTCTATGATGAGAACTCTTGCCATGCTTGCCCTTCCCTTCAAAAGCGTGCTTATCGATCAATCCTCGAGCTTATGGACAAATCCCATCAAAACTATTTCTCACCCGTAATCTTACCCATCAAAAAAACGAGCAATTGCTGATTATGTGTTGAGATTTTGTCTAATACCCCGTTCAGATGATCCGTACGGATTCCGATTCCACGCTGTACTTCCTCATGACCTTTCGCCGTAATCGACACCCACACAATACGACGATCAGTATCGTCACGATCACGCCGTATCAATTCGCCACGTTCCATCCGATCAAGTAACATGGTTACAGCAGCCGGAGTCGTGGAGAGAAATGGGATCAAATCGGATGGTTTCTGACTACCCAATTGTTCCAGTACCTCAAGTACGGCCAATTGCGAAGTTGTTAAGGTTGGAGCCAGATTCACCTCCATATGACTCTGATAATCTTTCATCAAAATATCCAATAATCGGGCAAATTCCACAGTATGCACTACGCTCACCCTCTTTCATCACTAATACTTTATGACATAAATAATTCGCCATCTCAAAGTAAAATTCCTTCTCCGTTCCAAAATAACCCATAAATCGAGTATAGTGATTACTAGACAATTGATCATGAGAAAGAAACTACGCCATCCTTACTCAGTTAACCTAGTTGGAAATACCATCATTCAAAGGAGCTGATTTCATGAATTTAGTAAGCATTAACGATTTAACTCAACAGCAAATATTACACTTGTTTGATTTAACAACCAGATTACAACTGCATAACCAAATTGACCTGAGAAATAGAAATACAGACCTTTTAAGCGGCAAAACCTTTATATTATTTTTTCCTGAGTCAAGTATCCGAACTAGAATAACATTCGAGAAAGGAATTAGAGATTTAGGGGGTGAATGTATCTTATTCCCCTCTGAAAGTTTAGACAAAAGGGAGTCGTTAGAGGATGTAATTCAGTACATTGAAAACTGGGGAGATGGAGTTATTGTTAGGCATCCTGACACTTCAACAATTCGCGAGATTGCCAAACATGCCTCGATTCCCATCATAAATGCGATGAGTTCTGAACATCATCCTTGTGAGATTCTGTCAGACCTATATTCTATTTCTCAAATGAAAGAGAACTATAGAGAGCTCAAATATACCTATGTCGGCCCAGCAAGTAACATTTGTAAATCGTGGGCAAGCGTATCCAAAGTGATGGATCTTGATTATCATCATGTATGCACCAAGGAGCATGAACTGAATGCCGATCTTAGAAATTATAAATTCTATACAGATCTAGAGTCTACTCTGGTGAATAGCGATGTTATTTTGACAGATTCCCTTCCAGCCGAATTACAAACCAAAGAGTACATTGATCAATATCAAATAACTACAAGCAGAATGGAATTAACGAGGTCAGATTCATTATTAAACCCATGCCCACCCTTCTTTAGAAATGAAGAGGTTAGTGAAGAGGTCATATCCTCAGATTATTTTGTAGGCTATGGGTTTAAAAAGAATCTCATATATTTGCAGCAGGCTGTTATTTTATATTGCTGTGGAATAAATAATGAATAATTATTTAACTGTGTACACCCAGCTGAAGGGATCTGCGATTTTGCCACGCTGAATTCCCGTGATCGAATCATAGAGTCTTTGAGAGAGTTCTCCAGTTACACCGCCGGAAATTTCTGCATTCTTGTCTCCCCAGCTCAGCGAGCCAATAGGAGAAATGACTGCAGCGGTTCCCGTTCCGAAGGCTTCCTCAAGCAATCCCTGACGGCTGGCCTCAAATAATTCCTCTATGGATATCACACGTTCAACTACCGTAAATCCCCACTCCCGGAGTAAAGTGATTACGGAGTCCCTTGTTACGCCTTGCAGAATACTTCCCGTAAGTGCTGGGGTGAGAATCTCACCATTCACCTTAAAGAACACATTCATGCTACCGACTTCTTCAATATACTTATGTTGTTTACCATCTAGCCATAAGACTTGAGAGAAGCCCTTCGTCTTCGCTATTTCTTGGGCCTTAATACCTGATGCATAATTCCCTGAAGTCTTCGCCTCACCAGTCCCACCACGAACGGCACGCACGTATTGTTCCTCTACATAAATAGAAACCGGATGAATCCCCTCAGGGTAATATGCACCTACCGGAGACAGAATGACCATTAGCATATATTGCTTAGAAGCTCTAACTCCTAGTGCGGCTTCAGTTGCAATAATAAATGGCCGAATATAGAGTGCATTCTCTTCCCCGTCTGGTATCCATTCCTGATCAATTCTAACAAGCTGAGCGATGGCCTCAAGCACAAACTCAGTATCTACTTGTGGGATGCTAATTCTTTCACAGGAGTTATTTAACCGTTTCAAATTCATATCAGGACGGAACATCACGATCTCTCCAAGAGGTGTCCGGTATGCCTTCATCCCCTCAAATACTTCTTGTCCATAGTGCAGCACCATAGCCGAAGGGTCCAAAGAGATAGGGCCATAAGGAATGATCCGCGCATCATGCCATCCATCCTCAGAAGAATAATCCATAATAAACATATGATCGGAAAAATATTTACCGAAACCTAACGCATCACTTGCTGGTTTGCTTTTCAAACTTTCACTTAGGTTAATATGTAATTCACTCATCATTCATTTCCTCCCACGTTCTGTCACTTTATTATTACTATATACATTCATAATTCATTGTTCAATATAATGATATCAATTATAATGATAGTCACCAACAATGATCGGAGCTGTTATTGAATGGAACATCGTCTTCTAGAATATTTTGTGGCAGTAAGCGAAGAATTGCACTTCACCAAAGCTGCGGACAAATTAAATATCTCGCAACCAACACTCAGTCAGCAGATCCGTTTGCTTGAACAAGAACTAGGTACGCCTTTATTTCATCGTTCAGGTAAAAAGAACTTTCTAACCCAAGCAGGCCAAATCCTGTTGGAACATACCCAGCGCGTCTTTCATGAGTTAGATCAGGCAAAATTAGAAATAAATGAATTGGCCGGGGTAAAGCGCGGCAAATTGACCATCGGCTGTTCAGGGAATCACCTCTTATTGAATACACTTATTTCTTTTCACCGGCAATTCCCTGGTGTTGAGTTGACGATAACCGAACTAGCTACCGCCGAAACCTGTGAAGGTCTGCTAAACAACAAACTCGATCTAGGTATCGTGTTTCTACCATTGAGACACGAGCAGCTAGTCAGTACCCCGCTTTATGATGAAGAATTGGTACTGGTCGTCTCTTCTTTGCATCCATTCTCAGGCTTACAACAAATCCAGTTGGCGCAGCTTTCTGAGATTCCGCTCATTTTATTTCCACATAAATTTCTGGTGCGTCAAATGCTGGATACAGCTTGTACCGGAATAGGTACCACACTACATCCTATAATGGAGTTATCTACTATGGAGTCCCAATGGCAGATGGCCGCACATCATATTGGTGGCACTGTACTTCCTGCATCGTATGCTGCTACCTTACGAGACACAAGAATTACTATGATCCCGTTAGCCGAGCCAACACCACGACAAAGCGTAGGTTTCGTCCATCATAAGGATATGTACATCGATTCAGTCATCGGGGCATTTATCGATCATTTAACTCGAAAAGATAATTTCGGATCGGCTTTATCTAGTGGTTAGTTTTTAACATCATGACAGTGATCTAGTACCTTATCTCCTCCCTTTAAGCTCATTTCACGAATATGCTTTGCTTATTTACTTGCAGTTTGGATGACGTCAGATGAATCATTAACTCTTCAATTGCCGATAGGCTTGCTACAATACAAATTATATTGATTAGAACACTAACATCTATGTAGGGAAGCAATAGTGGAAATATGAACAGGCTGAGCCCAGATATTTTATTTCCGTATGTATGAAGAATTGCAAAGGTTTTATATTTCACCAGAACTACAATCATCGAAACTATTCTAGTCATACCAATAGCAATAATCCAAATTATTATAGGGTTTGTAAGATTCACGATTGGATATAGTATAACGAATAACACAATGAGCATGATCAAATCGGCTATGCTGTCTAGCTTTGCGCCAAACAGGCTTGCTACTCCTTTCTTTCTAGCGATATAACCATCCAACATATCACTTATCCCACAAGCAATATAGATCACATAAAAGACTATGCTTAATGGTTGAACCACAAATAAAGCTAGAGAAAACAATATTCTACAAAACGATAGATAATTGGGGATCGACTTCATCTCATCAACTCACCTAATGTAAAATTTGGAAATCTATTCATCTATATAGTATCTTTCAAAAAGAATCTGTCAATAAGTTTGTGTAAACCCGCATGAGCGCTATATAAATGCGGGTTTTTATCGTACTCTGTTGTCGGTGTACCGCGGATGATTGGTTAAAGTTGACAATTTTTTATTTACATGCAATTATATCTAAAAGATATATCTATTAGATTGGAGTGATAAAATGGCAACGAATAAAAACAAAACCCGCTATGTCATACTTGGGCTTTTAAACGAAGAGGATCTATCTGGTTATGAAATAAAACGAATTATAGATCTGCGATTGTCATTCTTTTGGAACGAAAGCTTTGGTCAAATTTACCCTGAACTCAAACGACTTACGTTGGAGGGCCTCATTGTTACCTCAGATCAGACCAGTAATAGTGGCAAGGAAAGCAAAAAGTACTCCATCACCAATCAAGGACGACAAGAATTACAGGAATGGCTTAAAGTTCCCGTAGAAACAGAGCTGATACGCTATGAAATTTTGCTCAAGCTATATTTTTCAAATGCATCTACATCAAGCAGTATGATCAATCATATTAAAGAGTTTGAAATAAACCATCGTAAACAACGAGAGCTATTTCAAAAGTTTGAAACACAACTTAAACAAAATATAGATGTACATAGCAATCACAGACAAATTCTCATGGTGTTGGCCTTTGGTCAACAAGTTTGGGATACTTATGCCCAGTGGTGCGAGGAAACCGTACAATCACTGGAATTGATCTCTACAGAACACGGAGAGACAGACCATGGGTAAGAAAATCGATTTTTATTACTTTTCCGGTACGGGCAACACGCAATTTGTTGTTAACCAGGCTGTGAAATCGCTTGAAACGTATGGCATTCAAGTGTCTTTAAAACTTATTGAAAAGGGATATATTTCACTTGAACCAGCGAATGAACTATGGATTGCATTTCCGGCTAACTCTCAATCCGTGTCCCCTTTTGTATGGAGATTTTTAAAATCACTGCCTTATAGTAAAGGAACACTTGTACATGTATTAGTTACACTTAATAATTCGGTTCATATTTTATCGCCACTCTACTCTTTACTCACCAAAAAAGGATATATCCCTACCTCTGCATGTGAAATAAGTATGCCAAATAACATGGTTGATTCTGATTTCAATCAAGATAAGGACCTGAAAAAGCTTAAATATGCAAGTGAAAAGGTACATCGTTTTGTCCACAACACAATGGCGGGTAACTTTTCATGGAAATCTGAGTTTAAAGGATCGAAATGTATCTCTTTATTATCCAGAGAAACACGACTTCCTTGGATTTCGATGAGGCTTATGCTTAAACTTGAAACCATTCCATCAAATTGTATCGATTGTGGCATGTGTGCGAAACAATGCCCGGTTAACAATATTCGCAAGGTTAATCAAGTTTTTATTCACGGTTCTGATTGCCAGTTTTGCATGAAGTGCGTAGCCAAATGTCCAAAGAAAGCTATACAAGTTAAAGGAAAGAAAAGTATCAAATTTCAACAAACACAGAAGGATGCCTATATTTCAACTACGGAATGAGGGAGGCTAGATCAAGATGGGATTACATATCACGGGGTTTTTAGTGGCTCTATTCATTTTACTGCCTAATGTTTTATTTGCATTTCTCCCACCGCAAAATACTCCAAATTACTTACATACTTCATCTATTATATTTACGATACTTGAACAAGTTGGTCGTATAGCATGTCTTACTCTTCCCATTGTGTTTGGTAAAAAAATTGCAGAACAAAATATCAATTTCATGACTGTTTTAATGGGTATATGCCTCTTAATTTATTATATATGCTGGATTTACTTTTATATAAAAGGTAGAGAGTATGATCAATTATTTAAGCCTTTAGGATTCATCCCTATTCCTATGGCTGTATTTCCAGCCTTGTACTTTATTTTTCTTGGAATTTGGCTTCATTCATTTATATTCCTTGTACCAGCATTGCTATTCGCCATAGGACATCTTGTAAGCAGTTGGAATATATACACCCAGTTGAAATAATACAAAAAGGCTTCGGTATTACGGCCTGAGCCGTTACCGAAGCTTTTTATCATTACATAACTAACAATTCAACGATCTCATCATTCTTATCGACAGGTGCAATTGCTTTACCAATGGATTTTCGCTCACTTAGTGGTGCCGATTCAGAACTGAATAGGTGTTTGCCACCATCCTTGGTCACTGCCATGATTGTCAATGGTTCCTTACAATGAAACACATCTATCATGCGGCTACCATTTGGTTTCACACGCTTGCCTTCTTTGAATTCAAAGCTTTGGACCCCTTTACCGCCACGACTTTGCACCGGATAATCCAATAACAAACTTCGTTTGGCATAACCTAGATCTGAGACGACGAGTAGTTCACCTTCATCCCCTTCGACTAACTGGGCTCCTACTACCTCATCACCATCTTTGAGACTAATTCCCCTTACGCCCGCAGACACACGGCCCATGGAGTTCACTTCTGACTCAGCAAAACGAATGACCATCCCTTGCTGCGAAAGAAGTAAAATATCCTGTGTATTACTGCTTACCGTTACACGTATCACTTCGTCTCCGTCTGCAACTTTACAAGCTGCAATAGCACCAGAGCGCTTCGTCTCGTATTCCCCCAGTTCTGTCCGCTTCACTTGACCACGTTTGGTAACGAACACAAGGCTCAAATTCGGCTCTTCAAAATTCCGTAGTGGGATGACACTGACAATGCGGTCTTCCTTGGACATCGGTATAACATTAACAATAGCCGTACCATTGTCCTTCCACTTAAATTCCGGAATCTGATGTACAGGAAGAAGGAAATATTGTCCCTTCTGCGTGAAAATCAATACGTTCTGTAACGTATCAACATCCAGCAGATGCTTAATGTAGTCTCCATCTTTCACACCTGAACCTTCACGTTCACCACCAGAGCGTGTGAATGACAACATACTAGTTCGCTTGATGTAACCTTCGTTCGAGAGGGTAACAAGTACATCCTCTTGCGTTACCATAACTTCCAGATTCACCTTCAGCTCTTCCACTTCACCCTGGATAACCGAGCGACGATCAATTCCGTATTTATCTCGAATCTCGAGCAATTCCTTCTTAATGACGGCGACGAGTTTTTTGTCACTGTCGAGAATACCACGTAGAATGGCAATCTTCTTCTGTAACTCATCTAGATCCTTCTGCAGTGCAGTTATCTCCAGATTAGTAAGACGATATAATTGCAAAGTAAGGATTGAATCCGCCTGCCGTTCCGTAAACCCGAACATCCATTGCAAATTGTTCTGTGCATCCTGTCGATTCTTCGAAGCTTTAATTGCCGCGATTACCTCATCCAGAATATTCAGTGCCTTCACAAGGCCTTCCAGTACATGGGAGCGGTCCTCTGCCTTCTCTAGATCGTATTGTGTGCGGAAGGTTACTACCTCTCGCTGATGGGCGATATAGGCATCCAAGATCGCTTTCAGTCCAAGCTGACGTGGTGCCTTCTTCACAATAGCAACCATATTGGAGTTGTAGGTGACTTGCAAATCCGTCTTCTTGAACAGATACGCGAGAATCCCCTGTGCATCGGCATCCTTCTTGAGTTCTACAACAATGCGCAACCCGTTTCGACCACTCTCGTCACGAACTTCAGCAATCCCATCGACCTTTTTCTCTAGTCGAATGTTCTCCATCGAGTTAACAAGACGAGATTTGACAATTTGGTACGGAATTTCCGTAATAACGATCTGTTGTTTCCCCCCACGAAGGGTTTCGATCTCCGTTTTTGAACGAATATAAATACGGCCTTTGCCAGATGCATAGGCATCCTGAATTCCGTCTTCGCCCATAATAATACCACCTGTTGGAAAATCCGGACCTTTGACGAAAGTCCGAATCTCTTCCATACTGATGTCCGGTCTCTCCATTACAGCTATACAAGCATCGATTACCTCACGTAAATTATGAGGCGGAATCTCAGTAGCAAAGCCCGCAGAAATCCCACTTACCCCGTTAACAAGCAGGTTAGGATACCTAGCCGGCAATACGACTGGTTCCATCGTTGTATTATCAAAATTATCTTTGAATGGTACGGTTCGTTTGTCGATATCGCGCAACAATTCAAGCGCTATTGGCGAAAGTCTAGCTTCCGTATAACGCATTGCTGCTGCTGGGTCATCATCCTGAGAACCCCAGTTCCCATGACCATCCACAAGAACATGAGCCATCTTCCACGGTTGTGCCATCCGCACCATACCGTCATAAATCGAAGAGTCACCGTGTGGATGATAATTACCCATTACATCCCCGATGGTCTTGGCTGATTTACGATAAGGCTTGTCCGGTGTATTGCCGGAATCGAACATGGCGTATAGAATCCGCCGTTGCACAGGCTTTAAACCATCGCGCACATCGGGAATGGCACGGTCTTGAATAATGTATTTGGAATACCGACCAAATCTATCACCTACGACTTCTTCTAAATAGGCCGGCAAAAAGTTCTCTAACATGCTCAAATCAAGTCACCTTCTATTCCTCATACTCTGTAAAATCTACATTTTCCACAATCCAACGTTTACGTGGATCGACCTTGTCACCCATTAGCGTAGATACCCGGCGCTCGGCCTTGGCTGTATCCTCGATCTGCACCTGTAGCAACGTCCGTGATTCAGGATTCATCGTTGTTTCCCATAGCTGATCTGGATTCATCTCTCCAAGTCCTTTATACCGCTGTAACTCAAAGTTTTTGCCAAATTCCTTCAAATAATTCTGTAATTGTTCGTCACTCCATGCATAACGAATCGTCTCTAGCTTGCCAGAGCGACGCGTGATCTTGTAGAGTGGCGGTTGAGCGATATATATACGCCCCGCATCGATTAACGGCTTCATATAACGGTAGAAGAAAGTAAGTAGCAATACCTGAATGTGAGCTCCATCTGTATCCGCATCCGTCATAATGATAATCTTAGAATAATTGCAGTCCTCCACGGCAAATTCCGTTCCGATACCTGCACCAATCGCAGCAACAATTGCCCGATACTCATCATTCTTCAGAACATCGGCAAGTTTCGCCTTCTCCGGATTCATCGGCTTACCCTTGAGTGGTAAGATTGCTTGGATCTTTGAATCCCGTCCTTGCTTGGCTGACCCCCCCGCCGAATCTCCTTCCACGATAAAGAGTTCGGTTCGTGTGAAGTCCTTCGACTGCGCTGGAGTTAGCTTACCTCCAAGATTGGAGCTCTCGCTCCGTTTCTTGCCGGTCCGCATTTCATCACGAGCCTTACGAGCTGCTTCGCGTGCTTTCGAAGCTTGAACGGATTTCTTGATTAAAGATTGACCCACCTGAGGATTCTCTTCCAGGAACAGTGCCATCTTCTCTGATACGATTGCATCTACCGCACTACGAGCAGAAGAACTACCGAGTTGGTCCTTAGTCTGGCCTACGAACTCCACCTCAGACATCTTGACGCTGATAACAGCCATCATACCTTCTCGCAAGTCGCTTCCTTCCAGATTCTTATCCTTTTCTTTCAGGATACCATTCTTACGAGCATAATCGTTCATAACCCGAGTATATGCGGTTTTGAAGCCCGTTTCATGTGTACCTCCGCCGCGAGTCGGAATGGAGTTTACAAATGATGCCAATGTCTCGGTGTACCCTGCATTATATTGAAGGGCGACCTCCACCTCGATATCGTCCCGTTCGGAATAGAAATGAATTACATCATGGAGAACATCTTTGCCGTCATTCAGAAACTGAACGAACTGACTGGCTCCACCTTCATAGAAGAACTCATCGGACCGATCAGAACGATCATCCTTCAAGGTCACCTTCAGACCCGAATTCAGAAATGCAATCTCCTGTAAACGTTCTGCTAGCGTATCATAATTTAGCCCAATTCCATTCGGAAATACACGAATATCCGGTTTGAATGTTACCTTGGTGCCACTCCGGTTCGTATTCCCGATCACTTCCAGACCACCAACTGCTTCTCCAACATGCTCGATGCCTTTTTTGTCTACCCAATATTCAAAACGTTGACGGTGAATTTTACCCTTACGATAAATATCTACCTCAAGCCATTCGGACAACGCATTCGTTACCGAAGCGCCGACGCCATGTAGACCACCTGACTTCTTATAACCGTTACCCCCAAATTTACCACCAGCGTGCAGGATCGTAAATACAACCTGCGGTGTAGGAATACCGGTCTTATGCATCTCAGTTGGAATACCGCGGCCATTGTCAAATACCGTTACCGAACCATCTTTATTCAAAGAAATATCGATTTTGGAGCAGTATTTTGCAAGATGCTCATCAACAGCGTTGTCAACAATTTCCCATACCAGGTGATGAAGTCCCGACGAGCTCGTACTGCCGATGTACATACCTGGACGTTTGCGTACTGCGACAAGCCCTTCGAGCACCTGAATGTCGTCCGCGTCGTATCCCGAAGCAGCGCCACCAGACACATCCCCGGAAGCCCCGCCTTCGAACAAATCGATTTGTTCGCCCATTCATGCTCCCCCTTTATGCTTCTTTATGTAGCAATTTTTATTTTTTAAATGCAAACAAGTGTTTTGTTACCCTTGTCCATTCTAATTCAAGATATCCTGTTTCGTAAAGACAAGGAATGAAACAAACAATGAACAAACCGCCCAAATAGCCAATATCATTAATGAAAAGCCTAGTGTCATCCCTTCAATTGGAGCGGGAGAGCCTGCTAAATAATTAGTTAATCCCAAATTTACCATAAATAAATATTTCGCACTTGTCCAGGCGGAAGCCATATTTGTCAGGATATTTCCTGCAATGAGTGCCGCCATCATGATGACAATACTAGCTGCCGTACTCCTAACGAGTACTGAAACCATGAAAGCAAGCATGGCGACAGTTATACTAACAAACCAAATTAAACCAGCTTGCATTAATAAGTACTCCCATTGAGGAACCGCATGTACTCCTGAAATATCTACTTCTGCACCATTCAGCACAAATCCTGTGAGTACGGGCATATTAAAACCCCCATAGCCGAAGAACAGTCCTGAAATCAAGTAACAAATGACATACGCAGACACAACAATAAGCGAGACAAACATAAGTAAGGTTATTAACTTACTCAGCAGTATTTTCCACCGCCTGATAGGCCTTGTTAGCAGCATCTTCACCGTTCCAGTTGTGCGCTCGGATGAAACGATATCAGAACCAACACCCATGATAAGAAGTGGAATAAACAACGTAGCTGCATTGTTCAAAAATTCGCGTGTAAACGATACGCCACCCGTTTGTTGTGGGTTAATATCATGTTCCAAATAGTATTTCATTTGCTGAATATAAATTTTGCGATATTTCTTCCATTCCTCCGGTACACGATCACTTCCAAGCGAATTCTGATTATCTGTAATCCCCTGTTGAACCTGTCTACGCCAATCATCCCCATATTTCTCCTGACTGTTCATGGAAACCTTAAGCTGTGCATAAGCAAACATAGGCACTAACACGACCAAGACTAATAGAATAACATAGAAGCGTTTCTTCTTGATCATCTTGATCATTTCATTCTTGACCAAGGGTATCATCCTATTCAATTCCTTCACCTTCCGTCATTTCCAAGAACAGTTGTTCCAGAGTAGGATTGATCTTCTGAACAGACTCCACTGAGATGCCTTGCTTGACCAAACGCGACACTTGATTTGCAATTTGATCTGGAGACATGATTGTAACAATAGCATGATCCCCCATGCCCGCAAGGATCGCTACATCGAGAACGTTATCCGGATCTTCAACAAGACGCACTCCATCCGCGATGAGTAGAGCCTCTCCCCCAGCCCTAGGTTCAAGTTGCCATACAACATAATTCGCGCCATCCGCGATTAATTCCTCCACCGTTCCGACTGCCAACACGCGTCCTTGACTAATGATAGCCACCCGGTCACAGAGTAATTGAATCTCACTGAGCAAATGACTAGATACGAATACAGCCATTCCTTCTTCAGCTAGTTTACGAATAAAGACACGTAATTCCTTAATTCCTTTAGGATCGAGTCCATTCGTTGGTTCATCCATAATAAGTAGTTTAGGTCGTCCAAGCAGAGCTTGAGCAATCCCAAGCCGCTGCCGCATCCCGAGTGAATATGTTTTTACTTTATCGTGAATCCGTGCGCCAAGCCTTACAGTGTCAACTACTTCAGCAATGCGTGCTGTGGACACTCCAGGCATCATTCGCGCAAAATGCTCTAGATTCTCCCAGCCTGTCAAATAGGTATATACCTCAGGATTTTCCACAATAGAGCCAACATAAGCCAGAGCTTGTTCTGGTTGTTTTTGAACATCGTATCCACAGATCTGAATTTTTCCCTCTGTTGGCCGGATCAAATCAACTAACATCCTTATTGTCGTTGTTTTGCCTGCACCATTAGGTCCCAAAAAGCCAAATATCTCTCCAGCCTTTACTTCAAAAGTTACATCCTGAACAATCCATTTCTTTCCGATCTTTTTCTTTATATGCTGCACCGACAAAACGGTTTGTTGCTGTTCACCTACAACCCTATTATTTGCCGTCATTGTCCTCACTCCTTATACCCATTCATTCCACTACACTCTTACCTAATCCTTGAACAATACGTTCTGCAATGGATTGATAACCTTCTCCATTTGGGTGAAAATGATCACCAGACAAATAAAGGGGGCCATTATTTGAAAATAAATCGTATGTAGGCACAACTAATGTCCTTTTATATTCACTCATTGTTTGCATAGCCAAGCTATTCCAATGGGTCACAGCCTTATTGCCTATTTCCTTTATACCTTCCAAATCGGCAAAAGGATTATATAGACTTACATATACAAGCTGTGCATCAGGGTTAATATCAACGAGTTTCTTCACGATCTGCTTGAAATTCTCACTTGCTTCCGTCACTGATTTTTCAAGTTCCATCTCGGTTGGAAACTCTCCACCACTCTGAAATTTCTCAGTTTCTTGAAACAAGTCATTCCCACCGATAGATAGCAGAATAACACCCGACTGCTTCAACACATATTGAACCCCTTTCTCGTCCAATAGTGGTATAAGTTTTGCCGTTGTTAATCCGTTAATACCTAAATTGTTCACTAATTTAGATTGGTCTCCACGTTCCTTCAATATTTGAACCGTTCTTCGCGCATAACCATTTCCTGTATCGTCACCTGTCCCTTTGGCAAGAGAATCGCCAATCGCCGTCACATCCAGAACCGATTCTATCTCAGGTGTCGGCAAAACACTTTCCTGTCGTGTCTGCTCATCGAAAATCGGTGCGCCTAAGGGATTCATTATATCTTTAACCGCATAGAAAAAACCGCATAACAGTAACACTGTTGACACGCCTGAGATCAGGCCAGTCGTTGTCCAAATCCGGGAAGTTGAGTTCATCATGATCCTCCATTCTCATGCTGCTTGTCAAACTTATGTAAATAACATAAAACTTCTTAAATCAATAAGCAAATTTTCCACAAAAAAAGGACTAGCTTTTTCAATCCAGATGCGATATACTATTTTTCGTTGAGAAAAAAACACGGGTTATTAGCTTAGCTGGTAGAGCAGCCGACTCTTAATCGGCAGGTCGTAGGTTCGACCCCTACATAACCCATATAAAGTAAGGAAAGAAGAGGGCTATTAGCCCTCTTCTTTCTTTGTCTATACTTCCACTCCATACCCTCACAAACGAAAAAGTGGCTGGCCCTCTTCTTTTTCAATAGAGGACCAACCACTTCGTTAAATGATAAGTTTGATGTTACTTTCCAATAAACTCCTGTACCCAATATCCATTATAATAGCCTACCCCAATTAAACCGTATTTCGCATTTAGAATGTTCGCCTTATGTCCGGGGCTATTCATCCATTCATTTACGACTTCTTTTGCGGTCTTTTGTCCCATGGCAATATTCTCACCTGCGTACCGATATGAAATGTTAAAAGCATCCATCATATCAAACGGAGAACCGTATTTAGGAGAAGTATGACTGAAATAATTACTATGGTACATTTCAATTGCTTTTTTCTTCGCCATGTTGGATAAATTCGTGTGAACAACCAATGGTTTCAACCCTGCTTTAACTCGCACCTGATTAACCATTTTGACAACTTCTGTAGCATGTTCTTTCTGAATTCGCGCATATACAGTAGCCAATTGCTGCGATTCCTTCGTTGAAGCTGCATAGGTGGTTCCACCTCCAACAACCTGAGATACAGGTATTGCTACTAATGAAGTAACCAAAACAGAGAATAGCATACCGGCTGCGATACGTTTCGTGTTGCATTTCTTCATGATGATTCGCCCCCTTAGCTTACCAACCACTATATGGGTTGCTGCTCACATTTTAACATGATGTGTACAATTATGCATACGCAATTATTGGTAAAAATACGTAACGGGTCCTATCTTATTTAAAGTTAGCTGCATTTTCCTTCGTTACTTTTTGATAAGGAATCCAAATGTATTGCTGATCAGAAATCTCAAATCCTACCGTGTCTTTATTAATTTCTGCACCTTTAGCAAGTAAGGATGCTAATTTAACAGCCGCTATCCCCTGGTTCTCAGCGTGATTGAGAACGGTCCCAAGCATTGTACCTTGCTCTAACGCTTTGAGAGCTGGTGATGTAGCGTCTACACCAACAACGGGCATATATTTGTCCCCTGAGAAATACCCAGCGTCTTCTAGAGCTTCAATAGCACCCAATGCCATGTCATCATTATTAGCAAATACAGCTTCGATCTTATCACCTTTAGCTGCTAGGAAGGATGCCATCTTCTCTTTCGCCTTATCTCGCTCCCACATCGCCGTATCTTCTTGTACTTTCTCAACTCTGATCCCAGCATCTTCAACGGCTTGAATCGAATACCGCGTCCGCAGCTCTGCATCCTGATGCCCTGGTTCGCCTTTCAACATCGCGTATTGCAAAACTCCATCACCATTCTTATCAGCCTCCGGATGCGTTTTCCAATATTGCGCTATAATCTCCCCCGAGAACGTTCCGGACTGTTCTGCTTTCGCACCAACATAATAAACTTTATCCCATTTTTTCATATCTTCAGCATGTGGTTCACGGTTCAAAAATACAACGGGTGTGCCACTTGCTTTTGCTTTATCAATAATGACACCTGCTGCTGTACGGTCAACTGGATTAATAATTAGAGCGCCTACTTTTTTGGAAATGAACACATCAATTTGATCATTCTGCTTGGGTTGTGAATTTTCACTATCAACAATATCCAATTTAGCAATCCCCTCGGAGTTTTTCTCGAACGACTTACGAACTCCCTTCATAAACGTATCGCCAAACTTATAGATCGCAACACCAACTTTAGGAGTCGATCCCCCATCTCTACCACTTACACTATTTCCATCACTTGAGCACCCTACTATCATAGTAGCTAGTAGCGCTATAGTCATACCTACGGTAGTTATCTTCTTCAATCCACATGACCTCCTAACAGCTATAATTATTTATGTCAGGTTCTAGTATATGCTCATTATAGTTCAAACATAGTAGATACGCATTATTTTTAAAAAAGTAGCAATCCACGCAAAAATGGACCACACAAGGAGTTTATCCTTGCCTGGTCCACCTAACTTTTCTTACTATTGAATCGATTCAGCGATCCGAATTAATTCAGTACGGTCAAGTCCAGATTTCTTACCAAATAACGAATAAAGTACACCATCTTTTTCCCAATCAATACTTTTTCCGTTCACTAACACAGCATCTAGATCATTAAGTTTGATCGCTTCAACCGATCCATCAGTTGATCGTATATAAGCCGTCTCTTCATCAGCAAAACGATTTTGCATCGAGAAAGATTTTCCCGTTTCCTCATTCGTGTAGAATAAATCAATATACTTAGAGTCACTTACAGATCCATCGTCATCTTTGTAAAACTCTGCTCTATCAAATGAAAACCCCTCTGGTACATAAGTAGGCAAAATAACATTAAAACGGGTATAGTCGTTTAATTGATTAGGATCGTTAACTACAAGAATTTCTGGTTTATCTTCTTTGTCTAGTTTCTCCTGCTGTGCTTTAGTAATGACTTCGCCATTGGCAAAACCGACAACTTCTTCACCATTTGCATTATAGATGGTTTCAGGGTTCTCATTATCCATTTCTAATATAGGATTTCCGTTACGATCGAATACTTTACCTTCCAGTTCGCTTGGAATAGAAATGGGCCCTGTTGGATACTCATATTGTTCCACGGTAATATGACCTAGCGATATCGTTTGAACGATTTTATCCAATACCTCTTGAGCAAATGCCGGCTTCATAATCCCAATACTCATTATACTAACTACAGCCAGCGTTGCCGCAGCAATTATAGGTCGCTTCATTTTGCTAGATTTTCTCATCCGCTCATCTCCTCGATTAGCTTTATTAGTCATCATCACCCGATCTAACACATCAGCTTTGTTGCTGCTCTTACTGAAGTCACGGTCAGCTAAATTCTTGCCGATTTCAAACAGCTCATTATATTCTTCACAATCTGCGTTTCCAGGTAGTTGACGCTTATTTAAATAAGCATCTATCTCAGCAGAAAATTGTTGTTCAACACTTTTTCTACTCATTTCGAATCCACCACACTTTCGTTTTCGATCTGAACTTTTAATTTTTTCATCGTGCGATAAAGAATTACCCCGACGTTGCTTTCAGACAAATCTACTAATTCAGAAATCTGAATATTGGATAAATTGGCTCCAAATTTAAGTGCCACCATATTTCGCTCTCTCGCATTTAAAGTATTTAGAGCCATTTGAAGCTTATCGTTAGATTCACCTAATATAAACAAACTCTCCGGGTCCTTCTTACTTGACACTAGTTCCTTGATCACATCAATCGAGAAAATATTTCGTCTCTTCTGAGCTCTAAAATAATCGTTGACCACATTTCGGGCGATCGTAAACATCCAAACTTCTAGCGGCGATTTCTTAGGAGAATATGAATCTATTTTCGTCATCGCCTTAACAAATACTTGGCTTGTCAGATCTTCTGTCGTATAACGACAACTCACCCGATAACTTATATAGTTATAGATCCTCTTATAATAGGTCTCAAAAATTACAGTGAATTCCAAACTCTCAGATTGATATTCACTGACTGAAACTTCTTCTTTCAAAGGGAAAAGCAGAACGCGTTCCTGCATCGGATTAACTTCTCCTTCCTTGCTGTTATTACTTAGCTAAGTAATTTCATATGTAAATACGACCTTTTCACGATTTCATTACACTATCTTCATAAAAAAAGACCTGCAGTCAGAAGACCACAGGAAAATCATAACAAATCAAGCTGAAATTATCTTCACAATACTTAATCTTCACTCCATTTATTACCGTTCATTACTTCCAACCATATACCGCTCATTCGCAAATCCCTTAGTCTCGGAAATGATGTATAAAGGCCGATCTTTCGATTCATCATAGACACGACCAATGTACTCACCCATCACTCCAAGTATCATTAGAATAATACCATTGAATAATAGATTGACCGCAAGTATAGAGGACCAACCTGTGACTGTAGTATTCGTAAATAACTTCTGGTATAACACGATAATTAAGTACACAAAACTAGCTATAGAAAGTGCCATACCAATATAACTAGCCAACTTTAATGGTTTATAGGAGAACGAAGTAATCCCATCTAGCGCGAAACGCACCATTTTCTTAAATGGATACTTTGTTTCTCCTGCGAAGCGCTCTTCACGCACATACTCAACACTCTTCTGGCGAAATCCAGCCCAGCTAACCAGACCACGTACAAAGCGGTTTTTCTCCTTCAATCCCTTGAGCACATCACAAACTTTACGATCAATCAGCCGAAAATCCCCTGTATCTACAGGAATATCAACACTGGTCATACTTCTCAACAATCTGTAGAAGAACTTCGCACTGGCTTTTTTAAAGATAGTCTCACCTTTACGTACCAAACGTTTGCCATATACCACATCATACCCTTGCTTCCATTCCCAAATCATCTCTAAAATGACTTCAGGTGGGTCTTGTAAATCTGCATCAATGACAATGATGGCTTGCCCTTGGGCATAATCCATACCAGCACTTATTGCGATTTGATGACCGAAATTTCTTGAGAAATTTACTAATCTAAGATGCTCATCTTTGCTGCATAAATCTCCCACAATTTCGACGGTTCGATCTCTACTGCCATCATTAACAAATACAAGCTCATAAGATTCACGGGTTTGCTGCATGACTGTGGTCAAGCGCTTATACGTTTCATTTATCACTTCTTCTTCATTGAACAACGGAACGACAACCGAATATTTAATCGTCATTGTGTACCTCCATACTCATAATCTATTAATCTTTTTCTGTATAAAGAAACTTACACAAGCATATAAAAGTTCTATACGTCGTACTCTAGTTGTTTTTTTGCCTCCACAATAAAATCGAGCGGTGTAGGTATAGACTCAGGATCATACTCTACAGCACCAATCTTAAGATTAAGTTCAACCTTATACTTATCTCCATATTCTCCGTTATTCAAATTTATGATATTCTGCTTCAATCTGTCGATAACCACATTTGCACCTTCACGATCTGTGAAGAGTATTAATCCCCATGTCGGGTTATCTTTATCGAAAATATATAACGAATCATTCGTACGAATACTTGTTTGACTTATTGTTGAAATATCATACATCGCTGATGTCATTTCTTCTTCACTGGTCATTCGTCTTATTTCGTCCCAGTATCGCACACTAATGATGAGTAGTGTTACTGGTATTTTAAACCGGGTAGAAAGAGCCATGAACACCGTAGCATCCTTTTGAAAGGATAAGTTATTTTTTAAATTTGTATTTACGTCCATCGTAGCTAATGAGGCGTTTTCTCTTTGTAATTGTTCTTTCTCTTCCTGCAGTTGCTTATTGGCCCGGGTAAGCGCCCACGTTACACCGGTAAGTAAAGGAGTGATAATCAACCAAAAATAACTCTGGCCTCCTAGAACTACTCCTTCAACGATACTTTGATATAGGGTAAAGGTCCCGCAACCGAATATAAACACAAAATTCAGGATTAGACCAACCGTCAGGTTAGAAAAATAAGTGATGACTGAGATTAAGAAGGCTACATTCAGGAAGATGAAGTTTTGAATATACAGTTCGGGATCAACCGCGGTGAACACAACACATACAAAGCAGATTATTAACAACAAGAGGAAGGCAACGTCTGATATGACACTGCTTTGATATCGCTTCATCATCTTTCATCACCCCCGTTTCTTTCTATATTTACGAATCATTAGTACCATCGAAACTAGAACCAACACCAGAATCAGTAGGGCGACTACCATAAAACTTAGTACATCACCTCGTTCAATTACTTTATCCAACATTGTGGTCTCTTCTGGATTAGCTTGCTTCTTAAAGCGATACGCCTGTATGGTACCGTCCTTGTCTACTGTCGCACCGTCTCCATAGATTTTCCACATGCCCTCATGGCTTCCAACCAACTGAGATGCTAAATAATAGTACTCGGAACTGACACCTGTGATAGCCAATAATGCATGTCCTGCCTCAAAAGGGGATTGCATTAACTGCAGTGTCCCTATGCGTTTGCCGTAGTCGGAATCTATACTCATTTTTTCATTAGATTGAAAGCCGGCACCATCTGTAGCATATTGAAAATAGAAGCTGTTATTATAGTCTCTAATGAGCTTATTGTCCTTATAAGTACCAATCGCAACAATATTACGATCTTTCAAATCACTTGCAACCGCCTTATCCTCGTAAAAGCGAGCTTCCCCTTCATTCCCCTCCATATATTGACCCAATAGGTTAAACAAATTTGAAATACTCTGATACGTATATTGATCACGCTCTGTTGGCAAAACAACGGCAACCCGATTCAAATTACCATCACGTATAAAAGGAAATGGATAGTTATTAAATAATAAATCTGTCTTTTCTGTAGTGTTCAGCTTTAATAGCGTGTCTTTGGTAATAAACGCCCAAGGCATTTGGTCGTCAATTCGGTAACAGTTACCGTTCTTCAGCTCCAAATCAAAAGCGACCTTCACACTGAAATTACCCGAAATATTTAAATTCTGTGGGATAGATAAGGTTAAGTTGTCTCCATCCGCTAACTCTGTAGTAAGCTTCTTACTCCCGATTGGCGTATCATTTATAAGTACGGTTATCATTGAACGTTCAAAATCAAGATTTTGAGCATATCGAAAATCAACACTAATTTTGCTAGCCTCAGTAATACTCCGGTTTGCAGGTAATGACACAAAATAAGACTTTTCTTGATGTCTCCAGCCTGTGAGTTTATCACCATTGTCGGTCAACACCACATTTCTATTCACTTCTACAGTAGGTGTCGCTACATTGGTATCCTTATCTATTACTTTCACATTATTGATTAATTGCCCCATTAAGGCTTGATTAGCTACCAATCGACCAGCCTTAACTAATAAATCAGCGTCTTGTGATGTAATGACCAATGTTGGCTGCTTATCCGTGCTCACCAATTGAATTAATGCCGTTTGACTTAGGTCTTGACCGTCCAACAAATTCTTAACATCATTCGGCAAATGATCATATAAAGCGATAAGCACGATAGCCTTTTTACCTGTTAAAAGATATGAACCATACGGGAGCAAAGGAATCGCCTTATTCTCCAAACTGTTCGATTTAGCAAATCCCGCTATTGCGTAGGCTGCTGCTTCCAGCTCAGCGGCATCGCTCTGCTCGGGCACAACAACCGCATTTTGGTTAGCATTAGCGATATCTAGTCCCGTAAAATACTGATTGAAGTTATGAATGCCTCTGATCGCCTCGTTTGTATGCTTTACAGCAACGTTTGAGGTACTAAAGATCTGCAACCAATTATCTTGCCAATCTTCCCGCGAACAGATTTCATCATTTGTGTTCGTTGTTTGAATGGATCCTTCTATGGAAAGTTCATTCGCACCCTTCACGATCAGTTCGGTAGGTATGGTGACGGATAAATGCTGCTTTTGATCCTCGTTGATTATAGGTCTGAATGAATGTAGATAAGTTCCGTTTATCTTCAATGTCACACTTGACTGATCATTTAGCGTTAAAGGAGATGCTTTATAATCCAAGTTGAATTTTACGTCATTCACTTTCCAGTAGTCTGGAACTTGAAAATACAGCTGTTTAGATGTCATCGCCCCTGATAAGAATAAGTTCGTACTCGTTAGGGACATCTCATAGGTTTGTGCATCAGATGCCTCTGCTCCCGCCACCGTTACCTGGCTAAGCTGCACGAATATCAAGGATAGGCAGGTTATGCATATTACAATTAATCGTCTGATCACAAGTTTCGTCCCCCTTTTAATAGCGTTCGGTTTTATACCATTTAACTTCTCGTTTAAATATTAAATCCTTGAGGTATGTATACAGCCCATACGCTACGACAACAATCCACATTTGACAGTAAGAAATATACATAAGCATGATAATCCAAAGGTTAGAGAGTCTCATTTCGCCTTTTTCCGTCATGACGGTAATAAAAGTTCCTACAATAAACATAATAATGGCAAGCATCCATAGAAATGAGCTAAAGCTAGCCAGCGTCGTATGAACAAAACCTAGAGCATGTAGAATAAGCAGCAGATCTGACATTAACAACGAGATAAGCAACAGAAAATAAATGGATAGAAAATAAATGATGTCAAACAGAATGTTTCTTGCTGAACGATCAAACAGCAACTTGAAGTTTTTTACAATAACGTAGATATTCCCTTTTGCCCATCGTGTCCTTTGTTTGAACCAGACTTTTACGGTTTGCGGTTCTTGTTCCCAAGTGACGGATTTGGGCTGAAACTTAATACGATAACCCATCATATAAATACGAAAGCTGATCTCTGTATCCTCCGCAATCGCATGTATATCCCACCCGCCAATCCGCTCCAAGATATGACGACGAATAATGAAATTGGTACCAGGAATAGTACATAGCTTGAACAATTTCCACCGACCTGCTTGCGCCATCCACTGAAATGATAAAGTTTCAATATTTATAAATCGCGTTAACAAGCTGGCATCACGATTACGAGTTCGGAACTTACCAATGACAGAACCTAACGTTTGATCCTTGACGATTTCGGCCACCAGGAATCTTAACGCATTTTTCTCCGGTGTGTTATCCGCATCATAAATCGCGATCAATTCGCCTTTACTTTGCGCAAATCCGATATTTAGTGCATTGGATTTACCTTTTCCTCCCGTAACTGAATCCGTGTTAATAATGATTAAATTACGATTTGGATTTTTCATCTGTAAATGGCTAAGCAGCACACTGCTATTATCCGAAGAGTTGTCATTGATCACAATAATCTCATAACGATCATGGGGATAATCCAATGCTAACAACGCCTCAACCGTCCGAGTAATGACTATCCCTTCGTTATGAGCAGGCACCATAATAGAGACAAATGGTGCTTCTCCTTCTAATTCCGGTATAGGATCTCTCTCGTTCTGAATGTAGTATAAGTAACCGGCAATGATGAGTACCACATTAACAAGCAACAGAGACCAGATACAGATTACCGAGATAAGCATGAGAATATCTGCAATTGTCATTGTTATCTCCTTCGATTTAAATATTTTCGTTTATATAGTCGATAACCGATGATGAACATTATTCCAAAAGCAAAAAGTGTCATTAAGATTAACACGATAAAAATCTTATTCTGTATACTAAACAATGTCTCAAAGCTCTTCTCGGGTTCTGGCTTATAGGAATATTCCGGACTTACAGACCTATATGCATCGTTCAAATCAACGCTGTGACCATTAATCTCGAGCATCCCATTATGAGTAGAAATGGTATTAGCTTGTGTCTGCACGTTATGAGGCACCGATTTATAATCATCAAACGTGATCCAGCTATCGATATACGCCTGGACATTTTGATCCAGCTCAGCCTCGGTTTCAAAGAAGTTGTAGACCAAAGCTGTACTCATCGGAAAACGTTCAATGACCTTACCGGTGTGCTCAAACTGCTCGAGAAAATCCAATTGTATCGTATAAACAGAAGACGAGAACGACTTGGACGAATCTGTTTGGGATCTATGACGTATATTTTCATTGGGGAATAGAACAGCTGAGTCGAAGCTCCCCATACCATACTCAGAATATTGCTGATCATAGGTCCAATACATTTCTGCCCCTATTCCTAAAGGAGCAATCCCGTAATCAGCCAGAACATCCACAAATAATTCCATCTGAGCCTTAAGTTCCGGTCCAATTTCCTGAATTGTCGAAGAGACTACGGGGGTGTTAACCAGGATACTTCCGTTATGGGATTGAACATACTTCAGTGTTTCCAAATAGCGCTGCATTGCAGGATAGTCCGTGTTGTGAAATACAGGCCTAACGCTAACAATAAATGGAATACCTGCACTATAGAGCTTATCTGCCAATTTCTCCAATAACGGTAAGTCAGAGAAAGGATAAACTTCTTTGAACAATAGATAGGTTTTCCCTTGCTCAGTAACCCTCAGCCAATCTTTTAACACATAGGCCAGGGCTATTTCACTCAAGTTCCCCTTTTCATAGTAAGGTACATATGCCAAACCATCATGCCTCACCGCATAGGGTGTATCCATATCGTTATTCTCAGATGAAATGCTACCATATTGGATACTCCCCTTAGCTTGTACAATATAAGGCATGTGGCTCACATGAATTGTTGGTTCAGAAAATTGTCCAATCGATAGTTTAACGAATTGTTCATTTGCATTCTGAATTGTCAGGTTAAGCTCCGTTTGAATCTTACTAGGTAGTTGCACTCCGATATGTAAATAATCACCCTCATAGGATGCAAAATCTTGAATATAGTCTGTATTACTTATTGTGAGTTCATTTGCATTTCGAACCGCTATAACGCCCGTATACTTCGCTAAGGTTCCCTTTTTGTAGTTATCCATGGTTGTCTCAGTAACCTTTACCCCAAAAGATGCAAGCAATCTTTGCAGTGCCTCGATATTTCCTTCTCTTGATGTTCCTTTTGCCAAGCTGTCATAGATAATCAAGACATGTGCAGGTTCTGGTTTTGATGCATGAACGAATGATAGAGGAATCCCCAGAATGACAACGAGAGTCACGATGAGCGTCCTTATCATTATTTTGACGTGCATATTCATACCCCCTTACCAGCCTCAAAAGATACTATAAAGTGCACAATTTTAATCTTGATCCATGCGCAACAAACGATGACGGATGATATCAGCTATCAACAAAAAGGTGACAAGATCAAAGGTGACTGTAAAAAGAAAAACGTGCTTAGCCATATCAGCGTCCCCTGCCCCAATAATCGATACTAATATGCCAGATAAGCCAAACAAAATGAACGTTATAATGAGCGGAAACCGAGCGGCTTTCCTCATATTCCTGGACTTAATCGCTGAGATAAACGAAGGTGAATATAAGCCGATGACTAAAACCATCCAAACAACGATAAAACCAAACGTTCTTGGCGTAAGAGCCTTTTTCATTAGGCTGTACCCCGAAAAAAACGTTGTTTGCGCTCCCGGGGGCTTTCCAACCGATTTCTCGTAATTACCCATAGCTGGAGGACGAATAACAAATGCGCTTTTTGCCCCCAAATCGAGTAATCTGCCAGCTTGAGCTGGATGCGTGATGTAATATTTCAAAATAGACCCGAACCCATAATGACTGTAAAAGCTCTTCTCTAATATTTCAGAGTCAACGTCCACTGTCGTATTCATTGCATAATAAATACTTTTATCCAAGATGGCATATTGCTTGTCTATACCAAAGGACTCTAATGTCTCTTCTGGATTGGGCGATTCCATGAGGATCCCACGTGTCATGGCATGATATTTGTTAATATTCACAAACTCTTTCGGAATGAATAAGTAAGTACTAACCCCTGCAAGAAGTAAAATCAGAAGTGAGGAAGTCATCAATATCCGAAATGTCCTTCCCTTACGAATAAAAATGAGCATGATCCCTGTAAAGGCAATAATGACACCCACTGGAGCATTTTGCTGTTTACTTGTCGTTAGTAAGAGTCCACTGAGGGTGAACAAGGCCAGCATTACGTAATCGTTGTACCGATTTCGATAGAGTAATAAACCTGATGCAAACATAAACAACAGCATGATGAACACGATGCTTTCCCCAAAGAAAGAATTGAAATAAGTCGTATACCCTGTGTCACCAAACATAAAAATAGCCAAGAGCGCAATAGGATAACCATATTTAGCTGGCATTTTCCAAGTCAGGCTTTCTACTAGCAAATAGATTGCCACCGTGTAAAGAACCACATATATCACTGCTTGAACGCGTATATCAAATATCTTCTGATCAATGAAAAGCTTGTTTATCCACACGGCAAACTGGATAAATAAAGACTGTGACGAGAAGATATCTGTACTATTTTCATTATAATATTGAAAAATCCCAAAGTTCTTAATAAAGTAACTAAAATATTGATTGTCATAATCAGGAACATTAAAATACAAGCCATTGCCGTATAAGATACGGAAATAATCACCATTATCCGCCATTCCAATATAAGGTGGTCTGAATAATGCGAAGATCGTAATCAGCAATACTCCGATTGCTGCAAATGAGGCCGGCGTTCCATAGCGACGAAGTGCCACAAGTCTATGTTGACTGAATAATTTGACTTTATTGCCTGTCATGAAGCATGTCTTCCTCCCTCATAAGTTCTTTAGTAAACAAATGCTAATAGAGCCATTAAATTATCAAAGGAGTATGCTGTGAGTGTATCGACATCCCCAAAACCACCATAAAGGGGACTAGATAAATCCTGAACCTGATACTGAATCATACGTTGGATACTGTCTTCATAAAGCTCTCGATCATCCAGCTCGGAACCAATCATTGCTGCAATTGCATATATCGCAGTGGATTGAATATCATTCGTAGGAACTCCCTCAACGGTATATTGTCCAAACAACTTACCCTGCTTTACTTGTTCTTTAAGATAACTAATACTCGATGGATTCTGCTGTTTCACTTCGGAAAGTGCAAGAATCGTCAGGAGTGATTCTACCGTGTTAATATGATCTGAATTGTAGGAACCACTATCATATTGATAACGAGTCTCGTAGAATGGGAACCTATCCGATATATACCCGTTGTGGATAATATCCAACATATTTATATAGGTCTTTTCTCCTACTTGTGTCGAATCCGAGATTAGCTGAAGTGTTTTTAAATCGATATAACATAAAGTGATAAAACTATTGGTTATCTTGTATTGATTATCATAGAAGTCATAAACATGGTTATCTTTGACGTTGTGCTTGTAAAAACGTTTAGCATATGTATCAGCATCCGCTACATAGTGTTTATTCTTGAATACACTTCCAGCCTCATAAAGCGCACGAATGATTCGCAGATCATCCACTGCTGCATTAACAGAATAGTTCTTATCAAGCTTAGGACTATACCGATAGCTAAACCCGTTTGTTCGATCATAAGTTTGCTTAGTGCGTATCCATTCTTTCTCAAAGGCATCCTGCTGATTAGTCAATACATAATAACGTAGTAGTAAGCCGGCCGACTCACTCAATACCTCATGCCCTGTCGCCACCTCTGCAGATTGATCCGTATCCTGATAATTCGTAAAAACACCATGACTGCCAGATAGCTTGTTTATAATAAACTGATACAAATAACTTAGCTCTTTCTGGGGTTCAAAGTCCCCCGTGTTATGATCAAACGACGAGTTAGTCGCTATATTTTGTTGCGCAGGCAACTTGTGCTCCCTGTAATAGACAAACAAGCAAAGTGATAGAATGATACATATACAAAGAATGACACGCTTCATCACTCCTTTTGTCCCCCTAATCCCTGATGTATATTTTTGATCTGAATACCCACAACAAAGTTAAAAAATATAATGATTTAACCCTAATACATAGGTCTTTATGTAACAAACTAGGAAATAAGTCACATTATATTTCCCACTATAAACCAAAGGATGGCATTTTTCCAGTATATTATATTTTTTTCATCATTAAGGTTAATCACACTACTACTCTATTTCTATACCCGATTTTTGATAGACCTACCCCTTGTTTTGGAAGAAACAGAACTTAATCGAATAGTGTTGGAATTTCCTGTTATTTCAAAAAATATATCGTATCGCCCTGAATGTATTCTGAATGTTACGAACAAGGAGTATCTACCTTGGTACACAAAAAAAACCGATAACCTTCTAAATCAAGGTTCATCGGCCGCATAATTTGTCGAAATAATATAGAGAGATACCTACCTTGCACTGCTTGCAACTGGTTTTTTTCTCACCCCCTCTAAAAGACCGGTGAAAGAAAAGCGGAGCGGGCCGTTTGAATCTGGAGAAGCAAAGCGTTCGCATTTGTAGTTGGATTGTAACCCTTTTAGGTTTTATATGATAATGACAATACAACTACAATAGCGATCGAAAGATCAAACGGCATGCGGAGCGACTGTTTTCACCGTTCTTTCCCCTCCGTTCTATTTTACAAACGGAAACAACAACTTCTGATTCTCAGGCCATAGCATATTATCCAGATCAATCAGCTTCGTATCGGTAGGAATCTTACCATCTAAACGCTCACCATGCGCAGCCTTTACAGCGGCAACAATCGCCATGTATCCATTATTAAACGGATTTTGCACGACCATCGCTTGAACTGTTTCCTCCTGTAACAATTCGAGCATCTCGGGAGGGTTATCGAAGGTAATCATTTTAACCTTGCCAGCGTAGCCCATGTCCACTACAGCTTTACCTGCACCAATCGAAGATTCCGCACTTAGAGAGACGATGCCATCCAAACGGGGATAATTAACCAACATCTCCTTCGTCAGTGTGTAGGCCAAAAGTTCATCTGAACCGCAGTATTGAATGTCCATCACTTGCACATTTGGGAACCTGGCAACGTAATCAAGAAAACCTTCCTCGCGTTGATCTGCATTTCTAGCTCCTTGTACGAAATTAACAATCCCGATTTGACTGTACTTGCCTGTCAATTCCACCAAGCGTTCAGCTGCTTTTTGCCCGGCTTCATAATTATTAGTGCCAACATAGGTTTTCACTTTCGCTGATGCCACTTCTGAATCCATTGAAATCACCGGAATATTATAATAAGAAGTCTGGTCTGTAACCTGACCCAAAGCCTCATAATCGCTAGCTGCGAGCACAATAACGTCAGGTCTACGCGCAATCGACTCTTCCATTAATGCAATTTGCTCTCTATAATCGTTCTCGTTATCAGGGGCTAAATAATTCAAATTGATGTTGTATTCTTTGGCAGCAGCTTCGGCTCCCATTCGAATCGTATTCCAATAATCTCCCCGATCCAGCTTAACGATCATATCTACAACCATAATTTTATCTGCGTTTTGTGTACTCCTTGAAGTTGTGCAGGCAGAGAGGATTAAAGTCAGTAGAACGATTAGAGTAATCCCCTTGCCACCGAACATTATTATCTTCCTCATGACTCCTCCCCTTCCGACAACTCCTTCTCTAGCTTAACGATTGGAATTGTAATTGTGACGGTGGTTCCTTCTTCTTGCTCGCTCTCAAAATGCAATCCATAGTACTTGCCGTAATACAGCGATATTCGCTCCTGCACATTACGTACGCCCACCCCGGAGCCTGGCCCATTCCTCATGACATTACTAAATATTTTCTCGACAGCTTCTGCAGACATTCCGACACCATTATCCTTGATTCGGAAGACTAGATTGTCACCCTCTGATTTAACGTAAATTCCGATAAACCCCTTATCGGGTGAGTTTTCGATACCATGATGTATCGCATTTTCAACTAGTGGTTGTAGGATCAACTTAAGCGTCAGATAATCATTAACTCCCTCATCACTTACAATTTCATATTCAAACTTGTTCTTGAAACGGATGGTTTGAATAATCAGATAATGCCGGATATGCTCTAGTTCCTCTTGGACCGTAATAATATGACTGCCTTTACTTAAGCTGATACGAAAAAACCGTGATAACGACGTAATTGTTGTGACAACTTCCTCGCTCTTCCCCATCTCTGCTAGGCGAGTAACAGAATTCAACGTATTGTAGAGAAAGTGCGGATTAATCTGAGATTGCAACACGTCTAGATCGCTCTTTCGTTTTGCCTCTTGCTCCTGGATGATCTGGTCCATGAGCTCGCGAATCCGCCGCAACATGAGATTAAATCGCTTGGATAATTGTTCCACCTCATAGGCTCCACTGACATAAACATTCGTTTGAAAGTCACCCTTTTCCACCATCTTGACCGACTTTTCTAGCTTACGAAGGGGCTGCGAAATTTTGGCTGAGATATAAATATTCACTATGAGCACAACAACGATCACTAACATTAAGACCCTGATAATAAAGTCGCTCAATTCCTTTGTAGTCGTCAAAAACTCATCCGCATAGGCCACACCGACTATTTTCCACCCCGTCGGAACTACCGTTTGTATCGTAATTATCCGTTGCTCTCCCTCCGCATAGTCAAGATAACTACCGTATGTATAATTCAGCACAGATTCCATATTCTCATATTTCAAACCGGCATAAATTAGTTGTTGTTGGGGGTGATAAACAATGGTTCCAATGGAATCAATAATGTATACGTAACCCTTTTTACCAAGGCTCACTCTTTGACTGAGTTGATCAATGGTACGGAAGTTAATATCAATGACGAGAACACCCTTCTTTAATCTAGCGTCATCTTGATACAATATTGTCTTACTCATGGAAACAACCCAGCGATATTGCCATTTAAATAAGTTTTGAATATGCGGTGGCGTGTATTGAAGAGTTCCCTGTTTCCGCACTGCCTTCTCGAACCAAAGTTGTTCGGTTAGCTTCGTGTTCTGGCGCATCGGAATCTCGGGCATGTTACGTACCAAATCACCTTCCTCAGTAAACAGTGCCATTGAAACCAAGTCATCTCTCGTGTTAAGAATGGTATCCAATTGCTCACCGAGTTGTTTGTTTGAGACATCGGATGCCATATTAATCTTCTCTTCTACGACATCAAAAACATCCTCCATCCCGCTAACGTACAATTCCAGATTTGCATTAACCTGTTCAATTGTTTGCCCTAGCCCTAGAAAAGTGTTCTCCTCCGCAGCCTTCGAGAATCGATCAAACAACATAATACTAACTAGTAAGACAACTATCACAGTGATCGTAATAGAGGAGACCGAAATGAGAACTTGTATATTCCGAAAATGAAAACCTTTTAGATATCTGGAAATTACATTCCAAAATCTCATTGGACTTTTGCTCCACTTCGGTATTCTTTAGGAGATATTCCATATTTCTTGCGAAAGCAAAAACTGAAATAGTTCGGATCCACAAATCCCACTAACTCGGCAATTTCAAACGCTTTCAAATCCGTAGTTCGTAATAAGTCCTGTGCCGCTTCCATTCGCACACCCATCAAAAAACTTACAAATGTCATTTTCATTTCTTTTTTAAAAATATTACTAAAATATCCTGTACTAATATGTAAATGATTGCAGACCTTCGTAATTGAAAGCTCTTTTTCCCCATAGTTCGACAATATATATTCGCGTGCTTCAGTCACCAGCTTGTTATAACTAGTCTGACGATCGGATGTGATATCATTTTTTATCTTCATACACACATCAATAAACCACGACTTCGCTTCTTCCGCATGTGTAAACTTAGAAAACTGCCCCAGGATAGAAACCTTATTGCCGAATAACTGATCCAGGTCCACATGGATGTCCTTGGCAGCTCTGATCACAACCGTTAACATCTCTAACAAATATACTTGGAAATCCTGATTGGATACACGTCCATCAAGTAGACCACTAAAATGATCATTCAACAGATCTAGTAACTCCTCGTCACTTCCTAACTTAAGACACCGAACCAATTCCTTCTCCTTTACTTCATCAAAAGAACTAGGCGCACATTTCCGTGACTCCACATCTTCAATCCAAATTACCTTGTTATTGCCAAGAATTAGCCGATAGTCTAATGCTTGTTGAGCTTCTTTATACGAAGATAATATATCTCCTATATCTGAAATAACCGAACCCACACCAATTGTCACAGTTAATTTCAAATAACGCTCCACACTAAACACAATTTCCTCTACCAACTGAAACGTTCGGTTCGCCGCATCTTCTGAGCGCGTATCCTCACTAATGCTAAGTAATACGACTTCATCATGATGAATAAAAACCTTATTCGTATAATTCCTTCTTACAATTTCCTCCGCTATATTAAGCACTGCAAATAATTGGAGTTGAGTATCATGCGTTTCTCGCAATGAGGCCGATTCATTCGAACGCGCTGAACCTGCTAAAGGGTTGCTTACTCTTGACATAGAATCAATACTGATTACCGATACCATATAGCTTTGGCCATCTAAATCAAGATCGTAATGCTGACTCTTCTCCCGAATTTCGGGTTCCGGAAGTCTGCGTGACATTAGGGAAGAGAGAAATAAGCTTTGGAGAATCGGCAGATTCTTGCGATAATGTTCCGTGAGAAGCTGCACATTTTCTTTGTCGGCCATCTCTTCATCTATCTGATCCTTTACCTTCTCCAACACTTCCACTAACTCTCCAGCAGAGAATGGCTTCAACACGTATTCATCAATCCCTAGCCGAATTGCCTTCTGAGCATATTCGAATTCATCGTAACCGGTGAGTATGATGATCTTTGTTCCCGGATAATGATTGCGAATCCATTCGGATAACTGAAGACCGTTCATGAAAGGCATTTGAATATCAGTTACTACCACGTCGGGATGGTGCTTCTCTACCAAATCCGCGGCTTCCTTTCCATTCTCCGCAGTATCCATCACCTGATAGCCAAGACTTTCCCACTGAATTTGTCCCAGCAATCCTTCTCTTACGTCCTCTTCATCGTCCACTAGTATCAATTTATATGTCATATGCAACCTCTCCCCATTAAGCATAGATCTGCAATAATTCCCCCTAATTTCCCCCCGATTCTATCGTATTGTCCTATAAAAGTAAATACGTCCAATTGTCAACTTGGACTTTAGTCTAGTATTATTTTCCTTCCTGAGTCGGTTTCGCTATTCCCCCAATTGACATACCATGGTAATATCAAATGGAAGTATATTAACAATAAATTTTATGGCGGTTGAGAACATGGATGATAAGAAGCAAATTTATATTCTACTAAGTAATCCACGCAGCATTGTGACAAAAATGATAGGTCTGTACACCAGGGCTCCTTTTAATCATGCGTCTATTGCTTTTGACTCGCAATTACGGAAAGTGTACAGTTTCGGAAGGAAGCATCCACTTATTCCTGTATATGGCGGATTCGTGAGAGAGAACATCCATACTGGTGTATTTGAGAAGGCTACGTGTGCTGTTTATAGTTGTACTGTCAGTACAGAAACCTACAATAAAATGAGAGCTTATGTACAAAAATTTGAAGAGAACAATGAGTTATACAGCTACAATTTCCTTGGCATTCTAGGGATTATTCTCAACATGGAACTTGGAGGAGAAAATTCGTACTTCTGTTCACAGTTCGTAAGTAGCGTGTTTCAAAATAGTGGTGTTACCCTAATTGAGAAATCAGCTGCGTTAACTACACCTTCAGATCTGGGAACTTGTGTGTTCCTGAAGCTTGTATTCCGGGGCGATTTATCAACCTATCGTAATCATTATTGTCGTCACCGAAACTCCTCTCCACATGACCAACATCCAATATATGCCGCCAATTGAATACTAACTAAGTAAAAACGGGTACGATCCATAAGGATCGTACCCGTTTCAAATTAAGACATAACCTTACTAAGTCTGTAGCCCGAGCAAGTATAACCTAAATGCTCATAGAATGTTTTAGCTGACTTGTTACGATCACCCGTAGATAGATACACTTGTGAGCTGTCATGTTCTTTACACCATGATTCTGCCGCACGAAGCAATCGTTTACCAATTCCCGTACCTCGGTATTCCTCATCCACCACCATAGCAGAAATTTGCGATACTGGTTTCTTCATATCATGGCTTTGATACAGCTTCAAGAATGTCGTACCCACTACATTCCCATCAAGCTCAGCAACCAGACTGCACTGCAAAGGATGATTATCCAGCATGGACAGATGCTCCTTAAGCACACTCGGTGTTGTTGGATAACAAAGTTGCCGCATTAGCGGAAGCATGTCATTCACATCATCACAACTGCTATTTCGAATGACTAATGCTGGAGCACAGACTTGACTACTCATTGGACCATACCACCTTAAGTAGACTTGCCGCTTGTTTAGCGCGGCTGCGAGCTGTTTCAACATCCTGTGCACTGCTTAGGGCTACTGCCATACGGCGCCCAGGTTTACATAGCGACTTACCAAACACACGGATTTGCGTTCTTGGAAGACTTAATGCTTCATTCAAACCTGCGATAACGAAATCTTCGCCTTCACGGTCACCTTTTAATGTCGCAGAAGCACCTGAAGTAAGCAATTCAACGGACGGAATTGGAAATCCTAGAATAGCCCGAACATGCAGAGCGAATTCGGATAAATCTTGAGTAACCATAGTTACCATACCTGTATCATGAGGTCTAGGTGATACTTCACTGAAAACGACTCCATCTTCAGTAAGAAATAATTCTACGCCGAATAAGCCAAAGCCACCGAGAGAATCTGTAATTTTTCGTGCAATATCTTGCGCTTCGTTAAGCTGCTGCTCACTTAGAAAATGGGGTTGCCACGATTCGATGTAATCCCCATCTTGTTGAATATGACCGATTGGTGGACAGAAGATCGTACCGGATGCTGATCTCACCGTTAACAAAGTAATCTCACTGACAAACGGGACAAAGGATTCAACAATGACACGCATCTTCTTGGCGCGCGCCCCCTCCAGTGCATTATTCCAGCAGTCCCCAACCTCTTCGAATTTCCGGCATACACTTTGACCCTTGCCTGATGAACTCATCAAAGGCTTGATCACACACGGAATACCGATGTTTGAAACCGCTGCTTCTAATTCCTCTAAACTATTAGCGAATGCATATCTGGCCGTCGGCAATCCTAACTCTTCCGCTGCAAGTCTACGAATCCCTTCACGGTCCATCGTAAGTAGTGCTGCCGTAGCCGTCGGAATAACAGTGAAACCTTCCTCTTCCAATTCAACCAAAACCGACGTAGCAATCGCTTCAACTTCCGGAACAATAATATCCGGCGATAGCTTCACAATAAGCGATTTCAGAGCCTCTCCATCTAACATGTCGATCACATACGATTCATGAGCAACGCCCATAGCTGGCGCGTGTTCATATCGATCAACTGCGATCGTTCTGACTCCAAGACGTTGTGCTTCGATCACAACCTCTTTACCCAGTTCACCGCTACCAAGCAGCATCATGCTTTTAGCGTTTTTCGATAAAGGAGCTCCCCACATGAGTACCCGTATCCCCCCTGAATTTGAGTGCGTTTATTTAACATCAATTTAATATAGTGATAATAATCTCACTCTATTTTCAGGGATTTTCACGAAATATGCAATAGTCTTTCATTAAATTCACACTTTATTCGACAAAAGGTTACAAAAACCGAAACTGTGCCTCTACCAAACCTGAGTAAATGCCACCATATTTCAATAATTCATCATGTGTACCCGATTCCTTAATCTCGCCATGATCCAACACGACGATATTATCAGCACTACGGATCGTTGACAAACGATGGGCAACAATGAACGAGGTTCTACCCTTTAGAAGCACCTTCAAGGCATCTTGAATTTTAAGCTCTGTCTCGGTATCTATACTGGCGGTTGCCTCATCCAAGATCAAGATTCGTGGATTGGCTAGTAGCGCGCGAGCAAAGGAAAGCAATTGCCTTTGTCCCATGGATAACGCCCCTCCCCGTTCCTCAACTTCCGTGTTATAACCACCTGGAAGTTTCATAATGAAGTCGTGAGCGTCCACTGCCCTTGCTACACTCTCCACTTCTTCGTCGGTGGCATCCAGCCGACCAAACCGAATATTATCCCTGATACTTCCGGAGAAAATAAACGTATCTTGCAGCACGATCCCAACTTGACTACGCAAACTCTGCACAGTAACATCGCGGATATCGTGTCCGTCGATTAATACGGCTCCATCTGTCGTGTCGTAGAATCGACTGATCAAATTAATAATAGTACTCTTACCCGAGCCCGTATGACCAACTAAAGCGATGGATTGCCCTGGTTGAACATTCAAATCAATTCCCTTAAGAGCCTGACGCCCTTTTTCATATTCAAAGACAACATGCTTGAACTGTACATCACCATGGATCGTAGGCAGCGGTAGCGCTCCCGGTTTATCCGCAATACTTGGTTCTTCATCAATAAATTCAAAGATCCGTTCTGATGATGCCATGGCAACAAGCAGTTGGTTATACATTTGGCCCAGTCGATTAATCGGATCCCAGAAATTACCTACATAGTTACTAAATGCAACAAGTAAGCCGATCGTTAATTCCCCTGATTGAATCAAATAAACCCCAAGCATAAATAATATGAAGGTCCCTATTCCCCCCGTTATTTCAATAAGCGGGCCAAACATTTGGTTCATCGCGGACGCATTATCCCAAGATTTCTTACTTTCCTTATTCATCATATCGAAATACTTCATATTTTCCTGTTCTTGTGTATATGCCTGAGTTACGCGAATACCTTGAATCGACTCATTCAGGTGAGAGTTTATTCGCGAGTTCTTCATCCGAACTACCTGCCAGGCGATCCGAATCTTCTGTCTCAATTTAGTGGAGATCAGGAACATAATCGGTACCGTAATCATTACTGCAAGTCCTAGCTTCCAATTAATGAGCAACAGAATTACGACAATCCCGACTAACTGAACACAATCGATCATGAGGTTGACGACACCATTCGTGAACAGCTCTTGCAGTGAATTGACGTCATTCGTTACCCTTACCAGTACAGAACCGGCTGGCCGTTTATCGAAAAAGTTAAATGATAGCTTCTGAATATGTTTGAATAAATCCGAACGAACGTCATAAATGACTTTTTGACCAATAATATTCGTGTATTTGATGCGATAAACACTAGCTGCCCATTGGATGATATACAATACCACCACTGCTGCAGACAAAATGTAAAGTAACTTTAGGCTCGTATTTCCATCGGCTGGTGCGATCGCTTTATCTATGGCAAGACTCGTTAGAAAAGGTACCGTCAGTTTAGTGATTGTGCCAAGGATCGTCATCAGACCAACCAATGGAAGAAGTTGTTTCGCATATGGCTTCATATAGCCGAACAATCGCTGGAACTGTTTCCAATCAAAACCTTTATCGATGAGTTCATCATCTTGGTAAATAAATCTTTCTTCTATCTTTTTATTATGTTTGACGTTAGATTGATGTTTCTTATTCGTTTCAGTTTGAGTACTCATGATGATTCCGCCTCCCCTTCAGTGCGGGTTGCTCTAGCTAGATGATCTGCGTATTGAATGCGATAGACTTCTTGGTATGGCCCGGGAACTTGGATTAGTTCTTTATGCGTACCTCGTTGTACAACGTTTCCCTCATCTAGTACGAGAATTTCATCAGCATGCCGTAGTGAAGATATCCGGTGAGCGATAATAAATGTAGTTCTCCCCCGCATAACTTCTTGGAATCCTGACTGAATTTCTTGCTCCGTCTCCATGTCTACCGCACTTGTTGCATCGTCTAGAATCAGAATTTTAGGATTCTTGAGTAATGCCCGAGCAATGGCTATTCGTTGTTTCTGTCCACCCGATAATCCCATACCACGCTCTCCAACTACTGTATCGTAACCATCAGGCATCTCCATAATAAACTCATGCGCCTTGGCTAATTTTGCGGCCCTTTCAACATCGTCCATCGTTACATTGTTCATTCCGTAGGAAATGTTATTCAGAATGCTGGATGAGAATAAGAACGTCTCCTGAAACACCGTTGAAATCTGACTTCGTAGACTGTGTACGCTGATATCTGAGATATTCTGCCCATCCAAGCGAATACTGCCCTCGTTCACATTGTAGGCCCGCATCAGTAACTGTATAATTGTTGATTTCCCCGAACCCGTACCCCCGAGAAAACCAATAACCGAGCCAGGGGCAGCCTTAAAATCAATATCTGTCACTGCAGGCATCTTGTTTCCATAAGCAAATGTAACATGGTCAAATTCTACGAATCCTTTCACCTTTTGTGGATCAAGAACAGTAGCATTCGGTTTATCTCTCACATCAATCTGCTGATTCAGAATCTCCAACACCCGTTCACCAGATGCTTTAGATTGAGTATAGTTGTTAATGTGGAACCCAAGTCCCCACATAGGACCTATGATGTACCAAATTAAGCTAAAGAAGGCTACTAATTCTCCAAGGGTCATTTCCCCCTTGATGACAAACGTTCCTCCAGCCAATAGTAGGACTGCCACGCTAATTGAAGCGAGTAGCTCCATTACCGGAAAGAACTTACTCCAAAGTATCGCTGCAAAGATTTGATTATCCTTATATCGTTCATTGCGATGAGAGAACTTCTCCATTTCATACGGCTCTCGGGCAAATGACTTAACTGTGCGTACACCCATAACATTCTCTTGTACTGCCGACGTTAATGAACTAAGAGCCTGACGCATTTCCTGAAATGCAGGGTGAATTTTGGATTCAAATTTCAAAGCGACTCCGGCCAAGAACGGAATCGTAATCATCGTAAGCAAGGTGAGTTTCCAACTTATAGACATCATCATGGCCGAACCAAATGCAACCATGAGCACCAAATTTAGAATCTGTGCAAATCCAAATCCAACAAAGTTACGAATCGCTTCCAGGTCCCCTGTCAGCCTTGACATCAAATCCCCTGTTTTTGCCGTATCATAGTAGCGGAATGATAAAAATTGTAATTTTTCATAACAAGCATTTCGTAAACGATAAGCAAGAAAATTACCGAGTCTCCCGCCAAAAAAACCGTGCAAAAACTGCAATAAAGCTTTCACGACAACAACGGATACGGCCGTTATTGCAATCCATAATACATCTCCATAATTTCCTGGCTTAATTACATCATCAATTAACTTCCTCAAGAGCTGAGGATACACGAGCCCAAGCGCCGTAGCGGCTGCCAGACACAGTATGGACAGGATCAAATAATTAAGCCTTTCCCTGTAAAATCCTCGAAGTTGCCTTAGTACGTCCATGTATTTCCCTCCCAGTAGAACAATCATGTTGTATTTTATTTGATTTCCTTAATCTATTCTGTGATGTTGTGGTTATTCGCAGATAAAGTAAGATTCAAGGAGTGAAGCCGTTCCATCACGATTCCCCACGATTCTTCTCCTTCTGGAGAAAGTGTAAGATTGCCAATACCTGAATCCCATTCATCCCACTGTGATTCTAAAGATCCTGTCAGCGCAGACAACCTTGTTGCCGTCTCCTCACAATACAAGTTAATCAAGCTCTGGCTTGCCTCCTCCACAACCTCTTTAACTTTAATCTCGAGTGAGGACTCTACGGCTTCACGAAGTCTTTGCTTACCACCTCCCTCAAAGAAAGCCTTAGGATTCTTGAAATAAGTCCAGTAAGCACTCGGATCGAGTACCTGTGAAAGCCATCCTTCTTTCGCCTCAGGAGATGTCCAAGTGACAGTAGGATGAGTAACAAAAGTCGGAATGATATCCAATTTCCCCTTTAAGTCATCCAACCAGGCGTTATATACCACGTTGAGCAAAGTATCACATTTCTTCTCCATTCTCAGCGAGGTAACCTGTATTTCTCGTTCCAATTCCAGAGATAACCCAGCCAGCCAGCCATGGAATGTTGAAGTAAACTTCCGCTTTATATCACTGCCATCATCCTGGAGTAATGTGGGGTGGAAATATTCAAGAAACAGATCACCTGCTAGGAAACGCAGTCTTTGCCGAGCATGATACAACAGTTCTTCTACTTCTTGGCGGATCTCCATATCGCAAGTCATTTGCGATAAAGCACCCAACTCAGTTACAAAGCTCTTACGGCTCTCTTGAAGCCGTTCTAGAAGCATTTCTCGCTCTTCCTTACTTTGTGTCAAGGTAGCTGTCCACTGCACTACACGGTCCATTAGCACACTGAATTCTCTTTGCGCCGCATCCAAGGCGAGGCCAGCAGAATCTTGACCTATAAATTCAAAGAAGGCAGTCTCAAACTTCGCAAACCCTGAAATAGAATCTAAAACCCCTCCATTTACACTTCTGGATTCCAGAGCCATCTGGCTTGAAACAGCATGAATTTGCGGTGATTCGATACCTACTCCACGAAGTCCATCCTTCACATAATCTATGACTTCATCAAGTTCCTGAGGTGTTGCGGCCAAATCAGCTGCATTCACAATGAAGAACATTTTATCTAATGCGAAACTCCCCTTCACTCTTCCAAGATGGGCTAGGAACTGACGATCCGCCCGGGAGAACGCATGATTGTAGTAAGTTACATATACGATAGCATCACTATTCTTCATATATTGAAAAGTCACATTCGTATGACGCGCGTGGATGGAGTCTGCACCTGGCGTATCTACAATGACCATCCCCTGATCTGTCAAAGGACAAGCGTAATACAATTGAATTTCAGCGACAAAGCAAGCCTTGTTCTCATCAGAAACATAGGAGACGAAACCCTCTAAACTAGCTATGTCCTGACCTCCTAAGCGAGAGACATATTCTGTCCAACCGGAAGCTGCTGCCTTTAGAAAGCTATAGTGGGCCCTTCCTAAAGGAGGCACATCACTGATCTTTAATTTGGACACTTGAGACAGCCAACTCTGTTCCTTCCATGTACCGAGCTGTAGTGATTCAAATGAATAGATCAGATCGCTCTTCATCGCTTCTATCGTCTTAAAAACAATCTTCGCCTGGCCATGCTGCATCCCATTCTGAGGTGCCATGATCACGTTGATTGCTGCCGTAGTTGGATGCGGTGATACAGGCAATATCTCCGATCCTAGCAAAGCATTAGCGAAGGAGGACTTACCCGCGCTGAACGCACCGAACAGCGCAACCGTAAACTTGCCACCGCGTAAGTGGACCGCGCGTGCTCGAAGTTCTTTGACCCCGGTTCCAAAGACCGGGTACGGGGCAAGCACCTCAGCTGCGGCTTCCAGCACTTCGGCCGCAGCCGCTAGTCGCTGCTGGCCGTGCATGGCCGCGGCTGGCGCTGCCGGCACAAGCGCGGGCGGCGCGGGCGAGCATGTTGCCGCAGCTGCGGCAACGGCTAGCGCCTCCGGCGCCGGGGCCGCCGTGCGCGGCGCGGCCAGCGCAGGCGGTTCCCCCACCTCCGGCAGGGTGCCGGGGGTGAGGGCCGGGGCTGCGCCGAGCAGCGCGTGCAACTGCGCAGCGCGCTCCTTGGCGGCGGCGTCAAGTGCTTGCCACCGCGTCGCCGCTTTAGATCGCGCAAGCAAGGCGGCGCGCTGAGCGGCCAGGTCCTGCGCCGCGGTAGCTACGCGCGCCGCAAGTTCCTCCGCAAGCAGCCGCTCGGCTACCGCGAGCGCAGCGCGGCGATAGCGCCCGGCAATGCCGGCTGCTACATCTGCTGCATAGCGCAGCGTGTACTGCCCAGAGAGCAGCGCACCCTCTTGGGCCGGGCCTGCGATCCATTCCTCTTCCGCTTGCGGCAACGCTGCATCCATCACGGATTCCCATTCCGTGCTCCAAAGATCATGGCTTCTTCCAAATTTGCGAAGTAAATCTCGAACATGCCAGTCAACCTGTGCAGATGTTCCCTCCTGCAGCTTGGACAAAAAATCATCCCGTCTTCGATCTTTCTCTCTTTGTGTCTTACCACCACTAAACAATAGTCCCGTCTTAAAGTTACTTTCGCGACTAGCTAAATAAAGTTCCCCTGCCTCCCGAAGCGAAGGGGTCATAATATGTACACTTCCGAGCAGTCGATCCAGATCTTTGGTAAACTCCCTGCGCGATGACTCCAACAAGTTATCGTTTGATTCTATCCTAGCCTCCAGAGCAGTTAAATCCATTTGCAGCGCCTCAAGAACCTCAGCACCACCAACTTCCGACAGCAAATCCTCCCTCTCATCTTCTTCAGCTATTTCGCAACGCTTCAAAAAGCTTTCCGCCCCATGGTGAATAGAACAAGCGATACTGTAATGTAGTAATAACTTTCTTTCAATTAATAAATTCGTAATACACGCTCTTAATTGCGACAACATATTTAAAGGATGATTGAGATCTTTCAATGAAATATACAAAACACCTGTAGGGACTATCCCCCACAATTCGAAAGCCTGTTCAACAGATTCCCTGTAAGCTTCAAATGATACTTCCTGCTCACGGTGCTTATCGATCTGGTTGATAACCAAATAGAGTGGTTTACCCCAGTCCGCCAACATTTTGGCAAATGAAAGATTACTCTCTGACAGCACATGATTATAATCCATTACGTAAAACACGACATCTCCCAAATGCAGGGCTGAATTCGTAACTTGTGCATGAGCGGCATCACCTGAATCAACACCAGGAGTATCCAATAGGACACCATGTTCACCTAACAGTGGGATGTCGTCCCATAGCTTAATCATTGAATATGTATTTCCATCCCGGCAATACTTCTCAAAATCGCCTAACTGGATTGAGACTATTCGCTCGCTTTCATCTCTCTCCCCTCTTACTGGGGTTAATTGAACTTGAGGTAGACCATGACGGAGCGCGGAGACATTCGCAGTTGTAGGAATCGGCGCTGACGGTAAGACGTCTTTCCCACACAATGAGTTAATTAGACTTGATTTCCCAGCCGAGAAATGACCGCAGAAGGATAGTGTCAATTCACCCGCAGACAACTTCTTCTGTAGATCATCTATTTCCCGCCAAGCTGTGTCATCTCCACACTGGTTGTACAAATCACTAAGCTGGTCGAGCAGCATCTGCAATGAATGATCTTGACTATCTGTAATCGTTTTCATCGAATATTCTCCTCCTCCCTTGCTACTACCGTGAAATGCGGCACGAAAGTTTACATATGTATTTTCTATATAATTCTTCAGGAAATACAATCATTCTACATTACCTTGGAGATACATGGAAGGGTTCTGAGACAATTCGTTCAAACAAAAAAATAGACAAAAAAAATAACCAGTCCTCGGAAGCACATCCCAGGAACTGGTTATTTTCGAATATTACATCAACGCTGCTTCAGCTTTATCAGCTTCTGATGGAATCAATATTTCAAACACTTTACCATGTTGTAAAATAGTGATGCCTCTAGATTTATCCTTCATGACGACAACTTCTGGTTTAACAGCCATCCGCTCCAAATAATGCTCAGGCACATCGCCGGAATCGCTGACGGTAAGACCATCAATCTCGCGCTCATCGTTCTCCTGCAATTCAATTTCAATCACTTTTTCGAAAACATCCGAAAATAGTTCAAAGTTATCAGTGTATACGGAAATGCATTTCATGGAATCTCATCCTCTACTATCGTTATCTTTTTTTGTCACGCTTCTCTATCTTTTCTGACTTGTGACTTTTTCATACGCTTTTTGCCTTCGCGGCAAACATCAAGCAACGGACAGATCTGACACTGTGGGTTTTGTGCCTTACAGTGATATCTACCGAAAAAAATAAGCCGATGATGTGTAAGCGTCCATTCTTCCTTCGGGATCCGCTTCATCAATTTCTTCTCGACTTCTAATACGGTATCGTTCCAACCCGCAAGCCCCAGCCGCTTACTCACCCGTTCCACATGAGTGTCTACAGCGATTGCCGGAACACCAAATGCATTGGAAACAACAACGTTGGCCGTTTTACGTCCAACACCCGGTAACAATACCAACTTATCATGCTCACTTGGAATGTCACCTCCATATTCCTCGATCAGTATCATACACATTTTCTGTATATGCTTGGCCTTACTGCGAAACAGACCGATACGACGAATATCTTGCTCTAACTCTTCCAACGGGACGGAGACGTAGTCTTCTGGAGTTTTGTACTTTTGAAATAAATCCACCGTCACCTTATTCACAGTCGCATCGGTACATTGCGCAGACAACAGTACAGCAATCGTTAATTCGAAAGCATTACTATGCAACAATTCGCAATGTGCATCCGGGAACATTTCGCCTATACAATCCAAGATATGGCGGACACCCGCGGCATTCATGTCTCCACCCAACTTCCTTTAACGTATAAATAACCGCCTCAATCCGGGAAAAATCCCGCATCAAGACGGTTATTCCTACGAAAATGATTATTGTTTTTCGACCTCAACCAGTTTGTCACCGTTGAAATATAAAACAATATTATCATTTTCCTTAAGAGATTGCACGGATAATGTCGTATCACCTTGATGAATATATGTTTCAGGTGTGACTGCGAACCTAAAATTGTTGTCTGACAGAGACGCTCTAATCACTAAAATCTCTTTATTATTCGCATCGTATCTTGATACTTTACGCTCAAGAACCGTTAGCACATTAACTACTAGGCCACCATCGCTAGCCTTACGAACCTCTACATGATCCGAAGTTGTCAGACTAGTAATTCCCGTACTTACTGAGGTTCCGCGCAACACCTTTACTCCTCCGGAGAGTGAGAAGATTTCCGTACCACCACTATACGGTTTCAAGGTTAGATTAGACCCATCTACCGCTTGAATTTTACCTAGTGTTAACTTAACCACTTGAACTGCAACTGCAGTTTGACCATTAAAGGTTACATTGATCGTTTGTCCTGCTTCCAGATTGGAGAGCTTAATAACATTACCATTTTCGTCAAGCAATGTCGCCTGATTCACATAAAATTCACTACTTAGTCCATTTGACACAGCACGAATGCGGCTATTAGCTGTATTTACTGAAGATACTTCAAACTGAACCACCGATTTGATCGCAAGCGTCTGTAACGTATCCTGATTAGCACTCAGAATGACTGTTACTGGATCGCCAAGTTTGATATCATTGACAGTTGTATTACTCTTACCAAATAGTTCGATTGATGGCTGCGATCCTTGATAAGGTACAGCTACAGTCTTCCCATCGGCCAACTGAACTGTAATAATTTTCGTTGTCGTATTGGCTGCTAAGAATGTTCCTTCATATTTGTAAATCACCTGTAAAGACAACACCCGGTCCCCAATATGAGTAATATTGATCTTCCGGTCCTTAGTCAAAAGTGATTCAATACCTGAAAGAGTTGGTGCAGTGGAGTTGTAGTCCAATTTAGTTTTATCATTTACTACAAAAACATGTGGCTTTTTAGCCGAGTCCAGAACCGTTAGCGTCTTTGACTTTGAGTCATAATTAACAACTGCAGCATCCGAGAGCACTTCGGACTGACGTCCCTGTACAACAATTTGGGTTACTCGTTCTTGTGGATCCAGTGTCAATTCCACTTTATCCCCACCGTTCAAATCGGCGATCAAATCCGCCAATGTCGCATCATTAATTCCATTGATGACAACCCTCGGCTTCTCAACCAACAATTTCACTTCAGGGTATCCACTGGCATTCTTATAAGATAAGAGAGAATTGCCTTCAACACTAATCAAAGTTCCTGTAACCGTACGTTCCACGCCTTGAGAAACCTCGATCGAATCCAGTACGTTATTCTTAACTACATAACTCACTGCCATATCCGCCTTCAATTCACCAAGGGTAAGAATCTGACTTTGATACCGCACAATTGTTCCGGCTGCGCTGTCATCGAACTTAAATGTTTCTGTGTTACCAGAAGCATCTTTGATACTCAGTGTTTTATCCGTAACATTTACGCTACTTATAGTACCTTTACCACTTTTGTTCACAATAGCTGATTTCACTTGAACGATAATCGGCTTATTAGCCCCTGAATAAGTTTCGCGTTGAACTACAAGCGTACTATCCGGTGTAAGGCTCTCCGCCTTAATGGTATTACCGTTCTGATCCATGAATGCCGTATTATCATCGTAAGTATAGGTAACAGAATCATTGTTTACCAATAGCAACATACGGTTACCACTCAACATCCGTAACAAGGTACCTTCCGTACTCTCAAGCTGCGCCTTAGCATCTACTACTTCAACATACGCAGCAGAACCTACTTTATCCACAATTAATACTTTCGTATATGGCTTCAGTTCAGCTTTTGTCGCCTTAAGCTCTGAGTCCTTCGTGAAATATACGCTGCGGTTATCTAGTGTAAATGACTTCATCTTACCGTTCGCTGTCAGAGTAACTTTACTATCTGTCAACTCCGTCACGATGCCTTCATAAACATTACTATAACCGGGATTAAAGTGATCTCCTCCACGGCTTAGAAACGTAGCGATCTGCGCTCTTGTAACCTTACCGAGTGGATCGAATTTGTTGCCTTCGACACCTTTAGTGATATCCAGTTGGACCGCTACATTAACGTAACCTCGCGCTGATGCTGTAATCTTATTATGATCCGCAAATCCAGTAGCTTGACCAGCTGAAGCTTTTGCCTCTGTTTCCTTACCTAAAGCACGCACCAGAATTTTTGCTATCCATTCACGCGATGCCTTTTTCTCACCCCAAGATTCCTTAGCGCCTGTAGCTGCAATTTCTTCACTCTTATCAATCAGATTTTGCGATACAGCAAGTTCCAAATAAGGTTTGAAATACTTACTTACTGTAAGTTCAGTAGGCGTGCCCTCACCATTACCTAATTTTGAATCTAAGTTCATGAAACGAATCGCCATTGTGATCGCTTCCTGTTGAGTTACACTATCACTTGGGCGGAATTTACCAGCATCTCCTAAGATGATTCCTTCAGCCGCAAGTTTATAAATATGCTTTTCTGCCCAGAATCCGTCTTTAACATCACTGAATATCGATACAGCCGCAACACTTTGAGCCGTAGGAGTAGTAGCTTGATCAGCAAATACCGCTGCACCGCCACTAAGGCACATAGCCGTAACGAGCATGGTAGAAACTGCTTTTTTCGTATTTCGTGTAAAGCTGCGTTTAAATGATGACATTATTTTCTCTCCTTTTAAAAAAATGGTCCCTACCATATTCGACGGTAAGGGACCTCTTTCCTCTAATTTTCCTTAATTTCTTGTCATCGGATGCTCAAGCTCTTCATGACCCATTAAACTTTCCACTTGGGCTCCATCAACTAGGAGTTCAATCGACTTCACTTCGGAGAACTGAAACAAGGTTTGCTTCAATGAATCTAGAGCTAACGATTCTCCTCCTGCCCCAAGGCGTGCTTCATCCGGAAGTGTGATGTCCACTGTAAGTTCTCCGTTCTCAAACTTAACAGATTTGAACACTACCTTCTCCCAGAGAGCGAACAATTCTGTACTACTACTATTCTGGAGTGTTTTCAAAGCAGCTTCATACTTCTCAGTATCGCTTGAATAAGAAATATCTTTGGAAACCTTCTTCAACTCTAACATCTGATCGTCGGTGTAATAAGAATCAATCGTTTTCGTCGTGCTATTATCCGCAGGTTTATCTTTATCTTGATTCTCTTGTGAATTTCCTGGTGATGCTGTAGTCGGATCGCTAACACCGTTATTTGTCGTACTATTTGTCGCATTCTCTGTAGCATTATCCGTAGCATTATTCTGAGAGTTACCAGGCGAAGCCTGCGGCTTCTGGCCACATCCTGCACTCAAGACCAACAAAAGAATCAACATCCCGGAAACCAAATACTTTTTGCTCATGATGACTCCTCCTTCGCGAAACATTTTATTGGATACCAAGGTATTCCTTGATACCCTTTACAATGCCTTCAGCTACATTGTTCTGGAAAGATTCAGTAAATAAGATTGCATCATCTTTAGGGTTGCTTAAGTAACCACATTCCAGAAGGACAGCAGGCATCGTCGTTTCCCGTGTAACATGCAAACTCTTGGTCCGAACCTTGCGATCCGTAAGTCCTGAAGACGCAACCAGATACTTATGCATTACATTTGCCAGTGCAAGACTTTCTTTACGCGTGTAGTACGTTTCAACGCCACTAGCTGTAGCAGAACCAGCATTTGCATGAATAGAAATAAAGATGTCTGCATTCATATCCTCTGCGATCTTCACCCGATCCTTCAGCGATGGATACGTATCACCACTACGTGTAAGAACGTAGTCAAATTGGGTCTCTTTCTTAAGCAGTTGTTCCACTTTCAAGGTAACCGCTAGGTTGAAATCTTTCTCTTTCTTCTTCGTTACACTAATGGCTCCCGGATCGCTTCCTCCGTGGCCTGCGTCAATAACAACTAACTTTCTACCGCTACTGGTAGAATCACTATTTAGATCGATAATGACAAGACCATCATTATCATTGGTCAACTTATAGTTTTGAGCTTGATTCAAATCTATAACGAATCTAATAGTCGATGGACTGTTACTGTACAATGAATAACGAATCTTGGAAACAGCAGGATAACCTTCCACGTCTAAATACCCATTTTTATCAGAATCTAGTATGTTTGAGAATGTATCTGCAAACTTCGTATTAGGTATATCAATTACGATCCGCTCGGGTCCTGATATTTTGAATATATTCGGTGTTACATTCTTATCCGTAGCAATCATAAGTTTGTTGTCACTAAAACTTATACCACCTATGGATGCCAAATTTTCATCGGTTACCGGTGGAGTTGTAGGAGGAGTCGGTTCCGTCGTTCCGCCGTTACCTGGATCAACATCCCCTCCCGAATTATTGTCACCTGGGGTAACTAAATATGCAGTTTTCGCCGCATTATCCCAATGAACTGTTAATCCAAATTGCTCGCCAATAAAGCGAAGTGGAACGAGCGTAGTATCACTTTTCAGGATCGGTGCAACCATTAAATTCATTTTATTGCCGTTTACTGTTGCTGTTTTCTCACCCACAACCAGCTTCAGCGTTGTATCAGCTTGCTTTATGGTTACCGTGCGCGTTACTTTCTCCCAGTTGACGTTAAATCCTAGCTCCTCCACGACGACACGAATTGGTATCATGATATTACCATTCACATTTTGAACTTCACCGTTCTTAGGCAAGTTCAGCGCCTTTCCATCCAGGTAAATGTTTGTACTGCCAGCAGCATGTCCCAGTCCCGGAAAAGCAAACATACAAATCAACATAAACAACATTAGACCAGTTTTTTTCATTCACACCCCTACCATCCTAGTATTTTTGTCTGACGAGAAGAAGGATGTTTTTGCTATCTTCGACATTGCCAGACGACATATTAGACGTATGGGTCCTTTAAAAGTTGCGTAATTATGCCAATTTCGTTGAAATAGTTACAATTTTATAATAAATTAAATAAACCATCTCCAGCCGAAGCGTTGAGATGGTTTATTCTTGATTACTATTTAGTCATCGGATGCTCAAGTTCAACATGCCCCATTAAGCTGTCCAATTTATCACCGTTAACCGTTAATTCCAACTTCTTCACTTCCTCAAATTGGAAGAACGTTGCCTTTAGCGCATCGATCGCAAGTGATTCGCCGCCCGAACCAAGCCGTGCTTCATCAGGTAACTGAATATCAACCGTTACTTCACCATCCGCAAACGAAGCCGTGTTCAATATTACTTTCTCCCATAATGATATTACACCGCTACCGCTGACTTTCTGTAGTGACTTGAATGCCTCACTATATTTGGAATTCGGGTTAGCATCCTCTACCGTGATCTCTTGTTCCATCTCTTTCAAATCCATGATGTCGTCATCCGTATAATACACTTTAATCTTTAACATCTGAGGTACGGGAGCTACAACTTGTTCACTCTGACCCCCATTCGATGATCCTTGACTAGAATCTGGCTGGGCTGATGGTTGAGGCTCTTGTTCATTTACTATCTTGTCCGGTAATTGTTCATTTCCCTCAGAACTCGCTAGAGGCTTCTGTCCGCAACCGACTGCGGTTATCATCATAAGAACTAAAATTAATGTTATTCCTATTTTTTTCATTCCGTATAACCCCCTCTTGGTCTATCATTGTTGCCTGTCTTATTTATTATAGGCCAAAATATTCTTTAATTCCTGCTACAATCCCAGCAGCAATACGATCTTGAGCAATCGGATCAAACAAGACGGCCTCATCAAATGAGTTACTTAAGTAACCAGATTCTAAAAGCACTGCTGGCATCGTTGTTTCACGGGTAACGAGTAGATTCTTTTGACGAACCTTGCGATCATTAAGTCCTGTTGCCTGTACTAAGTGCTTATGAATCACATTTGCAAGGGCTATACTGTCCTCACGTGTATAATACGTTTCTGTACCACTAGGATTGGTTTTAACTGATTTATCCACACTATTAGCATGTATAGAAACAAAAATATCCGCCTTAATACTATTGGCTAAATTAGGCCGATTCTTGAGCGTTAAGGTCGTATCATCACTACGATTCATGACAGCGGTAATGTTAGGCTCTAATTTCAACAGTGCTTCTACCTTCAGAGCTATCGCTAGGTTAAAGTCTTTCTCCAGTCTGGTAGGACTACTTGTACCCGGATCAGACCCACCGTGTCCGGCATCAATCAATACCACACGTGTTCCGTTAGATTCTGTTGGTAGGTTAGGGATAGTAGATTGTCCTGCTAAATCTATGATTACCAAACCATCACCAGCATTTGTAATCGAAAATTGACTGCTGGAATTTAGATCAATTACAAATCTAATCGTAGAAGTGGTACTGTCGAACAATGAATAGCGTATTTTTGAAACTGCTGGGTTATCTGTTACAAGAAGTTCCCCTTTATTTGCTGAGTCCAGTGCAAAGGTCTCACCAAAAGAAGCCATAGGTATATCTACCACAATTCGATCAGGTCCAAACATAGCGAATGCATTCGGTTGAACCGCACGATCAACTGCAATCATCAATTTATTGTCTGAGAAACTTACTCCATTAATATGGGCAGTTGTCTCAGTTATGTATCCATTTCCTTGTTCTTGTTCAGGATTATTCACCATAGTTTCGCCGCTATCGGATGGAAGGGATGTCCCCTTTCCTGGCAGGATTTCTCCGGCCGCTCCACCTTCAGGACTATATAAATATGCAGACTTCTCTTTATTATCCCAGCTCACTTTAAGGCCCATCGATTCGCTGACGAAACGTAAAGGGACCATCGTTGTGTTATTCAACAAGAAAGGCGCAGCCGCTAGTGTGACACTCTGGTCACCAACTAATGCCTGGTCCTTATCGATTAATAGTTTAAGCTCCGTATCACCTTGCTTAATCGTCACAGTTCCGCTTGCCTTCTCCCAGCCCACATCATATCCCAGGCCTTCGACAATGACACGGATAGGGACCATAACGCTCCCTTTAACATTACCTGCCTGAGCATTACTAGGCTGAGACAGTTCCAAACCGTCCAAGTAAATGTGAGTATCCGCAGAAGCCGCAAATCCTAAACGCGGAAAAGCTAACAAAAAAACAATTAGTGTCAAGAAAAAACCGATTTTCTTCATCATCATACTCCTATCATTCTTGTAATTTACCGGATGATGACCGGCATACTCAGCAATTTCGACAACACAGCTCATTCTAATCTATTAAACGCTTCCAACGGACAAAATGTTGCTAATTACTTCCATAGTATCAGAAAATAGAACTTTCTCATAGCCTTATATCTTCATAGAAAGACAAAGTAAGACAATAGGGCTAATTTCACCTTATCGTCTTACTCAATAATGCTCTATACATAGTAAATACAGCCTAGATAGCTTTAAACTATAGTTCAATATTTCCGAGCAATTCTCTTAAATTAAATCTAGGACAGATTCATCTCAGAAAAATTCGGAATGAGAATTAGGGTACCTTTCCCGATGGGAGTACCAATATCTGGTGACTTGGATGCAGCGATTCCAATCGTTTGAACACTAGTAACTCCAAATGCAAATTCGGAATGAGGCTCTACATCGATTGTAGTAATTGTTGCATTCACTAGCGTTACAATTAATTGAAGTAGTCTATCTCCTTCATTTTTCAGATGAATTAATAAGTTGATCCCTATCGGATTTTCCTCTACAAAATAACCTCTAGTACTCCCAACTACCTGCTCAAAGTGCAATTCCGCATGTTTCATTACTGTCTACCTCCTTCTGAAATCAGATACTATATAGTATTTGATTTCAGCCAATCTTCTACTAGCTTTCGACTATAAAAATAGAACTAGACGTAGGCGACTAAAAAGCCCATCTAGCTCACTTTGAATAAGTGAACTAGATGGGCTTGATTTTACTATAAGCTTAGTTAAGCAGACACCACGTTAGCGGCTCTCTTTTGCTCATATGCTGTGATCAGGTCCTCATGTTGAAGCGTTAGACCGATATCATCCAAACCTTGCAATAGGAATTGACGACGATGCTCGTCAAGATCGAATGCGATACTCAGACCGTATTGATCAGTCAACACTTTGTTCTCCAGATCCACTGTCAATTGATATCCGTCGTGTTCGGCTGTACGTTGGAACAAATCTTCCACTTGCTCCTCCGATAAGACGATCGGTAGAATACCATTCTTGAAGCAGTTGTTATAGAAAATGTCCGCATAAGACGGTGCAATAACACAGCGGAATCCATAATCCAAAATGGCCCAAGGGGCATGCTCGCGCGAAGATCCGCAGCCAAAGTTAACACGTGAGACGAGCACAGATGCTCCTTCGTAACGTGGTTTATTCAGTTCAAACTCAGGATTTACATTGCCTTCGGTGTCGAAACGCCATTCATAGAACAAAAATTGTCCAAATCCAGTACGCTCAATACGTTTAAGAAATTGTTTAGGTATGATTGCATCGGTATCCACATTGACGCGGTCAACAGGGCCAACAATACCAGTAAGTGTTTTAAATTCTTCCATGGTTAATTCTCCTCTCTTCGCTTTGGTTAGCTTACGATCTCACTTTGGACATTCCAATCACGGACGTCTACAAAGCGCCCTTTAATCGCTGCTGCTGCAGCCATCGCAGGAGAGACGAGATGCGTTCTACCTCCACGGCCTTGGCGACCCTCAAAGTTACGATTTGATGTAGATGCACAGCGTTGTCCTGGGTCTAATACGTCAGGGTTCATCGCGAGACACATACTACAACCAGCCTCACGCCATTCAAATCCAGCTTCAGTAAAGACTTTATCTAGGCCTTCTTCCTCTGCCTGAATCTTAACACGACCAGATCCAGGAACGACGATTGCCGTTACTTTCTCAGATACTTTATAGCCCTTAGCAATTTCTGCTGCAGCCCGTAGGTCCTCAATACGTCCATTTGTGCAAGAACCGATAAACACATAATCAATCTCAATGTCAGTCATCGGTGTTCCTGGTGTCAGACCCATATATTCTAGAGCTTTCTCAGCTGCTTTACGTTCATTGTCACTCTCAAAGTCTACCGGATTAGGTACAGTTGCATTGATGTTCGTTCCCATTCCTGGGCTTGTGCCCCAGGTTACTTGTGGTATCAGTGAGTCTACATCGAATTCTACTACCCGATCAAACTGAGCACCTTCGTCTGTTGTAAGTTTTCTCCACTCTGCGACAGCAACATCAAATTGATCTCCTTGTGGCACATGCTGGCGACCACGTAAATATTCAAATGTTGTCTCATCCGGTGCGATCAAACCCGCTCTAGCTCCAGCTTCGATCGACATGTTGCAAACCGTCATCCGTTCTTCCATTGTCAGACCACGGATTGCTTCACCCGTATACTCAATAACGTAGCCCGTAGCGAAGTCAGTGCCATACTGTGCAATAAAACCAAGAATAAGGTCTTTAGCAGTTACTCCCGGTTTACGGTTGCCAATAAAGCGCACTTCCAGCGTTTTGGCCTTAGCCTGTTGTAGACATTGTGTAGCCATTACGTGCTCAACTTCACTCGTACCAATCCCGAACGCCAGTGCTCCAAACGCACCATGCGTTGATGTGTGGCTATCTCCACAAACAATCGTTTTACCTGGATGTGTCAGACCAAGCTCAGGTCCCATTACGTGTACAACACCTTGGTCAACTGTATCCAAATCATACAATGTTACACCAAATTCACGACAGTTTTGAGATAACGTATCAATTTGTTGTTTAGAGATAGGATCCTTAATGTTAAAGCGATCTTTCGTTGGTACATTATGATCCATAGTTGCAAATGTCAGTTCTGGACGACGTACTTTACGTCCGCTTAAACGTAAACCTTCAAATGCCTGTGGCGAAGTTACTTCGTGTACAAGATGCAAATCGATATACAAAATGCTAGGTTTGCTTTCTTCCTGAAAAATCACATGATTGTTCCAAATTTTCTCATACATTGTCTGTTGTTTACTCATTAATAATCACCCCACTGAAGGATTCGACGAACATGGACGAAGCGCTGTAAATAAGTAGCAATACGCTCCGATTAATGAAACTACTATATCATGATTCATGTCATGTTAGAAATACATAAATACAATCAAATTGATAGGTAAAGACTATAAGCGATCCATTCGCACTGCAAATAAAAAAAACATCACCCTCAGCAATCCTCTGTAGAACTAGGATGCTATGGGTGATGTCCTTATGTTTCTTCATTTTCTTTTTACAAATTCAAATGTACTACTTCTCCGGTTTTATCGGATTCAAACACAGCTTCCATCAAAGTCATAATGCGTAATACTTCTTCATTAGTTACGATTCGTTCCGCCGTATTTTCAATAGTATCAATAAAATTATAGTAGAAGTCACGTACGTCGCACTCAACTCTAGGAACTGGATACTCTGATACGGTATTCTCTGCACGTGGAGCCATCGTTTTGGTCAGTCCTGCACCAGCTACGATAGGTACGGCATCACTAGTATCTGCTTGATCCCATTTCGCGACTTTCCCGTTCATATCCCAGTCTTCGATTACCGCTGCACCGTTCAAACCTGTTACATACCATAGTGGCAATGTAATGAAATTCGTTGTTCCCACTTCCATCAGGGCCGTTCTTCCACCCTCAAAGGTGAGGTATACTTTCACACCATCATCAACTTCATGGCCTAAAATATAACTTAGTTTTGCGTAAACGCTCGTAACCTTTTCTGGGAACAAAATCAATAAGCGGTCTAGTAAATGCACACCCCAATCTAGGAGCATGCCGCCACCATGCTTAAGATCATGACGCCAGTCCCCAGGGATTCCACGAGAACCGTGAACACGTGTCTCCACATAGAATACGTCACCAAGCACATTTTCATCGACAAGTTTCTTAATCGCTAAGTAGTCTTCATCCCAGCGCCGATTTTGATGAACCATGAACACTTTTCCAGTCTCTTCTGAAGCGTTCATTACATCCTTAACTTCTTGGCTGTTCATCATAGCTGGCTTCTCACAAATAACATGCTTACCCGCACGTAAAGCTTGTAACGTAATAGGGTGATGACTATCATTTGGAGTGGCAATTAAAATTATGTCGACAGAAGGATCATCTAGTACAGCTTGATAATCCTCGTAAACTTTATAGCCTTTCGTACGAGCTTCAGCTTGTCTCGCTTCTTTAATATCATAGACACCCGTTACCTTGATTCGTGATACTTCTTCTAACTTCCGCCCATGCTGACTGCCCATTCCTCCATAGCCGACAATAACTAAGGAATAGATTTTATTATTCATATCCTATGTCTCCTCCTGCACTTGTAGATTAATCAGTTTAGTTTCTATAATATATCATGAATTTCAAGATGAATATCATGTTTACCTTAGTATTATCATGATGTCCATGCATATGATCATCACGTCCATATATAGCGATGCAAACAAATAGTCCCCATGGTTCGGGGACTATTTATATGTATATATTATTCCAAATCTCCTTAAAACGAATCAATGCCCATCACATGATCTTGTGGAACTGGGCCGATCATTCGACTGTCTTTACTATGGTTACGATTATCTCCCATCACAAATATAGATCCTTCGGAAAGAGTCCATACTTGATCCGTACCCACATCCATCTGCTCTTTAATATACGGCTCAAGTAACTCTTTCCCGTTGCGGTATAGTTTACCATCCTTCACTTCAATGGTATCACCAGGTAATCCGATGACCCGTTTGACATAAAAGATCTCTTCATCCGATTCCCCGGACATTAACCGAATAATGGGATGCTCTCTAATGTCATCCATTAACGTACGCTTCCGATCAACTCGACTATCAATAATGACAACATCACCGTAATCAGGAAGTTTGTTTAACGTATGTGAAAATTTCCAAGCAAAAATCCGTTGATTATCTTTCAAGGTCGGTTCCATAGAATGACCCTCTACCTTATATGGTTGAATAATAAAGATGCCTATAATCATGCTGAGCACAAAACCAAGTATAATCGAGATGCTCCAGCCTTGAATCTCTTTCCATACTTTCATCAATGGCAAACCTCCTGTAGATGCTTTTCCTATATTATACATAAAATCATAGGTTAATAAAATAGAGCGGATAATTCAGCCTATATAAGATAGGTTCGGACTGGGTTTTGTGAACTTCACCCCACAACCTTTTTAAGAAATTCCGTTAACCGCCTCTATAGCTATCACTCTGTGGACCAAATAAAAACATACATTAATTTTTTGTTTCTGGACACTATAGATCTGTAAACAACTACAAAAAGGAGCGATTTAAATGGGTGTTTTAAGTGGTAATCCAAAAGATGAACCTATGCATTATGGCGAAATTTTTGGTGTATGGGCGGCCTCCGTGGCTGCCAGAGGTGCAGTATCCTGCTATCAGACATATCTAAACCACGCTGGTGACAAAGACCTAAAAAAAATACTTAATGATCTTATTGATCAAGCTAAGTTGGAAATTAAAGAGTTGGACACATTACTCAGTGATAACGGGATTCCTTCAGCACCGATTATGCCTGATAAACCTCCTGTAAAGCTTGAAGACATTCCTGCGGGTGCAAAATTTAGTGATCCTGAAATAGCTGCTAAAATTGCTGTAGATACTTCCGCTGGATTAGTTGCTTGTAGCCAAGCTATGGCTCAATCCATTAGGGAGGATATCGGCGCCTTATTTGCTAAATACCATCTCACTAAGGCTGCTTTAGGACTTAAAATATTGAAGCTAAATAAAGAAAAGGGTTGGCTCATCCCTCCTCCTCTTCAAATAAAGAGACCTGAGTCTGAAAAATAAATTTAATCTCAATCCCGCTCATTGAGCGGGATTTTATTATTTAGCGTGCAATAAATTCGTATTGGGAAACAGTTACGACAAAAGTCATATGCTAGGGAGAGCTAGAAAGAAGAAATAAAAAATGAAATGAACCCTTCGCCCTATTCCCCATGCCACATAAGAAACCTTGATGCAAAAGAGTTTTATACTATATATAATATAATTACTATAGGAATTACTTATAGCATAATCTTTTATCTCTTATATCTTTGTCATGGAAGGTGAATTCATGGAACTCAGACAACTCCAATATACGTTACAAATCGCTGAAGAAAGAAATTTCTCAAGGGCTGCTGAAAAGCTTCATATCGCACAACCTTCACTCAGCCAGCAACTATCCAAACTAGAACAAGAACTCGGTGTCAAACTGTTTCATCGGAATACCAGTTCAGTTGAACTAACACATGCGGGTGCTAGCTTTATAACACATGCCAGAAAAATAATGGATGCCGTCGAACAACTGCGTCAAGAGATGGATGATATCTCCCAGCTTCGTGCAGGTCGCGTTATCATCGGAAGTATGCCGATTACTGGATCCCATCTACTGCCTTATGTTCTACCTGCGTTCAAAGAGGCTTATCCAGAAATCAGTGTCACCTTACTAGAAGATACTTCACTCAACTTGGAAAAACTAACAGCAGGCGGTGGGACTGATCTCAGCTTACTTTCACTACCACTGCAAGAACCAACTTTAACTTATGAGACGATCTGCGAAGAGAAAATTGATTTGGCTGTACCACCCAATCATCCCTTAGCAAAGCTTAAATCAAAACCAGGTGGTGTTTCACTTGAACAACTTAAAGACGAACCATTTATCGTTCTTAAGAAAGGTCAAGGCTTCCGTAAAATAGCACTAGATTTATGCAGAGACGCGGGTTTCGAACCTAATATCGTTTTTGAAAGTAACAATATTGAAACCGTGCAATCCCTTGTAGCAGCAGGTATGGGCATTACACTCGTTCCTAGATTTATTGCTCGGGCGGAACGAAGTGAATTGATTCCAGTGTATGTGCCACTTTCTAGTCCCGTTCCAAGCCGTACTCTAGTTATCGCTTACCGCAAAGGACGTTATTTGTCCAAAGCGGCTGAGGCATTTATTGAAACTTTTAAATTAACGATGAAAGAGCATCTCCAAGATGAAAATGAGACGCAAGGATAAGTTTACTCACACATGCCATTTCCGTAAAGCTGTGGACGCCGATCTTCGAAGACCGGAATTCTATTTCTAACTTGATCAACCAGTGAAAGATCAATCTGGCCTGTAACGATTTCTTCTTCTTCACTACCTTCGGCGACAATCTCGCCCCATGGATCGATAATCATGGAGTGTCCGAAGAAGGAATCGCTACCACTGTTCCCCGTCCGGTTACATGCGACCACATACATTTGATTCTCTATCGCACGTGCCATAAGCAGTGTACGCCAGTGATGCAACCGTGGATGTGGCCACTCAGCCGCAACAAACATCACCTTCGCCCCATTGAGCGATAAAGTTCGAGCCAATTCCGGGAACCGGATATCATAACATATCGCAGCTCCTGCAACGACTTCATCCAATTCAAAAGAAAGTGTTGCCTCACCAGGGGCTAAATACTTCTCCTCCTCCATTAAGCGAAACAAATGGATTTTGGAATATGCTCCTACCTCTTCTCCCTTGTTATTGAAGATAATCATCGTATTGTACACTTTACCATCCCGCTGTTCAGCTATGGATCCTGCGATAACATGGATATCATGCTTTTTGGCAAACGCCGAAACCCATCCCCTGATCTCTGTCCCATCAGGGTCAGCAAGCTCGGAAATTTGCCCCAGCGCATAGCCGGTATTCCACATTTCAGGTAGTACAATGACATCTGGTTTAATTGGAGCTGCCGCCGCATCCTCCATCCAACGCTGCATGGTTTCACGATTGCACTGTGGCTCGCCCACCTCAATATGAGTTTGCAGTAGTGCTATATTCCAAGATGTCTCCCTCTGAGTCATCCTAATCATCCTTTCTATCACATAACTCGCATTTGTTTCATCATAGTGTCCGCTTCATAATCCCGTCAATCCCATCTATACAACCCGGATAAATCATGTTAAATTAGCAATATTATATTTTTGGACCGGAGTGTTGCAGGATGAATTCAAGATCACCACAACCATTTGGCGGAAACTCTTCGTTTCCAATTGAACCCGCCGAAATCATGAAGAGATTGCCAAAACAATTTTTCGCTTCATTAGTTGAGCGAGTTAACCATGAAATAGCGAGTGGACATGATGTCATTAATCTTGGTCAGGGTAATCCAGACCGCCCAACACCAGATCATATTGTTGCAGCTGCACAAACTGCGGCCTCGAACCCGCTCTATCATAAATATTCCCCCTTTCAGGGATATCACTTTCTAAAGGAAGCCGTAGCGAAACGCTATCAGGAGGATTACGGTGTCACTCTGGACCCAGAAAAAGAGATTGCTATCCTATTTGGTGGAAAGACAGGACTGGTCCAGATCAGCCAAATTTTGTTAAACCCAGGTGACCTCTGCCTGGTTCCGGATCCCGGTTATCCGGACTATTGGTCGGGTGCCGCATTGGCTGGAGCGGAGATGTCGTTTATGCCACTGCGTGCAGAGAATCATTACCTTCCGGACTATGATGACATCTCCCCACGAGATCGTGAACGAGCAAAGTTAATGTTTCTGAATTATCCCAACAATCCGACCGCAGCCACGGCACCTCTTTCTTTTTACGAAGATACAGTTAAATTTGCGGCTAAGCACGGGATTGTCGTTGCCAGCGATTTCGCCTATGGGGCTATTGGATTTGACGGCAAGCGCCCTGTAAGCTTTCTACAAGCAGAAGGTGCTAAGGAAGTCGGAGTAGAATATTATACGCTCTCCAAGACATATAACATGGCAGGTTGGCGCGTTGCTTTTGCTCTTGGTAATGAAAAAATCGTCTCCCTCATCAATTTACTGCAAGACCACATCTACGTCAGTCTATTCGGAGCCATTCAAGAAGCAGCTAAAGTCGCATTAACTTCTTCACAACAAAATGTGCGTGATCTGGTTGCTACCTATGAGTCCAGACGAAACTTATTATTTACGGCCCTAGATGAGATCGGCTGGGAAGCAGAAAAATCCAAAGGCTCCTTCTTCGCCTGGCTTCCTGTACCCAAAGGCCATGATTCCGACTCATTCGCAAAGCTCTTGCTTGAAAAAGCCAAAGTGGCTGTTGCACCAGGTATTGGATTCGGCCGGCATGGGGAAGGTTTTATACGCGTCGGCTTGCTAAGTGAGGAGGAGCGCATGCGGGAAGCGGTACTACGTATTGGGAAACTCGGATTGTTCTAATTGCCCCCGGTGAAATGGATACATCACTATAGTAAAGCATTTTGTTTTGCATTGCCCTGAAACGCATGTTATTCTATCAGTAATTAATATCGTTCGTCGTTCGTGACACATCAGTAAACGTGTAGACGGGACCAGTAGGAGAGATCAACGGAACCTCAGAGAGTAAATTCCTTAGGCTGTGAGAATTTACGGTTCGTCCCCTTCGAAACCTATCCCCGAGCGGCCGGTACATGATACCGGACAGCGCCCCTGTTACCGGGCTTAAGTTGGATGAGATTCATCATCAATAAAGGTGGTACCGCGGAAGTTAAACTTTCGTCCTTTGCGCTGCAAAGGCGAAAGTTTTTTTATTTTCTACTAAATTAAGGAGTGATCTCCATGCTACCTCGCATTGTCGTCAAAATTGGAAGCAGCTCACTGACCTCGCTAGAAGGGGGATTAAACCGAGAAGCGATATCATACTTTGCTGCCGAACTATCTGCACTTTATCGTGCGGGATATCAACCCTTACTTGTTACCTCTGGAGCGGTTGCTGCAGGATTCCGTGAAATCGGATACCCTGAACGACCCAAGTTGCTCCATGAGAAGCAAGCTGCCGCAGCCGTCGGTCAGGCTTTGCTCATGCAGACCTATCGCGAGGCACTCGCCGTACATGGTATTCTCTCGGCTCAGGTGCTATTAACTCGTTCCGACTTCCATAATGTGAAAAGAACAGGCAACGCCAGTATGGCGGTGGAAGAGTTGCTCAAACATAATGTGCTACCTATCATCAATGAAAATGATACCGTGTCTATTGATGAATTAAAGTTTGGTGACAACGATACCCTATCGGCGCTCGTAGCGAACCTGCTCAAAGCGAGTCACTTGATCATCCTGACGGACATGGATGGACTCTATACCGAGGATCCAAGGATTAATCCCGCTGCAACCCGGATAAATCAAGTCGATGAGATTACAGATGAGATTTATAGCATTGCTGGCGGCGCAGGCTCCTCTGTTGGAACCGGTGGTATGCGCTCCAAATTAGATGCAGCAAAAATCGGTGCCTTTGGTGGCGTACCCGTGTTTATCGGCAAAATGAATCAACCGGGTGAAATTTTATCCATACTTCAGGGAACAGGTAAAGGAACTTATTTTTCGACCCAATCCGCTTCCCTACCGAGAAAGAAACAGTGGCTTGGTTTCCTCTCCACCCCTATAGGTTCCCTTGTAGTGGATGCAGGAGCTGAAGAGGCTCTTATCCGTGGCGGACGTAGTCTTCTACCTGTAGGTGTGCGTAAGGCCAAGGGTCATTTCCATGCTGGAGATGTGGTAGAGGTGTTTAACGGAGATGGTGAAATTTTGGGTCGCGGAATTGTGAATTACGATGCGGAACAGTTACAAGATATCCTAGGTTTGTCTAGCGTGGATGTAGTTAAGAAGATTAATAGTGTCCATCGCTTAGAAGTCATCCATCGTGATGAATGGATTTCTTTAAAATCATAAATAAATTTGAGGAGGTTACACAATGAGTGAAGTAAGACAAAAAGCCGAGCTTGCTAAACAAACAACTTCTATACTGAATCGTCTGACGACCGAACAAAAAAATGAGGCTCTGCAGATTACAGCTACAGCACTTATTGCAGGGAGTGATGCCATCATCGCTGCGAATGAAGAAGACTTGATTCGCGGACGGGAGAATGGGACATCTACCTCATTGCTAGACCGACTGGCACTTAATCATGAGCGAATCAAAGACATCGCTGAGGGACTTAGACAAATTGTCGATCTACCTGATCCAGTTGGCGATATCCTTGAAACGATAGATCGCCCTAATGGGTTGCATATTGTTAAGAAACGTGTACCACTCGGTGTGATAGGCATCATTTATGAAGCTCGTCCAAATGTGACCGTCGATGCCGTGGGTCTATGCTTGAAAACGGGGAACGCCGTTGTCCTTCGTGGTGGTTCATCAGCACTTTCGTCAAATCGCAAAATTGTGGAAATTATCCACAGTGCCTTGGCCACAAGCGCCATCCCAAGCCATGCTGTTCAATTGATTGAAGATCCAAACCGCTCATCCGTGGATGAAATGCTGAAGCTCAACGGTCTGCTCGACGTTGTAATCCCTCGTGGAGGCAGTGCGCTTATCCAGAATGTCGTTCAGAACGCCACAGTTCCAGTCATTGAGACTGGTGCAGGGATTTGTCATACTTACATTGATGGTTCTGCTGATTTGGAAATGAGTGCGGCAATTGCGATTAACGCGAAGGTACAGCGTCCATCCGTATGTAATTCTATCGAAACTCTGCTCGTTCATGAGACCTTCGCTAGAGCACATCTAAATGATCTAGCCCTACGTTTCCGTGAAGCTGGGGTAGAGCTCAGAGGCTGCGATCAAACAAGAAAATTTGTAGATTGGGCAATACCCGCTTCAGATGAGGATTTTGCTACTGAATATAACGATTATATTCTAAATATTAAAGTCGTTCATGATCTAGATGAAGCTCTGGCTCATATCCAACGTTTCGGAACCAAACATTCCGAATGTATTGTTACAAATGACAGACTTCATGCCGAACGATTCCAACAAGAAGTTGATGCTGCCGCTGTATATCATAATGCCTCTACCCGCTTCACTGACGGCTATGAATTCGGCTATGGAGCAGAGATCGGTATTAGCACCCAGAAGTTGCATGCTAGAGGTCCAATGGGTCTTCCTGCTCTGACTTCGAGTAAATATATCATTGATGGTAACGGCCAAATCCGGCAATAAACGTAGCAGTAACAGTTGATATGCATCCCTACACAACGACAGGAGGTCCATTATATGAACTCAATTACATCCGTATCCAATTCCCCGCTGTCCATTTGCTTCAATGGTGCTGGTTCAATGGCAGAAGCTATTGTACGTGGACTTATTGCGCGCGACGTAGCGAAACCTGAACATATTTCAATGCTAAATCGCAGTAATCAAGAACGTCTAAAAGAGTTGTCCGAGAAATACGGCGTTGTTACTGGTAACACGGAGGAAACTAAACATGAATTATTAGCCCAAGCCTCTGTCATTGTGCTGGCTATGAAGCCCAAGGACGCTGGAGCCGCCCTCGAAGCACTTGGTCCACTACTGAAGGAGGGGCAATTGATCGTCTCCGTCATTGCAGGGCTCTCAATTGATACAATGCAAGCTTTGCTCGGTGTCAAAGCTCCGATAGCTCGTACGATGCCCAATACTTCTAGCTCAATTGGACTTGGCGCAACTGGGATATCTTTCTCGGCGGAAGCATCCCAAGAACATATCAACCAAGTGCTATCCATGTTCCAAGCAGTAGGTACAGTAAGTGTCATTCCCGAATCCAAAATGGAAATACTGACCGGGATATCCGGCAGTGGACCCGCCTATATTTACTATATGATGGAAGCTATGATTGCTGCAGGAATCGAAGGTGGACTGACACCGGAGCAAGCGCGTGAGTTGACAGTACAGACTGTACAGGGCGCAGCTTCCATGATGACTGAGACAGGTGAAGATCCAGCCAAACTTCGTGCGGACATTACCTCACCGAATGGCTCCACGCAAGCGGCACTTGAAGTTTTGGAAGCAGGTGATTTCACGGCAACGGTTAAAGCTGCTGTTCACCGTTGTGCTGAGCGTTCACGAGAAATGGGTGAGGCTGTAAAAGAGGCTCTACTATGAGTAGTTATTGCACTGCAACCTACAGGATTTATGATGAAAAAGGTGACTTTCAACGTAAAGCCCAGTCTATTGCAGTTGGTATGACTGTGGGTACATGGACGGAACTCCCTGGGACCAAGCAGGATGAAATGCGCAAACACTTAGGTCATGTTGAACGTGTTGAGGTACATGAGCCCGAAAGTGGAAATCAGGTTGAACGGTATGCTGACGTTTCTATTTCTTACCCGGATATCAATTTTAGTCGAGATATTCCTGCCTTACTGATTACCACCTTTGGCAAAATCTCAATGGATGGAAAGATTAAGCTAATCGACTTAACCTTATCGAAGGATTTGCTCAGTGCATTCCCTGGACCCAAGTTTGGCATCTCCGGTATTCGTGAGTTGCTGGGTGTGAAGGAAAGACCTCTTCTTATGAGCATTTTCAAATCCGTTATTGGTTATGATCTGGATGGGCTTAGGGAGCAATTTATGGCTCAAGCACTTGGCGGAGTGGACCTCATCAAAGACGACGAGATTCTGTTTGAGAACCCTCTTACCCCCATTGAACAGCGTGTTCGAGTATGTCTAGAAGCCGCTGAAGAGGCGGAGCAAATCACAGGGAAGAAGTTACTCTATGCTGTAAATATTACAGGACGCACATCTCAACTCAGGGATCAAGCGTTAAAGGCTATCGAAGCAGGAGCGTCAGCGCTCCTATTCAATGTATTGCCCTACGGTTTTGACGTTCTGCATGAGCTTAGTAGTGACCCTGATATTACGGTCCCCATTGCTGCTCACCCTTCTCTAGCTGGTGCATTCTACCCTTCTCCTCATTATGGTATTTCTGCATCCTTGCTTCTGGGCAAGCTCATGCGGATTGCGGGTGCTGACCTTGTCCTCTTCCCATCACCATATGGATCGGTCGTTATGCCACGAGCAGAAAATTTAGCCATTCAGCGCGAACTGCTTAGTGCTGAACTTGCGCTTAGAACTAGCTTTCCGGTTCCATCAGCGGGGATCCATCCGGGACTAGTCCCACGCATTCTAGAAGATTTCGGTACCGATGTCGTCGTTAACGCTGGAGGCGGTATCCACGGCCATCCTGGCGGAGCCATCAACGGCGGCCTAGCATTTGTGCAAGCCATTGATGCCGCTCTAAACGGCGTACCATTGGAACAGGCCGCTGAACACATGCCTCAATTAAAAGCAGCACTAGACATCTGGGGAGGATCACGATGACCACAAACAAACAGCCCGTTATTTTCTGTGATTTCGATGGAACGATTACGACAAGCGACAATATCGTAGCCATCATGGAGCATTTCAAGCCAGCCGGCAGTGAAGATGTAATGAAGAGAATATTATCCCACGAGATTTCCATTCGCAAGGGTGTCCATATCTTATTCAACCTAATCCCTTCCACGGAGCGGGAAGAAGTAACTCAATTCGTCCTTCAACAGGCGCAGATTCGTGAGGGTTTTGGCGAATTTCTGAGCTATGTTCGCGAGCGTAACATTCCGTTTTACATCACAAGTGGAGGCATTGATTTCTTTCTTGAGCCGATAGTCGACCCGTATAACATTCCTAAAGAACATATTTATTGTAACGGTGCTGAATTCGACGGTGACCATATTACCATCACTTGGCCACATCCGTGCGACGAGGAGTGCAATAACGACTGTGGCATGTGTAAAGCAACGGTTATGCGACGTTTTCCCCAAGATCTTTACGAGCGAATCCTCATTGGCGACAGCCTAACCGATTTCGAAGGAGCCAAGTTAGCCGACCAGGTATACTCCCGTGCTTCTCTGACTAAGAAATGTGTAGAATTGGGCGTACCACACACACCATTTGAGACTTTCTTCGATATAAGGGATGATCTGATAAAGCGGGAAGGAGAACGATAGAAGATGAATTTTACTGATATAACGTTAGAGGAGAAACAAGCCGCGCTTGCTGATCTGCGAAACATCAAAGAGCAGTTCGCTTCCCGGGGCTGGTTCCCTGGTACGAGCGGTAATCTCTCTGTTCGGGTCGGTGATTTCTCTCCTGATAACTTCCACTTTGCAGTAACCTCTAGCGGCAGGGACAAGTCAGTACATACACCTGAGGATTTCCTGTTTGTAAATGCCTCTGGCGAAGCTTGTGAATCAACCAAACTTAAACCGAGTGCTGAAACACTCATTCACGCAAAAATTTACCGCATGACGGGCTGCGGCGCTATTTTCCATGTGCATACGGTATTTAATAGTCTATTAAGTGAACGTTATGGAGATAAGGGGTTTGTTCCTGCCCAAGGCATTGAGCTCATCAAAGGGCTCGGCATTTGGGAAGAGAATGCAGCAATACAAATTCCAGTACTACCTAATTATGCAGATATTTCAGCCATTGCAAAATTAATTCCTTCCTCCTTACAATCAGACATTCCAGGTATTCTGTTACGTAATCACGGCATATATGCTTGGGGCAAAAATGTGTTTGAAGCCAAGCGGCACTTGGAGGCATTCGAGTTTATTTTCGAGGTGGAATATCGGAGATTAGCTCTGGGCTGAGGTGAAACCAGAACTTAAATATCTAATATGCAATAAGACGCTGCGGAGTCGGATGGTTCTTCGCTACGTTTGCACTTTATGCCTAACTTAATTCTAGACTTCAGCTATAAAAGGGTTCCTTTTAAGAGGTACATAACCTCAAAAGGAACCCTTTTCCCTAACAATTATCCTGACTGTTTTTCCAAGCTACGTTTACAACCATTCCTATTTAATCATTATTTAAGATCAATAATCCAAATAAAGCTATGAAGCAAACTGTACCGATTAAAGCTATGACATTTAATATTTTATTAGTCTTTATTTCAGTTTTGAATAATTTGCAGAGTACAAAGTAAACTCCAATCCCAAGAAGTCCACCTAATGTATTTCCAATAAAATCGGTTATATCGGTAGCACCAATCGCAAATATGAATTGGAATACTTCAAACACCAAACTTACACTTGCTATTGGAGCAACCCTTTTTAAAAATGTCCAATCCGGCTTCAACATACTTATATAAATTCCAAATGGAACAAAAATAAGTATATTATTCATAATTTCATTAAAATCAATTTGATTGTTAATAATAACTGACCCAACAAATGGAATTAAGTTAACTCCTCTAAAATTAGGGAGATCTTGAAACGAAAAACACATTTTAAATAATATGATCCATGTTAGTGCTAAGCAATATACAACCAATAAACTCATAGTAAATATCTTTTGACGTCTCTTTAATTTTTCTATCATAATTTACCATTCCTTATAATGGTTCTCATTTTATCCATCTCGTTTTCCATCATCTTCATCAGCAGTGTGAATCAAGTCGCCATTCTCGACATCATCTAAATTCCGCCCGTACAGCGCACATCTGCCGATAGTTAAGTGCATGTTAAAGACTATTTTTTTGGGGAATGGTATCTATCATTTATCTCAATCGGTCATCTTCATCATCCCAATATACGTCATGTTTCTTTGTCTTCGATAATAGCTTCAATCCGCCGCCGATCAGGAGCAGAGAAATCACGGCCGGACGTAAGTAGGTGTCGATCCGATGGTATAGCCGAAACTCTGGAAAGTAATTATTCAATAAAGGGACCACCACATTCATGCCAACGTAATAAATACCCAGAAGCACCAGTACTATGCCAATCCAATGCTGATGATTAGGTTTACCTTGGATCAAGAGAATGTCTGCTAACGGCTCTCTTTCATAACGGCTCGTCGACTGAAGTCCGTCAAAGAAACTGTAGAACCAGATCACGGGAAGTATGAATAGAAACACCGACATCCTTAGGACGTCAATAATATAGAAACTCCCTAGAAACAAAACCATAAGTTGTAACCCTCTCTTTTGCATACCCAGATACATTTGTCCTGCACCTGGAAAAGCCGAGAGTAAGGTAGCGAGTACTTTACTGCGTTTACCTTCGGTTCTTCCCGATTCCCACTCGTCAAATAGAGTACGATCCACTAGAAATTCCCCCGCTTGCTTACGATGAATAAGTTGAACCGCATCGAACATGCAATATAGCCATATAATTGGCAACAGACCGAGAAATAGAAGAAACACAGATTGATTTGTAACACTAGTAATGAATAACATCATGGTGATCAGTCCAAAGAAGGATATGAGAAACGACAATCCCCGCTGCATCAGGCCCAATTGGAAATGTCCTAGACCAGGGATAAATGACAACAATATGGTATAGAATCGTTCTGCTGACTCATCGCTTCGTAACATGGGATCTTCGGAATACTGGTCCGACAGCTCCCTCTCCCTGCCTTTAGGCTGTTTCAACAACAGAATTAGAAGATCAAGCATAGATATAACCCAGAGAATGAGCCCCCCTGTAGCAGCAACAGCGAAGATCCCACCCTCGTTGAATACCATAGCCAAGAATGCTCCCCCAAGCAATCCCCCAAAGAAAAAGATCGGGTAAATGATCCCCCTTCCTTTTCGACCCCAGTATAAATGGCCCAGGCCAGGAATGAAGTTCAGAATCAAGGCTAACAATCTATTACGATAATATGGCAAATTCATTCATCCTTTCTAGTAAATCACGGTTTAAGTTTATCAATCCATCCCGAAGTCTTATCAAGCAGTTGTTGACTAATCGACGGCCTATCCGTCTGGTGGATAACTTGTTCTGCACCGAAAGTCAAAAAATCGAACAAGCCACAAGACATTAGAATGACAGTTACAGATGCTGCTATAACATAATGGAATAAAGGATGCCTACTCCACTTACGTGGCCACTTTGGCAGACTAGAAACTTTAGGCCCGAGTTCATCGATAGGCAGCGACTTCATAACTTTATCAGTGAATCGCTTCTGATCTAACAAATTAGGCAGTTCATGTTCGAGTGAAGTCAGCGCCGTTATATACGCCTCCAGAGATTCATCATCTTGTAAAAGAAGACTCTCAAGCTCTTCATCACTTTGTTGAATAGCATCTCTACGAATATATTCTTTCCAGACATTTTCCTTGTTGTCGCCCGGCTTATTCATCTCCACTCCTCCTCCTTCTTCCAATGTTCGCGAATCCAAGCTCTTGCACGGTATAATCTCGATTCTACTGTTTTCACAGCGATTTGCTGATCCGCTGCAATTTCTTCATATCCTTTTTCCTCTAGATAAAATGCCGTTACAATATCACGATGTCCCGGCGGAAGTTGTGAGATTTTATCTTGAATTTGTTGGCTATGTTCATTATCTATGAGTCCTTTTAGGATATCATCATCCTGCGCAGGGATTTGAAGAGCGACATCTACGGGGTCCCACTGTTCTTCTCTGCGGCGGTCCCGCCTTCGTTTCATATCGATCGCTTTGTTTACGGTGATACGAGTTAACCAGGATTTAAACCCTTGGGAACGGTAACCGGGGAGAGACTTATAGACTTGTAGGAATGTTTCTTGGGCTGCATCTTCCGCTTCCTTCGCATCATGCAGTACAGAATAGGTTACACGATATACATAGTTCCCGTATTCTTGCACTATTTCGCGAAAAGTATCAGTATCGCCCTGTTGAAATTTCAATATAAGTGATTCTACATCAATAGTTCTCTCCTCCTTCCCCAATATAGTAAACGATACAAGTATGGCTTACCCCTGCATGAAAATAAAACTTTTTAAAAGTTTATTTGGCTCAACACTAATTCAGTGTTTGATAAAAAGCATCATGTAGATCAATACCACTACGCGGACGGATTATCCTTACGATCGCTGTTGCCTCCAAATTTGTTTGAATATATCGCTATAGCGGTAAAAATTTGGAGGCAAAGGCGACCGCTGCGCTTCTTCAGGACAATTCCGCCCTCTTCGCTCTATGATCTGCATATACTTCTTCTATTAACAAGCACTGATTACGGTTTAGAGCCGTATAGTACTGACGTCAGATGACCACCCCGCTTCTTCGGGACATTCCGTCCTCTCAGAAACAATCTATATAGTAGGTTCAACCTATAATAACACACTAAAAAGAGGCGTCTGTATACAGACACCTCTACCAATTTTTGTTGTAGTATAGTTAAAAACGATTAAGACGAACTCTCAGAAAGTTATAGATTTCCTCGGAAATGTTAACATTGCAGCATGATTCAAGTCCTTCAAATCCAGGGGAGGAATTTGCTTCACAGATTTTGTAATGGTCCCCATCGAATAGTAGATCAATCCCGGCAATGTCCAGATTCAGTAGGCGTGAAGTTTCCAATGCCAGCCATTCAATTTCGGCATTGATCTCGAAGGGCTCTACTAAACCGCCACGAGAATAGTTAGCTTTGAAACTATCACTTCCAGAAATACGTTTCATTGCGGCGACAGCTCTACCGCCAATAGTAATAACACGAAGATCTATTCCGCGACTCGACTCTACGAACTCCTGTAAAATCATAGTAGCATTCTCTTTGTAAGCACTAATCATCTCGAGCAAATCAATGAACTTAGATCTCGTCTCTGCTAAGAATACGCCGCTTCCTTGTGAACCAGAAATCGTCTTCACTACGACGGGGAATCCAAGATGCTTCTCAACTAGATCAACATCAACTTTAGAACGGATCAACATAGTCTTGGGTACGGGAAGATTATGTTCCGCCAAAATTTGTAGAGTGAACAGCTTGTCCTTTACAGTATCAATACTCTGTGATGAATTAAATGTTCGAACACCGAGCCTTTCTAGATGACGAATCAGGGCCAGTCCAAAATAATTCGTCCCCGCTCCCATTCGTGGCAACACGAAATCCGGTAATTGCTGCACTTCACCGTCTACCATTACACTTTTGCGATCATCACGTGTCACAATCAGTTCAAACTGTTCGGGTGATAAAACCCGGATATCAATATCTTGCTTCTCAGCCTCTCGAACTAGACGACCGAGTTCAAACGTCTCAGGCTTCACTTCATTTGCGCCACTCTTGTAAATGATCCAGCCTCTCAAGTTCATTGCCTCCCGCCACATAGGCCCCAAAATCTTACTACTTCAGAATAACATACAAAACAAAAAGAAACAGCCCACCTTCGTAAGGTGAACTGCTTCTTTACTTATCATCATCTTCTATTCGTTTTTATGAACGGCCACGGAACTTTTGCGTGTATGCCTTGGCATCCTCAGCGGTTTGCACGCGGTTCCGGCTCCACTCAAGAAGGATACGATCAATGTATCGAAAATGTACTTTCCCAGCAAACACAGCTTCCTTAAGCGACAATAGAATAAGTTCCTCAGGATAACCGTCTTGATCAATCCAACCTGAGATTGTTTCACACTCCATTGGCGACAATGGACGAGCAAATTCTTTCTCAAAAATAACGAATAGATTTCGAACCTGGTCCTCTTGCGGCTGTGGCGAAACCTCGCGGTCCCTCATGCTTTGCCGAGCGGTTGCCCGCTCTTCAGCAATATATTGCCCAAGCCGATCATACATTCCAGACAAATTGTATCGCTCGGAATGGATTCCCGTCGTCTCGTCTTTCTCCTCATCAATCGCAATCCATCCATCTTTCATCAGGCGCCGAATCATGGTAGCTACTGTTCCAGTGGATGTTCCCATCCGCTGTTCTAATTCGTCAATAGAAGGAAAATCATTGTGCTCCGCCTGAAGAAAAGCCAGTAATTGCATAAGAAGCATGACTTCAGCATCATTGAGATGAAGCTTACGATAATGAGAGAGAAGTGCATACGGCACATTGACCGTTCCGACTTCCATTCCGAACGATATTCCTTTAGCCCAGACTTTCCAACCTTCAGTCATAGCCATACTTTCTCACCTTTCTTCATTTCACTACAAGTCAGGTGAATAAACTTCCATAACCTAATTACGGATAAAGGCGATACAACGTACGTGGGAACGGAATTGTCTCCCGCACGTGATCTAGTCCACAAATCCAAGCCACAGTACGTTCAAGCCCTAAACCAAAGCCAGAATGCGGTACCGAACCGTATTTACGCAGATCCATGTACCATTGATATGCTTCTGGTGAAAGATCATGTTCCTTGAAACGGGCCTCCATCAGTTCCAGATCGTCAATACGCTGAGATCCTCCGATGATTTCACCATAACCTTCAGGAGCGATCATATCCGCACACAGAACTACTTCTGGGCGATTCGGGTCAGGCTTCATATAGAATGCCTTAAAGCTGGCAGGATAATGAGTAATAAATACTGGCTTATCATAATTCTCTGCAATTGCTGTTTCATGAGGTGCACCAAAATCATCACCCCAAGGAATATCAAAATCTTTGCTGTGCAGGAATTCAATAGCTTCATCGTAAGTAATCCGTGGGAAAGGAACCGTAATATTCTCCAGCTTGGAGATATCGCGACCTACCGCTTCCAATTCAGCACGGCAATTCGTCAATACGGATTGCACAACATGTGAGATGAACTGTTCTTGCACTTTCAAACTCTCTTCATGATCAACAAAAGCCATTTCCGGTTCAATCATCCAAAACTCGATTAAGTGACGACGTGTCTTAGATTTCTCGGCACGGAATGTTGGACCGAAGGAATAAACTTTACCAAGGGCCATCGCCGCAGCTTCCATATAGAGTTGGCCACTTTGTGTTAAGTATGCGTCCTCTTCAAAATACTTCGTATGGAATAGGTTAGTTGTACCTTCTGCTGATGTTGGAGTCAAGATCGGTGGATCCACCAAGGTAAATCCATTCTGATCGAAGAACTGTTGCACAGCACGGATAATTTCTGCACGAATAACCATAACAGCTCGTTGTTTCGCCGAACGAAGCCATAAATGACGGTGATCCATAAGGAAATCAACCCCATGCTCCTTCGGAGTGATCGGATAATTCTCGGTTAAATGAATTATTTCAATCTCAGTTACTGTCATCTCATAACCAGATGCACTACGTGGTTCCTCACGAATTACACCTGTCACATACATCGAAGTTTCTTGTGTCAAACTTTTGGCACGATCCCAAGTTTCTTCTGACACTTCGCTCTTCACTACTACACCTTGAATATAACCAGTTCCATCACGAAGTTGCAGGAACTGGATTTTACCACTGGAACGTTTATTGTTCAGCCAACTACCGATAATAACGGTCTGATCGACGTATTCATTAACCTGACGGATCACGGTTTTGCTCGCCATGACACAATCTCTCCTCTAACGTAACAAAATATTTATATTATTTTTCTTCCTGTACGATACGATGTGTATCACGAGCAATCACTAGTTCTTCGTTCGTTGGAATAACGAGTACTTCAACCTTCGAATTCGGAGTTGAAATACGACGTGGATCCCCAGAGCGAATTTTGTTGAGTTCTTTATCTAATTCCACACCAAGATAAGTCAGGTTCTGACATACTTTTTCCCGAACGATCGCGGAATTTTCACCAACACCTGCTGTAAATACGATCACATCAACACCATTCATTGCCGCAGCATATGAACCAATGTATTTGCGAAGACGATATTCGTACATTTCAAAAGCAAGCGTTTCATTTGGTTCGCCAGCTTCCCAACCGTCTGTAATATCACGCATATCGCTACTTGAGCCAGAGATAGCAAGCAATCCACTATGTTTGTTCAACATTGAGTTTACTTCACTTAGCGACAATTCCTCTTTGTTCATAACAAAGGTAACAATAGCTGGATCTAGATCCCCACTACGAGTTCCCATCATTAAGCCTTCAAGTGGTGTTAATCCCATAGAAGTATCTACAGATTTGCCACCCTTAACAGCTGTTAAACTTGCACCATTACCAATATGACAAGTAATGATCTTCAAGTCTTCAATTGGACGATCCAAATATTCTGCAGCAGCTTTACTTACATATTCATGAGAAGTACCGTGTGCGCCGTAACGACGAACATGATGTTTCTTATACAATACTTTCGGAATAGGGTACAAATATACTTTCTCATCCATTGTTTGATGGAAAGCCGTATCAAATGCCACAACCTGAGGAACTCCTGGCATATTTCTCTCAGCAGCTGTAATCCCCATAATTGCTGGTGGGTTGTGCAAAGGCGCCAAGTCAAACAAACGGCGAATTTCTGATTTCACTTCGCCAGTAACAAGTACGGAACCTTTAAATGCTTCCCCACCATGTACAACGCGGTGACCGACAGCTTGAATCTCTCCCACGGACTCTAACACGCCATGTTCTGGATCTGTCAGCATATCAAGCACTTTACGAATCGCTGTGTTATGTTCAAGGATTTCACTGACTTCTGTCACTTCTTCTTTACCCGTAGGTTTATGATTCAGAATGGATGAATCCATTCCGATCCGTTCTACTAGTCCTTTTGCCAGAACTGATTCATCAGTCATATCATATAGTTGGTATTTCAAAGAAGAACTTCCTGAGTTGATTACTAGTACTTTCATGTCCGGTCACCATCCTTGTCGTATTTGAAAAATCCTTCGCCGGTTTTAACACCAAGATTACCTGCACGAACCATTTTCTTCAACACAAAGGAAGGACGGTATTTCAACTCACCAAATTCACGGAACATACGCTCAAGAGCAGCCAATACAGAATCCAGACCGAAACGGTCAGCCATTTCGAGCGGGCCATACTGGAATTGATAACCGATGCGCATTGCAGCATCAATATCTTCAGCAGTTGCAACGCCTTCACCAAGCACGTGAAGTGCTTCATTGATCATCGTGCAAATAATTCGTGATGTAACAAAACCAGGGGATTCATAAACCATAACACCCCGTTTATCGACAACTTCTTCAACGAAGCGTCTTGTATCTTCAAAGGTCGACTCTGATGTCTTCAAGCCACGAATAATCTCTACCAGATTAATCCGAGATACCGGATAAATAAAGTGCATACCGATTACGCGTTCCGGATACATCGTCGAACCAGCAATTTCTGTTAAGCTAAGCGTTGATGTATTGCTCGCAAGCAGGATATTGCTTGGGCACACTTGATCAAGCTGCTTGAATATTTCCTTTTTTGCATCCAAATCTTCCGAAATGGTCTCGATCACCATATCGCAGGTGCCTAGTTCGGCAAAATGGGTTACTTTATGAATTTTAGATAAGATAAGTTTCTTCTCCGCCTTGGTAATCGCCCATTTCTCAAGCTGCTTATCCAGGCTCGTCTCTATCATGCTGTACGCATGGTTTAATTTTTCTGGAGTTTCTTCTACAAGTAATACATCTAGTCCTTTAGCCGCCAACATTTCGCTGATGCCTTGGCCCATCGTACCGCCACCAATGACACCTATTCTTTTAAAATTCATAATTCAGTCGCTCCATCCTTTCGTGGTCTCTACATATATTGTACCCTTCGTGTCGAATAATACAATGTTTTATACCCAACATCTAATAATATCTTAGCACGAGCAAAAAGTAAAAAAAAATAACCGGCATCATTTTTTATGCCGGTAATGTGATACTGTCACGAAATTGACAACGAAATTGTTCACCAGAGAGTCTTTCCTCACTCAACAGGATATCCAGTGATCGATCAAATACAGCAGAATGATCCATTAATAGCTGTTTTGTTCTTGAAAATAATTCGTCCAGAATTAAGGCGTTCTCTTTCATAAGCACTTCTTTGGTCACCATATCCATATTGACGATACCGAGCGAAGTCATTCCCGATGTCAACATCGTATGGACAATATTTAATGCCTGCTCAAAATCATTACTTGAACCTGTGCTACGTCCGCCGTAATAAATCTCTTCTGCAGCCGCACCAGCCAGCGTAACCATGATCTGACCTTCTAAATAACCCTTGGTATACAGGTATTTCTCTTCCTGAGGATTATGCCGAACATAACCTAGTGCCCTTCCACGCGGGCTAAGGACGACTTGATTTACACTTCCAGGAGAAACAACTTCAGCAGCTACAGCATGGCCCAATTCATGAACCGCAACACGGCGCTTTTCTTCCTCCGTCGATTCACGGTCCGTCTTCTCACCCATCATGACTTTGTCAATCGCTAGCGATAAATAATTTTGGTTAATCTCAGTTTGATGATCACGCATGGCATAAATAGCGGCTTCATTCATTACACTTTCAAGTTGAGCCCCCGAGAAACCATAGGTTTCCTCAGCAACTTTATCCAGACTTACATTTTGCGCAAGCGGTTTGTTCTTCGCATGAAGTTCCAAAATGTGTCTACGGCCTTTCTTATCAGGAAGATCCACTTGAATATGCCGATCAAACCGACCAGGACGCAGCAGCGCACTATCGAGCATTTCTTTCCGGTTGGTAGCTGCTACGAGCAGAATTCGTGGTGTTTCCGAAGAATACATTCCATCCATTTCAGTGAGTAATTGGTTGAGTGTCTGATCATACTCCCTTTGCTGACCACCTTCCCTTTTACCACCAATCACATCAATTTCATCGATAAAAATAACCGCATTTTCTTTTTTCTCTTTCACAGCACGAGTTCGGGCATCTTTGAACAGATCGCGGATGCGTCCCGCACCCACACCAACATACATCTCCACGAATTCACTACCCGAAGCTGTAACGAAAACCGCGTCTGTATATTGTGCAGCGGCTTTAGCCAACAACGTCTTCCCAGTTCCGGGAGGACCAGTTAGTAGAATACCCTTGATAGGTCTAATACCAAAGTTCTTAATATCATCAAGACGAACTAGAAAATCAAGTGCTTCTCTAAGCTCCTGCTTAGCGCTCTCTTGACCCCCAATTTCTTCAAATGTTAACTTGTCTATCCCCTTCTTCTTTCGATTACGACCTTGCAGAGCACCAACCGCAATTCCTCCTCGTGATTTAGCTACTGCAAATAGGGCTGCAAGCATGATCAGAACAATAATAATGGGTACAATATTCACCCCTATATAAGCCAAGAAAATCAAAAATACTGGCACAAATCCAATCGCAACCTCAATCATTGATTTACGCATTGGACCATACCCCCATTTTCTGCGGAATGCGAGGCAAGATAATAAATTTGCTATTTTCTCCATTAGTCAAAGTAATGTACACATTTTTATCATCTATTTCCGCACTCGTCTGTAATGAGCTATCTTGTTGCTCTAGCTTCTCCAAGGTAGCTGTGATCTCTGTATATTGTTTGTTCTCCATCGCCTGTGCTACGGAGAACAATGCCTGCTCCCATAATTTATCTAGAGCAGGTGAGGAAATATCCTCAACATCCAATTTCAGTGTGCGATTTCCGATAATTCCTTTTCCGTCCTGTTCTATATGTTTGACCAAACCGCTAATATCGGTTCCTGGTTCTAATTTCAGTTTCAAATCAACCTCAGTGCGGGTAATATCAAACTGAACAGCATTTACACCCTCATATTCCGTCACCAGTTTTTTTAGGGGATTTTCAACCACCCACTGGCGATAAGCAAACCACCCACCAAACAACAACAGTGCTGATACCGCAACCGTTACAACAATCGGCCAGGTACGAAGTTTCACTTTGATGTCCCCCTTATGATGATAATATGTGTTGATATATATTAACTAGTATACTATTTTCCGACTATATCGATATACTAATCGTATATCATTTCAACAAATAGAAGTATATCACATCATACACACTAATTCGAATGGAAGGTGTGACTATATTTAAAATTTTATATTATTTCGCAGTTTAAACTATGCATACACCACAAAAATAAGCCATGTGCAAAATGTTCATTATCAACATTCGTGCACATGGCTTATTTAAATGTAATTACCTAGCGATTCGGTAGTGTAAACACCTCAGAGAGTGGTTCGCCGCTGCTGAAATTGTAGAAACGATAATAATGATGTGCGTTCTCTTTATAAAATAACTGCCACACTAATTGATCGTTATAAATTCCAGGAACCAATCTTACAATATCAATTTCCGGAAAGCGTTCATGTATGATCGCTTTGACCTGGGCTTCCGTTGTTCCTTCTGAGAGAGGGACTACTCGGGATTCTTTTCCTTCTTGAATCCATACCATGACTGCTTGCCCCGATTCATCCTTACCTTCTACAACCCAGCACACTTCATCCCAAACCGATTTATATACTTTCTTAACATCGCTAATACCGGCTTCCTGCTGTGCTCGTACTACCGCGGCTTGCTCGCCGCTCCACAAATCCTGTTGGATATAGATATAGAAACGGTGAAGACCAAAGAGCACGAGCAGCAGGGTTAGGATAGAGATTAGTATCCATTTGGTTTTCTTCTTCAACCTTCTCTTCCACTCCCCGTTAATGACTTGTTTGAGCTATGACGACGAATTAACGAGATAACAATCCTTCATAAGCTGCTTGCGCTTCATAACGCACTTTTTCTTCGTCAATAGTCAGCGCAGCACCATTCTTAATCACTTGTTTGCCGTTCACCCAAACATGCTCCACATCTTTCGCTCCGGCCGAATACACTGCATGAGAAATATAATCGGTTCTTGGCAGAAAATGAGCCTGCTCCGTATTCAGAGCAATAAAATCGGCCTTCATTCCCTGGGCCAATTTGCCCGTATCCTGTAAGAAAACTGACTTAGCACCATACTCTGTACCCATCTTGAGTGCTTGTAATGCCGGTACAGCAGTTGGATCACCAGATACCCCTTTATGAATCAATGCAGCCAACCGGATTTCCTCAAACATATCAAGGTTATTATTGCTAGCAGCACCATCTGTACCAAGTGAAACGGTAACACCCGCTTTGAGTAATTCAGGCACTCGAGCAACACCGCTAGCGAGCTTTAGATTGCTACCTGGATTATGGGATACTCCTACTTGATGTGCTGCCAGAATTTCGATCTCCTCATCGTTCAAATGCACAGCATGTGCAACCAGTGATGGACGAGAGAACATACCCATATTGAGTAAATGTTGAACCGGTCGTACGCCATAATTACTCACATTTTGTTCCACTTCAGTCTTAGTCTCCGACATATGCGTATGTAACGGCAAGTTAAGATCGTGGGCTGCCTGAACAAATTTCTCGAAGAAATTAGGTGCACAAGTATAAGGTGAATGTGGTGAGAGCATCGTTGTGATCCGCCCGTCTGCTTTACCATGCCAGTCACGAGCAAATCCAACAGCTTCATTTAACTTCTGGCGTTGTTCATCTTCAGAGCAGAACCCAATTGCACCACGCATAAGAACAGCACGTATACCCGATTCTTCTACTACTTTGGCCACTTGGTCCATATGGTCATACATATCTAGAAAGGTCGTCGTCCCACCTTTTAGCATTTCAAGCACGGACAATGAAGTCCCCCAATACACATCACTACCTGTAAATTTAGCCTCCATAGGCCACATTTTATCTTGAAGCCAAACTTGTAGGGCAAGATCATCCCCATACCCACGTAACAGTGACATCGCCGCATGTCCGTGCGTATTTACCAAACCTGGAAGGAAGAGAAGGCCTGCTCCATCAAAAATTTCTGCTCCTTCTGCACCTTCAGGACGTTCCTCACCAATATACGTTATCGTATCTCCCTCAACCAACATATAACCATTAACTACGGGACGTGCATCGTCCATTACCGCTATCGTCCCATTTTTAATTAACCACTTATGACTCATCTAATTCTGTTTCCTTTCCATTCAAATAATAGGCTAAACTCAGGAGGTCCGTTGTAAAATCGGCCGCATGAATACGCACCTCAGGTGGGACCTTCAGAATTGTAGGAGCGAAATTGAGAATCGCTTCTACCCCAGCGGCTACTAGAACATCAGCTACTCGCTGCGCCTCTGTATCCGGAACTGTAATAATCCCGATTCGGATATTATTCTGTTTGACCGATTCTACTAGTTCCTCTATTGGTTGTACCGTAATATTATTGATTTTGCTACCAATCTTCGACGGAAAGGCATCAAAAATACTCACAATTTTCATATTATCCTTCAAGTAAGCATTGTAATTGGAAAGCGCTTGTCCCAAGTTACCAGCTCCGACCAAAGCTACATTAATTTGTTGGTCCAAGTTTAAAATTTGACGAATTTTCTCAATCAGATAAGAAACGTCGTATCCAATCCCTTTACGACCGAAATCACCAAAATAGGCAAGATCCTTACGAATTTGTGCCGGATTGAGTGCCAGTTTCTGACCCAACTCTTGTGAGGAAACTGTAGGTACTTCCCTTTGACTTAATTGATTTAGAAAACGTAAGTAAACGGGTAATCTTCGTACCACGGCATCCGATATTTTTTCTGATTTCATGCATTTTTCCTCCTAATCTGATAAAGAAGAACCTTGTTGTTCTTCAGCGACCAGCCATTCCGAAATACGTGGAACCATCTGTTCAAGTGGCATATGCTCCATCTTCGGTCCGGGTAATGAATATAAAAAGTATTTTCCGTAGTAGGATTCCAAGATGCGCGTATCATAAACAACCACAATTCCACGGTCTTGCGAAGAACGGACCAGCCGTCCAAAACCTTGCTTAAAGCGGATAACCGCCTGCGGCACAGACAACTTCATAAAGGGATTCTTCTTCTCCTTCTGAAGTCGCTCACTCTTCGCTTCAATCAACGGATGGTTGGGAGGTTGGAAAGGTAAACGGACAATTGCCAAGCTGGTTAAAGCTTCACCTGGAATGTCTACACCTTCCCAGAAACTACTCGTTCCAAGCAGAACGGAAGCACTCTGCCCTTGAAACCTGCGAGTTAACTTACTACGATTACCACTATCCATCCCTTGGCCTATTACCGTAATTCCCCGTTGAGACAGCAGTTCCTTAAGAGGATCATACACTTGCCGTAACATTCGATAAGAGGTAAACAACACCAACATTCGACCTTGTGTTACAGTTGCAGTGTCTGCTAAAGACTGCACAAGCGTATTGACAAAATGATCATCTCCTACGCTCCCCTTAACACTCGGGAAATCCCTTGGAATTACTAGGAGTGCTTGATCACGGTAATTAAATGGAGATGGAAGCACTGAAGTAACCAATCTATCTTCGGAGGCAGCCTCCTGAAGTCCAAGCTGTTCAATCATATATTGAAATGATTTATCGACCGACAATGTCGCCGAAGTCATCACTACACTCTTCTTCTTATCAAAGAAATACGATTTTAATTGGGCGCTCACATCAATTGGAACAGCAAAGATCTGTAATGATCGACTACGGTAATTACCATTGCCTTCGATCCAGTACACCGTATCCTCGTCATCCAGTTTGATGAAAGAACGCAAACCATCACGCTCGTTTGCGATATCTTTGAATAATCCACTGATATCCGTCATTAAACCTTCAGATCCGTAATCATCTGGCTCTTCCCTAATCTCACCTAGCATGCGTTCTCCCTTGCGAAGCACATCGCTCAGAATAACATAAATCTGATTCTCCAATGCTTCAATAGCATCCCATTCCTTGGGCTTCCTATTTGGAAGTAACCGAAGAACGAACTGTCCAGGATCTCCTGGAGCTGCATCACTGCGGTCAGGCATGAGCACGAAGAGCATTTCGCTGAGCTTATCCCAGCTCTCTTTCACATCCAGCAGAGAACGATATAAGCCATCAATAATAGAACACCACTCTGATGACTTTTCACTCTTCGTATTCTGAAGGGCGCTTCTAAGACTCGGAAGTTGTCCTGTCTTACTATCTTTGAACAGACGTGTCAAAGTATGCACAACAGTAAAGTACTTTAATTGAAGGCCCAGATGCTTTCCGGCTACGTCTTCTAAATGATGAGCTTCGTCAATAACCAATCGCTCATAGCTAGGAAGCAATTGATGTCCCGCTTGAATATCTGTGAACAATTTGGAATGGTTAGTAATGACTACATCAGCGATACCAGCCTCATGCTTAGCACGATGATAGAAGCATTTGCGGAACCAAGGACAGGAACGACCCAGACAGGAGTCCGACTCACTAGCCACAGTCTCCCAGAAGTCCCCCCCACGATTCCCCATGTTGAGTTCCTCATCGTCCCCGGTCTCCGTTTGGGTCAACCATACAATCATTTGTGCGGCGATCATTACTTCTTCTTTTGGCGTTGCAAAGTCTTTTCTATTTATTTTATGTTCAAATTTTCTCAAACACAAATAATGCTGTCTTCCTTTAAAAATGGCAGCTCTAAATGGAAAAGGCACTACTTCAGTCAGTAATGGAATGTCACGCTCGCGCAACTGTTCCTGTAGATTAATCGTGTGAGTGCTGACCATAACCTTGTCATCTTGTTTCACACTATGGTAAATGGCAGGCAGAAGATACCCTAGAGATTTACCTGTTCCAGTTCCGGCCTCAATTAATAAATGCTTATCTTCTTGAAAAGCCTGCATAACTTCGTCAAGCATCAAGTTCTGTGCTTCTCGCTCTTCATAATTTGGCAGTTTAGCACGTAGTCGATCTCTTACCCCATCCATAAATTGCTGGAATGTCACATTATCCAATGGATTAGTATCGTCACCATACCTAGCCGGAATCATCTCCGTCCAATCATCTACTTGGAGGGCGAATTGCCGATAATAGGTATGACCTTTCGGATTAGGATCAACCTGTTGTTCCTTTTCTTGCAACATGGCATCAAAGAACCAACCTAAATCACTATCTTCTCCTGCAAATAAATCGGACAAACGTTGCAAGGTGAGCAGCGGCAGACCCTCAATTTCCTCCAAACATTTTATGAAGATCAGAGCTGTTGCCAGGGCATCGCTATCCGCCTGATGTGGACGATCATGCTGAACTTCAAACTCTGAAGAAACTTGGCTTAGCTGATACGAAGTCAGTGAAGGAAAAATAATCTTCAAGAAATCCATCGTATCGAGAATTCGTCCGGTAAATGGTAAGTAACCCGTTCTATCCAATGAGCTCTGTAAAAAGTTGAAATCGAAAGCCACATTATGACCTACAAGCACAACATCATTAAGTAATGGAACCATTTCCATCATAACCACATCAAGATCTGGTGCATCCTTAACAAGTTCATCCGTAATGCCTGTTAACCCCGTTATAAACGGTGGAATTGATACTCCTGGATTAACAAAGGAAGAATAAACGTGGGACACAGTAAGATCATCATCTATAATGGCAAGCCCTACTTGGATAATTTCATCCGAGGACTGATTACCTGTCGTTTCAAAATCAAGTACAGCATATTTCATTGCGTTTATAAGTCCCTTTCATCCCAGTCTCTTTAACAGCATAACAGAAGATTTCAATTTTGAAAATTAGTCCCTCCAACATAACAAAGCGATGCGCACCATACAAAGGGTGTTCGCATCGCTATTCAATGGAAGGATTTCATTCTGCGTTATATCAGCGATGATAATTGATTCCCGAATTGTAGCTTTCCGGAGTGATGCATACATGCTTCCAAATTAGCGAGAGGTTCGGGCAAGGACGGATCGCTGTGATGAGCCATTGTAAAATACTCCTTGGCTTTCACACGTACTCCGCGATTCGCTTCAATACATCCAAGTGCGTTATAAATGATTCCACGTAAACGTTTATTAGCTGCACCTTTTAGTACTTGTTGAAATTGTGAATCTGCCGCCTCATGTTGTCCCATATGCAGATGACACATGCCCAAGTATGCGTGTGTGAGGAAACTATTAGGGAATTGTTCCAATACATGTTCGAATTGCCCCATTGCCTGTGGATACATCAGAAGTTTGTAATAACCTTGCCCCTTCACGAAGGCGTCATTCTTCATCACCAAATCCGGTGGTTCAAGTTCCTGGCTTTCTTCAGGACTCCCCCAATTTTGGCGTAAAATACCCATCTTCTCTTCGAAACAAAGCCATTCCTCAATAATGCCGTCACTCATATGCTTGAGCAGGTTCCATTTATGGCCTAGATCCTGCTTATGCACTCCTTGGGCCACCGGGTAATGCCGTGTTATTTCATCCAGCATATCATTCATTTCCGCAAATACATGCTGAAACATCATTTGCACCCCACCCTTAACGAAGATGAACTCTGTATTTAGCTTACGTTCATTTTCTGTTAACGGAGCACTTTTCATTCCCGTAGGTATTAATTGCATAACAAGGGGGCTTTATTTACTGCAAACCACTAAAATTAGCGGATAGTCGAGTGAAGCTCTTGATCCGCTTTTTCCACTGGATGGTTATTCTCGCCTACAAAGACAACCGTTGGTTTATGACTTCTGAGTTCCTCAGCAGACATTTGCGCATAGGAGATAATAATAACGTTGTCTCCTGGTTGTACCAACCTAGCAGCTGCACCATTCAAACAAATCACACCACTGCCTCTTGGGCCAGGGATAACATAAGTTTCTAGGCGTGCACCGTTGTTATTGTTGACAATTTGTACCTTCTCATTTTCCAGAAGATCAGCAGCTTCCATCAAATCTTCGTCAATTGTTATACTCCCGATATAATTCAGATTGGCTTCTGTTACGGTGGCACGATGGATTTTCGATTTCATCATCGTTCTATACATGGTTGATGACACCTTTCTTAGTTAGAATTATATTATCGATTAAGCGTGTCTTACCAAATCGTACGGCAAGTGCAATTAGAACATCCTCTTCACTGTCCTTCAAGGAAGTTATATCATCCAAAGGGATCATCCCTGGAAATTGGCTAAACTCTACATAATCAATTTGAGCTAATGGTTCCGATTGAATCATTTGCTGAATTTCTTGTCTTAACTCCCCCACAGTCACATGCTCAGACTCCTCAGCTTTACTCTTAGCCTGCTGAAGACTTCTGGACAATACTAATGCTGCCTCTCGATCCTCTGGGCTTAGATACACGTTCCGTGAACTGAGGGCGAGACCATCAAGCTCCCGCACGATGGGACAAGGTATAATTTGAACATCCATATTGAGATCCCCAACCATTTGGGAAATAACTGCAACTTGTTGAGCATCCTTCTGTCCGAAATAAGCATGATTGGGTGAAACGATGTGTAACAATTTTCCAACCACGGTTGTCACTCCGTCGAAATGACCTGGCCGAGATGCACCACATAATTTAGCAGTCAATTCTTTGACCGAGATCGTCGTCTTGGTCGGACGTGGATACATTTCTTCCACACTAGGTAGAAAAACCACGTCAACTCCCTCTTGTATAGCCAATGCCAAATCTTTCTCCGCATCACGTGGATACGTTTCGAAATCTTCATTAGGGCCGAATTGGATTGGATTCACAAATATACTGAGCACGACCAAATCATTTTCCATACGAGCCCTCTTCATTAGACTAGCGTGACCTTCATGTAGGAATCCCATTGTAGGCACTAATCCAACACTCAAGTGCTGTCCAGAGCGAGCAGCGTTAAATTTAGTGTCCTTCAAATAAGCTCTTAAGGCACTGATTTCTGTAAAAACTTTCATGAGTGCGACTCCGCCTTTCCTTTGCCATAAAGTTGATCAAGCACACCTTCTTCTGCAGCAAACACGTGATCTTCCCCTGGAAAAACGCGAGTTTTAACTTCTTTCACGTATTCTGAAATTCCACTTCGTATTTGATCCCCGATATTGGCATAAGTTTTTACGAAGCGCTTTTCCCGATATTCGGAAGTATATTTTAGCACATCATGGTATACCAACACTTGACCATCACATCCACGACCTGCACCGATCCCAATTGTCGGAATAGAGATTTCCGCGGAGATAGCAGCGGCTACTTCCTCAGCAACCAATTCTAGTACGATGGCAAATGCACCAGCCTGCTCCAGTGCTTTCGCATCCTTAATCAATCGGCGGGCATCCTGCTCGTCTTTCCCTTGTATACGATATCCTCCAATTTGATTGACCGATTGAGGTGTCAAACCGATGTGGCCTAATACAGGCACACCTGCTTGGACAATGGTTTGAACCGTAGTAGCAATTTCAGCTCCACCCTCCATTTTAACCGCATGAGCATGACCCTCTTGCATCAATCGACGCACATTTCGTAATGTCTCATCTATACTTCCGTGGTATGTCATAAAAGGTAAATCCGTTACGATAAAAGTGTGTTCTGCTCCCCTTGCTACGGAGCGAGAGTGATACACCATGTCATCCAACGTTACCGGAATGGTTGAATCGTAGCCTAGTACCACATTTCCAAGTGAATCACCAACTAATATTATATCGATATCGGCTTCCTCCGCCAGTTTGGCTGAAGGATAATCATAAGCCGTAATCATCGTAATAGGATTACCCTCTTGTTTCATTTTTTTTATTTTGACAATATTCAATGCTCGTTTAACTGACATTTTTGCCCATCTCCTTCATGATTTCTATATCCCCACCGACTTTAACGCCCATGACAAAAAACCTTTTAGTATAGGCACTAAAAAGGTCCGAAATCTAAAGAAGAGTCACTTTCGATCGTCCCTTCTGTCTCGGTCCTTTACGGCTCAGAGCAGAATCCAACGTTACCAATAACAAATTCAAGAAATTTTCATAAGTCACACTGTCATACCGCCATGAGTGCAGTTTAGAATAACTAATACCGCCTCATGCCAACAGTATAACAAAATACGCCTTATATTTCATCCACCAAGTTGTACTTCTCCTGAGTAAATATTTATTCGCTGGCCATCCTTACTAATTAACGTCAGAGCTCCCGAAGGATCCAATCCTTCTGCAATCCCTTGAATGTCGCCACGAGCCGTTTTAACGGTGATTTCTTTACCCATGGTAATCGATAACGCTTCCCATAGATGACAGATCGGACCAAACCCTTGTTCCACATATAATTCATACAACTTTTCTAATTCGTTCATTACTGCACCAATCAGCACGGCCCGATTACAATCTTGACCGCTCTCCATCTTGAGCGAAGTAGCGATTGCTAATAACTCCGGCGGATAATCTTCAGGCTCTAAATTCACATCGATCCCGATACCCGCTATACAATAGCGGATCAGTTCATCCTCACCAACGGACTCAATAAGGATACCACATACCTTGCGTCCTTGAACCAACAGATCGTTTGGCCACTTTATCCCGGCATCTACTCCTGTGACCGCTCTGATAGCCCGACAAACCGCAACAGCACATAATAAAGTGAGTTGGGGAGCACAGGTTAATGGAAGCTCAGGCCTCAGCAGAAGGCTCATCCATATCCCTTTACCTGGAGGTGATAGCCATTTCCTACCTTGACGTCCACGACCACTAGTTTGCTCCTCAGCAATGATAAGACTGCCAGAAGGAGCGCCTTGTTCAGCGAGCAACCGCATTTCCTCCTGAGTCGAGGTTGTCACATCTATAAGTTTCAGACGCCTTCCGAACGAATTTGTCTTCATTGCCTCAATCACTGCAGTAAACTCCAGCTTATCCGGTGTATGAACTAGTCGGTAGCCTTTGCGCGATACGGCTTCAAACTCATAACCTTCTAAGCGAAGCTTGTTGATTTGTTTCCATACTGCTGTCCGGCTGATACCCAAGCGACGGCTAATTTCTTCACCCGATATATACTCCCCAGGATTTTGTAGTAACATATTCAATAGTTTGTTATCTTTCATCTCGGTTCACCACAGCTTTCGCTTGTTCCAATAGTATGTCTTTGTCATTGGGCAAGTCGCCCAAGGCCACACTAAGTAACCATTGTTTCATCAACTTACCGAGCCATGGACCTCCCGGTTTACCGGTGATCAAGAGAACTTCATTTCCGCTTACAGCTAAATCCTGAACCCGATGTACTGACAAACTTTCATGCCATAGTCTCGTCATCTCTAACGAACTAACTTTTGAATCATTCGCTCCTCCATGATCCCCATTGCAGCCTTCAAGCAGTATAGCTTGTCGTTCTAGCCATTTTTCCGTTACAGACTTACCGAACCTAACTTGCAGTGTTGTCCACACTCTACGCAGTTCCTCTTCATTATGGGGACGAACTTTAGCTTCCGTCCACGCTTCATCAAATTGCACAATCTCTGCCGTCCCTTGTGCGACCGCATTGGAGAATGTCCAAGCCTTCATAATGCGTGACGCCTCATCCCCTTGAATTCCTAAACCTTGTATTAATAGAGACCATCGTACTTCTGGTTCATTTCCTTGAATCTTACCTAAGGTCTCAAGCAAATCTTTACGAATATCATTAATTGAAGGTACTGGAACTTTCGTGTAATGCAGCAACCCACTTCGATCTAATAAGGCAAGTCCGCGAAGAGGATGCGGACCAAGAACAATCCGTTCAAGTTCTGCACGAATGCGCTCCATCGCAATGTAAGACAGCTTGTCTCTGCCAGCGAGTAGTCCACGCCACATGCTCTTTACAGGACGAAAACCAAATATGGAAGCAAAACGAATCCCCCGCATCATCCGAAGTGCATCTTCGTCAAAGCGTTCTGAGGCATTTCCTACGCACCGAATTAGCCCAGCTTCAATATCTTCCCGGCCATGAAACGGATCCATCAGAACACCGTTTATGTCACGCGCAATGGCATTCATAGTAAAATCACGGCGCTGTAAATCCTCCGTAATATCATCTACAAATTGCACGCTTAAAGGGCGACGATGATCCGCATAGGAAGACTCCTTACGGAATGTCGTCACCTCAAATTGATAATCTTCCATTAAAACAGTAACTGTTCCATGCTGAATTCCCGTTGGCACGGTACGTTCAAACAAAGAAATGACTTGCTCAGGACTCGCTGAAGTTGCGATGTCCATGTCATGAATCGGACGGTCCATCAGTTCGTCTCGTACACATCCTCCGACAAAAAAGCACTGAAAGCCACTTTCGAGTAACTTACGCAGCACATCTTCCCCCTGACGCAACATCAGGGGGTTCACCTGTTTCCAGGAATTCATGTTGAAACCTCCTTACCCGCAAGTCGGGTTTAAATGAGGTGCCTCCCGATTAAGAACCCGGTAATAAATTGATTCATATTGGGCCGTTATCACATCACTGCTGAATTCATTTCTCGCTCGTAATAAGCAGGACTCTCTCATCTCTCTAGCGAGCTTCTCATTCTTAAGCAACAAAATACTGTAATCCGCCATTTGACGTGTAGCTCCGATCGGAGCAAGAAAACCAGTTTGGCCATGTGACACAAGCTCCGGGATCCCTCCAGCCACCGTTCCAACTGTCGGTACACCACAAGCCATCGCCTCTAAAGCAACAAGACCAAAACTCTCCTTCTCTGAAGGAAGAAGTAATATATCTGCCATGGAAATAACATGTGCGATATCATCCTGCTTGCCGAGAAAATGCACCCTGTTCTCTAAACCCATTTCTTTAATTTTCATTTGAACCTTCGGTAGATCTGGACCTTCCCCTACAAGTAAAAGGCGAGAAGGAACCTGTTCATTTACCATCTTGAAAATGTCGACGACATCGCTGACCCGCTTCACTGGGCGGAAGTTAGAAATGTGCATAAGCACCTTTTCATCTTGTGCAGCGAAGTCACTGCGGCATGCAATTGCATCACGCGGATGATAAACTCGTTCATCTACAAAATTGTAAGTCAGATCAATATCTCTTACTATATCCAATACTTCACGAGTTTCCTTCATCAGATCATGCGACACACTAGTCACAGCGTCACTTTCATTGATGGCTAACCGAATCAAGTCCTTGAGTGATTCATCCTGCGCTAAGACAGTAATATCCGTTCCATGCAAAGTCGTCACAACCTTCAAATTATCCCCGACCATTTGCTTCGCTAGGAAAGCACATACCGCATGAGGTACAGCGTAATGAACATGTAGAATATCGAGCTGTTGTGACTTGGCCACTTGGGCCATTTTTGTTGCTAGAGATAAATCATACGGAGGATATCGAAACACATAATAATCGCTGACATCTACTTCGTGATAAAAAATATTCTTATGAAAACTTCCTAAGCGAAACGGAACGCTATGCGAAATAAAATGAACTTCATGGCCTTTTTCAGCGAGAAGCTTACCCAGCTCAGTCGCCACAACCCCCGATCCGCCTAGTGACGGATAACAGGTAATGCCAATTTTCAAGAATCGGTCCATAAATCGGGGGCCTCCTTAATAATCATGCTTCTCTATAATTTATGTGTTAATGGGCCCGAATAGATTTACTAAGTAAGGTGATTTTACTGCAAAACCTTCGGCATATGAAATAAGCTTACGTTGGCCTAGCAGAGCATCCCTAGCTTTAACCCGCTCCACATATCCCTGATTCAATGGAGTAGGGGCTACGTCTAATCCTGGGGCTGCTTGTCCAAATTGAGATTGATAACATCCAAGTGCTTCTTCCTTCTTCTCATAATAATCAGTAACATCCACGAGTAAATCGGGAGTTCTCCAATCATTAATGAAATAGAAGTATAGATCAGGAGCAGGAACTGCCGGCATATCTGGCATATAACGACGAAGTTTCGCGTTAAATACAGCTTCCTCAACTAGCTTACTGCATGCTATATGATCAGGATGACGGTCTTCCCAATAAGGAGCAAAGATAATACTCGGCGAATACTTACGGATGGCTCCAGTAACTGCAGCAATGTTATCCGGTGTTATGTACAAGCCGCGATCAGGTAGTCCCAAATTGCTACGCATGGTAATACCTAGCACCTCTGAAGCAGCTGCAGCCTCCATTTTGCGCAACTCAACGTTTCCATTAGAGGACAATTCTGCCTCGGTCAGATCACATATCCCAACTCTTGAACCTGCGGCAACTTGCTTGGCAATTAATCCAGCCATTCCAATCTCGGCATCATCTGCATGTGCACCAAAGATTAGAATATCAAGTTCCTGACTCATTACGAAAGTCCCGGCTTATGTTGTTCTAAGAGTTCACGCCAACCGAAATCACCACGATCTAATGCACGAACAAGAATTTCTGCTGTGGCCATATTCGTAGCCACCGGAATGCCGTGTACATCACAAAGACGCAGCAATGCCGTAATATCCGGTTCATGTGGCTGAGCCAACAATGGATCGCGAAGAAATATTACGAGATCCATCTCGTTCTGAGCAATCAGTGAACCGATTTGTTGGTCTCCACCAAGCGGTCCGGATAGAAAACGTTGAATTTGTAAACTTGTGTTTTCCATTATTCTTAATCCTGTAGTTCCGGTTGAATAAAGTTTCTTATCCTTGAAAACATGTTCATATGCTATAACGAAGTTAACAATATCGTCTTTCTTCCGATCATGTGCAATAAATGCTATATTCATCATCTGTTTTATCTCCCTTATCAGTCCACAAAATGTTCGAATCCGTAAATCATACCCTCATATTCCAGCACTTTCTTAATCGCTATATTAACCCCTGGCATATATCCAGCCCGCTCGTAAGAATCATGGCGAATTTTAAGCGTTTGACCAAATCCACCAAAGATAACTTCTTGCTGCGCGAACACCCCTGGGAGACGCACGCTATGAATGCGGAATCCGCTGTAATAACCGCCTCTTGAACCATCAATCAACTCTTCTTCCTCAGGATTCCCTTGACGAAGTTCTTCTCTGTTCTTAGCGATCAATTCAGCCGTCTTCACCGCAGTTCCGGAAGGAGCATCCAGTTTCTGGTCCCCGTGATACTCAATGATCTCTAGATGAGGGAAATATTTAGCTGCTTGAGCAGCGAACTTCATCATTAGAATAGCACCGACGGAGAAGTTAGGAGCTATTAATCCACCAATACCGCGTTCCTGGCACTGCTTGTCCAGATCCTCGATCTGTTCCGGAGTAAAGCCAGTGGTACCAACTACGGGTGATACACCCAATTTAATAGCTAACACAGTATTGCTATAAGCTGATTGCGGCGTGGTAAAGTCAACCAGCACCTGCGGTCTACTCTCAACCAAAGCCAACTCCAAATCCTGACTTAGAGTAACACCACATGGTGGTAATCCGACAAGTGTTCCCGCATCCAAGCCTTCATCAGACAAGTTAACGGCGGCCACGAGCTGTAGTGTCGGGTCCTCCAATACCATCTTCACAACTTCCTTACCCATTCTGCCAGCAGCACCGGCAACAGCTACTCTGATATTTTCTGCCATAATAGTATTCCTCACTTTCTCTTGGATAATGGTTTGTAGGCTCATTCTACTACAGCATATGAACACATCGCCTATTCGGTGTCCTTTTTACTCCAACGATTGGCATCGCGCGTAGCAAATTTGTGCATGACTTTGTCATGTGCTTTATTCAAATCGATCCCCAGGGAATTAGCGAAACAAATCGTAATGAACAAAATATCTCCGAGCTCAAGCTCAATGGAATTATCTGGTTCATTGTCCTTTTTGGGCTTTTCCCCATAAGTATGATTCACTTCACGCGCTAGCTCGCCAACTTCCTCACTCATACGAGCTAACATACTTAGTGGACTGAAGTAGCCTTCTTTAAATTGGGAGATATAATCGTCAACTTCACGCTGTAACTCCGCAAGAGATTTTTCTTTCAAAGATGGGTCCTCCCGTCCATTGGCTAGGTTTTACAACTATGTTATCGTAAAGACGTTTTGAAAACAAATCATTTTTTAATGTGTCCAAAAAAAGGTATACTAAGGAAGAATGGACAAATTTACTTTTACAATTCAAACAGGTGAGGTATCGGATGAATACATCGAAGTTATCAAGTTATGCAAAAACAGTGCTGCCTATCTTCCTTGGAACTGCAATTTACGCTTTTGGGTTACTTTATTTCATTATACCCAATAAGCTGATGGAAGGTGGCCTTACTGGTGTAACTATTCTGCTTAATTATGCGTTTGGCATCTCTCCTTCGATCTCAAACTTTGTACTCAATGTCCCTTTATTTTTCTTGGGATGGAAGATTCTTGGCGGACGCCAGATCATTTATACCGGGGTAGGAATCTCATCGCTCACATTCTTCCTCTGGTTATTTGAACGTTTAATTGAAACCGGATGGATTGTCCCTTTTTCCACAGAGCACGACTATATTCTTGTGGCTCTGTATGCAGGGGTAACTCTGGGAGCCGGTCTCGGCATTGTATTTCGTTTCGGGGGCACGACTGGTGGTTCAGATATCATAGCCCGGATATTAGGACGTAAATATGGATGGAGTATGGGGCAGGTTATATTAATGGTTGATGTTATCATTATTGGCTTGTCGCTTATTTATATCAAAAAGGAAAACATCCTCTATACGCTCGTAGCTGTATACATAGCTTCTAAGGTAATTGACTTTATCCAAGAAGGTGCTTATGCCGCCAAAGCATTCACAATTATTAGTGACTACGCTCCGGAAATTGCAGATGTTATTACGAAAGATATGGAGCGTGGAGTTACGTTGATACCCGCGATTGGGGCTTATTCTAAACAGGCCAAGCACATGGCATATTGCGTTGTCTCAAGGCAAGAGATTCGGCGACTAACAGGGATTGCTAAATCTATCGACCCTAGGGCGTTTATCATTATCAGCGAAGTGCATGATGTTCATGGAGAGGGATTCAAGGAAGAATAAGATTAGTTGATGCTCAACATTAAAATGAGTGCTTAAAATACCAGTAATGCAGATGATCGCTACGATGACGGATTATTCTTACGATCGCTGTTGCCCTTAGATTTCCTGAATTTATTCAACCCTTAGAGGTAGAAATCCAAGGGCAAAGGCGAACTCCCAGATTATGCTTTCGATGTAGCTTTCATTCTGAAAGCTTTTAGCTTCTTCAGAACAATTCCGTCTCCTTCGTTATGATCTATGTATGTTACTGATTCAAGCAAACACTTATTTTGGTGTTGTGCCTATTGGAGGGGGGACAAAAAGAAATACGGCTACCTCCTAGGTAGTAGCTTTTAATTTTGCCCTGTTAAGATTTAATATGATAATTTTAGAATAAGAATGGGAAACCCATTATATAAGGGTTTCCCATTCTTATTCTAATGTAATGAACGAAATATTAATTACCATTCCAATGATAGATTAGTTGCACAACTCCAGAAGAGAACGTTCTTGTATTAACCATTTTTAAATTCAACCTACGTTTTATATCAATAAACATCGGTTTTCCTTCTCCCAAAATAACAGGGTGAATAGATAATCTAAATTCATCAACAAGCCCTAAATTTATAAAAGTTGTAATGAGGCTTGCTCCGCCATATAGCCAGATGTCTTTACCAGGTTTATTCTTCAATTTGGTTACTTCTTCAGCAATATTTCCATTGATAAATATTGCTTGATTATCAGTCTCTATTTGTGTTCTGGAGAACACATATTTCACTTTACTATGAACCAAATCCCAAATTTCTTTCTCGGTATCAGAGTCTTTGGTTTTGGGAATATATTGTCCCCACAAATCGTAGCTTTTTCTGCCATATAAAATAGTATCAATTTGATTCAAGAAATTTGTAAACCCCATATCAGGGTCCATAATGCACCAATCAACTTCTCCATTTTTCCCTTCAATAAAACCATCTAAAGTAACTGCTAAATCTAAAATTATTCTTCTTTGTTTTATATTATTTGACACAACTCTTCCTCCTTTTTTCATTCAGATATTGTTTCATCTGCCCCGATGAATAAAAGGAACGCTCGTTCTTATTCTGACTATAACAAATATTCAGGGAGGTATCAAATATATACATCTACTTTAACAGAGCCTTCATTTTAAAGATCCCAACATGCAAATAACAAGTCTCCATGTGATTGGAGGAACGATTCGTTCACGGGGCACTCGTCCAGCATCTATGGATTAAAATATTGCTTAACTGTGCCCTTACCATTTTCAACTTCTACTTCAGCATATGCTCCGTTTATGAAAGTCATTTGTGGTGGAACGTGACCACAATCGATATCATAGATGATTGGTATTTGAAGTTCCTCGGAAAGTTCTTCATAGACATCCCCAATAGTATAGTCCTGAACAGGTTGATTCGCTTCACTTCGACCAAACATAATACCAGAACAATTTTCAAACCATCCTGCAAGTTTCATTTGGACTAATGACCTACGTAAATCCACTGTTGTCAGTTCGCAATTCTCTAAATACCACAAGATGGGATCATTATTGATAACATGTTGTTGGAAATATTGCACATCACCAAATGGTGTGCCAATCAAATGCCGGATCACATCTACACATCCGCCAAGTAATCTCCCGCTTACTCTTACTTTCATAACATTTGAATCTGAAATTACTTTCCAATAAGTTTGTTCCGTTAAATGAAAGACACACGGTGAGAAGTTATCGTGGTTCCATTCCTTTTGATATTTTTGTGAAGAATGTTGAATGATTGATTCGCCTGTTTTAGTTGAGAGAAGCGCTTGCCACATAGCTGTTGTCTCATCCGAATGTATACCTCTTAGATCAATCAAATTCGGACCATGAGCGGTTGCTATACCTGTTTTTAAAGTGGTTGCTAATAACAATACGCTTATATCCGAGTAACCCAATATCCACTTGGACTTAATATTTTCAAAATCAATATATTCAAGAACCTCGATTATCAATTCTCCACCCCAAGGTGGAATCACAGTATGGATATTATCATCTTGCATCATATCATTAAGTTCTGTAGCACGTATCTTTGCAGGAGATGATTTGGCCTTATCTTGTGTCCATACTGTCTCTCCACAAATGACATTGAACCCTTTCGCATTCATACGGTTACAAGCATCCTTAATCAAACCATGTAACTCAGATCCAACTCCTGATGAAGGAGCTGTTATTCCTATGGTTGCCTCTTCTTTTAAAAATGGATATTTTATCATAAGCTACCTCCAAATTTAGATGAGTTTACTAAATGTTTTTGCAACAAAATCCCAGATTTTACGTTTAGTCTTCTGGAGGTGCTTAATTGAAGAAATTAATTATTATCATTTTCTCCTTGCTAGGATTAGTTGCATGCGGTCATTCTTCGCAATCTGAAGAACAAACTACTATAAATCACTCTAACCCCAAGGATCAAACCCTTTCAACAATAATTCCTGATCCTGAAATTGAACCTTTTAACGCCAGTATCTCTGTCCCCAATCAAATTAATTCAAATGAAGAGTTCGTTGTTAAGGCAACGCTAGAAAACTTATCTGATAATGATTTAACCATATTACATGCATCAAGAGTTTTTTATTTTTCGATTAAAGACACTAACGGTAAGCTTGTTAATACTTTTGTGATGGCTGAGGTAGGAAAATATCGTCCTTTTCAAGGAAAAGGGATGATATCAGAACAGTATATATACAAATTAGAAAATCCAGGTGTTTATGAAGTGTCCGCAACTGCTAAATTCACAGTTGGTGAAGGGGACAATACCAAAGATTTTGAAATAGAAACAAATAAAGCTAGTTTTGAAGTTATCCCGTTGAACTAACGGTGAACTATACAGCAATATCCATTCGAAAGACAAACAAAATTAACAGTTTCCTTCCGTATGTAAACAGAGACAAACTTATCTATCCACCAATATTTGCTCCGTACCTTGGTGGTAATGCGCTGGACTTCAAATACTTTGAATCACATATTGATGTGGTTGTTACAGTAATCCCCTATGTGGGTCCTCATATAGCTGTTGGTAAGGATATTTGGAGACCACAGCGATTGTAGGAACGGTCCGTTCGCGGAGCGTCACTCAGAACACTTAACTTACTCCCAAATAAAAAGAGGGTATCCCAAGCCATTTTTTTGGCTTTTGGGACAACCCCATTGAAATTTTCATTTATTTATCAAGCGTGGTCCCCTTCAATAGAGAACCCCCTGAGTTACAGTCGATAATGGTTAGAGTCATCTTCTCTTCTCCCTACAGAAGAAACAATTTGGTCACCACGATACTTACGGAATCCCGTATAGAATAACGTCAGCACGATCCAGCCCCCTATGAGGGTACTCCAGTACCATGGGCTCCCATATCCAGTAATCGGTAGAAATACGGGCTCGTCAGCTCTCCGACCAAATAACTCCTTCAACAAGCTCTTGCCCAGATCGATGCCTTGATCAATAGCCCCTAGATCCAACGTCTTGTCATTGCTCAGTCTTTCAACATAAGATAACCACGATTCAAATTTATTAATTTCTGAAGGATCGCGGGTAATGATGGCTGCAGATCGAATCACCTCATAATGCTCTTTGAATGTCTGAAATACATCCTTTAGTTCGGAAGCATCCCCAGCCACACGCGCTTTCTCCATACTCTGCAAGTTATCTGCCATGACTTTATAATACTGGAGCCATAGAGCCCCTTCTTGATGATTCAAACTGTTCACAGCCAGTCTCAGCCTAGCTGAAGTACCGATCCACTCTTCCTGCGAGACTTCTACTCTGGATAGTGTCTCCCTCGCATCCATAATAGTCTCAGCGAGCGCATGAATACCTTCCACTGATGTTAAGCCTTTAAATGAAAGACCCTCTAGAGCATCAATCAGTGACTCCATCTCCAGCAACGCCCCTTGTGCGTTCCCTTGCTGCATATTGTTATATAGACGTTCCGCTGCCGTCTCAAGCCTTTGCAGCTTCTCAGCTCGCTCTGACGCAGCCGTACCCGTAGCAGCAACGTCTACGGAAAATGCTCTAGCATATGACGGCACAGCTAACGGACTCCATATCAGGAATAGTAGCACCGCTAACCACCCGATCCTTTTCCTCCAACTCATGGACATCCCTCCTTACCATTCATGGTATGGCAGGCTGTCCACAGTTAGAACTCTAGTTCATCGTGTATCTCAAGTTCTTTTTGCACCTTTCAAGGCAATCCATGTAACCACAGCACTAGCAACTGTTAGAAGTACGGTAAAGAGCTTTATTGTGTTCACATCATCATACAAAGTCTGAGGTAACCATGGATAGACATCATAGGTATAGTCCACCAAATCATTTAATAGAGTCCAACAAGTAGCGCTTAGAATCATCAATGTCCCGAATTTGAACATACGAACGAATAATAGCGTTTCAACCGCCATAGCCAAGTGGGAAGCTACTAACATCCAATCTTGCCATACTAGATCTCCTCCCTGATAGGCCCCTGCAAAAATCATAGAGACAGCCCAAACGCCATATTTAACACTCGTTACAACTGCTAGTGCCTCGATCAAGGTACGGATTTTATCAAACTTGGCCAGAGGTCCAGGAAATAGTAGAAATAACAGAGCAAGCGTGAAGAACAAACTTGCTGTAGGACTGTCTGGGACGAATACGATCAGCCAATGGGGTTGGCTCATCCACGTCTCGCGAAGTTGCCCTCCATACCATATGTATCCGTATACCGTTCCTAGTAAATTAGATATAAAAAATAACCATAGCATGAACCGAGTTGATAAAAATGCTCGGCTCCAAAAATATGACAATCTCAATTTCATGCCCCTTCCTCATCACAGGTCCAATAAATAAAAACCTGATCGTTTGTACGATCAGGTTTTTTACTTTAGTCTAATTTTACTGTTCCGCTTTTTGTTTCGCAAGCCAGTCAGCTAAATGATCAATATCTTGATCCGTGAGCCCCGAAGCAATAGCTGTATCATACATCGCTGGCATCTTATTATTGTATCCTTCTTTAATGATGGCAAGGATAGCTTCCTTATCATGTTTATCACCAACACCACGTAGTGAAGGACCACTTGCCCCTTTGAGATCCGCAGCATGACATGAAATACAAGTTGCTGTCTTATATGTCTCCATGGCAGTATCTTCCTTATCAACGATTCCAATTTCCTCTTGCTTAATCGCATTAGAAGTTGGTAGACCTTTTTGCCTATTTTCTAATGCTTGTTCCTCACGTTTGATATGCTCCGGCTTTTCCCCAGCCAATTTCAACTCATGCTGGTAATGCGTCCAGGCGAAATTGGTTAAGTACACAACCGCCGCAAGCGACAGTAACATAAGCGACGAAGCAATTGGCCGACGATAAAATCTACGTTCCTTCCCCCGGTCTAGAAACGGAGCAAGCATGAGTCCCCCAAATGCCGCAGTCGGTATGCCAGCTGTTCCCAGTATCACCCAATCTCCAGAAGCATATGGGTACTTCAGATACTGATACAGAAAGAGAAAATACCAGTCAGGCATTGGTATAACGGACGCACTAGGGTTAGCAGGAAAACCGAGAGGGGCAGGTTCAGATATGGTTAATACTAAGAATCCAACAAGTACAACCACACCAACCATCCATTCTTTCAATAGAAAGTTAGGAATAAACGCTTCCGATTTACCAGGATAAGCCGTGTAGTCGGGAGGAGTTATAAATCCATTCCCTTTTCGAACACGCGAATCACCGACAAATACGACTTTCTCTTTCGACTTATCTCCGTGGGCCATATAAATGCCTCCCTTCTTCTAATTAGAATGTGTTGACTGCCTCTTAAAGTGGTCCGGAAATCCCTTGTCTGCGGATCATAATAAAATGTCCCACCAGAAGGGTAAGCAACACAGCCGGAAGGAAGAACACGTGAATGGCAAAGAACCTAGTTAACGTTTCAGCGCCAACAATCGTACCACCCTGTAGTAACTCTTTCATAATGGGTCCCAGCACAGGTATCGAATTAGCGATCTCTAGCGTAACTTTCGTAGCGAAATAGGCCTTATTGTCCCAAGGCAGCAAATAACCCGTCAATCCGAGTCCAATCATGACAAAGAAAATGAGCATACCTACAACCCAGTTCATTTCGCGTGGTGCTTTATAGGAACCAGTGAAGAAAACGCGAAGGGTATGAAGGAACATCATTACAATTACCAAACTCGCCCCCCAGTGGTGCATACCACGAACGATTTGACCGAAAGCGACTTGGGTCTGCAAATACTCAACACTACCATACGCATTGATAATATCAGGGACATAGTACATTGTAAGAAACATCCCAGATAAAATCTGAATAACGGTAATGAAAAACGTCAATCCGCCAAAACAATAAACGAATGCGGAAAAGTGATGTGCCGGGTTTACATGCTCCGGAACTTCATGATCTGCAACATCTCTCCAAATCGGCGTGATATCAAGACGTTCATCAATCCAGTTATACATGTTTTTTAACATCTGAATCTACGCCCCCTTATTTCACGATCGTGTTCGGGATAATTTCCCCCAGTAAAATCCAGTCATTCTCCAGCTTTACTCGGTATTCATCCAGCGGCTTAGGAGCGACAGCAAGCTGCTTACCCTCTTTTGTATAATGTGCACCATGACATGGACAGAAATATTGTTCTGGGAATTCCTGATTTTTGTTCCACCCTACCGTACACCCCAAGTGCTTGCAGATCGGTGAAAGCGCATAAATTTTTCCCTTTTCGTCTTTGCTGATCCATGCCGTCAGCGTTGCGGTGCTCAAATACCATCCGTCCTGCTGCTTGAGTTCAAAGGTAAACTCCTGCGGTTCAGTCGTTATTTTGCTAGCTTCAACCACTTTGATGTATGCGCCCTCACCTTTTTGCCGTAGAACTGGATCCACAGCGAAACGTACCATAGGAAGTGCCACACCACCCATCATAAAGGCAGTAGCCCCTCCCAAAGTATATGTAAGAAACTGCCGGCGGGACATTTCCTTACGAATAGGCGGTTTATTCGATGATTCATGTTGGTCGCTCTGATTGCTCATTACTTTCTCCAACCCCCTTTGCCAGCCAATTCGTTATTTTCCATTTTCAATGATAAATGTCACTTTTATTAATAAGTCATATTAATAATATATGAGCAATATGAGAGCGTCAAGATTTTCCAGTTGCTTTTTTCTAACAACTAGGCGTCTGTTATTGTTAATTGTCGATATTTAGTCACATTTACCTTTGATTATCTCTTTGCCAAATACGTTGAATTTCGTTCTGAATTATCATACTATTAGGAAGTGCTTCAGAACCCTCCAAGCTTTGCGGGGAAAGGACTAGATCAACATCAGGAAGATATGAATTATGTAGTAAAACATCCGATGTTATGACAACTACAAACCTGAATCCGGACGACTTGACATTGTGAGAAATTTCATTTATAAATCCAAAAATATTTTCTCTTCCATATTGAACTGTTGGATATGTAACTACCCTTCCTTTAAAGGGGATTTCCACCAAATCCATCATATCTCTCAGTCTCAACAAAGCCGCAGTCACTTCATACGGTTGTTCTTTACCGCTAAGTCCAGCAACTGGAAGAAGACAAGTATCTAAGTATGGCCGAAGTTCTTCCCACGTGTTCGATTCTACTTCACTAAATTTCAATTTTTCTCCTCCTCCTTACCTCTCTTTCATTATAATCAAACAAATGTCCTTGACAAATGTATTCTGAAGACTTGAGAATGAACCGAAGTATGAAACAACTCCACTCACCTACTTCTATTAGATGAACGGTTGGAGCAGTTTCAGAACAAAATGAATACTTTGTTGAGTCATTTATCGTCAGGAGGAAGTTTATAATGGAAGTCGAAACTAGTAAGCCTGCGCGTCCGAAATTGTTGAGTCAATTTACAGCGCCTTTCTTACAATCCCGCTCTTTCCCGTATCTTTGGCTGGGACAGTTAATCTCAATTTTAGGTAGCTCAGTTACTATGGTTATTCTTCCGATTATTGTTTACACGCTTACTGGATCATCGACAACGATGGGATTAATCATGGCTGCGTATACTCTCCCCAGCATCCTAATGCTTCCCATATCAGGTTGGATCGTAGATCGATATAATCGTATCCATATCATGTTATTTGCGGATATCATGCGTTTCATAGTTATGTCAATCATCGCTTCTTTTATCTTCACAGATATCTTATCTATTCAGGCTTTGTTTGTGCTTGTAGCACTTTACGGATTATTGGAGGGCCTCTTTCAACCTGCTTATTCTGCTGTTCGAGCGTCCGTCTTTACACCTGAAATCCGAAATTCTGCCAATGCATTAACGCAAATTAGTAATCAGGCTGTTCGCTTGATCGGTCCTTCTTTAGGAGGCCTACTTATTACTTTCCTTTCGGCCGGTTGGGGTGTTACTTTGGATGCCCTCACTTATGTAGGATCATTTATTTGTTTGTTCTATCTGCGTAAACTTCTCCCCTTTCACAAGAAAGAGACGACCCCAGATAGCGATTGGCGCAAAGACTTCACTGAAGGAATACAGATTTTAAAGAGTAACGCCTGGTTATGGATTACAATCCTCGCTTTTTCATTCATCAATATTTGTTACAGTGGAATTGTTATCGTTCTCATACCCTGGTTGTTCAAAGTTCATCTTGAATTGACTCCTTATGTATATGGTATCGGTATAACCTGCTCAGATCGGTGCAATACTTGCTGGACTTCTGTTTGGAACGAGAAGCAAGTGGTCCAATCGTGGACTCATCGCTTATGGCGGAGCATTATTGAGTGGGATTTCACTATTACTTATGGCTTTTACATCTTCTCCCTTCATACTTTGTGCCCTGTTTGTTCTGGAGGGTTTCGGAATAATGGTCTTCGGTTTGATCTGGGAGACTAGTCTTCAGGAGCTTGTCCCGCAGGAAGCCTTCGGCCGAGTCTCAAGTTTAGATATGCTTGGTTCCTTTGCATTACTACCTTTAGGCTATATCCTTGTCGGTTGGCTCGCTGATATTATCGGAGGTACGCAGACGATTGCTATTTTCTCCAGCTTAGGAATCCTCTGTGTAATCTCCATCATGTTTATCCCCGGAGTGCGCAAGTTCGATTAGGCCAATCTATATATAAAAAAGAAGAAATGCCTTAAACGGCATTTCTTTATTTACCCAATATTTTGAGTTCATCCGTCAAGAGTCGGAAGGCCACTTCATCGCCTTTGGCCAATGCATTATCAATTTCACTATATAGCTGTTGATAACGTTGTTTACGCAGAGCTTCGTCCCATACCATTTCCGCTGCTAAACTAAGCATCACTTCATAAGTAACCTTTATCTTATCCATAGGATGCACCTCCAAACACTTGTCAAAGAGAACTTAGTTTCTGCTCTTTCTTAAGCATATTCACCGATTTTTTTACCGTTAGTGACTATAGCCTCTATACACATTAAAGTGCTATAGCCTATGCGATACTTATGATGAATTGTGCCACAAACTTTAAATTTCTATCATCGACCCTTCTGAAGACCAAGGATAGCCACTCTGCCAAATTGTGTTGTCTGTATGTATCGTACCTGCTGTTCATCTTCACCTATCCGTACCATTCCTAGATGTAGCATCATTCTCAGAATTCTTTCTTCAAATATAGATTCTGACGAATCATAAAAAAACGGTTTGATGAGACGCTCCATGTTCTCATACAACGAGGAAATCGTAACCCATTCTTTGGAACAACGTTCGATCCAGTAAACAAGAGAGAGCAGGTTAGGGATCGGGCCTTTGTATAGTCTTAACCAGAAGCTTACCATTTGCATCTTCGAATCCTGCTTTTCTGCTCCCAGCAACGAAACACCAGCAGCAGATAAACTTAGGCCACCTACATTCTCCCTGATAAGCCGAGAATGATAGGCATAGTCGTACAATAATGCAAATCGGCTAGGATAATCCTTGAAACGACGACCATATCCAAAACGCCAACCTTTGCCTACGAGTGGTTCTGAAATGTGCATTGTCTCCATAATCTGCATTTGATTCCTGCGATACATGATCCCTTCACTATTCAGGGGAATCTCATGAAGTTGAACATATTGAAGGAACAAATGTAGATCCCCTGGAAGAAGATCAATCTCCTCCCGATACATGGATGGTTCACCCAAGGCTGGAATCAATTCCGATTTAAAGCGTCTCTCAAGTACCTCTCTGAATCGATGATTCAAATCTTCTGGTACTTCGAACAAATAACGCGTATTTTGAGTCGAGCCATTGAACAGCCACCCCCGCTGCCTGAATCTTGTAATGACATCCCTTGGACTTTCTTTTTCTCTGGCGTCTTCAGTGAAACGCGACTGTTGTGCACAAGCAATTAACTCTTCTAGACTAAATTGACGGCGGCCATCAAATAGCAACGTATTAAGAAAACGCAAATCTTCCAAACTCAACCTGCCCACATGCTGTTCAATAAATTCTCTGCTTCCTATCGTCTGCAAGATTGACTGAATTAACTCATGCTTGGAATTTTCGTTACAGTCACACTGATAGTGATTTGCTATTCTATTTAGTTGTCCGATATCGGCAAAAGTGAGCATATCCGCCAAGTTCATACTTTACCGCCTCACCGTTTTACTATCATTATTGGAAAATATGCAACTTTTATTCCCTACATAGCAAAAAAAATCCGACCTAGGTCGGATTATAATCGATCTTCTACAGTTTCTTTCAAATGACGGGTACAATTGTATAATACTAAATCCCAATTCGACTCTTGTTTCTCGACAATCGTGAGGGATAAATTCCCAATTCGTTCACTGCACTTATTTTGATATAACGCACTATATAATTGTGCAAGCAGCCCTCCATGCGAGATAACTAGCACATTACGGTCACCATAACGTTCCCCTAAATCATTCATGAAAGCTAATGCCCGTTTACGAATTGCTTCATCCTTTTCCTGTCCAAGGTCCAGTTGATCCCATTCTTTACCCCACAATGTTTCACGTTCCAGGGAAGTTAATCCTTCCACCTGACCAAATGCACGCTCCATAATCCTAGAGTCGGGGTCATACATCGGTATTCTCAACGAGTCAGCAATGATCTTTCCAGTCTCTTGCGCGCGCGACAATCCGCTAGTAATCACGAAATCCCAATGATATGTTGAGTCATCCTTTAATCTTTGAGCAAGTTGATATGCCTGTTTTCTTCCTTCTTCATTTAATGGAATATCACTCTGGCCCTGGATTTTGCCAACTGCGTTCCAATCCGTAAGCCCATGGCGTATTAATCCTACGAGCATCTTCATCCCCCTATACTTGATGTGATAAACAAGTCCTATGTATTATTGTATCAAGAAATAAAAATAAAAGCCTCTTCCAAATTCTTAGTTAGGAAGAAGCTAATATTCTTATTTATCTCTTTGCACGCCTGATACCCTTCCACGAAAACAAGGCTAGACCCATTCCCGCCATAGATAAAAGCATCCAATATTGCGGGTAAGATGGTCCCATTTGAGCAACAAATGGTTCGACGATTCCTCGAGATACACTTGGCAATGTCAGTGAGAATTCTTCTTGGGGTTCGATATCAGAAACCACAGCGACTGCTGGCAATATACCAGTCATCGGTTTAACGGCTTCATGGTTATCTTTGGATCCTCCGACCATAACTAACAGGAAGCTGCAGAGGAAAACCGCCAAGAAACAAGCGGCCCAAATTGAAACGCGTTGCCGTAAACGACGTGAAGTCTTACCTTCCCCAGCGTTAGGTGCTAACCAAGGGGATTCTGCATAAATACGCTCCATCACCCTACGGTTTATGCCTTCTGCTTGTTCCTCTGACACTTCTATAGGTAAATCATGCACCGCATTTAAACTTTCTTGCCAAATTTGATATTCTGCAGCGCAAGATTCGCAACCCAAAGTATGCCACTCCAGCATTCTACGCTGGGGATGATTTTCCGGTAATTCCGGCATCAATCCAAACAACTCTTGGGCCTCTTTACAGTTCATCTGCTTTTCATCCCTTCATATTGTTCGTAGATGGGTTCATAAAAGTAGGGTTCAAGCTGGATCTTCACGCTACTGCGTGCCCTAAATAATAGAGATTTCACCGCACTAACACTCTGTCCCATTATGCCGGCGATCTCTTGATAATCCAACTGGTCATATTCACGTAGAATAAGTGCAGATCTTTGTTTTTCAGGAAGATTATTGATGGCTTCGCGTACCATACTAACCTTCTCACTCCGCAGTACAGCTTGCTCCGGAACAACATCATTAGTCGCCACCGGTACATATCCACTTTCCTCTAAAGGAATATTAGCCGTGCGCTGCTTACGCAATTCACTAAGCACGGTGTTCCTAGCGATTGTGTACAACCATGTGGAAAAAGAAGCATCCACTTCCCGGAAGGAGTGCAGACTCCTAAATGCTTTGTAGAATGTCTCCGAGCATAAGTCTTCAGCGAGCAACTCCATATGAGCGCTCTTCAACATGTGATACACAAAGGCCAATATTTTGCGTTGGTAACGGCGCATTAACTCCGCGTACAACTCGGTATTGCCTTCTTTAATTTCACGAATCATTTGGGAATCCGTCATTATGAGTGCGATCCTCCTCGCCCATCCATGTACTTATTCCCCGTTCGATTCCACTTATTCTTACCGAACAGGATATAAAAAGTTGCGGTTTATATGTACTATTTTATAAAAAAACAGCCAAAATATTTCTGAAATAGTATGACTTGCTCTAATCGATGAATATTATACCATAGAACTGGGGATTAAAAAACTTCTCTATATTACTCTAGATAACATAAATCGTAAAATTTATAACTATGTTATTGCGGCAGTTTCTCGATGAATTTCCTCAAAATAATGTATAATAGTGTTCAGTTCTAATGAAAGGAAGGTCCCCATGAGATTGTCTATAGGCATGAGAAATATTAAAACCGCCATTGCGATATTTGTTTGTCTCATCATTTCAGAACTCCTACACCTGGAATATCCATTTTATGCTGCTATAGCAACGATAATATCCATGGAGAACTCTGTAACAAATTCATTTACGGTCGGCAAGAACAGAATGATGGGCACTTTTGTTGGTGCAGGTATAGGATTAATTTTTGCCATTATTGATCCGCAGAATGCCTTTTATTGCGCCATTGGTATCGTACTCGTCATTTACATATGTAATTTACTAAAGTGGAATAAGTCCATATCTATTGCTAGTATCGTGTTTCTCGCAATCATGTTAAATTTACAGGTTGGAGGTAGCCCACTCCTCTATGGTCTAAACAGGATATTTGATACGCTAATCGGCGTTAGTGTGGCTGTTGTCGTTAATTATTTGATCTTCCCTCCAAAACATGAGTACAACCTTCATATCGCACGAAAAACAGTCATGAGGAGACTTGCAGAAACAGCAGAGGAAGTAGTTAACTTTGGGGTCAACGATGACTTAAAACCTCTCAAAAAAGATATTGCTGACTTGGAAAAATATCTCGAGCTTTGTAAACTTGAATTCCACCTCAAGAAGGACCTAAGTCAAACGATGGAACTTATTGAAGAGGAAGTAGAGATTTGTAAAAATATTTATTCGCATATGCGTATGATTCAACGGTTATACATTGAACAAGATCTAGTTATACATCAAAGAGCCTCTCAACAACTTGATTCGGAATCATTGTCCATCGTTATCCGCTATCATATCGATTGTATTATTGTTGAGATCGAAGGCCTAGGACTGATTCTTCCGCAACAACAATAAGGACAAGCGAATAATACTACTATTGAATTCAATCTCAGGGGGTTACACCATGGAGTTCAGACAAATGAAGGAACATGAACTGAAGCAAGCTGCAGTATTAGCGAACAACGTCTTTAGAAAAGATGGAGAAATACAAATGGAAGAGATATTTCCAGCCCTGTTCCAACCCGGTGTAAGTCATTCCTATGGTGCTTTTGATCAATATGGTGATATCGTCTCGTTTATGGGCATGGTTCCACTAATCATCAACTCAGGAAGTGTTAACTTGTCTGCATTTTCCATAGGTGCAGTTTGTACTCATCCAGAATACCGTGGTCAAGGGATTGCCTCAAGACTATTATCTCTATGCCTTCAACATGCAAAAGATGCAGGAGCTTCACTATTATTCATCTCAGGTGATAAATCACTGTATTTAAGAGCCGGAAGTGTGTACTTCGGTAAATCCACCCAGTTTATACTTGACCCACCAGCTGCAAGACACCTTGTTTCAGAACAAAACTTATGGAACTTTCGCGATATGAAGCCGGAAGATATTTTTGCCATGCATGATCTGATCAAATCTCAAACTGGTACGATTCAATGGGGTCTCTCTGACTTACAGCAATTCATCGGAACATCTCCTATGGCTACTCTTTATGGACTGACTCAGTATATTAAAGTAGCGGTAATACCCGGTGAAGGAATTAGCGCTTTTGCTGTGATAGGTATTCCAAGACCCGACTCCTCCCCGGAACAGCACCAGGAACAAACTAGTCAAGTTGGAACTGTCATCGAATGGGCCGGATCAAATAAGGCGGTCACAGCGCTCCTGTCCCATTTGCTCTCACACTTCAATCTATCTTCACTAGAAATCAATCTACCGTGGCAGTATACCCAGCTTGCAGCTTCTCTGGAAGAGGCGGGTACAGGACAGATCCCAAGTACTAATGCAGGTACTCTCTTAGTTGCTGACGGAAATACCCTCATCACTCAATCCAGGTTAGATTCAGTTCATGGACACGATCTTACAATCTCCATTGATACGGAGGGAACATATATCCTCAATTCACCTGATGGTGCTTCTGTCATTGGCGGGAATGCTGAACTTTGCTCCCTGTTATTTGATCCTGATACTGAAATTACACAACCATCGAATTTCAAGCTGAAGACACTACCTCTGCCTTATATGTATGGGCTATATTTCATTTAAACAAAGGGTCAAGCAATGTCACACTTGGCTTGACCCTTTGTTTGTATAATCCATTCTTTACTTTTCAGTAACTCTACCTTGTGCGTCAATATTTGCATTATAAGAGAGCTTGTTCAAGAGCTTATACGTCTTTTTATTATAAGTTTCACTCATATAATTAGGTTGCCCATGGATGATTTTTACTGGTGTTATTTTACTCGTAATGACAGAATCCTTAATTTCAAAATCAACAATCATCGAATCAAGCGTCTTATCTCCGCCACGTGTTGAGCGATTAAACACAAAGTTTCCTAATGAATAATAGATCGGCTTGTGTTTATAATATTCAATCCCCATCAAACAGTGGCTATGTGCTCCAATAATCATATCCGCTCCACTATCGACCATTTGTTGTGCCATCTTACGGGCATACGGCTCAGGATAATCTTTAAACTCCTCATTCCAATGGATATATACAATCGTATAGTCATTCTCTTCTGCCGATTTCTTGATTTCACTTAGCATGGGTTCAAGAGTATAGGCCGATGCGGCCCCTGCACTATTCTTTCCTGCATGCCATGAAGTACCTGATAGAACACGACTCACACCAAGTACAGCAATCCTCTTATCTTGTATCGACTGTACAAATGGAGTAAATGCCTCTTTAATATTCTTGCCTGCTCCTGTATATCCGATTTTGTACTTGTTTAGTTGTACAAATGTGTCCATCATTGCCTCTTTACCATAATCAAGAATATGATTGTTTGCCAAGGATACTCCATCAATTCCTGCATACACTAATCCTGCTAGTGTTGTAGGCTTCGAACGAAAGACGAATGTCTTATCTGCCACAGGTTGACCTTTGGTCGAGATTGGTGTTTCCAAATTTGCAAAAACCATATCCGCTTCTTTAAACTTCGGTGCCACTTTTTCAAAAGGATAGTTAGCTCCATATTTAGTTATTTGATTTCCTACATATCCGTCAAGCAAAATATCCCCTGCAAATGTAAGCTTAATTCCTTTTTCTTCTTCAGATGTAGACTTGCCTAATGCCATTGAAACAGGTAGCACGAGTAATAATACCAATACAACAAATATGAATCTGCGTAATATACGAGCTACCATTTCACTCTACCTCCCCGTTCACCCGTTCCAAATGCTACCATTATATAATATTAATCCATATTAAAGTCAAGAGCTTCTATCCGCTCGTCCATCATATGCTGAAATAAGCCTAAAAAGACTGGAAATAGCGGGTGAAATTCGGAGACCACGACGACCGCTGTCGCTTTTCCGAAATCGTTACGTCCCATCCGCTACTTCGAGCACATATTCAAACTTTTATTGTTCTTCTCTCATGAAATCCGCAACGACCAGAACATCCACATGTCTCGCTGATCGCAATATCTGTTTGGTGACATCACCGCGAAACCACTTGCGTAACCAAGAGCGCTGGGATTGACCAATAATAATCTGTGTACTCTGTAATTCTTGCGATCTCTCCAGCAATAAGGAAGCTACACGCCCCGGAATCACGTTTGGGATCACCTTAAAGATACCACCCAATCTTTCCGTCAATTCCTTCAGTTCACATATATGCTTATCTGTCACTTCCCCACTCTGCTTGATTTCCTGTACATACGTTACATACCAGTTAGCCTTCAGCCGGTAAGCGATACGGAAGCCACGGCGGATGAGCCGTTCTGCATTATGTCCAAGTGTGATACATACATAAATTACTTCTTGACGCCGCCAAGGTCCCCGCAATGAACCGTTACGCTCCCAAGCCTCCAGTCGCTCATCTACATCATCAGCAATTTCGCGTAGCGCCAGTTCCCTAAGCGCGATTAAATTCCCGATTTTGAAAAAATGTCCCAATGCCTGATCAACTTTCACCATCGCATAAATTTTGCCCTCCTTCATCCGTTCCTGAAGGGCTTTAGGAGTCACATCTATAAGCTCCACTTCATCTGCTCGCTGCAGAATGCTGTCCGGTACGGTTTCCCTTACCCTAACACCGGTAATTTGCTCTACTGCATCATTCAGGCTCTCCAAATGTTGTACATTCACCGTGGAAATGACCGATATTCCTGCATCTAGTAGCTCCATTACATCCATATATCGTTTCTTATGTTTACTACCCGGCATATTGGTATGCGCGAGTTCATCTACCAGCACTACTTCAGGATTGCGCCTAATGATCGCCGCTGTGTCCATTTCTTCCAGAACCGTTCCACGGTAATCAATACGTTGGCGTTCAACGGTTTCAAGTCCGCCTATTTGCTCCAACGTCTCTTTACGGCCGTGGGTTTCCAACAGTCCCACAACCACGTCGATCCCTCTTTTAAGTAGGTCATTCCCCTCACGTAACATCTTGTAGGTTTTGCCCACACCCGGAGCTGCACCAATATACACCTTAAAAGTACCTCTACGGATATTTTCAATTTCCTTCATTACTTCTTGGCTGCTCAGCCTATGGTAGGAATCAGACTCACGTTTATTACGATTATGTAAAGCCGGCAGTACTCGTTCTCCCTCCTGCTCCGCTCGATCCGCCACAAAGAACACATCCACATTACGGATATGTTTTAATAATGAATTGGCGATGGACCCCCTCCAAAACTCCTGCCATTTATTCTGTTTCGAGTGCCCCATCACAATCCGGGTAATATTATGCTGCAATGCGTATTGTACCAGAAGACGTGGAATCTCCCGCTTATATCGAAAGGGTATTTCCTCCATCGACGCACCGATTTTATCAGCCAGTTTCCATAGTGAACGCTTAAATGTAGCGGCATCCTTAGATAGCGGAAGTCCTTGCTTCCAGAAAGAGACTACTGCCAATTCCCCGTTTAATCGCTTGGCAATCTGCTGTCCACGGCGGATATGTATCGAGCCGTTCCAGTAATATTGTGCTGATACTAGAACCTTTTCTGCGATGCCCGCAGTTCCAAGCAGTCCTTGTTCCTCGCGGTGCTTCTCTAATGAATAATTTACATCCTCGGCAACCATCCGAAGCGCGAGCTCTCGTAACTTACTAAGATTCCCTTTATTAAAAAGTGGAATATGATCCCTTTGTCCCAAATGTCCTTCAGATAAACGCTGAAGTATTTTTTCCGGAGTCACATCAATCAGAACCAGTTCATCTGCCAGAGCAAGTACATCTGTCGAGATAGAATACTCGACCTCCATTCCCGTCCACTTCCGAGCTAAATCCGCTGCACCTTCCAGCTCATATACGTTCACCGTGGTTATCACGCTAATGCCGCAACTCAGCAAGTAGTTGATATCCTCCAACCGTCCAGGCCGCTCCGCCCCCTCCTGGTTTCGGTGAGCCAACCCATCAGTCAACACGACCTCGGGATTACGCTTCACGATAGCTTCGACATCCAGGTCTTTCTTTTCAATATCATCCTTATACCAATGTATACTTGGAATTCGTTCCAAATCGCCAAGCTGATCCCTGGTTTCAGGACTCTGATTAGTAGAAACGGCACAAATCACCACATCGATCCCTTGGGATTTCAGCATCTGACCTTCACGCAGCATCTGATATGTTTTACCCGCCCCGCTAACTGGCCCGATAAAAATCTTCAGGCGACCGCGATGCAGTTCATACATGGACAGCAATAATTCCTCAGGCGTCTTTCTCCGGTACGTTTCCATTAACACCACTCCCACGCAAGCATTAAATCCCCGCCCGATTCCAAGGAATCAGGCAGGGACAACAGATTCATCTTACGATTTCGATAATTCCATCAAATCCATATTAAGTTTCAGTACATTCACGCGTTTCTCACCGAATACCCCTAGATCACGGCCCTCTATGTGCTGGCTTACCAACTCCTCCAATTGAGAAGCTGGAATACCGGTCAGTTTGCTGATCCGCGGAATTTGCACGATTGCCGAGTCCGGTGTGATGTGTGGATCAAGTCCTGATCCAGAATTGGTTACCAAAGCTACGGGTAATTCGCTCAAGGGAACATCCGGGTTATCCACTTGCCATTGTGTAATGAAATCTTTCGTACGCTGCAACATATCCACGTTAGATGGTCCATAGTTATTGGAACCGGAAGCCTCCGCTTTATACTCAATACTAGAGACCCGACTATGGAACAACGCAGGATCACTAAAATTTTGACCTATCAATTCCGATCCCACTACAACCCCATCTTCATTCTTCAATAGGCTCCCATTCGCTTGGGAAGGCATGAGAACTTGGGCGATGGCTGTAGATGCCAGAGGATAAATGATTCCGCAGAGAACAATGAATACCAAACTTAGTCGTACAATAATAAAGAAATAAGAACCTTTCGATGGTGACTGCTGTTCAGGAGCAGCTTCGATGGAGTTCGCCATGATGCTCTCACCCTTTCTATAATTAGTCAATACGTCGTTATATCCACACACTTACAATCATATCAATGATCTTAATACCCACGAAAGGAACAATGATCCCACCCAGTCCGTAGATCAAAATATTACGGCTGAGTAGCTTAGTGGAACTCATCGGTTTATATGAAACACCTCTCATAGCAAGCGGAATTAATAACGGGATGATGATCGCATTAAAGATTAGCGCCGATATGATCGCCGAGCTCGGTGAGCCGAGTCCCATAACATTCAATGCTTCCATCTCTGGAATAGCTAATGTGAACATCGCTGGTATAATTGCAAAATATTTGGCGATATCGTTCGCTATACTAAACGTTGTCAAAGCGCCTCGTGTCATCAGCAATTGCTTACCTATAGCTACGACTTCAATAATCTTTGAAGGATCGGAGTCTAGATCGACCATATTAGCTGCTTCTTTGGCTGCCGACGTGCCGCTGTTCATCGCTAGACCAACATCAGCCTGAGCTAGAGCAGGTGCATCATTCGTACCGTCACCTGTCATGGCTACCAGTTTACCTTCGTTCTGTTCACGGCGAATGACAGCAATTTTGTCCTCAGGCGTACTTTCGGCAATAAAATCATCTACTCCAGCTTCGCGAGCAATCGTTGCGGCAGTCAGTGGATTGTCACCCGTACACATGATCGTCTTGATCCCCATAGAGCGAAGTTCTTCAAAGCGTTCCTTCATGCCAGGCTTAACCGTATCCTTCAGATAGATGAGTCCATAGATCCGGTTATCTACCGCAACAGCAAGCGGGGTTCCCCCTAGCCGGGCAATGGCATCCGAGTTACTATCCAAATTAGTAGGAATCTGACCCCCTTTGGACAGTACCCATTTCTTCACGGAGTCAACCGCTCCTTTACGAACGGAGCGTCCGTCAAGTAGATCAATACCACTCATTCTTGTTTCCGCCTTGAACTCTACGAATTCACCACCATCTCCAAGACTGCTGTCATAACTGCAATCTAGCTTCTTAGCCAATTCAATGACAGAACGTCCTTCTGGTGTCTCATCCTTCAGTGAGCTTATCGCTGCCCAAGCCGTAAGCTCGGCTTCCGTTTCATTCCCCACGGGTACAAATTCACTTGCCATCCGGTTACCGAAAGTAATAGTACCGGTCTTATCTAATATCATCGTATTGATATCACCGGCAGCCTCAACCGCCTTCCCTGACATCGCCAGCACATTAAACTGAGTAACGCGGTCCATGCCTGCAATACCAATCGCTGAGAGTAACCCGCCGATCGTTGTAGGAATCAGGCAGACCAGCAATGCAATCAAGACTGGGATTTCAAGGTCAATATTTAAATAGCTCGCAATGGGACGCAAAGTAACTACGACGATCAAGAAAATAAGTGTCAAACTAATCAGGAGCGTATTCAATGCGATTTCATTCGGTGTCTTCTGACGCTTGGCACCTTCTACAAGTGAGATCATCCGATCTAGAAATGATTCGCCTGGGTCGCTTGTAATCCGCACTTTGATCTCATCACTCACCACTCGTGTACCCCCAGTGACGGAGTTGAAATCACCACCCGCCTCTTTAATGACAGGTGCGGATTCTCCTGTAATAGCCGATTCATCAACGGAAGCTAGCCCTTCAATTACCTCGCCATCACCAGGGATTAGTTCTCCTTGCCTTACGATGACGATATCTCCCTTACGAAGTTCTGAGGAAGAGACGGTCTTAAGTACCGTTCCCACCAACTTATTAGCGGTAATATCCTGTTTCGTCTTCTTGAGCGAATCAGCTTGCGCCTTTCCTCGTCCTTCCGCTAGTGCTTCAGCAAAGTTTGCAAACAACACAGTAAATAGAAGAATAAACAATACGGTAATGTTGAATCCTACTGAATCTTCAGCGTTGAAATACCCTGGTGCCAACACCATGAGTAAAACAACGATCGTTCCGAGCTCAACGACAAACATGACCGGATTTTTCATCAAAGTTACCGGATTAAGCTTTATAAAACTATCCTTAACAGCGCTTAGGATTATGGGTCCGGTCAGCAGCTTTTTTCTTTGTACAGTACTCATCTAGATCTCCCTCTTCCTATCCTAAGGTCAAATATTCTGCAATCGGACCAAGCACGATGACCGGCAGAAAGGTCAGCGCACCGATAATTAGTACCGTAACAATCAGAATACCCGTGAATAGGTGATTGTCTGTACGGAAAGTACCGATTGTCTCTGGAACTGGCTTCTTGCGGAGCAGGGAGCCTGCTACTGCAAGCATGGCTATCATCGATATATATCGTCCTAGCAACATGACGATCCCTGTGGTGATATTCCAGAAGGATGTGTTATCCGCAAGTCCTTCAAAACCTGAGCCGTTATTAGCGGCAGAAGAAACATATTCGTATAATACCTGAGACAACCCATGAAAGCCGGGATTCGTAATAGCACCTTTACCGAGATCAGTCAGAAAGGCCCCGGCCGTAGGTACGAGAATAATAAGCGGATGAGCCAAAATCGCGATCGCGATCAGTTTCATCTCCCTCGCTTCTATCTTTCGTCCGAGAAATTCTGGTGTCCTACCAACCATCAGACCGCAGAGGAACACGCCCAGGATGGCATACATCAGCATATTGATTAGCCCGACACCCTTGCCGCCAAATACATTGTTCAGCATCATCAACGCCAGTGGGGTAACCCCGCCCAGTGGGGTCTGAGTATCATGCATATTGTTAACACTACCTGTGGTCGCCGAAGTTGTTACAGCAGTAAACAGCGAGGACTGTGGTATACCGAAACGTACCTCTTTACCTTCCATGCTGCCCTGCGATGAATCAATTCCCATGGCGTTAATGACGGGGTTCCCTTTGCTTTCGGCATAAAAATTCAGCGAGAGTAGCAGGACGAATAACGTCATCATCGCGGTGAAAATCACCCAACCTTGACGCTTGTTCTTAGCGAACAAACCAAACATATACGGTAGGGATGCCGGTAACAACCACATTGAGAGCATTTCAATTACATTGGTAAGTGGGCTCGGGTTCTCAAATGGATGCGCTGAGTTGGCACCGAAGAACCCTCCTCCGTTAGTACCTAAATGCTTGATCGATTCTAGTGATGCAACCGGGCCGATGGCAATTTGCCCAGTTTGCCCCTCAAGTGTAGCGACCTCCAGTGTCGACTTCAGCGTCTGTGGTACCTGTAATCCTACCAACACTAGGGTAACCAGTAACGCTAAAGGAATGAATACACGGATATGTGCTTTGACAAAATCCTCGAAGAAGTTTCCCACCGACTTTTGCCCGGTTATCCCTCTGACAAAAGCAACAGCAACCGAGAAACCACTAGCCGCCGAGGTGAACATCATCATCGTAATGACCGCCATTTGCGAGAAATAGGAAATCCCCGTTTCACCGCTATAATGCTGTAGATTCGTATTCGTCATGAAGCTGATTACTGTATTAAAAGAAAGCGTCTGCTCCATGCCCCCGATTCCATTCGGGTTTAGCGGTAATTCCCGCTGCAATCTAAGAAAAATATAACTGAAAGCTACCAATACGATATTGGTCAAAATAAAACTCATCGCATATTTTTTCCAAGACATTCGATCCCGTTTTTTCAATCCAATCAAGGAATAGATGCCCTTTTCAATACGCGAAAACCATTTATCCGTACGATTCGGCTCATTGGAAAATACATGAAATAAATAAGTGCCCATCGGCTTAACCAGTAACAGCAGGATTCCGATTACAACAACGATTTGTAAAATGCCCATGAATGACTGACCCTCCTATAATTAGGCTTATATTGCCTAAAACTTCTACAATATTTAGAGTTACGTTATTATGAAATTAAAATTTTTCCGGATAAATCAAGGCATACACTAAATATAGGAACAATAAAAAGGTAATCGAGATAATCAGAATCACAATTCATTCCTCCCCGTATCTTCAATTACACGTTCGCACCAAGTCGTAAATCCATAAAACAAACCGTATATAACTGCTAATGCAACCACCATATACAGATCCATCATGGTTCATCACACTCCTTTCATTATTCTAATAGGGCGGATTTGTCTGCCAGAAAGGCCACATCACCGCTGTGAGAATAAATTACATATTTCGCCCCAAGCCCCTTATACACTAATCGCGGATTTATAGAAGTTGTGATTACAAAAATGGGTTTTCTCGTCCATGAGCGGCACATCTGAATGTAACGACAACATAACGTAAGGCTGCTCTCAAACAGATATACTCTTCCTACCGGGAACGGCGGGAGATTCCACGTATTCGGATGACTCGTATCTGCCAAAATACAATGCTCGATTCCCAATTCTTCTAGCCGACTTTTGCCCATTTGACTGTTGGTTATCCCTGCTACCTTAATGCCTTTGAATTTCAATAATTTTATGAAATTTTCTCCGGCCTTTGTTGGTGCCCATACAACTACATATTCTTCTTTCGCCATCTCTATCTTTCCCTTTCTCAAGCACATAAGGAGGCAACGAAAATCTCCGAACGATCCTTTGATCAGTCATCATTTTCGGACACAGTTCCCAATCACTGTGTCACGTCATTAGACGGTACCTGTAAATAATTTTCATAAAATGGCACAACAAAAAGCCACAGAGGAAATCCTCTGTGACTCAAAAGCCGTCACATTGCACTCATCCTCTCTCCATACGCTTACGAGGTTAGCTGTCGGATTCGGGCGGTGAGAGTCGCCCTACCTGTATCAATGCACTACTCATGCATCATTTACAGGATTCACCCCATAATCGGCTCCGACTCTCACATCGGATGCCCATTGTTGGTTCCCCCGCTTTCCTTAACGGAAATTAAGCGGATAAATATTCGATTGTTTTTTGAATTGTGTGATGGAAACAGGAGTAATCATACATTCAAGCTGATTTATTGTAAAATGCGATTGTTGCCAAAAAAATGCAAATTCGAAACTAAATACATATTGGAGAGCGCTTACTTGATATCTATACTCCTTATCTCTCTTATTTTCGTGAGTTTGCAATGATTATCGCGAAAATGGTAATGATTGTGATAAATTTAATACAGAATAGAAAATGGGGACTTTGACCACTCAAAAACCTATAAATCAAGAAACCGAGCCTGAGAGAGGTAGAGGCCTTGTAATAGGTCACATATATGCTTTTAGTCCATTTTTTCTCCGTTGTTGCCCGAATTTGGTTTAACCCTGACTTAAGAGATAACTTTTGACTTTTACAAAAGGATTCAAGCCATAGTATCATTCTGAGGAACACACGCTGAATTACCGCGTTCCGCGGGAAACGGGGGAACCATCAGGCCGATAAGGCCTACTGGGGTGAATCCGAAGGAGATGATTTGTAGTCTCATAAGGTAGGGCGACTCTCACCGCCCGAATCCGACAGCTAACCTCGTAAGCGCATAGAGAGAGACCCTTCATTCGCCACGCATTTGCGTCAGGTTTATTTGTCCCTGTAATCGCAAACCGCAGCAGAGGTCCTACTCTGTCTGCGGTTTTTTTGATGCCTACAATGAAAGAGTTGCAAAGGGATGAGTCACTTTGAATGGAAAAAAGGTTTATTATTTGGGGATACATCAAAACATGCTTGAACCCGTAAGTCTAAGCTACTTATGCTTCGGGGCGCTATGGTATGAGGATAATAATCAGCGATATATTGTGGGTTACGGATTTGGTGAGAACAAAATAGAGGTGCTTCGCCAGTTTAGTAACCATTCATCTTGTGAGAAATGCATGGATCCAAACATTGTACGCGAGGTGTATAGAAGCATTCGGGATAAGCAGCAGAAACAGGATTGGTCTACACGACTCAGATTTCCACTCTCCAATGTCTTTAGAGCACCTTGGAAGGATGTTGCCTCCGGTTGGTATATCGTAAGATCTCGCAAGATCTTTCCTTTACATCTATCTGCTATTCATAAAAAGAGATACCGGATATGGCTGGAGCATACTGCTGTCTGTGAGAGTGAATCCGAACTGTTCGCTTTTATAGAAAAGGTTAAATTCACCCATCATGTGGATCTTAAACTTATGGAATCCTCAGGAGGAACGCTAAATGAATCAGAATAAACTTTCGCAAATAGAACTCTTTGCTTTTGATTCTCCCCCATTTCTTCTGAGTGGGACAAGACAATCAGAACGATGCTGGCATGTTGTCCTTAAGCTTTCTTGTGGTAAAAAATGTGGCTTTGCTGAATGTATCCTTTCTGCGGATGATACAGCAGTGGATTTAATTAGATGGGGTTCCTTCCTAATGAATATCCGGAATAGTACACTTGAAGAAGCGTTGGAGATTGTTCGTCATAAAGACTCTGATTGGGCGAAAAATCAGTTTGAATTGGTTCAGACTGCCTTACTGAAACTTGCTCAAGTCAAATATGTACAGCACAGAATTGCTGTGGGTGCAGAATTATGGGAGTACCGCAATCATTCAATTTTATTAAAGCATTGCCGAAGGTCTTAATCCCGAAGCAGCCTCACTTTGATCTAAATACAACAAATTTAATCGATAAATCTACGGCCTACTTCTCGATTTTATAAATTTATCACAATTTATCTTTAGAGAGGACTTTTACAATGAACAAGTCTCCCTTACTACGAAAACTCCATAGCAACAATAAGATGTATGCAAAATACGTACACAAGTACGCGAATTCAATATACTCCCTTAGTTATGTGATGTTGGAAGAATCCTTTGCAGCGGAAGAAGTAACAACGTGTACCTTTTTAGAGCTCTACGAGCCCTTTTCTCAAGCGGATTGGAATCCTCGTCAGTTCTCTTTGCAAGCTTATCAATTTTGTATACGTCAATGCTCTGAAGGACTGACGAGCGATCCCCTACGATCTACTGAGGCTCTTAACGAGAGAGTCCTGAAGTTTCTATGGTACGGGATGAAGCTCCCCTTAGCCGATATTCAATGCATACTTGGACAAAGTGTTCCTATACTGAAAGCGCAGCTCAGAAAAGAACGTGAACAAGCTAACAAAAAGGGGCATCCCAGTAACCATTCACATGGTTTGTGGAACACCCCTATTTTAAAAATATAAGTGGATGAATTCTTTACACAAGCACTCCATCCTGTAAGTGCAACACACGGTCACACCACTCTAACATTCGCTCGTCATGCGTAACCATGACAGCTGATTTACCTTCTGATTTCACTTCATCAGCTATCATTTGCACCACTTGTCTACCTCGCTTGAAATCCAAGCTGGCTGTTGGCTCATCTGCGAACAGAATCGCAGGATTGTTCATCCATGCCCGAGCTATAGCTACCCGTTGTTTCTCCCCTCCAGATAACTTCTCGGGATAAAAATTACGACGTTCCCATATATCCAGACGTTTCAATAAACGCTCGGAACGGTCTTTCGCTTCCTTGGAATTCATCCCAGTAAGCCTTGCCACATATAACAACTGTTCTTGTACTTTTAAATAAGGCAGTAGATTCGCGCTTTGAAACATAAACCCAATTTTATGCAAGCGTATTGAAGTAAGCTCCTGCTTACTTTTTCCAGTCAGAGACTCTCCGTCCAGAATGATCTCTCCACTCGTTGGAGATAACAGCGCACCCGCCGTTGACAAGAACGTACTCTTACCAGAACCAGAAGGACCAAGAACAGCTACAAACTCTCCTTCATTAACTTCGAGGTTTAAACGGTTAAGGATTGAGATCGTTGAATCTCCGTCACCAAAGGTCTTTGTAACTTGCTTCATTATCAATTTTGAACTCATGCTCCAACCCTCCCAATAGCTTCCAATGCATCTACTTTAGCAACCTGAGTTACTGAAATAAGTGATCCTAACAAGGACGTGACCACAAACAGACCACTTGTTAATAAAGCGGTAGACAGATTCATCTGGAACGGCATGGATTCAGGAAGGATTGACATTAATCCCCATGTCAACAACAGACTCACACTAAGACTTACAACAGATAAGATTAAAACCTGTCCTACCACACTTCTTGCGAGATATGCTGTCTTCGTTCCCATGGCTTTCAATATCCCAAATTGACTGGTCTTTTGAATCGTTAGGACATAGAAGAAGACTGCTAGAACGAATGCACCAATAACATATAAAAAGGATATCATCAGCAAGAGTGATTTTTGCTCTTCCGCATAACCTGGAATATTAGAAACAGCTTCTTTTTGTGTCATCACTTCCAAGTTGTCCACTTTCCCCGATAACGCCGTTGCTTGATCAGAAGTGACATCTAGTGCAATAGCATTAAACAGGGATGATTTCAATATCTCAGGGTCCTGAGACATCAGCCCTTTCATGGTTTGCCAGTCATGAATATTCATAAAAATAACCGGAGTATGGCTATAGGACTGATTTTTGACAATTCCCGTAACCGTCAGAGTCATTCCCGTCGATTGATCTTTAATGGTGCTACCAATCTTCAATCCTGCATCAGCTAACTTAGAATCCACCAAGACATTCCCATTGTCATCATTGGTGACAGCTTCACCTTCCACAACTTTAGGTGAGAGTGCTCCTGCCATATCTACTGCAAAAAAGGTAACATCCGATTTCGTATCCAGTCCTTCAACTGTAACTGCACTCATTTGCATTGCAATTGGAGTTGCGTTCTCTTCTCCTACAATCGAGCGGACTTTGTTCAAATCATCTTCACCCAGTTGCGAACGTCTAAATTTCTGCTCCGCATCCCCCTGCATCACGAAATGATTATTTGACATACTTTCGATTGCCGAGATATTCGCGTCAGCAAGTCCCTTCGCCAAACCGGTTACGAATAGAACCAGAAAAGAGACTAACAACATAATGACCATTATAAAAATGTATCTAACCTTCGAGTGTCGCATTTCTCTTAGTGCTAAGAACATAAAAATTTCCCTCCTTGTCTCTATGACTCTAGTTTAGGAGGGAAACATGAACGGAATATGAATAACAAATTACAAATACGGCAAAGTCACGGTAAATACGGTTCCTTCTCCTAGCTTACTAGCTACTTGAATCGACCCGTTGTGAGCATGAACAATTTTTTGAACAATGGAAAGTCCGAGCCCCGTACCGTTACTTTCACGAGTTCGCACCCGATCCGCCTTAAAGAAACGGTCGAAGATATTAGGTAAATCCCCCTCAGCAATGCCTTCACCCGTATCGGATACAGTAACAATGCAGTGCTTGTCCTGAACTTCTGCAGCGATCATCACCTTACCGCCAGCCGGAGTATGTTTTATCGCATTTGAAATGAGATTCATCCATACTTGATGCAATAAATCTTCATCCCCATATAAATTCATGTCAGGCACACTTAATTTAAGAAATAATTCCTTATCCGTAAGTTTCCATTCCATGATTTGAGCGACTTGACGAATTTGGGCGCGAAGATTAAATGTTTTCATGTGCAATGTATTTGAATCATAGTCCAAGGTGGATAACGTCAATAATTGCTTACTTAGTAAGGATAACCGTCTGCTCTCCTCTTCTATAATAGAAAGATAATAAACCCTTTGATCATGTGTTATCGATTGATCCTTAAGTGTAGTAGCAAACCCCTGAATAGAGGTAAGTGGAGATTCGATTTCATGAGATACGTTAGCAACAAATTCCTGTCTCGCTCTTTCAGTCCGTTCCAGTTCTTGACTCATTATTGTAAAACTATTTGCTAATTGCCCTATCTCATCACGTCTTCGAGTCTGCACTCTCAAGTTATACTTCCCCTTGGCAATATCTTGGGTAGCCACAGTAAGCCGTGAAATCGGTCTTACGATATGAAGAATGCTAATCATTAAGAAGAGAAAACTAAATAAAACGGCCGCACCTAAGAGAAGTGCAAAGAACACTCGCAATTCACCGAATTGCACATTAGCATCTGGACGCATAAACATGGCGAAAGTCCGATGTTCGATTTGTACAGGTACACCTATCGCATTTTCTATTTCACTATCAAAGAATCCTGTAATAAACAAATTGGCCTTATACTCAGCGACACCATGAAAAATATTTCCGTCTAATACATGCTGTAATTGCTCCTGTTTCAAATCGTAGCTCTTAAAGGGGTTACCAAAAAAACGTTCATCCCCTTTATTGTCCGTCAAGTATATTCGATATCCTAGCGAAGCAGCATTACTAAGGTATTCATCAATCGAGTTCGGATGCTCTTCACTAAATTTCTGTAGGTTCAACGCCATTTGTGTTAATTTCTTATCATTTTGAGGTTTTATCTTTACATGATAATAGCCGTTTGATAACAGAAATCCGAGAAGAAAGCTCACGACAATCATCGAACAAAATACAATGCACATCCTTGCATATAACGACTTCATGTATTCACCAGCTCCAATTTATATCCTACACCTCTAACAGTACGAATAATGAAGCTATCCTCGTAATCGGCAAATCTTCCCCGCAACCTTTTAATATGTACATCAACTGTTCGTTCATCACCTTCATAATCAAACCCCCACACTAACTCAATCAATTCTCCTCGCGAGAAGAGCCGACCTGGAAACTGAGCTAACTGGGCTAGGAGTTCGAATTCCTTTGCGGGCAATAGCAGCATATCTTTCCCATCCGTAACCTCATAGTTTTTACGATCAATCACAAGTTCCTTCAAACGTATCTTGTCCTCAAAAGCAATCGAGTAGCGGCGAAACAGTGCACGTATCCGGAATAATAACTCATCAGGTTCAAACGGCTTAGTTAAATAATCATCTGTTCCACGCAAATACCCTTGTTCCTTATCACTTAATTGTTGACGCGCTGTCAGCAAAATAATCGGAATATCATAATTCTCACGGATATGCTGGCAAAGTTCCAAGCCATCGATATGTGGCATCATGACATCGAGAATGGCTAAATCAACCGTAGCCTCTTTCATTTTTTCAATAGCCTCTTTGCCATCCTTGGCTTCCAATACGAAATACCCTTCATTAGTTAATACATGTCTTAATAAAGTACGAATATGTGGATCATCATCTGCGATTAATAGATTTTTCACCGTTCCAACTCCTAACGAACTGTAATATTACTTTCGATCGACGAGCGCCCCACGGGCGAAATATCCATACGATCACTGTTATTTAGTGTAACTTATATTTCTTTATTTTCAAAAGTTAATTCGCACCCCTTAGTACCTACATTTCGCACACCCAAAATTCCCTTAATCTGCTAAGCTGTTTTTATTTACATAGGTAGAGGGGGAATACGCTTATGACAGATTCATTTATTTCGGCACTCGAAAACAATAACATCGACTTATTACGTCAAGCTCCCAAAAGTGATCTACATAACCATGCTGCACGAGGTGGTAACAGAAAATATATTGAAGCATGGTCGAAAACATCGATTGTGGAGCCACCCAAATTTGAGTCGTTAAATGCGATGCAACATTGGTATGATACCCATGTGAAGTCACTTTGTATAGGTAAAGCGGGTTTTGTTATACGAATTGAGGCTGCTTTTCAACAGGCCCTTGATGATGGGATCCAATTGTTATGCATGAGTTTTGGAACAGGTGATAAAGTTCATTACAACGGAAGTTTGAAAGAATTTATTGACGCCATACATAACATTCATTTGGCAATTGCTCCACAAATAGAGTTTATCCCGGAAATCTGCTATCCAAGAACTAATGATATTTATGCTGTTGAAGAAGAATTTGAAGAGTTGCTAAGCCACGACTATTTTAAATCCATTGATATCGTTGGCGATGACACTCAAAGTTTAGATAATTTCAAGAATATTTATCAAAAGGCACGAGACCATAATTTCATTTTAAAAGCACATGTAGGTGAATTTGGTGATGCCGAAACCGTTATTCATGCGGTAAATATGTTGGGATTAGACCAAATACAGCATGGTATTAACTCAGTGTATTCAGATTACGTAATGGAACAACTGGTGGAAAGAGATGTTCAATTAAATATCTGTCCCTCAAGTAATGTGATGTTGTGCAGGGTAAGTGATTATAAAAGTCACCCTATCCGTCAGTTGTTTGATAAGGGAGTGAAAGTAACTATAAACAGCGATGACATGTTAATTTTTGATCAAAGCGTAAGCGATGATTATATGACTTTATATAAAACAGGATTATTTACTGCGGAAGAACTCAATATAATCCGATTACAAGGATTAAATTCATTCTAATATTGTTAAGTGGATAAAAAAGAGAACGCCCACCATGGACGTTCCCTAAATTTCTATATTCGTCTACCACGTCCTAGCTAGTTACGCATCTACACTTTCTGTTTTACGATCCTGTTTTGCATGTAATGTTTTCATTACAAATCTTGCTATCGGCTGTGCAACCAACAGTTCAATCCAAAATGCTATAGCAAAGTTTCTTGGCCAGATGTGAAGGAAGTTTTTAAGTGGTTCTAGGCTTATTTGTTTCGTCCCAACCCAAGTACCGATAATCGATAGTAAAATAGATAACACTGTGACATTCAATAAAGTATTCAATAGTACCCTTGCATTAAATCCATCGGTTTGTCCCATGAATTTGGGCATCAATTTCCCAACAACCGGTCCTGCAATTAATCTTACCGATAAAACAACGATTATCCACATGAACGGAATAATCTTTAGTGTATCTATATACACTTCCTTACTGAAACCACGTTCCAATCCCACAATAATAGGAGCAATAGTATTTACTGAAATGATTGAAATAATCAATAAAAATAAAATGCCTTCTTTTGAATTTCTAGGTAGTCTTGTTTCTCTTAACATGTTTGTCATCTCCGCGAATAATATTTCAGATGGCAGACGTATCATGAGACATATATTTTTGGACAATAGAAAAGACCAATATCTCTACACACTGATTATATAATCATAACATTTTCTTCAAATGAATGTCAGGATTTTTTACTTAAAATTTATTAATATCCAATCAGAGAGATGATCAAATACAAGTTTATTATTATTAGAAAATAAAAAAAGACCACTTCTTAACGAAGTGGCCACCGCTTATTTCGAGCGGTAATTATTGGATAGGAGTGGAGAGAAACCATACTGTACTTCTATTATATTGTATACGTTTTCATTCTGTCAATAGATTTTTATTAGCGCTTACATTTATTGATACAAAGCCATTTCTGGCCTTGCAAATTATTACATGTGAACCGTGTATCCAAGAGTCTGAAGTTGCTCCTTGGCTCGATCCATCTCTCCTTCATTTCGAAAGGACAGACGCATGACACCAGGCACATCTTCCCGACTTTCAATAATTTGAATGTTACTTAGATTGATTTGGCGAACACCCAGTTCCGTTGCGATTTGACCGATAATACCTGGATGGTCAGGGACATCAATATAGATATCGAAGAGCGAAGTTATTGCACCCTTACGTCGTTCAGGAAGTTCACTGCGGAACATGTTTGCTTTCTTGAACGCTTCTTCAATTCCAGTGCCATCCATGCCCTCCAACATAGAGATAAATCCGCCGACTTCCTGATTCCAATCCCGCAGTAAGGATAGCAATACATCTCGGTTGCTGAGTAGGATATCCCGCCAGATGATCGGATCACTAGAAGCAATTCGGGTAATATCCCGGAACCCCCCGGCTGCTAACATGCGGTACAGTTCATTGTTATCATTGTAATCGCGAACCTGATTGACAAGTGCCACCGCGATAATATGTGGTAAATGGCTGATTGCACCCACGATTTCGTCATGAAGCATCGGTTCAACTCTGACGATCTGTGCTCTTGTATGCGTCAGGAGTTGCTCCAATCGAGTGTAAGCCTCTTCAGGCACATCTGGAGATGGAGTTAAAACGTAGAAGGCATTCTCGAATAGTAGCGAAGAAGCTGCCTCTACTCCAGAACGCTCTGAGCCAGCCATCGGATGTCCTCCGATGAAATGGACACCTGGATGTGAGAAACCTTCTGCACAGGTTGCCACTGCCGCCTTTGTGCTTCCTACATCTGTAATAATACATCCTTGTTTCAAAGGAAGCTCGGTTAGCTGCTTTAAGTAAGACTCTAGATTACCTACAGGTACACATAAAAAAATAAAATCGGCATCACACGCCGCTTCTTCCATAGAAAGAGTCGCGACATCTACGACGCCGCGCTCCATAATTCTTTTCATGGATTCTGGTCTATGACTATGCCCGACTACTGTAATACCAGGCTTTCCTTTTAAACATAGTGCCAACGAACCACCGATCAATCCTACGCCAAATATTGCGATTTTTGTTGTCATATTCCCTCACTCAATCCTAACTTAATTATACATGTGCTTTCTTCTTATTTAGTACTTGTTTCAAAGCCGCAATGAACTTCACGTTCTGTTCAGCAGAACCAACGGACACTCTTATATAATTAGGATACTTTGAAAATCCTGAACGGATAATCACACCAAGTTGAAGTAATGCTTGGAACATATCTACTGCCGATGACTGCACATCAACCATGATGAAATTTCCATGTGCTGGGAAGTATGATAGACCCAACGCATTAAATTGTTCATACAAATATTCAATACCACTGCGATTTTTCTCCCGGCAATCCATAACAAACTGTTCATCCGCAATGGCAGCTTTTCCAGCTGCTTGTGCAATCCTCGAGGTATTAAACGGTTCACGTACCCGATTAATCAACTGGATAATTTCCGGTTGTCCCACACCGTACCCGATACGAAGCGAAGCAAGACCATGAATTTTAGAGAATGTCCGAAGGACGATCACATTAGGATACTTACTTAGAAGACTAATTCCATCCGTGTAAGTTTCATCCGTTACAAACTCAGCATAGGCTTCATCCACCACAACCAGCACATGATCCGGTACAGAGTCTAGGAAAGTGGTAAGAGCGTTATCGGAAACAATCGTCCCCGTAGGGTTGTTTGGATTACAGATCCATACGATCTTGGTTCTATCGTTAATCTCACTTAACATAGCATCTAAGTCATGCGTTCCATCTTGTAGTGGAACCTCGATAACAACCGCACCCTCAATCTCTGCGTTAGACTTATACACCGAGAATGTCTGGTCTGCCATGATGGTTTCATCCCCAGGAATAAAGAAAGCCCGAGCAATCAAAGCAATAATCTCATCCGAGCCACATCCAAAAATAATTTGGTCCCGGTTTACTCCCAAATGACCTGCTAATACCTCCGTCAGTTCAGCAGCGCTACCGTCTGGATAGACACTGATTTGTGCAAATTCCGCTTCAATCGCCGCACGGACTTGGGGTGAACAACCATAAGGGTTTTCATTTGAAGCAAGCTTGATAACCTCATCCAGACCAAGCTCTCGCTTCACTTCCTCAATCGGCTTACCTGGTTGGTATACCGGAAGGTTAACGATTTGGGGTTTCGCCAACATCATGATTCCTCCTCTATCTCTTTATCAGTTTATGATTTTAATAATCTCACAAAATCACGTATTTGCAACAATCCTTCTTCTTTCGAATGCCCCTGTTGCAACAAAGGAACGTTCTCTTCTATTTTACGCACAATCGCACTCCCGACAACAACTCCATCACAAATTTTCGAGAATTGTCTCACCTGTTCAGCATTCGAAATGCCAAATCCAATCGCAACAGGCAAATCACTCATTTCTTTGACGGACTTAATAAAAGCCTCCAAACCTTCATGGAACGTAGCTCTCTCTCCTGTTACTCCAAGTGAGGATACACAATAAATAAATCCACGTGCTTTGGACAATATGACGGCAATACGATCTTGCGAAGTTGGAGCAACCAGCGGAACGAGGCTTACATTGGCTGCGTCAGCCAATGCAAGTACTTCTCCCGATTCCTCTACCGGTAGATCTGGAATAATTAGTCCACTAATACCAGAAGCCTGCATGGAAGAAAAGAACTTATCTAATCCCATCTGCAGGACAGGATTATAATAAGTGAACAATACGAATGGCATATTTACACCACGTGTTCGAGTCTCGCGAGCAACATCAAAGCAAGTCTCTATCGTAATCTTGCGAACTAGAGCCCGTTCTGAAGCTCTCTGGATCACCGGACCATCCGCAAGTGGATCGGAGTAGGGTACTCCCAGTTCAACAATATCAGCACCGGCTTGCTCCAAAGCTACGATAATATCTACCGTTGTAGCTGGATCTGGATCTCCTACTGTGATAAATGGAATGAACGCTGTTTTACCTTCTTCTTGAAGTCTCACAAACGTTTCGTCCAACAAGTTCGAGGTTATCACGCTCATAGTATCCCCCCACCCTCTGTATACGCCATAATCGATTCAACATCTTTGTCCCCACGCCCGGATAGGCAGATGACCACAAGGTCGTCCCTAGTCATATTTGGAGCTAGCTTAACTACCTGTGCAACGGCATGTGCGGATTCCAATGCGGGAATAATCCCTTCCGTCCGACTGAGTAGATGCAGTGCATCCAACGCCTCTTTGTCGGTTATTGGATAATATTTTGCACGTTCAATATCTTTTAAATACGAATGCTCAGGCCCGATCCCTGGATAATCCAGTCCCGCCGAGATGGAATGCGCTGGCAACACTTGACCAAAGGCGTCCTGCAGGAGGTAACTAAGTGAACCTTGGAAAACACCTTTTGTCCCCTTCGTCATCGTCGCCGCATGAAATTCTGTATCCACGCCTCTACCAGCCGCTTCTACACCAACCATTTGAACGTCCGTGTCTTCTACGAACGGATAGAACATCCCAATCGCATTACTTCCACCACCTACAGCAGCAACTAGCATATCCGGCAGTCTGCCCTCGGCTTCTAGAATTTGACGACGCGTCTCATCACCAATAACACGTTGGAAGTTGCGAACCATCATGGGATATGGATGAGGACCTGTCGCTGAACCAAGGATATAAAAAGTATCATGCACGTTGCTGACCCAATAACGAAGCGCTTCGTTGCAAGCATCCTTTAGGGTCCGAGTTCCGGACAGTACAGGCACTACTTCTGCACCGAGCAATTTCATTCGGAATACATTAAGTTGCTGACGTTTCGTATCTTCTTCGCCCATGAATACTTTACATTCAAGACCTAGTAGAGCAGCTACCGTTGCCGTTGCAACACCATGTTGACCAGCCCCTGTTTCCGCAATTACCTTTTTCTTGCCCATACGTTTGGCCAGAATTCCTTGTCCAATAGCATTGTTGATTTTATGCGCACCCGTATGGTTCAAATCTTCACGTTTCAAATATATTTTTGCACCACCCAAGTGCTCAGTTAAACGTTCAGCATAATACAGTGGCGTTTCCCGACCTGAATATTGCTTCAACAAGTAACTAATCTCTGCTTGGAATTCGGCATCATCTTCATAATGTCGGTAAGATTTCTCCAGTTCAATGAGCGCATTCATCAATGTTTCTGGCACATACCTTCCGCCAAAAGGGCCGAAACGCCCGTGTTCATCTGGTACTTGCGTCATATCCCTTTCACCCTCTCTACAAATGCTGTAATTTTCGTTATATCCTTAACTTCATCGCTCTCTACACCACTTGAAACATCCACGCCATCAGGGGCTAAAGTATTGATCAATTCCCCTACATTACCAGCATGAAGTCCTCCCGCCACTAGAAAAGGAATGCCTTGATTTTTGGCCCATGTTTGATATGGCGCGGCTAAATTCCAACGGAATGTCACACCCGATCCTCCACCATAATGTGGATCGTAAGTATCAAGCAACATGCCATCCAACACTCCATTATATCGTTCCAGTATCTCTTCTACATGAATTGATTCGTCATCGCGCACTGAGAATGCCTTATATATTTTGAGGCCAAAGAGTTCGCTTGCTTCACGGCAAAATTCTGGACTCTCCGAACCATGTAATTGAAGTACATCAAGTGGAACTTCAGCTAGAAGACTTTGGAGTTCCTCTATGGTTGGATTTACAAACACTCCAACGCTCTCTGGATTGTGGCTAGACGTCCATTCACTCAGAACAGATAGAAGTTCAACAGCCTGCGAACTGGTAACTTGGCGCTTGCTTTTTGCAAACACAAAACCCAGATAATCAATGGGTAAGTTTATCATAGATTTTAGCACTTCAACGGACTGAAGTCCACAAATTTTTAAGATAACATCACTCATGGGAAAGGCTTCCTTCCTCTACAGCATCCGTAAATTTGTTAACCCTAGGAGGTCCCATCAACTCATAAACGGCTCGATCTACCTGCTCATTACGCATAAATGCTTCACCGATTAGTACTCCTTGTGCTCCATTGGCGGCAAGATATTCAACATCCTCCCGCGTCACAATGCCACTCTCACTGATCAATGTCACTCCAGCAGGTACCAATTCAACCAAAGCAGCCGTTGTCCCAAGCGACGTCTCAAATGTACGTAAATTCCGATTGTTGATCCCAATCAATTTCGCTGTTCCAAGACTGAGTACACGCTCCAATTCCACACGGTCGTGAACTTCGAGCAACGAATCAAGTCCAAGCGAAGCAGCAAGCTGCATGTAGTCCCTAAGCTGAGTATCACTAAGAATAGCGGCGATAAGCAGTATAGCATCTCCACCTAGTAACCTAGCCTCATAAATTTGACGTTCATCAATGATGAAATCCTTACGCAATAGTGGAACGCTAACCGCCTCACGAATTGCCGTAAGATATGCTCCGCTACCCTGAAAATAAACTTCATCCGTCAGCACAGAAATGCAATCCGTACCTGCAGCTTCATATGCCAAAGCAAGTTTAACAGGATCAAAGTCCGGCCGAATTAAACCTTTCGAAGGAGAAGCCTTCTTAACTTCCGCTATCAGGCCAAGTTCACGTTTGCGTCCTACGGTAAGTGCACGATGGAATCCGTGAGTTGGCGGAAGCTGCGAGATCCTTTGTTCAACCTCTGTTAATGAGAAGGCGTTCGCTAACAACTCTACTTCTTGTTTCTTTGTCTCTACGATACGATCAAGATACATAACTAATGTCCTCCGTTGTTTGAATAAGCTGATCTAACTTTCCTAGTGCTTTGCCGGAATCGATCGCTTCCGCAGCTATAGATACTCCTTCGCGAATATCCTTGGCGATTCCTGCAACGTAGATACAGGCTCCCGCATTCGCAAGAACCACGTCCCGATACGCCCCCTTTTGACCCTGCAGTACACGCTTAATAATATCAGCGTTCGTTGCAGGATCACCACCGATCATATCCGCCAATTGGTAAGTGCCAAGTCCCAGATCATGCGGATGGAGATCATAAGTTACCACTTCACCATTTTTCAATTCCGATATACGAGTCGGTGAAGAAATACTAATCTCATCCAATCCTTCCTGACTTGTCACAACAAGCGCGCGTTTAGATCCAAGCTCACGTAACACTTCGGCTATCGTTTCTGTCTTATTACGATCATAGATACCAAGTACTTGACGGTCTGCACCTGCGGGATTGGTCAGCGGTCCAAGCATATTAAACACCGTCCGTATACCAAGTTCCTTACGCGGGGCTGCTGCATACTTCATAGATGGATGATATATCTGTGCGAATAAGAAGCAGATCCCAATATCATTCAGACAACGCTCCGCCTGCTCGGCATTCAAATGGATATTCACGCCAAGTGCTTCAAGCACATCCGCACTTCCAGCCCGCCCTGAAGCAGAACGATTACCATGCTTAGCAACCCGTACTGATACCGAAGCAGCAACGATAGCGGACGTAGTGGAGATATTAAACTTATGAATGCCTGATCCACCTGTTCCGCACGTATCCAACAGATGTCTAGTGTCCGTATGCAATCGACTTGAATGAGAACGCATCGCTTCAGCAAAACCTGTAATTTCATCCACTGTCTCGCCCTTAATACGAAGTGCTGCCAACAATCCACCAATTTGTGCTGATGTCGATTCACCGTTCATAATCGATTCCATTATTGCACGGGCCTCTTCTCGCCCCAAGTTCTCCCCAAATATCAGCCGACTGAGGCCACTTTGTACCGGATGGTCTACGTTCATCGTATTCTGCTCCCTTCTTCTCACACTACAGTTCGCTATAATTTGTATAAATTTTAAAGGCTCAATCTAAGAATCACCGGTTCTCTGAACTATATTCATACAAATAATCTTGATTAATCACGGAATCATGAAGCGATTTTGGCGGAAACATCATTTCGGCCATGCGAATTGCTTTCAGTAGGGCCATTGCTTTGTTTACCGATTCTTGATACTCATTCTCCGGAATTGAATCCCATACAATACCGCCTCCAGCTTGCACGTACGCTTTACCTTGCTTAAAGACGATCGTTCGAATCGTAATGCAGGAATCCATATTACCCGAGAAGCCAAGGTAACCAATAGCTCCGGCATATGTGCCCCTCGCTTCACGTTCTAGCTCCGCAATAATTTCCATTGCTCGTAGTTTCGGTGCACCTGATACAGTTCCAGCCGGCAAGCAAGACAGAAAAGCATCAAAAAAGTCTTTATCATCTCTCAGTTTCCCTGAGACCTTAGAAACCATATGCATGACATGCGAGTAACGCTCTATCTCCATGTATGTTTCGCATTTCACGCTACCAAACTCCGATACCCGCCCAAGATCATTTCGTCCTAGATCGACCAGCATTAGATGTTCTGCCCGTTCTTTCTCGTCCTTCAGTAAGTCTGCTTCTAACTCACTATCCTCTTGTGCGTTAGCTCCTCGGGGCCGAGTTCCCGCAATGGGTCTTGTCTCTACTCGGTCACCTTCTACCTTCACTAGCGCCTCCGGTGAAGTTCCCACGATGATTTCATCGTCCAGCTTAAGGTAATACATATACGGAGAAGGATTCATCGTACGTAATATCCGGTAGACATGTAGTGGGTCTACCTCAGTCTCAATATGGAACCTCTGAGATAACACCACCTGAAATATATCACCCGCAGCGATGTATTCCTTACCTTTCTCCACATTAGCAATGAACTGCTCCTTCGTCAGATTAGAACGAACATCTCCGAGTTCCACATCTGCTGGAAGTGAACGAGTATTGAACATCTCGCTTGGTCCTTCCTGTTGCAACAACTCTGCGATCTCATCCAACTTTTGCTCGGCAAGTTCGTATGACTTCGCGATGTCCGAATCCCGATCGCCTTCCTTGACATGAACATTTGTTACAAGTAACAACCGCTGCTTCACATGATCGAATACAATCACTTGATCACAGAACATGAACTGAATATCTTGTAAATTCATATCGTCCACTTTATGGGCTGGCAATTTCTCATAATACTGCAGAAGGTCGTATCCGAAGAATCCAATAGCTCCACCTGTAAACGGAGGCAATTCTGCTAACTTTGGACTCCGATAATTCCGCAGGATCGCTTTGAGCTCCTCAATGGGTTTGCCAGGCAATGTCTGCTTTTTCCCATCACGCTCCATGACAACCTCGCCCTTCTTAGCTGACACCATCATGAATGGATCTGTTCCGATGAACGAATACCGTGCCCATTGAATGCCACCTTCTACACTTTCAAGCAAAAATGCCCGTTCTCTTTGTGCTATTCGGCGAAAAATACGAATCGGGGTTTCCATATCAGCAAGCAGTGGGCGGACGATGGGAATCAAATTATAATCTTTCGCTAAGGCAATGGTTTGTTCTAGTTGCGGGGTTGCCATGTCTTTCACTTCCTTTTCATCAAAGTTGGTTGTGGTGAAACACTGTTCGCTCCGCATACCGTTTGATCTTTCGATCGTTGTTGCCGTGTGATTGCCTTTAATTTATAACTCCTAACAGAGTAGCAATCACCCGGCAAAGACGAACGCTTCGCTTCTCCAGACTCAAACGGCACGCTTCGCTGGGCTTCACAAATGTCCTTAAATATACAACAAAAAAACCTCTACCGAAGTAGAGGTTGGTTGGATTTGCAGTCAGTTTGACAGTCACATGTAATGAATAGGTATAGCAAATAAATTCGATGGAATAAAAGTAAGGCAAACAAGCCCACTTCGGAGAGGAATTCAAAAGTACCCTCCAACCAAGATCTCGAATCTCATGCTAACTCTACTTACACTAGGACTATCCTCGGCTCAACTCTGCTCATCTCAGCTATACTCAGCTCTACTCGTCTCAAACATCTCATAAAAACTAACTTACCTAAAAAATATAATTTCAATATACCTTATGCTATACCAATTTGGCAACCACCAGTTTCTGTGATTACTTATTGAGCAGGTGTACTTAAATCAGGACGCAAGCTCTTGGCTTCGTTCTGATATACATGTATCATCTCACGCTGGCTCTTCATTGTATTCGTCTGAATGAGCAGCCGGATACATTTAGGAAGACCACCTTTAACAGGAATTTCAGTTGAACACATCAATGGAACCATGTCCCAACCATTCAATACACGGATAGCTCTAGCAGGAAACGTAGTATCCAGATCCGGGGTCACCGTAATCCAGACACTACAGATATCCTCAGGCTTAATCTCGTTACGCTCCACAACTTCCTTTAAAAGGACTGCCGTGGCCTGAAGGATTTCCTGTTCCTCGTTGTGGGATACTGTAGTAGCCCCGCGAATTCCTCGGTTATACATGCTGTCCCTCCTCTTTCAGTTCTCGGATCACTCGTCGTACATCGGTGAGAGTGACATCAGATACAATTTCTACTTCCCCGATGACAACTGGAAGTACGAAGATGATTTGATTCTCCTTAAACTTCTTGTCATGCATCATCGCCGCGATAATGTCATCCTCGTTCATTTCAACTGGCAACGTAGTAGGTAGGCCGAACCCTTCCAGCAATTCCTTCGTATCCGAATATAGAGAGCGATCTCTTCCCCGGTTCACGGCTATCCTTGCTGCTGCAGCCATTCCAATCGAAATTGCTTCACCATGTAGAAATTGTCCATAACCACCCGTTGCCTCTAGCGCATGTCCAATCGTATGTCCCAAGTTGAGAATGGCACGAAGTCCATGCTCTAGTTCATCCGTAGACACGACTTGAGCCTTAACCCGGCACCCTTGTGTTAAGCCATAACCTAAAGTTTCTGGGTCTAGAGCGAGTAACTTCTCGGTGTGCTCACGACACCAGTCCGTAAATTCTTTATCCCAGATCAGTCCATGCTTGATCATTTCAGATAGACCAGAGCGAACATCACGTATCGGCAATGTCTGCAGGGAGTCCACATCGTTGAGTACCATTTCTGGTTGATGGAATGCACCGATCATATTTTTCGCCAGTCGGTGATTCACCGCTACTTTGCCACCGACACTGCTATCATGCGCTAGAATGGTTGTCGGCATTTGCACGAACTTCACACCACGCATATAAGACGCAGCCACAAATCCAGCTAAATCACCAACTACACCACCACCAAGTGCAACAACTATTGAATGTCGATCAAGCCCACTTTGGATTGCAACAGTCATGATCTCTTCAAATACTTCAAGTGACTTCGACTTCTCACCGGCTTTTACAACCTTACTAACCGTATGATATCCGGCATCTTGCAGCGACGTTTCCACCTTGCTTAGATACAAGGGCCCCACATTATCATCTGTGACAATAAGTACGGGACTTTTCTTCGCTAACTGATGCCGTTCGAAATATTCCCCTGCCTCAGAAAGTAAGCCGCCACCGATATATATCGGATAAGAACGTTCCCCCAAGTCCACCTGTAATGTTCTCATCAGTAGTTCTCCAATTGTGACAAATAGCCCTTCACATTGCGTTCAATTTCCTCTATGGAATCGCCGCCGAATTTCTCTAAGAATGCCTTAGCAATTTCCCATGATACTACGTGTTCCAGCACTACACTCGCGGCCGGCACGGCACATGCATCTGAACGTTCTACTTGCGCTGTGAATGGCTCTTTGGTATCAATATCGATACTTTGCAGCGGTTTATAAAGCGTTGGAATCGGCTTCATCACACCGCGAACGACAATCGGCATACCATTAGTCATACCGCCTTCAAATCCACCTAGACGATTACTTCCTCGATGATAACCAAGTTCATCGTTATGCAAAATTTCATCATGTACTTTCGAGCCTGGTAGTGTACCGGCTTCAAAACCAATACCGATCTCTACTCCCTTAAAGGCATTAATCGACATAACCGCCTGAGCAATCCGTCCATCAAGCTTACGATCGTATTGTACATGGCTGCCAAGTCCTATCGGAACTCCTTCAACGATGCACTCTACAATTCCGCCGATCGAGTCACCATCAGCTTTAATCTGATCGATGTACGCCTCCATCTTCTTCTCTGTCTCAGCATCAACAACACGTACTGAAGATTCTTCCGTCACTCGTCTCATTTCATCAATGGACAAATTATGTGGAGGTGCTTCAATTTCACCGATACGAGTAACCTGTCCGGCTATTTTGATACCAAAGTGTTCTAGGAACTGCTTGGCTACTGCGCCACATGCCACACGAATAGCGGTTTCTCTTGCACTGGAGCGTTCCAGTACATTGCGTAGGTCCTTCAAATTATATTTGAGTCCTCCGTTCAAATCCGCATGTCCAGGACGTGGCCGGTGTACACGACGTTTCTCCTCATCCGATCCTTCAATCGGCTCAATGTTCATAATCTTCTGCCAGTGCTTCCAATCGTTGTTCTCAACAACAAGCGCAACCGGTGCTCCTGTCGTATAACCGTGCCGAACACCTCCGACGATACTAACTGTATCCTTCTCGATCTGCATCCGGCGCCCTCTGCCATAACCCTTCTGGCGACGAGCAAGTTCGAAATTAAGAGCTTCGAAATCAAGCTCCAGATTGCTTGGTAGTCCTTCAATAATTGCCGTCAACTGGGGACCGTGCGTCTCCCCTGCCGACAAGTAACGTAAACTCATAATACGTTCCCCCTTTAAACTGTTAAACTGTAAAGAGCTAAAATCCGATAATTTCTTTGCTCATTATAGTATAGGTCGCTTCCTTTTGACAAGAAGACACCCAATAGAAGTGCAGCATACATCATGAACTTCTATACCCATAACAAAAACACGCCGCTCCTTCTACCGTAGCAGAGCAAGCGACGCGCCTTCATATATCCTACATATTCTAATTCTTCTCACCTATCCTGAAGCTGGGTGATTATCCAATGTTACAGTACGCTGAGTTTCCATTGGAAAGTCCTCCAATAGTCCCTTTAGTTGTGATTTTTCCAACCCGAGAACTTGAGCGCACTCCTGTGGTGTCAGAAAACCACGTTGGTAAGCATCAATTACTTTTCTCTTATCCATGACCAACCTCCACGATAGCTTATGTTCTCCAGTATCGGGATTGAACAAGAAGAATATACTGTGGCTCTTAAGCTTTTTTGCGGTAAAAAAATGTTTCCGTTGCTTCAAGACCAAAAACAGCCGGAGAGAAAATTTGCTCTGTACTACCTACAAATAAAACGCCCCCTGGACGCAGAGCCTTAGCAAATTTATGATATAATTCCTGTTTTGCTTCCTCAGTAAAATAGATCATGACATTACGGCATACGATGAGATCAAAACCTTCTTCGAAAGAATCGAGTAACAGATTTTGCTTCTTGAATGTAACCGCCTTTTTCAGTGCACCGTCAATCCGAAACATCGCGCCCTCTTGGTTGAAATATTGCTTCGCAACAGCAGGAGGCACGTCTTTGAGTGAACGTTCAACATACAGTCCCTCTGCTGCTTTGCTGAGCGCCCCGTCATCAATGTCAGATGCAAGCAAATATGTATTCGTTAATAGTCTCAGGTCTGCCAAAATCATCGCTAGAGTGTACGGCTCCTCACCAGTTGAACAAGCAGCACTCCAAATCCGCAGACGTGATTTATTTGATGCCACCTCTGGCAGAACTACATCTCTCAGCATTTCCCAGCGGTTGGGATTACGCCAGAACTCGGATACATTAATCGTCATCTTATCTAAAAATTCATAAAACAATGGCTTATTGCTCATCATCGCACTGAAAAATGCCTCAAAAGTTGAAAACCCATTTTTATTACGCAATGTTGTCAACCGACGCTTCATTTGTGCTTCTTTATATTGAGCCAAATCGATGCCTGTATGTTTCTTAATATTCTGGATAAAACCTAGATAATCTGGATCCTTTGGCTCTTCGCTGTTCCCTCGTAGGGATGGTGTAAACTTTAGATTTAAATCCATAGGTCAAGGTTTTTGGAATATCCGAGGAGTTCCTGCGCTTCAAAGAAATTGGCTATCTCTCGCTCTGCGCTTTCTGGTCCATCGGAACCATGTATCAGATTAAATGGGGTATGTGCTGCAAAATCCCCACGAATTGTACCCGGTAGTGCTTCAGTAACCTTAGTTTTGCCAATGACTAACCGTGACAAAGCGATCACATCATCACCTTCCCACACCATAGCAAATACAGGCCCAGAAGTTATGAAATCAACTAACTCGCCAAAAAAAGGTTTGCCCTCGTGCTCTGCATAGTGGGTTTGTGCTTGGATAGACGAAATCTGAACAAGCTTTCCTGCTACCAGTTTGAATCCTTTTTCCTCGAATCGACTAATAATTCTGCCAATTAGGCCTCTTTGTACTCCGTCCGGCTTAACCATCAAAAATGTTCGTTCCACGGTTTCCCTCCCGAATTCTCAACGTTCTTTACATCATTTCATAATTCTATACATGATTGAAGTATTACTTCACCCGTAGTTTACCAGAAAAAAGACGGAAGGGTAAGATTCAATAAGAACGTTTATTTACAAAGAGCGCGATTTCCTTTAAATGTGCCCTCGATTTATTCTCAGGTAGACCTTCCAGTGCCTCCAAAGCTTTGCTAATAAAACGATCTGCTAATTTTTCCGCTTGTCCAATCCCTGGACCGGATATAATCATATCAATCGCTTTCGACACGTCACCTGCACCGTCCTGAGCACGAATTCCATGAATTTCATGAAGTAGACTATCCCTTAGCTTTGGTTCTTGCAGTGCATAAATCACCGGTAGCGTAATATTCCCTTGGCGCATATCACTTCCAGGAGGTTTCCCGATACTCTTCTCTGTTCCACAGAGATCTAGTAAATCATCTCGGATTTGAAATGCCATTCCTACGTTATATCCATATCTGTAGAGCAACCAACTTACCTTCTCCGGTGCCCCTGCTGCCATAGCTCCAAGTTGACAACTGATCGCAATAAGTAATGCCGTTTTACGCCGGATGCGCAGTAAATAATTTCGTACCGTCTGTTCCGTATTAAAAAAATCACGGATTTGCTCCATTTCGCCGATTGACATTTGCACTAGCGCTTTGGATAAAATACGGTGGATTTCTGGATTACTCAGTTCTGCAGCCAGTACAAGAGCTTTGGCATAAATAAAATCCCCCGTATACATGGCGATTTTATTATCCCATTTCGCTTTAACTGTAGGCTTACCTCGCCGAGTTCCTGCATCATCAATCACATCGTCATGTACCAGCGAAGCTGAGTGGATGAGCTCCAGCGGAACGGCTACATGCTGAAGCCGCTCTAGGTCATAGTTGCCAAACTTCCCCCCAAGTAAAACGAAGACGGGTCGAAGTCGTTTTCCTCCCGCTTTGAGAAGATGAAGAGACGTTTCACTAAGCAGTTCATCATCACCATCGATGCTCCGGTACAACTGCCGCTCTATAAAATCCATATCTCTCTTTAACGTGCCGAAAATATCCATTAGTTTCATTATTTCACCCGTGTCAGCGTATTGTCACTCCAAATATCCATACGGACCTCATTCTGCAAGAGTCCCAACTCATAGGCATAGGCGAAATACAAAGCCAGTCCCGCCTGTTGCTTATCGTTAAAATCATAACATAAATTGTTAAAATAATGATGCCAATAATCTGCTGTGCCTCCGATTTCACGACATGCCTCTGAAACCAACGAAGACAAATCATTCAAGCTTTGCTGCTTACTTCTCTTAAAAGCTGTGCATACTTCAGTGAGGAACTCGGGGTTAGCCTCAGCAAAACTGCGCTGAACAGTCCACACGGCAAAGCTCATACCGTACCCCGTCCACTTTTTCCAGATATCCCCTAAATCCGTGACAATATACCCGTGATCCCGCCATGAAGCCCGAATAGCATGATCGCCAATCAGCAAAGCTGCATCATGATGAGCCATCATTTGATCCAGATCTGGCTCACCAACCGAATAAGTTGGATTCAGACCATATGCTTTCTGCATTATAATCTTGAGTAGATTGACAGAGGTTGCAGAAGTATTTGTCAGTGCAATGGTTCCTTCCTTCATTTCCTCAGGTGGTTTACGTGAGAAGAGAAGGATGGAGTTAACTGGACCATCTGAACTGACGGACAGATCAGGCAGTAATAACAGCCTGTCAGCTCCTACACCAAAAGCGAAGGAGGATACAGGAGCGATATCTAGTGATCCATCAAGAATACCCCGATTTAGCACGGAAGGTACTTCTGTAACTAATTCACTCTTGCGAGATAAAGCCCCAACATTGAAATGATGATACACAGGCCAAGCATTCGTATATTTTATTTTTCCAATGAGGATATTGTCATTCTCTCTGCTGTTCATTCTGATCCCCCCACCTAGTAAACAAAGCATGTTCGATTCTTAAATTATCTAGTACTTTACCCACAAGGAAAGAGACAAGATCGTCTATACTCTTAGGGCCAAAATAAAAAGCTGGCATGGCCGGAATCATCACGATACCCAGCCTGGCAAGCTTCAACATATTCTCCAAATGGATGGCATGCAGAGGTGTCTCACGTGGTACTAGTACCAGTGGACGTCTCTCTTTCATCATTACGTCAGCCGCGCGCGTTAACAAATTATCAGAAGTTCCATTAGCAATAGCAGACAATGTCCCCATCGAGCAAGGCATCACAATCATACCTTCAACAAGATAAGAACCGCTAGCAATTGTGGCCCCGATATCGGAATTGTTATGATAAATATAACTTCCAGGACGTCCACCGAATTTCTCCGCAAGCACCTTGTCCCGATCCGTAGTATTCCAGCCTAGCTCTTCCTTAATTACTCGCCAGCCCGCGTTAGTAATAACTAGATGTACATTATACCCAATCCCTAGCAGCGTCTCGATCAGCTTCACACCGTAAATTGAGCCGCTGGCCCCCGTGATTCCGACCACGATTGATTTCCTTGTTGGGTTCAACTCCATCAATGATTTCGCACCACCAAATCAATTAAAGTGAATGAGAATACGACGATACTAAGCACGCCATTCATCGTGAAGAATGCAGTCTGTAGACGACTAAGATCGTCCGGCGATACAATATAATGTTCGTAGAACAATATGAGATAGGCGATAACCATGCCTGCAATATACCAGCCACCTAGATCGGTCATCAGTAAGAGTGCAATAAATCCTAATGCAGTAATAATATGAAACACTCTAGCAATCTTCAGTGAGTTGGCCACACCAAAGCGTACCGGAATCGAATGTAGTCCTTCTTTAAGATCAAATTCAACATCCTGACAGGAATAAATAATGTCAAAGCCCGCGATCCAGAACGTGATTGTTGCAAAGAATACCATTGCCGTCCAGTCTACTACACCAGTAACTGCCGCCCAACCACCGAGTGGTGCGAGTGCAATCGTCAGACCTAGCACAACATGGCATAGCCAAGTAAAGCGTTTGGTATAGGAATAGACTACCAACATCACCACAGCGATAGGTAGCAACTTCATAGCTAGTGGATTAAGCATAAAGGACGCCCAGAATAACATAGCAAATGAAACAAAAATAAATAGGAGCACTTCTCCGATCTGCAATAGCCCAGCAGGAATAGCTCGGTTCGAGGTACGAGGATTCTTCGCATCACTGACCCGGTCAATCAACCGATTAAGCCCCATAGCCGCACTACGAGCGCCAAACATAGCTAATAGCACCCAACCGATCTGCGCCCAGGATGGGAGATGGTCGTTAACAGCTACGGATCCAAGTAGGGCACCCATAAAAGCAAATGGCAACGCAAATAACGTATGTTCAAATTTGATCATTTGCAGAAATACAACAGCTTTTTTAAACATTATGTGTCTCCTTTATGCCGATATGTAAAGCAGCGATACCGCCAGTTAAAGGATATGCTTGGACCTTTTCCAATCCGGTGTCAGCGAAAATGCGCGCTAATTCCTCACGCCCCGGAAATTGAGCAAGCGAATCAGGAAGCCATTTATATTGTTCATAACGCTTTGCGAATAGCTTTCCAAGCTTGGGAAGTACCTTTTGGAAGTAGAAATAATAAAGTCCTTTGAACGGCTGCCAGGTAGGTTTAGACAGCTCCAGACATACAACCATCCCACCCGGCTTCACAACACGCTTCATTTCCCTCAGCACTTGATGAAGGTCAGGAACATTGCGCAGACCGAAACCTATCGTTGCATAATTAAATGTATTATCTTCGAACGGTAACTCCATCGCATTACCTTGTATGGTTGTGATATTGTTACCCAAGTTCCGATCACTGATTTTGCGACGTCCAATTTCGAGCATATTCTCGCTAAAATCTAGGCCCGTGATGTGACCACCAGATGTTTCCGCCATGCTAATTGTCCAATCACAAGTCCCGCAACATAAATCGATTGCGTTATCACCTTGTGACATATTCATCTTAGCCATTGTAAATTTACGCCAAGCCTTATGACGTCTAAAACTCAAAATATCATTCATGATATCGTATTTCGGAGCAATACTCTCAAAGACAGAATGAACAAACTGTTCTTTCGGTTTAGATACAGAGTCATTATTCATTTATTCGTTTCACCTTACCCTTCCTGCAGAGAGCGACACGGAGGAGAAATAATGGAAATAAAAGGCTCCAGAGCCTTTCCCAGCTCGGAGCGTACCGTCTCACCTTTACATTCTTGGAGCAGCAATTGAGTCCGCTCTACCGATTGATGAAGCAAGACTATCAATTGTTCCTTCACACCGTATTTGGCAAGCAAAGACTTCCATTCCCGATCTCCAACACTGCTTCCTGTTAATGTCTCTTTATCTTCAAATGTCCCTGTTTCCATAATTTTCAGATAGGCATAACCCCGATGGTTCTGCGGCAGCTCCCCGCTAGAGTTGATCTCGCTAAGAATTATTTCGCAGCGGCTTAATTCAGCAAGTAGCAATCTCCATATGTTATGAACCGACTTGTCCAAGAGATGGGAAAAAGACAGAAAGAGTGGCATCTTCAGATGAACATGCTCTTTCAAATAATCCTCAGCAGACAGCAGCATCCCTTTTAACTTTGAATACAGGTTTACTTTTAATTTGTTCACTTCACAAATAGCGGCACTCATTACAGATATCATTTCGATTTCTCCGGCTTGGGCGAGCAGTTCATAGAATGCACTGCTGAAATAATCCCCTGCCAACACTTTCAATTGCCTAGAACGCATACTCCGTTCCTCTTTACGATGGCTTTCTTGATCGATTCGATCATGGATATCTAGACCTAACTGTACTAGAAAAGCCGCCAACGCAAACGTTTCTGCCGTGCGATAAGATTTACCGCCGTCCCGATCCATTAGAAACGTATAAAGTAAACGAACACGGGGAACCGGAAAATCCGGGAGCGCCGTGTGAGTTGAAATCATGTCATAATCAATATACTTTTTTGCTAGTTCAGTTATACGATAAGGTTTCATCCTTAGCCTCCGAGCCGGTATACTATCATACATATCACATAAAGTTGTCAATATCTTGTCTATTATAGCATATGTTTTTTCGGTGCGCACGATCAGCACCGCTCATTTTCGCGCTGAATAAAAAAATGAATCTCTTGACTATAAATCCCGGAACTTCGATTTCCAGAGATGTGTTTCCGTCATACGAAACCAGGTTTGGAGTTCCTTAGGGATCTCCTTGTTTCCTACATTGCGCAAATTCTCTAGCGCCGTTTCTGGCCATTGACCTCTACGTACATCAGCAGCGAGCAATAAGTATCTTGTTCCGAGCCATTTATCTTCTGCCACAAGTCTTAATAAGAGTTGATCCACATTACTAGTTCGCTCCATCGAGAAGGAGATTAATTCCGCCATCCCTTGATATAACTTTGCTGCATCAAAATCATCTTCCGTCACCTTTAGGTCGACTGACAAGATACTCCTGTTCAAGTTCACCTTACCAATCCTTGTAGGAAGCTCAAGAGCACTCAACCCTTCGACAAGGTTATCATTAGTTAGCATGGCTGGTTGTTCCTCAGCAAACACCGTGTAGGCCCCACCAGCTTTGTCTCCTTGTGTGCTTAACCAAGACAAGGAAGCAAGCAGAAGTGTACAGCCAAACATCATTACAATGACCTGAAGTACCCATTTTTGTTTCATGGGGCATTCCCCCTTTGATTTCACCCGTTTACAGATGACTTCCGTTCGGGTCCATACCCCATTGTACAATTAAAAAAAGCAGGCTATGCCTGCAAAACAAAAAAATCATTCATCCGTATCGATTACACCGTGCTTCGTCATCACAATTGCTTTACCTCTAACCTTCACAGCTGAGGTATGGTCTGTGAATTGTGCAATCAGAACTTCACCCTTGTCTAATTTCTCGGTATGATGAAATCGTGTATCTTTTCCCCGGGTCAGTCCGATCACCGTAACGCCCTGCTCTTTGGCTTTCACCACGAAATAATCGCCACTTATAGCTTCTTGCTCGTCTCCACTATTGGCTTTGTGATTGTGACTATCCATGATCAGACCTTCTTCCCATGTCTTATTTACACCTGAGTGACATGATTCCCATATTTTCTGACTAATTAAAAAGAAAAGGCCGTGAACAATTGCCCACGGTCTTTTTGCAGAGAAAATATGTAGAAATCATTATTTGATTCCGTCTTTGAGTGCTTTACCCGGTTTGAAAGCGGGAACTTTACTCGCAGCAATTTCAATTTCCTCTCCAGTTTGCGGGTTACGGCCTTTACGGGCAGAACGCTCGCGGACTTCAAAGTTACCGAAGCCAACCAGTTGTACTTTATCACCATTTTGGAGCGCTTCGGAAATTGCTTCGAATACTGCGTCAACTGCTTTAGTTGCATCTTTCTTCGACAATTCCGTGCTTTCCACTACTTGAGAAATCAAGTCAGATTTGTTCATCATGATTCACCTCCCTACTAAGTAATCTAATAATACCATGATATTCTGTGTTTCCGTTTTGCGGCAGAATATACGTTATACTACGTCCAATATCATCAAATCCCCTGTAAATTCGCCATTTCACAGCGAAAACCAGGAGGGCCGAACAAATTTATAGTAATACAGCCTATCCATAATTTCAAGCTTTTTAAGTCTTTAACCTATTTTAACTGTAAAAATAATAGATAAAATCACTAAATTATGAGCTAAAATACAAAAACAACCGCACGCAGCTCATTAGCTTGCGCACGGTTGTTGTGAGGAATCAATGGTTATAAAATTATGGCTATTAAACCACCGGAGCCTTCGTTGATAATTCGTCCTAGCGTTTCCTGCAACTTGTAGCGTGCATTGTCTGGCATCATAGCTATTTTCCCTTGAATGCCTTCTCTTACAATGGAATGGAGCGAGCGACCAAAGATGTCGGATTCCCAAATCTTGATTGGATCGTTTTCGAAATCTTGCATTAAGTAGCGAACTAATTCCTCGCTTTGTTTCTCGGTGCCAATAATCGGTGCGAATTCCGACTCCACATCAACTCTAATCATGTGAATAGAAGGTGCTGTTGCCTTCAGCCGCACACCGAACCTTGCTCCTTGGCGAATAAGTTCTGGCTCGTCAAGCGCCATTTCAGCCAATGATGGAGCTGCAATCCCATAACCTGTCGTCTTGACCATCTCAAGTGCTTCAGCAAAGCGATCATATTCCTTCTTAGCATGAGTAAACTCCTGCATGAGCTGCAACAGGTGATCCTTGCCTCTGATTTCAACCCCTACTACTTCCATCAGAATTCGGTCATACAGATCGTCTGGAGCGTACAGGTCGATCTCAGCTACCCCTTGCCCCATATTCAGCCCGCTAAGTCCGGCACGAGCAATAAAATCATAATCCAAGAAGTTAGTGACAACCCGGTCAACATCACGTAACCGTCTGATATCCTTTACGGTATCGCGGACAGAGTTCTCATAATTGCTACGGAGCCAATGATCCTCGTTTAGTACCATTACCCAACTAGGTAGATTAACATTGACTTCGTGAACAGGAAACTCATACAGTACTTCCCTCAGAACGCCAGTAACATCTTCCTCGGTCATCGTTGCAGCACTGAGTGTAATAACTGGAATGTCGTATTTCGCAGCCAGTTCCCCACGCAATTGTTGTGCTTCTTCACTACTAGGACGAGTCGAGTTGATGACTAACACAAATGGTTTACCGACTTCTTTCAGTTCAGCTACCACACGCTCTTCTGATTCCACGTAAGAGTAACGTGGGATATCTGCGATCGTACCATCAGTTGTTACTACCACACCTAGTGTGGAATGTTCTTGAATCACTTTGCGAGTTCCTATTTCCGCCGCTTCTTGAAATGGAATAGGTTCTTCAAACCAAGGAGTCGAAATCATCCGTGGTCCATTCTCGTCTTCGTAACCTTTAGCTCCTTCGACTGCATAACCAACACAATCAACGAGCCTTACGTTTACATCAAGACCTTCAGCAACCTTAATTTGCACCGCATTGTTAGGTACAAATTTGGGTTCGGTCGTCATGATCGTTTTACCAGCTGCGCTTTGTGGAAGTTCATCCACCGCGCGGATCCGGTCCGCTTCGTTCGCGATGTTCGGTAGCACAATCGTCTCCATGAATCGTTTGATAAAGGTAGACTTCCCGGTGCGGACAGCTCCAACCACACCTAGATAGATGTCTCCTCCGGTACGTTCGGCAATGTCCTTAAAAATATCAACTTTCTCCAATACCAATGATATCCCCTCCTCAAAATTCGCCGAAGGAAAAATGCCTTGAGAGCATCCGCTTCGTTATTCACCATCTTTTTCACAATCACTGCTACGGCAGGAGCGGCAGCTCCTCTTGCCCGTGTCCGCCGCCGAAAACCACTGGGGAGAGAACCTGAACGAAGCGGCGTTAACTCGTACATGCATTTGGACTAGTATCATCATATGTACCAGATGCGTAATTATGACGGTAGAAACATGCCACGCCCATTTTTTTTTGCAAAGTCGCTGCTTCGCCACGAACAAGGCGGATTTTTTTCCGCCATATTAAATTTGTATGTATCAACAAGTAGAATTATGACAATATCATCTTTACTATCAGTTGAAATATTGATAGTGATGATTAATGCTATGTTCAATCGTTGACAAATAACAAATAGACAAAAAAACACCTCACGACTAAGTCATGAGGCAGGAAAATAATTGCTTATTCAACTTGTGGAACTGGCATGCCTTTGACCCAATGATAGGAAAGAGATTTCACCGGCACGAAGTATGACTGATCTACCAAAATTAACCTTAGATCCTCATCCCCTTCCGGTTTGATCCCTGCTTTATCCACAGCTTGCATAATGTCAACAGCATAATCCACGAATACCTGTCCCTTACCATTCATCAAATAGGGTAGTGTCTCGCCAGAAAACACACTTCGAAGTGGGTAATCTTTGCCGGCGATTTGTGGTAAATCCACGGTGTATAAGCCTGGATAGGTTTCTTTCCCGTCAACCGCAGGTAATTCATTTCCATGGGAAGCACGATATTTATCTACGAGTCTTTGCACATCATTGACCCTCTGGACTGTGTTTAAATCCATGACTTTAACCCTTGGATCAATCTCTTCGTTAATGACTAAAAAATATGCGCTACCCCCTTTTTCAAAAGCAGTATCTGGAATTTCATCGATGTATCCTTTTCGGTTCAACTGATCAAGATCAATGATGTATTTTTCATATCTTGGAGTCTCTATTCCTGCCGTAATGATCGGTAGAATCCCCTGTTCTTCTTGAAACTGATCCATCGCTCTTTGAATACGATCTACACTTTCTCGATAAGTCACAACCTTCTCCTGCCGCTGTTCCTTTGGATACATGCACCCGGACAAATACACTGTCCCGATTGTAATCAGACACAGTAGGAGCCCACTACGGGCAATTAGATTGACGATTTTATACCTTCCAGGTCTCACAATGAATCATCCTTTACTCATGGACTCTTGCCGGATTACCACAAATCGTCATTTTCCTTCTGCCGCTCTAATTGCTTTCGGATCGCCGCTTTCAAAGGATCCTCTGGTAGTCTAACTTCTGCAGAACCACATATCTGGGCCTGACAGGCCAAACGAATGCCCTGATCTAGTAAGGGACCCAATTTACGGAGTTCAGCATCGCTCGGAGGGGTCAATGCAGACTCATGCTCAGGTTCCACCTCAACTTTACACATGAGACAGCCTGCATGACCGTCACAACGTGTTGAAATAAAAACTCTAGCTTCCCGTGCCGCGCGAAGAACACTTGTCCCAGGACGGACCTTAAGTGTCCTACCTTGTGGTATGAATTTTATTTGGTATTCCACCATGTCCCTCCTTACGCCTCACAGTTTCGATTTCGGAACCATTGCTCAGCTAATGTCGGGCTGTCTAACAGATCAGCCAATTTGTTCACCAGGTGGGTGTTCCAATCGTTCCTTTTGAGTAACTTTAATAAAAGCGGCAAATGTCGCTCCATCGACCCCCGCATGACCTCAGCAATCGCTAGATACCGGTCCGGTCGTTCTCTCAACAAGTTAAACAGCAATTCATGACTCAGTGGCATTAAGAACATATTTATGCCCTCAAGTTGACCCAGCACAGCTTCTTCGTGTAATACATTAGACACTTCCGTCCTATAGCCACCATCCGAAGTCTTCACTTCGAACCCTCCGACTAGTTCTAACGTCAAATTTCCTAGTCTATAATGACTAAGTCGAGATATATATACACCACTTTCATCAAGTCGCGGGACATCCAGCAGAACGTCAGCCAGTTGTTCATGCAGCAGCACTGCATCATCCATATCCGCATAGATGTCAACATCCCTTGGAGGAGTTCCAAGCTTAACACCCTGTAACCAAAGCCCACAGCTCCCGCCTAGCAACCAAGGATTTCCAAAGTCTTGCAGGCGGACACTGAGCTCTCGGAGTGCCATTAATACTTCGGAATATAGGTTATCATTTATGTCTGAAATCATATGTATACCTCTTCTCTATTCCGCTTCCGCTAGAAATCCTATCCTATGTAATCGATACAAGGCCGACTAGAAACCCAGTCAACATCATAACAAACGCGATCAACGATAGAATTCCTTTTACCCAACTTTTCGTCTTATTCCGGGCAAACGTGATCAAAAAAACAGATAACCCCATTACGAGAACCGCCGCAATGGATAACCACATTTTGGTCATAGCGTCCATAAGCGTTATCTCCCACTTTTCCATATTATTGATATGATAAATATTATAGCATTATCAAACAATTCAGGCTACGAACCTACCTATTACCACAAAAAAATAAGGCCTACAGCTTCATCGCCGCAGAGCCTAAGTCCTATTAATTACTTGTTAATCGGTCTAATACCCGCCTTATTTCTTCATCATTAATTTCATTAATGCTTCCATATTGGAAGGGTTCATGCCGCTCTTTTTCACAGCCCCGATGATCTCATTAATTGTAGCCTCAGAAACAGGTACCTTAGCCATTGTTGACACCTGCTTAATTAACTTACGCAGTTCAGTTTCACTCTGAAGTGTCGACGGCTTCACAGTACTAGCCAGTTTTTTAACGTTACCATCCGTGAGATGTTTGCCACTTTTCTTATTAATAGCATTCAGGGCTTCTTTAGAAATTTTACTCATCGTTTCGCCTCCTCCACTGTCCTCTTCAACAATGTATGAGGTAGGGAATCAAAAGGTGAGTATGCGTTAGCCTTATTGAGAAGCGAATGAACTAACAATAGTTTGCTACGTAATAATCGTAGCTAATTACGGCTTACTATGTATGCCATTGTTCCCATGTTTCCTGAGAAATAACTTCCATCTCTGTCTTCCGATCACGGCCCATAAGTGCCTCTACGGCCGTCTTAGGTTCCCTTCCTTCAAACAGAACAGAGTAGATCTGGTTAGCAATCGGCATTTGTACTTTATATTTCTCTGAAATCGTGTGTGCAGCCTTGGTTGTTCGAATGCCTTCCACTACCATGCCCATCGAACTTAGGACGGTTTCTAGTGGCTTACCTTCACCCAACATATACCCTGCACGCCAGTTACGACTGTGCTGACTTGTCGCCGTAACGACCAAATCACCAATTCCAGCGAGTCCAGCAAAAGTCAGAGGGTTAGCCCCCATCTCTACACCAATTCGCGTGATTTCCGCAAGTCCACGAGTTAATAACGCAGCCTTCGCGTTGTCTCCATAGCCAAGACCATCAGACATTCCGGCGCCAAATGCAATGATATTCTTCAAAGCACCAGCAAGCTCCACACCAATCATATCCCGGTTAGTATAGACACGGAAATAAGAGTTCATAAACAAATCCTGAGTTAAACTCGCCTGTTCATCATCCAGCGAAGCTACCACAACCGTTGTAGGACAACGTTTAACAACTTCCTCCGCATGGCTTGGTCCCGACAAGACGACAATCCGGCCTTCTTCACATCCTAGTTCCTCGGAAATAACCGTCGAAATACGCTTCAAACTTTCCGTTTCAAACCCCTTAGTTGCATGTACTACTGTCATCTCTTCATGCCAATAAGGTTTTAAGGAACGTGCTACTTCACGTACAGCTGAAGAAGGGGCAACAACGATAACAGCCTTTGCTCCTCGTACAGCTTCTCCCATATCACAAGTAGCTGCAATACGCGAAGATAAATCAACACCAGGTAGAAAACGCTCATTCCGATGGTGGTGGTTGATTTCATCCCTTTGTGCTTCATTTCGCGTCCAAATGGCAACATCCATCTCTTTATCCGCAAGTACGCTAGCTAAAGCCGTTCCCCAACTGCCCGCTACAAGCACAGCAGCTTTATTAGACAACGCGTTCTCCTCCCTTGGAACCCAGTTTATTCTCTCTACCTTGAGCTATTTTTACAATGTTGCTACGGTGTCTCCAAAAGGCAAAAATACAAATGAGCAAACTGGCCCAAAAATATGGACCTATTTCACCGAAAATCCATAAAAATAGCGGTGTCAGTAATACAAAAATAAGCGAACCCAACGAAACATACCGAGTGAAAACAATTAATAAAATTGCAATCGCACCGGCATATAGCGCAGGTATAAGGGCTAGGGTAGCCATGACTCCAATCGTTGTTGCTATCCCTTTACCACCACGGAAGCGGAAATAGAGTGGCCAATTGTGACCCACGATGGCAGCGATACCGCAAAGCGCAGGAACCCACTCAGAACCCTCTCCAAGCCAGCGACCTAACCATACAGCTGCAATACCCTTTAATACATCGAGAATAAGAACCAGAATAGCTGGTCCTTTTCCCAGTACACGCAACGTATTGGTCGCCCCAGCATTTCCACTGCCATGCTGACGTATATCAATGCCTTTCAAGGACTTCGCCAGCAGGACACTGAAGCTGACCGAGCCAAGTAAATAACTGAATAACACTGCAATTAGAGATGGAATCACGTTATTCTCTCCTAACCTTCATCTGATTTACGTCTAGTAAACAAGCGAATTGGTGTACCTTCAAAGTCGAACGCAGCTCGGATTTTGTTCTCCAAGTACCGCTCATATGAAAAGTGCATCAAATCAGGGTCGTTTACGAACACGACAATCGTTGGAGGTTTGACCGCTACTTGTGTCACATAATTAATTCGTAGACGACGTCCTTTATCGGTAGGTGGAGGATTAATCGCGATAGCATCAGAGACAACATCGTTCAACAAATGCGTCTGTACTCGCTTAGTATGATGATCTGCCACATGCTGCACAACGGGTAGAAGCTTATGCACACGTTGCTTAGTTTTGGCTGAGAGAAATACAACTGGAGCATAGGTCATAAATAGGAAATGGTCACGTATTTTTTGTTCGAAATTTTGCATTGTTTTATCATCTTTAACAACAACATCCCATTTGTTTACAACAAATACGGAAGCTTTCCCAGCTTCATAGGCATATCCCGCGATGTGCTTGTCCTGCTCGATAATACCTTCTTCACCATTGATCAAGACAAGTACAACGTCAGCACGTTCAATCGCCTTCATGGCTCTCATAACACTATATTTCTCTGTCGTTTCGTACACTTTACCACGTTTACGCATACCTGCTGTATCAATCAACACATAACGTTGTCCATCCCGCTCAAATGGTGTATCAATCGCATCTCGCGTTGTACCGGCCACATCACTCACGATTACCCGTTCCTCGCCAAGAATTGCATTCACTAGAGAAGATTTACCAACGTTAGGTCGACCAATCAACGCTACACGGATAATATCTTCATCATATTCTTCCTCTTCTAAATCAGGCAGTTTATTAACTATTTCGTCGAGTAAATCGCCAACCCCTGTACCATGGCTTCCGGATACAGCAATTGGTTCTCCAAAGCCAAGGTTATAGAACTCATAGATATTGTCCATTCGACCAAGGTTATCTACTTTATTAACAGAAAGTACAATCGGCTTACCTGAACGGTACAACAGATTTGCAACTTCTTCATCCGATCCTGTCACACCATCTTTAGCATCACACATAAAGACAATAACGTCTGCCTCTTCGATCGCAAGTTCTGCTTGCATGCGAATCGATTTTAAAATAGGCTCTTGATCATCCAACTCAATACCACCGGTATCAATAATGCTGAATGACTTACCATTCCATTCACCAATACCATAAATCCGGTCACGTGTAATCCCCGGCTTATCTTCAACTATAGCCAGTCGATCACCAATAATACGATTAAAGATTGTGGACTTACCTACATTAGGCCTTCCAACAATCGCCACTACGGGTCTTGCCATGCGCACTCCTCCTAAAAATATCCTTCTATATAAAAGTCGATCAATTCTTAATTACCATGAACCACGTTACTCATCATAGCAAAAAAAGAATTAAATGGCTAACGTTTCAGTTTTCATGAAATATCGCCCTAAAAATAAAAACGGCGAACCACCTTCAAAGGAGGTCCGCCGATTATTATGCCTGCTTAAATCCTGCTTACTTCCATTTGCTCAGCTTATCGCCGAAACGTTCAGCTAGCGTGAAGCTCAATCCTTCATTACTTAGAGAAACATTTGGGTTGTTACCCAAATCTTCTTTTTTCACACTACTGCCTCTGGAAGGTCTGTCAGTTCTAGGAGCAGCAGCTGCTGGAGCTTCCTCAGTTTCTTTGATGCTGAGGCTAACACGTTTTTCAGAAGGGTTAACATCCAAGACTTTAACTTGAACGGTTTGACCTTCTTTCAACACTTCATGAGGAGTGCCGATATGTTTGTGCGAAATTTGAGAGATATGAACGAGTCCTTCAACACCTGGAGCGATTTCTACAAATGCACCAAAGGCAACAAGACGTCTTACTTCACCGCTCACGATATCACCGATTTTGAATTGCTCAGTAGCAGTTTCCCAAGGACCAGGAGCCGCTGCTTTGATGCTTAAGCTGATTTTCCCTTTTTCAGGATCAACTTTAAGCACTTTCACTGTAACTTTGTCGCCCTCGGAAAGAACGTCAGCTGGTTTTTCTACATGGCTCCATGCGATTTCGGATACATGTACAAGTCCATCCACGCCACCTACGTCAACAAATGCTCCGAATTGAGTCAAACGTTGAACAGTACCTTCAAGCACTTGACCTTCTTTAAGTTCGCCCATGATTTTGAGTTTGTTTGATTCGAACTCTCCATCAAGAACATCCTTAGCAGAAAGGATTACTTTGTTGTTCTCACGATCAATTTCTTTCACTCTTACGCGAAGTGTACGTCCTTTGTAGTCGCTGAAGTCTTCTACGAAATGACGTTCAACCATAGATGCAGGAATGAAACCACGAACGCCTACGTCTACCACGATACCGCCTTTTACAACGTCGGCAACGACAACTTCAAAGATTTCCTTACTGTCGAAACGTTGTTGCAACTCATCCCAAGCGTTTTCGCCGTCGATTGCACGTTTGGAAAGAACAAGACGCTCTTTCTCATCGTCAATGCTAACAACTTTTGTCTCAACTTCTTGGCCAACTTCTACGGCTTCCGAAGCATTGCCCAATTGGACGGAGGACAATTCACGAATAGGAATAACGCCGTCATATTTATATCCAATGCTTACATAAGCTTGGTTATCCTCGATTTTGACGATCGTTCCTTTGACGGTATCCCCTTTTTTCAAAGATACGATTTGTTCCATTTCATCCTGGCTTACCGCTTCAACGGCTTCTTGACCATTCTTTAGTTCTTCCGACATGTCAATACCCTCCTAAATTCAAAAAAAACCATTTATTTAAACCCGCTCATAGCGAAGTTCAAAACTACTTTAATTATAGAGTTCCATATATTCCCGACCTTCATTCATATGCTAATTACTTAACGTATGATAATCCTAGAGCTTTCAACTCAGCAATGCGGGACATAATCTCCTGGGTAGCCAATTCGACCGGATCCGAGTCAGGAATATCCTTAACTTTGGATAGATCCACTGGTGCACCATAGATCACTCTAACTTTACGAAACAACTTATAATTACCGATGATTGCTACTGGTATAACAACAGCATTCGTGCGTAGTGCAAAGCTCGCAGCACCCTTCTTACCTGCTCCTTCGTCGTTTCGGCTACCTTCTGGGAAGATACCCATAACTTTGCCACTGCGAAGGATATTAAGCGAATTCTTAATAGATTCCTTACTAACTCCACCCCGTTTGACGGGAAAAGCACCTAGCTGAGTAATTAGCCAACCCAATCCAAACACATCAAAGAGTTCTTTTTTGGCCATAAAATGAACTTTACGATCAAGTAAAATCCCGATAGTTGGTGGATCAAAAAGACTGATATGATTGGATGCAAGTAGCACACCACCCTCTTGTGGTATGTGCTCCAAACCACTTGCTTCGAGACGAAACAAAAACTTATAAATTACTCGTAGTAAACCGCGGCAAACATTATAAATCATGCTTTGCTCTCCATCCCATAAATCTTACAATAAGATACGATGGTTTCCACTACTTCCTCAATACACATATGAGTTGTATCCAGTAGTCTCGCATCATCTGCCTGACGAAGCGGCGAAATCTCCCGTTCCTGATCCAGACGGTCTCGCTCAGCAATATCCGCAGCAAGTTGTTCCAACGAAATTGCAGATTGTTCCTTCATTTCCTTGTACCTGCGTTTCGCCCGTTCTTCCACCGTTGCGGTCATATAAACTTTGACTTCTGCATCGGGAAGTACTGTCGTACCGATATCGCGTCCATCCATCACGACGCCTTTGCGTAAAGCCATTTGCCGCTGCAGAGAGACAAGTCTGCTTCGCAGCCCCTCGATTTGCGCATATCGGGATACTTTTGCATTAACCGCAAGAGAGCGAATTTGTTCCGTAACCTCTTGTCCATTAACTAATACCTGTTGTCCATTCTCTATCGGTATTAAATCGATAACCAGATCTTTTACAATTTGAAGCACTTGCTCAACTTCTTCCGGTTCGACACCAAGACTCTGGCAATACCAAGTAGCTGCCCGGTACATTGCACCGGTATCGACGTAGACGTAAGACAACCTACCCGCAACCATACGGGCAATTGTACTCTTGCCTGCCCCAGCAGGTCCGTCAATCGCGATGTTAATTTTGCCACTAGATGCTGACGTTACACTTGCCAACGGGGCACTCCTCCTCAGACACTGTCTCAAGAAAAAAGCAGGCTTTGCCTGCGACGTAAAAATTATACCACACATACTATAGGGATGCAAAAACGATCCACTGCAAATTTTCTTTTTTATCGTCTTATTGATTTGTGTATTGGGACACCCTCGTACCACTCAGCAGAGGAAATTAACTTGCGTAATTCCGGTATTCGTAGGGCTCCCTGGAAGATAAATAAACCTATTAACAATGTAATTACTGCCTTTATTAACCAAGGCTCGACGATCCCACAAAATTTTAAAAACAAGTCAGTGTAGTTTTCATCATCCCTGCTGTCCATAATAAAGAGGTCCCCTTTTCTGTTGAATAATTCTAGCTTATCCAATTCTAAAAAAGAGAACCGTATATCCATCGTATTAACGATTTTTGAAATCAAATTGACGTTCAAAGCAATATCGAATCAACTTCTGCCGTTCAAAATCTGAGATGCTAAGATATTTCAACATCGTGATCCATCTTCCAGACTCCAACTTTTTTGAGCGGACTACTTCTGCTTCAAATGGTACATGTTCTATCGTCCCTGTCTTGTATGGGACAAGCAGCCAACACTCCAAAGTATCTCCTTCAGATAAGTTATAATTTTCATCGGTCAAATAGGAGACGCCACCCCCTCCAACATCATCTGTATATGCCAAAAACCGAGTGTTATCTTTCAATTTTACGGCAATTTCCAATTCAGCAACTACACGTAGAAAATCACGTCTTTGGATTTTTGTAATCGACTCAGGTTCTGGTTTGCGAATCCGTATCAGTTTTACCACATCATCAGCAAATCCAAGCACATATGTATTGAAATAATGTTTGATGCCGCCCTCGGTCAAGAAATATACAGACAATTCATCACCCAAAAACAATCTCTTACTCTGTCCACTTTTCATATCCATTGGAACTTCAATTAAAAATGATTCTTCTTCAATATCTGCGATCCGCGACTTACATTCTTTATTTACTTCATTCTTATCCACTGATGCTACTTGAATGTACACAAAATCGTTTACTTTAGGAAACAAGTTCCTCCACCCGCCCATCATTAATAAAACTACAGTATGGCATAATTATACCACGAGCCGGAGGAGTGGACATGTATAAATTCAACAAAATAAAAAGAGAACGTTCCACAAATTAGGAACGTCCTCTTGAACTTGTTAAGAAGCTGTTGGTGATTTTGCACTTTTGATTTCTTCAACTGTTTCTTCGGCACCCGAATCCGCGTTAATAAATATACGATACTCCGAGCCGTTAATTTTCCCTCCAAATTCGTAAGTGAGCACTTTTTCCGACATTTCGTTCTCAATAATCGCTAAGCGACTGTAGTCCATCTTATAATCCGAGTTCAGGTATTTCTTAGCTTGCTCCAAAGTAAGCTTCGGCTTCGTTTTAGTCACCTTCGCTGCCTCACCACTCTCATGTTCATACACATAATCAGTAGCTTGCATACCTGTGACTTCTCCATCGTCAAGTGCAACTCGAAGCGAGATTTTCTCTGGATAAATGAGGATCTCTCCCGACTTGCTAACAAAAGTAAAGTTACCAATGTCACCGAACTCATCATAAAATACAGCTGTTAGATCAGGATATCCTTTGTTCTGAAGAAACTCTTCAGCCCGCTTTTTAGCATCAGCATAGGAAACAGCTTTCTTCCCAATCTGACGATCTTTATTATAAGAAATCAAATGCCCCCCGTTACGTGTATAATCGAGGCTTACCGATTCTCCATTCTTTTTAGTCTTAACCTTTGCGGTATATGAAGCCCACTCGGTTCCCTTACCGTTTTCAACAACTTCTATCGCTGCAGAATCCTTAGATCCTACAAATTGGGCAGCCTTTTTCTTGATATCCTCTATAGTAGTAGGTGTATCGCCAAGCTTTTTAACGGAACGTTTGTTATAAATACTAGCGATTGACGGACCCCAGTCGAGCTCAGGATATTCACCAACTTTTTTGTCCACCGTCTTAAAACCGTCTATAATGCTATTTTCTTGATCATTTTCTGCTGCTAATGCGGTTTCAACATCCATCCAACGCAACCTGTCGTTAATTACTTTATCCTGAACTCCCTGCAAATCTTTAGAGATTTCCGCGGAATTTTTGTACAGCTCTTTCAAGTTCTTAACCTCGTTCTCGCTTAGAGGCTGCTTAGTCAAATCACGAACTGCTGTTTGATAAGAAAACTTAGATATCCGTGATAGCAACTCTTCCGTCTTATTAAATGGGAGTAAAGTCAATGGTAATTGATTAATCTCATTTTGAGCCTCGCTTGTAATCCTCCAGACATTAACCAGTCCTTTTCTTTGTGAACCGGTCGAAGCAGAATGTAACGCTAACGTATTCCCCAGTTCACCATGTAACTTATCCACATGGAAGGACAAATCGTGGAAAGCCCGCTGATACTGGTTCTCCGCTTTAATCAAAATGGCATTCTTCTCTTGGTTCTCTTGATAGCCCCATACCATCGAGCCGATCAATAAAAGAGTTACTATGGGAAATAATACTGCACTTAAACGCTTATACATCTTGATGTGCTCCCCTTTCTTCAACTAAAACTAATTGAAGTTAGTTTGACAAGAAGAAAGGGGCTTTATTCATAACAATAAATTATATGTAAATATATTAATTAGAGCGCCTCCATTTCCTCAATGAAGAACTGCTGGTTGTCGCATATACATCGCTTAAATCCCGTTTGAATATGTCCTCGATCCTTTGTTCCTCGGAGTACAAAACGTTCGCCGCAAGACTTGCAGGTAATTTTCACTTTCACACGCGCCAAAAAGGCACCCCCCTTCCAGCTAAACGGCGATTTTTATGCCGTAAATAACTAGAATCAGGATGCCCATTTTTTCGGAAATTAGTCCTGTCCCCCTGCCCGAGTTAACCGGAAAGGAGAACGATTATTAGCACGATATATCTTTCCGATGCCACCATACCAGAGGAATGCCATCAATGGAACAATGTACCACACCCAATATTGAGTGATATTGTCTAGTACCCAATCGTACACTCCATGCCATAACATAGGGAGCATTAATGAAAAGAGGAGATACTTTACAGTTCTATTACCAGTAGAAAACTTGGCTCGGCCCATGTAATACCCCATCATCACACCAAACATTGCGTGTCCCGAAACTGGCAGTAATGCACGAATAAGTAATGCACCAACTGAAACCTGACTTGCTAGAGCAAAAATAACATTCTCTACTGTTGCAAATCCAAGCGAAATTGCTGCCGCATACACAATACCATCATAGGGCTCATCAAACTCCGTATGGTTATAAATTAGATGGAAAAGTACGAACCATTTCATCGCTTCTTCTACACCTGCGGAAATTATGAACGCACTAACAAAAGGACTATCCCCCAGCCATATTTCCAGTCCTCGTTGCAGGATCATAACAGGAAGCACTATCAGAAATCCAAGAAAAAACATCTTCATGACCATATGCAACGGTTCCGAATCGTACTTGTCCTTAAGATAAAAATAAGTCAGTAAAGCGATACCTGGGGCCACCGCTGCAATTCCAATCGAGAAAAAGAGCAACGGTTATCCCCCCTATCTAACACTTTTCCGTTTCTTATCTCTACCAAGCTAGCAAATAACCCGCTAATGAAGTTAATCCTGACGCTTAAAATGGCTACAAATCACACCAATGGCATTGTCTGCCATGATGACATCGCCGTACTCCTCTAGCATAGCTGGAGTAACCGATGTCGCTTCGCCGAATTCAGCCAACACAGCGATTATAGCTGCCTGTTTTCCTTCTTCTAGCTCCTCAGGTTCTAAGTGCAGAACCCATTTCCGATTATATTTATACAATCTGCCGGCATCGGCAAGCATATGCTGCAGAACATGGGCCGCTTCAATCAGAATTTCAAAATCATCAAACGAATACAAAATCGTATCGCTCTGCTCTAGCGTAACTTCCATCTCATAAACCTCTTCTGACATTTCATCCTCATAAGGAGATGGGCCTCCATGATGATGGTGATCGTATTTCCCGCGCGTCACTATGACGACCATTCCTTGAGCAGGTAGCGCGAACACTTCAACAGCCAAAGGTCCCGTAGCATCAAATCCCACTTCACTATAAGCCTGATCCATCATTTCGGTGAACAGGTCGTGGACTTTGGGAATTTCATGCCACATGTCCTCTTTCTGAATACCTCGTTCGCTAAGATCGTCAAACGTGAGGAAAATCCGTATCTTGTCATTACCTAGTCTTTCTATCTTCATACAGGATCCTCCTCTCCAAGCCTTGTTATCACAGATTATGAAACCTGTTCTAATATGTGCTGGAAATGGTTCTTTGTAATTATGTTATCATTAATTTTCTGTAAATGCACGCAATAAAATAGCCAAAAAAAGAATCATTTCCCGCCCACGAACTCGTGAGCTGAAAATGATTCTTGGAGTTAAAGATGATTACAAGCCTGGGATTACCGTATTTGTTTCTTTTAATATCCCTTCGACCTCACTGCGGACATCCGGATTTCCCTTAATGAATTCCAAGATTTGTTTCAGACTATGTTCCTTCGAATGATCCTTATCCGATGTGGAGCAACAACTGGGATGCACCTGGGTGCCTGAGGACCCGTTGGAGCTTGAATGTGACGTCGAATGATCACTCTTATCATTTGAATGACCTGACATCATACCGGACCAGTTCATCATGGACCCCGCGTCTTTTGCTGCGGTTAATAAACTTTGATTTTTCTTCGCCCAAGTTGTAGCTACAACCCCAAGGAGAATCCCGCATAGAAATGAGGATGACTTCACCTAAAAAACCTCCCTTGATGTATTAAAATCATAGGTAGTGTTCACTCATTTGAATAAACTCATTCGGCATAAATACAGGAAACCTCTCACTCAGATCTTCTTTCTCTGAGTTCATACATGTTCCTTCATTTTCGAACGAGATAATGCGACTCACTCTTTATAGGGCTTCTTCGTCCAGAATATCCTTCACATCTAAGGGCATTAATACCTCACGATTCCCCATATATTTACGCAGAGCTGGGGGGATATAAATCGAACCATCCTCTCGTTGATGATTCTCAAGCAGTGGAATCAATATCCGTGGTGATGCAACTGCCGTATTGTTAAGCGTATGACAATATACCAGGCGCCGCTCAGCATCATGGCAGCGAATGTTGGAGCGTCTGGCTTGAAAGTCGAGTAAGTTTGAAGATGAATGTGTCTCACCATAAGTCTCACGGCTAGGCATCCATGTTTCTATATCGTATTGTTTGTAAGTTTTTTGAGACATATCGCCTGTACATACCAACATTACCCGATACGGAAGTTCTAACAAACTGAGCAATTCTTCCGCATGGGAAGTAATTTCTTGAAGAAGTGCTTCTGATTTAGCTTCGTCCGGGTCACAAATGATGACCATCTCCACCTTGGCAAACTGATGCACACGATACAACCCTCGCACATCTCTTCCAGCAGATCCAACCTCACTTCGGAAGCAGTTCGACACCGCTGCGAGTTTAATGGGTTCCTGTAAATCTAATACCTCGTCAGCATAATATGATACTAAAGGAACCTCTGATGTCCCCACCAACCATTTATCTGCGTCATTAACCGCATAAGTCTGCTCTTGTCCTATCGGGAAATGCCCTGTATTAATTAGAGGTTCTTCTCTCACCATTAATGGCACTTCCATTGGTGTGAATCCCCGTTCAAGCAGCATATCTAAAGCTAGCTGCTGTACAGCTCGATGCAACAGAAGTCCAGCCCCCTTGAGATAATAACTCCGAGCTCCGCCTACTTTCACCCCACGTGGCATATCGATGATATCATGCAATACTCCAAGCTCCATATGATTCCGAGGCACAAAATTCCATTCCGGTAGTTCTCCCACACACCTTACCTCAACATTATCGAGATCCGACTGTCCAATTGGAGAGTCAGGCGAAGGGACATTAGGAATAAGCAGCATTAGACGCTGCACATTCTTCACAGTCTCCTCCAACTTCTCTTCTACGGAACTTAATCCTTCATTGAGGTTCTTAAGCGATTCACGCAAAGTAGCAGCTTCAGCGTGCTCTCCAGCTTGCAGTAGCGCTCCCATTCGATTAGACCCGAGGTTTCGTTGCTCACGAAGTGACTCCGTCTCTCTCATCAACGCTCGTCTTTGATCATCCCAGCTTATTAATTCCTGAACAGAAACCTGAATTCCCTTTTGATCAGCCGCTTCTTGAACTTTTGCTGCATTACTTCTAATCGATTTCAAATCTAACATACCGTATCCCTCCATTTGTCCGTAAAAACACAAAGAGCGCCCTCATCCCTTGGGACGAGGAGCGCTCTGCTCGCGGTGCCACCCAACTTATTAAAGCAATAACATTACTTTAATCTCTTGGTTCCGCGATAACGGACGGGGCCGGTTAACTTAAGGAATGACTATGATTCCTTTGGCGAAAACGCCTCCGAGTTGGATTCTCTTCATAGGCATATTTCCGAATCTTTAATTTATTCTTCACAGTATACGTTACCCAATTATCAAAATCAATAGTCATGTTACCGCACATTGTTGTATTTTTGCCCCCACGGTGAGTCACTGATTCCCCACCAAAGCAAAGCAATCATAATTGCTACAAAAATAATCACTAAAGAATTAAAGAACCATCTCGTTAATTTCAGCCTTTGTGATGGAAACAATTCTCTTCGCGAAGGCATATTTTCCGGCGTATTCACATTCTGAGAAGCGGGCTGTTTCTGTTTCCTGATACCTAAATTTAAAACATCTTCGTTGATACTGTATTCATTACTGGAGTAGACTTCGGAATTATCCATAATGTTTGTAGTAGAATCATCATCTTTGCTCATTTTCCCGCTACGGCCACGCCCATGTCGTTCCATTCTACTCAGTCGTTGTTCATTCATGATTCCCTCCGAAATTTAATCACTAAGCCCGAGATAAAATCAATGAGAAAGTGACATATAATCGGAGCCCAGAGACTCCCGGAAAGTATATAGATATAACCTAGTCCATAACTGCTAGCAAACACCCAGCCCGTAGGAATCCAATGCTTTAAATATCTAATATGGATCACTGCAAACAAGATACTTGTCCAATAAGGACCTATCCCATGTTGAATCGCCCCCCGAAACAGCAATTCCTCACAAATAGCCACTACAGCAGATATAACAAAGATATGCCAGATAGGACGTTTGCGGAACAACATGACGTTAATACCACCATCGTCCAGGCTATCTTCTGCTATAAATTTGGAGAGTAAGAGGTCAATAACAAACATTACAACCGCTAAACCTACACCCCAATACAAAAATTCGACACTTTTAGGGAAATGAAATAAGGAAATCGGGTTCCGTTTCTGAAATAAAAGTATCACTAAGCCGATAAATAAAGTAAGTCCTTGAGTAATGTATAAATTTATTAATAGCAAACGATCATTCAACTGACGGGGAGCGACTGTTCTAATCTCAATTTTACCAAACTTGAATTTTTTCATAGTTTCTGTCAAACCCTGTCCTTTATAATTGATCTATAAGTACATATCTCAGTATAGCTTAGACTCTTGGACTTTTTAAAAATACTTAGTTAGGAGTGTCATTATTATGATACGAAAACGTAACTCCCGATTTGAAATCTTCTTTATACTTGGGTTCCTCTGCACTCTCATCATCGCATTTGGTACATTCTTTATGGGTATGAAAATGGGTATTGCACAAACTGAATCGAAATATGCTTATTTAAAAATTAACATCCCAGAATTAGAAACGGAAGATTCTTATACTCAGCAGGATTTGGTCACATTCTACTACGTAGTATTTCAACCGTATCAGCAGTTTAAAGATAATTATTTAGCTCATATTGACATTTTAGGTCGGAGTGATTCCAGTTTGAAATCTAAAGCTACGCTACGGGAAATCCGCGATTCTGCTCAAAAACAGTATGAACAAATATCTGCCACATCCATTGCTGCATCCTCCCCTTTGTTGAAGGATGCTCACGGAGACATTCTCAAAAGCTTAAAGCTTTTTGACGAAAGCATAGACCGAATCCTTTCAGAATCCGGAAATAATAACGGCTCCCAATTTGCGAAGAGTTTAGCAACAGATGAATTTACGGAAAAGGCCATAAACTTCGGTCTTCAAGCTCAGAAAAAATACTACACCTCCATACTGAAATGGACAGCTAAAGGTAATCAGAATATCTCGGCAGATTACATTTTTAGTAAGGATACCACAGTGCAACAATGGTCGAATTTATCTCTTGCTGTCAAAAACAAAGCTGTGACTGACATCATGAACACTGACAACTTATTCGTCTCTTACCTTCCACAAGATATGACTGCAAAGATTGATCAAATGATCGCTAGTGGTAAGGCATCAAGTCTAAACCTTCATTCTGTGTCATCCATTGTGAAAATTCTCACAGAAACTGAAGCTGTACAAAGTAAAGAATTCGTAAAATGGAAAACTACTTATTATGCATCCGAAAAACTTCCCGCGCTTCCTTTCTTTGTCGAGGATTAGTTACAATCATGATTGTTTTATGACAAGAAATAGCGATATGCGACATTATTAAAATCATAACCAAAATAACACGCAGATTCAAGGCGGCAGTTGTAAAGAATAAGAATATCATCCCCATAGTATTGACACGTACTTCTTTGCATGTTACATTATGAAAAATTGAATTTGTGAAACACTGTGAAGGAACAAAGTGTTCTGCATGCTTTACAGAGAGCCGGTGGTGCTGCAAACCGGTAGCAGAAGAACAACTTTAGCACTCCTGAGTCATTACGCTGAACTTCAAGTAGGCGTAATCGGATGAACTCCGTTATCAATCTTGTCATTTATGACAATAAAGGCTGCTTCTGTGAAGGCGCAGCGAATTAGGGTGGTACCACGAACAACTCTCGTCCCTTACTACGCAAGTAGTATGCGGATTGAGGGTTTTTTTTATTTATCCACTACTTTTCTGGGCTATAAGGGTCAATCCGTAACTCCCTACACCCCTACTCTTTGCTGCAGTGGAACGGTAATGGGGAAAAGTAGTTCAAAACTAAGCTAATGCTTCCGAAGAAAGTTTTGTACGTCCACTTTTCGAGGAAGCTCTGCTATACAAAACTTTTAGGAGGAATTAAACCATGTTAAAAGTACTAGTATCGGATCCAATTAGTGATCTGGGGATTCAACAACTTATGGATGCAGACGATGTTGTAGTTGAAAAGAAGACAGGACTTAGCGAAGATGAATTGGTGGAAATCATTTCTCAATATGACGCTTTACTTGTTCGTAGCCAGACAAAAGTGACCGAGAAAATCATGGAAGCCGGAAAAAACCTAAAAGTAATTGGACGCGCGGGTGTTGGGGTTGACAACATTAACCTCGAAGCTGCCACAAAACGCGGTATTATTGTTATCAATGCTCCAGATGGAAATACAATCACGACTTGTGAACACGCCTTTGCTATGATGCTAGCTCTTGCTCGCCACATTCCACAAGCTTATGCTAAGACAATTCAAGGCACATGGGATCGCAAGTTCCTTGGTGTTGAACTTCGCAACAAGACACTAGGCGTACTTGGCATGGGTCGGATTGGTAGTGAAGTTGCTAAACGTGCTAAAGCGTTTGGTATGGAAATCCTCGGCTACGATCCGTTCCTCACTGAAGACCGTGCAGAGAAGCTTGGAATAACGCTAGCAACTGTTGATGAAATCGTACGTAACGCTGATTTCATCACTGTGCATACCCCACTAACACCAGAAACCAAGCACATGATTTCCACTCCTCAGTTTGAAGTGATGAAGAAAGGAATGCGTATCATAAACTGTGCTCGCGGCGGTGTTATTGATGAGACAGCTATGCTTGTTGCGTTGGAGCAAGGCATTGTTGAAGGTGCAGCTTTCGACGTATTCGAACAAGAACCACCAGCAGCTGATCATCCATTCCTGAGCAATCCGAAAATCATCGTTACTCCTCACTTAGGTGCTTCTACAATTGAGGCACAAGAAAACGTAGCTATCGACGTTTCGGAACAAGTACTGCATATTCTTCGAAATGAATCTTTCAAAAATGCAGTTAACATGCCACCGGTTGCTCCAAGCGTAATGAAAAAATTACAACCTTACTTCGAGCTTGGAGAAAAGCTTGGTACGTTCGCAGCTCAACTTAACGACCAGGCTGTGAATGAGATTCAAGTGGACTATGCTGGTGACCTATCGGAAGTGGATACCCAGCCATTGACTCGTTATATTATCAAAGGTGTATTATCCCGCCATTTCGGGAATGACGTTAACATTGTTAACTCGATGCATCTTGCCAAGGTTCGTGATGTAAATATCGTCGTGTCCAAGGCAACAGCTACTAAAGGCTTCACGAATCTAATTAGCGTAACACTCAAAGCAAGTGACGGCACAGAACGCCGCATTGCTGGAACTTTACTCAATGGATATGGCGCACGAATCGTCCAAATCGACAAGTTCCCAGTGGATATTTCACCTGAAGGTAATCTAATCTTTATTTCACATAATGACAAACCTGGTATTATTGGTCATGTTGGAACGCTACTTGGTAAAAACGAAGTTAACATTGCCTCCATGCAAGTTGGTCGCAAGGTTGTCGGCGGGGAAGCTATCATGGTTCTAACGGTTGATAAAGCAGTGTCCAAAGAAGTATTAGACGATTTGACTAAACAACCAGAATTGAACAAAGCACTACAAATCACTTTCGAATAAGCAATCGAAGAGACTACTAAGAAGTGTAATAACGGTATTTTTAATTTTTAGACCAAATAGAAACGGGTACCCTCCATTTAGGACGGTACCCGTTTTTGCGTCAATATTGCAGCAAAGCTCAATATTGTTCCACGGCGAACAAGATTAATCTTGTGCGTTCAACAAAAAACATCCTTTGGCCAAAGGATGTTTTTACGTTTACTGCACCTTTTCGACAGGGAGCATTAGATTGAATACCGTTCCCTTGCCTACTTCACTCTCTGCATGAATGGAACCGTGATGAGCTTCGATAATATTCTTCACAATCGAAAGTCCCAGTCCTGTACCGCCAGCTTCGCCACGTACACGTGCTTTGTCGGCTTTGTAGAACCGTTCAAATATATAAGGCAAGTCTTCGGAAGGAATCCCTATACCCTCATCCTGAACAGAAACTTCTAGCACTAATCCACTCGTGCGCTTCACTGTACCCGCAATAATAGTGATATTTGCTCCCTCTGGAGTGTGTCTAAAGGCGTTGTCCAACAAGTTGGTTAATACTTGCTCTAAACGATCCTCATTAGCCTCCTTCAGGTAGAGTTCATCATTTCTAAACTCTAAATTAAGCGCAATAGCATTATCTTTGGCACGAACTGCAAACTTCCGATACACCCGCTCGACAAGTGCCCGGAAATCTACGTGTCTCATCGTCGTATCTGTATGACCAGCTTCCATTCGAGCAAGATCGAGTAAATCGCGAACTAATCTCCCCATCCGCAATGATTCATCATGAATGACCTGCACAAGCTCCATGCTTTCCGTAGGTGAAGTTGCAATCCCATCCAATAAGGCCTCGCTGTATCCTTGCATCATAGAGAGTGGTGTACGAATTTCATGTGATACGTTGGCGACAAAGTCTCTACGCATCTTCTCAAGTCTGACTTCTTCCGTCACATCACGCAATACAGCGACTGCGCCACGGATTTCACTCTCGGCTGTTAGCGGTGCCATGTGAACAGACCATACCCCCTGCTTCACATGTACATTCGAGCTCTGATCACCCTCTTGATTCAGCACACTCCGGAACAAGGGCAACAGGGGTTGAGGAGCCAACGTACCCGATCGATCATGTTGACCTTTCCCCACTAAACCCTCTTCCTCTTCTTCCGGCAAATCGCCCCACGATTTCATAATTTGATCTCCTGGAGGGTTAGTCAAAATAACACTACCTTCTCCATCCAGTGTAATCACTGCATCATTCATGCTTCGCAGCACACTTGCAAGATGCTCTTTCTCGTGGTTCAGGCTGCGAATCGTATTCTCCAATTCTTCCGCCATATGATTGAAGGCACTAGCCAATTCACCGATTTCATCGGTTGTACGAAGTGACAGACGCGTATGATACTTTCCTTTGCGTATCGAGTCAGTTGCCTTTATCAATTGCTGCATCGGTTGAGTGATTTTGGTGAACAGAAATAACGCAAAAAAAGTCGTAAGCGAGAAGCCGATCATCGAAGCGATGACAAATAATCTTTTGATGGCACCAGGATTAGTGAAATTCGTATCAATAAAAGGTAACAGGAATAACCCTAAACTGAGCAACACACAGGCTACCAGACAAATGATCGTAATCCACAGCTTGCCAACGAGTGTTCTCCAGAGGCTCAAATTATTTCGCGACCTCCAGTTTATAACCTACTCCCCATACCGTTGTAATCATCGCTGCGGATTCCGGAGATACTTTATTCAGTTTCTCGCGAAGTCGTTTCACATGAGTATCGACCGTACGCAAATCACCAAAAAACTCATAATTCCAAACATCCTTTAGCAGTTCTTCACGTGAGAATACCTTGTCAGGAGAAACTGCCAAATAATGAAGCAACTCATATTCTTTGGGGGTCAGACTGACTTCTTGACCATTAGCAGTCACCCGGTGTGCATCATGCTCAATAATGAGATGAGGGAACACAATATTGTTGCTAGTGCCACTTTCTTTGGTTAAATAGGCTGTTGCCGAAGCACGTCTCATGATGGCTTTCACCCGAAAGATGACTTCTCTAGGGCTAAATGGTTTGACTACATAATCATCTGCTCCAACTTCAAAACCTTGAACCCGATTAATCTCTTCCCCTTTTGCTGTTAGCATAAGTACAGGAGTTGACTTAATTTGTCTTAATCGGTTGCAGACCTCAACGCCATCAATCCCAGGTAGCATTACATCTAGCAGAATCAAACCATAATCATTCGCACTTGCTTTTTTGAGAGCGGTCTCACCATCTTCCGCCTCATCGATCTCATAACCCTCTTTTTCCAAATACATTTTAAGCAGACGGCGAATACGTTCTTCATCGTCGACTACTAGAATGCGGTTCTCTTGATCTGACATGGACAACAACCCCTTCATCATCTTACCCATTCACTTGAGATCTTGTATGGTTTGATTATATCGTTAGTCTGTGCCCGCGTAGGAATGCAAACCAGAAATAACTAAATTAACTCCTACGAGCGTGAACATCACAACCAAAAATCCGATAACTGCGAGCCAGGATGCCTTACGACCCTGAAAACCGCGTGACAATCGAAGATGTAAATAAACACTATAGAACAACCAGGTAATGAGTGCCCAAACTTCTTTGGGATCATTTGCCCAGAAACGCCCCCAAGCCTGCTGAGCCCAAATCATCGCAAACACAAGTGCTCCCAACGTAAAGATCGGAAAACCAATTGCGATAGCTCGATAGCTAATTTCATCTAGATCATCTGCAGCTATTCCCTTTAAGAATGGAGAAACTGCCTTACCTATCGGCTTACGTATCAGAAGACGTATTAACCCATACAGTAGGGATCCGGAAATAACTGACCAAACGATCGTGTTCAACTTGCGACCTGCATTTACTCCAGCCATCCATGACGGGGCTTCAAACAAAGGCTTATCCATCCCGAGGAATGACTTTACGCTCTCAGACTGACTTTGATAAGGGGCTACAATGGGAGGCATTTTATAAACCACTTTCCCTATTGTACTATCTTGTTGTACTTGGTTGTCAATCGTTGTCGAATTTGTTGTAAAAACCGCTTCATATCCTGCGGCTCGAAATGCGAAAACAGAGCCAATAAAGCCCACCAATATAATTATAGAAAAAAAAGTGAATTCAATCCACCATTTTTGTCGACGTGTCGATTTATCGTTCTCACCGAATGGAATACTACGTAGCAAATACATAAATCCTGCTACAAAACCAACAGCGAAGAACGATTCACCAGCTGCGGCGAGCGTTACGTGTATGTAGAGCCATATCGATTTCAATGAAGGAATCAACGGCTGAACATCCTGGGGAAATACTGCGGCATAAGCCATTATAATGATCGCGATAGGAACAGCGAACATTCCAAGTAAGATTTTACGATAAATCAGAAATACGATAGTAAAAGCAATCATTATCATCATGGATAAAAAGGACATGAATTCATACATGTTACTTACTGGAATATGTCCACTATAAGCCCAGCGAGTTCCACAATAGGCTAAATGGGACACCAAACCAATTGTGGAAGTCGTAAAAGATATCCTTCCCCATTTCCGCTCATGTTGCTGTGGATCTCGGTTTCTCCACGTTTTTCCCGTTACTGCGATCACATAGAAGATAAACGCTACACAATACAGATAGAATGCGATGACGAAAGCCTGCTTACTGAATTCTAATAAACTCATGGCCGATTCCCCCCGTTATCCAATGACTTCTCATCCACTTCTACACCCATGGTTTGAAGGAACGATGACACCTCGCGGCGCATTCCGAACCAATTCTTAGTCGTATGTCCACCAAGTGTTAGTATTGTATCGTCCACACGTAGCCAAATCCGGCGATGCTGCCAATAGAATCCCATGATTAACCCTAACATAACGATCCCGAGTCCCAACCATACAAACGGCATGGCCCTGTCGATACGTATATTCAAGTAGCTACTTGAATTGCTGAAGTCTACATCTTCCATAGCCAATACGTCCAATTCCAACTTATTCTGAAGACCGCCGAGTTTCTCGTTGATAGCGTCCTGTTGAAAGCGTTCTTTGTCTATTTGCTTAGGGAAATAAATATATTGGCCACCCGTTTCTGGCACTCCCGGACCTTTGATTGTAAATAAAAATGCGGGAGCATTCGGTTTGGCTGATTTGGAAATGGGTTGCCCTTGATCATTTAACGAGAAGTCCATAAATTTATTACTAAGTTCAAGTGTGTAAGGTCCTAGTTTGAACTCACGCAGGGGGTTTGTCATATCAAGCTTAAACTTTCCATATTGCTCACCTGTCGTCTTATCAACCAATACAGGCTGTACTGATCGAAGCTTGGGGGTCAGATCGAAATCAAATTGATACGCTGAAAGACCTTTATAACTTAAAGGGTCATTCACTTGAATCGCATGTCGTTTAACCTCTTCGAGCACAGGGATTTTTGATGGATCCCCGCAATCCGCAGTACACTCGTACAACACAACTTTTGTTTCAAAAAGTTTAGGAACTATTTTACCCGTCCCTTTGAAGTCATCCGACATCTCTTCTTCGCTATAATATTCCACTCTAAACTTCTCATTTTTCAAATAAAAAGTTGTATCTGGAATCCGTGTAATCTCGCCTTCTTGAAACCAGTAATGCTTATCAAGATGTAGACCCGGTAATCCACGGAATAATACGGCAAGTAAGAAGATAATCAACCCGATATGAATGACATAAGGTCCCCAGCGGCTAAACCGTTGTTTCTCAGCCAGAAGTGCGTCGCCGTCAATGTGGACGCGGTAGCCCTTCTTCTTCAGTGGACCAGCACATCGCTGTACCCACTCAACGGCATTCTCTTCAATAGGACCTTGATAAACGACTTTCTGCCGGGTGAGAAATTGCAAATGCTTCCGAATCTTCTGTTTGGAGAGGGCCTTGTACAGTGGCAGTACCCGATCCAAGCTACAAATGATAAGTGAGGCTCCGATCATCACTAGCAATGTGATAAACCACCACGACTCATACGTATGAGATAGACCAAGCTTATAATAGATATCGCCAATTGTCCCATAGTTCTCTTTATAGAACTTTGATGCATCTACTTGCACGAAGTTACTTTCTTGCTGAAATATCGTACCGAAAATCGAACCAATCAGCGTAAATATAATGAGATAAATAGCGACTTTAACGGATGAGAAGAAGTTCCAAACCTTGTCGATAATATTGGGATTAACCCGCTGAGAACGTCTAGCGGTCCCATCATAGCGCATTTCAAGGACTTCTCCAGAATCAACCTCAAACAGTGGTTTCCCACAAGCCTCACAAAGAACAGTTCCTACCCGGTTCTGATGTCCGCATTCACATTTTGTATTCTCAATCAACAGAAAGCCCCCTCTATCTTCATCAAGGATTCACCAGTTGCCTGATTTGGTCATTAAGACTTTCCAAATTCAGTTCCCCCTGATGGATGGAGGATATTTTCCCATTCTTGTTTACAAAAAATGTTGTTGGCATCGGTACAACACCGTATTTCCGAACTGCTTCATTATCGCTATCAAACACCACAGGAAAATTCACACCCATTTGCTCGGTAAAATTACGCACGGTCATTTCGTCTTCTCCCGTATTAATCCCCAGAATAACGACTCCCTGATCGCGCCATTTCTCCCATTGAGCTTGGAGCGCGGGCATCTCTTTCACACAGTACGTGCACCAAGTAGCCCAAAAGTTGATGACTATCGCTTGCCCCTTGTAGTCATTCAGGGTATGTACTTCTCCATCAAGTCCGAGCAGTTTGATGGCGGGTGGCTTATCACCGATTACCGGCTTGCCGTCCCCGCCCCCGATTACCGCCGTACTGATGGCATAACCACCAAGGATTATGATAAGTAGCAAAATGACGACTTGTACAGGCCGTCTCGCTTTCCCCATCTCTAACTTCCTTCCGTGACAATAATCATATTATATGAACAAATAGTGAACATCATATGAACATTATAACGAAAATTGACTCGGTTTCAGCTAGGTTGAAGGGGCAAATGTGAAAATTGTGTGTCTATTTTCGTTTGCTAGGTTTACCTGGCTTGCCTGCATTTCTGGCTTGTTTAAATAATCCCTCGATCTCTTCTTTAGTCAAGTATCTATATAGGCCCCTCTTCAAGTTGCCTAGAAATAACTCACCAAACGAAATTCTCTTCAATTTAGTTACTGGATGCTGGATTGCCTCGAACATCCGACGTACTTGACGATTCTTTCCTTCATGAATCGTGATCGAAATTGTCGAAAATTTACCCTCGGGATCAATATCCTGATATTCCACTTCCGCCGGCGCTGTAATTCCGTCCTCAAGCAGAATTCCATTCTTAAGCTTGTCAAGTGCTGAACCGTGGGGTACGCCTTTAACAGTTGCTACGTATGTCTTGGGAACATGATGCTTGGGATGCGTCAGAAGATGAGCGAATTCACCATCATTCGTCAGCAATAGCAAACCCTCGGTATCGTAATCAAGTCTCCCAACGGGATAGAGACGTTCCGGAATACTCTTCAAATAATCCGTAACAATCTTCCTGCCTTGTGGATCTGATGCGCTCGTAATAACACCTTTAGGTTTATTAAAAACAACATACAGCTTCTTCTCTGCACCGATGGTTTTTCCTTCAACAGAAATTACATCAACCGCAGGATCAGCCTTTGTACCTAAGGTAGTAACGACCTCACCGTTTACTTCCACCTTACCTTTTAAAATCAGTTCTTCACATTTACGACGCGAAGCGATACCCGCTCCAGCTAATATTTTCTGCAATCTTTCCATGTTCAATAAGTCACCTCATAAACATGATACCCATAGGAGAAGAAAATCACAATAGGAAGCACCTTTCTAATCACAAAACGACCCGCAGGTTAAAATTCCCACGGGTCGTATCATTCTACTACATTCTACTATTCCGGTCGATTGAACCTATCATCGGAATTAAATCGGTCATCTGATTGACCAAATCTATCATCCTGTCCATTGTTCACTTCAATCGGCTGCTGTTGCGGCGTAACTTTCTTCTTCTTCCTGAATATCAGGCGTCCAACAAATGCAAAAGCAGCAATAATAACGACGAATCCCTTCTTAAGTACGAGGAGTATAAGCGCTAATAGTCCTGATTTCTTAGCAACTACCGCACCGGCCCCACCAAGGATAAGAGCTGTCAAACCATATTCAGCTGTCTTATCTGTCTTGGAATTATAATCTTCATAACGTTGTCCTTGCTTCAAATTAAAACCTGCAAGAACTTCATTTTCCATAACTGCGCGGTCTGCTTCTAAATTCTCAGGATCAGTTACAAGTATCGCGGATACAGTTCCTTCACGAGTCAAAATACGTATGTTGTAGTTAACCAATGGGTAATCTTCGGAGTCATGAAGCAAAAGTGACCAAGTTAAACTATGTAAAGTTTCATCATAATGTGGAGGCGTCTCCCAGCCATCTACAAACAAATGATTCTCCACAGCGAGTTTTTCATTTGCCGCTTTAGTTCCTTGCTTGTAACTTTCAAGTAGATCATCGGCATTTATTTTATCTTTGTCTTTATCCTTTATATGTCCCGTATCTTCGTATTCAAGGTACAATACCCATCCTTGATTCTCATCCGCAGGGAAAATTGAAGCAATTTCAAGACCATCTGGAATGTTTCCACTTTCCTCCAAATAGGTAATTGTATCCGCCTCATCAAGGAAATAATATCCTTCGTTAAGCGTCAGATCAGCGAGTCCTGATCCTACCTCGATACTTTGTCCTGTTCCTTCTACCCAATTGAGCTCAGTCTCTGCCAGTGCTTGAAGTGGAAAAGATGCGAAAATCAACATACAAATTAACGTAGTGGCTACCCCTAGCCTTATTCTGTTACTCTTTCTGGTTCTGTTCTTGTGCAAATTCATTCTTCCTCTCTCATTCATGCTTATGTATTTTTATAATAATTCCCATTTTACATATAGAAATCGAATATGGATAGACTTTTTTCCTGTATTAGGGAAATCAACATAAAAAATGACTTCTGAACTAGTTCAGAAGTCATGCTATCAAATCTATTAAAGTAACTTTAACTAAACATAAGAAGGCATACACAAATAGCGGCGATAAAACCAACAATGTCAGAGAATAGTCCGACCTTTAGGGCATAACGACCATTTTTGATCCCCACAGCTCCAAAATATACAGTTAACACATACAGTGTTGTATCCGTGCTACCTTGGACCGTGGAAGCTATCCGACCGATCATCGAATCTGGTCCATATGTCTTAATCAGATCCGTCGTGAATGCGAGCGAACCTGTCCCTGTTAGCGGTCTAAGGATACCTAGCGGTAACACTTCAGGTGGAACCCGAAGGCTTTCTAAGAGAGGTGTCATCCATCCAACAAAAAAATCAAGTGCGCCTGAAGCGCGAAACACACTGATTGCCACCATCATCCCCACCAAATGCGGAATAATGCCAATGGCCGTTGAAAATCCATCCTTGGCCCCATCTACAAAGGATTCATATACGGGTACTCGTTTCAAATATGCATATAATGGAATAAATGCTATCATCACAGGAACAGCCCAGGCGGACAATACATTAATCCAATCCAACAATTAGGCTCACCTCTTCAGGGATAAAGTGGGCGGAGACGATGGTGGCAGTGTTCTACGAATACTCCTCCGTCGATACCAACGATCTGCTACGATTGCAGCAGCAGTAGCAACTGCGGTCGCAAGTAAGGTTGATCCTACTATCTCGGTCGCATTTGCGGAATGAAAGTTAAGACGAATTGCAATCAGCGTAGTTGGTATTAAAGTAATACTTGCAGTATTAAGTGCTAGTAATGTACACATTGCAGGTGAGGCAGTCTCTTTATCTGGATTCAATTCTTGTAGTTCCTGCATAGCTCGGATCCCCATTGGTGTAGCTGCATTTCCAAGACCAAGTAAATTCGCGCTAATATTGGATAGAATATAGCCCATAGCAGGATGGTTCTTTGGCACATCTGGGAACAAGAATGAAACAACAGGACCAAGCACCCTAGAAATGACTTTGACCAAGCCTGAATCTTCTACCAGTCGCATAATACCTAACCAGAATACTAGCACGCTAATAAGACCAAAACTTACAGTAACACCAGTCGCTGCACCATCAAAAGCTGCTTTCGTTACAGTGTTTATATCCCCCTTGAGCGCGGCAAATATAAATCCTATTAGAATTAGCGCAAGCCAAATTTTATTCACCATAACTTATCCACTCTCCCTTCAAGGTCCCCGGTCTTTATCCGGCAAGAAGCAGTGATTTGAATACTGCGATTAGCGCACCCGTCCAACCGCTCTGTTCTGCAAGTGTGTTTCTAGTAGCAGTAGCTCCTGTAGATATTTGACGTTGGTCCTGTTGCTGTGGAATAATCCTGCCTTTCTCGTATACCGGTACATTTCCAATGGGTTCACCATCTAAAGTAATTCTAATCTCGCCCCGATACCCAAAGTCATCAGGTGTTCTGATATTGGTTAGCGTAAGTCTCTTCTCAATTTTTGCTACCTCTCCAGTTGCAAGAGCATACCGGAACCCGCTTCCCGTGACTAGTCCATCCCCGACCGCTTGTCCCTCGCCGATCAAATCGGTGAGGGGAAAATTGTTAAATCCATAATCAAGCAACTTTTGATGGTCGTTCCAATCATCACCATCATTAATTGTAACTACGACAAGTTGTTGTCCCCCGCGTGTGGCCGAACTAACAAGACATCGTCTAGCAATTTTGGTATATCCAGTCTTCACACCATCTGCCCCTTCGTAGAGCCGGAGCATCTTATTCTTGTTATCCCATTTATAATCCCATGGATCGTTTGGATTAGGTGCTTTTTTACTTCGTGTGGATACGATCTCTTTAAAGTCAGGATTATGTAATGCATATGCCGTCAATTTAGCGAGGTCGTTTGCGGAAGAATAGTGATCTTTAGCATCTAAACCGTGAGGGTTTTGAAAATGTGTATGCTCTAGGCCAATTAGCCTTGCTTTCTCATTCATCAAATGAGCGAAGCCCTCTTCAGAACCTCCAATATGCTCCGCAATTGCGGTTGCCGCATCGTTACCCGAGCGTAGCATCAAACCATACAACATGTTACGCAGACTCATTTCCTCACCCAACTGAAGATATAGTGACGAACCCTCTTTCGCAAAGGCATTACGCCCAACAGTTACCATTTCGTCTAACTTACCATGTTCAATTGCAACAATAGCTGTCATAATTTTTGTCAAACTTGCAATGGGTAGCTCTTGGTCGCCATGGCTTGAATATAAAATCCGCCCCGATGTTACATCGATAAGCGCAAATGCCTGAGCATGAGTGGAGGGAGCCCCTTGATTCAGTTGTCCCGCTTGTACACCTACGGGAGAAACCAAAATAAAGCAGAGAACCCAAACGCAAATAAAAGCTGTTATTGTTGTTATCTTCTTCATCTCTAATTCCTCCGGACTAGTTGCAAGATTACTTGTATCACTATATGCGACGGTACAAGAGAGTATGTCCACCCTTGATCCGCCAAAAAAAAGACCCTTCCCGAGTTTCCGGAAAGGATCATTTCCCACCTAACACGGTACAAAGTCTTTTTAAGTGGAGGACTGTGATCCATGTTTAGAATCAGTTTCATTTAAGATGATTTTGGATTCCGGCTTACCCGCATTTTTTGAACTACCATCACTTGAGAATAAGGATTGGATTTTATCAATAAAATGTGGCAATGCATCAATCATCTTCTCCATGAGATGTGTCTGATTGTCGAGCGGCACGATGTTTACACCTTGCTTACCGACAACAAGAAATGCAATAGGATTAATGGATACCCCACCGCCGCTACCGCCACCAAATGGCCGTGATTTCCCGCCATCTGCGGAGTTGCCCGCATTATTCCCTGAACTTTCTAAGTTAAAGTCGCTCCCACCTGCTGCGAATCCGAATCCAACGCGGCTAATTGGCAGGATCACACTACCGTCTGGGGTTTCTACAGCATCACCCACAATCGTATTGACATCGACCATTTCTTTAATATTTTCCATCGCTGTTTGCATTAACCCTTGAATAGGATGTTCAGCCATTTCCTCACTCCTCCTTTCACTTTTAACACCCGAACTATAAGTATCAGTCCAGCATATATAGCATAACCGCAGCGGATTTTAGCTATGCAGTGGATTTCGGTGGAAAATAACGGCGGACTATCGAAAATAGGAACAACAAACAGTTTCGGCCTTTGTCTTAAAGATACATGATTAGAGAGCCCCCCAACCAATGTGGACTTGATCGCCCAAAGAATTCCCGTCAGAGTTGCTGTATGTGCCGCATCGGAAAGTGCAATATTTGTAGACCAATCTAGCCTGTGGAAGGAGAGTTTCTTAAGCAACTGCCTAAGCCACTTCTTAAATTCAAAGACGGCCTGCAATACTCTGTGAAATTTTGTGACCCAAATCTCCATCTTTTCCTTATTTACATCTTGTTCGTTACTTGAAGTATGGCCTTTGAAGAAATTAGTAACGACATTGTCCTCCACCTGAAAGCCTTGTTTCACACTACGTAGAACGATGGAGGGTACTTCGTAATGGATGCGAATTAATCCGTATACAAACTTGATATCCAGCAAAACAATCTCATCCCAATTTTTCTTCCGTGCCATCAAATCTATAGATATGTTGGACATCAGGATCAATACAACAGCTAACAGTAGCAAGACTAAAATGCCTCCGAGCCAAATCCACACGGGAAAGCCCTCCAAGCCTATCAAATAACAATCTTCCTGTAGTATGGCTTCCCAAAAGAGATAAAATTCGTCAATATGAACGTTAGCTTAGGCTGAACTAACGTATTTGCACAAAAAAAACGGCCGCTCTTATTCAGAGCGAACCGTCTATTTATTTATTGACCATTCTCATTCGAGTTGTCATTTACATCATCAAAAGTAAGCTGTTGCTGCTCCTCTAGTTTTTGGAACAAGAGCTGTGTCTCCTCTTCCAAGTTCTCAGTGTTCTCGAAATTAGACATATCAGGCAGGTCCTTTAGACTTCCTAATGCGAAATAATCTAGAAACGCCTTCGTAGTCCCATATAAGATAGGTCGTCCGATTGCTTCTGCTCTACCTACCTCTTCAATTAAGTCTTTGTTAACCAAAGTATGAATAGCTCGTTCCGTCTTTACCCCACGTATCTCCTCAATTTCTACTCGAGTGATCGGCTGGCGGTAAGCAACAATCGAGAGAGTCTCGAGTGCAGCCTGAGATAAGGAAGAACGAGAAGGTGAATAAGCTAACCGCTCGAAATAAGGGGCATGTTCAGGTAGTGTTGCGAATTGGTATTTCCCCGCAATCTGAACAATCTGTAATCCCCGACCTTCACGCTCGAATGATGTTTTCATATCCAATAGTGCATCTGTGATTAATTCTGGTCTTTGCTCGGTAACTTCCGAGATCTGCTTAACTCCGAGCCCCTCTTCACCTGCTAGAAATAACAATCCCTCAATAATCGACTTCAATTCCTGAAAATTCATTAACCTGTCCTTCCCCTCTCCACTCCATAACAATATCGTCAAACAGTCTACTCTGATAACAGACAATTTGTTTCATCTTCATCAATTCCAATACAGCGAGAAAAGTAACAACAATCTCATGACGGTACATCTCAGGATGCAATAGCTTTGAGAACAGCAATCTACCGCCCTTGCCGGTCATCTCTAAGGCCGATACGACTTCCCTAATACGATCTTTAACTGAGATTTCATCCCGTTGAATACGTGCGACAACATTTCGTTTAACCGCCCTTCTCAGTGCCTTCTGAAATACAGAGATTAAGTCCTCCGTATGCAGACCTTTCACTGGGTTCTCAACGACTCGAGGCATGAATGGCGTCAAATCCTCCGGCTCTTTGGAGAAAATAAGACTACGCTCCCACTCGCGTTCGTGTAGATGTTCAGCGATTCCTTTATATTTGCGATATTCGATTAGCTTGCGAATAAGTTCATCTCTAGGATCGTCTTCATCATCCATCAAATATTCAAAATCGTCATCAAACTCGATCACTGGTGGTTTGGGCAATAGTTGCTTGCTCTTAATTGACAATAACGTTGCCGCCATGACAAGAAATTCGCTCGTAACATCCAACTCTAATTCCTGCATGCTATGCAAATATTGAAGATATTGATCCGTTATATCGCTAATAGAGATTTGGTGAATATCAATCTCAGCTTTATCGATCAGATGGAGCAGCAAATCAAGCGGCCCCTCGAAAGTTTCCAACTTATATGATACTGTCGTCAATGAAAATATCCTCCGCCCATTAGTGCCTGCTTGTACACATGTAAGTATATTAGTTGATTAAATAACAAGATACAGCGGAGAGAGCGAAATGATTCTAAAGAAGTAAAAGCTTTCCTTGGAAAGTTACCTCGTAAGCATACGCTTCGTTCGCCTTTGTCTCCGAATTTCAACCTTTTAAATAATTTAATCAAGAAATACGGGGACAACAGCGATCGTAAGAACATTTCGCTATCGCAGCCTAATCACAGTCATAATTCATCTTATATAGTACAAGCTGAGCAAATGAAAAATGTAGTACCCTAAGAAAAAAGGGTACTACATTAAATAAGCACTATTTTAGCTGTTTCGTCAAGTTTGCCATCTCAATTGCTGCCATCGCAGCATCCCAGCCCTTATTTCCAGCCTTCGTACCCGCACGCTCAATCGCCTGCTCGATATTTTCTGTTGTGACTACACCGAAGATCGTTGGAATACCTGTCTTGAGACCAATGGCTGCTACACCCTTTGCAACTTCATTACATACATAGTCATAATGTGAAGTTGAGCCCCGAATGACCGTTCCAAGTGTTATGACCGCATCGTAGTTGCCACTCTCGGCCAGCTTTTGTGCGGCGAAGGGAATTTCGAATGCACCCGGTACCCAAGCGACTGTAACTTCGTCATCCTGAACTCCATGTCGCTTCAACGCGTCCAACGCGCCTCCCAGTAATTTACTTGTAATAAATTCGTTAAACCGGCCAACCACGATCGCATATTTAAGTCCTTCCGATACGAGAGTTCCTTCGAATACATGTGTCATAGGAATCAAACCTTTCATTATAAGATATTATATTTTTTAGCTGAATTTCTAAGGTTAAACTTTAGCAGATTCATCTTGCTCCAAATCATCAAATTCCAGCAGATGTCCTAGTTTAGACTGTTTGACATGTAAATAATTACTATTATTTTGGTTTTCCTTGATTTGAATTGGTACTCGTTCCACCACTTCCAATCCGTAGCCTTCAAGGCCTTTGATTTTACGTGGATTATTGGTCATTAAGCGAATTTTCCGAACACCAAGATCTTTTAAAATCTGAGCGCCAATCCCATAATCTCGAAGGTCTGCCGGAAATCCAAGTTCAAGGTTAGCATCTACTGTATCCAGGCCCTGCTCCTGCAACTTGTAAGCTTTAAGCTTATTGACAAGTCCAATCCCACGACCTTCTTGCCTCATGTATAAAAGCACACCATTTCCAGCCTCTTTAATTTGGCGGAGTGCCGCTTCAAACTGCGGACCGCAATCACAACGATGGGAATGAAATACATCCCCAGTTAAACATTCTGAATGCACACGTACTAGGATCGGTTTCTCACTATCGATCTCACCCATAACAAGAGCAACGTTTTCCTTGGCATCTACATCATTGGTATACGCAATAGCTTTAAATTCACCGTAATCTGTTGGCATTTGAACTTCTACTTCACGAGTTACGAGCTTTTCTTTTTCGTTACGATAGTGGATTAGATCCTTGATACTTATTAATTTCAAATCAAATGTCTCAGCCATTTCCGCTAAATCCGGAAGCCGGGCCATCGTACCATCTTCTTTGATAACTTCACAGATCACAGCCGCTGGATACGCTCCACACATCCGAGCTAAATCTACTGCTGCTTCGGTATGACCTGCACGCCGAAGCACGCCACCTTTCTTGGCTATCAGTGGGAACATGTGGCCAGGGCGACGGAAATCTGACGGTTTAGCATTAGGATCCATAATCCCTTTCACCGTTGCAGAACGTTCATACGCTGAAATCCCGGTTGTTGTATCTTTGTGGTCTATAGAAACAGTAAACGCCGTTCCATGGTAATCGGTATTCTGCGCCACCATCGGCTGTAAATCAAGTTCTTCCGCACGCTCCTGTGTAATTGGCAGGCACACAAGGCCCCGTCCTTGACTTATCATAAAGTTGATGACTTCAGGAGTCGCTTTTTCTGCGAGAGCGATAAAATCCCCTTCGTTCTCACGATCTTCATCATCAACCACGATAACTACTTTCCCACGCATTAAATCGTATATTGCTTCTTCGACTTGATCCAGTTGAATATCGTTCATTACGATCCCCTCCTCTGGGTTGTTCATTATACAAAACCATTCTCCACTAGAAATGACATATCTACTGTGGACGATGAAGCTCTGTTGGATGTATTAAGATCACCTTCCCGGGAATTCCCGTATTTCAGTAGGTGCTCCACATACTTCCCAAGTATGTCACATTCCAAATTCACCGTATCGCCAGTATTCTTAAAAGCAAATAAAGTTTCGGACAAAGTATGTGGAATAATCGAAATACTGAACCCTCTATCCGTCATCTCCACCACAGTCAGGCTAATACCATCCACAGTAATCGAACCTTTTGGAATAATGTATTTGGATAAGGCATGATCGGCTGGAGCAATTTCGTACACAACTGCATTCTGATCTTTCTTCATGCCCACGATAGTTCCTACCCCGTCGACATGTCCCTGTACGATATGACCTCCAAACCGCCCGCCGGCTAACATTGCACGCTCTAGATTAACTTTGCTTCCAGGCTTCAAATCCTTCAAATTTGTGTTGCGGTAAGTTTGCGGCATCACATCAACAGTGAATTTATTACGATGAAATGTAGTCGCTGTAAGGCAAACTCCGTTTACGGATATGCTATCGCCCAATTTCAGCCCATCGGTTATCAGACCAGCTGCGATTTCCAGCACCATCGCTTCTCCTTTGCGACTGACGGAACTCATTGTTCCTACTTCTTCTACGAGACCGGTAAACATGGGCTCTCCTCCTTTGCTTAGTACATGTAAAAGTGTGGTGAACGGGCATGGACAATCGGTGTGATTCAAACTTCCGATCGTTGTTGCCACGTGATTGTATGATCTTATAACACCCAGCAGGGTTACAATCACGTGGCAAAGACGAACGCTACGCTTCTCCAGTTTTGAATCTCACCTCGTGTCCACCTGTACTTTTCACCACACTTTTAAAAATGTAGTGAATCAAACTCGTTTCGCGGTAGAATACGCGATTGAGTTAGATCAACGGATGCGTCAGGTGGTTTCGGTGGGCCAGATGGGGTTTCCTCTGATACATACGTTATCTCCGATTTGTTCCACTTGGATGTTGCTTAAAGTGATTGCATCCTGCATGAGATCAAAACCGTCAAACATGAAGTTCCCTGGAGCTTCATAGCCACCGACAAGTTTTGGTGCAAAGAATAGGACGATCTCATCGGCTAGTTTCTTGTGGATGAGGGAACCATTCAATCGACCTCCACCCTCTACAAGAACTGAAGAAATATCCATTTCTCCTAAATTGGTTAGCCCTAGATACAGATCTACTTCAGATCCATCACCGCAGGGGATAACCGTGATCCCTTGCTTAGTTAATCTAGACAATCTTCCTTCATCTGCCTGACTTGTTGTTAGGATAATCGTCTGAGCTAGGCCGTCAGTAAGTACTTTGGAGGACTCTGGAATCCGTAATGTAGAGTCAACAATGATACGGATCGGTGACAATCCAGGCACCTCAAGTCTCGTTGTTAGCTGCGGGTCATCTGCAATAACCGTTCCCACACCAACCATGATCCCTTGATGCCTATGACGCATCGTGTGAACCATCTCACGGGACGACTCATTTGAAATCCATTTACTATCCCCTGACTTAGAGGCGACTTTCCCATCCAATGTACTCGCAGTCTTGATTGTCACGTAGGGAATACCGGTAGTAATAAACTTAATGAATTGCTTGTTCAGCCTGATTGCCCGGTCCCGAAGCACACCAACTTCCACTTCTATCCCGCTCTGTCGAAGTAATTCAATACCACGACCTGCAACCTGGGAATTAGGATCCTCACAAGCCACCACTACTCGTGATACCTTCTCAGCGATAAGTCGTTCTGCGCAGGGAGGGGTTTTTCCATAATGGCTACAAGGTTCAAGTGACACATAGACTGTGCTACCTTCAGCCGACGGTCCGGCCATGTTTAGAGCATAGACTTCAGCATGTGGATCGCCTCTTTTTAAGTGCGTGCCTAGTCCAAGGATAGCTCCATCTTTCACCACTACAGCCCCGACAACTGGATTCATCCCCGTTTGACCTTGTGCATGCTCCGCCATATCTAGCGCTAATCCCATGTAATACTCGTCGTTGATCTTATCCATTTGCTCTTCTTCCACCCCCTACAACTGCTGATAAACATAAAAATCCCTACCGGAAAAATCCAGTAGGGAACAATGAGAGTTGTTGTACGCAAATAAAGTCAGCAAATCAGGACATTAGGCGACAAAGTTAAAATAATAGCTAACCCAAATAAGCCTAAAAACCCTTTTTTCTAATGCCCACAACAAAGCAATACTACTTTGTGAAAAAATGGACATGAAAAAAACTGCTCTACATTTAGGACACATAGGTATTAATCTATGTGTACCTGCGTTCTCCTTCTCCCATCCAGACTATACTGTCGGTCCCGGAATCACACCGGCTCAGCCATATGCACATGAAAAGCCACATACAGGTCACGGACTCATGCATACCTTGATAGTTTAATCCAAGATATGCCATCACCGTCGGTAGGGAATCTCACCCCTCCCCGAAGGATTGCATCAAATATTAAATTTTGAGTTGTTACTTGAAAAGTATTACCTTTCCATTATGACGGTATCTTATCACCAAGACAAAAATAAATCAAGGTTCCTGGAAACACTTGCATGCAAGCTATATTCTTGTCAAAAAATATAACTGAGAATAATTCTCATAATTTAGTGATGATAATCACAAGGGGTGTGCAAAGTTGAGGGTAGGATAAAAGCAACTGGTACAAGTAATTAAACTCTACATAAGGAATGGAGAAATGCGAAATGAATGATTTTAGCTTTGAGGACATGAAACAGATTAAACGGAAAAATTTAGGTTCTGAAGTTCCTTTAGAATTGTTCAGGGCTATTCGATTAATTGGAATGTATCAAGGCTTGCCCTCAGGTGGGAAAGGTACAACCATGACGATAGGAAGAAAAATTGGTCAGAGCTTGCCTGTAACAACGGTCGAAGAACTACTACAGCTTTTGGAGGATTTAAAGATTGGTATACCTCACATCATTAGTTCTACTGAACGAAGTATGCATATCGCTGTTGAGGATTGTTTCTGTGAAGGACTTCCAGCACACGAAGGTCAAATGGTCTGTGATCTTGAAGGAGCCATTATGGAGGGGGCATTGTCTAAAATTTACAACAAGAGAGTAACAGCTAAGGAAGTGAAGTGCAATGTTAACGGAGATGAACGGTGTGAATATGAACTGAGATTCTAGCTTACAAAAAAATCCCCCTTCTGATGAGTGCCATCAGGAGGGGGATTCATTATATTCCTACTCTTCGTCCCAAACAGTAACTTCTTTCATCTTGTCGCCGGCTTTGATCTGATCAACAAGTTCCATACCGGAAGTAACTTTACCAAATACAGTATGCACTCCATCCAAATGTGGCTGTGCTTCGTATACGATAAAGAACTGGCTTCCGCCTGTGTCTTTACCAGCGTGAGCCATGGATAGAACCCCACGAGCGTGTTTCGTTGTGTTGGTTGCTGTTTCACATTTGATTGTGTAACCAGGTCCACCAGTACCATTACCTGTTGGACAGCCACCTTGAGCAACAAAACCTGGAATTACACGGTGGAATGACAAACCATTATAAAATCCGGAGTTCGCTAATTTTTCAAAGTTAGCTACCGTACCTGGTGCTTCTTCTGGCAAGAACTGAATTTCTAGTTCTCCACCCTTTTCCAAAATGATTTTACCTTTTTTCATATGGATCACTTCCTTTTCATGTCTCTTAAATTGAACCTATTACAGTGTACTATGAAATCGCACAAGGAGCAAAGAGACTTGCAAAGGAAGTTCAAATAATTAAAGAAGAATACCTGAATAAATACCCTTATTTAAGCGAAGGTTGCTTTGAAATCCGTTCTGGAATCAAGTCGCCTGCGATGATATCCTGTAGACTTTCTCTCTTGACGACGAGATCGCTAGTACCCTCATTAACGAATACAACAGCAGGACGAGGAATTCGGTTATAATTGCTCGCCATAGCATAATTGTATGCTCCAGTACAAGCAACAGCAAGTAGGTCACCACTGTTAGCCTTAGGAAGTTCTAAATCCCAAATGAGCATATCACCACTTTCGCAGCATTTACCCGCAATTGAGACCGTTTCTTCGGCAAGATCATTAGCACGATTTGCTAGTGTTGCCTCATATTTGGAATCGTACAATGCTGGACGAGGATTATCTGTCATGCCGCCATCCACAGCTACGTATTTACGCACACCTGGGATGTCCTTCATCGTACCGACCGTATATAAGGTCGTTCCGGCGTCCCCGACAATACTCCGGCCCGGTTCAACCCAGATCTCTGGTAGTTGAGCGTAGACATCGGCAAAATATGTCTTCACAGCATCCGTGATTGACTTAACGTAATCGGATACTTTCAACGGCGTATCTTCAGCTGTATAACGGATGCCGAAACCTCCACCCAGATTCACTACTTTAAAGATAACATCTAGCTTTTGCTTCACTTCTCTCGAGAAGTCTGCAACTCGTTCGATTGCCAATTGAAATCCTTCAACCTCAAAGATTTGTGATCCAATATGAGAATGAAGACCAAGTAAATTCAAGTTCGAACATTCTGAAGCTAGCTGTACCGCTTCAAATGCCGATCCATTTGCGATATCAAAGCCGAACTTGGAATCTGTTTGCCCTGTAGAAATGTATTCATGTGTATGAGCCTCCACCCCAGGTGTAACACGCAGAAGAACATTGACGTTCATACCTTTATCCGCTGCGAGCGCCTGGAGCATGTGAAGCTCAGTAAAATTATCTACTACAAAACAACCGATACCTGCTGATAAAGCCATTTCTAATTCGGCAAGTGTTTTGTTATTTCCATGAAAATGGATACGCTTTGCAGGGAAGCCAGCTTGAAGGGCTGTATAAAGCTCACCTTCTGAGACAACATCAAGGGATAGTCCCTCTTCTTCGACAAGTCGGCACATCGCCATTACACAGAAAGCTTTACTCGCAAAAGCAACCTGAAACGTCAGACCTGATTCTCTAAAAGCCCCCATATATTCGCGGCATCTTTGCCGAACAAGAGCTTCATCCATGATGTACAACGGAGTGCCATAAGTTTCTTTCAATTCTACAGTGTCACAACCGCCAATTTCTAAATGAGCTTTTGCATTTATTTTGCTCGTACCGTGTAAATACATCTATGCAGGCCTCCACTTTCAATTTTTACACCAGTATAGCAAACAACTAGCAAACTGAAAAATGGATTTTTGTGAATATCATTTGTATTCTTTGTAGGACGGCCTGTTTATCTACTCATCAGTTGGCATTCTCGTATTGTCTCTTGTCTTATTTATTGACGGTCTGAGCTTAGAAGTTAAGACCGGTACACGTACCAGAACAGCCGCCATTGCTTTTGCATTAAACGGAATAAACGGCCACATATACGAAGAATTGTAGGAGCGTCGTAACGTAAGGAACACAATCCATGCAGTAACACCTACAATAAAGCCAGATGCACCAAATATGGCGACCGCAACGAGTAGTATAAGCCGTACGATTCGATTAGCTAAACCCAGCTCATAACTCGGTGTTGCAAACATACCGATTGCTGCCACGGCCATATACAACACAACCTCATTAACGAACAGCCCCGTCTTTACTGCAATATCGCCGATCATGATAGCTGCGATCAAACCCATCGCCGAAGCTAGCGGTGTCGGGGTATGTACTGCAGCCATTCTTAGAAGATCTACGCCAATCTCTACAAATATAAACTGAGCGATCAGCGGGATATTTCCCTGTTCTTGTGGACCAATAAATGCTAGAGCAGCCGGCTTCAATTCGGGATGAACAACTATTAACAGCCAGATCGGGAGTAGAAATAGGGAAGCAAATATGCCGAAGAAACGAACCCATCGCAGATAAGTTCCCATAAAGGCTGTTTGTCTATTTTCTTCGGCATGTTGGCATAGATCAAAGAAGGTAGTCGGGAGAATAATGACACTCGGTGAGGTGTCTACAAAAATAACCACGCGTCCTTCCATCATATGTGACGCCACGACATCAGGACGCTCAGAGTAACGTACGAGGGGATAAGGATTCCAACCTTTATGAAGGATTGCCTCTTCCAGTTGCTTGTCCGCTAGTGGGATCCCGTCGATATTCACTTCCTCAATCTTCTTCCGTACGTCATCCACCAAATTTTTATCTACAATATCATCGATATAGGAAAGAACAACATCCGTCCGCGTACGACGTCCAACAGTCATGGCTTCAAATTTAACGCCTGGATCCCGTAGTCGCCGTCTTACAAGTGTCACGTTGGATAGTAAAGTCTCCGTGAATCCATCCCTTGCCCCTCGAACAACCCTTTCTAGCGAAGGTTCTTCTGGACTCCGTGATGGGAAAGAGCGGGTATCCATAACGATTGCTGCCTGTACTCCTTCGATGAACAGTGCACTCATTCCCGTCATTACCTTGTTTACAGCCTCACTTAATTTCTCAAAGGTCATCACTTGAATATGAGGAATATACAAATCAAGTAGTCTTTGGAGTGCATCTTTAGACAAACTGTCCGGCTCCAAATACGTTAGTCTTTTAAGTACATCCTGCATTATTTCATCTTTAGCAAATCCACTAATGTAGAATAGCGCTGTTTTTCTGCCCCCAAACGTCATCTCACGGAATTCAATATCAAAGCTTTCACCAAGTCCTATAACTTCCTTGAGAGTCTGCTTTGTAATCTCTAGCGAATCATTGATCTCGTCTGTTTTCTGCCAATATATAATGGACTCTTCTATAGAGTCGGATTCCTCATTCTCTTTCTTACGCCGCATCGCATCACTATCAACATTATGCAGCCCTTTCTCATCATTCGCGGTTGTCCGTCCCATTTACTCATTCCTCCCTAACGATTTATGACCTGTAGATAAACCATTCAAAAAATGAACCCGCTACCTTACCACATACCATCGCAAGCAGTAAACCTAACAAATAACGCTGCATTCGCAATCTTTTGGCCAGAATCGGAAGAACGTTAAGCACTTCTGTAAGTGCAGCAGCAAGCATCCCAACAAATATCCCATTAAGTAATCCGACAATCCCGCTCCCAATCCATGGGCCAGAAATATGCCAATTCCAGAAATCGCCTACTGTTCCAATAAACGAGCCACATACCATCGCACCTTCGTACCAGTGAACTTTTTTATACGTTTTAGTAACTTGAGCCAGCCTCGGAATTACATCCAGAACGATAAACAACGCTATCACACCACCGCCTACGGCAACGCCCCCCGCTAATCCAAGAAAAATAGAAACTAGACCCGATACTAAGGGGGTCAAGGAGCTTTCTCCCGTACGGAATCATTCGGCATTTTCTTGTACTCCTCAGCTATGATGTAATGATTCAAGTTCTCCTGATATAGAAACATTTCAACTTCAAGCGGGGTAGGTTCCTCATTCCAATTTTTTTTGAATAAATGGTTAAAGAAAACAATCATCCCGAGTCCGAGTCCCATGGAATAAGCCGCCTGGAACAAGTAAGGATGCTCGTCTCGTTCCCCCGTGATCATTTCAACGATACGGACTTGTACCTCAGGCATACTGACATCTGCGTGAAAGTTCATAATCGTTAGTGCAGCACCGAAGAACAATAGTAACCAGACGAGCACAAATAGGATTGGAGATGGTTTCTTCTCTTTGCTAACTAGTTCGACTAACACATGCGGCTCACCGACAAATTCGACCTGAATTTCAGGAAACTGTTCTCTGATGACTCTAATGACATGCAACATATCAATAACGATCAAATTTCCATCACGACTCTCTGGCCGAACAAGAACCAGACTCAGCAATTTTGCCTCCTGATCTGGTTCAGCTAACACGCGGGCAACGTCCCCCAGTTTAATCGGAGATCCTGGAGGGAGTCCTACCTGTTTGCGAAGACGTAAATATATAATAGAGGCGGGTCTTATCCCCATTAAATTCACCCCTTAACTGCCGTATTGTGCATAGTATGCCAAGACATACTCATTTTTACTCTGTCCCACTGACTCGCTGACATAACAAAAAAACGGCTCCTCGGGAAAGGTCCCTGAAGAAGCCGCTTTTAATGTTATGCATTGATTATTGAGCGATCTGGTCACGAATGCTTTGCAATATTTTTTTCTCCAACCGGGACACCTGTACTTGAGATATCCCAAGCCGTGTTGCAACTTCAGACTGGGTCTGATCGCGATAGTATCGCAAATACACGATAAGCCTCTCACGTTCATTCAAACCATCAATCGCTTCATGTAGAGCGAGCTTATCAAACCATCGTTCTTGAGACTCATCGGCAATTTGATCCATTAGCGTGATGGGATCTCCATCATTCTCGAATACTGTTTCGTGAATGGAAGCTGGTGGTTTATTCGCTTCTTGAGCAAATACCACTTCTTCAGGGGATACCCCGAGTGCTTCAGCGACCTCTTTTATCGTTGGAAGTCGATTCAAATGCTTAGATAACTCATCTTTCATTTTGCGAACTTTATTCGCCATCTCCTTGAGAGAGCGGCTAACTTTGAGAGTTCCATCATCACGTAAAAAACGTTGAATCTCTCCGATAATCATGGGTACCGCATACGTAGAAAACTTCACATCGTAACTAAGATCAAATTTATCAACCGACTTTAATAGACCGATACAACCGATTTGAAACAAATCATCTGGGTCGTATCCTCGATTCATAAACCGCTGCACTACAGACCAGACCAGCCGAATATTACTATTAACCAGCCGATCCCTTGCTCCATTATCGCCAGACTGGCTCAGAGCAATCAACCGCTTCACTTCCGTGTCGTTTAGAAACTCTCGCGAGGTTTGCTTCACATCAGCATCCATAGACCCAACCCCTAATTGTATAAAGCTTTCTTGGATACAATCCGTTTCTTCATTCGAATGGAGGTACCACCACCGACCTCACTGAAGACGTCGAACTCATCCATGAAATTCTCCATGATTGTGAAGCCCATACCCGAGCGTTCCAACTCAGGCTTTGACGTATAAAGTGGCTGTTTAGCCAACTCCAAATCCTCAATGCCTCGTCCCTTGTCTTCAATGATCAATGTAACCGTGTCGTCCTCGATACTTGCAGAAATGATCACGACACCTTCTGGATTACCATCATAGCCATGAATAATGGAATTCGTAACCGCCTCCGAAACTACCGTCTTTAAATCAGTAATCTCATCCATAGTAGGGTCGAGTTGAGACACGAAAGCCGCTACGGTTACGCGGGCAAACGATTCATTCTCCGACCTCGCAGCAAAATGCAGCGACATAAAGTTACCTTCAGTTGAACTCATAGCGCCACCTCCAAATCAGAGAGAGCCACTTCTTCGTTCTCGAATATGGACATAATCTTGAACAAACCTGACATATCAAACAGTCGGTACACCGACGGGTTGACGTCGCATAATACCATTCTGCCACCTCTCTGCTTGATCAACTTGTATCTCCCCAGAATAACTCCGAGCCCTGAACTATCCATAAACTGAAGTGATTTCAGGCTTAATACAAGATGACGGCAACCAGCACGACCAAGTTCTTCATCCATACGCATCCGTACATCATCCGCTGTATGGTGATCTAACTCTCCACTTAAACGTACAATTAACGTATCGCGGGTTCTTTCCATCTCCGCATGCAAATTCACGTCTGTTCACTCTCCTCTCTGACATGAACACACATTTCTACATGTAATTGATATAATCCTTCTCTGTGACAAAACTAGAAGAAAACTCCTATGAATCTACAAAAAACAAGTGTGATGCCGTTCGTTTAAACAATGTCCACCAACCTGCTTTATCAATCGCTGAGGGTGCTTTCAATTCAAACTCGGTTAATACCTTACCATCTTGGTAAACAACCAGCTTGCCAATTACCTGTCCTTCTTTCACAGGTGCACTGACCTTTTCAGGCACAACTACCTTCTGGGTGATTCCTTCCGCCGCTCCTTTTTTAACAAGAACGCTCAGTTGACGTGGTGCAATTATTTCAAGTTGGGCTGTTTTACCCTTTTGCACCTTCACTTTGCTGACGACTTCACCCGCTTTATAAATTGGCTGTAATGAATATTGGGAGAATCCATAGTCAAACATGGCCGAAACTTCATTATTTCTTGTCTTTGTATTTGGTTCTCCAAGCACAACCGCGATTAACCTTAGCCCATCCCGTGTAGCGGTAGCTGACAAACAGAACTTCGCTTCGGATGTATACCCTGTCTTAAGACCATCTGCGCCGCTATAGAAACGGACTAACTTATTGGTATTTACCAGCCAAAAGGGCTTTGCAGAATCTTTACGTAAATAATCCTGATAGGAACCTGTGTACTTTGTAATAATTGAATATTTGAGCAACTCTCGGCTCATAACAGCGATGTCATTAGCCGAACTATAATGATTCGCAACGGGTAAGCCATTGCAATTTTCGAAATGTGTATCCTTCATACCCAGTTGTTCTGCTCTTTGGTTCATCAGCTTTATAAAAGCCTTCTCCGATCCAGCGATTTTCTCGGCCAGAGCTACAGATGCATCATTACCTGATGCCATTGCTACCCCTTTTAACATATCGTCAACGGTCATCTCTTCCCCAGGTTCAAGGAAAATTTGTGAACCACCCATGGATGAGGCATATTCGCTCGCCCTAACTTTATCCGTTAATTTCAACGAACCTTTGTCAATGGCTTCCATAGTTAGGAGCATTGTCATGATTTTTGTAATACTAGCAGGTGGTAACTTCTCATGACTTTTCTTTTCGTAAATCACGGTACCTGTGTCGGCATCCATCAAAATAGCAGAACGGGCACTCTCCGCAAGTACGGTACCATCATCGTCTTCATGAAGTCGGCTTTGTGCTGCGTTAATAGATGCAGGATAGACCGAGACTACCAATATCAACGTGAGTATCCACGTCAACATTACCTTTTTCATGATTAATCCCCCTTAGACATACATTTAATTCTGATAACCTAGTATCATCCATATCACGGTAAAATATTCCTTATAGCACAAAAAAACCGTAGCATCTCCGGTAACCCTGATTCGGATTACTGAAAATGCTACGGTTCGCAGCAATTCAGGCTCTATCTCAACCTAGAATCTCTTTATTCCTTCCGGTGTTACGAGAGCAAATACAAGGGGGCGTCTTTGCACTTTAACCGTAGAGATACCATATGCCTCTCTTACTCTATTCCCCGCTTCTTCACACCCGGCCCTATGCGCCTCATTCAGATGCAGAACAGCTAATGTTTCACCTAAGGCCACCGGATCACCGATCTTCTTGTGAAGGACTACACCTGCCGCTAGATCGATGATAGAATCCTTTGTCTCTCGTCCAGCGCCCAGTAACATTGCGGCAATTCCAATCTCCTCAGCTTGTATAGACTCCACAAAACCATCACTCGAAGATTTGACTTCGACAATAATTTCGGCCTGAGGGAGTAATTGTAGATCATGAATTTGAGTGATATCTCCACCTTGGGCTTGAACTAAGGCTTTTAACTTGTCCAGTGCTTCGCCACTGCTTAGCTTCTCCTGAAGGATCTTTCGCGCTTCAGCTTCCGACTCTGCCTTTCCACCCAACACAAGCATATGCGAGGCTAATATCAGGCAAACCTCTTCTAAGTCTGCAGGGCCCTCACCCTTCAGAGTTGCTACAGCCTCTTTGATTTCTAGTGCATTACCAATGGCATATCCGAGCGGTTGATCCATATCACTGATTACCGCAACCGTGCTTCTTCCGACCTGTGTCCCTATATCGACCATCGCTTTAGCAAGACGGATGGAATCATCCAACGTCTTCATAAAAGCTCCACTACCCGTTTTGACATCAAGAACGATTGCATCTGCACCCGCCGCAATTTTCTTGCTCATCACGGAACTAGCAATGAGTGGAATTGAATCCACCGTTGCTGTCACATCACGTAGACCGTACAGCTTCTTATCCGCAGGTGTCATGTTGCCGCTCTGACCCACAACAGCAAGTCCGATCTCATTCACTTGATTGAAGAACTGTTCTTTCCCAAGCTCCACAGAGAAGCCTGAGATGGCTTCTAGCTTGTCGATTGTTCCACCAGTATGTCCTAGTCCACGACCAGACATTTTCGCCACTGGCACGCCAGCAGCGGCAACAAGTGGCCCAAGAACAATGGTTGTCTTATCGCCTACACCGCCTGTAGAGTGCTTATCGACCTTAAGACCATGAATCGAACTAAGATCAACCATATCTCCTGAAGCAGCCATATGAAGCGTCAGATCAGCCGTTTCACGCGCACTCATACCTTGATAGTATACAGCCATGGCCCAAGCCGCCATTTGATAATCAGGAACATCACCTACACTGTAACCTTGAATCAAGAAGCCAATCTCTTCGTTGCTAAGCTCCAAGCCATCTCTCTTTTTTCGAATCAGATCTACGGCTCTCATCAGTTTCATCACCTTCCAGATTTACAATTCAGGAATGATTGACAGTACAAGACTTAGAAACTTCTCACGAACCCGCTCAGTTGTCTCCATCACTTCAACATGCGATAGCGGTTGATCAAGAATACCAGATGCCATATTACTAATACAGGAAATACCGAGCACTTCGATTCCCGCATGTCTGGCTACAATAACTTCTGAAACGGTGGACATTCCAACTGCGTCCGCGCCTAGTGTACGAAGCATTACAATTTCAGCTGGCGTCTCATAAGTTGGACCAAGGAGTCCAGCATAAACACCTTCCTGAAGCTGTACACCCTGTTCTATGGCGACCCGCTTGGCTGTCTCGCGTAGTTTACGACTATAAGCCTGCGACATATCAGGGAACCTTGGACCCAGTTCATTGTCATTAGGTCCGATTAACGGATTCTTACCAGTCATATTGATATGGTCAGAAATCAGCATTAAATCCCCTGGTTCATAAGCAGTATTAACACCACCTGCAGCATTGGTTACGAGTAGTTTCGATACCCCAAGCTCCTTCATGACTCGAACGGGAAAGGCTGTCAGTTCTGGGCCGTAACCTTCGTACATATGAAAACGGCCTTTCATGAGTACAACGGGTACTCCTTGAAGTGAACCAACTAGCAATTCGCCCGCATGTCCCTCAACAGTTGATTGTGGAAAATGAGGGATATCTTGATAAGCGATACTTACCGCTTCTTCAATATGCTCAGCTAGAACACCTAGACCAGACCCTAGGATAAGTCCAATCTCTGGGGATACTGGAGATTTTGATTTGATGTATTGTGCAGCTTCTCTGATCATGTCTTGCGTTAAAGTCGTCATTATTACTTTCACTCCTAATTATGATTTCAATTGTTTTAGGAAACTTTTCCCATGCTGCGTACCGTTGATGCCAAAGTTATCTGCAATCGTTGCCGCAAGATCCGCGAATGTCGCACGAATACCCAAATCAACTGACTGAGTTAACCCTGGGCTATAAACAAGTAATGGAACGTATTCCCGTGTATGATCCGTCCCTGCATGAATTGGATCATTTCCGTGATCCGCCGTAATGATGAGTAAATCTTGATCTCCTACCTGATTCATCAAATCCGGCAATGAAGCATCAAATTCCTCCAGAGCACGAGCGTACCCTTCTGGATCTCTCCGATGACCGTATAAGGAATCAAAGTCAACTAAATTCGTAAACAATAGGCCTGAGAAATCTTGTCCCATAAGAGCAATTGTCTCATCAATGCCATGACGGTTACTCTTGGTCGGATGGGATGCTGTCACACCTTCTCCACTAAAAATATCGTTGATTTTCCCAACAGCGACTACATCTCTCCCTGCATTCTTCAGGGCGTTAAGAACCGTTGGCTCCGGTGGATTCACTGCATAATCGTGGCGATTGGATGTTCTTTTAAAATTACCTGGCTCGCCAACGAAAGGACGGGCAATAACTCGGCCCACGGTATGTTCCGGTTCTAACGTGAGTCTGCGGGCAATTTCGCATGCGCGATATAACTCGGCCAAAGGAATAACTTCCTCGTGTGCAGCAATTTGAAACACACTATCTGCTGAAGTATATACGATCCACGCCCCTGTTTCCATATGTTCTGCCCCAAGTTCATCAAGAATTTCGGTTCCCGATGCCGGTTTATTACCAATCATTTTGCGTCCTGTCTCTGCTTCAAAGCGAGCGATCAAATCACGTGGAAATCCTTCCGAATACGTTTGGAATGGAGTAGAAATCTTAAGGCCCATCAATTCCCAATGTCCGGTCATCGTATCCTTACCTGTGGAGATTTCAGCCATCTTACCATAAGAAGCAGCTGGAGACTCTACCGCGCTTAGATTTGGCAACTCAGCAATATTCCCAAGCCCTAACTTCTGTAAATTCGGTAATTTGGTGTTCGGCACTTTCTCTAAAATATGACCTAAAGTATGTGAGCCCTCATCGCCATATTTCTTCGCATCCGGTAATTCTCCAATACCCACGCTATCAAGTACAATTACAGTAATCTTCTTAAACTTGTTATTATTATCCATTTTCATTCACTCCTCTTTTCTTAGCGGTTAGTTAAGTTATCCCCATTAGTCATAAAAGCATTCTTCGCTCGGGGGTGAAATGAATCATATACGGATTTAATATTCGGCTTAGATTTATTCAAATAAATCTGTACTGTCGAAACATCAGCATGTCCTAACATTTCCTGAACCGACCTTAAGTCAGCCCCTCCGGCAATTAAATGCGCAGCGAAGGAATGACGTAACGTGTGGGGCGTAATATCGATAACAAATCCGGCTTCTTGACCATATTTCTTAATAATCTTCCAAAATCCCTGGCGGCTAATAGCTATCCCGCGGCTATTGAGAAATAGAGCACCAAGACTCTCATCATGACTCAATTGTGGCCTACTTTCCAGCAAGTACCTTTCCATCCAATCAGCAGTCATACCGCCAATCGGAATAATCCGCTCCTTGCCGGTTGTTCCGGAGCAGCGTACAAATCTTAGGCCAGTATCTACATCCTCCACCTTTAATGAGATGAGCTCAGACACTCGGATGCCCGTAGCGTACAAGAGCTCCAACATCGCCTTATCTCTCATACCCAGCGGGTTGGTTACATCAGGTAATTCCAGCAGTCTTTCCGTTTCCTCCACCGTAAGAGTCTGAGGAGTTTTATTATCGCTCTTAGGCATGTCCATCATTAGAAATGGATCCTGATCAACAAGTCGTTCACGAACAAGAAATTGAAAGAACGCTCGTAGGGATACCGCGGCTCTAGTGATCGTCGCAGGCGCTTTTCCCCATTCCTTCATTGCAGAGAAATAGAGCAAAATTCCTGCCCGAGTAACCTCACGAAAACTGCTCGTCTCTCGATCATCGAGATAGGCAACAAACTGTTTCAAATCTCTAGAGTAAGACTCTAAAGTCGCACCGCTAAGTCCTTTCTGATCTGCTAAATGAGAAATAAAAGAGGCTACATATTGTTCCAATTTCTCATGCCTCCTTTCATCCACCATAAGTCCTATCCTATAGGATAAGTCTATTTATAATAATTCAACATTCCTACGTAATTCCCTGCTGTTGGGCTTATTCTCCATACCAGAAAAATAACTTTAATCTTTCCGACATTACACCAACGGCACTGTCCCCATCCGTACCGGAACGAAACGCTTTGACGGCGGATCCATCTGGAATACGGTACTTGTCCATCGGAAATATATACCCTTCCAACAGCCCAAGAACCCTATACATGATATAAGCTAATACGATAAAGGCTATCAAATATTTAAGCGATCGCAGCCACTTCCGCAATGAAATTACCATAATCTCTCCCTCTTCCTATATAACCGAAATGCCATCCCATCAACCCATTTGCTCATTGCATGGGACTCGCTTATATCAGTATATAAAAGAGATGTGGCTATTATGTATGTTAGCTATGGTTATGACTTGTTCTTTGCTGGCTACGACTTACAGGCCAAAAAAAGCCTCACACAGCTCAGGTGGCCATGGGAAGCTTCTCGATTCCATTGATTAATCAGTACTTTTATCCTGGTTATCACCATTCTTGTCTTTACAACGATGGCAAATGCCATGAAAGTCAAGGCGATGATCACTAACGGTAAAATTGAACTCTTTGTCCAATCGTTCCTCCAGCTCTCCAAGCCAGTCTTCACGGATTTCATCCATTGCCCCACACTGTACACAAATTAAATGATGGTGATGATGTTTCGATGTGTCCGTCCGCAAATCGTACCGGGCAACTCCGTCACCAAAATTAATCTTCTCCACGACATGCAATTCACTCAATAACTCTAGTGTACGGTAAACAGTCGCAAGACCGATTTCCGGAGCTTTATCTTTTACAAGCATAAATACATCTTCCGCACTTAGATGATCTTCTTCATTCTCTAGCAGTACCCTTACCGTGGCTTCCCGCTGGGGTGTCAACTTGTAACCGTGGGATTGTAGCTGCTGCTTGATTTTATCGATCTTTGCTTCCATGATGTCCCTCCCCCAGGAATCGCCGTGCATTAATTTCTCTTTGATCACTTCTTTCATTATAGGGGGAGTCAAACAACAAAGTCAAACATTTTACTAGAGTTACACAGGGTTTAGAACCTGCTCCAACATAGGAGTAACCCAACTCATCATCACCGGGGTAACCCATGTTTCAAAGGATGACGCCGCCAGGATTACCAGTACCATTGCGAGCGTTAGGCCTGAGTAGGACAGAAAAGGACGCGCTACGCTTCCACTACGGTTCATCAACACCCTACTTCGGATAATGCCTAACGAGAATCCGATTGCTGCAACACTACCTATAAGTAAGGCTGGTATAATAATTAAGTTATGCGGTGCAATTGAAACAAGGGCGAATAATAACCCAGACCAAGTGAATTGCCCAACCAGACAACCCACCGTAAATCCAATCAGAACTCCTTTCAGGAAATCAAGAATCAGAATACCTGGAAGACCGATGACAGAAAGTCCTAAAATCCAAATCAGGCCCAGCCACTTCAAATGTAGCGCCGCCACAGCCCAAAAATCCAACTGATTAAACTCAGTCCCTCCTTGATTCACTGATACGAAGAAATCCCCAAGATACCGAGATAAATCCTGCTGTTGCTCTAAAGTCAGTGCATTAACCATTAGCGCACCAAAAACAACACCCATCAGAAAGAGCACAGCTACAAATACATATAGTGGCGTCTGATCCTTGAGCGCATGACGAAAAGGTTGAAGCATGCGTGAGCCCCCTTTCTCTTGAACATAGTCGTCTTTCCCTTTACAACAGACTATGTACAAGCTGGCTACCTTATGCTTCAACCAGAGTGATCAATTGTCGACTATTTGAACTTCCTCTAGGATAAATGTTCAAAAAGTCGACGATTCAGCACCGAGAAGATTACTTCAAACCGAAGAAGGAGTAGCGGAGTGTAGGCAAACCTACATGAGCAACGGACTTCAAGGATTGGAGTAATCTTCGATGTAGTAAAACATCCAGAGTTACTTCGTGATCAATTGTCGACTATTTGAACTTCCTCTAGGATTTGATGACCTTACCGTAAGTCCCGCCACCACCTGGCGATAAAGATAGCCGTCCACTGCGTGCTTCGCAGATAAGCGCAGCTAGCTCCTCACCAACTACTTCAGCAAGTTCAAGCTGAGAGACTCGGTGCAGAATATTCATTTCCGTGCCGAAGGCTTCAAGTAGGAGGTTAAGTTTAGCCGGACCAAGCCCCGGAATAAATTCAAGCGGCACCTGATAATGATACGGCGGACGATGAGATGGAATCATCGTCTCCTTGCGGTCACCGATAGAATGAATTCTATCCAGGACACCACGTACTAATTTGGTACTTCCGCAATAAGGGCAACGCTCAACAGAATGCTCAGTCTCGTTGATGATAAAATTACATCCTCCGCAGTATGTTCGGTGGTATTTGCCAAGACGAGGATTCAAACCAAAATTCCCAGCTACCCTCCGGCCACTTTCACGTTTCAGAGCTTTTTCAAATTCTCGGTAGCTAGGCCTTTGCAAGATTAACTCATTATATTCTCTTCCGATCTTACCGAGCGAATGTGCGTCAGAATTAGTTAGAATTGTATATCTGTCCAACTCGCTAATCAGTCCTGCCATTTCACTGTCAGCACTTAGTCCAAGCTCTACCGCACTAATGAGTTCAGGATTAAGCACCTGATCCAACCGTGGGGCACAGCTTCCATAAATACTGCGGTGAGGTGTAAATATATGAGCAGGAATCACCATTCCCCCTCTGTCATAAACCTCTGCTTGTAAATCACGTGCTGGTGCATACACTCGCTGAGAACTTAAACTAACATTCTTCATTCGTTGCTCTAACCAGCCAGTAAATGACTTCATCATTTCGAAGTATGGAAAATAGACAAGAATATGTGCGGGACCCATACCGGGCTCACGAATTTCTAACTCCGAACCAAGTAAGATGGTTGTTCCCTTGTAAGATATCCCACCGTCTTCTAATTCCTTCATTTCGCCCTTTTCCAAGCTTGCTACAATATCCTCTTGTACTCCAGGGGAATGACAGTCGATGATGCCTACAAGTCCAATTCCCTTACGTCCTTGGGCTTCCTTGGCGATGTTCTCAAACGTTAGATTACGACTACCGCTTATTTTGACAGGAGCCCCTTGTTCTGTTCGTCCAATATGAATATGTAGATCAGCATAGTAAGACGATAAGTCCGGTTCCTTTGGACTCATATTTCTTTGCTCTCAGTATCCCGTGCAAGCTGTTGTTGCCAAATATATACGGCCATAATGGTTTTGGCATCTGCAATACGCCCTTCCACGATATACTGCTGACATTCCTCTAGAGTCGCTTCATAAACTTCAAGAAATTCATCCTCATCCAACGCCATCTCCCCAGCCGATAATCCCTCAGCCAAATATAAATGAATGATTTCATCGGCAAATCCAGGGGAAGTATAGAAAGAATGAATGAGACTGATTTGATCACAGTGATACCCTGTCTCTTCTTGAAGTTCACGCTTAGCCGCTTCCATTGGGTCTTCGCCTTTCTCTAGCTTACCAGCGGGGATCTCGAGCTCACATCTTCTCATTGGTTGACGAAATTGATCAACGAGTAGTAAACGCCCCTCATGAATGGCAATGACCGCTACCGCACCGGGATGCTTCACAACTTCCCGAGTAGCCTTGGAACCATCAGGAAGCTCAACTGTATCGATCTGTAGAGATATAATCCTGCCCGAGAACACGGGTTCTGTAGATATTGTCTTCTCGACTAACTTATCATGCGATGTTGTCATTATTATTCCTCCTTTAAATGTAAAACGTCATAACTTGTCCGCCTGAGACATATGGTGTTATTATACCAAACTCGTTAAGAAAAGGAGCATCAACATGAAGTCATATTTCTCAAATGATCGCTTACGTGCCCAAGGAAAGGCTTGGCAAATTCGTATTCTTTTATCTCAGTGGCAAAAAGAGGCGGGTCCTTCCGTTAAAGTAAAAGAACTCTTAGCATCAAGACTCACTAAATAATTGAACTCATCGGACTGGAAGTGATGAACTATGAGCAGTTCTCCAATCTGTGAAAATAATAAGACAGAGCCGTATCGTATAATATATCTCGAAACACTCATTCGCACTGGCGAGATTGAGATAGCTTTTCAATGTATTCAGGAGTGGGAAAAGGAAGAGGCAGCTATTTCATTGCCTTTTCAAGAAGCATTACGACAGTTATCGGTCATTTGCCAACTCCATAGGGATACAAACATTTCCCAACATAACCTGAGTTCTATTCATCTCGCAGAACTTATTCAACGCACTGTATCATTAGGTTTACTTGATATCGCCGACACATTACTGGGTGGATCTCCAGACATTTACCTCCAAAGCGAGCTCATTCAAGCCCTTTATGAACAGGGGTACGTACAAGAAGCTAAGGATAAATTGTCTGCCTATCCCATTAACGAGAACAGTAACTCTATGTTAAATTTGACTTACATTTCTGCTGAGATACTTTATGATGAAGGTCAATATTCCCAAGCAACTGAATTATTTGAGTCCCTTTTGCAAAAGAGTCCCGAAATCGCTCGCGCCCGATTTGGTGCTGCATCCTGTTATTTGAACGAAGCGATGTCCAACCTCCTAAGACGGATTACGTTGTATCATCCCGCTGAAGAAGAGAGGACCAAGATTGAGCGATATCTAAATGACATTACTCAATCTCTCCAAATCATACATAGCTCGGGCTGGCATACCGAATGGTCACTGGAGCAACAACGTAACCTCCCTGCGCAAAGCGTATCCCTCAAGCATTAACTCACTTCTCTTATATTAAGCTAATAACAACGAAAAACCGCCCGAGCAGGCTTTGTAAAGCCTACTGGGCGGTGAATAAACATTGATTAATTAGTCAAAGTCTGCGTGACAATCTCAAGGGCAAGCTGAGCTACTTTAACAATATCCTCACTTTTGATTCGCTCTTTAGTGGTATGAATATCCTCGTATCCCACGGCCAGATTAACGGTTGGAATTCCTAATCCGTTGAATATGTTGGCATCACTGCCCCCGCCTGAAGTAAAGGCATCACCCGAAAGCCCCAATTGATCCGCAGCTTTCTTCGCTAGTTTGACAACATCTTCATTCCCTGAGAAATGGAAGGCCGGGTAAATAATATCGCTCTTAAATTCTCCCCGAGCATTGTAATCACGACAAGCTGATTCAACCGCTTCCTTCATCTCCGCCAGTTGTTTATTGACCTTATCTTGCGAAAGACTCCGCGCTTCTGCATACAACTTCACATAGTCAGCTACAATATTCGTCTGACCGCCGCCTTCAAATTTACCGATATTAGCGGATGTTTCTTCATCAATACGTCCCAGATTCATAAGGGAAATCGCTTTACCAGCCACCTGAATCGCACTAATTCCATCCTCTGGATTCACACCGGCATGAGCCGATTTGCCGAATATTTCAATTTCAATCCGCGCTTGTGTTGGAGCCCCAACACAAATGGTCCCCACTTCCCCGTTAGAGTCAATCGCGAATCCGAATTTTGAGTCAAGATATTTAGCATCTAGCGCTCTCGCACCCAGCAGTCCTGATTCTTCACCTGCAGTGATCACGAACTGAATTTGTCCATGTGGCAGATTGTTCTCTTTCAGAACCTCAATAACTTCTAGGAGGGCTGCAACACCTGCTTTATCATCTGCTCCCAGAATAGTAGTACCGTCGCTGCGAATCCATCCGTCTTCCCCAATTATTGGTGTGATTCCAATTCCGGGTGTCACTGTATCCATATGGCAAGTGAACAGGAATGGCTCAGCCGTATTGGCTCCACTTGGTTTAAGAGTAGCAATTAGATTGCCAGCTCCGTGACCTGTGATGGCCTGGGAGTCGTCCTCCACCACTTCAAGGCCTAGACTTTGAAATTTTGATTTCAGATAATCTGCGATTTGCCGTTCATATTTCGTTTCACTATCAATAGATACTAACTCGATGAATTGTGCGATAACTCTTTCCTTATTTATCATAATACTTTCCTCGCCTTCTTTTTTGCGTTAATATAAATGGATGTAGTCTTTAAATATACTACTTCCAATCTAATTTAATCAAAAGGAGCTTTTCTATATGCGAAAAAAATGGTTAAAGATCGTTATTTATATAATGTTGTTTGCAATGCTTGGATCGACACTACTCGCCCTGATTGAACCATTTCTCATCCGTTAATTACGGGGCTAGCTCCACGACCCATACATGCTAAATACCTCGTTAAAATAGGGGACGATGTCCCGTGAAACTTGCTCCACTGTGAATGGAAGTCCAGTGACATCCTCAAGTGATGTCACTCCATATTGCTCAATGCCACAGGGAATGATGCCCTGAAAGCCATCCGCTTGAATGCCCGCTTTGATATTAAAAGCGAATCCGTGACTGGCGATAAATCCTTTCCTGTGGCGGCACTTATTAAACTTCACGCCGATGGCTGCGATCTTCGTATCCCCGATCCAAACCCCGGTGTATTTCGGTTTTCTAGATCCGTCAACTCCGAACAATCTCAAGTAATTAATGATTACTTGTTCCAGCTCTCGTAAATACCCGTGTAAATCTAAGCCTTTCGTACCATCAAGCCACAATAAGGGATAACCCACAAGTTGCCCTGGTCCATGATATGTAATATCTCCACCTCGATCGATTTCAAACAACGCTATTCCCTGCTCCTGCAACTCTTTTGAACTAAGCAGCAAATGCTCAGGATGACGCTGTGAACCGATAGTATATGTTGGTGGATGCTGAAGAAGCAGCAGGTGTTCCTGCTGCTGACCTTCATCGATGGCTTTTACGAGCATCTTCTGCATTTCCCAAGCTTCCCCGTATTCCATCATCGGAAAATAGCGGATTTGCAAGGACTTCGTCATGCCGTTCATCGCCTCATCTCTAAATATCGCGGAGAAGGGATTTCATAATCCGCTGATCGATTAATATACCTGAGTATCCAGAGAATAGCTCTCCATATTATCTTTCACACGCTGCATAAAACGTCCACATATGACACCATCCAAAATCCGATGATCAAGTGACAAACACATATTGGCCATCGAACGAACCCCAATCATATCGTTAATAACCACAGGTCTCTTCACAATAGATTCAAATGTAAGTATAGCAGCCTGCGGATAATTAATGATCGGTTGAGTCAAAATAGAACCAAAAGATCCCGTGTTATTAACGGTAAACGTTCCACCCTGCATATCGTCTAGCTTCAGCTTACCCGCACGAACCTTACTAGCAAGATCCTCGATTTCCCGGGCAAGACCAGCGATATTTTTCTGATCTGCTTTTTTGATGACTGGAGTCATAACCGAATCTTCTGTACCTACAGCAAGTGAGATATTGATGTCCCGCTTAACAATAATCTTATCTACTGCCCAAACAGAGTTCATAATTGGATAATCTTTGATCGCACCAACAACAGCCTTCATTAGGAAGGCTAAATAGGTTAGGTTTACGCCTTCTTTTTTCATAAAATCATGTTTCAACTTATTCCGGAGCTGAACCAGATTCGTCACATCAACCTCGATCATCATCCAGCCATGCGGGATCTCCGATACACTCTGACGCATACGCGTAGCAATCGTGTTACGAATAGGTGTCACATCAATGAAATGTTCGTTGTGATTCCCTGCCTCAATCTCAATAGTTGGAATTCTAGGAGGCTCTGTTAAATGCAGTCCGGAATGACGAACAGGCTCTTCAACTACCTTCTTGGGCTCAAATGCTGCAGGTTGTGGTGTGACTTGCTGATTAAGCTGCTGTGCAGACGAAGGAGTTATTCCTGATGCATTAGTTGAAGTTACTCCGCCTCCGTCAATATAGGCCTGTACGTCCTTACGCGTAATTCGTCCGCCAAGACCACTACCTGGAATATCTTGCAGATTGAGACCGTGCTGTGCAGCAAGTGTCAATACTGCCGGTGAATAACGGCTTCTCTGATTATCTTCTGTGGTCTCTGCAGAATGAGCGCTGTTCTTTGCTTCAGCAGAATTGGCATTTGAGCTTGATTCCACACTAGTGGTTGCCGTCTCAATCCGACAAATAACAGTTCCAACCTGAATCTCTTGACCTTCATCTGCAAGTAACTCTCCCATCACCCCATCTAGGGTCGAAGGAATTTCTGCGTTAACTTTATCCGTGATTACTTCACAGATCGGTTCGTATTGTTCTACTTGATCGCCCGGCTTCTTCAACCATTTTCCAATCGTAGCAGATACAAGTGATTCCGCAAGTTGAGGCATTGTAACATCGGTTAAAATTTTATTTGATGGCATATTCTTGTCACTCCCAATTAGTAAAGCGCCAACTGTAACATGGCCTCTTTAACTTTATCTTTGTTGAGCATAAAGAATTTCTCCATTGGAGGACTGATCGGCATCGCTGGTACATCCGGTCCGCACAAACGCTGAATTGGTGCATCAAGATCGAATAGGCACTCCTCCGAAATAATCGCAGAAACCTCAGCACCAACGCCACCCGTTTTATTATCCTCGTGGACGATTAGCACTTTACCAGTTTTACGAGCTGATTCAACAATGGCTGCATGGTCCAGCGGCTGTAGTGTACGGAGGTCTAGGACATGGGCAGTAATTCCCTGCTCCTTTTCCAATTCTCCCGCAGCCTGCATAATAAAATGTAGTGGAAGACTGTAGCTGATCACTGTGATATCAGAACCTTCTCGTAACACATTTGCCTTACCAATCGGTACGATGTAATCATCCTCTGGAACATCTTCTTTAATCAGTTTGTAGCATTTCTTATTCTCGAAGAACAACACAGGATCAGGATCCCGAACTGCCGCCTTGAGCAACCCTTTGGCATCATAAGCTGAATAAGGGGCGATGATCTTCAGTCCTGGTGTACCAAAGAAAATCGATTCTGCACATTGAGAATGGTATAATCCACCGAAAATCCCGCCGCCAATAGGTGCACGGACGACCAAAGGACAGTTCCAATCATTATTGGAACGATAGCGAATCTTTGCCGCCTCGCTGATAATCTGATTTGTTGCTGGAAGCATAAAGTCAGAATATTGCATCTCTGCAATGGGCTTCATTCCATACATCGCTGCTCCAATCGCCACTCCAGCAATTGCAGATTCTGCCAGTGGTGTATCCATTACACGTTGTTCGCCGAACTGCTCCTGCAAACCTTTCGTCGTCGTGAATACTCCACCTTTGACACCAATATCTTCTCCCAATAAAAATACGTTCTCGTCGCGTTCCATTTCCTCTTTCATCGCAAGGCGAATGGCGTCGATATACTCCATAACTGGCATTTATTGACCCTCCCCTTCGCTGTCAGCGTAAACATGTAATAACGTATCTTCCGGCTTTGGAAACGGCGCTTTATCAGCCGAATCAATCGCTTCTTTTACATGCTTAGTTAATTCCTTGTTCAATTCCTCGTCCTTCGCTTCATCCCATAGATCGCATTGGATCAGATAGGACTTCAGTTTCGGGATTCCGTCTTTCTTCCAGTTCTCATCGACTTCTTCCTTCGTCCGATAAGCCAAATCGTTATCCGAGGTCGTATGTGGTGACAGTCGGTACATCACGGATTCGATTAAAGTTGGTCCTTCACCACGTATTGCGCGTTCACGTGCTTCCTTGACAACACGATATACCTCTAAAGCATCGTTCCCGTCCACCTCAACTCCAGGGAAACCATAACCCTTAGCACGGTCATACACTCTGCCACCAAGCTGTTTACTAACCGGTACCGAAATCGCATATTGGTTATTTTCACACATGAAAATGACCGGCAGCTTCTGCACACCAGCAAAGTTCAATCCTTCGTGAAAATCACCTTGGTTACTGGAACCTTCACCAAAAGTAACAAAGGAGACGATGTCTTCACCCTTCATTTTGGCAGCTAATGCCACACCAACTGCATGTGGTACCTGTGTCGTCACTGGACTAGATCCGGTAACAATCCGTAGTCGTTTGCTGCCGAAGTGACCCGGCATCTGCCGTCCACCACTGTTTGGATCTTCCGCTTTAGCGAAAGCCGACAGCATGAGTTCTCTCACTGTCATGCCGACAGAAAGAACAAAGCCGTAATCACGGTAATACGGTAGGAAATAATCGCGTTCTCGATCCAGAGCAAACGCTGCTGCTACCTGCGTAGCCTCCTGTCCAATACCCGAAACGTGAAAATTGATCTTACCTGCCCGTTGTAATAACAGGTTAAGCTCATCGAACTTCCGTGCAAGCAGCATATATCTGTACATGTCCACCACTTCGGTGTCCGATAATCCGAGCTGCTCATGTTTATGTTTGGTTTGTGTTAAACTTTTTGCGTTCATGGGAGTTACCTCCTTCAATTAGAACCCATATTCTTAATTATATGCCTCATCTTAAAACCTGGTACTAAGACTTGGGTTAACCTCATTATAATCTCTTTCTCCGCAAAAAGAAAATAATACTTTTAGATACCAATAGCGTGTCCGTCTACTGCTAAGGCAGCTTCACCAATGATTTCAGAAAGGGATGGATGTGCGAACACGGCTTGTCCGATTTCCCATGGTGTTGCGTCAAGGAGTTGGGCTAGCGAAGCACCACTGATCAACTCAGTTACATGGGCTCCGATCATATGAACCCCAACAATATCATTAGTGTTTGCATCAGACAGTATTTTTACAAATCCGTCTCGTTCCCCTAGTATTAACGCTTTACCAATTGCTGAGAAAGGGACCTTACCTACCTTGATCTCGCGTCCCTGTTCACGTGCTTCCTTCTCCGTTATTCCAACGGAAGCTACTTCAGGACGTGTATACACGCAGCGAGGTACATGATGAACGTTATAACCATGAGCAGATTCCTCTGCCAAATGATTGACGGCAACCAGACCTTCATGGCTAGCAACATGCGCTAACTGCAAACCACCAATGCAATCACCAATAGCGTATATATGCGGCTCCGTCGTCTGCATGGACTCGTTAACTCGGATGAAGCCATTTTCTAAGGCAATATCTGTATTCTCAAGTCCAATGTTCTCCACATTAGCCTGACGTCCGATGGAGAGCAGCAACTTGTCTGCTTGTAAATCAATGAGTTCTTCGCCACGTTTGGCTGAGATATGTACTAAATTATCTTGTACATCGAAAGTATCTGTTAGCACACTCACACCGGTCAACACTGCAACGCCTCGGCGTTGAAGCTGTTTCTGTAACTCACGAGCAACTTCCTCGTCTTCAGTTGGCAATAATTGCTTCGCAGCTTCCACGATGGTGACCTGTACACCAAAATCATTCAATAATGACGCCCACTCAACACCAATCACTCCACCACCAACAATTAGTATCGAGGCAGGGAGTTCTTCCATTTTAAGCGCTTCGTCACTGCTTAATATATACATCCCGTCTGGCGTTAATCCTGGTAATGTTCGTGGACGAGATCCAGTAGCGATGATCAAATGTGTCGGAAGAATGGTTTCCATCTCTCCATCACTTAATTCAACAGCAACCGCACCACTCTTAGGCGAAAAAATAGAAGGTCCCGTAACGCGTCCCTTACCTTGAACAACTTGTATTTTATTCTTACTCATCAAATATTGGACCCCTTTATGAAGCTGATCCACAATTCCCTGCTTTCGCTCCTGAACCTTCGGGAACACGAGGGAAATTCCTTCCGCTTGTATACCATAACTAGCACTATCCTTCATCTGAGCGAACAGTTCTGCACTGCGTAGTAATGCTTTACTGGGAATACATCCCCTGTGTAAACATGTCCCTCCGAGCTTGTCCTGTTCGATAATTACAACTTTCTTCCCTAGTTGAGCCGCGCGGATAGCCGCAACATATCCTCCGGTACCTCCACCAAGAACTGCTACGTCGCATGAAATTGTCATAACCTATCTCCACCCATTCCATTGAATAATCACTAGTATTTCGCCTCTTATTGTACCTCGTTTTACAGCTATTACAAATATAAGGAACCAAATAGACAGAACTTCAAGAAAAAGTTATGATCAAATAGAACCATTCTTTCGCTGTCCTCATTTGGACGATTGCCTATCTCAGTGAGTAACAACAACCAAAGTATGCGATAAACATCGTCTTTCTTACATAAATCAAAAATTGCTTTTTATCAGGAAAGGAACCGTGTCTATGAAATTAAAAACCTCCCGATTTATCGCAATTATCATCCTAGTCATCCCAGGAATCGCGGCCATGTATGGCTTTCTCAAGATGAAAGACGCCTTATTTCTATACTTAGCTAACCACGGTGATGACACACTAACCAGCATTTCGTTTGACTGGCTGAATTTCATTATCGGCCTGCTGCTGTTTCTCTGTGGGATCAGTTTTCTAGCTGGATGGACCTTCTTTCGGGATCGCAAACGAAATTATGTGGGACCCAGGTTCCGCAAGAAAGCATAAATATCTCCATACCAAAAACCTCTTCCGCTTAAATGCTGAAAGAGGTTTTTATGTTACTCATAGAGTGCGTCCTTCAATTTGCTAGACATCTTGGATTCATTCTTCGATGACACACGTAGTAATGTTCTACGCAGTCGACCATTCTCAGCTGTTAATGTTTCCACTTGTTCAATCAATTGACGAATCACAACTTTATCTTGCTCAGGAATTTCTGTATGTTCAAGCAGTTGGTTATATTGTTCCAAGTTCACATCATCTGTATTTACTGACATACTGTACCTCCGTTCAACTTAACCACATTTTTAGAATGAGTCTTTATTTTAACATATTTTCATCTTTCCACTATAACTATATAAGTCAAACTCACACCAACTTTGATCCAGTACGACAGAAAAAAAGCCAACACGAAGGTTGACTTATTCTTTCGCTTTATTATGTGATTTATTGTTTTTCCACAATTGCAAAGTAATTATTCTCATTATCAGCAAAATTAAATACTCTTCCCGTAGGCATACTCACAATTTCTCCAACTGTAATATCTTTGTCCGAAAAATCTTTGTAAAGTTGGTCGAGGTTTTCCGAGTAAAACAATAATGAAGGTGTATTAAGATTCAATTCAGGTTGCATTTTAGCAATTAGTTCCTTGTTGTGGAGCACGATACTCGTCTCCGAATCTTTTGTAGGAGCTATTTCAATCCATCTCATACCATGGCCATTATCTTGATCAGCGATTAAGCTAAAGCCAACTTTTTCAGTCCAAAATTTCAATGTTTCCTCTTGGTTATTCACATATATCATAATTTGTCCAACTTTACTGATCATTGGCTTCGCTCCATTTCCGTATATATTAACATTAATATTAATATTTTAATTTTAAAACATTCCATTATATTTTAACATTAAAAATTACATTTACAAATAAGTCTGAAGAGAATCCTAGCCGAAACTTTTTCTCGCATCTACCTCATTATCAAATAGTCTACAACCCCAGAAGGTCATAGTATCCTTATTAAAATATCGTAGCTGCTTGTGTTTTTTATCTGTTTCCATAAAGTTGATACATGCCTCCCTAAAAGTTTCACCCTCAGCACATCCAAGGTAAGCGGCACCACAAATTTGTCTAGAATCAGCAAAACCCTCTGACCAAATTTCGAAACTCTTCAAACAACACATCTCCCTAACGAATCAGTCATTTTATTACTTTACCACATTTTAAATACGACTAGAACGTAAAAAAGACGCCATCTAGGCAGGCGTGATCATGTTCTAAGTTGTATTTTTCGATTTCACGCCCAACTTTAAAGTGAAATGATTGAAGTTGGTTGTAAACAGTGTTACTCTAACAACGGCAAACTCAAAATCCATGTTCTGCAATACATCAAATAATAGTCACTATTTTAGTTATAAAGAAAGGTAATACTATGATAAAATTTGATAAGTTATCCTTCTCATTTCCGCAAAAAGAACTATATAAAAACATTTCATTTACGTTAGAAGAGGCACAACAATGCGCTTTTATAGGAACAAGTGGCAGTGGGAAAAGTACACTAATAGACATACTGATGGATCCAGAAAGATATTTGTTTGATGGCTTGTTAGAGATAGACCCGACTTGCAGAATTGGGTATGTAAGTCAGTTCTCACAACCAGAAAAAACTAAAGAAACAACCGTTTTTGAATATATCGGAGAAGAATTTATTAAGATACAACATGAAATAACAGCTATTTGCACTGAAATGGAAACATCTCAGGATATTGATTCATTACTGGAAAAGTATCAATTAGCTCTAGACGCCTTTGATTCAATAGGCGGGGATGATTTTGAAAGCAACATTAATAAGAAACTAAACCTGGCAAACCTCATGAAGCTAAAAGATGTTAGGGTATCCGACCTGAGTGGCGGGGAATTCAAGCTTATTCAAGTGATGAAGGAAATGCTTAGTAGTCCAGACTTAATGATTATGGACGAACCCGATGTATTCTTAGACTTTGAAAACCTAAATGCGCTTAAAAATCTTATTAATTCTCACAAAGGCATACTGCTAGTTGTTACGCACAACCGCTATCTATTGAATCATTGCTTCAACAAAATCTTGCATCTTGAAAACATGGAGATCCAAGAGTTTGATGGACGATATATTGAGTATAACTTCTCATTACTTCAAACAAAAATTGAGTTACAAGAACTCACGGTCGCTGAGGGTGAAGAAATTGAGAGAAACGAGAGCATCATCGATAATCTTAGAGCTATCGCAACCTATAATTCAGAAGCATCTAGAGGGAGAGCGCTCAAAGCAAGAGTTAGATTTCAAGAAAGATTGGAAGCGCGTAGAATTAAAGCGCCATTTGTTGATATTAAGCAACCGAATATTAGCTTAGATATTGATCATGAAATGGAAGAAGACACCACGGTTATCAATGTCAGTAATTATCGTGTTGCCTTTGATGAATTGCTGTTAGAAAATGTGAACTTTGAGATCAAATCAACGGATAAAGTAGCTCTGATCGGTGCAAATGGTACTGGGAAAACGACTTTACTCCGTGAAATCTTTAAAAATAATCATGATTCCATTGAAATAAATGCGAATGCTAAAGTGGCTTATTTATCTCAGCTTCAAGGCGAAGTTCTAAAGGATTCTAATACAATACTAGAAGAATTCATCGATGCTGGGTTTAACTCTTATGATGAGGTTAGATCATATATTTCGCACTATGGCTTTGAAGGCGAAATCGTTGATCAGAAGATTGAATCTTTATCTGGTGGAGAAAAAAATATACTTCAATTAGCTAAAGTTTCTGCCAGCAAAGCAAATGTATTGCTTCTGGATGAACCGACAAGTCATTTAGACACCTATACACAAATAGCACTGGAGAAAGCCACCCAAGACTACAAAGGCGCGATTCTCATGATTTCTCATGACTTCTATTCTGTGGTAAACGGTATGGATTATGTTTTAATCATTGACGATAAGACGATTAGAAAAATGAGTATGCGAAAATTTAGACAGATGATTTATGCTAGTCATTTTGATAAAGACTATTTAGAAACTGAACAAAAGAAAAAGTCAGTGGAAATGAAAATAGAATTAGCTTTAAAAGATACCGATTTCGAACTTGCAAAAGTGTTGGTTGATGAGCTTGAAGAGCTGATTAAGTTGCTTTAAATTACAACCCCTCTGGTGGAAATGTATCAACAAAAAAAGACACTGATGAATAAGATCTCAGTGTCTTTTTACTGCATTGATTTCTTGATAGCTCTTGCCGAAAAATTTATCGGCTTCAAAACAAGTTTATCGGCTTTTATATATTGGATGTATTTCACATCCAGCAACATGTAATACCCTTACCCCACAAAGCCCCTAACCCTTTCAACTAACCTTATGCTCAATCCGCAGCTTGTCAGCTACCATGGCAATAAATTCGCTGTTCGTTGGTTTGGATTTGCTGATGTTGATGGTATAGCCGAAAAGGTGGCTGATGCTGTCGATGTTGCCACGTGTCCATGCGACTTCAATAGCATGACGGATCGCACGTTCGACACGAGATGGTGTCGTTTTGAATTTCTCAGCTACCGCAGGGTATAACGTTTTGGTAATCGCACCAAGTATTTCTATGTTGTTGTAAACCATTGTGATCGCTTCACGTAGATATTGATAACCCTTAATATGCGCAGGAACCCCGATCTCATGGATAATGGAAGTGATATTCGCATCCAGGTTCTTGCCCTTACCAAGGGGCACTACGTTCGATCTTGTGAACACGGAAGTTTGAGCTCCGCCAATCGTTAGGCTTTGTACGCCGACAAGTTGTCTAATTCGATTGACCAGCACCTCCATATCAAATGGTTTGAGAATGTAATATGAAGCTCCAAGTTGTACTGCACGTTGTGTAATGTTCTCTTGTCCGAAAGCTGTCAGCATAATGATCTTAGGCTGTGGAGACATATTTAAATCACGCAAACGCTCCAACACACCTAGTCCATCCAGATGTGGCATAATGATGTCTAGAATTAATACGTCCGGAACCTTAGGAGCATTCTCGATCATTTCCAGAACTTCTTCGCCATTATAAGCAATACCTGAGACGACCATATCGTCTTGTTCCGAAATGTATTCAGCAAGTAAACTTGTGAATTCCCGATTATCATCCGCCAACAACACTTCTATTTTCTGCACCGACTACTTCCTCCTTAGAATAATTACATAAATTATATTTTTCTCTTCCAGAATAAGGATTCGACATGCAAATGTAAATCCCTTCTGTCGAAATTTATTTTTCTTTATTTTTTTTTATGTATGATATATAATAATATATTTATTTACATATTATGATTCTATTCGTTACTTTTCGACAATCACATACGAATTATTCCCCTTTTCTTTATAAAAAAAATCTTAAGGCGTCTAACTCGCCTTAAGATTTTTCTGTTGATTCCCTTGAAGAATTCCAGCATCTTGAAGCATCCATTCAATGAAACATCCATATCCGGACCGTGGATCGTTGACAAACACATGTGTAACGGCACCAATTAGTTTTCCATTCTGAATGATTGGGCTGCCACTCATGCCCTGAACAATACCACCGGTTTTATCAATAAGTCGGGGATCCGTAATACGTAGCACGAGTCCTTTTGTTTCTGGAGAGCTTTGGCGAGATACATGTACGATTTCGACCTTAAATCGTTCTACACGTTGGCCTTCTACAACCGTTAAAATCTCTGCCGATCCTTCTTTTATCTCTTCAGAAAAAGCCACAGGAATCGCTTTATTATAAACGCTATGCTCTGGATTCTCAGACATTTTCCCAAAAATTCCAAAAGGAGTATTTCGCTCGATATTACCGAGAGTTTTTCCTTCTTTCAGAAAATGAGCTCTCTTCTCGCCTGGTTCTCCACTTTCGCTTTTAGAAATTGAAGTTACACTGGATTGAAGAATCTCTCCGCTGCCAACAACGATCGGTGTCTGTGTGTTCATGTCTGTAATAACGTGGCCTAACGCCCCATACACGCCCTGCTCAGGAGCAAAAAAAGTAAGAGTCCCGACACCAGCAGCTGAATCTCGAATATAAAGACCTAATCTCCAAGCTTTATCCTCTTTATCAAAGGCAGGTGACAAGGAGGTAAAGTATTCCTTCCCTTTCCGCTTATAAGTAACTTTTAGCGGTTTCTTTACATCGCCAGATCTTTCAACAATCTCGCCCACTTCTTTTACGTCCTTCAATGTAGTGCCATTCAAATGGGTAATCAAATCCCCGACTTGAATACCCGCAACTTCTCCGGGTGATACTTTGCTGTCATTCGTATTCACTTGATGATGCCCCACTACCAAGATCCCTGCCGATTTAACTTTGACACCAATCGTTTGCCCGCCAGGGATAACCTTCAAGTCGGGAATGACATTAACCTTTACAGTCTTTAATGGAATTTGACCGAATAACTTCATGCGAAGATTCGCTTCCCCACTGCTTAACGAGGAGAGATTGAGCGGATTTCCGAGGGATACCTTCATGGAGGAGCTATTCCCGCCATTCAGCATAATCACATCGGGCCGATCCATACTGACTTCTGCCTGTACAGGCAAAGCCGAATGGATTTGCGCATTCTGCCCCTGAAATAATCGCATTTCGCCTGGCATAAAGGGCAGTTGCCCCTCAGCTGCAGATGTGCCAAGAAAACAAAAGAAGAAGGCAAGTAAAAGACCGAGCAATCTTTTCCTGAGGTTTGGGTTCAATGGCTGTCACGCTCCCTTTGCTTCTTTCGCTTGACGAAAAGGTGGTCGCCAATTGCGTACCTATAAGATACCCCCGGTGTAGTCTTTTATTACTGTCAAACATTGCTCCGAACACTAAAATGAATCCTTTTGTGCCTGTGCCAACTTCAGCATCTCCTGTGCGTGATGCAATGTTTTTTCCGTTATTTCCACGCCACCAAGCATACGTGCCAACTCATGGACTCGCCCTTCTTCAGATAATGCTTCAACTGAAGTCATCGTGCGATCCCCTTCCACTACCTTTTCAATCAAATATTGCCGGTCAGCCATACAAGCAACTTGAGGAAGATGACTAATGGAGAATACCTGGCAAGACTTTGATAATGTATATAATTTCTCGGCAATCGATTGGGCTGCACGCCCACTGACACCCGTATCCACTTCATCAAATATCAGGACAGGCACTTCATCATGTTTAGCAAAGATACTCTTAAGTGCCAGCATCATTCGTGATAACTCCCCACCAGAGGCGATTTTACTTAGTGGTCTTAATGGTTCTCCAGGATTCGGGGAAATTAGAAACTCAGCACTGTCGATCCCCTGCTTACCTGGTCTAACTCGCTTACCTTTCCATTCGAAACCGTTGGCATCTTCATTCCAATTAAGCTTTACTTGAAGAGATGTCCGCCCCATTTGCAGATCCTTCAGTTCGCTTTCAATCTGAAGCGCCAACTCCTCAGCGTTCTTCTGACGGATGTCACTTAGTTCCCCGGCTTCATGAAGCAAACGGTTCAGCAGTTTGTCCCTGGTAGCCTCCAGCTTCTCTAAGAGTTCATCCTTATTCTCTAACGTCTCCGTCTCCCGAGATATTTTCTCGTAATACTCCAAGATACCCTCTATCCGATCACCGTATTTACGACGTAATGAAGAGATCAAATCCAACCGATCTTCAACTTCTTCCAATCTGCTGGGATTAAATTCAATGTTCTCACGGTAACTCCGAAGACCAAACGAAGCATCCTCCAATTGATAATACGCCGATTGCAATTGCTCTAATAATGGATTAATTCCATTGCTATCGTATCCAGCTACATCTTGAAGTCTTGAAACGGCCTTAGCAATTGCCTCCAAACCCTGGGGGCCATGCAGAAGGTTGTATGCCTCAGAGATTGAACCCATAGTCTTCTCACTATGAGATAGCTTGACCTTTTCTTCAGAAAGAAATTCATCCTCACCCAGTTTTAAACCAGCTGCAGCAATTTCCTCTAATTGGAACCGATACAAGTCAAGCATCTGAAGCGCTTGTTGGCTATTATTTCGTAATTCATTCCATTCTTTATCCACTTTGACAAAAGAAGCATACGTCTCTTGATATTTCGCCTTAATTGAGTTGATGGATTCCGCACCAAATGCATCGAGCAAACTCAAATGGCGTTCTGGGCGAAGAAGATTCTGATGTTCATGTTGACCATGAAGGTTGACTAATTGTTCGCCCACTTCGCGTAACATAGATAAATTGACGAGTTGCCCATTAATTCTGGCAGTACTTTTTCCCTGATGGCTAATCTCCCGGCGAATGATTAATGATTCCTTTTGGTCGGCAATAATACCTAATCCCTCAAGTGTCTTCCACACTGAATGAGCTTCAGGCAAGTCGAAGGAAGCCTCCATTTCTGCTCTTTCACAGCCATACCTGATCAAATCAGCCGTCCCCCGGCCCCCAGCAATTAGACCCAGCGCATCGATTACTATCGATTTCCCCGCTCCTGTTTCTCCTGTGAGCACGTGAAAACCACGGTAGAACTTTACGTCCACCGCTTCCACCACTGCTAAATTCCGAATCGATAAATGGACTAACAAGGTGAGTACAACTCCCTTCGCCTAAAAAAAGTCAATTCAATAATTAAGAGATAAAACCCATAATTTGTTCGATAATAAAGTGACTGTACTTCTCGTCTCTACAAATAAGCAGAATCGTATCGTCCCCACAAATGGTTCCGAGCAAATCCGGCCATTCCATATTATCGATCAATACAGCTACCGAGTTGGCTGTTCCGGGAAGACATTTTACAACAACAAGATTTCCTGTGTGATCGATATGTACGAAACTATCCACCAATGAACGCTGCAGTTTTTGTACAGGATTGTACCGCTGAGCCGTTGGCAAGGAATACTTATACTTACCTTCATCTGTTGGTACTTTGATCAGCATCAATTCCTTAATATCGCGTGATACTGTTGCTTGCGTTACCTGAAATCCTGCTTTACGTAGTGCTTCTACCAATTCATCTTGCGTGTCGATTTCCTGTCCAGTAATAATTTCACGAATTTTAATATGTCTTTGACCTTTCATCTTGTCCTCCAAATGCCCTTAATGGGCTGATTCATCTTCGTCTTCATCACTTGTTAAGGCAATTTCCTTGATATCTCCAAGATCAGTGTCCACATAAAGCACACCAGCACATTCTGGATATAGAAGTAAATATGGCAGGAGTTCTCTACGTACACCACTGCCAGTCCATTCTAATGTTAGCCGTTCCCTAGATGTCTTGACTAAATACATTTCTCTGTTCTTCGTCACTATGTAGTCGATAAACAAACGGCTGTGCAGCACATTTCCATTTACCTTGAAAACGAGTGGCACCTTAAGCTTGTCACTGACGATCTCAAATCCTGACTGCTCTAGAAGGTCTACCGCAGGATGTTCCATGATCTCCTCATTATAATGAAACCCGATCCCTGATCGTAACGTAAATGGTTTGCGAACCCAAGATTGTAATCCACGATAAATCAGGAAAATCACAATACCTGTAATGAGTACCATCAATAGTCCATCGGTATAATGTCCCATCGAAATCACCTCAAGGATTTAATTCGACGAATGATCTCAAGCTCCTGTTATAACAGCATAATTCATCAAGGAAAATAATGAATTATGCATTTTTATTCATTATATCGAACACTCGTTCTGATATCAAGTATACAAAAAGCCCATCACTTCGATGGGCTTCCTGTAAAGGTATCCGTAGCTTCAGCGACCACTTTCTTGGAAATATCCTTGATGTAACTCATATCGATAGTATTAGCACTTTCACTTTGTTCATCAAGAGTCAAATGGACCAAAAATTCAATATTCCCTTCCCCACCTGTAATCGGAGAGTAGGTCAGCTCCTTCAACCCATACCCACCTTCGAGTGCAAATTGGAGAACTGTCTCCAAAACTTCGGAATGAACTTTGGGATCTCGTACAACTCCAGACTTACCAACCTTGTCACGTCCTGCTTCAAATTGTGGCTTTATCAAAGCAACGATATCCGCAGGTCTCTTCAGCAGTGTAAAAAGAGTTGGTAAAATAATCTTCAAAGAAATAAAGGATACATCTATACTAGCGAAATCCGGACTTGGTCCATCTAGATCTTCGGGGGTCATATAACGAAAATTGGTCCGTTCTTTCACATTAACCCGCTCATCATTACGAAGCGACCAATCCAACTGATTGTAACCAACATCAATAGCATACACATAACTGGCCCCATGCTGCAGAGCACAATCGGTAAATCCTCCGGTCGAAGAGCCAATATCAAGCATCACACGACCATTCATATCGATGTTGAATCTTTTTAGGGCCTTTTCTAGCTTCAACCCACCACGGCCAACATAAGGATGAACGGCCCCTTTAACTGTTAAAGGTGTATCTCGAGGGATCTTGGTCCCCGCCTTCTCGATTCGCTCCTGTCCTCCAAATACAAGTCCAGCCATAATCGCAGCCTTTGCTTTTTCCCTACTTTCAAAATACCCCTGTTCCACCAACAGGACATCAATACGTTCTTTGGAAACAGACATCAAATTCTCCTGACTCTCATCGGCCCCAAAGGTACCGTAACTTAAGACGGTTTGACCTTCTTGCCATAAGTAAACTGATGCTCGCTACGGAACTTCTTGATCTCACGAACGACGGATTCCGCCGTCAAACCAACTTCATCCAATTGTTCCTTTATCGAACCATGTTCTATAAAGCGATCTGGAATTCCAAGTAGTGAGACGTCCACGCCGGAAATTCCTTGCTCCGCATAAAATTCTAAGACTGCACTCCCCAAGCTACCTGCTTGCGAAGCTTCTTCCAGCACCACCATCTTGTTGCCCTCGCGTGCTAAATTAAGCAGCATGGTGTGATCGAGAGGTTTGATGAAGCGAGCATTAACTACACTTGCCGATACACCTTCACGTTTCAGAATTTCCGCTGCTTCTTCCGCCACCTGTACCATCGGTCCAACAGCTATAATGGCAAATCCTTCGCCTTCACGTACCTTCTCCCAGCTTCCGATCGGAATAGGGGTAAGGACCTCATCCAGAGGTACTCCAGGTACATTAATACGTGGATATCTATAAGCAATCGGTCCATCATTATACTCAAGCGCCGTCTTCATCATATGGCGTAGCTCATTCTCATCCTTAGGCATCATCAATACGATATTCGGTATATGGCGCATAAACGCAATATCATAAACACCATGATGAGTTTCCCCATCGGCGCCTACAAAGCCTGCTCGGTCAATAGCAAACATAACATTGGCATTATGACGGCAAATATCATGGACAATTTGGTCGTATGCTCTTTGCATAAAAGTCGAGTAGACGGCATAGACCGGTTTCATCCCTTCCATAGCCATTGCCGCACACATCGTTGCCGCATGCTGTTCAGCAATACCAACATCGATCATCCGATCAGGGAATCGTTCGGCGAATTTAACTAAGCCCGAACCACCTGGCATTGCTGGTGTAACTGCAACAATACGCTTATCCTGCTCGGCAAGTTCAATTAGTGTCTTCCCAAACACTTCGGTATACATAGGATTGCCTACCGCTTTCAACACTTGTCCTGACTCAATTTTGTATGGTGAAATCCCATGCCATTTATGTGAATCCTCTTCCGCCGGAGAATATCCTTTCCCTTTGGTGGTCAATACATGCACCAACACTGGACCGCCAACATTATTCGCCTGTTTAAAAGCTTCAATTAATCCATGTATATCATGTCCATCGACAGGTCCCAGATACTTAAAACCTAGTTCCTCAAACAGAACACCCGATACCACCATATATTTCAAACTGTCCTTCAAACGTTCGGCTGTCTTGGCTAACTTACCTCCAATGGCCGGGATTTTCTTCAATAACTGCTCAATTTCATCTTTGGCGCGCAAATAATTTTTGTCAGAGCGAATTTTCGATAAATAATTATGCATCGCCCCTACATTTGGAGCTATCGACATCTCATTGTCATTCAAAATAACCATAAGGTCTTTCTTCTCATGACCTATATGATTCAATGCTTCAAATGCCATCCCGCCAGTTAGAGATCCATCGCCAATAATTGCAACTACTTTATTATTCTCGCCCTTGAGATCGCGAGCTAATGCCATCCCCATTGCTGCTGAAAGCGAAGTGCTGCTATGACCTGCTTCCCATACATCATGTTCACTTTCACACCGCTTAACAAAACCACACATACCATTATGCTTCCGTAGTGTGTCGAACTTATCCATTCTTCCCGTCAATATTTTATGCACATAAGCCTGATGACCCACGTCAAAAATAAATTTATCCACCGGACTGTTATAGCAATAATGTAGTGCAATCGTTAATTCTACTACCCCTAAATTAGAGGCAAGATGTCCACCCGTTACCGATAGCTTCTCAATTAGAAACTGCCGGATTTCCGAAGAAAGAACCGTTAATTGCTCAACCGAATATTTCTTTAAATCATTAGGTTCATTAATTTTCGAAAGCAGCATACGAGTTCCCCGCTTTCCTTAAAAGTTGTCTCGCGTAGTTAATAGCACTCATTATATCATATGAATAGCTGAATCGAAATCTTTGTGCGATCAATGATCCCGCTCCATTAAATAATCTGCGATATCCAGCAGTTTCTCTGGATTCGGAATAAGACCACTCGTTATGGCTCCTTTTGCAGTACGGGTCAATGCTTCCAATTCGGCACGCGAGTTGTCCAGACCGATAAAATACGGATATGTTACTTTCTGTTGCTTCACATCACTTTGGGTTTTCTTTCCCAATTTCCCCTCATCGCCGATAAGGTCAAGGATATCGTCTTGAATCTGAAACGCAAGACCAATTGCCCGGCCAAACTGTTCCAGTGCAGCAAGCTGCTGTTCGGAAGCCCCAGCCACTCTTCCTCCCGCTTTCAAGGAGAACACGATAAGATCACCTGTTTTGTGCTGATGGATATAACGCAGTTGGTCCAGCTCAGTGAGACCTTGCTCACCCTCCATATCAGCAACTTGACCACCTACCATACCCGCAGGTCCAGCGAACAAAGACAGCTCCTCCACAATCGCTAGTGCAGACTCTGCTGTAATTCCAAATTGCCGGCTTGTTTGAATAATACTATAAAAGGCATGTGTCAGAAGACCATCTCCCGCCAGGATTGCCATGGCTTCACCAAACACCTTATGATTCGTTGGTTTACCACGCCGGAAATCATCGTTATCCATTGCGGGAAGATCATCATGAATCAACGAATAGGTATGAACCATTTCCACGGCGCAAGCGACGGGCAAAGCCGCTTCTCGGCTTCCGCCCAACGACTCCGCCGCAGCAATGACAAGGAGTGGCCGAAGTCGCTTGCCCCCCGCCATAAGCGAGTATTCCATCGATTCCCTAAGGTTCGTAGGAACTTCCCACGAACCAGGTACGATATCTTGAAGAGAAGAAGTCACCAAACTGGAAACAGCTTCTATATAGTCGCGAATGGACGATTTATCCAAGAGAATCACCGCTCTCCTCACTTTGTGGAGCAAAAGGTTTTTTCTCAATGTCTCCGTCATTCTCTACGATCATTTCGATTTTGCGTTCCACTTGAGCCAGCTTCTGGCTGCAAAGCTGCGAAAGCTGCATCCCCTTCTGAAACAGATCAATTGCTTTCTCAAGGGGAACATCCCCATTCTCCAATTGCGACACGACATCTTCCAATTGATTCATGGCATCCTCAAAATTAATTTGCTTCTCCTGTTTCATGATCGTCTCCTCCCCGCTTCATACCCCATACTTGGCAATCCAGCTCGCCGTCAGTCACTTTTACCTTCACCCGATCACCAAGCTCCACATCATTTAGTGATTTAATTAAAGACTTCCCTTGTTCGTCATATACGAGGCTATATCCCCGTGCCATAACCTTCAACGGACTGAGTGCATCCAATTGCCGGATGCCAGAGGTCAACTGCTGTGACTTCTCTCTAAACATTGCATTCATGGCCCCGCGAAGCTGACGCCCGGCTTCACTCTGTCTACGCTTAGCCATCTTTAGCGCATCCTGTGGATGATAACGCAGCAATCGCTCATTGAGGCGACCATGAGTCGAAATCGTGAGCTGAGTACGCGATTTCATCCTGCTCACTAAGCGAGATTGAAGCGTATCCAGCCGCACAGCATGCTGGAGTAAACTTCGCCGCGGCTGAAGCAGCGCTGGTGATCGCTGCAGACGCCGAAGTCGCTCACGCGCTTGTGACACTTGATGCTGCAAGGCACGCTGCAGCACTTGCTCACGCTGGTTCAGCTGCGCCTTCAGCTCGGCGACGTGAGGTACGGCAAGCTCCGCTGCAGCAGTTGGCGTAGCAGCGCGTAGATCCGCAACGAAATCGGCAATAGTAAAGTCTGTCTCATGGCCAACAGCCGAGATAATAGGAATTTCCGATTCGTAGATCGCACGTGCTACCGCCTCTTCATTAAACGCCCACAGTTCTTCTAAAGATCCGCCTCCACGGCCAATGATTAGGACATCAGCCTCATTCATATCGTTCAGCGTTTGAATCGCTCGAATGATCGATGGTGCTGCGCCTTTACCCTGTACCGACACGGGATACAGAACAACCTCTGCTTGAGGATATCGACGTGAGAGCGTAGTTAAAATGTCGCGCACAGCCGCTCCGGTGGGGGACGTAACCACACCGATCACACGGGGAAACCGTGGTATAGGTGATTTACGCTCTGGGGCAAACAGCCCTTCACGCTCTAGCTTTTGTTTTAATTGTTCAAAAGCTAGATACAAGCTCCCTATTCCATCTGGCTGCATATGTGTCGCATAGAACTGATACTGTCCATCACGTTCGTACACCGACACATTGCCACGAGCAATTACACGAGCACCTTCCTTTGGTATAAAAGGTAGTCGCTGATTGTGCGAAGCAAACATAATACTTTTAACTCGGCTCTCAGCATCTTTCAAGGTGAAATACATATGTCCGCTAGAGTGATGCGTAAAGTTCGAAATTTCACCACGTATCCAAACTTCCGACAGCAGCGTATCCGACTCCAGCTTCATCCGGATATACCGGTTCAATTCCTTGATGGAATAAATTCGCTGCTCCATAGGCGCTGCCCCTCCCCAGATATTACGCTAGACCTTTTAGTCTCTTAGCCGCAAGTACTGTATTCATCATTAGCATTGTGATCGTCATTGGGCCTACACCGCCTGGGACAGGTGTAATCGGACCGGAGATTTCTTTTACACTCTCAAAATCTACATCTCCAGCCAATTTTCCATTATCCAAACGGTTCATACCTACATCAATAACTACTGCACCTGGTTTTACGAAAGAAGCATCAACAAAGTTTGCGCGACCAATAGCCACAACAAGAATGTCCGCCTGCTTAGTCAATTCCTTCATATTTGCCGTTCTGGAATGGCACATTGTTACGGTTGCATTCTCCCGTTGTAACAGAAGTGATACAGGTTTACCTACGATATTGCTACGTCCGATCACTACCGCATGTTTGCCAGAAATATCAATTCCTGCCCGTTTGATCAATTCAATCACTCCAGCAGGTGTACAAGGCAACAAACTATCGTCACCGATCATGAGATTGCCTACATTTACAGGATGAAATCCATCAACGTCTTTCTTCACTGAAATCGCATCAATAACAGACTTTTCGTGAATATGTTGTGGTAAAGGAAGCTGTACGAGGATACCATGAATGCTATCCTGGTGATTTAACTTATCCACTAAGGCTAAGAGATCCTCCTCAGAAGTGGACGCTGGAAGACGGTGAACTTCCGAATAAAAGCCGAGATCCTGACATGCCTTTTCTTTATTACGCACATAAACCTGCGAAGCTGGGTCTTCTCCGACAAGAACGACCGCAAGGCCGGGTGTTAATCCCTGGCTTAACAATTGTTCAACCTCTTTGCGGAGTCCTCCGCGTATTTCCTCAGAAATTTGTTTTCCACTAATAAGTTGTGCAGTCATGTCACTCTCTCCCCTTTACCCCAATTTATCTCTACAACTTGCAGACATTAATTTTTACTTTTAATTTCATCCACTTCATGAATCATTTTCCCTAGAACACCGTTCACGAATTTCCCAGAATCTTCCGTTCCAAAATGCTTCGCAAGGTCGATCGCTTCATTGATAACAACTTTGCTTGGAATATCATCACGGTAAATCATTTCATACGCAGCTAATCGAAGCACTTGTCGATCTACTTTGGATAAGCGACTGATATGCCACCCTTTCAAGTAGTCAACGAGGAGTTCATCGATCTCCACTTTACGTTCCCAAGTACCGTTTACAATTTCCAAGACAAATTCTTTAGTGGCATCCACATCGGACAAATCCACTTCACTTTCGTTTTCTCCTGCTGCTTCAGAAATTAACATGGTTACAGCTTCCTCAGCTTCTACTTCATTCATTTCCATTTGATACAGACTTTGTATGGCAATTTCTCTAGCTAGTCGTCGTTTCATGTGTTTCCTCCTTAATAGTTGAACCCATCCATCCCAAACCCTCCCTTACCGTAAGGAAAGGCCCCAAGGGTTGACCACCTTTGGGACACCCGCTTAGGGAAGATTGGTTGGGAAGAGGCGCTCCTACCCGCTGTCCCCTGTGGGGATGCGCTATACTTTGGCGTTAAGAACGCTTTACCCCTTCGGGTACGTCTTACTCATGACACTCACGGAACATTTTCTTCTTACCTTCATGATGATCCAAAACGATACGAATCATCACATTTTCTTATGGGTAAATCATTTCAAACAAAAAAATCCCTTGACACGCTCTCTCCACAAAAAATGGGCAAGATGAAATCGCAGCTCTTTTTCCGGAGAAAGCATATCACAGGAATTATTTAAAGGGGCGCCATCGAGACTCCAACCATTCCCGAAGTTCCTTCCAAGGGAAAAGTGGACCTTGACCTACATCCTTGTGTTTGCCAACTGTATATCCAACAAACAACAAAAGTGCGCAGAACAGCATATTCCAAAATCCGAAATACAGATAAATTAGGCAAAAAAACACGGCCGCCACTACACCTAATAGACGTCCCTTATAACTCTCCCACAATTGTCTCCAAAACATCGGGTTACTCACCCCTATTCAACCCGGTTTTTCACAGTAGTTGATTGGACAAGGTTGGCAATATACACCGAAACATAAGAAACGGGAATGCCAGTGATGTCCTCCACATGATCATGGACTTGTTTTTGCACTTCTTCGGTCAAAGCCGGTATAGAAGATTCTCCATCTACCATGGCTCGTACCATAACTTCCATACCTGCATCCGTAATTCGAATTCTTGTCTTAACCTCTCTGATTCCCCGAACACGAGAAGCAGCCTTATAAGCTAAGTTCTGAATCGTTTCTACAGAGATTTGAATATCTCCGTACTCGGTACGCTGATCAATCGATGGCAACGAGTTACGATCCCGTCGAACAGAAATATAGAAGAAACGGATACTTAAGAGGAACAACACTACGGCAACTACCAACGTTACGATTAAGAGGTTTTTCTCTTCTGTGCTATTTAGTGATAATGGCACGACGTTCGTCAGCAGGAGGATGGCGATGACAGAAATGATTCCGATACTTAAGCTGTAAATGAACAGCAAAAGTCTGTCCAAAATTTTGGCCACGACGGGTACAGCCTCCTTAAAATGTGAGTGATCAAAAAATGACTTTTTGAACTACATCTAAAAGTTCTACTCTGAAAGTATAGTAAACCCCTGACGTAAGTCGGGGGTTTATCAATGCAATTTATTTCACTCTGTGGGTCAACTCTACCTCTTCGACTCTCTCCACTGCCTTAAAGATTACATCGTGAATATGTACATTCACTTCAATCACTGTGAGACCAGTCATTGTTTCGATAGAACGTTTAACATTGCGTTGAATTTCGGTAGCTACTTCAGGAAGACGATGACCAAACTCCACAATAACAGAGACGTCAACAGCCGCTTCACGTTGGCCTACTTCCACTTTAACACCCTTGGACAAATTCTTTCTTCCCAAGAGTTCAACAATACCTCCAGCGAATCCGCCACTCATTCCTGCGACACCTTTGACCTCAACTGTAGCAAGACCTGCAATGACTTCAATTACCTCAGGAGCAATTTGAATTTCACCAATATCTGTTCGTTCAAATTCGGTAGGCACTGTACTCATTCTATTCATCCACCTCTCAATAAGTATGACGTTGCCTCACATCGAAGAGACTAGCGCACTTATTATAAATACTATATCATTTCGGATTCATTATGACAAACAAAGAGACAATATCTAAATCTCATTTTCTTCCAAAAATTTGATATCGAAATCACCCTTAATAAACGTAGGATGCTCCAACAATTTCTGATGAAAAGGGATCGTCGTATGAATACCTTCAATCGCAAATTCAGATAAGGCACGTTTCATTTTGGCGATCGCAATCTCGCGTGTAGGACCCCAAACAATCAGTTTGGCAATCATAGAGTCGTAATAAGGAGAGATTGTATATCCTGGATAGGCTGCGCTATCTACACGGACTCCTGGTCCACCCGGTGCAAGATAAAAACCAATTTTCCCAGGAGAAGGCATAAAGTTCCGGAAAGGATCTTCCGCGTTAATCCGACACTCAATTGACCAACCGTTGATCTGTACTTCATCTTGCGTGAATGAGAGTGGATTCCCTTCAGCTACCGAAATCATTTCCTGAATTAGATCGATTCCTGTCACCATTTCTGTAACGGGATGTTCCACCTGAATCCGTGTGTTCATCTCCATGAAGAAGAACTGACCATCTGGACTAAGCAAAAATTCAAGTGTTCCTGCGCCAGAATAATTCACGGCCAATGCTGCTCTAACAGCCGCTTCGCCCATTTCCTTACGTTTCTCAGGTGAGAGAACTGGGCAAGGTGCTTCTTCAACTAGCTTCTGCCGTCTACGCTGAACGGAACAATCGCGTTCACCCAAATAAGCAGCATTACCGTGCTTATCAGCAATAATTTGAATTTCTACATGCTTCATACCGGTCAAATATTTCTCCAGATACACGCCTGCATTACCGAAAGCCTTTTGAGCTTCTTGTTGTGCCGTTGTAATCTGTTGAATGAGCGAAGACTCGTCTTCGGCCAATCGAATTCCCTTCCCACCACCACCAGCAGTTGCCTTGATAATGACAGGATAACCAATATCTCTTGCAATAAGAATGGCTTCTTCGAGATCTTCTACCACGCCGATGGAACCTGGAATAACAGGAACCTTCGCATCTCTCATGGTTTGCTTCGCCACGGCTTTGTCGCCCATTTTTGTAATGGCTTCCGGGGAAGGACCAATAAAAGTAATGTTGCATGAACCGCAGATTTCAGCGAAATCCGCATTCTCTGCAAGAAATCCATAACCCGGATGGATGGCATCACATTCAGTCAATGTTGCCACACTAATCAGGTTTGAAATATTCAAGTAACTGTCCTTAGACAGAGTTGGACCAATGCAATATGCTTCATCCGCAAGCCTGACATGTAGCGAATCCCTGTCCGCTTCCGAGTACACAGCCACGGTAGAAATACCAAGCTCGCGGCAAGCACGAATAATCCGAACTGCAATTTCCCCGCGGTTCGCAATCAATATTTTATGAAATTTCACTGTTTCGCATCCTCCTTGGAAAGCTAGATAAGCGCCATGATTTTGTAGACGCCTTCAGACCGATCACTCCGGCTTCACCAGAAAGAGAGGCTGTCCGTATTCCACTAGTTGTCCGTTTTCTACCAAAACATCAATAATTGTACCCTTTACTTCAGCTTCGAGCTCATTCATTAGCTTCATCGCTTCGATAATGCAGACGGTTGTCTTGTCGCCGACCTTATCCCCAATATTAACAAATGGATTGGCATCCGGGGAAGAAGATCGGTAGAATGTACCGACCATCGGAGAAACAATCGTATGTAAGTTTGCATCCGGTACGCTTGGGCTTTGAGTCGTTGACTCTACAACTTGACCAACGTTGATCGAATCAGCAGATACATGTGCTGGCACACCTGGATGCGAAGCCCCAGATAGAACAGACGGTTGAACGAGTATCCCCTCACTCTTACCAAATTTACGAATACACAAACGAGCACCTTCGTTTTCAATTTCAAGTTCATGGAGAGTCGTTTTATCCATCAATTCAATCAATTCTTTAATTTCGTCTAATTTGAACATATTCTTCATTTCACTCCTTCAGCTTTATCGGAAAGCCTGGGCCATTTATACCATAACTTTATGTATTATATCACAATCATTCAAAATGGAAAGAGCCCAAGATTGCCCTGGACTCTCCCAATATACTACCGTTAATAGCTTTTCAAGTGTATATAAGTTACTCCGTTACGTACTGAACACTTACCTTGTCTTGGGAAACGCCTAGTTCTTTGATCACTAGATCCATAATTCCTACGGCTTCTTTCGCTCCAAGCTTCTCACTAACTACGACTACTTTATATTTATCGTTATCCTCTGTCACCACTGCATTAGCATATTGCTGTTGAAGGCGTTCTTCAATATCAGTGATCTTCGCTTCTTTCTCTTCTAAAGCACCTAATTGCTGCTGAGCCATGGCTGCCTCATCTAAAGTTTTCTTATCGTCGCTAATGGCTTGAAGCAATTCATCTTGTTTCTTAATATTGTTCTCATTACGTTCAAGCTGATAAGCCGTAAGTGTATCGGCACCAGTTAAACCCTCAGACTCCAATTGCTTCAGAACGTCCGCATCTGTTGTCCCTGTCTCTGTCGTTGTCGTTCCTTTTTCTGTTGTTCCCAACTCTGAATCGCTCTTAGTAGTTTCTTCAGCAGGAGTATCTACAGTTGTACCTTCAGGGGTCGCAATATCTTCGGTAACAACTTCATCCGTTGCATCCGTAGTAAGATTGTTAGCATCGTCGCCTGTCAACACTTCTGAGAGAACCACATCATCTCCATTTGAAGTACCCGAATCCATTGTTGTAACCTGAGCTCCATCCGCTGACGGTGGAGTAGTACTGCCTGAATCCTCTGTAAAAAATAAATAGTATGCGGAGAGAACAACCATCAAGCTGAGCATTGATACGAGCCATACCGTCTGTCTTTTGGATTTCATTGTAAAATTCCTCCTAAAAGTATGATAGATTTTATATAAAAATGGACCTGAACATCCGTGTTACTACGATCACTACTGCGATTGTTTCCGGGGAACGACAGAAATACGATATGCCGGAACATTTAACCCTTTTTCGATGGCATCCACAATTAAACTTTTGACTGTTTTATTCTCAGCGCCTCGTGCTACAACGAGTACACCTCGAACCTTTGGCTTTATCTTCTTCGTAATAATGGGTTGTTCATCACCAGAAACCGAATAGGTAACAATTTGCCCATCTCGTGTATATTGTGTAACATGTCGTTTTCCCCCGCCTGCATCAGTCTCTTCTGTCAGTTCTTGGGTATCCTTCACATTACGCTGCACGATGATTTCTTCTGTCGAGTCAATTGTGACAAGCACATCAACCGCGCCAACACCGACAATTTTCTCCAAAATTTCTTTCGTCTTATTTTCTAACGAGAGTTCAATTCCATCAAACGAATTGTCTTCCGTTCCATCATTTACTAATGCAGAGGTTGGCATATCTTGTGTAACCGGAGGTTCTCTTCCCGCTCCATTCGTGTCGATCTGTTTCACGTTTACAAATGAGTTAAATAACATAATGGCGAGCCCAATCAAACCCAAGATAATTAGCAGACGGAAAGTATACGCACTCTTTTTCCCATCAGTACCTTTTCCTAACCAAAGTTCAAATTTCTTCAACCAGTTTGGCAAGGTTCCTCACCCCCTTAGAATCAATTTTCTTGATTTTCTCGCTTCATAACAGTGATCGTTTCCTTTGATACGCCCCATTCTTTGTATAGTAATTCTCTGATACGCTCAACTGTAGCTTCGTCTTTCCCTTGGGTCAGGACGCTAGTCTCATCATCGATTAAAGGAGTGTCCTCTGTGCTTACCATCGCAGTTTTATCTCCTTTTTCGCCTTTATCTTTGATCATGGGTACATCTTGTTGTAAATCAACGTTTATTGTTACTTCTTCTACCGACTGAATGGTAATTTCCGAACCGCTTATTCCTTCTTTACTACTTTTCGGGTCTTGCACCGTCATCGATTGTCCAATGAAAACCTCAACAGATGAGATCAACAGCTCGGTCTGTTTGGAACCAAAATTCCCCTGCGTTTTTCCTTCATCTGTAGACTTGGTAACCAACTTCACGGCAACTCTTTCAATCGGCTGCCCGATCTCTCTTTGGATCTGTTCCTTCATTTGTCTTGCCGCTTCCTCACCAGCCCACTGCAGGGACTCAACTTCCTGTTTTTTCTTAAGTTCTTCACCTTGCTTTAAAATGAGTGCAGTACTCTCATTGGTGGAGTAACCTTCCAGGCCGTTAATATTGTCCGCTAGTGCCGTCGCAAGCTTCTGTTCCGTATCACCTGAGAACAACCGTATGATCGGCGAGAGTATCGTTAGAAGAATGAGCAAGCTGACGACGAATCTCACATATCGTTCCATGGAACGATTCGGGAGAAGAAGTTCAATAAAAACGGCGATCAAGACTACGAAAATTATTTCCTTCAGCCACTCACTAATCCAAGTCATAGGGATTCACCGCCTTATTAACGCTGCTATTCACCTCATCATTACCGTGATGTTGCCTGCTGTTAACATAATCGTGATGGCAAGGAAGAACATCAACCCCACTGCGGCAAGCGCAGCGAACACGTACAACATGCTCTTACCGATGGTAGCTAGACAGGTAACTATCGGCGAATCTCCTAGAGGTTGCATGACGGCGGCCGACAGATTAAAGATCAGCGCGAGCGTCAGTATTTTTATTGCAGGAAAAGCACAAAGGAACAACAGGATAATGACACCTACTAGACCAATTGAGTTTTTCACTAGCATGGAAGCAGAAATGACTGTATCCGTAGCATCAGCGAACATCTTACCCACAACCGGCACAAAATTCCCAGTTAAATATTTAGCAGCACGGAGGGTGACTCCATCCGCCACAGACCCCGTAAACCCTTTGACAGAAATGACACCGAGGAACACAGTGAGCAGTAAACCAAGAAGTGCCATACTTACGGTCCGCAAGAGATTAGCCAATTGAGTCAATTTGTATTTATCTGATAGTGAGCTCACGATATGCAGTACGGCTGAGAAGAACAATAAGGGGAACACCACTGTATGAACGACTGTCCCAACCGTATGGACCATGAAGACGACTAGCGGATGTGTCACCGTTACTGTTACCGCGTTCCCCATCGAAGCAAGTAGCATGAACAGTAGCGGAACCATAGCCATCATGAAGTCAATCATTCCTGTGATAGCTGATGTTGCATAGGAGATGGCGACATGAAAGCTATTAATCGCCAGAATAAGAATGACCATGTAGCAAATCGAATAGGCAACTTTACTCACTTGTTTGCGTTCGAACGCCGTCTGTAACGTCTCCAGTATCATGCTGAATATGGAGAGAATTACGATGGTCACCAAAATGTGACCGTTATACAATACTTCATGCCACATATATTTCATCAGACCAGATAAGCCCGTCTTCAAATTGAAGCCGCTATCTTCTTGAACTAGCATATCTATGAAAGAGGGCATATTCTGATCTGGAAAAAATCCTCCATAATCCTTCATTAACTGCTGCCAGTATGACTCAACCTGATCCGTTGGGAGTTCCTGTGCCTGACGCTGTACCCAACCATCGTCAGTACCCTCAGCAAACAACTTAATCGGAAAGAAGAGCAGAAATCCGAGGACAATGAGGACCAATGTTTTTTGTCTCCATGTCAGGTCAAATTGTTTCATCCCTTGTCCCCATTTCTTCTAAGCTGGCAACAGCTTCATTACCGTTTCAATGATAATGCTGATAATTGGAATGGCCAGCACCATGATCAGTACTTTTCCTGCAAGTTCGATTTTGGAAGCAATACTCTCTTGTCCAGCATCTCTGACGATTTGCGCCCCAAATTCGGCGATATAGGCAATCCCAATTATTTTGAGAATGGTCTTTAGGTAGATCATCTGTACCCCAGAAGACTCTGCTAATTGCTCAAGCACTTCGATGATTCCACCGATTTTCCCGATAAGAAACATGAAAATGATGATTCCTGTGCTTGCTGCGATCAGAAAAGCGAAGATCGGCTTTTGCTCTTTAATAACTAGAATCAATATCGTTGCTAAGAGACCAAGTCCTACAATCTGGATCATTTCCACCGTTAGTTCACCTACTGGAATAAGAAGATCGATTTAATTTCCTGAAACAGACTGTCAAGCAGCCTAATCACCATAAACAGCACGACGACGAACCCGATCAACGTCACCCAATGTGCCATGTCTTCTTTGCCCATTTGCTTCAGCACCGTGTGAATCATGGCGATAATAATTCCGATGCCTGCAATTTGAAAAATGGCGTTCACTTCTATGTTCATTGATTTGGCACCTCACTATCAATTTCACAGCGACCATCGAATGGAGAGGGGAATGCAATTAGTAGAATAAGATAACGATGAACGCTCCGCTCAGCAATCCCAAGCTCTTACACATTTTCTCGTAGCGGGACTGCTCGTCTCGCGCAGCGGCCTCTTCACTTTCCAATTGCCGAACAGCTGTGACAATATGTCCGATTTGATCCTGCCGATCGCTTGTCCCGAGCGTATAGCTAAGCTGGTTCATTACCTCTTTCTCCGGCTTCTTCATTGACGTCCTTCCCCACCCACTCTCGATCGCATGCTCTAGACTTTTCTGTGCAGTCCAGTTCCTTGGAGGGTTCATATTCTCCGCAGCAACTACAAACAGTGACTTGATGGGTTCCTTATTCTGATCCGCAATCCGCTGTAAAGCATCAGGCAAAGGGGTGAAGCCATACATAATTTCTGTTTCCAATCTCTTCAGAGCCAGGATAAGCCGGCGGATTTGGTTTGGACGGTTTGCAAATTGCTTTGCTTGGTACCATCCAACAAGCGTAGCAGCCAAGATAACTAGCGCAGCCCCTAACATTTTAAGCATGTTCAACCCCGCCTCTCCAGCCTGGCTCATGAGTCTGGATCGCTCTTCCTTTTCCGTCCCACAACCGGAAGGCAAGTCCCTTCTCCGTACGATTCAATACCGCATAAATCTGAAAGAAGGGGGGATTTGACAGTTTACTCAGTGCAGGTCTCGATGTCAGTTCATTAACATTAGAACCGTGCGCCGTGGCAATTACTCGTACTCCAGCATGCAATGCTTCAGCGAGTGCTTCAGCATCCTCAGCACGTCCAATTTCATCGACGATAATAACGTCAGGAGACATCGAACGAATCATCATCATAATGCCCTCTGCTTTGGGACAACCATCCATCACATCTGTCCGAGTTCCAACATCGAAGCTGGGTACACCCCTTTTACTCCCCGCAATTTCGGAACGTTCATCAATCACAGCCACTTTGAGTCCTGGCCACTTGGCATCTGGGTGACCCCAGGTCCCATTACTAATCTGACGAGCCAAATCACGGATCAGAGTCGTTTTCCCCTGTTGTGGTGGAGAGAGTATTAAGGTATGTTGCACACTCTGATGTTTGAAATCTAGAAGTTGAGGTATCATATGATCGGCAATCCCCTGTACTTCGCGAGCGATACGAACATTAAATCCGCTAATATCACGAAGATGCTCGACCCGCCCCCCACTAAGTACAGTCCTTCCAGCAAGTCCTATCCTATGACCACCTGCAATGGTAATAAATCCCCTTCGCAACTCCTCCTCCATCGTATAGAGGGAGTGATTCGTCATCAAATCGAGTAGCGTGTTGCTATCCTGCTTCCCCGTCTTGAAGCCAAGGTTAGGATTACTAGTTAACTCCCCACTGGAAGTCAGAAAATAATGACGACCGACCGCATTGACTTCAAGAGGGCGTCCTTCACGGATACGAATTTCCTCCAGCCCAGCAAAGATAGAGGCAGGTAACTTTAGCAATAATCCCCGGATGTTATCAGGAAATACGGATAACCAACTTGGGTTCATTAGCATCCCCCCCCAAGACTCTGTCTCTTATTTATCTAAATGGTTTCTGTTATATCTCATGTGTATGCTTGTACTTTATCTTTATGACGGTAAATCTATCATTTCTTCAAAATACCAATTAAGAGACATGTTATACCGCAACCTATCCACAACATTTTTCCCCAGGAAATCTTATCCGCCATACCTACAAGTCCAATAGTCGTGGTAATGATCAGTACTGTCGGTCCCACAAAAGCAAGCGCTGAGTTGACGACTAATGCCTTATCAACCCGCCCAAGCTTAAGCATGAGTAACGCTGCAGCAATCTCAATTGTCCCAGAGACAATCCGTAACGTTGCCATACTTGTTACAAATTTATCGAGCATAGTTACCTCCTTCTTTGTAGGGTTCGTCTTAGCTCGTCTCTCTTATCGTTATGCATAAAATTCTCTTATTATTAAAAAGAAACAAAAAGACCCGCAAAAAAATCTCGCGGGCCTTCTATTTCTCATCAAGTTTGGAAGTGTTATTACTGAATGAATTATTCCTTCAAAGTATGCTGCTTTTGGCAATGACAAAAGGTTGCTGCGGCGCTCCCATGAGCGTACGATTCTGAGATACTATCACATCTTTATCCATAATTACGTTCTCGATATTTGCATTCATCTCAATGATGGACTTCTGCATTACAATTGAATTTATAATTCTGGCACCCTTTTCAATCCGAACACCTCGAAAAATAATGCTATTCTCTACCCATCCATCGATCACACAACCGTTTGCGACAAGCGAATTACTTATTTTAGCATCCGCTAGATATTTAGTTGGAGCTTCATATTTTATCTTCGTTTGTACCGCTTGTTTACCAAAGAGGCGCAAATAATGCTCCCGTTTCAGGAGATCCATACTATTCTTATAATAGCTTTGAACTGAATTAATCACGGCATGATATCCCTTATATTCATAGGCAGCAACCTTTAGATTTCCGCGACCTTTCTGAATTACATCCCGAAAGAAGTGGCTACCTCCGTGCGCTATACACAAATCTACCATGTCTAAAAAGAGCTCTTTCTCGATGACAAACATCTCCATGTAAATATTGTGATTATCCTTCTCTTGATGAATACCCGTTACCTTGTTGGAAGAGTCTACATTAAGCCTTATGCATCCTTCATGCTCAGGTTCAAGCTGTTCGACCTGTTTATATACTACTGTAACATCAGCCTCACTCTCACAGTGCTGCTGATAAACTTCTCTAATATCAACCATATTGATATGGCGACTTCCGGAATACACAATATATTTACCTGGTGAGCGGCGAAAGAAATGGAGATTATTATGAAAATGCTGCAATTCGCCACGCGAAGTGTCTGTAGGATCATTCCAATCAGGCGGTAGAATAAATAACCCCCCTCGCTTTCTGTCCAAGTCCCAAGGTTTCCCGTCGCCTAAATGATCCAGGAGGGAGCGGTATTTTCGACGAATAAAGAGACCTACGCTTACAATCTCGGCATACATCATATTTGACAGTATGAAATCAATCAGCCGATACCGCCCGGCAAAAGGCACCGATGCACCACAGCGAAAATACGTAAGTTCATTTAACTGGTCCAGTTCGTGATCAAGACTAATTACTCCGAGTAATGGCTTCATTCCGTAATCACCGTCCTCATTTAGCTTTGTTTGGTTCTTGTAAGGTACAACTCAACATCTTCTTCACTATCAATCAATAGAATGTCACCTTCATCCTCCGAACCAATGACAATATTATCTTCTATGACGATGTCCTCATTAATAATCGCTCTATGAATGCGCACATTCTTCCCGATTTTCACTTTAGGCATAATGACTGAGTCGGTAATTTCACTATCTTTCCCTACCTCTACACCATAGAAGAGGACTGAATGTTCTACCTTCCCGTGTATAATACATCCTTCATTAATGATGCAATTTTTAAGAATGGCCTGAGGCGCGATGTATTGTGCCGGCTGATTTGGATTTCGTGTATAAATCCGCCAGGATGAATCATTCAAATCTAGTGGAGGATCATCAGATAACAGGTCCATATTGGCTTCCCATAAACTGCGAACGGTACCTACATCTCTCCAATATCCTTCAAAAGGATAGGCAAACAATTTCTTGTCATTTTGGAGCATCAGCGGAATGATATCCTTACCGAAATCATACGAAGAGAACGGCTTCACAGCATCCTCCAATAGATGTGCACGTAATACGTCCCATTTGAAAATATAAACTCCCATAGACGCCAGCGTACTCTTCGGGTGCTCTGGTTTTTCCTCGAATTCATAGATCTGCAAATCGTCAGTTGTGTTCAGGATTCCAAATCGACTTGCTTCTTCCAATGGAACGTCAATAACCGAGATGGTGCAATCGGAATCCCGTTCCTTGTGATACTGCAACAACGCTTTATAATCCATCTTGTAAATATGATCGCCTGACAAAATGAGTACGTGCTTAGGATCAAACTGTTCGATAAACTTCACGTTGCGGTAAATGGCATCCGCAGTCCCCCGGTACCAGTTGCTCCCGTCCTCCCGTTCATGCGGAGGCAGCACAAACACACCACCGTATTTGCGGTCCATATCCCAATCCGTTCCTACCCCAATATAGGAATGGAGCACCAGCGGCTCGTACTGCGTCAGAACTCCCACTGTGTCGATGCCCGAGTTAGAACAGTTGCTTAGTGGAAAGTCAATTATCCTGTACGTGCCCCCAAAATACACCGCAGGCTTGGCAAGAGTTCTAGTAAGTCCCTTGAGCCGCTTGCCTTGTCCTCCAGCCAGCAGCATGGCTACGATTTCTTTTTTTCTCATGAAAGCACCTCTTTCACAGTGATGTCCCTATTAAAAATTAGTATCTGCTATAAGTTTATGGCCGGTATATCTAAACATACTTCTGTTTTATCGCTCCCATGTCTTAAAATAGCAAATTATTTAAATCTTTTTTTGTATGACGGATTGTAACCCCTCACAAACTTGGATAAACCTTCCGACGCACAAAAAAAGACCCGCAATAAAGCTGCGGATCTTCCTGTGAAAATATATATAATTACAAAATCTCCTAACGTCTATCCTCAGGACCACCAACTGATACCTGTTCTTTCGTATCAAGACCATAAGCAGTGTGGAGTGCCTTCACCACTTCATTCAATTTACTTCCATCAATAACGCAAGAACATTTAATTTCTGAAGTGCTGACCATTTTAATGTTAACATCCTGTTTCGAAATAACGTCAAACATTTGTGCGGCAACGCCTGGATGACTGACCATACCAGCACCAACAATAGATACTTTAACAAGTCCTTCTTCTGAAGTTATATCCTCGAAAGGAACCTCTCCGCGAATACCGTTGATTACGTTTATTGCGTTCTCACGATCCGAAAGGCCAACTGTAAAGGAGAAATCAGCTTTCCCATCTTGTACGCCACTTTGCACAATGATATCTACATCAATTTTGACATCGGCAAGCGAACCAAATACTTTCGCTAATACGCCAGGAATATGAGAAACTCCTAAGATGCTAATTCTGGCTACGTTCTTATCATAGGCTATACCACTGACTACTACACCTTGTTCCATATTGACTTCCTCCTTCACGACAGTACCTTCATTATGATTAAAGCTTGAACGGACAACAAGACGAACTTGATTGTGCTTCGCATATTCTACAGCACGCGGATGCAACACTGCTGCCCCTAAATTAGCCAATTCCAGCATTTCATCGTAAGATATTTCCTTCAGCTTACGTGCATTCTTGACGATCCGCGGGTCGGTGGAATAGATTCCATCAACATCTGTATAAATTTCACAATAGTCTGCAGAAATTGCTGCCGCTAAAGCTACTGCGGTTGTATCAGAACCACCACGACCAAACGTCGTAATTTCTCCATCTTCCGTCATCCCTTGGAAGCCTGCAACGATGACGATATTGTTCTCGTTTAGAGCCTGCTGGACCCGCTCTGGATGAATATCCGTAATTCGCGCTTTACCATGTACAGGTTCAGTACGGAACCCAGCCTGCCATCCCGTATATGAAATTGCGCTGCGTCCGAGCGCGTGAATTGCAATCGATAGTAAAGCAACAGATATTTGCTCACCCGTTGTCATCAACATATCCATTTCACGTAATGGCGGCTGTTCGTTGAGCAATTTCGCCTGATCAATCAAATCATCTGTCGTGTCTCCCATCGCAGAAACAACAACGACAACTTTATGTCCTTCATCTTGTTTCTCTACGACACGTTTTGCGACACGCATCATCCGTTCTGTATCCCCTACGGAGCTTCCTCCGAATTTCATAACATATAAAGCCAAATCAGACCCTCCCCAATGTGATCTTCCTTAATCTATATAAGTTTAACTATCGATTGTGATAAAGCTACGAGTACGAAATGTTCTTACAATCGCTGTTGTCCCCGAATTTCTTTATTTATTTTTTAAATGGTTGAAATTCGGGGACAAAGGCGACCGCTTCGCTTTTTCAGAATCATTTCGCTCTCTCCGCTATATCATTGTTCTTTAATTTAACTTATATAGTACTCATTTCATTCCTACTATCGGTAACGCTTTAAACCAGTATAATACGAATAAAAAAATTCCTCCACCTATTAAAGATGGAGGAGAAAGCTTTTTTGTAGAGATACTGTGACTTATTTCCCCACTACGCGCGGGAAATATATTTACCTTCACGTGTATCGATCAATAATACATCATCCTCATTAATGAATAGAGGTACTTGAACGTTGTGGCCAGTCTCAAGTTTGGCATTCTTAGTTGCACCAGTAGCCGTATTTCCTTTAATTCCTGGTTCAGTTTCTACAACGCGTAGTTCAACGCTGTTTGGCAAATTAATACCCAAGATTTCGCCTTGGTAACTGATGATCTTTACATTCATATTCTCTCTTAGGAAATTAAGTTCCCACTTCAATTGATCAGAAGTCAAAGTAAACTGATCATAAGTTTCATTATCCATGAAAGAATGTTCTTGACCGCTAGCGTACAAGTACTGTACATCGCGGTTTTCAATAATAGCTCGTCCGATGGTTTCACCGGCACGGAACGTCTTCTCAACGGTATTTCCGTTACGAAGATTTTTCAATTTGGAACGGACAAATGCTGCGCCCTTCCCTGGTTTAACGTGCTGAAAGTCAAGCACCGTATAAATATCTCCGTCTACTTCGACGGTCAAGCCTGTTTTAAAATCATTTACTGAAATCAATAAGAGAACCTCCTTGGGTAAAGTTAACACCAGTTTTTTAATTAATAAAATATATCATAACTTCTAGGCAATAACGGTAAAATCCTTTGTCGATTCAGTAAGACGGCGAATACCGTTCTCTGTAATGACAACATCATCTTCAATCCGGACGCCGCCAAATCCCGGCAGGTAAATGCCCGGCTCCACTGTCACGACCATCCCTGGTTGAAGAACCGTATCGCTAAGTTTGGATAACCTAGGTGCTTCGTGTACTTCCATGCCTAGGCCGTGACCCGTACTGTGACCAAATTGATCACCATAGCCATATCGGGTAATAACATCACGAGCTAGAGCATCAGCCTCCCTTCCTGTCATACCAGGACGAAGAAACTCAAGTGTGTGTAGTTGTGCTTCCAACACAATGTCGTAAATTTCGCGGTGCTTGTCATTTGGAGTTCCCAGAACAACCGTACGGGTAATGTCTGAACAATAGCCATTCAAGAGAGCACCGAAATCCATTTTCACAAATTCGTTACCTTTGATAACTCGTTCACTCGCCACCCCGTGAGGAAGGGCAGAGCGTTCCCCAGATGCTATAATCGTCTCAAAAGAACTTGAAGTGGCTCCATTCTTACGCATGAACACTTCCAATTCAAGCGCCATATCCAATTCCGTAACGCCAGGTCTAAGTACTCCCAACATATGATGGAACGTGCGGTCAGCAAGATCTGCCGCCTGCTTCATAATAGCTAACTCTTCCTCATCCTTAAACACTCGCAAATCTTCCACGAGTCCAGCTACAGGAATAAGCTGACAAGGACTTAATGCAGTCTCATAGCTCCGATATGTAGAGTACACAACATTCTCTTCCTCGAAACCAAGCCGACTGATTTGCCCTGCCTGTAACAGTTCCTTTAGTGTATCCGTAACGGAAGCAGCGTGCTCAACAATCTCAAAACCTACAGCCTGTTCGGACGCTTGTACCATATATCGGAAATCTGTTAACAAATAGGCTCTCTGTCCCGTAATCAGAACATATCCTGAACTCCCAGTAAACCCCGTCAAATAGCGGCGGTTAACCTCTCCAGTAATCAATATGGCCTCCAAATTTTGAAGCTCAAGAGCTTCCCGAAGCCGAATAACACGAGTGTTCGCCATTATGTGCGCCCCTTTTCAGTCCGTTCATTGCTTAGCACATCTATGATGTGAATTAACCAAAAGTAATTTTAACATAAAAAAGGGCTAATTGAGAAGCTTTTTTGTCCCTACTGATATGCCTTCTCCGGTTCTCGTTGCCGTTCGTCATTGTATTCCACAGCCACCGTATAGCCGATAAATAATCCCCATAGTAAATAAAGGCAAAACTCACTGATAAAGGTGTTAATTGATAGTTCGCGAAAAGGAATCGTCATATGTGTCATAGGACCAATAACCAGAAATATAATGATCCACCATACGATCCCATAAACGAGCCCTGGAATAGGTCCCTTCAGCTTTCGGAGAAACAACGTATACAAGGTTGTCACGATAATTGAGAACACGATAAAAGATAACCAACCAACATAGTACCCTAGCTGACTATTCAGAAAGTTATGTTTAAAAAATGGCTCCAACAAGTATCCTGGGAGCACAGTAGTAAAGCTCATATAATAAAACAAGCCCTTAATTCCTCCCCATATGAATCCCGCAAAAAAACCAATGTTCAGAGCAAATAACCAGACATTCGTGACCTTCTTTTTGTTTTGATGATGTTGATTCATATTTCGTTTCTCCTTTGGAATTGATCTATATCAAATTCGCAATTAGTATGACCATTTTTAATAAGACTAAACAAACTAGAATTTGCTACGAAAATTCGCTACAATGGATCTATTAACAGTTAGGGAAGGTGAAATATTTGCCTCAAGAATCTAAACCAGCAATTTACGGTGGTCAAGCCGTCATCGAAGGTGTCATGTTTGGTGGCAAACATGTCAATGTAACAGCAGTCCGCCGAAAATCCGGAGAGATCACCTTTTTAGAAGTACCTAAGCAAGATAAGGCTTGGGTTAAGCGGCTTCGCAAGATTCCGTTACTTCGCGGACTCGTCAGCATTATCGATTCCAGTGCCAAAGGTTCCAAACACTTGAATTATTCCGCTGAAGCCATGGCAGATGATGAAACAGAACCAGAAGAACGCGCCAAACAAAAAGAAAAAGATGAATCGGGATTCTCACTTACGATGATTGTAGGTGTTGCTATCGCCGGTATCCTATCTTTTATTGTAGGTAAGCTTATATTCACGCTTGTCCCTGCGGTTGTGGAACAATATTTGTTCCAGCATGCATTTGATAACCGTGTCTTGCATACGTTGGTGGAAGGTATAATCAAAATTGTGCTTCTACTCGGCTATTTATGGCTTATGACACTTACGCCGGTAATCAAACGCTTGTTTCAATATCATGGTGCTGAACACAAGGTCATTACTGCCTATGAACATGGCGAAGAACTTACACCTAAGAATGTACAGAAATATAGCCGCCTCCATTATCGGTGCGGCAGTAGCTTTATCATCCTGACTGTAATAGTCGGTGTAATCATCTATTCCTTATTTAGCTGGGATAACGTATGGGAACGAATGTATATCCGCGTCCTACTGCTTCCTCTAGTCATTGGTATTTCTTTTGAAATGTTGCGGTTAACTAATGCCGTTAGAGATATTGCTGTACTGCGTTTTCTTGGATATCCAGGATTGTGGTTACAACTCCTAACAACCAAAGAACCAACGGACGACCAAGTGGAAGTGTCCATAGCATCATTTAATCGGATGCGTGAATTAGACGCTCGCTTCGAACGAGAGGGTGTAGTGGAATCACCAGTAGGCCATTCCACTTTGGATCCCGCGAAAGGATGATGGATTCATGAAGAAACAATTCATTATTTTCTGGGTTACCATCGGACTTGCGGTATTCTATCTTGTAGATTTTTTGTTCTTAGGAGGAGGCAAATTGAACCTAGGTTCTTTTCTCCCTCCAGTACTCGTTCTAGGGATCATATTCTGGCTCTATAAGTTTCCGCCTAAAAAATATCGGAAATCAAAACATCCCAAAGTCAAACCTTCTGCCCGTACGATGGCCAAGGTAGCTGCGGAACGGCGTCAAACCACGACTACAGGCTCAGGACAGAAACGTAAGCATTATCCGTTTCAGGTCATTGAAGGCCAAAAAGGAAAGAACGACGATACACCTAAATATCACTAATTAGTTTTCCGTCCCTTTAGCTTGCTGATACTTTATGAACTGCTCTTCGTAATACTGGGTATTCCAGTCCTCGAAGAAGCGATTGCCGGCCATTAACCCGGATTCATAAAGCAGCAAGCTTTCTTTTTTATCAATATCAAACTGAGTTGTACCGACTCCAAGTGTGGGAATCTTTACGGTACGATACCGATTGAATTGTTCGATGTATCTCTCATCATGGGCCGATAGCATTGTTTCCACCATAGCTTGAAGCATGCTGAATGGTCCCTTAATGACATGCGGTTGATTGCTATTTTTACCCACCATTTGAAAACCAACCGTCGGAATTATTTTCCCACCAGGGCTTCTGCAATTTTGATCAAATAACCACAATGGAAAGTTGCTTAGCATCCCCCCATCAACAATGTGTAGAAATTGACCTGCAAATGTTTTCCCTTTGGCCTGTTTAGCTGGTAATCGTAACAGAACGGGATCAAAGAAATAAGGTATACTACAACTCATCCTTACTGCCTTTGCAATCTCGAATGTTTCCGGGTTAATTCCTAGTCTTGCTAAATCATCTGGAAGAATTAAAATTCTTCCGCTAGTTATGTCAGAAGCAATGATCGTTAGCTTCCCTTTCTCCAAATCACCGAAAGTCCTCACTCCCTTGGACTTCAGAACTTTCCGTATCCATTCTTCGAGCGCCTCACCCGAGTAAAGTCCTTTTTTGAGCATTACCCGTAGTGCAGGTCCTACAATGGGAGTGTTAAAAATAGCCGCTCTCTTCAAGAAATGAGTAAAAGATGTAGACATAATAATATCTTTCATTTCTTCTGCTGTGTAACCCGCTGCAATAAGCGAGGCTACAATCGATCCCGACGAGGTTCCAGCAACCCGCTGAAACCTTACTCCATGAATTTCAGCAGCCCGCACAGCTCCAGCTAATGAAATCCCTTTTACGCCTCCACCCTCGAACACGCCATTAATCAGCATAAAGAAACAGCCCCCAATCCCATACATAAGTCTACTCTTATGTATGATGTCGAGGGCTGTCTCTATGCTATTTTTAAGATCCGTAATATGACTGTAATAACGGAATAAGTCCTAATGGATTTTTCTGCAATTCCTTCGCGCTAAAGAAAATACTACCCTTAATCTCTGGAATACCTTCGTTATATTTCAATTGATTGATAATTTCAGAAGCTGAGTTCCATCCAATCTCTTTAGTGCCTAGTTTGTATGGCGCATGGCCAATAAATAATTTCACATTCGTCCCTTTAACTTCATTGGCCCACCAATCAGCCAATATGTCATACCGAACCTCATTACGCGATAAACTCCAGTACAGTTGAGGAGCTACATAATCGATCCAACCGTTCTGTATCCATGTCCGTACATCAGCGTAGTAGTTATCATAGGCAGTTATCCCCGCCTTAGAGTCTGATCCAGTGATATCCGTCGCTTTGTTCCGCCATACTCCAAATGGGCTAATTCCATAAGAAATAGCGGGCTTTACAGCCTCGATACTTTGACCAAGGTCACGAACGAAACTATTAATGTTATCTCGACGCCAATCTCCTTTATTCGTAAATTGCATATAGTTATAGGTTTTATAAGTGCTATCATCATTAAATTTACTAGATGTTGTCTCACCAGTCGGGTAAAAGTAATCGTCTAGATGGACACCATCAATGTCATATCTCTGTACTACTTCCATAATCACGTTGATAATACTCTGCCTTGCTTCCGGAATTCCAGGGTTAATATACAAGGTAGAACCAAATTTAACGATCCATTCAGGATGCTCTTTAGCTACGTGGTTTGCTGGTAACTTGCTAGTATCACTTCCTGTACTTGCCCGGAACGGATTAAACCAAGCGTGAAACTCCATTCCCCTGCGATGAGTCTCCTCAATAAGGAATTGCAATGGATCATATCCTGGATCCTTACCTGCAGTTCCTGTCAGGAAGGAAGTCCAAGGCACCAGATTTGAAGGATAAATCGCATCCGCTGAAGGACGTACTTGAACGAACACCGCATTCATCCCCATACCCTGCAACTCATCTAGTAGTTTGATATATTCATTTTTTTGAACTTCCATTTTTCCATAGGAACCACTGCTTGGCCAATCCAAATTAAACACCGTAGAAACCCACGCTCCACGCAGTTCATCCTGACGGCCTTCAGTAATTGGTGGTTCTACAGTCACTGGCGGTGTAGTATCTGGATGTTCGAATTCCGGAGGCTCTACAACACTATCCTTTGAGGTCAGAGTAATCGTTTTTAATATCTGATTCCAATCTACATTTAGACCCAATTGTTCGCTTACAAAGCGAAGAGGAACCATCGTGCGGCCCTTAATATTCTCCACTGACACATCCAAGCTAACAGGGCTGCCATTCACTTGCGCAGTTTTATTACCAGTGCGAAGCAATATCGTATTCTCATCTTTTATTATCGTTACACTCTTAGTAGCTTGTGACCAATCTATAGTCGCTCCTAATCCCTCGCTAATAACTCGGAGGGGAACCATCGTAACATTCTCTTTGGGTTTAATATAAGGTGCTGCATCACTAGATAAAGACACACCATCCAAATAAATAGTAATATCGCGGGGAGAAGCTGCCCCCACTTGACCGACGGTGGAAGAAAACATAATCAGAATGAGAAGAGGAATAAGCCATGTGCGTAAAGATTTCATCAGTAACCTCCGAGATTCTATTATTTGTATGGAGAAATTCTCCTACCTTCTTTTAACGTTCTCGATGGTACAAGAGTTGCGGTTAGGTGTAGAACAAATAAAAAAAGCATCTGTCTAATTAAAGACAGATGCTTTTTTTAAGATTCAGTAAGAATCTCCTGATGAACGTTGTTAAGATCTTCAATTCGAGAACTATCACGTTTGAAATATTCAACCAGCGTGGATATTCGGGTGATGGAGTCCCAGCTTAAATGATGCTCAATCCCTTCCACGTCACGATAAATGTTTTCATGTTCAACACCGATCATTCCCAGGAATTCTTCCAGCAGATGGTGACGATCAACGAGTCGTTTACCCACCTTCTTGCCTTTGCTTGTTAGTATTAACCCACGATATTTCTCATAAATCAAATATTCATCTTTATCCAATTTCTGAATCATCTTAGTTACAGAAGATGGATGAACCTCCAAACCTTCTGCAATATCTGAAACTCTAGCATATCCCTTTTCGTCGATCAGTTTATAGATACGCTCCAAATAATCCTCCATACTGGGCGTTGGCATTCGATAATAACCTCTTTTCAATGAGTTAACGGTAACTTAACCTTAATGAAACACTCTCTATTTATGATACATGTTATACTTGTCCCTTGGCAAGTGCGCATGAAGTTTGATCGTTTTTTTTAGAATTTAAGCCATTCTGGCGTTATTTGCTGTAACCAGATTGTAATCTGCGACATCCGATTAGTAAATAGTAGTACACCCATTAGCAACATAAGCGCTCCGCCAACTTTCATGATGATACCGGAATAACGGAGGATCCACTTTGTTGATCCAATAAAAAAGGCCATTGCAAAAAAAGGCAAGGCGAATCCGAGTGTATATGCGGTGATCATGCTTAACCAAACCCCTGGTTCACTTGCAGCAATGGCAATAATTGCAGCCAGGATTGGACCTACACAAGGTGACCAACCAGCAGCGAATCCAATCCCAAAAATAAAAGAGCCGACATATCCTGACGGCTTGAATTTCAAATTCATTTTACGTTCTTTAAGTAGGAACTGTGGCTGAAAAATCCCAAGCAAGAATAATCCCATCACGATAATTAGGATAGCGGAAAGTTGACGAATTAAGCTGCGATTAGCGTTGAAAAAATCACCAAACAATCCTGCTCCCAATCCCAACGTGTAAAACACGACTGAGAAACCAAGAATAAAAGCCAGCGTATGAGTCATCGTACGGAAACGAACTTCTCGCGTACTTTGCTCATCCTTCAATGCTTGTACCGACATACCAGTAATATAAGATAAATAAGACGGATAAAGTGGCAAACAGCACGGAGAGACAAAGGAAGCAACTCCCGCACCAAAAGCCAGCCAAACATTGAGATCAGCCATAATTACCTCCAAATCTTAATTGAGATAAGCTCTGAAATGATTGCCACATAAGATATTTTTTTATAATGCCTTGTTATGCAGAAAGCCCCTTTTTACCGAGAAGTGTCAAAATTAACATTGCAATTAATAGTAACACAATCGTCGCACCCGGCGCCAAGTTCCAAATCCCCGCAATCATTAATCCTGCTACAACGGCAATTTCAGCAATGATTACAGAGAAAACTACCGAAGATTTAAAACTTCTAGCAATAATCAGGCTGCAAGCTGCAGGAATTGTAAGAAGCGCAGACACTAGCAGTGCTCCGACAATTTTGATTGCAGTACTAACTACATGTGCAGTCATGATAGTAATGAGCATGTTTAGTAATTTAACTGGCAATCCACTTACAGCGGCAGCATCCTCTTCAAAACTGAGAAGGAAAAATTCTTTGAAAAATACAGCGATCACAGTAACCACAATTACAGTCACTGCACCAACAACATACAAATCTGTAGTATCTAACGTATATATGCTGCCAAACAAATAACTAACAACATCCGTATTGTAACCCATTCCAAGCGTAAAGAACAACGAAGCTAGCGCTACACCACCCGACATAATGATAGCTATAGATAATTCGGCATAGCCTTTATATGCTTTACGAAGCTTCTCTATCGCGAATGAAGCTATAACAGCAAAGATTAGCCCCATACCCACTGGGTACACCCCAACAAGAAACCCTAAGGCTACACCCGCTATCGTCACATGGGCAAGCGTATCCCCAATCATCGATAGTCGTCTAAGAACTAAAAAGATGCCAATCAGGGGGGCCGTAAGCCCTATCAGCACACCACCAGTTAGCGCCCTTTGAAAGAAATCAACCGTTAATATTTCCAAGTATCACAACTCCTCCAAGTTTTGCGAAGCAAAACTACTTCGTAAGCATAAGCCAAGTTTTGCAAAGCAAAACTAACATCGAAAGCATAAGCTAAGTTTTGCGCAAAACCACTTCATGAAAATTTATATTTTTATAAAAAACTAAGTTAGCGAGTGCTGCAAGTCAGGAATGGCGCAGTCCTGCTCATGCGAATGTCGTACATATAATTTAATTGCTCCACAATGATCACGTGGCTCCTGACCCAAATACCCTTCTATGATGTCGATATCATGCGATACCATCAGGAAAGTCATATGATGATGGGCATGCATATGAAAGATAAGCTCAAAGAAATCACTCTGTGTCTGTGCGTCAATTCCGACAGTTGGCTCATCGAGTATTAATAGATCAGGTTTATTAATAAGCGCTCTTGCCAGAAATACACGTTGTTGTTGTCCACCCGACAATTGTCCAATTCGCTTATCCGCGATATCGGTGATCCGCATAACTTCAAGTGCATCATCACACTTCTGCTGTTCAGCCTTCCCTACTCGGCGAAACATCATCTTGTTACTGTATAAACCGGATAACACTACTTCTCGCACTGTCGCAGGAAACAACGGATTAAATGCGTTCTTCTGTGGCACGTATCCGATTCGATCCCAATCACGGAACCGTCTGATGGGCTGACCAAACATCGAGATCTCTCCCTTAGTAGGTTTCAAAAGTCCCACCATCATGCGTAACAACGTCGTTTTGCCGGCCCCATTCGAACCAATCACTCCGACGAAATCTCGCTCCTTTACAACAAAGCTAAAATCGGAAATCACCTTTTGATCATTATAGGAGAAAGAAACATCATTAAGTTCAATAATTTTATCGTGACAATATCCCGCAGACGCGGCGCTATCTGATTTCATTTTGTTCATCCTTCCAGTTCAAGCTATTGCTTATTGTAAGACTAGAATTAAATTTTGTAAATTTCTTTCCATTAACGTGAAATAATTGTCGCCTGCTTGCTCTTGTTCTTTCGTCAACCCTTCAACAGGGTTAAGAACCAATGTTTTCACTCCTGTTTCGGATGCAAGAGTTTTTGCTAATTTATCTGATACTAGCTCTTCGAAGAAGATATACTGAATCCCTTCTTCTTTTACTAGTTTAGAAAGCGATATTAAATCTTGTGCTCTCGGTTCCGCTTCTGGAGACAACCCCATAATCGCATGTTGCGTCAACCCATAGTCACGACACAAATAACCAAATGCTTGATGCGATACGACAATCTCCTTATGTGTGGTCTTAGACAGTTGCTCTGTAAATTTAGCATCCAATTCAATTAATTTTTCACTCAAAGCCGCATAGCGGGATTCATATTTATCTTTATTGGTTGGATCTACTTCTACATAACTGTTCTTGATATTCTCTACCATTACTAATGCCGATTTAGGACTAACCCAAGTATGAGGATCAAGATGATGATCAGCTGACTCGTCTTGACCATGATCGTGATCGTCTTCGCCTTCTGCCGCGATGAGAGAGATGCCTTGGCTAACTTCAATTGCCTTTACATTGGAATCACTGCCAAAACCCTTCATGAAATTAGGTACCCAACCTTCCAATCCCGCACCATTATAAAGGAAAAGCTCAGCCTTGGAAGTATTCAAAATATCTTTACTGCGTGGCGTCCATTCATGCGGTTCCACACCTGTAGGCAATAAGTTAATCACATTCGCTTCCTCTCCTCCTATTTCCTTAGCGAACTCATAGATAGGATAGAAGCTTGTCACCACATTTACTTTCCCTGATACGATTTCGCCGCCCTCACTTTTCCCACAACCTGCGAGTATCAATATCAATATCATCATCATGAACGAGTACTTCCATACTTTATTTAAAGAAGCCACTAGATCTCTCCCTTTCTTATTCGTAATAATTACTATAAGGATTATAGGGTCATTTCCAAGTCATTGTCAACTTTTTTCCCGTCTCTGTCGCTGATCTTCTTAGGATCATAGAGATATTATTCAGGAATTATATAGTTATACCGTAAGTATCTCTGCAAATTACTAAACTCATTCTTAGACTTCTTAAACTATCTCTTAAAAGTAAAAAGAGCCATTCTTAAGGTTATATAAAACCTTTAGAATAGCTCTTTCAGATGATTCTATTTCACAACTGCGCCATTTGGCATACTAACCGGAACTGTAGCTAGTGTCAGGTTATCACCTTCCGAAGCAGCGAGGATCATCCCCTGAGACAACTCACCACGTAGTTTTACAGGCTTCAGATTAGTCACACAAATGACCTTACGGCCAATCAACTCATCCGGTTTATAAAACTTTGCAATACCGGAGACTACTTGACGGCGCTCAAATCCGAGATCCAGCTGCAGTTTAAGTAGTTTGTCTGCCTTTGGTACAGGTTCACAAGCGATTACCTCAGCTACACGAAGCTCTACCTTGGCAAAATCGTCAATTCCGATTTCTTCCTTGGTCTCCGGTTTAACCACTTCAGCGGACGAAGATGGTGCAGCTTCAGCAGCTAGAACAGGCGCTCCAGCATTCATTTCACTCACAATATAAGCAACCTCCTGCTCTGCATCAAGCCGCGGGAAAATCGGTTCCCCAATACCAAGCTTCGTACCTTCAGGGATAAGGCCAAAAGTTTTAGCACTTTCCCATGTAGTTAATTCTCCCTCACTGATCCCTAATTGTTCCCAAATTCTAGCCGGAGCTTTCGTTAAGAAAGGCTGTAGCAGAACAGATGCAATACGCAATGCCTCTACAAGATGAACCATAACAGAAGCAAGTTCTTCCCGTTTGGACTCGTCTTTGGCCAAGGTCCATGGCTGTGTTTCATCAATATATTTGTTGGTCCGACTAATAAATGCGCCAATGGCGGTTAGTGCTACAGAGAATTCTAGATTCTCCATGACTTCCTCCACTTTCTGAATGGTTCGTTGCGCCATTTCTTTCAACTCGTTATCAAATGCCGTCACATTTCCCTGATAGGCAGGAACTTTGCCATCAAAATATTTATTAACCATCGCTACTGTACGATTAAGTAAATTCCCCAAATCATTAGCAAGATCTGAGTTCACCCGTTCAACAAAGCTCTCCGGCGTAAATGCTCCATCCGACCCAAATGGAACCTCACGTAGAAAATAATATCTTGCCGCGTCTAGACCATAACGATCAATTAGCATGTTAGGATCTACAACATTACCTTTGGATTTGGACATTTTGCCTTCCTTCGTAAGTAACCAGCCATGTCCAAATACTTTCTTCGGCAATGGTAAATCCAAAGCCATCAACATAATCGGCCAGTAAATGGTGTGAAACCGGACGATTTCCTTACCTACCAAATGAACATCCGCCGGCCAGAATTTCTCATACTTCTCAGCATTATCCGTTCCATATCCAAGCGCAGTAATGTAGTTCGACAAAGCATCGATCCAAACGTATACAACATGTTTAGGATCTCCTTTAACCTTGACACCCCATTCAAAAGTTGTACGAGATACTGCTAAATCCTCTAGTCCAGGTTTAATGAAATTGTTAATCATCTCATTCTTACGGGACTCTGGTTGGATAAAACCTGGATTCTCTTCATAATATTTCAGTAATCGGTCAACATATTTGCTCATCTTGAAGAAATAAGATTCCTCTTTGACAAGTTCCACGGGGTGTCCACTCTCCGGACTTTTACCGCCGATGACTTCTCCCTGATCATTCTTTATCACATCCACTAATTGGGTTTCTGTGTAATAGGTTTCGTCAGGAATACTATACCATCCTTCATATTCCCCTTTATAAATATCACCTTGTTTCAACAACCGATCGAAGATTTCTTCCACGACGATCTTATGTCTAGGTTCAGTCGTACGGATAAAATCATCATATGAAATATCAAGCTTCTTCCATAGTTCTTTGATCCCACCGACAATATCATCAACGAACTGTTGCGGCGTCTTCCCGCTCTCCTCAGCCTTACGTTCGATCTTCTGTCCGTGTTCATCTGTTCCCGTCAAGTATAGTACATCATACCCCCGTAGCCGCTTATAACGTGCCATGGCGTCACCTGCCACCGTTGTGTAGGCATGTCCGATATGTAGCTTACCACTCGGATAATAAATCGGCGTTGTGATATAGAACGTTTTGTTTGCTGACATAAATTGTTCCTCCTCAATAATTATAGGCATACAAAAAACTCCCCCCCCATAATGGGACGAGAGATTACTCACGTGTTACCACCCAAATTCCCCATGTCTTCGCAGACAACGGGCTCTGTCGGTCTTTACGACCCTCCATTAACGCCGGATTCCGCGTCACTCCCTTACTATCAGCAAATGCCGCTAGCTCGAAAGCAATTCCTCCTGGACCATGTTCCAAAGCTGATTCAGACCGGTTTGCAGCTCCCCCGGCTCTCTGTTGCTGAACTCTTCCTTGTACTTCATCCATTCATCAGAAATGTATAAGTCTAATATTATGAAAAGATAGTAACCCTGTCAAGACGTCTATACCTGTTCCTGTTCCTGTTCCTGTTCCTTCTTGCCCCGAGTAGACTTTGGTGGAACAAGATCGATCCCCCCCGGATGAAAGGGATGACATTTTCCAATCCTTCTCGCCGCCAACCAAGAACCCTTAATTGCACCATGAACTTCAATGGCTTCCAACGCATAGGCAGAGCAAGTAGGATAGAACCGACATGTTGGAGGCTTCAAAGGTGAGATAAATTTACGATAGACATGGATAGGACCCTGAACTACTTTGCGCATGACAGCCATGTTAAGAGAGCCCATCCTGCTGTGATGGTGACTGCGACGCCTCTTGACTGACAGGACGACAGTCTTTACAGTAACCAAAAACTTCGAATTTATGTTTCACCACTTGAAACTGATCCGGTGCATCGGTCAATGGCATAGGGCAAAAATGAATCGGATATGTTCTCTCACATTGCAAACAAATCATATGATGGTGGTGTTGATCCTCATTACAACTGGCTCTAAATTTAAGACCGTCCTCGAACATCACTTGCTCCAGAACCCCAAGCTCGTCCATCACTCGCAAATTACGATATACAGTATCGAAACTGAGTCCGCTGTACTGCTTCCCCATATATTCATATACGTCCTTTGGTGTTAAATAACCATTCCGCTCTGCGAACAGTTTGGCTAGACTCTTCCGCTGATCGGTAATCCGTAATCCTCGGGCAGACATGACCCCGATAATTTGGTCTGTTGACAGCATATGACTTTCCTCCCGTCTAAACCTTCAAACATGTAGCTTATTTCTTCTAATAATGCCTTAAAAAGACGACAGCGTCAATGTTCATAGACGCCAAGAAAGATATCCCTAGCATCATATTTGAATAAAAACGAACCGAAAATTTTACTCAAAAATATAACAATAAGGACGCGGCTATGATACTCCGCGTCCTCTACTACTTTACCTAGGAGCCTATCTCCATAGGTAGCATCGATTTGATATTATAACTAATGTTTGATCTCCGGCAATGGTTGCAGAAGAAGGTTAACGGACAAGTTACTACCTGGTGCAGCAGTGAACGTGAACTCAACCGTTTGTTCCCGGTCTCCTGAACGGAACAGTACACTGTTCTCGTTAGGTGCTGACAGACTACCCGAGCTAGATAATTGGACAATCTCCCCATTAACCATCATGGATCCGTAATATCTTCCCCCACGAGGATTAAAGGTGATCAAAGTATTTGGTGCTACACGATACAACTTGATCTTGTAGACAACACCGAAGTTACCTGAGTTCATTTGATATTCGCCTTGAGGACCCGTACCTATTTGGAAAGGATCAGTGGAATTATCAGCAATCATGAGGCGGACTGGTGAATCACCAACTAATTCATTGTATTCAATATTACGATTGGCGTCCATATAGGTGCCGCGGTTATGCACATCCGCCGCCAATAGATCCAACGTAGGCAGTGTTTTAAAAGGATCCTTATTTGCATCAATCATAATAACGTCGTATTGAAGGGTATGATCGCTATACAAATCTGAGTATAGAGAAATAACTTCTCCCGGTTTCATAGGATTAGCATTCAACTCCGTCATGACAATCTTACTTTCACCTGGAGCAATCCACACATCCTTATAATCTTTTCCTGTTTGCAAGGATTCATAATAACGATTAACTGAAGCTCTACCCGCCGCTGTTGCGTAAGGAGATGGTCCACCGAATCCCATAGTGGTTTGTGTCAAACGTGTTGTTTCCGTATTCTTATTGGTAGCAATGACATACATCTTCACATTTTTACCCGTAGAATTCACATGGTGGATCATAAAACGTGTACTACCCGTTGCCGTTTCAGTGTACACACGTCCTTCGGAATATACGGTTTCTGGGCTGTTGCTACGAATTAAGGTAGTAGGCTCAGATGTGAACGAGTAATTCACTTTGGTCCAACTTGGAATTACTGTACCATCAAATGTATATTTTTCCCCTACAGGGGTAAAGATTTTATTAAATTCATCTTTTGTATACAATACTTCATCCGTAATTGTGATTGTCTTCTCTACCGTTGAGTACAATCCGTATTTATTTGTAACTTTCAAGCGAATGGTTGTTGGTCCTGGATTAAAGAAGGCAAGCTCCTTATTTTCCCATACCCGATCCTTGATTGAGTTTTCTTCATCTGTACTAAAATCCGTATAGTTAATCAGTTCACCCATTTTGTAAGTATCTTTATCTGTTGTAAAGTTCGCTACAGGCGGTGTATGTGGCTTAACAACATTTAAAGTAAGGGAGAATGGATTACTCCACTGTCCATTAGAATCTTTTACGCGATAAGTAACCAGATAGCTACCCGGGGTGGTAAAGGTGTCTTCACGACCTTCCCATTGTTCTTCAACGATTTCTAAACCCGATGGAGAATAGGAATTAGTTGAGTATTGAACAACAGTCTCACCAGCAACGATCTCTTTGTTTCCTACACTAAAAGAGGCCACTGGATTAGTAGAAAGACTCAGAATAACCCGCTTCCCAGGCTGATCAACTGTATATGGGATATTCAAAGCTCCTGTAATTGCAGTCAGAGGAACCATGAAATTGTTTTTTGCTGAGTAAGACGTACCTTTCATCGGCTTAACTACGCCATTAACTTTATAAGTGCTTTTGTTAAATTGGAAACGTAATTCGTCACTGCCGCGTGTAATTATAGTTTCTTTCGTCTTATTATCAAAGCTTAGTTGTAATCCAGCGCGTTCTACAATTGCCCGGATCGCAACGTAAGATACACCTTTCTTAACCTCCATTGGGTTCCCTGCAATAAACAAACTACCGTTCTGATACATCTTATTGCTGTTCATCATCAAGATTAGTTCGCCTGTTCCGGCCGCAGTCGTCGCACCTGGATCAACTGGATTTGTAACTGGTTCTGTAACTGGTTCCGTCACAGGAGGGGTTACTTCACCTTCTGTTCCCTCTGCTCCATCTTCCACTATGTCCGATTCATTACTTAATTCGGTTCCGTTATTCTCTAGTTGATCCTGATTCTGATTTGTCGAATCAGGTGTATTGACCGATTGTTCTGCTACGTTTGTAGTACTATGGACAGCCTCTTCTGCACTTACAGGAAGGACCATCGCCACTTGCGAAGTAACTAATATCGCGGTGATGAGTATTCTTTTGAAATTCATGCCTAAACCCCTTCTGCTCACAATTTATGACTCTCTGATTATATTCACATAGTATTTAACGCTGTTAACGAGAAAAAGTTGCTATTTATTATTGCAATGTAAAAACCGCATAGAATAACCACAAATGCGGTATCCTACCCGGTTCTTATAAAAAGTTATTATTTAGGTCAATTTTGGAGAATTATTACGAGTGATACTCTTGTAAATAAGTAAATTAGAGGCCATGTCCTACGGGATACTCAGAGTTTAGACTCACTGGAAGTATACCTTTTGGAGCCAGGTTTCCCGTTAATACTTTGGCAAGTGCATCTAGTGAAAATGACCGATTCTCATATAGACACAAGTACGTGCCGATTTGTGGAAATCCTAGTATATCATATGGATTCCGTGTAGAAACAACAATTAACTCTGATCCTTTTTTTGTATGCAAAGCTTCAATCAAACGGCGCTGTCCTTCAGGGATTTCACCTTCCGAAGTATATGTCACAACGATGATTTGAGAAAATTCGCCACTTTGTTCAAGTACGGACTGTATTTCTTCTTCTGTTGGATGCGTACCGATAATACTGAGTACAATATCATCAACATAAGACTCAAGTGCATCTCCAAGACTATATACATGTACGGATGGTTCATCTACCTCTGTCCGATGCCGCAGTTCCGGCCATACGACCAGTACAGGCTGATCTTTATGTAATGGAAGATTACCCGAATTATTGACCAATGTTACACTGTGCTCAGCAACCCGACGTAGCAGTGATTCACTCTCTATAACCGGTGTCAGAGAGATCTTCTCTGGATTAAAAGTAGCTGCCAAATCAATATCGTTGATTCGCTTAGCCTTTAGGGCCAAGACTCGCTCAACTGAAGTGTTAATTTGATCCTCGGTTAAAGCACCTTGAATGACCGCTTCTCGCACTGCTTGAATCGCATTGACTTGATCCTCTAAGGTATGACTTACTAGCACAATATCCGCACCCGCCTGAATAGCTTGAACTGCGCCTGCAGCAATGCCATAATGCTTTGAAATAGCATGCATTTCGAGGCAATCGGTAACGATAACTCCCTCAAAACCCATTTCTTCTCGCAATAGATCATGAAGTACTCGACGAGACAATGTCGCCGGGATATCCTCAGGCTCAAAGGCCGGGAAAATCACGTGTGCTGTCATAATCGCATCAGTCCCTGCCTCAATAGCTTTACGGAAGGGAAGTAACTCTACACGGTTCAATCGATCCTTATCATGTGGAACTACGGCCAATCCAAGATGAGAATCTACCGCGGTATCCCCATGTCCCGGGAAATGTTTAGCTGTTGCACTGACACCTTGGCTCTGATATCCCCGAATTGCGGCAGCACCATGTTCAGCAACCCGCTCCGGGTTTTCACCGAAAGACCGAACCCCAATAACTGGATTGCCAGGATTGTTGTTAACATCAACACAAGGAGCAAAATTTAAATTAATACCTAGACCAAGCATCTCTTTAGCTGCTAAAACAGCTACCTCTTCAGTAAGAGTCAAGTCATTTGCAGCACCCAGCGCCATGTTTCCTTGAATCCGGCTTACACCGTCATGATCCAAACGCGAAACCATTCCGCCCTCTTGATCTATTGAAATAAACAACGGTATTTCAGCCTTACTGCGTGGAAGTGCTTGCAAATCCCGTGACAGCGTAGCTAGTTGTTCTATCGTTTGTACATTGCGGCGGAAATAAACTACACCACCAACATGAAGATCACTAACTAATTTTTTAATTTGATCATCTGGAACAAGACTATGAAAACCGCAAATAAATAATTGACCAATTTTCTGTTCTAATGTCCATGTAGATAAATCCATTAATGGGTCACCTTCTTTGCCTATGATTCGGTTGAATCCTTCAAACGAAACTCCGATGGAGTCATCCCGGTATATTTCTGAAAAACTTTCGTGAAATAACGTCGTTCATGATAGCCAACAGCAGAACCAATTTGAGTAATCGATTTATCGCTGCTAATAATCAAGGTTTTTGCCACTTCCATACGTTGTTTAGTAAGATACTCAACAAAAGTCTCGCCGAATTGGTTCTTAAACAAAAGACAGAAATAACTGCAACTGATTCCAAGATATTCGGAAATATCTTCAATTCCAAAGTCGTTTTCTAAATTATGCTGAATATAATTTTGCGCTGACATCATGAGTAGTTCCGAGGACTTTTTGGTTGAGAGTGAATCTCGTGATCGCTCTATCAATAAAACAATTAAAGATAGCAACTCTTTAAGACTCAACGATTCTTGAAGCCTTTGCCAAATATTCTCCTCTTGCTCCCCCGATAACATTTGCAACTCACGCATTTCACGAAGTAAATGGATCAATAGATAATGTAGCAACTTCTCCGATTGGCCCACACTATTCTCATTTAAATGGCCTACAAACGATTTCAGTTCTTGAGTGATTTGAACAAGAGATTCCTGATTTCCGTTACGAAGCCCAGCACTCAATTTCTCAATCCAGAGCCATTTCGACTCGGTAGCACTTAGTTCCGGTCCGGAATACTCCATATTCGCGGTATCCGTATCCAAAAACCATTCACTCGAAGGATTAAGGATTAATTTTTTCTGCATTCTTTGGTATGCCATCGATAACTCTTTTAATGAGAAAGGATTCTGCTCTAATGACATTCGGATAGACATTCCGGCATTCTCGTCAATAATAGTTTGCAGAATAATCAATCCTGGGTACAATTGTTCCTTTGTAATCCGAGAGTCCCTCTCCGGGGAAGGGAAAATAACACACCATTCTCCCTCCCGGATTTGCAGGACCGTTTTATCTTTAAGTATCGGACTGAAAATATCTTTCAGCATATTCTTGATTTGAAGATTCCATGCTTTCCGCTCGTAAGCGGTCCAGGATATAGACCGGTGGGCATAACCCTCCAGGTCTAATAACAAGACGGCATATCGTTTCTCATTGGCGAGCCCGTCTTCTTCATCCCACAGTACGCCTTCTTCTTCCGTTTCCTGTCCCAACAACGAATGAAGCATATAATTTTCATTGGCCAGGTAAGCAACCCTGTTCAATTTCTGCTCCTTGTTCTGCTTCTTTCTCTTCTCTCTGATCTGACCGGCAATATTCCGAACCGTCTCTTCCAGCTCAAAATAATTGATCGGCTTACAAATATAATCCTTTACACCATGCCTAATAGCCGTCTTTGCATACTCGAATTCCTGATAACCTGTTAAGAGTAGAATCTCGCAAGTTAATCCCCTATTCCGGATTTCCTGTAGCAAAGTCATCCCGTCCATTACTGGCATGCGGATATCACTTAAAATTAAATCGGGTTCATGCTGGATAGCTGCATTTAGTGCATCCACACCATTCTTGGCCAAACTAACAATTTCAATGTCCATATCCTCCCAAGGAAGTACCTTGGATAAATTGTTTAGAATGTGGACCTCATCGTCAACTAGCAAGGCTTTCAGTCTCAATTTTTATCACCCAATTCGTATTTAGGAATCACACATTGAATAATGGTACCCTGTCCCGGCTGCGAGCAAATAAATAACCCAGATTTACTACCATACTTAAATCTCAACCGATCAAACACGCTTCGTAGCCCCAATCCCCGACGCTCATGATTTGGATACGGCTCAATCAAGTCGTATTCTGGATCATCTATATCCGCGTATTGAATGGAAGATAATTGCTCGCTCGTCATACCGATGCCATTATCCTCAATTCTCAGCAAGATCCTGTCTTCTTCCATGATACCCGTAACCTTGATCTTACCTATATAGTCGATGCCTTCAAAACCATGCTGAATACTATTCTCCACTAGCGGTTGAAGCGTGAGTTTGAGAAGAAGACAGTTCATCATCTCATCAGGAATATCAATGTGATATTCAAACAATTCATCAAATCTAAACTTCTGAATTTCCAGATAACTCCGAAGATGTTCTACTTCCAGACTCAGTTTGATTTCTTCTTTGTCTTGAATACTAATACGCAGAATACTGGCAAGACGAAGCACCATCTCACTGACCTTACGTCCTTCATTCTGAACGGCCAACACATTGATTGATTCTAACGTATTGAACAGAAAATGCGGTTTGATTTGCGCTTGCAGCACCCTCAGTTCGGCATTCGCTTTCTGAAGTTGCTCGCGCTTTACCTGATGAAACAATTCATTGATTTTGTCCATCTGATTGTTAAATCCTTTTTGCAGCAGCAGTAGCTCGTCATCGCCCTTCTCATCCACTCTCGCGTTCAGATCACCGTCCTCGACTTTACGCATAAAGCGCACGATTACGCCGATCGTCCCCGTTATCCGATTCATGAAGACTAGGTTAAAGAGCATCGCTGTCAGTACACAAATACAAATGATAGCAACAAACCATTTCGCAAACGTGGTCAGTTCTTTGGACAAGTAACTCCATGAAGTAACTGATACAAGACTCCAAGGATATTCCTTCAAATTGTAAATCGAAATAATACTTTCTTCCCCGTTAAATTTCCCTTTGAAACTTTGATAGTCAGCACTAAACTTATAATCTGGTTTCATATAAGACTGAATTGACTGCCCGTCCAGCTCGGATTGATAGTCATACAATATGAGCCCTTTGTCATTGACGAGCATAAACCGGGTATCACGCATATTACTTCCCAATTCCAAATTTTGAAATATCTTCTCGAATTCCCAGTCCTTAATCTGAACGACAAGAACTCCTACTCTGTGAAAGTTGCTAAGATCCTTAATTAGACGAATCTCCGTGAATACTTTATCTGATCCTGTCAGTTCCGGATATTCATGTGGAGCAATCCATTTCGGCATTCCTCTGAGGGACATCACCTCATTAAAGAGAGGGTGTTCCTTAAATTTCTCATAAGGTAATGTTTGAAAGTTTTCTTTATTAAAAATTGAAATGACATTTGAATCCCCAACACCACCATTAACATTGTACAAAAATGCATAATCGATGGCTGGATGGTTGTACAGCAAGGAACGGAAATTCTTCTGGTTGGCATTGAGTTCAAGCTGAGTAGTCGCCGTCAGATTTTGCGAATCAGGATCCTTTGCAACAATTGCTGCCTGAAAGACACCCTTAGCAATCCCCGTGTCGGTCAAATTATCCATTTCATGAAATACGTTCTTGATACTGTAACTGATCGCTTTAAGCGAGTATTCAGCTTGTTGACTATGTCTCGACTCGATAGAGTTGAACGTCACGAAGAAGGTAATAATCCCAAGAACAAAGAGCGGGATAATCACGAGTGCGATAAAGGCAGTAAATAATTTGATTCGCAGATTCATAGGCGCAGCTCCCTAATAGAATACTATGCGTATTCGAAAAGTAGAGACCCTATTCAATCTCTATTATCCTTTTACGCTGCCCGCCGTTACCCCTTCGATAATCTTCTCTTGCAGAATCGCATAAATGATCATTACAGGAAGCACGCTGAAAACAATACCAGCTGACATTTGGGCATAGTTGGTGTTATAAGCATCTCTAAAGCCGACCATACCTATTGGGAGTGTCTTTAATTCGTTGCTAGATATGAAATAGTTCGCTAGCAAGAATTCGTTCCAGTTCCCGAGAAAGTTTATAATGAATACGGTCACAATAGCAGGTACTGTAAGCGGTATTATAATTCTAGCAAATAACCCTGCTGGCCTCAACCCATCAATTACCGCCGCTTCCTCTATTTCCCCTGGAAGAGAACGCATAAACGCCGCAAGGATAATAACCGTGAACGGAATCGCATTTGCTATATATGGTAAGAACAGAGCCATACGCGTATCTAAAATGTTTAAGTTTCTCATAATCCCGTAAATCGGAAGGAGGAGAGAGTTATTCGGAATCAACATACCAACCAGAATTAATTGAAATATAATGGCACTCACTTTTTTGTAACGCATCCGTGTCACAGCAAATGCCAGCATCGCTGCTAATAAGATGGAAACACACGCGGCTACCACACCAATATACAAACTGTTAAAGAAATAAGTGCTAATTTTGGCATTCACCCAAGCATTCACATAGTTATCAAACATAATGGAGCTAGGAAGTCCAAACGGATTGGATGCAATGGCTTGGTTATTCGATTTTACCGAAGAGAATAGAACGAACAAGAAAGGATATAGAATAATGAGCAGATAACCCATCAGAAAGATATGCGGTATTAATTTTTTGAGTGATCTCATTAGTATTCAATCCTTTCTGTACGTTTAGCAATCAAGACTTGATATAGTACCGTGATAATCATAGTGAATACAAAGATTAGTATAGCGATTGAGTTACCAAAGCCATGTCTAAAGCTTGTGATTGCATAACGGATCATATAAGTAGCCATAACATCCGTTGAACCAGCAGGTCCACCTTTAGTCATAACGAGGATAATATCCGCCGCTTTCATTGCACCAGCTACTGACAACATGATTACTACAGAAACGATTGGCATAATGAGCGGAAGTGTAATTTTGACGGCTCTTTGGAAGCCAGTCGCACCGTCAATCGCCGCCGCTTCATCCAACTCTTTCGGAATGGCAAGGATTGCTGCAAGTACCATAATGATATAAAATCCTGTCCACTGCCAAGCATTCGTGATTAGGATCGAAATCATGGCCCACTTTTTATCAGATAACCAGTAGATCGGCTCAACTCCGAATACACCGAGCAACTCATTTAGAAGACCGAAATCCGGGTTATAGATAAAGCCCCATAATATACCGATTACTGCTGTTGACATAATGGAAGGCATAAAAACCGCTGTTTTGTAGAGGCCTTTTAGTCTCTTCACATTCGCAATAAGTAAGGAGAAGATTACGATAAGTGGAACCTGAACTAAACAAGAGAAGAAAATGAAATATACATTATTTCGTACAGACTTCCAAAAGGCAATATCATTAAATGCTGTCACATAGTTGTCTAGTCCAATATAAGTCATGGTTTTTGATATACCATTCCAACTCGTCAAACTATTATTAACCGCTGTAAAGATTGGGTAAATGAAGAACCCAAGAAATAAAATGAATGCCGGCAGTATAAATAGAATGTAGGTCAGAGGGCTTTTAAGTGCTTTATTCATGATAACCTCCGTAGTTTGTGCCTTGTAAAAAATGTAAAAGTTCTTTAATTTTAAAAAGGGCGCCCCCCACATGTTACGAGGCGGGCGACACCCTTTCATAAAATAATTTAGATGATTACTTAGTAGCGTTTGCCGCTTCTTGAGCCGCTTGCACATTTTCCAACATCTTAGCTGCATCGAACTCGCCGCCAATTACTTGTTGAATACCCATGCTTAGCGCAGTGTTAACTTCTGCTTGAACTAGAGCATCAAATGCAGGGAATGAAGTTCCGATTTCACTAACTGCTTTGAATATGTCTTGCATTAGAGCATCGTCAGAAGTAGCTTTCATTTGATCCAAGCTAATTTTCATAGCTGGTAGAACGCCGTCTTCTTTCAGACCACGAAGTTGCATTTCATCAGTCCACATGTTCTTGATGAACTCTGTTACAGCTTGCAGTTTACGAGGATCTTCAGCAACTGCACTGGAGAAACCATAACCATTGTTAGCATCTTGCATTACAATTATTGGATCGCCAGCATTTACTGGAGGCATATTGAAGTATCCGATTTTTCCAACCATGTCACCAGCTTGAGCAGGATCTCTGAATACTGAGTTCGCCCATGATCCGTCCATCATCATGATAGCTTCGCCTGTAATAACTTGGTTTCTCATGTCAGCGTACTCAAATCCAAGTTCACCTTTTTTGTAATAACCTTTTTCAACCCATTCTTCATGTTTAGCAACTGCTTTCACTACGTTCGGATCAGTCCATTTAGTAGCGCCTGTTTTGAATCCGTAAGTGATGTCAGCTCCTGCATAGTATGACCACAGGTTGTTCGTAGTCATCAAAGGAATCCAAGCATCTTTAGATGATTGTGCGAAAGGAATTTTGCCGTCCGATTTGATTGCTTCTGCAACTTGCTCAAGTTCAGCAATTGTTGTAGGAACTTTAAGTCCTTTTTGTTCGAAATATTCTTTATTGTAGAAATATCCTTCAATCGAACCACCGATAGGAAGACCGTAAATTTTATCTTCGTAAGTAAATGGAGCCAAAGTATTGAATTTTTCCTTGATGCCCAGATCATTCAAGATCGAAGTCAGATCCAGCATCAAACCTTCTTTTGCGTATAGAGCAGCATCTGGGCTACCGAATACGTCAAACACTTCTGGTGGTTTACCCGCAGCCATTTCGCCTCTCAGCTTTTCTTTACGGTTAACTTCAGAATCTACAGCATCAAGCTTAATTTTCAGGCCAGGAACTGCTGCTTCTGTTTGCTTAACTACATCTTCTAGCATAGCTAGACGGAATTTCTTAGCTTCCCCTACTTGAGTGTGACGAATTGTGATTTCGAACGGTTCATCGTTCACCTTCACCTCGGCAGCGTTATTTGTCTTAGCTGGTTCCGTAGTGGGAGCGCTTTCTTTTTCTGTGTTATTGTTCTTTCCACAACCTGTGACTACTGCCGATGCTACGAATATCAAAGACATTAATAGCAGCAAACTTTTTTTCTTCATGTTTCTATGACCCTCCTCAAGATTGGTTTGTGTTACATCTTTATTATAGAAAGCGCCTTCAATTTTGGTAAGGAGGACATATTTCTATTATAGGGATAATATCATCTAGTATGTAAAATGAAAACGGTTAAACCCCACAACTCGTGTTAGGTTTAACCGTTTTGGTTAATTTTTTCAGTTATTTCTGTAAACTTTCATGACATGTATATTACTTCGTTGCAGCAACTACCTGCTGCCGCCCCTCTTCAATCAAGCGATTTGCCCGTTCAATTTCGTCAGAAGTAGGTGATGGAACACCCTCCAACTCATATTCCCAACCGAGCTCTTGCCATTTGAATACACCCATTTGATGATATGGAAGAATTTCAAACTTCTCCACTGCATTCAGGCCACCAATGAATCTACCCAATTTCAATAAATCTTGCTGATCGTCATGAATACCAGGGACATAAACGTGGCGGATCCACATATTACGATTATGATCAGATAACCACTTTGCCATATTCAGCATTCGTTCGTTTGATTTACCTGTCAACTTAATATGCTTCTCATCGTCAATATGCTTCAAATCAAGCATAACCAAATCAGTGACATCAAGAAGTTCGCGAATTTTATCCCCTTCATTATAACCGTTGGTATCCAAAGTCGTATGAAGGTTCCAACGTTTCTTCACTTCTCGAAATAACTCCGTAACAAACGGGGCCTGTAGTGTCGCTTCCCCGCCGGATACAGTTAACCCACCGCCTGATGAACGGTAATAGCTCAGATAAGGTTCGATTTCAGATAGAACCTCTTCCAAAGTCATCTCTTTACCGTCCGTCAGACTCCAGGTATCAGGATTATGGCAATACTGACATTTCAGCAGGCAGCCCTGCATAAAGAGCACGAAACGTATACCGGGGCCATCAACCGTTCCGAAAGTTTCCAATGAATGTATTCGACCTTTTAGCATCTTTCGTCACTCTCCATTCGGCTACTCAGTATAAATTGCTACATTTAACTGGTAAAGGAATTACATCGAACCATGGAAGGTCCGGTTAATTACATCAAGCTGTTGCTCACGTGTCAATTTGATAAAGTTAACTGCATAACCCGACACGCGAATTGTAAGCTGTGGATAGTTCTCTGGATGATCCATAGCATCCATCAATTGCTCACGATCAAACACGTTTACGTTCAAGTGATGTGCATCACTACCGAAATAACCATCCAACATTGATACGAGATTAGATTTACGTGTTTCTTCTTCTTTACCCAATGCCTTAGGTACGATTGAGAAGGTATTAGAAATACCATCCAAACTATGTTCATACGGCAGTTTAGCAACAGAACTCAAGGAAGCGAGTGCACCTTTCTTATCGCGACCATGCATCGGATTGGCACCTGGAGCAAATGGTTCGCCTGCTTTACGTCCATCCGGTGTAGTTCCTGTTTTCTTACCGTAAACGACATTAGATGTGATTGTCAACACAGATTGAGTCGGCAATGCGTTACGATATGCTTTATGTTTGCGAATCATGCCCATGAATGACTCTACCAATTCAACGGCAATTTGGTCAACCATATCGTCGTTGTTACCGTAGCAAGGGAAATCTCCTTCAATTTCAAAGTCGATTGCAATGCCATCTTCATTACGGATAGGTTTTACTTTAGCATATTTGATAGCACTTAAGGAGTCAGCCGCTACAGACAAGCCAGCGATTCCGCATGCCATCGTACGGAGAATATCGCGATCATGCAGCGCCATTTCGATCCGTTCGTAGGAATATTTATCGTGCATGTAATGGATAACGTTAAGTGTATTCATATACAGTTTAGCAAGCCATTCCATCATCGGTTTGAAACGTTTCATGACTTCATCGTATGTCAAGTATTCAGAAGTGATAGCCGGAAGTTCAGGACCAACTTGTGCACCAGACTTCTCGTCTTTACCACCGTTAATTGCATACAACAAAGCTTTAGCCAAGTTCGCACGAGCACCAAAGAATTGCATTTGTTTACCGATTTCCATCGCGGATACGCAGCAAGCAATACCGTAGTCATCGCCATAGATCGGACGCATCAAATCATCGTTCTCGTATTGGATCGAACTTGTTTCGATTGATACTTTTGCACAGTATTTCTTGAAGCCCTCAGGTAATTTTTCAGACCAGAGTACAGTCAAGTTTGGTTCCGGTGCAGGTCCCAAGTTATATAAAGTATGCAAGAAACGGAAGCTGTTCTTCGTTACACGAGTCGCGCCAGATACGGACATACCACCTAGTGATTCTGTTACCCAAGTAGGGTCACCACTGAATAGATCATTATAATCAGGAGTACGCAGGAATTTGACGATACGTAGTTTCATAACGAAATGGTCAACTAGCTCTTGAGCTTGTTCTTCTGTCATTGTGCCTTCAGCTAGATCACGTTCAATATAAGCATCAAGGAATGAAGATACGCGTCCTAGTGACATTGCCGCACCGTTTTGTTCTTTGATTGCTGCTAGGTATCCAAAATATACCCATTGGAATGCTTCTTTAGCTGTATTAGCTGGCTTGGAAATATCAAATCCATGTGCTGCTGCCATTTGTTTCAATTCGCCAAATGCGCGAATTTGCTCAGATAATTCTTCGCGAAGACGGATAACATCTTCATCGATTACATCAACCTCAAGATTGTTGAGGTCTTGTTTTTTTTGTGCGATAAGGAAATCCACACCGTAAAGTGCTAAGCGACGATAGTCACCGATAATCCGTCCACGTCCATATGCGTCTGGAAGACCTGTGATAATACCTGCTTTACGAGCGGCTCTCATTTCTGAAGTATATGCATCAAATACGCCTTGGTTATGCGTTTTGCGGATATTCGTAAACATGTCTACGATGTCTTTTGGAAGCTCAAAGCCATAAGCTTTACAAGCATCGATCATCATTTTAATGCCGCCAAATGGTTGAATTGAACGTTTGAAAGGAGCATCCGTTTGAACACCTACAACTTGTTCCTTATCTTTGTCCAAGTAACCTGGAGCATGTGAGACAATCGTTGATGGTGTGTTAACATCTACATCAAGTACCCCACCAGCATCGCGTTCTTTCTTAGTTAGATCGGAAACAATCTCCCACAAAGCTTTAGTATTCTCAGTTGCGCCTTGCAAGAAAGATTCGTCACCAGTATAAGAAGCAATGTTACCCTCGATAAAATCGCGGACATTGACTTCCTTCATCCATTTGCCTTTCTTAAAACCTCTCCAACCCGACTGTACTTCCTTTACTTCTCTTTCAATCACCGACATCTGTATTCCCTCCATTTATATAGTTTGGAGTACGCGGTTTGAAGGATATTTTTCCGCGCCTCATGATTCCTTTAATTTGTGATAAATTTCACATTTCGGACACTGATAAGATAATAATCTTTGATAATAACATCTCAAATGCCCTATCACTTTGTAAGGAATCATTTATGCTATTATCATATAACAATTACCATAAAAGCATTGTGACAAATATCACTCTTCGAGTGATATTTGTCACTTTTTTTGAACTATTTGTTCACTTATTCTTCAAATCTTCCGTAGAATGCATCGCGGTATACATCAGCCAATTCTGTAACTAGTGGCAACTTCGGATTAGCAGTAGTACATTGGTCTTCGAAAGCGCGGTCTGCTAAATAGTCTACGCGTGATTCGAAATCCTTTGCATCGAAGCCAAGTTCTTGGAATGTTTCTGGAATGCCTAGTTTCTTGTTCATTTCACGAATTGCTTTGATCAAGCTCTTAACGCCTTCTTCTGTTGTACGAGCAGGCAATCCAAGAATGCGAGCGATTTCTGCATAACGTTCGTCAGCAACGAAGTGAGTATATTTAGGGAATGCAGCAAATTTAGTTGGTTTCTTAGCATTATAGCGAATAACGTGCGGCATAAGAATCGCATTTGTACGTCCATGAGCAGTATGGTATTGACCGCCCCATTTGTGCGCCAAACTGTGGTTAATGCCTAGGAATGCGTTGGCAAAAGCCATACCAGCCAAAGTCGATGCGTTATGCATTTTTTCACGAGCAAGCTTGTCGCCAGTTAATGCCGATTTTTCTAACCATTGGAACACTAGTTGAATCGCTTTGATTGCAAGACCATCCGTATAGTCACTAGCCATAACCGACACATAAGCTTCAATAGCGTGAGTCAATACGTCCATACCTGTATCAGCAACAGCGAACTTAGGCAAACTGTATACGAATTCTGGATCGATGATAGCTACGTCTGGAGTCAACTCATAATCAGCAAGTGGATACTTCGTGTTACCATTTTCTTTATCTGTGATAACGGCGAACGATGTTACTTCCGAACCTGTACCCGAAGTTGTTGGAATCGCAACGAATTTTGCTTTTTGGCCCAAACGTGGGTATTTGTAAATCCGTTTACGGATATCCATGAATTTTTGTTTCAAGTTGTTAAAGTCTGTATCTGGATATTCATAGAACAACCACATACCTTTAGCAGCATCCATTGGCGATCCGCCACCTAGAGCGATGATACAGTCTGGTTGGAATTTCTCCATCATTTCAGTACCACGTTTAACTGTTGTAGTCGATGGATCTGGCTCTACATCCGAGAATACTTCGATAGCTACTGGCGTTTGGCGTTGACGAAGATAATGTTCTACCTTCTCTACATATCCAAGCTTAACCATCATAGGGTCAGTAACGATCAGTACGCGAGTAATGTCAGGCATTTTGGCAAGATATTGAGTGGATCCTTTTTCAAAGTAAATTTTGTTAGGAATTTTGAACCATTGCATATTCACAGTACGACGATTCACCCTTTTCACGTTGATTAGATTGATAGCAGTTACGTTCGACGAAGTCGAGTTACGTCCGTAAGATCCACATCCAAGTGTTAGCGATGGTAAGTTTGTATTATAGATATCACCGATACCACCTTGCGAAGATGGTTGGTTAACCAAGATCCGGCAAGTCGGCATACGATCGGAGTATTTTTGAATAATTTCTTCGTTATTTGAGTGAATTACCGAAGAGTGACCCATACCACCGAAATGAACAACTTCAAGGGCACGTTCGATACCTTGTTCAGGGTTCTTCACTTTGTAGCAAGCAAGGATCGGGCTTAACTTCTCTGCAGACAGTGGATATTTAGTTCCCACGCCTTCAATTTCAGCAACTAGAATTTTTGTTCCAGCTGGAACACTGATTCCGCACAATTCAGCAATCTTAGTTGCTGGCATACCAACGATAGTTGGATTCACTGCACATTTATCAGCAATAATAGCTCCTGCAGTCAATTTAGTTACTTCTTCTTTATTTACAAAGTAACATCCGTTTGCGATCATTTTCTTCTTCACTTGATCGAATATCGGCTCTTCGATGATAACTGCTTGCTCAGATGCGCAAATCATACCATTATCAAATGTTTTGGAAAGAATAAGGTCATTCACCGCTTGATCAAGATCGGCAGACTTTTCAATGAAGCAAGGTACGTTACCTGGGCCTACACCTAGTGCTGGTTTACCACAGCTATATGCTGCTTTAACCATTGCGGATCCGCCTGTTGCAAGAATACATGCTACATCTTTATGATTCATAAGTGCGTTCGTACGATCCATCGAAGGATTCTCGATCCATTGGATACAATTTTCAGGAGCACCGTGTTTTACTGCAGCTTCCAACAAAATCTTAGCTGCTTCAGTACTACACGCTTGAGCAGATGGATGGAAACCGAAGATGATCGGGTTGCGAGTTTTAATCGCGATCAAGGCTTTGAAGATTGTAGTTGAAGTTGGGTTAGTTGTTGGTGTAATACCCATGATGATTCCCACTGGTTCAGCAATCTTCTGGAAGTTGTCGTAAGGATTATCTTCAATAACGCCTACGGTCTTGTTGTTCTTAATACTGTTCCAGATGTATTCCGTAGCGAACATGTTCTTAATAATCTTGTCTTCATAAACACCACGTCCAGTTTCTTCTACAGCCAACTTTGCCAGATGCATGTGTTTGTCAAGTCCTGCCAATGCCATTGCTTGCACGATCTTGTCAATTTGTTCCTGGTCCATTCCCATAAAAGCTTCAGTTGCTTTATTCGCTTTGTCGATCAGCGATTGGATATATTCCTGTGCATCCGGTTGTGCCTTTGTCGTCACTTCGTTTTTTACGGCCATCTCTCTCGTCCTCCTAGGTATTGGTAATGGATCGAACCTTATTGGTATCGTGAAAAAATTCACTTATTAGTTCGTCCTTGCGAAGCTTTGCGCTTCTCTTTATGAATAAATCATATCACACACTTTCACTCTTGTATAGTGAATTTTTTCACATACTATAAAGAAAATGAAAATATTTCAGTTAATTGAGTGTATTTTCATGTATTGCTTACATAAAAAGTATATTCAGTAAAATGAAGCCCTTTCAAAAAATAAGACTCTTTCTTCTTCCTTCTATAGAGTGGCTAAAAAAGTCCGCAATCTGAAAACCCTATTAACTCTTTAGCAAAGTTATCCATAATCAAAAATAAAGTGAAATTAGTCACAATGTTGAAATTTCGACACTTTTTTTTCATTTAACAGTAACTCAAATCACAATAAACAGTATATAATTAATTTAAATTTTCAGAAAAATTTGGAGTACAAAGGGGAACTTAATGATGAATGAAATAATGAATGCTGCCCTGCCCCGTGGGAATACGAGCTGCTTCTCCGAACAAAACTTCAATCGACTCCTCGTTACCATGAAAGAAAAAGCGTATCCCGAGGGAACACACTTATTCTGGGAAGGCGACTTTTCCGATAAACTGTTCTACCTTAAACGCGGACGCGTTAAATTAACTAAATCAACTGATGAAGGCAAAGAGCTTATTCTGTATATGTACGGCCGTGGCGATATGGTCGGTCAGGCAGATCCCTTCTTTAGTAGCAAGCACAGCTTTACAGCTGAAGTAATTGAAGACAGTGAAGTTGGTGTAATTGAGCAAAAAGATCTTGAAATCATGATCTGCCAGCACTGTGACTTTGCTATCGACTTTATGAAATGGATGGGAATCCATCACCGCCTGACACAGACAAAATTCCGTGACTTAATGATGTATGGTAAACCAGGAGCTCTCTGCTCCACGCTCATTCGTCTGAGTAACACATACGGTGAGAAACATGGTGACACCATCCTTATTAACAAAAAGATCACGCATACTGATCTGTCTAACATGATCGGAGCTACTCGCGAGAGTGTCAACCGTATGCTGAGTGATCTCCGCAAGAAGGATGCATTAGAGTATGAGAACGGGATGATCGTAATTAAAGACCTCGTTATGCTACAGGACATTTGTCACTGTGAACTGTGCCCGAACGAAATCTGCCGTATTTAATGGTACTCGTCTTCGGTCGCGCCTGGAATTCTTATTTCATACCATTTGCAAACAAAAACAAGGTTGGGGGGATTTACCCTCAACCTTGTTTATTTTTTACTAAGTTATTTCTTTCGTACCGGTGATATAAACCAGTATGCCATTCCAACGAATACCGCTCCACCTACGATGTTTCCAAGAGTAACCGGGATCATATTATGCATCCAGCCGGCGATCGTAATTGTATCCGGATGATTCGGTAGAATCAAGGACAAACTAAGCAAGGTCATATTAGCCACGCTATGCTCATATCCACTAGCAATAAACGCGTATAAACACCACCAGATCAAGACTAGTTTGGAGATATCATCCTTTGCTCGATTGGCCATCCAAAGCGCAAGGCAGACAAGCCAGTTACACAATATGCCACGGAAGAACAATTCTGAGAACGGAGCAGCCATCTTCTTTGCTGATGCGGCAAAAATGAGGTGTTCCGGTACGGCAGTCTTGAACAGTCCACTTCCCCAGACAAGCAAGGAAAGCAGCACAGCACCTGCCAAATTCCCTAGAAAAACAATAGTCCAGTTCTTAGCTGTATCCCCCACTGTCGTTCTTTTAGCGAGCGTACTCATCGTAAAAAACATATTGTTACCCGTAAACAGTTCGGATCCCGCAAACACGACAAGTGTGAGTGCAAGTCCAAACGACATCCCCATCAACGTCGTCTGGAACGGCGATTTAACTGCTGCTAGCGGAGCACCAATACTAAATATCAAAATGATACCCAATCCTACATAGGCCCCAGCTAACATTGCCGATACGATATACCGCGGCAGACTCTCATTCATCTTCTCTTTCTTTTTTACTGCCGCTTCAATTATTGCTTCCACACTTTGCGTGAACATCCGGCCTGCCTCCCCAACACTCTTATATGATAACCTGATTAATCAAAGGCTAGGTTACACCGTCAAAAACTCAGACGTGGCAACCCAGACCTGGCCATCTTCTATTTTCACTGGATATACTTGAACTTGGCCATGATCTGGGGCTTGAACATTTCCTGTCTCCAGATCGATCTTCCAATCATGCAATGGATCATACAAGTAATGTCCTGATATAATGCCTTCGGCCAGAGGCCCACCTTTCGGGTGAGGGCTCTCGTTCTTTATAGCAAACACGTTACCGTCTGAAGTCTGGAATACCGCAATCTCCACCCCATTTAAATCAATAACCCGACCTACTTGTATCATAAATTGATCCAGTGAACCAACAGGATAGAACGTTTCATTTGGTAAGCTCATATTCATGACTTCTCCCTTCTCTCACACCGCTATAATAATAAGCCTACAACTGATTACTAATCTCCAACCGATGGAACATTCTATTACGGCTCTTATCATCGTTCAGCATTTTTTTCCAAGGGTCTTCAACTTGTTGCAGTGCAAACTCGATTCGATTTACTAGTGCTTTTCGTGACTCAGCATTATCCAAAACAACTGCCTTGATAGCATCTAGGCCGATTCGTTCCACCCACTCTGAGGTTCTCTCTAGATAATTTCCTGTCTCCCTGTAATGCTGGATGATAGCTGAGCAAATATCGACCAATTCGTCATCTGTCTTAACCTTACAGAGACTATCCGCGAGACGTGCTTTGATCCCACCATTGCCGCCGATAAAAATTTCCCATCCACCGTCGTTACCGACGATTCCGATATCTTTGGTACACGATTCAGCGCAATTACGCGGGCAGCCGTTAACCGCTATTTTGAATTTAGCGGGGAGATCAAGTCTCTCGAACTTGCGTTCAATCAATGCACCCATACCCATCGAATCTTGCGTACCAAAACGGCAGAACTGGGATCCTACACAGGTCTTCACTGTCCGTAGCGCTTTGGCATAACCATACCCCGACGGCATATCGAGCTCTTCCCATATCTTCGGCAAATCCGCTTTCATTACTCCAACTAAAACTAATCGTTGACCACCTGTTACTTTCACAACTTTAATATTATATTTCAAGGACACATCAGCAATCTTCTTCAATTCTTCAGGTGTGGTAATACCGCCATACATTCTCGGGATAACAGTATACGTTCCGTCCTTCTGAATATTAGCGCTCATCCGCTCATTAACGAAGCGTGATTCCTTCTCATCCTCATGACTATCCGGGTAGATCATACCTAGATAATAGTTAACCGCAGGACGGCACTTCGAGCAGCCTTCTGGTTGGCTCCATCCCAACACATTCATTACCTCTTTGGTTGTTTGAAGACCTTTCGCTTTGATCTCCGCCACAATCTCATCCCGGCTCATGGTTGTACATCCACAGATGCCCTGTTTGGCCGCGGTTTTGAACCCATCTCCAAGTACATATTGCAAAATTTGCTCCACAACTGGTTTACAGCCACCGCACGAACGGGTTGCACCTGTGCAAGCTTTAATTTCATCGACGGTAGTTAATCCTTGATTTGTAATAACATCCACGATGGTTCCTTTGGTGACACCGTTACAACCACAGACAATTTCTTCATTGGACATACTTTCGACCGAAGTGGTTTTCTTACCCCCTCCGCCACAGCACCCTGAACCCATCAGAGATTCGTACAATTCATCTGTCATCTCTGTTCTCTGCTTGATGAGCTTTTGCAGTTCTGCTGAATCTGTAATATCACCAAATAGTACTGCTCCAACCATTACTTTGTCTCTCAGCAGAATTTTCTTATATGTTTGTTTCCATTCATCCTTATTTGCAATGATCATATGTCCTGGTCCATCAATAAACTCACCGGTTGAGAACACATCAACACCAGATATCTTTAATTTAGTTGACACAACGGATCCTTCGTACGGTGCAGTATCTACGCCACAAATATGTTTGGCCAAAATCATTCCTTGCTCAAACAGCGGAGCTACAAGTCCATAGCAAGTTCCACGATGTTCTGTACATTCTCCAACCGAATACACACCTTCCATCGAGGTTTGCATGTAATCGTTCACGACGATTCCACGGTTCACATCGATCCCGCTCTCTTTTGCTACCACGATATTTGGCTTAATACCTACCGCCATGACAACGAATTCTGCATCCAATACCGAATCATCAGTAAATCTTAGTCCGCTTACTCTTTTATCACCAAGTAACTCGGCTGTTTGCGCACCCATCTTGAACTTAATTCCTTGACGTTCAAGTTCTGCCTGTAGCATTGACGACGCTTGATGATCAAGTTGGCGCTCCATTAAGTCGTCCATCAGATGGACTACCGTTACGTCCATACCCAATTGAACAAGTCCTTTAGCCGCTTCTAAGCCAAGCAAACCGCCACCAATTACAGCAGCTTTCCGGTAAACTTGGGCTGCTTGAAGCATCTGATTACAATCCGCGATATCTCTGAATCCTACGACCCCTTCTTTGTCACTCCCAGGAACCGGAAGAATAAACGAATTGGATCCAGTGGCAATAAGTACTTTATCGTACGGAACGCGCACTCCATCCTCGGTTACAACTTCCTTCGTTTGTTCATCAATTTTGGTAACCGTTGTTCCTATGTGCAATGTAATTCCGTTATCTTGATACCAATGCAGATCATTAAGCACGATATCATCGATCGTCTTGCTGCCTTCCAAAACGTAAGAGAGCATAATTCGGTTGTAATTCGGATGTTGTTCACTTCCGAATACCGTAATGTCAAATTTAGTTGTTAGTTTTAAAATTTGTTCAACAGCGCTGATTCCCGCCATTCCGTTGCCAATCACTACAAGTTTCTCTCTATACGTTGTCATTTTGATTGCCTCCTTCAAAGTCCTACGGTTACGACATGACGATCACAACTTATATTTCAGAATCATGCTGAAAGTCTACATTAAATTGATATCAACAGGTTGTGATTATATTCACATTAATTGTGAAATTTTGCACAATATTTGTCATACTTTTCTAATAATTGCTATTGAAAAATCCGCAAACACCTCTTATTACGAAGTGCTTGCGGCTAAATGAACTGCATTTACGCTTTCGTATACCGTGGGAACAAAATATTATTCTCTAAATGCACATGTGTAAATGTCATACCTTCCAATTCTTCTAAACGCGCATAAGTCATTCTATACGTCGTACATGCGTGTGCTGGAGGCACAAAATCCCCCGTTAACTCCCGTAGTTTCTTCAGAATATCTCCCGCAGCGTCATGCTCTGCCTCCAACTCTTCTATAGAAGAGCGAAGTTTGGATAGCACCTCATCCTCCTGCCCTAATTCCCAATTTATCATTTTAGGAAATACCTCGGCTTCTTCCTTGCCCGTATGCTCTAGCAGTTCAGACATGAGTTGACCAAACAAACGCTCTACCTCTATCAAGTGAGGCCCGGATTCACCATGAACCCGTGACACTTTCATCACACTTTTCTTCAGTTCCGGTAGCTCTTCACGTAAATAACGATGATGTTTGTTAACAATATGCCCGATCAGATCCGCTGATTCCGCCACTGCCCAAGAGTCTCCTTCTTCCGCATCTGGATGATCAGCTACCAGTTGAGCAAGATCAACAAGAAGCTCTTCCACATCCATATTTCTCTCAGCGGCTGCTTCATGTAGAGGTCGATTTCCACCACAGCAAAAGTCGATTCTCCGGCTGCGGAAATAATCCGCCGACTTCGGAAATTGAACAACAATATCCCTAACAAAATCTTCTTTATCAAAATACAGCTGTACGTTATTAGCCATATCAAATTCCTCCTTGGAAAATAAGATGTTGAAGTGGTACCCTTAGGGATCATCGTACCCCAAGGATTCAGAGCTCCTTGTGATCCTGATCACTTAGTATTTGCAGAAAATAAAAACGCAAAAAAAGCCTCCACCAATGAAACATCGAGTTGGGGAGGCTGCTTACGTAAACTATAAAATCATCACTTATTTAATTATTTGAGGACATCATGATCAACATAGCGTTCACCGTTCAATTCGCTAATTAGCTCAATCGCTACTTTAGCACCGTCCCCCGCCGTAATAATCGTGTGTACACTGACTCCAGCGACCGCTCCCGCAGCCCAAATACGCGGCTTGCTCGTACGACCATTTCCATCAGTAGCAATCACGGTCTTGATGCGTGGCTCTCTTCCATCCCGAAGTTCCAGTCCGATAGCGCTTGCAAGTTCAGTGATAGCACCTGTTGCTAAAATAATGTGGGAAGCTTCGTAGCTGCGACCTGATTCCGTTTTGACGGTAACCTTTTTTCCGCCGTTGGTATCCACGACAGTGACCTTTTCTTCAATAAACTTGGCACCTAATGTTTCGGCCTGTTCCCGTCCGGTTTTGAGTAAATCCGGTCCGGATACATCTTTAGCACCATAGTGGTTTCTTATCCAAGCTCGTTTCGTCATGCTGGCATTGCTATCAAGGACAAGCGTTTCCTTGCCCGCTTTTGCCAGAAATAGAGCTGCGCTAGCTCCCGCTGGCCCCGCTCCGATCACAATCACTTCAGCCACAAATACACCCACTTTCATTTTTTTCCATGCCGCACCATCACTAGTAACGGCATGTCATGTTTACTGAACCCATTGCTCTGCCCAAGATTGAACCTGCTCCATCACCGGACGTAGTGCACGTCCTTTGTCGGTTAGCTCATACTCAATTCGTACAGGGGTCTCTGGATAAACATGCCGAATAAGAATACCCTCGTTCTCTAAATCTTTCATCCGCTCAGATAGCATCTTGTCACTCATCGTAGGAATTCGGTTGGAGATATCCTTGAACCGTTTAGGTCCGCCCATTAGGGATTGAATAATCAAACCGTTCCAGCGTTTTCCCAAAAAAGAAAAAGCTGTTTCAAAGCGCGGACACATTGCACTTTGCTCCTCCATCACATTTCACCTCTTTACATTTAGAACGTAACCATCAAAAAAACTTACATTTAGTTAGTATATATCATTTTAACACATTTTTACACTGGTGCATACTGAGATGATTTTCAATATTGTTATAAATAAACGACCGCCTGAGCGGCGGCCGCTATTGATAGTATATTTCTTCTTTACTTACTTATACCCACCAAGCTTCAGTTGGAGCATCTTCTATAAGAATACTTTGCAAATTGCGAACAGCTTTGGTTAAACCTTCCTCAATAGACATCAATCCATCTTCATGTTCAATGCTGACCACATAATCGTAGCCTATCAATCGTAGAGCACTGATAATATCAGCCCATGTCTTAAGATCATGACCATATCCAACGGTACGGAATTGCCAAGCACGATCCAACATGGATGTATAAGGCTGCATATCCGTAATCCCATACTTATTCACATTAATCGGGTCAAGCGAAGTATCTTTGGCGTGGAAATGATGAATTGCTCCTGCCCGTCCAAGAATGTTTATTGCTTGAACAGGATCGATTCCCTGCCACCACATATGGCTTGGGTCTAAGTTGGCCCCAATAACTTCTCCCGCGGCTTCACGAAGCCGAAGTAGTGTAGCTGGAGTGTGTACAGAAAATCCACCATGAAGCTCCAGTCCTATTTTCACACCATGATCAGCAGCGTATTTGCCCCACTCTGTCCAATAAGGAATAACTTTATTGTCCCATTGCCATGTCAATATTTCTTGGAAATCGTTAGGCCATGGCGCAACAGGCCAGTTCGGATATTTAGCATCTTCATGATCGCCAGGACAACCCGAAAATGTATTAACGACTGGAACCTCCAACAATTCAGCCAATTGAACAGTCTTCACAAAAGTATCGTGAAATTCCTTAGCAATCGCCTTTTGTGGATGTAGCGGATTACCATGGCAACTGAGCGCACTAATGATCATGCCACGTGATTCCACCGCACGCTTAAATTGATCCCGTGCAGCTTTATTCTCTAACAGTTCATCCGGATTACAATGGGCCGTTCCTGGAAATCCTCCCGTTCCAATCTCGACTGCTTTCAATCCTTGTGCAGCAGCTAGATCCAGCGCCTCTTCAAATGGACGCCCCCCAAACAATACTAAAAACACTCCAAGTTTCATGTGTATTTGCTCCTTTTAAAAGTTTTGTTAGCATTTACTTCAATGATTGATCTTCGTCAAAACTTACTTCGGAAGCGTATGCTTAGTTTTGTTAGCATTTACTTCGATATTGATCTTCGTACGCTTTGTTTTGTTGCTATTAATCAAAATAGACCGTTTTCCCTGTCTTAGCTGACTCGTAGATAGCTTCGAGAATTTCCGTTACAACAAGCGCCTGCTCTGGTTTAACCACCGGTTCTTTATCCTCAAGGATAGCTTCAACCCATGCTCTTGCTTCTCTGTTTGAGTCTGTTTCCTCTTGTCCATCAAAGAAAGCAACTCCACCTGCTCCAAGCTCCACCTTCGTTTCATACAACCGGCTAAGCTTCTCCCCATTAATCCGAAGACCGTTAGTCATATCAGCTCCGCCTTCAGTACCACACAATAACGTTTTCGCTTCACCAGTTTCAACTACGTTCAATGCCCAACTTGCTTCCAGCATAATCGTAGCGCCATTCTTCATCGTAACAAAACCAAACGCTGAGTCTTCTACCTTAAATTGTTCTGGATCCCAAGGACCAAAAGCATTGGCAGCATTAACGCGGTTCCCTAGCTTATGATATACAGATCCTGTTACACTCTTTGGTTCGTAGTTATCCATCAACCATAACGTTAGATCCAATGCGTGCGTGCCGATATCGATTAATGGTCCCCCGCCTTGCTTCTCTTCATCCAGGAATACGCCCCATGTTGGTACCGCACGACGTCTAACCGCCAGCGCTTTCCCGAGATAAATATCTCCCAGTTCTCCATTCTCGCATAGTTCCTTTAGGTATAAACTGTCGCTACGGAATCGATTCTGATAAGCAATGCTTAGCTTTTTACCAGTACGTTTGGCAGCGTCTAGCATCAAGCGTGCTTGTGCTGTCGTCTTCGCCATCGGTTTCTCACACATTACATGTCTACCTGATTCCAAAGCTGCTACGGAAATCTCAGCATGCGAATCATTTGGTGTACAAACGTGAACCACATCAAGCTCACATTCTTCGAGCATTTTACGGAAATCTTCGTATACTTTTGCACCCTCCGCGCCATACTTAGCCGCGGCTTGCTCTGCACGATCTACAACGATATCACAAAAGGCGACTAACTCCACCTGTGGTTGTACTGAAAGACTAGGTAAGTGCTTACCAGTAGCAATACCTCCGCATCCGATAATTGCAACTCTTAACTTTTTAGACATTTAAATTTCCTCCTTGTTTAGCATATCCGTGGATCCAATCCATACTAACCTTAATACTTTCAAGTGCATCTTGTGCACAATAGTCTTGTTCTACAACCAACCACTCAACTCCTGCATCCACAGCAGCATCAGCAATTGCTTTAATAGTAATCTCACCTTTACCAAGTTCCACAGTCTCCGGAGATCCATCTTCCTTGGTAATCATATCTTTCAGATGCAAGATCGGTAGTCGATCACTATATTTAGTAATGTACTGCAACGGATCGTAACCAGCATAGGACACCCAACAAGAATCCAATTCAACTTGCAGCAACGATGCTGGAACTTCCTCATAGATAGTATCCAGAACGGTCTTATCACCGATCAACTGTGTTAATTCAAATTCATGGTTGTGATAACATAAGACTACACCCGCCTCGTGACAGCGCTTACCAATCACTTTCAAATCCTCAATTACTTCATCCCAACGATTACGATCTTCCTCACTCAAATACGGGCAAATGAGATAACGATTACCGATAGCTAGGTTAAAAGTAATTTCTTCCTCAAGTTGATCGCGTAGCTTTTCATATGGCGTATGAGCGCCTAAAGCAATTAGGCCTGTCTCATTTAAAATCTCAGTTACCTGCTGGGCCGAGCGACCGTAAAATCCTGCAAATTCAACACCCTGATAGCCAAGTTCAGCAACCTTACGCAGCGTTCCTTCAAAATCATTGTCTAGTGCTTCGCGAACAGTATAGAGCTGTAATCCTACTCTTACCAAATTGATCACCTCATATCGTTAATCTTTACATCTATCATGGTATTTCAATTTGTCTAAATGTAAAATGAATAATATGATTGAAACATGAACAATCTGATCATAATTTTTGGCGAAGTAATGGAGGACGCTTATGAATGAGAATCAAAACCTGCAAATATTAACAGCGGGGTACTCGATGCACCGCAAGCCCTACATAGCGAACCAACCTGACGGATTAGACAACCATTTAATACGTCTGCAAACTACCGGCAAATGCCGTATCCGTTTGAATGGTCGTTTGGAGCTTCTAGAGCCCGGAGATCTAGTCCTTTTCTCACCCAATGAACCCTATGAACTTAGAATAGAAGCAGAGTTTACCCAAGTTGGTGAAGCGGCCGTCTCAAGTGGTGATTATCATATCTTTTTGCAAGGAAAATGGATTGAAGACTGGTGGAAATTTCATCAACGCCCAAATAAGATCAAAGTCCCTCTATCCGAAGGCATTATCGGAGCATTCCGGCAGATCATGACCGAGCTACGACGGATTTCAAATCCTTGCCCCGAAATCGCGGAATATTATTTAAAAATATTGTGTATGGATATCGATCGAAATTTGCTCCAACAGCCACTGCCGACCTATCGAACCTATCTTGCCCACCGGATCAAGAATTATATCGAAGAAAATGCTTCATCAACGTTTAAACTTGAAGACGTAGCTTCCCATGTTGGGATTAGTGTATCTCGCGCTGTCCACCTGTTCAAGGAAGCTTTTGCCACGAGTATTATCCAATATACGTTAGAGGTTCGGCTCAACATGGCGCGTGAACGCATTGCGTTTAGTCCCTTGTCACTGGAACATGTCGCGGAAAGCTCCGGGTTTCCGAACTACAACTATTTCCACAGAGTATTTCGTAAACGTTACGGCATGTCACCCAAACAATTTCGCCTGGATGCTCACCAGAATCAGTAGGTGTATCCACATAAAGAAGGCCGCTTGACTAGAATCGTCAAGCGGCCTTTTGTGTATGATATGAGTGCTCTTTTAGCTATGTGAGTGATCCACCGCGCTAGGTTGTTTACGGTTTTTCTTAACATAAGTTCCTAATCCCACGATTATCACAATAACAAGTAATTCGAAACCATACTTTATAAATCCATTTGCGAACCAATCATGCACTAGCGGCTCTTCTACAAGCATCTTCGCTGCTGTCCAAGCCAGTACTGCAGCACCAATTGTGATGACTATCGGATAACGTTCTGTAAGCTTCAGAATCATGGTACTGCCCCACACCATAATCGGTACAGAAATCGCCAGCCCAATGACTACTAACAAAAAGTCGCCATGAGCAGCTCCTGCTACGGCAAGAACGTTGTCCAGTCCCATCATAGTATCTGCGATAATAATCGTCCGGATGGCGGCCCACATCTGATTACCTGCTTTAATATCATGGTTCTTCTCATCCACGAGTAACTTGTATGCGATCCACATAAGCGCAAGTCCCCCAGCAAGACGAAGACCTGGGATATTAAGCAATTGAACTACCAGTACGGTCATAATGACCCGGACTACTATAGCCCCCACTGTTCCCCACATAATAACTTTCTTCTGATCAGCCTTTGGTACATTCCTTGCAGCAAGCCCAATGACAATTGCATTGTCTCCTGCCAGCACAAGGTCGATCATCACAATAGATAACAATGCCATCCAAAAATCCACCGACATAAAATCCATTCTCTCTCCCCCTTATTATCTTTTTATGATGCCCTACATTCAAAAAAAATGCGCCGCACCGCAGTACTCGGCACGACGCAAAATTTGCATCAAAAGAGACCTTCACCCAAGTACTATACGCCGGGCAAAGGTCTCGCTAACAACACTAATGTCGCAATAAAGCCGGGGATTTCTCCCGTAATGACGACTTTACTGTTATAAGCTACTCCCCTTTGGGAACCATGCATGTTTAATTAAAATTATTATAGCACGTACTCTTTCTATCCGCCAAGATATTTTCCTACATTAGATGCATGCTCCCATTTTTGATATGATAGACGAATAGATAGGAGGAAAGTAGACATTTATGAAAAGATGGATTGCCATTGCTATATACTTCATAACATTCACTTTGGTCTTTACATATAAAGAGGATTTAGCCGCCCTAATCAACGACCAACCCTCTATTTGGAGCCTATTTGCTCTCTCGATCCTATTTGCCCTAGTTCCCATCATGCCTTATAGAATCGTAATCGCTGCTGCAGGATACATAACCGGCACCTGGACCGGTGGAATGATCACGCTAATTGGATCTACGATAGCAGGGGCATTGTTCTATTGGGGTTCTGCATATGGATTTCGCGAACCTGCTCTACGGTGGATTGGATCACTTAAAACTCTCGAACGCGTGACTCAATTCATCAATAAACGGCCGTTTGCAGCTATTATCATATGTCGTCTTATCCCTGTGTTACCCCAAACGGCTGTTAACATCTATGCCGGAGTTGCTGGTATTCCATTTATGACTTACTTGCTCGCCTCGATCATCGGTAAGTTCCCCAGTATTTTTCTGTATGCGTATCTAGGCAATTCCATTCTATCTGAACCTATAACAGCTTTGGGAGTAACAGCGGTGTACCTCCTATTTCTCGCCATCGTACTTTGGATATACAAACGCGTCCGGAGAGATCAAAGACAGTGATTTTGGGTTTTATCTTAAAATTGATATAATAGAGGATGAAACGGAGGGAAATACATGAATCCAGCGTCAACTACTAATACTAATAGAGAGCTCGCCACTTTTGCTGGCGGATGTTTCTGGTGTATGGTGTCACCATTTGAGGAGCTACCCGGCATCCATAGCATACTTTCGGGTTATACAGGTGGCCACACGGACAATCCAACCTATGAAGAAGTTTGCACCCATAACACCGGTCATTATGAAGCCGTACAAATCACGTTTGATCCAAATATTTTCCCATACCATAAACTTCTTGAACTGTTCTGGCAACAGATCGATCCGACAGATGCGGGTGGACAATTTCATGATCGAGGCCAATCTTATCAGACAGCGATATTTTATCATAATGAACAACAGCAAAGAGAAGCAGAAGAGTCAAAATTGCAACTTGAACAAAGTGGTCGCTTCGACAAACCGATAGTTACACCGATTCTACCGGCTGCCCGGTTCTATGTAGCTGAGGAATACCATCAAGGTTACCACAAGAAAAACCCAGCACATTACAAGCGCTACCGCAAAGGCTCTGGCCGAGAGGACTTCATCGAGAATCATTGGTCCGGTCCCCTAGATAAGGAACAACTTAAACAACGACTTACACCGGTTCAATACGAGGTTACACAGAATCAGGGTACAGAGCGACCATTCACAGGCGAATATTGGGACCATGAAGGTGAAGGCATCTATGTGGATATCGTATCAGGTGAACCTCTCTTTAGTTCCAAAGACAAATACGATGCCGGTTGTGGCTGGCCTAGCTTTACACGTCCCCTGAGAGAATACAACATCAAGGAGAAGACGGATTCAAGCCATTTCATGATCCGAACTGAGGTACGTAGCAAGGAAGCAAACTCACATCTTGGCCATGTGTTTAATGATGGACCAGAGCCAACTGGGCTGCGCTACTGTATCAACTCTGCCGCACTACGTTTTGTGCCGAAAGAGGATTTGGAGAAAGAAGGATACGGAGAATACGTTCATTTATTTAATTAAAACGCAAAAAAACGGCCTGAGCTATTAAGCTCGAGCCGTTTTCTTCTTCATGCCATATGGAACACGGACTGGTGCCAGATCTCTCTTGCCATAATTCACGATCCAAGTAATCACTTTTCCGGATATCAGTACCGCCATAATCGTAAACATTGTTTCTGCAAAAGGTAAGAAGAACAATGAAATCATCAGTACTATTGCATCCATCAGAATAAATACAGTTCCGATCTTAATACCTGACCACTGACTTACGATCAGAGATAAAATATCATCCCCGCCCGTCGCTCCTCCAGCTCTCAGCACCATACCTGCACCAATCCCAATAAGTACACCTGACAATAAAGCCACTAGCGGCAAATTGTGGTGCAAATTCAAGGTAAGTGGTGAGAACCTCTCACATAGCTCGTAGAACGCAGAGAACATCATCGAAGCGAACAAACTGCTTACAATGAATTTACGCCCTTTTAGAAACAGAGCTAGAATAAAAATAGGAATATCTAGTACAATCATCGATAACGCAGGTGGCAAATCAAATAAATATTTACCTAGGAGCGCTAGCCCCACAAAACCGCCTTCCGACAGCCCATTTTGAAAATTAATATGGTAATAAGTAAAAGCTAATAAAAAAGACCCAAGCAACATCATCAATAACTGTGAACCTTCAATCTGCCATTTGTGCGCTTTCCTCATCCAGAATCCCTCTAATCGTAGTTTTGTTGACCTTACGGCAACTCCCTACGAAGAGGTTCTTGGAGGACTTTGTCCTTCGCATTGTCACACTCTTCTTTCGTAGGGTTGTTGGCCATAAACCGACACGCCACGAAAGAAGCTAAGTATAAGAGAGATCACAACGTTTCCAAATCGTCCTTTGGGGATTCGTCCTTCGGGAACACATGGTATCCTGATCCTTTCAAGTTTATTTATTTATATTTATTATAACACAGACTCAGTAATGACTAAACAGCTTGAACACAAACAAATAATTTATTTGCAATAACGTGATAAATATCATTGCGAAGCATGACTAATTCACATTTTGTTTAACTCTATTGTGACCAAAATCACTCTTTCGTCTATTACCACTGCCTATACTTGATGAGGTAGTTGATCAATTCCACTAGAAAGAGGGTACCACTATGCTCGATTCCAAAATGATTGAGATTATTAAATCCACTGTTCCTGTGCTTGAAGTTCATGGGCAGACTATAACGAAAACATTCTATCAAACGATGTTTAAAAACCATCCCGAGCTACTGAATATATTCAATCACGCTAACCAACGTCAAGGAAAACAACCAGCAGCTCTGGCCAATGCGGTCTATGCTGCGGCCGTACACATTGACCGTCTCGAAGAGATTTTACCTGTCGTTAAAGGAATCGCACAGAAACACCGGGCATTAGGTATTCAACCAGAGCATTACCCAATCGTAGGAGAGAACCTGCTCGCCGCGATCAAGACCGTGCTCGGAGATGCAGCAACCGACGAAATTATAGAGGCATGGCGCCAAGCTTACGGTGTTATCGCTGACGTGTTCATCAGTATTGAAGCGCAAATGTACAATGAAGCCACTGAGCAAAAGGGTGGATGGCGTGGTTTCCGTCGCTTCGTAGTTGACCGCAAGGTCAAGGAGAGCGAAGTTATCACCTCCTTCTATTTGAAACCGGAAGACGGCAATGAGATTGCTTCCTATCAGCCGGGACAATACATCACCGTTTCTGTTAAACCCGAAAATCAGGAGTTTACCCATCTCCGTCATTACAGTCTATCTAGTGCTCCGGGGCATCCTTATTACCGTATCTCCGTTAAGCGGGAAGATGCCCTCATGGATAAGCCCGCTGGTATCGTATCTAACTATCTGCATACCCAAGTCGAGGAGGGAGATATTCTGGAGATCAGCGCGCCAGCTGGAGACTTCACTCTGGATCAATCGAAAGACACCCCTGTTGTCTTGCTTAGCGGCGGCGTAGGTCTTACACCGATGGTCAGCATGCTAGAAACGATTCTTCAAAATGATCCTGAGCGGGAAGTTGTATATATTCATGCTGCACGCAACGGAAGCCAGCATGCGATGAACAAACATATCAAAGGCCTCACTAAGCAGCATGCGAAACTCCGTTCCTACTTGATTTATGAGTCACCTGAAATCGGTGATAGATGTGATAAAGCTGGGTTTATCGATCTTCCTTGGTTACAGACAGTGACTGACTCCCAGGCGGATTTCTACTTTTGTGGACCTGTACCATTCATGCGAGCGATCAATCAGGCGCTTCAGGAATGGGGTATACCTGAGGAACGCATTCATTTCGAATTTTTTGGTCCAGCCGATAGTCTTTAGTACTCCTTCTACAGAAAGAAAAGGTGCACCAATAACTCCATCTCACGATACGCAAAAGGCAACGATCCCAGTTGAGGATCGTTGCCTTTTAAATTTTGAGAAGTTTTATCCGTTTCCTTAAACGTTCTAGTGTCCGCGCAATAATCGGTTAACGGTCTCCCGTCTAACGCCAATCAGTTGGCCTATCTCCTCCTGAGTCAAGTATTCCGTCAGAGGAATGCCATTTGCATGATTTCTCAACCATTTCTCAAGTAGCCCCAGCCTTTCGGCAGGGGTACCCACAGTCAGATGATCCAGTCGTTCCTGCATGAATCGAACTTTCTCCTGTAACAGCTTCGCCACTTCAAGCGGCTTCTTTGGATCCTCATTCAGCTCACGATACCAGTCCTGAGCCGGGATAGTCTCCACCTCACTGCGGATGAGCGCTACTGCTGTACCATGGATATCTTTAGGTGAGATAAGTGAATGATGTGGAACCATTTCACCAGGGTATAGAATGTTAAATAGAACCATATTCCCATTCTCATGTAGACGCGTCACCTTGAATAAACCACTCTTGATATGGTATATGAACGCTCCCTCATCGCCCTGCCGAAATAAAATCTCTCCCTTATGTAAGATCATTCATCCCTCTCCATTCCGATAAACCGCTATTAAAACCTATTATATCAAAAATTAAGACAGACTTCTCTGTTATTCAGAGTCTAGCTTAATTTTTTACTATTCTATATCTGGTTGGATTATTTAGCCTTTGTATTATTGAGCATGATCTGGTATATAATAAAAAGCGAACATACTTTCGTATTTTTCATAAAATGAAGGGTCATGAGGTCAATGATTATGCTTGAATACTCCCTACCCCATGATCACGAGCATTTTTAACGGAGGGTTAACCCATGACGAGACAAATTTTTTTAATTGATGGACAGTCCTTTTACGCATCCGTGGAAAAAGCGGCTCATCCCCAATATCGTGATAAACCAGTTGCCGTCGGAGACCCCGCAAGGCTAAATGGTATTATACTGGCGGCATGTCCTATTGCTAAATCTTACGGTGTAACTACAGCGTCACGAGTCGGAGAGGCATTAGCTAAATGTCCCGAATTGATTGTCATCCGTCCCAGAATGCGGACCTATATTCAAATCTCGCTATTAATCACACAAATCTTCGAATCCTATACAGATCTTGTGGAGCCTTACAGTATAGATGAGCAATTTTTGGATGTTACGGGTTCGCTCAAATACTTTGGATCTCCTCATGAACTAGCCAGAAGAATTCAAGATCATGTACGTCTATCAACAGGTGTCCTGACAAGGGTTGGGATAGGTCCTACGAAAGTTCTCGCAAAAATGGCGACTGATAATTATGCCAAAAAGATACCGGAAGGAATATTTGAACTCTCATTTGATAAATTGGAATCCACACTATGGAAGCTCCCCGTGCATCAGATGTTCATGGTAGCATCCGCAATGACCCGTCACTTTACCCGGATGGGCCTAAACTGCATCGGTGATATTGCCTGTATGGAATTCGGGGAATTCAAACAGCGAATGCGCCGTGAAATGGGAAAACAAAGCGATATCCAGGCGGGGTATTACTGGCAGACAGCACGGGGAATCGATCCAAGTCCCGTTGTAGCTGGAATACGACATCAGTTAAAATCGGTCAGCCATGGCAAAGCGCTTCGCTGGAGTCTATACACCAGGCTCAAAGACATTGAAATCGTCCTGCTTGAGCTAGTCATAGAGGTCTGCCGACGCACCAGGCGACATCACTATATGGGCTCAGTTGTTTCTGTCTCCGCTGCGGAAACGGATGGTAAACGATCTACTTGGTTTAGTCGACAAACGACACTACCACAACCGACTTCCCTAACCCATGAAGTTGCTGCTGCTGCACATAAGCTATTCATAGAACACTGGAGTGGGTTACCTCTCAGTAACCTAAGTGTTTCCTTGTCTCATCTGACGGACGATAGCACGATCCAACTTACCCTCTTTGAAGATCGATCCCTCGCTTATCGTAAAGAACGAGCGATCGATGGAATCAAACATCGGTACGGGAGCGATGCCATTGTGCGCGCCTCTTCTCTAATGGAAGCTGGTGTGGCACGAGAAAGAGCCGAACAAATTGGAGGGCATTATAAATGAGTAAGCTTGACGATAACGAACGGTGGAAATCTAAGATGTTATTGACAGAACATGTTGAGGGTTATGAACAACGACAACATTCTCATGAGAACAAGATCATCACTACCGAGGAACGGACAATGATCCGTGACTATATTTTACTACCGTACATGGAAAAGATGGTTCAGAAGAGCCTAGCTGACATCGAATACTCAACCAATATTCTAAAACGCCTATATCTGATGGCCGGCCAAAAGATTCTGGACCAGATCGTAAAAGACTTATATAGACTACGACGTGAGCTTAAGAGACGTAATATCAAAATTTTAACTGAGGAGCAATCCGAGTTGGTTGTCTATCATCGTTATTATTGTCGGGGATATGAGGAACAGTTTGGTATGACTCGTGATGTTATGCGATCAGAGATAAGCTTGCAATTGACAAAGTATATCTCGGGGTTAGCCATGCAGCTCAAAGAATACTCCAAAGAAACAAAATGAAGAAGCACCTTACAACTAACGACAAAAAAACTCTAGCCGATAGACCAGAGTCAACAAAAGCTTATCTTCCATGCCGCTATAGCTATTTCGAAGTGTAGGAGCTAGCTTCTTGTGTACCTCTACTATGGCTGCGACCTGCTCCGGCGCATGTCCATCGCAGCCACCCCAGACGATCAACGCCTTTCTCGTCATTTGCGCTCTTCAAGTAGTCTGTTACATTACATTTCAGATATATTCACCCAGCGGCGCTCATCAATCGAGCGTTCAACGGCTTCAAGCACAGCCTGACATTTCACTCCGTCACGGAAATTAGGCTCTGGCTGTCGCCCTTCCTCAATAGCGGAAGATAATTCTAACATTTCGTGAATGAATGTGTGCTCAAAACCAATCGTATGACCCGGCGGCCACCATGCGTCTGCATAGTCATGCGTAGGGTCTGTTGCAAGAATACGGCGAAATCCTTGCACATCCTCATCATCAGAAGTGAAATAAACTTCAAGCTCATTCATCCGTTCAAAATCAAACTTCACACTACCTAAACTTCCGTTAATTTCAAAAGAATTCGTTGAGCGGTGTCCAGCGGCAAATCGTGTTGCTTCAAAACTGCCCATGGCACCGTTTTCAAAACGGGCTAAAAACAACGTCGCGTCATCTACAGTTACCGGACCCTTAGGATCATCCTTGCTTCCTTTGGCACTTAAGCCCGTCATTTCAGTGGCAATCGGACGCTCCTTGATGAAGGTCTCACTCATCCCGATAACTTCGTGTATATCTCCAACTAGAAAATGAGCCAAATCAATGAGATGAGCACCAAGATCACCATGAGAACCGGACCCTGCGATTTCCTTCTGTAATCTCCAAACCAATGGGAATTCGGGATCAATAATCCAATCCTGCAAGAACCACGCTCTAAAGTGATAAATAGTGCCTAATCTTCCACTCTCCACAAGCTTTTTCGCCAGTCTTACCGCCGGAGAAAAACGATAGTTGAATCCGACCATATGAACGATACCCGCTTCTTCAGCAGCATATAGCATTTCCTGAGCATCCTCTAATGTTAGCGCAAGCGGCTTTTCGCAGAAGATATGTTTACCCGCATGAGCTGCCGCCAGCGCAATCTCCTTATGCGCATTACTTGGCGCGTTGATATCAATAAGATCAATGTCCTCCCGGGAAATTAGTTCCCTCCAATCCGTGACACTTTCACTCCAGCCTAACTGAACTGCCGCTTGACTCACCGCGCCAGCATTTCGCCCGCAAATAACGGACATCTCCGGCTTTATTGCCTGAGGGAAGAACATCGGCAAGCTTCGATATGCATTACTGTGAGCTTTGCCCATAAATTTATAACCGATCATTCCAATGCGTAATTGCCTCATCAGCTTCGCAACCTCCTTACGAGTTGAGATATAGATCATCCTTTCCACTTATGTGCACGCGTACATTCTCTCGCAAAGAATGACCTTGGTCAATCCTTATTTATAGATACCATTTAACTATGGAATAAAAAAAAGACCGTTCACCAGCTACGCTCGCGAACGATCTCCTCGATTGTCTGTCCTATGATCTTATTGGGCCGTTAAGATTTGTGGACCATCGCCCGTAATAACAATGGTATGTTCATATTGTGCGGATAGCTTGCCATCAGCGGTTCTCGCTGTCCATTCATCATCATCGATCGTGATCCGATACGTTCCTTCGTTGATCATCGGCTCAATAGTCATGGCCATACCTTCCTTCAACCGGATTCCTTTACCAGCAATGCCTACATGCTCATAATTCGGCTCTTCATGCAAACTTCTACCGATTCCATGTGCCAGCAAGTCACGTACGACTGAAAAACCATTGGATTCCGCATGAGCTTGAATGGCTGAAGTCACATCACCCAGACGATTCCCGGGTAACGCCTTCTCAATCCCGATATATAGGCATTCCTTCGTAACCTTCATCAGCTTCTCTGCAACCGGACTCACTTGGCCAATGGCATAAGTCCAACCCGAATCACCGAACCAGCCATTGTATTCGACCACGATATCGATTGTAACAATGTCGCCATCCTCTAATTTTCTGCGTGACGGAAAACCATGGGCAACCACATCATTAACAGAAGCACATGTTTCAGCAGGAAAGCCATTATACCCTTTCGTAAACTGCTTCCCGCCTAATTTTACAATATGCCTAGCAACCATATCATTAATTTCGAGCGTGGTAATCCCAGGCTCAATAATCTTAGCAATCTCTCGGTGACAGTCTGCCACAATCTGGCTCGCCGGTCTCATTTCTTCGATTTCTCTTGGTGATTTCAATATAATCATCTTCGTTTCACTCCTTAAATTTGCACTTTCTTACGCTGAATTAGGCCCTCTAACAGAAAATCAGCGATATCTTTGGCATCTTGCTGTAAGCTTCCTTGTCTGAGGGAAGGTAAGGAGCATCCGATCAAAGAGGCAAGTAGCATTTGAGCCCTCTTTTTCGCATTTAGTAAGGGTAATGAGGTTTCATGTGCGATTAAGCTTGCCAAAGGTATGAACACCTTCTCTTGATAAGCTGTAACAAGTGACTCAGCCTGTTCCCCAGACAATGAACGAAAATCATCGATACTCATTTTACATAACAAATATAAGGCATGATCCTCTGCCCAGCATTCCATAAGTGAAACAACAGTGTCTTTAAACTCACATGGATTAGAGTTACCCTGTTTTGCTACACCATACATCCATTCAGCGGCCCGATCCATAGCCTGCCACAACAGATCATGGAGTAGATCGTTTTTGTTCTTGTAATAGTGATAGACCGTTCCATATCCAAGACCTGCCTCAAGGGCTACATCTCGAATTTCCATGAGCATGCCTTTATCGAGATAAACGTCGGCGGCCGACTTAACAATTTGGGTCATTCGAATTCGCCTTATTTCTTCGTTCTGCTCTCTCGTTCGCGGAGTCATTGGATGTATCAGCCCTTCTTTCTTTTGACCTACTGTCATGTCGATATAAAAAGTATATACCAAACAAGAAATTTATAACAGCCCTAATATTACGAGCTACCTATTTTTCTCAAACTTGCAGCATTTAAGTGTGATAAAAGGAAAAGGACAGCCAGAGTAACTCTGACCATCCTTTTGGGATGATGTGCTTATAAAATAAGTATCCCTGCCCTTACCGGAACATACCCCATAATTTTATTAGATGGAGTGTATTACGCGGGTCGATTTTCTGATCGATCACAAACTGTACAATTTGCTCCTCCTGCGCCCCAGTTAACTGTTCACTTAACAGCTTTGTCGACGACTTAACAAGTCGACGTACTTTTGCGCGATCCTGCAAATCTGATTTGGTCAATCCGTCTACAAGCTTTTTGACCCGTTCCTTTACTGCTGGATTTTTCATTTTGAGTTTGATCCGCTCTACTAACTGTGGACTGATTCCATATTGTTGATAATTCGCCAAAACTACTCAACACCTCCCGTCACTTGGAGACCTTCTCTAATATATGACGGAAAGACTGTATTTAGTGCCGGGCAGAAAGAAAACTAATCGATTAACTCACCTTGTAAGATTTGCTCCCTCTTTAGAAAACTCCGTAGCGGTCCATATTGTGGTGATGTCCAGAAGGAGGGCTCTCGCACCAACCGAGCGGCATCATCTCTCGCGGTCTCTAACACAGCGAAATCACTAACCATATCCGCGATGCGAAATTCCGGTACACCGCTCTGTTTCGTACCGAAGAAGTCACCAGGACCACGCAGCTCCAGATCCCTCCTAGCCACTTCGAAGCCGTCGTCACTCTCCGTCATAACCTTCATCCTCTCACGCCCTACCTCCGACTTAGGATCGGCGATAAGCACGCAATAGGACTCATGCTCACCCCGGCCAACACGACCCCGCAACTGATGAAGCTGAGAGAGGCCGAAACGATCCGCATCCATGATAATCATCAATGTTGCATTCGGCACGTCTACTCCAACTTCTACAACCGTCGTCGAAACGAGTAACTGCACCTCATTATCGTAGAAGCCACGCATAACTTCTTCCTTCTCAGCTGAGGTCATTCTCCCATGCAGTAGCCCAACCTTGAAATCTGGGAAGGCCTGTCCCATCATCACGTACAGATCAATAGCATTCTGTACATCCAGCTTATCCGATTCTTCAATCAACGGACAGATAAGATAAGTCTGACGCCCTTGCGATACTTCACGCGAGATAAAGCCAAGCACACGATCCATCATGTCTTGCTTAACCCAATAGGTCGAGATCGGCTTGCGCCCCTTCGGACGCTCCGATAGTGTAGAGACATCCATATCACCAAATGCCGTAATCGCTAGTGTCCGTGGGATCGGAGTTGCCGTCATCGTCAGCACATCGGGATTGAAACCTTTACGTCGCAGAATACTCCGTTGGTTCACACCAAAGCGGTGCTGCTCATCTGTCACGACCATACTCAGTGAACGAAAGAATACATCCTCCTGAATCAGTGCATGCGTACCTACCACGATATCCGTCAATCCCATTTGTAGAGATCCCAGTAAATCCTTCCTTCTTCGCCCCGTAACGCTTCCTGTAAGCAGGCCTACAGAAATTCCAAATGGTTCAAAAAGTTTGGACAACGACCGGACATGCTGCTCTGCCAAAATTTCAGTAGGAACCATAAATGCACCCTGATGCCCTGATTTCACCGCAGCAAATAATGCAATTGCCGCAATTACTGTCTTACCAGAGCCTACATCTCCTTGTAACAGTCGGTTCATACAGAACGAGGAACGCATATCTTGCAGGATTTCTAGCTCTACCTTCTTCTGTGCATCCGTCAACTCAAAAGGCAAACTACGAACGAACTCACGTATCGTCGAGTTTTCGAATTCATGACGCACACCATCCATACGTTCATAATTCATTGCCCTGTAGGCCTGAAGCTTCAATTGGAACAGAAATAATTCCTCGTATACCATCCGCCGCCGAGCAGACTGCCCTTCCTCATTATCTTGAGGCTGATGAATACGCTGAATCGCACGTTTACGAGCCATTAGCTTGTATTCATCCAGAAGTTCCTGCGGCAGTATTTCCGGAATCATCTCTCCATATTGAAGCAAAGCTTGGCCAATACTCTTGCGCATCCAAGCCTGTGTAATATTGCCGCCAGCCGAGTAGACAGGCTGAAGACTCCCACTTCTTACCGTTCCTTTATCCGGAAATTCTGATTCTGACACCGTTAATTGGCTACGCCGTTGATCCCATTTTCCTGTCAGAATGATTTCCCGACCTGCCGTTAGCTGGTCTCTCAAGAAATGACGGTTAAACCATGTGGCCGTGAACATCCAGTCCTCCGCCACCATCTTACAGCTTAATCTGGATTTGCCCCCATATCGTTGTAGTACGGGAACACCCATTATTTTTGCCTGTACCGTTATCTTATCTCCATCCTTAACCTCAACTAACGAGCGAAGTCGATAATCTTCATAACGATATGGATAATATTCAATCAAATCATTTACCGTAGAGATGCCAAAGGCGTGAAGCTCTCCGGCTTTCAGAGCGCTCACGCCATTAACTTGCTTAACTGGTATTTCTGTTAAATTCATATCGTTCCCCCACTTAAGCTGGCCACACGAACACTGCTAACGTGCCCGGTCCGACATGTGTGCCTACAACGGCTCCGATACTCGTACGAACCACTTCGTGTAGGGTAAAGTGCTCTGCCATCAACGTTAGGAACTCTTCCGTTCCTTCCGGATTAACAGCATCACATACCGCTACATTCAGGTCCTTATGATCTCCGAAATCTTTAATAAACAATTCGATAGCACGGGCAACAGCCCGCTTACGACCTCGTGCCTTATCTACCGCATATATAACGCCTTCCCCATCCACTGAAAGAATAGGCTTAATATTAAGAAGTGTACCGACAATCGCCGCTGCTTTCCCAATGCGACCGCCCTTCTGTAGATATTCTAGCGTATCCACTAGAAAATAAAGTCTACGCTGCTTACCTAAATCAATCACCTGAGTGGCAATGTCCTTAGCTGCTAGCCCCTGCTTAGCCAATCTAGCCGCATGAACCACTTGCAAACCAAATCCGTATGTAGCGCACAAGGAATCAATCACGGTAATATCGAGTTCTTCACCCAACTCTTCTTCCAGCATATCTTTGGCCAATAAAGCCGCTTGATACGTTCCGCTCATACCAGATGAGAGATGAATTGAGATGATCGAAGCGCCGGGAATATCCAGCATGAACTTCCGATAAACTTCAACATATTGGGATGGAGACGTCTGAGAAGTCGTTGGTAAGTCGCGCGACTTCGTCAGCTTGTCGTAAAAATCCTCCGCAGTAATTTCTATGCCCTCCAGAAAAGATTCCTCTCCAAATGCGACTCTCATTGGAACAATATGAATACCATATTCAGAAAGCATCGCCTGCGGGACATCCGCCGTACTATCGGCTACAATAACGACCTGACTCATTGGATCTCCATCCTTTCAGTATTTCACTGATTTCAAGACCAATCAGGATTCAACAGAAAATAAATAATAATATATAGGTTGACCGCCTGTATGCGTCTCTACTTCCACTTGGGGATAATTTTCCCCAATCCAAGCTGTAAGAGATTCGGTCATCTCGTCAGTGGCTTCTTCGCCAGCCAGCACAGTAACGATCTCATCGCCATCAGCTAGCATGCTTGCGATTAGCTTTTGACTCGTTTCCAATAAACCTGACTCGGTAGCTACGATTTTGGAATCAGCAATCCCGATATAATGTCCAGCCGTAATCTCTAGATCATCAAATACCGTATCCCGAACTGCAGTAGTTACTTGTCCTGTTTTGACATTCTTAACGGCAGTCAGCATGTTATCACTGTTACTCTCTACCTGCTCTTCCTCTTGGAAAGCAAATGCCGCAGCTATCCCTTGTGGAATGCTCTTACTCGGAATAACAGTTATACTCCGTTCGCCTTCAAGAAGATCCTTCGCCTGCTGAGCAGCAAGTATAATATTCGAATTGTTAGGTAATACAAATACATGCTCTGCTGAAATAGAATGAATCGCCTTAACGAAATCCTCTGTGCTTGGATTCATCGTCTGGCCTCCAGACAGAACAACATCCACACCCAAACTAGTGAAGATATCTGAAATTCCTTGTCCAGATGCAACGGCGATAAACCCATATGGTGCTAGTTCATGCGCTGGAAGCTCAGCCGATTCTGCAATACGGACTGGCTCCGCAGGGATATCCGCGAATAATTCTGGCATAGAAGCAGCGTCCATACCTGCCGATAATAGATCACGGTGTTGCTCACGCATATTCAGAATATGAATCTGAGTAATTTCTCCATAACGCAGTGCCAGATTCATAACTTCACCAGGCTGTTTGGAATGCACATGTACTTTGATGACTTCGTCATCCGCAATCACAATAATGGAATCCCCATCTTTGGATAACTCTTTACGGAATTGGTCTTCATCGAAGCGTACACCTTTAACATCACCTAGTTGGCGATTAATGAAAAACTCCATATCATATAAAAATTCAATATCCTCCGTCTCAAGGCGCGCTTGAGCCGATAGCGGAACATGTGAAACCACACGCGGCGCTGTCGAAACCGGTGAAGATACTGGAGCTGAGGCTTGTCCTTCAGCCTGTACATGTGTCGGTAGCTTACCGTTAGTCAATACTTCCATAAATCCTTCATAAATATATACAAGTCCCTGTCCACCAGAATCAACGACACCTACTTGCTTCAGTATAGGCAGTAATTCAGGTGTGCCCGCGAGAGCCTCCTGTGCTTTTGCCAACACTTCCGTCATTAGTTCTACAACATCTGTTGTCCGTCTGGCATAGTAAACAGCGTGCTTAGCAGATTCCTTGGCTACGGTAAGAATCGTACCTTCTACGGGCTTCACAACCGCCTTGTAGGCGGTGTCCACTCCACTCTGCAATGCAGCAGCAAATTGAACTGTATTTAACTCTTCGTATGGAGCAGCATATCGGCCGAAACCGCGGAATAACTGAGACAAAATAACGCCAGAGTTCCCCCTTGCGCCCATCAGCAAGCCTTTGGACAAAGTGCCCGAGCGGCTGCCTATGCCTCCTGATCCATTATTCTTTAGCTCGGCCACGCCAGCTGTCATCGTCAAATTCATATTTGTTCCCGTATCCCCATCAGGAACCGGGAACACATTAAGAGAATTGACGTGTTCGGCATGCGCTGCAAGCCGTTCCGCTCCGGCAAGTACCATGGCGGTAAAATCTGTTCCATTTAGAGAACGCTTACTCAATTGAGAATTCCCCTTCCTAGCTTGATACACGTACGCCTTGGACTGAAATGCTAACTTTATCCACATCGAGTCCAACGACTTCATTTAATACGTACTTCACTTTTAGTTGAATGTTGTGTGCAACCTCAGAAATCTTTGTACCATAACTGACTATAATATAAAGATGAATTGATAATCGATTATTGTCTAGGTTAACTTCCACACCCCGGGTCAAATTTTCACGCCCGAGCAATTCGGCGAAACCATCTTTAAATTGCTTTCGGCTTGCCATTCCCACTAGTCCATAACATTCCATGGCGGCCGATCCAGCGATAACCGCTATTGCTTCATCCGATATATTGATTTGTCCATATTCGGTATTCAGTTTTATAGTCACGACTGCATTCACTCCTCCCTTGAAATTATTATGGACTAAACCATATTGTACTATAAGAACAAGGAGAAATAAATAAAAGAACTGCATGAGATCAAAATTAAATTTAATGATCAGTTGACGGCGCTTTTTTTACTATGATATTATATGTTAGTATTGTTTTATGAGGTTTCCTCTGCCTATTTGGCATTGATGAAGGAAATCAACTGGTAGAATGCCGGCTTGAACAATAACTATGCATGAATAAATAACTGTTATTCTCAAGACAGGTGTAATTGAACAGGAGGTGTAATGAATGTCTCGCAAATGTTATGTGACTGGTAAAACTCAAGGTACAGGTAACCATGTATCACACGCAAACAATCGCAATCGTCGCTCTTGGGGCGTGAACGTACAGAAAGTCCGTATTCTAGTAGACGGTAAACCTAAACGCGTATACGTCAGCACTCGGGCTTTGAAATCCGGTAAACTGACCCGCGTGTAATGGTGGGAATAAGCATATAGACAAAAAGCACCTTTTCTAATTAGAGGTGCTTTTTTGATGCTCCCATATCCCCACATCGCATTTCGCGGGCGAGCGCCGCAAACTGTGATGGCAGAGAAGTCCGCGCGCGCCCCTACCGCTTCACCTACCAAACGGTGGTCCTTAGTTTTTGTGAAATGTGTTCAGAACGGCTTTTACAAATCCCCCCAAAAACTTAGGCAGCTTGAATGTGTAAAATTTCATTATTTACCCTCCCCATCATTCTCATGCCTTCAGCCTATTCTATGTCACAAGCCCTATACTCGTGTATTCTCGTCGCAAAAAAAGAAGGCTACATGAGAACCTCTCATGTAACCCATTGTATGCACCGCATGCTATCCCTATTCCACCCGGACGAGTAGAAGTACTTGTCATACATAGGAAAGCACGCGTTATTCCTGAATAAAAAAATTACCGAGGCAAAGTAACACTATCACGAATTTCAGCCATCGCAGCCCGGCGATCAACTTTACCAAACACCGCACTTCCAGCAACCAACACATCAGCCCCAGCTTCTACAACAAGTGGTGCAGTTGCAGAAGTAACGCCCCCGTCCACTTCAATGTGGAAATCGATGCCGTGCTCTTGCTTCCATTCACGCAACTCTGTGATTTTACGCAGCGTTCCCGGAATAAAAGCTTGTCCTCCAAAGCCAGGATTAACTGTCATGATCAGTACCAGATCTACATCTTCTAATACTTCACGGATTGCAGACACTGGTGTAGCTGGATTGATGGCAACTCCAGCCTTAACCCCATGCTCCTTGATCAAATGCAATACACGATGCAGATGCACACAGGCTTCCGCATGAACCGTGATCATGTGCGCCCCGGCTTTAGCAAAGGCAGGAACATATAATTCCGGGTTCTCTACCATTAAATGTACATCCAGCGGCAACTTCGTATGGGGAGCGATCGACTCCATTACTAGCGCACCGAACGTCAGATTAGGTACAAAATGACCATCCATCACATCAACGTGGATCCAATCGGCTCCGCCGCGTTCCACCTCGGCAACTTCCTCGCCCAATTTAGCGAAATCTGCGGATAAAATAGAAGGTGCAATACTAATGTTCGTCATGAAGTTAATACCTCCGTTTTTTTTCTTTCATTTCTTCATGGAACTGCAAATAATGTTCATACCGGCTCGCTGCAATCTCGCCAGCTTCCAGTGCTTGTCGAACCTTACAACCTGGCTCATGTAGATGGCTGCAACCACGAAATTTACAGTTTTCAGCATATGATTGGAATTCTATGAAGCAGCTAGACAATTCATCTGCCTCAATCTCCATAAAATCCAGCTGGCTGAACCCTGGTGTATCGGCAACGTATCCGCCGTTCGTAAGTTCCATTAATTCAACATGTCTGGTTGTATGACGCCCGCGTCCAAGCTTCATACTAATTTCCGCTGTTTCCAGTGATAACTCAGGTAACATCGCATTCAGTAACGAGGATTTACCAACGCCCGATTGGCCTGAGAAGACGCTAATTTCTCCAGCTAATCGGGATTTCACTTCCTCTGTTCCCAGCCCTGTTTTGGAGCTCGTGACGATAACGTCATAACCGATACTTTTATACAAATCAGCTGTTTGTTTCGTTATATCATGGGTCAGATCATTCTCTTCCTGCTGCTTCAGAAGATCCCTCTTCGTGAGGCATATGAGCGTACGAAGTCCCGCATGCTCGATGTGAACAAGGAATTTATCAAGCAACTGAAGATTTAAATCAGGCTCCCGAAGGGAGAAGAGTAGCACTGCCAATCTCGCATTTGCGATTGGTGGACGAATCAACTCCGTAATCCGAGGCAAAACCTCATCGACCATGCCCTCCCCATTCTCCGTTAAAGAATAGCGAACCTGATCTCCTACAAGGGGAGTTACCCCGTTTTTCCGAAGTATACCGCGTCCTCGACATTGGATAGTACCATTTCCAGCTGAAACAGCGGGTTTTACATAATAATATCCGCTTAATGCCTTAACTATTAAACCCTCAGGCATATATGCCGGCCTCACTTTCATGTCTCATAACCCGTTACCCGAATTACCTTCTTCGTTCCAGTCCATAGGATCTTCTTCCGTTGCGCTTGTAGGCATATCTGGAATAGGCACAGTACCCTGTTTGGCATCAAAATACGAGATCGAATAGGTCGCTAGTGGAATACCATCCCTTTCTACCGAAACGACTCCGTTCTTGTTAGGAGCCAGAATCAAATTAATGGAGAGATACTGTTCCTTCCCAATGCCTTTGGTGCCCCACTCTTGATTATCTCCAGTTGCATCGCTGTATACAACACGCACTGTACTTTTCTTACCTACCTCAGCTGGAGCAACCGGAAGTTGAAAAGTGTATTCTAAAGCCTCCGGCGGATAACCAGAACTAATTGTGAGATTTACTTTCGATCCTGGCGTCACTGGAGCGTTCGGTAAATATGGCCATTGGGCAGTAACTTTACCCGCCTCAATTTCGAAGCTAGGTTCATTCTTGATCCCATCTTTAGCAACTGTTAGATCCAGCTCAGCAAGTATAGCTTCAGCTTCAGCCTGCGTTTTATTAACCAGATCTGGCATAACCACATCTTCCGGACCTTTGCTAACTGTCAATACAACTTCAACTATAGCAGGGTCATATTCGGTATTCGCTTCTGGATTTTGTCCAACAACTTTCCCAGCTTCTACGTCCTTACTGAATTGCTCGTCTTTCTTGATGTTATCCCTACCTACACCAAGCGCAACCAACTTCTCTTTAGCATCTTCAAAAGTGTCATCGGTAAGCGAAGGCATTTTTAAGAGCGGCTTAGCGGTGCTGACCGTCAGTTCAATGTTTGATCCTTTTTTAACAGAGGTACCTTCAGGCTTACTTTGATCGTAAACTATACCCTCTTCTATACCCTCTTTGTATATACGATTAACCTTATCAACCTCGATGCCCATCTCGGACAGAAGAGTAGTAGCTTCTATTTCCTGCATGTTGATTACGCTCGGAACCTTAACCTCTGGAATAGTTAATGTTGCTTTGACATACCACGCTACTCCAACCAAAGCTAATAATAATAAGACCGTCAGACTCACCCATAGCACTGGCTTGCGCCACGAAGACTTATTAGGTTCTTTGCTACCACGTTCTTCGGAAAATTGCGAGTCTCGCGAGAGTTTCTGTGAGCTCGCAGAGTTCCTTACCTGAGGCTTAATAGCAGGTATAACACGAGTACTATCTTCATCCTCATCATCTATAAATGCCATTTTTGATTCCAACCGCCGCTCTGGAAGCAGACAAGTTTCTAAGTCACGCAGCATTTCCCGTGCCGATTGGTAACGTTCTTCAGGATTTTTGCGCATCGATTTTAAAATAACGTTCTCCACACTTTGTGGAATCATCGGATTCACCATGCGTGGTTCATCAAAGTGCTCTTGCAAATGTTTCAGAGCAACGCTAATGGGACTCTCACCAAGGAATGGGAGGCGTCCTGTTAACATTTGATAAAGTACGATTCCAAGTGAATATAGATCAGACTTCTCACCCGTCGCCACGCCCTTAGCATGCTCCGGTGAGAAATAATGCACTGAGCCAACCACCGATCCTGTTTGCGTAATCGTTGATGAGGTTGCAGCCCGAGCAATACCAAAATCAGTAACCTTTACCCGTCCATTACGTCCGATAAGTATGTTATGAGGCTTAATATCTCGATGAATGATTCCATTATGATGGGCATGATCCAGTGCGTCAGCAATTTGTGAGGCGATTCGCACCGCTTCTTCAATCTGCAGTGGCGCACGTTCTTTAATAATCTCGTTTAGATTCTGACCGTCAATACACTCCATAACAATATAGTGAACCTCATCTTCCTGGCCCACATCATATACACTTACAATATTAGAATGCGACAAGGAAGCCGCAGACTGTGCTTCACGGCGAAAGCGACGGATAAATTCCTCGTCGTTCACAAATTGTTGGCGCAGAACTTTAATGGCCACATTGCGATTCAGCAGAATGTCACGCGCTTTATATACAAGCGCCATTCCACCTCCACCAATCCGTTCAATAATCTGATAACGACCACCCAATTCGTGCCCGATCATGAATTCAACTCCTTTATGCTTGACCCAGCTTCTTCATGAAATTCTAATAAGGCGACCGAAATGTTATCATCGCCCCCCGCATTCAGTGCAAGCTGAAGCAGACCAATTGCACGCTCATCCAAAGATAGAAAATTCGAGCTGAGCGTCTGGGTCATTTGTACAGTTGTTACGTAATTGCTGAGGCCGTCGCTACATAACAGTAAGATATCCCCTGGCTCCATCGTGAGCGGATCCATATCAACCGTCACTTGTTCATCCGTACCGAGCGCTCTTGTAAGAACGTTTCGACGTGGATGAACACTAGCTTCCTCTTCAGTAATCTGTTTACTCTTCACGAGTTCGTTAACCAACGAGTGATCCTCAGTTAATTTGACTACTTCTCCCTGCCGGAATAAATAAGCCCGGCTATCGCCGATATGGCCAATGACTCCCGCCTGGCCCTTCAGAAGAACAGCAACGACTGTAGTTCCCATGTTGTGATATTCTACATGTTCCTGAGATTTACGGAATACGACTTCATTGGCATGCAGAATAGCCTGCTTCAATGCATTGTCGCAGTCCTCTAGGGTTATACCAACAGGTAGAGAACTTAAGTCCTGTACAATCGTCTGTACCGCAAGCTGACTGGCCGTATCTCCCGCCTGATGTCCACCCATCCCATCAGCAACGATCCCTAGCACATAACCTTGCTCCATATGAACAACCTTGGTACTATCCTCATTTACCGAGCGAACACGTCCTACATCACTTACATAAACCGTTCTAATCAAACTCCATCACCTCGCACTAGACTCGCCAGACTCCATATGCTTCGCACGTAATTGACCACAAGCAGCCGCAATATCATGCCCTTGCTCACGACGGATCGTTACATTGATGCCTTTATCCGCCAATATGCGTTGAAATTGAAAAATATCACTTCTCGAAGTCCTTACATACTTCCGCTCTGGCACATGATTTACTGGAATTAAATTGACGTGACAGAGCATATCCTTCAGCACATTAGCAAGTTCTTCTGCATGCTCTGGACGGTCATTAACACCTCCGATTAGCGCGTACTCAAAGCTAACTCTTCGCCCTGTTTTGGCGATATAATATCTGAGCGATTCCATCACATCGTCAAAAGGAAAACGACGATTAACTGGCATCAACTTGGAACGGAGCGCATCATTTGGTGCGTGAATCGAAATAGCTAGATTAATTTGTGTACCTTCATCCGCAAACTTGTAAATGTTTGGAACGATACCACTTGTAGATACAGTAATATGTCTTTGTCCAATGTTCAAGCCCTTTTCGTGAATCATAATCCGCAAAAACTTCATCGTTGCTTCATAGTTTTCAAATGGCTCGCCTGTTCCCATGATGACAATGCTGCTTACGCGTTCTCCACGGGTATCCAAAATTCTCTGGGCCTGTACAACTTGAGCAACAATCTCACCCGCAGTCAGATCCCGTTTCAAGCCTCCAAGCGTGGAAGCGCAGAAGGTACATCCAACTCTACAACCGACTTGAGTCGTTACACAAATGCTGTTGCCATAGTTATGTTTCATAACAACTGTCTCAATCGCATGATCATCATGAAGGCCGAATAGAAACTTAACCGTTCCGTCCTTCGATTCAAATTTCGTAATTTCATTCAACGTCACGAAGTCAAAATGATCTTCTAGCTTTTGACGTAACTCCTTTGAGAGGTTACTCATTTCCTCAAATGAATTCACTCTCTTAACATATAACCAATCAAAAATCTGACCCCCACGAAAAGCTGACTCTCCTTGTTGAACAGCCCACTCTTGTAGTTCCTCTAAAGTAAAATTGTATATAAAGGGTTTCATTTTCACACACCTATTCTATAGTATATCGTAAGACTTACCTCACTCATTCTACCTATTTTAGCATAAATCGCGATTACACTAAAGTCCAAGCGAAATGAGAAGGTTTTCCGGATACCCACTATAGCAAAGAATTTTATAAAGTAAAAGATAAAAGACCAAATCAACAACTCATGATGAGCGTCAAATTTGGCCTCTCCATATTATCATTCGTAAATAGCATACTCAGTTAGTGTCAGATCATACGGAAAACAGTCGGAAAATGCAATCAATGCGTCACCGTAGAACGGAAATCGTCTCGACTTGATCTATTTGCGTCATACAAGACAACATCCCCATCCATCAGGGTTAGTGTCACTCCATATGGATCCTTAACAATGCGGGAAAATCCCTCCATCTGCGTCCATTGATTCATTAGTTGAGCATCGATATACTGCAGGTACGGAGCGTTCACTTCTCCATCTCTTACAGTCTCGATGTTAAAATTCACGACAATATAACCCTCCTTCAGAAATATCGGAGATTTGTCCGACAAGCCACTATGAGTTCTTCCATATTCCGCCACGTTTACACCCGATTTAACAGCATATAAATCAGCCGGTAAGCTATATTCACCATACCACTTTTGTATAGATGCATTGACTCGGTCCGGTGCCACACTCACAGGAATTCCCTTTTTGGGGCCTATGAAAGTACGGATACTTTCCGTTAACCGCAGTAAACTCAAATTACCAACCGAAGTCTTTAATTTGGTTGTCTTGTTAATATATTTATTTACAAACTGAGGTCGTCCGATTGCCACGATCTGGCTAAACGTATAGTAATGATCGTATTTGTACAACGCCGTATCCGTCAGTTCTTCATTCGATACATTCCGCAGTCGCTCGTTCAAAATGACATATCTCTCAACCTGATCACGTGATGAACCGATCCTAACGTAACTTTTGCTGCTCGTATGATAGTAAAGATCCACACTCGTACGACTTCCATTTTTCGCATCAATGAAATAGAAGCTAGGCTTAATCGTAATCTGATCCTGCTTACCAAACATATTTCCTTTGGTTTTTAGGTCAAACTTGAAATGATAGCCCGTCTTGATCACAGCATTTTTGTAAAGTGGATGGCTGCCAGGCCGAATCGGCAATGTATACCTCTGCGTGTTACCTCGCATCGCACCGTCGATGTCCCCCAATCCAACCCAATAGGACGCCCCCGTCGGGGTCGCTAATCCCTTAGCCGTACGAAATACCGTTTCCCAGTTATAATCAGCGATATCCGTAACTCGGAAATCATATACCCGTCCGATGACATCCACTGGCACCGTATCATAAGCGATATGGTTAGTTAAATTGAGGTTGGCGTTCGTCTGTTGCGATGCCCCAGAAGGAGCATTATGCGCAATCGTCTTGAACTCAACATCATAGAATCCTTCATCCACCCACACCGGAAGGAAATACGTGAAAGTCTCTTGAGATTTCTCCACTTCAATCCAGGTATTCTTGGTATAAAAGATAGTCTTTGTTCCGTCATATACATCAAAAGGGAACCTCACATGTTTACTGCCAATGTACTGGAGATAGTTGCGATTTCCATATCCAAGATAGTTCGTATGCTGACCATTGTTAGGCATATCCACTGTAAATGGACGGTCGAGAATGATTGCGGAGCGTCCCGCGGCTGGCTTTGTCTTCTGGTTATGTGCTGTGTCATCGGACACATCTGGATAAATGACGACTGGTGTATGTACGGTAACCCAATTGATCCCATAGATAGGATAGTTCAAAGTTGAAGAACCATTCACCTGACCATAATATATCGTACCTGTGCTCTGCTGGTCTGCCTTATTCGTCTTACTGATTGGTATAACGTTGTTAGGCTTATACAGCACATTATCTCCAATAATTGAAGCGTTAGGGATGACTGAAGGCGTAGGTGCTGTGTTAGATCTATATCCTCCATCCATTAAAGTGTCATTAAAGAACGTAAATGTATCATTGTTCACGGTAACACTAACGGCATTTTCCGCGGCTTCCTGTGGGTCTTGATCAAAGGGAACTTCCAAATCTTCTGGAATTTCGTCCGGTTCGTATCCACTCGTCGATGTAATGTTATAATACGGCGTGTTGTATCCAACTGGCTGTATTCGTATTCCTCCACTGTCAAACGCATAATTCCACAGAGCAGCTTCATTGATCTTATAGACTTTTACATCTTCAATCGTCCAAAACGAATATTCTTTCTCGACTTCAACAGAGACGGTACTACCTTCAGGTTCAGTCTCCCCTTCACCTCCTGGTTCTGGAGTTGGCGTAGGAGTAGGTAAAGGAGCATTTGGATCTGGAGGTGGTGGGAGAACCAACACATTCACCGTAAATATACACTTCCCGATCTGTTCTTGATATTCATAATTGTGCAAGTAATTTTTAGTCCATACATTTCCATAGATACTGTCAGACGTAGGGATTCCCTGCAAAACATTGAACGCTTCGCTTCCCCGCCTATCCGCTTCAATAACTGCACTAACATTGGGGTTCATATCTTGTCCTTGCATAGTGCGCCCAGGTGAAGGTTCTGTGCATTCTACCCCGCTGGGATCAGGTGGATCTGTTTCGCCTGGATCGGGTCCACAACCACCTTCGCCACACTCCGGATCTCCAACTTTATAATAGATCTTCATCCGATCAGGATAGCGATAGGTGTAGGTTTTGAGTGTGTACATATAGGATGAAAGATAATACATCATAGCTGCGTTACCCGCTGGTAGTTTTTTGTAATAACCAACATGATCATAGTTTTGTGTGAAGAAAATATCAGCGTTATCCACATCTGTGACTTCAAGTTTCACTACACTTGTAGAATCATCTGTTTTTCCTTTTCCTAGCGCAAACTCAATATCTTCTCTATCAAACATCACTGATATGTTATCTATGGCCCCTTCTTCAGTATTGTTTAATTTTTTCAACACATTCGCATTATCATCTAACACTTTCGTTTTGAAGTTTCCTATATCCGGATATAGCTCACTCTTATAGGGAACCGATCTTCCGAATATCCCTTTATGTAAGATTAAAGAACCCGGATAAGCATCCCAATCAGTGCCCGGAGTTTTTTCAGGCACAACAGACCCCATAGGCCAATGCTCACTGTGTGAGGTGCTCATGGTCCACGCTGTCTCTGAAGATCCTCGTTGGAACGCAATCGTCGCTCCGGACGGAGATTCATTATCTTTAGAAACAACAAGGACTTTCTCCCCGGCAAAGGTAACCTCCTTATTGAACTTCTGCGATTCTACGGTTTCCGTTTTAACAATCTCTGAACCCTTAAGAAACTCAATCTTAGTAATGTATTTCCCTGCTCCCACATCCTCGCTTAATGTTGCGGATAACTCTTTCGTTTTCATAAAAATGGATTGGTAGCCTTTCAATATATCTTCATCACTTAAACCAAAGGGGATTTCTTTCTGCGGAAGAGACAACTCTTCCGCAGCAGACACGTTTGGGAAATATGTCGCTAAACATGATGGGGCTAATAAAACAGCTACTAAAAACAATTTTCCCTTTTTTAATAAATTCAATTTTACTCACTTCCTAACATTGAGCAAATTCGCATTAATTATTCATCATACTTTGGTCCTTTTACATCGAGTAAAATATTGGATTGTTTCCCCGCAGCGCTTTTATTAGGAGCATGAATTTCTATTTCTAATCTATCTTTCCTTTGAACCCATCCCATTTTAGGAACAATTGTGACGGGCAAATCATATAGCTTCTTGAGATATACAATTGCTGACATATTCAACTCACCTTTAGTCCTCATATCTGTAATTTCTACTGCGTTCATCCCACCTAGCATTACCGAAGGACCAAAAGGACTAGTACCGTATCTATTAGAATCTTTATTATAAATTTCTTTGCCTTTACGGTAGAGAAGATAGCTTTTCAATTTATCTTTCACAAAATGCTGTTCCATAGGCACTCCATCATCCACCCCTGATAAATTAAACCATTTCAATTCACTCAACGGTGGTAGTAACTTCAAGTTGGGGTCATTTGGATCTTCTAGATCAATTGCAATCAGAGCTTCTAATACACCTTTATAGTTTCCGTCTTTGGTCTCCACTACCATCCGATCCTGACGCCATAATTCTTCAATTGTCTTCCCTGCATAATCCGCTTCATCCGTTACATAAATTTCCGGCATCACGGTAAAGATGTTCGTTCCATGCCATGCAATTTCTGCGCTTCCTACTGCGTATTTATCAACTGGAAGTGTACCACCGTCCTTCACTGTCAAGATCCGTTCGATGATCGTTACAGACTGGGCACGGGTCGTGGTTTTGTCCTCTCCTAGTTCTCCTTTACCCAAGCCTGTAATCAGTCCTGCTTTTGTTGCAAGGTACATCCATTTTGTATCTTCGTTTGTGCTAGCGCCTGTTGCACGAACCGCAATTCGAGCCATTTCCTGCCGTGTGATATTGGTATTCCATTCTTTATCGTTATTCGTAAAATCTGAAACATCATAGAGTTTGTTATCCCCAGCTATTTTTACATAAGGCTCGTACCATGCGCCTATCCCAGTTTCAACCGGTAATCCTAATGCTGTCACGACCATTTTTACAAATTCATCGCGTTTAATGGGTTGGTCTGGTTTGAATAATCCACCGGGGTACCCGGCCACATAGCCCTTTCCTATGGCTTGTTCAGTATCACGCTTAGCCCAATGATCTATTTTCACATCCGTGAACGAAGTCTGACTATCTGCCGCTGCCTCTGTTGTTGTTTCCACCGCTTGTTCAGCACTAGTCCCATTTGTAAATCCAACCAACAGAATAGCAACCAATAACCAACTTACGATTCGCTTTTTCATTTAAAATCACTCTCCCATATTTTTATGAACTCTATTGTCCTATGCTCGTCTATACGCTCTCTTTTGTCGGATAATGTTGAGTGGCTCTTATGTATTCCTACTTATTTCGCTAAAATGAGGTTTGTGACCTCCTTCACAATTACTTATTTGATAAAATAAGGAAAAATAAACATAAAAAAGACACACCTCGTCAATCGCATAACGATTGTGAGGTGTGCTTCACCTGTTTTCCATTTTATAACATTATATCCCCGTTCGTAAATAGCTCGCGAGGAATAAATATTTATTTACTGCTCTCACGCTTTAACAAGCGAGCAATATAAAAACCATCTGAATGATAATCCTGTGGCAATATTTGCAGACCGACCTTTTCTCTAGCGCCAGCCTCATTTAAACCTTGAAAAACGCTAGAATCATCTTGTGCAATTTCAAATTCAGGATGACGGTTCAAAAACTGCTGCACCATTTCACTGTTCTCCTGAGGTTCAATCGTACATGTGCTGTAGACCAATATTCCCCCTGGTTTGAGCAAACCACATACCTCATCTAACAACTCCGTCTGAATTCCCCTGATTTCAGAAATATCTTCTGGGGTCTTAGCCCACTTCAGATCAGGTTTGCGGCGAATAACTCCAAGTCCTGAACATGGAGCATCAAGCAGAACACGATCAAAAGATTCCGCCGGAAACCGCTCGGCCAATTTTGCTGCATCCTCCGATAATGTGTCTACATTGCCCAATCCCAGTCGCTTCGCCTGATCTTCAATCAGCTTGGCTTTGTGAGGATGAATGTCGTTCGCGATAACCTTGCCGCTACCATCTAGCTTTTCGGCAATATGACAAGTCTTCCCACCAGGAGCCGCACAACAATCCAATATGGACATACCAGGTTGTGGATTCACAGCATGAGCCACGAGCATTGAACTTTCATCCTGTACGGACAACAAACCGTCCCGGTACCAAGAGCTCAAAGCCATATTCCCACCGCTATTAACGATGATACCATCTAGTGATACCCGAGACTCAGACACATTCAAACCTTGATCTTCCATTTGCTTCAGTAGTTCATCTCGGCTAATCCGTGAAGTATTCACTCTTACACTAACCGAAGGAGGCTCATTGTTTCCCTCACAGATGGCTTCAGCAGTTTCTACTCCATATTGTTCAATCCAGCGGGACACAAGCCATTCAGGATGTGAATGTTGGAGTGAAATCCGTGCCACTGGCGATAAATGATCAGGAAGCTTCAATTCATCCTTGCTTCTCAGCACACTACGAAGTACTCCATTGACCATTCCAGAAATTCCTTGATGTCCACGCTTTTTCGCTATATTAACTGCTTCATTAACCGCTGCATGCGGGGGAATCCGGTCCAAATAATACAACTGATAGAAACTTAGGCGCAATAAATTTCGCACCCAGGGTTGCAGCTTGCCAAGTCCCTTTGACACAAACGGCTCAAGCAAATAATCAATCGTATTCAGACGTGAAATCGTGCCGTATACAAGCTCCGTGGCCAGTCCAGCATCCGGCCCTGATAATCCAGACTTTTGCAAAGCCCCGTTTAACAAAAAGTTACTATATGCACTTTCTTGCTCAACCCCAGTTAACACTTGAAGCGCTGTATCCCGTGCTGATGGTTTCGAGTTCCCTTTTGAATTCGAGTTACCCCGGCTCTGCTGAGGCTTCACCCCGCCACGATCACGGTTTCCGCCTCCAGAATTAACGCTTTTACCATTACTCATGACAATACCGTGCCTTTCTTCATCACACCACCGCGGATAAATTCAGTTGCTTCCATTGCTTTTTTACCTGCCGGTTGAACCCGGGTTAACAGGACACTGCCGTCCCCTGTCTTGACTTCAATCCCACGCTCCGACAAATCCAAGACTGTACCGGGAGCTTGTCCAGATGCCGCAGAAGCTAACACCTCAGAAGGATTGGCTACCGCCCAAACCTTAAATACTTCATCGTTCCATATCGTAAACCCACCAGCAAAAGGAACTAATCCTCTCACACGATTAAAAATCTCACGCGATGAGGCTGTCCAAACAATTCGCTCGTCATCGCGAGATAAGTTGGACGCATATGTAGATTCCTCATGGTTCTGCGGAATCCGATCTGCCGTTCCAGCAATAATTAATGGTAGTTGTTCCAGCAACAGTTTGGCACCAGCCACGCTTAGCTTTTCAAAAACAGAACCAGACGTATCCTCGTCCTCAATCGGAACAACAGATTTAGCAATCATATCGCCCGTATCCAGACCTTCTGCCATATACATAAGCGTAATCCCCGTTTCCTTCTCTCCGTTGATAATGGAGCGTTGAATAGGGGCGCCGCCTCGGTACTTCGGAAGCAATGATCCATGAATGTTAAGGCAACCATACTGTGGCAGATCAAGTACCGCTTTAGGCAAAATCTGACCATATGCTGCCGTTACAATAAGATCCGGTTTCAGTGCAGCCAACTCCTCCACTGCTTCTGGAGAACGCATGCGCTGCGGCTGTAATACGGGAAGACCATGTTTTAACGCGGCTTCCTTGACAGGTGTTGGAGTTAGCACTTTTTTACGCCCTTGCGGACGATCCGGTTGAGTCACAACGCCTACCACGTTGTAACCTTCCTTTAGCAAACTTTCTAAAGAAGGAACCGCGAATTCCGGGGTTCCCATAAATACAATATTCATCGAAGAAGTCACTCCTTCTCTTCACCTTCAGATGTAATTTCATAAACTCGTTCAGCAATGTCCGTATAGAGGACACCGTTTAGATGATCGACCTCATGCTGAAAAGCTCTTGCTAGCAACTCACTTCCTGTGTAAGTCACCTCGTTACCATTACGGTCCAATCCTTTTACCGTAACCGTCAGCGCCCTACGCACATCGCCCCGCAAATTCGGAATACTGAGACAACCCTCTGGCCCAAATTGCTCGCCTTCCATCGATACAATCTCTGGATTAACAAGCTCAATCAACCCATTCTCGTCGCCTACATCCACCACAATAACCCGTTTCAAAATACCGATCTGTGGAGCAGCCAATCCCACTCCCTCCGCATCATACATCGTATCCGCCATATCAGTCAGCAGCTTCTGTATATTCGGTGTAACCTTCTTAACTTCCTTCGCAATCTGATGCAATACTTCATCCGGTTCAATTACAATAATCCGTATCGCCATATCGGCCACCCCTTAACACATGTAATTATATAAAATATATGCCAATCCCTCGATCTTTGACTATATACTAACACACACTCGAAAATCAGTCCCGCGCATCCCCATCCTCACGCTCCAACCTAGCGTATCCCGTAGGGACAGCGCTCTTTATCCGCAGTACCAGCGCATCCCCGAAGGGGACAGCCTTCACCCGAATGCTTAGAAGTAGCAGGAGCACCAGAAGTGGAGCGTGCCCGTCAGGGCGAAAGCGGCTCAACCAGCAATCACCTTCCCTGGTGCATCAACCGTCGAAGCATTCCGCAGCATGTTTCCCATGGTAACTCGGGTGCGCCCAAAGTAAGACGTACCCGAAGGGGAAAAGCGTGCCACACACCAACCAAAAGCGCATCCCCCAAAGGGGACAGCGATGCAGGAGCGCCTCTTACACTCCCACGTTCCTTAAGCGGGAGTCCAGAGGGCGGAGCCCTTGGGGCCCTCCCTTACGATAAGGGAGGGTTTGGGTGGGATGGGATCACTGGTTTGGGCGGGATGGGATCCCCCTACATCAACATCTGCGGATCCACATCAATACTGATTTGCAACGAAGCATCTCGTAAATTATCCACAGTGGCAGACGCTGTCTCCCTAACGAGACTAACCGCATCTATATTCCCGCGATATTTCACCATACATTGGAATCGGTAACGGTTCTTGATCCGTGGCATTGGAGATGCCACTGGACCAAGAATGTCCAGCGCCTCCGGCATAAATCTATCCAGACTACCATACCAGCCATGCTTTTGGGCCTTCCCCTTTAGTTCAACAACGAAATTTTCTGCCATCCGTAGGAGTAGAGGCAGCTTCTCATGCGACATTGTCACTAGAATCAAACGGCTGTATGGCGGATAATGTAACGCCTTCCGATGGTTAAGCTCTTCTCGCACAAAAGAATTATAATCGTGGCCACTCGCATGAACAATTGAATAGTGATCTGGTACGTAAGATTGTATAACTACTTCACCAGGAAGCTGATGGCGGCCTGCACGGCCCGCGACCTGAGTGAGGAGTTGAAAGGTTTTCTCCGCTGAACGGAAATCAGGGAAATTCAGCGCTGTATCCGCGGCGATAACACCAACCAGCGTCACATCAGGAAAATCCAAACCTTTGGCAACCATTTGCGTGCCAAGCAAGACATCCCCTTTTTTCTCACGGAAAGCTTGTAGCAATTTCTCGTGGGAACCCTTCTCGCTTGTTGTATCAACGTCCATACGAATCACACGAATACCTGGAAATAGCTTACTTAGTTCTCCTTCGACTCGCTGAGTTCCTGTCCCAAAATAACGGATATGTTCGCTACCACATTCGGGGCAAATAGAAGGAGCTGGAGCCGAATAACCACAATAGTGACAGCGTAAATTATTGGACTTCTGATGATAAGTCAATGAAATATCACATTCAGAACACCCTGCCACATACCCGCAACTCCGGCACATAACAAACGTAGAGTGACCACGGCGGTTAAGCAAAAGCACCGTTTGTTCACCGCGTTCTAGGCGTGAAGCAATACCACTATGTAAAGCTCTGCTAAACATGGAGCGGTTGCCTTCCTTCAGTTCTTCCCGCATATCCACAATATGAACCCCAGGCAGCGAACTACCGGATGCCCGTTGATTCATTTCTAATAAAATAGGCGCGAAATTATCATCCGACTTTGAACGGGCGGCATAATAGCTCTCAAGCGATGGTGTAGCCGATCCAAGAATAACAGCAGCTCCATGCTGCTGCGCACGTCGTACTGCTACATCTCGTGTATGATATTTAGGTGTTTCTTCCTGCTTATAGGATGTCTCATGCTCTTCGTCCATAACAATCAAGCCTAAATCCTTAAATGGAGCAAACACTGCAGATCTGGCACCAATCGCCACCTCTACACGTCCTTCGCGGATCTTGCGCCATTCATCATAACGTTCACCGGTTGAGAGACGACTGTGCATGACTGCAACTTTAGCACCAAAACGACCTTTAAAACGCTCCACCATTTGCGGTGTAAGTGAAATCTCAGGGACTAGAACGATGGCCTGGTGTCCCATAGAAATGCAGCGTTCGATCGTCTGCAGATATACTTCCGTCTTCCCACTCCCTGTTATCCCATGCAGTAAAAACACATCGTTAGTCCGCTTGTTCAACGTATTGATGAGTGCATTATACACATAATCTTGTTCAGGAGTCCGCTCTAGCGGCACGGTTCCTTTGAAATGCCGATCTTGATAAGGATCACGGAATACTTCCACATCCTCTATAACGGCATAACCTTTCTCAACTAGCTTCTTCACCGTACCCGCAGTGACTTGAAGTGTAGAGAGTACTTCTTGAAGCGATAGCGTAACGCCTACTTCTAACAGAAAATTCAGAACTTCCTTTTGACGACGAGCCTGAGCCCCAAAAGAGGCTAGAGCGATCTCCGCTTCCTCTCCACTAACAGTGGCTGCGACAGTTTTTATCGTCTTTTTACGAATTTTATCCTTAATACTTTGACTCTCGGACAAAATACCGTTACCTAGAAGTCCCTTGATCAGCTTAGAATGTGCGGGATAACGCAAGCTCAGATGAGACATCGTCACCGGTCCAGAGGACCTCAAGTAAGAGATAATTTCTTCTTCTTCTCTACTCAGCACTGATGGCAAAGCAAACAAGGCGCCCTCATCAAGCTCCCCTGATACTTCATTGTCTTCATTCAAATGAATATATCTTTCCGCTTTTCCTTTAAGTGCAGCCGGTATCATCAACTGTAGCGTAGAAATCATGCTGCACGCATACTTTTTACTCATCCATGCCGCAAGTTCTACTAGGTCATGCGGAAGCGGTGGAAGCAAATCTAGCAATTCCTGAATCGGCTTCATCCTAGACTTGTCCATTTCTGGCTCTTCATGTAGGGACACCACGAACCCTTGAACAGTCCTACGTCCGAAAGGAACACCTACCCGGCTTCCAACTTCGATCCATTCTGACATCGATTCCGGGATCAAATAGTCAAAAGGCCGGTCGGTTTCCCGGCTCGGCACATCAACTATAACTTTAGCCATTCTGTACATCATTCAGAACTTCCTGCGATTCGATCAACTGCACATTCCAAAATTCTCAGGCCCACTTCCTCCTTGGACAGGACAGGCAGAGATAAGGCAAGGCCGTTTGTATCATAGATGTGAACCACATTCGTATCGGAACCAAACCCAGCGCCCATAGCAGTTACATCATTACCAATCAGCAGATCGCAATTTTTACGACGAAGCTTATCCATCGCGTATTTCTCAAGATTATCCGTCTCAGCAGCAAAGCCGATTAGAAACTGAGATGACTTCTTATGGCCTAAAGTTTCAAGGATATCGATATTTTTAACAAGTTCCAATGTCATGGTATCACCGGACTTCTTCATCTTCTGTGCAGCGCGTTCCTTCGGACGATAATCAGCCACAGCAGCAGCTTTGACCAATATATCGGTATCTTCCCATAAAGCACTTACCGCTTCGAACATATCAATTGCTGATTCCACATGTGTAATCGCAATACCTGGAGGTGGTGAAGCTTGCGTATTGCCAGCAATAATAACTACATCTGCTCCAAGTTGTTGCGCTGCACGAGCAACAGCAAAACCCATCTTGCCTGAGGAATCGTTGGTAATGAATCGAACAGGATCGATGCGCTCTATTGTCCCCCCAGCAGTAACAACTACCTTTTTACCTGCAAGAGGTTTATGGGACACTTTCTCTAGACGATTAAAGTAAGCCGTAACAACCGACACGATGGTCTCAGGCTCCTCCATCCTTCCTTTTCCCGTATAACCACACGCCAGCAACCCTTCCCCCGGCTCGATCATCATCACACCGCGCGATACTAATTCTGCCAGATTCCGGGTTACTGCCGGGTGTACATACATATGTACATTCATAGCTGGAGATAGCATAATTGGTGATTGAGTAGCAAGCAAAGTTGTCGACAACATATCATCGGCTATACCCGCTGTCATTTTCCCAATGATATTAGCCGTGGCTGGGGCTACCAGAACAAGATCGGCCCAATCAGCTAAATCAATATGAGCGATAGCAGCGGGATTCTTCTCATCGAAGATGTCCGTATATACAGGGTTCTTGGATAGCGCCTGCAGCGTTAGCTCTGTAACAAACTTAGTCGCGGATTTAGTCATAATTACCCTGACTTCAGCCCCCTGTTGCACTAGTTTGCTACATAAGGACGCAGCCTTAAAGGCGGCAATCCCTCCGGTGATGCCAAGCAAAATTTTCTTGCCAGTTAACATCGGTATCCCCTCGCTTTTCTTCCAAATGGATATAACCAGAAAAAAATAACAACCTCACGGTTGTCTTGAAGCAGCCCGGAGGCCGCTGATTTATTCCTCTTCGTCTATAAGTGGCTGTCCGTGTGCATCTCTCTTGATCTTAACATGGTCGCCATAAATTTCTTCTAGTGCAATCCCAACTTGCTTATAGGATTTACCTTGTTTCAGTTCGCTCTTCTCGCCTTCTCTAAGCTGTCTTGCTCTACGGGAAGCCGCCACAACTAACGAATATTTACTACCAACTTTATCTAGCATCTTATCAATGGATGGATATAGCATTCATTACACCTCTTCTTATTGGGCTCATTCACCAACAATTATTTTCTTACCTTACAATGTTCGGCGATGATGATGGATTCTATTCTTTTGCAGGCAAGATCAATTTCATCATTCACAACGGCGTAATCATAATTCTCTATCAACCCAATCTCTTGGGCTGCAACCGACATCCGATTATCGATCGTCGCTTGACTCTCTGTTCCACGTCCTTGAATGCGGCCTTTCAACTCATCCAGTGAAGGTGGTAGAAGAAATACGAATATTCCTTCTTTGAACTTCTCTTTGACTTTAAGTGCGCCCTGAACTTCAATTTCTAGAATGATATCCTTGCCCTCTTCGAGCGTCTGCTCCACGAAATCACGAGGCGTGCCGTAATAATTCCCGACATACTCCGCATATTCCAAGAGCTGATCGTTCTCAATCATTTCAAGAAACTGTTCCCGACTCTTAAAGAAATAATTCACCCCATGTTCTTCTCCCAACCGGGGTTGACGCGATGTTGCAGATACGGAATATACGAGGTCCGGCATCCGGGTTCGCAGTTCATTACATACCGTCCCTTTGCCGACACCCGAAGGTCCCGATAATACAATTAATAATCCTTTTGCCATAGCTCTCTCCATCTTATTCGTCGTTGTCGTCATCTTTGGTGGACAGACGATGAGCGACAGTCTCCGGCTGTACAGCCGAAAGAATGACGTGATCACTGTCTGTAATAATTACAGCACGCGTACGGCGACCGTAAGTAGCATCGATCAGCATGTGCCTGTCTCTAGCTTCCTGTATGATCCGTTTAATCGGAGCCGATTCCGGACTTACAATAGAAATGATGCGGTTGGCCGATACGATATTTCCGAATCCAATGTTAATAAGTTTAATTGCCATGTTCAGGTTGTTCCCCCTAATTTACTTGACTAACCAGCGTCAAAACATAGAAATGAACGTTATTCAATATTCGCCGCCTGCTCACGAATTTTCTCCAGTTCCGCTTTCATTTCGACGACACGGTTGACTAGAGCCAAATGATTGGCTTTAGATCCAATCGTATTGGTTTCCCGATTCATTTCTTGTATCAAAAAATCTAATTTACGTCCAACTGGCTCACGGGACTGAAGAAGTCCGCGGCACTGCTCAAAGTGACTCTTTAATCGAATAAGCTCTTCATCAATATTGGAACGATCCGCAAAAAGCGCCACTTCCATCGCGAATCTCTGCTCGTCGAGGGTAGTCCCCTCTAACAGTTCCGCAAGACGGCCTTTTAGGCGGTTGCGATAATCTTTCACAACCTCTGGGGCCAATTCCAGCAGTTCAGCATGAATTCCTTCAAGATTAGATAAGCGGTTCTCCAAATCAGCAATCAAGTGTAGACCTTCCTGCTCCCGCATTCGCAGCAATCCAGCAAGTGCCTCGTCTACCCCTTCACTCAACACATTCTCCCATTCCTCGCCAGTATCACTACTATCCGATGAAGGATCGGGAACAGACAGAACGTCCGGTAAAGCAAGTAAATCCTTAGCACTCAATTGAGTATTGGCACCATATTTAGCCCCAAGCTCTTCAGCAGCGTGTAAGTAAGCTTCCACTACGGAAGAGTTCAGCACGTATGGTGAGGAGTTCTCACTATCTCGCTCTCTGCTGATATATACATCAATCCGTCCACGTTTAACATGACGCTGAACCAGGCGCCTTAGTCCGTCTTCGTAACAGGTCCATTCCCGAGGCATCCGAAGAACAACTTCGGCGTACCGGTGGTTGACGGATTTTATTTCTATTTGAATGACGAAACCGCCGTAATGTTTGGCGGAACTACCGTATCCAGTCATACTGTGAGTCAAATACATCACATCCGTTATACTATTGTAATTGATAATTATGAGTGAGACAAGTGGGACACGCTGCGTTTTGACTTCTCAGTAATATAATTCATTAAAGCGACATTCATTTCATAGAACATAAACGGTGTCATCAGATAGATCCCATTGAAATGCTCCATTGCCGTATCAAGCAATTCTTTGGCGATTTCCACACCCATTTGACGCCCTTCAGCACCCTGTAAACCCGCTATCCGATTACGGATAACCTCTGGAAGTTGAATACCAGGCACCTCATTATGAAGATACTCCGCGTTCTTACCACTAGCGAGCGGCATGATCCCGATAAAGATCGGAATATCGAGATGTGCGGTTGCTTCTTTGACCGCAACAATTAATTCTGGATCATACACAGGTTGTGTCATAATATAATCCGCACCCGAAGCAATCTTCTTTTCTAGTCGTTCCACCGCTTTGTGTAAATACTTCACATTAGGGTTAAAAGCAGCACCCACCACAAATTTCGCCTTTTGTTTGAGTGGTTTGCCAGAGAATCCTACACCTTCATTCAACTGTTTGATCATCCGAATAATTTCAAATGAAGTCAAGTCGTATACAGAACTAGCCCCTGGTAAATCCCCAAACCGAGCCGGATCTCCCGTTACTGCAAGAACGTGATCAATGCCTAACGCATCAAATCCCATCATATGTGACTGCGTGCCAATTAAATTACGATCGCGACAAGCAATATGAATAAGTGGACGAATGCCAAGCTGGGATTGAACAAGATGCCCTAGCGCCATGTTGCTCATTCTTGTAACTGCTAGTGAATTGTCTGCTAGTGTTAATGCATCAATTCCTGCTTCTTTGAGGGCAGCAGCGCCCTTCATGAACTTAGCGATATCCAGATCCCGGGGTGGATCAAGCTCTACAATAACAGTATGCCGATCTTTTACCATCTCAACAATACTTGGAACATCTGTACTTTGATCAATAGAAGCTTCATTATTGGATATTTGCTCCCGTTCAGCAATCACAATAGATGCTTGAGTCAATGGTAACTCTCTTCCTTCAGATAGAGGACGAGGAACGTATTTCTGTAGTGCCTGTGAAATGGCTGCTATATGTTCTGGCGTCGTTCCACAGCAACCCCCAATAAGACGCGCCCCTAAATCTGCAAATGAAAGGGCACAATCGCCAAAATATTTTGGTGTCGCTCCATATATATACTCGCCATCCACATAATCAGCTAGACCTGCATTCGGAAATACCGAGAGTGGAATATTTAGTGGGCCATCCAACATATTCATCACGTTCATAATACCCTTCGGACCGGAATGACAGTTAAAACCGAAGACGTCTGCTCCTTCCTGACGAAGTGTTCCGAAAGCTTCCGTTATACTGTATCCATCCAATGTCCGACCTACTTGATCTACAGCAAATTGACAAATCGCCGGAATATCCGTTAACTTTCGTGCTTTTTGGAGTGCTATTCTCATTTCTTCAAGATCATAGAAGGTCTCAAATAAAAGCGCGTCTACTCCTTCAGTCAACAGGGCCGAAATCTGCTCTTCAAAGTATCTACTGAGCTCCTGCACAGATACATCCGCACGTTTTCCCCCGCGTATAGAACCCACTGCACCTGCCACATAAGCATTGCTTCCTGCAGCTTTTCTCGCGATTCGTACGGCAGCACGGTTTATTTCCTCAACCTTTGATTCCAGACCAAACTTAGAGAGCTTGTTAAAGTTTGCAGAAAAGGTATTCGTCTCAATAAGTTGAGCGCCAGCCTCTATATAATGGCGGTGTACGTCACCGATTACTTCCGGGCGCACCAAATTAAATTCTTCAAATGAAATGCCGACAGGAAACCCCAGTTGATATAAATAGGTGCCCATAGCTCCATCGCCGACTAGAACATTATTGTCCCATGCTTTACGTAGATCCAGCTTCATTCTAGTACCCCCATAGAGTAGATCAAATCCAACAAAAGAAATGATTACTTTATCATTGTGTTGATAATTTCATTCTAATGTATCATAAATCCCTCGGAATGATAAGAATTGTTCTTGGATTCTATTGAATCTTTGTTATAGGTAAGTGAAAAAAAGAGTAAAACAGTAGGCCTAGGATAATCCTAGGCCTACTGTTTTTAAACATGGATCAGAGATTCTCTTCACACGTTACCCTGGTATACCACTTCTGCGGGACCGGTCATGTAGACGTGGTTGTCATGTTCATCCCATTCGATAAACAAATCCCCGCCCTTCAGTCCAATCCATGCTGCACGATCCGTAAGACCATTTAGCACGGAGGAGACCAAAGTAGCGCAAGCCCCCGTTCCACATGCTAATGTTGGACCAGCTCCACGTTCCCATACACGCATTTCTACCCTATCCCGGGAAGTAACGGTTGCGAATTCAACATTAACTTTACGAGGGAAGTACGAATGTACTTCAATTTGTGGTCCCCATGTTCCCAGATCAAATTCAGGCGCATCATCTACATATATGACACAATGTGGATTTCCCATCGAAACAGCGGTAAACGAAAACTCCGCTCCCCCAGCATCAATGTGATGATTTATCACGGGATTACCTTCTAAGGTAGTCGGAATAGCTAGCCCATCTAGCACTGGCTCTCCCATATCAACCCGTGCAGTTTTTACGGTGCCTTGTTCCACCTGCAAACTTACCTGTTGAACTCCTGCACCAATTGTCTCAATCGTAATCTGCTGTTTGTTAATGTAGCCGTTGTCGTACACAAATTTGGAAACGCAACGAATGGCGTTACCACACTGCTCCGCTTCCGTTCCGTCTGAGTTGATTATCCGCATTTTGAAATCAGCTTCATCCGAAGGCAGTATAAATACCAAACCATCGGCACCAACACCGAAAAATCGGTTGCAATATTTAACCGCTAGCTCCGAGACATTCTCCGGCAGCTCTAATTCACCATATATCACAAGAAAATCATTACCTAATCCATGCATTTTCGTGAATTCCATTTACCCCACTCCTTCAAGCTTTGCGAAGCAAAGCTTAGCTCCATGGGGTAAGTCTATATTTTAGCGCCTCGAAAGAGTATTGATTTTATGCACGAAAATTTGTACTTTTCGCTGGGACCATGGGACGAGGACCGTTATATTTGCGACGACGATTGCCCGACCAGACGCTTCCTGCGCCAAGTAAGAATGTCGGAATGCCTGCAGCTACCAAGGTAATCGCCCATTCACGAGTCCCGAGTGGTACGGTCTTGAAGATCGGTTGTAGTGGTTCAATGTACATTACGCCAAGAAGCAATAGAACCGATGATAAGACTGCGACAACCAAGTAGCGATTTTGGAAAATATTACGATGGAAGATAGAACGAGAGCTACGGCAATCAAATACATGAATCAACTGCGCCATGACTAGGGTTGCAAAAGCAACCGACTGTGCCTTTATTAATTGGCCCGCATCATTAGGAGCAATTCGATAGGTGAGCCAGAAAGCACCTAGAGTACAGATTCCAATCAAAAAACCGCGACTTAATATTTTCCAGCCCATACGTCTGGCAAAGATATTCTCGTTCGCTCCGCGCGGCTTGTGTTCCATTAGATCTTTCTCCGGTTGGTCTACCCCTAGTGCCATAGCTGGGAGTCCATCAGTAACAAGGTTTACCCATAAAATTTGGATCGGAAGCAATGGCAGAGGCAGTCCGGCTAACATGGCAAAGAGCATCGTTAATATTTCACCTACATTTGAAGCAAGTAGGTATCTAATAAATTTACGAATATTCTCGTAGATATTCCGGCCCTCTTCAATCGCGGCTACAACAGATGAGAAATTATCATCGCTCAGGATGAGTGATGAGGCTTCCTTAGCTACATCCGTTCCCGTGATCCCCATTGAAATCCCTATGTCCGCCGCTTTAATCGCTGGCGCATCATTTACTCCGTCACCTGTCATGGCAACGACATGTCCTCTATTCTGTAATGCCTTGACGATCCGCAGCTTATGTTCTGGTGAGACACGAGAATATACGTAGATCCCTTCAACCTGACGGTCCAACTCCTCATCAGATAGCACCGCCAATTGTTGCCCTGACATGGAATGTCCACCTCGTGGCATGATGCCTAATTCGTTTGCAATAGCTTCAGCCGTTAGTCCATGATCCCCAGTGATCATCACCGTCTTGATACCTGCTCGACGACACACAGAGATCGCTTCTCTGGCTTCACGTCGAGGCGGATCAATCATTCCCGTCAATCCAACGAAGATCAATTGAGATTCGACCGCATCTTCATTATCCATACTATCTTGGGGACGCAGTTCACGATAAGCCATTCCGAGAACACGCAGAGCACCTCTCGCCATCTCCTCGTTTGAAGCTAAGACCTTTTGTCGGAACGTACCCGTAAGGGGAACAACTTTTCCCCCCCATAAAATGTAGGAGCACTGTTCCAGAAGCATATCTGGTGCACCTTTAACTAATACAATTTTTCCGCCTTGATGGGAAACAACAACTGACATCCGCTTGCGCTTGGAATCGAATGGGAACTCTACCTCTCGCGTGTACATACTTCCTAGCGATGTAGGAGATAGTCCCATCTTTGAAGATAGGACAACGAGCGCTCCCTCTGTCGGGTCCCCTTTCAACCTCCACTGAGATTCAGCTGCGTCTTCCTTTCCTTTACGACGTGGACGCCCTTCTTCTCCAGTATCCTCTTCAAAAATTACCGCATTACCACACAATGAGCTGATTTGGAGCAAGCGACGTAAAGTTTGATCTCTCTTCAGATCAACTGGTAGCCCTTGATCGAGAATATTCCCCACAGGTTCATAGCCTTCCCCCGTAACTTCAAGAGAACGCCCCTCGAGCCATAACTTCGTAACTGTCATTTTATTCTGGGTAAGTGTCCCAGTTTTGTCACTACAAATTACAGAAGCACAACCAAGCGTCTCAACTGAAGGTAGCTTACGAACAATCGCCTTACGCTTGATCATCCGTTGCACACCCAAAGCTAATGCTATCGTAACGATAGCAGGAAGTCCTTCCGGAATTGCGGCAACTGCAAGGCTGACCCCCGCAAGAAACATGCTGCCCGCCGGTTGACCATTAATAATACCTACAAGAACAACAAGCACGGTTAGTGCTAGTGACAAGTAAATCAATATTTTCCCGAGTTGTGCAAGCCGCCGCTGTAATGGTGTATCTTGTGTCTCCGTATTTTGGAGCAAGTCAGCAATTTTGCCCATTTCTGTGTCCATCCCACTTCTAACAACAATCCCTTTACCAGAGCCGCGCGTGATCATGGTACCCATAAAACCCATGTTTTTCTGATCTCCGAGGGGGACTTCCAGCTCATAGAGCGCTTTTGTGTGTTTCCCAACTGGATGTGATTCCCCGGTAAGAGCGGACTCTTCCACATCTAAACTGTTCGTTACAATCCAACGGATATCTGCCGGAATACGGTCGCCGCTCTCCATTATTACGATATCACCCGGTACGAGTTCCCTAGCAGTCACATTCTGAATCTTTCCTTGTCTCAATACATTAGCGTGAGGTGCCGATAGTTGCTTGAGTGCTCTTAGCGAACGTTCCGCCCGGAATTCCTGCACAAATCCTAGAACCCCATTAAGAATGACGATGGCTATAATGGTAACGGCGTCCAAATACTCGCCGAGAAGTCCAGAGATCAAAGTGGCGCCCATGAGCACCAGCATCATAAAATCTTTGAATTGGTTCAAAAATAATATGAACGGTGATATCCGTGCCCCCTCCAACAGTTCGTTCCATCCACTTTCTTGACGTCTTCGCTCCGTATCTTCCTCGGTCAGGCCCTGCTCACGCGTGACGCCGAACGATTCCAGAAGTTCATCTCCGCTTAGCTGGTGCCAGTTTTTTTGTTCCATTCTCCGTATTCCCCTTCCGTATTTATTGCGTTTATAGCGTGAAGGCTTTTCCACCTAGGGTAAATGTATTCAAGCCAGTCCCAAATTATCACAGCGAGGCTCTTAAGTTTTTGCCTAAAGTATGGCATCATAAGGATAGTGCTACTTAGCACTATGTAATTTATAGATAGGAGAATATACGATATGGCATTAGATGGCATTGTTACGCGTTCCATCGTCCACGAACTACAAGTTTGTGTGGGCGGACGCATCAATAAAATACATCAACCTTCAACAAGCGACATCATCTTTAACCTGCGCTCCCAGAGCGAGAATCGACGTCTCATACTTTCAGCGAATCCTACTTATCCACGGGTACACTTCACTGAAGAATCATTCCCTAATCCGCAGGAAGCCCCTATGTTCTGTATGCTTCTACGCAAACACTGTGAAGGCAGTGTTATTGAGTCTATCTCGCAAATCGGGATGGAGCGGATCATTCATATCGATGTTCGGCAACGTGATGAACTCGGTGATATGTCACAAAAGCGGATCATTATTGAATTAATGGGACGTCATAGTAACATTATTCTGGTTGATCCAAACACGGGAATCCAGCTTGACGGCATACATCATGTGACACCCGCCATTAGCACTTTTCGGATCGTTATGCCTGGGTTTACATACAGTGAGCCTCCACAGCAGCATAAGTTGAATCCTCTGGAATCCAGTAAGGAAGAATTTCTAGCCGCACTTACGGAAGCAGACAATAAGGAAGAGAACGTGGGGAAAGCGTGGATAGTGAACGCCTACAGCGGGCTTAGTCCTTTAATCGCCGAAGAGATCTATTTCCGAGCATATGGGGAAACTTCGCTTGCGGGAAACGATGCAACAGATAACTTAACAGACCTGAACAACGAGACGTTATGGACTTCCTTCAGCGAAATAATGAGTGAGATCCGTGAGCAACGCTATTCCCCGCTTATCGGGAACAATTCCAAAGGGAAAAGTGTTTTCTCAGCAATACCTCTGCGTCTTGTGCAAGGGGAGATTCGAACCTTCGACTCCATCAGTCAATGTATGGAAGCCTATTACGGAGATAAGGCGCTACGGGACACTGTCAAGCAAAGAACAGGCGACCTCTTACGCTTTCTACAGAACGAACGTAATAAGAACATCAAAAAGTTAACTAATCTGGAGAAGGATCTAGCTGAAGCGGATGACGCTGAGCGCTACCGCATTTCGGGCGAGTTACTATTATCTTCTCTGCATCTGATCAGTAAAGGTGACCGTGAGGTGAAACTTGTCAATTATTATGATGAGGAACAGAACACCTTAACGATCCCACTGGATCATCTGCTTACCCCTTCTGAGAATGCACAGCGTTATTTTAAGAAATATAACAAGTTCAAGAACAGCCTTGCGGCCATAGACGAGCAAATGAGTAAAACAAGAGAGGAAATTACCTACTTAGAAGGACTCCTCCAGCAGCTAACCTATGCCTCGATAACTGATATCGAAGAAATTCGTGAGGAATTAGTCCAGCAAGAATATTTAAGGGAACGTGGAAAAAAGAATAACAAGAAGAAAAAAAAGAAGGATACTCGTCCGACACTACATGTCTTCACTTCCTCGGAAGGCATTGAAATCTATGTCGGTAAAAATAACCTTCAGAACGAATATGTCACGAATAAACTTGGTAACTCGAATGATACATGGCTACACACTAAAGATATTCCGGGTTCGCATGTACTTATCCGTAGCGCAACCTTCGGTGAGGCGACTTTAAACGAAGCTGCCCAATTGGCGGCATATTTCAGTCAGGCTAAAGAATCTAGTAGTGTTCCGGTAGATTGTACTTTGATTCGGCATGTTCGGAAACCAAGTGGAGCCAAACCTGGTTTTGTCATATACGACCATCAGAAAACACTGTACGTCACACCCGATGAACAAATGATCAAGAAGCTACCTAACTCTATCAAATGAAAATAATTGAATTTCGGCAACAATAAGACCAGTATTTTTGCTAAAAAAAAATCAAGGCTCCCCTGCATGATTGAAACTTCCAATCGTGCAGAGGAGCCTTTGTCTTTTGTCAATTCGTGGTCTCTTTGAGTTGTGCAACTGTCTCTATCGGTACATAACGACTGCCTATATCACCATGAAATACGACGCCTTGCCGAACACCGTGATAATCCGACCCACCCGTAGGTATCAGCCCATACTCTTTTGCTATTTCAAGGTAACATATCTCTTCCTTAGGACCATGATCAGAATGGTATACTTCAATCCCTGAGGGCTTCCCATTCTCCACAATCTTACGAACCAAGTTATTATCTCCATACAGTCCCGGATGGGCAAGAACAGGTGCACCACCTGCATCACGAATCCACATCATCGCTTCCTCTGGAGCAATCCGTGGTACTGAAGCATAAGCCAGTTGACCTTCTCCCAAAAAACGATTAAACGCATCCCGCAGATTGTCGGCATATCCTTTGCGCACCATGGCATCAGCGATATGTGGTCGACCAATACTCTCATCAGGCAAAAGGGGACGACCCAGACCGTCCTTCACCTCTTGAAGCGTAATAGACATGCCTAGTCCACGCAACTTGGCTAGAATCATCTCGTTTCTCGACTCCCGCGTTGTACGTAATTGATCCAACCTTTCAAGTAGTAGCTCATCCGTGAAATTCAGTCCATATCCTAAAATATGAATATCTTTCCCTTCAGCACTAGTACTAATTTCAATCCCGGGTACGACAAGAATTCCAGCCTCAAGACCAGCTTCCAAGGCCTCTGCGACGCCAGCCACTGTATCATGATCTGTGATCGCTATACCAGATAACCCTTTATCCTTAGCAAGTAATACGTTCTCAGTAGGTGAATTCATTCCGTCCGAAGCTCTCGTATGGGTATGCAAATCACATGTTCCATTACCCTCGATTGATCTCATATCTACTTCAACTCCTTATATATTACGGTAGCAGTTTGTGTTCCCGCAGAAACGTCAGGAATGTGACTGCAGACACGGGTAGTAGGGTAGATTTTAAATGAATAGAATAAAATTGTCTTTTAAACGATATATCCTTTATGTCCAGTATTTCCACTAGACCCAAAGCAACCTCATGTTTCACCGAAGAAGGAGAAATCAAGGTTAATCCAAAACCCGCTTCAACCGCCGATTTCACCGCACCCGTGCTACCTAGTTCCATCACTGTCTTCATCCGGGTTGGATCGATTCCTCTGCGTTCTAGTTCTTCTTCCATCACTTGTCGAGTTCCTGAACCCTTCTCTCGAAGTACAAAAGGATACGACATCACTTCTTCGATTCCGACCTGTCTTCTCCCAGCCAATGGATGTCCAGTTGGTACTATAAGCTTCAGCTCATCTTCCATAACAGCTTCAAATACCAGATCGGGATGATGCACAGGTGCTTCAACTAGTCCGAAGTTCAATTGATGATTCACAATCTCTTCGACAATTTGAGTCGTGTTCATAACTTTTAACATAATCGAAATTTGTGGATATTGGCGACCAAACGGACCCAACAAGCGAGGCAATACATATTCCCCAATCGTTAGACTTGCACCCAATTGTAATCTACCCTCTAACATAAAAGTGAAACTAGACATAGCTTGCTCTGTCTCCCGAATCAGCTCCATGCTTTGACGGGCAAAAGGGAGTAATGTTTCACCTGCTTCCGTTAATTCGATTTTTTTGGTTGATCGCACTAACAGTTTGCTGCCAAAGTAATCCTCCAACGACTGAATCTGCATTGTCACTGCTGGTTGGGTCATATGTAACGCCTGTGCTGCAACCGAGAAACTTCCCCGCTGTGCAACGGTATAAAAGATATGTAATTGATGATAATTTAGTGCCATTAAGATCCACTTCCCTTCCCTCCCCCTACAATAGCATGGAAGGGTGCACAAAAAAAGCATGAGCAAAGGAGCGCATGCTTTATGTTTAATTATGTATCTATTTATATTTCACCTTTGTTTACGACTGTTCTTCATCAAAGTCATACGACGGGAATGCCGAAGCCATGAATAGTAAGATTTCAAATCGCGCAGCTCGATTGTTTCAGACATACGCCCAAGAAAAGTGACCACAATCATTCGGTGCATGGGTCTTCCTGCAGGATTTACTTCATCAGGAATTTCTGCAAACTCGGCTACCATCACGAGATCGTCGTCAACAAGATAAACGTCCTCTTCGTTTCGATAATAAGGCTTAATACGGCCTTGCTTCAGGCAATCCCATGCCCAAACAGCAATATCATCATAGTTCGTGCTGTTTCGGTTGATCCGATCGTTATACCTTACCTTGGCATGGTTGGTTATTACGATATCGGTAACCCTTTTGTCACCCAAAAGTATAGGGAATACCTCCGGTGTTCCCCACCGTTCTTTAACCTTTTCTCTCATGCCGCACCTCTCGAAAGTTAATAGGTCTTAATGACTAAGTATAATTACCTATTATACTACAACATTCCACAATGTTCTACAAGATACGTATTCGTTAATAGTTCCTACGTCCACCGGTAAAACCAGATCATATCTTCACGCAAAAATAGCAGCCCGAGTTGGGCTGCTATTCACGAAATCATATTATAACCCGTAATAAAGGGTTTTATCTGGAACATCTTTTGAATACTCTGTCTTGATCTCATTGCGATAAGAACGTTCGATCTTTCGAACATAAGATAGCTTACGAACATTCTTCATGATGTCTTCCGCACGATCAGCATTCACATACATAACAACATAATGCATCCGTCGGGATAAGTAGTGCACACTCCCGTATTTATCTAAATTTCTTGCAGCTTTCAAATCACTAACCCATATAATATAGCCTGTACGCTCCGGAAACATCCATTTACCTCCCGTTCTATCGCCTGTTATTTAACCCGGAATAGACAAGCTTTCTAGTTTGTCTGCTCCCCACTTTAGCCGCAACTACATTTGCCACCGCTTCCGCATCCGCCACCAGAGGGATTGGGATCATTGCTAGGCACTTTAATACTATCTGAAACGGAATGTGCAATAGTCTCCGACAGTTGATGCAGAATATCATCAAGCTCTTTCTCTGCATTCTTGAAGTTACGAACCGCTTCGAATTGCTCAAGTTCCCGCTCTACTTCCGCCACCTTATCCTTAGCTTCGTGATAGTTGGGATGAAAATGACCAAAACGCTCGGTCTCTTCAAAAAGCTCTCTCTTAGCAGAAAGTTTCTTCACTAGCTTCTGTACTTCAATATCTTCCTCAACACGCCGTTTCCAGTACAAATAGCTGGAGACAGCGGTTGAATTGTTTATCATATCGCCTAATTCATAGGCGCTAGTTAGTAATTCGGCCATATCAACCGTGTTGATTTCCGATACGCTCATGAATTTCAACTCGATTCTGTTGTGTATTGTTCTACTCAGAGTAGACGACATTATCATACCACAATCTTACTTAGAGAAGAAGAGTTTCATTGCAGCATTTTCCGCTTTATGTCAGGAATAATCAGTCGCAAGGCTTCCCACTCTCCTGGTGCCAAGACATGTTCAACCCCTATGCTATCCTTCATAGTGAACATCATGCCTTTCATTTTCCAGCTCTCTTCACCTATCAAAGTCAAGGGTAGATACTCTACTCTTTCACCCTGTATTTGTAATTCAATTTTTGTGCGCCAAGTTAAGGCTTGTGCAATGATCTTCCGGGCTGTAGAGACGTGATAGTCCCTCATCTCTTTGAACCATATCACAGGGATATCCTCAAGTCCGGGGAACAGTTCGGTGGTTGTGGGAATAACATTATCTCGTTCATACGACTTGTAATCCCTACCACTAAATATCCATCCTTGCTCTACAGGCAAACCCGTCACACCAGCACTTACTCCGACAAACGTCGTACCTGCGGTCTTCTGATCCTTGCACCAAGACCGTTGTTTCTCGGGTATTATAGTTTGTTCTATCTCCCGGCTCCACTGCTCAATCGCTAATCTTACATTATTCGGAACGCCTGAAGACTGCTCGTGCAATACAGCTAATATTTCCTTAGATGAAAGGCCTTGCCGAGCGGCTAGAGTCACACTCGATCGGTTGATTTGGTAAACTGACATCGTATCCATTGTTATATTATCGGAGAAGGCCTCCAATTCCCATCGCACTTCAAATGACACATCCGGCGGTACGAGAATTTCAAAATCCGGTTGGATATGACATCTTCCCGAACGAGGATGACGATTCATCGCTATGGATATATTTATTTCCGACATATCGACAGACAAGGCCTCAGCATCGATTAGTTGCTGCTTTGGGAATTCCATTTCCTTAGTGAATCTAGGCTTAATAAGCCACCTTAGATACAATTGGTCTTCTTGACCATGTCCAAGTTCCAACCAACCAAATCCACATAAGGCAGTTAGCCAACTTCTCATCCATAAATCCTGCTCCTTCGATATAGCTTCCTTCAATATTCCCTGTCTCCGAAGTGAAGTTAACACATCTTGTAGACCGTACCACACTCCGCATGTCAAGTCGGAAGATGCCTTCCTAAATACGAAATGCTGCAGCACAACGTCTGACGGGACATATCTTAGAAGGAGCTGACGAAATATGGCGGAGTTCATCTCTTGTATGTCCAGTTCCAACCAAGATCTAAGGTTAACCGGGTTTATTCTCCACTCTCTCTGCTCTTTAACAATAAGATCAAATTTCATTAACATATCAAACACAACTGCTATGTGCGGAGAATAGACATCTTGATCGGTATAATATAGCGAAAGACCCACAATATCCTCCGCAGTCAAATGAATTTGGCCCTCCATTTTATTCAGTGCCTTTTGATAAGGCGTTCCCTTAACTGTAACTGGCAGACCATTAAATTCAATCCACGCCAGTGTACGGAACAAATCATATGCTAATCCACGTTTTGACTCTTTATATAGATCTATATCCACTTTGTTACTTAGTTCGATAGGATGAACGGTATACCTTTCTTGAAGTGACGAGAGCAAATCAAATGGAATATAAAACAACCGCTCCCCCCATATTTTCTTTACTGAAAATAAGAACCCTTGCTGGATCAAAAGTGGGATTGCTGCACGTAGATCAGCGCCGCTAAGTCTCCCAGTTGTCATCTCATTTAAGCCGTCCAGCTTAAACGGTAATCCAGCATATCGTTGAAATATGGCGGCCAATGCTGCTGAATCTACTGGATGTAAATATCCCATTCTCGCAATCGCTGCAGCAATGCGCTGCTGTTCGGGAAGTTTCATCATAGATGAGTTCCCTCCTGCGCCCCCACTGCAATAGGAAAGTTAGATCCATCCTCAAGATCAAACGTAACGGAATATTCATACCCCTGCTCAATTAAAAATAGTTGTCTGCGCATTGCAAAATCTTGTTCCCGTGTATCTTCAGATACCAAGGTATAAAAATACGCCTGACTTCCGTCCGATTTAGGTCGCAATATGCGCCCCAATCTCTGTGCCTCTTCCTGACGGGATCCAAAACTACCCGAAATTTGGATTGCAACAGAGGCATCAGGTAAATCAACCGCAAAGTTTGCTACCTTGGATACCACTAGAACATGAATATCCCCCGCCCGAAATGCTGCAAACAGATCTCCACGCTCCTCCTGTGGCATGTTGCCAGTGATAAGCGGGACATTCAGTCGTGTGGCTACACTGCGCAACTGGTCCAAATACTGTCCAATAATAAGAATTTGACGTCCGGAATGCCGTTCAATCAGTGACCTTAGCCATTCAATTTTCCGCGGATTCTCTGCAGCAATTCGGAACTTCGCACGTCCTTCTGCTTTTATGTAATGTTCTCTGAGCGTCATTGGCATCGAAACTCTAACTTCACAGCACTCCACTTGAGCGATAAATCCCGTCTTCTCTAGCTCTCTCCAAGGCACCTCATATCTCTTGGGTCCGATCAAAGAGAATACATCACATTCACAACCGTCCTCTCGAACTAACGTCGCCGTCAGACCTAGGCGGCGGGTCGCTTGAATATCGGCTGTCGCACGAAATACGGGTGCTGGTAGTAGGTGGACTTCATCATATATAATGAGCCCCCAATCCCGCTGATTAAATAAGCCCATATGTTTAAAGCCTTCTCCCTTACTTGCCCGATGTGTCAGAATTTGATAAGTGGACACGGTCACGGGTCTCACCTGTTTGTGACTACCTGAATATTCGCCCACGTCCTCTCCAGACAGCGTCGTCTTCTCTAGAATTTCTGTGATCCACTGATGAACCGAAGTCACGTTCGATGTCAAGATCAAAGTCTCACATTGAAACCTCTCCATCACCGCGATACCAATCACGGTCTTACCTGCACCACAAGGGAGAACTAGAACACCATTCTCTCCATTCCTTTCTTGCCCTGCGAATGAAATGACTCCTTCTTTCTGATAAGGTCGTAGCAACAAAGGCTCACCATTTCCCAAGGAAGATCGCATGTTGAATGAAAGTGGATGTCCGTTATGATATCCCACTTCGTCCGTAACGGGGTACCCTAGTCGGACCAATTCCTGCTTCAACACCCCTCGAAAATCTGCAGACAGAACCATCCGATGTGCTTCCACCCGTTGCAAATGTAACTTTGATAGCGAGGACTCACTCTGCAAGCGGTCCAGCAACTCAACATTCTCTGGTTGACACTCCAACCATAAGATAGCTGGTTCATGTTCTGGACGCCGAAGCTTCAACGATCCATAGCGAGAGATCCACTTTTCGATATCCGAAACTACCTTTGCAGGCATATCAAAACGAGAAATAAACCGTAACATTTCGATGATTTCCTTTGCCGTCAAACCTGAGGCAGCAGCATTCCATAATGAAAGAGGGGTAATTCGATAGGTATGGTAAGAAGCGGGACTCTTCACCAACTCAGCGAAATGAGTTAATTGCACTCTAGCTTCTCCAAATCCAGGATGTTCTTTCTCTAACAACACAGTGAAATCACGTTGGACGATACCGGCTCCTGCACCATTCATGAATTTATGCCTCCTCCCAGTCTCATATAGACTTAAAGAAGCCCGCCACAGACCGCGAACTTCTCTTTGACAAATCCTCTCACTTATCATTTGAATCAATGAATCTGCTCTGATGATATTTGCGTCAATGCTTCTCCAGCTTCATCTGCGAAAATAGTACGGATCGCTAAGTCTCCAATCGACACAATTCCCACCAATCTGTCTCCCTCAGTCACTGGTAGGCGACGGATTTGTTGCTCTGCCATCAGTTCGGCCGCCTCCTCTACTGAGGTATCACGTGAAGCTGTCTTGATTCCTTTGGTCATTACGACCTCGACCGCCGTAGAACCAGGGTGCTTCTCCGCAATTCCGCGCACGACCAAATCACGGTCAGTAATAACGCCGAGAAGTCTGTCCCCATCAACTTCTACAACGGGAATGAACCCGGTATCGTGTTCTTTCATTTTAACAGCAACTTCATATACATTATCCCGCGGGGTAACAGTAACAACATTTGTAGTCATAATTTCACTTACTTTTCTCACTTGTAACCCCTCCTTCAGCATTTATAATACCAAAGTTAGGTAAACTTTATGCATGTTCAAGCTGATATGATTCTGCCATCTTAATCATCAATCCAGCGGCATGGAGCATGGCATCCTCATCAATATCAAATTTGGGATGATGATGCGGGTATACTATTCCCTTATCCTCATTTCCAGCACCAACCAATATAAAACAACCAGGCACCTCCTGCAAATAATAAGCAAAATCCTCAGCAGGCATGATTTGTGCAGAGAGTTCCCCTTTTAGGTTAGGTACTTCCATCGCGGTAAGGAGAAACCTCTTAAATTCATTCTGATCGTTGATCAAACTTGGATATCCCTTCATGTATTCAACCGATGAATTTGCCCCATATGCTTGAGCCGTATGCTCAGTCAAAGTTTCAATCTTACCCTGGATTATACTTCGCGTCTCCTCGCGGAAACAACGAACCGTGCCAGCCAGCCGGCAACGTTCAGCAATTACATTCTGGGCAGTTCCTCCCTGAATGGATCCGATTGTCACAACAACGGGATCTAATGGATCAATAGAACGACTCACTACACTTTGTAACTGAAGTACTAGTGCAGCGCCAGCTACTACACTATCTACTGCCATGTGAGGCATTCCCCCATGTCCACCCTTGCCATGAACTTCGATGAAAAACTCATCGGTTGAGGCCATCAAAGGACCTGGTGCGCTTGCCGCCGTACCGACGGGAATCGGTGTCCATAGATGTATGCCATAAATAACATCGACACCCTCCAGAGCCCCTCCTTCGATCATTGATACTGCACCGCCGGGACAAACCTCCTCCGCTGGTTGGAATATCAAGCGAATGGTTCCCTGCAACTTTTCCTTTTGGCGACTGAAGTATTCAGCCACAGCTAATAGGATCGCCGTGTGCCCATCATGACCACAAGCATGCATGACACCGGGAACTTGTGAGGCATATTCACACGACTTCTCATCCTGAATTGGTAGCGCATCCATATCAGCTCGCAGGGCAACCGTCTTTCCGGGTAGTTCACCTCTAATCGTTCCAATGACGCCGATATCACCCTTGCCCGAAAATAATTCCACACCTAATTCTTCGAGAATATGCCTTACAAAAGATGTAGTTTCTTTCTCCATAAAAGAAAGCTCTGGATGGCGATGCAAATGTCTCCTCCGCTCCACCATAGCTGGTAACAATTCTCTTAATAATTCTTCCTCCATAAAGTCACTTCCTTTTTTATGTATAACTATTGTCCCTTATCTTCTTATCAGTATTATTATTCCATTGTATCAGAAATCAGGTTGCCACAGAGCCCGTAAACATTGAAGCATCCTATATTGGAAGCCCTTGCCTCTCTTGCACAAGTGATGGAAACATAATATCATGAAAGGAGAACTTTTAAGGGGGCATTCTACAAGATGATTGTTGAAAATACCGGATTAGAAGGTTTAAAAGTCGAGTTGGCCTACCTAGATGAAACATCCGAGAAGGTTGGATTTGTTCGCTGGCAATGGGAATACTACCGAGCCACATACGATTACAAGATAACATTTGACAACAACGAGTATTTCCTTCGTATGAACACACGCGCCGTGGAAGGAAAATTGGAGCGGCCAGACGCGGTTCTGGATATTGAAGCGGTCTATATGGGCCGAACCACATTCCCACACGGGTTGGATTACGAGTCAGAAATCCCTCCTCATGTCATACAATCAGCACAGGTTAAGCTGGCTGAGTTGAAGGAACTTCTTGAGGCTTAAGGCTTAAGAAGAACCACATGAGAGATAACAATGAAATGCCCAGACGCGGGGCTCCCGATTTCCAATTGCTCATCCTCACCCTATTATTAGTAGGGTTTGGTGTTGTTATGGTGTTCAGTTCTAGTTCTAGTATTACTCTCGTCAGTGAAAGATTCCAGTATGATCCGATGTATTTCACAAAACGTCAGCTGCTTTTCGGAGCTCTCGGTCTATTCGGTATGCTTATCACGATGAATATCCCCTACGAAAAATACAAAAAGTTGTTTATCCCTGTTTTTATTTTGGCCATTGTTCTGCTAATGTTTGTTCCCTTTGTAGGTGCAATTAACGGGGCCAGCAGTTGGATCACACTAGGTAAGTTTGGTATTCAACCTACGGAACTTGCCAAAGTTACCACGATCTTATATTTATCCGCCCTCATATCTAAGAAGGGTGAACGGTTCCGTGACTTGCGAACAGGCTATATTCCTGTCATGGTTATCGTGGGGTTCGTAGCTGGGCTCATCATGCTCCAGCCCGATTTAGGTTCTTGTTTCATCCTCGTTGCCACCGCCGGATTAGTTATTTTTGCAGGTGGAGCCAATCTGAAGCATATTCTTGGTTCTATTCTCCTGTTAATCGTTGGGGCAAGTATCGTGCTGGGTGCCGGGGCGCTAATTGATAAAATTAACCCTAGCGATGTCGTTGATACTGCATCAGGAGGAGCAAACTACAAAATTGGTCGCTTTCAAGCCTATATCAACCCTTGGGATGATCCACAAGGAACGGGATTCAGTCTTATTCAATCACTAACCGCCATTGGTCATGGAGGATTGACTGGAACAGGCTTTGGGCAAGGCATCCAAAAACTACACTATCTCACCAACTCTTATAACGATTTTATATTCGCTGTCATAGGTGAAGAATTCGGTTTTATCGGTACATTAATATTTTTACTGTTCTATCTATATTTTATTTGGAGGGGGATTCTTGTCTCTCTTCGCAGTTCCACTATATTCGGTACGCTAACCGGAGTCGGTATTATGGGATTGATCGCCATTCAGGCATTCATTAATATTGGCGGTGTTACGAGAACAATCCCCGTTACTGGCGTAACTCTTCCTTTCATTAGTTACGGCGGCTCTTCACTACTCGTCATGATGGTTGCCATGGGGATTGTACTTAGTATTTCACGTCAATCGTCACTGCCAACTAAGCAAGAAAGAACCAAATCTGTTGTGGTCAAGCAAGCCTCTTATGACTTGAACACCTCCAGACGTCGATAATGAATAAACAACAAATGGGCTGAACAAGGATAATCCCTTGCTCAGCCCATCTTCAATTTATTACCTAAATATCTATGTAACCCAATAAATTTAAATCTCGTCATCCTTAAATGCTACATTCTCGACTTTTACATTCACTTCTACGATTTTCAGCCCAGTCATACTTTCCACAGCTTCTCGAACATTCTGTTGTAGCATACGGCACACTTCATGGATTGGAGTTTCGTACAGTACGATAATCCGTAAATCGATCGCTGCTTCCAATTGACCGACTTCCACGGTGACACCCTTTTGCACATTTTTACCACTTAAACGTTTGGCCCATCCTTCTGACAGTCCACCAGACATCGCTGCGATACCTGGTGTTTCCAAGGCCGCCATTCCAGCGATTTTGGAAACGACATCATCTGAAATCCGAATAAGCCCCATATCCAACTGCAATTGCTCGGTCATGGTAATTCCTCCTTCAACCTCATTATATTCATTGTAATTCGTAAAACCTAGTAAAGCAACTATAGACCATTTCCTACCTTATCGTTTATAATCTTCACGTTACTTGGATATATTGAATTATCGGGAGGTATACATATGAAAAAATATCTTTTTCCGGGTCTGCTTACACTCTTCTTTGTACTCAGTGCCATCGGACATTTCGCGGAATGGTCCGCCACATTGCAATTCATCATTTCCGCTATATCGGTTATTTTCGTAGCCGGATTCCTAGGTAAAGCGACGGAGAGTGTATCTCACTATGCTGGACAACGTCTGGGAGGGTTTCTAAACGCTACCTTCGGAAATGCTGCAGAACTAATCATCGGTATCTTACTCGTCAAGGAAGGCCTGTTTGACATGGTTAAGGCGAGTATCACTGGTTCGATCATCGGGAACTTACTACTTGTTCTTGGCTTAAGTCTCTTTGCAGGTGGATTGAAACATAAAGTACAGCACTATAATGTTTCGCTCGCTGGAATGAATGGTTCTTTAATGATCGTAGCGATCATTGCACTATTTGTCCCCGCTATCTTCTTGCAATCTCACGAGCTGCCAAAAGAGCATATAACATCTTTAAGTATTATAGTAGCTGGAATTCTGATCGTCGCTTACCTACTCTGGCTGCTCTTCTCCATGATCACTCATAAGGATTATCTAGCAGATGTGACAGAAACAAACGCTGAAGAACTCCCGCATGAACATAAGCCTGCATGGTCGAAACGTCAATCTATCCTGTATCTTATTCTGGCGACCGTTATGGTGGCCTTTGTCAGCGAATGGTTAGTAGGTACTCTTGATACCTTCACCGCCAAGTTTGGACTGAGTGAAATTTTCGTCGGCGCCTTCGTCGTGGCTATTGTCGGAAATGCTGCAGAGCATAGTGCAGCGATTCTATTAGCCATGAAGAACAAAATCGGCGCTTCTGTAGAAATTGCTGTAGGGAGTAGCTTACAGATCGCTTTGTTCGTAGCTCCAGTACTTGTCTTTGTCAGCCATCTATTCGGTAGACCCATGGATATCGTATTTACCGCGATAGAGCTTGCTGCGATTGGTGTATCTGTGTTTATTGCCAAATCAATCACCCAGGACGGACAAACCAACTGGTATGAAGGATTACTACTCATTGCGGTTTACGCCATTCTCGGTGTATCCTTCTATCTGATATAACTGGAATTAACCTCTATGAATCTATGTATTAACATCAAAAAAAGCGTGTGTTCCGGGTAAACCCGGTACATACGCTTTCTTCATTCTGTATGTAGCCTGTTTCTCTCAAAACAGGTCAGTCTTTATTGTTCATCGCTTCGTAAAGTAAAGCCAAGTTCCGTTCGAGCTTGGTCATGATCCCTTTACCTACTGCTTCCTGGATAAGTCCAATACGGACTGCATAATCAACTTGTCTTGAGAAACCATACATTTGGGTGTCCAGCACTTCCTCATAGAGAGGGCAGTAACGTGTGGCCAGGTTCTCCATCTGCACTTCGATCAGCTTCTCTATTTTATCAGCATCTTCCTGCAGAAGATTTAACGCTTTAAGGCCCATTTGCTCCTGCAAATCAGATGAAGTCATGTTGTTTCCTCCCCATGTCCAAAATCGTTACTCATCTACTCTATCCTTAATATTAGTCGAAATTGCAGACCAATACAAGAACCTCTCTAAATAAACTAAACTGAGAGTTCGATGTCAATTAAACTACACCCTAGTATTTCCAAAAAAAAGAACACTCCTGCCTTAAAGGCAAGAGTGTCTCTTTGAAATTCTTATTCCTCGACTACTTTGATCTTCAAGTCGTATTTAGCGAAAACAGCTGTTACTGCCTCTTTTGCTTCTTCTGCATCTGAACCATGAACATGAAGTTCATAACTTTGAGTGTTCACCAAAGTAGTAAACAATCCAAGGATACTTTTTACATCAATATACTTGTTGTCAGCTTGCAATACAATCGAAGACGAAAACTTGCCTGCAGTTTGAGCAATTTCAACTACCGCTTCATTATTAGTGGCCATAGGAATCCCTCCGTATCTTACTTTGCAAATATAATATTATGATACATTGAATCCGCTTTCCTAGCAAGTTGTTTTCTGCTTATTTCAGGTTTTCGGGGTTCAAACCTTCCAGTTCAGGAAGAACAAAAATTCCATCTTTACGTATCAATACATCGTCGAAGTAAATTTCCCCACCACCGTATTCAGGACGTTGGATCAGTACAAGATCCCAATGAATAGATGAACGGTTACCATTATCCGCTTCCTCATACGCTTGACCCGGTGTGAAATGTAGACTACCCGCTATTTTTTCATCAAACAACGTATCCTTCATCGGGTGCAAAATGTAGGGATGAAAACCAATCGCAAATTCTCCGATATGTCTAGCTCCATCATCGCTATCAAGTATTTCGTTAATCCGCTTGGTGTCGCTGCTCGTAGCTTCAACGATTTTACCATTCTCAAACCGGAAGACGATATTCTCAAAAGTAATACCATTATAAAGTGTAGCTGTATTATAACTAATCGTTCCATTAATGGAATCCCGTACAGGGGCGCTATATACTTCCCCATCTGGAATATTTCTCTTACCTGAGCATTTGATTGCGTTGATGTCTTTAATCGAGAATGACAGATCTGTTCCAGGTCCAGTAATACGCACTTTGTCCGTAACTTGCATAAGATCCGCTAGTGCGTCCTGCGCCCGGTCCATTTTAGCATAATCCAGATTGCAGACATCAAAGTAGAAATCTTCGAACGCCTCTGTGCTGACATTTGCTAGCTGCGCCATGCTGGCATTCGGATAACGAAGCACTACCCATTTTGTATTCTTCACCCGCTCTTCACTATGTACAGTATGTTGATATAGTGAGTTATACAACTTCATCTTATCCTCAGGCACGTCGGATAAATCATTAACATTAGAGCCTGCTCGAATACCAATATAACAATCCATTTGCTTCATCCGGATCAAATCATAGTCCGCCCAAGTTTTAATTCCTTCAGCCGTTGCATACTTCAACTGCGAACTTTGAACGGCTCTGTCGGTCAATTCAACAAATGCATTGCCTCCCTTCTTACCAACCTCTTCTACGATTGCAGTTAATAAATCGCGTTCTGTCCCAATCATTTCTATCAGCACATTTTCCCCTGGTTGAACATCTACAGAAAAACCGACTAAGTTCTCCGCCAGTTTCTGTATTCTAGGGTCTCGCATAGTTGTAACGCCTCCTTAAATTTGCGTAAAAAAACACGCTTTAGAAACTCCCAATCACGAGGGAATTCTTTAGTTGAACATTGGTTAATTCTTCTCTATTGTAGCACGGCTTTAAAGGGAAGTCAGCACTTAAGACCAGCTACTGATACTTCACAAAACGGTTATCTGTTAGCAATAATTCACGTTGTTGCAACCCTGCAAGACTTCGATAATTCATTTCCGATTCTGAAGTTAGCCGCTGGGGCAGACCGCTTCTCCGATCAATCGTTAAATGATATATCACCCTTGCTTCGGCTTGCTCCAACATCTGGACAAGCTGCTCGTTGCCGGAAGACCAAAGATCAATTACCTCTTTCTCTATTGTACTTCGGCGTGCTGGTTCTATTTCTGCGAGCTTGTTCTGGAGGCCCATCCTTAGTCCTTGCATCTCATCTATTAGTTTGCTCCCAATCATATCCTTAGCTTCACTAGGATCAAGTTCAATCCGCAGTACCTTTGTTCCTCTTGCCGCTCCACTCTCTGCCGTAATTTTTTTCTTATTCATTCTACGAATATTCTCCAGTTGATCGAGTGGATTCAACCTGGTCATCCCCTGACTCAAAGCATCTCCTTGATTCGTCGTCAGTGTCCAGGATCCTCCTTCCCATAACAATTTAGCTGCAAATTGATTTCCATTTGCTGTTCCCGCCATTTGCCATGTGCCGATTTTGTTTCCATGCGGCAGAATCGTGACCATATTCAACTCTCGATGATTCTTTAATTCTCCATAATAACTCACGCTATCCTCCAAGGATGATTTATCATCTCGTAAAAGAGCTGCATTCCCTTGAAAGGTTAAAGCATCACGTCCTGCTAATCCAGACCAAGTGAAATCGAACCATTGCTCCGGGGTTTTAGCTGACCTCTGTCCGCAAGCCACCGTGGAACAGATCCAACATAGAATCAAAATCATCTTGAATACTCTAATTCTCATCCCATCTCGCGCCCTTCGTTTCCCAAAAGAAGCTCAACGGCTTTCAGGGAAATGATGTATTATCTGTAGGTTTACCCTCATTCCAAATTCTATGCGAAAAGCAAAAGAACGCCCTGAATGAGGCGTTCTTTTGCTCTTCAATCTATATACCACCCAAACTAATTCAACCGATTTGAGTCTGATCTCTTCCGTTATTCTTAGCCCTGTATAAGGCCATATCAGCCTGATAGAATAGCGTTTCTACGCTCACCCGATCATCTTCATGCTTCCACTCGGCGATTCCACATGATACGGTAACATGTGGCTCTGTTTCCATCCCCACACGTCTACGGATATTTTCTGCAATCTGATAACCTTTATCCACATCAGCACCAGGTAAATATATGGCCAGTTCTTCGCCGCCCCAACGAGCAGGAACATCGCTTTTTCGAATTGCCCCTCTTACGATAGCGCAGACTTGCTTCAGAATTTTGTCTCCAATTTGATGACCAAATGTATCATTAACCTGCTTGAATTGGTCAATATCAACGATGATCAGCGAACCATTAACATCACTCTTCTGAAAATTCTGAATCGCATCGTCCAAATAATGACGAGCATATAGTCCAGTAAGCATATCTCGGTTCGCCATTTTGCGGACTTCAGCATGAAGAGACGCGTTAGCGATAGCTAGTCCGATATGCGAGGCTAAGACCTGGAGCAGTTTATAATTCTCATAAGAGAAGAAACGCTGAGAACGATGGGCCAAGATGATAGCTCCATTGACCTCACCCCGTACAATGAGAGGAGCAGCTATCATTGAACGTGAATCCGTCTCATCCATTAGTCTGGACGTTACATTCCCATACGCCTTGTAATCGGATAAGATGATCGGTTCCCGCGTTGAAAAGACTAGACCCGCAAACCCATAATCCTTCGGGAATATTTCCCTAGATAAGGAGGGAACATTACACGATACAATTTCAAAAATATCACTTTCTTCGTCAATCTGTGTTATGCAGCAAAACTCAGCATTGAAGATCGATAGTAGCTCCTCGTTGGCAAACTTGAATACTTCCTTTAATTTCAAACTTTGATTCAAGCGCTTGGTCAGCTCATTTATTAATCTTAACTCACTAATCAATATGTTAGACTGCTCGTACAATTTTGCATTCTCGAAAGCAGTACCGGCAGTATCGGCCAGCATTCCGATCAACTGCAAATCTATCTCTTCAATTCCCTCTTGCAGAATGATCATATGAAACACGCCATACACACTTTGTTTGCCGATCAGTGGAACTGCGATTTCAATCAGAGTCTCACCTGTATCGCTAATATTGTCTTTACGAAGCATCCGCCCCTCCATGAATGCCCTTACACACATATAGTCCTCAGGTTCTTGCCCCTGCAATTGCAGAGACTTTACACGGGGATTTCTGCTTGGGTGGTCCTGGGACATGAGAAGCTCAAGCTTCCCCTCAGGATACATTTCCTCAATTCTCTCAAATACTTCCGTGATAACCGAATCTACATCTATTTTATCATGAAGCTTCTGCACGACTTGAAATAACATAGAACGTCTATGTTCTTCTCGTTTGGCTTGCTTCTGAATGTTTAACAGGTCAGATACAAACAGAGTCTCAAATTTCTTATAAAAGCAACTACGGAAATGTTGTGCCGCTGCCCGCACTAGCATCTGAGCGACAGAGCTAGCTTCAATTCCATTCATATAGCAACCAATCACAGCGAAAGTCTCGCTATGCTCTCGTGTCACGACAGGACTAGCAAGCCATATTCCTTGAGTAGACTTAACAATTACCGAAGATTGTAAATTAAGACATTTATTTATAGCCTCGCGAGAGAGCTGCGCCACTTCCTCCAATGCTAATTCTGGATCGAGATCACTACTCAGCACCTCACCAATGTGATTCGTAATAAACCAGCTGACTCCATCAAGCTCTGACAGATCAGTGGCATGTTTCTTCCAATCATCATAACTGACTTTAAGAAGCGGTTCTGTATACGGAAAATCGTATGCAGTGATATCGAGTTGCTCAAGCCAATTCATTTGAGCTTCGTAATCACCCCACATATGAATCGGTGGCAAAGAAAAATCTGTATGCATTTCACTCTTCAGGTCATCTCGTGATTGTTTTGCCATAGGATAGCTCCTTTTCACCGCGTCCAGCTCGCAGCGATGTTTTTCGATTCTGTCCTGAATTCCCACCAATTATTCAGCATCATTCCGCTCTATATCTGCGACTATATGTTTATATTACTATCTTCTTTCCCGTTTTGCACCAAAAATCCTCAATTTTACAACACTTTTTTAGGACAAAAGCCCTATCGACAAATTACTCCTTTTTTCGTATAAAACTATCCCCGTAATAATCTGAAATTCCACTTGACTCACTCTAGAACTTCATATATAATTTGTTGTTGATAAAGACTGGATAGAGTCTTGATTAGGGAGTAACGCATGCGGCACCCTCTGAGTTTTTTGTTACTGACACGACAGCGGCTGAACTTTCATGTCAGTTGAGCGAGTTTTATCTATCCCCCGCTCAGGCAAACAAAAACTGCGCAAGTAGAACCCTACAACTAAAATTTCATTTTAAAAGGAGTCTACCTATACAATGGCACGTTACACTGGACCTAAATTTAAACTAAGCCGCCGTCTTGGCATTTCCCTAAGCGGTACTGGCAAAGACTTGAAACGCCCGTTCCCACCAGGACAACATGGTGCGAACCAACGGAGAAAAATCAGCAACTACGGTATGCAACTTTTGGAAAAACAAAAACTTCGTCACATGTACGGTTTGGGCGAAAAACAATTCCGCACTTTGTTCAACAAAGCGCAAAAATTGCCAGGTATCGCGGGCGAGAACTTCATGATCTTGCTTGAAAGCCGCTTGGACAACCTAGTATACCGTCTTGGTTTTGCTAATTCCCGTGCAGGAGCACGTCAATTGGTATCCCATGGTCACGTAACTGTAAACGGCAAAAAAGTGGATATCGCTTCTTACCGTTTAGAACTAGGTGATGTTATCGGTCTTCGTGAAAGAAGTCGCGGTCTTTCTTCAATCAAAGAAGCTTTGGAGAACCGCAATCACGTTCCTGCTTACCTTGAGTTCAACGATACTGCTCTGGAAGGCAAATTTATTCGCCTACCTGATCGTTCTGAATTGTCTCAAGAAATCGATGAGAAACAAATCGTCGAGTTCTACAACCGTTAAGTTTATTACAAACGGGCCTGGAGTCTTCATGACTTCAGGCTTGTTTTTCTTTTAGCTATCAATTTTTTAACAATTACATTTTGTGGATTCTAATTACCCAAGAATAACGTCTCCATCAACGACTCCTACTATCCACGTGAATTCAACCTCTATTCCGCCTTCTACTAAGTCTTTCCAAACCTTATACATAATCCAAACTACCAGTTCACAAAATGAAAAGGCTTAAAAAACATCCAACTTTAGCGATTATATGCTATAATGTTGCTGTTAAAAAGGAGGATACCCATGGTTGATACTAACGATAAAAACTCCGGTAAGGAAGATGGCCTGCAAGAAGACAAGCCACCTATTCGTAAGCCTAAGAGGGGGCGCTGGGTCTGGAAAACACTAGGCTGGCTTACTCTCCTCGTATTTGCCGGAGTTCTATTTGCAGGGGGCGCCGTTTTCGGCTATGTCTCCTCCATCGTCAAAGACGATCCGGTACGCTCGCGTGCCGATATTGAAGCAAAAATGAATTATAACGAGATAACCGGATTCGCTTATTTTCGTGATGGTTCGGCAATTGGTCAACTTCGTTCTGAAGAAGATCGTCGGCCCATCAGTTACGAAGAAATACCTTCAACCATCCTAGAAGCACTCATCGCAATCGAAGATAACAATTTCGAGAAACACATTGGGGTTGACTTTAAGGGAACCTTGAGAGCTGTTAAGGAAAGACTATTGAAGGAAGATGTTCAAACCGGTGGTAGCACGCTAACCCAGCAATTGGCACGGCGCGTTTTTCTTAGTTTGGATCGAACAGACAACCGAAAGGTCAAAGAGATGCTACTTGCACTTCGACTGGAGAGATTCCTATCCAAACCGGAAATCATTACCGCTTATTTGAATAAGGTTCCTTTTGGTAACGGCTCTAGTGGATATCAGGTTTACGGTATCAAAGCTGCTGCTAAAGGCATATTCAACGCCAACAATCTGGAGGATTTGAATATTGCCCAATCTGCATATCTAGCAGGTTTGCCACAACTTCCCTCTAGCTACTCAGCTTACAACGGGAAAGGTGAATTTAATCCAGATGCTTTTGATCGCGCGATCAAGCGTCAACGTTTAGTACTCCAACGTATGTTGGAGGAGAACAAAATTACGAATGAGCAATATAACGAAGCCTTAGCCTTTGATCTTCAAGGATCACTTGCCAAGACTACCAAAAAAGCATACGAAACCTTTCCATATCTCATGCTGGAAACAGAGCGTCAGGCAGCCCTGGTTATTGTCATGTTGAACAATCCCGAAATGACCAAGGAGGAAGCCGCTAAGAATCCTCAGTTGATTGAAGAAGCCCGTCAGCAGCTCCTAACTGGCGGATATCGTGTGTACACCACGATTGACAAGAAAGTGTATACTTCGATGCATACGGTATCAGAAAACGAAGCCAACTTCTCCCCATTTAGTGAAACTAAGGGACTTGAGCAAGTGGCCGCAATGATGATCAATAACAAAACCAGTGAAATCCTAGGTATGATTGAAGGTCGCGACTTCTACACGGAGCAAATGAACTACGCTACACAAATGGTGAGGCAACCAGGTTCAACAATGAAGCCGATCGCCGCTTATTTACCAGCGATGGAACTCGGTTTAATTCAACCTGCAAGCATCATTGACGATTCACCGATCATATTGCGCGATTATTCCAAGGGTTATCACATTCCAGTTAACTCTAGTGGTGGCTACAAAGGTCTAGTGACAGCCCGCACAGCACTTAATGAATCTCGCAATGTTCCAGCACTAAAAATCTTCAATCAAGTTCTTGGCATCGAAAAAGCTTGGGATTTCACCAAAAAGCTTGGTATAACTACGTTGGATGAAAAGGATTATTCAGCACAAACCGGCGTACTAGGTGGGCTCAGTTATGGGGTAACGGTCGAGGAATTGACCAATGCTTACAGTTCAATCGCTAACGGCGGAGAATTCAACGACGCTTATATGATCGCCAAGATTACCGATTCAAAAGGTAATCTTGTTTACAAGCATAATACCGATCCGCAGCGGGTATTCTCTAAGCAAACTGCATACCTGATGACCGACATGCTTCGCACTGTTATTACCAGCGGTACGGCTAAGTCGATTCAAAGTGATTTTAAGAGCTACGGAAAAATCCCGGTTGTCGGTAAAACTGGGTCTACGCAAAACTACGCAGATGTCTGGTTCATGGGCTTCACGCCGGATGTTTCACTTGGTGTTTGGGTCGGTTATAAAGAACCAGTTAATACATTATCAACTGCTGGAAAGACTAGAGCCAAATCAATTTGGTCCTTAGTTATGAATGAAGTAACGGCAAATAAACCCGATTTATTTCCGACTACAGAGTTCGTAAAACCTGACGGTATTGTCCGTAAGACCGTGTCCGGGTATAGTGGAAAGCTCCCAACTGCCTTAACTAGTCAGGGTGGTAAGCTCGTCACTGATATTTTCAATTCTAAGTTCGTGCCTACTGAATCGGATGATGTGTTGATTAGAGCAAAGTATATTACTTATGAAGGGGTCAATTACATCCCGCTTGAATCTACGCCTTCTGACATGGTTCAGGAAAAGGTAGTCATGAAACGTGAGAAGCCAATCAAAGAGCTTATTGACGATCTTCAAAATGCTTTTAAAGTGATGAAGACTCATAAAGACATTAGCTTCTACATGCCTAAAGATGCCGGTGAGGATGCACCTACCAAGCCCGATCCGCGTGTAGATGACGGCTTTGATCCGAGTGCGCCAGTAAACGTTAGACTTTCATCAACAGACAGCTCTGCGACGATTACGTTTAATGCGAATAAGGAAAATGACATCGTTGGGTATCGACTCTATAAATCAATCGATGGAAATTCACCACAATATACGGGAACAGCAGTACTTACCGGAGGGGCCACAACCTTTACCGACTCCATATCATCTGACCACAGCTACAGCTATTACGTAACGGCGGTTGATGTTGCAGGGAGGGAATCAGGGCCAAGCGCAACCGTGGGTTATGAGGGCTGGCTGCCTCCTGACAACTCAGAACAACCATCTGATCTCGGAGAAAGCATATGGCCGGGAGATGACTCAGGAAATGCCGGTGGAGAACTCTCTATCCCTGCCACTCCATCCCAAGTCACGATCACCAGTGGTGATAACGGATTAACAGTAAGTTGGGGAGGAAATGCCTCAAAAGACCAAGTTTCGAGCTATAACGTCTACTTATCGGCTACCTCTGATGGTGCATATTCCAAGATAGGTTCGACTCCTGAAACACAATTTACGTTCAAAACGGATTCACCCAGTGGTTGGGTTCAAGTGACGGCTACGAATAGTATGGGAGAATCCACTACGTCAACGCCTGTACAATTTAATAAATAGCCTTTTAGAAGCACAATTTGCAACATGATATATAAAAGAGTTCCAAAGGTCAAATGACCTTTGGAACTCTTTTTGAATTTTCTAATTTGTAGTCTATTTAATCATCTATAGTAGACAGATCGCCCACCGGAAGATTCAATTCCCAAGCTTTGAGTACCCGACGCATGATTTTACCAGAACGCGTCTTAGGCAGCTTATCCTTAAATTCGATCTCTCTTGGTGCAGCATGGGCTGACAACCCTTCCTTCACAAACATAGAGATCTCCTTCTTCAGTTCTTCTGAGGGTGTGTATCCATCCATTAGCGAAATGAACGCTTTAATAATTTCACCACGCGTTGGATCCGGTTTGCCGATGACTCCCGCTTCAGCGACGGCTGGATGCTCTAATAGCTTACTCTCGACCTCAAACGGTCCGATACGTTCCCCGGATGAATTGATTACATCATCGATCCGACCTTGGAACCAAAAATACCCGTCCTCATCCATATAAGCCGTATCACCGGAAATATACCATCCTGGAATTCGGAAGTATTCTTCGTATTTTGGAGCATTGTTCCAGATCAGTCGCATCATGGACGGCCAAGGAGTCCGAATTGCTAAATTGCCCATCCGATGAGGTGCAAGCACCTTGCCGTTATCGTCGATGATCGCCGCCTGAATACCTGGAACAGGCTTTCCCATCGACCCCGGTTTCAATGGCAACGACGGATAATTACAAATCAGTTGTCCTCCCGTCTCCGTCATCCACCAAGTATCATGAATCCTGTGCCCGTAAACCTTTAGCCCCCAACGCACGACTTCAGGGTTTAGCGGCTCACCAACAGATAGGACATGTCTAAGCGACGATAGATCGTAGGCTTCAATAATATCTTGTCCCGCCCCCATCAACATCCGAAAAGCCGTAGGAGCGCTGTACCACACAGTTACCTTATTGTTCTGTATCGTGCTATACCAGTCGCTAGGGCTGAACCTCCCTCCCCTGATCACGTTGGTAACACCAACTAACCATGGAGCAAACATGCCGTATGAAGTTCCCGTGACCCAACCTGGATCTGCAGTACACCAATACACATCGTCTTCTTGGAGATCTAGAACCATTTTTCCAGTATAATAATGCTGAATCATAGCGTTATGAACATGATAAACACCCTTCGGCTTGCCAGTTGATCCAGAAGTATAGTGAAGAATTAGTCCATCTTCTCGATTCAGCCATTCGATATCTGCGTTAGAAGATGCCTGTTCCATTTCAGCATGAAAATCTATCAATCCCTTATCTGTATTCACTGCATCGCCGACTACAAATATTTTCTTCAGTAAGGGTAGTTCTTCAACCTTTACTCGCCCAAGTAGCGCTGGAGTTGTAACAATTGCAACTGCTCCGCTATCCTCTAGACGGTCTTTTACCGCAGTCTCCATAAATGCTTCAAAGAGCGGACCTACAACAGCCCCGACTTTGATCGTACCAAATATACTGATATATAACTCAGGGGAACGCGGCATGAACACAAAAACACGATCGCCCTTAGATATACCATGGCTACGAAGCACATTCGCAAAACGATTACTTTGATCCCGCATTTGTTGAAAAGTATATGTTTCCTCTCTTGCTGCATCACTATAGCTAAGAGCAATCTTCGCACCCTTGCCTTGTTCCACATGGCGGTCGATAGCTTCATGGGCCATATTAATAAGCCCTGTTTCATACCAGGAGAAATTCTTCTCCACGTCTTCCCACTTAAAATTTCCGTAGGCTTCATCATAATTGCCCAAGTTGGACACCGAAGCCCTCACCGAAAGAATATTCCCCTGCAGTTGACTCATCATTTCATCCTCCCTTGAAACTATCCCGCTAGGTAATACAAGTTCAAAACCAATGAAAACGGATACACAATAGTTGGTAGAAAGTTTAAGATAAATATCACAATGTCAACTAATAAATGTGAATATTTTATGTCGGAATTAATTATAGCACAGGTTTTAACAATACGGCTATACTTTTCAAATTTTCATTTTTCTGTTATAAGTGAGGGGAACAAGTAACGGAGGTGGCAACATGGAACACCGTAAAACCTACATTCGCCATACCCTACCCTATCAGAACAAAGAGATTGTCATCGAAGGACCTATAACATCCACTGGACTATTAGATTTGCAAATGCATCCGGATCTAGATGCTTTTCGAAGGCCTCGTGAACAACACGAAGCTTTAGTAGAAATTGCTGGACTTCCAGAGGGCCGAATCATTCTAGCCCGAGTCGAGAACATCATTATAGGTTACGTCACCTTCCACTATCCTGATGAAATGGAGCGATGGTCGCAAGCCCACATGCCCGATCTAATTGAACTAGGAGCCATAGAGGTATCGAATGAATATCGTTCTTTAGGCTTAGGCTCCCGCATGATTCAGACGGCTTTTGAAGACAATCAGATGGAACATTATATTGTATTTACAACAGAATATTACTGGCATTGGGATTTGAAAAGCAGCGGACTTAGTGTGTGGGATTACCGTAAAATGATGGAGCGACTGATGCAGACAGTCGACATGTTCTGGTATGCTACCGACGACCCCGAGATCTGCTCTCATCCGGCTAATTGCCTGATGGTCCGAATCGGTAAGAACGTTCCCCTGGAGTCTGAAGAACAGTTTGACCGTTTGCGTTTCCAACAACGATTCATGTATTAATAGTGTCCTTCGGCAGCATATCCAAGAGAAAGGGAGTGTGAGATTATGGATGAAAACGCTTTATTTATCCATCATGATAAGGTTATGAACTATCATTTTCACGACAATCACCCTTTCCATCCCATTCGGTTGCAATTAACTTTAGATCTTCTAACCGAGATTGGTGCATTAGATGACAAACAGAAACTTCAAATCATCCCAGCAACACAAGAGGATCTACTTCGGATTCATCAACCAGCATATATCGATGCAGTCAAAGGACTCAGTCAAACGCCACCCTCCCCGCTCTGGTTAAGCCGTGCAGAACAGTATGGGCTGATGGATGAGGATACCCCATTCTTCCCAGGCATGCATGAGGCGACCTCCTATGTGGCTGGTGGGACTATAACCGCCATAGAGGCGGTCTTGTCAGGCAAATGCAATCACGCCCTACACTTAGGAGGAGGACTCCATCATGCGCTCTCAGCTAAGGCTGCAGGGTTCTGTGTGTATAACGATGTTTCCGTAGCCATCGCTTACGCAAGACATCACTATGGTGCCAGGGTGCTATATGTGGACACTGATGTTCATCACGGAGACGGTGTGCAATGGAGCTTCTATTCCGACCCTGATGTGTGTACATACTCGATTCACGAGACGGGTAAGTATTTATTTCCTGGTACCGGATTTCTGCAAGAGAGAGGCGAACATCAAGGTTACGGAGCGTGTATGAATATTCCGCTGCAACCCTATACCGAAGATGAATCCTGGATGGAGTGTTTCGAACAATCCATAAGTCGACTGGCCATGCATTTCAAACCAGACCTTATTATTAGCCAACATGGTTGTGATGCCCATGCCCTAGATCCTATGTCCCATATGCAATGTAGCATGGCAATTTACAATGATATGCCTAGCATCCTGCATCAATTGGCTCATACCTATTGTGGTGGACGTTGGGTAGCTGTTGGCGGAGGTGGATATGACCTATGGCGTGTCGTCCCTCGGGCCTGGAGCCTTCTTTGGCTTGAAATGAGTGGGCATCCCCTGAAGGCTAGCTTAACCCAGAGTAACCATTCTAGGCTCCCTGAAGCATGGATCACGAAGTGGCAAAGCCAGACGTCAGTAGAACTTCCTTCTGAATGGCTCGATGATCTTTCCTTATGGGATGGCATACCGAGAAGGAACGAGATCACAACAAAAAACCGCGAGAATCTCGCGGTCGCACTGCAGGACTATCCTTAATTCAGGATGGTATCTAGTTTTGAAACCATTTCATTAACTATTTCATACGAGCGTGTAGCAGCTTCTACTGTAAATTCAGCATAATTTATCTCAGCAGTACCATCAGCTTTATCCGACATGGAACGAATAACGAGATAAGGAGTTCCATTCATATGGCATACTTGAGCCACTGCAGAACCTTCCATCTCTACACATGCACCATCCATCGTTTCATGTAGCATCCGAACGAAATTATAATCTGAAATAAACTGATCACCTGATAGTACTCTACCCACTATAAATTTTCGATCCCTGCACAATTCACTGCAGATCTCTTCTGCCAATCGCAACAATCTAGGATCTGCTGGGAAATCAGATATATCCTGATAAGGAATATCTCCACGTTTATAACCAAGTGGTGTCACATCCATGTCATGCTGCTGGCAGGACGAAGAGATGACGATATCTCCAATATTCAGCGAAGGGTTGACTGCACCAGCCACTCCTGTAAACAAAATGATATCCACTCCGAAGCGGTGAATTAATATTTGCGTAGTCACTGCAGCATTCACTTTACCAACGCCTGATTTACAAACGACAACTTCTTTACCATGGAATATTCCTGTTACGAATGAGATACCCGCATGGACTACGCTTTGCTGCCGTTCTAATCCTTGTAGTAATAAAACAATTTCTTCATCCATGGCTCCCATAAGCCCAATAGTTCTAGTCATAATACCTCCATTATTAGATGAATATAATCTACACGATCTTCTAAAGATCGCCATCTAATGGCCATAAACCCCAAAAAAAGCTCCTAAGCAGGAGCTTTTTCACGTTATAACCCTTTTTCATATCATTGTTCTCTGTTTATCTGTTTATCTATCTATATCTCTATATCGTGTGAATCAGCTTACACATGACTTACTGACAACCTTAAAATTGTCTCGTGAGGTAGAATCACTCGTGGATTCTCGACAGGTTCCTTCTTCATCAGTTTCGTTAACAAACGCATTGCAACAGCCCCGAGGTCATACATCGGTTGTGCCACAGTAGTTAATTGTGGACGCACCATAGATGCCATACGAATATTGTCAACACTGATAATAGAGAAATCGTCAGGTACTTTCAACCCTTCATCTTGGATACTGTGAATCGCACCAATCGCCATTTCGTCTGTAGCTGCGAATATCGCAGATGGCCGCTTCTTCAATCCCAAGAAATATTTCATTGCCTCAACGCCTGACTCGTAACGATAATTTCCGATACGAACCAAATCTTCTTTGTACTCAATTCCTGCTGTTTCCAGTGCACGTTTGTAACCTTGGAAACGAGCATAACCATTTGCAGGATCCTGCAACGTTCCACTAATCATAGCTACATCACGGTGTCCGTGACGGATCAATGTGCTTACAGCATCAAATGCTGCAGACTCATGATCGATATCCACGGAAGGAATGACACCTTGCTCATCACTTGTAGCACATAACACGATCGGTACCGAAGACGACTGGAATGCTTGTATATGTTCCTCCGTCACAGCACCACCCATGAATAAAAGCCCGTCCACTTGTTTCTCGAGCAGTGTGTTAATTACACGAATTTCCTTTTCTTTCTTCTTATCCGCATTACATAAGATAATATTATAGTGATACATATTCGCTATATCTTCGATGCCCCGAGCAATTTCTGCAAAAATCGAATTCGAAATATCAGGAATAACCACACCAACTGTGGTCGTCTTCTTGCTGGCAAGACCTCTTGCCACCGCATTTGGACGATATCCCAATTGTTCAATTGCTTCGTAAACTTTCTTCCGGGTCTGCGGTTTCACATTAGGGTTGTTATTTACTACCCGAGAAACCGTGGCCATCGAGACGCCTGCTTCACGTGCCACATCGTATATGGTAACCGTCACATTCTTCTCTCCATTGCCAATAGATTTTTATCATTTTACATTTAGATCCCATTAAATTTATGATACGACAAAATATTACTTTGCGCAATGATAACGCTTCACATTAGTTTAGAATTCCTCTCAATGCCTCACTAGTAATTGCAGAATGAGAAGTATTCCATTGTGATTGTCCGTCCTTAACCAGTATAACCTGCGGAGATGCATGCTTTACATTCAATCGCTCAGCTGCCTCGTTAGACACATTTCTATCTTCAACCACGTAAATAAGCCCGTATGTAACCTCTTCATTAGGATTATCATTTAAGTAAGCCTCAACTTCCCGATAAGCCCCTGAACTAATCGGACAACGGGTGCTATGTTTAAATAACAGTAAAGGCTTTTGCCTAGAATTATCCAAAAGACTGTGAAGTTCCTCTATGGAAGTTATTCTTGTCAATGTGAACATGATATATCCAACTCCTTTCACATAAGAGTCTACACAACTTATCTTCTACTATCTTATCAAAAAGGTAAATAAAAAAACAACTTAAACCGTCGAATTAGTAAGTAAATCGTTGATTTTCTTCTGAAAACTGACGATCTTTAACAATATTAGACATTTGAGCAAGACGATTTGAAATATCACCCATCCAACCTGAATCGTTCATCGCTTTAGCACAACCATACAAATCAAGCAGTAAATTAATACGCTCCCCCGACTTCCGTTCCAAAAGCGCTTCAAATGGCAGCGATTCGCTTTGTTCCCATGTTCGGTAAATATCGAAAATTAAATGAGCTAATTCATTCACTTCCGTAAAAATAATTCGGCCATTTTTTCCTTGTTGCTTCAAAGAGGACAGTAACGCTTTTAGGTCTGCTTTGATCGCTGGAAAGACTTCATGATAACAATCCAATTCACATTCGTAAATAGGTACTCGATCAATCTCTAGAACCCCTTCAAAAATGACTAACCGAAAACTTAGGTTCATCATTCCTCCACAATGGCATTGCTTATACAAAGTATCACCTCATCTTAATCCTTATCATTATAGATCACATTCGATGAATGTTAGATGTATTCGACCCACCCTTAGTGAACTCCTTCCAGTTACTCAAAAACGCTAGAGATTCCAATGAAAGGAAGGTAAGGGATCGAGTCCATAGGTATGAAAATTATCATCAATTTGATACAATTAAAGTATCGAAAGTGTTATTCGTCAAGAGCAGTCCAAGACAGGGGGAAACGATTTTGAGACTTACTGGTAAAAAGGTCATTGCATTGGTTGATGATGAGTTCGAGGATTTAGAGCTGTGGTATCCGATTTATCGCGTTCGCGAAGAGGGTGCTGAGGTTCATCTAGTAGGTCTTACGAAAGGCAAAAAATACATTGGAAAATATGGCGTCCCTGCAGAGGCAGAGTTCACTTTTGAGGAAATTGATACCAGTGAATATGACGGTATTCTTGTCCCAGGCGGTTGGGCTCCAGACAAGCTTCGTCGGTATGATAAAGTGCTACAATTCGTCAGAGATATGCATGAGGCTAAGAAACCGATCGGCCAGATTTGTCATGCCGGCTGGGTTCTGATTTCAGCTGGGATTCTTAAAGGAGTAACGGTAACATCGACGCCAGGAATCCGCGATGATATGACCAATGCCGGGGCAATTTGGAAAGACGAACCCGTTGTAGTGGACGGACACATTATTTCCGCCCGTCGTCCGCCAGATCTGCCTCCTTATGGCAAAGCTTTCGTAGATGCGCTTATAGCAGCCTCTAAATAGAATCGCTTTTATGGTTTGAAACCAAAACAAACGCCAGGGAGCTTTGCTTCCTGGCGTTGTTCTATATCAGGCTAATCTATCCGAGCTATAGTTGCCGCTTTCGGTAAATATAGCCAATTCAGATTCAATCTCCGCACTTGTGGAGAGACAATAACAACGAGCTCCGATTTCTTGACTTTCCTTAGCCGTTGTATTCAAGATCCGGTGTTTCACCCGCAGTAATGATTGTGGAGACATACTGAGATCTACCACCCCTAAATAGTTCCAAATAGGAATAGCTTTCTCATCTCCAGCCATCTCTCCACATACGCTAACCGGTATCCCCGCCTCCTTGGCAGCCAGCACTGTTTGCCGTAGTGCCCGTAGCACTGCTGGATGATAAGGATTATACATATGGGCTATCTTCTCGTTCATCCGGTCTACGGCCAGTACATATTGAACAAGATCATTCGTACCGATACTGAAAAAATCGGCTTCAGCGGCAAGTAAATCCGCTATGGCAGCTGCTGCAGGAACCTCGATCATGATTCCAACCTGAATATCGCTGTCATAAGCAATTCCTCGTTCATGTAACCCTCGTTTTGCTTCTTCGAGTAACTGATTCGCCTCACGCACTTCCTCTACTGAGGAAATCATCGGGTACATGATCTTAACCTTCCCATGTGCGCTTGCTCGTAGAATAGCCGTTAGTTGAGTAATAAACATTTCTTTACGATCCAGACTTATCCGAATAGCCCGATAACCCAGAAATGGATTATCTTCCTCTGGTAAAGAGAAGTACTCTAACTGCTTATCCCCACCAATATCGAGTGTACGAATGACAACGGGATGGGCTCCGGCTGTCTCTGCAACCTGCCTATATACTTTATATTGTTCCTCTTCCTCGGGGAAAGTTGAGCGGTCCATATACAAAAATTCAGTTCGGAACAAACCAACACCTTCGGCTCCGTGCTTAAGGGCTAGTTTCAAATCTTTAACCGAACTAATATTGCCCGCTAATCGAAGATGTACTCCGTCCTTCGTGACTGCTTCAACCGAAGCTAGCAGTTGGAGCTGCTCCTTCCTCCGCGAAAGTTTCACAGCCATTTCGGTGTAAGATTCAATAATATCGGGACTCGGGTCTAAATATAGCTTACCCTCATCTCCATCAATAACGAGCATATCCCCTGTTTGAAGGGGCTCAGCCAGCTTATTCTCTAACCCAGATACCAATGGAATCCCCAGCGCTCGTGCCATAATTGCAGAGTGAGAAGTTTTCCCTCCTGCTAATGTGACAATACCAAGCACATTGTTGGGATTTAGATGAACAAGTTGAGAAGGAGAAAGCTCCTTTGCGACCAAGATATAGGGCTGAGTATCCGCCGGCAATGTAATATCCGGAGTACCAAGCAAGTGCTTAAGAAGTCGATTGCCAACATCCTTGATATCGAGCGCTCGCTCTTTCATATATTCATCATCAAGTAGATCAAACATAGTAACGAAATGATCAATGGCCTCTTTCACAGCTACTTCCGCTGCTTTGTATTGCCGCTCAATAATACCCTGGATCTCACTCATAAATACAGGATCCTCCAAAATAGCGATGTGAGCGTCAAAGATACTCGATTCAGCTACTCCTACTGTTTCTTTGATCTCGTTCTTCATCACTTCAATTTCAGTTTTGGATGTTCGAATTCCTTCATACAACCGCTCGAATTCCAATGCCAGATCTACCTTTTCCATTCTTCGATCTGGTACATCCCAATCCCATGAGGGCAGCACAAAAGCCTTGCCGATAGCTACGCCTGCGGCTGCACCAATACCTTGTATCATTTATTGACCCCCTACATCTCACTCTGTTATAGGTTATCTTCTCTATATTTCATTATGGTAAGCCTAGCCTTATAATTTTGTCAAAGGGAAATACCTAGAATGACATATACACGGATGAAAAAAAAACATAAGAAGGGACCCTTTCAACAATATAAAGGGTCCCTCCAAGAGTGTTAGTTTAGCTGCGCTTACCGATTAAGATACTATCCTCTACTTTGATACAACGGTCCATAATTACGGTTAGTCCGGCCTTTGAGGCGATGTCATTCGCTTCATCGCTAGTAATACCTTGCTGTAACCATAACACATTCGCACCGATCTCCACAGCAGCTTTGGCCACCTCGGGTGTTTGTTCACTTCGACGAAACACGTTCACAATATCGACAGGTTCAGGAATGTCCTGAAGAGATGAATATACTTTTTCACCCAGAATTTCGCCTTTAACAGTAGGGTTGACCGGAATAATACGGTAACCATTATTTTGAAGTGCCTGCGCAACCATGTAAGAGGTACGATCCGTTTTGTCTGATAAGCCCACAACGGCGATATTACCGGCATTTTCTAACAATTGTTTGACTTCTTCCCTGTTTGGGTTCTGAAATGTCACATTCATTCCTCCTCTCTATTCTATTGTTATACCCATTCTACGGCTGCACCAAGCGCAGAAATGTGATCAAAAAATTGCGGATATGATTTAGCAACATGGTGTGCATCTTTAATTACCAATGGCTTCTTACAACGTAATCCAACTACAGTAAGTGCCATAATTACACGATGGTCATAATGTGCGTTAATTTCCACACCGCCCTCTAGTCCAGAGGGACGTCCATGTACAATAATTTCTGCCTGTCGTTCCTCCACATTTGCTCCAGCTTTTCGGAGCTCGTTCAAATAATCGGTGATGCGATCGCACTCTTTGTAACGCAAGTTTTCTACATTATAGAACCGTGAGGTTCCGTCCGCAAATACGGCCGCCGCCACCATCGCAAGCACCGCATCAGTTGCTGCATCCCCATCGAATTCTACAGGCCGCAAACGACCATTGCCTTGCACATGTACTGTTCCATCAGTATGCGTTAGCGGCACATCCATCATTTGGAGAACATCAACTACTGCTCGCTCACCTTGCTTACTCTTCTCTGCCAGCCGGAAGATTTTCACGTCCGATTTCGTAACTGCTGCGGCCGCTAGAATAGCCGCCGATCCAGGGTAATCACCCTGAACTGTGTATGTCTTCGCTTGATATGTCTGACCACCAGGAATGCGGAAATTCATGTAGTCATCACTTGCGTGAATAATGATACCCGCCTGCTCAAGCACCTCAAGTGTCTGGCCAACAACTACCTTGGATTTCAGATCTCCTAACACTTCTATTTCGCTATCTTCAACAAGAAGCGGCGTCAAGAAGAGCAAAGCACTCAGATACTGAGAACTAACAGCACCCGATACCTTTATCTTACCACCCTTAGGATTACCACCTCGGATCGTAATCGGCAATTTACCATCTCGATGCTCTATCTCTACTCCCATCCCTCCAAGCGCCTCAATTAAATCATCATGTGGACGCTTACCAAGCGAATCAGGATATGAGTTAACAAATGTCACTTCAGGACACAATGCTGTCACGGCCATAAGAAAACGTAATACTGCACCCGCGTTTCCTACATTCAATTCCTTCACATCTTTAGGATTTCGACCAAAACCAGTAATAACTATCTTCTCGTCATCCTCTTCAAGCACAGCACCAAGATCTTGGATACAACGGCGCATGGCATCGCTATCTTCACTATGTGCGGGATAATGCACCGTGCTCGTCCCCTCTGCCAGAGCTGCGACAAGCAAATAACGGGTCGTGTAATTTTTCGATGAGAGGGCGCCAATCTCACCCTTAAGCTCTGACGTAGGTCTAACGATAACATCCATATACAAATCCCCTTTGTACATTATTATTTGTTTTATTGTTGGTTAACCGCGGTAATGCGTTAAATTATTTAATTAGTTCATATCATAACACAGGCTGATCCTATGCGAGACATAAAAGTACATAAATACATTCTTATATTTCAAAAAAAGATGCCGGAGTGAGCGGTAGTATACGCCCCCTCCGACATCTCTTTAAGATATTACGGAATTATCTTAGAACCATTGGTGATGGAATACGCCTTCTTTATCCACACGTTTGAATGTATGGGCACCGAAGTAATCGCGCTGCGCTTGCAGCAAATTCGCTGGAAGACGCTCAGTACGATAGCTATCGTAGTAGGAAATAGCACTTGAGAAGCCAGGAACCGGAATTCCATTCTCAACCGCAACCGCAACGACTTTACGCCATGAGTCCTGATAGTTCTCAACAATGTTCTTAAAGTACGGATCAAGCAAGAGATTCTTAAGTTCAGCATCACGATCATATGCTTCTTTTATGTTATGCAGGAACTGCGAACGGATAATGCAACCACCGCGGAATATCATCGAAATCTTACCGTAGTTGAGATCCCAACCATACTCGTCAGAAGCCGCGCGCATTTGTGCGAAACCTTGAGCATAAGAAACGATCTTACTTGCAAATAGCGCTTTGCGCACATTCTCGATAAATTCAGCTTTATCGCCGGTAAATGCTGTTTTCGCAGGACCGCTAAGGATTTTACTAGCAGCAATACGTTCTTCTTTCATTGCGGAAAGGAAACGAGAGAATACTGATTCTGTGATCATGGACAATGGAACACCTAGATCAAGTGCACTTTGGCTTGTCCACTTACCAGTACCTTTCTGTCCTGCAGCGTCAAGAATAACGTCAACCATCGGTTTGCCAGTCTCTTGATCATATTGGGAGAAAATATCCGCTGTGATCTCGATCAAGTAGCTGTCCAGTTCACCCTTATTCCACTCCGAGAAAATTTCATGTAGCTCTTTAGCATCCAAGCCAAGAACATCTTTAAGTAAATGGTAAGCCTCACCGATCAATTGCATATCTCCATATTCAATACCGTTGTGAACCATTTTCACGTAATGGCCAGCTCCGTCAGGTCCGATATATGTACAACATGGGTCCCCGTTTACTTTCGCAGAAATTGCCGTAAGAATTGGTTCTACCAATTGATAAGCACTTTCTTGGCCACCTGGCATGATCGCAGGACCATTAAGTGCGCCTTCTTCTCCGCCCGATACGCCTGTTCCGATGAAACGGAATCCTTTGGCTTCAAGTTCTTTACTACGGCGTTGCGTATCTGGGAAGTACGCGTTACCTCCATCAATAATAATGTCGCCTTGATCCAAATACGGAAGCAATTGCTCAATCGTACCGTCTGTTGCGGCACCAGCTTGTACCATGATCAAAATTTTGCGAGGTATTTCCAAGGAGTTTACAAACTCTTCGATTGTGAATGTACCTACAAGATTCTTGCCTTTAGCTTCATTTTCTAACAGGTCATGAGTTTTTTGCGGTGAGCGGTTGAAAACCGACACTGTGAAGCCCTTGCTTTCGATATTTAGGGCCAAATTTTTGCCCATAACGGCAAGGCCGATAACGCCAATTTGTTGTTTAGACATGGTCTCCATCCTTTGCACACTTTTTATTTTCAATAATATCATTTTAACTCTTTTGAGTACAGAAGTGAACCCCCATACCCCCTCATTCGCAAAACAACCCCCCAAAATAGTGGGGGTTGCAATGATTTTTGATACACACCCTACTTCCCATTTACAATTTGCCCTTTACCATTCAAGTCGAATCAACTCAATACGCAAATTTCGTAATTTCTCTTTACAAGCTTCCACTGCTTCTTCATCCCCGCATTGCAGTGCAACTGACAGCTTCGCAAGTTCATCATCTAGCTCTTGCTCTAGGCTCTTAAGCTGGCATTCAGCCGCCTCGGAAGCAAATATTTCAGCCAACTTTCGGCGGTCTACCATGGGTCCTTTTTGAAAGATCACGCGATGTTCTACTCCAATGATTTCCACAAGCCGAATAACTTCACCGAACAAAATACTCTCAATTAATACCTGACGATCTTTAAAACGCTTGACCACAGCATGGCCACGCAAATCACCGATCTGCTTCTCTAACCAATCCGCCAGTTTGGCATCCTTTATTACGTAATCACCCACAAGCTTGTATCCTTTAGCGAGCCGTTGAAAGCGCAACTTCGTCAGTTTACGTCCAGTTCGGACGGAAATGATGAAGATATTCTCATTCTCACTCCAATATAAAGAATACCCGTCTTGGATCAAATCGCGGATTAGTTGTTGAATGTGCCGGCGGTCGAATCTGAGCTCCAGGTTGCAATATTCCACCTCGTAACTTTTATTCACGGCACTCCCTCCCCAAATTTTGGTGAACCAAAATCCCGATTATGACTTGCCTTATCTTAATACTCTATCTTATGTAGTGGAACTTGGTTTATTGATTATTTTTACCCGCATCAGACAGGTTCTGACGCAAAAGGGGCACATTTTTGTTCCCATTAATGCTCTTGCATGCTGCTGGCTTAGACAAGCCTTGAATCGAACTATGTTATACTGATAAAATTATATGAACAATATTATCTTTTGGAGGTAACAAGAAATGTCATTTTCCGGTTTTTCCGAACAAGATTTCGATTGTATGACCGTTCCGGGTCTTGAACCTCGGATGGAAGCGATTATAGATCAGGTACGCCCTAAACTAACATCACTAGGAAATATGGTGTCGCCCTACTTGTCAGCACTTTGTGGAGAAGAAATGTACCCTCATGTAGCTAAACATGCTCGGCGCAAGGTGAATCCTCCGAATGACACGTGGATCGCTTGGGCAAGCAATAAACGTGGATACAAAGCATTACCTCACTTTCAAGTGGGTATGTTCTCTACACATCTATTCATCATATTTGCTGTTATTTATGAGAGCCCAAATAAAGTGGTGTTTGCCGATTATTTAGAGAAGCATACTGCCAAAGTAAAGAAGCTAGTCCCTGATGGCTTTTATTGGTCCACAGATCATATGGATCCTAGCGGAACGCTTCACAAAGACTGTGATAACGAATCGTTGAAGACATTAGCAGATAGACTCAAGACGGTGAAGAAATCAGAGATTATGTGTGGACTTCGTCTTGAGCGAGATAACGCTATTCTCCGTGACGGTGATCAACTTCTAACTACTATTGAAGAGACTTTCACTACCCTACTGCCGTTATATAAAGGCTCTTTCTAAAAGAATTCGACTATTTATGCCTGGCTGTGCTGTTGTCTTCGCGAAAGCGCGATATGAATAAAAAACAGCACAGCCATCACAATAGCGCTCCCCAGAAAAGGTGCCGGCGGCCCTAACATATCCCACAGTTTACCCGAGACAATCGGACCGATTACCATCCCAGACCCCTGTATAGTCAGAAACAACCCCCATACGGTACCTTTCTCACCATCTGGAAGCATATGAGCAATCATCGTATCCCAAGTAGGAAGAATACACGCATAACTAAGCCCAATTAACATAACTAGTAGCCAGATTACCGGAACCGATCGTGAAACCGCAAATAATCCTATCGCTACTGAACTGAGCAAAAAGCCTGTATGCAGAAACCACTTCGTCCCAAAACGGTCTGCCAGTTTACCAACAGGAATAAGACCCAGCACTGTAACTCCACCTCCTGCCACAAGTAAAAAGCTGAAAGTCTGAGGTGACATGCCAAGCTCAGTACGAACGAAGAGTGTTATGACAGGCGTTAACAGCCCAATTGCAAAGGACTGCAGGAATAATGCCGGGTATAACCATGGGCTAACATCCAGGTTCTCTCTGATATTGGACCATGTTTGACGTAAGTTATTCCAACTAGCCCGCAACCCCTTCTTCTTAATTAATGGTGCAACTGCTGGATCTATTGTGACCACTTTTGCCTTTCTACCAGGAAGAAACAGTGCCACAATGATAACGAGTGCTAAACAACTAAGTAAAATCCAGAAGACCGACTTATACGAATCATTAACAAAAAAATTTATAATGACAGGGCCCGCTCCAGTTCCACCTAAACAGGAGATTTGGATAACTCCCATCGCTGTCGCAAAATTTTTACTCTCTTTCGTCACGGAGGAGATCCCCATCATGACACAAGGCCACAGCGGTGCCGTTCCTATTCCGAGTAATGCACAACCTAGAACGATAAATCCCATCGTCTGCGTTAATGCAATGATACTCACAGCTCCAAAAGCAATGATCAGACCCAGCATCATCGTGATTCGAAAACCAATCCGCTCAATAAGCCAACCCGCCGGACTACGAAATACATTGTCCCCTATGTACTGAAGTGAAAAGGATAGTCCTATCGCAAACGCACTTAATTTCAAAACTCCTCCCATATAAACTGGTAGAATGGCAACGATTAATGCTCCCTTTACAAACTCCACCAAAAACATGATGATCCATATACAGATGAAGGTCGGAGTTAACAGTTTTTTATTTACAAGCGGGGCAGTCAGTTCCATGAAAGTATCCTCTCCTTCTTTTTTAGATATCAGACTTCTATTAGTCTGTCCCTTTTTACCGGTCAACTTACACAGCTATTTCGTTATTTCTCATTGCACTCTATATTCTTTTCTTGCATTCCAGTCTCTTTTTGCTATACTCAACCTTGTTTGTAAATTTAACGTAGAAAGGCAGGGGACGGTCACTATGGACCATCAACGCACGCCGCTATTTACCGCCCTTAAGCAGCACGCAGCCAGTAATCCCGTTCAATTTCACATTCCCGGGCATAAAAGGGGAGTCGGCGCCGATAAGGAGTTTCAAGAATTTCTGGGTGACAACGCTCTATCTATCGATCTAATCAACATCGCTCCTTTGGATGACCTCCATCAGCCTTCTGGAGTAATTGAAGAGGCCCAAAAACTTGCAGCAGATGCATTTGGCGCTGACTACACTTACTTCTCGGTTCAAGGCACAAGCGGTGCCATCATGACCATGATACTATCCATTTGTTCTCCCGGTGATAAAATTATTATCCCGAGAAATATTCATAAATCAATTATGTCCGCAATTATCTTCGCCGGTGCTAAGCCAGTGTTCGTCTCTCCAACTCAAGATGTGAACCTCGGCATTGATCACGGTATCACAACTTCCTCCGTAAGGCGGGCACTGCAACGTCATCCTGATGCTAAGGCTGTTCTGGTCATAAACCCGACTTATTTCGGTATATGCGCCAACCTGAAAGAAATCGTCGATCTAGCACATAGCTTCCATGTTCCCGTCCTCGTAGACGAAGCCCATGGGGTGCATATCCATTTTCATGAGGATTTACCTATGTCTGCTATGGAAGCTGGCGCCGATATGGCAGCCACCAGTGTACACAAGCTAGGTGGATCTATGACTCAAAGCTCAGTACTAAACCTTAATATTAAGAACGGGTTCGTTAACCCACAACGGGTACAGACTATTATTAGTATGCTGACAACCACGTCTACTTCTTATTTATTGCTAGCTTCACTTGATACTGCACGGAGAAATCTCGCTCTGCATGGCCGAGAACTCGCAGAACAATCCATCGAGCTCGCAAATTATGCACGTCGTGAGATCAACGGAATTGAAGGCTTGGAATGCTTCGGGAGTGAGATTCTGGGTGGAGAAGCTACCTACGCTTTTGATCCCACGAAAGTAACAGTACACGTCCGGCATTTAGCAATTACCGGGTACGAAGTGGAGAATTGGCTCAGAGATCACTACAATATCGAAGTAGAACTTAGTGATATGTACAATATACTCTGTTTAATTACCCCAGGTGATTCCAAAGAAACGGTGGATGTACTTCTTACGGCTCTACGCGAATTATCAACAATCTACTATAAGGAAAATAACGCTAACGAACTCATTGTAAAAGTTCCGGAAATTCCACAACTGTCACTTATTCCACGTGATGCCTTTTATGCAGACACTGAAGTGATTCCATTTAAGCAATCCGCAGGTCGAATTATTGCCGAATTTATTTATGTATACCCACCCGGCATTCCGATTCTACTGCCCGGAGAAGTTATTTCCCAAGATAATATCGATTACATCATAGACCATGTTGAAGTTGGTCTGCCTGTTAAAGGACCAGAGGATCGCTATATTAAGCAGGTTAAGGTAATTGTCGAGACCAATCCGATTTTCTAATTCGACTATCAAGTTAAATAGTGAAACTTCACCAAGGGGCTGTCTTAAAAGTAGATTTTTCTACGAATGAGACAGCTCTTCTTTATTCTAATGAAAAAGCGATAGCGCTCGTTTGGTCTCAGACTGCTAAGCAGTTAAATCGAGAAATTTGGAGACCACAGCGATTGTAGGAACGGTCCGTTCGCGGAGCGTCCACTCAAAAACACCTACCTTACTCCCACATAAAAAGAGAGCATCCCTGGCCATTTTTATGGCTTTTGGGACACCCTCTTCCGAGTTATTCTATTATACTTCGTCTTGCTGGGAGACTAGCTCGTTATAAGCTGCCTCAACTAGACGCCACTCTTCTTCATCTTCGATGTTGTAAAGCATCATTTCTTCGTTCTCTTCTTCCATACGAAGAATAATACCATCTGCATCCGTGTTATTCCGCTCAAGCAGAAGCGCATATACTTTGTCAGCTACGTCAAACGTTTCGACAAGAACCATTTCTACGTCTTTGCCATTCTCGTCTGTTAGCGTTAATACAAATTCTTCATGCTCATGGTCATGTCCACAGCCGCAATCTTCGCCGTGTTCGTGATTGTGATCGCTCATTGAAATACCTCGCTTTGAATTGATTTGTTAAACCTGTCGGTTTACCTCGTATCGTAACACTTTTGCATAGTACAGGTCAATTTGAGAATGCACATAGAATTATTTAAGTACGTTAATACCTTTTTCAGAGACTAGCACGTAATCCCCGCCAGATGAGGCTTTCATATAAAACCCAATCGTGTATTTACCCGCAGTCTTGAAGTCATAGGAATAATCTTCGGTCCGAAACCAAAAGTTATCCCGTTGTTCCTTGATCTCCTCTGTTTGAATAACCTCAGGGATACCATTAGGTGGTGTAATCGTTACACGTACCGAGGAAATATCCGTCTTAAGGTTATCAATTTGTGAGAACACATTAAATGTTAATTTTCCCGTTTTCTTTATATCTCCAAATACCTTTTCATCCGAACTTGTGAACAAAAACATATGGACATTCGGTTTATAGTAACTCACTTTTTTGGATGATTCGTTATATTCGACAAAACCCTGAAGTTCCCGCAAAGCAACATAGGTTTTACCATCGACCATGTACCCGCCGTCCTCTATCTCACTCCCGTTCAGCAGAAACTTGACCTTCTGGGATGCTGAATCAGCGAACAATAACGAACCACCCATCAATGAGAATGCAAATACAAGCAGCCCTACTCTTCTCCATTTCATAATAATAACCCTCCATATATATCATGTTGATGTAAATTTATACTCCGGAAGGTTGTTCAAGTTGCGGTCTCACCTGCCAAAATGCTTTATTTTTTTGCTAATTTATAGAAAACTCTACGGAAAGTCGATCCCGTGATCCTTATTTACTTTTGTTATATAGGGAATTAGTGTACATTATGCTTAGAAAAAGAGGAGGGAACTTATGTCACTTCAACTTCAAATGCTCGGTACTGGCGGTGCATTTGCCAAAAAATACTACAACAATAATGGGCTACTCTACTGTGGTAACTTCACTCTGCTGATCGACTGTGGGATAACAGCCCCCTTATCACTTCATCAACTTGGCAAATCACTTGATGAAATTGATGCTATTCTTATTACACATATTCACGGAGATCATGTTGGCGGGCTAGAAGAACTCGCTTTTCGCATGAAATACGTTGTCGGACGTAAGCCTGTTCTCTATATAGCTGACAAGCTGGTAAGTCCACTCTGGGACAACACACTAAGGGGTGGAATGGAGCAGGATGAGTCCACTTCATTAGAAGATTTCTTCGAAGTTAGATTGTTGACGGAGGGTCAATCTACCCCATTGTGCAATGACCTCACCGTAGAACTAATTCAAACTCCTCACATTCCGGGAAAAGCTAGCTACTCACTATATATTAACGACGAAGTGTTCTACAGTGCGGATATGATATTCCAACCTGACTTGTTGAAACATCTGGTCTATGAACGAGGTTGCCGCAAAATAGCTCATGAAGTGCAACTTACCGGAAAAGGTGAGGTACATACAACGCTTCAAGAGCTACTCTCCTTGCCAACCGAAATCCAAGAGAAGATTTCCCTCATGCATTACGGTGATGAAATGGAAATGTACGCTCGGGAAATTGGGGAAATGAATTTTCTGCAACAACATAAAATTTATACCCTATAGGTAGATTATGTCCTTGCTCTAACGCAAAAAAAAGCAGGCCCAGATTTCAATCTGAGCGCCTGCTTACTACAATACGAGTTATATTTATTGAAAATTGGGTAACGCATCAAGATTGTTACTTGGATCTCCATCGGCGTCACCACGAATATACATTTCCCCATCTCTACCCTTAAACACATTTACACCGGCGATCGCTCCGGCATTTACTTCCTGCAAGGCTTGTTCATAATCCAAGATTCGTCCACTGGAAGTTTTGAATGATGTTAAATCACCATCTCCATTTTTCTGAACCGCGATAAATGTTTCTCTGGTGTTAGGTCCCATTCTATATCACATCTCCTCAGTTCTTGATGTCCCTGTTAGGGATGATTATAGTTTGTCCTATATTCATATTTCTATTTATTATTAAAGCGGTTTTTCCATCCGTACGTGAGGAATACCAGCGTCATCGAATGGCTCAGTAGATATTGTCTCGTAACCGATCTTCTGGTAGAACGGCTCAGCTTGGCACTGTGCGTCGAGAACGGACTTACTTAATCCTAGTTCACGAGCGAGCTCCTCCAAGGCCAAAAGCAGTATTTTACCGATACCTTGAGAACGAAATGCTTTATGAACAGCAATTCTCTGCATTTTAGCTGAATTGTCCTTATAATAGGTCAGTCTTCCTGTAGCAGCATACGTACCATCTTGCTCTATCAACACATGATGCACATCAGGACTGATCACATCATATTCGTCAATCTCCAGATCAATGGGTACCATTTGCTCCTTTACAAACACTTCCTTGCGAATATCCAGGCAATGCTCTAATTGTTCTTCATTTTTTACATGTATAATTATAGCGGCAGTCATTGATATTGATTCCTCCCATGTTGTCTTTTCGTAAGCTCGAATTGCATCATTATACAAAAAATTGGTAGTCATGTATAGTTGAATTAAATTGAAAACTAAGTATATTGAAACCGTAAAAAGAGGAGTTGTCCGAACAATGGTCCTTGGAATTACGATCGCTGCCGCTGTATTAATTACTGTTATATTAATCATATTAATGTACTATACAACAAAAAAAGGCTATTCTCGCAAATGGGACGAAGACTAATCAAGCTTAGAGCGCGCTATTCTTTAGAGTAAATGTCATCTATTATACCTGGGCCATATACTCCATTCGAAACTGAGGGACCGGACCACGATGATTTACTTACTTGTCGCTGCAGAGTTTCAGGGTCAGGCGATAAGTTACACCCACTTACTACTAATAGCGAAGTAATTCCTATGATTAGAACTAGTCTTCTAGGAATAGACTCCTGCGTTAACAATCGAAATTGTTTGTCGTTTCGCATCCTTACAACTCAACCCACTTTCCGTTTATCGTCGTATGATTCATTGTTGTCTCGTGGGGGTCGCTTTATACGCATCAAACTATGATAAAAACGCTTAAAATAGTTTGACATTCCCCTCCCATCCTGCTAATATAAATTTTACATTCGCTATATTCATGATCTGCTAGCTCAGCGGGAGAGCACTATCTTGACAGGGTAGGGGCCAGTGGTTCGATCCCACTGCAGATCATACTAAAAAACCCTTGAGGCCATTGGCCTCAGGGGTTTTTGTTTGTTTATGTGAAATTGACTTTGTTGAGGATTTGAGGGTGGTTTGGGGACGGAATTTCCAAAGTGTCATCATGGAAAAAGCCCCACCGGTCGAAGTCGGTAGAGCTTTATACAAACAATTCATTTCATAGTTACCGTAAGCAGGCTCTTGATACGATCACAAGCAATATGAACAAAACTAAAATTACTCCGGTTGATGTCCCTATTCCACAACAAACAGGTTTTGGTCTACCACACTCTCCAAACCCTCCAACTATACCGTTCATGTGTATCCTCCTTATGTTTAACTTAGTGTTTAGCTCACATCTCATCCTATTCTAACGTCTACTATTCGACCTGGTTCATTGTACCGCTGTAGTCTTTTTCACTGCCTAAATTATCAGCGCTTGTACTAGACCAAAATCAAGCTAAAGAACAACGATCTTCATTGGAATCAAACCTTCACTTTTAACCCACGGATAAAATAGTCCAGTTTAAGCAAAATAACTAAACATGTTGTGGTTTGCAATTTTAAAAATGGAGGATAAAGCACTGATGCTCAAACTTAAAACATTGTTGATATTATCCGTAACAGTAGCATTATATGGGGGTTATGCTGATGCGCATCCAGCTTCACAACTTAGAGACAGGAGCTTTTATGAGGAACGCGGTGATATCGTATGGGAAGTTCCGACTGAAAAAAAGACGATCGCCTTTACATTCGATGATGGTCCTGATCAAAGGCAAACACCAAAAATTCTAGACGTGTTAGAACAATATCAGGCCAAAGCCACCTTCTTCGTCGTTGGAGATCGAGTTGATCGTTTTCCTGAAATTGTTCGAATGGAACTAAGTAAAGGACATGAAATTGGCAACCATTCTTATCATCACCCTTCCTTCCAGAATCTAGGTAGAGACAGTATCCTGTCTGAATTGACGAAGACGCAACAAGCGATTAGCCAGGCGACTGGTCAAACAGCGGTACTATTTCGTCCACCTGGAGGATCCTACAATCAAAACATTATTAATATCTCCAAGGAAAATAATCTACAGTTGATCTTATGGTCATGGCATCAGGATACAAAAGATTGGAAGGCTCCTGGGGTACAAAGGATAGTCAATAAAGTGCTAAATAATGTTCGGAATGGTGACATTATTCTTATGCATGATTATGTATACAATAGCTCACAAACCTCAGAAGCACTAAAGATCATATTACCTGAACTGCAAAAACGGGGGTATTCATTTGTAACCGTGTCACAACTGCTATCCCAAAAATCCGATCAAGATCACCACATCAAAGTAACTCAATAATTTCCATGCCTTAAACTCAATTGCTACTCTTAAAGGTGCGAATATAAAGGGATGATCCTCCATAGTGAGGGTCATCCCTTTTTTCAGATAACATACTTACTATACTTTTATATTGACTAAGTAACAGAAATTCACTACAATTCAGTAGAATCCAATATAGACAGGTGATATATAATGAACAAAACCAAAACATCTTACCGCATATTATTATTTTATAAATTTGTACCCATTTCTGATCCGGCAATATTTACGGCAGAGCACTTGCAATATTGCAAAAATCTTGGAGTTAAAGGACGTATTCTTATCGCCTCCGAGGGGATTAACGGAACCGTATCGGGAACAGTAGAACAAACCGAACGTTACATGAACGATCTTCGCTCCAATCCACTGTTTGCAGACATTGTATTTAAGATAGATGAAGCGGAAGAACACGCATTCAAGAAAATATTTGTAAGGCACAAAGAGGAACTGGTTACATTCCGATATGAACATGAGCTTGATCCCAATAAACTGAGTGGTAAGCGATTATCCCCCAACGAATTCTATGAACAATTGCAAGAAGACGATGTCATAGTCATTGATGGACGCAACGATTATGAATATGAAATTGGCCATTTCCGTGGAGCCATTCGCCCTGATGTGGAATCTTTCCGTGAATTCCCAGATTGGATTCGGCAAAATATGAGCCAATATAAAGACAAAAAAGTATTAACTTATTGTACAGGTGGAATCCGTTGTGAGAAATTGACCGGATTTCTTATGAATGAAGGCTTTTCGGATGTCGCACAGCTTGAGGGTGGAATTGTAACTTACGGTAAAGACCCCGAAACTAAGGGACGGCTATTTGACGGAAAATGTTATGTGTTCGACGAACGCATCTCCGTACCAATTAATCAAACCAACGAAGACATCGTTATTGCAAGCTGTCACCATTGTGGGGTAACACATGACCGTTATATTAATTGCCCTGTGTGTAACCTTCAGTATGTTAGCTGTGAAGATTGCGAAACGCATCACCATGGCTTTTGTTCCGATGCATGCAAAGAAGCCACAATGCCCGTCTAATATTGGGTAATTATTTCGCGCTAAGTAAGTCAAGGGAGTGTCCAAAATGAACCCAAAAAATGATTTGTCCACAAGAGACCAAATTCTCCAAATGATGAAAACGTCAGGTCCTCTTAGCGCCAAGGAAATCACGGACCGCCTCCAAATTACTGAGATGGCGGTTCGACGCCATCTTGGTACGATGGAACGTGATGGATTGATTGAATCCAAAATGGTTCGTCAAACATTAGGCCGTCCTACAGCAGTCTACGGGTTAACTGAATTTGCGGAAAATTTATTCCCTAAGAACTACCATACACTCACTCTAGACTTGCTCGGAGAATTAGCAGAAGAAACCGGTGAAGAGAGTGTCAATCGATTATTTGAACGACGTAGAGATAAATTAAAGCATCAATATCAAGCTGATATGAAAGACAAATCATTTGCTGATAAAGTACGCAGACTCGCTGAAATTCAAAACGATAATGGTTATATGACTGAGCTTGAGTCCCATGGAGAAGATGAATTCATTCTGAAGGAACACAACTGTCCGATTTCCCAAATTGCAGGACGTTATAATCACGCCTGTAACTGTGAATTAAATCTATTTGAATCGCTTCTAGACGCAGATGTCGAAAGAACGGAATGTCTCGCTCAAAACGATAGAAGATGTCTTTATATTATTCGTAAACACAAATAAACCTTCGAAGCCTATGGCATCGAAGGTCTTTTTTTATATTTCAAAAGCTAGTAGCTCTTCTTCTATTCGTTGTTTAATCAATTTTATGCATTCCTCAGACGTCGTGGCGAATACCCTCTTCGCATTAACCAATGCATAAGGTCTGATTTTACATAAACCACATAAACTAAGACATTCCGTACGAAGTACTGCAACTTCGGGATACTCCTCTTCCAAGTCTTCTAATTCCAGTGCGCTCATAAGGTTGCTGTCGCAGACTTCAACTACTACAATACCTAGTCCCACATCATTTCACTCCAAACCAAACTAATTCATGTACGATCACTCATTATGATGAAAGAGATAGAGTTTGTCAATGTGTATAATGCAATTAACATACTTAACATACATTTATGTTGACTAAGTGGTTAGATAGGGCTATAATAATGATTATCAAGAAAACAATCTACATATATTAGAGAGGATGAATTTAATAATGGCACATCAACTACCTGCTTTACCTTACGCTAACAACGCACTTGAACCACATATCGATGAGCAAACGATGACGATTCACCACGACCGTCACCACAACGCATATGTAACTAACTTGAACGCAGCATTGGAGTCTGCTCCTGAGCTTCAATCCAAATCTCTTGAAGATTTGATTGCTAACTTGGACAGCGTACCTGAAGCGATTCGTACTGCAGTTCGTAACAATGGTGGCGGTCATGCCAACCACTCCCTATTCTGGGAAACAATCGGACCAAACGGCGGCGGTCAACCTTCCGGTAAATTGGCTGATGCAATTAACAATGAATTAGGTGGCTTTGATAAATTCAAAGAAGATTTCGCTAAAGCAGCAACAACTCGCTTTGGTAGCGGTTGGGCATTCCTTGCTGTTGATGCTGACGGCAAATTGTCCGTATATAGCCTTCCTAATCAAGATTCCCCAATCATGGAAGGTAAAACTCCAGTTCTAGGTCTAGATGTATGGGAGCACGCTTACTACTTGAAATATCAAAACAAACGCCCTGACTATATTGCAGCATTCTTCAACGTAATTAACTGGTCTGAAGTTGAGAAACGTTACGAAGCAGCAACTAAATAATATCGGACTACATTTTACTTTAAAGAAAAAAGACGCTCTCCGTGGAGGGCGTCTTTCTTTAATTTCATTACACAAGTCCTGCCTCTTTAAGATCCTTCACCGAACTACGAATCACCAGTGTAGGAGGTACACTATACCGAATAGACTCCCGGCAATTATCAGTTAGCATCAATAGCATTGAAGCTGCGGCATCACACATGTTTTCTTTCTCAACACGCATAGTTGTCATGGTTGTCATGGTCGTACCGATCTTGTCCCCGTATTCAGTATCATCATAACCCGCAATAGATACACGCTCAGGAATTATGATTCCACGCTCTTCCAGAAGCCCCGCTAGGATAAAGGCAATACGATCGTTTCCGCAAAAAAAAGCCGTCGGTAATTCCTGTAATCCATCGAGAAACTGCACGATTTCTTTTGCCGTATAATCATATCCTTCTGAGGACGTTAGACAATTCTCACTCTGAAATTCCAGTCCATGATCCTGCATTGCTTTCCAATAACCAAACCATCGCTCTTCATGGCTCGTCGTCATATTTGTTGGACCAATGAACCCTATTCTTTGATGTCCAGCAGCAATAAGAAAGGACACCACCTCATAAGCCCCTTCCATATTAGCCGATGTGACCACAGGGCATGATAAGTCTCGATAATAAGAATCAAGCATAACTAGCTTTATATCCTTCTCCCAAATAAGCCGAGCATAAGCTTTATCGATAATCCCAAACAAAATGACACCACGATAAGATATGTCTGTAAACAAACCAGGAAGCTTTAATCCTGTCTCCATCTCTCGATCAATCGGTGCAATTACGGCGTTAAATCCTTTTTTACGGATACTCTTCTCAAGTCCCCATATCATGTCATGATAAAATTGAAAATGATCGTTATCCTGGTAACTCATGATCCGTTCAGGCACAAGCACCAATATGTTCGTATTCTCAGTCGTGTCGATCGAAGCATAGGGCCCATAGCCCATATCTCTAGCCGTCTGCAATACAAGTGAACGCATCTCATCGCTCACGCCCTTCTTGTTCATCAGAGCCAGCGATACTGCGTTCTTAGATATTTCCAATCTGTTGGCAATATCCTGCATTGACACTTTCTTTTTGCGGCCCAAACTTTTCATTCCTTTCGAAACATGATAAACTTAGGCTAAATATACTTTACAAATTTAACTTTTGTCAAGTTTGTCAAGTGATTTGACATGAATAACTGGAGGAATGCACTTTGAGTTACGCAGTTGGCATTGATATCGGCGGCACAAAGACAGCCATCGGATTGATAGACTCCGCAGGAGTCGTCCTAGCAAAGACATCCCTACCGACTGACCAATCTGTCCAACCTGATGAGATGGTAGATCGGATTGCTAAAGCGGTTAAGGAACTGATTGCAGCACAAAATATGAAAGAATCCGAACTGCTCGGTATTGGCGTTGGTGCACCTGGTCCACTCAACACGAAAACAGGTCATATTGTCAAACCACCCAATTTACCGGGTTGGTGGGATTTCCCTATATTGAAATCGCTAAGCCGGCATTTCGATCTTCCGATTACTTTCGAGAATGACGCTACGGCGGCAGCACTCGCTGAGAAATGGGTAGGTGCCGCACAGGATGCCGAACATTTCGTATTCATTACGATTAGCACAGGAATCGGCGCCGGTATTTATACCCATGGCAAACTACTCACTGGAGCAACCGGCAACGCCGGAGATGTGGGACACTTCGTAATCGATCCCGCTGGAGGCAAATGTGTCTGTGGACAATCTGGATGCTGGGAATACCTTGCGTCGGGTACCGCTATTGCAAGACAAGCCTCAACACTACTAGGCCGTGAAGTATCCTCTAAGGAAGCTTTTGATCTGGCAGCTGCAGGAGACGTTGCTATCAAGGAACTTGTAGATGGCGTTTTCCGCTATATCGGAATTGGGTGTGTTACACTCATTAATACTTTTGATCCAGAATTGCTTGTCATTGGAGGCGGTGTGTCCCAAGTTGGTGCGCCGTTGTTTGATGCTATAAGAGATTATGTCTCCGAGCATGCTTTGAATCCTTCAGGCCGAAATACCACTATAGTTCCTGCCGCCTTACAGCAAGATGCAGGATTAATCGGTGCAGCAGCCTTAGTCCATATGACATACTAAAATCTAATACTCAAAGGAGTCCTTAATCATGAATGAACCAATTTTTTTAGCACCTGTTTTCCAAGAACGGATTTGGGGTGGAAGAAAGCTACAGGACCTATTCGGCTACGATATTCCCAATGAACTCACTGGTGAATGCTGGGCTGTCTCCGCACATCCAAACGGACAAAGTATTGTTAAGAACGGAGCTTATCAAGGTAATACCTTAGGCCAACTATGGAGCTCTCATCAAGAGCTATTCCATTCAGATTCTCCAGTATTCCCATTGCTCACCAAAATATTGGATGCTTCAGACAATTTGTCCGTTCAGGTTCATCCTGATGATGAATATGCCGGCAAGAACGAGAACGGTGAACTAGGCAAGACAGAATGCTGGTACATCGTTGATGCAGAACCAGGTGCAGAAATTATTTATGGACATGAAGCACAATCTAAGGAACAATTGGTACAAATGATGAACGATGCTAAATGGGATGATCTTCTAACCAAGATTAAAGTTAAACGTGGTGATTTCTTCTATGTCCCTAGCGGCACCATTCATGCGCTTGGCAAAGGTATTGTCGTACTAGAAACACAACAAAGTTCAGATACTACTTACCGTGTGTATGACTATGATCGTAAGGATAAGGATGGTAATGGTAGAGAACTTCATCTTCAAAAAGCCATTGATGTTTCTACTGTGCCACAAGCTTATGAACCCGTTTCCTACGAAACCTTTAATCAAAAAGGAATTACGATTACTCAGCTTGTATCCAATGAATTTTTTACTGTTCAGAAGTGGAACATTGACGGAACCGCTGATTTCACTGCCAATCCTAAATATACAATCTGCAGCGTAATTGATGGTAGCGGCCAACTTATTGCTGGTGACAAAGTTTACTCCCTCAGCAAAGGTGAACACTTCATTCTCCCTGTTGATTTCGGACCATATCAAATGAGTGGCACTCTCGAACTGATTATTTCCCGGGAATAGTTGTCACAATGAAAAGAGCCGTTTTCCCTTTTATACAAAGGATAAACGGCTCTTTTCTTAATTAAGTATTGGATCTTTAGACGTTCAAATAGCGCTCACGTATGATTTTCAAATGATGAAGGGTATGTCCATAAATAATATAAGCGAGCGCTCGCGTTGAAATCGGTCCCTCGCTTGCTATACCCAAACGTAACCAATCAGCATCTTCTAATTGTCGGGTCAAGGTAAGTGTAGACTCTCTAACCGCTGAGAAATCTTGAAGCAGTTCTGCAACTGTATGCCCATCAAAATGTGCATTACTTACAAATAGGGTTTCCTCGAATGACGGAAGGGGTGTAGTATCCCCTCTAGCAATCCGTAGCAGCCGATAACTCATAATCCGCTCTGTATCCGTAATATGGCCCAAAACTTCCTTCAGAGACCATTTCCCTTCGCCATAACGGAACTTACCCTGCTCGTCAGAGATATCGACTAACTCTAATATCACTTGCTTAGCTTGTTGCTGGAGTAAATCCAGTAAATCTCCCTCTGGCACTTTATCAATATATACTTGATAATGACTCAGAAATTCCCCATCTTGCGGTCTGGTTAACATGAATTCACTCTCCCCATCGCTTATTATCAGTCTTCCCATACATCGTTCATCAACGTTTGAATCTCTTTACTTCTCTTGTGCGTCATCTGCTGATTAGTTACCCACTTACTGCCGTCCCATTCCACAACGTCTCCGGCTTTTGCCGTGGACTCTACCAGATTGCGGAGAATATCTCTTGTATGCCCATCAACTTCAATGATGCAATAATCTTCCTCAAATCGATCGATGATACCAAGCATAATTAGCTCACCTTTCTGTTGTCACCTGATAATCTAGTCCGTCTGAAGTGATCTCAACAGTTCCTTGCAGATCATTACGATACACTTCAATATTCTTCTTACGCAGACGTTCTAGTATAGTCTCCTTAGGATGACCGTATGAATTATCTCCAACCTGTATCACTGCATACTCAGGGTTAACTTGGTTCAAGAAGCTTAGCGTAGTAGATGACTTAGATCCGTGATGCCCGACGAGCAGGACATCCGCCTGAAGATCTACACCCGAACCGATCATCTCCTTCTCACTGGCACTACTCGCATCTCCCGTCAGTAGAAAAGAGGTATCCCCGTAGGTAACCTTGATAACAGCACTCATATTGTTATTATCCAAGCCATTTACAACTGGTGCTATCATAGTGACGTCAACCTGTTCGTCCCAATCTAACTGCAGTCCCGCCTTAGCGGTAGTAACCTTAAGCCCCTTATTCTTTATTGATCTTAGCAACGATTCAAACGTCTTCGTATTGGCTTGGACTTTAGGCATATAAATTTTGCCTACATCTACAGTATTGATGACAGCATCAAGCCCCCCAATGTGATCCGCATCTGGGTGGGTACCGATGACGATATCCAAGCGATCCACACCATATTGTTCTAAGTACTCCACCATCTGCTCTTCCCGATCGTTATTCCCAGCATCAATCAACATCGTTTGTCCCGTTGGACTGATAAGTAGCTGTGAAGCTCCTTGACCCACATCCAGAAATATGACTCTAAGCTTACTCTCTGAATCTACGGAACCAGGAGCAATTGTCGTCTCATTCTGTGATTCCCATTCTAACGAACAACCTGAAATAATGAATGATAATAATAAGCAACCCAATAGTACGATAGACATTTTGCGTTGTCTTTTCATAGAAGCTAACCTTTTCGTGATGACCAAACTCCCCCGTATGTAATATAATTAGAACGTTTGTTCTATCCTAATTATATTTGAATCATCTTCCAGAATCAATCATAACCTACGTTGTGCTCTCGCTTTATATTGCTTAAATTGAAAATATATAGTGCATCCTACACAATATCCACAAATAGCAGCAAATGCGGCCAAACCAAGCATCCAACTGAAACCGTAGCCTAACCAGTTTACCTGGACAAGAAAACCTAATAATGATCCTGTCAGAAATATTACGGCTAGCACATTGTTGAATCGTTGCAGTTCTTTAGCTTGACGAGGTGAGGAATCCACTTTAAGAAATGGCTTAGCTAAAATAACAAATATATTCTTACCAAATATAAGACCTGTGATTTGAATCATCCATAAGAGTAATAGTACATACGGTTCTCTAAATAAAGAAGCAATAATAACGAACAATACAATACCGATTTGATTAGCTTTTACAAAGGGTTCTGGAATCTCATTCAATATAACTCACCTACCCTTAAGTTTTATTTGAATATACATCTTAATTCCCTCTAAATCAATATGAATATATGTATTTGGGCATAAATAAAAACCGCCTTGCAACCAAGGCGGCTTAAAGTATGAAACTTATATTATCATCTTAACTAACTTTTACAGTGATGCTGATTGTTTTTCCGTCGAACTTCGCTTTAATTGTTGTGGTACCCTTAGTTAGTGCCTCGATTTTACCGTTAGTAACTTTGGCAACTGAAGGTTTGGAGCTTGTCCAAGCCGCACTACCAGTGACAGCAGAAGTCTTACCAGTATCATACCCAGCAGTCAGCACTACAGTTTTGACGCCGCCTGGGGCTAATACTAACTTCTTCTCATCTACGGTAAGAGTCTTCAGTTTAGGTACTACGCTAACCTTGACGCTAACCTTGATTCCTTGATAAGCACCATTTAAAGTAGCCGTACCTTCACTCACTGCTTTCACAGTAGTGGACGTTATTGAAGCAACCTCAACATTAGAAGATTCCCAGTTCACTTTACTTGCCAGATTTACTGTTTTGCCATTTGTATAATATCCAGTTACTTTGATTGCCTTAGACTTTTTGAGATTAAGCTCAATGTTCTGCGGCTCAACTACAATTTTTGTGATTTTAGGTTCAATAACAACTGGAATACTGATTACTTTGTTCGAATAAGTCCCTTTTAGCGTAGCGGAACCTTTAATCAGACCTTTAATTACTTTTCCTGAAGCCGTGTCTTTAAGAACTGCATTAGAGCCGGTTAAGGTCCATGTCATTTGATCCGTATAATTGGCAACTTCACTGCCGTCTTCCCATACGATCGAAATGGCTGGAAGCGCACTTTCTTCACCAATGATTACATTTACATTCTCAACTTCAGTAATAAGGGCTAAGACTTTCTCTTTTACTACGAGCTTAACAGTTACAGTTGTTCCTCGAACTGCACTCTGTGAAGTTATAGTAGATTCAGGAAGCTTTGCAGTTAGGATCACTTCACCAGCTGCTTTAGTTACAATCTTCCCATCTTCTATTTTTGCAATTTCATCATTTGATGATGACCAAATAACTTCTTTACTAAAATCGAGAGTTTCTTCATCCAGCTTAGTTGCATCCACCTTAGGAACGCTCAATGATTCACCTTTCAAAAGTTCTAACTCCGTCTTCTCCGTTTTCTCCAATGCTAGTTTCGTAATGGTTGGATAGACTGTGATGTTAATACTTTTACTTATACCTAAATAACTAACTTTCACTGAAGCAGTTCCAGCAGCCTTTGCTGTCACTACACCTTTATCTACAGTAAACAGTAACGGATTAGAGGAGGTCCATTCCGCTTTTTCTGTAACGTCGTCTGTATGATTAACAGCATCTCTAACACCTGCTGTCACTTCAAGCTGCTCACCAATGAACATTACTTGTTTCGTTGATGGTGTTACGATGATCGCCTCGTGTTTCGTACGCACGTAAACATCAACTTTAGCTTTTACACCAAGGTATTCTGCAGTAATCGTCGTCTTACCAGTAGTAAGAGCTTTAACTTTGCCTTCCACTACCGTTGCAACACCACTATCAGAAGAGGTCCATGTGGCTTTCACAGACGCATCACTGCTTTTTGTTTTATCAACGGCTAGAGTCGGTATGGCTTGTAAGGTAATTTCATCATCACCAACAAGCAATTCGATATCATTTTCGACAACCGAATTTTGTCCATCAACTATTTTCAACTCAGAATACGGTGAAGATACTGTCGCCTTAAAGGACGCAGTCAACCCAGAATACTTAACTGTAACAGTTGCCGTTCCCTCGCCGACCAAAGTGATTTTACCCTTCTCGATCGTCAGGACTGAAGCATTCGAAGTGCTCCACTCCGCTTTGTCAGAAACATCGGTTTTGTTGGCCTCAGACGTATCAATCGTCGCCTTGGCATAAACCCATAAATTAGTATCACCCAGTTTAAATTTACCTTCTGATCCGTAATCTAGGCTCAACTCTTTATACGTATCTACAACTTTGATTTCGATAGTTGATACAGGGCCTTTATCGTGCTTGGCCGTAATTGTCGCTTGCCCACTTTTAATGGCAGTCACATATCCGTTAGTGACTTTAACAATGGAATCGTCTGTTGAGAACCAGTCTACAAGCCCAGTCAAATCACTCTTCGAAGTTGAACCTTCGAGCGTTCCCCATACCTTCAACTGCTTTGTCTTGCCTACGTTGAGTTCTACTATAGTACCAGAACCCTCGATATCAATCGAACGAACATCTCCTGTTGCTGCAAGCACACTTGTCGGAAATACTGCAGCAAGAAGCAGTGTTAGTGCTAGAAGCCATTTCATCATTTTCTTGTTTGCAATCATCAATTTCTCTCCTTTGGGTTGTCACTTTTGCTAGAATCAGTTTCCAGCCCTATGCGTTTTATATCGACAAATAGGAGGAATTACGTAACCCCTTTACTGAAATTAATCCCTTGGTCCTAGAAAACAATCTAATAATTACCCTATATTTCCCAATCAATCGGTTCTTGGCCTTGTGATTTTAAATGCTCATTAATTTGAGAAAACGGTCGGCTTCCAAAGAACCCCCTTCTTGCGGAAAGAGGGCTAGGATGCACAGAAGTGATCACTGTATGTTTACTCGCATTAATCTTGGCACCCTTCTTCTGTGCATGATTACCCCAAAGCACAAAAACAACGGGCTCCTCCCGTTCATTGAGGGCTTCAATAACTGCATCAGTGAACAATTCCCATCCCTTCCCTTGATGAGAACCCGCTTGACCGTCACGTACAGTTAACACATTGTTAAGCAAAAGCACACCTCGTTCCGCCCATGGCGTCAAATTACCCGAAGCCGGAGGATTGATCCCAAGATCACTGAATAGCTCCTTGTATATATTCCGAAGTGAAGGCGGAATCTTTACCCCTGGTAATACGGAGAAGCTTAATCCGTGTGCTTGTCCCGGGCCGTGGTAGGGGTCTTGTCCCAAGATCACTACTTTTGTATCTCCAAAGCTTGTCAGCCTTAGCGCCTCAAATAAGAGATCCTGTGGTGGATACACAGTAAACTCACGGTATTCTGAATCCAACCATTTCATTAATTCTATAAAATATGGCTTGCTCACTTCTCTATGTAGTTGATCATCCCAATCATTACCAAACATCACTATTTTCCCCTCTCTTTTTCTTAGAGCACGAAGTATACAAATCAGCTATCCTACTGTGTAAACAAAACAAAAGGAGTCCTAGGCCAGCTTCTCGCCGACTTAGAACTCCTTCTGTTATTTAAATACTTATCTAACCATTGTATGCCGAGAACCGGAATCGAACCGGTACGGTAGTCACCTACCGCAGGATTTTAAGTCCTGTGCGTCTGCCAGTTCCGCCACCCCGGCATGAAAGGGGAATAAAAGTCCCGTATAAATGATTATATACGGAATTACCTTGAGTTTCAACTTTTTTTATTAAACAATATTTATTTAGGTTATGATGTGCCTCCAATCGGGAACAATACATGTTAATCATCACGCATTGGAGGAAGTAACTCTTGAATATTATTGCTGAAAATTACAAATTCGCCCCACTTGAGGAAACAGAACAGGCCGTAACAATTATCAAAGACGCCGAAGCAGAGATCGCCAAAATCACAGGTACCCCTATTACCTTAATTGCTTATGAAAAGACCGAGAAAGAATAAACTATAAGCAGTTCCCAACGGTCCTATTTATTAGGGCCGTTTTGGGTTAAGCTCAATCATACGAAAATTTATTATTCAACCAATACAATAATCTCTAAGAATCAACCCTCTACTTTTTACCGGATATAACAAGAAAAAATGTAGCCAATGGACCGCATAACAATGACAACAAAAACCAATTTAAACCACTTCTATTTTTCCCTTGTGCGAGTCCTGCATTAATCAAAGCGAGCGTGCCCCAACCAACGTAAAATTCGTTACCCATCTGTACCCCCCCCTTTCAAATCATATTTTATACTACGCTTCAGCAATATAGTTGTTCCGGCTATCTCTAATACGTGTTATTCTTAGCTTTTATTTATTTGCGATTTTATATCTATGGACAAACGAACAATCATTTGTTGCCATATTGCGTATACTGCCTTTGAACCCACCATTACAAAGGAGTTGAAGAAAATGCCGGAATTTTGCCCAACGTGTCCAACTCAAACTATTGTTGACCCACCGCAGACAATTTTTGAGGATTATTTCCACCCACAGGTCGTTCAAGTCATTCACCCAATTGAAGTAGTCAGACGTCATCATTGTGTACCAGTACCACAGCATATTTGTACGTATACGGAAAGAGATGAAATGTGCTTCGTCTCCAGTGTTAAGAAGAGAAAAAAAAGAAAATAAACTAGCTTAGGTGAACTACCGGCTGGCTCAACACTGCAGTTACGCAGCCAGCCGGGTGCGTTCCTTCTTACCTGGTTCATCACCCAATACATATGAGGCAGAAATCAAGGAAAATGCAAACCATATAATTACACGTAAAAGCGCCTCTTTATTATACATATTAAAGGCTGTCGATACTAAAATCTCTCTCGAGCAAAATCGCCGAAATAAATAGTATATACCAGCAACAACGCAAAAACCCTCCCATGCCTTAGCAAGAGAGGGTTTTGTGCATACATTATGGGCCCTGAGGGACTCGAACCCCCGACCAATCGGTTATGAGCCGACCGCTCTAACCAACTGAGCTAAGGGCCCGAAAAACTGGGTAAAATAGATTGCGGGGGCAGGATTTGAACCTGCGGCCTTCGGGTTATGAGCCCGACGAGCTACCGAGCTGCTCCACCCCGCGTCAATAACAGCGACAAGTAATAATATACCCTATTACGGGGTGGACTGTCAAGCATCGATTTTAATTAAGGAATAAACCGCACCCCAAATTTACCTCTCCGGGAACGAAAAATCTCAACTTCCCTCATTTCATCAAACCCATATATCCATCCATCCTGTTCCAATCTCTTTGCCAAACACCCTGCCTGAAACTTAGTTCTGTACAATTTGTTAAAGTATATCCATTTCATAATTCATCCAGCCCTTCTCCTGTTGTATTGTTGAACCTTCCTCACCTATCCTATAGAATACCCAAGAACGACCAAAAAAAGCCGCCAGAATTAATCTGGCGACTCACAGAACACACTAAACTTTACCCTGCTCTCGCAGCCCCACTGACTTCAGGTACAAACGGTGTACCGTCCTCTTGGAACTGAGTTTTCGGGTTGTTTTTGATCTCTTGCAGCATTTTATTACCTTTGGTTTCCCAGTCCTTAAGCGCTTCTTCAGGCGTTTTCTTATTATCGATTACTTCCTGGAAGGAGCTCCGACCACTGTTTGTTATGCTATACAAGCCTGGTTTTTCCATCATCATTTTATCATCCTTAGGATTGCTTGGCGGAAGTGGCTTCAATAAATAAAACGCTTGGATGTTATACGTCTGACCTTGCTTAGGTTGGATGAATGATTTACGAGCTACCATTTCATAACTTCCACGTGATTTAAGCTTCGCCCATTCTTCGCTATTTATAAACTTCAAGAAATCCCAAGCTGTTTCAGCATTCGGCGCGCTGCTGTTGATTGAGAATGTATTGTTCAGCCAAATGTTACCACCGATATCCGGTTTCTCTGGATGAACAGGAATAGTCACTACATCCCAATCAATCGGCGTATAATTTTTGATCTTTGCGGCGTTATCATTCGCATCGGCAATCTCATTAACATAATAGCTCTCACCAATGGTCATAGCTACTTTTCCTGACAAGAACAAGTCGCTGCTGATGGCATTCCAATTCTCACCACTATCCATTTCCAAACTAGCATTATCCGGAATAATCTTATCTTTAGATAACTTACTCATGGTCTCCCAAATTTTCACCCATTGTGGTGTATTAACTGTCATAGTCTCTGCCTTATCATCAAAAGTTTTCATTTGTAAGGCACTTACATAGGTCTGCATATCCCAATATGGATCGCTCCCTCTATAACGATTGAAGGAGAAGCCATATACACGATCCTTCCCTTCACCTTTAGTCAAACGACGTGCCAAATTGAATACTTCATCCCACGTCATTTTGTCCGTTGGGAAATCAATGTTAGCATCCGTAAACATTTTTTTGTTATAGAAAAGTGCAGAAGAACTGAAGGAAGGAGATAACGCGTATATTTGGTTATCGCCTAAATCTCTAATCCCATCAATAACAGCTGGAACGAAGTCCGTTGTTTCAAACTTATCCTCTTGCATCAAAGGATCTAACTGTTTTAATAGGTTTTCTTGAATCAATTGTTTGAGAGTACTCGTGTCAGAAACCACGATATCAACGGGGTTACTACCAGTCATGATTTTCTTCATGCTTTCTAGATAGTCCGGTTGAACGTACTCTTCTGTCCCATCATTATAACGATATTGACTCTGATCAATAGCTGGAACGATTTCTATCTTAATATTCTCATTAGTGAATTCGTAAATATCGGTATACTGTTGACGAAAATATGAATCGTCATATCCACCGGACAACACGCCGATACGAAGTACCTTCTCCTCTTTACTCGCAGGTGCCTTACCCCCATTACAGCCAGCAAGCAGTCCCATCCCAAATGTTGCTACGAGAGAAACAGTCAATACTTTTTGTAACTTCCGGTTCTTTGCCATCATGATTTATCCCCCTCCAATGATTTCGGTGCGGTGATTACAATCTTCTCGCCATCAAACTCCATACTGGCTCTGCCACCAATCCCTACTGCTTCCAGATACTCTTTCGGAACCTGAAGTCGGCCCACTCTATCAACAACGACGAACGCTTCATGCACTTCCTGAAGCCCGCCACCTGAGAAGCCTTGTTCCATAGCAGTTGCATCTAAGTTGGGATTTCGTTTCAAAAACTCAGTACTCGTCAAACCGTCTCGAATAGCGACTACTCGGTCTACCTTGCTCGCGAGCGCTAAATCATGGGTAACGATTACAATCGTAATACCAACCTCACGATTAACTTCGCGAAAGATATTCATAATCTGATCCGATGTCGCGGTATCAACTGAACCTGTTGGTTCATCTGCAAGAAGCATCTTCGGGCGATTTGATAATGATATGGCAATAGCTACCCGTTGTTGTTCTCCCCCTGAGAGCTGGTGTAGTTTATTGTGCATGCGGTGTTTGAGACCCACCCATTCTAACAACTGTTTAGCATAATCACGGTCTACCTTACCCGTGAGCATCATTGGCATTTCAACGTTCTCCAGTGCCGTCAAATAAGGCAGTAGGTTACGAGCATTGTTCTGCCAGACGAAACCAACGGTCTTGCGTTTGTATTCAACCAATTGGTCATCTTGGATCTTTAGCAGATCCCATCCTCCGACGGACACTTGACCGGCTGTAGGCCGGTCGAGTCCACCAAGAATATTCAACAACGTAGATTTACCGCTACCGCTGTTACCAATAATGGCCATCATTTCGCCTTGCTCAACAGTCAAATTAAGTCCCTGGAGCGCAACAACTTCAATATCCTCGGATTTAAAGATTTTAACTAAACCCTCACAATGGATCATTTTAACGCTCCTCTCCCATTTTGACAGCCTGATGCACACGAAGTCTACGAATCTGCCAGAAGAGTAAGCCTGCGCCGAGCAATAACATCACCAGGACGACTACATATAACTGGAGAGTATCCTGAGAGTTAAATACAATTCGGAACGGAGGCACCTGAGTCGTAACATTATCAGCTGTTTGTAGGAATGGAAGATACAACTTCCCTACTACCTTACCAATGACAATACCAAGTGTAATGGACAGACCTGCTGTCAAGATTTGTTCCGCTAACAACATAAGGGTTAGTTGTTTGCGAGATAATCCCATAGCCCTTAAAATACCAAACTGTACAACCCTACCTGACAAATTAAAGAACCAATACAACACGTAACCGATCAGGGAAACAATGACCGATACGAGGAAGCCTAAGCTTAGAATCCCAAATACTCCACCACGGGTCGGATGCTTACTCTGAGTCGCTAGTTCACTCCGTACATCCTTCACCGAATACAGATCCACACCCTGTTCACTTAACTTAGTCATGATTGGAGCTACTTTAGCTTCAGGCTTCATCTTCAGCCAAACTTCGTACGGGATCAAAGGACCTTGATCGTAGATATAATCCAAATTAGCAATGACAAATGGGGTTTGATCGGGATATTGACTTGGCCAGTAAGGTATAATACCGTAAACTGCTAAATCAATAGTTGTCTCACCGACTGAGACAGTAAAGATATCTCCCACTTTTAGCTTGTATTTCTCCGCGAGGTTTGATGGTACCAAAGCAGCACTTTCATTCATACCTAGCAAATTTAAGTACTGAAAAGGATGCACCGGGAACAAATCATTACGGAACCAGGCGACTTTAGAAAAATCAACATTATCAATTCCCATTAGAATACCTTGACCGGCCGAACGACCTGACACGATAATATTACTCTTGGTTTGAAGAACTCTTGCGGCAGCTTCAACACCATCTAGCTTACGGAATACTTCAAATGGAGGTTCCGAATAAATAAGCTTGGTAGGTTGCTGGTTGCCTTGACCGTTTCCCTGACCACCACCGCCCGGTTGACCGCCTGAGCCACCACCCTGACCCGAGCCACCTTGATTATTCCCATTCTTCGAAGGTTTCGACATCTCCGCTGTTGATTCCCATACCGTCTGCATTACAACGTCCGCGCCATACTTATAAAGCGTCCGCTCAGTCGAGTTTAGGTCAATCGTCCGCGCAGCTGAAGCATTATATACGCCCAAACCAAGCGTAAGAACAAGCAATATCATAAGTGGATAATATGATGATGCTGAACGTGAGAGCTGGGTTAAGCTTAAATAATAAGGAACGGGTAGCCACTTTTTGCCCAGCCAGCCGATCAATTTCAATATCCAAGGGAAAATACGTAAGAATAACAGTCCTATAGCAAATATAGCTAGTGCCGGTACAAAGAACAGAAATGGTTGAACTTGAAGCTCATCCGTCGTCATACCTGTCTGGAACGTCAGCATTTGCCGTTCAATGAATAAATAATATCCATATCCCGCAACAGCCAATAAGACGATATCAAGGTACCAACGCTGCCACCCAGGAAGACGATCAGAACGTGCTTGCTTCTGCTTCGCGTTCACAATCGATGACCTTGCATAAGAGATTGCAGGTAATAGCGTAGCCAATATTGCAATGACTACAGCTCCCACACCTAATAGAAAAGCATCCAGATTAAACCCAACAGGGATAGACTTCCGGTTAACGAACGTCAGGAAACCGTTGGCCGACCCAATGCTTTTAGACATAAACCAACCCAGTAAGGGACCAATTACCAAAGCAACCGCTCCAAGTAATAATCCTTCTAGCAGGTAAATATAAATAATTTGTTTGGTCGACGCACCTCGACTACGAAGGACTGCAATATCGCCTTGTTGCTTATCCAACGATTGGCGTGAATTCATCACAATATAATAGAACACCATTGCAATCATCGGTGCAGCCAGTGTGAAGAGTAGTGTTTGCATTTGCAGACTCTGTTTGCGGAAGTCATCCAGAAGGCTACCAAACGATATATCTACCTTCGTATCTTTCAACTTTTGGTACAGTTCAATATTGAGACGATCCAGCGTACTGGATAAAGGTGATAATTGTCCGGTTTTGATCTCACGGAGATCAAATGCATAATACCAAGATGAGTTATGCAAGGGAACCTTCAATTTACTCAGCAAATGTTCATTAAGTACTTTCTCGTTAATGAAGAAGGTATTCATTACTCCTTCGAAGCCCTGATACCAGTAAGGATCGGTTTCATTTTCTGCTTGGAAGGTACCTACAATCTTTACCTTCAAGGTGATATCCAGCCCGCTTGCCACTGGATATTCCATAATGTCACCCACATGCAAATCCTGCCGGTACATCGCCTCCTCCAGCATTAACGCTTCGATATTCTCGCCATCTGCGCTATCAGAGAACAATTGACCTCCTGTGATCGAAATATGATCCTTCAGTCCGCTCATCGAGATCAACGACATGGCTCTAGTTCTACTTGCATCTACTTTGGTAGGATCTTGAGGATACACCTCAGTGCCACGGATGGCCCGAGTATTAACATACGCCTCATGAGGAAAACCGATCTCTTGAGGGATTTCATCCGTGATGTACTGATTGACTGCATCTAAACCAGCAACGTCTGTCTTGGACCCACCAGGGCCTTGATAACTCATAAGCAGGGAACCTGCTGGTAGTCCTTCACTTTCAGCGATTAAGGTACTTGATACAACTCGCTTAAGCGCTCCATCGGAATACATCGGAATACTTACCGTAAACGAAACAGCGACGATAAGTCCAAGTAAAGTGCTCAGTGTCAGCCATTTCGTGTTCCACATTTTACGGAACAAGAAACGTATAAGTGGAGCTCCCATTAACGACCCACTACTTTCTGCCCCGGTGTGAGTCCTTTAAGGATTTCCATATCCGTTGGTGTTTGCATGCCAACCTCCACATCAACCTCACGCTTACTTCCATCTTCCTCAATGACCTGAACATAGGTACGAGATCCGATTGAACGTAGTGCAGAAATCGGGATTAACACTGCATTTTCCTTCCGCTCGGTAATGATTTTAACACCAAGCTGACGTCCGCGTTCCATATCAGCCGGCCATTTATCTAATTGAACAATGAGATATTGATCAATTGTATCCTTCTTCGGCTGGTTATTTCCGCCATTACCGTTATCAGTGCTGCCCGTGTTGCTCGGCATCACTTTCACTTTACCTTCAAAAACACCCGCAGCATTAATATCTACCGTCGCCTTCATTCCAACTGAAAGCTTCTCTAAGTCCTCTTTAGCGAAAGAAGCCGCGACAACGAGTGATGATGTATCAGAAATAATTCCAAGGGACTCGTAACTCTTCACAACTCCCCCCTTTTCAGCACTAAGCGAAACTATAGTTCCCGCAAAAGGAGCCTTAAGACTTCCATCTGCTATTTTCTTCTCCAGATCAACTAATGCTTGACGCTGCTCTTCAAATACGATGGAGGCCTTCTCAAATTCAATATCATCCATCTCTTCCTTTTTGCGCAGCGTTTCCTTCATCGATATTTCCTGCTGACGGAAATCCAATTGTGCCTTCCGAAGATCTTTCTCTAAAGCTTCTACATCCAATTCAATAAGTACAGCACCAGCTTTAACCTTATCTCCTGCTTTGACAAGAACATTCTTAATATGTAATCCATCGTCTGTAAAATATAATGCTTCTTCACGCTGACTCATCAGCTTACCAACAGCAGTTACTGACTTCTCTATTGGCCCTAAACGCACCTCATATTCCGGTTTCTTGGATACTGTCGGTGGCGTAATTACCGGTAGATCCTCTTCCTGCTGTTCATTCGGAAGCAAAGAACAACCAGATGCTGTGAGCAGAACTATAGTTAATGATAACAATCCTAATGCCCGAGTTAGTCCCCACTTCTTATTCAACAAATTTTCCATCCACCATTTCATAAACATGGTCCGCTACCTCCAAGATTGTAGGATCGTGTGTAGTCATACAAATCGTAACTTGCTCCGTATGTATGATGTTCTTAAATACAGCCATAACTTGAGCTCCCATTTGTGAATCCAGATTGGCTGTCGGCTCATCCGCCAATAGCAGCTTGGGCCGATGTGCGATTGCCTTGGCAATTGCCACCCGCTGCTGCTCCCCACCAGACAATTCATTAGGCCTGTGAAACATCCGTTTACCTAGACCCACAATCTCCAAACAGTGGGTTACTCTTTTCTTCCATTCCTGAGGGGGTACTCCCGCCATTCTAAGTGACAACTCGACGTTCTCCCAAGCGGACAACAGTGGTAACAAAGCGTATGCCTGAAAGATAAATCCGAATTGATCTCGTCTTAGCTCCGTCCGTTTATCGTCACTGAGCTCGTGTAGAGGTTGCCCGGAAAATATTATTTCCCCCGACGTTGGCTGATCGAGCCCACCTAACATATTAAGCAGCGTCGTTTTTCCCGATCCGGATCTGCCTCTTAGCATCACCAATTGACCGGGCAGCACTTCCATATTAATCCCCTTTAATACATGAATATCGCCCCCACCAACGGGAAAAGACCGATGCACTTCTTTCACAGACAAAATAGGACCACTAATTTCCTCTTCTGTCGTGACACGGCCTATATCCAGATCGGACGATTCCACCTCGGAATCTAAATCCAGATCCGACAATTCCACTTCGGAATCAACTGATTCACCTGGCTCTACAGATTTTACAGGTTTGCGAAACCATTGCATCATCGTGTATCGGTCTCCTATGTCTCCTAATTTTTCGTTCTATAAAAAACTATCACGCCTTGCATTATAGACGAAATCACATGCCAAAAAGTTACAATGAATTTTACGATATTGATATTTTTGTTTCCATAATCTTCACCCTGACTTCTGGGAGTCACTCTGTTAATATAGCAAATATTATCATAATTGATTGAAAAGAGGTTCTATTTTGAAAAGAATTAAATTAATTTTCCTACTAACTACTCTTACTCTCTCTTCCCTAATTTCTATAAGTGCACTCTCAGCAACAGTAGAAAAGAAATCTACTGAACCATTTATCGATATACAGAGTAGCTATGCTAAGGAAGCAATTATTAATCTCCATAAGAACAATATAATGAACGGAACAACCTCTGAACTCTTCTCACCAACAAAGAAGATAACACGTGCAGAGTTTATGACTACCCTCATACGTTTACTCCGACTGGAGCCTTCTTCATCCTCAAGAGTTCCGGCATATAAAGATGTACCTACTACTGCTTGGTACTATGGCTATGTTCAAACTGCAACTGAACTTGCCCTAACCGATGGCGTGGGAGAAGGAAGATTTGAGCCCAATAAGCCGCTTACCCGTCAAGAAGCTGCAGCCTGGGTTATTCGGGCATTGAAACAATCGACTTCTTCTACCTCATCCGGATTTAAAGACGCCTCAGCTATTGCTGTTTGGGCGCGTCCCTATGTATCTACCATTTCCAACTTAGGAATAATGCAAGGGAATGAAGGGAGATTTTATCCTAACCAAGCTATAACGCGACAGGAAACTGCCGTAATATTGGACCGTCTGCTGCAAAACAAACGCTGGTCTACTGTATTAGAAGCCGAGAATAAAACTACTAAAATACAACTAGGATGGCAATATGGCCAGACTACTAAGGAATATGAACAAAGTATCCAGAATTCAAATGTTAACGTTCTATCACCAAGATGGTTTTTTCTCGATAAAGATGAGACTATTGGTGATTATACCAACTCAGCCCTCTTAACTTGGGCAACAAACAATGGGAAGAAAGTATGGCCGCTACTAGGTAATCGTTCTTCCCAGGAAATAACGCATCAGTTCCTTAGCTCTCCCCAACGTTCCGCAGCAGGCGTCCAAAAGATCAAGGAATTAGTTGTTAAATATAAACTAGACGGGATTAACCTAGATTTTGAGAATGTGGCTCCCGCTGATCGGAAGAACTTCTCAGCCTTTGTTACAAACCTAAGTGAACAACTACATTCAATCGGTGCCGTTCTGTCAGTTGACGTTTCGCCAGATTTGGGATCAGATTGGACTGAAGTGTTTGATTACCGTTTGTTAGGCCAGAACGCAGACTATATTGTTCTAATGGGTTATGACGAGCACTGGTCTGGTAGCTCAAGTCCTGGACCTGTTGCCTCTTTGCCGTGGGTACGTAGCGGCTTAGACACCTTGTTGAAAGAAGTCCCTGCTAATAAGGTCATCTTGGCCCTACCGCATTACAATAGGGACTGGACTGTAAACCAAAAAGGAACTGCCCTGTCCTCGGAAGATATATCACTCGTAGAACAAGCAGAATTGTTAAAGCGTATCGGGATCTCTCCGGTATGGGACAGTAAGATTGGACAATATATAGTGGATTATTACAAGAGCGGAATAGCCCATAGACTCTGGTTAGAAGAAGCACGATCTCTTTCTCTCAAGTATCAGATGGCGGTTGATCGACAAATCGCTGGATTCGCATACTGGTCTATAGGTGGGGAGACCCCCGATATTTGGACAAGCCTTAGGAATGCAGAAAGGTACTCATCTTATAATTTTAAATAAAGATTCGATCACTTATTAGTATCAGACTTAAAAAGCCAGACCCTATGTTTAGGGGTCTGGCTTTCACTTTATCTACCTATAATAATTATTTACCAAAGGATGCCGGGTCTTGACGCCATGATTGCAGAAGTGCTAGATCATCCGCCTTAATTACGCCACGCTCTACAGCCACATCGATCAAAGCCGTGTAATTGGACAGTGTTTGAAGTGGGATACCTGCCTCAGCAAATGCATTCACCGCTTTGTCTAACTGGTAACTAAATATGGCAAGCACTGCAAGTGGCTCTGCGCCGGCTTCAGCTACTGCAATTGCTGCTTTAAGCGAACTCCCCCCAGTAGAGATTAGGTCCTCAATAACAACCACTTTTTGTCCTGGTTTGATGATCCCTTCGATCTGATTCTCTTTGCCGTGGCCCTTAGCTTTATCGCGGATATATGCCATTGGTAACCCAAGCTTCTGGGCAACAAAGGCTGCATGAGGGATGCCAGCCGTTGCTGTTCCTGCGATTACTTCTACATCCGGATAAGACTCTCTGATCACTGCTGCAAAAGATTCGGCAATCAAATCACGAATTTCTGGAAAAGACATTGTAAGGCGGTTATCACAATAGATCGGAGATTTAATACTGGATGTCCAAGTAAATGGTTCATGCGGACGTAATGCAACTGCTCCAATTTCTAAAAGGTTTCCTGCGATTTGCGCGGCAATTTCATTATTATTTATCACTTAAGTTTCATCTCCTCTATAATTTGCTCCGCCGCCTCACGAGGGCTTGGAGCTGCAGTAATTGGGCGACCCACAACAATATAATCTGTACCTTGCTGGATCGCTTCTCCTGGCGTCAAAGTCCGAGATTGATCTCCCGCTTCGCTACCCCTTGGACGAATGCCTGGGGTAACCGTCAGAAAGTCTAGGCCGCATCTTTCCTTGATGGAACTCACTTCTAAAGGGGAAGCAACCACACCATCAAGGCCAGCCTTCTTAGTAAGCACTGCATAAGATACGACAGCTTCCTCAACTGTGCCTGGAATACCGATTTCTCCGTTTAGCATTCCTTGATTCGTGCTTGTAAGCTGTGTCACTGCAATTATGAGTGGCATCGTGAGAGAGCTGTTTATTTCAAGTGCCTCTTTAGCCCCTTCTCTCGCCGCTGACATCATCTTTACTCCGCCTGCAGCATGAACGTTGAACATATCCACTCCAAGCTGGGTGATGCTCTTCGCACCACCTTTCACGGTGTTCGGAATATCGTGCATTTTCAAATCAAGAAATACAGAGTAACCAAGACTCTTTAGTTCACGCACAAAATCAGGACCACCCGCATAATAGAGCTGCATGCCGACCTTCATATAACAGGGGATACCTTCCAATAATGAGATTAGCTTTCTAGCTTCATCTACAGCAGGATAATCTAGTGCAACCATCAGACGACCAGCAGTTTGATTAAAAGTACCCATAATTTATTCTCCTCCTGTCATGCTTGCGGCTCCGAAGCATTTGCTTCCGGAGCCGCGCTTTTAGATTTAAATTTAAAGGGAAGGCATGGCTTGGGATGAGAAGTTGATCGTCTCAAGCATCGTCAGCAAGGCAGAAACAGTGTCCAATGAAGTCATGCAGACGATTCCGTTCTCCACCGCTTCGCGGCGAATGCGGAAACCATCACGCTCAGGTTCCTTGCCTTTTGTCAAAGTATTGATTACGAAGTGGGCTTTACCATTGCGGATCAAATCCAGAATGTTCGGCGAACCTTCGCTCAATTTGTTGATCGTGGTCACGTGAATTCCTGCCTCAACAAGCGCAGCAGCCGTTCCACCAGTCGCAACAATCTCGTAACCCATATGGTAAAAGCCTCGTAGCAATCTAACAGCTTCGTCCTTGTCTTTATCCGCTATAGTAGCAATAATGGCACCCGATGTAGGAATCTTCATACCTGCGCCGATAAGACCTTTGTACAACGCTTTTGCATACTGTTTATCGCGTCCCATAACCTCACCCGTCGATTTCATCTCAGGACCGAGTGTAGGTTCAACACGGCGAAGTTTCGCAAAGGAGAATACAGGAACTTTAACAGAGACATAATCGCTTTCTGGCCACAAACCATCTACGTAGCCCAAATCTTTCAGCTTCGTACCGAGAATACACTGAGTCGCAACGTTTGCCATCGGGATGTTCGTCACTTTACTCAAGAATGGTACTGTCCGAGATGACCGTGGGTTAACCTCGATAACATAAACTTCATTCTTATAGATAACGAATTGGATGTTTACTAGACCAATCGTTTTTAATTCTTTTGCAATTTTGATCGTGATATCCACGATTTTCTCGCTAAGCTCTGCAGACAAGTGCTGTGGCGGATATACTGCGATGGAATCACCTGAATGAACCCCAGCCCGCTCTATATGTTCCATGATACCTGGAATAATCACAGTTTCACCATCACAGATTGCATCTACTTCCACTTCTTTACCAAGCATATAACGGTCAATCAATACCGGATGCTCTGGATTGATGTTAACGGCCTCTGTCATGTATTTCAACAATTCTTCATCCGTATATACAATCTCCATTGCGCGTCCACCAAGTACGTAGGACGGTCGTACAAGAACCGGATATCCAAGTGACTGGGCTGTTCCTACTGCCTCATCCACTGAAGTAACCGTCTTCCCTTTCGGCTGGGCAATGTTAAGTTTGGATAAGAGCGCTTCGAATTTCTTGCGATCCTCCGCTTCATCAATGCTCTCCAAGGAAGTCCCCAGAATACGTACTCCTGCCGCTTGTAGTGGTGCCGCCAAATTGATGGCAGTTTGACCACCGAACTGAACAATTACACCAACTGGCTTCTCTTCTTCAATAACGTTCATTACGTCTTCGAAGAACAAAGGCTCAAAGTAAAGGCGATCCGACGTATTGAAATCCGTAGACACTGTCTCCGGGTTATTATTGATGATCACCGCTTCATAACCTGCTTTTTGAATCGCCCAAACCGCATGTACAGTAGAGTAGTCAAATTCGATACCTTGACCAATCCGAATCGGACCGGAACCGAGGACAACGATTTTCTCTTTATCTGTGCGCAAAACTTCGTTCTCTGTCTCATACGTGGAGTAGTAGTAAGGAGTAGATGCCTCAAACTCTGCGGCACAAGTATCAACCATTTTATAAACTGGACGCAGTCCATGCTCTTTACGGAAATTAGTCACGCTCACTTCAGTCAGATGACTTCCGCTTGGTTGAACCTTTGCACGAAGCTCAGCAATAGCCCGGTCTGTGAAACCTAGACGTTTTGCTTCATAAAGAGTTTCATATGACAAAGTAGCTTCAGCTGCGATATCACTCTCAAACTTCACGAGACGCTCGATCTTATCCAAGAACCACCAGTCGATTTGACTCAAATCTTGAATCTTCTGCAACGGATAGCCACGACGGAACGCTTCGGCTACTAAGAACAATCTTTCGTCGTCTGCTTGGATTAGGCGCTGGTCTAACGTTTCAGCATCCAGTTCCTCTGTGCCTTTCAAGTACAGGCGATGAGTACCAATTTCAAGTGAACGAACCGCTTTTTGAATGGATTCCTCAAATGTCCGTCCAATTGCCATTACTTCGCCAGTCGCTTTCATTTGAGTTCCGAGTTTGCGGTTTGCATGCACGAATTTATCAAATGGCCAACGTGGAATTTTGCTGACGATATAATCGAGCGTTGGTTCGAAGCAAGCGTAAGTTTGACCTGTAACTGGGTTCACGATTTCATCCAAAGTGTAGCCTAATGCGATTTTCGCTGCCATTTTGGCGATCGGATATCCCGTTGCCTTGGAAGCGAGAGCCGATGAACGGCTGACACGCGGGTTAACTTCAATTACATAGTATTGGAAGCTCTGTGGATCCAGAGCAAATTGTACGTTACATCCGCCTTCGATATTCAGTGCACGGATGATCTTAAGTGATGCAGAACGGAGCATTTGGTACTCACGGTCAGACAAAGTCTGGCTCGGTGCAACAACGATACTGTCACCAGTATGTACACCCACGGGATCAAAGTTCTCCATGTTACAAACTACGATACAGTTATCATTCGCATCGCGCATAACTTCATATTCTACTTCTTTCATACCGGCGATCGATTTTTCAATTAGACATTGACCAATCGGACTGTAACGGATACCTGAAGCGACTGTCTCCAGCAACTCTTCTTCTGTTGCGCAAATCCCACCGCCTGTACCACCAAGGGTATATGCTGGGCGCACAATGACAGGATAACCAATCTCTTCGGCGAAACGCATGGCTTCATCCACTGTAGTGATGATCGTGCTATCTGGTACAGGTTGTTCCAATTCACGCATCAAGTCACGGAACAAATCACGATCTTCCGCTTTCTCGATGGAAGTAAGCTGTGTGCCTAGGAGTTTCACATTCTCACGTTCCAATACACCGGCGCGTGCAAGTTCTACAGCCATGTTTAATCCGGTTTGTCCACCAAGAGTAGGCAATAGACCATCAGGGCGTTCTTGACGAATGATTTGTGAGACAAACTCCAGAGTAATTGGCTCGATATATACTTTATCCGCCATGTTTGTATCCGTCATAATTGTAGCGGGGTTACTATTAATGAGAACTACTTCAACGCCTTCTTCTTTTAGTGCCTGACAAGCCTGAGTTCCAGCATAGTCAAATTCGGCAGCCTGGCCGATTACAATCGGACCGGAACCAATGACTAGAATTTTTTTGAGTTCTTTATTAATCGGCATATTATAGTTCTCCTTTCGCAGCGGCCATAAGTTCAGCCTGACGAGATCTTTGCGGGTTAAGCCGCTTATGTTCTTGAATCATTTCTAGGAAGCGGTCGAACAAATAGTTGTTATCGTACGGTCCTGGCGCTGCCTCTGGATGGTATTGTACCGAGAAAGCCGGATATTCAGTATGCTTAAGGCCTTCAATCGTTTTATCGTTATTATTGATGTGGGTAACTTCTAATTTTGTACCTGCAATTGAAGAATCCGTTACTGCGTAACCATGATTCTGTGAAGTGATGTAGCAACGTCCTGATTGCAGTTCCTTCACAGGGTGATTCCCACCGCGATGACCAAATTTCAGTTTCTGTGTATCCGCACCGCAAGCCAGTGCAAACAACTGGTGACCTAAGCAAATACCGAAGATTGGATACTCACCAAGTAGCTCTGAGACCATCTTAACTGCGTAAGGCACATCTTTCGGGTCCCCAGGGCCATTGGATAATTGAATTCCATCCGGTTGCAGACGGCGAATTTCTTCAGCAGTTGTATCATGTGGTACCACAATTACATCACAATCGCGTTTATTTAATTCACGTAGAATACCGCTTTTAGCTCCAAAATCAACGAGTACGATCCGTTCTTTTGCACCCGGGCTAGTGTAAATATGTTTCGTTGAAGTTTGTGCTACTTGGTTGCGAAGTTCTTCGATGGACGTTGCTGCCATCATTTCCTTTAACTCTTGATCTGATTTAGAAGAGGTTGTAATAATCCCCTTCATTGTGCCATGTTGGCGGATGATCCGAGTAAGCATACGTGTATCTATATCATGAATCCCCGGAATGTTATATTCCTTCAGCAAATCTCCTAGATTATATTGTGCACGCCAGTTACTTGGCGTTGGTTCATAACGGCGTACAACAAATCCGTGAATGGATGGGGCGATAGATTCGAAATCATCACGGGCAATACCGTAGTTGCCAATCAGTGGATATGTCATCGTTACAATTTGTCCACAGTAAGAAGGATCAGACAATACCTCTTGATAACCTGTAATTCCTGTATTAAAAACGACTTCTCCAGTCATGTCGCCTTCGGCTCCGAATGATTTTCCGGTAAACAGCGTTCCGTCTTCCAATAACAATCTTGCTTTCATTTTTCGAAGCACTCCTTATGATCAATTTTATATTTTATGATTGCTCGGACCAAACCACATTACCGTTCACAATAGTTGCAACCGGCCAGCCTTTAAGTTTCCAGCCGATGAATGGCGTGTTACGTCCTTTAGATGCAAATGTCTCAGGATCAACGGCTTGCTCCTTACTCAAGTCCACAATGGTTAGATCAGCAGGAGCGCCTGGTTCGAGTCTCCCCGCTTGAAGACCGAATACACGAGCTGGATCCTTAGTCATCCGTTCGATCAGAAAGGAAAGACTCCAGCGACCCTTCTCGACAAACTCGCTGTATAGTAGTGGAAACGCCGTTTCGAAACCAACTATTCCGAAAGGTGCAAGTTCCATTCCTTTGGCCTTTTCTTCCTCGCTGTGTGGGGCGTGGTCGGTCACGACGATATCGATCGTACCATCTTCCAGCGCTTCGATGCAGGCTTCAACATCTCTTTTGGAGCGTAGAGGAGGATTCATTTTCCAATTGGCATCCATGCCGGGAATATCCTCTTCGGACAGAATGAGGTGATGCGGACAAACCTCAGCAGTAACATGAATACCTATTGATTTAGCTTGACGAATCAGTCTAATCGATTGTTCTGTGCTGACATGGCACACATGGTAATGAACGCCCGTTGCCTCAGCAAGCAGAATGTCCCGACCGACATGAATCGCTTCAGACTCATTTGGAATACCTTTTAACCCATGCCGTCTTGCGAACTCTCCCTCAGCTACAGGGGCCCCTACTACTAATGAGTTATCCTCACAGTGAGCGATAATCGGCATATCCAGGGAGTGTGCCAGTGCCATAGCATCTTTCATCATTTGTGCGTTTTGGACTCCAACACCGTCATCGGTAAAACCGATAGCTCCAGCTTCTTTCAAAGCTGCAAAATCCGTTAACTCGCGTCCCAATTCATTCTTTGTAATTGCCGCATAGGGTAGAACATTTACTAGACCAGCAGCTTCTGCCTTCTCTTTTACCAAGTTCACAGTCTCAGGAGTATCAATTACTGGACGTGTATTTGGCATGCATGCAATCGTTGTGAATCCACCTTTCGCAGCAGATCTTGAGCCTGACTCAATCGTTTCCTTATGTTCAAAACCAGGTTCGCGCAAATGCACATGCATATCGATGAATCCTGGTGTAACTAGCTTGCCAGCAGCATCTATACTTGTAACTTCAGCATTGTCCTCAGGGAACGTAGCGTAATTCTCTTCAATAGCCTCAATTAATCCGTCTTTCAAAAGAATATGTCTTTGTACTAATTCACCATTGTTATCCAAAACACTAGCGTTCCGAATGATAAGTTGCATGTATAAACCTCCGCTCTTTAATGTGCAATTGAAGTCATGCTTCAATTTAGATTCCTATTTCATCGCTCTTTCCATAACTGCCATGCGAATGGGTACTCCATTTTCCATTTGCTTGAATATTCGAGATTGCGGATGCTCTACAACTGCATCGTCAATTTCGACATTCCGGTTCACTGGAGCAGGGTGCATGATCATCACGTGTGGAGCAAGCTTCGCAGCTCTGGCCTCTGTCATCCCATATTGCAGCCTATATTCATCAGCCGATTTCAAAACCCCTACTGCATGGCGTTCCAACTGTACTCGCAACATCATCACGACATCAGCACAGAGCGCTTCTTCCATCGATACATAAGGGGCATATGCTGCCAGTTCAGGCGCCTGCATACTTTCCGGTGCAGTAAATTTCACTTCAGCGCCAAGCTTCTGCAGCGCCCAGAGGTTTGAGCGAGCTACCCGGCTGTGTTTGATGTCGCCAATAATCGACACCTTAAGACCTTTCAACTCACCAAACTGTTGTTTCATCGTAAACATATCTAGTAGTGCTTGTGTAGGATGCTCATTGTTACCATCACCCGCGTTGACAAGTGGAACCGACACCTTTGATGCAAGTTGTTCCAACACACCTGCAGGTTTAAGACGAATGACTCCTGCGTCGATCCCCATCGATTCCAACGTGCGAACCGTGTCATAAATCGATTCCCCTTTTTCGACACTAGATACAGCAGATGAGAAGTTCAATACCTCCGCACCTAATCGTTTCTGTGCCATTTCAAAAGAGAAGCGAGTACGGGTACTGTTCTCGAAAAACATATTCGCAACAAACTTGTCCTTCAGAACGGGTGTGACCTTCTCACTTTGTCCTTCCCAGTAAGCTGCCCGATCCAGTATTGAAGTGATCTCAGTCGCACTCAGATCCTTTAGGCCAAGCAAGCTCCGATCTTTCAATGTTGCAGATGTCATCGTCATCATGTCTATTGTCCCCCACGTGATTGCAAAATTCTAACCTGATCCATACCGTCAGTTTCCTGAAGAAGAACTTCAATTTCTTCCACCTTGGAGGTAGGAACATTTTTACCAATATAGTCTGGGCGGATAGGCAGCTCACGATGCCCACGATCCGCCAGTACCGCTAGTTGAATGGACTCTGGCCGTCCACAATCCATGATTGCTTCCATGGCTGCGCGAATTGTCCGGCCTGTATATAGAACATCATCAAGTAAAATCACTTTTTTGTCGTGAATCGGTATTGAGAAGGAAATTCGCTCTGTAGCCACTTCAGCACGATCATCCCGGTATGAAGTAACATCCAGCTCTCCCCAAGGGATTGCCTTTCCTTCGATCTCTTCCAACCGCTCAGCCAGCCTTTTCGCAAGGAATACCCCTCTTGTTTTGATACCAGCAAGCACACATCCCTCGATCCCTTTGTTTCTCTCTAGGATTTCATGTGCAATTCTTGTTAGAGCCCGTCGTATTGCTGTTTCATCCATAATAATGTGACTTTCGGTACTCATAGTCTTTGCCTCCTCAGGACAATGATTTTACCCGGTACCGTGATAGGCGCAAAAAAAGACTCCTTACCTATATTTAGGCAAGGAGTCTTTAGTCACAGTTTACAACCATGACTGTCATGTGGATCCAAGGCAGACCAACGCCATAAGCGCAGTCTCCCTAAGAAACCCATTCACGTTACCTTGCCAGCCTCACGGGACTGAATTAAAGGTTCATATTGATTTACATGAATTATGACAGAATGCGCTAAACCTGTCAAGACAACGAACCTGGTAAAAAATTGTAATCCCACGCAAGACAAATTGTATAATTGATTCTCTATTGTGCATAAGCAATGTCTCTTGTCTTATAATTATACATTAAATATAATAATTATACAATAACGTTCTATGTTAACTTTTTCAGAAAGGAAACAAAAAAAGAGAACACGTTCTTTCTTCGTGTCCTCTCCTTGCCATCCCATTCCAGCAAATTTAAAACTGAAACTTAACTTCACCAAGACGAGCCTTGATTTCAGAAATAACTGCCTTTTCCGCTTCTTCATCGTTTGCTTCAAATGTTACCGAGAAACGGACATAATGACCTGCATCATCCCACGGTACTGTCGAAATTAACTTTTCTCGAATCAAATATTGAGCAAAGTCCTCCGCTGTCTCAAAAGTAGGCCCTCCAACAACTGCCTTTGGTGCCGCTACATATAAGAAAAACGATCCCTTTGGTTTCTTTGCCTTAAACCCAAGTTCATTTAATGCTGCAACCAACATCTCATGACGTCTGGAATATTTGGCTGCTATAGATTCAGTGATTTCTGGATGAGCTAATCCATACGCTGCTGCTTTCTGAATAGGGATAAATTGTCCAGAGTCATTGTTATCCTTTACATCACTAAATGCTTTGACGATCAGTGGATTACCAGCTACAAAGCCTATTCTCCATCCAGTCATATTATAAGACTTAGACAACGAATGAAGCTCAACACCAACATCTTTTGCCCCAGGGACAGAGAGGAAACTTAGCGGTTTTTGTCCGTCATAAGTTAATGCGGCATACGGAGCATCGTGAACTATAACAACATTGTATTTTTTAGCCCATGCAATAGCTTTCGCAAAAAATTCTCTCGTTGCACTCGCGCCTGTAGGATTGTTCGGATAGTTCAAATAAAGGAGCTTCGCTTTATAGGCCACTTCTTCTGGAATTGAGTTCAAGTCCGGCAAAAAGTTATTCTCTTCCGTTAACTCTACAGTATAAACTGTGCCACCCAAATACTTCGTGTGTGTTCCCAAAATCGGATAACCTGGAACTGTAATAATCGTAATGTCTCCCGGATTAATGAAACAGGTAGGTAGCATAGCAAGCGCTGGCTTGGAGCCGATACAATGCACGATTTCCGTAACTGGGTCCATTCCATCTACTGCAAACACGTCCTGCAAATAGCGGGCGGCGGCGGTTTTGAACTCTGGAATTCCGTTGTCTGAATATCCTCGATTCTCTAGCTTGGTAGCTTCCTCAGCCAACTTGGCAACAATCCCGGCATCTGCCATATCATCAGGTTCGCCTATTCCCATATCGATCAATTCTACGTTAGGATAATCCCTTTTTGCTGCCGCTTTAGCACGTTTAATCTTCTCAAACTTATATATGGCTGTATCCTTACCGTAATTCTCTCCACCGATACGATCCGCAAATTGCCCTTGAATATAAGTATCTTGATAACTCTCTATCGTCATAACTATCCATCTCCTTCAAGAAAATCTACTTTTATAAATATGAAGGATGGCGGGTTTTTATAGAATGGATTAATTACCACAACGTTTGTACTTTTTTATTTTTCGACTACAATTACGGCTCAATGCCAAAATCAGTGATTGACGCCTCTTAAATGAATCGCTACGGGTTCGGAGGGTTCTTGCGATCGCTGTTAAAGCCTTATTTCTTGAATAGAAAAGGATTAGTGGTTGAAATAGGGCTTTAAAGGCGAACACAGCTTATGCTTCCGATGTAGCTTTCCTAAGGAAAGCTTTTAGTTTCTTCAGAATCCCTCCGACCCTTCGCTCTGTTCGCTCGTCTAGCCAACCACTGATATCTAGATTGAGCCAAAATTACACAACTAAAAAAAACACCCTCGGGCGTCAATTCCGAAATTACACGGAACTGACACTCGGGGTGTTTCAATCAGAGCATACAGATAACAGATACTCCTATCGATTACGAAGTGCAAGAAGCACTTCCTCCATATCGTCAGGAAGCGGTGCAGTAAATTCCAAGTACTGCTCACTTGAAGGATGAACAAAACCGAGAACTGCAGCATGCAATGCTTGTCCATTCATCTTAATACCTTTACTCCGACCATATAACGGATCACCTACAATCGGGTGACCGATAAACTTCATGTGAACACGAATTTGATGTGTTCTGCCTGTCTCGAGCTTCAGTTCTAACAGTGTATAATCTCCAAATCGCTCTACAACCTGAAAATGTGTGACTGCTTCCTTGCTGTTGCGGTCAATTACTGTATACATTTTGCGATCATGTGGATCCCGGCCAATTGGGGCATCAACAGTTCCCTGATCATGACTCAAATTACCGTGAACAAGCGCAAAATACTTTCGAGTTACCGAGTGCTCTTTAAGCTGAGCAGCAAGTGATGCATGTGCTTTATCATTCTTAGCAGCCATGATCAAACCAGAAGTATCCTTATCGATGCGATGAACAATGCCAGGGCGTAATTCTCCATTAATGCCAGAGAGATCTTGACAGTGATACATCAAAGCATTCACAAGCGTGCCCGACGGATGTCCTGGAGCAGGATGGACGACCATACCGCGTTCCTTGTTGATCACAATTACATCTTTATCTTCGAAATAAACATCTAGTGGAATATGCTCAGGAACAATTTCTGTATATTCTGGTGCAGGTATAATCAATGTTACCAAATCACCTTCGGCCACTTTATGGTTCACTTTGACTTGCGCACCATTGACTGTGATATCTCCGTTTTGAATCCATAGCTGGATTTGACTACGTGACATATCTTCGCCTAGCAGCGCCTTAACATATTTATCAATCCGCTCCTTGGCTGATGCAGTCTCTACCTTCCACTCCATCATTCCACTTTCCGTATCAGCAAAGGTTTTGTTATCGTTCATACGTTCTCCTCTTGTTGTTCTTGTCCTGAAAGTGCAGCTTGTTTCTCTCTGCGCATTTCAAGCAATGAATCTAGTACAATCAACACAGCTCCTACAACAATGCCGGAGTCCGCCACGTTAAATATCGGAAACGTATAGCTCCCGAAATTAAGCTGAAGAAAATCAACTACTTCCCCAGTTACTGCGCGATCCAGAAAGTTCCCGAGTGCTCCGCCCAAAACAAGCGAAAGTGCTAAAGGGAGTATTTTGTTTGGAGTGTGCTTCACTTTTTGTAAAAACCAAATAATCCCTACTACAACAACAGTTGTTATTAAAATAAAAAACACCCGACGGCCCTCTAATATGCCAAATGCCGCGCCACTGTTGCGATGAGATGTGATGAGGAAGAAGTCGCCAATAACCGGGATTTGTTCTCCCAAAGTCATTCTAGTTGCGATCAAATACTTCGTTCCTTGGTCAATAAGAAAAACAATCAATGCGATTAGATAGTATACCACGCAGTAAGTCACCTCGTTTTTCGTCTTCCTGCCAACATCTGAGGCAGAATTAACCACATATACGCCTTGTATATTGTAGCACAGCGGGAATTAACCCGTCCATGCACGAAAGGATTTTCCTTAGGTAAAACGTCATGCTTTTGCGCAAAATATCATCATGACGAAATACCCAACATCGTTATTACGAAAGGAGCACCTCATGACCCATCTGACGAAGCAACAGTTAACTGAACTTACGTCAAAGCTCCAAGCCGATCAAGATTCCCTTATCCAGCATCTGGAACACAATGATCATTACGGAATAGGACGATCTATGCGTGACAATACAAGCGAGTTCAGCTCGCTTGACAATCATCCCGCCGATATTGGAACAGAGCTTTTTGAGCGCGAAAAAGATTTAGCACTCTGTGATCATGATGAACTACAATTGACCCGTATTGAGGACGCACTGGAGCGAATCGCCACGGGCGAATATGGAGTATGTGCAAACTGCGGCAAGCCCATTAGCTTTGATCGACTGAGCGCCATTCCAGAGACTGCATATTGTAAAGAGCACAGCCCTCAGCAATATGTCTCACACGATCGACCTGTGGAAGAGGAAGTACTCTCCCCACCTTTCGGTCGAACCAGTTTGGACGAATTCGAGAATCCAGGGTTTGACGGCGAAGATGCATGGCAAATTGTAGAGGGCTTTGGTTCTTCCGATTCGCCTGCATACGCCGAAGACTCCAATGTTGACAGCTATAGCGATATTGGAATCGAAGCAGCCAGCGAGCTGGATGGATTTGTCGAACCTTATGAAAGCTATGTTGCTACAGATATTTATGGGCAAAATGTTTTCTTTTATCGCAATGGACAATACCATGAATTAATGAGTTCTACAGAACGTCAGGACAGTGAAGATTCTTTGGGAACTGGGCCTAATACGTATTAAGATCCAACTGCCTTTGAACTATACGAACGATGTCTGCAATATAGTCACCAATTATAGGAAGATTAAGCGCCCCAAGCAACTGCAGAACATAAATGATGGTCGCCGCAAAAAAAGTAAACCCTATTGCGATCCCCACTCCCTTGGCTACTCCCGAGAGAATATTCAGCCAAATGAGGCGCCATGGACGATTGAGCAGTTCAGTATATTCCGCAATACGTGATCGCTCAAGTTTTTGGATCCATGTCAGGGTCAATTGGTATAGCGCACTCATTTGTTCTTCTGGTGTTCCGGGGATCTTGTCCTTTGCTTGTTCTGGATTGTCAGTTGGGCCCACAGTTTCAGACGTCTTTCCATTACGATGAATCATCCATTAATCCCATCCTCTTTTTATACAGAGCCTTTATACTGCCAAAATACAAACGAGCCTGGCCCCCCTTATTTCCAAGGGAATTACGCCATAGCTCGTTTGTTTTTGGTTTATTCTAGTATGACCTTTAAAAGTTATCGCCATTCAAATTTAAGCTTCGATGTAAACACCGATTTTCTTCGAACCCAGGTCGATTATCTCTCCAGCGCCTTCACATTTGCCAAAGACTAAATCCGTAACCAGAACGTTATCACGCAGAACATTTTCAAAAGCAGTAATAGCTTCTTTTAGCTCATCGTCTACATCCAAGCACAGACGTACTCTCTTTTCGATTGGTAAATCCAGTTTTTTACGTGTATCCTGAACCGCACGAACAACCTCACGAACCCAGCCTTCTTGTTCTAGTTCTGGTGTAATATCGCTGTTAAGTGCAACAGTAATACCATAACCTGAAGCCGATGCGAATCCTGGTTTAGCTTGTTTCTCGATCAAAAGTTCTTCACTCGTAACAACCAACTCTTCACCTTCAGGTGAAGTCACAGTAAACTGTCCATTTTCAACTATTTGAGCGGTTTCCTCAGCTGAGAGTCCCTTCATGTAACCTTGTAAAAAGCCGACATTCTTACCGTATTTTTTACCAGCTACTTTAAGGTTTAACTTCAGTGTGAAATCTACAAATCCACTGTCGCTAGTCTCGATATCAATAGCTTTGACGTTGATCTCATCCTTGATGATCTCTTCATATTCAGCCACGGCGAAATCACGATTCATGGATACAACTAGACTTGATAATGGTTGACGAGTCTTGATCCCAATTTCGTTACGAACGTTACGGGCAAGCTCAACAATTTGACGCGCACTTTCCATATCTCTTTCAAGTTCTAGATCAATCAGCGATTCATCCGCTTTAGGATAATCTTCAAAATGCACACTTTCTCCATTACTTAGGTTCGTATAGATCTCCTCAGACAGCAGTGGTGTATATGGAGCCATCAGCTTGGACAATGTCAGTAACACCGAAGTTAGTGTCCCATAGGCGGACAATTTATCCTCACCAAGACCACTACCCCAGAAACGGTCACGTGACCGACGGATATACCAATTACTTAACTCATCAATGAAACCTTCGATCGCTTTAGCCGCATTGAGGAAATCATTCACTTCAAGGCCTTTATTTACGTTTTGAATTAGGCTATTCAAGCGAGATAGAATCCAGCGATCTAGCTTACTATCAGACGGTTGATAAGCATGCTCTTCAGGTTTGTATCCATCAATCGATGCATACAAAGTTAGGAAAGCATGGGTATTTACAAGCGTGTCCACAACTTTAGATTTAGCCTCAGCTACAATACCTTTGGAGAAACGTTTACTGTTCCATGGTGCGCTGTCCGCTAACAAAGCCCAACGGAATGCATCTGTACCAAATTCGTTAATGATCTCCCACGGACTGATAACATTACCTTTGGATTTGGACATTTTTTGTCCACTTTCATCCAAGATATGCCCCGTAGAAATAACTGCCTTGTAAGGCGCTTTACCATTATACAGTGTGGATACAGCCAGCAAGCTGTAGAACCAGCCACGCGTCTGATCAATCCCTTCACAGATCATATCCGCCGGATACTGATCCTCGAATGCCGCTTCGTTCTCAAAAGGATAATGATGTTGAGCAAAAGGCATGGAGCCGCTGTCGAACCATACATCAATCACTTCAGGTGTCCGCGTCATCACTCCGTCTTCGCAGAATGGTGATTTCAGCTTGATAGCATCAACATATGGCTTGTGAAGTTCAATATCTTCCGGCACATTCCCAATCGCACGTTCGCGCAGATCAGCAATGCTGCTTGGAGCATATTCTTTCCCCGTCTTATCGCAAACCCAGACATTAAGCGGTGTACCCCAATAGCGGTTACGGCTGATGTTCCAATCCACTAGATCCTCAAGGAATTTACCAAAGCGACCTTCACGAATATGTCCAGGATACCAGTCAACTGAATTATTGTTAGCAATTAATTGATCCTTCACGGCTGTTGTCTTAATAAACCAACTCTCAGTTGCATAATATAGCAGTGGAGTTTTACAACGCCAGCAGAACGGATAACTATGCTCGTATTTCTCTTTGCTGTACAGTAGTCCACGGTCAGCCAGCATTTTTACGATATCTATATCACAATCTTTAACGAATTTACCAGCTAGATCACTCACGATATCCTCGTAGCGCCCTTGAAGATTAACAACATTCATAAATTCAATTCCGTTTTCGCGGCAAGTCTTATAGTCATCCTCACCATGAGCTGGTGCTATATGAACAATACCCGTACCGCTTGAATCCGTTACAAAATCAGCAGCCACAATCACAAGTCCATTCTCAGGCTTGATGTAATCAAATGGAGCTGTATAAGTTTTCCCTACTAGTTCGGATCCTTTAAGCTGCGATAGCACCTCATAATCGCCCTTAAGCACACTCTGGGCTAGATTCTCAGCGACAATATAGATGCCATCTTCCTGCTTCACCCGAACATAGGTTAGCGCGGGATTAACTGCCAAAGCACAATGTCCTGGAAGGGTCCAAGGTGTAGTTGTCCAAGCTAACACATAGTCCCCGCTATCGTGAAGCTTGAATTTAGCTGTTGCACTTAGATCCTTAACATCCTCATAGCCCTGAGCAACCTCATGAGAGCTAAGTGTCGTCTCACAACTTGGACAGTAAGGACTAACTCGATGTCCGCGGTAGAGTAAACCCTTGCCATGAATCGTTGATAACAAGTGCCACACAGTCTCAACATAGCTATTCTTCATCGTGATGTATGGATCATCCAGATCTGTCCAATAACCGATGGCTTCAGTCAGCTCTCGCCATTGCTTCTCATATTCAAATACACTAGCCTTACACTTCTCAATAAATTTCTCTACACCGTAAGTCTCAATTTCATGCTTACCCGAAATCCCAAGTTGCTTCTCTACACCCAGTTCAACTGGCAATCCATGTGTATCCCAGCCCGCTTTACGGACGACTCTGTAGCCATTCATCGTTTGATAGCGACCGATAAAGTCCTTGATTACCCGTCCCAGTACGTGTCCGATATGCGGAGCACCATTTGCAGTCGGAGGTCCCTCATAAAAAACATAATTAGGGCGACCCACACGATTTTCAATGCTACGTTTAAACGTATTCTCCGTGTTCCATTTCTCAAGTATACGCATATCGCGTTGTCTTACAGGTTCTTTAACATCGACTTTTTTCATTTCAACCAACTTCCTTCCATTTTAAAAATTTAAATAATCAAAAAACAACAAAAAAAGCCTCATCCCAAAAGGGACGAGACTTTAGCTCGCGTTACCACCCTTGTTTCATATCATCTCTGACCTCTCTTATAGATAGGCAGAGTAATATGACACTCTGATCCCATACGCTTCATATGGGGCCGGTATAACGGCCGGCAGCCGACAAAACTTACGCTTTCCAAAGGAAATTCAGCTTTGTTTCTCCGGGAGGATATTCCGTCTGCGCCTTGAACATTGGCTTTCAGCATCATGCCAACTCTCTGCGGAACAAAATCGCAACGTACTGGTTCCCATCATCAAATACATATACGTATATTTAATCTGGTATTAGTTATAACTTATTATGCATATCATGTCAACCATGAGAGAGATCTAGTAAATTTCTCTTACTTCACGATTCTGATCGGTATCATGAACACGATCACGTTCACGGTCTCTTTCACGATCCCGATCACGTTCTTCAAGCGACTCCCAGCCATCATGGCTTAGCAAATCTAATTGAGCTTCGATTAAAGTCCGGAAGCGGGCCCGATAAATAGACGCCTGTTTCTTAAGCTCTTCCATTTCTATCGAGACTTTACGCGACTTGGAGAGCGATTCATTCACGATCCGGTCAGCATTCTTCTCCGCTTCCTTCACGATCAACTGAGCTTCCTTCTTCGCATTATTCCGTACTTCATCCGCGGCCTCCTGGGCCACGATAATCGTCTTACTGAGTGTTTCCTCAATGTTAGAGAAATGATTCAACTTATCTTGCATGGACATCAACTGGTTTTGAAATTCCTTATTCTCCCGAATTACGATCTCATAATCTTTGATTATTTGATCAAGAAATTCGTTAACTTCATCTTCGTCGTATCCGCGAATACGTCTAGAAAACTCCTTATTATGTATATCCAGCGGCGTTAATGGCATTGACCCGCACCTCCTATAGATTTCGAAACATCCCTTAGGGAAGAGTATGATGTCTTCGGTACATATTTTGTAGTTAAATTCGACAGGAATCCGCGAATTCCTGCCAAACTTTCACACAAATTTACCGATGCTGACACGATGTCTTCCTTTTTTGGTTATTCCGTCTATCTCAATGACTTTGAATCTGCCGAAACCTTGTAGTGCCACGACATCGCCAGCCTTCAGAGATTTAGAAGGATCTTCCTCCGTCTTCCAGTTCACTCTGCACCGTCCTGCCTTAATCGGAACTAGCACTTTACTCCGGCTCAAACGAAATACATCACTTACAATCCCATCCAAACGTAAAGAAGCCACCGTTAAATCCAGCGGCTGGAGCGTAGACTCTGTCGTTCTCAGTGCTTCAAGTTCTAATATATCGGTCATGACACCGATTCGATGTACTTGATGCAGGTTCAAATGCAAAAACGATGTAATCTCTTCCGCCACGACAACATGGCATCCGTCCTCTCGAACATGAATATCACCGATTTTGTCCCGTTTGAGCCCTAAGCCGAGGATAGCGCCCAAATAATCTCCATGCTGAAGGGAAATAAACTTCTGATCCCCTGAAGTTATGCTAAGTACTTTCATGCCCATTGGTTCGCTAGCGATATCCCGATAATCCGGGGCAATCAAAGCACGCCGTCTCTCAGCACCTTCATACCCACCATCTAAGCGAAATACTACATCCAAATGGCGATTCGCCAACGTTTCCAAAATGTAACTTTGCCGCGGATCGAGGAAATCACTCCGCTTAACCTCGTGATATTCCCCGGCATTCCTAACCCATTCCCATGCCTTATCAGCAAATGGACGTTCTTCCGGACGAAAATGCTCATATATATCAAAATTCATACGAAATAAAGGATCAGACTCACCAGACCGTACCGGGCTAAACGAAGTACATAAAGTGCCACGATAGGAGAAATGTCAATCGTCCCCATAATAGGTGGAATAAAACGCCGGAACGGTGCTAAATATGGTTCTACTAGTTTGCCAAGTAATTCGCCAATAAAGCTCTCACGAGCATTAGGAAGCCAAGACATTAAAATATACGCTAAAATCATATAGAAATAAATATTGTACAGCAAATTAACCAAACTAATAATAGTAAATGCCAAGATGTCTTCACCTCATTCTGTTGTAATCTGGATCCTCTGTCAGTATCTCTGTGATGGCTCCTTGGATTTCTACTGTATCTGGCGTACAGAGAAAGATATTTCCACCAATTTTCGAAATACTTCCGCTTAATGCATATATCGTACCACTTAAAAAATCGATTATACGCATAGCTTGATCATTTCGCACCCGCTGTAAATTTACAACAACGGTTCGGTGGGATCGTAAGTGGTCAGCGATTTCCTGTGCTTCATCATAGGAACGTGGTTCATTCAGAATCACTTTAACATTTTTCTGCGAATGAATACTTACCACATTGTTTCCTCTCTGATTCTTACGGGATTCAAAGCTCGGGGTTTCAAAATCTAACTCTTCCTGACCGGAAAATTTCTCGCGCTCCACAATTTCTTCTTCTTCCTGTAGACCCAGAAAGTTCATAAACTTATTCATTACTCCCATTACGTCTCTTCCCCTTTCCCCACTAAAAGAGTCCCGAGGCGCACCCAGGTCGCCCCCTCTTCAATCGCCACTTCAAAATCATCAGACATCCCCATTGATAGTTCCTTCAATGGTTCCTTAGTCAAAGCCTGAGTATTTAGGTCATCCCGAAGTTCCCGTAAGGCTCGAAAAACTGGCCTTGTTAACTCCGGGTCATCTACAATTGGAGCCATAGTCATAAGTCCAATAATCTTTACATGGGATAATTCCGCTGTCTCTTTAAGGAAGGCTGCTGCTTCATGGGGTTGTATCCCTTGTTTGGAAGATTCACCTGATACATTAACTTGAAGAAACGCCAGAACCTTAGTTCCTGTAGTCGCCGCTCTCTTCTCCAGTTCTTTCGCCAGAGAGAGTCGATCAAGCGAATGAATATATTGAAATCTTCCAATGACATCTTTGACTTTGTTACTTTGCAAATGGCCTATATAATGCCATGTTCCTCTGCCGCCAAGTGCCTCCCATTTCGGGACTGCATTCTGTGGACGGTTCTCTCCGATGTGTAAGATCCCTTCATCCAAAACGGATCGCGTTGTATCTAAGGACACATACTTGGTCACAGCAACAATGTTTACCTCTTCCTCGCTGCGCCCACTCCGTTCACATGCTTCTTTGACGCGCTGTCTAATATGCTCTATCCGTTCTTTAAGCGACAAAGAAGGATCACCTCACTTTCATGCCAATCCAGCTCGCCATCCTCCCTGTTATCCCATTCTGTTCACGATATGAGAAGAACTTATCTGGATGACAGCTTGTACACCATGATGTACATTCGATATGAGTCGGCAATATTCCTGCTTCTATCATAATAATTCGATTCAATTCTTTCAAGTTCAACATCGTTCGGTCGTTATTTCGGGAAGCTGTAATCAAATTAGGATTGCTTGTAGCACCTTCAGTTAACGGTATTGCCTCCCCGACCTTGGACATTACAACTTCATCCACCTCATAACAACATTGACCGATAGAAGGACCGATGGCAGTCATAATGTCACTTCTACAACTGTCATATTCAGTTTCCATAGTCTCTATTACAGCTTCAGCTATTCGCCCTACCGTTCCTTTCCACCCAGCATGCGCCAGCCCAACGACATGATGAACCGGATCTAGAAAATAGAGCGGAACGCAATCAGCGTAAAATGAAGTCAACAGAACATCCGGTACATTCGTTACTAAAGCGTCTGTATCCTGAAAAGCACTACTCCGATCTGAGTAGCCCTTACCACGATCACTATCCTTGACAATAGCTACCCTGACACCATGAACTTGTTCTCCACATACCCAAGAATTCGATGAAAAGCCCAGTTCTTCAACAAGCTTTCGTCTGTTCTCCTTAACCATCACTGGGTCATCCCCGACATGATATGCTAAATTCAAACTGTCATAAGGTGAACGACCAATCCCACCACTTCGACCCGTAAAACCAACGCTTAGGCCAGGCAACATGGAATTCCAAGAGTTGAGATCGAACCGCTCGGGTTGTTCTTGTCTAGGGTTCCATATAAACGGTTCCATCATCCATCTCCTCCATACAGATTCTCATCCAAAACTTGTAACCTGTTCCCAGTTTACCACAACATAGGCGACAACGCTTAATTTCGACGTTCTGTTCGTTCTACTCGTTCCGTCCGCTCCGCCCGTCCATCCCTGTCAATATACACGGTATTCTCATATTGCTGCTGGCCAACGCGTGATTCTCTTACCTCATCCATTTTAACTAAGACCACATCCGCACCAATCTTAACAATATTCTTCCATGGGATAATGAGATCGCTCCCTCCCCCAAACAGCCCCATGAATTTAGTATTTACCGGTACAACAATAGCCTCAATCAGGCCTTGTCTGAGATCTAACTCCAAATCACTAATTTGTCCTAGTCGTTTCCCATCGACAACATTGATGACGTCTTTCGTTTGAAAATCAGAAATTTTCATACTACTCTCACCACGCTATCCATATTGACGCGCCCCCATCCTGCTAATCATATTGCCTATATACTATATGTATCGTGTCTCCAAAAAAGAAATGACGGGGTCAACACATCGCTTATTTACTCATAAGAAAAAGGCCCCCGCAGGGACCTTTGTCTTTTCATATTTACGACTTTACATGTTTCTGCATTTGTACAATGGCGGATTTCTCAAGTCGAGAGACTTGGGCTTGGGAGATACCGATCTCATCGGCAACCTCCATCTGCGTCTTACCTTCAAAGAAGCGCATCGAAAGAATCATTTTCTCACGGCGATTAAGTCGCTGCATCGCTTCACGAAGTGCTATTTCCTCAATCCAAGATACATCCTTGTTCCTCTCGTCACCAATCTGATCCATAACGTAGATCGGGTCGCCACCATCATGATAAATGGGCTCAAACAAGGAAACTGGATCCTGAATCGCATCTAGAGCAAATACAACATCCTCTTTAGGTATACCTAGCGCTTCAGCGATTTCAGAAACTGTTGGTTCTCGCGAATTTCGGTTCGTTAGGCTGTCCCGCATCTGCAGCGCTTTATAGGCGATGTCACGCAAACTACGAGATACCCTAATTGGGTTATTATCACGCAAATAGCGCCGAATTTCTCCAATGATCATCGGTACTGCATAAGTTGAAAATTTGACATTCTGCGATAAGTCGAAATTATCAATAGCTTTCATGAGTCCGATGCAGCCAACTTGAAACAGGTCGTCCACATACTCCCCTCGATTATTGAAGCGCTGGATGACGCTAAGCACTAATCTGAGGTTACCATTCACTAACTTCTCTCTAGCTGATCTCACGTGGTCCTGTTGCAAGGAGTGGAACAATTCCCGCATTTCCGTATTGTTTAGAACGGGTAATTTGGCGGTATCCACGCCACAAATCTCAACTTTATTTCGGGTCATCGTGTCTTACCTCCCAAGGAGAAACATTAATGATCAGTATCTCCCGGGGTTGCTTTTTTATTCCTGAATTCGAAACAAGAGGAATTCATTTAGACCATCTTATTAAATTCTTTGCGGAGGCGTTTGATAATTCTTTTCTCTAAACGTGAGATATAAGATTGAGAAATACCCAATAGATCTGCGACATCTTTCTGTGTTTTCTCATCTCCATCTACCAGCCCGAATCTGAGTTCCATAATCATCCGTTCCCGTTCACTGAGCTTATCAAGTGCTTTGTGTAGTAATTTACGATCAACTTGTTCCTCAATGTTACGATAGATCGTATCGTTCTCCGTACCAAGTACATCGGATAAAAGTAATTCATTACCGTCCCAATCAATATTCAGCGGCTCATCAAACGAAACTTCGGTACGGATTTTACTATTCCGCCGTAAATACATTAGAATCTCATTCTCTATACAACGGGATGCGTACGTGGCAAGTTTGATCTTCTTTTCTGGATCAAACGTATTCACAGCTTTGATAAGCCCGATAGCCCCGATAGATACCAAATCTTCAATATTAATACCTGTATTCTCAAATTTTCGAGCAATATAAACCACTAGACGCAGATTTCTTTCGATCAGCATTGCCCGGATAGCTGAGTCGCCGGAAGGAAGACGTAATAGTAAAACTTCCTCTTCTTCACGAGTCAATGGAGGGGGGAGTGCTTCGCTTCCACCGATATAATAAATTTCTTCGCTTTTAAGCCCAAATAAAAATAACAACCGGTAGTACTGTAACTGGAGCAACAGTTTCCATTTTACATACATCTTCTCTTTCCTCCCATTTTACGATCCTGCTTCATAAATGAAATCAGAACCCCGCTCTAATTCAGGAGCACGCTCCAAATTCATAGTAGCTGTTGGTGGAGTTATTCCACCCTCCACTCCTTCAATCATCACCGGATGGATAATGGCTTGATACGCCCCCTCGGTTGATAATGCCCCCCCGTCTAAACCAACAAGTAACCGGGTGGATTTGATAATTCGACCTTCTAAATTCACTGAGGCTTCATCCGGTTTCAAAGCAATCATAAACTGCGTACTTTTGTTGATCCCACGGTAGGGTACCAATCTTAACCGATCTCGCCATATAAAAGAGTCCTCTTCCATCCATTCCATGATAAGGTTGTCCGCATGCTCTGCATTCAGCTTGCCCTTCCATGAATCTGGGAGAAACTCTTGCCAGAGTGAGGCTTCCATTATCATCACTGGCAAACGGCTGAGCGGGTCTCGAAGTTGGTTACCCGTGTCAATCAATCCCATACAACCTATCTTTGTCTCGCCAATCCGGACTTCAACTTCCGCAAGGAAAGAAGCCACCCTCTCTACGTTCCGCCTTGAACCAATTACGACTTTAAACCAAATCAATACAACAAAAAATAAGATAAACGTGAATAAGGTACCAATTTTTAATGAAAACCCCAGTCCGCCAGAAGCTGAATACCATATTCCGCTCCAAACTTGCCCTGAGTTTTGTAGCAAATAATGAACGCCCAGAATCCCTCCGGCCGCCACAAAATTAATGATGTAAAATGCCCCCATATTTCGCAAATAGTTTTGCAGACTCCCAAAACCAAATGCGATCCACAGCATAACAACAGAGAATAGAAACTTCACCAGAAAGGTAAATAGGAAGGAAAGTTCCGGCAAAAACATCATTACCACATATAATGCTCCAACTATTGCCGATAGTGAGATTCGCCATATTACCATTCTCTGTTTCCTCATCCAGGCTGTAGCAGCCAACAGGATGGCATCGATAAGTAGATTCATTAAGAAAATCAAATCGATATAAACGATCACATGATTCACCTGCCTGCTCCCTATTAAGCTTCTTTTTACCAGGCTATAAATAATGGACATATGGCGGGGAGACTCTTATCAGTATAAATATATCTATATGTAAAGTCTGTCTAAAATTGAATGAAGAACTGCACTAATTTTGTCGAGGAATGCAAAACAACCTCCAGTCCACTAATCGTGGAATGAAGGTTGTTTGGGAGAGAATTATTATAGTAATTATTCGTTATCGTTACGTGAACGATTGCGGAGAAACGTCGGAATATCCAACTGATCGCCACTAGTCGGACCATTTCCAAATGGCCTAAGACTAGGCGCCGCCGAACGATTATCCTGTGGTTCTGATGCACCAGCAATAGGCTTACGACTTAGAGGTGCTGAAGTCTTTTGCTCAAAGCCAGTCGCAATGACCGTAACTTTGATCTCTTCTTTCAAGCTATCATCAATAATAGCACCAAAGATCATATTAACTTCTGGATCAGATGCAGAAATTACAATCTCTGCTGCCTCATTGACTTCATAGAGTGATAAATTAGAACCACCCGTAATATTCATAATAACTCCACGTGCACCCTCAATAGAAGTTTCAAGAAGTGGGCTCATAATTGCTTTACGAGCTGCTTCAGCAGCACGATTCTCACCGGATGCTACACCAATCCCCATTAGAGCAGAACCGCGTTCAGTCATAATTGTCTTTACATCTGCAAAGTCAAGATTGATTAGACCTGGTACAGCAATCAGGTCAGAGATACCCTGAACAGCTTGTCTCAATACATTATCCGCTTCACGGAAGGCTTCCAACATCGGTGTCTTTTTGTCGACAATCTCTAAGAGCCGATCATTAGGAATAACAATTAGAGTATCAACTTTTTCCTTTAATCCTTCAATCCCTAGCTCAGCTTGAGAAGAACGCTTACGTCCTTCAAATGTAAATGGACGTGTAACAACACCTACGGTAAGTGCTCCACACTCGCGAGCAATCTCCGCGATGACAGGAGCCGCACCTGTACCTGTACCTCCACCCATACCCGCTGTAACAAAAACCATATCCGCACCTTTAAGTGTGCTGGCAATCAGATCGCGAGATTCTTCGGCGGCTTTCTTACCTACATCTGGGTTAGCCCCTGCACCCAGACCACGCGTCAATTTATCACCAATTTGCAGTTTGTGCTCGGATTTAGCCAAATGTAAAGCTTGGGCATCCGTGTTCACAGTGATGAACTCTACTCCCTGCACTCCGTTCTCGATCATTCGGTTTACGGCATTACTACCACCGCCACCAACACCAATCACTTTTATTTGAGCCAAACTTTCCATTTCGAAATCAAATTCCAACATACGCTTCCATCTCCCCCTCGTTATGCATGGATGGCTCGTCCATCATCTTTGAACCATTATATGAATTCACTGAATATATTCTTAAGGCGTTCCATAACACCTGATTTCCGGACGGTTTCTTTTGTCCCAGCAGGCTTATTCCTATTCGCCGGCTTCTTCGGAGCAGCGTTACGGACACGGATATTTTTGATTATTTTGTACAATATTCCTACGCCTCCCGTAAATCCGGGATCACGTACACCAATATAATCAGGCACAGCCACCCGGACAGAAGCGTCTAACTCTTGCTGTGCAATCTTCAGCAAACCTGGCATTGAAACAGTACCTCCCGTAAGGATATAACCTCCAGGGAGTTCATTATAACCAAGTCGCTTCATTTCTTGAGAGATCAACTGGAATATTTCTTGAACTCTAGGTTCAGCTATCGCAGCGAGATCCTCCTGTGTAAATTCCTTGTCCACATTGCTTCCGATTCTCGTCACTTTGAAAGTGACGTCCGCAGCCGCATCTTGCATTGAAGCACAGCCATATTTAAGCTTGACCTTCTCTGCTTGCTCGGTTAAAGTACGGAGTCCGTAGGCAATGTCATTCGTTATAAATTCTCCTCCTATCGGAAGCGTTGATGTCGCTACAATAGTGCCGCTTTCAAACACTGCGATCGTTGTAGAACCTGCGCCAATATCTACTAACGCAGCCCCCATTGTCTTCTCGTCCTTGGATAATGCAAGTTGACCTGCGCCAAGCGATAGAAGAACTAGATCCGAAACCTTAAGTCCAGATTTCTCCACACAGCGGAGCAAATTATGTATCGCTGTCTTAGCTCCAGTAATAATTGTCGCTTCCACTTCCAGACGTACACCAATCATACCCCGAGGATCTTTAATCCCCTCAAGGCCATCTACCACATATTGTTTAGCTACGATGTCTATAATTTCCCGTTCTGGTGGCAGCGCAATCACTTCCGCTGCTTTTAAGACCCGATCGATATCATCTTCCCCGATCTCGCGGTCTTCGTTCTGTACGGCTACAACTCCGTGGCTCGTTAGGAGTCCAATATGATTTCCTGAAATGCCGACATATACTTCCGATATTTGAATACCCACCATACGCTCTGCATGATCCACAGCACTGCGGATTGACTGAACGGTTTGGTCAATATCTACAATCGCACCTTTGCGAATACCTTCCGAGTCGGCAGATCCAACCCCAATAATATTAAAGGTTCCATTACTAATTTCCCCAATAATAGCACGAACTTTGGATGTACCGATGTCCAAACTAACAATGATGTCATTGTTGCTCAAGCCCCTGGCACCTCCTATTTCTCAGTAAAAATATAATATCAAGCAAAATGTACTCTCTACATATTCAACGTCGTTTAACCTTTCCCTCTTTTTTCTACAAATTTTTTACCTTCCAACATTTACATTAGAGTAGATAGAACTATTACTAGAAAGTGTTGTCCTACCTATAACCTACACGCAAAAATCAAAAGAAAAAAGAGAGAGAAAAGAAACGGGTCCATAAATTGTATTTTATCATTATTTTTCACTGATTAGTAGTATCATTTTCTTCTTCATCCTCGCTTCCGGCGGGATTAAATGGCACATATGAATCAGCATCTAACATTTTGAGTGTACCCGGATCTTGTGCTTCCAAGATCATATTCATATATTCTGCTTTACTAGGTAACAATGAAACCGCTGAGATCACCACAAAACGTGACTTCGTATACATTTTGATCCGATCGGGATACGACAATGTAGGTGATGGGGTTATCTCCGATATATCAGAGATTAGTTCATCTGGAATCTGTGCAAGTGCACTGCACAGCTTGGCCAAATTAGGATCATCCCCTTTCCATCCGGTCAGAATCGGTTTATCTATCGGGATGGAACCCTTGCCCAAATCAATCTTTGTTCCATTCGCTAGCAGCCCATTAAGTTGTCCAGTTGAGGTAAGTTCATAGGCAGAAAGACTATATTCTTGTACTACTATTTCGATAGCCCCAGGAAAAGACTTGTCCACCTCTACATTTTGAATTGAAGGGAGTTCAAGTAATTTACTCTGAATTGAGTTAGCGCTGACCCCGAAGAACGCAGTTCCGACTTTCAATTGGCTAGCTTGAAGCAACTCAGCATTCGTTGTATACGAATTGCCTACAAAACTAATCTTCGTAATCTTGCTCAGAGAAGAACGAAAGAAAAGCACGCACAGCAAAGAAAGAAATAATAGGATGAGTATCCCTAGTATTTTCTTGCTACTTTTCTTTTTGGGTTTTAGCTCTTTTAGGATAGGAACATTTGCTTTTGGCATACCATTTCTCCGATACCATTTAAATATATGACAAAGCCTTTATCCCCTCACTCGGAGGGGACAATCAAGGCATTGATCAGGCTAAATCCAATTGTTTCAATATGGGCACTTCCCGATGCACGATGCCACCCAGACATTGGAACATCAATTCAATCCGGTCATATCCGCGGTCAATATGATGAACCTGTTCAACAATCGTTCTTCCCTGTGCGGCCAATCCAGCAATAACGAGTGCAGCCCCTGCTCTCAGATCAGTCGCTTCCACCGTTGCCCCGTATAACCTAGGCACACCGCGAATGAACGCCGAATTCAAGTCCACAGAAATGTCAGCACCCATACGAACTAATTCGTCCACATGCTTGAATCTGCCTTCAAATACTGTCTCCTTCATCAGACTAAATCCGTCAGCCAGAGACAGGAGTACCATGACCTGAGATTGCAAATCGGTAGGAAAAGAAGGATAGGGTGAGGTCACAATAGCCTCTACCGCCTTCGGTCGTCCAACGCTACTTACAGTTATTATATCATTACATGCCCTGATTTGAACACCGACGCGCCGTAGTACATGAAGCAGCGAGATCAAATGCGAGGGATTACAATGGGATAGCGTGACTGTTCCTCTAGTAGCAGCTGCTGCGATTAACGCAGTTCCGGCCACAATTCGATCGGGAATGATTTCGTATTGACAAGAATATAATCGCTTAACTCCCCGGATCGTAATCGTGTCCGTTCCTCCACCCATGATGCTGGCACCCATAGAATTCAGAAAGTTTTGCAAGTCCTGAATTTCTGGTTCACGAGCAGCATTGGTAATTACAGTGTTCCCTTCAGCTAGTGCCGCTGCCATCATAATGTTCTCAGTGGCCCCTACACTTGGGTAATCCAAATGAATGTCGCTACCTATCAGTTTGCTAGCTCTACACCAGATTTGATCATTTCTCTCTTCAACACTCGCACCTAGCGCCTGTAACCCTCTTAAATGTAGATCAATCTTTCGTTCTCCAATTGCACAGCCACCCGGTTGGTAGATGCACACCTCACCGAACTTGGCCAGTAGAGGTCCCATAAGAAAGATGGATGATCGCATTTGTTTCATCAAATCTTCCGGCACATGATAGGAATCGGTGGAGCCCGCATCAATTATCACCGTATCGCCATTGTGTGACGCTTTGCAGCCCAAGCGGCTCAGTATGCCCAGCATAACTTCAATATCCAGCAGACGTGGAACATTTCTAAGCTCCACATTGCCTTCGGACAGCAAGCTGGCTGCTAGAATCGGCAGTGCGGCATTTTTCGCTCCATGGATACGAATGGATCCTGATAGGGGTCTCCCACCTTCAATCACCAATTTGTCCAATGTATCACCTCCGAGTTTACCGTTCACCCACGAAGAAGACCTCCGGCACCAGTGCAATTTGAAACTTCGAAGCGATGGTGTCCTTGATTTGCTCCATGAGCGTAAGAACGTCCTCTGCTGTCGCTTGCCCAGTATTGACGATGAAATTAGCATGCAAATTGGAGACTTCAGCTCCGCCGATTCTATGACCTTTAAGACCGGCCGCCTCGATCAGTCTTGCTGCATGATCTCCTTGCGGATTACGGAAGACGCTTCCAGCGCAAGGTTGCTTCAAAGGCTGCGTCTTACGACGTCTATCCTTGAACGCTGCCATAGCTGCCCCAATCTCTAGTCTCTCTCCTTTGTCGAGTGAGAATGAAGCCCTTGTCACAATGCAACGCCTTTCGTGCAGGATAGAATGACGATAAGAAAAGTCCATATCCTCCGCAGTATAAGTTGCCAATTCACCGTTCTCCAGAACAATTTCAGCGGATTTGAATATACGTGACACATCGGACCCATGAGCTCCAGCATTCATATATACGGCACCACCGACGGTGCCAGGAATACCTCCGGCATACTCCAGACCAGTCAATCCTTGTTTTCCCGCCATAATACTTAACCTGACAAATGAAGCACCACCACCAGCCACGACTTCGTTATCGGAGAATCGAATTTCTTCCAATTCTCCACTCAGTCTTATCACAGCTCCGCGGACTCCCTTATCAGATACAAGCATATTTGAGCCTTTTCCGACGATCAACCAAGGAATCTGCCCTTCATAGAGCTGAGTAATAAGACACGCTAGCTGTTGGTTGTTCTCGGGAACGATCATAGCGTCAGCGGGGCCACCTATTTTCCAAGTTGTATACTTAGACATAGGCTCGTTTGGTATTACAGTCCCCACTTCTTGCTCTGATAATTTCGATATCCACTGCTGCATCGCAATATTCCTCCTTGACTAAAGTGCCGGGAAAATCTCTTTGGCATAGCACCCTCTTAATTCCAGTTATACTTGAAATTCCGCCAGGCGTCCGGGTCCACGGAGAGAGGTGTGAAGGAGCAGAACCTTCTTCTTCATCCCCGTATGGATTGTCACGATTTATAGAGTATCTTATGCCCTCCTCACGGAGAGTGTGACAGTCGCCCATTGCGCACTTCACGTTCTAGCGATGCATGAATTATTTTATTAGCCTACCTATCTCTTCAACAATCAAACGAGCCGATTCCGGCTTACCTAGCCGTTTTGAAGCAGCCGACATAGAACTATGCATCGACGGGTTCTTCATAATTCGCTCGATGGAAGCAAATAAGGTCTTTCCTGATAAAGCTGGTTCCAGAATAACTTCGGCCGCACCAGACTTCTCCAGTGTTCTCGCATTTTTCTCCTGATGATTATTAGTCACATTCGGTGACGGTATCAGAATCGAGGGAATTCCGAGCGAGTTGATTTCAGCTAGAAAAGACGCACCGGCACGATTTACAATAAGCGAGGTACATGCCAGTACCTCCGGCATATTATGCACATAGGGTAGCACCTGTAGATTATCAGGCAATTGTCCCAGTTCAGAAGTAATTGCCTCTAATGTAGGTTTATAATAATTGTCACCTGTTACATATACAAAACGAATATGCTCCATCGACTTCACAAACGGAGCCATCGCAATCATAGCGTCGTTAATCGCCCTCGCTCCACGGCTACCGCCAACCACCAATACTACAGAACTGCCATTGGGCAAGCCTAGAGAGGCAAAGCCTTTATTCTTATCTGCCTCATGAACCGTTGTTGCCCGAGGATTTCCGGTATAAATAACTTTCTTTGCGCCAGAGAAAGACGCACTCGAGTCCTCAAAGCTCACGGCAACCGTAGATACATATTTACTTAAGAAACGATTGGTTAACCCCGGAACTGCATTCTGCTCGTGTATAATACTCGGAATTCCAAGCTTCGCCGCTGCATAAACAACCGGTCCACATACATATCCACCTGTACCGATTACCACATCCGGCTTGAATTGACGCAGTAACTTTTTGGAAGTTGATACGCCTCTGAGGAACCTAACAACCGTTTTAATATTTTCTAATGACAGCTTCCTACGGAAGCCGGAAATGTCGATCGCTTCAAATGGAATATTTTCTTTAGGCACCAAAGTGCTCTCTAATCCTTTTTGCCCACCGATATATAAAAACTCAGCATCGGGATATTCAGCAGCACATTGACTGGCAACAGCTAGTGCGGGATAAATATGTCCTCCCGTTCCGCCGCCGCTTAGTACTACGCGCATAGTCCTCACCTCGCATAACGGGATAAATTTAATAGAATGCCAAATGCTGTAAGCATTAGCGTTAACGATGAACCACCGTAACTGATCAGCGGTAGAGTAATCCCTGTGACAGGCATCAAACCGATGACAACACCGATATTAATAACAACCTGCACAGCTACCATTCCAACGATTCCGACGGCAAGTAAACTCCCAAAAGTATCATCTATAGTCATGGCAACTCTCATACCACGCCACACCAAAATCAAAAATAATAAGAGGACAAGCATGCCTCCAATAAATCCTAGTTCTTCAGCTAAAATCGAAAAAATAAAGTCAGTCTGGGGTTCAGGTACATAGCTGTATTTTTGACGACTCATTCCAAGCCCTAAACCTGCCAGTCCCCCTGGCCCAATGGCGTATAACGATTGAATAATTTGATATCCTGCTCCTAGTGGATCTGACCAAGGATCAAGAAACGCTGTAATCCGTTGAAGTCGATATGGAGCGGCTAAAATCAAACCTATGAATCCTAAGACACCTATCGATGCAAGTCCCGCCAAATGCTTAATTTTTGCACCGGCAGTGAAAACGATCAATAATGACGCTCCCATCATGACCGTTCCTGTCCCTAAATCCGGTTGGAGCATGATCAAACCGAATGCAGACCCCATGAGAGCGAGCGGAGGTAACAGGCCCTTGTTAAAAGAGGTAATTCTATAATCCTCTTTTCCTAACCAATACGAGAGAAACAAAATCATCCCAAGCTTCATGAATTCAGATGGTTGAATACCAAAAGAACTGATCCCAATCCAACTTCTTGCACCACCACGCACAACACCGACACCTGGAATTAGCACCAGTATAAGCATGCCGAAACAGATAATGAGTATGATCTTAGCATACTTTCGCACGATTCGATAATCCAAGTTCATCATGAAGAACATAGCAACCAAACCAAGTGTAGCGAATAATAGCTGACGCTTCACAAAATAAAAAGAATCGCCATAATCGTGAAAAGCGAGTACAGAACCCGCGCTATAGACCATTACAATTCCAATGGCCAGCAGTCCTAGAATGCTGGCCAACAACCAAAAATCCGGTGCCGTACGGCTCTTTCCCATCGTGGAAGCCACCTCTTAACCAGGAAGTAGGGGCTTATCCACCCCCCTACTTAAAGGGTATGCACCACCTCTTTAAAAATGCGTCCACGCTCTTCATAAGAAGCAAACATATCCCAACTAGCACACGCCGGAGAGAGCAATATAACATCTCCAGCCTTCGCCAATCTAGCAGCTTCTATTATTGCGGAGCGCAGACTTTCGGCAGCGTTATCTCCAGTATCGACAAGCTTAATGGCGGTTAATCCGGCAAGAGTCGCGACATGCCCGATTTTCTCCTTCGTCTCGCCAATCGCTACAACAGCCTTAACTCTGTCTTTAAACACAGGCAGCAACTCCATATAATCCGATCCCCGGTCCAGTCCCCCGGCAATAAGAACAATAGGAGCGCTTATAGCGCCTAATGCCATCGTTGTTGCCTTGGAATTAGTCGCTTTGGAATTATTATAGTAAGTTACACCTTCCTTAACATCCACATATTCCAGTCGATGCTCTACACCGCGAAAACTCCGCAACGGCTCTGCTAGAGCCTCTGGGGCCGCCCCGGCAGCAAGCGACACTGCAATCGCGGCAAGAGCGTTCTCAAGGTTAAAACGGCCAGGAAGAGCGATCTCATCCACCTCTACAATGGTATGTAGTTGACCCAGTGCATTTCTATAGACTAAAGTACGCTTCAAGCCATCTTCCACATCAGGTATAAACGAAGGTTGAACAAATACCCCTTCAGACTGTAATTCCTCTGTCATAGAGAAAGGCATTAGTCTAGCTTTAATATAGGGAACCAACTGTCTACAAACAGGGTCGTCCCAGTTGATCACAGCTGTGTCACTCTCACTTTGACAAGCAAACAGCTTGGCTTTGGAGGAGATATAATCCTCCATCGTGCCATGATAATCAAGATGTGTCTCCGCAATATTCAGCAGGCAACTGATCTTCGGTAAGAATTCCTGAGTCCCTTTTAATTGAAAGCTGCTCAGTTCAACTACCATCCAATTGTGCGATTCGGCATGTTCGGCAGCTTCACATAATGGTGTTCCGATGTTACCCGCTACAATTGGGTTAAGTCCCGCTGCTTCTAATATCTTTCCGACCCATGTCGTCGTTGTTGTCTTCCCATTAGAACCCGTTATACCAATGATTGGAGCACGGCACAAGTGATAGGCCACTTCAACTTCTGTCACTATTTCGATACCAAGTTCCAATGCTTTAGCCACAGGAGGCGCACTATAAGGAATACCTGGGTTTTTGACTACAAGCTGTACCTCCGGATGAATCAGTCCCTCCGGATGACCTCCGCAAACTACAGAAATTCCCAAAGCCTCAAGTTCAGAAGCTTCGGGACATTGTTGTCTTTCTTTTCTATCATTTACCGTTACGATCGCACCATGCCGATGAAGGGTTTTGGCGACCTGCACTCCACTCTTAGCGAGACCGAGGACAACCACTTGTTGCCCCCGGTATTCTTCTGGATGATTCATCACTACAACCCCTTGTTCAAATAAAGTCCAACTACCGCTAGTATGAGACCAACGGTCCAAAAAGTAACTACAACTCTCCATTCCGACCACCCTGATAGCTCGAAGTGATGGTGGATAGGACTCATCTTAAATACTCGCTTACCTCGCGTCTTAAAGGAAACTACTTGAATCACCACGGACAACATCTCGATAACAAAGATACCACCGATCACAAGAAACAGGAGTTCACTCTTCGTAATAATGGCTATCGCTGATATAGCACCACCGATACCCAATGAGCCCGTATCACCCATAAACACTTTCGCAGGATGCGCATTAAAGACAAGAAATCCTAGCACTGCTCCAATCATCGCTGCAGCGGAGACTGCTGCTGGGATCGATGTAGCCTGCATAGCAATAACTGCGTATGCTCCAAATGCAATCGCACTAACACCGGACAACAGTCCATCTAGACCATCGGTGAAATTAACCGCATTGGTTACTGCTAACATCATTAGTACAATAAAAGGATAGTAGAACCAACCGCCCCAATCAAAGGATACCCCAGTTCCCGGAATACCGATTGCGGTGCTATGTCCTTCTGAAATTAGAAGTGCAACGATGATACCGGCAAAAAGAAGCTGTCCGAACAATTTCTGCTTGGGCGTTAGTCCCAAGGAACGTTTGAATATGATCTTGATGTAATCATCTAAGAAGCCAACAAGCCCAAATCCAAGCGTGGCCACAAGCAAAATATAAAAGTCTGTATTAACGACAGAAAATTTCAAGAAAGCCAAAGTAAACGCCAAAATAATGATAATACCACCCATTGTTGGCGTTCCCGACTTCTTCTGATGAGATTCCGGTCCCTCGCCCCGTATCTGTTGTCCAAATTTCATTCTTCGTAGCAACGGAATAACAAGTGGAGCCGCAATAACCGCCAGAATAAATGAAACGCCGATCGTTATTAGTATAAGTCCAAAATCCATGGGATTACCCCCTTTCGCCGGTATTATTGTTGTAGATTAAAGTCTTTGACTGCATCAACGACTTCCTCCAGTTTCATTCCTCGTGACGCCTTAACAAGCAAGGCATCCTTCGGATGTAACATCGATTTCAACTTATCAATAAGCTCGATTTTATCAGTATATGCATGAATGTTGTTCGTGTCCAAATTTTCAGCAGCCGCTTCCGCTATAAACCCTGCCAAAGGACCGTAAGTGAATAATTGGTCCACCTTATCCACCGTTAGAAACTTGCCTATTTCCTTATGATAATCCTGCTCCAACTCTCCTAGCTCTAGCATATCACCGAGAATCAGAAACTTCCGTCGATATCCTTTCAGCTTCTCCATCACGCTGATTGCCGCTTTCATCGAGGTAGGGCTAGCATTGTATGCATCATTAAGAATCGTAATTCCGCTGATCCCGCTGACAATCTCAATTCTCATTCCTGTAAGTTCAACATGCTGTAGGCCTTCTCGGATCGCTTCCTCTGAAACGCCATAATGCCTAGCCACCGTCAGGGCAGCCAAGCAGTTTACAACATTATGTTCTCCAAGTAGTGGGAGTTGCAATGGCGTGCCCCCCTCTTTGCTCGAAGTAAACACGGTGCTCCCCTCCAAAAACATCATTCCACTTGGATAATCATCATTGGTTGCTTGTAATCCAAAGGTAGCCGTATTGAACTCCGTTGGTTTTATTGTAGCAGGGTCTTGTAGCGTCTTCGTTATCAAAGGTTCGTCTCCATTATAGACTAAGAGACCACCAGGTTTTAGTCCCGCTAAGATTTCCAGCTTGGCCCGAGCAATTTCTAATCTCGAACCGAGCTGCAAAAGATGAGACTCACCAATATTCGTTATAATAGCAGTCTCTGGTTCTGCAAGCATCGACAGCATTTCAATCTCTCCGCGCCCACTCATTCCCATTTCTAATACTACAATATCAGTATCTTCCGGCATCGCCAGAATAGTCAGTGGTAGTCCAATATGATTGTTAAAATTACCCTTCGTTTTATGCACTTTGTAGGTTGCCCTTAACAATGAGAAAACGAGGTCTTTAGTCGTCGTCTTACCATTGCTTCCTGTAATTCCAATCACTTTCGCTTTACATTCGAGTAGGTAATTCTTCGCGAGAAGTTGTAATGCTTGGAGCGTATCATCTACAACTACTGCTGGCCCAGGCGGTTGGCCATTGCTCTTTGACCACAGTAATGCTCCAGCACCAGCCTTTAAAGTATCACCGGCAAAGACATGGCCGTCAAACCGTTCTCCCCGTATAGGGACAAACAGACATCCGGCCGAAATACTACGGGAGTCAGTAGCGACTCCCTTTATGAATATGTCGGAATCGCCGACATTTGCGACATGTCCGCCGCACAACGCGGCAATTTCCGCTAAGCTTCTATTTATCACTTTGCCAAACCCCTTATCGCTTCTTTTGCAACGACACGATCATCAAAATCGTGCACCGCAGTTCCGATCAATTGATAGGTCTCATGACCTTTCCCCGCAATCAATACTACATCTTCATGGCTTGCCATTTCAATAGCCTTTTGAATAGCTTCCCGCCGATCAATAATAAGTTCATATTGTTCTGAGCTTACATTTGCTTCTTCCAGTCCAACCTTGATGTCCTTTAGAATCAACTCTGGATCTTCAGTACGAGGGTTATCAGATGTCACAATGACATGGTCTGCATACTGAGCAGCAATTCTCCCCATAATCGGCCGCTTCGTACGATCTCGATCCCCTCCACAACCAAAGACACAAATCACACGGCCTTTAGCAAACTCATTCACTGTCTTTAGTACATTCTCCAACCCATCAGGACTATGTGCATAATCAACAATCACTGCGAAATCCTGACCTTCTTCTACTGCTTCTACCCGGCCTTCTACACCAGGAATGGATTCCAAACTCGCCTTGATATCTTCAAGTGCAATACCCTCAAGTAGGGTTGCTGCAATAGCTGCCAGTGCATTATATACATTAAACTTACCAACCATACGAAGAGAAATATCCGTACTTCCGTAAGGAGAATCCACATGAAAAAAGGTCCCTTTAGAGGTTACTGCAATGTTCGAAGCGGAAACATCCGCCTTATTATCCACGCCATAAGTAAAAATCTCTGCCGCTGTCTGTTTGGCATAATATGCGGAAGCTTCATCGTCCACATTTAATACCGCATAGCTTCGCGATTCAGGGTCCGCTGCATAAGTGTTGCCTAAGCGAGAAAAGAACAGACCTTTTACAGCACGATATTCATCCATCGTCTTATGATAATCCAAATGATCTTGAGTTAAGTTTGTAAATACTGCGGTACGAAAATTTGTTCCTTTTACTCGTCCTTGTTCAAGCGCATGCGAAGATACTTCTATAGCACAATACTGAGTTTGTGCCTGAACCATCTCATGTAAATAGCGCTGTAAATCAAGCGACTCTGGTGTCGTTCCAGACATAGGAAAAGTTTGTCCGTTATATCTCCGCTCGATTGTACCGATCAACCCCGTATTTTTACCCTGCTCCTGCAGAATGCGTTCAATCAAATAAGTAGTTGTCGTCTTTCCATTGGTTCCGGTCACCCCAATTACCTTCAATTGAGAGCTCGGTGTTTGGAAGAAGACATTGCCTAGTACCGCCATAGCTAGCCGGCTATCTTTCACTTTAAGCTGAGGAAGCGATACATCTTCCAGCCATCTCTCCACTACTAGTGCGGAAGCACCCTGCTCAGCAGCCCGCTGTGCATAATCGTGACCATCAACTGTATGTCCCGGCAGGCAAAGAAACAAATCGCCCGGCTGAACTTTACGCGAATCAATTACGATTCCATTGCAGTTCGTCTCACCGTCTCCCTGTATTTGGGAAGCTATTAAGTAAGTTGATAAATCTTTTAGCAGCATAGATTACCCCTCCGTCAAATCCTTCAATTTCTGAAAAATACTCTTATATATATTATCACCAAAAAGCTGAAATTTCAGGATTTTTACTCACTGTGATCGTGGCCCTGTTCCGCTTCAGACTCGCTGCCCATATAAATTCGAATTGTCGAACCTTTTTCTACCCTCGCACCCGCCTTTGGTGCTTGATTAATAACCACAGTTCCTACGCCTGATTTAGCTAGATTAAAGTTCATGTTCATATCCTCATAGATCTCTTGCGCTGACTGACCAACCAAACTAGGGACCGTTACAATCGGTGTTTCTCCGTATTTATACTTCTTAACAACTTGATCCTTACGAGGTGGAACTTTCATATACTCCAGTGCATCCGCTAGAATGTTACGGACGATTGGCGCAGCGACAACGCCACCAAATTGAATCCCTTGTGGATTATCTATTGCCGTGTACACGACGATTTGCGGATCATCAGCTGGCGCAAAACCAATAAACGAGACAATGTGTTCATTTGAAGAATATCGTCCGTTTATAACCTTCTGAGCCGTACCTGTCTTCCCACCGACACGATAACCGTCGATAAACGCATTCCCTCCAGTTCCATTGGCCACTACGCTTTCCAAAGCGGAACGAACTAACTTCGAAGTCTCCTCGGAAATGACCTGCCGAACTAACTGTGGTTCCACATTCTCGACGACTTCTCCCGTCTCGGTATTAGTCCAAGATTTCGCTACATATGGTTTGTATAACTTCCCACCGTTAATAGCTGCGGAGACGGCCGTGATTTGTTGAATCGGTGTCACCGATACGCCTTGACCAAATGAAGTCGTTGCCAATTCTACAGGTCCAACTTGAGGCAATTTGAACAGAATTCCATTTGACTCACCAGAAAGATCAATACCCGTTTTGGTCCCAAAACCGAAGTCTTTGATATATTTGAACAGTGTTTCCTTACCTAAACGCTGGCCAAGCGCCACAAACCCTGGGTTACAGGAGTTCTCTACGACTTGAAGAAAGGTCTGACTACCGTGTCCGCCTCGCTTCCAGCATCGTAGTTTGGCACCGCCAACTGAAACATATCCTGGATCAAAAAAATGATCATTGTACAGGTCAACCTTCTTCTCTTCCAATGCTGCAGCAAGTGTAATAATCTTGAAAGTAGATCCCGGCTCGTAGGTCATCCAGATCGGCAAGTTGCGATTATAAACATCAGCTGGATACTCCTGATACTGCGACGGTTCATACCCCGGTCTAGCTGCCATGCCTAATATTTCTCCCGTTTTGGGATTCATCGCGATAGAAAGTGCAGAGTTGGCTTGCAATCTGGTCATGGCATCATCAAGTTCCCGCTCCATGATACTCTGAATAGACTTGTCTATCGTTAACTGCAGACTAAGGCCATCCTTCGGTTCTACATACTTCTCCGATGTGCCAGGCATCAATCTTCCACCAGCATCAGACAAATAGGATACACTACCATTCATACCACTGAGTTCACTATTATACTTGCTTTCAAGACCTGTTAGTCCTTGGTTATAACTCCCCGTAAACCCGAGAATATGGGCAGCAAGCCCTTCATAAGGATAATACCTTTTGTTATCTTCGGCAACAACAATACCCGGGAGACCCAAATCACGAATTTCTTGACCTTTTTCCATCGTAATTTTGCGTCCGCCGGGTTGTAACCTGACTATAGATTGTTTTTTGGTAATACTTTTCAGTACTGCTTCCTCAGTCATACCTAAGAGTGGTGCTAAACTTCGAGCCGTTAATTCAGGTGACTTAATCTGCACCGGAATAGCCATGACAGTTGGTGTAGTTATATTATAAGCTAACGTAATTCCGTTACGATCACTAATTTCTCCGCGTTTAGCAGAAAAAGGAATATTACGACGCCATAAATCCTCCGCCTGAGCTGACAACTCTGCACCTTTGCCAAATTGCACATAGGCAAGCCGTACGGCAAGTGCCGCAAACAGCAAACATAACAGCATTAGAAGCCATAACAGCCTCCGTCTGACGATAACCTTGGAATTTTTCATAGATTGCCCTCCTTGTTACTTCCTGAGACATGAATTGTTCCATATCATGATTATTCAGGACAAGGAGGCGTTAGAACAAGCTATGGCGACTCGCCAGTCTCATCTTCCGGAACAGTAGATGAGTTACTTCCCTCCGCGTTCTCATTCTCTGCGGGCGGTTCCAAGATGAGAGTGACCACTCTTTGGCCATTCTCCTCTGTTGAAGTTTGATCAACCACATACCCTGCTCCCTGTCCTTTAACCGATACTTGAAGTACCGATAATAGTTCCATTGCATCGCGGAGCGATTCACCTTTAAGACTCGGGATTTTCATGTTTTTCCCTTCCTCAGTGAGTAGATACATGTGCTGTCCCGATTTGAGTAGATTTCCGGCTTTAGGAAATTGAGAGACAAGGTCTGAACCTTTGCCTAAAGTAACATAGGAAATTCCTTTACTAGCGAGTAGATCTTTGGATTCTCTTATGGAAAGCCCCTTTAAATCTGGCGCTTTGGAAGTATTGCTTTGAGACCCGGTTGTTTTATTTGAAGTATCATCAGCATATTTCTTAGGTACACCCATATATTGCAGCGATTGATTTACAATTTTCTTAAAGATCGGTGCTGCAATCGCCCCACCACCAAGATCTGAATTCTTAGGTTCATCGATTACAACAATTACAGCAATTTTAGGATCATCCACAGGTGCATATCCGATAAATGAAACAACCTGTTTCGTGTAATCATATACTCCCTTAACAGGCTTCACGGCGGTACCTGTCTTACCAGCAACGCGGTAACCATCGATATAAGCATGTCGCCCCGTCCCGATCTTCTGGTCCGATACGACCTGTTCCAAATAACTGCTGACTTCCTTTGCCGTTTCAGGTGTAATGACTTGGCGAACAACCGTGGGTTGTGTCTCTATCGTCTCATCCGTCTGTGGGTCGGTAATTGACTTCACAATGTGTGGCTCCATTAGGTTACCACCATTAGCCACAGCAGACACCCCAACTATTTGTTGTAGTGGTGTTACTACCAAGGTCCCATGACCGTATGACATCGCCGCAAAGTCGGCTGGTTGGACTGGCGCAACAGTACCTTTTGCCTCTCCTGGTAACTCAATCCCCGTCTTTTGTCCAAAACCAAAATTGTCGACATATTCCTTTAAGCGCTCAGGGCCGAGCATTTCGTATCCCAATTTAACAAAGGAAACGTTACTTGAGCGCTTGACTCCCTCTAAATAACTAATCGGTCCCCAACCTGACCTTTTAACATCATGGATGGTCTGCCCTGGCACTCGAATACTACCTGACATATACGTCGCATTTGGATCAAACAATCCCTCCTGAACCGCACCAGCCAATGTCACGATCTTGAACGTGGAGCCTGGCTCGTATGTTGATTTAATCGCATGATTATAAAAGTTCTTCTGATCGACATCTTTCCAGTATTCATTTGGATTATACGTAGGCATATTTGCCATTCCGAGAATTTCCATTGTCTTAGGATCAGCTGCAATGACCGTCATACTGATCGGATCTAACTCCTCAAACGCTTCCTTCATAGCTTCTTCAATATAATACTGAATTGTATCGTCTATCGTGAGTTGCAGATTCTTACCATTCTTCGCAGGCGTATATATCTCACTGGCTTTGGGAATTTCAATCCCTCGACCATCACTTTTATATTCAATTGAGCCATTGTGGCCCATAAGTTCCTCATTGTAATAGGCTTCTAGTCCTGACACCGCATTACCTTCACGATCTGCATAACCCAGAATATGAGCTGCAAGAGTCTCCTTAGGGTAATATCGCTTCTGTTCCTTAATCAGAGTAATGCCTACGTCTTCTAAATCATGGCTTTCCATGAGCTCACTTTTGAATTCCTCGACCTTATTTCTTAGCTCCTGATCGATCTTCCATCCTTCTTTGCGTACTTCTCGTTGGGGATAAAATTCACCGTTCTCTCGCTTCGCGTTAACTAGTACTCTTAGTTCGCTCTCTTTCTTATCCAAGATCTTACTTAGGCCCTCTACAATCTCGTCCTGAAGATTATATTGGTTAATGATCTTCGGATTAACGGCTACGGTATATGCAGGTGCATCAATAGCCAGCACGTCTCCATTTCTGTCTGTAATCACCCCACGTGAAGCCGGCAAGATTTTTTTCTTAGACCATAGTTCCTCAGCATGTCCCTGCCAAAAATCTGCCTGAACTACCTGAATCACAAACACTTTTCCTACCAATAAAGCAAAAAAGAGGGTGATGCACCCTCCTATCAACAGTGTTCGAAGCTTAATTCTCTTTATCATAATAGGACCTCATCAATTCTTTATTTCTGAACCGTAGTTGTACTGTCACTGTTAGCTATGGTCTGCCGTCGATGTTGGAACCGTTACGTTAAAGCCTTCCACTAGCGGCTCTACGTAGCCAAGTTCTGCCGCTTTTTCAGGAATTTGCTGTTCTAATACTTCCTTCTGGATGGATAATTCATTGATTTCTGTATTCATTTTCTGAATTTCCGCATCCATGTTATACATTTGTCGTTTAATATTGTATATCCCCGAATTCTGCAATAACAGACCACCCATTACAGCTACACAGATTAGAACCGTCAGCAAATAAAGGAGCTTCTCTCCTACCGGAAGTTGTGACCGGCGTGTTACAACTTTGGTCGTCTCGCGGTAACGCTCTGGTTGGTAGCTGCGTTCCGCAGACTTTTGTTTTACTGCCAAATTCCCCCGTGTATACGCCATATCACTTTTCCTCCGCTAAGTATTGCAATTTCTCCGCCACACGCAATTTTGCTGAGCGCGCCCGGGGATTTTGTTCCAGCTCTTCATCTGACGGAACTACTGGCTTCCGGTTGATTAATTTAAGCTGACCTTTATTACCGCATACGCACATTGGAAAATCAGATGGGCATGTACATTTTTCCACGTATCCGACAAATATTTGCTTACAAATTCGATCTTCTAACGAGTGGAACGTAATGACGGAGACTCGTCCTCCAGGTGCTAAACATTTAACCGCCGCATGCAACGCTTCTTCAAATGCGCCTAGCTCATCGTTCACCGCAATACGTAACGCTTGAAAGCTTCGTTTGGCAGGATGCCCACCCGTACGACGTGCTGCTGCAGGTATTCCTTCTTTAATCAGTTCAACAAGTTGTCCTGTCGTCTCTATCGGGCTTTCTTCACGCTTCGTTACGATGACCTTAGCAATCCGTCTAGAAAACTTCTCTTCGCCGTATTGAAACAATATTTTGGCGATATCTCGCTCTGACCATCCATTGATAATCTCTCTTGCCGTGAGTTCAGCAGTTTGGTCCATTCTCATATCAAGAGGTGCATCCGCGTTGTAACTAAACCCACGCTCTCCTTCATCAAATTGTGGAGAAGATACACCAAGGTCAAACAATATCCCATCTACTTGAGGAACGCCTTGAACCTGTGGCACTCCTTCTATCTGAGCCAACTTCTCTTCTAAGTGTCTAAAATTACTTCTAACCAAGGTTAAACGTTCACCTTCCGAGGATAGATGTTCTTTCGCGTTATCTAGCGCCCAATCATCTTGATCGAAAGCGATTAATCTGCCTTCTGTACCAAGCTTGGATAAAATAACTGCACTGTGACCGCCACCTCCAAGGGTGCAATCTACATAAATGCCATCAGGCTTAATGTGCAGCCCTTCTGTCGCTTCTTTCTTAAGCACCGTGATGTGATGAAACAAGCTGCAGCCCTCCAGACAAAAATTTATAAATCAAAATTAAAATCAACCAACTTCTCGGCAATTTCGTTAAAGGTATCTTCTGACTGTTGAAAGTATTGTTCCCATGTATCCCGGCTCCAAATCTCAACACGGTTCGACACACCTAGAACAACGCAATCCTTCTCCAGCTTTGCGTAATCCCTCAAACTCCCCGGTAAATTTACCCTTCCCTGTTTGTCCCACTCACATTCCGTTGCCCCGGAGAAAAAAAATCGGGTAAACGCACGTGCGTCGGATTTCATCAGAGGTAGAGCTTTAAGTTTCTGCTCAAGTACTTCCCATTCTTGCAGTGGGTAGACAAACAGACATTTGTCTAAACCGCGAGTGACAACAAAAGAGGAGCCCAGGAGGTCACGAAATTTAGCCGGTATAATAACCCGACCCTTATCGTCAATGCTATGTTGAAATTCTCCCATGAACATTGGATAACTCACTCCTTACCTCTTTCCCCCACTTTACACCACTTTTCACCACTTATAAATACTTATTATTCAACATCGATGTAAAAACTCCTTCTAAAGTTCACAATTTTTTTATTGGTAAATTTTTATATCACTATCTACTCTCAATAATATCCAAAATAAAAATGCCTAAATGAACGTTAGCAAACATGTGTCTAACAAATTTAAAGATATTTTGCATAATCTATAATTCTTACTCTAACACCTGAATTAATCGAACAATAAATTATCCTTTACCAATCTACAATTGTAAAACGAGTTTTCTTTATTATATAGATCCTACTCGACATTACATGTATGACTCAATATCAGCATTCATATTTAGAATTCGTTATTCAACAAGAATTTGGGCCGTTATCAAGCAAGTGAGTTCTCCAAATTCCTTTACTATTCTCTCAATACAATAAACCCAATGCCTTTTAGGCATTGGGTTTATTGTGTATTGAATCTAAATTTCAATAAACTATAAATTGTTGAAATAAGTATAAATTAGTTCTCTTCAAGATAATAAACAGTACCAGAATATACAGCATTATACGACCCACCAATAGAAGCGCTTGTACTCTCTAATTGAATGTAACCCATCCAATAACCTTCTTGATACCAATAAGTTTGCGGGATAGAAACACCCTTCGCAAAATTAACAACCTTAGAGACGGTTTTATATGGCGCCCTCATTTCGATACTAGTTGGACTTACCTCAGTTCTTGACGATGTCGCAGAAGCAAAAGGTAATGAGACAAGTGAACTTATTACGACTGAAGCCAACAACACACCCAAAAATTTATTCTTTACCATAATTAATACCTCCATATATTGTAATTGATTACAATTACATGTTACATTATTCATTTTGTCGAAGTAAGGGGAATTATGTAATATAACTAAATAAAAGGAATATATCGATCCAATGTGTCGACAATGTGTCTATGAGGCCGCCTACTTTCCGAGAATTTCTGATACAAATAGGGCTCCGTTTCCTGAAAATGATCAAATCCTGTCACAAATTCCTGTATCCCTATCCCCATTTCTTCTGAATGTGTATATTAATATTAACTATTCGTCACTTCATCGAAACGTAAGGGCTTTGATAACCATTACAAAATTGTCTGAACCATATTCAATTAATCAAAGAAAATCATTCTGTACATGTTACTAACTTATATGACCACTATGTACTGATTTTGGCTGCCGTTAAATTCAGACGGCAACTTCATCTTTCTTCAAAAAAACCTTCCCCAAGTAACGGGAAGGTTTTTGAAAATTACCTTATGAATAATTAATGTTCCTGCCAACTGTCCAAATACACCCGTTGCTCTTCTGTGAGTACATCGATACCGAGACCAAGACTCTCTAATTTATAACAAGCCACTTGCTCATCAAGCTCATACGGCACATTTACTACCGTATTTCCAATACTCTCATAAGATTCGTTCACGTATTTCAATGACAAAGCTTGTAGTGCAAAGGTCATATCCATAATCTCAGCCGGATGACCGTCACCAGCAGCAAGGTTAACCAAGCGACCTTCCGCAAGCACGTATATTTTACGACCATCTTTCAATTGATATTCTTCAATATTACGACGTACTGTGCGAACAGAAGTTGATCTTTCCTTCAGTTCCGGTTTATTAAACTCAACATCGAAATGACCCGCGTTAGACAAAATTGCTCCGTCTCTCATCACTTCGTAGTGCTCACCACGAATAACATCACGATTACCTGTTACTGTGACGAAGAATTCGCCTACTTTAGCTGCTTCAATCATCGGCATAACTTGGAATCCGTCCATGTAAGCTTCAACTGCTCTAATTGCATCAATCTCAGTTACTATAACGTTCGCACCAAGCCCTTTAGCTCGCATAGCAACGCCTTTACCACACCAGCCGTATCCCACAACAACGACATTCTTACCTGCCACTACTAAGTTGGTAGTACGATTAATTCCATCCCAAACCGACTGTCCTGTACCATAACGGTTATCAAATAGATATTTGCAATACGCATCGTTTACAGCCACCATCGGGAACTTGAGGCTATCCTCTTTGTCCATTGCTTTCAAGCGTAGAATCCCCGTTGTGGTCTCTTCAGCTCCGCCGCGGACATTCTCCATCAAGTCTGGACGCTCAGAGTGCATAATAGAGACGAAATCGCCACCATCATCAATAATTAGATCTGGTTTGTTCTCAAGAGCCTTAATCATAAGCTCTTTGTATTCAGCCGGATCCGGATTATATTTCGCATAAACGGTCACACCATCTTCTACTAACGCAGCGCACACATCATCTTGAGTAGATAATGGATTGCTCCCCGTAATCGTCACTTCGGCTCCACCAGCTTGCACCACTTTTGCCAAATAAGCAGTCTTAGCTTCAAGGTGAAGAGAAATAGCTACTTTTAGTCCTTTAAAAGGTTGTTCAGCTTCAAACTGCTTACGGATTCTCCCAAGTACCGGCATATGAGCCTCTACCCAGTCGATCTTCAAATGTCCTTCAGGGGCTAGCTTCAAATCAGCAACAATACTGTCCTTAATTGATTGTGAGTTCATTGTAATACCCTCCTAAAAGTTTTGTTGGTAATACATGGATCAAAACCAAAATCAGCGGTTGAAAGACCCTATAGAGGAAAGCAGCGTTACGTTTTGGAGGATGTTACCATCACTGTTAAAGGGGGATTTCCTGAATTGGACATCAGAAGGTAGAAATCCTCCTTTAAAGGTGAACGCTTCGCTTGTCCACATTCCTCCAAAACTCCACTGTTGTATTCGTTTTTTCCATCCACTGATTTTTAGATTGAGCTTAATACATTAATGAATAAGTTTGTTCAAAACAATTAATTAACCTCAAAGATTGGGTATAGGCTAGAGTGTGAAATGATTCTGAAGAAGCGAAGCGTTCGCCTTTGTTCCTGGATTTCTACCACAGCAGAATTCGTAAAATCAAGGAAATCAAGGAACAACAGCGATCCTAAGAACATTTCATACTCAAAGCCAATTAACCAAAATTAAAGTTTAACTTATAGAGACTCGTGAACATAAACTCACAAATAGATAACTCTGTGACTTCCCGTTATGTCATACGGAATTTCCATCAAATCATCGATCCAATTCATCCCGTAACGGTTCAAATAATAGAAAATATTATACACACGCTCTTGTGGTTTGTTCTGTGGAAATAGTGAGAGCTCAATCCGTTCAAAGTGCCGCAAGCCCACTTCATTAACTTTCTCTAAGGCATCCTTAGAGCGACCACGCAAATATTCAATTTGATCAAATATTTTGTCCTTGTTAGCACTCCCCAATTTCAGCAGCCCATTCTGAATACTACCAAGCTGCTCAATCAACGGTTCATACATATCACCAAAGGTTGTTTTGATCTCATCAAACCTAGCATCTAAATGTACCGAATCCTGTAAAGCAAGCCAAGACTCACGTTTCTCGCGGAAAATTTCTCGATCCTTTACATCTTCCCAGGTCAAATCATACTTGTCCATCTGTTTCTGTAGCGTTCCTTCAACAACAGTAAAGGACATCCGAGGCAACAATATCGGCATCTTAAGTCCAAGTTGATCAAACGCCCGACGTGTTAACGCCCAATAAGCGATCTCTCCGGCACCAAGTACCGATCCCAGTACAGGTAGTAAGCTATCCTGCATCAGTGGACGAGTGAGTACATTATTACTGAAACGCTCAGGATGTGACTGCAGCACCGACAGGAGTTCCTCCTCCGTAAAAGCAACCTTCCCTTTTCGATCCGTAAATTTACCATCACGCTTAAATAGCAGAAGTCGATCACCCTCGTGGATGTAGAACAGGTTAGCTCCGCCTTCAGCTACATCAGCCTGTGGTGTTCCTCCCAGCGAAGCTATGTGATCTGCAGAAGCAAAGTATGCCGATTCTAATTCATCATTTCTAGTAATGATAGTTTGAAATACTGGAATCTCAAGTCTACGAAGAGCTGGATCCGCCGAGTCCAACAGAATCAATCCATACTTACCGAACCAAATACCTAGAAGCTTTGCGAAACTTTCGCTTAAGGTTGAAGATTCGGCGAAAGTTTGTCTCAAGTTCTCCATAAGTCCCGCCTTAAACTCACTACCAGGCAACATCAGTTCTAATTCCTCTGAAACTCTGTCCCACTCTTCTTTACTAACCTCAGTCAAGCTTACCGGAGAACGTTTCTCATCCTCTCTTGGCACGCGAATCCGACTGATTTGCAAATCCGAGGATAATACAAACGTATGATTCACTTCGTCCCAATCATGATCTTCGCCTGCAATCCAGAAGACGGGTACGACTGGGCGCCCCAGTTTAGATGACGCATGTTCTGCGGCCTTAATAATACTTATCGCTTTATATATAACAAGTAGCGGGCCTGAGAAGAGACCACTTTGTTGCCCTCCGACTATTACCGCAGTCCCAGGGTTCTCCAACTTATTCAATGACTCCGTGACAGCCTCATTAGAATTATGTAGCAAGTTATATTCCCGCAAAGTAGTTACAAGTACCTTACGTTCGATCCGTAAATCCTCAGTTCCATCTAACCACTCAATCCGTTTAGCCCAATCCCCCTCATCAAGAGGATTACTTTCATATAAATGTCCTACCGAGGCAAAGTCACTGATTAGTGCTTCCGCCAGCGGTTGAGTGGACAGTAATGGTTTATGAACAACTTCCATTTCTTGTTTACCCTCCTATTCTGCCTTAAAGCCTTCCTTGATTGTACCGAATATTCATAGCACACGTCAAAGTAAACCTCATAGAAACCCATGAAAAAAAGTACTCATAACTGAAAAACAGTTATGAGTACTTCTATACTTTTATTTTAGCCTTACTTGTTACTTAGTAGGCATTGATACCCAATGACCTTTGGACACTTCAACAAGCTCAGAGTTGTCCAAATTAAAGTTGTTATTCGTATCATCAAGTACAATACGCTTCTTATTAGCCTCAATTGCCGGATCCGGAATTGGAATAGCCGATAAGAGTGTTTTTGTATAAGGATGAAGCGGATTAGCGTAAAGTTCTTCACTTTCCGCAAGCTCAACGATCCGACCTAAATACATTACCGCTACACGGTCACTAATATGCTTCACCATCGAAAGATCATGCGCGATGAACAAATAGGTTAATCCCAAGCGATTCTGTAAATCTTTAAGCAAGTTAACAACTTGTGCCTGAATGGACACGTCAAGTGCAGAGATCGGCTCATCGCAAATAATGAATTTAGGATTTACCGCGAGTGCTCGAGCAATCCCGATACGTTGCCGCTGACCACCGGAGAATTCATGCGGATAACGAGTGGCATGGTCTGGATTGAGTCCAACCATATCGAGCAAATCTTCTACGCGTTTTTTCCGTTCTTTTTTGCTTCCTGCCATATTATGAATATCTAGTGCTTCACCGATAATATCCGTAACCGTGAACCGTGGATTAAGCGATGCATATGGATCCTGAAATATCATTTGCATATCGCGACGCATCGCCTTCATTTTCTGCGGGGACAGTTTATAAATATCTGTTCCTTCAAAATGAACACTTCCACCAGTCGGTTCATACAAACGTAGTACAGTGCGTCCTGCTGTAGACTTACCGCAACCAGATTCGCCTACAAGGCCTAGCGTTTCACCTTTGGCTATCGAGAAGCTGATATCATTTACAGCTTTGAGCATGTTTCCTCCGCCCACGTTGAAATATTTCTTAAGACCTTTTACTTCGATTAGATTTTCACTCATTATGATTGCGCCTCCTTAGCCATCGGATGCAGATCCCAGCAACGCGCAGTGTGCGTTTCGCTAAATTGAGTAGCTGCCGGATCAATTCTTTCACAAATTGCCATCGCTTGATCACAACGAGCAGCAAATGGGCAACCGATAGGTGGCTTGATCAAATCTGGCGGAGTCCCGATAATTGGAATAAGCGGCTCGCCTTTCTTCTGATCCAACCGAGGCATGGAACGTAACAAGCCTTTTGTGTAAGGATGCTGAGGATTATTGAATATTTCCCATCTGTCCCCAGTTTCCACCACTTCACCTGCATACATAACGATGACACGATCACACATACCAGCAACAACACCTAAATCATGGGTAATCAAAATGATGGATGTACCTAGACGTTGCTGCATATCCTTCATAACATCCATAATCTGAGCCTGAATTGTTACATCAAGAGCTGTCGTTGGCTCATCCGCAATAAGAAGTGCCGGACGGCAAGCTAGAGCAATCGCAATCATAACACGCTGGCGCATACCGCCGGAGAACTCATGAGGATATTGGTTAAAGCGGGCTTCTGCATTTTTAATGCCGACAAGCTTCAGCATTTCAATGGCCTCTTTTTTCGCCTCGCCCGCTGACATATTCTGATGTTTGATTAAGACTTCAGTAATTTGTTTACCAACTCTGATGGTAGGATTCAAAGATGTCATAGGATCTTGAAAGATCATGCCAATATCTTTACCACGAATGGCTTCCATTTCTCTCATACTCTTCTTCAAAATATCCTGTCCATGGAACAGTATCTCGCCTTGTTTGATTTTACAAGGAGGTGACGGAATTAGACGCATAATCGTTTGTGCGGTAACACTTTTACCGCTCCCTGATTCACCGACGATCGCCACCGTCTCCCCTTGTCCTACTTCAAAGTTCATACCACGAACAGCTTTCACTTCTCCACCTTGGACTTGAAAGGAAACATGTAAATCTTTGATTTGTAAAATCGGTTTCATCATTTTCACCTCCTATTTCTTCAATTTTGGATCAAGCGCGTCACGTAGACCGTCGCCAAATATATTGAATGAAAGCATCGTCAAACTGATTAATAGGGCCGGGAACAACATCCGCCACGGATAATACAACCAACCAGTAAGCGCATCATTGATCATTGAACCTAGTGAAGCGACAGGTGCCTGAACACCGAGTCCAAGGAAACTTAAGAATGCTTCAGCGAAAATCGCATTCGGCACTGATAATGTTACTGTAACGATAATTGGTCCCATCGCATTCGGTAACAAGTGACGGAATAACAATCTCCCCCAACCTGCCCCCATGGAACGCGAAGCCAGTACGAACTCACGGCTCTTCAGTTGCATGATCTCGCCTCGGACGATCCATGACATGTTAATCCACCCTGTGATGGTTAGAGCTAATATAATAGTCGGTAGGCTAGGCTCCATAACAACAAGCAACAGGATCGTTACAAGCAGATACGGAATTGCATACAATATTTCCGAAAATTTGTTCATAATATTATCCACACGACCACCGAAGTACCCCATAATACCGCCGTAAATAACGCCGATAAAGAGATCGATCATAGCCGCAGCTAAACCAACGATCAGAGATATCCGAGCACCATACCATGTACGAACGAACATATCTCTTCCTAAATCATCCGTCCCAAACCAGTGTTCTGCGGAGGGCTTCTGATTCGTGTTGAGCAAATCATTGGAGTAATAATTATATTTCGAAATCCACGGGCCGACTATGGCAGCAATAACGATCAATCCAAGAACGCCAAGTGCTGTCATGGCCATCTTGTTAGAGCGTAGCCGTTGCCAAGCGTCACGCCAAGCTGATAAGCTTTCACGTTGAATTACTTCGGCCTGCTTCTCGTCCGAACCGATCTTCCTGAAATCTTCAGGCTTTAAATCTACCGGTGATGACATCACTGTAATATCATTAGTATCCAAAGTTTAGTCCTCCTTTCCACCACTAAGTTTGATCCTCGGATCAACAAATACATAAGCAACGTCAGTCAAGAAACGTGCCACCATCAACAATGCTCCGTAAAAGATCGTAATCCCCATAATAACCGGATAATCACGAACTCCAATAGCTTGTACAAACTGCTTACCGATACCACCAATACCGAATATTTGCTCGATAACGACAGAACCCGTAACAATATTTGCAGTCATGGGACCTAAATAAGTAACTATAGGCAGAATACCATTCCGAATAACGTGTTTGAACAATATTGAGTACCAACGTAAACCTTTAGCTCTTGCTGTCTTGATATAATCGGCATGCAATACTTCTAGCATACTCGATCGTGTCAAACGAGCAATAAATGCAATCGGCTGTGCCGCTAGTGCTGCAACTGGTAAGAAATAATACATCGGACCTTTAAAACCCATCGTCGGGAACATGTGTAACTTTGAGGAAAATACATATTGCAGTAGACTCGCAATTACAAAGCTGGGAACCGCGATTCCGAGTACAGCCACCACCATCGCTATATTATCGATCATTCTGCGATGATACAGTGCTGCCAAGAGACCTAGGACAACACCCACAATCACAGAAACAACAATCGCTACTAGACCTAGTTTTAGTGAGGCAGAGAAAGTTTGTCCGATAATGCTGGACACATCTTGATTAATTTTCTTCATTGAAATACCAAAATCACCTTGCGCGATATCTCCCAGGTACTTAAAGTACTGCTGGTATACGGGCTTATCCAAACCATAGTGCTCGTTTAATCGCTCTTGAATCGCTTCTGGAACCTTTTTCTCCGACATGAAGGGGTCACCTGGAATTGCTTTCATAAGAAAGAAGGTGGCAGAGATTAAGATGAACAGCGAAATCAATGTATAGAACAGTTTGTTTGCAATATAACGTGCCATGCCCGTTAGCACCTCCTCTTATCAAATATTCGACATAAATCGATTTTAGGATAAACTTTTTCATTTGTCTATTTCATATATTGCCAATCCGCACAAGGCTGGATCGATTTTCCACATAAAAAAGACGGGATATATATGGAATACCCAATATATATCCCGTGATGCCTCATTCAATTAACTTATTAAACAAATAATTAATGTTCTATCAGGTAAGCGTGGTTGTAATTCACAGCACCACTATAGTCAACAATTATATTCTTTACATAAGGTTTAACAACCGAAACGTTCGTATAGTAATAAATAGGCATTACTGCCATATTGTCTTTGATTAAAATTGATTCTGCTTTAGCCAGATTCTCATCACGCAATTTGACGTCAGCTTCTTTTTTGGAATCCTCGATTAATTTATCGAATTCCTCATTTTTGAAGCCAGTATCATTATTACCACTGTTTGATGTCCATAGATCCAAGAAGGTCATTGGGTCATTGTAATCAGAAACCCAGCCAGAACGGGCAACTTGGTAATCAAGATTACGACGAGTTTCTAGAAAGACACCGAATTCTTGGTTTTCAGTTTGTACATCAACACCCAGGTTCTTCTTCCACATATCAGCAACAGCTAATGCGATTTTCTTATGACTTTCACTGGTATTGTAAAGCAATTTAATTTCTGGAAGTTTCGTATAATTTTCTTCCTTCATACCCTCTTCAAGAAGTTTCTTCGCTTCATCAATATTTTCTTGGAAGTAATCATCTTTATGCTCTTTACGGAATTCTCCATCGGCTCCCGCAACATTTAAAGGAACATAACCGTACGCAGGAGTTTGACCACCTAATGTTACTTTCTCGACAATATCTTGACGATTAATCGACATTGCAAAAGCTTTACGAATTTTGTAATTATCGAAAGGTTTAGCAGTTAAATTAAATTGATAATAGTACACACTAGCAACAGATTTAATATTAAGTTCGTCTTTAAGCTCGTTCTTCAAAATCGGGATTTGGTCTGTAGGAATTTCGCCATTAGGATGACCCGCACGATCCAATTCACCGTTTTTGTAACTTGCAAGTTCAGTCGCACCACTATCAACCAAAGATATATTAATCTTGTTCAGTTTGATGTTATCCTTATCCCAATAATTGTCATTTTTTGTCACTTCAATCGTTTGTCCCTTAGTCCACGTAGTCAAAGTAAACGGTCCATTTACGATCATCTTGTCTTTATTAACTGCCCATTTTGCATCGTCTTTAACCGATGAATGCACCGGAAAAAATGTGTAAAAGGAAGTTAGTCCCAAGAAGTAAGGTGTTGGAGCAGTTAGATTGACTTCAAGTGTGTAATCATCAACAACTTTCACACCCACTTCATTGAAATCTGTAATCTTTCCTTCATTATACTCCTGAGCATTTGCAATGTAATACAGTTGATATGCATAAGGTGGAGCGGGGTCGGTCTTCGGATTCAATACCCGTTCCCAAGCAAATAGGAAGTCGTTAGCTGTTACAGGATCACCATTACTCCACTTTGCATCCTTACGGAGTTCAAATGTATACTTCGTTCCATCAACACTATACTTCTCAGCCGCAGCAGGAACAGGTTGATTGTTCTCATCCATAGCTGTAAGACCTTCATACATCATGTTAAGTACTGTATGTGCTTGATTGTCTTGAGCCTGACCAGGATCAAAAGTAGGTGGTTCCGAAGCCAGATTGATTCTTAATGTTTGATCTGCTGCCAACACTTCTTCAGCACTTGCTCCATTGTTGGTAGCACTGTTCCCTCCATTTGACGCATTATCCTTAGATCCACAAGCTGAGAGCAGCGTGCCGATAGCAAGGACAAATGTCAGCAGAAGCAATAAACTTTTATTCTTCTTCATCTTGCAAATTCCCCCCTAAAAAAAGTTTTTGGTATATGTTTTAAGATTATACAACCAGCGGTCAAAAAAATCCATTAAATATTAAGGACATAGGGTTGCACATTCTAAAAAAAACAAAATTATTAACAATATTGTCTATTATACATTATTGACATTTCGATATTTTTTAATTATTACCTTAAAAAATAAGGCTCAGATCCAAATCAGAGGTACAGTCCCTACGGTGGAATGGTGCTATATTTAGGAGGATGTTACCATCACTGTTAAAGGAATAGTGCTTGAATTGAACCACATAAAGTGGAAATCCTCCTTGTAACTGTGAACACTCCGCTTGTCCACATTCCTCCAAACTCCACTGTTGTATTCATACTGTCAATCACTGATTTATAGATTAAGCCTTAAATATTCCCCACTGGAGGAAAGATATTCACTAATTATGTTTAACTATGCAGCCGCTAAATATGTAATAAAACTAATTAAAAACAAGATTATATACGCGACCCCCGTTCCCGCAAAGGCTAATCTCCAAACTGCCCGAAACAACCTCTTCGCGTCAACCTTACCTTTCAGACGATTCTGCGCCCCCCCAATTAATCCGCCAACAATCAGTAATATAAGAACTATAAGGTATAACCCAAAACCTGAATTAAATACATTGTTAAAAAGTGCTGACACCGACAAAATTAGAAATAACGTGGTTACATCCATCGCAAGCTTAATGGCTGCCTTCTTGTCTCTCTGAAAATAGAAATGAATGAAATAGACCAATAAAAAGGGGATAAACGGCACGATAGACAGAACAGCCAACAGACCCATGTTCCACCTCCTAAAAGTTTTGTGAGCAATAACTACTTGGAATTACTTCGTACAAAACTTGCATCGTAAGCATACGCTTAGTTTTGTGAGCAAGACTACTTGGAATTACTTCGTACAAAACTTGCATCGTAAGCATACGCTTAGTTTTGTGAGCAATTCAGATCGATATGCGATTAGTGGATGGCAAGCCACGTATAAGTTGCCAAACCATTTCGTGTCCAGGTGCAGAAACTCCAGCAGAACGTCCCATTTCAACCAGATAACCATTGATAAAATCTACCTCAGTAGGAACTCCCTGAAGTACATCATTCAACATTGAAGAGATATTTCCAGCAGTAGAACGACACACTTCAGAAACTTGCTCATACAGAGCGGGATCATATGATATTCCATTTGCCTGATAAATAGCTGCCCCTTCTTGGCAAAGCTGTCTGAGCAAGTTTCTACGCTCCTCTGTCTCCAGCAACTCACCATTGGGAATTCGCCATAATGCTGTCAATGGATTAACAACTGCGTTAATCAATAGTTTCCTAAAAATTTCCCTATCGATGTCTTTCGACAAAAAGGCAGGGAATCCTGCTATATCTAGCGTATTCACCAAACTTTCTCCTCTATCATCCCCATATATTCCCTTTTCAGCTTCTCTTTGATCGGATTTCGGACTCCTTCTCTCAACTATACCTATAGTCGTCTTCCCAACCCCAGATCGAATTACACGTTCTGTTCCAATCCGCTTACCTCCTTCGGTTGTAACCGCCGTGTAGATCTGTCTACCTTTCAAAGAAGTTAATAATTTTTCTAAATGTCCCATTCCATTTTGAAAACATAATGTCCCAGTCCTCTCTCCATGCAGTGACTGAATTATGCTCAGCAGCTCTCCATCTATATGTCGCTGTTTAGTCGTTATAAACACCCAATCATTTTCTCTATACTCACCGATCTTAACAGCTTCTTTAATTTGATGAGCTTGGAATTTACTTGCTTCAATTTGATGAAGCGATCCATCAGATTCTTCCAATATGTACCCTTGCTTAGTGAGTAAGTCCGCTTGATGATTAGTTCTTGTCCAAAAGGTAACTTCATGTCCCGCATTTAGCAGTTTCGCTCCAAAAAGCAAGCCTAACGCTCCCGCTCCTATGATCTCAAACTTCATTCCAATCTCTCCTTCTACTTACACATTATAGCTCCTCCGCATTTAACCTATCTTCTTTATACCAAATCCTTACCTACAAACACAAAAAAATTCCGTCAAAGTTGACGGAATTCCCTGTGGTAATTACTCTATTCAATGCGCTCAAGATTACCATTTGCATCCATTTTAAATCTCGTCTTTGACTCATCTTCCTCTTCATTCAGAAATGCAAGACGACGTGCTCGATCCATAATTTGAATCAGTGCTCTATAGTCGTCATTCACGACTCTATAGTCCGTCTGTACTTCATTCACTTGGGCAGAGAGCCTATTATTATGTTTGCGAAGGAGCTCCAGTTCTTCGTCTCTCTCGCGCAATTCCTTCTCCAAGGATTTCATATGGCGACTTGTTTCTTGTACCGTATTTTTCCATCCTCGCAAAAAGCGAATAACAGCATCGATCGAAATCGTCTCTTCCGTTACCCCTTCACTTCTATAATTTCCGTCTTCCAGTTCAACAGAAGCCAAAGAAGCTAAGGAAGCGATTGCTGAATTGCCCACAATTGAGCCTTGTTTCTTCAAATAATTACGTTTCTGTCTTTGTGCCTTAGCAATTCCAATAGCAGCATCGTATTTTTTACGAATACAACTGTTCCACCGGAAGCCACAGGCTGCCGCGGTCCTTCCGATTCTTTCACCCACTTCTTCAAATGCAGTAAGTTGTGTACTACCTTCCCGTATATGCCGCAAGGTAACTTCTGCCAATATCAAATCATCTTCTGTACTCCATGCATCTTGTCTCACAGCTGTCATACTATAAATACCTCCTAACGACATCTAATAACCGCCTTCTTAGCCATCAACCCATTGCGTTATTTCAATTGGTTGATGCTCAAAAGACCTCTTACTCCATTTCTATGCCTCTTAAAGAGTTCATAGAATCTATTTGATACTATTTTGTATGTCCAAAAAAAGTTACTGTCATACATTTATCTATAAAAGACTAATAAAAAGAAAAATATATCATTAAAAACTTCATAACACTTTTGGACAATCTCGCATATAACTATTATATAAATCACAATTCGATGCCTATATTTTGGTTTTAATTGACTTTTTGTTTACACTTTTTGGGGCTACGGGTATAATATTGGATAGAGGTTAATACTGTGTATACATATGAAGGGGGAGTTAATCGTGGCACGCATGTTCCGCGTTCTTGGCTTTTTCACACTCGTCATTGGCCTGATGGCCTTTGCAGGTGATCTAATTGAAATGGCTCTGCTATTTTTCCTGCAAACTGCTTTTTTCGTGGTCTTCGGTTACCTGAAGTTTACAGAGAGAACGTATATCCTGCTTTTCTGGGGATATATGATCGTTGCATTTACTGGATTTAGCTATTGGACGATCTTTCAAATGGGCATGCCCCTCTAATTATTTGACGAATACGATCCTCCCCAAATTTCAAATGTATTTAGAAGACGATTCCGATGTAACATCCGGGTCGTCTTCTTTTCGTACAGAAGGAATAAATCAGACATGCTGATATTTCCTTTCCTAAGATCATATATATATGTACATCAACTTAAGGAGAGGATCGCCCTTGTACAGACGTATCATATCCTTATGTGTCCTGTTCTCTCTTTTAACGTTAGTTTGCTTCCGGGCTCCTTCATTAGCAGCTGCAATAACCGAGGAAGAACAAGCCATACTAGAGAAAAGTTTATCCATAATAGAAATTGACAGGGAGATCGCACGGATCGAAAGAAGACAACAAGAAACAGAAACCTCTGTCGCTATGCTAAATCAACAACTTGCTGAAAAGGATGAACAAATTATTACTAGCCGGGAACAGGCAGGTATTAGGATCAAAGCTTATTATATGGGAGAAAGAGAATCTTTACTTGGTGCTCTCTTATCGGTGGACAGCTTGAGAGATTTCTTCTCCGTCCTAGATTATTACCAGATCATCGCCGAGAGGGATCAAGATATTCTAGGCACCTATAAAACTGAATACAGTTCTTTGAAAAAAACGAAGGATACACTAGATAAGCTGTCTAATGAACTTTCAGATATGAAAGAGAACTTACTTAAGCAACGCGAGCGAGTAGCTACTTTACAGCAAAGTGTTGATAGCTCACTCAGTGCAAGTGCTGACCCAGATAAATTGCAAGCTATGATTCAGGAGTTAACCAACTATTGGGAAAGTGTTGGACTTAAAGAAGTACGCAAATATTTTCATGCACTTTCCTTGGCGATGTCAGAGTTTCCTGATTTTTTGAGTAATCATAAAGACAGTCTAATCTCTGTTAAAGGAGGATATACACTTGTCATCCGTGAAGAGGAACTAAACAACTTCCTACATGATAAACAAGATCTATTACGTAATATGTCTTTCAAGTTTGAAGAATCAAAAATAATCGCACAAGGAAGCAGAGATGGGTTTGATCTAAAGATAGAAGGACACTATTCCGTTGAGAACGCACCTGATAATTCCATTATGTTTCACGTTGATCGTCTTATATTTAATGGTTTTGAACTTCCAGATACGACATCCCGGGAACTCGAGAAAGACTTCGATCTCGGGTTCTATCCTAAACAAATAGTCCCTTTCATAGAAGCCACCGAAGCGACAATCACAAAAGGGATTTTAACTGTAAAACTGAAATTATCTATTTAATATAAAAAAAGTGCTACTTTTATTTCACTTCGATAATCGTTTCATCGTTAATCTCAGATATTCGGGTCATATAGTCTTCAGCATTTATTGTCCCTCTCAGAAACTCTCTTGAAGCTCTTGAGAATTCATCCATTTGAGCAGGAAGTGTAGCCCCTACAGGCAAGCTTCCTCCTTGTTTATTCACTAATGAAGCTGGCACCCATTCCGGCAATCCATTCTTAGTGGAGTTATAATAAAGTGATTTGAGCACTGGAAGATGCCCTGTCATAGCATACCAATCACGCTGTCCTGCTTGGTTCGTCATCTCAGAAATCCACGATCCAGCAGCTTCGGCATTGTCAGTTTGTGCCGATACTACGTAACTTCGTCCATTAATCCACATCGTTCTTCCAGAATTGGTTGGCTCAGTGAACGAGATCTCCATTCTTGGATATTGGCGAACATCCGCCTCTGATGCTCGGGCCAATATAATAGCTACCTCTCCGTTATAGAACTTCTTCCAGCCGTCCTCAGCTAACTCACTAGAGCCCTCAATTAGGTTCAACAAATGAGGTCGTAGCAATTCAATTTGCCGGATTGCTACCTCCGTCTCCTCCGTAAGTGTAAATGGAGATATAGGGGATATTTCATTAGCTTCTAAGCTCTCTCCTCCCAATTGCCACAGCAATGACATACTCGCAAAAGGATCTTCATAATTTAAGCCCAGAAGATAAGGAATTTCTTGTTGGTTCATAAACTCAGAGATTAGTCCTGTCCATTCTAGGGCAGATGTCGGTAGTTTCTCCAATCCAAGCTGTTTGAGTGCTACAGGATTGTATGCTAATACGTATGGATCCACATCCAGTGGAACCCCCCAAACATAACTGTTCCATTCATTCTGCGCCAACGAAGAACTTAACACTTCCCCGGTCAACGATCCGAAATAATAATTCTCTGTAGGTAATAGATAACCTTCAGCAGCAAATCTACGAATCCAGACATTGTCGAGCAATAATACATCTGGTGATTCACCAAGTTCAAGTTGCAACTCAGTTGAGGAATATGAAGCTTCCGGAGGGATATTCACCAATTCAACTTGTATGGGATGTGTATTCATATACGATTGATTCATTTGCTGAAGAAGAGTGAAGTCTGCCTCATCCATTTGCACCAGAATTTTAAGATGCCCTTCTTCTTGAACCTTCTCCGGACTTGGAGGATGGATCATTTCCGCATTTCCAACATCCTCATTGCTGATGTTGGCCGAATTCTTGCTCGGTGACAAATTTATCAACGCCAACAGAAGGATGGCAAAAAGCAACCAATGGTTTCTACGCTTCACATCCATTCTTCCTCTCCACAAGTTCTAAGCGCTATCATTACCATTCATAATAACAAATTTCCGCACCTTTTGTCCTACTAATCTTGATAATATAATCTTCTTCAGAATCATATCACTCTCTATGCTAGTATCCTGTTATTAGTTCAACAGTTATCTGCAAAATAAAACGCCGAATGGCTACCATTCGGCGTTTTTTTATACCTAAATTTAGAACTCCAATCTCTTTATTACAATAAGTCAGCCGCCAATTGAGCGAGTTTGGATCGTTCTCCTTTTTCTAGTGTGATATGACCACTAATCCCCTGTTCTTTGAAACGCTCCACCAGATAAGTTAACCCATTACTAGCGGAGTCAAGATAAGGGTGATCAATTTGCTCTGGGTCACCCATAACAACAATTTTGCTTCCTTCTCCTACCCGTGAGACTATGGTCTTTATTTCATGACGCGACAAGTTCTGTGCTTCATCCACAATTATGAATTGTCCTGGTATTGAACGCCCACGAATATACGTTAGAGCTTCCACTTGGATACTCCCAAGTCCCATCAATATTTTATCAATATCGCCAGATTTCTTCGTATCAAATAGATACTCCAAATTATCATATATAGGCTGCATCCAAGGTCGAAGTTTCTCTTCCTTCTCACCAGGCAAATATCCTATATCCTTACCCATAGGCACAACAGGACGCGCAATCAACAGCTTTTTATATTTATGTTCGTCCTCTACCTTTAGTAACCCCGCAGCTAATGCAAGTAAAGTTTTTCCTGTTCCCGCCTTACCCGTAATGGTAACTAACGGTATATCATCATTAAGCAGCAATTCCAGTGCCATCCGTTGCTGAGCATTCCGAGCACTAACCCCCCATACCGATTCTGTACTCAAAAATAACGGCTCTAACTTTAAACCATCTTCATTGACTTTGAGTAAAGCAGATTTACCAGTGCCCATTTCATCCTTCAAGATGACAAATTCATGAGGGTATAGGGAATACGAAAGCCCCAGCGGTTTTATCGGTAAAGATCGATAGGTATAAAATTCATCAATGATTGAGGGATGGACTTTAATCGTGGAATAACCTGCATATAATTCACTTGGACCCGCAGTACGATCGGTCATATAATCCTGAGCAGTAATACCGAGTACGTCTGCTTTGATTCGTAAGAGCACATCCTTACTAACTAATACGACTGGACGTGGTACATCCTGATCGCCTTCTTCTAAATGATAATTTAATGCTACTGCCAAAATCCGGTTATCGTTAGTAATCTCACCGAACATTTCCTGAACTTTAACGAAACTTCGATGATTCAATTCCACTTTGAGGATTCCACCATTATTAAGCGGAACACCGTCATGTAAATGCCCTTGCTCACGTAGTGCATCCAATAACCTTGACACACCCCGTGCATTTCGTCCGATTTCGTCGGGATTCCTTTTCTTCGAATCAATTTCCTCAAGTACTACAGCCGGTATGACCACTTCATGTTCATCAAAGGCAAAAATCGCATTGGGATCGTGCAACAATACATTCGTATCTAATACAAATATTTTTTTCATTGATATCCCCTCCACGGTGGTCATTGCAGCCTTTTATTCAAATACATATTTTTCTCCGCCTTGAGAAAATCTAAATAACAGAAAATATATCGAGATCAGATCATCTCCGAAAGGACGGATCAACATGCGAATATGGCTGTGTTTGTTATTGATGGCTTCTCTGCTTGCTGGCTGCGGTACTATGTCAAAAAAGGCATCACCCTCTCCTCAGAATCAAACGGAGAATACTCCCCGGGTACAGAGCACCAATCAAAACGGGACTAGCAAAATTACAGGATTAAGTAAAAATGAACAAATTAACAGACAAACTCATCTTGAAGAATTAGTTAAACATGTAGAAGGCGTTAAAGGGGCTCACTGTGTAGTCTTGGGCAATACTGCAGTTGTCGCCATTGATGTAGAAGGAAATTTAGAACGTGCACGTGTTGGTAGTATCAAATACACTGTTGCCGAAGCACTTCGCAAGGATCCCCAAGGTGCGAATGCGATCGTAACAGCCGATCTTGACCTATCGCACCGCATTTCAGAAATTGGTCAAAAGATTAAAGAAGGTCACCCTATATCTGGGTTTGCCACAGAGCTTGCAGATATCATGGGTCGTATCGTTCCGCAGCTTCCAAAAGACACCAAACCAAGAGCGAATACCAATCAACCAGCCAACCCAATAAATAAATTAGAACAAAAAACGACTACACCTAAGAATGATAAGACTAAAGAAATGAAAATAGCACCAGATGGAAAATCTTAAACCGCTCTAAGAGCCTGCAATACAAGAAAAAGCCCAGCGAATAATCGCTAGGCTTTTTTCATTGCGGAGAATACTTGAGCATCCAGCATGTCCGCAGCACGCTGATCATAAACTTTAGCATATTCTGGAGGTGATGCAAGCTGCGCACCATAGAAAAGAGCATTACGTACGGCTTCGATATGCACATCGAAGCAGCACATTTTAAATGGCACGTCAGCAAGCGGGTCTTGCACTACATCAGCCTTACCATTAATAGCATAAATGGTGTTCTTGCCAAACACCGTTACTGTGACACAATGATTGGCCTTAATATTATCAACAAGACGTGAACGATGATCAAGCGCAAGACGAAGCGTGGAGTGATCCACCGCATAGATCCATGAAATCGCACTGGAGGTTGGCCCCCCAGACTCAAGGTCTACTGTATTAAGCAGAACAAAAGTCTCGGACTGAAAGGTGGAAAACAATGATTCCGACAATTGAGTAACGACTTCGGACACGATATCAGCCCTCCTGTGAAGTACAATTGCTCTATCTAGTTCACCTGTATTATATCATGTTGTAAAACTTACATTCAATGCTCATTTACCGTCTAAGGAAGAACTCTCATCCTTTGCAGGTAAATTAGTACCGGCAAGCTCGTCTTTCAAAGCCTGCTTAGCCTGTTCAAATTCAGTTTCGTTCAAATATACATAGGGGCTCTTCCATTCTCCGGTCACCGGCATGAAATCAACGTTCTCCTTAGATATATTCCAGTAGGTAGTAATCATATTCTTCATTTGCGCCGACTCAAAGTCAGTTTCCACATTTTTACCTATAGCCTTAATTACATTTCCAGCACCAAGAACGCCGTTCATTGACTTGGCTTGATCCATCAAAGCATGTAATACTTCATTCTGCCGTCTGTTACGATCAAAATCATCAGAGGCTTTCGTCTTAGGGCTACAATTTGACTTACGGTAGCGAACATACCCAAGCGCCTTATCACCATCTAGATGCTGAGCGCCTTGCTGTAAATTGATGTCAGTACCATCCGCGCGATCGCGGTAACACATATTGGCATCTACATTTACATCAACACCACCAAGAGCATCTACAACATCACGAAAACCTTGAAAATTCATAACGACCACATAATCAATTGTAAGATCAAAATACTTACTCATCATCGTCTTCATTTCCTGTTTAGCAGAGATTCCAGATTTCTTCTCTTTTGCTAGGAAATTCGGATAGAATGCATTGATTTTATTGGTCTTGTAACCATCCATCTGCATACGCGTATCCCGCGGCAGTGAAACAATGGTCGCAGATTTCGTTTCGGGATTTATCGCGATAACCATCATGACATCGGTAAGATGTGTGCCCGTCTCTGGTCGATAATCTGTCCCAAGTAATAACATCGTAATCGGTTTGACCTTTGCTGAGTTCTCAGGAGCAACTGCTTCTGGCGACCCGGTCTCATCAATCACGTCATTTAGCGTAACTACCATAGAACCTAGATATATACCCACACCAATTACCAGTAAAATAATTACCGTAAGTAGCACCTTAAGAAATTTCCTAGCACCACTTGACTGTTTCTTCTTCTTTGTTGAACCCTTTGAGGATCGTCTTTGACTCCGCTCACGAGGAGGTAAGCCGCTGCGGTTAGAACTCATGAATTCAAACACCTTTTTTCATTTATAATATAGTCACATTACTAATCCATACTATTCGACTTTATCTTCAGCGATCGGTGTAGACTTCAGTTTCTTGTTCCGACGGCCTTCCACAAAATAACGTATGCGAACCATAAGCATAAGAATAACGGCAACCAGAAGACACTGAATAATAGGTAGCTTATCAATTTGAAAAATAAGCAGAAGAAAGGAACCTATTGCCATCAACAAGTAGAGCACTACTTCCTTCAAAAGCGACAGCTTTTGACCAGCACGAAACACCTTGTTGTATACGAAGAACACTAGCACCAGAATAATTAGATAAGAAATTACTGGATGGTTAGCAAACCAAGATTGCAACACGGTTCCCTCCTTCTTGGGAATCACAAGTTTATATTAGATATTAGCTTCTGCGTTTTTGCGTTGTTTCTCAAAACGTTCACGTTCGCTCTTATTAAGAATTTTCTTACGAATACGAACGGATTTTGGTGTGATTTCACAAAATTCATCATCGTTGAGGTACTCAAGAGCCTGCTCAAGCGAGAAGAGACGTGGTGTTTTCATTTTGACAGTATCCTCTTTATTGGCTGAACGAATGTTATTGACTTGCTTCTCTTTACAGATGTTAACGATAATATCGTTATCACGAGTGTGCTCACCAACAACCATACCCTCATAGATGTCTGCTCCTGGCTCTAAGAAAAGAATTCCACGATCTTCAATAGACAAGATACCATACAAAGTGGAAACGCCATTCTCACTAGATACCAATACACCTTCATGGCGTCCGCCAACTTGGCCACTTACGACTGGTCCATAGCTGTCAAAAGCATGGTTCATGATACCATATCCACGTGTCAAAGTTAGGAAATGAGTAGAATATCCGATCAATCCACGAGCTGGAATGAGGAATTCAAGACGAACATTACCAGCTCCGTTGTTGATCATGTTCACCATTTCTGCTTTACGTGATCCAAGACTCTCCATTACTGAGCCCATGCTTTCTTCTGGAACGTCGATCATCAAACGTTCAATCGGTTCCATTTTGACTCCATCAACTTCCTTGATGATAACTTCAGGTTTCGAAACTTGCAATTCGTAACCTTCACGGCGCATATTCTCGATCAAGATCCCTAAATGAAGTTCTCCACGGCCCGATACGATAAAGGCATCAGGACTATCTGTATCATCTACACGTAGCGATACATCCGTCTCAAGTTCTTTATACAGACGCTCACGCAATTTACGGGAAGTAACCCACTTACCTTCACGACCAGCAAAAGGACTGTTATTAACAAGGAATGTCATTTGTAGTGTAGGCTCGTCAATTTTCAGTACCGGAAGTGCTTCTGGTTGATTCGGATCCGCAATGGTCTCACCAATATTAATATCTTTAATACCGGCGATAGCTACAATATCACCAGCTCCAGCTTCAGCAATTTCCACTCTACGTAGTCCTTGGAAACCAAACAATTTCTCGATACGAGCTGATTTTTTGCCACCGTCGCGAGTCATGACCGTTACAGGCTGACCTTGACGAATAATACCGCGATTTACACGACCGACAGCAATACGTCCCATATACTCGTTGTAATCCATTAATGTAACTAGGAATTGTAGCGGTTCATCAACTTTTTCTGTAGGTGCCGGAATATGTTCGATAATCGTATTGTAAAGGGCAAGCATGTTTTCATCTTGCTGCTCAGGATTCATACTTGAAGTTCCGTTTAGTGCAGATGCATATACTACGGGGAATTCCAACTGTTGATCTGTTGCTTCAAGTTCAATAAATAGATCAAGAACTTCATCAATGACTTCAGCTGGTCTAGCAGCAGGGCGGTCAATTTTATTAACTACCACAATTGGAGTGAGTTTTTGTTCTAGTGCTTTGCGAAGTACGAATTTAGTCTGAGGCATACAGCCTTCATACGCATCAACGACGAGCAATACGCCGTCAACCATTTTCATAATCCGTTCTACTTCTCCACCAAAGTCGGCGTGTCCTGGAGTATCAACGATATTTATCAAGTACTCTTTATACGTGATCGCTGTATTTTTGGCCAAAATTGTAATACCACGTTCCCGCTCAATATCGTTAGAATCCATCGCGCGCTCGGTTACTGCCTCGTTATCACGAAAAATCCCCGATTGTTGTAACAGTTTATCAACTAGTGTTGTTTTACCATGGTCTACGTGTGCAATTATTGCAATATTCCGAATCTCATTTCTTTCATGCATAGTCTTTTCTCCATATCCTTTCGTCTCTGTGTATTTAGTTTTTTTCTCCCTTAAGCCGGGAGCGGCGTAGTTCACCACAAAAGAAGCGTCGGACGAATAAAATGCCGACGCTTGACATATCCCTTATATTATACGCAAAATTTCGAATAATTCAAGAACTTTCCAGACATCACCATAGTCGCCGACTCTTACCACGGGCCGTAATCAATAATATACCCCCGATGATAAGTACAATAGCTATAAGATAAATGATGGATAAGGAGAATAATGTCCATCCAAGCATAATAACAGAAAATACTCCAAGTATCAGGGCCGCGAGTAATACCCCGCTCTGGCGCTGCGAAGGCGCCGAAGCCAAATCGTACTCAAGTAACCCTATGGCTATCCCCAAAATAAAGAAAGGCCATGTGTACTTAAGGGTGCCAAATCCCCAGATATTGGCGATGAAGAACAGTATACTGTAGGTAATCAAGATGCCCCCAGGAAGAAGTAATTCCGCAGGACCCCTTCTTAAGTAATGCCAAAGGTGGAACAAAATGCCGGGAATTAGCAAGAGTAGCGGCCACAGCGCTTTACCTAGAAAACTGAAAACTCCTAATTTTCCAAGCAAGATGATGATCCCTGCAGCCAGAATCAAAATACCGGTTGTAAGCTTGTTGTTGTCGGTCATTTCATCACACACCTTCCAAATGACAATAGGGGACAAGCCGCTGCAAAATACGACATTACCCTTCTTACACCCAGTTTAAATGAAAATGAGGAAAAAAACCACTCTCCCCTCATGAAAAAATCCAAAAATATCCTAAGTGAAATTTCATTTTTATTGAAGAAAATACTAATCTTTGGCACACAAAAAGAACCAGCTGCTGGCTGCTGGTTTTCTTTACTCCCATATGTTCGATTTTAGGCTTATTCATCCGCGTTTGGCACTATAATTTTTGAACCAACCGAACATAATTACTGTTACAGCCAAAATAGTTGGAATCATATTGGCGAACATGGGGATTGCTAAGGTAATCATTGACCCAAGCTGCGGGTCATGCAGCAACATTCTACCAGCTGTGTAACCCAATATCCCTGCTCCAACATAACTAAGCAGCGGCAGACGATGTAACCAATCCGCGATTAAATTACTTCCCCAGACGACAATAGGAATACTGATGGCAATTCCGATGACTAGGATGGCTAGATCTCCATCAGCAAGCGCCGCTATGGCTAGTACATTATCCAGGCTCATAATGATGTCTGCAACGAGGATGGTTTGCACCGCTCGCCACATCGTACTCGCTTCTTCTGTTCGGGTGCTATCATCATGAGGAAGTAGAAGTTTAAAGGCAATACCTGCGAGGAAAATCCCACCAGCTGCCTGAATAAATGGAATTTGTAATAGAATAACCGCTACCCACGTTAGTAGGCAACGTAATACTACAGCACCCAAAGCCCCCCACCATACTGCCTGTTTACGCTGCTTAAGTGGTAAGTTTTTACTCGCCATGGCGATGACCACAGCATTATCACCACTTAACACTAAATTTATAATCAGTATTTCAGACAACAGAAGTATATGCTCCACAATCATCCCTCCCCTACAGTACTATGAGGGGATGAGCCAAGCTATGACTAGTTCACAAAAAATCACTTGGACAATGACTCCTTTTTGTTATTAAATACGTATATAGCCTATAGAGGAAGTGACATGAGTGGAATTATTCAGTGCTACATTTTTTATCTCATTGATCAATATTATTTTTATTGATCTCATTTTGGCCGGGGACAATGCAATTGTGATTGGTATGGCAGCTAAGAAGCTACCTCAGACCGTGCAGAAGAAAGCGATTCTTTATGGGACGGCCGGTGCCGTAATACTACGAATTTTAGCAACTTTAGTCGTAGTCTGGTTACTTGAAATCCCTTGGTTACTTGCAATTGGAGGTGCCATGCTGGTGTTTATCGCCTACAAGGTATTAGCCGATGAAGGGGATCACGATTCAATTGAAGCCAAAAGTTCGCTTTGGCCTGCAGTACGGACTATAGTTATCGCCGATGCGGCTATGGGTCTTGATAATGTCATAGCTGTCGCAGGTGCGTCTCAACAGCATATGGTGCTCGTTGTCATTGGATTACTGATCAGCGTTCCAATTGTGATCTGGGGAAGTACGTTATTTATTAAGTTATTAGATTCATTTCCCTGGATCTCTTATGTCGGAGCTGCAGTTTTAGCCTATACAGCCGCCCATATGATTACCACGGAACCGCATTTCCTACCTTTCTTTGAGGACAAGCCTATACTGCGCTACCTATTTATTCTAATTGTAATGGCTGCAGTACTCGGTCTGGGTTTCCGTAAGAAAAAACTTCAACGGGAAAAAACGAAGAACCAACAATCCCAAATAGCAACTCACTAGTATCTCATACGACTAGGAAATAAGAAGCCGGAAATCTCCCTTAGGGTTGAATTCCGGCTTCTTGTTTTAGAACCATTTATCTTGCACGACCGGCTCTTCACCAGTACTTCTATCAATGTCCTGATCAGGTCTTATACATAGGGTCTCAGTTCCTTGAACCGCCTTTTCAATTTCCTCTGTCAATTGAGTTAACGACGCTTCAGCACTCTCAATGATCCTTAAATTAGGGTTTGTCGCAGGTGATTTAGGAACAAACAACGTGCAACAGTCTTCATAAGGGAGAATTGACAACTCATAAGTTCCGATTTGCCTTGCCATTGAAATAATCTCCTCTTTGTCACTCATGACGAGTGGCCGCAAAAGAGGTAAATCCGTTGCCCTACCTATCACGTTCATACTTGACAGGGTTTGGCTTGCCACTTGTCCTAAGCTATCCCCTGTTACCAAGGCTAAAGCTCCATTATTCTCCGCTAATCGAGTAGCGATGCGCAGCATGGCCCGTCTCATCAACGTGATCATCAGATTATCATGACCACTCTGGGACAAGATGGTTTGAATCTCTGTAAAAGGAACCAAATGAACCTTGATCTGTCCAACATAACTGGATAATACTCGAGCTAAATTTAAAACTTTCTCTTCCGCCTTTTTGCTTGTAAATGGATAGCTATGAAAATGAACGCATTCTATTTCCAACCCTCGACGCATGGCTGACCAACCCGCCACTGGGCTATCAATTCCTCCTGATAGAAGCAACATAGCCTTCCCATTGCTCCCCAGTGGATAACCTCCGGCTGCTTGGATAACTTCAGTATATAGATAAGTTTCCTGCTCTCGAATTTCTACCCGCAAATTTACTGCAGGATGATGAACATCTACCTTTAATCCTGGAACTGCCATCAGAATGGGTGTACTAACCAGTTTATTCATTTCAAGTGAAGGATGAGGAAATCCCTTCCAAGCTCTTTTAGCACTCACTTTAAATGTTTTCTCTCCTGCCCAGGATATGCCTTTCATGAAAGAAGTAGCTCCAGATAGGATATCTTCCAAATTCGAAGAAACTGTATTCATTGGAGAGATGGATGTTACACCAAATACATTTTTGAGAGCATCAATGATTTCATGGGCAGGCTCCCCATTTAACACGACATAAATTCGGCCATAATCCTTTCTGGCTTCAGTTCGAGGATAAGCACGTAACAACAACTTGACGTGGGACAAAGCCGCCTTCTCAAATCTTGATCGATTCTTGCCTTTGATCGTAATTTCTCCGAACCTAAGCAGCAGCAAATCGTATTCCGGCATTATGATGTTTCTCCTTTTAATTGATGTAATTGCTTAAGTACTTTGCCAAGCGACTTTAACAATTTATTAATATGTTCCTCTGTATGCTCTTCTCCTAAACTAATGCGCAGACCTGTAGATGCTGTCTCCGTATCCTTCCCTATGGCAAGTAAAACTCGACTTGGCTTACGCTGTTTGGAGGAACAAGCTGATTGTGTAGACACGAACATTCCTTCCTCTTCCAGCATGTGCAATATCACTTCAGCCTTCATACCGGGACAAGAGAAATGTACAATATGTGGGGCCCCTGCTCTATCTGAGTTCAGCACCAGTTCAGGTAACTCAGTAATCCCCTGAATTAGCATTTCCTTCAAACCTGATAATTTCCGGGCTCTAGTTTCCCAATTTTCATTCGTTAGTCTAATGGCTTTGGCCATACCCACGATATACGGAATATTCTCCGTACCTGCTCGTAATCCGCCTTCTTGGCCTCCTCCGGACAGAAGAGGAGATAAGACTAGACCCTCACGCACATACAATAGTCCAACCCCTTTAGGGCCTCTCCATTTATGTGCTGAAAGGCTATATAGATCAATACCACTTTCCACAATAGATAGCGAGACTTTGCCAAAACCTTGCACCCCGTCGACGTGGAATAACACACGGGCGTGATCCTTCTTCAGCATTTTCCCAATCTCAGTGATCGGTTGAACAGAACCAATCTCATTATTGACATGCATCACGGAAACCAAGACTGTATCTTCACGTATTGCGGCAGCCACTTGTTCTGCATTAACCAATCCAGTCGAATTCACGGGCAGATAAGTAACTTCCCATCCTAAGGTTTCTAACTGCTTACAACATTCATAAACAGAGGAGTGCTCAGTGTTGGTAGTTATGATATGCTTACCGCGGCTAATATACTGTAATGCAGAACCTTTGAGAGCCAGATTATTACTCTCGGTTGCTCCAGAAGTGAATATGATTTCACTGGGCTTAACCTTTAAAGCTTCAGCGCAAACCTCGCGTGCTTTTCTTAATAATTTACCACTTTCTTCTCCTAAACGATGCAGCGATGACGGATTCCCAAAGTGTGCAGCCATTACCTCTGCAATCGTTCGAGTCACATCCTCATAAGGAGGAGTGGTTGCAGCGTGGTCAAAATAGATCACAAATCTCACCTCTAAACTAATATTTCAAAAAAAGACCAAAAGAAAAAACGCGAAAATCCGGATCCCGGAGCGTTTTCCCATTTTGATCTCTGTATACTTACTCAGCGATAATCGCCGTATCTACTTAGAATATATTAATCCCCATATTTTGTACGGGCTAATTCAATCTTGCGGATATAATTTTGCGTCTCTTGAGGAAGCAGATCCAACTTTTCCATTAATTGCTGATCATTCGTAATCCCAAGTCTTTGCACACGCCCAGGTCCTGCGTTATAGGCCGCTAATGCTGTCTTCTCATTCCCGTTAAAACGTTGAAGCTGATAGGATAAATAACGTGTTCCCCCATCGATGTTTTGAGCGGGATCAAATGAATCACTCACTCCGAGTCCTCTAGCCGTACCATCCATCAGTTGCATCAACCCTTTTGCTCCCGCGGAAGAAACAGTTGATGCGTTAAATGAAGACTCTGTCTCGATGACTGCTTTAATTAGACTCTCTGGCACACCGTATGTCTGACTCGCACGGGATACCAACTCATCGATATCCTTACTGGCTCCTGTTGGGATTGAAGCTGATGTATTCATATCCAACATATTAATGTTACCACTTAATTCGGTTTCTCCAAAGGACTGCAACATTTGCCACATTTCCTCAGTCATCATTTCTGATGTAAGACCGCCTTGAAGCTCATTCCTAAGTGTACTTTCCGCATCTTGTCCCTCGGAAATCATCAATTCTTTCAACAATATGTCAAATAGTGATTCTCCTTTATCGCTGGAAGTAGTTCCAACTGAGGTACCCTGTAGGTCAATGCTATTTGCCATTTGTGATTTAATCAGTTGCCCCATAGTACGAGGATCTATTTGCATATGTTAGATGCTCCTTTTCTTTTCCAAAAGGGAAGGTTGTCTATAGTTTACACTCCAACGACGACAATAACCACTCATTTTTCGCAAAAATCGTCATCCTTCAAAAAAAAAGGACCTTCGTCCTAAGGGACGAAGGCCTACAGAAATATAAAATTTATAAATTACACAAACTGACTATAGCCAAAATTAACGAGTCATTGGAATAAGAATGAAATAACTCAGAGTCGCCAGTATGCCTAGACCAATGGACCAAGCTCCAGAAGTTTTCCGACCTTGGCTATAAGCATAAAAACCCATGATTGCCGCTATTGGTCCTAAGATTATAGACCACATAAAGAGGGACAGAATACCCAATCCAACACCGACGTATCCTACAGTACTTCCCATCGTACTATCCGAGATATCGCTGCTTTCCATCGCCGTAATTTCACCTTCTCGCTCATGGTTCTCATGGCGTTCTTCGCGCTTAGTGTCCCTGCCAAAGATCTCTCTTGGAGCAACCTCAGCTGAGTATTCCTCCTGGTGAGTAATGCGTGGATAATCCTTACGCTGTTTACCCCCATTTCCGTTCCCGCTCTTATACGCCGGAGAAAATTTCTTAGTGTCGTCCCTACCCTTGGAATGATTATGATTATGGTTAGACATCCAAAGCACCTCCGTAGTTTAATTTCGTGTGTACTTAGACAGTACACTTCGATAATTACGATGATTTCGGCCTAAATGTGTGACAACATGTAGCAGATGATGTGCTTGCCTTGTCTTGATGATCGCTATCGAAGGATTCCCCCGCAAACTCCGCACCATAGTGCTTCGTTGCATGTTGATCGATGTCGATCATGATTGCCTCTGCTTGACAGAAATTGTTCTCTCCCCAGAAGGTACAATTTGATACGCTGCATTTGACAATAGGCTTGTCGCCATTTGGCATTTTGATCACCTCAAGCTTCATTTTCCCCGATCAAACAATTTGCTATGCGGAATGAGTGTTGTTAAATCGATGCAAAAAATAAAAAAATGCCTTTACGGCATCTCTGAAACATATCACAAAAGTAATAAATCCAAGCATTGCTTAGCTATTTATATTCCTTTCCTAAACGCATAAAAAGTTGATCTAATTCGAAGGATAAACTTAACTAAGTTAGTGATTATTGAAGGAGGCAACGCTTGTGAATTGGCGAAAATGGGTAGCTTTAGGAGTAGCGGGAATCGTAGCCGTGGTGGCGATTTCGCTCTTCCCCTCAACAGAAACCACACCACGTCATAATGCTGGACAACCATCAGCACCAACACCAGCTCAAGAAAAAAATTTAAAGCATAGTATGCTTAAGCAAGATATGGTTGCAACAGAGCGTATGTCACGATTAGATGCCAAGGGACATCTGAAGTCACTCTCCGTCGAATTAGGTAAATTAACAACAGAAAAACAAAAGAACTACATTACCAATCTACAAAAGGATCATAAGCATTTCCAATCCATCTCATGGCTTGATCTATCCAGCGGCAAAGAACAAAAACTGGATCGACCACAATTTAAACCTAGTGCTGAAGAGAAGAAAGAACTTCATACTTATTTGAGTTTTGCCCGCAAAGCACTATCCCAATCTAAGTCATATGAATCTCCGGCATTCCCTGAAAATGATCCTAAATATTTCGTAGCCGCGCAACCGATTTCCAATCACAAGCAAGGTGTAATTGCCGTAATGGATGCGGGTATTTTAAATCGGGTAAAGGATCATCAGAATAAAAATTTACGACTTATCCCCTATCCAAAAGAGGGGAAATATAAGGTGGAATCGATAAACGCAGATACGCATCGAGACATGACCGTTAAAACAGGCCATGACAATGAAAATGCGAGCCATTATTACGAAAATGAGATTGTCGTGACCTTCGAGCGAGAACCCTCTGCGTTCGAAATGAAACAAATACAGTCCGAACTTAAGTGCAAACCTGCACGCAAAATCGCAAGTACCTATATTTTCCACTCTGATGACAAGAATATGGAGCAAATGAAACAATATTTCATCAGCAAGTGGAAACCAAAATATGTAGAACCTCACTATCTATATATGACTAATGAAACAGATGGCCTGGATATTGGGACGACGTCGACGGAAATTCCTAATGATTTATTATTCGCGGAATACCAATGGAATTTACCCATTATCGAAACAAACCGCGGTTGGAATGTGACTAAAGGTAGTAATGATGTGATCGTCGCCGTAGTCGATACTGGTGTTGACCTTAATCACCCGGATCTTCAGGGTAGGCTACTAAAAGGATACAACGCTATCGATGAGAGTGCAAAACCGATGGATGATGCGGGGCATGGCACGCATGTTGCGGGTATCATCGCAGCCAATGTGAATAATCACGAAGGCATTGCAGGTATGATGTGGGGAGGAAAGATTCTACCTGTTAAAGCTCTGGATGATTCAGGTTCGGGTACCAGTTATTCTGTCGCACAGGGGATCATTTGGGCAGCGGACCATGGGGCCAAGGTCATAAATATGAGCCTAGGAAATTATGCCGATGCGAACTTTTTACATGAGGCTGTCAAATATGCCTTTGACCGGGATATCGTGCTTATTGCCGCTACCGGCAATGATAATACGGAACGTCCAGGTTATCCTGCAGCCTATCCTGAAGTATTATCTGTTTCGGCAACTGATTCAAATCTAGGGAAAGCGTCCTTCTCCAATTACGGTGACTATGTAGATGTGGTGGCACCAGGAGAAAGTATTGCTAGTACTTATCCGGACAATCAGTACGCTGCACTCTCAGGGACCTCAATGGCAAGTCCTCATGTAGCAGCACTTGCGGCATTGATTCGCTCTATAAACCCAGACCTCAAAAACACGGAAGTCATGGACATCATTCGTAAGAATGTGATTGATCTAGGGGATGTTGGGCGAGACAAATATTTCGGATATGGACAGATCGATGTTTATGCAACACTTCAAGCCGCTGGAGGTGCCGGTTCCCCTTTACAGTTCTGGCCACAGTACTTTCAGCAAAAAATAAATCGGACTTTAGAAGGGAAATGAACCTATAAGTTGACACTCTTCACTGTGATTAGACTAGCTACGATCACGAAAATTTATAATCGTAACATGAGCCCCGCTACCGATTTCACTTAAAGGGAAATTCTCCTGTTTAGTTGATAAGAGACCCCAGTAATTCTCTTATAACTGGAAATACTCTAGTTAAGTTAACCGTTTTCCACCACTATGGCTACAAAACGCCAAATCAGATGGAGAAATTCCAGATAAATTTCCGACTGGTGGTAAATAGTGATATTAACTGGATAAGTTCCTGTTATTCACACACCAATACATTCACGCCACACCAAACACTGGTAGAATGGTTACAATTTAATAAAGACAACTATTCAATCTATTCTAAAATGAAACAAAAGCCTCCACATCGAGATGAACTGCTTACGCAGAATTCATTCCAATGTGGAGGCTTTATTGTTTAGTCTATGTAGCCGAGGCAAAAGCCTCTTAAATGTGTTGCAGTGATGAAAGTTTGCCGTAAGCCGGGTTCTGTACTCTTCGCGGTTTGAACGGGAACTACCCTCCCGCCATGAGTGACAATCATCTATCTAGGCCGTACATTACTGGACGGCTCCAGCGACCAACCCAGACGCGCCTCGGGCAAAGGTTGTCTCTTCCATAAGAAGAAACTGCGTCCCATTAGGTCTTGCTCCAAGTGGGGTTTACCAGGAACGAAGTCACCAGCGTTCCTCGGGGTCTCTTACACCTCGGTTCCATCCTTACCTGTGCTCCCTTGCGGAAGCCATCGGCGGTCCATTTCTGTGGCACTATCCTTCAGCTCGCGCCGACTGGACATTATCCAGCACCCTGCCCTACGGAGCCCGGACTTTCCTCCCGTGGCATAAGCCACCGGCGATTGTCTGTCAAACTTTCGGGCAACAATTGTTAGTATACAGGCATTGCTATGGAATCACAAGCATGAATTTGCGGTAGTATTAGCGTTTTATGTCAATATCTACACATTTACAGAAATGCAAATGGCTCGGTATCAATTGAGGAGGCATGTACCTTCGTCTCGTATTTATCACCCTGCAGTTTGTCCGTCAGCCAAGCGGCCACTCTTGGCTTCATCATTTTCTCCGCATTGTGACCGGGATCAATGATCGTTATGCCAGCCATCAAAGCATCTTGTGCCGTATGATAATCAACGTCGCCAGTTACGAGTACATCGGCACCGCGAAATAACGCGTGTTTCCAATACCGTCCACCGGAACCGCCTACAACAGCAGCTTTCTTGATCTGCCGATTCAAATCACCAACAACACGGACTGCAGGAACATCAAATTTCTCTTTAACCCGCTGTACGAATGCGTCTAGACTAACTGGTTCCTGGAGTTTACCAACTCGTCCGAGTCCCAGTGTACGCCCCTTCAGATCCATTCCATATAGATCGTATGCAACCTCCTCGTAAGGGTGGCTTTTCAGCATAGCTTGAATGACCTTATTACGAGAACTTTGGGGTACGATAGTTTCAATACGAATTTCTTCGACCTTTTCTAGCTTCCCCTCTTTACCGATAAAAGGTTGCGTTCCTTCCTGCGGCAAAAAAGTACCGTAGCCTTCGATATTGAAACTGCAATGACTATAATTCCCAATCCAGCCTGCACCAGCATTTAGAATCGCATCTAACACGCGCTGATGATGATCTTTGGGCACAAAGACGACTAGCTTATACAGATTGTCTGTATGAATATCCTCTAAGGGAATAACGTTCTGAATCCCCAGCACTTCAGCCATCCAGTCGTTCATTCCACCTTCGGTAACATCAAGATTCGTATGACTGATATATACTGCGATATCGTTCTTGATTAATTTCTCATATACTTTGCCCATTGGAGTATCGCTTTGTAAATTACTCAGTGGGCGATAAATAATGGCATGATGTGCCACAATCAGATTGGCCCCAAGAGAAATAGCCTCTTCTACGACATCTTCATTTACGTCAAGAGCAACCAGTACTCCGGTGATCTCCTTCTGCAAACTTCCAAGCTGCAATCCGATCTTATCACCTTCCATAGCTACATGCTTTGGAGCAAGCTGCTCCATATATTGAATTACTGTTTGTCCTTTTGCAAACATGTCAGAACCTCCTCCAACTGTGCATATATCCTACCCACTTCTTCTTCCTTCTCCCTCGAAGACTCCAAAGAGGATGTAGCTATTGATTTACGGATTCTATCCAATTTACGCAGTTCAGACTCCCATTTACGAAAGAAAACATCATTCGGTACCGCGGTCAATCGTGGCCCCAGCTCCAACAATAACTCTCTAGAAAGCTTAATATCTCCACCAGGCAATGTACGCTCACGATACAACTCCTCGTTTAATTGCTCTGCGTCGGGATGAGCATCTGCTGTGAGGATCTCATATATTTTACCATCTTCTTCTAAGATAACTTCTTCGGAAAGAAACCAGCCGCGCTCCAGTAAATAACGGCGAACTAATTCTTCGGCCACATTAGGTTGGAGCACCAAACGTTTCACACCAACCAGTTTGTCCTCTCCCGTTGTTAGAATCGACACGATCAAAGCCCCACCCATACCAGCTATTGTGATCGTATCGACCTCTCCAGCTGTAATAACTTCCAATCCATTTCCTTTGCGAACAGAAATTCTGTGTCCCTCACCAGCCTCAGCAACTTGCCTTCTAGCTGCATCAAATGGACCATCGGATACCTCACCAGCCACAGCGAAGGAGACACGACCACTTCGTACAGCTGAAACTGGCAATAATGCGTGATCGGAACCGATATCAGCTAATCGACATCCCTCCGGCAATCGATCTGCAATTTGTTGTAATCTTGATGATATTTTCACGAAGAGCTTACACCCCCATATTTTAGTTGTTGACAATCATTTGCAATGATCAACGAAAAAAGTTAAAATATAAACCAGTAAAGAAAAAAATAGGAAATGGACCCAAAAGAAAGAAATTAGATTATATTCATTCTATGCTAACAAAAGGATTGACCGTCTGCCAAAAAAAAGACCTTGCTGCATGGATGCAGAAGGTCGATTTCTACGCTTATTCGAGAAAATCCTTCAGCCGTTTACTACGACTCGGATGACGCAGCTTGCGGAGTGCCTTGGCTTCGATTTGACGAATTCTTTCCCGCGTAACGCCGAACACCTTACCTACCTCTTCAAGTGTTCTTGTTCGGCCATCATCAAGTCCAAAACGCAGGCGAAGTACATTCTCCTCACGTTCCGTGAGCGTATCCAGCACGTCCTCTAGTTGCTCCTTCAAGAGCTCATAAGCAGCCGCATCAGCCGGAGCCAATGCTTCTTGATCTTCAATAAAGTCCCCTAAATGCGAATCATCTTCTTCACCAATCGGTGTTTCTAATGAAACCGGCTCTTGGGCAATCTTCATAATTTCGCGAACTTTCTCCACAGTAAGTTCCATCTCAGCCGCAATTTCCTCTGGAGTTGGTTCACGTCCGAGTTCCTGCAGAAGTTGACGAGAAACACGAATCAGCTTATTAATCGTTTCCACCATGTGTACGGGAATCCGAATGGTTCTTGCTTGGTCGGCAATCGCACGCGTAATTGCCTGGCGAATCCACCAAGTGGCGTAAGTACTAAATTTGAATCCTTTATTGTGATCAAATTTCTCAACCGCTTTGATCAGGCCCATATTACCTTCCTGGATCAAGTCAAGAAACAGCATGCCGCGTCCTACATACCTTTTGGCAATGCTGACTACGAGCCGAAGGTTTGCTTCAGCGAGGCGACGTTTGGCTTCCTCGTCCCCGTTCTGAATCCGTACAGCAAGTTGAACTTCATCATCCCCAGATAGAAGTGGAACTCGGCCAATTTCTTTAAGGTACATTCGTACCGGATCATTAATCTTAATACCTGGAGGAAGCGTCAAATCATCTTCAAAGTTAAACTCATCGCGATTACTACGACCACTACCCTCTTCTTCACTACCATGCACTGTAAGTTCTTCGTCACTATCATTTGAAACGTCTATCCCTAAATCACCCAAATGTTCAAAAAACTCGTCCATTTGTTCAGGGTCTTGATCAAAGTGCGAAAGTTTCTCCATGATCTCTTTATAGGTTAAGGAAGATCTTTTCTTACCTTTTTCAATCAACTGGTCTTTCACCTGATCCAGCGTCAGTTCTGTTTCTAGTTCAGTATGCTGATCATTCGCCATATTCGACTCCCTCCTCCCTAGAAAATTACTCAACATCCATCGTTTTACTGTCTCTCTAGGGCAATAATCTCACTTGCAATCTGTGCCGCCAGTAAGAAGTCTCCGGCCCGTTCAGCCGAAACCATTTCTTCCTTCTTACTTTTAATTTGATTTTGTAGTGGTACCTTTCGAATTTCACGGATACAATCGTCCAGTTCCAGAGAAGTCCATTCCCCAGGAGTATCCATCATAGCAATAGAAATTAATGTTTGTTCAAGCCGTTCATCCTGAAGCGACGAAATAAATCTGCTCGCGTCCGGCGGTTTTCCTTGCGCGTAATACGCGTATAGATAAGCAGCAATAGCTGCATGATCCTCGATGTTAAATTCGTCCCCAAGGCGCTCCCACACATATCGTGATACTTCTTCATCTTGAAGCATGAAGGAGAGCAATCTTCGTTCCGCAACATGGTAAGCAGGCAACAGAGCCGGCATGGATGTCTGCCCCTTTTTATGCCTACCATTATTCCACCTTTTGTCGTTATTATCCCCAAGTGGTTCCTTTTTTTGCATGGCCATTCGAAATTCATTACATTCCTGTTTCAAACTATCAAATGAAACTTGGAGATCAGCTGATAATTCTTTCAAGTAAATTTCGCGTTCCGTAGGTGATGGCAGTGGTGCGATTACACCCATAGCATCTTTGATGTAAGCTACCTTTCCGCCCTCTTCTAGCAGTATATGGTTTTTCTTCAGATATATAAGCCTAAATTTGACTGATGATACTGCGCCATCCAATACTTGGTGCTTAAATCGCTCGCCCCCGTACTTCTGAATAAACTCATCCGGGTCCATTCCTTCGCTAAGCAAAGCGACTTTGATCACAAAACCTACGTTTTCTAGTATAGGAATACTTTTTAATGCCGCGGCTTGTCCTGCTTGATCTCCGTCATAACAAACAATAATTTCGTCTGCGAGTCCCCGCATCATGCTGGCGTGTCCCTCCGTTAGGGCAGTCCCCATCGTAGCAACACCATTATGAACACCTGACTCCCAGGCACTAATTACATCCCCATAACCTTCAAACAATACAATTTGCCGTGATTTGCGGATCTCCGTCTTCGCTTGATGAAGATTATAGAGCGTCCGACTTTTACTAAAAAGCTTACTCTCGGGAGAGTTGAGATATTTGGGCCCACCCTCGCCAAGAATTCTTCCAGCAAAGGCAATCACTTTACCGTTCCGGTTGTGTAAAGGAAAAATAACCCTATCGCGGAATCGATCTACAAATCCTGAACCATCCTGCTTAGGTGACAAAAGCCCACCCTTCTCCATAGACTCAAGATCAAAGGATCTTTTCTCTAAGAACTGGACAAGAGTATCCCAGCGAGCTGGTGCAAAACCAATCTGAAACGTGTCAATCGCTTTGTCACTGAATCCTCTAGACTTCAAATAATCCATTGCTGGTTTGCCATGTTCCGTATTCTTCAGAAGAAAGTGATACAACTTCGAGGACCATTCATGCGCCTGCAAAAGTTGTTCCATCTCCCGGCTCTGAGGTGTGTCTCCAAATCGACGAGCTCCATCTTCATAAGGGATATGGGCTTCTTCCGCCATAATTCTGACAGCTTCGGGAAAGGATAATCCTTCGATTTCCATCTTAAATTTGATGGCATTGCCGCCCTTGCCGCAGCCATAGCAGTGGAAGATTTGCCGTTCGGGGGTCACCGTGAAAGACGGTGTCTTCTCCGAATGGAAGGGACATAGCCCTTTCATATACTTACCCTGCTTAGTTAGATGAACATGCCTGCCGACCGTATCGACGATATCATGTTGCTGTAGAACCGCCTCAATGACTTCCTCCGGAATATTCGTTCGCCCGGTACTCATTCAAAACACCTTCATCTCTATTAACACGTAAATAGTAATTCGCTAAAATTGTACATTCTCCTGCATTTCCTGCAAAAGTTTTAATAACATATCTTTGAACTGAGTTCTGTCCTCGTCAGTAAAAGGCTTCGGCCCTTTAGAATAACGCCCGCCCCGCCTCGCTTTTGCTTGAAAATGACGACGTTCGAGCAAATAATCTATATTACCTGTATGATATTGCTCGCCACGGGGAGACAAAGCTTGACAAGACTTAGCAATGACAAGAGCTGCAAGGCCATAATCTTGCGTTACTACGATGTCTCCTTTGGCGATATGATTCGCAATATACAAATCGGCACTGTCTTGACCCCTGTCCACCTGAATGACCGAAACACCTTCAGATTGTTGAAGCACATGATCATGTGAAGAAACCATCAATACATGGACCCCAAAGCGAGAAGCCAATTCAATTATTTCTGCCTTAACGGGGCAGGAGTCTCCGTCCACAACTATGGATATATTCATCATTCTCCCGCCCCTTCTTTGGCAAACAAAATTTACGCCCAGACAATTTTCCCGAAATCAGCAAAGGTTTTTAGGTCATTATCAATTGCAGCTAAAAGCGCAAGACGGTTCATGCGAATAACTTCGTCTTCTGCCATTACCATGACTGCCTCGAAGAATACTGTAATTGTTCCCTTTAAGCTACTGATTAATTCCAATGCTTCCGTCGCATTCCCCTGTTCTAAAACCTGATGATATTCAACCGTAATCGATTTCCATGCGTCGTAAAGGGCCTGCTCTGCTGGTTCGTTAAACAAATCGGAACGCACTTTTTCAACAGATGCCTTTGCTGCCAAATTACTTACCCGTCCGAAGGATTCCACGGTCGATTTGTAATCCGGTTGATCCACCGCATCCATCAAAGCCACTCCTCGTGCTACTACGGAAACTACATCGTCATAGCCAGCTGCCATTACGGCATCAACTACATCGTAACGAAGACGTTCGGACAACGTCTTTCTCACCCGAAGACCAAAGAAGTCGAACAGATCCTTCAAAATTTCAGATTCTGAACGCTTCAAACCACGGAGCTCTTGATGTGTATCTAATGCGATTTTGAAAATGTCATAAAGCTTCACTGGTAGCTTATGTTCCAGCATAATTTGAACAATACCTGCTGCCTGGCGGCGCAAACCGTAAGGGTCCTGCGAGCCTGTTGGAACGATACCGATGGAGAAGCATCCCGTTATGGTATCAATTTTATCTGCAATGCTGACGATAGAACCTACTTCAGAACTCGGTACAGTTTCACCAGCAAAGCGAGGTTGATAATGCTCAAACACACCTCTAGCTACAGCTTCAGATTCTCCAGCCTTGCGTGCATAATCTTCGCCCATCACACCTTGAAGTTCAGGGAATTCATAAACCATTTGTGTTACCAAATCAAATTTACAAATTTCCGCCGTGCGGCTAACCGCTTCGGCTGTACCTGAATCAGACCCTAGCAACTCTGCTAACTTGTCACTGTTCCGGCGAATACGACGCACTTTATCTCCGACAGATCCCAGCTCCTCATGGAACACAATGCTTTCCAATTTGGATAAGAAATCCTTGATGAGATGTTTTTGATCTTCTTCATAGAAAAATTTCGCATCGGAAAGACGAGCGCGTAGTACTTTCTCATTTCCCTTAGCAATAACATCTAGTGAAGTAGCATTTCCGTTACGAACCGTGACGAAATACGGAAGTAGCGCAGCTTGTGCGTTTAATACTGGGAAATAACGCTGATGCTCACGCATAGAAGTGATAAGTACTTCCTGTGGAATTTGTAGGAATGATTCTTCAAATGTTCCATACAATACAGTTGGCGTCTCCACTAGGAACAAGACTTCTTCAAGAAGATCTTCCTTGACAGCAATGTTCCAGCCTTTCTCCTTAGCCAAAGCGTCTATTTGCTCCGTAATCAATTGCTTACGCTCATTAATATCTGCTATAACATGACCAGCACGCAACGCTTCTACATATGCCGCTGGCTCATCGATTACAATCTCACTACCCAAGAAGCGGTGACCTCTCGTTATATTACCCGATTTCACACCGGCGATTTCGATATCGATGATCTCGCTACCGAACAAAGCCACCATCCAACGGATCGGGCGTACAAATTTAAAGTCATAACTCGCCCAGCGCATGTTTTTAGGGAAATTCATGGCATTCAGAATGCTAAGAAGTCCTTCAGACACGATTGTCGCTGTCTCCAGACCAATACTATTCTTGCTAACATAAACGTACTCTGTACCGCCTAGTTCCTTAAAAGTGAACTGTTCTGGACTAGCGCCTTGACTACGAGCGAATCCAAGCGCAGCTTTGCTCCATTGACCCTGTTCATCAAGAGCGATTTTGCGAGATGGACCTTTAACTTCTTCATGAACATCCTCTTGTTTCTCGGCTACATCGCGAACAAGCACAGCAAGACGACGCGGAGTAGCATAGCTCTCGATTGAACCATAATTAATGACCGAATCGTCTAACCACTTAGCCGTACGGTCTTGCAATTGCTCTACCGCCGCGCGAATGAATCGTGCTGGCATTTCTTCTAAACCAATTTCAAACAATAGATCCTTAGCCACGGTCAGCACCTCCCTTTTGAAGCATCGGGAATCCTAGCTTCTCTCGCTCCTCCAAATATGTTGCTGCCACTTGCCGTGACAAATTACGCACTCGAGTAATATAACCTGTCCGCTCTGTTACACTGATCGCACCTCTAGCATCAAGTAAATTGAAGGCATGGGAACATTTCAGCACATAATCGTATGCTGGGAAAACAAGATGTTGTTCCATCGCTTTACCTGCTTCTTGCTCGTACATATTAAATAAGGTAAACAACATTTTTACGTCAGATACCTCAAACGTATACTTGGAATGCTCAAATTCTGGTTGGTGAAAGATATCCCCATAAGATGTACCTTCTACCCACTCCAAATCGTACACATTCTCTTTATCTTGAATATAGGATGCGAGGCGTTCCATACCGTAAGTGATCTCTACAGCGACTGGATTCGCTTCAATCCCACCTACCTGTTGGAAATACGTAAATTGAGTTACCTCCATACCATCTAACCATACTTCCCAGCCAAGACCCCAAGCCCCGAGTCCAGGATGTTCCCAGTTGTCTTCGACAAACCGAATATCATGTTGGAGTGGATCTATACCAAGCCGTTTCAGACTTTCGAGATAAATCTCTTGAATATTGTCTGGGGACGGCTTCATAATAACCTGGAACTGGTGATGTTGGTACAAACGGTTCGGGTTCTCCCCATAACGTCCGTCTGCTGGACGGCGTGAAGGCTCTACATAAGCCACGTTCCATGGCTCTGGTCCAATTGAACGTAGAAACGTCATCGGGTTAAGTGTACCCGCACCTTTCTCAACATCATAAGGTTGTACTACAATACATTTCTGTTCCGCCCAAAACTGCTGCAGCGTCAATATCATTCCTTGAAAATTCATGAACCCATCTCCTTTTACACTCATAGTGTACAGCCGCCGTTTGAGTAAAGAGAACGCAAAAAAGCCCTCATCTCTACGCCTGCTGTCAGACGTAGGGACGAGAGCTGTGTAGTCCCGCGGTTCCACCCTACTTGATTTACGATCCTCTGATTTGATCAAGGAATCAATAAATCCGCTTTTCACGTTCGTTACATGCTCCGAGGATGCCGTTTCATGTGTCTCTCTGTCCAGGCTCCCACTATCCCCGGCTCGCTTCACAGATAAGAACCTCATTACTTTTCCACTTCAACGCATGTTTCTCTTATATAGAGATATTCTCATAAATAATAAATGATTTTATGAAGTTCGTCAAATTTCATATTTTTCCATCTGGTCAAGAAAATGACGAGATTTAAGATTAAGTGATAGCTGAGTATCCATAAAGGCGCGCATAACCTTCTTTAATTCTTCCTTTGTTGTTTCTTTAACCTCAATATTGCCTAATCTACGCATATCCATCTTTTCAAAGAGAGACAATAACCGCAGAGTTCCCGGAGAAATTGTTATAGCCCCATGATCATGATGACGGCATCTTTGACATAGTCTGCCCCCCAACAAGGGACTGACTCTTGTACTATCCTCTAATGAACCACAGGATACACAAGCTTCAAATGATGGACCGTAGCCAGAAGCTTGTAAAATTTTAATCTCGAATAAGTGAATGACGATCTGTTGATCTTTGCCCGCTGTGAGTCCTTCCAGACAAGCTTTCAACTGGGTAAACCAAAAAGTTCCCACTTCTTCATCATGGAGACTCCGATCCAACAATTCACAAGCATATGAAGCATACGCCGCGAGAAGCAAATCACTACGTAAAGAAAAGTGAGATTCAATAATCTCACCTTGATTTAACGATCCTAAACCGCCATTTTGACGGTAGAAAACAAATTCACCATAAGTAAAAGGCTGGGTTATGGCACCATGCCGGCTTTTTAACTTTTTCGCACCACGAGCCATAACGCCTATTTTCCCATGAGTCTCTGTACATAATGTAATAATTTTGTTTCCCTCGCCGTAGTCCATGCTGCGGATGACAATTCCTTTCACCCTATATAGCATGATTCTTCCCCCAACCTGGCCTTAATCGACCTCTTCCTGGACGATCATTTCTTCAGCCACCGAAACCTCCATTTCAGATTCTCCGCTGGCTTCCTTAAATAATAAATAGGCATCGACATCTCCCGTCATTGCAAAATACTTCCAAGAAAAGTCTCGCATTTAGCATTCACCCTTTCTTCGAAATGATGCCTGCAACTTCGAGTATAGGATGTGCGCTGAGACGTGATCTATGCGTTGCAATAACTCCCAGAATAATTAATTAAGCGTCCCGGTGAAATCCTAGATCCTTCAGAACTCGATCCTGATTACGCCAGTCTTTCTTCACCTTAACCCAAAGCTCAAGGAATATCTTCGAACCGAGCAAATTCTCGATATCATGTCTAGCTAGCTTCCCGACCTCTTTGAGCAGAGCTCCCTGTTTACCAATGATAATTCCCTTCTGAGAATCGCGTTCCACAAAGATAACCGCAGACATACGAACGAATCCGTTACTCTCTACGCGCATATCTTCAATTGACACAGCTATGGAGTGGGGTACCTCTTCGCGAGTCAAATTAAGGATCTTCTCACGAATGAGCTCAGCACATACGAATTGCTCAGGATGATCCGTAATTTGGTCATCTGGATAATATTGTGGTCCTTGAGGCAAATATTTGCTTATTTGTTCTAGTAAGGTATCCACATTGTTACCCATCTTCGCTGAAATTGGGATAATTTCCGCAAAGTCATGAAGTTTGCGATATTCATCAATCATAGGTAATAATTGTTCCGGAACAATACGATCTATTTTGTTGAGTACTAGAATGACCGGTGTACGAACTTCCTTCAATCGCTCAGCGATAAAGCGGTCGCCACCACCCAGCCCTTCAGCTGCGTCTACAAGGAATAGTACCGCTTCAACTTCTCCAAGTGTATTAAGAGCTGTAGAATTCATGAAATCGCCAAGTTTGGATTGGCGTTTATGAATCCCCGGTGTATCCAAGAAGACAATTTGCATCTCTTCTGAAGTATACACGCCATGAATTTTATTCCGCGTTGTCTGCGGTTTATCAGACATGATTGCGATTTTTTGACCTATAATTTGGTTCATGAGCGTTGATTTGCCCACATTCGGACGGCCGACAATCGCAACAAAGCCGGATTTGAATTTTTTTGATTTTGCCATAGTTAGTTGATCCTTTCCTATTTCACCTTTATTCCAATAAATGCGAGGGACCGAAAGCAAAAGGAAGTAATTCCCCTACCGTCGTCTCGCGTATATCACCCTTCAAATTACCGAGAAAAACCGGCATATCCGGTGCACATAACTCTAAAATCACCTGACGACATACGCCACAAGGCGCAATCGGGTCCTCTGTATCTCCAACCACTGCAAGAGCGCGAAAACTGCCTGGGCTGAGCCCATCTGCGATGGCACGAAAGAGTGCTGTCCGCTCCGCGCAGTTTGTTGGACCGTATGCAGCATTCTCGACATTACAACCACGATGTACATGTCCTTCACTATCCAAAAGTGCTGCTCCAACACCGAAGCCAGAATAGGGAATATAAGCCGAATTACGTGCTGCTATTGCTTCTTGTAACAATTGGGCCTTATCCACTTTACTCATCTCCTTTAGTGATAAATATGCACGGGTTCCTTTAATACCATCCAAGCCAGATCATGACAGGCTTATAGAACAGCAAGAGGCCGATCACCACGGCGATTCCGGCGGCGACCAGCACAGCCCCAGCTGCGGTGTCTTTAGCTATTTTCGCCAAGGAATGCCATTCCGGCATCACCAAATCGACGATAGCTTCAATCGCTGTATTCAGTAATTCAGCTGTAATCACGAGGCCGATCACAAGCAAAATCAGAGAAAAATCACGTGGGGGAAGCTCAAAATAGAACGCCGCCAAAACAACTACAATAGACATAGTGACATGAATCCGTATATTACGCTGTGTCTTAAACGCAACGACAATCCCTTCCAACGCATTTCGGAACGAAGCACTCAACTTCTGGTTCCGGACTTTCATTAGCGTAGAAGCCCAACTTGGGTCAGAATAGCTTCTTGTTTACCCATCATCTCAGCTTCACTAGCATCATCTTGATGATCATAGCCAAGTAAGTGTAGAAATCCATGGAGAAACAAAAAACCGATCTCCCTTTTTAGAGAATGCCCATATTCCTCACTTTGCATTTGTGCACGATCCACTGAAATAATTATATCTCCGAGCATATTTAGAGGACTGTCCATCTCATCCCCTTGTTCTAGCTCATACACAATGTCTAGTTCTTCATCAAGTGATTCATTCATGGCAAAAGAAAGAACATCCGTCGGCCGATCAATTCCTCTATATTCACGGTTGAGCTGATGAATGGCTTCATCATCAACAAACGTCAGAGCAACCTCTCCTTCGGTTACACCTTCAGCCACACCTGCACTTTGCAATAAGGCATCCAGCAGTTCAATTAATTCCTCACCGATTTCGAGCAACTCTTGTTCATTGCTCCAAGCCAGTTGTAGGCCCATTATTATCGTGCCCCCTATCCTTCTCATCATTTACTTTAGTTTTCTTAATTTCCTCTGGATATTCAATACGAGAATGGAAGATCCCCATTACCGTTTCCTTTAATGTTCGGGACACTAAATCCAGTTCTCTGAGCGTCAAATCGCACTCATTAAACTGATGATCGTCTAGACGACTCTTAATAATTTTCTCAATCATAGATTCAACCTGCTCCACCGTAGGTTTACGCAGGGAACGTACAGCTGCCTCTACACTGTCAGCAATACCAACGACAGCAGCCTCCTTAGATTGAGCTTTTGGACCGGGATATCTAAAATCAGCTTCCGTAAAGTCCGGCTCCACCCCTTGCTCTTCAGCTAGCCGCAACGCTTTATGATGGAAATAATGTAGAAATGTTGTGCCATGATGTTGTTCCGCAATATCCCGGATCGGTTTGGGTAGCTTATAATCTTTCAGCATCTCAACCCCATCTCGGGCATGGGCAATAATAATCGATTTACTCAGCTTAGGATCAATAAAGTCATGCGGGTTCTCGATGTTGTTCTGGTTCTCAATAAAATAACCCGGCCGCTTGGTCTTCCCAATATCATGATAATAAGATCCTACGCGGCAAAGTAAACCATTAGCGCCGATCGCTTCTGCTGCGGCTTCCGACAGATTACCAACCATCACACTGTGATGGTACGTTCCAGGCGTTTCTGTAAGCAACTTGCGTAATAATGGATGGTTAGGATTGGACAACTCTACTAGCTTCAAAGCTGAAAGGATACCAAATGTAACTTCAAAGAATGGCATCAAGCCAATAACTAGTATGGTTGTAAGCAAACCTCCTGCAAACGCAGCACCTAAAGCATAGAGCGTATTAGATTGACTCCAACCATTATTATTAATCAGAATGGTTGAGAATACTGCAAAAGAGCCAAACAGACATATCATGATGCCTGCCTTCAACAACGTAGAACGTTGGCTTGCACGGTGGATAGCAAAAATGGAGGCGAAAGATGTAATCACCGCAAAAAAGCCGAATTGAAAATCAAAAATTTGCCCTTGGTGGACATTCAAAATGATGCTAGCTAATATACTAAACAGAATGGAACAAATATAAGCTAGTGATAAGTCGAGTAATAAAGTGATTAGCATCGCTCCAGTTGCAATTGGAGCAAGGTATCCAATATAAGGACGTTGATCACTCTGAACAATACTAACGATATGCATGGACAAGATAGTAATAAGAATGATCAGCATTAGCATCACAAACTGCGCATTATTATATTTAAACCGGCTTGCAACCTCTGATTGTCGGAAATACATAATAAGCCCTATAATGAGTAGTGAAGATAATAAAAGCAAACCAAATTGGGGCCAATAATTCACTTCATTCTTTAGTAGCCCATTCTTCTCAAGCAGAGTGTACATTTCCTGGGTAATTTTCTCACCCTTCGGAACGAGTACATCGCCCTGATTAATATACACGGTTGGTGTATTCTCACGGGCATCCACCTTCGCCGCTTTGGTTGCTTCCTCATCATAGAATTTGTTCGCTGTAATTGCGAGACGTGCTAGTTCCTGTACTACCTCACGGGAAACACGTGTGGTTAGCGAACTGGTGCTTACCATTTCAGCTACTTTGGCACGTGCCGTCTGTGCATCCCCTATTTGATCCGCGGTTAAACGAGTTACAATATTCATAGCTACAGTCTTCATCTCATTGATGTCATCCGACTGGAGCCTAGGAATCTTAATAAATGTTTCCTCAGTAATATGATACTGTTGCTCTTCAATTCGTCCAGTCACTTCTTGGAATAATGTAGCGGAGTAAGTACCTGAGTTACGATTATTTGCGATAAAGGTTTGTATAAAATCCTTTGGCATCTGTTGCAGATCATCACGATAGATCTTTATTTTCTCTTCGGTGGAAATTAGATCATCCTGATTCAATCGGAAGATCCGATCCATCATTTGCCCCACTAATACTTCGTTGCGGAGCGGAAGAATGGTATAGACTTGTCCTACTTTCTCTGCCGCTTGCTCCTGTGCCTTCAAAGTAGCCTTGGTATTCGGTATTTCCATAGGTGCTAAAATTTCTTTATCTGTTGGCATTCCAATGGCGATATCGTATTTTTCGGGTAACAACTTCGGCGCCAAGCTGACATACAACATAACAATAAGCAGCAGAAACAGAGCATAGCGAACTGCTGGGCTATGCTTCCATCCTGCTGTTCTAGTCCTAATCGAATTGCCTACTTGCTGTTCTTTCGGGGTCATAAGACATGCCCTCCTGAAAAATATAAACTCTTGCGTAACCTCCCCCACATCAGTCCTTAACGACCGATGCAGGAGTTAGCTTGTATTAGAAGTAATTCTAGAAGGTACGTGAGCTGGATGATTAACCCTGATTTTCAGCGGCGCGGTCATAAGCTACTATAATTTTCTGAACAAGTGAATGCCTAACGACATCACTTTCCGTAAAAGCAACAAATCCGATCTCAGCGATATCCTGTAGAATAGTTCTTGCTTCAATGAGCCCTGATTTTTTTCCTTTAGGAAGATCGATCTGAGTGACGTCACCGGTAATGACCATTTTGGATCCGATTCCGAGACGAGTAAGGAACATTTTCATTTGTTCTGCCGTTGTGTTCTGAGCCTCATCTAAAATAATGAAAGCTTCATCTAATGTCCTGCCGCGCATATAAGCGAGTGGGGCAATTTCAATTAATCCACGTTCTAATGCTTTGGCAGTCTGCTCTGGGCCCATCACATCGTATAAAGCATCATACAACGGACGTAAATAGGGATCTACCTTCTCCTGTAAATCTCCTGGAAGGAATCCAAGGCTCTCCCCGGCTTCTACCGCAGGTCTTGTGAGGATGATTCGTTTCACAGATCCTTCCTTTAAAGCCACAATAGCCAACACGACGGCGAGATAAGTTTTACCTGTACCTGCTGGTCCGATACCAAATACGACATCTTGTTTCTTAATCGTGGTGACATAATGACTCTGCCCAATCGTTTTTACACGAATCGGTTTGCCACGAAAGGTAACTGCAATTTCACCCTTATATAAATCAAGTAATTGATCTGCACGAAGATCCTTCGCCAAATCGATAGCATATAACAGGTCTCTTTCGGTCAATATATACCCGTTTCGAACTAATTTTAGTAACACTTCAAGCAATTGCTGACTCATCTCTACTTCACGACTATCACCACGAATAGATAGCTCCGATTCCCGTAGGACGATACTAACATTCAAACTATCTTCAATTAACTTAAGAAAAATATCTTGAGGGCCAAATAAGGATAGAGCCTCAGTTGCATTCTGAAGACTTATTTTGCTGCTTAATTGTTCTGACAAATGACCTCATTCTCCTTGACTTTGCACTATTGGAAGTTCTTCTGCTATATTCTGCTCTACTTCAAAAAGCACTTTCATATAAACTTTACCATTGTCTGACTTCTCATGCAAAATTTTTTGTTCTAGAATAACCGTATCCGTGCCGTATTTGGCCAAAAGATCTCTTTGCGCCCGCATAATTCCTTCGTCTTTCGCCTTATCCGCTGTGCGCTTCAATTCAATTTCCGTCGTTTCAAAAACCTTCTCTGTCATCCAACCGAGAGGCAACTTCAGATTTCTCCAGGTTAAAGGATCCAGCTCGGTTAGAGTCTGTGTTTGTTCATACTCTATCTTTCCGTAACCTGATAACTGAATAGCTGTTTTCCCAAAATATAAGAAGCCTCGCTTCCTCGTCTCTCCAGTATACACCTTTTGCTTGTGTACAAGTGGAACTTCTATATTATACTCGTGCCAAACAACTCCCTTTACCTCACCTTTAGACACGACTGACTGTCCTGCCTGTAAGCCCGAGATAAGCACCTGGCCTTTCTTGACACGATCATTCTTTCTTACTTGTGGCATGCCCTTCTCCGCATAAATATGAGTCACCACAGCATCCGAATTACTAACCAAATGACGTGGGTTAACAAGTTCTTTCTCTTTCGGGACATTTGCCTCCACAACTTGTATCGTAATCACTGTTCCCGTGCGGGAGACGCCAACCCATGAAGTACCTGGCAGTTTACGTGTCAACTCAGCGGATAACTTGTCCTGTTCCTTTAACCGAAAAACCCATTGAAATGGATAAATGCCCTCTTCCCTTGCAACATTCAATACATCCTCAGTCACAATTTTTACGTTCCCCTTAACTTCAACCGTCCATACTAACGAAGTTAAACAAAAAATTAAGGAGATAAACATTGCAAAACCAAGAAGAAACCATTTTCTCCTCCAAAGTCGCGCGAACACAAAAGGCATACCATAACGTCGTTTAACCCTGACCCGGCAGCCTGTCCCCTTTAACAACGGACGTAAAGACAAAAAGTCCGCTATCTTAATATTTAGCTCCAGATCCCCATTAGGTAGGGGTCTCAATTCCCATACTTCGATGTTTTGACGTGCCAATTCATTAATTAAAGCTTCAACATGTTTTCCTTGCTTCCCACGAACAACAACGGTTACAAAACCCCGCAAACGGGATAAGGCTGGTGATTTCATTGTTCATCCTCCGTTCCTCGATATTTGATGCCCAATATAGTACCTTCAACGAAAACTTCATCTGGCATGATGGCTTTGATTACAAGCCCCTTTCCCTCAACCTCCATTGTCCCGTGACTTAGTTGAAGGTGAAGCTCCTGTGGGGAAAAGTGAATTACACCACGGTGGTTCTCTATGTACAATTGCTTACCTCCGATCAAGGTGAGCCTGGGCAAATCGAATACGAGATCTCTTGGCAAGTCGAGTGCTTCGACCGTCCATTTACGGAATTTGCGAGCAATCCGGCTCATAAGGTGCAGTCCTCCTTCCTCTACTGTACAAATATTATGCGAGGAGAGACTGATTTATGAGAAAGGTAAACAGGAAAAAACACCTTCTACTAAGTAGAAGGTGTTCATTGGGTAGGCTATTGCAGTAGCTGTTGAACCGCCTGGTTTACAAGTTTGCCATCCGCCCGGCCTTTGACCTTGGGCATCAACGCACTCATCACTTTCCCGATATCAGCTTTCGAAGAAGCACCGGTTTCCTGGATGGTCTGCTGTACAATGACTTTAATTTCTTCTTCGTTTAACTGTTCGGGAAGGTACTCGGCTAAGATCTCCGCTTCCGCTTTAACTTTCTCGGCTAGATCATCACGACCAGCCTGCTCAAAATCTTGGAGGGCATCTTTGCGCTGTTTGATCTCACGACCTAGGATATCAAGCACTTCATTATCGTTCAAAGTTCTTTTCAAATCTATTTCAAGATTCTTCATCGTGGCACGAACCATTCGAATGGTGGAAAGTTTGAACTTCTCTTGATTCCGCATCGCTTGTTTCATATCTTCGTTCAATCGCTCGCTAAGATTCATGGTAACTTAAATCCCCCTAAAACTTTCTCTTACGAGCAGCCTCGGACTTTAGCTTGCGCTTAACGCTTGGCTTTTCATAGTGCTTGCGTTTCTTCACCTCAGCTAATACACCATCTTTTGCAATGGAACGCTTAAAGCGACGAAGTGCAGCATCAATTGTCTCATTTTTGCGAACTTTAGTTTCAGACACCAGTTTTCCCTCCCTCCGACCAGACCGTCCAAGAGCTTATAACACGGTTCATCACACTTCATTATAGGGGAAAAATAAATATGGTGTCAACCTGACACTCAGGTTTTTTATCTTCCAATTTCTCTATCGACTTTCCCCTTAGGCGTGAGACTGTGAATTTTGCACCAACGCTCCTAATTTTGTACCCCCTAATAGGTGGTAATGAATGTGCGCAACAGCTTGTCCGCTATCAGGTCCACAGTTGTTAATCAACCGGTAACCTGTACTAGCAACACCTAGTTTAATCGCAACATCTTGAGCAACTCGGTGCAGTTCTCCGATCATTGCAAAATCCTCGGACTGTACATCATTCATCGAAGCGATATGCTTCTTCGGAATAATCAGAACATGCGTCGGTGCCGCAGGCTCGATATCATGGAACACGAGAAATGAATCGTCCTCGAACACTTTGTTACTTGGTATCGAACCTTCTACTATTTTACAAAACAAACAATTATCCATCCTCGGGTGCCCTCCTAGAAAAGTACTAGTACTTAATTTATCATACCGAAAAAAGACAAAAAAAAGAAGCACCCTGCTCCCTCCTAAAAGGAGTTTGCTGGTCGCACGGACGTATTGGCAAGAAAATAATGACTCTCTGTCACCAATACGTCCGACGGGGTGCTTGCAAAAATGATGTCGGCTAACTGTAGTATAACAGTGGGTTGAAGCTGTATCTGTGATTAATATCACCCTAAAAATAAATATTTAAAAAATGCATATTCAAACCTTTTCTCCCCCTACGAGCGGGTACCTAAACAATAAACTATACCCATTACTGAGCCTTTTTCAGTTTATCAGCAGCAGTTTGAGTTTGTGATTGAATGGCAGCAGCTGCTTTGTCTAATGTTTTTTTCTTGTCTGCTACCAGTGTAAGTTCTTTAAATACACTTGTTCTAAAGTTTAATTCTAAACTTTGTGACTTTCTGAAGAGAGCGTAACTTGTTATAGTTGAATCCAAATTGGGTCTTAGTTTATAGAAAGCATCCAAACTGTAACCAGAGTACTCCTTAATCATGCGAGACAGAGGAGCACCGATATTATTGTTGTTGGATTTATAGTATTCTTTAGCATAGTCATCTCCATGAAGATATTTGATGAAATCCCAAGCGGCATCCACATTAGATGCGTTTGCTGGAATTGCGAATATCTCAGAAATAAAAACATTTCCTGTTGACTTTCGATCCTTAGGATCCGTAGGACCAGCAGCCATACCAAGCGTAAAAGGTTTATAATTCTTCACACCACTATTTGCTGCTTTTAAGTACTGCAAAGTAGAAATGGAGGTTACGTTCATAGCTGACCGTCCCATAATGAAAGTGCTGCTTTCCAAAGAACTTTTGGCAGATAGACTGATACCTTGGTCAAGTACCCCAGACTTATTTGCCTCGATCGACAGCTGATATGCTTTTTTCCACGCAGTTGTATTCGCAGTAGCCTTTAAGGTATTTGGATCAATGTACGTTAACCCTTCTGTTCTAGCAATATCCATGACCAAATTGCTGGATATAGTATTCATGTAACTTAGGCCCCAAATTCGTGAATTCTTATCTCCCTTAGTAGGGAATTTACTAGCAAGTTTCAATATTTCTTCCCAAGTCATTCCATCCTTTGGTAATTGAACCTTGTATTTTTTAAATAAATCAACATTATATAAAATGGCATACGACCCCACCGTTGGGCTTAACCCATAAAGTTTGCCACCGCCTTGTTTCTTCAATTCATCAAGCAAGCTAGGGTATAACGTTGTCGTGTCGTAATTATCACGCTTAATTAATGGGTCTAAATCTACCAACTTATTTTCCTTAGCCATTTGTTTGTAATTGTACGGAGCTAGCATAACAAGGTCCGGTGAATGCTTTTCGATAAGTCTGTTGTAATCTAATGCATCAGTGAGTGTTACTACTTGAATGTCTGTATTAGGATACTTCTTACTAAACAAATCCCCATAAGTCTTATTGAATCCCTCTTCACTCCAGTACAATACTTTTAAAGTTCGATTCGTATTTACCTGGTTGTCTGGATCTGCGGAGCTTTTTGGGTCTGTGCTAAAACCTACTGATATAAGCATTAACATAAAACTCAAACTAACGATGAATACCTTCTGTAATAAATTGCGCTTCAAAAATAAAACCTCCACTCAATTTTTTGTATGATTTCTTCAATAAATCTTTATATAAACGTTTAAGCAAAATAAAAATTTACGGTAATGATTGAATAAGTGTCCTTCAAACCATCATTTTCTTAAGACTGCGTATATATCGTGATTTCACAATGATGAAAAAGACGCTTTGTAGAATCAGATACGTAGCAAATGTGATCAGTACCGGTTTGAGCACATGCATGATTCCCATCTCCGAAAGGATGGGGGTGATGACAACAAGACTCTGAACGGCGGCTACAACAATTGGAATATAGAAGAGTACCGCAATTTGTTTGGTCGCTGATGCTGCCATTTCACGTGTGCTTAACCCTATCTTAGATAATGCACGGTACATACGAATGTCCGCAGCCAACTCACTATGCAGCTTGAAGTAGAGAAAACTCGCCGATGCAACCGAAAAGATTAAGGCGACAAAGATACTGACGAAGCTGAGCATGGCTGTACTTTGTTTGAGGGATATATAAGTAGCGCCGCGTGAAGTTAGATGGAACACTTCCTCGCTTTTCCCCTCCATATCGACATTCCATTTGCTCAGCTTGGTACCTACTCTAGTTTCCTGACTGCTGATGGAAGGCAGTGAACCTGTATCCCATGCTGGTACCTTATAGTAATAATCGATATTAGGTTTGAACTCCTTACCCTCTTCAGCCAATTTGGCTACTCTTACTGTCTCCATCCACGATTCTGGCACAATCAGCAAAGGAATTATTGAAGTCATGAACTCTATAGAATCTGTAGTTACACTCTCCTTGATATAAAGGGATACGGAGGGCTGTTCATCCAGAGTAACCATACGGTTATGGATATAATCATCCCTTTCAACTTCTGGTGAAGCTAAGAGAACCGCTTCATTTGAACCAAGTTTTGTTACGGCTGGGAGATCAATCAAAGGCGCAAGCTCATTATATTGAGAAATTCCGATCAGAAGCACGTTCTTGCTGCCTGCCTCATTAAGGACTGAGGCATATAACGTATCGGTTCTCGTCTCCGTATACTCTACACCTGCTGCCTTTAGCTCTTGGTGAATTATACTTCGGTCAGGTTCTGTCGATGAGGTCCGGAAATACGTTTGTGTAATGGCAAAGGGTTCCCCAGTATACAACTCTTTTCCGTTCTGGTTAATGGCCAATACAACACCTGCCCCCATACTGGCCAAAGCAGTCACTACGGTAATCAGGAATAACATCCGTGAGTTGTCACGCAATTTGTAGCTCATTTCCGATATCCAGAGCAACCGCGTGCCGCGCCATGTAGATCTCCGACTGCGTTGAAGCAGACGAATGAAAAAAACGGACAGCTGTGAGTAGAAAAAATAGGTTCCGGTAATTCCCGTAACGGCTGCCAGAATAATAGCAAAGGGGCTTAATTCCATCCGCAGGGCATAAAACCCGATAGCCAGTAGTACTGCACCAAGCAGTGAATGTAAGAGGGAGGCTTTAGGCTGTTGTTTCGGTTTAACATTTCCTTGTAGTAGCTCTAGTACGTTGTTTTTGCGGATAAACAGCAAAGTAAAGATGGAGATGACCAGAAATAAGGAGATGAAAGAAAGGGAAGTGACCAGCATCGCTTTGGTTGGCCAGTAGAAGGGCAAATCCTCAATTCCGATCGTTTTGGTGCTGAAGAGCAGGAACAACTTGGAGAGCAGCATGCCGCCAGCGATTCCTGTTGCGATGGCAACAATGCCGATCAGCATATTTTCTAGGAAGATCAGCTTGTTAATCTGGCTCGGCCGGGCACCCAGGATGGATAAAATCCCAAACTCCAGATTGCGTGATTTTAAAAACGAACCGATGGAATACAGCACGAAGAAAAAGGCGAACACATACACAATGTAGGCTGCAACTCGCATACTCATGGCCGCCATGGGTCCCATATCGTTATTTGCAATCTCAGGGTGATAAATGAATACGGAATAAGCGAAAAACACCATGACCATAAAAGCGCTGCTCAGAAAATAAGCAATATAAGCCCGTGCGTTACGCCGCACATTATTAAACGCGAATTGAGGAAAGTTCATAACTATTCCCTCCCCAAAACGAAAGTGTGTCGATAATCCTCTGGAAAAAGGCCTGGCGATTATCGCCACGGTGAATTTCAGCGGCTAACTTGCCGTCCTTGATGAAGATGATCCGGTTGCAGTAACTCGCTGCCAGTGGATCATGGGTAACGAGCATCAGTGTGGTGCCTTGCGTGTGGTTAATATTCTCCAGAGATTCCATGACGATCCGTGAGGAATTAGAGTCCAGGGATCCGGTTGGCTCATCTGCCAGAATCATCGCAGGCGAAGTAATGATCGCCCGGGCAATAGCGGTCCGCTGCCGTTGTCCACCGGATATTTCATAGGTGCGTTTTTTCAGGATATCTGTAATGTTAAGTTGCCCTGCAACCTTCTGTAGCAGAGATTCCATCTCACTCAGCTTACGGTTGTCCAGCGTAAGCGGGAGCACAATATTCTCAGCTACGGTTAATGTCTCCATGAGATTAAAATCCTGAAAGACGAAGCCAAGTTGTCTGCGGCGGAAATGGGCCAGTTCTTTCTTTTTCATCTTATAAGGATTACTACCATTGATGCTCATCTCTCCAGATGAGGGTTGGTCGATAGTAGATACCATATTAAGCAATGTGGTTTTGCCACTGCCTGAAGGTCCCATGATACCTACAAATTCACCGCTCTCAACACTGAGATGGATATCCGTAAGGGCCTGGGTATGCACTTTGCCGGGATATACTTTATTCAGTGCTTTGACTTCTAATACGTTCAATAGATTCCATTCCTTTCCTTAGGAAATATGAGTCACCTCCATTGTTTCAAGATGTCTTCGTCCTGTTTCCAATGTACAGGGTGAGGCATTTCACTGCTATGTATTTACCTTAAGGTTATCTTACAAGTCACTTAAGGTTATGTTCGGTTTACTGCCTTTGGGTATTGCCGTTAAAAATAATCCGTACCGTGGTTCCAGCTTCGGGCTGAGATTCCAAAAGGACGGCATGTCCTAGTTTGGTGCAAATTTCTTTAACCAGATAAAGTCCCATACCGGTGGACTCATGATATTGGCGCCCGCGTTCGCCGGTAAAATAAGGGTTGAATACCCTTTTAAGATCTTCCTTAGAAATGCCGATGCCCTGATCTGAAATCTCGAGAATAGTATCGTTGCCGAGGCGCTGTGCAGAGATCGTCACCGCTTTGCCGGATCCAGCCGTGTAATTTACAGCATTGGTCAAAATTTGGGTCAACATGAAAATCAGCCATTTGGCATCGCTATACACCCGGAATCCGGCATCAACTTGAATATTCACGTATACGCCCCGGCGAATAAATAATCTACGATTCTCGGATACCACTTCGCTGACTATCTTGCGGAGAATTAATGATTCTACGTGGAGATCATCTTCGAAACGGTCGAGACGAGATGTATAGATGACCATTTCCAGTCCTTTGCGCAGCTTCTCCAGCTCTTCCTGAATGCTGCTAGCGGTTTCATCCTCTAAATCCTCCAGGGTAAGCTGAATAACAGAGAGTGGCGTCTTCATCTGATGCACCCAGCGGTTGATGAACACAATATGCTGGTCCATCTGTCGGACATTCACATTCAACTTATCCTGATACTGGCGATCCATGTTCCGCAGTAATTCATTAACGGCCTCGGGAAGCGGAACATCTCCCAATGGTGTCAAATGATCCACAAGCATGTTATTGGGAAAACTTAATAGCGTATATAATCTGCGATGCTGAACATATCGATAGCCGAGGTACAAGAGAAGAATAACGCCGCTCAGGAGTACACCGTACAGCATGATCGCAGGAGGCCTGTTCTCACCTGAGATCCAATACAGCACAGGAACAAGGATGATTTGAATCAGATAGAAGAGCAGTAGCGGAAGTTGGTCCTTCCAGAACAATCTCATGGTGCTGCACTGGAGACACTCAGACGATAGCCAGCACCCCTTACCGTTTCTACAACATCTCCTACGCCAAGATCCTTGAGCTTTTTGCGGACACGCGTAATATAGACGTTCAGTGTATTATCATCGATGAAATGCTGGTCTTCCCACATGAGATCCAGCAGTTTCTCCCGTGTGACAACACGCTCCTCCTTTAACATTAGCGCTTCCATCAGGATAGCCTCTTTCTGTGTCAGCTCCATTGATTCCCCAGCATATTGGATCATATAGCGTTCAGGAAATAGGGTTAGAGCACCCGAATGCAGCTTACGCTCCTCCTGGGTTTGTGAGTATGAACCATATGCCCTGCGCAAATGGCTACGAATTTTGGCCATTACGACCTCATAGTGGAAAGGTTTCGTAATATAATCATCCCCGCCGTTCTCCAGCGCCCTCACCTGATCCATCCCGCTGTCTCTGGCGGAGATGAATAGAATCGGACATAGCGAAGATTGGCGAATCTGGCGGCACCAGTAAAAGCCGTCATATTTGGGCAGATTGACATCCAGCAACACGAGATCCGCAGCGCTTTCCTTAAAGGCCTCAAGCACGTTGTTGAAATCATCAACGATAACTGTATGATATTCATATTTGGAGAGGTAAGCACTCAGTAGACCTGCAAGCTTAGCATCATCCTCAATGATAAAAATGGTTTCCATATTATCACTCCTTTTGTCAATAATACAGTAACACAATCTGGAAAAATCATGTAAAGTATTGGCGAAACCAATATAAATTCATAAGTAGGAGAGGATAAAAATAAGTCCATCCCCGAACCAGTCGGGTATGAACTGATAATACCAACATTCTGCTGCGTAGCATACGCTCCTCGGTCGCAGTGAAGATTTTCAGAGAAGCGAATTTAAGCGACACAGCCCTAATCTGATTATAAAAGCTGAATTACTAGCTAAACTTATAAATTCTCCACAATAACCTTGGAGCCTTCTCCTCCACTCTCTGCGGGAACTACAATCAGCTTACGAGGTAAGCGGGAACGCAGTTCAGCGACATGACTTATAATTCCTACAGCGAGATGATCATTGTGCAAATGCTCCAGCGAAGTTACAACAGTATCCAACAACTCCGGATCCAGTGTTCCAAAGCCCTCGTCTAGAAAGAAGAACTGTAACGGGTATTGGCCGCGTAACTGAATTTGCGCAGAGAGTGCCAGTGCTAACGCTAATGACGTAAGGAAAGTTTCCCCTCCTGAAAGAGTAGCCACAGGTCGCTTAACTCCTCCATTCGCATCGTCACAGATGACGAACCCGCCGCCAGAATCCGTCTCCAGCGAATAACGCTGCTTCGTCAAGAAACGTAACCGCTGGGAAGCTGACTGACTGACATTCATCAGTTGTTCTTCAGCAACATATTCGACAAAGGCATTACCGCGAAGTGAAGTTTGTAGCTTACTCAGCAATCCAGCTTCATGCTCCAATTTGCTCCGAGTTTGCTGGAGCTCCTTCCAACGAATATGCCTGTTCTGCAAATCTTCTAAATCCCGCTCTGTTCGAGCCTTACTTTGTAGGGCTATCTCATCTTGTTCTTTAGCTATGGCCAAAGCGGCCGAACACTGCCCCCACTCCTCGTCAGTAACTGTTCTACCTTCTAATTTTGCAGCCAATTCTTTAAGTGCGATTTGCAGCTCACGCTCGCTGTCTCGGTGCAATCTAATTTGCTCGGTAAAGTTTAGCATCACTTCACTGTCGATCCATGCTTCCTTAACTTCATCTTCACTACTAAATGGAGATCGTTCAAGTTCTTCGATCCATCGCTGTAGCCATGTTTGTTCCTGCTCTTGAGCAGCTGCCGCAGCCTGCTGGGCTAGAACATCAGCTTTGGCCGACTCATGGCTCTGGGTTAGTGTCTGGCTTTGTTGTAGCGCACTCTCCTGAGCTTCCAGCCGCAAAGCATTTAAACGTTGCTGGGCTTCCTTCCATAATTCCTCAACATCGACTCCACCCGTCCATGTCTTCAACCGGTTCTGCTTCTCCAGTAATAGTTCCTGTTTGCCTTGCTGCTGGGTTTCCAATTGGAGTAGAACCTTATCTAGTTCCACAATGTCTCGTCCCAGTGCCAACAACTTAGCACTCTTCTCTTCTATGAATGGAGTACTGAGCGTAAGCCGTTGTTTGATGTCTTCGCTCTTCGCATCCTTCTCCTGGATTTGTTTCAAGCGTTCAGTTGCCGATTCCGTAGTACCGTTAGGTAGCTCTCGTCCCCACTCCTGCTGCTTACCTTTGAGTTCATTACGAAGCGTCTCTATCCGTACTGCTAACTGTGTAAGCATTTCCGTAGCTGCTGACATCTCCGCTTCCGCCGTAGCCCGAATAGGCTGTAGAGTGGTCCGCGCTACTTGAGCCACTTTACTATCACGTTGCAACCTATCTAGCGTGGAATGCTCCGTTTCGTACTGCTTGGACAGATTCTCTGTAGCAGTTGCAACTTCAACTAACGAATGAACGACATCCCCGTCATATCGTTCCTGCTGACTATCAAGGGTAGCTGCCGCTTCGCCTCTCCCTTTACCAAGTGAGCTTAATCCGTCTGCTTCAGGTGCACCTAACAATTCTAGTAAACTCCGACAATTATCGATATCTCGAGACAGTCCATAGCGAAGTTCTCGAAGAGAGCTCAGTAAGTTTACTAGCTCAGCAAGTTTTGCTTCGCTACCCGCATCTTCTTCGTCCCCATTAAGAGCCGGATTCGGATGATGAGCTGATCCACATACCGGACAGGATTGTCCTTCTTGCAACCCGCCTGCCAAAGTGACCGACCATACATGATTCTCTTGCTCTTTGAGCGATTGTCGCATAGCAACTTCATGGAGACTTAAAACCTCTACATAAGCGGCGGCGCGATGATCTAGGGTATACAAGTTCTCAGCCGTTTGCAGTAAAGCGGCAACCTTGTCCCTGCACTCGAGTTCCGCCTCTTGCTCTTTAGAAGCTATTTCCCTCAACCTGAGGGTAGCTGCTTCAACCTTAAGGCGTTGTCCTGTCTCTTCTGCCTCTATACTGGTCAATTGCCCAGTCATCATGGACAGAATTTGTTCACGTTCTCCTGCCTCCTGCACTTCCCGTCGTTCAGAGGCCTTAACTTCGCATGTCTTGAGCAACTCTTCAAGCTCCTGTTTACGGAGCTGTGCCTTGGCCAGAAGTTGCTCCTCCTTATGTGACTCCTCACTCAGGAGCTGTTGCCGAGTCTTTCCTTCCTGCGACTTAAGCCGTAGATCCCGAAGCTCTGAGAGGAGGGCGTCACATTCTCTCTGTAATAACCTCGCTTGCTCCAATTGATCTAAGCGTTGCAAGAGTAATGGTTCTTCACGGCTAAGCTCAGCTGATGCTATCTCCGCTCTAGCGACAGCCTGCTTGGCTAAGGCTTCCGCCTCTAGTGCCACCTTATGGGCGCTTGAAGCAAGCGCCTCACGCTCCGCTTTGAGCCGCTGAGCTTCTTTCCAAGCCGTCATAGTCGGCCTAATTTGCTCGGAGGCGGTAGCTTTAGCTAGCTTCGCTTCCAGCTCAGCTATAGCACACTCCCGTCCCTGCAAGACCTCAAGCTCCGTCAACCGACGATTATGCTCCTGACTAAGCTCGCGCACCTTCGAGAGTTGCTCGAATCGCTGCTCCGCCTTGCTTAGTTCATGCCTCCGCTCCGTAGCCAGCAACGTCACTGCTTTCATCGCAGCCACCGCTTCTTGTAGCATCTCTTCCGAAGCATTACCCAGCCCCTGTTGCTCCGCACTAATCTCACGAAGTGTATTGTCAGTCTCCTTGACTCTGCGAGCCAGCTTCTGACCTAATAAATCTCCGTACTTCTCTAAATGAAACAATCGCTGTAGCATAGCTCGCCGATCCGCACCTTTCAGCGATAGAAATTCGGCGAATTTTCCTTGGGGTAGCACAACAGCCCGGGTGAAGTCGTCCATTTTAAGTCCGATCTTCTCTTCAACACAGCGGGTCACATCGGCCAGCTTGTCAGCCCACACTTTCTCCCCCTCAGGAAGCACTTCAATAAAGCGACTGATCGTATTACTAATGGATAGTTCATTTTGTCGTTTGAAGCGTCTCTCCACACGATAACGCTCTGTGCCTTGAGCTGAGTTCAACTCGAATGTAAACGAGACAAATAAGGAATCCTCCGATTGGTTCATGATGCCTTGCGTGCCGCCCGAAGCGCGACCTACTTTGCCATACATGGCGAGGGTGATTGCGTCCAAAATTGTCGATTTCCCACTGCCTGTAGGACCGAATATTCCAAACAGTCCCATCTCGCACAATGCGCCAAAATCAATTTCCTGCGTTTCCCGGTAGCTCTGTAGCCCCGACAATTTCAACAATATGGGTTTCACTTATTCTTCACCCTCCCCTACTTTGGTTTCGTCATCACCCGAGATTAGCGACATAAACAGCTCAACTAATTCTTCTTCTGGTTCTGCTCCTCCGGTCTGTCGCTGGTAGAATTTACGGAACAGTTCAGGAACAGGCATCTGAGCACGTGAAGATAACATGGTTTCTGCTTCAAGAGCAGGGTAAAGAGGGCGAATGTGTATGATACCTTCATGAGCCTTACGCAGAGATTGAATCTCTCCGAGCGACATCGCTTCGCTAAGGCTGATCTCAAGATCAATAAAGGCGTTACTATCTCTGCCCTCATCAAGCCAGCGGCGAGCCTCTTCCAATCCGCCACGGCACACCCATTTGACCAAAGGCCGGCCGCTGCTTATAAATAACTCCTCTGCCTTGGGGACACCCCCGGGAGCTATATCTAACATCATCACGGATTTCGCCTGCCCCGCTTCTGAAAAACTGTAGGCAAGAGGAGAGCCACTATAACGAATCATGCCGTTTCCTTTCACCGCCTGAGGACGATGTAAATGACCAAGTGCCGTGTATTGGGCACCAATATCCATCGCTGAAGGATCGACCGTATAAGCACCACCTACTTGGATTGGCCGTTCAGAATCACTTTCGACCCCGCCAAGTACATAAATGTGGCTCATTGCCAAATTAACCGTATCCGCCTGGAAAGAGCTAGCCAGTTGCCGCATTAACATACCTACCTTGGCACTGTATGCCAAGCGTAGTTCTGTCTCATCCCCTTCACCAGCCAGTAGCTCGGAAAGCCGTGCTTCCGATGGATAAGGCAATGCTGCAATGATGGCAATCTCATCAGTCCTTGGTATGTGGATCCTAACCGCTTCTGAAGAGGGAAGTCCAACTAAAGAAATCCCTTGCCGCGATACTAACGGTGAAACCGCCGAGACACGTTCTGGTTGATCGTGATTACCCGCGATTACCACCAACTGGCGTCCATTTTCACTCAAGCGAGCCGCAGCATCATAGAACATTCCCTCAGCAGCAGCAGGGGGATTGACGCTGTCGTATACGTCCCCCGCCATCATAATTACGTCGGCCTGTTGATCTTCCGCCATGGCGACAAGCTCATCCAAGAACTTCTCTTGTTCCAGTAGACGACTCCGTCCTTCCAATGTTCGGCCCAAATGCCAGTCTCCTGTATGCAAAATACGCATTGTCCCTCTCCCCCTCTATCTTCACGCCAGTACTCTATATCAATTTAAACTGTATCTATTACAGTTTGACAGCGTCACCGCTATCAAAGAAATACAACCATTTCTCATCTACGGAAAGACCCGTAATCTGCTCCACAGCATCCCCGTACAATTCCAATTGGAAACGATAAGATTCGCTCAACTCTGAGATCCCACCTCGGTGCTCCAGGACCCGATCACTTTTATAATCTAGCAAGTACAACCGACCATCTACAGAGAAGAGGCAATCGACAATCCCTTGAATGAGGACCATTTCACCAGCAAGTTCACGGCTGAACCTACTTCCTTCTTCAACCAACTCATCGCTACTATTACCACTTGTAGGAGGCGCCAGGCGAGGATAAGCGTCGAGTGCTGGTAAGCCATAACTAAACGGCATTTCCCGCTTTATCCATTCCGCTCTGCGCAGCAGATCGCCTAAGGGACTTCGCATAAAGTCAGCAATCCTCGTTACATCCATCTCCGCGACCTGCTCTTGCGTCATAATTTGGAGCTCCACAAGCCGTTTCAACGTATCATTTACGGTCTGCTCTGCGGCCTCCTCACGCTCAAAGGGAAGATGCTGCATCACAGTATGATAAGCAGTCCCCCGTTCTGTGGGGGTCATCTGACGCTGTTCCATAAACCTCGGACGACGCAAGTGTAGCCTAAAGTCGATTTTATCCTCTTGTGATTCCAGTTCCCTCTTTAGTTCGTCCCGCGCGAAGACGTCAGATGAAGGCTCCTCTTGCATGCTCAGCAGTACTTTCATTTCCGTCACCGATGTTTTCGCACTAATCCGACTTGCAGACTCATATGGATACGACCAATTGAGTCTAGCATCGACAACCTTCTGTAATTGTCCATCCCTTGCCGGCAGGACGGCGAGTGGGTCACCTGAGAGAATTGTCTTCAGTTCAGAGACCTCCGAAATTGGAACTGTCCCTTCATTGGCCGCAGCCGCTTCTGTTACACCCGTCGACACGATCTCCCTAGCAGATACGAACCCAATCATCCAATCAGAAGTGCTATCGGCTAGAACCGCCGGAGACGTTGCAGGAAGTCCCGCAAACTGCCGTAGATCAGCGGCTGCAGGATGGCGAATCAGAGAAGGGCCTATCCAATCTAGGTAGCTACGAGCACGGGCTAGCATAAAGTCCGGAAGTTTCTCCTCCTGAGCTTCGAGCGCCCCTCCCCAGGTTTCGACTGATTTGGTCAAATTCTTCACCGAGGATACAAGCACGAGCTTGTCCTTGGGACGGGTCATTGCGACATACAATACTCGCATTTCCTCCGCAAGAAGCTCCATTCCCGCACGCCGCCGTATCGCTAGATTCGGCAATGTTGGATAACTAACACGGGTATCTCCATCCACGAATTTCGGACCAAAGCCCATTTCCTTATGGACCAGAAAAGACGCATTCAAATCCTGACGGTTGAACATTTTGGAAAGCCCTGCTACAAAGACGACCGGAAACTCTAGTCCTTTACTCTTATGAATCGTCATGATCCGCACAGCGTCCCCTTGTTCACCCGAGGTCGCGGCGGCACCGAGATCTCCACCATTTTCTCGCAACTTCGTCACATAACGTAGAAACCGGAATAGCCCCCGAGATGATGACGATATTTCATACTGTCTAGCCCGATCATGAAGAGCTGTTAGATTTCCTTGACGCTGTGAACCGCCGGGCAGTCCACCAACCCAGTCCAAATATCCCGTCTCACGATAAATGTTCCAGATCAAGCTGCTCAGTTCACCTTCTCTAGCCATGTTCCGCCAAACTTCAAGTTGATTCAGAAATGAATTCAGCTTGGATATTAAGGACTCATCTCTCTGCAAATTGCTCTCATCTTCTATCTCCTGACTACCCTTAGATGCTGCCAAAACAGCATGATAATAGTTACCGTTCGGAGCAGCCAAACGAATCTCAGCAAGTTCCTCTTCTGTAAATGTAAATAAAGGAGAACGTAGTACTGCAGCCAGAGGAATATCTTGTAATGGGTTATCGATAATTTGCAGGAGCGATAGCATAGTCTCCACTTCAGATGCCTGAAAATAGCCTTGACTCAATTCACCATAAGCTGGAATCCCCGCCATCCGTAATTCCTCGATTATTATTGGCGCCCATGATAACGTGGACCGCAATAAAATAACCATATCGCGATAACCAACCGGTCGCATATCTTGTAACTTCTTATCATATATCCGAAGTGATTTATCTCCGTCTGCTAGCATCTCACGAATACGGACAGCTATAGCTCGTGCCTCCAACCGGACAGCCTCAAGTTCAGCGACGTCCTCATCAACCTCAGTTTCATCGCCTCCTCCTTCCGAAGCACCACCGTCTGCTCCGCTGGAAGTGTCGATACTACGATCAATTAATAGCAATTCAGGTCTGTAATCATCCTCAGGTATATCAGGAAACCCTTCCCCATATATCAACTCCGCCCTAGCATCATAGGAGATTTCTGCAACCCCTTCGTTCATAATCTGCCTAAACAACAAATTCACAGCATCTACCACTTCATGCCGACTACGGAAGTTACGGGCAAGATCAATCCGAAGACCTTCGCCGGAGAAATCATTATCATACTTCCGGTATTTATCCAGGAACAACCCAGGTTCCGCTAACCGGAAACGATAAATACTCTGCTTAACGTCACCGACCATAAATTTGTTACCTGGACTAGTACGAGTTATCAAGCGTACGATATCTTCTTGCACCGTATTCGTATCCTGATATTCATCAAGCAAAACTTCATCAAATTGCATCTGGTATTCTTTTGCTGCATCCGAAGGCCAAACCTCATTCGGCGTTGAATCAGGGTGACGCAAAATTTGTAATGTGTAATGCTCCAAATCTGAGAAATCAAGCCATCCCTTCGCAACCTTTTCTTGCCGATATTTGTCGCCGAACTGAGTGATAAGTTCAGCAAGTTCCGACATCAACGGTGCAGCTTCGTTCATCTCATCCAGAAATACCTCTGGATGACGACTATATAATTGAACTCGTAGGTCCGTTACGCTTTTCTTAACTTCTTCACGTAGTGATTTGACTCGCTCCTGCAACAAAGGATCCGTCTGATCCTTCTTGCATGGCTTTAACTTACCGAATGCTACCGTTTGAAACACATCGTATAGCCCTGACCAAAGACCATTCTGTACTGCCTCTTGCAAGTTCTCTATTACGCAAAGATCTTCCTCTAGCGTAGCTGCATACGGAAGTGGCCCACCGGGAGATACTGCAATACGCTGCGCCTGACGCAACAGATCAGCAGCTCCTCCTAAAGTCAGGGCTGTATCAGTGAGGATACTTTGTACCCAAGAGCTTTGCTCGATCGCAGCCGTATCCGGCGCCTCAAATACTGCAGCCGCCTGCTTCAGCCAATGTTCTGGCCAAGGATGACTACGTGAGAAATCGTATAACTTTTGCACAAGAGCAAAGACAGCATCATCACTCCGCTCTCCACCAAACCAATCCGCCAGCTTCAAGAATGGGCTTGCTGCAGACTCCGAGGCATATTTCTGTTCAAACAACTCTTCCAGCACTTCTTGACGAAGCAATGCCGTCTCACTCTCCGAGGCAATCCGAAAACCTGGGTCCAGTGGAATCAAGGTGTAATAACGTTGAATAACTTCCATACAGAAGGAATGAAGCGTCGTGATGGAAGCCCGTCCAAGCATAGCCAGTTGACGATTCAAATGCTCGTTCCCTGGGTCTTTGATCAGCTCCTTCTCCAGCGCTTCCGTAATCCGCTGCCGCATCTCAGCAGCCGCTGCTTTCGTAAATGTAGCTACAAGCAGCCGATCAACACTGATCGGCTCGTCACGATGAGATAACTTACGGATAATCCGCTCGACCAGTACCGCGGTTTTACCGGAGCCTGCCGCAGCTGCCACTAACATATCTCCTCCTGAGACGGAGATCGCCTTCCATTGATCATCGCTCCAGTAGCTACCTTCTGGTTTGGGTATTGTTATCATTGCTCCACCTCCTTACTTCCGCTTTCTTCAAGTAATTCCCATACTTTGTCCTTACCAGGTTTATTCAGTACGTTAAACGCACTTCCCTCTAACGATTCCTCAAAACGACAGACTGGCTTAAAATCACAATGAGTACAAGCTGTCTGAGTACCAAGTCGGTACGGGGCAATTGCCACGTCTCCATCGGTAATACGCGTTCCTATATCAGTAATAGCATGCCGCACAGATCCAATCAGTGTACGCCACTGTTCCTGAGTAGCTACAGATGCACTACTATAAAATCCCCCGTCTGCTTTGAGCGCAACAGGTAAAATATCGGAATGTCCTCGTTCTAACTGCCCGTCCATTTGGGCAATAACATCCCGATCGGCCAGTAGTAAGCCCTTCATCTTAAACCGTTTAAGCATTTCTATTTCAGCATCTTCGCGGCTCAAATCGTTACTGCTCTGTATGAGTGGATTGTGAACATGGAAATACAACGTACCTGCTGGTAGTGCAGGGCGACCTAACCAGACCTCCGCAGATGTCAGCAGTACATCTAAATAAGTCAGCATTTGCAACGATAAGCCGTAGTACACTTCATGTAACTTCAGATCAGTCTGGCTCGATTTATAATCAATGACGCGAAGTAGAATACCCCGCTCGCCTTCAGCCATATCCACCCGATCAATCCGGCCGACAATCTCCATCACATTACCGTTTGACAACTCAAATTTGAGCGGAGGTAGTGGCTGCCCTGGACCAAAGTCCAGTTCCAGACCTACAGGCTCGAAATTCCCCCGTCTAGACTGTTCACCGAGGATAACTGAAGCTCGGCCAACGATATTTTTGAGCTTACGGGAGATATACCCGTAGCGCTTCGAACTGAGTAGAATCTCTCCCTGTAGTTTAGGTATAAGCTCCTCAACCGCTACATCTGCTTCCCTAATACATTCTTCAGGAGTAAGGCTCCCCCAACTCCGGTTCTGTTCTTTGAAGGTGATCGCCATCGAACTAAGAGCCGAATGAAATAGTTGGCCAATATCTGGCGCCTTCAAACGGTACATCCTTCTCTCCTTCAATTTCAGTCCATGAGAAGCAAAGTGAGAGAACGGGCAGGCTGAGAATTTCTCCATACGCGATACACTGGTACGCAGCACCTTACCATACAATTTCCGACTAGTATTAGGTTTCAAGCTAGTTACTTGGTTGCGATAATCTAGCGATTCCAATAAACGTGCTACTTTACCCGACCATTCTGGTTGTTCCTTGAACCAAGCTAACACGCTCCACCAAATCGGAGATATTTCCTTACCAGACTTCCACAATCTAAGCTGTCTAATCAACATAGCCAGCGCAGGTGCTGGCCGGGACACATATTCTAACTGGAGTTCCTCAGCATCCGAAATTGCGGGTCCATCACTGATAAACTTTTCCTCCAAAAAAGGAAAGATTCTCTTTACATGACGGATCACTTCAGAAGGAAGTAGTGCCCCACCATTCTCATCAGCACTTGGATAACTTAGCCAGAGCGAAGTGCTCGCCGAAGAAAGAGCTCCATATATTAGGAACCTTTCATCAAGAAGCCTACGTGTAATCCCCGGCGCCAAGTTCATTCCTATTTCCCCTAGCCGTATACGCTCTTGATCACTGAGCACACCCTTCTCTTGAAGATTCGCTGGCATAATTCCTTCATTAATACCAAGCAGAAAAACATGTCGTACATGACTTGTTTGCGTCCGATCTGTACTTCCAATCAGCACTTGGTCAAGCGAAGGCGGAACTAAGGCTAACTTCAAGTCCTTCAGCCCTGTCTCCAGTACACCGGCGAATAATAAACTACCTAACTCTTCGTCACCCATCATTTCAACGATTTGATCTAGTAGTTCAAGGATGGCGGTCCATAACTGCCGATGCTCCATGGCCTCTTGGGGATGTCCATCACGTAGACTATGGTGAGCCATAAGATCAAGACGCTTTGGTGCATCAATGTCTTCCAACAGCTGGTATACAGCTGTGCACATTTCAGCAGCGGTCTTGGCCTTTTTCAGACGTTTCTCAAAGGCAAATAACGGACCCGTTACTGTCGCTCTACACTTCTCCAGTGAAAGAAGCGTCTTGTTCTCTGCTAAATTCTCTGTTTTCTCATCATCATCAAGCGAGAGGCTCGGAGCCGATTTCCATGGATGACCATCGGTCCAGCGATGGCCATGAATTCCACTCGCCAGAACGTAGTTCTCTAATGCATCCATGTCTTCGCGTGTCAAACTTCCATCCATAGGTAGTAAAAACTCGCTCTTAACACACCGGAATACATCCTCATACTTCCAATATTTCAAAACGACGTCCAACGCCGCTCTAATAAATTCAATTAATGGATGATGAAGCACACTTGTCTTCTGATCTAAGAAATGAGGAATGCTATATTCCTCAAATACCGGCCCAATCATATGCTCGTAGTCTCCCAGGTTTCGTACAAACAGTGCCATGTCCCGCCAACGCGCACCTTCCTCACGTACCAAACGCACCATTTCACGAGCCGCTCCTACAATTTCGGCCCGCCGGCCTCCAGCTACGTGAAGTGATAGGGACTGTGTGAGATCAGGTGGGGGCGTTTCACCAGGCCAACTGATTCGACGCTCATAGGCAGACTCCAAGTAGGACAACGTCTCACTGTGCTTGAATCTCGGATAAGGACGAACATCGAGCAATTTTGTTGGCTCAACTTCAACCCCAATGGATTCCGCCAAAGCCCGAAGCTTCATGTAGGTCATTGCCGTAGGTTGGAACAGATTCAGCTCATGAGGAGGAATCCCATCATCATAAGGACGATCTAAAGTGAGGGCTACGGTCAAAGACGACACCGTTCTCAGCAGTTCGCCAATAGCACTATATTCTTGAGGCGTAAACGTATGAAACCCATCGATCCAAATATGTGCTCCTTTGAGGTACGATGAATCTTGTGCGCCTTCCGTCAGCTTGATGACATGGTCCTCTGCATCAATATATAACTTAGAGAGTTCTTGATCGAACTCGCGGTATAAGATATTTAAATCATGGAGTTTGATCTTTAACAGCGGAGACTCAGAGGCTGAGGACTCTAGAAAACGTAAATGATCCTCTAGTGTAGAGAATTTTGTATTATACTTCTTCATCTCTGTATATAGAGAGTTGATCTCATCGATCAGCCCAAGTTGATCTCCGGCATGTCCATACAGCCTCAACTCGTCCTTACGGCGCCGCATAATTTTGTAGAGCAGCATTTTCTTGCCTTCCTCGTTGATCGGGACCAGAGCAGAACCACCTGTCTCTTGCATCACGCGCAAGGCTAAACGGCGGAAGCCAAGCACCTGCGTCCGAAGGGTTCCACGAATGCCCGGAGTCTGAAGAATTGCCCGCTCAATTTGAAATGTCCCCTGTTCTGGAGCTAGTAGAATTAATGGCGAACCCACAGGTTCCTCGCGTAACTTGGAAGTAATGGCGTCCAGGATCATATTGCTCTTACCACTACCAGAGCGGCCGATAATGAATTGAAGTGACATGTAAATGCCTCCTAAAGGAATATCTAAATAGAAAAAGCCGAACAAATTATCTATGTCCCAGTATATCATATCGCATGGCGCAAAATAAGAATGTATGTTCCATTCAAATAACACAAACGGCTCTGTTTGTGGGACGAGTTCTCCCCTAACAGAGCCGTAATTCATATGCCATCGGCATTTAACAAATCATATCCATATGGATACCTTCCAGATAGTACCGCCTGAGCTATTGTGACACATTTATAGTTTTCACACCAAGGTAATAAAAGAACTCGTCATCTGACTCCTCTATATTACTAAAATCATATTTGAAGGATAATTCTATCAATCGTTCACGACTCGGGATGGGTTCACGCGGGCTCTTGAATCCAATTCTCTGATGATGAGCTTGCAGTCCTGCTCTTGTCCTTGAATGAGCTATAATGAACTTCCCTCCAGGCCGCAGGTTATGGCGGGCATTCGCAAAGATCCTATCCAGATTATCAAAATGCGGAATACTATCATAGATGATGATATAGTCAAAACAGAAATCAAATTTTATTTTATTTTCGAAATCCATACAATAAGTCTCAGCTTGTGGAAACTCATCAGTTAATTGCTCAAGCATTCTACTTGATAAATCAATGGCCACATACCTTTTGGGGCTAATCTCCTTAGTTGCAAGCACAGAAAGTAGTATGCCGGTACCAGACGCTACATCTAATATTTTGTGATGAGGACTAATTCCAAGGGAATCAATTATTCTACTCGCTACTGAAATTGATTCCGGAGTGTTCTTCCAATGTGGAGCTAATTGGTCAAATCGCTTGATATCTTCCTTTTTCTTCTCACGCATCGTGAAGTTATCCCAAGTTGTTCCTTCTATGTTCCATTGCTGGATTGTTTTAAAAAGTAGTCTATGTAAATTGCCATAGGTCATATTCTCTGGAAAAGAATCAACCCATCTTATTTCTTCTATCTCAAATTCTTCGGGTAACTCACCAAGTTCAAATATTTCACAGTAATATAACAAGCCGTAACTCTTCTCCCCATCCACTGTCATGGAGTACTTCGTAACCGGGGTTATTCTAAATGTACGTGCACCTGATTCTTCATATAGTTCTCGTGCTGCAGCTTCATTCAACTCTTCATTTAATTCGCGGTGTCCGCCCTGCACTTCCCATGTTGTCTTCCCCTTTTGCCTACCTACACCCCAACGACCCCGATATTTGGAAAACATCACGACAAACTGGATCTCTTTATCTTCAGGATGATCTAAACCGTAAACTTCAACCAAGCTGTCCAAATAATCACCTCCATATCTGGCTCACCACTCATTTAATTAAAGATGCCTCGATCTGGTCCCGCAGAAATTTCTCATTCAGTCCTTGCTTACAAAACTCAAACTTAATACCTGTTATTCCTTGAATACGGTCAATGACTTGTGCTAAATGATAACTTGTATGTTCTACCAAATGATAGATATGGTGAACATCTTCCATATTGAAATCGTTCGGATTATTAATATATCGAATGATCAGTTGCTTCCATGACTTCAATTGCTGTTCCAGCTGATCAAGTAATTGCTCTGGGGTAAAGTTAGAATTCGGGAAAAAATTATGGAACTCTTGTCCTAATAGATGCTCTTGCTCTGTTAATCTGAGACAATTTCTATGAATATGTTCCGTTACGTGCATCACAATTCCACCTACTGAATTGCTTCCAGGATATTGTTCTACCCAAAGTTGCTCTTTATTTAAAGGTTTGAATGCTTCGCTCAATTTCAAGAAATACAGATCACACATTCTATGAAGCGAGATGCGAAGAAAAGTTTCCCCAAATAACAGATCATTCATAATTTGTCGTCTCCTTAAACACACACCACTACGACTCCGACTTAGATAGCTCTTCTAAACAAGACTGAGCCGTGTATTGTTTAATGTTTACTCTCAAATATCTACGACTGATATGGAGGTGGTTCCATTACTTTAAATACTCCATCCACTCTCTTTACCGTATAAGTGAATTCGGTTTTACTTGAATCCTCCGTCCTCACTTCAAAAAGCGTTCCATCCTCATCCTTAAAAGTAATCACAAAGACAAATTCGTCTTCGCTGATTTCTTTCTTATCTTTAATTTCATTGAAAGAAATTTTCTCTGGCATTACACTTTGAATATAACTCTCAAAAATCTTCTCCTTATCCTGTCGATCGGATTCCGGAGCGAACATCTGTAACCAATCATAGTCGCCTCCATATAGCTCCACCAAGGTTGCGTAATCTCGATCGGTTATGGCGTTAACATATTGTTTCAAAACGTCTTCCGGTCCACCAAGCGCTGGTTCTGATCGCTTTATGTCATTAGTGCATCCAGCAACGACAAGAATACCAATGAGACATGCAAAGATAAACTTCTTCAAAAAAACGCCCCCATTCGTAAATTAAACTTCTACTAAATTAACGATGAGGCATCCTAAAGAGTTGCATTATGTTGGAAATTACATCCACTTGCTTGCAAGTATGGCATAGTGATAAGAATCCACCCAGATCGGCTCGCCATCCTCGGTTCTTTTGAAAGTAGCATTCTGTAGCATATGAGCTTCTCTTCGCATACCTAGGCGTTCCAACAGTCTCCATGAAGCTGTGTTTCTTATATCTGCGCCAGCAATAATCCGATGGCAATGTAACTCCTCAAACCCGTACTGCAGAATTCTTCTTGCTGATTCCGTTGCGTAACCTTGACTATAATAATTTGGGTTAAATACATATCCTAATGTCCAAGTCATAAAATGTTCTAATTCCACTTGTTTGAAATAGAGATGTCCTATCATTTTATTGTTATGTTTTAGACACACAGCCCAAAATGCATTGTTATCCTTTTCTTCATAACGCCTTAACGCTTCTCTAAAACAGTCTTCCTTCGAAAAGACAGGGTAAGGCTCGTATAATACAACTTCAGGCAGCGAGAGATATTGGTATAAATCCTCCCCATCTTCTGGTACAAATCTACGAATAACTAATCTTTCTGTATCCATCATTTCCATCTCCACAACTCCCCACGGCTTGCAAATATCCCCTTTATTTTACCATGGTAAAATATTACTTCATGAGAATTTTGTCACTATAGATGAATTGTGTGTGACATCACCAAAAAATCTATTTTAATATGATATACTCACTGAACAATATTATTGTAAAGGGTGATTGTTACGTTAGTTATCAAACGAGATGGGTCTGAAGTTCCCTTTAATCAGCAAAAAATTATTGATGCCATATGTGCTGCTATGAATTGTACAGACAAAAAAATAGATATGGATGTAGCTCAAAAGGTAGCTGATAAAGTTACGGTTAAAATCTCTAAGTTACATAAAATAGACATTGAACATATTCAAGACGAAGTACAGTCCGCACTGATGAACAGTAAACGTAAAGACGCTGCCGAGGAGTACATTGGTTACCGTGAAATTAGAACGCTCAAAAGACGGGAACGCAGCAGTTTGGATAAAAAGGTCCAGGGTCTTCTCGACCTAACAAATGAAGAAGTTTTAAAAGAAAACTCTAATAAAGATGGAGCAACCATTCCAACGCAAAGAGATTTGCTAGCTGGGATTATGGCAAAAGACTTTGCCCAAACGTATATGATTCCGAAACGGGTTGTTGAAGCGCACAACAATGGAAGCCTGCATTTTCACGATCAGGATTATAGCCCTTACTTCCCTATCTATAATTGTATGCTGATTGATCTAAAAGGAATGCTGGAGAATGGCTTTAAGCTAGGTAACGCGCAAATTGAAACTCCTAAATCGATTACGACAGCTACTGCGATTACGGCACAAATTATTGCCCAAGTAGCTAGCCATATATATGGTGGGAATACGATTAATGAGATTGATATCATTCTAGCTCCGTATGTAGCACAGTCCTTCATCAAGCATTTCAAAACGGGATTACAATGGCTCTATTCGATGAATCGTACGGACATTGATGCATTGGATATTTTCTATGAAAATCAACAGTTAAAAGAAACATACCCTAACTGTTTTGAATACGCTAAACATCTCACAGAAAAAGAGACTTTTGATGCTTTCCAATCCTTGGAGTATGAAATTAACACTTTGGTCAGTGCTAACGGTCAAACTCCGTTTAGTACATTCGGCTTTGGTAGAGGTCTATCATGGGAAGAGCGGCAGATTCAAATCGCTATCCTCAAGAACCGGATTAGAGGTCTAGGCAAAGATGGCAAAACACCTGTATTCCCTAAATTGATTTTTGGGATGGAAGAGGGCGTGAATTTGAAGCCTGAGGATCCTAACTATGATATTAAACAATTGGCACTAAAATGTAGCACTTTACGTATGTATCCGGATATTATATCCGTACCTAAGGTCAAAGAAATTACAGGGTCGTTCAAATTCCCGATGGGCTGTAGATCCTTCTTGGGTGCATACGAGGAAGATGGACAAGCACTACACGATGGTAGATTCAATATGGGCGTCGTAACTGCCAATCTGCCTCGTATTGCGATTCGAGCTAAAGGATCCGAGAAGACATTCTACCGTTTGCTAGATGAATTGTTAGAAACCTGCAAAGAGGGTCTTATGTTCCGTGTGAACCGTCTGAAAGGAGTCAAAGCCAAAGTTGCTCCTATTCTGTATATGGAAGGTGCTGCAGGTAGCAGGCTTCAGCCAGAAGATAGCATTGATCACCTGTTAGAGAATGGTAGAGCCAGCATTTCACTTGGATACATCGGCATACATGAAACAATACTTTCCTTGTATGGACAGCATATTTTTGATGATGAGAAACTTCGCCAAAAAGGGTTAGATATTGTGAAGTATTTAAGTGCTAAGGCTACGGCATGGAAAAATGAAACGGGATATGGTTTTAGTCTCTACTCTACTCCTGCGGAATCCTTGTGCTACCGCTTCTGTAAGCTGGATGAAGAACAATTCGGGGTCATTGCAGGTATTACGGATAAGGGGTATTACACGAACTCTTTCCACCTCGATGTCAACAAGAAAGTGACTCCATTTGAGAAGATTGAGCTGGAAAAGGATTATCCTCAGCATGCGAACGGCGGGTTTATTACCTACTGCGAATTTGATTCTTTAGTGAAAAATCCTGAGGCACTGGAAGCTGTATGGGATTATGCATATGAAAGATTACCTTACTTTGGAACCAATACGCCAACTGATAAATGCTTAGAATGTGGATTTGAGGGTGAATTTGAAGCTACAAACACTGGATTTAAGTGCCCTAACTGTGATAATAGCAATCCAAAGACTTCATCGGTAATCAGACGTTGCTGTGGGTATCTGTCGGAGCCAAGTCAGCGGCCATTTAATGCGGGGAAACAAAAAGAAGTTCTCTCTCGTGTAAAGCATATGTGATGTTATGAATATAGCCGATTATAAAAAATACGATGTACTTAATGGGAAAGGGTTACGAAATTCCCTATTCACCTCCGGATGCCGTCATCACTGTAAAGGGTGCTTCAATGCAGCTACCTGGAATTTTGATTACGGTACCCCTTATACACCACAATTTGAAGATCAGGTTATTTCTGATTTGAATGTCGAAGGCATCAAAATTTCCGGTTTATCCCTCCTAGGCGGAGAGCCTTTTGAACATGTTGATGGTTTGTTGGGGCTCGTTAGACGGATACAGCAAGAATGTGTCGGCAAGGATATATGGATCTGGTCAGGATACACGTTCGAAGAGATTCTAGCCGACACCTCTAAGTCAGAGTTACTTGCCTATTGTGATGTACTTATCGACGGTAAATTCATCTTAGAGCAGCGGAATTTGAAGCTACAATGGCGAGGATCAGAGAATCAGCGTGTAATCAATGTGAAACAGAGCCTTCATCAAGGGAAGGCTCTGTTTCTGGGGTAGCGTCAAGAAGTTTGTGTAAGAGAGTATCTCTTCGGGTTGTTAAATGGTTGGGTGTTCTTTGGGGTGGGGGTCTCCCCACTCCAAAGAACACCCAACCTTAGTTACACTTGCATAGACGTAGTGGGATAACGTGACTCAAACATCTCATTCAATTTCTTTTTAACCTCTAGATCACTAAACCCACGAATGACTCGTTCCGCGAAGCGTTCGTTGTAGTCCATAACGTCGAGGTAATCAATCTTCTCCGCCGCATCCATATTGGTTAGACTGTTCATCGGCTTCAGACGTTTTCGGATTTCTTTATTCATTCGTTCGATCGGATTAGAGGTGTAGATGGCTTCCTTTATCAACGTAGGATATTTGTAAAAGGTCAACAAAGTGGACAGTAGTTCTTCCCAAGATCGCATTTCCTTCGGATACAACTTACCCCATTTCGCTTTCACCGTGTCAAACGCAGCCAGCGCTAGATCATGGTCTGCTGCAGTATAAATAGTCTTCAAGTCTTCTATCACTTCGGTCTTGTGCTGAATGCGGATCTTTGGGAACGTCGAGCGAACTTTATGGACAATGCAATGCTGCACATCGGCCTTCGGATACGTCTCCCGAAACGCTGCATCAAGCCCTGGTAGTCCGTCAAACACACCCAGAAGGACTTCTTTAGCTCCGCGGTTGTATAGATCGTTAAGCACGTCTCTCCAACCGTTGGCACTCTCTTGTCCACCTACATAGAATCCGAGAATTTGACGGTGTCCGTCTTCGTCGATTCCCATAGCAAAGTAGACGACTAACCGTTGCGGCTATTGCGTTCACCTGTTTGATCGTTCTCCATGAACTGCTGAATTTCTGCTTTCATGATAGATTCCAAATTATCTTTAACAAACTGAGTTACAAGATTTTCAAATAGATTATTAAGTGCATTTTCGGGTAAAATAGTCATCAAGTAAGGTCCCTTCTTGGTGCTGTGGTAATCCCGAGAATACCCTACTTTTTTGTGCCTTGACTAGGCTCCAAATCTTGGTACACAACTTATTTTACGCCATCGTTGCTGGAATTGAGTTAAGCAAAGTAGACTTTCTTTGGGGGTCTCTCGTGCCTCTTAATTAATACTGATCGCCCTTTAAGCTTATAAAGTCAAAAAAGAAAACTCTATACCATTGTTAAAGTGAAATTGAAGATTCTTTTATTGTGATCTATAACCTGGAGAGATTACTAGCAAACATTCATAAAACAAATCATTGTAGATCTGATTATAATCTGAAGTCCTTTATCGACTCTAGTTACTTATCCAGCAGTTATTGAAAGCTTAACCTTCAATATAAGAATAAAGGTCTTTATTTCCATCTGCACTATCTTGACTAAACACTTGACCGTTTGTTCAATAATTACCTAACAATTCATACATTGTATGCAAGGTATCGTATCATCAAGCGGTGTATAAAATTATCTTTATTAGCCACATGACCTAATCGGTTAGCTTCTTGACCTGAATCTTGTTTGCAATAAAGAGTAATCGGAAAATAGTATGGAAAGAGGGCTTAAAAATGCCCTCTTCCATTGCCTTAGTCAATGGGGAAATGGCAGTCCCATTTCGTAGAACTAATTATACTTCATTCTCTTTGTTTTTCGATATCCCATTGTAAAAAGTATTTTAGCTCTCAGAGCTTCGAATGAGTAGCCACGCCCGGATAATATGATTCATTGTCTTAATTAGGTGGTTAAGAGACTCTGTATAAGCATTTGTAATGGATAAGTTGAAGTAATTGAATATCTCTTCTTCTCAATTAGTCATAGACTTAATGAGTGGTTCAAAGCATGGCATTATCATTAGGTATCTCAGCAAGCCAAGTTTGATAGATAGTAGGTGTCATCAATAAATTTGGCTTCATAGATGTCATAAAATTACTCTTCAACTTTTATCCTTTATCAAGTAGAGGGAAGTTGTCAGTCCTTATCTGAAGCTTTAATTGATCGCCAAAGTCATTGAGTTCCCTATTGCGCTTAAGGAGTACGTAGTGATCCTTTTATAGCTGTCTACGCTCTTTGACGCTAATATTCTTATGATTCGATTTCCTTATCTTCTATAAAACCTTCGCCATCTTAATATTTATCATTAACAATTGTGGAATTTGGATTAACTGTATGAACAAGCTCTTCTATATTGGTTCCACATATCCATTGCTACATTCAGTGATTACGTAGAAGAACTTCATAATAAACCAAGTCATCTAAGAGCTTTAATGTATTGCTTTTGTTCCATGCGAGCTACATAATCCTAAAAAGATATTACAAACTGTTTAATCATTTACACCGATATCTTCAGCAACACTTGAATAAGGTTTTTTAAGACTGGCTTTCTCAATCCATGTTATTAAATGTTTAGTGACGGAGCGACTTTCATCCTTATCTGACAAGTCTTCAAAAAATGTTTCTTTGCATCCTCGACACTTAAAACGCTTGACACTACAAGTAATCGTTAATTATATTACTTTCCGACATGTCAATAATATTTAGTTTAAAAGCATATTAAATGTCATTCATTCTTTTCCTTTCTCACTAATCCAAAACTTAGGATAATTAACCAGTTCCCCAATTATTTATGCGAGTTAGAGGCAGGATAAAATACACTTTGGATACAAACCTTGGGTAGGATGGAATGTGCGATGGGCAATGAAACTAAAAATATTACGGTCCTCAAGCCCTTTACAAATTGGGGTTGACAAATATCCAGAATCCAAAGCAACGGCTTCAAGTGCAAATCCAATTCGCTGACGTTGACGGTCTAAACGAGAGAGGTACGGCACGGAATCATAAACATTGCTGGTGATTACGAAACATCGGTAATGAGGGTGAACTTCACATCATCGGTACGATGATTCAGATAAAAGAAACCTTCCGGCTTGCCTTCGCGATACATATATCAGCAGTCTGGGAAGTTGTACAGTCCTTCACTTCTTTGTCTTCGTTCACCTCCTCTCGTGGTTTTAGAGCTTTTTTCCCTTGTGATTGACGTTCTACATCTACAACCGCGTTCTGTTCATCCACATAGTATCGCGTATTCTGCTGAGCTTGTTCTCTTGTGAATTTATATTTGTTGGTATTGGCTTTCACATGGGTCGAGTCAGAGATGAGCACACGTCCGCCAACCATTCGATGAGAAACCGCTTGAAGCACGATTTCATCAAAAATATTTGTAAAAACAGTAGTATCTTTGAATCGGGTCCGGCGATTCCAGCTAATTGTTGTGATCTGGAACTCGGTCGGTAAGTCCTAGACAAGAGAAAGCAACGATCCGTGATATTCGTTTGACCCTCGCGTTCCAGTTGGCTCTCAGAACGAAGTAGCCTTTGGAATATCATCTTGAAAAGAACTAGCTGATCAATAGCTGGGTGCCCGTTGCCTTGGCAATAGAGATGACGAACCTTCCCGTTTATAAACGAGAAGTCAATATTTTTGTCAATTTTACGGAGCATATGATCAGTATGTACCAGGTCTTCAATAGAAACCAATTCATATTTCCGTTGTTTATCTCGATTAGAACGCAACATGAGCTACATCGCTTGATATACTCCGTTCCTAAACTGCCCTTTCAAATTCGTAATATTCATGAATAAACCTTAAAGTGAACTTGCGAACCAGGATTACCTGCTGCCGTTATACTAATTGATAAGACAGCTACGGTAGCTTTATTGTTTTATTCATTAATACCTTTACTTTTCATTTCAGAACTTGCAGCTTTAATTCCTAGTTCACTTCTTTCATGTAGTTCTATGGAGATTTCAATTTTTTCTAGCTCTTGGTTTATTCGATTACTCATATACCGGCCTCCTTCACTTATATACGCAGCTTATCTAATACACGATATAATATGGATTTAGCTGTTTCAAAGGGGATTTCTAATTTCTCTTAAGGTATGATCAAAATAAAACCTTAATATTCTTCATCTTCGTTTAACGTATCTACTCATTCTTGAAGTGATACCGTGAGTGGTATATCTTCATCATCCAAACCCCCACGAATTCTTCATATCCTGGTTTTAAATTAATTAATTCCTTTCGTTTCGAAGAATAACGCTCGAACAACTAATAACAATTTTCGTTAACCATGTTTTGAAATGCTCTGGGGTCTTCAATGTATTGATCTTTTTAAACGAGAGGTAAGCTGTTTCTTGAACCACATCTAATGCAACGTCCTTGTTATTACATACACATAAATCCAATAGAAATTTTTCTCATATTGTTGGAATAGATTTACGAAGGCTTTATCGTTTCCCCTTTGTGCCTTTTTGACTGTACAAATGATAATAATCACCTTCCTTCTCTGTTTAATTTTCTAACTTAACCTATTAGACGGACACCTATGTTGTATGGCTTATATTTTTTAAATAAAATTCCTGTAAATATTTTTCAAAAAAACTGAACATAAATTTTACCAAGTCGTCACATTTTTTCAAATAACTTGCCCTTTGTAAAAATGATTTTATTTAAAAAACCAATATTACATATAAGTATGTTTTCTACATGTAAAACCGAAATAACCAATTAAATAGAAATATAACTTACTATGCATTAACTAAGATACAACGAGACCTATAGAGTTCCTGTATTCTTTCAGTTTTCTATCGCTATCTACTAGTCTCCTTATTTCGTTCTCTGGCAATCATAAAATAACTACTTCCTAGTTCTTCCAATAATTCGGAATTTGACTCCTAATTTAGTCATAATTATTTAATTATGGGAATAAAGTGATATGTTTACAAAATTATGGAAATGATTTATAATTAACCATAGTATAAAAAGAAATATTAGAAAGGGTGATGTTCATATCCTTAGTTTATTTCCGCCTTTTAATATGGTTATGTATTTAAGAGAGTAGCTTTTTATTTCAAACTTAATTAGGAGGATGTATATTTATGAAAAATAGTAGAATTGTTGTTACTGTCCTTATAGCTCTATTTCTTATATGTTCCGTTGGAACATCTTCTTTTGCAGCCAATTCCAATTATGCCAGTTCTAAGATAGATACGGCCTCTCGTATCGCAACATATGGTCAAGCTAAAGAAATTTATAGTAAAGCTACGGGTGAATTAATTGGTTATGTAAGTATCGAGTATACTAAAGATATAGTTAATGGACGTCCGCAGTTTGGTGTAGTATCTGCTTCAACTGTTTATTTTGATTACTATCATGGCGATGCTGTAATTTACGGATTTACTGGTGATTATGTATACGTACGAGCTAATTACAATAAGTTAGGACTTGATGTCGGTTATAGAGAATTCACATTCTTGCCGTAATTGTACATTTGATATTGAAGATCTTAAATATGAATAATCTCCTTTAAGTAGCAGTAAAAGAAATTACTTCCACCCCATGCTTGGTGAGGAATATTCATAGAGGGATTTAGCTAAAAATGAAGTCTGACTTATGTGAATTTTCGGAAAATTAAGGTGAGTAAAATTACTTACATGATGGATTTCACAAATAAAACCATAAGAACGGGGGGCTGTTTACAAATTGATCAAGCCCCCGTTGTATTGTGTAGACACTAAAAACACCTAGTCTGTAAGCTGTTGCCGGTACTCCACTGGAAGCTGCTTATTTTGCTTACGTTGCGGCCAATGTTAGTTATATACGAAATATCCTCTTCTATTCATAATTGTGCGTCATCCTTAATTGTATATGTTTATGATAAGGGAACATGTAGTAATAATAAAATAAGATGATCTCCATAGAAGCATTTTCATAACAACCCCATCGATGAGACATGATGATTTGAACAGAGCCAATGCAGAATGACACTAGAGCAACCGTTATAATATGGCTCTCGTAGATTCACGAACTATCAAATCTGCTGGGAATACTTTGTGCGCGTGCGTTATTTTCTTATTGATCAAATCAAACAGGATCTTTATCGTCTCTTCAGCAATTTCTTCTACCGGCTGTCTAATCGTAGTAAGTGAAGGATTATAATAAAAGGATATATCCAGTCCATCAAAACCCGCAACTGAGTAATCCTCTGGAACCCTCTTCTCGGCCTCAAATATGGCTCTACATGCGCCAACTGCTAGATTATCAGAGATAGCATAAATAGCTGTAAACTCTTCATTAGACTCCAGCATATCTTTGGTAACTGTATATCCATTCTCCATGGTATAGCTCTCAATATTTTCTTTCATACACCATACCAATTGTGCATTATAATCTATCCCATGATCTTTAAGAGCTTGTTTATATCCTTCGTATCTTAACTTACCAATACTCACATCATCCATAGCTGCTGTAATGATTGCAATTTTTGTATGGCCCTGATTACATAAATAGTCTACCATTCTATAGCTTTCTTTAAAGTCATCCACTGATACTGAAGAATAATTATTCAGATCAAACTCTTCGGTCATCCCAATTGTACTAAGTACAAAAGGTACAGTTAATTGATTTAGCTTTTCTTGGGAGTGTGAAAAATATCCTCCCAAAAACACAATACCCTTCAACCGCTTTTCTTTCTCTAGTTCAATAGCCACTTCGATTTCATCTTGATTTTCATCTACCCGTTGCAAAAAGAAAGAATATTTCTTCCTCTGAATTTCTTGTTCAAATACCTTAATCATATGATTGAAAAAAGGATTGGTAATTCCCTTAATCAAAACGGCAATTGTTTTCGAAGCAGAACGCTTCAAATTCCTCGCGCTGTTATTTGGAACATAATGATTTTCTTTAATCACCTTCATAATCATCGCTTTGGTTTCTTCACTAATATCCGGATGATTATTCATAGCTCTAGATACTGTTGTTACCCCAACTCCACACATTTTGGCAATATCAATAATTGTCATTCGTTCCATAGTGTTTGTTCTTCCCTTACAGTGTAGTTTCATTCATCCATCAATATATCAATTAAAGTTGCGTGAAACCAATAAATCAATAGGTTCTCCTATAATTCCAACAGCTGTGATGAGATAAACTTATTCTATATCAAAATGTAAATTACATACAAGTGCAACAAAAGTAGGATCTTCTTGGTGTCGATATCCCCAAGAAAGAACCCTACTCTAATCCAAAGAATAATAAGTACCGATGTACATATTGTAAGCTACACCCAAGAGATAAAGCTTATCCCTTAACAGCCCCTGCAACAACACCCTCAATAATATACTTTTGACAGGTCAGATAGAATACTACAATAGGTATAATAGCTAAGACTAACATTGCCATCATGGCTCCCATATCGATTGATCCATATCCACCCTTTAGGTACTGAATTGCAATTGGAATAGTTCTGTATTCCGTACCAATAACTAGGAGTGGTAGTAAGTAGTCATTCCATACCCACATTACATTTAGAATGGCTACAGTGATTGCGATGGGCTTAAGAATTGGCAGTACTACTTTAAAGAACGACTGAGCAGGATTACATCCATCAATCATAACGGCCTCTTCAATCTCAAGCGGTATTGATTTGACGAACCCACTAAATAAGAATACCGACAAGCCGGAACCAAATCCCAGATATATTAATATAATTCCTATTGGATTATCAATACTTAAGACGTTGGCAACCTTTGTCATTGTGAACATAACCATTTGGAATGGAACGATCATCGAGAATACAAATACATAGAACAATAGGCTATTAAACTTTGTCTTAACTCTTGTAATATACCATGCTGTCATTGATGTAAATAAAACAATAGCGGCAACGGAACACACTGTAATAAACAGTGACATACCAAATGCCGATCCGAAACCAATCTTAGTGATACCACTAGTATAGTTACTTAAGCCGGCAAAAGTATCACTATTAGGAACTGCAAAAGGAGTATCACTAATGAAGAATTTACCTTTAAAGGAGTTCATGAGAACGATGAAGATTGGCGACAAAAATAGAATAGCCAAAACTGACAAAATGATGTATAGAATATAATCACTTACTCTTGTTTTTGTCTTATTCATCAATTCTCAACTTCCTTTCTTCTAGTAATAACAAGTTGTACTAATGCGATTAGTGCCACTAAAACAAAGAATATGACGGCCTTAGCTTGCCCCACGCCTTCATAACCCGTTTTACCATAGAAGGTGTTGAATATATCCAAAGCTAACATAGCTGTTTGTTTAGATGGTGCTCCGGCTGTCAAGGCCAAGTTTTGGTCAAACAATTTGAAGGAATTCGATAAAGATAGGAATAAACAAATTGTAATAGCTGGCATAATTAGCGGTAAGGTTACATTACGTAACACTTGGAAACGAGAAGCTCCGTCAATTTTTGCTACTTCGATCACATCTTTAGGAATATTCTGAAGACCCGCAACATAGATAATCATCATATAACCGATGAGTTGCCAGTTCATTAGAACGACTAATCCCCAGAATCCATATTTAGCATCAAATGTTAAAGTCACATCAAATTTAAACAAAACACCATTTATAATCAATTGCCATATATATCCTAATACGATACCGCCGATTAAGTTTGGCATAAAGAATACCGTTCTAAATAAATTAGTACCTTTTTTCCCCCGGGTTAACAACAACGCTATGATAAACGCAAATAGATTGATTGCTACTACTGCTACTAAAGTAAATGCTACTGTAAACCAAAGAGCGTTTAGAAAGTCCTGGTTAGAGAATGCCTTGATATAATTGCTTATGCCTACCCATTTTGCGTCATTCACTGTCGTGAATTCTGTAAAAGACAAATATACACCTAAGATAAATGGTATTAAAAATGCCACCGTAAAGGCTAGTATAGTTGGCAATGCAAAGAGCGCAAAATATTTTTTAATCGACTTTTGCATATTCTCTTCTCCTATCAAAAAGTTTAGAGTTGAACTATCTAAACTCATCCATTGATGTATTATGCCACTGAGCACCCAAAGGTACACAGTGGCATATCGTAATTCTACCTGCTTATCATACTAATTATTTTGCCTTTTCAGACTTCCACGAATCTTTAAAGATAGTTACGACTTCATCCCAAGGTTTGTTTCCTTGAGCATATTCTAACAATGCATCACCAAAAGTGTTCTTGAAATCTTCACTTGGGAATGCTGCAAATGTCCATGCTACGGAAGTAACGTCTTTGGACATCCATGCCATTACTTCTTTGGCCAATGGATCAGCTGGTCTTTCAGCTTCCGTAAATGTATTAAATGGTGAGATAAATCCTAATTCGTTAGTTACATAGTTTTTACCTTTTTCACTGGAGTACAACCACTCTAAGAAAGCAATGGATGCTTGTTGTTTCTCAGCAGATACTTTGCTGTTAATTACGAAATAGTTTTCTGTACCAATTGCCAAACCTTGTTTCTCTTCACCAGGCATACCTGTGTAGATTGGTAGGTACTTAACATCATCAGCACTTACTACGTTACCTTTAACCTCATTAATTTGTGCCCAAGCCCAGTTACCATTTTGAACCATAGCCGATTGACCAAGTGCAAATTCAGCCATAGAATCCGCTACAGATTTACTACCCAATAGAGTACCTTTTGTTACGGAATTGTTGATGTATAAGTCAAAAATGTTCTTGAAGTTACTTGCATATTTAAATTCAACTTCCTTAGTATCTAAGCCAGCCAGAACAGTATTGTCAAAATTTGTGTTGTCTTTAAATTCATAGAACAACGGCAAGTTAGCCAAGTGAGTTTGCCATCTCCATTGTTCACCAGCACCTAGAGAAGTAGAAGAAAATACGCCTTTAATTCCCAGTTGGTCTTTCTTAGCCGTCATATCTTCAACAACTGCTTTTAACGTATCATAGTTGTTAATTTCAGATGTTGCAGAGATTGAAACTGCTTTGTCAGCCAAAGCGAAGTATTTCTTCATAATTGCTTCATTGTAGATGATACCGTAACCTTCAACTACATAAGGGATACCGTAAACGCCATCTCCACTTGTTACTGCCAAGCTTTTATCAGATAAGTAGCTGTACAACTTCGAATCCTTCAAATCCAATGCATAATCTTTCCAAGCTTCATAACCAACAGGTCCGTTAATTTGGAAAATCGTAGGAGCATCTTTCTTAGCAACTTCCGCTTTCAATTGAGTCTCGTACGTCCCAGCGGCAGCAGTCACCACTTTAACTTTAACACCCGTTTCAGCTTCATAATCCTTAGCAATCTTCTCATATACTGGAGCTATTTCAGGCTTGAAGTTCAAGAAATAAATTTCTTCGGCTTTAGATGTTGTTGTAGTATTAGTTTTTTCTTCACCCTTATTTCCATTGTTTGCGCTATTATTTTCTTTAGTGCCACATCCCGCTACTAGTCCACCAACCAAAGTCAACGCAAGAGCAAGTCCCAAAACCTTTTTAACTTTCATCTTTTTCCCCCGCTTTTCTAGTAATTTATTTACTACTACAGTTTCGAAATACATTTCAAGAATCCCCTTGATTGAAGGCAGTGATTGCGCTTCCAATTTAATTGTCGGAATCCTTTTCGGTAACGTTTCCGAACCTTGGTTTTATCCTAGCATACTGCCCTATACTTTGCAACAGATTTTCGTCTGTACTATGTAACGAGAAACTTTAATGATTAGTAAAAAGCAAATGACTACTAACATTAACTTATTCATTTGCTCTCCCCAATCCTATGCAATAAATTATGTATGCCCATAGCAATATACACTAAGCAGGGGCTCTTCTTATAATATAATAATAAACTTTGCTTGTGTTAATGAATCTTATCTACTCTTGTACGCTTTAATTAAGTCACTAACGAGTACGCCATCTATCTTCATGCCTTCTATATTACAATTATTAACAGAAAGATTATGCAGATTAGAATCATGGATATAAGCGCCTGCTAGTGAGACATGGCAAATTTCAACTTTTCTCATATTGGAGTCTCCAAATATCGAATGACTCATATTCGTATTAGTAATATGCGATCCTGATAAATTGATGTTTTGGAACTTTTGACAGCTCATATTTGAATTCGAATAACTTGAATTTGCTAAATTCACATCATAGAAATCAGAATCTTGCATACTGCACTCTCGAAAATTATGTTTATTTAACCCCTTTCGGGTAGCAAAGTCCCGCGTTTCCAATTGTTGATCAACAACTTCTTTACGATAATATCGTTCATCTTGATCTTCAGACATTAACTTATAACCATTCTTCTCATAAAAATAATGATTTCTAGGGCTCTTCTGACTGGTATCTAACGTCCAAGTTCTAATCTGTGGGAATAAATTTTCAATATGTTGTAGAACGATCGAGCCAATTTGTTTACCTTGAAACTGTGGATCAATATACAAACGGTCGATTCTCGCATGTTCTCTTCCCGTAGTTGAGATAAGAACTACTCCAACAAGTGTATTTTGTAAAAGAATCTTGTAATAGTGTCCACTCCTAGCATGATATTGTTGCATCGCTATCGAATCGAAACCTGGTATATACGGCCTTTCACCGTCTGTGTACCATTTTGATGCCTCATCTTCTTCAACATTCACCATCAAATCTCTAATCTGCTCCGCATCAACTTCCGTTGCCACTTCTAATTTTATTTGATTATGCACTTTGACTCCCCCTGTTTCTAAGCATTGATTTTGGTTTTGAGCCATAACAAATAACCTATACTTCCACCTACAAAGTTTAGAATAACATCATCTATATCCCCTGATCCTACTTTAAGAAAGGTCTGCATGAACTCTAAGATCAGGATTGAACTTATAAAATAGATCGAGAATACCGGGTATTTTCTCAAGTGCTTAAATATTGATGGCATTAGAACTCCAAAAGGAACAAACACTCCGATGTTTCCAACTAAGTTAACAATTGTGGTCGTTATATTCTGTTGATTTACATTCATGATATAACTCCAGATGGTTGTAAAAGGGATATAATTAAATCTAAGTTCAGCATGACTAGATCGACCAAATCCCCTGAACATCCAGTATATTAAACATGTACTATAACCTATGAAGATCATCCACGTAAGCAACTTCATTATTGGTTTGTATTTACTCCCCAACGGTTCACCTCTATTCTTACTCATGCTTTTCTCATATACCGCCTACTAAACAAGTATACTCCCAACATAAAGTAACCTGCTGATAATAAAGTCAGCACGATGAGCTCAGGAAGGATACCGAAGAAATCCGCATCATTAATCAGGATCTTGTTCATGGCATTTACAGCATCAAGTGTCGGCATTAGCGTCAGTAATTCGATCTCTTTGCCCATAATAGTAAAGAGTTTAACAGGTGGAACCTTGAAGAAAATACCTGCCAAGAACATCATTGGAGTTACAACAACATTTCCAATAATGAATGCTTCCAAAGATGTTTTACAAAAAGCTGAAATAATCATACCTATCCCGATCGCAGAGAAGGTAGCGATTAACCCAACAAGATATGCCAGACCAAATGAACCCGTTGTTGTGAACCCTAGCATTAGGCTAGTTGCAAATACCATGGGTAGCATTACGGCCGCTAGAAGCAGTTGAGATAGGCTGACTCCTGCATATATTTCAAATGGCTTAATTTTTGACAAAACAATTCTTTGAATCGTCCGGTTCTCTACTTCCTTGGTCACAACCATCGAGCTTAGAATAAGTAGAAAGAAAACGGAGAATACCATTAAGCCTGGCGCCATATTCTCGAATTCCGATTTAATTTTCGTTGATTCTGTTTCTTCATACACAATCTCAATTGGATTGTCCACCATAACCTTTGTCCATACAAAGTTATGAATGTGGTTCTCCACAAAGCTACTAATTAAGTTATACGATATGTAAGAGGGATTTCCTGTTATGGGCACTCGAACTGAGGATGTTTCTCCACCTTGTCCGCTGTTATGTAACGATTCGCTAAAGTCAGATGGGATGTAGAGATGAGCATCATATTTTTGCTTCTTTATTCCATTTAAAACCTGTTCTGTATCATAATCAACCATGACAACAGAGAACATCAAATTACCGTTAGGATATTTGCTATTCTGAAATTCATAGATTAATTTCTCACCCATAACTCCTACATCATCATTTGATATTCCTAAAGTATAGGTATAGAATCCTTGGCCAAAAGCTAATCCAAATATGATGATAAAAATGACAGGGGAAAGCAGCGTTAAAACAAGTGCCTTATAATCACGAATTTGCTCAATTAAGCTTTTCTTAAACACAGCTAACAATCTCATTCTCGTAGGCTCCTTCCAGTCAGCTTTATGAAGACATCCTCAAGCGTACTCTGCCTTAAGCTAACTGTAACCGGATCACCGCATAGAGAACTCATCTTACTAAGAATATTTGGTGCCTCAGCCGCTAATCGATTACCCGTGACACGTATGGTTTTATCATTGACCTGGACCTTATATGGGACGGACTTCCACTGCTCGGTTACCACTACAGGTTGCTCATACAATATTTCCATGGTTTCCTCAGGTGCAATTCGCTGGCGGAGCATCGTTGGCGTATCACAAACCAGTACTTTACCTTTGTCCATAATAGCTACCCTAGAGGACAATCTCTCTGCCTCATCCATATTATGTGTGGTTAATAGTATCGTTTTGGATTTGGACATGAACTTAATAAAGTCCCTGACAAGTATTCTACTCTGTGGATCGAGTCCTGCTTCAGGTTCATCTAGTATGACAATATCGGGATCATGAATAACGGACATAATCAAATGCAAACGTCTCTGCATGCCCCCTGACAACTTTTTAGCCCATACCTTTCTTTTGTCCGATAAGCCGACCATTTCTAACAAAGATAAGGAGCGTTTCTTTATTACCTTTGTATCCAGTTTGTAGAGATTTCCCATGAAATGTAGTTGTTCCTCACAAGTCATAAAAGGCCAGAGCTGTAATTCTTGCGTACATACACCAATCATGCCACCTCTAGTGGAACCTCCCTTTTGATAAGTAACACCGTTCATTTCGATAGTACCATCATCCATTTCCAATACTCCGGTGATCATATTAATTGCTGTTGTCTTTCCTGCTCCATTAGGCCCTAGCAAACTGAATATTTCACCTTGTTTCACGCTCACAGACAAGTTGTCGACAGCTTTAAAGTTCCCGAAACTTTTACTTAATGACTTTAATTCGAGTGCATTTTGGTTTACCACCTTTTATCACTCCCTACATTTCCTAATCTCAACAGAAAATAAGGCCACAATTTATTGTGCAGATTATCCCGCTTCTCACCTCCAAATTATCTAAGTTTCTTCTTCACTTACTTAAATGAATTCTAAGGAAATCAATAATTTTAGCAAACGCATTTTGAACGGAAGGATCTTCAAAATTCTGATCAAAAACATGATCAGCGCCTTCTATAGTTATTAACTTTGTTGTAACCCCATGTTCTTTGAGTTTCTCATACATGATTAATGATTGTTCATAGGGAACATCCGTATCTTGATCTCCATGGAGTAATAAGGTAGGTGGAAATTCGCTACTGAGGCGATCGATAGGATTGTATATCATTAACTCTTCTCGATCATTAACTCGATCCAGGCCAGTTACCTCATTGACCCAGACACCATGTTGCCGACAATAGAGATAGAAATTAAATCTCTCCCACGCACCCTCCGAGGTATCTGTATTTCCTACATATTCAGACGCATTATTTCTATTCAAAATTGGCTTCTTACAGTAATACTCACTAGGTTGAGCAAGCCATTCCCCTAGAATATCTCCGTATCCATACAAAGAAACGATAGCTTGAGGTTTGACGTCCATAGTTCCCATTAACATGCTAAGGAACCCACCGACAGAGCTACCCACTAGAGCCATGTTATTCGTGTCAAAATCATACCATTGCTTGGCTTTGGTCCTAACCCAATCTATTGCGTCTCTTATATCTTCGATGATTACATCCAATTTCGTTTCGGGAGCTAATCGATAATCTATGCTGATCACACTAAATCCTGCGTTAGTATAAAAATCAATTTGTTCAGCAGGCAACCACGTTCTTGATCCAAAAATCAAAGCTCCTGCATGAATATATATAATTACGGGAGTATCGCTACCCTGGTCATATACATCTGCACTAATAGAACAATTATTCAGTTCCTTATAGACCTTTGTTTCTTTCATATTCATATCCTCCTGAGTTTGAAATGTCTCGGTATGGCCCGAGGAACAACTTGTCACTCTATGTGATAATGAACAAGATAGATGTAGTTCCGTTAATACAAATCACTAAGTGGTTTGAACTTTGAATGTTGTGTCAGTTCTGATACGATAACTCCTTGATCAGAATCAATAATTGTAAAAGCCCTTGCCGTGTCTTTTGTAGAAATTACTTTATATTCATTATCCTTAAATATCATTGCACAATTATTCTCAACTGCGATTCCAGGTAACCCGCTCCCTTGAACCATACGCATAAAATCCTCTGAACGATTATCCTCGTCATAATGTGGACAATGGATCCCTCTCAATAGTCCCATCGCTTCTAATTTTATATACTTCCATCCTTTATTACCCTCAAATGCCTCTGAGTCACTATGACCATACTCAAACCAGCATATGGAACCTGCGCTTAGTCCAGATAGTACTGTTCCAGAAGCATATGCTTCTTTCAAAAGAGTATCGACCCCAGTTTCCCTCCAGATCTCTAGCATCTTCGCGGTATTACCCCCACCTACATAAATCAAATCAGCAGACATGATTGCATCAACAATTTCTTCATGTGTATAACTGTTAGTTGCAAGTAATAAGCTTCTTGTCTCACAACCTAACCGATCACCGTATACGCTTGCAAAAGAATCACAATAACCTAGTGCATCATTGCTAGCTGTGGGAATAAATAATGCCTTGGGTTTCAACTTGTTTGTTAAATTTACAACCTCACGATCGATTTCCAATGTCTCAAGTTCACTTAATTCTCCTCCACCAATAACTACAATGGTTCCCATGATTTTTCCTTCTTTCTTATTTTAGCCAAAGCCTATTAATATTCTGAATACCGAGGAATGTCATAATATAATAGATATGCAACTGAACGTATTTTTTGACCAATTGGCACGCAAATGGTTTTCAGTTACTTCTTCCTCCAAAGTGATGTCCCCAAAAAGGGAACTCCGAATTTCTCATCACTTTCACTACATTCTGTCATCAGCCTGTACTCTACACAGTCAAAATAATCTTGAAATAGTATCTTCAACTGTTCTTCGCTATACGCTTGTCCGCCTTTCATATTCCGTTCGCGATACACTTCCCAGTCCGTTGTGTCGAGTGCCCCGCCGATTTCAGCAAATCCAGGGGCAAAGCAGCTTAACCCAAAATATCCACCTGGCTTCAGCGCTTTATTCAACATTTCAATATATTCGATCCGTCTGTGTGGCCAAATGTGGTGTAAACATCCTGAATCGTAAACGAAATCATATTCTTCAACCGCTTGAAGTTCAAACAATGAGATACACTGAAAATTCACATCAACGTTATGTTCATTTACCCTATCTTGAGCCCATCTTATTGCCTCTTCGGAAATATCAACAGCATCGACTTTAAAGCCTCTCTGAGCAAGGTATATCGCATTTCTTCCAGGTCCACATCCTACCTCTAACACTTTTCCAACTTGCACATGTCCTGAATCAAGATAAGACACCAGATTCTCATCAGGGTGATTGATAAAAAACGGAACCTTCTTACTGCGATCACTATAGAACTTATCCCAGAACAAGACTGGTTCGCGCATCAATGCATCTAGCATGTTGAGAATATCATCTGTATTTTTAATCAATTCATTAGGCATCTGTGACTACTCTCCTTAAAAAAATTATGTTTAGCTCAAAGAACTTCTGATGAATTCGACAAGTTCTTTCTTTTCTTGATTAGGTAACCACTCCGTTAACCTAGCTGCAGCAACAGGAACCATCCATTGGTTAATCTCTTCCATGGTTATCTCCGAGTTATTCAAATATTCCTTAGTGTAAGCAGCACGGAGCTTATTTCTTATAAGTGCAATTAAACCTGCAATGATTTTTGGAGTTTCTTCAGATGTACTCCCCAGCTTCAGCATTAATATAGTCCTAGCCACATCTCCGGCTGGATTGCCTTCCATTCCTGTCATCCAGTCGATAACCCATTCTTTCTTCTCTCCGAGCATGATATTGTCAGGGTGAAAGTCTCCATGACAAAGTTTAGTGTCCTCTTTAAGGGCCATTAACTTTAAAATGATTGTGTTCTTCTCTTCTGTTGTTAATAGCGGGGCATGCTGAATTCGGTCTATTAAAATATCCCGTTGTTTTGGCAGGTTTGATACTGATCTTGAGTGAATATCACGATGAAGTGTTGCCATTTTTCTACCGTGTTTAGTGGTTGTCCAAATCTTTTTTTCGAGTGTTTTGAGCATGGTTACACCGACAACTTGAGAGTAAATAATCCCCTTGCGCCCTTCATAATCAATTATCTCAATGGGCCTGGGACACGATAAACCTAAATTAAATACCGCCGAACTAATATTGAATTCATCACTACTTAGATGTTCAGGAATACCTGGACGAAATAGTTTTAATATTTGATCCTTGCCATAAGATAAAATCTCTGCTGTCCTACCAACTGCAATTATTTCATTCGTATTAGCCATCCGTAAATTCTCCTCTAAATTAATTTCTGATTAACTACGACGAATACAAATAACCCACAGCGCAGACTTGTCCATTTCAGGAATAACACGTCAACGGTGTGGGGGAATCATTTTAGCATTTGTGTTTTTTTATATGTTGTTTAATCTTTGATTAAGTTCTTTATCATAATGATATCTCTACCATAAACCTCGGACTCAACAACATCTACTGCATGATACCCTAGATTCTCATAAAATTTTTGCCCTGTTATACTACTAGGAAGTTTAAGTAATGTTATTCCAGAGTCAATGGCAATCTGTTCAATATAATGAATCAGTTGCCGCCCAATTCCCTTATTGTGCTGCTTAATATCGATAAAAACGGTATATATAGTATCTTTATCAAGGCTTGCAGTACCAATAATTGAATTATCTTTGATAGCAACATATACTTTCCTGCATGTTGATAGCTCAGCTATATACTCTGGAGTAAAAATTTCATATATATTGTTAATAATCTTTTCTGAATAGTCTTTAATATTTACTTTGATTAAATTCTCTCTAATTATGTTTGAAATGGAGTGACTATCATCCGAACTATATTCCCTTATCACTACTGGTGAGTCCAAACATGTCACCTCTATTCCGATTATAACTTCGACACATAATAGGTGTGTTGCTTCTCGATTAATTCTAGGATTTCCGGTATATCACTTTGCGAGAATCTTGGTAAACTAATTAGTTCACTACCACATCTAAAAAATCTGCGACCATCCGGATATGTATATTCGTAACCATCTAATGTATCTTTACATTTTCCACACTTATAACAACCTGTATATTTATAATTGAACTCTTCAACCACCGCTCTTACACCTTCATGGAATATTAGTGAATATTTCTTAGTAGCATAAAATTTCATTTTTAGATGAGGAATCCCTTCCTCAATGGAGAACTTGAGCAAATGTCTCTTTGTTTTGTTGTTTGTAAAAACATAATTTATTGCTTGGGTCTTTGCTTTTCTAGGTTTGTATCCTAGATGAATTACATAATCCGCGATTTGAGCGTATAAAAGTTTATCCTCATCATCCAATAGAATGAAAAATTCGTCTAACCCAATGCTCATAAATATCCTCCATCTTCAAATTTATCTTGAGAGGCTTAGACTTCAATGATTCCTTGCACTTCATATGGGTAGTCAATTTGTTGTTTGATAATCTCTACTGCCTCTTGGTTTACAAAAAGCTTAACAACATATAACGCAAGGTCAATAGAGGTCGATACTCCGCCAGCTGTTATCAGATCTCCATCTTTCACAATCCTAGTTTTAATAACTTCTGCACAATACGGTTCAAGCAACTCGTAGACATTAGGATGGGTTGTCGCTTTCTTATTCTCTAAAAATCCTGCTGCTCCAAGTAAAAGCGAACCTGTACAAACAGACACTTTGTATTTAACTTTGTCAGCTTGTTTTAACCATGTAATAAATTCGTCATCGTATCGAAGTTCACGTGTTCCCATTCCTCCTGGGACAAATAATAAGTCATATTCAGAAAGGTCTGGTTTGACCCGATTTACTTTAACAGTTAATCCTAATTCATCGGAGATTTCTTCTGAGAGTCCACAAATGTCCCAAGTGGTCCCTTTAGTCTCTTCAAACATATTCAAGCGATAGATGACATCATAAAATCCAATAAAATCTAGAAACGTCATTCCATTAAAGATAACAAAGGCAATTTTCATAAAAAAACCTCGCTCCCCGTTTCTAAAATCTCTTCCTAATCATTCTAATCTGACCTCTATGATTAATCTCGTCCTCAAACACGTGATACCACATAAAGTAGTAATTTGCCTGTTTGTTATACCAAAACTCCTCTTGCTTATATAACCAGTCGTCATTAACTCCTTGGAACAATTCATACGTTCTTTGCCTTACTTCATTCATCTTATCTAAATAAAAATTTAAATCGTTCCCTTTAATCTTATCTCGGCCTTCTTCTCCTAAGTTTAGAGCTGGCCTCCAAACGGCTAACTCTTCTTCTGACAAGTGCCTCCCTTCAAACGTCTCAACTTGGTAAGCATATTCTACCGCAGCAAAGTGTAACAATAATGCACCAATCGAATTACTTTCAGAGTCTAATAAGTAATCTAATTCGTCAACAGATAGATCCTTAGTCGCTTCAATGGTTGTGTGTCTAGCGTAATTCATCATAGAGATCAGGCGACTGATTTGAGGCGTAAATTCGGGGATATCCGTGATGAGATAAATATTATCCATATTGATCATTTTAAATGCCTCCGGTTCAAATGATTTTTATTATTTCATGTGGATCATCGATTAAATAGTTGGGTTCCTCAGATAATAGTAGGTCTCTGCTGTAAATACCCCAGGAGACAGCAATGACTTCCACATTATTTCTCTTACAAGCCTGAATATCCCTAACCTCATCCCCAATATAAATCAGTTCTTGATTAGATAATTGATGCTCCTTCATATACTTCTTAATGGCTTGGTCTTTACCCATTAGTCCTTTTGAAGAACTTATATGCTGAAATAAGTTGATCTGTTTACTGTTTAAGTAGTAGGTGATATTTAATTCTGAATTCGAAGTAAGAATGGATAGCACATACCCCTTATCTTCCAATTGCCGTGCGACCTCTAGTACTCCATCGCAGAAATCAACCGTTCCCAGATAAGATTTATACTTCTCTTTAAAGTCTTGACCGATCCTTCTCATCCTCAGCACCTTAAAGATTGATACTTCAAGTGCCTTTAATTTCTGTCTCAGGGGGAGATTCATCATATTTTGAAACTCTTCCTGAGATAACTTCTTGAGTTTGTATTGATCAGCTAACTCGTTATACACCTTAACAATTACTTTAGTCGTATCTACAAGTGTTCCGTCAAAATCAAAAACGATATGCTTTCTCAAATCTCCCCCCTCTTTCTATTGTCGAGACATGTGATTAATCCAATGCCGAATATTCGATCAACCAACAATCTCTTAATTGTCCTTCGTGACTTTCATGCTCTTTCATTAATTTGATCTTCTTAAATCCACATTTCTCATAACATGCTATAGCACGTAAATTCCATGTTTGCGGGTCCATTACGATCTTATCTGCATGTTTGTGGTTGATTAAGTAACCTGTCATCGATGTAACAAGTTTCTTTCCAACACCTTGATTCCAGTAATTAATTTCACCAATGAATTGATCTGTTCCATAGATCTTCTCATCAGGGTTTATATATCCATATTCATTCCGTGACTCTTCATCTAAAGGATAGAATTGAATAAATCCAATAGGCTTACCTTCGAATTCGATAATGCAGCGAGTCACACTATCATTTTTGTAAAAATGTTCCCTCACCAAATCGAGGTCATGTGGCCGGTCACGACCTTCATAATATTTCAGTACTACAGGATTTGATAACCAAGTTACAAGTAAAACCTCATCGGTTTTCTCAAGTTCACGGACAGTGAGCTCTTCAGTTGTATATATCAACATCTCTGCACCGCCCCTTTTATTACTTCATATATTTTTTAACTTGCGATTTCCACATCCACGCACCCCAGAAATATCCTCCAATTGGGAATATAATAAGGGAGATAATAAAGTTCCTCAAAAAGTCTTGATCCGTAAACGTTATTCCCGCTGCACCCTTATTCATATAAGTAACAATTATAGAGAATAGAATTGCTGTTCCTAATCCCCATCGTATAACGCCAGTATTTATAATGAAGTGATTTCTTCCTTTTGCTCTTATATCGTCCCATCGCTCTGCTGCCTTCTCATCCATTGTTGCTCCTCCTTTAAACTAATCTGACCCCTAAATAAGAATCGTGATTCAGGATCGATAATTTCATGTCTTCTAAATATTGAAGTTGTCGTTCATTTAACTTAGTTCTATCTGAATATTGTGTATGATAAACAAACGAATACAAGTGCCTGAAATTAACGAAAAAATCTATGCTATTCAATGTCTCATCCACTGAATTTACCATTGAATAACCATCAATGAAAGCATTAAAAAATGAAGATGCAAATTTATTTCGCTTGTCCATTGCGTAGGATTGGGATGCATGATAAATTGCTATAGCTATATCATACGCGAACCAATTGCATTCACTGTCTCCAAAATCTATAAATGCTAATTCACCTTTGTCATATAGAAAATTATGTTGATGTAGATCGCCATGTATTATCCCATACGAATCTTTGGATTTATGAATTGAATGGATACCTACAAGGTAGTTCTCCCATTTTTCTTTAATAGTAGGATCAAAATGATTCATATCCAATTGATACATCGGATGCTCATTCCATTCTGGGCGCCCGTATTTACCTTTGTATAACTTGGATAAGGAGTGCATGGTCCCCATCCCTCTACCCCATTGATGAAACAATTTATCGTTCCAATCTTCATGATTGATATCTATATGCCTTCCATTAACTTTTTTGTAAGCAACAAAAAATAATTCCTCGGTCAAACTATAAATATACGATTCGTTCCCTATTAATATCGGAACCGCTACATGTACCCCATTTTCTTTGAGAAACTGAGTCCATGCGATTTCAGACATTATCTTCTCTTCACTATCTATCCCTCTATCAAATATCTTAACAACAATGGGTGGAACAGCAGAGATTTCATAAACATTATTGAAATATCCACCAATTAAATGAATGTCTTCTGATGGATAATTTAATAACTCTAGAATCCGACTTAATACAGTTTCACTAATCATGATTAATCCCCCTGCAACCCATTGTCCAATTGAACGAATATGAAAAAATAACCACCCCGAATATACCACCTTTTCACTAATGAAAGAGAGCTTATAAATCACACGTCAATACTTAACCGAATCATATCTATACACTGAATTCCATTCTCATAGATCTCTTCTTCATAATGCCGAATGAAAAAGTCCCGATCGACGCCAGTGATGCGAAATCCACATTTCTGATATAACGCGAGTTGGTGCATGCTTGAGTTCCCTGTTCCGATTTCAATGGTCTTAGCCCCTTGTTCTTTGGCCTTGTCGATTGCACTTAATACTAACTGCTTTCCAATTCCTTTACCTTGAAAATCATCTCGAACGGCAACGTTTACTAATTCCATTGTTTCTGGCCGAGTTCTTATAAGTACGAACACTCCAACAATTTCATCATGAATTAAGGTAACAAAACATTGTCCCCTACTCAAATACTCTTCAATTAACTCACTTGATGGATCGGCTAATAGTAGTAAGTCCCATGGTGCATCTTTAATGTCTTCCAACAAACTAATTTTGACCTTCATATATATAACCCCTTACAAGATTTGATCTATATCTTCTTAACCACGAAGGTTATACAGTCTGTAATTAAACTTACAAGTTGCTCATCACGGTAAATGTCATACTCCAATTGTTTCACTAATCTTGTTTGAATCGCCCAACCCTCATATTGTCGATCCAGCAATTCTAGCATGTTATCGGTTGCTAAATTCACTTCGAACATCGGTTCAAGATCTACATTTGAATCCCTTTCAATCTCTCTTATGTTGGAGTTAATAATAATACAATTCATCCCATTTGGCTTTGTTCCTACCGCCATCTCATGAAGCTTTCTTTCCAATGCTTCCTCTGAACTTATATGTTCTAATGCTGAGACAGCTATGATGACGTCATAATCGTCCTCTTCGATATGGAAATATTCAATATCAGATTGTACCGTTTCAATATATTGTTGAACTTCAAATTTCTCGCTATTTTCTTGTAACTTTTCTATTGCTGATACTAATAAATCAACACATACTACTATGCCGTTTCTATTCTTTAGTGTTTCAGCAATAGGAATGCTATTCCTACCTATTCCACATCCCAGATCAAGCACATTTATATTTTGTTGCCCGCTGAATTCTTCCATGAGATCCATTACTGTTTTGACAGGCTTATGTAACCAAGATCCCGGTTCGAATAACTTGTGATTCTCATAACAGAGGTCATGATATTTCTTTTCTTCTGTTCTAATTAACGCTATTCTGTCCATGAGTTCACCTCGGTTTCTATTCTACAATCCACCATTATCCTCTAAGTTCCACTCACTATAAAACTGTCTTAGATATTCTTCCATAAAATCATGTCTTCTTGCAGCCAGTTCTTTGGCATGTGGTGTGTTCATTAAATCCTTCAATTTTAATAATTTCTCATAAAAATGGTATATCGCCGTCTTATTATTAGACCTGTAATCCATTTTTGAGAACTGTGAAAACTCTTGTTCTGGATTATGGATGATTGTACCTTTGGCCCCCGAGTATGCGAATGTTCTAGCAATGCCAATGGCCCCAAGTGCATCTAAACGATCGGCATCTTGAACAATTTCCCCGTCAATTGATTCCATAGGTGGATTCTGTCCGCCATTATAAGACATAGTCGCAATAATAGTCATTACTCTGTTTGTGATGTTCTTGTCTGCAATGTTGCTAGCTAGCCAATTTTCAACCTTGTCTAGTCCCGCTTGTTTTGAATCGTTCAATTTCTCATCCGCTACATCATGTAGAAGAGCTGATAATTCACATATGAAACCATCTGCTTCTTTCTCGGTCTTAGCAATTTCCAAGGCGAGCTTTCTTACTCGATCAATATGCCACCAATCATGACCGGATGAATCAAATTCTAATTCTTGCTTCACAAACACTTCAGCAAGTTTGATAATACGCGCTTCACTATTCATATTGACCTCTTTTCCAACTGCTATTCCACCGCAACCTTCTTCACAAAAGGTTCATCTTGAATTAATGTTACCAGGTCCATAACTGTAGCCGCTCCTTGAAATGTCACGGTCAGTTCCAGCGAAATCTCCAACTCATTACTCTCGGATGTAAAGCTCGACACTTCAATGCGTCCATCTTTCAATCTCTCCATGACTTTATCGATGGCGCCTTCTTCATTTGCTAATGCGAGCAGAAGTCTTTCAGTTTTGGGGGATTTAGTCCAAATGAAATGGCTATGCAAAATAATCTGTCCCAAAACTAGGATCAGTGTAACTCCAATACCGATAAGGTACATTCCTGCACCTATAGACATTCCCAGACCTGCTGTAGCCCATATCCCTGCTGCTGTTGTAAGTCCTATTACACTTTGCTTCTGCATGAAGATCATTCCTGCTCCAAGGAAGCCGACACCACTGACAACCCCAGCAGCCATTCTGGATGGATCCAACGATAAATTTTCCCAACCGATTTGATCCTGGAACCCATATTTCGAAATGATGATCATTAATGCAGCTCCCACGGCTACAACAAAATGCGTCCGGATCCCCGCTTCCTTCCTTCTGTTTTTACGTTCATATCCGATAACTACGCCACATACTCCAGCGAGAAGAACCCGTAACAAAAGCTCAAATTCCATTGTTTTCACCTTCCCATAGTGGATAAACCAGAGTTCAATTACAAATATTGTATCACAGTGTAAAATGACATTCCTCTCGCCCTCGGCGCAGGTGCATTATGCCTTATCAAAAAGACAGCACACTCCTAATCAGAGAGGCACTCCCTAATACAGAAATGTGCTGTTATACGGTGGTTATACAATAATGCTAGTTCAAGCTGTTTTTTCTACGTGATTTGGCTCTTCATCTATCGTCGACTTTAGAACACCTACAAGTAAAATGACCCAAAGCGGGGCGTTGCCAATAGCATGTACAGCAAATGAGGCCCAGGTTGAACCTGTATGCTGCGCTATCCAAGGTGCGATTAACATTCCAGGGATCATGCCAATTAGATGCCATTTTAAGCAAGCATGCACTACCCACGCCCATAGTAAACCATTTATAATCCATGCATAAACCCCATAAGTATCTACCTGTAATGGTAAAATGTAACCTCTCCACATTAACTCTTCACTAAACATGGCAATGATATGTATTGGTATAAAGACAGCTAGCAATCGCCAATTCCCTTTTAGCGTAACGCCAAAAAACTTACTGGGGTGGATTAAATGGTGCTGGCAGGTAACTTGGTGGGGAGAAAAAACGTAACCTTGCAAAATATTTGCCTACGGGTTCTAACAGTTGATCAGCGATGATGGTAAATATAACAGCCCCAACCACCCAAAGCCAATCGGTATTGGAAAAGGCGACAAGATGAAATCGTTCTTTGAAATCAGCAAATATCATGCTCCCCCCACCCAACCAATACAACAAAATGGATAAGGGAAGTAAGATAATAACTGGTATCCATAAAAAGAACCAGAAGGAAAAAATCAGGGATACTCCTTTATTCGTTAATTTCGGTGTCCAATAATGAAAACCACAAAACAATAAAAGGCCTGGAATTCCAAATAGTAAAAGTTGCTCCCATAAAGCCATACGTTTCTCCCCTTAAGTCTAATGATGCTTAGTCTAATTCTTTTACTAGATAAATAAGCAATTCATCATCAACCATTACGGAATGACCCGGCTGCACTTGGATATTGTTATATGTCATTCCCTTACCGTCCATAACATACCCACGGTTACCATACATCATTTGAGCGTTCCCATAATCTTTGTAAAGTCCAACACCCAGACCTATATACTTAGATGTTGTTGCTGCTATGGACTCTATTTCATCAAATAATTTGCTTGCTATCCCCTTTCTTCTGAATTCTGGGAATACGTTCAAGTCATTAATTTCCGGTATTTTATCACTTTGGAAAAAAGGATATTTCGATTCGTATAGTAAGTGACAGCATCCAGCTAATTGATCTTCGTAAAACGCCATTAGTGTAACTCTTTTACCTTCACGATTCTCTTCAAGACACTCCTTGTAATAGTCTCCTGATTTGTACCACGGGAAATGTTGAGAAAATTGTTGATCTAGTAAAGCCGCTTCATCCAAGTTTGATAATCGTTTTAAAGTTAGTTTGCCACTCATCATGGTACCTCTCTCTTCCGATTTCATGTAAGTTTCCCTATTCATTCTCATTATTCCTTAATCTTTATACTTATTGTTATCCCGTCACCAATCGGAAGAATTGTACTGTACAATCTATCATCAGAAAATACTTTGTGGTTATACTCATCGACAGGTCTACTAAATTTATCTGGAATCCCCATTGGCTTGAATAATGTGTCATCAGCGATAATAATCCCATTTAGTCGTGTTAATCTTATACACTCTTCTAGCATTTCTGGATATAATGCTTTATCGCAATCTTGAATAATCAGATCATAGGGGCCACTTAAACTTTTGATGATTTCACTGGCATCTCCCAATCTGAAATTCACAACTTGATCCAACCCAGCTAGCTCTACATTCTTCTTTGCCTCTGTTAAAATATTTTCATTATATTCAATGGATAATAGCTCCCCACATGTTTCCTTCAGAGCTTCAGCAATCCAAATTGTTGAATAACCGATACAAGTCCCAAACTCAAGGACACTTTTGGCATCTATTAATCTTATGAGCAGACCTAATAATTTACCAACTTCCGGTCCGACTCCTGGTTGAATATCCTTTCTCTGTGCTTCTTCTTCACTAATTGAACCTAATAAATTATTATCTAAAGTAATAAAACTCAATATGTAATCTTTAATATTCGACAAGTACAACACTCCTTTAATAACCTAATTGGCTCTTTTCAGAAAGCTATTCGCCGTACCCAAGCCAATGAACTATGATTCAATTAATCTGATTCTGATACCCAGCGTGCCCCACTTATCTTCTTGTTCAGGAGTATATATTTCATATGTTCCATCGATCATTTCTTGCATTGACCTGCCTTCGCAACCAAAGTCTTTGAACGATAGTGTATTGTACATCTCTTCAAAAGTCTTAAAAACCATCAATTGTTCTATGAGCACTTCTATACGATCTTGCTTATCTGGAAGTTTAAAAAACTCAATATTATCCCCTACTTGAATTAATCTTCGCTTCTCATCATTTAGTCTAATCTCTACAGTTTTTGCACCTGACTTGATGGCTTCAAAAGGCTCGTTAAATAATGACATCGTATGCTTCATTCGTATGACTCCTTAGTAAGTTGTAGTTAACTTCTTATGCTTTGTTTCAAATAGTCCGGATATGAAAGTCATTCCACTTATGATCCCAAATAAATAATGGCCATGTTGTCTCATAATCTCTAGATAAATTCTATTATAAGGGATTTGAATATAGTATGGAGCAATGGCATACAGCATAAGCAAAAAGCTCGGGATAAAAATGATCATTTGGGATTTGTTAAACTTAACTCTGCTTGGGAATCCATTCATGATTCCTAAATACACTCCTAAGACAAAAGGAACAATGACCTGTGCCCATAAAATATATGTTCCATCATACATTGTTCTGACTTTTTCATTCGCATAATCAAGATATGAACTACCCAAGTAAACCAATACCAACGCTCCGATAATCCAAGCTACATTGTATAAAACATGATTATTTTTCATGTGTTACCTCCTTGGTAATTGAGTCCTATCCTTTCAATCTTAGGATATCTTTTACAAAGTCTGTTTTTTTATCGCAGTAATTATCAATATCATAGCGATAGGTTTCCGCTAATTTAAGCTTTAATGTTTCGTAATCTTTTCTAGCCGATTCGTTTGCACGTAAGTAATCTCGAAATGCAATATGCTCGACATATCCTTTTCCATCTTTAGGGCATACATAGAGATGATATTTCATAAATCCGTCGTCAAAAGTTCTCTTAAATGCTTCACGGCCTTCAATGCCTAAGTTACCCTGGTATTCAAATCCGGCCTTTTCTAAACGCTCAATAATATCTGGCAGTACATCATAACTGTCCATAACAACATCAAGATCAATAATGGGTTTAGCGGATAATCCCTCAATAGAAGTGCTGCCAACATGTTCAACGGCAAGGATTACATCGCCAATATAGTTCATTATCATCGTCTTGATCTGTTCAAACTCCGTTTTCCATTCTGGGTTGTAGGGTACAACCTCAACTACTTTTGTTCTTTCTACCATTATAGATCTCTCCAATCTCCTCACGTCTATGAAGTGAAGCAACCCAACCTTAGTTCTACCTAAGGCCGGGTTGTATGTCTGAGTTATTTTTCTAAAATAACTAGTGAGAATGCTGCGTTATTATCTCCGACACCCATCGGTCTTTGACTTTCCACTTTCCATCCTTCTGCTAAAAGATTATTAAGTTCATCAATATTGTTTCTCTTTTCCGTAAGAAAGTAAACTATTAAAGCTTTTTGCATATTTCCCAGCTCCTTCAAGAGTATATTTACAATCAAGTTATACAGGTGATAATTCATTTAAATAAACTAGTAATTAAAGACGCCACTAAAATGATTAGCAAACCTACGACCAATGCCTTTATAAATCCTTTTACTAATTCACTAAATTTAGTCTTCTCATTCGTAAACACAAAGTATCCAGTCACCCATGCCATAATCATAGTTAATAGCGATAATATAGATGAGAATCGAATAAGTTTAAATAAATAGACTCTTAATGGATCATGAACAATTTCATAAACATTGGACCCAGCCAATTTCGTGGTTTGATAATCTGGGAAAACTAACACACCAATTAATAAGCCAATAATGAAACTGTAAATCCCACCCTTTACTATTCTTCGCTCCATTAAACGCACCTTCTTTTGTGTAGTAGTTAAGATCTTTTCTCAAATACCTATCCTATATAACCTTCGATTTCATTAACCCTCTCTAAATCACTTGGTCGTATCTTTAATGTCGTCTGCGGGATTCCTGTTCCTCCATACACAAATGCATAGCGATTCAGTTGATTATCCAAAATAGTTGGAATTCCTGGATTGACTAAGGATACGCTTCCGATCTTACTACTCGTCACTTGTTCAACTTCCTTGGGGGAAGCTAATTTCACCTGCTCTACGGATATTAATTCTTTGATAATATCAAGGTTCACTCTTCCATAATCCCCTGAGACAATTAAAGCATAAAATCCTTTCTCTGTTTTCAAGATAAGAGTCGGAGCAGTTTGACCAATAACAATACCAAAGTAGTCTGCACCTTCCTGTGCGGTGTTTATTTGTTCTCTATGTTCGAGAATCTCATACTCAATATCTTGTTCCTCTAAGATCGATATTAATTTATCCATAATGCAAGAACTCATTAATCTTCATGTTTACATAGTCCGGATTCTCTAAATTAAGCAGATGACCTGTTCCAGGAATAATCTCTGCAAGTATATTCTTACTTAATTGAGTGGCACGAGTGTATGCCAAGTTGACGTCGCTAATTACTTCCTGATCTCCGAGGAGAAGAAGGACAGGCATAACAAGTTTCTTAAGCTCATCGTCGCTGTATACACTTGGAGGAACTCGTAACGAAAGAGAACCATATCTAAATGCTGCGTGAAATTGGTCTACAAGCGCTTTGTTTAGTTTATGTTTGGATAACCACTTTATAAAGTGATGTACACTCCATTTCACTGGAATTGCATTCATCGCAATAATTCGATAAATAAATTGATTGTGTAACGGTACAAATGTGGATGCTGGACTAAGCAAGAACAACTTTTTAACTCTAGAAGTCGCATAAATAGAATAATTTAAGGCTAGAAAACCTCCATAAGAAATCCCACCCATAATACAGGCATCAATTCCCAATCTATTCAGCACTTCGTCTAACCACTCTCCGCACTCTTCCCTATTTGCAGGTAACATGCTGGGTGCACTCTTATTCAAATCACCGATAAAATCAATGGCATACACTTTGTATTTTGTAGCTAACGGTTCAATATTGGGAAACCAAATCGTTGAGCTAAATCCCATGGCATGTAAAAGAATGAGGGGTTCCCCATCATCTGGACCGCAAGAAATAACATGGGTTCGTCCAAATCGTGTAGGAACATACATTGTTGTATATGGGACACTCCATAAAGAAAGACTTTTTTCATATGCAATATTGTATTTCAATTCTTTCTCTGAAGTTTTAAAGTGCATCGGATTGCTCGAAGTTACCTGCGTGTTGATACTCTTTCTTCCCATCACTATCCCCCAATCACAAAATAACCCAGCCTTAGATAACACTTATCTTAGACTGGGTCATTGTTGTAGTAGTACTTTTTGTAATTATAACTTATGTTCATACATCTCTTATATTATATGATACCAAATTTTTCTAACGCGTAGGAAATTCCGTCTTCACTAGCCTTTTTAGTAACAAAGTCCGCTATTTGTTGTAACTGCTGCCCTCCGTTCCCCATGGCAATTCCTAACCCTACATACTCCAACATATCGATGTCGTTTCCACCATCTCCGAAAGCGATGGCTTCAGATCTACAAATGTTGAAATGCTCCAATACTCTCTGTATCGCTGATGATTTGCATGCTTCCGTTTCTTCAAACACGCTCATTACATAGCCATGCCATCGCTTGAAACTCAGTGCTGGAAATCTGTCCACGAATTTTTGAGCTTCGCTATCGTCTGCATACAAACACATACCGTATATTTCTTCTGACAATGAGCCCATTTTTTCTGGATAATCCATAAGCGACAAAGTCTCTCTTAATGCATTCATAATCCGCCCATTTTCAGAACCTATACCGTTCATGGTGTAGCCCTCAGTGAAATAAGAAATACCGTGCCCGTTCAACTCCGCGAAAGCTGAGACACTTTCAACTGTCTCTGTTGTCAGCACTGATTTATAAATGGTGTTCTCATTACATTTAACAAGAGCTCCGTTTGCTGAGATGAAAGTATCTATTCCCATCATCTTAAACTCTGCGCACAAATTGTACGGTCTGCCTGTAGCAAGCACTACTTTTATTCCTTTATTCATTAACTTCTCAATTGCTACTTGTGTACTCAGCGGCATTTTTCTGTCAATTTCACTTAATAAGGTACCGTCAACATCAAAAAATACTATCTTGTACATATATGTCCTTGTTGCTCAAGAGCCTGAATTGCATTATCAATATTGTATGATTTGACTAATAGATAATCTGTATCAAATGTTGAGATAGCAAATATACTAATTTGTTGTTCTGCTAACGGTTTGGTTAACTCATTTAAAATACCGGTTAGATTAAAATCAAGTGGCCCTTCAACCTTTAGGCATCTCCACGTTTTTTCAATATGTTCTACATTTTCAACTAATGCTTTTTCTTCTTTACAAACTATCGATAGCTCTTCTGGGGTAAAAGTTATGGATAGCAGTCCACCATCATAATCCGATGCCCACTGTGGTAACCCATGATTGGGTTTGAATTTAACTACTACGTAATTTTCTTCTAGTAAAAGTAGTCTCATAGTAGATCCTCCTTGGCAGTCACATAGTTGCTATAATCAAAACTAAAAATCAACTTAAATCCATCATTCTTCGTCTCTATACTATTTCCATCTAATATCTGTCTCTAAAAATTGATAGATCAAAAATGATACCACTGAAACACCTATCAAGAAATTTACTACTGCTAGATGGCTAGTTGATTCATTTATTTTTAGTACACACAGTAGTATTGAAAAAACAGAAATCGATATTAAAAAACTCTTTAATTATTCTTCTTCATCATTTCTAAAAATAGCAACAAGAGAAAATAAAAATCCAATGATCAATACGCTATTCATAAGCATCATACCACTACCTGTCTATTAATTTAATACTAGAGTAAGCTATCAATCTTATTAAATATCAGTTGATAATACTCGTATGAATTTGGAGTGAAATCGGATCCTTGAACTTTTCTTTGATCAGGCCGTACGGTCTGCAGTACCTCATCCATTACTATCCCTTCAATTAAGATGGTGTCTATTTCTCCATTTAGTAGCCTCTGGAATTCCTTCATATTCACGAAGTATAAACCGGAAATCTCATCTTTCTGAAAGGCATAATCCTCTAAATTATTATTGCTCTCATGAATAAAGACATGATTAAATTCCCTATCCATAATTTCCGTCGAAATGAAATTTTCTTCTGCTATCATCCCACAGTATGTTAATTCATCGATCGAAACTGTAATACCAAGCTCTTCTTGTAATTCACGAACTCCATCATCCACTACTTCTCCAGCTTGCAGATGTCCAGCACACGATATATCAAGTAACCCCGGATATGTATCTTTGTCTTTATGTCGTAATTGAAAAAGAAAACTTCCTCCTTCGCTAATCGTATGATTAACTATCCAACACTGAAATGTTTGATGCCAAAGCCCTTTGGCATGCACATTTTCTCGACTATCTATACCGATCTTGATCATCTTTTCATCGAAGACATCGAACATTTCAATAACAGACTTAGATTCTTCCATGGACACTTTCACAATTTCCCTGATCTCATCTAATCCTTTAATCGCTTTGATCTTCACAAATACCCACTCCTCCGAAATAACAGTGTTAGTGTATAACATTTGAGGGTTCACGAAATAACCCAGACTTAGATTGATCTTATCTTAGACTGGGTTATTGTTATCTTCTTCCATGATTATACAACTGCCAAACAAGAAGCGGTAGCCCTGTATCGTAAATGCGGTGTTAATCCATTATTTTTGTCTATTAAAGTGTATAACAATATTTTCATTTATTAGGTTCATCTCATTTTTCTTCAGCTTGATATTAAATGTTTGATTATCTATTTGGAGTTGTTTATTCGATTCCCATGTATATTTTAATGTCCTTGTTTGCTCACTAAATTTTTGTATTGTTGTGTCTCCTTGGATTTCGAAATTAAAACTTTTTAGTATTATGTTCTCTTCAGTTATTTCCCAATGATTATATTGACTTATTAATTCCTTACTACCCACTTTCTGACTTACTTGATCCGCTTCCCAAATACCTAATAATTGTGTTGCATTATCTTTTGAACAACTCATCAATAGCAATGAAAGAGCAAGTAGCATTGTTAACATTAAGGATTTATGCATTTGTGACTCCTCTCTTGTTGAATTCTTAACCTTTTCACATTTTATGACGTTAATCAGCTTAAGGCACCATGCCTTAAGCTGATTAACGTGTTCACCGATTCAACTTTGATGATGTCTATGCCTTGTTTAATCGCTCCAACTGTTCCTGAGTTAACCGGATGTCCAAAGAGCCTAAATTCTCTCTAAGTTGTCCAAAACTACTTGCAGCAACCAGCGAAATCGTGGACGGAGTATTTTGCAGTAGCCAAGCCAGGATTACCTGATTCATTGTCCCTTCTGTCTCTGCAGCTACTTCCTTCAAAACTCTCATTCTTGCCTGAACTTCTGGTCCTTCGTACTGCTCGGGAAAAGGTACGTCCTCACGTGTATATGCACCATTAAGTAAAGGTGAATAAGCAAGGATTGAAAAGTCCTCATGGCGCTCACAATATTTTAACAAATCATCATCCGCACTCAGCTGTACGCCAAAATCCGCATCCCTATTCGGACGAAGATATGTATGACGTTGCTGAATGCAGGAGTATGATGTCCAGTTATGGGCTTGACTGATACTTCGAGCCTCTTCTATTCGAGAAACACTATAATTACTACAACCAAGAGCCCTAACCTTCCCCGCCCGAACTAATCCTTCCATAACCTCTAGCGTCTCTTCCAGAGGTATGTCCGCATCGTCAATGTGAGCATAATACAAATCAATATAATCAGTATGAAGACGCCGCAGACTTTCATCGATCGCTTGCTCGATTGCTTTGCGACTTAATCCTTCCTTATGCTCAAATCCACCACCCGGAAAGGTCGGCTTAGCTCCAACCTTTGTTGCTATAGTCATGCGTGACCGGTTACCACGTTCTTTCATCCACTGACCAAGCAGCGATTCACTTTCCCCACCAACGCATCCATCATTCCAGAAGGCGTAATTGTTCGCCGTATCCAAGAAAGATCCGCCTGCGTCCTGATATTGATCTAGTAAACGATAGGACATCTCTTTATTTGTACGTGAGCCGAAGTTTAAACACCCTAGGGCTAATGCACTTACTTTCATACCTGTGGCACCTAATGGCAGTTGTTGCACTGTAACATTCCTCCTCAACAAAAGTGAGTCTGGACTCTGATCATTTCATCCTACTCTTGATGCTGGGCTGCTTCCCATGCCCTATAATATGTAACCTTGTCACGTAGAACACTCAAAGTATCCTGGAGCTCCTTAGCTTGCAAAAGCAGTTTTTGCTCATGTTCCTCCAGCAGTTCCCTTCGCTTACTAATCCCCGCATCCCCTAGACGCATCATATCCGCAAACCGTTGCATCTCAGCAATCGGCATTCCGGTAGAGCGTAATCGCATAAGAAGTATAATCCATTCAAGATCATGCGTATGGTAAGTACGATGTCCGTTTGATGCTCGGCATATGGGTTCCATCAGACCAATCTTTTCATAATATCGAAGGGTGTGTACACTAAGTCCTATTCTAGCTGCAACCTGCTGAATGGATAATTCCGTATCAATCATGAAGAGGCCTCCTCTTTGATTAACTTCATTTTACTAGTTAGAGTTCACTCTAAGTCAACCCTATAAATAATTAACTTAACTCCCAAAGAATATGTCCATGATAGTTCCTACGGTTCCACTTTTCTTCCTTGCAAGAATATCTGGATTGTACACTTCGACGTACCCACAATAATCACATGATACGAATAAATAATGATTGTGTTGCACATCAAAAATTTTACTTAATCCTGTCCCTGTCATTGCTACTTCCTTAACATCGCATTCATTGTGACCACACTTTACACACTTAAATCTTTCCATTATTGCTTGTTCTAAATTTTCCTCGCTATTTGTAGACTCTTCTATTTCTTCAGCATATTCAAAAGTAACATTCCCCTGTTTATCCAGTAAGACTTCATGCTTACATTCAGGGCAAATATTATTCACTATAACTACTTCCTTTGCACACCAAGGGCATTCGTTCATAATTTTTCTTCCTTTCTTAGTTTATATTTAAGATATTCTTCCTCAATATTTTTCGATTCACGAAATGACCCAGCCATAGATAGCTCTTATCTTGGACTGGGTCATGTGTAGTCTATAGATGAAACTTCTCCTTGATGATCACTGCGACTTCCTCGGGACTTAGTTCAGTATTGTTAATTTTAATATAATTTTCCTTATGGATTTCTCCATCATAAGAGTTTAATCTGTATTTTTCCATTGTACTTCTTAAATCATGTTCAGAACGCTCTATATTTCTTTTTGTTGGTTTGTGATTTAATCTGTGTGGGGTTTTGTTACGCTCAAGCCTTTCTTCTAAATTTGCTTCCAGCTCGACAAAGTAAACAACCCCGCCCTTGGATTCAAAAATATCACATATTTTATCAACATAGTCCCAGTCAGCTTTCAAGTCAAACGCCCATACATATGTAAAAATTAATCCCTCTAAATCGCTCTTTGCAACCTCTTCAAATATCTCCCGACGAAATAAACCAACCAATCTTTTTCCCGCAGCTGTACCATAATTAAAAAAGGGAGAAACTAATTCAATAGTCATATGATTATGGAAAAGTTTTAATTCCGTTATTTTCTCTAGCTCATGCCCTACTGTCATCTTACCAACTGCTTGTGGCCCAAAAATGATAATGAATTTCATGTGTCCTCCCTTTTGAATCTTATGTATTTTGATTATTATTTAAACTTTATCGACTTAATTGTATTGTCCATTTTCTTTATACTATTATCGTGATCTTCTGCTAATTCAATGGTCTCAATTAACATCGACATGTCCTTATCGTCTATTATGTAAAATACGATTCTCCCTTTTTCGTTCCCTTCACCAAGCTCTTCGGTTACAAATTTTATAGCCTCCTTGCCTCCTATTTTTGATGTAGTTTCAGTTAAATCCTTACCATCACTAATCTCTCTAAGAGATTCCAATTTTTCAGAAATAATGCTCATATCACCAGGTTTGAAGCCATAGATATTTATAAATGGCCCAGTGTGTCCTTCTAATACAATATATTCATCTTCTGAAACAACTAGCCATGTAATCCCTTGCCCCATTGATTTATCTGTGACCGTCCAGTCTTCTGGAAGTTTAAATTCTATTCCTTGTTTATCGTTTTGATATTTCTGCATACCCTCTAGCGAATTTGACGAACATCCAGATACGAACATTACTAGAACTAGGTATAAGATGAATGCTTCTTTTCTCAGCACATTAATTGCTCCTTCTAGTCTGAATTATCTTCTGCTTTATTAGGTTATTGTCGAAAATGTTTGAATGGGTCCATCCCACCCATCTTCTCTAATTTCTTGAAAATTGTTATTTGTATATCCCTCAATGGTCTTTCTCCAAAATTTCTGAGCAGGTTTGTTCGTTTCAATTTGAGCAACTTTCCAAACTCCATTAAATTTATTGAACAATTCGGCTGCAACATATTGGCCAATCCCCTGATGTCTATATTTCTTCATTACAAAGAATTCAGCTATTGAATAAATTGTACTATTATCCGTAGTTTCGATCTCCCTTACCAAAGCAAATCCAGCCAGTATACCTTCTACACGAATAAAATATGGATGTCTACCGGTCTCGGTCCAATAATGATCGAAATACTTATATTCATATAGACCATTCTCATTGACATCCTCTGGATAATACTCAGTAAAATCGTATTTATATAGTTCAATAAGGTTCCGTAATGTTGATTTTTGATGATACTCGACCGATTGAATAGTTATCATATTTTTGAGCCCTCCATTTACTATAAATGTTTTCTATATCCCTCTACTTGTTCATCCTTAAATCCTAACTTCTCATAAAACACATGGGCTTCTTTTCTTTGTTCCCCCGATACTAAAATGATATAGTAACAATCTCTTTCTTTGGCGATCCTTTCGATTTCTAACATTAGCTTCTTCCCAATTCCCTGTCTTCGAGCACGATTGGACACAATAACATTCTCGATTACCATAAATGGCTTACATTCTCCTACAAAATCATGACAAATGATCCCCATAAGAGTACCAACTAATCCATCCTCATTGAATGCACCAAGAATAATATAATTATCATTGTTCTCTATAGTTTGAAATACCTCTACTAGTTTTGTGTAATTTGTCTTTTCGCTAATTAGCTCATCGAAGAGTTCGCATAGATCTTCTAAATCTTCAGTTTTAATTTGCTGTATAGTAATCATGGTGATCCCACTTTCAATGATTATTTGTTAGGTTTTAGATAAACGTCTGATACCTCATCAATTATAGATAATTTAATCGTTTCTTCGTTTATTTTTCCATTGTTATCTTCCCATATCAATTTAATTTCTGTGTTTTCAATATTTTCACGGCTGATATCCATATCGAACTTAGTTAACTCACTCTCAATTGAGCCTAAATCATCAATGTTTAATAATATACTAATGGATCCACCTTCACTTGTGTATTCATTCGAGTATACGACCTTATTCTCTTCAATGACCTGGAATGTAAAGTATGTTGATTGATCTAGTTGATTGCTTTCTCCTAGGTACACTAATCTGGCTAAACTTCTTTTGATTTTCGTTGTCGTTTTGAGAACCTTATAATCATTAACCTGCCAGTTGTCTCCCTTTCCCTCTAATTCATATAGAACAAAATTATTAGTATCCTTTTGTGATTCAACGACTGGTCTAGAATTCCATAAAAAATAGAGCGTAATTAGGTTTGAACATAATAAAATTATAATAATGTACAGCAACCATTTCCTTTTCATCATAGATCTCCTTTTATAATAGAAAATTCAGTTGTGTTGGGGCATCACTCCCTTAATGCCCTGCCTGTTTTTATTGCAAATGCATAATCTCTTCGCCCATTATCTTCAGCAATAGAACTAGCTTTATCCCAGTCATAATGAATCATTATATGTTCAATACTCCAATTTCCATCCTCAGTCTTATGAGCAATAACGTAATCGGCATAGGGGGAGTTAGATTCCATCACATGCGGAAAAGGTGCCTCGTCATCATAGGCAGGTAACCCTACACTTCCAGAATTCACAATCAACTTACCACTAGGTAAATATATTGTTCTAAATACATGACTGTGACCACAAAAAATGTAATGATGTGGCACTTCCTCAAGTTCCATTGAAAGTTGCTGTTGATTCTTATATTGAACACCCATCTCATTTACTTCTTCTAACAAATACTGTTCATTTGAAAACGGTGTTCCATGACAGAACAGAATGGTTTCAAACTCCCATGTGGTTTTAAATGATCTGATCCACTGCTTGATCTCATCATTGATAAATGGTTTTACAAATTTATATGTAGCAGAATCACTTTCTTCCTTTAAAAGAATCTGATCGCAATTCCCCATAATATTTATAACATCTGTATTATTCATTAATAGACGAGCCGTACCTACTGGATCAATCGGACCGAACAAACTATCTCCTAAATTAACGATTAGTTTAATATCGCGAGCTGAAATATCCTTTAATACAGCCTCTAGTGCAATACTATTACTATGAATATCTGAAATAATTGCGATGGATTGAGTCATAAGTTTTCTCCTTTTCAACTAATGCCAGTTAAATTCTTCTACTACTACAGCCCCTATTAATTTTGAAACGTTACTATTACTCTCTTCGTTACTAATTTTTATAAATAAATCCTCACACCACTTCGTTGCATTCTTTAATGCATAGGTTCCCTTAAATGACTCAAGAAGTAAATGATATTCCTTCTGGTCTTGACCCCAGTAATGCTTCGGCACCATTTCATTTCTAATAATGTAGATTTTTCCTTCGTTCTCAACAGGCCATGTCTTGATACCCTCACCATCAATAAGAAACGCCCTTTCTAAAATGGTTAGTGTCGTGTAACCCATTGGCATCGCCTTATATAATTCGTTGCTATTAAAATCAAAGTCTTCTATGTTATTTGATAAAAAAGATAAACACTTGCTCCTGTTCGATAAATAGGCAAAATATCGTCCCGTTGAATTTTTCGAAAATATATCCTGGTTCGAATTTAGTGGATAGTTGTTGTAAAACGACATATGCTCTCCTTTCAAGCAGCTGTTTTGTATTCACGAAATACCCCAGGCTTTGATAACTATTATCTTAGTCTGGGGCGTTCTCCTTATCTTCTAAATAGCTTTTACCTGTACTTCTTAGTGCTTGTATTATCAACCTTGACTCCTTACGATTCTTAATTATTATGATTTTTGAATCCGATGAATGCTTCTTAAGTTTTTCAATTATTCCAGGTCTCTTATCCCTGCGGAAATTCCAACCATATTTTATAAATTGCCAGTCTAACGACTCTGGACAACCTTCATTTAAATCTGGTCTTGTCTTCCCATGATACTGAACTCTTCTCTTAATTACTCTGTATGTTGTGATCCACGGAGACAAATCAAAGAAAATAATAACATCCGCCGCCTGCATTCGAATTTCAACCGTTCTTCCGTAGTGGCCATCAATGATCCACTCCTCTTTCGTTACTAAACGTGTATTAAAGTTCTCCCATTCTTCATGTGGAGTCTGAATCCAGCCTGGCTTCCAAAAGTAAGCATCTAGATGATACACAGGCAACTTTAATAATTCTCCTATTTCCCGTGAAAATGTTGACTTACCTGAACCACTCGAGCCAATGATCATTATTTTCATATGTATGACCTCTTTAACATTCAACTTGTTTCGTCCCATTCCTACAGCTAGCGTATATCTTTAATGTCCTTCCACTGTACTGCTAATTCTATGAGTGTTTCTTCTCCTATCTTTATTTCTTTCTTTCCAACTATCTGGCCTCCTAAATTAGTATAAAAGTGTACTGCTGGATTACCTTCCAGAACCCACACTTTAAGTGTATGATAATGGCTTCCTATTAAATGTTCTACCATCTCTTTGAATAGTAATTTTCCATACCCACTTCCTTGAAACTCTTTCAATATATATATTGAATAAACCTCTGCGGCCGAATCACAATTACTTTCTCTACAGCGACCACCCTTTACAAATCCTATTATTCTATCCTGATTATCAGCCAATACAAATGTTACTTCATCTATATTAAGATTCTTGAAAGACCTATCCCAGATCTCCTTGCGCCCTTCTACAGTTAAAGTTGATAAAAATGCATCTGAAATTAAACCAGCATATGTGGTTTTCCAAGTCTCAACACTAACATAGGCAAGCCCTTCAATATCACTTGGTTCTGCTCTCCTTAACTTCATCAACATCACCTCAACAATTTAATATTTTATCTACCCACAAATAACATAGGGGCATTCTTCATCTTATATGTATTTAAATATGTCCTCACTATCGGTCGTTACTATTACTTTATTCTTGTATTGGTCTAGCGAAGCAATAAAACTCGGAAGTTTCTTCTCGTTATATCCTTTATTCCATTTCAATAGTTCTCTTAGTCCTTTGAACGTTTCCTTCATTTTTACTTGTTCGAGACCCAACTTTCTCCTAATAAATCTGAAAATAACACGTTTATGTTGAAGCTTCATATTTGGTTGTAATATAAATACCTTATCGGCCCTTTCAATACTCGATTTAATCCACCCCAGATATACCCCTTCAATTATCCATGAATCACAGTCTACTATTTCTTGAAAGCGTTGGTTTCGTAAATCCTCATCGGCTTTAACACCATAACTATACGAGGTATTATCCCAAAATATATCGTCTAAATCATAATGAGGAATGTTTAATTGCTGAGCCAATCTCTCACTTATGTAGGACTTACCACTTCCAGCACCGCCTATTATATGTATTTTCAACCCCATCTGATCACCCCTAACAATATTTGAGTATTTACGAAACGCCCCGCCCATAGATACTCTTATCTTAGGCTGAGGCGTCTTTTGTCTGAAAGCTATCTTTTCCAGTTTTTAATAGGCTTCTCTAATGTGTATAACTCATCATCAATTTGATTCATTTTTTCAGTTATTAGCTTTCTTGAGTCTTCAATTGCCTTGTTATAAATGTGCGGTCCTAATTCTTGTATCATAAAATCAATTAATTGATCCGCCCCTAATTCCCCTATGCTCTCGGATCGTTCTTCTTCAAAATAGGCTTGAATGTTATTAATAATTTCTGCTTTTTGTTCTTTAGCTAATTTGATAGACATGACCATATCGATAACCTCCACTTGGACACTAGAATTTTATCCGTTATCTTCAACTTTTGTTTCTAGTTTAATGAGACCCTTACCAATGACGTTTGCGGATATTGGCTTCTTGCCAACTTCTCTCGCCCATACCGATAATTGTCCCATATGATGGATCTGATGTGCAATCACGTGACGCATAACTTCTCCCCACGCATCTATAGCTACATTTCCATCAGGCTGGGGATCATAACAAGGGCGCTTCTCCATGCTTTCGTTCCATGCTTCAACAAATTCCTCTACCTCAGGCCGAAACTTAAGATCTAGTTCTATAAGTTTATCTAAAGTCTTATAATTCTCAAAATCTTCTTGGAAGTCTGGCTTTCCTTGTAATATACGGATCCAACTCCATTCAACATCAATAATGTGAAATAGAGTTTGCAATATGCTACCCACACCACCGGTTCGTTCACGAATCAACTCATCATACATTACATCTTCACACCATTGATACCATTGTTCTCTTACCGTCCAGTTATAACGGAAAAATGTTTGCATGTAAGTCCTCCTTCGTTTTACTAAAAGTGTATACCTCTGAGAGCCAAGGAGATACTACTTTACTAATGTTAATACTATATCTATATCTCTTACCGAATCATAGGGTCCTATACGATCTTTACATCCCTCGATAATATATAATGTGGTTTCTGTATCTTCTTCTTTAACTATGTTCTTACATGTTGTCTTCTTAATTCCAACATCTCCACCGAAAGCGTCTCTAGTATTGTCACTTGAATAATAAATTGTATCTTCGTCTGTACTTAAGTCATATAGAATTGCATCACCTTCATCAGTATAAGTAGCAATTCTTAATGTTGCCTTCTCATTATTATTGTGGCTTGATATGAAATCATCCATTTTTTCCGTATTCCTTTGACCCGAAGGACCCACGATAATGTCACCATTCTTCTCTGCTTGTTCTAAAGTAAAATCTAGAGGTGTTTGAACTTCGTTATTTACTTTGTTATTAGAACATCCAACAGCAAGTAACAGGCTTAGTAATAAAATATACTTTTTCATCTAGTTCACCCTCCGATATATTCTCGTTCTGCTCATCTATAATATCTTATTACCCACTGCAATCCATCGACCATCAACGTCTTCAAATACAAATTCATTATTGTAATAATCAGTAGTTGATAATGGGCGCACGATCTTAACACCTAGATTTATAAACTCATGTTCTATTTCTTGTTGTTCAGTTGCGATAAAGTAAGCGTCATAACCATATCCATGACTTACTCTATTGGGTACAAATATATCTTGCTTAGACTGTGTTAGAATAATCTCTATTGAATCCCGATATAAACATACATGTGGCTCTATCGAATCTAGATAATAGACAGCTCTGAACCCCAATCTCTCATAATATTCTGCTGTTCTGTTAATATTGATCGTCGGAAAGATTTGTAGGCAGTGTGAGAACCCATTATTCATACGCTATGCACCTTCTTTTATAATGATCGTTTATGCTTCGCTACTTCTTCGATCTCCATTCATCTAACGTTATGTATTTTCCAGTTGAACTATCATAGATCAAGACATCTTCTAGTTCATATTCAACCGCAAATTTATGCCAAATATGAATCGTTTCTGATCCAGTTCTCTCTCCAACTTCTACTATATAGTATTCACTCTCCCAATCAGTACTTTTAAGAAAGATTGCCTCTGGATTTTCATAAATATAAAAATCGTAATCTGGATTAATCCCTTGCTTCATTAATTTATACTCTTCTACTTCAGGAACTTCTTCTATTAAATAATCAAAGTCAACATTATCATTTCCACTTGTATCTGTCGTATCGAATGGCACAATTCCAAGTGAAGTTGCCTTCTCTTCAATATGCATGGATCCGTCACTATACATCTTGCTTTTAGGTTCTAGATTACTTGAAACTGAAGGTGGTGGTGCGAAAACGGGACTTGAACTTGAACAACCCATGGTGAAAAATAAAAGTAAAAAGGGAATCATCCTGTGGAGTCGCATTTTATTGTTCTCCTTCTATTGAGGATTTCAGGCACACTGCTGTAATTAACCTTGCCATAATCTCTTGGTTTCCCTCAATACTTCCCCATCGAATTCCATTCTGTAAATATCGGGCTTCGAAGTTTTAAATAAAAAATCCAGATCGTACTGACTGTCGAAGTACCCCATCATTAATGTCATAACTGCCCCATGAGTTCCTAGTACAACTTTCTGACCTTTATATTCCCTTAGAATTTGCTTCAAGGTAGTTATAGATCGTTTCTGACAAGTCGTAATAGACTCCCCTCCAGGCAACGAGAAGCCTGGGTCAGCAAACATCTTTCTTACTGCTGGGTACACTTCTTTATCATCCAATATCTTATCATCGCTTGAGAAGTCTATTTCTCTAAGATCTTCAAATACTACTATTTCTTTACCTAATGAATGGGCTAAATTCTCTATAGTTAAACTTGCCCTACTATACGGACTTGAAACGAACGTATTTATTCCCTCATCTTTTAATAATTCAGCTATTATATGGGCATCCGTCTTACCCTTGTCAGTTAGCCCTCGTGTTCTCTCGTTCCCCTCCGTTTTAAGTGATTCTCCGTGCCTTACCATATAAATATAAGTGTTCATAAATACCTCCATATAATTGTTGGTGTCCCTGGTTAACTTTCTACTAGTTCCTTAAATCCATTACGACTCCACAACCATAAGGGAGTATGGAGATCAATTAACGACAATTCCGTGTTAGTTAAAAGATCCTTCCAAACTTTATTTACTTTACTTTGAATATTACTGTCATTTATATCTCTTTCTTCTACTAAACCTAAACGTACTGTCGATTGAATTACATGGGTGTCAGGGGCAATTGACAATGCCTCTTTTCCAGACAATTTAGCACCCGTATAGTTACTAATAACATATAGCCAATAGTTACAGATCTTTGGACCACTCAGGTACGGAAAATGCTGTTTATGCGACTTTTGGATATACTCAAGAATATTCGGGATATACCAATCGCACTCAATAAATAAATTTCGGATATCACCCTCAAAGTGAGTATGTATAGTTTGGCATAATGTTCTCCAAGTAGCGCAATGCTTATTTGGCTGCAGCGCTAGCTTATGTTTCAATAGTAGTTCTCTCAATTCATTCTCATCTATTGATGCTACATAACTAGGATTAAATATTCCAACAGTTTCTTTATCGTTAAAGGATTTTTGTGCTGAATCCCATAGTGTGTATGAATTACGTTGATAGTTAAGTGCCATCGATAAAGTGAAATATAAGTAATTGGTTGCAGAATCCCTGTCTAAACCTGGATTAGCGTCCTCAGGCATCACTTTCCCGCCCAATAGCCCAGCCAAATACATTTTTCTTAAGAGTCTAACTTTATGTATAGTTTCTTTACCGTCTAATTGATTTGCTAGCATTATTTTTCTCCTATAACGTATCGCCATTTTCCATCTTCTTCTATCGTTACTTTCCTAAATCCTAAACTTTGCAGCAATTCTTTCATTTCATCACTTGTTTTATAACCTTCCATATGATAATTAATTTTATATATTTCAGCAGCAATTAAGAGTTTCCCATTTGTATTCATCACTCTGTACACTTCTTTTACATCATTTTTAAGATCGGGCCAATAATAATGGGTCTGAACTGCTGTAATGATATCAAAATAATTATCTTCGAAGGGTAATTTTGATACTTCTCCTACAACTATTTCAACCTTCCCAGACTGCACATCTTTAGAATTTCTTTCAATTGATAAATTTACGGATGTCTCCGAATAATCAACCCCAATTATCTTATATTGGTGTTCATTTTGGACATTTCACGTATGGTTTCCCCTCCACCACAACCGATATCCAATAGGATGTAACCTTCTTTTATACTCAACTTATTTAAGGCAATCTTTGTTCTACTCATGTGAGCTTTGTTCATGATATTTAACATGATTTTGCCTATTCTTTTATTGGGATTCTTCGATTGTTCGATCAATGATTCTAAAATACTCATGCGCTAAGCTCCTCCCATATTTTTTTATATTGCTTAGTTTCATCGTTAGTCCAATAATCCAATTCAATTTTCTTTACTCCACTAGTTCGTGTAATGTAAATGATTTAAACACTTTTCCCGCAGATAAAAAATTAACTTTCTCACTACCTTCATACACTCGTGAATCCGCTTTGTCACCAATTAAAACTGTCTTTGCCCAATTGAATAATATCAATTCTCTTTGGGTTTCATCACGGGGTAGGAAATCTTTCTTTAGTTGAATCCCGAACGTAAATTCATCACGATTCTCATCCGTTATGTCATATGGATCCATCTCATTTCCTTCCTTATCAAAATATCCAACAGTATAATCCAACTCATCTTTGGTCATATCATATTTAAGTTCTAGATTGTATTTATTAACTTCAATTAACTCTTGGAAAAATGCTTGTGTATAGAAATAGACTGAAAAAATATCGGTATGTTGATGATAGTAATTACCTTTAAATGATTCTTTTATTAATCCATTCTCCGTAGGAGTATATATAACTAAGGCATGGTCTTCGTAATTTTGGTCAATTGTTCTGGGTTGCTTAATAAGTGTTTCTTCAATTACTAAGTGTTTCTTGTCCATGTATCGGGGTGTATACGTGCTAATTATTCTCGTTCCGACTTTGGAGGGTAACAGAACGATTAAATCCATACTCTCCTCAGACTTAGTATCAAACGTGTATCGCTCCATAATTTCTCCACCCAAGCGAGATGATTCACTTCTTATCCAATCCTCTATCTCTTGAAGAGAGTTGCCCACTTCGAACTCGTATAATCTGTACGTAGCATCGATATCAGAATGACTAAGATCCCGCTTTAATTGATATTCTGAAGGTACAATAAAATCATTGAATGTTACGTCCGTAGTCTCAATTCCGATTGGTTGTTTGAGTTCATTAGTGGAGTTGGTGGCATTTGGCGAGATAGGTTCGTCTTTTGAATTCAACCCACCCGAGCATCCCATAAGTACTAGAAGCAACGATAAGACTACGATAGCTTTCATAGAATTATCCCAGAAGTAGTCTTATTGTTATTCAAAATAGATTCAAATTCTTGTATAAGTATTGAGTAAACAAACGAATCCTGCCAATTATTCTTGGATCTAACATGTTCTCTTAAATGGCCTTCCTTCTTCATTCCGATCTTCTCCATTACTCTTGCTGAGCTGGTATTCTGTGGTCTACACGTCGCATAAATTCTATGAAGTCCCATTTGGTTGAAGCCAAACTTTAACAGTCCATTTGCAACCTCTGTAGCAAACCCGTCTCCCCAATATTCCTTAGAAAAACAGTACCCAATCTCAGCATTGCTCCCCTCAATGTTTAAGCAACAGTTACCAATTAGTTCATTAGTAGTTTTGATAGTTATTGCTAACTCATGCTTTTCTCTAGGTTTTATATACTGAGCTAAAATAGAGCTATTAATATAATCCCTCGTTTGGTCTTCTGAGTTGGGGCCCCACAATGTATATTTTGTTACCTCTTCATCGGAACAGTAACTATGAACCTTCGACCAATCCTCCTCCTTAAAATCACTTATAAAAAGCCTGTCGGTTTCTATAATCATATTCTAGATCTTCCTTTCAAGGTAATTGGCAAAGATCTTTCCCACAACAACGTTCACATATTCACGAAATAACCCAGCCTTAGATAGCTTTTATCTTAGACTGGGTCATTTGTCGAGTCGACTGGACTTATTCCATTATTATACATATCGCAATATGAATTAGTAATTCAAAAAATTATAAAGATTCACACAACCATAAGCCAGACATACCACTGCAAGTATCCTTACTACAAGTTTATTACTTATTAGTTTCTTTAGGTACTCTGGTTTAAATAGAGAATAGACCCCAATTCCAATAAATACAATAAATTCAATAAGGTAATATAATCGTTCTCCCATAGACAGCACTCCCCACTTTGTACACACGGATAATATGTATGATGGATATAAGATGACAGTTTGGTTTTGTATACTTATCCATCTGCCAACCACCTTCACCTACAAATTATCCACCTAAAGCTACTGCGATTATTCCACCAAGTATTACTAGTAAGATAAATGGTAATATAAACGTTAACAAAGCCTTCCAAGCAGAAAACCGATGAGCTTCCCCAAGGCATTTTAAGAAAATAAAAACACTCCAAATGCCTATAATAAACTCAATTATTCCAAAAATTAAAAAAATGATGAGTAAACCAATACTACTATCCATCCTTGGAGTTTCTGAAGTAAAGTTTTCTTTGCCAAACAAGATAAGGGATGGGATCCAAGTCACCAGTGTTATTACACTAGGGATGTACGCGTAAGCTAATGACAAACGAACATCTCGATATGAACCAGTTCCACCTAACAACTTACCTACCCAGTAAAATAATCCCCCGATTACAAAATAGTAAATAATTGCTCCTATAATCGTTGCGAATGTTAGTGATAAAAGTAGAGACCATAATGATGTTGAATCACCTGAATTCTTTAGGACTGATTGATTCAAACCGTAGATAAACCCTCCTACTAGCAAGAGTAAAATGACCTGATCTACATTGTTTGGTTCATTAAGAATACGCCTCATCGTCTCTCTGGGTCTGATCCAAATCTTAAGCCAAATATTCCATCGATCATTTCCATTACTTCCATTAGCATCATGGAGTCTTTGTTCGTCTTTTAACAATTCCATGATTTCCTCCTTATTTACTTAAAATATGGGTTATTTTCCCTACCTTTGTCATTCCATTATTATACATCCCGAAACCCCAAAGGGAATAGCCCCGATGAATTCGAAACGATTTGTAGTATAATGATTATTACTATTTAGGGTGGAAACAGGAAAAGAGGGAACCGATGCCTACTATACTAGTTGCTGACGACGATGCGAACATTCGTGAACTCGTCTGTTTGTTTCTACGCAACGATGGATTCGAAATTGCCGAGGCCGCGGATGGTAAAGAAGCACTAGCCATTTACGCCTCAACGCATGTCGATCTTGTCGTACTCGATATTATGATGCCTATTATGGATGGCTGGACATTATGCAAGGAGCTCCGAAAAGCCAATCCTGATCTTCCGATACTTATGCTGACTGCGAGAGGCGAAACATGGGAGAAAGTGAAAGGCTTCGAACTTGGGACGGACGATTATTTGACGAAACCATTCGATCCGTTAGAGTTAACGGTTCGTGTTAGGGCGTTACTGAAACGATACCGGATTGGTTCCACGCAGACGATCCAGATCGGCAACGTCATTCTTGATCGGCAGACATATAAGGTGACGAGAGGGACGGAATCACTCACTTTGCCGCTCAAAGAGTTCGAATTGCTATATAAGCTCGCTGGAACACCCGGACAAGTCTATACACGCGAGCAGTTGATCGATCAAATTTGGGGGATCGATTATGCTGGAGATGATCGAACCATAGACGTACATATTAAACGCGTGCGCGAACGGTTCGCAAATACACCCGATTTCCGTATCGAAACGGTACGCGGGCTTGGGTACCGGCTTGAGGTATACGAATGATCAGATCCTTATATATACGTGTTGTCTTGACATTTCTAGTCTCGGTCATCGCGGGTACGATCATTTCTTTCTATGTGTCAACTTGGATATTTGAAGGAAAATTGAACGAAAACGCTCAAATCAACTTACGTAACTTTGGCCAAGACATTGTCCAGATTTATAAGATCCTTCCGTTAAGTGAAGCGGACTCGTTCGTAAGTGGAATGAAGCAGCTCAATTCTTATCATATTCGAATTTACGAAGCAACGGGCCAGTTCCAGTCTTACGGAAAACCTAACGGACAGAAACCTAGCAATGTGACGATGGAGCAACTACAGAAAGTATTAGACGGAGGAGTTGTTCAAGACTCTCCGAGAGGTATTGCTACGGTCCTCTTAGGGTTGCCGTTGAAAACGGAAATGGGAACGAAAGCGATGTTTCTGGAGATGCTCTCCCCACCTTCCGCCTCTTTTGTCATAAGGTGGGCAATAATCTTTGCAACCTGTTCGTTGATTACAGGAAGCTTATTGATTCTGGTTGCCTCTATATTCTTGGTAACGCCGATCAAAAAACTGACAAAAGCGACTAGGCAGATAGCAGCTGGAGACTTCAACGTCAAGCTGAATATTAAGCAAACGGGTGAGTTGGGTACTTTGGCCCGCAGCTTCGAAGAAATGATGCACGATTTGCAGCAACTTGAGCAGATGCGCAGGGAATTCGTAACGAACGTGTCGCACGAGGTTCAGTCTCCGCTTACTTCGATATCCGGTTATGCTCTAGCGCTTAAGAAAGTTGACCTCTCAGATTACGAACGAAGCCGTTATCTTGATATTATCATCGCTGAAGCGAAGAGGATGTCCAAAATGAGCGATAGCCTGCTAAAGCTGAGTTTGCTTGAATCGCAGTCACAGCAACTTCGGCTCTTCACACTCAGCCTTGATGAACAAATAAGGCGGGTACTCGTGGCGCTCCAGCCGCAATGGTCTGCTCGCAACATACATTTCGAGCTTGATTTACAGACCGTTAAAGTAACCGCTGATCATGACCTGTTAAATCAGGTATGGACGAATATCCTCGGCAATAGCATCAAATTTTCCGAAGATGGCGGCGTAATTAACGTAAGCATCAAACAAGATATCAAAAATGTGACAGTCCGAATATCTGACACTGGCATTGGTATTCCCCTTGAGTATCAGAAGCGTATATTTGAGCGTTTTTTTAAGGCCGATCGTTCCCACAGTCGTAAGTATGACGGTAGTGGTATGGGACTCGCCATCGTTAAACAGATCGTATCGCTCCATCAAGGTGACATCCGAGTGGAAAGTGAGCTTGGTCAAGGAACAACCTTCATTATCGCCTTGCCAATCACTACGCCAACTGATTAGTTAGTTTCACCGGGTATCCATCAGATTGACTAAACCGCGTTCTCCATGCTACTGCGGCCACATGCAAACTTCCTTGTATGTGGGCCGCAGTTTTTTTACTTGTTCATATTCAGTTCATATTGACGTCATGGGGAGTACATTTTCTTCGTATAAGCTTTCTTAGCGGCTCGTTAAGGCAGCCCAATAAAGAGATGAGGGACAGGAGAAGATGAACATGAAATCACAAGAAGAGGTAACGAAAAAGAGGATTCGTAAGCCGCTGCGCATTTTACTCAAAACCTTAGGAGCTATAGCCGTTGCCATCGTGCTTTTTCTAGCCATTGTATTTATCGTGAATGTGTTCGCCACGAATTCGGAGCAAGAAAAAATAGAGTCCTACGGTCAGCACGTATCTGTAGACGGGAAAAATATGAATGTGTTAATTCAAGGCGAAGGCGAGGAGACGATCGTACTCCTGCCTGGTTTTGGAACGGCTACACCAGCGCTTGATTTTAAGCTGCTCATCGATCAATTATCGCCATTCTATAAAGTTGTCGCGGTTGAGCCTTTCGGCTATGGGTTAAGTGATGAAACGGAAAAAGAACGAACCACGGAGAATATCGTAAGTGAAGTTCATGAAGCGCTACAGCAGCTTAATATTAAACGATACATGTTCATGGGCCATTCCATTGCAGGTATTTACGGAATTGATTATGTGAACAAATATCCAAACGAGGTGACTGCATTTGTCGGAATCGACAGCAGTGTTCCAACACAACCGGGTATGGATGTCAATTTCCCATTAAAAAAATTAGAATTCCTCAAAAAATCAGGTCTCTTAAGATTGATGATGAAACTAGGTGCAGACCCGTATACAGGACTGGCATTTGATGAAAAAACCGTAGAACAAATGAAAATGATTTCATTTAAAAACATGAATAATGACACAACCTTGAATGAAATGGATCATATCTCCTCTAATTTCAAAGGGGCTCAAGGCTTAACATTCCCGAAAGACCTTCCACTTCTACTCTTTGTACAAGCGGATAATCAAGGTGTAGCAGGATGGATACCTCTGCATGAAGGGCAGATCAAAGACTCGGTACATGGAAAAGTAATAACCATGGATGGATCCCATTATTTACACCATACCAAATTCAAAGAAATCGCTGAAAACGTGAGAACATTTATGAAAGTAGCAAAGTAAAAATGTGATATAGAAAACCGTCCTTTGGGCGGTTTTTCGCTGTGCATAGGATGACGCGGCCTTTTTTTTGCTTGTTCATACTCGGTTCATATTGTTGTCACGGGGAGTACATCTTCATTGGTTACACTTTCATTCGTAGGCCTCTTGTAGGCTAGCCCAATAAACAGATTTATGAACAGGAGAAGATGCGAATGGTACACCAAGCGGAATTGAAAACGAGGAATCGAACGAGATCCAATAAAGTACGAAACATGTTTCTTAAAGTTATCGGAGCAATATTGATCGCTATCGTGCTTTTTCTTGCTATTGTTTATACCGTTAATATTTTATGTAATAAATCAGAATCAAAAAGATTAGAGTCCTATGGTCACCACGTATCTGTAGATGGTAAAAATATGAATGTTCTGATCCAAGGAACAGGCGAAGAAACCGTCGTACTCCTACCTGGTCTTGCAACAGCGGCACCCGCACTGGATTTTAAGCCGCTAATCGAAAAACTATCCCCCTTTTATAAAGTCGTCGTTGTCGAGCCTTTTGGATATGGATTAAGTGATGTAACCGAAAAGGAACGGACCACAGAGAATATTGTCGGTGAAATTCACGATGCCTTACAAGGTCTTAACATTGAACGTTATATTCTCATGGGACACTCCATTTCAGGGGTTTACGGACTCGACTATGTGAATAAATACGAAAACGAGGTTATTGCATTTGTCGGGCTCGATAGCAGTGTTCCGACGCTAACGGAGAAGGTTGAATCGTCCCAGCTCGAAATGGTTAAATGGCTCAAAAAATTAGGTCTCTCCAGATTAGCCATGAAATTGGGTACGGACCCATTAGCTGCACTTCCCTATGATGATGGAACGAAAGAACAAATGAGAATTCTTATGCACAAAAACATGTTTAATGCGAACATAATAAATGAAGTTGAACATATGTATTCTAATTTTAATGCAGCTGAGAGCATATCATTCCCCAAAAATCTTCCTATTATTTTCTTTATCCAAGCGAATCATCCAGTAACGGATCGATGGGTACCGGAGCATGAAGCGCAAGTAAAAAATTCTGTACATGGAAAAGTGATGCGGTTTGAAGCAGATCATTATATACATCGTACCAAAGCCAAAGAAATCGTAGAGAACTTCAGAGCGTTTATGAAAGAAATAAAATAAGTGTACTAGGCCAGTTCATATTCCGTTCATATTGACGTCATGGGGAGTACATCTTCGGCGTATATGCTTCTCTTAACGGCTTCTTATTCAAGGCAGCCCAATATAGAGAAGAATGACAGGAGAAGATGAACATGAAACCAAAAGAAGAGGTAACGAAAAAGAGGATGCGTAAGCCGCTGCGCATTTTACTCAAAACCTTAGGAGCTATAGCCGTTGCCATCGTGCTTTTTCTAGCCATTGTATTTATCGTGAATGTGTTCGCCACAAAATCGGAGCAAGGGAAAATAGAGCCCTACGGCCAGCACGTATCTGTAGACGGGAAAAATATGAATGTGTTAATTCAAGGCGAAGGTAAGGAAACGATCGTGCTTCTGCCTGGTTATGGAACAGCTGCACCAGCGCTTGATTTTAAGCTGCTCATCGATCAATTATCTCCATTCTACAAAGTTGTTGCAGTTGAACCTTTCGGTTATGGATTAAGTGATGGAACTGAAAAAGAACGAACCACAGAGAATATCGTAAGTGAAGTTCATGAAGCGCTACAGCAGCTTAACATTAACCGATACATGCTCATGGGCCACTCCATTGCAGGCATCTACGGCATTGATTATGTGAACAAATATCCAAACGAGGTGACTGCATTTGTCGGAATCGATAGCAGTGTTCCAACACAACCGGGTATGGATGTTAAATTCCCATTAAAAACCTTTGCATTTCTTAAAAAATCAGGTCTCCAAAGATTGGCGGTCAAATTTGGTGGTGACCCCTACGCTGAACTCGCATTTGATGATCACACCGTAGAGCAGATGAAAATGCAGTCGAATAAAAACTCGAATAGTTCCACGATGTTGAATGAGATGGACCATATTTCTTCCAATTTCAAAGGGGCTCAGGGCTTAACATTCCCTAAAGACCTTCCGCTTCTACTCTTTGTACAAGCAGATAATCAAGGTGTAAAAGGATGGATACCTCTGCATGAAGGGCAGATCAAAGACTCGATACATGGAAAAGTAATAACCATGGATGGATCCCATTATTTGCACCATACCAAATTCAAAGAAATCGCTGAGGACGTTAGATCATTTATGAAAGAAGCAAAATAAGTGTACGGAGTAAGTTTCATCCACGATTTTCCAGACGCTAATAAGCGATATGTAAAGCCGTCCTTTGGGACGGTTTTACACAGTTTGTCCAATTCGGCCGGCTTGTCCAATTCGGCCGGCGTCCTGCCGCATACTTTATTTCCCAGGTCTTAACCGCTCACGCTTGAATTAGGATATTCCATTGATGAAAGAGAGGGTTACATATGAGATTATTTGAAATACTTTTAGTTCTATCCTGTTTCGCTTTACTCGTAGATTTATTGTTTATTAAAAGAAGTGCAAAGAAAACAGGATTGGGTTTGGGTATAGGAAGTAGCGTTATATTAGTAGTTCAATTGTTTGTTGAAGGATACAGATGGCAGTTGCTTTTGGTATATATCATGACGGTTCTATTCATACTCATCGTTTTATTCAGACATTCCAAAAAGATGGTGAATCTAAAAATAGGGAAGCTGTTGAAATATAGTTTATCTTCCCTCATCATCATTCTCATTGTTGTATCTACCAGCTTATCTATAGTCTTGCCTGTCTTTGATTTGCCAAAGCCTGAGGGTCCAGAGAAAGTGGGTACTCAAACATTTCATTTTACGGATCAGAACAGAGATGAAGTCTTAACTGAAGATAAAGGCGATAAGCGGGAGCTAATGGTTCAAATTTGGTATCCTACTGAAAATAGGAATAACAACAAGCGTGAAGCTCTTTTTCCAAAAGATAAAGAAATGTTCAAAAAGTATATTCAGACATACTCTAATTCTTTAAACCTTCCCGATTTTGTGTTCGATTACTGGAAGTACAGTAGAACCAACTCTTATGAAAATGTAGAAATATTACCTTCTACAAGTCCTTATCCCTTGGTACTGCTATCTCATGGCATGGGAACCAGTAAAGTTCTACATGCATCACAAGCCGAGAATCTTGCCAGTCATGGGTTTATCGTGGTCACAATCGATCATACGTATAGCACCTTTGCTACCATTTTTCCCAATGGCAGTGTAACGGGCTATAAAACAAAGAATACAACACTAGATGATCGTAAAAGAGTTGGAAATATATGGACACAAGACGTAGAGTTTGTAATCAATCAATTTGAAAAGCTAAATTCAGGTGCAATCGAAAGTCAATTTAAAGGGAAAATAGATTTAAATAACGTAGGCGTGATGGGGCATTCTTTTGGGGGTGCAACGGCGTTTAATGCAACTTATTTAGATCATAGAATCAAGGCCGGGATTAATATGGATGGGTCACTATTTGAAGTGGAAAATAGAGATGTTATAAACAAGCCGTTTATGTTCATAAGATCGGGAAGTTTTAAAGACTGGTTAGTAGATTTTAAAAATGATAAAAATTCGGATAACGAAATAATTAAACAACTTTCAGATGAGCTGCACATTTTTAAAAATGTTATCAATCAGGGGGGAAGTGCGATTTATGTAGAAGGAACCCAACACTTTAATTTCACGGACCTTCAATTCTATTCTGAGTTGATTAAACTGACTGGGATAACAGGAGATATAAATGGTAAAAGAGGATCAAGCATCGTAAATCAATATGTACTCGGTTTCTTTAATAAGCAACTGAAAGGAACGGGTGGAAATCTTATTCAGGGGCCGAACGACATGTATCCAGAGGTGAAATTTATAAGTCCGGGTGACCTTTGATGATGAAACAAAATAAGATCCCTCCACTATTTTGAATATGTATAAGTGATACAAAAACCGTCCAATGGTATTATCCCCTTCAAGTAGACACTCAAAAAAAACCTTATGTTATCATGAGGAACGAGTGAAACTTGGAGGGGATATTTTTTATGGCTAAGAAAGGTCAAGTGTTTCAAACGTACACGGAAGATTTCAAGATAGTAGCTGTACGAGAGTATCTGGAGGGGACGAATAGTTATAAGATAGTAGCGGAAATGTTAGGGATCAGGAACTGCACCCAACTTAAAGTATGGGTTAAAAAATACCGAGATGGAGAAGTATTCGATTCTCGCAAGGGCTCACCTAATCCCATAAAAGGGCGTTCACGTACATCGTTTGCCAGCATTGAAGAAGAACGGGATTACTTAAAAGCGCAGGTAGACTATTTAAAAAAGCGGTATCCAAATCTAATAAAGGAGAGAATTTGAGAACACAGGACAAATACCAAGCTATTGAGGAACTGCGTGTCCTACACGGGGTTACTCTTCTATTAGCCATTGCTGGGCTACCTAGGGCCAGTTATTATAAGTGGCGATCTACACGTTCACGACGGGTTGAAATACGCGCACGGGATCATGAAATGAAAGAGCATATGTTAGCCATTCACTTGGCGCATCCCTATTTCGGGTACCCCCGAATGCGGACAGCTCTGTGGGAAGCAGGCTATCTCGTCAATCATAAAAAAGTATGGCGACTCATGAAAGAATTGTCGATCCAATCGGTAATCCGAAAGAAACGAAACCGATCTAACTACACACCTTCTGTGATATATCCTAACCGACTCAAGCGTCAGTTTCATGCTACCTCGCCTCAACAGAAACTCGTCACCGATATTACGTATATCTCAGATGGCACGCGTTTTTATTATTTGTCTGCAATTCAGGATCTCTTCAATAATGAGATTGTCGCTTGGCATATTTCGGACCGTAACGATGTAAATCTGGTCCTGGACACGGTTACGCAGTGGACACGAAAAAGAGACGTTTCAGAAGCCGTACTCCATTCGGATCAAGGCTTCCAATATACGTCTCAGGCATACAACACACGATTAGAGGCATTCGGCGTTAAAGGCAGCCACTCTCGCAAAGCAACCTGCCTAGATAACGCATGCATCGAATCCTTTTTTTCGCATCTCAAGACTGAGAAGTTGTACCTTCACCAGTGTAAATCAGAAGCAGAGATCCATCAAGCCGTCGAAGAGTATATCTACTTTTATAATTACCAGAGGTTTCAGCGTAAACTCAAACAGCGCGCGCCGATTGAGTATCGGCACGCACTGGCTGCTTAGTTTTTTTCATCTGTCTACTTGACAGGGGTATGACCACCAAAAGGACGGTTTTTTCACTGTTTGATTGTAAGAATCCCTAAGAGCTAAGATCTCATCACAATTGTTTCTTCATCGTACTTATAGTCTTAACATCTACTACTTCCCATTTGAAGATTGATTTCTTCACTAATGTAAAAGATAAATGCCCTACGTATATATTCTCAAGCTGATTGTTGCTACTATATTGAAACACTTCAAATGTCGCGATTAATTGTTCTTCATCTTTGTTTTTGTAGGTTCTTCTTATGTCTATTCTAGGTTTATCTAATTCATTATGATCAGAGAATGCAAACATTTCTTTTATTGAATCCACCTGTTCATTACTCAGCTCCCCCTTAATATCCCCCCGATCAACCTTCTCTATTAATGTACTCACAGTTCTTATTGTTACATTTTCAGATAAATTACTATAAACAAAAATACTACCTATTATAACGATCATAATACCTATAAATATAAACAGTTTTGTCTTCTTCATTATTCCTCCGATCGGATTTAACAGCCACACCAACAGTGTTAGTAGTACGTCTACTTCTTACCTGTAATAATCGTTTCATATTTACTTTCCGTTTCCTGTATTGATTGAATTTGAAAACCAGTTAATTGGAAAAGACGAACATATTCTTCTATTCCAGCTGGGTAAAGCTTTATCTTTCTATCACCACACTCAATCCACTCATCGTCATTACTAACAGATAAAACAAACGTCCCCTCATCCTTAAGTGCATTGTAAATGTTACTTAACGCCTTCTTCTTATCCTCTATGTGCAAAAAATGTCAGTACGCAGTATGCTAGATCAAATGTGTTCGGACGATTGTAATTAATTATATCCGTCATCACTAGTTCAATGTTAGAAAACGAACTTAGATTAGATCTAGCCCTGTTAATCGTCTTTGGTGATATATCAATTCCTACAAGAAATTCACAGCCCATGCTTAATACGGTCTTTGCATCTCTTCCCGTTCCAACTCCAATTTCTAAAACTATTTTATTCTCAGGATTTAATTCATTGAAAAAAGACGGTCCATCCCACCTGTTCATATACGCTTGTAGTTGTGGAGGATCTTGTATAGGATCATTACCCTCATCAATGAGTAATTCATAATGTTCGAGAACACTTACAATCTTCATATAAGTACATCCTCCTTTTTGCCTAAAAAAGCCCCACCTTAGATAGTTCTTATCCTCAGGTTGGGGCTCTTGATGTCTAGGCTTTTAATCTTTCTATAGTCACTTCAATATCTTCTACAATACCAAATCGGCCTTTAAAAATATTGGTATTATAATATGTATACAAATCCGGCGCTAACATATTTCCATTATCAAATGTGGTGTTTGTTTTCTCTGGAATAATTAACTTATACCCATACTCAAACGCAACTTTACAAGTAGTATCTATACAGTATTCTGTTTGCAGACCTGTAATTATTAATTGATCTATTCCTTTGCTATCCAAATAGTTTTTTAAATTCGTATCCTTAAAAGAAGAATTAAAGTGTTTATTTATTACTGTTTCATTTGCATTTGGACTTATCTCACTATGTATCTTCCAGCCCTCTGTATTTGGTTCTAATTCATCACCGATTTCATCATTATGTTGAATATAAACTACCTCTACGCTATGTTCTCGACATGTCGTAATTAATCTTTTTATATTACTTATCACTTTTTCTATTTCAAAAGGTTGTGCTTGCACTAATGCATTTTGAACATCTACAACTAAGAGTGCTGTATTTTTCATTTCCATATCTCCCTAGTATAAATTTAGTTCATATTAAACTACAATACTCTCTTTTCTCTCATATGTGTAGTATGTATAGGGCATTTCACCGTCATTCCTCTTTTCATAAGTAGTTATGTAATCTTCTTTATTAAATTCAGGAAAGTAGATATTCCCTTCAATTTCTTTATCTATTACGGTTAGGTAGATTTTGTTTGCTTGTGGTAATGCCTCCTTGTAAATCTCTCCACCACCCGCAATAAAAATCTCTTCCTCCTCTTTTAACAATCTGAATGCCTCATCAAGTGACCTTACAGTAAGACAATTATCAACTAATAGTTCTGGATTTCTTGAAACAATAATGGTCCTTCTATTTGGTAATGGTTTACCTATCGACTCATACGTTTTTCTTCCCATGATGATTGATTTACCTAGCGTTAAATCCTTAAATCGTATTTGTTCACCTGGTATACTCCACGGAATTACTTCATCCATTCCAATTACTTTATTCTTCGATATAGCCGCAATCAATGAGATTATCATATAACACCTCCAGTTCAGGTTTCACTTTCATATCTTTGCATCTCAAATTGTTATTTCAATTAAATTACCCTCAGGATCAAGAATACTACTTTCAAAATAACCATCCCCTGTAGTTCTCGGCTCACTATAAATGGTGTATCCATCATTTCGTAATGTTTCTGTAAGTTCGATTACCTTTTCTTCACTGCCTACTGAAAATGCAATATGTGCGTACCCAAATAAAGTTAACCTATTGTCGTGTTTTAGTATTTCTGGTTTCTTCATCAATTCAATTCTTGCTCCATCTTCAAAGACCAAAAAATAAGACTCAAATTGTTTCATTTTATTTGTATATTTGTCATTCGCAATTCCCTTAAAGTATTTCATATAGAATGATTTCATTTGTTCAAGGTCATTTGACCAAAGGGCAATATGTTCAATCCTCATATTCATTACCTTCTTTTGTTTATATTTTGAATTTACGCCTTTATCCAGTACTTACATATTCCATCTTTCATTTCACTTAGTATCCCTTTATTTGATTCTATTACTCTTCTTGACGCAATATTAGACTCATCACATGTAAGTAATATCTCTTGAATTCCTTTTTCATTCGCTTTGATTACTAATTCTTTTAAGGCAATTTCCCCATATCCTTTTCGTCTCTCCGAGGGACGAATTATGTAACCAATATGTCCACCATGTTCTTGTAATTTTTCATTTAAATAATGTCTCATCTTCCCGTACCCAACAAGCTTGTCCTCAATATAGAACCAGAATATGGTTTGAGGCACGGCCCCTCCGGGCAAATTAATACCTTGTGACATCCCATGATTTCTATTTAGTTTTTCTTGAAATACTTGTAGGTCATCAGAATATAAGTTATTTACAAATCCATTTTGCCCTTCTCCGATTTCTTGAATCATATGAAATACATCTTGGCTTTCAATTGGCATTAATTCTTTAAGAATAATCTTCATTAGGTTCACCTCAAAAATAGAATCTTAAGCAGTTACAATATTCATAATACTACTTCTGAATTTTATCCTTAATACGTATTGATTTATTTAGGTGAAGAAAATTATGCCTGGTTGCTGGCATAAGGATTAGACCAGCGATGTTCTTCTTCCCCCAATATTCCAGTAACCATGTTGCTTCCTTCTTAACTGCTCCTTGATCCAATAGTTTTTTTATTTTTACAGACTCTACACTCTGTTTAAATTGACCCGGTTGTAACGACTTTATTATTGCCCGTGTTTTCCGACCCACTTCAATACGATACGATAACAAAGCATTTATATCTATATTAGAACTTAACTCTGCTACTTCCATCTCTGTCATTTCATTTCCGGAATGAATATAATCTATCTTTAGTTTCTTATTCCATTCCCCAGAATCCAAAACCTGATCATTATTACTTACAAGAATATTCATAGTCATATCCTCAATCCGAGCAATATGCCAAATGTGCCATACAATTGAGTTTTTTGTACCTGGAGATACAACTGGGTATTTTCGAAATGTCTCATCAGTAATATTATTTAACAAATCATCCTCTAAAGTATTAACCTGTGAATTATCCATCTTGGAAGAGTACAACAAGGCATGTTGATTTAAAAAAAGTTCAATTGATTTCTCATGTTCTGTTGGTTTTTGTATAATACTTGTTAATCTTTTGTGATCCTCATTCCATAACTGCCTTTGTTGCAAATCCATTTCAATCCCAGCTTTCATTATGATAAGATTAAAGTGCTAGTTAAATATATCTTCAATTCCGTACAATCCAACATCTTTATCTATAATCCATTTTATCGTCTCCATTACTCCCCTGGAAAAGCCATCTCGAGAATATATCTTGTGTGAAATCTCAATTCTTTCGTTATCATCTGTAGTAAACAAAACACTATGTTCTCCAACAATATTTCCTGCCCTTACACTATGTACATTAATTTGCTCTTCAAAACCTGATTCTCTTATTGTCTTGGCTATTTCTATTGCAGTACCACTTGGCTTATCTTTCTTGAATTTGTGATGATATTCTAATATATCAATATTTGCATCTATACAAAATTCACTGGCTGCCAGTTTGATTAATTTGAGGAATTTGTATACTCCAATGCTGAAATTAGGACAAATAACAACAGGAATTGATTCAGCAAGCAAATTAATTTTCTCCATATCCTTAGACTCAAAACCTGTAGTTGCTATTACGACTGGTTTATTACCAAGAACATATGCATCATAATTTTCCATAAAAGAGTCAACATTTGTACAATCAATATATAAATCACATTTCTCACTCGCTCCAAGAATATCATCTTGGATTATGATATCTGTAATCTGACTTTCGATTAATGAGCCCAATTCCTTGCCTGCAAATGGGTTGTTCTTTCTGGCAATAACAGCACCCAATGTAATTTCTGTATGTTCAATTAATAACCTAATTATATCCTTACCCAGTTTCCCTGTTCCTCCAACAATGCCTACTCTAATCATACAAACACCTCCACATAGGATGATCCTTCCATGATTATACATCTGACAACTAAGGGGCGATAGCCCCCCCATTACACTACTACAGACCTGGGTTGTGAATGGTTTTTACGCGCTGTTAATCACAAAACTAATCTTGCTGTCTAAGTAGTGTTTTTTCTTTTGCACCTATTGTCTGTTCATAGCTAGAAATTTTATATTCTAAGCGTTCCAATACGTTCTTCATATCTTCCATTCTGGTTAAGAGCTGCTTTCTTTGCTCGATTAGGAGTTCTTTTCTGGCCTCTAAGGTTTCATTCCCCTGTTGAAATAATCCAACATATTCAATCAAAGTTTCAACTGGAAGACCTACTCCTCGCATGCATTTGATAAAATCAACCCACCGGCAGTCTTCTTCCGTATAATCCCTGATTCCGCTTTTATTTCGGTTCACTCGTGGTATAAGTCCGATTCGTTCATAATAACGCAGTGTATCCTGTGAAAAATCAAATTTTCTACTTACTTCTGCAATCAACATGTAGTTTTCCCTCCCCATTCAAATCAAGAACGCCCTTGAAAATGCTAGGGCGTTCTTGTCATTTCTTCTATCAGATTGCACCCATTACCGGGTGGGGAACATATGGATCTTCCAGCGATGTAATTTCTTCATCTGTTAAGGCAATCGTAAGAGCAGCTACTGGATCTTCAAGGTGAGACATTTTCGTAGCACCGATAATAGGAGCAGTTACTGGTTCTTTCTGCAATAACCAAGCAAGTGCGATTTGAGCGCGGGGAACGCCACGTTGTTCTGCAATGGCCGCAACACGCTCCACAATCACTCGATCCGTACTTGCAGTTGCATCGTATTTAGATTTCTGAACTTGATCCGTTTCGGAGCGCTTTGTGGTTTCTGACCAATCACGCGTCAATCTTCCTGAAGCAAGCGGGCTATATGGAATTACACCGATTTTTTCTTCCTTACAAAGAGGTAGCATCTCCCTTTCCTCTTCTCGGTAGATAAGGTTCAAATGATTCTGCATCGATACAAACCGAGTCCATCCGTTTCTTTCAGCTACATGTAGTGCTTTTTGGAACTGCCATGCGTACATAGCAGAAGCACCTATATATCTTGCTTTCCCAGCCTTCACAACATCATGCAATGCTTCCATTGTTTCTTCAATAGGGGTATTGTAATCCCAGCGATGGATTTGATAAAGGTCTACATAATCTGTTCCTAATCTCTTTAGACTCTTATCAATTTCACTCATGATTGCCTTTCTGGAAAGACCAGCACCATTGGGACCTTGATGCATACGGAAATGAACCTTTGTCGCAAGGACAATTTCATCACGATTAGCATAATCCTTTAGTGCTCGTCCAACAATTTCCTCGCTTGTTCCGTCTGAATACACATTTGCCGTATCAAAAAAATTAATTCCATGCTCAAGTGCTTTTTTTATAATAGGACGACTGTGATCTTCATCAAGGACCCACGGATGAACCCACCGCTCTGCTACACCAAAGCTCATACAGCCAAGACAAAGCCGAGATACATCGAGGCCAGTATTTCCAAGTTTCACATATTCCATTTGATTGTTCTCACTTTCCATTAGTTATTGTTTCCTTCATAAATAGCTTACCACTTGGAGTTAACTCCAAGTCAAGCGATTATGTTTAATTAAATTCATCCTTTAAAAGACCATAATGCACAAGGTCCTCATATTCCCCCCATTTTTTAACATGCTGTCTTAACACTCCTTCATGCTTCATGCCTAGTTTTTTCATAACTGCACCCGATGCAGGATTCTTCCCTAGATGACGTGCAAATACACGGTTTAAATTCATTTCTCCAAACGCATATCTTACTCTTCCTTTAGCTGCTTCAGTACAATATCCATTATTCTTATACTTTCTCCCAATCCAATAGGCAAGTTCCCCATGATCAAACTTCTTATTACATCTCATGCTTATTGCACCGATTACATATTTTTCTTCTTTATGTACAATAGCTAATTCAAGCAATCTATCTTCATTAAAATTATCACTATGTGTTTCTATCCATTTCTCTGCCATTCCATCCTCATAAGGATGTGGGATTATTTATTTCAGGAATTTCACATACCGTTCTTGCATTCTCAAATCTATGTATTCCAAAATCTGAAACTGTTGAATGTCTTAACGCTTCTCTCAATGGACTTAGATTCGTTGTAAATCTTACATCAATCCCCAAATCAACTTGTCTTTTAAGTAAATTATTTATCGGTTTTATTTCTGTTGGCGTGATTTCATGTTCACTTATGTAATATCCAGCTGTCTTATCGAATAATTTAAAGCTTTCAGCTGGCATTGAATAACGATACGTCGTTGTATTCATTATTGTTTCATACCAGTGGTTTTCAACAGTAATAACTGTATCTGCATTAGTTATCCCAAAGAATTTGAGATTATCTTCAGCACTTATCCCTTCATTTCTTCTATATACAATCCTTGGGCAATTCCTTGGAAAATAAAAAGTATGTTCATGTTCTTGATCAATAGCCCAAACTACTGGGGGCATGTCTTGTCTGTTATGTTTAACCCTTGGTTTAAACAACTTAATATTAGATTCCTCACTAAAGTGATATAACAGCTTCATTAAAACACCTCGCGAAAATTTATATGATGTCAAGAATTACGTATAGCGTTTGTGAATTCACGAAACGATCCAACCTTAATTATCTTAGGATGGGCCATTTGTTGTCTTTCGGTACCTTCTTCTATTTGAATTTATTTCAATTCAAAAAACAATTCTGTTTTAACTCCTATTTTTTCAAATCCACATTTCTTATACATCTCTTTAGCGGTGTCAGAACTATCTGTAATTAGATATACATCTTTCACATCGTTTTCTTCTGCGATTTTTAGTAAATATTTGATAATAGTGCTACCAAAACCTTTCCTTTGATATTCTTCTAATATATCAAAATCTTCGATCTTGGCTATGTTATGCAAGACCATTAATTCGCAATTTCCGATAGGTAAGTCATTATGATAACAAACATATAAATCGAGCGGAAGATTATCCGTTTGGTATACTTTAGACTTACGATGTATTCGTCTTTGCGCAAAATCCCTACCCATTGTCGCTTCATTTGCTAGTACATCGACATTTCTGCCATCAAGCATAATATCATCGCTAATCGCTTTTTTTATTATGCAGTCAGTATTTCCAACAATGTTTCTATGACGATCGGTTTTTATATGCATGTAATCATAAACGGTGATTTCAGGTTTGATATGCAATTCCCTAAGTTTGTCTTCAGTTAATTTATCCATTTTAAAATTCAATTCAATTCTTAAGAAAGTTTTATTTTGTTCATTTCGTAAAACTAGTTCCTTCAAAATTATATCCACCAAGTTCTCACTATAATTTATTAATAAAGTGAAATTATGAGTATACATATCTAGAATTTCATCATCCCAAAATCTAATCAGATATCGTTCCTCGCTACTTTGGCAAAATAACTTGGAATATAAAATTTCAGTATCAATTATTTGAGGTAACATTTATATTTCATTCCTTTATTAATTTGACTTGGCCGGTTGAATATTCACCTTTTTCGTGTATGCAATGAGCCATCCTAGAATCCATTTTTAATTTCATTAATTTGTTTAATATGTCTTTGTTCATGCAAGTACAGTGATCTAACCCATTCAATTAATAACATCTCTTTAAAAACTGGATGTATAAATTGCCTTCTACTCAGCAAGGATGGATCTTCTATTGTGTTTAATAGGTCATTTAACTTCTCTCTTGAATCATTTAATTTATCAATGATTTCTTGAGATTATAAAATTTCATCAGTTGGTTTAACAATGTCTGGAGCTTCTAACTTTTTACTTCTATCAAGTAGAAATTCTAATGCTTTGTTCTTTATAAACGAATCTTCTTTGCTCTTTAATCCTCTCTTTATTGCTACGACATATAATTCTTCTGTCTTACTTATGTGTTGACATACCTGACTAACACTCCAGCTGTATGGGTCTTTCCGTTTATTAAATTGATCTTCGCGTAATCCATTAAGAATTCCTAGTAATTCGTCTCTTGTTTCTTTTAATTTTTGATTGATTTCTTGAAGTTCCATCGAAAACTCCCCTTCTATAGTTTAGTTTTCAGTACGTCATGACTCTATATTCTATTCCATCTTAGAAATGAAATACCTTCCAAATAAGAACTATAACTCACTATAAGCCTAGCCTTAGCGAGTATGCCAAGAGATAGAGCCAAGGGCGTAAATTGTTTAGTAGACATTTGAGAATTCAAAAAAAACATATGATTATTTTTTTATACCATGTTAGCATTCGAAATGTAAGAATATTCTAATACAGAAGGGAAATGAAAATATGAATATTAACATCGAAACTCTACCTAATTATCGCATCGCATATGTACGACAAGTTGGTCCATATGGTCCTGCGAACATTCAAGCAATGGAAAAGTTAAAAAAATGGGCTAAGGAGAAAAATCTACTTACTGAATCGACAATCCTACTCGGAATTCCACAAGATAACCCGGAAACAACACTTCCAGAAAACTGTCGATATGATGCTTGCATTGTCATTTCAAACGATTTTCAAATCGATGATTCAATTTGCGAAAGCGAACTTTCTGGTGGAAAATATGTTATTTATGAACTCAAGCATACAGCAGAAGAAATTCAAAAAGCATGGACTGAGATTTTTCCTTATTTGCAAACTAGCGGATACCAAATTGATAACAAGGCCATTTTTGAAAGATACATTGGTGACATGATTTTTAACGATTATTGTGAAATATGTATACCCATACTACCGGTATAGTTTAATTAACGCTCAATATAAAAAGCAACAAAACAGGATAAAACCTGCTTTGTTGCTTTTAAATTTGTTTTTGTGATACTCGATATCCTTCTCAAAAAATGTTTTTCTGATCTTCTATAAATCCAGTCTAAAGAATAGCATTTTTTTGTCTTTCAATATGTAATTAATAACAAGGTCTTTTTCCAGCTCTTCATTTATTTCATTTTCCAATTTAAATCCAAGTCTCGAATAGAAACGTTTGTTAATTTCATTATCTTTTCCTGTCATTAAGGTAACTTTAGAATAATTATTATTTCTTAAATAATGAATTAATTCATTCATAAGTCCTATACCAATATGTTGCCCTCTATGTTCCTCTTTAACAAATAAATAGTGAATGTATACGTGACTTTGCTCAGTCTGGTCAACCACTCCTAATACAAATCCAACTAATTCTTCATTAATGTAAGCAAGTCTACAGGTGTTTCTGAAAAATCTATAAAACATAATATATATTGAATCTCTTTCAATGGGCAACGGAAAACAATCTAAATCCTTCAATTGTAATAATCCTTTTGAATCGAATGGTGTGATTTTAACTTCGCTCATAGTTCACCTCTTTGTTCTTAATTATCTGTCCATTATATCTTTAAATAATTGCTCTTTATCTCGATGCTCGCCTTGATAAATGTCTAGATAATCGAAAATTTCAAAGGAAAAATCAACAAAAGCACGTCCCTTGGCAGTAATCACATGTTCGTCTCTAACTACTCGCTGATCTATGAAATTCTCACGTGGAAACGGATCTTCAACATCTAATTCTTTTATTCTTTCTATAGAGCAAGATGTGGTGAAATTCCTCCTATTTAATATACCTGATCTTGCCAGATATTGTGGTCCATGACATATTGCAGCTAGCATCTTCTCTTCTTGATCAAGTTTAATAATAAGTTCAGTTAATTCTTTCTGCTGGTTTCGAATCGGTCCGCCAGGGATAATAAGTCCCTCAATATCTTCAAGTTCCATTGCTTCATTAACAGTCAAATTGGGTTTATAATACAGACCAGATTCGCTAATTACAGATTCATAATTATATCCCATTGAGAATATTTCCTTTTTCCCAATATTCTTAATTTTATGAAATGCTAAGGTAATCTCAAAATCAGCAAAATCCTCTGATATAAAACAAATTATCTTCCCCATTCAACCACCCCCAAAATCTCTAGAATTTCACTGCATCTGGTACTTGAAAAATAATATATTTACCTGTCCACATCTCTGATTCGACAATTATCTCGTCTTTGTTATTATTGCTAGTGAATATAATACCTGCCCCCAGTTGTTCTTTAAATACTATTCCTAATGTGTTAAATCGTTTTATTATTTCATTTCGTCCATCCTTTTGATTGCCTTGATAAATATACCAATTGTATCCTTTACTGTTAGTCAGATATATTATTGAATTGTTATTGGTGATTTTTTCATATACCTGTTTTTTCGTCATACCTTCAAAAGGCAATTCGGGTAAATAAGACTTCATATAAAAAGTAATTAAACCAAAACACAGGAATACGATTGTTACTATTCCTAAAGCGATTGTAGTTATCATCTTTTTTGAAATGATATTCATTTATTCACCTAATTTCGATTATTTAATTATTCCTGCATATTCAAAAGCGTTCTTAATATCTTCAGCTATCATGAATCTCTTACTCTTCTCAATATTAAAACTATCTCCAGTCTGTGTGTATGACGGATAAAATCTAATTTTGTTATATATATACTCTTGGTTTCTGATTTTATATGTGGATCCACTTGGTATAACTTTGACACCATGCTTTCTCTTATATATGTAATTCATTGATTTAATCGCGAAATCCCCCATACACATTATAGATTTAGCATTAATAAATGGCTCAATCTCTCTTTCTAACACCAGACTACAATTCTTGATTGTAGTAGCAGAAACTAAATAATCTTTCTTACTGCATTTAATTGCTGTTGTTAGATATATTCCCATATCTTTAAGGTCGTCGAGAGAATTTATGTTATACCCAGAATCCGCTAGAGCTTGCTGAGTCGTCCTGAAAAAAGAGGCTTCTTCATTAGTATAAAAATAGTCGTCCAAATTCTTAGGCAATGCTTCAGATACCATGATTACTTTAACCTGCTCATTTGAAATACTTACCGTTGGCAGATAAGCTTCTTGCTGCACATCATTGCAATTTTTTTCACATATCATACATTCACTAATGGACATTGTAATACCTCCCTATTTTGTTTTCTTCATTTAACGCTAAAACTTACACTCATTTAAAGTCAGGACTTTTAAGTATCCTCATGTCTGTTATGTTTATTCTATAGACTTTTTCAGAAGCATCTCCAATATTCATAATTTCGAGATAATCTGCTTCATAACAAGAAAATCCATTAACTACCCTCACTCTTTCACCAGTAGATAGCCTAAATATTTCCCCGATTTTTGATTTTAATATTTCATCCATATCCAACGGTAATTCACTCCATTCGCCTTACACTATTGTTCCCTTATGTTTGTTCCTTATCTTCTATCACAATTTCCCCTTCTCCTGAAGGTACTTCAAAACCATGTAGGAATGAATTTAATATTTCATCTGTAATTGTAAATGCAGCATTTGCATCAAATCGCTGGCTCCGTACTCGAAGTCGTTCACGTAAATCACTCGGATGGACTTTCAAATAAATAAGTTTCCACTCTCCACCAGCATCTTCAATAAGCTTCTTATATTCATTCCTTCTCTTCTGTTGCCAAAAACTAAAATCAATGACTACGTTGCGCTTTTCTTCCACTAAAATCACTAATTGATTACGTAACTTTAATTCTGCGTTTACTTTAAGCTGCTCATACATTTCAATTGGATAATCAATCCCATATCGACCATTAGTAGCCCATATCTCTTCATCAATGGAGAGACGTACAAAGCCCACCTTTTCTAAACGCTGAGCAAATGTTGTTTTGCCTGACCCTGCCACACCACACATCATTACTATCAATGGGGCTGTAACGTCTGTTCGACAGATTAAATCATTTATATTAAAACTTTCCCTCATCCATATTCCTCCTTCATTACTTCTTTCTTTTAATCACAAATGCTTTATCCGAATTTTCAAACCCTAATCGTGGATAATACTCAACTGCTCCTGGAGCAGAAAGCAGTACCATTGAACATTCATCACCAACTATAGATTGTATACGTTTTACTAATTCCTTTCCGATTCCATGCTTTTGGTATCTTTTATCTACTGCAAGATCAGATAAATAACAGCAATATGAAAAATCAGTTATTGCTCTTGCTACGCCAATCATCTTTCCATCAAACCAAGCGGTAATCATAACATCTGAGTTATCTATCATTTTTTGTATTCTCTCATAGTCATCAAATGGTCTTTTGATTTCCGAGTTCTTAAAGACTTCAGCAACATCTCTTGCAAGTTGTTCTTTTTCTTCTGAATAAATTATCATTTATATTGCTCCTTCAGTTTATTCATGAAAATGACCCAGCCTTAGATAGCTCTTATCGTAGGCTGGGTCATTTGTTGTTGAGCTTATTCCATTATAATACAAAAACCAGCTACTCCATAATTCATTATTCTTGCGTGTCTTCGTCACTTTGGTATTCTAAAACATCTCCAGGCTGACATTCTAAAGCCTTACAAATCGCCTCTAAAGTGGATAATCGAATCGCCTTTGCCTTGCCATTCTTCAAAATAGAAAGATTCGCCATCGTTATTCCAACTCTCTCATTGTTTTAGACAAAAATAAAGAGCGTTCCTCATTTCTAAGAAATGCTCCAATTAGTCCTTAAATAGTTCTTTCAACATTCCATTTCGGTTTTCCAGAAAGCTTTTAGTTATTTGATAATGATCTGTATCTTCATAAGCAATTTCTGCTATTCCTCCATTATCAAAACTCAATATCTGTCCTCCCGGATAACCTAAGATAATGGGAGAATGAGTAGCGATAATAAATTGAGATGTATCAGCAAGATCACGAATAATGCGCAATAAAGATAGTTGCCTAGCTGGAGATAATGCAGCTTCAGGCTCATCGAGTAAATACAGCCCTTTTCGATTAAATCTGTTCACAAACAGATTTAGAAATGACTCCCCGTGAGATTGTTCATGCAATGAACGTCCACCATAATGCTCATGGGCACCAATGCTATCAATATGAGACGCGAATTGGTAAAATGATTCGGATCTCATAAAGAAACCATTAGAGATTTTGGGTAACCAAGATAGTCGCAAATATTCTCCTAATGAAGAGCCAGCAGCATTAATCTCATAAAAATTATTCCTTCCGCCCCCGGCAGTATTAAACCCACATTGATGAGCAATACCTTCAAGTATTGTAGATTTACCCGATCCATTTTCGCCAACAAAAAAAGTAACGTTGTTCCTGAATTCCAATTTGTTCAATGAATTTATCGTTGGAATATTAAAAGGATACTGATCAAGATTTTCATTTTTTTCAATTAGTAATTCTACACTTCTAAGGTACATATCTGTGCTCCTATTCGTCGTAACTATAGTCTTCAATTACTGATATTTTTCCCTCTTTGATTTTAAATATTGATTTTCCTTTTAACCGAATCTTATCTCCAGCTTTTAGATCATTAGGAAGGTCCATTGCCAATATTCCTTCATAATCAATTTCAACTTCAACTCTATCATCGTAGAACTCGCAATCAATAATCGTTTGACAACGACTTGAGAATATCTCTGCTGATTTCACTGCCAAATCTCTAAACTCTTGAATGCCCTTTGTCTCTGTATTAATATCGCCGTTTGATATATTTCTAAACTCAATATCTTTATTTAATAAATTTACGATACCCTCAACATCAAATGAATTATAGGCACTAATATATTCTTGAATAATATTATTGATTTCTTCTTCGAACACAACCATTCTCCTCTCAGGCATCATAAGAATCTAATACGAAAAGATATAGACTACTAGGCTATTTTTTCGACTTAAAAAGTCTTTTCAACCTATTCGAAAAACCTTCCTGTTCTTTTATTACTTGAGTTTCCCAGCCATCATAATCTCCATGAAATTGTTGTGCCACACTTACTAAATAATCGGTTACTTCATTGATGGCATGAAGTTGAACAAAGTCATTTCTAGAAATTCTTAATGAGTACTTATCATCTTGAATAACCTGATCTTCGATTTGAAATCTGTCTTTTTGAACTTTCTCTTTGAAATAATTACATGACTCTTCTGAACTGAAATAGATCCAATGATTCACTGATCGCGATTTTTCTAAATTGTCTCCAAGCTCGATAAGTTTATCTACCAACTCTCTGTTACCCATTCGATGCCATTCGGATTTATTTGGATATAGAAACTCATGATAAAAGGCTCTTGGCTTCTGTTCTTCAATGCAGTTAATGCTGTACTTATAATTTTCAAGAAACTTTTCGGCAATATTCTCTAATTTGCTTCCATCTACATGATCCGTATAGTAAAAGAACTCTCTCTTACCATCTGTGGTGATCCTTCCAACAAACATATAATTACTATCTAACGAATCATGGATTGAATCCTCTATATCATACAAAATTGATGCTTCCATATTCGAAGTAAGTCCATTTTCATTTGGTTCATTTAATGTGACACTGAGCCGATACAGATGGATCAACATCTCATCTGATCTATTTACCCAAGGCTCCAAATCCAACAAGATTGAAGCTGGCTTATCGTCGATGGATGTAAAGTAAGTATTCCAATTGTCTGACATTTCTGCACCGCCTTAATATATATATTGACGTCTTCATGACGTCTGTTTATCTCTCACTCACTTAATGTGTATTAATCTCTAATTTCATTTGTATAAATATAACGCCATTTATAGTCTTCTCTTCCTCAATATAGCTGAATCCCATATTTTTATAGAAATCCACTGAATTGGGTGAAGAGTTTACCGTAATTATTCTGATATCCTGAACCCGCAAGATATTGACTATATACTTAATCAGGGTTGTACCGACACCGTGTCCTCTATAGTCATTATTAATAAACAACATAGATATATGATTATTATTTCTTATTTCAATTACTCCAACTAAACTATCATTCATATATGCAGCATAAACCGCATGATCTTTAAATTGCCTTCCCTTAAAAGCCTTTAAATCTATGTATTTATAAAATTCTTGAACACCTTCAGGAGTATACCAAGGAGATACTTGTGTATCGAACGATTCCTTAATAAGTTGTATAACTGAATCAATCTCATTGGATGAGAGAGGGTTTATCTTAATATTCATGAATTAGCTCTACTCCCCTTCAAATCACTTAAATTTTCAAATATATTCTCAAAGAAATTTTATTCTTATATATCTACTCAAATGGATCGTAATGTTTCAAATCAGATTCTATAATACCTTCTTCCAGGCCTTCTTCATTCAATATATAACTAAACTGCAATACTTCATTATGTGCAAAATATACATACTCCACATAGGGCTCATCTTTAAAAGTAACGATCGTATAAAATGCTGGCAGCTTAATACCCCATACTCCTTTAACGGATTCTATTTCTGCTCTACTATAATTCTGTTCTTCTAATAGATAGTCAGTAACTCTATTTGCATATATATTTTTGTTCATTTGTACGTAAATAACGGGCGTTACTATTAATAAAGCTACTAGGAGAGCCATTATGATTACTATAATCCTTACTTTCTTGTTCATTATAATCATCATTCCTTTTAGTTACTTCAATTCGATTTTTTCCTCTATCCATTTTTCGATTTTCTTTGTATTATTCTTCTGTTCTACTGAACCATGTTTGGATGCTAAGCTCATAATATCCTTATATGAAACTCCCTCAACATTACCTCACTTTTTCCATGGTACTAAATCAAAAAAATAATGCTTATAATATTTTTTGGGATTCATTGAACCGAGGGCGTAACGTAATTATATGTTCCCATGTTAACGGGATCCGTGACAATTTCTTCTGTCTCTGTATTATATACAGCCTCAAACCTACCATCTGCTGAGATAAATTTAACATTTAATGCCGCGTTAACTCCCTCATAATTATATCTATGGAATTTTGCACTGAATAACTTCCATTTATGTTCAGAGGTCAAGGTTATCATTTCATCTAAACTTGTAGGTGCATCACTATATGAGTTCAATGTGTTTCTAAAATAATGTATTTCCTCTGTAATACTATTTAATTTTCTAATATTTTTATCAAATGTTTCAAAATAAAGATTATCGTTTTCATGATTTTTTAAAATACTAGGGTTACTTTCTAAATCCTTCATCATCTTAGTTATTACTGCTTTGGCTGCAACTCTATTTGAACCATCAAAAATATACCATTTTTCATTTTCTGATTTTACTCGCTCATATAAGTCATCAAGTTCATAAAAATATGTATTGGATAAAAATTCTACGTTATCTCCATTTCTACTTTCAAACAATTCTTGATTCCGTATTGTCCTGTATCCATTGATACAAATTAAAAGCAAAATGATTACTATACCTGTATAAATAGCTACTTTTTTTTAAATCATATTTCCCTCGTCTCTTGTCATTAAATTTCTAGAAGGTAAGGGTGTTTAGAAATAATTTCACAGCTTGATAAAGACCTATAGGATCATCGTCACGTATCGTATGTCCACTTTCAGGAAACTCAATCAATTCGGTGTTCGGTCTTCGTGTTGCCATTTCTCTAGCATGCTCTGTAGTCATTACCCATGTTTTATGACCATGTAATAGCAGAGCTGGACATTTAGAGGATAACCAATCATCCCAGTGATCTCCATTAAGTAATTGTTGTGAGAGTACCATATCTTGATACTTGAATCTTAATGCCCAACCATCCGAATATTCTGTTAAACTCTCAAGAAAATATGTATCATCCTTAAAACCTTTTGCTTTAAGAAAATCCCTAAAGGAACGTACAGTTGGAAAGCGTTCAGGCCATTCTAATATAAAGGATAAATCATCATTTGCAACAGCACCTATGTCCTCAATAATGATTGCTTTCACTAACTCAGGATATTGAGCAGCAATCTGATAAGCATTCACTCCGCCAAGAGAATGCCCATATAAAACAACAGGACCAATGTCTAACTTAGTTATAAGTTGAACCGTATCTTGAATATAGGAAGATCTACTATAATCTCCGGATGGATCGCTCCAACCATGTCCTTGTTGATCAATCGCTATTACTCTCCATTCAGAACCTAGCGCTTCCGACAAGCCACTAAACATAGTATTTCTTCCAAAATGACCGTGAAGAGCTACCAATGGAAATCCAGAAACTGCAAAGTCCAAATAAGATAGAGTTCTTCCGTTAATCTCATCAAATTTTCTTGTATACATCATGATTTCTCCTCTAGTTTAATTCATCCATGATTCGATACGCTAAGAACGGTTTCTCAAGGACTTTTTCGCGAAGTAGACAGCCAAAAAATTAAATTCAATATGCAGCAAACATGTTAACAAAATCGAATGAGTTATATCAGCAAGGCCTCCAAAAGTGATTCCTCCAACAAAAGCAAAAACCATAAATCTTATACTTTGTCGCGATAACTTATAATATTGTAGATGACAAATTGCGAATAATAATGCAGAGATAATCACCGGATATGACACTGGTAAAAAAATAAATTCAAATATCTGCCCGGTAGCTAAATATTGGTTTAGGTAGGGAAGGATTGACCCCCTAAAAACAATTTCTTCAATAACTGGCCATACAATGATAAAATTAATTGTGTTGAATTTACCGACTGGATTATATCCCGAATATCGCGACGCTATACAATTGGCAATAAGAAGAATTAAGAAGACTGGCATTACTTTTATTATGTTACTTGGCGAATTAATTATATAATTCCACTTAAAAAAAGGTACTAATATCAAAATGCCAACAGCCCAGAAATATAAACTGCTTTAGATTATTTATTAATTGATTTGTGGATGGGTTCATCTAAGGTTTCTACGCTTCTGTATGGAAAGAATTTATCTTGTTTCATTTCATACTCATTTAATTCAATAATTAATGATTCTTTGAAATAAACTATGCTAGACCCATCCCATTCGTATTCTTTCCCATCATATAAGCACTTGAATCTCCATTCCACAAAAGCTACATTACGTACTTCATCAAACCCAATTTCTTTGATTTCCCAGTAATCAACCTTATTGTCACTGTCATTCCATTGAGCAAACCAGATTAATAACTCATTCTTTCCTTCCATGACCGCACCAGAACATTCCCTTATAATAGCTGCATCATGTACAGCCCTACTAAACATTTCAATGTCTTTCTTAATCCATGATTCGAAATATTCACTAATTATTATGGATGCTTGATTTCGATTCAAAGTAACCACTCCCCAGAATTAATAGAAATAATCCTTTCTGCGACCTACCGAAACGCTAGCTTCTAATTTGTGCTAGATGATGCAACATATGATTTATATAATCCTCAAATATTTATTTCCTTTATATCTTTAATCTCAGCATAACCATCATATGTTACTGCATCTCTAATCTCATCAATCTCTAATTGGTATTTGCCTCTAAATGTTTCTTTCTTATAATCCTTACTGGTGTAAGTTATTATTAATTCCACAATATCAATATAGTCCACTTCTCCATAATCTACTATGCTCATTTTGACAGAGAAATTAGATCTATTAACTAATAGACTTGTCATTAAGGCTTTTTGTTTATCTAATACAGTTTCATTCGCTGATATTCTCTTGATTTCAGTTATATCTAAAGTATTTAAGCATTCTTCTAGAGTTTTTGGGTAAGATTCAAGGAGTTCATCTACATAGTAACCATCCACTTTGACTGCACCCATACGCTGTTCAATATCTTGCTCAAAATTAGCCCATTCCCTAATATCACTTAATACATAAGAGGACTCTCCAACTTTCTCTACCGAATATATCCAATGAAATTCCTTAACCACTCCATCCTTGCCTGGATAATTAATTTTAATTAACTCAGTAACTTCAACATCAAATTTATTAGTATTAATATAATAAGTCCAATAAATATCTGAATTTTGGAACTCCTCAGTAATCTCTCTAGTAAATAAGTTACTTACGAGCTTCTTTTGCGATACAAACAGGTTACTATTCGGTAAAAGATTAGGTTCTACATATGAAAATTCACCTTCATTTATAGCTTTAATTAGATTGATTTCATATTCTTTGATTAATTTACTTATTCCCCCCATAGTATCAGCAAGTTTTCTTTCAACAAAAGTTATTTCAGTCTCTATTGGCTTATCGGTTTTGTTAACAACATTAGTATTGTTTTCTTTATAACTAAAGTTCTCATTAGTACAAGCGGTTAGTATGAAAAAAGCTACAATTAAAACAAAAATCTTCTTCACCCAAGTTCCTCCGATTTATCTGCGGTTTCTGGTAACGTTTCTGTATTCACGAATCCGAGTGCTTAGGTATTTATAATCGTCTAGTTCTTTTTTCATCTAAATATATATCTAGAGCTTCTATTCCACGAATTAATAACTTAATTAATAAATATAAAGCATATAGACCAAGTAAAATAAATAAACCATAAACGATAAATAGTATAAACGGAAATATTGTAAACATTACAAAACACCTCCTTAAGATTGCATTTTGAAATAATTATTCCGTGGATCTCTGGTAACGTTCAGGTATATACGAAATGACCCAGCCGTAGATAGTTCTTATCTTAGGCTGGGTCATTTGTTGTCTACACCTATTCCATTATTATACATATGACAATCAAGCGGCGATAGCCCTCAGTAAGAATAAGGTTCTTGTGATTACTTCTTTTCTAACAAAGAAGTTCACCCTCAATCATAGTCCATTGCACTTGATATCTCTCATCCAACAGGATTAAATCCGCATCGTATCCTACCTCGATTTTTCCTTTGTGAGATAACCCTAGAATACGCGCCGGCGATGTTGAAGCCATGTGCACAGCATCCGTCATCGAAATTCCGTTAACGACTGTCAGGCGTAACGCTTCATTCATCGTTACGGTACTCGATGCTAAGGTGCCATCCGCTAGCCTTGCAACTCCCTCGGATACGGTGACATGGTGACCACCAAAAATATAATTACCATCACCCAACCCCATTGCCTGAAGCGCATCCGTAATTAGTACCATGCCTTCCGGCCCTTTGAGACGATGCATCAATCTGATAATTGCTGGATGAAGATGGACTTGATCAACAATAGCTTGCAGACTTACATGTGGTTCTTCGAATGCGGCTACGATCAGTCCAGGGTCTCGATGGTGAATCGGTCTCATGCCGTTAAAACAATGTGTTACATGACTCGCACCAGCTGCAAAAGCCATCTTTGCTTCCTCGTATGTGGCGTCGGAGTGAGCGATGGCAATCACAACATCCTGTTCTTTTAGAAAGGAAATGAGCTCCATACCCCCAGGCAATTCTGGAGCTATCGTTACCATTTTAATGAGCGAGCCCGCTTCCTGAAAAATTAACTTCATTTCTTCAAGATCGGGATGACGAAGATATTTCTCGTTTTGCATCCCTTTGCGCTTCGGATTCAAATAAGGCCCCTCCAAGTGAATGCCGGCGATCCTTGCCCCTTGTTCTCGTCCGATTACAGATTTTACGTTCCGAATCATATTCAAAAGATCTTCCATCGTCGAACTCACGGATGTCGCTAGAAATGAGGTGCATCCGGTTGCAGCACAAGCGCGTGATACTTCTTGAATACTTGCCTCGGTTCCATCCATCATGTCATAACCATTGGCCCCATGAATATGAACATCAATCATCCCTGGTATGAGCCACATCCCTCTGCCATCAATAGGTTCATAATCACCTTCGAATTTCTCATGATCTTGTGTTTCAATTCTCTCCACCTTTCCGTTAACGATCCAGACCGTTGCAGAAGGAAGTATTTGATGTGGAAGCAGTACATTTACATGTTGAATTTTTTTGTTATTCATTACTACTCAACTCCGTCCTGTTGGTGATTTGTCTGACATTCTATAAGTGTAATATTTTTGTGGTCTAATATTTCTTTCATTTCGGCTGGTATGGATTGATCGGTTACAATAATATCCACGCAATCAAAGTCTAACTTGAACCTCGATTTCACCGAGAATTTTGTATGATCCACAACAAGAATGACCTGATCTGACCGCCGCGCCATTTCTCTCTTCACCCGGACATCTTCTTCATATGGATAATAAAGTCCATCAGGTTGGATTGCCGTCGCTCCGATGAACGCTTTGTCGGCACGAATTTCACTAATTTTATCGATGACAGAAGGTCCGTATAATAAGCGATTTTGGGTATGCAGATAGCCGCCGAGCACGTAGATGCTCAGATCTTCTCGCTTGGAGAGAATTCCTACATTATCAATAGAATGCGTAACCGCTGTTATCTGTTTCGCTTGAATATGTTCCGCAACAAATTGTACGGTCGTAGATACGTCCAAGAATACAGTCTCATGATCCCGAATCAACTTAGCGCCATGCTCGCCAATATAGTTCTTGCTGGTGGATTCATCAATGAGACGTTCTTGATAGGAAGATAGCTCTTTTTGCAGTTCAGGCAAGGCTACCCCTCCATGCGTCCGAACAACAACACCTTCTTGAACTAATCTTACAATATCTCTGCGCGCCGTATCTCGCGACACTTGAAAGAACGAGCATATTTCTCCAACACTCATGGATTTTTGTTGTTTTAAGTAACCAAGTATTTTCAATAATCTGTCTTCTTGAAACACATCGGATGCACTCCTTTTTTAAGTATTTCGTTTATTGATATAAGTATATATAAGTAATAAAGAAAAAGATATAAGTATTTATAAGTTTATTATTTTTTCAAACACTCATACACTTCGAATGTAGCGAAAACAAAATAGACCAAGCCAAAAGACAAATTTGTCCTTCAATTTGGTCGTAATCACTATCTGAGAATTGTACCCGATTGCTGAAATAAGCACTTATCTCACTATTATGAAGTTTTCCTCACCGTCACTAATAGGCAGATCAATTATGGTCAATTTCTTTACAGATGCCCGTTTCAATGACTGCATGCAATGGACCAGAAAAGATATTTGCAACTCTTCTCCTTGAAACTCTACTTCCACGCTTCCATCTTCTAAATTTTTTACCCATCCCGTTAATTTCATTCTTTCAGCAATACTGTATATTTCTAAGCGGAATCCAACTTTTTGCACCCTACCAGAAAAAGAGACCTTTTTTCTAACTATAGGGCTTGGTGAGAATTTTGGGAACTTAATGCGGTTTGCATGCCAAATTACATATTCATTTCTTAATTTCTTGAAAACACTCATTCTTTTATGTACTCCTTTTTGTCTCGTATAAGGATCCATAGTTACCCCACATATTTTTGACATTCACATCATTAATGCTTTCTATTGTTTTATAGATAGGCGTACCTCTAATACAAGCACCAATAAAGAAATAATGGTTACAACTCTTGCACCTTAAATAGTGACGAACAGTATAATGAATTTCTTCAGATAAATGTCTTGCCACTTCTTCTAAAGGACAATCTCCAGCATATAACTCAAGTCTTTGTTGCTTTATCATTTCTTTAATAAAGGAAATAGTAGGAATATATTTTTGATGTGCATCACTTATTGCTGCTGTAAAAAGTTCTCTTAGATCAAAACAACTCTTACACACTATATCACCACCTACCTATCATCCTTCTCACAAAGCTTCTATTTATTTTTCATTGTTCTTGAATATTTCTCTGTTATCTTCCAACTTCTATATTGAATCAATCTAACGATATTCACAACTGTTGCGAGAAGTAGCCCAAATCCAACTAATAAAAATATTGTTACATCCGAACTATCAGATATAAAATAATTCAACAAATTTTATTGTTAACAGGATTAAGATTATCAATCCGAAGACCACATAGACATATCTTCTAATAGTTGATTTCTTTATTTTACTCAAAAAATGATTATAACAATCTACACAAATTATAGTTCTTCTCTTACCTAACAATAGTAAGCAATCTTCACAATAATCTTTACTACAAGATCATTGCATGTTCAATTGAAGTCCTGAGAACTGCTGCTCCTGCACTCTGACCTATGATATATTGTCATCCGATACCCTTCCATTATTATACATACGGAATTCAAGCGGCGAAAGCCCAGCTGCAACATGAATACGGTGTTAGCTGAAGTTACACTCTCTTTCAAAGTAAGCGTCAAATCCCCCCCACCTTGTAACAAGATAACCTGTACCATATATAAATAAAATTTATCAAAAAAAATGTGTTGAAAATAATTTCTAATCAATTTAACCTTTAGATAGAGGAGGTAATCATATGAACTAAGAAAGGACGATTGAGCTAGAAAGACAATAAATGATAAAGGAGAAAACATATGAATCAAGAAAAAGTGACAGAGTTGGAAAAGAAAATAAACAATGGTTATAGCAATATTGCAGGCATGGTTGTACTAAAAGACGGTAAAACACTATATGAAAATTACTTTAATGAATGCACTGCTACTAACCGAATCCATGTTTATTCAGTAACAAAAAGTATTATTTCCATATTGATTGGGATTGCCATGGACAATGGGCACATCAAAAGTATGAACCAGAGAGTATTGGATTTTTTCCCGGATTACACCGTTAAAAGAAGAGAAAAAACAATACAGAATGTTACACTTAAGAATTTGCTGACAATGACAGCTCCGTATAAATATAAGTTTACACCCTACATAAAGTATTTCACGAGTGATGACTGGGTAAAATTTACGCTTGATTTATTAGGAGGTAGGGGGCAGATAGGGAAATTTAGATACACTCCCCTCATAGGACCAGATATTTTATCGGGCATTCTTGTAAAAGCAACTGGGCAATCTGTGTTTGATTTCGCAACAGAAAATTTATTCTCGCCACTGGGAATTACTGTTGAGAGTAATGTGTTTTTTCATAGTAAAGAGGAACAACTCGCATTTAATAAAGCTAAAAATATCAGTGGCTGGGTTGCTGACAGGGCTGGAGTAAATACAGGAGGATGGGGCCTTACTCTCTCTCCTACAGATATGGCAAAAGTAGGTCAATTATACTTAGATGGCGGAATGTGGAACGGAAAACAAATTGTATCGACAAGATGGATAGACGAGAGTACAAAGGAACATAGCCGATGGGAAAAACTCAATCTGTCATATGGATATTTATGGTGGATTGGTAATGATAAAGAGCATGGCTATGCAGCTATGGGAGATGGAGGAAATATTATTTATGTCAATACAAAGAAAAAAATGGTAGTTTCTATTGCTTCTCTTTTTAATCCACGTGCTAAAGATAGAATAGAATTTATCAAAGAAAATATTGAGCCAATATTTGAGAATTGTGAATAGCGAGAAAATAGCGAGCATCAAATAGCCCACATCTTGGTGAACAGGTGTGGGCTATTTGACGCTTACCTTTCGAAACTGCTAACAATTCGCTCCAATATTATGGCTACTCCATCTTTATCATTCGTTTCCGTGGTTTCAGATGCTATTTCTTTCAATTCCTTTATTGCATTTCCCATTGCGATTGAATACCCACATGATTGAAACAATCCTAAATCATTAAAGTCATCTCCAAAACAAAGAACATCTTTCATGTCAACACATTCTTTTGTCTTATGGCCTGAATTGCATTCAAATTTCTAAGCGATATTTTTTTACTTGAATTTAAGAGTGTTCCGTCTAAATCCAAGATAATTGCTTTAGGTTTCATACTTCCCCCCGAAAGCTAATCTAATTTCCCCAAAAAAAACGCAGTATAATATATATCTTTAATTTTGACGGCTACTACTGTATCTTTGTCTACATCTTGAATGGAATATATTTTTGTTCCTTCTATTAAGTCTATTTTGGTGTTGAATAATTTAGCTTGACCGTTTTCCTTAACATCGTCTAAAATTTCTTTTATTTCTCCAACTTCTTTTTCTATTTTCTCGACAGGTGTTACGTTACCTTCAATAGAGTAAATTCTACCCTCGAATGCAAATTGTGATAATAAATCATTATTAGCGTTAATCCCTGTCGTCTCCGGTTCTGTCGTTGTCGTAGAACAAGAAACTATAGTTATCAGAAAAATAATTCCCAAAATGAAGTTAAATCCCCTCACATTGTTTCTCCCTTTATTAATCATTCCATTCAAATTGTGAACCTCCTCAACCCTACATAGAAATAGTCGTAATTAGCTCAACTACTTTGTTAATAGCATTGTTATTTCCACTCTGTTCCATTTTCTCAATAATTTCAAATCTCTTCTCAAATACATTATGAATGGCTTCCTTAAATGCATCATCATCCATGTCTTCTTCAAGCAAAATTTCACAGTAACCCGAGGTCTTAAACGATTGAGCATTCAATACTTGATCTCCCCTACTGACTTCTTTAGAAAGAGGTATTAATAACATAGGCTTCTTTAGCGATAGAAACTCAAATATAGAGTTTGATCCCGCTCGTGAAATAACAATGTCTGTCATGGCTAAAATATCGACCAAATCACTATGTACGTATTCAAATTGTTTATATTCGCGATAGATATTATATGAATTGTCTATTTGTCCCTTACCACATATATGAACAATCTGAAATTTATTGATTAAATGATGCAAATTTCTTCGAAGTATCTCGTTCATTCGTTGTGATCCCAGACTTCCACCCATACAGACAATAACCGGTTTATTTTTTGAAAAATTACACAGGTTTAGTCCTTTGCTCGTACTACCATGCATAAGCTCTTCTCGGATAATTGCTCCAACATATAATACCTTGTCACTGTTTATATGTTCCTTTGTTTCTGGAAAAGTTACGCATATCTTCGAGGCAAAAGGAATAGAAATCTTGTTAGCTAACCCGGGGGTGATATCTGATTCATGAATAATAATCGGTACACGGTTCAACCATGCTCCTAAAACTACAGGGACCGAAACAAAACCACCTTTTGAAAAAACTACATCTGGCTTCATTTTTCTTATACATTGGTAGGCTTGAAAAACTCCCTTTATAACACGAAAAGGATCCTTTACGTTTTCCCAGTCAAGATACCGTCTTAACTTCCCAGTTGAAATACTAGTGTACTCCACATTAGCAAGTTTCTTAACCAATTCTGCTTCAATGCCTTGTGTTGAACCCATGTATTTAACATCCCAGCCCATATTAACAAGCTTAGGAATCAAAGCTATATTAACAGTCACATGACCTGCAGAACCCCCACCGGTAAATAATATTCGCTTCGCCATCACAATCACCTCACTAATTATCCAGCGTCTCGATTCCACTTATTCAAGTATTTCTACATCAAACTTCTCAATCCAGTTTAGTGTTTTTCCAAACCTCTTTTCTTTATGAATATAATAAATATGTGGATCTTTTATCTCTTGAAAATCATCAAACTTTCTTAAAGTAAATTTCATCTTATATATTCCTTTATTACTTGGGATGGAAAAACCGTTAAGGTCATAATTCAGTTGCTTAAAAGTAAAATTATTCAATAGCAGTTCATGACTTTCACTGTCATCTCCAACTGAAGAAGGTGAATATAAGTTGTCTTCTTCAATAAAAGAGATATTACCTAGACCAGATACTAATGGATACACAAAATTCGAATAATTATCATCTGCTTTGCGATTCACTTGCATCTCGATTATAAATAGATCGTCGTCCAATTTCTGAATTGTACTTTCTATTACTAGATCAGTTGGCTTTATTTCCGGTGAAAGATTCTTATAAAATCGAATAATTCCAGCAGCAACGAGAACTATGAACAAAATAATTATTAATGCGATTCTCCGCTTCATCAATGGACCACCTCCATTGCATTATATCTTCTTAAACTTTTTAAATATTTCATCAAAAAAATGATCTCCATCTACTAACCAATATCGTTCCTGTTCTGGTACTTCATCAAAAAAATCTTTATATTCACCAATCCAACCTACTGGAACGTAATTCTCAAATGACATAGGTTCTGGAAAGAAGGAATAAAAGACTCTATCATCAAAATTCACATAAATAGTGGGTATAAACTCAAGTACTTCATCAGTACTCATAAACGCATCTTCAAGCTCTACAAGTAACTTCCTTAAATCACTTGTTGATACCTTTAAATCAATTATCTTATCTAGAAAGGTCTCTGCAGTTGTTACATCCAATACGGTAATACCAAACCTATCTTCCATTTCAGTATTTAGAAACCAATATTCTCTTTCAGTAATATACCAACTCCATGTTTTTTGAAATAATACGCCTACAATTAACGTTTGCGCATATTCTGGCATAAGCTTCATAATGTTTCTCCATTTTAAGTGAATTATTTTAGTTCCTTGCGGATGCCATCTTCGTTCTAGCTTATACTTATTTTCTTGCTTTAATTTTTATTTCAGACCGAATTCACTTCCATTTATTTAATATATATATTTCTTCATTGTCTGAGTCATGTGTTCCTATTATTTCTTCACATCCAGTCAATATATATTCAGTCCTATCTCCATCGCCATCTCCAGTGATTTCTCTTGTTTCAATCTTCTTACATTGAGTTTTATACTTGCCTTTAGCTTTTCCACCATGTTTATCTCTTGAACTATCGTAGGTATATTTAATTACGCCATTTTTGTAAACTACATCATTTAGAATTGGATCTCCCTCAATTGTATAACTAGTTATTCTAATCTTACTTTCCGATCATTTTTTATGTCTTCTATGAACTTATCCATCTTTTCAAAGTTAATTTCTCCTGGAGGACCCGTAATTATATCACCGTTTTTCTTTGCTTCCTCAGATGAATAAGAGTTATTACATCCCGTCAGGATTAAAGTAAAAAGTAATAAGGCATATATAAACTTCACAGTGACCCCCCCATTTCGATTTTCAGTAATTTCACCTAACTTATGTAATCACGAACTCTCACTGGCTTAAGGCGCGCTAGTGCCAGGTCCGCAAAGTGAATATGATGTTATTCTCTCATTCTAGCTAATGCTCTTTTGGCTGCTAGCTTACCATTATGCATTCCGTTTATGGAAACCTCTATTAACTTTTCTCTAGCTGGAAGGTATCTATGAAATCCTATGATCTCACATGTTCTCTCTTGAACATACATATCTTCATCATCTAAATACTTTTTTAATGAATCAAGATGTGTTTTCGGTGTTAATGCCATTATTGAAAAAATATATTGACAACGAATTTCATCATTTAAAAGTTGACTAAAGTTTATCAGATTATTCAACTCATCAATACAATTCAAGTCTTCAACAAGCTCCGTATTACTAATTTCAACTTCGGAAGGGTAGTCTCTTTTTAGTTCATCCCAATCAAAATGGGGTTGTGATTCAAGTTTCTTTATAAATGAACTTATACCTCTAAATCCTGGAGATAGATCAGTTTCTTCATGATTCAAATAACTTATCTTATATTTGCATGCACCTTGAAAATGAAAGCCTATATAGTTCGAATTATTATCAGTCCATAAAGGAATAACATCTTGATAAACCTCTATTTTAGACATACAATCAACTGTTTCAATTATCTCCTCAAACTCCATTAATCTTAAGAAGTAAATTTGATCCTTCTGCTGGTTTTTGTGAGATTCTAACTCTTTATGTAATGCATCAGGTACAGTTATATTGAGTCTATTAAAAAGATCTATAAACATATTTCTCCTCCCTTAAACCAAGGCTTCATTAATATTCTCCATTGTACTCAACAAAACTAGTTTCTTTAATTCGTGCAATATGATACGGCATATATATATTTGTTGATCGGGTAGCTAAACCTTCAATATACTGAATCGCTGCCTCGACCATCTCATCCGACCTAAAAACTACTTCATCTAAGTAACCACTGAGCAATGCCGCATCACCTTTGAATTTAAGAATCAAATAACCAAAACCAGGATCAACAATGACTAAATTCACAATCTCATTTTCTGTTTGTTCTCTTGAACCATCATAAAACCTGACTACAATATCTTGATCTTTATAAAATACATCCACATCACATGAAAAGTTCTTAAATTCAAATTTCATTACATGTACCAACTCCAGCTTCTATAGGCTATCTTATTTTTATTTCCGCCAAAACGTTGAACATTCCGCCTTATCCAAAATATTAAATTCGATCATTTTCTCGAGTAACGAGAAATCAACTGGACGATCCCACTTGATACGAACCAACTCCTTAGTGTGATCATATCCAGCCTGCACAATTTCATCAGAAAAATGATTAATCCCTGCCTTTTCAGGGGCAACAGCCAAGTGCTGTTTGGCTACGCTAAAGCCAATGATAAATGTATCGTGATCGGTAAACATAGGTTGATTCCACGCTATTTTTGGCATTAAATGCGGGAATTTCTTAGTTATCCAAGCCAAAACTTCTTCCGTTCTAGCCCGATGTTGCGGGTTATCGATACGTGCTAAATATTCTGCAAAAACTTCCATATGGATCCCCTCCTAAAATAACTTTAAACCATAAAACACCATCTAACGCCGAATTTATCAATAAACTGAACTAGACATGGACTATAAAATGTTGGACCTATTGGAGTAATCGTCTTACTTCCATCATTCATAACTTGATATGCCTTTCTTAAAACATCATCATTCTCAAATATGGCGACTATCTCCATAGTAGTATCTGCCGATGATTCTCTAGTGCCTCCGAAGTCGCTAAGCATTAATCTAGTTCCAAGAACGTGCATTTCTGCATGAATAACAATTTTCTCCGGTTCCCTTTGAGTGTCAAACATAATTGAATCTGTTTCCGTGTTAAATGCCGTTTTGTAAAGTTCTATAGCTTCACAACAAGTACCATTCAAATATAACTGTGGTACTATCATAAGTCTCTCCCCTTATATAAGGATTTATGAGTCAGTGATCATTCATTCCCAAGATGTGTAATCCTCTAATAAAAAGTCCCCTTCTATTTCAAGGATCGTCTTTGGTTTACTGTCGTCATAATAACTAATATCTATCGTTGTTCCACTCCATTGAAGAAAAAAGACCCCATTACCTCTATACTCCAATTTTATTAAGTTTTCATTTACATCTTGATACTCAAAATAATACAATCTAGCATCCAGGTCTCTATTTTCTTCGTTATATCCTTGCGAGAGTTCAAATGTTCTAATCCCAAATTCTTTGAGTATTAACTTATCTAGATAAACTGTAATTTCAGCATTTGGATTCCTTGCGAAGTTAGCAGTATCATCAACTGACATAATGGCTTGAGAGTCTGTCTCAGTTTCAAACCACATCATTATTGCTTCATCAGCTCTACGAACAACATAAGCCCTTGATTCTAATAGTTTAAACTTCTCAATTCCATTAAAACGTTTAAGGATCATAGTACCCATAATATATTCTCCTTACGAGCCAGTTCTTAACTCTTCAAAAATTCATCAAAATATTTATAAAACTCTTCTTTGTTTCCTAAATGAACATTGTGGTCGGGATGTGACATTTCATGGCCAAGGCAATTTGGGATTAGCGATTGCATCTTGGTGAAATCTTCATCTGATATTGCTTCGTTGCCTTTTGCTCTGATTAACAGAAACATGTCAATGCTTTTCAACTTAACAACGTTTCTGTAGATTTTTGTTTTTTCCATATTACTCCCCCTTATTTACTTTTTATATATATGTAATCGATAAACCCTTGCCGTATCCATTCGCCTTCGAACTTTCTTTCTAGTACTCTATCTTCTTTGTATATTAATTGCATATCATCAAACATAGAATCTGCTTCAAGATAATCATAATAAGAGTGTATTACTAATTCATCATCTTCCATTTGTTCATATTGATGTTCTCCTAAATCAACTCCGTCTCCAACTCGAAAATCCTTAAGGGTTAAGAAATTAACAAATAGTAATCCATTAGGTTTTAGAACTCGTTTCATTTCATTTATTGACTCTTTCACATCTGATTTTCTCATATGAAAAATGGAGTTATACGAGTACACAAAACTCGTTGACTCATCTCTCATTGGCAAGTGTCTCATGTCGCCTTGTAGGATGTTTAAATTTTGTCCTCTTGTTTGTCCAAACTGATCGGCCTTCTTAAGTTGTTCGTTATTCATTTCTATTCCGCATGTAGAATATCCATAATCTGCAAACAAACTTAATGGAGGCGAATCTCCGCCAGCCCCACAATCTAATATTGTCTTTTCCATGCCACTCTCATTACATAAGGCCAAAAATCTGTACAATGGTATTTGCTTAAACAGCTCCACAGTTATTCCATCTCCTTGAATATAGTTTTTTATAATGACGCGGATTTCTAATGTTGGCTCTTCTTCAATTATACATACCCAATCTTAAGTTCTTGTACAAATATTGCTGTTCCTGAAATAAAAATATCTATATCTTCTTCGCTTCGTATTGCTTTTACATGTACTCTTCCATCTCTTCCAATTTCCTGGCCTTGCTCTACAATAAACTCTACAGAATTTAAGTTTTGATTTAAATACAATAAATAATAAGCACCCATTACACCTGATGCCGTCCCTGTTACTGGATCTTCAATTGTACCTGAGTAAGGTGAGGAAAAATGTCTTGCATGCATCAACGCTCTATTATCATAAGTCTCAAAACAAATCGGATGTATGGATGATCTGACATTCTCGGCAAGTACATCTGGGAACTGTTGATTATTAGGTATCATATGATTAAAGCTGCTCAATTTTTTGATTGGGACCAGTAAAGTCCAAGTGCCAGTACTTCCATAAACGATAGGCTTGTCTAAATCCAACTCTTCTTTCACAAGTCCTATTGACTTGGCTAGCTTATCTATATCCCCATTAAAAGATGTAAATTGAGGCCTGTCTTGTTTCATCTCTATTGATAGTTGGTCATTCATCTGATCAAATTTGATTGGTAGTATACCTACATTCGTTTCAATCTGAATAAGATTTCTATCCTCGAACATCCCATTGGACTTTAGACAATATAATGACCCTATGGTTGCGTGTCCACAGAGATTTATCTCATGTCCTGGAGTAAAATATTTCAATCTTAGATCAGCCTTCTCTGAATTCAACACGAACACAGTCTCATTAAAGCCGACTTTAAAAGCTATATTTTGCATTTCATCCTCAGTTAAGAAGTCAGCATTCAACACAATACCAATGGGATTTCCTTTATTCGGAACACTAGAAAAAGCATCATAATGCAGGACATTTACACTATTCATCTTGATCCTCACTTTTCATATGTAAATTGACTCGGATTGACTACCACAGATAATATTTTCTCCAATGATTCGATCCAACTACAGCTCACACCCAGATGATCGAATTACCCGTCTGAAGGGACGCCTCAAACAGCTCTCTTAATACTACTGTTGAATGCAGATCTGAGCATTTAAGCTCCCTTGTAACGACTTGCATAGAGTTTGGATAGTAGAGTTCCTCGACTCCCCAGATCTTTTTACTCAATGGGTGGGTTGACTTGTGAAGGCTTCCCGTCTCAGAATCGCAAAACCACACTAGCCGGCCTACTCGACTATCTTTCTCCAAACAGACCACTTCCTGCGTGAATGCCATTGATCGAAATAGCTCTAGGTTGTCCTGGTTTACGATACGGAATCCATTGTCATTTAACCGATAAGTAAATTCCATTCCAGAAGAGTAGAACCACCTGTCATCGCCGGGCAGAGCCCTAGCATATTCTTCCTGTGACTTAGATTCCAGAAGAAATACTCCCTGGAGTTCGCTTACCCTGGATTCCAGAATATCCAATTCTTTCAGAGCCTTATTCGCCTGGCTCGCGGATAAGGTATTCCCCCATATCGAATTTAATAGCGGAAAATTTTCTTGTCCCAGTCGCTCCATCGCTCCAAAAAAGAAGTTCCCTCCAGCGATATTGGCGACCCGATTATAGTAGTATCTAAAATTCTCATGCTCACAAGCATGTTCACGCCATTTCAAAAAAAGATGGTACGTTCCGTCATCGGCAGAGTCCGATAAATCGATCCCCTCGTCGGTCCATTCCAGCAAGCTGATATCAAAAGGAGGAGGCTTAACTTTTCCCTCTTTCACGCAATTACAATTCACATATGCATCTAGCCCCATAATTAATCCTCTTTTCTCTAATCATCCCCCCGGGTGGATGACATAGATTATTATTAGCTTACACAATTAAGACGTTATCTGGTTCATTAATGCTACATATAAATGACTTCTCTCTCCAGGTATCCTATACATCCCTAGCGCATCTAATCGATGAACTGCCATTGCAGTTTTATTCACGAATCTTGAAAGGCAACAACACTAGCAGAAGATAATTTGTTCTGCAAGGATTTATTATTAAGTTTGTCGTAATATACAGATAAGTTATTTTACTGTTATACGCAGCTAATACTCTATTAAGAAAGGAAAATATCAAATGGAATGGGTAGAGAATCTAAATGAATCAATAAATTATATAGAAGAACATCTTCATGAAAAAATCGATTATAATCAGGTAGCTAAAAAAGCCTGTTGTTCTTTAACAAAGTTTCAACGTCTTTTTTTGTTTGCGACTGATATGACGGTTTCAGAATACGTTAGATGTAGGCGGATGACACTGGCTGCTCGAGAACTGATAAATTCAGACATCAAAATTATTAATCTTGCTACTATGTATGGATATGAATCATCTGAAAGTTTTACAAGAGCATTTCATACCTTCCATGGCATGCCACCAGCTACTGTTCGAAAGCTAGGAATTTATAATGAGCTGGAGCGGATTTCAATTAATTTAAAAGTACAAGGAGGAAATATCATAATGGGAAGAAAGCCGATCGTCCGAATTGAAGAATTCAGCGGAATAAAAGCCGCAACATTCCGCGTTGATGGCATAGATCCGGAAGATAAGGGATTTTCTATGCTTCGTGAATGGGCAATAGGAGCATTAAGCGATTATGCTGCCAGACGTTGCATTGGTTATGCACCTATGGGGCACCATTCAGAGGGTGAGGACTGTGACTCTCATGAATATGTAGCACAAATGTTTCTCTATGAACATGAAATAGATGAAAATGGTCGGTTTCATGGTGTTGAGGTTGATAACGCCCCACAGGGACTATATATTGTCGGAGATGTCGTACTGAATGAATTTCACGACGATGGGTCGATTGATATTGGACAGTCCATGAAAAAGTCATCAAAGGAAATATATGACTGCCTAATTGAAATGAAAACTTATGAGCTTGATATGGAAAATCGCCCATTCATAGAAGAACAGATATTTCAGCCCGGATGGTTTGCTGGTAACGGAAGCAGTGAATTTAAGCTTTGGTTACCTATAAGAATTAAACAGTAGATTACTCATGTATTCATGCCTAAGAATCGACATTACAGAAATAGATTCAAATTTATTTCCTTTGAAAATACTGTCTCTTAGTGTTCCTTCAAAAATAAAGCCAACGGATTCATACACATGCCTTGCTCGGGTGTTGAATTCTTTAACATCTAACCATAACCGATGAACCTCAGTTTCTTCAAAAAACCAATTGATTATAAGCTTCAACGATTCCTTCCCATAACCTTTGTTTTTCATCTGAATAGTAATACGCTTTATGCATATAGCTTTATTCGAATCTAGTAAACCAGTTAATATTACATATCCAACTTTGTCTCCGTTTTTGTTCTCAATTATTAAATGATGTATATCTTCATTTGTTAATGATTCTAAATGTTGTTCAACCGTCCATTGCCCAATAAATGGTGTGTTTTCAGGATCCGTTTCGGCATTTAAGACAAATGTTAAATCAGCTACTTCTGTCTTCCGAAACTTTAATTCATCAGATTCAATCAACAAAATACACCTCCGTATAGTTTTTTATTAATTTTGATTATGTATCAGTTCATTAATTTCCGAATTGATATACGCTGTTCAAGGTTTTTTCATAAGACGCAATTGTCATTGTATCGTTAATTTGTTTTATCTCCCCGGTCTTATGATAACCTAACTTTTCATAGAGAGCACAATTTCCATACTCTTGCACTATCGAATCTAACTCCCAAATTTCCGCATCGTTATATATATCTTCGATAATCGAAAATACTCTTTGTGCTATTCCTTTTCCTTGATGTTCGGGCAAAATAAATATTGGGCCAACACGATATCTTTTGTTCTCTTTCCTTACAATTCTAATTGCGCCTACGGTAAGATTTGAACTTTTAATAATGTAATAATCCGTAAATGATTGATTTAATCGATCTATTGTTCGTTCCACAGATTCATTAGCAGGGCTGGTTTCATAATCTTGATATTTATTTAGTAACGGCATAAAGGTTTTAATTTGCATTTCGTGAATAATCGTTGCTTCATTGAGACTAGATTTAAATATCGAAATTTCCACTTTCCTACCCCCAGATTATCCCTAGATTATCCTTATCCATTGCTGATATTTTATTACTAGTTATTGCAAGAGTATGAGAAATTTTTATCTATCATCTCAAAGTTGCAATCTTGGTAGATAGACCAATAATAGACTTTGCTATTCAACGTATAAAATACTAAACTATAATCTCCTTTATTGTAACGGTATAAGGTGAATTCTCCTTCTTGAGCAGTATCCGTATTGTTTCCGTAAATTTGCTTCATTGTTACAATACTACTTCCCGATTCTAATCCACTAGGAGTTGTTAAAGTATCCAATGTACTTATTGAAACTAATTTTAAAGAATTATCGAAATTAAAAATATACTCATTCGTGCCCAGCATTTTAACAGTGCGAGAATTTTCTATTCCTTCCTCAGTATCCTCGGAGTATAGTTCTAAATTTAAAAGCCGAATCTTTTCTAATACATCATCGAATGTCATTCCTAGATAAATTTCACCTTTAGTTATGTCTTGATCATTGATTACTAGTTTTTTTTCGGGAGTACTGCATGCGGCCATGGAAAATATCAAAATTAAAGATATCAGTAACCTATTAAACTGTTTTTTATTCAACTTATTTCACACCTATCCGAATAATTCATGTAATTAATTAAAACTCTGCCAATAATTTATTGTCCGAGTTTTCTTCCACGATTATACAACTGATAACCGAAGGGCGATAGTCCTGATGCATAAATACGGTGTTAAGCGAAGTTAGCTCTTCTCTGATTTTCCATTGCTTTAATTTTATACATTCCATTTGGGAGGTCGTTTCATAAAACGATCAGGATCCTTAATAAATCCGTGTTTCTCATATAACCCGTGAGCATCCAATGTCCCTAATAGACCCATCATTCCTTCAAATTCTTCTGAGTCTACAATCATTTCAACTAGCTTCTTTCCTATCCCCTTACCTCTGCACTCCTCCAAAACAAATACATCACATATATAAAAAAACGTCGCCTCATCACTAATAACTCTCGCGAAACCGAGACCCAGCCCTAGATAGCTTTTATCTTAGGCTGGGTCGTTTGTTGTCTTCTATGATTATACCTCTGTTAACTAAAGGATGTTGCTGCGTAGCGTGAATACAATCTCATTTGTACTTTTTCACAACGGGAATGCCTTCTTTGGATTTCTATTCATTATGCTTATCGTTTTCAATGTGAGTAATACAATTATATCGTTCACAATCCCATCTAAATTGGTCTTTATTTAAAATTGTCACCGATGTATTATGAAGCTGTTCTTGTGTATCGATATGCGGAATTAGTTTCTTTAAGGTAAGTCCAATTAATGCTCCATGACTTACTATCAATATTTTTTTGCTGGGATGTCTTTCGGAAATGTCCATAATACACTTCATTCCCCTTGTCATTATCTCATCGTTTGATTCTATGCCAAGATCTAGTTTGGACCATCCGTATCCCCATTTATTAACTCTGTCTTGTTCAGTTGTTCCCTCGATAAGTCCGCAGTTCATTTCTCTTAATCGTTGATCAGTTCTCACTTCAATATTCTTAAGACTTCCTATAATTTCAGCTGTTTCAAGTGCTCTTGATAAGTCACTTGAATAAATATAATCCCAGTCTTCGTTTTCCATTCTCCTAGATAGTAATTCAGCTTGTCTTCGTCCCTCATCATTTAAAGGTATATCAGTTTGTCCTTGTGCTCTGTGTTCATAATTCCAATCTGTCACTCCATGTCTTATAAGTCCTATCCATGTCATACTATTTCCTCTTTCAAATTTTTTGTGGTTTGATACTGCCGATCTTGTATCTAACGTTTGCGTATCTACGTAGATACTATGTTATATGATATCGGGGACTTCTACGAATGTGTTATTTAATCTAATTTTTCGATATCCTTTATTCTCTTATCAAGAATTGCAATAGTTTCATCTAAGTTCTCATTAGTATCATCATACTGTAATATTTCAACATATATATGTCTGACTCCGAGATGCACTTCAAATATATCATCCACGCAATTGATAATTCCCTTACCTATTAATTGATTAAAACTTCCCTCGATTGTTTCTTCAGATATATTATTTATAAATTCTGATAGAGTATAATTGACTATTTCTTGCTTGTTAGGCCTGGTTATTTCCTTATGTAACCGTAGAGTTGATAAAACTATTAGTAATGAAACTCTATCTTGCATGGGACTCCTCCTAACAATTTAATCAACTTTCAATTTTTGGACTCTTTGGGTTCTCTAAATGAACCGAAAATCCCTGTAATAAGCCCAATTAAACCAAAGGTAAATCCATATCCAGAAGAACCTTCAAATGCCAATAAAATAATCACTCCGAATAATAAAATATGTACACCTAATAGTTGAACTTGCAGAGCACTTGGATTAATAAAGTCCAAAAATACAAATGCATAAAAGATTGCAATAACTAATAGTGTTAGAGCGATTAAACACACTAATCCAAAACTATCCATCTTGACCTCCTCTAAATTTCAATCATTTGCTTTCAACCATACCACTTTCCTTAGCAATACTCTTAAGTATATTCAATAGAAAAACCGCCATTGAAGGCGGTCTAAAAAATTTATCATTTCTGCCCAACAATAAGTCCTGGGGATATTAAGACTGCATCTGTTTAAAAACAGTTAATTCTGTTAGGCCACAGCCACTCACTCTAATTAGAGCGTCTCAACCAATTTCTGAATCTTTGAGCGGGAAATTAAATATAAAGGACCCATTATTTCTATTTTGCCGTCCTTTACACGTATAGCGCTCTCCTGTTCTGCCGCGTAAACATCAATCTCTTCAGACAAGGGGAACAGGTAACCTTGAACAAACGTGGCGTAGTCGCGTTGAGAATGAGATTCATAGGCAAAATGATCAAAGCCAATACCATCATAAATAGTACTTGTTTCAACTTCATCAGTGTTATTCAAGCTTAACCATTTTGCAGCCATATTTAACGCACCGGCGCTGGCACCCATTATAACGGCATTGCTGTTCTTAATAACATCCGATAATTCATATTCAGCCAAAAAATCGTTCTGCAAAACAGGATATCCACCACATAAAAAAATGACAGAAGCGTTTTGAATTAATCGCCGGGCATCTTCCTTCTGCATGCGGTAATCAATGAAATGACATTCATCAAAAATAATATTAGCCTGATTCAACCATGTCCATTCAGAAACATCATCAAAGTTAATTTGCTCACCTGTATAACCAGACGGGTCAGCGCTAATCATAACAAGCGATTTTCTGTCTTGTATATCCTCATGCAACCATTGGACCAGCTTCTCTGGAAAAAAATCATTAAACCAACTGAGATAGTAGTGAGTTTTCATACGTAATTACCTCCATATGTATTATTTACATTCATACATTCTTAACGATTTTTTCTCCTTCATGTTCCTTAAGTATGTACCCAATTCCTTCCACTGCGATGTCTTTACTCATTCTTTATATTTACCATGTAACGAAGGGCAAATAATCTTTACTGTAAATCCCCCTATAATAAGCACGTTTCAAGTAATGAATCTCTTTCTCAAATTGATCAATTACATTCATATCATTGAAATTATAGCCTTTTTCTTTACATAATTCACTATTGACTCGAAAAGTTAATTTAGTATTTCCAATAGTGAATTCAAGTAAGAAATCATTTAACATCCCATTCCAACTAAAAGAAGTTATTTTAGCTTCGACGTTTCCAGCTATCTCTGAGTTATAATTGTTGATAATTTTATTTAGATTCTCTTGTATTAGTTCCTTTGAGTTAAACAACTTATTCACTTCCCTAAAAAATGAAATTTAAATTGAATTTATCGCCCTCTTCTAGCTCTTAAAATTTATTGATATTTTTCAGTAATACTCATCTTCTAATATTGAAAATAAATAAGAATCATGGAATTTCCCTTTGTGCCACATATGTTCCCTTAGATGACCTTCTTGTTTCATACCGATTCTTCTCAAGACATTGGCTGACCCTATATTTCCAGGGCGGCATGTCGCAAACACTCTATGTACTTTGAAGTTTTCAAATCCGAACATTAACATTGCTTTTGAAGCTTCTGTAGCATAGCCACTCCCCCACCATTCGGGGTTAAAACAATAGCCTATCTCAGCATTATTTTCTTTGATATAAATTCCACATCCACCAATTAAAATATTTGCCTCTTTAAGTATTACTGCGAACTCAAAATCGGTTCGGTCGCTTGATTGTTGTTTTGTGATTTGCTCCTCTACATATGCTTGTGTCTCAGCTTTGCTATTTGGTCCCCAAATCATATGTTCAGTTACCACATGATTTGATGCGTATTTATGTACATCTACCCAGTCTTCCATATTAAAGTCACGAATGATTAGTCTTTGGGTTTCAAGATGCATCATCAAACCTCCTCTTTATCCGACCTTATTAAATACTTGATGAACTATACATGGTTTTACTTCGATAGTCATTGTACCTGATAGTATAAAGAAAGTTACTGTTTTCCTCGAATTTTGCCTACTAAATATTTATAAACAAATTATAACCTGAGTGTAATATTATTGGTGCCCAGAGGGTTCCTGATTTCTTGTATATTACTCCAAAGATCACCCCAAGTATAAGAACATTAACACTTATGCTTAGAATATATCCAACGCTATAACCACTGAATCCCCATATAGGGTAAAAGGTAAATTCAAAATCGACTTATTTTGAAGCTGCACTTTCGCAATAACTGCAATTAGAACGAGGACAATAATTATAGCAATATATAGAAATTCAGTGCTCTTGGATATTCTTAGTTTTAAATTATCACTAATACAAAGTTTTTCCTTACGAAATATAATAATTACTGGTAAAACCCAAATGATTATTTTAATTAACCCTGACAATATTGCAATCATTATGCTTTTCTCAAGATTAACAAATATACTTTCTTTAAGAGTCCATAAGAATAGTAAGCTTAAATAATAAGCTATTAATAGCTTATTATTATATTCTATAGATTTCATTGTTACCTCCCAACTAGGATTCCATTATTTCATACACTCTTATCTTCATATTACTAGAAGTCCACCCCATCTCATTTGGCTCTTCTGAACCAGTTATGAGACAGAGATTTCCTGATTCATTGATAAAAGTATACTTACGCACTCCCCCCTTTAACCTGTGATGCGAGATCATATTTAACTGTGTGTCTAATAAATAAATTCTACTATTGCCAACTAATACAAGTAACCTTCCTAATGAATCAACAGTCATTATATCTAGTTCATAATCATCCCAATCTCTTCGGGAAATGATTTGTAAGGATAATGCGTCAATGACGATCAGTTCTTTATCGAAAACATGCAAAAATATTTTATGATTAGTGTTATCTATTAATGGACGAGCATCCCCATCCAAATCTATTTCTTTAATTTTCTCCAATTTTTCAGTGAAGCACATTATCCTCGTGAAGGATTTTCCATGAGCAAACAAGTTACAAAAAAAATAGATCCTTCCTTCAGAACCAATTAAGCATCTAAAATTGCCAATATACCAAGTAGGATCAAATTCCAAATTGATTTCAGCTTCGATCTGTCCTGAGAAGTTTAATTTTTTCAGTTCTATATATTTACTCTCATCGATTCTATATAGATATATGGATTGGCCAAAAACAAAAAAATACGTGTAATATGGAAACTCTCTCTTCATTTCCAATTCAGGTCCATACCATACTATTTTTTTCGCTTCGGCATTACCAGTAAGGAAAGCCCCATCATTAAACGTATAGATCGGATTGGTGACAGTTGTACTCATTGACGTTTCAGAAATCATGTTTCCATGATAATCAAAAACGTAATATTTTCTTCTAAGTGGACAGTAAAATGTTATGTATTCATTTGTTGCAGTTAAGAAATTTGTCCCTCTTTCATATTGGAAGGAAGTTAAATCCATGATAGGATCTAAAATTCCGTTTGGTAGAAACGTATACATCAACTCTTTCTCATAACTATGATTAAGATACGGCGGAATTCCAATTAAGAATTTATTGTTACCTAGCCCGGTAATTAAAGCCCCTTCAAATTCCATAATTATGTTAGCTTTGGTTTGATTTTTAATATCGTTTTTCTTTCTAAGCTCACTGATATATTCTTTTACTAAATCAATATTTCGTTCGTAATGAAATTCTGACTCTGCGCCATCAATCAGCATTCTATCGTCAATCCATAAAGCAACTCCTAGAAAATGTTGAAGTAATTCAATCTTCTTACCTAAATCTTCACATTTGAGGACTTCTTTAAAATATTTACTTTCGTTCAAATCAAACCCGAGTTCTTCAAGAAACACTTTTGGACTACCCATTTTCGGGGGAACATTATAACCATTTGGGTTTACATGACTTGTTACAGCTTTACCATCTCTGTAGATCGTCATTCTTAGTACGTCCTCATCGAAATATTCTATGGACAAAACACTTTTATTAATTGCTGTTGATAACTTTCTGCCAACTTTACTGATATCTCCTACCTGGAATCTTTCACTTACAATCGTAGTCCAGCCATTTGATAAATTTCTCGCAGTACAGTGGGGTATCACTTTTTCAATTTCATCTATCGAATGCTCTCTAACTTGTAGATTAGTAAATGTAGTACCCATTTTTTTTACCTCACAAATTTATATAAAAAATGATCGTTATTTCTTATGATCTGATTTAGCGAATATCACATAACGTTTGGGTATCGACGAATCTGAGAGGCTTAAGGTAGTGACAGCGACCGGATCCAACTGACTAGCTACATGCAATCAATAACCTAGTTTTTGTTTTTCATACAAAGATTCTTCCATCTTATGAGCCAATTATATTGTTCATCGCAAAAGTCTTTGGAAATGCTCGATAAACCTTGGCACCGAACGATCCTTGAAATGATCTGATAATGTCTTATTGCAATAAAATCGAAAACAGCATAAAACTCATTGTCACTTAATGTGCGTATTTTACTATAACCCGAATAAAAGCGTTCATATAGACGCATAGTTCTATCGTAAGCAGCGTCATGAAAAAGATTGAAATTGGTATCGTCACTCATGTATGCCACATCCATACTCGGGTAATCGCCAGAAGCTTCGTCAAAATCAAAAAGAACATACTGTCCGCTATGGTTTGTAATCATATTACCTGTATGAAGATCACCGTGAGAGAATCCTTTAGGAAGACTTTGCATGCGTTCCCACAATTTATTTCCATAGTGTTCAAGTTCTATTACTTTACCAGAATCAAAATCCAATTCTCGCATAATCGAAATATAGTCATCGATGTACACTAATTTTGTTCTGTTTATAAGTTTGTCAGGGTATTTTTCCATTAATTGATGTAGTGAACCTATTTGTTCTCCAATCAATTCTGCTTCAATCTTACCGTCTGGTGTATCACCTTCTATATACTCATATACTATGCCTATGCAATTATCATCCTGCCAATTGAGGACGATGTGGCTATCATCTTGAACTGTCTGTACAATGGAAACAACCGGATAACTATTGGCTTTTAAATAATCAAGAATACGAACTGTCTGCAACGCGTCATCCGTTTTATTGCTGCGGTATACTTTTAACACATAGCGTTTATCCTCATTATGTAATAAAAAGACTCTACCTATCATTTCCCTATGAAGCTCAATGTGTTGAATACCGATACGATATGAAAGATTGATTAGTTCAATAAGGTTACAATAATCCATATATTGAATTCTCCTGAAAGTTTACTTATTTCATTTATTAGTTGAGTTTATTATATGGTCTTTTTTCATTTTGTAATTTAATTATCACTTCATAAGCATCTGTATTACTTTTCTGTGCTTTTATTGATTCGTCGTCTGTTATTTCGACTTCTATCATTAGGTCCACTACTTCATAGTTTCTGCAAGAGTGCTAGGTTACCAAAGTTCATGCCCCTCATTATCCGCCCACTATATCAAATGCAGTCTCTTTTCCATTCTTAAAGATCTGGATCTTCTCATATTCTCGTACTTTACCCAAATTAAAGATTCTAATGTTCTCTAATCTTTTGTCAGTGTAATCATGTGTGCCTAGTTCTTCAATATTAATTATTAAGGTTTGATCAAGTATTTGTGCTTTAATGGAATCAAGAAATTTTGCTTCTTCTCCTTGAAGTACATTCGAATAATTAACTATTAGATATTGCTTGTCACCTACTGGTGAATATAAATATAAGCCGTTACTATTCTTAATTTTATCTACAAAGGTCTTGATATTGTTGTTGAGCCCTTGTAGATTCACTTCTTTAATCTCCGTGTCAGCATTATTGCATCCTGCTATAACAAATACGAATAATATGTAGAGATATATCAAAGTACTCACTTTCTTCATTGTATCAACTCCCAATTTCCTAGAATTTCTGATAACACTCAACTTTTCACGAAACGACCCAGCCTTAGATAACTCTTATCTTAGACTGGGTCGTTTGTTGTCTGTGCTTATTCTATTATTATAGATATGATAACCAATAAGTTAGCTTAAATAACTGACATCATCGACCTTAGTGAACTATTATTTTTTCACCTTAGCTAGGTCAATTAATTTTATAGTTTCTGGTATTTTAATTTTGTCTTAGTTTCTTCAAAGTCCAAAAGATTCAATGGACCAATAATCTGATTTTGTTGTATATCAATAATCCAGTAATTCATTTTTGATTTAACCGGAATTTCATACCCGTTTGAACTTTTGGGATCTTTCATCATACTATATTGCATTACAAGTATAAAATCATCATTCCAGCCAACACTACCTACTTCTGTTGGAATAACAGCGGATCCCCATGAATCATCTGTAAGCTTAGGAGCAATAATAATTTGATGCCCTGATAATCTGACGACTGAATAATCTCCTGGTAAATCAATATCATAATCAGCCACTCCAGCGCATCCAATTAATAAAATGAAAAGTGCTATTGAAAGTATTACTTTATACATACACTTTTTCTGCTCCTCTCCATTCAGTCTACAGAGCTCTCTGCATACTCACACTTCTCCGGAGTGCATCTTAAAGATATTATTAATAACTTTCATCATTACAGAGAATACATCCGTGACATGATAAGTAAATACTATGTTTCTGACATTTAGGATAGCCTAAGGGGATTGTTGGGTTATTGTCACCCTCTTCAATCTCAGACCATTCTATGTAACTATTTATATTAATATTAGATTTATCAAAGATATCAATCATTAACTTAAATTGTTCTAAGCATCCAATAACCCAATCTTTACGTGGTTCATAACTTAATCGTTCCCAGCCTAATCCTCCTATAGCATTAGATATGGCTCTGAGCATGAAGTCTTTCTCTCTTTCAAAATTTTCTGTTGTCCATGGTATATCGTCAATATCAAAACCGACTGTTCCAATGCCTACCACAGATTGATCTTGTTGAGCTAACCATATTATTATTTCTTTTTCTCGATCTGCTTTAGCTAGAATCGACCCACTAATTGTCAACACCTCAATAAATACAGAAGTTAATCCATTTGACATTTTTATCGAATCAACTAAGTGTCTAAGATTTTCAGGCATTGATATTGAGTTTCCCATAGATCCTTCCACCCTTTTCAAGTTTCAATAATTAATATCAAAAATGGTTCATGGATTCCTGTCTTCTCCTTATTAAGCTAGTTTAAAATAATGTTTCGATATTCACGAAATGCCCTGCCTTAAATACCTCTTATCTTAGGACTGATCAATTGTCGTTGGGATTCAATTGTTGTTTATTCCAATCCTCTTTCAACATTCCGAATATAACATGATCTACAAAATGATCATAAAGCCATTCTGCCTGTCTTACTTTACCTTCATTCATAAATTTCAATCTTTCGGGTATTGCTCTACTCTTCATATTAAATTCCGCTGCTCGAATCTCTACTCTATTAAGCATTAATTCATTAAATGCATAATCAATTAGTATCTTACAAGCTTTTGTCATAATTCCAAGCCCTTGATATTCATTACCAAGCCAATATCCAATCGTTGTCTTTCTATTTCCCCAATCAATGTTATGTAGACCAATACATCCTGCAATTTTATCTTTATAGAAGATCCCTAAACTCATTCCATTATTATCTGCAAATGCCTTAAGGTTAAATTGAATGAAATTCTTAATATTTTCAATACTTGTAGCATCAACCCAAGGTAACCATTCTCGTAGATATACCCGATCCTTATCACTTAACTTATATAGTTCTTCAGCATAACGTAATTCTAAAAGTTTCAATTGAGTATCGTCATTGATTTTATAACTAAGCATGTAATCCCCCCCTGGCTCTAAATCATAGTACTTCTAAAATCACTTTGTATCCCCCATATTTCTTTAATAAAGGTTGCTTTTTTAAAGCTATTTTCAATATCCTGGCCTTGTGTCGTCCACATATATGGAAATATAGATGCCCCTTGACCACTAGTTAATACATTTACATCATCAATCCAGTTACTCCATCTAAATGATTCGTAATAATTATTCAGATCACCATGTAATACCCAATAAATAAAATCAGTATATCCTTTCCCTGTGTCTTCCCATTCCAAAGTATCTGGCGCAAAATAAAAAACATTACGAGAACTATTGTCAAATCCCCCTGTATTAATAGCAAAGATTCCTCCTACTACGTCATACGCCACAACAAATCCTTCTTCTAGAAGTGATAGATGTTTGTTATTAATTAGAGAGCCAAAAATCTCTGGGTGCCCCGAACCAAGTATGTACAACCAACCATGGTCAACAACTAAGCCTCCACATTCTAGAGCAATGGCTCCCATAGTAGATTTATTAGTGATTTGTAAATTAACAAGCGCTTCTTCACCTTCAGCTCTTGTATTCTCAAGTATATGTATCTTTGCTTGTGAATCACGAATCCAATCTTGAATCATCGCCCATGCGTTATCTTCAAAGATAAGTTCTGAAATATCTCTCACAAATTCTACTCCTTATTTAAAAATTACACTTCTTTATGTTCATCTATATAGGTTGTTGAGGTATGTAGATATAACCGGTCTGTCAATGTTTCATACTCTTTTCGATTAATCTGAAGGAAACAAACCTTGCTGCTTATTTATTACTTCCCAGCAAACAACTGAAGCGCTATCCCTAACTCGATCTTTCATAATATTATCTAAAATTGTATGTAGATTTTGATCAATTCTATCTCCTTTTACAAATGAATTATACAGATTATGTGATGATTGATAATATCCATCTCCTTACTCTAATACTCCATCTGTTGCTAATACTATATAATTCGAACCATATCTCAGTTGTCTCCTACCAGAAGTGTAGCAAGGTACTGATAAATCAAATGTATTAACTTGCCCGACCCATTCAAAAAACTGTCTTTGATTAAGTCCATATTGATTAAACTTTGCTAAATCTGGATGAAACAAATAAGCCATACAATTGCTCCTAATGACTTTAGGGAAATTTGATCTAGAAATGGTTGCTTGCTTCCTATCCACTCATACTGCATTAAGACTCCCCCTTCCTTACGTTCTTGTATCTACGAACGATATCATCGATATCTAGCGTAATTATTTTTTAAGTGTTAGTAATGTTAAGTTATTACTTATAAATTCAACATTAATATGATCAATAGTCCCTAAACTTGTTAGATTATATGGAATTAGCATCTTCTCAATCCCATATCTGCTTATTGTCAGTAGATAATATGCCATGAGTAATCCATTAATAATATTTTTTTCTTTTTCCTCACGGACTACTAATTCATAAACAAAGACTTCTTTCTTGTCATTCCCATATCTCAATGCTATATGATAATCAAAAAATTTCTCGGTACTCTTACTTCCTAAATGACAAGCTAGTGGGAAATCAGATTTCTTAAAACTATTTATGATCCCATCAGCCTCAATATTGGAAAATCTCTCAATCGAGCATCCTAAATCCGTTAATCCTTCATGAATAACGTGATAATAAGGATACTGTAAAAGATGATCCCGAAACTTATCGATTAAATCTCCTTCAATAAAAACAGGATGGAGCACAATAATATCCCTCCACTTCATATCCCGATCTTAATGTCATGTTTCAATCCTTTAAATTTCAACCACTGTACTAATAATTCCTGTATTCTAAATCTATCTTTAGTATCTATAACCATGGTTTCATTAGTCATTAAATAATACTTTTCTTTAATCTGTTCTGTTTCTCCAAATATTAATAAGTCAAACTCCTTAACAGCAGGCATTTCAATTGCTATAGGCACGACGTAATCAGCCTCAACAAAATATATAAAGCCTCCGCGACCGTGTGTTCTTAAATAAAATCCAGGACTTTGATTATCTTTAATATCTAATCTTATGGAATTAAAGTTAAAGGAATTATTGCTCATGTATCCTCCGCTTATTAATGTTCTTATGTGCTTATGATCTTATGCTTTTACCTCTGTAGTCGATTAGTCAATCGTATAGATCCTCCATTGTCCTTCACGCTCACATAATTGTTTCCATTCATTCCATGCTTTTAGATATTCGGGCAAATCATCAGGATGATGCTTTACACTAAGGCCAATTCGGCAATATAAATGTATAAGTGCTTCTTCTATCAATCTTGACTTTTCTATATGTCCTTGTTCAAGAAATTCAAAGGAAGAAAATAAAGTTTCAATATTAATATCATCCGGTGAAGAACAGAACGCATAAAGAAAATCATAAATTATTGGTCCCACCATTGGCGAAGGATCGATTACACCGATTAGAGTGGATTGATTATATACAAAATTATGGACCCCTGTATCACCATGCAATAAAAACTTTTCACCTTGGTCTATATCATTATCGAATATTTTTTTCGCTTTTGAATTTACGAAGTTATAGTCATCTAGCGGCAAAATATTTCCTATATTTATTCTAGCTTCCTCAATACTTATTTGATTAAATTCTTTCCAGGTCTTTCGGGGGTATTCAATTCTCCCCCAAATATCATTTTCTTGATAATGCACATATTTATTGAATAAATTTTTAACTAGAAGTGTTAACCAGCTCTTTTTCAATCCACGATTAAAATGAGTCGTACCGTCAATAAATGTATAGACAAAATATGAACTGTCTTGTGCTGTTAATAGGATCTTTGGTAATAACTCTGAGTTCTGATAAGTTTCCAGCAACTTTTGAACTAATTGAATTTGACTTGGATCATCAAATTTCAAAATATACTTATTATCTTGAGTTGATTCTAATCTTAATACAAGCCCTGATGTTGTGCCGGACAACCTTTGAACTCCAACAATTTCATCGTTAATTTGATGTAATTGAAATAGCTCATTAATTTCCTGTATGGTTGGTTCAAGAATCATATCATCTGCTCCTTATGCATCTATTGTCTTTGCATTAATTTCATATAATGTTTATGTATTCACGAAACGCCCTAGCCTTAGATAACTCTTATCTTAGGCTGGGGCGTTTGTTGTCAGAGTTTATTCCATGATTATACATCTGACAACAAAGGGGCGATAGCCCTGCAGCGTGAATTGTTATCAGATGTCAGTTCCTTCTAAATAAATTCTGTAACTTCTTGATGATATTGCTCTTCAAGTGCGTCCACTGACCATCTCATCCCATCCCTGTGTAGTCATTTTCTCCAACTCTAAATCTACACGTTAAGCGTGTTATTATTGCTACTTGAGTTAACTTTCTCCTTAACGTGATTATCAAGTCTTTCCTGCAAGGAATCTATATCACCCATGATTGCATCAGGAACGGCATCATCTAAGTGGTCCTCCATATGACGTAATGGCTTGAAATTAAATCCAATGATCGACCAGATCATCACTAGAACCCCTACGCAGATGATCAATACGCCAATCCCCCGTCCGGGACCCACACCTAGAATAGGTCCAAGCGTATTTGCAAGCACGCCCCCTTGATTCATCGCTTTACCGAATACCGAATCAGCGAGTAGCCCAGCTATTAAATAGCCAATCGGCATACTAGACATAGCAATCATCTGATTGGTGGCCAATACCCGTCCTTGAAGTTCCAATCCAACTTTGGACTGGATGAGAGATTGCCAGTGCGTGTTCACGAGTGTAACGGAGAACCAGATGCCGAAGATCCCTACGGCAGTAACGAGGACATCAGGGCGTAGTCCAGCAACAATCATTGACAGCCCTTCTAGAATAACAAAACCAACCATACCTGTTGCCATACGTTTCGTACCACCCCAGATACTCATCAAGAGTCCGCCTACCATGGCTCCAATGGAACCTGTCATCGTAACCGTTGCAAGATCTCTCGCTGACCCGAATGAAAGAATAAGGGGTTGAATGAGTACAGCCGCCAAACCGAACAGAACATTCCCTACAAAGAAAAACGCAATCATATAGAGCATACCCGGTCTTCTAATAATAAATTTCCATCCCATTAGCACTTCCTTAGCGAATGACTCCACTCTTCGATGGAATAATGTATTCGGGAATCTTACGATAGCCAGTGTAGTGATAGCGATCAGAAAGCTAAAGAAATCGAGTATAAATATGTTAGTCATACCGATCATAGTATACAGCGCTACACCTATAAGGGGTGCAATCATCTCACTGGTCGAAGTAGCTAACTGAACAAGACCATTTGCATGGCCCAAATATTGCTTCGGAATAATTTGCGCAATAGCTGCCATGAATGCTGGTCTATGAAAAGAACGGGCGATGGAACCAACGGCTGATGTTACGTAAATGTGCCATACTTCAAGCGAATTCGTAGCCATGAGTATCGCAAGCACAATAATAGGTATGGCCATCATCACATCACTGAATAACATGACTAGCCGTCGGTTATATCGGTCAACGATAGCACCTGCAATAGGCAAAATAAGTATACCTGGAATTAATGATGCGGAAGAGATAGCCGCAAAATCCGCCACGGACCCCGTTTGTGAGAATACCCACACGCCAATAGCAATACCAGTTAGTCCTGAGCCTAAGATCGACATTAATTGCCCCAATATAACGGTAAAGAACATTCTTAAATTCGGAACAGCAACTCGTTTTTGCGGCGGGGTCAACTCCTCAATGCCGTTAGCCAAATTATCTTTGACTTTAACAATATCACTGATCCACCCACTCAATTGATCCGCCTGATGCTTAATAAAGTAATGACCTGATTGAGGGATCACGACGAGATCAATCTGCTCACTGAAATATTCCCATTCCTTGTACCGTTCCTCATAAAGCTCGGTTGCCTTGTCCTTCTCCCCAATGATGCATGTAATCGGACAACTTAACTTCGTCAATTGATGATCCGCATAAGCAGAAGTATAGTAATTCTCGCTCTCTCGTGCATCATGTCGCAAGCAACGTATCATGAAATCTCGCTCATCCTGATCTTCCACTTCCGTAAATCCGCCCAATGCCTTCAGGAACGCATGATACGATTTATTGGACATGCTACGATCAGATGGGAAAAGCTTGGAATAGAAATCGAAGAAACGACCTGGAATTCGGGCGATCGGGAAAGTGCCCCCCAGAAAGACACTCTTCAACGGAAAATTCTCATTATCCAACTGTCTAGCGATCTCAATCGTTAAGGCTCCACCCACACAGTGACCGTATAGAGCAACCGGTCCCTTGATCAACTGTTTGATCTGTTCTACACACAAATATGCAACTTCCTCGATCGGAAGTAACGCTTCATCCTTACGACTGTAATCATGACCTGGAAGATCAATCGCATACAAATCGATATGACTGGGCATTTGAGCAGCCAGTGGTTGATACGTAATCGCACTTCCCCCTGCGTAGGGGATACACACCAATGACATATCTGCTGCAGTCTGTGCGGGGTGTGTTGTTAATTTGTGGAGCAAATGATGATCCGATGCCTTCCCCTGATCGATGTACTCCGCCAAGGAACGAATAGTTGGTTGTTTAAAAAAGTCCATAATACTAATCCAATCGCCTAATCGCCTTACAACCTTCAGCGCTTTGAAGGAGTCTCCGCCCAATTCGAAAAAGTTGTCATCCACTCCGATCATTTCAACGCCCAGTATGACTTTCCATACTTCCCAAATTCTAATTTCAGTAGCCGTTTGTGGCTGTGCGCCGTTAGGATCTGCCACCTTCACAGCTATTTCCATAGCTGCCAGCAGGCTTATGTCTACCTTACCATTCGGGTTTAACGGAAGAGAATCCATTGGGATGATATGGGTTGGGATCATATACTCTGGCAATTTATCTTTTAGCTTCTTCCTCAGCCCAACCTGCGGATTTCCCACCTGTTCAGCTAGGTCGAACACAGCATAAGCAACAATTTTCTTCTCCTGGTTACCCACATCCTTCAATAAGACCACAGCATCTGTTACGAAAGGGAATGAAGTAATGACAGATTCAATCTCCCCAAGCTCAATTCGAAAACCACGTATCTTGATCTGACGATCCATCCGTCCTAATATTTCAACGGCACCATTGGGCATATAGCGAACACGATCACCAGTTCTGTACAACCGCGCACCTTCATCCTCTACAAAAGGATTCAGAACGAATCTTGTATCGGTAAGCTCTTGATTTCCGAAATAACCCCTTGCTACACCAGCCCCGCCAATAAATAATTCACCAGGTACACCTATAGGAATAGGTTGAAGGTAAGTATCTAGAATATAAAGTTGTACATTTCCAAAGGGATACCCAATCGGCACTGTGTTGAAGGGATGTGCATGCAAATCGCCCTTGATCGGATAAGCGAAAGCCGATACGGTCGTTTCCGTGGGTCCATAATGATTCTCAATCATCACATCTGGTCGCAGTCTATTGATCTTCCGAACGGTCTCCCAACTTAAGCCTTCACCTGCTAGAATTAGTATCTTATGCGGAATCACGAGTTCAGGTTGAGCGGCTTCCATCATCACTTCAAAATGACTCGGCACAACCTTCATCACATCAATTCGATTGGTCCTGAAATACTCAGCAACGCCATCAGGATCACAGGACAGATCATAGGATAAGACATGTAGTGTTCCTCCGGTACATAAAGCTCCGAACACATTGGTTGTACCGAGATCTGCGGCAAAGGTTGATGCCATAGCATAACTTAATGGCTCCTGAATACTTAGATGCTTGATCATTCCCTGAATATAGTTGTGGAATTGCTGAAGTTCAACGGCAACCCCCTTGGGAGTGCCAGTCGTACCTGAGGTGAACACAATATACATGAGATTGGCGGATTCCGTGTGCAACACTGGATTATCGTCACTAAGCTGTTCTAACAGTAGTCTCTGATTAGCTTGATCAACCTCGACGACAGCAACGTCAATCTGCTCAAACTGAATATCCCCCGATAGCTTGCTCTGCGTAAGAAGGATCTGCATACCCGACTGTTTAATCATGTAAGTCAAACGTTCCTTAGGATAGGAAGGATCGAGTGGCACATACGCGCCTCCAGCTTTCAATACAGCTAGCATAGCGATAACATACTCAGCAGACCGTTCAATAAAAATGCCAACCACCTGTTCGGGTCCGATCCCTTGGGAAAGTAAATAATGAGCCAGACGGTTAGCGCACTTATTCATATCACCGTAGGTGTAGGTAACACCTTCAAAAATAAGAGCAGGATGATGAGGTGACTTGTCGGCTTCCGCCTCTATACGCTGTACAAGGTGAAATTCACTGTCATAATCTGCATCCGTCTTATTCCCCTCAACAAGTAAATGCTGTTTCTCTTCTACTGACATTAGGTTAATACCAGCGATAACCTGATCAGGATCGGAACATGCGTGATCTAGCAGATTGAAGTAGTGTCCCAGCATCCTCTTCATCGTAGCTTCATGAAATAAATCAGTACTATACTCCACTTCTACATTATGTGCATTAACGGAGAAGGTCATATCAAATTTAGAGCTGTTCGTATGTGTAGAACTGTCGAACTGTAAGGGAAACTCTTCCGAGTCATCATTCCATCCCACATGCATGTTCTGTAAGATAAACATGACCTGAAAAAGAGGGCTATGACTCAAATCTCTTTCCATCGGAAGCAGCTCGATTAACTTATCTAACGGGAAATCTTGATGTTCTTGCGCTTCCAGGGCAATGTGTTTGATTTGCTTAACCATTTCCCTGAACGTTGATGTCTCGCTTAGATGAACTCGAATGGGAAGCGTGTTTACAAAAAAACCAACATTTCGCTCGATTTCTTCCCGACTTCGATTAGCAACGGGAGATCCGATAATGATATCGGTCTGACCTGTATAGCGATACAGTAATATAGCATAGGCAGTGAGTGTCATCATATAAACGGTCACATCTTCTTCTTTGCACCATTGTTGCAGTCGATGATAGAAACCTTCGGACAAGGGTTGTATGATATGTGATCCGTTAGAGCTCTTCACGGGTGGCCGCGGTTTATCGACAGGTAGCTCGAGCACCGGTAACTCCCCTTGAAATTTATCGAACCAATAGCTCTGATGATAGTTCAGCACCTCATCAACCATGAAGCTTCTTTGCCAAGCAGCATAGTCGGCATATTGAATGGATATCGGTGGCAGTTCTAAGGGTAGATTATGCCTGAGCGCCTTATAAGACTGCTGTATTTCACTCATGATGATACCGAGTGACCAACCATCACAAGCAATATGATGAATATTCAGGAATAAATAGTGTTCCTGTGAATTCAGGGTCAGCAAATGCGCCTTAATCGGTAGTTCATTCTCAAGCTTAAACGGTATCATCGATTTCTGTTTAATAAGGGTCTCCATCTGACGCTTCTTGTCCTTCTCAGATAGACTACTGAGATCGAATACCTGCAAGCTTAGGGGTGAGAATGGATGTATAACCTGAACCGTCTCTTCCTCCTGCACCATTTTATATGTCGTACGTAAAATTTCATGTCTCTCCACGAGTGCATTGAGGGATTGCTCTAATAAGGCAATATTTAATTCCACTGGAATTCTGAATACACAAGGTATATTATACGATGGGCTATCCGGCTCCCATTGATACATAAACCAGAGTCGTTGCTGGGAGAAAGATAACGGAAACTCATGTGTATGACTATCTCGCTGTAATGGGGAAATAGTTCGATTCGGCAATGGCTTCCGAGTGGTCTTATCTTTGATTTTATCTAACAATTGCTGACGCTTCTCTGGCGGGAGCTTGCTAATCCGATCTAATAGTTCACTCAAATCCTTACCTTCTTTCCTGGAGATTTGCTAATAACTGCTTACGCTTCTCGGGAGAAAGCGTATTAATCCGCTCTAATAGGTTATTCTTATCGCGAACTGCGGTTAGGTTGACAGGGTCAGAGGGTAGATCGTCTTGAGGCTGTTCCGCTGTGTTGATTACTTGTTGAAAGTAGGTCTCGAAGGCTGCAATGCTTAATTTAGCGTGAAAGGTAGTAGATTTCTGGTAGGAGGCTTGCGATAGACTGTGATAATGCTCTTCATCCGAGGTCAGTTTGTTCAAGGCTTCGATCCACGGTTCCACATTCTGCTCTGGAATGACGGGGACAGGAATGGAACTGGTAAGTACCTTTTCATTGCTATATTGTTTAATGGGATTGACAGGTAGGATATGGTCCAGGTGTAGCTTAGCCTCCGGTATACCGCCTACATGGCTTGCAATGACCGGTATACCGCGCAGCATAGCCTCAACAACGACTTGTCCGAATGATTCACCCCAAAGCGAAGGCATAAGAAACACTTTAGTCTGTTTATAGATATCGTTAATATTCTCAGCAGGCTTCATGATTGTAATGTTGGGTACACATCTCATCTCCTCAATCTCTTCATCCGTTGTAGCCCAGGTGGGAACGGCCGCGAATTGCAGGTGGGGCATTTGCCGCGCCAATCCGATGAAGATCGAGAGCCCCTTAATAGCCGAAGGATTAATAACCGTTATATATTTATTGTTGAAATCTGCCAAATATTGAAATGGTCCTGGACCATAAGATGGAAAGTAAATGACCTCCGAATCTAGACCTGCATGGGAGAGAAAGTAACCCTTCAAGTACTCACTGACGGAGATGATGCCATCAAGCTTCTTATACAACTCAATCTTGGAGTGATCTTCTTGAAAGCATTCCGGACCGAAGGGGAGTGTAGCCTGGCTATGTGCGAAGAACACCGTTCTCGTTTGGGTCTCCAATACCGTCTCAAGTAGTAAGTGAGTATTGTCCTCAGATACGATTGTAATATCCGGATTGAACTCATCAATAATTTTCTTGATAAACGGGAACACTTGGAACATCCTCTTAACCGTGTAGGCTTTAACCCCTTTCCTACGGATAACGAATAACTCATCCGGTTGATCCTCGAGTATCTCGAAATCATTGTTCCTAATTTTTTCTGCAAGAAAATCTTCATAACCAACAATGCCTAACGAGGGCGTAATCACCCGACATTCATGCCCTCTATCTGCCAGTCCCTCCATCAATATTCGATTTGCTTTGTGCGCGCCGCCCCAAGGATACAGATATTCCATGGACTGAACCAGAAGTACCTTCATGTGAGCTCCTCCTCAACTATTCGTTCTCTAACTCGGCTAACAACAATTCAAGCTCACTTGAATCCATCTGTTCCAGTTGATATTTTTCTAGCGTTACTGCCGTCTGCTCTATGGTCGGCTTGGCACTAAAAATAATATGCAACGGCACTTCCATACCGAGAACAGAACGGATACGTGATACGATCTGTGTAGCCATTAACGATTGTCCGCCTAATTCGAAAAAGTTATCATGAATGCCCACCTTATCGAGCTTCAAGACCTCACTCCATATTTGCGAAAGTTCTTTCTCCAAATGCGTGCTTGGTTCCACATACGCAACCTCAATATTTGGTCTAACCTCCTCCATAGGGGGGAGATTATTACGGTCAATTTTACCGCTAGTCAACAGCACAAACTCGTCAACAAATAGGAATCGAGTCGGAACCATATAACTGGGGAACTTGGTTAATAGATAGTTTCGGATTTGGCTAATGTTTGGCTTAATCGTAGTGGCCGATCTCATATAAGCGCCTATCGTATTTTGCTCAAAATTATAAGTAACCACGGCCTCCTGAATATCTACGTATTCACGTAACGCGTATTCAAGCTCACCTAACTCAATGCGAATTCCGGATACCTTCACTTGAAGATCGTCTCTACCGATCCATTCGATTACGCCATCTGCTGCCTGCAGACAGATATCCCCCGTGCGATACAGTTTATCGCTAATACCCTCGTTGAAGGGGTTATCTATAAAATGCCTCTCTGTCAGTTCTGGCTCATTGAAGTATCCCCGTGCCAGCCCCTTACTTGAGATGTAGAGCATACCTGTCTCACCATTTGCTATAGGCTGCAACTGGTTATTTAAAAGGTAAACAGCAGTTCCGGCAATAGGAGCACCTAATGAAATCATTTCATCAGTTGCATCACATGCATGTATCGTGGCACAGACCGTCGTTTCAGTTGGACCATATGCATTCAAGAAATTCAGCCTTGGCGCCCAATAATGAATCAGTTTCTTCGTGCAGGCTTCACCTGCAGTAACCAATGTCTTCAGATCAGGAAGCTCTTCATGCGGCAATCCATTCAAAACAGAAGGCACTAGTGTGACTACGGAAATCCGTTTCTCCTTCAGAATTTGGTGAAGTCCTTCGCCAATAGATGAGCTATCTTCAGGTACTAGAACAAGTGTTGCCCCGGCAACAAACGTTGTAAAAATTTCTGAGACCGAAGCATCGAAGGAAATGGAAGCATATTGAAGCACTCTGTCATGGTCGTTCAATTGAAACTTGTGAATTTGCTCCTGAACAAGATTAGGAATTCCTCTATGTTCGATCATGACGCCTTTAGGCGTACCTGTAGAACCTGAAGTATAGATGATGTAAGCAAGATCGTTAGGCGAATTGTGACTAGGCATATTGTCGCTAGACTCTATAGAAATGTGCGACCACTCTTTATCCATATCAAGCAATTTTACCGATGACGTTGAATTCGTATCCGTTATCGTTGTTATTTTCTGCAGATAGGAAGAGCCTGTTAGAATCATCATGAAGTTCGCTTCACTCACAATGTACGCGATTCGTTCATCAGGATAGGCTGTTGAGATCGGCACATAGGCTGCACCTGACTTCAATACAGCAAGAATCGAAATAATAAGTTGCGGTGAACGTTCTTGGAAAATACCTATGAGTGATTCCGCACCTGCGCTATTTCTCTTTAAATAATGGGCAAGTTGGTTTGCCCTTTCATTGATTGTTCTATAAGTCAAAACAGTTTCGCCGTATTCGATACAGCTTGAATCAGGGCTTTGATTGACCCTATCTTGAAAACATTCGTAGATCGTTTTGAAATTGTTGTTCATTATTTTCCTTCCTCCCCAAAGTTTTTTGCCAACTAAACAGACTTGATAAGAAATGCAACAATATCGACTTTTGTGCAAACGTTAGCACAAGTGACTATATTTCTCCTAACTTAAATAAATTCTAGTTGCAGTTTCAATACAATTTTCTATTTTGTTCGAAGCGATTTTCTATATACACAGCTATATTTTAACCGGAATTATATTAGTGTTTGTCATTATGCTAGCTATGAACACGTTGCTGAATGCCATGACTTCATTAAAATACCTCCTCCCTTTTTAGTGCGATCGTTTGTTTGGAATGCTCACAAAATATCTACTCTCCTAGTTGTATAATTATGTAATATTTTTCTTTTATTATAGTATCATATAAAATTTATAATAAGTTAATTGAAGTTATATTTTTTTCCTTTTCTACCTTTTATTTGACTCGGTAGAATTCATTCGTTTTTATAACCAGGATCGGCCCCAAAGAAAGCTAAACAAGCTGACGCCGGTTGAGTGATCTTACCCCTGTCAAGTAGACATTAATAAAACTGAAGTACATTAAGCAGCCTTAGTTCGGTATTCCACTGGACTAAGGTTGTTTAATTTTTTCTGAAACCTATCATAATTGTAAAACCGTATGTATTCATGAATTGCGGAGATCAATGCTTCCTCTGATTGAAAAGACTGGATATACATACATTCTGCTTTGAAATGTCCAAAGAAACTCTCCATGCAGGCATTGTCCAAACATTTTCCTTTTCTAGACATACTTACTTTCATCTTGTATTGGGTCAGAAGTTTATTGTACAACCTAGAAGTGTATTGATAACCTTGGTCACTATGGAGAAGAACTCCCTCCGTTTTGCGTACACCGCGAGCAAGCTCTACCGTGTCTATGACAAGCTGTAAATCGTTTCTAGTACTTATTTGGTATGAGATGACTTCGTTGTTAAAAAGGTCATAAATGGTGGAAAGATATAAGTTTTTTTGGTTATACGGAATGTAAGTAATATCTGTGACCCACTTTTCATTGGGTTGGGATGCATGAAAATCGCGGTTCAAAATATTGTCTGAAGTTACATAAGTCTCCTTTTTTCCATGAAATCGTTTCTTTCTACGAATCTTAGATTTGATCCCCATTTCTTTCATCAAACGATAGACCCTCTTATGATTAACATGTATGCCATGCGTCTTAAACAACCATGTTTGTATTCGTGGATAACCGAAAATGCCGTGTAAACGTTGATGCACTTCCATGATCTTTTCCTTCAGCTCCTCATCCATAAGTTGCTTTGACGACGGAGTGAGCATTCTTCTTATCCATTTGTAATATCCACTTCTAGATACTTTTGCGATTTCGCACAGTAACGTGATGTTGTATCCAGCAGATACTAATTGATTAACCAGTTCATATTGGGAGACTTTACTTACTCTATTCTTTGCCCCCTTTGTAGCGCCCACAACTTTTTTAAGTACTCATTCTCAGCTCGGAGCCTAACTAACTCCTCTTCCGGACTTAATGGATTTTTGCGGGGTCTTCCCTTAGTCAAACCTTTTGTTTTACCCCGTTTCTCCTCCAGTGCGGATGCCCCTTCTTTTTCATAACGCTTCACCCAACGTCTAACAGATGGTTCAGGTATATTCAGCTCTCTTGCTACTCGTTTATAACCCATTCCAGCTTCTATATACATTTGTACCGCTTTAAGTTTCATCTCGGTGGTATAGCTTTGTAGTATTCTGGCCATAAAAAATCCCCTCCAAATATCAACAATAAACGTCATTCTTTTTACTGTCTACTTAAAGGGGATAATATCAGAGTACCGGGGCCAGCTTGCAGCTTAGGGCTTTTTCAAATGTCTACATTTGGGGAGCTTGACCATCTTAGGCTGGGGCGTTTGTTGTCAATACTCTTAGAGATTCTTTGTCAGTATTACTTCAAGTGGTTGAGTCTCCAATAATAAGCATCCAGCATCACGATATCCCATCTTCCTATAAAAATGTTGTGCTTCTTCATTAGATTGCGTTGACGTCATTATTAGTTCAAATCCTCTTTCACGCATAATTTCTTCCCAATACAGTACCATTTCCTTACCGATTCCTTGTCCTCTATATTCTTCATCAATCCATAGCATGTTCATAAAAGGAATGTTGTCCCAGAAATATCCATATCTCATCCAACCAATTTCTTTCTCTGAGTCTTTAATTATAAAGATCTCTTTTTCTCTTATCTTCGTTCTTACAAGTGTTTCAGGAATATGTCTATCTCTCTCAACAATGTACTTATAATCTTGTTCTGTTGCCAATTCTATCTTCATTACAAATCCCCCCATATACTCTACTTCGTAGGTTTATCGTCGTTTATGCTCAGTTCACTTTACTTTGTAAAAATAGGGTCCGCACATTTATGTATTAGTTCTGTTTGTAGTTTTTACAATTGTGGGCCGAGGAAGAGTCATTTCTAGAGGACTCTATATAACCATTCTTTTACTGTCTCTGTAAACAGAGTATCTTGTTCGATTTGCAGATTATGACCAGCTCTATCAAATAATACAAAGGATGCCCTAGGATACATCTCTATTATCTTCCATAAGGCATTGTAACCTACAATTGAATCTTGCCTTCCTGTCAACATAAGTGTAGGTTTCATGAACGGTTTTTCAAGGGCATCCACATTAAAACTAAAAGAAACATGCTGCCCTAGATAGTTTTCCAAAAATGAATGGTCGGCAATTTTTAGACCTGGAAGGATTTCTTCATTAAACCTCTCCCATACCCGTTTGTTTTGTATTGCATTTATTCCCTCACTCACGAAAAAATTTCTATCCTCTAGAGTTAGACTGTTCAAAAGAATATCATCTCTATCAAACACCTCAAAATGTGCCCCATTATCTTTAAGTGTTTCTTGTTCTGCGACAGGGCAAATTAACAGAAGTCCATCCACAATCGAAGGACGTTTATTAATTATTCCTCTAGCTAAGTACCCCCCATAGGATTCTCCTGCTACAACAAAATTCTGATTCGGTAAGACAGCATCAATAAAGTCCAGAACCAAATCAAGCATTTGATCAGAACCAGTAATCCATTGTTCTCCTTTGGTCTTCCCCATTCCAGGCAAATCAAAATAAATACGCTTCCAAGGTGTATTAATGGTTTGGAAGACAGGTTCCATGCACCCTTTCATCAGTCTGTGGTCCGGGCCCCATCCATGAATCATTACAATCGGCGTACCTTCCCCATACACTTCATAATAAATATTTACATCCCTAACTCTACATTCCATATCTCTTTCTCTCCTCTATGAGTATTCATCTGCTATATCTTTAATTTTTTCAATAATCTATGATTTCAGCTAATCTCTGAATTATTGTCACAGCCGTTCTAGTAATTCTATTGCTATTTCATCAATCTCCTCTGTCTCTTCATCATTTGTCGGCGTTGTTATGATTCTTCTTAAATGTGGTTCTAATTCTTTCAGTAAGTCATTCGATAACTTCCGTGCTAATCCATTCAGCACAAAATATTTCCATCCTACATCCTCTGACTCTAGTATCTCTATTATGTATGGTAATAATTCATGTTTAAAATCTATCAAAATATCTTCAATAGGTTTTGAGATTGGCCAATTCCCATCTTGTAGCCATTTCAAAAGTTCAGGCAATATTAATCTTAGATTCTCTAATGGTTGGTTCTTTAATTGTTCTACTCTTTCAAAATCATGTTTATCACGAGGTATTAATTCCCTTATGCCCACTATCTTTTTCACCTCTTTTTATTTTCGTATACGAGTATTACTGATAACGTTTGTGCCCTACGGCACTTTAGCTCCAAGTCCAGACGGACTTAGACACGCAGAGTTGTGAGCTCAATCCGCCTCTCTCCTTACCTCATCATCTTGCGAACCAAGGGCAAATTCCTGCAGCGTTTTAGTGCTTTGATACATCTTTTTAAATATGGTAATATATATTTAATAAAGACCAAGTGCGCTAACACTTGGTCCATACAATTGGCTTGGATGGTCTATTCCCTTCTGAGTCACTAAGGAATATAAACCCACCTTCTGCTTCCAATCAAAGGGTGGGTTTTTACTTTCTCTTGTTGTTATTATTAATGTATGTTAAAAGAGCAAGAATGAACGTTCCAAAAAGGAACATGATCGTTATCGCATCTTCTACTTCCATGGCCTCACCTCCTTTCGAAGGGAAACCATACCCACCCAAGATTCAATTGTAGTTATATTTTACCTTTATTTACATCTGCGTACAAGTGTTCTTATATTGACTTTGAACTTGTGTTTTGTAAAATATGGTATTTATACAAATCGAAGTCCTTTCAGATAACATTGTTGTATGCACGAAACGCCCCAGCAACTAAGTGGTGGTAGTCACTATTTTGTTAAATGCTTAATTATCAAGTGATCAATCCTAGTAAGGGTCTTGAAAATCACTAGCCTTCCATTTGTTCAAATTCTTCTTTCGTCATGCCTAAGAGAATTTCATCGTGATATCGGCCGTTGGAATAAATGATTTGTCGGCGAACGCCTTCATGAACACAGCCCAATTTCTTCATCATCGCAGCCGAGGCAACGTTTCCTTCAAGAACGGAGACATTAAACTTATTCAGTCTACGTTCGAAATAGGCGTATCTTAATAGAATTCTCATAGCTCTGGTGCCATAACCTTTACCCCGGTGATCCCAATTGACCTGTATTCCAATGCCAAAGGTTCCGTTTCTCTCGTCAATGCCGCAAAGATTAATTCCACCCAGACTTTCGCCATTCAAAGTTTCAATGGTAAACATGATTCTCTCGTTATTCTTGGAAAAATCCGCATATTCTTCTGCAAAACTTTTGGCTTCAGCGATCGTGGGAGGCAATTCCACTACATAATCAAGTAACCTACGTGCAGGTGTATCAAAACGATTGTTATAATGTTCTTCCCAGTCCTCGGGTTGCATAGCCCTCAAACGAACTACCTCGTCCTGCCAGAAATAATTATCGAGTATAATATCCTTCATGGAAATCCCTCCAGTTATACTTATTTGTTGCTAGACCATTGAATAACCACCTATTATTCTTGTTAACATAATCAATATAAATTGTGCCGTGAGTATCATCGAAGAAATGAGATAATCTGACTTCATCCCAACGTATAAATGACCTGATTTTTTCCGTATCAATGATTCCCCCCCCCGGTGCCGCAACGGATTCCAATAAGCAAATTCATTGCATTCCATTGCTTACATGATCTTAAAGGATAGATTCATCGTCACTTCTCAGCTTACCACTCCTTGCGAGCTAAAGGCGTAGTCCGCAGCGCAGATAAGGCGCTATCGGATGTTAATGCCGTCTTTAATACAACAAACCACTTGTTCTTTCAAATTGAAATATGCTTTTTTCAACCTCGGTAACTTAAGTCACGCTTTCTTCAATGAAAACAGAATATAGATTGTATCAATTTCATGGGACTCTTCCAGAACCCACGAGGTTTGGGTTAATATTCGCTGCAAACCCTCCAGCCCAAGATATCGGATTTGCACGCCAATAAACTCTGTAAATCCCAGGTATCCCGGATTTACATGCGACCGATCGAAAATTAAGGAACCCGTGACCCGGGCGTCCTCCGAGGAGTTGGTAAAGAAATAGTTTAAATTTTCAATGATATCTGAATCCGAACCGTACTCAAAAAGCCCACCTTCCGATGAACAGAGCTGAATCCAGCCGGATCGTTCCAAGCTCATCTTTAGTATTGCCTCCGATTGGCTCCAGTCATAATGAATGATATTGACGGCAATGTCTAAGCCATAGAAGCGTTCCCCCGGCTGCATCAAAACATCGATGCACCGTTTTGCGAAATTGGGTCCGAAGGTATCGATATCTAAAATGTTTATCTCGATCTTTCGTCCCTTGAGTAATTCTGGGTCCGATTCCTGAATTAGAATCAGGGTGTTGATACTGTCGGTGGCAGCCCCCCCAGCGATATTGAAGAAACAAAGGTTCCGTTCAGGGAATTGTTTGAGCTGGGTCTGCAAAAGCTCCGACTGGCGCCGGCAAAGATCCCTCAGCCTGATCCGAAGTCCCATGAAAGAGGTTTGCTTCACCGCCCACTTGTCCCGGAAACCTAATTTTATCCCCCTGCTTAAGTCGGGGCCAAGTTTGAACAACAAGGTACGCATGCCGCTAAGATAGGAATTATCAACATTAGACATTTTCACAAAGATGTTCCGGATAAAACCCGGCATCTTCTTTAATGATTCAATGCTCCGGACTGACTTGAGGCAGCTCAAATGATACGCCTGTTCATCAATACTTGCGTTGAAAAGGGGATGAGTAATATCCACTATCAGAAATTGAATACCATTCTCGAAAACCGCATAGGGAATTGGCTGATCTTGATTGGCATTCATAATTTTCAACTCCACCTCACTTGAACGATGATTTTAATCTAACTAAAACCCAAAGCGAGCGTAATAGATCTTCCTGGAAGAATTCCGGTTAATCACTTCAGGAATAGAGCATTAATTCCAATACTTCTTGGAACTTCAATTCTTACTTCGTTTGTGCATTCATGAAATGACCCAGCCTTAGATAGCTCTTACGGTATTACGTATATTTAGTTCGTTTCAAAAACGTGAAATCCTTTATCTATGCGGTTTCCACGTTTTTATAAGGATTATGTCTCTTCATTACACTTGTGGAGTGTCAACCGCTTTAAGAGCGTCTTTTGAAAAAGTTATCTACCCTGTCACCAATATTTCATTCAAATCATATACTGTGACGACACCTCAAGCATAGACCATTCGCCCTTCAATGCTGAGTGCTATTAGACCCTCCAGCGAACACCAGCTGGGGGTTCTACCTATGATCTCTCCATTGCGCTATCGTGTCCCGTTAGTGCAACAGTCAATCCATTAGGACATTATTGATATCAATATACAGTTACAATCACCCAATCAAAGGGAGAGCAGCGTTCATAACATAACGTATACTTAAAATTAAGGAGGTGCTTATATGTCCGGTATAGTTGGTGGAGCTTTTACAAACACAGGTACAATCCTTGTATTGTTCATCTTATTAGTAATCGTCTCTTGCGCTTGTATGCGTGGTTTCGGTATCTAATAATGCCGATTAATTACTTTTAGGCCTAAGTCGATAATGTGGAGTGATTAGGCTCTTAAGTGTAGGTAATAGAATTTCCAAACTCTTGGGAATTCAAAAAAATAACCCCACTAGCCTATACCGGTGGGGTTATGTCAGTTAATAAATTATACCCCGAACTATCCGACTTCGTTAGGTTCGATACGATTCCCAATGTTGCCAATAACCCCAGCACAATGTTTACTATCGTCATAATGTCTTGTTGCATGACATACGACAACCTAGCGGCGATAGCCCTGCAGCGTGAATGTTATCTCATCAGATGCCATCACCTCTCCGAACTACATTCATTTATGTCTTTAATAGCTCTTTTTTATTATTATGTGATGCTTTTCATCTGTGCTCATATTCTTTAAAACATTTAATATTCCATCAGCATATAACGGTTTTAATTGAAGTTCTTCAATTGTCTTCCAAGTAAGTTTTATGCCTTCTATTTCATTATGCCATCTTGGGTCAACAAAATTGGAGCCAGTTTGCAACTTGCACTTATAAAGCAGTGTACAGTTATGTATTTCCTTTCCATCTATGATGATTAAGTTTTCGTTAATTACAACAAGACTGCCAATTGTTATAGCTAAATCAAATTCTTCTATAAGTTCTCTAGTAATTGCTTCTAACGTTGTCTCACCAAATTCGACAGTACCACCGGGAAATCTATAAAATGTCTCATCGATATCACATTGTACAAGTACTTTCGAAATGGTTTCATCACAAATGATTCCTTCTGATCTTAATGAGGGTTTAATAGTTCTTCACGCCTTTCTACCCTCACTTTATTTATCTATAAATTTCGTATCCGTTATTTAATCATAGGGGATGCATCTTTTTGAGATAACTATTTAATATAAATCATTTATTTAATATTGCCCTGCAGTTACATTGATATCAAAAGAGTGTCCATCCCTAGTAGTTACATAGACTTTCCAATCTCCAGACAATCCGCTACCATCAGTCATTGAAAATGTTCTTGAAGCGTCTTTTCCTGCACTAACATCAATAAATCCAAAATCTTGTGTGCCTTTAAGAACTTGAAATATCACGGTTCCAGACCTGTCATTATTTTCAACATATACATTTAATGTTTTACCATTTTCCGGAGAAGTTGTGAATGAATTCTCGAATGCACCCTTGCCCGATTGTTGAACACTTATGAATGAAACATTGTAAGCAGATTTACCTAATTCGCTTTCTATTTCTTGCCCATTTTCTTGTGATTCTGTTAAAGGTGTATTTATTCCTTCACTTTCTATTTGTTGTACACTATCAAATTTAACCCCATCTTTGTTGTCACATGATACTAAGGACAAAGATAATAGCAATATCATAGCCAAGTATACTCCAAAAAAATTTTTCATAATTACACCTCCTATTACAAAAAATTTATATCAACAACCCTCTTACGTTTAACTGTCCGTTAGCTGAGTAACCTCTATTTAATAATGGCTTATAGATTTTTATTATGATGTCGCTGATTTCAGATAACATTTGCGTATTCAGGAAACGTCCCAACCTTAAATAACTCTTTTCTTAGGCTGGGTCATTTGTTGTCCGATCTTATTCCATTATTATACATCTGTTGCCCCGAAGCGTGAATACGGTCTTAAGTGATGTCTCCGACTCCTTAAATAACCCTTATTCATTATCTTTCAACTCTTTTTAATCCGCCCACAGTTCTCTACCTCTAACATATAATTTATTGTCATTAAAATTTCTTCAAAAGATTTTTGACCACTAATTATTCTCTTGTTTCGAATTGTCCTTATTTATTCCACTATCTATTTTTCCTAATATTAGGTCGAGTCTATTAATTATACTTTCGTCATTCTTCAATTTTTTCTTTAAAGAAACATCAATACTTATAACTCCTAGAACTACTAAAAACATAAAAATGCAAATTAAGACTACCATCTAAGGCCACCTACCCATCTTTAAGTATTATTTATCTTGCTCTCGGAGATTTCTCCTAACGTTCTTTCATTCACGAACCCTCACCGGCTTAGATAACTCTTATCTTAGTAAGACTTACTTATTATTAGATAATGTTTCTTCTTTACATTCTTAGTAAGTAATATATCAAAGACACCTTCTGGATAAAGAGGTCTTGATTCATGCTCTCTGTGCCATAGATATTCAAATGGATTATGGGTATTTTCTAGTTTGCACCAGTATAGAAGATTAACGTTATGTCTCTTAGCACCATCATATTCAAGTAAACTTTCATTAACTATTGCTAGTTCACCAACATTAACATACAATTCAAATTCTTCAATGAATTATCTCTAGATGGCTTCTGCAGTTGTCTCACCAAATTCAACCCCACCACCTGGAAATCTATAAAAAGATTCTTCAGAATCACATTGAACCAAAAATTTGGTGAAATCATCATTCGAAACAATCCCTTCAGCTCTAACTAGAGGTTTTTTCATGGTATCCTCCTTGATTTCTCATTCTTGAGTTTCAGACGGTTTTCGATAACGTTCAATGCTCTTTAATTGTTCTTCATATACTTTTCTATTAAATTCTAATGGTGCAACCTGTGAGTAGTTCCAAAACCCTCCTTCTGACTCTTCACTTCGATGAGGTTGTTCGAAATCACTCCATATAATATGTTGATCTTTCACTGTTATTTTTACTAATAATGGCCAGCATCCGGGCTCACCACAATTGCATCCTAATATCTGTGTCTTACCGCCATAGTTGAATAGATCATTCTCATTAAGTTCTCCCGAAAAATGTTCACAAATGTCCGTAATAAAATTGATGTTTAAGCCCTCATATCCACCAGCAATATTAGGTTGAAATTGCATTTCAAATCTTTTAATAAATTCAATTAAGTTCTCATCATTAATATAAATATTCAGGATTTCATAATCATCTTCTTGTGAGTGTTCTACTTTAAATTGAATTGATTCCATTAATTCAACTCCAATAATGTTTTGATTGGTTTCGGCGATGTCGAGGTCATCTTCGATTACTACCTCAACAGTCTGCTTTTAGTCATGGATAGTGATTGATGAATAATCAAAAAAGTGATTAAACACTCCTATTGCCTTAATTTCATAAACCTTATTTTCTTCAGAGTACTTTTCCTTTACCTGCATATAAATCCCTGTACTTCTAATATATCTAGAATCCCATTACAGCCACCTCGAAACTACATTCTCAATCATTTTCTGAATATTTGTTAATCCATTCCTTCCCTGTTGACCATTCTTTTATTGGGTTATTGGTTTTCAAAATATCAGTACTCGCTTTTGCCATTATCCATTCTTTTAATCCATTTTCTTCACTACTTTTTAGCTCTACAATTAAATATTTTAGCCCCTTTTCACCTTTACTTATGATGTTTTCGTATTCATTCTGATTTTGATCAATATAATCAATTGGATTACTAGAAAATGCAACTTCCTTGTTATTTATGATCTTACTTAAATTATCCTCTATTTCTCGACCAACATTATCACTTGATTGACAAGCAACTAAACATACTGTTATTAGCAGGAAATTAAGAAGTATCTTCTTCATCACAAAACCTCATCTCAATTCGTAGTCTTAAATCTTTTAATATTCCAGTGCTGTTGTCGTATCTACGAACCCGAGAGGCTTTAGGCACATCACGCCGGGTCCGACGGACTTAGCCTCACAGGGTTGTCAACTGAATATACTTCTCTTCCTACCTCATCTTGCGAACCAAGGGTGAATCCCATAGCGTAGATACGATGTTATCGGATGCAGCCTGATATACTTTCACAACACATCTCTATGTATCCATCTCATTCCAGGCTCGTCTTGTGCACGCTCTTCAAACCCAAACTTCTTATAATATTGAGATTTATTCACAGCAGCAAAGAGCTGAACCATCAAAATATTATTTTCCTTGCATTTCAGTAACAATTTTTTAAGAATGTTAGTGCCAACTCCATTATTCTGATACTCAGGCAAAACGATCAAATCACAGATAAATCCCTGATATACTCCATCTGAAATGATCCTGCCAAATCCAACAACTTTATCATTGTGGAGTGCCGAAACAACAAACCAACTTTTATTCAGCGCTTCTTCGAGTTGCTGACTTCCCTTTTCAACTATCCCCTTCCATCCAGTGCTTTCTACAAGCTGAATATAATCTTCACCTGAAGGAATAAACTCACGAACAACAATGTCAGTGTTTGCATTCATTTCGATCACTCTCCTTGAGTCTATATGTATAAGCCAATCTCTTCGCGGTTGTGCTGAAACACCTCTTCGAAATGCTACTTAGAGACCACGGGGCGAATGTCCCACAACGTGAATACAGTTTTAGGCGAAGAATCTGTCATCTATGAATAACTAAACAATCTTATTACTTAGGAGTAAACTCATTGAAGAATTTAATTATTTTTTTTGAATTATATGTTCTTGCAATATCTAATGGGGAGCTACCCATATTATCTTTTAAACTGAGATTTGCCCCCCTATCCAAGAGATATTTGATCATGTCTGTTGGTTCATCCCCTTGTTTGCCACCTGTCTGAATTGTGCCATCAATAGATAAATCTACTGCTTGATGCAATGCGGTCCATCCGCCTGCAGATTGAAAGTTAACATTCGCCCCACAGTCTAATAGGAATTCAACCATATCATTTCTATCATTCTCTACTGCGTAAATTAGTAAATTCCAACCAGTATCACTTACACAATTTGGATCTACTCCAGATGATAGTAGGGCCTTTGTAGTTTCAATATCTCCAGTTGCTGCAGCTGTGAATATATCAATCGAATTCATCTCATCTTTTCCTCCGTAAGTTATTGTAAGATTGAAACTGCAAATGTTTTATAACTACATATAATTACAAATCTTTCGACTAAACGTCTCTCACATACACAAACCTTCACCGCTTTAAGGAGGATCACGAGGCTGCAATAGCTCTTACCTTAGCCTCCTGGTTTTCCGGCCGCGTCGCGGTTAAGATTCCAGAATCATGCAAAAATAAAGAACATTCCTCATTACAAAAGAAATGCTCTATAAATCCATCTTAGATGCTTAAGTTATTCTTTAATCTCAAGTTATTCTTTCTAAATTAATATTTCACTTTGAGTCCTAACAGCTTGGCAAATCCAATGGCCTGCTCGGTCGATACCGTGCACCCTACCAATGCTTGCATCGGCATGTCGATCCGTTCATAGGTACAGGTACTGATGTCCATTCCCTTGAGTGAGGTATCCGTAAAATCCGCTTCGTTCAAATCACATTCATGAAGCTCTACATCCTTAAACTTGCAACCGTAGAAGTTCGCAGTCTGCATGGAGCAGCCGGTAAATTTCACCTGCTTGATGGAAGCTTCCACCAGATCACTCAGGTTCATTACGCAGTTTTCAAACGTCACGGACCCGAGGTTCGCTTTGGACAAATTGATCCCAATCAATTTGCAATCTTTAAAATGTACGCGGTGAATGATGCCCTTTGTCATCACGGTATTGGACAGATCGCAGTTTTCCAGCACCGTGTCCGTCATATCCATCCGCTCAAACGTAGTATGCGCAAAGGAACAGCCGCGAAACAGCATCTTAGTAAGCGTACACCGTTCCATGACCTCATGCTCAAAATGGGCTCCACTGATCATCCCACTTACCAACTCATGATCCTCATCCTTCAGCAAATCTTCCCAATCTGCCTCTTCTAAAACCGCCGGGAGTTGCGGTGCTATTATTTTCGTTTTTGTCGCCACTCTTATCACCTTCACCTTATATTATAGAGAAATTATCTATAAATCAGCCTTCTCCAATTCATCGTTGCATTCCTTATTCTTATCTTTCCGCTTGCTTCCGCAGCGTCTCTGCCAGCCCTTGCACATCCAGACCATCCACGGCAAAAGCCCGGCGCACCAGTTCTGGAGGGATGAACTCGTCATACTTCCCTAGATATGGAGCCTCCGCGGCATCCAACAGCGCTTCAGCATCCGTAGTAGCGGATAGCTCCGCTTGAATTTCTGCCAGCAACTCCGCTGCACCGGTTTTCCCGGCCACGACCATATAATACGGTTCCATTGGGACAATGGAGCGAAGGCCCATCGATTCGGACAGATTATGCTTCAAAAGACGCTCCAAGGTACGAAACTGCTTACTTCCCGCCCAAGGCAGAATAAATAGTGAATCACCGCCCGCTGGAATCACCGTGCTACCGAGTAGCCCGCTTTCCCGGGCAAGCCTGCGCGCCCGTTCAAGACGGTTCACCGCACCAGGTGCCAGGTAAGGATACAGTGTGTGCTCCTCTAGTACCTGGCGCATTTTCTGCATCACCCTAGAATGAACATCGCCGCCTGCTCCGAGCCAAAGGGTGTCCACTTTACCTTTCGAAGCCTTCACATACACCGATTTATGCTTGCTGTCCACTTCCTCGACCTTCCACAGTTTGCCCGCCAGGGTAAAACAGTAACCCGGCGGCGGTACGGTAGTGATGCTGCCGATCTCTTCGGAACCATTATAAACCGCATGTTCCTCATCATCTTTGAACACGGCATAGAAACGGTAGTTGTTCACCACCTTTTCTCCACCAAGACCAATGATGAGCATACCCTCTTCTGTTTGCTGGATATGGTCGATCTGAAGCAAATACTGCAGTAGTCCCTTATACTCGTCCGGTTCAATCCCGCGAAAAGCTGGCAGCGTCAGCACCGCCCGCGCCAACTCGGCTGGCTCCGCCTCGCCGATGCTTTTGAGGGTGCTCATCGTCTGATGGTAGAGCACCCCGATCGGCTTTTGCCGCAGATCCAGCGGCTCTACCCAACGTTCGCGAATGTACAGCTCGATAACGGCGATCGCCCGCAGCAGCGTCCACGGCATACGGGCCGGCAGTTGCGCCTCCTCATCTTCTTCCTCCGCGCAGAGGAACATCATCTCTGACGCTGCATCGCCCCGGCGGCCGGAGCGGCCAAGCCGCTGCACGAAGCTAGAGCAGCTATACGGTGCCCCAAGCTGAATGACGCGCTCCAGCTCGCCGAGATCGATACCTAGTTCCAGCGTCACCGTCGCCGCGGCAACTGCGGGTCCGGGGCCGGAGCGAAGAGCCGCTTCGGTCTCCTCCCGCAACATCGCAGAAATGCTGCCGTGATGAACGTGGAACACGTCGCGTTCCTCGCGTTTCGCGGCGATTCGGCGTAGCTCCAGCGTGGTCAGTTCGGCGTCAGAGCGGCTATTGGTAAAGACGAGCGCTTTTTTTTGGTGGGTGTGGTCATATATGAAGTAGTGGTAGTTCTGTTTCGCCAGCTCCAAGTGCTCTGCCTCTCGCTCATTACGGGCATCTGGGAACGAAAAATGCTCCACCGACAGCTTCAGCTTCCGTCCACCTTGCGGCGAAACCACTTCCACCGGCTGCGAGGTTCCTGCTCCAATCCACCGGGCCGCCGTATCATAATCGCTCAGCGTCGCTGATAATCCTATCCGCCGGGGCTTACAAGAGGCCATCCGTTCCAGCCTTGTTAGCTGGCTCAGCACCTGAATCCCCCGGTCCGCGCCCATAAAAGCATGCACTTCATCGATCATGATGAATCGCAGATCATGGAACAGGGTTGGAATCGCATTTGGCCGATTCATCAGCAGTCCCTCTAGCGACTCAGGAGTAATCTGCAGAACGCCGCGGGGGCGCTGCATGAGCTTGGTTTTTTCTGTTTGGGAGACATCGCCGTGCCAGTGCCAGACGGGCACCTCTCCCTCCTTCAGCAGCTCGCCAATCCGCTCGAACTGGTCATTGATCAGCGCCTTCAACGGTCCGATGTAGAGAATGCCGACAGATTCCGAAGGACGGTTATACAATTCCGTGAGCGCTGGAAAAAATGCCGCCTCTGTCTTCCCTGACGCCGTACCCGACGCGATAAGCAGATGATGATGCGTGTCTAACAGCACTCGGCATGCTTCGACCTGAGCCTCCCGGAGGGTGTCCCATTGTTTGCGGTAAATATATTCTTGAATGAACGGAGCTAACCGGGAAAAAGCATCATGCCCACTCATAGCTCAAACTCCGCCAAAAAGTCGTCCAGTTCGTCATTTGCTTCATTTTTAGCTCGAGCGCCAGATGCTACATATTCCTGTTCCCGCTCGCCCATCAATTCCTCAAAAGTAAGCTCTGTATGCTGGTGCAGCATGTGTAGAACATCCATAAAGTCCCGAACGACCTCCCGGGTCGTCAATAGTTCTTCAGCTCCAAGCCGGCCCACCGCAGCCTGCATAAAAGCAATCATCTGCGTGTCCGTAATCCGCGCTTCATAACCGAAATGCATAGCATGTATATCCCGTAGCTTTTGCAGCAAAATCAGAATCTCCTCATGCGATAGCATGTCCAGCTTCAGAATCGGCGAAGTATATGTTCGGCGTGTACCGCTGCTATAACGTCCATCCATCAGCCGTGACCGCAGGGCATCATAGCTGAACAACCCTCTGCGCTCATCCTCTACAAACTGCGGCGTACCGCCAAGGTAGATTCCTAGGTACTGGGCTTTTCCCTGCATGGTGTCATTGAACATCGTCAACAGCTTCTCATAGTTACTATGACGCGAGATACTGTTCGTTATTTTATATAGATTTACGCCTTCATCAATAAAAAGCAGTAGTCCCTTATACCCCATTCTCACCGCAAATTCCGCCCACAGTTTCATGTAGTCGTACCAGTTGTCATCATCGATGATAACGCCGACACCAAGCTCCTTGCGGGCTTCCGTCTTGGTGGGAAATTCCCCGCGCAGCCAGCGAAGTGCCGCCGTTTTCCGGTCGTCATCTCCGAGCTTGTAGCCAGACCAGTATGCAGCTAGAACCTTGGCAAAATCAAAGCCGTGCACCATGTTCTGCATCTCATTCGTGACCGCATAAATACGTAGTTCCACCGCTTCATACAGCTGAGGGTCACCGGAATGCAAGCCACGAACTTGCATCTGCTCCTGTTGGAGGGCGCTAATCCATTTTTGCAGCATCGGCTCCAGAGCTCCGCCGTCCGGTCTCGTCCGGGTCGACAAATTCATCATAAGCTCACGATATGTAGCCAATCCTTGTCCCTTCGTCCCAACCAGTCGCCGCTCTGGTGACAGATCTCCATCCGCCACCACAAAATCGCGATCCATCGCGTAATTACGTACCATCTGCAGCAAGAAGCTTTTGCCGCTTCCGTACCGCCCGGTAATCAGGCGAAAAGCCGCCCCACCCTCCGCGATATTATCCATATCCTGCAGGATCGAAGCTACTTCCAGCTTGCGCCCAACCGCGATATGTTCAAGCCCGATCCGCGGCACCACCCCTGCCGTCAGTGAGTTGACCAACGCCGTAGTAAGCCGCTTCGGGATTTGCATCTGTTTCATCGTCATCACCTCTTAGATCATTCTTATCAACTTACCTACCCTTAAGCATATTTTGTAGTTCTGCCTTATACTCTTCTAAAATCTCATCTCCATCGATCAGTAAATCACCGATCCACTCCATGGATAACTCATTAATTTCATCAAGCATCAGCTCAGGCATAGAACCCGTTTGCTCTGCGATGCCTTGACGAACAGTCGCACTCTTCCCCTCTAGCATTGCGGACAGCATGTCCATGTGGCCCGCCGATAACCGGACGAACATCTCTCGCCACTCACTCTGCGAATCCATCCCTTTATCATCTGCAAACACTTCTGCATGTTGTCCAGCTGTATCCAGCATGACCTGCATGGAATCACTAAGTTCACTAGTGATGTCGTTGTATTCCTGCTGTTCCTGCTTCAAGAGATCATCTTTCAACAGTCCCATAGACACTTCCTGCTCATGGCCTGTCAAATCCTGTTCCTCAAAAACCTGCCATCCTCGCTCAAAATCCAGTTCTGCTTGCTGCAGCCCATTAGAGGGTTTAGGTTTGTGAGAGCTTCGGCCCAACTTGGTTTGTGCTTGTGCATATGATTTCGCTTGAGGTGTATGATCTGGAAAGTTTGCAGGTAGTCTTACATCATTGCCCTCTCCTGTGACAAGCGGGAGATCCCCGATTAGCAGCATGTCCCGCACTTCGTCAGATTCCTGACGCAATTTACGTAGCTTGGCAGAATTGATCTTGATCTCGGGAATACGAACCATTGCTTCTCGCTGTTTAAATTCCTTATGGAGGAAACGAGTAATAAGCTGCTCAACCTCCGGCTCGACGCTGATCCCCCTCAGTTTTCCTTTAAAACCCGTAAGCTCCCGCAGCTTGTTCTCCGTGAGTCTAGCCAATTGTGTCAAATAGGAGCGAAGAGGGAGATCATCACTAATCGACAGCGTGGGTACCGTAACCGTACGTCCGTACATCTCATGATCATATATGGCGCTGCGGAACAGAAATCTGCTGGCCCTTTTTTCCCTCGGCTTAAAGCGCTCAATGAGTCTGGCCCCTCTGGTTTTTGCCAAATAACCATCCACCAATACCAGCACTTTCGGTATATAGGCCCGGAGCTCCTTTCGCCCTTGTTCCATGTAAAACCGGCTTTTCTCCACATCATAATCAAGGAGGAGCAACAGCATATCCCAGGATAGTTCCAGCGGCTCGGCCGTGAATCTCCGTCGCCATTCCAGTTCCTTCAGCTCCAGTGACATGTTGCGGGGGAGTTTCTGAAGCGGTTCGGTAAGAGGCATGTCCAGTCCGAACACAAGCGCTAAATCATACAGCCATTCCCGTACATATACATCTAACTTCGGATACCGCTGCCGGTACGCCTGCCAAACCCGGTCCATCAACGCATACCCATGCGCCGGCACATTCCAGCCGATCCCATGAATCAGCTCGTACAGGTACACAAACAGATAAGATAGATCCGTGTCTGGGTATCTTCCTGAACGAACCTCTTCACGCCAGTACAGATACCATCGCAGTTGACCTGGCTGCATTTGTTCATAGGTGGGCCAATAGGTTTGGAAAGGGATAAAGGCCGCGGATTCCACGGTTTCCCGTTCAAGTTCCCGACCTTTCTGCACAAACTGTTGCTCCCGGGAGACATAACGGAAATCCTGCTGCCAATCCAGATTCCTCTCCAAGTTGGCCGGCATGACGACTCTACTTACAGGTTCTTCCTGCTGCCCCTCCTGCCCCCCCAGCTCAATTTCTGCAAACGTAAACTGTCTATCCCGTACCGTCCACCGCTTGTTGTTCTCTATGTGTATGTCGCGTTTGTTCTCTCTATCGTTCATCGTCAATAGACCTCCATCACGACTCCATTATATCACCAAAGCGAAAACTTGTTCGCCTATTTGAATACAATTTTGATTACCATTTTGACAAAAAACATCTGTAATTCGATGGAAACTTCTTCTCGAATTAGCAAATCGCTTATAGCAATAGCTTGTATTTTGCCTAAATACTTGTATTCACGAAAAGACCCAGCCTTAGATAGCTCTTATCTTAAGCTGGGTCGTTTTCCAAGATAGTCAACTTATATTAAATGTTCACAGCCTCAGCCTATAGTACTTTTTATCTATCCTGTTTTACAGGAACAAGCCAATGGCACGGAATACAGTCTTCTCTTGGAGGACTTTGTTCTTCTTCATCAATATAAAACTCTGTGTTCCATGGGCTTGACTGCCAATTTGTTATATAACCAGCTTCTGTTGCTCTCTCCACAGTTTTATTAACATCTTCGCCAAACAAACCTTTAGCACATAGTGTTTGTGCAACGTCTCTATAAACAAAACCTTCCGGTACAGGTGTATCGGCTGGGGTAATGAAACCTACTATATAAGAGAATGTGTCTGTACTAGCATCATAATCACATGTCCATCCACATCCATAATCCATTACATGGGGTAATTTTTTTAGAGTAATCCAATCAATAGAGTTAATTGTTCTTTCCGCTAATGCAGGAGCCGTATTTCCAAGAGCCCCACCACATCTGGATTCTTTACCAATAATACGTGACTTAGGTACAAATAGAATTTCAAACTCTTCTTCAAATGCTTTGATTTCACTAATGCTTCTCATAATATACCTTCCTTCTATGAAATTAAATCCTTAAATTACTCTTATCTTAGCCGGTGCAGGTTGCCTGCTGATTCCACTTCATCGAAATACTTATGCAAACCGAGAGCTTCAGTTCTCATTAAGTTCACTTCTTTTTCCAATTATGTTATCATATTTTTAAAGAAGCCGAGTGTTGCTATCACTCGGCTGAACAATTGGCTCGGATGGGATATCCCTTCTAGAGTCTAGACGGAAAAGAACCCACCTGTGGCGCTAACCTTAGGGTGGGTTTTTACTTTTTCTTGTTGTTATTGCTGATGTATGTTAAAAGTGCAAGGATAAACATTCCGAATAGGAACATAATCGTTATAGCATCTTTTACTTCCATAGTATCACCTCCTTCCGAAGGGATACTATGCCCACCCAAGATGCAATTGTCTTTCACTATCATACCATTATATTCCAATATATTGAAGAACAAACGTTCTGCTTTAGTAAGTCTTATTCCCGTTAATTTCGTCTAACGTTTCCGTGTTCACGAATCCGAGAACCTTAAAGTAGCTTCAGCTGCCAACCGCGACCATGGTCAGGTTCGCAGGTTTGTTCGCCTGAGTCCACTTCACCGAACTGCCTCGGGTGGACCGAGTGCCGTAAGGCCCGCAGCGTGAATATGGTGTTATGCGAAGTTACTACTTCAAAGCGTTACCAAATAATTATTATTTACTTTCCTTTGTTAATACTGCATTACTTAATGACCATCCTGGGAGGTTATCATCACTAATTACAATATCATCCACAATAAAATCTATACGATTATCTTTAAATACAATTCTAGCTTTCCCGCTATTATAGAATCCGTCATCATCAAACTTCACAGAGATTTCGGAATTAACAACTTCTCCTTCAAAATCAATAGATGCGTGAATATATTGTTATCTGATGTCAGCCCTCCCTCGAGCTACTAACTCACTTATTTTGGGGACTTCTTCTTCAGTCATTTTAAAGTTTTCTTGCTTTGATAACGAAGGTTACAGGAAACATCTTCGCTCTTATTACGAAATCATTATTTTCATCGTGCAATTGGATTATTTCATTGTCGGTTTCTTCAATCATTTGTTCAATAACAAAGCCTGCTTTCGCCAACGCATTTATATAGGTTGATAGTTTACGATCAGATAGGGTTAGCGCGCCTTGACAAAAATCAGGAGATACCGAATACCAAGATTCATCGAAATAACACTTGTTAAAAACAAATCTATTATTTTCTTCAACAACACATTTATGTATAGGATGAGACCAACTGAAAATAAATATTCCGTCTTTTTTTAGGTAAGAAGCGATCCGGCAAAAAGTATCCTCAAGGTCGGTGGTCCAACCTATGGCATAAATCGAATAAACAAAGTCAAAATAATCCACGGGTATGCCACATTCTTCTTCCATGGGAGAACAGATCAATTTTGCTGAAAGACCGCACGCCGTCAAATGTTGCGTTGCCTTTTCGATTTGTTTTTCTGATATATCTATACCCCATAGTTCAGATGCTTTGCGGTTCCCCTGATACTGCAAGGATTGACCATTTCCACAGCCTATCTCCAGCATCTTTTTTCCTGAGACATCACCAAAAAGTTGGCATTTTTCTTCTGAGACAAATGCTCCATAAAAAGGAAGCACGATTGCTCCTAAAAAGTCATTTCCTTTTGTATCCCAATAGAAGCTGTTTGTTTCATAAACACTATGCTTGTTCATCCTGATGACCTCCTCTAGTATATATTTTGTTCGCTGCTCATTTGTTTACCTAACATAATCTGGTGTCCATCCAAAGATGTTCACCTCATTACTTAAGTGTCTAAGATTTAGCTGATTTGAGATAACCTTGTTGTATTCACGAATCCCATAGGCTAAAGGCAGCGCAGCTGCCGGGTCGAAGACTTAGCCTCGCAGAGGTTATTCGCCTGATTCTACTTCCCAGTCACTTCAACTTCGAGCGAATCAAGGAGCGTTAGTGACGCAGCGTGAATAAGGTGTTATGCGAAGTTACTGACCTTCTTGAATTGGCTTACGATTGCCCTTGATACCATTTTGGGTCAAATTCCAGTTCTAATAATTCACCTAACTTAATTCCAAATTGAATAAATCCGCTTCCTCTAGCTGTTAATAACGATCTTGTACGACAAGTTCACTACAATAATTCTCCTCATCAAAAATCCCGGTAATTTTTCGTTGTTCATATTCCATTCCAATCGTAAATTTCCGATTCTTTAGCACCCCTGCTTTAGCCAACAAGTAGGGAGAACTCGAAATAGCTGCTACAATTAACTCTTTAGAACTTGTGCATTTCCTTATAAATTCTATAAGGTCGTTATTGCCATAGAGTGTTGTTATATCCATACAACCTGGAAATAAAATACTATCAAGTGTTGAAATATCCGTATTATAAATGGTTCTATCAGGTATGCAAATTAAGTCAGATTCTCCTTGAATGGGTCCGGAGGTTATTCCAATTGTAGTAATCGGATGGTTTCCTTGTTTTAAAATGGATAGTGCAACTGTCAATTCATATTCACTGAACAATGGGTATAAAAGTATACCAGTTGATTTCATTACTTCTCCTCCGATAAGCCAATATAATTATGATTCAGGTCTTTACCAGTAATTACGCATATCGGTTGGCATCCCTGACGTTCAATCAGCTTAAGTGACCGTAGGGAACGGGTCGTCAGACTTAGCTGGTTGAATGTAGGGCCTGAATATCCTTCATTGAAATTCTTCTTAGCGATCAAGGGCGTATGCACGCAGTAGGAATGCGATGTTATCGGATGGCCCTCTCTTCTTCGATATTACTCACAAAATTTTTTATGTAGTTTACCGCATCTTCGAAATCTCTCGCAATATAATCCACTTCTGTATTTGACCATTTATGTCTATATTTATTTAATGCATCCTGTCCAGCACCTGTTAATACTAACACCTTCATACATCCAGCATTATATCCAGCTACAATATCTGACCATCTATCTCCGATCACAATACATCTAGTTAAATCTAGTTTATTCTCTTCTGCTGCTTTGTATAGCATCCATGGATTGGGTTTACGGCAATTACATCCTTCATTATGTTGATGTGGGCAAATGTATACTCCATCAAAGCCAAAACCTATCATTTCATTTCTAAATGATTCCTCTGTGGCTTCACCTTTTGAAATACCAGGTTGATTAGTAAATCCAAAGAGCTTTATCCCCTCTTTTTTCAGCCTATTTAAAGCCTCATGAGTATACGTAAACAATTCAAATGTACCCGGATAAAGTACCTCATCAGTCCCTCCAATTGTTCCATCCCTATCGATAAATACCGCTTCTATTTTATTCTTTTTCATGCATTCACTCCTCTACTGTTTCTTTGATTGAATTTGTTAATATATTTTCAGGGCTTTCCTTGCTATACTAACAAAATAATATCCGTAGAAATTAACTAAATCTATTTAAATTCCAAAACCCTTGCATATGTATCGATGAACCTGTTTAAAACCTAAGCGAAGTGCCAACTTTCTTGATGCTTCATTATCCAGTGAACAGTCCCAATAAGAGCGAAATCCGTTATCAATTATTTCTTCAACTAATAGGGTCGCTAAATACGTTCCCACTCCATTATTTTGATAACGAGCTACAGTTTCCACTCCAATAGCGTGGGTATCCAGTGTCACAAAACTAGAGTAACAAACACCAATGATTTCTGATCCATCAATAGCAGCAAAACCATATCCTTTTTTCTTAAAATCATCTTGCGAAGACCAGAACAAATTAATATTTTCTGTTATTAATTCTGAATTTATCAGATCTTGGTTTTCCCAATCTTCTATCTTAAGATTGATTGTTTTAATCATATTGTTTTTTGATGTATCAGGTTTAATCAACAATTCTAAAACCAATTGTTCAAATTGGTAAAGTTGCCTTGAGGGGAGTATTGCTTCAAAATCCCACTCACTATGATGACCCGATACTTCAAATTGGGTTAGGGAAAGTGCCTTCATTTTTGGCTCAACGCTTTTCGAGATAAAGCCATCCAACGAATGGATAAATGTTTCATTTGTGTGGTCCCCTATGAGATAAAATCCTTGAATCCCTTTACTCCATACTAATGCACTTCTTGGTTGAAGAATTTGATCCACAAATATCCAACCTGGATTATTAAGCTCAATTATTGAAATAACTTCAGGATGCTGATGTCCACCATCAAGTAATAGTTTAACTCTATAGAAATCTTCTTGTGCTAATGCTTGCATAACATCCCCTCCTTGCCATTCCTCTTCGTTAAGTTGCGTTTTGATTCTTTCCCTATTATTTTGACCAAATCGGAGTAGGGCATTTCTAAGTAGAGATCATTAAATTTCAAATAATAGAATAATAGTTATTATTGCTTTCAAGATTTCCCCTCCTGCACAAATTGCGTATAACGTTTATGTATCGACGAACCCGAGAGGCTTTGTGTACGTAAGCATCGGGTCCGACGGACTTAGAGATCTCTGGGTTGTGAACTGAAATCCTCTCTCTTCCCACTTCTCGCGAACCAAGGGCGCAGCCACGCAGCGTAGATACGGTGTTATCTGATGGGGATGAACTCATCGAAATACTCTCTTAATATGTTAATATGTCTTTTTAATGGGGTTTTCAAATTACATTTAGTTCTGTGATACATCTTTTCAATTATGGTAATATATATTTAATAAAGACCAAGTGCGCTAACACTTGGTCAGTACAATTGGCTTGGATGGTATATTCCCTTCTAAGTCGTTCAGGAACGAAAACCCACCCTTGGCTACTAATCTTTGGGTGGGTTTTTACTTTCTCTTGTTGTTATTAATGTATGTTAAAAGAGCAAGGATAAACATCCCAAATAGGAACATAATCGTTATTGTATCTTTTACCTCTATTGCTCACCTCCCTTCGAAGGGAAACCATGCCCACCCAAGATTCTTTGTATTTATATTTTACCTTTATCTCCTTATGCGCACAAGTGTTCCCATATACTTTCAATTTATGTATTTTATGATGTTAATATACATCTTATTAGTCTGCATCCCTTTCTGATAATGTTTCTGTATTCACGAACCCTCACTGACTTAAGCGCATAGATCGGGTCGTCAGACTTAGTCGGCAGGGTTGTCCGCTAATTCTGCTACACCGCAAACACATCTTGCGGACCAAGGCAAATGTCCGATGCGTGCATGCAGTGTTATATCAAGGTTCTGACTTCTTTAAAAAGGCATAAAGTTGATTATTTATTATTTTTCCATTTTCTTTTCTCTGCAACCCAAAATTTTAAAAATATGCTTTGAATAATGAAATGAATAGCTGGCAGAATATATCCAAATTCTAGTTGATACTCCGGAAAAATTTTAAATCCACCCGGTGAACGCGGTTGATACTTAGCGGAAACTATAAAGAGACAACCTGGAATAACACTAAATAAAAACCATATCCATCTTTGTTTCTTATTATCTGTTCTATAAAATAATACTGAATTAATTACTAAAAAAACGAAAGGCACTGCATAAAACATAATAAAAGTTTTTGCTGTATCAGATGTGAAATCACCTACTCTGGTACCTAATAAGAAGATGAAACTAAAATGTGAAATAATTACTAATAAAACACTAAAAAATGGTTTCAAGCTTCTTTCGCACTCCTTCAATTGTCAGGTTCTTTAATTATTATTTCAGAACTATCATATAACGTTATTGTGTTCACGAACCCTCACTGGCCTAAGGGGCGTAAGCCCGGGTCCGACGGACTTAGCCAGTGCAGGGTTCAAGTTCAAATATGCTGACAATTAACTTTTGTGTCCATCTTAACCCCCAGAATAAAGTGCGTTGTTACTGCTTACTTCTTATTCACAATCAAATCGACCTTATTATAAAATATGGGACATTCTTTCATTCACCTTTATAATAACAGCTAGTTAAAACAATTCTAAAAGTCCATCGAAACTATTAATTGCATAATCAAAATTACTAACTTCTCCAAAACCATATTTTGCAAATACGAAAGGAATTCCAGCAAATCTTGCAGCCTTTTGATCTCCTTCAGTATCTCCCACATAAACAGGATTTTTTATGTTATTTCTTTCTATGATTAGTTTTATGTTTTCACCCTTTGAGAGCCCTGTTCTTCCTGGATTCTCAAAGTCTATAAAATACCTATGTAATTTATGATATTTATAAAAAGCCTCTATATATCCCGATTGGCAATTACTTACTATGAATAACTTATATTTTTTTGATAAAACTTTAAGTACCTCCTCTAACTTTCCGTATAACATTCCGCCTTGGTTGGATAGGAAATGACACTCAACATCACAACACTCTTTTAAGATCTTTTGTTGTGTAACCTCATCTAAATAAGGAAAAAGTTTACTCCCAATCTCCTTTACTTGAAGACCCATTATGCCTTGTAAATCTTCCTTTGTTATTTCTTTTTTGATTTCTTTATATCTTTTTAGTACACCATTCCATGCAATCACAACTACATCCGAAGAATCCCACAACGTTCCATCCAAATCAAATATAATGCTATCCATATTTAGAATCCCCTCAACTTCCAATTAATAATTTAAATTTCTTGTAAAATATTCACTTTGATGTGCAGTAATTGCGTATACCGTTGTTGTATTCACGAACCCGAGAGGCTTAAGGCGCGTAGCGCCGGGTCGAAGACTTAGCCTCGCAGGATTTGTCCGGCTGAATATGCTTCCTGGCTTCTTAACTTCGGTCGGACCAAGGGGCGTCAGTTCGCCGCGTGAGTACGGTGTTATATGACGTACCCGACTTCTTCGAGTTACTTTCACACTGCCTAACTGTTTCTATTTTTACTCTATTAATGTATATTTCAGTAAAGTCTTTCTATAAACCGTCACTTACTTATTTGTTACCGAGTTGTTCCGCCAAACCGATTAGAAGTCCTTCAATTCCACGAATGTAGCAGAGCCGATACGAGTCCTCGTACTGAATCACTTCCCCAACGAGCTGAGCACCATACTTACTGAGTCTGGATACCATTTCGTCAATGTCTTGAACTGTAAACATGACGCGTAGATAACCGAGGGAGTTTACAGGAGCAGTCCGGTGATCTGATATAGTAGGTGGGGTGAGAAATCTCGAAAGTTCAAGTCGGCTGTGGCCATCTGGGGTAACCATCGTAGCAATCTCTACGCACTGAGAACCTAGTCCGGTTACGCGACCAGCCCATTCACCTTCAACATTGGCTCGCCCTTCGAGGCTCAAGCCAATCTCCTCGAAGAAAGAGATTGCGTTATCAAGGGATTCTACAACGATGCCGACATTGTCCATTCTTAGTAATTTGTTTTTTGTCATAGTTTTACCTCCTCGTGTACAAATTTACTACCTGATCATCTTCAATATTATTCAAATCAAGAATTATTATATTATTTTAAAAATAATGCTTTGTAACAATTGTTTACAACAATAAGAAGTCATAACATAGGAAGATGTGAAATTGGATTTGCGGGTATGTCATATAAGGTCTTGTATTCACGAAACCCCCAGGCTTAAATGGCTCTTATCTTAGGTTAGGGTGTTTGTTGTCTGTGCTCCTTCCATGATTATACATCTAGACAACCAAGGGGCGTAAGCCCCGTTGCGTGAATATGGTGTTATTTGCAGTACCTGCCTCCTTCGAGTTTTCTAGTAAAATTGGGTCTGTTAATAATTATTGTTGATTAATAATAGTTTAGCTAAAAGGTAGCTATTAATTTACACTAAAAGGGAACATATCTCTGCTCCTTTTTTCAGTAACTAACTATCTAATTCTTCTATTGTCATAAAAATTTTTGAATACACTTCTTCTATATGTTCGTCGGTTTTTTTATCATTATACAAACCGAATCCCCAGCTTTTTAATGTATCATCTTCATTTGATTTAAGAACACCGACAGCATAGCTATTACCTGGAGACCAACCCCAAGTCTCCCCATATTCAATATCCTTTGTAGTAAAAGGTATATGACTTGTAGTTGAAATAAAAAAGAATGGTATTGGTGAATTTGAATAGATATCTGCATATTGGCTTTCTGCTGCTTGATTAAGATTTTCTCTCATAACAAATACAGCATCATAGTCCTCTAAGTCGACTTTATTCAAATCATCAAATGAGATTTTATTGAAGTTAACTTCCTCTTCTCTTACTTGTGGTGGTTCTCCAATAACTGCTATATTTAAAGACTTTCCTTCGTATAAATCAAATTTAGTACTCGTACAAGCTGATAGGACAAATAAAATAATTAAAAATATTAAAATGATATATCGCTTTCTTCTATTCGCCATATGGCACCTCCTATTACCTTAAATAAAATTCATTTTTCATCTTTGAAATACGTCATCAAATGCATAAAATCATACGAACGTTGTTAGCACATCAGTATTGTTTTTCATAACTGTCTCAAGCTTGTAGATTTTAATTTTGTTTAGAAGGTATGTCATATAACGTATCCGTGTTCACGACGTCCCACCACCCTAAAGGAACGAAATGACTGGCCGCGATGCGGTTGGGTAGTCCAGGGTTGTCCCCTGAATTCTCTTCGGCGTAATACTTCTTGGGGACCAAGAGCGCGTTAGCGATCGATGCGTGAATGCGGTGTTATCCGATGCCCCTGACTTCCCCGACATACCCTCAAAGTATTCCTTCAAATTCTGAATTATTTATAAAAATTAATCATTATCTATGGATGTAAATAAAAATTCATATATTGTATATCCAATACTTACTAATAAACCTATACCTAGTAATACAAAGCTTAATATCAAATTGCTTGTTAATAAAGCAATCAGCAATATGAGGTTTGAAATCACCAAAGTAATAATTATTTCTTTTTTTTTAAGTTTCATAATATATTTCATTTCTATATAGAAACCCAAATTTGCCACAATAAATAAGATAAAAAATAATAAATAGTCCATTATTCTTCTCCATATTAATTTAGTTTCTTTTTGGTATTATTATATAGTCTCAATCTCAGGGGTTTCGGATAACGTTCAGGTATTCGCGAAATACCCCAGCCTTAGATAGCCCTTATCTTAGGCTGGGGTGTTTGTTGTCTGAGCTTTCTTCCTAGATTATACATCTGACAACCAAAGGGCGATAGCCCTGCAGCGCGAATACGGTGTTAACTGAAATCAACGACCTCTTTGAACAACTATATCTTCGACCTTGAAATAATCTTTATACCAACTTCATCGAACTTTTAACAAGAGTCTCTTAGGCTATCCTTTATTAGCAAACACTTCAGTAAACATTAGAGCACCCATTTTAAAACCATAGATGAAAACCTCGGTTGAATATATTGAGGAAGATATCCCAAGTAAATCAAATGTTTCTTCAAGAAGTTCCATATCATTTTCTGAAAGCTTCATCTTGAGTTGTTCCTTCGAGTTGGAAATTTTGTTATTTAGAGATCTGTATTCAGGGTTCTTTGGCACAATCACTTCTTCAGGTCTAATTTCTCCAAAATATAATTGCTCCAATATGCTATTCATTCCCTACCTCTCCCTCCAATAAGTTCATTACAGAATATTTTAGCGATTTTATCGCTAAAGATCAATAGCGAATAATTCGCTAAGGTATTCTAGTAATGGAGGTGTTAGGTATGTACGAAAGAATCAGAAGTTTACGTGAGGATAAAGATTTGACGCAGTCACAAATTGCTGCATATCTAAATTGTAGTCAACGAATCTACAGTAATTACGAACGCGGCGAAGTCGATATTCCCACAGTAATACTGATTAAACTTGCCGATTTCCATCAAACCAGTACTGACTATCTTCTAAACAGAACCAACATCAAGAAGGCTTATCCTGTTGATTGAAATAGGTATCTATTTGAATCTTAAATACAACTTTCGTTGATTTCAGTTAACGTTCCCGTATTCACGAACCCGAGAGGCTTAAGGCGCATCAGCGCCGGGTCGAAGACTTAGCCTTGCAGGGTTGATCGCCTGATTCCGCTTCCTGCTTCTTCACTTCTGGCGATTCAAGGGCAGAACGGCCCGCAGCGTGAATGCGGTGTTAGATGATGGATAGGCCTTCTTCGAATTATTTTAAATATCTTTCGGCGCTCCAATACAAATATCATCACCGGGACAAGCAATCACTTCCCAAGATTCATTATTATAGGTGTTATACCAGGCCCCAACTTGCCAACTTTCATACTTATCATGATGTCCGTAAATAAATAATACTTCGCCAGTATCAAAATAAATGAATAAATTCGGTACTTCTTCGTCTAATCTAACATCCACTATTTCCTTTAATCTTAACTTACATATTTCAGTATAAGCTTCCATCCAATTGTAATCTGGAAACTCTTCCTCAGCTTTAGGAATTTCAAACTGCTCAGTATCAAATATCTTGAACTTACTTTCAATATTTATATATATCTGTCCATCTATTCTATCTCTGTTTCCTTCAGATTCTGATAACAAAATCTTTAGACCGTAGAAATTGATGCCTTCTAACCTAGATCCGATACAAAGATATTTAAGAACTTTGTCTGCTAATGTATTCAACTCTTGCTCCATTCTATTTCACCTTCTTTATTTGCATATCTTTCATCTAACGTTCGTGTATTCACGACGCCCCACCACCTTAAGTCCCAAAGGGACGGCCGCGATGCGGTTAGGTGGTGCGGGTGTGTCTGCCTGAATTTCCTCTTCGAAATCCATCGGGCAGAGCAAGGGCCGAATGGCTCGCAGCGTGAATATGGTGTTATGTGAAGGTTCTGACTTCTTGATACAACCTATTAGCACTCCTTTTTCTTAAGGGCTACAATCAAAAATGCAATGAGTTGTATAATTGTAATGATTATCGGTATAAGCAATCCAATCTCGAGTGTATTGGGACTAAATATCATAAATCCGCCTGGATCTGTAGGTTGAAATCGTACTGAAAATAAAAAAAGAATAACTGGAGTTATTGTCCACAATAACATCAACAAGATCTTCTTCCACCTAGAAAATCCATATAATATAGAGTTAACTAATAAAAGTAATATTGGTGGCAAGAAATTAAGTTTTACTTCATTAATAAATTCACCGATATTTTCGATTCTAATTCCTAGAATATATATTGTTAAAAGATAAAGACCTAATGTTGAAATCAGAAACACTATTGATTTCAGGATAGCTTTCTCCCTCCCTTATTTGACTTTATCTCAGAACTTTCACATAACGTTGTTGTATTCACGAAACGCCCCAGCCTTAGATAGCTCTTATCTTAGGCTGAGGCGTTTGTTGTCTGAGCTTCTTCCACGATTATACATCTGACAACCGAGGGGCGATAGCCCTGAAGCGTGAATACGGTGTTATCGGAAGTTCATGACTTCTTCGAGTTAGCATTCTCAATTTTTTCTTTAATAATTTCATTAGTTTCTTTTGCAATCCAAATTTTTAACTTCTCGTCATAACTTACTATATAGTTCGGTAATCCAGGTGTATAAATCTTGGATGATTCATTTGGTTTTGATTTTATATGGGGTAAGATTTTATCTAAGGCTTCAAGTAATACTTCATCAGAAGTCAGCCCAGTAAACTTAAAGTTATAGTGATCGTTGTTTGCTTTTATTTCTATCCCATAAGTAACTTTTTTCTCTTCAATCCTCCCATCTGATATTTTATTGTATTTCTTACCTTTGAATTTTTTGAAAGTGAAAAGTGAGATATACTTGATACTATCCCATACAGCATTGGTAAGAGCACCAGTTAATAAAGCACTTGATAATGTTGAAGTGATTAAAAATGAATATACATTGGAGAATTCATCAAGCGAAGCTGTGAACTTCCCACTCTTATCAATGGATTTAAATTCTATTCCATTCTCTTTTAATTTTTCTTCAATATGAAATATATCATTTTCATTAAGTGACCCAGATATGTAAGACAGAACCATTCTGTACTCTTTTTCTTTCACATCACATGACTCCATTGAGTTTCCTCCCATATTACAGAATTTCCGATAACGTTCCCGCGATTCCCCTCTTTTAACGCCTTAGCGGAAAAAGTGTCGCGGAGCTTGCTTCGCAAAAACCGCGACATCGAGGGGAATGGTAGGAATCGACGTGTTATGGGATGATTTCACCAGAAGATATTATGTTTTTATCTATAAGTACTATATCCTTCATCTAGATTAGAAACATAATCACACACTCTATCGTAATTAATTATATTTAAATTCGTTGATTCAATAATTATTCTATTTTTTCTATCTCTATCATTTGTCTCCATTTGATTTCTTCTGCTAATCACTAAACAATAGTGAATCCTTGTAATAGGAACATTTATGCCTTTCTCAGTAAATTTATGCTCATTAAAAAATGTTGTATTATTTGATTCCATCCACTCTTTCCATTGATTGATCTGACCTAAGCCAGAATTAGCCGATGCTGATAATTTATAACCATCAGTTAAAACAAATGTTGAAGCCGGTGATTCGAATTCAACAAGGATTAAGCTGTATCCATCAGAGTTTCTACCACATAAAACATAATCTGCTTGCATGCTACTTCCTAACTTCATTTCTGGAAAGAGATACGTCTCTTTGTGACCAAAATTATACTCTTTAAATATTGAAGCCGGGATAAACCACTTTCTATTTTTCTTAATGTAATCTTGAATATCATGCTCATTTTTCGCAGAATTAATGACCTTCCTTAGTGCATCTACTTCTAAATCTACAGATGTTCTATCTCTATGATAATGCCATACAACATTATTGGGAAATTTAGAATTGAAGTTATAAATAAACTGCCTCGTCTCATCATCAAACTTTTCAATTGGATTGGAAGCTTTGGAAAAATCAATTAGTCCCTGACTCCAAAATTCATTATATTCTTTAATAGCTGCTGCGTATTTTCCTGTTGGTTTAGTATAATCAACTTCATATAAGTTCATATAATTCCTCCATATATTGATTTTATCAATTATATCTTAATTTGCTTTGGTGAACTTGTCCCATAACGTTCCTGTATTCACGACCCAGCGTATGCTGGGTGTCCGGCGAATGCTGGACCGAGGACGAATGTCCGATGCGTGAATATTATGTTAGGTGATGTCCTGCTCTTCTTTATGTCTTCTATCATCAATTCTTAGCTATAAATGTATAAGTCAAAATCAATTTCCGCCCCTAAATCATAGATGAACTTTATGGTATCTTTGTTTAAATACATTGCTGGCGTTTCATTATTCTCAATATTAATTACGACTTCAAACTTACATTCAAGATTGTTCTGCCTAATTAATTTTACTACTTGATCTTTTCGATCCTGAAGTAGATTTTTAACCTTATCGATCTGATCATTGATATCCAAAGATTCTTCGTACTCTGTGGCTAGCTCCCAACACGTTTCCTTACTAAATAGTTCTCTCTGTATACGATCGCCTTTGAGCCAAGTTCTTGTAGGAGGAATTAACAATGTATTTGTAACTATATTGGGGTCAAATTGATCTCCAAATATACTGAATTCGACTTTTACATTCGTTCTTTGCATCTAGGAATTAGCAGGATTTCACCTAACGTTTCTATAATCATGAACCCCAAAGGGGTTGTCTGCTGAAATTCCTCCCCGAGATTCATCCAACAGACCAAGGCTCCAAAGGAGACGCAGCTTGAATATTATGTTATACGATGGAGTTTCTTCTCGAAGCGGCTCTCACTATTTATTTTCTTCTGGTACATATTCGATTAAATCAGACAACTTACAATTAAACGTATCACACAACTTGAAAAGTGTTTCTAATTTTGTTGTTTCTATATTCGTCTCCCTATATAACTTGTTGATTGAGTTACGACTTAAACCTGATCTCACCATCAATTCGGTTATATCATCTATTCGATGTTCTGCCATGAGTTCTCGTATATTACACTTGATTACGTTCATCTTTTCCCCTCCATAGCTCTATCTTATCTTCCATATTAATAATCATCAACGAAAAGCGAAGTTTTAACTCTATAAAGTCAAATATTCACCTTGTAATTAACTTTATAAGGTTATATATTAACTCTATAGAGTTAATTGAGGGAGGAAAATTATATGGTTAATACATTAGAATCGCTTACAGAACCACTTATAAGAATACGTCTAGAATTACTCTATACTGAGCTTCTGGAATGTCATCCGGAATACAATCAGCTTTCTGCGGAGACAGATCAATACTTTAAAACACTTCGTGATGCTTTGCCCGATCAACTTCAACATACGGTTTTTCTTTACGAAGACGCTCAATTTTCTCTTCAATCCATCTTAGAAAGAAGTATCTACATACAAGGTTTCAAAGACGCTCTACAACTCTTTAGTGAATTGCAAAACTCTAGCATTTAGAGGATCATATGATCCTCTTTTCTATTGTTTTTGATTCTGTCGTATAACGTTCCTGTATTCACGACCCGACGTATGTCGGGTGTTCGGCGAATGCCGGGCCAAGGACGAATGTCCGCAGCGTGAATATTATGTTATGTGCTGTTGCCTTCTTCTTGAATATGCGATTTGAATTTTATTTTATTATTTCATCAGCTATATATTCTACTTCCCTCATCATTGCATGTAATTCATCAAAACTTAAAAAGGTTTGATTGGATTTAATTCCTTGGTTGGTTATCCATATAGGTATAGTATTTAATTCTTCTAAGCTACCATTACTTATGGAACTATCATAATGTTTTGCTACGTTATAAAGCTTGTTTAACCTTTCAATAGAAGAACCATCATTCCTTTCAAACAGCTTATTGTCCTCACCAGCCATTTTGCTACCTAGCATGTATGCTTGGTACAAGTGAGAAATTGAAGTTTCAATGCAAACAACTGCTGATAAATACTTAGATATACTTACTTTATCGTGATTTAAAAAATCATCTAACAAAACACTCCCAGTATTATATTGATAAAATGTAGATTCTATTCTTCTTAAGATATTCATTAAATATATTCTTTGCTTTTCTTCATATTTATATCTAAGCGTAGAATTTAGTATAAATGCACCTACCCACTGTCTTTCTTTATTAAATAGAATAGTATTGTTTTCAGTTAAGCTAGATAAATCAGCAGAAATAAAATGATCTAATAAATAATTCGAAGGTTTAAAGTCCATTATTATCATTCCTCTTTTTTGTTTGGCAATTGCACATAACGTTCCCGTATTCACGAACCCGAGAACCTTAAGGCAGCTTCAGCTGTCGGCCGCGACCGCGGTTAGGTTCGCAGGGTTGTCCGCCTGGATCCACTTCTTCGAAATTTCCCCAGGTGGACCAAGGGCTGGCGTTAGCCGGCTCGCCGCGTGAATATAATGTTAGCTGATGCCAACGACATCTTCGAATCACATTCAATTTTTATCCACTTCATGAAGCTCCCATATTTAACTTCAATTTCTTTAGTTTTTGCCCATTTAATCAATTGATCAATGTCATTTCGATTTTTGATTAATTCAAAACATAATGATACTGGAACTATTCTATGTTTTTTTGGTTTAATACCAATCGTTTTATTGTTACTAATATAAATCGCCGTTATATCTTTCACTTCTAATCTCTTGTTATTGATACTCATGGATTCCGGATCTAGACTTAAAGTCTTTGGTTTAAATAATCTTCGTATGACAGCTACAATAATTATTGATACAAATATAATACCAAGAACAACATTATTAAAATAATTCACTTCATTTCTTTGTATTACTTGCCAGATATTTAATAAACTTAGAACAACCATTGAAAAGATCAAATTAAGGTTTATTGGGTATCTAATTAAAAAAATTATGTTTACTCAATCCTTTCGCTGGTTTCGCCTAACGTTCAGGTATTCACGAACCCTCACTGGCTTAAGCCGCGTAGCGGCGGGTCGAAGACTTAGCCAGTGCAGGGTTGTCTGCCTGATTCAGCTTCTTCGAAAATCCTTCTGGCAGACCAAGGGAGCGTAGCAACCGCAGCGTGAATACTTTGTTATCTGATGCCGATGCCTTCTTGAGAAACATTCAATAATCTTATTTAATTCGTTGGACTTCCTTAATAATTGGCTCTGAAACTGATGCAACATCCACGACATGGTTAAGACAAGAGATGCCATAATGCTTAAATGAGCCAGGGTAATCCTCAGATGCAAACGTTCCAACTTTAATGAAGTCTAAGTATCTGGATTTACTATAAATTCTAAAGATTTTCCCTTCAAATTCTTCGTAATCATCCCATGAAGTGTAACTTTCATTTCTAATTGAATATCCAATATACCCTTCAAAATCCATTTGTATTAAAGGTACTGTTTCATCTACATCTAACGAATAGATATCTTTAATTTCTATTTCTCCAATTGTTATCGTTTCAGGAGTTTCACTAGTTCTACTTCGACTGAAGAGTAACCTAAGGCTGTTTTCTTCCGGCTCATATATCTGCTCGAGGTATATATCCCTAAAATTTAACAAGTCAGAATACTCCAAACTAGTCACTTCCTTTATTGATCTTTATCTAACTTGCATCGGTTTCAGATAACGTTTTGTATTCACGACGTCCAACTCCCTTAAGCCCAAAAGGCGGCCGCGATGCGGTTAGGGAGTTGAATGTGTCCGGCTGATTCCGCTTCCTTGTATCTGAGTCAACTCCATTCGAATCATCTTCAACTCCGATCCGGACCAAGGGCCGAATGGCCTGCTGCGTGATTATGGTGTTAGGTGAAGTTACCGACTTCTTTGAGTTACTTTTCAAGTTGACTTATTAATCGTTCTGAATTTCTCTTTACATGTTCAAATGAATCATTTAGTCCCAGTTGAAGATACTTTTCTAGTTGTGTTGATTTAACTTGATACAGCGTTTCTAATGCAGCAATTTTGGGGTACTCCATGTTTGAATTCCACGCCTCGATCGCTTTTTCTTCAGCGTATGTAGATTTAATAAAACCCAATGCAAGTAATGCTCTACGTCTTACATATTCAGCATGGTCACTACAGTATCTCAAAATTAATTCTTCTGCTTCAGGATGTTCTTCAGTCTTGGAAAGATAATGAGCAAACTGCCATCTTGCACTGTCATCTTGGTACTTCAGTCCTTCTCTTGATAAATAAATTAAACACGATGGATTCTCACTTAATGTATCAACCAACATCTCACATTCATTGTCGCGAGCCACGAGAAATAGAATATTATTTAAAGTCCTTTGATTCCATTGAGTAAAATCTGTCGAATGTACTAATCGACTAAGTAAAGTATTGATTAAACCCCATTCGGAATAGTTAGCTTCCCATTCGTAAATCTGTTTTTGATTCTTTGACCATTGCCAGAATTCATCAGCTTGTTCATCAATCTTAGTTTCTAGGCTTTTCGATGTATCATGTATGTATTTATAATAATCATCCAAGGAATTGCCTCCTTTCATGCTCTACGGTAATTTCACCTAACGTTCAGGTATTCACGAAACACCCCAGCCTTAGATAGCTCTTATCTTAGGCTGGGGCATTTGTTGTCTGAGCTTCTTCCATGATTATACATCTGACAATCAAGGGGCGGTAGCCCCGTAGCGTGAATACGGTGTTATATGCAGTTGGGGCCATCATCGAATTAACAAGCTAAGTTCTTGGCTTAATTCATTATTTAGAATATTGGTTTTAATCAGATCATTTATTAAAGTAGTATTCACTTTTTCTGTACTAGTTTTAAGATAATTTAAGAGCATGCTCGCCTTTGGTTTCCTATTCATTAAATAATAAGCCACATACCAGACTTCAGGACTTGATATATTTATACCATCCCACTTCCTATTATGATTAATCGGTAAGTTAAGCACTCCGTTTTCAGTATGTAATGCAAAGCATCCAATGAAGTCTATGTTAAGCGAGGCTATACTTAGCCTATACTGACTAGCAAATGGGTAATCTCCACTTCTTTGCTCTACCCAATCATAGCCCTCGAGTGTTTCAATTAATTTATCTTTTGGACATTCTACAGTTATGTCCCAATCATTTATTGAGTCAATTAAATTCAAATAATACAATAATCCACTACCACCAAGTGAATATACTATACTATTTTCTTCTAATCTCTTTATGATTGGAAAAAGTGTATAATGGTTCATCAAGAATCCCTCCTCAATTAATGACTGCCCCAATTACATATAACGTTCGCGCATTCACGAACCCTCACTGCCTTAAGTGAACGAAGTGAACGGTCGCGACGCGATTAGGCTGTGCAGGGTTGTCCCCTGAATTCACTTCCATGCATCATACTCCTAGGGGACCGAGAGAGCGTCAGCGATCGATGCGTGAATGCGGTGTTATCCGATGCCCCTGACTACCCCGACAAACCCTCAAAGCATTCCTGTAAATTCTGAATTGTTTATAATAATTATTCATTATCCATGGATGTAAATAAATTTTGATATATTGTATATCCGATACTAATTAATAAACCTACACATAGTAACACTAAGCCTAATATCAAATTTCTTGTTAATAAAGCAATCAGCAATATGAGATTTGCAGTCACTAAAGTAATAATTATTTCTTTTTTTTTAATATATTTCATTTCTATATAGAACCCCAAATTCGCCACAATAAATAACATAAAAAATAATAAAATGTCCATTAATCTTCTCCAATATTAATGTAGTTTCTTTTTGGTATTATCATAAAGTCTCAATCTCAGGGGTTTCGGATAACGTTTGGCATTCCTGACGTTCAAGCAGCTTAAGTGACCATAGGGAACGGGTCGTCAGACTTAGCTGGTTGAATGTATCGCCTGAATAAGCTTCTCTGATATTCCTCTTGGCGATCAAGGGCGAATGCCCGCAGTAGGAATGCTGTGTTATCTGATGGCGTGGCCTTCTTCGGATTATCAATCATTTCTCTTTAAATTAAAAAATTCATCTGTTTCTTTCATTGTTCTTGGATTAAAGTCTAATTGTTCCATAGGTATTCCATTATTAAGTCCATATTGTATTACCTCATCCCACGACTTATGGTCAATGGAAACCTTAAAGTATTTATCTTGGTAGATAACAATTAATTCTTCATCCTTAAAAAGGTGATTGTACCAACAGTCCTCATACTTATCGACCATACTTGCCTGAAGACAATTAATGCTCTCATCTAATTCTTTACTCTCAACGCTGACGTATAGAACATCCCATGAACCAATTCTTCTATTAGCTCTAATTTGAAATGGCTTTAGTCCATTCTCATCATTCAAGGATTGTTTAATTACAATTCCCATATAGTCATTCATATGTTATTCCTTTCTATCATTATTGATTTTATAGAATTCTCCACGCTTTCAGATAACGTTGTTGTATTCCCGAATCCGAGAGGCTTAAGGTCCGTCAGGACCGGGTGGCTCCGCCACTTAGCCTCGCAGGGTTGTCTGCTGACTTAGCCTCATCGAAAAACCTCTTGCAGACCAAGGATCCGTTAGGATCCGCAGCGGGAATACGGTGTTAACTGATGTCGATGCCTTCTTCGAGTCACTAACATGATTCTTATCTCTTCACTTCTTTAAATCTCATTCGAGCACCGTTTATAGAACTCATTCGAAAAATTAATAAGAGCATTTCAGCTCTTGATGTTGCAGATAATATGAAAAATATGTAACAATCAAATGTTATATAACAGATATTAAAATTGCTTTCAATTCTTCAAAAACACCCGGACTTGACACAATTACCTTATAACCATTCAAGCAATTTGGAAGAATTGAGCTATTTTCAAGACTATAGTGCCCCACAGTTGCTTTAGCTTCACTGGCAATTAACTTCGCTGCTGCAACATCCCATGGGGATAATTTTTCTTCATAAAATCCCTGTAAGCGACTACAAGCAACCCAACAAATATCCAGAGCTGGGGATCCTAGTCTCTTAATATCTCTTATTTTAGGTAGTACTAATCTTAGTGTTTCAACTATATAGTCCACATTTTCTTTATTATGGGGAAAACCAGTTCCAATCACACATTGTTTTAATGTATTGGCGCTTTTAATCTGTATTTTATGATTGTTCAAAAAAGCCCCCTTACCTCTAACAGCATAAAATGTTTCGTCCAAAAATGGATTATGCACTACTCCTACCTCAACTATGTTATCTATTGCATAAGCAATAGATATAGCTACCTGATAATGATTATTGGCATAACCAACAGTTCCATCTATAGGATCAATAATCCATGTAGGCTCTTTTATTATAAGACTATTTTCTATATCACTTTCTTCAGATATAAATTTGTGCTTAGGAAAAACCTTTGAAATCTCTGTTTTTATAATTTTATCTGATATTAAATCTGCCGTTGTTACTAGTTCATATCCTTTTTTTAAATATTTATCATATCCATCATTTTCTCTAATTTCCTTAATTTTTAGTCCAGCTAGCTTCGCGACACGAATTGCCTCGATTAATATTTTATCCATCACATTATCCTCCATTGCATCGATTTCAGTTAACGTTGCGCATTCCTGACGTTTAAGCGGCTTAAGCGACCAAAGGGAACAGGTCGTCAGACTTAGCTGGTTGAATGTATCGCCTGAATAATCTTCCCTGAAAATGCTTCTTAGCGATCAAGGGCGAATGCCCGCAGTAGGAATGCTGTGTTATATCAAGCGTTTTTCATAGTACACAATTGTCATCTTTTCGTTAATTTCTTTTATTTCCCCTGTCTTCTGATAACCTAACTTTTCATAGAGATAACAATTACCCTGCTCTTGAAGTATTGTATCCAACTCCCAAACAACTGCGTCGTTATAAATATCCTCAATCATCGAAAAAACTTTTTTCGCAAAGCCTTTTCTCTGGTGTTCAGGCAGAATAAATACTGGGCTAACGCGGAAAGTACTATTTTCTTTTCTCACAATTCTAATTGCCCCAACGGGAACATTGGAATTTATAATATAGTAATCTGTAACCGACTGTTTTAATCTATCTATAATTCGTTCCACAGTTTCGTTAGCAGGACTGGTTTCATAATCTTGATACTTATTTAACAACGGCATGAATGCTTTAATCTGCATCTCGTGAATCATAGAAGCTTCATTAAGCCCTGCTTTAAATAAGGAGAGTACCATTGTTTTACTCCTTCCGAATACACACATCCTAATGGTTGTAGTTTTTCGATTCCAGCAATTGCGTATAACGTTCAGGTATTCACGAAACACCCCAGCCTTAGATAGCTCATATCTTAGGCTGGGGTGTTTGTTGACTGAGCATTCTTCCACGATTATACATCTGACAACCAAAGGGCAATAGCCCTGAAGCGTGAATACGGTGTTATGTGATGTACCATGACTTCCTGAGTCTCTCATAATGTATTTGATTTTAGTTCATTATATATCTCATCAGTTCCTTCTTTTATTTTTTTCATGGAGGGGCCATATCCCCCTTGAGAAATTAAGATATCTTCACTTATTGTATTTTTAATGTACTTTATTTGAATCCATCCTGTATTGTAATATTCTATAAATGGACTTGAGTGCCTATATCTAGTTATCTCTTCAATCTGATCAAATTCAATTTTTATATGTAAATCGTTATTTAAATTAATATATTCCTTAAGTAATCCTCTTTTTGGTTGTAATGATGTAAATATAATTTCATGTTCATTTATTGATAAATTACCTTTTGAATAAAAGACGACTGGGACTTGATCAAACATAATCCTTACTTTTGATATATATGATTTCTTTATGAGCTTTTTATCTTTTGATTTAGTTAATTCAATAAATGTGTTTAAGTGATCAATTGAACTCAACCAAATGTTATTAAATTCTACCATTCTGCACCTCTTTGATTTAATATTTTTTATCTCATGGTATTTCGCCTAACGTTGATGTGTTCACGATGTCCAAAAATCTTAAGCCCGAAGGGCGGCGTGATGCGGTTAGGTGGGTGGATGTGTCCGGCTGAATTACTTACAGTTGCAGAGCTGCACCTGCCGAATCCACTTCCTTACTCCTGCCATACCTAGGGCCAAATGGCCCGAAGCGTGAACATGGTGTTATCCGATGCCCCTTCTTCTTCGAGTTATACTTATAATGCTTGAATGTTAATAATTAAATTTCAATTGTTCCTTCTAACCAACCTTTAATAAATTCATTAAGTGATGAACTTAATATTTCTCTGCTTTCATCTTCATGATTCCAAACGCAGATCTCTTCCATATCAGAATCTCCATCTGTAATTGAGAATGCAAATTGATCCCCATTACCGGCGTCTGAGAAAAGTAGAAAATCATTGAATGTTTCACGTTCTTCTAAGTATTCAATTCGAATATTTTTGTTTTCTTCAAGTATCCGTTCAACTGGCCATATAACATCGCATTCGAATTCATCATGAACACCATCACTCTCTAATAGAAGATTTTTAAGTGATTGTGGGAACTGTACTTTAAGTTCAATTTCTACTGAATTTATTGATTTAATTGATGCTGGTTGATTGAAAGTCAATTCGTGATTTATCCTTCTTAGAAATTCTATCCACGTATTAATTCCTCCTTAAAGTTATGAAAAGGTTATGATACGCTCTCAAGGGGTTTCAGATAACATTGTCATGTTCACGAACCCTCACCGACTTAAATAGCTCTTATCATAGTCATTGCAGGGTTGTCTGCTGCTTCTACTTACCCGAAACGCCTCGACAGACCGAGAGCGTCAGCTCGATGCGTTAATGGGGTGTTGTTGCCCTCATTGATTATTCTCATAAAGTTTTTATTCATTTTCTCTATTCATTCTTTTAAGGTTGTCCTGTTTAAATAACTTTTGAATTCTAATGATTTCATCACTAAAGCAACCCCACGCTAATAAAAAAAAACCAATTATCATCATTATCATCGAGTTATTTATAGCTGATTTTCCACCTGTAGCTTCCAAAGCAGTTCCTAATCTGCCAGGAGGGGTTGACCATCCTCCTAATTCAGATGCATAATGAGCAGCTGGAATATAACCTCCTAAATACAAGATGATTCCACAACATAAGAGAATTCCACCAGTTATGATTTTTTTCAATGGTTTTTCAGCTCCTCATGTTTTAATGTTTCAAAAGATTGCAATAATTTCACATAACTTGTTGTATTCACGAACCCAAGAGGCTTAAGGCAGCATAGGTACCAGGTCGAAGACTTACCTCGCAGTTATTTCCTTTAGAGCTTAGGCTTCACATTATTAATCAATAATTAACGAATACATAATTTCTTTTGCTGTTGGTATCCATTCAGTCATTTCGCTTTCAGTGCAATTAAAGTTGACTAGTAACAATCGATTATTCATCTCCGCTAAGAAAATTAGATTATATACTTGTGTATCAATTGCAGGTGTCAATAATTCAAGATAGCCGACCTTTTTATTATTGATTTCCACCATTTTACTCTCATACCATGTTGCTGATGGATAAAGATTCTCAAACATGCTTTTCATATTTTTTAAGTAATCCTTTAATTCCTTATCTGTTAATTCAGTTGAAGTATAATTAAATGCAACATTTACCGAACCCTCATTATTAGTATATATAGGTGAAGGCCTATTTCCATTTGGATATTTCAGTTCAGCCATCTCATCTGTCATAATTTCAAAGTCTCTTGGAATATTTATCTTCATTTCATTTGGAAAAAGTTCAACTTGTTGTAGTTCAAACTTTCCTTTGGGGATCTCCGAGGAAGCCGTAATATCCGGCTTAGAACATGATGTAATTAAAATTAGACAAATAACTGATAAGGCTAAAATATGTTTCACAAAACTCACTCCTTAGTGTTGGATTAAATTATTCTGAGCCAATTTCATAAATTGTTCTTCTATTCTTGAGGCCCCACCACCATAAACCCTTAGGCATCTCTACAATTACATCGCCATTCTCAGTACAATCCAGCGCGACATATTGACCTGATGAATATACATTCGCTGCCACCCTTCCATTCACCTTCCAATTTATAGGATATAAACCTATTAATTTAGACAAAAAAAGACACCTTCTCAGGTGTCATCACTCTACTCAATATACATCCGCTTCCAACCTATTTTTCCTTTTACTCGACCTTCCCGCCCTCAACCACAAGTTCATCCGTATAACCTTCGCCATAGACTTCATTTAGTGTTTCTTTATAAGCCTGGTGAATAAATTGTTCTTTACCTAGCGTATCAAGTTCTGAGTTTAGCCAATCTAGTAACTCTTTGTTCCCTTTGGCTACTGCCGGTGCGATAGTATCTTGACCTCCAAAAGCTGGGATGCTGACCGTGAATCCTGGGTTGGATTTAGCCCAAGCAATGAGTTCTGTGTTATCATTTGCAATCGCCGCACCACGTCCGTCTTTGAGGGCAGCGAATATTTCAGTATACTGGTCAAATTTGAGTAGTTCGATGTCCGGGTATTCTTTGGTAAAATAGGTCTCTGCTGTTGTTCCTTTAGCTACAATTAGCTTTTGACCTTTTTCTTTTAACTGGTCGATCGAAGTAATTGGAGCACTATCAGGTGAGACGATCCCAAAAGACAACTTCATGTAGGGATTCGCAAAATCGACTTTTTCTTTTCTTTCATCGGTTACTGTGAAGTTAGCCATGATAATATCCACCTTATTTGATTCCAGGTAGGCCACGCGGCTAGCTGCATCTACTAATACGAATTCGACCTTTGATTCATCGCCAAGCAGATCCTTCGCAAATCTCTTCGCAATATATACGTCAAATCCTTGGTTCTTACCCTCAGAATCCACGTAACCAAATGGTGGTTTGTCTGCAAATACCCCAATCTTGATCTTACCATTCTTTTTAAATTGCTCAATCGAAGTGAATTTGGAACTGGAACCCGCACCGCAAGCCGTTAGACCCACTAATAATAAACTAACTGCCATAATCAAGGTTACGACTCTTAAACTTTTCTTCATCTCTCTCATCTCCTATTTCTATCTTTTTTTAATATTGAAATATATCCAGAAAGTGCTGCGCACGCTCTGTCGCTGGTGCTGTGAAAAATTGCTGGGCGGTCGCAATCTCACAGATTTTACCTTGATCAATAAATACGATACGATCCCCTACTGACTTCGCGAAACCCATTTCATGAGTTACGATGATCATCGTCATTCCCTGATTAGCCAATCCCAGTATCACATCAAGCACTTCACGCACCATCTCAGGGTCAAGCGATGCCGTTACTTCATCAAATAGAATGATGTCTGGATTCATACATAGAGCTCTTACAATGGCAATTCTCTGCTTCTGTCCTCCGGACAATTGCCGTGGATAAGCATCTTTACGGTCAAGCAACCCGACCCGGTCCAATAACTGCTCAGCCTGCTGAAGCGCTTCGTTCTTATCTCTTTTTTGCACCTGTAGCGGTCCAAGTAGAATGTTATCGATCACCGTCATATGTGGAAATAAATCATAATTCTGAAATACCATTCCGATATGTTGCCTTACTTCAGGCCAATCTACATTTCCTTCAGCTAGATTCTGACCGCGATATTGTATGACTCCTCCCTGCACCGATTCTAATCCGTTAAGACATCGCAAGAACGTGCTTTTGCCACAGCCTGAAGGACCAAGAATGACGATCACTTCTCCCTTACCCACCTGTAAATCGATCCCATTCAGGACTATTCTATCTCCGAAACTCTTCTGTAATTGCTGAACTTCCAGCAATATCTCCTTCGAATCTGTCATGACAAACGTCCCTTTCTTATGTCAATTTTGCCATTTGCGCTCATATCGCTTAGAAAGCCTAGATAATGGATAGCATACGAGAAAATATAGAATAAAAATGAAGCCGTATACCCAAAAGGATGCCGTAGGCGCTTTGATTACACCAAGTTCAATAATCTGTTGGCCAATCTTTACCACTTCAATAACCCCAATTAACACGACAAGTGATGTTGTCTTTATCATGCGTGTTGCCAGATTGATAGAGCCCGGAAGCATTCTACGTAGTGCCTGTGGAATCAGAATATAACGATAAATCTGCCCATTGCTGAGTCCTAGTGCTTTACTGGATTCGATCTGATGCTTCGGCATAGATTCGAGCGCCCCACGTACGATATCTCCAATCTCGGCAGCCCCCCATAAGCTGAACACGAGTATCGAGGTCACCTCCCCGCTAATGTTGATATCAAGCAGAGGTGTAAACCCGAAGTAAACGACGTAAAGCCAGACCAGAATCGGAATAATCCGAAATACCTCCAGATACAGCCGCAAGATAAACTTTAACAGCTTGGAATCCAACGTCCGCAGCAGTCCCATAAAGACACCTAGGATCGTTCCTATAACAATTGAAATGAATGAAATCTCTATCGTTACGAGCAAACCTCCCAGTAAACGCTCCATATTGGAACCTTCAAACAGTACCTCAATCCCCAAATTCTGCATATCTTACCTTCCTTTCTACCCATGTCAGTACTAACGACAAAGGCAAGATTAGAACTAGATAGGCCAGAACGAGTAAAGTCAAAGATTCCGCTGTTTTGTAATGCATACCAATCAAATCTTTAGCCACATTCATTAAATCCATTAGAGCAATGGCACCCACAATTGAAGTCTCTTTTAATAAGAAAATAGCGTTAGCTCCCAATGAAGGAATACTAATTGCAAGCGCCTGTGGGAGAATAACATGTCTTGCAAGCTGAACTTTAGACAATCCAATGCTAAGACCCGATTCAATCTGCGACTTGCTTACAGCCTCAATCCCACTTCGGAAAGCTTCTGTCATGTAACTGCCACCCAGAAACGTCAAGCCAACAATCGCACAAGTCATCTCACTCATATGGAGACCGATTTTCGGAAGACCATAATACAGAAAGAAAAGCTGAACTAACAAAGGCGTATTCCTCGAAAGCTCAATATATGCGACAATAACACCACTGACAACTGAAACCTTGTAGTACAAAATGACGCTAAACAGCAATCCGATAATTAATGAAAAAAGAATTCCCCAGAAAGCAAGCTTCACTGTCAGCCACATGGCATCACCGTAGAGTGGCAAGCTTTCCACAATAAACTCCCAGTCTAAATTCATAAGCACAACCCTTTACCTTCTTGTTGATCTTGCGAGTTCACTTCAAAACATTGTATTCCGAGTACTTAACTCGATATTTATGTTATTGAGTTAGATATTATACAACTCTTACACATCCCGATATGATTTTATTCACATTATCCCAACCGAATAACTATGATTTTAAATTGAGTTCTCTACTGAAGCTGAAATCCATCCACTTTTAATAAAAATGTAGACACAAAAAAACAACAGATGCAGTCCATCGCATCTGTTGTTCGATATTTTTAAAACACTCTAACTTAACGTACTATTTAAACTGCCTGCTCATCTTAGACTGTTTTACTACGAACCTCGAAGATCGCAAATTTCAAATAATGCCCTTCATCGACACCAAGGATTTGGGGATGATCCTTACCAGCCGCCCGCCACTCAATGAGACGAAGGATTTTACCTGCATCAGCAGCAGCTTCCTGGATGCTTTGTAGAAATAAATCAGGTCTCATATGGTATGAACAGCTAGCTGTAACTAAATATCCACCCTCGTTAACAAGCTTCATCCCGTGCAGGTTAATATCTTTGTATCCTCTGCTAGCGCCTTTAACCGCACTTTTCGTTTTGGCAAAAGCCGGAGGATCGAGAATAACAACATCCCAAGTACGTCCACCACCAGCAGTTAGAGCCACGGAAGTATCGACTTTTCCATCCTGAGCTGCACGTGCTTGACGCTCATTCAATCCCTTAACCTGACTGCGAAGATATTCAAATGCATCTGCTACAACAAATTCTACCCGATCTTCAAAACCATTCAGCTCCACATTTTGTTTCGCACTCTCGATAGCATACTCTGAAATATCCAGACAGGTCACTTTCTTAGCGCCATATTGGCATGCGTGAAGTGTGAAACTTCCCGTATGCGAGAAACATTCCAGCACCGTAGCTCCGTCCCAGTATGGAAACGTCACTTCTTTACCTTTTTGGTTAACGGGTACTAATCGTGTTCCTTCACCTTCCACTGACAACTCTTGCATCGTAATACCGCTGCGTTCACCCCAGCCTGTCATTAACGGCTTGATTGAAGCCCGATTCTCGCGTTGATCGAAGAAATATCCTGTTTTCTGACCCTGCTCAATATCGACTTTAACTTTCAAACCGTTCTCCGAGATTGTAACGTAACGCGGAGGATTGCCGTAAAGAGGTCCTTTGACTAATTCCAATCCTTCCATTTCACGAACAGACACGTCGCTACGCTCATAAATTCCAACAGGCTGAAGCACCTCAACGAGTGCTTGTACTATGATATCGCGGCATTGGTCCATCGCTAGTGTCAGTAGTTGCACGACCAATACGTCTCCAAAGCGATCCACTGTCAGTCCCGGTAGAAAATCTGCTTCGCCATAGACAAACCGGTAGGCATCCTCTTTCACAAACCGTTCCCGGTGCTTAAGGCAATCACGGAATCTAGCCACAAAGAAGTCAACATCCATTTGTTCAAGCGGAGCGTACGATACTACGCGAACCGTTATTTGCGAGGCAGGATTGTAATATCCTGTCGCCAGGTATCTCCGCCGATGATCCAGAACTTCTACTAAACTGCCGGGAGTAGGTTCTCCCTCAACATTTTCAATCTCATTGCGGAATATCCAAGGATGTCCCTGTTCCAACCGTTTTCTACGGCTACGTTGTAATATAATTGATCCCACAATTGTTCACTCCTAAAAGTTTTGTTAAGCGTTGCTTCAATAAATAAGGTTCGTACAAAACTACCCCGTAAGCATACGTTTCAGCTTGAATTTGCATGGAAGCCTGTCATTAGGCATACATATATTTAACTTGTACATTTTTAATTAAGGAGGGTTGCCATAGTGTTTCGTGAAATCATAGTTCCCGTAACATTTGGACTTGCCCTGTTTCTCTTCGGTATGAAAATCATGGAGACCGCCCTGCAAGCTTGGGCCGGACCGAAACTGATCAAGCTGTTGCATGCCTCCACACGAACTCCTTGGACTGGGCTTCTCACCAGTACAGGTGTGACTGCGGTTCTCCAAAGCAGCACGGCCATGACAGTGATGACGATCGGCCTTGTCAACGCAGGTCTGCTGTCCTATGCCCAGAGTCTTGGCATCATTCTCGGTGGTAATATTGGCACTTGTCTAACTACCGAGCTCATTGCTCTGGACATTTCAGGTCTTGGCATTCCGTTGTTCCTTCTGTCCTTGCTGCTATGGGCAACCGCGGTCATGGGGGAAGAACTACTCCCTATAAAGAGTGGCCGCCTGTATAATCTTCTTCGTCCCGTTCAATTGGGCTCTTTGGCAACGGGCGGCTTTAGCCTCATAATGATTGCAATCAGATGGATGCAATCGATCGGGCCCGCACTAGAGGCTCGTGGCATTATTGGCTGGCTGCTCGGCCATGCAGCAGACAGCCTGCTCTGGGGAGCCGCCGCCGGAGCGATTTTGACGGCGCTTGTACACAGTAGCGCCGCCGTTATTGCCATGACAATGGGACTCGTCGGAACCGGAGTTCTTCCGATTGAACTAGGAATTGCCATGGTCATCGGCTCCAACGTGGGCACCTGCCTAACAGCATGGATCGCATCCATCGGTGGAACGAAGTCCGGTAAGTTTGTCGCCTGGTCACATATCATACTCAATGTACTTGGAGCCCTGCTGTTCCTGCCGTTTATTCCTTTACTGCAAACAGCCGCTGCATGGCTCTCCTCAGATCCCTCTACTCAAATTGCTCATACACAGACGATCTTCAATGTAACCTGTTCATTGCTAGCACTACCCGTCTGCTACTTACCACTTTGGTCTAGAATGGGAAACTCACAAATGGATCACATGAGCACAATCCCACCCACAACGCATTAAATTTCTGCTAGGAAGAAGTAGATTATAATTCAACACCAAGTAACTTCAAAGCTTTTTCCAAAATAAAATCATTATTATCATACCCTGATTTCAGTTGCTTCTCCCAAGCTTCCTTAGGCTCGTACCAAGCAACTCCACGAATCTCTTCGATTTGAGGACGTAATTCGCCGCCTTTACTCTCAACAAGGTAATAATGAACTTCCTTATCTACTTCACCATGAACAGTATGATTGTAAGTATAAGCTATAATATCAATTGGTTTGTCGATTACCCCAACAACCCCGGTTTCTTCCAAAATTTCACGAAGCGCTGTTTCTTCAATCGTTTCTCCGTTTTCCATCTTTCCTTTGGCAAACGAGATCTTGCCATAACGATCCGTAATGAGTTGAATTTGCAGTTGATCGGCTTCGTAGCGATAGACGACGCCTCCTGCGGAAATTTCTTTAAATGACATCTGTGCACTCTCCTCTATATTTGTTCTCATCCCACCCAAACCCTCCCTTACTGTAAGGGAAGGCCCCAAGGGCTAAGCTTAGGCTTCCGAAGTAGTTTTCCTTCGGAAAACTTTTACCTTTGGATACCCGCTTAAGTGACTTTGGAGTGAATGAGGCGCTCCTGCTCGCTGTCCCCTTCGGGGATGCGCTTGGGTTTGGGTGGGTGGAACGCTTTTCCCCCTTCGGGTACGTCTTACTTTAGACGCTCCCGGGTTACCAGGTAAACCGGTTGGATAGATCTGCTTTTCGTACGCACCCTGGATGACTACGGGGAATGAGCCGCTTGTCGCCCCCTGGGGGCACGCTCTACTATGTGGTGCTCCTGCATCTTTACAACAGAAACACCGGAAATTTTGTTGCGCTCTCCTCTTCGAGGATACGCTTGCTCCACATCTTACAACAACAAGGATTTCAGCCCTCTTGGGGGCGAAATCCTTGTTGTTCAATATTAAGCCGTGACGTTAGCCACGTCGTCAAGGACGCGGACTAATTTGCCTTGGCATAGGTTCACTCCCGCCTCAGTCAACTGGACACGGCACAATTTGCCGGTCAGGTTGTCGGGGGCATCGAAGCGAACTTGTAGGTAGTTATCACTGAAGCCAGTTACCCGACCTTCACCGGAAAGACCCTTTTCATCACGTTCTGGAATGACATCCAGCACTTGACCCACAAAAGTCTCTGCATAGGCAAGTTGCATACGCTCGGATAGATCGATCAATTGATGAACACGTGCATGCTTTACTTCTTCATCCACTTGATCTTCCATACGCGCTGCCGGAGTACCTGTGCGTTGGGAATAAGGGAATACATGCATTTCAGAGAAGCCGATTCGTTTGATCGCCTCATATCCCTCGGCGAACATTTCATCAGTTTCACCAGGGAAACCAACGATGATGTCAGTTGTAATTGCAACATCAGGCATAAAGGACCGGATCTTGGCAATTTTTTGTTCAAATTCTTCTATCGTGTACTTCCGTCTCATCCGTTTCAGCACTTCATTGCTACCCGCTTGAAGTGGGATATGGAAGTGGCGGCACATTTTAGCGGAACCATTAAGTACCTCAAGCATACGATCATCGATCTGACTAGCTTCGATCGAACTGATTCGTATACGACCCAAGCCTTCTACCTTATCGAGATCCCATAGCAGATCAGATAAGGCATAGTTGTCCAGATCATCACCATAACCGCCTGTATGAATTCCGGTTAGGACGATTTCTTTGTAACCTGCAGCAACTAATTGACGTGCCTGATTTACAACGCTTTGTGGATCACGGCTACGGGATAGACCACGCGACCATGGAATAATACAGAAGGTACAGAAGTTGTTACAGCCTTCTTGAATTTTGAGAAACCCCCGTGTGTGATCGGAGAAGTTTGGTACATCCAACTCTTCAAACTCTCGGGTTTTCATTATATTCCGTACCGCATTAATTGGCTGACGTTGCTTCTGAATTTGTTCTACATACGGCATAATTTTCTCGCGATCCTGCGTTCCGATCACGAGATCTACACCCGGGATGTCTAGGATTTCAGCAGGCGAAGTTTGTGCATAACAACCCGTAACAGCGATAATAGCATTCGGATTGCGACGCACTGCGCGCCTAATAATCTGACGGCTCTTCTTGTCCCCAGTATTAGTTACTGTACAAGTATTAATCAAATACACATCAGCCGTCTGCTCGAAATCTACTTGTTCATAGCCTTCATTTTTAAACAGTTGCCAGATGGCTTCCGTATCATAGAAATTGACCTTGCAGCCCAAGGTATAAAATGCAACGGATGGCATCTCATACTCCCCCCATTTCTCCTGATTCATACATGATGCAAGTTAAGGCGGCCATCGCGGCTGTTTCAGTCCGCAACACACGCCGTCCAAGACCAACTGATATCGCACCTACAGCTTCAGCACTAGTCACTTCAGCCTCAGCAAATCCACCCTCAGGACCCACAACAACAAGTATTTTGTACTTTTGCTGGGATTCTAATTTCATAACAAAAGGACTCAGCACATCCCTCAATTGCTGACCCTGTTCTTTTTCATAACACAAACATACCAAGTCGTATGCAGGAATAGCCGCTAGTAGCTCTTTCCAAGATGTAGGGTTCTCCACGACTGGAATTAAACTACGATGAGCCTGCTCAGCCGCTTCTTTGGCAATTTTGCGCCAACGCGTTGTACGCTTCTCTTCCTTCTTATGATCGTATTGAACCACGGTCCGCTCCGACAGAAAAGGAAGGAATGAAGCCGCACCTATCTCCGTACATTTCTGAATGACCGTTTCCATCTTGTCACCCTTAGGTAAACTCTGAGCCACAGTAACCTGTAGCCACGGCTCGCCCGAGGAACTCATGAGCTCGATTATATCAGCAGTCACTTCCTCTGATTCAATACCTGTAATCTCCACCAACGCAACTTTGGATACCCCATCGCTAACGATGATTTCATCACCCGGTTTTGAGCGCATGACCTTGCTAATATGGCGGACATCCTCACCGATAATTTTCACTGACTGTTCCCCGAAATGTTCAGGTTCAATAAAATAACGTTGCATATGTCATCAATCCTTGTCTCAAATTACCAAAATACATCATACAACTTTTATATTTCGCTTACCAGTACTTCTTCTAAGCCCAATAGTTCTTCTAAGCTCCAAACAACACAAGGAAAAATCTAGCGAAGGACAAATACATCGATCGTGCCGCTTGGTAAAGTGGTGTGATCGTATACCTTTGCAACGGTGGAACGACTATGAGTAACAAGAAGATAAACATGGACCATTGTTCAAACTTCTTAAACGAGCCAAGCATAGACCGTGGCAGCAGATCTTCCAAAATCCGATACCCATCCAGCGGAGGCAATGGAATAAGATTAAATAGGAATAAGAAAAAGTTCATCAAAGTAAATAAACCAAAGAACATTTTGATTGCTTCCAGTAGTTTATCGTTAGTAATCGCATCTATCACGCCAAATTGAACTAACATAACATAGATCAATGTACCGAGTACCCCTAGTACTAGATTACTAAGCGGTCCAGCGACAGAGACGATAACCCCCATCAACCTAGGCTTACTGAAATTGGCCCGATTAACAGGTACCGGTCTTGCCCAACCAAATCCAGCAATCAATAGTAGGATTATTCCCAATAGATCAAAATGAACCGTCGGATTTAGTGTTACCCGGCCAAGCATCTTGGCCGTTGGGTCACCGAACTTATTAGCGAAATAAGCATGGGAGAACTCATGCACTGTAAAAGCAATAACTAAAGTGGTCAAATAGAATGGAAGTTGCTCAATTGGATATCGCAGCAACTGATTTAGAAACTCCATGGAAAATTACCTCTTTCTAGCCACGAAAGCAATCCAGTCTTCTTCACGAGCAGTCTCCTCAATTTCGAAGCCCGCCGCTAGAAGTCCTTCCCTCACGACTTGTTCTTTATTCTTATATATACCGGACGCAATAAAGTATCCTCCCGGTTGTAACGCCTGATAGACATCATCAGGAAACAACAGAATAACTTCTGCCAGTATGTTGGCTACAACCACCCGGACAGGTACTGTAATGCCAAGCTCAAGTCCTACTCCTTTGGTGATAACTGACAGTAAATCACTTTCGACTACCGTAATTTTTTCCTCTAGGTTGTTTAATGTAACATTTTCTCCCGCGATGGTTACTGCAACTGGATCTAAGTCAAGCGCAAGCACACGAGAAGCCCCCAATAGACATGCACCGATCGCCAGAATACCCGAACCTGTTCCGACATCGATCACATCATCCCCGTCATGAATAATACCCTCTAGTGCCCGAAGGCAGAGCGTTGTGGTAGGGTGTGTTCCCGTTCCGAAGGCCATACCGGGATCCAGTTCTATGATCTTCTCATCCGCATTCTGAGGCGTATACTCTTCCCAGGTTGGTTTGATGGTCAACTGACTAGATACACGGAGCGGTTTGAAATATTGCTTCCAATTGTTAGCCCAATCATCATCATTTACATCTTTCACTGAAATGATTATGCTACCCGGATCGATATCAAACTCTCGCAATTCCTCGGACCGCTGACTTACTTCCTTAATCACGGCCTCCATATCAATTCCTTCAGGAAAATAGCCGCTAAGCCAGACCTCTCCTTCTGGAATATCATTCGGTGGTATGTCGTAAAATTCTCCAAGGGATGTGTCCCGTGGTTTATTGTTATCAACAGGTTCTTCAATGGTAACGCCTCCTGCACCAGCTTCATGCAGAAAGTTAGAGATCATCTCCATTGCTTGCTCCGTCGTATGTATCTTCATCTCTCTCCAAATCATCTCTTTGTCTTCCTCCTCAGCAATTCTTGCATAAGATCCATTGTACTATAGAATACATGTAGTGACAAAAAAGCCGCGTAGGCGGCTTTTAATGAGATAATGTACACAACATAGGTCAGCCATTACGTCAGCAAATAGCTCAGTAAAAAAGCTCCTCAGCTACATAAGTCCCCCAGCCTCCTCAATGAATTGCAGAGCCTGATGATGAACCTCCTCGTCTACTACGGCAGTCAGCAAAATATCATGACCCGTAGGTCCACCTTGTCCGCCATGACTCATGCCGCTATTTGCCGGATCTGCAGCAGCTAGAATCTCTGCGCCTGGGATTCCAATACTAGTCTGCTGTAAAAAGGTTGCCGCTAAACCACTCCCGCTACCTGCGATAGAATTCATTACATCATAACCTTCTTCAGGATATCGACTGAAACGGTCAATGGATACATCGATTGCACGAAGCGAATTCAGTTTACCTGCAACAACTTCCGCTTCCTCCGGACTTCTGAAATACGCCAGAATATTTTTCTCACCCATCTAAATCCTTCCCTTCCTTCATATAAGGATAAAATAGAGGCTGCCATATAGCAGTTCCTTGAACTTTTAGCATGTAATTTAACTCTCCACATTATTCAAAATAATAATCAATAATTGCGGCTCAAAACCATAATTAGTGCTTGGAATCATGTAGATCGAAGCGAAGAGGACTAAATTGTTCTGGAGAAGCTAAAAGCTTCCCTTGGGAAGCTACCTCGGAAGCATAAGCTGCGTTCGCCTAAAAGCTTTCAGCAGGAAAGCTACTTCGGAAGCCTATGCTTTGCCATCGGATTTCTACCCAATATGCGGTTAAATAATCAGGAAATCTGAGGGCAACAGCGATCGTAAGAATAATTCGTCATCGTAGCGGCTATCTACGCTCCTGTTTTCAAGCACTAGTCTTAGGTATGAGCTAAAATTGCGATATAAAAAATTTGAAACTATTTGTCCTATTTCCCGTAATACTCAAATAGACACAGACACATACTCTAGGAGGGTTTTATTCAGCATGATGAAAAGAATATTTATGATTATGATGGCCTTCACCTTGATCTTGTCCTTCACTTCCACTGATGTGACAGATGCGAAAAGAAGAGGCGGAGGATTCAAATCGGGGCCAAGTAGTTCATTTACGAACCCCAACAAATCAAAGACTACTGACATACAGAAATCGGATACTACTTCAAACAACAAATCAACAACAGGAACATCAACAGGGGCAGCTAATAAAGGAAGAGGATTCTTTAGCGGTGGCGGACTGATGAAAGGTCTTATGATCGGTGGGCTTGCAGGGATGCTCTTCGGAGGTATGTTTGGTGGAATGGGCTTCTTGGGTAACGTACTAGGAATGCTTGTTAACCTCTTCGCTATCTTCTTGATTATCATGGTAGTAGTTGCTTTATATCGCCGCTTCAAAAACCAACCAAGACGACCAAAACGAATTAACTAACACATATACAATAAGCGATAAAGAACAAGCCGACATCAACATGATGTCGGCTTGTTTTATTTTAGTATAATATCTGTCTTATTTCAGTCAATCTCCACGAAACGCTCGCTTTACCCGATCAAAGAACGATTGTTCATGCTCATGAGTATGTTCTCCATCCATTGCTGCGATCTGACGCATGAGATCCTTTTGCTCATCACTCAACTTGCTTGGCGTAACCACCACTACCTTGATGTGTTGATCGCCTTGGCCAATACCACGAAGCCGCGGAACACCTTTGCCTTTGAGACGGAAATAGGTGCCCGTTTGTGTACCAGCTGGTACCTTAAGCTTGACCTTCTCAGTCAGAGTCGGTATTTCTATCTCATCACCAAGCGCTGCTTGAGCAAAGGTCAAAGGAACTTCACAATAGATGTCGTCGCCTTCACGCTGGAAGAAATCATGAGTTTTCACACGGATGATGATGTAGAGATCACCCGCCGGACCACCACGAAGACCACCTTCACCTTCACCTGTCATGCGAAGCTGTGCACCATCATCCACACCCGCAGGAATGCGTACATGGATTTTACGTTGCTTCTTCACGCTACCATTACCATGACAAGTTCCGCATTTTTCTTTGATGATTTGTCCCTTACCACCGCAATTGTTACATGCACGGCGGTTCACCATACGACCGAATGGAGTATTTTGTACGACTTCTTGTTGACCGGAACCATGACAGACCGAGCACTTCTCCGGTTTCGTTCCTGGTTTCGCTCCAGATCCAAAACAAGTATCGCAACTCTCAGTCCGTGGAATCGTAATATCAGTCTCTTTACCGAACACGGCTTCTTTAAACTCAACAGTCATCGTATATTGTAGATCGTTCCCCCGTTGTGGACCGTTTGGATCGCGTCTACCACCGCCTCCACCACCGAAGAACATATCAAAGATATCGCCAAATCCGCCGAAATCTCCGCCACCGGAGAATCCACCTTGGTTCGGATCAACATGTCCATACTGGTCATATCTTGCACGTTGCCCAGAATCGCTTAACACATCATAGGCTTCTTTAACTTCTTTAAATTTCGATTCAGCATCAGCCGCTTTATTTACGTCTGGGTGATACTGACGGGCCATCTTACGATAAGCCTTCTTAATCTCTTCATCAGAAGCATTCTTACCAAGGCCCAACACCTCGTAATAATCGCGTTTCTCAGCCACTCTTCCACCCCCGTTATATCCTTTGTGACCTGCCGAATGAGTTACTCCCATAACCCGGCAAAAGGAAAGTCAAAGCGCGGAGTGTCCCGCACTTTGACCTTCCCGGTTCACCAAAGCTTATTCAGAAATTAACGTACCCGTGACAGGGAATTAATCCTGTTTCTTATCCTCGTCAACAACTTCGTATTCAGCATCTACGACATTATCTTTGTTTGGACCTGCAGTATTACCTTCAGCTCCGCCAGCTTCAGCTTGACCAGCTTGTGCAGCCTGCTCATACAATTTAACGGAGAGCTGTTGTACGATTTCAGTCAACTTCTCTGAAGCCGCGTTGATTTCTTCCAAATTATCGCCTTCCAAAGCTTTCTTCAGCTCTTCCTTCGCTTCATTAGCTTTTTCAGTTTCGGAAGCATCCACTTTATCGCCAAGATCCTTAATAGTTTTATCTACGCTATAGATAAGTTGGTCGGCATTATTCTTCGCTTCAACCATCTCTTTACGTTTCTTGTCTTCGTCAGCATGAAGTTCAGCATCCTTCATCATGCGCTCAACTTCTTCATCACTAAGACCGCTGGAAGAAGTGATCGTAATCTTCTGACTCTTACCTGTACCTTTATCTGTAGCCGCCACGTTAACAATACCGTTAGCATCAATATCAAAGGTAACTTCAATTTGTGGAACACCACGTGGTGCGAGAGGAATATCGCCCAACATGAAACGTCCTAATGTTTTGTTGCCTGCAGCCATTTCGCGTTCACCTTGAAGCACGTGAATTTCTACGCTTGGCTGATTATCTGCATATGTGGAATATACTTGTGATTTACTTGTAGGGATCGTAGTGTTACGCTCGATCATTTTTGTAAATACGCCACCAGCTGTTTCGATACCAAGTGATAGTGGTGTAACGTCTAGAAGGACAACGTCTTTCACATCACCAGTTAATACGCCCGCTTGAACAGCAGCGCCTAGAGCAACAACTTCATCTGGATTTACGCCTTTGTGTGGATCTTTCCCAGTCAATTTCTTAATCGCATCTTGTACTGCAGGAATCCGTGTGGATCCACCAACAAGAACGATTCGATCGATTTCAGCAGGTGTTAAGCCGGAATCGCTCAGTGCCTGGCGAGTAGGTCCCAGTGTACGTTCTACTAAACCAGCAGTCAATTCATCGAATTTGGCACGAGTCAAGTTAATTTCCAAGTGCTGAGGTACGCCATCAGCAACTGTGATAAACGGAAGGGAAATTGTCGTAGTAAGTACGCCAGACAATTCTTTCTTCGCTTTCTCAGCAGCATCTTTCAAACGTTGTACAGCAGCTTTGTCTTTGCTTAGATCGATACCTTGATCTTTTTTGAACTCAGCTACCAAATAATCCATAACAACTTGGTCGAAGTCATCTCCGCCTAGTTTGTTATCTCCACTTGTCGCTTTAACTTCAAAGAAGCCGTCGCCAAGTTCAAGGATAGATACGTCAAACGTACCACCACCAAGGTCATATACAAGAATCGTTTGATCTTCTGATTTCTCAAGACCATAAGCCAGTGCCGCAGCTGTTGGCTCGTTGACAATACGTAGTACTTCAAGACCAGCGATTTTACCAGCATCTTTAGTTGCTTGACGTTGGCTATCGTTGAAATACGCTGGAACTGTAATAACCGCTTGGGACACGGTTTGTCCTAGATATGCCTCTGCATCAGCTTTCAACTTTTGCAGAATGATAGCGGAAATTTCTTGAGGAGTATAATCTTTACCATCCACAGTTTCTTTATGGTTTGTACCAATATGTCTCTTAATGGAACTAATCGTGCGATCCGGATTAGTGATAGCTTGACGTTTTGCAGTTTCACCTACAACGCGTTCACCGTCTTTTTTGAAACCTACGATTGAAGGGGTTGTACGTGCGCCCTCTGGATTCGGAATAACGACAGCCTCGCCGCCTTCCATAACTGCTACGCAAGAGTTGGTTGTTCCAAGGTCAATACCGATTACTTTACTCATTTGGAATATATCCTCCTTTAATGTGTTTGTTCTATGTGTAGCTCTTTGACAAAATTCCGTGCTATTGGCTAACTTTAACCATCGCCGGACGAAGAACTTTATCTTTTAGAAGGTAACCCTTCTGAACTTCCTCAACTACAATGCCTTCTTCATACTCATCGGATTCCACTTGCATGATCGCTTGATGATACTCTGGATTAAACGGTTCACCCACTGATTTCATCGGCTTCAAGCCTTCGGAGCCTAGTACATCCTCCAATTGGCGGAATATCATCTCTACACCTTTAACAAAAGCTGAGTTATCGGTACTATCACTGCCAGTGGCAAGTGCTCTTTCAAAATTGTCTATGACCGGAATAAGCTGAGTGATCAATACGCTTGATGCATATTTGGCCAACTCTTCCTTCTCCTTCACAGTACGACGACGGAAGTTATCATAATCAGCTTGAACGCGAAGTACACGTTGTTGAGATTCTTCATTCTCTAACCGAAGCTTCTCCACCTCAGCGGATGCATCCTCAATCGTTTGCTCCTCAGTAGCAGGATTTTCTTCTACTTCATTTTGTAGTTCTTGTTCAGTTTGTTCTTGATGCATGTTATCATTCACGTTAGAATCTTCCCCTAAATTAGAATTCATTTGATCTTGAACTGGTTCTTTTTTCTTCAAGATACTCACCTCCTTAACATACGATAATCCCATTAATTCATTCAGATTAATGCCCTCGTGACAAGAGTTTTGTTAAGTCTTTGGATAAAACATCCAATATCAACATCACTCGTGCATACTCCATCCTCGTTGGTCCCAAAATACCGATCGTCCCGACTGCTTGACCTTCAATAGCATAAGTAGCTGTTATAAGGCTACAACTGGAAAAGGCTTCATGATCGTTCTCCATACCGATACGGACCTGAATCCCGGAGCCCGTTGATGCAGAAGTCATCATCTTGAGTAACGTAGGAGTTTCCTCCAACAGATCCAATATGCTTTTCACTTTGTCAACATCCCTAAATTCAGGTTGAGTCAGCATATTTGTCGTCCCGCTGAGGAACAGTCTTTGACTATCTGTTCCATCACTGTCCAACACTTCGCTCAGCATATTCATCAGACCTTCAAAATGATTGATGTGTCTTTGCATTTCTTGCCCAATTTCATTGTGCAGAGCAGATTTCAGCTTATATATAGGTACCCCAGTCAATTTGCGATTAAGCAGATTGACGACCTTCTCCATTTCCGAAACCGAAACACCGGCTGGAATGGTGACCGTCTTATTCTCCACCTGGCCCGTATTCGTCACGACGATCGCCACAGCCGTATTCTCGTTCAAAGGAATCAACTCGAAATGGCGCAACGATGTATGAAAAACCTCTGGACCCAGCAAGATGGATGTGTAATTGGTCATTTGGGACAATATCGTGCCTGCATGCTGGACAACCTCTTCAATTGCGTTAAGCTTCTCCGCGAAAGACGTCTTTAATGTGACGAGTTCCTCGGGAGTAAGCAGATTGAACGGAGACATGTGATCCACATAGTATCGGTAACCCTTGTGGGAAGGTATGCGGCCTGCAGAAGTGTGAGGTTGTTCCAGAAAACCCAGTTCCTCTAAGTCCGCCATTTCATTACGAATGGTAGCTGGACTATAGCCGACATCTCCACGTTTGGAAATACTTCGGGATCCTACAGGTTCCGCAGAACGAATATAATCGTCTACTATTGCAGTAAGAATCATTCTTTGGCGTTCGGTCAACATCATTATCCCTCCTAAAGGCCTTAAGCCGATTATTTAGCACTCATGCCTAACGAGTGCTAATCACTAATACAAAAATACCAAACCGACCTGACGATTGTCAAGTCAGTCCAGTATCTTAAGGACAGCTATTTCATCACAGCAATGCTGTTTTGCACAGTTTACGCAGTCGGTCCAAACTTTCTCAGGGAAAATATCTTTCTCAACGACCGTGAATCCATTTTTCAGAAAAAACGAAACTTCATAGGTCAACGCCATTACTTTAGGGATTTTCTGATTTCTTGCTTCCTCTATTAATAGGTCAACAAGCATAGAACCAAGCCCACGCCCCTTGTGCCCTTCAGAAATGCCTAATGAACGTATTTCTACCAGTTCATCTCCTAGCCTGCACAATGATCCACAGCCTACGACTACGCCCTCAACTTCTGTGACAACAAAATCAGAGATCTGCCGTTCCAGTAATTGACGCGAACGTGGAAGCATGATTCCACGACGAGCATAATCTTCTATCATTATATAAAGAGGCTCTACGTCCTCAAGTCTCGCTTTTCTGCATACAATCACGGCCGGAGTCCCCATTTTATTCCTCCCAATTTCAAACTAATACGAATAAATATACATTATGTTGTATAGATAATCAAGGGAGTAAAACAATTAATTTTATACCGTCAGTATGCCAATAAACTCTGCGAACACTTCATTACCGAACAAGATTCCCTTCTCACTGAGGCGATACCCGCCCCCGTCCGTGTGTCTTTCCAATAAGCCCGCATCTAGCATTTTATCGAGTGGCTTCTCAAAGACTTCCTCAATCGACTTTTTAAATTGTGAAGTAAAGTCAGCGCTTCGAATTCCCTCTAGTACCCTGAGACCAACCATGACGAAATCTTCCATAGCTTCCTCTTCTGAAACCATAAATTGCTGCATACGAGGTAGTCCTGCCTTAGTTGCTTCAACATAAGGGTTAACACCTTTGATATTCACATGACGCTGCCGGCCTACATATCCATGTGCCCCCGCACCAAGTCCATAATAATCCTCATTACGCCAATAGGTGATGTTATGACGACTTTGCATTCCTGGCTTAGCAAAATTACTAATCTCATATTGGTTACGACCTGCGGCACTCATCCGCTTCATGAGTAGCAGATACATTTGAAGCTCGTCTTCTTCTGTTGGGAGAGGTAATTGGTTCTTGTTAAACATCGTATGGAACAACGTATTCTCTTCAACTTTGAGGCTATAGATAGAATAGTGGGGCAAATCTAATTCGAGTGCCTTGGTGATACTCTCATCCAACATTTCTACGCTTTGATTTGGTAATCCAAACATAAGGTCGATGGATAAATTATTCAGACCCACCTTCTGCGCATTCTCCAAACTACGGTATACATCATCTGTATTATGGATTCGTCCGATTCCTGATAACAATTCATTCTGAAACGCCTGAACACCAAAGCTAACTCGGTTAACGCCGCCATCTTTCATAACTGCTAATTTCTCGAGATCTGTCGTGCCAGGATTAGCTTCCATTGAAAATTCAATATCCGATGACCAATTACCAAAATGCTTCCGCACCGAACTGAGGAAATAATCCATTTCCTGCGGATTTAGTACCGTCGGCGTTCCACCGCCTACAAAAATACTTTTAATCTGAGCTGGTGGTGTGTCCCGCACGGTCATCTCCATCTCAAGATCCAACGCTCGCAAATAATCCATCACCGGTTGATCCTTCAGCACATAAGAGTTGAAATCACAGTAAAAGCATTTATTCGTGCAAAACGGAATGTGTATATATACCGCACTAGGAGCTGCACTCCCTGTTTGGCGGTTATCCGGCATTGCCTGCCCATCCTTGTTTAACATTTGGTCCACGGTAATGCCTCCTTCTTCTTCTATTTGTATGGAAAAGGGAAAGCCCGTGGGCTTTCCCTCTATGTGCTTGAGATCTCTAATTACTCATCGATCTTTAATACTGCCATGAACGCTTCTTGAGGGACTTCAACGCTACCAACCTGTTTCATGCGTTTCTTACCCTCTTTCTGCTTCTCAAGCAGCTTACGCTTACGAGAAATATCACCACCGTAGCACTTAGCGAGAACGTTCTTACGTAATGCTTTAACCGTCTCACGGGCTACTACCTTCGTACCAACTGAAGCTTGAATAGGAATCTCGAACATTTGACGAGGAATCAACTGACGTAGCTTCTCGCAAATGATCCGTCCCCGATGGTAAGCACGGTCACGGTGAACGATGAAGGATAGAGCATCCACTTGTTCACCATTGAGCAAGATTTCCATTTTGACGAGATTAGATCTCCGGTAACCCGATACTTCGTAATCAAATGAAGCATAACCTTTCGTGCCGGACTTCAATTGATCAAAGAAGTCATACACGATTTCCGACAACGGAACTTGATAAATAATGGTAACCCGTGTCGTATCAAGGTATTCCATGTTGACAAACTCGCCGCGCTTCGATTGGCAAAGCTCCATAACGGTACCTACATAATCATTCGGCACAATAATTGAAGCCTTCACGTACGGTTCTTCAACATAATCGAGCTTACCCGCTTCTGGATAGTTAGATGGATTATCAATTGAAATTGTCTCTCCATTTGTTAGTGTTACGTGATAAATAACGCTTGGTGCGGTCGTAATGAGCGGAATATTGAATTCGCGTTCAATACGTTCCTGAATAACATCCATGTGGAGTAATCCAAGGAATCCGCAACGGAAACCGAAACCAAGTGCGCTCGACGTTTCCGGCTCCCAACTAAGCGACGCATCATTAAGTTGTAGCTTCTCTAATGCTTCACGAAGATCGTTATAATCCGATGTTTCGATCGGATATAATCCGCAATAAACCATTGGATTGATTTTACGATAACCAGGCAGCGGCTCTGCTGTTGGATTCTTAGCATCCGTTACTGTATCCCCGACTCTGGTATCACCCACAGTCTTCATACCAGCAACGAAAAATCCTACATCGCCGACGTTCAATTCATCTACCGTTGTCATGCGCGGCATAAATGCCCCAACCTCAATAACCTCAAACGTTTTGCCTGTAGCCATCATTTTGATCTTCGAGCCTGCTTTGATCTGCCCGTCCATTACCCGAACGTATACGACTACTCCCTTATAAGGGTCATAATGCGAATCAAAAATAAGCGCTTTGAGCGGTTGTTCAGGGTCACCCGTAGGTGCAGGCACCTTTGCAACGACCTGTTCCAATATTTCCTTAATCCCGATTCCTGCTTTTGCTGAAGCGTGTACGGCCTCACTTGCGTCTAACCCGATCACGTCTTCGATTTCCTGCTTCACCCGGTCAGGATCAGCGCTTGGCAAATCGATCTTGTTGATTACAGGCAAAATCTCTAGATTATTATCTAGCGCCAAGTACACGTTAGCCAGTGTCTGCGCCTCAATACCTTGTGCCGCATCTACTACCAAGAGTGCCCCTTCACAAGCCGCAAGGCTACGGGATACTTCATACGTGAAATCGACGTGTCCCGGTGTATCGATCAGGTTCAACAAATACTCCACACCGTCATCTGCACGATACGTCAAACGTACAGCCTGCAGTTTGATCGTAATCCCACGTTCGCGTTCTAAGTCCATATTATCCAGAACTTGCTCCTGCATCTCACGCGAAGTTAGCGCCCCCGTAAATTCTAGAATACGGTCAGCTAATGTCGATTTACCATGGTCTATATGTGCAATGATACTGAAATTTCGAATCTTCTGTTGTCTCGCTCTGATATCCGTCATCCTTACCCCCACCACAAATCCATTGAAGTACAATCAATTCATTATATCAGTTGAAGGGAAGGGCGGCAATGCTGGCTAATAATTATGAACGGCTAGAAATATTTGGCTGAAATCGTCTGATAGTGGTATCAACATGAAAACCTCCGGAGTCGTGTAGCTCCAGAGGTTTTGACAAAATAATTACTGCGTTACTTATACCGCCTTACTTCGTCGCCCAAACTTCGTCAATATTCCCTGTAGCGGTTCCTTCCGTTCCGTTTGGAGTAACGAACTGAATTCCTATCTCTTTAACGATTTTTAGATCTTCTGCCTTAAATTTCGTAAGGTCAATCTCAAAAAGTGTGAATCCCTCTTCATCCGTAATAGCTGAGTCGGTAGCATTCCAAGTCCAAGCTTCCGTCGTTTTAATAAACACCTTAGCCTGAACGTTCGAAATATCGGATACAATCTTCACCTTAGCACTGAGTTTGGAGAAACCACTAAGATCCAGATTAGCGACTTTAGAAGCTGCAATCCAAGGATCAACATCACTTGCCTTCCAAGAGAAATCCACCTTCAAGACATTTGATGATACTCCGCCTTCTGTATACACAGCTTGTGTGGCTGTGGAGCCCGAAGTTGCTGTCCACCCTTCAGCATCAGTTTCAAAATCGTACTTAACGACTGGAGTAACCGGGGTAACCCCAGCTAAAGTAACATCTTTTAAATACAACTCCGCTGTACCCCCATCGTTGGAGATAGCTTCGATTTTAATTCCAATGGCTCCTATTTCTTTGAGATCTTTTGATTCAAGAGCGCTCAAGGGAATAGTCACTGTTGTATATCCGTTGGAACCAATTTCTAACAAAGTACCACTATCATGCCATTTCCAAGCTGATCCGGACTTAAAGAATAGACGTGCCTTTGCTGTGCCCTTGGTCAATTTAATTTGCGCACTGATACTGTCGAGTCCTGACAAATCCAAACTCGACGGATACACAACTAGTTCAAATGCTTCATTTGAAACTCCATCCACATTCTCACCCGTATTTTCCAAAGCAAATGAAGTACTTAGCACCTGTTCTGAATCTGCATACGTTGGAGCTTGTGCTTTGGCTGTATTACTCTCGATCTTCCAGCCCGCAATATCTACGATAGATTTGAATTCATACAGAACACCCGGCGCATGCCCAGGTCCTTCTGATCCTTCACCATTGTCTGGGACTACAGGAAGAGAACTGTCGTACATCGCTCGAATCTCATCGAGATACAACGAACCCTTATGCCCACTACCATCCATCGAATTCACATAGATATTAAAACTCTGCACCTTTTTGAGACTGTCTTTATTGATTGGTCCACCGGAACCATGGTTAACTACAAACTCACTAAATGGAATAGTTAACTCTCCAGAGCTGTTAGGATTCAAATCTGGATATGCCTCATAATAGCTGCCGTTCATGACAATTTGTATAACCAATTTTAAACTTTGACCATCCTTTGCATAGGATAATCCGTCAGAATCAACCCATAATTGTAGACCATTATAATCTGACCAGTTCACGGAACCTAGACTTTTTCCGATCCCCGCATATCCCGCTGTGCTTAAGTCGTATTGCAGCTTCATACCATAATCCCCAGCGCCTTTATGTTCCTCGCTCAATGCTACGCTGACATCATCTCCACCTGCTTTTGGATACTTTGCGACTAATGCATCGTTACTTCCATCATAAGACTCAAAATCATCAACAAGAGAAACATCAACCACTGGAGCTGTAAAAGTGCTATACAGGCTAACATCATCGATATAGATGGACAAGCCATCTTGGGAAACCAATCCACTACCAACTAATGAAATCGCTAACCCCGTAGCTTCTGCTGATTTCTCTGGGTTATCCAGTTCAATTGAAATTTCATATTTGTAATATTGGACTCCTTCAATCACTACCTGTTCAAGATCAGACAATGATTTATACGTAGTGTCCATTCCGTATTTCCCATTCCAATCATCAGGCAGCATCACAACAGCGCGGATTGCGGCGTTATTATCATCATTCTGCGCAGCAACAGGGATCAGCGCATTAAATTTAACCCGCGTAACCTCAGCTAGATCAACTCCCGCTAACGCTTCTGCCTTCAATTCTAGCTTCAGTTCTTGCCATGTATCACTTGCTACCAAGCCGTCCGAGACCCCAATCTCCAGCTTGCCATTACCATCAACAACCGAATGCCCCAGCTCCATTTGGATTGTTGATGGATAAGTTCCATTGTTCTGTATCTGAGTGATACTCTCAGGTGTATCAAATGCAAGCTGTTTGATCAACAATTCCCCAACTTTGACAAATACCGATATGCTTTGTTCTAAAGTAGTTTTTCCCGCATAAGCTCGCACTGTAATATCTGCTGTCTTCCCGTTTTGACTCGCCTCCGGTGTCCATGGCGCCGAGTAATATCCATCACTATCTAATGTCATTTCAATCTCAGTTATCGTTGAACCACTAACGGTGTAAGTAACCTTAGTCGGTACTACATTCTGCACTTTGGTCCGAATGATAGTAGTTGACTCCGTTACCGTACCAATGTTAGTCGGTGATACGATATGAATAAATGGTTGTTTTGTAGATACCGTAACCTGACGATTGTATACATTCTGACCTTTGACTTCACTTGCAAACGCTGTGTAAGGATCTTTATAGAAGTTAATGAAGTCTGGAAGAAGTTCATGATCACCTAATGTCGCTGCATTGTGATATGGCACATATAAATTATTGCCTTCGCCAAAGTTCGCCCAAGTCAACATATAGGCTATTCTTCTTGCATCAGGATCATTTTGAATCGCCTTCAATATTTTCGTAAACCATTCTTTTTCGTTGTTTCCCGTTGTTTTCATACCTGCTGCACTGTATCCATATTCAGATAAGGTAGCAATTTTCCCTTTACGATCAGCAAGCTTGGAGATCATTTTCAAGTCTTTAACAAGACCGTTCAGGAATCCCTCACTCCCGGCATTTTCCTTGTTATCGTATTGATCCATCCCAAGGATATCTACGTAATAATCGCCAGGATAGGTGGTTAAGTACTCATTCTCATTTCCGTTAAAAGTTCCATTTGGAGAGTATACGTATAAAAAGTTGCGCACTCCCTTAGTATCTCTTAAATACTCCACTGTATATCTGTACAGCTCAATATATTCGCTTTTGGTAGTTGTTGAAGCTCCCCACCAAAACCATCCACCATTTTGTTCATGAAAAGGACGGAATAATACAGGTATAAGCTTACCGTTATCATCCTTTAACTGATTTGCAAAGCTCGCAATGCGGTCCAAATATTGGTTGAACTCACTGTTCTTATCCCCACCTGGTAAAATACGTGTAACAACGGACTGAGTGGCACCTTCAGTATTAGAAGTATCTTTAAAATCGCCGCCAGTTACAGGGTTGTAAGGATGCGTACTTAAAGTGACAATTCCACCAAGGTCATACGCTTCCTTCATCGCGGCCGAAAGACCTTTACGACTAGCTTCATAATTACCAGATACGCCTGGCGGGTTCTCGTGTCCATCCAAACTGAGCGTATCCCAACCAAATACGGCTGGATAATCACCAACGGAATTTTTCACATCCGAAATCACTTTACCTTGAGCATCTTTTCCGGCAAAGGATACTGTCGTGTCATGTTGGTGACCAAACAGAACACTTTTACCACGGACTTCATTCAGATAACTGAACAAAGATTTAGTCTCTGCAGTAGCCTGCGAATCTACTAGATTGATGCTAGGGCTCACTGTGCCACCACCTGAGTTGTCTGATCCCCCTCCAGATCCACTACCCGCGATACCAATCACCGCGGTTCCATTATCTGACGAGACAATCGATTGAACCTTACCCTTATTAATAGTAACTGTTGTATTAGGCGGTATTAATTGCCCATTGACCTTCACCCCGTCAACTAAAACGGTTAAGCTGGTGATACTCCCCTCACCATCGATCGTTGTCCCACTTGCTTCACTTCCGATAACTACGCTTGTAATCGTGGTACCGTCTGCTATAAGTAATGAAGCTGGGGCATTCAACTGAATACTACTAATTGATGCACCTCTTTCAAGTACAAGAATAGACGCACTATCAACTACAACCTGGTCCATCGTAGTAGTTCCCGAAACCACTACACGAACTTTACCCGCAAGACGATTGACGACAACTTTCGTCAATTTGGAGTTATTGATCTTGATAGAATGCTCTCCACCGCCGGAAATGAACGTTGTTCCTAGTACCGTCACATTATCCAGCGTTACGTTACCCTCACCTATACCTGCTGCCAGGTATAAATTACCGGAGATTACAGTGTCCTTGAGTATAATATCTTCTTGATTGATGATGGCATGATTATTGATCTGACCCCCAGTAACGGTTCCCACCGAGGAGAAGAATCCCGGCAACAATAGATCCATCACTTTCATCAGTTCAGCCCTTGTAATCGTTTGATTTGGGCGGAAAGTACCATCAGGATAACCTTTCACCACATCACCTAGAGCAGCAACAGCTTCAAGAGCATAAGAACTAATAGATGAAGCGTCAGAGAAAGAGGTAGCTTTACCTTTATCCCCCGACTCCAATGATAGCGCTTTCGAAATTATGGTAACGGCATCTTGTCTTGTTAAGGAACTAGAAGCTTTAGCCAAATTTCCAGGATACCCTTGATAATATCCAGCCTGTTTGGCAATAGAAAAGGCATCATAGTACCAAACACCATTAGCTACATCAGAGAAGCCTTCTTCCGATTTCATATCATAACCAAACATTTTGTTAATGATCGTAACCATTTCAGCTCTACTCACTTGATCGTTAGGGTGGAATGAACCATCAGGATAACCCTGAACAATACCCTCGCCCACCCATTTGTCGATACTGTCCTGAGCCCAATTCGTCTTAGAGAGCCCTTGATTTGAAGACGCTGCGGATGCGCCTAAACTTGGAATTACAGCCAAACATAATAGAATTAACGTTAGAAAAATGCTAATACTCTTTTTTGCAAATCTCATTTTCATCCCCCTCGAATATTAGTTAAGTACACATCTATATAAACCCCCTTACATTTAACAAATAATGGATGTTAATTCCAACCATAATTTGTATAGGGGAATTGATGTATTCTAGTAACCATGTAATGCACATATTTCGAGTTACAACGTGAACATTTTCAACTTTTCTTTCAGCCTGGTGGAGGCATTCTCTAATTTACCGGATAGTTCCACTAGCAACTCACTAACGTTCTCCTGTTCCCCACTAAGTGAAGCTACCTCCTGTGATGTCGCTGACGACTGTTCGGCGATTGTACTAACATTGTTCATTGCTTCTGATAATACGGTCTGAGATTCGTTCAATCCTTCGATTGATGTAGTAATGGTTTCTAGCCGATTAAGGAAGCTATCCATTTGCCCCTGTACTGAAATAAAAATTTCGTTCGTATCTTTCACTGCATTCACTTGCTGTCCGTAGAGTGGCAATACTTCGGATAGTACAGTGACCGTGTCTTTCATTTCACTCATAATGCCATCGGTAATTTGGCCAACCATATCGATTGATTGTCTAGATTGTTCTGCTAACCCGCGAATCTCGTCTGCAACTACCCTGAATCCTTTGCCGGCAGTCCCAGCTTTAGCTGCCTCGATCGTAGCATTCAACGATAAGATATTTGTTTGCTTCGTAATATTCTGCATGACTTCAAGTATCTTCATGACAGATGAAACCGTCTCATTCAGTGCATTCACTTTTCCTAACAATATTCCGGTTGAGTGTTCTGTGATATTTGTTTTCTCAAGTAATTTATCTAGTTGGACTATTCCCCGTTCACTGGATCTCCCGACCAAATTAGCAGCCTCCCTCATCTCAATATTAGCCGCGTTTACCCGTTCCATTTCGTTAGAGATTTGATCCGTGAGTTCGCTCCCGTGATCGGCTTCTTGAGCCAGATTCGTAGCTCCGATCGCAATTTCCTCCGTCGCCGTCGCAATTTCTTTGGCAGATAGGGCCGTTTTTCTTGATGCATCACTAAGTTCCCCAGCTGACTCCAATACTTCATGGGCCGTTTGATTCGTCTGTTCAACTAATGAAGTAATTTGCTCCATCATGTCGTTGAACGAAGATGATAACTGACCAATCTCGTCCAGGCCCCGCTTCTGCATTCTGACATTCAGGTTCCCTTTCGCCGCTTTTTGCATCAGACTCTGCATGGTTTTAAGTGGATCGGCGATCGTTCTAGCCATCCAAATCCCGATAAGCAAAGCGATAAGAGCGACGATCCCGGCCGTAAAATATGTAGTTGAGAGTATTTTGCTGACATCGCGTACTAGATAGGCAACAGGTACAACACTGACCAGTCTCCAATTCGTGAGATTGAGTGTACTGTATACAGTTAGAACTTCATTTCCGTTTGTATGGTTGCTCTTGATACTCCCTTGGCTATTCAGTAATTCGTCCCCTTTAAAGATGTCTTCCGAATTAAATTGCTCTGTATCATCTGAGGAAGCGATTATCTGTTTATCAGGAGTGACCAATTGAAGAAGTGATTGATCGCCCAAATCCACCTTTTTTAACTCATCCGTCATTATAGATGCTCTTATATCCACCACAATGGTATATGGGATGCCTGTATTCGCCAGCGTTTTAGCTAAACGAAATACAGATGATGAATTGGACTCATCACTTTTCTCTCCTGCCATCCATGTAGATTTTTTCGTTTGCATCAACGTTTCATACCATTCACTATCTTTAACTCCGTTCAGAAACCCTTCGGCTTCTGTTCCTGAAACCACATTGGCCATGACATCGTTTTTGGGAATGATATATGCAGCGAGAACTCCTGGATTAGCAAATACCCAATTACCTAATTCAGCAGATATTTTTTGCTTGAGAACAATTTGCTGACGACTATCTGTACTCTCTAACGAGGCTTGCCTGACCATATCCTGAAGTTCACTGGTAAACAGTGACTGCTGAAGAGAATCCTCATAACGCTGCAATAAAAGTTCCAACTTCTCTGCTGTTAAGCTTACGGTTTGTTGCGTGGTTAGCTGGGCATTTTTCTGGATCGTGTTCTTTGACATCTCGTACGATACAATCCCTAGACTTAGCACAAAGATCATAGTCGCCATAAAAAAAATGACAAACAAACGAGCACCTACCGATTTTGAAGGATTAAAACCCATGTTTCGGAGCCATGATGTCTTTTCATTCGTCGCTTGCACCAGATTGTTCATACAATTAATTATCTCCTTTTAAATAGACTTGTACGTGAAGCCGATTTAGAAGAACGGTGAACTATTCTTACAGTTTCAGAAACTCTTGTAATGTGCGATCGCTTAGACGAGGCAAATACTCATGACCATACTCGTAATAAACGAGTAACTCCTTATCGGATGTGATTTTGTTATAAGCTGCAAACTGAGTGGACGGCGGACAGACTGTGTCAGATAAACCTGTTACAAACAGGACTTTAGCTTGAATACGATCTGCCAAATTCTGAATATCAATTAGTCCGAGCTTATTGAACAATTCATCCTCGCGATGATGATGTGGATCGAAGAAACGGAAATAATAGGACAATTCTTCGTAAGCAGATGTTGTGATATCGAGTTCCCAAGCCCTGCGATAATCAGACAAAAATGGATAAACAGGAATCGCTAGCTTCACACGTGGTTCTAGTCCAGCACAAGCGATCGTTAATGCCCCACCTTGAGAGAGACCATGTACTCCGATTCGTTCTGGATCAATGTGTTCCATGGACATCAGAATTCTAACGGTCTGTACGGTATCAAGAAATACATTCCTGAAATACAATTTATCAGGATCAGGGTCATCCACACCGCGAATAATATGCCCACGAATCGTCGTTCCCTGAACGGTCAGGTTATCTTCCGAAAGGCCGCCTTGGCCACGGCAATCCATTGCAAGTACCGAAATACCATGTGCAGCAAAGGTCACTTTATCTATCCAATCTCCACTATCACAGGCATAGCCGTGGAAGTAAGCCATTCCAGGTCCTTTCTCTTTGATTATGCTAGGTTTAACATATTTAGCGTGTATTCTCGCTCCACCGACGCCGGTAAAGTACAAATGGTAACACTCTGCATGTTCACTCTTGAAATCAGCAGGCACTAACTCGTATTCTAATGACACTCCATCTAACTCTTGTAAAGCCTTCTCCCAATATGCATTGTAATAATCCGGTCTAGGACTGCTACCACTGTATTTCTTCAGTTCTGCTAAAGTCATATCGTTAGCCAACTTCATTCCTCCTAAATAAACAAAAACGGATTAATCGCAAGATATAATCCGTTTTTATTTTGAATATTTATGTCTACACTTTATTGCGAATTAGATAATACCAATTTCCGCGTCATCAGCCACTACTTCATTCGTCTCAATCACATAGTCCACGATTTCTTGCACTGTCGTATAAGCTACTCCAACATAGGTATCTGCCGCTCCGTAGTAAATTGCGATTCTGCCACTCTCCGCATCAAAAAGTGTTGAGCATGGGAACACCACGTTATTTACAAACCCTCTCTCTTCATACCATTCTTCCGGTGTTAATACGTAGGTACTAGAGCGGTATTTGACCTTCGATGGTTCTTCCAGATCAAGAATCACCGCCCCCATACTGTACACAAATCCGTTGCATGTTCCAGTTACACCATGGTAGAACATCAACCAGCCCTCTGTCGTTTCGATCGGGGCCGGACCGCCGCCAATTTTGACAGATTGCCACCAGCCTTGACCACCTTTGGTCATGACGTGACGATGTTTACCCCAATATACAAAGTCCGGACTTTCACTCAGAAACACATCGCCAAATGGCGTATGCCCACTGTCACTCGGACGAGATAACATCACGAAATTATCATTAATCTTTCTCGGAAAGAGTACCCCATTACGGTTAAATGGTAAGAATGGATTATCCAGACGGACAAACGTCCTGAAATCATCTGTCTTTGCGACACCTATTGCTGCGCCGTAGAAATCAGTGCACCAGATAATATAGTAAGTACCTTCTACCTTTACTAATCGCGGATCATACGCGTAGTTCGGTTGGAATGGCTGCCCTTTTTCATTAACAAATTCAATTCGTTCCTCTTCAATTTTCCAGTTCAGCGCATCGTCACTCCAGCCCATATGTAAATGAGGACGGCCATTGATCGTTTCTGCACGGAACACACCAACAAAACGATCTTCATAGGCGGCAACAGCGCTATTGAATATGCGCGCGATCCCTTTAGCAGGGTTTCTATTGATTACCGGGTTATCACTATGTCTCCACACGGGACCCACAGCGCTCTCCGGTTTGTTTTGCCAAGGCATATTCGGTAGATTTTCTCCAATAATTTTCACTTCTGTCATGATGTAAAACTCCTTCCGCAAATTACGTAATTATTTTTATTTTTCTGAACCCTGTGCAAATCCGTTGTATATATATTTTTGTAATGATATGAACGCAATTAGAATCGGAACAATCGTAATCATAATAGCCGCGCAAATGACTTCCCATTGTGAGCCATATGGACCTTTAAATTTATACAAGGCTGTCGAGATTACTTGTAACTCCTCACTTGGCATGTAAAGGAAAGGAGTGTAGAAGTCATTGTAAACATTAACACCTTTAATAATGATGACGGTTACTATCGCTGGGGCTAGCAATGGCAGAATAATTCTTCCATAAATCGTGAAATAAGAGGCGCCATCTAACATCGCAGATTCATCAAGAGATTCAGAGATCGTGTCCAAAAACTGCAAGAAAATATATACGGCTATGATATCGGTCCCGAGATAGAGAAGAATTGGAGCAAAACGCGTATCAACCAAATGAAATGCATTGATGATCCGAAATGTAGCAACTTGGGTCGTTACACTTGGGATTAAAGTAGCCAGTAAGAATGCCCCCATTAACAATTTACTCCCGCGGAATTTGAAACGGTTCAATACATAAGCGATCATAGAACCAATCAATGATGCACCAATGATTGACACAACTACAATAAATACGGTATTTCCGAATCCAAGCAACATCTTTCCTTCTACAAATGCCTTGGTATAGTTAGCGAAATTCGTCCAACTTTCAGGAGGAGTCAGCGGACCCGTGGACCCATATTCTTTGTTTGTCTTCAGTGAGGCGAACAGAACGACGACAATCGGTACAAGCGCAACGAATGCTCCTAGGAGCAACGTTATATACTTAAACACACCCGATGTGGCATATTTCAGTCTATACATGTTATTTATCCTCCTTGATCAGCGCCTTCTGAAGTACCGTCACAAGAACGACGATGATAAGCAGCACCACAGCCATGGCGGAAGCCATACCTAATTTGTTATATTTAAAGGCCGTAGTCACAGTTTGAATAACGAACGTGTTACTGCCGTTTGAGCCATTAGTCATAATATAAGGAATGTCAAACGCACTGATCGCACCACTAATAGCTAAGATCAGGTTTAACTGTAGAATTTTTTGAATACTAGGAATAATGATATGCACAAATTGATGCCAACGATTCGCACCATCAATATCCGCAGCTTCGTATATATCTTTGCCGATCGATGAGATCGCGCCCAAGAATATAATGAAGTTAAACCCCATATATCTCCAAACTGAAGCGCCAGATAGTGAAATGTTAATAATTTTTGGATTCAGGAGCCAACCTTGCGTGAAGTCCCCAAGACCAATAAATTGTAATACCGTATCTAAAGTGCCATCCGCTCTGAAGAAAAAGAGGAAAATAAAACCGATAGCTACACCATTCATAAGAAAAGGGAAAAATAGTACCCCTTTAAAAAAGTTCTTGAATCGAGTCTTAAAACTTAGAATTGTAGCAAAATATAAAGCTAGCCCCATCTGTACAAAGGTTGCTCCAAAATAGTACAAAGCGACCTTAAACACAGTAAAATATTTAGAATCCGTAAATATCGTTTTGTAGTTTTCAAGGCCGACATGATCATAAGTCTTACTGTATCCGTTCCAGTTTGTGAAGCTGTACTTAAACATGTTGAAAACCGGTAAATAAGCAAATGTAATTAGCAAGGCCACAGGAATAATTGAAAAAGCTACAATGATGATTCGACGCTGCGTCTTATAAGTTAAATTTTTGAACACCACTCACACCTCCAAGGAACTAACTCTACTCTATCTAAATCTATATCTTTCATTTGAAAGATAAGGGAAACGCACTTCAAGCGCGTTCCCCACCTTCTATTCAACACTTACTTATTTCACGACTTTCGCGCGAGATTTAACCCAAGCATCATTCAAATCTTTCATAATATCATCGTAAGAGTCTTTCAAGTTACCAATTCCCGCTTCGATAATACGTTTCTTGAATTCCGGCTGCCACAGACCGATTTCTGCATCTTTATCGATCTTATCAACAAAACCTTCTTGCCCAGCTTGAGCTGGTGTCTGCAATTCGAATTTCACATCCGTGCCTTCAAATTGTTTCAATGTAGCAGGTAATTCAGCTCCAACAACAGGGCTCATTCCACCTGCTTGTTCTGTTGGATAACCTGATTTGTTAATGAACCAATCCAACCATGCTCTTGCCGCTTCTTTGTTCTTACTGTGCACACTAATTCCTAGTGTATAATCGTCAGCTAGCGGCATGATAATTTCTTTAGCATTTGTAGGATAAGGCATGTAAGCGATGTCATCAGGATTCGCAGCCAAAGCTTGCACTTGGCCAATAGCCCAAGATCCAAGTACCATAGCGCCTATTTTCCCATTGGCCATATCGACTTTGGAAGCATCCCAGTTCGTCGTAGTCGGGTCAGGTTCGATCAAACCTTGTTTTGCAGCGTCGTACATGATTTTGTAAAGATCATAGTGAGGTTTACCTGGAACAAAATTATCATCCGAATTTACTTGGTCAATGTTCACATAATCAACGCTACCCGCCGCAGTAGTCAGTACAGCTTCCCATTGCGTCAACGGCCAGCCATCAGCATAGTTCGTATAGAGTGGAATAGCGTCACCTTTGTCCTTAATCGCTTTCAGTGCAGCCAGAAACTCATCTGGTGTTCTTGGAGCCGTTGTGATACCAGCATCTGAGAACACTTTCTTATTGTAGAGAATACCTGAGAAGTTAACAGCCGTTGGAAGACCATAAGCTTTACCATCAACCGCTCTCTCTTCCAGACCGATGTATTGTTTGCTCATTTCCGCCAAATCACCTAACGGCTCAAAGAATTGTGCCGTATCAGCAAGTGGAATACTAGTTGGTATCAACAGAACATCACCATAATCGTTAGAGTTCATTCGAACGGTAATTTGTCCTTCGTAGTCGGACAACCCTTGGAAGTTCACTTTTACATCCGGATATTCTTTGTTAAACTCAGTAGCATACTCTTTGAACACTGTATCTACAATATCTGTTCTTTGCGTAATTACGGTAATTTCACCGGAGATCTCCGGAGCCGCAGTTTCCTCAGGTTTGGCGGTTTCGCTCGTATTGGCCGAGTTAGTTGGCTTTGCACCTTCGTTCGAATTATTATTCTTCGAACCACATCCTGCTACCATCGTAAGCACGAGCACCAATGCCATTAAACCTAATAATGTTCTATTCCTTTTCATCTTTCTGCCCCTTTCGTTTACAAAATTAAGTTATCGATAAAGTACTTCTAAAGTCTATTATGCATACGCTTACTTGTCAATATTAAATTAATTAATTAAGTTATAAGTATACATATGTTAAGTTAGTATCACTTGATAATGTGTGAAAATTAGTTTCCTTTCTATTTAGAAAATAAAATTGTATACTATTGTCGAGAATTCACTAGCTGATCTCATAGAGATCAAGCTATACAGGATGGTGATTGGAATTATGAGAACTAATGTAACGATGCAGGATATCGCGAACAAACTAGGAGTCAGCAGTGTAACTGTATCTAAGGCCCTAAGCGATAAAGAAGGCGTTAGCGATAACCTAAAAATAAAGATCAAAAAGTTAGCCACAGAAATGGGGTACCGGTACAACTCTGCCGCTAAATCGATCAAGGATGGACTTTCCTATAATATTGGAGTCATGATTCCTCAGCGCTTTACCGGACCTAACGAGTCTTTCTACTTAAAGGTTTATCAACAAATCGCCCTTCATTTAGACAGTTATGGTTATTATGGTATTTTGAACATATTAAGTAATGAAGATGAACAGCTATTAAACTTCCCAAGAATTTATAGCGAGAACAAAGTAGACGGGATTATCATCTTGGGACAAGTTAGTAAGCAATATATAGAAACAGTTCAGAATATGGACTTGCCTAAGCTGTTTTTGGATTTTTATGATGAGCATGCTGCGATCGACTCAATTGTTACAGATAACTTTTATGGCGCATATGAAATAACCAATTATCTAATTCGTAGCGGACATCGTGAAATCGCCTATGTTGGAAATATTTATTCAACAAGCAGTATTCAGGACCGTTTTCTAGGTTACTATAAATCTTTACTTGAGCATGGACTAACTTTAGATCATCAGTTGCTACTCAACGATCGGGATGAGAATGGCAAATACATTGACATTGAATTACCCGAGGATATGCCTACAGCATTTGTATGCAACTGTGATCAGATCGCCTTTGAATTATGTGATCGTCTCAATTCAAAGGGGTTCAAAGTCCCTGAAGACTGTTCAGTGGTCGGGTTTGACAATGATATTTACGCAACTCTTTCGACTCCACAGCTTACTACTGTGGAAGTTGATATTGACCAAATGGCACGTACGGCCGTGAAATCAATCATGGAGAAAGTATCCAACCCGAATCGCCAAACCGGTCGAATCCTAGTTCAAGGTAAGATTATTTTCCGGGACTCTGTTCGCAAACTGAATGATGAATCCGCAACAACTAACGACTAAACTTACATTTCATCAAAAAAACCACCAATCGGTGGTTTTTTTGTTTTTTCTAGCATCCTATCTTAGTCACATTCTGCAATGCCTTAAAATTATCGAAAATTCATCTCAACTATATATTGTTATGTTATATAATAATATTTATAATAACAAATATAACAAAATAATAACAAAGGTTCATTTGTTATTATTACCCTTCTCTATCTGAACCACAAATTATACCCATTGAAGAAAGGTTGATGATATGAAACTGCAGGGATATATCGCAGGGATGACCTGGGGATTCATGGGCGAACGTGGCACTTGGGCCAACACTACTGCTGCATTTTCTATGGAGCAAATGTCAGCTACGACGCAAGTCAACTGGACCGCCATAGCCTTCTCAGCGATGCAAAAAACCGCTCATTCCACTGAAATCCCCTTCTGGGAGAATCCTACAGTAAGTGATGATGAGGTGAAATGGGCTATTCATAAAGCCCGATCACTAGGTTTGAAGATCTGTTTGAAGCCCATCGTCAATTGTTCTGACGGGACTTGGCGGGCTCATATTAATTTCTTTGACAAGGATGTACCTTGTGAGCCGAAATGGTCTCAGTGGTTCCATTCCTACAACCGTTACATCATCCATTACGCTAGAATCGCCGAAGAGACGGGATGCGAAATGTTCTGCATTGGCTGTGAAATGGTACAAACGGATCGCCGTGAGACAGAATGGCGCAACCTCATATCGGAGGTAAGGGCAGTCTACTCCGGACTTATCACCTATAACTGTGATAAATATCAAGAAGATAACGTATCTTGGTGGGATGCCTTGGACATCATTTCATCCAGCGGTTACTATCCCATCCATGATTGGGAACTACAGTTAGATCGGATAGAGACTGTCGTTATGGAATATAACAAGCCCTTCTTCTTCATGGAAGCAGGATGTCCAAGTCGGACAGGTTCAAGTGCTATTCCGAATGATTGGATGCTAGTCGGTAATCCCAACGAATCGGAACAGGCAGAATTTTACCGTACGATGTTCAGTGCTTGTGAGGCCAGGTCGTGGGTTCAAGGATTTATGCTCTGGGATTGGCCAGCAGTCCTTTATCCTCAGGAAATAGCCCCCACTAACGACGATTACTGTGTTTTCGGCAAAGAAGCTGAGTCTGTTATTGCAGAGCACTACGTTTCAAAGACCAGGGAATTCGTAGACGTAAAGGAGAGTGAAATAAATTAATGAATCATACAGATTGGAAGCGCCAACTTGAAGAGGAGTTACAAGATAATATATTGTCTTTCTGGCTTGAACACACGCTGGATGAAGTAAATGGTGGGTTTATCAGTCATATCGATCAAGCGATGAATAAAGATGACCAATCTGATAAAGGTCTCGTACTAACTGCCCGAATATTATGGACTTTCGCCGCAGCTTCCCGCAAGTATCCTAACAACAGGAAATACTTGGAGATGGCGGATCGGGCTTATACTTATCTGCAGAGTAAATTTGTAGATCCGGTGTACGGTGGATTATTTTGGACGGTCAATTATCAAGGGAATCCCATGCAGGATAAAAAGCAAGTATACGGTCAGGCTTTTGTTATATATGCGCTAGCTGAATATTTTTTAGCCACAGGCCGTGAGGAACTGAAGGATCAAGCCAGTGAGTTATTCTATCTGCTGGAGAAACATAGTTACGATTCTATAAACCAAGGATATGTTGAAGCATTAGCCAGAGATTGGCGGCAGACGGATGACTTAACGCTGAGCGATAAGGACCTGAATGAGAAGAAATCTATGAACACACATCTCCATGTTCTTGAGGCTTATACAAACCTATACCGAATTTGGCCTTCTGCTGATTTAAAAGAGAAGCTGAAAGAATTAATTGAAGTAACCATGAATCATATTATCGATCCGGATAGCTTCCACTTCCGTCTCTTCTTCGATGAAGAATGGACTATCAAGTCCCATCACATCTCCTACGGTCATGATATCGAGGGAAGTTGGTTACTCGTTGAAGCAGCCGAAGTTCTCGGTGATTCAGAGCTCTTGAGCCAGGTGCAACATATTGCCGTTCAGATGGCTGAAGCTGTTTTAGTAAAAGGCGTAGACGAAGATGGCGGTATCTGGAATGAAGCCGATGAGAGTGGTATTACAGACAGCAATAAAGATTGGTGGCCGCAAGCGGAAGCTATGATCGGCTTCTACAACGCCTTTCAATTGACAGGGGATTCCAAGTTTGAAGAAGCCTCCCTACGTTCATGGAACTTTATTCGTAATTATATTGTCGATCAGATTCACGGTGAGTGGTACTGGTCTGTCAACCAACAAGGAGTTCCCCTGACTCACGATCCCAAAGTAAGTGTCTGGAAATGTCCTTACCATAACGGGAGAGCATGCTTGGAAATGTTACATCGATTGAACAGTAATCACAACCATCATTCATAAAAAAAATATATGGAGGTTTACACATGACATCAATTTATAATGAACGCAAAACGGAACTAACCGCTCGTTACGAGAAACTTATCGCACGCCCCAATCAAAAAATCCCTTTTGGTAATGGGATCTATGACCGCTATCAGAACCCTCTTCTAACTGCCGAGCATGCTCCCCTCATTTGGAAATATGATTTCAATCCAGAGAGCAATCCCTTCTTTTCCGAACGACTTGGAATCAATGGAGTATTTAACCCTGGAGCTATCGAAATAAACGGTACATTTTATCTGGTAGCCCGTGTTGAAGGAGTGGACCGCAAATCATTTTTTGCAATAGCTGAAAGTGACAACGGTGTAGAAGGATTCCGTTTCTGGGATCATCCTGTAGTTATGCCTGAGACAGAAGACCCTGACATTAATGTCTACGATATGCGACTCGTACAACATGAAGACGGCTGGATTTACGGCCTGTTCTGTACGGAACGTAAGGATCCTGATGCTCCAAGAGGCGACTTGTCCAGCGCTACAGCCCAATGCGGGATCGCTCGTACCAAAGACCTGAAGTCGTGGGAACGTCTCGCTGACTTGAAAACCAAATCTCCACAGCAACGCAACGTGGTGCTACATCCCGAGTTTGTAGATGGAAAGTACGCCTTCTATACTCGCCCTCAAGATGGATTCATCGACACCGGATCAGGCGGAGGGATCGGTTGGGGTATCGCAGACTCCATTGAAAATGCCATCATTGATGAGGAAATCATCGTCGATGAGCGTCAATATCATACGATTAAGGAAGTTAAAAACGGTCAAGGCCCTGCTCCAATCCGCACACCTAAGGGATGGTTACATATTGCGCATGGTGTACGAAATACCGCTGCAGGACTCCGTTACGTGTTGTACGCATTCCTTACTGACCTAAATGACCCTCATCGCGTCATCTATTCGCCAGGAGGTCATTTGATTGCTCCGGAAGGCGAAGAACGTGTTGGCGACGTATCTAACGTTGTATTCTGTAACGGCGTGATCGCCCGCGATAACGGTGAAGTGTACATATATTACGCTTCTTCCGATACGCGAATTCATGTGGCAACAACAACCCTAGACCGCTTGCTCGACTATGTGATCAACACGCCGCAAGACCCGCTTCGTACTTACGCCTGCGTTCAGCAGCGTATTGAGCTAGTTAACCGTAATTTATCACTTGTAAAATAACACGATTGCATACAAAAAGAGGCTGCGATTATTCTCGCGGCCTCTTATCAATTCAACTCACATTCGTCTAGGAACCCGCTACGATAACGGATTATCCTGTCCATCACATGGCCCTTCCGACCTCAGTGACTCGGCTCAGCCGTGGAATCGCGGTGGACGACATCCACCGCAATCAATATTTTCTCCTGTGCCATTCCTGGGTTACTCAGTCGATCCATGAGCATCCTAACTGCCCTTTGCCCCATTTGCTCCTTCGGAACATTTACCGTCGTGAGTGCAGGCTGACTCCGAAGTGAGTCATCAATGTTATCAAACCCAGTAACTGAAATGTCATCTGGAACCGTCAGTCCCAGGGAGTTTAGCACTGTTGTAACCGTAATTGCGATCAAATCGTTAGCACAGACCAAAGCTGTCGGCAGTGTCTTCGAGTCTATTCTTCGCTGGGCCCATTCTATAAATCGTTCTTGAAATTGCCCTGTTTCAATACCTTCAAGCATCAGCATATCATCGTGATCTTCCTGCGGCTTCAAGCCGTTATCCTCCAATGTACTGCGAAACCCAATCCACCGGTCACGAAAACTCCGTGAGAAGGATGCATTACCAAGAAAATGCAGATCTCTATGCCCCAGACCAATTAAATGATTCACAATACGCGCTATCCCATCGGGGTTATTAGCAAATATCGTATCGGAAGGAATAAGGTAATCTTCATGATCAACGAGTACCATCGGAAAGCCAGTGCGATGCGCTTCTAATAACAGCGAGGTCTCAATCTGTCCCACGCCCACCATACCTAATATCCCTTCCGGATTTATCGCTTGTAAGAAATGATCTCCCCGCGGCTCTGAAACGATAATCATACCCAAACTTCGGAGCTCAAGTTCTCGCGAAATGCCTTCCAATACTTTGCCCCAGTACAATGAATCCTTGTTCTGAAAGCGGATATTGGGCATAAGAACAAGAACCGTCCCTTGATTAGGATCAGTCGATAAGGGAATGCTCGTAGGCACAATATTTTTAACGTATCCGCTCTTTTGCGTAAAATAACCGAGTTGAGAAGCAGCTTGAATGACCCGCTCTTTCGTCGTTTCATTAACGCCACCTTTGCCCGATAGAGCTTTGGAGACGACAAACTTCGAGACGCCCAAATGATCGGCAATTTGCTGCATCGTAATTTTTTTCAAAAGAAAACCCCTCCGGGAAACATATGAACGCTAACAGTTTGTATCATAATATAATGTTAGTATAACAAATTTATCTCTCTCAACAAACTACGCATCCAGAATTAATTGTATTCCCTCTTCCATTCACTCTGTAGAGGAGTCAAACCACGAAGCTACCCAATGGATCCCCCTCTTGGATACCTGCTGTAACAACTTAGCTGTCTTATCTGCTAATCGATCCACAGGGGGCTGCTGAGGAGGAGGAAGCAACAAATCAGCCGGCGTCTGAACCGTCTCTACAGGAGCCACTGATGGAGTGGGTTTCTGCTGTATCGTACTTTCTGGCACAACGCTTTGACCAGCAGGGGCCACAACCTGGCCTGTAACGGTAGATGCACCGTTATCTAGGCTTGGTCCATAAGTGGTTCGTGTACCCGACTCCGCCATCTGCATCCCAAAGGTAACGCCTACTACAAGTAGGATGCCATACAGCAGACCATTTCTCATCGTTTTGGCCATGGAGATCACTCTCTTCCATCTAAATTACCTTCTCTCCAACCTCGTCCATTATGACTTTTTGCTCGTTGCAGTTTTCTTTTCTGGTGTGGATACCTTCTTATTATCCTTGGTCAAAGAGCTTGCTTTATCTGCACTTTGGCTTTCCCAATACAGATCTGCCAGTATCCCGGCCAATACTTTAGTCGTCCGTTCTAGTTCTTCCTTCGTATTGTCTATCCCGCCGATCTCGATTAATATGCTCTCAGGTGATATAGACTGGTTATACTCCCCGTTTCCTTGCGATGATGTTTTGCCCCAGATCCCTCGTGATATGCCTGAGTAGGACTTCTCTAGACGATCATGAATGGAACTCGCAAATGCTTCATTCTTCTGCCAGTTCTCGTTACCGTGACCAATGATAAAATACACTTGCGCATAAGTCTCTCCATTGATCGTTGTCGTTGTTTTCTCATGACGCTGCGAATCTCTGTGAATGTCGATAAAATATTGCAGCTTACCGTTTTCCGCCATAGCTTGCTTAATCGTTTCGCGCGTATATTTGTAGGAATAATTATAATTATAGCCACTTACTGTAGCCGCATAGTTCTCATAAGCATGGAGAGAAGCAACACCTTTACGTTCGAGTTCCTTAGAAAGGATGTCTCCGACGAGCCCTACATTCTTCTTGCGATCTGTCGACCCAGGGTTATCGATGTCCTTGCCCAATAGTGGATTATATGATTCTTGTGGATGAGAATGATAGATCATGAAGATATTCTTGTTCCCAGGTTTGATGGCTGGATCTTCCGGATCCTTCGTTCCCCCATCTGGGGCTTCAGAAGGTTCAGGTTGCCCTGATTCAACATCAGGCTCTGGATGTGTAATGTCTCCTGGATCCTGATGATCGGGTGCACTTCCTTCCGCTCCAGTCCCAGGGCGATAGTCCTCCGGTGCCTGCACCGTCTCGTTCCCCGATCCAGTACGCAGCAGTATGGGGCTATCTGCACCTAAGCCTGGCACTTCACGAGCAACAAGGCTTTTCGGATCAGAGGGATTAATATCCGTCAGCAATTGAAACACAAACGTAGTCATTTGTTTTCCCGAAAAGGTGGGGGCTTGCTTCTCCGTTGTACTTTGTGGCAATTCCATACCTAGCATTCCGATAAAAAAATTGCTCGACAGGGAAGACGCTAATCCCTTCATAGAGGTAACAGGTGAAGTGTTGAAGTGTTTCTCTGCAATACCGCCAAACCCTAACAAAACAAAAAATACCACGGATAGAACCGACAGTAGCAGAAACGTTTGGCCCATGGCGAGCACATGCATTAGATTACGTCTCATCTTTCCAACGTTCCAGGTTCTGAATTTCATATTCGTATGTCCTCCTTCAGACAATAGATGACTTTTTGAACATCTCTATTAATACGAGTTCAAAAAATCGACTATTCAGCACCGAGAAGGTGATTTCGAACCGAAAAAGGAGTAGCGGAATGTAGGCAAACCTACATGAGCAACGGACTTTGAGGGTTGGAATCAGATTCGATGCCGAATGTACTTCTTGAATTACTACGTGATCAATAGATGATTTTTTGAACATCTCTATATTTCAAATCTATGAACCTACTGCGGAAGATAGAACCCCAATTCTCACAAAAAAAAGAAGTTCGCTAGATTGCGAACTTCATAGATTGTTCTGTTAGGGGTGGGTGCTACTCTAATTAATGCGTGTAAGCAGCCACGTTATCTCGATCTACCGCTTCATGCAGTGCACGATTTAGCCCAGTCGCAATAATATTAGCGATATCTTCAATGAATTCATCGATCTCCTTCGGTGTCACAATCAGATCATGTCCGAGGGGTTCCAGCACTTCTTTTACCAGACCTAGTCGCTCTCCTTCATTCAAATCGGTGAGGAGCCCCATAATCTGCTTGCTCTGAGCTTGATCTCCGCCACTTTCGTCATTGAAGTGTGCTGTCATCATATCAAACACATTGTTCACAATCGTGGAGGCGTAACACACAGTTGGGACACCAATAGCGATACAAGGAACACCTAAAATTTCCTTCGTAAGACCCCGCCGTTTATTTCCAATGCCTGAACCTGGATGAATACCAATGTCAGCAACCTGGATGGTAGTGTTGACCCTTTCCAGCGATCTAGAAGCCAGGGCATCAATCGCAATAATCAAATCAGGTTTCGTACGATCAACAATTCCTTGTACAACATCGCTTGATTCGATACCTGTAAGACCAAGTACTCCTGGAGCGATCGCGCTAACATCACGGTATCCTGGAGACACCTGATCTGGCGTTAATTCGAAGAAATGGCGTGTAACCATGACATTCTCTACGACGAGGGGACCAAGTGAATCTGGTGTCACGTTCCAGTTGCCTAACCCGACGATAAGCACCTTGGCATTAGACTGTATTCCAAGCTTCTTCATGAATCCAGAAAATTCCTTAGCGAAAACACTCGAAACTTTTTCCTGAAGCTCAGTATCCTGACTACGTAGGCCCGGAACTTCAAATGTAATATAATGTCCTTTAACCCTACCAATCTTCTGTGATGCTGCCTCGTCCTGAACATCAAGCCGTGTAACCTTAATACCATCCAGTTCATCTATATCCTCATGCAGTCCCGGCACGGGACCACCATGCTCGGCCTCTGCAATCGCTTTAGACTCCACTGCCAAATCGGTGCGAACCGAATACTCCCGTAAATCCAAATTCATGTCTTGTTGTCCTCCTTTTCCTTACTTGCCTATATTGTGTGGGAGAGACAAACCGATTATGCAGACTTTACGATTTATGATGAATTTATTGCTTTTTAACCTGCTGCGTGATAAAATATTTTAAGTTGTGAATCATCTGGGTTGATATATATGCTTTACAGGAGGTGAATGCAATGCCTAACATTAAATCAGCAATCAAACGTGTAAAAACGAACGACAAGCGCCGCGCTCTTAACATTTCGCAAAAGTCCGCTCTACGTACAGTGGTGAAAACTGCCGATACTGCTCTAGCGAACAACGAAGTGGAAGTAGCTAAAACCGCTTTCGCAGCTGCTACTAAGAAATTGGACAAAGCCGTATCTAAAGGTTTGATCCATAAGAATGCAGCTTCCCGTAAGAAATCCCGCTTGGCTAAAAAATTAAACGCCCTTACGTCCCAACAAGCGTAAGAGTCGCTATTTATAAACTTAAGCCTAAAAAGACCTGGACGAATTCGTTCAGGTCTTTTTGGTGCAGGATATTGATTTTATTTGCTAATTGCGTACCCCAGTCCATATAAGTTCACCTTGCTTATTCATATATCCCTCAATGTAGCCATCTGTACCTTGGGGCGTCTCATTTAGCTTCACATACACCCAGGCTAAGTCGCCAACAAATGAGTCTGCCCATTCCAAATCAGCCTTTACAACGAACTTCCCAGTCTTATTAATAAACCCGTATTTCTGGCCGGTACTTGCTGGTGCCAGACCATCTACGAATCGTCCGCCTGCTGTAAGATTGAGGATCTTTTTCTTACCTTGTTTATCAATATAGAAAGATTTTCCGTTCCTTTCTACAAAAGCCAACCCTTCAGAAAAAGGCTGGGCAGCAGTAAACTGTGGGGTAAGAATATACTTACCCTTACGATCGATATATCCATACTTTCCATTCACATTCACAACAGCTGCTCCATCCGAGAAAGGGCCGGCATAAGTATAGCGAGCGGGAATAACCATCTTGCCCGATTTATCAATATAAGCGTACTTACCTCTGACCGTCAATTGAACGACAGCCAATCCTTCAGAGAAATCAGTCGTACTACTGAAACGCAAAGGAATAGCCTGTGCTCCGTTCTTATCGATGTAGCCGCCAGCTTTGCCCATATTCACCCGGGCCAGCCCTTCTTTAAAATGTGATGCACGATGAAACACAGGTTCAACGACTTGCTGGCCCTTATCATTCACATAACCGTATCTCTTAACATAGGTTCCGTCCGATTGAATAACCTTCTGTTCATATACAGCCATTCCTTCAGATAAATAGCTACATTGATTGATCTGACATTCAAAGAGCTCATTTCCATTGGCATCATAATATACTTGTATCCCTTTGGATTGATCTATTACATAAACTGACTGCGCATGTACATATTCAGAGCCAGCCCCGTCGTACACAGCTTTAATGATTTCTTTCCCTGTACTATCAATAAATCCATATTTCCCGTCTCTCCAAATCACATATAACTGTTTACTAACAGTTTCAACCTCACTTAAGGCCGGTTTGAGATTAGGTAACGCATCAGCTCTTACAACTCCAACACTCATAAAACTTAATATCAATATCAAGGCACAAGAGAGCATCATTTTTTTCAACGTAATTTCCTCCCCATATCAAATCAACACATATTTATGACTGACATGGTGATTAACGTATTTATACTGCTAGCTTTAGTAAAAATAATTCCAATCCAAGAACTTTGTCGATTCGCCCGCTCTTCATCTGGTAATCGAGCTGAGCCAATTCCGATAGTACCCCTCGAAGTTTGGCTGGTTCAAATTTACGGGCCTGCTCGCCCGCGATCTTAACCGCATAGGGGTGTAGCCCTAGCTGAGAAGCAATCTGCTGCTGCGAATAGCTCTGACGAGCCAAATCTTTCACCTGCAACATGATTCGGAACTGACGTGCGATTAACGCAGCAATTTTGATCGGTTCCTCACGCTGTTTCAGTAAATCGTAGAAAATATCCATGGCTTGCTCCAGCTTCAATCCAGCGATGCACTCGACCATCACAAACACATTCTGCTCTGTACTGCGCGCAACAAGTAGATTAATAGCGTCTACACCGATTACACCGCCCTTACCCGCGTACAAACATAGCTTGTCCATCTCAGTAGCCAAAGCAGCCATCTGTACACCAGCGGCCGTAATCAAAGCCTCAGCAGCATCTCGTCCAATCGTACATCCTTGCTTCTCTGCCTGACGGGCAACCCACTGCGTAAGTTCCCCCCCGCCTAGAGGCATGAAGGATAACACCGTAGCCGCCGTCTTCATCGTTTTGACTATCTTCTTACGCTCGTCCAGTTTCTCCCCTTGGACTACAAAGACAATCACGCTATGCGGAGCAGGATTCTCAATATATGATAGTAAGGCTTCTACTTTATGCTGAATCTTGCCGCCTTCTTTTCCCGCTGTAAATAGTGACGAATCACGAACAAGGATTAGTTTACGTTCTACGAGGAAAGGTAACGTCTCTGCCTCTTCTATTACAACTTCGATTGGTGTTTCAACTAGATCAAACGTGGCTATCCCGAAATCTTGTTGATCTCGATCAACTATCGTCTCTTTGAGTACACCTATAAATTCCTGTATCTGATATTTCTCGGTACCATAACATAAATAAAGCGGGGATACATGCCCCTGCTTGATTTCCTTGATCGCCGCTTTAGCGTCCATTTGGCATCCCCTTCCACATTTATATCTATAATCCGTTTGCCATAAGGTATATAGTTTCACCCTTAAGACCCCATTACTTCTTACTATAATACTTCGATTTTTTGGATTAGTCGAATGCATCTATTGTAGTGCTCGTAACACGACAGAGGGACCTTTCGCCTCACAGCGAAAGATCCCTCTGTCCCGGAACATCTATATAAACGCGGGCTGAAAAGCTCTAGAAACATTCCCGCCAGCGGTCATACGACGATTCAGGGTCATTCATTTTTATCTCTATAATACTTAACCTATTCCATATCTCCGTAAATGGTGCAAACTTCATATCTATGGAGTAACAGTTTCCGTGTTAGCAGCTTTCTCCGGATCAATTGTATATGAAGTCTTCTCTCCGTTCAGCTCAACCTCATAAGAGAATGACTTGCTATCAGGCGACCATGCTCCATTGACCCAGTTGCCCTCAATCGATTGGTCAACGATTAGAGTTCGTTCTACTTCGGGGGTAACTACTTTATATAAATATAGATGTCCGTCCAGCAATTCAGTTTGAAAGATACCATTAGGGGAAGTCCAATGATTCGTTGCAGCCATCGGAGCAGTCCCTACATCCCCCTCATCGTTCTCCAAAAGAAAACTTCTAATCGATTGCTCTGGATCCAATCCTACATCTTCACTATTTCCTGTAGAGGGGGATGCCCCAAGGGATTGATTGCTATCCTTTTGATCTCCACTATTGGAAGGCGTAGCTGCCTCGCGGTTAGAATCCTTGGGTTTATCACCACTAACGGCTGGCACCTCTTTATCCGCTTTGTACGGTTGTTGTACAGGCTCGGAGACCTCTGTCGGGGAGCTTGCTTCGGCAGGGGCATCATTCCCTCCCAGCGCATTATCTCCTTTACCGGTATCCGCTACGGAATCCTCAGTTACTACTTTATCCATAGTAGCCCCATCATAAGGTGCTTGGTCTCCACTTGAACTCTCCGTCTCCGAACTAGTGAAACTAAGGGAGTTACTTTGATTCGTTGACTTCATTTCTGCATTAGGTATCGTTTGCGGTTCGTATTGGGTTATAAAGATCCCTAAAATCACAGCAGCTGCTATAGTTCCTAGTGCACCTGTCTTATATAGACGGCCCCGCCGCGAACTTGGTTTGCGCTGAGTCCTACGGTTCGGATCAAACTCTAGAGGAAGGGAAACCACAGGTGACATTTCTTCAGCTGCGCTTTCTTCTTCCTGACGTTCCCGGTCAATGGCGTCCAATCGAGGGAGAATTGCATCAACAATACTATACTTTGGAACAACTAAGGGAAGCTCATCCAACTGAGCGGATAGCTTCTGTAGAAGTTCAAACTTCTCGGCGCAATCCTCACAGTGACGAAGATGCCCGAACAGAAGAAGGCTCTCTTCTTCGTTCAAATCATGGTCTACATAACGATGCATCCATTCCACCACCTCCGGGCAAATCATCCTGATACACCACCTTTCTGATAATCTTGGAGTAAATGTTGTAGCTGCTGTCTGGCCCTAAAGAGATAAGATTTAACCGTATTCAACGGTAAGTCCAAACAGTCAGCAATTTCGTTATACGATAAATCCTGTAAATATCTTAGAACGATAACAGTTCGATGCTGCTCTGGGAGCTGCTCGATCGCTTCACGAATATCCTGTGCAATATAGCCGGACATTACTTCACGTTCGACACTCTCTTTTCCTTCAAACACAAGTTCATGTTCATCAATCGAAACAGTCGGCTTGTTTCTCCGAAATTTATCAATGCAAATATTCCTGACGATTCTTTGCACCCACGTTTTGAATTGCGCTTTTTCTTCATAGGAATTAATTTTTGTATAAACTCGGATAAGTGCCTCCTGAGCTGCATCATGAGCATCTTGCTCATTGTTTAGAATATAATAAGCTGTCTTGTACACATCATTTTCAATCTCTCGCAATAGGGTGATTAGAGCGTCGCGATCGCCCGTTTGAGCGGCTCTGATGAGTCCATGCTCCACCACAAAGGCTCCCCCTTCCTTGCAACCTTACAGACGATATTGTCCGACAATATGTTGCAAACTTGTTTCTTTTTTTGATCTTCTTTTTTGATTAGAATTTTTCATGTATAAAAGGAATGTTATGATATCAATCTCATCTAGGATACCAAAAAAAACATGTCAAGTCACCCAGACACACTTTGGGCAGAATCCCCCCGCCAATACAGAGATAATTGAATACGCTCCTACCGTTCAGTTAGGGCAATCTTCGGCGTACTCTTAATTCACCTGCTTGTACTTCCATTTGAACCTCACCATCCACATCGGTACGCAAGATATTAGCTCCTTGCCCTGATAACCGCTCTACTACTGCGGGATAAGGATGTCCATAGCTGTTGGTGGCACCCACGGATATAACCGCCATCTTGGGATTCCAGTAGTTAAGCCATGTCGCGGAGGTCGATGTTTTACTCCCATGGTGAGCTACCTTCATCACATCTATGAGCATAGCGCTACCGCCGCCCTGATTACCTTTTTCCATGGCCACAATCTCCTGCTCGGCTGCTTCATCCATATCCCCAGTAAATAGAAATGAAACTCCCTCCATTTGTAACCGAAATACCACCGACTCATGATTCTGTTCTTCAATATAGGGAATTTCTTCTGTCCCCCCATGTGCAGGCAACGGAAATAAAAATTCGAATGTCGTATATTCATCTGGCTTAAGTGTCATGCCCCGTGAAACGGAGTAAATCTGAATATCCTTGGTAATCGCCGTGGACATCAGCTTCGTCACCGTCTTCGAATCAGTTAAACTTCCATTCATCAATAAAGAATGAACAGGAAACTGCTCTAGAACGGCTTGCAATCCACCCACATGGTCCTGATCCCCGTGCGTCATAATAACAGCATCGAGAGAATGAATGCCTCGCTTCTTAAGTAGTGGAACAACTGTCTTAGCCCCAACTTCAAAGGGGTCCTTACGATCCCGCCAACTTTCGCTGGGTTTTCTAAAAGACACAGTCCCCCCTCCGTCCACCAATATATTTTTACCGCTTGGTGTAGTGATGAGAATACAATCGCCTTGACCTACATCTATAAACTGTACATGACCTATCCCCTTACTATTAACAGGTTGATATCCCGTATATAGAAGCATGACCACCATGACACTTAGGGTCACTCTTATTCCTATCCCTTTCCACGCTAGACGGAAGCTTCTATCATCGAAGCCGCGTTGCTTGTCCATTCCCTGAAGAGGAAGAAGCGGAACCGTATCGTCCATTGCTGTAACTACGGAATGCTGATGCAGTCTGGCCCTCCGAGAACTACAGTACAACAGAAGATATACGCCCCCGTAGAAAGCCATGATCCACAGCAGGGAGGGAGACTTCCAGTACGTCATAAATCCATTTAGTCCATTCAACCATTCTGTTACTAGAAAAGTAGCCGAATTCAGGAATTTTATAGGGTATGCAATCCATTGTCCTAACGGCAGCCAGATCATACCGAGTAACAAAGCAGCAGTTCCTACTGGTAACGTAATGATACTGATCACAGGAACCAAACATAAATTAGCTACTAGCGATAGTAGCGAAAATTGGTTGAAATAATATAGTGTCAGAGGAAAAGAAACAATCTGCGCTGCAACTGTAATTGCCACAGCCCCTCGAATTTTCTGAGGGAGCCATGAGAAATAGGGTGCCATCAAAGGAACAAATAGAACTAGTCCCGTAGTGACGGCAAATGAGAGCTGGAAGCTAACATTTAACAAGAAATAAGGTTCCCAGATTAACATAAGAAGCGCCGCTGCAGCCAGCACATTTAACCCATCCTTTAGTAGACCTCGCTGCAGTAAATATACGCCAAGCATTGACATAATCCCAGAGCGGATGACTGATGGAGAGAAGCCCGTGATCAACACATAAGCAGGAAGAAACCAGAAGACAACAAGTAATGCTCTCTCCTTCGTTACCCGACATAGTCTAAGCGCAGCAAAGATGAGACCCACATTAATCGCCACATGACTACCTGAAATAGCCAATATATGTGTCAGTCCAAGCCCAGTAAACTGCTCATATTTATCGCGCTCCAATTCATCGGATAATCCAATAATGAGCCCCTTCATGTAGCCAGCTTGCCAACCCGGAAATAATCGTCCAATGATGTCTCCGATACCAGCGCGCAAGTTGTCAATCCACCCGAAAAAGGTAGCTGTATTGAAAGACCCCGCTGCGTTCTCAACCGCCGAGGCTCCTTTAGCCTTTATTAACCAATGAATCCGCTTATTATGCAAATAATCAAAATAATTGAATCCTCCGAAATTTGTAGCTGTTCCGGGACGTTCCAAACTACCACTCAATTTGACGACCTCTCCTCGCCGCCATTTCTCTGCAATATCAAGTTCCTCAATTGTGGAAAGTCGAAGCTGTACCGTCACTCGTTCTCCAGCAGCTGCCCTTTCTTCGGCATGAGAATTTGAGCCACTCCCTGAAGAGTTAACAAGCCCGATCATCAAAAGTGACATATCAAAACTAACACGATCTCCATCGATTTCTACCGAAGAAATAATCGTCCCTTCTGCTTGAACCGCTGCCCCATCCATGGGTACTGTACTATCAGCATACAATGCCTCCGGAATGTGGCTCACATTTCTCCCATCGTTATATATCCAATAAGCAGCACCCAACGAGAAAATCAGCCAGAGGATTAGGATTCGTGTCCACGGAACATACCTTATCGCCACCAGAAGCGGGCAGAACATCGACACTCCAGCCCATAACAACCAAAGTGTTGACCCTTCATATAAACTGGCCATTCCGCTGCCAACAATCCAGCAACAGGCTGCCGCCGTGAGCGGTCTTCGATTCATATTATGTATTCCCCCTTTTCTACAAATCTCGCTATCTACATGCAAAAAAAGAACCCCCTCTGCCATTACCAGCAGATGGAGGTTCTTCCCCAATCGATCTTATATCCGATTTAAATTACAATCATCTTGATCATTAATAGTTAATCTTCTACCTTACCCACTGCTTCTTGTGGAGGTTGATAAGCATCCAAACGACGGAACGATATCCCTTTCTGATCCATCATTGCGGTTACTTTCTCCGCATCCTTGAGGTAAGGACGATGGAATACGATTTCCGTAATTCCACTGTTTGCAAGCATGTTCGCGCATGTCCAACAAGGTTGATCCGTAACGTAGACACTGGAGCCCTCACGATCAATCCGATCCGTGAACAGCAGCAAATTTTGCTCCGCATGAATGGTTCTCACGCAGCGCTGTTTTTTGATCATCTTCTCCTCGGCATCCACCGTAACTAATTCGTACTCTTCCGCGATCATACAGCCGGCTTCCGAACAATCGGGGACACCCGATGGTGCCCCATTATACGCTGTTCCGAGCAACTTCTTGCCTTGAACCAACACAGCACCGACATGCCGCCGATTACACCTTGAACGTGTCGACACCATATAAGCAATATCCATGAAATACGTATCCCAATCTTTACGTGTGTCATGATTCATCCTAATTGTCTCCTGTTCTTAAAGCCCAATATGAGACTTCATTTTTTGCAGCATTTTGTCACCGATTCCCTTCACCTTTGTAAGATCACTTACAGAGGTGAAAGCACCATGTGTATTGCGATAATCAACAATGGCTTGCGCCTTTTTCTCGCCAATACCTGGAATGTCCTGTAGCTCAGCCAGTCCCGCTGTATTAATGTTAATCAGGTCGCTCTGTTGTTGCTGGTGCTGCACTGGTGAAATCGTAGTTTCTGATATATCTATCTCTGTTTTCGCAGTGCTACTAGCATTCAGTTCAGGCGATTCTGAACTCGTCTCAGGATTCCCATTCGCAATATCCTGCTTGCTTATATCAGCGGGCTTAACAGCGTCAGTTACTGCATTACCAGTTGGATTATCCACAGCATCAACATTTTTCTCCATAGCCGATACAACTTCGCTATTAACAGGAACCCATCCTTCAATGCCCGAGTTCCCATTTCCTCCAACAGCCACAAACATGAGCCCAGCCCCAATTATCGCCGAAACAACCGCAATTAACATATACTCTTTTTTCATCCCATGCACCCCATCTCAAAAGAATCTGTCTTTCAAAGTCATGAAGATCCATTCAAGATGCATACATATATAAATGACGAAGATATGTGCAATTTGCACGGAAAGGGGATCAGGATGAAGGTAACTTTCATCGGGACAGGATCTATGGGTAGTTTACTAATTGGAGCCTTCCTGCGTTCCGGTGCTTTACAACCGCACAACATCTATGCCACCAATCGTTCATCACATAAAGCAGAACTGTTAGCCAAACGGCATCCAGGACTTCATATCACGCATAGCAACGTTGAAGCAGCGCGAGGGAGCCATATTATATTCCTATGTGTGAAACCACTCGATTTCCCAAGCGTCATTTCAGAAATCCGTGACGTATTAACTGAAGATCAAATCGTCATCTCTATCACAAGCCCTGTCCTCATCCAAATGCTTGAGAATCTTATCCCATCGAAAGTTGCTAAAATCATACCTAGCATCACGAATTCAGTACATAGTGGAGCTTCACTCTGCATCTACGGCAAGCGAATCCAACCAGAGAACCGAATCCTACTGGAACAACTCATGTCTTCTGTGGGAACTCCTCTTGCCCTTAGAGAGACGGAAACACGGATCGCCTCGGACATTGCAAGCTGTGGTCCTGCCTTCATCTCATACATCCTACAGCAATGGATAGATTCTGCCACAGAGCTCACGGGCATCTCAAGAAGAGAAGCCACCATCCTGGGAGCAGAAATGCTTGTAGGTACCGGCAAATTGCTAACAGAAGGTGGCTTCACACTCGAAGAGTTACAACAACGTGTTGCTGTCCCTGGTGGAGTTACTGCCCAAGGATTAGCGATTCTAGAATCACGCCTACAGGGCGTGTTCCCCAGCTTGATTGAAGTCACTCATCGGAAATACGATGAGGACCTCAGTAAGCTAGAAATTTCGTTTAACAACATCGCTCAGAACACTCGAGGCTGATAAATTGTCACTAGCATTCGCAGCAAGTTTACCTTATGACTTAGCCAACCACGATATTGACGAGTTTACCAGGCACAGCTATAACTTTGCGAATTGTTTTTCCTTCTATAGCTTGCTTCACGCTAGCAAGATTCAAGCTATGGTCTTGCATTGCTGCTTGATCAAGGTCTTTGGAAATTTTGGTCCGGTCTACGATTTTACCATTGACCTGAACAACAATTTCAACTTCAGACTCAACCGTCCATGCTTCATCAAAGGTCGGCCATGGTTCGTAAGTGATACTTTCGTTGTGACCAAGCCGTTCCCATAATTCTTCGGCGATATGAGGCGCAAGTGGAGCTAACATTTGCACAAAGTTCTCAGCCGCTTTTTTAGGAATTGTGTCTGTTTTGTAAGCTTCATTAACGAAGATCATCAATTGGCTTATCGCTGTATTGAAACGAAGTGCTTCCAAATCTTCCGTCACTTTCTTGATACTCTTGTGCCAAGTACGTTTAAAGTCATCACTGCCTTGGTCATCTGAAATTTTTGCATTCAGAGTTCCATCTTCTGTGATAAATAAGCGCCATACTCGAGCCAAGAAACGATGTACACCTTCTACGCCGTTAACATTCCATGGTTTGGTTGCTTCCAATGGACCCATGAACATTTCATATACGCGTAGAGTATCTGCGCCTTGAGCATTAACGATCTCATCAGGATTAATAACATTCCCGCGGGATTTACTCATTTTTTCATTGTTATCTCCGAGGATCATTCCTTGATTGACAAGCTTATGGAATGGCTCTTTCGTCGATACAACACCTAGATCGTACAGTACTTTATGCCAGAAGCGGGCATACAACAAGTGAAGAACCGCATGTTCAGCACCGCCGATATAGAGATCCACAGGCAACCATTGCTCTTGCTTCTCTGGAGAGCAAAGTTCCTTATCGTTATGAGGATCGATATACCGTAAATAGTACCAGCAGCTTCCCGCCCATTGCGGCATCGTATTCGTCTCGCGGCGGGCCGGCATGCCGGTCTCTGGATCGGTTGTATTCACCCACTCAGATACGTTAGCAAGTGGAGATTCGCCTGTACCGGATGGTTTGATCTGATCCACATCTGGTAAGAGCAGCGGTAACTGATCTTCAGGAACTGGCTTCATCGTACCGTCTTCTAAATGCAGAATTGGAATAGGCTCACCCCAATAACGTTGGCGGCTGAACAACCAATCACGAAGACGATACGTGATTTTGCCACGGCCTTTACCGTTCTCTTCCAACCAAGTAATCATCACTTTCTTCGCTTCATCATTGCGAAGTCCATTAAGGAAATCGGAGTTAACATGTGGGCCATCGCCAGCATAAGGTTCATTAGCAAGATCTCCACCAGATACAACCTCAATAATATCCAATTGGAACTGTTTCGCGAATTCGTAGTCACGCTCGTCATGTCCTGGAACCGCCATGATCGCACCAGTACCATAACCAGCCAATACGTAATCTGCGATCCAGATCGGTAGTTTTGCACCATTCACAGGATTAATCGCGTACGCACCAGTGAATACACCTGTCTTATCCTTAGCTAGATCCGTCCGTTCCAGATCACTCTTACGACTCGCCTGCTCTTGATATGCCTTAATAGCATCCCGCTGAGCATCCGTCATAATCTTAGCAACTAGGTCATGTTCCGGTGCAAGCACCGCGTAGCTGGCGCCAAATAGTGTATCTGGACGAGTTGTAAAGACAGTTAAATTCTCATCATGTCCTTCAATCTCGAACACAACTTCTGCACCTTCGGATTTGCCAATCCAGTTACGTTGCATGTCCTTGATGCTCTCTGTCCAATCCAGCTCTTCTAGATCTTCCAACAATCTCTCTGCATAATCCGTTATCTTCAGTATCCATTGACGCATTGGCTTACGGACAACTGGATGTCCACCACGCTCACTCTTGCCATCGATAACTTCCTCGTTCGCCAGTACCGTTCCAAGTGCGGGACACCAGTTAACAGGTACTTCAGCCACATAAGCAAGACCCTTATTAAAGAGCTGAATGAAAATCCATTGGGTCCATTTATAATACTCTGGATCCGTCGTACTGATCTCTCGATCCCAATCGTAAGAAAATCCGAGCGATTTAATCTGACGTCGGAAATTGTCAATGTTCTTAACTGTAAAGTGGCGAGGATGCTCACCCGTATCAAGAGCATGTTGCTCTGCTGGCAAACCAAATGCATCCCAACCCATTGGATGAAGTACATTGTAGCCACGCATCCGTTTGTAACGGGAAATGATGTCTGTTGCCGTGTAACCTTCAGGATGGCCTACATGTAACCCTGCTCCTGAGGGATAAGGGAACATATCTAACGCATAAAACTTTGGTTTCCCTGATTCTTCCCGAGTCTTAAATGTTTCATGTTTGTCCCAATATGCCTGCCATTTCGGTTCAATGGACTGTGCATTGTAAAAGTCGCGAGATACTGTTGTGTCACTCATGTTAAATCCTCCTTCAAATGTAAAAAAAACCTCTCAATCCATAGCGAATCATCGCTAGGGACGAGAGGTATATTCCCGTGGTACCACCCTAGTTAGTGTCGGACATGCTTTGTCCTCCACTCACTTTGCACCCTTAACGCGGGTGAGAACGATGATGTTACACATGAATCGAAAATATTAAGGAAAATAAATTCCTTATTCCCAAACATGCTTGCATCATAAGCTCCAAGGTGAGTTCATTTATGCTGCCCAACGGCTTTCACCAATCGCCGTCTCTCTGGGTGGACATCACGAAACTACTACTCCTTGTCATCGCAAATTATTTCGATTTATTCACCCACCATTATATCTAAAATAGTCGAAAAGTCAATACACCCTAGTCGAAACCCGTTCTTACTCTAACCTGTTGCACCGGATCTACCTAGATTTATATTCTTATTTAATCTTCTCTCGGAGTACCATTGAATCATTGCAGCAACCGTAACACAGTCTAGTATAATAATCATGGGCATGACTGTGAAATTATATCTCGTTTCTGGTACAAACAACAAACGCAGCGTGGACATAGCTACCACGATCGTAACTAGTAGAAATCCTGGACTTTTCCATAGGCGAATCCCTCGAACGAAACTTAATGGGAACAACCCGATCAATCCCCAATGAAGAATGTTCTGCGGAAGAATTGGAATGACCGTATAAAAAGGAGTATGACCGCTTCCCGAAAACATTTTCCCATATATGTAAGCTAATTTCCCCACCGTATACCATGTAACATATTTCAAAGTATGCTCTGTAAAACCAACGCGTATCCGTTCCTTGGCAACTTCCATCTGAGTTTTACCCTTCGTCTCAACCATTCTGTCAGCATAATTCTTATAAGGGTACGTTCCAGCAGCAAAAGGATTCACTTGAGTTGAGGCAATAATCACCTTGTTCAAAGTAATCATATTTCGGATAACCCATGGGGATAGAATAATAGCTGTGCCCACTACTGAAATGAGTAATAACTTCAGGATCTTCATAAAGTTCCTCTGCCACAAATATCCCACGCCATGGCTCACCAGTAGGATCGGTAGAAATTCAGATCGAACAAGCACAGTTAGTCCCAGTAAAGCACCGCTTAATAGCGCAAAAGACATCTTTTTCTGCTCCAAAGAAATCAATTGAACATAGATATACAACGTTAAGAAAAAAGTACATAAAACCTCAGTAAGAACGGCTCCATTACTCCATATGAATGATGGATATACAGCACCAATAGCGGCAGCGCCCAGCCCAACTCCAGCCCCTCCCAGCCTTCTGGCTAGGCGGTAGATTAGATATAAAGTGAACATACTAAGAAACACTTGAATCAACCGAATCATATAAAACGGATCATGTTTGGTGTAATCCACCATTTTATAAACGATAGCCATGAATGCTGGATATCCTGGTGTTACTTTTGCATTCGGCTCAGTATCTTTGTACGCATACACACCATCCTCAATCCATTGTCTGACCATCACATCATATCCCTTAGAATCATGAGATAGATTATGCTCGACAGAATTAAGGAAGTCCATTCTCAGATAAACGGCTAGTATAAACACTAGCAATAAAGACATTAAGATAACCGGCCTAGTATCCCGAAATACAGTAACCATGATTCGTTTCATTACATTGGGCTTTCCCGTAATATCCATTGTCAATTGAACAACCTCCAAGAACGATTAGGTGTAATTGGTTATATTTACCTATAGTATATCGTAAGTTTCAACATATATCTCCAATTTTTATCACTAGAACAAAGAAGGCCGCCTAAGATTAGGCGACCTTCTTTGTTCTAAACTTTATATCATTCAATTCAAGAAACTTAAACTTCCAATATTGAAGGCATGATATGAGGCGTTCTGCCAACTTCCTTCGTGAAATGTCTCCGAAGCACTTTATAAGTGGTCCGAGTCCAGGCGGCGTGATCATACTCTTGCCGCTCTCCCAGTTTATTGAGATTCCGCTTCAACATCATTTCAGCACGTCTCAATAATGGGCGGGCATCTTGCATATATACAAAACCTCTAGTCACAATATCAGGGCCTGATAGAATTTGTTGCGTTGTTTTGTCCACAGTCATGACCACAATAACGATTCCCTCTTGGGCCAATTCTCCCCGTTCTTCTAGCAAAGCATCCTCAAAGGTTCTCATCTCACCATTGCTGATAAATACTTCTCCCGCTGGAATAGCTCTCCCACGTTTAGCGCGGTTACGATACACCGAAAGTGTATCACCAATATCCATTATGAATACGCGTTCTTCTGGGATCCCCGTCTGGATAGCCAAGTTTCGATGACTAAGTAGCATACGATATTCCCCATGAATAGGAATGAAATATTTAGGGCGTATAAAACTTAACATTAGCTTCAAATCTTCGCGACATCCGTGACCCGAGGTATGAATACCTACGCTATTTCCATAAATCACATTAGCTCCTGCCCGCATTAATAAATCGATACTTCGGTTAATATTCTGCGTATTTCCAGGAATCGGTGAAGAGGAGAAGATAACGGAATCACCTGGATATATTTGCACGGTTCTATGGGAACCTGAAGCAATTCGGCTGAGCGCCGCATTAGGCTCACCTTGACTACCAGTACATACGATTAGAATCTGCTGATCTTCAAAACGATCAATTTGTTTGATGTCGATCATCATCCCGTCAGGAATACGGATATAGCCAAGCTCCTGAGCGATTGTGAATACCTTTTCCATACTCCGTCCGAGAACGGCAATTTTTCGGTTACATAAGATCGCTGCCTCTACAACCTGTTGAAGTCTGTGAACGTTAGAGGCGAAAGTCGCAAATAGAATCCGTCCTTCACACTTCTGGAAAGAGTCTAAAATAGCATCTCCTACTTTTCGTTCCGAAGGCGTGAAACCCTCCTTCTCACTATTCGTACTATCTGCTAGTAAAGCCAAGACTCCTCCTCCGCCAACACTTGCCATCTTGGGTAGGTCGGCCAGTCTATCTTCAGGTGTGAAGTCAAATTTGAAGTCACCCGTATGAACGACAGATCCGTATGGAGTTTCCACAACTATACCGAATGCGTCGGGAATACTGTGGGTTGTCCGGAAAAAGTGCACGCTTAAATGTTGGAAAGTATACCGATCGTTCTCTTGGAAAACGTGAAGCTCAGTTTGCCCACGTAGACGATATTCTTCCAATTTCGCCTTCACCAAACCAATGGTAAGCGCACCACCATAGATCGGAATTTGCAGTTGACGAAGCAGGAATGGAATCGCACCAATGTGATCCTCATGTCCATGTGTTAGAAATAAGCCTTTAATTTTGTGACTATTATTAACCAAATAAGTTATATCCGGAATAATATAGTCTATCCCTGATAGACGAGAATCTGGGAACTTTAGCCCTGCATCAATGAGTATGATCTCATTCTTAAACTCGATACCGTACATGTTCTTACCGATTTCACCAATGCCGCCTAGTGAAAAAATTCGGACGGGTGGTGGGGATGATTTGGAGCGACGTGTTCTTACAGGTGTAGTAGCTATTTCATTCATTATGTGATTAATCCTCTCTGGCAAAATATAGATAGACCCCAATGGGTCGTAATTAATTCGATATGTTCTTAGTCTTCGTTCCGTAACTTATATGTTGTTAATTCACTCAATTACAATTCGTTCGCAAACTTACGCTATAGTTATGACCCTTTATTAATGGATCAATATAAACAATCTCATCCGCAGAACATCTCTTACATTCAATTATACTGAATTATATACACAATAACTATTTATTTTTAATTTAGGTCCCAATAAGCGCCAAATACAAGTCATAATCCACTGAAATAAGTGCAATAAACAAAAAAAAATGGCAAACCAACTGTAGTTGGTCCCCATTTATTTGTCATAATACCATAATTATTTCACGGCCACAAAAAACAATCTAGTAGCATCATCTGTTGCCGGGGTCCATTCGAAGTCAGCATAACAGCTCACCTCGCGGAATCCACATTTTAATAGCTCACTTTTGATCCACTGCGGATCATACGCTCGCTGAATATGTGTCTCTTCAAACCGCCGGTACATATCTACCCCGTTTTCCTCTTCGCGTGCAAATATCGTCAAATGATGCTCTATTTCATTCCTTGTATCGTCCCGTTCACAAGTCCAAATATAAGATACAGAACGCTCATCCCAAATAAAGGGCTGTTCCTCCTCATACCGGATCAACGTATTCGGATGATGTACATCGAATAGAAAAGTGCCATCTTGCTTCAGACCATCGTAGGTACGCGCAAATGTACGAACAACATCCTCTTCTTCAAGTAGGTAGTTTATACAATCACAGAATGAAATAACAGAATCAACAGGCTCTGTAGACTCCCATTCCGTCATATCCTGCTGTACCCAGCGGACGCTACCCTCACGGTATAAACGAGTTCCCTGCGTTGTACTATCCATTTTGCGGCGAGCAACCGACAGCATGTCTGCTGATATATCAATTCCCGTCACTTCAAAGCCAGAGTTCACAAGTGGGATCGTAATACTTCCCGTGCCACAACCAAGCTCCACAACGGTTTTCGGTACACCATGCCGTTCCCATGCCATCTGTGCAAAACGAACCCAATCCGGATAAGGCATATCCTCCATCAGTTCGTCGTATACATAGGCAAATTTACGATATGAAGCCATGCTGTCACATCACTTTCTGGAGCTTATTCTCCGCTTTCGCTCTCCTCATTCTCGGGTTTCACAAGATAGGTCCAGCTCTCCTTCTGCGTAACCTTACCTTCCTTCATCAGCTTACCGATCGCACGCTTGAACGCCGATTTACTAATGCCAAAACGCTGTTTGATCAGGTCAGGAGGTGTTACATCGGAGAAAGGCATTCCTCCACCAGGACGTTCTTCTAAATAGGCCAAGATCCGTTCAGAATCTTCATCTCGTCCAACTTCCTTACGAGGCATCATAGATAGATTTACTCGTCCGTCCTCACGGATGTGGGACACACGAACTTTAACCCGTTCACCCAGTCGTAACAAGCGGCTCCGTTCAGAGGAATGAATCATTCCGATGACACCAAACCCAAGGACACCACCATCTACGATAACGAAGGTCCCCATCTGTAATGGCTTGTACACCGTAGCTTCTAACCACTGATTATTCCAGGTCGTAGGAACATGGAACGTAAGCGGCGACAACTCATATTCTCCAGCTAATTTAGCCTTTAGACGTCCTTGTTTGTCATGGTCCATAATTACATAGACATGATCACCAATCTGCGGGTGGAGTTCAGGAAGTTCTGGAAGTTCCCGGATCGGCAATAAGAGTTGTCGACCTAGTCCCATTTCTAGAAAACACCCTAGTCGCGGATGGATATCAGCGACTTCTAGGAGAGCAAGCTCACCCAGTGTCAAATAAGGCTTCTTCATCGTAGCCCCAAGTCGACCTTCTGTATCGTGATACAAGAACACTTCAACAGTTTGACCTGGTTTCACTGGATGAGTAACCTCAGAATAATGGAGTAGAACATCCTGTGTTCCCCCACTTAAAAAATAGCCATAAGGTGATACTTCCCTGTCAATCGGCAGGGACACCATGGTTCCCGCGATTAGACTCATACGTTGTTCACAACTTTGGCGTCAGACCACAACCGTTCGATATTGTAGAACTCACGCTCATCACGATGGAATATATGCACAACAACATCTCCTAAATCCATCAGGACCCAACGTGCAGAATCCATTCCTTCGATCCCACGAATTACGGATCCAGATTCATGGACTCTCTTCCGGATTTCAGTGGCAATGGCTTGAACTTGTGTATCTGAATTCCCGTGACAAACAACGAAATAATCTGCGATCAATGAAATTCCTTGTAAATCGAGTGCTACGATGTTCATCGCTTTCTTATCTTCTGCTGATTGTATCGCTATATTTAACAATTGTTCTGGTGATACTGTCATTTAATCAACCTCCTAGGGATATCGCTCATAAAATTGTTGGAAAGAGCAAGGGCAGTCGGAATGATTCAGACTTACGATCGCTGTTGCCCTGTGATTATCTTGATTATATAACACCCTAGAGGGTTATAATCACATGGCAAAGGCGAACGCTTCGCTTCTTCAGTTCCGAATCACACCTCGTGCCCCTTACTTCACAAGATTAGAGCTTGTAAACAATAAACTTATTCTGCCCAAAATAACACTTGGGTAGAAACAAAAACATTAGCGGGAAAAGCTCCCGCTATTATAAACGATATGACTCTCACATCCTAATTAACTGGAAAAATTCCAGTTAATCCAGCAAAATTTCGCCATAATAGCTCGTTGTGCCAAATTTAGAGGGAGAATTTCCTGTTACTCATACCTATTACAGTTATGCGGTATATTACATGGAGAATTTCCTGCTACTCATAACTATAACAGCTATTCAGTAGATTACATGGATGATTCCCTGCTACTATATGGTATCGCTATCGCTTAAGACCTTGAATTAAGTCATTCCGAGCGAGTATTGTGAGTGGGAAGATGACTTTGCGCTTCTCGATCAAGAAGGAGATAGTAGAATCAAATCCAGCGATCAACGCCTCATCAAGACTGTGCTCAGCCAATTCGCGGATCTTATCTACACCTGGGAAGTCCCGCCCCGGTTCGATATAATCAGCCAAACAGACGATTTTGTCAAGTAAGGTCATACCAATTCGGCCCGAGGTATGGTAACGAATGGCATCCAATACTTCAGGGTCTTCCACCCCATAATCCCGCCGCGATACAAAAGCAGCAACTTCAGCATGTAGTAACTGTTTATCGTGCTGGAGTAAATCAGTATTAAGGTTGTTATCCCGCACAACGGCTACCTGTTCCTCGATGGGCCAATACTTGGCCAAATCATGTAACAATGCTGCCAAATCGCCCTTTTGTGGATCAGCACCGAACCTTTCACACAAAAGGACCGAGGTTTCCATAACGCCCTCAGTATGCTTCCAGCGTTTAGCAGGCATTCCACTTGATACGGCTGCGATTAGCTCATCCCGAGTGTATTCCATACAATCCGCTCCTCGTCATATATTCATACACCTGTTCAGGCACCATGTAACGTACTGACCTACCGGCAGCCAGGCGACTTCTGATTAAGCTTGACGAAATATCGACCAGCGGCATTTCCGCTAAAGATACTGATTCTTGGATGAAGGACGGTAACGTATCCAGCTCTAGGAAGCTTCCGGGTCGCTGTAAGCCGATAAACTTAAGCATTTGTGTCAGTTCCTCGATACCTTCCCATTTAGGGAGATAGTTTACCATATCCGCACCGATGATGAAATAGAGCTCCAGCTCAGGATGTAGTTTCCTGATTTCCCTTATCGTATCAATGGTGTAGGAGACCCCACCTAATCGCAATTCAATATCGATTGGTTTGAAAGCCGGATGGTTCTGGGTAGCTGCTCTCACCATCTCCAGCCTTTGCTCTCCGCTCACACCTGCTTGATGCTTATGTGGAGGTATATGAGAAGGCATGAACCATACCTCTTCTAGTCGATATTGTTCTAGGGCCGCTTCTGCAGCCAGCAGATGACCTAGGTGAATCGGATCGAAGGCGCCTCCAAGAATTCCGACTCTCTTCATATTCCGTCCTCCCACTTCAGCTTAAGGTAGCTCGATTTGTTTGTGATCGCGCGATTCCTTATAAAGAATGATCGTTTTGCCAATGAGTTGTACAAGCTCAGCATTTGCTCCAGCCGCTAATTCCTCAGCAATTTCTTGAGGGTTATCCATATTGTTGTTCAGAATCGAAATCTTTATCAATTCCCGCTTTTCGATGGCTTCCGAAATATGCCGGATGATTTGTTCATTCGTTCCTCCCTTGCCAACTTGAAATACAGGCTGAAGTCCGTGTGCCAAACTCCGCAAATAACGTTTTTGTTTTCCACTTAACATGTTCTTTCAAAACTCCTTAACTAGCAAAATAGAATTTCACATTCTTTATTATTTATGCAAACTATCCATAACTGCCTTACGCATGAAGTCGATCGGAGCGGAACATCCGGTCCAATACTCGAATGCATAGGCACCTTGATATAAGAACATACCTAGACCGTTATGGATTTGACAGCCTTTTAATTCAGCATGACGTAGTAATTCAGTCTTTAATGGATTGTAGATAAGATCACTGACAATAATTCCATTAGGTATTAGATCAGGATCTATCGGCATCTCCTCGATATTCGGGAACATGCCGACAGAAGTCGTATTGATTACAACATCAATACCTTGAATATATTCCTTAACGCGATCCATACTGCAACCAGCAATGTTACCAAGATGAGATAAATCGGTAGCCAGCTCTTTAGCTTTCTGTTCCGTGCGGTTTGCAACAACTACGCTTCTTGGCTTCTGCAGGAGCAACGCATAAATAATTCCGCGTGCTGCTCCACCAGATCCTAATACCAATACCGATTTCCCTGATAAATCAGGAACAACTTCCTCTTGTAGGGACCGGATATATCCGATTCCATCTGTATTGTATCCAATCAACCGACCCTCATCGTTCACGATTGTATTGACCGCGCCAATATATCGAGCCCCGTCATCCAAGTGATCCAAATATTTCATCACTTCTACTTTATGTGGAACAGTCACATTGACACCACGAAATCCAAGTGCCCTGATCCCTTTGATGGCCTCCTCCAGCTGATTGGCTTTCACATGTAGAGGCACATATTTACCATCTATTCCGCAGGCTGCAAGCGCAGCCCCATGCATCGCGGGAGACTTTGAATGAATAATGGGGTCACCCATTACACCCAGTAACAGCGGTAGTCCGCCTTGTCCCATTCCGTTTTCACCCATAGTTTCTCCCCCTAGCTCTCTTGGTAAACAGCGAATTACCCAAGTATTCTATATCAATGAAGGACGCACCATCACTTTTAGTCCTTTCGGAACGTGTACAGCTACAACAGCTCCGGTATCTCCATTGATCTTAATCCAACCGAGTCCAGAGATAAAAACATCAGATCGACTTCCTTTGGCAATCCGGAATTCATGACGTGTCCACTCAGGAAGTTTAGTCAAATTCTCTCTACTTGGCGGAGCCAGCATTTCCCCAGCATGAGTTGCAAATAGTTCATCTGCTCTCTCCAGCTTCGTGCGATGAAACGGAATTCGTCCGCTGACGAAACAAGTGAAGGATTGACGATCACCTTTAATGAAATCGAAACGACCAAATCCACCAAAGAAGATGCTTTGTCCTTCATTCAATTGATATACTACGGGTTTAAGTGGTTTGTCCGGCATAATGATACTCAAATCCTCTGGACTAACCAGCTCACTGTAACGCGAAGCATACATAATCCCTGGTGTGTCAATGATGGACCCACCGTCATCAAGCGGAATATGCACCATATCCAACGTTGTACCAGGATAACGAGAAACCGTAAGCTCTTGATCTAGGTCACTATAATCGTGAATGAGTCGGTTAATTAGCGTCGATTTGCCGACATTCGTTGCACCAACCACATACACATCACGATTATCGCGATGGGTTGCCACAGCATCCAGAAGCCGATCGAAGCCACTGCTCTGTTTCGCACTGCAAAGGATGATATCCTCTACTTTTAGGCCTAGTTCCTTCACTTCTTTTTGTACCCAGTTCGTAACCTTGTTCCAATTCGTCACCTTAGGCAACAGATCGGTCTTATTGACAGCTAACAACACGGGATTATTGCCCACGAACCGCTTTAGTCCAGAAATGACACTTCCTTGAAGGTCAAAAATATCGACAATATGAATGACGAGCGCTTGACGTTCACCTATCTGGCTTAGTAGTCGCAAAAATTCATCCTGCTCCACTGTTACTGAAGAGGACTCATTATAATTCTTGATACGAAAGCATCGTTGACATATAACGGGGTCCTTCTCCAACGCTTGTACAGGGGTATATCCTGGTTTGTCTTGCTGCTCGCTCTGCAATTGGATGCCACAGCCACTACAGCTTAGAGCGCCCTTTGCGCTCTGTTCTTCTGTCATTTGTTCTTTTCCTCCTCCAGCCATTTTCCATGCTTACCGAGTCTCCGTTTCACAATTCGCTCCAACTGACGGTTTATACGAGTTCCCCATCCTTCTTCGCCGATCGAAATCGGAAGCACCAGTACAGTAAATAATCCGAGACGATTGCCTCCATATACGTCAGTCATCATTTGATCGCCAACTACAATCGTTTCGTCGGAACTCAAACCCATCAATCCCATCGCTCTGCGAAAAGGTGAACTTGATGGTTTTCTTGCGGAATGCACGAATTCGATATTTAAAGGGTTGGAAAATATCGATACCCTATCCATATTATTGTTTGACACAATGACAAGTTTAAACCCAGATTCCTTCACCTTTTGTAACCATTCCAAAAGTTCAGGTGTGGCCAATGGGGCTTTAGCTCCAACCAGGGTATTATCCAAATCCGTAATGATGCCCCGATAACCCTTGGCATAAAGATCATCCAAGTCAATATCGAACACGCTATCCACGCGTAACTTTGGCATAAATCTCTCAAACAAATACGTTCACCTCGGTTTCATACGACAAACTATACCATAATCTATCCCCAACTTCCTCTTATTTTATAAAAGAAAACGTCCTGAGCGCAAGGCATGCAGGAACGTTTCCAATTTAAATTAAATTTGAGGAGCAGATTATGTTCAACGAACGGCATTACTTGATCCCTTTAGAATCTGCCGTGTCAGATCCTGCACAGATCGCCATTCTTCAAGTGTTACAGCATCTGGACTATAGTTTGCTTTCTCAAACCTCAGGAGCAGAAGATTCAAAGGTTCACGTAACTGTGGCTGTTCTAATGTCCAACGCTGGAATGATTCCCTCATGGTTTCATGATCGGCCCGTAACCAACCTCTTCGTCGCAATTTCTTCATGATGCGCTGTGTCTCAAAGATAATTTTGTCTCCCCATGTTAATGAACGACCCATTCGTAACCGCAGAAAACCAAAGTATAATGTAGCGTGGAATCGATAAATTCCTAACAATAATATACCTGCCGCCACTACAGCGATGATCGCTTTTTGGATACCAGGACCAAGGTAAGAGAGAAAACCTGACTTCTGTTTGTTTTTACCGGCCTCTCCTAGCAGGACCTCAGCAAGCGTCTCCTCACTGTCATCCTTCGTAGTAAGAATCGAAGCGCTATAACCAGAAGTAGCTTCAAAAGGAATCCATCCGTAATCTCCAAAATACAGTTCAGCCCAAGAATGTGCGTTTGCATCCGTTACTCTGTACTCTCCACCCATAGATTGCTGAATTTGCCAAGGTAGATGCTGCATTTGTTCATAATCAGGTAAGCTACCCGAAGAATATCCCTTGACCCATCTTGCTGGAACGCCTAACGAGCGTGCCATCATAACCATAGCAGTAGAGTAATAATCACAATAACCTTCCTTAACTTCAAACAGAAATCCATCAACGAAATCCTTACTCTTTTTCAAAGAGACATCAGGTTCGTTTGTATACTCATAATTTTCACGCAGATACTCCTGAAGCAGTTCCATTTTCAGATACGGGGTAGATGCAACATCTGTGATTTCCTCGGCTAGATCTACTACACGTTGCGGAAAACCTGAAGGAATCTGTAAGTAGTCCTTTTCTGTCGAATTGCTGTAAAGTGATTCGTAACTTGCACTTCGAAGTTCCGCGATTGGAATAATCGGGACTTGGGAGACTACTTTATATTTCTTAGGGTAGCCTATTAACGAGTTTTCATTGATTTCTGTGTCCAAGTGTATCTCTGACTCTCGATTTGCCCAGAACAGATTTACGGGGAGGTTAACTCCGCCATGCCCAACATCCTCGGTATCCTCGCTATCATCTATTAGCTCTACTCTTTGAATAGCATAGCTACCAAATATGACAGGATACTTATAATCCGTTTGCATTGTAAAAGTCTGTTCAACTGTTTGTGTTTCTAACTTGCCAGATGAGCCATTTGTTAGAATTCCTCCAGGAGCATAATGTTCCAAATCTCTTGGCTCAACTGTGAGGTCACTCCAACCTTTACCTGTGTAATTCCGGCGTGTCTCACCACGCCAGTAGGACCTCACCGGCGAATCTACTGTCATAACCGTGTTAAAACTAAATTCAAAGCCATTCCCAAGTTTAGCATCGTCTCGACTATAACCAGATACGGTATCCTCAGTCGTTATTGTATTACTAAACGTAGTTGAATCACTCGATGCTACGAGTCCTACTTCCCCCCCAGAACGCTTATCGGCTTTAATCCAAGCAGTATAAGGATCGGTTAGTATCGGGGACACTACTGGCATGCTAATTCCTATCAATTGAATACAAGCAAAGATGATTACAATGCTTATGACCATCTCTAAAGGATATTCCAATAACCGTTTCCAGCCCTGCGGATATGTAAGCTGAAACTGGACAAAATGGAGACTTAATAACCACCCGAGACCTGCAAATACTGTCCAAGCTACATTTTCCCATAAATAAGTAGAAGTAAATGAATCCAATATCGCAAATGCAACTAGATTAAATCCTAAAAAGATTAAAATTCGTACTCTATCATGGAGCAGGCGGAGCAAAATTTCGAACAATGCCCAAGCAAACAAAGAGAACCAAATATAAGGTGTGAATTGTTGCGCCATCCCCAGAAACTGATCAGGAAACAGGGGACCTTGGGGTACATATACGTCATAGTAAGTCAGGACAATACGCCAAACTGCAATTAATGCAATGGATTTGATTATCCACCGCCAAGGAGGTTTCAATGGTACCGGTATCTCGATCAAAGAGATCACAATCAACGTTACAATAACTAAGGTTGACGTCTGCTCTAGCCAGATAGGCTCAGAATATTGAATCCACTGCATCGCGATGACCATCAGCCACAGCATACTAATAACACGGTACCACAAGACATTCCTTAATACGTCCTGTTTATACATGACGCCTACCTCCCATAGCAGCAGGAAGATCTTGAAGGGAGGAGACATAAGTTCCTTTTACGCCTCGTTCCGATAAGAGTTCTGATCTTCGAAAAGTAGCGGTTCTACTTCGAGTCTCCGTAGCATGACCCGGAACCCCAATCTGAATATGGTAAGGTATCATTTGTCGACCTTTCACCCAGTTCATAATACTGAGTGCTTGATCATCTTTCATCGGACTGATTAGAATGAAGAATGATCCCGAGGGGAAGCATTGCTTGTTTGCTTCTAATCTCTCTCTATGTTTGCCAACTCCGTCGTTATGAATATCTACCATATGGTGTATCATTTGTTGTCGTTCCAAATAATTTTCGGCTGGGGCAAAACTCCGAAAATTTTTCCCGAGTGTACATAACCCCATACTGATCCGCTCCCTGGCCCCATACTGGAGCAGAGAAGTAACCGTAGAGACCGCCAATTCGAACTGTTCTGAATGCTTATAATTCATAGCGTGTGCATCCAATACCAGCATTGTCTTTGGAAGTGATTCATGTTCGAATTCTTTCGATTTCCACGTTCCTGTCTTAGCGGTAGCGTTCCAGTGAATCCGTGAAATTCGATCACCATAGACATAATCCCGTACACCGTTGATTTGTGTTGCTTCTCTGCGGGATAACGATGTTGCCATCTCTGGTCCAGCCAGTCGAGAATTCTTACTGTATAACTGCCAATAAGGAATAAAAACAGTCCGGGGAAGAATATGAAACTTCCCATCCGTCTGAAATTCCCCCTTATTTTCCATTAGGCCAAAAATATCTCTAGATATACACTCCGTGGAAGAAAAAACGTATTTACCGCGCTCAAGCGGCGGAGTCTGATACGATAATGAAGCTTTTCCCTGACTAAGGGGAATCACGCTATCTTCGAAAGCCCACGATTGACCATTATGACGCCGAAGTAACTCCCGAACAACAATATATGGAAGCGGTATCATTTGTGGTAGGTTAAGAACTAGTTTCACCTGAACTTGATCTCCGGCCTGTAGATGTCCACGATCACCTTCGAGCGATAGCGTCCTAGTTCCCTTAATACGCTTAACACCGCTAAATCCACCAATAACCAAGTAGGCAGCCAAGATCGATACCATGGCAAATAACATAAACGATGTTTTCCCGCCCTGAAATAATAAATAAAACAAACATATTAACCATACGGATGCCACTTTCCAGAATTTAGTGGAGGTTAATCCTGATTTGAACGAGCTCATCACCGCTCGCATGATCAACGTCCTACTGACACCGGTACGTTTGCCTGCTGTAAAATTTTCTGCAGGACAACGCCCGAATTCATGCTATCCATACGTGAGTCAGGACGCAATAAAATGCGATGCCCAAGCACATATGGAGCTAAAGTCTTGATGTCATCCGGTAATACATAATCACGTTCTTGTAAGAACGCATAGGCTTTAACCGCCATCATAAAGGCAAGAGACGCACGTGGACTTGCACCCAATAGTACTGCTTCATGTTCGCGCGTACGACGAACAATAAACAACAAATAATCGACCAGAGACTCATTCATATGCACTTCACGAATCTGCGACTGAATCGCCGTAATTTCCTCCATCGTTGTAACCGGTTGAAGCTGGTCGACAGGTTGACCCTGGCTGTGGGAATGCAACATGGTCTTCTCGGTTCCCTCATCAGGATATCCAATGCCTATTTTCATCATAAATCGGTCTAGTTGTGCTTCCGGTAGCATGTAAGTTCCTTCGAAATCGATCGGATTCTGAGTAGCACAAAGCATGAAGGGATGGGGCAGCTCATGTGTTATTCCATCCACAGTAACACAACGTTCCTCCATAACTTCCAGTAGCGCAGATTGAGTTTTTGTGGTCGCACGATTGATCTCATCCGTAAGCAGAATATTCGTCATCACTGGGCCTGGTCTAAATACGAAACGTTCTTCATGAGGATGGAAGATAGACACCCCAGTAATATCACTGGGTAGAATATCAGGATTACATTGAATACGTCGATATTCACCACTCATTGATTTTGCCATCGCTTTAATAAGTTGGGTTTTCCCTGTTCCCGGTACATCCTCAATCAACACATGACCGCCTGCAAGTAACGCTGTTAATAGAAGATTGATCTCAAATGATTTCCCCAAGATGCAAGATTCCAAATTGGATCTGACAGCAGCTAACGTTCGAATAGATTGTTCATTAACGGGCATGTATTTTTCCTCCCCAGACCATAGAAATGTCCATACAGTGTATGATAACTCACTCATGCTGTATATTTCTTCCTATAACCTATTGTACATGATCTGAGAGTGGGAAAGATACTTTAGCGCTCCACTAAATATGATAAAAAGTAACGATTTTTAAGTATTTATCCTTTTGGTCGGACGACTAATGCTGCTAGAAATGAAAAAATGATCGCTGCGGAAATACCCGCACTGGTGACATCGAATATCCCCGTAATTACGCCTACCCAACCATCTCTTTCCAGCTCGGTTAATGCTCCATGAACTAAGGCGTTACCAAAGCTGGTAATTGGCACTGTAGCTCCTGCTCCAGCAAATTTCACTAAAGGATCATACCACCCCAAAGCATCAAGTACCGCTCCAGCCACAACTAGGCTACTCATGGTATGTGCCGGTGTTAATTTCAGCACGTCAAACATCAGTTGTCCCACTACACAGATCAAACCACCAATTACAAATGCCCATACAAATATCATAATCTGATCTCCTCACTTTCTAGAGCCACTGCGTGCGCTATACATGGAATGCTCTCCCCTTGCTGATACGACAAGGGAGATAACAGAGCACCTGTTGCAATGATAAGCACACGATTTAGTTCTCCGCGTTTTATTTTTTTTAAGATATGGCCATAAGTGACTACCGCAGAGCATCCGCACCCACTTCCACCTGCTATAACAAACGGCTGCTTCTCTCGGCTGTAAATCATCAAACCACAATCACCAAATTCAGTCTGGTCCATGGACACACCGTCTTTGTCCAAAAGCTCCTTTACGATAGCATGTCCAACAGAAGCCAAATCTCCCGTTACAATCAGATCATAATCTTTCGGCCCCCGACCCGTGTCGCGAAAATGGGAAATAATCGTATCCGCAGCAGCCGGTGCCATAGCGGCCCCCATATTAAATGGATCCTTAATTCCTAGATCCTGAATTCTTCCAATTGTTGCATGGGTAATCCGTGGACCAGTACCCTTCGAAGATACAACAGCGCATCCTGATCCCGTCACGGTATATTGAGCCGTTGGAGGCTTCTGCGACCCATATTCTGTCGGATAACGAAACTGCTTCTCTACCGTACAGTTATGACTAGCCGTACCCGCAAGCACATTTATTGCGTTACCTGAATCAACGAGCAGTGCAGCGAGAGCTAAGCTCTCCATAGACGTGGAACAAGCGCCAAACACACCCAGATAAGGCGCAGATATTCTCCTTGCAGCAAAGGTCGCACTTATGATCTGGTTCATCAAATCGCCACCAATAAAACACTGTAAATCCTCTTTTGCAATCCCCCCATGAACTAGTGCTAGTGCAGCAGCATGCTCCAATAGCTTACGTTCTGCTAATTCCCAGGTCTTCTCATCGATTTCTAAATTATCGTAGCTAAAATCAAAATCTCCGGATAAGGGTCCCGCATTCTCATCTGGGCCAACAACAGTTGCCGCCCCAATAATGATCGGTTTCGTGGGGAACTCCCATGTTTGTGACCCTTTTAGCATATTTAATGGGCCCCCCCTAAACCAAATATCACATGGATTACACCAACAACAAATGCGGCTACAACACCAAATACGATGACAGACCCAGCCAGTTTAAACATATTAGCCCCTACACCTAACACTAATCCTTCAGGTCGCGACTCTAATGCTGAAGAGCACATTGAATTGGCAAATCCGGTGACCGGTACTGCTGAACCAGCACCTGCCCATTGAGAGATTTTATCGTATACACCGAGTGAGGTCAGAATCACAGAAATAATGATCAGGATAGCAACCGTTGGATTTCCAGCTTCCTTAGACGACATACCCGCAAACGTCATGAATAACTGCGTAATACATTGTCCAATTAAACAGATAAATCCGCCAACTAGAAAAGCCTTTAAACAATTACCCCAGATATTTTTTTTGGGACTATGTTTATCGGCGATTTGCTTATAGTCCTGATCCGTCAGCAACACTGAATTCATTTTTAACCGCGACCCAGGTTTCGATTTATTGGGCATATGACCATCCCCCTGCTCAAATTACGTTTTTTCTGAATGCTGTGTATTCATTATTTGTCATTTTCATGTTTGTTATGTTTGGTAAATCATCCATATAGAAACCTCGCAAGTACAACTCTCTACGCATAAAAAAACAGTGACTCCCTCTCATGGAAAAGGAAACTCACTGTTTGGATAACTCTAATTCTCATACGTTTACCATTATAGACATAGAAGAATAATAACCAGTAAAATAAACAGAAGAAGGATCATAATCCAGTCCTTCGAGTATCGTTCCATCATACTTTGCCTCCCTATTTTACCTTAAAACTTGCTGTAGTATATGTATCTAGGTAGTGCATCAGTGCGTGTCCGTTACGCATATAAAGGTTCATGGACAATCCATAAAAGGTGGTACATACTATAATGTACTGAGAGGAGAGAACAACATATGAATGAACAAACATTAGCGCTTTTTAAACATTTAACAGAATTCCCTTCAGCTCCGGGTTTTGAACGTGAGCTTCGTGCTTCAGTCAAAGAAAAGCTGTCAGCTTACACTGAAGAATTCGTACAAGATCGGCTAGGCAGTATATTTGGTGTGCTCCGGGGAGATGAACAGGGTCCCAAAGTAATGGTTGCTGGGCATATGGATGAAGTGGGATTTATGACAACAGGAATTAGCGATAACGGAATGATATCTTTCCAACCACTTGGTGGCTGGTGGAGTCAGACTGTATTGTCACAAAGACTGCAAGTTATTACAGAGCAAGGACCCGTTGTTGGGGTTGTAGGTTCGATTCCAACTCATTTACTTGATGAGTCTCAGCGTAATAAGCCTGTAGATATTAAGACCATGTATCTTGATATCGGTGCAGATAGTAGAGAAGAAGCAGAAAGCTGTGGTATTAAACCGGGGTTACAAATCGTTCCCATCTGTGAATTCACACCATTAGTCAACCCGAAGAAAATTATGGCCAAAGCATGGGATAACCGTTATGGTGTTGGACTTGCTATTGAGTTGATGGAGGCACTGCATCAGGAGAAATTACCTAACATTCTGTATTCCGGGGCAACTGTACAGGAGGAACTTGGACTTCGTGGTGCACGGACTGCAGCAAACCTTATTCAACCTGACATTTTCTTTGGTCTGGATGCGAGCGCGGCAAATGATATGACTGGAAACAAACAAGTCTTCGGTAAATTGGGTGAGGGAGCATTGCTACGGATTTATGATCCTACCATGCTTACACACCGGGGATTGGTGGAGTACATTCAAGATACAGCTGACACGCATAAAATCAAGTATCAATATTTCGTTTCTCCAGGTGGAACGGATGCTGGACAAGTTCACTTAAGCGGAATCGGTGTTCCATCCGCAGTCATCGGCATTTGCTCTCGCTATATTCACACCTCGTCTTCCATTATCCATACGGACGATTACGCCGCAGCTAAGGAACTGCTGATCAAGCTCGTTCGCGGATTGGATCGGACTACGCTGAACACGATATTGGAGCGTAGCTAAACGAAAGATAATAGAGAATAAAAAGCTTGTAAAGCTGGGAATCCAACTTTACAAGCTTTTTAGCTTTACTCTAGAAAAAATTGCATTGTCCGATCCGACGACCCAGGCAAATACTCATGTCCGAAATCAGGATAAATAACAAGTTTCTTTTTCGTATTCATTTTATTGTAGGCTGCAAATTGCGTTGACGGCGCACATATTGTATCCATCAATCCAACGGACATTATAACTTCTCCTTTGATCCGTTCAGCCAGAAACTGTATATCAATATATCCGAGCTTCTGAAACACTTCATGTTCACGCTCATGCAACATATCATAATAGCGGAAATATGTACGCAGCTCCCCATAAGCTTCCTGATCCAAGTCCATGTCCCATGTGCGCTTGTAATCGCTAAGAAAAGGGTAGATCGGAGCCAACTTCTTCACCCTTGGCTCCAACGCAGCACAAGCTATTGTAAGTCCTCCTCCCTGAGATCCTCCCGCTGCATAAACGCGCTCAGGATCGACTTCAGGCAGTTCCATCGCTATTCCGGCTAATTGTGCCGTATCCAAAAATATGTGGCGGAATAGCAGTTCATCCGGATGATCGTCCAAACCACGGATAATATGTCCGTGATGGGTATTTCCCTTCACGCCACCAACATCCTCCGAGCTTCCTCCCTGACCGCGGCAATCCATGGCAAGCACAGAGAAGCCTAGCGAGGAGTAGGCCAGCTTCTCGCCCCAATCGCCGGAATGACCGGAATATCCGTGAAACATTACCACAGCCGGATGAGGGGCTTCCGTATGCATGGGACGTACATATTTCGCATGAATTCGCGCCCCCTTCACACCGGTGAAATACAAGTCGAAGCATTCCGCATTTGGCGCTTGAAAGCTACTAGGCACAAGCTCTACCTGCGGATCAACTGCGCGCATCTCCGCGAGAGCCCGTTCCCAATACTCATCAAAATCCGCCGGGCGTGGATTAGTTCCTTGATAGGTTCTCAATTGTTCTAATGGCATATCGATAATTGGCATAGCTCTTCTCCTCTACCCTTTCATTACGGTTTCATATCAATAAGGAATGTCTTGATTTCGTACGGCTTTATATCAAAGGAGATATGTGGACCTTCTTGAAGCGGGATAATCGGCTGTTCCAACAAATCGGTTTCCTGCCACGAAACGATGTGGAAATCGCTGGAGAGAATAACGTTGCTACGCGCACCCGTATATTCATGCAGCCTGATTACAACCTGATCGCTGTCCTCCGCCTTCTTCACCGTGTCAACTATGACATGATCCACATCGAGCTGCAGCATCGATTTGCCTGACAAGGCGGCGAAACCTTTAAGCAGTGTTAGCGGCTGATTGAGCGAAGCGGCTTCTCGTACGGTACCATCCGCCACCCAATCTCCGGAGTGAGGAAACAGCGAATACGTAAATTGATGGAGACCTTGGTCCGCATTCGGATCCGGATACGTAGCGGATTTGATTAAGGTCAGCCGGATGATGTTATCCTTAATGTCATGACCGTATTTGCAGTCGTTCAACAGACTAACCCCGAAGCCCCGCTCGGACAAATCGACCCATTGATGCGCGACCGTCTCGAAGCGCGCATAATCCCAGCTCGTATTCCAATGCGTCGGACGTTTGACGTTGCCGAACTGGATGTCGTACGTCGCTTCCGTAGCGCGGACCTGTACCGGAAAAGCGACCTTCAACAGCTGCTGCTTCTCCCGCCAGTCGACCCTAGAAGCGAAATCGATGCGCCGGCTGTCTGCGTAAACGGTCAAGTTCTGAACGATCTGCGAATCCATATACCGCCACTCGAAACGCAGAACTGCACTGTACGCGTCGTTCTCGATCAAGGCAACCGATTCGAGTTGCCTGATTTCGCGCTGTTTCTCCTGGTAGAACAAATCGATATCCCATGCGTCGAACATTTTTGGTTTGTCTTCAAACACCTGAAGCACGTTGCCGCACGTTCCCTCGGCGATAACCTCACGCTTTGCCTTACGGTCGTATAGATGCGTCAACTGCCCGAACTCGTTCCATTCCAGCACGTAAAACGGCGTTGTGAGCTTGCGGCATTCATAGGTGAACTTCGGCTGTGCTTCCTTCATGTCCAACGGAGACGGCTCGAAACGAATGGTCAGCCCCCCCGCTGGAGGCACGTCGGTAACGCAGACCTTCCAGAAATCATCTAATTTTACGGCATCAAGTTCCCTGCCATTCGCGGCGATCCAGTGGCCCGATTCCATGCCGGACTCGGCCGGTATCCGAACCAACTCGGTGCGCGCATAGGAGGCGTTGTTCCACACCGTCCACGCCATAGGATCCACCGTAGTAAGCGCTTCGGCAGCATCCTTTCGGGCCTCCAGTCCCCACACTTCCGCTTCTGCATATTCCCGCCGTGTATCTTCGTAAACCTCCGGAATGGATGAGCCCGGAATAATATCGTGAAACTGGTTCCGCATAATCGTCTTCCAGCCCTTGTACAGCTTCTGCTGTGGATATTCCTTCCATCCAGCGCCAACAACCCCATTCAACGACTGCAGCCACTCCGCGTCCCGGTACAGGAACTCCAGCTTCCGGTTCATCCGTTTGTTATACGCCTGGCTCGTATAGGTTCCCCTGTGGTATTCCAGGTATAGCTCACCGTCCCACGTATGCACGTACTGGTCCGTCTTCTCTACGGTCTCCTGCAACCTCGCGAAATAGTCTCCCGCCCGGCCCGTTTTCACGTGGGGCAGGCCGGGAATTTCGTTCAGGCGGCGCCGCATCTCCAGCATGTCGCGATTGACCCCTCCGCCACCGTCACCGTAGCCATACGACAGCAGGAGCTCACGATTCAAGCCTTTGTCTCGGTACGTATCCCAAATTCCTTTGACGGAGTACGGCTCGATTAACCCGTTGTAGGTATACCACCATACCGTCGATCCGGGAACCTCCGGTGTCGTCACGAAATGCGTCAGCACCTCGGAGCCGTCGATACCACGCCAGATGAAGGTGTCGTGCGGCATCCGGTTGTACTGGCTCCAGCTGATCTTTGTCGTCATGAATGTATCGATATTCGCTTTCTTCAATATTTGCGGTAATGCCCAGCTGTAGCCAAATACATCGGGCAACCATAAGTAACTACAGGTCACGCCGAATTCCTGCTGTAGGAAGCGGGTCCCGTACAGGATTTGCCGAACGAGTGATTCTCCACTGGTTAAATTGCAGTCGGCCTCTAGCCACATGGCGCCGCCCGCCTCCCAGCGCCCCTCCTTGATGCGCTGTTTGATGTCTTCGTAGATGTCCGGATAGTCTTCCTTGATGTATTCGTACAGTTGGGGTTGCGTTTGCAGAAATACGTATTCCGGGTACTTCTCCATCAGCCGCAGGACAGTGGAAAAAGAGCGCGCCGCTTTTTCGCGGGTATGCGTCAGTCGCCATAACCACGCGACGTCGATATGCGTATGGCCAATGCATTGCACCGCGACCTGACTCGTCTTCTCCCACGACGCCACTGACTCGCGCAGCGCACCTGCTGCCTGCCGGATCGAATCGTAAAACGCCTCCGATCCGGGCTTGGACCAATCGATCAGCTTAAAGGCGTAGTCCAGTGACTGCAGCAACTCGAACCGTTCCGGTTGATGCTCCTCAAGTACCTTGACCGTATTCAATACACCCCGGCCCGTGAAATAGAGGTCATCAGCAGCCTCGTCCAGCACAGTAAGCTCCGCCTTCCTGATCTGATGCTCTTGCTCCTGCGGTATTCCGCCTCCCTCCAATCCAGACCATAACCGAAAACAAAGGTCGACTTCGGTTCCGGCCCATTCCTGTCGCATGAATACTTCTATATGGTTGGAATCGACACCTTGATATGGAGCGCCGTTCACATAAAGCAGCGATTCGAAGCCCGAATTATGTCCCGGCCCCGTGCTTCCAAAATCGAATCGCCCGACTACCGTATGTTCCGACCATTCGGACGGGATCGTAACCCGTTGCCTTAACCAAACATATAGATCACGACCCTTCCAGCGGTCACCGATTTGTATCGTTGCATCGCAGCTCGGGGTCGCCGGCGGCCTGGCGCCGTTCATCTTGTCTAAATCGGGCGTGAACATCCATTCCCCAATCGGGCGCAAGTCTCGATACCGGTACCCATCCAACTCATTTAAGCGTTGCTCAAGCTTCTCTTCAGTCCAAAACATGTTTCAAGTCCCCTCTTATAGCACGTGTTATTATTCAAAAAAAATTCTAAGGTATGAAAAGCTCATTTTGTTTATTTCACACCTTAAAAGTCTGGAAAATTTATCTTGAGTAAGTAGAGGCACAGGCCAGAATCAGCGCTCAATTCCTCTAATGGTCATATTAATCGTTTATCCTTTGACAGCAGAACTTGAGAACCCTTGAATAATATATTTTTGGCCCAGGAAGAAGACGATGAGTAACGGCACGACTCCCGCTGTAGCTGCGGCCATCATCATGTTATAGTCCACTCCTGCTTCCAGCATGAAATTTTGCATGCCAAGTGGTACCGTGAACAGTTTTTTGTCCAACAGGAAAATCAAAGCGTTCTCATAATCGTTCCAAGTCCAAGTAAAATCAATAATAGCGAAAGTTGCCAGTACCGGTTTGGAGAGTGGCAGGAACAATTGAAAGAAAATCCGAAAATGACCGGCACCATCAATAAAAGCCGCTTCAGATATTTCGTGGGGAATGCTCATGAAAAATTGCCGAATCATGAAGACGCCGAACACCGTAAACAAGCCCGGAAGAATGAGCGCCCAATGGGTGTTGTAAATTTTCATCCAATCAAACATGATAAATTTCGGTACAAAAAGTACTTGTGGTGGAATCATCATCAGACATAGATATAGTAAAAAGATACCGTCCCTCCCCTTAAACGGAATACGGCTAAAGCCATATGCCGCAAAGGCAGCGAGCAAAGGAGCTCCAATCATCAAAATTATAGAAATCTTCAGGGAATTGAAATAGAAGAGTGCAAATCCGTCTCCCGTCATCCATACCTTAAAGTGGTTGGTCCATACTGGATCGTGCGGAATCCATTGAATCGGATAAGTGAAGACATCCTTCGGTTTCTTAAACGAGGTGCTGATCATCCAGATCATTGGCGACAGCAGCAGTAGACTGGCTAGCGTCATGATGATCGTATTGAAGCTTTTAATCACCCGTTCTCTGATTATTCTGATATTTCTCGTATCCATTTGTGCGTCTTCCCCTCTGTTAATAATGGACCCACTTTTTCTGGCCAACCCACTGAATAACCGTGATGCAAAGGATGATCAGGAACATGGTCCATGAGACGGCCGAAGCGTAACCCATTTCATAGAAGTTGAAGGCTTTTTTATATGCGAAAATAGAGAAAACGGTCGTACTATTGCCTGGCCCTCCTTGAGTTATCGCATAAATCATGCCAAACCCCTTGATAGAGCCGATAAAGCCCGTGATCATCAAGAAAAAAGTCGTCGGACTAACCAATGGAAATATAATTAGGCGTAGTAACTGCCCAAATGTTGCTCCATCCATCTTGGCAGCTTCCAGCTGCTCGGAAGACATCTCCTGCAGTGCAGCCAAATAAATGATCATGTTGTAGCCGATGCCGCCGGCGGTCATCATGATCAGCACTGCATACATCGCCGTATCCGGCGAAGCAAACCATAGTGGAGGATCCGATACGCCTATGGATCGCAGAAAGGCATTTATTGGACCGTTAGTAGGCTGAAATAGCACCATCCAGACGAAAGCGATAGCGATACCGCTGGTAAAATAAGGTGCGAAAAAAAACGCTCGTAAAGTCTTCTGCAAATAAGTACGATTATTGAGCATGACTGCAATCAGAAATCCGAGCATAATAGAAATCGGTACAGGAATCAGTACCAATAAGGTGTTTTTGACCGATACAACAAATAAATCATCTCTCACCATCATCCTGAAATTATCCAATCCAACGAAGTGCGGGGATTGCCCACTAGCGAATACCCAATCCGTAAACATTAAATAAAAGGAAAACAGGGCAGGAACGAGCATAAACACCATCATTCCGATTAGATTGGGAGCGATAAACACATAACCAATCAGCCTCTGCCGCTTCATCCAACTCACGATCGGTCACCGCCTTTCTCTCTATATAATGTAGCTGTAGCTTCATACAGCTTGCAGCCAAGGAGGGATGTGATACTAACCTCCCCCCCTCCTTGGCTGATGGTGCTATTTAGATAACGCTTTCAAATTATCATTGTGTATCCGTGCCAATTCCTTCGCGGCTTCCTCTGGTGTCAGCTTCTGGGTAAATGCTTTGTCATAGACTGCTTGCTGCTCAGTCCCTGTCTTCCGGTCCAGACGGCTTAAGCCAAGCGGCAAATCGCCAAACATGACCCGCTTGATTGAATCCAGATCATAAGTGTCTTCCACGCCTTTGAACATAAGGGCGACAGCCTCATCGACAGGGAAGTCCTTGGAGGAAGGTACTCTTCCGCCCGCCGCCATAGGTAGCATGCCGCCATCCGCATACCATTGGATAAACTTCCAGGCAGCTTCCTGATGTTTGGTGCTAGGATTGATGGAAATCACATCACCCAAGCCACCGGCATTAATATAATCGCTCTGATCCTTGTTCACCTTGGGAGCCGGAGCCGCCGCGACCTTGAATGTCCGTGGAAATTCTTGCACATTGTTCGTCGTGCGGAATATCTGGTTTGTAGAGAACAACATTGCCGTTTCTCCCTTCACAAACATTTGGTCCAAGGCAGGCTTCGAAGTGATTTGCTCCGTATGAGGCATCAAGCTCTTATCGGTGAACATCATGTCGAAATAAACCTGAAGCGTCTTAACCGTCAGCGGGTTGTCAAAAGCAGAGGTTCCATCGGCCTTTGTCAGTTGTAAGCTTTGCTTCTGCAAAGAACCGTTGATAGGCACATTGAAGTAATAATCGCTTTGCGCCAATCCCCAGACTTTGTCAGACTTGAGCTGGGCGGCATAATCTCTGAACTCATCTAACCCCCACTCCGTCGGAATTGGTAGTCCCTTGGCATCAAGCATATCCTTGTTCAGCCAGACAAAGGATAAGCCCTTCTGGGTCGGCAGACCATAATACTTATCGTCTACTTTCCATAACGCAGCTCCTTCTCCCATTTTATCGTCCACGTTGTAGTCGGAGAACTTACTGAGATCCAGCGCGTTGCCTGCTTTGATCCGCTTCTCGTAAAGGCTGAAATCATAGTTCACGTACATATCCACGGGCTGACTAGAGATAAGCGCCGTATCCAGCTTCAGATTGCCCGCATCGTCATTGACGAAACGCACATACTCTACCTGAATGTCCGGATTCTGTTTATTCCAGTTGTCTACAACTTCTTGGGGACCATTCTCAGATGGTACCGCTCCCCACAGGGTAAGCTTGATCGGGTCACTGCTGGCCGTACTTGCCTCAGGAGACGTTCCCTCCGTTTGATTACCGCCTTTTGCACCGCAGCCAGCAAGTGCCAGAGGCACCGCCACAAGCAGCGCCAGCCCTGCAATCATCCATCTTCTGTTTCTCATCTTACCTGCAACCTCCCTTAAATTGGATGTTTGATTCACCCCAACTATACCAAGCCGCCCCTTGTCTCATAAGGGTTGAAACTTGCAGATTAATAGTACAAAACTTAGATGTTATTCTCCCGTCTGAAGGAGCTAGGCGTTTGCCCAACCATACGCTTGAATACCTTAATGAAGTACGCATCATCGGCAAAACCCGTTTGAAAAGCGATTTCTTCCACATTTAGCTTGGAATGCAACAGCAAGCGCTTCGCCTGCTCGATCCGGATATTTTGCAAATAAGCGATCGGCGTCAGTCCGGTTTTTTTGCCAAACACGGTGCTTAAATAATCCACGTTAATGGATACCAGCCTGGCTAAATCCGCAACCTTGATATTTTCCTTGTAATGCTCCAGCATATATTGAATCACCCGATTCACCTCGGGATGATCTGTATAACTTACATTTTCCTCCTTCATCTGCCGGATCAGCTCATATATGGCATACTGTACATAGACAAGCAGCGATTCATGGCTGGTAACCGAGTTGATTTCTTGCCGGTCCTCCGATTTCCGCCCTGCCAGCATTACTAGCATATGAAGAAGATGCGCAGCGAACATTTTCACTTCCATATGGGAAAAAGCCGATATCTCCATGCTGTCCCATATCAGAGCTGTCACCTCGGCGCATTTGAGTTCGTCGCGTTCTTCAAAGCAGCGGATCAGCTCGGCCTCCAGCTCCGCGATAGGTGGCAACTCGTGTCGCTCCTTCACCGGAATTGCCTTACAACCGTACCACTCCCCGTTCAACTGATTCAGCGCAGAGCGCCAATCCTGAGACAGCTGAGTCAGACTGCTACCAGCCGCCAGTCCAATGGAACAGTTCGACTTGTTCCAGCTCACATACTCTGCCGTCTTCTGAAAGCTCCAGCAAAAGAAGGTTGTCTGCCCCCCCTCATAGAAGGCTTGAACCAACTGATACTCCTCGGTTTGGATACCTGCCTGTTCCGCAGCAGAAGGGGTAGCTCCGCTTAAAACGGTAACAATATCAAGGCTCAAACTGCGGAATTTCTCCGCTGCCGCAATCGTTCCGGCCTGATCTTTATCGGCCGACGCGACCGTTCCCCGAATGCCTGACCAGATACGATGATAATAAGGATAAAGCGCCTCTCCAGCCATGCTGAGTTCCTCAAGCAAAGATCCCTTAATACGCCCCAAGCTCTCCAACAGAACTTCATCATTTAAGGACAACTTTAACAGATAGTTAAAAGCCCCGTACTGGAGGGCATCCCGGGCATAATCAAAGTGGCCCATGGCCGTCAGCATAATAAAACGGCTGCGGATTCCCGCCTTCCGTGTTTCTTTCAATAGTTCAATCCCGTCCATCCCCGGCATGACAATATCAGCGATCACGACGTCAGGCTTAAGACTCATAATAGCCGCGAGAGCTTCCTTGCCGTTCCCTGCCTCACCTACAACGCAAAATCCGTGGCGTTCCCAATCCACCGTTTCCCGGATGGCTTCACGGACAAACGCTTCATCTTCCACCAGTAAAATCGTCCACATACCCACCGTCTCCTTCCTGTGAATAAGGCGTCGCAATCAGCAAAGGTAACCGAAATCGGATCAGGGTCCCTTCCGCATCGGATATAAATTCCATGGAGCCTTCCTCCTTAAAAAGCAACTGTAGCCTTTCTCTCAGATTGCTCAGTCCGATGCCATGACCGCTTCGTCTTCCCGGTTTGAGAGCGGCTGCTTCCATGCCAATACCATTATCCTCCACCTCCAGAATAAGCTCGCTTCCCTCCGCTCTGACTCTCACCCAAATCGTGCCGCACCCGTCAGCCACGTCAAAGCCATGAACGATGGAATTCTCTACCAGAGGTTGTAGACTAAGCTTGGGAACTAGAGCGTGTTGAACCGATTCATCCATTTCATAAATAATGACGAAATGATTCCGAAAGCGAAAAGCCTGTATGGATTCATAAGAACGCAACAGCTTTATTTCTTCTTTGAGGGAAATCAATTCAATTTCCGAGTTTAGGCTTGCCTCCAGTATTAGCCCCAAAGAGGTGCAAATGTCTGCAATCTCTTTCTGCTTTTCTTTTCTGGCAATCCATTTAACCGTATTTAAGGTATTCAACAGAAAATGTGGATTCATTTGAGAGAGCAGCATTTGGAAACGAACCGCCTGCTTTTGCCGCTCTTCCAGCTTAAGCTTGTTAATAAGCGCGACAACATCATCAATCATCCGATTGAAGCTCTCACCAAGGGAGCGCACCTCGGCTGTTGCATCCTTACCGATGGTAATTTTGACATTCAGCTTCTTGTCCAGCGCCTCCTCCATGCTGCGCTCTAGGACATATAACGGCTCCGTCATCCGGGCAGACAGGATGATCGTCACCAGCACGAAGACAATGACCAGAATGGTCAAAAAGAGAAAAACGATAAACCTTAATTGCCGAATTTCCTGCTGCAGCTCGCTTAGTGGCATTTGACTCACCACATACCAGTCCAGCTCCTCAAGATAGCTGTAATTGACGAGGGAAGAGGAGTGTTTATCCTCATAGTGTCCTTCCTGTGCCTGGAGAGACATAATCCTCTGCATCATATCCATGCTGAAGTCTGTTTTCTTGCTTTGCAGAACGGTCTCTCCTCGTCCGGTAAAGATGGTTAAATCCTGGTTAACCGGGCTATCCTTTAAAGTGCTGCGGAACCATTCCTGTATGTTGATGCTAATCTGCGCAAGTCCGAAATTTCCCCGCAGTTGGTCGTCGAGAACGGTGTATAGGCTCAGAAACTTGTTTCCTTGGCTGCCGTTCACATCATTCCAATCATCCGCCACCCAGCGGTATGAATGAGCCCCGCTTTGTAGCTTACTCTGCCAATCTTGTAAATCTTTCAGCTCATTGGTCAACTGGCTATTAGGAGCATAGGAGGTATATACATTACCTTTAAGGTCGATGAACCTAAAATACAGCTCCGTCTGATGAAAGAAAAAGCTGTTGTTGATTCCAAACATTTTGCTCTCGATCACTTTCTTTCGTTCAAGGGGGTCATATTTGTCCGGATCGTGCATAATCTGGATCAGGCTCTCATCCTGGCTCAGCATGATATTCGCCTTATAGGCAAATGCCATCATATCCGTCAAGGACACATGCACCTGTTGCATACGCTCGGACATTCGATCCATCATATCCTTCTGGCGAATCGATTCAAAATGCTGGAACAAATAAAAAATAGCGACACACAATGGAACCATCAGAAGGGTGATATAAGCTATGATAAGCCTGTACTTCAAGGTATTCGGAAGCAAATATCGCCAGTTTAGCATCGTGTAGGATCCACTCCTCAAAATAGTAGTAGTCGAATTTCTCATTTTACGAAGAGTGCCGAGACATGTATTCGTTCACCCGAATAATTGCCGGATTTCTCGAATAGGCAAAAAAAACCTCTGTTCAAGAGGTTTTTTTTGCCTAACCCATTGCGGGCTTGGTTTATTGTTCATCATTCATTCGATTATATCACGAGCAAAAACGAAGCCAGTAGATATAAAACTTGTAGATTCATATAACGATTCTTAGGAGTTACTGAACTGCGCCTACACCTTGTTGTCTATTATTCGTATACGCGAATCTCGACAATCTCCGCCCGCGGGCAACCGTTGGTCGCGTCCACCACTACGCGGAGACGGTTGGAGGTAACCGGCCGACCCAGTGTATGCACCACTTTGCGTTTCCGATTGTTTCGACCTTCGGCGACGGAGATCCATTCGCCGTTCATATAAATCTGCACGCGGTAATCCTTGACCAGTTCGGGAATTGTCTCGAAGGATGTGCGGTGATGATGAAGATTAATCAAATCCTCGTTCACGTCGTCATTAAATGTAAGATGAATCGTGCAAATATTAACTGGTGTCGACCAACTCAGCTCCAGCCACTCCGGCGTGTCTTCCCGCAGGAAGACTGACGACCACAGATGCGGACCCGCATACGGCCTGTGATATCCGTCGATCACTTTATCTGGAGTGAATGCTTGTGTCGGCGAGAGAAGACGGAAGCAGAACGGCTTGCGGACAAACGGGCGCATATTCCACTGTACAACCGGCTGATCTGGCTGTTGATCCCCCAGGTCCGGGGAAACGACAGGTTGTGGTCCTTTCTCGAACGCAAGCACCCCAAATTGCGGCTCATCGGACAGATGCAAGACAATCCGTTCATTCGCTTTGACAATGAGGAAAGCGTTCTGTGGAGTATCAGGCTTCCAATGGAGGAGCAGCCTCACCCACTGTCCTGCGCCTTTCGTTACCGGAGTCGAAGCAGTCGTCTGTATCGTATGCGGGACATAGTTCTCACCTCGTCCGGTATCCCATAGCTCCAGCTCCAATGTCGTGTTCTCCGCCGCATCGACGAATAAATCAATCCCAGTCAGCTCCGGATCAACCGGTAGGAGCAAGCTGATATCGGAAACTAGTCGATACGATTCGGCCGGCTTCTCCACAGCTAGCTGCGTCAACGTGCTGGAAGCCGTTGATTTGGCACTCCGCGCCAAATCGGCCGAATCTTCATTGCGGAAACCGATGATAGACGCATCCTGGCGAAGCAGTGTTTGTTGAAGTTCTCGCAAATGGTTCCGGTAGAGCTCGCGTGGAGAAACTCCCTTCTCCGCGCATAATGCAGCACCGGCACCCGCAGCCTCACCGATAACGGCGCAAGTCGCCATAACACGGGTCGTTCCGAATGCCACATGAGATGCGCTGATATCACGGCCGGCCATAATCAAATTGTTTACATTGACGGAATATAGGGATCGGAATGGAACATGGTACACCCCGTCCGCATGTAAATGCTTGGAGCCGCTTTCTGTCGAATACATCCCTTGCGGAGGATGCAAATCGATAGACCATCCGCCGAAGGCCACGCCATCTTCAAACTCGCGCTGAGCCACGATATCATTTTGGTTAAGTACATAATCTCCAATGAAACGGCGATACTCGCGCTTCCCCGGGATGGATCCCACCCACTCCAGCGCCATATTGTCGGCATCGAAGTTGCCGGAATTTTTAATATAGTCCCATATACCATAGATCACTGCCCATAACTCGTCGCGGATCTGCTCGTTGTCGTGAACCGTATCCAGTTCCCCGCCCCATTCGATCCACCAATAAGCGCATCCATTATCACCGCTACGGATGACGCGCTTCAGCGGAATGGTTGTCTTCGTTATATCCTTCGCAAAACTTGGCTGCGTAAACTTGACAGGATGGCCTGCATCCTTCGTATAGAAGAACATCGTACTCCCCAGTGTAATATCATCCGCAACGGGCGGTGCCCAGTCCTCGTTGTACTCGTCCCTCGCCTCGCGGCCGACGTGGTACTTTGCCCCGGCCAGAAATCCGACCAGTCCATCGCCCGTACAATCTAGGAACATACTGCTTTCAAAACGAATACGCCGCTCTGAACCCATCATCCAGCCGGTAACAGAACAAATAACCCTGCTGTCCGCATCGCCTTCGGCTTCCACTTCATAGACATCGGTATTCAAAAACAAGCGAATATTGGGCTCTGCGCGCACAGTCTCGAGCAGAATCATATCCCAAATATACGGGTTCCCGTCGATATTTCGGTACTGATTTTCTACGAACATTTCACCCATAATACCGGTCTCGCGCGCATAACGGTTCGTTCCGTGGGCGGTAGCTCCACAAACCCAAACACGTACCTCGCTGCTTGAATTTCCACCTAGCACCGGACGATTCTGAATAAGCGATACAGTCCTGCCCAACCGAGCTGCAGCAACAGCAGCACTCACTCCCGCCAGACCGCCGCCGACAACTGTAATATCCGACATTATAACTTCCTGCCTCATGAATGAACATCTCCTTATAACGCAATTCAATATCCTTGATTTCATCTTATACTTACAGATTCCCAAACTCCATGCATCATGTTACGATAATCCATATACTTTATTTCAATTAATGGTGGCGATATAATGAGAAGCGACTTTTCGATCCAGCTGGTGACGCATCTTCATTGGATCAAGAAAGAAACATTTGCTCTCGACCGGGATACTTATTCCTACTGGACAATGTTCGCTGTGGAAGAAGGCAGATTCACTTACCGCATAGAAGAACAAGAAGGTGAAGCCGGATTTGGTAGCTTGGTGGTCTGCCCACCAAATACCTGGTTTCATAGAAGAACACTTGAACCTTTGACTTTTCACTTTATTCATTTCACGTGGGATTCGGAGCCTTCTCTTGAGGAGAGGCGGTCATTGAGCGGCAAACTGATGATCACGGACATCGAACGGCTGTTTTCCGACTACCGTTACCTGCGACTGCTTGCGTTGGAACAGGATGAAACCGCATTGGAGAGAAAACAACACCTGGTAAGCGATATATGGCGTTTATACGAGCTGGAGAGGAATGTACCGAAGGAAATAGGGTTAAATGGAATGACAACTGATATTGAGATACGTAAGGCTGCCCAATTCATCACCGCCAATGCATTCGGTCCAATCGATATGAAGGGCTTGGCGTTCTCGCTGCAGCTTACCCCAGTGCAGTTAACGAGACGTTTTCGTGCGGCTTATGGAATGACTCCTTCCGATTATACGACTCGGCTCCGCCTGGACAAGGCTAGCAAATTACTGCTGGAAACTGAGCTTAGTATCGACAAAATTGCGCAACTGTGCGGATACGAGAACGGCTTCTATTTAAGCCGCATCTTCCGGAACAAACGGGGAATGCCCCCTTCGCAATATCGCAGCATGCCTCGCGTCTAGCTTCAGATCTGATGGATGAATTCTCTTACACAAGTTTCACTCAAAAAGTTGGCGATATAGCATAGCTTCTTAGTTGGATTTATTCTGAAATCAACTATATATAGGAGCAAAAAAGCTTGTAAAGCTGGGTATCCAACTTTACAAGCTTACTGGCTTTGCTCTTGAAACAATGGCATTGTCCGGTCCGACGACTCCGACAAATCCTCTTGTCCGAAGTTAGGATAAATAACAGTTCTCGGCAGCCTTATTTTATATTGCTAATGACTTAAATCGTTCCCAGCTCTGCTGTAAATTTTGCGCTGCCCAGTTCATATGATTCTGGTTGCTATACTGACGATACGTACACTCTATATGTAAGATTAGATCAAGATATAAATCATACATCATTAACCGTTTCTTCTGCGACGGTGTCATTTCACTTATCCCATAACCCCTCACAAACGTAGGGCAATTCGCCAGCGAACGGAAATAATATTCCATTAACGGGTCGCCCCAAAGTGCCCGCTCACAATCGATTAATCCTGTAATCTTCCCGTTATCCACAAAGACATTTCCATCCCATAAATCCCAATGTACCAAGCAAGGCTCCTTAACCTCTTCCAGGCTAGATCTATGCCATTCAATAGCTTCCATTATATCCTTCACTTCAGCTGGAAGTGTGACATTTGCGTCCTTGGCATCAGCAAGCAAACCCGATACCATCGCCATAAATACATTAGACCATTCCTTACCTTGTTCTTCTTCCAGAGCAAAATAGCCAAATTGCTCTCCCTTAATTTCATTAATCAGTCGATTCAGTCTGCCTAATTCGGACTCTATTGCTTCCCGTTGCAACGGAGAGAGAGTTTCCTTTACCTTGTTGTACGGTTCCCCCGCAAGATACTCCATTAAGAAAAATTCCCCATCAATAATTGAGCTACTGTCATCGTAATGGAATACTTCTGGTACGGGGATTCTTCCGGTCTGCTTAAGTAAATTAAGAACTTCAACTTCTGCCTTCATCATATTGCGCTCATAACGCATTACCCCAGACGTAGCGTTAACTGGGGCCACTTTCAATACTACCTTGTTGCCATTATCCAAAGTGATCGCATAAGCGGAATTGAACCAGCCATCCTTTAATTCGCAAGCCGACAACATAGAGGTACTATTTTCAAAAGCAGCCTTTATCACGGCTTGTAGATCACCGTCGTCCAAATGTTGTTTAATTGCATTGTCCATTTCGTATCCCTCCTCGAATAAAAAAAGTACCCACCTTGCTACAATAGCCAAAGCGAGTACCTTCTGTCATCCTGCATCCTATATTTTCTGTAGTGAACTCTTACTTATGCCTCTTTACCTTCAAGAATCATGACTCCACGGCCTGCTAATGAAACAGAACCCGTTACCATTTCACCAGTGAGCAAATCCTTCTTCTGCTCATCCCCAATTTCCACTACAGCGGTTTCCGGATTATGATTCAACAAGAATAAATAAGCCAATCCGTCTTTAACGCGTCGTGTCACTTCCACTCCTGATGGAGCTTTCGCTAACGGTTTGATCCCTTTCTCATCACATAGGTTAGAGAGGAATCCCTGTAAGAATGAAGCATCTGGACTACTAGCTATATAATACGCACGACCAGCACCAAATTGATTCACTGTAATGACTGGACGTCCTTGATAGAAATCGCTACCGTATTCCGCCAGCACCTCCGCTCCTTCACTATGAATGAGATCGCACATTAGACCACATTCATAAGTTCCATCCAAGGCTCCCCATGACTGCTTCAATACGATTTCGTTCTTTTGATTAGGGAACAGTGCATCAATTTCCTCTGCCCAGATGCCCAGCAAGGAACGGAGTTCTCCCGGATATCCACCAAGGGTTACAAGATCACTCTCATTTACAATGCCGCTGAAGAAAGTTGTAACAAAAGTGCCGCCTGCGGCTACAAATGCCTCCACTTTTTTAGCGAAGCCAGGTTTCACCATGTAGAGCACTGGTGCAATAACGATGTCATATTTGCTAAGATCTTCTTCAACACCAATCATGTCACTCTCTACGTTCAATTCGAACAATGCATCATAATATTTGTGCACTTCGTCTACATAATTCAATGCAATGGTTGGTCCGCTTGATAGCTCTGTTGCCCAGCGATTCTCCCAATCGAAAATGATCCCTACCTTGGCTTTAATTCGAGCATCAAGGATCGAATCGGACAATAGGCTTAACTCTGCTCCAAGTTCTGCGCATTCACGGAACACCCGTGTATGTTCATGGCCCACATGCTCAATAACCGCACCATGGTATTTCTCGCAAGCTCCAATCGAACGGCGTAGTTGGAAGAACATGACGGTATCCGCGCCCCGTGCCACTGCCTGATAACTCCACAACCGCATCACTCCCGGCCGCTTCAGCGAGTTATAGGGTTGCCAGTTTTGCTGGCTTGGTGTTTGCTCCATCAGCATGAATGGTTGTCCGTTCTTAACTCCGCGCATGAGATCATGTGTCATAGCTGTTAAACTAATAGGGGTATCGAGGGATGGATAATTATCCCAAGAAACTACATCTAAGTACTTCGCCCATTCAAAATAATCTAGTTCCTGGTAGGTTCCCATCAAATTCGTTGTCACAGGAATGTTTGGCGTGTGCTTCTTAATCTCTTCATACTCTAGCTTGTAACATTCCAATAGGCTGTGTGACATGAATCGACGATAATCCAAAGAGATCCCTTGGAAATTCGTACGCCCGCCACCCCACTCTTCACTCAACTCGTTCGGAGGAACAATCTCTTCCCAACTATAGAAGGTATGTCCCCAGAAACGGGTATTCCACGCCTTATTCAACTTTTCCAAACTACCATACCGCTCTTGCAGCCATACACGGAACTCGGCAGCACAGTGTTCGCAATAACAATATCCTCCATACTCATTGGATATATGCCAAATTAATAGACTCGGATGATCCTTATATCTTTCAGCTAATTTTCCAGCTAGTCTCGCGGAATATTTTCTATAGGTGGGACTGTTGGGACAAGAATTATGGCGACCGCCAAATGTCCGCTTTCTACCTTGCACATCTACTCGAAGCACATCTGGGTGGCGGTTCGCCATCCATGCTGGGTGCGCACCCGTGCCAGTAGCCAAACAAACATAGACTCCATCTTGATATAGCCGATCCATCGTTGCGTCTAGAAATGAGAAATCATACGTCTCTTCATCCGGTTGGATCATCGCCCATGAGAAGACGTTCAGCGTTGCTACATCAATACCAGCAAGCTTAAACATCCGATTATCTTCTTGCCACGTTTCGGCATCCCACTGCTCAGGATTATAATCTCCGCCATACCATATCTTTGGTAATTTATTATTGATCACTATGAACACATCCTTTATGAAGTATAATTATATTACCATTCTAATTCGTAATCATTTCATGTTATATATAATATTAGGGACATTACATATAATAATATGGACCTCAAAGGAGAAGATGAATTCCTATGAAATCACTGCGTCGATTCGTATTTTCACCGACAGGAAATCCTGGGCTACCACTGATTGTCGAGAGCATTGGCTACAACCCCAGTCAAGAAAAAATCATACGTTCCCAAGGGTATCCTTGGTATCACTGGCTCCAAGTTGAGGATGGAGAGGGAGTGCTTACTTATCACAATGAAACGGTACAACTTTCGCCATACAGTGGTGTGCTACTCCCACCAGGACTACCACATATTTACGAGTCCTCCTCAAATAAAATATGGAGTACCCTCTACTTAACCTTTGGGGGAGATGCTTCTGCATCTATCCTTTCATCCTTCGGCATTCATGAGCCCGCCATCTTCTACTGGGAACCAAGTTCGCCATTTGTCTCTCTTCTAAGTGGGATGTTATCTAAAATGGATGATGAATCTGATATGTTCGGTTTAGATATCTCGGTGGATGCATACCGTTTTCTGGGACAAATGAGCAAGTTAAGTCAAGGAAATCACATATCCATATCTCGAAATATGGAGAAGTTAACCCCATTAATAAAATGGATGGATAGGCACTACGGTAACCCTGATATCGGATTAGATAATCTTGCAGCCGTGTTGGGCATCTCAAGCCGTCATTTAAGCAAACTGTTTCATCTGACGTTTGGTCTAGCACCCTATACGTATTTTGTACAAATGCGGATTCACAAAGCCAAAGAACGGCTGGCGAGCGAACCCGCGGCTACAGTCGCTTCCATATCAAGTCAAACTGGATTCCGTGATACCAGCCATTTTGTAGCCACATTTCGTAAACATACCGGAATGACGCCCCAGCAATTTAGGCGGCTTCATTAGTTTGAGAGTGTAACCCTTCTCAACATTAATTCTTCCTAAAAGATACCACCTTGCGGCGTTCTCTTGCTAACCAACACGGAAAGGTTTTCTGATGACATCAATACTATCAACTGATGAAAAAAGTTTGATTCGGCTCCGTCCAAAAGCGTTGACCTTCTGGAATAATTGAACCATCCGGGCTGCAAATTTCAAGTGCTGTTTTCCCGTAACGAATGCAACACCAACCACTTCGAGTGGCTGTGATCATAGCTGTGACTAGGTGTCCCATTTCCCAGTTTATTTCTACTTCAAATCCTCCGCGTGCCTTCAGTCCACTAACATTACCTTGAGGCCAAGCTTTGGGGAGAGCTGGGAGTAATTCTATCTCGTCCAAATGACTTTGTAGTAACATTTCAGCTATACCGGCTGTCCCTCCAAAGTTACCATCAATCTGAAAAGGCGGATGATCATCAAATAAGTTGGGATACGTCGAACGAGACAGAAGCGTATTCACAAAGTGGTGGGCTGCTTCGCCGTCTCTTAGACGGGCATACAAATTGATAAGCCAAGCACAGCTCCATCCCGTGTGTCCACCCCCTTGGTTAATTCGACTTTGCAGTGATTTACGTGCCGCTTCCGCAAGTTCAGGACTCCGAGTCGGCGATATCGAATTTCCTGGATATAATCCATACAAATGCGAAACATGCCTATGACCCGGTTCAGCTTCCGCAAAATCTTCGCTCCATTCCAGCAAGCGCCCGTCCGGCCCGATTTCCGGCTTGGCCATTTGCTCCATCGCTTCCTCCAGCTGAGAAATCCACTCGAGGTCGATTTCAAGAATGGATGCGGCTTGAATGCAATGAGTGAACAGCTCCCGAATCATAACCAAATCCATTGTGGAACCTGCGGACACACTGCAAGGTTCTCCATCCGCCGTCAGGAATTTATTCTCCGGCGAAGTCGAAGGTGCTGTGACCAGCGTCCCATTGGGTGCCGGTACAAGCCAATCCAGACAAAATTCCGCGGCACCCTTCAGCAATGGATATGCCGTATCCCGCAAAAAGCTTTTATCCCGTGTGAAATCGTAGTGTTCCCATAGGTGGCGGCAAAGCCATACGCCACTCATTGGCCAAAACGCCCAGCTGGCATCTCCGTCGCTCGGTGTAGCCGCCCTCCACAAATCAACGTTATGGTGTGCGGTCCAGCCCCGGGCTCCGTAGTGAATGCGCGCGGTTCTTGCTCCAGTTTCGCTTAAATCTCGGATGAGCCCGAACAATGGCTCATGGCATTCGCTTAAATTACAAACCTCTGCGGGCCAGTAGTTCATTTCTGTATTAATATTTGTCGTATAATTGCTATTCCATGGTGGTTGCATATGCGGATTCCATATTCCCTGAAGATGAGCAGGCTGCGTTCCCGGTCTGGAGCTCGCCATCAGTAAATAGCGTCCGTACTGAAAATAAAGAGCTTCCAAGTCTGGATCGTTTTTCCCTGCCTTGTAGTTGGCTAGACGCTCGTCAGTTGGCAGAGCAGTGCTGTCAGATTGTCCTAAATCAAGACTCAACCGCCCAAATAAACTTTCGTGATCATGGATATGGCGATTTCGTAGCTCATCGTATCTCAACTGGGCGGCCGCATTCAAAACAGAAGTACATTTCTCGGTAAGTGTATCTTGCGGAACACTTCCTGGCATGACGTTGTAGCCCGCGAAGTCAGTTGCCGCTGTTATCAACACTGTCACCGAGGTTGCCCTATTCACTTTCGCAATCCCCGATTCCCTCACAAGAGTTCCACCTTCGTGCAAAATAAGGATTTGAACCTCAAAGGAAAGTCCTAACCCCTCCTCATACAGTACCGATTGAGGATGATCCCCCAAATAGTTATCGGCAATATGGCTTGGTGCCCTGCCGTTCATTTTCAGCCCATTGTCTGTTACAGTTTCGCTGATCGTATGTCGTAACGGGGTATCGAGGGAAATAGATAGGTTCACATAATCTTGCGAAGGTGATGCAAACCGGACAGCCAAGACCTGGTCCACCGCGCTTGCAAACACTTCCCGGGTGTAGCTTGCAGCTCCGTGGGAATAACTTGACGTGGCAATTCCGGTTTCCAAATCCAGACCTCTATAATATTCTGTCGACGCAACCTCTCCATGGTGCTCCACCTTCAGATTCCCCAAAGGCTGATAGGACTCGCTTCGGCAGCCTAGCATTTTAGAGTTTACAATTGACTCCGCCTCTTTATATTTCCCGGAAAATATCAATTCCCTAGCTCGGCTTAAATGACGGATGGCATCATAATTTTGGGTGTCGCGCGGAAATCCCGACCATAAAGTATCCTCGTTTAACGCTATTACCTCCGAACGGTCACCACCGTAAACCATTCCGCCAATCCGCCCGTTTCCGACTGGCAGAGCTTCTTCCCAGCGGGAAGCGGGCTGATTGTACCATAACTTCCATCTTGTTTTCTCATGATTCGTACCCGCCATCTCTCTTACCTCCACTCCGTACAAGTTAGAAGAAAAGACCCGAATAAAAACACGGGCCTTTTCTTTGTTCTTGCTATAATTTTTTTTAAAACTATTATTTAATGTCTTTGCCTGTAAACAACGATACTCTCGCTTTAACAAGCTCAGTATATTCGGCTTCCATTTTTACTGCGCCGGCTTTATCCAGATCAGCTAGGAAGGCGTCATAGATTTTGTCGAAGTCAGACGTTTTGGCAAGAATAGCTTCTGGAATACGCTTGCGGACGATATCTTGCGTTTTCTTAGCGATTACTTGATAATCGCCGTCTGTTGGAACAGGCATGTTGTACAGCGCGCCCCATTCCTTAGCTTCAAAATCGCTTTCTTGCGGGAATAAATCTTTCCAAGTTGTAGCATTGTAAGCCTTCAACGATTCTTTTTCAGCATCTGAATAGAGTTCTACGATTTGTTCTGGGAAGTTGATCGTATAGTAATTATCTGTGGAGTCTTTAACACCGTCGCCATAACGCGCACTCATCACAGCATACAATCCAGCTGGATTACCAAGACCTGTTTCCTTAGTAAAGTTCGCTGTATCGTTCATTCTTCTTTCAGTAATCTCAGCCGGAATTACACGTTTTCCGTTTTCAACGGTATAATGTTTGCCTTCAATCCCCCAGTTTCTGAGAACTTGGCCTTCATCGGAAGCCAACCAGTCCAGGAACTTGATAGCGCGAACCGGATCTTTGCAAGCCGTCGTAATTGCGATACCGTATCCATCAATCCCAGCAGGTTGGAAGGAATGATCAACATAGTCTTCGCTCAACGTAACAGGGAAATGGGCGTAAGTAGCATCGTCTTTACCTGCAGCTTTCAAAGCATTTTCCCCATCCATGTAGCCCCACTCTTGGTCAATTAACCCAAGCACGCGGCCGCTGGCAATTTTTGCTTTGTATTGGTCTTCCTTCTGTACGAAAGTATCCTTGTCGAGCAATCCTTCATTGTACATATGGTTCAACCAGCGGAAGTATTCTTTCTCTTCTGAACGTTTGTAATGAAGCTTAGCTTCATAAGTTGTCGGATCGACATAATATTCTCCATCGTCCGGAGCACCAGTAGCTGCGAAAGCTGGATTGGTAACCGTGATCATGATTCTCCAGTCATCCGCAGTCAAGGTCAGCGGAATCGTAGGCTGTCCGTCGATGGTCGGATGCAAGGCATAATAATCTTTCAATACTTTTTCATAATCCTGCAACGTGCGAACTTCCGGATAACCGAGCTCTTTCAATACGCGATGCTGGATTTCAAAACCGCCTGTCGCATCAAAGTATTGGTTGTCGACACCCATGTTCGTAACGAGCGAATAGATGGCTTGATCTTCATTGCTGTATTTCAAACGGTTCATGTTATCGCCGATAACCTTCTTAATATTTGGAGCATGCTCCTCAATCAAATCAGTCATATCAACGATGAGTCCGGCATCGATCAGCTTAGACAGCTCACCTTTAGCGAAAATCAGATCCGGAACATCACCGCTTGCGGCCATCAAAGCAACCTTGCTCTCGCCGCCGCCAGCGCCTACATCAAATTCCGCTTCCAGGGTAACACCAGTTTTCTCGGTAATTACTTTACCGACATCATCCTTCATGCCGTTCCAGTTCGGGCTGGAATCCCCACCAAAGAAGCTAAAACTGATTGGGCTTATGTCCTCCGCTTTTTGTTCTGTCTGGCTAGAATTCCCCTTATTTCCTGTGTTGCCTGTGTTGCCTGCCGCACTGTTTTTGTCATTGTTGCCAGAGTTGCCGCAACCGCTTACAAGTAACGCACTTGTCAACAAAAGAGCAGCGAAGGTTTTAGGAGTTGTCCACTTCATTTCTAGTTCCCCCTCATTTCAAATGATAAATCTATATCGTATAACAGGCTAAACCTGCATATACCTTCCTTATAAGTAAAACCCTATTAATAAAAGCGCGTTTATTCTTGAACCCACCACAAAGTAAGGGCTTTCAAAGTTTGCCTAATAAAAGGGTCTTACTTGGTAGCAGCCCGCCGTACGTGTAGTTTAGTACGCCGGCGGAACTGCTCATTCTAAATCTTTAGCATTAAGCCTTAACGGCACCCAAAGTCATGCCAGATACGAAATATCTTTGCAGAAAAGGATATACGAGTAGAATTGGAACTGTTACGACAATTGTAATCGCCATCTTGATCGAATCCGGCGATACCTGGGCCATCTGATTGGCCAAGTCGTTCGCGTTTGCCATTGCTGCACCTTGGTTCGTACTGGCTAGCACTTTCATCAATTCAAACTGTAATGTAGTGAGGTTCGGCTTATTTCCGTTATACAAATAAGTATCAAACCAGGAATTCCATTGCCCTACTGCCAGGAACAGCGCAATCGTCGCCAGCACCGGTTTACAGAGCGGAAGAATGATTTTGTAGTAAATCTTGAAATCATTGGCACCGTCGAGTTTTGCCGATTCTTGCAAAGCGTAAGGCAATCCGTCCATAAACGATCTGATGATAAATACGTTAAAAGCGCTAACTGCACTAGGCAGAATATAAATCCAGAACGTTCCAATCAGATCCAGATGCCGCATGAGCATGTAAGTAGGAACCAACCCTCCGGAGAAATACATCGTCAGAGCCAAAAAGATAGAAACGAATTTACGTGATTTAAAATCCGGACGACTTAAGGTATAAGCTAGCATAGATGAGCTTATCAAGCCGAGTATGGTACCGGCAATCGTCCGCAACATCGTGATCTTAAACCCTTGCAACAAGCCTGTATAACCGAAAATCGTTTTGTAGTTTTCCCACGTAAACTCGCGTGGCCATAAATAAATGCCACCTCGAACGGTATCCGTTGAATCATTTAACGAGATCGCCAGCACGTTCAAGAAAGGATACAACGTGATGATTAGAATTACTGTCATCAGAATGATGTTGAAGATGTCAAATATTTTCTCAGATCTTGTTGAATTGAATGCTTTTACTGCCACGTTAGTCTCCTCCTTTACATGATGCTTTCTTTCGTCGTTTTCTTCATGATGCCATTTGCCGTAAGCAACAGAATGATACTTACAACTGAGGTAAACATACTAATGGCTGTACCGTATGAGAAACGGCTGATATTAATACCGTATTTCAACGCATATAGATCCAACACTTCGGAATAATCCGTCACCAGCGCATTCTGCAGCTGGAACTGTTTCTCGAAGCCGATACCAATCAAGTGACCGATCGACATGATCAATAGGACGGAAATCGTTGTCCGGATTCCCGGAAGCGTAATATTCCACATTTGTTTGAAGCGCCCCGCCCCGTCAACCCGAGCGGCTTCATAAAGTTCCTTATCGATACCGGTGATCGCAGCCAAGTAAATAATCGCGTTCCAGCCAGTTTCCTTCCATATATCGGAAGCGGTTACAATCCCCCAGAACCATTTCCCCTGAGCCATGAACTGAATAGGCTCATTAATGATATTCAATGACAATAAGATTTCGTTTATAATCCCACCGTCAATCGAGAGCATCTTCGTAATGATACCTGCCACAACGACCCATGATACGAAGTGAGGCAGATAAGATACAGTCTGAACGGTTTTCTTGAACATAGAACCCTTCAACTCGTTCAGGAACACCGCGAAAAAGATCGGCACGATAAATCCGAATATGATGGCCAAAATACTCATGGCCAACGTATTTCTTAATACCAGGTAAAATCTTTCATCGTGGAACAAGTCTACGAAGTTTTTCATTCCAACCCATTTCTGTTCCGAAAACGATTTGGATGGCTTATAGTTCTGGAACGCCATCGTCCATCCCCAGACTGGTAAATAGTTAAATACGAACAACCAAATTACAAATGGTAAGGACATCAGGTATAAATATTTCTGCCGAACTATACTCTGCCAAAATCCTTGCTTCCGCTTTTTCGGCGGTTTTGGGGTTACGCTTACATTTCTAGTATCGGGTTTTGCTGAGAGCGTTTCCATGTGTCCAATCCCCCCTTCTCTGCTATAACTCTATGATAAAGCAGAGAGGGGATTTGAAATACCCAATAGATTCTAGAAAAAACCATATAATAATTAGACATTGATCGGAATCGTAAACAAAATTTCCGTCCCTTTCCCATATTCACTGGTGATATTCAAGCCATGTTCCTCTCCGTAGGACAGGACGAGTCTTTGATGGACATTTCGCAACCCAATCCGATTGTTCTCCAGTTCATCCGGGGTTGAAACCGAATGTATTACCTCGGCAAGCCGTTCAGGTGACATACCCATTCCGTTATCCCGCACCCTGACTTGCACGACTTCTCCCTTATTCTGAATATCTATTTCCACTTTCACCCCATGCTCTTTATCTTCAACCCCATGAACCACTGCATTTTCAGCCAAAGGTTGGATAATCAATGGGGGAATCAGAATAGTATCTGATCCCGGATCGATGTTCAGTTCATATTGCAATCGGTCCTCGTAACGAAAATTCTGAATCTTCAGATAGGATCGCACCATTTCCATCTCTTCTTTTAACGGTGTCCTCTCCCTGCCGACTTCCAGATTTTTGCGCATTAATTGTCCGAGCAACCGGACGATATTCGCAATCTCCTGCTCACCTTTTATATGGGCATTCATCCGGATTGACTCCAAAGCATTAAATAAAAAATGCGGATTGATCTGACTGGCCATCATCTTCAGTTTAATTTCACGCTGGGCCAACTCCAGTGCCGTATTCTGTTCAGTTTTCTCCACAACTTGATTCATTAACGTCCGGATACTCTCGACCATATAGTTGAACTGCCGAGATAATTGCCCGATCTCATCGTTACCGTCGATCCTGGATACTACATTCAGATCCCCAAGTGCCAGCCGGTTCAAATGCCTGCTCAAACGAAGTAGCCGGTTGCTTGTTAGGAAAGAGACTATATATACAAAAACTAAAGCGACTAAAAGTACAAGTAAAATAATGAAGAGTCCGATCAAGCTCACCCGATTAGCATCTTTGACAATATCATTCGTACTGAAAACCGAAACAATTTTCAAACCGTTTATACTAGATTCAGGAACAAGTTCATCCACGATCATATATGAATGTTCTCCGTTAATTTTTACCTTATGGCTTCCTTTCTCCTGTTGGCTTAAATCAACTCCATAGTCAAGCGTTTCGAGCGTCTTGCCTACAAATGCAGGATTTTTTGCAGCCACTACATACCCTCGTTCATCGGCAATCAAAGTTTCAAACGGTTCCTGCCGCAGCATCCTGTTGAGCTCTTCTTGTTCTAGCGATACGATTAAAATTCCACTTGTTCGACGGGCGGGAAACGGCAATTGTCTCACCAGACTGAGCTTTTGTATAGGAATCACTTCATCATCATTGATATAAGCCCAACTCACGCTTTTCGTTTTCATCGCTTGCTGGTACCAGGCCGTTTCTTTCGTTTTATCATCTATGGGGACAAGCTCAAGATTATTAATCAAGGTCGAATTGTCATAATAAAATCGGACTCCGGCGATTTCCCTATATGTGCGTTTAAAACGCGGAAACTCATCATATTCCAAATATGCCTTTGTCAGTTCTAGAACACTCTCATACCGTGTGGTAACCATCCTCTCCAGATCCTTATCGAGCATTAAGGTATTCGAGACATCCATCGGGATACGCAGCATATTTCCAAGCTGAGTTTTGATTTTCTCTACGTTATTCTTTGTCTGATCAATGGCGCGGTTCATAGCTTGGTCACGAAAATAACTCACTACCCCGCCACCCACAATCATCACCGGAATCATCACTACGATAATATAACTGATGATCAGTTTATGCTTCAGCTTAAGATTGTTCGTTTTCATAATAAATCGTTTTATCACTTTGAAGCCTCCCCCGTATCTCTAACCTTTCCACTATACCGAACCACATTTATCTAAAAATACGAAAATATCCCCTTTCCTAAACAGAGGGGATATTTCGACACCGTTTGACACGGTATAGTAGTATATTAGATTACTTGTCTTGACAGGGCAACGACAATTATTTCAATGTTATCTGAAGCTCAACTTTTTCTGAGAAAGCAGCAACTTCGATCACACCTTGATCCGAGAGGTTCGCACCTTGAATAGAAGCAATTGCCTCATCACCATGAAGTGATACTTTGAACGGTTTGCCTACTCCTGCAGCATGTAGAGTTACTTGGGAGCCAGTACGTACGGCAGTAACCTCTAGCTCCGTTTCTCCTTTTACATTTTGAACCTTACGAGAAACGGTTGCACCATCTTGAAGCTGGAACAATTTCAATTCCACATGGTCTGCAAAATCATAATCCGGACGGACATCATTCGCCCCTATAGCAAGAATAGAGTTCTCACGAACGAACAATGGCAAACTCAAGAAATCATAGTTCTCTTTACGCCATGTTCCGCCTTCTACTGTCTTGCCAGACAATAGGTGCGTCCATTGTCCTTCCGGTAAGAAGTAGGTTACATCTCCTTTTTCGCTAAATACTGGAGCAACGAGTATGGAGTCACCTAGCATATACTGCCGATCCAATGTTTCTACTGCAGGATCGTTGGGGAATTCTAACAGCATCGCGCGCATGGTTGGGATACCCTGCTCTGTTGCTTGAACAGCTGTATCATAGAGGTATGGCATTAGACTACATTTGAGTTTCGTAAACATTCTTGTTACATCAACCGCTTCGTCATCATAAGCCCAAGGCACACGATAAGAAGTACTCCCATGTAGTCGGCTATGGCTTGATAACAATCCAAACGCAAGCCAGCGTTTAAATACATGTGCTGGTGCAGTATTCTCAAAACCACCAATATCATGACTCCAGAAACCAAAACCTGTTAAACCTAGGGATAATCCGCCTCTTAGGCTCTCCGCCATCGATTCATAATCGGCATAGCAATCTCCACCCCAGTGAACGGGGAATTTCTGCCCACCAACTGTAGCAGAACGGGCGAACAATGCTGCTTCATGCTTTCCTAGCTTTTCTTCTAGCACTTCAAAGACAACCTTATTGTACAGATACGTGTAATAGTTATGCATTTTCACCGGATCCGAGCCGTCATGGTAAACAACATCCGTTGGGATTCTTTCACCAAAGTCAGTCTTGAAACTATCAACACCCATATCTACCAGATCTCTGAGATAGCTTCCAAACCATTCACATGCAGCAGGATTAGTGAAATCTACAAGCGCCATGCCCGGTTGCCACATGTTCCATTGCCATACGTCACCGTTAGCCTTTTTTACGAAATAGCCATGACGTTTCCCCTCTTCAAACATACGGGAGCGTTGAGCGATATAAGGATTGATCCATACACAAATCTTGAGACCTCTCTCCTTAAGCCGCGACAACATACCTACTGGATCTGGGAATACCTTCTCATCCCATTTAAAGTCTGTCCACTGGAACTCACGCATCCAGAAACAGTCGAAATGGAATACATGTAATGGCAAATCTCTCTCAGCCATACCATCTACGAATGAATTTACCGTAGCTTCATCATAATTCGTTGTAAATGAAGTCGACAGCCACAGACCAAAAGTCCAAGCTGGCGGTAGCGATGGTTTACCTGTAAGATTGGTATATTTATTTAAGACATCTTTTGGCTCTGGTCCATCAATAATGAAATATTCTAATGATTCACCTGGAACGCTGAATTGCACTTTCTTGACCTTCTCAGATGCTACCTCATAGGATACCGCACCTGGATCATTCACAAATACTCCGTAACCTTTATTAGTTATATAGAAGGGAATATTCTTATAAGATTGCTCGGAGCTAGTGCCACCGTCTTTGTTCCAGATATCTACGATTTGGCCATTTTTGACAAAGGAAGTGAAGCGCTCCCCAAGCCCATATACCAACTCACCCACACTTAGATCCAATTCCTCACGCATATAAATGTTGCCGCCTGTTTCCGTAACATGCGCCATCGATTTAAATCCGCTGCCCGTAAGTCGTTCTGTTCCACGGAAGAAATCTACTGACCAATGAGTGCCTTTAGAAACACGAACACTTAAGTTTCCACTTTTGAGCTCAGCATACTCGTCATTCTCTGTAATTTCGACATGTTCGCCACCTTCACCATGTGCCAACTCAAAAGCTGGTCCATGTTCAAGCACACCTGCGAAATGAATCAGTTTCACGCCAATGACACCAGGTTGTGGGGAATGAAATTGAACGGTAAGCAGTGTACCATTGATTGTATCTGCCCGCCCGTGAAGAGGTGCACCGGATACATAAGCTGTCAAAGTATTATTCTGAATAGTAAAGTCATGGGGTTGAACCGCACTTAGAAGCGTATACTCATCACGAACCAACCAGTTGCCGTCAGTGAATTTCATATTAAAAACCACCTTTCATTTTTCTCATGTTGTGATAATAACTAATACGTTTTATACTTGCATTATACTGATTACATTATTAACAAACTTACATAATTAGATGTTTTTATAACACTATATTGATGAGGTGAAGAATATGGATCAAGCTCTGCGTCGCTCTTTAAAAGAAATCCGTAGTCATGGGGATGAACATCTCCCATTCGGAAACTACTGGTTCCAATATGGACCTGGAGAGCATGTAATTGACTGTCATTGGCATGACGAAGCTGAGTTTTTCTACTGTATTGAAGGAGAGACACTATTTCAAGTCGACACAGACTATTTCCCTGTACGCGCTGGACAAGCCGTATTTATCGATGGAGGGGATATCCATGCCGCTCATGCCCTCGGAAAGACAGGTTGTTCGTTTTTTTCACTCGTGTTTGATGTCAATTTTCTAGCGAGTGCGCATTACGATGCAGTGCAAGATAATCTAGTACTTCCGCTTCAAGAGCGAAAATCGACCTTTCCTCGGCTCATTCAGAGTGAAGCTGAATGTGAAATGTCTCTTCTGAATCACATCACATCGATCATGAATAATTGCAGTACTGCTTCTCCAGGTTATGAAGGCGCTATCAAAGGTCATTTGTACTTGATGTTATCCGAGATCACGCGTCATCAAATTTCCTGCAATCGCATTTCAAACAATCGAATTCAGTCCTCCAAGATTGACCGATTGAAGACGGTTATCCTCTATATTCAACAAAATTATGAAAATCCCATTCGGCTCTCTGAGCTCGCTGCTCTTATTCCGATGAGTGAAGGGCAATTCTGCCGATTCTTTAAATCGATGACTCGGCAAACTCCGATGGATTACATCAATTCCTATCGGATACGTCAGGCTGTCGAACTACTCAGGCAGCCTGACAAAAAAATATCCGATATTGCACTAGAAGTGGGATACGATAACATCAGTTATTTCATCCGTGTATTCCGAAAAACGATGAATTCTTCACCTTCGGAATTCCGCAAAAACTATCTCTATACCATGCGGAACCAGCTGACTTGAACCTCGCCTTTCAGTGTTAGGCGTACATTGCGGCGACCCGGCAATCCCTCCACAGGGAGGGATACCGTCGTCCAGGCTTGCCTGCCACCTGTTGGTGGTACTTGGCAAGTTGCAATGATTTGTTGTTCTTCAGAAGTACCGGAATCTAGCGAGATAGCTATCTCCCCACCAAGAATATGGCCTGATACTCTGGCCTCGAACTTGGACGCCCCATTTCCGAATTCAACATCATGCAATGAGATCCACCCGTTCCCATCCACCGTGCGTACACTCTCCCCGCCCTCACGGCATTCATCAATATAGACACGGCTATAACTATCATAGTTAACAGCCCTAACCGCTTCGTCCAAAAAACGTGGTGGAATAACTTCTCCAGTGACAGGGATTGTAGCAACCACAGCAATATCCTCAGAGGAACAACCTATCATTACAGTATAGATCCCATTCTCAACGCAATATCGATCACGGGTTACATCCCATATAGCGAGTTCAGATGTCTTCAACTCGAATACAACGGTTTCCTCTTCACCAGCATGAAGGTGTATACGTTTGAAACCCTTGAGTGTCTTTAATGGCCGCTTAACTCGTGAAGCATTTGCTCTCACATACAGCTGTACAACTTCATCTCCATCCATTTCACCCGTATTTCGTACAATCACAGACACCCTAACACACTCATCTTCTTTTACCTCAGACCGACTTAGAGACAGTCCGCTATAATCAAAGTTGGTATAGCTTAACCCATGTCCGAATGGATATAATACTTTTCCATCAAAATATTGATACGTCCGTTTGCCCTCGATAATATCGTAATCCATCAAAGCTGGAAGCTGGGATACGGAGGAATACCAGGTCATGTTTAATCTTCCAGCCGGGTTATAATCGCCATATAACACATCTGCCACGGCATGACCTAACTCTTGGCCTGCATGTGAGGTATATATAATAGACGGAATATATTCATTCTCCCAATTTACGGCAAATGGGTAACTTCCAACGATAACAACGACGGTGTTCGGATTGGCTTTGTACACAGCTTGAATCAATTCTTGCTGGTAAGCAGGTAGCGTAATGTCTGGGCGATCTATTGTTTCTTTACCATTAATGAAAGGATTATTACCTACAATCACAACAGCAGTCTCCGCAGCTTTGGCCGCGTTCACCGCTTCTTTGATCCCTTCCTGAACCACTTCAATGTAGAAGCTTTCACCAGTATCACTAGAATCATCTCCAGCATGGAGGGTAAACTCTTGCTTATCATTCAAGGAGAGACGTTTACCTTCCCATGACTTCATGTAGAAAGAATCCCCAGTAGAAGTATCTTCAAAACTAAATACCTCTTTGACAAACCAACCCCGAGCATCTTGGGCCGTTACAGTCAAAATACCTTCGTCTGTCTCTGTAATAAATTTACCAAGATTGAGTGATCGTAACGTAGTACTTCCCCAACCCCAATCCGTCCGTTCGAACACTTCAGCTTCTTGAACGTTATCGCGGTCAGCCACGAGTGCTGCCTTCTCTCCGGTTGCCACACCGACATATTTACCAGTTGTTACTGAGCGAATGACAATTCGATCTAACCCACTCTTGTAATGAACAAGGCTACCGGCGACCGTCTCCTTCACTCCCTGTAGCGGAGTAACTCGATATGGAGGCGTTCCACTATACCAATCCGTGAATGCTTCATCTGCTAGCGGTCCAATGACAGCTATAGTCCCACCATCTTTTCGCAGCGGTAAAAGACCGTTATTCTTCAGTAACACTACACTTTCACGCGCTGCAGTTAATGACAATTCTGCATGCTCAGGGGCGCACAGTTTGGATTCTGGCACACGACTGTAAGGATTAACCTCAGCTGGGTCAAATTCACCAAGACGGAAACGTACACGGAAAGTATTTCGCAGCGCATGATCTAAATCGCTTTCTGCCAGTAGGCCTTGCTCCAGCGCATCTCGAATCGCCCGAAACGATATATCCTGATCATCTGTAATACTATCTATTCCTGCCTTAACCGTTCTAGCAACCGCTTCAGCATAAGACTGGACATATCCATGATCCATGACTGTACCGAGGACATCACCGGCATCGCCGACCACAAAACCATCCATCCCCCACCTGCCCTTAACAATCTCGTTCACTTCATTGTTCAGGTTGCATGGTGTTCCATTGATGCCGTTATACGCCGTCATCATCGAGCCAGCCCCGCCCTCACGGAAAGCAGGCTCAAATGCCTTTAAGTAATACTCCCACTTGTTCCGAGGATCAATACTTACGGACGCAGTCCCCCGGTCAATTTCGTTATTGTTACCGTAAAAGTGTTTCAACGTGGCTACTGTTTTGTAATAAAAAGGATGATCACCTTGCATTCCCTTAACGAGTTCTGTAGATAATCTCCCTGTCAAATAAGGATCCTCTCCATATGCTTCCTCGGTACGTCCCCAACGTGGATCACGTTCCATATCTACAGTTGGAGCCCAAACAGTTAATCCATTAATGGCTGGGTCACGCCCGAAATAAATCCGCGCTTCATCACCGATCACTGAGCCGATTTCGTGCATGAGCTCTGGGTTCCAAGTACAAGCGAGTCCTGTATTCTGAGGAAAAACAGTAGCTTCGCCGAGCCAAGCAATCCCATGTGCGCCTTCCGTGCCATGTTTATATTTTTTCACACCAAGCCGTGGAATCTCCGTCTGATATTGACACATAAGCTCAATTTTTTCGTCTAGCGTAAATTGGGAGATCAAATCATTCACGCGATCTTCCAATGGAAGATTGTGATTCTGATAAAGAAAAGTGTTCTTGGTATCCTGCATATAAATACCTCATCTCTGTGTAGTTATAAAATTGAAAGCGCTATTAAAAATCACCCAAGATTATCATAACGTTACTAGTCCGACCTTCCTACACACATAATTAGTCCTGTTTTCATATAAAAATATAGAAAATTATAAAGCAGAAACGTTAAGTGATTGTTGTGGTAGGACGCTATGTGTACGAAATGTTGTTAGGCCTTATCCGATCAGACAGAGAAAAAGGGCGTCCCGAGCCAAATTCCTGACTTCGAGACACCCACTTAAATCTTTATATTTAGGCGTTAGCTACTTCTTTACGATAGGCGGAAGGGGAAGTTCCTACATATTTTCTGAATTTACTATGGAAGTAATCCACATTCGTATAGCCTACTTTTTCGGCAACCTGGTAGACTTTGAAGCCCTCTTCCAATAATGCTTTGGCCTTCTCCATCCGCACTTTATCAAGATAAGTATTGAAATATTCACCTGTCTCATTCTTAAATAATTTCCCTAAATATGCACTGTTATAATTCAGGACACTCGACAGTGTCTCGAGTTTAAGGTTGTCACCAAAGTTCCGATTGATGAGATCTAACATAATCTTGACTTCTCGCTGTTTGCCCCCTTCTCGCAAATGATTCATCATCTGTAGCAGAAGGAAATCAATTTTCTCAAACAACGATCGGATCGTTCGAACTCCATAAATTTCTGTTAGATAATCAGCATATTCTTTACTACGACTCTGAAGTTCAGGAGACTGCTTCAATACTTTCCCATGAATAGAGGTTAATATCTCTGCAAATCGCCGTTTGATCTCCATTTCATTATATCCCTCGGAGACCAAGAACTGCCCCGCCCGATGAACCAATGATTTCATAACTTCTTGATTCCCGATGTCCAGAGCATAATAGATCTGATCACTAAATGTGTGAGCATTTATATCCACACAATCTTCATTATTATGTTCTGCACTAGATAGGGAGTCAGCACAGAGTATCATTCCATTATCTAGAAAAAAGTGTAGTTTGATCAGCTCACGAGCATCACTATACGATTGTCCTATCTCATTAAAGGTGCTCACCTTCTGTCCTAATGCAACACTAAAATAGTCACCTGTATCAATCAGTAGGGACTCTATCTCCTTATATATTGTCTCCCTTTCCACACTTAGCAGCGGTTCTTTTAGCAATACCCCCATCTGAGAATGCATATAAAATACCCACCCGCGCCCGGTATCCTCAAAGGCTTCCATTAATCTTCTTTTAAGCATAGTTAGAGTTTTCGTATCCGTTTCATCATGGGATTGAACCGAGATCAATAACACCTGATAATGTTTCCACAACAACCCCAGTTCTTCGGCCTTCTTGCTAAGAACGGTGGCATCCTCGTTCTCATCCTTGGGTTCACTCAATACAGATAGAATCAGCGCCTCACGGGTCCAGACTTTGGTGACATTACTCCACTGTTCATTGACTTGCTCACTCTGAATTTCCGTTTTAATTTTGTTCAAGTAGCTGATTAGTTCATCTTCATCCACCGGTTTTAACAGATAGCCGTCCGCTCGTTGCGTAATAGCCTGTTTCGCATAATCAAAATCAGCGTAACCACTCAATATTAATATGTGTAAATCGGTGTCGATCTCGCGTAATTTCTGGATCAGTTGCAATCCGTTCATTCCTGGCATACGAATATCTGCTAGAACCAGATCTGGTTTATACTGTTCGAATTTAATCAAAGCCTCGTTACCATTCGCCGCCGTATCTACCACGGTATAACCAAGAGATTCCCAGTCTATAAAAGACCGTAGACCTTCTCTTAACTTCGGTTCATCATCTACAATCAGCACTTTGATCATTGGTTATTCCTCCTGCCGGATAAAAATATGAGGCTACTTTCCTAGCGAACAAAACTACTCTGCTCTCCGACAATAAAGCGTTTTCATTATAATTATACCTCATCACTATGATCTAACAACCATTATTCTGTTCATTTGTTGCACTATTTTGATGTATTGCCTGGCACAAATAGGCGTGGGTACCTTCCTTAAAAGGAGGGTACCCCGTATATATTGATTATGTTGCTAGTGGCACTAACTGACGAATTCAACTTCTTCTTCACCTGTATTGTCTTGAAACTGTAAACTATACAATTTCGCATACATTCCCTCTTGTGCCATTAATGCTTCATGAGTGCCTTCTTCAACAATTTCTCCCTGATCTAATACAATAATTCGTGACGCATTCCTTACAGTAGATAACCTATGCGCAATCACCAGTGTCGTCCGTCCCTGCATGAGTAAATCCAGCGACTGTTGCACAAGTTCTTCTGATTCGTTATCTAAAGCAGACGTTGCTTCATCAAGGAGCAGCAGCGGTGCTTGCCGCAAGAAAGCACGAGCAATTGCTAAACGTTGCCGTTGTCCACCGGACAGGGTCGATCCATGTTCACCAAGTATGGTATTATAGCCCTCCGGTAGCTTGGATATGAATTCCTCAGCTCCGGCAAGCCGGGCTACTTCCCTAACATCCTCCTCAGAGGCCCAATCAGCACTAAAAGCAATATTATCACGAATCGTACCAGAGAATAAGTAAGGGTTCTGCGGAACATAAGTCGTAAGTGCACGAGTCTCCTCTAATTGCTCATGAAGAGATGAACCGAAAAGCGATACACTCCCCTCATCCGGTTCATACAATCCACAGCATAGCCGGACTAATGTCGATTTCCCTGAACCACTCGGCCCAACTAAAGCGACCGTCTCACCAGGTTCAACATGTAGGTTAATTCCTTTAAAGAGCAGAGATTCTCCCCCATCAACTGAACGATGTTTAAAGTAGACATTCTGTATGCTCAGTGCGGTTTGATCCCGCGAAGGCCTACTTGGGCACTTCTGTGTTACCTTTGAATGGTCTTTCTCTGTCACCTCATGTGGAGTCGTCTTCTCTACTGTTCTTGCATCGTTCTCACTTGGCATATCCAGAACAGCAAACACACGATCCGCTGCTCCTAAGGCATCCTGTACACCGCCCCAAGTCTGCGACATGTGTACAAAAGGCCACTGCACACGCCCCATTAATATGACGAAGGCCAATACACCTCCAGATGTTGTATTTCCTTGTAACGCAGAATAAGAGATCAAAGCGGCGCAAGCTACCATGACTGTACTATTCACAAAGGAAGACGACTGCCATAAAAGTCCAGAGAAGATTGTCCTTCTACGTTGCAAGATATTTAATTGCTCACGACGCTCTACATAGCGTTCAAGTAGCGGCCCTTCCAAGCCAAACGCTCGAACAACTTTCATTCCCTGCAATATTTCCTGCAATAATCCTCTAAGCTCTCCTTCCTTCGTAAGAATATCCACCGACAATACCCGTAGTCTACGATCGAAGAAACGACCTGAGAGAAACACAACCGGACCTGATCCCAACGCCAGAAGTGCTATCCATACGTCCATGCGAGCCAAATACAAAAACGAGACAAGGCACAACAGAATATTGTACGCAAGATCAAATACAACACTCTCAACCATGCTCATAGCCTTTTCCGCATCCTTATTATTACGAGAAGATAAGTCTCCCGAATGCATGGACTGAAGGGTACGAAAAGGTAGTCGATTACTTTTATCAAATAAATTCGCCCGAAGCTCCCAGATCATTCGGAAATGGACCACAAACCGGAAGTAATGTTGTAGCATAAGGCAAACCAAAATGAGTAAACATGCAATACCACAAATCATAGTCAACCGAAGTAGAGCACTCATATCTGCACTAGTAATGGTATCAACAAATAATTGCTGAACCGTAGCGAATCCTACATCCATCACTAATTTGGCAATCAGAAGCAGCATGGCAACAATGAAACCTATCCGATACGGACGTACAAATAGTAATAATCTTCGTAGTATATGTCCAAAAGATAGACGATTGGATTTACTAGTATTCATGCCCCTACCTCTTCTCTCTGAGAATGGAGAATAGCTTTATCCAAACTTTTAGAGACCATATCCGTATATTTTCCTTCCAATGCCATAAGTTCATTGTGCGATCCAGACTCCACGACTGTTCCATCTTCTAGATAATAGATGAGGTCAGCATCTCGAATCGTTGACAAACGATGGGCTACAACCACGGTCGTCCTTTCATGCATAAGCTCTTTAAGTGCTTGTTGGACAAGCTCTTCATTATGACTATCAAGCGCTGCAGTTGGTTCGTCCAAGATCAATAAGCTCGGCTCACGTACAAATGCTCTTGCGATGGACATCCGTTGTCGTTCACCACCAGACAGGGTAAGTCCGCGTTCACCAATATGCGTCTCATACTGTTGCGGTGTCGTCATGATGAAATCATGAATTCCCGCAGCGCGTGCAGCACTCATAACATCTTCTCGTGTTGCACCTGATCTGCCCCAAGCAATATTCTCAAACAGCGTACCCGTGAACAAATAAGGGTCTTGTGATACATAAGCAATCCCTTTACGCCAATCCTTAGGATGAATATCCCGGAGCGATGTATCTCCGCAATATATCATTCCTTCATTGGGTTGATAAGTAGACATAAGGAGATTTAGAATCGTGCTCTTACCGCTACCGCTTGGACCTGCAAATGCCGTAACTTTTCCCCGCGCAATCTCAAAAGAGAGCCCTTTCAAAATATTCGCTCCTTCTCCATAACGGAAGCCTACTTGCGCAAAGACAATAGAAGGTAGTCCATCAGAAAATACATGGCTATAATCCTGACTTTGTGGCGTTATGCTGTTCGCTTCCTCCTCCAAATCAAGAATGCTAAATAAGCGATTACTTTGTGCCATGGACGATTGCAATTCAGTCCACAGACTGGAAAGCCGAGCTACAGGTTGAGAAATTTGTTCAAAGCTAATGAGAAAGGCAGCGACTGCCCCTACATCAAGATTTCCTTTAATTACGAGATAACCACCAAATGATAGAACATATAACAAACCACCGAGAATCACGGCAAAGGGCAAGTTATACCCCACTGCTTCGAACCTTGTGACTCTTAAATGAATCCGCAGGTGATCCTTGGCTCGGTTCATAAATTGCTCCTTAAGTTTCGTTGCCAGCGAAAAGGAGCGAACGACTTCAGCTCCCTGGATGGCATCTTGAATGAATGTTTGCTGCTCAGTTGCTACTTGTTGTCTCGCCTCATGCATTGCGCGAAGTTTACGAGTAAATGGAACCATAATCAAAGGAATCAAGGAACAAATGAGTATGGTGCCCAAAGTTAACATGTACTGAAGAGATATTAAATACGTGAGCATAAAGACCATCTTTAATATATTTCCGATCATATCTATCGTTTTCTCATTCATGCCCGTTTGTGCGGCTGGGGCTGAATCATTGATACGGCTAATCAGATCCGCAGAATGATACTGCTCCATATCCTCCATTCGAACCTTCATTAGCTTCGATAGCACAGAAGCCTGTAGCTTAGCTACGGATTTAAATTCCAACATACCTGATAGATAAGTTTTAGCGAAATTACCTGCTCCTTCAACCACCACCACTGCGATGGCAAAAATACCACCAGAGATGAGACCCGACATATTTCCATCCACCGTTGCATTAATGATCCGGCGCAAAGATTCTGCTAAAGCGACACTAGTCAGAGACAGAACCGCAACAACAATACATAGAATGAAGTAACGGCCCCAGTAAGGTTTCCCTAAACTAATTAATTGTTTCAAAGTTTCAGATGCGGTAGGGTTATTCTTCTTATGGTTCTCCATCTTATTCATCCAGCAGAACTTTGGACGTCAATGCTAGAAGCTCCCTCAATCGATCTGTTTTCAAATGGTAATACATCCGATGATCCGAACGCTTCATTTCTAAGAGATCCAGAAAGAACAGGAAGTTAGCATGATAGTTTACTGCTGCAGGAGTAATGCCAAGTTCAGCGGCGAGTTCTGCTCCATAACATGGTCGTTCCCGTAGTAATGAGACAAAATCCATTCGTCTTTTATCGGAGAGGGCTTTAAAGAATAACTCTACCTTCTCACGATCGGCAGCAGGTCCAAATACACGGTCATTATGGATACCAAAAAGAACCCAAGCATATATACCTTCTTCTGAGTAGATAAGATGATTATTTATTTGTGACAAAAAACTAATATGAAACGTTGTCGGTATATCATAGATAGCTGGCTCACTTTTATTCGTTTCGCGGATAAATCGCTCTGGATCGGCCATAAAAGAGTCGCCATAATGAAGCACAGATGCTTCCGATAGATCTTTAATCCGTTTCGCCCAAGGCTTATATGCGTCCTGGTAAAACTGCCGGATCAATTGCATATATCGCTGCTTGGCTTCCGGTGGATGATTGAGACATTCTAGAAGTGGTCCAATTGCTCCAGCAACTTCCGGCTGTGGTGCTGTAGCTTTCACCAACTTAATTAGTGCCGGTATATCCCTTTTCACTTCCTCCCAATAGTCCCAATTCCGTCCCTGCAGCAGCTCATCCATCTTGTCGTGATACACACCGTATACCATTCCGAACATAATGTCCTCTGCTGGAGTTTGATCCAGTTTCGATATCCACTCTTCGGCAGATTGGATCTTTGGACAATTACATATAGATGTATAGAATCCAAATTCTAAGGCTTTGTGTAGAAAGTTATACTTGAAAAAGAACTCTAGCTCTCTGAGTGTATGAGGGGATAGCCGCTCCCGGGCTTCATTATGGAATTCTAACGCGAGTGGGTCCATTTCGAACTTATATTCATTGGCTACCTCTTCCATTTGCTCTTCACATGCAACCATCCCCATGGCTATAATCAGTTCCATTGCTTCATTGTAGGCAAATGTGATGTTATTAGTTAGCATGTCTTTCATCTTATCTCACCGTCCTCATTAAGTTATCACTATATATTAGTGTGGTTTCTCAATATTCAATAATTACTTAATGTTAAAATAATCCTTTTCATAAATTTTGTCAATCCATTTATTTACACTACTATTTCTTCCATGGGTGCTAAATCTGTAGCCAAACCAAAAAGAGCCGGCTCTGTTATGAGTCGGCTCCATTCATGTATGAACTAAATAATACAAAATTATAATGCACGTACCCCGTCTTTCACTGGAATGCCGAAGTTAGGAGTCCCATCTTCATTCCAATGAAAAATCTGCGCTCTCGTATGGCGATTCGGATCATAAAGTGGATCTCCCGTAATCTCCATGTAATTGCGGGCGTGGTAGATGATCACATCTTGTCCATCCTCGGATACCGTGAAACTATTATGTCCTGGTCCATATTGGCCCGTTTCCACATTCGTTTGAAATACGGGACCCGGTGATTTCACCCATGAACGCGGGTCTAGCAAATCAGCAGAATTATCCGCTGTAAGTAATCCCATACAATAGTTATGATCGGTTGCACTCGCCGAGAAACTAATGAAGATACGACCATTTCTTTTCAGAACAGCTGCCCCTTCATTAACCTTGAAACCAATGACTTCCCAATCATACTCAGGTGTAGCGATCATCACTTGTTCTCCGGTCAATGTCCAAGGATTGCTCATCTCTGAAATATACAGATTAGAGTTACCTTCAATATTTGGATCCTTCTGCGCCCATACATAATACAATATCCCACGATGTTCAAAAGTGGTGGCATCCAGAGCAAACGATTCCCACTTCGTGTGAATCTGACCCTTTTCCTGCCAAGTACCTTCAAGGGGATTAGCGGAATTATTCTCCAGAACAAACATGCGGTGATCGAAGAGCCCTTCCTTTGTCTCTGTGGTTCTAGCTGCTGCAAAATAAATATACCATTTCTCATCAATATAATGAATTTCTGGAGCCCATATATTAGCGCTTAGTGGTCCTGATTCGTATTTTCGCCATGCTACAACAGCCTCTGCCTCTCTCAAACCCTCAAGCGTATCGGCCCTGCGAACCTCAATTCGATCGTATTCTGGTACGGAAGCAGTAAAGTAATAATAACCGTCACTATGTTTGTAGACCCATGGGTCTGCCCGCTGCTCCACTAGCGGATTGTTATATTCTCTATTTATATCCATATTGGTTTCTCCTTTAATGTCATGACAATTTTGTAGGTCAGCACCATCTCGGTACGACTGGAAAAGGACAGATAGAATCTTGAAGCCGAGCTCTAACTGCAACTAGACATCCGCAATATCGGCAAGTTGTACCATATTGTAAAGCGGGACAACTTAGACACATATCCATTCTGCTGACGTACTCCTGATCAGATACCGCAGTCCTCCCTTTTACCGCTATGGCAATCAGTAGTTCAAGCTTCTCTGGTGTTACCTTGACGCTCTCCGTACAGCCTTTACAACCTTCGAGACGTTCCATTTCCGTTCACCTCGATCTTTATTCAAAAGTCAGAACGACAACGGAAGCGGGAGGTAACTCAAATTGCAGTTGTCCATCCAACAGTGACGCACCTTCAAAATTCACTGGAGCAACCTCATTTGGCTGATCAAAAGTGTTATGTGCATTCAGCGTTGAATGAGTCAACACCTTGCCGGATACCCGTCTTCCTTCCGCACCAACAATATGACACTGGACCGCTGCGCTCTCTTCATGATGTAGATTGCATGCCGATAAATGGATAACTCCTTCAGCATTAATTGAAGCTGATACGCTTAGTTGTGGAATGGATTGTGCACCGAATGCATACAACGGACTCTCAAAATCTACATCCAGCAAATCAGCATTTTGATGAACTTTGTACATGTCGAACACGTGATAGGTTGGTGTTAGTAGCATTTTATCCCCTTCGGTCAAGACCATGGCCTGTAGAACATTCACAACCTGCGCGATATTTGCCATCTTCACGCGCTTGCTATATTTCTGGAAAATATTTAGGTTGATCCCAGCAATAAGTGCATCCCGAAGCGTATTCTGCTGATATAGGAACCCTGGATTTGTCCCAGGCTCTACATCAAACCAAGTTCCCCATTCGTCGACAATGAGCCCCACTCTGCTCTCTGGATCATACTTATCCATAATTTTCGAATGTTTGACGATCAATTCTTCCATATAAAGAGTATTTTTCATGGTTGAAAACCACTCGTTTGTTTCGAAATCAGTCGATGATCCTTTTGAACCAACCCAATTTCCCGTTGGTAAAGTGTAATAGTGCAAGCTGAGACCGTCCATCAGTCTGCCTGCTTCACGCATCATCACTTCCGTCCAGTGGTAATCATCTGAATTCGCCCCGCAGGCGATCTTATACACTTTGTTATCACCATAATTACGGACATAAGTTGAGTAATGCTTGTATAAATCCGCATAATATTCAGGGCGCATATTCCCGCCGCAGCCCCAGTTTTCATTTCCAACTCCAAAGAACTCTAAGCTCCATGGTTGATCCTTACCGTTCTCCTTACGTAGATTAGCCATCGGGGATTCCCCGTCAAATGTCATGTATTCAACCCATTGCTGCATCTCTCGAACGGTGCCACTGCCAACGTTGCCGCTAATATAGGCTTCTGTCTCAAGCAGTTCGCATAATCTCAAAAATTCATGCGTACCGAAATGATTGTTCTCCTCTACTCCACCCCAATTGTTGTTGATCATCCGAGCTCGTTGTGAATCTGGACCGATGCCGTCCATCCAGTGATATTCATCTGCAAAACAACCACCAGGCCAGCGTAGTACTGGAATGTTCAATTTCTTGAGTGCCTCTAGTACATCGATGCGGATGCCTTCAATATTTGGAATAGGTGACTTTTTACCTACCCATATTCCTTCATATATACATCTACCCAAATGTTCGGCGAATTGTCCGTACAAGTAACGGCTAATCGTCCCTTTTTTCTCATTTGCATTCAGTTTCATGTTGGTCATTTCAGCAGTCCTCGCTCTCCACTCATATATTTTATATATTTATGCAATTTGCTTAACCCTTCACTGCACCAGCCGTCATCCCATCAATAAAGTACTTTTGAAAAGCGATGAATAAAGCAAAGATAGGTACGATGGAGAAAAATGATCCTACGATCAATAGATCGTAATTATTTCCATAAGGTGTGAGTAATGTCTTGAGTCCGATAGGAAGCGTAAATTTATTACCACTACTTAGCACCATAAACGGCCATAGGAAGTTATTCCAGCTGTTCATCCCATTTAGAATGGCCATAGCAGCAAATGATGGTTTCATCACGGGCAAAATTAATTTCAGGTAAATTCCATATTCTGAAGCTCCATCTACTCTGCCGGCCGAAATAATTTCCTTCGGAATTCCTCTTAAATACTGTCTAAAGAAGAAGATCGTTGCGGCACTAGCAATCCCAGGTAGAACAATGGCAGAATATGAATTCATCAAGCCGATACTATTAGTCAATGTATATAGTGGTAACAACAAAATCTCAAAAGGTACCATCATAATTAGTAATACACAGATGAATAAGAGATTTTTACCTTTGAATTCATAGGCCGAAAATCCATAAGCCACTGTAGCACTAACAAATAACGTTAAGGTTACTTGAACTATTGTTAATAGAACTGAATTGAAAAACCATGTGAAATAGGAATGATCTCCGGTAAATAAAAATACGAAGTTATCAAAACTCATAGCGGATAGATCAAAATTTAGATTTAGTCCATTTCTGATTAAATCTGCCCCGGGTTTAAATGACGCTATCGTTATCGCATAAAAGGGAACCAGTATAAGGAAACCCACTATAGCAAAGAAAATGAAGAGGACTATTTTAAGCGCAATATTTTTATTCATATTTAATCCTCCTTCTTAAACATGCCAGAGAATGCTAATTGTGTTAAGTTAATGATCATGGTGATCGCTAGCAACACAATACCTACAGCAGCGGCATACCCAAGGTTATTCTTCTCAATCCCCTGCCGGTACAAGTAACCGACTATGGTAAGACCGATATTTTTAGGCGAATTGTTACCATTCCATAACATCATGCTCTCAATAAACATAGCCAAACCTGCGTAAATACTAATGGTTAAGACATAAATTGTTGTAGGTTTTAATAGAGGCATTGTAATTCTTGTGAATTTTTGAAAAGCGGATGCCCCGTCAATTGAAGCAGCTTCGTAATAATCGTCCGGAATATTTTTTAATCCAGATAGAAAATACAACATATTAACTCCGGTCCATCTCCATGTAGCCAATGCGATCAGAGCGATATAACCCGTAAACTGCCCCTTTAAAAATTTCATCGGCTCCATGCCAAAGAGTCCTAGAAAGCTATTGATCAAAGAACCTTCCATTTCGCCGAACATCAATCTAAAAATTGTACCGGCTACGACAACGGAAGTCAGTGCTGGAAAGAAAAACGCTGATTTGAAGAATTCTCTTCCCCACATAAATTTGTTATTAATCAAAACTGCAAACAACATAGGAAACGGTATTAATATAGCTAATGTCATGATCATGTAGATTACGCTATTAGTTACCGCTTTTAGAAAGATACCGTCACCCATCAATTTCGAATAGTTATCGAAGCCAACCCACTGGGCTTCCTGACCTAGCGTGGTCTTTTGAAAGCTCATCCCAAATGAATTACCGAGTGGATACAGCCAGAATATAATGAATACTAAGATGAACGGTAGCACGAACACGTAAGGAGCAACCTTTTGTGAGTATAAGAATTTTTTTAGCATCTCTTTACTCCTTTTTCTTAAAATAGAGAGCTACCCAGTCAGAGTAGCTCATCATTTTATCATCTTAATGCTTGATTATTTAAGATCCTGTACGATTTGCTCCTGAGCCGCATTTAACGCCTCCGTAACATCCCTACCATCTTCAAAGATTTCATTTAATGTAACTGTGCAAAGAACATTGTTAATCGTAGGGGAAGCAGAAGTAGACTTAATCAACATGATTTCATCTTTCACTTCATTCAAGACATCAAATGGATTGTTGACAAAATACTTCACGAATTGATTTTCTGGATTATGTGTTACATCTTTCATGTCCCAAACAGACATATTGATTGGGTCAAATCCGAGTGTGTTCCAAATCTCAATATTTGCATCCAATGATAATTTGGCATAAGCGATAAATTCCTTCGCCAATTGAACATCTTTGGCCGTTTTTGTTACAACCGTTGCAGTTCCGCCACCACCATATGATCTAGGCATTCCTTTTTCAAACACGGGTAGTGGAGCAATCGCGATCTTTCCAGACAGATCCGCCATATAGTTTGTGTATCTAGACATCTGCCACAAAGGCATGAATGCAGTTACATAATTTCCGGCGTTATATTCACCATAGGCTTCCTCAGTATCCGGCTGTCCTCCTGCAATAGTAGAAATAACATTGTTATCTTTCAAATCTTTTAACATAGTCAAAGCTTTGATCATTTCTGGAGAATTAACTATCGGATTTGCAGAATCATCTGTAAGATCTGCTCCTTGTTGTGCTAGAAGTAATGATTCTTGCCATACTGCACTTGTATCCGCTGTTCCCATATATTTTCCGGTTTTTTCATAGACTTGAATTCCGGCTTTTTTGAAATCATCCCATGTTACAATATCTTTATAATTGACTCCTGCTTCGTCTAAAATTTCAGTGTTATAGAATGCTACAGTTGCTCCAACGTGGGTAGACAACCCGTATACTGTTCCTTCTTTGCTATAAAGATCCAACTGAGATTGAACTATCGATTCTTTGTACTGCTCTACCACATCATTTAACGATTCTAATTGTGGTGTCCCGGCTAAAAAGTCTGGATATTTTCCAAGCTCAATATCTGAAATATCAGGAGCACCTACACCCGTTTGTAGGGCAATCGACAATTTATTGTGCATATCATCATATGGCATAACGGTAACATTCAACTTGATTTGGCGATCTGGATTAGCTACATTCCATTTCTCTAGCATTTTCTCAAAATGCTGTCCGTGCAATTCTACGAATGTCCAATAGGACAATTCCGTTGCATTCTCTCCAGCTCCAGCATCAAGGACCGATTTTTCTCCACCTGATGATGAGTTTGATGATTTCCCACATCCAGATAACACCAATATCATTGACATGATAATTAATAAAATAGCACCTTTATTCTTCATACTTAAACCCTCCCTGGAATTTCATTAGTTTTATCTACACACTTCGCATACAGTCACATTCACATCATCTAGCTACTCGTTCATTCAACAATCTGTAAGCGTTATCATGTTGTGCATAGCTTATGAAGCCTCTTTATTTCGGGAGATCGAACAACCATCATCAGCCGTTCTAGTAAATTAATTAGATTGTTCTTTTTTCAAACGAATAACATTCCATGAAGCCTTTGATAATCTCGCATTAACGTAGCCATCTTTACAAATAGCAGTCCCTTTAGAATGGGGTTTAACTTTCTCTTCAGCCGCTGTATTAACCGCTTTTAAATCCTCATGTTCGAGTACAATGTGTTCAACCAGACGATATCCCTCAAATCCACGTACATCACACTCTAGATCAAGCGACTCTTGCAGATTGCGATTAACAGCAAAGATAGTAACTTCTTCTTCCGCTTCGTTATAGACAACAGCACTATCAAGGTAAGGCACATCCGTATAATCCTGAGCATCATATACCGGCGAATCTACGATCGGCTGAAGCGAGACACCACGACCATAAATCGAAGTATGTAGATATGGATAGAATATCGTCTGCTTCCAGGCCCGTCCGCCATTCTCCGTCATAATTGGAGCGATGACATTGACCAATTGAGCCATACATGCCATCTTTACCCGATCGGCATGACGTAGGAACGTAATGAGCATACTTCCCACGAGCAGTGCATCCTCAAAATTATACACATCTTCCAATTGCGGTGGTCCTACGCTCCAAGGTTCGATTTGAGTATCGGCATCGTTTGAATGATACCAGACATTCCATTCGTCGAAGCTGAGGTACATTGTTTTTTTACTGCGTTTCTTGGCCTTGATGTAATCACAAGTAGCTGTGACCGTACGGATAAAATGCTCCATATCCATCGTCCGAGCCAAATAGTTAGCCGAATCATTGTCCCTGTTACCATAATATTGATGAAGAGAAACATAATCAGCAACCTCGTAAGTATGATCGAGTGTAACTGCTTCCCACTCTGGGAACGTTGGCATTCCCGTACTTGAACTTCCACAAGATACGAGTTCAATACTTGGATCTACGAGACGCATCGCCTTACCTGTCTCATAGGCCAACCTCCCGTACTCCTGAGGTGTCTTCTGTCCGATTTGCCAAGGGCCATCCATTTCATTGCCGAGACACCAAGTTTTGATACCATGCGGTTGTTCGTATCCATGACTCCGGCGCAAGTCACTCCAATAACTTCCACCTTTATGATTGCAATATTCTAGAAGATTTCTTGCCGCATCAACCCCGCGAGTTCCGAGATTGACAGCCATCATGACTTCAGAACCAACCTCTTTAGCCCAGTTCATAAATTCATTGGTTCCGACAAAATTTGGCTCTATCGTTCTCCAAGCTAGATCCAACCGTTTGGGCCGCTGATCTACCGGTCCCACACCATCCTCCCAATTGTACCCAGATACGAAATTACCACCTGGATAACGTATAATTGGTACATTCAATTCTCTAACTAACTGTTTGACATCGTTGCGGAAACCAAAGTTATCCGCAGTGGAATGCGTAGGCTCATAAATGCCCCCATAAACTGCCCGTCCCAGATGTTCAATAAACGAACCATAAATCCGTTGATCCACTTCGGCGATCTTAAAAGCTTTGTCTACGATCATCCTTGCTCTAGTTGCTGTTGCCGACAAATCCATCACCTTCCATTTCAAGAATTATGAATTGATTTAAAAATACTTGAATGAATACGTTTACAAGTATAAAATAACATATAAGAACCTAGATTGTAAACATAAATCTAAACCTTTTCACATTTATATAAACAAAAGTCGAAATTAGTATGAAAAAGCTCGTTTATTAGCCTTTTCTAGGAATAAATTCAGTGTGTTCGGTAATTTGATTTAGGTTTATGTGAACACAAAGCTTATAATTATGCAATTTTTAACTATTATTTGAAATTATTTTACATTTTTAGATCTGATACTTCCTTTAACGACCCAATTGGTTTATAATGATCTAAAATAAACAAAATACATATTTCCTATTGGAAGAAGGTTATCTTACATGATCTATATTAAGGATTTGATGAGCGGTATTGATATTTTCAAAGCATTAAGTTCAGAAGTAAGAATTCAAATCCTCGAATTACTAGCCAAGAATCAAGCGCTTAACTTAAATGATCTCGCCACGAAACTGAATATTAGTAATGGGGCGATAACCATGCACATCAAGAAGCTCGAAGAGAGCGGATTAATTGAGATAAATACTTCAGTTGGCAAACATGGCATTCAGAAAATTTGTTATTTGAACAAAGACAAACTCATGGTCGATCTCCGCAGCAAAGCTGTTGAGAACTTATATGAGGTAGAAATCCAAGTTGGACATTTCAGCAATTATCAAGCCATTCCTACCTGTGGATTGGCTACCAAAGACAGTATTATCGGTGATTTCGATGATCCTAGGTATTTTGCTGATCCACAACGAATCGATTCGGAGATTATTTGGTTGGCTGATGGATTTCTGGAGTATCGTATCCCTAACTACCTTAAGCCTAACCAAACTTTCCGCGAAATTCAATTTTCTATGGAGCTTGGCTCAGAAGCCCCTGGCTTCTCTGACAACTATCCATCAGACATTTATTTCTATGTGAATGGAATTGAGATCGGTTTCTGGACGAGTCCAGGAGACTTTGGAGATACGAGGGGAACCTTCAATCCAGACTGGTGGCCACCTCACCTGAATCAATATGGAATGCTGAAGCTCATCCGTATCAACAATGAAGGAAGTTTCATCGACGGGTGCCGAATTTCGGATGTCACTTTGGATCAAATCCAATTAGATTATAAAAGTGAGTTGACCTTCCGGATCGCAGTCACCGACAGCCCCATCAATAAACGTGGCCTGACCATTTACGGTAAAAATTTCGGCAACTACAGCCAAGATCTGTTGGCTCGAGTGTTGTATGATGTGCATGAGTTATAAGATGAACAGGGTCCTCCACTATATTGATGGAGGACCCTGTTTATTATATATGGACGTTTTACTCCCAGTCCTGTATTGCAACACTTCTTGTCGTTTATAACGATGTTTACAACTGAGGCAAACTTGATAATAACACCTAGATTATTTCCAGTTAATTATTGTAATGATAGATATTCTACCAAATTATCGGGAGGTTTTCCCGGTAAAAGAACAATTACCCTTTTAAGATCCCCGGTACTGGAGTTACTCCGAATGCCTTCGCCAAATCGATAAGCTCCTGATCCGTAATTCTTTGCTTGATCTCATGATGAGCGACTAGCATATAGATTTGCGCTGCCTTCTCCACCGTTTCAATTAGCCCAAATGTCTCATCCATCGTCGAACCTGTACCGAAAATACCATGTTGCGGCCAAATTACTACCCGGCGCTCTTTCATTTTATCGGCAGTTGCTCGGCCGATTTCATTACTACCAGGCACCATCCAAGGAATCACGCTGACGCCGTCTGGGAACACAACGAGACATTCCGTACACATTTCCCATAACGTCTTGGTTAACTTATTCTCATCCAGATCATGAATGAACGTCATTGCTAGAGCATTTGTTGCATGACAGTGCATCACGATGCGGTGGGAAGGATCTACTTTTAGGCGCTCAATATGACTCATAAAATGCGAAGCTAGCTCACTAGTAGGAACAGCTCCATCACGAAGTCCCCATAGTACCTCTACGCTATCCCCACTTGCGGATACCCGAATTACACCCAAGTTAGCTTCTGGATTAGAGATCACGTTTCTGAAATACTTACCTGAACCCGTGACGATAAAGTATTTACCCGCTAGTTCCTGAACAGGGAAAGAGAGCTTGATACTTCGATCTGCCTGCCCGATGTGAATGTACTTGGCAACTTCTGCTTCATCTAACAAGTAACTAATGTTACCGCCATTACGTTCGTCCCAACCTAGGTTCCACATATGGTAAGTGATCTCTGCCATTTCTTTAATAAAAGGCGCTTCTGTCTGTGCTATATAACCTGCTGTTTCTTCAATAGTTAGTTTGCTCATAATAGGTTCTCTCCTCTAAATGTATTTTCTTTATAGCTTCTACAGTATTTTTTTGAATAAAGTGATAACTTCTTCTTTCGTTGGTATGAACGGATTGCCTGGTGCGCAGGCATCTTTCATCGCATTTTCAGCTAATAGATCCAAATCGACCTCATTCACACCAAGCTCCGATAGTTTAGAGGGAATCCCAACCTCTTTCGAGAGAGCCTTGATCGCTTCGACAACGAAGTCTGCACACTCTTTATCTGATTTTCCAGCCACTTCACAACCAATCGCTTTGGCAATATTGCGGAATTTCTCTGGTACATATTTAGCGTTCTCCTCTTCCACATATGGAAGTAGCATTGCATTACACACACCATGAGGTAGGTCGTAAACTCCGCCAAGTTGATGCGCCATCGCGTGCACATACCCCAGACCCGCATTATTGAAAGCAAGTCCGCCTAGGAAAATAGCATAAACCATTTGTTCCCGAGCTTCGATATCATGTCCGTTCTTCACGGTTCGTGGTAAGTAGTTAAAAATAATTTCAACAGCTGCCAATGCCGTTGCATCCGTTACGGGATATGCTCCTGGTGTAACGAGTGCCTCAATCGCATGGGTTAATGCATCCATTCCTGTAGCAGCAGTTAAGTCGGCTGGCTTATCGACCATTAGTTCAGGGTCATTAACCGAGATGGTGGCCAAACTGTTCTTATCGACCATCACCATTTTGACCTTACGATCTTCATCGGTAATGACATAGTTAACGGTTACTTCACTTGAAGTACCGGAAGTTGTATTGATCGCAACGATCGGCAATGACTTATTGGCTGACTTATGAGCTCCTTCGTACTGTGTAATATGACCGCCATTTGTAGCAATAATCCCGATTGCTTTCGCTGTGTCCTGCGGTGAACCACCACCAATGGATATGAGAAAATCACAATCGTTAGCTATCAGGAAATCAACGCCATCATGTACATTTTTGCAAGTCGGGTTTGGCTTAACATCATCATAAATAGCGTATGGAATGCCCGCTCCGTCCAATATTGTAAGTACTTTGGCCGCGATCCCACATTTCATGAGGAACTTGTCAGTTACAACAAGTGCTTTCCGTAGCTTCAACTCCTGAATGTACGGACCGATATCACCCAGACATCCCTTGCCCATAATGTTAATTGACGGAACATAGTAAACACGTGTACTCATTCTCAATAAGCCTCCCATGTCATCTTTAGTTCATCACATATTTTGATAATTGATCGATAACTGCCATTTACAATTTCATCCTACCTTCGTAAATCTTTGTTGTCAACAAAATAAAGATATTTTATGTTGTTTTATTTTGTTTGTTGTTTTGTTTGTGACAGTTGCCAACAAAACTGTTTTATCGTTATGATAGAGAAAACAGTCTTGAGCTTTACAGGACATGAGATAAATATGAGGTGATGAGTATGTTGGCTCCAGAAAGAAGACAGAGAATAATCGACCTGATCCATCAGGACAAGCGCGTGCTTGTATCTGACTTAAGTAAAATGTTCGATGTAACGGAAGAGACGATCCGTCGTGATCTCGAAAAGTTGGAGAAGGAAGGTATTTTAAGCCGTACATATGGCGGAGCCGTGCTGAACAGACATACTAACGAAGACCTTCCCTATACAACACGTAATACAATTAATATGGATATGAAACGAGAAATAGCTCTGAAAGCCATGGATCTGATCAATGATGGAGATACGCTAATGGTTGATCCTAGCTCCACCTCATTTGAATTTATGAAAACGCTAAATAACAAAAATAACCTAACCGTCATCACGAATTCGATCAACATCCTACACGAATTCGCTAGTTCGGCTTTAAACATCATCTCCACAGGTGGTTCGCTTCGTTCTCGCTCTTTGTCACTAGTTGGACCAACTGCACATGATACCGTGCAGAAATATAATGTGGATACCGCCGTCATTGGCTGCAAGGGATTGTCGCTTGATAAAGGCATCTCGGATTCCAACGAACCCGAGTGTGAGTTGAAGAAATATATGCTGAGCCATGCCGACCGGATCATTCTACTGGCTGACCATACCAAATTCGATAAAACGGCCTTCGTTAAGCTAGCAGATTTGGAACAAATCGACTATCTAATCACAGATCGTAAGCCATCTGCGGAGTGGTTGGAGTTGTTGGGGCGTAAAAATATCGAAGTGGTGTATTAGAATTGCGGTGAAAAGAAGAGCAGAGTAGGGAAAAGGTGCGATTGGGGCGCTTCGTTGGTCGTTGATCTTTCGATCGTTGTTGCCGTGTGATTGTTTTCTATTGGATAATACCCTATGGGGTTACAATCACACGGCAAAGACGAACGTGACATCTCAAGCCCTATAGACAGGTGGTTTTTTGAATATGTTAACAAAATTAGCGAGTAGCCTAGGGCGAAATGATGAGGAGCCTAATATTGAGTTAGCTGTTGAACTTTGTGAGACTAACAATATTAAAGGCATCGAGGAAATTGTTCATGGATTAAAGAGTACAGATAAAGCCATCGCGAATGATTGTATTAAAGTACTATATGAAATCGGCAGTAGAAAGCCTGAATTGATTGCGGAATATACTGAAGACTTTATCTCACTTCTACTCTCCAAAAACAACCGTTTGGCTTGGGGAAGCATGACAGCATTGGCAACGATAGCTGACTTAAGTGCGGATGAAATATACAGTAAGTTGGATATTGTTAAAAAAGCCTATGAGGCGGGCAGTGTTATTACTGTAGATAACAGTATCACTGTATTGGCGAAGCTCTGCAAAGCGAATGAACTATATCAGGAAGAAGTATTTCCATTTCTAATGCAGCATTTAGCTACTTGCAGGTCGAAAGAGGTCCCTCAACACGCTGAGAGAATGATGATATGTATTACGGCTGATAATACCAAAGAGTTTGTAAGGGTTTTAGAAAAACGAAAAGATGATTTGACGGATTCACAGAGCAAGAGATTAAATAAAATCATCAAATCGTTATCGAAATAATAGCTCAAAACCAAAATCAGCGGGAGACAGCCCTACGGTGTGAAGCAGCGTTACGTTTTGTAAACCACTGATTTTTTTAGATTGCGCCAAACTTCACCATATAAACTACCCTTCCAATAGATGCAACTATCGTCATCTTCTATCGGACGGGCAATTTGTATGTCAAAACACATGCCGCAGTAACAATATCCTGCCTTCTAAATTATCTGTTCTGTCACCATCGTATCAAATTTATTTGCCAAACGAGAACAAACGTTCTATAATATAGTAAAAATTAGGTGGTGACAGCTTAGTATGGAATTGAATATAAGTATGGATGAACGTATGAAGTTTTATAATGTATCTGGCTTAAGCATAGCTCTAATAGGCAATGGTCAAATTAGTACAGCTGAAGGCTTTGGTGTTCTTGAATCAGGAACCAATAACAGGGTAAGTAATCATTCAATTTTTCATGCCTGTTCAATAAGTAAATTTATAACTTCAATGCTAGTTTTGAAGTTAATAGAATTAGGTATGCTCGATTTAGATGAAGATATAAATAATAGGCTTACTTCTTGGAAGGTTCCCACGAATGAATTTACTCTGGACAAAAAAGTCACCCTTCGAACATTACTAAGTCATCAATCGGGGATCATCGATCCTGAAGGAAGCTTTGGTGAATTTGATTCCACGCAAGGGATTCCTACCATGGTTGAATTATTAGAGGGAAAAACCGCTTATTGTAAAGAAGCAATTCAAGTTCAGTATGAACCTGGGAGTGACTTTCAATATTCAGATGCTGGATTTTGTATCATACAACAACTGATAGAAGATGCTTCAGGAAGGCCCTTTGAGGTTATGGTAACAGAACATATATTTAGACCGTTAAATATGAATAACAGCACATTTGTTGTGCAGTACATATCAGAAGTAATAAACGATGATTTTTCTTGTGGACATAACAAAAATGGACATGTGGTTGATAGCAAGTATCCGATATATCCTTTTCCCGCAGCTGCTGGATTGTGGTCAACACCCTCAGATTTAGCCATTTTGGTGGTGGAATTAATGAATTCCTTACAAGGTAGAAGTAACTTGGGACTATCTCAAAGTAAGGCAAAGGAGTTTATTACTTCTCAAGGATGTAAAGAGTGGACTGGACTTGGGGTGTTTCTAGATGGTGCAGAACAAGAACTTAAAATTTCTTCGCTAGGTTGGGGTGTAGGATTTCAATGTATGCTGGTGGCGTATCCATATAAGGGGACTGGTGCAGTCATTATGACAAATGCAGATTTAGGTGTTCATCAATTACAGGGGATCATTGGGGAAATATTCAATTCACTAACGTTATAATTCTCTCTTAAATAACAAGGGAGCACTTTCAAATTCATGAAAGCCCCCCTTGTTGTTACATATTTTTTTCATATTAACTTATGTCGATCCTAGTATTTCTTAAATATTCCAAACGGTTTCCCTACTGGTAAAAAGACACGACCGAAATGTGTATTCAATACAGCAGCGCCACAACCGTATAGCGACATAATTGCAATTCCTAACTCAGCGATAGCCGCTACAGTATGGAAAGCTCCTCCACCTACTCCAAAAGAGTCTAGTGTCAATCCAAGGAACAAGAAATCAATGAGCACAAAGATGGTAAACAACACTTTATGCGTCTCCATAGCCCCAAGAGTCATGAACAAGGTGAATACTAAGTACCCAAGAAAAGCGAAGCCCATTTGTTTCACATCGATAGTAGACGCCAGTTCAGGACCGAATACACCGAGTTTGATCAACCAACTGGTCCCCATGGCAAACCAGAAAAAGGCGTATGCGCCAAATGCGGTCATGCCGAAGGTATTGTTGTGCTTAGCATCTTGAATGCAAGCGAACAATTGTGCAAAAGCCCCGAGAAATATAGCCCAAGGAATGACATAACTCAATCCTGAAGTAATCTCAAGCTTTTGTGAAGATGCCACAAGTGTGACGATGGCCAGTCCAAACAGGCCGATAGCGCTAGGATCCGCACTAACAATTTTCACGTTTTGATAAGACTGCGATGACATGAAGAATGAAGCCTCCGATACAATAAATTTCAACTGACATATCATATCATACCTAATACAAATTGCATAAAGGAATTAGCAACCTTTTTTGAACATTTTGTATAATCTTATATTATATCCCCGATTAACAGTGAATGGTGGCGGAAAAGTATGAGGGGTTCACTCAATAGAAATCCGCACAAAAAACACAGTAGCATTTCTCATAGGAGCTGCCGCTGTGTTTTAAACTTTAATGATTCAGTTATGTTTTACTGCGTAATAACACCCTTTTTCAAAATAATATTAGCATAAAGCGCCCTTTCACCTGTCGATACGATCGTATATGCTTTTTTCGCCCGCTCATAAAAAGCGAACCGTTCCACTTCCTCAAACACATCTGCTACCGGGTGATGATCACTCACAATTTGCTTATACTGCCGCCAAATCGGTGTCTCTACCGTATCTCCGGGCGTTACGGCCATCAGCGACACAGGACGATCCACATAGGTATCCAAAGGATACAGCGGGAGCACTGCGTTCAGCAATTCTGGTATTCCATGCCCGTCGCAACGCACAAGGCGTTGGGCATGACTGGCTGCTGGAAAGTTGCCATCGGCAAATACTATTTCATCGGAGTGACCCATTTCCATCAAAACTTTGATCAATTCTGGTGATATCAAGTTAGAAATTCCTTTTAGCATACATAGCCCTCCCGTAAAAGTTGATTCTTTGCGTAGAGCTCAGCAGTACATTTATCGTACCTTTAGAAGCCAACTAGACGCCTTATCTGCCTGTAATCTGTACATATTTTTGGAACGCAGCAGACCATAATTCTGGGGTTTCTGGATGGTAGACCGCTAATGGAAATGAGCGTTTCACAAGTTCAATGCCCTCTTCTTTATGCTGTACATGTCCTCCTGCCACAAACTGCAGTAGCATATTACCAATAGCGCTAGCCTCAATCGGTCCGGCCCATACAGGTCGGCCAATGGCTTCCGCAGTAAATCGGCAGAGTAGTTCGTTCTGAATGCCGCCACCAACCATATGCAATCCAGCATACGAACGGCCCGCCAACACCTCTGTTTTCTCCAGCACCTCACGATAACGCAGTGCAAGGCTCTCCAAAATACAGCGGATAAACTGCCCTTCCGTCTCCGGTACAAGTTGCCCACTCTCCCGGCAATATTCAGCTATCGTCTCTACCATATCCGCTGGATTCATAAAACGCAGATCATCTGGGTCGATCAAGCTACGGAAAGGCTCTGCCGCCTCGGCAAGTTTCACCATCTCAGGGAAGGACAAGTTAACTCCATTCAATTCCCATCTGCGCTTGCATTCCTGTAAGATCCATAGGCCCATGATGTTTTTTAGCAGCTGGAATGTACCGAAAGCGCCACCTTCGTTTGAAAAGTTATGCTCCAGCACCTCCGGGAGAAGCAGTGCTTCAGATAGCTCAGTCCCTAGTAGTGACCATGTTCCGCACACCAAATAGGCAAAATCAGTGCTATGCGCTGGCACAGCTGCTGCTGCTGACTCCGTATCATGGGAAGCAACAGCGATAGCTTTGATAGACGGCACCTTCAACTCCCGGCATACCTCTTCACTAAGAGTTCCGATGACTGTACCGGGTTCAATGGGATCCAAGAATAAGGAAGGCGATAAGCCAAGCTCCTTCATAAGCGGCTTGTTCCAAACGTTTTGACCCGCATCATATAACTGCGTTGTCGTCGCCATTGTAAACTCGCACACTTTTTCCCCCGTCAGAAAATAATGCAATAAATCCGGTGTAAGCAGCAGCGTCTCCGCAATATCCAGCTTCGGAGAACCCGCCTTTAGCATGGCATACAATTGATAAATTGTATTAAACGGCATGAATTGCAGACCACTTTCCTGAAATAAACGCTCCCGCCCTAGCTTTTCATTCAGCTCATCTATTAAACCTTCTGTTTGCGGATCACGGTAATGATATGGAATACCGAGCAACTCACCTTGGCTATCCAGCAATCCAAAATCGACGCCCCAAGTGTCAATCCCATAACTCTCCGGTGTATATCCGGCTTGAAATGCCTTGCGAATGCCATTTTTTACTTCTTGAAGCAACATCACCGTGTCCCAATGTAAATGATTGCCGATCTGGACAGGGATGTTCGGAAAACGATGAATTTCCGTGATCGTCAGCAGACCAGGCTCGCCACTATTCTGCTGAACAATTTGCCCAATCAACGCCCGTCCACTGCTAGCTCCAATATCAAATGCAAGCACCGTAGCGGTGTTATTCATGAAGCCGCACCACCCTTTTTATATAACAGTATTACTTCATTTTTTGTAGGAGTTGAATTCGGTAATCTTCACTTTCTAGTGCTGCGATGTCCGCAACCTCCTGATCTGTCAACGGAACCGGAGTTCCTGCAGCCTTCGCGCTTAAGTAAATCTTCGCACTCTCCTCTACAACCTGTGTGCGGTAATAAGCTTCCCTCAAGTTGCGACCCGTTGTTACTAGACCATGATTTCCAAGCAGAATTGAACTTGCCTCATTTACCTTCGCAGCAACTGCATCGGCTAACAGGTCCGTTGTCGGAATCAAATAAGGAATAAAGGCTGTTCTACCAACGAGTGCCGCTTGATCCGGGAACATCATTGGCAAATTCTCTTCTATTAAAGTGAACGCAATACAATGTGAAGGATGAGTATGAACCATGGCTCCCATATCTGGCTTCTGCCGATATCCGTATAAGTGCATTAGCACCTCTGATGACGGCCGAAAGCCGTTATCGGTTATTTCACCTGTAGGGATATCCACTTCAACCCATTGTTCTGGCTCGATATCTTCAAGAGCAAAACCACTCGGTGATAGGTACATTTTGTCTCCCGACCGGGCGCTAATGTTCCCTCCTGGTCCAACGACTAAGCCGTTGTCCACGATTTTGCGGGCGTATTTGCATAGTTCTTGGCGTGTATCCATATTTTGCATGATGTTGTCTCCCCTTTTTAATTCATACTGGTGGTAACATCGTAACTTCGAGAAGAATTTGGGCTTTCGATCGCTGTTATCCTCGGATTTCTTGAATTTGTACCGCTATATAAGTTGAACTACCGATTCTCGCTAATTAGGCAGCGATTGTGAAATGTTCTTACGATCACTGTTGTTCCTAGATTTCCTTAATTATATGAATTCATTTGTAGTAGAAATCTATGAACAAAGGTGAACGCTCCGCTTCTTCAGAATCATTTCACACTCTTGCCTATCCACTATTCTCTAGAACAACTTATACATCGCCAAATGAAATCCGAGGATCAAGGCGAACATATCTAACGCCCGCCTCGCTCCGCTAGTTTTTCACCACTGCTGAAATTCCGAAAAAAAGTGCAACCCCCACATGCGGGGGTTATTTATAGAGAGGTCCGAAGCTCTGGCAGGCGCGGAAGTCGGCGTTCTCGGCTTGCTCTGTTCCGAATAGTCCCCAAGCGCGTGGACGGAATATTTGCTCTTTCGGCACATTGTGCATGCTAACTGGGATACGAAGTATGGAAGCTAGAGTGATCAGGTCGGCTCCGATATGACCATAGCTGATTACGCCATGATTAGCGCCCCAGTTGTCCATTACGTCATACACGCTTGTAAATGCGCCGTTGTCTGTCAGATTCGGCACAAACCAAGTGGTCGGCCAAGTTGGGTCTGTACGATTATCCAACGTTTCGTGTACGTGCTCTGGTAATTCTACGGAATAACCTTCTGCGATTTGCAGCACGGGACCAAGTCCCTTCACCAAGTTGAGGCGTGCCATCGTCATCGGCATTTCCCCACGTGTGAGATAATCAGTAGAGAATCCACCGCCTCGGAAATACTCCACAGATGCTGGACGCCACTCGGTAGCCTTCAGCATGTTCTCTACTTCTTCATCACTTATTTCCCAGAAAGGCTTCATGGCAGGTTTGCCATCTATCATTTGTTCTCCCGTGCCATCCAGCGTTGCAGATCCTGAATTGATCAAGTGTAAAATTCCGTTAGCTGCACGACCTTCCAACTTATGTCCAGTCACCCGTTCTACTGAATCCGGGCTCCAATAGGTTCTAACGTCGGCGAAAATTTGCGCTGTATTCGTAAGTAAATAACCAAACAACATGCCAACTCCGTTCAGGCTATCGTTTTCGGTTGCCACCATGTAGGGAGAACGTTTGCCATTCCAATCGAATGAGGAATTCAGTATCGTTTCCATGAAATCACCATTCGGAGCATGATCTGTCCACTGGCGTTGACCTTGGAAGCCGGAGACAATGGCATGGTGCCCTTGCGCTTCTTCGCCATAACCAAGTTCAGCCAAGCGTGGGTTACCGATCATCAAATCTCGCGTAATCAGCGTCATTTTTACAACCATTTCCCATTCCCAATCCTTACGTTCACGGGATGTTTGCAGATGTTCTGGATTGTTATCTGATCCTTCTTTGCAATTTTCCTTCACCCAAGCAAAGGCCTTCTCATATTCCTCGGGATCATAGATTCCTTCTTCCATACGACGAGTAAACTCACTCATATCGATGTATTCATTGCGCATACCCAAAAATTCTTGGAAAAATTGGTCGTTCACAATGGAACCCGCGATCCCCATCGATACGGAACCCATGGATAAATAGGCTTGATCTTTCATGCATGCAACAGCCAGTCCACTCCGAGCGAACCGTAGCAGTTTCTCTTGCACATCAGCCGGAATGCGGTCATCTCCTTCGTCCTGAACGTCCTCGCCATAAATACCGAAAGCAGGCAGTCCCTTTTGTGCATGAGCTGACAACACCGCCGCCAAATACACAGCTCCCGGTCTACCTGTACCGTTGAAACCCCATACAGCTTTAGGCAGACTTGGATCGGTATCCATCGTCTCTGTTCCATAACACCAGCAAGGTGTCACTGTAATTGTCAGACCAACCTCTGCGGTTTTGAATTTCTTAGCGGCAGCAGCAGCTTCTGCAAAACCACCAATACATGTATCTGCAATTACGCACTCAACCGGCTCCCCATTGGGATAACGAAGCTGCTCTGATAGCAATCTCGCTACAGCTTTTGCCAGGTTCATAGTTTGTACTTCAAGCGACTCACGCACGCCTCTTCTTCTTCCATCTATCGTTGGTCTTATCCCTATCTTAGGAAATCCATCTTTCCATCTGTAAGTGCTTTCAATCATAGTCGTTAATTCCTCCTTGGAGTTCGAATATTATACTCCTATACTAAATTGAGGAACCGGAAACGATAACCCACTATGTTGTTGTTTACCCGCCTACAAATAGTCCATAAAGTGAACCTTTTTGATAAGTGATCATTTCTTAGTTCAATAAAAATAAGCCAGTCAGGAGTTCTGACCGGCCAAATGATATTTATATAAATCCCGCGTATGAAGTTCGGAATTTCTTAAATTGATTAAGAATGCATCAAATTAATATGATCCAAATCAGTGCTGCTGTTAAAAATAAACTCCAATTTATACTGGCCGCGAAGATAGGTAATTTTCGTTTGTTTGACCTTGCCATTTTTAATGGTAGTTGTGGACTCGGGGGCATACCAGTTCTTACGTAACATGTTCATGGTAATGCCGCCGATATTGGTTCCTCGCTCTACATTCGTACCAAAATAGCGCATTTCACGAATCTTGTCCAACCTAAACGAAAATGCATAACCCGGATTACCCATTTCAGCATGATAGATATCAAAAGCGTCCGAGTTATCACCCTTTTCATACGGTTCTCCAATCAGTTTGGACACGTCTTTACGAGTGCTTTTCCCTACGGCAAGACCGCTGACGGAACCAGGAAACTGGCCTTTCAGAGCGGGTTTATAGAAGCTGTTCAAGGTTTTCAAAGCTTGCTCCGAATCTGCTTCAGTTACAGTTACACTTGCAGCTGCGGCGTGACTCACAGGCAGAAAACTCAAACTGGATATAACGGCTCCCATACCAACTATACTCGTCAATGCAGCAGCAATGGTGATTTTTAAAAATGGCTGTTTTAATCGCATAATGAACTTCCTCCTTGTGTATGGTACTTATGATGTTTATTTTTGGGAGATGACAGTTCTCTTATATTTACCCTTTCTCACTCATCGCAAAACAACAGAAACATACTAGATTTCCTAAGAACACCTCGAATTAACTACCTATATTCTGTTGTCTCCCCCCACTATGATATATAATGGAAGTATTATTGAACGGGAGGAACCACCGTGCCTAAGATCGAAATTCCCCACAGCAAGAGTGACCGCTTCCGCTTCAAAAAGACACCTGAGCTACTTTTTGCCGGACAAGTGGTCGATGAGTACTCCTTCTATGCAGCCCCACAAATTCATGATTTCTGTGAAATGATCTATATTGTTGAGGGAACTGGTGAATTTAACATTAACGGCAAGACCTATATATTGAATCAAGGCGATATGGCCATTTATAATCCTGGCGTCCAGCACGAAGAGCGTTCCTCTAGCGGCGGACCCTTCAAGGTGTTCTACTGTGGCGTCGACAACTTACATATCGAAGGCGTTCCATTTGGCATGTTATTGCCTCCATCTGTCGATCCGGTCATCTCCTGCGAGAAGTACGCTTTTAAAGTAGAAAGTTATTTATCTGAAATGCTACAGGAATGCGACTCCCAAGTGCTTGGTTACGAAACACTGAGCAACAACTTGCTCATGTCCCTCATTACGCTAATCTACCGAATTGTTGATGTGAAGCACCAGTTCCAATCCCTCCAAGGCAAGAATGAAATTTCGATTCGGACCAAAGATTTTATCGATAAAAACTACACGCAGAACATTACGTTAAAAGATATCGCCGACACGCTATATGTCAGCCAGCATTACCTATCCCACCTATTCAAAAGAGATCTAGGCGACTCTCCCTTCAATTATCTCATTCGTCGTAGAATTGAAGAGTCTAAGCGGTTGTTAACAGAGAGTAGCTGTCCTGTGCACGAAGTCGCTGCCCGCGTAGGTTACAGCAACGATAAATACTTCTCGATGTTGTTCAAAAAGGTAACTGGCCTAACACCCACGGGGTTCCGGGATGAGGAGAAAAGAAAAGGAAGCAGCAGTATAACGCCGGGCTCGTCCAAATGATGATATTCGAATAAATCATTGGATAAATATGATAAGTGTGGAGGTTTCAAATGTCCGAAGTTAAAGAAAGTAAAAATAAAATGATTTTTGGTTGGGAAAATGATAATGGGTTAGGGGAAATGTTAATACAACAAATCCTTAATGGCGAAAAGACAGCTACATGCGCTCCCAAAGAGGAATATTCAGAACAAGAATTACAAGAAACATATGAACCCGTTGGTGAAATTTTAACCATCTATGATAAAGAAGGTAAACCCAGATGTAATGTTAGACTGATCGAAGTATTTGAGACTACCTTCGGTAATCCCGATCTAAGACTTGTGCGAGGAGAAGGAGATGGGGACGACGTAAATAAATTTCAAGAAGATCACCGATTAGCGTGGAAAGATATCAACGTTGAATTGAAAGACGAGATGGATTTAATAGTTGAGTTATTTGAGTTGGTTGAAGACCTATAAAAAAAAGAGGGTCCCTAAAAGTCATGTTCATGGCTTTGGGGTCCCTCTTTATCTTTTATTAGGAATTCAGTTCAAGCCTCATTTAGTGCCCGCAGTAAGGTGCGTCGATCGCGGACCTTGTGAGCTTCAGCAAGACTACGTTCTAACAATTCATCGTCAATCCCCAGTTCCCGCCGATCCGTTGGCCCACCTGCCTGCCTCAATAGTTCGCGGATAAGTGATTCCGTAGGAACCTCAGCCAACCATTCGCTAATTTGTCCTTTGAACTCACGTAGTACACTTGGTTCTTGTCCTGGGAAAATTCCACGTTCAACCGCATCGTGATATACACGCGAAATTTCAGCACAAGCTACACCTACCTTCGCACCATGCAGCAGTGCTCTATTTCCGCGTCGTAAATACTCCATTTCCCAATAATGTGAAACGTGATGTTCTGCTGCAGAAGCCGGATGAGACTGTCCGAACAATAGCATAGCAATACCTGATTCAATTAGAGCCGTCATTAAGATGCGGATACCCTGCTCAGAGCGCTTTCCAATCTCATGAGCATGCTCTACACAGGAGATGAGCGCACGTTCCGTGATGATTGCCGCTTGTTCATTGTAGGGTTCGCCCGCTGTAAGATGAGAGAACTTCCAATCAAACAAGGAGGTGTATTTGCCAAGCATATCACCAAACCCTGCAGCTACAAGAGGTTGCGGAGCCTTTGTAAGTATATCTAGATCAGCAAAGATAGCAACGGGTGGCACGGCCGGAAACGTCTTTTTCACGCCACGCACGATAAGGGGTGCTCCGGCAGATGTAAATCCGTCAACAGATGGAGCCGTTGGAATCGAAATAAAAGGAATCCCCGTCTTATGACTAACAAAACGCACGATGTCATGGATAGTACCGGAACCAACAGCGATCAAAGCATCCGTAATCCCCGGTTTCACCTCAATCATGAGCTGAACCAGTGATATTTCATCCGCCACAACATCGCCTGTTTCATTGGGATCAATGAGACATATCTCCACATTCAGATCATTTTCACCAAGTAAACTCTGTTCTAGCGATCTGCCCGCTGCTTCATACGTATTCTTATCTGCCACAATGATAAGGTGCTGACAACCACGTTTCTTCAAATAAGGTGCAACTTGCTGAAGCGCAGCTGATTCCAGCACGATCTCTTCAAACTGTGCCATTTCCAAAGTATTTATGATGACAGTTCCTCCTCCGTCTGTTCGCATAAGTGCTAGTTCTCTTTACTCCGAGGACTTCTTAATATTCTTGAGCCGTTTCATGACGTCGTTCTCGCCGCGGCCAAAGTAATCATGCAATTGACTATATTCCTTATACAAACTGTCGTAGACTTCGACATTAGCCGGAATCGGCTTAAATGTCTCTTCTTTGACCCGTGCCATTTTTTCGGCAGCGTCGATGATCGTATCATATCCGCCAGCGCCTTGCCCCGCTGCTACCGCTGCAAACATAGCCGCCCCAAGTGCAGGCGTCTGCTTGGAATCAGCAATAACGATCTCACGATTCGTTACATCCGCGTAGATTTGCATCAGCAAATGGTTCTTTTGTGGCAATCCTCCGCAAGCGTACAACACATCCACACTTACTCCGTTAGAGTGGAAAGCGTCTACAATTTTGCGTGTACCAAAAGCGGTTGCTTCAAGCAATGTTCGATAAATCTCTTGTGGTTTGGTTAATAAGGTCATACCAAGAATGAGACCTGTTAGATCGGTATCCACTAGAACGGAACGGTTACCATTCCACCAGTCAAGCGCCAGTAATCCGGTTTGCCCAGGTTTGTATGTCGCAGCTTCTCTTTCCAGCCACTGGTGAATGCCAAGTCCTTCTGCTGCAGCTGCTTCCTTCACGTAAGCTGGAAGTGATTCTTCAACATACCATTCAAAAATATCACCCACAGCCGATTGCCCAGCCTCATATCCGTATAATCCAGGAATAATTCCGTCCTCTACGACACCACACATGCCTTCGACTTGTTTCTCCTCTGTACCCAGCAGCATATGGCAAATCGATGTTCCCATCGACATGACCAGTTTACCCGGTGTTACAACACCAACTGCAGGAACTGCTGCATGTGCATCCACGTTACCAACTGCAACGGCGATGCCCGGTTTGAGACCCATGATTCCAGCCATTTTATCTGTAAGTCCACCCGCAGTGGTACCGAGTGCAATAACCTCACCGCGAAGTTTGGTATCAACCAGGTTCTCCAATCGTGGATCTAATGCTTTGAAATATTCTTTGCTCGGGAATCCATCTTGTTTATGCCAAATTGCCTTATAGCCAGCCGTACAACTATTACGTACAACGTTTCCTGTCATTTGTGAAATAACCCAATCGGTCGCTTCTAAGAACAGATCGGTACGTTCATAAATTTCTGGAGCCTCATCGAGGATTTGCCATATCTTCGCAATCATCCATTCCGACGAAATCTTCCCCCCATACCGCGGTAGGAAAGCTTCCCCACGCTGAGCAGCGATTTGATTAATCTTATCTGCTTCGGGTTGTGCAGCATGATGTTTCCACAACTTCACCCAGCTATGCGGCTGATCAATTAACTCCGCATCGAAGCAAAGTGGCTCGCCTGCTTCATCAATCGGCAACATCGTACATGCTGTGAAATCGATTCCAATTCCAATCACTTCAATAGGATCAATTCCTGATTCCGCAATGACAGCTGGAACGGATTTTCGTAGTACTTCCAAATAGTCGTCAGGATGTTGCAACGCCCAGTCATGTTCCAGCTTAATGCCAGACACGGGTAGCCGCTCGTCGATAACATGGTGTGGATACGGCGTTACATGATCCGCAACTTCATGGCCATTCGCCAAGTCGACTAATACGGCACGCCCTGATTGGGTGCCATAGTCTACGCCGATGGTATATTTTGTGCCCATGTGATTCCCTCCAAATGAATGATGGTAAATTGTACGTACAACTTTGGTAAACCCGCTACGAGAACGAAATGTTCTTACGATCGCTGTTGTCCCCAAATTTCTTCATTGAATTGTTATAAGGGTTGAAATTTGGGGACAAAGGCGAACGCTCCGCTTCTTCAGAATCATTTCGCACTCTTCGCTATATCAAGATTCTTTAACCTAACTTTAAAGAAGGACCCTAAGATCGCATATACTTCTACTTCCAACCAGTACGGAACACAATATAGAGCCTTAAAAAAGTAGTATTATTTCTGTCCGTAATAGGCATTGGCGCCGTGTTTACGTAGGAAGTGGCGATCCAATAGTGTTTGGTCCATGGGAGCGGTATCTGGGTTGAGTTGCAACATCCGGGCGGCAATTTTAGCTACCTCTTCCAGAACTACGGCGTTATGGACGGCGTTGTGGGCATCTTTTCCCCAAACAAATGGTGCATGGGCATGAACGAGAACTCCAGGTACTTGGTTCGGATCGATATCAGCAAAACGCTCTACGATCACATTCCCCGTCTCTAGCTCATAAGCTCCATTTATCTCTTCCTTCGTCATAGGACGGGTAACCGGAATCTCTTCGTAAAAATAATCAGCATGCGTCGTTCCATAAGCCGGAAGCGCACGTCCAGCCTGCGCCCAACTCGTGCCCCAAGGAGAATGCGTATGCACCACGCCTCCAATATCCGGGAATGATTTATATAACACCATATGAGTTGGAGTATCTGATGAAGGACGTAAATCTCCTTCAACTACGTTGCCCTCTAGATCTACAACAACCATCTGCTCTGCTCTCAAATCCTCATATGGTACACCGCTAGGTTTAATTACAAACAAACCGCTCTCCCGATCAATTCCACTCACATTTCCCCATGTAAAAGTAACCAGCCCATATTTGGGCAACTCTAAATTTGCTTCCAACACTTGTTGTTTAAGCGCCTCTAGCATTACCGGCCACTTCCTTCCTCTGATTTTCCCTCTATAATTGTCGGATAAATACCGATTCACGTTGTATTAATTCCGGCTGGAACACCGTATCTCCCAACACAGCTCCCTGCTGGATCATTTCAATCAATTGCTTTGCTGCTAGTTCACCCATCTCGGTCTTGGGATGCGTTAGTGTGGTTAGCTTCGTACCCGAAGCCACAGCCAGACTGGAATCATCGAATCCGATGAATGACACATCTTCTGGGATAGATAGCCCACACTGCGTTGCGACTTCCATCAGATTCATCGCCAATTCGTCGTTATAACAGACAAAAGCGGTAGGGCGTTCCTCTACTCCAACGCTGAGCAATTCCTTCGCAATTTGAATAGGAAGTTCACTCTTTTGCTCCGTCGTATAAGTAACTACTCTCTGAGGAGAAACCGTAACCCCAAACTCCCGATGCGCCGTCAGAAAACCTTTAAGTCGATTCACACCTTGTAGGTCATCTCTTTTGAAAAAACCAGCAATAGATCTATGACCATTCTCCAACAAATGACGTGCCGCTTTGTACCCGCCCATCTCATCGTCTACCTTGAGGCATGGACATTCCAATTCACGATACTTCTCATTGATCATCAGATATGGGATGCCCTTCTCTTGCAGCTCTAGGAAATATCCTAGATTCGGATTACCCTCTGCACTCTTGGTTGGTTCGATGATCAGGCCGCTTAGCGGTTGACTCGTCATCAATTGTAGACTTTCCATTTCCTTCTCTTTGTTGTTATCCGTGCTAGAAAGAAGGAGGCGATATCCCTGGTTCCGCAGCTCAGCCTCTGCACCCCGTACGATATGTGGAAAAATATAGTCTGAAATATACGTTGTGATGATCCCGATCGTCTTAACCTGTTCACCATCGCGTCGTAGAGGATTTCGTGCAAAGGTTCCTTTACCTTGAATCCGCTCCAGCCAGCCGTCCTTCTCCAACTCACCGAAAGTTTGTCTCACCGTTTGACGACTTAGACTGAATTGCTCCGCAATCTCATTCTCCGAAGGGAATTGTTTGCCGGGTTGCAGCCGTCCTGATTGAAGCCACGACAGCAATTCATTTTTTAACTGCATATATTTTGGAATCCGCCTATTATTCATCATTCACCTCAGCCAATGCACTATTTTTATACCCTATATTGTACCATAGGCCGGAGAACGTTAGCGGTATCTCAACTTACCGTAAACGATAGGCAGCATCACTCCAGCGCAGCTCATTCTTGAACCGTTGTACTGAGGTGTCTTTATCAATAATTACCGCTTCAATACCCGTCATCTCAGCCCAGTCAATCAAATTTTCAGCATTGATCGCATAAGACAGAACCGTATGATGAGCACCACCAGCCAAAATCCATGCTTCAGCTGATTCGCGCAAGGACGGCTGCGGTTTCCAGAGTACACGTGCAACAGGAAGCTTCGGCAATGCTTTCTCCACTTTTACACCATCAACAACATTAACAAGCAAGCGGAAACGATGTCCCATATCTACAAGTGATGCATTTACCGCTGGTCCATCTTGACCGTCAAAGACAATACGCGCTGGATCTTCTTTGCCGCCTATACCTAATGGGTGTACCTCAACCGTTGGTCGTGTAGCCGCAATCGTCGGGCATACTTCCAGCATGTGCGATCCAAGAATCATATGGTTACCCGGTTCAAAATGATACGTATAGTCTTCCATGAAAGAAGTGCTCTGGTTGTTGGCTAGTACTTTGAGTACACGCGTCAGGGCTGCCGTCTTCCAATCGCCCTCACCTGCAAAGCCGTAACCTTGTTCCATCAACCGTTGCACCGCAAGACCCGGCAATTGTTTCAACCCGTGCAAATCTTCGAACGTCGTTGTAAAAGCTCCGAAATTCCCAGCCTCTAGAAAACGTTTCATGGCAATCTCAACTTTTGCTTGATACGCAATAGAATCTCGAACTGGGCCTTCACTTAAACCAGCCTTGGTAATCGTATATTGTTCTGCATATTCATTCAGTAGCGCTTTTACTTCTTCATCACTTACTTCATTTAGTACTTGCACCAGATCTCCAATACCATAACCATTAACAGACCAGCCGAGTTTGATCTGTGCTTCTACTTTGTCACCGTCGGTAACCGCAACTTCTCTCATGTTGTCTCCGAAGCGTGCTACCTTCAGACCACGACTCTCTGCATAAGCAACCGCTGTGCGCATCCAGCCTGCAATACTGCTCCGAACTTCTCCGTCCTCCCAATGCCCTACTACAATTTTGCGGGCAATCCCAAGACGTGCGCCAATATGGCCAAATTCCCGGTCACCGTGCGCAGATTGGTTGAGATTCATGAAATCCATATCCATCGTTTCCCAAGGGATATCGCGGTTAAATTGAGTATGGAAGTGCAGCATCGGCTTCTGCAATTGCGAAAGGCCTCTGATCCACATTTTTGCAGGCGAGAACGTATGCATCCAAGTGATAATACCCGCACAAGATTCGTCGCTATTCGCTTCAATAATCAAGTTGTATATTTCGTCCGGTGTCTTCACCGTTGGTTTGAAAATAATAGGGTACGTGAACACAGGGTCTTTACCCATTTGCTCTACGATAATACGTGAATGCTCTGCCACTTGATCAAGTGTCTCTGGACCGTATAAGTGCTGACTGCCTGTCACAAACCAAAATGAATGCGGTTTCAATTTCATTAATCCAACGCCTCCTAAAGTAGTAATAAAACAAAGCTAACTTGTACATACATATATAATATATACACCATTAAAAGATATGTTGTACGTACAAGTGATGATATGATTATTGTATATGCGCAACTTCAAAAAGGCAAGGGGAATTTTGTATGTATTTTGACGCCGGAGAGATATTCTTTCTACATAACTGATAGGGATTTTATTGTAAAATCCTCTCGTATAGCACTCTCCGGCGCAGGCAACGGTATCTCGATCGTTATTCTCTCAATACCATAGTCTAACCGGCTTGCCTCGCTCCCAACCTTCCAATACAACGATACTATGGAGAAACGGTTTATCCGGCCAACTAATATATTGTTCCTGCTCCAACATGTTCAAACCACTAATAACGTCATTCTTTCCTCTACCCGTCATACGTTCCAATTCGCCCATCTCCGGCATCCTGCGACGTTTGCTTGAGAAGTTATAGAGAATTCGTAATAGCTTACGCTCCAGATCTGGAAGCAAATCTGCCACCTCCTTGAACGGGAATACACGCCAAAATTTGATCGATCCGGAACGCTCGCGGCGATTTGGTCTTCAGACAAGTCGCACGAACTAATCCTCCACGTACTGCATGAACCTCAATCCGGCGCTGCGTAATCTTTCCGGCCCGATCCATATAAATGATCTCAACCATTTGCCCAATGTATTTTTCCACCAACATCATCTCCATACGAGAACTTATGTTCTTATTATATGCGAACTTATGTTCTTTATTCAATGGGTGATATTTGAAAATAAAATAAATAGGTGACCGCTACGCGGACGGATTATCCTTCCGATCGCTGTTGCCTCCAAATTTGTTTGATTATATCGCTATAGCGGTAAAAATTTGGAGGCAAAGCATATGCTTCCGAAGTAGCTTTCCTTTGGAAAGCTTTTAGGCGAACGCTACGCTTCTTCAGGATAATTCCGTCCTCTCCGCGACGATCTGCATATTACTATTAATGAGCACAAATTACTATAAATTATATCCGCCGTTATTCGGTTTCGTTGGATTCGATATAATTCCCAGGGTCGCTAATAGACCGAGGAACGCATCAACGATAGTTAGCAGTTCTTGCTTCATCACATCCGTCAGATCAAAAGCTCCTGTCAAATGCCCAGCGAGTTGAATTAATAGTAGAACCTGAGACACAACACTGATCCATAGCGCGTAATTACGCCATCTTGTCTTGTTCATGATTGGTGATCTCCTTTCTCTATTTGAAGTAGTCTTAATTCAGTTGATCAATTTGTACTGAGTTCTCGGCGATCAATTTAAGGAAATTCCTCCGCAGCTTGTTGACGACGATGGACATCTCCTCACGGGTGATCGGTGCTCCCGGACGCTTACCGTCGAAATAACCGTTAACCTTTGCTTCAGCCCAGTCATCAGCCGCCCATGTGCTGACTATGTTAATATCCCGCTCTTTGTTGTCCGCCACTTTATCGTCATCCTTCCCTGCTGCATGGCTCGAATAGTGCTCTTTGAGCTCATTGACTGTGCCATCAAATTCATTCAGATCAACGTTACCGCTGATTCCGTTAATTTTCCTTGTACCGTTTGGAAGCACACCACCAGCTGAACCATCGCTATATTGCCAGACCGTCCAGCGAGTCCAGCCCGCAGCATCTGCCGGTACTTGAGTTGCACTGTAACGAGCAATCCACAAAGGATAATGATTCAGACCACTAAAATTACTTATAAACGACGGATAAGTGTAGACCATGGGTTTTACACCAGTCAGTCGGTAAATTTCATCGAGAAAGCTCTTTGCGACCATAGTAATCGTCGCTTTGTTTAAGTTACTTTTATTGGACTCATAGTCCATAACAGGTGGCAGATCAAACACTTTAACGCCGCCAACCTCTTGTATGGCTGTGAAAAACAACTGCGCTGCGGCCTTTGCCTGATCCACCGTTGTCACCGAGTCGTCCATATAGTGATATGCACCAATCAACAACCCAGCAGCTTTTGCTCTTTTGACATTGTCGAGAAACCGCTTGTCCATGCTGTTCTGTGTAGCTTTAATAAATACAAAGGAGATCCCACTAGTCGCAACCTGTTGCCAATCAATAGCCCCTTGCCAGTGAGACACATCAATTCCCTGTGCGTTTCCGCGTTTGCGTGATTGCATTCTACCCTCTTCCTTCCATGACAACTTTAATTATTGCCAGAATGACAGCGCCAATTACAGTTGTGACCAACCAAAAAATCGTCTTATCGATTTTGTCCAGGCGTTTATGTGCCGACTTTGCAGAAGATAATGCCTCCACTGATATGTCACGTGCATTGATCGCTGAGTCTAACTTTTCCTCGATATTATCTACTTTCGTCTCAACGCGTGTTACCCGTTGTAATGTTTCCAATTGTGGGTCAGGCATTCTCCATTCCTCCCGTTTATATTCATTATTTTTAATTTCTAAACACATTATTCTTTCTATTACTTTTTACAATATAGATGCATCTTCTGTTCTATCTTTAGTGTAGTCACTCTATCTTCCTGTACTTCAACAAGATTCAGATTTTCTTTTAGAGTACAAATAGGAGAGTGGTATGAATCCCACTCCCCTACTTCCATTTATTGTATGAAATTGGGCCGATGAATTCTTCCAACTTCCCTAATAGCAATTGTTAGCGGCCCTTTAAGTATCCCACCATTTAAAAACAAAACTTCAGTATCTGATGGTGAGATAGCATCTACCTCACCCATACTATGAGTGCTTTTATGAGAAAATCTGTAATATTGATACGAAGATGCTGATGACCTGCAGATGCATAAGTCGATGGATCTCTTGATCCTAGGTTAATCGTCGTGTCTTCTGTAATGGGAAAACAAAATGAAATCCATCCCAAGATTGAATTATTGGTTTTGTCATAGCTTCAGCTCCTTACTTGTACAAGAATCGAGACAATTAGATTTTAGAAAGTATTACTTTTGCCGAAACGTATTCGTTTGTTCCTAATCCACCATACATACCATAAGGCGTCATAGTTACATTGGTTCCTAATTGTCTCGTATTTCCATCCGCTAATTTTCCTATTACGGCTAAGACGATTGTGTTGTCTTTATTCCACGAGTCATCAGGAAAGTTAGCATTAAAATCTGTTGATCCTTTGATCAAGTCAACTTGAATAGTTGCTTTGTCAGGAGATCCATTTGTGGTCATACCCTTTCTTGGATGAAGTCCCATTGTTGTTATTAAAATTTTCTGTATTTTTACTTTTACATCAGTGTAGTAAGTGAAATCCAAATCAATTTTTAGACCTTCTGGAACCCATGTATGCTTTCGATTTCGAAGCATTTCTTTATAGTAGGTAGTTGTTCCTTCTAAATCATTAATAATCATATTGTTTTTGTTCCACGACGAATCAGGAAAAGGAATGATTATAAAATTCTTGCCTTCAGGATTAAAATTAATTGTTTTACTATCTACTACTTCCCATGATCTGAGTTTCATTTCGCCATCTTGATTGACTTCGAATATATCATGCCAGTTTTCAATGTATGGTCTAACATAGTTTCCAAGCCTTTTGACTATAAACTTAACATCGTCCATATCTGCTCTATTTGATCCGACATTGACAGTGTCGCCTTGATCATAAAAATTAACTGGGCTCGTAAATCCGTAGAAATAACCAGGCAATTGATCTTCATCTTTGTTCCACATCCCATGTTGAGTATTCCAACATGTTCCATTATAAGTGAACCCGTAATCAGTAACAGGACGATTAGGATCAGAACTTCCTCCTGAGAATTTCCCTAATGATACTCTGCTAAACGGAGAAGTACCAGACCCGTCAATTTCAAATCCTGCTCCGCCTATTGTCATGCCACCATACGAATCACACATAAAGTGGTTATTCCAGCCCATAATAATACCAAATTCACGCCATGTACCGTCTGGCTGTAGTGCTCCTATATCCTCGGTTATCAAGTCTCTTGCCGGATCATTTGCACTAAAGGCTTTTTTTCCGTTAGCTTTCCACAAACACATGCCCTGATTGATTGTATCACCAATAATCTCTTCTCCTGGATAAGTTCCTCCTCCTTGATATTGCCAACCGAAACTAAAGTTGTTTACATCTATACGTTTAAATCTTTTAGTTTCATAATCGTATCGAGCGTTTATAAGTAGCCACATTTCTGTAAATTCTACTCCACCTCGAACGCCTGTAATGGTCGCAAAATTATATGGTGATTGGATCCCAGCGTATTCGTCCGGGAATATTGCAAGATTTTTAGATATACGCATGTCTATTTCTGTTCCAGCACCAGGCCCATGAGGATTAAGATCTGTTATCCCATTCGTAGGAAGATTCCCTTCAATTTTTAAGTTATCAACATTATATATTTCAATAGGATTAGCATTAGCAAAGCCATCGGTAAATGTGTTCCCAACAATAGAAACATCACTGCAATTTTCCAGGCTAATTGCGTATCTTGGTTTATTTCCATTAGTCGAAATAATAAGATTGTTTTGTATTAGTATGTTGTTTGCTTTCGTTGTATTGCTATAGCCTTCAAATCGAATTAAATCGTAAGCACCATTTTCTGAATGGCTTGAATCCCTGATGATGTTATTCGTGATTTTGAAATATTTAGATGCTTCTTCCCATCCTAATCTTTTAGAATAGATAGCGTATTTGCCGGCATTTTCAATAATATTATTATCCAAAACAAATGTGTTCCCACATTCAACATACACATTGTATTCAGGCGACCCATTGAAATGATTGGCCATAAATCTGCAAGAACCACCTTGAAGAAGTAGGTTAGCATAAGTTGAACTAACATTATTTCTTTCACACCAGCTATCTGCACATCTCGAACCCCATCTAATACCAATATGGGAATCTTCGATTTCATTGTCATATATGCGATTCAAATAGCTTGTGTCATCATAAAGATCTCCATCATCGCATATTCTCATTGCAACTTTGCTAATATTTTTAAATCTTAATCTATTGATATGTGAGCTTGACATATGGAGGTTTAGGCCATCACCGCCATTTGCAAAGTTGTTGTTTTGTTTATTCCCGTCAATCGTAAAATCCGATAATCTAAAATTAAACACTTGTCCCATCGTTTTAATTCCGGATATATCGGTGCTATCTTTTATCTTTAATATTGTACTGATGCCTGCTCCAATGATCTCAAGTCCCGATCTTGGTTCAATAGGGACTTCTAACGCATATGTGCCAGAAGGTATAAATACTTTTTTATTATTGTTGTCATGAGCATACTGAATGGCCGCATTAATCTTAGCACCAGAATCTTCTTTGCCTGTTGGATCGGCTCCCCATTTAGGTGAAGTTACATCTAGAGTATCTTCATTTTTTTCATCGGAATTCGATCCTGCTATAACTAATCCTTGTGCAGAAACTGTTACTTTTGAATAGCTTCCTGGAATTACTCCTGAATCAGCTAAAGAAATAGAAGGAGCTTCTCCTCCAGACGAAACTAGCGGAGCAGAAGCAGAGAGCTCAGTTATAGTCCCTTGTTTCATAATGTCTACCCAATCAGTTCCGTTATAAATAAAGGTAATTTCAGATACTGAATTGTGGTAGATTTGCCCCGGTACAGGATTAGGTGGAGCAGAAGCCAGACCGTGAAGTCTGGCATTTTTAAGCTCCGTTTGATTTAGGTCAATCGTATCATATCTCACTGATTATCCCTCCGTTTAATTTAGATATGCTTTCCCTGTTTCGTTTGTAGTGAATGCAACTGTAATGACGTTCTCGCTTACGTATCTCACTCTTGTTGGTTGAAATTGATAGCCTTCGCTATCGACAACAATAACGGAGGGATGACGATTCAGATTGTGTTCGATATTCCAAAATGTGCTTCCTTCGGTTTGCGTATGTGTATACGTCACAAACTTTGCATCAACCTCTTCTTTCGTATACTTGTCGTTCCATAGGTTTTTGAGATTCTCATTAATGGCTAAATCCGGATTAGATTCTGCACCTGATATTTTCAAATCCCTACTAGAAGATTCTATTGAAGCAACCGTACCTGCACCATTGCTTCCTTTTATCGCCAGTAATCTCCAATACGCTTCTTCCGTAGGATCGTGGTTTTCAGACTGAACTATACACATGTAAGTAGATCCATTATATGAGACCATGTTGTTCGGTTTATAAGTTAAGGTATTGTCGTATATACCTAAATGATTCGTTTCATTGGCTACGGTGTTAGCATGTGAAGCAGCTTGAACTGCTTGTTCCGCAGATACAATTGCCTCATCCCTGGCAAGATTCGCCTGGAATATTGCATTGTTTGCATCTACTAATACAGCATCCGAATTTTCCTTAGCACTATTAGCCAGACTCACAGCGTTATTAGCAAGATCGATTGCATCATTAGCATTTTTAACAATAGAGGAAATATCAATGACCATCTGCCAATGTTCCTCATTAGATAATGCGAAGCCCAAGCTTCCATTTTGCTTACACATATAAAGTGCGTGATTGTCTGGATCTACAACATAGTCTCCGTATGCGTAATTGGCTGAATCGGAGAAGACTCCTCTCCAATTAAATGAGGTTAATTTTCGCCAATATATCTGGTCAGTAGGAGCTTTTCCTAATGATGTGCTGGTAATACACATATAAGACGATCCATGATATGAAACAATGTTTCTTACTTCATATGAGAGAAAGGTATTAAATTCTCCTTTGTGCATCAATGAGTCTCCCACAGCTTTTGCATAGATCCCCTGATTCTCAGCAAAAGTAGCTTTCTCATCAGCATTTGCCGCAGACGAATTCGCCTGATCTCTTGCCTCGTTCGTCTGATTAATTATGTTAATGGCCTCTTGTGTTGCTTTTTCGGCATTGTCTCGGGCTTGTTTTGCCTGTTCAGAAGCCGCATCTGCCAATAGCTTTGAAGCAAGTGCTTCATCTCCCATTTCTCTGGCATAATTCCCTTCGAGCTTGGAAAAATTTCCTTGCATCTCAGCGTAATCAGCCTGGGTGTCGGCATGGGAAACAGCGTTATTAGCTCTTGCTGTTGCTTGATTTGCTTCAATGACTACATTACTTGCATCAATAGCAGCTTTATTGGCAACAACAATTATGTCGTTAGCATTAACTATAATTTCATCAATTTCGTTTACTTTCGATCGAGTCAGATCACCTTGCTCCTTGGCATAACTTCCTTGCTCTTCAGCATATATTGCCTTGGTACTTGCGTAATTACCTTGGGATTCCGCAAATTGTGTTTTTTGGTCAATAATAACAATTTTATCCTCAATACTTTGTAGCGATTGTTCAACATCTTCTTTCAATTGCGTTAACTCATCAATTTTCTTAACAACATCAGTTCCTTTATCAACGAAATTCTGCAGGGTTTCTATAACCTCACCGTTTTGCTCTTGTGTCCAAATACGAGAGGAACTAATAAAGTGGTTCCCTCTGCCCTTATATTTAAGGGTTAACACTTCACCTTCTGCAACTGAATGAAAATGGACAATGGCTTCCGAATAATCCACCCTGTACTCATTTTTTTCTAGTTCATCTAATGACATGTTTGGAATCTCTACGTAATTATCTATTTGTACTTTGTTCAAGAAGGCGGGTACTTCATTGAGTTGAATCGTATTGTTGATTACCTTCTTGGATTCAGTAATGTCAATATAAGGATCGTCGATTGTACCTGCTCGATACTTGGAAATTGTACTGTTTTGATATTCAAAGGATGACATATGACTCCTCCTGTATATAATAATTATTAATCAACAAACAAAAGACACTCTGAAAAGAGTGTCTTCTTCCATTTTTAAAGTATAGAATTAAGTGAATCTTTTAATCTATTAATATCGCTGGCATAAATAGTATCTCCCGCTTCTCTAATATTCGGAACAGACGTAGGTGGCGACATCGCTTTAATTGCATTTACCAACTCTTTATAATGAGAAGCTTTAAATACATCTCCTTTTTTTACAGCGGTAAAAACAGAATTAGACAGTCCTTTATAAAATCTGAATTCATTTACTCGGGTGCATAGTCTAGTCCATTCGTTTGCTGTCACATTAAATGCATATCCGGAATATTTACCATTATCCCACACAAACTCATCAGGTCTATTCTTTTTTGTTGTTGCACTATATGAGGATAAGGAAGACTGGGCTCCATCCCCATCATAAACCTTAACACCAAAAGTATAAGAAGTATTAGGTTTTAAATTATAAAATGTGTACCTGCCATTCCCCTCGCTCGTTGTCGAGACACTGCTTCCATTTAAATAAAACCAATAGCCGGATATAAACTCATCATCTGACGCAGCAACATACATCGTGACGGAATTTTCGCCGATTTGTGTTGCATACCATGAACTAATTGTGGGCGGAGCATTAGACGAGGTTCTAGCCGAATAATTCACCATACTGCTAGTGTTGCTGTAGATATCATAAGCCTTCACACCAAATGAGTAAGTTGTCCCCGCATTTAATCCACTAAATGTGTATCTCCCACTTGAACCATACATACTCCCATATGAACTGCCATTCAAATAGAAATAAAACCCGCTCACGCCCGAGCTATCACTTGCCGATACATACATTTCCACAGACTTTTTACTGATTGAATTTGCGTACCATGAATTTATCGATGGCGGTGTTGTATCCGGTTCAGCGGGTGTTTTTACAGTTATTGTATTTGAACCTAGGCTCACCATGCTAGAATTATAAAAGTGAACCGTTAGTGAGTATGATGTATTGCCTCGCAAACCGTTATAAGAGTGATATTTCGTAGCGGAAGAAACAGGACTCGAAAAAGATTCAACCGAGCCATCTCCCACACCATTCAAGAAGAATCTATAGTAAGATGCCAATCCCCCACCACTTGTAAAACTTGCTGATACAGGAATATAGTTGTACTGAACTGTACCGGAAACCGCAATAGACACTACGGCCAACATTTCCACCCCAATCCATGTTTTGTATGGAAAATAATTGAATTCATGCTTATAATAAATATATTAAAAAGACACTCCCAAAAGAAAGAAGTGACTTTATGAAAAAGGTTGGTTATTTAATTACAGGCCTAGCTTTAGGATTAACCTTATCTGTAGCAAGTCCAGTACTAGCACAAAGTGTCAAATCTATTACGGCCAAACTGAACAGTACAGTCAATGTACTTGTAAATGGAGAGAAAGTAAAATTAAACGCTCAGCCTATCACTTACAACAATCTGAATTATCTTCCTGTCGGTGAGATCAGTAGAGCACTAGGGATGAATGTTAGCTGGGATGGCAGTACCAACACAATTATTATCACAAAACCCTTCGAAAAAAGTAAGATAACTAGTGGTACTGAAACTGTTTATCCTGACTTGACTGAGAAAGGTAAATATGGATTCTACGAAGTTTTCACACTAGACGGCAAGGAGTATATAAACTTCGGAGAGTTATACGAAATCCTCCCACAGTATGGATTATCTTTTTTACCCGATATGAAAACAAAAAATATTTCTTTATTAAATAAAGATGGAGAAGTATTGATTGAGAAAGTTGAAACACAAAGGATAAGAGCTTTTATTACAATAGAGTATGAATATTTTAAGAACACCATCCTTCCACTGGGTGAAAAAATAGAGAATTAGTTTACTTTATGCAAATACCGAAGTTACTCCTTTAACACTAGCGTCTTTAAAATCCCATACTCCAAGTGGATAGGTTTTTAAACCTGTTGTCTCCAAAAACCTATCCCCTAGCGTATATAACGATGCGCCGGAAATGTCATTATATACTTTAAAATATTCGGAATTATTATAATTCAAAACTAGATCTCCTAATCTACTAATCATAGCATAATTGTTTACTCCTCCTGGTTGATAGATTTTTATCGCTGATAGATCTTTTGTTTCAATTTGTGTTGCTTTTATAAGTCCCTTCAATTTGGTTACATCAAGTTGCCCTGTAGTAATCCTATCGGCATTTATATATCCTGTCCATACTCCATTCGCGTCTATATATGTGCTGGGGATAGCTCCTACCTCGGCTGCGCTAGTAGGAATCCAAGGCTGATTAGACACGTTTGACCAACTAATCGTCGCATTTGGCCCCATATTTACATTACCACCCACGACCAAATCCTCGATTGCAGAGGCTTTGATTTTGTCATTTGTAGTAAGAACATTGACACCCTTCACTTTAAGTGCGTTTGCGTCTATTTCTCCTTTAACAACCAGATTTCCAGTCGATACATCATAATACAGTTTCTTAACCCAATTGCTACTTTCATACTTTTCAAAAGAAAATCCCTCAGTAGCATTTAGTTTTGTTCTAACTAAATTGTTATTCGTCGTGATGACCAAGCCATTCGTGGTATCAATAACTACGCCATTGTATACTTTGCCCATCTGGACAAGGCCATCTTTAAACTGAGGGTCTAATTGATTAGCTGGAAGTCCACCTTCAATTGTGAGTGCCAGCCCCATAATTTTGACACCGGTTTGATTCACAGTGAAAGTCTTATTCCCCGCTGCATCTGTAGCGTCGATTTGAAGATTAACGCCAGCCAGCAGTTTCCCCATCACTCGCTCCGCTACGATCCGATCTGGTAAAATAGCCGTTTTCCAGCTATCTCCTCCATCTTGTGTGAGCGCAAGTTGTCCATGTTGCATCACGATAAATTTGTTCGGATCACCGGGATCTTTAATGAGAATCCCTTTTCGGCTAATCTCCACCGTTTCATTAACACCGGCAACAATGTCTCTCTTCACGGCATTCCAAGTGTTATCAATGACTGAGGCTACTTCATTCGCTGTCGTTGTGGCGTCATCCCATTTCGTTCTGCTCATATCCACGACGTTGGAAGAATTGATAGATTTATATAAATTTTGCAGAAAACGATCCTCGTCCGTCAGCAACTCTTTGGCGTTGGATACCGTAATATCGATCTCTGATTCCTCATAATTAAACTCGATTTCAGTGACATTAGCCTTCATTCCTATCCCGAGCTTCTCGTGTTCAACAGTGATGATATCTCCAACAAAGAGCTTATCCCATTGATGTTGTTCAGTCAGAATATCAAAAAAATTAACCAAAGAAACTTTGGCTACGAGTTTAGGTTCCCTAATCTTCTCAAACTCTTTCTTACCATCCTCTAAGAGATCTTCCGGTTCGACATAAATGTCGCTGGAAAATTCCTTTTCAATAATAAAGGGATTTAGTTCTTTCAACTCATCTGCGGAAAAGTTATTTTCCATTTTCATCTGCTCTTTTAGTAACTGAATAGAGCCCTCAATAACACCTATTTGTTGACTTAATGTGTCAATTTCAGCTTGCTTGTGAGCCAACTCAAGAGACTTACTATTTTTCTGTTGAATAAGATCACCTGTTGGTTGCCCCGTTCCATTAGCGGTATCCAGATTGTCTTCGATCATGAGTAACTGGGTATATATCAGTGCGTATTCATTCTCTTTTACACTTGAATCCACTTGCAAGTTCTTTTTTTGAGCTAATAATGACTGAAAAGAACTTGATTTAGAAGAAAGGAGTTCATCGTATTTTATTAGATGAAGACACAAGTTATCACTCAAATAATCACTATGCGAGACAATTGCCCCTTGATCATCCTGCTGAAAAGGAAACATAAAATAAGAGAAGTCTTGGATAAAATTCGTACCTAACGGATTAATAGATTGGATCGAAAGTCCGTCTTTACCGAATAACTTCAAACGTGTACAAAACTCATCCAGATTGGTCTCCTGGGTTACATCCTTCATTAGCCTACCAAAAGAAGTTCGAAAACCTCTATTTTGCCCAAAATGCTCCGGATCATAGAAGCTAACTTGTCTCTTGTCTGTATCCCATACAATAAGAGAATGAAATGTAGTTGCGAGTTTTTGGACACCTTCAAGAACCGAACCTGTATGTTCAAAAGAACGATATTTAATATCAAATTGAACATCTACATATCCTACGTTCCAAATACTCTGTTTAAGTAGATCCTTCAGAATGGCTGTCAAATTATAAGATTCAACAATGTAATCTTTAATCAATTTTGAAGTTAACTCATATCCCAGACCGAAACACTGTACGGATACACTTTCTCTATCGTTAGAAGATTTTTCAATTTTATCGATAATGTAATATTCCTTGTATATCCCCTTCTCGAAACGAAGTAAATAGCGCTGCTTAACAGAATCAACATGTCCATTTTTCTTCAACCTACCTCCCAAGCCAGCGACATGCAGTGGGAGTTCGAAGGATAGCTCATTTATATTTCCCAAACTGACCTTTTGCCTGACATTAAATGCTTCGGAGAGTTTATGGTAGGTCGATCTTTGCAGATTTGGTTTACATAAATACAGTTTGGGCTTAATCAATTCTGTATCCATAAGTTCAGTATCATTTAAGCCAATCATAGATTCCGCCTCCTACCCTATATTTTTAAATTGATATTTCCATTTCACTAAACAATCTCCATATATTTCAAAGTAATTAGCACCCTCTACAAAAGTTGGAAAGTCACCATAGACGTCATCGAAATGAAAAGTCATCGGAATATTGGATACGATGTCCTCTTCCTCAGAATCGATAATCACTTCCTCATTTGCCCGCAAATTAACGAGACGAAAGTTCTTCCCCCGATCCGACAGATTTATAAAGGAAATCTCCCCATCTCCAATCTTACGAATAGTAAGCACGGGTTTACAGCTCAAATTCCCTTTATTCTCAATCACCCATTTACTTCCATCGGAAGTGTTGGTTGAGTAATCATAATAGTCCGACTCATAAACAGGAGAGTACGTATACGGACTCATATTTCTCATTTGAATTTGTAAAATCCCTTGTTTCAGACAGTTATGCAGTAACTTAGCCTCTCCAGAATAGAGGGTGTAATACCACTTATCTAGGTTGTCTGAGAAATAGAGTGGTTTATAATAAGGCTGGTTGCCTAACCATCTCGCTACTTTGTTCAGCTTCTCATCATCAAAATTCTCTGTAAAAGCAAAATTAAGTGAAAGTGTAAATGGTCTGCGCTCTGTTTCTATAAAATAGGGGGTATCCCTGCCACGAATAGTTACTTCCTTCAAGCTCTGCTCTGGCAGAAAAATCTGCTCCTGCATGCCCGAACTCATATTGACATTAATCAGACCCATTTCATCGCTTCGAATGCCGTCATATACAAAATATAAACTTTCAGCAATTGTCATAGTTTAGATACCCGATTTCTTTAAATTTTTCTGGATCATACTAAAAAAGGTATTGGCTCCATCTTCATTACCCTGAAGCTTGTCAATGGTAATATACATGTTTACATCTCCACCAGCCGGAACAACCGCGGGAGAAGAATTAAAAAAAGAGGAAGCTATATTCTGAATTCCACTAATTAAGCCTCGGGTAATATCTACAGCTGTAAGCAAGTTAGCTGTATCTGTCTTGTTAAGAATTAATTCTTTCTCATGGGCGAGTAAGAACTTTCCTTTTGTGAAATTTGGTGTCATGCCCCCGGATTCAGCCGAAAATGGGTTGAAATTTTTCAATTCTTCATAGCTCTTATCAGGGAAGAAACTATAGGTTTTACGATAGTCCTCATTTTGGAAACGTAAAGCTTCAAAGTTTTTCTCAAGATCCTTGTATCTTTTTGGATCCTTTTTTTCCAGGCTCACCATATCTTTTCTGATTTTCTCTGCCTCAAATTTATTTTCTAAATATTTTCCCCATGCTGCTCGTGCTGCCGGGGTATCCTTAGTCTCCCCTCCTGTCTGACTGCCTCCATTATCATGGCTGTCGCTAGCTACTGAATTATTGTTAGGATTCTGATCTAATTTATCTGCATCTTTTTTAATATCATTAAAGAGATTGTCCAACAATTTCTTACCAAGCAAGTCTGCGTCTGTTCCTACGATCGCCATCTGTTCTTGTAGAAATAGAAAGAAAGTTCCGTATTCACCTTTAATTTTCTCGATACAACTCTGCACAACTGCCGCATCGTTACTGAGCAGACCTTGCTTCAACTGGTAGAACACTTGCTCGTCTTCAAGCATTCCTTTATAGAGTTGTTCTTTTGCTTCTTTTTCTTTCTCCCAATTCTTAATTATCTCAGTGTGATGATCATCTTCAAGTTCCTTCTGATTCTCAATTTGCTCTTTCTTATCCTCTAACTGGTCGGAGAGATTTTGTTTCCTCAACTCTCTCTCTCTGTCCAACCTAAAATCGCTAATTTCTTCATCCTTACTACTCAATTGCTCGTTCAGCGATTTCATCTTTGCTTTGGCTTCATAAGAATCATCTAATGCCAGCGTATTAATTTGACTTAATAAGTCCTGACGATCCTGAAGCATCTTATTCAAATCTTTGTCATAATCATCCGATACATTCTGTCGATCCATCAGTTTGAGCTGCGCATCAATAACTTCCTCGAACCTCTTAAGCTCATCGTCGAGGGATTTCATATACTCTGTATGTCGTTCATCTTCTGACTGTTTGCTCTTCTCCATTGCTTCAAGCTCAAGATCTCTCTTCTTCTCAAGCATCTTCTTGTAATTAGAAATTACCGAATCGGCATAAGATTCATTAATCTCTTTAAGCGACTGCGAATATTCATAGTTATCCAGAATCAGCTGCTCCATCGAGTCCTTTAGTTCCGCTTTTACCTTCACAGAGTTCTGCTCGTTTAGTAGCTGCTGCTCAAGATAAGCAATGGCTTCTTTGTTGATTACTATCTGCTCTTTGGTGAGAAACACCTGATTCTGAAGTTCTTTTGTATATTCAGCAGACCCCTCGCCATATTCGGACATTTTGGCTTTCGATAATTCAAGCTGATACCCAACATCTGATAGTCTGTCTTTAAACTCCTCAAGCCCACTGTTACCCAAATTAACCCGCTTATTTATAATTTCCTGCGTCAATCCATCATAAGTCTCACCGAGAGTGCGAATCGTGGTATCTAATTCATCGGATTCGATATGATATTTCTTCATCAAATCTCTTATCATATTAGCCTGAACATGCAGAATTTTACGTTTTTCAAGAAAAATATCGATCTGCTTGTTCTCTTCAATTCGATATTCTTCCGAACCATCTGTAAATTTCGATTGCCTTGATTGCGATTTTTTCATCAATCCATCTTGCTCATCAAGTTCATTCTGCGAGGAAGTAATATTACTATTAATAATATCTATTTCGTTTCGATACTTCTGGTTATCCGCATCAATCCATTCATCTGACATACCATCATTGTTTTTTTGGGACACTCCTCCTACAATTCGTCTCGCTTTAAGGTATCTATCCTCCCAATAATTGCTTGTTAAATTTTGTTCATTAAGACCGCCATTTTCAGTTGATCCCATCTGAACAAACTTATTCTTACCCATATAAATGCCCACATGGGAAACGTTTTTATTACCTTTATCACCGTCATTAAAAAATACAAGATCCCCTGGTTGCAAATCTTTTTTATCAACGGAGATACCACTTTTCGCCTGATCACTTGAGACTCGAGGAAGCCTGATATTCAGAAACTCCTTGAATATTTCTTGGACAAATTGAGAGCAGTCTGAAGTTGCCCCTTTTACGAACTGTTCATACGTCCCCTTGTATTCTCCAGGTATTTTTTCATATTGTGTTAACTTACCTTGGAGATTTCCAGCCTCAGCAAGCATCGCCGCAACTCCACTACTTGGAATAGTTGAAGGAGGGTTTTCCTTACTTTCACTTTTAGTTGAAGGAGGGGATGCGGAGTCGCTCCCCTCTCCCTGCTCTATCAGTTTCTTCTTCTGTTCAAGGAGCTTATTCTCCTCCTGTAAAGAATCCCGATACTTCTGAGAAGATTTGGCGTATCTTTCTCTTTTACTACTGCTTCTATTAATAGCCTCATCAACGGCCATCAGTTGCTTTTGGAGTTCAGAAAGTTGCTCGCCCGCTGTCTCTGCAGCATTTTCGACTGTTTCCAAGGATTCATCTAATATCGATGATCCTTTCATGAGTGCTATGATAGTATCAAGGAACGCATTCCCATCCTTTTTATTCGCTTTATTGACCTCAAAGAATTGCCTGCCTTCTATGCCTGTACCATTCACATCCACAAATGTTTTATTAAATGTTTCCTTAGCTCTAATGGCATCTTCAACAGACTCTATCGATTTTAGTTCAATTCCGTACGCAAGTAACTTTTGGCTCAAAATTTGATTGGACGCAATTAAATCATCTTTCTTAGCTTTAGCGATATCTCTGAATCCTTGAAGTTCCTTATCTCTTTGCTCCGTAGTCAAATCAGTGTTTAGCTTAATAACCCCGTTCTCAATGTAGAACAAATCTACGAGTGATTGGTTTTCTTTAATTAACTGTGCTACCCTATCGGCGCTTAATCCATTTCCAGATGAGTTCTCATTCAACAACTCATTGTATAAAGAGACCTTTCCAGATGTTGTATCATAGGAGGACTGGATCTCTTCCATAGCTTCCTTTAGGCTGAACGCTTTTTGCTCTACATCAGGAAACTGCGAAAGGATTGCCGGCATAAAGTCACTAGATACAGACACTCCATTAGTAACTGAATTAATTAAGTCTTCTACTTGTTGACGGATCACACTAATCTTCGTATTATCTGTGGAAGATGGATCTTGTTCGAACTGGTCCACTAAGTTGTGATAGGAAGTAATTAAACCTTCAAAATCACCTGATGACATACCTTTAATTATTTCTTCAATTTGGCCTTCTTGTTCAAGCACAGAGGAGCCGTTTCCTGATATTGAATTCACGATTTCTTGAATAAACATACGCTGACTGTCTGATATTTGTGTACCCTTTTCTACCAAACTGTCTATATAATTATTCGCACTTGTACTCATAACTTCTTGACGATCATGCAATGCCGTCTCCATGTCAGTGGAGGATTCACCTAACTTAACTTCCAATTCGGCTAGTTCTTGATTATAAGCCTCTAGCAGCTTTTGTGCAGAATATGAATGCTCCGTTAATAATTTCTGATCCCAGAACTTATCCGACCTTGATAAATTACCATATTGAGAAATAGCTTTACTTTGTGTAATAAAATCATCCGGAGATAAAACCCCTGAATTAATATCACCTTCTAATTTCTCAATTTGATTCCTAGTATTCTGAACACGATTTTTATAGTCGCCAACATCTTCTTGTGCATTTTTTAATTCTTTGGTGTTCTTAGAGTCTTGTGCGATTAATTTAGATCGATTTAGAGACTCTTCTGCCTTAATCTGTCGTTCCAAAGCTTCTGTTCTTGCATTGATTGATGTATTAGAGTCGCTATAAGCCTTTCCTTCCGCATCAATTTTATTGGCTGCGACACCATACTGTTCAACTAATTGAGACTGTATATCCAGTAATCTCTGTTTCCCTTCGGTGTTAAGATCACCCCTATCATCAGTCTGCTGAAGGGATTCCATCTCAGTTTTTAATTCAAAGAGTGATTGCTTTTGCTCCCGAAGTGATTTCACCTGATCATAATTAATTTTAATGGCTTCAGCGGATTCTTTTTTGGATTTGGCAATTGCCTCCACCATAGCAGAAAGAGCCCATGTTACCCCAGTTATCGCAAGAGATAATCCCATAGACATGGCTGCTTGCAAGCCGACCGTAGCCAGTCTTGCGGATATAGCAGAACTAGTATATACACTACTAAACCAGGATAAAGATTTAAATTTTAATCCGGCCTCCCCAATAGCCTCAGACAACAGTTGGATATTGTCACCGTTGTTAACAGCACTACGAAGCCCGCTATCAATATCCTTTCCTGCTTGATCAGTTAAACTCTTTTTTGCTAAAGAATCCGAATCCACCTTTTTTGACATGCTCGTTTTAGTTTCAACAGCAGGTACTTCCTCCATTTTCCCCTTTAAAACATGAACTGATTTAGCTTGCTTACCGAGTTCGACTGTACCTTGCGCTATTGCATCATTCATCCTAGTAATTATGCTCAGAAAACTATATGCAGAGCGGGTATAATTGTCGTTCATCTTGATCTCAATATGAAGCTTTTGCAATGCTGGATGCTTAGCTAAAGTTCTAAGGTCATTATTAATATCCCTCATTGTTTTCACTGAATCTAATCCAGCCGAAATTAGTATTTTTAAATTATCACTCATTCTGTTATTCACTCCCTTTCAAAACCCTATTTATACCTCTACTTCAAGGTTCCTACTACTTGTTCAAAGTTACTTTGGACAGACTTTAATTTTTCTTCAATTTTGATTAATTGTTCTGGTGGGATAGCATCATATATTTCTTTCATAATTCCCGTATCAAGCAACGTGTTCGATACTACAATTAAACTTTCTATATCATTTGTTTTTGGGATAGGGAGATCTGTAAATTCTCGTAAAACAAGTGTATTAAACACTCCCAATGAGCCTTTGATTAAAGTATCATCAACTTCTGTTCCCTCCTGTAATTCTTGTAAAATGGTCACATAATTAGTGATAATATTCTCAATTAATGATTCTCGAAAAAAAGTATGGATGTTTACATTAAACTGATTTCCATAAACTAAAAGTCTAATGCGTTCATTAAGTGTCGATTCTAGCTTTTTTAAGCCTACCGCTGTAAGTCTTTTCCCCTGTTGCTTTGTCATCGTCAATCGCTCCTTCATAATGTTGTTAATCTCCTCGGTAAGACACTCGGTACAGCATTCTTGAGAAGTAAGAAAACTCTATGGAGTGCCTTATTTAGAATCAGGGACTAAGTTCTTAGTGAACTTAATCCCTGAATTTTGATATCAGTATTTAAGCAATAAGAGATTCATCATATACCGTCATGGTATAGAGTTCTGTCCCATTTACCGGTTTCAAAATTTCCATTGGAATGTCGAATACGGAAGGTTCCCCTGTAGCTGCCATCGTAATAGTCCATTTGTCTTCCATCTTGGCCTTATTAATGACAATTTGTGCCGCATAATCTTTTTCATCAACTACGTTACGAACCAAGCAATCTAGAACAACTTTGTACGTACCAGCGAATTTGTCAGATGATACAGTAATGGTCTTAGCTGTAGTATCTGTGATGATCTGATAGTAAGCAGCAACTTCAGCACCATCATCCAAATCACCTTGATTAAATTTAAGTTCCTTACCTGTCAATGTATATTTATTCGCAGAAAGTACAGCCGCATACTCAATTTCCGTATTATGGGTACCATCAGGGTTGAGGGTATATACACTAATCAATCCTTTTTCTACATGTTCAGGAGTAAACTTGAGGGAAGCTTTATATCCTTCCACCTTAAGGATCTCTTTTTGATAAATGCTTTTAGCTCCTGACTTAATATCATTTCCAGTCATCATCGCAATGACTTCATTAGTGAACACAGCATCTTGAAGGGTAACACGTCCACCACGGTTACCAGAAAAACCTACAATCTTCGCATTGCCTCGTCCTCCAAGGGAATATGTCGTTTCCGCCGTATTCTCTAAACCAGAAGTCTTAAGGTTCGCCAACTGAATTCGTGCTTTATTTGTCTCCAGATCATAAAAAGTTGCAAGTGCTACTTCGCGTACTGCCCATACATTTGGTGTTGTCATGAATAAATCACTCCTATAGTTTAATTTAAATTTTATTTGCCCAATGAATATCGGACATGTTGATACTCTTTCCATCTACAGTACCGGCATAAATGCCCGTTATAGTATGATGATAATGATCAATATTGTTAGTAATAAAAAAGCCATTGTAAATTTGATAGATATTGAGCTCAAATAGCTCCTGTAAGCTTATTCCATTCTGTTTCCAAGCTAAACCAGAAACAATACTCAGTAAATCCATTTTCTCTTTAGGTTTAGGTTGCTTCTTTCTAGTCTTTAGAATTAGATTAATCATTTCCTGAGCCTTAGAGTTTACGGGGTTATACTCCGGTTCCATAACTTTCTTTAGATGGTTAGCCACATATAATATGCTTTGCAGGGCTTTGAAATTGGAACGATCAAGAACATTCCCTTCTCTCAATCTGATAAAGAAACGTTCTTCTTCCTCCACCATTTCAGGCTCCGCCCGAAAAAAAAGTCGCAGCGCATGGAATACCACCTCTCGAAAAGATTCATTATGGTAGCAATTCGCATAGAAAATGTCGAAATCAGTTACACTGTCATCAAATGGATGATTAAAGCTATTCTTATCAATGAGAAGAATAGAAAGCTGTTGATTGTAATTGCTAAATCCCATTTGAGCGATCTCTTTTAAGGTGGGGAGAAATATTTCACCTGCCCGATCAAGATGGATTGGAATATTGGCTAACATCTTAAGTTGGAGATCAACATTATTCAAACACATCACAACCTAATCTGACTTGCATAACATTTCGATAATCACTTACCTCCATTTCACACCTGCACCCCAAATGGGTTTTGCACGGCGTTCAGGTAAGCCTGTCCTTTCTTTCAACAATGGTATTCACCTCCTTTCCAGCTCTTGAATTATCTAGCACGCAACGTGGGCGACTGCAAAACTGTTTTGTCCCCTCCCAGCGCCCCCAGATACATCTCTTGCATAATTCTGGCTGTTTCCATTCGGTAGATTGAGACTGGAGCTTATTCCTTTTTCTCAAGTGAATTCCCCCAACAAAAAAAGCCACCGAGAAGCTCAGCGACTTTTGCATTTTCTATTTGTGATATGTGGTTCGTGATCCTGGGATAAGTGAGCCGTGGCTCATGATTACTAGTTCCGTGTTCACTGTACCGTGGCTACCCGGCTTCAGTAAGCTGTGTTCTCTCGCTTCGTCCGATTCCCACAATACAAATTTAACATGGGTAAAGTCTAATGAACGGACAAGCCGCTGACATGTTTCGGACAATAGAAGGACAAGCATATTTAGACGAAAATCCTTACCTATCAATTCAATATTCACATACTTTCTTTCCCACAAAAAAAGCCGGCTATTAGCCGACTGAGTGCTCGCAACTCTCCATTTCTTCATCCAACACAACCACTTCAAGTCTCATGGCCGCAGCCAATATCTGAATTGCACTCGCCTTAATCCGGCGGTACGTGCGGTCGCTGATTCCCATTTCCCCGCAGCTGATGAAATCGTACTCGCCTTCATTATCTAAGAAGCTTCTTTCGATGACTTCCCTTTGAGGGCTCGACAGTTTACTCATTGCTTTATCCAGCAATTCTGACTTTTCGCGTAATTCGGCTTCTTTATCTACGTTCCTAATTGCGATTGTCTCCGTCGGTTTACTGATTGCATTTGTTGGTCCATGAAACTTGGGCTCGTAGCTTGCGGTGATCACAGCTTCCTGACGGATAAAGCCTATTTGTCTGTACTGCCGAACCTCTTCTAGGCGCTCCTCTACGGCTGCTCGTGTTGCTGCTTGGTCTATAGGTATTGTATTGAAAACAATTTGTATAGGGTGTTTACGTTTCTTCATCATATTCCCTCCGCTCGCTATCTACATTAAGTCGTAATATTACCAATTTGGTAACTTCGAGAGCAAAAAAATTTCTTTTTTTAGCAATCTACCTCTTACTCCGAAAAGCACACTTTCTTTGTCTGCTCACTCATATAATAAACATTGGAATACCTCTGCGACTTGGGTTACCTGCTGATCAAACAGTAACGAGGATCGATCGTGGTTCATGGATAGTTGGGACTAACATGGACTTGCTTGGGATAACTTGGACTGCCTTAGTCTCCTTGGTCTGCCTTGATCTGTCTTGATCTACCCAGATCTACTTTGATCTACCTTGATCTACCTTGATCTACCTTGAGCTACCTTGAGCTACCTTGAGCTACCTTGAGCTACCTTGAGCTACCTTGAGCTACCTTGAGCTACCTTGAGCTACCTTGAGCTACCTTGAGCTACCTTGATTTGCCTTGGTTTTACTTGGACTACATTTGAATGAGTTGGTTTGAATTTTCTTTGAACTTAGTCGACTTGAGCTAACTTAGAATGATTCGATCTGACTTTGGCCCTCTAAATTTCACTAGCTTAGCCGGACATGGAGTACGCTAATTACCTGAAATGCCTCATATTTCGTGTTGTTGCGGACATAGGATCCGTTATTGACCAGAAATGGTGGCAAAAAGGGGGCTATATCACCGAATAGCGGATCTGATGTCCGATAAACCTCCAAAAAGGGCCTCCTGCTTGAAAATAAGGGATCTGGTGTCCGGCTAGCAACTTTGCTTTGCTACTTTTACTCCCTTGCACCTTTACTACTTTGTGTTAGTCCACTCACTCGAGTTCAACGTGGAACCCAGTGGGGGAAAAATAAAGGCTAGGCTTACCTCAATCTCACGGGTAAGATACTCCGATTATATTTTACCAATTTGGTAATGTCAACCAAAATAATTACCGTTTCGGTAACCTAATCGCTTTACCAATCTGGTAATGATATGATATATTTATGCAAACGACAAATGAGGAGCGGTTATGGAAACTTTGGGCGATCGAATCAAATATCTTAGGGAAAAAAAGAATATGACCCAAAAGGATCTAGCTACCAAAGCGGACTTAACCATCGTACAATTGTCCAGATACGAAACCAACGATAGAAAACCAGATCCTGAATCGTTAAGACGAATTGTCGATGCGCTAGATACGAACGGGGATTATCTGCTTGGGCGTACGCAAGATCCCTCTCCTTCAGACGAGAAGGCGACAAGCATGTCTTTCTATGGTGGCCCAGAGTCTTATACAGCAGATGAAATTGCCATGATGGAAGCAGCGCTAAAGGCTTACCGTGTGCAGAAGAAGAAGCTTTTGGAAAGAGACAACAAGAAGAATTAAAATCACAAGCAGGACATTACATAAGTGCTGGCGAATATATAAAATTAAGAGTAAACAACTTGGCCCTTACTTCAAGGGCCCTTATTTTCAAACAAAAATAGAACATACATTCTCATAAGAGGTGATTGTTATGTTATTTTCCTACTATAAAGAAACCCCTTTGGAACAATGGATCAATACAAAGTTTTTAGCTCGTGGAATTATGACCACCATCAACCATGACATCGAACGAATTGCTGAAGCCTTTGAAGTGGCACTCGTTTATGATATATGCCCCTCTTTCTCCGATAACGAAGATGGGGTGATCTTCCTAAACAAACATGCGGATGATGTTACCGCGCGGGTCATCTTTTTTCATGAATTGTGTCATGTGCTCCGGCATGCAGGGGATCAGCGAAATATGTCTGTTCTCTTTAAAAGCGCTCAGGAGATTGAGGCGGATCAGTTTGTCTTATATGCGGCTATCCCCTTTTATTTGGTTGCTAAATTGAATATTCCAGATCAGCGGAACGAAGCGATTCCTTACCTTGCCGATAAATTTCATGTTCCTCTATCTCTCGCCGAGCAAAGACTGGATCAAATTCAGCGCCGAGTTCTCCAAGGAAGTTTGATCGCAGCAGCGCAGGAGGCCAGCAAGCGGCAACGTCAACAGAAGCAGCAAGAACCTATGTGGACAAATGAAACCCATCGTGTTCTGGCGCAATTATCGCATCAACTGTCTGGTAAGGAGGCTCTATAAATCATGCGGATCGCAGCATATTCAGACTTCTATGGAGAAGCGATGCGACCATTACAATTAATTATTCAAGTTCACCCGGGTGAATTGGATTGGTCCAGAACACTATATATTCCTCTATCAAGTCCGTTCGATCCTTTTGAAGCCGAGGAATTTGGTGATGTTACCGGGGTATCGGTACTTCTGGAGGATATGGTACGCCAACCAGGTTCCACCCCTGTAATCGGTATCCATCTCCCTAGTATCGCAAAGCGTCATGGAACCGAGATTCATCTTCTCATACTCCAAATGGACGACGTCGAGGAAGTATTGAAATATGAAAGAGGCTATTTCAGCGAGTGAAATAGCCTCTAATCTTTAACTTTTCTAATTTTAACTTTCTAAGAATTGTTTAATTTTATTAAGTCAGCTGAGGTATGAAGCAATTCTTCCACTAATACTTCGGTTCGCTCGGCCCCTCTCGCATGAGACTCCATAATAGCCGCTGCTTCTTCTGTGTTAGCAAGCGTCTCCTCGGACACTGCCGAGATATTAGATATCGCTTCATTCATCTTGAAGTTGGCATCCAAAATATCTTTAATATTGAAGTGTACAGAAAATATTTGCTCTTTCACACTATGTAAATGTTGGTTGATCGTATGGAACATCATTCCACTTTCTTTGGCAAGTGAGGATTGATCAATATTGATCACCTGTAACTTCTCCATCGCCTGAACGGAATCGAGAGAACTATTAGCTAAATCTGAAGTAATCTGTTCGATATTCGTTGATAACGTCATCGTCTGTTCAGCTAACTTACGAACCTCCTGGGCGACAATGTTAAATCCTTTACCCACGTCACCCGCACGCGCAGCTTCGATTGAAGCATTAAGCGACAAAATATTGGTGCGATGTGCAATACTCGAAATATTTTGGCATATTTCTTGTATAAGTACTGTTTGCTTATGTAATGAATGTATCAACTCAGATGCAATCACCGTATTCTCTTCTACTTCGACTGACTTTTCCTGCAAACGATCAATGAGATCCAGACCGTCAGCAGCATTCTGTGCCGTCAAATCAGCTTCTTGCTCCATCAGATTGGAGAGCTGTGATGTTTGCTTCACTTTTAACTGGATCGATTGGACGAAATCCGTCTGCTCTTGAATGGATATCGCATTTTGATTAGCTCCCTGATTAATTTCTTGAATAGCGGAGAACACAGACTGAGAAGAATGATGTTGCTCTTGAACAATTTCATATACCTTCCTAGAATTACCTTCAAGAACAGTTCCTGTTTCCTTCATTTTCTGATTGAGCATTTGTTCTGTAAGACGGGCATGAGCTACTTCCTTCATTTTTAGATCCATCGCATTTTTCATTCGGTTAAATATGTAAACAACTGCAAGCAGACTATTTAAGAATAAGATAACTACAAAGACGTGAATCAGCATCGTTGTCAAGAATTCGCTATATGCTACTTCACCAATAATTAGCTTATCCGTAGTTCTGAATCTATTTATTACATAAGCCCCATTCAGAATAACAATCAATGAACAGATAATCGTCATAAACCAACGATCAAGATACATACAAAATAAGGCTGCTAACGGAAATACGAACGTAAAGGTAACAGAAGTCGTTGCAGTCATAAGCGAAAATACATACATAACAAAAAAGCCAGTAAAGCTGATATAGCGTAAAATTCGGTTAGTCGGATTCTTTATAAACGAAATAGATCCCACTATGGCGGAAATAAAGCCTACAGATAAAATAGAAATGACAAATTCAAGGGTTCGATTACCTTTACTATACTCAATCAAAAATCCGGCCGATAATATGAGGACCATAACCCAACTCATGATACTGACAATCAGATTTACCGACTTTTCATAACTAAACTCTTTCATATAGCATACCACCCTCTAGAAAACTATAGTTAGTACTACTATAGTATTATTCTCAGATGAAAGTATATGTCCTTTAGCACTTTGTTTTCTATTACATCAAGTATCTCTTTCTCAATGCAACAGGACAACAAACATATATTAAAAAGACAAAAAGCCCTATCTTAGATAGGGCTTAGGGCTTCAAGCGAGTCCTAACATGTGATTCTCAACTTTCATTATCAAGACTTAATTTAAGACTTTTTGATTTCCAGTCCACAAACGCTTAACACAAATTCTACAAACATGGCATTGGACCAGGAAAACCATTCTCTCGTATATTCATTCGGATTATCTTTATTAAATCCTTCATGAACTAGATTGGTGCCTGCATCTGTTCGTTCAAATGTATCCAAAATTTCATTCTTTTCGGAATCATCCATAGTCGTCATTCCTTGAATAGAAAGAGCGATATGCCAAATGTAATTCTCTGGTGTGTGCGGGCTTCCAATTCCTTTAGCATACTCGCCTTCATAGAAATATGGGTTTGTAGGACTTAATATCATGTTTCTTGTATTCAAATAAATAGAATCATCTTTATCGCAGTAATTCAGATAAGGAAGAGAAAGCAGACTTGGTACATTTGCATCGTCCATCAGATAAGTGTTACCTAAACCATCAACCTCATAAGCATATACCTGACCCCATTCTTCATCTTGAATGACGGCAAATTGTTCAATACCTTGTTCTATGTCGTGTCTCAATGACAAGACTTCCTTAGCCAAATCCTCATCATGGAAAAACTGATCATTAATCTCTTCCAAGTACTTCATTACCACAACAGCAAACATATTAGAAGGAACTAAATAACCATACTTACAAGCATCATCACTTGGCCGGAATCCGGACCAGGTCATTCCTGTATAAGCTACCTCATGATTCACCACATCCGTTATGGGACCATTCTCTCGTACAAAGGAATAAGGGGATTTCTCCATATGATATTGTTCCGTCCGCCAGGTATGCAGAATCAACTCGATTACTTGTCTAAACTCAGCGTTGAAATGTACAGTTTCACCTGTATTCTTCCAATATAAATAAGCTAGTTGAATCGGATAACATAGTGAATCTATTTCATACTTCCGCTCCCAGATCCAACCAGTCATTTCTGTCTTATCACTTTGATGTCCATTATGATTATCAAATTCATTGAACGCATTAGCATAAGGATCTCTTAATATCGATTGGTATTGAGTTTTTAATACACCTTCGATAATTCGCTTCAGATCCTCATCCTGCGCTGCCAGCATCAAATAAGGTCTAAGCTGATTTACGGAGTCTCTTAGCCACATAGCTGGGATATCTCCCGTTAGCATGAATACTGTATCATCCTCTTCATGTCGATGAATTGTGGTTTCGAGCGTATTTTGATAACAGTTTTTAAACATCTCGATAATCTTGGGACGATCCGCCATCTTCTCACTTACCAATCGAATGACTTTTTCTTCGGTAATGTTTGGCATATTCATTCTCCTAATTCTTTATGGTTTTCTGCAAATGACCTTAAACCGGATTAGGAATAAAATTTCCACCACGGCAGTGTTTTAAATAATTCAGCGCATGAACTTGGCCGGTCATCTCTAGCTCATCCCGGTACACAGGATCGTGCCAACCCTCGATATCAATGGTGCCTTTGTAATCTGCTTGTCGTAAAATTGTGATAATGTCGCTCCAGTTACTGTCACCGAATCCCGGTGTGCGGTGCCAAACATACGGTTTAGGACCATGAATACCTTGTTCTTTGATGACATCCCAGGCGATTGTCGCATCTTTGCCATGCACATGAAATACTTTATCTACCCATTTGCGAAGCTGAGGAATGGGATCAATAAGACTCACCATCTGATGGCATGGTTCCCACTGCAACCCGATATTGTCGCTTGGGAGAGCGTCGAACATCATCTCCCACGCAGCCGGATTGTGGGCGATATTCCAATCACCAGTCCACCAGTTGCCGCCCATACTACAATTTTCAAAGGTAATTCGGACCCCACGATCTGCTGCTCGTTTCGATAGTTCTCCAAAGACCTCTTTGTAACGGGGAATCGACTCGTCGATGGGACGATCTCTCAATCGCCCCGTAAAACCGGTGACGATATCTGTTCCAAACAGATGTGCAGAATCAATAAGCTGCTCCCAACTCGTGAGCGTATCTTCGCTGTCTCCAGTCCCAGTAAGCGGATTTCCATATACGCCGATCGATGAAATAACGGCATCATGCTTAGCAGCGAGTTCAACTATCGCTTTACTCGCCTCCTTGAGATCCATGCCTTCTGTCGATCCCCCAAAGGTCAAACTGTAAGATTCAAATCCATGAGGAGCAATTTGCGGAATAACTCTTACTGCGTCTTTAGCCCCCACAAGGGTACCAATTCTCAACTGTTCCATCCTGTTCACCACTCCATATCTGCTAATCGTAGACACTTAATAATATCTATTAGTTCAAATAAACTGCCTTACCTGTTTGAGACGATTCATAAATAGCCTCCAAAATTTGCGAAACTACATAAGCTTGTTCAGGAGTGACAACAGGGTCCTTATCCTGCTCGATCGCATCGATCCACAATCTTAACTCGATATCAGGGTTGCTTTCAGCTTTACCTTCATAGAAGGCTACGCCTCCTGCACCAAGATCAATTTCATTCGTGTAAAGACGACTATGCTTCTCGCCGTTAATTCGTAGGCCGTCCTTCATGTCTGCGCCTGCTTCAGTTCCACTTAAGCTACATTTCGCTTCATGCACATCAAGCGTATTGAGTGCCCAGCTAGATTCCAGCATAATCGTAGCACCATTTTCCATTACAATCATCCCAAATGCGGAATCTTCTACGGTAAATTTCTTCGGATCCCACGGCCCCCAAGCGTTCGCAGCATCTTCTTTTTGCGATAGTTCATGATATTTGGTACCTAGAACAACCTTCGGTTTATAGTTATCCATCATCCATAGTGTTAGATCCAATGCGTGAGTTCCGATATCGATAAGCGGTCCACCACCTTGTTTCTCCTCATCAAGGAATACGCCCCAAGTCGGTACAGCTCTCCGTCTAATTGCATGGGCTTTGGCAAAATAAATATGTCCAAGTTCCCCAGCTTCGCAAACCTTTTTCATAAACAAGCTATCTTGTCTGAAACGATTGTCATACCCGATGGTTAGTTTCTTACCGGTACGCTTCGCCGCTTCAACCATTCTTTTGGCATCTGCTGCGGTCTTCGCCATGGGCTTTTCACACATAACATGTTTGCCTGCTTCTAATGAAGCAATAGAAATTTCCGCATGCATGTCATTAGGTGTAAGAACATGAATAATATCCAGCGAGCTATCTTTCAATAATTCTTTATAATCCGTATAGACAGTAGCTTCATCACTTCCGTATTTCTCTGCTGCCTCTTCAGCCCGTTCTTTAACGATGTCGCAAAAGGCAACAACCTCTACTCTGCTTTGTTTGCTCAAACTTGGAAGATGCTTACCATTCGCAATTCCACCACAACCGATAACTCCTACACGATACACTTTACTCATATGAGTTCACCCTCGCTTTTTTAATTTGATTGCTGTTCGTTACGATAAGTAGCCGGAGTCATTCCCAACCGCTTGCGAAAAACATTATGCAAATATGTGGCATTGGTAAATCCTTCTGCTTGAGCGATTTGCTCAATAGACATAGAGGTTTCCTCAAGTTTACGACAGACTGCATCCAAACGAATGTCTTCAAGAACTCGGCTGAAGGATTTTTCGGCATTTACATGCTTAAAAATTCGTTGTAATTGTCTTGCGCTGATATTAAGCTTTTCCGCTACATTATCCAAGGTTACAGTTGCCGAATGATTTGCTTCCATATAGAGAATGGCATATTGATAGCGGTAAGTTAGCATATTTCGAACTGGAGCTTCTGCTCCTATTTCACCTGAATCGTAGGCTCTAGCTGCTTTCAATAAAATGCTGATTACGAGATGTTTAATAGAAGTATAATATCCCGTTAGTTTACCTTCACAAGCTTCATAGGCTTCAAGAAAACACTTCATAGCACTGTGATAATCATGCGCAGGAACCAACGGAAGCTGTCTCAGCTTCTGAACACATTCTTCGGCTTCAGCAACCTCCCACGGATCCACTCCATCTCTGGGGTTTTCCACAATATTTACATGCAGACACAGCTCATCCATGGCCTCTTCAGCATCGGCTTCCTGATAATGCATAACCCCTGGTCCAGTTAAGTACAACATTCCCTCCGATAAAGGATACATCTGGTCACCAAGAATGACTACTCCTTTTCCTCTAGGAATAAAATGAAACTCGAATTCAGAGTGATTGTGGAAATCAATGACCCTCCCCGGTGGGAAGGATGTCAAATGAAACCTCAGAACAGAAATCTCATAATGCCCCCATAGAATCGAAATGTCCAGCCTTTCCAGCAGATCCTGTTTCTCAAACATGATCTCGAAGGGAAATTTACTCAAGTGTACTCCTCCTAAAACTTTGTTAGCTTTGCATCCTCGATGAAGTGTCGAACAAAGCTTACATCGTAAGCTTGCGCTTAGCTATTAAGAGTTCAATTCTGCTAATCGAATCACACGGCCTTCCTTAGCCGAGAGGTTCGCAGCCTCCATTAACCTTGTAAGCTCTACTGCTGTTTGAACATTTTCGGCTGCGACCGTGTCTTGTTGAATATGGTTAACCCATTGATGGAATGCGCTTTCACGTTTGTCGTGAATGGCCTTTTCCATCCAAGCATTTCCTTTATCCCCAGCTTTGTTCGTCTTAAGAAGAAGCTTCTCTTCTGGTGTTCCGTATAATAAAGTCCCCTCGGTTCCATGGACCTCGATTGTAAACGGCGAGTGGCTATTCACAAAACCAGCTTCCACCACACCAATAGCCCCTGAATCCGTGAACAATGTTGCTACTGCGTTATCTTCAACTTCTTTGCCTGTTACATATCCAAAGTTAGCACTCACACCGGTCACTTCTTGCCCTAAGAACAGCTTAGTCAAATACATAGGGTGACATCCAAGGTCAATCAAAGCTCCGCCCCCGCATTGCTCCAGGTTGTAGAAATGTTCGGGAAGCCAATTTGCCGTAGTGCCGTTGTGGGATAAGCGAACTCTAACATACGTAATATCTCCCAGCAAACCTTGGCTTAAAATATCTTGAATCGATAATGTGTATCCATCATTTAAACGAGGTAAAGAAACGGTAAATTTCACCCCATTATTATTTACTTCAGTAATAATTTCATTAACTTCCTTCAGCGTTGGAGCAATTACTTTTTCTGTGAAAATATGTTTGCCCGCTTTGGCTGCAGCCACTAGGACATCTCGGTGTACGTTGGTCGGCGCATCTACAATAACAGCGTCAATATCCTCTTGTACGAGCATGTCATCTAGAGAATCAAAAAAAGGTACATTTAAGCTATCTGCCGCTTTTTTGCCTCGCTCCGGGTTTTCATCCCAGACCGCAGCTATTAAAGTATCGTCATGCTCCTGAGCTTGCTTCGTGTAATCCCATGCATGCACATGCCAAAAGCTGATCTTGCCAATTCTTATGCTCATTTGCCGTTACCTCCATTATATATTATTCTGACATCTAAGTATAAAGTAACACATAACAAATACGTTTTTAAGTAGGGAAATGCGACAATGATTATATAATATCACGACATATATTTCGTATTGATTAATATTACCAAAAGAACCAGTTAACCTCTTCCCGCTTAAGTAATGGGAGGAGTGATCACTGGTCCTTCTTATCCATAGCTTGTTAATAAATCAGTATGTCTTTCACTTCAAGTAGACCGCTAGATCTTGAATTTGATACGTTCCCGCTTCCTTATCCCCGTTGAACTGACGAATCACAAGTCGAAGTGACTTTACCTGTTCTACTCGCGCAAATGTAACCTCACATGTTTCTAGATCATCCTCATGATTACGCCAATCAACCTCGCCCGATTCAGCAACCTTATACCAGCCGGAAGCTCCATCTTGTGATACTTCGATGTCCCATACCGTTGGTCCTTGTTTCAAACCTGCCCGTGTCGTTAATGCGACGGAATCAAAGACCTGCGGCTCCATCCAATCTAGATACACGTAGTGTGGCAATGACTCAGCTGGTTTGCTAATCAAAGCTGTATTCGGATCACCATCGTTGATATAACAAACATGTGATTGTGCGTTATATAAGTCCCCCCACATAATATCGTTACCAACACCACTAATTGCGTATCGTGCGAGGTTGCTTTCTTTTCCTTCTATAGGTGTCAGTTCCTGCGGCATTCCATCCCGTTTGTACACTCGGAAATAATCAACTAGGAATTCCTTCGGATATGGGATCGAGTGATCCAGATCGCCAATCCATCCTCCATCACCATCATTAATTTGCAGCAATGTGACCATTGGATAATCTGGTGACTGATCAATCTCCCAATACAACTCATGATCCAGATAGAACTTCATGCCAGATTCATCCCATTCAAAACCGAATACATGAAAATCTTCGGACAGGTCCACGTCAGTGACATATGGAATATGCGCATACTTCAATTTCGTATCACGTAAGGAATGGAGTGTCGTATTCAGCAATCGTGTATCTTTTCCCAACATCTCAAAAATATCAATTTCAGCATTTTGTTCTTTCTGATTCTCGAAGCCAATCATCCACCAAGCGGAATTTAAGCCACTCCCTCTCGCTACCTTTGCTCGCAGTTCGAAGTAACCGTATTTCGTTACTAGGTTCATGAAGGCACGGTCATGATGGTCTATACCCAAATCATCTCCATAACGATGTAGTCCATCACGCATTCCAGTTACAATGGCAGACACGCGTTGTTTCTCATCAGGCAACTGCAACACAATACAACTATCACGCATTTGATAGACGGCCTTAACCTCTTCTTTATTCTTCCAATGAGACAAGCCATATGGTGAAAACTTACTAGGATCAAGTGTGGGCCCATCAAACTCATCTTGAAATACTAGTGTCCAGCCTTCTTTATACAATGGATTATCTGTCATATCTACTCACTCCTATTCGGAATCTTTGTGATTATAGGTTACGTTACCAAAATGTTCTTAGGTCTCTACGCACCATCACATTGCTCAAAGTGTATATAAGCGCTTACATAACTAGCTTTAATTCATAGTTTACTGCGCTAGTTCATGGAAGTATTTAGCCCAAAGTAACACTTATACAGCAAAAATAACCCCTATTCTACTCCTCTAATGGAGAGACGATGTCGAGTGAAGATATGAGTGTAGCATTAAACTGGCTTAGACTAATCCCCATCCGTTTTTTGAACATTCGACTAAACGAATGTAGATCGGCGTATCCAACCTGGTTCGCAATTTCGCTTATCGTAAGATCGGTATGAATCGATAGTTGCTTAGCCTTCTCTATCCGAATCGTAGCAAGATAATCAGACGGTGTAGTGCCATAACATTTGCGGAATTGACGAATGATATAGTTCCTACTCAATCCCGTCATTTCACTTAATGTATCCATTCGAATTATGGAACAATAATTTTCTTTAATATAATTGCAGATTTGAACCATCTTTGCATTATTTTTCGTCCTCAAGACAGCCGTTTCTTCTAGGGGACGGTTATTAGCAGATTCATATATAATCTGTAACAATAGTCCCTGCGCAAGCATACCGCTTGCTATCGTTTGCTGTTGCACCGCCTGAATTAATTGAATTAGCTTGCCAAGCAATGAACCATCTGCATCATTCCCTAGATAGACGTCCTCTCCAAGTATTGATTTCAGTGGTGACTCCGATAGACCGAAATGAAATGATATGGTCACACCAACATAAGGATCACTTTTGGATGGCTGTAGTGAACGAATGGCATGAGGTGGGATAATGTAAATATCTCCTTTTTTTATCTCATATGTAGTACCATCAATGATATTTTCAGCCATCCCATCAACTCCATATAGAAGCTGATATTGCATAATCTCCTGCTCCGTCATAAACCAACCCGCTGGAGGTTTGTACATATGCGCAAGTGTAATGTAAGGCGGATAATAGAATTGATGCTGTAATAATGGAATTGTTTCCTCAGGACTTAGAACAGGAAGCTTATCGAGCATGACAAATTCACCTTCTCCACAATGATGCGACTACAACCCTACAATTGCCAAGTTGGTCATCATTTCTGTTTCAACCATTAATGAATTGTACCATTTATAGGCTACGAGATCGAAATGTTCTTACGATCGCTATAGGACTTTTGCTATCTTCTCTGGCTCATCTCTGAAATCATTGCTTGATAAGAACCAGCGTACCAGTGGAGTTTTGGAGGAATGTGGACAAGTGAAGCGTTCGCCTTTAAATGAGAATTTCAACCACTACAATCGTATATAAAGGAAATTCTCATTTAACAGCGATGGTAACATCCTCCAAAACGTAACGTTACTTCCTGCTTTATTTTATCAAGCACCAATTTTGGTTTTGAGCCTCTTTTCTAATGTGAAATATCAATAGGTTCATTGCGTACCCACACGTAAGTCTTCCGTTTAAAAAAGAATACAACCAAGCTATATAGCAACATAATGAGGACAATCGCTAGCATTATGAACCAGCCATTCGTTGAGAAGGGAATATAGTCACTAGTTTGAATGGAAATCAGCCTATGGATTTGAGCCGAAATATAGATCGCAATCGGGGACATGAATACATATAAAATTACAAACATCGGTCTGTATACATCCACTAACAAACGGTTAATCTCTCTAGGCTTATACCCTAACAACCGTAGAATGACCATATCCTGGGTGCGATCTTGAAAATTGAGCATGACAACGATGTACAACAGGAGGCATCCGATAACTGCCCCTAATATTTGATTTATAACGGCGCTAGAACGATTGGAAACCGCATTATTCTCTATAATTGCCCGTTTCTCTTTCGCTGTAACTACGCTACTGTTCGCATCATGCTTATACTCATTACTCAGTTCCCCTGAATGCATATCACTTGCAATTCCCAGCTTCGTCGCCAATTCTTCTTTATCCAAATATATCGTATTCGTATCACCGTTTATGACAATATCCGCAACATTTACACTTATTTGTTTTCTATCTAAAATAAATTGTAAAGCTTCACCCTTGCCTATACCGTATAACTCATTAATCCCTTGACTAATTACAACTCCGTTTACATGATCCAGCTGGATCAGATCATTCTTCAGGTTATACAAATTTAGTAATGATCCTTGCGTATCTAATCCAACTATAGTTACCGGAATCTGACGTTCATTTTGTATGATCTGTATAGGTTCCTTCAGGTAATACATTCTTGAAACTCGTAGACTTTCCTGATCCTGTTGATAGCTGTCATACGTAACATCATATTCATAGGATCTTCCTGTCGTTTGAGCATCAATGATTGTGCCACTAGAGATATATAAGGAATAACTCGTAATAAACAAGGTGCTTACGATCAAAATCGTGAGTGCGCTGAGTAATAACGTATTCCACTTACGCAAAACCACACGAACCGGAAGTCTCCAACGTGGGGGTAATAGATTAGCAATTTTATTAGCCACGGCGGTGGCACCGCTCATATTCTGAGTTTTATCAACATTATTCAATAATGAGTAGCCATCTTGCGTCATAAACTGTATCACCGCAATATAGGTAACCAGTACAGTAGCTGCAATTACCAACACCACACCGTAACAAAAGGAGCTCACATCAATCCCTCTCGTCAAGTATGGGAATGAATAACTGCTGCTATAGAGTTGGAGAAGAATAGAAGAACCAAAGAATCCTAATACCAATCCGGCAAGTGTTCCTACAGCTGCGATCAGGAGCGAGAATCTCACCAGTACAGAACTAATCTGCAGAGAAGTAAATCCGAGAGCTTTGTAACAACCAAACTCTTGTTTATGTAACATCATAAAACGTTTATAAAACATGTAATATAAGAACAAACTAATCAACCCTATGATTAGCAGAAACGTATGTGCGAGAATTTTATTCGAATCGAGTCCAGTCTGTAATTGCGAATGACTAGTTATTTCATTGGTTTGGACCATATATGAAAAGGCTGAATTCCCCTTCAAGGTAATTAACTTGGCTTCAATTTCAATATCATCATCCACCTTAACCTTGCCTGCAAAATATAGTTCCTCTTTCCCCGTATATTTCTCATAAACCTTTGGAGTAACAATCGCGAACGTTGCGCTATCATAATCCTGCTGAATATCTCCAAAAGGGATAAAGACCTTATAATCCGGTAAATAAAAAGAACCTGATATCGTGTATGTAGTGTCTTCAATCGTTAAAGACTGTCCGAGCTCGATGTGATTACTTTGCATAAACTCCGGCGAGAGGGCAATTTCTGATTCTGTAATTGGCAAACGCCCTGTCTTGATGTAAGGGAGGTTAATATGATCTGTTTTATTTATAAAAAAGTATTTTTGATCTCCATCTGATATTTTCTTGATACTTCGTGCTTCTAGTACATAATCCTGACCCAACTGGTCAATGACCTTGGCTTCATCCACATCACTTCTAACTTGAAATCTAAACTGTTCTCTTTGTTGCTCAGTTACATAACTTTGCAGATTTGTCGTATTCTTATCGACGGAAAACTCCACAAAATAATACATAAACGATGTTAAAAGAACCACTAAAAATAAGACCGCTATATATCCTTTATTGCGCAGTAAATTCTTATAGACTTGCTTTCTGATTAGGTTCATTTCGTTGCTCCTTCGTTAGCACGGTCAGGTTAAACCCAACTCATCTGCTCAACAGATATGGGATTCGCACAAAGCATGTCATGTAGGATCGATCCATCTTTTACTGTAATAACTCGGTCCGCCGTCTTAGCTATCTCATGGTTATGAGTAATAAAAACAATAGTTATCCCATATTGCTGGCGAATGAGGTGTAACAGCGAGATTACCTTCTTGCTATTTGCTTCATCCAACGCGCCTGTTGCTTCATCACAATATAGAATACTCGGTTTTTTTATGATAGCTCTAGCGACAGCTACCCGCTGTTGTTGCCCGCCTGATAGTTCACTTGGGAAATGGTGTAACAGATCTTCGATGCCTAATAGTTTACTAATTTCAGTCAGTTCATAATGATCTCCGGTCTCAGATATGCCAATATTAATATTTTCTTCTACCGTAAGATGGGAGAGAAGATAGTAGTTTTGAAATATATGTCCAATTTCATTTCTGTGAAAATCAGCCAATCTATTATCATCAAATTTCGTTATTTCCTGTCCCTTATAGAGGATGCTACCACTAGTAGGTTTGAGAAGACCTGACATAATGTTCAATAATGTAGACTTTCCTGAGCCACTCGCCCCTACCATCACTGTAAAGGTCCCCGCTTCAATCTCTAGGGAAATCTCCTTTAAAATAACCTCGTGCTTTCTGAATTGTTTGGTTACCTTATTAATTAAAAGTACAGCTTCCATCTGAAATCCCCCTTATTCTAAGTCCAAACTGGGTGTGAATAGCAGCGACTTTAACATCTCTATTTGCTCATCTAGCATGTGCTGAGATATCCCCACGGACAGCGCATAGATACGGATCCCTTCGATCGTTAAAATAATATGTCTCACGACTTGTTCTATATTGTTGATATGAACCTCATTACGAGTTACACCATACTCCAAAGCCTTGGTTAAGCTAGAAACGGATAGCTCGAATTGCTGCTGTAGAAAGCTCCTATCTTGATCATTCTTGTGCGCGAGGAAAAATTCATAGGTTGCAGTCATCATACTATTGTCCGCTTCAAGTAATTCGGTCTTCTGCTCTTTGAAGAAATGTTCCATCATATCTTTGAAGCTAAGTCCTTCCGACATCATTTGCTCAAATTCCTGTTCCATACTCTGTGAGTTCTCCGTGAGTAATGCGAGAAATATAGCCTCCGTCGAGTCGAAATAAAGGTACAGCCCTCCGCGGCTAATACCACACTCTTCCACAATATCTTGCATCGTAGCCGCATTATATCCCTTACGTACAAACACATTAACCGCACCCTGCAGGATGAGAGATCTCTTCTGTGTAGCTTTCCGTGTCATAACAACGACTCCTTAGTGCATATTTGAAAACATAAAAATGACACTCGTGTCATTTTTATTATCATATGACACCAGTGTCATTTTTATTATCATATGACACCAGTGTCATTTTTGCAACTTAAAGTTAGATTTATCTCAACCTGAATATGACATTCAGTTGTCATCTAATTGCGCTATACTATAATCGGGTGATTATCATGCAAATGAACAGGTTATTTGAAATTGTATATATTCTTTTTAATAAAAAAGCAATTACAGCCAGAGAACTATCAGAGCATTTTGAGGTTTCACAGCGAACGATTTATCGAGATATTGAAACGCTATGTCAAGCGGGAATCCCGATCTATACAACCAAAGGTAAAGGCGGAGGGATCCGGATACTCCCCGAATTTATCTTTAATAAATCTGTGCTTTCTGACGGCGAGCAAACGGAGATATTATCCGCATTACAGGGGTTAACAGCGCTAAATGTCCCAGATATAGATCCTATTTTAACTAAGCTTGCAACTTTATTTAACAAGAATAATACGAGCTGGATTGATGTAGATTTCTCCCATTGGAGCAGTGATGATCAGGAACGCGAAAAGTTTCAGATGTTAAAAGAGGCTGTTTTAGAGGGGAAAGTTATTGCGTTTGATTATTACAGTTCCTACGGAGAAAAAGTTCGGAGATCAGTAGAACCCTTAAAGCTAGTTTTCAAAGGACAAAGTTGGTATCTGTATGGGTTTTGCAGGTTGAAAAATGACTATAGAATGTTCAAAGTTACACGTATCAGAAATCTAGTAGCTTCAACTGAGGGTTTCATCAGAAATATCCCCGAGGATATTTGGAACGAATCAAAGGATATTTATAAGAGCAAACTGACTCCATTGGTATTAAAAATAGATGGCAACATGGCCTATCGCTTGTTTGACGAGTTTCGTCCAGAAGATATTAAAAGCAACACAGACGGAACTTTTACTGTAAGAACCGCGATTCCTGAAGGGGATTGGATCTATGGATATATCATGTCATTTGGAGGATATGCCGAGGTTCTAGAACCAACACATATTCGTGAGACTATCGTGAGCAAGTATGAAACAGCACTTAATAAATATTTATAATATGACATACTGTTGTCAATTTATGAATGCTACACTAACTTCACTAACGAAAAAGAGGTGTAGTTATGAATTATGAAGTAGTGGAATTAACTGAGAAAACAGTAGTAGGAATCCATGTTCGCACTCGAAATAGTGATGAGAATATGCCCCTGATCATTGGCGGACTCTGGCAGCGTTTTTTCGCCGACGGTATTTATCAATCCATATTACATAAGCAGAACGACTGTAGTATTGGATTATACTCTGACTATGAAAGTGATGTAGATGGATTATATGATGTAACGGTGTGTTGTGAAGTGAGTAAGTTCGAAGGCCAACCTGCCGAAGTGGAAGTAAAAACGATACTCCCAGGCAAATATGCAAAGTTTGTAGTCCGTGGACATATGCAGCGCGCTGTCGGTGAGTTTTGGACCAAGTTATGGTCGATGGATCTAGATAGAAGATATAGTAGTGATTTTGAAGAGTATCAAAGTGGTGGCGATGCGGACAACTGCGAAATACATGTATACATTGCGATTAACTAATTTATCTGGAAGGTAAGTGTGCTTATCATGAAGCATGAATGGAAGAAACAAGAGAAGACGTTATATTTGCCTAAAAACAAACCTGAACTTGTCACTGTCCCAAGCTTCAACTTCTTCACCATAGACGGTAAAGGTAATCCTAATCATGAAGCCTTTGCGGAGGCAATTGGTGTGCTATATTCCTTATCGTATGGGATAAAGATGTTACCCAAGAAAGGCATCATCCCGAGTGGATATTATGATTATAGTATCTACCCGCTTGAAGGAATTTGGGATTTAAGTGATGAAGGGAAAGCTACTCAGATTTTGGATGCCCACAGTTTGGATAAAAACGAGTTAGTTTATAAGATTATGATACGTCAACCTGACTTTGTAACCACTGAACTTGCCATGGATACCATTGAAACGGTTAGCAAGAAAAAGCCACATCCTCTACTTGAAACAGTTAAGTTTGAGGCCATTGAGGATGGCCTGTCCGTGCAGATCCTGCACAACGGTCCCTATGATAACGAACCTGAAAGCTTCGAACGCATGGACCAATTTTGTCTAGAAAATAATCTCGAACGCACGAAACTCACCCATAGAGAAATCTATATTTCAGACGCAAGAAAAACCGCTCCTGAAAAATTGAAAACCGTATTACGGATTTCGGTGAAATAAAGGCTCTAACCACTAATTAATGCTTGCTAATAGAAGAATTATAAAATTGATCATAGCGGAGAGGACGGAATTGTCCTGAAGAAGCGAAGCGTTCGCCTTTGCCACCTAATTTTTACCGCTAATGCGATATAATCAAAAAAATTAGGAGGCAACAGCGATCGTAAGGATAATCCGTCCGCGTAGCGGCACTTTATTTCAATCCATGTAATTGTTTGAACTGTTCAGGAGACATCCCCGTATATCGCTTAAATTGCGCGCTGAAATAACTTGGATGGTCAAATCCTACCATTTGACCAATCTCCTGAATCCTTTTGCCGCTTTCCCTAAACATTAGAGCTTTGCTTAAATTTATTCGTTCTTGGTTCACATACACCATCGGCCTCATATTTAATATCTTTTTGAATAGCAGACACAAATACTGCGGTGTAATCATCGCGGTGTCTGCAAGTTCTTGCAATGATAACGGCCTATGGATGTTTGCTTCGATGTAGCTAAGAACTGGCGCAAGTCGATCTAGTTGGCGGTCAAGGGTGCCTGAATTCGTTAATTGCTGACTTAGATCAAGCAAAAAGGAATACAGCAATTTAGAGAATTCAATCCCTTGTGCTTCTTGTCTGGATTCGGCAATAGCCAACATCCCCCACAATTTTGATAGTAGAATTTCTCCATTCACTTGTCTTGCCCCCGAAGCTTGGATGCCACCATAAGCAAGCATACGCTCTGCCTCACGGCCATTAAATGATACCCAGACTAATTCCCATGGCGCTCTCAGCGGTCTATAGGTATGTGGAACTCCGGGATACAGAATAAAAGCCGATCCTGGACCAACCTTTATACGCCTCCCATCAACTAATAGCTCTCCCTCACCACTAATGATTTGATGATATTGAAAATCCGGGAATCCTTCGGTTCTCACCATCTCTCCCTGATGATCCCAATACCCTACTGTAGTTACATACACCGGCAACTGCGTGATTTGGTCATCAACCTTACCGAATATAAATTTACTTTCCATAAGAACTCCGTTTCATATTGTGATAGTCAATTGAAAATTGTTGCATTTCTTTAGCAAAAATAGTTCTTTATAATGTGAATATAACACAATTACATTATAGAGCAGGAGTGCATTCAATGCGACAAAAGCTTGTTTATATACCCCCAGCTAATGGATATCCCGAGTGGGATAATAACCCAGAATTATTTCAGGTTAACCGAATGGAAGCACACGCCACTTGGATCCCCTTTGATACCAAAGAGGAAGCATTCATTGGAGACTTTAAAGCTTCGTCTAACTATTTGTCATTAAATGGTCTATGGAAATTCGCCTATGCAGATACCCCAGATAAACGCATTCGTTCGTTTTATGAACAAGACTATGACTGCAGTTCTTGGGCTGAACTAACCGTCCCTTCCCATTGGCAATTACATGGCTACGATTATCCACAATACACAAATGTGAACCACCCGTGGAGTGAGCGAGAACCCGAGCTGAAGCCGCCATTTGCTCCTTCCAAATACAATCCGGTAGGCTCTTATGTACGGACCTTCACTGTTCCAGAAGGATGGGCAGAAAAACCCGTATTCATTAGTTTTCAAGGTGTCGAATCCGCTTTCTATGTTTGGGTCAACGGCGACTTAGTCGGTTACAGCGAAGATACATTTACTCCAGCTGAATTCGATATAACTCCTTATCTTACCCCAGGAGAGAATAAGTTAGCGGTTGAAGTCTACAAATGGTGTGATGCAAGCTGGCTGGAGGATCAGGATTTCTGGCGTCTTAGCGGTATTTTTAGAGATGTGTATTTATATACAGCACCTGAGACACACATCTATGATTTCTTTGTTCGAACCGAACTAGATGATCAATACCGACATGCTGAACTGCAACTAGATGTGAAGCTCAAAGATTATTTCGCAAGAACAACGGAAGCAATCCATGTAGATGCCGAACTCTATGATCACAATCAGGACCCGGTGTTCGATAAGCCACTTTCACAAAAGATTAACTTTAATGGCGCCTCAAACCAAACTTTTAGCCTGTCAGCATCTGTCTTAGATCCGTTAAAATGGAGTGCCGAACAACCAAATCTGTATACCTTAATCCTGTCACTGCGTAATGACAATGGTGATCTTCTCGAAGTAGTTCGCTGCTGTGTGGGTTTCCGGAAGTTTGAACTGAAAGACGGGTTAATGAAGATCAATGGGCAACGGATTGTTTTTAAAGGCGTTAATCGCCATGAATTTTCATGTGATACGGGCAGAGCGATTAGCGCGGATGACATGATACAAGACATACAATTAATGAAGGCTCACAACATCAATGCCGTTCGAACTTCACATTACCCGAATCAAACAACCTGGTATGAACTGTGTGATGAATATGGACTTTATGTCATTGATGAGACGAACTTGGAAACGCATGGATCATGGAGTTATGGACAGAAAGAGCTAGGTGAGCACACAGTTCCTGGTAGTAAACCAGAATGGCGCGACAATGTATTAGACCGGTGTAATTCAATGTTTCAGCGGGACAAAAACCACCCTTCGATTATCATCTGGTCACTCGGCAACGAATCGTTTGGTGGCGACAATTTTATCGCTATGTATGATTTCCTTAAGCAGGAGGACCCTACCCGGCTTGTCCATTACGAAGGTCAATTCCATTATCGCGAAAGCAGTGCAGCCTCTGATATCGAAAGTACGATGTACGTCAAACCGGTTGATGTGGAGAAATATGCCCTAAATGACCCAAAAAAACCTTACATTATATGCGAGTATAGTCATGCCATGGGTAACTCTTGTGGTGGCCTGCATCTGTATTGGGAGCTCTTTGAGAAATATAATATTTTACAAGGTGCGTTTATTTGGGACTGGATCGATCAAGCCATTCGTATTGAGCAAGCCGACGGAACTGTACAAATGGCTTACGGGGGAGACTTCGGTGAATCACCTCATGACGGGAATTTTTGCGGAAATGGCTTAATATTTGCTGACCACACCGTATCTCCGAAGCTTTATGAAGTGAAGAAATGCTACCAGAACGTCAAGTTCGAAGCAGTTGATATAGACAGTGGACATATCCGGGTAACTAACCGGAATCTATTCACGGATCTAGCAGAGTATGATCTAAAGTGGGAAGTAGCCTGCAATGGGCAAATAGTCCAAACTGGCGGGATAGATCTTGCTGTACCAGCAGGAGATGTTGCTGAAATTACTGTTCCTTTCGTTCATGTTAATGAATCGACACCAGACGGTGAGTATGTTCTAACGCTCAGTATGGTACTTAAAGAGCCTACTCTTTGGGCAGAAGTGGGTCATGAATTGGCCTGGGAACAATTCGTCCTTCCTAATTCTAGGCATGAGGCTCTCCCTGCCCAGACAACAAGCAGTGACAGTGTTCTTGTGAAGGAGCAGGCAGATCAGTTGATCGTTCAGGTTGCAGATGTCTCCTTACAATTCAATAAGTCAAACGGCTGTCTATCCTCAATTCAGAACGCAGGCGAAGAGCTTCTACTTGAACCCGTACGTCCAAACTTCTGGCGTGCTGTTACGGATAACGATTTGGGTAACAAGCTTAACGAACGTTGCGCTGTTTGGAGAACGGTATGGGATACGAGCACACTCAACTCGTTTGAATGGCATAAAGATAGTGATGATGTTATCGTTCGTGCCGAGTACTCATTGCATACCGAGCCTGTTTCCTCGCTTACATTGGAGTACAAAGTCGGTAGTAATGGATCCATCAACGTATTTGAAGAGTTTTCACCAGGTAAAGGATTGCCTGAAATCCCCGAGATCGGGATGTTATTTGTGTTAAAAGATTCGCTCAACACCGTATCGTGGTATGGGCGTGGTCCTCATGAAAACTACTGGGATCGCAAAACAGGAGCACGTCTTGGTTATTTCTCTGGGCGTATCCAAGATCAATTTGTTCCTTACATCCGGCCTCAAGAGTGCGGCAACAAGACGGATGTTCGTTATGCTAGCATCACTCAAGGGACGAATGGATCTGGCATCCATATCGAAGGTGACCCAGTACTAGAACTTAATGCCCTTCCATGGACACCAGAGGAACTAGAAGCTCACGATCATGTATATAAACTGCCTGCTAGTAATAAAACGGTAGTAAGAGTGAACTACAAACAAATGGGTGTAGGTGGAGACGATAGCTGGAATGCACCAACGCATGAAGAGTTCACCCTACCAGCAGATAAAACTTATGGATTCGACTTTACGTTTCGCACCATTTAAACAATAAATATCTCGCGCAATGGTTAGATAAAAGCACAGCCACAAGAATAGCCACAAGTTTGAGCTGCAGCCAATCTGTTAGACTTTTCTAACAATGGAGATGCAGTTCACTTGTGGCTACTCTTTTAATTTGATCACAAATCCTAACTCTTATAGATTACGGATGGTTACTCTCTACAGGTAAATGCGCAGGTTGCTCTTGTATGATCGTTCCGTCACTTAGATGTAACCAAGACTCGAACGCTCTCGATCCCTCCTGCAGTTCAATCACTCTTGCACCGATAGGAATGTCCGAATCCCATAGTATATAGCTCGATGATCTTCCATAACAAAGACGAATTCCATGTAACTCCCCCCAGTAATCATTGCCATGATCATGCCCAGCAAAGGTTCCCATGACATCACCCATCTCAACCATTGCGGTAAAGAGACCGCTGTTCACGCGAGGGGAGCTAACCTCATCTCTCTTTTCCCCATAACAAACGGCTGTGTTCCACACTTCTTGATACTCAGGTAAAGGAATATGTAAGAACGCTAGTGCAGGAACAGGTAGCCCGCCATTATCATCCTTGAGGTCCATCGATTGAGATACGTACCAATCTATTTGATCTCTATGGATCCAATCATATCCATTAACATGAGGGAGAGGTGAATAGCTACCACTATCCAAAAAGTATAGGGCTGCTGCTGATCTATCACCACTGCTATCCAACAACTTTAATATATAATTTCCTACACCGCTGACATGTTCTGCAGTACGTTCAGCGACACAATAGGCATGACTTAATTGTATATCCATCAAACGTTCTCTGCTTATACCCCCTTCTGAGTCATGATTACCGAATATAGCAACCCATGGGACTTTAAGCTCTTCAGTAGTTGCTACTACATTTCGGAATGACACTTCGGGGTCCTTACAGCCTAAGCTCCCAATAACATCGCCTGCAAACACAACAAGGTCGGGTTGCTCAGCAAGGATCACATCTGACATCATCTTTGCAGTTCGTTCGTTAAGTTTACCTGCTTCATCCATGTACTCAGTATCAGAAAACTGTACTATTTTAAATCTACCATTGCGATTAAAGTTTAATAGTCTGTTCAATTACTTCACGCTCCAACATAGTAGAATGAGTTATCATGGATCAAAGGCTAGAACCCGAATTTGTAACGGTTAGAATGAGAAGCCTCATTGGTCCACTCCTGATTATTGTACGTGCATTGTGCCACGGTGGCTATAGGGTTCTCACGCAAAAAAAGAACCGCTCGAAAGCAGTGCTCTAACTCGCACACTATTATTCGGTTAATAACTCTTTCATTCTTGCCACAGCTTGCACACGACTACTAACTTCTAGTTTCTGATAAAGGTTATGTACATAGCGTTTGACCGTCCCTGGAGCAATAAAGAGTTGTTCGGCAATTTCACTGTTCGATCGTCCTTCCGTGATCAAGAGCATAATCTGCTTCTCCCGCTCGGTCAAAGAAACCAAAGCTATATTGTCATCTTTGCGACCAGCCGCTCGCTTCTGTCTTACACTCGAGGTAGTCAAGCTGAACGCTTGAAGCAGACGTTCCACGTAGAGGCTTAACTCTTCCTCATCTAATCGCTTCTCCTTCAACCACCAGCTTAACAAGCGTAGCAGTGGTTTGCCTTCGTCTAGGAAAATACGGACATATCCTTCTGACTCCGCTAGCTTTAAAGCCTGATCTATTCGTTCAACTGCGAGTGAATGCTGCCTCAGAGCATAATGAGACAGTCCAATCAGGAGCAGAATTTCGATCTGGCTGCCTAGACGATCCGCCAGCTTGGCCTCGCTTAATAGCACGGTTAACCACCGAATAGCTTCTTCTTCCTGATGATTAGCCATTAAGACACGCGCGAGTGTCACATGTTCGTACTCTCTTTGAACGCTACTTTTGTCTTGTACCTGTAGATGACGTAAGCGAATCCACACTAAACCTGCCTCCACGTCTCCTCTTGTCAGCTTGATCCGGATAAGCCTTGCCTCAAGTAACAACTGCCAATACGGCGAATGAATAGCCTCCATTTCACTTATGGCCCCTATTATCGTCTGCTCTGCTTCCATTAGATGACCTTCAGCCTGATAGATCTTGGATTGCAGTATGTACCCTGGAGTCATCACACCCAGATTAGGCTCGATAACATTTGCAGACAAACCTTGGTCCAGTGCGATTCTCGCTTCATCTAACCGATTCCATTCGTAATTCAGATTGGCTAGAAACACAAACCCATGTCCTTGTAGCGTAGCATGAATGATAGCTCTTCGTTCATCGGAAGTTGAGACCAGTGAGATCAAATAAGCCATTTTCTTCAATCTCCCGCCAAATCCAATCGGTCCGCGATACAGCAGTGCTTCACCCAAATTAACAACATGTACAATCGAAGGAAACCGCAATAATCCCTCTCGGTTGATATCCATTGCTTGGATAAACGAATCTACATTTCCCTGGTAGAAATCGAGTGATGCACCATATAGCCCCATTCGCATCTGGACTTCCGTCTTTACCTCGGGAGCAAAACTAGATGCCTCCACAGTAAGAATCTGTTCCACACGTTCTAAGAAACGTCTAGCATCTGCACTATGACCCATTCTTGCCATGGTTCCCACCTGAAAATAAAATAAATCAGGACGACGAATAATGTTCACTAGCGGAGTCTGCTCCAGCCATAGCTTAAGCCTCGATTCTTCTCCTTGTGTGATGATCGCTGAGAAATTCCGTTCCATCATATGCGCCGCTATATCATGGTCACCGCTATTTAGCGCATGTTGGATCGCTTCTATAAACAGTCCTTGGCTCTCATACCATTGATAGGCTCTACGATGCAACTCAGAGATTTCCTCAGCGTTACATTTATGTTGTAATCGTTCCCTCAACATATCAGCAAAAAGATGATGATACCGATACCAGACCCGCGTATCATCCAGTGGTATGAGAAACATTTGGGAGCTCTCAAGAATATGAACTAATTCGATGAATGAGGGTTTCCTGTAACTGCTTCAGCAAGCAACGCACTAAACCGATCCAATATAGAAGTTTGTAATAATAAAGACTGAAGCTGTTCCGATTGCCTTAGCAGCACTTCATCCATTAAGTAGTCAAGCACATAGCGATGATTACCAGTGAACGACTCTATAAAGGAGGAATGATCAATTCTCCCCGACATGGAGAGGAAAGCAAGGATCAGACCTGCTGCCCATCCCTCCGTCTTCTCTTCCAATAAAGCAAGATCTTCTGATGAGAGCGCGCGATCCAATGACTTGTGTTCTAGTGCTATAATCTCATTCCTTGTGAACCGTAAATCCAAGCTATCTAGCTGCATCAATTGCGAACGGACTCTTAAGCGTGATAATGGAAATGATGCAGGAAGAAGATACCTGCTCATCAAGATCAGATGAAGATGTGGGGGGGAGATGTTCAAGAAGAAAGCAAATACTATCATGAATATCTGAATTCTCAATCACATGATAATCGTCTAGTATGAGAACCAGTTCATGCGATAGTTCATTCAATTCATGCAACATAAACGAAACCATTGCTTCCACAGATGCACTGCGGGAGGATTGATAAATGTAATCTACCCTTCTTGCAAAACCAGGTGAATACTTATCAACCGCAGATGCTATATAATTCCAGAATCGGTTAAAATCATTATCTACGGATTCCAAGGAAACCCAACATGCTTTGATATTACACTGTGTGACCCAACTACTAACAAGAGTTGTCTTGCCAGATCCCGCTGGAGCAGTAACGAGTGTCAGCCTGTACCTCACACTTTCATCAAGCTGCTCCATTAAACGAGGTCTTGGCACATAATGACTGTTAACCGATGGAATTGAAATCTTGGAAGTTAAGATAGGTGGTCTCATATGAACAACTTTATCCATATTTAATTGTCGATTATTATCCATAAATTAACCTTCTTTCTATGAAAAAAGGTACATCCCTATGAATGATTCGGCATTTTTTGCCAAATTCCTTTGTGATTTGTCCTATTTTAAAATTTCCTATTTCATTACGGGACCTGCACCTTATATGCATCGACATTGAACATAGCCCCATTGATAGTCAATGTGGCATTGTAATAGCCCCGATCACCATTTGGCTTGCATTTATAATCACCAGAACATCCACACACAAAAAATTTAGTCTTGGTGTAACCAGGATAAATGTTATTCAACTTCCGGTAAAACTTATGCCCATGATGAGTAAAAATGGCCAGCACCTTATCTCTCACTTTTACAGGAATTGCCGCAAAAAACTTACTAGTCTCCGCCCCGCTTAACACATGACTAGGATCAACCGTAATCCCACTCACTTTCAAAGGCCAATGGAAATCAATAATATAATAATGCTGATCATCCAAATTTTTCAACAAGCTTATACTAGCTGGAGTGAACTTTCCAAGTGCACAATCAAGCCATACATACTTCACCTTAGCCTGAGTTCCCGGAAAATTCATTTGTCCAGCAACAGCTCCTAAATATTTTGTGAATAAGGGCTGAGTACTTGCCTCCCAATTGCCTATGGATGCTTTATAGGGGATGCTCCCAAGCGTGCTTGTAACCGTATCCTTAAAATCCTTGTAGTAGGCATCTGCGTTATTCCCATGATTAGCTCCCGCTTGTGTGTTATCCCCCCCAAAAATAACAAACTTTTTGTTCCCGCTGCTCACAGCTTTGGGCAGAAGGTTTCTAAAGATGCTTGAACTGTTGCCATACCCCACATGACTATCACCAATAACCGCAAATCCGATGGTCTTGGCTGTTACTTTCGGACTCAAGCTACGTTTGGGTTTACGTTTGGGTTGAAGTTGAGATTTAAGTCTCGCTAGAAGGCCCCGCTTCCTCCCATTAGCTACCTGCCTTTTCACATGAACCACCTCTTTGTAATAGATTAAGTACACCTAGTGTTATTTATATTCGATACAGTTGGGTAACTCTTGGACCTCTCCGAGAGAATGTAGATTAATCGAGAACAATAGACCCTTCGCCTCCTTCAAGGTAAACAAATAACGCGCTGACGAGAGAATGGTTATCTCCTCTCGTCAGCGCGTTATTTAGTAAACCAAGTTTAGCGCTAGTAACTATGATTTCGCACAACTTGCTTTAGTAAATGAAAATCTCATCTAAAGGCTTTCCGTCACAATGATTAAAATCAATCCCTAAAATTTTTGCCATCGTAGGGGCTATATCTACCATTTCAATATCCCCGATGTGATAGTCATTTTTAACTTTATCTCCGGAGACAACCACGTTACATCTATAATCGTCTTTATCGGGAGAATAGCCATGAGTCGCATATTTAACGTCTTGCTTGTCCAAATCGACAATCGTTGGTTCATCCATGCTCTCATCGAAACAATAACCTCGCTTAGCTTCAAGCATAAACTTTGTGGTTTGGCCCACATGAAAATGATTCAGTTCATCTCTAGCATATATTTTTTCTATTCCAAAAGAGTCATCTTTCATATAATCACCAATAACAGCTAATGCTGATTGTTCAGCTTCTTCATCACCCTGTTTGATATGCAGGTAAGCCGATCCGCCCCCACACTGAAAATAAGCTCTCCACTTCATTTCGCCGTTGTCTTCATAGATCAGACCTTTTTCCTGCAGAAGGTTGTTCAAATGTACTTTGTATCTAACATTGAACTGTCCATGATCCCCCAAAACCAAAAAAATTGTATCATCTTTTATACCTGCTTCATCGACTGCCTGCATAATATCGCCAAGCCTTTTATCCATACGTGTGACTACCTGCATTACTTCGTCGCTGTCAGTCCCATAAGCGTGCTTGGTATCATCCAGATCAATCATATGCATCATGAGCAGATTAGGTTTTTTGCGCTTAATCGTTTCTATAGCACACTTGGTTGTGAAGTCATCCAGAAAGGGCTGCTCAATCCCTTTTCGAACCCGTCCGTATTTCAGCTCCATCTCGATACAGTATAAGGGACTACCACTTTTCAATATCTTCAGTGCCTGATTTTCGTTATTTATGGCTCTGATTTCAGGTATATTGTATTTGATTGAGGATTTACCGGATACCGGCCATAGGATTCCGGCTGTGCTCAGGTTATGTTCGCGCGCAGCATCGTAAATCGTGGGCACCTTTATATCATTTCTAAACCAGAACCAGCTTTGCTCCTCTTCCTTAACAAACGGCTGAAGCGGATTATTGTGATGTATGCCATGTTTATCCGGATATACACCGGTTGCTATTGTAGTGTGCACCACATAAGTGAGCGTGGGATACACACTTTTCAATTTATTGCTATGCGCTCCGTTTTTAATTAATTTCGATAAGTTTGGAAGACGGCTTGCCATTTCCCATTGGTCTTCTGAAAAGGCATCGTATGAGATGACGATCAGATGTTTGGCCATTGCCGTTTGTTCTGTAATTGATTTCATAAGGTTACCCCTTGTCTATCTCAAGTTCAGGCTGCTCTTTAGGTAAAGTTATAAATACGAAAAATCCAGCGATAAATAGTGGAATAATTGCTAAAATACTAAATTTTGCATTGCCTGTTAAGGTTGTTGTTAAAGACATCACAGCAGGACCAACAATCGCCGCGAACTTGCCAAAGATATTGTAGAAGCCAAAGAATTCATTCGAATTTTCTTTAGGAATAATCTTCGCATAATAAGATCTACTGAGCGCTTGAATTCCGCCCTGAGCAGATCCAATTAATACACCCAGAATAAATATATGCCAAACTGAAGTGATAAAATAAGCAGCGATACAGGAAATGATGTATGTAAAAATGCCCACGATGATCATCGTTCTAGCTGAATATTTTTTGGCGAGATTACCGTAAAGGATTGCACAAGGAAAAGCAACGATCTGGATGACTAATAAAATTCCCAGTAAGCTAAAGGTGTCCAAGGCATCCGTACCCAAAACTGATGTGGCATATGGAACCACCATTTTAATGATCGTATCTACCCCATCTATATAGAGAAAGTAGGCAATTAAAAAAACAAATACTACTTTATGTTGTCTGACATTCTTGAATGTGTCTCCCAATCTTTTAAAGCTATTAATAATCGGTTTTGGTTCAGGTTCAATGTAATATCTCTGCTGCACATCCTTGATCATAGGCATGGTCAACAATCCCCACCAAAGGGCAGTAATTATAAATCCAATCTGATAACCGATCGATTTATCCATCCCCATAAACAGAATCAATAGTAGACTGATACCAAATGGAATGACGCTGGCGATATATCCAAAAGCAAAACCTTTTGAGGATACCTTATCCATCCTTTCATCAGTGGTTATATCCACGAGAAAGGAGTCATAAAAAATATTAGCTCCAGCAAAACCTATGACTGACAGGATATAGAATACAATCAATAACTGCCACTGTCCACTCGCAGGTGCAACGAACGCCAGTGAAGCTGTAGCCAGTACGCCGATCAAAGAGAAAAATACGAAGAAGCGCTTTTTCTTATCCTTATAATCTGCCATCGTCCCTAAAATCGGACTAAGAATAGCCACCAGAATACTTGCAATCGAATTAAAATACCCCAAATCCATGCTGTTGTTTACATTCGAAAACATCCCAAATACGATAGGCAGTAAAGCAGTTGTAACCGCCATGGAATAGGCCGAATTGCCGCAGTCATATAAAATCCATGATTTTTCCTCTTTGCTTAGTTTCATCTAACAGCCACCTTTTCACCTAGTTGTTACTGTTATATCACTTATGCATAAGAGGCGTGTTAAATTAATGTTAAACTACATATCGACACTCAAACTATCCTTATAAAGCTTGCCACCGCTTTCTCGACATATAGGCAAGTAATAGCGCACCAATACCGATTAGAATATAAATGAAACTCATGCTCCAGGCATTCAATCCGACACTAGCTACCCACGAGTCTTCCGTTGTCCGCACCTCGCCCATAAAATTGAGAAAAGGCATTTTGTTAAATGGACCCAGATACCAGATGATCATGTACAGCACTTCAAAGGTTCGATTCGTCTTCGTCAGTACACCAGAGGCTAGAGCTAAGCTTGGGATCAAAATGACACCCGCCACCCAATACGCCAAAGCTTCCACATTCCCCTCCAAAATGAACCGTATGGCCATGCCGCTCCCTGTTAGACAGGTCAGCATGACAGCGGAAACCCATACTGCTGATAACTGCCTTATGACGAATCGGGGAGTCGAAGCAACTAGATCATATGTCTGATGGCGTGCTTCTCGACTTCCTATGCCCGACCATAACATCAGCGGCCAAATCCAAGCTATCGGTCCTATCATCCCCTGTGAGGCAGATGATGCAGGCAAAAGGATGCAGAGAATGATTAAAATGCTTGTTATCCCGAACCAAACCATAGAAGCACCGCTCATCATCAAGCGCCATTCTGCAAACACCAAAGCTAGGAAGGACTTGCGGACTTTCACCGGAGTAAGATCAGCAACTTGAATGCTTTGGAACGATTCCCCCTTATCATTATCGATCAAATCGGCGACCGCAGGATCCCTAACTACCTGCTGACTGCTTCCACTCTCTTTCTTTACCTTAATTGAATCCTCCTTAAAGCCACGAAACAACAAGGTTGCCCCCATAATGACTAAGAAGGCCAGAATGAAATACAAGGCTCGTTGTTGCATGATTGCTGCTGTCCATTCTACGCCTTGCCATTCGAACAGCTCTAGTGGTTGCTCTAGAACGAGAATCCCAATACTATAGGAGCCCGTAAAGTCCGGGTGAATCGACACAACCTCATTCATCATATCTGACGTAATGATTTCCGTTCCAAATGCCGAAAAGCTAGTGCTAGTACCGATAATTATATACAGAAAAAAATAGAGTACATTCCCTAGCCCTCCTTGCAGAACTGGCCTTGTTTCGAACAACACGGCTAAGGCAGCAACGACAGCCATGACAGGCAACGCCATGAATACAAATGGAGACAGCAAATGCCACAGCTCAACTTGCATCACCTCTCCCCTTACCACCTGCATGATCAGAGTGACGATTAAAATAAAGAATACGATAATCGATAGAACAGCGAAGTTGCTGAGCGCCTTCCCGAGTAAGTAGTGGAATTTTTTCACCGAGGTCGATGCGATGATTTGCCCGACTCGGGTCCGTTCGTCCCTTAGAATGCTGTTCTTCACCAAATAGAATCCAAACAAACTGAGGAATAAGGTCGTGGAGAGGGCGACGGCTCCACCTACCCAGGCTGAATTATAGATCCCCCGATATTTGTCAAAATAAAGCGTTACGAATCCAGCATCCGCGGGAGGTACGAAGAAATAAGCAACCAGCATGGTGATGCCCAGTGTGACTAAAAAGGAATATTGTCTGATTCTTTCGAGAAGATCAGCACGGGCAATATGATAGATCGTACGAATGCCATTCATCCTAGACCTCCCCCTGCTTCATCCTGATGTAGAGATAGGCATCTTCAAGAGTGGGATTCGCTTCTATTGCTTCAGGTAGTGGCGGAACATCCGAGACGATACGAAGCTGCAAGCCATTATCCTGCCTTATTGTACCGCTGATTGTCCATTTGGCCCGGGCATTCTGAATCTCTTCATCCGGAATGATCACGGACCAGACCTTTCCTCGAACACTGCGTAAGAGACTAGCTGGATCGGAGTGAGCCAGCAGTCTTCCTTCGGATAGAATAGCAATCTGATCTGCGGTCGCTTCAATATCTGATAGGATGTGTGTGGAGAAAACGATGATTCGATCCCCAGATAAATCTGTCAGCAAGCTACGAAACCTTACACGCTCTTCCGGGTCTAGTCCAACAGTTGGCTCGTCGATAACCAGCAATCGCGGATCATTAAGAAGAGCCTGAGCAATGCCAATCCGTTGGCGCATACCACCGGAAAAGCTGCCGATTGAACGCTTCAGCGCATGATGTAAGTTCAGAAGCTCCAAAAGCTCCATGATTCGCTTCTTCGTCTGGCGTCCACCCAAGCCTTTTAAAGCTGCTGCATATTCCAAAAATTCGATAGGGTTTAAGTGAGGATACACACCAAAATCCTGTGGCAGATAACCAAGCATCTGCCGCAGTTCATCGGGTTCTTTCCTAATATCGATCCCATTCCAGGTAACTGTTCCAGTCGTTGGTTGCGATATGGTCGCAAGAATACGCATAAGTGTTGATTTGCCAGCGCCATTTGGACCTAGCAAGCCCACTATTCCTTTTTTCATATGTAGATTCATTTCCCGTAACGCCCAGACGTCACCTTTATATTGTTTACTCACTTGTTTAATCTCCAGCTGCATGTCCTTTCCCCCTCATTCTCTACGTACTATAAGAGGTTGTTCAAAAAGTCCGCTTTTGATCACGAAGTGTCTCAAGAAGCTGATTCGGCATCGAATCTTGAATTCAGCCGGGCCTTCCGGTGCTCACGTACCCACTACGTACGTTCCGCTCCTCTGTCCCTATCTTCATCCAAGCTTCTTGGTGCTGAAAACCGACCTTTTTGAACTCGCACTATAAGAGAAATTGTAGAGGATGAAAGTAACATTCAGGTAAACGACAGACGAATTCTAGGCTAACTTTACAGCGGGAGCATGACCGTTATACTTGTGCCGACGTTAACAGTGCTAGTCACACGAATGTCTCCTCCATGAGCCAACACCAGCTGTTTGGCAATCGCCATACCAAGTCCCGTCCCCTCCGAGCGTGAATCGGTAGTCGTCCCTCGGTAATATTTATTGAAAAGACCTTCCAATGACTCCTCGTCCATCCCAATTCCATCATCGGTAATCCTAATGTTTAGGTGAGTAGTTCGCGTGATTTGGATGTGGACCTTCGTCCCGGCTGGATTATGCAAAATGGCGTTAAGCAACAGATTGTTTAGCGCCCGCCCAAGTAACTTGATGTCCAACAGCTTCTCCAAATAGGGTTCGTCGGCTTCAAAAGACAAGTTATAACCAACAGCCCTCGGATCATTGGCCACATCAACCATTATTCTTTTCACATATTCAACGAGGTCCGTTGGTTCCAAATTTAGAGGGAGCTGTTGGTCATCCATTCGAAAAGATAAATTCAAATCGCCAATGAGCTCTTGCATATGATCGGCTTTATGCTCAATCTCCATCAAAAACTTCGTTTTTTCTTCCGTATTCCATTCATAGTGAGGGGTAAGCAGCATAGAGGAATACCCTTTAATATAGGTGAGCGGGGTTTTTAAATCGTGGGAAATACCAGCAATCCACTCTTTTTGCATGTTATCGCTATGGCTTCTAGCCTCCTTGCTTGTCTCTAAGACATCCGCTAAGGTATGTAATTGAACAATTAGCTCTTTATATAAGTGATAGGGTCTCTTTAGCTTTTTTTTGTTTCTGGAATAAATTTTGCGATGATGATCTGGCTCCACGTATATACCACTGGCCAACCGATTAATCCAACCTATGATGTAGAATAGCGGCTTCCCTATCGTCCAGCCAAGAAATAGCACAAAGAATACGATAAGGAGGAGCATGCCGTTCAGCACGAAAGCATCCTGCCTATCCCCCTCCTGGGGCAATAGCCATTCTATTAGAACAAAAAGCTCTATGTTTATGAGCACGGCTAGAAGAACCAGACTTAGGGTTACATGAATTGCAAGACGAAAGATGAGACGAAAATTAACCTTCATGAGCAGATCCTTTCTTCGGTGGAAGGAACTTGTAACCGATACCCCGCAAATTTACAATAAGCTTCGGATCAGCCGGATCTGCCTCCAGCTTTTTTCTAAGTCTTGATAGATGGATAACGACTGTTTTCTCATCCCCCATCAGCGCCTTCCCCCATACTTGCTCATACAATTGAAGGGCCGTGAACACCTGGTTTGGATTCTCGCACAGAAAAACGAGTAACTCGAATTCTTTGGCTGGGCAATGAATATCGGTTCCATTGACCATCACCTGAGCAGAAGATTTATTCACAACAAATACACCGTAATCAAAAATGTTTGATTTATGTAGGACACGTGGTTGATACAGACTTTGCCGACGTAGATGAGTCTGGACCCTCGCAACAACCTCAAGCGGGTTGAAGGGCTTGGTGATATAGTCGTCCCCACCAATGCCGAGCCCCATTAATTTATCCAAATCACCCGAGCGTGCAGTCAGGAATAGAATCGGAACCGACGTAAGCCTGCGGATGTCTTGGCACAAAGCAAAACCATCCGTATCGGGCAGCATTACGTCGAGCACGATAAGATCAAATGAAGTAGCCTCGACTCGGCGCAAAGCCTCGCTTCCTGTAGTCACTGTGACAACTCGTTCGAATCCTTCTTTTTTCAATAGAGTTTCCAACATAATTAATAGACCTTGTTCGTCATCAACCAATAAGATAGTCTCGCTACGCAATCTTACCCCTGCCTTTATATGTATAATGTAGAACGGAAGTAGCCTCGGATAAAATAAATCTCTTTCCTCACATTCTGCATCTTACCATATAAATCCTCTGTTGGTGGGCGGTGAATATAACATGTAAAAAACATGAGCACACCCAGCATAGTTAGGAACCATCGCTAAATTAAATAGAATTAGATAATTCAAAGCAAGCCTCGAACCCATACCGGATTCGAGGCTTTTTATATACCAATCATCATGAACTCGTTATGTTTCCGGTAGCTTGTGCGCCTGCTCGCTCTGTTGCAGCATTTCCACCAAGTAAGGGTTCAAGAATACACCCGAAGGATCAAGCTCTTGTCGAAGACGAAGAAATGCATCCCATTTCGGATATACCAAACGGAGCTGCTCCGCGCGCATCGTGTGCATCTTGCCCCAGTGCGGTCTCCCTCCATGCTGTCTGCAGATATCCTCTACTTTGGCAAAAAAATCAGCATACTCCATCCCCCGATACATATGTACAGCGATATAGGCAGAATCACGTCCAGTCGCCGGACTGAGCCATACATCGTCTCCCTGTACATAGCGGCACTCGATTGGAAAATGAACAGCAAATCGATACCGATCTACCGCATTACGTATTTCCTCCAGTACGATTCGCATGCGATCTGCCGGTACGCTGTACTCCATTTCGTTAAACCGAACGAGCCGTGGCGTCGCAAAAATGCGGTGACTATACCCCACTTCTTGTACATCCGGTACACCTGCTGCCGATAATCGGCTTATCGACTTACAAAGACGCGGAATGAAGCGACAGCACTCCGACATAACCCAGAACAACGCATTCTCCATCAGCAAGACTTTCCAATAACTCCATCGGCTTGGCGTTCCGGGGACCTCATCCGTCTTATTGGTTAGTTTTATTTGAGCGACATCCGTATAAGGGAACCAGTAAAATTCGAAATGACGGTTTTCCTTTTTGAATAGATCCAGCTGCTCAAGGCATTGGGAGAATGGTATTTTGCGACTTGTATAGCGAAGCGCATACGAAGGCACAACACGTAGCTTCACCTTCACAATAATCCCGAACATCCCTAGTGACACCTGCATCGCCCGAAAAAGCTCTTCGTCCTGCTCGGCTGAACATTCGATAAATTCCCCAGTCGCTATCACCACCGTCAAGCCTACCGCTTGAGTTGCGAGGCTCCCGAGCCGCGCTCCCGTCCCATGTGTTCCGGTACTGATCGCTCCTGCAATGGATTGCGCATTAATATCGCCTAGATTCTCTTGCGCAACGCCAAAGGCATGCAATTCTTCCCCGAGTCGGTCCAGTTTCGTTCCGCCCCACACTTCAGCAATGCCCTTCTCCGAATCAACAGCAATCACACCCTGCAATTGATCCAAGGAGACCAATACATCATCGGTCTGGACTAGCCTCGTAAATGAATGTCCTGATCCCACGACACGCAGTTTCCGTCCTTCGGCGGCGCATGTCTTAACAATCTCAACCACCTCTTCTATGCTGGCAGGATATACGATACTACTCGGCAATCCACGTACGAGTCCTGACCAATTTCGCCATTCTTTCGTGTTTCGCTCCTTCAAATTTATAGATAACATAGCCCGTCCCCACGATATGTCGTCGTCTCACCAACGATACCGTTATTCGAAATGTAGTAGAGATGTGTGAATCGTTCACATAACTCCCCTGCTTTGCTATGACGCATAAAGATTGGATCGCCGAGTTCTAGCTCTTCAGGCCCGTTGTAGCGAATCGGCGTCTGGACTTCGCCTGCCCCTTCCATTGCAAGGAGTGAAGCACCTTGTGGTAGGTATGGACGCGGCAGTTTGTCGCTGCCTCCAGCTCCCGAAGCCGTGTACCCACCGCCTAAGCAGGTGTAGAGATCACCGCGCGGCTGACGCACGATCTCGATCGCATATCCTGCGGCGGGAAGCAAAGTAAAGTCCCGGAAGTGGTCAAATAGACCGGGCGAATAAAACCCCGATCCAGCCGTGACTTCGGTGACGACTGGCTCCACGCTACTTGTATGAAGACTGCCCGTGCCACCTGCATTCACAAACCGCAGTGGAGGAAGGCCCATGCGCTCGATCGCCGCGACTAGCTCCGCCCGCCGGATAGCGGCTTCACGGATCGAGCGGCGCTTGAGTAACTGCACGAACGCATTCTTCAGAGCCTGCCTCGGCACACGGTCGCCTAAGCCTGCAACCTGCGCTTCGTAACCCATGAGCCCCTCGAGCACGACATGCTTCGACTGCGCGATGCGCTTGATGAGGTCAAGCGCTGCATCTGTGGAGCGTATAGGTGAGCGCCATACACCGAAATGCAACCCCGGGACATCTATCGACAAATCGATGTCCACACAGAGCGGCAGCACCACGCCGTACTTGGCGGCTGCCGCTTCCGCCTGCTCGACATGTGCCCTGCAGTCGACCATCAGCGTGATGTTGCACCCTTCACGCTGATGCATCGCGACGGACGCGAGCTGGCGTGCGTCCACCGCTGGATAGCCCAGCAGCAAGTCAGTGAATCCTTGCTCCGCGAGATAGAGTGCTTCGGGCACCGTGAAGCACATGATCCCCTGAAACTGCGCATTTTCCTGCAGAATGCGCCGGAGCACATCAACAGAACGAATCGATTTACTCGCAATGCGGATTTTCTTCCCACTCGCCCGCTGAAGAACGCTCTGAATATTCTGCTGCAGCATATCCAGATCAACAAATGCAAATGGCATCGGAATCCCGGTGCAAACTTCTTTATAGTAACGATAATCACGCACTTAACCCGACCTCCCTTATAGGGTAGATACATAATTTCTTGTACTATTAATATTCTTACAATAGAGAGATAGTCCATTATTTCGGGCTCTCACAAGAGTCAATTACGGGATTAACCATTGGCTTGGGTTACGAGAGCACTACCCCGCCCGATCTTATTCCCAGATGTATGTATCAAATGTCCTATCACTCGCTCCTTCATAGAACAGAGATTTCTCATCGAAATAAACAAAAACTCTCCTGTATGGTTCCAAATGGAATCGCATAGGAGAGTAGGTACAACATATTTATCTCACCGCTTCGCCTTATAAAACTCATGATAGAGCTTCATGAGCGCACGCTTCTCAATCCGAGATACATACGAGCGAGATATGCCGAGCTCTTTGGCGATTTCGCGTTGGGTCCGTTCTTCTCCCCCATGCTCCAACCCGAATCTTCCTTTAATCACTTCCTGCTCCCGTGCGTCCAAGATATCGAGATTTCGGTAAATTTTACTCTTCTCCATCTTCAGTTGCACCCGGTCAAGAACTTCATCCGCCTCCGTACCCAGAATATCTATAAGGGTAATCTCATTCCCTTCTTTGTCCGTTCCGATTGGGTCGTGCAGCGAAACATCCTTACGTGTTTTTTTGAGTGAACGAAGGTGCATTAGAATTTCATTCTCAATACAGCGAGCCGCAAAAGTCGCCAGTTTCGTACCTTTGTTTGGGCGAAAACTCTCAATGGCCTTGATCAGTCCGATCGTCCCAATCGAGATTAAGTCCTCCATATCTTCGCCTGTGTTATCGAATTTCTTGACGATATGCGCCACCAGCCGTAGATTATGTTCAATCAGCAAATTGCGAGAGATTGGATCACCTTCGGCCATCCGCCCCAGGTGCTTCGTTTCCTCCGCTTCTGTCAATGGCTGGGGAAAAGCATTGTTCTTCACATACGACACGAGCAGAGTCAATTGTTTAATAAATAACGCAATGGCAGTAATTAATCCAGACAAAGATGACACCTCCTGCTGAATAACAATGCAACAACCTTTTACTTTTACCTTTTCTGGTCTTTTCATTGTATGTGGGCGGGTGCCTATCTGTGCATGTACGGGAAAAATCAAAGCAAATGTATTTAGTTTTATATTACCTACTTTTCGTTTGTTCATTTTTCATCTGAATTAACTATTCGATTGAGATTAGCAAACACCGATACAACATTCTTATAAATAAGTTCCTCAATGTCACCATAATTTTATAAGAACAGTATGGATCTAACAAACCAAAATGATGTAGATAAGTCTACACTCCCCATGTAAAAAGCCTTAAGGTAAAAATCACCTTAAGGCTTGGCTTTATATTCAACAATTTCATCATACTTATAGTTTTATTACAATAATCAAAAACGTTCCATAGTTAAATCAATATTTACGGAAAATGCAGCTTTATTACCATCGGCAGCAGAAATCATTAATGAAGAGGGTCCGGATTTTTCAGTTTCTCCCGCGATATATATATTTTTTTGTGATGTTCTACCAACACCATCTGTTACAACTGTTCCATTTTCTTGTACTTCACACCCAAGCTTCTCAGCAAATTGATTGGGACGATAAAAAGATGGAACAACAAACCCACCTGATCTTATGATCGTTTCTCCTGATACAAATTCAATTTTTTGTAGATAACCGTCATCACCTATTAAGTTTTTTATCGGCTCCGATTTTATTTTGATACTGCGTTTTTGTAACTCTTGAACTCCTTCTTTAGATAGTTCAACTCCATTTGTTATGACAACTAAATCCTTCGACCAGTTATAAATTAATTTAGCCATATGCAGTACATGCTCTTCTGTTTCTGCCATTACAATTAATGGCTTATCCCTTAGCTCCCAGCCATCACAATAAGGGCAGCTAAAAAGGCTTTTTCCATAATAATTTCTTACACTTTGAATAGAAAATACCTCTTGAATACCAGTGGCTAATATAATCTTTTCTGTAACAAATTCCTGACCATCCGTTGTTTTGGCGATAAATAGTTCATTACCAAAATCTTTGGTTATTTCAGTAACTGTTGTATTAAAGTAAGATACAGATGGATAATTATTCAATTCATTTAATCCGATCTCTTTAAACTCTTGTGGTATAATGCCATCCCGAGTAATAAAACCATGTGACTCATGTGTAACTCTATTCCTATTTGTTCCATTGTCAAATACAGCAATTTTCCTTCTAGCTCTTCCTAAAGTTAAACTTGAGCTTAATCCAGCTGGACCTGCTCCAACAATAATACTATCAAAAATATTCATATCTCTCCATCCTTTACTTTTTAATTGTTATCGACCAATTAACGACTTTAATACTCTTTAATGTCTATAATGAGAGTAAAAAGCGTGGCTTATGGAGCCTCTGTCATTTGTTTAGCTATATCAACTATTTTTTGATGTTTTAAATCATTCAACATCCTTTCTTCTGCAGAGATCATAACCTTTTTTATCAAACACTCAGGATTATGATCTAAACAATAGTCAAATAAGGATGTAGGACCTTCAATTGCCTGAATAATATCTAAAAAAGATATACTCTCCCAATCAGGTCTTAACTTATACCCACCATTAGCACCAGAAACTGATTCTACCATTCCAGCCTTAACAAGCTTAGTCAATATTTTGGACAAATACGTAGTAGAAACCTCTTGACGTTCAGCGAGCTGATGCACACCTACATGTTTCTAAGGAGTAGCAACTGCTAGAAATAACATCGTATGAAGTGCATAATTCGTTGCTTTTGAATATTTCATCTTTATAGTTCACCACAATTAGAGACATTACAAGTCTACTATATCTACTTATTTATTTTTAGTCAAGCTAATTGTATTTTATAACTACTAAGTACTATAGTTTCCCATTTAGGAGGCATTAAAAAAAACCTCATATAAGGCGTTGCTGCTACACCTTATGATCCGGATGCGATATAAAAAAGATCGTCAATAGACGATCTCCTGTTGTTCAACTAATGTTATTATAATATTACACATTGTACATTTAAATTAGCCTTCTAGAATAGTTGACTCACTGTTTGAATTGTTAGCTTTATCTCTCAAATTCAAGCGATTTCCAATGACCTTGAGGACTTCCATGAGAATCACAGCTGTTAATGCAAGTCCTGCTGCAATTGCCCATTCACTCATTCCGAATGAAGCAGGAATTGAGAAGATTCCGCGAACAGCTGGTAGAACGGTAATTCCATATAGCACTAAGCAAAATGCTACAGCGTAAATAACGTACTTATTGCTGAAAAACCCAGCGCCTATTGCCGTTTTCACATTAGAACGAGCAGCAAAGGTTTGAAGCGTCCGAGCCAATATCAAGGTTGTAAAGGCCATAGCAACTCCCATTTCTGAAGAGATCTGCATACCCACATATTGTGATATAATGACGGCCGCCCCAATCAAGACGCCTCTAACAATGATTGACCTTAATGTGTCTCCCGAGAAAATACCTTCTTTAATATCACGCGGTTTATTTTTCATAACATCAGGCTCAGCTTTTTCCATACCGAGTGCGATCGCTGGAAGCGAGTCATTAATAAGATTAATTAATAATAGCTGCAATGCTGTGAAAGGATTAGGGAAATTGAAAAGAACAGCGAACAGGATGGCGATGATCGCCCCTAGATTACCTGCAAACAAATAACCAATCGCTTTCTTAATATTGTTGAATACAGTTCTACCGACACCAACTGCACTGACAATCGACACGAAATTATCATCGGCAAGAATCATAGCTGAGGCGTCTTTAGCAACGTCTGTTCCACTACCCATCGCAATACCAATGTCAGCCTGTTTCAATGCAGGAGCATCATTTACCCCATCACCAGTCATCGCTGTAATATGACCTTTTTTCTGCCAAGCACGGACGATTCTGATTTTATTCTCTGGGGATACTCGTGCATAGACTGAGATATTCTCCAGCTGTTGATCAAGCTCCTCATCGGTTAATTCATCAAGTTCTTGTCCTGTCAGAGCAATATCATTTGCTTCTACCAAGCCGATCTCCTTACCAATGGCTTGAGCGGTAGTTTTGTGATCACCCGTAATCATAACGGTACGAATTCCGGCACTCTTGGCACTTTTAATGGAATCATATACAGCTTCTCTTGGCGGATCTATCATAGCGGTCAGTCCAACTAATACAAGTCCATTCTCATCTTCCAAATCGATCGACTGCTGATCAGTCGAGAGACGTTTGTAACCATACGCTAGAACCCGAAGCGCATCATTAGAGAATTTTTCATTCGTTTCGCTAAAACGGCGCAAAATCTCGTCAGTGATTGGCTCCTCTTTTCCATCCAAGAACACATAATCACAGCGACTGAACATCACATCAGGACCGCCTTTGGTCAGCATCAACTTTGTATCCCCGATCATATGAACGGTAGACATCAATTTTCGATCAGAATCAAACGGTAATTCTGCTTCACGCGCATATGAATTTCGAATTTCACGGTAATCTTTATGATTTTTATTACTAAAAGCAAGTAAAGCAACTTCAGTTGGGTCACCGATTTCTTGTCCATCATCCGTAATATGCGAATCGTTACAGAGTACGGCGATATGCATCAACATTTGCTGCGCTTCGTTCCAATCAATCGGGTTGTCCGAAAATGGTGCATTTGAGCTACCTGGCAGGAAGTGTTTCGTTACTGTCATTTTATTCTGAGTTAACGTACCCGTTTTATCCGTGCAAATGACACTAGTCGAGCCGAGTGTTTCCACAGCCGGCAATTTACGGATTATCGCATTCTGTTTCGCCATTTTTGTGGTACCTACCGCGAGAACAATCGTAACAATAGAAGACAAAGCTTCAGGAATAGCAGCGACGGCAACCGCTACAGCAAACATAAATGCATTCAGAATACCTTCACCTAGATTTGTACTCTCCGCACCAAACCAAATGCGAGCTGCTTCCACGGCAAAAATAACAATACAAAGGATGAGAATACCAATGCTGAGCTTTTTACTGAAATCATCCAATTTACGTTGCAATGGTGTCTGTTTTGCTTCAGCAGAAGCAAGCATATCTGCAATTTTTCCGATTTCTGTATGATTTGCCGTTCCGGTAACAACAAATGTACCGCGCCCATAAACCACGAGCGAACCGCTATACACCATGTTATGTCGATCTCCAAGAGGTGATTCTCCAGCTATAGCTGCTATATCTTTGTCGGCGGCTTCCGATTCACCCGTCAACATACCTTCATTTACCTTTAACGATCTTGTCTCTAGCAGCCTTCCATCAGCAGGAACGTAATCACCTGCATCTAGGAGAACAATATCACCATGAACAAGTTCTCGCGCTGAAATCGTCATATTTTCATTATTTCGAATAACCTTTGCGGAAGGAGCAGACATTTTACGTAATGCATCTATGGAACTTTCCGCTTTACGTGTCTGTATAACACTGATCACCGAATTCATGAGAAGGACCGCAAAAATGATTAACGATTCAACAACTTCGCCCAAGATCAGTTGAACTAGAACTACAACCATTAATATAATAACCATAGAATCTTTAAATGTTGCTAAGAAAAGCTGCCAAGTGGGTACTTTCTCTTTGCTTTCAAGCTCATTGTAACCATTTTTTACAAGTCGCTCTTGCGCTTCAACAGTGGCCAATCCTTCCTCTGTAACCTTCATCTTCTGCAATACTTCTTCAGTGCTTGAACGGTAATACTCCACTAAAAAATCCCCTTTCCTTAACTCTGTTTATTCTGTGTTGATAGGTTTACGAAAGAAGCGTCAAGTATTTATGTGTGAGTTAATAAAAAGTAATCTTTTTGCACAACCTTTAATTTCCACACAAAAAAGCGAGACCTTTGCCATAGTTAATGGCAAAGGTCTCGCTGAACAATTTCTTGTTAATAAAGCCGAAGTATTAATTCTAGTAATTAATAACATGTATTGACGACTTTATTTTGAAGTAATAGTCTACTTCAACGCTACTCCCCTTTGAAACAATAATTAATGATATCATTTTAAATTATTTGATGCAAATAAATAGATACACAAATTAACTCGTTATTTATTTGAATCTTCCATATTGCTTGGCATAAGAAACGATTCGTTTGTATGTTGTTTTATCCTTCATGTTCTTTAAGGGATAGAATTGAGGTCTCGTATTCACTTCCAAAATCCACGGTTTGCCCTTAGAATCCAAGGCAACATCCAGTCCTAATTCCTTGAATCCTTTTTTATGTTGATCGAAGTTTTTCCCTACGGATACACCCAACCCCTTCAATCTTGTTTCCATTAGTTCGATTTCGGCTGTACTGTAACCTGCACCAGACATTGTTTGATGAAAATAACCGATTTTACCGCCTTGATTATAGTTTGTAGCTACCTTACCTGTCTTTCCAATTTTCATAAAAATAGCACTACTAACCCATGTGCCTTTGTTCGTCTTCTGAACCATGACACGAATATCGAAGGGTTTGCCTTTCGTTCTAGCCAGATCAATTCCATGCTGCAGCAAAAATGATTTTTTATTTGAAAAGCGATACAACTTATCATACAAACTATCTATAGTAGAATAAGTAGATTTGACTGTATTGTATTGAATTTGGTAGTTCTTCTCCTTTCTTTTGATTCGAATAATATTAAATCCGCCCGAGCCGCCCGTTGGCTTGAAATACACAGTAGAATAAGAAGAAAGCATCGTGATCAAATTATCTCTATTAAAAAGCATAGTTCTAGGAACATACTTTCTTAAATCCGAATGCTTTAACAGCCAGCTGTTTTTTTCCCATTTACTTTTTATTGATGTGCTCCTGTATTTCAATATTAAGACCTCCTAACCTATCCTTTGCTTAGTGTATGAATGAGGAGGATAGCTTGGCACCGCTCTTGCCTATAAACAGGAGCAAAAAAAGAAAGGCGCCGATGTTCGGCTGCCTTTGTCTTTTCTACCAATAAAAAGCAACGTCACGAGAACATATAAAGATAAATAAGTCATTTTTTTCTACCATTACACTGTTACAGGGCGCCGTCTTCTTAACTGCTCCATCACCGTAATATAGATGATGACAAGCAGTATACCTACGATTAACCAGAGCTTAGGAGCATTGCCGCTTCCCTCCGCGGTATCCAAACCATGGCCATTCACCACGACTTCACCAACACCATTTACAATATCGATCATCTGGTCTCCGCCGTCCTTAACCCAATCCTCGGTGCTAACAATAAATCCGACCGAAGAGAATTGTCCTAGCAGCTCGATTTCCGCTGTCTTCACGCCATTCTCATCCACGCTAGTGAAAGGGTAGCGTGCTCCCTCCTCATCTCCCCCCCAAACCCACAAACTCCAATTCGTCGTATCCCCTTCTAGCGGATTATAGTGGATAATTACTTGAGTCGTCTCCGCTCCCTCGGCATGAACCTCTGCCATCGGCAAAACCAAGCAAATCACGGTCAACATCAATCCGATTAGCACTGATCTCATACTAAGCCCTCCTTTTGTAGTTCCAAATCACTTTGCAAGCTAGCGAACACCTTTCTTTGCCTTGCTTCCAAACCTTCTAATTCGTCCAACACCAACTGGAGCCTCGTTTGCATCTCCGCATGTGGGAGTGTATTTATTCTGGCAACGGCACCTTCCAATTGATCAAATATGCCACCAAGAAGCTGTATCGATTCTTCAATATTCTCAATTAACTTTTTCAGAGAGGGGAGCTCCAAGAGAGAACTTACGTCCATCAAGAAATCCCTGAGAAAGATATAGGTGTACTTCCATTTTCTTATCCAAAAAATGCTGAACATGTACAGCTTCTCATAATCATTTTCTTCTAATAAAGCATCCTCAAGCAGTTTGCGGAATGGCCGAAAAGCCGCCACTCCGGTGTAGATTAAGCTTTCTTCGGTCACATGTTTGAACGGTTCAGAAGAAGTATAATAATGAATGTACTTCTCCAGCAGTTCTAGTGCCAGGAGATGTAGCGGAATCGGTCGGAATCGATCGAAACTTACGTCGATGACCATTCTTTGTGCATCCGCGTATTTGAGCGGATAACGCTTCAAGAATTCCAAGCTACCAATACCTGCGAACGAACGCAGCATCTCATCTTCAGAAATCGTTCCATAAAAATTATAAGTGCTATCGTATACTGTATAGCCGCGCCCCGTATGATCAACCAGCAAGAACATATGTGAGTGATGGATTCCCGCTTCATCATGAGGCACAATCGCTTGTTCCCTCTCTAGCAACATACCCGAGAATTGACCCTCTTCCATCAAATAATCATGGGAATAGTTTAAGTAATATGTCGTGCCAACTCCGATCACCAAGTGACCTTCACGCATCCGTTCCTCACACCATGCCATCCCTTCCTCGACCGAATTGAAGCTTATCGGCTTACCTTTTACTCCAAGCCTTTCGAGCAGATCAAACCCAGGTATTTCGCGAATATCGTCAATCAGTAGTCGATCTTCCATTCGCCCGGACAATGGAACGCTGAATACGGTAAGACCCAATCCTCCGCCAACTGGCAGGAAGCCTCTTGGAATCGGATAACCCACCTCATAACGCAATTTTGTGTACATAGCGCCCATCACGCATGGGTAATAGTACGGCATCTCTTCAACGTTGTCATCAAATTGGAGATTATACTTCCTGGAAGCCACAGCCGAAGCCTCTATCGCACATTCGGATTCTGTTTGATCAGCTTTAGTGATCCCATCCGCCGCTTCGTCCTTGACTCGCAATCCTCCGGATTGAATAATTTCGCGGATCGTTCTGTAGTACAGCATGTCACTCAAACTGATTGCGAACTGATAATCGTTAGCCTTCGCTACAACCTGTACCGCTTTTAGCGAATCTCCACCCACATTATAGAAGTCATCCGTAACACCAACTCGCTCTAGCCCAAGCACTTCTTCCCAAATTCGAGCTAGACTCTCCTCTTGCGAATTAGCCGGTGCTTCATATGAACTGTTCGAGATAATATGTTCCTGCGGACTAGGTAGCGCGCTGCGATTGATCTTCCCGTTTGGCGTAATTGGCATCACCAGCAATGGAACGAAATATGACGGAATCATATAGTCTGGAAGCAGGCTGGTCAGATATTCCTTCAATTCTCCATGGAGCAATTCCACGCTCGAAGTATAATAAACACATAAAGATTTGCTTCCGTGCGAATCCATCCAATCGGTAACCAAAACTTCAACCACATGTGGATGCTTCAACAACTGCGCTTGAATATCCCCAAGCTCGATTCGGTATCCTCGAATTTTGACTTGATGATCGCTACGTCCAAGAAATTCAATTACTCCGTCAGGCAACCACCTGGCTAAATCACCAGTTCTGTACATCCTTGCATCAGCAACCTCCAGCTCACGATATGGATCACGAATGAATCGTTCCTCCGTAAGTTGTGGATTGGTATACCCCGATGCAAGACATTCACCCCCAATATACAGATCTCCGGGAACAAACGGCGGACATGGCTCAAGCTCTTCGTCCAAAATATAGTATCTTGCGTTCTGGATCGGTGTCCCGTACGGAATGCTGACCCATTGCTCCTCCACCTTCTGTATCGGATAGTAATTCGACCAGATTGTCGCTTCCGTTGCTCCTCCGAGAGCCACAACTTGCACGTTTGGAAAATGCTTCTTTAGAACATCAGGCAATGTCAGCGGAATCCAGTCACCGCTTAGGAATACAAGACGCAGGCTTGGATTCGGTATAGTATGGGTACTATCGATTTCCATCAACGTCGCTAGCTGTTGCAAGGCTGCCGGCGCGGAATCCCAGAACGTAATCGGCTCCTCCCGAAGAATCTTTAGCAGAAGCTCGCGATCGGACAACTCCTCCTCTGATGCAATCCGAATGGATCCCCCAGAAGCGAGTGTGCCAAAAATATCATAGACGGATAGATCGAAGCAAAGTGAGGTGACAAATAGCAATCGATCCTTGATCCCGACAGCAAATGTCCGATTCACCCATTCGATGAGATTGATAACCGGACGATGGCGGACGACCACGCCCTTAGGCGTTCCAGTTGTACCAGACGTAAAGATTACATAGGCCACATGCTCCGAGGTTAATCCCGTATGTGGATTCAACTCCGAATATCGATCCAAATGAGACAGCGTCCAACTTCTTTTCCTACTACGTCTGATTACATCTTCTTCGGAAAAGCTCTCGTCATCCTTCCCCTGGCTATCATCCATCCCCTTTCGGACGACAACATCGTAACGGAATGCTAGCTCATTCTCAAAGCCTTCCTGCCTGTACAAGACCTCTGTATGCTCAATGTCTGGAATGCGATATTGCAAATCAGTGAAGAAAGCCTCGTCGCAGTACAATTCTTGGTCGGAGAGCGCTCTTACATTGGGCGCCATCCCGTGTTGCATCCTGTATTGTACGAGACTATCTCGAAATATCTCTTTCTGCCGCAAATCCATGACGTCAGCGATAATTAGTGCCCCGCCCGGCTTGAGACAACGTATAGCTTCCCGGACAACCTGCTCGAAATAAAGGTATCCGGGGAAAAACTGTACTGTACTCGCCATGAGGATTAAATCAAAGCTGTTTGCACCCATCCCTTCTAATTGAAGCGCATAACCTTCCAACCATTCCGTATGCGCAAGTCGCAGTTCGGTCGATTTAGTGCGATTCATCTCCAACATCCGTTTGGATGGATCGAGTCCAACAAACCGGTTCACCAGAGGAGCGATACTGAAGGAGATCAAGCCAGACCCACAACCGATCTCGAGCACGCTTGACTGAGCAGAGATATAAGGTCTGGCAAGATCTACGACCCGGTCACGATATTCGTCCACCTCCGCTTCTGAGAAGGGTAAGCCGCTGTAACTGCTAATAAATCCGCCCGCCGTAACACGATCGACCGCCTTATCGGCAACCTGATCCCACAAAGCCCCGGCCATTCGGACATCCCCCTCTTCCGTAGGCGGTTGAGCAGTCGTTTCGTTCAGGTAGATGATGTCCTGCAGGGTCTCTATTTTCCATATCAGCTCTTGAAAAGGCGACATGACCGCAGTCTTTGTGACGATGCACCGAATGGGAAGACTCCGTAGAATCGTTTCGACCCTCGATTTCGGAAATCCCGGTTCGATGGGTACATAAGCGGCTCCTGCTTTTAAAATACCTAAAACACCAATGATCATCTGTACGGACCGATCCAGTATGACCGCAACATACGAGCCTGGACCAATGTCTTGATTTATGAGCAGCCCAGCAAGCCGGTTGGCCCTTTCGTTCAGATCGCCATATGTCATCTCCATGCCTTCTGAGCAAACCGCCACATGGCTTGGAGTAAGTAACACTTGCCTTTCGAATAATTCAGGAATCGTCAACTCGCTAGAATAGGTTGTATCCGTATCATTGAAAACCTTAATCAAATGCTGACCTTCCTCTTTCCCAAGGAGCAAGGCATCGCATATCGACATGTCAGGAGATTTAAGGTATTGCTCTAATGAGAAAATATAGCTCCGTGCATAGATCTCCATAGCTTCAGGGGCGAACAATCGGCCATTATAGTGAAAATATAAATTTATTCCGTCAGGTAAGCTATTTGCTACAACAACGGTCTCATGCCTTCCTTCGCATAGCAAACGAATGTCAGCGTCATGATGCAGGCCGGACATTGCAAAAGCAAGCGGTGTCGATAACTCCTCTTCTTGCTGTAATCCCAACTGCTCAATGAACTCGCGTTGTTCGACATATTGATGTTTGTACCCTTCGGTTATTGTCAACTTTACTCGTTCCAATATTTCCTTGAAGGTGGCATCATTTGGCACATGATTCCGAACGACGATGCTGGTGTGACTTATGGAGTCGCCTTCGGAAGGGAGCGGAAGCACGGGAATCGTCAGCGCGATATCCGACTGACCTCCATTCACCTTTCCAAGCCACGACAGAAATCCAGCTAACAGCGCCACATAAAGCGCAAGCTTTTTTCCTTTAGTGATCTCTGACAGTTGAATCGTCAGATGACGCGGAAGCTCAAGTGTATAGGTAGCCAGTTCAAAAGCAGTCGATTGTGGATACTGAACCGGTAAAACCGATCGGGGAATTTCTCCTGACAAGTGATTCAGCCAGTAACGCCTCCCTTTGTCTATTTGCTCCTCAGTCAACCTCATGAGTAGATCATGCCCCTTCCTCTTATTGGGATGCGATGCTTATAGAGGTTGTTCAAAAAGTCCGCTTTTGATCACGAAGTGTCTCAAGAAGCTGATTCGGCATCGAATCTTGAATTCAGCCGGGCCTTCCGGTGCTCACGTACCCACTACAGGCAAATGCTTACGAAGTCGTTTTCTACGAAAACGTGTAGCTCCGCTCCTCAGTCCCTACCTTCATCCAAGCTTCTTGGTGCTGAAAACCGATCTTTTTGAACACGCACTTATAGATACTCTAAAGTTCAAAGTCCAATTCCAGCGCTGCTTCTAGCTCCATTAGCAGTCGTTCCTGCTCTTCCTTCTCTTCGCTCGTTCGCAAATCTATCCCACCAAGCAACTTATGCGGATCTTCGATCATATAATCGATCACGCTGTTCAAGTCATAGAGCATCTTCTCTGCGGTATTTCTTTTGAAAAGATCATTTCGGTATTCGAGCAACAGGTGGATTTCATCGCCCACTTCCTCCGCCCATAGCGTAAGGTCGAACTTCGCTTGGTAGAAGGCGAGATCCACTGGTTCGATCCGTAAACCATCGATTATGGGCATATCCGTATTCATATTCTGTAGGGCAAACGATGCTTCGAATAGCGGATTACGCCCCGCATCTCTGGCGACATTAAGCTTTCGAACCAGCTTGTCGAATGGGAAATCCTGATTCTCGAACGCTGAAAGTGCCGTTTCCTTTATCTCAGTTAAGTAGTCCATATATGTCTTCTGATTCTCTGGTCGGCTGCGAATCGGTAGGATATTGACGAACATACCAATCAGAGGTTGGAGCTCCGCACGGCTTCTACCAGCAACCGGCGTGCCCACGATAATATCCTTTTGTCCGGAATAGATAGACAAGAGAATAGAGTACGCCGATAGCAACACCATATATAATGTAGCTCTATTACTAGACGCCAACCTATGGAGGTTAAGGGTAACCTCAGCCGAAAGTACAGCTTTAACGGCTTCGTCTCCCCCCTCATTCTTTGCTTGCCGCGGATAGTCGGTCTGAATTTGCAGCTGCGGGGCAGGGGCTGCGAATTGACTCAGCCAGAAAGCTTCCTGCTCCGAAAGCCGCCCCGTCTCCAGAATGTCATTTTGCCAGCACGCAAAATCCTTATACTGTAGCCGTAATGGCTCCAACGTCTCATCCTGATACAAACGCATCAGATCGTTGATCAAGACAGTCATCGAAACGCCGTCCGAGATGATGTGATGCATATCCAAGCAGATAACATGACTATTGTCGGCGATGCGAAACAGTTTTGCCCTAAAGAGCGACGCCTTCGTCAAATCGAAAGGTTGGATGAACTGCATTAGCTCCGCTCTTAGCTCATGCTCTTCAATGTTTCTGTATCCGAGCCAAAGGGGTAGCTCTGCGTGAATATGCTGCACAGGATTTCCTTCGTGTAGCACGAATGAAGTACGGAGCGTTTCGTGCCTCCGAACCAATTCGGTTATCGCCTTCTGCAGCTTCTCCCTCTGCACAGGACCTTCAATCCGCAGAGCTACCGGGATGTTGTAAGTTAATTGCTTCGGATCGTATTGGTTTAAGATAAAGATTCGCTTCTGCGCCAGAGAAAGCGGGTAGAAATCATTGTGTTGGGCAGGCTCAATCGCCACCAATAATCCGCACCCAAGACTTTGGTCGATCACTTCTGCCATACCACGCAGCGTTGGAACCTCCATTAGCTTTCGTAACGATAGTTGGATCTGAAAATTATTATGAATTTCCATAATCAACGTAGCCGCGTTCAGCGAATGTCCACCACGGTTGAAATAATGGTCATCAAGGCTGACGCGATTTGTGCCGAGTGTCGCTTTCCAGAGCTTCGCTAGCTTACGCTGAGTCGTTGTCGCACTCAAATCATCAGTGGCATCCGTTCCTCCGGGATCATCTGCCGCGGGCTCAGGCAACGCTTTCGTATCAATCTTCCCACTGGCTGTCAGCGGTAATTTGTCCATCGGCTTGTAATATTGCGGAAGCATATAGGCAGGCAATCGCTCAGCTAGCCACTCCTTCAGTTCCTCCGCCCCACTCCCCTTCCATGGTGCAATATACGCGCACAACCATGTTTCGCCGTCTATAACACGTTTGGCCGTTACGAAGGCTTCACCGATATTCGGATGCTGCAGAAGTTGTGCTTCGATTTCTCCGGTTTCAATCCGGAAGCCTCGGATTTTCACTTGATGGTCTATCCTGCCCAAGAAATCAATATTGCCGTCTGGCAGCCACTTCGCATAATCTCCGGTCTTATACATTTTTTCGCCGGGTATAAACGGATTCTCGATAAACCTTTCGGCTGTAAGTTGCTCCTGGCCAAGATACCCCAACGCTAGCGAGAAACCTCCTATACACATTTCACCCATGAAACCGATAGGTAATAGCTGATGATCGCGATTTACGATGTAAATCTCGGTATTCAAGATTGGTTTCCCGATCGGTACCGATGTTATGAAATCCGGGTTGATGTCTTCCCTCGAAGAAGTTGGATTCCCCGTCTGCCAGAGCGTCGCGCAAATCGTCGATTCGGTCGGACCATACGCATTGATATAGTTCAGATGTCGCCCCCAGCGTCGTGCGAGATCCGGGCCGGACACCGATCCAGCCGTGACCAGCATCCGAAGCGTTGGCATCTTCGAAGGATCCAGATGCGAAGCATAGGTTGGTGGAAGTGTCACAACAGTAATTCCCGAATGACGAACATATTCGGTAAACAACTCATAGCTTTCAATGGTTTCTCTTGTAATTAAATGAAGCTCCGCACCAGTGAATAAAGCCATGAACATCTCCCATACAGAAGCGTCGAAGGATGTGCTTGCGAACTGCACGATTCTGTCCGTATTCCTTATGCCGAGCTCGCTCCCGAAGAAGGCATGTAGGTTGGCCATGCCTTGTTGGCCCACCATAACACCTTTAGGCATACCCGTTGAACCGGAGGTATAGATGACATAAGCGATGCCTGCCTTCTCCATACATTGTCTCGACTCTACTTGGTCTATGGGAGTCACGCTACCGTTCATCTCAAAGTGATCATAATGAACGAGCAGGGTGCATCCGTTAAACGGTATACGTTCGACATATTTGGACGGAGTAATCAGGATAGCCGCACCGCTATCCTCAAGCATATAAAGGATGCGCGACTGCGGATAATCGGGATCAATCGGTAAATAGGCCGCCCCCGCCTTCAGCACCGCAAGCATAGCAGTAACCGTATCCGGTGTCCGATCGCACACAACACCAATGACGTGTCCTGGTCTTATACCATTTTCGTTAAGCTGCACGGCTAGCCGGTCAGCTCTTGCGTTCAGTTCTCTGTAGCTCAAGATTGTTTCTCCGCAGACTAATGCCGTTCGATCTGGCGTTAGAGTAACTTGTTCCTCAAACAAATGGGCCACAGACTTATTGACTGGGAACTCGCCCTTATTGTGTTGGAATTCTGTTAATAGTTGCCTGCGTACATCTTCGTTCACGAGTGAAAGCATCTGTACCTGTATATCTGGGTTTTCAATCATCTGCTGGAGAACATGCATAAAGCTGTCAGCCAAAGCTTGCATCATACTTGATGTATATAATTCGGCGTTGTAGATCAACTCGCCCCATACCTCGTCATCCGTTTTCATGAAAGAGAATGTAGCCCCATTGATTGCAGGCTGCCTTAAAGCTTGAAGAATTGAAGGATCATGCATGGGAGCAAGCTCGCACGCCACATTACACAAACGGGTCGCCTCCACAAGTTGCTCACGCTGCACATGATCAATCGGATAATGCTGGTAGCCATAAGCTGCTGTGACGATCCTATTCAATTCCTTCCATAATTCCTTTACCGTTTGGCTGGCGTCCAAGTTCAAACGAATCGGCAGAAAACGATTCGCTACCGTTTCGCTTTCACTAAAGTTTGCTATAGTCGGGCATCCGACGATAACAGTTGGATTAGATCTAAGTTTAGCTAACGCAGACATGATTCCCGACAGCAAAATGACATACAGGAGCGAATCCTTCCGGCTGGACCATTTCAGGATCCCCTCCGCAAGAGATGTAGTGATCGGAAGCGATATACGATGCTCGCGGAACAAATCCGCGTGCTGTAGACCCATAATCCGGTCAGGTGCAAGCACCTCAAACTCCACTTCGCTTGACAGCATTTCCGTCCAGAACTCTTTGGCCTTCCGGTATTCCTCCAGTTCCCCACTCAGCAGATCCAAGTTCATTGCAATTCACTCCTCATATGTTCTAGAAGTCAAATTCGGCAAATTCCGGACTTCGATTGGCGCGCATACGCTCAGCTATGACTGCGCGTTCCTCATCTCCGAGTACGCGGATGTCCTGCAACAACGTCTCCGGATTATTTGCAGCCTGCTCAAGAATTCGGATGTAATGCGTTGATAATCGTTCCATCGCTTCCTGACTGAATAATGTGGTCTTGTATTCGATAGTGAAGTCCAGTTCTTCGTCCAGTTCGCGTGCTTGCAATGTAAAATCAAACCGCGATTTACCGAAGTCGAACGGATAAACAGATAGTACTGCATCTGCGAATTCATAAAGAAAGGGATCCATATTCTGCATGGCAAACATCGTGTTAAATAGAGGATTCTGGCCGGGTTGCAATTGAATATCCAGCTCTTGAACAAGCATTTCGAATGGATATTCCTGATGCCGCAGCGCGTTTAACGTCAGCTCCTTGATCTCCGTCACATACTCGTCAAATGACTTATCCTTAGCCGGTAAGCTTCGAAGCGCCAATGTGTTGACGAACATACCGATCAACGGTTCAAGCTCAGGGCGGATTCTACCGGCGACTGGTGTACCGATCACAATATCCTCCTGCCCCGAGTATCTAGACAAAAGCACATAATAAGCGGATAAAAGCACCATGAAGAGGGTTGCGCCTTTCTCTGATGCGTACTCAGTGAGCCTCCGCCGCAGTTCCCGATCACCTCGGAAAGCTAGTACAGCCCCCTCATTCAGCGCAGCTGAACGGTTCTCCTGCACTGGCATATTCAACTTCGGCACCGGTGAAGAGAACGAATCTAGCCAGAATTGCCTATGCTCCTCCATCGCATCCGATTGGAGTCGTTCCTGCTGCCATACTACATAGTCCTTAAATTGCACTCGCAGCGGTGGCATGATTTCGCCCCGGTAAGCCCTCGCGAAATCATGAATCAGATTACCCAGCGATACGCCATCGGAGATGATATGATGCATATCTATTAGCACGATTTGCTTGCCGGAGACGGTTCGAATGAAGCCAGCCCTCAGCAGCGGAGGCTCAGATAAGCGAAATGGGCGGACAAAATCCCGAATCAATCGGTCGATTTGATTGTCCAAGGCATGATCGAATACTTCCAGCTTTAGCTTCGAGTCAGGATGAATCTTCTGAACAATTTCCCCATCCACCCAAGCGAATGAAGTCCTTAAAGACTCATGTCGGTTGACAATGACTTGTAGTGCTGCTTCCACTTGCTCGATATCGGCATGGCCTTCAACCAATATGACACCCGGCATGTTGTACTCATCCAGTTCACCTCGAAGCTCATGGAGCAAGAATAATCGCTTCTGCGCCGATAAGACGGGATAATATTTGCGAGCCTCACTCAATGAAATCGCTTCGAATCCGGATGTATCGGACGCATCAATATGCTTCGCCATAGCTGACAAGGACGATTGCGCGAACAAATCGCTGATCGACAACTCTACGCCAAACGCTTGATGAATCTTCGATACGAGCGAAGCAGCTTTAAGCGAATTTCCTCCGATTTCGAAGAAGTGATCGTTCACACTAGGAGATTCACTCCCCAACAACTCCGTCCATAGCTCCGACAAGCGTTGTTCCGTCTTGGTTGCAGGAGCTTCGAATGGCTGCCGGCTGCTCAGCGCTTGCGAAGCTGAAGTATCGTATACCGTGAGCTCCAGCAGGCGATCGACATGGCTGAAGGAAATTGCCGTTAAGTAAGCAAGGTGACGATCATGTTCTCGCACCTCATTAGCTGGTATCCAATGGATCTCCGGGTCCCAGCATTCTGTGTTCCCTAGCAAGTCCTCTTTCGCTATCGTCTGGGCTGAATCTGACACCGTCAGTAGAACCACCTTAGTCTGCTTTCCAGCTCGATCCACACCCGAGAATGGTTGAGAAGAATCACTACTCCGCTGCTTCTCATAAGGTAGCTCGAAATACACTTCGACATAACTCGGGCAGTCGGCGATCCGCTCTAATGGAATCATGACGGTCTCTTCGTTGTTGTCTCCAACTGTGCGTTCCGTCTTCCAGCCGATCCGCTCCAAGAAAGCAAAGAACGGATTATTTTTATTCGTCTGACGATAATCCAGTTGCACCCCGCGTAGCCCTTCCGAGGCGGCAACCTGCTTCAGCTGTGACATCACCGCATCCTCTATGCCCCGACCCAGTACCCGGCAGCTTAACAGGAATCTGTCTACCCGAAGCCGTAACTGTTCGGACGCAGCAATCACAACACCTACAATTCCGTAATCGCCGAATCAGTCGGATGCTTCCACTACCCAACACCACGTATTATCTTTCCGCCGTGAATCATTCAGCTCTTCTGCCGTCATGCGGATTCCGTTCAAGTTGAATTGATTCGTTCGCTGCATCAATTGGGATGCTCGCTCAATCTCTGTAGCATCGACTGTACGCATACTCATCCTTAGCTCTAAACCATGCAGGAAATCATCCAATGATACTGACGATGATTCCCTTTCGACTCTACGATCGCGCTCCTCTGCGTATAATTGAGTTCTCATCCGATCCTCATCGGTAACTTTCATGCGGTCCCATGCCCATATGTGCGAGAGAAATTCAGACATGTATCGGTTATTAATCGGTAGTCGAATCGTCAGTACATCCGGCGCGTTCTGCATAACCTCCGAGCATTCAAGAGGATTGTCATCGATAAAAACAACGCTATCGATCCCAATATTCAAATCCTTCAACATCTGTTTCAAATTATCCGATTTGGGAAACCAGTTGATTGCCCAATGAGCAAAATGCTCTTTCTTCAACAGCATTTGCGGATTTTGATCGAATACGGCCCATACATCGTCCTCATTATTTTTACTGCACAATGTTAACAGTTGCCCATCCTGTGCCCTCTCCAGCATCCAGCTTTGCAGCAGCAAATGCGGAGCTTCGATCTTGACGCCAAGTGGCCCATCCTCGCCGCAAACGCCTTGCCACAACGTGTTGTCGCAATCCAGCGCAATCACTTTGAACGGCGCTGAATACATCGATATGACCTTGCGTGCAAGCAACGTGCCCATGACCGCGTAAAATTCCTCGCTGAATGGCATATGACCGGCCCGATCCGCTATCGGATCGAACACTTCGCGAACTGAATAGTTCCTCACAGCTTCGCGAAAATCGACGGTATATACTTGGTCGATGCTCTCGAGCACCTGCTTCCATCGCTCATATAATTGATCGATATAACCGATCAACGAATCCTCATATCCCAGATGGGTCGCTGTCGGAAATATGCCGAACAGGTAAGGGACAGGCTTATCGGCCACCTGAATAATCCGCAGCAGATCCTCAAATTGACGTTCAAGCTCTTCGAACACTACCGTACTTTCCTTTTCGAACTGTCTGATTAAATCTTCGAAGCGGATAAGCATCACTCGGCAACCGTTTCCGCCTTCTATCTGGTCCGATGGACTGAGTAATTGTTGAAATACTTGATTGTAACCGCCGAATTGTACCTCAACCGGTAGCTTAAATTCACGCGTCCACCAGCGTAGATGCCCTTCAATCGGCTCTGAAGTAAAAGTGGCGTTAACGACGACTCGCTTGTCCATGACTAAGGCCACTGGGCCATCGTTCAGCTTCCTTCTCTCGGCCATCTCATAGGCTTCCTGTTCGTTAAACAACCTTAAATCCTCAACAAGTTGATGCGGTTCGTTTAGAACATCGGCGATCAACCTCTGGAAGTCTGCGATAAACCGCAGCATTGTCCGCTCTTCGAACAGTTCCACGTTAAAATTCAGCTTGCAGTCCAGATGCCCTTCTCGTGTGAGAAACACATCCAGCTTGACATCAAGAGTTGCCGTGTTTACCTCAATCTCAATAGGCTCAAAGATCAGCCCTTCGACACTCATCCTGTCAGAGCCTGTCATTCTGTACTCATTATGAAATACCAGCATCGTGTCATAGATCGGATTGCGGGAGCGATCAACAGACTGCTGGAGGAAATCCACCATTCGTTCGAATGGAACATCTTGATGTTCGTAATAGACTGAAGTAACGCACTTCACTGCCTCGATATATTGCTGAATCGACCAATCGGGCTCTGCCCTGAGAATCAATGGGATAAAGTTGATGAACATACCGACGCAGTTTTCCTGCCCAGGTCTTTGCCGGCCGGAAACTATCGACCCGATGGTGACTTCCTGCTGGTCCGTATATTTAAGAATCGCTAGACCATACAATGCAAGAAGCAGTACATTCGGAGTCGTATGGTTCGATGCTGCTGCTGTTCTTAATCGCTCACTCGTTAATTCGTCAATGCGAAAGCCGACTTGGCCTCCGTCGAAGGTCTTGATCGACGGTCGTGGACGATCGAGTGGCAAACGAAGCGGGCTGCCCAAGTTGACTAGTTCGTTCTGCCAGAACTTCTCCTGCTTGACCATCGCTTCGGAGCCAGCGAACTGAGTGTGCCATTCTACGTAATTCCTGTATTGATAGACCGGAGTTGCTAGGTTCTTGCCCTGGTAAAGCTCGAAGAACTCTTTGACCAGGATCGCTGTAGAGAAACCGTCCGATACAAGATGATGTGAATCAATCAGCAACACATGCTCTTCCGCACCGCAATAGATCAACCCTGCTCTGAACAGTGGAGCGCTCTTAAGATCGAAAGGCCGGACAAACCGGGTTATGATGTCGCCAATCGCTCCGGCATCCCCTTCAAATCGCTCTAACTCCAGCTCCGCGGTTTCCTGAATGATTTGCTCCGGGACTCCTTTATCCATGTTAAAGATTGTGCGAAGTGCTTCATGCCGATCAATAAGCTTACTCAGCGCTCGTCTCAGCTCAATGTGGTTTAACTCGCCTCTGACTCGAAAGGCAAGCGGCATATTATAACTCGTACCGATTCCACCTACTTGCTCTTGGACAAAGATCCGAAGCTGAGACGAGGTGAGCTCATATTTCTTTTTACTAATACCAATCGATTCGTTAGATAACTCTTCTTCTTCGAGCTCTGCAAGTTGCAAATCAGAGCTTCCTCCTTGCTGCTCCAGTTGAGCAGCTAACTGTAACACGGTCTCGCATCTTAGCACGTCAACGACCTCTATTGGCTTTCCAATTTGCTCAGTCAACTTAACAGCAATTTGATAAGCTAGAATCGAATCCCCGCCCAAACTATAGAAATGGTCGTTTATGTTTAGTTCCGTAAATCCGAGAACATTCACCCACACGTTCCCGACCAGCTGTTCTAATTGGGAATATTGTCCGTCAGATCGCCCCGTCAGCTTCGCCCTTCGAAGATCCTGTACCTTCTCTCGTACCGGTGCTATAGCTTGCAGCGTATAGGTGTTCTCCACCCATGAACGATATTTATCGAACTGATACGACGGCAAATGAACTCTACGGTACTTACCGTTCCGATAAAGCATACGCCACGGAATATCCGCTCCCCCGATGTATAGCTCGCACCATTCATGAAGCGAGCGTTCTTTCAAATTCTCGTTGCTCGATAATGTGGATGCTGAGGGGCTTGCTGTAATCAATTTCAAGGAATCTCCTTGGAGTTCTCTAAGTTTATCCCTGAGTACACCTACACTGTTAACGACGAATGCCAACCGATAGCTGTAATGGCCTCTGCCTACGTTAGACGTATAGCAAATATCCCTAATGCTCCAGGTTTCGTCCACCCGAGCCAGCATCTCAACATATGAGACTACCAATCGAGACAACGAGGATAAGCTTTGCGCCGAAAGCGTAAAAAGATGCTCTTCCTGCGAATAAGGAATATGACCCAGAGCGTCCGTATAATGTCCATCTTGGGCTTCCTCCAAGACAACATGACAGTTCGTTCCACTTAGGCCAAATGAACTGACCCCGCATCGTCTCGGATGTCCCTCGTCCTCCCAATCCGCTAGCTTGCGATTGACATAAACTGCGGATTCGATGAAGTCGATGGATACGTTTGGCCGATTAAAGTGTAGGCTTGGCGGAAGCTGTTTATTATTCAGCGACAGACAAGCTTTCACGAAACCGACGATACCTGCAGCATTGTCGAGATGACCAAGATTCGATTTGACCGCCCCTATCGCGCAGAACTGACGGCGTGATGTATATCTTCTGAAAGCCCGATTGATTCCTTCAATTTCGATTGGATCTCCGAGTTTTGTCCCTGTCCCGTGTGCCTCGATATAGGAGATGGTCTCCGGGTCGATCCCCGCATTCATCCACGCCTCGACTATCACTTCTTCCTGAGCCGTCACATTCGGTGCGGAAATACCGATAGAACTTCCATCCTGATTGACAGCCGAGCCTTTAATCACCGCGTAGATAGAATCTCCATCCGCTATTGCACGGGCAAGCGGCTTAAGAAGGACCGCGGCAGTTCCTTCGCCCATCCCCGTCCCGTCCGACCCATGATCGAACGGTTTTGCTCTGCCGTCAGACGACTCGATACCTATCCGCATTCCCGTATCCGCAGGGAAGATAAGCGTCTTAACACTTCCAGCCAATGCCGTATCACAGTCCCCACTCCGTAATGCCTGGCAAGCGAGATGTATCGCAACGAGCGACGAAGAGCAAGCCGTATCCACTGTGATGGCAGGTCCTTTCAAATCCAGTAAATAAGAGATACGGCTCGCGATGATAGAAGACAGGTTTCCAGGCACAGCTATCGAAATACCTGAAGGATCGGCGCTTTCTATCAATCTTTTATAATCGTGGAACGCATCTGCACAGTATCCTAGGTATACGCCAGTCTTGGTCCCTTTCAGCTGACCTCCCCCATATCCGGCATCTTCAATGGTTTTCCATGCCGTCTCCAGGAAGATGCGCTGGTTCGGGTTCATTAAGCTTGCCTCTCGGGGAGACAAGCAGAAAAATTTATAATCGAACTTATCTATTTCCTGCAGGTATGCACCTTTGAAGAAGACCGTATGATCAGGATCGAGCCCGACCTGCTTCGCATACTCATTCATATCCAATTTTCTCTCATTGGGAAAAGGGATGACGAAATCCTTGCCTTCGGCCAGATCGCGCCAGAATTGATCGATATTATCGGCCCCTGGAAGACATACGGACATCCCGATCACGGCGATATCCTGAAGAGAGCTTTCTTTGACCTCCATCTTTTCAGTAACATCTTCTTCCGTGTCAAACGAGAAACCGCCTAAATCGATCATCTATTTCCCTCCTGCCTCTAGTTGGATTTTACCTGTACGTATAATACTCGACTCGCCATACGGTCTTTGTTTCCACAAGCGGTACATTAGCGGAGGTACAACCAGTGAGCATACGACGATGAGTACAACGAAATAACCATTAAACGCAACATCAAAATGGCTGTACAAGTTTCGAGCAATATAATACGTAGCGAATAACCCGATTTCCGCAATAATTGGTGCCCAGAGTGATCGATACCAAAAATATAGCAAGGCGAAGATGATTGTACCCATACCTCCATAGAGCGTTAGCGCCGGATCAAGCTTGAAGAAGAGAATGCCGTAAATAAAGGCATTACCAACCAGAACGATGCCAAGTGGCAACACAGCATTCAGCTCATTGAAGACCAGCCCTCTGAATAGAACCTCCTTATAAATCGAATGAACGATCAAGAACACAATAAAAGTAAAAGGAGCTCCGCCAACCAATGAACTGAATAATTGTTCAAATTGAGGGAACGTATCCGCCACAGCCGGAATCTTCACCATGCTAGTCACCCATAACCCCATGCAAATTGAGAGCAAAGCGATCTTCCAGACGCTATTGAATGAGATTTTGTCAAATTTACATTCGCGGATCAGATCTCTCTTCTGATATCTTCGTAGAATGAAATAATAGATTGGAATCGCAACGATATCGTTCAGTACGAGACCCCAACTGCTGTTTCGAGCGGCCGTTAACCATGGGCGGATCGCATCGATCTCTGTCAGCACGTTGTACCATAGATGTACGAGGGGTTGTAAAACCGCAAAGTAGATTGCGATATACAAACCTAACCGCCCACCCATAACCAGATAGGGCTTCAGCTTTGCTACGAGTTCCGAACTTGCTGTCTCCGTCTGAGGTGTACGCTTAGCAACTTGCAGCAATCCTAGAATTATGCACCCGAATCCAGTAAGCAAAATCACATAAGCAAGCAAGCTACCTTGTGCAATGCGGTCAATCAAACCGACTTCCTTCGTGCTAACGATTAGTACATTCATAACGACTGCAATGGTAATGGTCGACCAGACCGAACCTGTTTTGGTATAAATAAATCCATAAATAAGTGCTAGAAAGAAGGCGATAACGGATATCGTTAAATTCGGTTGGAAAATGGCATAAATACCGGCTTGAAGCAAGTATGCGGCGCCGAATGGTAACGCACCTCGCAGTTGGTTAAATACGAGTCCCCTGAAGAAAATCTCCTCCATGAATGCTCCAACCAGCCCAACCCCGATCAATACAAAAATAAACCGTTCCGCTTGCCCAAAAATATCCACGTATGCTTTCATTTGATCCAGAGCTTGTTGTGGAAGGAAAGGGAACTTCATCAGTCCAAAAAATACGAACGTGCAGCCAACCGCAATCGTTAACGACAACAGCAAATCCTTTCCCCTCAACTGCCGGAAACCAGCCGCTTCAAAGAGTGTAGTTTTCTTCTTTTTCCCCATCCGATTTCGAATGCCATAGACAATCAGGAGCAATAGATAGATTGAACAGAAATTGATCATAAGCCATACGGGCACGTTGCTTTCTAGCAGTTTTTTGTAGGATTCATTTTGCGCCATGATTAACTCCTGTACCTCAAATACGATTAAATACAGTCCTAGCAAAATAGCCACTTTTAAAATCATGAATCCGAATTTCCTCATCATCGTGATAACATCCTTTCCATCTCAATTCGTGGATATGGGTATTCTTCTTCCGCTGCCCCTTTTGCTAGGACGATATTCTTCAGCACGGTTAAGGCTTTATGAAGCTGATCTATGGAAGGCTCCGCATTGTCCCGTTCAAGACTCAGTAGTAGGTTTTCGATTTGTCGGTACGGGGCAACCACATACTCCTTGTAAGCTTGATCATCCATGCAGCGATTTCTGATGGACACCGCTGTCGCTAGGTATTGCGCCAACATATCCCGGTGTGAATACCCGTATTCTGCCTTGAAGGACGAGGAGAAGACAATTTCACGGTCAGCCTGATCTTCCAGAGAATATGCAGGAAAAGAAGGATAGTCTGCCTTGAACAGCCTGGTCAGCGTTTTTCGAGGAGCAAGCTCCACAGCTGCATCGATGCTACGATTCAACAAGCAGGCCATTGTTTGTCGCCAATGAACGGGCTCAGTCATCTGACGTTTCAAGTTTTGAATGATATCCTCCGTTTCCATACCGTACGGCTTTGCCTCAATATTCGAAATGACAGGAAAGTCGAATTTGCCAAATAGGCAACGACTAAGCAAATCTTCAAATTTATCCGCCGCCGTTGCCATGTGCGGGCTATGAAAAGCACCGCTCACTTTAAGCGAAGACATCTTAACTCCTTCAGCACTCAGCAGTTCTTCGACTGTTGTCATCGCTTCTATCGTTCCAGAAAGTACTATCTGCTGAGACGAGTTGAAGCAGGCAATTGTCGGCCGTTTCGATCCGTTCTCGATCCGTTCCACAATCCGAATGATTTTATCCGCATGAATTCCGCTTACCGCGGCCATTCTACCCAGTCCAGAAGTCGAAGCTTCCAGCATGAGCCGGCCTCTTTCTCTAACCAGTTGAAGCGCGTCTGCGAATCTCAGTACACCTGCGCAAGTCAGCGCGGTATATTCTCCCAAGCTGTGCCCTGCTGCAGCAGTCGGCTGTATTTGGGTCTCTTGGACGAATAGACGGAATGAGGCTAACCCGACCGTCAGAAGAGCAGGTTGTGTCACTTCCGACTGAGCAAGCCGCTCTTCTTCGCCATCGAAGCAAAGGGTCGCCATATCGTAACCCAAAGTATCTGAAGCCTCCTCGAAAGTTTGCCTGACAATCGGGTATAGATCATAATTTTCTCTCATCATTCCGTTGTACTGTGAACCTTGACCTGGAAACAAAACGGCCAATCGCTTCATTTTCCATCCCTCCTTTATTTCCTCACATTGTGCCTTCCTTCTGCATACTTTGTTCGGATAGGTAGACTAGGAATTTCATGAGATCTGAAAGTATTACCTTCATCTTCTCCCTTCTCATTCTCCTACCGTTGTAATCAAGACTGAGTTCAATGCGATGCTGCTCTGACTGGATAGAGAGAACCATGTCGAACAGTTGTAAATCCCGACTTCCGATCTGCCAGTCGTTCTTCATTCGAACAAGAGGATACGCCTCATGCTCTTCTTTCGATAAACCTCGTTGCCGGATCTCGTCCAAGGTATAGATGAAGGCCTTACCGCTCATTGTCAAGCTCTTACTGACACCGTCAATCAGATCAACGAAGTTAGTAATTCCTTGGAGCTGTTGCTCTACACTAACCAAATTCTGCCCCGACAACACTGCTTGGAGTGATATCCCTTTCGCTTGTGTATGTTTGCCTAGAACGAATAAGTAGGAAGTCACAATTACCGTATAAAGATCACTCTGAATTGATGCAGCAAATGTATGCAAACGATTGCTCTTTGCCGAATCGAGTTGCCCTTCAAGGACAGAATTCAGCGAGATTTGCCCAGGTACTGTGAAGAATGATGGGGGCAATGTTGTTGCTTGCACAGTCCATGGACGATTCGTCCCGCTTTGCTGCTCCTTGATGAAAGCAGCCAACTTGGTTACAGTTGGATGGGCGAACAGATCCGTGATCTTCACGCTGCCGGGTACAAACCGCTCCAACTCATGCTGCACGCGGAGAAGTAATAGCGAGTTGCCCCCAACATCAAAAAAGTTATCGTTCACGCTGACTTTCTGCACCCCAAGCACTTCCTGCCAGATCGCCGCCAACTTCTCCTCGGTTTCTCCAGTCGGAGCCGCGTATGCCTCTACTTCTATCTGCGGTTCTGGCAACGCCTTGCGATCAATCTTGCCGCTCATCGTCAACGGCAACTTCGCCATCGGCACCGCGAACGCCGGCACCATATAAACCGGTAGGCGGTTCTTCAATTCGTTCCGCAGCTCGGACGGCTCGATTAGGCGATCCGGATCAGATACGTAATACGCGCATAAGTATGCGTTGCCGTGGTGATCCTTCCGCGCGACAACCACCGCATCCTTCACCGCTTCATAAGCCAGCATCGTCTCCTCGATTTCACCTGGCTCGATCCGATAACCCCGAATTTTCACCTGGTGGTCAATCCGCCCCAAGTATTCGATATTTCCGTCCGGTAGCCAACGCGCGAGGTCCCCCGTACGGTACATCCGCCCCTCTTCTTCGAATGGACAATCTATGAATTTCTCCGTCGTCAAGTCGCTCTGGTTCAAGTAACCTCTTGCCAGACCCTCACCGGCAATACACAGCTCTCCGGTTACACCTAGCGGTTGTACACGATTCCCTGTGTCAACGATGTACAGCCGGGTATTATCGATTGGCTTGCCGATCGGAACTGAGGAGGCCAGCTCTTCCAGACCTGAACAGTCATAATAACTGACGTCCACCGTCGCCTCTGTTGGGCCATACAAGTTGATGAGACGTGGGCCTGCTCCTTCGTCATTTCGCAGAAGCGCTCGGAATCGATTTACCTGACGCGTCGTCAGTGCCTCGCCGCTCGCGAATACGTATCGCAAACTTCCTAGTTTATAGACTTCTTGCGGACGAGCTTCCAATTCATCCAGAAACGCATTCAGCATCGACGGGACGAAGTGTAGCGTCGTTACGCTGTGCTGCGAGATCGTTCCGATGATTTCCGCTGGGTCCTTCTCTCCTCCCGGTGTCAGAAAACATACCTGTGCTCCGACTTGCCCCCACCAGAACAACTCCCATACCGAGACGTCGAAGGTGAACGGCGTCTTCTGCAGAATCACATCCCCCTGCGTCAGCGGATACGCCCCCTGCATCCAGTTCAGCCGATTCACCACGGACCGATGCTCCACCATCACCCCTTTTGGGCGACCAGTTGATCCGGATGTATAAATCACATAAGCTAGCTGACGCGAATCGCCGAGCGGCTCCAGATTGTCCACTTGCTCCGCTCCGTACCCGCTCTTCTCCGATACATTCATCCACTCGCCATGCCATGAACCAAGTTTCTCCCGTAGCTCACTGAGTGACTTATCTTGTGTCAGCACGATCGTTGCTCCGCTATCTTGCAGCATGTATCCCATACGCTCCGCCGGGAAGTCTGGCGCGATTGGTAGGTAAGCGCCGCCTGCTTTGAGCACAGCAAGTAGCGAGACCATCATCTCCGCCGAGCGCTCCATTACAATCGCTACGATTACATCCGGCCTAACACCATTTTGTCGAAGTCGCCGCGCCAGCTGATTCGCCCGCTCGTTCAGTTCTTTGAAGGTCAACGTGCTGGAATCCATCCGCCAAGCGACCTTCTCCGGTTGCTGGCATGTCTGTTCCTCGAACAGTCCATGCAACGTTGCCTCGCGGCGATATTCCGCAGCTGTGTCGTTGAATCCGCGAAGCAATTGCCCCTTCTCCTCCGAACTCATCATCTCCAGCTTCTCCATCGGCCGTTCTGGGTACGTCGCTACTTCTTCCGCGAGCCGGACAAACCACTTGGCGAACCGCTCGATTGTCCCAACACAGAACAGTCTCGTACAATACTCAAATTTGCATCTGTACGCATTCACATCATTATCTATCGAAATCTCCAGCAACAAATCAAACTTCGCAACACCGGTTGGTAGATCTATAGGATGGAAAGAACCCTCTTCGATCCGATTATCTGCACTTTGCATATTTTGCATGACAAACATGACATCGAATAGCGGATTTCGGCTTAAATCCCGAGCCGTTCCTAGTTCATCAACCAATTCTTCAAAAGGATAGTCGCTATTGTCAAAGGCACCTATGGTTGTCGATTTGACGTTCTCCACAAATGACTTGAACGTTTGACTGCTATCCATGCGATTTCGGATCACCAGTGTGTTTACGAACATGCCAATCATAGATTCCAATGATGCTCGAGGTCGACCTGCGACCGGAGTTCCGATCGTAATATCGCTTTGTCCGGAGCTGCGTGCCAAGAAGAGATGAAAGATAGCAAGCAGAACCATATAAGGTGTAGCTCCGGTTTGAGCCGCGAGGCTATTCAGCCTTGCAGTCAGCTCCGAAGGCATTGCAAATATAAAATGGTCACCATCGTAGCTCTTCAGAGACGGTCTTGTGTAATCGGTGGGCAGATCTAGTGCGGTCCGTTCCCCCGACATGACATCTATCCAATAGCGACGCTGCTTATTCAGTCCGCGCTGGTATGCCTCTCCAAGCTGCCACAACGCGAAATCCTTGTATTGCAGTCTCTGCTCGGGCAACTGATTTCCTTCATATAAAGTAATTAGTTCATTCTGCAATACAACCATTGACAAACCATCGCCCGCAATATGATGCATGTCAAACAGTATATATTGCTTATCATGCGTCTCTTGGACTAATACCGCCCTAAGCAAAGGAGGTTGCTCCAGATCGAATGGACGGATAAACCTCCGGTTCAACTCCTCAAGCGAGAAATTTTCGAGATCGATGGTTCGCAGTTCGAAGTCAACTTCTCCTTGTACGATCTGAACCGGAGTTCCTTCTTTGAGTCGATAAGCGGTTCTAAGAGATTCATGACGTGCAATCAGTTTCTTGAAAGCCTGTTCTAGTCGTCTCGTATCAATGAAACCTCTGATCTCCAGCGCTGCCGACAGGTTATATGCTCGGCTCTGCGCTTCTATTCTGTTCAGGATAAACAGACGATTCTGCGCTGGGGTGAGTGGATATTCCTCCTTGGCCTCAAGCGGCTCAATATCTGCGTACACTTCTAAAGATTCAAGCTTCTCCAATTGGCTAGCCAGACCTGTTATGGTCGGAAACTGGAACAAATCGCGAAGAGGTAAGTTTAGATTGAAAGCTCTATGAATCCTCATAGTTAATTGCATCGCTGTAAGCGAGTTGCCCCCAACATCAAAAAAGTTATCATTCACGCTGACTTTCTGCACCCCAAGCACTTCCTGCCAGATCGCCGCCAACTTCTCCTCGGTTTCTCCAGTCGGAGCCGCGTATGCCTCTACTTCTATCTGCGGCTCTGGCAGCGCCTTGCGATCAATCTTGCCGCTTGTCGTCAACGGCAACTTTGCCATCGGCACCGCGAACGCTGGCACCATATAAACCGGTAGGCGGTTCTTCAATTCGTTCCGCAGCTCGGACGGCTCGACTAGGCGATCCGGATCAGATACGTAATACGCGCATAAGTATGCGTTGCCGTGGTGATCCTTCCGCGCGACGACCACCGCTTCCTTCACCGCTTCATAGCCCAGCATCGTCTCCTCGATTTCACCTGGCTCGATCCGATAACCCCGAATTTTCACCTGGTGGTCAATTCGCCCCAAGTATTCGATATTTCCGTCCGGTAGCCAACGCGCGAGGTCCCCCGTACGGTACATCCGCCCCTTTTCTTCGAATGGACAATCTATGAATTTCTCCGTCGTCAAGTCGCTCTGGTTCAAGTAACCTCTTGCCAGACCCTCACCGGCAATACACAGCTCTCCGGTTACACCTAGCGGTTGTACACGATTCCCTGCGTCAACGATGTACAGCCGGGTATTATCGATTGGCTTGCCGATCGGAACTGAGGAGGCCAGCTCTTCCAGACCTGAACAGTCATAATAACTGACGTCCACCGTCGCCTCTGTCGGGCCATACAAGTTGATAAGACGTGGGCCTGCTCCTTCGTCATTTCGCAGAAGCGCTCGGAATCGATTTACCTGACGCGTCGTCAGTGCCTCGCCGCTTGCGAATACGTATCGTAAACTTCCTAGTTTATAGACTTCTTTTGGACGAGCTTCCAATTCATCCAGAAACGCACTCAGCATCGACGGGACGAAGTGTAGCGTCGTTACGCTGTGCTGAGAGATCGTTCCGATGATTTCCGCCGGGTCCTTCTCTCCTCCCGGAGCCAGAAAGCAAACCTCGGCTCCGACTTGCCCCCACCAGAACAACTCCCATACCGAGACATCGAAGGTGAACGGTGTCTTCTGCAGAATCACATCCCCCTGCGTCAGCGGATACGCCCCCTGCATCCAGTTCAACCGATTCACCACGGATCGATGCTCCACCATCACCCCTTTTGGGCGACCAGTTGATCCGGATGTATAAATCACATAAGCTAGCTGACGCGAATCGCCGAGCGGCTCCAGATTGCCCACTTGCTCCGCTCCGCACCCACTCTTCTCCGATACATTCATCCACTCGCCATGCCATGAACCAAGTTTTTCTCGTAGCTCACTGAGTAACTTGTCTTGCGTCAGCACGATCGTTGCCCCGCTATCTTGCAGCATGTATCCCATACGCTCCGCCGGGAAGTCCGGCGCAATTGGCAGGTAAGCGCCGCCTGCTTTGAGCACAGCAAGTAGCGAGACCATCATCTCCGCCGAGCGCTCCATTACAATCGCTACGATCACATCCGCCCTAACACCTTTTTGTCGAAGTCGCCGCGCTAGCTGATTTGCTCTCTCGTTCAGTTCTTTGAAGGTCAACGTGCTGGAATCCATCCGCCAAGCGACCTTCTCAGGTTGCTGGTATGTCTGTTCTTCGAACAGTCCATGCAACGTTGCCTCGCGGCGATATTCCGCAGCTGTGTCGTTGAATTCGCGAAGCAATTGCTCCTTCTCCTCCGAACTCATCATCTCCAGCTTCTCCATCGTCCGTTCTGGGTGCGTCGCTACTTCTTCCACAAGCTGGACAAACCGCTCGGCGAACCGCTCCATTGTCTCTCTTCGAAACAAGTTGGTGTTATATTCCAGCACACAATCCAATTGTCCGGCGGTACCCGGAAATACATCCCATTTCATATCGAGCTTAGAGGTTGTGCAGGGTATGTCCAATTGACTGAATCGAACTCTCCCCCCTTCAAAATCCACTTTCCTATCCATTTGATTATGAAAAATAAGCATGGTATCGAACAAAGGATTACGAGAACGGTCTTGCACGAGTCCACAATTCGCAACAATTTCTTCAAACGGAATTTTCTGATGATCGTACGCGTCCAGAAGCGTATCGTTCGTCTTGTGCAATAAATCGATGAATGGCTGTTCCGTATGCACTTCTTGACGAATCGGCAAGAAATTGTTGAACATGCCGACGGTCTTGCTCGTTTCTGTGTGAAGCCTTCCCGCCATTAACGCTCCGATGATGATATCCGTTTGCGATGTATATTTGTGCAGCAGCAATGTATAAATGGATAATAATACCGCGTATTCTGTGACCCCGTAGACACTTGATAGCTTATTAAGCCGACGAACGGTTCGGACCGGGATCGACAATCTTATCTGATCTCCCTCGAAGGTCCGTTCTGTTGGACGAATGTGATCAAGGATCATCTCCAGAACTGGGATCGGTCTTTCGAGACGCTTCTTCCAGTAACTATGATGCCGTTCCATCCTTTCCATGTCTGGTTCACGGATAGACCACAATGCATAATCTTTATACTGTATCGGGATTGCTCCTAACGTTTCCCCTTTGTAAAGTATTATGAATTCCTCAATCAGTACATTCAGCGAGATACCATCGCATACCATGTGGTGTGTGTCCAGAAGCAGGACATGACGGTCCTCCACCACCCGGATGGCTTGGGCGCGGAATAATGGCACCTTCGACAGTTCGAAAGGTCGAACGAATCGTTCTACTAATTCGGGGAGCTCTTGTTCATTTCCATTTACCACATCAAGTGCAAACAATACTTGATCTTCAATTTTTTGCACCACTTCGCCATTTAAGTTGTGAAACGAAGTGCGTAGCGACTCATGCCTGCTGACCAGCGTTCGAAGCGCTTGTCCCACGCGATCTAGATCGATAGATCCCGATACGCTCAGTGCAACTGGAATATTGTATGTGGTGCCGATACCCCCCAACTGCTCTTGCATATAAACCCGGCTCTGTGAGCTCGTTATTGGATAATAAGGGAGATACTCGGCCTTGCCGATTACGCTCTTACTCTCTGTCTCAGATGTCCGCACTACGTTGGCCAGTTCGCGTATCGTAGGAGCAGAATAGATCTGTCTGATTGAAAATTGAATACCGAATCTCTCTGTTACTGCGGATACAAGCATCATCGCTTTCAAAGAATTGATGCCAATGTCCAGCAAAGAATCGTCCACATTCAATGGCCCTGTATTCAATACATCCGAGCAAATACATTGCAGGATTTGCTCGGTCTCATCCTCCGACCACTCAGCCTCGCACTGCTGCACTGCATCATGCTTGATTTGACCAAGCGCTTCCTTTTCCTGCTCAAATTGACCACTCTTGTACTGCTCTGCAAGAATATATCGCTGCAATTTACCGCTAGTGGTCTTCGGCAGTTGTTTAACAGGTAGCACCCAACCAACCTCGTGGCCCGCACGTTCGCGAATGCACCGCTCCACTGTTTCCGCCAGAGGTGCAAATGACTGTATGCTGCCGCGATAAATGGCAAACACGATGATTTCATCAGTTTGTAATTGTTCGTTAAAAGCACCACATACTGCGACTCTTCGTAATTTCCCTCCCTCCATCTCTTCGATAAGTTGCTCCAAATCATGCGGATACACATTTTGTCCATTTACGAACAGAATGTCCTTCTTTCTGCCTGTTACGACTAGGCGTCCATTCCGCATAAATCCGAGATCACCTGTCTTTAGCCAACCATCCACTGTAATCGTCTTGTCCGCGGAGATTGGATCGCGGTAATATCCGCTTGTCACATTCGGACCCTTGATTTGAATTTCTCCTATAGTTTTATCTGGCAACAGGTTCCCGCCATCATCGCATATCTGGATTTGGCAATCGTTCACCGGCATACCGACATCGACAAACGACAAAGCGGCAAGTTCACTTGATTCTTCACATATTTCCTTGACCAGTTCTCCGATTGCGGTCTCACGGTCGATTCGAACCTCTAGAAGCGGTTCATCAACGGGAGGAAACGTAACCGCAAGACTTGCCTCCGCCATTCCGTAAACCGGGAATGCAGCGTTAGACCGCAAACCGTAGGAGCTCATCTCTTCCATGAACTGTTGACTTAGCCTGGCCGATATCGGCTCGGCGCCATTGAATATCAAGCGTACTGCCGACAGATCCCAACCTACTGCTTGATTCTTCTTATAGTAGTTCAAAAAATGATTGTACCCGAAATTCGGTGATGCTAATGTCGTAATACGGTGGTCGCTAGCCTTCTGAAACCACATTGTTGGATGCTGAATAAATAAAGCTGTAGACATCAAATACTGATCCATATTGGCTAGTAGGGGTGTCAAATGAAATCCGATCAAACCCATATCATGCGTGAGCGGCATCCAACTGAGCGAGGAATCGTTATTGGTCGCTTCGGAGCAAGCCACAATCGCCTTCATATTCGTAAGCAGGTTGGAATGTGTTAGCATGACGCCTTTCGGATCTCCAGTCGATCCTGAGGAGAATTGGATGAACGCCAAATCATCTTGTTGGGGTCTGTGAATTTCGCCAGGGGGACCTTCGCACAAATCATCTTTTCCCGTGACCCAAGTCATTTCTCGTAGCTTGGTAAAGAACTCAACTTGCTCTTCCGATTGCTTCTCATCACTCCATTGTCCGAGGAACCTCTCATCCTCGATGACCAGATAGGGCGAGCTAAGCTTTTGAAAGACTTTGATTAGCTTTCGTTTATTTTCTTCGCTAGCACTGGCCGATAACGGGACCGGGATCATACCTCCGAGCTGACAAGCCCAGAACCAGGTCAGAAACAACTCCTGATCCTCCAGCAGGAATACAATTTCACAACCCCTCTGAAGTCCCTTATCCTGTATACGTCTTAACAACGCTGACGAACGCTGTAACAGTTCTCCATACGATAGGGTTTCTTCCTTCCCTCCGCGAATAAAGATTATCCCTTTGGCGCTGTCTCTTCGGATCAGTAAGAGCTCGACTAAACTTGTCATTCCGCTATTCCTCCTCGTTGTAACAGTCGTGAATGAATTTTTCCTACTAAATGCTCTGCATGTTCGTGAAGGAAAAAGTGCCCCCCTTCGTAATTAAAGGCTTCGCATCTGTTTGTCGTATGCTCGCTCCATTGCAACGGATCATAATCCCCGTCCTGTAAACCCGAGAAAACAGTAATACCGCAAGACAATCGTTGGCGTCTCTCATTAAACCGATAATTTTCAGACGCTTTATAATCCGATTTCAAAATCGGCAAGAACAAAGATAACAGCTGTTCATTCTCAAAAAACTGCGGCGGTGTTCCCCCCAATGCTTGAATCTTTGCTAGAAACTGATCGTCTGGCAATTGGTGTATATTCTTATCTTCTAACACATGTGGAGCTGATCTCCCTGATACAAAGAGATGGGCTGGCTGTGGATACCCCATACTGTCCAGCTTGTGGCTCATCTCATAGGCGATAATACTGCCCAAACTATGCCCGAACAGTGCATATGGACCGCAGTCGAGATGCGGAATTAGCAAATGCTGAACATTCTCCACCATCTCTTCGACGGAGGTCAGCAACGGTTCGCCGAAGCGCCTTCCTCTTCCCGGAAGTTCGACAGTGACAAGCCGAATTGAAGAAGGAAGTAAGCTTGTCCACCTTTCGTAAACCGATGCGGAAGCTCCTGCGTATGGAAAGAAAAATAGATTTAATCTCGTCATACTCCCGCCCCCCCTTTATTAATCGTACTTACGTAATTCTTTCAAAAAATACACACAAATCGCTGCTACTAGCGTTAATCCTAATCCATTAAGCATCAATACGAGGTCAGCGCCGTATAGGTCGGAGAACACGCCGGATAAAATGATTCCCACTGGTGTGGCGAGGCTAGAAAGTGATCCAATGGTCCCGAACACACGGCCCTGATATTCGGCATTCACTTCTGTTCGCAACATTACCGTTACGATGACGGTGCCGATTGCCAGAATAAATCCAATGAGAAAGACAAACGGGATTGATAAATAAACATGGTGTATAGAAGCAAGCAACATCAAATTCGGACCAGCCAGCAACATCGCTAGACTCACCCACAGTCCGCGCTTTACAAGCTTACTGCCCATGAATGCGATAAGCCCCGCTCCCGATGCATATCCAATTGGAATGATTGCCTCCAACATACCGAATTGCCACGGAGTAGCCTGCCAAACTGTTACAGCGAGCACTTGGAATACCATCATCGAAGCGACAAAAAACACCATAATCGATGGTAAGAGGATAGAGACCGAGCGTGCAATGGAGTGTGTACGGATATAAGAAAGGCCGTGCTTGAAATCCGCCCAGAAACCCATCTTTTCCTCATCCTGCCGCTCATGTTTTGGAAAAGAACCGGACATACTCACACAACAAGCAGAGATGATGAATGCAACGCTAACACCGATAACCGATGCAGGTCCTCCAAAAATGGCGACTGCTGCCCCTCCGAGCGACAACCCAGCCAGTCGTGCCAGCGTATCCGTAATTTGCATCAGACTCGTTGCCCGCTGAATTTGATCTTTTCCCACAATATAAATCAGCGATGAGGCAAACGCAGGATTATGGAATTGCGAAGCTGCGCTGATCAACGCCAGCAGTGCGATCAACCACCACCATGCATTGCCTTCCCCAAAGGTAAAGACCGCGGCTACTCCCGCAATTAGCAACGCCCGGAGAATATCCATGCTAAGCATGATCATTCGGCGATTATAGCGATCAGCGAGTGTTCCTGCTATACTTCCCAGGACGAGGCCACTTATCATCTGAATCAGCATGATCGTCATCATCGCCTTCGCGCTACCCGTTGTCGTTAGCACCCAGTAACCGATTACGATGGAGTGGAATCCTTCGCCAGTAATTGATAAAGTACTTCCCGCATAAATCCACAAAAATGTTCGATTATACAGAAGCGACTTCGGCTGAGAATGCAAGACTGTTTCCTGCGATTGAGTAGCTACTAAAGCGTCAGAGTTCATTGGACACACTCTCCTTCGGCATCGACAATGTGCTGGAACTCTTCTAGGAACATATTCGTAAGTTGATATATGTTAGCCACCGAATATTGTGAGGCATTGAACAAGTGTGCAGCATGTGCGAGAGGGTAGTAACTAAGCATTGGGTTTATATTAAAACCGTTGGTCTGTACTTGGATGGATGGAAGGACAGGGAGGATAAGTAGGATAACTTCATGATCGATGAATTTGTGAACCATGTATTGAAAAATAATATTATTCATTCATGTCCCCCTAACATTAATTATTTGAATACATGGACTCGCTAAAACAAAGAGAAAGCGCTAACAAATCTTTTGTCAGAGGATACTTAAAATTATTATGCAAACGTTCGCGCAAACAGACCTGGATGTTCATACAAATAATTACTTTAAAATAAAGTATTACTAATTTCATTATATTTTGGCTTAATGATCTAGTCAACGATCATTTTTCCAAAAAAAGAATGTCACTTTATCTCCCTGACTTAAACACATAAAGTTGGATATTAAGTGGGAGAATGCCTATCTATGTATAGCGGGAAAACAGAAGCCTTAGCTTCTAAAATCGACAAAAAAATACAGCATTCAGCCGTAGAGTCGACAAATTGAATGCTGCATTTTATTCCATTTAAACTGTGACTCGAGAAATGGTCACTTTGAAAAAGCGACCATTTCTCGAGTCATTTTTCGTTAATAGTCGTAGTACATGAATAGACATTACCTATATGCATTACGAGCATGGGCAATATTGGTTTATACTTTCAATCTATATATCGCCTTGTTCTCCAACCCTCGGATAAATGGCGTCCACTCCTCCGTAACCGGAGTCGTAGCAAGAGCATCCTCCACCATCTGCATTTTAGCATCCAACGAATCGATATGATGCAGGGCAACAGCCTCGGCTGTCTGCGGCTGAACAGGACTCCCCCATTCACCCAAGTTGTGGTGCGACAACACTAGATGTTGCAAACCGAGCACCTTATGCGAATCTAGATCGTAACCTAAGCGGATCGCCGCCTCCGTAATCCAATTTGAGGCCATCGAGATATGACCAACTAATTTACCTTTAACACTATATTCAGACACAATACCGAGCTGGGCAACCATTTCTTCTGGTTTGGCAATATCATGTAGAATGATTCCCGCCTTCAAGAAATCTGAATTCAGAAACGGTCGTTGCTTGCATAGAAAATCTCCGATTTCTAGCATACGTACCATATGATAAGCGAGTCCCGCAAAATAATCATGGTGATGCATTTTGGCTGCTGGATAATGCATCAATTTCTCTTCCACTTTATCCACACAGAAGGATACGATTGCCGCAATCTCCTCATCGGAAATACTGGCGATTGCTCCCTTGATCGTATGAATCAGATCGATAGGCCTGATTGGCGCAGATCGAACGAAATCAGTCAACGATACCCCATCCGCTTCAGTAGCAGGCCGGATTTTCGTAATTTTAACCTGTAGTCTCTCCCGATAGGTGTGAGCAACACCTTGTATCTTTACCAGCCCCATTGGAAAAAAGGTCTCTTTATCGGTAGCCGAAGCATCCCAATATTTCGCCGATATCTGCCCACTGGAATCGCATAACATGATATCAAAATAATCCTTAGGTGGCGTACTATTTGTCTGTTTAATTTCGAGTTCCTTCAATAAATAAAATCCAACAATCTCGTCTTGACTGCTAAGCTGGTTGATCAATGTCACGTATATTCCTCCCAGAAATGATAGGTTCATTATATAACTTTCAAATGAAATCAAACCTACATCAAAACAATAAATCCCCCTTACTGGCGGGATTTAAGTTATATTCTGTATTGTACCACAAATCTGAGAGTTACCCGATGACAAGCGCTTATAAGACGGCTCTAGCTAATCTCGAACTGCATGTGTAATCTGAAATATCTCAACTTCCTCTAATGATGATACCTGCTGAGCCCCGCCTACACGTTGCGTAGATAATGCCCCACATGCATTGGCAAAGAGTAGCAACTCTTGCCCACGTTTTCCATTTAGATATCCATGAATTAGTCCGGCATTAAAGGAGTCGCCCGCACCCGTTGTATCGATCGGTGTGATCTTATAGGAATTAACTTCAACAAGCTGTTTATCCTCACCATAGAGCGTTGCACCAGTAGATCCTCTTTTTACCGCAACTCCATGATGTCCTTCGGGTAGTAAAGGCCAAACTTCGTCTAGTGTAGACACTCCATAGATATGAAGCAGTTCCTCTTCACTAGGGATAAAGAGATCTGTCTCTCCTAGCAGAGAATGAATCCCTTCCCTAACCCATTGATTACGAACATCCCAACCTGTATCAAAGGAAGTTGTGGCTCCATTTTTCCGAACCCGATCAAATATCCCCTGCCAATGATCCCTCATCCCGTCTTGTAAGAAGTAGGAACCAAAATGAACATGATCTGCCTCTTCAAACAGAGATTCCGGCATATCTCTAGGTGCAAGATCAGAGATACTTCCCATAAAGGTAAGTAAACCTCTGTCTTGAGGAGTAGAGAGGGATAATGTAACTCCCGTCTTCGCGGTCTCTTTCTTAATAATCCCGTCCGTGTTTACACCCTTACTTTGCAACTGCTCGATACAATAATTCCCGAATTCATCATTTCCAACAACACTTACGAAGCGTACATCCATTCCTAGACCCGCAAGTGCACACGCAGTTATCGCAGATGAAGATCCAAGAACGATATCGAACGAGTCCACTAATTTCTCTCGGTTCCACTCTGGGATCACGTCGGTTCCAGTTACGATCATATCCACATTCAATTCACCAAGCACGTATACCGTCTTCATCAGATATCCCTAACCTTTCTAAACTACACTAATTCAGTTCTTTAACCAACTCAGTAAACTTTGCTCTAACAATGTCAGCAAGAATCGCGGGTTCAAGCTCCATCTGTAGGCCAATCTTTCCGGCGCTAACAGCCATCAACGCCAGTCGCTCTGCACTGTTATCAATAAAGGTTGGATAAAGTTTCTTCATCCCCACCGGGGAGCAACCGCCGCGAATATACCCTGTCCATTTCAATAAATCCTTCACCGGGAGCATTTCGATTTTCTTCTCTCCTGCTGCCTTGGCTGCCTTCTTTAAATCAAGTTCACTAGCTACCGGTATGACAAATACGTAAAGGTTGGGTCCGCTATGTGCTACAAGTGTTTTAAATACACCCTCGGGTGCTCTGCCAATTTTCTCAGCTACCGCTGTTCCATGGATCAATCCATCCTCATTGTCATAAGAAATGACTTCATATGATATCTTCTTCGCATCAAGCATTCGCATAGCATTCGTTTTCGTTACTTGCATAATCAATCTACCTTTCTGGTTTCCTATTCATAGGACTTGTTTGTCTGCTTAAATCACTGATTCTAGCCTACTGAATAAGAAATCGAAAAGCAATATTATACAGAATATTTATCGAACGATATCGGATTTCCGTTTATAGTAGCTGCCCTCTTACCACCTGTATGAAGTTGTAGCCGATCTCCTCTTAAGCTTGTATAATCAACCTGAAGTGGGCTGGTTTCATCTACGCAGAAATCCGGTGGCGCTGCAATCATCTTGTTAGCAAATTCTTCAATCCCCACGATTCCAAGCTCTGCAGCATCCTTCACACTTACGGCTTCTACTACGATTCCACCCGGTAGCCCTTCGGCTGAAACCTCAATGAATCCACCTCGTTCTATCAGCTCATATGGATGGGATAAGTAGACGGCAAAGTAGCAATTACTCACCTTCCCAAACAGTGCCCGTTGTTTCTGCAGCCATTCTCCCTTTGGCAGTACACCAATCAATTGGTTTGGTTCTCCGAGCGGAACCGGATAAAGCTCCATAACAACACTCTGATGGAATAAAACTTCTCCATAGCGGCTTTGATGGCGGGGATCGCCTTCGTTATAACCTTGACCCGGGTTGAAAAAATAAAGTTGGTTCGTACCATCCAACCCGCTCAGCGGTAGAGAATACGTCCAGCGAAGCTGCTCATTATCGAATTCCTCTACCCGCTCCCACATCCCACCCACTGCATATTCCTCTGTAATATAGGCGTAAGAATGTAACAACGGCTGAGATTCGGGAACAGTTGGAATAACTTTCTGTGTCACTTTGGCTACTTCCACCGGAATGTTGCGATCCAGCGCCACCTTACGTGCATTCGCTGGCGCCTCATAGAACAGAAACCCCGCATACTCTGTACGCGGCATAACTTCAGGCAACTGGAAATCGCCGAATTGTACATAATCATGAAGGACATTGGCATCACCCGGAACATCATGTGGCCATCCCCTGGAATGTGCCCCGACCCATGAACCCTGAAGATAAAATTGCGCCCGTTCACTCCACAAGTAATCTAGCATTTCCTTTAATCTAGTGTGGAGATCACTATCTTCCGGATCTGCGAACTCCAAAGCACAGGTAAAAGCCTGCACCCAATGCCAGAACCAAGGTAGACAACCATACTCCGGCATTCCTTTTGCCCGAATATAGGTGAGCGTTTCCTCAAGACTTCGTCTGCCATCCTCCACTAGCTCAACGTCGTTAAACAATGTACCAAATATGATTTTTGCCGCTGTATACTTGGCTTCGTGATGCCCATAAGTTATAACCGGTTTACGGAAGAAGTCACTGTTGTAAATATGTATAAATGCGGTTTGAAATTCAATTTGCAGATCGGTGCTCAGCCGTTCCCCATACTCTCTGAAGAAGTAAGCCATTAGACCACCCATGATTTCAACAGGCAGTTCATGCGGCGGCGCCTCTCTAGGAACTGGATGTAGTCCAAGCGGCCAATGACCATATAACTCAGCACCGGGTTGCCGATTTTGCAACATTAAAACTTCTAACAGTACTGCTTCCGCTTTATTCTTGGCTACCTTCCGGTCGAAAGAAACCTCTGCTTGAATATCTACTGCAGCAGCAAACAAATAAGAAGCATAATAAAAATTGTTGCGTACATCGTTATGAAACCATAAGCTACTCTCCAGCAACGGGTTATGATACGCCGCCTCTGCAATTTTGTGAATGAGCTCAGTCTGTCTTTTCTTATACGGGTTTTGAGCCTTGTGAAGTTCCTCCATGAATGAACACCTCTCCAATTTATATAACATATCCTCTGTTAGTTCAGATCTTCCTTACCCATGAAACTTTAAGTCAGTTTAGCTTCTATTGTGCATACTTATGTTCCATTTTGCAACCATACGAACCACTAAATAAACCTAAATAAACATATAACTAGAATATGAACTTGCAAAATGAACTTAAATGGAGTAAATTGTACTTATACGCACAACAAATATATCTGACAGGAGATTGAATATCTAATGGAAAGACGTTATGCTTCACACCCAAATGAGGTCAAAAAGTTTGATACCGAGCGGCTCCGCGAGGAGTTTCACATCCCTACTATATTTGCTCCCGATGAGCTGAAACTCGTACTAACCCACGAAGACCGAATGATTGTCGGTGGCGCACAGCCAGTTACGAAAGAAGTTATTCTTACAACAGACATGAAGGAACTAGGAGTAACCTACTTCTTAGAACGCCGTGAGATGGGAATCATCAATATAGGTGGCAAAGGTACTGTGGTCGTAGACGGAACAGAATATGAAATAGATACAAAAGAATGTCTATATGTAGGCCAAGGATCCAAAGATGTCATATTTAAAAGCGTGGATGCTGCTAAACCAGCGAAATTCTATCTGAACTCAGCTCCTGCACACCAATCCTTTCCTACAACCAAGACAACGTTAGCTGAATCTGAATCTGGAGAACTTGGTGATATCAAGAATTCGAATGAGCGTACGATTCATCGCCTTATTCATGCCAATGGCGTACAAAGTGCACAACTCGTCATGGGTATGACTCAACTGAAACCAGGAAACATGTGGAACACGATGCCTGCACATACACATCCTAGACGTATGGAAGCTTACATGTACTTTGATCTTCCAGATGATTCTGTTGTAATCCATCTCATGGGTGAGCCGAGCGAAACTCGTCACATTGTGATGCGTAATGAGCAAGCCGTAATCTCCCCTAGTTGGTCGATCCACAGCGGTGTTGGAACAAGCAATTATACATTTATCTGGAGCATGGCCGGAGATAACAAAAGATATGATGATATGGACCCTGTCTCCATAAAAGAACTACAATAGAGATAAATTACTTATGGAAAGAAGAGGCAGGTTATGAACCCTATACGACGATACGAAATGATTATGGAAGTTCTGCTAAATAAAAAGGATGTAACGGTGAATGAGCTGAGCGATCGACTCCAGGTAACGGGGAAAACGATCCGCGAGGATTTAAGCAAGCTTGAGGAGCAGGGTTTGATCGTGCGTGTGCATGGCGGAGCTGTGCTGGCGCAGAGCGACCAATTTGGTATTCTACCCTCTAAGAAACCTCTCGATAAATATTCCGAGGAAAAAACGGAGATTGCGCTGCGCGCACTTGCTCATATTGAAGAGGACGACATTGTGGCTCTGGACGGCGGAAGTACGACACTTGAAATTGCCCGTCGGCTTGACAATATACCTCTGACCGTTGTCACCAATGATGTGTACATCATTAGCGAACTTGCTCCAAAAGATAATATTCGTTTAGTCGTACCCGGTGGTTATCGTGTCCGCAATATGCTGGCAGGACCTGAAGCCGTCTCTTACGTGCAAAAGCTTAATATTAAAAAAGCATTTCTCTCGGCCACAGCCGTTCATATCGAGAATGGACTTTCCATTTTCACAGGAGATTTAATTGAATTCAAACAGGCTCTCGTATCCACATCGCGCGAAGTATTCGCCGTTGTAAATCATCATAAATTTGGACACACTGCACTGCGCACGTTCGCTTCCCTACAGGAGGTCGACGCCATTCTTACGGATAAAGGCCTCTCTTCTGAGACGGCAGAGCAATTCCGTAGTGCAGGGGTAACGATCGAATGCTAATGGAGCAGGCTTTCTAATTCAGCAATTAAAGGGGCGACTAATATTATGTCATCATTATTCAGCTTATCAGGAAAAACAGCACTCGTAACAGGAGCAGCTAGTGGGCTCGGACAAGGTATTGCATTAGCATTTGCTGAGGCAGGCGCAGATATCGTATCTGCTTCACTTACTTCAAGTGATGATACTGTGAAGGCTGCGGAAGCCTTTGGCGTAAAAGCACTTGGAATTGAAGCTGACCTTGGAGACCACAGCACACTTCAAGCTACCTTTGATGAAGCTCTAAAACTTACCGGCCATATTGATATTCTTGTAAACAATGCGGGTATCATCCGTCGTACGCCTGCCAAAGATCACAGTGAGAAAGATTGGTTCGACGTGATTAATTTGAACCTAAACACCGTATTCCTCTTATCGCAGATTGCTGGTCGTCACTATCTAGAAAGAAAATCCGGTAAAATCATCAACATTTGCTCTATGCTCTCCTACCAAGGTGGTATCAACGTACCTGGTTACACTGCTAGTAAGCACGGTGTAGCTGGTCTGACCAAAGCATTCGCCAATGAGTGGGCAGGATCTGGCATTAACATTAACGCTATTGCTCCAGGGTACATGGCGACTGACAATACAGCTCAAATTCGTGCCGATGAGAACCGTTCTAATTCTATTCTTGAGCGTATTCCTGCTGCACGTTGGGGTACTCCTGAAGATGTTAAAGGCCCTGCAGTCTTCCTTGCATCCGCTGCTTCCGATTACCTTAATGGTCATGTACTAGCTGTTGATGGTGGATGGTTGGCTAGATAATCTACTCCAAATTATGAATTAGCAACCCCGGTACCTTATGGTGCCGGGGTTACCTGTGTCTTCTACTTTTATTTATACTCTTATTCCTTTACTATGTAGGGATAAGGCTTGAAAGTGAGGATTCATACTATGAGACCACCGTTAACCCAAGGGGTTATTAAATTGTTCGACGATATAAAGCCACGTCCAAGCGGTTCCCGGCCTCTGTTCGATACAAGGGAGCAACTTCATGTAGAGTTTACCTGCCATCCTTTTCCTTACGGATATCACAAATATATGTTTGGCATTGAGATGAAGGTCGGTACTAAACGGATGTATGTTGTACAGAGAATAAGAGAATTTCTCAACCAAATAGAACGCGGTGAACCCTATACATTTACCAAAAATTTCACTTATGTCCCTGAACTGCACGGTTTTCAACAAGAGAATGATAAGGTTATTAAGCAATTAATTAATGTTTATCATCAAGAAGTCATGTACCGTGAAACATTCAGTACTTATTCTGGGATTAGCAACAATATATGTGGAGATCAGATGCTTCTGATCCCTCCTCATCTTTGGGAACCGCTTGTTCTCTTGCTTAGCGCAGCTCCCATGACCAAACTTATACAAGATGAGCTTTCATTTGATCGAATCGCACTATCCGATGAACGGCTCCCACTTCAATTCGAATTTGATCAAGCCCAGGATACAGGTTACCAATTGGAAGTCCAAGGCTTAGAACAAATGATTGTCATGGAATCCTATGGATTAGTTCTTGCAGAAGGAAAGTTGATAAAGCTGCCAGAGCATCAATGCAAACGTCTATCTGAGCTGAAACAACTACTGAATTCCTCTCATAGACATCAAGTTGAAATCGAACCGGAACAAATGGAACCTTTTATGGAGAAAGTCATACCAGGTCTAATGAAACTAGGAAGTGTCCATATTTCAGCTGCCATATCCGATCGCATTGTGCAAACTCCCCTAAAGGCCAAACTTTATTTGGACCGTGTAAGGGACCGTCTACTTGCCGGATTGGAATTTCAATATGGAGATATGATCATCAATCCACTTGAAGAACACTCCACAAGACGAGGAACTAATATAATCCTCATGAGAGATGGAGAACAGGAAAGACGAATTCTCGAGCTTATGGAGCTAAGCTCTTTTGCACGTACAGAGAGTGGCTATTTCATGAATGACGAGGACGGAGAATATGACTTTCTGTACCACATCGTTCCTCAACTAGAGAAGTTGTTAACTATATACGCTACATCAGCTGTAAAGGCAAAACTACACACGGGTCTGACCCCGCCCAAAGTGACGGTTGATGTGGATGAACGAACCGATTGGCTAGAACTCCGATTTGAGATGGATGGCATATCAGAAACGGAAATTCGTAATTTACTCAAATCTCTTCAGGATAAACTCAAGTACCATCGCCTTCCAAATGGAGCGTTGTTGCCACTGGAAAGTGCAGAGTTCCAAGAGATAATCTCTTTAATGAACGAAATGGGCGTCCATAAACGCGATTTGACAGGACCCGAAATCCGTCTTCCTGTTATTCGTGGGCTTCACCTGATCGACTCTCACGATAAACGAAATGCTGTAAAGTTAAGCAAGTCGTTCCGCCAACTGCTTGAAAATATGAGATTTCCTGACAATATGGATTTTCCGGTTCCGAGCTCCCTTGAACATGTACTGCGGGACTATCAGAAATATGGATTCCAGTGGTTAAAGACACTTGCCAATTATCGTTTTGGTGGTATTCTGGCAGATGATATGGGTCTTGGCAAGACATTGCAGAGCATTGCATTCCTTGTCTCTGTACTCCCTGAGATTAGACAACTGGGGTTACCAGCGTTAATACTCTGCCCTTCCTCGCTTATGTATAACTGGAACAACGAGTTGAAGAAATTTGCCCCAGAAATTGTAGCTGTAATTGCCGATGGTAGCCGTAGTGAACGAGAAATGACCCTCCGAAGTATCTCCGGGGTAGATGTCGTCATTGCTTCCTACCCACTATTGCGCAGAGATATCAAATTGTACGCTAGTCAAAATTTCCATACGCTTATTTTAGATGAAGCACAAGCTTTCAAGAACTATACAACTCAGACTGCACAAGCAGTAAAAGTGATCCAATCGCGTTATCGATTTGCACTTACCGGGACTCCTATAGAGAATAAATTAGAGGAATTATGGTCGATTTTTGACGCTGTTTTTCCGGAGTTATTCCCTGGTAGAAAGGCCTTCAACGATCTATCGCAAGATATCATTGCTAGACGAATCGCACCATTTCTACTACGCCGCTTAAAGACCGACGTACTCAAAGAGCTACCTGAGAAGATCGAAACACTACAAGCCTCAGAACTACTGCCGGAACAGAAAAAGTTATATATCGCCTACTTGGCCAAGCTACAACAGGAAACATTAAAACATTTGGATCAACAGAATTTTCAGCAGAATCGTATCAAGATCCTTGCTGGTTTGACTAGACTTCGCCAGCTTTGTTGCCATCCAGCTTTATTCGTGGATGAGTACACTGGAAGTTCAGCTAAATTTGAACAACTTATGGAAATCATTGAGGAATGTCGAAGTGCTGGCAAGAGAGTGCTCATATTCTCTCAATTCACCCAGATGCTTGGTATTATCCGTAAAGAGTTAGGAGACCAAGGTGTACCCTTGTTCTATCTAGATGGCAGCACTCCTGCCTCTGAACGTGTAGAGTTATGCAACAGGTTCAATGGAGGTGAGCGGGAGCTGTTCCTCGCTTCGTTAAAAGCTGGGGGTACCGGATTAAACCTAACCGGAGCGGATACTGTAATCCTCTATGACCTATGGTGGAATCCTGCTGTAGAGCAGCAAGCAGCCGATCGTGCCCATCGAATCGGGCAAAGAAATGTAGTCCAAGTCATCCGTCTTATCACTCAAGATACGGTTGAGGAGAAAATGTACGAGCTGCAACAGCGAAAAAAAGACCTCATTGATGAAATCATTCAACCAGGTCATGAGGCCTTATCCACACTAACAGAGGAAGACATCCGCGAAATTCTGATGATTTGATATTAGTATATTAAGAAGGACCTGACCATCGGTCAGGTCCTTCTTTGGTTTTGGTTACTGTTATGTTTATGGCTACTGCTTGCGATTACGATTACGGTTATTGGTTACGATTACTTATTTCATGTTTCGTATTTCTTGTTTCTTGTTTCTTGTTTCTTGTATCTTGTATCGTGTATCGTGTATCGTGTTTGGTTTCTGTTTTACGGTTTCTGACTGCGGTTGTGATCGGTTGGCGGACATAGGATCCTCTATTTGCTGAATTTATGCCTATTCCGGGGTACTTGCGGACCTCAGGTTCGTTATTTGCATCAAATACCTCAAAAATGAGCCTTGCAAGGAATAATAACGGATCTCAGGTCCGCGAACATCCAAAAATGGCCATAAAAAGCATGAATAGCGGAACCAGTGTCCGTAGTTGTATGTTCTCATTAAAGCTCTTGCATGCTACCCTGGAATCAAATATCGTACAATTTCGTACAAATCGTTTGATTGTTCTGTTCACAGCAAACTTTTTGCTAGCGCATGTCACTCAGTTCACTTCCAGAAATGAGGATCAAGAGTAGTAACAACCTCTCGATTCTAAAATAACAATGGATCAAACCCAGCCTTGGGCATTATTTAACACATATGCAGTTAGGAAATCCAGCCAGGAGTCATGATCATTTAGACAAGGCGCCATGGTGTAACTATCCCCAGAGCCACCTGCTTTTTCAAACACCTCACGGCCTTCAATTCCAAGCTCATGGAGCGTTTCCAGACAATCGGCCGCAAACCCAGGCGCAAATAAGAACGGACGTTTCACGCCCTGCCTTGTTAGATCAGCTAGTACATCAAATGTAGCTGGTTCAATCCACGGCTCTCTTCCAAACCTGGACTGGAAGACGATCTCCCACTGTTTACGATCCCATCCCATCGCCTCTGCGAGTAGCTTTGAACTCTCTAAACAATGTTCACGGTAAGGATCACCTGTATCAGCATACCGCTGTGGGATACCATGGAAGGTAAGAATAAACTTATCAGGTGGAGTTTGTAATAACTGTAATTGCTGATCCAAATGCCGCTTCATTGCAGCAATATAACCAGGATGATTGTAGTAAGCATCCACGAAACGTAATGTTGGCACAAACCGTTTAGCTGTCGAACCGGAAGCATGACGACGTCCCAAAGCAGCAAAGCAGACTTCATCATATACTGAGGCTGTTGTTGTAGAAGAATACTGCGGAAACAGCGGCAGCACAATAACTCGCGAAATGCCATCATCTTCAAGAGCTCTCATCGCTTGCTCGATGCTTGGCTCACTGTATGCCATTCCTACTTCTACCCGAAATCCATCTCCTAACCGCTCTTGTATTCCTGCTTGCTGACTGTTCAAATGAATTCGCAGCGGTGACCCTTGCTCTGTCCAAATTTCTTCGTACAGCTTAGCTGAACGTTTAGGACGAACGGTAAGAATTATACCTTGCAGCAGCGGCTGCCACAGAAGAGGATGATAATCAACAATACGGCGATCCGATAGAAACTTTTTTAAATAAGGACGAACTGCCTTTGCTGTAGGTGCACTTGGAGTACCAATCTGAGCTAATAAAACCCCAATCTTGTCTTGCTTCATGTTGACCTCCTAAACGTTCAGAACCCCCTCAGAAATTAACTCTGAAGGGGTTCTACTGTATTAATAAATCCTTATTCTATTATACCAATTATCTTCCAGCTTCTTCAAGTGCTGCTTTTACTGCTTCAATTACCTTACCAGAAACCGCTTTAACCGCATCTGTATCACCAAATGCTGCCGGACGATAACCGTATTTATGCATGGTATCTTTTTCAGTCATCGGAGTTTCGATTTCAGCTTTCACTGCCTTCTCATCAGCTGATAATTTATCTTCCGTCTTAATCTTGCCTGCCTTATCTAGATAGTTAACGACCATACTAATAGGTACGTTCTTATCAACTGTTACTACGACGTTTACTGATTTATCTGCATTCACACCCGCATAAATCCCATTCAGATAGGCTGCTTTGTATGGCTCAGAAATCTCAGCCTTCTTATAAGCACGGTCAATCGCTAATTTAAATTCATTACTACTGCTTGTAGCGCCTGAAATCGCATCAACGGTTTGTGCTTGTTGTCTAGTTGCGGCAGCAAGGAAATCTTTCTTTAATTGAGGAATAGCTGTTACAACATCAGCGTAAGCTGTTTCTCCTCTATCAACCAAGTTAGCACCCACGCGGAAAAGGTTAATATCAACAATCACACCATTACGTATAGTAAGGTCGACTTTGTTAGAGCCGTTGTTAGTTGCATTTCCGTATGCTGTGAAAAGACCATCCTTATAGTTACTTTGCTTAGTAGATGCATTCAGCAAAGCGTCAGCGAATGCAGCTTTTGCAGCCATCGACACTACTTCCTGCCCCATAACTATTTCTGTCTTCGCACCATCTTTAGTCAAACCTTCACTAAGCTTAGCAACTGCGGCTTTTTGTCCCTCAGTCAAGTTTTCATCTTTAATGATCTTGCCATCTTCCCCGAACAGATAAATAACTGTTTTTGTAACCTTATCAGCACTAATATCAACCAAGACAAGTACTCTCGATCTGTTGTCTACACCTGCAGCATTACCATCAAAATACTTGTTACCAGTTGGGACTTTTAGAGCTTTTTCAAAAGCTCTTTCTACTGCCAGATTCCAACTATGACTGCTCTCAGTAGCTCCCGATATCGCATCAACACTTTCATCAAAGTTAGCAATATAAGATCCATTAGCAAGCAACTTTTCAACCATAGGTGCATTGCCTTTCACTACATCAGCATAAGCGGATGCACCTCTATCGATTAAGTTGGCACCTAGTCTGTAGAGCTTAACATCAACTAATTTACCGTTTCTGATGACGACATCTGCTCTTTCTACACCTTTATCTCTAGCAGATCCGTAAGCAGAATAAACACCATCAACATACTCTACAGTATTATTCACTTTCGCATTTAACTCTGCATCACGGAATGCATTAACAGCTGCTTTTGTCTCAGCTTCATAACCATTCAGAGCTACAGCATTAGTTCCTCTGTACAGCAACTCACCTGCAAGGGTATACACCATCTTCGCTTGCTCTGCACTCATACTCGCTTCGGCAATGGCTTCCCCTTTGTCATTCAGTGGGTATACCTTTACACCTAAACGTTTGGTTTTGTCATAGTTAACAAAGACCATAAATTTGCCTGCAGGGTCAACACCCATATGCTCGCCTTCAAAATACACCTGATCTGCTGGTTTCTCCACAAGAGCTCTAGAGAAAGCTCTATCCACAGACAACTTCCAGCCTTCACTTGAGCGAGTTGCTCCAGATACAACATCTACCTGAGCAGCTTCCGCTCTCGTAGTTCCAATAAATCTTGACTCCATTATTTCATATGCTTGCCATAGACTGCTATAGTTGAACCGAGCGTCCCGATCAATCAACTTAGGACTTGTTCTCATCAGCTCAATTGCGGCTATCTTGCCATCCTTAATTGTAACCTTTGCACCCTCAGTTCCTTTAGAGTATGCAGTTCCGTAAGTCACATATACTCCATCTGCATAAGTAGCTTCAGTAACAGTAGCCGGAGCTACTTCTGTTGCTTCCTTTGTTATTTCTGTCGTTGGTGTTGTTGGTTTTGTAGTTTCTTTAGTTGTTGTTTTGGTTGGTGTTGTTGTCTTGGTTGGTGTTGTTGTTTTGGTTGGTGTTGTTGTTTTGGTTGGTGTTGTCGTCTTAGTTGGTGTTGTTGTTTTGGTTGGTGCCTTTACCTCTTCCTTAACCGCTTCCGAAGCGGCAGATACAACATCAATCGTCGAAAATTTCGAGTCTGAGACATCCGCTGCAAGAAGAATGGATGAAAGAACGAATGTAGCACATAAAGTTAATGAAATTAGTCTTTTCACTTAATAACCCTCTCCCTTTGTTCATATGAGTTCTTCAAAAATGCTAGTTACGGTTCCTATGTTGCATCTACAACCGAACTCAATAAGTAGTTTTCATCCCTCCTTGACCCATCACCGTGCACAATCGTGAATTCTTTCACATAATAGGTGAAATAAATCACTTTTGAAAATGCGCAAAAAAATATATGTATGTAAGTGATTTGGATCCATCATATTCAATCCGTAGCACTATTTTCTGTATACAAAATCACATGTTCCAATTTTTATGTATTATTTACAAAGAAATCGATAAACTTAATGCTTAACTAGCTTTTTACACATTTATTAAATCCATGTAAAAAGATCCCGCGACTACATCATCCTTTTTTCTAATCTGTAAGTTTCTTGATCCAAATCTCCGGGATTTAGAATGTCAATTAGCTTAAAACCACATTTGTCTATATAGAAGTGATGATTTCTCTTAGAAGAGCCAGGCGTATCTGTTCTCCATACCCGTGCATCAGGATACTTGGACTCTATCATTGCCCATATCTTCGTCCCAATCCCCTTATTTTGAACCAAAGGATCAAGACAAATATTGCCCAAATAATAACCACCATCCTGTTCAATAAACACGATAACTGATCCAATCAACTGCCCATCCATCCATATTGTGAAAGCATCACTATCCGCGAGTATCCCATATTTCATCAAAAGTTCGCCATTATCATATCCAGGCGGACCGTCTCTATATCCTTCACCCAAGTGGATTCTAGCATCCTCATCAAATGCCCTAGTCATAATTGATGTTAAAAGTGCAATATCCTCTTCTGTAAGCGGGATAAACACGATGTTACCCTGATCTCCCATTCTATCATTCCTCCAATTGAAAAGTTGTCACTATAATCCCTTCATTATAACGATTCATTTTTTAAAGGGAACGTCTTTTTTTCTTAATCAGATTACAAAACACAAACAACCTCAAAAGCCACATGCTGATCCGTGACTTTTGAAGGTTGTTTGTCAAAATTCAATTTACATTGCCAATGCTAATCCACGTAATAAATCCGTAATTTCTATCGCTTTCCTTCAGTCTGGATATCTCCAGAACAGCCGAATCAGGGAATTGTTCCTTTAATGTGACATAGTACGCAGGATGATTTGACATCGCCACAATGACATAATGAGAATTAGGAAATGGCTCATCGAACTGTACCGTGATCTCTGTGAATTCCTCATGACGTTGCAGGAGGAATGCTGCCATTCCAAATTGCTGTAAAGCTCGCTCTCCTGGTACCCCTTGAATTGGATTCAATGCCAAATGATCTAGCCCAACCGATCCTAGTTCCAAGTGACGGGAACTCACCGATCCCTCTGCCAAATGTTGATTTTGTACAGTTCCCTCACTCAAATGCTGGCTTTGAACCGACAGTGGCTTCAGATGAGTAGATCCTACCGAGTCTTCCTGCAGCACATCTTCGTCTACGGCATCCGCCTGCAAATGAATTCGAGTAATCGACTCCGGTTTGATGTTTTCTCCGTCCACACCATCCAGTGGCAGCAAGCCACCTTGCTGTAGCTCTGCTGATAATTGCGTTACTGTAATGACCCCAGAGCCGATATGACGGGTTTCTATCACGGTGTCACCAAGATGATTGCCATCGATACTACCCGCCGCTAAGTGATCTGATCCCACAGACCCTAGTGTTAAATGCTGACTTTGCACTGCTCCCTCAGCCAAATGTTGGCTTTGTACTGATAGAGGCTTAATGTGAGTCGATCCTACTGATTCTTTCTGAAGCACATTTTCGTCTACGGCATCCGCCTGCAAATGAATTCGAGCGATGGACTCTGGATTGATGTCTTTTCCGTTCACACCTGCTTGTGGTAATAAACCACCTCGCTGTAACTCTGCTGACAATTGCGTTACTGTAATGACCCCAGAGCCGATATGACGGGTTTCTATCACGGTGTCACCAAGATGATTGCCATCGATACTACCCGCCGCTAAGTGATCTGATCCCACAGACCCTAGTGTTAAATGCTGACTTTGCACTGCTCCCTCAGCCAAATGTTGGCTTTGTACTGATAGAGGCTTAATGTGAGTCGATCCCACTGAATCTTCCTGCAGCACATCTTCGTCTACGGCATCCGCCTGTAAATGAATTCGAGAGATGGACTCAGGTTTGATGTCTTCTCCGTCCACACCTGCTTGTGGTAATAAACCACCCTGCTGGAGTTCCGACGATAATTGTGTAACTGTAATGACCCCAGAGCCGATATGACGGGTTTCTATCACGGTATCACCAAGATGATTGCCATCGATACTACCCGCCGCCAAGTGATTCGATCCCACAGATCCCGCTGTTAAATGCTGACTTTGTACAGCTCCCTGTGCCAAATGCTGGCTTTGTACCGACAGCCACTTCAGATGCTCCGTCCCCACTGAATCTTCCTGCAGCACATCTTCGTCTACGGCATCTGCCTGCAAATGAACTCGAGTTATTGACTCAGGTTTGATGTTTTCTCCATCCACACCATCCAGTGGCAACAAACCACCTTGCTGTATTTCCGACGATAATTGCCTAACTGTAATGGCCCCAGCTCCAATATGGCGGGGTTCTATCACAGAATCACCAAGATGGTTAGCTTCAACACAGCCCGCCGCCAAGTGATTCGATCCCACAGACCCTACTGTTAAATGCTGACTTTGAACAGCTCCCTGAGCCAAATGCTGGCTTTGTACCGACAGCGACTTCAGATGGGCCGATCCTACTGAATCTTCCTGCAACACATCTTCGTCTACGGAATCTGCCTGCAAATGAACACGGGTGATAGACTCAGGTTTGATGTCTTCTCCTTTCACACCATCCAGTGGCAACAAACCACCTTGCTGTATTTCCGCTGATAAGTGTGTAAACCTAATGGCTTGTTTCTCAATATGCCTTGTTCCAACTTCTGCTGCACGAATATGATGACCTTCTACACTGCCCACTGCCAAGTGCTGAGATCCAACTGTTCCTTCTGCCAAATGCTGACTTTGTATAACCGCCTCACCCACATGCTGACTCTGCACAGACAAAGGCTTAAGGTGAGTGGATCCTACTGAATCTTCACGCAGAACCTCTTCGTCTACGGCAGCTGCCTGCAACTGAATACGGGAGATGGATTGAGGTTTAATATCATCCCCATTTACACCCCCCTGTGGTAGAAATCCGCTTTGCTGGAGTTCAGCCGAGAAGTGTGTAAATATAATGGCATGATTACCAATATGGCGAGATTCCACAACCTCGTCCCCAATATGATGACCTTCTATACTGTTTCCTGCAATATGTTGTGCTCCCACGGATCGCTCCGCCAAGTTTTGGCTATGCACTGCCTGCTCACCCAAATGCTGGTTCTGTACAGACAACGGCTTAAGGTGAGCAGATCCTACGGAGTCTTCCTGTAGCACATCCTCATCTACGGCATCCGCCTGCAACTGAACACGGGAGATGGTCTCGGGTTTGATATCTTCTCCATCTACCCCATCTAGTGGCAACAAACCACCCTGCTGGAGCTCTGCTGACAAGTGCGTAAACCTAATGACTTGTTTACCGATATGGCGGGTTCCTACTTCTGCTTCACCGATATGTTGGCCTTTAATACTGCCTCCTGCGAGGTGCTGTGATCCAACAATTCCCTCACCCAGGTGCCCACTTTGCACGGCACCCTCGCTCAAGTGCTGGCTTTGCACAGACGTCAGCTTAAGATGGTTAGGCCCTACCGAATCTTCCTGCAAAACCTCTTCATCCACAGAATCGGCCTGCAACTGAACACGGGAGATCGACTGTGGTTTAATATCTTCTCCATCCACACCATCCTGTGGTAGCAAACCACCTTGTTGTAATTCCGCTGACAGATGCGTAAACTTAACAGTTTGATCCCCAATGTGACGACTTTCTATTACGGCTTCCCCAATATGAAGTCCTTCTACACTACCCTCTACCAAATGATGTGATCCCACAGAGTCTGCTGTTAAATGCTGACTTTGTACAGCACCCTCACTCAAATGCTGGCTTTGTATCGATAGGGACTTAAGGTGAGTTGATCCCACTGAATCTTCCTGCAGCACATCTGCATCAACGGCATCAGCCTGTAGCTGAACACGGGAGATAGTCTGAGGTATAATATCTTCTCCATTCACACCGTCCTGTGGTAACAAACCACCTTGCTGTAATTCGGTTGATAAATGGGTAAACTTAACCACTTGGTTTCCAATATGCCGGGTTCCTACTACCTCTTCACCGATATGGCTGCCATCTACACAACCTTTGACCAAATGGTAAGAATGTACAGTACCCTCCGCCAACTTTTCACGAGTAATGGACTCATTTTGTAATGCTCTTTCTGATACGGACTGAGCGCCATAATGTCGCTCTTCTAACGTATTTGAACGCACATTTACGGAGGTGACACTATCTATAGCTAGATGTTCTGACAATACGACTCCAGCCGCTAAGCCTTCTGATTTAACAGCTCCTATAGTCAAATGCTCAGACTGGATAGCGCGAGGCAATATTTTAGAAGATGTAATACTACCTTCGGCCAACTTAGAACTTGTAACTGCCAGATCGTTGATTTTATCGCTAGTTACACTCTCTGGTGACAATTTCAAAGACGTTACAGCATGGTCCTGTAAATGAGGTGAGAATACAACCCCTTCACCCAAATGTTCTTCTCTAACAACTCCTGCTTGCAAAGCACTCTGTCCGACACTATTATTGGCCAGATGCCACTCGTTAATTGCATGAGGCAGAATATGCTGAGAAGCTATCTGTTCTGCACCTACAGCCTCGCCCGTGACGGCTCCATTTGCAATTTTACTTCTTGTTACGCTACCCTCTGCCAACTTTTCAGTCGTTACGATACCCTTTTTCAAGTGCTTTGACGCTACAGCAGCATCCGCTAGATGAACTTCATCGACTGCTCCGTCTTCTATCTTGTCGCCCCTGACGCTTTGGGGTCCAATATGCCACTCTTGAATCGCTTCAGCTTCAATATGATCGCCTTGAACAGCGCCATTGGATAAATGAAACGAAGTAATACTTAACGGAGCTAATTGAGCTCCTTGTACGGCTGATCTACCCAGATGACGAGTATGAACTGCTTCATCCGCAATCTTATGAGGTAGAATACTCTGATCGGCAATCTTAGAAGAAGTAACCGCTTGTTCAATGATTTGCGCTGTTCCCACTGCCTGATCAGCCAACTTTGTGGAGGGGATACTACGGTCGGCGATATGACGCCCCTTAATTTCACCAGTAGCTATTTGATCCTGACCAATGCTTCCCGGTTTAAAATGAATATTCTCAATCGAACCGGGAGTAATATGCCGAGCTTCAATTGCTTGATCACGAATATGGTAGGAAGCAATAATTCCTTCTTCTAATTGATCTGTACCCACGCTAGGAATGGCAAGTTGCTCTTTACCGATCAGACCTGGAGCCAGGTTTCTGGCTGAAATAGCATTCTCCGCAAGATGGCGACTCTCAATCGTTCCTTCTTGTAGTTTGGCACCGGTAATCGACCCATCACGGAGTTTAGCTGCCGTTACCGATTGATCGCTCAATTTGGAGCTGTCCACGGCGCCATTTGCCAAATTAAACGACTGGATACTCCCACTTCGGATTTTATCAGCAGTGACCGACTGGTCTTGCAGTAGATCAGTCGTAACAATCCATTCCTTGAGGTGGCGACTTTCGATCGAACTACTCGCAATTTTATCTCCTTGAATAATCCCATCTGCCAACTTACTAGAGGTTACACTTCCATCCTCCAACTTATCTCCACTGATTGATCGACTTCTGATCGTTCTCCCTTCGATGGAGCCATCAACCAAGTGATTCCCCACAATGGAATTAGGGGCGATTTTGGAAGATGTTATAGATCCTTCTGCAATTTTAATACTTTGCACTGCAAAATCAGCCAACCATGCGGTACCAATCGTCCCATACTTTAATTTTGTCGAATCAATCGTGTAAGGAGCAATTTTCTCTCCGGTTACAACCTCATCCGTCAAATCATCTGTGTATATAATACCTTCATCAATACGGGACACTTTCTTTTCTTCCAAACTGATCTCCAGCATAGCTTTGCGTGATTCATCTAACTGGATCTCCTCGGTTAATTTCTCCGCCAATACTTCCCCTGGTGCCGACAAGAGATGAAGAGAATGAAGGTTAAGTTCTTCCTGTTCTTCCAAAGTAACCTTCTTACCATCCTCCAGCATCTTCAATTCATTGATTTCCGGATTATCCACGTAGTAGAGCTGCTTTCTTGCTCTGCCAGATTTGGGAGTTCTAATTTTCTTCAGGGCTGCTCTCTCCTTTACCAAAAGTTGTTCGTCTTCGGCATCATATGCGGAGAATTAGGCACTTGTCACAATCATTCAATTGTCTTCACCTATACATTAGGAAGAAAAATAACTTTTTGATGTAACAAAAAAAAGGAACCTTCTAAATAGAAGATTCCTTGCTCGATTTAGGGCTCAACACCAAATAAAGTTTATGGAACTATCATGCTTCATCTATAACATCAGATACACTTTTGTTAGCTGCTAACAACAACGCAATAATCATGATGAACGCAACTAACGCAAGGAAGGGAATTGTAACGAATCCCCACCAGTTAAGATAATCAATGTTACATGGAACACCTGTCCTGCATGGAGTCAATTTAGCTAATGCAGGAAGTTTTTGTTCAGCGTAATGATATAGAGAAATAGTTCCTCCAATGAAGCTAAGTGGGAGGACATACCTGATAATTACACGGTCATTACGGAAGGCCGCCATACCAAGTAGAAACACCTGAGGATACATAAAGATACGTTGGAACCAGCACAACTTACACGGTTCATAATGTAATATTTCGCTTAAATACAAACTCCCTGCGGTAGCAACTAACGAAACCAGCCAAGCGAGATAAATTCCATAGTCCTTGAAGAATGATCGCATGGGTCCCCATCCCTTCGATTACTTAGATTGCTCTTGTGCCGCAAGATCAATAGCTTGCTTCATGGCATCGTAATCTCCATAGTTCTCGCTGGTATATTCTTTACCATTGATGAATAATGTTGGTGTTCCCCCAAGCTTAAGCTCATCTGCTTTAGCGTTATGCGCATCTACTTCACTCTTATATGTCATTTCTTCAATATCTTTTTTCAACAAATCATAATCAATAGAGAGATTCTCCTGTTTCGCAACATTTACGAGAAAGTCAGCGGTGGCCCACTCTTCCTGCTCATCACCCTGATTTTTAAATATCGTATCCAGATAAGTCCAGAATAACTCATTATCCTGATGATATACAGATTGGGCCGCAAGGGCTGCCGTATAAGAATCCGGACCAATGAAAGAAAGGTTCATAAAATAAAAGGCTACCTTCCCCTGATCAATATAAACTGTACCCCTTGTCAAGGACACTTAAAAAAGAAAGAGCTATTGATGTTTAAGAGGCTGACAAAAGATGATTCCTGTACTGTACAGGAGTCATCTTTTGTCTTCCCCACTGATATCTGTGATGGTTGTAATAACGAATATATCGATTCACTTGACGTTGAAGTTCAAGGAAGGAGGAGCAACTTCGATGATCCACATGGTCCTTCATGTGACCAAAAAAGGATTCTTGAGGAGCGTTATCCCAACAGTTTCCGCGTCTAGACATAGACTGTCCTAGACCATGATCTCTCAACAGTTTTTGGTAGACTGGGCTGGTATAGTGACTTCCTTGATCGGAGTGAATGAATGCATCCGTATGCAGTTTTACATTTCGTTGCTTTAAAAGACCATCTACCGTATCTGTGGCAATGTCGAGCGTGATCCGATCGGATAGGTTATAAGCTAACACCTCTCCTGTCGATGCATCTAGCAGGGTAGACAAATAGGCCATCTCAGAGCGGCCATAAGGAAGGTAAGTAATATCGGTGAGTAGAACCAGTCCAGGAATCTCTTTTCTGAAATCTCGTTGTAGGAGATTAGGCAGCGTCCGGTGTTCCTTCGTGGCTTTAGCAATGCGTTTATACGGGTTAGGCTTACGGTGAGGACATACCAAATTGAATTTTTTCATAAGTCTGCTAATTCGCTTCAAGCTATAAGTGACCTTAAAGTCTTGCTTTAAGACCATCTTAATCGAGCGTGCACCCTTTTTGAATCCACGACGGTTGAATGCTTTTTTTACGAGTTTTCCGGCTTCTTCATCACGTTTAGCACGTTCTAGACGTGCATTTGTGGATGCGAGATAGTTGTAGTACCCTGAACGAGAAACCTGAAGGAGCTCGCATAGATATCCCGTCAGTCTACTAAATCCCTTATCTACCGTGTTCTTGATGAGTTCAAACTTAACGCTTATGCTTCGCTTTATTCCGCTGAGTAACAGCCTCCTTTCGTTCTTGTCTAACTTTTTTAACAGTTCAATTTGAGACTCGAGCAGATTGATTCGTGCCTCTTGTTTCGCAATCACTTCTTCCGAGGTTAGTTCTCTTTGAAGAGGACGACCAGAAGCACCCTTTCGGTTATCTAATAACCCGATAATCCCATCCCGGCTATATGCCTTTTTCCATCGATCTGCACTCTGCTCCACGCGTGTCATACCAATGATATGGACAGGAAGACAATGGCACTCAAAGATCTCTCTTGGCAATTTACCTATCATAAGCTCTTCTATGAATAACCGCTTAAACTCGTCTGTAAAGGTAATTGATCTTTCACTAATTTTGCTTACATAGTTATTCTTAAGTAAAAGTATTTGATCTGCTTCACTAAAAAGTTTCTTACTCATGTCATCCCCCCATGCTTACTCTAGTATACAAAAGTACCCACAGCCTAGACACCTTTTTTTCAAAGTGTCCAGTCTATGGGTACCAGTTTAATATAGTCACTTTGTAGCTGTGGTTTAATGGTTTCATTAAAAGTTTTACAGCTCGGACATTTGAAATCTCCAAATTCAACGATTTTTACGGGTGCATCGGGATTACCCAGCACGGGAAGATTCGCATAATCAAATGTCTCTACTTTCGCAGTTGATTTTGAGGTCGAAGTAGATTGAATAGCAAGCGCCACAATAACAAGAATAAGTACAACTCCAACCGTTCCAAACCAGATCAGACGTCTCTTTTTTTGCTGCTGCTTTAGCTTTATTGCTTCTGCTTTTCGCTGAGCCATGACCTCACTCTTTTTCTTTGGTGGCATACGACCCCTACTTTCCTTATAAAATGATAAGTCTTATTACACTGTAACTATTCTAGTTACAAAAACAACCTTAGTCAAGTTACTATAGTCTCGCAAACTGAGTAAATCCACAAAACAACCAAACAAAAGACGACCTTCCGGTCGCCTTGGTTATGCTTCGATTATGATATCCGCACTAAGATCTTAACATGTTGTGATTTACTCTTGGAGTGGTTCTTCCGCAGAATCCTCAGGAGCTTCAGCTTCTTGGGTCGTATCCGCACCTGATCCCCTCGTCGTAATAACAGAAGCCAATAATTCTTCTCCTGAAGATACTAATGTCACACCTTCTGGAAGCGACACTTCAGCTGCAGTCAACTTATCCCCAACCCCAAGTGGTGTCACATCAATATCCAGTCCAGCTGGTAGTGCATCAGGCAGTCCTTCCACTTCAAGCTCCGTAGACTGTACCTGCAGTATCGCATCTCCCTTAGTGCCTTCTGCCGTACCGTTGTAATGCAAGGGGATTTTGACACGAATAGGCTTATTCTTGGATACCTGTAGAAAATCAACATGCACCCATCTTCCACCCCGCTGCTGAATATCTTTGATTAGCGCTGGAAAGCTACCTCCATCGTCTAATTTCAACTCGAAGAATTCGGACCGTCCTGTACGTGAGACCTTCCTAAGTTCCTTTTCATCCACATGAATCGCAAGATTGGTATTTACTCCATACACGACAGCTGGAATCTGCCCGTTTTCTCTTAATTCGCGAAGCGAAGCGTTAGTAAACTTCGTTCTCTTTGAAGCATTAAGATGCAAAGTTTGATGATCTGTACCCATATGAAAGAACCCCCTTGTTAAGTTACCATGGCCAATGCCATATTATTATCTTACCCAAATATACGGTTATCCTAACGGGAGTTAACAACTATTCATTTGATTTTACATCAATTTTACATTACGTTAACAATAATCGCCATTTTCCATGATAAGAAAGGAGTAAAATAAAAGAGATCATAAATAGTATACAATTTCTGATCGATAATCGGAGGTCATAAAGAATGACGTTAACGGAAATGAACGGTTCTCGATATTTGAATCGCGATTTAAGCTGGGTTGAGTTTAATAGACGTGTACTACAAGAAGCCAAAGATCCAAGCACACCGCTGCTTGAACGAGCCAAATTTTTATCGATTGTATCTAGTAACCTAGATGAATTTATAAGCGTTCGTTTGGCAGGTATTCAGGATCAAATTCGGGCTGGGTATTCCAAGAAAGACTTCACAGGTTATACACCCGCTGGATTGTACAAGCGTCTCAATTCCCGAATCTCCGGAATAGTTGCCGAGCAGTATCGAACGTTTCGAGATCTCTCTAGACAACTCAACAAAGAAAATATTATGTTTCTGAATTATGAAGATCTTAATGTTACACAACGAAAGTCGATGGAAGTTTACTATCATGATATTATCTTCCCAGTCCTAACCCCTATGGCTGTAGACCAGAGTCGTCCATTTCCGCTTGTCCATAACGGATTCGTGTATCTTTCAGTTGTATTAAAGAGAGCTGTACTTACACCCGAGAAGGACGAGCCTTATTTCGCAATCGTACAAATTCCATCAAACTTATCACGATTCATTCCATTGCCTCAGCATACCAACAGCAAGAAGCAATCTTTTATTCTCATCGAAGAAGTGATTCGTCATCATATTCAAACTTTATTTAGCGGATACACTCCACTGGCTGTAGACGAATTCCGACTAACACGTAATGCCGATCTAACCATTGATGAAGATGGAGCCGAGGATCTATTAGAAGAAATCGAGAAGGAACTACGCAAACGCCGCTGGGGAGCACCTGTGCGACTGGAGATTCAAAAGGGAATTCACCCGTATGCACTAGAGATGTTGGAGGAAGAATTCGAAGTTACGAATTCTGTCTTTGAAATAGAAGGTCCACTAGATTTGAGCTTTCTGGGCAAACTTTCGTCAGCTGTCAAAGGAAATCCCAAGCTAAGATATCCACAAATTGAACCGGTCTATCCCATTGAATTTGAAGAAGACGATAACTTTTTTAAAGTATTAAAAGAAAAGGATGTCCTTGTCTATCATCCGTATGAAAGCTTTGATGCAGTCACTGACTTCATTCTTCAGGCTGCTGAGGACCCTATGGTCATGGCAATTAAAATGACGTTATACCGAGTTAGTGGTAATTCACCGCTTATTAAAGCGCTGGCTAGTGCTGCCGAATCAGGTAAACAAGTGACTGTAGTCGTAGAGCTTAAAGCTCGTTTTGACGAAGAGAGGAATATTGCATGGGCTCGGACGTTAGAGAAAGCAGGATGCCATGTCGTATATGGCTTGATTGGACTAAAAACTCATGCCAAGATTCTGCTCGTTGTCCGTCAGGAAGGGCGTGATTTGAAGCGATACGTCCATATTGGAACAGGTAATTACAACGACACTACTGCAAGACTGTATACAGATATTGGTTTGTTCACCACAGATACGGCTATCGGAGAGGACGCATCCGAACTGTTCAACCTCATAACTGGTTATTCATCGGCAGATCGCTGGCAGGCGGTTACCCCAGCACCAACCGATATGAAGGATAAACTATTCTCACTCATTCGCCGTGAAGCCGAACATGCCGCTGCAGGTCGACCAGCTAAGATTATCGCTAAAATGAATTCCCTCTCGAATCAGGAAATGATTGATGAATTATATGATGCATCACAAGCTGGAGTCAATATTGAACTAATCATCCGTGGTGTTTGCTGCCTCAGGCCTGGAGTTAAAGGCATGAGCGAATTGATCACGGTACGAAGTATTATTGACCGGTTTTTAGAGCATTCTCGAATATATTACTTCGAGAACGGTGGTAAGCCTGAGGTATGGATATCGAGTGCAGATTGGATGACTCGAAATTTAACGCGTCGTCTCGAACTCATGTGTCCCGTGTACAAAGAAGATACACGCGACACAATCGTTCAAATTTTATTGTTGTCGTTAGCTGATAATGTGAAAGCGAAGCGTTTGATCCAGAATGGCAAGTATGAAGCTATTACTAACGATCACCAGCCTTGCCGAAGTCAGTTTGCAGCATCGGATATTACTATGTGGAAGAACTATCCATCGTCCATACTAAATTAATTTTCCACACTTTTTTGAAACTCCTCGCCGCAGCTTCAAGCCCTCTAATCTCTAGAGGAGCTTGACTGCGACATTGCAATCTAAGCAAGATAGTCTCTTCACTAATCTCTACCTTGATCTCCTCTACGACCTGAGTTTCACTAGTATCCAACGCTATAGCAACCTCAATTAACGAACCTAATTTCCCAATTAATTCAGCATCCGAGGGCTCAAGTAAACTTCGATAATCTCCAACATTAATACCTTTTCCATTACCGGATAAGCGGCCCGCAATAAAGGCACATAGTACAATTTCACGATGTGTTAGTCCTGCAATTGGAGCATGAGTCAACCAATATAACGTATGCTTATCGTACTGGTGGTAGCGGACTCCACTTCCGATTTTGTATAACATCGAAGATACATAAATCAGCTTCCTAACCTGTGACTCATCGTCATAATCCTCCATAATAGCGTCATACAGTATTTCTGCAAATCTATGAACATGTTCAAGATGAGCGGATTGAACCGTTGAATGGAAGGCAAGTAGCGAGTTCACCTGACGAGGGATGACCTCTGATGCAGAAGGTAGCTCCAATTCCAGAGTTTCAAGCAACAAGCCTTCTCTAAGACCTGTTCCGCTTACTAGGCACACAGCAGCCTCAGTATATTGCAGAATTGCATGTAGAATAATCACACCCGGGACGATAATATCTGCACGAGCTTTAGAAAGACCTTCCATACGTTTACGCTTAGCTAGCGACAAAGAGGGAAGTAACTGTGCAAAATACTCGATATTGTCTCTTTCTAACATATAATGATGAGCGATGGGCAATGGATATTTAGATCTTCGCTGATCTAATTTCCCAAGTGCACGGATGCTCCCACCTAGTCCGATCAAAGGTAGCCCAGGTTGAGTGGTAATCCATGAATGCTCTGAAAGTAAGTCATATATTTCGTTCTGTAGCGAAGTAATATTCTCATCCAACCAGGACTCAGAATCTCCTCCGTACTTCCTTTGGGAGTTTACTGCTCCAATTGGCAAAGATACACTCGAGATCCATTCACGATTACGGAAGAGTGTAATTTCCGTGCTTCCGCCCCCGATATCAATGATAAATCCGTCCTGAACATTAATTCCGTCTACAACTCCAAGAAAGCCGTAATAAGCCTCTTGATCTCCAGACAAAATATCAACTTTCAGCCCCGTATACTGAAATAACATATCGACGATTTCTTCCGAGTTGGTGGCGTTACGGATGGCCGCTGTAGCCGCTACTCGAATTTCTCGACATTTATATTGGCTACAAATATCATTAAATTGACTGAGAATTGGGACAATCTCAAGAATACCGTCTAATTCTAACCTTCCGTCTTGCTTTATTTTTTCGCTCAAGCGCGCAGATTCCTTATTCTCATTAATTAAACGATATTCCCCTTGTGATGTTACTTCGTAAATGGCCAACCTTATGGAGTTGGACCCAATATCCATAATTCCTATTGTCGTACGGCTATTATCCACATTAAGACTCCCTTGTCGTCTAAGATTGTAATACCATCACTTTATCCCACTTAATGCAAAAAATAAACCCTTTATACACCACCAACACGAAGATTTGTGGCCTATCATACAAAAAACCGGCACCCTAAGGCACCGGTTAACAAAATATTTCTTGGTAAAAGATGATTTGGTCTCGTAAAGACGACCTCCAATAAAATTAGGCTTTAATATTACGAACCAATTGAACAACTTCCTCAGCCGTCCCAAGTTGTAATGCTTCCACCGCTAACTTCTGCATATCCGCTTTGGACAGTTTAGCTATTTGTGAACGAGCTGGGAGAATCGATGTTGCACTCATACTAAACTCATCTAGACCTAGACCAAGCAGAAGAGGAATAGCTGTAGCATCGCCTGCCATTTCACCGCACATTCCCACCCAACGTCCTTCTTTGTGAGCGGCATCTATCACCATTTTTACAAGCCGTAGAATCGCTGGATTATACGGTTGATACAAATAGGATACACGTTCGTTCATTCGGTCAGCAGCCATCGTATATTGAATCAGGTCATTCGTTCCAATGCTGAAGAAATCAACTTCCTTAGCAAATTGATCGGCTAATACAGCCGTTGAAGGAATTTCGACCATGATACCAAGTTGAATCGTATCAGAAATGGTTACGCCTTCGCTTTCCAGATTTGCTTTCTCTTCTAAGAGTAAAGCTTTTGCTTGCCGGAATTCATCAAGCGTAGCGATCATCGGGAACATAATACGTAGGTTACCATATACACTCGCTCTTAGTAATGCACGCAGTTGTGTACGGAAAATATCCTGACGCTCCAAGCAAAGACGAATGGCACGGAAACCTAGAAACGGATTCATTTCTTTTGGCATATCCAGATAAGGTAGTTCTTTATCGCCACCGATGTCAAGAGTCCGCACTACAACAGGTTTTCCTTCCATTTTTTCTAATACGGTTTTGTAAGCATTAAATTGAACTTCCTCCGAAGGCAGCTCAGTACGTCCCATATATAAAAATTCCGAGCGGTACAGACCTACACCTTCGCCACCATTCTCCACAACACCTGTTACATCATTTGGAGTTCCAATGTTAGCTGCCAGTTCGACATGCACACCATCGGCTGAAGTAGTAGCTACTCCTCGAAGTTGTTTCCATTCTTCAATTTGTTGCAAGTGTTTATCCCGTTTTTCCTTATACTCTTCCACCAAGTCTGAAGTAGGATTAATAATGACTTTGCCATCCAGTCCATCAACGATGATTAAATCGCCATTTTTCACTTGACCTAATACTTCCTTTGTACCCACAACAGCAGGAATTTCAAGGGATCTGGCCATGATGGCTGAATGTGAGGTTCTACCTCCAACATTCGCTGCAAAACCTTTTACATATTTACGATTAAGTTGCGCCGTATCCGAAGGTGTTAAGTCCTCGGCAATGACGATAACTTCCTTATCGATCTCCATTGGATTAACATAAGTTAACCCTAGCAGATGAATTAATATCCGTTTAGTAATATCGCGCATGTCTACAGCGCGTTCACGGAGATATGCACTCTTCATGTTCTCAAACATAGCAATAAACTCTTGCGCAGTTACATTCATGGCATATTCGGCACTGACTTTCTCCGTAGTGATTCTATCACGTACTGTAGTAATTAAATCGGGATCGTTGAGGATTAGCAAATGTGATTCGAAAATCTCAGCCTTCTTCTCGCCAAGTTCTTGAAGCGTACGTTCTTTGATATTCTCGAGCTCCTGCTGTGATTTACTTAGAGCCTCATCTAACCGAATAAGCTCAGCTTCTGGGTCCGAGACTTCACGGTGATGTACCGTGAAGTCTGGATTCTCCAATATGAAAGCAGGCGCAATGGCTACACCTGGAGATGCAGCAATTCCGTCTATTTTAAGCATCTACTTCGCCTAACCCTTCTTTAACCATCACATCCGTAAGTGCTTGAAGAGCCTCTGCTGCATTCTCTCCTTGGACAGACAGTGTAATGTAATCACCTTTTTCCAAACCTAGAGATAGAACTCCCAAGATTGATTTTAAAGTCACCTTCTTACCATTTGCTTCTGCAAAGGATTCGGCCCCTTTAAATTTGTTAGCTGTGTTCACAAGTGCTGTAGCTGGACGTGCATGTATACCATCTTCATCTGAAATTCTGAATTTTGTTTCCATTTAAATTCAACTCACTTTCTATATTTTTGTTGTTTTTTTGTTGGACTGATTCTCAAATCCTGTAGATACCGAAATTGACTATCGTCATTTTTCATTCGACATCTTCAACTTCTAAGATATTTATTTCCAATTCTCTCTTAGGATATCGTGATGATATCCCCTTCACCACTCTTTAATAGCCCTGTTTTGTTTAACTTTACAACAGAACCTTCCGGGAGGTTAGAGAAAATAATTGGTGATATTATAGACGGTGCATGCTCTTTCACATAGTCAAGATCTACTTCCATGATCGGTTGACCAGCAGCGATGAGATCTCCCTCTTTGACTAGAACAGTAAAGCCTTGTCCTTTCAATTTTACCGTATTAACACCGATATGCACTAGCACTTCCTTGCCGCCATCAGACATTATGCCGATCGCATGCTTGATAGGAAATACGTTAAACACCTTACCATAGACTGGAGAACAGATAACCCCATCATGTGGCAGAATAGCAAATCCGTCTCCGGTCATTTTTTCTGAAAATACCGGGTCAGGAACTTTGGTAATATCCATGATTTCACCATTTACCGGCATGACAATATCCTCATGGATAATAGCATCTCCATCTTGTGCCGCCTGTTGTTCCACAATTGCAGCTTTCTCCACGGTTGGTACCGGAGCTGCTGGTGTATTACCGTTCATTATATCAGCAATTTGCGATTTAATCGTATCCGATCGGGTACCAAATATCGCTTGGATATTGTTACCGACTTCAAGAACACCTGAAGCACCTAGTTTCTTAAGTCGATCCTTGCTGACATTTCCTTTATCCTTCACTTCTACCCGAAGGCGAGTGATACAGGCATCTAGATGTGCTATGTTGTCTTTCCCGCCAAGTGCGTCCAAAATATTATGCGGCAACTCATCTTTAGTAACTCCTGCGCCTTGTTGTGAACTCTCCTCTTCCGTACTTGGTTCTTCTCGACCTGGTGTCCTTAAGTTAAACTTGCGGATAACAAATCGGAAACCGAAGTAGTAAATCACGGCGAGAATCAGCCCAACAATGATGACATTCCACCAAGGCGTTCGATTCGGGATAACACCAAAAATCAAGTAATCGATCAAACCTCCAGAGAAAGTCATACCAATCTTGACGTCTAAGATATGCATCATCATAAAGGACAAACCTGCAAATACACAATGTACTGCAAATAGTAGTGGCGCCACAAACAAGAAGGAAAATTCTAGCGGCTCTGTGATCCCAGTTAAGAATGAGGTCAATGCCGCTGAACCCATAATACCCGCCACATACTTCTTATGTTCAGGTCTTGCTTCATGGTAAATGGCTAAAGCCGCTGCTGGCAACCCGAACATCATAAATGGGAACTTACCCGTCATGAACGTACCGGCTGAAAAAGGAACACCGTCACGGAGCTGAGCCATAAAGATCTGCTGATCTCCACGTACGATTTCACCCGCCTTGTTCACATATTCTCCGAACTCAAACCAAAACGGTGAGTAGAAAATATGATGAAGACCAAATGGAATCAGAGCACGTTCCACCATTCCAAATACGAGCGCCGTCAATGTCCGGTTCTGCTCTAGCATGAAATGAGAAGCCGTATTTAGTCCCGATTGTATCGGTGGCCAAATGAGGACCATTAGCAAACCAAGCAAAACGGAGGTTGCTGCAGTCATAATCGGTACAAACCGTTTTCCTGCAAAGAAACCTAAATAGGACGGCAATTCAATTTTGAAGAAGCGATTGTACATGCTCGCCGCCAATATCCCGACAATAATACCACCAAACACACCAGTTGCAAGTGTCGGAATACCAAGGACGTTTGCATAAGCTGGATCCGTACCAATCATGTCCGGCGTGACATTGATTACGGTTCCCATAGTTACATTCATAACAAGGTACCCGATAATAGCAGCCAATCCGGCGGCTCCATCGCCTCCTGCTAAGCCTAACGCAACACCAACAGCAAATAGTAATGCGAGGTTTGTAAATACGATTTGTCCTGCATTCATCATGACAGTAGCAACTAGTGAGACAGTGCTATTATCCAGTACAGGAACCAAATCTAGAAACTCTGGACTGACCAACATGTTGCCTATTCCCAGTAACAAACCGGCTGCGGGTAACAATGCGACAGGCAACATTAGCGCTTTTCCGACTCTTTGTAAAACACCAAAAAAACGTTTAAACATAGTATCCCCCTGTGTCGAATCTAAGAAGTAACAACAAAAAAAGCATAAGTCAAAAAATATTTTTTGATGTATACTCCTTGCCTACAGTTATAATACCCAGTAAACGGATCATACACTCAAAATACTTTTATCAACTCATGCCTGATCGAATCAGTCACACATTGTGATTGTTTTTTTGTTGTTTAATGTCTCAGATTATAGCAAACCTGCTAATCAAGCGCAAGTAAGTTATTATACATTTGTGTGAGCTACGCGATGTAAATGCATCGTTAAATAGCTGACTTCAGCAGGGTACACAGTTTTTTTTAATCGCTGTTCCATAACCTGTGTCAATTTCTTGGCAACCTCGTACAAGGTAGGATACTCCTGTTTAAGTAGACCTTCCAGCTTGTGAATTTCGCCAACTCTCTCTCCACGCCGGATCCTTTCAATTGCAAATCTCAAGTGAGTAAGGAGCCTTGAATAATCTAGAGAATTACGTTGGATAACCACGTCAAGCTCCTGTTCAACAATACAAACCAAGTCGGCGATAAGTTCGGCTTGCCCTCTTACCTCGCTGATATGGCGATTGGTCATCGCACTATTAATATGTAGTGCAACAAAGCCAATCTCATCATCCCCCAAATCCACCCCCATCTTTCTGCGGATTAGGTCAATAGCATATTCGGCTAATTCAAATTCAACTGGATAGATTTCTTTGGTCTCATATAGAAATGGGTTGTGTATAGCAATGTCCTGTTCAGCCCTCTTCAAAGCAAATGCAAGGTGATCAGTAAGCGCTATGTGGATATGCTCATTAAGCTCAGTCTGAGTTTTCTTGGATATATACATGATGACTTCTCCAATAACCTCAATTAACTTCTCATCTACCTGACGGACGAGTTGCTTATACTGTTCTTGTTCTTGCTGATTTTTCAGAATGAACATCTTCTCAACCAATTCTAGAGGAACAAAATCGTTGGACTTGCGATTAAACCCAATACCTTTTCCAATGACTACTACCTCGTCATGCTGGGGATGATTTGCAATGATAACGTTGTTGTTCAGCACCTTTGCGACTTGCAAGCTATTGCTCATAATTGCACCCTTTCTACCTGCAAAGTCCAATTCTTCTGGATCACTTATACTAATTATAAATGACCTTATTATCCTTACCAGTCGTTTATAACCGTAGAATACGAGCGCTAATCACCTAATCGGTGAGATGCTTAGCTTAGCAACGTAATCATATCAGAATTTACAGGGAAAGGGAGTTAAAGTCAAGCTTCATATGAGAACAAGTTTATTAATTTTCCTCTTTGATCACATTATTGTCTAAGACGATAGGTTCAGGTGTAGCAGTCATCTGCGGAACTGGAGCTATTGGACTACTCTTACCTTTAGTCAAACCCGTAATGAGCTTTTCAAGATCGATGCCCGATACACTCTTCAGCATCTCAGGAGCTGTCGCCATAAGCTCTGTAACATAGTTACTCACCCGGGCTGCTCCTTCACCTTTACCCGTGTCTACTACAGTTAACTTGTCAATAGAAGCGAGCGGAGTTGCGATTTTCCCAGCCAATTCTGGTAGCATTTTGACAACAATATCGAGAATAGCTGCTTCGCCAAATTTTTGGAAAGCTTCGGCTAATTTTTCCTTTGCTTCTGCTTCCGCAAGACCTTTCAAACGAATAATTTCAGCATCCGCTGTACCTTTCGCTCGCTCCGCATCCGCGACAGCGTTCCCGTCCAATCTCTTCTGTTCAGCCGAAGCACGTGCCTGTGTTTCAATAGAGTACTGAACCGCATCCGCTTCCCGCATTTTACGTGCCTTATCCGCTTCTGCCGCCTGCTCTACTGCATAACGATCGGCATCCGCCTTCTTCTTCACTTCTGCATCATATTGTTTCTCACGTACCATAATCTCTTTGGCTTGCAAGTCTATCTCACGTTCCTTACGAACCAATTCGACCTTCATCTGTTCTTCGACCACGATTTGCTTAGCACGTGCTTCTTGAATATGATAAGCCTGATCCGCTTCTGCCTTCGCGGTATCTTGATCTTTCTTAAATGAGGCTACTTTAAGTTCTTTTTCTTTCTCTGCTTCCGCGATATTCGTATCACGAAGGAGTTCCGCCTTCTGCCCTAGCTCTTCGGCTAATGCCTTCTTAATCCGCGAATCCCTTAATGCATCCGCTTCAGCAATTTCAGCATCCCGTTTCACTGCTGCAATACGCGGTTTACCCAGTGCTTCCAAATAACCATGTTTGTCGCGTACATCTTTGATTGTAAATGAGACGATCTGCAGCCCCATTTTCTTCAAATCGCGCGCTGCTACGCCCTGTACTTCTTGAGCAAATTTGTCCCGATTACGGTACACTTCCTCAACAGTCATAGAACCTAGAATCGAGCGAAGGTGTCCTTCCAGTACTTCCTGCGCTTCTCCCTTAACCGATTCAATCGGTTTACCCATGTACTGCTCAGCTGCTGTGACAACATCTTCTGTAGACCCACCGACTTTAATAATGGCTACACCATCCGCCGATACAGGAACTCCTTGCTCCGTGTAGACCTCGGGGGTCATTACATCTAATTTATGCGATAGGAGTGACATAAACTCAGCTCTTTGGAAAATAGGCCATATAAAAGCACCACCACCGCGAACAATTTTGATTTTGCGACCTGACTCATCATCAGAAATATTCTTGTTACCAAGGAATGAACCCGTAACTATCATTGCTTCATCCGGACTAACCGTTTTATACCGAGCCCAGAATGCAAGACCCATAATGATAATAACTACAATGACAATAACAGGGATTAATACAAAATCAGGAATATCAGCAAACGACAATTACACCATCTCCTTATTCTGTTCATCTTCATAAAGTTCTGACACATGTACAACGCCTTCTTTAGCATCCACCACAACCACTAACGTACCCACAGGAATATCGCGTTGATCCCAGCTAGCAGCTATATGTAACGTATTACCTGACACCAGCTTAACCATAACTTCACCATAACCTTGACTAGGAATAGGTACGGTCACCTCACCGAGCTTACCTGGAAGCTCAGCAACGGAGTATCCTGTTGAGTTCTCACTGTTCGCCATCGGCTTAACATAAGCGAAGTAAATGGCAACCGACAGGAATAGTGCAATAACGATCGATAACGTAATCACCATGGCGGCAACAAGATTAGTGTAATGACTCAGTAGAATACCAGCCCCACCGAATGTCGTAATAGCGGAAGCAGTGATTATCGGCTTAAAGAAATCAACCGAGAACACGTCAAATATGCCGTCTATCCAACTCCCAATCAAATCACCCAACACTACGCTCACTAATGCGAACAGGCTACCTCCAACCAAACAGCCCCAGAACAATGCTTCCATAACCGTTCCCCCCTTTCGGGCTGCCTATCTATTTAATACGTAATATTTACCATTTAGTTTCGTATTCTTTAATTTTCTGGCTTTTAATCCTGAGTTTTAATAATCATTATCTTCCCTTGAAATAGAACAGATCATTCTATCAAAAAAAAGACCCAATGGATGTTATCCATTGAGTCGTTATGCTGAGCGATTACACTTGGATGCCTAAACTTAAAGGGAACTCCGATAAATTTCAAGTACATCTTGCTTATTCAGTTTGGCGAAATTGCCAAACGGGCCGAAGCGAACAGCCTTATCTGCCATGGCCTCCAGTTTACTATCATCGATTTCATAATCCGCTAACCGGCTTGGAGCACCAATTGAATCCCAGAATGCCCGCAACGCCGCAATTCCTTCTTCAGCAATTTCTTGATCGGTTTTGCCATTTGTCTCAACACCAAATACATTTATAGCCAGACGTTTGAATCGAGCCACGTCATGATGCAAATTATGTCTCATCCAGTTCGGGAACAAAATAGCTAGTCCTCCACCATGTGGAATGTCATAGACCGCCGAGACGGCATGCTCAATATTATGTGTTGCCCAATCACCGCTAAGTCCCATATTTAACATACCGTTTAAAGCAAACGTACCACTGAGTAGAATCGTCTCACGATATTCATAATTTTCAAGATCAGCAATTAACTTAGGTGCCGTTTCGATGACAGTACGAAGTATCGCCTCACAGAATTCGTCTTGTACTAATGTATTGCTCTCTTTGTGGAAATAATGCTCGAAGACATGTGACATGATATCAACCATACCATAAACCGTCTGATCTTTCGGAAGTGAAAATGTGTGCTCAGGATCTAGAATAGAGAAAGCTGGATAAGCTAAAATGCTGCCCCAACCTAGTTTTTCTTCCGTAGCTTCATTAGAAATAACTGAGTTTCCATTCATTTCAGATCCTGTAGCTGCCATTGTCAGCACAGTTCCAAGTGGGAGGGCATTTTGAGGGATCGCTTTACGTTCGGCGAAATCCCACATGTCACCGTCATACTTAGCCCCAACCGCAATGGCTTTCGAGCAGTCAAGTACACTTCCTCCACCTACCGCAAGTACCAATTCTAACCCCTTGGATTTGCACAATTCTACCCCTTTGTGAACCGTAGATAGGCGTGGATTGGGTTCAACACCGGACAACTCTGTTACCTCTGTTCCGAGTTCTTGTAGGATTGAAATAACCTTATCGTATAGTCCGCTACGTTTGATGCTACCTCCCCCATAAACAAGGAGAACCTTACTTCCATAGTGTGGTACTTCCTTCTTCAACGCCTCTAGTTTACCCTTACCGAAGATCAGTTTCGTCGGATTAAAATATTCAAAATTATTCATTTTTAATTGCCTCCTGGCTGTATTATTCAACCTATAACTAAGTATTAGTCCTACTGTCATACTCCCCCCATTATACTGCGATTAGGTAAGTGAAAACAAACGAACTCTAGTATATAAAAATAGGATGTCCCAAAAGTTGGTTTATTACAAATGAGACATTCTCATCTTCAACTGAAACTTCTTAAAGAAAAAAATAGCAAGCCTCCAATAAAGCGGAGGCTTGCTATTTGACGTTGTATCACAGCGATTGTAGAAACGTTCCGTTCGTGGAGCGTCCGAATCCTATTCGTATCCAACTGACCGCAGAAACCGCCGGAATGCTTCCCTGCCTGTAGCATCCATTTTGAACACGCCTGCATGTCCTAAGATTTCTGCGAACTTAAGTCCCACTTCTCCACGAAGTAATTCTTCAGCATCTACAGTTGTGAGCGATGTACCAAAACGGTCCACCAATTCTTTGATCCAATCACCATGAACGGCCAAATGCGATCCAGCATTGGATATTACATCTTCATACAGCGCCTTGTCTCCGCTTAGTATTCCAGCAATATCAGCCAATTCTTCCTTAAGACGTCCTGGTAAGATTGCTAGCCCCATCACTTCAATCAAGCCGATATTTTCTTTCTTGATATGATGCATCTCCCGGTGAGGATGATAGATCCCTTCTGGATGCTCATCATTACACCGATTGTTGCGCAGCACGATATCCATTTCATATCCACCATCTGCTGCCCGGCGCATAATTGGAGTAACCGTATTATGTGGAATGGACTCCCCATTTTCCTGCGTGAAGGCGAGCACATTAGCGTCAGGATCACTGTACATCTTCCACTTTTCATACAAATCATCAACAGCATCAAGTACTACAGCTGGGTCATGTCCATTCAAACGCAACACAGTCATGGGCCATTTCACCATACTTACTGTAATACCTTCAAATTGCTTGTGTAGAAAACTAGCCTCGATTGGCGCCTTCTCCAGTGGGAACGTGTGTCTTCCCCCCTGAAAATGATCATGTGTCAAAATAGACCCGCCAACGATCGGTAAATCTGCATTAGATCCGATAAAATAGTGCGGAAATTGTGTAGTAAAATCTATCAGCCGTTTGAACGTATCTCTCGTCAGCTTCATTGGAACGTGATCATGGTGGAACACGATACAATGCTCGTTGTAGTACACGTAGGGCGAATATTGGAACAACCAAGGTTCCGCATTTAATTCAAGCGGAATAACCCGCAAATTTTGACGTGCCGGATGGTTAATCCGCCCCGCGTAGCCAACATTCTCCCGGCATAATTGACATTTTGGGTACACTGGTGGCGGTAGTAATTTGGCCATTGCTATTTCTTTTGGACTCTTCTCCGGCTTAGAGAGGTTAATGGTAATTTCCATATCTCCATAAGCTGTAGGCTGTTTCCAATATATATTATTGGCAACACGATCCATCCGAATATAATTACTACTTACGGAGAGCTTACAGAATTCATCCGTCGCTGCTTGAATTCCTTTTTCGCTTGTCGTCTTTCGGAAGGATGCAATGACCTCCGATGGTCGCGGAGTTAATAGACCCATAATCTTGGCATCCAGCAGATCCCGATACGTATCAGAGTTCTCTGGAATAAGTCCGATAGCAAACCCATAATTGATCAGCACTTCAAGAGGTTGCTGAGGGCCAGTCAAAGGCTCGAGCTCTACAAACTCCCCTATAAAAGGTTCATCCGAACCAAATAACTCTAGCAAGCGATTACGGGAATATTCAACGTCCCACCAATCGATTAAACCTTGTTCCAGTGCATAGTGAACGAGTCGCTCGATCGCTAGTAAAGCATCTTGTTTGTTACTCTCTGCCGTCACGTTCGTTCACTCCCTTAATTATCGTTATATCCGTTAGGATGATTATTATGCCATTCCCAAGCGCTGCGAATAATATCATCCAATTTATCCCGTTTAGGCAACCATCCTAGCACAGATCTAACCTTATCCGATGAAGCGATCAGCACAGCAGGATCGCCCGCACGTCGTGGACTAATGATCACAGGGAAATCTCTACCTGTCACATCGCGCACTTTGGAGATGACCTCTTTCACCGAGAATCCTTGCCCATTACCTAGATTGAACACATTACTATCTCCGCCGCCAATCAAATGTTCGACTGCTAGTAAGTGAGCATCTGCGAGATCACTTACATGAATATAATCGCGTACACAAGTACCATCCGGTGTTGGATAATCATCACCAAATACTTGAATAGATTCACGCTGGCCTAATGCAGCTTGTAGTATAAGAGGAATGAGATGAGACTCTGGCCGATGGTCTTCTCCGATGGCTCCACTTTCATGAGCCCCAGCAGCATTGAAATACCGTAATGCTACATATTTTATGCCAAGCACCTGATCGAACCAAGCCATCATCCGCTCCATGGTCAACTTCGTTTCACCGTATACATTTGTTGGATGAGTAGGATCTGTTTCTTCGATTGGCACTTTGTCTGGTTCACCATAAGTTGCTGCCGTTGAAGAGAAGACAATTTTACGTACATTTGCAGCATCCATCGCTTCTAGCAAGCAAAGCGTTCCATATACGTTGTTATCGTAATATTTAACTGGATTCTGCATGCTTTCACCTACTAGAGAGTTAGCGGCAAAGTGAATGACCGCTTCAATCTCATTCTCAGCAAATAACTTAGCAAGAAGTTCCTTATCCCGTAAATCTCCCTCATATAACTTACCGCCAAGTAAAGATTCCCGGTGTCCTGATTGCAAATTATCAATCACAACTACTTCTTTCCCCCGGTTTAATAGTTCCGCCACTGTATGGGAACCGATATAACCGGCTCCTCCTGTTACTAGAATCGCCATGGTCAATTCTCTCCTTTCATCTCATGAACTCCGTTACCAACGCCACATACATAGAACTCGCCTTCAAGCCCAGTACGGCTCTTATAAGCCTTACCTACATCTGAGACAAACTTATCGACTGAATCTTCATGTACAAGAGAAACGGTACAACCACCAAAACCAGCTCCAGTCATTCGAGCACCCAGTGTACCCTCGATCTTACGAGCCTCTTCAACCATGACATCCAGTTCCACACAGCTAACCTCATATAAATCACGTAATGAATCATGTGAAGCATTCATTAAACTTCCGAATTTCTGTAAATCGTTATCTCTCAAAGCTGCTACCGATTCCAATACTCTTGCATTTTCCTCTATAACATGTGTAGCACGTTTGAGTAGAATTTCATCCTTGAGATTACCCTTTAATTGTTCAAAGCGCTCTGGCTTCAGATGAGCTAAGTACCCAAGACCTTGTTCATGTTGCTTAAGGATCTCTAGTGCTGTATCACATTCTCCACGACGCTCATTATATTTAGAATCGACCAAACCTCTGCGTTTGTTCGTATTACCAATTACGATTTTGTATGCACCGGTACGGAATGGAACTAGCTCGTATTCTATCGTGTCACACATCAGTAGAATCGCGTGATCTTGTGCACCATTAGCTACAGCGAACTGATCCATAATCCCGCTGTTTACTCCAACATATTGATTCTCTGCTCTCTGTGATAGAAGGGCAATTTCAACTGTATCGCACTCTTTACCTTCCATAGACAGTAGCGCATACGCAGTTACTACTTCAAGAGATGCCGATGAAGACAGCCCAGCACCATTTGGTATTTCACCGTGAAAAAGTAGGTCATATCCTGAAGTCAAACTAACATCAAGTTTGTTCAGCTCTACAATGACTCCGATCGGATAATCTACCCATTCCTCGATTTTGTGAGAGCCGATCTCTTCCACATTAATTTCAGTCTGAAAAGGAAAATTTGTAGATGCAAACGTCACTTTATTGTCTGAACGTCTCCGAACTGCTAACGTTGTACCAAACTCTAGCGCTGCTGGTAGTACATAACCACCGTTATAATCAATATGCTCACCGATCAAATTGACCCGGCCTGGTGCATTAAAAATGCGTAATGATTCGTTAGTATCTCCGTAACGTGATATAAACAATTGTTCCATTTCCTGTTTCATCATGTAATTACACCTCGTCCTCAAGGAATCTTAACTTCTTGTTCTCAGTATAAATATTTTCCCTAGATTTGATAATGTATCTTTGCGAGTTCTATATGGATAAATGTGACTTGTCGAAGTACAATAGAAATGTGCTGTCCATTCAACCACATCCACTAGGAGACGATACCTATCATACAAGAATCATATAATGCAGCTGCCAACCCTCAAGTATATGAAGAAGGAGACTTGCATGTCCTATTCGTCGGCGAGAGTCAAACCCCTGCTGAACACCGTCTTGGTCCCAAAGTGTACGATTATTTCCTGCTACATTTTGTGGAGAAAGGTAGGGGGCAATTTGTAAATGAATCCGCTGTCTACGATTTAAATAAAGGAGACTGCTTCCTCATTCATCCAGATCAACTCGTTAGCTATGCTTCCGATCCCATCGATCCCTGGCGTTATCGCTGGATTGCTTTTACGGGAAAAACTGCCACCGAACTCGTTATAAGCACAGGATTCACACCACAGCTTCCGGTATTCCGTGCCGGCCAATGTAGTCTGATCTCCGGACTTTTAGACGGCGTTCTTCAAACTTTTAGAAATAACAAACCGAGTTCCCATCTGCTCTCACTTGGTTATCTGTATCAACTGATGGCGGAAGCCAAAGAAACATTGATCAAGGAATCCCCACTCCCTTCTGGTGAATCCGGTGTACAAAGGATCGTCAAGCAAATGATCCATTATATGTCCAGCCAATATGCGCATCCCGTTTCCATTGAGCAAATGTGTGCTAGCTTGGGATATAATCGCGCTTATTTATCTCGCATCTTTAAAAAAGAGACCGGTATTACTCCTGTGACATATCTGCTTAAGCTACGGATCGATAAATCACGGCACCTGCTACGCGGACGTCCGGAACTGTCCATTGAGCAGATCGCCTCATCTGTTGGTCTGACCGATCCCCTTTATTTCTCACGCCAATTTCACAGATTTTACGGCGAATCACCGAGTCAATATCGGAAGTCAGTTACGGGCCAATCACAGGTCCCTAAAGAAAGAAACCCCAATCCAAAACTATAGGATAGGGGTTAACTTCCCTAAATAGGTTTATAGGGGAAGTTGTATGTTCAGTTATCACCATGTGATCCTAGAATTGTCTCAACACGTGCTAATTCTTCATTGGTAAAGTCTAGATTTTCGAGCGCTTTCACATTCTCCTCGATTTGACTCACACGACTAGCCCCGATGAGAGCTGAAGTGACTTTGCCACCACGTAGTACCCAAGCAAGTGCGAACTGTGCCAAACTTTGCCCACGAGCCACTGCAATTTGGTTAAGTGCATGTACTTTACGTAATGTCTCTGGCGTAACATTATCCTCATTAAGAAATACACTTGAACTCTTCGCACGGGAATCATCGGGAATACCATGCAAATATTTATTAGTAAGTAAACCTTGAGCCAATGGGCAAAAGGCGATACTGCCAACCCCGCTATCCTCCAATACATCCTGCAATCCACCCTCAATCCAGCGATTCAACAAAGAATAACTCGGTTGGTGGATAAGCATTGGTGTACCAAGATCTTTAAGAATCGAGACCGCCTCAGCCGTCTGCTCAGCGGTATAGTTAGAAACTCCAACATATAATGCTTTACCCGAACGTACGAGATGGTCTAGAGCCATCATCGTTTCTTCCAGCGGTGTTTCAGGAAAAACGGTGGGAGTAGAAAATATCAACATAATCTAAACCTAATCGTTTCAAGCTTTGATCCGCACTGGAGATCAAATATTTGCGTGAGCCCCACTCACCGTAAGGGCCAGGCCACATTTGGTAACCAGCCTTGGAGGAAATAATCAATTCATCGCGATAAGGCGATAGATCGTTCTTTAATACTTTTCCAAACATTTCCTCAGCAGATCCTGCAGGTGGTCCATAGTTATTCGCTAGATCAAAGTGAGTAATCCCAAGGTCAAAAGCTTTAGTTATCATTTCACGACCATTTTCATATTGATTCACACCGCCAAAATTATGCCACAATCCAAGTGAAATAGCTGGAAGCTTCAATCCTGAACGACCCACACGGTTATATTTCATCGATTCGTAACGTGCTTCATTTGCGTTATATACCATATTTTCGCCTACTTTCCTCAGTTCTTCTACCTCAAAATATCATAGCCTCTTCTTATTTCTTTAGCAAGAAACCGTTTTCTATATGACTAGTTTGATCCCTGTAACAACTTATGAACCTGTCCCAGAACAGATCCGATAGGTTCTGTAATGTGTAGATCGGCGCGATCGTCATATGAAGTTGTTGAAGCATTCAATAATACGGTTCGTTCACCTTTAAAATAAGTTACAAGATGGGCCGCAGGCTGAACTGTGAGTGAAGTTCCTCCGATCAATAGCAAATCCGCTTCCCTAATAGCATTGACGGCATCCTCAATTACCTGGTCATTGAGGTTTTCCCCATATAGAACAACATCGGGTTTAACAACCCCACCACAACCAAGGCACTTTGGAACCATTTCGATGCTAGTCATGATCTCATCTAAACTATGAAATTGGCCACAATTCATACAGAAATTCCGATGAATCGAGCCGTGTAACTCTAGTACATTTTGATTGCCAGCTAACTCATGCAAGCCATCTATATTCTGTGTAATAATTGCGTTTAACTTCCCATCCTTCTCTAATTGCGCTAGAAAATGATGAGCCGCATTCGGACGAGCTTGTGGATGAATCATCTTTGATTTGTAGAAATCAAAAAACACTTCGGGATGCCGACCAAAAAAACGCCGACTCAAGATTTCCTCAGGTGCATAGGGTGACTCTTTCTCCTTCTTATATATACCTGCCGCTGAGCGAAAGTCAGGAATTCCACTCTCAGTTGAGATACCTGCACCGCCAAAAAACGCGATCTTATGACTGTTCCTTATCCAGGATGCCAATACTTCAGTCTTTGTCAAAGTCAATCTTATACTCCTCCTTTATGGCTCAACATCAGCTACAGAATTCCATAATTAATCCTATTCTACTGTGATGCTTGTATAATCTTGAATAATCAAATCGGCATCATGCAGATAGGGTGATCTGCCATCCTCAATACCGAGACCGATCGTCATCATAACCCCAGCTGCTTTGCCCATCCTCATATCTACATTGCTATCACCAATAACAACAACCTCATTGGGCGAAACTCCAAGTTCTCGGCAAGCCAGAATTACCATTTCAGGATCCGGTTTCCCGTGAGTCACGCGATCACGCCCGACCATACCTTTGAAATATGAGGATAGCTCTACCCATCCTAAGTGTTCTACAGCTTCGCTGGTTCGATCAGAAGTAACCACACCAAGCAATATACCAGAGTTACGACAAGCTTCTAACAACTCACAAATTCCAACTATAGGTTTTGCAGGACGTAATTTCTTAACTTCAACCATAGCAGTAGAACTAAACTGTGCGACCAACTTCAATCCTTCGTCCCAAGGAACTCCCACCTCGTAAAGTTGCCAGGCAAGCAAAGCGGTAATCTCCTCTTCGGTTCCCATCGCAAGGGGTCCTGTTCTATCATAATCAATCATTAAACCCTGTTCATCATATTTAATCCCAAGCAAACTAGGCAGTGATGTCATTTTCTTCTCTATGTCTATGCTATACAAATATCCTTCCATTAAACTCAGCAGTATCTCCACCCATTTTCCCCATAATTGCATGAAGTCTAGTAAAGTACCATCTTTATCGAACAAAATGGCTCTACATGGGATAGGTCTGCCCTTTATTCTAAGGACTGTCATTACAGCGCCTCCACATCAAATGATTTCTATTCTTAGCTCCATCTTATCCTTGTCCCATTGTAACTCTAAATTGCAGCTTGTTACAAAGACATAAGCTATTGGGCATTACATGTAATTACTATAGACTTAAATGATCGATTGCTAGAAAAAGCGGAGTACATATGATAGAATTTAAGGAAGACTTTAGCGTTCTAAAGTTAGAAAACACAATATATGTAGGGGGAATAGAGATCATGGCACCTAAAAAAATGCGTTCAGATATGATCAAAAAAGGCTTTGACCGTGCACCTCACCGTAGCTTATTACGTGCAGCTGGTGTCAAAGAGGAAGATTTCGGTAAGCCTTTTATAGCAGTATGCAATTCATACATTGATATCGTTCCCGGACACGTACATTTACAGGAATTTGGTAAGATTGTTAAAGAAGCTATTCGCGAAGCTGGCGGAGTTCCGTTTGAGTTTAATACCATTGGAGTTGACGACGGAATTGCTATGGGTCATATCGGGATGCGCTACTCTTTGCCAAGTCGGGAGATTATCGCGGATTCATTAGAAACCGTCGTATCCGCTCACTGGTTTGACGGCATGGTCTGTATTCCAAACTGCGATAAGATTACACCTGGTATGATGATGGGTGCACTTCGCGTAAATATACCTACGATATTCGTCAGCGGCGGCCCAATGAAAGCCGGAGTTGATAGTAAAGGTAACCGACTTTCATTAACATCCGTCTTTGAAGGTGTCGGCGCTCACCAAGCAGGAAAAATTAACGATGCTGAACTACTAGAATTAGAGCAATACGGTTGCCCAACGTGCGGCTCTTGCTCCGGTATGTTTACCGCCAATTCCATGAACTGCCTCGCAGAAGCACTGGGTATTGCGCTTCCAGGTAATGGTACGATTCTGGCTGTTGCAGAAGAACGCCGTGATTTTGTTAGACAATCAGCTACTCAACTTATGAAACTAATCGAAATGGACCTTAAACCACGCGATATCGTAACAAAAGAAGCACTAGATAACGCTTTTGCTTTAGATATGGCGATGGGTGGTTCTACAAATACAGTACTGCATACTCTAGCTTTGGCTCAAGAAGCTGAAATTGATTATCCAATAGAACGTATCAATGAAGTAGCTAATCGTGTACCGCATATCTCCAAATTAGCTCCAGCTTCCAATTATTTCATTGAAGACGTTCATAAGGCTGGTGGCGTTAGCGCCGTACTCCATGAACTACTCAAGAAACCAGGAGCCATTCATGGGGATTGTATCACGGTTTCAGGCAAGACAATTGCTGAGAACGTCGCTGGATGCGAAATCCAAGATTTGAACGTTATTCATGCTATCGACAATCCGTATTCTGAGAAGGGCGGCCTTGCAATTCTATACGGAAACCTAGCTCCTGAAGGCTCTGTTATCAAAGTTGGTGCCGTAGATCCTTCCGTCGGCGGCTATCATAAAGGCCCAGCCATCTGCTTTGATTCGCAAGATCAAGCATTGGAAGGCATTGCAAATGGTAAAGTGAAGGAAGGTCATGTCGTTGTCATTCGTTATGAAGGGCCTAAGGGTGGTCCTGGGATGCCTGAAATGCTGGCACCTACTGCGCAAATCTCCGGTATGGGTCTGGGCGCTAAGGTCGGCCTAATCACAGACGGACGCTTCTCTGGAGCATCCCGCGGGATCAGTATCGGACATATCTCACCTGAAGCTGCTGAAGGTGGACCAATCGCCTTTGTTGAGGACGGCGATATCATCGAACTTGATTTGAATAATCGTATTATCCAGTTGCATGTTGATGATGCAGAATTTGAACGTCGTCGCGCTAATTGGAAAGGGTTTGAGCCGAAAGTGAAAACTGGATATTTGGCTCGTTACTCGAAATTAGTTACCAATGCCAGCACCGGCGGTGTCTTGAAAATTTAATATACTGAAGCAGGAAAAAATAAGGGGTGTCCCACAAGATAACTTGTGAGACACCCCTTATTTATTAATTATATGATAATTCATAATAAGACCAAGTAGCATTATCTTATGTCAGAGAAGTGCTGAAAACGGCCTCTGTCTCTTGTACTTCCGTTATTTCGCTAGTTCCTTCTTGTTGTTTACGCCGGTCATCTTTCAATTTCCGATGAGAACCACCATCAGAATATCTCTCGAGTAATAGTTCAATCGGCATTACGAGTAGTTTCGGAACAAGTTCTTTTGAAGAAGATTGCTTCAGTCTCGCTCCACCTGAAGGATGAATGACACTCATCAGGAATTTAAGATATATTTTGCTGGTTTTGGCAAACAAACTATTGGGTAGATCCGTCACAGTGAACCCTAATTGTTCTGGTCCACGATTAATCATCGTAACACCATAAAGTGCTTTGACATCATGTAATTCCGGATGTTCTATTACATATTGCGCTAATTCAGGTAACGTCTTCTCTACTCCCCGAATCATTTGAATGGCGAGATGAATTGAACTTCTGGATCGTGTACCGATTTGAAAAAGTTTTTTGTTATCGAAGTGTAATTCTAAAACCCGATCTCCGCTTACAAGTGGAATATCGCCCACCATCGTAACCGTCTCTCCATGATAAGGCCTAGGGCGGAAATAAAATATGGGGTCTTCTTGATTCGTTGTCTTTAATTGGAATAAGAAGTGAAATATTCTCTCCCATAACAACCACAATGAAACGATGAATTTTTTGGTTCGTGTTAGTGCAGGTTTTGCTCGATGCTGAGATTTCTCACCTACTGGGGATGAAGAGGCAAACGCCCCTTTCTTCTTGGTCGCATGGCTGATTTCAATCATTTCGTCAATCCGAATACTTTGGAGTCCACGTTGCTGTGCTTCTTGTAGCACACGTTCCAAAGCTATGAGCATTTGCACCGGTGCGTCAGAATTTGCACCTAACGTAGTACCACAATCATGAAGTAAAAATACTTCTCCACCACGAAGCTTTTTCATCATTCGTTTGGTTAAACGATCTGCGCCAATACGTTGCCGCCAATCACCAAACATCGCAGACCACAAAACAATTTGGGTCTCGTTTCTCTTAGCAAAATCAAACAAATTTACAATTCCCCACGGGGGACGATAATAATGAGTTGTAACACCGGTAATGTCATGAATAATCTTGGTAGTTTTTTGAATCTGCTTCTTCACCGTTGCGGGCGCCATAAGCCAATTCGTCTTATGAACATAATTATGAATCCCAATGAGATGACCTTCTTCATGCATTCGCTGAACTAATTCAGGATATTTCTCCGCATTGGATCCCACAACAAAAAAAGTTGCCTTAGCACCATAAAGCTCCAATAAATCCAACAACTTTGGAGTATATATTGGATCAGGACCATCATCAAATGTAAGGGCAAAGTTATCTTTACTTACACCGTGTCGAAAAACACGGAATCCAAATAAACGCGTAATTACGCCGGGTATGAAGGCATACAATGTTGATATGTAAAACAACCCCAGCAGCAAAGTCTCCATGTCGCTTTCCCCACTTTTCTATGATTCAATGACTTTGACATGCCATTCAATTAGCATATCCTTTATTTTATCATACACGCACAATAATTAGCGCATTATTTTGGAAAAGAACATGAAGTTTCAATGATGAACTTAATTAAAAATTCATGTATTATTTACTTGGTAATTTCGGTCTTTCATTCCTGTGAAGCCAGCAGATTCATCGTGCGCCGGAATAACGCTGCGGCTTGATGAAGGGAACCTGGACGACGATTTTGCACAAGTACGGCAACAGCATACCGCGGTTCCTCAATTGGCCCATAACCAATAAACCATTGATTATTGGACGCCTTCCCGTCTTTCAACACCTCTGCAGTGCCGGATTTACCTGCAAGATTCCAACTAGCACCTTGGAGCGAAATCCCTGTCCCATCCGTAACAACTTCTCTCATCCACGAGAGCAACAGTTTAGCTGTACGTGGTGAAATTTGCCCGAACGGTGATGTAATTGTTTGAACTGGAAAGTTAACCATTGTCGCTCCGTCTTTGAAGTTTACCTCGCTCACCAAACGTGGAGAAATCACTTTACCACTATGTAACAACGTTACAATCATATTGGCCGCTTGAAGTGGTGACATCATAACATCACGTTGACCTAATGCTGTCTGCGCTCGAACGCCACCATCCGCAGTTGTCGTTTTACCAAATACAATACCAGCCTCTTCTTGATCTATTTGGGAGAAGACTTCTCCATCTAGAAATGAGGATTCATTCCACCCAATCTTTTGTGCCAATCCGAGCTTAGATGCCGTTATCGCAATGCTTGATGCTTTTAGCCGCTCGCCAAGTGTTGCAAAAACAATATTACATGATTTTGCGAACCCCTCTTCTAGTGTGATATCACCGTGACCTCCTTCTTTCCAGCATGAAAGTCCGTACTTACCATAATGGCCTGTGCAATGAAACACTTCTGAGGGTGAAGTTAACCTTTCTTCCAATGCGGCGGCGGCAATGACTGTTTTAAAAATCGAACCTGGCACAGCCGCTTTTACTGTATGGTTACTCCAACTCCCCCCCTTCAAATCAATATGCTGTGGATTGTAGAATGGTCTAGAAACCATGGAGACCACATCACCTGAATTAACATCCAGTACGACAATGGCCCCTTCCTCCATATTCGCCTGCTCGGTAAGTGCCTCGATCTCTTGTTGAATACGATAATCAACTGTAGTCCTAACCTGGAGCGGATAATAACGATTGTCCATACCCTTTACTCGAGTCCCAATTCCGATAAGCGGACGCTTCTTACCATCAACAGTATAGAATGCTCTAGTTGATCCTATTCCTCTTAAAAAATTATCAAACGTTCTCTCAAGCCCTGAGGCGCCTACTAACATGGTCAGCGGAACCGAACGATTCTGTTTGCTCTCTGCTTGGACTTTCCTAATAACGTCCGGGCGTTGGGCTACATATCCTAGCCATTGACTTCCTGAAACCGCTCCCTTGTACCGTGAAACACGGGGAAGTACTTCGAAACCATCCACTTTGTCCCATTGTTCAGCATCTACTTGACTCAACTTAATAGGTGTCCCTTCTTTACCGACCAATTCTGACCAGACATAGGGCTTTTTTAAAGTAGTCCATTTATGCTCTAACTGATCTGATGTGGTGTGTAAAAGTTCAGCTAGCCTTTGAAGTTCATCAGCTTCTGGAAGTTTCCTTACGGGAAAAAGAACAGGTGACCAAATGACGTCTCCGGTTAATGGCATTCCATTACGATCTATGAAATGTCCCCTTCCCGAATCCAGTTCAATTCCTTCTTCTCTCTGCCGGACTGCCATTTCATTCATAGTTCTACCACCCACTGTAACTTCCCTGAAGGCAGAACGGTATTGTATCCAGAGTATCCGAACAGAGAACAATATAAATATAGATATAAAGATCATCAGAATATAGAATATGCGTTTTTTACGTAGTAATGACAAGATATCCCCTCCCTTTCATTCACTATTATTTCCTGGAAGAGACTTCTGCACACCCGGAATTAGGAGATTGCTTTCCCCTCCCGCCATATTTCATATTCAATAACCAAAACAAAGCGGCCTTCCCGACTAAGGGACGACCGCTTTGTTTTGTTATTGAAAGCATAATTCGAATAATTAAATAGTGAATCTGGATAACGATTCCTTTAATCCACTGGATACTTTCTCTAACTTACCCGATAGTTGAACCAACTGCTCACCAACGACCTGCTGCTCGCTACTGAGTGAAGCAACCTCTTGAGAGGTAGCAGAAGATTGCTCTGCTACTGCACTGACATTACTCATCGCATCGGTCATCACATTCTGGGATTGGTTTAATTCATCAATCGATACAGTAACTGCATCTAGATAGTGAACGAAACCTTCCATTTGTTGTTGCACGGAAATAAATATTTGATTCGTTTCTTTCACGGAAACGATTTGCTCCTGGAACAAAGGACTCGCATCAGACAATGCCTGTACTGTTTCGTTCATCTCCTGACCGATCTTATCCGTAATTTCACCCACCATCGTAATAGAACGACGTGATTGATCAGCGAGTTGGCGGATCTCGTCAGCTACAACCATGAACCCTCGTCCTGCCACACCTGCACGTGCCGCCTCTATTGTAGCATTCAGTGACAGTATATTCGTCTGTTGCGTGATCGTCTGCATCACTTCCAACACTTTCATAACTGAAGAAGTACTGGATTTCAAAGAATCAACTTTCGCTGTTAATGCATTCACGATATCTACCGTTTTGTTAGTCTTCTGAAGCAGTCCGTTTAAGTATTCTGTACCCAATTGACTGGATTTCTCAACCTCTTTGGCTGAAGAAGCCATTTCTCTATTTGCGGAAATGAACCCTTCCATCTGATGGGTAATATTCTCAGTTAATTCACTTCCACGTTCTGCTTCATTCGCCAGGCTGGTTGCCCCATTGGCAATTTCTTCAGTTGCAACGGCAATTTCTCTAGCTGAAAGTGCTGTTTTGTTCGACGCATCTGTCAGCTCTGAAGCCGTATCAAGTACATCCTTTGCTGAATTGTTGGTTTGATTGACCAGTGCAGTGATCTGTTCCATCATTACGTTGAAACTAACAGTCAATTGACCAATTTCATCCTTGGATTTCAGATTCATACGCACACTCAAGTTACCTTTGGATCCTTCTTCCATCAGATTTCTTAACTTTGATAGCGGATGAGCTATCATTCGAACCATCCATATGCCTATAAGAATAGCAATTAATCCTACTATGGCAGCGGACACGTATGTAGTAATTAAGATTCCCTGTGCATCTTTCGTTAATTGTTCTGTTGGAATGGTGCCTAGTAGCTTCCATCCTGAAGTAGCTTGAGTATTATAAACCGCCAGAACGGGATTTTTATTTCCGTCTTTTGTTCGTATACCACCTAAGAGCTCAGTACCAACTTTGCTGAGATCAACATCCGTGGTTTGACCTTGATCCTCCGTCAGTGAGGATGCCACGACAATGTTCTCAGAATTCACGAGTTGAACACGCGATCCTTCTCCTAGATCCAATTCTTTCAGGTATTGCGTAAGGATATCTAAGTTAATATCAGCAACCAGGATAAAGCGTTCCATACCGTTTACACTGGTAATCGATCTGACCAATCTAAATATACCTGTTCCGGAACTACTGCTGCTAGGTACATCAACCCACACAGTTTCGGCAGATTTCGACAATTTTTCATACCATGGTTGTTCCTTGATTGAATCTAAGAATTCCTGATCCACACTTCCCGTTGTTATATTTCCCAGGTCTTCACCAATCATATATACTGCAACTATACCCTGTGTATTAAGAGTTATTGTATTTAGCCGCGTTCTCATTTTATTTGTTGCAACAAAACGGTCATAATCCGTTGTTTTAAGTGAGGCCTCCATTATGGATGTCTGCATTTCTGTGTCAAGGAATGTTTGCTGCAAATTTTCCCGATATTTCTGAAGAATAATATCCAACTTTTGTGAAGTTTGTACGATCGTTTGTTGATTGGCCATTTCCGCATTGTCTTGAATCGTGTTCTTTGCCATCTGATAAGAGATGATACCGATTGTAAGAACAAAGAACATAATAGCTATGAAGAAAATAAGAAATAAACGTATACCCACCGATTTCGATGGATTAAACTGTTTCGGCAAATGTTCCTTTAGCGACGATATTCTCCCTTTAAGCCCTCCAGGAGCGACCTTTCTTACTTGGTCAACGGATTTCCCCCCCTGTTTGTTTTCATTTTCCTTTGTTGATCGGTTCTCCTTCTTAGGAACCAGTTTCATGTTGATCACCCACCACTCTTAGTAATTAATACCCCTGCTTGAATGCTTAATTTACTTCTAGTACATTAACACTTTACGTTTGCCAATTATTCGAGAAGTGTTACAAGTCTCCTTTATAATATCGGTTACATCACAATTGATGTTATAGAATTTATTAGAAAAATACTCCAAAAACAAAAAAGGGACTTTCGTCCTAGACTGAATTAATTTGTTACACATAGACTGGAGACTTCGAAAAAATTATTTAGGCTGTGGGTATCTTTCGAATAATTGAGTAAGTATGTAGGATGACATAAGACCATATTAATCGAGACCATCATAGATATTAGTAGATAAAAAAAATGACTCCTGTACAGTGATCTTACCCCCGTCAAGTAGACATTAATAAAACTGAAGTACATTAAGCAGCCTTAGTTCGGTATTCCACTGGACTAAGGTTGTTTAATTTTTTCTGAAACCTATCATAATTGTAAAACCGTATGTATTCATGAATTGCGGAGATCAATGCTTCCTCTGATTGAAAAGACTGGATATACATACATTCTGCTTTGAAATGTCCAAAGAAACTCTCCATGCAGGCATTGTCCAAACATTTTCCTTTTCTAGACATACTTACTTTCATCTTGTATTGGGTCAGAAGTTTATTGTACAACCTAGAAGTGTATTGATAACCTTGGTCACTATGGAGAAGAACTCCCTCCGTTTTGCGTACACCGCGAGCAAGCTCTACCGTGTCTATGACAAGCTGTAAATCGTTTCTAGTACTTATTTGGTATGAGATGACTTCGTTGTTAAAAAGGTCATAAATGGTGGAAAGATATAAGTTTTTTTGGTTATACGGAATGTAAGTAATATCTGTGACCCACTTTTCATTGGGTTGGGATGCATGAAAATCGCGGTTCAAAATATTGTCTGAAGTTACATAAGTCTCCTTTTTGCCATGAAATCGTTTCTTTCTACGAATCTTAGATTTGATCCCCATTTCTTTCATCAAACGATAGACCCTCTTATGATTAACATGTATGCCATGCGTCTTAAACAACCATGTTTGTATTCGTGGATAACCGAAAATGCCGTGTAAACGTTGATGCACTTCCATGATCTTTTCCTTCAGCTCCTCATCCATAAGTTGCTTTGACGACGGAGTGAGCATTCTTCTTATCCATTTGTAATATCCACTTCTAGATACTTTTGCGATTTCGCACAGTAACGTGATGTTGTATCCAGTAGATACTAATTGTTTAACCAGTTCATATTGGGAGACTTTACTTACTCTATTCTTTGCCCCCTTTGTAGCGCCCACAACTTTTTTAAGTACTCATTCTCAGCTCGGAGCCTAACTAACTCCTCTTCCGGACTTAATGGATTTTTGCGGGGTCTTCCCTTAGTCAAACCTTTTGTTTTACCCCGTTTCTCCTCCAGTGCGGATGCCCCTTCTTTTTCATAACGCTTCACCCAACGTCTAACAGATGGTTCAGGTATATTCAGCTCTCTTGCTACTCGTTTATAACCCATTCCAGCTTCTATATACATTTGTACCGCTTTAAGTTTCATCTCGGTGGTATAGCTTTGTAGTATTCTGCCCATAAAAAATCCCCTCCAAATATCAACAATAAACGTCATTCTTTTTACTGTCTACTTAAAGGGGATAATATCACAGTACAGGAGTCACCTCTTATCAACTTTGAAGATTTATATTGTGAATTTGGATAACGATTCATTTAATCCACTGGATACTTTCTCTAACTTACCCGACAGTTGAACCAACTGTTCACCAACGACTTGCTGCTCGGTACTGAGTGAAGCAACCTCTTGAGAGGTTGCAGAAGATTGCTCTGCTACTGCGCTGACATTACTCATCGCATCGGACATTACATTCTGAGATTGGTTCAATTCTTCAATCGATACAGTAACTGCATCTAGATAGTGAACGAAACCTTCCATTTGTTGTTGCACGGAGATAAATATTTGATTCGTTTCTTTCACGGAAACGATTTGCTCCTGGAACAATGGCCCTGCATCAGACAATGCCTGTACGGTTTCGTTCATCTCCTGACCGATCTTATCCGTAATTTCACCCACCATCGTAATAGACCGACGTGATTGATCAGCGAGTTGACGGATCTCGTCAGCTACAACCATGAACCCTCGTCCTGCCGCACCTGCGCGTGCCGCCTCTATTGTAGCATTCAGAGATAGAATATTCGTCTGTTGCGTGATCGTCTGCATCACTTCCAACACTTTCATAACTGAAGAAGTACTGGATTTCAGAGAATCAACTTTCTCTGTTAATGCATTCACGATATCTACCGTTTTGTTAGTCTTCTGAAGCAGTCCGTTTAAGTAATCTGTACCCAATTGACTGGATTTCTCAACCTCTTTGGCTGAACCAGCCATTTCTCTATTAGCGGTAATGAATCCTTCCATTTGATTGGTAATATTCTCAGTCAATTCGTTTCCACGTTCTGCTTCATTCGCCAGGCTGGTTGCCCCATTAGCAATTTCTTCAGTTGCAACGGCAATTTCTCTAGCTGAAAGTGCTGTTTTGTTCGACGCATCTGTCAGCTCGGAAGCTGTATCAAGTACATCCTTTGCTGAATTGTTGGTTTGATTGACCAGTGCAGTGATCTGTTCCATCATTACGTTGAAGCTAACGGTCAATTGACCAATTTCGTCCTTGGATTTCAGATTCATACGCACACTCAAGTTACCTTTGGATCCTTCTTCCATCAGATTTCTTAACTTCGATAGCGGATGAGCTATCATTCGAACCATCCATATGCCTATAAGAATAGCAATCAATCCTACTATGGCAGCGGACACGTATGTAGTAATTAGGATTCCCTGGGCATCTTTCGTTAATTGTGCTGTTGGAATGGTGCCTAGTAGCTTCCATCCTGAAGTAGCTTGAGTATTATAAACCGCCAGAACGGGTTGCTTATTTCCGTCTTTCGTACGTATACCACCTAATAGCTCAGTACCAACTTTGCTGAGATCAACATCCGTGGTCTTACCTTCTTGTTCTGCTACCGAAGAAGTCACGACAGTATTATCATTAGTTAATAGCTGAACACGTGAACCCTCTCCTAGATCCAATTCATTCAGGTATTGCGTAAGGATGTCTAGTCTAATATCAGCAACCAATATAAAGCGTTTCATACCGTTTACACTCTGAATCGATCTTACCAATCTAAATACACCTGAACCCGAGCTTTCGTAATCGGTTACATTAGTCCAAAACGTTTCAGAAGATTTCGACACTGTATCGTACCAAGGTTGCTCCTTGATTGAATCCAGGAATTTTTGATCCACATTCCCCGTTGTTACAATGTCAAAATTATCCTCCTCACCCATCATATATGTTCCAATTACACCTGGAGAAGTAAGTGAGAATGTATTCAGTCTTGTTTGTAGCTTCGTCGATGTAACAAAACGATCATAATCAGTTACATCACTTAGTAAAGCATCTGTAATTGCTTTCTGCATTTCTTCGTCAAGGAATGTTTGCTGCAAATTATCCCGATATTTCTGAAGAATAATATCTAACTTTTGAGAGGTTTGTACGATTGTTTGTTGATTGGCTAGCTCTGCATTGTCTTGAATCGTGTTCTTTGCCATCTGATAAGAAATGATACCGATTGCAAGAACAAAGAACATAATAGCGATGAAGAAAATAAGAAATAAACGTATCCCAACCGATTTCGATGGATTAAACTGTTTCGGTAAGTGTTCCTTTAAAGATGATATTCTCCCTTTCAAACCTCCAGGAACGATCTTTCTCACTTGGTCAGCAGATTTCTCCCCCTGCATGTTGTCATTGTCCTTTGCTGTTCGGTTCTCCTTCTTAGGAACCAGTTTCACGTCGATCACCCACCACTCTTAGTAGTAAACTTCCTTTAAAAATAAGGTTGAAGGCCTTGCTTCGCATCTAACACATTTTAAGCATTTACAATGTCTTATATACCAATATTCGACAAAAATTAACGGTCTCCTCTATCATATCGGTTACATAGTGAATGATTTTTTAGAGATATTGTGAGAAAAATCACTAAAAATAAAAAAGGGCTTTCGGCCTAGACCAAAATAAACTGGTACCCATAGACTGGACACTTTGAAAAAAAGGTGTCTAGGCTGTGGGTACTTTTGTATACTAGAGTAAGCATGGGGGGATGACATGAGTAAGAAACTTTTTAGTGAAGCAGATCAAATACTTTTACTTAAGAATAACTATGTAAGCAAAATTAGTGAAAGATCAATTACCTTTACAGACGAGTTTAAGCGGTTATTCATAGAAGAGCTTATGATAGGTAAATTGCCAAGAGAGATCTTTGAGTGCCATTGTCTTCCTGTCCATATCATTGGTATGACACGCGTGGAGCAGAGTGCAGATCGATGGAAAAAGGCATATAGCCGGGATGGGATTATCGGGTTATTAGATAACCGAAAGGGTGCTTCTGGTCGTCCTCTTCAAAGAGAACTAACCTCGGAAGAAGTGATTGCGAAACAAGAGGCACGAATCAATCTGCTCGAGTCTCAAATTGAACTGTTAAAAAAGTTAGACAAGAACGAAAGGAGGCTGTTACTCAGCGGAATAAAGCGAAGCATAAGCGTTAAGTTTGAACTCATCAAGAACACGGTAGATAAGGGATTTAGTAGACTGACGGGATATCTATGCGAGCTCCTTCAGGTTTCTCGTTCAGGGTACTACAACTATCTCGCATCCACAAATGCACGTCTAGAACGTGCTAAACGTGATGAAGAAGCCGGAAAACTCGTAAAAAAAGCATTCAACCGTCGTGGATTCAAAAAGGGTGCACGCTCGATTAAGATGGTCTTAAAGCAAGACTTTAAGGTCACTTATAGCTTGAAGCGAATTAGCAGACTTATGAAAAAATTCAATTTGGTATGTCCTCACCGTAAGCCTAACCCGTATAAACGCATTGCTAAAGCCACGAAGGAACACCGGACGCTGCCTAATCTCCTACAACGAGATTTCAGAAAAGAGATTCCTGGACTGGTTCTACTCACCGATATTACTTACCTTCCTTATGGCCGCTCTGAGATGGCCTATTTGTCTACCCTGCTAGATGCATCGACAGGAGAGGTGTTAGCTTATAACCTATCCGATCGGATCACGCTCGACATTGCCACAGATACGGTAGATGGTCTTTTAAAGCAACGAAATGTAAAACTGCATACGGATGCATTCATTCACTCCGATCAAGGAAGTCACTATACCAGCCCAGTCTACCAAAAACTGTTGAGAGATCATGGTCTAGGACAGTCTATGTCTAGACGCGGAAACTGTTGGGATAACGCTCCTCAAGAATCCTTTTTTGGTCACATGAAGGACCATGTGGATCATCGAAGTTGCTCCTCCTTCCTTGAACTTCAACGTCAAGTGAATCGATATATTCGTTATTACAACCATCACAGATATCAGTGGGGAAGACAAAAGATGACTCCTGTACAGTACAGGAATCATCTTTTGTCAGCCTCTTAAACATCAATAGCTCTTTCTTTTTTAAGTGTCCTTGACAAGGGGTGCAGTTTAAAACCCCCAAGTTTTTAAACTTATTTTTTATTACTTTTACGCATCATATCAAAATAAGACACTGGCTGATCAACCTTCATCTTGATTCGTTGCAACGGATGGCGAGCTGCATCCAATTCATTTCCCTTCTCATCCCAAATCTTATCAACCGTTTGCTTGAAAAGGGTATCTCCTGGACCGAAAAATTCAACCACCTGCCCTGGTTTAAAGTGATTCCGTTGCTGAATAACAGCCATTCCAGTAACTTCATCATATTCCAGTACAAGTCCCGCGAAATCGTATGGTGCTGCTTTTTCTTCCGGTTCATAAATATGATCTTCATGATCAGGCGTATCATAGAAAAATCCGGTATTAAGCGGACGATTGGCTGCCTTATTAATCTCTTCCACCCACTCAGGCTTAAGAACATAATTTTCTGGATCTGCCATATAAGCATCTATGGCTTTACGATAAACGTTAACTACAGTAGCTACATAATGGATCGATTTCATTCTTCCTTCAATTTTGAAGCTGTCCACGCCAACATCAATCAAATCAGGAATATGATTTATCATGCACAAATCCTTAGACCCCATCGAAAAAGCATTATCTTGCTCTTCAAACAACGGTAACTGTGTTACGCCAAGCTCGAATCGACGAGAAGCTTTGGCATCCTCTGCCTCTTCCTCAGAAATCCAATCACCTTCTGGCTCAGAACGACCATCCTCGAACAGATCATATTTCCAACGGCATGACTGGCAACAGCCTCCCCGATTAGAATCTCGGTCAGTAAAATGGTTTGAAAGTACGCATCGTCCAGAATATGAAGAACACATCGCACCATGGATAAATGCTTCGATTTCGATGTCTACATTTTTTTTGATCTCATTAATTTCTTCAAAGCTTGTCTCACGCCCCAAAACAACCCGTGGGAGCCCTTGTTCCTTCCAGAACTTAACCGCCTGCCAATTTATCGTCGATTGCTGGGTGCTAAGGTGGACTTCCAGACCCGGAACTGTGCGCAGTGCTGTATCAATAATAACAGGGTCAGCTGCAATAATTGCCGAGATCCCTGCATCGTATAAATTCCGCAAATATTCTTCTATACCCTCAATATCCTCGTTATGCGCATAAATATTGGTCGCCACAAACACTTTGGCTCCGTATTTCTTAGCGAACTCAACCCCTTCGCGCATTTCATCAAAGCTGAAATTATCCGCATTAGAACGAAGGCCGTACTTCTGTCCACCGATATATACAGCATCTGCCCCGTAATGGACAGCAAATTTTAACTTTTCAAGGTTACCTGCCGGAGCAAGTAATTCCGGTTTAGCCAAACGATGGCGTTTTCCGCTGTATTTCGGAATATGTCTCTCCGTTGTTTGCATCTTCGTTCACCTCATTAATTAATAGACTTGTTCTTTATAAAAGAATCCAAAAGATAATTCGCGTTCCGGATCCTGCATCTGCCGGACCTCTTCTAGCCACATCTCATCAAACTCATACACTTCGGGGTTACTAAAATAAGTGTCGATTGATTTACGATATGCCTTTATTACAGCCACATTATATACAGGTGACTTGAGTAGAGTCTCAATTTTAAAACTGTCTACCCCAGCCTCCATTAGCAAATGTAAATCTTCCATAATACAAATATCGTCAGAACTCATGATATGTGTCCCGTTGTTATCCTCATAAATAGGAAATTTCTCATCTAAACGCTCCGCTTCGATCAGGAATAGACCTCGCTCTATACCAAGCGATTCATTTTCCTTAACCGGACGGCCTTGATGTGTCATGTAACTACGTACAAGACGGCGTTTGGAATGATAAATGTTCGTCATACCGTGTACTTGCACCTCAGATTGTACTTGCAGATGTGGAGACATCCCCGTAATTTCATCCATGTTCAACTCACGTGCAAGCACGACTCTTGAAGCCCCTTTGGTTCCCCAATAGTTAGCAGTTGAATAGTTCGTTGACATCATTTCAGCATTCCAGTGAGCAGCCATTTGTGGAGCAATCTCTCTTACCAGCTGCAGTACGGCTGGATCACCAAACTGGACACCGTCCACGCCACAATCAGCCAGTCCCTTCACGTAATCAGGAAGCTCCTTAAGTAATTCGTTGTCTACCACGTTGTTGATGCTTACATAAACCTTAGCTCCCCGTCCGTGTGCAAACTCTACAGCTTTAGCGATTTCATTTAGCTTGAAATTACCAGGTAGCCTCATGCCGAATTTTTCTTCTCCAATTAGGACAGCATCAGCACCAGCTTCGAGATACATTTGTAATTCTGTTAAGGAACCCGCAGGTGTTAGAAGTTCCGTCTTATTATCCATATATATCCACCTCAGTTATTTGGCCATAGCCTTGCTTTTCTCGATGTTCTTCAGATGTTCCTTATACGTCTTGGCAAATAAATGCTCACCACTACCATCTTTCTTCGTCACATAGAATAAATACTCCGAAGACTTAGGTTCAAGCGATGCCTCAATCGATTTAAGACTTGGCGCAGCAATCGGTCCTGGTGGCAGTCCTAAATATAAATAAGTGTTATATGGACTGTCAACTTTCCTTAGATCAGAGTTCATCAAACGCTCTTTAGGTTTCCCGAGTAAATACTGAACGGTAGCATCAATCTCCAATTTCATATTACCCGTGGCTAGTCGATTATAAATGACACCTGCTACGATGCTTCGTTCGGAATCAACAACGACCTCACGTTCTACTAGGGATGCTACCGTCATGAGTTCGTTTAAAGTCAGGCCTCGCGCTTTCAACTTGTCCTCGAAATTAGGAATTTGACCCAGTCGTTTCTCCATCTCATCCAACATCCGTTGTATAATATCTAATTCACTGCTCCCCTTCTTGAGCTCATACGTCTCAGGGAACAGATATCCTTCGAGCCGATACATCAATTTAGAGTCAGCAGGGACTAAACCCAGCAACTCATTATTTAACCCAGTAGGATCTTTTGCCAACTTTAAAAAGGAGTCCTTATTGACAATCCCTTCCTCAGCAAGCTTGTCTCCCATTTGTGTCACAGTAAACCCTTCAGGTATTGTAAACTTGATCATCTCGGTTTTTACAACGTCTCCACTATTAAGCTTCGCAATGATTTCATCGTATGTTACGCCTGGTTGAAGCTCATATACTCCCGCTTGAAATCGGGTTCCTTCGGATTTCAACTTCAAATAGGATACGAACAGGAAAGAATTCTTAATCAGTCCTTGGTCCTCCAGAATATCAGCTATGCCACTGGTTCCAACTCCAGGTTCAATTGTAAACTTTACAACTTGCTCTGATGACTTCACTGGTTGCATTTCATTATAGATATAAGCTCCTGCAGCACCAACAGCCACAATAATAGCAATTACGATTATCATCAGCCATTTCCATATCCTCTTCAACATTTCAACCCCTTTGCAGCCAAAAGGGGCGGTTGTCCCGCCCCCCTCAGACCAATCTATAATACTCCGCGAGAATTCCGAAATTACTCTGGAAAAGTTAACTCGTCATACAGTTCAGAAACGTTCTCCCATTCCTCATCATCATCAATCGTAACCAATTCTAGAGTTCCCTCTACCGTGGTTATAATTCTGAAGATCTCAGGACCTTGAACATCAGAGCGGGTTTCCGAAATAAGAACGGCGTAGGAATTCCCTGCCACATCAAATTCCTTCTCAATCGTATAATACGAAATTTGTCCCTGCTCATCTGAAAGTTCCACAACAGGACCAAAAGTATCATGTACCCGTGAAGACCAAACTACTTTGTCTGCCGAGAAATCAGTCATGATCTTCCACCCCGTCGAACTCATCAATCAAAGTGTTGAACGTCTCTTCAACGATCGACCATTCTTCATCACTTTCGATCGTGTACAACTTTAGATCATCGCCATCTTCCTCGTAACGGAACGCATAGACCTCTTCGCTCTCTTCATCTTCCTCATCAGATTCAATAGGAACGACCATCATATACTTGGCGTCCGAACCGTCAACTTCGAATTTCATAATAACTTCGAATTCTTCTTCATTGCCCTCATCATCAGGGATATAAATAATTTCCGGTTCTTCTTCATTGCCGATACGATCATTAGACATGTGCGATCACCCTCACTTTTTACTCTTAGAGTCCATATAATTTTGTAATATCAAGACCGCGGCGACTTTATCCACGACCCCTTTACGCTTCTTCCGACTAACATCAGCCTCGATCAGTGTACGCTGAGCAGATACCGTTGTCAGTCGTTCGTCCCACAGGTGAACGGGTAAATTCAGTTCCGCCCGCAACTCCTCTGCAAAGACCATACATATTTCCCCGCGGGGTCCGATGGTGCCGTTCATATTCTTGGGTAATCCAACAACGATTTCCTCAACTGCGTATTGTTCCACAAGCTTCGCAATACGCTGTAGTTCAGAACTTTCCCTCTGGCGATCAATAACCTCAACACCTTGGGCAGTCCAACCCAGATCATCGCTGACGGCAACACCAATTCTACGGTCCCCATAATCCAAACCCATTAATTTCATGCTGTTCTCCTAACGGTGGCCGGCCATATAAAATCTAACCAGTTCTTCGATCAGTTCGTCACGCTCTTTCTTGCGGACCAGACTTCGCGCGTTGTTATGACGCGGAATATATGCCGGGTCTCCTGACAATAAATAACCGACAATCTGGTTAACGGGATGGTAGTCTTTCTCCTGTAGTGCCCCATATACCGTAAGAAGAATTTCCTGCGCTGACGCTTCCTGTTCATCACCTTTGACGTTAAACTTGACCGTCTTATCCATAGAGTCCATGATGACACCTCGCTTCTTGAGACATACACCTTCTAGGTCGCAGTTAATTTCCTCTTAACCTATTCATACTATATCATATCTAGAGTTGCATAAGGAAATTTTCAGCTGTTTTATGCCCCTAAATATGGAATCAAATAAATCAAACTTGTGAAATAATCCATTGTCCAGCTACCTTAAGGGCTTCATCTAGCTTGCTAGCATCCTTACCACCGGCTTGAGCCATATCTGGACGTCCACCGCCTCCACCGCCGCAAACAGTTGCTACTTCTTTAACTAATTTACCGGCATGTAGACCACGTTTTACTTCCTCTTGAGGCACAACAACTACAAAGTTAACTTTATCCTCTGCCGTTGCTCCAAGTACCAACACCACGTCTGGGAGTTTAAGCTTCAGTTCGTCAGCTAAACCACGAAGGGCATCCATACTACCTGCTTGAACGCGCGCTGCAAGTAACTTAGTATCACCCAGATTGACTACTTGGCTAGTTAATTCACCAGCTTCAATTACGCTAAGCTTACTTTGTAGGGACTCATTCTCTCTCCCTAAGTCCTTTAACTGCTGATATAGAGCTTCAATTCGTTTTGGCACATCATTCACATTAGTCTTTAGCAATGCTGCAGACTGTTTGAGTGTGTCTAGTTGGCCATCCATATATAGATATGCCCCATGGCCCGTTACTGCCTCGATCCGACGAACGCCCGACCCTATTCCACTCTCACTGATCAATTTGAATAAACCAATCTCAGACGTATTGCTTACGTGACATCCACCACATAACTCTAGACTATAGTCACCTACTTGAACAACGCGAACGACATCACCGTACTTCTCTCCGAACAATGCCATTGCACCCATAGCCTTCGCCTCATCAATAGGCTTCAGTTCAATGACAACATTCAGTGCCTTCCAAATTTGCTCATTCACCCGGCGTTCGATCTCCGTAAGTTCTTCAGCAGAAATACTGCCCAGGTGGGAGAAGTCAAATCGAAGACGCTGCGGATCAACCAAGGAACCGGCCTGATTTACATGTCCGCCTAATGTTTCCTTTAGTGCTTTATGAAGCAAGTGCGTAGCTGTGTGGTTCTTTATGATTCCCCCACGAAGCTCACGATTAACCTGAGCTGTTACGTTCGCACCTACCTGAAGTTCTCCTGATATTACTGTGACCTGGTGAACATGCTGACCATGTGGAGCTTTAAACATACCGCTTACTTCTGCATTCCCCAATTCACCAACAAGGGTCCCTTGATCACTAACTTGGCCGCCACTTTCTGCATAGAACGGAGTAGCCTCAAGTATAACTTGTCCTGTTTCTCCAGCGGATAATACATCCTTGAAGGTATCATCCACCACAATTGCCACAATTTTTGTTGTTACATCAAGCTCATTATATCCAATGAATTCTGTTTTAGTCGTGAAGTCAGATAGAACGCCACCTTGTACAGCCATGCTTGCTCCCTTATGACCAGCAGCACGGGCACGGGCACGTTGTTCTTCCATTGCGGCTTCAAAACCCTCACGATCTACAGTCAAACCATGCTCTATAGCGAAGTCTTCACTCAAATCTAGTGGGAATCCATAAGTATCATACAGTTTGAATGTTTCAGCACCAGTAAGCATAGAACGACCTTCAGCTTTTGCTTCTTCACTGATTTGAGCTAGAATAGCCAATCCATCGCTGAGCGTTTCGTGGAAGCGTTCCTCTTCGGTATGAATAACCTTCTCGATAAATTCACGTTTTGTAACAATGTCGGTGTAAAAGCTACCCATAATTTCACCAACAGTCTCAACTAAACCATACATGAAAGGTTTGCTTAGACCAAGAACCTTACCATAGCGTACGGCACGGCGAAGTAGTCTACGAATAACATATCCGCGTCCCTCATTTGAAGGCAATACACCATCAGCAACGGCAAAAGCCACGGTCCGGGTATGGTCAGCGATCACTTTCAGTGCTACGTCAATCTCTTCACTCGATCCATACTTCAAGCCAGCTATTTGAGCAGTTTTAGCAATAATCGGTTGGAACAAATCTGTATCGAAGTTTGAGTTCACGTCTTGTAGAATCGATGCAAAACGTTCTAGCCCTGCACCCGTATCAATATTCTTGCTTGGGAGCGGAGTGAAACTGCCGTCCTTATTATGATTGAATTGAGAAAATACTACGTTCCATATTTCTAAGAAACGCTCATTCTCTCCACCTGTATAACATTCTGGATCCGAAAGATCACCATAGGCTTCACCACGGTCATAGAATATTTCCGTACAAGGTCCACATGGTCCTTCACCGATATCCCAGAAGTTTTCCTCAAGCTTCACGATCCGTTCAGCTGGTAAGCCGATCTTCTCATTCCACAGCTTGTACGCCTCTTCATCCTCCGGATATACCGTTACCGATAGACGCTCAGGATCAAAACCAATCCATTCAGGTGAAGTAAGGAATTCCCACGCCCATGTAATCGCATCTTCCTTGAAATAATCGCCGATAGAAAAGTTCCCCAGCATTTCAAAGAAAGTATGATGACGGCGCGTTTTTCCCACGTTCTCGATGTCATTCGTACGGATACATTTCTGTGAGTTGGTTAGCCGTGGGTTATCAGGTTTCACTCGGCCATCAAAATAAGCTTTTAACGGTGCCATTCCGGCATTGATCCACAATAGGGAGGGATCGTTATGTGGGACGAGCGAAGCACTTGGTTCGATTTTATGTCCTTTGCTGGCAAAGAACTGTAGCCATTTAGAGCGTATTTCACTTGATTTCATATTAGTTCCCCCTAGGTTTTTGTAAAATTGATTCGGCATTTTAAGAGAGTAATTGCAGGTTTTAAAGAGTCCGATATACTCCTTGATATAACAACCTCTGGAAAAATATGCCGAAAAATAGAAAAAACGCCCCTGATCACAGGGACGATTAACTCGCGGTACCACCCTGGTTATCGTAACTCTACATTCAAGAGAACTAGAGTGACGATCGCCTTGTTCGGTTCGATAACGGGAACCATCCGGTGAATTTGAACTCACACTCCGAAATCAGCTTTCCATCCGGTCGATTATCGGGTTCTTTCAGCCATCGCAAACACGGTTAGAATGCTGTAAAGCCAGCATATCCGTTCGCAAAGGAACCCTTCTCTGGGAAAATCAAACTTGGACGTACTTCATTTCATCACCGATTTACAACTATAGACAAATTAATTTAAGTATATAAGGCACGTTTCCCGCTGTCAATGCGGTCCTACACCGTTTTCCGACGAACATAGTACGCATAGAAATGCTGGATGACTACTTTGCCAACAGCAAAAACAGGAACAGCCAGAATGAGCCCTGGAATACCGGCGACTTCCCCACCAACAAGTAGTGCAAAAATAATGAGCATCGGGTGAAGATGAAGGCTTTTACCTACTACCTGTGGGGAAATGATGTTACTCTCCACAAGTTGGCAAATCGTATTTACTAGAGCAACCAGTAGCACCATTTTCCAAGAAATCGTAGACGCCATGACCAACCCAGGGGCTGCCCCGAGAAAAGGTCCCACATATGGAATGATGTTACATACCGCAACAAACCCAGCCAGTAATAATGCAAATTGCATGCCTACAATCATATACCCAATGTAAGCAAGCACTCCGATGATCACACAAACAAGGAGCTGACCTCTTACGTAGTTCCCTAGTGCTTCATCTATTTCCTTCAGTAAAGTCACAATGGATTTACGATGTGTACGTGGCAAATATTGAAGCATGATACGCTCGAATGCCTCAAAATCTTTGAGCATATAGAAAATTAAGAATGGAACGATAAAAGCATTGAATACAAGTCCAATGGTTGTACCTATATTATCAAGAAAGTCTGATATCCCACCCGCAAGACGTTGTTCAAATTGGAAAAACCAATTGTTCATCCCCATCCGAATGCTCCCTGGAAGTATACTGTTGTCCATACGATTCATCATTTGCTGGGTATGTAGTGTCAACTCAGGTAAATGTTCTCCAAGTTCTTCAAGTTGTTCTACAAACATAGGAATCACATTCATCAGAATGACTGACAAACTAACTAGAAAAACCGCATAAATAAGCAAAACAGCAATCGTACGCGGCACTTTACGTCCCCCGAGCATGCGAACGACCGGATTCAGCACATAAGAGATGATCATCGCGATGATGAATGGAGCAAAGATAGCCTTCAAAAACTCATAAACCAGTCCAATCATCGGGCGAAGCTGCCAAACAAAAAAAAGAATGACTAATCCTAACAGTGTCCAAACTCCATAGCGGAACAGCTTGTTTTTATAGATTGGTTCCACACGGTATCCCTCCTAATAGGTGGTATAAGTATGTACCAAGAGGGATAAAAATATTTTGAAATAGGGTGCGAAAGATTTTTTATTTCATACTTTTTGGGAAATAAGCTGTGAGTTTTAAATCTGGGCCGATCTGCTCTACAGTCAAATCACTTAGTTGTGTAGCAGCATCCATCGTGACAGCCCCTAGTCCTTCTAGAAATGTTGGTGCTTCTTTACCACCTACTAATTTAGGTGCTAGATATAATACCAGCTTATTAGCTAGTCCCTGTGATACGAATGAAGCATTAACCTCCCCACCACCTTCAACCAGTAATGAAGATAGTTCATGCCGTCCTAGAATATCAAGCATCTGCTCTAAATTAACTCGCTGACCATCCGTAGCAAACACCTTGGCTCCCATGTCCTCAATTTCTTGTCTCTTCTTCTCATTGGTCTCGCTTCCAGTAAAAATCCAGGTTGGGGCTTGGCCATCCGTTAATACACGCGCATTTAATGGAATACGTAAATGGCTATCCACAACCACCCGCACAGGATTACGTCCTTCTGGAAGTCTCGTGTTCAACTGGGGGTCATCATGAATAACCGTACCCACACCAACCAGAATAGCGGCGCTCTCATGGCGAATCCGATGTACATCCTCCCTTGCCTGCTCAGAGGTGATCCACTTGCTATGTGCCTCGTGGGTCGCGATCTTACCATCTAAAGTAGTCGCCGATTTAAGGGTAACAAAAGGACGTTTATTCACAATGTAATGATTAAAGACTTCATTCATCTTCACTGATTCTGCTTCACAAATTCCTTGAATTACCTCAATCCCGGCATCCTGAAGAATTTTGACTCCACGACCTGCTACAAGCGGGTTGGGGTCCATCGCAGCTATAACCACTTTCTTGATTCCTGCTGCTACAATCGCTTCAGCACAAGGCCCCGTCCGTCCATGATGCGAGCAAGGCTCTAGAGTCACATAAATGGTTGCTCCTTTCGCTTGCTCACCTGCCATGCGTAATGCATGAATTTCAGCATGTGGTTCACCAGGTTTAAGATGAGCGCCAATACCCACGATTCTCCCATCATTTACAATGACTGATCCTACTTGTGGATTTGGTGTTGTCTGCCCTTTTGTTCCCTTAGCATTCTCCAAGGCTAGTTTCATATATAACTCATGCATATTCATTCAACATTCCCTCCGGCTGGGCAAAGTGTCCCGAACGAGCGACCTTAGTCTGTAAATATTTCGCGTTAAACTCCGATACATCTCCCCACAATGGTACACGACCCGTTACATTCATTCCTGCTGCTTTTAATGCATTTAGTTTCTTAGGGTTGTTTGTAATTAATTTGACAGGAAGCTCTCTAAGGAATCCGAGCACAGAGATCGCTTCATCATAATTACGAGTATCATCAGCGTAACCAAGTGCCAGATTCGCTTCAACTGTATCCATTCCTTGTTCCTGCAATAAATAAGCCATCGATTTACTAAACAAGCCTATTCCTCGACCCTCATGATCTGCAAGGTAGAACAAAGCACCACTTCCATTTTCCACAATCATCTTCATGGATTGATGCAATTGATACCCACAATCACAACGTTTACTCCCAAAAATATCTCCTGTATGACAAATGCTATGCATACGAATAATAGCATCAGTAGCATGTTCAAAATCCCCATATACTAAAACACTGGATTGTTGACCAGCCGCCAGTTCCATGGAGGGTAACTTCTTGATTAATTCTTCAAGTGTTATATCTTTATCCTCTACTGACAGCCAGTTATACCATTGAAATACCACGGTCTTTCCATCTAAATTAACAGGTAGTCTGATTGGACCAACTAATATTGTGTTTTGATGATCACCAGAAATTGTATTTACTTTATCTTTTAATAGTGAGGCTACTTTTGAATTTAACATCATAACACGTCCTTATTTATATATTATCCATGAATTAGTCCATGAGCTACCTTGTTCTATAAAAATTCAACTTGCAGTTGAAGGGATGAATTTGTCCCTATATTCAGCTTCCATCTGTAATTGTTCTTGCATTCGTTGATCCGTGGCTAAGCGACGCCCAGCCTCAAATCCTCTCAAACGGTCTTCGCTAAAATCATTATCCTTTAATGCATTAAGCAATTCATCACACAATATATCAGCATCAAGTAAGGCTTCATTTAACCCAAATGCTCCAGTTGGCGTCATGGTATGCACAGCATCCCCTATTAGCACCAACCCCGATTTGGCCCATGTTGGCGTTGTTCCTCCAAAAATATCTAGTAAGACAAAGTCTTCCCACGAGACAATATGCTCTTGAACCTGCTCCGCTAAATCCGGAAAAGAACGAATCAACCTCTCAACAAAAGGCTCAAATTTATCCTTCCTAAGTTCTGTATAAGTGCCTTTGGGAATGTTCCAACCAATTTGAATGAAACCACCTGCCTGAGTAAATAGATGAAGTTGTTGATCATCCACAATGGTTGATCGAATTACCGGTCTCCAACCTTCCGGTGCAGGAATTCGTGCCCAGAGCAAATCATATCCAAGTCCGTTCTTATTCAATGGAATGTCTGCAAGTTTTCGTACAGTTGAATATCTTCCATCTGCCCCAACCACAACAGAGCTGTGTATCTCAACGATTTGACCATCCTTACCCTTAGCCATAATTCCGTTAAATTGACCCTGCTGATTTTGCATAAGTGCTGTTATTGTTATTCCTGATAAGTAAGTAAAATGTGGATAAGCTTTCGCTTCCTCTATTAGAACCGTCAGCATATCTCTTTGCGGAATATGAATGCCTACATTGCCACCAGGTTGGTCAGGAACAATGTTGTTTACAATCTGTTTATCGAACCAATACTGAACTTCTTCAAGCGAGAGTCTTGAATGAACAGGAATCTTCTGAAGTAGTTCTCTTCTTCTCAGAAGTTGTTCACCCACATCATTTAATATTTCACCCCGAAATGCACTTCCTATGACCGATTGTTTCTCCAAGAGAATGACAGAAGCCCCCGATTGAACCAATAAACAAGCTAACAATGATCCCGCTGGACCGCCACCAACAATACAAATATCACTTTCCATCACTTGTTTCATTTTATTTTCCTCCATGCTAAGTCCCGATATCTCGCAGGTTAGAAATTTATATTTATATGTTCGAATCACAATTCAATTACTTTATGTAACTAAGTATATTTAATAAACTTTGTTACGTCAAGAAAGAAATAATTTAAATGTTACCTTGTTTATTTTAGTAAGTGATAATATAATAGAATCAAAGAGGTGATGAACATGGAACTTACACAATTATGTCCAAGGTTTGAGAAAGCAATTGAAATACTAAGCAAGCGTTGGACTACATTAATCGTCTATACTTTATTGCAAGGCCCTCAACGATTTGTAGATATCGAAAATTCTTTGCCCAATCTAAGTGGAAAGGTTCTTTCTGATCGCTTAAGGGAACTTGAAGAAGAAGGTCTTCTCACGAGAACGGTATATCCTGATAAGCCTGTCCGAATTGAATATTCCTTAACAGAAAAGGGTTACGCTCTGTCGTCTTCCATGAACAACATTCAGGATTGGGCTACACGTTGGATTCAGCTAGACTAATCTAAACAAATATCTGATTCAAAACTAAAAACCTCCAGATCCCTATAATCGGTCTGGAGGTTTTCTCATATCAAATCACACTATGTAATAAATCCAAAAAATCAAGAATAAAAGCTTACAACAAATAATAAAGTCTGATAGAGAGGACAGCATTTCGATGATACATCTAAAGTATAAAACAAGCCCCTCTTCCACAAGGGGAAAAAGGGCTCATATCGACCTATGTATTAGGCCGCAACTTATGAAGAAGCATGAATTTGCGGGAAGTCTTGTGGGATTTCCTCGCCAAAAAATAAATCATCCAAGGAACTAAGTGTTCCGTCTTCTTCGACTTGATAGACGGACATCTTCTCACCATTTACAGTCAATTCGATAAAACATCCCCAACAATAAAACTGATGGGAACCGATTTTACCAATATCCTTGGAACTACAATTTGGACATTTCATCATTCATTTATCACCTATCCATTAACAGAATTCATGGGGTTCTCTAGCAGTTGCTCACTGAGCGGGGGTACCATGATTACATTCTCCCCTTTTGTCATACCCGGTGTGTAAGGCAACATTTTGCGTCCTTCCATCACATCAGAGAAAAAACCATCGCTGATTTCAATCCCTGTAATTGTATTGCCCAACTCATGGTTAAAATAAACATCTGTAACATGTCCTATCATGGTGCCGTCCCCAGTAAGAACGGAAACTTCCTTTAATTTTCCATTACCAGTTAAGAACGTTTGTTGTATATTCTCGGCTTCCTGTTTATGGACAGCCTGTTGATTGCGAATCATTACGGCATCTTCGCCGTAAGCGACAATATCGTCCCAGAGTACAGCTTTTTTACCGGTGGAGAACATATGCTTTCCTACCAATAAAATCCCCGTTATGGTCCAATTATCATCTAGCATAATATCGAGGACTTTCCCGACTTGTTTACCGCCTTCTACATCATATACGGCTAAACCAATCATCTCCTGTAGTCTCATAAAAGAGGGTCACTCCTCGTAGCTCGTGGGTTCATACTTACTTATTGTAAAAAAAGAAACATGCATCCTCCCTTCCAAGTAATAAAAGTCAAAAAAACACCCATCTACCTATTTTTACGAATTCGGTCTAGGATGGTTCCAACTTTTTGAGCAGTATACTCTATTTCTTCAATAGTATTACCCAAACCAAAACTAAATCGAACCGCTGATCGTAAAATATTCTGTGGCAAATTCATGGCTTCCAGCACATACGAGGGTTCAAGGGATCCTGAAGTACATGCTGACCCACTAGCTACTGCTATTCCTTCCATATCCAAATTCATAAGCATCGTTTCCGTATCACATTCAGGAAAACTTATATTCACGATATGAGTGAGTTGCTTGGATGATCCTCCGTTGATGTGAAAACATCCACTGCCTACACTCTTCTCTAAGAAGTTCAGAAGGGAACTACGTAAATGCTCATCATGTTGCTTTCTTTCAGGTAATTGAGATACAGCCAGTTCTACCGCCTTAGCAAATCCTGCGATCCCCGCCATATTCTCTGTTCCCGCACGGCGTTTCCTTTCCTGCAACCCGCCATATTGAGTGGGCTCAATATTCAGGTCTTTGCGGATATATAATGCACCAATTCCCTGAGGACCGTTGATTTTATGACCGGAAAAACTCATTAAATCAACCGGAAGGTCTCGGCACGAAATAGGAACTGCACCTAATGCCTGCACGGAATCCACATGGAAAATAATATCCCGCTCACGGGTAATCGATCCAATCTCTTCAATAGGCTGAATCGTTCCTACTTCATTATTCCCGTACATAACGCTAACTAAGATTGTGTCTTGACGAATGGCATCCTGGACCTGTTCGGGGTGAACCATTCCATATCTATCAACGGGTAAGTATGTCACTTCATACCCTTGTTTCTCTAGCCTATGACATGAATGTAGTACAGCATGATGCTCAATCGCTGTCGTAATAATATGTCTTCCACGATCAGCCCTCGCCGCAGCCGTACCAAACAACGCTAAATTATCACTTTCCGTCCCGCCACTCGTAAAGACAAGCTCCTCAGCACGACAATCTAAAGCTGTTGCGATATCATCACGCGCTCCATTGACCAACCTCTTGGCATCTCTACCGAAACTATGAACACTTGATGCATTACCAAAGTGTCCCTGCATGACGGACAGCATTATTTCAGCAACCTCTGGATGAATAGGTGTCGAAGCTGCATGGTCCAAATATATTCTTCTCATTAGTATCTCCACTCTTAATGCTATTTTAAACGGAATCACCGCCCCGAATCCGGGGCGGCAACGAAAGTTTCTCATATATGATGTGAATTTTACTTTTATTGTATATTATTTTTCACAAAAAAACTACAGTAGTATGCAAAGATGTTCAATGTAGCATGTCCCTAATTATGAAAGACGTTTCGCATAAGGTCTCTATTCATCCGATTCACACATTCGTTCATGAAGGAAATCTACAATATGAACTGCCTTCATTTGCCCATTCAGACCATGCTGGTTAATGCCATGCATCATCTGGAGCAAACATCCGGGATTACTCGTCAGTAAATACTGCGCATCAGTTGCTCGAGCATGCTGCATTTTATGATCGAGAATCTGTCCGGACATGGCCGGTTGCGTTAAAGTAAATGTTCCCGCAGACCCACAACAACGATCTGCCTCCTTCATCTCCACAAACTCTACGCCAGTAACTTGCCGCATCAAACGACGAGGGGCATCCGAGGCGCGCATCACATTACGCAAATGACAAGAATCTTGATATGTGATGCGAATAGACTGATTCTCCTTGCACTCAGGGAAAACCAGTAATCTACCAAATCGAACCAGTAAGTCGCTGACGTCAATTACGCGCTCAGCAAACCATTTCGCATCATCCTTCCACTGCGCGTCCTTATGAAGTAAATGATCATATTCCAAGAGTAAAGCTCCGCACCCACCTGCATTCGACACAATATAGTCTACACCAGCAGCTTTGAAGACACGGATGTTACTACGTGCTAACGATCTAGCTCCCTCAACTTCTCCACTATGTGCATGCATGGCACCACAGCAATTTTGCTGCTCTGGAATAACAACCTCGAAACCCGCTTCTGTTAGTAGATCTACAGTGTGAATGTTTGTGTCCGCGAACAACACATCCATCAAACAGCCCCGGAACAACGCTACAGTAGCGATTGTATCACCCTTGGCCGGATGACGTATGCCAATCTGTTCGACCACTCCGTGTAATGCAACTTCAGGGAGGATCTGCTCCATCTCTCGCAGATGCTTGGGAAACATCTTCATCGCACCTGTTTTCCGAGCTAACTTACGCATACCCGAAGTCTGATAAAATCGCAGCCCTTTGCCAATCCATCTCACCCGTTTCTGATTCGGAAATATCGTTTGAAAAGCTGTACGTCTCACTAATTTCACCCATCCTCGGTGAGTTTCAGTATGATCCTCAATAGCATCCCGAGTCTGCTCAATTAACTGCCCATATTTGACATCCGCAGGACAGGCCGGTTCGCAGGCTCGACAGCCCAGACAGTGATTCATCTGTTCCTCAAACTCCACATCTGGTGCCATAATACCGTCCTTGACCGCTTTCATCAAGGCAATTCTTCCGCGCGGAGATTCTGCTTCGATTCCAGTCTCAGCAAAGGTAGGACAAGCCGGGAGACAAAATCCGCATCGCATACAGTTCGTAAGTTGATCTTCGTCCAAACGTAATCGCAGCTTCTCTGTCAATGAACTTAACCTAATATTCTCGCTTGTCTTATCCACGATCAATCACCACTCGTTTCCGTGATTCCTTAGCAAAAACTTTGCCCGGATTCAAAATATTGAACGGATCAAATGACTGTTTGATTGCTTTCATAACCTCTATTCCGCTCTTACCAATCTTCCATTCCAGAAATGGTGCCTTCACCATACCGACCCCATGTTCACCAGTAATCGTACCGCCAAGAGAAATCGCCGCCTCAAATATTTCCTCGAAAGCTGCTTCAACCCGATGAATCTCATCGGCATTGCGCGCATCTGTCAAAGCTGTCGGATGCAGATTTCCATCTCCAGCATGGCCAAACGTACAAATCTGAACCTGATGCTTTGCCGCAATTCGATTAATCTCCATGATCATATCCGCGATTTTTGAACGTGGCACCGTTGCATCCTCCAAAATCGTCGTTGGCCTAAGCCGTGCTAACGCTGTGAATGCACTGCGACGAGCTGTAAGCAGCCTCTCTGCTTCCTCTGCACTTTCAGCAACGCTAATCTGCTCCGCCTGTTCACTATTACAAATCGCTGTAATACTCGCAATATCCCGCTCTACTGATTCCATATCGCCGTCCTGCTCAATCAGTAGAATCGCTTCCATATGGAGTGGCAAGCCAAGATTAGCAAAAGCGTCAACGACACGGATCGTCGAGTTATCCAGAATCTCTAATGTAGCGGGAATGATCAAGTTCTCGATAATCTTTGATACCGTCCGGGCAGCACCGTTTAAATCTTTATACATCGCCAGCATTGTTTTTTTATATTTTGGTGGAGGAACTAGCTTAAGCGTCGCCTCCGTAATAATGGCCAGCGTTCCCTCCGATCCTACAAGCAACTTTGTCAGATCATAGCCAGCTACATCCTTCATGAGTTTGCCGCCTGTGCGGATGATATCTCCATTCGCCAGAACAGCCTCTAAGCCAATAACATAATCCTTCGTTGTCCCATATTTGAGTCCACGCAAGCCACCAGAGCATTCAGCAATATTGCCACCAATAGTCGAAATCGACATACTGCTCGGATCGGGTGGATAGAAGAGCCCTAGTTGTTCAACATGCGTCGTGAAATGCTTCGTATTGAGCCCGGGCTGCACCAAGGCTGTTAAATTCTCCAGATCTACTTCGAGAATCTGATTCATCCGATGCATCACCATAACGACTCCCCCCTGAATGGGAACGGTTCCGCCACACAGATTTGTACCCGAACCCCGGCCAATAACAGGTATACGCTGGCGGTTAAGCACCTTCATCACTTCAGATACTTGCTGCGTATTGTACGGATAAATAACTGCGTCAGGGAGCGATTGAAGCATTGGCGTACCATCATACGAATGCGTAACCAGTGATTGCATATCATCTTTCATATAAGACTCACCGACTATAGCAATAAGTTCACGTCTTACTTCTGGTTGCAACACAACCGGACACCCCCATGTCATTTATAAAAGTTAGAGCGGATAGCAAGACCTCCAGTTTATCGATATTCGAATTTTTCCGTAGCAAAATAAACTTATCGAAACGATAAATTTCAAAAGTATACAAATGCATCGCGAAATTAGTTAGAAAAAAGATAGGAACAACCTAGTAGTGGCTTTTAGAAAAAGGATGGTAAGTCGATGGATATGAACTTAATCAGAGGTTAACAAGAACGAATACAACAGTGGAGTTTTGGAGGAATGTGGACAAGCGAAGCGTTCACCTTCTAAGGAGGATTTCTCCCTCATGATCTCCAGTTCAGGAAATCCTCCTTTAATGGTGATGATAGCATCCTCCAAAACGTAACGTTACTTTCAATTATTAATCATACAGTACTTCAATCATTTGTCTCGACTTCGCTAACTGCTCCACAGTAAAATCATACTGAGCAGAAGCATATGTGCAAAAGACAATATCGAGCACAAATAATTGAGCAAATCTAGAGCTTGTTGCGGCACTACGAAGCTTGGCTTCCGGCGCACGTGCTGTAAATAAGGAAACATCCGCAAGCTGAGAAAGCTTGTTATTTCCTGGACGAGTGAGGCTAATTGTTTTTATCCCTTGTTCCTTAGCTCGTTTGACTAATTGAATAACTTCTTGTGTTTCTCCGCTATAAGAAATTCCCCAAAAGACAGCATTCTGTGATTTCGTAGCCATTGCCGCCGCTAATAAATGACGATCCGAAATAGCGTAGACATTTTTCCCAAGCCGAAGCCATTTTTGCGCTGCATCTTCTGCAATAATAAAAGAAGCTCCTATCCCGTAAACATAAATAACTTCTGCCTGTTGTAACATTTCCACAGCCTGCTCAATAGATTGTGTATCCAGTTGACTAGCTGTATTCTGGAAGGTCAGTATTGTATTCGATAATGTCTTATCAATTATAGAATGCACGGACTCGTTCGATTCAACATCAAAGTAACCAACATACTGCGTGTTCTCTACTTCTGCCGATAACCGAATTTTCAGAGCAGGAAAACCCTCTATTCCTAAAGAACGGCAGAAACGAACAACTGCTGCACTACTTGCTTCCGCATTTTTAGCCAATTCATGTATCGTCATAAACATGACTTCTTTAGCATTTGCAAGAATATATTCCGCTACTTTTTTTTCTGATTCTGGCAATTCATTTAACACTAATTCAATTTGAGATATCATACTTCCTACTACCAAAGTCCTTATCTCCTCTACTTATCAATTCCTTCCATTGTAACAAAATTTATCATTAAGAAGTAGCTGTAAAGGAATACCGACTTCCTCCTTTTCTAACATAATCCAAGAGGGGGATATCCTCTTCTATAACATAACCGATCACATTAACCCCCTCATGAGCCGGCAAATCCTTCAAGGTGATCTGCAACTCACGTTCATAGCGACCATACAGATAATTATCGACAGTAATGGTTCCTTTAGGTCGGTTGATCGTATTCATAGGCGCAATTTTGCCTTCTGTTACAAAACGCGCCTCATCTGTACGTGCATTTTCTGAGCGAACGACATCTCGAGCAGCATCTAGGCGATTCTGATGAACGATATCCCATAGTGCATAAGGTAGTTCCTTGGTTACTCTTAAAGGAATAATTCCTTCTGCATACATTTGAAATTGATGATGAGACCATTCCGAAAGCGTTAAATCTCCAACGAAGATTTTGTCCACAGCACAACTTTTTTCTAATTCCAAGTAAGCTAGAAAAGAAGACTGATGCCGATGCTTCTCTAATGTTGGCAAACTTTCAAATAATGGTTTTCTCTTCATTCCGTCTCCAGGAATAAATGCCATTGTCGTAATGCCTTCGGCCTGTAACCATTTGTTTTTCTCCATAAACGATTCTTTATCAAGACCTGTTTCTGGACGAGGATAATAATTATGCCAAGCTTCAATATTTTCAAGACAAATCTCATGATCTTTTAGTGTAGCTAAGAATTCCGGTGTTAATGTGCTCGCGTTCAAGGCTATTTTCATTTTTTGGGAATAGTCAGCAATTTCATGAGCGCTAAACCCAAAATCCATTCGCAAGCCGGTTACGCCGGATGCCAATAAATAGGAAAATGAAATTTCCTTCAATGCTTTCCCAGAAATATCAGCCACCAACCCCATCCCTAACTGTTTGGCAGCGCTTGCAATTTCCAGTAAGTTCTCTTTCAATACTTCTATATCATCCTCTGGCATATGAAGTGATGTAAATATTTCTGTACAACCAGCCTCCTTCATTTCTTTCATATAACTTATATTCTCTTCTAATGTCCTATCCGCTAAAAATATTGAAATTCCCAACAATCGAATCACCTCAGTATTCCCAATAAGTTAATCCTGTTCTGCCATTGCCTCTTTTGGTACACCGAATAAATAAGTGGCGAGAAATCCACCAGCATAAGCTGCAACTAAGCCTATTACATATTTCAACCATAATCCATTCGCGATTAATGGAATTAATGCGACTCCAGACGGTCCAATTGCAATCGCTCCAACATTGCCAAATAAACCAATGACCGCTCCACCAATACCTCCACCGATACAAGCTGTAATAAACGGACGCCCTAGCGGTAAGGTTACCCCGTAAATCAATGGCTCTCCAATACCCAATATACCGACAGGAAGAGCACCTTTGATCATATTTCTTAATGATTTGTTCTTTTTACAACGAATCCACAGTGCAATGGAGGCCCCTACTTGACCCGCACCAGCCATAGCAAGAATCGGAAGTAATTGTGTCATACCTGAACTATTGATCATCTCAATATGAATAGGCGTCAACACCTGATGTAGTCCTAACATAACAAGTGGTAAGAACGATATGCCTAATACAAAACCTGAGAACGCACCACCACGTTCTAGCGTCCAGTTGATAGCTCCAATCAAATTCCCAGAAATAAATCCGGCAAATGGCATAATGAAGAAAATGGTGATCAGTCCCACAACCAATAATGCAATTGTAGGTGTAACGATAATATCGACAGCATCGGGAATAAATTTACGCAATTTTTTTTCAACGACCGATAGAATCCATACTGCGATAAGAACACCAATAACCCCGCCTTGCCCTGCCGTTAAAGGAGCACCCGTAAATATATTAAGAATCGGAAGATCAGCTGTAACACCTGTTAAAATCGTTACACCGCCGATAACTCCACCAAGAGCAGGAGTGGCACCAAATTCTTTGGCTGCATTAATACCGACATAAATGACTAGGTAACTGAAAATTGCATTTTTAATAACGTTTAATATAGTTACATATTGCTGCCAAGTCGATGCATCTAAATTTCCTGCTGTAATATTATTTGTTAGAATCGAGCCAATACCCGCAATTAAACCCGCTCCAACAAATGCAGGAATTAACGGTATAAATATATTTCCTATTTGTCGCAAAAAGTTTTTAAATGGTGTATTATTCTTTTTCTTTAATTGCGCTTTCATTTGTGCGCCCTTTGCTTGTAAATGCTCTGCCGAAGATGAACTTCCTCCCTCTACGGGATTCCCCTCTAGCAATTTGCCGAACTGTTCGGCTACTTTGGTCACGATTCCTGGTCCAAGGATGACTTGATACGTCTCATCGTCAACTACACCTAGAACACCTTCAATTTTCTTCAATTTCGCTTCTTCAATACGACTGCGGTCAACAACAGTGATGCGAAGACGAGTCATGCAATTGGTATATGAGGATACATTTGAACTACCACCGACAGCCTCTAATATTTTGACTGCCATATCATGATACTTGCTCATATTTATTCTCCTCTCTTCATTGCGGGTTATTTTATCGCTTGACGCACAAAACCTTGTGATGCTTCCAAACGTTGTACAGCTTCTTCTTTAGAAAGCCCAGTAAGAATCATCACAATTGCAATTTTCGGTTTGTGATCTGCTTGTTTCAAATAGTCTTGTGCTGTTCCAGCGTCACAATCTGTCGCATCCATTACAATACGTTTAGCACGTTCAACCAGTTTTTCATTGGTTAACTGTACATCTACCATTAAATTACCATATACTTTCCCCGTACCTATCATTGAAGCTGTTGAAATCATGTTGCAAATTAATTTCTGTGAGGTCCCAGCTTTTAAACGTGTTGAACCTGTTAACACTTCCGGTCCGTTAACGACTTCAATTGCAATCTTGGCAACTTTACCAATTGCTGAATCTTTGTTACAACTTACGGCTACAGTAGGTGTACCAATAGAATTTGCATATTCTAAGCCACCGATTACATAAGGCGTACGTCCGCTAGCGGCAATCCCTACGACAATATCTTTGGCTGTAAGCTTGATATCTTGTAGATCTTGCACCCCCAATTGTTCATTGTCCTCTGCACCTTCAACCGCTTTAATAAATGCTCTCTCTCCACCAGCAATTAACCCAACTACCTCTTCAGGCGCTGTCCCGAATGTTGGAGGACATTCAACGGCATCTAGTAAGCCGATACGTCCGCTTGTTCCAGCCCCCATGTAAATTAAGCGTCCCCCTTGTTTTATCGCCGCTATAGTCGCTTCTACCGCCTTAGCAATTTGCGGAATCTGTTGTTTAACCGCTTGTGCTACCTTTTGATCTTCTTCATTCATCACTTCTAAAAATTCAAGAGGCGTTAATTCATCCAAGTTCATTGTCTTCTTATTGCGAGTCTCTGTTGTCAAATGCTCAAACATGACTTTCATCATCCTCTTTCATTTTTGAAATCGCTTTCTAAATGCAGGATAACATCTTTGAAATAATATTTCAAGATTATATTTAAATATTTAAAATATAGTATCAAAATGCTAGAAACCATTAGGTGGGCTATATTGGAAGAATACACTCGTGTGACTTAAAAGAAACAGGGGATATGTTTTATGCGAGTTTCCAAAAAAATAAAGGACTCCATTAGGAGTCCTTTACCCTTGGTACACAAGGATTTTATTATGATCTTGAGTGTAAAAGAACTAGATATAGAACATATAGTTCTCTTTACCAGCATGCTCTTCAAATGAAATCAAACTCTCAAGTGTTGTCGAATCAAGCACGTCAGCAATACTATCACGAATACGCAACCACAAATCGCGCTTGGCTGGATCGTCCTCTTCCGTGAAATCCACTGGAGAGATAGGGCCTTCCAGCACACGGATGATATCACCAGCAGTAATATCTGCGGCTTCCTTAGCTAATATATATCCTCCGTACGCACCGCGAATACTCTTAACTAGACCAGCGTTACGCAGCGGTGCAATCAGTTGCTCCAAGTAATGCTCAGACAGTTGATTCTTCTCAGCAATACTCTTTAGGGAGGTAGGACCTTCACCGAACTTAGCGGCTAGTTCCATCATGATTGTTAGCCCATAGCGTCCCTTTGTGGAAATCTTCAAAGAAGCCACCTCTTTCAATTTTCAAGTAATATTTATATAATTGAACTTTGATCAATTAAAAATAAGGTTATAACACCCTATTCCTATCATTAACCTCAGCTTATCGTAACACATCACGTCTCTTTTTGGAAAGTAATACACATGCTTGCCCCAATTTGTTCACTAAAATTTTCAATTACCGCCGTAGGTCGTTTAAGACCAAAGCTTATGTTAAAATAACGACAGGAACAAAGGAGTGATATAATGTCGAAACCAAATAGTGAAACACGGATCGTCGTTGGTATGTCGGGAGGAGTTGACTCCTCGGTTACAGCACTACTACTGAAACAACAAGGTTATGATGTGATTGGCATATTCATGAAAAATTGGGATGATACTGATGAGTTCGGCGTCTGCACCGCAGAACAAGATGCGGAGGATGTAAGACGCGTCTGCGAACAAATTGATATCCCTTACTATACGGTGAATTTCGAGAAAGAATACTACGATAAAGTATTTGCCTATTTTCTCGAAGAATATAAGCGCGGGCGCACACCAAATCCAGATGTGATATGTAATCGTGAGATCAAATTTGGGGAATTTCTGCAGAAAGCGCTAGATCTCGGAGCGGATTATGTAGCCACTGGTCATTATGCTCGCGTCGTGAAGGATGACGCTGGAGTATTGAAGTTGCTACGGGGCGTAGATACTAATAAAGACCAAAGCTATTTCCTCAATGCATTGAATCAGGAGCAATTGTCCAAAGCAATGTTCCCGATTGGACATCTTCCCAAGCCGGAGGTACGGCGGATTGCCGAGGAAGCTGGTCTTTCTACGGCAAAGAAGAAAGATAGTACAGGGGTATGCTTCATCGGAGAACGAAACTTCAAAGAGTTTCTTAGCAATTATCTTCCCGCTCAATCAGGAAAGATGGTTGATATTGTGACTGGAGATGTAAAGGGTAATCATGATGGATTAATGTATTACACCTTAGGGCAACGCCAAGGTCTCGGTATTGGAGGATCCGGCACGGGTTCCGGCGAACCATGGTTTGTCGCTGAGAAAGACTTGGAGCGTAACATTCTCTACGTTGTACAAGGAGACAAGCATCCCAGCATGTATTCCACTAGCTTGATTGCATCGGGAGTGAACTGGATCTCAGGATCTCACAATTCACCTAAGGAACTGTTTAAATGCACAGCTAAATTCCGTTACCGTCAACCAGACCAGGGGGTTACTCTCGTTCCACGCGAAGACGGAACTCTTCTCGTTACATTTGATCAACCACAGAAAGCTATTACACCAGGACAAGCAGTTGTCTTCTACCAGGGTGAGGAATGTCTTGGTGGCGGAACCATAGAAGTTCCAGAGAAACTACAATAATAATTTATAAATAGTGTTAACAGATAGATGTAACTAAACAAGCCAGCCTTCCCGATTCATAGGGGATAGCTGGCTTGTTTTGTTGTCTCGATTAATCTTTACTTCTACGAAGCTCCTGATTATGTTTGATCTTGGCCTCATTACCTTGCTCTGTTGCCTCATAGAATGTCTTATTGGCCAGATTTGCTGGCAAATAATCTTGCTTCACATAGTGCCCCGGAAAATTATGCGGATACTCGTACCCAACATGGCCAAGCTTCTCTGCACCTTTGTAATGTCCATCTCTGAGATGTAGTGGCACTTCGGCCGACTTGACATCATCCATCGCCGACATGGCCTTTGAAATCGCCATCACAACGGCATTTGACTTCGGACTTTCGACAGCGAAGAGGATCGCCTGTGAAATATTAAGTCTGGCCTCTGGCCACCCATTGTTACGGTAAGCCTCTAAAGCACTCACTGCTTGGACCATAGCCTGCGGATTCGCAAGTCCAATATCCTCACTGCTGGCAGCGATCAGGCGCCGGATAAAGGTCATCGGATCCATCCCAAGCTTCTCGACTGCATAGAGGAACCAGAACAGTGCCGCATCACTAGAGCCACGAATACTCTTATGAAACGCAGATAAAATGTCGTATTGTGTTGATTCGTCTGCCTTTACAAGCGGCCGCCTAATCGATTCCTCTGCTACTTCCATGGTGATATGGACACTTCCATCGCTACGGGGCGGCGTTGTTAGCGCCGCAAGCTCCAGCGCATTCAAAGCTCGTCTTATATCACCATTAGCCATAGTGGCGATATGCACAAGCGCCTCATCATCCACTTCCAGGTTCATAAAGCCGAGTCCCTTATCGTTATCCTTCAGCGCTCGGTTCATAGCAATCAATGAATGTTCCTTCGTTAGTGGCTCCAGTTGAAATAATGTTGAGCGGCTCAGTAAGGCACCATTCACGTAATGAAACGGATTCTCCGTTGTTGCACCGATAAAGGTTATCGTACCTTTCTCCACCGCTGGTAACAGTGCATCCTGACGCGAACTATTGAAGCGGTGTACCTCATCTAAGAACAGAATCGTCTTCGTTCCGTAGAAGGACTTATCGCTTTGCGCTTTCTGAATCACTTCCCGAACATCCTTAACCGAAGCGTCCACCGCATTTAGTCTAATAAATTCGCCCTTCGTATGATTAGATATAATATGAGCTAATGTTGTTTTTCCACAGCCTGGAGGGCCATATAACAAAATAGAAGAAACTTGATCAGCTTCAATGGCACGACGCAGAAGTTTGCCCGGTCCTAGTATGGCTTCCTGACCAATATATTCATCCAGAGAGAGAGGTCTCATCCGATCGGCAAGCAACCGCCCAGAAGAATCACTGTCTTGCCCATATGAGAATAAATCCATTGTTTTCACTTCCTTCATGTCCTCTATTTTACCATAACGCAAGTAAAAAACATTTATAATCGTTCTTTCACTTTCTTCCCAACTCTATATATGAGTTAATATAGATGTCGGGCCGACAAAGTATTTGAAAGGAGGCTGATAGAAATGTTTTCAGTGAGTGAGGTGGTCTCTGCATAACGCAGAGACCCATAAACCGGGGGAGCTAAAAGCTCTCCCTTATTTCCATTAATAACCTATGTTAAGATAGAATCAAACCATTAACTATTTTAAGCCGAAAGGGGGATTTACGACCATGTTTACTTATCTTGTCAATCAGTTGGAAGACAGACAACGAAATAAGGAGGACCATGATCGTGAACTACAAAAATGGGAAGGATGTGCTTCCCCCTAGGCTGCTGAAAGAACTGCAGCACTACATTCAAGGCGAGCTTCTCTACATCCCTAAACCAGAACAAACTCGGGCACCTTGGGGGGAGCTTAGCGGATCACGCACATCGATTGCATTACGAAATAAGGAAATATTTATTCAGTATAGCGCTGGCCGCTCAGCTAAAAATTTAGCGGAGGATTTTTATTTATCAGAAGAAAGTATCCGAAAAGTATTATCCAAAATGCGGTTACTTAGACAAGAAGCATCTTCAGTTACGAAATGAGAACAAAGCCAAGACCTGTGCGGTCTTGGCTTTTTGGTATATCTATGAAGAAGGCGCAGGGATGAGTATAATAATTATAGTACTTACGTTATCATTCGATATGAATCAGAGGTGATATAAGTGAAGAAAGTTACTGAATCGCAGAATGATACGACTACCAAGGTATGTGCATGCTGTGGACAAATTAGCCCCTTATCACATTTTATGCGTAGAACGGGCAAAAGATCCAGTAAAGGCTCTCGGAGAGGAGCTTGCCGAAGTTGTCGCCAAATGAAGAAAGAACAACCTATCCTTCCAACAGCTGTAGCACCAACCAAAGCAAGTCATACTCCTGAATTATCCATTTCGCAACGATATCTACCTGTTGATATAGAATGTGCACCACTGCCCAAGCGCCGGATAAAACGTGCGCTACCACTCCCGCCCCCAAGAGCAGACGGTTTAGATGTAGGTATGCTCAAACCAAACCGCCATGGATTAGTTCGTATGAGAGGACGCACGGATAATGGTAGCCGTTGGCAACAAGAAGTTGACTATGATATGGCTGTTACACTCGTAAAAGAGCATGCTGCCTCCGTCGTTAATATCCATACCATCCGTCGGTTATACACCAACAGAACATTCCGCCGTTATATTCTGGACAGGGACAAGCTCACCTGCTTCTTCTGCGGGGAATATGGGGATACCATTGATCATCTATTACCACGTGCTAAGGGTGGGCACACAACACCAGTAAACTGTGTATGTGCCTGTAGCTTATGCAATCAGAGCAAAGCAGCCCGAAGCCTGGAAGACTTTATGGAAGAGTCGGATGACTTGTAATCACGATCTCTGAATTGTCCGTTGCAATATAAGTTGGAAGAGAATCGCCGTGCAGTAACCAAAGTTCATGCAGCGCACGAGTACAACCAACATATAGCAGCTTAGCATCATTTGGCCCATAGTGACTGGTATCAACATCCGTCATGATCACGGCGTCGAACTCAAGTCCTTTGGATAAATAGACGGGAAGTACCGAAATTCCTCCTGCATATTGTCTTTTATCCCCATCTATGAGATGAGCCTCAACGCCCTCACCAATAAGATATTCATACAGTTGCTTAGCTTCCTGTAAAGTACGGGTCAATAATGCGGCTGTACGGTACGAGCCAGAAAGTGCGGTTGCAAGTGCTTGCGAGATGGACGCCTCCCGTTGATCTCCCGCAGCCGATTGTAGCCGCACGGGATCACCACTACGGAATACAGGTACAGCCAACAAATCCGCACCAACGCCCCGTTTCAAGATTTCATTAGCGAACTCGATGATCTCCATTGTGGAGCGATAGCTGCGTGTCAGAGCAAAGTATCCGGTCTCCTCTGGTTGGAACAACCTGCTCATCTCATCCCAGCTCCGTACCCCTTTGTAATAATGGATACCCTGCGATAAATCTCCCAAGATGGTGAACGAATGACCTTTGACGAACCGATCCAATACAGCGACCTGGAATGGAGAAAAGTCCTGTGCCTCGTCAATGACAACATGGTCAAAGGTCATATTGCCTTCTATTTCATTGATACAGGTGAAGAGATATAATAGTGCGGCTAAGTCCTCTTCTTTGAGCATTTTTTTCTTCAAATAGGCTTGGGATTCCTTGAAAATGCTAGCTGGTATGCTCTCCGACATGTCCGGAAACCCCGTATTAGCACCCTTCTTAGCCTGAAATAGTTCTTGATATATAGCTACAGGCTCCAGCTCAGGCCATTTTTTCGCATAAGCCTTCTCCCGCAGTTGGGCCTTTTTCTTTCGCTCCTTCAGCACCGCAAGGGATGGTGACTTCTTAAGCTCCATCTCGATCCAGCGATGAATTCGTGACAACACCCGTTCCTTACGTCTCGCTACCGGGTAGTGTCTATATTCACCCTCAAACCACTGTAGAATTTCAGCATGTGAGAGTCTCGTTCCTTCCCATGGTTCGAAATCCAGTGAAGGGACGCAACATGATTCGATATTTTCCAGGAATGTATCGAGTATGGCTTTAAACTCCATCGAACCTTTGAATCTTCCCGATAACTTATCATCACCCACAACTTGTCGCTCTGTATCACTCACATCAAACCAGCGAGTTAATGCCCCTGGACCATCCGAAGGGGGAGACTCCAATCCTAGAATTTTTGCTCCCCAATCACTAAATGTACTCTGCTGAATATCTCCTACACCCAGTTCAGGAAGAACCTCAGAAATATAGTCGATGAACATGAGATTGGGTGCAAAAATAATCATTCTTTCCGCCGTTATTTGTTCTTTGTATTGATACAGCAAATACGCAAGTCGATGCAGTGCAACGGTTGTTTTTCCACTACCAGCTACGCCTTGAATGATCAACGCTGTATTTTTAGCCGCCCGAATAATTAAATCCTGCTCCGCCTGGATTGTCGATACAATATCGCGCAATCGATTATCCTTGTTCTCACCAAGCCGGTAGACCAAGAATTCGTCGGATACAGCCGGTCCTTCACTATCTTGGTTATAGGTGTCTGCAACCCGCTCCAATATTCCCTTGCGGATAACAACGTTCCTTTTCAGGTATACAAGTCCTTCAATTAAGCCTTCTGGAGCCTCATAAGAAGCAGAATCACCGCCGGTAAAGGAATAAAACAAACTAGCGAGGGGAGCACGCCAATCAATGACGATCGGCTCCTTACCTTCAGGATCACCCACACCCATTTTCCCAATATAGTACGGTGTTCGAGGCTTACCTTTTTCGCTGAAATCAAGTCGACCGAAATACGGCTCACGGAATGAACGTTCCAACTGATCTCTTTGTAATTGACGACTTTCTTCAAGCAACTGTTCTGTAAAATCATGTCCCGTATATACGGGAATACTGCGAAGCGCTAGTAATTGTCTCTCGATGTCTTCCAAGGTGCGGTCCAGCCGCGCCTTTTCTTCTTGATAGGCACTTTGAAAATCCTCCACTTTCAGTTACCTCCTAAGGTATCGTATTCCATATTGTGCTTCGCTTCAATTCAGAATCATTGTGCCGAAGTCAAAAGGAGTTTCATTATACCACCAGGAATGGAAAAAGGCGACTTCAAGCCGTTGGTTCTAATAGTTCTAAGCAAAATTCATTTAAAACAAAAAACACTTCCTACTCCAATGAGCAGAAAATGTCTTTAGAATGAATCAAGATGGTTCGTTGTCTTTCTCATCCGCCTCTTTCACCGGACCTGGATCTTTTACCAAAGAAAGAAAAAAATCGTGTTTAGCTAAATTTTCTCGTTTATCCTCAAATGGGGCACACATTTCGCGGATCTTTTGTATTAATTCCTCTGATTCTTCCTTCGTCATATACAGGGCAAGATCCGCCAGCTGACCAAAAGGTTTTTCCGAGGACCCCACAAATCCTAAGAATCTTGCTTTCTTTTGCTCAAATATATTATTAATAAGCTTTTGTGATTCCGAAATAATCATCTTTTGAACAGGTAAGGAGGCATCAGCGTGCTTAATTTGTATATCACCATCAAAAGGGAGATAATATTTTGCGATAATACCCTTTATATTTTTGGTGGAAACAAGTTTCAGTAGTCCTACCTTTTCTAGTTTTTTTACATGATAATGAACTTTTGCTGGAACCTCTCCCAATTCATCAGCTATTTCCTTTACGGTTGCAGGCCGATCCATATTGAAAAATGTATTCATAATTTGCAGCCGATAAGGATCAGAGTAGACTCTAATATCCTCCAGACTGGTCAAAATCATTTGCTCCATAATAGAACACCCCAATCAGAGCTTCCCCTAAAGAAACCTGTCTTTTCGTCTATTATAAGTTGTCTTGGGATATTATACAAAGCACATTAGCTCTATACATCACGAAATCCTTTATCCCACAGCATACTGACTGCGGCGATCACGAGCAAACCACCCATGATACCGAAAAATACCGGAACACTAATCCATTCTGCTCCTACACCAGATAATGCACTCCCCACAGGCATCGTAATCGTACAAAGTAAGCCTACCAAAGCGCCGACCTTGCCCAGCATCTCCATTGGTGTAACCTCCATGATATATGTGTTAAGAGGAGTGGATGCACATGTAACCCCAAGACCCATACCAAAAAACAATACACCTGCTGAACCAAGCCTGATCACTTCAGGCAGATGGGGTGGCAAACTTAGAAGAGAGTAACATACCCCTGAAATTAATAAACCACAGATGAGTAATGTGCTTTTCTTAAATCCGCTTCCTTTGTTACCAAGCCAAATTCCACCTAGAATCATACCCAGCACAAGTGAAACACTCAGTACGCTCATTCCTGTGGCTCCAGTAGATAATGTGTCCTTTACATATACGGTTTGCAATACATTTAACGGAGTCAAACAAAAATTAACAAAAGCCGCCAAAATAACCGTCGTCAGAATGAGCCTATGATTACGCACAAATTTAAAAGAGGCACTAATTTCCTGTCCATATTCACGCAGCTTTCCTCCTCCAATTGGCGCTGGTGCTGGCTCTGACTCAGTCTTCGTTACATGGTTAAGTACAATTAAATTGATTAAAATAGCCGAAATAATAAACGTTAACGAATCCAGTAGAATAGCTCCTGACAACCCTACCGTTGAGATGATCACCCCAACTACAGCGTAACCAGCCAGTTCAGCGGTCCTAGTAACGGAAGAGAGAAACGAGTTGCCACTTAACAATGATTCCTTTTCCAGCAAAGAAGGGACGATACTCATTTCAACCGGACGTGAAAAACACTCAAGTGTTGAATTCAAGAAAGTAAACAGGAATAAATGCCAGGTTTCAAGGAGGCCCATCGCATATAAAAGGGCAGTCAACGCGACGACCAAACCTCGTAACATATAGACTGTGAACAGAACCTTTTTCTTGTTCCACCGATCTGCTAGAACTCCCGCCGGAAGACCAAATATTACTGCGGGTATAAAGTTCACGGCGAATAAAGTTCCCATCAAAAGCTTGGATCCTGTCAGTTCATATACCATCCAGCTATATGCAATAGCATCTACTGAATCTCCAAAGCGAGAAATTGCGTCACATAAGAGAAATATTACATACGACCGATTGCGAAGCAGACTCCTGAAACCAGCTTTCCCTTTGGCTTGAACCAATTCCGTTTCCATGTAAACCCACCATCCTTCATTTCTATAAAATAATTTTAACGTTAAAATTATTTTATCATCGTTTTTATGATATTCAATCCCTTCGATAAAATTATTTTCACGTAAATTATTACGACGCATATTATTCCCAATTACAGTTCCTAGCTGATATATAAAATCCCCTCGCAGCATGATAATCGGCAAACAAAAAGCGCTGGCTCAAGGGCATCTAAATCCCTTATAACCAACGCTTTTTTGTACCATTAATTTAGTTTTGTTTATTCTCTAACAATTCACGTACAGCAACGCTAACCATAATTAAGCCAACAACAGGTGGTACGAAGGAATTACTAGCTGGTGGTTGCTTAGCCTTGCGGATCGCCGGGGCATTCGCCGGTACGATCTTCTCCGTCACATCAGCACGCGGCTTCAGTGGCTGCTCCGTAGAGAAAACCACTTTAACCCCTTTCTTGATGCCATCCTCGCGTAGCTTCGTACGAATAACGCGCGCCATAGGGTCCATATGAGTCTTGGAGATATCAGCTACTTGAAACTTAGTCGGATCCATCTTGTTAGCAGCACCCATGCTAGAGAGAATAGGAATTCCACGTTTACGGCATTCCTTGATCAGATGGATTTTATATATAATCGTATCCGAAGCATCCAGCACATAATCAATATCGTATTTGAACAGTTCCTCATAGGTTTCTTCCGTATAGAACATATTTAGAGCAATTGTCTCACATTCCGGGTTGATCAGTTTCACTCGCTCGCACATGAGATCCGCCTTCTTCTGTCCAATCGTTGTTGTCAACGCATGAATCTGCCGATTAATATTCGTGATATCGACAACATCCTTATCGATCAGGATAATCCGGCCTATGCCTGTTCTGGCTAAACCCTCTACCGCCATGGCTCCTACGCCACCAATACCAAGAACCGCAACTGTACTGTTCTTCATGATATCCAGGCCTTCTGCCCCTATAGCAAGCTCTGTTCGTGAAAATTGATGAAGCATGTCTATTTACCTCCCAAAATGTGACCACTATCTATAGAATCTTATTATTCTATATGATAGGGCAAAATAGGCCAAGGAATCAACATGATATAATTTCAAGGTATACTCCTTGATAATCAGTGAATTCGCTTTTGATAACTAGCTTTTGATTATGATTGCTATAATACCAACCAGACGCATGAACCTTTAGATCTTCCATATTGTCGACACGTTCAATACCAACGATATTATCAGGAACAAAGCCAAGCTGGTGAACATTGAAGATAAGTGACTTTCTCCCCAACCCATAGCCACTCTTAGCATACTTTAACCTGATCGAAAGCTTACCCATCTGCCTCTGGCATTGAACTTTCAACAGGTTACACTCACCTGTTTCATATTTGTCAGTAAGTCCGTCATCCTCATACAGCATAAATTCCCTTGTAGACAATTCTTCGCCTTCCAAATAACCAGAACAATACACATTGAAATCTAGTTGTAACCATTCCGCAGTTTCCGTATGCTGTTTGATTCTCGTCTGTGGAATAATAGCACCAGATCGTATAAAGATGGGGAGGGTATCTATTGGAGCCTGTGCAACGATATGCTGACCTCCATGGTGACGCTCCCCGCTCCAATAATCATACCAGGTTCCCTCGGGTAAATAGACAACCCGATGCTCTGTTCCTGGACGGTAGATTGGGGCAATCAACATATCTTTACCAAATAAAAATTGGTCAGATAAATGAAACGTATTTCTATCGGTGGGATATTCAAGTACTAATGGAGCCATGACAGGTAGGCCTGTTTGAGAGGCCTCATAGAATAGTGAATAGATATAAGGGAGTAAGCTGTATCTTAATTCGATATATTTTCGACAGATTGCTTCTACCTTGTCACCAAAGCCCCATGGCTCCTGGCCTTTTGTATCAATAGAACTGTGATTTCGACAAAATGGCGTAAATACACCTAATTGCATCCATCTTGTTAATAATTCACCAGATGTATGATGCACAAACCCACCGATGTCGGCTCCGCAGAACGGAACCCCCGATAATCCCAAATTGATTCCCATCGACATAAACAGTGACATATGCTCCCAATAACTACGATTATCTCCTGTCCACACAGCAGCATAACGTTGTATCCCTGCATATCCGGCTCTCGTTAGAATAAATGGCCTTTCACCCTGTAAAAGCTGACCAAGCCCCTCACACGTTGCTTTACACATCAGCAATCCATACAAATTATGGAGCTCTCCATGACTCTTCGGGTTGCCTCCATTCTGATGCATGATATCTATATCCATCGTTTTCGACGATGAATTGAACACGCTTGGTTCATTCATATCATTCCAAATCCCGCTAATGCCAAGATCAACATAAAATTGGTGTAAATCTCCCCACCACCTGCTAACCTTCTCATCTGTAAAATCAGGAAAGACACTTGCACCCGGCCAAACATGACCAACAAACTGGGTACCATCCGGTTTTTCACAAAAATACTTCTTCAAGCTGCCTTCCTCGTACACATTATATCCTTCTTCAATCTTAACCCCAGGATCGACAACAGGCACAACTCGAAAACCCATTTCCCTCAGTTCCTTCATCATTTTAGGAGGATCAGGAAACCGTTCTTTATCAAAAGTAAATACTTTATACTCATCCATGTAATGAATATCAAGGTAGATTACATCACAAGGTATTGCCCTCTTTCGAAATGTTCTTGCTAATTCCAACACTACATCCTGGCTCATATAACTGAATCGCGATTGTTGATATCCCAGTGACCACAGAGGAGGAAGCTTCATCTTTCCCGTTAATGTAGAATAAGCTGATACGACATCTTTAAGCCCAGGACCACCAATGAAATAGAGATCGATCTCTCCGTTCTCTGTTTCTATCAAATACGACTCTGTATCTGTACGCATATCAAATACCGTCCGACCAGGATTATCTGCAAATATCCCATAAGTTCCTCCGGGATGATGATGGATCAGTAACGGGATGGACTGATATAATGACTCCATATCTGGAACATGTGGGTCAAAGACATCCGAGTTCCACATCGTATATTTTTCCCCACGCTTATCCATAAAACCCGTTGTTTCTCCCAGACCATAAAGTAATGCTTCTCGCGATATAGCTCCACGGCAACGCAATTTCTTTCCCGCATAATATAACTCGTGGCTATCACATACCTCTTCCCCACCGAAACTTACACGAAATGACATTGTCGCTTTAGTTATTGTGACAACAATATCGCCTCTACTAATTTCCAACCAAAACTCAGTCTCTACTATACTCCAGCCCAATTGTAGTTCATAAGGTAGAAGTGCAGGTGTAGGTGCTATATCAGCGGAATGCCCCTGTATCGATCCGACAATTCTAACTACTGAGGGTCCAGGAAACAGAATCGTATAATTTACCATTTCTCCATATACGATAATATGTGTTGTACGTAACTCGTAACGAACGACCGAACCTATGTCTTTATACGTTATAGAGGCCGCAGAACTGTCTATTTGATCCGGGTGAATAGTTTCACTCGTTTGCATGTCCTCCATCTCCTATCTTTTAGTGGTTTGTTCTTGATTCCAACTTACAGCTACTCAGAATACGAAAATCATAAGAAGATAACTGCTCCTGAAAAATAGAGGGGGCTTCATTAACTATTTCATCAGAGAAAACATCTCTCCATTCCCCTATTGGCAATGATAGAGATACTGCAACGTCTTCTTTTCCAGCATTCATAATGATAATCAGGCGGTCATCGCCTTCAGCGCGTTCATATACAAGCAGCGAAGAGTCTTTCTCTGCTGTTAATGCCCGGAATGTTCCCTTGCGGAGAGCCGGGTGAGCCTTACGAAGTGCAATTAATGACTTGTAAAATAACAATAAATCCTTATCTTGTTTGGCCAGTTCCCACTCCATGCATCTACGATTATCTGGATCGAAATGTCCAGACAATCCAATTTCATCTCCATAATAAATGCTTGGAGCTCCTATAAAAGTAAATTGAAAAGCTACGGCTAGCTTCATCATCTCCTTATTATCTTTACATAATGTCAGTAACCGTACCGTGTCATGGCTGTCCAAATGGTTGAAGGCGGCCTCATTAACTTGCTGTGGATATCTCGCCAGATAACCGCCAATCCCAGCAGCGAACGTAAATGCATCCATGTTATGAAAGACCATAAAATCAAGAATAGCATTGGCCACAGGGTAATTCATGACCCCATCAAATTGATCACCTTCAAGCCATGCCATCCCGTCATGCCAAACTTCTCCCAATATATAGGCATCTGGTTTAGCATTCTTAACGACCTGACGGAACTCCCGCCAAAATTGATGGTCCACCTCATTAGCTACATCTAACCGCCATCCATCAATGTCACATTCTTCGATCCAATATCTTCCTACATTCAGGAAATATTGTTTCACTTCGGAATTCGCCGTATTTAATTTAGGCATAGTCGCTTCAAAAGCAAACGTCTTATAAGTCGGAATCCCCTCCTTAACCTCAAGAGGCCATTCGTTAATATGGAACCAATCGTAATAGAGGGATTCTGTTCCTTTCTCAACAACATCTAGATAACGGTTGAACGTAACCCCACTGTGGTTGAATACCCCATCCAAAATAACGCGGATTCCCCGTTCATGACATGCTTTAACTAGCGTCTTCAACGTTTCTTTATCTCCAAAATGAGGATCAATCTTCAAATAGTCACCTGTATCATATTTATGATTCGCTGGGGCTTCAAATATAGGATTAAAATAAATCACAGTAATTCCGAGCTCGCTCAAGTAATCCAGAGAGTTGATAACTCCCTGTAGATCACCGCCGTTAAATGAAGTGTACGTTGGCTTACTTCCCCATTGTTCCACTGTAACCGGATCATTCGAGGTATCTCCATTCGCAAAACGATCAGGAAATATTTGATAGAAAATCCCTTCATTGACCCAAGCAGGTGGCTTATGAATATCAATAGCATGAAGAAACGGAAATTCGAACAGTCCTAAATGTTCAGTTGGTGGATTATCGTGTATTCCTTTCTCCGTGAACCATAGTTGCTCTTCACCGCTAAGTAATTGAAACCCATATTGCAATCTCCCATAAGGAGGGTGAACAGTTGCTTGCCAATAATCAAACCGCTCATCACTTGCTATGACTCCCATCTGGGCTATCTGCATGTCAGCCCATGGAGCACATTTATCTCCAAATAACACTTGGACCTCAGCTACATCATTTCTTTTAGTCCGTATTCGCAAATGTATAGTTTGATCATCGTAACCGTATGACCAACATCCTTTAGGCCGATGATATATCGCTTCTAATAACATCAAATTACAGCTCCTTCGTAAATATTATGTTAGCCCTTGTCTGCTCCGGCCATCAGGCCTTCGACCAGGTATCTTTGGAGTACGATGAATAACAAAGTTAATGGGACAGCAACGAGTACGCAACCTGCAGCGAATAACGTAAATTCTGTCGCAAATTTACCTTGGACAATTTTGAATAAACCGACTGCAAGAGTTTGTTTCTCAGGTGTGCTCAAGACCATGTTCGCAAATATAAAATCAACAAACCCACCGCTAAATGATGTTAACGCGATATAGACTAACATAGGCTTGGAGAGTGGAAGCATGATCCGTCTGAATACAGTTAAATGACCAGCACCGTCTATTTTTGCCGCATCGATCAAGCTTTGCGGGACCGTATCAAAGAAACTTTTTACATATAAAAATCCCATCGGAGCACCAGCTGAGTAAACGAGAATCAGCGAAAGATGTGTGTCCAATAACTGCAATTGCATCAATAAAATATAGACAGCAATCATGCTCATGAAGCCAGGGAACATACCGACAACTAGCATGTTAAGCATAATTTTCTGACGACCTCTAAAGCGGAAACGAGAAAATACATACCCCGTAATCGTTACTAGAAGCGTACTGAAAATCATAGTAAAGAAAGCAACCTTAAATGTGTTTATAAACCATTGCGCATATGGATATGTGGCAAACAAATCTCGATAATGCTGTAACGTAAATGAAGTAGGGATTAGATGTTCACTATATAAAGCATTACCCGGTCTAACAGAAGACATAATTACCCAAAGAGCGGGATATAGACATAAGATACCTATAGTGACCAGCCCAATATAACAAAGTAAATTTCCAAAGTTAAATCCTGACTTTAGATCCGACTTTCTCATCTGTACTGATCCTCCTCTTTGAATGCCTTAGTTCTCTTTAGATTCACAATAGAGAAAGAAGCGATAATAATGAAAATAAAGATACCAATGATAGAGGCATAGTTATACTTCCCACTGTCCATTGTCAATTTATACAACCAAGTAATCAGGATGTCAGTACTTCCCGCAAATTGATACGTTGGATTGACTGGATTACCGTTCGTTAGCAAATAGATCAGATTAAAGTTGTTTATATTCCCAGCAAAGCTCATAACAAGTAACGGCGCAAACGATAACATAACCGTTGGGAACGTTATGGCATTAAATTGTTGAATTGAACTTGCTCCATCAATTTCAGCAGCTTCATATAAATCTTTGGAGATCGTCGACAATATTCCTATGATCATCAACATGCTAATCGGAAACCCTATCCAGATATTTACGATAATCACCGTAAACTTTGCCCAGAAAGGATCTGTTAGCCATGGGAGTCCGCCTAATCCGAAATATTTGAGATATTGATTAACAGGACCAAACTCACCATTGAACATATTTCTCATGATCAAAAGTGATATGAACTGCGGAATTGCGTAGGGGATAATAAATAACGTCCGCCAAAATCCTTTAAAACGAATTCCCCTCTTTTGCACCATTAACGCCACAACAAATCCGCCTACAAAAGTTGTAATCGTTGCGCACACAGTCCAGATTAGCGTCCAAAGAGCAACCCCAAAAAACGTATTATTCCAAGCATTAATCGTAAAAAGATCTCTGAACCCATCGAATCCAATCCAGCTTACTAGCTTTGCTGGGGGTAGGTAATTCGGTGAAGAATAGTTTGTAAATGCCAGCATTATCATAAATAAGATCGGCATCAGTGTAAAAAAGATAACGAGCATGAGCGGAAGTGAAATAACCACCTGTGGAAACTTCTGACCCAATAAATAATTTACGGTTTCGCTAAAATTGTTAGACTTGATACCTTGTTCTCGCAACTTGCCTATCTGATAAGCATCTCGTATGTTTGCGACATAAATAAACAGCATAATGATCATCGCTAGAATAACAATCATTCCTTCGATCAATAAGAAGATTGAATGATCCCCACGAATGTTAACATATACTTTCCCAACCTTTTTAAGCTGATCGGCTTGTTCTCCTAAAGTGGTAATTCCCCATATAGCCCTTGGTAGTAGGGTTGCTAGATAAATACCTGCAATATGAACGAAGAAGAATACGATCCCTTTTAGTAACTGTCGATTGTATATTTGACCAAACCCCATACCTATGAAGGAGAGTATCATAGCCCGCTTTCGATGCTGTCCCATTCCGAATCATCTCCTGTAAATGGTGAATGTGTCCGTCATCCGCTCGCAGAAACGGATGACGTCACATTTTTATACACGTTCTCGCTTTATTTATTCAATGTTTCGATGCTCTGTTTAACATTCTTGACTGCGTTGTCCAATGTTTTCTGTACATCTTCACCGTTCCAAATCAGATCCAATGCATTCGCCATTGGTTCCCATACAGTCTGCATTTCGGGGATTGACGGCATGGCCTCTGAATATTCAAACTGACGAATCGCTCCACTCACCATCTCATTTTTTGCAATGGAGGGTTCATTCTCCATATCTTTACGTGCCGGAATGAATCCTGACACTTCGAAGTTCCTTACGAGTGCTTCTTTCGAAGTTACATATCTTGCAAACAATTTCGCTGCATTCGGATATTTCGAATAGGAGCTGACATAATAAGCCTTAACTCCAGCAAAAGTACGCGGGTTCTCATCATTAGGAAACTTAGGAAGTGGCATCATTCCTACTTCAAAAGGAAGTGATGAGAAGTTTCCGATATTCCATACGCCATCTAAATTGATAGCTAATTTACCTTCTTGGAACAATGCAGTCTTAACATCTGTAGTTAGATCGGCGGCAGTCATCGGTAAAATCTCACGCATAGTTTGGTAATACTTAGCTCCTTCAACAACTTGTGAACTATTAATTCCGATTTCTTCGGGATTGGTGTTGTTATCTCCGAATATTGAACCCTTGTATCCTGAGATAAACGGATAGTAGAAGTACAGATTATTCAAGCTCATCATGAATCCGTATTTCTTCTTGCTTACATCATTAAATGATTTAGAAAATTTGATAATATCGTCCCAAGAGGTCAACTCAGCTTCCTTAACTAACTCTTTGTTATAGAACAAGGCGTAGGTTTCCATATTTCTTGGATATCCATAGAGGATGCCATTCAAAGTAACTGCTTTAGTGGCTGTTTCCTGAAATTCAGCTTTTGTTTCTTCCTCAAAGTAATCATTGGGTAGTACAAAACCTCCCGCTACCGCTTGACTCAAGTTGTCATGGGGGAGAACAAGTAAGTCAGCACCCAATCCTGCAGGGCCGTCTGTTTTCATTTTTTGCATTTGTTCTGGAGCACCCTGTTCTTGAACTTCTATAGGAATGTTATATTGTGCGCTAAACTCTTTGGCGATTTCCTTTAGGAAGGGAATTCCGTCTTTACCATCCCAAATGATCAGTTTGGCACCCGGTTCCGCTGTTAACTCCTCATCCTGTGCCACTTCTTCTCCATTGACTTGTTCATTTTGTGAAATTGCGTTACTTGTGTTCGCTGTGTTGCTGGCATTGTTATTTCCCTTAGTGGAACAAGCTACGGTTGTAAAGACCATCATCATAATGAGTAACGACATAGCTATTCTTTTTGTATTCATACTGTAATCCACCCTTCACGTTTGAGTTAACCGCTTACAATTAAACATTTAATCATTTGAAAAACATACAATTCCTACTAAAACAACTGATATCTAGTAGGTGATCACCTCCTCAAGCCGCAATTAGATTAATCGTTTAATCATCTATTAAAAAAAAGCACTATTTTAACCTTTTGTGTTTGAAATAGTGCTTTGTCTTACAACCAAGCTAACCGGTACGGTAATATACTTATCATTACAAGTAATTCCATCAATCTGATCCAGCAGCATAGTTACAGCTACTTTACCTTTGTGCGCAACGTCCTGGCTAATCGTAGTTAGAGAAGGGATCATGTACTGTGTATAGAAGATATCATCAAAGCCCACCACCGAAATATCGCGTGGAACTGCCCATCCCATATCATATAACCCTCTTATTAGACCCATTGCTGATACATCCGAAAAAGCAAATATAGCACTGATCCCATCTGCATAACTGCTTACTTTTTGCGCAGCCTGGTAACCACCTTGTATGGATGAGGACTCTTCAAATACCAATTTATCATTCTTAGTAATACCATTCTCTCTTAGCGCTCTTAAATATCCTTGATATCGGAAGTAGTTAACCCCACCCTCTTGCAATTTACCTGTTAGTATCGCAATATTCTGATGACCAAGTCCCAGCAAATGCTTTGTTCCAAGATATCCGCCCGCTTCGTCATCCAAACAAACCTGATGAAGCTCCGGATCAGACAGATAGCTATCCAAAAATACACATGGCACACCTAAATTTAAAATTTGCTCATAAGAAGATGAGCGTTCAAAAACACCTACAACGATCAGACCGTCCAAATGACGAGTTTTTACAAATGAAAAGTTCTCCGTCTCATCAATACCAAGCAGCATAATCTGCACCTGATGATTTCGTGCACCCTTCTCAACTCCGCGCACAAGCTCCCAATAAAACGGATTATCCTGAATCATCCCTTTCTCTAAGAGCGGAACAACCACAGCAATTAAATGAGACTTTTTGTCTTTCAGATTACGTGCAGAAGCACTTGGGGCAAAATTCATTTCCTGAATAACTTTATTCACTTTAGCAGAGGTAGTGGACGATACCCTACCGGTTCCATTCATAACATTGGACACCGTAGCAATAGATACATTTGCGATTTGAGCAATATCTTTAATGGTGATTTTGTTATTCATGGTTACTCCTTATCTTTGGTTAAACGTTACATCAACTACTGATTCGATTAAACCATCCCAGTTATTTTTTGTCAATATTAATTTATTCATAATGTGGTAAGGATTCATAATAAACAAAATAGCAGACCAAGAATAATGATCTTGGCCTGCCACCTTCAAAGCTCTATAACTTATTTACATTGATGTGCTCTAGAAATGGTGATATTACTTTGTTTCTTCAGCCAACTTCTTAAGTGCTACTTTGATATGCAATTGTTCCAATTGCGTTGCATCTACCTCAGATGGAGCATTCATCAACAAATCTGTAGCGCTCGCTGTCTTAGGGAATGCAATAGTTTCACGCAGATTGGTACGACCAGATAGCAACATCACAAGACGGTCAAAACCAAAAGCGATCCCGCCGTGTGGAGGAGTTCCGTATTCGAATGCGTCCATTAAGTAGCCAAATTTATCTTGAGCTTCTTCTGGGGACAAACCGATCGCTGCGAACATTTTCTCCTGTACATCACGTTTGTAAATCCGCATCGAGCCACCACCTACTTCATATCCATTCAGGACAATGTCATAAGCTTGTGCAAGAATTTGTCCTGGATCCGTGTCGAATAGGGCAACATCTTCTTCACGTGGGCGGGTGAACGGATGGTGTTCCGCAACATAACGCTTCTGATCTTCATCCCAACCGAGCAATGGGAAGTTAACTACCCAAGCGAATTTAAATACATTATCGTCAATCAACCCAAGTTGACGGCCGATTTTAAGTCGAAGATTGCCAAGTACATCAGCAACAACCTTTTTAGTATCAGCAGAGAAGAGTAACAAATCTCCTTCTTCAGCTCCCGTACGTTCCTTAAGGGCTTCAATTTCTTGTTCATTGAAGAATTTAACGATCGGACCGCGGAATTCTCCCTCTTTCACTTGGATCCAAGCCAAACCTTTAGCTCCATAACGAGCAGCAAATGGTCCAAGGTCGTCAATTTCTTTCCGACTCCAAGTTCCGCAACCTTTTGCGTTCAGGACTTTAACTTCTCCGCCTTTTTCGATGACAGACGCAAATACTTTAACACCACTTGTAGCAACGATGTCGTTCACTTCAATCAGTTCTAATCCGAAACGAAGATCTGGTTTATCAGATCCGTATTTGCCAATGGCATCAGCGTAGCTTAGACGTTGGAATGGTGTCTCAAGTTCAATTCCTTTGGTTTCTCTGAAGAGACGTACCATCAGTTGCTCCATCATACCAAGAAGATCGTCCTGTGTAAGGAAAGACGTCTCAATGTCCACTTGTGTGAACTCTGGCTGACGGTCAGCACGAAGATCTTCATCACGGAAACAACGAGCGATTTGGTAATAACGTTCTACACCACTCACCATGAGTAATTGTTTGTATAATTGTGGCGATTGTGGTAGTGCAAAGAATTCACCAGGGTGAACACGGCTTGGTACTAGATAATCCCGAGCGCCTTCCGGCGAACTCTTAGTCAAGATTGGTGTTTCTACTTCAATGAATCCTTCTCCATCTAGGAAATCACGGAATACTTTAGCCGCTTTGGAGCGGAGCCATAATGTCTTTTGCATTTCAGGACGACGAAGATCAAGGTAACGATATTTAAGACGAAGGGACTCATCCACTTCAACTCCATCTTCAATGAAGAATGGTGGAGTTTTAGCAGCGTTCAACACTTCGATTTCTGTAATCTGCACTTCAACTTCACCCGTAGGCAAGTTTGCGTTTACCGTTTCTGCATCACGTTTAACGACTTTACCAGTAACAGCAATTACATACTCACTACGAACTCTGTCAGCGATTTGCAGTGCTTCTCCAGAATAAGCTGGGTTAAATACAACTTGGACAATACCGCTGCGGTCACGCAGGTCAATAAAGAGTACGCCCCCCAAGTCGCGACGGGTCTGAACCCATCCGTTTAATGTTACCGTTTCCCCAATATTTTCAGTGCTAATTGCTCCACAATGGTGTGTACGTTTCATAATAGTTATCTCCCTTTTGAGTTTTATTTATCTTTCTCATCCTATGGGTCTCATCCCACCCAAACCCTCCCTTACCATAAGGGAGGGCCCCCAGGGCTGCCGCCCTTTGGATACCCGCTTAGGTAACTTGGGAGGCTGTAGAGGCGCTCCTGTATCGCTATCTCCTTCGGAGATGCGCTTAGGTTTTGTGCGTGGCACGCTTTTCCCCCTTCGGGTACGTCTTACTTTTGCTGCACCCGTATTACCTGGAAACACACTGGTGAATTCTGCTGCTTTCGACGCACCCAGGTGGCCACGTGCTAGTAGTCGCTTTTCTCCCCTTCGGGGCACTCTCTACTCCTTGTGCACCTGCTGGAGCGCTGCCTCCTTCGGAGATGCGCTACTTTCTACGTGCTGAGAGCCGCTGTCCCTTCGGGATGCGCTGTACGCTGGAGCAGTACTACTACTTCCATGCCTCTTATTTACTTAGCTCGTTCACTAAATTCGACAGCTTAACGGTGCGTTGTTCACCGTTCTCCATTGATTTGAGGGAGATTTCGCCGCGCAACAGCTCGTCATCACCGAGGATGGCAGTGTAGCGGGCTTGCATGCGGTCAGCCGATTTCATCTGTGCCTTCATTTTGCGATCAAGATAATCTCGATCAGCGGAATATCCAGCTTGACGAAGCTTAAACAGCTGTGTAGTAACTTCTTTATCTGCGGCTTCTCCAAGAGCAACGAGGTATACATCAAGCGGTTTAACCCCGCTGATTCCGATCCCTTGTTTCTCTAGAATGATGGCAATCCGCTCCAGACCAAGGCCAAAACCGATACCAGGTTGATCCGGACCACCAACTTGACTTACGAGACCGTTGTACCGTCCGCCGCCACCAATCGTATCGATAGCGCCAATACCTTCAGCTTTATATTCAAACGCAGTGTGCGTATAATAGTCCAGTCCACGAACAAGTCGGGGATTAATGACATAATCAACTTCCATCGCTGTTAGTAGTTCCTGCACTTTAGCAAAATGCGTAGTGCATTCTTCGTCCAAACTATCTAGAATGGACGGCGCCCCACCAAACTTATCTTGATCGACTTTACAGTCCAATACACGCAGTGGATTACGATCCATCCGGGACTGACAATCCTTACATAAGCTATCTTTTATCGGTGTTAAGAATTGAAGCAACTTCTCGCGGTATACTGCTCGGCAAGCCGGATTACCCACAGAATTCAGTTCAACCTTTACACCTTTTAGGCCTAGTTCACGACAATATTCATAACCAAGTGCTACAACCTCAGCATCGATCGCTGGATTAGTTGCTCCAAACGCTTCCACACCAAACTGGTGGAACTGACGTTGACGTCCTGCCTGTGGCCGCTCATAACGGAACATGGGTCCGATATAATACAACTTGCTAATGTCCGGTTCTCCAAAAAGCTTGTTCTCGACATAAGAGCGAACTACACCAGCTGTACCTTCAGGTCTAAGTGTCATGCTGCGATCACCTTTATCCAAAAAGGTGTACATTTCCTTCTCTACAATATCGGTTGTTTCACCAACACCTCGTGAGAAAAGTGAAGTCTGTTCGAAGATCGGTGTCCGAATCTCCCGGTAATTGAATCGCTGGCACAAATTGCGAGCCTTTTCTTCAATAAACTGCCATTTCTCAACTGTACCCGGCAGTAAATCCTGTGTTCCTTTTGGTTTAGTAAAATTGGTATTTTCCATGTGCTCCACCCTCCATCCAATATCAATTTATATTGTGAAAAAATAGCCCTAAAAACAGAAAAATCCCGTTCCTGTTTAATAAAAACAACAGGGACGAGAGATTGGATTCCAATTCACCCGTGGTGCCACCCACATTCCGAATACCACCCTCCGGTCCAACATAACAAGAATTGTTATAGGTTGCCCCGTAGTAAATATGGCATTCGCTCAAAGCGGTTATCGCCCGCCTACGCCAATCGTCTACTTTATCAGCTGAATAGGATCGCCCTACTCGTCCGTATTTCGTCGTCGGTTCTCTGAGAAGTCTTTCGTTCAATCATCACCAGAATCCTTCCAGCCTGACTTCTACATAAGCCACTAGGTTCCAACATAACATGGGTAGTGGCACAAAGTCTGGGATTCCTCTCTGCGGATGTGGAGCTGAAGTACTTTTTCCCGTCATCGAATAAGTATAAAACAAACTGTATATTTCCTGATTTTAAGTAACCCTTGCCACAAAGTCAAGACAAACAAAGAAAAAGACCTGTCACCAACGGGGTGCAGGTCCAAAAGTAATATATTAAAAGGGGGTCATGCTGTTATTATAAGCAGACAATGTTAAAGGAACATGATCCTAACATTACAGTTATATTACAAAAATGAAAGCGCTACAATTGTTGTCCTACTCATTAAGTTGCGCCACATACGCTCCTTGACTACGTAACTTTTGAACGACATCATCGTAGTCGCTATCCTTCACTTTAGCGTTGAGCACATATTGCAAGTCAGAATCAACATCTCCAATATTTTCAAAGCCAACTACTGCATCTAACGCTTCGTCAGGCCGTTCGACCTCACCATCGGCTACATTCGAAGATACAATTGGAATTATTCCCAGAGAAGGCGCACTTGTACTTCCCGCATACCCTGCCGCAGCAACAGCATTTCCTCCAGCTATAGTTCCATTGTTTATAGGAAATAGAGGAACTTGCATATTGGAGTTTCTGCCTACAGCTTGATCAAGGTATCCGACCTCTAACTGTTCTAAACCAAGTGGTAGGAGACTACTTTTAGCACCTTCCGCGTCGTCTTCACTTTTAAAATAAGCCTGAATGTGTTTGGACATTTTGACCATCTCTCCTTTTCTATACAACCTTTAATCCATCTAAGTTGTTATTACCCGAAAGAGAGTACTTTATAACAAACCTGAATGTAAAAAAAAAGAGCCCGCAGGCTCTTTCGCATCATCCATATTTAAATTATATTTTCACTTGCCTGAACGAGGAGTCAACCCAACCGAAGGTTTAACCTCCTGAAGCAACGTAACAAATTCCTCATTGTGAGCTATTCTGGACAACATGCCTGTTTCTTCAGAACTTCCAGACGTCAGAAGTGGTGCATATTGCCATTGTCTAGGCTTCATAGATTGACGCATGTGATAGAACTCCTTTATGCAGTGGAATCATCTCTTATATAAAAGCTTATCCACAAAAGGTGCTTCCTATCCCATTCAACTTGTCCAACTCTTAGGCTAAGGTTGGGCTATCCAAGATCATGGTCACGGGTCCCCAATTGACCAGTTCCACATCCATCTCTGCGCCAAATAGCCCAGTTTCAACGGTCAATCCTTTACTCCTAAGCAACTCGTTAAATTGATCATACAAAGGTGAAGCAACATCAGATTTTGCCGCTGCCATGAAATTCGGTCGTCTTCCTTTGCGGCAATCTCCATACAATGTGAACTGGGATACTGACAGGATCGCCCCGCCAACATCCAGTACGCTGTGATTTAGTTTACCTTCTTCATCTTCGAAAATACGTAAACCAGATACTTTTTCCGCCAGATAAAGGGCATCTTTTTCTGTATCATCATGTGTAATTCCTACTAATAGCAACAGTCCATGAGCTATCTGACCGACCACTTGTCCATCCACCGTTACTTTAGCACTCTTACATCGTTGAACGACAATTCTCATATCAACTTACCCCTTAATTTCTGTAACCGTTCAGACCAAAGACGCCTATTGCATAATACGGTGCACGGTATAAACGTCCTTCACCCGTTTGATTTTCTCCACGACGGATTGAAGATGATCTGTATTACGAATTAATATCGTCATGTGAATCAAAGCCATTTTATTCTTATCAGACCGACCAGAGACGGCCGACATATTTGTTTTACTTTCTGATACAGCCTGCAATACTTCATTAAGGAAATTTCTACGGTCATGTCCCGTGATCTCAATGTCGACGCTATAGTTGGCTTCCACAGCGTTCTCCCATTCCACTTCAATCACACGAGCTGCTTCATCACTATCGATTCCTGACAAGATGTTAGCACAGTCGCTGCGATGAACGGAAATCCCTCGTCCGCGTGTAATATAACCAATAATGTCGTCACCCGGCACAGGATTACAACATTTGGCAAAACGAACGAGCAGATTATCAATACCTTTCACAACTACACCATTAGTTGGACGTCTGCGCTCCGCCGGTGCTGCTTTGACTTCCTTCACTTCCGAGGTGAGTTCGATATGGCCGGACTCTTCCTGTTCCTTACGTAACTTCTCAGTTAGCTTGGTAACCACTTGCGCTGCTGTAATCCCCCCGAATCCAATAGCCGACAACATATCGTCGATATCATTGAAGGAATATTTCTTAGCAGCTTCCATAAGCTTATCGTCTGTCATCCAAGGGGAAACTTCAATACCCGCGCGCTTAAGCTCGCGTTCAATCGCTTCGCGACCCTTCTCGACATTCTCTTCCCGCTTCTCTTTCTTGAACCATTGCTTAATTTTACTGCGTGCATGAGAAGACTGTGCAATCTTGAGCCAATCCTGACTTGGGCCATAAGAATGTTTGGAAGTCAGAATTTCAACAATGTCCCCTGTTTTCAACTTATGGTCAAGCGGCACAATTCTACCGTTAACTTTAGCTCCAATCGTACGATTGCCTACTTCAGTATGAATTCGGAAAGCAAAGTCAAGCGGTACAGAACCGATTGGTAATTCTACAACTTCGCCGGACGGTGTAAATACGAACACCAAATCAGAGAAGAAGTCCATTTTAAGAGATTCAACAAACTCAGATGCATCTTTCGCTTCATGCTGCAATTCTAATATCTCGCGGAAGAAAGTCATCTTATTCTCTGGAGTAGCAACATCAGTTCCTTCTTTGTAGGCCCAGTGGGCGGCAATACCAAATTCCGCAGTCTGATGCATTTCACGTGTTCGAATCTGCACTTCCGTAGGCTCACCCTTAGGACCAACCACAGTAGTGTGAAGAGATTGATACATATTCGCTTTAGGCATTGCAATGTAATCTTTGAAACGTCCCGGCATCGGTTTCCAAAGGGTATGAATGATTCCCAAAGTAGCGTAACAATCTTTAATATTATCCACTATAATTCGAATCGCCAGCAGATCATAAATTTCATTAAACTGCTTATTCTTCGTCGTCATCTTCTTATAAACGCTATAAATATGTTTCGGACGACCAGATAATTCAGCCTCTACACCCATTTCCTGCAGCTTTTCAACAATACGAGAAATGACATTTTCAATAAACTCTTCTCGTTCCGCCCGCTTTTTGCTCATCAAATTAGCAATACGGTAGTATTGCTGCGGGTTTAAATACCGAAGCGCGATATCTTCCATTTCCCATTTGATCGCAGAAATACCTAGTCGATCAGCAATGGGGCAAAATATTTCTAAAGTCTCATAGGCAATCCGCCGTTGGCTCTCTTCCGACTGATACTTCAGCGTTCGCATGTTATGAAGTCGATCCGCGAGCTTAATGACAATTACTCGAATATCCTGCGCCATGGCAATGAACATTTTTCGATAATTTTCATTTTGCTGTTCTTCCTTGGATCGGAACTTAATTCGCTCTAGCTTAGTTAACCCGTCGACTAGAAGTGCACAATCATTGCCAAACTGATCCTTTATTTCTTTCAAAGAAACGGTTGTATCCTCCACCACATCATGAAGAAGCGCAGCAATGATTGACAGAACGTCCATCTGCATACCCACTACAATTTCTGCAACCGCCAAAGGATGCAAAATATATTGTTCTCCGGATTTGCGAAGTTGTCCGTGATGGGCTTGCTCTGCAAAGTCGTACGCCTTCTGAATGCGCTGGAGATCTTGTTCTTTTATATAAGTGGAGGCTTTCTCAAGTAATCGCTCTATGCCCATTGAATACTATTCGTTTCCTTTCTATATGGAAAATAAACTTGAATTTACATGTAAGAGGGCATTCGTCCCCCAATTTTGATTTGCCTATAATTATGACTCTTGTGTCTCCTTCCGTCAACTCTTGCGCTAGTTGCAACGCAAATTACGGATAATTCCACCAAAATTCTTGTATCAAAAAGTATAAGGGGTAAAAAAAGGTATTTTTTCCATGGTCGACGAATACTTATGTGAAAAACCATTACATATTTAGGAGGACATTACATTCTTATGAATGAAACTAATTTAGGACCATCCACAACCGGATTAGATCCCAAAGTAGCTGGACTTCTCTGTTATCTCGGTGCATTTATTACAGGAATTATCTTTCTTGTCGTTGAAAAAGAAAATCGATTTGTTAAATTTCACGCTTTACAATCGATCATTGTATTTGGCTCACTCACAGTCGTCAATATTGTACTTGGATTAATTCCAATACTCGGTGCAATAGTATCATTCATTCTTGCGCCCTTAACCTTCATTCTCTGGATCGTGTTGATGTTACTAGCACTACAGGGTAAACAATTCAAACTTCCCTTTGCTGGGGACATCGCCGAACAACAAATGAATAAATTCTAAGCTGTTATACGTGACCCGGAAGATAGCACCTAGTTGAAGGTGTCTGACTTCCGGGTCTTTTTTTGCGTTATTATTTCATGTTGAATATAGAATAGTTCACATATTATGTTATATATTAAATTTTTCTGTTGAAAAATGTCGGCTTTATATTTAATCTATTAAGGATAGATATACTATGAACGTAAAATTAGAGGAGTGACTCTGTTTGCAACGCGAAATTCAAGTTAATGAGAAAGTACCCTTTGGACCTGGCATATTGCTAAGTCTGCAACATCTATTCGCCATGTTCGGAAGCACCGTGCTCGTGCCAAATCTTTTCCATGTAGATCCAGGTATGATCTTGCTCATGAACGGAGTAGGTACGCTGCTATACATCCTTGTCTGCAAAGGTAAGATTCCGGCTTATCTCGGATCAAGCTTTGCCTTCATCTCTCCAGTATCTGTAGTTCTAGCGAACCATGCCAGTTCCGGAAATGGCTATGCACTCGCTCTCGGAGCGTTTATCGTTACCGGTATCGTCTTTATCTTAGTCGGTCTACTTATCAAATATGTGGGTACCTCATGGATTGATGTTGTGTTCCCTCCAGCCGCTATGGGTGCCATTGTAGCCCTGATTGGTCTCGAGCTCATCCCCGTTGCTGCTGGCATGGCTGGTCTGATCTCTTCAGATTCATCTGAGTCATGGACAGCTGATCCAACAACAATCATGTTGTCGATGGTTACGCTGGGTGTCACCGTCTTGGGTGCCGTTCTCTTCCGTGGATTTCCGAAGATTATTCACATTCTAATTGGTATCAGCGTGGGTTACGGACTTGCTTACATACTTGGCGAAGTACAAACGGCTAAAATTGCTGCAGCTCATTGGATTTCACTTCCAACAGTAACTACTCCACAGTGGGATCTCTCCGTTATTATTACAATCATTCCGGCTGCTCTCGTCGTTATCGTTGAGCATATTGGACATTTACTTGTAACTAGTAACATCGTTGGTAAAGATCTTTCTAAAGATCCAGGTCTTCACCGTTCCTTGTTCGGAAATGGTATCTCGACTGTGTTGTCCGGTTTTGTTGGATCAACACCGAATACAACTTATGGAGAGAATATCGGAGTTATGGCGCTAACCAAAGTATATTCAATCTTTGTTATTGGTGGCGCAGCCATCTTTGCAATTCTACTCTCATTCTCCGGTAAGTTCTCTGCGGTAATCTCATTCATTCCCGTCCCGGTTATGGGTGGTGTATCCCTACTCTTGTTCGGTGTAATCGCTGCTTCGGGACTACGTATTCTGGTAGAACAAAAAGTTGATTATTCCAAGGCAACGAATCTGTTGCTTACCAGTATCGTATTAGTTATCGGGCTTAGCGGAACCAAATTGACTATGGGCGACGTTGAATTAAAAGGAATGGCCCTTGCTACGATCGTCGGTATGTTGCTCAGCCTATTCTTCAAACTACTTCAAGTACTTGGTCTTTCCAATGAGAAGGAAGAAGCTTCACATTAAGATCAAACGGAACATTAAAAGTCCCTGCGCCATATGGCGTCAGGGACTTTTTTGTTGATCCGCTCTTAATATGTCATGAGCGAGAATACATCAATACCGTCTAACTTTTCTCGTCCATTTAACTCACTAAGCTCAATCAGAAAGGCCGTACCCACGATATTACCACCCAATTGTCTAACCAAGCTCACAGATGTTGAAATAGTACCACCTGTCGCTAATAAATCATCAGCAATCAACACATTTTGGCCTGGTTTGATAGCATCGCTATGCATAGCCAAAGTATCTTTACCATATTCAAGATCATAACCAACTTCAATCGTTTCATACGGAAGCTTTCCGCTTTTACGAATCGGTACAAACCCTACACCAAGTGCATAGGCAAGCGGGGCACCAACTACGAAACCACGCGCTTCAGGACCTGCAATTAGATCGATTTTCAAATCAGCTACCAGTTTCTTTAACTCATTAATCGCTTCACGATATTTTTCACCATCGCTAAGTAACGTTGTTATATCTTTGAAGCTGATACCTGGTTGTGGAAAATCGGGAATCACCCGAATATAATTTTTGAAATCCAATGAAATCTCCTCCTATAATTTAAACGTTAGTCATTATGATGCACCTTGCATCTGATCAAGCATCCATTTCGTGATTTGTGGAACACCACCATGAAGCAGCATCTGCTCCATTTCCGCAAGCATACCTAGCTCTATATAGCGACTCGATGATTCGAGCGGTTGCTTAGAAGGAGTCTCATTCAAAGTTATGATTCCCGAAGTCCGAATAATAAAGCCTAATTCTTCGAACACATCCAAAGTCAAATCCAGCATTCGTCTCGATAATCCCGTTCTACTCATCATCGCCTTTACCAATTCATCTTGCTGAATCGGTTGGTAACCATGTTTTCTAAGTAAGGCATATACGCCTTTAAATTGTTCACGAGAAGGAGCTTGCACTACCTCATGATCCTCACGCTGCTTAGGATGAAGCAAGAAAACTCTTTCCAGAGATCCGAACTTCCCTATCATCTTACTCCACATGTTAGATGATTCCGGGAGCCCCAGAACAAACAGTGTCTTCACAGCTGCTGAACCTTCCGATGTTGCAATTTCATTCATCGGTTTCACCCCAGCGCTATAATCATATACCCAATGTGCAGTCTGTTTCAAATCAATTCCTATTAATGCATCTGCCCCATTATCACTCACAATCGCCATCGTTCCAAGGGAACATGCAGATATACTAACCAGTTTATCGCGTAATTCATCTAACTTAGTAGCTGGATAACGTGATCCACGATAATCAAATACCTGAACATGAGATACACAGAGATCTTGAATTAACAATTGAGGCTTGCGCGCCCCATTCCATTCATTAATCCCTGCTTCAGCTACAAGATCAAGCACCGATTCATTCGCAAGGATTGGAGCTAACTCGCCTTTACCAAAGGCGACTGCCTCCACCGTCTTCCCATTTTGACTAACTAGTAGTTTTAAATGCTTCCCTTCCTTACCCATTTGCCGGCATTCTAGTAACTTAACACCGCGGATGAGAAGACGTGGACAAGTATTCCCCATCCCGAAGGGAGCAAGTTCTTCTAACTGCTCAATAACAGGCAGTGTTATTTCTTGCAAGGGACATTCTAGGTCTGTTAACAAAGTAGGAATGAAATGTTCCGGTTCCAACTTGCCCGAGGCAAATTCATTAAGTCGCTGTTCAAAATCGATTAATTGTTCTCTAGAAAGTGACATACCAGCTGCAGCAGGATGCCCCCCATAATGATCCATTAAATCAGAGCAATGTGTTAATGCTTCATAGATATCAAAACCCGGAATCGAACGCGCCGAACCTTTACATTCACCAGTTTCCGGATTTATTCCAAGTACAATTGTAGGACGATAATAACGTTCTAGAATTTTGGAGGCAACGATCCCTACGACACCCACATTCCATCCTTCTCCTGCCACTACGATAACATCAGGTAACTTGCCTGCTTGTTCCTTGGACTCTAATTGAATAAGAGCTTCATTAGCAATATCTTCAACAAGAAGCTGACGTTCTTTATTTAATATATCTAATTCGTTCGCAATACTCTCTGCCTCTTCAACACTTGTTGAGGTGAGCAAAGAAACTGCTCTAGTGGCATGACTCATTCGTCCGCTAGCATTGATACGAGGGGCGAGACCAAACGCCACGTTGGTTGAGGTTACTTCGTCTTTCGTGCATCCTGCAACCCCCAAAAGCGCGGTCATACCAGGGAAGGCTGAGTGAGCCATAGATTTCAATCCATAGGTAACAATAAGACGATTCTCACCTGTTAGCGGCATTAAGTCGGCTATAGTACCTAACGCAGCAAGCTCCGTCCATTCGAGCGGAGTATCTTCCCCAAGTAAAGCTAGGGCCAATTTATAAGCAACCCCCACTCCCGCTAATCCTTTAAATGGATATGTACAATAGGGAAGCTTAGGATTTATAAGAGCAAATGCGTTAGGAAGCACGGCCGGTGGTTCATGGTGATCTGTCACAATCACATCCATACCAACTTGATTTGCATACTCAATTTGTTCAACAGCACTAATCCCAGTATCCACAGTAACGACAAGTGTAAACCCACTTTTATGAAACTGTTCAAGGGCATGAATATGAAGTCCATAACCTTCTTTGGAACGATGAGGAATGTAGTAATCAAAATCAGCTCCTAAACGGCGCATCAGATGGACCATCAACGCAGTGGATGACACTCCGTCCGCATCATAGTCTCCATATATTAAGATACGCTCGCCGTTGTCCACTGCAACCTTGATACGTGCAACCGCTTCCTTCATTCCGTGGAGCAGGAACGGGTCATGATTATCTGCCAAAGTTCCATATAAGAAACGTTTCCCCTCATTCAAATCACTAATGCCCCTAGTCATGAGTAATGAAGCAACAAGAGGAGATATATTTAACTGTTCAGATAGAAGCTTTGCTTTACCTTCATCAGATTGTAGTGACTTCCAACTATATTTCGGATGAAGCAAATTTTACACCTACTTTCTTCCACCTTGCCTACCACCTATGCTGCTATTGAAGCAGGGTCGGCAGATCGCTGTCTGATTCTGAATGATTGCTTTTATACGGGTAACCAGGATCATAAGGTAACACTTGAATACTAACATTTCCAACATGAGAAAACCTGTGCAAGAGCAGTACCTTCGCACGATTTGCTATATCGTTTGCTTCCGATACAGAAATACGTGGGTTAACACTAATTCGAGCTACTACGCTCACATAATGACCGTTCTCCTGAGCTTTTATATCGTTAACCATAATTACACCATGTACTCGTTGAACTGTCTCTATAAAGTCACTTGCATCTTCTTCCTGCAATTGCGAGATAATTGGACCGTAAACAAAAGCACGTACGATACCATATCCCCTCCACAAAACCAACAAAGACACGCAAAATGCAGCTATTGGATCGAAATATAACATAGCTGATAATTGTAAGGCTTGGCCAGTCATGGATCCGAAAACACCAACTAGAACCATCACAGAGGAGTATACCGAATAACGATGCATTTCAATGTAAGAACGCGAGCCCTCGGTGTTGTTCTTACGATCTTGACGATAGCGATATTGAAATACTATTTCCTTCAAAGCGATAGAGATGACAATCGCTACTCCTGCCATATAACCTGGCGGAGCAATTTCGCCCTTAGAGATGACTACAGCAGAAGAAATAGCCATTTGAAGACCTCCAAGAAGAAGAAGGATGGAGAATAGAATAGCAATTAGCGGTTCCTTCGTTTCAATGCGAAAAATAGCGCCGTCTGATATTCTTCGTTTCCAGCGCCCGGGTATCTGCATTTTCTCTGTTACGCCTGTCGCAGCATCCGTTGCCGAATACAATGCATTAGCAAGGAGAGCTTGGCTGTCAAATACCAGACCCACTCCACCTTTAAACAGGGCAAGGAGAATATTGTTCATAATGCTTAGCCAAGCAGCGGATTGATACGGAACGGATTGTTCTCGGTTCATAATATCCCCCCTGAAACACCTTATGACTGAAAAGAGTGGCAAAGCCGCGTCAAAGTCGACGCGGCTTCTTTTATGCCAATACAATACTAATTAGTCGCTTTGGACGTTTTAGCCGAATTATTCTTTTGCTTACTCTTAAGCACGAACCAAATGGGACTCGCAATAAAGATTGTGGAATAAGCACCAAACAATAGACCTATTACCATAGCGAGTGAGAACATCCGTATCGATTCCCCGCCTAGCAAGAATAGGAAGAACGCCGCTATAAATACAGTTAATGCAGTATAGAGGGAACGCATAATCGTCTGGGACACACTATTATTTACCAGTTTGACTAGATCTTCGCGTGTCTTCAGCTTACTGAAGCGCATATTCTCCCGAATCCGGTCAAAGATAACGATGGTATCGTTAATGGAATAACCAATAATCGTTAGAACGGCGATAATAAATGTCAAATCCACTTCCAAACGGAAGATCGAGAATACAGTGACTACCATAAAAGCATCATGCAATAGTGCTATAACAGCCGCAACAGCGAACCGCCATTCAAAGCGAATACTTACATAAATAATAATCCCGATACAAGAGATAAGAACTGCTTTAATGGCGTTCGCAGCCAGCTCTTTGGCCATCTCTGTATCGACAGTGTTCACTTCAAACGAAGCCTTATCATCGAGCTTCAAGATTTCTTGCTTCAATTGATGATCACTATCTTCGGTCAACACTTCGTTAAAACGAATATTCATCCGATTATCGCCCAGCGTAATATCCGAACCTTCATCAATACCGATTTGTTTTAATATCGGCTGAATTTGTTCTTCAGTTAGTGTTTTTGAAAGGGTGATATCGACATTCGATCCTGCCTTGAAATCGACGCCATAGTTAAGTCCAAATACCGCCAAACTAATAACTCCAATAATAGTCAAGATAATCGATAGCCTAAAGAAATGTTTACTAAGATGCACGTAATTAAGATTTTTGTTAAGTTTCTTTGTATTAAAGCTCACGAATATCACGCTCCTTTACCCCGAAGTACTTCGGCTTCAACAGCTTACCCGATTTAAGCAACAGGTTTAGCAGGAAACGGGAGAAATAAATGTTCGTGGCGATACTTAGTACAATTTCCACTACGAGTACAAGGGCAAATCCTTTAACAGCACCTGTACCATAGGCAAACATAACGAGAGCAACGATAATGGTTGTAATGTTAGAATCCAAAATCGTACGTAGTGAATGCTTACCACCCGCTTTAACAGCAGACATAACGCTTCTACCGCTACGTATTTCCTCTCGAATCCGTTCATTTGTAATTATATTGGCATCGACTGCCATCCCGACACCGAGAATGAAGGCTGCAATACCCGGTAGGGTCAAAGTAAAGTCCGCCCATACGAATACGAGAATCAACAACCAGGTATGAACGATCAGGGCAAAACCTGCAAATAAACCTGGGACATGATACATAACGATCATAAAGATCAGAATTAACACGGAACCGATCAGCCCGGCTTCAATCGTTTCTTTTAGTGATTGCTGACCTAGTGTGGCCCCTACACTCTGAGAATACTTTTCGGTTAGTTTCAAAGGTAAAGCACCAAGATTGATATTATCACGAAGCTCCTTAGCTTCATTAACATCGCCACCAACACTGATCGTAGCTGTTCCATCGGTTAAGACAGCTTGTACAGTTGGTGCTGAAATTAACTCATCATTCATATAAATAGCCAGAGGCTGACCAAGCAAACGCTCGGTTACTTCAGCAAATTTCTCCTTGCTCTTCACCTTGATAGCAACGATAGGCTCATTCATATTTGTATATTCTAATTTAGCGCCGTTTTCAGCAAAATCCGTACCAACCATTTCTATCTTATTGTATTGGTCAGCAGATGTCTCGGTGCCGTTCTTACTGCGGAACGTCAGTGCCGCTGGCTCCTTCATTTGCTTACGAACTTCAGCCTCATCGGTAACACCAGCCAACTTAAGGCGAATCCGATTGCTTCCTTCTGTAGTTACTTCCGGTTCGCTCGTACCGAGCATATTCGCCCGCTTTTCAAGGCTTTGCGCGGTTTTGACCAGTGACTCCTTCGAAACTTTAGCTCCACCCTCATAAGGAGTGGCTTCATACAAGATCTCAAATCCACCCTTCAAATCCAAGCCGAGGTGTACATTTCGAAGCAAACTTGGGCTTGTAAAGGCCATGACGGCAGTTGTAACTAATACAACGGTTATGAATGCGATAATTCTTTTCATCCCGTACTTCGTTCCCCTTTCAATTCTCAATATTCCTATTATAGCGATGCTAGAAAAGACCGTCAATTTATCATTGTTGGCATTTTTGTGTACTACATTGATTGAAGTAAAGTTAATCTGACTGATTCATCATGTCATCACAAAAAAGACCCCTCTCATTAAAACTGGGATCCACGATAGGCGGAAATTGTAATAAAGTTCATGAATTGGATAACTTTCAAGGAAAGGATATCATTGACTAATTGGTACAGTGGGGGAGTACCTTCCTTCTCGTATTTATGGCTGACGCAATTCCATACATCCGACGCTGTCACATGTTCGTACCCGATTAGCCGGAATTCTTCAGCTTTGCTGCGGCATAGACCTTCAATTGCTTCGTTCAACTCTTTATCGGTAAATACCTCTTCAGCCATGGTTATGCCTCCTTCTTTCCATCCCATCCACTTCAACCTCTCAAGTTACATTCTACCCCATTTTGACAATTCCTGCTGTAAGACTTCTGAATTAAATAAGTTCACTATGGAATTGCTATGTAATAAATAGATACCTCTTTTCAAACAATCTCAAAAATGCGTGGTATGAAGATGGACAGGTTCAGCATATTCATAACTATTCATAACTACTTTAAACCTACATGTTATGAAGAATCTATGTTGACTTCCGGGAGAGAGGGAAATATTTTGAATAAGCAAACCTTTATCCAAGGTGCGATGATCCTAATGGTTGCGGGTATCGTTAACCGCGTTCTCGGATTCATTCCCCGTATACTTCTGCCTCGAATCATCGGGGCAGAAGGTGTTGGACTCTATCAATTAGGTTACCCTTTCTTTATCGTCCTAGTCACGATTATTTCAGGTGGAATTCCTTTAGCCGTAGCCAAACTCGTGGCTGAAGCAGAATCGGCTGGACAACCTGAACGTTCTGTTTCCATTTTGCGGACCAGCTTAATATTTACAGTTAGTGCCGGTATTCTGTTTACAATTTTGAGTATCATCGGGGCTCCTTGGGTAACACAATATGTTCTCACCGATCCTCGTGTTTATCAAACGTTTCTTGCTATGAGCCCGATGATCATTATCGTGGCTGTCTCTTCCGTGTATCGAGGTTATTTTCAAGGTAAACAAGATATGATTCCCTCTGCTATTTCTTCCATTATGGAAACGATAGCTCGCATTGTATGTGTTCTATGGTTCTCCTATTTACTACTACCGATGGGAATTGCTTACGCGGCTGCAGGGGCGATGTTAGGCGTTGTTGCTGGTGAGATCGTAGGTATGGTCGTGATTTTGTGGCAGTATAGCAGGCTTCGGCGTAAGGAGAGACAGCATCCACCGTCTGCTTCCCACGCTACTCCTTCAACAACATCAAATAACAATACATTGTTCATGCCTTTATTCCGCCGAATTATGAACATAGCTATTCCTGTCACGGGTGGTAGGCTAGTGGGATCCTTATCGTATTTACTAGAATCAATCACGACCGCACAAAGCTTGGCTATTGCGGGTGTTGCAACGGCGATAGCAACCACTCAATACGGTGCACTACAAGGGATGGTCATTCCCTTACTTCTTCTTCCTGGGGCACTAACCTCATCCTTAGCCATCTCTTTGGTCCCTTCTTTAGCCGAGGCACAGGCACAAGGGGATATGAGAACCATCCATTTGCGACTTCATCAATCACTGCGACTTGCGCTAGTATCCGGGGCTCCTTTTGCAGCTCTGATGTATGTCCTTGCGGAGCCGATATGTATGTTTATATACAATGATAGTGAAATTGCAGGCATGTTAAAAGTGATGGCTCCATTTGCTTTGTTTCTTTACGTACAAGCCCCACTACAAGCTACACTACAAGCACTAGACAAGCCGGGTCGCGCTTTAATTAACACCTTGGTCGGGGCTGTAATCAAAATTTCATTGATCTTTTACCTGGCTTCCAACCCCGACTTTGCTATATATGGTGCTATTATCGCCTTAATTGTTAACATGATAATTGTGACCGTTCTACATGGATACAGCGTAGCACGCATTCTGAAATTTCGAATTCCATTCCTTGATATCCTTAAGGTGATCAGCGTAATGGTTATTATGGCCGGAGTCGGCAAATATGTCTTCTACGAAATTGTAATCAGTTCTTCTCTAGGAATACAACTTACCGCGGCCTCCGTAATATCTGGAACCCTGTATCTATTGTTAGCTGGCCTAATGGGATTAATTGATTTTAGCGACTTAAAGCGGGTTCCATTTTTCGGTAAGTTCCTACGGTAAGTCATACAACTCTTTGGGTTACTTATCCTTATTCGAATTGATGTATACTTTGCCAGTATGATCAACAGAACATAAAAAAACATGTTTGAACTCCATAATGCCCTTGGATTGGATTTGGTTCTTTAACCAAAATCTAGTCTTACCGATTTGCTCCAGGTTTTCGTCCTGAACTTTACCATCCATAATCAGCGGCAGAGGAAGTGATTCATACTTCAGCATAGAAATAAGAGATTTTGTGCTCTTCGTTTTCTTTTGGCTTTCATTAGAGTTTCCACTATTTCCGTTCTTATCTTTATGCAGCACACTAAGTTGACCACTTGTTTCCAAGATTGCGAATTCTACATCCGCCACATTACTAATATTTTGAGATCGCAATTGCATAAAAAGGTCATCTAGATTGTATCGCTGTTTCTTCATCACATCCCGGTTAATCTCACCATGTTGGATAATCACACTCGGTTTGCCATCCGTCCAGAGCCTAAGCTTGCGACTGTGAAGTGATAGCCTGGCAATACCAATCTGAATTAGTAATAAGGTAAGCATGGGAACAAAACCTTCATACAAAGGGCGCTTGATATCCTCTAATACGAATACTGCGATCTCAGCTATCATTATTGAAATAACAAGATCAAAGATGGATAATTGCCCAATTTCTCTTTTTCCCATAATTCTCATGACAACAAAAACAGTAAAATACATGAGTACTGTGCGGAGAAAATGCGGCAAAATTTCAGTTATCACAAGAATTCCCTCCATTTCTGGAATCGAGCAGAACATAGTACTGCTATTCTGACCGTTCTCCCTCTATTCCATGCGTGAGCGAAATAAACATAATAAGTAATAAGATTCATGGCTTGACCATACAATGGTGGTATCACATTGATTGGAGGATCGCCTCATGCATTTCACCCGTCGTTTGACTGTTCGCCTCACTCATCCTACACTTTCCGGATTATGGTACGCTTTCTTATGGATGATGATCGGCGCTCTAGTATTATCACTGCTTCTACACTTCAGCCTACTCGAAGAATCTCAACTACCCTGGTGCACTTATGTAGTCCATTCGATTTCAATTGTTATGGGAGGTATCGTATCTGGTAAACGTGCTCGGCAAAAGGGATGGTATCAAGGAGCCCTCACAGGCTTGTTATATGGAATTTTGTTACTTTTAATTAGTTTCTTGGCTTTGGATACATCCCTCACTCTCTCCGATTTAGCCCTACTGATTCCAACATTCGTTCTGGGGGCACTCGGAGGCGTAATAGGAGTAAATGTAAGCGGAAAGTGAGCTGTTGTTTAGCCTTAAATTTCAAAATATCTCCTCCTATGGTAAACTGGTTTAGTCTTTAGTTAGCATAAGGAGGTTTCACGACTTGATTTTCGAATCCATACAAACGATATCGCTTCTTACTGGACTGATATCAATCATGTTCATCTGGATTTGCTCTACAAGAAATCCATTAACCGCTATTTCCTCTCTAGTGAGAGAACTAGTTACTTCAAGAAGATTTCTGCTTCTGGTTATCTTTATGGTTGGTGTTCTGCTCATCAATAAATTTGAACTTACATGGGAAAAAAATATGGATTATAACGTTGATTTCACACCATGGGTATTCGAATTGGAAGGGCACTTTGTTCAAGCATTCCAAGATTTATTCCACTCGCCTTGGATTACACATGTGACCTCGTTCTTCTATCTTGTTGTGTTTCAGGCGCTCATCATCGCATCACTGGGAATTTTTGCGGGGGATCGCAGAGGAGTATTTCTATACGCAACATGTTTCACTGTGATTATTAACTACTTGATCGCAATTCCATTTTACTTGTTCGTCCCTGTAAATGAAGTTTGGTCTTATCCGCAATCAGGTGCGACCTTCATCATGCTAGAAGCCTTTCCAAACTTCAACACGATCTATCGTCCACTTTCTGGACTCGACAACTGTTTTCCTAGTTTACATACATCCATATCCGTTTCCATGGCAATCCTAGCCGTACGTTCAGGGAACCGCCGCTGGGCCGTAATTGCAGTGATCAGTGCCTTCATTATCGTTTTCTCCATCTTCTATTTAGGAATTCATTGGATGAGTGACATGATAGCCGGAGTAGCTCTTGCCACACTTGCTTCTGGACTCGGTATCAAATTAGCCAAACGAGTATACAAACCTCATCCACACCACTTCCTAGACGCAGCTAACTGTGGAAGTGCGCACAAAGGAAAGAGCCTGTGATCTAATCACAGGCTCTTTCCTTTGTTGTTTTTTACGATTTGTTATCGTACTTCCATTTCCGTTTCGGAGCTAGTACTCGTACTATGACTAATCGAATTACGGTCAAATGTCAGTTTGGTCACATCATTGACACGTAGAACAACTGTATCGTCAGTTAACTCCACGATCGTTCCGTGCAAACCGCCAATCGTTACGATTTTATCGCCTTTTTTCAATGCATTTAACATACCATTACGTGTCTGCTGTTTCTTCTTCTGAGGACGAATCAACAAGAAGTAAAATACTGCAAACATGATTACAAAAGGAACAATCATCGTTAGTAAACCGCCGCTGCCACCAGTTCCAGCCGCTGCATATTGAAACATTTTTCTTCCCCCTTTCGATTATATCTTGTACCACTTAGAAACCTTTTGTATTGCCAATCAGACCATACTGCTCAAAAAACTCATCCCGGAAATCCAACAATCTATCATCCATAATCGCTTGGCGGATCTTACCCATCAAACTGATCAGGAAATACAGGTTGTGGTATGTAGTCAACCGAAGCCCAAAAGTCTCATCACTTTTGATTAAGTGGCGAAGATATGCTCGGGAGTAATTCCGGCAAGTATAGCATCCGCATTCAGGATCCAGTGGACCGAAGTCCTTAGCATACTGAGCGTTGCGCACAACTAATCTACCTTGACTTGTCATTGTTGTCCCATTACGCGCTATCCTTGTTGGCAATACGCAGTCAAACATGTCAATACCGCGAATAGATCCCTCAATTAACGCATCCGGTGAACCAACTCCCATTAAGTAACGAGGCTTGTCCGTAGGTAGAAATGGTACAGTGTAATCCAGCACTTCATACATGAGATGCTTAGGCTCGCCTACACTCAGTCCACCAATAGCATACCCCGGAAAATCTAGGGAAGTCAAATCTCTAGCACTCTGTTTACGCAGATCTTCGAACATGCCACCTTGAACGATAGCAAATAGCCCCTGATCATTCGGCCTAGCATGACTTTTAAGACAACGTTCTGCCCAGCGAGTCGTTCGTTCCATAGAATGCTTGACGTAATCATATTCAGCAGGAAATGGTGCACATTCGTCGAAGGCCATCATAATATCCGGGCCGAGTGCATTCTGAATTTCCATCGCCACCTCTGGCGATAAGAACATTTTGTCCCCGCTCAAATGTGAGCGGAAATGCACTCCCTCTTCACTAATCTTACGCATGTCACTTAGAGAAAACACTTGAAATCCGCCGCTATCCGTCAGTATAGCCCGATCCCAATTCATAAATTTATGAAGCCCACCGGCTTCTTTAATCGTTTCATGCCCTGGACGGAGAAATAGATGATACGTATTACTTAGAATAATACGGGCATCCATCTCCTTGAGTTCCTCAGGGCTCATCGTTTTGACCGTGGCCTGAGTACCTACTGGCATGAATACAGGCGTCTCAATGATACCGTGCGGAGTATGGACTCGTCCCAGTCTAGCTCCAGATTGTTTACAAGTTTTTATATGTTCATATCTTATTGGTGCTGTCACTATAATCAACCATCCTCTTTTTGCTTTAATAAATTAACATTGCGTCACCAAAGCTAAAGAAACGGTAATGCTGTTCAATCGCTTCATGATACGCCTTCATAATATGTTCTCGCCCCGCCAATGCACTAACTAACATCACTAGCGTTGATTTGGGTAAGTGAAAGTTCGTTAGCATAACATTCACAAGCCCGAAAGAGTAACCAGGATAAATAAATATCCCCGTCCAACCACTACTTGGGACAATTGGACCCGTCCCACATTGCTGTGCCACCGTCTCCAAAGTTCGAGCCGATGTCGTACCTACAGCTATCACTCTTCCGCCTCTAGCTCTCGTCTCATTCAACTTATCTGCGGTTTCCTGCGATAGAATATAGTACTCATCATGCATCACATGGTCTTCTACTCTATCCACAGACATTGGACGAAATGTACCTAATCCAACATGTAGCGTTACAAAAGCGATATCGACACCTTTTGCTGCAACCTGACTAAGTAGTTCCTCTGTGAAATGAAGTCCGGCAGTAGGTGCCGCTGCTGAACCTTCAACCTTGGAATATACGGTTTGATAACGCTCACGGTCGTCAAGCTTCTCCTTAATATATGGAGGAAGAGGCATCTGACCTAGACGGTCCAATATTTCATTGAAGATACCTTCGTAAGAGAATTTGAGAATTCTCCCACCCATATCACTTTCATCCTCAATTGTTGCCTTAAGTTCATCTCCAAAGATGATTACGGCTCCATTTTTCAGTTTCTTTCCCGGCTTAACGAGTGCTTCCCAGCGGTCATTACCAACATCTTTGAGTAATAACACTTCCGCCTTCGCGCCAGTGTCTTCTTTGATACCAAACAATCGCGCAGGGATCACACGCGTATCATTTAATACGAGTGTATCCCCAGGACGTAGATAGTCCAGTATGTCGGTAAACACATGGTGCTTGATGCTACCGTCCTCTTTATTCAAAGTTAATAGTCTGGAGGCACTCCGTTCCACGAGCGGGGTCTGAGCAATTAACTCCTCTGGAAGATGAAAATCATATAAATCTACATTCATAATACGCTTCAGTCCTTAGTAATAGTCACATTCTGATAGTAGTGTTGCAATATTTGTAGGTAATCATACCCCGCATCTGCCATTCCCTTTGCCCCCCATTGGGACATTCCGATGCCATGGCCATACCCTTTACCAACAAACATAAATTGATTGTTCTGATCGACAACTCGCGCAGTCCCGCTTCCATCCATAACGACCATATTCCCGCCGCTCCATGTCTTGGAACCTGAAGCCGACAAAACAGTTGTTGCCGTTGTTGCAGTACCCGTAGTTGTAATGTCCCCGGCACCTTGTACAGTATACCTTCCGGTAGCTACAATATCAAACAATGTACTCGGTAATCCGTTTAATGCTGACCGCAGGGAATCTGGATTCTTCACACCCAACACTTGCCCATTCGCCTTCACTTCAGTCACTCGTCCAGAAGGTCCTCTTTGCGAAACTTCTAGATTAATGATAGGAGATGGTGCATCCGGTGAAACCTTTCCTTTTAGAGATTTCAGCAATTGATCCGAAGTAAATGGTCCACGAATCCAAGCATAGGAGCTTGACTCGTCTACTTTAGCCAAAGCAATGACCTGATCCCCTGGATTTATTTTGGCCACTGGATTAACATCAGATTGAATCAAAGGTAGCGGACGTACATTAACAGCACTAGATGTTACAGTTAATTTGGATAAACCAGCAGAGGTATTACTTCCGGATAAAACAACATTGTCTTCACGTACATATCCTGTTGCACCATTCGATAAAAGTACATAATACCACGATTTCAATGAAGACTGAGCTACCTTATCCTCATCACTACCCACACTAGTAAATGTCGAGTTGATGCTATTCCACACTTCCGAAGAATCTGCGGTTACTCCCCCACTATTGGAGGAGAATATTCCTTCAACAACCTTACCATTGGACTTGATAACCTCACCCGCCGTACTGTCTACAGCTTGTATTACACTAGCAACTTCATTATCAACACCGTTATATACTTGGCTTAAAGTGGTATCCACAAGCCCAGCCACTTTGAATTTGTTAATCCCTGCATTATAAAGCGCATAACTACGTGCTGCCACGGCCTGAGCCTTTAACGACTCCTTAGGCCAAGAACTTGGTACTTCAGCAGCAACTACTGAATATAAATATTGTTCTAAAGGAAGTTCATTGACGAGAGCAAGTTGTCCGTTCACTGAACTAACCTCGAACTCTCCCCGATATTTACGCGCTGACCGTTCAACTACCTGAGTAATCATGTCACCATTTCCTGAAATCATAAACTTAGCCCCGTTACCACTAAGTTCATAATGAGACACGGCAGAAGGTGTTGTTAAATTAAGTGTTACATCACGGTGAAGGATCAGTGCAGGGTCTGTATTGTTAACAACAGTTATCTGGAGATTACCTCCAACTTGGTCTAGTTGCCCCTTAGTTAACGTTAATTCCGCTTCACTTGTAGCCCCGCCTGTCCAAACAGCGTACTGCTGTGGACCTGTCAGCACTGCAACAGCATCGATACCTTGAGATGTTAACGATTGACGAAGCGATTCGGCTTCGCCCTGACTCCCAAAGGTTCCTACTGAATAATAATTGCTTCCCTTTGCAACGGGCTTTTGTCCACCTAACTGACTGGAAATAGAGCTTTCAACACGACTCGCCGCTTTGTTCGCTTCATCTACACTAGCATAGGGTCCTGTAAATATTTGATATACAGTTCCTGCTGGTTGATCAAGGGCAAACACAACAGGTCGATCCGTTGTATTCTGAAGCTTCTTAGCTGCAGCAGACACCACGTTCCAGTCCGAGCTTTGAAGCGCCTTTATTTTATATCCGTCTACACTGAAGCGAACAGACTCTCCAGCTGCTAAATTAGCCCATGCGTCCCAAACATTCTGAGGACTGACTTTCCAAGCTGAATCTGCCTTAAGTGTAACTGCTGGTATAGTTGATCTATAAGTCGTGCCCATATCCAGGTACATAGCAACTCTAACGCGTGTATCTGGTAAAGAATCAGCAGATGCCGGAAGTTGCAACGCAGTAGCGAGCAGAAGACCCGCCAATATTCCCTTGCCCCACTTAACCATCGCAAATGTTCGTTTAGTATCTTTCACGTTGCAAATTCCTCCTTCATGATGTATAAAAAATTATCGCAGATCCTCAGGTATAGGTAACCCCAAATGATGATAGGCAGCCGGAGCTACAATTCGTCCCCTAGGTGTACGTTGTAAATAACCAATTTGTAGTAAATAGGGCTCATATACATCTTCGATCGTTTGACTCTCTTCTCCAATTGTTGCAGCAATCGTGTCCAATCCAACTGGACCACCACGAAAACTTGTAATCATAGCTCTCAGCATTTTGTGATCAATCTGATCTAGGCCCATCGGATCCACTTGTAACATTTGCAGCGCTTCGCTTGTGATATCAGATGTTATGAGGCCGTCACCACGAACCTGAGCATAGTCTCTAACCCGCTTCAACAAACGATTAGCAATCCGTGGAGTCCCCCTAGAACGAAGTGCGATTTCATCAGCGGCATCTCCAATGATTTCAATCCCAAAAATGTCAGCTCCGCGGCTCACGATATAACTTAGTTCATCCACACTATAGAATTCCAGCCGGCTAACTACCCCGAATCTATCCCTTAGTGGGGCCGACAGAAGTCCAGCCCGGGTCGTTGCTCCTATCAAGGTGAACGGGGGTAAATCAAGTCGAACCGAACGAGCACTAGGTCCTTTACCGATCATAATGTCCAGCGCGAAATCCTCCATCGCCGGATAGAGAACTTCCTCTACAGTCCGATGTAGACGATGGATTTCATCTATAAAGAGGACATCTCCCTCTTGCAAATTCGTCAGTAGCGCTGCCAGATCACCAGGGCGTTCAATAGCCGGCCCAGATGTCGTGCGCAAAGTCACACCCAATTCGTTAGCGATAATATTCGCAAGCGTTGTCTTACCAAGTCCTGGCGGACCGTAGAGCAAGACGTGATCGAGTGCTTCCTTGCGCATTTTAGCTGCCTCTATATAAATTTGTAAGTTTTCTTTGATTCGAGTCTGTCCAATGTATTCTGCTAAATAACGAGGGCGAAGGCTGAATTCCACCGCCTGGTCTTCCATCATCAAATTCGTGGATATGATACGGTCTTCCATCATCGCTCACTCCCTTTCCTTACATACTTCAACCTTGTTTTTAACCTGCATATAGTAACTTAAGGGCCTTCTTCATGACTGAATCGACTGCCTCATCCGAACTTACGTTATCCTTCAATACTTGCCATACTCGGTCTAACTCAGCATCCGTGTAACCAAGAGCCTTCAATCCCTCTCTGGCTTCAGGCCATCCAAGATTATTATCTTGGGGAATCTCCATCCCACTAGGAATGGGATCAAACAGAGATGCTCCGCCCATTTCTTCCAACTTGTCCTTCAAATCTATTATCATACGTTGTGCTGTCTTTCTACCTATCCCTGGTAGTTTAATTAAAAAGTTAATATTCTCCTGCTGAATGGCCGTAACCACAGCTTTAGGATTCCCCCCGCTAAGAATACCGAGCGCTACGCGTGGTCCAATCCCCGATACTTCAATCAGTTTGCGAAATAACTTCTGCTCTTCTTTGGTCTCAAATCCGAACAGCAGAATCGCATCTTCACGAACATTATGATGAATATATATCGTCACTGGCTCCTCATTCTTAGCAGCGAAGCAATAAGGATTTGGACAAAACACACGATAACCTACACCATGAACATCTAATACAACGTATTCTCTCTCGAGTTGAGCAACTTGTCCCCGTAAAAAATCGATCATGATCGAAGTACCTCATTTATCTTAGAATTTAATGTATAAGAGTGTGCATGACATATCGCAACAGCCAGTGCATCCGCTACATCATCGGGCTTTGGAATAGCCTGAAGTTTAAGGAACATCCGGGTCATTTCTTGAACTTGCTTCTTCTCTGCCTTACCATATCCAACGACAGCCTGTTTGACTTGCATCGGTGTATATTCTGATACAGGCAGTCCTTTTTGAATTGCAGCCAATACAAGTACACCTCTGGCTTGTGCAACTGGCAATGCTGTGCTTACGTTACGATTGAAGAAAAGTTTCTCTAGCGCTACCATATCTGGTTGATATTTTTCGATAAGCTGAACCATCCCTTCATATACATGAAGCAGCCTCTCTTCTTCTGGTGTATGCGCCTTCGTCTGAATACACCCATACTGCACTGGTGTACATTTGCTACCTTCTTTATCAATAAAACCAAAACCGACAATTGCTAAGCCGGGATCAATACCTAATATTCGCAAGCCTAATCTCTCCCCAATGTCCACATTAAGCGAACATATGTATTCAATTTATTATAGCAAAGATAAAGCGATTAGAGGAAATAGTTTGGCAAAAATAAGATAGGCGCTCTCTACAAATGAATAAATGACAAAGACGGTATAGCCACAGGGCTATACCGTCTTATAATAATATTATGTTGAGACTCTACACTCTGATTGCGAGATCGTACATTATTGCACCAACCATACTCGAGAGCGAGTTAGTCAGTTTTGTTGCATTACCTTCTCAGTTTGTTCCAAGGCATAGTCACTAAAAGTCGATAATACACTGTTGTACTCTTCGACATCTTGAATTCGAATTCCCTCTTGAAGCTGCTTTAACACTTCATCAGGCAGAACACTCTCCATCGTTTCTACATCTAGCTGAAAAAATGTTTTAAGCACCTTTTCTTTTTTCGGAGGGCCTTCAAACAGACTTAAGTTACCCATATTATCGATGCCTATATATCCATTTCGTTTACAAATGTCGGACAATCCGTTAATTCTTTCATCCAGCCACACATCTCCGCCAGCCCCCAAATGTCCTTCCCAATCTGGGTGCTCCTTCAGCAGTGAAGCAACTTCCTCCGGTCTCATAATGCCAAGAACGTCACTTTCTTCACCGCATGTATAAATTTTATTTAAATGTACGATCCGCGCTTGGTCTGTTTTCATAAGGGTCTCTACCCACTCTTTAGGAGGTTCTGAAGGTGCCGCAGCGTCCATGATCATGCCGAGCGTTTCTTGAACGATGGGCTCTTTAGTCATTAAATCCTCCATTTGTTCAGACAACAGTAACCCGATCCAAGCCATCATAGCAACCAAACCACACGCACTAATGGTCCAAATTGCGCGTCTCCATCTTTTCCATCGGCTTCTGAGTTGTTTTTTAATTTGGAAGATATTCACGATAATCCCCTTCTATCGGACTTTATTGTATATTGTGGCCTTCGAGATCTACAAATATACAACAATTGTCACCTAGGACAATCGTATGGTTTTGCCATACACAGTTTGAGTAACCTGACACATTTGGATCAAATACAAAAAAAGCATCTGCTAGGATACAACTCGGAGGAAAACTCCCAAGGAATATCTTTTGCGATGCTTTGATTGTTCTAGCTAAATCGGGACGACACGATTTGAACATGCGACCCCCTGGTCCCAAACCAGGTGCTCTACCAAGCTGAGCTACGTCCCGTAATTAAACAATACTAAAAAAAACCGATAGTCAGATAATATCACGAATGACATAGCAATACAAGGAATATTATTAGAATACAGAAGTATAATGAATAACTTCCTAAGTCAAACTCTATTTTTCGCATACTAAAAAGATTGATTTGTGACATATTTCACACAACCTCTCAGAGTAAACGCCGATTTATTTACTACAACTATACATTGCTCTATTATACATATTAATTAATTCATCTAATCTCATAGACTGCTTAATTACCTTTGGATGTACAAACCCGCCGTGCTTCTTTTCCATTCGATAAAGTTCTATTCTCTCACATTCAATTCTCTTCTGAATAACGTCAGCTTCTTTCATTAACACGACCCCCTATGTAATATAATAGAGGCAAATGTCAAAATATAGGTTTTACTCCAGAATGCAGTATAGAGGGGATTGGAGAGCACTCCCTACGACCTATTCATTAGCAAGCTAATTGTCCTAATAAAAAAAGAGCGTTTTCGGATTACTCCGGGAACGCTCTGCTAATTAACTATACGTATAGTTATCACTATCCGACTCCATAATTAATAGATTCGATACAGCAAGATTATTATTTTGCACGTTACTTATTAGATGTTTATAAAGCATTTGGGATTCTTGAGATGCGGCATAACGGAATTGTTCAAACAAACCTACAAACCTTATAATACAAACCCTACTATTAATTTTAAGAGCTGATTCGAGTCCTTCCAGCATATAATTCATGCCTTTTTCATATTCTCCCCTGTTCATATAATATAGAGTTAATTCTGCCATAAAATGAGCATAACGATCTTCGATAACCAGCGGAGTATACCTTCCTTCTTCTCCTTGTCGAGCTTTAAATTCAGGAATCTGATGCTCAAAGCGAAGGAGCATATCATCCACATTAAATTGGTTGCGATTAGCAATTTGAAGTATCATAAATAAGGCTAGCAGAATTTCTTCTTCATATTGTTCAATATAATCTACATACTCAGGGAGGAGCTCGAATTCTCCCTTCATTAGCCTAATAAGATAGGAATTGGCTTTAGCCCACATTTTACATTGATTCATCAGTCGATGCGCTTCTTCAGTATCCTCACGTACCCAACTCATATCCGAGTAGAGAGAAACATAATGTAATCCTAAATCGTAATCTCCGCGTTCAACACAAACACTTGAGCATAGTATATGAGCATATAAGATATATACGAATAATGGCATTTTAGGATCTTTATGTAGTCTCTTTATTTTAGTTTGCTTATTTCTATATTTGTAATGAATTGTTGCTATATGCCCCATTTCCTTGGCAAATTTTTCTACCTTATCTCTTCGTTGCAACGAAAGGTAAGTATTTGCTAGATCCTTCAGAGCATCAAGCTGATCCATTTCATCAAGTCTTTTAACAAAACCTTCAAATTGCACAGCCGCTCGTAACTTCACTTCGTTTTCCTCGAACATCGTTAGCGTAAATATACGATACTGACAAAGAGCCAATCGCTCCGAATGCTGGTACTTTTCACTTTCAGCCACTTTCTCAAATAGTAGAGCCGCAGCCGTGCACTTACCTTGCTTAAATAAGTCTTCTGCTATATCGAACAATAAGGGAGTATAAGCTAGATTATCGGTCATCATACCAACTAACCTGCCAATGCAATCTAACTTATCCAACTCTGCGCAACGATATAATAGCGGTCGTAAACGCCGCCAATTAAGGGGTTGATGATTAAAGCAATCTTCTATATACAAATCATAAAAGCTACCTTCCACGAGCCCGATACCCTCTGTAATGCGATCTAATTGCAGCATGGAAATAGATCGATTCCCATTAATAATATTACTGAGCGTTCCCGAATTCACCCCCGATGCCTCTGCAAATTGATTAATCGAAATATAATTTCTCTTGAGGTAGTCTTCCAACTCTGCACGAATGGTCTTCTGATTCACTGTCAAAGTCACCTTCCACCCTCATCAAGTCAAATTCATATTTAAAATATTAAAGTTTAGCTGATTCATAAGATTAATTTATATTTTTATTCAAAAAAAAAAGGGCGCTTTCGGAAGTACTCCGTAAATACGCCCTATAAAACAAGAAAGCAATAAGAAGCATCTAGTATTTACAATGCGCCTCCACCATGATTAAGAGATTGGATACCAACCTCACCTGATGGAACCCATTGAGAATACCCTGCTGGAAAGCTAATGACGAATATAACACTAAACGTAACCAACAATAAAGCCATTTTTTTTCTCATTCCGTCTTTGCACCTCACTGATTAAATTTTGATATTCTCCTTGTGCCTCGAGGGATGCTGTATGTCTGAATTGTTCAAACATACCAACACATTTGATAATACAAGTTTCACTATATATTTTAACAGAATATTCCAAGCTGTCCAACAGATATTTTAATCCAATATCATATTCTCCCTTGACCAAGTAGTAGTATGCTAGTTCAGCCATGAAGTGAGTATAACGATCTTCTATAACCTGAGGATTATAAGTTCCTACTTTCCCTTGTTCATCTCTATACATAACAATTTCTTGGGCAAAGCGTGTAAGAATGTCATCAACATTAAATTTATAGCAATTAGCCGCTTGTAGTATCTTAAATAAAGCAGGAAGAATTTCATCTTTCCTCTGGCTTATATAAAGAACATATTCAGGTAATACCTTAACATCTCCCTTCATCAGCCTATAAAGAAAGGTATTAGCTTCCGCCCAACCTTCAAATCTACTTACTAATTGCTTAGCTTCCTGAGACTCTTCCTTGATCCAACTAAACTCTGAATACAATGAAACATATTGTAGAGCTTTATCATAGTCTTTACGCTCACCATAAGCAGCAGAACATAATACATGAGAGTATGAAATATAAGCAAATAATGGCATCGTAGGATCTTTGAGAGCTTCTACCTTCTTCAAATGCTCATACCGGTGTTTGTATTGAATCTCCGCTTTATATCCCATTTCTTGAGCGAATTTTTCTACCTTATCCCATCGGCGCAAAGCATAATATATATTGGCTAAATCCTTCAGTGCATCAAGCTGATCCGCCTCATCAAGCCGATCAACATAACTTTCAAATTGCACTGCGGCTCGTAAGTTCACTTCTTGATCATCGCATAGAGCAATGTTAAACAATCTATATTGGCAAAGTGCCAAACGTTCCGAATGTTGATACTTTTCACCCTCAGCTACACTCTCATATAACAACGCTGCTGCCTTCCGGTTCCCTTGCTTGAACAAGTCTTCTGCTGTATCAAATAATGCCGTAGCATAAGATAGATTATCCATCATCATTCCTACTACCCGCTCAATACAGTCTAGCTTGTCCAATTCCGCACTACGATATATTAACGGCCGAAGGCGCCGCCAATTAAGCACAGGAAGGTTGAAGCATTCGTCCACATATAAATCATAGAATCTACCTTCCGTGAGCCCCATGCCTGCTGTTATACGGTCTAATTGCAGCATAGAAATAGGACGATTTCCATTGATAATACTACTGAGCGTTCCTGAATTCACCCCTGATGTCTCTGCAAACTGGTTAATCGTTATACCATTCCTCTTAAGATACTCTTCTAACTCTGCACGAATGGTCCTCTGATCCATAGCCAAAGCCACCTTCCACTATCTAATCCACAAACATTCAGTTTCCTTTTCAATAATAATATGGCTAAATATTCCACAGGTCAATTATTTTATCTATACTATAAGAAAAGCAACCGCTCCAGAGAACAATCCTTGCATAAAGCGATTAGTGCTATTATTCAAAGCCAGCAACAATAACGCCATGTTTCTTCTCATTACGTCTTCGCATTAGTCCTTCATAATCACGCTGTGATTCGAAGGATGCAATATGTCTATATTGCTCAAACAAACTTACACATCTGATAAAACAATCCTCACTAGTAATTCGAACGGCTGATTCCATGCTTTCCAATAAGTATTTTATGCCTGTATCATATTTTCCTTTAGACAAGTGATATTCAGCTAATTCAGACATGAAATAGGTATAGCGATCCTCTATAACTCGTATATTATAATTTCCTATAATAATTCCTTGCTGCTCTCGATACACATCAATTTCATGTTCAAAGCAAGTGAGAATGTCGTCAACATTAAATTGATATGTAATGGCGGCTTGAAGGATCTTAAATAAGGCAGGAAGAATTTCATCTTTTCGTTGACCTATATAAGAAACATACTCAGGTAAAACCTCCATATCTCCCTTCATGAGCCTGTATAGATAGGTATTGGCTTGCGCCCAATCTTTAAATCTACACATTATTTGCTGTGCTTCCTCCGATTTCTCCCTAACCCAACTGAACTCTGAGTACAAGGAAACATACTGCAAAGCTTTATCATATTCTTTACGCTCATCGAATACAGCCGAACATAAAAGATGAGAGTATAAGATATAAGCAAATAAAGGCATTGTTGGATCTTTTAGAACTTTATTTTTCTTTATATCGTCATATCTGTGTTTATATTGAATTGAAGCTTTATGCCCCATTTCCTTAGCTACTTTCTCCACCTTATCCCATCGGCGTAAAGAGGAATATGTATTTGCTAAGTCCTTCAACGCATCAAGCTGATCTACCTCATCAAGCCTATCAACAAAGGTTTCAAATTGCACCGCGGCTTGTAAATTCGCGTCCTGATCATCTCCTAAAGCAATATTAAACAAGCGGTATCGGCAAATAGCCAACCGCTCCGAATGCTGATACTTTTCGCTTTCAGCCACACCTTCATACAACAGCCCCGCAGCCTCACGTTTTCCTTGTTTAAATAAGTCTTCTGCTGTATCGAATAATACATCACCATAGGATATGTTATCCATCATCATCCCTAATACCCGCTCGATACAATCCAACTTATCCAACTCTGCGCAACGATATATCAGCGGCCGAAGACGCCGCCAATTAAGTTTAGGATGGTTGAAGCACTCGTCCACATATAAATCATAGAAACTGCCCTTTTCAAGCCCCATGCCTTCTGTGATCCGATCTAATTGCAATATGGAAGTAGGACGAATCCCTTTGATGATACTACTGATTGTTCCTGAGTTCACTCCTGATATCTCTGCAAACTGATTGATCGTTATGCAATACTTTTTAAGGTAATCTTCCAGTTCAATACCAATGGTGGTCACCTGAATCATAGTCAAGCCACCTTTCATACTCTAATTCCAAACATCATTTCCCTTCTCACTAATGATATGGTTAATTATTCCATAGGTCAATTGTAATAATACATTGCAAACCAGATAAAATAAACGACTGCTCACCAGTAAATTTACCGGAGAACAGTCGTAAGATAAAATCAATATGCTATAACCTACCCAGTAGGCATCGCTACCCAATGTCCTCGTGATACTTCTACCAATTGAGAATGATCCACTTGATATTTATCCTCTTCTGAATATTCATCCTGAAGAATTCTTTTCTTCTGAGCTTCAATCTTCGGATCAGGAACAGGAATCGCGTTAAATAATGACTTCGTATATTCATGCTGAGGATTGGCGTATAACTCTTCACTCTCTGCGAGTTCCACGATTTTCCCCATATACATCACGGCTACACGATCGCTAATATGCTTAACCATAGAAAGATCATGAGCAATGAATAAATACGTGAGGCCTAGACGGTGCTGAAGTTCCTCTAACAACTTAACGACTTGAGATTGAATCGATACATCAAGCGCAGAGAGTGGCTCATCACATACGATAAATTTCGGTTCTACTGCAAGCGCGCGGGCAATACCAATTCTTTGCCGTTGTCCCCCCGAGAACTCATGTGGATAACGCAGAGCAAAAGCCGGATCAAGTCCTACCATATCGAGCAGCTCCTCTACCCTCTTCCGTCGTTCTCCTGGGCTCCCAGTTAGTTTATGAACATCAAGAGATTCACCGATAATATCCAGCACTTTAAGACGTGGATTTAGCGATGCATAAGGATCCTGGAAAATCATTTGCATATGCCGACGCATGGTTTTCATCTCCGACTTAGATAATCGGTTAACCGCCATTCCCTGATAGAGCACTTCCCCGCCCGTCGGTTGATGCAGACGCAAAATAGCACGACCCGTAGTTGATTTACCACTACCTGATTCACCTACGAGCCCCAACGTTTCTCCCTCATGAATTTGAAAACTGATATCATTAACAGCTTTCAATACATTGCCTTTTCCCATATCAAAATGTTGTCTGAGCGATTTCACCTCAAGTAGCGGGCGTGAGTTGTTCGAATTTGTAAGAATCAAAGGTGCTGGCTTTACCTTCTTCTTCTCGTTCAATCGTGGTAGAGCATTTAACAACTTCAAAGTATAAGGATGCTTAGGATTCTCAAATATCTCTTCCGTTGTTCCACTCTCCACAATAACTCCGTCTTTCATGACCGCCACACGATCACACATCCCCGCGACAACTCCCAAATCATGCGTGATTAATATGATCGAAGTTCCAAAACGCTCCTGCATATTCTTCATTAAATTCAATATTTGGGCCTGGATCGTAACATCAAGCGCAGTGGTAGGCTCGTCAGCGATTAGTAGAGCAGGACGACATGCAAGAGCTATAGCAATCATTACACGTTGTCGCATCCCACCAGAGAATTCATGGGGATATTGATCGTATCTGAACTCACTATTGCGGATTCCCACGAGTTTAAGCATCTCGATTGCTTGTTTCTTCGCTTCCTTCTTAGACAATTTCTGATGCTTGATCAAGCTCTCCGCAATTTGATTCCCTATTTTAATAGTCGGATTTAAAGAGGTCATTGGGTCCTGAAAAATCATTCCGATATCTCGGCCGCGAATACTCTCCATTTCCTTCTCAGAATACTCAGCTAGATTCTTTCCAAGAAAGATAATCTCTCCGTCTTTCATATAGGATGGTGGGGATGGTAACAATCGCATAATGGAGCGCGCAGTTACACTTTTCCCACTACCAGATTCACCAACGATTCCAAGTGTTTCTCCCTTTCTTACCTCAAAGCTAACGCCGCGTACGGCCTCAACCTCATGATCACGAGTCTGAAAGGATACAGTTAAATCTTTTACTTGTAGTATAGTTTCCATCGTTATCACACCTGCCCGTTGTACGATTTCTATTAATCAATAATGACGAATGTCTTGACATAAAAAATATCCTCCTCTAATATATACTATATTGATCGGAATAATGCAATTTAAAACAGCGAGGAGGAAAGAGCACCTTGGAAGTTGCAAAGGTAACACCAGCACAAACGAGTGGATCACATCTCAGCAGAAACATAAGTAACACATATGCCAAAATGCTAATGAATCCTTCCTATAAGTATTTCTTGCTTCTATTGGGAGCTCCAATAAATCTCGTTGTTCTGTTCTTTTACTTATATCGGAGAAAACAAGATACGTACTACTCTCTCCTAGATGAGACAAGAAACGAACTTCTCGAGTCAGGATATAAAGATAAGTTAGAGGTAGAGACACTAGAGCAGTTACAACGAAAACATCAATTTTTTGGACAAATACGGAGTCAGGAGAAAACGGAACGCCAGGCTAAAAAAATGACAGAAGCTATGTTCCAAGAGAAGATTGACGAAGTAACTAATCGTAAACTGCAGCTAAACCAGCAGCGTAAGTTGAACTTCTCCGGTACTTTTGAATCATTAATTAATCATCCGTCATTTTTAATCATTTCAATTATTCCCGGAATTCTCATGTATGTCCTGATATTTTTGTATAGCAGGCCTTACCTGAAATATGTGTTTGAAAGACTAGTAATGACCTTATTCGTAATATTGGGCGTATCGGTTCTAGTATTTACAATTTTGCATCTATCGCCGATGAACCCTGCAGCGAACATTCTTGGTCAAACGGCTACTGACGAGCAAATAGCAAACTTCAATAAAATATATGGACTGGATCAGTCCTATCTAGCTCAATTGTGGAACAACTTGAAGGGAATCTTCACTTTCGATTTGGGCAAATCGTTCGCCGGCAATGAAGAAGTCACGACAACCATCGCCAGGAAGTTTCCAATAACGCTTACTTTAACCGTCATCTCGTTAATCATGGCCATGTTGATCGCCATACCCGTTGGGATTATTTCGGCGACCAAACGTAATTCTTTTTGGGACTATACATTTATGTTTATCGCACTGATCGGTTTATCTATACCTAGCTTCTGGCAAGGGCTCATCTTTATACTGAATTTCTCAATTAAGCTGCATTGGTTACCCGCTACCTTTAATCCGCAAAATTGGCTGTCTATTATTATGCCAACCATCGTTTTGGGAACTGGACTTACGGCGTCGGTTGCTAGGATGACGCGATCATCCATGTTAGAAGTCATCAATGAAGACTACATTATTACTGCCACAGCCAAAGGCCTTAGCAAACGTCAAGTTTTACTGAAGCACGCAATCCGTAATGCCATTATCCCGATCATCACCGTTATCGGCTTACAATTCGGTGGTATGCTGGGTGGTTCGGCCGTGACGGAGAAGGTCTTCAACATAAGCGGACTTGGTAGCTATATCGTAGACAAACAATTTATACCCGATATTCCAAGCATTATGGGCGGAGTTATCTATACCGCAATTACGATTTCAATAATCAATGTCATTATCGATGTTCTATATGCATTTTTCGATCCAAGAATTAGAACCAAGATGAAACAATACTAAAGCAGGTGTAGATATGATCAAGACAAACTTAAAAACTTCTCAGGAATACAGTAAGGCCTTCTTCGCGTGGGTTGTCTCTATGGCCTTGTCTGTTATTCTACTGCTAAGTAGCTATGATTTCTCTGCTAATGCAGTTAAGCCTTATGTATTTCTCGCTTTTTCAGCATATGCATTGTTCACTATAACACAGTTTTTTTTAACCCTAAAGATCAGAAGAGATATTCTTCGTCGCGGAGATATTGCAAGGTCTACACGATCTCTTGGTTATGTTCAAATGCTAAGCATTCTAACAGGAAACTTGTTTATTGTTACTTCGGCATTCCATCTGATCAAAAGACAAAAAAATCCCGAATATACTTTAGCCGTTTATACACTTCTTACTGGGATATTTGTGATTGCCGTATCTGCACTCAATTTGTTTAAACCTTATGTCTCAGACACTTTTTTACCATCCATGTTCAGTTTAGTGATTATCACCATATTTCACTTCATAGCTTTGTTGCTTGTAGCCAAATATGTACAAGGCAATAAGGTTGCACCTTTCATGATATGGATTGCTTGTTTACTTATTCTAACCTCAATTTTCGGTAATATCTTTGCATTATTGCTTGGACTGAATTTACTCTTTAAAATCCGTAACAATGGAAATCCAGCTACAGCAAAATGGGAAAGTATTTGGGAGAAGCTCACCCAGAATACAACGGCAATGATTGGCCTGTTTTTTATTATCTTTCTATTCTCTATATCCGTTTGTAGCCTTCTTACCTTTGATTACGCCATGGCCACCGAGAACAATTATGGAGCCATACTTTTGCACCCTAGTTTAGCTTATCCACTCGGAACGGATAACTTTGGCCGATGCTTATTTTCACGTATCGTATTTGGAGCACGTACTTCCTTAATTGTCGGAATCGTCTCTACTGCTATTCCCGTCGTGATCGGAGGAATCCTTGGGGCCGTATCTGGATATTACGGACGTCATACTGACAACATCATCATGCGGTTTCTAGATATACTATACGCCGTACCAGGCATTCTGTTAGCTATAGCTATTATTGCCGCTTTTGGGGCTAACACAGTCAACCTGATCGTGGCACTGAGCGTTGGTGCTATCCCTACCTATGCGAGAACGATGAGAGCTAATGTGCTGCTGGTTTCTACCTTTGAATATGTTGATGCCGCTAGGGCATTCGGTTCAAGAGACTCCGCGATAATTTTCAAACACATTGTTCCAAATTCACTCGCTCCGATGATCGTCAAGTCGACCTTAACGATAGGTGCCGCCGTAATTTCTACGAGTAGTCTTAGTTTCCTTGGCCTTGGCGTTGAGCCTCATATCCCAGAGTGGGGGAACATTCTGAAGCTCGGAAGCACTTATCTGGAAACTCATTCTTATATGGCCATCTACCCGGGTCTAGCAATAATTGCTCTGGTCCTATCTTTTAACTTTCTTGGTGATGGTCTTCGGGATGCTCTAGATCCCAAATTAGGTTAGTTCTACTGCTTAACGGTTAGCTTTCATTCTACCTTTGCCGATGCGGGTCTTCTAGATCGTAAAAGTAAGCAAAGAATGAATTCATTATAAAAATATAAGATTTTGGGAGGAACCAATCATGAAAAAAAGTTCTTTGCTTGTTCTATTACTTACCTTTGTCCTAGTGGCAAGTGGATGCTCCGTGAAGACAAAAACGGATGTAGCAGATAAAACGAATGAACCAGCTCCAACAGAAACCGTTACAGATCAATCCCCTGTTGATATTGAACTATTGGGAATGAGTGCAAGTGAATCAGATCTTAATATTATCCGAGACCAACTAACCAAAAATGGTTTTAATGTGAAATTGAACATCCAGCCAGATTACGGTAGTTTCAAAGCTCAAGAAGATGCAGGTAACTTTGATATTGCTCATTCTAGCTGGACGACAGTAACTGGTAATCCCGATTATGCTGTAAGATCGCTCTTTAAAACAGGCGGTGACTATAGTATTCTAGCCGATTCTGAGATCGACAATTTGATCGATCAAGCTGCAACAGAAAGCCCTGAAAAGTACACAGAAACGTATAAACAATTGGAACAGCTTCTTGTTTTCGACAAAGCCTACATTGCCCCACTTTATATCTCTTTGAAAAGCCAAGCTGTGAATAAAGACATCCTCAATGTCGATTCGGTTAGACTTTCTAAATCCCGTGCACTTGCTTGGGAAGACATTGACTTTAATGATACGTCCAAACGTGATACAGATCCGCTTATTTTGACTCAAGCAGCTTCTGTTCTAACTTCCTTGGACCCAATTAAGGGCAATGACGGATCTATTAACCAACTCAATACCAATATGTATGTGCGTTTAATTAATCTTACGGATGATGACAAAATCACTTCCGATGGCTCTCTATCCTATAATCATACGATTGCTGAAGGAAACTCGGAATACTACTTCATTCTCAGAGACGACATCAACTTCGCCAAAATTGACAATAAAAAAGCTGTAGATACTGGCGAGCGCGTAGGTGCTGATGACGTTATATTCTCACTCGATAGAGCTAAAGATAAAAACTCAGTACCCGATCACCGGACATACAGTCTGCACGAGCATATTAAAACAGTCGAACTTGTAACTGATATCGCATCTTTAGACGGAATTAAACAATCCTCAGGTAATGGAACTATCAAGGAAGCGCTCGAAGCGGGGTTAGATACGAAGATAAATGAACTAGTAACTGACAAGACCCAAGCTGACAACAAGGCGGGTAAATATCAGGTTGTTAAATTGACAACGACCGAACCTTTCCCACAAGTTCTTAATTATTTGGCTCACCAATCTGCAGGCATTGTATCCAAAAAACAAGTAGAAAGCATTAATACGTATGATGTTGCTACGTTCGACGTTAACAAAGATATTCCATACGGCGATCAAAATACGATAACTGAAGGTAAGCAATACAACAATACTTTATATGCCAGCGGTCCATACATCTTATCTTCAAAGAATGATTATGAAGGTATTTTCTTAAAAAACCCAGGCTACCGTAAAGGCACTTCAGATGAAGCAAACATTTCAACGGTGAAGGTACGCTTCATTGCAGATACGGATAGTGCACTCTCTGCGCTACGTAGTAGTGAAATCCACCTATACTATGGCGTTCCAGAAACAAAGTACGAAACAATCCAAAGCGACAGCAAACTGAAGCTACAAAGTATTGAAAGTAATGCTGTCTCTTACCTACTCTTCAACACGAGCAACCGTGATGTTGCCAAGAGTGAGGATCTAAGAAAAGCGGTACTTTATTCAATCAATCAAGACGAGATCCTACAATTCTATAACAACAAGATCAAAGCTGTATCCACCGTCAGCCCATTAGTCAAAACCGGCAACGAAGTTATAGCTGATCCAGCTAAAGTGAAAGAGTTCTTAGATAAGTATAAAGCTTCGAAATAATCATGAAGTAAACGAAAAGTCCTTGGAACTCTGATAACAGAGACCAAGGACTTTTCTCATTGTCCACATTAGCTAGTGGGATAGAGGCTACGATCGTCAGAATAATACCCCAACAATTGCATGAAAAGGTGGGTCAATCTGGATCCCCCACCTTCTCATCCTACTATTTGTCTTAGTTTTGTAATAATCGATTCACAAGGATAGCCGCTTCCGCACGAGTTGAAATTCCATCTGGTACAAATCGTCCTGGCTCACGTCCACTGATCAATTGCAGTGCAGCCGCTGCTCTGACGGACTCCATCGCCCATGAAGATATTTTCGCCTCATCTTTAAAAAACCAATTTTCGGTGCCATGATTTGAGGTGCCATAAATTACGGCATATGCTCTCATGATCATCGTTACCATTTCTTCTCGCGTAATTTGCCCATTCGGATCGAATAAACCCTCGCTCTTGCCCTTAACGATTCCAGCATTGACTGCTTTAGAAACGACATCGGTATACCAAGCACCGCTTGTTACATCGACGAACACCTGATCTCCTTGTGCCGTCAAGTTCAACGCTTTGACGAGCATCGCTGTAAATTCAGCTCTGGTAACTGTGCGCATCGGCTCGAATGTGGTTTCGCTTGTTCCGTTGATTATGTCCTTGGATGCTAATTGTTGAATGGCATCCTCAGCCCAGTGTTGGGATGGAACATCAATGAATGTTTTTCTAAATTCAATAACTGCATATTTACTAAAATGATGAATTTCGGCTACCATCTCTCCGTTCTCATACCGTCCACCGATATATTCCAACGTTCCATCATCGGTAATATAGTAGATAGCGGTCAGTTTTAAATTCATGGATGGATCTACTTTAATTCGGATAGTAAGAGGTTCGTCGAACTTCGTCAGTGAGATCGCCTTACCGTCCGATGTCACAATAGATAAGCTGAAATTAATCACTGTACCAGAAACCTTCAATTTCGCATTACTGGAAGCAGATCCTTTGTCAAGCAGTACCTGTGATTCTGAACTGGTTAGCGGAACAGCATTCAGAATAATTCGACTACCTGGCAATTCTTCCTGCTTCAATTCATTCTTAAGCTCTTGCATTAATTTAGAAGGTACGGTCAACGTCCATTGACCCATTTGAACTTCCAGAGGATTATTACCAATCAGAACAGTTAAATTCACTGGCAATTCAACTTGCTTAAACTTGTCAGGAACCTGGATCATAATGATTCCGTTTGATGATGGGTTGGAAATATCCCCCGGCTTCACGACATAGCTATCCGGATTAGTCACCGGAGAGACCGTTCCGTTATTACCGTTGTCTCCGTTGCCGGTACTGCCATTGTTGCCGTTATTGCCATTATCACTACCTTTGTCGCTCAACTTGAACGTAACAGAAATCGTGTGATTACCCGTAACGTTCGTGAATACGTACATCCCTCCGCTAACGGTTACCTTGTGACCATCTACCGTTACCTTGTTAACCTCATAACCGGTATCCGGCGTTATCATGAAGGATGCATTGTCACCTTCGGTAACCGAGATACTTCCACTTGGACTAATCGTTCCATGATTGCCCGCACTTGCTACGATAGTGTAAGTTGTTACAGGCTCCGTTTGTCCCTTGAACGTAACGGAAATCGAGTGATTCCCAGTAACATTCTTGAATTCATACGTCGCTCCGGTAACGCTCACCGCTTCATCATCTACCGTTATTTGGTCAACCTCATAATTGGTATCTGGCGTTAACAAGAAGATAGCATTATCACCTTCCCTTACAGAAATGCTTCCGCTCGGACTAATCGTTCCGTGCTCCCCCGCACTTGCTGCGATGCTGTAAGTTGTTACGGGCTCCGTTTGCTCCTTGAACGTAACGGAAATCGAATGATTTCTCATAATGTTCATAAATACGTATGTCGCTCCTGTAACGGTCGTTACTTCATCATCTACCGTTATTTGATCAATCTCATAATTGACATCTGGTGTTAACAAGAAGTTAGCATTATCACCTTCTGATACTGTAATGCTTCCACTCGGGCTAATGGTTCCGTTGCTGCCTGCGTTTGCGGTGATAACATACACACCCGGAACCGCTGGAACATTAACCAATAATGGTTCTGTGTATGCCGTTGTTCCGTCTACTGTATTAGTTACCGACAGAACAAGTTGTACAGCCGTATTTTTGCTGGGAACGTTAATCGTTCCATTCGTCGAAATTACCGATGGTTTATCAGTAGATTTGATCTCTACAGTAAATCCTTCTGGTACGGCTGGAAGCGTCAACAAGATTGCATTCGCCTCAGGCGAAAGAATGAAATCGATATCCTCAGCAACCCGTTCAGTTCCACCCGATGTGTACTGCAAAGTCTTAACCATGTTAGTATACATCTGCAGATCAGCAACGTTAGCACGCGTTGTATCCGCCCCAATCCAACGGTAGTAACGATATGCCGTTTGGTTATCAAATGCGAGGGTGATCCATTCAGTTGAAGCTGGTTGTTCGATATTCACATACAAGTCGACGTAGTTGCCGCTTAATGAATTTGAACCCTGGAATTTTGCATCTTTAATTCGACTCAACTGGTTACTACGCGGGTAGAACTTCAACATGTTAATTACTTTGGCGCTACCAAAGTCCCAACCGACGTATGCTTCGCTATTGTTGTGTTCATAGAACGTCGTTAGATTTCCATCAAAAACGTTCGTTGGGGGATAGTTCCCCCCAGCAATCGATCCAAAAGCTACTCCGTTCCCATTACCATTCAATGTCAAATTGGTTAAATTCTCAATTCCATTGATTTTCACGGTTAATTTCTCCTCAGAGGAACCGGATTGCGCATTTACGATATAAGTCCCGTTATCCATAAAGGAAATCTGTCCACGATTATTAACTTTAGCCGTCGTGGTCGCTGTGCCGTCCACATTCGTCACTGTCCAGGTAGGATTGGAAAGCTGTGTTTGCAACAGCAAAACATTAGTACCATAGAATGAGACAGATCGGGATGACATACTTACATTAGGTACTAAATTAGTTGTTGGCACAATAGCGGGAACGATAACCGGCAACCCATTCACTGTTGTGTCTACTGCTAAATTGTCGTACAGTCTTTTGACCGATAATACGAGATTTACCGTCGTAACTGTTGGCTGTGGTGTTATCTTTCCATCCAATCCAATAACATCTGGTTTATCCGAGCTCTTAATCGATATACCAAATCCTGCTGGAACCTTTGGAAGGGTCAAGTAAGAATCTCCTTCCTTTGGTGCTTGTATAGCCTTGATAGCGGATGCCACTTCCTCAGGCGTTATGTCGGGTAAAGCTGCCGAAAAGATGGATACCCCTTGTCCTGCCTCAAGCGATAAAGTCACACTGTTGTTCGTAACCGACTTACTTTCAATCAAATCAAGTCCATTGAGACCGATTGCGTATACATCTACAGCCTGCGTGCCCGTCCAATCGTCTGGCAAAACCCACGTTTTATTCGTATATCCGTTACCGCTGTATGCGATGATTTCCTTCTTAACATTCTCGTTCCATAACACTGGGATAAACACGTCATTTCCCTGGCGGAGGAACCGATCTCCTTGTTTGATAACTGGGACACTACTTACATTGGAACTGGTCACATTATTGGAAAATGTAACGACTCCACCAGAATCCGACAGTCGTTCAAGTCGGTTCAGATAATACCAAGGGAGTGTATTCAAAGCGAAATCACCAAGATAGCCAGTTAGATTATTGGGATCGACCTTGATTCTGCCTTCCCCTAACATACTTTGTCCGAATCGTACATCTCCGCTATCTCCTCCGACATACAAAGAAGAAGGGACTTTAAGCTGTTCCGATGCACTGAAGCGGACGTGCCAAGCCATTGGCTGTAAGCCGATCAGTGGATCAACACGATAGTTTTTGTCAAACTCGCTTGTGACATCAACGCCTTTTGAATTCCAATATCGGATCACCTTTTTGACTGTCTCCGCTTCCTGCTGAGAGGTTATTCCGTGATAGGGACTAATAAATCCAGCCTCTTTATTGGGGATATTCTGATGTAAGGCATCAATATGAATTGTACCTGCTTCAGAAATCGGCAATAATTCCAACAATTGATCGATTCGCTGGGTGGTCAGTCCTTCATCCCACTCGCGAGTATAGCTGATAGGATAACCCCATACGTAAGTGCGCAAGCTTCCGTCCAATTCCTTAGCAATGACATCATGGTCTAGATAAGTCTGCCATAGCGGGCTGCTATCGGCGGCATCCAGCATATTGATATGCAAGCTAACCGTCGTATTATACTTGCGTGCCTCCTTCATCAACCATATCAAACTGTCTTCCGCTTTCTCGTCCTGAGGACGTTTCAATTTCGGATTAACAACGTTGAGAGCCGGATAACCCGTATCATGGCCGTTGAACTGCCATCCGACTAGATAGACGATCTTCGGAATGCCTCTTGTCAACTGGTCTGCTTTCTTAATGACTTCCATTCCTTGTTCAAAGTTTAAACTTACGTTTCCGTTATTCGCTGCCATAAACATCTTGGTTACTAGCGTTTGATTATACGGATGAACGGACTGACGATCTGCCTCAAAAAGGACAGTTAGATCCACCGTTGCCATCTTAGTCGTTCCGTTCAGCGTAACAGTAGCTGTAACAACAGCTTGACCTGCGGACGTCAGCTTCGTTCCTCCGCGAGCTTCTGCAGCTCCTGATTCTAACTTCGTAATGGAAGAGATCACATTAGAATTGCTAGTGGAATATTGAATTGTCGCCTGGCTCATATCTGCAGGAGAACCGTTCTCAAGAGTGCCACTTAATTGTAGAACGGCCTTGCCGTCCAGATTAAGTGTGGATTTATCGGTTGTTAGCTGCAAAGTCTTAAGGGATAGACTAGGATCTCTTACGACTAAAGCAAGGAAACTCGATAACGCCTGATTCAAGTCTGTAGTCTCGGAATCAACATGGGCTTGGGTTGTACTTGTATTAGCATACAACGTTTCAGCAGAAGTGATGGCTGCTTGCAATGCCGATCTGGAACCGGCTGGATATTGCCCTATCTCCGTGCCTTCCTGCGAATTTGCATAAGTCGATCTGGCCGTATCGAGCACTCTCAGTAAATTTGATTTGTCCACAACTACGACGTCAGGTAGTGGTGGAACCGTTACAAGAATTTGTGCTGTATTTGCTTTGCTTCCGCTCGCTACGTGGGTTACCTCATAGACAAGCGTAACATTTGTAGTTGTATCGAATACAGGGAAAATCTGACTGTCTAGAGGTATAACCGCTTCATTCGATGAAGTCAGGATTTTTATTGTAAATCCTTCAGGAACAACCGGAAGTGGTAAAATAGTTTGTCCTCTAATAGGCTGCGACACACTCTTGATACCATCCGCAACAACTTGTGCTGTCCTATCTGCTGGAACATTAACGGTAATATTTGCAGTATCCGCTTGCGTTCCATCTGATTCCTTCGTAACAGTAAGAATCAAGTTCACATTAGTAATTGTATTCGCCGGCTTGATAGAACCATCTGTATGGATCACGTCGGGCTTATCTGAGCTCTTGATTGCAATCGTATATCCAGTAGGCACTGATGGTAGTTTCAGAGAAGTCGCGCCTTCAGCAGGGTTCTCCATCGACACAACTGTAGCGGCTACCTCTGCCGCTGTATCTGACTTCTTCACAACGCGCGCCATTGCCCAGTTGCCATCCTTACTCTTAATTTCAAGACTTGTCATTCGTAATGTAAGCTTGTTCACATTAGAAGTATCAATATCGATGTTTAAATTCTTAGCGGTACCATCCGCTTTGGTGTTCATCCCCTCTGGAACTTGAGTATTACTATCCCAAAGAACAATATCGTTATCTCCAAGCACTTGAAATTGCAGTTTGGTCGGTAAATCCTTATTTGTATAAGTATAGGCATCAGGACCGACAATAGCTTTGAACCTGGAATATTTCTGGTTCAAAGTATACGCGATCGAGATCTTCCCATCTAGAGCAGTCGAACCATTCATCCAGATTCCCTTCGGGAAATATGTAGCTCTACTAGCAACAGCTGGGGTTCCTGAATAAGTTTCTAACCCACCTAATTCCTCCAGTGCAATGAGATCGGTTGCGGATTTTGCACCCCTATCAAAGTTAACAGTTCCTCCCACTGAAATCTTGTTAACGACATAAGGAATGCCATTTGCATTACCAGTCGACAAACCAGTTTGAACGGTCGTCGTAATACCGTTACTTAAATACACTTCTGTTACAGGATTCACATCTGGTTGGGTAATGGCAGCTAA
>NZ_JBBOSP010000001.1:4937500-5222500 GCF_038005525.1 Paenibacillus sp. FSL K6-2524
GGTGTTTGCGGGAAGTCGTAAAAGGACGATACGTTCCCCGCTTGGGTTTGATATTGTTGAAATAAATTATTATTAGGTTGCATCCCGAAATCTGAACATCCACACGAAGATGGATAGAGCGGTGCGGGTAGCGTCATGGGTTGTTGCTCCATCTGATAGTTCTGTGGTGACATGAACTCTGGGTAATGAGGCTCTGGGAAGCATGGAAGTTCTTGAGTTTTCAATTGCTCAAACATAATTGGTATAGGTTTGATATTTTCAGGCATGATATTCTCTGGTTTGATTGGCGCTGGCTTAAGGTTCTCCGGTTTGATTGGTGCTGGTTTGATCGCTTCTGGTTTGATCGGCGCGGGTTTGATAGCCTCTGGCTTAACGGCTTCTGGTTTAACCTCTGGTTTGATGTTTTCTGGTTTTACATTCTCCGGTTTGATGTTCTCCGATTTTACATTCTCCGGTTTGACCCCTGTATTCTTCTTACCTGGATTGCCAGGCTTAGATGTCCCACCTGGCTGTTGATTAGAGGGACCTCCTTGACCCGAGGAAGAAGACGATGGGATATTTACAATTTCCCCAACTTTAAGGACATTAGGATCACTGATTTGAGGATTTGCGTTAATTAGAGCTTGCAACGGAATTCCCCAAGCCTTAGCAATCTTCCATAATGAATCCCCTGTTTTCACAACATACTTGTTGCCACCAATAGATATAGCTTCCGACGGGATCTTGATCTTCATTCCAACACTCAGTTCATTTGGATTGGATAATTGCGGATTAGCGTCAATTAATTTTTGCAGGGGCACATTATACTTTTTTGATAAGTCGAATAATGTGTCCCCAGTTTTCACTATGTGTATTTTCACGTGCGAAAGACCTCCTAGATTTCTTCTCCGGACCGTGATCTTCGCCCGGGGCCCAATTAATACATCCTATGCAGAAGCCCGGTTTTTGACATCACTATAAATAAAAAAAATCCTACCCACCTCTTTAATAAGAGATGAATAGGATTATCGTTATAAAACGAATTACCACACTTTTATTCCGTCTTTATCAACTACGCTACGGAATTCTTCAAGAAGATTTAATGTAATTGGGCCGGCATGGCCCTCGCCGATAATGCGACCGTCCACTTCACGAACCGCAATAACCTCAGCAGCCGTGCCTGTAAGGAAGACTTCATCCGCTACATAAACATCATGCAAACTAAATGGTTCCTCCTTAAGCTTGTACCCTTTTTCAGCACAAATGTCGATGATTGCCCCGCGAGTGATTCCTTCCAGAGCACCTAAATAACATGGAGGGGTCGTAATTACTCCATTCTTAACGATAAAAATATTATCGCCAGAACCTTCAGTTACATATCCTTGGGAGTTCAGCATAATCGCTTCTCCTGCTCCAGATAAGTTGGATTGAATCTTCACTAATATATTGTTCAAATAGTTAAGTGATTTAATCTTAGGATTGAGCGCATCCGGAATGTTACGTTTCGTAGATACTGATACTGTTTTCAAGCCTGTTTTGTATGCTTCTTCCGAATATATTGAAAGTTGCTCCACGATAATGACAACCGTGGCTTTCGGACAGCGATTTGGATCTAGACCCAAATCACCCGTACCACGAGATACAACAAGACGGATATAACCATTGCGTAATTCATTACGACGTAGCGTCTCAACGAGCGCATCTTCCATCTCTTGATAAGTCAATGGGATATTTAGCATAATTGATTTAGCCGAATCAAAGAGCCGATCTAGATGTTCTTTACATTTAAAGATATTTCCATTATAGATCCGAATACCTTCAAAGATACCATCTCCATACAAATAACCATGATCATACACCGAAACTACTGCATCTTGCTTAGTTACGTATTGTCCATTTAAATATATCCATTGTTCTGCCACTATATTGGCACCTCCGATTTATTATTTCCCAAAAGAATAACTAGGATAACTACCCAAAATACGCACCTGACACCCTAGCGCTTCGATCTCTTCAATTGCAGATGGAAGCAATACAGAATCCAATGAAGTGAGCACATCCATATAAAAATAATAACTACCTAATCTCTTCTTCGTCGGCCGAGATTCAATGCGCGATAAGTTCAGTTTACGCCAAGCGAATGCTGACAATACCTGATGGAGTGCACCCGGAAAATCCTCCGGTAAAGTGACCAAAATACTCGTCTTGTCTTGATCCGAACTTATAGCTAAGCTCAGAGGATCTTGACCAATCAGGACAAAACGCGTGTAATTGTTATCGTGATCCGTAACTTTATTCGCAAGAATATCCAGACAGTGCCTCTTAGCACCAAGTGTTGTTCCAATAGCGACCCAACCCTCACCCGGATGTTGCTTGACTCGTTCAACCGCTTCAGATGTACTACCAACATGTTCTAGTTCTGCATGTGGCATGTTCGAACGAATAAATTGCAGACATTGTGCCATTGCCACTGGATGTGATAGCACCTTTGTCACTTTGGAGAAGTCTATATCCCCTGTTGAAGTAGAAAATTCTTCCCGTCTACCGATTAGATTTTGAATAGAAGGATATACCCACTCAACCTGCATTGGAATATCCACTTCATGTACGAGCCAATCCATATGAAGACTAACTGAACCTTCAATCGTATTCTCAATTGGAATCACACTGTAGTGGCTCTTACCAGTGGCTGTTGCCAAGAAAACATCGGAAATCTGTTTGTAATGCAACAGTTCTACCTGCTCATCCCCAAACAAATGAAGCAGAGCCTCGTGAGATACTGACCCCTCTGGTAACACCGCTATTGTCTTCATACTGTTACTTCCCCTTTAACGATCTCCAAAAACGATTTGTTATCTTCTATAGTAAGGCTCGTTACCCCCGTTGTGCAAGGTTTTAGCCACAGTAACTTCGCACTAATACCTTGCTCACCAAGTACATCCAATAAGAATCGTTCCAAATCCACGCCATCTTGATTACGCCGATCAACTAATGCTAGCAGCGTAGGACCTGCTCCACTAAGAGCAGCACCTAGAGCACCGTGTTCAGTCGCTTCCTTTAGGATCCGGGTCATACCTGGAATAAGAGAGGCACGGTAGGGCTGATGAAGTCGATCACGCATGGCGAAAGAAATAAGATCCATTCTCCCTGAAGCAAGTGCCGCTGTGAGCAAAGAAGTTCTACTTACATTATATACCGCATCATCGAGACTCACCGATTCAGGAAGTATGTTACGAGCTTTCGACGTAGACAACTGGAAATCTGGAATTGCAACGAGTACTTCCATATCACTCGGTGGCTCGATTCGTAAATATTCTGCATGGCTTCCATCCCAAACAGCGGTAATAATTCCACCAAACAACGAAGCACCTACATTGTCAGGATGACCTTCTAACGCTGTTGCCATGTCGAACAATTGAGTCTTACTCAGCGGTGAACCAATCAAACAATTTGCGGCGAACAACGCCCCGATAATTGCCGATGCGCTACTACCTAATCCCCGAGTTAGTGGAATGTCGCTATACATCGATATTTCGAGTTCCGGCACGACCACACCAGCTTTGCGAAATACGGACTGCGCAACCTTGTATATAAGATTACTCTTATCTCTCGGGATTCCTTCCATATGATCTCCATATAAATGGAAAACGGTCTCTGTCGACGGTTTCATCTCAATCCAGGCATATAGCGATAATGCCATACCCAAGGTATCAAACCCAGGCCCTAAATTTGCTGTGCTAGCGGGCACTTTCACCCTAACGCCTTCATTTACAATCATAATAGTTCTCCTTGCATTTTGGTTATATTTTAACCCTCTACACGATATACGCTCTTCACGCGCTGAATTACATCTAGCTTCTCGAAGTGCTTCAACACTTTATCCATGCTGGCCTTACTAGCGTTATGAGTTACAATTATGATTTCAGCGTCCTTCGTATTAGCGTTTGGTGATTGGACCACCGATTCCAAACTAACAGCATATTCTGCGAACACTTGAGTGATTTTTGCAAGCACCCCTGCTCTATCAGCAACATGAAGTAACAAGAAATTCTTATAGGCAATCGTCTCATCATTCTTCAGCTTCTTAGGCTTATAAGGAACAATAGCTTTTAGACCGTTAACTCCTAGCTTTAAATTCTTGATGACAGCGACCAAATCAGCTACTATCGATGTTGCAGTTGGCATCTCACCTGCTCCGGCTCCATAGAACATCGTCTCACCAACAGCTTCACCATATACATAAACCGCATTAAACACGCCGCTAACTGCTGCGATTGGGTGAGTATTCTTCACCATCGTTGGCTGTACAGTAATACTAAACTCATCATCTTCAGGATCACGATCGGCTATTCCTAACAACTTCATTTCATACCCAAGCTTCTTAGCGTAAGTAATATCTTCCTTAGTTACTGCAGAAATCCCACGAACAGTCACGTCAGATAGTTCCACATTTGTGCGGAAGCCAAGTGTACCAAGGATCGCCATTTTACGAGCCGCATCCAGACCCTCCACATCGGCTGTTGGATCACTTTCAGCGTAGCCAAGTTGTTGCGCCTCTAAGAGTACATCTTCATAGGAGGCACCTTCCTGACTCATTTTACTCAAAATAAAGTTAGTTGTTCCATTTACAATTCCCATAATCTTCATGATCCTATCAGAAGAGAACCCTTCGATCAGAGTCCGAATAATTGGAATCCCTCCGGCAACGCTCGCTTCATAGAATACGTCACATTGCTTTTCCTGAGCCTTCGCAAGAATTTCTGAGCCATAGAGCGCCATTAAATCTTTGTTCGCTGTAACGATATGTTTCCCGCGTTCTAATGCTTCTAGGATATAAGCCTTTGTAGGTTCAACGCCACCCATAACTTCAATAATGACATCAATATCAGGATCGCGGATAATATCCCAAGGATCCTCTGTCAATTTACTTCGATCAACTTCAATATTTCGAATTTTATTTAGATTATTGACCGCTATACGTTCAATTATTATTGGAGATCCTACCTGACTACTTAAATCTTCTTGGTGTCCTTCTACAATACGAACCACACCAGTCCCAACAGTCCCCAGTCCGAGCAAACCTACCTTCACAGGTTTCATTTTTATTCCCTCCTGTATCCCTCTAGGGGTTATCAAAATAACGATCTAACCTTGAGCCACGATATGGGTCCTCTTCACATCAGGAATGCTTTGCAGAGCTTCAATCATCTCATCCAATTCCTCACTGAGACGTGAAGTCTCCACGGAAATCACTACATTCGCCCTTCCTTGAAGTGGAATACTTTGATTAATTGTAAGTACATTAACACCAAACCCAGCGATCAATGCAAGTACTTTAGATAAAATACCTGAGCGGTGCTCCAAATCAAAAGAAATCGTAACAATACGTTCACGATCCATTTGATTAAGGAGATGAATGCCATCTTTATACTTATAAAATGCACTGCGGCTTAAGCCTACTTGCAGAGCAGCTTCATGAACGGTCTTAACATCCCCACTTGCTAGCAGTTGCTTCACTTGAAGCGTCTTGATTACTGCTTCCGGTAGAATGTCCTCTCTTACTAGGTAATAACGTTCCTTCACAATCGTCCTCTCCTTAGAGACTATTGTTTTCATATAGTGGACATTATACGTGAAACAACCTCTAACGGCAACCTTTTTTGGGTTGTGTATCTGCGGATTTATTTGAATGTAGGCGTAAATTTCTAGATTTTCTCTATGTAAAATAAATAAAAGAGCACCTCCCGGTGCTCTCATGAACATCGCTTCATGACAGTTGCTGTTTAGTAATAGCTACTGCCTTCAACAAATTCGAATTCAAAATCAGCGATCTGTACCAAAGTGCCATCTTTCGCTCCACGTTTACGAAGTTCCTCGTCCACACCCATATGGCGAAGAGTTCTAGCCAACTTCAGAATAGCATCATGTGTGTTAAGTTGCATCCGCTTCATCATGCGCTCAATCTTCACGCTCTCTACAATGAAGGTTTCATTCTCACGTCTAATCGTGAATCCTTCATCTTCACCTTCGTCTAAGGTATATATTTTACGTTCATTGATCTCAGTTACTTCTTCAATGGCCGGTGCCTCTGGAATTTGATCCAACAAATCAGCTGCACGATACAACAGTTCCTGTACACCTTGACGAGTTAGCGAGGAGATTGGGAGAATTTCTAGATCAGGACGAACCTTGCTTACCTGCTCACGGAATTTCACCAAGTTGTCAGCCGAGTCCGGCATATCCATCTTATTCGCTGCAACAATCTGCGGTCGATTCTCAAGATCTGCATTATATTGTCTCAACTCTGCATTGATCTTCTCCCAGTCATCAAATGGGTCTCTGCCTTCTGAACCTGACATATCGACAACATGGATAATAACTCGTGTCCGCTCTACATGACGTAGAAACTCGTGACCAAGTCCAACCCCTTCATGCGCACCTTCGATAAGTCCAGGTAAATCGGCCATTACGAAGCTACGTCCTTCACTGACTTCCACCACACCAAGGTTCGGCGTTATCGTCGTAAAGTGATAGGCTCCGATCTTCGGCTGAGCGGCGGATACAACCGATAATAACGTCGATTTGCCTACACTAGGGAAACCAACTAGTCCTACATCAGCCATGACTTTCAATTCAAGAACAATCCAGCGCTCTTGGCCTTCTTCACCATGTTCAGCAATCTCAGGAGCTGTATTGTTTGGTGTTGCAAATCTGGTGTTACCGCGACCTCCGCGGCCGCCCTTGGCTACAACAACTTGCTGACCGTGCCGAGTCATATCAGCAATGACTTCCTGCGTATCATCATCGATAATAATCGTTCCTGGCGGAATACGTACAATCATTTTCTCCGCATTTGCACCGTGTTGACTTTTATTGCGGCCTTTTATCCCACGATCACCCTTAAAGTGGCGCTGATAACGAAAATCCATTAGGGTCCGTAAACCCTCATCCACTTGGAAGATTACATCTCCACCTTTACCACCATCGCCACCAGCTGGACCACCCTCTGGTACGTACTTCTCACGACGAAATGCAACGAGACCGTCGCCTCCGTCGCCACCTTTTACATAAATCTTCGCTTTATCTACAAACATTCATTCACCTCATTTATATTTCCGCAAGGCATCCGAAGCCGCAATGAAGATAGTTTCGGATCAACCTGTTCGGCTGTCACTCTCTTACCTGACATTAATTCGTCGATGTGTTGTTTCAGCGTCTCCAGATTACCTGCCCCTGCTTCACGATCAAATCGAACTAACACCTCGTCATTCTCCCGGTAAATCGCCATCTTCAATTGTAGGATCTCGTCCCATGACGAACGTCCTGTTAATTGAAAAGCACGCACCGTTTCAATAATTGCCTCAGCTAATTTTCTAGCATCATCTTTCGAAAGCAAATTACTTAAATTCAAATCATCTTCAATGTCAACTTCAAGTTGAACAGATCCATTCATCTCACGGAAAGACTGTAAATAAAATACTAATGACGGCAGGCCTAATCCGGAAATCTTACTTTCCACTGCCATGCGTTCTTTTATTCTTTCCACACAGTTAGTCAATTTATCAATTTTGCCCAGTTGAATGTATCCATACAATATTTGCAAATCATTCATCCAATCATGCCGATGATGACTTAGCGTTGAAATCGCCGTTCTTTGAACTGATTCCAGCAGAGTCGTACGCTCTTTAGCTGCCTGCCTCTGAATGTATCTTACATATCCCCAAAGCACTGCGAGCATTGATATACAAAGAATAAGATCCCCTAGTGGCGACTGAACGAAGTAGATAATCCCCATAATAACAAGCGATATTATTAAGACGATGACAGGCACCGTAAACCGATGTTTCATGACTTTCCCCGTTCCTCTACCAATTTAGTTGTAATACCTTACCCCTATATCATTACCCAGTATATCACAATCCTTGTCTAAAGACGCCACAAAGTGTATTGCGGTATACTGCACATTCCGAGGATAATTGATAAGAACGCTTTGAATACTTAGACCTGCATATATCCAAAAAAGAAGCCCCCGGCACTAGAGTGCCGGGGGCTTCAAAAGCCTCACTAGAACAGTAAAGCTCTTAAACTTCGACTGCAGCCGCTACTGGAGCGGTTTCCACAGGGTAGACGCTCACTTTCTTACGTTCGCGACCCCAACGTTCGAATTTCACAACACCATCGACTTTCGCAAATAGTGTATCATCTTTACCGATGCCCACGTTAGTTCCTGGGTGAATTTTCGTTCCGCGTTGACGGAAAAGAATGCTGCCACCAGTAACCATTTGACCGTCTGCACGTTTAGCGCCAAGGCGTTTAGATGCACTGTCACGACCATTTCGCGTGGAGCCTACACCCTTTTTGGATGCGAATAACTGAAGATCCAATTGTAACATTATTGTCTACCTCCTTCTTCAAGTAATGATATCCTGTATCTTAATATATTTCCCATATGATCCTTCGATGCCCTTCAACATAACAACCATTGAGGCAAGAAGCAGTTGCGCTTGATCCTTAGCCTGAGGCTGGACTGTAGAGGGAAGACTCGCGTTCAAGAACCCGTTCTTCATCTCCGAATCCATAACAATTCCTGTGAGTGCTTCAATCGAGTTGACCGTACCAACGGTAACGGCCGACACGCCAGCACATACAATATCTTGTCCTGCTTTAGCGTAATTCGCATGGCCCTTTACTTCAAATCCCTCAATGCCATTATCCTGCCGGCGCAATATGGAGACAACAATCACTGATGTCACCTACTTACGCTTGGATTTTCTCGATGGTCACTTTTGTGTATGGTTGACGATGACCTTGCTTTTTGTGGTAGTTCTTCTTAGGTTTGTATTTGTAGACGATAACCTTTTTGCCTTTAACGTGTTTCTCGACTTTCGCCGTCACACTAGCACCGGATACCAATGGAGCTCCCGCTACCAAACCTTCACCTTTAGATACGGCCAATACACGGTCGAACGTCACGCTTGCGCCGTCCACTGCGTCCAATTTTTCGATGAAAAGAACATCGCCTTCTTGAACACGGTATTGTTTACCGCCAGTTTCGATAATTGCGTACATATGCTTGCACCTCCTCATGTCTCAGACTCGCCTAATTCAGGTGTCGCCTATAAAATAGGACGATCTTCATAACCCGATCGGAGCGGTTACAGCATGTGCACAAGACTTACTTATGACACATACCCTAATATACTATCATGGGTTCCTAGGAAAATCAACTGTATCCGTTAAATTTCCCTTTACTATTAGCTCTGGATGTTGGAGAAGCCTCTCCAATCGCTACAGTGCTCTCTTCCCTCATTCTTTTCCTCGTCATTTCAAGCAACCCCAGCTTCGTCCATCCAAGAATATGATGCTGAGTCCGATCTCCGCGCATGCAATTATCCAGCTTATCTAATACAACACTTCTGTGTTGGTCACTTTCCATATCAATGAAATCAATAATAATAATTCCACCCGTATCACGAAGGCGAATCAATCTAGCCATTTCCTGTGCTGCTTCCAGATTGGTTTGAAATACGGTATCCTCCAAATTATCCCCGCCGGTAAACTTCCCTGTATTAACATCGATGACGGTTAGGGCCTCCGTTTGGTCCCACACAAGGTATCCACCTCCAGGTAACCACACTTTCCGCTGAAAATCTCTATCTAATTGATGTCTGACACCATAAAAATCGAACAGTGGAACCTCACCATCGTAAGCAATAACACGCGGTGGAGTCCCCGGAAACATAGAATTTAAAAATAATAAAGCTTCTTCTGCTTGCTCTGGACTATCCATAATAATCTCATCTGTCTCGGGACTATAAGCATCTCGCATTAACCGTTGTACCATGCTGAGATCATGATGAAGAGCCGTTGGAGCTGAAACTCTTTCTCCTTTTGCCAAGATCAAGGCAAATTGTTCACGCAACAATGCTAAATCCTCCGCAATGGCTTCACGTGCCTCATACTCTGCAACCGTACGCAGAATAAGCCCTTCATCAGCGTTGCGAAGCTCCTCACCTATTGCTTTCAAACGCCACCTTTCCTCTTCTTGGCCTATCTTCTTAGAAACCGCTACATACCCTGCGGAAGGCATATACACCAGCCAACGTCCAGGCAGCGAGTAATGAGTCGATACTCTTGCTCCCTTGTTACCAATCGCATCCTTAATAACTTGAACGATCAGTTCCTGCCCCGGCCTAAGTAACTCCGCAATAGAAGGCTTCAGCTTAGACTGCTTCTCCAAATTAGGATGCAGTAAGTCATCAATATAGAGAAATGCATTCTTCTTCTGTCCAATATCGACAAACGCAGCTTGCATCCCAGGAATCACATTTACAACTCTTCCATTAAAAAAACTGCCTACCAGTCCTCTTTTCTGAGAACGCTCCGCCGCATATTCCACCAGTTTATCATCTTCAAACAGGACCATTTCGGTGGAGCCAGGCTCGCAGTGAACAATCATCCGTTTCATGACCTCACCCTTCATTAACGTTCTATTCAGATATTATAACATGCTATACTTCAAGCCCCCGGTTTGCCTCGCAAAAAAGCGGAGATTATCCGCTGTTCCGGGATTACAGCCACAATATTTCCTTGAGGGTTCATCACATAGATAAAGTGATACTTTTCCCTTTTAAATAGACGCAAAATATTGTCCAAAGGTTTCGCCTTATCGGTCACAATCGGCTGGACAATAGTTCCATTTATGAGATGTCTAGCAAATGCCCGATCGCGGTTCATAAGAAAGCGTAGAAATCGATACCGGATATTACGATAATCCACCCAATTTGAATACAGAAGAAAAGTACCCACAAGTAGTAAATTAAATTGAAGTATTCCCTGAGCAAGTAGAAGTGGCAGAACCGAATATATAAGAACTAAAACACTGAACATTAGGCTGATTCGTAGCGACCAGAGGAGAGCAGCATGATACGGCAGCACAATACTGCATAAGGACTGAACAAGCTTTCCTCCATCCAGCGGCAAAATCGGTAACAAATTAAACAGTGCAATCAGAAGATTTGCTTCTATAAAATAAAACAGAAACGGCCCGTCCCATAAACCAAGTAGATGAAGAATCCATGATATGCCTATCAGTAGAACATTCTGAAGCGGACCTGCGAGTGAAATGATCATCTCTCGACCAGCCGTCAGATACCCTGTATCTTCCATTACCGCAACACCACCAAAAGGCAGCATCTGAATGGAGCGAACCGTTACCCCAAATCCACGCGCAGCTATAACATGACCTAGTTCATGTATAAACACGATGATAAAGAGAGTTAACAATTCCAAGAAATGACCTGTCATAATCGAAGCTAACATGATGATTACGAAGAATGGATGGACAGAGAGTGAAATGCCTTTGTACTTAATCAAAAGGTATCACATCCGTGGGATCGATGAATCGATCATCCTTTTTCAAAGCGAAGTACAACGTGGGACTTGGAGAACCCGATGATGGCGAGAGACTTCCAATCAACTCGCCTGTTTCTACCCAATCTCCCTTTTCTACAAAAGGCTGTTCCAAATGCCCATAAAGAGAGACATATCCCCCGGCATGCTGGATAGCCACTGTCTTTCCGGTGAACGCATCTTGGGTAATTTCTAGCACTCGTCCCGTTTCTATATTTTGAATACCTACGCCGCTAGATGAATTCTCTAAGGGGGTAATCTCTACACCTTTTAAATTAATAGCAAAAGGAGTAGCAATGCTACCATTCAACGGTGTCACAAATCCCCTCGCTGTTCCTACTTTTAACCCCTTATCTTCAGCCTGCTTAAAAATTGGAATAAAAGAAGGAGCCCCTCCGAAATTTTTCTCATACCATGTCTCTACAGCCCCAAAGTCGATCTCACGAGTTAATGATTGCGCCACGAATGTACGGAGGGGATTAGACCAGGATGGCTCATACTTTTCAATCCCCCATAAACTGAAGAATATTGCAGCGCTAATGATCAAACGTATAAAGAACATATTCCAAAAGGTAGAACCCTTACTATGATAGTTATCCGGAGTATCTTTAGGACCAGATCCATAAGCATCTTGCCAGCGACCTTGACCACGTTTCCACAGTAACTCAGGGTCAGGTTCTTCCCTCTCCGATGTGGAAGCATAAGCGATTGATTTTCCAGGGATAATGTTGTTGGTCACTGTTGATCCCCACCCCCGATCTTGAAGGGAGTTTTCTATCACATCACCAGCCGTCAGTTGCTTGATCCGCTCTTCTCTCCGTTTCTTAACATTAGACTTCACATCCATATTCCTCATTCCTCCCTAGTACCTCAAGGCATGTTCAGAGATTACCCTTCACTATAACGACTACACCCGACTATGCTGTAGTTAAGTTTATGAGAGGCTTGACCGGAATATGAACAAGCCTAGCTTTACCAGAAACAAAAAAACCAGTGCTCTAGCGCACTGGTTTCTAATTCAATCTAAGGCATAGCCAACATTCTGACGTCTAAAATCAACCCATTCCAAAGAACTTCTTGAAACGTTTAAACGCACCTTGCTTCTGATCCAATAGCATTAGAGGTACAGTATCACCAAGGATTCGACGAGCGATGTTCCGATAGGCAATTGCAGCTTTGGAGTCAGGATTCATGACCGTTGGTTCTCCAGTATTAGCTGCTTTGATAACGAGCTCATCATCTGGGACAATTCCAATAAGGTCAATATTAAGTACCTGGAGAATACTTTCAATATCAAGCATGTCGCCTGATTTCATCATATTGACTCTAATCCGGTTCACAACCAGCTTAGGCGAGGTAATATGCGAACTTTCGAGAAGTCCAATTACTCGATCCGCGTCACGAACTGCGGCATGCTCTGGTGTTGTAACAACAATCGCCTGATCGGCACCAGCAATCGCATTCTTGAAACCTTGTTCAATTCCTGCTGGACAATCAATAATGACATACTCATATTCTTTCTTTAGTTCTAGGATGATGTCTTTGACCTGTTCAGGAGAAATCGCATTTTTATCCTTCGTTTGTGCAGCAGGTAACATATATAGTTCATCGAATCGCTTATCCTTGACAAGAGCCTGATTTAGACGGCAACGTCCTTCAGCTACATCAATCAAGTCATAGACAATTCGGTTCTCTAGTCCCATTACAACGTCCAAATTACGAAGGCCAATATCCGTATCTACTAGACAAACCTTTTTGCCCTGCAGCGCAAGCGCTGTACCAATATTGGCCGAGGTCGTCGTTTTACCTACCCCACCTTTGCCTGATGTGACAACGATAGCTTCTCCCATTATTTACACCCCTTTGAACACGTTAAGATCCGGTCGAACCCGGGTAATATTCGTGATTTTGTCGATCTGCATCTTTCCATCTTGTAAACTAGCAAACTCCATGCTTGTCTCACGATTCTCCCATTCATCAGGAGGCCTGCTGATCGTTTCGGCGATACGCAGTTGCGTTGGCGACAAATAAGAGGCCGCTATTATTGCGTCCACATTGCCTTCTACCCCTGCATGTGCCATTCCCCGCAAGGATCCAAGAATCAAGATATCTCCGGTACAAGTAATTGTCCCTCCAGGATTCACATCCCCTAGAAAAAGCAAGTTACCCTTGTGGTGAAGAACTTGACCCGACCGGACAATACCGCTCATCGTCATTAAAGCCCCTTCGACATCTTTCTCCTCTTCCAAAACAGGAGATTCTACGGAACGAACGAGCAAATTACCTCTTTGCTTCAATATATCGAGTATCATCTCTTTCTGCTCTTCCGTTACCATTCTCGTACCTAACTTCACGTCAATATGAATGATCGGACCGGTCAGAATGTTCTGATGACTATACTCTAATTTATAACGTAGATCATCCAAAAGACTTGTGAATTCGCACCTGTCGTCTAATAAGAAAACCAGGCCATCTTTGATGCCCTTAATCGTAACGTGGTTGGATTTTACCGTCATAGCCTGTACCTCCCTCTTAATCAATTCGTGCAGGAACACCCTATTTCCTGCTTTCTTGTGAGGAAAAGTCTACAGTGACTAAGCATTATCCTCAGAGGATCGACGTTTCGTAATAATCTCCAACTGCCGACGGAGCGGCACATAAATAATAAGAGCAAAGGCGAAATGAACAAACAAGGTTGGAATGATATGATTCATCAGCGCCCAGGTAAGGGGTTGATGCGTAAGTTCAAACAAAGAATACGTTCCAAATAAGATCGTATCCAACAGGAGACTTCCGAGCATGACAACGATCATCATCAATGGCATAGATGCCCGTCCTCGCTGGGAACGGAATATCAAACCGAGTATATAACAGGAGAACCCCATAGCAAAAGAATAGGCCCCAATCAATGCGCCATAAAAGACGACATCCTGTAGCAGTCCAAATGTTAAACCGAGTATGAGCGCCGAATGTCGATTATCATACACCGCATAAAACAAAATCGCTATATAAGTTAAATGTGGAACGACACGAGTTTGCCATGCCCCAGGAATCAACCATGGAATGATTGTTCCCTCGATGATAAAGAGTAGGAACAACAAGGAGATAAGTATGAATTTACGTCTACTTACAGCCCTCATTATTCCTCAACCTCTGGTGTAAACACCACAAACAGTTCCTTCCAATCCATAAAACTAGCTGCTGGCTCCACAGATGCCGTATAAGTCAGACCATATTCGCCAACCTCGATATCCGTGACCTTACCAATGACCATCGCACGTGGAAATACCCCGCCAATCCCGGAGGAAACGATCGTATCACCTATAGAAACCGACTTTGGATCTTCAATTTTAGTCATCAGGAAGACATTTTTATTCGCGTCATAAGTCTCAATCATTCCAAAAACCTCGTTCTCTTTACCTTGGGATGTTACGGCGATAGCATTGGAGTTAGGATCCCTCGCATCCATTGACGTAAGCAGCTTAACTGTTGAGGTAAAGTTACTCACATGACTAATAACACCTACTAATCCCTCACCAGAGTGAACCGCCATGCCCTCTTTAACACCTTCACGAAGGCCGATATTCACGACAATCGTCGGGTTAATAGGATCATTGCTGATGCTTACAACTTGTGCAATCGGCCATTTATAGTCATTTTGAGTCTTCTGGGCTTCTGTAAAATTAAGTTTTTCCTTGAGTCGGATGTTCTCCTGCTCAATCCAGTTATATACTGCTTTATCCCTGGCATAGTGGGCCAATGAGATCTTTAACTGTTCGTTCTCTTCTTGAATCGAATGCAAGTTCGAAATGTCTTCAAACAAGCCCGCTACATAACTAGCGGGCTTGTAAAACACGTATTGCACGAAGCCAACCGTGTCTTTTACAAATTTCTCCGGCCAGGTTAAATTCGATCGCGGTCCAAGTGTAATACCCATAACAGAAATAAATAGAATCAGTCCGATCAACAAAACAAATAATCTTTTGTTGCCAAGTAGCTTAGACAGTTTAAGCACCTCCAACCTTACAATTTTTCTCCACTAATCCCCAACAAAATGAATAACAATAAACTAGAGAAAAACGGCATGACCGCCCAGGTTAGGACGGCGCCGCTTTATCATAAGGGTGTCTTCTTCTGTGGTGAATTATCGTCTGGAACGAAGGGCTGAACTACCTTTCGATTTAAACAAGTGTATATTATCCAACGCTCGTCCTGTTCCAATGGCTACACAATCCAACGGATTATCAGCTACAACAACAGGCATTCCAGTTTCACTAGCAAGTAGTTTATCTAGATTACGAAGCAGAGCCCCGCCACCAGTCAGCACAATGCCGCGATCCATAATGTCAGCTGCCAATTCAGGTGGACATTTCTCAAGTGTCACTTTAACAGCATCAATGATAGCTCCTACCGTATCACTAAGCGCTTCCGAAATCTCATCAGATGTTATGGTAATCGTCTTCGGCAATCCACTTACTAAGTCGCGTCCACGAATTTCAAGCGTTTCAACCTGTTCAAGTGCTTGCGCAGAACCGATTTCCATTTTCATTTGCTCTGACGTTCTTTCACCAATCATCAGATTATATTGACGCTTGATGTATTGAATGATTGAATCATCCATTTCATCTCCAGCTACACGAACAGACTTACTTGTTACGATACCACCAAGGGAGATCACTGCAACTTCAGTCGTTCCTCCACCGATATCAACAACCATACTTCCTGTCGGCTCCCATACGGGGAGATCTGCGCCAATCGCTGCTGCAAATGGCTCCTCAATCGTGTAGGCCTCACGAGCACCAGCCTGCTTCGTTGCATCCTCTACGGCGCGTTGTTCTACGGCTGTAATGCCTGATGGAACACAAACCATAACATTAGGATGGCGTTGAAAAATCGAACGTTGCTTCTGAGCTTGGCGAATGAAGTACTTGATCATCGTAGCTGTCGTATCGAAATCGGCGATTACGCCATCCTTCATTGGACGAATCGCACGGATATTACCAGGTGTTCTTCCAATCATCTTCTTAGCAGATTCCCCCACTGCAACAATACTCTTTGTATCCGTATTAATAGCAACTACCGAGGGCTCTCTCACAATAATACCTTTACCACGGGTATATACCAGCGTATTCGCTGTCCCCAAATCAATTCCTAAATCTTTCGTACCAAACATGATGTAATCTCCCTTTCTTTCTGTATCTAAACTATTATATTACATCAAGCCCTGCTCCTTCAAACTTATGAACTCTCCGTCACCAATTATGATGTGATCTAGTACATCAATACCCACAATTTCTCCCGCATCGCACAGGCGCCGTGTCATCGAGATGTCTTCCGGACTCGGCGTAGGATCTCCGCTAGGGTGATTATGGATACAAATCATAGAAGCGCTGCCGCATTTGATCGCCGCACGAAATACTTCACGCGGATGAACAATCGATGCATTCAGACTTCCAATGGAGAGCGTTTCTTGAGCAATGATATGATTTTTCGTATTCAAAAATAGACAGACGAAATGTTCTTTCTGTAAATAACGGAGTTGTTCCATGACCATATCCGCGACATTGCGTGGGTTGCGAATATTCCCAGTCTCGGGAAGGCGAGCCTTGGCTAATCTTTGACCAAGTTCGATCCCCGCTTTCAATTGTACAGCCTTAGCTGGACCTATTCCATTCAGCTTGGTCAATTCCTCCAGGCTAAAATCGATTAAACCACGTATACCGCCGGTCCCAACCAGTATGCGTTGAGCCATGTGAATGGCTGATTCATGTCGCGTTCCTGTCCGCAATAAAATTGCGAGCAGTTCTGAATTACTCAGTACCCCTGCACCATATTGTATCATACGTTCTCTCGGGCGTTCCTCAAGGGGAATATCACGCAGCATATATTGCGAAGATTCCATCACAATCACTCTCTTCCGAATGTTTTTGCGAAGTCATTAGTACGACTCCGATGGCAAAATCCATTGCGGAAGGATATGCTTTATCTCTTCCTTGTCTTTAAGGTCTTAACTCTACAACACGTTGATTCCAAAATTGGCCAGCATATCACTTAGTAGCGATAATGGTAATCCAACCACATTGAAATAACAACCCTCAATTCCCGTAACGATGACAGCACCAAGGCCTTGAATCGCATAAGCACCCGCTTTATCAAGTCCTTCTCCGGTTCGTGCATAACTCAATATTTCATCCTCAGCGAGAGCCTTCATTGTTACAGTTGTAGAGCGGTACTCTACCTGTGATGACCCGGTAAGACCATCAATGCAGGCCACTCCAGTTAATACCGTGTGACTACTTCCTTGTAGCATTCGAAGCATGGAAGCTGCTTCTTCAACGTCTTTCGGTTTACCCAAAATCAAACCGTTCCTAACTACAATCGTGTCACTACCAATAATAACAGCATCACGTTTAGATAATTCCAGTGTTTCATAAACAACTTCTGCTTTTCGTTTTGCTAGCTCCGTCACAATCTCTTCCGGCGTCCAATGGTCCAGTATAGTCTCGTCGGCATGACTTGGCACAATTTCAAACGGAATTTGTAGAGAAGACAACAATTCAGCTCTGCGGGGTGATGTTGAGGCAAGAATAATTGAACGAACAGATGTTGTTTCCAAAACGTAGGATCTCCTCATTTTTTACATTTACGAATTTAGAATAAATTAAAAAGCGGAATGAATACTTTAAGACTGTCATCCTCGCCATTTTTTGACACTTTATTATTATAAGGTTAATTCACCGTCAATACAAACACAAAAAGGGCAGGGGGAAGTATTTCCAATTCCCTGCCACAATTCAAGAGTATTCTTAATTATTGCCCTGCAGTAACTAGTTTTTGTTCAGCCAAAATAAATCGCATGATCTGATTCTGAACTTCCCATAGTAGTGTTTTGGCTTGTTTCTTATTGTACTCACCCATCGCTTCTACAGCGCTGTTCATCGCCTTCTCCATCTCGTTTATTTCTTGCTCGCTTCCTGGGGATAACTTGCCCCGAATTGCGGCTGCGCTTTCCGTCCAAAGTTGGTGTTTTTCGCCCTGTTCTTGAATATCTTCTACACTCTGAATCTTAGGTGTCAATTCGCCTAATAGGGAGGCGGAAGATGAACTTAACAAGTTGACCAAATCTACACTTTGCGACAAATAACGCTCTAATGACTGAACGTCACCACTATATTGCAATTCTACAGCTTTCGGCAAAGAGATTTCATGTAATATCAGATTAACTCCTTCAGCTTTGAGACCTCCACTTAACAGCTTGGCCTGTTCACGATCAGGTGACACTCCCGCGTAGACTCTCTTCTCATCAACCGTATCCCTTGCGGCAGCAATACCAGAGGCTTGTAATTCCTCTTGAGCTAATTGAACGCCTTGCGCCGTACTGAATACTCCATATTGGAGAAAATAGTAGGTCTGCTCAGGTAAAGCCAGATTTATAGGTAACGGCTCCTCCGTCTTATCTAATCCAATTTCCCCTAGTACGGGAATGCTAACCCCTTCGCCTGTTGTATTTTGACTAGGTACGCCAATACTAGGGAATGGAAGACTCACATCATTATTAAATAGGGATAGTACCACAAATCCAAACAACGCTCCGGTCACAATAGCCCCAGTTATCGATCCACCTAACTTCCACCACGATGTACGGGTAGGACGATAATGATAGTTTTCCGCATAAATTTCACTATTGTATTCCTTAATCTCTTCTTCATCTTCGGCAGATTGATAGTTATCATACCAATCTTCCCTAGTTAACGGGTCTTCCTCGTATATCTCATCGCTCTGAAGCTTATCATTCTGCTCACGCTGATGATACACGGTCATCTCAGTCCCCGTATGATCAGTGAACGGATCTCCCCATTGATTCATCGTTTCCACGGCATGGTAAGTAGTCGGAGTCTGTGAAGGAAATAATTGCTTTACGTTATCAGGAAATTCACTCTGCTTGTTATCTCTCACATTCGGCTGCATAGGCTCCACTTCCCGCCCTTGCCCGTCAAACCGAAATGTCATCTTGGCCTTGTTCACTGTCCGCACGCTCCTTGTCCATTCTTCTAGAGATACAATATGAACAATGGACAACTTATATGCCATTTGTGCAGAAAAGATCTATTACAATGCAAAAAAACGACCCATTCCTCAACTATGAATATTGAGGAAGGATCGCTATTCTTTGTACTTGAAAATTAATTAATCTAAAAGCTCCTTGGCAAGTTGATATCCGACTCTCCAAATGTCGCCAGCACCCATGGTCAGCACCATGTCACCAGGTTGTACCCGATTATGGAGGTCTGAAATTACATCATCCTTTGTTGGGAGATATCTTGCCCCAGCATTACTATTCTCCTTAATTAAATCTACCAATTTGGAAGAATTAATTCCCTCGATCTGTTTTTCTCCTGCGGGGGAGTATATATCCGTAATAATCACTTCATCCGCACCGCTAAATGCCCGGCTAAATGCATCAAGTAGGAAGAACGTTCGCGAATAACGCTGCGGTTGGAATACCGCAATAATGCGTTTACCCGTAGCCTTGGCAGCAGCGATAGTTGCCTCGATTTCAGTTGGATGATGAGCGTAATCATCAACAATCAGAATACCGTCACGCTCCCCAAGTACTTGGAACCTACGTTTTGCACCGTGGAAATAGCCGATAGCTTCGGTGATTTCCTCAAAAGGAATTCCTGCTTCGAGACACACAATTATAGTAGCCATTGCGTTATAAACATTATGTCTCCCTGGTACAGATAGCCTCACTTCCCCAAGCTCTACCTCACCTTGTAACATAGTGAAAGTTACGCGGCGATCACCGAGTACAATATTAGTGGCAGAATAATCACATGAATTATCAATACCGTATGTAAGCTTTTCACACTTCAATTTCGGTAATAATTCTTGGATATTTGTATCATCGCCACAAATGACTGCCTTTCCTTCAGGTTTGGTCTGATTGAGAAATTGGACATAGGCTTCTTTCAAACGGCCAAAATCTCCATCATAGTTCTCCAAATGATCTGCTTCGATATTCAAGACAACACTCAGCGAGGGATGATATTGCAAGAATGATCCATCACTCTCATCGGCTTCCGCCACAACACATTTGCCTTGTCCCGCTTTTGCATTCGTTCCTAAGTCCATAATTTCTCCACCGATAATGAAGGTTGGGTCGATACCACATCTCTCCATAACAATAGCGATCATAGAAGAAGTTGTTGTCTTTCCATGTGCCCCAGCTACAGCGACTCCTGTGCGTTCATTTAACAGTCGCGCTAACATCTGAGAACGATGCAATACCGGTATACCTTGTTCCTCAGCCTCAACCCGCTCTACATTATCACGAGGGAGTGCTGTAGAGTAAACTACTAACTCCGCTCCTTGAACATACTCGGCATTATGCCCAATGTAAATCTTTGCCCCTTTGGCCTCTAACTTTACAGTTAGGTCCGAAGCAGCAACATCCGAACCTGTTACATTATAGCCCATCTCCAGCATAACGCGGGCGATAGCGCTCATTCCGTATCCACCAATACCGATAAAATGTACATGTTGTTCCGTTTTATTCAACAATATAGTCACCAGCCTTTTTCAGAATCGGTTTGATGCAAAAGGGTTGCTCGCACGTCCGAAATCATATACAACGTGCCCGTCACTACCCCAAGATCTTCCCGTTCCGTCCGTGACTCCAGCAGCGAAAGGGCCTTTCTCCAGTCACGTTCCACGATGATCTCTAAATTAGTCTTACCATAAGAATCTCGTAGTTCAACTACGAGATCAAATAACGCCTGTGCATCCATTTTCCTACGAAAATCAGGCTCGGTCAGAATAAGTGTATCCACTATTGGTAATATATGCTTCAAGTAGGCGCGATGATGCTTATTAGCGAGCATTCCCATCATCAAATTCAACTTACTGTATCGATAAATCTCTGGAATGCTTCTGGAAAGCGATTCCGCTCCTTCTGGATTATGAGCCCCATCGAGCAAGATACGCGGCTGTTCCGATACCAACTCTAGGCGACCAGCCCAAAAAGTACTCTGAAAACCATGCAGCATTTCCTTATCATCCAGGTTAAAGGCCATGTACTGCCTAAGTACTTCTAGTACCATCATAACACCAGCGGCGTTCTTACATTGATGCTCACCCAGCATCGCAATATCGATATCAAGGTCACGAAATGGTCCATGAAATGAAATTTTTTGCAAAGTCTCACCTAGTTGCTTACGATCAAAATGAAACTGTTCTCCAAGTAGATATAAGGCCGAGTTATGCTTAGCCGCAGTCTCCTTTAGCACAGCAATGGCTTCGGGCTGCCCCACACAACTGATAACCGGAACACCAGGTTTGATGATCCCAGCTTTCTCCTTAGCGATCAGTTCAATTGTGTCACCTAGTACATCCGTATGATCAGTTCCAATATTCGTTATCAAAGAAATGATAGGTGTCACAATATTAGTTACATCCATTCTTCCCCCGAGGCCAGTCTCCCATACCACAACATCGGGGTAACAAACCTCCGCGAAATATAAAATAGCGATAGCAGTACTTACCTCAAACATCGTGGGAGAACCAAGCTCACTATCAGCGATTTCCCTCACGAAAGGAACGATCCGATTAGTTAACTCATGCAACGTCGCCTCAGGAATATCCTCCAGATTATATTGAAATCGGTTCGTAAATTTTGTGATATAAGGAGAGGTGAACGTCCCTACGCTGTAACCACATTCCAGAAGCGTTCTACTTAAAAAGGCACAGGAAGAGCCCTTACCATTCGTTCCGGCAACATGAATAAATTTAAGTCTCCGATGAGGGTTCCCTAAATGTTCCAGCAGAAGTTCTATTCGTTCCAATCCTGGGCGGATTCCAAAAGGAATCAGCCCATTAATCCACTCTACCGCTTCTTTATAATCCTTCAACTCTGAATCCATTTCTTTGTCTGTACTTTCCCCCATGTATTTCACCTTCAATTAATATTTGAAATGCGTAAAGATTACCCTCTCAATTCCTCAATACGGGCGAGTACTTTATCGCGCTTATCAGAATAATCCGCCATTTTTGCGGTTTCTTCCTCAATCACTTTCGCAGGCGCTTTGGCAACGAAACCTTGATTGGCAAGTTTCTTCTCGACACGTTCAACTTCTTTATTCAAGTTCTCAAGCTCTTTCTCCAAACGTGCGATTTCCTGGCTAATATCGAGCAGGCCAGCTAGCGGCAAATACAACTCCGCACCTGTTACTATTGCTGTCATTGCTTTATCAGGAACTACGGTAGTTAGCGATGCTTCATATTCTGAAGTATTACAGAAACGACGGATATAATGACCGTTACGGACAAGGATATCCAGTAGTTCTTCAGATCCTGGTTTCACAAGTAGCTCGATTTTCTTACTCATAGGCACGTTCACTTCAGCACGGATATTCCGTACAGAACGAATTATGTCGATCAGAAGGTTCATCTCCTGAACAGCATCTGGCGCTTCAAGTGCTGGATCATACTGTGGCCACTCAGCAAGCGTAATCGTCTCGCCAGAATGCGGCAAATGCTGCCATATTTCCTCGGAAATAAACGGCATGAACGGGTGGATCAACCGCAACGTACGGTCAAGCACATACGCAAGAACGGATTGAGTCTTCCGTTTAGCATCCGCATCTTCACCGTAGAAGGACAACTTAGCGAACTCAATGTACCAGTCGCATAGATCATCCCAGATAAAGTTGTAAAGTACACGTCCAGTTTCACCGAAGTCATACGCATCAATTAGACGAGTTACTTCACGAGCCGTCTCATTAAAGCGGTGTAAAATCCAACGATCCGAGGTAGAAAGATCACCACTGATATCGATATCGTCGTAGGTTACTCCTTCTAAATTCATGAGCGCAAAACGAGAAGCATTCCATATTTTGTTGGCGAAATTACGGGACTGCTCTACACGTTCCCAGCGAAAGCGCAAATCCTGACCTGGTGTACTACCTGTCGAAATCATATAACGCATAGCATCCGCACCATATTGGTCGATAACCTCAATCGGATCAACACCGTTACCAAGTGACTTAGACATCTTCCGGCCTTCGCTATCACGAACAAGACCATGCATAAGCACATCTTTGAATGGAATTTCATCTGTAAATTCGAGCGCCGTAAAGATCATACGAGCTACCCAGAAATAGATGATATCGTACCCAGTAACGAGCACATCCGTTGGGAAAAACCGTTTGAAATCTTCACTGTTCTCATCCGGCCAACCGAGTGTAGAGAAGGGCCACAATGCTGAGCTGAACCATGTATCCAAAACATCATTATCTTGTCTCAGATCATCCTTGCCTAATTTCTCGCGAGCTTCTTCCTCACTATGAGCTACTACCATTTCTCCAGTTGATTCACTGTACCAAGCTGGAATCCGATGACCCCACCACAATTGACGTGAAATACACCAGTCTCGAACATTCTCAATCCATTGTAAATATATTTTTTCAAACCGATCCGGAATGAAATTAACGCCTTTCCCACTCTTTTGAGCGGCAATAGCGGCTTCAGCTAATGGCTTCATCTTTACGAACCATTGTGTTGACAAATACGGCTCCACGACAGCACCGGAGCGTTCACTATGACCTACTTGATGAACATGATCTTCTATCTTGATCAGAACTCCCATTTCTTGAAGGTCCTTCACAATCAAGGTACGACACTCGCTGCGATCTAAGCCTTGGTATTTGCCTGCAGCCCCGTTCATCGTTCCGCTCTCATCCATAACTGTGATCTGCGGAAGATCGTGACGTAGCCCAACTTCAAAGTCGTTAGGATCATGCGCCGGAGTAATCTTAACAGCACCACTTCCGAAATCCTTTTCTACATATTCATCCGCAATAATCGGAATTTCACGTTCAATAATTGGCAAAATCAACGATTTACCAATCAAATGACGGTATCGCTCATCCTCAGGATGAACTGCCACAGCCGTATCTCCGAGCATCGTCTCAGGACGTGTCGTTGCAACAGTAATATAGCCGGATCCATCCTTGAGTGGATATTGCAGATGGTACAGATGGCCGTTAACCTCTTTGTACTCAACTTCAATATCAGAAATTGCCGTACGAGCTGCTGGATCCCAGTTAATAATATACTTGCCCCGGTAAATCAGCCCTTTTTCATGTAGCTTAACAAATACTTTACGAACCGCTTGAGATAGACCCTCGTCGAGCGTGAATCGTTCACGTGAATAGTCAAGGGAAAGCCCCATTTTTGCCCACTGATCACGAATCGTATCGGCATATTGATCTTTCCATTCCCACACTTTTTCTAAGAATTTCTCACGTCCTAGATCATAGCGCGTAAGACCCTGTTCCCGCAGCTTTTGCTCTACTTTCGTCTGCGTGGCAATCCCAGCATGGTCTGAACCTGGTAGCCAAAGAGCATCATAACCCTGCATCCTTTTCGTACGAATTAAAATATCCTGTAACGTAAAATCCATGGCATGTCCGATATGCAGCATACCCGTTACGTTTGGAGGCGGGATAACGATCGTATAAGGCTTGGCATCAGGTCTTTGCCCTGCTTTAAAGAAGTTACCTTCCTGCCAATAGCGGTACCATTTCTGCTCTGCTGCTTTTGGATCATACGTTGTCGGCATATCAGCCGAAGTTTGCTGCTCATTTTTCTCTGTCATTATTATTCAACCTCCGTTACATTTAAGCGTATCTTGGCAAAATTGAGCTAATCCTGAGGATGGGGTGCCTGCATTACTTCACTTTGGTAGAAAACACAAAAAGCCCTCGTCTCAAAGGACGAAAGGCTTTACTTTCGCGGTACCACCTTTGTTTCACGCATAAATCTCCGCCTTCCTCAGGGATAACGGATATAGATTCGTGACACTCAATGCAGATAACGGCTGCTTGCCGGCCCGTTCTAACTTATAATGCTCAAACAGGCGACTCCCGGGCGACTTCGATCAGCTACATCCTACGGAATCTTTCAGCGATACAATTCCGCTCTCTGAAGGGTTTACTGCCTACTCTTCCCGTTCCAAGTCTTTAATAAGATATCCTAAATTCATCTATAACATCATAACTTGGATAGGTCCGAGAGTCAATATAACGACTTTCCTGTATAATTGACGAGCTTAAAAATAAAAAAACCTGCGCATCCGTAGCGCAGGAGACCTTATATTATGGGATGTAGAGCACTTGACCTTCTGATATAATCTGTTCGGACAAACGATTATAAAGTTGAAGCTCCCGGTTACTAAGATGGTATCGTTGGGCGATATCATCGAGCGTCTCTTCACGTTGAACAATGACGAGCTTCACTTTGCGAAAAGGAGTCTTCTCATCTACATTTCCGATGAACAAGTTTTTCCAGTATACTTCCTCGGTGTCTCTAGGTTCCGTACTAGATTCAGCTAATATTTCTTCCTCTTCTACCAAGGCTTCAACTTCACTACCTATTCGTTTGGAGGGCAATAGTTTAGTTATACCAAAACTATTTTCTTGTTCTTCATCGCTACCTTTTTTACTACCTACTGCAATTTTTAGTTCTTTCTTCTCTTCTACTTGCACCGATGCAACAGCTTCCAAGTCTTCTTGTACATCTTCTGTCGTCTCGAACTGTACCTCTGCATCAACAGGAATAGCATCCTCAGGTCCCAAATCAGCGGAAACCTGTTCATGCTGATGTTGTTCCGCTGCTTGCGCAATTTCCGCTACTTCAGCAGTTTGATTCACTCTAGAGGTAGTAAAAACTTTCTCTTTGAACCAAACGTTACTATTCGATTCAGGGGTATACTCCGGTTCTGCTACCACTTCCACTGATTCAGGAACTCCATATTCCTTGTCCGCCCATAGTGTCGGTGACAACAACTCGGAGGAATCCTCTGTCCACGACAAAACTTCTTCAGCGTCTTCCTGCTCGTCCGTATCCCGACCTTCAGAGGACTCTTCTGTCAAACCAAACTGCGGAATTTCCGCATCACTCCGGTTATCCTGCACCGTATCATGTTCGGCAGTAAATTCCCTTCCTCCCCACTCGCGCCTCTCCGTCACCAAAGAGGAGGTCTCAATTCCTTGCAGCGATAGAACGCCTGTGATATTCAAACTGCGGGCGCTAAGAAGATCAACATCGAAATTCTCAATTTCTACTGCGATATCCTCCAGCCGATTCACTCGACTGAGCGGAATCGTGATTTCCACTGGAATCCAGTGCTCTAATTCGCGAGTTTCCCCCTCCCCGCGGTATAACCCCGACAACAGCAAATGCCCGCGAAGCGCGGCGTACTCTTCACCGGGAATGACCTGAATTTTCGGGTAAAGTTCAATCTCCTCCAACTCATCAATACCAATTACATCATCCGATAAATGAACGCGTTCATAAATATCGAATCGCAGTCCGTAGGATTGATCAACCAAGAGCAATTACCTCCTTTCAGCATATCCAAACATGATTTTTCATCCATAGCTGTTCATGATCCAAATCATCGCTCGTTTTATTTATATGCTTAAAAAAAGAGTGCATGCCTTATTTTTACGTATCTCTCTCCTATGTTTCTTAGCCCTGTAATTGCTCGTGTAAAATGGTCATAGCGCTAGGCCACGGATCCACCACATCAATCATTTCTCCACTTAATGGATGCCTGAAGGAGAGCTTCTCACCGTGAAGCGCTTGATGAGGAATTAAGGCTGTACTTCCTCCGTATATTGAATCTCCAACCAATGGATGTCCTACATGACTCATATGGACGCGAATTTGATGTGTTCGTCCTGTCTCTAGCGTTAGGCGAACCAGACTTGCCGAAGGATAAATCTCTAGCACTTCGACTCGTGTTACCGCATGTTTCCCCGTAGGAGAAATCCGCCGCCGTTGATTATGATGTCGATCCTTGCCAATAGGCTGATCTATCACTTGAAGCTTAGAATCAACTACTCCTTGGACAAATGCGACATAACTCCGACCGATTTCTTTACATGCCATCGCTTCATCCAACTTGAGCTGAGCATAGTCATTTTTAGCATACAAGACCGGCCCCGAGGTATATTCATCTAGTCGATGAATATGCGCAGGCGCAACCACCTCATTTCTCACTGAGTATAGAGCGGACACTATGTTAGCTAGCGATGGTTGTCGCTCCATACCATCTGGATGGACTTTGATCCCCGCAGGTTTATGTACAACAAGACAGAAGTCATCCTCGTACAGTATGGTTAAATCTTGGTTATAGGGTTCATATTGAGATTTCTTGGGTGGGAAAAGCCGCAGACGAAGTCGATCACCTGCGAGCTTAATCCCTCCGTCAGACTCTAAAGACTGCAACAGTTTGGGTGGAGCTCCTAACACATCTTTTAGCCAGATAAGCGCCGCTGTGAGGCGGTCACCGTTCTCTGGTGGAGTCAACTTACCAGGAGTTAGTTCCAACCACTCTCCGCGTTTCTGACTTACTATGCGTGGACTCATAATTTTTGCAGGGCAAGACGATGGGCTTCAATCGTAATATCGATATCCTCGTCCGTATGAACGCCAGATACAAACATACCTTCAAACTGAGACGGAGCTATATTGATACCCTCTTCCACCATCGCCGCAAAATATTTACGGAAGGAAACCAGATCACTATTCTTAGCCGTGTCATAATTGATAACCTTATCAGATGTAAAGAAAGGACATACCATAGATCCAACACGATTAATACTGCACGGAATACCACGTTCCTTAGCATTGGCTTCTATACCAGCCGCAAGCTTCGCCGATAAGCGCTCCAGTCGATCATATACTTCGGGTGTCAATAACGATAATGTAGTAAATCCTGCTGTCATCGCCAGTGGATTACCGCTCAACGTACCTGCCTGATAGATAGGACCTGTTGGCGCAATTTGCTGCATGATCTCACGCTTACCACCGTAGGCACCCACTGGAAGTCCTCCTCCGATGACCTTACCAAGACAAGTCAGGTCAGGTGTAACACCATATAGACCTTGAGCACAATTCATATGTACCCTAAATCCAGTCATGACTTCATCAAAAATAAGCAGACTACCGTATTCTGTCGTCAGTCGGCGAAGTCCCTCAAGGAAACCTGGTAGCGGTGGTACGACGCCCATATTACCGGCTACAGGCTCAACAATAATTCCTGCAATTTCTTCACCGAAACGTTCAAAAGCTAGTTGAACAGATTCGAGATCATTGTAAGGAACCGCAATGGTATTTGCAGCAACACCTTCAGGTACACCTGGGCTATCTGGAAGACCTAACGTGGCAACGCCGGAACCCGCTTTGATCAATAAACTATCTGCATGTCCATGATAGGAACCTTCAAATTTCATGATTTTATTGCGTCCGGTATATCCTCTAGCAAGCCGAATCGCACTCATCGTCGCCTCTGTCCCGGAATTCACCATTCGTACAATGTCGATGGATGGCACTCTCTCTGCCACAAGTTTGGCCATCTTCGTCTCCAGCAGCGTTGGCAGACCGAAGCTTGTCCCTTTCATCGCTGTCTCCTGTAATGCTTTGACTACCTCCGGATGGGCATGTCCCATAATAAGTGGGCCCCACGATCCCACATAGTCGATATATTGATTACCATCAATATCATAAATTCGTGAACCTATACCATGATCCGCATAAATCGGTGTTAACCCAACGGATTTAAAAGCCCTAACCGGACTGTTAACTCCCCCAGGTAAATAGTTTTGGGCTTCTTCAAAGGCTACCCGTGAAAGTTCTTCACCCTGTCTTCCAATTGTTTCACTCACTTCAGATCCACTCCCCATCCTAATTAATATGCTACATTACTGCATGTTATCTATCGCTACGTAACCAGCGTGCTACATCCTTGGCAAAGTACGTAATAATAATATCCGCTCCCGCGCGCTTCATCCCGAGCAGCATTTCCATCACAATCGCCCGTTCATTAATCCAACCATTTTGAGCTGCTGCTTTTACCATGGAATATTCGCCACTAACATTATAAGCAACAAGAGGGAGATCGAATTGATCACGTAACATACGTATGATGTCCATGAACGCCAAAGCCGGCTTAACCATTAGCATATCAGCACCTTCTAGCACATCTGACTCCGCTTCTCGAAGCGCTTCCCGTGCATTAGCAGGATCCATTTGATATGTCTTACGGTCTCCGAATTGTGGAGCAGAATCAGCAGCCTCCCGGAATGGACCGTAAAAAGCCGAAGCGTACTTTACTGAATACGACATAATCGGAATATAATTGAATCCTGCCTCATCCAAACCTGAACGAATGGCTTGCACGAATCCGTCCATCATATTAGAAGGGGCAATAATATCAGCTCCCGCCTTTGCTTGAGATACTGCAGTACGCACCAACAATTCGAGTGATTCATCATTTAGCACATCTCCGCATACATGACCATCACGTTCAAAGGTATGGACCATACCACAGTGCCCGTGATCCGTGAATTCACAAAGACATGTATCCGCCACAACGAGCAAGTCGGGATATAGTGATTTGATCTTACGCGTAGCTTCCTGAACAATGCCATTATCAATAAACGCTGGGGTACCAACGCTATCCTTACTCTCCGGAATACCGAATAATAATACGGCTGGTATACCCAAATCTACAATTTCCTTCACTTCCTGTTCAAGTGTATCTAGAGAAAAATGAAACACACCTGGCATAGAAGAAATTTCATTCCTCACACCGCTTCCATAAGTCACAAAGATCGGCTGTATCAAATCATCCACAGTGAGCACTGTTTCGCGAACCATACCACGAATAGCCGCAGACTGACGTAAACGACGATGTCTTACGATTGGAAAAGTCATTATATTTTGTTCCTCCTTAGTTATTATTGATCCCATCCCTCCCAAACCCTCCCTTGTCTTAAGGGAGGGCCCCAAGGGCTGCTGCCCTTTGGATACCCGCTTAGGAAACGTGGGAGGTAGAGAGACGCTCCTGCTCGCTGTCCCCTTCGGGGATGCGCTATACTTTTGTGCGTGGAACGCTTTTCCCCCTTCGGGTACGTCTTACTTTAGATGCTCCTGGGTTACCATGAAACATGTTGCAGAATTCTGCTACTTTCTCCTCACCCGCGCCACTACCTGCTGAAAGCCGCTTTTCTCCCCTACGGGGCACGCTCTACTTCTAACGAACTACTGAAACTGACGCTGTCCTCCTTCGGAGGATTCGCGTCAGTTTCTTCGATACTAATGAATTGAAATTGGGCGTTATTTCGTATGCGAAGCCGAAATAAGGTCTAATTATCACTCTTTTTTACTTACTTGGTGTAAGTAGTTGGTTGCCATAACGTAGCGAAGAAGACGGAATTGTTCTGAAGAAGCGGCAGCGTTCGCCTTTGTCATCGGATTTCTAAGTTGAATTAAAGATAGTAATCCAGCGGAGAAAGCGAAATGATTCTGAAGAAGCGAAGCGTTCACCTTTGTCCCCGAATTTCAACCTTGTAAAATAGTTCAATCAAGAAATTCGGGGACAACAGTGATCGTAAGAACATTTCGCTGTCGCAGCTTAATTACAATCTATAGTCCTACTTATAAAAGAAATCTGAGGGCAACAGCGATCGTAAGAACATTTCGCTATCGCAGCCCCATCGCAATCAGCAGATCATCTTATATAAGAATTCCTAGCATCCTTCAAACTTACACCTTGGAAGTCCTCGCCTTCCATTGGCATAACGCCTCAACAAGGCTATCAATCGTGGCCTCTTCAGCCAATAAGGTAACGTTCAGACCAGCCTCCTCGGCAGTCTTCGCAGTTAAGGGGCCAATACAAGCAATCTCAGCGCCGCTTAATGCTTGAACGGGATCGGAAATCCCCATTCTTTTGAGGGCGCCTATTAGATTGGTCACAGTTGAAGAACTCGTAAATGTAACCGCATGGATGCCGCCTTCTTCAATCAGTTTGAGCAGCTCATCATCTTCTTCTCCAGTTGGTACTGTCTCGTACATAACGGCTTCTGTCACAGATAGTCCATTCTCACGAAGCACCCCAGGAAGCCACGTGCGAGCCAGATCACCTCGCGGCAATAGCACTTGCTGTCCTGCCAACATCTCATCACCGTAAGCTTCAAACATACCTTCAGCCTGATAACTACCCGGTAACTCTTCGGCAACAATCCCTCGCAGCCTCAGCGCTTCCTTTGTCGCTGGTCCAACAGCAGCAATACGTGCCTTATGCAACGAACGGATATCTTGTCCCAGTTTCTCCAGGTGCTTAAAGAAATACTCCACTCCATTCACACTAGTGAAGAATACCCAATCATACTCAGCAAGACATCCCAGTGCGGTATGACTTTGTAATAAATCTACTTCGTTTCTAGGCATGACGACTTCTATGACAGGAAACTCATATGGCTCACCGCCCAAATCCTCAATCCGGTTAACGAGCTCACTTGCCTGCGAACGGGCACGGGTTACGAGAATCCGTTTGCCAAAGAGTGGCATTGACTCCGCCCATTTCAACTGCTCACGTTGGTTAACCACCTCTCCGACCACGATGACAGCAGGTGGCTGAAAATTTGCCTCGCGTACCTTTTCTTCGATATCAGCTAGTGTTCCCGTCAATGTATCCTGCTCAGCACGCGTTCCCCAACGTACAAGTGCCACGGGAGTATCCGGTGATCTGCCATAGGTAATTAGTTGTTTGCTTATGTATCCAATTTTAGCGACACCCATCATGAATACTAACGTACCCGTAGCATTTGTTACCTTCTCCCAGTTTATAGACTGGTCCAACTTCTCTGGGCTTTCATGCCCGGTAATAATGGACAGGGAAGAGGCAATATCGCGATGCGTGACCGGAATCCCCGCATAGGCTGGCACTGAAATAGCCGCTGTTATGCCTGGAACAATTTCATAAGGTATCCCGTGTTTCCGCAATAGTTCGGCCTCTTCTCCAACCCGTCCGAAAATTGTTGGATCCCCACCCTTTAAACGAACGACGGTTTTACCCGTCAGAGCCAAATCAACCAGAAGCTGATTTATCTCTTCTTGCTTCATGGTGTGTCGGTCAGGTCTCTTTCCGACATATACTTTCTCTGCTCCGTACTTCATTCTCTTCAAAAGGCTAGGATTAGCCAGTCGATCGTAGACAATCACATCGCCTTTTTCAATACAGTCCATCCCTTTAAGAGTAATCAACCTGGCATCGCCAGGCCCCGCACCTACTAGGTAAACCTTCCCCGTCATAACGTCACTCCCTGACTTCCGCCAATATTTCGTCTGCCCCTCTGGAAATAAGTCTCCAGGCTACTTCTTCACCCAATCGAATAGGATCCTTTCCCATAAGGGTCTCCTTAATAATGGTTCGCCCATCTGGATAGCCAACCATTCCCGTTAGCATAATGCGCGGAGAATCCCCATCCACATCAGAACTCGCTCCCCCTACATCATGAATCAAAGTTGCATATGCCCCAATTGGAACTTGGCAGCCCCCATTCAGCACACTAAGAAACTTACGTTCTGCCTTCACAGTTAACTCTGCTTCCTTATCGTTATACAACGACAGAAGGTGACGTATTTCCGTATCCGCCTCACGACACTCAATTCCAAGGGCCCCTTGACCCACGGCTGGAAGACAGACATCCACCGGTAGGAAAGAAGTAATCCTATCTCCCCAGCCCATCCGATATAATCCTGCAGCAGCAAGAATGATGGCATCAAATCCTTCTTCATCCAACTTACGTAGCCGAGAATCGATATTTCCACGGATCGGCTCAATGTTCAAATCCGGACGAAATGCCAAGAGCTGACTACAACGACGCAGGCTGCTCGTACCAACCTTAGCTCCTTGTGGGAGGCTCTCAAGACTATATCCCCGGCTTGAAATCAAAGCATCCCTAGGATCTACCCTTACAGGAGTTGCCCCGTTTACTAGACCTTCCTGAAGTTCCGAGGGCATATCCTTCATGCTATGCACAGCCAAATCAATCTCACCGTCTAGCATGGCTTGTTCAATTTCCTTTACAAACAGCCCTTTCCCTCCTACTTTGGACAATGTCACATCCAAAATCCGGTCACCCTTTGTAATGATCTTACGGACTTCAAAATCAAACGGTAGAGAATGCTCCTCACAAAGGAGCTTCAATGTATCAATTACCTGCCCCGTTTGTGTTAAAGCCAGCTGGCTCTGTCTAGTACCCACCACAATCGTACGTTTCATCATCATTTATACCTCCCGATACTCTGAAATCCACGAAGTGATTTCTTCTTCGCTCCAAGGACGAAAATTACCCTCCCGAATTTCTGTCAAAATGTCCATCTCCGCCAGCAATTTGAACAGCGATTGTCGCTGTGAACCATCAGGTACTAGCTCTTTAATAAACGCTCTTACATTGCTAATAAAATCTATATATGTCTCATATTCATCACCATATTGCTTATCAATTTCGTGGCAAAGACTTCGTGCTATCCTCGGTCCCGCCCCAGAAGTAGATACAGCAATAATTAATTTCCCACGTCGTATCATACTAGGGGTAATGAAAGAACCTCGTTCACCATCTCCGGCATGGTTAACTGGTATACGGAGCGCTGTTGCCTCCATTATGACAGCCTCGTTAACTGCGACCTGATCCGTAGTAGCAAAAACCAGTCTCGCTCCTTCCAGGTCGCCCTCGATGTAACCACGCTCAAACCACGAGATCACCCCTTCGGTATGACGGGACTTTAACCACGGTGTCAACTTGTGGCTAATCACAACAATTTCGGCTTTCCCCTCAAGTAATGAAGATACCTTGCGTTCAGCTACCCTGCCGCCCCCCACAATAACAATACGCCAACCTTCGCAATTCAGCATGATGGGAATATATTGAGGCATCGTCATTTCCCTCCGGTCCCACCATGGTAGGCGGACGACAAATTTTAAACACATAATTATAATGATAATAGCATACTCCACCATTATCTATTTTTCCATCAGTGGACCTCATTAATGAGCAATATGGGATCGGTAAATAAACAAGAAACCCTGGCCTATCCGATTCACACCCGCGTTGCCATGAAGGCAATTCGAGTAAAGAAACAGCAAGCTCAGGGTATCTGAGAAACTAATCCGGTCCGGTTATACACTCAATAATAATTAGTCTTGGTTAGCTATCACCATATTTCTAACCCGAAACCAATGATAGTGGAGCTTTATCAAGAAGAGAGAGTATATTCTCCTGAACATCTTGAACTTCCTGAGAAGAATCCTTCTCACAGTCTACATCCATTTGGGCATCTAGCTGTTCTTCCAAAGCGAAAATTTGCGTAAAAGTCTTTAGCGCCTCAGCGCCTCCCTTTTCTCCCGCCATTTCCTTAACTCGGTTAATTGGATCGTGCATCATCTGATTAACTATACTTTTCGTCAATCGCCGTATTATTTTACGCTGGCGCTCATCCAGCTCTGGAAGTTTGTTGAACAGACTGTCCATTGTACTTTCGTGGATGGAGGATGATTTCTCCTGCAGTGCACGAATGACTGGCTTAACGCCCAATGTTTCTATCCATTCGTCAAACAACTTTAATTCTTCCTCAATCATAACCTCTATTTTGATCGATTCGGTGCGACGCATTTCCATGTTGCTTTCCACAATACCTTCCAAATCATCAATATCATACAAAAATACATTCTCCAAATCACCTATTGAAGGATCTATATCGCGTGGTACCGCAATATCAATCATAAACAAAGGACGATCAGGACGCATTTTCATACTATTTGCCACCTGGGAGGCCGTAACAACATATCCTTCAGAGCCCGTAGAACTAATAAGAATATCAATATCTTTCAGCCGCTGAAAAGCTTCCTGCATTGTACAGGGAACTCCATCAAACTTTGATGCTAGTTCCTGAGCGCGTCCAAAAGTACGGTTAGCTACGAGTACTTCCTCAGCACCACCTCCGCTGAGATGTTTGGCTGTTAACTCACTCATTTTACCGGCACCAAGAATCAAAACTCTCTTACCATTAAAGCTACCGAATATGCGTTTCCCAAGCTCCACAGCCGCATAACTTACAGAAACGGCATTTTCGCCGATTGCGGTTTCCGAATGCGCCCGCTTACTGAGTGTAATGGCTTGCTTAAATAGCATATTGAACCAAGTTCCCGTTCCATTCAGGTTTTGCGATAATAAGAAGGCGCTTCGCACCTGACCTAAAATCTGTGTCTCACCTAGAACCATCGAATCTAGTCCACAAGCGACCCGGAACAAATGATCTATCGCTTGTTTATCTTCATACATATATAAATGTGAAGTGAACTCCTCACGAGGAACTCCAAACCACTTCTCCATGAAACTTCGAATATAATATTCACACATATTCAGCCTGTCTACGACCACGTAAATTTCTGTACGGTTGCAGGTAGCTAATATGACACCTTCCAATACACTCTTGGTACGTTTCAGTTCTTGCAGTGCCTGTGGCATGTCACTATCTGTAAAAGAAAAACGCTCCCTAACTTCCACTGGCGCTGTTCGATAATTTAACCCAACTGCGATGACGTGCATTGCAAGTTCACCTGCCTCGTAAAAATATACATGCATCATTCCCTAATAAATATTGTTAATTATATCACAGAGAAATAATGTTTCCTTGAGACTTCGGTGAGCTTTTTATGAACTATTTATGAAACAAGGCCATTTCTTATCCTTTTTACTTCATAAAAAAATAACCATGGAACATTTCCATGGTTATTCTATCCAGCTTAGTATTATCTTTATACGAGTTCCACTTGATTCATAACAGGTGTTACGACTTCAAGTTCACCCAAACCGCGAATTAATTGCTTCGCGAATATTTTGTCCGGTTTCAATACGGACACCAGGTAATCGATCGCAAGCTGTGGATCAACAGTCTCCCCACAAGTGTAACAATCAATTGCAGCAAACCCTCTCTCAGGATACGTGTGAATCGAGAGGTGGCTCTCCGACAGCAATACAAGTACTGTAGCCCCTTGTGGCTCAAATTGCTTCGATTGCATTGACAGTATCGTAGCTCCGCAAGATTCGGCAGCTTCCACCAAATGCTCCTGCAACAGGTCCGCATTGTTCAATACCTCAAAGTCTACTCCCCAAGTATCAACAGCAACGTGTCTTCCGAAAGTTGAATATTCCATCTTTCGGTTCCCCCTTCCTAGGAATAAAATGTTTGAAAAATTTCATCCGCTAGGACCTACGTCATTCACTTCCCGAGGGAAAAATCTCTCGCAACATCTCCATGTCCTGAGTGAATCCTGGTTCCTATATTCTTTTCAACGAGATTAAAAATAACATCTATTAGCGACAAATGCAACCCTTTTTTAAAACCATCTACATAAAAAATGCTCAAGAGTGTGAACATATTCCAAATGAAACTCGCCTTACTTACACCTTAGCGCATTCTCCAGGTCCTAAAAAAACTACCCTAGATAACAGGTAGTTTTCTTCAATACCTTATGTTGCTTCAGCTCATTCTGTGACAATCGTCTAAGTAAACCTTACGCTTCTAGTACAAATAAGCGGCGGGTATGCTGACGAAGTTCTCCATCAATTCGTCCCACTTCATGAGAGTCTTGAGTGACAATACGTAAATCGAGCAGAGCATTAATACTTTTATGAATGAGATCGATCTCTAATTCCACATCATTATTACGATAAATCCGTTGAAGCTCCCCAACTGTGTCCTTATGTTCGTAAATTAGTTTGTGAGAATCACGTGAGTATTCCTCAATTTTGCGAACTCGACCTTCTTGATAATAATACATCATCATGAATCCATTATAAATTCTTGTAACCATACCCGAACCTTTAAAAGTCGAGAACAAAAGTCTCATGACGTTGGTTAAGTGAGGTTTTTCCAAGCGGAAAGACAATTCACAGACGTAATTACCGTCTCTGCGGTCAAAGGGCAGATGGACTTCTTCACCACCGTCATCCTCCAGCACCACCACTTGCCCGCCATTATCGAGTACTTTTACTCGCTGACGTACGTGTGGATCGTACACTTTATGAATAAACTGCGACACCTGATCTTCCGACAAACGTAAACTGGCATTAACATATTCTGTGGCTAACCGCTGAGCCATAAAAATCTCCTCAATTCTTTTAGCAATCCTTTAAAAATATTATACACTACTCATTAAAGCATTTGCTCAGCGATTAAAACGTGAATTCCTGCCATTTTTCAGAAAAAAACGGATTAAGCCGTTCTTAGCTCCAAAAATCCCCCTGCATGCTCACTTTCCTACCGAAACTTCTCCAAATCCCTTTGTGATCCATTATCATTTTTCATTCTTCCGTGATATTCGGTCCAAGATCCTCATTCTTCATATGCTGTTTGATATGACTCCAAAGCTCATCTTTGCCGATGCCTTCTTCGGAAGAGAACATGATAAATCCATCGCCAGCACGCATCGCCAGTGCTTCTCTGATCAATTTAAGATGTTTTGGCCACCGTGATCTCGGTATTTTGTCAGCTTTTGTCGCAACAACACATACCGGCATATCGTAGTGTTTCAACCAATCGTACATCAATTCATCGTCCTTGGAAGGAAGATGCCGCAAGTCTACAATAAGTAATACAAGACGAAGTGTCTCACGATCCAAGAGATACTTCTCGATCATTTCGCCCCATACCTGACGTTTCGTCTTAGATACCTTTGCATATCCGTAACCTGGGAAATCGACGAAATACACTTCATCATTAATTCTGTAATAATTCAAGTGTTGCGTTTTACCTGGGGTTGAACTTGTTCGCGCCAAGTTCTTGCGATTAATCATTCGGTTAATAAGTGAGGATTTCCCCACATTGGAGCGACCTGCCAGAGCAATCTCTGGCAAGCCGTCAACAGGGTATTGATCTGGACCTACTGCGCTAATTACAAATTCTGCATTTACTACTTTCATTCTTATAATTCCTCTCTAGAGCACTCCGGATTGTTCCACGAGTGCATGTTCCAGTACCTGATCCATGTGGGACACCGGCACAAAAACAACGTCTTCCTTCACACTGTCCGGGATGTCCTTTAGGTCTCGTTCGTTATCCATAGGGAGTAGTATTTTTTTGTAGCCGGCCCGATGAGCTGCGAGCGATTTCTCTTTCAGTCCACCAATCGGCAATACCCGACCACGGAGCGTAATTTCACCCGTCATCGCCACATCTTTCGAAACATAACGGTTCGTTAGTGCGGAGATGAGTGCGGTAGCAATTGTAATACCAGCAGACGGTCCGTCTTTCGGAATCGCTCCTTCTGGAATATGAATATGAATATCGTTCTTCTCATGAAAATCAGGGGCAATACCAAGTACTTCCGCCTTTGAACGTGTATAACTAAAAGCAGCTTGAGCTGATTCTTTCATCACATCCCCAAGTTTACCGGTAAGAGTTAACTTGCCCGTTCCCGGGACAACTGTAACCTCAATAATTAAGGTCTCTCCGCCAACCTCAGTCCAAGCAAGTCCAGTCACAGTGCCAATCTGATCTTCTAACTCTGCTACACCATGGCGGAACTTTGGAATACCTAGATAATCTTTAATATCCTCAGGAGTAATAACTACCTGTTCCTTGCCTCCTGACACTATACTCTTGGCAACTTTCCGGCATAAAGCCGCAATTTGCTGCTCAAGATTACGCACACCGGATTCACGGGTATATTCCCTAATCGTCCGAAGCAGTCCATCTTCGCCAATCTCAAGTTGTTCTGGTTCAAGACCATGCTCCCTCTTCTGTTTGGGCAACAGGTATCTGGTAGCAATTTGCAGCTTCTCAAGTTCAGTATAACCAGGAATATATAGCATTTCCATCCGATCCAATAAAGGACGAGGGATGTTATGAACCGCATTAGCAGTCGTCACAAACATGACGTTCGATAAATCAAACGGCAATTCGATAAAGTGATCACTAAATGTATTGTTCTGCTCTGGGTCTAGAACTTCAAGTAAGGCTGATGACGGATCCCCGCGGAAATCGGAAGCCATCTTATCAATCTCATCCAACAATACAACGGGATTTAGTGTACCTGCCGTCTTCATTCCCTGAATAATACGTCCAGGCATGGCACCAACATAAGTTCTCCGATGACCACGGATTTCCGCTTCATCCCGGACACCACCAAGTGAGATACGAACAAATTCCCGATTCAAGGAACGTGCAATGGAGCGTGCAAGTGATGTCTTACCCACCCCAGGTGGCCCAACAAGACAGAGAATAGGTCCTTTTAACTTCTTCACTAGCTTCTGTACAGCCAAATATTCAAGTACCCGTTCCTTAGGCTCATCTAGTCCATAATGGTCTTCGTTCAGAATTTGCTCCGCTTTGGTTAGATCTAAATCTTCTTCCTCCGCATTGCTCCATGGTAAACTGAGCAACCATTCAACATAATTGCGGATCACACCGCCCTCAGCTGAACTTGTAGGCATCTTCTCTAACCTGTCGATTTCCTTCTCAACTTTTTCACGGACTTTGTCAGGCAGGCCTTTCTCTTCGAGCTGTGCTCGAAGTTCTTCTACTTCACCCGTGCGACCTTCCTTTTCGCCTAATTCCTTCTGAATCGCCTTCATCTGCTCGCGCAAATAGTATTCCTTCTGTGTCTTCTCCATCTGCTTTTTAACACGTTGATTGATTTTGCGTTCGAGCTCCAGAACTTCCCGCTCGTTATTCAAAATATCCAGCAGCTTCTCTAACCGCTTTCTAACATCAATAGTCTCCAATATTTCCTGTTTGTCCTTGATTTTGAGCGACAGATGGCTCGTAATCACATCAGCAAGACGCCCAGCCTCTTCGATATCTGACACCGCAGCAAGCGTTTCAGGGGTCACCTTCTTGGACAAATTGATATAATGTTCAAATTGAGTAAGCACCGTGCGCATCAAAGCATCCACTTCAGGATCTTCGGTTTCTTCTTCCGGTCGCTCCTGAGCAAACACTTCGTAATATTCTTCATTCTCTAAATACTCTAAAATTTCAGCGCGCTCCATACCTTCCACTAGCACCCGGATTGTACCGTTGGGTAGTTTCAGCATTTGCCGAACTTTTGCTACAGTACCGATTCGAAAAATATCTTCCTGTGTCGGCTCTTCAATGTTCACTTCAGATTGAGAACATAGGAGAATTAAATTATCGTCAACCATCGCCTTTTCCAGCGCCTTTACGGATTTCTCCCGCCCTACATCTAAATGCAAAACCATGCTCGGGTAGACGAGAAGGCCGCGTAAAGGAAGCAAAGGAAAACGACGGCCCTTGGATTTAAGAGTTCCCATCGTTTATGCACCTCCAAACGTTCTCGTTAAAGATCATTCCTATTTTAGCAAATGTTACATTAAAACACCAACGAAGGACGGCTGCGAAATGCAGCCGCCCAGAGATGTAAGCAACATTATATACACGCTGAACCTTCAAATAAACTATAGGCTTCCATTTGGTGGTGGTGATTCCGCATGCAGAAACGGCCCAGGTGCAGGTGCAAACAAGTCGGCAACTGATGACAAACCAAAGTCCTTCTCTGCTTCGGGTCCAAATACATGGCGGAACACCTCAGTAACGGTTTCAACAGGGATGACTTTCAAACCCTCTAGACCCTCAAATAAAGTTTGCCAATTATCCTTCGGGATAAGCACTGTGGTCGCACCAGCCTGAAAAGCTGCCTCAACTTTAGCTACAACACCACCGACAGGCTTCACTTTTCCATGTATACCTATCTCTCCAGTCATTGCAATGCGACGATCAACAGGAACCTTCTTAATCGCCGATGCTACAGCCGTAGCAATAGCTAAACCCGCTGAAGGACCATCAATTGGCGTTCCACCAGGAAAATTAATGTGCAGGTCATACCTAGAGATTTCAAGACCAATCCTCTTCAACACCGTAAGTACGTTCTCCACGGAACCTCTAGCCATACTTTTTCGGCGAAGTGTTCTATTTCCTCCACCTATCTCTTCTTCATCTACAACTCCAGTAATGTTATAGGTTCCTCTACCTTTTTCGACCTGAACAGCGGTAGCTTCAATCTCCAGCAAAGTCCCCATATTGGGACCATATACTGCAAGACCATTTACTACTCCAATTTCCGATTGATCAGGAATCTTACGATCCGGGCGTGGTGTAAGCTGACTACTTGTTGCTACCCATTCCAGATCACCCGCTAGCATATAATCACGCTTCTCTGTCAATGCGAGCCCCGCTGCAAGCTGCACCATATTGACAGCTTCCCGGCCGTTTGTAGCATACTTCTTGATGACATCAACTGCCTCAGGGCAAGGCTTGAATCCTATTCGCTTCACCGCATCCTCTGCAATCTGAGCAATTTCATCTGGAAGGAGTGGTCTGAAATAGACCTCCATGCAGCGAGACCGCAACGCAGGTGGAATATCTTGCGAAGAACGAGTTGTAGCACCAACAAGGCGGAAGTCTGCTGGAAGCCCATTCTGAAAAATATCATGGATATAGGCTGGAGTCCCTGTATCTTCAGAACTGTAATAGGCACTCTCCAAATATACTTTACGATCTTCTAATACCTTTAACAGTTTATTCATCTGAATACTGTGTAGTTCACCGATCTCATCTATAAATAAGATACCACCATGTGCCTTCGTAACGGCCCCCGGCTTGGGTTGGGGAATACCTGCAACTCCCATTGCACCCGCCCCTTGATATATAGGGTCATGTACAGATCCAATTAACGGATCCGCAATTCCACGCTCATCAAATCTCGCGATAGTAGCATCGATCTCCAGAAACTTAGCATCACCTTTGAACGGTGAACTCGGATTTTTCTTGGCTTCCTCCATCACGACCCTAGCTGCCGCGGTCTTGCCTACCCCAGGCGGACCATAGATAATAACATGCTGCGGATTAGCGCTACACAACGCCGCCTTCAGTGCACGCAGTCCATCCTTTTGACCAACAATATCATTTAACGTAGACGGTCTCGTCCGTTCGGATAACGGCTTAGTAAGCGAGACTGCTCGTAGTTTGCGCAATTTCTCCATTTCCTTACGTGACTCTCGGTCTACCGCAGTGCGATTTCCTTTCTGGCTACGAAGCTGATTCCAGAAATAGAGGCCGATCACCACAGCAAAAAACATTTGCACGGCGATTAGGATTACATTGATATCTATCATACTTAAGCCTCCCACAATTCGACTGATACATGGTAGTATAGCCTTTTCCCTCCATCATAAAACGCGAATTATGAAGATACTTTTTATTTTTTGAAAATTACGGGTTAGATTGATAATGATGCGGTATCTCTCTAATCAAATATGAAAAGAGCCGTAAACTGCACGAAACGCGCAGCCTACGGCTCTTTTGTTCATTTATTTAGAAGATACTTCACGATGTTCTTTCCGCCCTGGAATTTCCCCCGTTGCCTCAAATACTTCAACGATGTGATCGATCTCTTTCTTCAGTTCAGACAAAAGCTCATCCTCCGGTACCTTTCGGATCATTTCTCCGTATCGGAACAAGAGACCTTCACCTCGAGCCCCGGCAATACCGATATCCGCTTCGCGGGCCTCACCAGGTCCGTTTACCGCGCATCCAAGCACCGAAACTTTGATAGGCACTTTTAAATTTGCAATATATGCTTCGACCTCATTGGCGATGGAGAAAAGATCGATATCAAGGCGTCCACAAGTCGGACAAGAGATAAGTGTAGCAGCATTCGTAATTAACCCAAATGTTTTGAGCAACTCACGGGCAACTTTCACTTCTTCAACTGGATCAGCACTGAGAGAAATCCGCAAGGTTGACCCTATCCCCATGGACAATAGAGCTCCTATTCCTGCTGCACTTTTCACTGCGCCAGTGAATAAAGTCCCTGCCTCAGTAATACCAAGATGAAGTGGATAAGGAATCACTTTAGCCGCCTGGGAATATGCTGCAATTGCCATCGGTACATCAGATGCTTTCAAAGATACAATGATATCATGAAAATCCAATTCCTCTAATATGCCGATATGAAACAAAGCGCTCTCTACCATCGCTTCAGGCGTTGGATAGCCATATTTTTCGAGGAGATGATTCTCTAATGAACCTGCATTAACGCCGATTCGAATCGGAATTCCCTTTTCTTTGCATGCATTAACAACAGCTTCAACTTTCTCACGTCGGCCAATGTTTCCTGGATTGATTCGTACTTTATCAATTCCGTTCTCAATAGCTAGCAAAGCGAGCTTATAATTAAAATGAATATCAGCCACGAGCGGTATATGAATTTGTTTCTTGATTTCTTTGATCGCGGCAGCCGCTTCTTCGTTGTTTACTGTCACACGAACTAACTGGCAGCCCGCTTCTTCCAACCGAAGAATCTCAGCCACCGTTGCTTTAACATCAGCCGTCTTTGTAGTACACATACTCTGAATGATCACTTCATTACTTCCGCCAATCACCAAATTACCGACTTTGACAGCCCGCGTATCTTGTCTCAAGAATGTCATTTCATACCTCTCCCATAACGTCAAAGCTCCACCCCCGTAAGTAAAGCCAGCTAGGGGCTCACTCTACAAAGGTGGAGAATTCAACATCTATTTTGTCACGTGTAAAATTATCTTCACGCGCTCTCTTCTTGCTTCTTATTCTTCTTAGTTTCCAACTCAGGAATCGTCTTCTCGATGACGACTTTCTCCGTAATAACGCAATCGGTAACATCTGCGCGAGAAGGAACCTCATACATTACATCAAGCATCAATGCTTCAATGATCGCACGGAGTCCACGAGCGCCTGTATTCCGCTTAATTGCTTCACGGGCAATCGCTTCAAGAGCTTTTGGCTCAAATTCCAATGTTACATTGTCGAGCTCAAGTAGCTTCTGATATTGCTTAACCAGAGCATTCTTCGGCTCAGATAGAATCCGAACAAGTGTAAGCTCATCTAGCGGCTCTAGTGTGGAAATAACCGGTAAACGCCCTACAAACTCAGGAATCAATCCGAATTTGAGCAAATCTTCTGGTAGAACCATCGATAGATGCTCACCTGGCTTCAGATCTTTCTGTCCATCACTAACCGCATTAAAACCAATCACTTTCTTACCAACACGACGCTTGATCATTTGCTCAAGGCCATCAAATGCCCCACCACAAATAAACAAAATGTTCGTCGTATCAATTTGAATAAATTCCTGATGCGGATGTTTACGTCCTCCTTGAGGAGGTACCGATGCTACAGTCCCTTCCAATATCTTCAGGAGTGCCTGTTGTACACCTTCTCCAGAAACATCACGGGTAATCGAAGGGTTCTCAGACTTACGCGCAACTTTATCAATTTCATCGATATAAATGATTCCGCGTTCTGCTTTTTCCACATCATAATCTGCTGCCTGAATTAACTTCAGCAAAATATTCTCTACATCCTCACCGACATAGCCGGCTTCTGTGAGCGAAGTAGCATCTGCTATTGCAAACGGCACATTTAAAATTTTGGCCATGGTTTGAGCCAACAATGTCTTACCGGAACCTGTTGGTCCTAGCAATAAGATGTTACTCTTCTGTAGCTCCACATCTTCAATCTTGCTACCTGTATTCACACGCTTATAGTGATTATAAACTGCTACAGAGAGAGATTTCTTCGCCAAATCCTGACCAATAACATATTGATCCAAAATATCGCGGATTTCTTTTGGTTTTGGAATCTCTTTGAGATCAAGTTCTTCTTCGTGTCCGAGTTCCTCTTCGACGATCTCCGTGCACAATTCGATACATTCATCACATATATAAACGCCCGGTCCGGCCACAAGCTTACGTACTTGTTCCTGCGATTTACCGCAGAAAGAACACTTCAGTTGTCCCTTTTCATCGTTAAATTTAAACATGTAAACACCCCTTTATGATTTGATCGGCTTATTGATGACTTCGTCGATGATCCCGTAGTCCTTAGCCTCTTCCGCGCTCATGAAGAAGTCGCGGTCCGTATCGCGCTGAATCTTATCAAGGGGTTGACCCGTACGATCCACATATATCTGGTTCAGCTTTTGTCTCGTTTTGATAATCCATTCTGCGTGGATTTTGATATCAGATGCCTGGCCTGACACACCTCCGAGTGGTTGGTGAATCATAACCTCACTGTTTGGTAAAGCAAACCGTTTACCTGGCGCACCTGCTGTAAGCAGAAGCGACCCCATACTCGCAGCCATCCCCATACATATCGTTGAAACATCTGGGTTGATAAGTTGCATAGTATCATATATCCCCATCCCAGCAGTAACAGAACCCCCTGGTGAATTGATATACAAATGAATATCCTTCTCAGGATCCTCGGCTGCTAAGAACAACAGTTGAGCAATTACGAGATTGGCAACGTCATCGTCAATCGCGCTGCTTAGAAAAATGATGCGATCTTTGAGAAGTCTTGAGTATATATCGTAAGACCGTTCTCCCCTATTTGTTTGTTCTACAACCATAGGCACCAGATTCATGTGACCAACCTCTTTTCCTATTCGATTTCTGCGCTTACAGAAGTATTCTACCATGTTCAAAGTCACATGTCATTTTTCACACATTACAGTTTATGTCGCCCGGAACACAATATATTACCTTTGGTCTGCTTCGGGTCCACTTGGAAATATATGTATCCTAAAAAAGAGATAAATCAAGGCACGCATTAAATATACGTGCCTTGAAGCAATACTTGTTGTTATTAGGTAATGTTATTCAGCAGACTCTTCAGTCTTAGCAGCTTCTGCTTGCTCAGCAGGAACTTCTTTGCTGTTCTCAATCAAGAACTGAATCGTTTTGCGTAGAGTAACATCTTCGTTCAAACTATTTAGTGAACCATTAGCTGCAAGAATGTTAAGGATATCTTCTGCTGAACGCTTGTACGCCACAGCCATATCAGCTACTTCTTTGTTGATTTCTTCTTCAGTAGCTACGATACCTTCAGCTTTTGCGATGGCTTCCAAGACAAGGTTGTTGCGAACGCGTTTTTGAGCGTCGCCTTTCATTTGTTCTTGAAGGTCTTCGATCGTTTGACCAGAGAAGTTAAGGAACATTTCAAGGTTCATTCCTTGGGAGTGAAGACGATTGTCGAAATCACGTACCATGTTTTGAACTTCGCTTTGTACCATTGCTTCTGGAATCTCAACTTCAGCATTGTCGCCTACTTTATCAACAACAATACCTTCGCGAACGGAGAGTCCTTCTTTTTCTTTGCGAGCCAACAATTGTTTCTTCAGATCTTCTTTGTACTCTTCAAGAGTATCAAATTCACTAACATCTTTAGCAAACTCATCGTCTAGTGCAGGCAATTGTTTGCGTTTGATTTCATGTACCTTTACTGCGAAGACAGCTTCTTTGTTAGCTAGTTCAGCTACTTGGTAAGCTTCTGGGAAAGTCACGGTAACATCTTTGAAGTCTCCAGTTGCTAAGCCAACCACTTGCTCCTCGAAGCCTGGAATAAATGTGTTGCTTCCAAGTTCCAAAGAATAACGTTCTGCTTTGCCACCTTCGAAAGGTACACCATCTACAGAACCATCAAAGTCGATTACAACTGTATCGCCATTTTGAGCCGCTTCTTCGTCAAGTACAACGAGTTCAGCGTGACGTTGTTGTAGACGCTCAAGTTCTTGACTCAATTCCTCATCACTAACTTCTAGGTTTTGTGCAGGCACTTCGATGCCTTTATAGTCGCCAAGTTGAACTTCAGGTTTCACAGTTACTTTTGCTTTGAATTTGAAAGTTTCGCCTTTGCCAAACTGTTCAACGTCTACTTCAGGACGGTCAACCGGGAAAATTTCCACTTGGTCAATAGCCTCACCGTAAACTTCAGGAAGCAAAATGTCGATTGCATCTTGATACAAGCTTTCTACACCGTAACGTGCTTCGAAAATAGGCCGTGGTACTTTACCTTTACGGAATCCAGGTACATTAGCTTTCTTAGCTACCTTTTGAAACGCTTTATCCAGTGCAACGGAAACGCGTTCCGCGTCTACTTCTACCTCAAGAACCCCAAGGTTCTTTTCTATTTTTTCCCAAGTTGCTTTCATTTTATGCCTTCCCCTCCAAATTTCACTATACTATACTGAAATACTGAAACCGAATCGCGGTAAAACAGCTATCAAGGTTTCAGTATAGCTGTCCTTATAACACGATCAGAATAACCATTATATTATAAACAACAATACATCATTTTACAAGAGCAAGTACTGCAACTTCCAGAGTGAGTATTATTCCCCATAATCAGGACTTTGTTCCAATAGAAACAAACTGTTTCATAGAGCGATAAGCCTGTTCATAACGCAAACGCATACTATCTGTAATCCCATAGAGACTACGGATCTCTTCGTCATTCTTGTCATCGGACAGAGTTTCCGACACAATCGTATGCAGTGCTCCTGCCCATACATCTAAGATTGAATCGCCCTCACTAAGTATGGAGCGATAATTCATAGTCCCATACACTCCCATAATAAATTGGTACCATAACTCTTGAGCAAAATAAAGTAATGTCGGATTATGAATCCCTGTGTGTTGTTCAACTCTCTCCAACACTTCCTGCACAGGAGGTGGGAAATCAGCGGGTTTCAACGGTACTTGATCCAATTCAACTTCTACTTCTTCTCCTCCACGCTGAAACCTAATTAAGCCTTGTGAACCCCTGCGATTCAATATTTGTAGGATACGATACTGCAACAATGGATGCAATTCACTCCGATTCAACCACAAATGAAGGGTTTCGTCAATTTCAGACATATCGACATAAGTTAACTGCTCCAACGCAAGAAAGCTATGTTCTGACATTGGTCTTTCCATAACAGCTTGCAGTAGCTTCTTTGGATAGTCTTTATCCTCAGCAATCTTAGCATCCATATGTCTTCTGGCTAGTTGCTCTTCGCCTTCTTCTTCAGCAATTTCTAAATCATCATTATTCAGAGATTGAGGGAAGGCGCTCATCAACCACTCTAACAGAGCCTGCCATTCTTCATAATGCCTTGGATCCTGTCCTTGGCATTGTAGTAAAAACTTGAGTAATTCAGCAGCCTCTCCGTATCTTTCCGTTTCCAACATCCTTGTAAGCTCAATCTGGTAGTAATCCAGAGTCTTGGGGAATAGGACTATATTATCCTTATTATCCGATTGAATTCCGCTGATAAGGACACCTCCCTTCATCTAAACTGTCAAACTATAATTATCAATTGTAGATTATAGCATAGACACCTCACCCGATGAAAATTCATGTTGTAACTCACGCCCTAATTCAGCCATAAATTCCCATATAATGTTTCGTCAAAAAAGGAATCAACCCCTTAATCAGTGCTTGACGTACACAGACATCATTCTAACGGAACTGAGAGGCCTTATTTCTTCCAAATGATGTTCTCATGAATGAATATGATCAAATAACGTTTGCTGGTTCCGTTAAAATCCAGAAACGTGGAATAAACCGCAATAAGGTCGTCTGAGTTCCGTTACAGAGATTCGCAATCAACTTCGATTGTTGGTCAAACGCTATTTTTGATTTTGATTCAAAATAAGATTAATATAAAGTCCTTGATTAATGTTTGTGTATATGATAAGATATTTTTTGCTTGAATTTTTTATTTGTTATCATGTCTCAGTAGCTCAGCTGGATAGAGCAACGGCCTTCTAAGCCGTCGGTCGGGGGTTCGAATCCCTCCTGGGACGTAATTAGAAAGAGTCCACTTTTGTGGACTCTTTCTTGCGTTCTGGGGATGAGAACCCCAAATGGGGTTCGTCGGAGCATCAACTGCGTTAGCATAATCATCGCAGTCTCGACCAAAGGGAGAGTACCCCGACTGGCACGTAATATAAAGAGAGTCCACTTCTGTGGACTCAGGCTGTCGAGAAAGTCTCGACAGCCTTCTTTATGAATTAATTATTTAAGACGACACCGCGTTAATGTTGTATAATATAGGTAACTATTATAGAACGGATGGTGTTCTGTATGCTACGTTCCAACCGAGAAAAACAACAAGTCTACGAGTTTGTTTCCATAGAAGATTTGGTCCCGCAAGATCATTTGCTGCGCAAAGTAGATAAACATATCGACTTTTCCTTTATCAATGAAAAAGTTCGGCCCTTGTACTGTGCGGATAATGGACGACCCGCGATTGACCCTGTTGTTTTGTTTAAGATGATATTTCTCGGATACTTTTATGGCATTCGTTCCGAACGCCAATTAGAACGTGAAATTCAGACCAATTTAGCTTACCGATGGTTTCTAGGCCTCGGATTAACAGATAAAGTGCCCGACCATACAACTATTAGCTGGAATCGGCGAACTCGGTTTAAAGGTACGAACATTTTTCAGGATATTTTCGATGAGATTGTCTTGCAGGGCATTTCCCACCGGATGGTTGGCGGACGTGTTCTGGTGAGTGACTCTACCCACGTGAAAGCAAATGCGAATAAACACCAGTACACAAAACAGCAAGTGCTGCAAAATACCAAAGATTACGTGGACGAGCTAAACGCCGCCGTTGCAGAAGACCGGAAAGAGCACGGAAAAAAGCCCTAAAACCTAGAGAGGAAGTGACTGAGGACAAAGAAATTAAAGTAAGCAAGACGGATCCGGACAGCGGATATATGATTCGGGATGGCAAACCAGAGGGCTTCTTTTATCTGGACCACCGCACGGTGGATACAAAGTACAATTTTATTACGGACGTGCATGTCACACCGGGAAATGTCCATGATTCTGTTCCCTATTTGTCGCGTTTGGACCGTCAGCGAGAACGTTTTAAATTTGAGGTCGAAGCTGTTGCATTAGATTCAGGTTATTTAACTACGCCAATTTGTCGAGGTTTACAAAGCAGAAATATTTTCGCGGTAATTGCTCACCGAAGATTTCATCCGAAGCAAGGTTTGTTTCCGAAATGGAAATTCACGTTTGATGCAGAGCGAAATATTTACGTCTGCCCTGCAAGCCATGAATTGGGTTACCGAACCACAGATCGCAAGGGTTATCGGCAGTACGCGTCCGATCCAGAGCATTGCAAGAACTGTCCCTTGCTGGACCAATGTACGCAATCCCGAAACCACCGGAAGGTGGTAACCCGACATGTTTGGGAAGACAGCAAGGACTGGGTACGGAATAACCGGCTCAGCAAGTCCGGCAAACAGTTATACCGTAAACGAAAAGAAACGATAGAGCGAAGCTTCGCGGATGCTAAAGAGCTCCATGGGTTTCGCTATTGCCGTTTGCGAGGGCTACCAAACGTCAGAGAACAAGCACTGATGACGGCAGCCGTACAGAATATGAAGAAGATGGCGATCCACCTGGATCGCCTGGAGTACCGGGTTTAAACCCCTAGTTTCCCGATTTTATATCTGCCAAAATAAAAAGAGAAACCCGATGTCATGAAAATGACTGGGTTTCTCGACAAGCTGAGTCCACTTCTGTGGACTCTTTCTTGCGTTCTGGGGATGAGAACCCCCACTTTATTTTACTCCTATCTTGTCCTTGCATCGTTCCACCCATATGCTGTCCAACTTTTGAAGTCTGTTCTTAGTCAGATTCTCCTTCAACACCCAGCGAATGTCCTTATTTTCATAGTTAAGCCATGGCTGAAAGGCATTTTTACCTTGGTCAGGATACGCCGCAATGGCTACCGACCAACAGTAGGCGAGCGCTTTTTTCAAAACGAGAAATCCATCTTCTTTTCTATTATCTTCTATTAATAACGATGAAGTTGTCTGGTTTAAAATAATGAACAACTTTTCACCATACCTTGCATCTTTCAACAACTTTGGCTCACATATAGCGGCTACGGCTGCTCTTTGCTCTAGTAACCTCTCAACGCTCCATATTGCCATTTCCGAAAGAAGTCGCTCCATATTGTACTCACCATATATTTGCAATGCCATTGCGACGCTTTCCCTAATCCTCCAACGAGAATCTGAAGCATATCTTTTCAATTGAACCCAATACTCTTCTTTACCTTGGGCGAGCAATTTCCCCAATCCCACAACTCCGCACATCACAATAAACTCATCCGGTGAATCACCATGATGATCATCTTCTACTTGAAAATCCAAGAAACTTCGGAAGATCTCCTCATTCCCCAACTCCGCGGCTACATAGAGCAAGGTTAAATTTGCTCGTGGGCCTGGTAAGCCTGAATTCTGTAACAAATACGATTCCCACTTAGGTAAGACGAGTAGATCATTTTTATAAATTTCCTTTTGATTCATTTTTACCACCTCTACTTAAAATTGTAAGCGGGCAAGCCATTAGAACCCTAGGGAATTAATCACATGCATTCTTCACTCTTTTAATTCAAATTTGAGGATTATCTATCACTTGGAGTACAATGAATGAAAGGCAAGAGGCTTATTTGAAATTGTGTAGCTTGCTTTGTACGACGATCATTCAATGGTGTGTGGCTCACAAAACTAAGCACATGCTTACGTAGTAAGTTTTGCACGACGATCATTCAATGGTGTGTAGCTCACAAAACTTTGAGGAGGTATTATATGAGTTTTTCTTTATCAAATGGGGAGATATATGATTTCGAGGTTCAAAAGATTAATGGGGAGACGACAACTCTTGAAGATTATAAAGGTAAGGTTCTGCTCATCGTTAATACAGCCAGCGGTTGTGGCTTGACTCCGCATTACAAGGGGCTACAGCAGCTTTATAGTACTTATAAGGACAAAGGTCTTGTTGTCCTCGGATTTCCTTGTAACCAGTTTGCTGGACAAGAACCCGGTACGGAAGAAGAGATCCAACATTTCTGCGAAATAAATTATCAGGTAAGCTTCCCGCTCTTCGGCAAAATTAATGTCAAAGGCGAGAATGCTCACCCGCTATACAAATATCTGGTAGAGAACACTCCAGCTCCTTATCACACTGGAGAGATTGAATGGAATTTCGTGAAATTCCTGATCGATCGGAGTGGTAATATAGTTAAACAAATCCCGGCACGTACGGAGCCCGAAGCTCTAGAAGCTGATATTCAGCACCTCTTGGAGAATTAGATATTCCCCATTTGCCGACTAAATTCCGCGCAAAGCATGATCTACTGGGATATAAGTATAGCCCAAGCTATTTGCCACTGCCTCATTTGTCACGGATCCGTTCATCACATTAATACCTCGAGCGAGCGCAGGATTTTCGGCTGCGCTTTTTTTCAATCCTTGATTAGCCATTTGCAGCGCATATGGAATCGTAACATTGGTCAAAGCTAGTGTGGAGGTCCGAGCAACCGCTCCCGGCATATTGGCTACCGCATAATGAATAACCCCATGCTTCACATAAGTCGGATTACTATGAGTTGTCACCCGATCAATCGTCTCAATAGATCCTCCCTGATCGATAGCTACGTCCACAATTACTGAACCTTCCGTCATTTGTTGAACCATATATTCCTTAACTATCTTTGGTGCGCGCGCTCCTGGAATTAGTACGGCCCCAATTAATAGATCTGCTTTTTTAATTTCCTGCTCCAAATGGTACGAGTCCGACATAATCGTCCTTACACGCCCTCCAAAAACCTCATCAATATAACGCAACCGATTAGCATTTAGATCTAGCAGAGTAACACACGCACCCATACCCAGTGCAATTTTCGCTGCGTTCATACCAACCACGCCACCGCCAACAATAACTACTTCTGCAGGTGAAACTCCGGGAACTCCACCAAGTAGAACACCTTTTCCACCATGGGGTTTCTCCAGAAACTGCGCCCCGACCTGAACCGCCATTCTACCTGCTATTTCACTCATTGGTGTCAGTAGTGGTAGTGAACCATCTTCCTGCTGTACCGTCTCATATGCCACTGCACTTACCTTACTCTTAACTAAGGCTTCGGTTAATTGCGCCTCTGGAGCCAAGTGAAGATACGTAAAGAGAATCAAGCCTTCATGCAGAAATCCGTATTCCTCCGGCTGCGGTTCTTTCACTTTCATAATCATCTCAGCAGAGGTCCACACTTCTTCAGCAGTGGCAAACAACTCTGCTCCTTTAGCTTTGTATTCGTCATCCGTAAATCCGCTACCCACCCCTGCACCTTGCTCAATCAGCACCTGATTTCCGCTCTTGATTAAGGTTTCGACTCCGGCTGGTGTAATTGCAACACGGTTCTCATTATTTTTTATTTCCTTGGGTATTCCTACTCGCATGTTTAAACTTCCCTTCGTATTAGAGAAATATGGACTACATCAAATGAGACTTATTTTATTTGAAAATTATATTATCACACGGTTTTTCATATGTCATTTCTATCTGAATTACATACCTAATCTATTACATAGCAAATAACCTCCACTCTATCGTCTTAAAAGACGAACAAGGGAGGTCACCACTATTGCTATGACAACTTATCGCTTAACTTTTCGGTTATTAAACCAGAGCGGAACACGAAACACCAGATTGATCAGAAGTACGATAAATACGAGTACCGCCGCTGACATATCTGCAATTTGTCGAGCATCTTCTACGATCGCCTCTGACTGAACGTACCACAAGTGAACGGCAAGCGTCTCCCCTGGTGAGAATAAGTTGAAGTCCCACATTGCCCCTGAAGTACTGAGCCCTGCTGTCAAAAGGATTACAGCTGATTCACCAAAAGCACGTCCTGCTACCAAACAAACACCAGTTATGATTGCATTCATAGCTACAGGAATAACAACTGTACGGATGCTTTGATATTTAGTTATGCCCAGTGCAAATGCTGCATTACGCAAATCGTTTGGAACTGCCCGTATAGCTTCCTCCGTAACACGCGCCAGCATGGGTAAGTTCAGGAACGCAAGACTCACCGCTCCCCCGAGTATTGTCAGTCCAATACCAAAATACTCAGCAAAAATCGCAAGTCCTAATAACCCAAATACTATGGATGGGACAGAAGCCAATGATTCCACACAAATTCGTAGTACCTCAGTAAATTTATTCTTTGGTGCATATTCTGCCATATAAATACCTGCACCCACCCCGATTGGAAGCGAGATTAAGAGCGATAAGAACAGAACATAGAATGAGTTAAATAACATCGGTCCAATTCCGCCACCAGCATCAATCTCTTCGGGTAACTTCACTAGAAACTGCGGTGTAATCCCCGGGAGACCTCTACTCAGAATCGTGAATAATAGCCAAAAGATAAACAACATAATGACGGCTCCCAAACCATAGAAGCAAACCGTTGCAAACCGATCCCAGAATAAGGATCTTCTATTTTTACGCGATGGTGTAAAGGCACTCATGATTCAGCTCCCCCTTTTCTCCCCAGAAAGCGAATAAACAGGATGAGGATAAATGAAATGACTAACAGGAGGAATGCCATCATATGTAGCGCATAATTCCAAGTAGAGTCGAACTCAACATTCGAAATTTGCATGACGATATTACTAGTCAATACTGATGTCGAAGCAAATAATGACTTCGCTAACTGCGGAGTATTACCGATCACCATCACGACAGCCATCGTCTCCCCAATCGCGCGGGTCATTCCCAGAATAATAGCCGCAATGATGCCACGCCCTGCAGAAGGAAGAATAACTTTAAAAATACTCTGCAATCGAGTAGAACCTAGCGCATATGCAGCTTCACGATACTTCTTAGGTACAGCTCCTATTGCATCATCACTGATTCGACAGATCGTAGGTAAGATCATAATTGTGAGTACTAACGCTGCTGCAAGCAAGCCATCTCCTAAGCTTTCTCCACTTAGCTCGCGGAGTAGCGGCAGGAGGATAGTTAACCCTAAATATCCGTAAACGATTGAAGGAATTCCTACCAGCAAATCGAGAATAGGCCGAATTATCGTCTTCATCCATTTTGGAGCAATTTCTGCGATCAGAATGGCCATGCCAACTGAAATCGGTACAGCAATGACTAAAGTCAAAGCAGTCAACGACAAGGTATTAAGAATAAATAATGCGGCACCAAACTTCCCCTCTTCAGGGGTCCAATCAAAAGAGAAGAAATATTGTGCCAGTGAAATATCTTTAAAGGTAAGGAATGCCGTTTTACCAATAAAAAAGATAACTAATGCCAAAACGAAGCAAAGTGTCAAAATGCTGAAAAGAAAATAATTTTTAAACAGCTTATTCACGAAACTCGCCTTTATTTGCTGTTTGGATAGATGGGTATAAGACTTTTTATTATATACCGTCTCACTTTGAGCACCAGTATCTTGGACAGGTGTATTCACCCTAGTTCCTCCTATACAGCAACCAGCCCCGTCATTTGGGGCTGGTTGCTTGAATACTATGAGATTCATATTCTGTTAGAAATTATTTCATAGCTGAGATCGGAATGAATTTCAATTTTTTCAGGGAACTATCTTGGAACTTCTTGCTTTGTACATATTCGATAAATTCCTTAGTAGCTCCAGTTGGTTGACCTTTTGTCATGTAGTAACCATAAGACCAAATCTTGTATTTACCATTAATAACATTATCAGTAGTAGCTTCCACGCCGTTATGCTTCAAGGCTTTGACGTCACTACCTGTGATGTAAGTCAAGTCAATGTAACCAATCGAGTTAGGAGTCGTAGCAACCGCAGTCTTCATATCACCACTGGATCCAACTTCTTTGTAGTTCTTTTCTTTCTTAACAATGTCTCCACCATCAAGTGCTTTGGATTGATAGTTAACGCGTGTACCTGAACCGAATGAACGAGTAATGACTACGATATCTTCATCTGCGCCACCAACGTCTTTCCAGTTCGTGATTTTACCGGAGAAGATGCCCTTCAACTGCTCTGTTGTCAGACTATCGACTTTTACACTCTTATTAACGAATGTAGCGAACGGAATAACTGCTACTTTATTCGCTACTTGACCTGTGAAGGCTTTGAACCCTGGTACATCAATACTTGCATCCCAGTCACATGCTCCAATGTCAGCAATTCCTTTTTTAACTGCTTGTGGCCCTGTTACTGAACCTTTACCAGAAGCTGCGATCTTAACTTTAGGGTGCAGCTTTTGGAATTCCTTTGCTGCTTGCAGCGTCATCGGAAGAAGAGCAGTAGAACCATTTACTGTAATTTTACCTTTAAGATCATCCTTGGCCCATGCTGCACCTGCAAGTGCTGATGTCAGAAGGACAGCCGAAGCTACCGTAACTAGAGAAAGCTTTTTGAAAAATTTCATTTTTATTATTACCCCTTTCGAGTCCTAAATTATTTTGTTAGTTCAGTAGTTTTACTACCTTGAACCAATACGACTTTGCCATCTTCAATCAGAACTAAAACTCCAGTTGGAGAAACACTTACCTCTGAAATATCATTCGTAGTGCTGTACAATTCTGTTTTTGCACCGGCAGCATCAAGTTGAAAAACTTTATTACTTCCATCTGCTGCTGAAGCAAGAACGATCCATTTACCTGCAACCCATTCACTAGAAATGATATCAACATCTGCGACTAGGTTCGTTACGCTAGCTCCGTCTGCAGAGATAACTTTTAGCACATTATTAGTTACTACACCATCTGGATCCGCACTGACATATACAGTTCTACCGTCTGCAAGCAAGGAGAGGAACATTTTATTATCAAGTTCTTTCGTCAATTGAACTGGTTTGGCTCCCTTTGTTGAAGTGTCCAGTGAATACACTTGAGTACCTGCTTTGGAGTAATCTATTTCTAGTGATTCTTCGGTACCTGCTTTATCAGTAGAAGCTACCCCAGTAACGTTAACGAAATACACAATCTTTTTGCCATCGTCAGATACTTGAATTTCAGCCTTGTTCTCAACTTTATCAGCAAGTAACTCTGTAACTTTACCTGTGTCAACTGTTATGTATGCAAGCTTCTCTTGTTTGTCACCTTGAACGAAGTAAATCTTCTTGCTATCCGCCGACCATTTTAAATCTGTTTTAACCGAGCTATCTGTTCCCACTTTTTTCACTAAACCCGTACTCAGATTTACTAGATTCAGAACACCATTCTCATTTGTAAATGCGCCGTAACTATGATCTGGAGAGATGGCTGCTCCAATCGTATTCTCGTTAGATGAGAACACCTCATACTGCCCTTGTGCATTCAACTGGAATAGTTGTAATCCTGCATCACTTTCTCTTGTGGCGATCACATTCTCATTCACGTTAAAGACTGGTGCAGAAAATTCTCCATCTAGACGTGCAATACTCCGTAATTCTTCTGCATTAACCTCGCCACCCAATGACTCTACGATAGAATTAAGTTCAACATAATGTGTACCTGAAACATTTTGTGGGGCAACAGTAAATTGTGATGTATTACCATCCACCTGATAGTTCTTATCACCTGTTGTAATGAGAACATTGTGCTCAGTCACATTATTTGTAATAACCAGGTTTGATCCACTACGCTTAATACTTGCTCCGATGTTATCGGACAAATCTCGTAACGAATATAATGTAACTTTATTAACTTGAACTGATCTCAAGGTCACCAAGTTACCATTAATCAATACACTTTTGTTCGACACCTTTAATTGAGCTGAACTTGCCTTTGCAGGAGTTACATTAACGTTTGCTGCCGCACCTGCAGTTCCAACCGCTACAGCTGAAGATACCAACGCGGAAGCGAGAAGCATTCCAACTACTTTACTTTTCTTCATCATATTCACCCTTTTCATATCGCATAAATAGCTATACCTTGATTCTCGTATACAATTGTTAAATCAATTCTTGTGATTTGTAATAGTTTGTAAAATCGCAAGAATATTTTGTAAAAACAATATTTCGTGAACAAAATTAACCTATTTACTTTATATTTCTAGTGATCTATACTCGATAGTGAGTACTCACTCACTTTTCTAAAAAGGAGAGATCACATGACTCATCCCACATCTGTTATAAACGTTTCACATGCAGGCAAAAAGTTCGGAGCAAAAAGTGTTCTGGAGGACATTACCCTGGAGGTACAGCCCGGTGAGACATTTGGTCTTCTAGGTCCCTCTGGTTCAGGAAAGACAACGCTAGTCAAACTGTTGAGTGGGATCGATGAAGCCTCCTCAGGTGAAATCCACGTATTCGGAACGTTAATGCCGAAACTATCTATGTTAAATCGAATCGGCTACATGGCCCAATCAGATGCTTTGTACACTGAACTTAGTGCGTTAGAAAATCTGCAGTTCTTTGCCGCTATTTATGGGCTTAATGGATCAAGAAGACGGCAACGCATCGCTGAAGTGATGGAACTCGTTGCTCTCAGCGATCACCTTCATAAACGTGTTGATCAATACTCGGGTGGAATGAAGCGTCGCCTATCTTTGGCCATTACATTACTCCATGAACCCTCCTTACTCATTCTCGACGAACCAACAGTTGGTATAGATCCGCTACTACGGAAGTCCATATGGGACGAATTAAAAATTCTCAATACTAAAGGAACTACGATCGTCATGACGACTCATGTCTATCTGAAATAAATAGCACATCATAATATTGCACAACATTACATACAAAAAGTGATCACAAACCTTTATGTTCAAAGGTTTTTTTTGTGTCCAGATTTTATAATGCACAACACTAATTTTTGTGTTAACATTTAATCTCTGTGATATCTTAAAAAATTCCAAGAGATATTATTGCACATATTGATAGGATTATAGGGGGGATTCTTAGTTGAACAAATCTCACAAAGCGGAAATCATAGAATTTAACAATGATAATATACGATTTACGCTAGTTCCTGTGTGGTTAGACTGGGGGCGTAAGCGTGATGGTAGTATTATGGAAAAGCAAGTTGCTGCAATTGGTTTAAAAGATACCTTGAAAGATGTACATATTATCCACGGGCTAACCTCTTTTATATTAGGGGAAGGCAGCAGGTGGAGAACAAAAAAATATAACACTCAACGAAAGCATGTACACAATATCATTCAGTTTTTAAATTACCTAATAAAGAACAAAAGGAAATTAAAGATCAGTAAACTGTCTGACCTCACCATTCAAATAGGCACTGACTTTCTAACCCATCTAAGTTTTAGAAATCATGACGTAGCCGCAGAGGATTGCAGCATTGAGAAAAACATAACCATTGATAGAGCGACGGTATTAAGCATCAGCAAAACACTTACTTATTTCTATATCTGGTTGAAGAATAATGACATGCTTCCTTACGTTGATGAAGAGCTATTACGGGAGTTTAAACGTAAAAACCACCATAACGGTGAACATTACTATGAATCGATCTTTGATCCGATTTTACCTTCTAAAAAAATTAAAAAGTTAGAACACTTCTTCCCTATTAAATACCTACCATTGCTTTTGGAGATTTCTATATTAAAAACAAACCCTATCACTTTAGGATTGTATCTTCAGATGTTTGGAGGATTACGCGTTTCCGAAGTGGTCAATATTAAACGTACTCAATTTTCTCGAACTGTTAGCAAGGGTGATTTCTTACTAAACATCGAAACCAGGAATATGAGAACAGATTTAAATGGAAGCACTGGAGGAGGATATGTTAAGAAACAAAGAAGACAACTTGTAATTCAAATCAAAGACTGGGGAGACATACTCTATAGACAGCATTTAGAGCTATATAAAGAGTCAAATAACCTGTCAAATTACTCCCCAAAAGGTGCCCTTTTTGTAAATTCTCAAGGAAGAGCATTATCGGAGCCTAGCTACCGTTATTATTTCAAGAAATTAAAACAGGAATTTTGTGATTTCCTGATTCAATATGGAGATTCTGAAGATAAGATAGTAGCTAATCATCTTCGAATAATAGATTGGAGTACTCATATTGGACGGGGAACATTTACAAACATGATCACTGAACAAACTGACAACATTGCAGAAGTTGCATTTTTAAGAGGTGATTCTAATCTGATGTCTTGTTTACCCTACTTAGCTAAAACAACAAGAGCAAGAGATCGAATTGAAAAACGCATCTCAGAAACCCACGAGGATTTTGTACCTAATTTAATTAATAAAGATGCTCTCCAAAGGAGAAAATAATGCATTATACAGTAAGTCAATTACGTTCCTTTTTCAAAGAAAAAGGATATAACGTGGGAGAAAAAGCAGCATATGGCATGTTGAATAATGATCCCCATGTCATCAAAGATCCCAACGTCATGATCCCAAAAGAATATGCACAAGAACTTATAGAACAACACTTGTTAGTCCCCGAGGGCTATGTACTCGCTTCCGAGGCACTTAAACAATATAATATTGCGCAGAGTAAGATAGATTCATTAACAGAAGCTGGTACATTAAACAAATGCTTTCGTCTTCTTGATGGTTTTTGGAGAGTTTTTATAGATTCCACCAAACTGGACGAACTACAAAAAGACTTTATCACTTACCAGCAACTACACGAACACATCCAAGCTCTCGGAATCACGATTGGCGTTGAGTATATTAGAAAAGTAATGAACACTCATCCTAATGTGATAAAAAGCGAGAATAACAAACAAAACGTGCTCCACAAGGACGCGGCAAGAGACATTATCAATGGGATAATACCACCTGATGGTTACCTAACTGTTGATGAAGCTTGTAAACACACAGGACTAAATAAAAACTTAATTCACGCACTAATAAAAGACAAAATAATCATTACCTTTATTCCGAAATATGGAAAAAGGAAAACTTTTGTTAATCTACAACAACTGCAAGAAGTATCGGATAGAGAAGCGAATTATTATTCAGTGCCTGATGCAGCATTACTATTGGGTACTTCTCGCACCCACGTGTATAAAATTATTCAAGACGGCACTCTCAAGAATTTCAAGCTTGATAAAGTAAAACAAACAAAAAAATATTTTTTAGATAAGAAAGAAATCCATCAATTGCAAGCTGAATATTTAAACAAAAAGAATGAAATCCAAAAACCCTTTAACAAAGCCTATTTCATCAAACAATTTAGCGATGAGATAATAGATAAATCGCTTACCGCCGAACTTCGTCTGAACAAGGAATTATTCTCTAAATTCATCATTCAAATTCTAAATGATTTAAACGATCGTGAAACGAGTCTACAGAACAGAAAATGGGAGTTAGGTAATACATTTGATAAAGCCATTACCCACTTACCAAGCTTAGTTCATACACTGAGCAAAGATTTTCTTGTTGCTATGATTGACGATGATCAGATTCCTTATTACGTAAAACAAGATTTCATGAGATTCTATAAGTATGCGTGTAGAATACAGCGCACACCCTCACACAAGGTCTACATAACAAGAAACCGAACAAAAAGCACAATAAGTGAATCCAATGAGGATGAAATATATCCTCCTGCGATTTATGGCCAATTTTATACTCATGCAAAAAAGGTAGATCTCCATATTCCACAAGCCATTCAAAAGAGAACGTATGCTAATATGTGGCTGTTCTCGACTTTACTATTAACAGATATGTGGAGAGCAACGGATCTATTTTACGAATTTCCACGCATCGACATAGACATACTGAATATTTCTGATTGTGCATGGTTCCAAACAAAAAAATTGAATCAGAACCAGGTCCATCTAGTAATAGAACAATTACGCTTATCTTTGAATTTTGCGAATGTAGGAAAAACAGGTGCTGAATTGCTTTTTTTAATGATACCTGAATTAGAAGAAGCTATCGCAACTGCTGCCGTCATATGCGAATTACACAGCAGGGACCTCCCAACTAGCAACGTAGTTCAAAAAGGATTTCTGTTAGGCACATTTTTTGAGGGAATCACGCCCGAAAAATTAAAAACCAGTTCTTCAGGACGAGCAACTCACATGAAATACTTCGCTACAGACGAATTATTAAAGCGAACCAAGTTCAGCTCTCATAAACTATGTAAGAGCACCATGACTTATGTTTATTTTTACGTAAGTGAACAAGGTGAAGCTGGAGATATTGATACCCGTAATCAAGCAGATAAGATGTTAACAAAAGGACGATCACATCAGCAAGAAAATTCCGTGATCCCTTACGTGGCCTTTTCAAATAAAGACGGTTCCACCGATAACGTATCTATCAACTTATTCAGGCGTGGTCATTTCGGATGGTTGTATAACACAATGGTCTCACACGTTGAAAGCAGCTTGTCCATTCAGCAAAGCATGGAAAGAAGAACCGAGTCGATCGAAGGATTAAGAGATGAATTCTCTTTACGAGAATTAGAAGATTGGGCGGAAGGCTTACTTCAAAATAAAAAAAACAAAGAATTTGTAGTACGTCGACTCATGAAGATGTCCCGAGAAGAATTAATAAAAGAGGTCGTAAAAATCTACAGATGCGAAAAACCAAGCCGCGATGGTCTAGGTCAATGTTTCGTGTTTCCTGATTGCCATTTTCCCGAAAGATCCTCATGTATTGGTTGCCCTGAGTTCATCCCTCAATATCAATTACTAAAGGAAGCACAATCTGAATTTTTACGTCTAACGGATAGTATTAGAAACAACATTTCTGAATCTCTTCGCCTGAGGGACTCTATGTTTTTGTATCGACTGTATATTGTTATCGGAGAAGCTGTAAAGGAATTCGGACGCGAGAAGGTCAATACATACATCGCCTTAGAAACAATATCGAACGAATGGCAAAAAGCGAAAAAATATCTCGAAATACCAAAGAAGGTGTAATCAATGGAGTTAAAACAAGTGATCAATTCTAGCGGAACATTAAAAACCATTTTGATTGAGGATGTGGTGTTCCATTCCGATGAAATCTCTAAGTATAAAGATATTTTTGATAGTTTAAAAGCACTAGGAATCATTGAACACGGTGAATTTAGTGAAAAACATTGGTACACCTTTGACGAGATAAAAAATGTGATTGTCCCCTTGCGCTTTGAATTAGATGTTTACACTGAATTACAAATATCACTCAAATGTTTCATTGCAAGTCAACTGGCCATGTCAAAAGCAGCGAGCACTGTAAAGCTCACTCTAGAAAGTTTAAAAACAATCATTCTTGAAACAAATGGCTTTAAAATCGATAATCTCAACTCTTTCCTATCTCAATTGGAGGTTACATCACCTGGCCAAGCATACCGATATAGTCGCCACTTGTTAAACTTTTTGAATTTTTATCCTATAAAAAATCGAGACAAAGTCCTGGAACGCTGTTACACTATTTCTCGAATAAACACAAAAAACAGAGATCTACCCGAATTAGATGATATTATCGAATTCGACAGGATCGTGAATGATTATTTTCGAAGAACGTCCATAGAAGATCATTTAACATTTAAACCCATCCAAATTTTTTGGGTCATCACAAATATCATCCCTTTACGACCATCTGAATTTACCTTAATAAAAACGAATTGTTTAGAGATCAAGAATGAAAACTATTATATTGAGGTCCCAAGAATTAAGAACCGCGAAGGTGAAGGTATTCAGTACCAAAGCGTTCAGATCACTGATGATATCTATTTCTTTATTCAAGAGTTTATTCTACGCCAAAAGCAACTTGGCATTGAATCACACTATCTTTGTTCCTTGGAATTTCATGAGCGTTCATATGAATCCAGTTGGCCGCGCAAAGCTACCGATGGCTCGGAATCATTCCAAGATAGAGTCACATCTACCCAACTTCATGGTTTACTCAAACGATTCTATAAACAAGTCGTTGAAGGCATGTACAATGAGCATACCTCCATGCAAATAATACCTGCTCACACTAGACATTTTGCGATTATCAACATGTTCCTTCAAGGCTATAATATGCTTTCCATTGCAAGAATGGCTGGCCATTTAGATTTAAAAACACAAGATAATTATTACAGCCATGCAAAAACATTTGCACAATCGCATGTATATAATTTATTGCGTACCAGCATGGGAGAGAAAATGGGACAAAGCATCCCCAATGGGATATTTGGATGGAGACAGACACTTCGAGAAAAGTCGGCACGATTCGTTAGGTACTCTCATGATGAACTCATCGATAAATACCGAAAAGTAACGCACGGATATTGCAAGAGTGAAAACTTTCCTTACGATTGCGCTGAAGATTGCCGTGTTTGTCAATCCCATTTCATCTTCAAACCTAGACTCGATGAAGAACGCCAAGCTGGAACGTGGTTGGAGAGTTACTCCAAGGAAGTAGAACAAAAAATCGACTCTACACTCGATCTGATGATCAGCACGAGCAAGAGTCTAAGTAAGTTATCCAATCCACTTACCGAAGCCTCTTTCTCAAATGCTTCAAGGCAACTACAGCAATACATGGACCACAAATTATTAGTAGATTTTAAGATTAGTGAAGGTGATAACAATGGCGGGGAAATCTAATTTCACAGATGATCAACTTATGGATTTAGCTGACGAAATCAAAGCAAAATACAAAGGCAAAGAATTAACCCCTTCTTTATTAGAACGAGAAACAGGGATCGGTCGTATGACCTGGAAGAGACGGATTGACTATTACCTTAGTGAATTGAATAAACCCCTAGTTCGAGATATGGGATCAAATACAGATGATATGATTTTATTCCCCAGTATTGAGACCATTTTCACCAGGCACGGATATAACGTGGATAGCCATGTCAAGTTGGTTAATGCTCTACATGAACTAGAGTTGTTAGTCCAAGATCTTTACAAAGAAAAACAACAACACAAAGAGCAATCGAAGAAGTACGAGAAAATAAAAGATTTGTTTGAAGAGCAAAACAAAAAAATTCAAGACTTAAGAAGCCAAAAACAATATTACGAAACAAAATATAACCAACTTGTAGTCTCTAGTTTAGAACCTCATTTACGTAAAGAACAAGGCATTACTGCCGATATCATCGATTTTAACAAAAATAAAAAGCTTTATGAAAAACTTGATTCTTTAGAAAAAAACTTTCCAGAATCAGAGGAAACCTTATCACAGAAAAAGATTGAGGAACTGGAAAACGAGTATGATTTTTAGCACGTTATTTCCACATCGCATCGCGTGTTATCATTGAAATACCAATAGATAAAAGAGAGCTTCGTTATCTACACTATCCAAAAAAATAGCAACTTAGAGTGGTATGTAACAGCCTGGGGCCCTACTGTGGAGATCAATGATGTAAAAGCCTGAATTAAGTACAATAACACACATTGAGAAGCAGAAAGTTGCTTCTCTCGCTATGTGTTATATTCGTTTATTGGACCTTACATATATCCCGTCTTGGATTAGATAAGCCTTAGTAGTGTTTAATCGTATGCAAATAAAAATGGATCTCACTCATGTGAGATCCATTTTTCAGTAATTTGGTAAAACAAGTATTTTTTTAGACGAGTTGTTTGTTAAAGCAAGTTTTTAGTTGAAGCTAAGTTATTTATTAAAGGGTATCATCCATTTTTATATTTGTCAAGCTTTTTTCATGTACTTTTTATAAGTTGAAGTAATTAGTTCTTTTTTATAAGTATCGTTTACTTTGTTTATCGGGTTGTCTTCATTAAAAAGATATAAATAAGTGTCAGTTACAATACCTACATGTGATTTTCCATATTCAAGCCCGTCCCCATTTTTTAGGCGGTAATTATGAAGTGCAATTTTCCCTTCTGTATCAAGCTTCATTAAATGTCTGATAATTTCATATTCAAACATTTTTAGCCATCCTAAATTGTTCTCTACTACCCTATCTAATGAAACCAGAGGTGGCACTTTACCATTATCAACAAACTCACGTTTAATGTGGTCATTTAAATGATTGTAAATATGTTCTGTAATGGGGTTGTCGTCACTTGCAGGAATTGTGTATAATTCATCGAAAAAAGAATGACTTGTTGGCGTTTGAAGTATTAATTCCCCGCTATTAGAAGATGTGATCAAATGTACAAAACCTCTTTGTTTCTTCACAGCCTTTATTAATGGAGTCATATCTTTGTCGTCAGATATTAAAACAATACCATCTATCAGATTGTTCTGGAAAATCATGTCCATGGTATCCACTGTAATTTGAATATCAGCGTAATTCTTATTATTGTTGGATGTATGTCTGGTCTCAATTCCAAATTCGTGCAACTTGGATTGGTGGCGCGAGTTATGTAGATCTGGCAAATCAAAATTACAGTAAGCAATAATATCTATAACTTTCATGTTCTTTTGTTCAAGATGTTTTCTAAGTCTAAAAAAAAAGTCCCTCTCAAAAACATTGGTGTATTCGCTTCTAAGATTACAATGAACATTTTCATAATCAATTACAACGCATACATTAGTATATTTAGTACTCACATCTGATTCTCCTCTGTTTTACATTAATAAAGTAGTCTAAGCTTGAACATGAATTTAATAATAAATATTGGTTTGCAATTGTTGCTTTTTCTGCCCACTTAGTCCTAATGAAAATAATAGCAAAATTTGCTGAGGGGTGATACACTTTTTTCCACAGGATAAAATTCACCTGCCGATGAAGTGTTTCAACATATACAGTTATTGCGATATGGTGTGAGTGATCAAGTATAAACAAAAAAGCAGTTGGCAGATCCATTGTGAAATAAGTGGATCTTCCGGCTGCTTTTCATTTTAGTATGATTGTTTGAAAGATAATACCTCTTTGAGTAATCGATGAATAGCTTGAAGATCTGATGTATCTAATGTATGAAGTAGAGCATTGATCTTATCCAAAGCATCAGAACTCTCTTTTGAGCGTTCATTTCTAATATCCAATAGCCGAGAGGGGCTAATTTTGAGAGCATCAGCTATTTTTGAAAGTGTCTCAAGGGTTACGTTAATTTCTCCTCTTTCAATCCTGCCCAAGTATGAATGATCAATTTTCAGGATCTCCCCTAGTTCTTCCTGAGTGTAATTATTTGCTTTTCTATATATCCTAATTTTTTTTCCTACATCAGAATAAATATTGGACATTTTGTCACCTCTTTAATAAAGAGTAGGCAACAAATAGGGATAAATGAAGAGTAATAAACTACATAATACCAATTGAAAATAGGATATATATATCCTAAAATGAATTTAGAAATAGCAAGAGGAGAGATAGAAAATGACATCTTTGATTCATCATCATGTGATTGAAAATGTGTTGCAGTATAAGATGCGTGGAAAAGTGGCCTATCTGGGTAACCTTTCTGCCATGTCAGCTTTACAGATTACTTATGTGAAACCGTATGACCATCCATCAGGAAAAGGGTATCAGCGGCCGGTTGATAGTCAACGTTGCAACGATTTTGCAATGTATCTCTCGAAGGGAGATGATGCATTATTTACGCCTATTTTGCTAAATGCAGAGTCCAATTGGGAGTTTAGTGCATACGACAAATCAAGAGCATCGTTTGGGAGATTAATTTGCAGAGGCAAAGCATCTTTAATGGATGGACAACATCGTTTAGGTGGAATAAAGCGATACACACAAGATACTCATTCAGAAATTAGTGTTCCATTTTTGGCGTTTCATTACCTTGATGAAGACGAAGAAATAATGTTGTTTGATACGATTAATACAAAAGCAAAGGGAATTGGAATCTCTCTAAGTAAGTATCTTCATCGAAATTCTGATGATAACAGTTGGGTAGCGACACAATTGATTATACGAGGTGATAGTCCTTTTCACTTTAATAGTACTTTAACAGGAAAAAGAAGTGTTGGAAGACACGTTACACTTCAGAACTTATATAAAATGTTAGAACTATTGACGAAGGCTGAACATGTCGCAAATCTTGATAAAGAAGAAAAGCTCATGTTATGCCTTGTTTATTTTAATGCAATTAAAGAGCAATTTAATAAGGAATGGCTGAATTATAAAGAATATCGATTAACTCATATTGTATGTTTAAATGCTTTAGCTATAGCTGGAAATGAAGTTTTCTCAATTTCTGTTGGAGAAGAAAAGAGAACAATTGATTATAATCAAGTTACTAAGTGTGTGAAAAAGTTAAAGAATGTAGAATGGTCATCAACTGGACCACTTAGGTATATAAAAGGGTTAAGTGGATCTAGGACACTAGCAAATGAATTAATCTCTCAAATGGTCTAAAAAACCAACTTAGAGTCCTCATAAATATGGGGGCTCTTATTTGGTTGAAAAGGAGTGAAGTCTGTACTTACAGTATGGATAAGACCTTATAAAGGAGAAGCTTTGAGCTGCTATTTAATGGTGTTGATAATGCTGATCGTTATCCGACGACACCTCCGAATGTTCGACGTGAGCATTGTATCGATATACAATTTGGAGAGATCATATTATGAAGTTAAAAAGTGGCCGAATTTTATAAAAAGTAACCAAATATAATAACCAGGATATGAGGGTAGATCATGAAATTCGAAATCACAGAGGAAATGGAACAAAAAATCAGGGAATGGGACTCATGCGAGGCAACCGATGTAACTGGTGCTAAATTAGCGTATACATTTATCCCCACTGGTATAGGATTAGTTATTGAGGTGCAATGCGATATTTGTAAGAGAAAATTGAACCTGACAGAAGATTGGGCATAGAGCCTTCAATATTCTTGTAGAAGTTTTCTCAGGTCTCAAGAAAACAATACGTGTTAGTAGATCTCTGGAAAACTAATGTTAGTGATCTGCTATAATTAAGTTCGCTTAACTTGGAAAGAATCTAAGGATGCAGGTGATATAAGAGATTTTAACCGATTAACAAAAAAAAATCTCCTGCGCACCTGCGGGGGGAAGAAGGCTTTCGTTGTGTAGTTTCATCTCTCTGGTGCTGCATTACTTTCACCCGTTGTCTGAAGGCCAAACTTCGTCGAATCGCTCACGTTAAAGGCTGTATGTGGTCCGTATAATCCACTGGGACCAGCAATCTCGAAAGCGATTGTTTTGCTCGCGCTGCTCCCGACGATCTCAAAAGTTAGTGTCTGGTTTCTGTGCTCGGAGCGAACTCCGTGCCATTACCTGCAGTCGTAGCATTGTTCTGAAGCATCACCGTTTGGGCACCTGCTGGACCGCCCGAGAAATCCACTTTCAATCCATTAGGACCATAATAATCAGCAGGGTTCACAAGTTGTCCTTGACTGTTGTACTGTTTATTCGGTACTGGCGTGTCATAACATGAACCTACTCATTACATGATTCACCCCTTCACTATTTTCATTTTCCGCTTTTTCTGTCAGCAAATCTTAAAATGCCTTATATTCCTGCGTCCCCTTCGTTTACACCTTTCTTTTGGCTTCAGTTAGAAGGTGAACGGGGACGAGAAGCCTTTGAACCGGTCCTGAGAGCTGCAGCGCCTTAAAATGCTCTGGAATGCCATTAGAAAAGACCTGATTGGGTGCCAGGCCTTTGTACGGTGGACCGATATATTTTGTTTGATTTCTTATCACTCGAATCACCTCCCCTCTGCGGTTTCATATAATCGTTCACTCTATTAAAAAATCCAATTTTATAAGCACAAACTTCCTACATATTCCAAAATAGAACTCTATGATATACTAAATTAATCTTTAAAAAGGGGGTCATAGTATTGAGTGGAGAAGGGAAAAACCTATTTGTGACGGGCTTTATTGATGTCGATTTATGGGATAAGGCTCAATGGCGTGCTGTGTTTTTTGGGGCCATAGAGGGTGGACCGCCAATTCTCGGATTGGCTTATAAGAACAAAGGAGCAGCTATTCGAATTTTTAAAGGCTGGCGTGAACGCTTTGGGCAAGTAGATGAGCATGAAGAGCTAAGAATTTCTATTGTTGAAGGATCCCTTCCTGGAGAAAAGGAATTTAGCTACGCAGTCCATATTGGTGCCGACATAGAAAATAACGTGGCACAAATTGAGAAAGATGGATTCAAAGCAGATCTCATAACTAACATCACCAGAATTCACAGGATGTATCCAACTCCTGACTCAAATAATTTGGAGAATTTTAAAAAGATGTATGAGCAGGCTCAGGGTTATATTCTTATCCCATGTTACATCGATTCGAACAATAAAATAGAAATGCTTGATGAGTACCGATTATTAAAACGGAAAATCCACTTTAGGGACATTAAAGACATCAAAGACGATCAAGACCCGGACTATATGACAACTCAGAAGCCTCCGGAATACTAATAGTAAAGCCCTCTCTTGTTTATGGAGAGGGCCTTTGACTTTATGTGATTCAAATTAATTATATGTGGTTTCGAACCGTTTTTTCGCTATGGTCATATCCAGGGCCAGCGGTTCAAACACTTCGTATTTACGGTGGGTTAATAAAACTTGCTGTTATGATCATTCCTCTTCAATGGTATGTGTGCTCAATCATTTGTTGTCATTGCTAATATCATATTTTTTTCGACGGCTTCAAATATTTTATTGTTATAGGTATCAGAGATTGAGTGTGGCACTTATAGTTACACCTATATTTTAAGTATTCACTTAACGTTCTAACACCAAATCTAACCCTAAATTTTGGTGGTAAAAACGGATATAGATAATTTTTTCTAACTGCCTGATAAACATTATAGTAAAATAACAAATGAATAATACTGAAAAGAAAATAGAGGTGACCAGAAAATTATGAGTGATTTTTCCTTAGATTTAGCTGCAGAAAAAATATACCAACCACAAACCAAAGAATATTTTAAAGAAGTTCTAAGTTCTTATAACAATGGGAACTATAGGTCTGTAGTTGTGTCCTTATATACTGTTGTCATTGCAGACTTGATTTTTAAACTCAAAGACTTAATTGATCAAGAGGAAGACTCAGGAGCACAGAAGATAATCGATGAAATAGAACAAATGAGAAACAGAGATTTGACATCTTCTAAATGGGAAAACACATTAGTGGAAAGGATTTTTACAAATACCAAGATGTTGGATCTACACGACAAGGCTAATATTGAAGCTCTAAAAGCCCATCGAAATTTATCAGCTCACCCGGCAATCACACAAGAAGATGTTTTATTCACTCCTAATAAGGAAACAGCTCGGTCACACATACGAAATATGTTAGAAGGAGTTCTAATAAAACCCTCTATGTTTACTTCACATATAGTAGACAGAATAATAAAAAATATTCCTGAACTATACGAGACATGGGGAGGGTTCTGGAATACTGATGGCAGTTTTGAAAGAGTGATTTCAAAAAAATATATTCGCTTTCTTAATGAAAAGGGAATTCAAAGACTTTTTCGGGCGCTATGGAAATTGACGTTTCGGATTGAAAATGAGGACACAAAAGCCAACATAGATGCAAATTCCGAGGTCCTTATATTACTACAAAAAACACATCCTCATTTAATCTATTCAGCATTTGATGGGGAAAGAAATTTTTATAGTAATATTACACTAGGAAAATTACAAATCACCTTTCTCATTGATTTTTTCAAACAAGCCCCTAGATTATTTTCATTGCTTGAAGAAGAAGTTAAAGCGAAAATGGTAGAACTAATCACTGGAAACTTCGCTAGGCTTGTTAATGCCTGGTTCATAAGTGAAAACTCCGAAGAACATTTAGCAAAGGTAAGTTACGCAATCCACAATTCTCAGGAACCTATCCCCAGTTCGATTGTTATAGTTAAGAGCCTCGCAGAAGATGCAGGTAAACCTGGGGAATACAATAAATTGATTATTCATAATTTCTCCAAAAGTACAAGTTTTAATAATTCATACGAATTATTTAGACAACAGGTAAGACCGAGCTTAAACCAATTTAGTGAAGAAGATTATAAATCACTCTTTACAACAATGGATTCCACCTCTCAGATATTCAGGTTATTTGATCTCGGTACAATGGTAGAAGAAATACAAGTTTTTGCAAAAGAAACAATTGGTCATGAAATAGATCTTAGTCCTTATACACATTTCTAATAAAAGAGAATCAGGGATCATCCCTGATTCTCTTTATTATTTGATCCTTCCCTTATATTAATCTCCTCCTCTTACAACATGAAATTTTCCAGAGTTACATAGTTCACAGGTTGGCTCAAAGGCTATTAATCCTTATTGAAGAAACTGGCGGAATAGCTGAAAGGTTAAAGCGCTAGTTTTATTAACTTATGTGTTATAATTTTAAAAGGAATAATTTGTATATATTATCTCTTGTTATAAATAGGATTATCTGAGGCCAGCCTTTGAGGTTAGTCAAATGGAGAAATTTTTCTTGGAGATGAAATTCATATGGATCTTTTTACTCATAATGATAGTGTTGCTTTAATGAAGCGTAAACTTCTTGATTTTCAAGATTTATTTGGAGTTGACAATATCCGAATTTATGAAGACTACTATTTAGTGTTTTCTCACAGGGATCAGCAATGGCTGTTCTCTGCATTACATTATGAATTGAATGAGCTACTTCGTTATCTGTTTGCGAAACATCTAGGAAACCATCATTATAATGCAAATGAAAGCCGGAAGCTTTTAGCCATTATTCAAATGCTCGGATCTTTAAAAATGAACTTAAAAAATACCGAATTTGAATTTGAGCTAGATCCATCTTATGATGAGTTGTTAAAAAAATGCAAAACTTTTATAAGACCTACTAATGGCAGTCCTATTCCGGATGATCTTGAAGAGATCGAACTAATCGATCATCGCAATATTTTTCATCTTAAACATTCAGTCTCGGTACCGAACAATCCGTCGAGGGCGTATCCATTAATTTTCGTTGGGGAAGGTTCATATGCGCAAGTCTTTAAATATAGAGATGAAAGTTATGACCTATGGATCGCTCAAAAACGAGCGTTAAATAACTTGACTGCTGCAGACCTCACACGGTTACGGAACGAATTTGACGACTTAAAGAAACTTGACTCTCCTTTTATTATCCAAGCTTTTGAATACGATAATCAAAATCATTCGTACACAATGGAATTCGTCCCTCTAACACTTGATAAATACATCTTCAAATGGAATGATCGACTTTCCATAATTGCACGAATTCAACTCATAACACAACTTTTCCGGGCCTTTTCTTATATCCATCATGAAGGTCTTTTGCACCGGGACATTTCATATACCAACATTCTTATCAAGAAGCATACTGATGGTAGTGTGTTTCTTAAGGTTGCCGATTTTGGTTTGGCGAAACATCCACATATTCGACTGACACGTCCAGGGACCGAGTTTAAAGGATCACTGAACGATTCAAATTTGAGAATTATCGGGTTTGAAAACTATGAAGTTCGTCACGAAGTTTTTGCACTTGCTTTCATCATATGCTATATACTTACTGGAAAAAAAGAGCTCTCGGCCATAAAGGACGAATCCGTATACGAATTTTTTGAAACCGCAACCAGTCCTGATCTTAATCGTCGTTTTAATACCGTAAACGAGATGGCTCAATCCTTTCGGCGGATAACACCGCGTATACAGGAATTAAGTTCACGAAAACTCTAATAGCTTTAAGTTGAATTCGCTAGGAATCTCTCAATTACAGCTGTGTTGCCTTCGAATCTAACAACAAAGCCTATGCATTGAGTTAATGATTTATAACAGTCTCGATGGTTTGACTCATTTCAGAATTGAGAAATTACCAAACTATGCGTAGCGGAAGTCGCTCCAAGAAACAGGAACGTTGAGTAGGGAATGGAGACTTGATCCTGTTCGTTATGCTCGAAAAAAGGATGTTTTCCGGCGCGTACCGAGATTAACCCTGACTTAAGGTGAATTCACATCATAGATGTGCGAAAAACAATGTGGAATCGGATAAGGTCCGATTCCTTTTTTTAATTGAATTCTCAAAAGGGAGATATACTTATGAATGTTAAAAGAAAATAAAGTGTTAGACTGAAAAATAAAGTTGTAGACTGATTCTCTTATAATGGGCTTTAATAATTTGGAAATTCTGATTTTAGTCCGCTCCATAAAACTTGTGTTTTAGGGCGAATCGGGATTTTTTGTTAAGTTGGGTTTGTTTTAAGGGACAGGGTTAGGAGGACGGAATATAATGACCACACATTTCAGGGTAAATTTCCGCAATAAAGAGGGTGGATTTAGATTAATCGCTGATAACTATATAAAACTTAGGAGTAAAGATTTTACCTCTCCCCACCTTGAAGGCTTAAAGAATAAATTCGAGAAGGCTCTGATCAATTTCGATCTTAATATGAAATACTTCAAAACTCTGTCTTGGGATAAGTTTAATGCAGAATTGCATAGGTTAGTAGATTCGTATACCTTTGTTGAAATTACTGACCTTAATTCTGTAAACGAGGTCAAAGGATTCTACATTATGGTTTTAGACGATTATTGTCAAGCTTATATTGGGATAAGTCACGATATAAAAAGAAGAATAAAAGAACATTGGGGCAAACAAATTCCATTGGATCGTCTCGCGGAGGATATCGGGGTGTATTCACTATCGATAGATTGCTTTAGGGCTTTAGACACTACGAGAATATTTGTACGTCGTTGTCCTGAGTGTGATTTTATTAATTACCCTCTGCTATCCGGAAATCTTGAGAATCAATTAGTAAACAAGTTTCCTATAGATTATTGCTTAAATCAGGGTATGGTAGGTACGAGAGAAGATGTGAGAGAAAGGTTAAGGAATCGTGATATAAGGATTTCAAAGGTGCGTGGTCAGCCTAGCGATTACTGATGTTGTAGGTGTTAGATTGATCATGTGAATATAGTGATTTAGATCAGAGATTTTAAGGGCAAAACCCTAAAATCTTCATTACTGCATTTCTAGTCTAATGTAGTGTAATGCTTATAAAAATTCAATGAGCCCATCACCGTGATTTGGAAGATCCTAAATTTCCAATTTGTAGGGCAATGGGCTATTTATGTTCTATTTAAGGCAGTGTAAGACACTGTCGTTTATAAGACATCATCGTCAGCTAACTCATCTGCCTGACGTTCGTAATCTTCTAAATTAGCTGGGATCTTTAATTTCACTTTATCGCTATCAAGGATTACTCCCATTTTGCTCGCGTGTTTGAACGGATCATACGGTTCGTTGTTTTTAAGGCATGAGTATAAAACTTGGGCTATCTTACCGCATACATGACCTATTGCTTTTCTCTTCGCCATTCCTCGATCAACTAATCGCTTATAATAAACACGAAAGCTATTTTCACTTATTTTTGGAGATATTAGTAGCAAAGTCATTAAGAATAGCACTCTGCGAGTATCTCTAACACCCTCGTATGTCTGCCTACTCTTAAAAACGGATGTGCCGGAAATTTTATTCTCTGTAGCAACCCCAAGATACTTTTTAAGCTCTAAATATGTTGAGAAACGTTCAATATCACCAATAGCGCCGATAAATGTACAAGCCATAGATTCACTCATGATAGGGAAGGACATAAGTATTTTTGTATAAGGATGAGGTTTATATCCTTTTTCTTTATCACCATAAAGCAGGGAAGCTATCTGTTTATCCATGCTTTTTATCGCTTCATCTATACGCAAAGCTTCTTCAATTAGCCACGTTTGCCGTTCAGATAGGTGTGGAATGTTTAGGGCTAATGTGCTAGGTAACAGCTCTGCCAAGGTCATAGAGGCTTTCGTAGCAGTAGTCTTTGCACCAATTGTTATTAGAGTTTGCAGAAAATAATTGCTGAACTTGATTCTTACGTCTCGTTAATTGAGAAGTAAGTAACCAGCGATCTCTAGTTAATGTACGGTACAAAACCTGCTCTGCACTTGCAGGACGAACTATTCGCACCGAACGCATATCAGGATGAAGGGTTTTGTGCCATCCCATATAGGCCATGATTCTAGCATCAATTTCATCGGATTTTTCATTAAGTCCTAGCTGGCGTTCACGAAAATCTTTTACAGCTTTATTTTCAACCTGATATATAGAATAGCCTTGATCTAATAGAACACGAACAACTAAATATGAATAATGTCCGCCAGTTGGCTCCAGTAATATAAAGAAATCCTGGGGTTTATACCCGAATTGTGCTTGAATTTCTTCTAGAGCATGGATAAACTTCGTAATTCCTTGGCTATCCGAGTTAAACTTCATCGTTTTACTGCGTTTCCATTCCTTCTCACTGCGGAACTTTTCAAATGGAATGCAAGCAGCAACATGGAAATCCGAACCGATATCTATTCCAACATAGAAGGGATAAAAAGATCTAGAGTTGTCTTGGCCTTCAATAATGCTTGTATCCGTAAGCATAAAATTGTTCAACTTATGATCACCTATTCGAATCATTTGCACCAGATTAACCAAGTTTTCTTAAGAGCTCCGCAATGGGCCCAATGTAGCATGTCAGGTTTTTGATTCGATGCATTACCCAAAATAAACTGAGAGGTCGAGAATCCGCCTCAATAACTTTAAAGGGCTTCTATTAAGTTCTTTCGACATAAGGAAACAATTTCCTGCTTTCTCTGTTAAGTTCTTTGTTTTTCTATGCAAAAAACCTGTCATTTCGACAGGTTGAATAATCATCAAATGTGCAGCGCCAAAAACATGGAGCGCCTCATTTCTGTTAAAGAAGTCCAGGAGGATGTCCTGCCGGCTCCAAACCTATTCTGGGCGGTTGTTCCCTGAGAGGTCACTGCACAATAATATATACTCCATAATAGGAGCTAATTCCTTCTAAATACCGTACCAGTTACCACAAATACTTTATAGAAGTCTTTCTAAGCTCCACATTAGACTCAGAGGTTAACTGGCACTAATGCATTTTAGCATGTTGCTCAAAAGTGGTAAAAGCCTATTTATTGAACTAACGTTCAGTCGCTGCTTATAGTTGTGAGGCTTGCCGAACACCTAATGCAGTGACGTCCCGACGGGCTTAGGGGGCTGAATGTGGTCACTTGCTTCTCAGAGTGATCCGAAGCGTCAATATTGTTTTAGTCGAAGGAAGTTCTGGAAGCAGCCATTGCATTTAACGCGTTCTCAAAATAGCTATATACTTCATCTGCAATTCCCAGAAACTCTTCAACAAGTACATTATTACTATCCAAGTAACAAGCGTAGAGATAATCAACTAAAGCGGAGTCAATCTCACAATAGTTTAATATGGCATTCTTCATCTTAATAATGTCATCTTGCCATACACCTGTATCTTCTAAAATTAAAGAGTATAATGCACGAATTAATCTCTTAGAGTAACCTTTAATATATCTAGTTTTCATTGTGTTATCACTAGCATTAGAAAGTGAACTACGTACACGATCTACTTCCTCCTTGGTCTCTGTATTTAAGTCTAAAATGAACTCTGGAGAAATAATTATCGGTGGTACTTTTTCACCAACGTCATGACCATATATGCAAACACAAATTATCTTAATCCAAAAACCCCACTCATTTGGTTTGCTTAATACATCGTCAATCGAGCAAATTATCGTATCAATCTTAGTTAGTAATGGATATTCTTCCAACAGCCTGTCTTTAATATTTGACAATCTTTCGTAATCAATATCATTGGGATTTACACATACAATAGTAAAGTCTGCATCTGACTTAAAAGGTTTAGCAGTTCCTTTTGGAATCGAGCCACACATATAAATGCTATGAATCTTACCTTTAAATTCGGTAAGTATATTATCTATATACTTATCAACAAAATCCTTATATTCACTTTGTATTACAATTCTTTTTATAACTTTTTCTAATATCATATAGACTCCTCCCAAAATAAAAAACGCCCCAAAGCCAAATGCTCTGGGACGATATTAATCGCGGTACCACCCAGGTTGCTGTATTTTCACACAGCCACCTTAATTGACTATAACGGGTCAAACCGATGGGTATTAGCCATACTCTGGAACTGGCATTTTCAATCAGTACTCTAGGGTTTTCTCAGTCATGAAACCCTTTCCTGTGAAAAGTTTAATGATTTACTTTTGTTCCATCATTGATTTACGGATATTGGTTAAATATTACTCTTTCCCGTCACCTTAGTCAAGAACTTGCTCAAGATAACTCCCGTTAGAGCTCCCGCGCCTTCGCTTGGGCTACGTCCTCCTCATTATATTCCATTTCCAATCACCTATTAAAGAACTTACGCGGGTAGCATGTAATGCTTAAACAGGGGACTTATCTTAACTTAAGCACTAAGAAAATACTTTATTTTCTGATTTTGTTACTTAATACATCATAATCGCAGGGCAGTCTAAAACTTATTTTTCTATAGTTGACGATTTTCCCAATACAAAAACCGCGTCCATTCAACATCTCAAGTTTAATACTTTATTTTCTTCTGACAAATACAAATAAATAAAACAAAAAGCGTAACCTTTATGGCGGTTACGCTTTTTAATATTAAATAGTTAAAAATGTTGAGTATTGCTGTCAGTGTACATTAACCAATTAACTATAGACCACGTAGAAGAGCTTGTTAAATTCTTTGGTCAGCTCGTCATTCATCACTTCGATAATAGTCTGATAAAAATCATCTGACTGATAGATTTTTTTGTATTCATGTAACATATTATAAACGGCAGTTGAAGCATCCCCATCCAACTTCCAATACGCTTCTCTAAAAGCATCATCTACACGCTTCATAATCCAAGGTTCCTGATAGCTTAATCGGCGTACTGTTCTTGACATAGCTCTATAAAATCTCCACAGTGAAGTATCTGTGAAGTTTTGGAAGAAGAAGTCTTTCAACGAATTTTCAATCACGTTTTCATCAACGTTGTCTGATGATATGCCTAGTGCTCTTAGGAGGGAAGAAGAGCGTTCGTGAGAAAAATCGACATTACGAATGGTAAAATTGCAAGTTTGGTTAATCCACTTTCGATTGATCGCATTAAGAACATCACCATCAATATAGATGTTGATTCTTCCGTGAATCATCGCTTTAGACACGAATTTGGTGCCATTTATCACTGAATCACGGAATGCAAATGCTGTAACCCAATGTAGCCATTCGTCGAAGTGGTACGACTTGCTTGAATCTGCTATATCTTTGGCGGCTTCTTTTGCAAAATTATCGGAGATGAGATCTACTTTAAAATGCTGCTCTTCAATATTATTTGCAACTGATTTAAGGATAATCGGCTCTGCATTCGAAGAAAATGAAGAATTGAAAGAAAAAATCTGTTTTTGCAAATCCGATACAATTTCAAATAAATAGTTTAATCCTGAATGATTAGCTAGAAGAATATCAAAGTTATTTGCAAGTTCTTCTTGTCCATGTTCTTTAAGATCATTAAGGTATGCTTTCACCTTTTTGTATTGATTGGTCACGCATTTTGCTGTCTTAGCTGAGAAGTTTTGAATAGCAGATTCCTCTAGGCTCTTTAGAGACATATAAATGTTGTTCATTTCACTTATATAGGTATCTTGATCATAGTCAACATCAGAATTAGGCGTTACTTTCTCATCCGCACGAGTAATTGCTGCATGAATTTGGATTTTGCTCTGCCGAATTTGTCGTCCCTCTTCACTTTGATTGGAAAATAAATTTTTCATTGCTTGCGTGATTGCATCAAACGAATTAGTCGGAAGCATTAGCAATATTCCATCAATATCGCAATTTAGAGCTGTTTTTAGTCTTTTCTTCATATTGTACTCGGTCGCATTTGAATCTTGTGTTAACCCTGGGTTATCGACGAGAACAACTCGGAAGGGAAGAATTTTATTGGGCCCAATTCTTTCGTTTGTTCTTATTTTTAAAATAGATAGTAATTGATCGCTAAAGCCATGAGCAATTTCATACTCTTTTACAATTATGGAAAACGGTTCGTATGGATCTAACAATTTCCTCAAGCTTTCTTTATCCAAATCATTTTTGAGGTCAATTTCACATGATATTTGATTATCCTTTTGATATTCTTCTAGAGGTACTGTATTCGAAAGTTTGTACATGATCTCTGACTTGATATAGTTAACAAACTGCTCTGTAGGGCTTTTCTCGGTTTTTAATTCTTTATCCCATAAAACTCTTAATTGGTTGCTAAAGGAGACCAACTTGGTATCATTTTGTTGTTTGTCGTTTTTCATTTTGGCTATGTCAGCATCTACAACAGATGTGTTGAAATTATCTAGTAGAGAAAGGACACAGTGTTGAAGTAGATTGCTAAATTCATCGGAACGAAGTTTTTCTAAGCGGACAGTGCCGTTAACTTCCGTAAGGAGATTTTCTACGAATTTCAACTCTGAAACATACTTTTTAAGATTAGATAGTGGAATGCCAGAACTATTAGAGCGGCTTACAAAGTTTCGGAGATTAAAGTCAAGTGCACTAAGTAGTTCGTCCGAATCAAACTCCTTTTTTAAGGAGATTCGTAATTTTACAGTAGTGGGATCTTTAAAATCCTCGTCCCCCAAAAAATTCGTTTTGATAATTGTGTGCTGTCCAGTTGTTGGACCGATAATATTATTAATAATCTCGCGAAGCTCTTTAGCTAACATGTTATAAGCCATAGTACTTTTTGATGCAGCTGATGGTCCAATCATTGCTAGACGGGGTATACCATGGACACTAGGGAAAATACAAGGTTTCATTCAACTTCCTCCATTTACATTATATTAACGTATGCGGAAAGTTGGCATCAAAAAAGATGCCTCATCCAAGTAGGTGGGCATCTCGAAAATACAAATTATCGATGCCGATTTGAATTGCCCCCATATAGAGTTGCAAATCCCAACTGCAAGATGCTATTGCCATATAGACAACACACCTTCCACAATTTAACTATAGTTTAATTTGGATGTTGTTGTCAATGATCTTTTTATTTTATCGTTTGATAGGATATCAATCCCTTCTTATGGAACATTCATTCCTATCACACTTAAATTGGTTGTTCAAGTAAAGCGAACATTTTGTTGATTGCCTAGTTAGCTTTGGGCATTGAATGTTCATTTTATAAACTCAACTGAATGAAGAATATAACCTTAAAAGAGCAGGTGTGAGCTGTAACCTTAATTGAGGACAATAAATAAAAAGAACCTTGTTTAAGGCTATGAGATGGCCCCTGAATTCGTTGAGGCCACTGAAAAAGTTCATATCTTAAAAACAGGATACTTTCCTCGATTTTTTTCGGGGAAGGTATCCTGTTTTGCAGTATAATGGTTGCATTAATTCTAGGTGGTGTCTCGGATGATTTCAAACCAACAATCTCTTAACCTCAGCCCATATATGGGGATTTACGATATAGTCGTACCTAAAGATAATATGCTTCGTCAAATCAATGACCTCGTTGATTTTTCCTTTGTCCATGAAGAATTACAAAATAAATATTGCCTTGATAACGGTCGCAATGCAGTGCCTCCCATTCGTATGTTCAAATACTTATTGCTGAAATCAATTTTTGATTTATCCGATGTGGATGTCGTTGAACGTTCTAGATATGACATGTCCTTTAAATATTTCCTGGATACTGCCCCGGAAGATGAAGTTATAAATTCGAGTTCTTTAACGAAGTTTCGCAAACTTCGTTTGAAAGATGTAAACCTGCTCGACATGCTTATTCAAAAAACAGTGGAAATTGCATTGGAGAAAGAAATCATAAAAAGTAGCGCTATTATTGTGGACGCCACACATACAAAAGCGCGTTACAATCAGAAATCACCCAAAGAGATCTTGATGGAGAAATCTAAACTGCTACGAAAAGCAGTTTATCAAATCGATGAAAAGATGAAAGATAAATTCCCATCAAAAACAACGACAAACGAATTATTAGATGAACTGGACTATTGCCGGAAAGTTATTCATATCGTGGAAAAAGAAAAGGCGATTCGCGAATACCCAAAAGTAAAAGAAAAGCTGAACTATTTAAAAGAAATTATTGAAGATCACGAAGAGCACCTTCAACTCTCCAATGATCCAGATGCACGTGTCGGTCATAAAACAGCCGACTCCTCTTTCTTTGGCTATAAAACACATATTGCGATGAATGAAGAACGTATTATTACATCTGCGGTAATTACGACGGGTGAAAAATGTGATGGGAAACAGCTTCAAATATTGATTGAAAAAAGTCGTGGGACAGGAATGAAAATCGATACAGTAATTGGGGATACAGCTTATTCGGAAAAGAATAATATTCAGTATGCTAGTCGAAACGAGTTACAATTAGTGGCTAAATTAAATCCAAATATTACACAAGGAACTCGAAAAAAAGAAGAAGAATTTGAGTTCAATAAAGATGCTGGAATGTATGTATGTAACGCAGGACATATGGCGATTCGCAAAGCGCGCACAGGAAAAAAAGGTGTCAATGAAAACCAAAAAGATACCTACATGTTTGATATTGAAAAATGCAAATTATGCCTATGAGGAATGGGTGTTATAAAGAAGGAGCAAAAAGTAAAACTTATTCTGTAACCATCAGATCGACAGAACATAAAGAACAAGAAATGTTTCAAAATAGCAATGATTTCAAAGAGAAATCGAAAGAGCGGTATAAAATCGAGGCAAAAAATAGTGAACTCAAACACAGACATGGGTATGATGTGGCATCTTCCTCGGGTCTAATTGGTATGCAAATGCAAGGTGCCATGGCGATATTTTCTGTTAATCTCAAGCGAATCATTACACTTATGAAAGAATCAAAGTAAGAGAATAAAGAGAAAAAAACGATATTCCGTTCGAATTCGAACGGGATATCGTCTTTTTGATTTAAAGCATGCCTTCAACTAATTAAAACGCAAGTTTTTCAGTGGCCTCGAATTCGTTGGGGGTCATCTTATTTAATGTCCACTGTAATTGATCGGTGTTGTAAAGCCCGATATTGTCGTCGATACAGGAACGTAGTTCCTCAAACTCAACTAGACTCACAGAGGTCTTCTCAACGCGCTTCAGAACTTCTTGGTGTTGCTTCTGCGTGATTTTATCAGCAAACATCTCTGAAATACGAGTACATAAGCAACCGCGTCAGACGCCTTCTTGAAGCCTTGTCCGAGAGTGTATTGATCAGTGCAATTTTCAAATTGTGATCTATATGAGTTGTTTTATGCATCAGATATCCCCCCTTTCTATTCGGGTCCATAACTAACACTTTTAAACTATCATTGACTCCGCAAAACCTCTGCACTTTTATTCCAATACATTCGTCCCACCAAACGTTAGACCCACTTCAGTACATAACAGAGCAAAGTATGTAAGCCAATCATTTCAAAAAGGCAGATCATTTTATGGATTCACCAACACACTTTACATAGCATAAAAAAATCTTATCGTTAAAGGGACTACTTTCGAATGTTGTGCAATTTATAATGTGCAGCCCTTTCGTTTGTGCAGGTTTTCATTGTGTGCAACAAGCGCGTATTAGTTACATCTATACTCCATAAGGATTTGCAAAACAAAATAACCATCTTGTGCATCATTTTTTTATGATACTCATGTAATGGATGAAGCAGAGAAATGCCATCGCTTGGGTATGATCCGTGATGGCCAACTACTAGCGGTGGATACTCCCGAGGCCTTAATTCAAAACGCAGGGAAAAATTCCATCGAGGAAGCTTTCATTTATTACGGAGGTGGGCAATCGTGAGAATTTGGGCTATTATACTACGGATTTTACGACAATTCAGACGCGACAAACGAACCTTAGCACTCATGTTTATCGCTCCTATATTTGTGCTTACCTTGATGAATATCGTATTCAACGGTTCACAATACGAACCAAAGCTGGGCTCCATCAACACTCCTGATGTTATGAATGAAAGGTTTGAGAAGCTCGGAGCCACCGTCTTGAAATACGAAATCCGTGAAGAAGCTGAGGCAGCGCTCGATGAGCGAAAGATTGATGCCCTCATGGAATCAAGTGAAGCACAGCTTCAAGTGAAGATTGAGGGGAGCGAACCGTCTGTTAATAAGGCAGTTCTACTGCTTATGCAGAAAGTCGGAGAGGGGCTACAGTCCGATGTAGCTTCACCAAACTTGAGCATAACTTATCTTCACGGTTCCGAAGATATGACCAGCATCGATCAATTGGGTCCGATACTTATAGGCTTCTTTATCTTTTTCTTCGTATTTCTGATAGCGGGCGTATCCTTCCTTCGCGAACGAACAACAGGAACACTTGAGCGATTATTATCTACTCCACTGAAGCGGTGGGAAATCGTATTAGGTTATACAGGAGGCTTTGGACTTTTTACTATACTTCAAGCACTGCTCATTTCCTGGTACAGCATCAAAGTTCTTGGTATCCTCATGACAGGATCTTTCCTTTTCGTGTTGTTGCTGACACTGTTGATGTCCATGACCGCATTAACCCTTGGGACCTTGGTTTCAGCTTTTGCTAATAATGAGTTGCAAATGATTCAGTTCATTCCACTGATCATTGTCCCTCAATTCTTCTTGTCAGGTATGTTCCCTCTAGAAACACTTCCAGATTGGCTTCGGGGTTTTGGAGTCATCATGCCGCTTACCTACGGGGCGCACGCACTTACAAACGTCATGATCCGCGGTAAAGGCTGGGAGGCCATTGCAAGTGATGTTTATGTACTCATTGGTTTTTCATTGTTATTCATCCTCTTGAACATTTTAGCTTTACGCAAACACCGTAAAATTTAAATCCCGCTGGCTATTATGTTAATATAAAGAAGATAAGAGGGAGGAGCTACGCATGTCACAGCAAGAATCGATGGAACAATGGATTCATGAACTAAACAATATAGATGATGGAAAAATGACTCAAAAACAGTTCAAAATTATTGAAGCAGCCATCGAGGTATTTGCCGAGAAGGGATATGCTGGGTCGTCAACAAGCGAAATTGCGCAGAAGGCAGGTGTAGCGGAAGGTACGATTTTCCGGCACTACAAAACGAAAAAGGACTTGCTCCTATCCATCGTGTCGCCTATGATGAGTAAATTGATTGCCCCCTTTGTAATAAAAAACTTTAAAGAGGTACTAGAGTCCGATTACCCAACATATGAAGATTTCTTATATGCCTTAATGATTAACCGACTCGAATTTGTGCGAAAGCATCACAAGATTATCAAAATCATGCTGCAGGAAATTCCATTCCAACCTCATCTTCAGGCAGAATTCAAACAGCACATTGGAACACATATTTTCCAGCGGTTAAGTGAAATAGCAGAATACTTCAAGAGTAAGGGAGAAATCATTGAACTCCCCACTCAGGAATTACTTCGTTATACAGCTTCCGTTATGATTGGAATGATCGCTACCCGTTTCTTGCTGATGCCCGATCAACCATGGGATGAAGAAAAGGAAGTCAGGAATACTATTCGACTGATCATGAATGGAATATCTGCAAAATAATTAAAGTGAAACCACGATATTCAGAAGGTACGATACGAGTCTTTCTTCCTTGTGTCGTGCTTTCACTTTTAAATTCACCCTTGAACAAAAAAAACAATATGCTATAATATATAAGGTTACATCATGCGGGTGTAGTTCAGTGGCAGAACGCCAGCTTCCCAAGCTTGAGGCGAGGGTTCGATTCCCTTCACCCGCTTAATTTTCATAGTTGTTAAAAACCTTTTTGCGATAAAGGTTTTTTTTATTTCATTTTATAAGAAGAACTGTCCGAGGAAACCCGCGGACAGTTCTTCTTTTACTGCGATGTTTACGCTATCGAAGTTGATGCTCCGACGAACCCCATCTGGGGTTCTCATCCCCAGGAACGCAAGAAAAGAGTCCACTAAAAGTGGACTCTTTCTAGTTACGTCCCAGGAGGGATTCGAACCCCCGACCGACGGCTTAGAAGGCCGTTGCTCTATCCAGCTGAGCTACTGAGACATGGTATGAAAAAAGTGATGCGTTATTTATTATAACGCATCTTGCCCTTTTTTCAAAGACTAATTTACATAGTTAATTTATTACGTTAAATATTGCTCCAATTTAGCCACAATATCGTTGTTAGAAAGCAAGTTTTCTTTGAACTGTTTTCTCTGTTGTGCTGGTTCGGGCCATCCGTGGTCTCCAAAGTTCTCTTCACTTACCACCGCGTAAGCGTCATGTAGATTATTATTAAACCAATCTATCTCCAAATCGGCATAACTTCTCACCATCCGTACAATGTCATACCCTGTACCACTACTATCCCTTGCAACGTAAACGAACAAGTCGGGATCGTCTACTGCACCCGGACTAACTTGTATTTCTGCGCAGGGAACCCCATTAAACTCTGCCATTCGTCTGAACTTAGCATCCTTAATATAATACATCAACGTATCCCCCTTATTTCGGGCTCATTTCCACTTCTACAAAAACGCCAAGTATCGCCCAATCCCATCACGCGTTTCCTTGGTGCCTAGTCGATAAATTTCACGGTATAGCTCATTCAAATGAGACTGATACCCAGCATTAACCTCCTCTTCCGGAGTATCAGGCCAAGGGTAGGTGAACGCGAGAAATGAACTCTCCTCTTTCTCAGCAATTCGCTCTAGCATCCCCCTTAGGTTATCTGCTTCCTCTGGGGTCGCTTCCACCGTCCATTCAAATGACGTGGCTCCCTGATCTTCAAGTATAGATCGCCCTTGAACGGACAAGTAAAATAACTTTTTCTCCACCGCTAAACCTCCTTTTCATGCCTTATAGTCATAGTTTTCCTTATTGGACAGACATTTTATGCTCTTGTTCGGCATAATCTGTTATTACTTTTCGCCCAGAGCTGAACGGAGCGGTAGTCACAATAGAGAGAGGAGAAACCAACATGTGCGGAATAACAGGCTTTATTGAGTGGAATCGGGATCTGACAAGTGACTTGGACTTGGTATTGTCCATGACTTCTTGTCTAGAAAATAGAGGCCCTGACGCTCAAGGAACATGGATTTCAGGGCCAATTGCATTTGGCCATCGGCGGCTCAGTGTCATGGACCCCGAGAACGGAGCGCAACCTATGGTCATTTACGAGGGGGATGCTGTCTTCTCCATTGTATATAACGGGGAGATCTACAACGCCCCTGAATTAAGGGTCGAATTGCAACGGAGAGGGGTCAGCTTTCGTACTCACTGTGATACTGAGGTATTGTTACAAGCATATATTCAATGGGGGCCAGACTGTATCTCCCGGCTAAACGGTATCTTTGCCTTTGCCGTTTGGGATAGTGTAAGGAACCATGTGTTTTTTGCACGCGACCGGCTTGGAGTCAAACCGCTATTCTACAGTCAAATATCCGGTACATTTATTTTTGGTTCGGAACCGAAATCCATTCTTAAACATCCCAAATTTGAACCTGTCATTGGTCCTGAAGGGTTAGCTGAAATATTTGTAATCGGACCGGCTCGTACACCAGGTCATGGGGTTTATCAAAATATGAATGAGCTCAAACCAGGTCATGCTATGATCTGGAGCCGTTCAGGCCTGCGCAGTTATGCCTACTGGAAACTCGAAGCCGAGCCGCACGGTGACAATGTAGAGGAAACGGCCTCAAATATTCGCAAGCTACTTCAAGATACGATGGACCGCCAACTGATCTCCGATGTTCCGGTATGTACTCTATTATCTGGGGGACTTGACTCAAGCGCCTTAACTGCACTCGCAGTCGATTATTACAAACGGACCGGCCAAGGTCAGATGCATACTTACTCTGTCGATTACGTCGATAACGACAAGCACTTTAAAGCTCATAGTTACCAACCTGGGGCCGACGCTCCGTGGATCAAACGTATGGTGGAGGAGCTAGGAACCGAGCATCATTGGATTACAATTGACACACCTGAACTCGTAGAATCCCTCCCAGATTCAACAATAGCCCGTGATCTGCCCGGTATGGTTGATGTCGATTCATCACTTCTACTCTTCTGCCGGGAAATCAAAAAAGGAGCCACGGTGGCCATCTCTGGTGAAGCCGCTGATGAAGTGTTTGGTGGCTATCCTTGGTTTCACCGAGAAGAGCTTCTGGGAGCTGGAACCTTCCCATGGTCCATTGCCACGGATCTCCGTGCCAGCCTATTATCTCCAGAAGTTCGTGATTGGATTTCACCCGAGAAATATGTTGCGAAAAGGTACAGCGAAGCCGTAAACGAAGCACCCAAGTTGGAAGGGGAGAGTGAGGCAGCGGCACGGATGCGCGTCATGTCCTACTTGAACATTACTCGCTTCATGCCGACCCTATTAGATCGTAAAGATCGAATGAGTATGGGTGCGGGACTTGAGGTTCGCGTTCCATTTTGTGATCACAGATTGGTCCAGTATGTATGGAACGTACCATGGGAGATTAAATCAACAGGGGACCGGGAGAAGGGGATTCTCCGTAAGGCATTAGAAGGAATTCTTCCTGAGGACGTACTTTATCGCAAAAAAAGTCCGTATCCTAAAACACATAATCCCGGATATTTACACGCAGTTAAAGAACAAATGCTGCAGATTTTGGATAATCCAGCTTCCCCCATTTTACCGTTGATTGATTCAGCTAAAATACGAGCTATAGCTGCTTCTCCAGAATCATCCTCACACCTTCCTTGGTTTGGCCAGTTAATGTCAGGTCCACAGCTATTTGCATATTTGACACAGGTAAACCACTGGCTGATTAAGTATCAGGTCGCCATTCGCTAGAAGAGCAAATTTATTATAAAAAAACGGCCCTTGAAGTAGCTAACTGAACTGTGACCTTATTTGTAGACAGTTCTGAAAAAGAGCCTTTCGTTAGGCAGTCAACAGATGACTTCTGAATTCTGATCTTACCCCTGTCAAGTAGACATTAATAAAACTGAAGTACATTAAGCAGCCTTAGTTCGGTATTCCACTGGACTAAGGTTGTTTAATTTTTTCTGAAACCTATCATAATTGTAAAACCGTATGTATTCATGAATTGCGGAGATCAATGCTTCCTCTGATTGAAAAGACTGGATATACATACATTCTGCTTTGAAATGTCCAAAGAAACTCTCCATGCAGGCATTGTCCAAACATTTTCCTTTTCTAGACATACTTACTTTCATCTTGTATTGGGTCAGAAGTTTATTGTACAACCTAGAAGTGTATTGATAACCTTGGTCACTATGGAGAAGAACTCCCTCCGTTTTGCGTACACCGCGAGCAAGCTCTACCGTGTCTATGACAAGCTGTAAATCGTTTCTAGTACTTATTTGGTATGAGATGACTTCGTTGTTAAAAAGGTCATAAATGGTGGAAAGATATAAGTTTTTTTGGTTATACGGAATGTAAGTAATATCTGTGACCCACTTTTCATTGGGTTGGGATGCATGAAAATCGCGGTTCAAAATATTGTCTGAAGTTACATAAGTCTCCTTTTTGCCATGAAATCGTTTCTTTCTACGAATCTTAGATTTGATCCCCATTTCTTTCATCAAACGATAGACCCTCTTATGATTAACATGTATGCCATGCGTCTTAAACAACCATGTTTGTATTCGTGGATAACCGAAAATGCCGTGTAAACGTTGATGCACTTCCATGATCTTTTCCTTCAGCTCCTCATCCATAAGTTGCTTTGACGACGGAGTGAGCATTCTTCTTATCCATTTGTAATATCCACTTCTAGATACTTTTGCGATTTCGCACAGTAACGTGATGTTGTATCCAGCAGATACTAATTGATTAACCAGTTCATATTGGGAGACTTTACTTACTCTATTCTTTGCCCCCTTTGTAGCGCCCACAACTTTTTTAAGTACTCATTCTCAGCTCGGAGCCTAACTAACTCCTCTTCCGGACTTAATGGATTTTTGCGGGGTCTTCCCTTAGTCAAACCTTTTGTTTTACCCCGTTTCTCCTCCAGTGCGGATGCCCCTTCTTTTTCATAACGCTTCACCCAACGTCTAACAGATGGTTCAGGTATATTCAGCTCTCTTGCTACTCGTTTATAACCCATTCCAGCTTCTATATACATTTGTACCGCTTTAAGTTTCATCTCGGTGGTATAGCTTTGTAGTATTCTGGCCATAAAAAATCCCCTCCAAATATCAACAATAAACGTCATTCTTTTTACTGTCTACTTAAAGGGGATAATATCATTCATCAGGAGTCATCTGTTTTAATGTCCACTGGTAACGCTCCGTATTGTAATATTCCATATAGTCATTTACTCGAACTCGTAATTCCTGAATGGTCGTACACGATTTATACTCTAGCTCATCCTTCATATGACCGAAGAATGTCTCCATCGAGGCATTATCCCAGCAATTCCCTTTGCGGGACATGGACTGCTTAATGCCAGCCTTATTGACGAGAAGATGAAACTTTGGGTGAGTATAATGCATCCCTTGGTCAGAGTGTAAAATGGCCTCAGGATGAATATTGCTATCCAGTCGATCCAGCAACCTTTCCATAGTCCGTTCCACTAGCGATAGGGCCAAAGAGGAGGAGAGATAATGAGCCAAAACTTGTCTCGTCGATCCATCCTTCACCACGGACAGATAGGCACATTGTCCATGCCCATAGTGCATATAGGTTATATCCGTCAGCAGTACCTTCTCAGGCTCTCCTTGGTCAAACTCACGCTTTAGTAGATTTGGACATGTTTGGTGCTCTTTTGTAGCTTTCGCCATCTTACGATAGGGATTGGCTTGCCGAATCGTAGCAATAAGGTTATATTTTCGCATTAATCTTCGAATCTTCTTGTGGTTCATGACAACGCTGCTCTTCCGTTCAAGTCTCATCTTCACTACTAAGGCTCCAGCTTTACCATTCAAATCGTCAAAGTGCTTTTGGATAAGGAAAGCGTCACGCTCATCTGCTTCCTCTCGTAACTGTCTGGATTCCTCAGCCGCAAGCCAGCGGTAATAACCGCTTAAACTCACATGGGCCAACTTGCATAGGTAGCGCGTCATACGCTGTAGGCCGTGCTTGCGGATGGTGTGGTTAATGATCTGGAAGCGCTCGGAGGGTGTCAACGTTTCCTCAGCATTTTCTGCTTTTCGAGCGCCTCGAGCTTTTTTAAAAAGTCATTCTCCATCTCAAGTAGCTTGATTCGTGCTTCCGCACGTTTTAGTTTTTCTTCGGTGGAGAGTTCTCCTGCAGGTCTTCTGCCCGTAGATCCTTTTCCCCGATGATTCTCAAGCAGTCCATCTTCTCCATGAGCCTGGTAAGAATTACGCCAACGGTTTAGGCAATGCTTGGGTTTCTTACGACCGATAATATCCATATTAAATCCGGCTTTGAGGAAAATCTCCATCGGGGTTTGTCCCTCTTTATAGGCCTTAACTGCTGCAAGTTTAAACGTAGGTGAATACGTAATACTCTTCTCCGTCACGTTCTCGACATTTGGATTCCCCTCTAGCTGTTTAATCTCATTTTCGTTGAACATCTTTAAATCACCTCTCGTTTTATTGATGAGTTCTTCCACGGTTTTGTTTCAATAGTTCGATTAAAACACAAATGACCCGTAAGAGGGTCACTTTTTTCAAAGTTTCCATCTTACGGGTCACAGTTCAAACTACTTCAAGGGTCGTTCTATAATTTAGATTAACTAACGCTGTTTCAATTTTTCAGTTAGTTCCCGTAGTGCTGCGCCGCGATGACTGATAGCCTGTTTCTCTGTGAGGCTAAGCTCTGCCATCGTCTTCTCATATGCTGGCAAATAGAACAACGGATCGTATCCGAACCCGCCACCTCCGGCTGGCTGTGAAGTAATCCACCCTTCTACCGTTCCGGAAGCCTCAACAAACTGTCCATCCGCTGGATCATACAACGCTAAATGACATACAAATCTTGCGGGACTCAGTAACGGCTGTTCCGTATCTTCTCCCTGATGTAATTGTTCCAGTTCACGAAGTAACTTAATATTGTTTGTTTCGTCTGTAGCCCCTTCACCAGCATATCGAGCTGAATACACTCCTGGTGCTCCATCAAGCTGGTCTACACAGAGACCTGAATCATCGGCAAGAACGGGTAAGCCAAGGAGGTCACCAACGGTTTTCGCCTTCTTACGGACATTATCCACAAAGGTCTCACCGTCTTCCACGACCTCAGGCACGTCAGGATAATCATACATACTCAGTACGGGTTTACCCAAAAATGCAAGAGCATGCGCAAATTCCTTGACTTTACCTTTATTCCTCGTAGCTACAATAATGACGTCTGCTGCTTGCTGAATCATACGTTACTTCCTGTTTGTCCACTACCAATCTTAAGAGCGATCGGCCCTAATACTTCTTGTTGCTGTTTAATCATCTCATAAATACCTTGTTCGGCAAGCTTCAGCATTGAATCCAGTTCGTTTCTGGAGAACGGTTTCTCTTCACCAGTTCCCTGTACCTCAACGAATTGGCCTTGTCCCGTCATGACAACGTTCATATCCACTTTAGCTTTAGAATCCTCTTCATAGTTCAAATCAAGCAACAACTCTTCGCCTACGATCCCCACACTGAGGGATGCTAGATAATCCGTAATTGGAAATACAGGTAGATTATGTTTCTGAACAATCTTATTTATTGCGATTGCCATCGCGATGAACGCTCCTGTAATTGAAGTCGTACGCGTGCCACCATCTGCTTGCAGTACATCACAGTCAACGGTAATCGATCGTTCACCTAGTGCTTGCAGATCAACAACTGAACGAAGTGAGCGACCAATCAATCGCTGAATTTCCATTGTACGGCCACTCAACTTACCTCTCGCTGCTTCTCGCTGATTCCGTGAATGAGTTGCCCGAGGGAGCATTGAGTACTCTGCAGTTACCCAGCCTTTTCCTTGACCCTTCATGAACATTGGAACCTTCTCATCCACTGTCGCCGTACAAATCACTTTGGTATCTCCGACTTCAATGTACACTGAACCTTCAGCGTATTTATTCACATTAACCGTTAAATTCATCGTCCGCCGCTGAGTTGCCTCACGTCCGTTTATTCTCATCGTTAACTGCCTCCTACATTACATGCTGTCTATATGCTTTCCCCATTCTATCAAAGTGTAAGCATAAAAGCACCATTTGAAACCTCTTTACTGTGGTAAACTCGCTTGGGACATGACGCCTTGTGCGAAGAAAAGGGAATAAAAAAAGGAGACGTTTTTCGTCCCCCTTCCCATTTCTTATACTATAAAGGAATTTGATTAATCAATTCCGGTCGCGAGACTGGCTCACTATACTTCTGATTATCCAAACCAACTACATCTTTTTGTCCATTCAGCCAAATCCGTACTTTATCCCCCTTAGCATTCTCCGCTACTGTTAATACCAGCGATTGCATCATCTGAGCCGGCGGCTTCTCACCGACCTCAAACATGTCATCTTGGATCGATACCGTCACAATACCATCATTAGATACGGTTACTCCGTCCACCGCAGTATTATCAGTGAGAACTCGCTCCAAGCCTGCTCCCTTTATAGGTCCTTTTATCAATTCACTAAGTGCAGATTGTACGAGATCACCCTGAGCTGGTACAAATCGAGTGACCGGCACGAAATATTGAACCCCGTCCTGCGTCTCTGCCGAGAAAAATACGGTAACTGCACTTGTTCCTGATAGGCTTGAACCACCATCAAATTCTAAATTAATCCCCAAAGAGCGGTTTAATGGGCGTTCCAGCGATGTTCCGTCGACTGGCATTTCACTTAACTTCTCGCCGTCTACCCACAATTGTACATTCTGTATCTCTGGATTTCCTGTTAATGTCCAAGTGACCGCCTCAAGAATCTTCCGTTCATCTGCGGCTTCATATTGATTAAACGACTTGCTGAATTCCACAACCGCCAGTTTCTCATCCTTCTTAACTGTAACAGCTTTCACTTCTGTACCTTTCGGAAGTACACCCCTAAACCCAGACGGGATCAATGAAGTATATGGTCCGTCTTGGACAAGCATATCGAGTGTTCTGTTCAGTTTCTCTGCATCTGAACCTGTCGGCAAATGGAGTGCCACCGGAGCTAGAAGCCCCTTTTCATTCTCCAGATAAACCGTGAAGAGCTTGTCCCCAGCCGTCAGGCTTGTCTGTTCTGTAGGCGTAAGCCCCATCTCCAACATTTGAGCCTCAACCTCTGGTGGTGGTGGATCGATTTGAGCTGAAGAGCTCGCTCCAAAGTAACTGCAGCCTGATAGCATTAGTGGGAGTGTTAATACGCCAACAGCGATTGTACGACGAAGATTAGAATTCCATTTCATGAACGGGTTCCTCCCTAACATTTTTCTATGGTTTGTATTACTATATATACGAGCCTCTTTTCGAAAAATACTATATTTTTTTCAAGAAGTGGGCACACTCCATCATGTTCAGTCCGATATAAAAATAGTGAGGGGTAGAGGTGATTGGAATGGAACAACCAAAAGCAAAAGTACCATACAGCTTAAATAGCAAAAAAGTAGCTGACGCAACGAAAGAATGGCTTCACAAACGCGGTGTTACCACACTGGAAATTGCCGAGCTTGTCATGCTATTACAACAGAAATACTATCCGAGTCTAACCATGGAGGAATGCATACATAACGTAGAGCAGGTACTCAGCAAGCGAGAAGTACAAAACGCGGTATTGACCGGTATTCAACTTGATATTCTTGCCGAACAGCAATTGTTGATCCCTGAGCTTCAAGATATGATCTCCCATGATGAAGGACTCTATGGAGTAGATGAAATACTTGCATTCTCCATTGTCAATGTTTATGGCAGTATTGGATTTACGAATTACGGATATGTAGATAAGTTAAAACCAGGTGTATTGGATCGACTAAATGACAAGAGTCTTGGACCTTGTAATACCTTTCTGGATGATATCGTAGGAGCTGTCGCAGCATCTGCCAGCAGCCGAATTGCACATCGTAAGCAAGCGGAACGTGAGATAGAAATTGAGGAAGAAGTAACTGACAAAGATAATCAGTAGAAGATAATGAGTAATAGTATAGAGTTAATAAACAAAGAAGCCGCGAATAGTCGCAGCTTCTTTGTTTATTTTATAGAAGAAAAAAGTATCATTCCATCATCAGTAGGCGATATCTTCTCTACCACACGCCCTTGACCAACAAGATGAACAAGGTGCGCTAATGCTTCTGACATAGCAAAGCGCATTTGATGAATACCTAGATCATTTCCGAATAACGCGGTACATATCTCAAAACCACTTTGCGAAGATTGTTGCAATAATGCCTCAATTCGTAACAACCTTTCTTCATGGTGTTTAATGAGTCCATTCGTACGCTCTGCAAAATGAGAGAATGGATTGCGATGCCCAGGAAAGGCTAACTTCACATCTAACTCACCTAACTTGACCAGTGAGTCTATAAAGGAACGTAGCGGCTGGGAATCGCTTCCCGGTAATAAGCTCACGTTAGGAGAGATTTGCGGTAGAACAGCATCGCCGCATAAGATTATTCCTCGCTCTATGTCATAGAAGGATAAATGTCCTGGAGCATGGCCAGCAGTCTCAATCGCAAGCCAGTTGCGCCCACCCATGCAGACATAACTCCCTTCCGTTATATAAGTGATATTTGGAGATGGTGTAACTTGGGGAATAAACCCATCCAAGTGCTCCGCGATTTGTTCACTCCATATGGCGGGCATGCCATGACGACGAAACAACCGTGGGAGTTCTTCACACATCATGCTATCCTTCCCCCACATTCTCAGCGATTCCTCGTGAGCACGGCGAGACATCGTCACTGAAGCACCTGTCAACGACTGCATATACCCCGCCAGACCGTAATGATCGGGGTGATGATGTGTTAGGACGATCGAGGTAATCTCCTGTGGAAGGATTCCGAGCTCGCGCCAAGCTTCCTCCCACTCCGCTTCCGAGGTCTCTGTGCGCGGTCCCGGGTCTATAATAGTAATTCCCTCCGGTCCACGCAAAAGATAGCTATTAACCCAGCGCAGCGGAGGCGCCATTGAAATACGTACCCTGGTGATTTCCTCTTCGTTCCAATCCTGAATATCTGGAATTGTCGTCATGCTAATGTTCCTACCAATATCATTCTTGGGGACGACTCCATATCATAATTTTCCTCGTCGTACCCTCCATGTACTTTGTCCAACTGCAGACCTGCCTCGGTCAACATAGCAAGAAATCTATCGTAAGAATACAGCTTGATTCGTTCCAGATAGTGTCTCGGCTTAACTAATTCTTTGTCTCCTTCAGGTCCCTCTTGGCAAATTGTTATATGCTTCTCCACATAACCGTCTTCAATCCTACGATTCTCAATAATAAGTTGTCCTGAATCCATCCTTTCCGAATAAGGGATCAAATGTGTTTCTATGTAGGATGGATTGAGGAAATCGATGATAAAACGTCCCTTTGGTTTTAACATTCTAGCGATCTCTTTGAGTACTTTTGTATGCTCTTCGTCTTTCTCGAAATAACCAAATGAAGTGAACAAGTTAACGACGGCATCATATCCACCATGAAGCGGTAATTCTCGCATATCCGCTCTCAGCCATTCAACTAGGTTATCAGGATCGTTTCGCTTTGCTTCACGCAGCAATACATCCGACAAGTCAACGCCGGTCACTTCATATCCAGCTTCCACAAGTGCCATTGAATGACGGCCCATTCCACAGCAAAGGTCGAGTAACCTCGCTCCTTGTGACAGCCCCAACCAGGAAATCATTTTATGTACTTCACGTCTTGCTCCTTGCACATCACGGTGTTTATATACGAGTAAGTAATCCTCTCCAAAGCTTTTCTCATACCATTCAGCCATCACATTCATCCCTCCCTTTGTTGTTTACGTGTAAGACTCGGTATCGTCATTTCTCATTCTTTTAATTGTACCTCTACTGTTATGAAACTCAAGCTCTGATTTTGGGAAGAAATAAATACAAAAACAGCGGATGCTATGATGGGCTTCCGCTGTTCAGTCTGTGTATATCTGCTTCTCTGATCTTTACTCCGCAGGAGTCTCTGTTGTATCTTCTTCGTCTGCTTTGTCGGTCAAAGTATTAGTGATGGTAGCTTTGCTCCGAACATCTTCAAACCATGCCGCGGAAAGCTCAGATACTTGCTGGGACACAAGCCCCTTCCGGATCTCTTCTTTCTTCTCTTCCAGCGTAGCTTCATGTGCTTCTTTGCGATCGGTCAGCTTAATTACTATATATCCTTCAGTCGTTTTGATCGCACCGCTAATCTCATCCTTAGCCAATTTAAAGGCAGCTTCCTCTACCGCAGTTTCTTTCTCACCGCGACCATAGAAATTAGTGTCTCCACCCATGTCTTTTGTTTGCGTATCGAGCGACTTACTCTTAGCTAACTCGGCAAAATCCGCGCCACCCTCAAGTTCCTTAATAATATCGTTCGCTTCTGCTTCAGTTGCTACAAGAATAACCGAAGTGCGCACTTGTTCCGGTGTATCAAAGGATGCTTTGTAAGTGTCAAATATCTCCTTGATTTGTTCGTCGGTCACTGTAATTTGTGGTTCTAGTAACTTGGTTAATGTTAGGTTTTCACCAATAGTTTTTCTCAACACTTCCTCCGTCATTCCGGATTGAGTAAGAGCCAACTTATAGTTTTCTTCTGAACCATAATAGTCTATATACCCTTGGATCTCTTTTTGGATATCAGCTTCCGGGATGGTGATCTTAGCCTTCTCCGCTTCCTGCTTGACTAGTTCCTTTTTAATCAATGCGTCAAGGACTGTTTCTGCACCTGCACCTGGAGCTGTTAACTCATCATAAAAAACATCTTTGCTAATTTTAACTCCGTTTACAATAGCAACTGCCTCAGACTTGCCTTTGCCAAGTGGTTGTACAATCAATACGACAATGAGTAGAGCAGCAAGTACGAGGGAAACGATTGGCCAAACTTTACCGGAGACAGCTGGTCTCGGATTCTCAGGACTAGTAGGAATAGCTAGATTTGCAGGATCAAAATATCCTGGATTCACATCAGCATCCTTATTGTCCTCAGAAAAGACATCTTCGTTTGGCTGCGATTCTTCAGCTACTTCAACCTGATCCTCTTCATTACCAAGCAAAGCTTGTCTCTCTTGATCTACAGTGTCCTCAAAAACTTTCTCTGAAGTTTCTTGATCTGTTGTTTCTTCCCCCTGTGGTACCTCTAATTCTTTTTTATCTTTATCTTCCATTCGACTTGTGACTCCCTTCATTTTTTAAAGCTATTAACCACGTTCTCTTTAATGACTTTAACAGAATACTCCTAACTTAACATTAAAGAATAATTAAAATAAGTGACGTGTTTTTTAATTTTATTTTAAGAAACATCCTAACCTAGGCATCCCGATTTCTTTTATCTGCCGAAAAGTAGTAAAATAATGAGGTAAAACAAGTTTGGGAGGATATGACAACCATGAATTATGAAACCTATTTCCAAAATCACAGAGAACAACACTTAGAAGAGCTTAAAGAGTTGCTCAGAATTCCAAGCATTTCAGCACTATCAGAGCACAAATCAGATATTACTCAAGCGGCGAACTGGATAGCTGATAAACTTCGCCAAGCGGGAATGGACAAAGTTGAGGTTCATCCTACGACAGGAAACCCTGTAATATACGCGGAACATCTACAAGCTCCTGGTTGCCCCACAGTATTAGTCTACGGACATTACGACGTACAACCTGTCGACCCACTGCACTTGTGGGAAACACCGCCATTCGAACCTACGATCCGAGACGGGAAATTATACGCCCGTGGTGCAACAGATGATAAAGGCCAACTGTTCCTTCATATCAAGGCGGTTGAAGCGATCCTCAAAGAAGAGCAAAAACTTCCTGTTAACATTAAGTTCTGCATCGAGGGTGAAGAAGAAATATCTAGCCCGAGTCTACCTGCTTTTTTGGAATCCCATGCGGAGATGCTGGCTGCCGACGCTATCTTGATCTCAGACACCTCATTACTTGAACCCGGTAAACCTGCCATTTGTACTGGACTTCGTGGCTTATGCGAGCTAGAGCTTTCCGTACATACTGCGAATACAGACCTTCATTCCGGTACGTTCGGGGGAGGAGTTCCCAATGCACTTCATGCGCTCGTTTCCCTGTTAACTTCACTTCACGATGAACAGGGTCGTGTCGCTGTAGAGGGATTTTACGAAGGAGTACATGATCTGACCCCAGAGATGCGTGAGGAATTTGCCAAACAGAAATTTAATGAAGATAAATTAAAAACTAGCCTCGGATTAGATTCATTATACGGAGAAGAAGGGTTTTCTTTCGTGGAAAGAACAGGGGCCCGTCCAACCTTAGAATTGAACGGGGTATATGGCGGCTTCCAAGGTGAAGGTTCTAAGACGGTAATACCTAAAGAAGCTCATGCTAAGATTACTTGCCGTTTGGTGGGGCAACAAGATCCTCAAGCTACACTCGACAAAGTCGAACGCCACTTGCATGCAAATATTCAATCCGGCGCTAAGATCACGGTGGTGAAAGGTGAAAGTGCCCGTGCATTTACCATAGATCCTTCAGACCCTATGTTGCAAAAAGCAGCAGATGCCTACGAGCGTATCTATGGTACTCGTGCCCTATTCACGCAAGATGGTGGGTCCATTCCAATCGTTGAAACATTATCCCGGGTATTATCAGCTCCTGCTGTCATGATGGGATTCGGCCTTCCGGATGAAAATCTGCATGCACCAAATGAACATTTTAACTTGGAGAATTTCGATAAAGGGATGCTGACCATCGTCGAATACTTGAAATCACTCTAAGTAAATAAGACCGAAAAAAAGCAGCCTCATATGTAGGCTGCTTTTTTTCGGTCTTATTTTTCTGCAACAGGCATATACAAATCTATCCCACCTGTATGCTGATTATCATCAAACCCCAGATGTTCCTCTAACCATTGATGCTTGCCATATATATATTTACTGTCTTTCATCCAGTTACTAAAACGGACCCATGCTTTTTCTATTTCAGGCCCCATGTCACCGTTATCTCCCTGACTTACACTTGTGACCGCATATAGCCCACCGCTTAACATTTTCACTTGAACATGTTCATCACAGGCAACCACAGAATCGTCAATTGTAACACAAACCTCATAGCCGTATTCCTCTTGATCCGGAGAAGATGGGCTTGGATTATTATATCCGAATATACGCAATTTCTGCTCATTAATGTCTAAGCCAAGGTTATTTAACCAGCTTGTCATGACCGCAAAGGCTCTCGTCTCAGGTTCCTTCCCATAATAACAATAATAAGCGACTCTGATAGGTTCCAGTTCTTTGAGAACTTTAATATCAGGGTATTTCTCAAGCAGCTCCTTATCTTGAATATCAAAATATTTGTCCATTATATTCACCCTTTCAAAATGATACGATTTATCCTGTTTCCTGAAATCACTAGGCATAGACCCCGTAATTCGTTTGAATGCTCTAGAAAAAGAATCTCCACTCTCAAAGTCATACAACACAGCTATATCAATTAGGGGGAGACTACTCTTCACTACTTCCGGTACAGCCAGACTAATTCTACGGCATCTAATATATTCCTTTACGGTGTATCCTACGAGCGCAAAGAACATCCGATAGTAATTGGACAGGGACATGTATGCTTCCTGTGCGACAATTTGAAGATCGATTTTGTTCTCCAGATTATTCTCAATGTAGTCTATAGATCTTTGTATTCGTTCGTAGTAGTTCAATCGGAGGCACTCCTTATATTCATCTCGAGATAACTTCATAATAATATAGAATAGCTCCAATCATCCGACTTTTTTTCCAGAAATTTTGATTATGGTTCTTATCATTCACATCAAAAAAAGCCCTCTATCCCCTCTCATATATCATGAGAAGTTCAAGAGAGCTTGTCTTTATTTTCGCCACTTCATAAATCTATGCTCGAGATAATCCACACTCAGAAATAAAATGAAGCCGACCAAGCTAAACAACATAATGCCGGCATACATCTCCGAATAGTTCATCCTTAACCAAGCGTCCATAATAAAATATCCCATACCATATTCCGTTCCATAAATCTCAGTAAAAAACAGCACCGATATCGCCGTTCCAAGTGAAATACGGATGGTACTCAGAATCACGGATAATGCACCCGGTAAGGTAACATGCCAGAACTTCTCTACCCGATCCGCCCCAATGCTGCTGAGTACATCATACGTATTGTCTGGAATCGCTTTGACTCCATCACGAACAGATATAATGATCTGGAAGAGCAGGATCAACATGATCATCAGAATTTTCGAAGTCTCGCCCAGCCCAAAAAATAACATTACAACGGGCAATAAAGCTATTTTTGGAATAGGATAGGTTAAGTAAACTACAGGGTCTAAAATTTTATTCCACCGCGGGGAGCGTCCCATCAATATACCTATAGATAGCCCTAGGATTAACGCCAATACCACCCCTGCAAATACCCGAAACAAACTATACCCTACATGAATTGCGATCTCTTGGCCATCCAAATGTAGCATAGATGCGTAAACGTCTAATGGATTAGGAAGAATCGACTTATTAATGACGATATAAAGAAGATACCAAATCACATTCATACCTAGAAAAACAAACAACAGTCTTATCAGATGAGGGATTTGCTTTTTTTTCACCATTTCTCCTGCATTACCTTTCTGATTCTCTTAGTCTGTGCGAAGAATTCATCACTATCTCGCTTGTCTTCATGACTGATTTGAAATACCGGATTATCGATGATAACCGGAGGTTCCTCCTTGTTGGAAGGCATGACTACAATCTTCTCACCAAGTAAAATCGCTTCTTCCACATCATGAGTCACAAATAACGTAGTTGTCGGATGAGAAATCCAATTTTCCAGGAAAATGGTTTGAATCTCTTCACGTGTAATGGCATCCAGTGCGGAGAAAGGCTCATCTAGCAGCATAATTTCAGGTAAAATAGCAAACGCTCTAGCAATCGCTACCCGTTGCTGTTGTCCCCCACTAAGAGATAGAGGATAGCGCTGAGCCAAATCAGCAATACCCATAGCAGTGAGCCAACTTGTGATTTGCTGCTCTTGCTGCCCTTTGGTATGACGACCAGAATCACTAATTCTCATCGCCATTCTAATGTTTGAATGGACCGTCTTCCAAGGAAGAAGACCATAATTCTGTGGTACAAGTCCAATGAGAGCTGTGCCTTGTTTACGTAGAGATTGATCATAGAACTTAATCTCTCCTGTATATGACTGTACCAGTCCCGCAATAGCACGCAATAATGTTGATTTGCCGCAACCAGAAGGACCAATCATCGTATAGATACTATGCTCGGGCAGACATAAATCCATCTGCTCCAGCGCTAAATGACCCTCTTGATATTCCACAGTTAAGCTATTAATTTCAAGTCCTTTATTTCTTAAATACGACATCCGAGATCACTTCTTCTGGTGAAATGTCTTTGGTTAATAATCCTTTCTCTTTTGCCCATGCAAATGCTTCCTCTACCTCTTTCACATCCACTTGATACGCGGGTACGTATTCAGGTACTGTGATTTCATCTTTTAAAGTTTCAGGATAACCTATTTCTTTAATAATCAAGTCAATATACTCTGATTGATCATGAGATTTCAAATATTCTACTGCATCATCATAAGCAGCATACATCGCAGTAATTTCTTTGGACTTTGCACTGATAACCTCTTGTGGAAATGCTAGAATGAACGGGTTCACTCCTGCTAGCTTAGTGGAACTTAATACTTGGAGTCCTGAAGCTTTTCCCATCGTTACAAAAGGCTCTGGCAATATAGCCGCATCCGATTTTTTATTCTTAAGCAATTCTAAGCGAGTTGGGATTTGTGGTACTTCTGTTACATTAATATCAGCTTCGCTCAGACCCGCTTGCTTCAACATCATAGCAACAGTATATTCTGTAGATGTATTCTTAGACAAAATAACAGATTTCCCTTTTAAGTCCTTCACATCTTTTATTTCATCATTACCGGTTAACAAATCGAATTCACCAAAGGTTGTACTTGTTGCTTTCACATCTAATCCAGCTTCATTATAAATGGCTAAGGCCACTAAATCTGCACTAATTCCATCCAGTTTATCTGCTTGGAAAGCGACATCACGATCTTTGGCACTTTTAAATGTTTCAATATTCAAGGTAACTCCATGTTCCTTATCAAAACCGTGTTCATGGGCGATGATAAATGGAATGGCATCGATCGAAGGTAACAATCCGAGAGACAATACAGGGATTTCCTTGTCCTCTGCTGAATTAGCTTCTTTATTCGTGCTGCAACCGACAGCAAGTGCGCTAATAACAACCACCAACATTAACACCATGATTACTTGTTTCGTCTTACTATTTCTCATAACTCTCTCCAGCCTCCATCTCTTCTCTAAAAAATCTTCTATGTTGAATCATCCCTTGCGTATTTATTCACAAAGGGACATGTCAAAGCAGCCCAATGCCTTCTTAGCAGGAATTGAGTAATGTCATTTTACACCATACATCATATTTTGTATATTTAAAATTAAAACATTACAGACAAAAAACCTTCTTTTCCTCCCTATTGAATAGAGATGAAAAAGAAGGCTTACGGTTTTCTTCGCTCTAAAAAAACCGTCAGATTATTATCTCCCCAAGCTTAATCAGTTCGACTACCGCCTGAGCCCGACCTTTGACGTTCAGTTTCTGCATTACATTGGAGATGTGGTTGCGTACGGTCTTTTCGCTAATAAACAACTGGCCCGCAATATCCCGTGTCGTTTTATCCTGCACGAGTAGTTCGAAAACTTCTCGTTCACGATGAGTTAACAGAAATTTGCTGTTACGATCGCTGCTTTTCAAAATGCGTCACCCCTCCTTGATCGGGTTTTATGGTTTAACAAGGGTGGGATACAGTCAACACATATTATGAAAAACACTTAGCAATGGTGCGCTACATAAACAAAATGGGCTTGGGGTTTTTCTTATTTTATTTAAAAGCCATAGCCGCTTGAATCGCCTTAGTCCATCCGTTATACAGCTCATCCCTTACTTCTACTGTCATCTTAGGCTCGAAACGTTGATCTAGACTCCATGACTGGCAGATTTCATCACGATCATTCCAGTAACCGACGGCAAGACCCGCCAAATAGGCTGCTCCAAGGGATGTTGTCTCCCTAATAACTGGTCGCTCAACCGGTATGCCAAGGATATCGCTCTGGAATTTCATCAAAAATGCATTAGATACTGCGCCTCCATCCACACGCATGGTCCCAACCTTAATTCCTGAATCCTTCTCCATTGCAACCAGAATATCTTTGGTCTGATAAGCCAGTGATTCTAAGGTAGCACGAATGAAATGCTCCTTGGTCGTTCCCCGTGTCAGCCCAAAAACAGCGCCCCTGACATCACTGTCCCAATATGGACTACCTAGACCAACAAAAGCAGGAACCACATAAACCCCGTCTGTGGAATTGACCCGTAAAGCGTAGGTTTCACTATCCTTCGCATCACGGAACATCCGCAGACCATCCCGTAGCCATTGAATAGCAGAACCCGACACAAAAATACTGCCTTCTAGTACATATTCCACACCGCCGTTTAACCCCCAAGCGATAGAAGTGATTAGTCCATGCTGCGAGGAAACGGGCTTATCTCCCGTATTCATTAACATAAAGCAGCCGGTGCCATATGTTGTCTTGATCATGCCTTTTTCAAAGCAAGTTTGGCCAAACAATGCCGCCTGTTGATCTCCTGCAGCCCCAGCGATTGGCACTTCCTCACCGAAGAAATGATGTGGATCCGTTTGCCCGTATACTTCAGAAGAGGGGCGAACTTCTGGCAGCATCACTTTGGGGATATTTAGCAGTTCTAGCAAATCATCGTCCCAACGTAGTTCATGAATGTTATACATAAGAGTTCGAGATGCATTAGAATAATCACTTACGTGGAGAACCCCTCCCGATAGTTTCCAGATCAACCATGTATCAATCGTACCAAAGAGTAGTTCTCCCTTCACTGCACGATCTCTAGCTCCTTCCACATGATCCAATATCCATTTCACTTTCGTTCCTGAGAAATAAGGATCTATTAATAGCCCCGTCTTTTCACGGAACACTTCATTTAAGCCTGCGGATCTAAGCTCTTCACAAATCTCCGCCGTCTGGCGAGACTGCCAAACTATCGCATTATAGATGGGGTACCCTGTTTCTTTATCCCAAACGACGGCAGTTTCCCGTTGATTCGTTATGCCGATACCAGCGATCTGTTTCGGCTTTACTCCCGACTCCGACAAACAGGAGGCAATAACCGCCAGAATAGAACCCCATATTTCATTCGGGTTCTGCTCTACCCAACCAGGTTTGGGGAAATACTGTGGAAATTCGCGCTGCGCAGCATGAACAATATCTCCCTGTTTATTAAATAAAATAGCACGCGAACTCGTCGTTCCTTGATCCAGTGCAAGTATGTATTTCTCCATTATAGCCCTCCGTTCCTAATCATTTTATTTCTTATATTAACCTAAAAAGCAGTGACTTTTATCATAATTTATATTGACGCTTATTCAGCTTGCGATTATGATTGAAAACGAAAGTGATAATCATTATCATTCCCAGAAAATAGAACTATACATAAGATTCAGACCATACCATTAAAACCATTAAAAGGGGTGTATTCAATGAAATATCGTTACGCTGTACCAGCTGCTATTCTTACAACGGCTCTATTACTGTCCGCCTGCAATTCTGAAAACAAGACTGCAAACAATAACACAAATAACACATCTATTGAAGTTAAAGATGATACTACTGAGGCAGCCCAAACCGCTGAAGCAGCCAATTCCAGTGTTCAACAAAGTGATTTCCAAGCGGCTATCGACCAATATCGTAGCTACGTGATTCAAGAATGCGATGCTTTCGTTACGCAAACGGGAAAATTCGTCGATGCTGTAAATAGTGGAGATATCGATACTGCCAAAGCATTATATGCCCCTGCTCGCATGCACTATGAACGGATTGAACCGATCGCCGAGGCTCTTGGTGATCTTGATCCCAACATTGATGCTCGGGATGGAGATGTAGAAGCGGCTGAATGGCGCGGATTTCACCGCATCGAAAAAGCACTCTGGGAAGATAAAACAACCGAAGGTCAGAAAGAATATGCCGATCGCTTACTAAGCGATGCTAAGCTGCTACGGGCCAAGGTTGAAACGGTAGAGATTGATGCTTCCTTATTGGTGACAGGAGCCGTTGAGTTGCTAAACGAAGTGTCCACTTCCAAAGTTACTGGTGAAGAAGAACGGTACTCTCATACTGATCTGTACGATTTCGCTGCCAATGTAGAAGGCGCAGCCAAAATATATGAACTACTTAAACCCCAACTAGCGACTAATGACGCAGAACTTGATAAACAAATTGGAGAGCGCTTTGCTGCTCTTGAGAAAGAACTGGCTCCCTTTAGAGAAGGAGAAGGTTATGTTACATATGACAAACTTACAGAAGAAGACGTTCGAACGCTAAGTCAGAATTTAGATGCTTTAGCCGAACCCCTGTCCAACATGGGCAAGCTTCTAGGAGTATAACATGAGTGATTTAGGATCCATTGATGGAAACACTGAGCGTAATGATGGGAAGGCAACTTCCCCGCGAGACTCCTTGCTGGATAAACCAATTAGTCGCAGGGATATCTTAAAGCTAGCCGGGGCTGGTAGCCTCGGCTTACTACTTGGAGCCGGCGGTGTTGGTGGCATTCTTGCCGCAACAGATACACTCTCCAAGAGTACGAACAAAAGCAAAACGAATAACTTCTCAGCTAGCGACAGCGTGTCATTCTATGGTCAACATCAGGCTGGGATTATCACACCCGCCCAGAACTTCCTTTGCTTCGCTTCATTTGATCTAAAGACGACCTCCCTTGCTGAAGTAAGGAAATTATTCCAAGCATGGACCGAAGCTGCAGCTGTCATGATCACTGGTGACCTTATCGGCAATAGTAACAGTAGTCTTAACCTGCCCCCCTCCGATACCGGAGAGGCGGCAGGTCTTTCTCCTTCTAAGATGACCATTACATTTGGAGTTAGTCCTTCCTTCTTCGATGAACGTTTTGGACTGGCGAGTAAACGACCGGCCTCTTTCAAAGATCTCCCTCTATTTCGTGGAGATGCGTTGCAACCAAAGTGGTGCGGTGGGGATATTGGTATTCAAGTTTGTGCTGACGATTTACAAGTTGCCTTCCATGCGATTCGCAATCTAGCCCGAATCGCTCGCGGGACAGCCGTGCTTAGGTGGACTCAAGAAGGATTCCAGCGAAGTGGTACAGCAGATCCGTCTGGCGGAACGCCCCGCAATCTAATGGGATTTAAAGATGGAACTGGTAATCCGGATACACAAGATCCAAAAGCGATGGATGAAATCGTCTGGGTTCAATCTGGAGATGCGCAGGATTGGATGAAAGGGGGCAGTTATATGGCCGCTCGACGTATCCGCATGCGCGTGGAAATATGGGATCGCTCGTCGCTGAGTGATCAAGAAATAACCTTTGGTCGCCATCGTGATTCTGGCGCTCCGCTAGGTTCCAAAGATGAATTCGCCCCGCTTGATTTAGAGGCAAAACATCCTTCCGGTCAACCGATTCTTCCGATGAATTCTCATTCACGTTTAGCCAATATGAGTGGGGACACCAAAATACTACGAAGAGCCTATTCTTACAGTAGCGGAATTGATACCAAAACAGGACAACTAGACGCTGGGCTGTTCTTCATCAGTTACCAAAGAGATCTTCAGAAACAGTTTGTTGCGATGCAGCAAATTTTAGCGGCTAGTGACAAACTTAATGAATATATCGTTCATGTCGGAAGCGCCGTATTTGCCTGTTTCCCTGGCACACGCCAAGGGGGGTATATCGGGGAGACACTTTTCTAAGGAAGGAAGTGCTGTATCTTGTCACGCCCCATATTTAAATTAGCTACCTGTTTACTGGCCCTTTTATTAATAGTAATGATGTTTCCAGCGCCTAAACTCTCGGCTGAAGAAAGTGATGGCTCCTTAACCAACCTCCTCCCCCTTGTAGGAGGAGCACTTGTCGAAGCAGGAGCGAAGAACTGGGAAGAGGCATCCACAGAACTACTTCAATTCGAGACCTTATGGAATGGTGTCCAAACACCCATACCTGTGGATACGGCTGAAGAAATCAAAGGACATCTAGACAAAGCTAAAGAAGCTATTCAACTTCAGAACCAGGAGGAAGCGAATTCCTCACTATCTGCCTTGGCTAAAACGGTAAATACATATGTCGAGGCCAATACAGAAAAGGCCGAAACTCCATCAGGAAAGGATGCTGCTCAGCTATTGCAGGGCATGGCGGAGAATACACTAAGTCCTTTGGAGCAGGAGCAGATCGACGTCTCAACAGCACAGTCCCGTTACAAGGAAATTCTGAATAAGTGGCATAAAATAGAAGGACCGATCCGCAGTGGTCATTTCGGTGTTTATAGCGACGTAGAACGGCATATGAGTCTAATTCGTATCTCGCTTCAGGCTGAGCCTCCCAAAACAGATCAAGCTATTAGTGAACTGAAATCTATGCTGAGCCTACTTCAAAATTATATAGACGGTAAGCTTGATGATTCAGCTGCTTCGTCCTCACTAGAGGCGGGAGGGACGTCACTGGCCGACGCATTAATTTTATTACGCGATGCCAATCAAGCTATCCAGTTGCAGGATGTAGCCGGTGCTAGTAGCCAAATGAGTGAATTTATTACACTCTGGCCATCCGTTGAGGGCGAGGTGTCCATATCCTCTGCTACCATTTATACAGATACTGAGAATAAAATGACTGAAGCACAAAGCTACCTCGTATCCACTCCACCGGATTTGACTAAGGCACAAGAATTGATCAGTAAAATACTTAACAATTTAGAGCCTCTGGCTGAGCGTACTGCCTATTCGGCTTGGGATGCAGCCCTCATACTACTTCGTGAGGGACTAGAGGCCATCCTAGTACTGGCAGCTTTACTCGCCTTTGTAAAGCGAGCAAACAACAGAACCGCCCGTAGCTATGTTTGGGCAGGAGCGGGCACAGGGTTACTACTAAGTGGTGTACTGGCCGCCGTACTTACCTATGTGTTCTCACAATCAACCTCAGGCAGCACACGTGAACTTATTGAAGGGTTTGTCGGACTACTAGCTGTCCTAATGATGTTGACTGTAGGGCATTGGCTTCATAGCAAATCCAGTACACAGGCATGGAATAACTACCTTTCGAAACATGTCGGTGGCGCATTACAACGTGGTAGTCTTTGGTCCCTATTTGCTTTGTCTGGTCTTGCTATTATACGAGAAGGTGCAGAGACAGCCGTGTTCTACATTGGTATGGCACCATCTATTGAACCGATGCAATTCATAATTGGGATCACTGGAGCTTTATTAGCGCTCATTATCCTTGGCTTCTGCATCATCCGGTTTAGCGTCAAGCTACCGATTCGCCCATTCATGCTGACCGCAACTCTGCTTATCTACTACTTAGTTATTCGCTTCACGGGAGAAAGTATTCATTCACTACAGATATCAGGAATACTTCCTGCTCATAGCAAGTCCTGGCTTCCATCGGTAAGCTGGTTAGGTGCGTTCCCAACGTGGGAGACCACTGCTGCGCAACTAGCCCTACTGCTATTCGTTCTTGTCCGACTTTATGTCGGAAGGGAGAAAAGTAAACCTAACACCTCATCCAGTAATGCCATCCGCGGGCGCAGTTAATTTCAATTTATAATTTATAGCTGGCCTTCCGAAGGTAAAAAAATAAGGAGCTATCCCAAAAAGTAGAATTATCTACTAAAGGGATAGCTCCTTTTTAAATTGCTTCAATCGATTATTCTCTCAGTATCAAAAATCATGTGATGTCACGCGACCTATCCACCTGAGCAAATTTCTCTATAGTAGAGATTAACACATCTAGTTCATTCTGCTCTACGAGAGATAAATAAGACTTTAAAACTGTTCTGGATCTGATCTTCGCCTTCTCTAATATCTTCTCACCGTCTTCTGTAGCAGACAGAATCACTGCACGCCGATCCTGTTCATCATGACGGCGATCAACATATCCACTTTGAACAAGCCGGTCGATCATCACAGTAATTGCACTCGGTTTGACTTCGAGCATCTCCGATAAATATGTAACATTACATGACTTCTCTTTGGAAATTATGGAGAGCATATGGTACTGAGGCCCCGTTAAACCAAGTTCACGATGATGCATAATCTCGGCATGCATTTTCTTGAAAGTTTTAGACCAAGCTGACATTAAGCGGTCTACATATTGATCGAGATTCGGATCCATGCTATTCCTCCTCTACGTTAGTAAGCTTAATACCAGTTTAGTATGCCTCCATCGAAAAAACAAGAAACATGTCACTTGCTTTCGTATGTGGAATAAATTATTATGATGGTATCGAAATTATTTTCATAAATTTTTATTTTATATTAGAAATTATTTTCTTGGGAAAATCTCATGAAAGCGGGTGAATCGTTTATGCTTACCCCTATACTTCACGCGATCTTCAGTTCTCTTGACACCTTACCACCACAGGAACGTAGGCTTGGTGAGCATATTTTAAAATCTCCATCTTCCGTTATTCATACTGGTATTACAGAATTGGCAAGCACTTGCCAAATCAGCCCCTCTACCGTTACGCGCTTCTGCAAAAGTTTTCATTTCAAAGGATTCCCGGATTTCAAAATGAAGTTAGCCAGTGAGATTGCCAATAAACCGTTAGACAACCAGTATCAGGATATTATCGCTGGCAATGATCTTCATAAGATCGTTCAAGCCATGGAGGCGAACCATCTGGCGTCAATAACGGATACCACCCGTCTTTTGGATATGAATCAACTCCAGTTAGCCGTAGAGAAACTCTGTCATGCCAAACGTATCGATTTGTATGGTGTAGCTACCTCATCCGTAATCGCTCAGGATTTCTATCAAAAGCTTATCCGTATTGGCAAGAACTGTACTGCCTTTGCTGATTCGCATATGCAGATTACCTCAGCCTCGGGGCTTGGTAATAACGATGTCGCGCTAGCCATCTCATATTCGGGAGAGACACCGGAGACAATCGATGCCCTAAAGTGTGCCAAAGACAGCGGGGCCATTACGATTTCACTAACAAAGTACGGGAATAGCACACTTGCTTCGCTAGCCGATATATCGTTATTCTCATCTTCTTTGGAAGAAGGAATGCGCAGAGGGGATATGACTTCCCGAATTGCCCAACTTCATGTCATCGATATTTTATTTACAGGAATGGTTAGTATGAATTTTAAAGATTTCATCCCCAAACTTGAAGCGTCCTATCAGAATGTTCAAACATATCGTAAAACTACTGGAGGGTCATAATATGTTAAATATTATTAAAGTAAACAATGAACAACAATTTAATGAAACCGGAGCAAGCCTCATAGCTAGCTTGTTACAGATTAACCCACGTGCAAATCTTGGTCTAGCGACGGGTAGTACACCCGTTGGAGTTTACAAAAGATTGATCGAGCTTTATAACGAAGGTCTGGTTAGCTTCAAAGACGCACAAAGCTATAACTTAGATGAGTATATCGGTCTACCTGACAACCATCCGGAGAGTTACAGACGCTTCATGAATGAGAAACTGTTCGATCACATTGATATTCAAAAGCAGAACACTCATGTCCCATCTGGTAATGCTGAGAATCTTGAACAGGCTGCTGACGACTATAACCGTCTACTGGAGGACGCGGGTCTTATCGATCTTCAGTTACTTGGCCTTGGACATAATGGACATATCGGATTTAATGAGCCTGCTGAAGAATTACAAGGACCAACACATATCGTAACCCTCGACGAGGTAACGCGTAATGCCAACGCTCGTTTCTTCAACTCCATTGATGAAGTTCCGACCCATGCTATTACGATGGGGATTGGTTCCATTCTCAAAGCAAAACAAATTTTACTGATGGCTAAAGGTGCTGACAAAGCTGAAATACTTGCTACAGCGCTTAAAGGTCCTCTGACTACTAAATGTCCGGCTTCATTCCTCCAAACTCATGCCAATGTCGTAGTACTAGTTGATCAAGCCGCTGGGAGGCTCTTATAACATGAACTCAGATCGAAATTTCACTATTGTTCACGCCGAGGTCGTTACACCAAGAGGAATTATTCATGATGGTGCGGTACAAGTAGAGAAAGGCATCATCACTTATGTTGGATCAGCGGCAGGAGCTCCATCTGACTCCGCTAATTCTTCCAAAATCATTGATGCCAAAGGGAGCTACGTGCTTCCTGGATTTATAGATGTTCACGTTCATGGAGGTATGCTCGAGGATTTCTCCGTACCTAGCCAAGAAGGTTTTGACGCAATAACCAAGCTACACTGCAGCCAAGGAACGACCTCCATGTTGGCAACATCCATGACAATGCCTAAGGAAGTCATCGACGAGATCTTAGAACAGATTAACACCTACATTCACAATGACATGCCTTATGCACAGTTGGTTGGCGTTCATTTAGAAGGTCCATTTATTAGTCCAAAATGGCCTGGATCTCAAAATCCTGTCCACATTGTTCCACCAAATCGGGAGTGGGTTGAGGCTTGGGAGACACAATATCCGGGTCTCATCAAACAGGTAACCTTTGCACCGGAACGCGAAGGTGCACATGAATTAATTCGCTATTTACGCAAAAAAGGAATCGTCGCAGCAGCGGGACATACCGATGCCACGTATGAAGAAATTATGGCTGCCGCTGAGGTTGGATTACATCATGCGGTTCACATGTTCAACGCGATGACACCCCTTCATCATCGTAAACCAGGCACAGCCGGTGCACTACTTAGTAACCCTGCCTTGAGTGCAGAAATCATTGCTGATGGTATTCACGTCCATAAGGCGGGGATCCAACTGCTCGCCAGTGTGAAGACGGATCACAATCTCATCCTTATCACAGACGCCATGTCCGCTGCAGGACTTGGCAACGGCGAGTATATGCTCGGCGATCTGCCTGTCGTGGTGAAAGATAATGTTTGTACTCTAAAAGAAAATGAAGCAACGTTAGCCGGAAGCACGCTAACCATGATTCGTGGATTCCGTCACCTGGTTCAAGAGATCGGTCTCTCTGTAGAACGAGCTTCAGAAGCAGCAAGCTTAAATCCAGCCAAGCTGATCCGAATCGATCAGCATACCGGTTCAATTGAAACAGGTAAACAAGCCGATTTACTTCTCGTAGATCCTGATTTAAATCTCCAAGATGTTTGGGTTAAGGGACGTTTGTTCCAAAATTAATTTAAATTAGAAAAACAATGGCAGGTCAAGGATACCATCTTGACCTGCCATTGTTTGATATAAGTTGAATCTAACGAGTTACACCATTAACCCCATTAACACCATTTCTTTGGGTTGGTGTTGGTGTATATCCGCTCGGGCCAGGCATTGTTCCCATACGGGAGGGGAAGATACGCTGAACTAGCTCCTCGAAATCAACTACTGCTTCGTTAACCATCATCCCGCCACGTGATTTCGTCACATAACCTCCAACGCCGCTCACAAAATCAGGATGATTTGAAACATATACGTTACGGATTTTTGAATCCGCATTTTTTACCACACGAGAAACCTCATTCTTCACTTTCTGAGGAACGTTATCTACTACTGTTCCCGAATTATTCAATGTTGTTCCAGTACCCGTGCTCGTTCCATAGGTACCATATGTGCCTGTACCATATGTCCCTGTGCCGTTATATGTGCCTGTACCGTTGTAAGTCCCCGTGCCGTAGGTTGTAGTTCTACCTGTATTTATTCCGCTTCTGTTATTATCACCAAATATTGCCCCCCGACCCATATCCATGAGGCTTCCAGATCTTCCGTTTATTCTACTCAGCCCATTATCTCCCGCGCCCCGTGTTCCATAATCCGCACCGTAAGGACCGCCGACATTACTTGTACCCAAGTTGGTTCCCCTGTTGGTTCCCATGCTAGTACCCATGTTATTTCTCATGCCAGTACTAAGCGTTCCTAGCTTAGAAGTCCCGGTTTGACCTGTTTGACCTGTTTGACCTGTTTGACCTGTTTGACCTGTTTGACCTGTTTGATTATGCAGTGTAAGGGCTACATAAGCATCATTATCCCTCACGATAACATGGGCAGTCTGAACGTCTGGAAGTTGAGCAACTTTGTTACTCAAAGTTGGGCTATGCTTCATATTGTTCATTTTGTTATTCTGATAACTATTTAGACGACTCCCATGATTCAGTGAATTTGTATTATAATTCCGGGCAGTATGATTTCGTACACTCTTGGTATGCATTGCGGTGTTATCTGTTGTACCTCTGCAGCCAGTCAATCCGACCATTCCCGCGATTAATGCTGCTGACAATGATAAGCGAATCATTTTGGCTCCTCGCATGTAGTCATCCCCTTGTCGATTAATTTTATGATTAACATGTCTTAGACTGCGCTGTTGTTCAGACCAATATGCAGGTAGATTTAACCGTACCTGTTGTAATTATTTGAACCGTATTATCAAGAAAAATAATAACAAGCCGACATCCCAGTGGGGTTGTCGGCTTGTTGTTTAGTGAAGGTAAGTTCAAATCAATTACAATATATTATAGAAGTAATACCTTTTAGATTTACCCAAAGATATGGCGAAGGAGCTCATCGATTCGATTCCCGTACGTATGATCACGGTAAGTTCTTGCTAATCCTCGCAGTGCAATTTCCCTTCTTTCCTTCTCATGCGTTAAGTAATAATTCACTTTATCTAACAATTCATCCGCAGTATTAAATGTTTCAATTTCCTGACCTGGTATATAGAACGAAGCTAAGTCTTCGCGCGCATCAACCAATTGGAGTGTTCCACAGGCAGAAATTTCAAAGGTCCGTGGATTTGGAGAAACTGCCATGATACCACTATTATTTTGGTTAACCGATTCATCAAGGGGGGAGCGATGCAAGTTCAACATGATCTTTGTCCCACTGTATACTTCTGCTGTTTCATTTGGCCCCATCCATTTACCTATCTCGATCCGATCTGGATAAGACCCATACTCAGGAAGACGGTCCCACCAAATTCCATTAATGTGTAGACCTTTGTTCATAAGCTCTCCTATAATGGGCTGAAGGAAGTTAACTCTATTCCAATAGGCAGAGCCTATAAAGCTGACATCTCTCCTGATCTGTGACTGGACCAAGGTTGGTCGAAAATGTTCAGGATGGGCAGCAAATGGTAGATAGTGGACATTATTTGCACCAGCCGCCCGATACAAATCAATGCAATTACGTTCCAAGGTGAATACATAGTCGAAATGCGTTACCATCCGAACAGTTAAATCCGTGTAGTAAGGATCATCCGTGAGCCAAACTGCGGTTCTTATCCCCATAGCGCGGACCGCATCTATTTGCTCTACAGGTAACTCCATACCATCCAATACCAGAACCAAGTCGGGGTGAAGCGTAGCAGCGAGGTCTGGAAGCGATTGGCCGACTTCCGAAACAGCCAGCTCTGCGACCATGGTCCGAAGTGTAGCAATGACCGCTTCATCAATTGGTGAATATGGAAGTCCTTTACCTGAACCAGCATACAGTACTTTAATATTGCGTATCTGCCAAGGAGTTCTAGGCTGACTCATAATGGCATTAGCTCTACCACGTAAATATCCTTCATTAAATCCATCACTTAGGCCAGCGTCCCATCCTGCATGTCTGGGATCGTTAATTTCATACCCATGATAGGGGGCCTTAGTCCCTATTCTTTCTGAATTGACCATACTGTCACTCCTTGTTTATATTTTTGCTGCATATCGATTAGTGAATCAAAATCAAATCATATCCAGCAAACGACCTAACCGGTCAATATAAGTGTGGTACTGATGTGTTGTCCACAGCGAACGCCAAGCTATTCTTTGCCGCTCTTCCTCATGGTTCAGATAATAATCAATCTTGCTTTGAAGCTCCGCTGCATCTTTGAATGTCTCGATGTCGTATCCCGGACGATAATACGCAGTCAGATCCTCCCGGATATCCGTAATTTGAAGCGTACCACATCCGCTGATTTCGTAAGTTCGGGGATTAATGGACCTTCCGGTTAAGTTAACTCCGTTCCGATTATCCATTCCCGCTGTGGTAGGGCGATGCATATTAATGGCAATCTTGGCGCCATTATAATAAGACACTGTTTCCTCCACAGGAATCCAACCATGTCTTATACAGCGGGATAACTTCCCACAATGCTCCAGTCGATCCCAATGTCCCCCAGCAATCAATACTTTCTTGTCCTCCAGGAACGGTGCAAGTTGCCTAAACAGTTCCACTCGGTTCCAAAATGCATTTCCGATAAAACAAACATCATAATGATATTCAGGAGCTACATGAATAGGACGAAACATCTCCTGATTTGAAGCAAGTGGTAAATAATGAACCTGGGCACACCCTATCTTCTGATAAAAATCTACACTTTCCAATTCATGGGTAAACACCGTATCGTATTGCAATGACAGCGAGGCCGTATCATCGCTAAAGTAAGGATCATCAACAAACCATACGGCTGTACGAATCCCCATCTCCTTGATTTGTCTAATCTGCTCCGCATGATCCGGGGGAAATACATGCAGTGCGTTCATGACCAGCACGAGATCAGGTCGATGATTGGTTACCTCCTGTAGCATCGATTCTGGAGAAACAACAATACAGACATTTACTAGCTTCCCGAGGGCCGCCGACACTCCCCCATCAATTCCCTCGAACCCTTGCGTCACATAAATAACACGCAGATTACGAATAGAAGGTGAGGAGTGCGAAATGCGTGACAGAACGGCCTGGCAACCACCATAACGGTACCCCTCATAGTATCCAGCCTTGTGATCATCAGCGGAGTTGATTTTCCTCTCCTTTATTTTCTTCAACGCATTCATCCCATCTGTGTGTGGATTTCCTAGGTCCATATAAATATATGCGGAGGGGGTGTGTTCATCATAGACGACTACCCCGTAGGTTCATAAATTGGCTAACGCCTTTGAAGGCTAATAACTAAGGCAAGCAAATCTATAAGCAAAAAAGCGAATCCCCATCCCGATTTGTACCGGATAGAGATTCGCTATTAAATTACTTAATTAAACCATCGCTTGGTAAGCGAGCTTGTGGCCGTCTTCAAGCCCTTGATTAAAGCCCGAATTGAATCCATGCTGGTATGCTTCATTATATGCATGCTGGTATGAAGGGGCTGGATTCCCATCAAGAGGAAGAGGGGCTACCTGGGCTACCTGTTCTGGTACTTGGGAGACCTTCCGCAGTGGTCGACGATTAAGCCGCCGTCTCCTACGAAGGCGACGAAGCTTAAGAACTTTTTTCTTAAGTCTTTTACCTGTGAGCTTACGTCCCCGTTTCAGAGACAACTTCCGTCTCTTCCTAAGTGAAGTTCCTTTCGATCTTTTTATTTTCGACCGACGGCTACGCCGGACCTTAGCTTTTATCATTTCCTAACATCCTCCTGTACTCCTTGGGGCGCAATGTTTGCTTTGTAACATGATTTCGTAATCCATGGTGATGAAGGAGTTCCATAGTGAACGCGATATAGGGATATCCCGCACACACTTCGTGCCATCGCGTTTTGATATTTTGCTAGAGTCTCAATATTTAAAGCTAAATGCCGAGCTGTTTCCTTAGAATGATCCGACACGTCGGCCAAACTATTCAGAATTCGGGCCATCGCCGTTTGACTCTTAGCGATCGAATCGATCAGTTTATGTTTGGCCGCCTCCCTGTTGATTAAATCCGCACTCATTTGTCGAAATCCCCCAAATCTCCACCAAACAGACCGCCAAGTCCACCTCCATCGCTAGATTCCTCCTCTGGCGGAAGTATCGTCTTAAGGTTGCTGCACAATCCGTTTTGAAGTTTGGTTAGTCCTTCCAATACCTCTACCAATTGCTCATGCACATCGAGCGGATTTGATAACTGCTTCTCATGGTTCTCGAAGCAACCCTCATGCACATGATTCAGCATCCAGTTACGCACCTTTTCTGCTTCTACCGCTTTCGCCTCTAGGATCAAGGCCACATTCCATTGAATTTGGACTGCGGCACCTAGCATGTTCAAATACGCCTGTTCCCTGCTCATGACATCATCCCCGCTTTGGTGTGCTTATTCTTCATCCGGGCTTCTCATCTCTTTAATAACGTAACCTAAATTCTCAGCCATCGCCTCTTGAAGATCAGCTATTGCATTTAAATATGAGATTACACTCTTGTTGATACGGCCCGCATTCTCAATAATTCCGTCCGATCCATCAAAGCCAGGGGTAGAATCAGGTATGGCATTCACGATTTGCGACATACGGACAGCAACTTGCCGTTCAGCATCGATCACCCGCGCCATCTGCCCGTGGGAGTGGGACATATGAACAATGATCTCCGTAATTTTCTGCTCCACTCTGATTCCTCCTAAAAGTTTTGGGAGCGTTACACCTTCGATTGCTCAAAACTTACTTCGATAGCATTAGCTTGTGGTTTGAATTGTGCTAGAATACGGGTTCAAGGGCCAGCCTGGTGCCCGCCTGCTTCAGCATATGCCAAAACGGACAATGGCGTTACTTACAACAGAGCAAATTATAAATCTTCTGATTTCAACCGTGGGGCTGGCAGAATAGGAACACCTATTGGAAGTTTTGAACCCTCAGTTATCAAATCCCTATCCTCTCCGACTACTAGACCCCAAGACAGAATCGCATATGATGAAACAATTTCACGTCGTTTTCCTTGATCCAATTGATATATACAGCCGTCTGCCCCCCGGAATAGTGCTCCTTCATAGGCAGAGGTTGGAGATAACGCTTCTTCCGAACATCGCTGCGGTCCAGTTGGAAGTTGTAACAAGTCAATAACGGACAATCTTATTGCCCTATGCTTCTCATTTTCATTCAAAACTCCATGATCTATCGGATATTTCACACCGTGTTCGAGCCAATAAACTCTTTCTCCTAATCCCCTAATCCAAATATGGGTAGGAAAGAAATCTAACGATTTCGTCCCTTCTGAACAATTTTGACCAGACTGTCGCTGAAGTATTTCATACACATTTCCCCATTTTTCTGTAAAAAAGTTTTCATTTTGACCATTCACCTTTTTAAATCCCTCATTGCCGAGACCTTTCATCGTAACACTTCCAAAATGATGAATAAAAGTGTCCCCCGCAATTTTCATTTTTTTACCTTGAAATCGCAGCCTTACAATCCAATCATCATCTTCAAAATTGCCGAATTCGTAGCCTTCATCTAGATACCCCACACCTTCAAAGGTACTACGAGCAAACAACAAGCAAAACCCTACCAATCGGTCTGTATTCCACCATTTCCGCTCGTCAGAGGCGTTATATATTGCCGCAAACTCATACATTCCAGCAATATCTTCGTAAGGGACATCTATCTGCTGTTCACCACTTATATAATTCGTTACCGGCCCAACAACCGCAATCTCCGGGCAATCGTTTAGGCAACGCAACATATTGCTTAACCAGCCTTCAGTAACCAGAGTATCATTGTTAAGTAGAACGATCGTACTGCCTTTCGCCATCATAAGTCCGGTATTAATTGCCCTAGCGAATCCCAGATTTTGCGAATGTACCGCTAGGCGAATGGATACCCTCCGAGATCTTAGTTCTTCTGCAGTCCCATCCTCAGAACCATTATCGACCACAATGATCTCATACGGCATTGTAGTATGTGCTTCTATACTTTCAATGCACTGTAGCAGCAGTGCCTTCTGATTAAAGGTAGGGATAATAATACTTGTTCCTTCAAAAAAAGAGCCATAGGATTGTTTCCCCTTTAAGATACCGTGGGTATATCCCGCCTCATACCCCTTTTGAAAATCCGAAGCCCCACTCACCTTGCTCTTTCTTGAAGTCCCTCTCGGGATACTCTGCCTTATTTTGATTTTATTTCTTCTCATTGGCATGATTGCACCTCACAAGCGGGTCTCTAGGTTGACTTCACCGCTCTCCAGTTTATTGGCCAAATGACCGAGGTCAAACGATACTTTTCCATGTTCCTTAGCGATTCGTGTGCAAATCAACACCGCAGCAACCCCCGCAGCAACCAGAGCAATGTCGAATTCAATACCTATAGTTTGTTCCATAACCCTTGAGACATCAGCTACTCCTTGAACTGGATGAATGATTCCAGAGATTTGGAAGCCCTGTTGCTCAAGTAACATGGACAATCCTGGTGCTTCATTCCCAATAATCAGTATCTTGCGTCCCACAAGTAACTTCGAAAGAAATCCTTCTTCATTCAATGTATAATTCACGACAGAGGAGGTCATACGGAGCTTTCGATAATCAATTCCGTAGTGTCGAAGTATGGGAAACAACAATCCTTGGTAGGATGGATGTCTGGATTCCGGTACTCCTATCAAGTCAGCTATTTGAAGTGAATTCGCCAAAGCTTCACGTGTAAGCGGGTCGGGGAGATTTATTCCTGCATAAGGCAGGAAATATCCCCAACGTACTGCTTGTTCCGTGGGAATCACTATATCATGAGCAAGAGTGAGAAGTTCCCCGTCCCCCAGACGAATAAGTGAAAGTGGTGTCCGTTGATCAAGAGCAGTTTTCATCTCATCATATACCGCTGCAGGTGGTATAAGCGGAAACAGCGTAGAAGCCACGGCTAAATATCCTGTCGCAATTAAGTCGTCCACCGTCAATTCAGGTAGAATCATCAAAGGAGGAATTAATTGTCCAACCTTTGCCTCGCCGCCTTCAAAATAACCCTGACGGTATCCCTCTTCATACGCCGCGGCAATATGTGCATCTGTCAATAAGACCTCTGACGATAGATCCTCATTCTCTATCAAATCCGATTGACTTAGACTTTCGGAAATGACTCCCTCAGATGGCATACTACGACTTGCGGGACCCTTAGCACCTTTATTCAATACTTTAGTTCGTGCCCGTTTCTTCACATATCGTTTGTTCGACCGAGCGGCAGGATGAAGACTCCGCCTCACTCGCATGGTTCTCCGAGTCTTCCGCAATCTAGAAACCTTCTTACGCCAGCCCGCCATCCTACCTCCTCCCTTCGGTTTTGCAATTACTAGGCCAATGCGACGTCCAGGTAGAGTTAACTTATGGAAGCACACCTCTCATGTGGATTCCAGCCTCTTGCAGTGAATCAAATGTACCGGCATCTCCCCACCACAATTGCAGTACGTTGTATTCTAGCATGCCACTTCGGGCGTAAAGATTGTTAACATCCGTTATTTCCAATTCTCCGCGCGCTGAACGACTGATTTCTTTTATCTTATCAAACACTGCATCGTCATACATGTAGATCCCAGTAACGGAGTATTTGGATTTTGGCTTCTTAGGCTTCTCTTCGATATACGCGATCAGCTGTGGATGTGCTGCGTCAAATACGGGAACCCCATATCTCCGTGGATCATCTACTAACTTCAATAGCACCCTAGCACTTCCAGTAGGTTGATGTTTAAATTTCTCCACAAATGGAGTTAAATCGTCTAGGAATAAATTATCGCCTAGTAGAACAACAAATTTCTCCTTATGATGAATGAATCCTGCTGCAAGCTCAAGCGCCTCGGCGATTCCTCCTGCCGTCTCTTGTACCCGATAGGTAAGATTCACACCGTATTTTTCACCACTGCCAAAAAAGTCTGTATATAATCCCGCAGATTGCTTCCCAATGATAATAAGAATGTCGGTGACTCCCGCTTGACGCAGCCGTTCTATGCCGTAACAAACCATGGGATGGCTCCCGACAGGAAGCAGATGCTTATTGATTAATCGGGTCAACGGATATAACCGTGTTCCAGTGCCCCCTGCCAAAATCACACCTTTCATAAACTAACTCCCCCCAATGTTTGCAATTTATATAAATTGTAAGGGATTCACTCCCCATTTCGCGATAAATAATTCCCGATTACGTTCCATCAAGGAGTTCCATCCATCCGGAAAATTAACTTTGAAGCTCGCGCTTCCAGCGTGGTATACAAGGGTATCCCCTGAAATCAGCAACCGATATCCCTGTTGTCTAGCTCTGTAACAATAATCATCATCTTCATAATGACCTGGTGAGAATCGCTCATCCAACATGCCAATACTACCTAGCAGACTCCTCTTAAAAAGGAAACACATCCCTACAATACGCTGTACATCCTGCCATTTGACTGGGTCAGAGACATTATATCGCTCTGCCACCTCGACAAACCCTTCCATCCCAATCCATGTAACTTCCACTTGCTGCCTACCGCTGATATAATTCGTTACGGGTCCAACGATACCTACATCATCAGCACTATCTAAGGCCAGAAGCATATTCGATAACCACCTAGGAGAGACAATAACGTCATTATTCAGCAGTAGCAACTGATCCCCCGAAGCGATCGCAAGACCTTTATTGCACGCGATCGGAAAACCAGTGTTTCGGGGGAGTGACACCAGGATGAGTCCCTCCCTTAGACAATATTCCGCTGTCCCATCACTCGATCCATTATCCACTATGATAATTTCAATCGGTTCTAATGTGTGATGGCGAATCGCCTCAATGCAAGTTGTAAGCAGATGAAGACCGTTATATGACGGAATGATGATGCTAGTCAGTCCAAATTGTCTCATCTTGCGTTCCTCACTTTCGCAAGTTCGCTCCGAGAGTATGTCACAAATCGCAATCGGTTACCTTCTGATTTCATAACCTCGGTAAATGCCTCCACATGATCCCCGATGATCAAACCTGCAACAGAGTTACCCTCTCCTGTATTTCCACTGCGAATACGATTATTTCGCACTACATTGACCGAGTAAGGTGCGCTTACCTTAAGTCCGCGTACTAGTGCAAGTGCCTGCGCCTTGGGCGGTACAATGAGAGCCTCCGTTCCAAGTGTTTCGATCGCCTTCCGGGATAAGGCATGCGGTACAGCTGTCAGGGAATTCGCTCCCAGGTCAGACCTACCCAGCGCCTGATTCAAGAATGTCTTACAACGTGTAACATCATCCTGACCAGAGAAAGTTGGTAGATACGGAGTAAGATTATTCAACGCAATATCTACCCCCAAATCTACTGCGATGAGAAAGGCTGCAAGCTCTTCAGCTGGCAGAGACATATCCCCGTCGCAAAACAAAACGATATCACCTGAAGATAATGCGCTCCCGAGTGCCCTCGAAACATCGTGACCTAGCCGCTCAGGGATATGGACTAGGATCATGCGGGGATCCCTCACTATCGCAGCAAAGCTGCCGTCTGTACAGCCATTAAGTACTACAATAATCTCTTTCAGCGGCAGTTTGCAGAGCTCGGATAACACAGCTGGTAGCGTCTGTTCCTCATTACAGATGGATACAACGACCGATGCCTTCCCCTGCAGGGGGAGCGCAATTCCGATATCAGAAATTCTTGAAGCTAGCGCATATCCACGGCGATAAGCCAGAGAAAGGCTCAATACTCTAGAAACAGAGGCATCCCCAGAATTATGATCACCATACCAAGCGTTAAGCGACTCTTGCATATTCTCCAAGGATAAATGACTACTTTCCTTATCAGAAGCAGCGATAAAGCCAGCCTTAATCGCTCTTTGCTCCATCCACCACAACTTGTCAATTGGAGCAGATCTGCGGACCGTAGAACGAAGAAGCCGATTCTTTCCCTTCTTCACTTTGCGACGATTATTTGGTCTCCACCGAGCCTTTCTGCCCGTTCGTGAAGACTTCACAGTAATTTTTCTAATCCTCCTCATCCCCTCACTCTATCGCGTTTGCGACCAAGATCTCCGAATCCTCCTCGCTGTCCATGTTCCTTGACCAGCCAATGAAGGGCTTCTAAGTGATCTCCAGCGACAAGCGTAGCAAGTGGATCCTGCTTCCCCTTACCAACTCTCTGCCGAACTGGATTCAGTTTACCCACGGGAACTGTATGAACGACTTGCACATTCAGTCCCCTACTCACTGCCATAGCGTAAGCCAAAGGGGGAATCTCTAACGCTTTAGAACCGATGATCTCAAAACCACGGCGGCTTAACGCATGGGGAACAGCGGTCATTGAGGCACCTTTCAGATTAGAACGAGATAAAAAAACATTTAATACATGCTTAGCCAGAACGACTGGGTGAGTCTTTTGCTTCTCCACGGGCCCTGAATACCCATTTAGAGCCACATCAACCCCAGATATTATCGTATTCACAAACGGACGTAATTCTTTTGCGGGAATAACCATGTCTCCATCAATAAATAGCAGTACTTCTCCTTTGGATATTTCCGCACCAAAACGCCGGCCAACATCATGACCAAGTGGCTCAGTAAAGGAAATCACCCTAGCTCCCCACTTCGCAGCAAGCTCCGCCGTTCCATCCGTCGAACCGTTGGCTACTACAATAATCTCGCTACAAGGATGTACCTGGCTCGCTTGATATAGGACGGCCGGAAGCGTAGCCCTTTCGTTCATGGCTGGAATAATTATGGAGACCAGAGGATTAGGATGATTGGACAAACGCCGTATCCGCGGCTTTTGAAGTAAGGTTCTCCGGCTAAGACGTCTCCGTGATTTGCGCTTTCTGATCATGCCTTCACCTCCCAGATATCCATATGTGCCGGAGCATATACCACAGTGTATGCCGCTTTCAAGGCATTGTAACGGCAAACGTACATACTCACTAGACCGTTGAATAACAAACCCTGGCAACATAAAAAAAGCTTGCAGAATGATTCTCTTTCCGCAAGCTTTTTTTCAGGTACTAATTAACCACACGAACCTTATTCTAATCTACCTACATCTGTTATCAGTCGAGATCATATATGGAGCCTACCTTCAAGCCGTAGAGCTCGTTATACACTTTCTCTGCATAAGCATCCGTCATTCCAGCGATATAGTCGACAACCATATGCTCCCATGTCCACATCGGTCTTTCACTTCGTTGATCTTGCTCAAACCGCATCAACCAATCGCTCGGAATAATCGATCTTGAAGAATCTGAATCAATAAATGCATCCCACAGACGTTTAATTATCCAAGCACTTCGCTTCTGTAATCGCTGCACCCTTAAATCAGAAATCATAGTCACCCACGCAAAACTTTTCAATACGCTAACGGTACGAAGCATATCCTCGTTCTCCTGACCTTCCGACACGAAGGTCACCTTCTTCCAATCACCATCACTAACAACTCCAAGATGGTTAACAAATAGGCTAACCCAGTAGGCTTTAACTTCACGTCTTGTCCGGGAAATATCATTGCCACATGTCGGCAACTTGGCCTTCCAGACTTGCAGGAATGAAGATAACACTTCCCGTACTTTAATACCTATGGCTTCCTCCTGCCAACCCTCCCAGACTGCGTCCTCCAATGTCTTAATTTTCTCAACAATCAATCGGCAAATATAAGGATCCTCCATAAAATGTTCATGAACCTCAATCTTTCCAGCCTTAATGCCATCCTCCAGATCATGAGAGGAATAGGCGATATCATCGCATAGATCCATTAGTTGAGCTTCTAGAGTCTTCTTACCCTCTGGGATTCCCCATATTTGACGAATTTGCGATATATATTCCCATTCACGTAAATATACACCTTTCTTATTCAGCGTACCGGGAAATGGATATTTATTTGTTCCTAATAAGACCGCATCAGACAAGTTAAGCCCATCGATATTTTCCCGTTTCTCTAGGAACATAATCAACCGAAAGTTATGGGCGTTACCTTCAAAATGTTCATATTGACGCTGTATATTCTCTCGGATCGCCTGTGCCTCTTCGAGTGAATGCTGCCGCCCATCTCCTAAAGCCTTCGCTATCTTGTCTTGAATCACTCGCTCAAGAATTCCTTGTAGCACCTCTTCACCTTTATGACCAAACGGTGGATGACCGAAATCATGACAAATTGCAGCGCACTCGACCACCTCAGGATCAATAATCAGCCCCGGATGGAGCGCTTGTCCTGTCTCTATCTCTGGATAAGAACGGAGTAAGCTCCTCGCCGCTTCTCTGGCGATCTGTGCCACCTCCAGCGAATGCGTTAACCGCGTCCGGTAATAGTCTCCTGTTCCTGCCCCAAATATTTGAGACTTGCCTTGTAGGCGCCGGAAGGTAGGAGAATGGATGAGCCGCGAATAATCGCGTTCATAAGTAGCCCGCGCGGTCTCTTGTCCGATATTGTCGGGATGTTGACGATGCTGTCTCAATGCACTTATGTTCATAAACCGCACCCTCTCTATCATCTGAAATATTCCTTTATCTTAAAATATACATCTTCATCTGTGAATTCAAGTCATTTGTTAATACATAAGAACCTGTACTTCAATTACTAGGGTTTCTCTTCATTATAGACACCCATCGATCTGACGTATGCTCCCAACGAAACCGAATACGGGCTAACTCTCTCCCCGCTCTCCCCATACTTCTGCGCTCTTCCTCACTTTCCAGCAGACGCAGGATACTATCCCCAAGACCGGGATCCAGCTTTTCTGGTGATAACAGCACACCCGTAACACCATCCATCACAATCTCAGGAATACCACCTACCCCCGTTGCCACGACGGGAACTGCGGAAGCCATCGCCTCTACATTGACCAAACCGAAGGCTTCCTCACCTCCAGAGGGTACAACCAATATATCAGCTAGATTATACCAGTCTGCCACTCTTGGATATGGCACATACGGAAGAAAGACAACACGATCCTTGTACGGCTCTGCTAACACTTTCAACTTCCGTACATAGTCACTCTCCCGATTCACTCCATAAAATGCACTCCCCACAATGACCAACATAGCATCCTTTTCTTTCTCTAGAACAGTAGGAAATACCTCTAATAGATGATGTACACCCTTGGATGGAAGCAGACGACCAATGAATAGGACAATCTTCCGGTTGTTCCAACCAAAGTCGGCAAGTCGCGCCTCACGTAGTAATTCTCCAGATAACGACCACCGTGGTACAAAGTCCTCTAAACTAACACCTAAAGGATTTACCGATATCGGCGTTGTTAAAGAAGGAAACCTTCGCATAATCTCATCTTTTAAATATTTACTATTTACGATCAGACCATCCACGCTTTCCAACATAGGAAGTGTCCGAGATCCCGGTTGGCTAGATGAGGAAATGAATGTAGTAGAATGCAACGTCAAGAACACACGAGCTAATGGAAGTCGTGCTTTTAATTGATAAGCAAGCTGCGGACGATTATGCACATCTACCGTATCTGGAAGCCATTTACGTAGATGACGCAAAATAGAATCAACATACCGACGACCTCCTGTTAATCGATAACAAGGTACGTTGCCAAGTAATCCATAGGCCGGAAGATGTCCATCTGCCAGACCATAAATCCTGATCTGTAATTGTTCAGCCGCTAGTGGAACTATCTTCTCTATTACCCGTTCGACTGAGCTGCTACGCCCTGATGGTATAACAAACGACCCTGGAGTAATTACCGCAACCTTTTGCCTTTCTCCCATAAGACACCCCTCCCTCAACAAACAATTACCTTACTACGCTATACGATCTCTTGAATCCGACATTCATAGTTATTCTCAAATATACGAAGTTAGCCCGGGAAATGTGACTGAATCAAAACCTCCAGTAATGCTGAGTACACTAATAAGGGTCAATATTCCAAAACAGGCTGCTGACGCATAGCAGTCGTCCACTCCATTTTTCGCGGACGAACATAAATTGAACCAAGACATAAGACGCCAAATCAGAAGGAGGGAGATCCATGGGGCAGGACCATGTCGGTATTCTGCTTAATACTAGCATGTACCGGGGGATACCCCAGCGGAGAACCGGCCAGGAGTCGATATCTAACTATGAGGAAGCAGCACAAACATACGGATTCATTCCTTGTTTTCTTCGCTTGGGGGATATAGACGTAAGAAAAGGCGTAAGCGTAGCTTATAAATTTAACGGCTATGATTACGTTAAGTCTGTAATCCCCACACCGGCTGTCATTCACAACCGAGCTCTGTACGCCGACCGTTCAGCACATCAGAAAATACGCAATATCATTTCTCAAGGGAAGATCATTTATAACGTCAACAATCGATACAGCAAAGATGTCGTACACCGCCTGTTGTGGAATGATCCTTATATCTGCCAGTATTTACCCAATTCCACCTCCGCTTCGTCATCTTCACTACGGTTGATGATGAGCCGCTATCCCGACCTCATCCTAAAGCCAATTCGCGGATCCGTTGGACACGGCATCCTAAGATTGAAGCGTGACAAAGATGGCTGGTTTCTTATTCATCCCTCACGTTCAGGCAAAAACGGATGGACTACTACCAGACTAAGACGCGAGGAACTCCCAGTCTGGACTCGGCGTTTACTCATACACGTTCCCTATCTTATCCAGGAGCGCATTCCGCTTGCGGAATATGAGTCTCGGCCCTTGGATATCCGCATAACTGTACAACGAGGAATTACCGGACAATGGACAGTCACAGGATTATTTGCCAAAGTCGCCCCAAAAGGGAGCTTCATTTCCAACATCGCCAAAGGGGGAAGAGCATTCCCTGTAGATTTGCTGTTAACCGAAGTCTTTGCGCCACATATTGTTCCAACCGTCATCACCCATGTCAAGACACTTGCCCTGGCTGTTGCCACCCATTTATCCTCTCAATTACCTCTTCTCGGTGACCTCGGCATGGATATTGGTCTCACAATGGACGGACGTCCTTACTTTATTGAATGCAACGGACGTGATCAACGTTACGGATTTCGTAAAGCTGAGCTGAACGAAACTTGGAAAGACACCTACCGCAGACCGATGGCCTTCGCTCGGTATTTACTTGATAACCCTACCGTATCAGCGTTATACGCTCGTAAAGCTAACCCAAATTAGAGCCAGAATCAAAGTATAGTGAGGACATTTTTAGGCTTAACACCAGTCATTGTATCTAGCCCTTGATCCTTTTTTAAATAGCAAAAAAAGTCCAAGTTCAGCTGTATGAACTTGGACTTTTTCTAACGATACCTTACATCAAATATCCCAAACAACGGATACTCTAATGCTGCTATATATGCGATTCCAACTGCTCCAGACAAAATGATAATGACCAACAAATCGTAACGCGAAAATGTTGATGGGTAATAGTATGTCCGTGGGCGCTTTCCATCAAATGCCTTCGTCTCCATCGCAACAGCCACACGATGTGCTCGGCGGATACTCTGGGACAGTAAAGGCACAGCATAAAGCTTAATCTGTGTGTACCAACTCCGAATACCTCGAGATGCCCTAACTCCGCGTATACGCAATGCGTTCCGGCGAATTTCGTATTCCTCCCACACCATTGGAAGTAGTCTTATGGAAGCCATGAAACTATAAGCATATTTAGGAGGGAGCTTCCCTTTTTGCATCAGAGCGTAGAATAGGGCAACCGAAGGGGTCGTCAACACAAATAACAAGCCTTCGGCGGCAAAGCTCACTGACTTGAATCCGATGTGAATCCCGCGATAAAAACTCTCCTCCGATATGCGAATGAGTCCCCATTCCCACCAAAGATGATCCCCTTTTCCAAAAAGAATCATCGTTGACGAGGAAGATATAAATACCAGCAAGAAAGGCAATATAATGAGCAGTACTTTCCATGGAGCGTGACCACTTAGTACAAATAATAATAGGATATAAATAATCGCTTGGTAGAACACAAAATCCAAACTATGACTAAACAATGTTATAAAAAAGGCCACTAATACTAGAGTGAGCTTCGCGACGGGATTGGCCCTATGCAGCCATGTCACTATTCTTGGTGTCAGAAACTTCCTCATGTACTAAAGCTCCCTTCAACACGTTCTATCAGATTCATGTTATCCCTGTTTCTTCCCCGCTTCGTCACTTGCTGCGATACTAAACGCCCCTCGCTTATTTCCCACCGATGCGTGGCGACAGTGTCAGCAATCATTTCCTCATGGGTCACCATCATAATGGCCATACCTTGGGAACGCATTTCCTCACAGAATTTAAGAATCGCAAATGTATTTACGGCATCTTGACCAAAGGTTGGTTCGTCCAGTAGCAGCAGAGGTTTCTTAAGAACAGCTGCACCTGCCACACTGAGTCTTCGCTTCTGACCAAGCGATAATTGATAAGGGTGACGATACTCTAACCCCTGTAAACCAAACTGCACTAAGATCTCGGCAACCTTTGTCGATACCTCTTCAGCAGTCAAGCCTTCTTCCCGCAAAGAAAAAATAATTTCTTCTGATACTTGGTCAGCAATAAATTGAAACTCAGGATTTTGAAATACGAACCCAATCTCATGCGCGGCCATTTCAAATTTACGTTTGCGATTCTTCAGCTTATCCATTCGTGTTTCTCGCAATATGTAGGTTCCTTCTGCAGCTAATAAACCCATGAGACTAAGAAGTAGCGAACTTTTGCCGGCCCCATTTGGTCCCGTTATCGCAATAAAATCACCAGGATACACTTCGGCATGGTCGACCTCAATAGCGGTTCCTCCGTATCTCATTCCACGAAAGGCACTTAATACAAGATGTGGTATAGAAGAAATCTCTTCCACTGAAGCCGGTTTTACTGATTCGGATAACGTCTGTCCATCCGGGGAGCTCAAGAAATCCTTCCACACACCAGGGTACCATATCCCGTATTCTTGCAACTCACGCCGGAAAATACGAAACACATCATGCGGATGGCCTTGCCCAACAATTTGACCATCCGGATTAAACAAAACTACTTTGTCCACAAACCCAATAATTTCTTCGATTCGGTGTTCCACTATGATCAAAGTTCGATTCTCTGCTATAGCTTGGACAGACTTCCAGATTTGCTTCCGACCTTCCGGATCAAGCAGGGCTGACGGTTCATCGAGGAACAAGACCTCCGGATTACTGAGTAACACAGAAGCCAATGCTAACCTCTGCTTCATACCCTGTGACAGTGAGTCAATTGGAACATGAAGTTCTCCAAGCTGAAGACCTACTTTTTCAAGCACCTCTTTCATACGCTGAGACATTTCTGATTGCGGCACTGCCAAGTTCTCGAGTACAAACGCTAATTCTTCGTCAACATATGGCATACAGAACTGAGTGTCCGGATCCTGGAACAATAAGCCCCAGGAAGGTGGAAGTATCTTCTCCGCACAACGCATAGGAACCTCAATCAAGTTAGGAATGATACCCGAAAGCACCTGCAGGAGCGTTGATTTCCCACTCCCACTAGGACCTAATAGCAACATCTTCTCTCCGCGGCGAACGGAAAAGGATAGATCCTTGAACACAAACGAAGTTTCACCCGGAAATTTGAGCCTCAGATCACGTACTTCCGCTACAGTATCCGTAATCATCTCTTCGCTGTTATCCTTAATGCTAAGACTCTCTTGATGGACATTCATCGGTCAATCGTTCAGCGCAGCGTAATCTTTGTCAGCTACAGGGCGAAGAAGATTCGTCACCCCAGTGGCTTCTACTGCTTTGGCCAGTGCAAAGGCTAGGTATCCAGCGATAACTGCTGAACTGAGCGCACGCATAGCATATTTTGCTATAAGCAACCAAGTTTCATAATCAGCTACATATCCATAATAAATATCCGGTATTAATGACCCCACCGCGGCACCAATACCTGCAAGGGCTGCAACAGCACCTGAAAATTTGCGATAGCGAAACGCTGCAAATACCAATTCAGCTCCAAGTCCTTGAAGCACACCATACATGACAAGTTGAATTCCCCACTCACTACCAAAAAGAATCGCTACATGGGCAGCCGCGATTTCGGCAATCAGCGCTACACCTGGTTTCCGAATAAGCAGAAATACAAGTGTTGGTGCCAAAAACCACATGCCATAGACGATTTCATCCGCCTGTGGAAATAACGGTGAGAATAAATTATAGACCGAACCCCAGAAGTGATACACCACACCAAGTACAATCGATATTAGAATCGTGACAAGTAGGTCGCTTAACTTTAATCCACGACCTTTTTTCTGAATAACTTGCTCTTGCATCTTCTCATCTCTCCTTCAAATATAGTTCGTATTAGAACACAACAAAAAACCGACTGGCTGGATGTGCACAGACGGTTACTAGGTCCAAAGGTATAGTTATCCCGGACTTTCGATTCTCTACGCTGGCATTATCCAGTTCAGATTGACGGTCCACAGCGGAATATACTGTAATCTCAGCCTGATTCACTCAAGCCCCCGTATCCCTATTCGATTGATATTACAATACAACAACATTTCCAGATTTAGCAAGTAAAAAAATAAGAAATGATTCTACTTATTGATTTCCACTCTATTCTATGTCAATATAAGCGGAAGTGGAAAATAGCAGTAATGCTCTTGTTCATTATGGTATTAGGAGGATACGATTTGACCGCAAATTGGATGAAATGGATGACTGAACTTTCCTCCCGGAAATGGATCTCACAACTGACTGGGGCTTTCTCACATTCCAAAGTGAGTAGATTAATAATCCCCGTCTTCGCTAAGTCCTACGGTATTCCGTTGCATGAGGCAGAGAAAGAAATTGGGGAGTATCGCACGCTGAACGAATTCTTCACTCGAAGGCTGAAGCCAGGAATGCGACCGGTCTTTTCAGAAGAAGCAAGCTTAGTCAGTCCGGTGGATGCTCTAATTACAGCCATGGGAGAAATTAAATCAGGCACTATTCTTAATGTGAAAGGCCAAGATTATTCCATAGATGAATTGCTCAATCATTCTCCCCGCGCGGAGATATATAAGCATGGATTCGTATTTGTGCTCTACCTCAGTCCAACTGACTATCATCGCATTCACGCCCCGGTATCGGGCGTCAAATCCGAGAGCGAGCATATCAAAGGAAAAGTATATCCCGTTAACGACTTTGGAATGAGAAACATGAGGTCTGTGCTGAGCCGCAACGAACGGTTAATCACTTATATTTCCCATGAGAATGGGGAAATAGCGTTAGTTAAAGTTGGGGCCATGAACGTCAGTAGTATTAAATATACAGATAAACAGAGTGCTCAATGGAATCAGGGTGATGACTTAGCCTATTTCGAATTTGGCTCAACCGTAGTGCTCTTGACGAATAGCAATTTATTCCAACCACTACCAAATCTAGAAGTCGGACATAAGATAAAGATGGGTGAGCAACTAGGGAGTTTTCATTCTGTCCCTGCTTCTACTAGAAATCATAAAGAATAATGAAATTTTACATTTAAGTACAGATACCCAAAAGACCGTTCCCCTATATGGAGAAACGGTCTTTTTTAGGATAATTTCAATTTACATTAATCGAACCTATATTAGAAGTCAGCGACAATAGTGGACCCCCACCATTAATTTCGTTTGTTCCTTTCGAGACTCCTTTTATGTGCCCAACATCGCTTTCAGCTGTCAGATTGCATTGAACAGAACTCGCTAGTGTAACGTCAATACTACCGACTGCGACTTTCACTTTAAGACTACTGCTGCTGTCCATTTGAGCGACACCTAATTGAACACTCCCCGTTTCGGATACCACGGAGGACTCACCGATAATCTGTGCCTCTTCAATCGTTGTTAGACCCACATCATTATGCAAGAGATATGTCCCCTTTAAATCATACACGTTAATATTTCCAACGTTATTTATAATATTAAATCTATCGACATTCGAGGGAACCTGTACAGTATAGTCAATTATAAACTTTGATAATCCGTATTTACCCTGGGCCCAGTCCCATAAGTTAAGCTCAGGTTTACCCTTAGGATGCGTGTTAATCTTCAACTGATCTCCACTTACAGTGACAGAAACCTCAGCTTGATCGAATATTTTTTGAATCTTAGCCTTTTCACTTGCGTTATTTCCAGCCCATATCACAGCATCCACAATAATTTTGTCTCCAGCTGCCGCCTTCACCTCGATATTCCCAACTGCATGATCGATTTGAAGCTCGGATATTGCAAGGACCTCTTGCGTCACAGAAAGTTCTTTAGAAACCCCTTCTTTTCTCAGTTCCTTACCGAGTTCCAACGACGTGTTTTGTACTCCTTCTCCAAGAGCAGATGTCGCTTCGCCTACTACTTCTCCTACCTTTTCTCCAAACGATTGAAATACGCCTGCTATATTTTCTTCTGTAGATTTTGACACATCCTCGATAGCTTCCCCTACTGTATTGTTAGTCTTACCAGACTGTCCCTCACAACCAGCCAATAAAACTAGTAAAATAACTCCACAAATCCAAACTGATTTATGATATTTCCTCATATAGTTCTCCCCCTGTATATTTCTTTTGCCTACCGCAGCTTGGCGGCAATCACTACTTCCAGTATATAACACAATAGTTAATGCACCACAGGCCGAAGACTAAGACTCTAGCTAGACCTTAGACGGGGGAGAAATTCACGAAGAAGTTATTTTCTGTAAGCTCGCTACTCTAGATTATCTGATCTCGGAAGGGCTTTTACCTGTGTATTGCTTAAACTGACGACTAAAGAAAAAGATATCGCGATATCCCAAGGCATCTGCAACTTCAGTTACATTCATACCCGCATGTAGCAGTAAATGCTGCGCTCGATCTATTCTTGATTTAATTATGTAAGATTGCACCGACAGGCCAACAATTTCCTTGAATTTAATTGAAAAATAACGTGGTGATAATCCTGCTCGAGCTGCTAAATCCTCAACTTTATGGGGAAGTCCGGGATGCTGAACTACATAATTCGCCACCTCGTGAATAACTTCATTTAATTGGTTGCTGACTTTCTTCTCTACTGGAACCTGACGTTCCTCTCGCAGTAGATGAATTAGCAATTGCTTCAGAATCAGCCTTGCTTCTTCTTCTGCGGCATATGCATTTACGAGAAATAGACGGACATATCTTGCCAACATGTATTCAAAATCGAGCGTCTCCCCTAGAACACGATATGAGCCTGGTATTTCCGTAACAGGTTCACTGATATCAAAGTGGATATAGGTAAGAACTAGCGGTCGTTGTGGATTGTGTGTAGCGGTCGTATAATCCCCACGACGGAACAGGAAACAACTTCCTTTGCTAACCGGAAAAGATTGACCATTCAGAATAATCGTACCTTCCCCACTCCATACGTAGAACAAATCATAGTTTTGTAGCGGAATCTCCCGCTTACGCCATTTCCACCCCGGTTCACAGACAATTTTAGCAAAGGCTGGCTTCAATATAAATGAGGTTGGTGAAACGTGAAGCATGTTCTTACCTCCCAGAAAATAAATGAATGAATAATCTTAATAACAGATGTCTTTCTATCAATTTATATTATAACCGTAAACTCCAAACTCTTATAATATTTTTGTATTACTTCGTTCTTATTACCGTACGTTTTGATCGTGACGTTACCCATAGCGAGATGTTATAATGTTAGGCAGTTAAAACGGCATTGCCCATACCAAACCGATCGGAAGGATGAAATGTAATGAACCCACTTGCGGAGCAGTTGAATCAGAACTTGAAGTCTGGCAATAACCATGTATATGAAATGTTATCTACCCTCGGCAAAGAGATTTATTTCCCTAAAGAAGGCATTCTAAGCCAATCAGCAGAAGCCACTGCAAACGCTAAGAAATTTAATGCCACAATCGGGATTGCCACGGAAAATGGTGGCCCTATGCATCTGGCTACTATTCAAGAAACACTTTCTGCATATAAACCACAAGACTTGTATCCCTATGCCCCACCTGCGGGAAAGCCAGAACTTAGAACAGTATGGCGGGACAAAATGATTCAGGAAAATCCAGCACTTGCGGACAAATCCTTCGGTAACCCTGTCGTCACAAACGCGCTCACTCACGGTCTCAGTATTGTGGCTGACTTGTTTGTTGATGAAGGAGATGCTGTCATCTATCCTGATAAAAATTGGGAAAACTATGAACTGACATTCGGTATCCGTCGTCATGGGTCAATTATCAATTATCCACTATTTACTGAAGATATGACATTTAATAGTGCAGGGCTTGAAGAAGCTCTACTAGCGCAAAAAGATAAAGGCAAAGCCGTTGTCATCCTGAACTTCCCTAATAACCCAACTGGATATACACCGGGTGTGAAGGAGGGAGAAGAGATCGTAGCTGCCTTGGTTAAAGCTGCAGAAGCTGGCATTAATGTCGTGGTTGTCACGGATGATGCCTATTTCGGATTGTTCTTTGAGGATTCGTTGACCGAGTCATTATTCGGCAAATTAGCTGGTCTTCATCCTCGCATCCTTCCAGTGAAAGTAGATGGCGCAACCAAGGAAGAATTCGTATGGGGCTTCCGTGTAGGTTTCATCACATTCGCTGCTGAGCAAGCAGAAGTCCTTACTGCACTTGAGCAAAAAACGCTTGGGATTATCCGGGCTACTATCTCCAGTTGTTCTCATCCGTCGCAGTCGTTCGTACTAAGAGCGCTGAAATCGCCCGAGTTTGAGTCACAGAAAGCAGAGAAGTTCGTCATCATGAAGGGTCGGGCCAATAAGGTCAAATCACTGCTTGATAGCGGAAAATACGGCGATGTCTGGGAATACTATCCCTTCAACTCAGGATACTTCATGTGTCTTAAGTTAAAAACGGTTAACGCTGATGCATTGCGCCAACATTTGATTTATGAATATGGCGTTGGTACAATCGCACTTGGTGATCAAGATCTACGGATCGCTTTCTCTTGTATCGCTGAGGAGAACTTGGAGGAACTATTTGACCTTGTTTACAAAGGTGTACTAGACCTTCAAAAAATTTAAATAACCAATTTATGAACCGGACAATGGCCCAAGCATGACACTTTGCCCTATCATACACTACGGTGTAAGAACATATCTTTTCAACTTGGAAAGGGGAATGTATATGAGTGGGATCGTAGAAGATGTTCGAGGCGGTTGTGGCTGTGGCGGCCTTACTAGCACAGGTGTAATCTTGGTTCTTTTTATTCTCTTAGTAATCGTAAGTCGTGCGTTCATCTAAGTAACTAATACAAATCAAAGAACGGATCTTTCCCTATAACCAGGGAAAAGATCCGTTCTTTATTTTCTTGGATTCAGTCTTCCTCTTCCTTACTCCATTTACGAGACCAGGTTGCTCGTAGAGCTAAGACTAGCAAGATACCGGCGACAAGTGTTCCAAGCGTAAGCAGAAGACTCCCACCCGGAACAACGACCATTGGTACCCACATCAGAACACTAATTCCAAGGAGCAGACGTGACGTCAACCGAAGTACAGTGTTCATTCGAACACCTTCGGGGATTGGATAATACAAAGCGGCAGGGGAATCGTGATGAACATGGCGTAGCGTTGTTAGCTGCGTTCCTATCAGAAAAATAAAAAACAAATATAACGCAGTCCCAATCCAAGAGTCCCCATTCCATCCGGTGACGATCATTCCAAGCAAGGTAAGTCTAGTTACAATGCCGAGTAGTTCACTGCGCATAAGCGTCTTAGTAAGAAGGAAACGATAGGAAGTCTTCCTCTCCCATGGAACCCCATTTCCCAGCTTAGATAACCAGCGACGTCTGATCACTTTCTGACCCTCCGCAGATACATCGACGAACCAACCTAGTAATAGCATAACCCTTGCACTTCCCGCCTTCTCGGTAGCAATCAAGTTCTCCCATGGAACAGCATGCTTCATTGGAAAACGAAGCGCCAGGATGTAATTCACGCTAACCAGCACCATAAAGAGGGCACTCTTCCACGCCGGTTGCCACAACCAGGCTGCCAGTATCAGAAGAATGAAACACCAACGTAGCAAGCGGTAGCCGCCTCTAGCCCTTGGTGTTGTAATCCTCAGTTCCTGCCATGCACCATAACCACTTAAAAGTTTCAGCCACAGCAAAACGATAAGCATGAGCCAAAGAGGTTGTGTATAAATTCCGCCACGAATATAGAGCGGCCAGAGTGTCAATAGAAGAATATAGAGCCCAAACAACTTATAGATAATTCCGCTGCGGTAAGCGGGAGACAAATACTCTTTCATTCTTGTTTCCTGAGGGAGCAGGAAAATTAGATCCGCCTGCTGCACATAGGTCCGAAATCCGGAATACACCGTAAGCGGTCCGAGCAGAATTAACATAATCCAACGGACAGGTAGTCCGGGCGGCAAGTCCAGTAGAAATGATGTATACCAAGCAGAGAAGGCAATAAACAACAGAAGGAGTAGAACAGCAACCCCACTTTGCATTACATAAGGAAAATAGGGGAGCACCTTACTCCAAAACGACGCTTTGCGCCGACTACGCAGCGCTTTGAGCTCCATAAACTAAACCTCGTCCTTAACCAAGGCATAGAAAATATTTTCCAGTGATGCCCCCGGTGTCTTCGCTTGCTCTGCAATCTCCTTCAGCGTCCCTTGGGCAATAACAGCTCCTCGGTGAAGCACGATAAAGCGATCACAATAATTTTCAATTGTCGACAAGATGTGTGAACTGAGTAAGATTGAAGACCCGCTTTCCTTCATTTCCAGCATGAAATCGAGCAAAGAGCGGATACCCAGTGGATCCAGTCCAAGAAACGGTTCATCGATAATATATAATGGTGGACGTGCAACGAATGCACACATGATCATTACCTTCTGCTTCATCCCTTTGGACAAGTGAATCGACAGGCTATCTGCCTTCTCCTCCATATGAAACAACTTCAACAACCTCTCCGAACGCTCTTTATAAGCTTCCGGTTCCACACCATAAGCACGAGCTGCAAACTCCAAGTGCTCCCTTACCGTTAATTCCTCATAGAGCAGAGGAGACTCAGGGACAAAAGCAAGTGAAGCTTGATAGGCCTCTGGCTCCTCATCCCTTGTTCTCCCATTGACTAGAATGCCGCCATGATGAGGCGCCATTAGACCGAGAATATGCTTCATCGTCGTGCTTTTCCCCGCGCCATTCAACCCAATGAGGCCAACCATTTCCCCTGGCTTCACTTCAAAGCTAATGTCGTGTAGTACTGGACGGCCCAGACTGTATCCGCCGCTGAGCTCTTCAATTTGCAAAATAGGCGTTTCACTCAACGCTTACTCCCCCTTAACTTATCTTCTAATCACGAGGCGGTTTATTCTTGAGCCACTTCGGAGCCCCTTTGTTCTTACGATCTAGGTCGCGGTCTCTCTTGCGTGCACCATTTGGAGTCCCACTCCGCTTATCAGCAGTCGTAGAAGCTTTCGGTTTCGCTGGTCGACTTGAAGGACGAGTCGCTGATGTGCGAGCTACATCCGATTTTCTCACAGGACTCTTCTCATCTCTACCACTAGGTCTTGTCTTATCCCCTGAACTGCCGAAACTCTTATCACGTCCAACCATGCCACTTTGTGGTTCCATAACTTTTCCGGCATACATGGTTAAAGACGTAATCTCTATACCCAATTCCTTAGAAAATTTACGCATAATAAACTCTTCTTTGGGTGTGACAATGGATACAGCTAGTCCTTTATTGCCCATTCGTCCCGTACGACCAGCTCGGTGTACATAATGTTCGGAATCAATAGGGGGATCCAAGTTAACAATTAAGGCCAAATCCTCGATATCTAACCCGCGAGCAGCCACGTCACTTGCAACAAGCACTTTATGCTTTCCATCACGGAAGCGTTGAAGTGTCAGGCTTCTTGCTGTTTTATCCGCATCGCCATACAGTGCACCGGCACTCAATCCGACGTGATTCATTTTGGCTTCCACTTCTGTAATATTATCCGTATTGTTAATAAACACTATCGTCCTTGCGGGATTATAGTGACGTACAATCCGCCGCAATGTATCGATTTTGTCCCGCTCATCACAGATGAAATATACATGTTCCAGACTTTTCGAAGTCCGCTGCTCAGGCTCTATACCAACCACGACTTGATCTTTCATCTCACGTGCTGCCATCGCCCGAATCTGTGGATTGATCGTCGCTGAAAGAAACATAAGCTGCCGTTCCCGAAGGGTCCCGCGTAGAATATGCTCCAATTCCGTCGTTCCGCCGAGTTGGAACATTTGATCTACCTCGTCCACAACGACCGTCCGCACTGTATGAAGCTTCAACTTACGCAAGGCCACGATTTCACGGATTCTACCCGGCGTTCCCACTACCAATTGAGGATGTAGTCTCAATCGCTCTATCTGCCGTTTGATCGCTGCCCCACCAATAAGGGCTTGGACTTGAACACCCAGTGCTTCTCCATACTTCTCTGCTTCTCTAAGTATCTGTATAGCTAGTTCCTGGGTAGGTGCAAGAATCAATCCTTGCAACGTCTTCTCCTCAGGATTTATTCTCTGCAACAATGGTAGAAGATAAGCCAGCGTCTTCCCAGTTCCCGTCTGCGACTGGGCAAGCACATCACGACCTTCCAAAGCAGCAGGAATCGTCTCCGCCTGTACCGGTGACGGTTCAATAATACCGTACTCTGCCAGTTTAGCCGCAAGCGGCTCGCTGATCCCGAGTCCAGCAAAAGTAATCATTGTCATTTATATTCATCCTTTATTCAATAGTAGTCTCGTAAGCGTAGTTGTAATAAGGACACGAGCTGTCTCTGCTTCCTCGCCCACTTCTAGAAGTGCGGTAATCAAGAGGCGAAGAAACCGTTTGAATCTGGAGAAGCGTCAGCGTTCGTCTTTGCAGTCGGATTATTACCATTTCCGGTTAATTAAATCAAATAATCCAACTGCAACAACGATCGAAGGATCAAATGGTATTCATAGCTGTAATTTTCTCACCGCACTTCTAGAAATCATTATTTTCATTATATGTCATAAACCCAAGCTACACCAAATGATAATCAAAAGCAGCAAGAGAACGAGCAAATGGACCAGGCAAGGATATTCCCTTTGCCCAGTCCAATTATCAAAAAATCATTCTGTAATTATATTTACTTTGCTACCTCTTGACCCGCAATCCGACCAAAAGTGATAACATCAGAAATGGCATTTCCGCCCAGACGGTTAGCACCGTGAACAACTCCCGTCACTTCTCCCGCAGCGTATAATCCAGGAATAATCTCGCCTTCCGTCGTCAGAACATGTGCCTTTGTATCAATAACCAATCCACCCATTGTATGATGGACCGATGGAACCGCTTTTTGAATATAATATGGACCTTTTTCCAGCGACACTAACCCGCCGCGATGGTTGTAATCAAGATCCTTACCTGTCTTCGCATACTCATTAACTTTACTAATAGTCTCTTTCAATGTCTTTGCATCAACTTTGAAAAAATTAGCTGCATCTTCAATAGTGTCAGCCTTATAGAGTAGCCCTTCCTTAATTAATTGTTCATATTCATCTTTATGGACTTCGATCGTCTTACCGATATCGGCGATTTCCTGATTCCAGAATTGGTATGCGTAGCGGCCTTCTTGTGCCAGAATAGCCTTAGATATTACATCCCGTCGTTCCAATTCCTCCACAAACCGTGTTCCCCCTTGGTTAATCAATATCGCACCATCGAACCGAGAATCGGCCACAAGTGAGATCACACCAGTAATCGGGTTACAAATCGGATAAGTTTGTATATTCTCCATGTTCGTAATATCTGCGTTAATTTCTTGTGCCATGATAATTCCATCACCGGTCGTTCCTTGCGTGTCCGTAGACATATAGCTCTCATCCAACTCAGGATTATATTTCTTACGCATCTCTATATTAGAGCCAAATCCGCCGGTCGCCATTATAACGCCTTTGTTAGCGCGGAAGGTCACTTTTTGACCATTCGTACTAGCTTCAACTCCGACTACTCTACCGCTCTCATCTGTCAGCAGTTGCTCAGCCTTCATGTTCGTCTTTATAGTAATTCCAAGTTCTCCAGCCTTGGTCTTAAGCTTAGTAATCAATTCCGCTCCTGTATGACCGACAGGAATAAGTGCACGTTTACGAGAATGCCCCCCGAACTGGAAGAGGTGATCTGGTAAGAACTCAACTTTTACCACGTCACGTAACCATTCGGCTGAACCCAGTGATTTCTCGGATAGAATCTTTACGATTTCAGGTTGGCCCAGATTATCGCCACCCTTCATCGTATCCTCATAAAATAATTCTGCGCTATCATCGGTTATACCAAGTGCATGCTGAACCCAGTTATCAGGAGCATTCATCTCCCCACCGGAGATTAGCGTGTTGCCACCAACTGTCGGCATCTTCTCCAATATAACTACACTTTTCCCTGCCTCTCCTGCTTCGAGTGCGGCACTAAATCCGGCACCACCCGCACCGATAACGACGACGTCGTATGTTTGCTCCGACTCTTCAGTCTGTTTAGTGTCTGCTACTGCGCTGCCTGCTACCAGTGCAATCCCCGATTTAACGATCGCATCCTGAATCGCATCTAGATATCCTTTACTTGTCACACTAGATCCGCTAATAACATCCACTTCTACGCTATTAGCCTGCATCACGGTTTCCTTCAACTGAGTATATACAGGCTCCGCGAGAACTTCATTTTCCTTCTGTTCCAGAACCTTCACTTCGATAATTTTCCCATCCATAAAGCTTACCTCAACTTTTATGTCTCCGTGTTTCCCACTACCTACCCCAATCGCAGTCGTCGTTCCATCAGCTGCTTCCTTTGAGTTTTTCTTAGAGCCGCAAGCGGTCATCGTGAATATAAGCGCCAGCACCATAATAATTGATAATATTCTTCCCGTGTGTCTTCTCATAGTTCCTCCCCTGATACTTATACTAGAATTTTTATATTGTGAAAAAATGTACAATGTTTATTGTAGGGGATAAACCACTAAAAGTATTTGCACATTTCAGTTTTTCTTTATACATTTTGGACAAGTGATTCTTTTCATTTGAAGCTTGCGTACAACATGATGTAATAAAGACATGAACTCTATACAACGAAAAATTACGTATTACGCCGGGGGATGCTTTCTCTTACTGTTTCTGGCGCTGTCGGGCGCCATTTACTTAGAGATGGAACGAACAGTCATCCCACTCAACGAATCTCTGACTCAGCAAATCGTGAATGCCCGGAGTGAACAAATATCTTATTGGTTTCAGCAGCGGATCGGAGAAGTTGAAATGCTTGCCACACTTGCGGCAGATCACCACTGGACTCGGGATGAACTGTTACTCGAAAGTCGCAAGCTAGAGCAAAGGCGCGGTAATGACTACGAGTCCATTCGGATCGTTGATCTAAAAGGAAATTCTTGGACATCTGATAGTGAGTCGTTCTCTATACTAACGCGAGACTATTATAAGGATCTTATTTCGTCGCATGCTCCCTACGTTGTTAGCAATGTTATTGTTTCCAAAGCTAACGAAGCAGAAATAGTCGTCATTCTATACCGCATTGAACCGCTTGTGAATGAAGATGTAGCATACATTGCAGCCGCTGTTCCCATCGGTAAAATGAAAGAGATCGCCCAAGACATTTTGGTTTATGACGGCAGGGGATGGCTTATAGTAAATTCCGAATCCCCAAATCTAGAAGGCAACAAAGCTTCCCTTTCGACCTTTACAGCTTCGATCGCTGGTGTTCCGGGTTGGAAACTCATCTTTCAAGTGCCGAGATCCCAACTTTCCCAAGGTATGATAAGGACCCAATGGTCGGCTCTTATAGTGGGAAGCGTAGTAGGTATCTTCTTTTTGATCCTCGTCATATTGCTGGGATCCTCCATAGCACGACCAATACAAACGCTACGTCAATTGATGAGACAAGTGGAAAACGGCGACTGGAACGTGCGTTCCAATGATCAGCGACGCGATGAAATTGGAGAGTTAGGGCGTAGCTTCAATCAAATGCTCAAGAACCTATACCAATCCCAGCAAGAGAAGAAGGAAATGGAACTACAAATGATTCACGAACAGATTAAACCCCATTTTCTGTACAATACACTGGATACGATCCAATGGATGGCTGCAAGTCATGAGGCGGACGATGTGGTTGAAATCGTAGAATCCCTTAGTACTTATTTCCGGCTCGGGCTGGGCAGTGGCAATCAATTTGCAACACTGGGGCAAGAATTTCAACATGTCGAGAGCTATTTGAATATTCAATGTGTTCGATATGAAGATATTCTGGAGTATGAACTGCGTTATGACGATCATTTGGAACAACATCAAATCATTCGTTTCATCCTTCAACCAATCGTTGAAAATGCAATTTATCACGGAATCAAGCCTCTGGCGGACCGGAAAAGTAAAATATCAATTAGTGCTTATGAACGAGGAGATCAACTGATAGTCAGCGTCGAGAATAACGGAGTCGACATCCCTGAATCAAGACTTGCGTCACTTCAGGAGACAGTGCGAAACGGAAAAAAAGATAGAAACGGAGAGATCGGTTTCGGTCTGTATAGTGTCAGCCACCGTATCAAACTTGCTTATGGTGAACTCTATGGTTTGCAGATAAGTAGTGGACAAGGGATAACCCGTATGACGTTAAATATGCCGCTTGGAGGTGACGAATCATGTGGCAAGTCCTAATCATGGATGACGAGAAGATTATCCGTAAAGGTTTACTGAAATATATCCAAGAGAGTCGGCTACCTTTTGAAGTATCAGGAGAAGCAAGGAACGCTGCTGAAGCCCTGTCTCTAATTGAGCAATCCAAACCAGACGTATTACTGGCGGATATTAACATGCCCGGTTTAAATGGCCTTGATCTGATACAACTTGTGATGAGTCGATATCCAGAAATGGTCGTGGTGATCATTAGTGGGTACGAGCATTTTAATTATGCTCGAAGAGCCCTGCAATTGCATGCTTTTGATTACTTACTGAAACCTGTCCCTAAAAGCGATCTAAACCGAATGTTGGCTATGCTAAACGATCATTTGTGCAATCTTCATCCGGACGTGGTCCTAAAGCTTGAGAAGGATATGACGCAGGAATATATCCCACAAGCATCTGATCTCTCACCAATTATGGAGAAGATAACAGAATACATTAACCATCATTACAATGATCCTGAACTGGCTGTACCCAATGTAGCAGAGTTATTTCACATTAATTCTAATTATTTGAGCAAACGAATGAAGCAAGAGGTTGGAGCATCTTTTCTGGAGTACTTAACTGAGCTCCGTATCTCAAAGGCAAAGGAAGTATTGGATAATTCCATGCAGAACATCAAAATTGGTGATCTGGCAATTAAAGTAGGTTATACAAATCAATATTATTTCAGTCGCCTGTTCAAAAGCCGAGTAGGGATGTGCCCGGTAGATTATAAAAATCTACGCCAGAACTAATGTTTAGAGGTAGTTAATATCACATTTTTACTGAGCAAAACAAGAAATAACCCGCCTCTGAGGGTGGGTTATTTCTTGTTCAACATGCGGTAACTCAAACGATCAGCTAGACGTGGAAACAACTGATATAACTTTGCACCTACCCCAGCAACCCAAGGTAGATTAATTTCCGTCGTTCCTTTATCAAGTGCTGATACCATGGCTTTTGCCACTCGTTCAGGCTTCAACATGAACCATTTTACGTTTTTGACATATTCTCCACTTGGGTCTGCCAATGTAAAGAACGGCGTATCAATCGGCCCAGGATTAATTGTCGAGACCGTAATTCCATCAGCACGAACTTCTTGGCGAAGCGCACTGCTGAAACCAAGTACTGCATGTTTCGTCGCCGTATACGCGGTTGATTTGGAGGTTCCAATCTTACCCGCAATGGATGCGACATTAACAATTCGCCCCGTACGCGCCTTCTTCATATAAGGAAGCACAGCTTTTGTACATCGAACTATGCCCATATAATTAACATTCATCATGTCATTAAATTCATGAATTGGCATATCATCACAATATTCGAACTTCCCATACCCAGCGTTGTTCAATAGACCATCTATCCGACCAAACTCAGTAAAGATTTGTTTGAATCCATTCTTTACAGAGTCATCATTACCTACATCCATTTCAATAACCTTATAGGAGCCATACATTCCCGCGCTGACATTTTCCAGTTTATCAACCGACCTAGCAGCCAGCACAACAATTGCCCCACGTTCCGATAACATTTGAGCGCTCAGAGCACCAATCCCACTAGAAGCACCCGTGACAACAATAATTTTTCCGTTCAATGACATATGTAGGTCCCCTCCCAATCATTTCATTCTAGGAGATCATGACCTGGATGTCTAGTTCGCCGATCCCATCCATCGTCAAAGGAATACAGAGTGCTTTACGAGGTAACATGTCTTTATTGGCTAGCTCCAATTCAATAATTTGCGGCGGAGTAATATCCACTACATAACCTTGACTTGACAGGATAGTACTCGCATTACCGCTAATCATATTGCTTAGCTCCGAAATGGCGCTTTTCCCCATCTCGTCCATTTCTGTCAGCACAAATCCACCCATCATAGCAGATACGATCTTTAACGCAACCTTCACTTGTAGCCCAAACACTACCATACCAGTAAAATGACCTGACATACCGACCTGTACCCAAACTTGATCGCAGCTAGGTATGATATTCTTTACTCCAAGACTTCCTACAGAAGGAGAGATTTGAATGACCTGTTCAATAACAGAACGCGCGGATTCAAGAAAAGGATTAATTACTTCTGCTTTCACAATTTGTGCTCCTTTATACTAGGAAGTAAAAAAATGTAATACAAAAGTCCCGTGTTTTAGTTAAAACAAATTATACTTTATTCCTATTAATAAGTCATTAGAAATGTAGGTATAGTACTTTATATAGAGATGTCAAACTAAACGACTACGACTAACAACTTCAATATCATTGCGTTTAACAAGTCGAATCACCTATAATTAATGAAATAAATATGTTGAGAAAAGAATAGTTGAGAAGATCACAGTTGAAAGGAGGGATTCAGGTGAATATCAGTCAACTGGAAACGCTAATCACCATTTCTAAGACCAAAAGCTTTCGTAAAGCTGGAGAATTACTGAATCTAACTCAACCTGCTGTTTCTGCGCAGATCAAGAGCTTAGAGGATGAATTCAAAACAGTGCTAATCGACCGTAATCAACCGGTAACACTAACAGACCGTGGGCAGGTTTTTCTTGAACGGGCCGAACGAATCCTAGATATAACTGAAGAGCTCAAGCAGAAACTGTCCGATATGGAGCACACTCCACAAGGGCACATAGTACTAGGTACAACAACATCTATTGCCATTCAGATTTTGCCACGGATTCTTTCCTATTTCCAAGACCAGTTCCCATTGATCAAAACAACCATCCAATCCATGCCCTCTTCACTAATTTATCAGAATGTGGAACAAGGTCTCGTCGATATCGGTATTGGCTATTTAATTGAGAACAATCCAAATGTTTTATCTTCTGTGTTGTATTACGACATCTTTGAACTTGTAGTATCGCCTCAGCATCCACTAGCTGACAAAAGGACACCCAGCTTGGATTCATTGCGAGACGTTCCGCTTATCATGCTCTCCCCCGACACAGTCGGTCGTAGGTTCGTCGATGAGGTGTTCAAAAAACATCAAATGGAGCCCAACATTGTCATGGAATTATCCAGCAGTGAAGAAGTGAAACGGATGGTCGAGATTAATTTGGGAGCTGCTATTATTTCCAGACAGTCCATTCTACGTGAACTTCGTCAGGGTTCATTAAAAGTTGTTCCTATTCCCGAACTGGAGGTCACCCATCCTGTGGGCGTGATCTACAAATCGAGCAGATACATTAACTCGGCCATGCAGCAGTTTCTTGGTGACTTAAAGGGAATGCCCGAAACTAATTTTATAGGCTCAGAGTAAGCTAACCAGAAGGGAGTATCATCATGAAATTTGATCTTCACACTCATCATTTTCGCTGTGGACATGCAGACGGAAATATCCGTGATTACATTGAAGCCGGAATCGCTGCGGGGTTGTCTGTCATCGGTATCAGCGATCATACTCCTTACTTTGGGAGTCAGGAAGAACAACCTTTTCCCCTGATTGCTATGGCAAAGAAAGAATTTTCAAATTACGTTGAGGAAGTTCTGCATCTGAAACAAGAATATGAAGGAACTATCGACGTATTACTCGGTATCGAGAGTGATTTTTTCCCCGAACATGCGAAAGTTTATGCTAACGTCTTGGCCCAGTATCCGTTCGACTATGTAATCGGTTCTGTGCACAGCGTAGGAAATGTTAGTATCTTTAACAAAAATCGCTGGAAAAGACTTAGTGAAGAAGAACATATCGCAGTTAAGGAAGCTTACTATGCCTTGATCCGTGATTCAGCTCGTAGTGGTATGTTTCAAGTTCTAGGTCATATTGATGCGATGAAGGGGAACTACCCACCTTTCTCAGATATTCCAGCCGCTACTGCCATTGACGAAACACTACAGGTCATCGCCGAGTGTGATGTTGCAATTGAAATTAATACTTCCGGCAAGACAAAGCTCAGCGGTGGATGGTATCCTAACGATGCGATCTTGGAACGTGCGCTGCATTATGGTGTAAATGTGACCTTTGGTTCGGACGCACATATTCCGGGGCGTGTAGCTGAGGATTTAGATGATGTAGCAAGCAGATTGCGAGAAATCGGGTTCACCGAATGGGTATATTACAAGAACAAAGCAAAGGTAGTCGTTCCGCTATAAAAGGTATTAAATGATGTGGGGCACATGCCTCACTTTTTTTCTGCAAAAAAAAAGGGAACCCGCGCGTTCCTACGCCGGGTTCCTAACAATATATTCAAAAGGGGGTCATAAGGTAAGTTTACCCCCTTACTGTTAGGGTTGGATCACAGCTATATTTCATTTGTGTAACAAATGAATTTCCTATTGTTACTTGTCCTCATTTGAACTTATCGAATAGAGTTTTAGAAGATTATGTTCAGTAAGCCCTTCGAGGCAAGACATTCCACATTTCTGCAATACGCGTTCTGAAGCCGGATTATCTTGTCCACATCTAGCTTCGATTACAGTTAGTCCCATTGTATCGAAACCAAATGAGAGTAGAGACTTTACTGCCTCTGTAGCTAACCCCTGATTCCAACTATGAGGAGCGAATAAATATCCTAGCCTTGCCTTACCCGTAGTTTGGTCCCAATACTGTAGAGAACATAGGCCTACTAACCGACTACTGCGCCCTTGATCCTGCTTCAAATCAACTGCAAAGTGGAGGTCACGGAGAATCCAATAGGATTCTTCGAAATAACGGAACATTCGTGCTGGAAAGCGCAAGGCCCCTGGCTGAAAAGATGTATGACGCTGAACCTGCGGATCAGTAATATAACGAAACATCTCTGTTGTATCATTTGGCACTATCTTTCGCATAATTAAACGATGGCTTTCCAGAATAGGAAACTGGCTCAATAGCTGCTGCCTGATGTTAGTCATTCCCTTACCTCGGTTCCCTTCGAGTTCTTCATCGCACCAAATAGATTTAGCATTACATAGCTAAACAAAGTAATTATAAATATCCATTTACAAAAAGCCAGCGTATGTCTCAGATGCTCCATATCAGAAAAATATATAACCATTTCTTCTAGAACATGAAACGGTCTCTTGATAATATCCCAGCTATTCCAACGGTTAAAGCGACCAAGATATACTCCGAAGCTACTCAAACCCAGAATGGCAATGGCAAAGATCCAACCAACCACGCTTCCATAACTCTTGCGAACTAAACGGTGAACCGAAGCCAATGATGCATTACCCAACGCTAGACCAAGCAACGCAACAAAGAATAATGTAAACAGATGATCCCAGAATGAAATCTCCTGCCAGAATCGATAACCACTTACCGGATACCTTGCAAACGGATGTAGCATATCTGTGATCATATAAGCCGCATTTGGATAAAAGAATAACCATAATAAGCCAACCACTAGAAATAACAGTCTTCGCGAGAGTTTATTCTTTAACAAGCTAACCAAATCAAGTATAATGACAAGTCCTACCGGAATCCAAGCCAGAAACGTATTCCAGATCAGAAATAGATAAGGGGATCTCCCCCCACTAGGAAGCTGAATCTCTACTACAAATTTCATGCCTATCACCGTGGCTATAAATAAGACAATATACAAATATAATTTAACGGGATATCCGAGTTCCTTCAGTTTATTCAATCGTACATCCTCCCCCACATCAAGATCTTATCAAAGTTGTATACAAACCAATTTGCTTATATACGTTTGGATGAAGGGGATAGTTACTATCCTTGCTTAGAACATCATCACTAATGAACTCATTAAGAGCTTTCAATACCAGACAATTTGAGTATAAAATAGTATCCATAGTCCACCCTCTTTTTATTTCACAATATAGATCGGAGCTCTAAAAATGACACCTTTTACCGCAAAAGTCATTGAGGTTATTTCTGCTATACCTAAAGGAAAAGTCATGACATATGGTGGCGTAGCTGCTGCCGCAGGAAGTCCCCGTGCCGCTAGGCAAGTGGTACGGATTCTGCACTCCATGAGCAGTAAATACGCTCTTCCATGGCACAGAGTTCTAAATAAAGCTGGTGAAATTGCGATTCAAGACGATGAGTCCGCCTTCATGCAAAGAATGTTTTTAGAGTCAGAAGATATTGAAGTACTTGATGGCAGACGAGTCATACTTGAGAAATTTCAATTTCACCCGGAACCTTACTTTCAGGAAGAGTAGACTATAGCTTTTACTTCACTTTGTACTTTTTCAAAAGACTGCTAATATCAGCGTTTACTTCTTTGACATTTGGTCCCTTTGCCGGATCATCACTTAAATTATATTTTTGTTTTAGTTTCAAAATCCCGTATACTCGTTCATCTAACATCTCTTCCGTAATAGTTCCCTTGTCCACGGCTTCAGTCAAAGCTTCAATAACTGCCTTTTCCTTCTTATAGTCGTGACCAATCAGAACAATGTTACCACCGGCCTGAATAAATTGAACGGCCGCATCTCCGATCTCATAATGCTCTGCAATGGCTCCCATTGTCATATCATCGGTAATGATCACGCCTTGATAACCAAGTTCTTCTCTAAGCAGATCGTTGATGATGATTTTAGAGAAGGAAGCTGGATGGTCGGGGTCCAATTTAGGCATCAGTAAGTGAGCTATCATAACTACATCTGCCCCTTCGGAGATGGCATTCTCAAACGGGATCAATTCTAAACTCCGCAATCGTGTTAAATCATGGTCTACAACAGGCAACCCAAGATGAGAATCCACCGAAGTATCTCCGTGCCCAGGGAAATGCTTAACGACTGGAATAACACCCAGCTTCTCAATTCCTTTCATAGTGGCTATGCCTAATTTGCTTACGATCTCAGCCGTATTCCCATACGATCGATCACCGATAACCGGGTTATCTGGATTACTATTCACGTCAAGTACAGGGGCAAAATCCATATTCAGACCAAAGCCCGACAGTTGAGTTCCAATTGCCTCACCCATCCCACTCGCCAGCTCTGCACTTCCTGTTTCACCAATTTTCCCGGCCGTTGGCACCTTCGTAAATTCTTCTGGCATCCTGGTGACCCGCCCGCCTTCTTCATCCACACTCATAAATAAAGGAACTGAATTAGTGGCATTAGTCGCCTTTAACTCATTGAACAACGAGAGCGCCGAGGCACTGTCTTTAATATTATCCTTGTAAAAGATAAAGCCCCCAACCCGATAAGTCTTGATCAAATCTAAAGCAGATGAATCCGGCTCCGTTCCTTCCATACCAACTAAGACCAGTTGCCCCACTTTCTCGGTAGGGCTAAGACCTTCTAACTGATCCCTGATGGGATCAACTGATTCCGTGGGAGTGGGCGTTGGTTCGCTCACCTCTCCACCTTGTGAGTCTTGATTACTTGAGGGGGTAGCTTCCGGTACACTAGCCTGGTTGTTCTGTGAGGAACACCCGACCACCAGTCCAATACTAAGTATAATTACGCAGCACATCCGTAATGTATATTTCATGCATTTGCCTCCAAATCACTCATATTATTCTATGAAGTATTCACCAATTCAAATGCGCTCATGCTATTGTTAACCACGCGAATACAACCAAATCTTCCTCGCTTATGGGCGCGATTTTTTCCATTCCTTGATAAATGACCAAACTCCCCTGGAGAATACCACTAAAGGAGCCAACAGCAAAGATCCTAAGAACCACATGGGAACTTCGGCGGATTGACTCTTGAAATAAATTGCAAAACCTATAGCATAGATCAGAAATATTACGGATCCAACTAAATAGATTTTCATCCCTTTTTCTAACTTCATAATCTAATCACTCATTTCTATCTATTTATTCTGCACCACTATATATCTTAACAAATATGAATGCGAAACATTACTTTGATTTCTTAATATTTCCTCTACCGTTCCTGTTTCTACTATTCGATAACCGCTGAAATGCTCCCTTAAATCTTCTTCGGAGAAAAAATGAGCATATTTCCCCTCTTTATATTCATAGGTTCCTGATTCCAGCTGCTTACCTATCCCGTTATTAGGATCTTCATCAGAAAAGCTTGTAAAGTACATCACGCCTCCCTTTCGCAAATGCTCGTCACAGCACTGTATTAATCGGTGTCGATCAGACATCAGAAATAAATGCAGCAGATCATAACAATAAATACCGTCATAGGTTTTGTCTATCTTTATGTCCAGCGCTGATCCTTCAATATAATGACAATCAGGGTCCCACTCTCTAGCCATCGCAATAGCATCTGGCGACAGTTCTACTGCCTCAACTTGAAAGTGAGGAGAGAACGCTTTGGAGTTCCGCCCATAACCTCCACCTGGGATGAGCACGCTTTGAACACCATGCTCTTGGAATATATCAATTGCATGATATGCAGTCGGACTTGGCTCTTTACCCCAGATCATGCCCTCCGCTTTGAATCTCTGATCCCAATACTCATTAACCATACCTGAACCACCTTAACTTTATATTAAGTTCAAATGTTGTATTTCCCCATACTATTTGAATATCCCCTAACCTTCAAGTTTTTTCGCTTACACCGCTAGCATTTATACAGAATTATAAAAGATCACTCCCTTGTGCTCTCTAAAACTGCTAGAATAGTAACATTGGTCAGTTTTGCAAACAAAATTTTTAGGGGGATTTTGAATACATCATGCGGTATATACATCAAGTGAAAAAGGGATGGTATAATTTATCCCCAAATATTAAATTATTCTTTCTAGCAAATGTTTTATTTCAAATCGGAGGCGGGATGTTCTCTGTCTTATATAATCTCTACATTCAAGACCTAGGTTACGGAGATACCATGAATGGTAGAGTCGTAGGTATTCAATCCTTTGCCACAGCGCTCATGTTCATTCCTGTCGGCCTTCTTGGAGATCGGACTAGCCGTAAGCGATTACTAATTATTGGTGCACTCTTTAGCGGTTTAGCCTTTATCGGTCGATCTTTTTTGATTTCAGAGCCCAGCCTATTGACACTAGCCGTCTGCTCTGGTTTATTTGCTTCCATATTTCAAGTATTGGCTATTCCTTTTCTTGCTGAAAGTATCCCTGTCAAACAGAGACTACGGATATTCAGTTATTTCTCTTCTCTTGTTCTTGCTTCACAGGTACTAGGGAGTATGGGCGGCGGCATGTTGGCCGATCTCTTGCAAACATTCGGTATAAATCGTGTTTCGAGTTTGCAAATCGTTCTAGCCATTGGTGGGATCGCTACTTTAGCAGCATTCATTCCATTACTCTTCATTGTTGAAAAATCTCATGTAGTTCAATCTGAGGAGGAAGAGCAAACTCGTAACCCTATAGTTCAACCTGCTCAATCTGCTACCATCAGCTTGAAATCTGATTATAAAATGATTGCGCAGTTCGCAATCATCCAATTGATTATCGGAATCGGATCCGGGTTAGTTGTTCCCTACTTAAATCTATATTTCACCAACCGTTTCTCTGTATCCCTTAGTGCGGTTGGTATACTCATTTCACTTGGACAAATCATGACCATCATATCCATGTTAATCGGTCCTTCTTTAGCAGCAAAAGTTGGCCCTGTAAAGGCTGTAGTATGTTTTCAAATACTCTCTCTTCCCTTCCTTTTATTAACTGGGTTCACAAATATGTTCGCGATCGCTGCGGTGGGTTTCCTATTCCGACAAGCATTGATGAATGCAGCCAACCCTATTCAATCGACGGTTCTCATTGAGCGTGTATCTGATAAGAGTCGTGGAATAGCCAATTCCATCACTCAGACTGCGTTTATGCTGGGCTGGGCTTTCATGGGATCTATTCAATCTTACTTAGTTACTTCGTACGGTCATTATTGGGGGTATGCAATTACCTTTAGTATAACAGGTGGTTTATATGTCACCGCAGCAGCCCTCTATTACTTCATGTTCCGAAAACCTTATCAACACGTTGTGACTGAATCTTTTTAATAAAAAAAGAGGGGGTTATCACTCAGCTATATTTAGCATAGCTGAGTGATAACCCCCATTTTATTTTCACATAAATAATCCATGTTACATTTTGCGACAAACTAACATTCCATGATTACTGTTACCCAGTATCGACGGTTCACTGCAAGTTCTCAAATGAGCCTCCACCCACTGGTTATATTTCTCTTCCGATAATTGATTAATCGTATCCTGCATAAGAGCACCAATACCATCGATTGCAACATGCTCTAACTTCTCCACCTTATTCTCAGCAAGTAAGGCTTCTATTTCATCAGGTGTATGAAAATATGCTGATGCTAAGAAACTCTCATCTTCCATAGAATGAATGCATCCATCTTCTATGATTCCTGTAATCCACTCATCGGATAAAGACCCCGTGTTCATTTTGAACATATAAGGTAGCATATAAAATCTATTAATATACGCAACCGCAAGTATTCCATTTGGTCTTAATACTCGCATACATTCGCTAATACAATTCCTTTGCAACTGAATGTCCTGTAGATGATACATCGGTCCCAAACATAGCACGACATCAAAACTCTCCGATTCAAACATGGAGAGATCTGTTGCATCAACACCCTCTGCCTTCATATTCTCGCAACCCATATGATCGATCTTGGATTGTATAATCTGAACATGCTTTGAGTAATATCAGTTGCTGTGATTGCATTAACCTTGTCAGCGTAATAGAATATATCCCTGTACCTGCTGCTACATCTAGGATATCTTCCTCGCCATCAATGTATTTATTTATTCAATATTGTCGTAGTGGTAATAAACTCTAACCTTCTAACATTATCTCTTCCCAAACGATCCTCTTCACTATAATTAACGTAATAATTTACAACAACATTATTCATAGCCATGCCCCCTGTTGAAAGCATGTTATTCCTATATTCGAAAACCTTCAAGATGATTCGTCACGTTACTTATGACTCGGATTTCGATAATAGGTCCACATGTTCAATATTGCGAATAGACAAGTAAGCGATTAACACACCAATACAAGCTAAGATGATTGGAACGATGATAATTGCATTGAGTGAGAATCCACCATTGTTGGAACAAACCAATAGAACTATGATTATAGAAGCAACAAGTGTTGATACAGTTGATTGCTTTCGTAGCCCAAAATAGAGCGGAATCAAACTCATGAAACTAGCTGCCAGTCCCCCCGTAACAAAGGATGTTCCCTGCTTTAAGACCAATTCGAGTGTCAATGTGCCTGGTATGATGTCTATAAATTGATCAAGTAAATATATAGCACAAGTAAGGAAGATCGCGGACAAAATAATTGCCGTAAAAGTAAAGGTAATCACAATAAGCAATTTCGCAATGATTAGTTTTTTGCGGTTAATTGGATACATAAACAGTACCGTAATCGACTGACTTTTAAATTCGTCGATAATCAACTTAGATAACAGTACCCCCGCAAATATAATAAACGTTGCTCTCACCATTACATCTATAATTTCAAATAAACCCTCAAAACCAGTAAACTCAGGTATTTCAGCTCCTATCGAAGTTATACTAACAAGAGCAATTAAAACAAAGATACAGAGGTTGGCGATAAACGCCCCCCTAATGATTCCAGCAAGGCGGTATTTCTTCAATTCCAACTGAATCAGTCTAAACATTTACCACACCTCCACCCAATAAGTTCATAAAATATTCCTCAAGCGTACTGCTCTTCTGATGAATAGATTCCACATCAATATCGTTCATAATCAGGGTCTTTGTAATTTGTTTCATTGGAATACTATTGTCATAAATTCGAATATACTGTTGATCTATGACACGAATATTTTCAATTCCTAACTGATGGGATAACACATATACAGCCTTGTTACAGTCATTCGTACTGAACTCAATATAATCGGTATTTTTCTCCCGAATCTGCTCCATGGAGACCTCTTCCAACAATACTCCATGATTAATTACTCCAATCGTGTCAGCCATCAACTCGATTTCACCCAGAATGTGGCTTGATACCAGCATCGTAATGCCATACTCTCTACTCAAGAGTTTGAACAACTCACGGATATCTTTGATCCCAATCGGATCAAGTCCGTTAATCGGTTCATCCAGTATGAGTAATTCTGGTTTTGTCGTAATTGCCCGGGCAATTCCAAGCCGCTGTTTCATACCTAGTGAGAAGTCCTTAACAGGCTTGTTAGTAATATTCTGTAGTTTAACAAGCTCAAGCGCATCATCTACAGCCGTTTTGTTATAGTAACCCATATATTCACAATGCAATTCCAGATTTTCACGTGCTGTTAACTTATTGTAAAATATCGGGTATTCAATGATTGTTCCCATTCTCCCGAGTACATCGTAGGATGTTGGTGTTAGCTTTTGACCAAACAACTCGATTTCGCCAGATGTTGGCTTTACCAGGTTCGTTATCATTTTCATAATCGTAGTTTTACCCGCACCATTCGGACCAAGAAAACCATAAATTTCACCCTGTTTAATATTCATACTGACATTGGTTACAATATCCTTCTCATTAAATACTTTTGTCAAATGATGAGTTCGTAGTACGTAAGCCATGTTTATATCTCCCTTCGCTTATCTCTCATGAATTCATTGTAATAAACGAAATGGTTTATTTTTCTTACTCAATTCTTACGTGTTTCTTAAGTAGAGCGGATGATTATACTAATAGTTCAATTTTCTTAAATGAAAAGAGAATACGGTTCTCTCGTATGGCTTACTTGAAAGATGAATACTTCCCCCCATGGTCTCCACAAGTCTCTTAGCAATCGTTAAGCCTAAGCCACTGCCCTGCACCGATTTGTTACGGGAATCATCTAAGGTGTACATCCGTTCAAATACGAGATTCTTATGGCTATCTTGGACACCCTTTCCACGATCCCATACTTCTACACATACCATATCTTGTTCCTCGCGGAGCCTCAGTCCTACTGTTTTGCCGTCTGCTCCATACCGAAGCGCATTCGAGATTAAATTGTTTAAAATACGGTTTATTGCATCCTCGTTACCAAGCACGAATACCGGAGAATCAGGAATATCAATATGTACTTCTAAGCCTTCGGCGGACAACATGTCGTAGAACTGTAAAATATTTATCCTACATAGCTCACTCATATCTACACGAGCAATCGGAAACTCTGTATCACCCGATTCTAACTTAGCTAAGTTAAAAAATGTATCGATCAACTGGATGGTTTGAGCTGTCTTCTGATGAACCTTAGAGAGCAATTCTTGACGTTCTTCTGTATCCATATCCTGATGGAGAGACAATGCCTCCACATAGCCAAATACAACCGTTAATGGCGTTTTCAAATCATGTGAGATGTTAGATAACATTTTACGCATCATGATTTGTGATTTGGTATTGTCTGCACTCGACTTAAGGTTCATATCAAGCAGTGCATTGATCTTTGTCATTAACACCTGCAGCGCTGGATCGCTCGTGACGAACAGTAGTTTCTCAGCGGTTCTGTCCGTCATAATAGCTTCAAGTCGTTCGGCAACCTTTTTCATTTGAGCGGTTCTTACTGTCTGCATCCTATATTGTAGAACAATGATGATAACCAGGATTAAGATGATACAAAAGGCAACCGTAATCATGTCAAACACCTTCCCACTTGTAGCCGATTCCCCATAGTGTCTTAATGTAAACCGGGTTGGATGGGTCATTCTCGATCTTCTCACGGAGGCGGCGAATATGTACGTTGATTACGTTCTCATCCCCCATGTAATCATCATTCCAGATAAATCCGTACAATTGAGATTTCGTAAACACACGATTGGGATTACTAGCAAACAATTTCAAAATCTCAAATTCCTTGGCGGTAAGCTTTAGTTCTTCCCCTTGTTTGTTGACCGAATAATTATCAAAATCCATCTTCAAATCACCTACGGTAGTGATCTTCTCCGTTTGCTGCTCTACCTGAGTATATGTAGTTGCTCTGCGGATCGCCGATTTAATGCGGGCAGAAAGTTCAATCATAGAGAATGGCTTAGCAATATAATCATCTGCACCAAAGCCGAGTCCAAGCGCTTTGTCCACATCACTATCTTTAGCCGACATAATCAGAATTGGAATGGCGCTGCGAGAGCGAATAATGCGGATCACTTCCATTCCATCCATCTTAGGCATCATTAAATCCACCAGAACGAGATCAAAAGTCCCCTTTACAAAAGCAAATATACCCTCCTCGCCATTGTAGGCTGCAGTAACAAGAAAGCCTTCCTTACTAAGCACCTTCTCTACCATCTCTACGATAGAAATATCATCTTCTATTAATAAAATGTGATGCATATTTATCCCCTCACCGACTCTATCGACTCTTCTCAAAGATACTAATACTCATAAAGTTTTTTTGCTTGTGGATACTCTACCAGAAACCGTTCATTCATCACCTGTAGCTTATCTTGATACTTTCGATAGGAGTTACTTAATATTTTTATATTTGGAAGAAAAATATCATAGTACCCGCTTTTATTTTGAAAATCGATTAATATTTGTTGCATCTTATAGGCAGGATTTGATTTAAACTCCTCTGAAGTGCGATATTCTAGGTACTTTGTAATTGTCTCCTTATTTTCTTCCATGTAATGATCATAGTTATGTATAGCATCTCCCACGGCTTGATCCATCTCTTCAAGCTTGATTTGACTTAACGAGTCAAATATATCTGTCATAAACTGTTGTATTTCTTGGGGAAACTCAAGACTATCCATATGGTCCAAAAATTCTACAATACGATTATAGGCAATAATCTTCTCGTCGCTATCTAATTTTTCATCCAAAAATTTGCCGAAGTGGATGTATAAGTACATTCCATAGTCTCCAGGAAATGCTTGGAGTAACTTATCTTTGATAACTATTTTATCATTAAGTTTATGTTCGATTTCATGAAACGCCTCTTCTATAGTCAAGTTACTTTCCATTAAATATTTTAAACACGCATATTGAGTTTCTGCCTGCTCCATTTGGACTTCTTTTTTCAACTTAAAATCAGACAGGGCTTTATATTTGTCATTACTGTTGATAATTATCTTAATATCAGAAACACTCATACCCAGCTTTCTAAGTATAGTAATCTCTTTCAATACTGTTAAATCATGATCATTAAAATCACGATAACCATTTTCATTATATTTTACTTCAAATAGTCCCTGCTGCTCATAATAAATTATCGCTTTCTTTGTTAGTCCACATATTTTGGATATTTCGCTTATTAACAATCAAATCACCTCAGCCTTCATTTTAGACCCATCCCTAAGGTTATAGTCAATAACTGAATAAAGCTAGTCTTAATAATCTAAAAACAAACTATCAGATAAAATAGCGCCGCTCCCATAATGGATTAATCCGGAAACAGGGTTATTAAGTATTAAAAAATAATCCCGCTTAAAGCAAACATAATATTCATTAAAAAGTGCAATAAAATCACAGGTAATAGCCCCTGAGATTTAATTGTAACCCCGCCCATTAACATACCGAATAATGAAAATAGAACACACACAGACCAAGGAAACCCTAGACTATAATGGTAGAGTCCAAATCCTAAACTTGAAATCACGAGTCCCACTTGCTCCCCCAAGACACCTACCAATCGACCAAGTATGTATCCTCTCCACAATATCTCTTCTAATATTGAATTAATAAGTGCAAAACATACGGCATACATAACTAGTAATTGAAAGTTCACTGCTTTGAAATCAATCATAAAGCTAAAAGAGATTATAATAATACCTGCTCCAATTAATAGAAAGCGCCAAACAGGATCCTTCTTCCCCTTCCAAATAAACGGAAAATAAATATTATTTCTAAATGAGCCTACGGATATATACGATATATCTGATGACTGAAATCTACTCATAATATAAAAAGGTAAAACGAATAGGAGTAAACTAAATCTAGAGACAACGATTCCCCACTCACTATATTCAGTTGGAAATGAAGAAGTTATCATACCTCTAATTGGCTCTGATATTAAGTATCCAACCACATAGGTAATAGATAGTATGTATATATTCCTTGTTTTTGAATGAGTTTTCCAAAGTATCATGAGATTACTTAAAATCAGGAAACAAGCCAAGTACCACGGTAAAATCTGCACTAAAATGATAGAAACAATGAAGAATATATTTGGCACTAAAGCGGATTTAGAAAATTTTAACATGGAATTCTTAAACTCCCCCAGATGTTTTTCTTACAATCATTCGTCACATCCCAACAAATCCCTCCTATTTCCTCGGAAATATTCGCCTATACCTTATCTTTAATTTCGCTAAGTTTCTAGCTTTTCAAATATATTATACGAATGATGATTGAATCCTTCTTGCCCTATCCATATAATTAAGGCAGTACATAGAGGTAAAATGTTCAATTAAAACATATTTTTAGGTAATGGTTGATTATAGATTGAGGGGGATATGCACGTTGTCTGATGATTTGTTTAGCGTGTTTCGAAGTAATGTTCGTAATTTAGATGATCTTACGCAGCGTAATTTGTACTATGCCTTACATCAACTTGTGTATTCTAATCTATTCTTCTTGCTTAATGACCATACTTTAGTAGAAGACGCTATTAATGAGGTCTTTATTAAAGCTATGCATCATGGTCCAAAGACCAGAGAAGATTCCAATATTAAAGCCTGGTTGAAACAAGTAGCAAGGAATACTGCTTTTGATATGTTGAGAAAAAATAAAAAATATCGGCAAGTATTGGATATTGAATCCGTTATAGATAATGAAGACAGTACCTTGTTAACAATCTCAACGGTTGAACCTATCGAGAAAATTGTTGAAGATATGAGTCGAAGTGCATCACTTATAGCGTGTTTAGAACAGCTTAAATGGGAATACCGTATAGTGTTATACCTGAAATATATCGAGGAGATGCCAAGTAAAGAAATAGCTCACTTACTCGGTATTAAGGAGCCTTTAATGAGTAAGCGTCTGAAACGTGCTAAGGCAAAACTAGCCGAATTATTCTTGAACGAATGGGGGGATGAAAGTTGAACCCAAACAACAAGGAATTGACCGAAGAACAGTTAGAACAATTTGCAAAATCAGCTGTTCAAGCCATCCATGCTCAAATTGACATCCCCGATCCGGATGAAGCTTGGAAGAAGATGCATGTCCAACTTCGAAAACGCAAACAACGTTCAAAATGGATAAGAGTCTCACAATTAGGAGTTGCTATAGCCTGCATTTCTGTCGTAATTGGTCTATTCTCAACAAACCCGAATCCAGCCTATGCTTTTAAGCAAATGGTTAGAATTGTTAAGGATACCCAAGAAGGTATCATTCATATCTTATTTGGTGGGGAGAAAGAGAGCCCGAGTAATCGTATGTTAACCCCGCCGCCGCCTGATATTGAAGGAGAGCCATTCGACGCGTCTCAACAAACTTCTGAGCCTGTCATATCCGTCCCCAAGCAAGTATCAATAGAAGAAGTGGCCGAAATTGCAGAATTTGCAGTATTAAGTCCCGATTGGTTTCCTGATGGATACCATCTTGACACAGTTGAGGTTTATCCCGACTTACAAGGAAATAATAGTATCGTAAGAATGGAATACCGCAACAGTACTTCTGAGTTAATCTCCTATATGCAGAGATCAATTAATGAATCCTCAAAGCAGACCAGCGTCAATGAATCTGTTGGCACTGTCAAGAGTGTACAGATTCATCAGGGAGAGGGATTTATCATTCTATATACCCAAGGTGGTGGGCGTATAGAATGGCTTTCTCCTGATGGATCCATCTTGCTACAAATATCGGGGAATTTGACCGAAGAAGAACTAATCAAGATGGCTAACTCCACAACAAAGGCAGAGGATCAATAATCCTCTGCCTTTGTTGATTTATGTAAGACTTAGTCGATTGCTACACTATCCGAAGTAAGCGTTCCTTCTTCCCTTAACCCGTTCTTAACTGTCCAGTGAGTTGTTTTAGTCCGATAATAATATCCCGTAGTAGCCGTTGTTTCCTGACTTGTAGTAATGAAGCTTGCATTAGATTTAGTAGAGTCGCTACCTGTATAGTAATTAACCCAATCGGATCCAGTCCATCTTTGTAAGACTACCTTCACACCTATTGTATTCACAGTTTGCTTAGCATTTGTTTCTCCAGAAATCAGTACCTTACCTGAGCTTTTTTTACTAACACTTCCAACTCCGCTCTCAAGGGAAACAAATGAGCTATTAAATATAGAATAGGGGCTAAACGTGATAGGAGGTGGCGTTGTGTGCATAGTAGTGCCACTCGCCGCTATAGGTACAGAGTTGAATAATGGAATGATCAAACCTATTAAAACAGAAATACCCAGCAACATGATCCCTTTCAAGTGAATCTTCTTATTTGTCATATAAATTCGCCTTCTCTCTTCTAATTTGTACTAACCCTCCATGCTCATTACACTTCCTACTACTCCTTTCTACATATAATTCATATGAAAATACCATACATATATAAATAACGACTTATTTCCCTAAAAATTGACTATACCGAGAAATTTGACGATAAATATTTTCCTATGAGTTCCCTATTCAGCGTAGATATCGCATTCCACAAATGGTAAAATCTCCTTATTGTTTTTTCACTTACTATTACTAGGCGAATAATAGGGAAACAAATTACTAGAAAGGAGATTATATCTTTCCCTGACCTAGAAGACGCATTGAGAGAACGATTTTATACCCAAATTGAGCTGATGGAGGGAAATTATTTGAAAAGGAACCTACTATTTCGGAAATTGTCAGTAATCACACTGGCATTGGGTTTGACCGTAGGGGTCATACCTGGAGTTACAGCGGCATCAAGTCATCCGCAGTTCAAACTCCCTAATCTGCAAAGGTCGACATCACTTGCTACTGAACTATCTTTTGAACCTATTATTTCACCAAAGATAGACACCAATTCTACAAAGAAAATCAGGGTCATTGTTCAGCTAGACGGCCAACCAACAGCAGTAGGTAAATATGCCTCAAGGATGGGTATGCGTTCCGCCTCGGCCTTTTCTGAAACAGCGGTTCAAAATGAACAAAATGAATTTCTTAATGAAGTTAAGGATCAAAAAATCGATCTACAAGTTAACTATACTTACAACACCGTGCTAAATGGGTTTGAGGTTACCATTCCTGCCAATGAAATTACCGATCTCGCTGCAATTCCAGGCGTGAAATCGATTCAGAAGAACAGTACATGGTATGCACTTCCGATTGAGCCTTCCGCGGATGAAAATTATGAGATTAATCCACTGAAACAGATCGGAGCCGATCAAGCATGGGCTAGAGGCCTCACCGGTGAAGGCCTGAAAGTTGGCGTTATTGATACAGGCATCGATTATAATCATCCAGATATTAAAGACGCATATGTAGGTGGATACGATTCATTTTATCAGGATAATGATCCTTCTGAAGAACCTCCGTTAACAATTGAAGAGGATATTAAATATAAAGTAGGGTTTGAGGGAACTTATCATGGAACCCACGTTGCGGGTACGATTATCGGTAGAGCCTCTAATACAGAAAGTGATATCGTACAAAAGGGCGTGGCCCCTGATGCTAAACTCTATGCTTATAAAGTGCTTGGTCGGGACGTAGAGAGACCAGATACCTCCACAGGAACGTCAGCACAAGTCATCGATGGGATTGAGCGTGCCGTCAAAGACGGTATGGACGTCATTAACCTCTCACTTGGCTCCGACTCCGAGAAGAACGTCAATTCTCCAGATTCTATAGCTATCAACAACGCCGTTCTATCCGGTGTCGTTGCCGTCGTTGCCAACGGAAATGCTGGGCCAGACTATTCCACTATGGGCTCCCCAGCCGGTGCTCAGCTAGCTATTGCAGTTGGGGCAGTAACCAGCGAGAGTACACACTACTCCGGAAAATTACTTCCTAATCTAGTGAATAATACATCTGTAACTACAGTTACTTATGACAGCTACGGTGATTTCAACCTAATGGGTTGGGAAACTTCACAAACTGATTTTGTAAATATACTGGGCACAACCCCCTTGGATGTAGTTTATGTAGGTCTTGGAGATACAACTGACTACACGGGTAAAGATGTTACAGGAAAAGTAGTCTTAGTATCACGTGGGAAACTCGCATTCGTTGATAAAATCTCAATCGCCAAAGATCATGGCGCCAAAGCAATCGTTATCTTTAACGGTAGAGCAGATGGTTCTGCCGCTGATTTGAGCGGATCAATCGCGAACCTCGACGGTCATATTAATGTTGACCTCAGTAATAGCTTCGATTATCTTCCTACCTTTGATTTAAAAGGTATCGAGGGACGTTCTTTGGCGAGGGCATTAAGGGAAAATCCTGATCAAACACTGCAATTCACTTTTCCTACCTCCTATCCATCCGAAATCGTTCCCGGTGATACTTTGGCTGACTTCTCTTCTTGGGGACCTAACGCGGATCTGAATATGAGTATAAAACCTGATTTTACAGCACCGGGCGTGAATATCCTTTCAACCTTTCCCGGATTTGGTTCGAACTCATATGAGCAAGCTTATCAACGTCTCAGCGGAACTAGTATGGCAGCTCCGCATGTAGCTGGGCTAGCTCTATTGTTGTTACAACAACACCCTGATTGGACACCATTTGATATTCGGGCAGCTCTGGCAAACACAGCTGACGTACTGACCGACCCAAATGATTACTTATATGATGTTTATCAACAAGGAGCTGGACGAGTCGATGTAGGAGAAGCCATTTTGACTCCTGCATTACTTCAAAGTGTTGAACCTATTACTATTCTTGATAAAAACTATAATTCAATAAATGTTATCAATTACAATTCATCAGCCAACTTTGGAATTGTTGCTCCAGGTTCAGGAAAACAAGAAAAGGAATTACTATTGAAGAACACTTCAAGTAACGATGTAGCTTATACAGCGGAAATTGAGTGGCATCAAGATCATGAAGGGATTGAAGCTACCTTAGATAACAGCACGATATCTGCCACTGGCGACCAAGCGACATCCTTCCATTTAAACCTCGATGTAACAACGGACGCTAACGAAAACTTCTACGAGGGTCAAATCAATTTGGAGAGCCCTGGACTACCGACTTTGCATTTACCTTTTGTAATTTATGTGGGTAGCGAACAACCAAGCAATGGTTTCGGCATTCAAGAAGTTCAATTAACGAATTCTATCGTTTATCCAAATCGTAATGTGCAGAATACCACAAATCTTACCTTCAAACTGACGGCTGAAGACACAAACTATATTGAAATTAATGTTGTCGATTTGAACGATGAAGTCATAGGCTTCTTCTATATTGCGACTACAGATGACTTTAATGGTCGTTTCGAACCTGGTGTATATGCTTTGAATGGAATTAGCGGTAGTTATCAGCCCTATTCTGAGTTAGATGAACCAACAATTGCACATCTCAAGGATGGCACTTATAAAATCAATATTTTTGCAGCACAATTGAATAATTCGGGTCAGATAGTCAAAGATGGAGCTCGCCCAATTCAATATGAGGCCTATACATCATATCGAATTAATAACTCCGTCAGCAGTGGTGGCAATAGTGGTGGCGGTAATAGCGGCGGTGGCAGTAGTATAACAACTCCTACTCCTACTTCTTCTCCAGCAACAACCGTCAACGCTGCAACAAACGCAATCATAGAACAAGGCTTCAAACAGCTTCCTATTGTTGCAAAGACTAGTTCAGTAAGCGGCGTTACCATTGCCACTATTTCCGATAATGATCTGAAGGCAGCATTAACCTCAGCTACAAGTTCACCGGCAGCAATCATTATAGGCTTACCATCCAATAGCAACGTTGAGACTTCAAAACTCTCTTTAACCGCTGAGCAAATCAAACTGCTCCAGACCTTTGATCCACAAAGTACGATCGTATTTAGTTTTGCTGGTTCTGCCGTTTCCTTCCCTGTCTCTCTATTGACTAAGGCCCCGGCGAGTAACAATCTCGAAATTGTCATTTCAAAGTCTAAAGATCTTAAGTCACACTTTGATGATAAAACCCTTGGTGGAACACTCATTGGGGAGCCTGTTTCTTTTGAGGCTAATTGGGTATCCACATCAGGTAGTCAACCTATCGAAGTACCTAACCATACCTTCATTAAGAGATCTTTCTCCGTGCCTGGTAATATTGAACCTAATACGGCTGGTGTATTGTACGAAGAAAATGGCATGGTAAGACCCGTATCCTCACTCTTCAAGACACAAACAGATGGAACAACCCTCGTAGTTGTTAACCGTCCAGGGTTTTCCGTATACACAGCTGCGAGTCGTACTATCAATTTCAATGACATCGCTTCTTCTTGGGCTGCTTCCGATATCACGGCTCTCGCGAAGAAATTTATAATTGAGGGCACTTCAGCAACCACATTCTCGCCTCAAGCAAACTTAACACGAGCTGAGTTCACCTCACTACTGGTAAGATCACTTGGTCTACAAGGAACTGCTAATACTCAGTTTACAGATATCAAAGCATCAGACTGGTTTGCTAGCGACGTAGCAGCAGCCTATGAAACTGGATTGATTCAAGGTACGGGTAACAATAAATTTTCACCGAATGCCAAGGTCACCCGTCAAGAATTGACTGTTATTCTAGCTAGAGCTCTTAAATTGACAGGTGTACAACTCAAAGCTTCTATTCCATCCTTTACTGCTTATGCCGACGAGGCAAAAATCGCTGGATACGCTAAGGAAAGTGTTAACACTCTATCTGCTGCAGGCCTCATTTCAGGGGAGACGGTTGACGGTGGTTCATATTTCCGCCCAGATATAGCCACAACTCGTGAAACTGTAGCCGCTGCTCTCCATCAATTGTTACGTAGTGCTAAACTAATCGATTGAAATGACTATGTAACATAAAGTTATTCTAAGTACGACCAAATCCCCTCACCTTAAGGCTACGGCTTTAGAGGTGAGGGATTTTTTTCACTGATATCGTAATATCAAAAGAAGACCGGATACTAATCCGGTCTTCTCAGCTTGTCGAGAAACCCAGTCATTTTCATGACATCGGGTTTCTCTTTTTATTTTGGCAGATATAAAATCGGGAAACTAGGGGTTTAAACCCGGTACTCCAGGCGATCCAGGTGGATCGCCATCTTCTTCATATTCTGTACGGCTGCCGTCATCAGTGCTTGTTCTCTGACGTTTGGTAGCCCTCGCAAACGGCAATAGCGAAACCCATGGAGCTCTTTAGCATCCGCGAAGCTTCGCTCTATCGTTTCTTTTCGTTTACGGTATAACTGTTTGCCGGACTTGCTGAGCCGGTTATTCCGTACCCAGTCCTTGCTGTCTTCCCAAACATGTCGGGTTACCACCTTCCGGTGGTTTCGGGATTGCGTACATTGGTCCAGCAAGGGACAGTTCTTGCAATGCTCTGGATCGGACGCGTACTGCCGATAACCCTTGCGATCTGTGGTTCGGTAACCCAATTCATGGCTTGCAGGGCAGACGTAAATATTTCGCTCTGCATCAAACGTGAATTTCCATTTCGGAAACAAACCTTGCTTCGGATGAAATCTTCGGTGAGCAATTACCGCGAAAATATTTCTGCTTTGTAAACCTCGACAAATTGGCGTAGTTAAATAACCTGAATCTAATGCAACAGCTTCGACCTCAAATTTAAAACGTTCTCGCTGACGGTCCAAACGCGACAAATAGGGAACAGAATCATGGACATTTCCCGGTGTGACATGCACGTCCGTAATAAAATTGTACTTTGTATCCACCGTGCGGTGGTCCAGATAAAAGAAGCCCTCTGGTTTGCCATCCCGAATCATATATCCGCTGTCCGGATCCGTCTTGCTTACTTTAATTTCTTTGTCCTCAGTCACTTCCTCTCTAGGTTTTAGGGCTTTTTTCCGTGCTCTTTCCGGTCTTCTGCAACGGCGGCGTTTAGCTCGTCCACGTAATCTTTGGTATTTTGCAGCACTTGCTGTTTTGTGTACTGGTGTTTATTCGCATTTGCTTTCACGTGGGTAGAGTCACTCACCAGAACACGTCCGCCAACCATCCGGTGGGAAATGCCCTGCAAGACAATCTCATCGAAAATATCCTGAAAAATGTTCGTACCTTTAAACCGAGTTCGCCGATTCCAGCTAATAGTTGTATGGTCGGGCACTTTATCTGTTAATCCGAGGCCTAGAAACCATCGGTAAGCTAAATTGGTCTGAATTTCACGTTCTAATTGGCGTTCGGAACGAATGCCATAAAAGTATCCGAGAAATATCATCTTAAACAAAACAACAGGGTCAATCGCGGGTCGTCCATTATCCGCACAGTACAAGGGCCGAACTTTTTCATTGATAAAGGAAAAGTCGATATGTTTATCTACTTTGCGCAGCAAATGATCTTGCGGGACCAAATCTTCTATGGAAACAAACTCGTAGACTTGTTGTTTTTCTCGGTTGGAACGTAGCATACAGAACACCATCCGTTCTATAATAGTTACCTATATTATACAACATTAACGCGGTGTCGTCTTAAATAATTAATTCATAAAGAAGGCTGTCGAGACTTTCTCGACAGCCTGAGAAGACCGGATACTAATCCGGTCTTCTTTTGATCAAATTATTTACAAACCAAGCCAATTCTTAAACATGTGCTTTGTCGTGGCTTTGTTCATTTCAGCGATTGAGGTTGTCAACGGGATGCCCTTCGGACAGGCGCGAACACAGTTCTGCGAGTTTCCACAACCTTCGATGCCGCCGTCTTCCATAAGAGCTTCTATTCGTTCCTCAGCATTCATTTCGCCCGTAGGATGTGCGTTAAACAACCTTACTTGTGAAATAGGTGCAGGACCCATGAAATTGGTCTTCTCATTGACATTAGGGCAAGCTTCAAGACAAACACCACAGGTCATACACTTGGACAACTCATACGCCCACTGACGCTTCTTCTCCGGCATGCGGGGACCTGGGCCGAGGTCGTAGGTTCCATCAATTGGAATCCAGGCTTTCACTCGCTTCAGTGAGGTGAACATTCTGCTACGATCAATAACCAGATCACGTACGATCGGAAAAGTCTTCATCGGTTCAAGTCGCACCGGTTGCTCCAGGTTATCAACTAATGCCGCACACGCTTGACGAGGCTTGCCATTGATGACCATCGAGCAGGCGCCGCACACTTCCTCTAGGCAATTGGACTCCCAGCATACCGGAGCTGTATCTTGCCCATTCAAGTTTACTGGGTTTCGTTGAATTTCCATCAAAGCACTGATGACATTCATACCCGGACGGTAGTCCAGCTCGAATTCTTCCGTATAGGACGCCGCTTCCGGCTCATCTTGACGTGTAATAATGAACTTTACCTTTTTGGCAGCAGCTTTCGGTTCCGCCATAGCCATAGCCTTCCCCTCCTATTAATCTTTTGAATAGTCGCGAACACGTGGTGGGATCAAAGAAACGTCCACTTCATCGTAGGAAATACGCGGTCCATCTGCAGTCCAACTTGCCTTAGTCGTTTTCAAAAACTCTTCATCATTACGTTCCGGGAAATCCGGTTTGTAGTGTGCTCCGCGGCTTTCGTTCCGCAATAATCCTCCGAGCGTCATGGCTTCGGACAACTCAAGCATATTCCACAATTGGCGTGTAAACGCAGCACCTGCATTATTCCATCGTGATGTATCGTTCATATTAATATTTTTGTAACGCTGTTTCAGCTCTTTAATCTTGCCAATCGTTGCCTCAAGCTTTGCATTGTAACGAACAACCGTCATGTTGTCCGTCATCCATTCGCCAAGCTCCTTATGAATGACATAGGGATTCTCAGTGCCGTTCATCGCCAGAAGACCTTCATATTTAGCTTCTTGTGCCTTGCGTGTATTCTCATAGACAGAAGGGTCGACATCCTCCGCCGATTTCTTTAAGCCGCGAATATATTCCACAGACTTAGGACCAGCCACCATCCCGCCATAGATAGCAGATACAAGTGAATTCGCACCTAGACGATTCGCACCGTGATATTGATATTCGCATTCACCCGCTGCAAATAGTCCTGGTACATTTGTCATCTGATTGTAATCAACCCACATACCACCCATCGAATAATGGACCGCAGGGAATATTTTCATCGGAATTTTACGGGGGTCATCACCCATAAATTTCTCATAAATTTCAATAATTCCTCCTAGTTTAACGTCTAACTCTTTGGGGTCTTTGTGTGATAAATCAAGATAAACCATGTTCTCCTGATTAACACCGAGCTTCATATCCACACACACGTGGAATATTTCTCGTGTTGCGATATCACGGGGTACCAAGTTACCGTAAGACGGATATTTCTCCTCAAGGAAATACCATGGCTTACCATCTTTGTACGTCCAGATCCGTCCACCTTCACCACGTGCTGACTCCGACATCAGTCGTAGCTTATCGTCACCGGGAATAGCCGTCGGATGAATTTGAATGAATTCACCATTAGCATAGTGCACACCCTGTTGATAAACCGCACTCGCTGCCGTCCCTGTATTAATAACCGAGTTCGTCGTTTTGCCGAAAATAATGCCTGGGCCACCTGTCGCCAAAATGACCGCATCCGATGCAAAAGTCACTACCTCCATCGAACGAAGATCCTGCGCGCAAATTCCGCGGCATATACCTTCATCATCGATAACAGCCGATAGGAACTCCCAGTGTTCATATTTGGTCACTAGTCCACCAGCTTCAAAGCGGCGTACCTGCTCATCAAGAGCATATAATAATTGCTGTCCGGTCGTTGCCCCTGCGAACGCTGTCCGGTGACGCTTCGTCCCCCCGAAACGCCGGAAATCAAGCAGTCCTTCCGGTGTACGATTAAACATAACACCCATCCGGTCCATCAAATGAATAATGCCCGGCGCCGCCTCACACATCGCCTTAACCGGTGGTTGGTTTGCCAGAAAATCTCCACCATAAACCGTATCGTCAAAATGCTCCCATGGAGAGTCACCTTCACCTTTTGTATTTACAGCACCATTAATTCCACCTTGTGCACAGACAGAGTGTGATCTCTTCACCGGAACGAGTGAGAACAGATGAACCTGAACCCCTGCCTCTGCTGCTTTGATCGTGGCCATCAACCCAGCCAGACCGCCGCCTACGACAATTACGCTTTGTTTAGCCATCTATCGTCAACTCCTAAAAGTTTTGTATAGCATCTTCTACTATGAATCGTCTTCGTACAAAACTTACCTCGTAAGCATTTGCCTAGTTTTGTATAGCATCTTCTACTTCGAATCATCTTCGTACAAAACTTACCTCGTAAGCATTTGCTTAGTTTTGTATAGCATCTTCTACTAGTCAACTAACCTATTAGCGATTTTATCCCTGTTAACCATGCCGTACCGTCCGCTTGAAACTCTACTCCGCGGAACGCAAACAGTGACCAGATTAACATCACAGAAACGATAACGCACAGGCCCATACAGATCACGGAGGACACCCGTTGAGCTCTTGGTCCAACAGTTATACCCCAACTAATCATGAAGGACCACAGGCCATTCGTGAAGTGAAAAGCTGCCGATAGAACGCCAATTAAATACAAAATGAAAAAGATCGGATTCATTACAATATCATGCATCACTCCGCCTAGCTCTTCGTGAGTAATGTTACCTAAAGCTACTTGTACGCGAGTCTCGTATACATGCCAGATAACAAAAGCAAATACCGCCACCCCGGTCACCCGCTGCAGCAAATATCGTAGATTCCGTTCATTCGGAAACCGCGTGTTGTTCGGTTTTGCCTGAAAAGCGATAAATATTCCATATACTCCGTGATACAATAGAGGCAACCAAATCCCAAAAATCTCCAATGCTAGTACGAGTGGCAAACTATTCAGTAGAGCCACACTGTCCTTAAATCCCTGACTTCCGCCTTCCACGGCAGCAAAATTAGTAATCACGTGTTCCAGAATGAAAAATCCAAGTGGCATGACACCCAACAGAGAGTGTAGTTTTCTGGAATAAAACCCTTTCATATGTTCATATACCCCTTCCCATTTCCATCGTTTCTCTATCAACCCATGCTTGAAATAAAAAACTTCCTAAGAAAACGTATATGACAATTTCCACAAACAAGTGCTACTTTAACATGGATATAAAAGTAACATGTGAACAACTTGTGTCACTTCCCATGTTACTCCTTTTCATCTTATAATGGAATTGCAATATAATTATTAAACGTTATAACAAATTGACATAAGCAACATTGGCATCGAAACACGACTCAGAAATAAAGAGGGGGTACATTCATGCTTGAAGAACTACTTGTATTCACCACTGTCGTCGAACAATCTAGTTTAAACAAAGCATCCAAACTGCTTAATTTGTCACAACCAGCATTATCTCGTAAAGTGGCCAAACTAGAACAGGAATGGGGTGTCTCCCTATTTCGCCGCAAAGGTAAACGACTTGAACTAACAAGAGTCGGCCATGAGGCTTACATCTATGCACTGGAACAGCGGCAACGACATCAGAACTTCCTGCAATCCGTGTCACGCTTCAAAACAGCAGAACGAGCAATCGTGAACCTCGGGGCGAGTCTCACTACCATTCAAACGACACTACCACTTTTTATCACAGCCATGATGAGTAAATTCCCTGACATCGAACTCAAGCTTTCCACTGGAAAAACCCATGAAATTGTTTCTTATCTCAGAGACAAAAAAGTAGATATCGGACTCGTAGCGTCCTCAATCAATGAAACAGGGTTACGCTGCATCCCCTTATTTCAGGATCACCTGGAACTTATTGTTCCTAAGGGACATGAACTAGCGGAGGGCGCCGCGATGGAAGACTTGAACGCCCGTTCCATGATTATTTTCTCTAAAGGCACTTGGTACCGTAAATTAATCGATGATTTGTTCGGTCGCTATGGAGTCATTCCCGACGTAAGGATGGAAATCGATTCATTCGAAGCGATTGTACGCTTATTACCGATTTGTAAGTCCGCGGCACTGTTACCTAAATCATATCTACGTAGCCAGTTACTTCGTGACAACGGTCTCGTTACCGTACCTATGAAGGAATTGGAGCAGACTAGGAGAGAGACCTGCTTGATCTATAGCGACAAATCAGAGTTGACTAACGAAACGATAGATTGGATTACTAAAATTAAAGGGAGTCTATTTCATGAATTAGATCTTTGAAACTTTTTCCATTATAAATCAACCCTTAAGCAGCCCATTCAACGGCTGTTTTTTTGTTGTTCTTAAAAACTCAATCTCAGATTCATCTCTTCATAAAAACAAAATTGTGTTGACAAAAATAACCAACGGTTGTATGGTTAGTTACATAAGTAACTAACCAATGTGGTGGTGAGAAAATGGGTCTGTTAAGAGATGACGGACGTCCGATTTTCCTGCAAATTGCGGAGAAGATTGAAGATGACATCATAGAAGGAAGATTACCCGAAGAATCGCAAGTTCCATCTACGAATCAATTTGCAGCTTTCTATCAGATCAACCCTGCAACGGCAGCAAAGGGCGTTAATATGCTAGTTGATCAAGAAATTTTGTATAAGAAACGGGGGATTGGCATGTTTGTAGCGGAGGGTGCACGTGTAGTGCTGATCGAGAAAAGGAAAGAACAGTTTTACGAGCAATATATAGTTACCATGATCAACGAGGCTGCCAAGCTGGGAATTACAACCCGGCAGCTATCCGAAATGATATCAAGAATGGAGTCGAATGAATCATGAGAGATACCATCGACACTACACCATTATTGGAATGTCGGCATGTCAGTAAGCAGTTTAGCGGCACCATTGCGGTGAAAGAAGCCACCGCCTCCTTCGAGCGTGATGCCATCCATGGATTACTTGGTGCTAACGGTGCCGGCAAAACAACACTACTCCATCTATTATCAGGTCAAATTTTCCAGACTCAGGGCGATATCTTATACGAAGGTTACCCTGTTCATGAGAACCCTCAAGCCGTAGCTAACATTTGTTTCGTTAAATCCGAGGAACGCTCTTGGATGGACTATAAAGTGAAGCATTTAATGAATTTCTGTTCCCTTCTATATCCTCACTGGGACGAGGAGTTTGCCAATGAATTATTACGGACATTCCGTCTACCACTCGGTAGACGATACAAAAATCTATCACGAGGCATGCAATCACTTGTTGGTATTGTCAGAGGGCTTGCTAGTCGCTGCCAAGTAACTTTATTCGACGAGCCTACATTGGGGCTTGATGCCGATATGAGAGAGACGTTCTATGATTTACTCATTCGAGATTTCAGTGAGAATCCCCGGACGATTATCCTATCTACACATTTGATCGATGAATCAGCCAAACTATTTCAATATATAACTTTAATCGAGCAAGGAACGATCACTACTCATCTTGAGACTGAGCAATTTATGGAGCAGGCGCATTATCTACAAGGGAACTCTTCTTTATTGGAACGCCTGTCCGAAGATCCACATGTACTGCATCAAGAATCCCTTGCGGGGACTACACGTCTAGTCTGGTGGGGGGATTTGGATAATAGGGAACAACTTATTCACCAAGGTATCGAGATTCAGCCAGTTCCATTACAAAAGCTGTTCGTTTATCTAACTCGAAAAAGACTTAAATCATCACAATCGGAGGATGTCATATGAGATCATTTCGTAAACAGATGAAGTTTCACTGGATAGATTTTCGTAAAGCCATATATATATTCTGGTTAGTTCTAATACTTGTTAATTCTACACAAATAGTGATCCAACATTTCTGGCCGGGTATAATCGATTCACCTATTGATCAGGTATTCGCTGCTAATTACAGTGTCATTGCTATTTTCACACTGGTTGCTGGGCTTATAACCGCAACCCAAACCTTCCCTTTGATGATGAGTTTCGGATTCACTCGAAAGCAATTCTTCATTAATGTTCAAATCATTTCTATAATTTACTGCGCTGGTATGGCCCTAATGCAAAGTATCGTCGTGCATGCCGGTAGCGCAATTATTCATTTGTTTGATTTCCAACCTCAGTCTAGCCTCATTCCCTTCTTCACTTTGTGGTATATGCAGTTTTGGATCTACCTAGCCATTTCCTTTCTATTCTTCGTGATGGGCATCGTATTTTATCGATTCGGCACTCTCGCTGGAATCTTTGTTATTGCTGTATATATCATGTTACTGTACTGGATAACCGAAAAACCAAGCTTTGATTCATATTTCAACTCCATAACTGCCAATACCAGCCCGACCCTAATTCTTATCCCCTTAATTATAACCATCATTGCCGCGAGCATCGGTTGGTTATTGTGTCGCCGAGCTGCTATACGTACCCATTAAATAAGAAGAGATCTTTCGGCCACAAGAGTAGATATTAGATTGGCAATGATTTGACCATGTAGAATGCAAAGGAGATATTCAGATGGAAGTAACGTTGAGCCCTAAAAAGCGAAAAAAAGTATCCAAGAAAAAAGTCCTTCTAATTATTGTTTCAGTAATCGCACTCCTCACACTCATCATGTTTTCAGCAATCCCTCCGCTAGTTATGAAAGACATGATTAATTTGCATGTAGATTTCGAAGTATACGCAGCTGAAGATTACGGAGTGAAGGCAGATTCTCTTTCCCTGGAAACAGAAGACCATTACTCTATTGCTGCATGGAAAGTCGAACAAGAACAAGAGCAACCAAAGGGGATCGTAATCCTCTTATCAGGTATTCACAACCCCTCCGTTACTGCCTTTTTTGGATACTCTAAAATACTGGAAGAAAACGGTTATGATTCTCTTCTGATCGAACTACGTTCTCATGGAGCCAGTGAGGGAGATAAGATATATCTTGGAACTAAAGAGTATTTGGATGTAAAGGCCGGAGTACAATATATTAAATCTCAGGAAAAGTATAAAGATACGCCAATTATCGTGTGGGGTACTTCGATGGGAGGGACAACTGCTATAAATGCAATCGGAGAAATTCCGGAAATCGATGGTTTGATTAGTTGCTCCGCCTTTTCATCTGGAACCGACGTTTTTATTGATAATATGATAAATATGGGAGCCCCCTCCTGGTTTGCAAAGATAGAAAGACCTTTTGTATGGATGTATCTAGGATTGGAATTTGGGTTTGATAACATGAAGATTAACCCGGTGAATGAAATTCGAAAGTTGAATGATAGACCTGCGCTTCTGCTCCATTCAACGGAAGATTCGCAAGTCCCTTATGCAAGTTTTGAACGAATTAAAGAAAAGGCCCCGGATACTACCGAGACCTTTGTGCGTGAAGGTGATTACCATTTTATTTTTGACGAAGAGAATTTCGATAATCCAACCAAAGATACTGAAGTGTCAACAGTAATAATAGATTTTTTACAGAAAAATTTTAAATAGAACATAGTAATTGAGATACAATTTAATACTACCTTATAAAGTCACCCGCTAGCTTCCTCTACTTCTAATCCAAGCTTGCGGGCGACCCAACCGGTCGTACTGGCCTGAATCATAATCGTTAACACAATAGCCATAAACGTCACCGCCGAGATTATCTCAGCATGAGCAATCCCCATTGCAAGTATCATCCCCGATAACGCCGCCGGAATTACCCCCGTCTCTCGAACCCAGCACATGAACACCAACTCTCGCCAAGTCCATTTCACTACTCTATCAGGCAATGCACATAACAATACGGTAATCGGACGAGCTACGAACATTAATATCAACACAGCGGCAAGACTTTGCCAGAAGTACTGTCCTAGAATAACAAAATTTACCTGACTGCCAAGTAGCACAAAGATCAGCATACGCATCATAACCGTAGTATTCTCCGCAAAGGAATTAATTTCAAGCTCTTGGGGCTTTAATGATAAATGGAACGTTTCGGCATTGCCCCAAATGATACCAGCAACAAACGCAGCCATAAATCCGCTGACATGCAGGAAATCCCCAAGCCAATACGAAGATAAAGCGCAAATGATCATTACTATCGGCGCATACTCCTGCAGTATACCGTGACGCACATGCCCGCTTAAATATGTAAAAAGTGCTGAAACGACGATGCCTATTAAAATACCACCAAAAGCCGTTTTTACAAAATCCCAGGACATCGCGCCAAAATTTAATGCCCCGCCTCCAACAACCACTGCAAGCAAAGAGAAAGTTAGGATGGACCCCGTAGCGTCGTTAAATGCCGATTCACTCTCAACCGTCTCACGAACTCTTTCCTTAATTTTGACCTGTTTAAAAACAGGAATAATCGATGCAGGATCTGTAGAGGCAATAACCGCTGCTGCCAGGAATGCAAAGACCCAGTCTACACCAAACAAATAATGAACACTCGTACCAACCACCGCCATAGTAATCAATACACCCGGCACGCTAAGCAGTGATAGTGTAATCCATACTTTTCGCAGCTCACTGAGTTTCAAACTGCGGCCTCCGTCAAACAATATAAACACCGAACCAACCGTTAGAATCATCTGATTAACCAGGGAGCCACTCGGCTCGTGGATTAATTTCAATCCTGGACCGAGTAGCATACCCACAGCAATAAATATTGCAACATCCGGCAGCTTCAGCCAGGAAGCCAGCTTTCCTGCAAACATCCCAACGCAAATAACAAATAGCAGCAGCATAATATCATCCGAAATTATTTTACCTACAGCCGATTCCATTTCAGTCACACTCCAACCATAGGATCATAACTAATCTTCATTAATGACAGCTTTAAAGTCCTCAATATTTTTATTAGATCCTATAATTACCATAATGTCGCCCGTAATCAATTGGTCCATAGCGGTCGGAGCTACGATAATTCCGCTTTTTTTATGAATAGCTACGATACTGCATCCAAACCGAACGCGTGGATTAAGCTCGCCAATACTCTTACTTTCAAGACAAGCTGGAACTATCATTTCGACAATACTGTATTCTTTGGATAATTCAATAAAATCCAGTAAATTCGGATTCACAAGCTGGTGAGCAACCCGAATCCCCATATCACGTTCTGGAAAAATCACACGATCCACTCCGAGTCGCTCAAGTGCCCGTCCATGTAAAACAGAGATGGCCTTAGCAACTACGGTTTTGATTCCTAAATCCTTCAATAAGATCGCGGTTAGGATACTCCGCTGAATATCACTACCCATGGCCACGATGCCACAATCAAAATTGCGAACTCCTAACGACTTAAGTACCTCTTCTTCCGTGGTATCTGCCACTACGGCATGCGTAAGACGATTACTGAGTTCATTAACTATTTCTTCGTTATGATCAATCCCGAGAACCTCGTACCCGAGATCCATCAATTCCAATGCGAGGCTAGAACCAAACCGTCCAAGTCCAATCACTACAAACTGCTGCTTTTTCATTTTTTTCGTCAATCCCCTTATCCAATAATCATTTTACCTTCTGGATAGCGATAAAGTTCTTTACCCTTTTTTGGTCCCAGTGCATAAGCTAACGTTAAAGGCCCAAGCCTTCCAGCAAACATGGTGAAGCTAATTATAATTTTACCAATGAGCGTCAGTTTACCTGTAATCCCCATCGATAGCCCTACTGTACCAAATGCGGATGTTGCCTCGAATAGTATACTCAAAAAACTAACATCCTCAGTAGTGGATAATATCATGGAGACAACAATGACGAGAAATAACGACAACATCGTGATCGTCACAGCCTTGAATATTCGTTCTTGTGCCAGACGGTACTTAAACAATACCAGGTCTTCCCGTCCACGGATCATTGAAAGGACAGCACCAACAAGTATAGTGAACGTTGTCGTCTTTATCCCGCCCCCTGTGGAACCAGGTGACGCACCGATGAACATCAGAATGATCATAAAGAACTGTGTTGCTTGTCGTAACGCAGCAATGTCCAGTGTATTTGCTCCCGCCGTACGTGGTGTGACGGACTGGAAGAATGCGCTCCATATCTTTACACCCCAGCTCAGGGGTTCAAGCGTCTTAGGGTTTGTAAATTCAAATATAAAGATCACAAGCGCACCAATTAGGATAAGTGTAGTTGTCATCGTTAATACCACCTTAGAATGAAGCGATAATCTACGGCGGCGACGGAAGTCGATTAAATCGGACATCACGATAAAGCCAATACCACCGGCGACGATTAAGAACATCGTGACGAAATTGACGATAGGATCCCCTACATACATCGTTAAACTCTGATACCCACCAAATAGATCAAAGCCAGCATTATTAAACATTGCAACCGCATGAAAGATACCAAAGTAAATAGCTCGACCCCAAGGCATATCGAAGGCCCAACGAATCGTATAGACTAACGCCGCACAAGACTCAATCACTAACGAATACATCAATACTTTACGGATTAGACGAACAATACCCTCCATTGAGTTTTGATTCATTGCTTCCTGGAGTACCAATCGATCTTTCAATGAAATTTTTCGCTTGAGTGCAAAAGTGAATAAGGTTGCCATAGTCATAAAACCTAAGCCCCCGACCTGAATCAGGAGCATAATTACGACCTGGCCAAAGGTAGTGAAATGGGTTCCCGTATCAACCACGATCAATCCCGTTACACATGTAGCCGAAGTTGCCGTAAAGAGTGCATCAACAAAGGGGAGTGTTTCACCTGTTGTACTCGCAATTGGGAGCATCAATAATAGCGCTCCGACCATAATTATCGCGGCAAATCCGAACACCAATATCCGCGGCGGGGAAAGTTTAAACCATTTAGACAACACATGTTCACCTCATCACGTTAATAAAAAGAACAATAAAAAAAGACACTGGAAATCCAATGCCTTGCGGTGGTTGGGCTCCTGCTGCAAAGGCCTACGAGGTTAGCTGACGGATTCGGGCATGCACAGTTGCCCTATTCACTTCATCACTGGAAATAATTCAATCCAAGATTCGAAGTAAAATTCACCCCTACAGATTGGTTCCCCCATTTTCACATGGAAATTTGGCCAAATATTATTTTCATTTATTTACATTCATTTCAGTCAAATGGATTATAATCTTTATTCTTCCCTATCACAAAGCTTCATTTCCATGAAAAACATTGAAAAAAACCTAAAAGAGGCGAAACGCTGTTCCACGTCATCCCTTCTCCCAGCTTTGCTAAGCCTTACCGATGTTATTGCGGCTTTTCAACATTTCGTTCTCACTTATGGCGAATGTTTTCACCCTGTGTTATCTTTACTGAGACGAATATGAAGCGAATTGATCTAAATTTGAATAAAATTTCATTTTAAAGGGGTTTTATAATGAATGCTGCTGTTAAACCATTCGGACGCAAACTAAAAACGAGTACACTTTGGATATTGGCCTCACTAGGACTCGTTATTTTTGTACTCTTACAAGTTCTCCCTACCACTGTCTCAGAGTCACTTCAAGTCGAGCAAACGAAAAATATCATTTCGAAAGACGAAGCAAAGCAATCTGCTGTAAACTTTATGGAATCAACTCTCGGTATTTCAGGAAACTTAAATGAAACCTTAGTTACATATGAGACCTATTCAGAGGTCTATGGTTATTTATCCAAGGAAAAATTAATGGAATCGTATCTGAAAACTTATGATAAACAGTTCCCTTTGGAATTGTTCCGCGTTCGTTTTGAAAATCCTGATGAAATCCACTCTGCGGTAACAGTAGATGTGCATATGACAACAGGGCAAGTCGTTGGTTTCGAGAAAATTGCTTCCGCTAGCAATTCAACTAAAGATTTGATGCTTGAACTAAGCTCCGAATCATCAACAACTACCTTAATGGCCAAAGCTAGAGAAGGTAATTTAAGTCTGGAAGAAAAAGATGCATTGGCGACCCCTTACCTGAAATCATTTGGATTCACTAAAGATAAATTGATCCTAGCTTCTGGGGAAGAGGAGATCGGGATTCAATATCAACTTCAAGACAACGAAATAGGGAAATCTAAAGGATTCATCGATATCCGCTTCGAGTTTGGAGCAGTCTCTTCAATGGAGACCTATTTCAGCACTCCTGAGTCTCACATCGACTACGTGGATGCTCAGACGAGATTAGCATACTGGCTCACGTTTGGAGGGTATGCTTTATTTACTTTAGTACTTGGTATTCTAGCCATCGTATTCAGCGCCAAGACTCGGCCCCATTCTTCTTTTAAGCGTGGGATATTTCTATCCAGTCTTTACTTTATACTCTCTATAATAGGTGCAATAAATATGCTTCCCTATCTGCAAAAAGAAGGCGTGGACCCGATATTCCTAATCATCGGATTCCTAGTACAAGGTATACTGACCTTGACTATGGCTGCCTCCGTCTACTTCTCACTTGTTGGAGGGGATGGTCTATTAAAGAAGAATGGCCTTAATCTGTGGGCACGTTCTAAGGAACCCGGATATGGGCGTCATGTCCTGAGCTCTATGGCTGATGGTTACGCTTGGGCCTTTATTCTACTTGGTCTACAGTCCATCATATTCGTTATCTTGGATAAAACCATTCATTTCTGGTCAACGTCAGACGCTACACAATCACCTTACAATCTGTTATATCCGTTATTATTTCCTTTACTCGCTTGGGTTGCCGGTATTGGTGAAGAAGCTGTATATCGTCTGTTTGGAATTCCCATGCTCAAAAAGATCGTTCGTAACACATTCGTTGCCAGTCTCATTACAACCATGATCTGGGCTTTCGGACATACATTATATCCAATCTATCCTGTCATAACACGTCCTATTGAATTAGGAGTTATCGGATTATTATTCAGCTTCATCTTCCTGCGTTATGGCTTCATCGCGGCTGTCTTCTCACACGTAATATTTGATAGTATCTTAATGGCACTTAGCCTCATCTTTATGGGAGGATCGATTAACTTGGTGGCAGGATTGTTCTATATTATTCTTCCTGCTATCGTTGCTTATGTGATTTATCTATTCAACCCACCGGGAAAGGAACGAAGAACTCCTTTGATACAAAAAAAGAGAGGAGCCGTTGATTACGACTCCTCATCCTGAAGGGCATTAATAATTTGATTGGCGAGCTTCTCGCCGATCGACAGGGGCCGAAAGTCTTCGACTGAGGCCTCTTTTATTTTTTTAAGTGAGCCAAAATGCTTCAGCAAAAGTTTGCGACGTTTCTCACCAACGCCAGAAATAGCATCCAGACGTGAGGTAACCATCGACTTGGCACGTTGCTCACGGTGAAATGAAATAGCAAACCGGTGTACCTCGTCCTGAATCCGTTGCAACAAGTAGAACTCCTGACTGTCACGTGGCAAGTGAACTGGCTCTGGTGGGTCACCTACCATCAATTGAGCCGTCTTATGCTTGGCATCCTTAACGAGACCACACACAGGGATATACAACCCCAGCTCATTCTGTAGTACATCGACAGCTGCCGAGATTTGCCCCTTCCCTCCATCTACAACGATCAGGTCAGGCATTTGCAGATTGTCCTTCAGCACCCGTTCGTACCGGCGACGAATGACTTCACGCATCGTCTCATAATCGTCTGGTCCCTGAACGGTTCGAACTTTATATTTACGATACTCCTTCTTAGCTGGCTTCCCATCAATGAAGACGATCATAGCCGACACAGGATTCGTTCCCTGAATATTGGAGTTATCAAAAGCTTCGATTCTTGAAACTGATTCGAGACCAATACTCCGGCCCAGATTCTCCGCAGCCTTTGAAGTCCGCTCTTCATCTCGTTCAATCAGCTTGAACTTCTCGTCAATCGAGACGCGGGCATTATCCTCAGCCATCGTCACCATCTGCTTCTTAAGCCCCCGCTGAGGCACGAGAACCTTCACACCGAGCCATTGCTGTAGCGCTGCAGCTCCGCTCGCCGGGTCCAATGATTCGCCACCAGCAACACTTGCAGTCACTCCTGTGGCATCTATCACCGTTTCCGCTGAATCAACACTTTCCTCATCCCCAGCAAGCCCCTTCAATTCAGGTAGAAGAATTTCTTGTGGCACCGCCGGATTATCACTGTAATACTGCGTTACATAGGATAGAAAATCACCATAGGCTTCCCCGTAGAACGGAAAGACCGAAGCATGACGCTCAATCATTTTACCCTGTCGCATGTATAATATCTGGACACACATCCAGCCTTTATCGACAGCAAAACCGAACACGTCGCGGTCTTTGGCATCCGCCATCGTGATCTTCTGTTTCTCCATTAGCGCATCTATGTTGATGATCTGATCTCGTAATTCCTTAGCACGTTCAAAATACAATTCCTCTGCGGCTTCATGCATCTTACGCTGTAGTTCTTTCTTGATTTCCTCATGACCACCACTGAGAAAGGAATTGATTTCCTGCGTCATTTTCTCATACGTTTCCTGAGGCACTTCTTTTACACATGGTGCAAGGCACTGCCCCATATGATAATAGAGACAAACATCTTTGGGCATGACATTACATTTGCGCAGTGGATACATCCGATCCAATAGTTTTTTTGTTTGTTGAGCTGCATAACTATTCGGATAAGGTCCGAAATATTTCCCCTTATCTTTCAACACTCGCCGAGTGACTTCAAGCCTAGGGTGTTCTTCGTTTGTAATTTTAATATAAGGAAAGGTCTTATCATCCTTTAATAGCACGTTATAGCGTGGATGATGAGTCTTGATCAGATTGCACTCCAGAATGAGTGCTTCCATGTTACTTCCAGTAACAATATACTCGAAATCTCGGATATCCAAGACAAGTCGCTGCGTTTTACCATCGTGGCTGCCTGTGAAATAAGAACGGACCCGGTTCTTCAAGACCTTTGCCTTACCAACGTAAATAATGGTACCTTCTTTATTCTTCATCAAGTAGCAGCCCGGAAGATCAGGTAATAAAGCCAACTTGTGACGGATAGCCTCCATAGCCTTCTCTTGCTCTTGTTCATTCTCTTGTTCTTGTGAATCATGAATCAAATCCATGCCCGTGACTTCCTCCCCTATGGAATTGTTCACTTCGAATAATATACAGAAAACGCCCCCGGACATGCCGGAGGCGTGGGGAAAACATACCCTTGCAACCAAAAAGAAGCAATAAAGCTTATTAGTGTTTAGCGATCAGGTTTTTCAGTGCTTCTTTGGAATTCAATCCAACAACCTTATCAACGGGTTGCCCGTCTTTGAAAAGGATCAATGTTGGAATACTCATCACACCAAAACGGGACGCTGATTCCGGGTTTTCGTCCACATTCACTTTTGCTATTTTGACCGAATCTCCTACATCTGAAGCCAATTCCTCTAGAATTGGAGCGATCATTTTGCAGGGACCACACCAAGGAGCCCAGAAATCAACAAGGACCATACCTTGACCTTCTACTTCATTATTGAAGGATTGATCGGATACATTAACAATTGCCATAATAAATCTCCTCCTATATGTTTGTTTTATCATGTTTGCACAGTATTCTCAGAACAAACACAATTTCATTCAGTTCATAATGATGAATCCATCCTAAAATGGCGTCTTGCCAATTATACCACATTTTTTTTGAGAATGGGTAATCACCGTTACACGCGCGGTTAAAGCGCCTTCTTTACAAAATAAAGTAGAAATGGTTATACTATTAATAACCCAAAATCGTTTTGTCTATAACATATATCATTGATGTTTCCAACTTGACCGAGGAGGCTACGCCAATATGGACGCTAACCCACATGCAAACGACCCAAGAGCGCATATCAACGAAGAGCCACGCAACGATTTATTTGATTTGATGAACGGTTTCTTCGGTATGTTTACGCTCATGGCCGTTATTTTCTTCGGAATGGTCATCGTAAAATTTATAGCCGGTTAAGAAGCTGGACGGCAAAAAGGCTGGATCTTCTCCTCCAAGAGAATCCGGCCTTTTTTTGTATTTGTATTTTATTTATTGATTTCGCCCACGCTTGTTACTCCCATGAACTTGTACTACGTCCACAAATGGGGCAATCCGATCCATCAAACGTTGACCCTTATGTTGTTCTTCCCCATCTTTATTCGTAAAGCTTAGATGCTTCTCCAAAGCACTAAGCGAATGATTCGAAGTGTAAAAGGTCGGCTTACGGTTCATTCTATAATTAAGAATAGCTCCCATCACATGGTCGCGAACCCAAGGATTTAAATTTTCAGCCCCGATGTCATCAAAGATGAGCAAGTCCGCCTGCTTCATAACCTCCACCGATTCCTTCAGCTTCTGATTATCCAGCATCATCGACTTTAAATCTTCCACAAACTCAGGCATGTAGACGATCACTCCGGAATATCCCGATTTCGCCAGTTCATGAAGTAAGTAACACATTAGAAAGGTCTTTCCGGTACCGAAATGACCTTCGAGATAGAGCCCTTGAGTCTGAAGTCCATTCTCTCTAGTCTCATTGATATATTTAATAACCTGAGTCACGGCTGGTGCTCGCTCACGATCTTTCATCATGATCTCTACTTCATTGTAGCCTTCTTCTAGGGCACGTTCATCCACGTAGAAGCTATGTATCCGCTTCTTCACCGCTAGTTCCGTCTGCCTCTGATTCTGCTTATCACAAGGAACCTGCCGATCTATCAATTGGGTACGTCCACCCGTATTTTCGACTGTCAACTTCGTATAATGTCCTGGAAAATCATTAGGACAATCATCAAGTCCCGGACAATTACTACAATGGCGATTCGTATTCACATATTGATACAGCTTAGCCATATTAAGATGCAACTGTTCATCTGTTAGCTCTGGATGAGCCGCGCGAAGTGACAGTACCAAAGGTGAATTTAGTAGCTCTGCGGAAAGTTCTTCTGACCTCCGACGGAGTTGTGGGTTCTTCATTTGCGACAACAGTTGCCCGAGTGATTCCATGCGTTATATTCACCATCCTTCATTCTATATATATACAATTCTGTTCCGCTTAACTGCCTCTATTCTTGCTTGCTTGTGTCTGCTCAGCCAACTTAAGCATTTCAGCAAAATCCTCATCAGAGACACTCTGCTCCCCACTCGAACGTTCAACGATAGGTATCTCAGGCTTCGGCTTCACTCCACGATTACTATACGTACGTCCACGTCCCGCGCCGGCCGCACCACCTGTGGAGGCGGCTGCAACTTTATCCTTCACCTTCGACTGTTCACGTATATACTGAACAGCCTTCTCATAGGAATTGACTTGTTTCAGCAACATATTCGATGCGATAGCATCCACAAAATTACGATTAATCCGTTGTTCTCCACCCGAGGTTAAGAGGCTCATCAAATAATGGATCAAAACATTGATAACTTCACCTGGTAGTTTATAATTCAAATCGATTTTTTCAAAGATATCAAGTAAATTATCAGGAACCGCTCCCGGAAAGAACGTCTTAAGAAGTCTGGTGTATGGCTCGTTACGCAACATCATGTTGTACTGATGAATATCGCACTTGCTTATAAATTGTGGTGGTACTTCCACATAAAATTCCATTTGAACCGCAATTTCTTCCTCATGCATCTGGGCAGGTTCTTTAACTTCAGCGCGAAGTGCGGCCACTTTACCGTATACAACTTCCCGCTCTTCCTTGCGTCGTTTGCCTTGGCGGAACTGAAGATTTGCTATGTGTTGTAATTTATCCAACAAGAGCCCACCATCAGGATCAAACACACCATCTTCATCCAGAAGGCGACACAAATCTTGAACACTCAAATCGTATTTACGAGCCACATAATTCGCAACTCCCATACCTTCGGGATTAAATCGTAGCCCTTCCACAAAAGGACGGTTAGCAGATCCACGCGGGAAATGGAGGATAATGTCCGCATAATTGAGTGAATCTTCCTCACTCGCCACTGCTATTTGACCTTTCCCCCTCGCAACCGATGTTTCAGCAATCGCCTGTTCAAGTTCATAATCAATAGCATGTGTGTTCAGTTCAAAAATATCATAAAATGGTATGGATATATTTTCTTTATTATAAGTTAGAACGGACCACTCATCCGGTTCTTTATTGAATAGCTTCTCCCGCAACTCCAGAACGGCAAATTTGCCAATCTTATCACGTAGTAGTAACGTCAGATGCTGGGTTCTAAAAAACTCTGACGGGGTCAATGGCGCTTGTAGCTCATATTCATACATATAATCGTCACTATCAGGCATATATAAACGGCTAGTTTGCAACAGACCAACTGCTTCTAGTTTGGAGGTCTGCTCAACGAGAAATTTACGCCCCTTTTCACTAGGCTCCAACCCCAACGTCAAAAATAACCCCCGTTGCTGCTCAACGGCGGAATATCCTACTTGTTCCAACGGCACTTGCTGGGCGAGCAACTTATAGACTCCTATTGCAAAAGCTCCAACCATAGGTTGATAGATTAAATTTAGCATTTTCCCGTCTACACCACTAAGACTGAAGTCACGATACACACAATAATGATGATTCTCGGTAAAATGATGTAAATTGTTCATGCGCACCTATGAAACACTCCTTCATATCACTTACAGGTAGACTTCCTCTATTCTATCACAAATCCAGCTGAGCTTAGTCGTAAAATCATGGCATTTCTTATCCGCCGCAAAGTTCGTGGTAAGTCTCCTTAACAAATGAAAGATAAGGCGACGGAGGGAATACCTTCATCGTTTCATATACTTGCTCAATAAGAGTGCGGGCACGATCATGTTCTCCCTGCTTAGCATAAATTTTTGCTATATAAGCTCCGGCAGAATGAATAGAAGCCTTATTAAACGGGTGGTGCCCCCATTCCGGCATGGTGACTTGCGACAACGCTTCAAGAGCCTCCGCATATCGATCTAACCCATAATAGGAGATTCCCCTCTGCAACAGCCAATATCCTCGCTTATCCTCATGCTCCATAATAGAGTACTTCAAGATCAAATCCAATGCCTCAGCGTATTTACCCTTCCAATTCAACTTTGTTACTTCGACCAATTCTATTAATTCCAACGAATCGAGGTCTTCCGTAAATTGAGCGAACTGCCTTGCTTTGGACAAATAATGTTGAACTTGTTCATCGTCCTCAATGACTTGACTATTTCCCGCCAACAATCTATAAAAATGGTCCGTTAGATAAAAGACCTTCTCATCATGAGACAAGGTAATAGCCGCCAGAAGAACATTTCTACTTTCCTCATAATATCCAATAGCAGACAAGGATGCCGCCTCAGCATAATGAAGGTCTAGTTCAAACAAGATATCCCTACTTGATTTCTTGTCCTTATATTGCCGCCAAACATCACGGATTAAGTCTAGCGAAGTCCCATATTGCAATTTCGTAAAATACAAAGCATACATGATATATCTAGCCTTAGCTGCCTCAACATATAAACTAAAATGATCATAAATCTCTACTGCCTTATCTACTGCTCTCCCGCCGTTCGGATTCAATGTATGGAAGCAAGCTTCTGCGTAATTCTCCATGAGTCTTGCAGCGTCAAGAATTAAAGGAAGCTTCGTCTCCAGTAAAGGTTCAACCTTTGATATGATTGATATATAATCTTTCCGCTTGATATGATCCTCTACTTCCCTCAGCAGCCTACTTATTTCCGCAGAGCCATCCTCTTCCAACAACTGACTGACTTCTAGCCCCAATTGCCGAGCCAAGTATTGTAAGCTTCCCATCGAGGGCTGAGCTTTACCATTCTCAATTTGACTGAGCATACTCTTCGTTATATGTTCACCTGCTAACTGCGATTGTGTTATACCCTTTGCTTTACGCAGCTTTCGAATTTTTTCTCCGATTGTTGTGGACATGTATTCAACCTCATTAGATTCATTTTATCCAGTATAACTTAACTAGAAGCTACAGAAAAGCATACAGATTGATTATTTGTTAAATTAAAATTAACTTATATTGCGAATTGTTGCTACATACGTTATTATAAGTTTAATTTAATTTAACTTTAACTGGAAGCGGGAAATCACATGAATATTGATGTTCCAAACAAACGCAACGATAATCGAAACATCTTTCTTTTTTTTACCGGCAAGTTAATTACGATGTTAGGCTCAAGCATGTACACTTTTATTATTGGACTGTATATTTTGAAATTGACCGGTTCAGGTGGAAACTTCGCTCTAACGATTATTTGCGGGATGTTACCTCGAATACTGTTGTCTCCATTTGCCGGAGTTATCGCTGACCGTATGAGCCGCCGAAAGCTCCTTATAGGATCAGATGCTGCAAGTACAATCGTCATGCTTCTGGCCTTTTCCACCGTATCATTTGCAGGACTTCCCCTAATAACTGTCTACGCTTCACTCATCCTACTCTCAGTATGTTCTACCTTCTATAGCGTCTCCCTATCTTCTTCCGTTATGATGCTTGTTGAAGAGGATAATGTGCAGCGAGCGAGTTCCTTGGGTCAAATATCCAGTTCAATCGGCAGCATTTTAGGACCAATACTTGGTGGAATTCTTTACGCTTATGTATCATTAGAAATGTTTATGTTATTTAATGGCCTTGCCTTTCTGATATCAACACTGATGGGATGGTCATTGAAATTCAAACCTTCGGCTTCATCATCCCCTGACTACGATATGAATACAGGAGATGGTTCGTCCAAAGGATTCCTTAAATCATTCCAACGTAGTTTTATTGAAGGTTTCCATTATGCTAAACGGAACCATCTGATCTGGGGAATGATCAAACTGGCCTTCTGGATCAACTTTTTCATCAGTGCTCTTAACGTGTTTCTCCCCTATATTATTGTCGAGTCCCTGAAACTTAGCTCCAAGCAGTATGGTACTATCGACGCAATGTTAGCTGCAGGTATGTTACTCATGTCAGCTCTTCTCTCGATTCGCAAACAATTAGGAGATCCCATAAAGTCATTACTACAAGGTACAACTACTCTCTCCATTCTAATTATTTCTATGTCATTACCCTTGCTTATTACCTTCACTTCTCTTGGCTCATTTGTATTTTATATGATACTCATGTTAATTGTTGGCATAATCATTATTTACATCAATATTCCCATCCAGGTTACACTGCAAAAGACTATAGAAGAGGAATATCGCGGACGCGTATTCGGTATTCTTGATACTATGGCCAGCGCCATCGCACCTCTAGGTATGGTATTATTCGGCCTTACACTAGACTGGATTCCAAGTTTCTATATCCCTATCATTTCAGGTTTAGGACTGCTGCTCGTTACTTTGATCGGGGCACATGAGCTACGAAAGGTCCCAAGTCAGACAACTGTCGCTTCATCTCAGCAGGCTTCCAGTAGTCAATAAGCAACCTCACACACGCGAATAAAACAAACAGCGGTGGCACCCCTGGCTATCAGGGATACCACCGCTGTTTGTTTTATTTCAATTCCACTTTTAAACATAAAGAGGATTCATAAATATAATCAATACTTGATCATGGAGGAGCAGAAGTTAGCGGAGAGGACGGAATTATCCTGAAGAAGCAGAGCGTTCGCCTTTGCCTCCAAATTTTCACCGCTATAGCGATATATTCAAAAAATTTCGGAGGCAACAGTGATCGTAAGGATAATCCGTCATCGTAGCGGTTGTGCGAACCTACTGTTTCAAGCATTAGTTATGTCCTTAGAATGTTTAAAACATCCTATATCCGCCTTTACGCAGCTTTTCAATGGTCCATCCACTTAATATTGCGCCACCAAATCCAGCAATCGCAGTCAAATAATCAACCAAACGGAACGAAGCGAGGTAGGATCCAAAACTCTTATCATGATTCCATAACGTATATACAACAATCGGTACAATGACAAGAACAAATATGTATGCTGGAAACCATGTTGTTTTCATAAGCATATTGAGAATAAATCCGATGCCGAACATCATAACGAAGAACAGAACCATCAGCACCAATACGATGAGCCAACCCATCGTTTCCCCACCCTTCTCCTCCATACTATAAGTTAAATCACATTGACTAGAACTAGTGATAAGTTTACTAGAAAAAATGTTACGAAGCAACGAACTTTCTTGAAATAAAATCACAATTCGGTTTGCCCCTCTACCATCGTTAGGATACAATAGAGTAAGTACATATCGTATGTAATCCATAAGAAATTTAGGAGTGATAATAAATGAGTGACGTAGCTTCAACTTTGGAAGGATGGTACGCTCTGCATGATTTCCGCTCCATCGATTGGACAGCTTGGAAAGCAGCAGATGACGAGGAGCGAGCAGGAGCACTTGAAGAGCTTCACACCTTCCTCCAGCAGTGGGGCAATATGGAGCAAGACAAGAGCGGTAGCACAGCCGTTTACTCCATCGTAGGACAGAAGGCTGACTTTGTATTCATGCATCTTCGGGAAACATTAGAGGAACTAAACGCTGTGGAGACCGAATTTAATAAAACAACATTTGCTGAGTACACGATTAAATCTTACTCTTATGTGAGTATCGTGGAACTAAGCAACTATCTTGCATCAGGAGATGGTGATCCGAAGAGTAATCCTGAAATTCTAGCTAGACTTCAGCCCATTCTCCCAAAATCGAAACACATCTGCTTCTACCCGATGAACAAGAAACGCGATTTGAATGACAACTGGTATATGCTAACCATGGATGAGCGGCGCACTATGATGCGTAGCCACGGTATGATCGGTCGTGGATACGCCGGCAAAGTGAAGCAAATCATTACCGGTTCTGTTGGTCTAGATGATTGGGAATGGGGAGTCACACTCTTCTCTGATGATCCGATTCACTTTAAGAAACTCGTATACGAAATGCGGTTTGACGAAGTGAGTGCACGTTTTGGAGAATTCGGTTCCTTCTATGTTGGTAATTTGCTCAATGAGCAGTTGTTCGAGGACTTACTGAAAGTATAATCCGCTCCCCAGAGAGCAAACAAATAAAAGGCTGCTCCCTATGAACTGGTCAAGACCCCAATTAGTAGACACTGTAAAAACACCTAGGACACAAGCTGGTTCCTGTACTCAACAGGAGTCAGCTTGTTTAATTTTCGTTGTGCTCTATCTTCGTTATAAAAACGAATAAATTCTTCAATTCTTCTTTGTGCCTCATCGGTACTTCGTATATCATAAGGGTAGAGTGCTTCGACTTTAAGATGAGAGAAGAAGCTCTCGATTGAGGCGTTGTCATAACAATTCCCTCGACGTGACATGCTGATTTGGGCTCCAACCTGTGGCAGCATGTCATGGTAAGCATGAGACGTGTACTGGCTTCCTTGATCGCTGTGAACGATCAGCCCGGTCACGTCTTTATGCTTTTCAAACGCCTTTCGAAACGTCTCTAAGACAAGCGGATTGTCATTATTCCTACTAATGTGGTATCCGACGATTTCGTTATTCCACAGATCTTTAATGGCAGATAAGTAAATCTTGTCATCAAAAACACGATATTGCGTAACGTCTGTTGCCCATTTCAGATTAGGTTTATCGGCTTTAAAGTCTCGGTTCAACAAGTTCTCTGCGATCCTTCCATCCGAAACAGCCGCCTCATGACTTGTTCTATGGACGTACTTACGGCGTATAATCGCTTGAATACCTAGTTCCTGCATGAGTCGTAGAACCTTCTTATGATTCACTACAAGACGATATTGGCGATACAATTCATCCTGTATACGACGGTATCCTACAGTCTTGTTACGTTGCTCATAAATGATACGGATCTTAAGCTTCAAATCCTCGTCAATATGCTTATTCTTGCGCTTTAAATAAGCATAGTAACCGCTTCTGCTAATCCCCAAATATACACAGAGCTCCTTTACGGTTTGTTTATGCTTAAGTTCGTCGATGACGACATATCTATCCTGCAACCCTCCCGATTCAAGATTTGTAACCACTTTTTTAGGACATCTACCTCCAACTGCAAACGACGCAACTCACGCTCTTGCTCTGTTTCAGCCTTGTGTGGATCTCCACGTCTATCTTCAAATGCAGCTTGTCCTTCTGTCCGATACTTCCTCACCCAAACCTTAACACGGTTTTTATCGTTTATTTCTAAGTGTTCTGCAATCTTTCTGTAGCACCATCCATCCTCAATAAACAGTCCTACCGCTTCTACTTTAAGAGACTCAGGATAATGCTTAAACTTCTGACCCTTCTTTGCTGGCATAAAAAATGCACCCCCTAGAATTTCATCGGCTAAACCCGGGGGTTTTTCCAATGTCTATTCTAAGGGGTGCACTTCAAACATTGGGAACAGCCTTTTTCATCTATTCGTCTTCCGCTTCTTCCCGAAGCGACTCTAGAAATAATGCAGTCGCCCTATCGCGGTCCCTGCTCTTCTCCTTTAACCTTTCGATTGCCGGAAGAATAAGGATATCCACTTCTTTCTGGACGGTATAAGCGAAGTCATATTGCTGCTGTGACTCTAAATAAGAACCCACTTCCATCAATGCGTTATATCGGTCTAGCTCTTCCCGCGTAAGTAAGCCCCGGACTTGAACGCTGCAATGGCGCATCCTATAGGAATCTGCCTTTTTTCAGAACTAACGGAATGCCGCCAATCGTGAATAAGTAGCGAATATCTACAACTTTCTTCAGTTGAGCAGCAACCCAGCCAGTATAGGTCTTGCCAAATGCCGAAGCAACGGCTTCACCTTTACCAAGTGATGCAACTGTACCTTTGTTACTAAATATAAACTTCTTAAGCTCTTTGCCGCGAATGGACGCAACTACATTCTGAGCGCAGACCACACCTTGTTGCATAGCAATTTGAGCTGTTGGAGGATACGGACGTCCTTCAGCATTAAACATTAAGGAGTTATCCCCAATGATGAAGACATTATCATGGGCTGGTGCATGCAAATAATCATCGATCTTCACGCGACCACGAGCCGTTTCAAACCCAGCTGCTTCAATAAGTCTATTCCCACGGATACCACCCGTCCAAACCACTGTAGCCGATTTGATCTCTTCACCTGTAGCCAGTAGAACGCCATCCGGTGTACATTCTTTAATGGCGACACCAATTTTAAATTGTACGTTTTTCTTACGTAGGACATTCATAGCGTACTCAACTAGCGCAGGATCAAATCCTGGAAGTGCGGTTGGAGCTGCTTCTACATTATAAATGTTAACAAGATTAGGATCTACATCGTAATCTTTGCAGAGCTGTGGAATTCGGTCAGCTAATTCAGCAACAAATTCAATTCCACTAAATCCAGCGCCGCCAACTACGAAGTTAAGACGGTCCTTACGGCTTTCATCCGTCTTGTACAACGCAAATTGATATTCAATATGCTGACGAATTAAGCGTACCGAGTTGATGCTGCGGATCGTCATAGCGTATTCCGCTAGCCCTGGAATGCCAAATGATTCCGGTTCGCCACCAAGGGCTATAATTAGGTAATCATAAGACAGGGTCCCGTCTTGGAGAACCACCTTTTTATCAGCCAGTCGGATCTCTTGAACATTGGATTTAACCAAATCAATCTTGAATTCATCGATCAGTTTAGAAATTTGCACACGTGTATGTTCGATGGAGTCCGTTCCTGCTGCAGGCATATGCAAATGAGTAGTGAAATAATGGTAATCGTGCCGATTTACTAAAGTTACATCGGCCTCATTGTAATTCAATTCTTTTTGCAGTCTCTGTGCGGTTAGAATCCCGCCATATCCCGCTCCAAGAATTACTATCTTAGGTATGGTACTCATCTGGATTGTTCTCCTTCCAATTTTAAACACTCTATATTCTTTAAACATCAACCTTCAATGTGAAAATTAACACATAAATTTAGATGAAATTCTATTCCGAATTTCGAAAATTTCGAGACTTTATGTAATAGTCATTCTAAACGGTAATTGTTGCTATATCAAATTTCACACACCATCTCGAAACTGTGCTTTTTTTGTCACACTTTTTTGTACACACAATTGAATGATATCGACTTTTACTTAAAAGATCAAGTCTTATTTCATGCCGATTCCCGGGGTTTTCCATATCATTTGAGCTACATCAGCTTGTATATTCATCTTGCCTTTGCAAGTCAAGACTAGATGTTTATAATAAAGTAGAATTGACATTATTAAGCTACACAAATTTTCTGGAGGTGTTTTGCCTGTGTCATCCCTTAGTCCTAACGCCAATTTTTCCGATTTGCTTATCATCGGAGGCGGCCCTGCAGGCATGTTTGCCGCATTTTACGGCGGTATGAGAAAAGCATCCGTCAAACTAATCGAAAGTATGCCTCAGTTGGGTGGTCAAGTTGCTGCCCTTTACCCTGAGAAATATATTTACGATATTGCTGGTTTCTCTAAGATCACGGGCCAAGAACTGATCAACAATTTAAGTGATCAGTTGAAACTGTTCAACTCAGATATTCGCCTCGAGGAAAAAGTCATACACATCGAGAAGAGAGATGAACGCCATTTTATCGTAACAACCGATCAGGATGTTCATCACGCTCATGCTTTAATTATTACAGCAGGGGTCGGAGCATTCGAACCGCGTCGTCTAGACCTTGAGAACGCCGCTCAGTTCGAAAAGACAAATCTGCATTATTTTATAAGTGATTTAGAAAAATTCCGTGGACGGAAGGTCCTCATCAGCGGTGGCGGTGACTCTGCAGTAGACTGGGCACTTATGCTTGAACCTATCGCTGAACAAGTGACCCTCATTCACCGCCGAGATAAATTCCGTGCCCATGAGCACAGTGTAGAAAATTTGATGGCTTCCAAGGTTCAAGTCATCACTCCCACAGAAATCACTGCACTTCATGGTGAGGATAACATCGAACGAGTTACCATCGCTCATGTTAAGTCGGGTGAAACACAAGAAATTGAAGTTGATGATGTAATCGTCAATTTCGGATTCGTATCCTCACTCGGTCCAATTGCAGATTGGGGACTGGAAATTGAGTCAAATTCCATCGTTGTAGACTCACGTATGGAGAGCTCCATTCCCGGGATATTCGCCGCTGGTGATATCACGACTTATCCTGGTAAGTTAGACCTAATAGCCGTTGGTTTTGGCGAAGCTCCAACAGCTGTCAATAACGCCAAAGTATATATCGATCCTGATGCAAAGCTATCACCAGGGCATAGCAGCAATCTCAAATTATAATGCTACATGAGAATTGACAAAAAAGGGTATCTTAACTTTACGATCATTTTACCGTAAAGGAGAGATACCCTTTGTCATATATATGCCCGTTATGTAACGGATTGGCTAATTTAAATTCATCCTGTCCTGATTGCGGTACGGTTCTAGAAAATATGGGGAAGAAGGAAGACTACGCTGGCCCTTACAGTCCCTATGGTTCTATTGATCAATTCACTTCAGTAATCTATAAGCATGCTGCTATGGGATGTGAGCATGTCGCTCAATGTCCGCACTGCCATGAAGCTTACATCTATCGTGTCAACGCCGTACAGACGCCTTAAGTTCGTATGAATTAAATTTTTCTTGAAAAATAGCGTATTAGGCTCGTCCATTTTAATGAAGAAAAGAACCTACATTTTTGTTTAGATCACGTTTATGGATCTCTGCCAACAGTAGTGCAATGAATTCTCTATCCAACTGCAATTTAGTAGCCATCTGGTAGGATTCAAGCAGCATTTCATCTGTTAACATCGCCATTGGTAACACACCCCTTCAATTATTTTCCTTATCATATCAAGAAATTTCCAGTAGAACAAGCGTTCTGTTATCCACATGAGGTTGTGGAAATCCTGTGAATAGAATGTTAGTAACCTATCCAAGTGGCTGTTAATTATGGTGGTATAATGTGGACAAAAGTTATTCACAGGATATTCCCGTTTCTTTTATCTCAAAAAAATATTTCTAATATTATGCATATTTTGGATTATTGTGGTCTTGTGTTGACTTCAAATATCCATATCTTACCACCGTTGTCGATTCCATAGTCGAATCCTAGTTCGCCAATCCCCGGAAAGGATGACTCTAGTATTCCGATACATGTATTCGTCAAATTACGCATTTCACGACGTTTAGTACGTGCAACTTTACTCCGTAAGGATCTACTTAAGCCTTCACGTGCACTTAATAAAGTTCCCCCTTTGCATAAATTCGTAACGAACAGCCCCGGCCGGGCTAATCGTCCCACCATTGCTCGATACATCCAGCTTCCATCCTGTTGCTTTGCAACCTTGACCCTGTAATCAATCGGGCGTCCTCCGATACGAGCCAAATGAATTCCTTGCTGAATAATGTACTTTCGCCCTACCTTCGCACGACCTAATGCTTTAAACATCGTTTCGAAGTTTCCAAATGCTCTGCGTCTAGACATATACGTAAACGAATAAACACCCCGATCATAAGACACTTTAATTACACCATAACCTCCCCCGCCATGAATTGGCTTGATGACGACCATACCAAACTGATGTATCATTCGCTTCAATTGTTCTGCATCATACATTCTGGTCTGCGGTATGTGGGGCGCTACGCTTCCATTACTTAATAACGCTTCAGTCTTTAACCATTTGTTAGCCAGTTGTCTTCCTGCCACGACTCCATCCCCTTTCTGGCGTTATATGCTATACATACTCAGAGCGGGGCTAGTTTTCTTGGATGATTGTCCGAAGCCTGCGCCTCTTTTCTGGGGACTTGCTCCCTCTTTGCAAAATATCCCTTTTTTACGTATAGTATTCTCAAACGCAAATTGCTCATATATAAGGGGGGTCACTTTGGAGGAGACAAGTTCTTTTATACCAACATTATTCGAAATTTTATATTGGTTCGCGATGATTGCCATGTCACTTGTGCTTGCTGCCATAACAGTCGCTTTATGCGTCATAGGCTTCAAGTTTATTAAGGATTCCCGCAAAGGTCTCGGTTTAGGTTGTATTCTATTCTCGCTAGTCTCCACCTCGATGATCATACTTATGGTTAATAAGCAATTCTTCTGAAACCAAAATCATTTCATACGTATTACTTATTAGTAGAAATACACACAGCTAGATATGTAGGAGGGATTTTGTCTTAATGGAAGGTACGCACAGTTGGAGTGAACGCTTCAAAAGATTATTTTTAAATAACCGGTTCGTTCTCTTTTTGCTGATTCTATTGCTAATTGGATTAAATATCTTTGTGTTCGGAAAAATCTCATTTATATTCACACCTCTGACCGTATTACTCAAAACGGTATTGTTCCCCGTTCTACTAACGGGAGCGATCTATTACTTGCTCAATCCGCTAGTGGACTTATTGGAGAGAAAAAGAATTCCGAGGGTGTACACGATTGTAACCCTTTATCTACTGATGGCGGGAATCATTACTATTGTGATCATCTCAGTCATTCCTTTAGTTCAGGAACAGGTAACACAACTAATAGAAAATTTTCCTAAATACAGCTATGAAGTGCAACTTCAGTTCGAAAGTCTAATCGGCAGCGATTTTTTCTCCCAGATCCAACAATCCACTGGATTTAATCCATCAACCTTGGGTCAAACCATTGCCGAGCAAGCCACTTCGATACTTGATAGCACTTGGTCCGGTATTGGCGGGTTCCTCGGTGCGATTAAAGATATCGTATTGACATTAGTTACGGTGCCGTTTATTCTGTTCTATTTGCTTAAGGATGGGAAGAAGCTTCCCACTTTCATCTTACGATTTGTCCCTGTCCAATTCCGTAAACAAACTCATAGTGTGATGACCGATATGAATGTTAAGATCAGTTCCTACATTCGTGGGCAGATTATTGTCAGCTTCTGTATTGGGATCCTCTTATATTTCGGGTTCCTAATCATAGGGCTTGATTACTCGCTTGTACTGGCCATCATAGCTTCGTTCACGAGTATTGTCCCTTACCTCGGACCAGCGATTGCTATTACTCCAGCACTGATTATTGCAATCGTAACGTCACCTTTGATGTTACTTAAACTTATTGCAGTATGGACAATCGTACAACTAATTGAAGGTAAGTTTATTTCACCGCAAATTATGGGCAAAACACTACGGATTCACCCTATCACGATCATCTTTGTGATCCTAACTGCTGGAAATTTATTCGGTATATTAGGTATCATCCTTGCCGTACCAGGTTATGCCGTACTAAAGGTTATCTTTTCTCATTTGTTCCAATGGTTCGAAGGACGCTCGCATCTATATGAAGATGCAGTACCTGATCCAGTTGAAATAACCGAAGGTGAAGCCACCACAGCACAAGATAATAGTAAGCCCACGACATAGCAAAATAAGCCGCCCCCTGGATGATTACTAGGTTGCGGCTTATTTATTTACTTATTTTAAGCACAATCAATCACAAACCTCTGGCTTACCCTCTTCATTCTTCATACGAAACGATTGTCCACAGCCACAAGAAGCGACAGCGTTAGGATTATTTATAGTAAATCCACCACTCATTCCAGACTCTTGAAAATCAATCTCTAGGCCGTTCAGAAAGCGCACACTCTCTTTATCTACAACTACCTTTAATCCATTAACATCCAAGTGAACATCTTCTTCACTTTCCTCATCATCCAAACCCATACCATATGAGAAACCGCTACATCCGCCCGGGTTCACCCCAAGACGCAAAAACATATTAGGTGTTTCCTCTTGATCTAACATGTCTTTAATTCGGTTCATAGCACTATCCGATATATTAATCATCTTCCATCCTCCTTTTCCGTACACATAAATTATACTCCACAACCGAAATCCCCTCAAGTGATGTGATTTTTATTGCTGCAACTATTCCCACTAATCGATCTAACTTATTGCCCCCTGATAAATCGAGGTTTATAATAGATAGGTATTTAACTATTACTATCTATTTTGACGGATCCCTATGCATAGGTATCAATATTCTTCCTTGTTGGACTGTCTTCATGGAAATGGAGGTATTATTGTATGTTTACAACTGTCACCCCAAGTACAGACAAGAGAATGGCAGAAATTGTAGAAAAGGTCTCGAAGGGCGAACGCCTTACCCTTGAAGACGGAGTATATTTATATAAGAGTGATGATTTATTGACCATTGGACAATTAGCCAATGAGGTTAATCTTAGAAAAAACGGCAAAAAGGTGTATTTCATCGAAAATATGAGCCTGTATTTCACTAACGTTTGTGAATCATACTGTGCATTCTGTAACTTCCGTAAGGACCAAGATGAAGAGGGGTCTTATACGTTATCCGGTGAAGAGATGATCGCCTATGTAGAGCAACATATTCACCCTGGAATCCGGGAGTTCCATATCGTTGGTGGTCACAATAATCATGTGCCTTTCCAATACTATGTGGATTCACTCAAAGCATTAAATGAACGTTTCCCCGACGTCACAATTAAGGCATACACAGCTGCTGAAATTGAATTTTTCACTCGGATTAGTGGACTCAGCACGGCAGAAGTGCTAACAGAGTTACGTAAGGCAGGGCTCCAGTCATTAACTGGCGGTGGGGCTGAGATTTTATCAGATCAATATCGCGAGAAAATGAAAGTCGACAAAGCTAACGTTGATCAATATCTCGATGTTCATCGGACTGCTCACCAACTTGGTATGAAGACTCATACAACAATGCTATATGGTTCAATCGAATCTCATGAAGATCGAATTCGCCATATGATTCAAATTCGCGAACTGCAGGATGAGACTGGTGGTTTTATGGTATTCATTCCTCTGTCCATGCAGCCACGTAATAAGAATGCGGGAATTATGCGCCGTAACTCGGCCTATGAGGATCTGAAAACTATCGCCATCAGCCGTTTGATGTTGGATAATATTCAGCACATCAAAGCTTATTTCATCAACATTGGGGTTCAACTCACTCAGGTTGCTCTCTCCTTCGGAGCATCCGATGTGCACGGTACAATTCTTAAGGAACGGATCAGTCACGCAGCTGGTGCCTTAACTCCTGAAGGCATAACACGCAAAGAATTGATTTGGCTTATTCAAGGCGCCGGACGGATTCCGGTTGAACGCGACACCTTCTATAACGAAATAGAAATTTTCGAATAAAGTTTCGGACACTTGAATTGAGAAAGTGATACAGAAGGGACGTGGGTTGATGATACAATTCGTCATTCTGGGTGGAGGATACGGGGGAACAACTGTCATTCATGAGTTATTCAAAGGACATATCCCTTCGGATGTGCAGATCACTTTAGTTGATCGCATGCCCTTTCAAAGTTTGAAGACCGAGTACTATGCACTTGCAGCTGGTACCGCCTCTGATCATGAGCTGCGTGTCCCTTTTCCGCACTATGCGGAATTACAAATCAAATACGGAGAAATAAGTACACTTGATTTGAATAACCGCTTAATTCACTTCACAGAAGGGGATCCTCTTCCATATGACCAACTTGTGATCGCCTTGGGATGCACCGATAAGTATCATAACATTCAAGGAGCCCAGCAAAATTCCTGTAGCATTCAATCCTTTGCAGCTGTTCGAAACACCTATATGAAATTAAACAACAGCAAGCCTTATAGTAATATTAACATCATCGGCGGAGGCCTGAGCGGAGTAGAACTTGCTGCCGAGCTCAGGGAGAGCCGGCCTGATCTGAACATAACGATTATAGACCGTGGCTCCCGGGTGTTATCTGCCTTTCCACCCAAAGTATCTGGATATGTCACCAAATGGTTCAACGAACATGAGGTGAGGACTCTACCTTATGTTTCAATAACTTCCCTTGAACCTGATCTCATCTACTATGGGGCTGATACCATTCCTACGGATGTCACAGTTTGGACTGCTGGGATTCAGCCTGCACCTCTGGTGCAACAGATGGATGTCAGAAAAGATCCGCAAGGCCGCATCCTATTAAATGAGTATCACCAAATTCCTAATTATCCCGAAATATTTGTCTGTGGAGATTGTGCAAGCTTACCGTTTGCGCCAAGTGCACAAGCTGCTGAAGGGCAAGGTTACCAGATTGCTCAGATTACAAGCGCATTATGGCGCGGAGAAACTCCAAAATTATCTAGCATTAAATTAAAAGGTACGCTTGGATCCCTTGGAAAAAAGGCGGGATTTGGCCTTATGGGTATGACTCAAGTAACCGGCCGGGTCCCACGTATCCTAAAAAGTGGAGTACTATGGATGTCCAAGCACCATATTGGTTAAGAAAACTCTCTTATCTTATCTAAAATCACCTGATACAACGCACTAGCAGTCTCTGCCTCTACAGTCTCTCCATTGACCAGCGCATAAGGTGTCATATAACACATCCCACATCCGGTCAGGCAACCATATTCAATCACATCAAAGTCAGGATTCTCTTTCAACTTCTCCATCACTTCATCCGTGCCGAAATGGGCATTGTTAGCACAAAATTCAATAATAGGTCTCAACCAGCTACCTCCGTTTATGTATGCCATTTAAATTTTAGATTTTTTGTACTATAATAATGATGTAATAAGAAAGGAGTTGAAAATAACAATGAGCGAAAACGTACAAGATAAATTATATGATGAAGTTCTAGAAGTTCTGGATAAACTTCGTCCATTCCTACAACGTGACGGTGGCGATGTTGATCTAGTCGATGTTGAAGACGGTATCGTTAAGTTGAAATTGATGGGTGCTTGCGGCAGTTGCCCTAGTTCCACCATTACTCTCAAAGCAGGTATCGAGCGCGCGCTGTTTGAAGAAGTAGAAGGTGTACAAGAGGTCGTACAAGTATTTTAATAAAATAGTATGATGAACGATCCGGCCTTCGACCATTCAAATGGAGAAAGCCACCAAATAAACTCAGCCCTCCGGTATGACTGGAAAGGCTGAGTTTATTTTTTAATTCCAATTGGAATTCCTCCGTTATTATCAAAGATGCTAAGACGGCTTAATCCACGGACGAATAGGATCCAAACCACCGGAAATATCCATAATATTACCCGTAATAAAATCTGAATTGGAATGACATAGAAACGCAATAACGCGCGCAATATCCTCACCACTACCTGGGCGACCTAATGGAGTTTCACCATCTTGGATTTCCCGGGCATCAGCAATGGACATCTCCTTATTGGCTCCTCGAATATCTCCAGGACATACCATATTAACCGTTATACCGTAGGGTGCTTCCTCCACTGCCAATGTCTTGGTGAAAGACACTAGGCCTGTCTTAGCAGCCGCATACACAGCACGGTGAGGCCAAGCCCGTGATTCAGCAGCGTGACCGAAGCCGAAATGTATAATCCGTCCCCACCGTTTCTCCCTCATACCCTGAAGCACAAGATGATCCAGTAGCAGCGTTCCAACAAAGTTACCTTCGATCATCGCCAAGATTTGTGATTGGCTATAATCGGCAAACAGCCGACGTTCACGAATAAATGGCCCAGCATTATTGACTAATATGTCAACTGTCCCGAGCTCTTCGGTTATCCGCTCGACCATCCTCTCGTTCTCCTCATGCCGGGAAATATCTGCTTGTACAGTGATGCAGCGTACGCCCTTCTGCTGTATTTCAGAACGGAGGGCCAGCGCCTCGGACTCGCTATGCACATAATTGATTGCAATATGACACCCATGCTCAGCAAGGGTTAGTGCTGTCTTCTTGCCAAGCCCTTTGGCGCTCCCGGTAATGAGAGCGACTTTTCCCTTCATTGTCCTCTCCTCCTCCTCAATGCCTTCATTTCAAGTATAGAAGATTTGAGGGATTCCGACAAACAATAGATGTCCGCTACGACGACGGATTATTCTTACGATCGCTGTTGTCCTCAGATTTCCTGATTATATACCGCACTTAGCGGTAGAAATCCGAGGACAAAGGCGAACGCAGCTTATGCTTCCGAGGTAGCTTTCTGAAGAAAGCTTTTAGCTTCTTCAGAACAATTCCGTCCCCTTCGCTACGCATCTGCAATCTAAGCTCACAAAAAAATCCCGCTCGCCATAAGGCAAACGGGATTCAAAGGATCAAACATAGTGTTCCTTACTTAGAATACTGGAACCAAAGCACCTGCATAGGTATCATTGATGAATGTTCTTACATCTTCTGAAGTAAGAGCCTTCGCCAATTTTTGAATTGCATCGGAATCCTTATTGTCAGGACGAGCAACCAAAATGTTAGTGTAAGGTGAATCTTTATCCTCGATGAAGAGCGCATCCTTTGTAGGATTTAGACCAGCTTCAATCGCATAGTTAGTGTTAATCAATGCGAAATCCACTTCTTCTAATTGACGTGGCAGCATTGCTGCTTCACTTTCAATGATCTTCAAGTTTTTTGGATTTTCGACGATGTCAGCTTTAGTAGCTGAAATTCCAGCGCCGTCTTTCAATTTAATCAAGCCTTGTTTCTCAAGTAGCAACAATGCACGTCCGCCATTGGTAGCGTCATTCGGGATAGCTACTTTTGCACCGTCAACAATTTCATCAACGGATTTGTATTTTTTGGAGTAAGCGCCAAATGGCTCAACATGAACACCTACAACAGACACAAGGTCAAAATTATTTTGTTTGTTTTGGTCATCAAGATAAGGTTGGTGTTGGAAGTAGTTCGCATCCAATTGTTTCTCAAACACTTGAACGTTTGGTTGTACATAATCTGTAAATTCTACAACTTCCAATTCAACGCCTTCTTCTTTCAACTTTGGAGCGATGAATTTCAAAATATCAGCATGTGGCACAGTGGCACCTACAACCAATTTCACTGGTTCAGCTGGTGTTTCTACTTCAGTCTGTGCTGCATTACCCTCAGATGATTGCGAGTTGTTTGCTGCATTGTTCTTCGCGTTGTTATTTCCACAAGCTGCGAGCACCAGAACCAAGGCTAGCGTCAAAAAAGATAAAGTCCATTTTTTCATAACAGTATGACCTCCTAATTTTTTTGAATAAGGATCTGAGCTCTATATATTTAGTAATTCCTTATTTCCGTGAAAAATAAATCACTAACCGATCTCCCAACATTTGCAATGCCTGTACCAAGACGACCATCAGGACTACGGCAACAATCATGACTTCCGTTTGATAACGGTAATAACCGTATTGGATCGCCAAGCTTCCCAATCCACCGCCCCCGACCATACCTGACATAGCTGTATAGGATACAAGTGTTACAGCTGTAATTGTCATCGCGGACACAAGACCTGGCAATGATTCTGGGAGTAGCACCTTACGAATAACCTGAAGTGTAGAAGCTCCCATTGCCTGAGATGCTTCGATAACCCCACGGTCTACCTCGCGGAGCGCTGTCTCAACAAGCCGTGCAAAGAATGGAGCGGCACCTATAACCAGTGGTGGGATCGTACCTTGAACCCCCATGGATACCCCAACCACAAATCTGGTAAAGGGAATTAAAGCGACTATTAGAATGATAAATGGTACAGAACGAACGATATTGACAATAAACGATAAGATTCTGTAAATCCATCCTAAAACCCAGATATTGGATTTGGACAGGCTGTATAACAGGATGCCAAGTGGCAAGCCAATCAGAAACGTGAAAAAAGTAGCGTATCCCATCATGAACAACGTATCGATCGAAGCCTCACCGATCTCTGCCCAATTTATTATTGAGAAATCCAACCCTTTCATTATCCGATCACCTCCACATCAAGATCGCGTTCCCGCAATAGCGTCAGCGTCCGATCAACATCACCTTCGTCACCTTCAAAAGAAACGGTGAGCTGTCCATAAGGTACATCTTTTATTGTAGAAATTGTCCCCTGCAGAATAGCAAAGTTAACTCCGGTCTGCTTTACCACTTGAGACATAACAGACTCATATGTCTTAGCCCCAAGGAATGTAATTCTAACAATTCTAGCCCACTTTGCATGTAGAGCCGAGGTTGCTAACTTTAAACCTTCCTCAGCAAATGCATCATGATTGATAAATTCCCGCGTAACTTGATGCTTCGGCTTAAGAAACACTTCACTAACCGGGCCTTGTTCCACAATACCACCCTGATGAATAACAGCTACTCGATCACAAATGGTCTGGATCACATTCATTTCATGGGTGATGAGCAAAATCGTTAGATTAAATCTTTTATTAATATCCAGCAACAGCTTTAAGATCGAGTCCGTTGTCTGTGGATCAAGCGCAGAAGTAGCTTCGTCACAGAGCAGTACATCAGGATCACTTGCAAGTGCTCTGGCTATACCAACCCGCTGCTTTTGTCCCCCAGATAGTTGCGCCGGATATTTATTCCGGTGCTCCTCCAGACCAACCAGAGCTATAAGTTCATTTACTTTCCTCGAAATCTCCGCCCTCGGTGTACCGATCAGCGTAAGTGGAAAAGCAATGTTGTTGTACACAGTCGCTGATGACAGTAGATTAAAATGCTGAAAGATCATTCCGATCTTACTGCGCTGCCGCTGAAGCTCACGTTTTCCAAGCTTAGTGAGTTCTACACCGCCTACCCAAACTTCACCTTCTGTGGGTTGTTCGAGTAAATTGATGCAGCGAATCAATGTGCTTTTCCCGGCACCGGAATGCCCGATAACCCCGAAAATTTCGCCCTTTGCTACGGTTAAATTGACTCCGGACAAAGCGGTCGTTACTTTTTGTTTGCTTCCATATGTTTTGGTGAGCTGTTTGAGTTCGATCAAACGGATAGACCCCCTATTTTCTAAAAATAAAATGATAAAAAAACAAAAGAGCCCCTTTGCAGATTCAAGGGCTCTCTTTACGTAAAGACAATGCCTTCTCATCTGCCAAAATCATTCGCACACAAACTGCGTGATTTTGAAGGAATTAGCACCATTCATTCGTCCAATAACACAGTACATCATAGACCGCATTAGTAACAAATTGGTTGCTGGGCTTCATCGGGCCTTTCCCTCCGCCACTCTCGATAAGAAAATATGAAATTATATGAAAATCATTAAATGTAATATTTCTGAAACTATTATTTTAGAGTATAGATTCTTTTGGCTGTTTTGTCAAAGAGAATCCTTACCAAAGATCATTTTTTGTTGTTCTTTTTCCATTCTTGGATGATATAGTCATAAGAAGCAAGCAATGTTTCACATACCATACGATATCCTTGCTCCAAATCGCGTAAATGCCCATCAAGATCCTCCAGTTCAATCTTTCCGTACAATGCTTGATGCCGTTGCCACAGATCATCTTGTAGCTCCGAGTTCATGTAATGAATCTCTGTATTCCGCCGCCGCCGTAACACATTCAGCGCTTCTTTGTAGTTTTCCTTGATCGTGAACAACGTATTCCCCAAATCTATATGCACCTTCAAATAGTGGAATTGACGCAGCACTGTAAAATAAGAATAATGTGGTTTTTCTTTAGAGGTATTCAGATTATATAGTTCATTCAGCACTGTTCCTAGCTTATCGAGAATAGAAAACAATCGAATGAAGCCATCCTTGTAGAAAAAAACGTACCGAGCATAATTATCTTTCTCAGCCGCATCCATGTCATCTACAAAGTCTGTCACAACCTTCTTACGAAAAAAGGTAGCTGCAAACAGGCACTGTTCCAGTTCATCCAGCGAAGAAATCAAACCATGTGTCCATACTTCCAACTTTCGATAATCATGTGAAGGGTCGAGGTAAAGTTCCATTTGTTTATGTAGTAACTGGATGCTATTCCCCATGATATTCATTGTATCCGCCAGTAGTCCTTCATTCTGCCTCGGTGGTTCTCCAAGCAAGCTTCTTAACATGGTTATCCCTCATTTCCCAATTATACAAAATACGTTTTCCACCGTTGCTCCACCAGAGATACAATATCCTCACGCGGAAATAATTCCTCCGGATAGCCCGGCTTCATACGTGCGTCAATGATAATCGGCAGGCTGTATGCTAAGTGATGCTTATTAACCTCTGTCACCGAGTAAATATCCTCAGCCGGATTAAACCGAGTAAATACGGTCCACAAGAAGGCTATCTGATCTTGTGCCACTATCTCAGCTTGGTCAACAAGTATGACAAGTGGCCAAGCTGTTCCGCGTACTCTCAACCGGGCAAGTAGACGCTGCGGGAGCATAGGCTCCTTCTCATACGATGCACCTGAGACTAGAAGACAACCGTCGTGGAATACGTTGATTTGAGCTATTTCTGCAATATTTCCCTCTGTATATGACTTAGGCAGTTCTCTAACCCGTTCTCCTACTCCGATTAGAATAGCCTTACTACCGTGATTCAACTCGTGACCAGTAAAGTCCTGTGTGTAATAAGAAGTATTATTAAAAATAAATAAATCGGTTCGTGGATCGAAACGTTCTAAAATCGTTGCCAGTAACAATTTAAAATCGGAGAGATCAATCAGCTTGTCCGTTAGCATCAGAAATTTCGTCAGTGACAATTGCCCTTCACCGAGAAGGCGAAACCCTGATACAAGTGCTTCACGGGAATAGCTCTCCCGCACAACCGCTGAGGTCAATGGATGAAACCCACATTCTGCATAGCTCCAGAGTGAACGAACCTTTGGCATGACAACTGAAATGATCGGTGAGAGTAGCTTTTGTAAAAAGTCTCCCAAATAATAGTCTTCCTGAAATGGTTTGCCTACAATGGTTGCTGGATAAATTGCATTCTTCCGATGCCATATATGATTCACATGAAACACCGGGAATTTATGTTGCATGGAGTTATAACCTAAATGATTACCGAAGGGTCCCTCAAAACGTCGTTCATGTGGAGGCACAAATCCTGAAATAGCAAATTCCAATTCCGCTGGAATCCGGTGTCCCCCCAGAGGATTCTCAGCCATAGGAAGTTTCTCTCCTAGAATAAAAGAGGCCACCAATAGCTCTGATACCATCTCCGGTACAGGAGAGATACCCGCTGCAATCATTGCCGGAGGACCGCCGAGAAAGACGGACACTGGTAACGGTTCATTACGTTTCTCGCTCTCGTGATAATGGAATGCACCCCCATCTTGAATTCCCCAATGCATTCCAGTTGTTTGATCATCATACAATTGCATAGGGCACATCCCGAGATGGTTATCCTTGGAGTCTAATGGGTTCTCTGTGTATACCAGTGGTAAGTTAAGAGATGGCCCTGCATCCCCTTGCCAGCTCGTTACTCTCGGCAGAACACGCAATGGCGATTCAGTCTGACATACTTGAAGAATGGGTGCATCACCTATTGCTACTGTTTTCATTCCTACTTTTAGCACTTCCCGAATGAGTCCCCGTTCATTCCAAATCGCCTTCGGTGTTGGAGGCTGTAATTTGTTCAAAGCTCCTAGAAGTCGATTTGCAAGCTGTTCGGGGCGTGGTCCAAATGCCTTTTCCACCCGGCGACTCGTACCGAATAGATTTGTAGCCACCGGAAATGGTGACCCTTTCACGTTTGTAAATAATAAAGCAGGCCCACCATCATCAATAACACGCCGATGAATTTCAGCCAATTCCAAATAGGGGTCAACAGGCACATCTATAATAGCAAGATCATTGTCTCTCTGCAGAGCATCAATCCATTGACGCAAATTAGTGTAATTCATATTTATTCCTCCCCCAATGAGAGCTAATTTAGCCTTAAGAAATATGTATTAGGGATAGCCCTATCAGCCTCAGATGGCTGAACAATAAACGCAGTACATTCCATAAAACAGATACCCCAGTGTAGACCTAGTTCTCAAGAAAAAGCCCACGATGAGATCGTGGACTTTACTTAAAGTATCTATACATATTGTAACATGCTTGCTACTTCAGATCACTATCCTGCCGTCTACTAGGAGGTCTACTTAACTGCCAAGTTCTTACACTCATATAACATAATACTCCGAACAATGCGGCCACAACAACCATGTGCGCAAGCGATGTAAATAAATATACGTGATAATTATACAAAGTGAACACAATACCAGCGCCTGTGAATACCTGTACAATGACAAGAACCGTCGCTGCAACGCCCAAGAGCCGAATTTCCCTGTTATTTGGATGTTTTCGATAAGCGAAATGGCCCAGGACTGCAATGACAAGGAATAGCATACCTGCCGCAACCCGGTGGGCGAATGCAATCCCAACGCCCCCAGATAATTCAGGAATAATCCGGCCGTTACATAGCGGCCAACCACTACAACCTCCAGCCGAATCAGTATGGCTTACGTAGGCCCCTATGTATACAACAATATAAGTATAAACCGTAGCAAACCACGTTAAGTTACGGAATCCTTTGGAAACACTAGCACTTGGTAACACTACATTCTTTGTCTGCCTTACTTCATCCTCGCGGATACCAAACACGAGCATAATAGAGCTAGCAAATGCGATCAAAGAGAAACCGAAATGAAGTGCCATGACAGCCGAATTAGTCGGATAGACAACCGCCATTGCCCCCATAAAGGCCTGCACCATTACAAAAATCAACGCAAGTAGCGAATATAATTGCAAATCACGCCGATTTTTACGATACAGCCAAAAGGCAACAAAGGTCCCTAAAGCCAATAGTCCCGCCGCCCCGCTGATCGCACGATGCGAATATTCAATCATCGAGGCAACTGTATGCGCCGGAACAAATTTGCCATTACAAAGTGGCCATTGGTTCCCACAACCGAGTCCTGACTCTGTCTTCGTTACAACACTTCCACCTAAAGTCGCCAAAAACATAACCAAAGAAGAAAGATAACTAAGCCATTTTAATTGTTTGGTTCTCAAAGGCTTTTCACCCGCCTACTATATAAAAAATAGAAAACATTAACAAATTACAGTTCATTATAACCGATAAAGAGAACGCAATCATAGTGATTCCTAGTAAAATGTTCAAAAATAAAACATCGCTACCCCTAAATTCGGGATAGCGATGTGACTTTTAATATGGAATGTGCTTAGATTATTCTTCTTTTCTTTCTGCAGTATCATGCAGTGTACTGTATACGGCTAAAGCCTTATCCAAGAAATCCTCGATTTCTTCACGAGATTTACGCAATTTATTAACAAACCTTACAAGCTCGCGTCCATCTGTGTATGCAACAAAGCTAGGGATACCCAGGATGTTCTGCTCCTGACTAACATCGCCAACTTTATCTACATCCACTTCCATAAGTGTTAAACGATCACCATATTTTAATTCGAGCTCCGGCATGAACGGATCAATAAATTTACAGTCTACGCACCAGTCTGCTTTAAAGACTGCCACTACTAAACCACTGGATTGAATGCTTACGTTAAAGTCTTCCGCACTAGTTACCTGTTTCATGGTCTTCTTCACCCTTTCTCTATCGATCTACCTATTAGTCAACCAAAATGGAGAGTGGAAGTCAAATTTTTGGGCCATACTTATAGTGAACTTATCAAGTTAGTTCTGAGGCAGAGATGCAGGCTCTCTATCCACCTCCGCTTACAGGATAAGCCCTTTATCCCCCTATGTTAGTTTAGAGGAAAGTGAGGAATACCCATGAAACAGAAGCCAGGTGATGATCCCACAAATCATGTATCTTTTCCTGGTTTTAAGGAGTTACTACACCGCTTGCCCGCTGTTTTAGGCGAGATGGTTAGAGGAAAAGCTGCAGGATTTGCCGATTCTTCAGAACTTCGGGAAGACCGAATTTCTCTAGGTTGGAACGAAGCCTCCGCTCGGACCGTATCCAATGAAATTGAGGACCTTGTACGCCGCGGGAGCGCCGCTCGCCCTAATACGGAAACATGGAGTGATGCCGACCTAGCCCTTGCCGAGGAGATTGCCACAGCAACCGATCGGGCGGGGATCAGCAATATTACCAGAACCGAAGCTTATCTAGCTTGCTATCAGGCCTATCCTGAGTTGCACTGGGCTTTTCTTGCTCATATGGTATCTCGAAATGCTGGATGGAATATGACAGACCTTCAGGGAAGCCGAATCGCTGATACGATGGACGAAGAGGGGAAGAGATCCGCCTATCGTTTTATCGAACGGAGTAACGCGCTAATCTTTCAAGACGCATACCCCCAACTCCTACTCTATATGAAAAGTCGAGAGTTAGGCTCCAGCCACTTTCATCTACTGCCGTATTTCCATGTATCTCGTTTTATGCTCCCTTTCTGGGAGAGATTCTGGATCGACCGGGGTAGTGCACTGCTTGCCGTAGGCCTCATCATTAATGAGCAGCATTACATTGAAAAACGCGTTATTAAGCACCCCTATTATCAGAAATATGTTACCGACAAGGCACGTTTCCACTTTTATAGTCTTTCAGGTTTGAACCATATCGTCTTCCCGTTGCTGGAAGGCGGGCCCGCGGCGAAGTCTGATAATGACGGAGCCATAGAAGCGGGGAATGGCACAGCCGAGAGGATGGTCACGCGCCTCGCTGGGCGCGTGGTCTCCGACTTCGGCAGCCTCCCCGCCCGCATCGCGCTAGGCAAAGGCCTATACGCGATGCTGATGGGTTTGCGCGGCGTGCGCAGCGGCGCGCAGAACTTCGCCGCAGCCGTGCCGCATAGCGGCTCGCGCGCTGATTATTGGCCGGATATATTCACGGCCAAACGTGAAGAAGCTCTGACCTTCCCTGTACAGGGGTCAGAGCTTCTAGAAGCGGAGACGCTGCCAGCGGGCAAGCGTCTCTATAGCCCCAAGCTGCTTGACGCTTGGGGCGACATGCCTTACGAGCCAATCCCCAGGGAGGATTGGCTCAAGGACACCAGCGCGCTGGACGGCATCAGCGCGCCCAAGCCGCCCTATCTCTGCGACATTAGCCGCGAGCATCGGCTCGGCATTCTTAAGACTGCGCTAGCGCATGATTCATTAGCGGATAGCTAATCATACCAAGCAAGATAGCGCAATCGCCCAGTTCATGCATATTCACGTACGCAATTTAACTGCGGTCCACGGAACCCGGAGTTCTCTGCAGTCGCATGAGCGGAGACAGCACCTTCCGTAACGGTCTAGGGAAGCTGCTTAACTCATCCTTGCGGACAACACGCAGCAAGACCAATAGAACCGGATAAAGCGCTACAACGATAATCCCAACGATGCAGCAAGTGAGGAAGAAGGCAAGACGATCAGGGAGAAGGGATACCATTTGAATTCCTGCCTGATTTAAACCATAACCCACACCAGAAAGACCAATAACAGTTAACAAGAAGCCAGTCCAGCGATTTCCCATGATGGAGAATGGTACAATCTTTTTCATCGCTCGTACATTTAAGATCGTAATAACGAGGAAACATAGCCCCGTTGCCGTGATGATACCGTAAATACCCCAGAACTGAGCCAAGACATAACTTGCGCCCAGTTTAATCATAATGCCAATGGCAACATGAACCATAGATAAGTTTGCTTTATTGATCCCTAGTAGAATCGAATTACTAGTCATCATCGTAATTTGAAAAATAGTTGCAAACGTAAGCAGCGCAATGATACTGCTTCCGTCCCGTGTACTGAACAACAGCCCATTTACAGAGTAAGCGGCAGTTCCTAGTGCGAGAATGATCGGCATTCCCGTCAATACAGCCACCCTCATCGCTAGTGTTACCTGCCGATTTAAATGTTCTTTGTCACCACGAGCAAATGCAGCCGAAATAACAGGTACTAACGATTGGCTGAGTGCAATAGCCAGAATAGGTGGAATACCCGCAATCATCTGAGCACGATTACCGAGAATCCCCAAAATATAAGTCGCTTCTTTTGATCCAATTTGTCCGCTAAGCAACGGCTCTATTATAGAATTATCAATAAAATTGACTGCCGGCACTGCCAAAGCGGTAAGAACGATAGGAATCGATAATTTGAATATCTCACCGTAAATTTTAGGCATCGACATGCTATTTTTGTCTAACGAAACTTGAAGTTGATTTGCACGAAGATCCTTCTGACGTACTTTGTAATTATAAGTGAACATGACGATCAAAGCCGCAACACCACCTAAGACTGCACCAAAGGTAGCACCTGCTGCCACTCGTTCACCTGTGTACCCCATATTATAGAACATAAATGCTAGAGCAATACCCGTACCTACGCGAATAATCTGCTCAATCACTTGTGATATACCACCGGCGATCATAATGTTTCGACCTTGTAAATAACCACGAATAATTGCAATCACAGGAAACAGAAGAAGTGCTGGTGACAACGCCCTCATCGCTACAGCAGATTCCGGTACACCTGTAGCCGCTGCATAATATGGCGCCATGATATAGAGCAGTCCAAACATAATTGCACCCGCAAACAGCGCGAAGATTAAAGCAGCGTGATACACACGACGAGCCTCACCTGGCCGCTCTAAGGCATGTCGTTCAGATACCATCTTACTTAATGTACTCGGAATACCGGCCGTTGCTAATGTTAGCAACATAAAATAAGCCGCATTAGCTTGGGCATACGCCGCATTACCGATATCTCCAAGGATATGTTCTAAGGGAACACGTTGAAACAATCCTAGTAATCTAGCAAGCAGCGCGGCTCCCGCGAGGATTAAAGTACCTTTAACAAAAGACTCTTTATTAGATGACAAAGAAAATTCCTTCTTTCCGATATTACCCCACTACTACTCTCAAAGTAATAATGATGGAATAAGCACAATCTATCCAATCTAGAAAGCAACGATCCAGATAATAAAGACCACAATCATTGTGAGCTGCAATGCCACTTTGACCACGATACTAGTAAATAAGCCTACTAATGAGCCAATCCCTACATTGAAAGCTTTAGTCAACGACTCACCCCGAAGCAGTTCCCCAATCATTGCCCCAATGAGTGGTCCCAAAATTAATCCGAAGGCGGGAATAACGAACGGGCCGATAATAATTCCTATGGTACTCAGCCACATCGATAATTTACTGCCCCCGAATTTTTTGACACCCCATGCACCAACCGCGTAATCTGCAACTAGCAGAACGACTACGATCAGTGTTTGAATAATCCAGAAAAACACACCAAAAGATTCAAATGAGAAGAACCATCCGTACACGAAGAAGGCAAAATACACGGCCAGCACCCCAGGAAGTATGGGGTAAACCGTTCCCGCCATGCCGATGGCAAACAAAGCGATAACAAGAAACCAGCCGAGTACTACCATAAAAAGCTCACTCCTCCATCAAAATATAATCGCGAATAATTAACGCAATACCATCCTCATTGTTGGATGCTGTAACAACATCTGCATTCTCCTTGAGTGTCTCCTGAGCATTACCCATCGCTACGCCCAATCCAGCTGCTTGAATGACAGCCAGATCGTTCAAGCTATCACCGACTGCAATTACTTCAGACATATCGATTCCAAGTAACTCTTCACATACCATACGGATACCACTCGCTTTATTAATTCCCTTAGGATTAATCTCCAAGTTAACAGGGGATGAATTCGTGATCTCAAGCCCCCCCATATCCTGTAATTGCATCAGAACGTCGTGACGAACCTCGTCATCCTCAATATGGTAGCCGAATTTGATCCATTGGTTGCGGTCCAGCAAAGAATCATCCCAATTTTTCTCATTGTAGACTCCTTCTACAGCATATGCCCAGAACCAAACCTTTTTCTCCTGAGCAATATTGTACATGCTTTCGATAATGCTTTTCTCAAACAATTCGCGATGGTACAACTCATGTGGTGTTTTCCATACTTCGCTTCCATTTGCGGTTACCATCGGTGTTTTAAGTCCTAATTGATCACCAAAAGAGATAGCTTCATCAAATCCTCTACCTGTAGATAGACATACATGAACTCCTGCCGCCATGGCTTTGCGAATCCACTTATCCGTCTCTGGTGAAATTTGATGATCATCGGTCAGCAAGGTTCCGTCCATATCTAGTGCCAGTAATTTATATTTCAATTGTCTTCCTCCATTTCACTCTTATCCTTTGTTCTAATCTCTTCTCTAATTCATTCTTTAAACAACACAACGTCATTTTATCATATTACCGTAGTACCAACAAAGACAGACTTATAACATCAAACAAAATGAAAAAGACTGCTGGAGAATTCCATTCCAGCAATCCTATATTCTAATAATTTAATTTGGTTATTTATTGTTTCAATACAGAACCCGATTGATGATTAGTTAAGTGGCATAGGAACCCTCTTCAAACGACGACGCTTGGCGAATCTAGCTACAATTCCATGCAAAGGCGAGAAAATAAACGCTAGGAGAAACAAGATACCTGCAACAGTAATCATAGAGCCTGCAATTGATGTATCTATCCACTTAGCAGTATAATATCCTCCTGCTGAACAAAGCACACCAAGGATCACACTATACACGAGCATTGTACTAAGCCGGTCGGTAAGTAAGTACGCAGTAGAAGCGGGCACAATGAGCATACCTACAACAAGGATAGCGCCTACGCTCTCGAAAGATGCCACTGTAGATAATGATACAAGTCCCATCAATAAATAATGAAATAGAGCCACAGGAATACCAACAGCCGCTGCTAGCGCTGGATCGAAGGCACACAGTTTGAATTGTTTATAGAACAAACCAACCACTGCAAGAACCACAAACAGGGTTCCGCCCAACATCCACACAGCAGCAGGCCCCATATCGTATCCATTCAAAATTAACGTATCCCATTGTACGTAGGCAATTTCCCCGAATAGAACACAGTCCAGATCCAGATCAATGTTGGATGCATTTCTGCTGATTAGAATAACGCCTATTGCAAATAACGCTGTGAAGACAATCCCAATTGAAGCGTCTCCTTGAAGTCCTCCACGTTGAAGAAGTTGGATGAGAAACACCGTGATTAATCCAAATACCGCAGCCCCTAACAGCATCAAGAAAGAATCACGAGAACCACTTATTAGAAAGGCAATCGCAATCCCTGGGAGCACTGAATGGCTTATTGCATCTCCGATCAGTGCCATTTTTCGTAAAATAAGAAAACAACCTAGTATCCCACAACTAGCTGCTACTAACGAACCAGTAAGTATGATCCAGAAATCACCCATTACTCCGTGCTCCTTTCTACTGCCGCTGTTCTCTGAAGGACTGCATGGGTTCCAATGGATTCAATATTAGGCTGGATTACCCTCCGATTACGAACACGCTGAATCCATTTAGCAATCAGCCCTCTCCCTGGAGCACATACTGCCGAGACAAAAAAGATAGACGTAGCTGACAAAACAGTCACAGGTCCTGTCGGCAAATTGGATAGAGTTGAACTAATTAGCGTACCAATTACGCCTGACAGTGCCCCAAATAACCCGGCTAATATAACCATAACCCCTAGTGCATCGCTCCAATATCGAGCAGCAACAGCGGGAGTAATTAACAGTGCAGCCACCAAGACAACTCCGACTGCCTGTATACCGACGACCACGGCTACAACAGTCATTAATAGCAGAAGTTGCTCTAGGACTGCCACCTTCAGCCCCATTCCCCTAGCAAATCCAGGATCGAAGCTTACCAATTTGAACTCTTTAAACAGTAACGCACAAATTAAAATCAGTAGCAACGAGACAGTGCCCATAAGATAAACATCTGACAGCATCATCGAGGCAGCCTGACCGAACATATATTTATCAAGTCCACTTTGGTTCCCGTTTCCGCTGTGCTGAATTTTAGTCATAAGAACAACTCCGACTCCGAAGAATACGGAAAGTGTAATTCCTAAAGCGGCATCTTGTTTTATCCGCGAGAAAGAAGTGATGATATGAATCCCTAATGTTGCAATCATACCGGAGATAATAGCACCTATCATAAATAAACCCATTGATTTGACCCCACTAAGCATGAAGGCGATGCAAATGCCTGGTAAGGCAGCATGCGCCAACGTATCTCCAAGTAAACTCTGTTTGCGCAATACAGTAAACGAACCAATTACGCCGCTCCCCAGTCCTAATAGAAGAGAGCCCATTAATATCCATCTCATATTGGGATCGGTGAACCAACTTATCAATGTCGGTATCATATCACTGCACCGTCCCTACCGGTACGGTAACAAAATCTTGAAGTAAGGCTAATCGCCCCCCGTACGTTTTCTGCAGATTTTCCGGTGTAAATGTCACTTCGGTTGGGCCCTCAGCAACCAAATCTCCGTTTAACAATATGACATGATCAAAATACTCACGTACCGTAGAGAGATCATGGTGAACAACCAGCACTGTCTTACCTTGATTCTTCAAATCATGCAGAAGCTGAATGATCGCCTTCTCTGTCGTAGCATCCACTCCAGCAAACGGTTCATCCATGAAATAGAGGTTCGCATTTTGTGCAAGTGCTCTTGCCAAGAATACACGTTGCTGCTGACCGCCTGATAGTTGACTGATTTGTCGTCCTGCATAATCCTTCATACCTACCTTATCCAAACATTCTGTTGCGAGCTTTCGCTCGGATGCCCCTGGACGTCTGAACCATCCCAAATGTCCATACCTCCCCATCATCACAACATCCAAAGCATTGGTAGGGAAGTCCCAATCCACGGATTCACGCTGTGGTACATATCCAACATTTTTCCGTTGCTCTCGATAAGAACCACCATATATTTTCACTTCGCCGTCTACTATTGGAATTAATCCAAGTACAGCCTTCAGAAAAGTAGACTTTCCAGCTCCATTTGGGCCGAGGATACCTATGAGTTTCCCTGACGGAATTACAAAAGAAACAGCGTTCAGTACAGGCTTTTTCTGATAAGCAACTGTTAAATTGTTAACTTGTAGCGGATTTGAGTTCTGCATTTTAATTCTCCTCTCCTGTAGAAAAAACTATCTATCCTTTATTTCAGTGCATCTACGATCGTGTTTACGTTATGACGTACCATTTCGATGTAAGTATCCGCATCTGATCCAGGCTCTCCCATTGAGTCTGAATATAATTCTCCCCCGATGTTAACCGAATGTCCTTTCTCCTTCGCCCCTGCGATGACTGCTTCCATTGACTTCGTTGGAATACTAGACTCCACGAATACCGCTTTAATTTTATTCTCTACAAGAAAATCACGTAACTTACTTACATCTTTTGATCCATATTCGGATGCGGTACTTATCCCCTGTAGGCCCATTACTTTCATTCCATAAGCTTCACCGAAATATCCAAACGCGTCATGAGCAGTTACTAATATTCGATCATTTTCTGGAATTTCCAGAATTCTATCTTTAACCTCGGCATCTAGTTCCGTTAATTTGCTAATATAAGTCTCTGCATTTTTCTTATATTGTTCAGCATTTGTTGGATCATATTGCGCCAACGCATCATAAATCGTTTCAGTAGCCGAAATCCAGTGCTTAACGTCAAACCAAATGTGAGGATCATATTGAGACCCACCCGCATCCTTTCCAGATCTCAGAACAGCACGATCTATATCCTTTGAAACAGCGACAGTTAGTTTTTTATTTTCCAGTTTTTCTAAAATTTCCGTCATCTTACCTTCTAAATGTAATCCGCCGTAGAAAATAACCTCCGCGTCTTCAAGTCTCTTCATATCTCCTTGTGACGCTTTATATAAATGAGGGTCTACTCCTGGTCCCATCAATCCAGTTACGACTACTTCTGTTCCACCGACTTCTTGAACGATGTCGGTGATCATTCCTATCGTTGTAACCACTTGGATGGGTGAAGCACCACTAGCCCTTTCAACCCGATTCATCTCTCCATCAACTCTTGAACATGCCGATAGAATAATTAATACTAGTACACCTATTGTCATCTTTGCCCTCTGTAGTGGACCCTTCTTAACTTCCAACTGCTTCTCCATTTTACTTTCCCTCCCAATAGGTGTTTTATGTTGTGCTCGCGAACAATTGTTTCCCAATGCATTATATGTTGCACAAACTTAAAAATGTTTCCCTAGTGCAAATTTTAACTCAAGAGGATACAAAAAGGCAAGAGGAATTTACCCTCTTGCCTAAAAATAATCTTAATCGACTCATCCAAATCCCATTATTCCGTAGTATCGGACTTACTTGTATTGTCTTTATCGACGTCTGTGTTATCTTTCGGTTGTAAATTCTTCTTCGGCACTCCATCCAGGCCGTATTCTTGATCATACGCATCAAATATCTTACGTGCTACTGGTGCGGCGCTTGAAGCACCAAACCCACCCTCGGGTATGACAACGGCAACGGCTAATTTAGGTTTATCACGTGGAGCGAATGCGATAAACACACCATTATCTATATTTGTCCCTTTGTAGGTCTGCTCCGATGTTCCTGTCTTGCGGGCATAATCGTATGGAAAACCATCAAAAGTACTGTTTATCTTAGTTTTCATTCCACCGATAACTGTATCCCAATAAGTATCACTAAAGTTGATTTCATTCAGAACCTTCGGCTCTATTTCTTTTATTATATTTCCCTTTTCGTCCGTAATTTTGCTAACGAGATGCGGTTCCATCCGTTTCCCCCTACTTGCCAGGGTAGCCGTATATTGAGCAAGCTGCAATGCAGTATATTTACCTTGTTGTCCAAAGGAGGCTAGGGCCAGGCGAGTAAGCGGCGTCTCCGCTTTATTGGTGTATTCCAATTTGCCTCGGTATTCCAGCGGGAGATCAACTCCTGTAACTACACCTAACCCAAATTTCTTCATGTATTTATCCCATAAGTCTATACCTTTGGCACCATCTCTCTTATATAACTTCTCTCCAACCATGTCCACCATAAAGGTGTTTGATGATTTACGAATGGCATCAATCGGTCTAAGTGAGCCGTATGGATGGCTACCTGAGTTACGTACACTAGCAGAGTCGTTTCTCCCAAAATAAGCGATTCCTCGGTCATTATAGGTAGTTGTAGTTGTAAACAACCCCTCATTCAACCCAACAAGCACTGATAATGGTTTAATCGTTGAGCCTAACAAGACGGTCGATTCAAAATTATGTCCAGACCTTCCCGAGCTAAACGGTGTAATCGTCCCATTCTGATAGTTAGTTTCAATTTTCTTATACTCCTCGTTCGAAACGCTCCCCGTTTGCCAAATATTTGTGTCATAATCAGGCATACTCGCCATAGCAATCACTTTTCCCGTGTCCACTTCCATCGCTACTGCATATCCGGTCTTGGCATCAGGATGGGTTTTACCCGCTACGGGGTTATTGTGAACCCAGTCAAGTTGATACATAATCGCCTCTTCGGCGGCAAGCTGTACCTTTTTGTTGAGTGTTATATGTATGTCATATCCCTTTTCTGGTGGTGTTACTTCAGGAATTCCAATTACCATATTTCGGGGATCAATCTCGACACTCTTATATCCATTTTTGCCGCGAAGAATGTCCTGATAATACAATTCCAGCCCATCGTATCCAACCGTTTCGGTTTCTGTATAATGCAGATACGGAACTGTTTCCTTTTGTGCCCGGATCTCTTTATAATAAGCTAGACTAGTTGAAGCATTTTCATATTTTCTTATATAGCCAACGGTCTGTACGGCCACAGTATCTTTATCATAATGTCGAATACTCTCTTCTACGACGTCTATACCAGGAAATTGATCCTTCCGCTCCAAGAAATAAGCCATCTCTTCTTTGGATAAATCGAGTTTTATCCGACGAGGTGAAAATCCACCATTCTGTCTATAATCAATATCCATAGCGTCAATGATTTCTTTCAAGGTTAATGCTACTCCATTCGGATCACCTTTCTCATCAAAAACCTTCTTCAATTTCTCAGCAAGAGCTGTGGCCTCTGCTCGATCCTCCACCTTACTGTAGTCCTTCTGTAAAGTTATATATAGTGATTGGATCGGAGTAGAATAAGCTAATTTCTCACCTCCGTCAGCAATAATTGAGCCTCTTGAAGGAGGAAGTGGCACTTCTTTTAACCTCATACTGGTTTCCTGCTGTGAAAGACTTGGCCCCTCAACAAATTGTAGAACTGCTAGTCGTACAATAATGACGGTAAAAATAACAAATATACTAAAGAAAAATATATTCAGTCGAATATTAAAATGGCGCTGCATCGCACGCTCTTGTTCACCCTGATCTTCTTCAGAAAATATATTTTTCATATCCAGTACACCTCATTCCTACTCATCACAACCTTATATGAGCACAACGTAATACACTTTTGTAAAGTTACACTCTTCTGGAAATTTATATAATGTTTTTCGTGGTTTATGTCTACACACAAAAAAAGCAAGAGGTTACTTACCCTCCTGCTTAAAATAATAATTATTCAATTTATAGCAAATATATTACTCCGTCGTATCGGATTTCCCTTTATTTTATTCACCTACGACTGTGGTATCTTTCTGTTGCAAAGTTTTCTTTGGTACTCCATCTAGACCGTATTCTTGATCATATGCATCAAAGATTTTACGGGCTACCGGCGCAGCGCTGTAAGCACCAAATCCACCCTCTGGAATAACAACGGCGACAGCGAGTTTCGGATTATCACGTGGAGCAAATGCGATAAACACCCCGTTATCTCTGTTCGCACCATCCCCCCATTGCTCTGAAGTTCCCGTTTTACGAGCAAAGTCGTATGGGAAACCACTAAAAGCATTGTTTACACTAGTTGACATTCCACTGATGACTTCCTTCCAATAGGATTCATCAAATTTAATTTCATCCAGCATTTTGGGTTCAATTTCCTCGATAACATTTCCATCCGCATCGGTAATTTTCTTAACTAGTTGCGGTTGCATTCTCTTCCCATGACTTGCAATTGTCGCTGTATATTGAGCAAGCTGCAAGGTCGTATATTTCCCTTGTTGACCGAACGATGCATATGCCAATCGGGAAAGCGCAGTTTCTTTCTCATTCGTATATTCCAGTTTACCTAGATATTCATTCGGAAGGTCTACTCCAGTGGATACACCCAGTCCAAAAGCCTTCATATATTCATCCCATTTATCAATACCCTTGGATCCATATTTGTTCCACAGCTTTTCACCTACCATATCCACCATAAAGGCATTGGAGGAATGAAGAATGGCCTTTGCTGGATCAAGACCACCGTATACATGACTACCTGAGTTTCGAACACTAGCAGAGTCGTTCTTTCCGAAATACGCAATCCCTCGGTCATTATAGATGGTTGAAGTTGTAAATAACCCCTCGTTCAAGCCGATAAGAACCGATAATGGTTTGATCGTAGACCCGAGCAAAATGGTCGATTCAAAATTATGTCCCGAACGCCCCGAGCTAAACGGTGTGATCGTCCCATTTTGATAGTTGGTTTCGATTTTCTTATAGTCCTCGCTCGATACGCTCCCCGTCTGCCAAATATTTGTATCATAATCAGGCATACTCGCCATCGCAACCACTTTCCCGGTATCCACTTCCATCGCTACCGCATAACCGGTTAGTGCTTTAGGATGTGTCTTACCAGACACAGGATTCTTATGAACCCAATCAAGCTGGTACGTTATCGCTTCTTCCGCAGCAATTTGTACCGTTTTATTAATTGATGTGTGAATGTCATAACCCTTTTCAGGAGGCGTTACTTCCGGAATCCCGGTAGCCATATTTCGTGGATCAATCGCGACGCTCTTATATCCATTCTTGCCACGAAGGACATCCTGATAGTAAAGTTCCAGGCCGTCGTACCCAACATCTTCAGCTTCTGTGTACTGTAGAGCAGGGTCTGTTTGTTCTTGTGCGCGTAAATTCTTATAATATTCTAAACTTGTTGAAGCATTTTTGTACTTTTTTATATAACCTACGGTTTGTACAGCCACCGTATCTTTATCATAATGCCGAACACTTTCTTCTACGACCTCTATGCCCGGAAATTGATCTTTCCGTTCCAAGAAATACGCCACTTCTGCATCTGATAAATCAAGCTTAATTCTACGAGGTGAAAATCCACCATTCTGTCTATAATCAATATCCATTGCTTCGATAATTTTGTCCAAGGTAAGAGGTGTTGCATCTGGATCTCCATTTACATCAAAAACCTTCTTCAATTTCTCGGCAAGAGCCGTAGCCTCTGGTCGATTCTCCGCCTTACTATAGTCCTTCTGCAGCGTAATATACAGCGATTGTACAGGCGTGGAGTATGCCAGTTTCTCGCCCCCGTCAGCGATAATAGAACCTCTTGTCGGAGGAAGCGGTACATCCTTTACCCTCATACTGGTTTCTTGTTGTGAAAGGCTCGGCCCTTCAACAAATTGTAAAATTGCCAGGCGTACGATAATGACGGTAAATATGGCAAATGCACTAAAGAAAAACATATTTAGACGAATATTAAAATGACGCTGCATCGCAATTTCTTGTTCGCGTTGATCGTCAGAATAGACATTTTTCATTTTATTTCTCCCACTTTCATTCCTACTAAGTCACACTATTCATATTAGCATAACGTACTAACGTCTTGCGAAGTTACACTCTATTTGGACTTTTATACGATCTTGTCCGCGACGTGAGTCTCGCTGAAACCGGGAGAATCAAACCAATCACCACTGCCAGCCCAAGTGGAATCCAGTGGAATCCATTTCTCTTTCTCTGGAATGTACACTTCATTCCAAGCATGCGGTCCGTAACCACCCTGGCCATCGTACCCAAGTCCGGTTACTACTTTTACCTCTAATCCCTGAGATCTAGCCATGATCGCATACAGACGAGAGTAATCAATACACACTCCACGCTTCGTATCGAAGGTCATTTGCGGTGTCTGCTCATGCCAAATTCCCTTTTCTTCATAATCCTTAACTTTATCATTATCATATACAATGCGTGATCCAACCCAATCATACAGAAGACGGGCTTTCTCCTCTTCACTCGCTGCCCCTTCAGTGATTTTCGCAGCAGCTTGTTCAATATTCTGAGGGACATTGGCATCAATCACTTCATATTTTCGTTGCAAAATCCCATTAAGTTCTACTTCCACACTGCGAGTAAATACCGGAAGTTTCTCTTTTATTAGATTGCCCGAAAGTGGCTCAATTACATTACGTGCTCCTTGTTGATATACGGGTGACGCCTCTACATAACGACTGAAGTTACTGGAAGGGAAAAGTGTCACCACAATGAACAAAATTGCAATGATAACCAGGCTTCTAGCTACGCCAATGATCACACCAATCCCCACTCCAACTAGTCTCCCCAATAAGGAAGCTGAGCGTTCCTCGTTGAAAGAACGCCTCCCAAACAGCGAACCTCCTCCAATAATAAATCCTAAGATCATCCCAAGTAAGAACCGGAACAATACATAACTGAGAATAAACAGCACAGCAAAACGCATCAACGGAAAATCCCTTACCGCTGTTGCCAATGTATAGTATACCTGCTCCCATTTAGCTAAGTCCCGCTCGGGCAGCGTCAGACTATTAGACAGCCAAGTTTGTACAGAAGGTGAGATCCACAAAGTGAATGGAATAGATACCCCTATTCCGAGGAGGGTCAGAACCCCACCACTTAGGAGTGTAAACAATCTTCCGGCAGATCGGGAAGCACCTCGCATTAAGCCTTGAAGGGCAGAACCCAATAAGATAATAATCAACAATATAGTAATCAGGTTATACTCACGCAGACTCGCAATCCAAGCTTCCGTCATGTCTGCCTCCTATCTAGATGACTTAGGTTAAGACTAACTGCCCTGAACTATTTAGAATTCCTTGTTGCCTCTTGAATGAAGGCTTCTACAGTATCGTCTACCGTCCATTCTCCCAATGAAATCCCGTGAGACACTACTTTCACTTTATCTCCACCAATAGTTCCGGTTACTTCTACGTCTGGGTTCGAGATAGTTATTATAAATGTACCGTCGCTATTCTGGGTAAACTTGGCATCCTTGGCTCTACTCTTCATGACATTCAACACTTGGTCTTTACCAATGCTTGTTGCCTGCTCCGTCACGACCGATACAGCACTACTCAGATCTTTCAACGAAAGCCCACTGTAAATGATAATAAACGCCGCAATGACAAGTACAAGCGCCCATTTTACGACCGTCTTCACGAAATTCAAGATCAAGAAAAGGACAACCAATGCAACAACAATGACCAACCAGTTCTCTTTTAGAAACTCAATCCATACTTGAACATCCATCATATCCAACTCCTAAACATCATTTTATTAGAACAGGTTAGTATATCTTTCGTGATCAAAAACTGACCAAACAATAAGAATTTAAAAAGTCAGCTTTTCAGCACCAAGAAGGTTGAATAAAGCTAGGGAATGAGGAGCGGAGCGTAGGCAAAACCTACGTGAGCACCGGAAGTCCCGGCTGAATTCAAGATTCGATGCCGAATCCACATCCAGAGCTACTTCGTGATCAAAAGCTGACCAAACAATAAGAATTTAAAAAGTCAGCTTTTCAGCACCAAGAAGGTTGAATAAAGCTAGGGAATGAGGAGCGGAGCGTAGGCAAAACCTACGTGAGCACCGGAAGTCCCGGCTGAATTCAAGATTCGATGCCGAATCCACATCCAGAGCTACTTCGTGATCAAAAGCTGACTTTTTAAATAACCTCTCTTATTATACATGATGGCCCGAGTATGTGTCAGCTTAACCCCTATTTCTTGCAGAAAGCCCTAAATTAAGGACAACCTCCATAAGATTTAAGGGGTCTAAGTCCGTCCCAAGAAACGTACAAGTAGATTAGTGACTTATGTGAGGAGGGCAAGATATGAAAATGGCTTTTTGGCTTTACTTTTTTATGTTTCTGGCTTTCTTCGATCTCCACGCCCAATATCCGATACTAACGCCTTTTGCTCTATCGCTAGGTGCTGCACCGACGTTCATCGGATGGATGATGGGTATTTATGCACTAACTCATCTCCCAGGGAATTTGATCGCTGGTCAAGGCGTAGACCGGCACGGGAGCCGCGGTTATATGATCTTTAGCATGATTACCGCTGGGTGCATCCTACTGCTGCAAGCCCATGTGACAGAGCCTTGGCAACTGCTTACATTACGTTCAATCAGCGGTTTTGTACTCGCCTTTCTATCACCAGCCTGTTTGGCTCTCCTTGCTTCCTTATCTACAAACCAGACCCAGCAAGGTAAACTAATGGCTGGGCATGGAGTTATGCACACTCTAGCTTCCGTTGTATCTCCAGCTGCAGGTGCCTTCCTAGTCGCCCAAGTCGGATTCAAGCTAACCTTTCAATCCCTAGGCTGGTTGTTAATCGCGACTGGAATTATCGCTATCTTTACAATCAAAGAATCCCGAAAACCGAAGCCTTCCCTTATCGAAACGGGAATCACACCAAAGCAGAAAGTTCCCATGAAACTAAACATCATCCCGCTACGAGTTTATTTACTTCCCTTAGCTGTAGCATGTTCACAGGGAATCCTATTCTTTGAACTACCCATGCGAGCAGGAGGAAAGGCTGGAATTATGCACACGGGACTGTATTTCTCCATCATCAGTTTGGGAGCTCTTGTCACTCTCTCTATGTTATTTCTGAATCGCCTATCCCCTTACAAAAGGGCACATTACGGCATTCTGGGGATCGCCTTATCTTTCTTCTCCCTAGCTGCATTACCATCCATTCCACTAGAGGTATCCTTGTTCGCCCTCGGAATGGCTAAAGGTGTCGTCTTCCCTGCAATCGCTTCTCTCTTTATCGATTTGAGTGGGGGACAGCGACTTGGCACGGTATTCTCTTTACAGTCGATCGCAATGTCCATCGGATCCTTTATCGGTCCGATTGTTGCAGGGATGATTCGGGATAGTTATTCACCTTACTTTGTCGGATTTCTGTTACTTATGTCTGTACTACTCCTTGTTCCTTCCGTGCGTAGACCGGTTGTTCCTACTACTCCAATCAGCGCGCCAACAAGTATAACTTAGCTTTTAGTGAGATTGAACTGACATCCCAAAAGACAATCTGTTATTTCAGGATTTTTAGGCTATTGTACAGGGCACCCCGTCTAAAACCTACATAATATATCTTGTAATCACTGACCCGATGAGAAAGAGGGGTGAACGTAAATGAGCCATCTTGAAAATTGTGGACCTGGTCCGATCGCTCCAGTTGTTTCAGCTTGTAATATCTGGACCACAACAGGTACGATCCTTGTATTGTATATTTTATTAGTGATCGTTCTTCGTGCTCCTCTACTACTGTAATTTCATCCTAGCCTACGCGATACGCGCATCAAATGCGGTCTGCCTTCAGTGGTAGGCCGCTTGTTCTTCTCTCATTGAATTTTGCATGAGTATTGGTAAGCAGTATACACTAGTAGGGTACGTTAACTCCCTACTGAGGTGATCACCATTGCCCATCTACATCATAGTCGAAGGTAAAAATGACCGCATCAAGCTACGTCACCTACTCCAAGAGGATGAAGTGAATATTCTCTGTACCTTTGGAACTCTTAATGCCGCTAAACTCGAATCCCTTCAGGAACAGGTGGGAGAAGAAGAGGTACTTCTATTTATGGATAACGACACTTCTGGCAGAAGAATTCGCGGCATCTTAAGAGAGGTCTTCCCTGATGCAATCCATATGTATACACGAAAAGGATATGCCGGTGTCGAAGGGACGCCCGATGAGTACATCATTGCACAATTAGAAAAAGCCGGTTTGGAGGCATACATTCTGTATCCTCCACCCGACTTAATATAGTCCATGTATATGTTGTTATTCCTTGGATAAATCCACGACACCTTGAGCAATTTCTGTAGCCGTAACTTCCGGTCTGTATATCTCACGAAGTTGACCATCCCGATCTACCAGTCCGATGAGATCCATATGAACAAAATTCCCAGTCTGATCTTGATTGATTAGAATTTTAAAAGAGTTCATCGCCAGATCCATAACCTTCTGCTGATCTCCTCGGAGAAAATACCAACCGGAGTAATCCGCTCCAAATTTGTCCCCGAATGACTTGATCTGCTCCCGAGTATCACGCTCCGGATCGAACGAAATCGAGACAATCGTCGCATCCTTAGCAAACAAACCTTTCTTCTTCAATTCATCCTGCACCTGACTCAGCCTGAATGTAGTTAGAGGACAGACATCATTGCATTTCGAGAAAAAGAAATAGAACAGTCTTACCTTTCCGTTCGTATCCTCTAGTGTAACGTTCTTGCCATCTACATTCTCCAAGGAGAAACTCTCCACTGGCCGAATTACTGGCAATTTGGGCTTAGACCATGCACCCCATAACAAATATCCAGCCATGATGATACATAGCGCTAATAGAATCCATGTCCATTTATACTTTTTAAGTAAAATCATACCCGGACCTCCGTTATTCTCGGCATCAACTCATCCCAAAGGGGCATTGCTTAAGCAAAAGCACTCTCCATAAAATATTAACTATGTGTAAAGTGCATCTCATGATGTCGTCCCTAAGAAGGGAGGTTTTATGGGTATGAAACTGGTGTTAAAACTAGAACCGTACTGTATCCAGAATGATCACAATTAAATTGATCGTCAAATAATTAATTGAGAACAAAAATACCTTCTTCGCCCAAGCATCACTGTCCTGGGAACGAATTCCTTTGAGCGCCATAAAGAGCCATGCTAAGGAGAGAATCTCACCAATAACTAGGAACCACATTCCTGTATAATCGTAGAGATACATTAAGATTGGAATTGGGATCAGCAATACGAGATAAGGAAGCATTTGGAGTTTAGTTCTGGGAATCCCCTTTACTACGGGCAAGAGCGGATAACCTGCTGCACGATATTCTTCTACACGCCGAATTCCTAATGCCCAAAAATGAGGTGGCTGCCACAGGAACAACATGGCGAAGAGTAAGATGGCTCCCAAATCAACGGTACCTGTCACCGCAACATAACCGATTACTGGTGGCATAGCCCCTGATATTGCGCCAACTGAAGTACTCCAAGTCGACGACCGTTTCAGCCAAAGAGTGTACACAACTACGTATACCAACATGCCAACTATTCCAAACAAGCCTGCTAGAATACCGGAAAAACCAAACAAAACAGCCAATCCAGCGATTCCTAAAATAACTGCATACCAGAGTACTGTTTTGGGTGACATTTTACCTGTAGGAAGGGCTCGATTCTTAGTCCGCTCCATCTTAGTGTCTAACTCACGATCGAAATAATTATTGAAGACACAGGAAGACGCCATAACCAGCATCGTCCCAAGCAGTGTCATAATAAGTTTTCCATATTGTAGATCCCAATGAGATGCTAACCAGAATCCAGCAAACACCGCGATCATATTGGAACGCAGAATCCCAGGTTTCGTTAAGACAACAAAATCCTTCCAAGTCACCGATTCTCCTGGAGGAGTTGGTCTCACGGATAAGGTAGCGGAATCCGCAGGAGCATGATAACTTATGTGTTTATCCATGCGTCAGTATTCCTCCTAACAATTCTTTATATAAAATTTGAGAAAAACATAAATAATTCTCTTACTATGAACTTTATCATATCAAACCCTCGAAGTGTTTAAAAATCCTCCAATAACGCCTGAGTTATTATGACAATTCCGTGACAACAACGTAAAAACCCGGGTAAACTTTACCCGAGTTTCTTCATATTACCCCTTCAGTTAAAGAAGGACAAAATCTATTTTTCCAAAAACCCCATCATTCGGTGTACATCTTTTAAGGTCTGTTCTGCTGTTTCGGCTGCTCTTTCTGCCCCTTGAGCCAAAATGTTACGAAGTTCACCAGACTCCCTTATGTCGTAATAGCGCTGCTGCATCGGTTCAAGCAATCCGACAACAGCTTCTGCTAGATCTTTCTTGAAAGGCCCATACATTAGTCCTTCGTAGCGCGCCTCCACTTCAGGGATCGATATCCCTGCACATTGACTATATATAGTAATTAAATTACTCACTTCAGGCTTATTCGCCGGATCGTATTTCACTTCACTACCCGAATCGGTTGTTGCCCGGCTAATTTTCTTGCGGATAACATCCGGTGCATCTAGTAGCGCAATGAGACTGCCCGCATTTGGATTACTTTTACTCATTTTCTTAGAGGCGTCATCCAATGACATAATACGTGCTCCTACTTCCGGAATATACGGATCAGGAATAGTGAAATACTCACCAAAGCGACTGTTAAACCGACCCGCAATATCGCGAGTGAGTTCTAAATGCTGCTTCTGGTCTTCACCAACAGGAACAAGATCCGCATTATAGAGTAGAATATCTGCGACCATAAGAGCCGGATATACAAACAAACCAGCCCCAACTGATTCTTTACCCTCAGATTTATCTTTGAACTGGGTCATTCGCTCCAATTCTCCCATGGAAACAAGCGTTGTCAGCAACCATCCGAGTTGTGCGTGCTGTGGAACATGCGATTGCATGAAAATATTAGCTTTATTCGGATCAATTCCAGCTGCAACGTAAAGCGCAGCTACCATTTCAGATTGTTCTCTCAGGGCAGCTGGCTCCTGAGGTACAGTAATGGCGTGAAGATCAACCACCATAAAATTACAAGCATATTCATGCTGTAAAGCCACGAAATTTTTCATAGCCCCAATATAATTTCCAAGTGTTAATTTCCCGCTGGGCTGGATGCCGGATAGTACTTTTTTCATATTATTCGTCCTCCTCAAAGATTAATTCATTTTCATGTATATCAAAATCAAAACACAAAAAAGCCCACAGTCCGCAAGGGACGTGAGACCGTGGTGCCACCCTTATTCGCCAGAGATCAGGACAACAAAAAAATCAAGATCATAAGGCCTTTATTGTTCCATAACGGGGAACTCCCGGCAGGCATATTTTGAAGGATACCTTCATTTCTGCTCAGCACTCTGGGGTCCATTCAACATAGTGGTTTCTCCGGTTCGCATCATCCACCGGATTTCTGAAGAAAATCCACATTGCCTACTTATCCCCATCATCGCGTTCAGTTATAATGATTTATAGGTCTTATCATAAGTGTGATTTGTGTACAATGTCAAATCTGTTTTTCGTCCAAGAGAAAAAGTGTTATGATAGGTCTTAGCTTAACTAATTGATTAGATTATTATGTGGGAAAAGGAGTACCGATATGAAAAAAGTGACCAAAGGGCAATGGAACGGTTACGACACGTACATCTTACATAGCCGCGAACTTGATGTCACGCTGCTACCCCGCCTCGGCAATAGTGTAATTAGCTTGTGGGATCATGTTCAGCAGCGAGATGTGCTGCGCCGCCCGGAAGAGAGCGATCTTGATTTCTACCTACAGAAGCCTTACCATTTTGGAATTCCACTACTGATTCCTCCGGGACGAATAAGCAAAGGTCATTTCATTCATGACGGTCAGGAATACCAATTTGACCGTAACACGGCGAATGACAACCATATTCATGGGTTGCATCGTACACAAGCATGGTGTGTTAGCGACATTGAAGAAGATGAAGACGGTTGTGCCGTGACGACAGAATTTATAACTTCGAGCGATCCGAATTGGATAAGGCAATATCCTGTCCCACTCAAGTTAGAAATGACGTTACGCTTGCAGGGAGCTTCTCTAAAACAAACATTTAAGATTACTTCGTTAGGACAAAATGCTGCTCCATTCGGATTAGGACTTCACACCTGGTTCCTTATCAATGGTGAACCTGAGAAATGGAAGTTACAGCTTCCTTGTTCTGGGATTTATCAATTGGACGATGAGTTACTACCAACTGGAGGGATCTCCCCTCTCGGAGAATTAGAGCAATTGAACGAAGGACTAAATTTGAGAGGAACAAATTTCGATACGCTCCTTCAGATTGGCGATCTTCCTGTCGAAGCTCTCTTAACACGTGAAGACGGTTATGGTCTACGTTACACAGCTGACCCAACATACTTCAAGCATTGGGTTCTATATACTAAAGGTGAAGCAGATCAATTTCTGTGCATAGAACCTTACACCTGGCTGCCTAATGCACCAAATTGTAATTTGCCTAATGAAACAACTGGCCTAATAGAAATTCAACCTGGCCAAACCATTGAACTAAACGTCAATCTTGACTTAATTCATCCATCCGCTACTTAAATATGATCTTTCGAAGAAGAGCTCCTCACCTCCAGTGAGGCGGCTCTTTTTTTTGACTCATTTGACTCAATATAAAATACAAGAATTACCACTACTATATTTGAGAGTTCATCTGCATATTTTAGAGCTCGAAAACCATACTAACATTCATAAAGGCCGAAGGAGGTGAGATACATGGCAGGTCAAAACCGCTCTAACAATCTTGTTGTACCTCAAGCGACTGCTGCACTACAACAGCTAAAAATTGAAGCAGCTCAAGAATTGGGCGTTCAAATTCCAGCAGACGGTTACTACGGGAACTACACTTCTCGCGAAACTGGCTCCCTAGGGGGTTACATTACTAAACGTCTGGTTCAATTGGCAGAACAGCAATTGTCGGGTCGTCAATAGTATTCTCTTTCTCAACCAATAGGACAACAGGCGGTCTGCGTATGCAGATCGCCTGTTTTTGTCTCTCTGTAAATTTACTATGTTATTATTTTCACTTATGAAGTCATATCTGCGTTATAGTCTTGGTATGTAGTGGAAGATTCTTTTCTGGCGTAGCGATGTATCATCAAATTAGCCATATTGTAGTTAGACTCCATTATGGCATCGACGACTATCATCTCTTGACGTAGTGCAAATTCATAGCTAATTTCCCCATGAGTCCAGTACCGTTTGAATTTCAATGCTTCAATCGCCATAGCTCGGAATGACTGTAGTTGAACTACTGTCAATCCTTTATTCTCTTCCGTCAGACGACCATTTCGGCCAGCAATCGGATTATGGCGGATGCCAAATTTCCCAATAGCATTATTGCGAATTTGAATGAAAATAATTCCTGAGGTCATTGCGGAGAGTTCCGTATCTAGTTCTCTAAACACCATGTCAAGTTGTCTGGCGAGTGAAAGTTGATCGGTTTGCAGAATATCCACCCTCCTTCCATATTATAATATGATTGCCTATTTATAGGGCTTATGTCTCATTATATTCCAATATTATATACCCTTCAACAACAAACAACAAAATTGGTTATATATTCCTATAAATATAATATATAGAATTCATTATCTCTTATCATTCGTCAATTTCCTTGAAATTGCGACATGCTTTTTCAATACTTTATGTGAAGAAAAAAAGAAAGCAGATCCCTCATTTAACGGATCTGCTCGTATTAGCCTCGTTAGTTCGTTAATTCAAGGAACGCTTCCACGTCTGCAATCGCTAAAGACATCGCTTCGCGCCAGAAATCGGGTTTTGTTAAATCAACACCTAGGTGTTTAGTAGCAAGTTCTTCAACTGTCATTACACCTGTGTCCCTCAGCAGTGCATCATACTTCTCTGCAAATGTTGCACCTTCACGCTGCGCCTGAGCGTAAATGCCGGTACTGAACATATAACCAAAGGTATAAGGGAAATTGTAAAATGGGACATCCGTAATATAAAAATGTAACTTCGATGCCCAGAAATTTGGGTGATAGCTGCCGAGTGCTCCATGAAATGCTTCCTTCTGAGCTTGCTCCATCAAAGCAGATAGCTCGACCGCATCTAAAGTACCTTGCTTGCGTTTCTCATAGAAGGAAGTTTCAAACAAGAACCGGGCATGAATATTCATGAAAAAGGCGATACTCCGCTGAGCTTTATCAGCCAAGAGACCTATTTTTTCTTCCTTAGTAGCCGCATTCTTGACGAGCGCATCTGCTAAGATCATTTCAGCAAAAGTTGAGGCTGTCTCCGCTACATTCATCGCATAACCCTGATTGAATTGCGGTAAATCCTCCATTAGATGTTGATGATAAGCATGACCAAGCTCGTGGGCCAAGGTTGAAAGGTTGGAAACGGTCCCTCCAAAGGTCATAAATACACGTGTCTGTTTGCTTGCTGGCAACGAGGTACAGAATCCGCCTGGACGTTTCCCTGGACGATCCTCAGCTTCGATCCAGCGATTATTAAATGCTTCAACTGAAAAGTCTGCTAATTTAGGACTAAAGTTCCTAAATTGTTCTACAATGTCCTGTGCAGCTTGATCGTAGGTGATTTTTCCAGCGGAATCTCCGAGGGGAGCATCCACATCACACCAATTCAATCGTTCCAAACCAAGAAGTTTTGCTTTACGTTCCAGATAAGTCACAAATACGGGTTTGCTCTCTTCAATGACTTTCCACATCGAATCAAGGGTTTCCCGAGACATCCGATTGATGGCAAGCGGTTCCTTCAGAACATCATCCCATCCACGTCTCTCATACAGCTTCAGCCGGAAACCAGCAAGACGATTCAGCGTGTCCGCACAATAATCGGCAGCCTCGCCCCAGGCTTTCTCCCAGTTGACGAATGTTTCCTCCCGAACTGCTCGATCTGGATCGTCTAGTTTGTTCGCCGCCTGACCTACGGAGAGCATCGTAATCTCCCCATTCTCATCACAATGAGGAATACCTACTTTAGCAACAATCGTATCATAATGTTGTCCCCATCCATGATAACCATCAACTGCTAAATCGGAAGCAAGGCTTTCAAGTTCAGGGGATAATTTCTCCTGTGCTGCACTACGCTTCTCGCTAAGCACAAATGAAATAGGTGATATCTCATCTCGTGCGATCCAAGCTTCCCATACTTCATTATCTGTATTCCGCAGAACGTTCTGAAACAATGTCATCACATTCTCTAACCGAGCGTATAACGAAGTAACTTTACCAGTGAGTTGTACCGCTTTTTTATCCTTCTGATTCTGAGCAGTCAAACAAGCTGTAAAGCTACTGACTTCAGATATTCTTGAAAGAGCACTCTGTAAACCCTCGATAATAACATCGTATAAAATTGTTTCTTCAGTGGATTGCGGAGCATTCTTATCGTTAATATGATTATTTAGAACGGCAATATCCTCTTCCAGTTTTTCAAGAAAAGTATGCAATTCTTTAGATGCCGAACCTCCAGGGAAAATAGAGTCTAATTCCCATGTGGGGTTAATTGGTAGAGATAGATGTGTCAAGCTAAATCATCCTTTCTTGTCCTTTAGTATTGATGTACACCGACCTATAAGTGTATAACTATAAGAGGTTGTAGTTACCAAATTGATTAGGAGGGATCTTCATCATATGAGACCACTGCAAATATCAGCGGATACCGCTGTTAAGTTAGCTGCCAAATTAAATGTGCCGCTTGAACAACTCATGCATATGCCACAGCATATTTTGCTGCAAAAAATCGCAGAATTAGCCAAAGAGGAAGCCGCTTCTCCCTCGTCCACTGATCCGGATCACTCGTCATGATTCCTTTCAATAAGTCACTGCCTTACGACATCATCCTGGGCGACGTGTTTGCGCAAAAGTGCCCCTTTTGTGGCATTGATAATGTACTACTCCCTATGAAACCCAGTGAAGTAAAGAGCGTCCAAGAAGGCAAGAAGAAGTTACTCGTATTTCCGTGTTGCAGAAACAAGCTTATTATTCTGGACAGTGACAATGATTATTTATTGACTAACACGATAATCCGTAGATAGTTATGTCAAAGTGGCTACAATGAGACCGTTCTCATCAGAGAACGGTCTCATTGTCATACCCTGGCATGATTGATGAGGCAAAACATTAATTCTGCATTTCCTCCGGCAGTTCGTGCCCACCGTTCATCATTTCTTCACGTAGGAGCTTCCATTGTTCCCGCGACGCTCGAATCATAGCCGCATCTACAATTTTCTTGTCATTAATGACCCGCGAGAACCATTTAACCGCATCATTATAATTACCAATTCGACGGTTCAATTCACCAATCAAATACATAAGCCTGGCATCTGAACCACTAACGCCTTCATTTTCATAAACCCGTATGTAAGACTCCATTGAATATTTCAGGAACCGCTGTTCTTGTTCGTTGTTCTCCTTATAGCGATACAACCAAGCAATATGATGCAGTAGACTTGCAATCATCCGCTCTTTCTCACCAATGGTTTGAGCACACAGCAATCCAAACTTATATGATTCTAGTGCCGCTTCCCAATCACGTTGTCCTCCGTAATCCTTCTTCACAAAACGACTTGCAATGGCATCTTGAAACTTCTTACGTTGAATATCAGATAACCGATCCATTGAGTTTTCCGTAGAAGCAAATCCACAAGCAGGGCAGATTCGTACTACATAAAAGTCAGGATTTTCCCGCTTATAGTAGCTACAAAAGTCAGAATCGTTGCGAATCGCACGTTTGAAACTAGGCCGAACTCTGGAAGTTAAGAATTCATTCTCGCAATATATACATGTTACTTTAATCTTATAAAGAGGCTCTAGTTCTTTTTTTTCTAGTTCCATTTGTCGTTTCCTTTCCATATGCCACAAATGGGCACGTCGATGATGTGCTACTGTGATGTATTTATAACTTCCAAAATAATTGTGCATTCATATCTCATATTATACCATACCAAAAAAAATAAAAGCTCCTAAAGGAGCTTTTACGTATAGATATTTATGACTAATAACTACGCCAATCCTCTTCACCCGAATGGACGAGAGATGCACGAATGACGTATACAAAGACGCATACAAGAACACCTGCAACAAAACTCATAACAAATCACTCCATCCACAATTCATTATATTTTCGAAGTCAATGATCCTTTAGTCATATTCTATCACAAAAGGTTCAAGAAATCAGTCTTTTTTGAAACCGCTTACTTTATTTTTTTGTGCTGTTTGTCCTACTACCTACATACACTTCATTATTGACTTCAAAGTGGAGGGATTAACATGAAGATTAAGCGCTGGGCTTTCTTGCTCTTACTCATTGCCGTTTTGGCTCTGGGAGTGCTTATGTTGTCTTATCCCGATTCCTCTTGGGAAGCGGGCGTACGGGGTCTGGCTATTTGGTGGGACGTGTTGTTTCCATCCCTGTTCCCCTTCTTCGTAATTTCTGAAGTCATGCTTGGGTTTGGTATCGTCCATTTCTTAGGAAAATTGCTTGATCCACTTATGAAACCCTTGTTCCGCATACCTGGCAGTGGTGGCTTTGTAGCCGCTATGGGCTTTGCATCAGGATATCCGGTTAGCGCTAAGCTAGCTACCCAATTGCGCCTACAGAAACTTATTACCCAAGTTGAGGGAGAACGACTTGTCGCATTTACAACCTCATCCGATCCCATTTTTCTGATCGGCGCAGTATCCGTTGGTTTTTTCGGCAATCCGCAATTAGCTGGAATATTAGCCCTTGCACACTACGGAAGTGCAATACTACTCGGGTTAATGATGAGATTTTATGGTACAAAAAGTAATGATAAGGAACATTCCCCCATCGTCTCCGTGGCAAATCATAAGCAGCGATTTAGTATACGGGGGGCGCTTAGTGCTATGCACGAAGCCCGCATGAAAGACGGACGGGGTCTAGGTGAATTACTACAACAAGCCGTGACATCCTCCCTACAACTCATGGCTGTAGTCGGCGGTCTCGTAGTATTCTTCTCTGTTGTTCTCGAAGTATTAACCGCCTCCGGGGTAATGACCACATTGTACTCAGGTGTGAGATCTCTACTCCCTTTCGCGGGTCTTCCACCTGCATTAGCGGAGCCCTTACTCGGCGGACTATTTGAGGTTACACTTGGAGCCAAGGCAGCCGCAGCTCCAGCCTCTGTGCCTCTCATATTTAAAGCTTCGGCTGCGGCCTTCATTCTATCGTGGGGAGGTCTGTCTGTTCATGCCCAGGTAGCCAGCATTTTGAACGGAGCCGATCTCCGATACCTTCCTTTTTTAATAGCTCGCCTACTCCATGCCATTTTGGCCGCCATCTTCGTGTTACTACTCTGGCAACCTGTCATGGGTACTCTTCCGGTACTATCTCCACTATTTTCAATCGAGGGAGTCGTAGGACCTATAGGATGGGGCGGTTTCCCCAGTGCTTTCCTGCTATTCCTTAAAATCATATCCACACTTCTTATTTTGTCTGTTCTAACAGTAATCATTCGCAAGAATCTCATATCAACAAAAACCAAGGGGGGTTACCGAAAATGAACCGTTGTGTTCTGTTTGAGAATTGTTTATGATCTTTACAAAAGGAAAATTAAAGGAGCTTGTCATCTTGAGATATTACGTTCTTGATCGTGGAGATCAACTGTCCGTTGATTTATGCGAGACGTTCCATAGATTGGCACCGGAGTATGGTTTGCAACTTGATGCAGAGTCACCCGATATCGTGATTTCCATCGGAGGAGATGGCACGATGCTTCACGCTTTTCATACGTTTATCGATCGCATTCCTTCCATCGCATTTGTTGGTGTACATACTGGGCATCTAGGTTTCTACGCCGATTGGAAAAGTGATGAGATCCCGGAGCTAGTTCGTCTTATGGGCAATCAAGGCGGGCTAGGGAACTTACAGCCAAGGATTGTACAATACCCACTGATCGAACTAGAAATCGTTAAAAGATCAGGAACATCCTCTATCATTTGCTTGAATGAGTTCACTTTGAAAAGTGTAGATGGAACGGTCATGGCAGAGATAGATATTAATGACCAAATGTTCGAAATGTTTCGGGGTGATGGAATTTGTGTCTCTACTCCATCGGGTAGTACGGCATATAACAAAAGTCTTGGTGGTGCCATCATTCACCCTTCCATCGAAGCTCTACAAATATCAGAAATTGCATCGATTAATAATCGGGTATTCCGTACAATGGGTTCTTCTCTAGTGCTACCAGCCCATCATCATTGCGATATCTACTCTCGCAAAGAACAGAACCTGATGCTTACCATTGATCATGTCAGTATGCCTATCAACGATTTGATTTCGGTTCGTTGCCAAGTTGCCAAACAGAAGGTTAGCTTCGTCCGCTACCGACCCTTCCCTTTCTGGACTCGTGTGCGGAATGCATTCTTGGGGTAAAGAGGTATTGTTCATCTCTATTCCCATCTTAAAGGCGGATGATCTCCGAAGGAGTCATCCGCCTTCCTCTGTGATTTTTTCATTCATGTATCTAGTAAATCTTATTCATAGAAAGGATGGTCATCAAATGATTATCAAAAAATTACGGCATGTTGCTCTTATCTCACTTTTAGCAATTTCTCTGATTGGGCTACCACATACAGCAGGTGCAGCATCAGTAACCACTGTTACTAATTCTATTTCTTCTGATACTACAGAGACGAATGAGTCTTCTGATCTAGCAATTATTCAGGAAGTATTGAATTATTTAAATGCTTACAACATCGAAGGAGTTGAAAGAGAAGACTTTATTGAGAATGCCATAAGAGGCATGGTCTACGCACTCGACGACCCTTACAGCGATTATTACACCAAAGAAGAACTTCAAGATTTCATGAACGGAATGAATCAACAATACGTGGGTATCGGTGTAACGCTACGTTTTACTGATGAAAAGTTATATATCACGGATGTACTCGCAGGGTCTCCGGCTCAAAACGCTGGTCTACGTCAAGGCGATGTTATCGTGAGGGTTGGAAGTCAACCTGTCACTTCAGGTGAAGACATTTTACTAATACAGGGTGAAGAAAATACCGAAGTCGTTATTACCGTCATTCGCAGCGGTAAAGCGTTGACCTTTCCTATCACAAGAGCAAGTTTTGTTCTCCCTTCGGTCACTAGCCACTTTATCGACTCCAGCAAGATCGGCTATATCGCAATTGCTTCATTCTCTGAATCAGCGGATAAGGAATTTGTGACTGCTCTGAATAGTCTTCGTACAGCAGGGATGAGGTCACTGGTTCTCGATTTACGTGACAATCTTGGCGGTTATGTCGATGCGGCCGCGAAAATTGCCAAGCATTTCATCAAAGACGGTATCTTAATGTACACCGCAGATCAAAGCAATCAATTAGAACCTGTCCTAATTAAAGATGGTGAGGATATCGGAATGCCTGTTGTCATACTGACCAATGAGTTAACTGCCAGCGCTTCTGAAATATTAACCGGAGCACTTCGTGATAATGGTGTCGCTACAGTCATTGGAGCACAAACCTATGGTAAGGCCCGCATCCAAAATGTTTTTTCATTATCAAATGGGAGTTCCTTAAAATTAACCGTCGAACACTATTTAACTCCGAAAAAGGAGGACTTTAACCATATTGGGTTGAAACCGGACATTGAAGTTACCAATAACGATGCAGCCCAACTCATTACTGGTTTATATAAAGCAGGACTTCGTCAAATAGAGGTCAGCGGTAGCCGTTCATCCTTAAGTATTAACGGTGTATCTTTCAGTGGGTATATTGATGTGATTCAAAATGGTAGTAAAGTGTATGCCCCATCTCGATTGCTAACTTCGCTGGTACGTGGCAATGTCACCTGGAGTAAAGAGAATCAAAAACTCACAGTGACTGACATTAACGGAGTTAAGGCGGGATTTACCAAAGCTGCTTCCAGTATCAAAATCGTCAATAACGAAACCTATGTTGAACTACACGACTTCCGGAAGAAATTCCCGACAATAAAGTGGGATTATCAACAAGGTGTCTTGAACATCGCTGCCAAATAAATGAACAAAGAACTAGGAAACAAGCTGGTTCCTGTATACAACAGGAATCAGCTTGTTTAGTTTACGTTATGCTCTATTCTCGATGTAATCAATCTATAGCATGATACATTCTCAATAAGTTAAGGAGTGCACATCATCTCCTACCTTACAGTAACTTTAATATTCTCCATGACTTTTTCTAGCCGTTTCAGTACTTCTTCCAAATGGGCCCCCTTGACGATGATCTGCCCTATCCGGTCCGTACCAACCTTAAATTTTGAAATGGTTTCCCCTATTTCATAATCAAAAGATATTTGTATGATATCCTCATGACTCTCGTTCCCATTCTCCAGTTTTACAATCTCACCACTCTTCTCAGCAATTAGTAGTTCGCATGCACAAGGCTGAGAAGTATGCTTATGGAATACAGGGTCCATATGAAGAGCAGCCTTAATCATTTGTTCATAATAATTGAATCCGTAAAAGGTGGATACAAGTTCGGGCAGGCATGTCGCTCCCGCTCTACCTCCGATTTCAAGAACATATACCTTTTGATCTTTTAAGATGAAATCCGCATTTATCGCACAGTTATTTAAACATAACGCCCGGATGCTCTGCTCTATCTGGTTATGAATATCTTCTACCACTTCATGCGATAAATAATATGGTACATAATGACCAATTGGCACCCCCGCATCTCCATAGAACATCGTGTCACCATGTGGCATTATAAATTGAATTTCATTATCATACACGAAAGCTTGCGCACCAAACTCTGTTCCTTCGATAAATTCCTCAGCAATAAAATAATCCAGTTTTGTAACTTTCCTGACTTCTTCAAATGCATAATCTGCTTGTGAAGCATCAGCCACTTTCACAATCCCCCTGCTGGCTCCGCTATCTAACGCTTTAAAGATGAGAGGGGGGGATAATACTTCAAAAGCACGATACGCCTCCTCCTTACTTTCTACCTTAATAAATTTTGACGTTCTTACACCATGATCCATAAAAGCCTTTTTCATTTCCCATTTGTTCGTTGATAGCTGACTAGACTCGTAACTTAGTCCACTCAGCCCAAGTACATCTACTACTTTACCAATCGACTTAACTGCTACATCAGTACCTGTCGTACATATTCCATCAATTTGTTCGATCTGGGCAATTTCTACTATTTTATCCACATCCGTTGTATCTTCATAATAGACCTTGTCAGCCAAAGAAAAACCTGGGTAATTACCCTGACGACTTAATAGAACGACATACAAGCCCATCTCTTTTGCTGTTTTGATTAATGGGACTTGAGAGATTCCAGCACCCAAAATCATCAGCTTTCTCATGGCTTGAACTCTCTTATACGATAAATGATTCGGTCAAGGTCCTCATCCGTTATATTAGGGTGAATAGGAAGGGTAAGAATTCTTTTCCAGATTTCTGAGGAGCGCGGAACTATCGCTTTTAAATGAATGTAGCAAGGATGAAGATGACAAGGATAGTAGTGAACGCCTGTTGCGATGTTATGTTCTTGCAAATGAGTAATCATGCGGTCTCTCAGGTTTTCTTCGTTAAATTTAATTTGAAATAAGTGCCATGAGCTTTTTGCATAAGGCTTTTCCTGTGGCAACTCCATCCACTGTAAGTCCTTCAACTCTGCTTGGTACCGTTCAGCGATTTCCCTGCGTCTTCCGTTCAATTGGTCTAGCTTCTTCAACTGAACGAGGCCAATCGCCGCCTGTAAATCATTCATATGGTATTTGTAACCAACTTGATCAACGAAATACTGCCAAGCGTAAACTTTTTCTTGAGCCGAACGCATCCAAGTATCGCGGGATATACCAACCCACCGTTTCTCGCGCAGCCTTCGGTTCATCCACTCTGCATTACATGTGATCGCTCCGCCTTCACCGCTAGTTAGGTTTTTGACCGCATGAAAACTGAAACAAGTCATTTCACTAATCGATCCGATTCGTCTACCTTTGTATTCAGCGCCGCTAGCATGCGCAGCATCTTCTACCACTTTGATTCCTTTCGATAGAGCAAGTTCATGCACAGCATCCATATCACAAGGATGGCCACCCATATGAACAACAATGATCGCCTTCGTTTTATCCGTAATCTTACTTTCTATGTCTGCTACAGATATATTCATCGAATCTTCTTCAATATCGGCAAACACCGGTGTAGCACCTACATAACTAACGGCGTGGACGGTAGAAATAAAAGTCATTGAAGGTACAATTACCTCGTCCCCCGGTCCTATCCCCAATATTTCCAACGCTAAATGCAGCGCAGCTGTTCCAGAATTAAGCGCAACCGCAAAACGACTACCTGCATATCCGGCAAATTTTTGTTCAAATTGCTCTGTCTTAGGTCCAAGGCCGAGCCAACCTGATCGCAAAACTTCTGTTACCGCATCGATTTCCTCTTGGCCAATACATGGTTGCAGAACAGGTATCAATTTATGCTCCAAGTGAACTTCTCCTTTCATTGCCCCATATAGTTAAGACATAAAGATTTGTGTGCGCCAGCGTTCAGCACAAACGTCCACTTCAAAATTCTCCCTTGCCTTTTTTCCCGCATTCTCTACGATTTTCTTCCGCAGTTCAGGTTGTTCAATTAATTCAACCATTGCCGAATACCAACCATCTACCGTCCGAGAGACAAGAAGACCGGTTTCTTTGTTCTTGACCCAGTCCATGTAAGGCGGAGCTGAGGAATAGATACCCGGTATACTGCAAGCAGCATATTCGCGAAACTTATTATTGCTTTTACAATCGTGCATCAGTGATCGCTCAAGTGGAGCTAAGCCGATATCCCACTTCGATTGGTAAAGCCGTTTCAAAAATGATTTATACTCCTCATTCCGCTGATCAAAAAACACTTGAGGTTTCCCTTTAAGTTCTTCTGGGGCATTTCCGAAAAACTCAATTCTGATTTTGTCTCCATATTTCCTAATAATTTTCATGAGAGCCTTACTAACCGGTTCAAAGGCTACCTGCTTCTTTCCGCCCTCATAACCAATTACAATCTTATCTGCATTCTCTTTTTTCTTTTCCAATCCGGAAAATACGGAAAAATCGACACTTCCCGGGAAATATACTATTTTATTTGGATTAAAATGTGTCTTGAGATGATTGGCAAAAAATCCGGAGGCAACTTTAACAATGTGTACGTTTTTCAGAAACTTGACATACGTTGTTCTTTTGGTCGAATCTTGGTAGTACTTTCCCAATTCAGAAGCAGGTGACAAGGCTAAAAAATGATCGTCGATGACATACACCGTCTTTTTGCCCATCTCACGAGCCATCTCCAGACATTTATACGCTTCGAGATCCACCGTGCGGAAAAAGATAACGATATCCGCTGCAGCAAGCTTTGATAAGGGCACATCCCCATCGGATCTGACTTCAAAGCGACATACTCCAGCTTTCTCCAGATGGCGCAATGGTTGCTCTATGCCGATTTTATAAGATGCGATTTTATCCGTGCCGATGATAAGTACGTTAATATCACCTCTTTTACCCATTGTCCGTTCTCCCCTCCAGCCTACGTATTAAATATGAATCTCTTCCAGTTATCCAAACATGTGTCCAGCGAAAAGTTTTGTCTTGCCGCAGTTTCCGCATTTCCCTTAATGCGATACCGCATCGATGGATTCTCAATCATTTCCTTGATTCCCTCATACCAACCTTCCTCTGTATGCGGAACAAGATATCCTGTTTCCCCCTGAGTGACCCAAGAGGTATACACTGAGGAATCGGAATAAATCCCAGGAATTCGGCATGCCCCGTATTCCCGAAGTTTGTTATTTGTTTTACACATATTGAATGAATTGTTAGCAAGAGGAGCAATTCCGATATCCCAATTACTTTGATTCAGTTTGTGAATGAAGGTTTTATACTCAATACCTCCCTCTTCATGTTTAACGCTCGGATGATCGGCTAATGCAGCGGGAACATAACCTAAAAATTCTAGTCTAACAAACCCACCATAGTAATCGAGAACCTTATTCAGAGCCGGGATTACTGGAGCAAAATCCTCCTCTTTTTCGCCTCCTTCATACCCGATTACAATTTGCTCGTGGTCCCTGTCACGTCTTTTCTGTTGGTCAAGCCAGTCAAAATCCACACTAGCCGGAAAATAAATGACATTTTTATTGTATTTATCACGAATATAGGTAGCGAAATCCGGGGCATCCACTTTAATAATCTGCGCATTTCTCAAAAACTTGATAAATGTCTCCCGTAGTACTGGATCGGAATAATATAGACCAACTGCCGTGGTATGCTTAATCTCTAAAAAATTGTCATCGATTACATATACCGTTCTCTTCTTAAGCTCATGTGCCCACTCGAGGAGCGTATAGGCTGTCGGTTCGACATTGCGTACAAACACTATCGTATTCGCTGCTGCAATCATTTCTTTGCTAACCTCATGTTCTAACTTCACAATGTACTGCAAATTCTCACGTTTACTCAGGGCACTAAAGGGTTGAAGGACACAGATTTCAAGCGATGGAATGATACTTGCTGTGATGACAAGAACATCTACAGCAGGATGTTCAGGTTCGGCGACGGCCACGGTAGTCTCCAGTATTTTTATAGCGTCCGCACGCCATTGTACAAAAGTAGCCGAATGTTCAGGTTCGGCAACGGCCACATTATTTTTTGGTACTTTTATAGCGTTTGCACGCCCTTGTGCAAAACCGTCCGCTTTTCCCCTTTGAAAACCGTCGATACGCCCCTGCTTATTGGCGCTTAGATAAACAATGCGATGCTTCCTAACTTTCCTAGATCTATGTTTTTTTCTCACAGTCACCATGTATCCTCCTTCCTTTATGCTTCCTGATGGCCTGCATTTATTCCCTCGGCATAACCGACGTTAAATCCTTCGTTGTAAGTTTCGTCGAAACCAGTATCATAAGCTTTATTGTAGGATCCTCTGGTAGTTCTTCTAAGACCTTTTCCCCTTATTTCCTTCCCTCTTCTTGTCACTTTTTTAATCGTTTTATAGGCTCCAGTTTTTCTTATCGTCTTTCTACCGCTTATCGTCTTTCCTTTCAAGTTGGACGATGCAATCCGCTTCTTTTTACGTTTAATCATCTATCGCTCCTCCTGAATGAATAATTATAGAAGACTATTACCCCCATTTTATGTAGCGATTGTTTAACTGTAACGGCATTCGTACCTAGGGACTAATATTCCTTAGGGCTGTTTCATCGTCTATTGCATGTCCTTCTTCCACCACATATATTGTATGAGCTGTATTAAAGGAGAGGTGATATGCATTGAACCAGGTTAATCAACCAATGACCAGAGTAAAATGTTATCCGATCATGACATACAATCTATTTATAAGTGGATTTCAAAGATGAATCATCTGAGGTCATCATCAAAGAAGAAAGATGCAGCAATAAGCGCTTTACATTTAAATTATCAAGTGATTGGTTCAGGAAATACTAGGGTTGTATATAATCTTGGCAATGGCCACGTAGTCAAAGTTGCCCTTTCCAAAAAGGGATTGGCTAGCAATCTAACCGAATACCAGCTTTATGACAAATGCTCTCGTAAACTACGAAAATACCTTTGCCCTGTCATAGAATACGGTAATGGATGGATTGTAATGAAAAAAATGCAGCCCATGGTTTCGCTAACGGAAGATGATGAGAAGAAACTATCTCGGTTGAAAAAAAGGTTTAGCAAAGAAGGAGTTAAGCCGCGAGGTCTCAGAAGAAGAAATTTGGCCTTTTCGCCCCATCACAATCGGATTATTGTCATCGATTATGGTAATTTTAAATATAGTAGTAACTGAAAAATAGCTTAATGATCAAAATTGAAAATGGTGATGCAGGAATGACCTCTGCACCACCATTTGTTTTAATTCCCACTATTAATTTTAGATTTATCACCTAATACGAAATTGAGATTTGTAATCATATTCTGATCATCGCCATTAATATAAACCTCTTTGCCAAATACACTTTTGGAAACAGGATATTTCAGATTCTTTATTACGACTTTTTCCAATAGAACACTGTTATCCATCTGACAATTTTCTATCCTACATTCATTACCAATACATACGAAGGGGCCAATTTCAGCATTGATTATTGTACAATTATCCCCAATGATTACCGGTCCCTTAATAATACAATTTTCTAGTATGGTCGGTTTGCCAATCTTGATTTGGTTATTCCACTTCCGATTCATCATCCATTCATTCGCCTCTAGCCAGCGATCCACTGTTCCTACATCAGAGAATAAACTATTTGTAATCGTATACGATATCGATTTGCCATGATCTAATAGCCATTGGATCGCATCCGTTATTTCGTACTCACCTCTAAGAGACATTTGAATGTTATTAATCGCTTCAAAAATTGAGGAATCTAGAAGATACACTCCAATAATAGCTAAATTGCTTTTGGGATTTTTAGGTTTTTCCACTAGACTAATAATTTGTTCTTCTTTTATCTCCACGATACCATAGTCCTGAGGATTAGGGACGGAGGCCAGCATCATACTACCATGGCTATTATTGTTGTTGTAGGTATCAATTAGTACTTTCAAATCCTCCGCTATGAGATTATCACCTAATAGTAAGATAAAAGGTTCTTCGCCCAAAAATTGTTCAGCTTGTTTAACAGCATGGGCAATTCCTTTCTGTTCCGTTTGATAAATGTACTGCACATTCGCTCCATATTTATGTCCATTTCCGACTTGGTCAATAATAACTTGCTGAGACTGATTAATCGCGATACCAATCTCATTTATTCCTTGCTTAGTGAGGCTTTCGATACAATATTCCAAAACAGGCTTATTTACTACAGGTATCATGGATTTAGGTTGTGTATAAGAAAAAGGTTGGAGCCTTGTGCCTTTACCTGCACATAGGATCAGTCCTTTCATGAAGATTGCCTCCTAACATTTCTTTTCTTAAATCAGAGTTCTTATCCACGTTCTTGTCTCATTATGCATATCTCTGTATACGGGATGAAAAAGATACTCGTACGGATTGTTCTGGAGGCATTTCTTAATCTCAGCAGCTGTGAAGTGCGGTCTAAATCGAATCGAACTGGCCGTATTTATCGGGTAAGGCTTGATCCTAGCTCCTAACTTATGAGCTAGGGACACATAAACAATTTCTACTATCCCTTTTGAACGGGTTTGAAGTAGCTTCTGCTTAATCTGGTAGGTCTCACTGATTCTAACTATATTACCTACCAATTGTTTGCTAAAGGTTTGCCCTACATTGAAACAGCAAAGGAGCTCGTCTTGTTTAAATACCGACTTCCATAGGGCCCATTCCTTTTGGAAATTTTGATAGGGAATCCAGTTGTCTGTAGGTACTCGAACCCTAACCCCCATATAATCACTGTTATTCATTTCCTTTTCTATGAATTGTTCAAATCCCTGTTTAGCAAACAAACAATCCGAATCTAAATTGATTAAATAGTCAAATTCATATTTACTATCAATCAGCCATTTCATCACTTCCGACATATAAGTTGAAATCGATGTTGGGTAGACTAACTTTTTGCTGGTAGGACAAACTGGTAGGCCAAGACCTTGACATAGTTCAGGGTCATCTCCCCCGTTATATAAAACAATGGAACTATGTGGACAAAAGTGGCGGATATTATCAACCATATCTTTCAACGCTTCTTTATAGTTATGGACGAGGATGGCAAAGCAAATCTTTTTCATAGTCAGACCCCCTCTCTTGTTTTGAGTTGCATGTACCTCTCGCGATTATTGTATTGATATTCTTCACGGAAGGTTCTAGGTTCAAGTCCTCAATTGACACACCGAGTACACCGTTTATGAAAATAAGGCACCTATTTATACCTAATCTATACATTTGTACTATACCCTTTTATAGGTCCACTAATATGATACACTAACTCGAATTGAAGGAAGTTTAACGTCCATCCGAGCCCAAAAAATATGGTAACTATGAATTTTTGATATCCATAGGCAAAGGAAGTGTTATCGGAGTGAAGATCTTAGTCACTGGAGGCGCTGGATTTATTGGCTCTCATATCGTGGATCAGCTTGTCAAAGAGGGCCATAGGACTATCGTGATCGACAACTTGAGTACAGGAAACAAAGACAATATCCCAAATCAAGTAAAACTTTATAGAACAGATATTCTTTCATTGGAAGCAGAACAGATTTTTGCTCAGGAAAAACCGGACTGCGTCATTCATCATGCAGCACAGATTGATGTTTCACTATCGTTGCAAGACCCCGTACAAGATGCAAGGAATAACATACTGGGAACTTTACGTTTGCTTGCGCTTTGCCAACAACACCAGGTAAGAAAATTCATATACGCTTCGTCTTGTGCTGTATATGGGGAAACGAAGGATTGCAGCATAACGGAAGATTTTGCGATACACCCTATTTCCTTTTACGGACTATCTAAATTCACTCCAGAAGTTTACATTCGCTTGTATTGTGATCTTTACGGACTATCCTATACGATTCTTAGATATGCAAATGTATACGGTCCGAGACAAACATCCAAAGGAGAAAGCGGAGTTATCTCCCTCTTCGCAAGGAAAATGATAGCTGGAAATATCGTTCATATATTCGGAGATGGTCAGCAAACCCGTGATTTTGTATATGTAAAAGATGTTGCCAACGCAAATATTCTGGCACTCACCTCTGGAGACAATCAAGTTATTAACATCGGAACCGACACAAAAACAAGTATGAATGACTTATTTCAAAATATAAGTTACTTAACCCATTACACAAAAGCACCAGAATACTCGCCTAAACGTGCAGGAGACATAAGTTTCAGCAGGTTGGACGCATCTAAAGCGAAACGACTGCTTGGATGGCAGCCCTCCTATTCTCTACAAGCAGGCCTACAAGAAACCATTCATTACATGGGGAGGTTTGGATAACATGAAGCCTAAGATGGTTACGATTATTGTCCCAGCTTACAACAAAGCTCCGTTCATTGCCCAAACCTTACAATCCATCCGTAATCAAACCTATAAGGACTGGGAATTAATTGTTGTAGATGATCTTTCTACAGACGATACTGTTAATGTCGTTAAGAAAAATCTCGATCCAAAAAAGATGAAAATCATTCAAAGAAAGAAAAACCAAGGGATATGTCACGTTTTAAACGATGCTTTGAAGCACATCAACAGCAAATATTTTATTCAAGTAGACGGAGATGATTGGATTTCCCCTGAGACTCTTGAAGTACTTGTCAAGCGCATGGAAGAAGAACCTTCAACCACCGCACTTGCTTACGGCAACTGTGTTCACTGGTACTATAAAAACAAAAAGGACCATTTCCATAAAATAGTTAAGCCAAAAGACTTTAAGAATCGTTATGAGTTTGTTACTACTCCCGGTATGGTCTTCCCACGATTCTATCGTACGGAATGCGTGAAGAAGGTTGGCGGCTGGGAGATGGATGATCTGACGAACGGCAAATTATTAGAGGACCGACGTATGCTATTACGGTTGCTGGATGAACATACTTTTACGTATGTTAATTCCAATCTTTACAACTTTCGTTATCATGGAAAAAATTTGAGCCATAGTAAAAATGCTGGATTGTATAACGAACTGGTGAAACATTTTACGGACCAGGCTCTGAAAAGATGGGGTAGTTCTTACCGCGCCGATTACTCCGTTCCTTCCCATTGGCTGCGAATTAATCTTGTACCGATAAAGAAAGGAGGTAAATCACAATGGCAGAGGTGACCGTAGTTATCCCTTTTTTAAATCGTAAAGATCTCCTCCCCAAGGCAATAGATAGTGTTTTTGGTCAGACCTATAAAGATTGGAAGTTGATACTCTTGGATGACGGATCAACGGATGACTATGGGACCAACATCCAGAAGTACCTTGAAGATCATAGAGTGAAATTAATTCGCAATCCGGAGAACCTGGGTCAATCCAAAAGCTTAAATAAAGCCCTATCCATCGTGGATACCCCCTACATGGTCCAATTAGATAGCGATGATTGGTACTTCCCGAATACATTGGAGCTTCTCGTAAAAAGAGCGAAGAAACTACCCAAAGATGTCGCAGTTATTAGCGGAAATCTGAATGTAGTGTGGGAGGACCTGGAGGGAAATGTCAGGAGAACGAAGCTTAAAAAAGGCCGTTCTTTCTCCGATCGGTATGAGTTTTTATTTGCAAATACGAATATCGTTCCTCGCTTCTACCGGACATCCACTTTGAAAAAGGTGGGTGGTTGGCCTACGAATGACCCTTATACTGGACGATACAGGGAGGATATGCTGATCCTCTACAAACTCATTGAACACTACCGATTCCATTGGATCGATAAACCGCTGTATAACCAGCGAGTGCATCGCACTAATTTAACTCATCAGAGAAAAGAACTGCATGAGACAGCCGAATGGTCGGTTCGCAAAGCTCTCCAAAGATGGGGAGATGATTACAAGCCTGTCTTCAGTGTGACACATGATGGCTGGAAAAAAGTAAGAAGATTAAACCCTACCATTTCTTTCGGTGAGAAAAAAACTTTAAAAGTTAATTCCATTGCAGCCAAAAGAATGGAAAGATTAATAAAAAAAGCTATCAGCAGCAAATCCTCTTTGTGCCTTACCTCATTAGCAAATATAAAAGCAGAAGAAGAGATTTCAATGCTTAGAAATGAGAGCTTTTGGAACATAATGAGTAGTAAAAAGGTTGTACTCTTATCCAAATGGGCACCGGATTTCACTAAGAAAATCAAACCTTTGTGCAAGAAACGAAATATTAAAATAGTGGAGAGCTTTACTATATCAGAAAAAACGACCGGCACCGAGATTGCAAACAAACTTACTAAATTAAGATACGATGTTGTGTTGGTGTCTACTGATTTTAATGCGGTAAACTTATGTAAAACTCTATTAAAAAAACAAAATAAACATAAAATTATTATTGACGTAAAGGACGGAATGTTACTGCTCAGCAAAGATAGGGGTTAATGTATTTGCGTATCAACGATTACTATATGAGGCATTCTCATAAGTAACCTTATGAGCTGCCTCTTTACTTTTTCTATCCATATACGAACTCTATGATTTGTTGAAGAAGGTAGCGAATAAACCAAAAATGGTGGTGCGGGGGGACCCTACACCACCATTATTCAGTTACAGTCTTGTATTAAACGATTTTATTCAAGCTCCTTCCAACACCCCAGTACTGAAACTCTTCTAGTTGTAACATATCCCCATCTAAAGCATTTCGACCATCAAATATAAAATTTCCATGCATTAAGGACTTTATTGTACGCCAGTCAAGGTCTATAATCTCCTTCCATTCCGTACAAATAACAACTGCCTCTGCATCTTTAGCCGCTGAATATGCGTCCTCACTAATCTTAACATTCGGGAAAATATTCTTGATCTTGTTATTAGCAACCGGATCAAACCCGGTAACGATTGCTCCTTCGGTCAGCAATTTCTGGATAAGTTTTAAGGAAGGAGCTTCCCTAATATCATCCGTATCAGGTTTAAACGCTAGACCAAGTAACGTAATCCGTTTTCCATCCAGTACTCCCATACTTTCTTTAACTCTTCCAAGGAACCAATCCGTTTGTGTCTGATTTATCTCTTGGATGCTCCTTAGTATGCTCATCTCCATATTAGCCTCGCGCCCCATCATCGCAAGCGCAGAAACATCTTTTGGGAAACAGGACCCGCCATAGCCAATACCCGCTTGTAAGAAATAAGGGCCAATTCTTTTGTCCATTCCCATACCTTTTGCTACTTCTACAACATCTACCGCTAAAAGGTCGCATAACCTAGCCATTTCATTAATAAATGTAATTTTTGTCGCTAAGAAGCTATTGGAAGCATACTTTATCATTTCAGCATTTCGCGGGCTTGTAATGTGTTTAGGAGCATCAATGTTGTCATACAATTTAAGCATGATTTCCTCTGCCGCTCGTGAGGAGCATCCTAATACGATCCGATCAGGATTTCTAGAGTTTTGAAGTGCCTTCCCTTCCTGCAAAAATTCTGGATTCGATACAACATCAAAAGAGACTGACAGTTTGCGAAGGTTTAATTGCTCCATAATTAAAGACTGAACACGTTCGGCCGTACCTACGGGTACCGTGCTTTTGTCGACAATAACGATATACTTAGACATATACCTACCAACTTCTCTAGCAACTTCATCTACATATTTCAAATCTGGCCGTCCATCACTAAGCTGAGGGGTACCGACAGCAATGAATATGATTTCAGTTTCTTTCATTGCTTCTTGAAGACTTGTTGTAAAATGAAGAGTTCCTTGTTTCAATAAGTTCTGAATTACCGGTTCAACACCTGGCTCATAAATGGGTAATATCCCATTGTTTAATTGCTCTATTTTTAACTTATCAATATCTACACCTATAATCTGATGGCCAATTTCCCCAAGGGAGGCAGCAGTCGTGATGCCGACATACCCTGTGCCTATTACGGTAATCTTCAATTTATTCGCCTCCCACTATTCTTTAGTAATGAGGGGGGTATAGTCGTTTGTATAACAGATGAGTTTACATCTATCCATGAATTTCTGCGTACTTGTTTTTTGCGTATGAGAGCTTACATCTATTCTTCTTACACACACGTAATTGTGTCTAGATACAGAGTAAATTTCATATCCCTTTCTACTACATTTTCTTAGAAAATGGTAATCACTTCCGTTTATCCGCCTTTCATCAAATTTCACTCTGTCCCATACTGACTTTAAAAATACTAGTGTACCTCCCTTTACCTTTCTGCAATAATTGTTTTCACTGCCTTCACGATATAACATAAGTGCTTCTTCTCCTTCAAAATAAAGAAAAGAGGTGTCTTTTCCAACAACGGAAGCTTTCGTATCGTTAAGTGCATTAAGCGACTCTTTTAGGTATTTGGGTGCATAATAATCATCATCATCAAACTTTGCGATTATATTATATTTCGCCTTAGTAATTCCATAATTCATACACTTGCCCAGTGTATTTATCTCTGATAGTTGATAAACGGATACATTTTTATATTCTGCAGCTTTTTTTTTCCATTTTTCAATATCCATATGGTCTCTATTTAATACAATAATCATTTCTTTTTTTTTAATATTTTGACGTTCATAATTTTGAAATATGTTTTTCATAAAAGAATTCCGCATCGTACAACATATGATGGAAACCAACCATATCCCCTCCTTTTTTCACATACTCATCATTTTTGTAGATTTAACTATTTTGTAGTATATGAGTCTCTTCTTTGTGGAGAAACGGCGGTTTTATCAGTTACAATAAATTAATTTGATCTCAAGAATGCTACTTAATGTCTTAAATTGTATTCATTCCTTTTCTTCCTGCAGTAGACGTTCCGCTATTGTAGCTGACCTCTCGAGCCTCTTTTGAATAGAAGGCCAGTTCTCCTTTGTTGCCGTATGAATAATAAGATCATAGGACACTCCTTTGATACACAGACCACTCGGCTCCATTCTAGTTCGTGATAAACCACAGTTATCATGAAAGGAGATGACGCTTGCATTGTCAATAACCGTATTGGAATACACCCCGGACAAGCCCAAAATATCAAATGCGACATGAAAAATAAGCCAAGCACTGGCAGGTGCGGCCGGAACCGACGGAGAAATAATCCACCGCCCCCAATTCCCGACTCGATTCGCAATATCATAAACTGCAATTGTTCCGACAGCTTTCCCCGAAAGCAGTTCAATACAAAAGTAATAATCTCCTTCACGTTGAAAATACTGCTCCAACCATGATTGGTGAACCGAAAATTGGGAATCGATTTCACCTATATATTTGGATAACTCCGTATGTCTTCTGATTTGGTAAATGAAATCTGCATCGTCCATCGTAATCGGTCTCAAGCGAATCCCGTAGCGTTCAACGGTAATGTTATGTTTCACATTTTCACTCCTATGATCTTAACAAGATCATCTACATTTTGAATTGCTGCTACTTCCTTGATAGTAAAACGGATTGTAAATTCTTCTTCAAACCGAAAAATAAGTTCCAAATGCTTCAAGGAATCCCAACTTGCTAGTTGACTCCTCCATGGATTATCATCAGGGGAAATTGCGATGTTCAAAACCTCGGATAAAATAGAGGCGATGTGCTTACGAAGTTCATCATTCATGTGATCACCTCCACCTTTGCAGGATGATTCAAACATGCTCCATTAACATCGAGTAGTAATTTGGGGAGGAATAGATTGTCAAGATTACCCGGAACAAAGCGTTTCAACCAGTCAATTGCGGGATTGTTCCGAGGTCCCTCTGTCACATCAATACTTAGATTTTCTACTTCTAGAAAAATTAATTTTTCCAATAAATAAGCAAACGAGACCGTCTCAACTTCACGTCCCAGCGCCCTGCAGCTGACAAGTGTTTCAATTAATCGGGCATTTCGCCCTTCTATATGACATACAAAAGCTCCAATGATTCCACTTTCGGATAAGAGATCCGATAACGATATCGTCAGTGTCAAATAATTGGTCTTCTTCGTAATCAAAACTTCCTTAACCTCGATTTCCGTCATACGCCGAAGAGCCAAATTAAATTGATTTGTTTTGCGGCTTAAATCATATAGCCTCTCAGCATGTGAAGGCTCGTTCTCGTAAATGGATATAATCATCCCTAAGCTGCCCAAATAGCTATTGAAGTTGGAGGCGGAGATTTTAAGCTTTTCACGTTTTTGATTGGCCTGTATATCGTACGTTCTTGAAGAAGCTTCACCGTCCGGATGAAGTTGATAGAGCCCTGGATAGTAACATATTTTACTCATCGTCTCTCTACCGTTCTGATCTGCGCGAAGCAGCCTCACATCAGGTTGTGCAGATGCCATTTTAAGCAATTCTACTGAATTATCATCTATAAACAAAAAGGCCGAAGGATCGATGTTCAGTTGCTGTGCTAGATGATTCATATTTTCAGCCTTAGGTTGCCAATTTGAACAAATTGCTGCAAAATCGGTCCATTTTATCGGAAAATCAGTTCTACTTTCAAATAGCGCTTTTACATCCTCTTCTTCATTCCGGCTGCATATCGTTAATAGGATTCCGGAGTGCTTAAGCCTTAACAGCAGTTTTTGCAAAGCACAATGACCTTCCGATAACTTCAGTCCATAACTACCTTCTTCCCCAAGAACCCCGCTGTAGAGCGTATCGTCAAGATCTAGGGCAATTGCTTTTAACCGAGGCATAAAAATGGCTGGAAACAAATGAACCCCCAGATGGCGGGCAATCTTTAATGTCGCCTGATCGGAAAAGGGATAGTTACTTATTTCCTCATTTCTGTCATCAAAAAAGAAACCTGTTCGTTCATGAGCAAGTCCCGCTAAATCAATTAATTCACACCCTGTTGTGTTCTCGATAAGATCAGCAAGGCACACATTTAGCCTTCGTGTCCACCCACGATCGGATGCACGTAAACTGAATATGATATTCTCTTCATCCTGAGGTTCGGGCCAATTATTCACCCAAATTGTTTTGTCCATCCCCTGGCGTAATTGCTCAATACGCCCCATCAGCCAATTTGCAGCTTCTTGAGGCGTTATCGATTTACGGTATATACGCCAATCTAACCAGATGATTTGAATATCTGCCTTGAGATCTCCGCCAAGCTGAGATAACGCCACATCATAATCAGAATAATCGAACCCTGCCTCTGCTCCCCATAAACCGCAAAAAGGAGGTGTCAGATTTCCGATGAATTCAAAGGGCATCGTTCTGTCGACTCTGACCTTGAAGGTCCGATGGATAGGAAGATTCGTACTCCTCATAATTCGTTCTCTTGTCAGAAGTGAACCGAGGAGCCCATCAACCGAATCAAGATAGGTTAAAATGGTGCTCATTATACTTCCCATCCTTTCAAGGTGACTTAATATAGACCGAGTTCCTTGCCCCATACCTCGATTTTGTTTAAATAACCATCCAATAAAAACGCCTGCTTCTGCCCCTCCGTTGCCCATTGAAGCTGCAGATATAAGCTCCGCTCCAATACGCGTTGTAAGTAAGCCATTTTGTACAACCTGACAGGATCTTCTTGAAAGTTAATACCGTATTTACCCATCTCTGCGGCATACAGATGGGCACAGCGGTGTATCACTGCATCCTCTTCACTTCTCCAGTCTTTTCGATAAGCGAAAAACACGCCCAACAAATTAAACATATCAAACCAGCAAGGAGCAAACCGAGCGCCTTCCCAATCGATAAATTTTATATTCCAATTTGCGTCCAAGACATTATTGCAGCCGATATTCGGTGACTGCAGATCGTTATGAATAATACTTTTTCCTGCTTGGAGAAGCTCAGGGAAAAAGTCCGGTCCTTTGTGTAAAATAATTTTCAGTCTGCTGTAGCTGGAATCCAGCCTCATCTTCAATTCAGGACGGTCCATTGCTTTATCCAAATATTGAAGTGTTTCCTTAATGTTCTTCTGACGTTCAGCTGTTGAAGATTCAGAATGATAACGAGGCAGCCAGTCTTCGAATACATCCCAGTGCTGAAGGAAGCGCTCATTATGTGTTTGTGCATGTAGTTTAGCTAGGGCAGGTATAATCTTGTCGAAATGATCAGGTGTAAAGTTGACTTGGCCTTTTAATTGCTGAACGTATTCCATAAACACCCAGATATCCCCGCCACTTATTCCCTCTTCAATCGAATAGATGAGTGGCATGAGTTCAGGCAGAATCCCGCTTGCTTTTCGGTACATATTTAACTCAATCAAATCTTGATTGGCAACCGGAGCTTTGAAAATTTTCAGAATCATCGGATAAGATTGTTGGTTTGCTGTAATCTCAAGTCTCCAAATCGTGCTTTTAACGGTTTCTTTCAAACACTCCATGGCACCATCATTTAACGTAACGGGATGACCAAAATGTCCCGAAATCTTGTCGGCACAATGAAACTCCCGCCATTTCAAACTAACCTCGTTAAGAGGTGGGTTTTGCGGAGTTTGTGGAGTTTCCGGTGCTTGTGGAGTTTGTGCTGCTTGTGGGGTTTGTGATGCTTGTGGAGTTTGTGAGTTTTGCGGATTAAGAGGGCTAGTCAATGTCCCCCGAGCATCTTCACGTCCTTTGGTGTAACCATCCTGTTTTCCCCGATTAAATCCATCTAAACGTCCTTTGTCATAACCATCTGAATCTTTTGTTCTATTCATTTTCATTAATCCCCCATTCCAGATACTCTCTGTATCTTATGAAGGAACCTGCATTCGTGACATACCGAACAAGTAAATTATCACGAATGCAGGAAAACCGATGACTAATACAGTCCTAATTGTTTCCCCATAACTTTAATTTTCTCTAAAAGAACCGGCAGAAGTTTCGCTTCTTTTTTGCCAGTCACAGCCCAATTCAATTGCAAATATAAACTTTTTTCCAATATACGTTTCAGATAGGCCATCTGATATAACTTCATTGGATCCGTTTTAAAGACAACACCGTTCTTTCTCATCTCATTGGCATACAATCGAGCAGATCGGCGGGTGATTTCCTCTTCTTCGTCTTTCCATTCTCTCCGGTACGCCAAAAAAACACCGATCAAATTTACGAGATCAAACCAACATGGAGCAAACTTCGCACCTTCCCAGTCGATAAATTTGAGTTTCCACTCTTTCTCCATCACATTATGACAAGCCATGTTTGCTGTGTGCAGGTCTCCGTGAATGATACTCATACCTGCTTTACTCACCTCTGGGAAATATTCCGGACCTTGATTCAACAGTTTCTTTAGGAGAGAGTAATACGGTTTCAACAATACCTTGAGCGCAGGAACTGTCATCGCTTGGTCTAGATAAACTATCGTTTGTTTATTTATTTGGATTCTTTCTTCAATCATTTCTTTGGAATCAAATCGAGGCAGCCAACCAGCGAATATTTGCTCATGTTGAGTAAATTGTTTGCCCATGGTTGAAGCATGAAGCTTTGCCAACGTAGGAATAATCTTTGAAAAGTGATCAGGGGTATATTTCACCTGCCCTTTTACCGGTTTAATATATTCCATTAAAGCCCATAAATCATGACCATTAACATTTCTTTTTGTTACATAAATTTCCGGCATAAACGGTTGCAACACTTTTGGGGCTTTCCGATATATATTTTTTTCAATTTCGCTTTCTGGCCGCTTTTTACTTAATTGCTTAGAAATTTTCAGAATGATAGGAACACTTTTTTTATTTGCTTTGATTTCTAACTTCCATATACTACTTTTGTAAGAATCCTTTAAACACTCCATGTTCCGATGGTTTAACGTTACTTCCCCTTTATAAAAAGGCTCGAATGAATCCGCAATAGGCATCTTATGCCACTGCCTGCGAATTAATCTTTTATTTATTTCTTTGATTGGGCTTCGGCTCATTAGTCCTCACTCCTTTCTCACCGTTGCACTATTCTATGCCAAAAATAGTCATATGTAATATCCATTCGTCCAACCGTGAGCAAGTATTCAGTCCTAAGACTATCTGACGTCTTCCTATCAATTGCTATATCACGAAAAGACAGTCAGATGAACTGACTGTCTTTTTGTTTGACAATATGAAGTTAGCTAGCTAAGTCGCTATCCCTAATTATTACCGCCACCGCCGCCGCCAGTATTGCCGCCGCTGCTGCCATCATAGCCCAAACCGCTGACATTTTTGCCGCCGCCGCCGCCTTCAACTTTATTAAAGACATTGACATGGACATCAATTTTACTGATGAGTTTATTTAAGACTCTTATTTCTTGTTTAAGTTTACGATTTTCCCTTTTAACTTTTCTATATTTCTTATGATGATCACACATGTTTGTTTCCTTCTCTCTGATTAGTATTTTGCACTGCTTTCGTACCTTTCATTGCATTAAGCAATGAACATTGAACATTTGAATCTCTGAATCTCTGTTGATAACCATTTGCTCCCTTCCATTTGGAATAATATATCCATGGAATCTTTCAATATCTTGTCTGTATTAATCATCCAGTAGATTAGTATATTTCTAACTTTAATTAGTAATAAACCTACCAATATAAGTCCTTCTAGTTAAATATGGAAAACCATAATAAACCTCTAAGTACACTTTTTGAAGTGTCCCTGAAGGTTTATTAATCCCCTCTATTTTAATAGACTCAGATAATACTTAAACTTCTAATCTTTCTTGCTGGCATAAAAAAAGCACCTCCTAGAATTACATCGAATTTACCCTAAGGTTTTTCCGATGTTTATTCTAAGTGGCGCCTCTCATTATACGGAAACCGATTTTTCTTCTTCTTGAGACTCCTGTGTAGGAGTTTCTTTAATGCTCTCCTTGGACTTCTGAAGAACAAAATAAGCACAGCCAAAGTTGCAATATTCATTAATATAATCCGTGATCCCGGAGAACGCCGTGTCTCGGTTCACCTTAGGGTGATTGTCACGCAAAAAACCTTTGAGCCGCAACTTCTCGTAGCCCCAATCTCCGATGATGTAATCATATCGATCCAGCACTTCACTGTATCTCTGCATAAATGCCTCTTGATCCCATGCTTCCTTGTAATTCTGTATAAGCTCATAAGTTCTTCCATTGATCTGTATCAACTCTTATTCCTCCTTTACCGTTTAAGATAACGTTTGAACGCCTTCTTTATTACCCTTTGCTGACTTGACCTGATCATGCGCATGATAAGAACTGCGAACGAGGGGTCCAGATTCAACGTGGCTAAACCCACGTTTCATCCCTTCTACTTTTAACTCAGCGAACAGTTCAGGTGGATAATACTTCTCTACACGTAGATGACTTGGAGATGGCTGCAAATATTGGCCGATCGTTAAAATATCGCAATTTACCGCACGTAAGTCATCCATCGCCTGCAAAATTTCTTCCCATTCCTCGCCCACACCAAGCATAATACTAGATTTAGTTGGAATCTCAGGTTGCATGGACTTCGCACGCTTCAACAGTTCCAAAGAACGACGATACTTAGCCTTCGCACGTACACGATCAGACATTCTTTCCACCGTTTCAATATTGTGGTTCAGAATATCAGGTTTCGCATCCATCACAATTTGCAGTGAATCAGCATCTCCCAGGAAATCTGGAATCAGTACTTCAACACTACACAGAGGAGTTCTGGCCCGAATAGCCTTAATCGTTTCCGCAAAAATTGTAGCCCCGCCATCCTTCAAATCATCGCGGGCTACGCTAGTTACGACACAGTGACGTAAATTCATATTTTCAGTGGCTTCCGCTACTCGTTCCGGTTCTCCAAGGTCGAGTTCGGTTGGCATGCCCGTATTTACTGCACAGAAGCGGCAAGCCCGGGTGCAAATATCTCCCAAAATCATGAACGTAGCTGTCCGATTGGCCCAACATTCATAAATGTTAGGACAACGAGCTTCTTCACACACCGTATGAAGAGTTTTGGAGCGCATCATATTTTTGATATCTTCGTAATTTTCGCCAGTAGTTAATTTGATTCGAATCCAATCCGGTTTGGGTTCTTTAACAGATTTGGACAGAGCAGAAACCTTCCTTCTAATGGAATAGGCTGTAGCGAAATTTATTATACCACGAATGCCCTGGAAAAACCTCCTTGTCATATTGGAATAAAAACACATACTTTGTCTAACTCTAAAGAGACGTTGTTTGCTCCCGCGAGCGAGCGCCGATCTGTATCCAAAGGAGGATTCGCCTTGCAGTCACAAGTATTATCTGGCAGTCGCAGAATCACCATCAGCCTATTCTGTATAATCATTCTGACCTCATTCTGGAGTGCACCAGGCTTTGGAACTGTTGTCGCCGAAGCACCGGACAAGCCACACTCGTCGACTGGCCAGAGCGTCTATGATCAAAGGCGTAGTTTATATGAGGAAATTGAGTTACTGACAGATATTCCTTGGTATTGGCTCGCTGCGATCGATCAATATGAGCGTTCCATCACTTCGCGGAAAGGAATCAAAAAAGATAACAGTGGATTAGTCAGCCTCCGTTTCAAAGAAACCTTTTGGGCTGGTCCCTTCAATCCCAATCTGGAAGACACAAATCCTGCAACGATTGCCATGTTCGGTGGAATTGGCAAAGACGCTACAGGAGACGGAACCGCTGACCCTGCAAATGACCGGGACTCCTTATATAGCATGGCAACACATTTGCTCCGATTGGGTTTAAAGGATGAGGATCTTCGAATCGCGTTATGGCGTTATTACCAGAACGACTCTGCTGTAGTACGAATTCGCCAATTCACCAAAATATACAAGACATACAACAAAGTTGATTTATCAGGTAGTGCCTTTCCGCTACCCGTTAAGAGTATGTATACCTACCGTGACACTTGGGGGGCTCGACGTGGCTGGGGAGGCCTCAGGATCCATGAAGGCACTGACTTGTTTGCTCCCAGTGGAGTGCCTGTCCGGAGTGTCTGCTATGGTATTGTGGAGACAAAAGGGTGGAACCCTTACGGAGGTTGGAGGATAGGCATACGAGATTTAAATAATCGATACCATTATTTCGCTCACTTGCACGGTTACGAGAAAAAGATCGAGATCGGGGATGTCGTACAACCTGGTCAAACCATCGGCTGGGTGGGAAGTAGTGGATATGGTCCTCCAGGAACTCAAGGTAAATTCCCCCCTCATCTACACTATGGGATCTATCAGGATACCGGTGTGACCGAATGGGCATTTGATCCTTATCCTCTTCTGAAAAGATGGGAAAATCTCGAACGGAATAAAACAACAAAAAGGGCAACCTCCTGACTAAACTGTACCCTATCGAGTAAACACTTTAAAAAAGTCTCTCGATAGGGTACAGTTTAATTGGAGTTGCCCTTTTTTTATTGTCATGTTTGAACTAGTTCTAATGTGCTTCCGTCTCTTGGGCTGGTAGTGAGATCGTGGGTGCATTAGCCCCATTATCTCCTACTGGATTTCCTTTGTTATCGTAGTAATACGTTGGAACGTCCCCAACAACTAGTAAATAAGATATAGGGATTTCCGTCTCTACCGATTGCGGCCCCATATCGAACGGTACAACGACTGACAGCTCCGTCTTTACGCGTAAGAATACCTCTACCAGAACATTATTAATACCTACGTCCTGTCTCCTTGTATCCAGATCTACCTTGACTTCCCCTTTGGGTTCGATCTTGATTGGAATACTTGGACCGAAAGAGGCTAGAATAGGACTCCCCAATGCTTGCCCCAGCGGAATATGCTCTGATAATCTCGATACTTGGTCCAAAGTCGTTCGAACCGTCTTAATCGTATCTGAAGTTATCTGCATATGTGCTGAGTAATTTAGCATAAACCCGGTAATTTTACCGGCCTGATCTGTCTTCCAATCGATCAGATCATCAATCCCTGCCTTATTCGCCACTTGAGCCGTAATCGCCTCATTTATGGACTCCGTGGCAATTTGCTTCACCCTAATTTGAGCCAAGTGCATAATCGGTGCTTTCATATTCCGTTCAATATACAGGAAGAACTGTACGAATACGAACATAGTGATGATCGCAAAGACAATCCAAATTTTCCGCCTACTTCTTGGCTTTCTTCTTCTTCGACTATGCCACCCACGTCTTATCCGCATATTTCAACCCCCCCGACGGCAGCGGTCAAACTTCTATACAAGTTATGCGGGACAGGTGGGAAAAAGAAGGACATACAGAAATACAACTTATAGAGGTTGTTCAAAAAGTTATAATTTGATCATGCATTTATAGAGATAGTTCTTCGAGAGGTATCGGTTCTAGTAATCCCACATCCAGACAGGCCTGCAACGATAGCCGTTTTGTTACCGTTGTAAATTGAATTTCTATAATATCGTTACCCAGATCCATCACTTTTCCTGCTCCAAATACATGGTGTTTCACTTGCATGCCTTGTGCTAATTGCGTCCTTGACCTGATTGCTCTCGGATTATATGAGCGAACAGGTGAATGAATCGAACTAGTACTAATACTTCCTTGCTGAGGAGTAACTGTACTCTTCTGAACAAGCTTAGGCGGATTTAGAATAGTCCTAACCTCGGATACAAATGTTGATTCCGTCACCTTCTCTCCATCCCTTACACCGTACAGAAGTAACTCCAATTCACTCTTGGCCCGTGTCATTCCGACATAGAATAACCGTGCGGCTTCTTCCATAAGTTCGGTATTTCGATCACGACTCCCACGTTTCAGATCCTCAGAAGATGGGATGATGCCGTTGATCAAATCAATCATGTATACTCGCTTGAACTCCAAACCTTTAGCACTGTGAAAGGTTGAGAATGTTACTGCATTCTGTCCCTTCTTTGCTTTAGAGGTTTTCAGAGCTCGCTCCAAATGCTGCAATCGCTTGGCGAATTCCTCCATTGATTCCAAGGTATCTGCGATTTCCTCCAGCGTGTTCAGAATACCCATCAAGTATTCCTTACGAAAACCTAGACGCTCGCACATTTTCTCGAGCGCCTTTTCATAACCAAGCTTCGTCCGGATGGTTCGAATGACCGCAAGTGGTGCTGTTCCTTGCAATTGCTGAAATGTCTCTTTGCATTGCTCAATCTGTTTGATCTGATAATCCTGCAGCGGCACATAGTTCAACAAATTATCAAACACAGATTCATTGTTGTCGATGTCCTTCAAAATGGTCATCTGAACTTTGGTAATATATCCGTTAAGCTTGGTATGGATTTTCTCCAAAATATCAATTCGTTTATCCGTAAATGTCATCCGCATAAAGTTCAGAATATCCTCAACTACCCAATGTGAGAAGAAGCGATTGTCCGTATCCCGCATGTAAAAAGGAATTCCCGCTCGATCGAATTGGTTCATTAGATTGATGGAAGAAGAATTATTTCTGAATAGGACCGCTACCTCACTTAAGTCCTCAATCTTCCTGATCTCCTCCACCAAGTATTTACTCTGCGCCTCATAACGATCAAAATTAACGATCGATACTGGTTTGTTTTCAGCGTTTTGAGTAAACATGTTCTTCTTATAACGATTCTTATTTTTCTTAATAAACTGATTGGACACATCAACGATATTCTTAGTAGAACGATAATTCTGCTCCATGAACAAAATAACTCCGCTCGGGTACACTTGCTTGAAATTCAGCAGATAGGATGGCTCTGCCCCTCTCCAACTGTAAATCGATTGATCATCATCTGCTACAACACACAGGTTCCCATGACCCCGGACCAGTTTTTCGATCATTGCATGTTGCACCATGGATGTATCTTGACTTTCATCAGTCATTACATAATCGTATCTCTGTTGATATTTCCGCAGGAGTTCGCGGTCCCGTCCCAACACATCATTGCCTATCGTCAGCATATCGTCGAAATCTAGTAACAACTTACTATGACCAGATTTCTTGAATGTCTCATATTCTCTTAGAATCCGAGCAGCCTCTGGCACATCACATGTAACCAATGACCATTGATCTTCAGGAACCATTTTATTCTTAATAAAACTAATATAAGTCGTTAGTTCATCCATCTGATCGTCCGTAATATTCTCACCTTTGATGCTTTTGAACAAGTCCCGTAAAATAATCTTCTTATGCAAGGGCAGATTATGATCTTCAATGTCCATTTCCTGCTCATCTATTTCTACATTTCCATCAATAATTTGATAAGGAGTCCGCGTTTTCCAGAAATGCTCTCTAACTACTTCGAACGCAAGGCTGTGAATCGTTGAGAAATCAACAGGTGGTAGACTAGGAAAGAAATGTTTAAATCTTTCTTTCATATCATTTGCTGATGCCCGACTGAAAGTAACAGCCTTAATACGTGAAGCGTCGGCACCTTTCACTTCCATAAGATAACCAATCCGCATAATGATCGTTGTCGTCTTCCCTGAACCTGGTGACGCCAAGAGAAGCACAGGCCCTTCTGTCTGCAGTACCGCACGCTGTTGAATTTCATTCAGCTCAACACCGATTTCCTGCTTCTTTCGGATAAAATAATTTTCTGCTGTCTTCATACCGCCATGCCCTCTCTATTTCATCCCTAGTAATTTTAAATAATATACGTTAATAAATTAGCCGCATTCTCTATTTTATATCATGGTAGACATTATTACTAAGAAGATCAGCTTAATTGGGAAATATTTGTCCCTTATGCATATAAAAAAACAAAGAACATTCAATTAAGCCATTTGCTCAATGAATGTTCTTTGTCTATTTATCTGTTGTTTAATGATTGCTAACGTCTAGAAATTCAATTATTCTCCTTCTGCAACTGCTTTTGCAGCATGCTCTCCGCTCAAGCGACCGCTAGTTAATGCATATTGAACAGCGCTACCAGTCATATAGACTTGGTTATAGAGATAACGATTAGCTGCTTCTCCACCTGCATAAAGATTATTGATAACGGATCCGTCTTCTTTTAGAACACGATAATTCTCGTCAACTTTCACTCCACCAAAGGTACCCATCGTCCGCGGATTAAATTTAAACGCATAGAATGGTCCTTTATCAACAGCTACAAGTGTTGTTGCTTCTTTCTTAAAAGCATCTTTCCCGGAAGCTACGCCCGCATTGAAAGTATCCATTGTTGTCACTAAAGCCGCCTCAGGTACTTGCATAGCTGCAGCCAATTCTTTCATGGTTTGCCCTACAGCGATTTCATCATTCGGAAGTTGTCCTTCAATGGATTTAATCACTGCAGCATTTGCTTCACTTGAATCGATAAGCATCCACACTTGTTCGTTGACAGCAACTTTATTAGTTACAATTGCGTAATGGCTATTCTCATTCATAAAGCGCTCGCCTTTTTCATTTACCAATACTTTCGTTGGATCCCATTCAAGAACTCTTAATTCAGGAACACGACTCGCCATACCCAAACCAATAATCCATGGATCTTCGTATAGCGCAGCGCCTAACTTCTCCGCCATGATAATTCCATCACCTGTGCTGCCTGCTGAAGCTGCACTAATATCCATATCCTCAACAAATTCAGGTAAGAAACGCTTCATTAGTTCCTCACTCTTAGCAAAGCCTCCTGAAGCAATAATGACTTTTTTCGCATGAATGATCAGAATTCCTTCAGCATTCTCAGCCTTAACACCGATCACATCACCTTTATCATCCGTGATTAATTCCGTTGCTTTTGTCTCTGTAAGAATGTCTATCCCTTTGTCATTCAGAGTTTTCTCCATATTCTCGATGATACTAGCGCCACTTACTTCAGGAAAATGAAGGCGGGCTACAGGGTCAACGCCAAATCCCTCTACACTTCTATACTTATGATTCATATTATCGACTAACCAATGTGTTGTATCTACCGCATCATCCATAAAGGTTAATACGCGGTCATAATCAGGATATTTACTGTCCGGATTACTTGTATTTTGACGTTCTTTCCACAGTTCTAACCATGATTCAGGTGAATCCTCAATACCAAGTTCTTTTTGGAATCGAGTACCTGGTGCCGCGATAGCTCCACCTGATAATGCCGTAGAACCCCCTAAGTTCGCCAATTTTTCTAGCACAATAACTTTAGCGCCATTCTCGAAAGCTGATCCAGCCGCTGCAAGGCCGGTTCCCCCGCCCCCGATAATGACCACATCCGTAGTTAACTCAGATTCCTTTAGCGGTTTATTCTCGGTCACGGCAGCAACTTTAAGAGCATCTACATCTCCACCAGCTTGCTTGACACAATCTTCAACCGCAGCGAGGATGGCCTTCGACGAATTGGAAGCACCCGACACTACATCAAGAGCCAAGGTCTGACCCTCAACAATTTGTAGAGGTATACGTTCGATCGCCTTATCACTAAGACCTTTAGTTTCATTATTTTCCTTCACCGTTACTGAAACGATCGAGTTTTCATCAAATACAACCTCAACCGTTACATCGCCATTGTTACCAGCAGCCGTTGCTGTGTAAGTTCCAGCTTTATACTTACCAGAAGTCTCAGCTGCATTAGAATTTGAGTTCGTATCTGAAGCAGATTTAGAACAAGCAACTACGCTTAGCATTAGCACTAGTCCTAATAGCACAAACCCTATCCTTTTCAAATTCATTTTCATTTCTTTTTCCCCCTTGATATATAGCTTATTAATATAATTAAGCTTATATTGTGGGGTCATCACCACGTCAAGATGACTTTGTGAAATTTTGCACGTGAAAAAGGTGAAAAAAATAAAAACCCTGGGGTTAACCCAAGGTTTCCTTAGAAGGACAAATATGAATTAAAGCAATGAATTTGTTTGATCGGGTTAGTGGCTCTGCTCTATCTATGTTTAGGAAATCATATTCTGTTTATGTTTCAACTCGTGCTCAACTCTTGAGGAAATAACCTCGAAATTTCTCTTCTTCTTCCCAACATAAAGAGTCTGGTATAGTTCCTTATTCCTGATATCAATATATGGGTTGTTTTCGATGATCGGACCAATGTCTATAGCATCTAACTGAGATAACTCTAAACTTCCTAATTTCTCTAATATATTATTTTTATTGAAATAATCTCTTATTTCTACTGGGATGTCTATAAAGTCCTTACATTTAGTACCTATATGGGGAAATGCTCCAGTCAGAAGTCCCTCTTGTTTTAAGTAAGGCGAAACGATATCCAGTAAAATCTTATTCGTTGATTTGGCATACGTCTTGCTCATCCAATGGTCAACGATGATATCAATAGAGGACTTTGTCATCGGCAATCTATCTATATCACAACAGAAAAAGATAAAGTTACTATGCTCATATTGTAGCTCTAGATTTCTCTTCATATTAGCTAGTCTTTCCTTGTCATGACAAATGAGAATGTAGGTACAACTTTTAGGTAAATGATCAATATAATGCATTAAAAATCTACCTGTACAATTATCAAGTTCCATCATATATTTAGGGGCATATCCATGTGTTTGTATGTAATCGATTAATGTAGTGGTCCCATTATACAAAAAATTTATATAGTTAGGTGAAGCTGCCTCAAAAAACACTTCCTTTGTAGGCATGATCTTTTTTCTTACAATTTTCTCATCTATATAAATTCCATTTTCTATAATCGCAATGTAACCACATTCACATTGAATAATGGCTTCTAACATCATATTTTTTTCTACAGTACCTCCACTAATATCTAGTGTTTTTTCACAACAAGGACACTCCAAAAGACCTAAAGCGGCTAGCGGAAAACCCAAGGTTTTCTTTTGACTTATCCCATCCACTTTTAAGTTTTTAATTCTATCTTTTAACTGGAGATTGATCTCATTGAATTTTAGCTGTTCTTTCATGATTTGTTCTTGTTTTCTCTCCAATAAGGATAAGTAAAATTGTCTGTAGGCATCTGACTTATCGCCTTCCAATCGATTAAAACATAGTATTTCCTGAATTTCGGTTAGAGAAAAATCTAATTTCTTTAGTGCAAATATTTTTTCGATATCATGACTATCCTCTTCACTGAACTTATACTGACAACCTTGCTTTTCAGCAACAAGTAACCCCATATCAATATAGTGGCGAATGGTGTCCTGCGTAATATTATGCTTTTTAGAGAATTTACCAATTTTCATTGTGCATTACTCCTTCAGAGCTACCTAATGTTAAATTAATAATCTAACAAATTTTGTGAAAATTATCACAAATGTATCTGTACGGGTTCTTACTGCCATCGTACCTGAACTTCAAATACCGCGCAATCATTTGTTGAGGAAACATTTGACTCCATAGTACTCAAAAAAGCCCCGCTGTATCAAGGACTTCTGACACATCGGGACTAATATAGCATTACTTTATCAGATTTATTGTTTGTTTAGTTAAAATAACGCTGACGCTGCGCTTCGAACAACAATATGGAAGCAGCCATCGCTACATTGAGTGATTCTGCTTGACCACGCATCGGTATAATCAGCCCATCATCCATAAGCGCACGAACCTCATTACTCAGGCCCTTGGCCTCACTGCCAAGCAGTAACCATACCGGCCCTTTAAAATCGTAAGCGTAGCAATTCTGCGCCGCCTGCAGACTCGTGCCTGCCAGAGAAATACCATGTTCCTTGGCCTGTGGTAGAATTTCACTCAGGTTTCCGTGAATTACAGGCAAATGAAATAGCGAGCCCATTGTAGAACGAAGTACCTTAGGTCCATAAATATCGGCGCAACCTGCACCCACGATAACACCATCCGCCCCAACAGCGTCTGCACTGCGAATGATCGTCCCCACATTTCCTGGGTCCTGTATACCATCTAATACAACAACAAGGCTGTTCCCCTTCTGAAGTAAAGGCAACAAAGAGCCCCCTACCTTACGAAGGATCGCAAAGACAGGTTGCGGTGTCTTCGCATCACTGCATTTAGCAATCACGGCCCCAGACACGCCAATCCACTCCACATCCAAACTTGAGGATGCGACTCCATTTAATTCACTCGGAATTCCGGACTCGATCTCATAACAAATACATTCAATATCGGCGTTAGCTTTCAACGCTTCTTGTACTAAATGGATACCTTCAATCAAATACTTATTATGCTTATCCCTATATTTCTTCTCTAACAGCCCCGCCCATTCCTTAACACGGGCATTCTGCGGAGACAATATTTGCATCAGTCTGTTCATCCTTATATTTAAGATTCTGAGTAAGCCAACTCTAACTTAGTAAGATCATTCTTCTCACCGACGATGACTAGGACATCCTCAACGGTAAGCCGGTCACTTGCTGCAGGAGAGATGTTCATCTTTGTTCCTCGTTTGATCGCCATCACATTGCATCCGAAGAGCGCCCGAATATTAAGCTCCTTCAGATTTTTGCCAATCATACCTTTGGTAACGCGTAGTTCAACAATGCTGTATTCATCTGACAACTCGATATAGTCCAGAATGTTCGGAGAAGTGAGATGGTGAGCTACACGAAGTCCCATATCCCTTTCAGGAAAGATGACTTTATCGGCCCCTATCTTCTGAAGTACCTTCCCATGCAATTCATTTTGCGCTTTAACAATGATGATGGGTCCGCCAAGATCTTTCAAGATGAGCGTAGTCAGAATGCTGGCTTGTATATCTTCACCAATCGCCACGACCACAACGTCGAAATTTCGAACACCCAGTGCACGAAGTGCTTCTTCATCCGTGGAATCTGCCGATACAGCATGTGTAACAATATTGGATACAGCTTGCGTGCTATGTTCATCGGAATCGATAGCAAGAACGTCAAAACCCATTTCACTTAAAGCTTTAGCTACACTAAAGCCGAAGCGTCCCATCCCAATGACAGCAAACTGTTTTTTCGCTGACGCCATAACTTCACCTACCCAAGACAGAATTAATTTGCTTTAGTATATCACACCTATCCTAAAACTTGTATTTTCAGCCGTGTCATAGGGAAGATTAACAACCGGGCAAGTAACATTTCTAGGAGGGATTCCCGTGGCGATCACAATGGATTTGCGACAAGCTATCATGCACAAGATACATGGTAAAAGCGAAGGTGATCTTCGAAGCATGATTGAAGGTTCCATCGATGCTCAGGAAGCTGCGCTTCCGGGACTCGGCGTTATTTTTGAGATGATGTGGAAGAATATCGACCAGACCAAACAGAACGCTTTAATCTCCATGCTTCACAGCAAAATCGAAGCAACTGATCTGGGCCCACTGAAATAAGAAGATTGCCCTTTACAACAAACAACAAGCCTTCTCTTGGCTCGGTATGGGCCGGGAAAAGGCTTGTTGTTTGTTTATTTTCGAATTAGTAAGGACAACGACAACACTTATGGCGCAACCTCAAGAAATTTAGCATCTGGATTCTTATCCATGGCCGTACGCATCGCGTATTCATTCTCAAACAGCACGACATAATTGCCCTTCTTATCTTTCACAAGTGTGGAGTTAATCCGGAATTTAGAAGGATCGATCTTGTCTCCAACAATCCATCTGGCAAACTGATACGGCATCCGTTGCAACTGTACATCAACGCCATATTCGCCTTTCATTCGGTATTCGAAAACTTCAAATTGAAGTTGCCCAACCACACCCAGCATAGTATCTTCAAAGCCAACAGTAGTGAACACCTGAATCGTTCCCTCTTCTGTTAGCTGCTCGATCCCTTTTTGATATTGCTTATGCTTCAGTGCGTTCTTCGCCGTTACCTTGGCAAATATCTCAGGAGAGAACGTAGGAAGTTCATCGAATACAACTTCACTACCTTGGCTTAACGAATCTCCAATCCGGAAAATACCTGGATCAAACAACCCGATAATATCACCTGGGTAAGCCTCACTGACGATATCACGATCTTGAGCTAGAAATTGCTGTGGTTGTGACAACTTAATCTCTTTACCCATACGTACATGTTTCACTGACATTCCGCGTTCAAACTTACCTGAAACGATACGTAGAAACGCAATACGGTCACGGTGCGCAGGATTCATATTAGCTTGAATTTTAAATACATATCCCGTAAACTTCTCATTCGTCGGTTCTACAGTCCCGGTCGTGCTACGACGAGGTTCCGGTTTAGGAGCAAGCTTGAGGAAGTTATCTAGGAAAGTCTGTACACCAAAATTGTTAACCGCACTGCCGAAGAAGACAGGGGTCAGCTCTCCTCGTTTCACTTTCTCCAAATCGAATGGATCACCAGCTACATCGAGTAGCTCTAGATCCTGACAAAGCTGATCGTGCAAGTAATCTCCCGCCATTTTACGAATCTCAGGGTCCAGATAATCCTCGACCTTCTTCACTTGAATGTTGGAATGATCGTCGCCTTGGAATAATTCAACTTGATTATTCATTCGATCGTATACCCCGCACAACTCGCGTCCTGAACCAATAGGCCAGTTCATCGGCACTGAACGGATGCCAAGCACTTGTTCAATTTGTTCCATCAGTTCGAATGGACTGCGACCTTCACGGTCCAACTTGTTAATAAACGTAAAGATCGGAATTCCCCGTTGAGCGCAGACCTGAAATAGTTTGATGGTCTGAGCCTCGACCCCTTTAGCAACGTCGATCAACATCACAGCGCTATCCGCAGCCGTTAATGTACGATAAGTGTCCTCACTAAAGTCCTGGTGACCCGGTGTATCCAAAATATTAACGCGATGACCGTTATAATCAAACTGCATGACAGAGGAGGTAACGGAAATCCCCCGTTGCTTCTCAATCTCCATCCAGTCGCTTGTTGCATGTTTGCTGGCTTTACGAGCTTTAACTGAGCCCGCTAGACGGATTGCTCCACCAAATAGTAGCAGCTTCTCCGTTAATGTCGTTTTCCCGGCATCCGGGTGGGAAATAATCGCAAATGTTCTGCGTTTATCCACCTCATGTTGCAATTCTTGTTCCAATGCTTTGCTCATTCTCACTTTCCTTTCATTCCACAAAGTCACGTCTTACATTGTAACATATTTTGACTCTCCATACGCAAAAAAGCCGCTTTCAAGCGTTATGCTTGAAAGACGGCTTATATTCTGGATTCTAGCCTGTATTATGATGATAGTATCAGGACTTTGTCCAAACAACGTCGTCTTCCTCTTGTCCATTTACTGGCCACCAATGGAATCCATCCTTAGCGAGTAATTCATCAGCTTCCTTAGGTCCCCATGAACCAGCAGGATAAGAGCTAATATCGCTTGGAGTCTGTCCCCAAGCTGCTGCGATACGATCCACGAACGCCCAAGCTGTAGCCACTTCATCCCAGCGAGTGAAATAAGTGGAGTCACCATTCGCTGCATCATGGATAAGGCGCTCATACGCTTCAGGAGAATTAATACCCACTTGACAGCTTTGGCAGAATTCCATTGCTAAAGGCTGAATTTGGGATTCGGAACCTGGCTTCTTGGCATTAATCTTAATATAGATGCCTTCCATCGGATTCACACGAATAACCAACAGGTTTGGTTCTAGTGTATGCTTCTGACCCAAGTAAACGTTCGTTGGCATTTGTTTGAATTCAACAACAACTTCTGTCGTTTTGACAGGTAGTCGTTTACCAGTCCGAATATAGAATGGAACGCCAGCCCAGCGGAAATTATCAACGAGTACTTTAGCTGCAAAATAAGTTTCCGTATTGGAATCAGGAGCAACTTTATCTTCCTGGCGATACCCTGGTAGTGATTTGCCTTTGCTCTCGCCCTGTGTATATTGACCACGCACAACATTCTCCGCCACTTCAAGTGGGGATGAATAAGGTCGTAACGAGCGCAACACCTTCACCTTCTCGTCCCGAATATCTTCAGGGAACAAACGGCTAGGTGCTTCCATTGCTATCATCGTTAGCATTTGCAGCATATGGTTCTGCCCCATATCACGCAACGCTCCCGAATGATCGTAATACCCACCACGCTCCTCAACACCCACCGTTTCACTGAGTGTGATCTGGATATTAGCAATGTGTTTATTGTTCCACAGAGGCTCAAAGAAAGCATTCGCAAAACGAATAACCTCGATATTCTGCACCATTTCTTTGCCTAGATAGTGATCGATCCGATAAATCTCTTCTTCTTTGAATACTTGATTCAGTTCTTCATTTAGTTTCTGAGCCGACAACAGATCATAACCAAATGGCTTCTCAATAACAAGACGGTGCCAACCAGCACTGCTGAGCATGCCACCCTTCTGTAAGTTGAAGGACACACTACCGAACAATTCTGGAGCGAGTGCCAGATAGAACATTCGATTTCCCGGTATATCAAAGCGCGCTTCTACCGTTTCTGTTAATTCACGAAGTTCACGGTATCCGTCAATATTATTAATGTCTAGTGATTTATATGAAAAATGCTCTGCGAACTGAGTCCACTTTGCGGTGTCTTCCACCTTATAACGACAAAATTCCTTGATGGAACGATAGATGTCTTCGCGGAACTCCTCATGTGAACGCGGACGCCGCGCCACGCCGATAACCGCAAAATCTTCCGCAAGCTTTCCTTCAGTATACAAAGAGTATATTGCAGGATACAACTTACGACGTGCTAAATCTCCGGTTGCCCCGAAAATAAAAAATACCGCTCCTGGTGTCTGCAGTGATTCTAGATTTTGAATTTCAGCCATGGCTCCTCATTCTTTCTATATGTAATATAGTGTATATTTATTCATAACCCATCATTTTGATGACTTTACTTAGTCATCATAAGATGTCATGTAATTTTAGCATATCCTCTGCAAGGATGCCATCAAATAAATATCAAAAATTGATGTATTTAATGAAATTTCATCTAATCTTTACCTAATATTCATCTAATATTCAATCGTCAGTAATGGTGAGCCTATAGAAATCTCTTGACGACCCGTGTCTAAATTTCGGTGCAGAGCCACTTGCAATGAAATTTGGTGATCCCCACTATAAACAGAAATTGGTAATCCATCCACCTCATAAGATCGACTGATTGTGTTACCATCTTCATAGCTGTCTACCATTTTTAGCGGTTGTATTGTGTTCTCTACCTGCTGCTCTATATTCTTCAACTTCTCTCCAGGAGTTAACGATTGAACCCCGTCCATGTCTCCGGTCTGTTCATTTGTCATTCCTTGTAGAGCTGCATTCCATTTCACGTTTACTCCTTCATCCGCAAGCGAGCTCCCATAATTATACTGCAAGGTGCCCAGAGCATTCATACCTTCGAGGGTCTCAGTCTCCAGTCGTAATACTACATAGAGTCTTCCTTTCTCCCGAACAGTAACTGAAAGCTTGGATTGTACACCGTTCAAATCCCCCAGAGCATAATACTGAGTATGATCCTGAACTTTATCATAGACGAGCCCAGATAATCCTAGACGAGTTGAAAGTACATCTGCCGCTTCCTCCGGCGCAAGTAGTGTATTCCACTCCCCTTGCCATTTTATCGTAACCCGGACTTTATCTTGTATAACCACTTTTCCTATATTCATCAACTGGGCTAATTGCACACTAGCATCATCTACCGGATGATTCACTGCGGCATCTGTATGCCTTCCCTTCTCAAATCCGACCATTACAACTGCAACTAATATAATAATAAGTGCATAGCTTCCTAGTTTCTTCATAAGATCATTCTCCCACCCTCACCAAATCTATCAATCTATGAAATAGGATGTCCCATGAACTATGAAGTTATACTTAAACCGCGATAAATTAATAAAATATAACAAAAAAAGAGACATCGAAGTGAAGTCTCTTTGCTTCTTGAACTATACTATTCCAAATTATTCAGCTAAGCCATTCTTATAAGCATAAATAGCTGCTTGTGTACGGTCATCCACATCTAATTTGGCTAAAATATTAGTCACATGGAATTTAACTGTTTTGATTCCGATGATCAGATCATCTGCAATATCTTGGTTAGACTTTCCTTGAGCCAACAACCTTAGTACATCCATCTCACGTTCGGTTAGTTCCTCATAAGCTGGTGTTTCTGGTTTAGGCTGACGCAAGCGATTCATCATTTTGGAAGCGACTTGCGATTCCAATACGGACTGTCCTCGTGCAGCGGCTCGGATGGCTTCAGCAATTTCGGATGCACGGGAGGTTTTCAACAAGTAGCTAAATGCTCCTGCTTCGATAACCGGATACATCTTTTCATCATCCAGATAGCTGGTCAATACAATCACTTTACAATCAGGATACAGTGCTAGCAGTTGTCTTGTTGTTTCGATTCCATCCATACCTTCCATCACTAGGTCCATCAGAACAACATCGGGTCTATATTCTGTTGCGAGCCGAATGCCTTCTTCTCCACTACTTGCCTCACCAACAACCTCTATACCGTCCTCAGTGCCTAACACTGCTGCCAACCCTATCCTTACCATCTCATGATCATCCACGAGCAGTACTTTAATCTCCTTGTCCATCTCCATGACTAAGAATCTCCCCACTTTCCTCATTCATCAAAGGTATTGTGATCTCAATACGCGTCCCCTTGCCCAGAGCTGTAATGAATTGAATCGATCCACCAACCTCACGCACACGCTCTTGCATCGTCGACAACCCGTAAGATATCTGCTTCTTCTCATCCAATTCAAAGCCGATACCGTTATCCCTAAGCGCGACCTTCACAACATCTCCCTTCTGATGAATGCGAATTTCCATCTTATCCGCTTTAGCATGACGAAGGGTATTCGACATTGCTTCCTGAATGATACGGAACAGGTGGTTCTCAATTCCTTTGCCCAGTTTCAATTCCTCATCCATCTCAAGTATTAGCTCCATCGGTACTTTTGTTTTGAGCTCTTTTACGAGTTCCAATAACCCTTGTGATAATTCCTTACCCTCGAGGTATACCGGACGTAGATGAAGCAGAAGCGCTCTCATTTCAGATTGAGCAACAGAAGCCATCTCTTCGATCAATTCAACTTGGAGCTTAGCTCTATCGAAGTCCTTATCTAGCGTTCTTCCCACCGCTGTGGCGGTCATGGATATTGCAAATAGCTGTTGCGATACCGCATCATGAAGCTCACGGGCGAGTCGCTGTCTTTCCTCTACAATCGCTGAAACCCTAGCTTGCTCAGCCAACTGAGCATTATGTGTAGAAAGCCGCTGAAGTGAAGTGACCTGCTCTTCCCAGCGCTTACCTATTCTCTCTAGTTGCTCACCTAGCCGCCCCATCTCATCTTCACCAAGCTTTGGGACTACCCCAGTTTGATTTCCCTTCTCCCATTGTAAGAGAGAATCCCTCAGCAAATCAATTTTTCGTTTTGGACGATAACCTTGTAAGAAACCATAGATAGCACCAATACTAATCAATAGTGACAATAATGAAAGACCGGCTTTTATCCCCGTTTTCCATGAACCTGACGGGTTAAAATAATCATATGTATATAGAACGTAAAGAACTGCAATCAATATAATAAATGACAGGAGAATCCCTTCCCGCATGCTTCGAGATAACATATTTACAGACTTCCTCTTCTTCATGCAGGGCTCTCCTCCAATCTCAAGTTAATCGTATATCTACATCTCCGACAAGGTAGGAAATGATAATTTTCACTTTAAATTCACTAGTATGGTAGTTTGGAGATTTCCAATATAAGCGATTCAACATCCCAGTCTCCTTTTCCTGATCAAAATCAATTTGACCAAACAATACGAAGGCCTCGATGTCTACCCCATAATTTTCAGGAACAATCAAATTAATATCACCCACGATACCATGGAACATCAGAATATTAGACTCACTTTCCTCAATCGCGAGGGACAAGTCAATATCAAGTTCCCCTATCACATGCCACATACTTGTATTACGTAGAGTCCAAGGATCCCGATCCCAATGGATGTTAGAAGTGATGTTCTGTTTCTGTACATGGTTTCCTTCCGGTTGCGTCTTTCTAATCTTGGCGTAATAGAATCCTAGCGAAATCATCAGTATCGCAACCATCAGCATAAAGTGATCCAGCAGGATCATAACTCCGCCCACTGCAAGTAAGATATAACCAGTCTTTACCTCTTCACCTTGACGAACTTTGTACACACCATAACCTATAATAATGAGGGCGACGATAGTGAAAAATCCTAGCCATTTGCCGAAAATCATCATAACGCCAATTCCGATCAGACCGATAGCCAAGAATCTTTTCCGCGTATCCATGTCGCACCTCCCTGTCGGTTCATAAGATCGGAAAAGCCATAACGGTAGTTTCTTACCGCATGGCTTCACCATTTTATAGCATACCACATTGTTTATTCGACGTGAACACGTTATTCTTTGCTTGCCTCACGCTTTGTAGAAGAGTTCAATTTGGACTTAAGCGCCTCGAGTTGTGCGTCAACTTTCAACTGTTTCTCCGCATCGGCTGGGCTGGAGTAAACTCCCGTAGAGGTTCCACGGTATGTAATACCTGAAACTTCTGCCTCTGCTTCCAACTGCATAATCTTCTCTTCCATACGATGGAATCCTAGTGAAGCATTACCACTCTCGATCGTATGCAGGCTGCTAACTTGTGACATTTGTTTTCTAGCCTTCGCCATTTGCGCACGGTTAACCAAATCATTGCGTTTGTTGCGAAGCTTGTAGAATTCATCCTTCATTTCGTGCAATTGTTGTTTCAATTCAGAAGCTTGAGCTTCAGATTGAACATGCAAGTCAACATATTCAGCTTGCTTTTGATCGTAATGAATTTTTTCTTCCAGTAACTTACGTGCCAATTCCTCTTGACCATTATTTAGAGCAACCTCAGCTTGACTCTCACGCTGCATAGAGATGCGTACCGCCTCATCTAAGCGTTGTTTCATTCTACGTTCATTAGCCATTTGTTTAGCTACTGTTACTTCGGCATCCCGAATCTCGGCCTCCATATCACGTAGGTACTGATTGAGCATAACAATTGGTTCCTCCACCTTATCGAGCAAATCATTTACCGACGCTTTAGTGATATCTTTAATTCGTTTGAATACTCCCATTTTTTACACTTCTCCCTTCTCATAGTTAGAAAGCTTTTTACGAAGCTCTTCCAATTCTTTTTTCATGGCTTTTTTCTCAATATCTTTCATCATGGAATCCAGGTTTGATGCATCTGCTGCTTCAAATCCGTTGTTCCCCATCGGTCTACCACCGTATTGGGTCTGGCCTTCAAATGGGTGTCCACCGACCGGAGGTCGTTGTCTGTACCGTGGGTCCCCATGATTCCCTGGCCCGTAGGCGTTATTGTTGTAACCTCCATTATTCCATCCACCGTTAAAATAAGGATCATGTGGACTGAAAGGCTCCTTCGGAATCACAAGGGCAGCGATAAAGTAGATGAATATAGTCGTTCCACCCGTGAAAGGAATACTAATTAGCGCTAACAGCCGCAGTGCAAAGGAACTAATGCCTAGGTTTTCTGCAAGCCCACCAATCAGACCGCTTATCCATCTGTTCCGTCTGGAACGGTATATGCTTCTCATTTTCCTTGCCCCTCCCCATTGTTGTTCAGCTTTTGCTTCAAGCGGGAGAGTTCTTGCTCCAATGTGGATTGAATTGCGGATCCCGCTTGGTTAACGAAATCCTCACCGACCTTCCGTAAATCACGGAGGCTACGGGCTTCCCATTCCATATCGGACACTCGATCTTCCAAACGATTGAACATTTTCGGCACATCTTGCGTACCGTAACCGCTCATCCGTTGGTTCATACGTTGTTGCAAACGAAGTGTCTCCATTCTTGCGTAATAATACTGTCGCTTGCTATACACCACTTGATATTCTGTCTTTAATTCATGTAATTGATTTTCAAGTTCCTGAAGTGACTCCAAGCTCTGGGTATATAGCCCAGAATACTGCTCGATCTTCTCTTCATATAGAATCTTTTCTTGTAGTGCCATCTTGGCAAGATGTTCCTCACCAGCTTTAAGTGCAAGCAGTGCTTGCTCTTCTCGCTTATCCTTCATTACCTTAGCTTGATCCACCTGTTGCTTTAACTGTTTGGTGTGTCCTGCATAATGATGATGGAGTTTCTCTGCCTCGGCGATTTCCTGGCGAGTCTCAATCAGAAACTGATCGATTAATCGAACCGGATCCTGTGACTGCTCTAACCGTTCATTTAAATTCGCTACTGTAATATCCCGTACTCGACGAAATACACTCATGACATATCATCCCTCCTAACCTCTCGGTCATTCATTCAAGTTAATATCTCCAACTATATGCAATTAGTAACCCCGACGTCCTTTAAGGGACGAGATACCATATACGATCAATCCGATACCAAGCACCGGTACGATTAGCCAGGCTAGCTTTGAGATCAGAGAAATGATCCCGAAGATAAGGACGATCCATCCAAAAAATGCGTTCCCCCGGCGAATTCCGTAATATCCTAAAGCGATCACCAGTATGGTAAACAGGAGTCCGAAGAGACTTCCCAGTAACGGGGTTAGCTTACCTAACAGTACCAATACTCCAAGTGCAATAAGTACAACTGCGAATCCATTGGGCCGATTTGTTTTCATTGATTTATCACCGCCTTTCCTTTGCATCAACCTTATGTCTTTATTCTAGGTGTAAACGCATCTTTTCAAAACGGACCGCAGGCGGTTTTTTATACTAGACCTTAGTCGAGGTGCTCGTCAGTCCTAAGGTAGCCAGTTTTATCTCGCGTCCTTAATATTAGCTCTTAGTTTAACCTTTACTTTTCTAAAAGCTAATACTATAATGATGAATGCACTTTTAAACAACAGAAAATGAAGTTATTGGAGGAGCCTGCCATGTTGCGGGCTCTTTTTGTCTTTTTTCAGGTATATCCGGAATAATTCAACCCCAGCATGGCAATCTAATACTTAACTCCATGCTTTGCACATCTAAGGAGGATTACCATGGAACAACAAGCAATACTTGCAATCGGCATTTTCTTACTCACCTACGGACTCATTATTTCTGAGAAGATTCATCGGACATTACTTGCCATGATTGGTGGTATTTTAATGGTCGTATTCGGAATCATGGATCAAGAAACAGCAATTCATCATATCGATTTCAATACCTTAGGACTCTTAGTTGGAATGATGATCATTGTAAATACTACCGCAGAGACTGGTTTATTCAGTTACATAGGAATGTGGACAGCAAAAAAAGCCAAAGGTAACCCTGTAAGGATCTTGTGGCTGCTAGCCTTGATTACGGCATTAGGTTCAGCTCTCTTGGACAATGTAACTACTATTATATTGATAGTCCCTGTAGCCTTTAGCATAACTCGTCAGTTAAAGGTTCCAACATTTCCGTACATTTTCTCATTAGTTGTTGCATCTAATATCGGCGGTACTGCAACCTTAATCGGAGATCCACCAAACATTATGATCGGTAGCGCAGTCCCAGAATTAACATTTGTCGCCTTTTTGCAAAACTTAACACCTATTGTCTTTATCATTTTAGGAGTAATTCTCCCCCTATTAGTAGTAGTTTTTAGAAAAGGGCTAAGAACAACTGACGAAAACCGTCAAACCATCATGGACATCCCATTAAATGGATTGATTACGGATAAGAAGCTTCTAATAAAATGTCTGGTTATACTTGGAGTAACGTTGATCGGTTTCTTCCTTCATCAGACCTTGCATCTGGAATCCGCTACAGTCGCATTAGCAGGGGCATTCATACTCTTATTGTTTACCGGCGAGCATGTTATGGAACGAGCCTTCCGTTCTGTGGAATGGCCAACGATCTTTTTCTTTGTAGGATTATTTGTATTAGTTGGTGGTTTGGTAGAAACGGGACTCATCAAACAGTTAGCAGAACATGCCATTGAATTAACAGGCGGGGATACACTACTGTCCTCAATGCTTATCTTGTGGCTTAGTGCTCTAGCCTCCAGTTTCCTTGATAATATTCCATTTGTCGCCACTATGATTCCGATGATTCAGGATATGGGGAGCATGGGGATATCTAATCTTGAACCCCTCTGGTGGAGCTTGGCGCTGGGTGCCTGCCTGGGAGGAAACGGTTCCCTAATTGGAGCTAGTGCTAATCTGATTGCAGCCGGGATGTCTGCGAAAGAAGGTGAACCCATCACGTTTATGCGTTTTATCAAATTTGGATTTCCGTTAATGCTCTTGTCCATTGTGATCTCAAGTATTTATATACTTCTTCGTTATTTTTAAATGCACTTATAGCTTAATTGCCAATTATTTAATAATAAAATCATCTTTTTTTTTGAGATACCCTATTTACTGTGATATCCTTAAAGTATGAAATTATTGCTGAAGGGAGAGATCAGACTATGATGAAACTAAAAAAAGGAACAACAGGCCTATTGCTTTTTGTCACCTTTTTGGCCTTATTCATGGTCTTATCTCTACCTGGAATTTCTTTCACCTCAGCAATATCTGAGACTGCAGAGACTGAAACGTTAGAAAGTGATCTTTCCAACCGGAGTCCCAGAGTAATCATGCGCCTCATATCACCACATCTCAAATATTTAATTATTGACAGATCCCCATTTCCACTTGTAACGATACCCATTTCGGCAATCTTTTTACTTTCTGCACCGTGGGTACATTTCCGACCGTCCTATTCTTTATTTATGAAACGGCTTCTTCTCTTACCCATAAAATTTACCAGCAAGTTTGTGGCGTATCAGCCTAATTGATCTATTCATTCTTACCCAACATCCAAAAAAATGTTCTCTAATATCTTAACTGGAGGCTTGAAACTAATGAATCTCAAAGAAACTGATTTACCGGGGATTGGCAAAAAAATTGTAGCTAAAACTCGTAGTGGTGAAAAAATTGCTATTATTATCCATGATGACGGCAGACGGGAATTGTACCACTATGAAAATGATAACCCGGACGATAGCATCTCGATGGTAACACTTGATGACGATGAAGCTAGATATGTATCTGCTATTATTGGCGGTGTTACTTATAAACCAACTGCACTAGAAAACATCGAGGTTGCTCTAGGTGGTCTGGTCATTGAATGGTATAAACTTGAATCAAATTATAAATCCATTGGCAAAACAATTGGTGAACTCCGTGTTCGTCAGCGTTCTGGTGCCACAATTATTGCTGTCGTTGAAAAAAATCATGCTAAACACATTAATCCTGGAGCAGATTTACTCTTGACTGCCGATGCGCTGGTCGTTGTCTTAGGAGAACGCCTTCACCAACAACAAATTAAGCAAATCTTACAAAATGGAACTGCTTAATTTGGATCATGTCATCTTTGAGATTGGTCTGGCGATCGCTCTAATTGCGCTCGCCGGGTTAATTTCCGCAACACTTCGGGATTCCTCAACCGCGCATTAAATATTCGTTCCAATGAATTGTTTATCCTCAATTCTATTCCTAATTGCCGGATTCTCTGAATCGATTCACGTAGCTGAAGCGATCGGCGCTCTACTCATCGGTTTTATTGGGCTTCTTCTCCTTCAGTTTCGGACTCACAATCGATCCTACAAAATTAGGTGGAACACTATTTAATCAATTAAAAATATGAAATACTTCCCCTGGCCGGGTTGATCACGGTTTGGAAAGGAGGAGTGAGCATGAGAAACAAACTCACGGCATTCTCCCCTGTTGATCGTCGCCGTTTACATTGGCGAATCAATCCCATACTCATCAACATCTTAGGAGTTATTGTCGGAGCTTTGCTTGCTTCCGTAGGTTTAGAACTATTTCTAATGCCACATGGTATTGTCGTTGGAGGTATGACGGGGTTATCTGCTATTATGGCGTTCTACACGGAGATGAGATTAGGACTGTTCCTATTCTTACTCAATCTACCGCTTGTTCTGTTGCAGAGGAAAAACATTAGCGCTTCATTCAGCTTGTTGACCGTATTGGGACTACTTGTATTCTCTATATCGGCTATCCTGTTACACCCATATCCGGCGCTTACAGCAAGTCCCATTCCAGCAGCTATTGGTGGTGGATTGTCTCTAGGATTTGGCATAGGACTCGCCGTACGCTTCGGAGGCTCATTGGATACGGCCCAGAACACAGCGGAATGGATTAATTTTAAATTGCCCTTATCTGCTGACTGGCTGGTCCTGATCTTGAATTGTAGCATACTCTCTTTGGCAGGATTTCACTTCGGTTTTGAGCAAGCCTTATACTCTGTTATCGCTTATATTCTGGCCTTCGAAACAGTGAAAATATCGCTAAGCAACTTTAGGTACAGTCGTACCTTTACGATTACTAGTCTCTATTGTTACGAAATCCAGGAAGCGCTGTTGATTCGTCTAAATCGGCAATCACAATTACTTGAGCCACCTCATAATGGCAAAAGCGGAACACTACTATGTAAGAGTGATCTGTGGGAGGCCACACGCTTAAAGGCCCTCGTCAAGGATTATGATCGTGATAGTACGATTACACTTAAAGAATAAATCGTTTGTAATACTATAAGAACGAGTAGCCAGTTTGAACGGCTGCTCGTTCTTTTTATATATTGTTTCTGCACAGTGATTACTCCATACAGAAAGATCCCATCGGGCTGGCCTTACGCCCCTTTTCGTACTTTATCCACATATTAAAAACCCCAACATTCATTTGAATGTTGGGGTTGCAGTTTAAAGGTTTGGTACCGGCGAGAGGACTCGAACCTCCACGGTTTCCCTCTCGATTTTGAGTCGAGCGCGTCTGCCATTCCGCCACGCCGGCATAATTCAATTTTTTTTATTTCCTCTTACTTCATAAATTTCATCTCATATAAGAGATAAAAATGGTGCGGAAGACCAGACTTGAACTGGTACGATAGTCACCTACCGCAGGATTTTAAGTCCTGTGCGTCTGCCGATTCCGCCACTCCCGCGTAAAAATTATGGAGGCGCCACCCAGATTTGAACTGGGGATAGAGCTTTTGCAGAGCTGTGCCTTACCACTTGGCTATGGCGCCGAATTATAAAAACTAATGGAGCGGACGACGGGAATCGAACCCGCGACCCTCGCCTTGGCAAGGCGATGCTCTACCGCTGAGCCACGTCCGCATATAAATGGCTGGGGATATAGGATTCGAACCTATGGGTGACGGAGTCAAAGTCCGTTGCCTTACCGCTTGGCTAATCCCCAACACTTTTTTAGATGAAATAAAGGGCGACCGATGGGTCTCGAACCCACGAATGCCGGAACCACAATCCGGTGCGTTAACCACTTCGCCACGATCGCCACACAAGAAAAAAAATAACCTTAAGATCTTTCCAAAAGGCACTCACCAATGAATATTTGAAATTAAATGGGGCGACCGAAGGGTCTCGAACCCTCGAATGCCGGAACCACAATCCGG
>NZ_JBBOSP010000001.1:5230000-5432500 GCF_038005525.1 Paenibacillus sp. FSL K6-2524
CACAATATCCTCCTACCTTGGCGTATTCCCGCCAATTCGTTATAATATAGTTCTACAACTACACATGGTTTCCTTCTTAGCATTTTGAAAAGATTAAAATTCGATATAGAATTGGGGTCTGGCCAAATGTCCTTCAAATCAAGTAAAATAAGTTCGTTTCGATTATGGGGCTTACTGCTGACCATGGCCGGAATGGGGATGATGATACTCGGTACAGCTGGTATCGTCTTCTGGGGCCATTCAGGTAAAATCGTAGCTGCCATCGGCTTGGTGATCGGACTTATCGCCATGCTTGGAAGTCTGGCTGTTTACTTTTGGGCAGGTATATTATCTACTTCTGCCGTCCAATTAGAGTGTCCTGAGTGTCACAAGTTGACCAAAATGCTTGGAAAGACAGACCGTTGTATGTTTTGCAGAACAATCCTGACATTAGATCCTGAACAGGCAAACATTACTGCTGATGAGTTGGAAGCAAATCAATCGGCTACCCTGCATTAAAACAATAGATCAGATTTTACATATGCGATTGTATTAATAAATGATGACTAACGAATAAAAAGAAGAAGGCTGTAAACTGGTACCCATAGACTGGACACTTTGAAAAAAAGGTGTCTAGGCTGTGGGTACTTTTGTATACTAGAGTAAGCATGGGGGGATGACATGAGTAAGAAACTTTTTAGTGAAGCAGATCAAATACTTTTACTTAAGAATAACTATGTAAGCAAAATTAGTGAAAGATCAATTACCTTTACAGACGAGTTTAAGCGGTTATTCATAGAAGAGCTTATGATAGGTAAATTGCCAAGAGAGATCTTTGAGTGCCATTGTCTTCCTGTCCATATCATTGGTATGACACGCGTGGAGCAGAGTGCAGATCGATGGAAAAAGGCATATAGCCGGGATGGGATTATCGGGTTATTAGATAACCGAAAGGGTGCTTCTGGTCGTCCTCTTCAAAGAGAACTAACCTCGGAAGAAGTGATTGCGAAACAAGAGGCACGAATCAATCTGCTCGAGTCTCAAATTGAACTGTTAAAAAAGTTAGACAAGAACGAAAGGAGGCTGTTACTCAGCGGAATAAAGCGAAGCATAAGCGTTAAGTTTGAACTCATCAAGAACACGGTAGATAAGGGATTTAGTAGACTGACGGGATATCTATGCGAGCTCCTTCAGGTTTCTCGTTCAGGGTACTACAACTATCTCGCATCCACAAATGCACGTCTAGAACGTGCTAAACGTGATGAAGAAGCCGGAAAACTCGTAAAAAAAGCATTCAACCGTCGTGGATTCAAAAAGGGTGCACGCTCGATTAAGATGGTCTTAAAGCAAGACTTTAAGGTCACTTATAGCTTGAAGCGAATTAGCAGACTTATGAAAAAATTCAATTTGGTATGTCCTCACCGTAAGCCTAACCCGTATAAACGCATTGCTAAAGCCACGAAGGAACACCGGACGCTGCCTAATCTCCTACAACGAGATTTCAGAAAAGAGATTCCTGGACTGGTTCTACTCACCGATATTACTTACCTTCCTTATGGCCGCTCTGAGATGGCCTATTTGTCTACCCTGCTAGATGCATCGACAGGAGAGGTGTTAGCTTATAACCTATCCGATCGGATCACGCTCGACATTGCCACAGATACGGTAGATGGTCTTTTAAAGCAACGAAATGTAAAACTGCATACGGATGCATTCATTCACTCCGATCAAGGAAGTCACTATACCAGCCCAGTCTACCAAAAACTGTTGAGAGATCATGGTCTAGGACAGTCTATGTCTAGACGCGGAAACTGTTGGGATAACGCTCCTCAAGAATCCTTTTTTGGTCACATGAAGGACCATGTGGATCATCGAAGTTGCTCCTCCTTCCTTGAACTTCAACGTCAAGTGAATCGATATATTCGTTATTACAACCATCACAGATATCAGTGGGGAAGACAAAAGATGACTCCTGTACAGTACAGGAATCATCTTTTGTCAGCCTCTTAAACATCAATAGCTCTTTCTTTTTTAAGTGTCCTTGACAAGGGGTACAGTTTACTGAGACATGTTTAGTGTCCGCCTTCTTCTTTTTATTTATCCAATTACTAATCTTATTCTGAGATTTCACTAAGCACATTCCATGCTTCTGCTGAAGCAAAACTTCTAGTCCATGTAGCAATTCCAGCAAGGTTAAACGATTTAGCTAATACCACCCGTTTTGCAAGCGACTCTTCATCTTCGAGCCAAATCCGGCAAAGTGCCCCATCCTCGCTATATTCCACATAATTTTGTCCGGTCTCTTTGGAAAATTGCGGTTTCAACTTCTTTTCTTTGATGATTTCTTTAGCCTTCTTCATTCCGATAGCTTTTGAACTCACCACAGTCTTACCGTCCTTCTCCGTTTCTGTCCAAACCCTTGTATACAATGGAATAGCCATGATCAGTTTCTCCGGTGAAACATCGTCTTCTTCCAGAATACGTGTTATCGAAGAACTCACCCAAGGTAAAGAGGCAACTGAACCAGCTACCGGACTAGCGGCCCAATGTTCATCATATGCCATTACTATCAAGTAATCGACAACCTCACTAAGCGCCCGCCGATCCAGAAAAGCTGACCACATTTCACTATTCGATTTCGGTGTAACATCAATCGATACTACTAGACCCTGCTCCTGAGCAAGCGGCCACAACTCTCTCATAAATTGAGTTAGGTTGTCCCCATCTTTCGTATATACGTTCTCATAGTCTATATTAATTCCATCCAGATCAAAAATCTTAGCATATTGAAGCATTTGCAAAATAGTATTAATACGGTTCTCGAAGTTCGATAGCGCCTCCGTTGTCAGATCAGGTTCGAAACTGTTACTAAACAGTCCCCACACCTGCATTCCTTTACCATGAGCCCATTTAACATAAGCATTGTCAGCCTTACTTCGAACATTACCATCCCCATCCATAAGGGAGAACCAAGTTGGACTAACAACATTTACACCAGGCATCGCATCGAAAGAAGCCGGCTTTGGAGCTACCTGATAGACCGCTTCCCAGGTTAAATTAACCGTCTTGGATTTCCACTTTTCCTTTGCAGGGGATAAGTCCTGCTCTACTAGTGGAACTGTCCTTAGCTCTCCCAAGCTAACATCCTTTGTTTGTACAAAACCAGTATATCCATTATCCATTTGGGCATAATACCAATCATCCTTGGTATCTAGAATCCGCAAATTGGTTCCCTCAGGCATATCCGCCAAAATGGGTGTATGAATATTATTTCCTTGTCTCAGAGGAACAGTGCTATCTTGCTTCCCTGAAGTACTCTGGACAACGGCATTCTGTACACTATCTCCCGCCTTCAACAAAAGCACGGTACCCGACTGGGCATCCTCATGAATCTCAGCACCATAAATCTCACTCAATAGATGCGCAGGTAAATAGAGAATCCCATCTTTCTCTTCTGGAGCAAATGATAGCTGAATTGGTTTATTGTTTATTTTGCCTGTCTTCTCATCTGTCTTCAGAAACACTAGTTTTCTTGACGTCGTTAGAATAACAGACTTCGTATCTTCCTCATACCTAATGTTAGAGTCAATCACTGACTGAATAACCGGAAGCGGTAACTTGAGACCATCCCCACTTCCAACAGCTTCCCAATCCATAAGCTCTCCATTTGCAAATATTGGCTGAGTATGGGTACTTTGCCACTCTGGGGTCACATGCTCACGACTCGGTAAAATAACAGAAGCAATCCAGTAAGCACCTGCTAATAATATAATGAGTCCAAAAAACCATTTAACTCTGCTCTTACCACGACTGCCTTTCCGCCTAATATTAATTCTATCTCTACGATTCAATAGTTTACCTCCAGAAATGGTATATATAAAACAAAAACGCGAAGAATTCTCGAGAGAATCCCACACGTCATTTCAAACACGTAGGTCATTAAATTAATGATCCTGACATTCGTTACAAACCCCATATAGCTCCATACGGTGCCCGCGTACACGAAATCCTGTCAGCTCTTCAGCCTTACGTTCTACCTCCTCCAAAGAGGGGTACATGAAATCTTTAATTTTACCGCATTTCTCACATATAACATGGTAATGATTTGACACATCTGCATCAAATCTGCTTGAGTTGTCACCATAGGTCAGTTCACGGACCATGCCAGCTTCAATAAACATCTTTAGATTATTATAGACCGTAGCCACACTCATATTAGGAAACCGAGGTTCCAATGACCGATATATTTCATCCGCCGTAGGATGTCCCATCGACTCCATCAAAAAAGTTAAAATGGCGTGACGTTGCGGCGTAATGCGGACACCGTTAATTTTCAATTGGTCCAACGCATGCTGTACGCGCGTACTCATTATGTCCACCGCCTTTAATGAATTGCCAATAAAGCTATATACCACTTTATTGTACGTTTATGGTATTTCTTTTGTCAACGCAGTACAAGTTCACGGTTCTTCATTCTCCACAAGAGGAACACGAGTTACACTTTTATTTACAACTAAATTACTGTTACCTTCAACCTTAATTAAATGCTCTCCAGTCCCCATTACCCCTTTAATCTCCTTGTTCTCTACGAGAAAGGGTAGCTCTGTGACAATATTACCATAACCGCTAGAACCTTCAAGCGTATAATCTTGACCTTCGGGAAGTTTCAAGAACATTTCTCCAACTGCACTATATACTCCCCAGTCTCCTCCAACCTGCTCAGAAGAGATGGATATCTTACCATTAAGCGACTCCGCACGTAATGCAGATAAGGCGCCATCTACTTGAATATTACCATTTTTGGTACTCAAGTTGATATCTCCTTGTGAGCCAACAAGGGAAATATTACCGACAAGTGTAGATAACGTGGCTCCCCCCGAAATCCCTCTCCCCTTCATATTACCACCTTGCGTATCCACATTCACACTGCCGAAGATCCGATATAGATCAACATCCCCATTTAAGGTTTTGGCCGATACCTCACCCACAACATCCCACAACTTTAGATTACCGTTCCCGGTTTGCAACTTAAAATGGTTTCGGGCCTGTGCCCCGGTCAACGAAATCCCACCACTCGACGTACTGATATCCAGATCTAGAAACCGGTTCTCCGGCAAAATGATTGTAAGATTAGTCCTCGGATGACGCTTACCCGTGGCACCGTACAGCTTATCTTTAACAGTAAGACCTAGCGATTGACCTTCTGCCACATCAACAAATGTTTCATCAGCAATGATCTCTGCTTCCTCATCTGAAACTTGATCCACCCATACAGTAGCCTTGACGATAATACCTTCAATCTCTGCTCTTTTCACATCAATACTACCGTTAACTCCATCTACAACCACTTTCTCCGTATCCAAATCAATAGGTATTTCAAGAGGAATTTTATCCACACGATATCCCTCTTCGAGACTGTATTCAGCACCAGCCGAGGCAAGGTCCAGACTTACGCGATTCCACAAATGCATATAATGATCCTGCTGAGTCACAACAAAGACGGAGAACACCATAAATAGAGAGAGGAAGACTCCCTTAATATCTGCACGCAGCCTCCGCTCTGGCCGGGGTGTGTTCCTCCGGTTCCACAGAAGAACTAGAACATGCTCAACACCACTCAGCACAAGAACTAAAGGCCACCAGTCAAGTAAGAGAAGCATGTTGTCTCCGTCTGTAAATGTATCACTTAGCAAAATGATCCCTACTGCGATAAACAAAACGGAAGCTGTAAAGCGCCCTGTCCGAAAGAAGCGTCGTCTTCCTTCGCGCAAGATTAAAAACAAACCCACGAGTATTAGTCCACTAGCTACAATATACCCTGCCCCTGCTTGAATGAGACTTTGAAGCCATTCTGGTTTCTGCTTGAACAAAAAAACAACTATTCCACCACTGATAAGCAAGACTGCCGACCAGATTCCCTTTCGTATTCCTGATACAGGACGAGTTGCCTCCTCGCGAGGTATTTTCTCTTCATTCTGCCTTCTTATTCTCGTGTTAATCACATCAGTAGATTGAAGCACATCATATATGCTATAGAAGTAAGCTGCCGGAATGAGCAATCCCAGCAATAACAACAGTGGAACGTTAATTCCCATCCGTACAGAAGAAAAATAAATTAATGCAGATATATCAATGATAACAAAGTAGATAAATGCTACGCCTTTCATGAACATTCGTAAATATAAATGACCTAGTCCAGGGAATAGAGCAGCTAACAGACAGGCAATAAACTTCCTTTTGCGTCTTCGTGGTTTAAAGCCCTTGGTTTGCGCCGATGTCGCTCTCTCTGTCTGTTGTGTGGTCGGTGTTGAACCAAATGACATCTCACTCCCCCTCTCTCTATAATTAGATATACCCATATTTAAATAATAACTTAATTTCTACCTCACTGTACCTTAGAAAGACTGGAAAACTATCCTTTTTCTTATACTAAAACAAAAAAGCTCCCCGTAAAGAGGAGCATTTATGCTGGAGTTAGCTTTATCAGTTAGTTTTAAGTTGAAACCGTGTTAATTCAACTCCAGGGGCCGCCATAATCGTTCCGTAAGGCATGAAACCATATTCTTGATAGAGTGAAACAGCGGCAATGTTAAGCGTACCCGCTGTCACACCAAAGGTCTCCACCTCTGGATGACATGAAATAACATATTTCAGCAAAGAACTCCCGATTCCTTGACGAAGATAACTAGAATGCACCATTAACCGAGTGATTTCCAGGTTCCCAGGAATAAAGGATGTTGTCGCGATGGCTCCCATCAAATCTCCTTCTTCGTCTGAGATATATCCATAGAATCGTTCAGTACTATTCCTTAGAGATTCAAAGGTATCTGGCAGAGGCGGATATTCCGTTAAGCCTACCGCAAGAGCTTCCAACCGGTATGCTGTGTGTTGTAAGCCCCATACTTGTTCGACCATTTCATGATCATGCAGCGATAACGGAATTATCATCCGGGGTCCCCTCTCCCTATCCTGGTACAGCGCCATTCTCTTCCTTGTTGGACTATCCCTTTAACACTTCAATTAGCAACTTATTCGCAAGCCCAGGGTTTGCTTTCCCTTTACTACGCTTCATGACTTGACCTACAAGGAAGCCTATTGCCTTATCTTTACCTGCTTTATAGTCCTCAACCGAGGCGGGATTATCAGCTATGACTTCGTTGACTATTGCAAGAATTGCCCCTTCGTCACTAATTTGAACAAGACCCTGCTCCTCTACAACCTGGCTAGGGAGTTTGCCGCTCGTTAACATCTCTTTGAAAACCGTCTTGGCGATCTTGGAACTGATTGTACCTTTCTCGATCAGACCAATCATTTCCCCTAGACCTTGTCCAGTTAGTTTCACTTCAGATAGCTCTTGTCCTGTGCTATTCAAGTATCCTAGCAGATCGCCCATGATCCAGTTGGATACCGATTTGGCATCCGTCGTATATTGAAGGCTATTCTCGAAGAGATCGGCGAGTTGCTTGGAAGAAGTAATAACTTCAGCATCATAACTTGGAAGTCCAAATTGAGTCGTATACCGTGCCTTCCGTGCATCTGGCAACTCCGGAATAGAAGCTTTAATTCGATTCTTCCATTCTTGGTCGATATGCAGCGTCACCAAATCTGGATCTGGGAAGTAACGATAATCATGCGCCTCTTCCTTACTACGCATTGAAAACGTCTTGCCCTGTGACTCATCCCAGCGCCGTGTCTCTTGAACAACGATTCCGCCCTCGTCCAAGATTTCTGCCTGACGTAATTGTTCGTACTCAAGTCCACGAAGCACGCCGCGGAAGGAGTTCATGTTCTTAAGTTCTGCCCTGGTACCGAGTTCCTTCTGGCCATGAGGACGTAGGCTAACATTAGCATCACATCGCATGGACCCTTCTTCCATCTTCACATCAGAGACGTCACAATACTGCATGATCGCACGCAATTTTTCAAGGTATGCCTTAGCTTCCTCCGGTGAAGAAATATCAGGTTCGGAGACGATTTCAACTAGTGGAGTACCGACGCGGTTGAAATCCACTAGAGAAGCGTAGCCTCCATCGATATGCGTCAATTTCCCTGCATCCTCCTCCAGGTGAAGGCGAGTTATACCAATTCTTTTCGTTTTACCATCAACTTCGATGTCGATATAGCCATTCAAACCTATTGGCTGATCAAATTGTGAAATTTGATAGGCTTTAGGTGAATCCGGGTAGAAATAGTTCTTCCGGTCGAACTTACTGACATCGCCGATCTCACAGTTTAGCGCCATCGACGCTTTCATAGCATAATCAACCGCTTGAGCATTCAGAACGGGCAATACCCCGGGATGTCCAAGACAGACAGGACACGTATGACTGTTGGGGGGGGCGCCAAATTCAGTGGAACAACTGCAGAAGATTTTTGACTTCGTATGCAATTCCACATGCACTTCCAGCCCAATCACTGTTTCATATTTGGATGTTGACATATTAATCCTCCTGCTAACTATTGTAAAATCAATCCCTGCTTAAAGTGATGGCCGCTGCTTGTGATGATCGGTATGAGCCTCGAAAGCATGAGCTACGCGAAGAACCGTACTCTCATCAAATGCTTTACCGATAATTTGCAGTCCAACCGGAAGACCATCTGCGAAACCGCAAGGCACACTTAGCGCAGGAACGCCTGCCAAGCTTACTGGAATCGTCAAAATATCGTTAAGATACATCGTCAGCGGATCATCTACTTGCGATCCCAATGGGAAAGCTGTAGTCGGCGCTGTTGGTCCGATAATAACGTCGTATTTCTGGAAGGTCTGATCGAAATCTTGCTTGATCAAAGTCCGTACTTTCTGTGCTTTTAAATAATACGCATCGTAATATCCAGAACTCAGGGCGTAGGTACCAAGCATGATACGGCGTTTTACTTCGGGACCAAACCCTTGGCTCCGAGATTCATGGTACAGGTCTAACAGGTTACCTCCATTATCAACACGAACACCATAACGCACTCCATCAAATCTGGATAGGTTAGATGACGCCTCCGAAGAAGCGAGGAGATAATACGCAGCTACTGCATATTCCGTATGCGGTAGAGAAACCTCTTCCCACACCGCACCAAGACTCTCCAATACGCGCAGAGACTCCAGAACAGCAGCTTTAACTTGCGGATCAATTCCATTCAGATATTCCTTAGGTACGGCGATGCGCAATCCTTTGATATCCCCAGTCAATGCACTAACATAATTCGGTATTTCAACATTCGCTGAAGTAGAATCTTTGGGATCAAACCCAGCAATGGCTTGAAGAACATATGCGGAATCTTCGACATTTTTCGTAATTGGACCGATCTGGTCAAGCGAAGAAGCGAAAGCTACAAGTCCATAACGCGAAACTAAACCGTAGGTTGGTTTCAATCCAACAACGCCGCAATATGAAGCTGGTTGGCGAATAGACCCGCCCGTATCCGAACCCAATGTGAAATAAGCTTCACCCGCAGCCACAGCTGCAGCTGAACCACCGCTAGATCCACCAGGAACTCGGCTAAGATCCCACGGATTGCGTACGGGATGGAAGCTGGAATTCTCATTCGAGCCACCCATGGCAAACTCGTCCATGTTCAGCTTACCCAGAGTTACAGCCTCTGCTAACTTCAGTTTGGATACGACTGTTGCGTCGTAAATCGGATTATAATTGGACAGAAATTGGCTAGCGCAAGTCGTCAGTAAACCTTCTGTCACCATGTTGTCTTTAATACCTACAGGTAAGCCAAATAGCAATCCTAGTGACTCCCCGGTAACTAGTTTGTCGTCTAAACGAGCTGCATGAGCCCGGGCTTCTTCCTCATTCAATGTTAGATAAGCTCCAACACGCTCATCCCGTTCCTGAATTTTGGTGAACGCCTCTCCTACCACATCGGTAACGGACAATTCCTTACTACGGAACTGACTATGTAATTCCTGCAAAGACAAATCAAACAACGTCACACCCATATCCTCCTTCCAAATTGTGCATTAATATAAATACATTTTTTCTAATTAATTTCCTATTCGAGTACCGCAGGCACCTTAAACTGCCCGTCCTCTTCTTCTGGAGCATTGCGAAATACTTTCTCTTTGCTTAGGCTCTCTTGAACCACATCTTCACGCATAACATTGCTGAGACGAAGAACATGAGTTGTCGGTTCTACACCATCTGTGTCCAACTCATTTAATTTCTCGGCATATTGTAAAATGGCATTCAACTGCTCAGTAAACTTCTCACGCTCTTGGTCCGTCAGATTTAGACGGGCCAGCTTAGCCACATATTCCACGTCTTTACTTTGGATACTCATTAGCGATACCCTCCCTCATTCTTCCCTAACTGGACTTCATTTGTCCATTCTATCATGTCCTTGCGTCAATTTCATAATTAGAATGATGTTGAATCATGACTCTTAATGATGAATAAAATTATATTGTCGTATTATCTTGATATGGTCAAGCCATTTTCAACAATTGTTATACCAAAAAAGGGTCGGCAGCGCCGACCCTTTTATATCCACGCACGCAAATTCACTTGTTTGATGAATTCGGCCTGAGACAAAACTTCCTTTGTTGGTTCATCCTCTTCGTCAGCATCATTGATTTCGCCATTCATAATTTGCGCGAATAGCTGCTCGTTATGCGTAGCCAGTGCGTAATCTATCAACGCTTCCTGGGTCGTTCGTTCCACCTCTTGCTCAATCAACAGCGCCTCGGATTCAACATCGCCTGATGGGACGAAGTAATTGCGTCCTGTCTTTGGAGACCGAACGACATAGTCAAAGGCATTATCCGGATTACGATCATAAGCAATAAGGTAGCCATATTCCCCAACAGGAAGATTCTGCTCAAAGGCATCGCCGACGATAACAATTTTCTCTCCTAAACGTAGCATCGTCTACCTCCCTGATCTTTTAAATATATGAGTATCTCATAAGTTATTTTCTATCCTACTAAAAAAGACAGAGGTTGGTCAAGGCATTTGTCTAGATTCTAAACCCCTTCAAATACAAGAAACTTACGGTTATACATTAGCTTCCGCTCTTTGTTAAGTTATATCTCCGTACCATGAAGTAATCGCGAATTAATAGTCTATTACTCTATGATAGGAGGAATTAACTCGAATCCCATGATATAACAAATAACCTGTCTCCAAAAAGATCAGGTTATTTGTTATATTTCGAAACTCGTACCTAGGACTGATCCGGAATACCTTGCCGACGTAGAAGCCAAGCGGAAGCCGCAAGACAGACCAGGCAACCGAGTACACTTGTCACAAACGTAGCAGCAGTATAGTTTACCTCTCCAGCAAATGTTGCATTAGCAAAGTTTAATATGCGGGCAGGACTCCATGAGAACCATGATGGGATAAGACTATAGGTTACGGACAGTGCCCCCATAATAAGTAGTGAAATCACTGCGGCAGCACTTCCACGAAATATCGTGCTGAGCAATAATAACAGAGATTGTGCGAATGCGAACCATAGAAAATAAAGAGCTCCAGCAATTAAAGCATCTCCCCATCTAACAGGGCCCATCAATATCGCCGTATAGTACCAGGCACCTCCGTATCCAAGTGTAAATGATACAAATAATAGTGTAAGCTGTCCCATCCACTTAGCAATAATGAAAGATAGAGAGGGAACCGATCGAACTAAGACTAATGCCGCAGTCCCACTATAACGTTCTCCAGCTACAATATTCATACCTGCAATAGCGATAATTAGGATTCCAATGGTGCTGTATTGACTTAGTGATTGCACCATGACATCTGCAGGAAGTGGAACTGGCAATTGAGTTAGCAATTCTGCGGAAATATCCCCCGAAGCGGCTAAAATATTAGGCAAGTAAAAGGATGTAATGGGCTGCATCACTCCAAGCAGTATAAACACAACAGGTATCCACAGGAGTTTATAGCTTCGGACCATTTCAAGCAGTTCTTTACGATACATAAGCCATGTAATTTTCATGATTTAACCACCTTCATGAACATGTCCTCTAACGAAGTTGTACCTGCCTCAAAGCGAAGAAGAGGGATTCTCTGTGATGCGGCTTCTTGTAAAATTGTATGCCTTGCCTCTATAACATCATTGACAGTCAATACTGCTGTGTTCCCTGTAATACTCGATTCTATGATAAAGGCCCGATCTTCGAGTGAGTGTAGCCAAGTGTTACTTTCTTGCCCCGTTCCTGCCTCCACTTGCACTGTTAGTAGCGGTTGCCGATACTTCTCCGCAAGTTCTCTTAATGACCCACTCTCTACGATTTCTCCGTCCCGCAACATCATCATCCGATCGCATACCTCCTCCGCATCATGCAATACATGAGTGGAGAAGAGGATCGTCGTCTGCTGACGAAGTTGTGATAGTAAATCCATCACTTCTCGTCGCCCAAGTGGATCAAGTGCCGAGACTGGCTCGTCTAGCAAGAGCAACTGGGGATGATGAACTATAGCCTGCGCTAGTCCAAGCCTTTGCTTCATGCCTCCGGAGTAGCCTGAAATACGCCGCTTGGCAGCATCTTTTAATCCGACACGCTCCAAAGCAATATCCGCTTCATTCGCAGCCTTTTTTCCACTCATTCCACTAAGTCCCGCGACATATACTACAAATTCCTTCCCCGTCATCCAACCATAGAAGGTAGGATGCTGTGGCAAATATCCAATTGAGGTCTGTTGCTGTGTATCCTTATCATCGGATCCTGCAATGGCAATGTTGCCCGAAGTAGGATCTATCAATCCGGCCAGCATGCGCAATGTCGTCGTCTTTCCAGCTCCATTGGGTCCTAGAAGAGCAGTACAACTGCCCATTTCCAATTGAAATGATATCCCGTTGACCGGAGTACGCATGCCAAATTTTTTAGTCAATTCCGTCACACTCAACATCACCATCAGTACGCTTTCCTTCCAATAGTGAAATAGCAGATGCTCCCGATAATGCTACCAAATACTATAATAATGACCCATAACCACTTAGGTCCCCTTACGGATTCAACTTCTGCCTTAGCAAGCGAAATCAATCCTATTACGGCAAGCAGAAGCTGCAATATTATAATCGGTGCGATTAGTCCCCAATTCAGTTCCGACATAATCTCATCTCCCATTCGTTCCATATTATTAAAGATCACGTCTTTTTCTTGTCTCTGGCCGAACAACGATTAACAGATAAACAATTAATGAGGTCGGACAATTAATAATGCCCCACAATCCCCATAACCAAGCCCTTCTGCCCCGCTTCCGCGCGTCAATAAAAATCCACGTTCCTTGACTAAGTAGCAACAACCCCACTACAATCCATAACCAAACCGAGGGAGTCTCAGCATTCATAACCTTTCCTCCCTATGACTAGAGCTCTCAAAAATCCAGATGCCAATTGCCAGCGCAAATCCAATGACTTGAATAGCACCCAAAATCCAAGGGGTAGAGAACACGACAAAATATCCTCCACTGATCAATAATAAAGCGACCATGAAGAACAATATTGTCTCCCATCGTCTCTTACGTTTTGTTATTTCCCACTGTTCCCTAACGATACCTTTCCAAGTATCAACTGATGGTGAACTACTCTCTTGTACTACCTGGTCTAGCTTGCGTAGATCAGCCATCAGTCGATCAACAATAACATCATTTTGAGGTTCATCATGATTCCCGTTACTATTCATGTTGATCAAGCTCCTTTCGCAATTCGCGCAGGCCATAAGCAACGCGTGATTTTACCGTTCCGGCTGGGATATTTAGCATTTCTCCAATTTCGTCATAGGCATAACCGTAATAGTGTTTCAATAAAACCGCAATTCGCTGATCCACAGACAACTTAGATAGAAGCTCAAGCAGTTCGGGCCACTCTTCCTGATTCGACTCGAATTGCCATCGCAAGAGACGTGTGTTTCCTTCCTTCAACAACCACTGCTGCTCTCTTTTTCTACGTCGCTTCTTATCAATAAATAAACGTGTACCTATGGTGATCAGCCATGAGGAGAAAGCTGAAGAACCATCATATCGAGTTATATTCTCCATACACTTAAGCATGGTATCTTGTGTTAAATCCTCTGCTGCTCTTGGATCCATCGTTACTTTTACCAAATATTTAAACACAAAGGAATAATGCTTTTGTATTAATAAGGCAAGTGCCGCTACATCACCCTTTTTGGCTTTCTTTATCCATTCTCTCTCCTGAGGCACCGTATTCCCCCTTACTTCCAGCTAAGCGACTATATTACGTTTAAGATCACCATTTCGTTCAATAGCCATTATAAAAAAAATTAAGCTCAAACTTACTTATACTTCCTTTAAAAAAAGGCGCCCAAAATGGGCACCTCGGTCTTTATATTATGTATGTTCGCGAAAACGAAGAAGTTTGTCATACCATGGCTGCCTGATATCACCTGAATCCATCATCAGATGTCTCCATAGGATCTTACGTTCCTCTATTAATCTCTGCTTCGAGGTTCCTTGTTTCGAGATTCCTTGATTCGGAATTCTCGAATCTGAAACTTTCTGTATGTATTGATTACTTTCTCTATGAAGCAGTTCATGTCCTGCATCTGTAACGTACGATATTTCACTTTTCAAATCAATTCCTCCTTTTCTGTACTTACTGGACTTGTCCAAACCTGGGTTTATTTAAGTCCCGTAAAACAAAAAAAGACAAAAAAAGAACGCAAACCGGGACCATTCCACAGCCTGCGTGCTTCGCAAAGGTTACAAACATTTAATTTATATACATCCTAGCAAAGGTATAGTCTTTTGTCTAGTATAAATGTACTATTTGGTGTGATTTCACTACTGATTCCATCATTAGGTTATAGTACTTTGAACACGTATTCTAGCCCTTATCTCACGTAAGGGTTATTGGCCTTTTCATATCCAATCGTTGTCTTCGGACCGTGTCCCGGATATACCTTAACCTCATCATCAAGACGAAATAGCTTACTCCGGATTGAATTGTAAAGATCAGCCTCTCGACCTCCCGGTAAATCAGTCCGTCCAACCCCGAGTCGGAACAGCACATCTCCACCAAACAAATCATTACCACATAATAAACTCACGCTACCTGGCGAATGCCCCGGTGTGTGATAAACAGTAAATTCATGCCCAATTAACTTCAGGCGTTGACCTTCTGCTAGGTCATACTCGGCTGGATCAGTCATAACTGGCGGTGTTGCATCTGGCCACATTAAAGATCCGTTTAACTTCGGTGTCGTTAACCAATCGCTCTCCAAAGCATGGAGATATACAGGGCACCCCTTTAGCTTACGTATCTCATCTACGCCACCGATATGGTCAAAGTGAGCATGTGTCAACACGATGGCTTCAATCTCCAGCCCTTCAATTCTGCGTATAAGCGAACCCGGATTCGTACCGGGATCAATGATAACTGCTTTACTCTCGTCTTCTCCACGTAATAAATATGCGTTCGTCTGCAAGGGTCCTAAGGCGAATGTCTCAATCTTCAACATGATGTTAAAATCCAGAGATTAGCTCGCGTAATTCATCAACAACGCTGGCATTTACTCCGGCTCCTTCCTCGTATTTTTCTCCCATTTGCTTACGCACCACAGCGATCTTCTCTTCATAGTCCGGTGCTTCGCGATCGGGGTTCTCTTGCTTGAATTTAATCATAATTTCTTGAACCTGCTTAGGCCGCGGGCCCCACTGTCCAAGAACATGTCCTCCCGTATCCGTCAGTAAGATAATCGGAACGGAACGACCACCCATCGTTAAATATTGATCCATCACCTCTGGATGTTCCTCCAAGATAAGCACTTCTGTGTCTATCCCTGAAGTCTCCAAAGCCCGAAATACTACGGGTATACTACGTACTACATCCCCACACCAATCTGCTGCAAGAATAAGTACTCTTAGGTCGTCTCGAAAATTTAAACTTTCAAAGAACTCGCGGTCATCATCATTATGCCATGCAAAGGCCTCATATCCTGCCACAAACGCTTCCTTATTACGCTGCATTCCATCCATAAACTGCTTGGGAGATAACCCCTTACCAAATTTATGACTCCAATTCATACTCATTTATGCGTATCCCCTTTCTTCTTGTTCGATCCGAACCATTTGATCAGAAGGTACACGATCATTATTGCCAATGCACCAAGTAAGATCGGAATAATATAAGGACCTGCTTTCTCATCGATATTTTCCCATTGCTCGCCGAGTACCATCCCCAGATATACAAATAACATTGACCAAGGGATGACGGCAAGTGTCGTAAGCGTAACAAACTTGCTTAATGGCATTTTGGCCATCCCTGCCGGAATTGAAATCGCATGACGAACTACTGGAATGAAGCGCGCGGTAAAAATCACCCCGGGACCATATTTCAGAAACCACTCTTCTGATTTATCAATTTGTTTCTTATGAATGAATATGTACTTACCAAACTTTTCTAAAATAGGACGACCGCCATAACGCCCAATCCAGTAAACAAATACCTGAGCGATAACTCCCCCAACGACGCCAAAGAAGACAGCGCCCACATAATTAATATGACCACCATATACCAAATACCCACCGTAAGCCAGCACGATCTCACTTGGGATAACCTCTATCATTAACCCTAGCATAATTCCAAAATACCCAAGGTTTTGAATCCACTCAAATAAAATACTTACAATGTTCGAAATCCATTCCAAAATTTCTCCCTCTCCCCAAGTCACTTTTTATTTAGTCTATTCTACCATAGGGAGGGACATGCATTCTACTTTAAACCCTGGGACGGTGTCCCTTAGGGAATATTGCGCATATGTTGGGAGAAGAGGAGGCGGTATTATGGCAACTAATCAGGGAAGGCATCAAACAAACCTCCCTACTCCGCGCAAAATCCGTCGAGGATGTAACAAAGAACTGTACCGAACAATCAAACGGCTTGGTATATATGTCCCGGATGAGCGTTTGAAGGAAGGCGAAACATTGTATTACAAAAAAGTGATCGGCAAGCTGCTCTGGATTGCAGAGAACCGTAGTAATCGTAAATTACTTGCGGATTGGTGGGACGAAGAAGTTAGCGCTGAACTGGCTACACTATGGGAAGTCGACCGTGAAAATCTCTCAAAAGCATTCAGAGCGGCATTTGGCGGCTAATAGGAATAGAGGGCGGAGTTCAATACATCAAGAGCCATCTGGCTTCGCCCAATAGCCCACCAATTAATCGTAATAAATGCCCCTACACCTTTGTTATTCACTATTCTCCCCTTCTATTCTTCACCAAATCTGCTGTAGATAGTGCTATTCGATCAGAGATGTTAGATAGCTTCATACCCCAGACCTTAGATTCATCCGTCAGCTTGAAACCACGATCATTACGGAGTTGTTTCATCATTATCACTTGATCCGTTAGTTTCGCGTACCTTAGATAGATTTCCTCTCCTGTCGAAACTACTAACATTACCTTATCGAGGTCATTATCCCTCTCTAATCTCATCGCGAGCAGCGTTAGGTTTCGCAAGACGGCACTTTGTATCTCCCGATCGAAACGATCCATATAGGCCACATGCTCCAGAGTTGGTATAGCTCTCATATCCCCTTTTAATGCTAATATGGTGCCAAGCGCCAACCATAAATCAGGATTCGTAGTGTCATAGTATATCCCTTTCATCAAGATTAGATTTGCTGTAGCAGAATTGGACATGCCAGCCAGAGCCATTCGTGCAGAGGTCCGAGACTGATTGAGCGCTAGGGAGCGTTTAAGTAATGAAACGGATTCCATTGGAGTTACATTCTTTCCAGGCTGGCTTGCGAGTGAGTACAATCTCAAACTTTCGGCATGTGTAAATCCTTTCAAACTTATGAGTAAAAGTAATACCGCAACGAGTCCATACAATATACGCATTGTTTTTAGTCCGACAGAATGAATCATCCGATCTCGTATTTTCACGTCTATCGGCTCGTGAAGCCCTAGCCCTGCTATCCAAATCATAAGAATCCAACTCAATCCATAACTCATATCGAAATCAATTGCACTATGTAGAATCAGTACGACGAAAGATGGAAGCAATGCACTGCGTAACTTAATTAAGCCAACTAGCATTGAAATTAGTCCCAACAGTAGGATCATGAGCCCCACCGCCCCGAGATCTAGAAGCAAGTCTAAATATCCACTATGAACTTCAGTACCAACATATGGCATGCTTTGGACCTTGCGAAATAATATACGCCAGGCATCCCCCCCATAACCGATCCACGGTGAATCCATATACAAATCCGATGCATCTCCATACATTGTCGCACGAGCAGTAAGAGTACCTAAACGAAATAACCTATCCATAAGACCAGCATATGTAATCAGAGCACCAATAGTAAGTAAACATGCTGCACCATAAAAGTATGCTACTAGATTGCCTGGGGTCCAGCCCCACCAGCTGTCCATCCATTTTACGGCTAATCTAGACAACAGTAATGCTACAACCATTACTGCTACTAGCGAAATCAATCCAGGCAACGGGGATGGAGCCAGTTTGGCATGGACAAGCTGACGTGCACAAAAAGCTGCTGCAGAGACAATTATCCCAGATTGAAGCAGATAACTTAGACGTATTTTTCCACGCAACAAGAACCAACCGGCGATCCAGCCCACGCCAGCTGCTGCATAAGCCCCGCGTGACTCTGACAATAGAAGACATAACGCAATAAGTAGTGCTAGAGCTGCAGTTCCATATCCTTGTAGCTGCACCTTTCGTGATTTATCCGTACCCGATAATGAGGCAAGCGCCATCAAACGTTCCAGCAGAAATGCTGCCATTATCGCTCCAAACGTATTGGGATACTGCAAGAGACCACCGAGCCGTGCTCCCGCTGCTGCTATTTCTCCATCTCCTGTGCGCAGGACAACATGTGGAAAAACCACTACACCATACAGAGTAGATAGCGCAGAAATCGTAAGCAGCGAGGCCATAGCCACCCAGCCTACTTTTAACCAATGACGGCCTCGTTTTTCCCTACTGACTCTAAATAACGCCATACCGAATACACCATAAAATAACCAACGAAACAAAGCCTCATAAGTAGATTGATAGGACAGAGGACCAATAGCTAAGTGAATACCATATAAACCAGCAATAATAAAAGGACATATCCATATCCAAAGAAAATTACGGAATAATGAAACTTTCCAGGATAAAAGAGTGATGGAGGTCTCTCCCCGTAGATTGATAGCGATAGCTACTGCCGTGATAACCAGCCATACTGAGATAAGCAGCAATGTAAACAGCGAATCCGTGTAGAACATTCCGTTATTAAAAATGACAAGTAGCCCTGTACTCACAACACCAACGATTCTCAATTTGCTGATTTTTCCTAGCATGCGCACAGATATCTCCCCTCCCAATCTCCTTAGTCCAACAACCAAAAAAGGCCAACACATTAAGTGTTGACCTCAGTCATTCGCTTCAAACCATAGTATTCTAAGGATTTAGGGGAGACTCTGGTAACAAGTCGCGGCAAGCACGTTCTAAATAGGGAGCAGCATTCAAAAAGTCGCGAAACGCCGTATACTCCCGCCATAAAGTAACTGTATCACCACCAGGAGCTTTCACTGCCCGAATTAGAATATTCTTTGGTGTATGCTCCATATCGATAAACTCCAAGAGTTGAGTCTTATAGCCCATCAAATCCAGCAATTTGGACCGAATCGCATCGGTAGCAAGTGCTGAGAATCGTTCTTTAAGAATTCCATGTGACAACAGTGGTTCCATTACAGGACTGTTCACCTGTGCGAATAATTCATGTTGGCAACAAGGCACGGATAAAATAACGGAGGCATTCCAACGGACTGCCTTTTCCAGAGCGGCATCTGTTGCTGTATCACATGCATGCAAAGTAACCACCATATCGACTTGACTTAATTCATCATAGTCCGCAATGTCGCCGACAAGGAACTCCAAATCGTGATAATGCAACGATTTCGCCAGCATTCTGCAGTGTTCGATAACATCTGCTTTCAAATCTAGGCCGACAATTTTCAGCTTTCTCCGCTGCTCCACCGACAAATAATGATACAATGCAAACGTCAAATACGATTTACCACAGCCGAAATCGAGTATGGTCAGGGTCCGATCTGAAGGAAGATGAGGGAGCACATCCTGAACCATTTCAAGAAAACGATTGATCTGTTTGAATTTATCATATTTCTTGGCCAGTACCTTCCCATCCGCATTCATAATCCCCAGCTCAACAAGGAAAGAAATAGGACGACCTTCCTCCAAAATGTACTGTTTTTGGCGGTTATGCGTTAATGCAACTAATTTTTTGGTTGGGGATTTCGTCAAGATGGACACCTTATATTTCTTACTGATCAGAACTTGGTAATCTGCTTCTGGCGTGCATATCAAACCTTGCCGGAAGACTCCATGAAACAGTTCCATCAGATGATCTTCAAAATTCACCGCAGGAATATTCTCATGTGTTACTTTGTTTGTATAGTGATAAGCAAACTGGTAATGGAGATTTTTCTTCAATTCCACAGGTTTGATTACCACTTTAGTATAGCTGTTATCCTCCGATTTGCGACGCTGACTAAGCGTGGCAGAAATCAAAGTTCCCTGCTCCGCCAATTGGTGTATAAGATTTCTTAGTGATTCCATAAACTAGACAGCTCGCTTTCATTACTAATATTAGAATTATTACTTATTAAATTTCACTGTATAAGAACCGGCTTTGTAGTTCCGCCAGGCCTTCCATGACTTCACTCAAAGGCAGTCCTCCTTGCTCTAAAATTTGAGGTTCAAGTACTAACAGCCGATCGTAAAATGCAATTCCTTCATCGAGAGGAATCGCTTCATCATGTAAGAGCCGAAATAATACGTTCTCAGCCTGATCAAACCGTCCCTCATACTCTTCGAACCTAAACAGAAGTCGTTCTGTATCCGTAGGTAGACGATAACCTTTTAAATGTAATAGTAGCTCCTTAACCTCTTCGTTCAAATTCCATAACGAGCGATCGGCACCATTCATAGCCGCAGTCAGATATAAGTGGAGCGACTTCATAAAGCAGATTATTCCTTCATTATGCTGCCCCATGGCATAATAAATACTAGCCTCTTCCTTGAGTAGATAGGCTAGGCTCTGTAATTTATCAGCTTCAATTTCCCCACTACTGCGAAACATTTCTGTTATATCCCTTGCAGAGAGAGCGCGTAGCAAGTTTGAATTGAGACGAAATTGTTTTTTATACAGATCATCGATCTCCCACAGGGCCTCTATAAATTTACGCTCCTGCTTCAAACCAAACACTTTCCCTATCATCTCTGTCATTTCTTCAATCATGCGGACCAGATAATCTCTTCGTAACATAACGTTCCAGCCCTTTCCTACGGAAGCGACAGACGACTCCGTTTGTTCACTCTTTGTAGAGGTTGTTCAAAAAGCGTGCTTAGAATCAAATTTTACTGCCTAATGTGTTAAAACGCAAAGAAAACGGAGTTTCCTAGTAGGACCCTCCGCTTTTTTCCAATTTCACCACACAGTAATTAGTGTTCTGCTTTATCCATTTTCCGCAAGAAATCTAGAATAACTGCAACAAGTTGATCAGGAGCTTCATACATACTCATATGGCCCGCTCCCTTAATGACTGCCTTCATTACGTTGTCCCCTTCGGTCGTGAATAACCGCTCTAACGGGATGATTTGATCACTCTCCCCAGCAACCAGGAGAAGAGGTAGTGTAGTTGAAGACATCACATCTCTGCGATCAATTCGTTCACGCATACTGAGTGCAGCACCAGATGCCCCTTGTGGTGGCGTCTTATACCCAATCTCTTTCACCCTGTTGACTTCCTCTGTCAGCGTGTCGACATTTTCTGGGGCAAATAATCCAGGTACTAGACCTTCTATAAACGAGGTAATCCCTTCGGATCCGATGGTCGAAACTGCCTTAAGCCGCTTTTCCTTCGCTTCCTCACTATCCGGATAACCTGTTGAATGAATCAGCCCAAAGCCGTTCAATCGAAATGCGTAACGCTGAGCCAGTGACAAAGCAACATAACCACCCATGGAGTGACCTAGAAGGGTGTATTTCTCAATCCCCAACTCCTCCATCAATCCAACGATATCATCAGCCATTTGTTCTATTGTGTAAGCACCCATTGGTGCATCAGTGGAACCATGTCCTCGAAGATCTGGGCAGATGACCCGATATTGTTCCGCTAGTAGCGGCTGAACCTTCTCCCAATACGCGGAACTACCACAGAAACCATGAAGTAGCACAACTGTTTCACCCTCGCCTTGTTCTTGGTACGCTATTGTCGTGCCGTTTACTACTTTGTTATCCACAGTAATCCCTTCCTCTCCACTTATGTATTGGATTCATCTTTATTATTAAACCAACTCTGGTATCTTGAAACCTTAATCTTGCTTATTTCCAGTGATCCCCTGACAATCTGGCATAAACACCTTAGCCGCAGCCCTGACAATTTCATCCGCCATTAGCATCACAGAATATAATGAAGTCATTTGAAGAGTTGAATATGGTTTGGGACCCTTCAAATTCACCACACCTGCTATACTATAATGTCCAACAGCAGGAAGATCTCCTCTGACTGATTGCGCCGGCAATAGCGGTTTTCCTGATACCAAATAACAACCTACCGAAGCAGTAGATCCTAGACAAGCATCCATCGCCACGATGATATTTCCCTTAGGAATCTCAGCCAGTCTTACTTCCAAATTGTTGGCATCACAAGGCTGCCGCAGTGAACCGATCACACTCCCCCATCCGCATTCCTCCAAACGGCTGCCTACGAGTGGACCTAGGGCATCTCCAGTTGATCGATCCGTACCAATGCATAAGAAAGTGATGTCCTGCTTACCATGCCTATTTAAGATTTCCTGAAAAAAGCTGACCAACTCGCTTCCGCTAATCTTCCTCACCTCTTGGTCAGAAAACGGCAGAGCCTTATCTTTGGATGTCTCTACTCCCATTAGCTAACCTCCGGATAACCAATTTTCATCATATAATCAAATTGTACCTTATCCTTACCACTCACGACAAAACATAGTTTACACTGTCTTGACGTGATACAATACATATTAATGTCTATTGAAGAAAGGATGAAATTTATGAAGGATCTGTCGCAAAAAACTCAAGAAAACGTTGAATATATGATCGAAGAAATCAAAACGAAGTTAAGAATGGCCACTGGAGCTGCAATGTTAGCCTCCGCCTTTAATGTGGATCAGTACGATGATATTTTCGATGTGTATGATATCGTCATGAGCAAAGAAAGACTCAGCATTTCCGAAGTGGAAGCTCTAGCTATGGAACTTGGAAAGCTACGTAGTAAATAAAAGATTATGTCTACTAAACTCATCAAAAAAAGAGTCCAGCTTATGGAGGCACTTACCTTCATAGCTGGACTCTTTAGCGTGATTTTATTATCTAAACCTTAGGAAATTAGGGTAAGTCGATAATGATTATTTCTGCTGATTCACCTGAACCTGTACTACGAATGATTAAATCATCTGTGTTTTTGATTCTAGCCGTATCCCCAGGATTAAGAGAGAATTTCTGGGTTTCAGCATGTAAATCTACATGTCCTGATAAGAGGAATAAATGAGTACGCCGCTTTCCACACCCGGCAATGTTCAACTCTTTGCCCGATTCCAAAATCGGTACATATATATTTATGTCCTGATTCAGCCTCAAGCTATTATCATTTACCTTGCCTGAGACAAGCGGCTTCAGTTCTCCCATTCGCTCTTCCTGTGAGTAGGAACGACTGTCCCAAGCTGGAAGCAGATCCCTCTGTGATGGAAGAAACCACATTTGTATGAAACGAACTGGATGATGCTCTGAGGGATTACTCTCGGAATGTGAGATTCCTGTCCCCGCACTCATCACTTGAAGAGATCCAGTCTCTAAATCTTGCGTATTTCCCCTATCATCCCCGTGTCGAAGCGTCCCCGATACTACATAAGTAACGATCTCTAAATCATGATGGGGGTGTGCCTTAATACCTTCACCAGGTGCTACAATATTGTCGTTAAGAGCCAACAGGCAGCCGAAGTGAGTGTTACTCGGATCGTCATAATCTGAAAAGGAAAAGCTGAGTTCGCTATGAATAGGACCTTTACAGGAAGTATGACGCTCTTCCGATGCGACCACTTTAATCATAGTAGTTCTCCTCACTTTCTACAGATGCTTTCCGTTATTTGATTATTTCTTACCCTCATCTCATAAGTATTAATCAAATAATTTCTCTTCAGCAGTTAGGCCCATTCCTCTAAAGAAAAGGATGCTGTGGCATGCCCGACTTCCCGACCAGCATCATTTGTTATCGGAGTAGAGAACACCTCTCGTAACTTCTGTATCGTTTCTTGGTTCTCATAACCAAGCTGCTGCAGAATTTCCAGAACGATCATTCCCCATTCCTCCTCGGAGCCGTCTGACACCTTGAAGGTAATACCCAAGCGTTCCTTCCGCAGAGCAAAAGCATATACCCCCTTGAAACCACCTTTGGCGATAATATTAGGGTCTTCCAATATAATGGAGTCCACTTTACCGCGTCCAGCTACTAAATGAGGATATTGATTCATTGTGGCTGTTATCGTTCTCACTGCCTTGGCGGTTGCCGGATCAGCAATCTTATCAGGACAAGCCAGCTTCATATACGCAGTTGCAAGTGCGGACAATGGTAGAGCAAACACAGGAAATCCGCATCCATCTACCCCGCGGCCAATATTCTCAACTTGGAGCTCACTCAACTCAGCAAGTGTATTCACAATTTCTTGTTGGACCGGATGAGTAGGGTCATCATAACCATCTAAAGGATAGCCCATCATCTTACAGTAAGCTAATACCCCTAAGTGTTTACCCGCACAGTTGTGATACAGCCGCCTGCGCCCTCCTCCGTTACGGAGTAATTTTTCCCTCGAGTTTCTGTCTAGAGGTAAGCTTGGTGCACATACCAACTCTTCCTCTTCTACACCTATTTTTGAGATCAAAGAGTTTAATGTCGCAACATGCTCTTCTTCCGCCCGATGAGAAGCGGCCATGACCGCTACTTCGGCTGTAGTTAAACCAAATGATTCTACAATTCCCGCACGGATCCCCGGTATCGCTTGAATAGGCTTGGCAGATGAACGGGTAAAAGCTACGTAATGTGGATCTCCAGCATATTTAACTACCCGTCCCTCTTCATTCACTATACTTATATGACCGCGATGAACACATTCTAACAGCCCCGCACGGAATTCTTGTATCAATAATGTATCCATTATTCTCTCTCTCCTCTGCCTTAGTTCCATCACTACTATTTCCATCACTACAGTATAGTACAGTACCCTTTATATGGCTATTGATACAACATAAGAAATACTTTTTCTTTCTTCAGTAATTTGCATCGATGTTTCAGCACGTATCCTACTCGTTTATATAGAAGTAAGCAAGACAAACAAAAGAACCAGAATTATCACATATAAGGAGTGATTGATCATGAATAAAACAGAAACGGATTGTCCAGTACAAAGTGGTTCAACATTCACCAAAGGCCTGCTCATTGGGGGATTACTTGGTGCAGCGGCGGCATTACTTTATGCACCCAAACCAGGTCGTGAATTACGCGGTGACATAGCGGATAAAGTTAGTACTGTCACAGACAAGTCCAAAGAAATAGCCTACACTGTTGGAGAAAAAACTGCAGACTTGGCAAAAGACGTAACAGCTACAACAACCGACCTTGCAAAAACAGTGAGTTCGGGTGCTGGAGACATTCTGTCCAGTGTAAAGCAAGCTTCTGCTGATGTAGCTAATGATGTAAAGCAAGCTACATCTGAAATGAGTAAAGAAGCAAAAAAAGCTTCAGATAACGTTGCAGATGATGTGAAAAAAAGTTTGGGTTGATGCACATGACAGCAGAGATCACAGAGATCAACATGAACTCAGAGGATTTATTCCTCTTATAGTTCTCCCAGTTACAATAGCCAGCTCTTCTCTTGGGCTGGCTATTTGTTATCCTAGAAATCTGACACTACATAATTAGGAGGTAAGCATTTGGAACCTTTAAAATCATATGATCCAAAGGAACATCCTTTCGAATTAAGGCATGAGGTGAAACGTTTAAATAGTCGGTTGGACAGCATTTCTCACCTATTAGAGAAGGCGGAATTCAAAGACATTATCGAAAATTATGCCGATCCAAAAAAGCGATTATTTACAAACTTCATGGCTGGGTTATCACGTGGTCTCGGGCTTAGTGTAGGTACCTTCGTCGTACTAGGCCTACTCGGTTGGCTACTTACGCTGTTTGTCGATCTGCCCATGGTCGGAGATTATATTAAGACTTTGCAAGATTATATCAAAAGCAAGCCTTAATATAAAAACAACCTCATATTAACCACAAAAAAACCTGAAGCTCATAATAAGCTTCAGGTTGTTCTATTCGTATTCACAATGAATTTAGATTGGACATGATCAACTTGAGCTTCTCCGTTGCCCTCTTCTGGATACGAGAGACACTCATTTGGGACACACCAAGCTTCTGGGCGATGGATCGTTGAGATTCACCATCCTGGAATGCAAGCAGCAACACCTCTTGTTCCTGCTCTTTCAACTGGTTCAACGCTTGCTGAAGATCCATCCTCTTCTCAACCTCGTCATAATCGTTAGCCTCCGAGCTAATCAATTCGCCAAGCGTTGCTGCACTTTCATCTTGGGACAATGGAGAATCCAGTGAAACGTAGTGATAGCATTCACGTCCGGCGAGCACTTCGACCGTTTCCTCCACCGAAAGATCTAAAAAATACGCGATCTCTTTCACGTCGGGGGAACGTTCCAATTTGACGGTCAACTCGTCGATCGCCTGCTGCACAAGAGCGCCCTTTTCCTTGATTCTTCGAGGCACCTGGATATACCATGACTTGTCCCGCAGATAGTTCTTCATATGTCCAATCATACTTTTCATAGCATAAGGCTCAAATGGAATGCCTAGCTCCATATTATACTGTTTAAGCAATCGAAGTAGCCCCATTTGGCCAACTTGATACAGATCCTCATACAGATCAGGTCGGTTACGTGATATTTTACTTGCTGCCATTTTGACCATGGGCTCATATTTCTGAATTAGAATCGTGGCAAGTTCTTTATCTTCTGTCTCCTGATATTCCCTAATCAGACGGGTAGATTTCTCTAACGACTCGGGGGGAGTCAACCTATCGCTCATACCGTTTCCTCAGTCTTCATCAGCCGGCGGGTCATAATCACCTTTGTCCCTTGCCCAGCTTCGTTTACGACACTTACGTCATCCATAAGCGCCTGCATGAGATAGAAGCCAAGTCCACCAACTTGAACATCATCCAACTCCTTATCATGCATCGTAACTCGTTCACCTGCCTCACCCCACGACTCAAAACTCTCCCCGTTGTCTCTGACCGTAATGGACAATACCTCGGCAACCACTTCAAAAGTAACTTCCATAACTCCTTGCCCCTGCTTATATGCATAGAGGACCGAGTTATTACAAGCTTCGGATACAGCTACTTTCATATCTTCAATCTCTTCATATGTAAAACCCATCTTTGAGGCTATCCCATATAAATTTAATCTAACGATATCTACGTATTCTGCTGTTGCGGGCAAACTAATGACTACTCTTTGTACTTCGTCTTTCATTCTTTCTCGATCCTTCCTATTGGGAATTCTATTGTGCAGCAAAAAATTTAGCGATCCCTGTCATATCAAATAACTTTTGAATCTGATCCGGCACTTCCTGTACAAGGAAATTTGCCTCCATACCATTTCTTACCTTAAGAATAGACAATAAAATTCCAATCCCGGTACTATCGATGTAAGTCAGTTCTTTCAGGTTCAATACCAAATTAACTTTATCGTCCCCAACAAATGGCTCAATCAATTCACGAAAGTCGGGAGCTACTGATAGATCGAACTCCCCACGCAAAAACACGGTGCATGTACCATTCTTCAATTGCGGCGTTGCGACGAACTTCACATTTTTATTTGTATTCATAGGTAATCTCTCCTGAAATTTGTTTTCTTTATATACATAACCCCGTTGAACAACCTTTGAAACATATGTTTCTTAGAAAATACTATCTTAGGGGAGTAGCAATATATTTTCCCAAAATATTCTTGAGTGAGCTGAGTTGGATGGGCTTACTTATATAATCATCCATACCCGTAAGTAGACACTTGCTCTTGATTCCATCCATTACATTCGCTGTCATCGCAATAATCTTCGCTTTCTCTTCATTCTCTTCCCCTTCTCTAATCCGCAGCGTAGCTTCTAGCCCATCCATCACTGGCATTTGTAGATCCATGAAGATAAAATCATAACCTTCGCTATTCTGAACCATCTCGACCGCTTGTTTTCCATCCTCCGCTATATCACAGTGATACCCAAGCTTACGCAGCATACTTACCATCAGTCGCTGATTGATGTGGTGATCATCTACCACCAATATCCGTTCAGTAACCACAGATATATTGGTTGGTAACAATTGTGTTGAAGTAGGGAGTGTTTCCTCCACTTCTTCATACTGACGAACAGTAATGTCAAAGACAAAGGTAGCTCCTTGCTCTTCCATCGGCTCGACTCTGATGGTTCCACCCATCATGTGTACAAGTGTTTGACAAATAGCTAGACCCAGACCCGTTCCTCCATATTTCCGTGTCATAGAAGAATCCAATTGTGAGAACGGTTTAAACAATCGATCTATTTTGTCGTGAGCAATACCTATTCCTGTATCTTTAACAGTAAACTCCAATACTAGATTATTATCCTCATCTACTTGAGAAGAAACTACTAAATAAACGCCACCTTGATCGGTAAACTTAATCGCATTTGCGATCAGATTAATCAACACCTGTCGTAACCTACTCATATCCCCGTAAAGAACAGTAGGAATGTTCTCCTCGATGAAATACAGCATCTCTAACCCTTTGCGTTTCTCATCCATAGAGAACAGGTGAAACACTTCTTGAATCCCTAACCTAAGATCAAACGGACTTTCTTCCAGTTCCATCTTGCCTGATTCCATCTTCGTGAAGTCGAGAATATCATTAATTACGGTGACCAATGTACCTGCACTATTATGAATGATCTCTGCATACTCCTTCTGTTCACCTTGAAGCTCCGTCTCTAATAATAGATCAATCATTCCGATGACCCCATTCATCGGCGTCCGAATTTCATGACTCATCATCGCTAGAAATTCAGTCTTCGCCTTGGCGGCAATTTCAGCAACATTTTTGGCTTGCAGAAGCTCCTGATTAATGCGTTCAAGCTCCAGGGTTTTCTGTTGGAGCAGCAAGCTCTGAGTTTTGTGCCGTTGATTCGTAATGTACATATTAACAAAGCCTTCGATTTTGGATCTCAAAATTTGAGGGATAAAAGGCTTCACCATGTAATCAATACCACCCGCTGAATATCCTGCAAACAAGTGTTCAACATCCTTGCTGTTGGCCGAGATGAAGATAATCGGAATATCCTTGGTTTTATCGCGAGCTTTGATCAATTTAGCCGTTTCAATCCCGTTTATTCCTGGCATTTGTACATCAAGTACGATGACAGCAAAATCCTTCCTTAATAGCTGTCTCAAAGCCTCTTCTCCTGAATTAGCTTTGATTAGGTCATATTGCTGGCTCTCCAGCACCGCTTCTAAAGCCATCAAGTTCTCGGGTCGGTCATCCACCAATAAGATGGCAATCGGTTCTTCAACCATCACGGAAACCTCCTACTTGATTTTTCGATATATTTTTTCACGTTGATCTAATGTCTCATAACAATCCTCATAACCTGTAAATTGAGTGGATTCTTTAGAACCCAGAACTAGAACGCCAAAGTGACTCAAACTATCATAAAGCAGGTTATGAACCCGTTTACGTAAGGTATCATCAAAGTAAATCATCACGTTTCGGCAAAAAATAACGTTAAACTCGTTAAAAGAACGATCCGTTGCCAAATTATGCTCTGCAAAAATAATGTTCTTACGCAGAAAAGGCTGAAAGATCACCGAATTGTACTTCGCTGTATAATAATCTGACAGGGAGCCTGTCCCCCCCGCCTCAATATAGTTTTGATTGTATGACTCCATCTTCTGGACTCCGACAATACCCTCTTTAGCAATTTTTAATGATCTATCATTCATATCGGTAGCATAAATTCGTGATCTATCATACAATCCTTCTTCATGTAATAAAATCGCCATCGAGAAAACCTCTTCCCCAGTCGAACAGCCCGCATGCCAAATACGAATATAAGGGAAAGTCCGTAGCAATGGGATAATCTTCTCACGAAATGTCCGGAACATATTCGGATCGCGGAACATCTCAGTAACCGGAATGGATAAATTATAGACTAAGCGATCAAAGCTCGCCCGCTCATGTAGCACCTTCTCTTGAAGTCCAGAAATACTATTTAATTGTTCGGCGTAGATATGATGCCAAATCCGCCTCCGGAGAGAGGGGAGTGCATAATTCCGGAAATCGTACCCGTACATGCGATGAATCCCCTCAAGCAGAAGTTCCATCTCAATCATCTCACGCTCGCTTTGATTCTCATCGTTCTCTTCTAAGTTTGTGTATACATTAGGTGTCATCGATTCAGCTCCAATTGCCTCAAAATTAATAACCATTACCCCATAATGCGGTTTATGAATACAACCATACACGCATTAATGAGAGCAATTGATCACTCTGGATTGGCTTCTTCACGTAATCAGATGCCCCAGCTTCAATACATTTAGATCGGTCTTCCTTCATCGCCTTAGCCGTCAGAGCGATAATAGGCAGCTTGCGAAATTTGTCCATTTGACGAATACGAGTCATCGCCTCGTATCCATCCATTTCCGGCATCATCATATCCATCAGAATCAGGTCAATATCCCCTGCTTCCTCCAACTTCTCAAGTGCCTCTCTTCCGTTCTCAGCATAGACCACATTCATTTGGTAAGCCTCTAGTACGCTTGACAGAGCAAATACATTTCGCACATCATCATCGACCAACAGTATCTTCTTACCTTCGAACAATTCTTCCTTATTATGAAGTTTTTGTAAAATCTGACGTTTTTCAGCCGGAAGATTTCCTACCACTCGGTGTAGGAAGAGTGTCGTCTCATCCAGCAAACGCTCTGGTGATTTAACATCTTTGATAATGATGGATTCAGCGTACTTACGTAACGTGGTCTCTTCCGTACAATTTAACTCTTTACCCGTGTAAATAATAATTGGTAGATCGTTTAAGCTTTCATCATCACGAATCTGATCTAACAACTCAAAGCCCGTCATGTCCTTTAGCATTAAATCAAGCACCATACAATCGTAATGCTTCTGACGTAATTGCTGTAGCGCCTCTCCACCGGTCGGTACGGCTGTAATGACCACATCGTCATGACCGATCAGTTCGATAATAGAGTTGCGCTGGATTTCATCGTCTTCCACCACTAACAATTGCTTGAGATCCTGCTTAGTGTAAGATTCGATATAAGAGAAAGCACCCTCAAGCTGTTCTCTCGAAGACGGCTTACGTAAGAAAGCGATGGCTCCCATTCTTAGCCCCTGCTTCGCGTCATCCACAACTGAAATAACATGTACCGGAATATGACGAGTTTCTTCATGACTCTTCAACTCGTTTAAAATGGACCAGCCATCCATCACAGGCAGCTGAATATCCAAGATGATTGCATCCGGTAAATACTGCCGAGCTAGCTGCAAGCCCTTATCTCCCTGTATGGCGACCACTGTCTTGAACTCGTGCTCTCGCGACATTTCAACTAGAATTTTGACAAAGTGTATATCGTCTTCAATGATAAGCATCACTTTGTCTCCAGGGACAATATTCTCTCGATCATCTTCTACGGGTTCTACCACAGACAAAGGCATATGCTCAGCTACTTGAAGTGAAACTTCTTGATCGAATGCCGAGGAATGCATAGGACGGGTAGCTGCAACTTGTTCGTCGGCAATGAACATAGTGGAGTTAGCTTCCTTGGGAAGATACAGTACGAAATTGCTCCCCTGACCTTCCGTTGAATTCAAGCTAATGCCCCCACCAAGTAAAGCGGAAATCTCCCTACTGATAGACAGGCCAAGCCCAGTTCCGCCGTACTTCCGGCTAGTTGTACCGTCCACCTGCTGAAATGCCTCAAATACCAAATCGACTTTATTTAGAGGTATGCCAATTCCAGAGTCCTCCACACTCAATGCCAAATACTCTCGAGAACGATCTAAATAAATAGGTACTTCTTCTGGTAACGCCTCCCTCACAACGAAGGTCACTTCCCCTTCAGAAGTAAATTTGAACGCATTTGAGAGCAAATTACGGAGTATTTGCTTCACTCGATGGCCATCTGTCACAATTTCTAACGGTACAGCCTCTTCTATCGCAATACTTAGTCCAATATGTTTGCTCTCAGCTACAGGTCTAAAGTTCTGTTCAACAAACTCCTGAAGTTCTTGCACACGAACAGTTTCACGGTTGATCTCCATCTTACCGGCGTCCACCTTTGATAAATCTAGAATTTCATCGATCATCCTAAGTAGGTCGCCACCCGACATATGAATCGTATGTGCATATTCAACCTGCTTCATTGTCAGATTCTCTTCCTTGTTCTCAGAGAGTAACTGCGATAGGATCAGGAGACTATTCAGCGGAGTACGAAGTTCATGTGACATATTCGCCAAGAATTGAGACTTATATTTGCTCGTCACAGCAAGCTGGGTTGCATGCCGTTCCAATTCTCCCTTAGTCTTCTCAATCTCCTTATTCTTTTCTTCTACCGCTAGCACCTGTTCTTCCATTGCACGGGTCCTAGCAATCAGCTCCGTATTGAAATGTTCTAACTCTTCCTGTTGCTGCTGCAGTAAGTCTTCAGAACGCCGGAGCGCACTGGTCTGTTTCTCAAGGTTCTCATTGGAGCGGCGTAAATCATCCTGTTGACTCTGAAGTTCTTCCGATTGCACTTGAAGTTCCTCAGTCAATGCCTGCGACTCGCGCAGCAGCTCTTCTACACGAAGTCGTCCAGAAATATTGTTAAGTATGATACCTAGACTGTAGGTCAAATCCTCCAGTAACTCTTCCTCAAGCGGTGTGAAATGATCAAAATTGGCAAGTTCAATTACGCCAAGCAATTCATCCTCAAAAACAATAGGATATATTAGAACATGAGAAGGCTGAGCTTCTCCCAAACCAGAACGTATTGATAAATAATCATCAGGAACCTTGCTTAGAGAGATCGATTTCCTATCCAATGCTGCCTGTCCGATCAAGCCTTCACCCATTTTGAAAACTTCGCGTAATTTCATATCTCCGTCTTTAGCATAAGATCCTACAAGGTCTAAATACTCCGGATTATTCTCTTCCCTCCGAATATAAATCGCTCCAAATCTTCCACCAAGCACAGGGGTAAACTCACTTATGAATAATTGCGATACTTGCTCTAGTGAATTAATTCCGTGGAACAATTCCGTGATACGCGCCATATTTGCATTGAGCCAGGTCCGATCCTTCTGCTGTTGTATGAAGTTCCCCTCCAGCTCCCGTTTCTCCTGAAGATCTTCGGACATCTCTTGAAAGACGCGAGCAACATCCCCCACTTCATCCGTAGTTGGAATAGTAATCCTTTGGATTTCATCAAACTGACTTTTCCCAAAATGCTTCATCATAAGGTTGACTGTGTTTAATCCACGACCAATACTCGGAATCACCCACAGTATGATAGTTAGTCCTAATAATAGTCCTGCACAAATAATGACGATCATCACTTGAATGGATTCCTTATAGGCTTGTTTAGCCTGATTAATATCCTCATCAATTTGAAGATCTTGATATTGCTTCATTTCATTTAAGATATCGAGTAAATTATCCTGAGTCTCCTGGCCTATCGAAATACGATATGCATTAGCACCTTGGTAATCCCCAGTGGATAAATAGTTCAACACGCGTTTCTGATAATTTAAAAATTCCTGATTCGCCTCCTCGATAGATGCAAGCATTTTTCGTTCTTCCATAGTATTAACTTCACTTTTTATAGTAGCTAAAAGACTTGTAGCCATTTCATTCTTACTTTCTAATCGAGCCCACTCTTTATCAAAATAGTCTTGGTTCTGAACTTGTAACACATTAGTTATAATACGAGCTGAATCATTAATCTCTCCGCGCAGACTCGTGGAATTTTTAATTTTCATATAGCGATTGCTATAGAGGCTATCCAACTGATCGTTCATATACGTTAGTCTGTCATAAGCGGTAAAAGTCATCACCAACATAATGACCATCAGGGAACTAAAACCAATGACTAGCTTATTTTTTATTTTCATGCTATATCTCCCCGCTCTTTAAGTGAAATCCATACCAGACATTTATCATCTTCCCGCTCCTGAGCAGGTCCTTCATCAAAAAACAACGTCTGCATTTTGGGTTTGTCCATCTCATGATTTCCGTGAAGTGCATCCTCCAGAAGTTGAATCTGTTCCTCCTGATTTCCTGGTAAAGTCTCTAATAATCCGTCTGTATATAGCACGAGATGTCCATCTCCTTCATAGAAAAAGGTCTGAGTCACGGCTTCAATTTTATCAAATAGTCCGACTGGTGGACATACAGTATTCAGCTTTATCACGGAACCATCTTCGTGAAAGAATAACCCTGGGGGATGCCCTGCATTAACATAATCTATTTTCTTCGAACTAGTATCCACTACTAGATAAATAGCGGTGAAGTAATACTGAATCAATTGATCTTCAATACACAATTGATTGAACCGCCGATTCAATTCCTGAATAACCTTCTCCGGTTCAACATATGTATATACCGTCTCTTTCAACATAGATGCAATAAACATACAGAATAGAGATGAGGAAATACCATGTCCCATGATATCTAGTAGAATGACACCGTATCGGCCATCTCCTAGTGGATACCACGAGTATAAGTCACCAGCTAATTCAAACGAAGGTTTGTAGAGCGCATCAATTTGGACAAGAGGATCTACAATCGGGGCACTTAATACAGCATTCTGAACCAAAGCAGCGAGTCTTAATTCACTTTGAATCCGCTGATCCCGCTCCTTATGCCAGTCCTTCTCTCTCTTCAATCGGAGGGCAAGGCGAATTCTAGCCATAAGCTCAACTTTATTGATCGGTTTCGTCACATAATCAACAGCGCCTGCATCCAAAGCCTCAGCAAGCTTCTTGGAATCACCTACGGCTGTAACCATAATGATCGGAATATCCCTCAAACTATCGTACTGCTGAATAAGACGGCATGCTTCAATACCGTCCATTTCAGGCATCATCATATCAAGTAAAATGAGATCAATATCACTGGACTTTGGTGCTGATTCTTGATCTTGACCAGGATTAGTAACACCCAGTCTTTCAAACATCTCCTTTGCCGAAGATGCGGAGTACATGTTTTTATGTTTCTCTTTTTTTAATATTTCCCTAATGATTAAAGTATTGGTGTGATTATCATCAACGATTAGAATTTTCATAGTTTATCTCCTAGTTTGTATCAAATTTACATATAACCTCTTTTAACTATAACATATTGTAAAAGTGTGCTTTTTCAAAAACATAGATAAGGAATGGGTTAGACTTCTCCCATTCCTTATCTATGTTTTTGAATGTATTCATTAGTCTACATATCGAACATGTCATTTAAGGTAACTGCCGAGCGATTACAAGTACTTTCCCATGATCTAACTCTTTCTCATAAAACGCCGCTTCCATCTCAGTGAAACCAAGCGAGACGATTTTGGCCCTTAGCTCATCCCCTCGAGAACGGAAGAGATTAGCGATGGCGTCAAAGATCCCTTCTTCCTTAATACCAATCTCATCTGCATTCGCAGTTTCAGCAATACGCTCCGTTTGATCTTGATTATGAGCAAGGACGAAAATTTGTTCGGTAAGATACCCGCTAGCGCGAAGCTCCCCTACCGCTTCCACAGCCTGCAAACCATTTTGCACCACTTTTACATATGATTTTGAGTTCATATTCATTCACTCCTAGTCATGAGATTCTTTGTTATGTTGCTACTTTCTATTACCCACACAACAAGGATCTGAATCAAACTAGGACACACTATCGTCGAACAAATCTACTCCTGATATTTCTCTAGAGGATGGATCGCGATATATTTTAAGAGCAGCTAGGCCACGAGTATATACGTCCCCATCTTCCGCCAAAAAGTCAGGTTCACCCAACACCTGAAGCAGTGATTCCTCCTGTAAAGTTACCCAGACTCCATTAATCTTGATCTTCTCTGGATCTCCATCAGCGTGTACATAATAGACAAGATCATCATACAATCCTACAGTTATATCGTCGTATCGATATTCTGTATACCTCGTATAAGGATCCGTGTCTACGGAATATGGTTTGCCCTTCTTTTCTAGCAGATCATGACGATCATCATTCAAGGAAATGTCACCCATGGACTCAAGCGAATCCATAACCTGGCTCCCTTTGCCCTCAATTTCTGAAGATAGAGTTGGAGACGGCGATTGCCATATAGCAAGTTTCACCGTGGACTGTGGAATTTCATCTACAGCAACTGAGTTTGTATGGGTAAAGGGATAAAATAATCCAAGTAGAAGAAACAGTACATTTAGCATGATTCTCACCCTCTCTGGAAATTTACAGTTATCCCGAATACTCTTTGCCGCCCCCGTGCGGACACTATCTTCTAAGCTTGCTTATACCTATCGAAGCCATTTATGCGCGGTATTTCTGCCATATCACGGCTGCAACATCAACTACCTTTATCCAATCCGGTTGTTTCTTAGCGGGGTCAGATTTCGGAAGACTTGGGACTTCATTTGGTGTAGTCGGGTTGTTCGGTATCTGTGCTGCGACAACCGGTACAGGGGCATGATTACTTTCCGTTCGTTTCGATGGTTTCTTAAATTTCTCAATCACTGACGTTGAAATTTGTTTTGTAGCAAGTGTTACTTCGCTTAAGACTTCGCCTACATTTTTAACCGATTCAAGTACAGGGTCGATTTGTTTCATCTTATGTTGTACGTCCCCGGTGATATCGTTCACCTGTCTTACTACCTGTTTCACTTCATAACTGAGTTCGTCAATTGTTTTCTGGACGTCTTGTAGCGTTTGCGTTGTCTTATCTAGTGACTTCTCCGCTGCTACCAATGTTTTAATTAGGAAAATAACCAGTGCAACAAAAGCTACAGCAATGAGTGCAAGACTTAATTCCCAGATCATACACTTCCCTCTCTTTCCGTTTTCCATGTATTCGGTACTTCTAAGTTACCCTGTGGCCCTACGCTCGAAACAATCCCGCAGTTCATCCCATACAACAGTTCAAAACAACTCTGTTTCAATCTGGAATGACTCGGTTAATTACAACTACAAGCGATGGTGCAGCGGTCGCAGATGCCTTCCACTTAGACATCCCCCTATACCCTGCATCATCACTTCATAGCTCCACTATACATTAATTTACTATGAAAGAGGGGTGATTATCATGTTAAAATGGTCAGCAATCTTTCTGGTGATAGCTCTGATCGCAGGTATCTTTGGTTTCTTTAACCTGGTAGCGGCCGCCGCTTCCATCGCCAAAGTACTATTCTTTATTTTCCTCATCCTATTTGTTGTCTCATTGATAACCGGTAGAAGAAGGTCGCTTTAACTTGCCAAAGAGATAAGAATAAGGTTAGAACTGAAGAAAAGGCTATCGCTCTCGAGGGAGAACGGTAGCCTTTTCTTTGTTTATAATGTCTGTAAATATTGTAGAATTGCCATCCAATCAGCCGAGATTCTCACTTTTATATACCTATCTTCGAAATCCACCTGGCTTATATGGATAATACTTGGAAGGTACGTTGCTAGATCAATATCCATCGGAACAAGACCTAATTTATCCGGAGAGATTGGTATTTGCTTAACAAAAAGAGAAACCGGCGATAACCGAAGCTTGCCTTCACTGTACTCCATCTGAAATTTTGCCGTCCCACCTGCAGTAAGGAATCCCCATTTCGCATTGAAATCTACACTTACATTATTTCCTTCAAATCGAAATTCAGCTCCTGTTATTGAAACGGGAATGTCTTTCTCCTCCAAAGCCTTGGCGATTCCCATTTTGGCCAAATTGTTCAGATCTGTATTTGTAAGTGTAATTTCAGGTTGACGTGTCTCCACCATTTCAATTAGCTTGTCTTTCCATACAATATCCTTATAGCTCATATCTAGCGGCTGAGTTGGGCGGATGTATAAGACCCCTGCAGTTAGCACTATGAGTATTAAAATCAGAAACATACTAAAGCGAAATAAGCCCTTCATCATCTTCCCCCTTTTTACATTAATTTTCTAGAACATGATTCTTTATCCTTCATTCTGTTTATTTACAATTATACACATTCAACACCTATTAGATTGAGGGAGGAATAAACTATGAAAAGATTTGCTATTATTACCGCATCCGTAATTATGAGTGCTGCCTTCGCAACCGCCGTATCGGCGAATGATGATGTAACTCCTATTGAATTGAACCTGGACGAACCCATTGTAAAAGCAGTGGATGCGATCATCGCACCTAATCCAATTGATCTACTGGAGAAAACTTTTTTCTATGATAACCCTAACGGCAACCAATGGGGAGCAATCTCTCCTCAAGAGGTGCAATTATCCGGACGAGTTATAGACGACTGGGTAGAAATTTATACATGGCTCGGCACAGCTTGGATTTACTATCCAAATTACGTATTTACCTATAACTAACTTATAACATAGTAATGATACGTTCTACAAAAAAGGCTCTGCGGATGCAGGATATAATCCTCCTCCGCAGAGCCTTTTACATTATACTTAATTATTTGACTACACTTCCACCATACAAGAAGCGGTGAACCCATGCGCCATCTAATTTGTCAGTCCTTACTCCCCCAGATTTAGTTGAGTAGGTCTGGAGAATTTGCCCGTCACCTAGATAAATGCCCACATGCGTAATTCGCTCTGTATCTTTGTTAACTCCTGCATAAGCAGAAGCGGAGGAACCTTTGTAACTCATAAAGAACATCAGATCTCCTCGTTTTAAATCCTTGGTGCTATAAACGGCCTTGCTATTATTTTTAACCCAAGTCCCCTGCCCTCGCGAATCTGCAGGAAGAACTAAATTCAGTGCATCTTTGAAGGCTTGTCTTACAAAATCAGAACAGTCAAACGTGAGTGTCGTATTTCTGTCCGAACCATACTCGTATGGAGTTCCCAAATACTTCATGCCTGCCTTGATGACAAGTTCCACTTGTTTATTTACACTTTCTGATGGAGTAGGATTAGGCGTAGATACCTGCGTTCCCCCACTAACTTTCATATATTTATCGGATGAGCTAACATATCCCACTTTGCCATTGTCTGTCTTCACTTTATAAAAGGCGGAGTTTGTTTTCTCCAAGATCGTTACGGAAGTTCCCTTCTTCAATAGAGTAACAATCTTCCCTGATGTAGACGGTTGATCCCGGAAATTAACTCCATAGATCACAAGTCCAGTCCAAGCCTGTCCAACACCTGATCCAGATCCACCAGGCGCCGTAACCTCTCCACTCACACTTATATATTTCTCTGCAGAACTTACATAACCTATTTGTCCTTGAGAAGTCTGTACCTTATAGAAATAATCGTTACTACGCTCCAGTACAACGACATCCGAATCTTTCTTCAATGAACTAATAATATTACCTGATGTGGAAGGCTTATCACGGAGATTTACCCCGCTATTAATGTGGCCACTTACGACCTTCTGGGCTGATGAACTCGCCGCTGAAGTCGTCTTCGGAGCTGCTGTATAAGAAGTAAGAAATATTGCACTTAACAAAAGAATTGCCATGCTGCGCTTCATAGATGTCCTCCTGTTGTTGTTTCTCAGTGTATTTAGGTGATTGTTGTATCTTTCCTCCTTAGATTGGACTAGTCACCATTATATCCCTTGTCGAAGAATGTCTAAATCCGTCATATTTCGTGTTATTATGTATATTTAGGACTATCTACCTGTTAATCAAGAATATTTTTCAAGACTTTTTACCCATTTTTACTATATTTCGCTAAATCTACAGGAATCTTGGCATGGAAAAAAGGCCGTCAGAATAAATCTCTGACGACCTTTTCTATCACTTCACTATTAGCTATCCTCTAATTTAGGTTCCACATGAACGTGAACATTCATCACATTCTTCTGGTTACGTCTCATCCGTTCTTCTACTAAATCGCTGATATGATGACTCTCCATAACCGTCAATTGGGGATCAACCTCAATGATAACATCAACGAGTACGCGATTGCCGTGAATACGGGCCTTCAGATCCCTAATTCCTTCCACGCCTTTAATACGGGCAATAGAACCCCGCAAATCACCCAGCTCTTTCTCATCAAAGCCATCACTTAAGCGGTGTGTCGATTCACGAAAGATATCCCATGCCGTCTTACAAATAAGCACACCGACAGCAATAGCCGCCACTATATCAAGCCACGGTAAGCCAAACTGAGCTCCAATAATCCCTACAGCCGCTCCTACGCTGACCAGGGCATCTGATAAATTATCCTTCGCAGCAGCCATCAATGCTTGACTGTTGATCTGGCTAGCCAATCTCCGATTGAATATGTACACTCCCCACATTGCAGCAGCACAGATCAAAGCTACTATCGCAGAACGTACATCAGGCTGACCCTTCTGACCCTCAAACAGTGAACGGACAGCATCGACAACCACCTGTATACCAACCATAGCCATAATAAATGAGGCGATCAGTGCTGCAATAGTCTCTGCCCGGAAATGCCCATAGGTATGATCTGAATCCGGTGGCTTCTGGGAAATCCGCAAACCGATCAGTACAGCCACCGAAGCGACGATATCAGTCAAGTTATTAAATCCGTCCGCCTGCAAAGCGCTCGATGCAAACAAATAACCACAAAACAGTTTAAATGCGGATAACAGTATGTAAGCTATGATGCTGACCCACGCGCCGCGCTCCCCTTTGCGTATGTCTTCGTATATGTCCATAATCCGCACCTCCAAATCTTTCTCCCACGACAAGAGAATTAAAATCGTTTTATCATCTTAGCAAATGTTGAGCTTGTGGGTCTAGAGAAACAGTTTTGCACAAGGCTAAAGCAGCCTTATTCATTATTCCCGTTGTCCACTCATTTAAAAACGTATAATATAAGGATACCCCCGTTTTCTATTATGAGGAGATGATATGAATGACAGAAACAAATGAACCACGCAAAATTGATCTAGCCGAAGCAATGCGTCAAAAGCTTCAACAGAAGAAACAACAACAAGCTTCTGGGAACAAACCAGGAACGGCGGAAAACCATCAAACCAAGGCGCTCAAAACTCAGAATAACAAAAAGCCAAATAACCAACGCCGCCGGACCGGCGGGTCATAAGAACCCGCATTCCAAATAAACAAGCCGCACTTGCCTTTAAGGGCTGTGCGGCTTGTTCGTTATGGTTTATATAATTACGCCTCTTCTGGATACATGGATTCGCGCAATTTCTGAACTTCTTCGCTCTCCAGATATTCGTCATACGACATATTACGGTCAATAACCCCGTTCGGTGTAATTTCAATAATACGGTTTGCAATCGTTTGGATGAACTGATGGTCATGGGATGTGAACAAAATCGTTCCATCGAAATCAATCAATCCGTTATTGAGTGCCGTGATCGACTCCAAGTCCAAGTGATTCGTTGGTTCATCAAACAACAGCACGTTGGCGCCGTTTAACATCATCTTCGCCAGCATACAACGTACCTTCTCGCCCCCAGATAGCACACTTGCCTTCTTGAGAGCCTCTTCTCCAGAGAATAACATCCGCCCTAGGAAGCCACGTAAGAAAGTCTCATCTTGATCCGTTGAATATTGACGCAACCACTCGACAAGGTTCAAATCTACGCCATCGAAATAATTACTATTATCTTTCGGGAAATAAGCCTGCGAGGTTGTTACGCCCCAGCTGAATTCACCAGCATCGGCTTCTTGCTCACCCATAAGAATTTGGAATAACAACGACTTCGGAGCACCATTCGGTCCAACAAAAGCAATTTTATCGCCTTTATTAACAACAAAGCTTACATTTTCCAGCAGCTTTTCTTCTTTGATGCTCTTTGTAAGACTATCAACCGTAAGCAATTGCTTGCCCGCTTCACGCTCCGCTTTGAAGTTCAAGAACGGATACTTCCGGCTAGAAGGACGCAGATCATCAAGTGTAATCTTATCCAATTGCTTCTTACGGGAAGTCGCTTGCTTCGATTTCGAAGCATTCGCTGAGAACCGTTGGATAAAGGCTTGAAGCTCTTTAATTTTCTCTTCCTTCTTCTTGTTAACATCACGTTGCAGTGTCAGAGCTAATTGGCTAGACTCATACCAGAAGTCGTAGTTACCGACATACATCTGGATTTTGCCGAAGTCGATATCCGCAATGTGCGTACACACTTTATTCAAGAAGTGACGATCATGGGATACTACAATAACAGTACCTTCATAATCCATAAGGAAGTTCTCGAGCCATTGAATAGATTCAAGGTCCAAATGGTTGGTAGGCTCATCCAGCAGCAAGTTGTGTGGACGACCAAAGAGAGCCTGTGCCAAGAGGATACGAACCTTTTCGTTACCACTAAGTTCTCCCATTTTCTTATCATGTAGTTCACGTGGAATACCGAGTCCGATCAAAAGCGCTGCTGCATCCGGTTCTGCGTCCCAACCGTTCAGCTCTGCAAATTCACCTTCAAGCTCCCCAGCGCGCATTCCATCCTCTTCAGTGAAATCCGCCTTGGCATACAAAGCGTCCTTCTCTTTCATAATCGAGTATAGCCGTGAGTGACCCATGATTACCGTCTCCACAGGGAAGAAATCATCATACTCATAGTGATTCTGTTTGAGTACAGCCATCCGTTCGCCTGGAGTCATGTGTACTTCACCCTGATTGGGCTCTATCTCGCCGGACAGAATTTTGATGAAGGTAGACTTTCCTGCTCCATTTGCGCCAATTAAACCATAACAGTTACCGGGCGTAAATTTTATATTTACATCTTCGAAAAGTGCCCGTTTTCCATAGCGGAGCGTTACACCAGTTGTACTAATCATTTAGGCATTACCATCCTTTATTTTTTATCACACTACTAACTCAATATTATAACACAAATCGGTATAGACGCTACCGAGGACAACTTAGACCACCTATTAGGATAAATTAAGGCATATTAAAACATAAAAAATAACGGAATTCGGCGGCCCTACTTTGCTAAAAAAGACCTAATCACCTCATTCAGAGAGGCTGTCAGCAAAGTAACGCACGCCATTCCGTTATTACGATTCTAGCTCTGAGGGAAACGAAGCGTCTCCCCATGTAGCAATATTTTAATGGAGTCGGCTGGTATGTCTAGACGTTGACGCTCTGCCTCAAGCCGTTCGAGTGCTTCCCTCGCCGTATCATCAGCCAATCGAAAGGTGCCATAATGCATCGGGATCATCAGCTTACCCTTCACATCAAGAAATGCTTGGAGCGCTTCTTCTGGTGTCGTATGTTGGGAAGTCATAAACCATTCAGGTTCGTAAGCCCCAATAGGCAATAATGCAACATCGATCTCAAATCGCTCTCCAATGTCCGTAAACCCTTTGAAATAGCCACTATCTCCTGCAAAATAAACGACTTGGGACTCTTTTCCTTCAGCCGGTTCTAGCACAAATCCGCCCCAATGAGAGGTGTTCGTATCGAATAATGTTCGGCGTGTCCAATGTTGCGTTGGTACGAACGATATTTTTACATTACCGATAGTAAGATCCTCCCACCAACTCAGCTCTTGGATCTGGCGGAAGCCTTTACGAGCCAATTTCCGCCTAAGACCCATAGGTACAATTAGCGTTGTGTCTTCACTATAAAGCCTACGGATCGAGGACATATGCATATGATCATAGTGCGAATGTGAAATCAGAATAATATCAATCTTGGGAATTTCCCCAATAGGAATACCAGGCGTACCCAATCTTCGCTGAAAGCCCATTCGGCCTGCCCAAACCGGATCAGTCACAATATTCAATCCTTCATACTGAATGAAAAATGTAGAATGACCAATCCAAGTGATTGAAGTCTCTTCCCGGTTATCCCGTAGATAATCAAGCAAGGGAGGTGAATTGGGAATGACATACGAATAATCTTTGTTCTTATTGCGTCGTTCTTCCCGCCATTGCTTGAACTGTTTTAATGTATTGTCAGTACCGACGTTATCCATGTTGTTATAGCGTTTTTTTCGCAAACCCAAGGTCTCCTCCCCTTCATCCCTATTCTTTAAATGTGGTTATTCACACTGCAAAATTTTTCCCTAAAGTTTAGTTTATTCTATTTTAAATCAGATAGCAGGCAATTCCAAACTTTCTAATCAATCAGAAGGATCATTATACTTATAACCATATAGAAACAGAAATAAAACTGCACCCGCAATTACCAATTGGGGAGCCACCATAATAATAAAATGTTCCATTATCCTCACCCTTTCTTTGGCGAATTACCACGAACATACTTGGCGTCAAACAGAAAGAGACGTAACAATAAAACCAGAGATGGAACCAAAATAAACAAACCCGCGACAAATGCACTGATGAGAGCAATCGCCATCGTTTCATTCGTAAAGTTCTCATAGATATTCACTTGCTTATAGAGGATATAGGGAAGATGAGAACGACCATATCCATACCAAGCAAACCCAAATTGTAGCAGGACAAAAATAAAGGAAGTCCCTAACCTTACCCGTTTCCAGAGAAAATAAACAGCAACTAAGAAACAGATGAAGGAAGCAATGAACATCCAAGAAATTCCTAGCATGTTACGGAAATGCTCTGGGTTCTGGCGATTGATCTGAAAAAAAGCAAACACGCTTGCGAGAATCGTTGGACCACTCCACATCAGTGCATATCCACGCAGAATCTCGAACGCAGATCGATCGCCAGCCTTCTTGGCATAATAGGATAGGAACATGGCTGAAATGTAAAGTACGGACACCAACGCCAGCAATATAACAGACCAAGTATATGGATTGCTGAAGAATCTTCCCCACTCCAGAATGACCTTACCTTCCCTTTCTAAAATAATATGACCTTCAGATATCGCCAGAATAGTGGACAAGGCAGCTGGGATCAATAAACCTGTTGCCCCGTAAATTCTCATATACCACAAATTATTCGACTTGCTGCTACCATACGTATTGTATGCATAATAAGCTCCACGGAGCGCCAAAAGTACAATAACTAGACTACCCGGAACTAATAACGCTGTACCGTAATAGTAAGCGGAGTCTGGAAAAAAACCGACGAGCCCTACTACAAAGAAAATCAAAAATACATTCGTCACCTCCCACATCGGCGACAAATAACGCTGGATGATGTCATGTAGTTTATTCTCATGTCCTCGAATCACACTGTAATAACTGAAGAACCCTGCACCAAAATCGATAGAGGCAACAATGAGATATCCAAATAGAAACGTCCATAGCACCGTAATACCTACAACTTCATAGCTCAAGATATCTCCCCTCCTTCAATTCCAAGTTCCTTCATCTCAGCTAGCACGTCCTTATTACGAAACAATTTAGAAAGTACCTTAATACAGGACAAGCACAATACGATATACAGAAAAGCAAACAGCACCAACATGTAACCAACACTTGAAGATGTTGTAGCTGCCTCCGATACCTTCATGTAACCACGAACAATCCACGGCTGACGACCGAACTCAGCATATAACCAACCCAACTCAATTGCCGCCATTGCAAGTGGACCCAACGCTATAATGCTAATCAACATCCATCGAGGATAACCTTTGTTCTTACCTGGTAATCTGCCGCGAATGAGATATAGGAAAGGAATCACAACGAGCAACATACCGCATGTCACCATCAGGTCAAACAGATAGTGAATAAACAACGGAGGCAGCTCATCCTGAGGAAATTCATCCAAGCCGACCACTTCGGTATTCGGAGAACCTCCAGCCAATACACTTAATGCTAACGGTATTTTGAGCGCATATTTCACTTCATTGTTCTCGTCCAATATACCGCCAAATATCAATGGGGCCTGCTTCATCGTCTCAAAATGCCACTCTGCAGCTGCCAGTTTCTCTGGCTGATAGTGAGCTAGAAACTTACCGGAGAAGTCACCGATGATCGCTGTTGCTAGAGCAAATACAAAAGTCGCCGTTACTGTTAGCTTCAGCGCTTTCTTAAAATAAACATGTTTACGGCCTTTAAGCAGGCTATATGCAGCAACTCCCGCTAGTAACCCTGCACTAACTGTATAGGATGAAGCTATTACATGTGATACTTTAGTCGGTGTAGCTGGATTGAACATAGCCACTAATGGCTGAAAGTCAGCAAACACCCCATTCTCCAGCGTAAATCCCTGTGGTGTGTTCATGAATGCATTGAGAGTAGTAATGAAGAACGCCGAAGCTGAAGATCCTATCGCTACAGGAATCAGTAGTAGTAGATGTAGCATGGGTCTTTTGAAACGTTCCCATGTGTATAGGTAAATTCCGAGAAAGATGGCCTCTACAAAAAAGGCAAATGTCTCCATGAATAGCGGCAACGCGATTGCTTGTCCAGCAACCCTCATAAACGTTGGCCACAGTAGGCTGAGCTGTAGACCGATGGCGGTTCCTGTAACGACACCAATCGCTACAGAGATCACAAATCCCCGAGCCCAACGACGCGCAAGAAGTGTGTAGTGAGGGTCTCCCGTACGGATTCCCCTCCATTCCGCTAGGGCAATCATAAGCGGTACGCCAACCCCAATCGATGCGAAGATAATATGTACGACTAATGTCAGTCCCGTAAGCATTCGGCTTAACGTGACAGGATCTAGTGAAGACATGTTATGAGCTCAACTCCCTTTTAATATGATCTTCCAACGTAAACAACGGCTGACTTTGGGTGCTGCTCATCAATAGTACTTCATGAAACGGATCACACTTTTCACAAATGCATATAGCATCACAACAGCGACTACTAGACATACGATGATTAAGTTTTTCTCTTGTTTTCTGAACATCGCCGAAGTCCGCCCCCTTAATTTCTATTGTTTTATTGTGGCGTATCAGTTCCTTTTTATTCCTCAAACCGATTGTAATTCCAATCTATTTCGCAAAATGTTGGGCAAAAGCCACCTATGAGGTAGAATAATAATGAAAGGAGATGTGAACAGTTTATGAAAATTGTATTTATAGAGCCTACACCAAGTCCTAATTCAATGAAGCTCCATTTAGACGAGAGTTTAGAGCCGGGTATCCGGAAAACATACAACCAGGATAATGAGCGGTCCGCCCCAACCTGGATAGCACAAATGCTGAAGATCCCTGGAGTGAAAAGTGTCTTTCATACCGCCGATTTTGTCGCCTTAGATCGTAAAGGAAATGCCGATTGGGCTGCGATTCTATCTCAAGTACAAGAGCAGTTCGGCCAAGAAACCGTGGAATCTACATGGAACCCAGATGATACGGAAATGGTTAGTTATGGTGAAGCGCAGGTATTTGTTCAATTTTTCCGTGGCATTCCGATGCAAATCCGGGTCAAATCAGGATTACAAGAGGAACGCATTGGACTCTCAGAGCGATTTCTATCAGCGGTAACAGAAGTAGCCACTTCTACACTCATTAAGGAGCGTAAGTTAAGTGACTACGGCGTTCGCTATGGAGAACTTGCAGACATCGCCCGTGAGATCGAGCAGGAACTAGAGGCCGCCTTTCCACCAGAGCGGCTGCAGGCAGTCATCGAACAAGCGATTGCCCACGGTCGTAACGAGAGCGAGTTCGTTGAGCAACGCCGTGAACTCAGCTTAGAAGAAATCGCATCGTCACAACAGAGCGAGGATTGGCAAGTCCGCTACGCCGGACTCGAGGCGTTGCAACAACCGGGGCCGGAAGCCCTACCGATCATCGCGAAGGCACTGCGCGATCCCAAGCTGCAGCTTCGCCGCCTTGCCGTTGTCTATCTCGGCGACATCCGTACGCCGGAAGCGATGGAGCTTCTCTATGAGGCGCTGCGCGATGCCTCCCCTGTTGTGCGTCGCACAGCGGGCGATACGCTCTCTGACATTGGTGATCCCGCTGCAACAGAGGCGATGATTGCAACGCTCAAGGACAAGAGCAAGCTTGTTCGCTGGCGGGCCGCCCGCTTCCTTTACGAAGTCGGGACTGATAGCGCACTTGAAGCACTGCGGGAAGCCGCTGAAGATCCTGAGTTTGAAGTCGGCCTACAGGCGAGAATGGCACTAGAACGGATTGAATCAGGTGAAGAAGCTGCCGGAACCGTATGGCAACAGATGGCTAACCGCGACCGCAGTGGGAACGACGTTTAAACTTCTCTTACGTAATTAAGGGTACTGTGCCGTCCTCATAAGGACGGCACAGTACCCTTTTCGACGAGATATATAAAAATTGTAAACAATTAGACATTGCCGAGCTCAATTCCATGCTATATACTGTGAGTTGTTCAAAAACCAACAAAATATGTAGTACCCTCATCATTGAAACGATGAGGTAGAGGTCGCGATTGTGAAGAGTATCCCGGAGGAGGCGTTTGAAGCCGCTCATGAATCCCGGGGGAAAGGCACCTTCGCCGAAGTAAGACACTAGGCTTCAATCGGGTGTCATGCTGGGGCTGTTACCGAAAGGGACAGAACTGTCACGATTTCCCGTCATCCCGGCAAATCGTGTTGAGCTATCTTCATGGAGGAATGGTGCGGATACACAGTGTATACAATAAGACCGCAGAATCCTTTCTGCGGTCTTTTTTCTATGTGTGGATCGTCCCGCTACTTCGATCTCTAATAATTACGGGGAAGATCCCTATTTGAAGGAGTCGTATAACATGAGTAACAAAAAAGTTGCATCCGTTAACAGTCTAAAGCCCGGTCTCAAGGCTCGTCACATGACAATGATAGCACTTGGGGGTTCCATCGGAACAGGACTGTTTCTCGCAAGTGGTGGAGCTATCGCCACAGCAGGACCTGGTGGCGCCCTTCTCGCGTACACCGCAGTTGGCATAATGGTCTATTTCCTAATGACCAGTTTGGGGGAACTTGCTACCTACATGCCGGATTCTGGTTCCTTTGAGACCTATGCTTCAAGATTTGTTGATCCATCACTAGGGTTCGCCATGGGCTGGAACTTCTGGTACAACTGGGCGATTACGATTGCAGCCGAATTGTCTGCAGCAACACTGATTATTAAATACTGGTTCCCCGAGAGCTCCTCGCTGATGTGGAGTGTACTATTCCTTGCTATTATTCTAGGAATAAACGTTCTTTCTGTTAAAGGGTATGGGGAATCTGAATATTGGTTCGCAATGATCAAAATTGCGGTAGTCGTTGTTTTTCTCGTTATCGGGGTGCTTATGATTTTCGGTATCCTTGGGGGAAAAGCTGTAGGATTCAGTAATTTCACGACGGGTGACGCACCCTTCCATGGTGGATTCCTTGGCGTTTTGGGTGTGTTCATGGCAGCCGGTTTCTCGTTCCAAGGAACGGAAATGGTTGGTGTCGCAGCTGGAGAAAGTGATAATCCACGTGAACATGTCCCACGTGCCATTCGCCAAGTATTCTGGCGGATCCTGATCTTTTACATTCTAGCCATTCTAGTCATCGGCCTGCTCATCCCTTATACTAATCCGGATCTGCTTAAGGATGGTATTGAAAGTATTGGCGTTAGCCCCTTCACACTCGTATTCGAAAAAGCGGGGCTGGCTTTCGCAGCTTCGGTCATGAATGCTGTCATTCTATCCTCCGTTCTGTCAGCCGGCAATTCGGGGATGTATGCTTCATCACGGGTACTATACTCGCTGGCTAAACGTGGTAAGGCGCCAAAATTCCTTGGCAAACTAAACCGTAACGGCATTCCAATGAACGCCCTGCTGATGACAACACTCGTTGGTATGACCGCATTCTTTGCCTCTCTGTTCGGAGATGGTGTCGTCTATACTTGGTTACTAAATGCCTCTGGTATGTGTGGTTTCATTACTTGGCTTGGCATCGCTATTAGCCATTACCGTTTCCGTCGGGCTTATTTGGCTCAAGGTCGTGACCTTAATGATCTTCCCTACCGGGCACGTTGGTTCCCATTTGGACCAATCTTTGCCTTCGCTCTTTGCTTGGTTGTGATCCTGGGTCAGAGTATGTCTTCTTTCAATGGCGATAGTATTGATTGGTACGGTCTAGTCGTCACTTATATCAGTGTCCCATTATTTCTGATTCTGTGGCTCGGTTATAAATGGAGCAAGGGAAGCAAGCTAATCCCACTTAAAGATTGTGAACTCGATGCCCCATCTGAGCGCTAGAATAGAGTAGCGCTCACTCCCGTGGCATCGAATACACTAATTTCGATAGGCTAGCCTAGGATGTTCTATTTCATCTCCCAATGTATCTCGACCCGCCAATCTTCGGTTTCTTCCAGAGGTTCCGTGAGATAGCTAATATTCTTAATATTTAGCTCATACAAACTACCTAGATCCTCTAGAAGACTTTTCTCTAGTCCGGAATATCTTAAGGTAACTGTCAGTTTATTCTTCTTAAGTCCCTGCTTCACTTTGGACTGTAGCCCTGTTGAATTCGTGACAACAGCAGTAGCATCATATAAGTTATAACCTAGCTCATCCTCCATCGCTTGATAGAAGGCTGTTACCTTTCCGCCCTTCTTGATCAAGCTTTGGAGGTTTTCTTTATATGAGGAGGTAGCGGAAGGATATTTCTTGGTCCATATATGATCTCTTCGCATCTCTTCATCGTTCTTAAGATAATACGAATATCTAATTCCGCTTAGGGAGTCCTGGATCGGGTCATCCCACGTCGTGTCGATGTGATACCACTTTTTATCCAGTAAAACCAGATTCCAGGCATGAGCCTGTCCACCAGCATTCCCCTCAATAATTAGGTTCTCTATCCCCGCACCTTGTAACAATTTATAAGTAAGGAGCGCATACCCCTGGCACACAGCCTCACCTGTTCGTAGTCCCTCATATGCCGTATATATTTTTAAATCCTCGTCATATTTCAAATTGATCACCACATAGTCATGGACGGCCTTAACTCTCTGATGATCATTCATGCTTGGCTTGATAATTTCTTTCAATATGGCTTGGACTCTCTCATTCACATAAGCAGATTGTTCCGCCGTCTCACGGTATACGATATTAATCGTAATTTTCGCAGCACCTGTGGTTCCCCGCCAAGAGTATGCATAACGGTCAACGATGTATTTCGTATAAGGATCGCTGTCGAGCGCCCCGTTCATCGCATCCTTCAACATGGTCTCCAAGTTTTTCGTAGATCCTTTATATTTAAAAGATAGGGAAGTTTGGCGCATAGCCATTCCCTCCGCAATTTTCGATTGAATTTGCTCAGAAGAGGATACAGAAGCTATGTCTGCAGTAGCGTATACTTCAACGACTCCCCATTTTGATGGGATGGATCCAAATAGAATGACGCCAATAATTCCCGCAGTTAGCCATCGTTTATGTACGTTCAGTCTCATCTTCTCCAACTCCTTCTCCCATTGGTTCTTCTTACTCTTCTTACTCTTCTTACTCTTCTTACTCTAAGCTTCCAGAAGCTTGATAGCGGTCCAAGCTCCCTTTGAGCACATTGTAACACAGCTAATATTGCAGAAGGTTTCTAGTTTTGTCGAGCTAACACGAATGAGATTTTTCACACTATATAATCAATTCTATTTCTAAAAGTGACGCAAATTTGACTTATTTTCTCAGTTAATTTCCTACATAACAACACAGATTTAGGTATAATAAATAACATGATTCTTTGTGATTTTTATCATATCAATTTAAATTATTAACAGGAATGGAGAGACAAGGACTATGACCATAGTAGATACTTCAGACATTTCCGTACAAATGTTTGTTGCAGTAATGTGCTTTGTACTTATTATTGCCCCTCTGGTAAGCCTAGGCGCCTTACGGTTGTTCCAAGGTAAAAAGAAAGCCGGACTTAGCCTAATCGGCGGCGGCATTCTCAGTTATTTCGTATTCCAACTTGTCTCTGGTCTATTCCATTAAACTTAGTGAAATCTATGAAATACAGCAAAAAGAAGAACAGATCTCGTGATCTGTTCTGAAGTGCACCCCTTAGAATAGACATTGGAAAAACCCCCGGGTTTAGCCGATGAAATTCTAGGGGGTGCATTTTTTATGCCAGCAAAGAAGGGTCAGAAGTTTAAGCATTATCCTGAGTCTCTTAAAGTAGAAGCGGTAGGACTGTTTATTGAGGATGGATGGTGCTACAGAAAGATTGCAGAACACTTAGAAATAAACGATAAAAACCGTGTTAAGGTTTGGGTGAGGAAGTATCGGACAGAAGGACAAGCTGCATTTGAAGATAGACGTGGAGATCCACACAAGGCTGAAACAGAGCAAGAGCGTGAGTTGCGTCGTTTGCAGTTGGAGGTAGATGTCCTAAAAAAGTGGTTACAAATCTTGAATCGGGAGGGTTGCAGGATAGATATGTCGTCATCGACGAACTTAAGCATAAACAAACCGTAAAGGAGCTCTGTGTATATTTGGGGATTAGCAGAAGCGGTTACTATGCTTATTTAAAGCGCAAGAATAAGCATATTGACGAGGATTTGAAGCTTAAGATCCGTATCATTTATGAGCAACGTAACAAGACTGTAGGATACCGTCGTATACAGGATGAATTGTATCGCCAATATCGTCTTGTAGTGAATCATAAGAAGGTTCTACGACTCATGCAGGAACTAGGTATTCAAGCGATTATACGCCGTAAGTACGTCCATAGAACAAGTCATGAGGCGGCTGTTTCGGATGGAAGGATCGCAGAGAACTTGTTGAACCGAGACTTTAAAGCCGATAAACCTAATCTGAAATGGGCAACAGACGTTACGCAATATCGTGTTTTTGATGACAAGATTTACTTATCTGCCATTAAAGATCTGTGGAATAACGAAATCGTCGGATACCACATTAGTAGGAATAATGACAATCCGCTTGTCTTAGAGACGTTTCGAAAGGCGTTTGAAAAGCATAAAGACGTGACCGGGCTGATCGTTCACAGCGATCAAGGAAGCCAGTACACGTCTCATGCTTACCATGACATGCTGCCACAGGTTGGAGCCCAAATCAGCATGTCACGTCGAGGGAATTGTTATGACAACGCCTCAATCGAGAGCTTCTTCTCTCATCTTAAAGTCGAAGCACTCTACCCTTATGATATACGAAGTACCGATGAGGCACAAAGAAGAATTGAAGAATTTATTCGTTTTTATAACGAAGATAGAGCACAACGAAAATTAAACAAGCTGACTCCTGTTGAGTGATCTTACCCCCGTCAAGTAGACATTAATAAAACTGAAGTACATTAAGCAGCCTTAGTTCGGTATTCCACTGGACTAAGGTTGTTTAATTTTTTCTGAAACCTATCATAATTGTAAAACCGTATGTATTCATGAATTGCGGAGATCAATGCTTCCTCTGATTGAAAAGACTGGATATACATACATTCTGCTTTGAAATGTCCAAAGAAACTCTCCATGCAGGCATTGTCCAAACATTTTCCTTTTCTAGACATACTTACTTTCATCTTGTATTGGGTCAGAAGTTTATTGTACAACCTAGAAGTGTATTGATAACCTTGGTCACTATGGAGAAGAACTCCCTCCGTTTTGCGTACACCGCGAGCAAGCTCTACCGTGTCTATGACAAGCTGTAAATCGTTTCTAGTACTTATTTGGTATGAGATGACTTCGTTGTTAAAAAGGTCATAAATGGTGGAAAGATATAAGTTTTTTTGGTTATACGGAATGTAAGTAATATCTGTGACCCACTTTTCATTGGGTTGGGATGCATGAAAATCGCGGTTCAAAATATTGTCTGAAGTTACATAAGTCTCCTTTTTGCCATGAAATCGTTTCTTTCTACGAATCTTAGATTTGATCCCCATTTCTTTCATCAAACGATAGACCCTCTTATGATTAACATGTATGCCATGCGTCTTAAACAACCATGTTTGTATTCGTGGATAACCGAAAATGCCGTGTAAACGTTGATGCACTTCCATGATCTTTTCCTTCAGCTCCTCATCCATAAGTTGCTTTGACGACGGAGTGAGCATTCTTCTTATCCATTTGTAATATCCACTTCTAGATACTTTTGCGATTTCGCACAGTAACGTGATGTTGTATCCAGTAGATACTAATTGTTTAACCAGTTCATATTGGGAGACTTTACTTACTCTATTCTTTGCCCCCTTTGTAGCGCCCACAACTTTTTTAAGTACTCATTCTCAGCTCGGAGCCTAACTAACTCCTCTTCCGGACTTAATGGATTTTTGCGGGGTCTTCCCTTAGTCAAACCTTTTGTTTTACCCCGTTTCTCCTCCAGTGCGGATGCCCCTTCTTTTTCATAACGCTTCACCCAACGTCTAACAGATGGTTCAGGTATATTCAGCTCTCTTGCTACTCGTTTATAACCCATTCCAGCTTCTATATACATTTGTACCGCTTTAAGTTTCATCTCGGTGGTATAGCTTTGTAGTATTCTGCCCATAAAAAATCCCCTCCAAATATCAACAATAAACGTCATTCTTTTTACTGTCTACTTAAAGGGGATAATATCAGAGTACAGGAACCAGCTTGTGTCCTAGGTGTTTTTACAGTGTCTACTAATTGGGGTCTTGACCATTCTCCTATAATAGAGCCAAGGGGCTCTTTTTTTGTTTCTCACAAGCTTACTAGGCCAGAGCACTCTCAAATTGAGTTTTGTTCATACCCAGGATAACGCTCCTTCTCTCAGCCTTAATATATCAAACTATTATACTGAAGAAGGCACTGTTTCATGCTCCAAGTTCTCAATATACTTCTCACAATCGATAGCTGCCATACATCCACTACCAGCAGCGGTAATCGCTTGACGATAACGAGTATCTTGCACATCGCCACAAGCAAACACTCCTGGGATATTCGTCTCTGATGTTCCTGGCTTCACAATAATGTAGCCGTTCTCGTCTGTATCAATTGCCCCACCAAGGAATGCGGTATTGGGATGATGACCAATGGCCACAAACACGCCACTAGCATTAATAATCTCCTCTTCACCTGTATCATTGTTGCGCACTTTGAGTCCGGTTACACCCTTCTCATCCGTTATAACCTCAAGCGGTGTACGGTTCAGTGCCCATTCCACTTTCTCATTCCCACGTACACGGTCCTGCATAATCTTGGAGGCGCGCATCTCGTCACGACGATGTACCAGTGTCACTTTCGACGCAAAACGAGTTAAGAACCCAGCTTCTTCTAGCGCAGAATCTCCGCCGCCCACGACGATAATTTCCTTGTTACGGAAAAAGAAACCATCGCAAGTTGCGCATGTGCTCACACCACGTCCGATATTATCCTGTTCTCCGGGAATACCCAGATACTTCGCAGTAGCTCCGGTTGATAGTACTAATGTATCGGTAATTAGTTCACCGATTCCTTCCACTTGAAGCTTAAATGGACGTTGGCTCATGTCTACGCTGTTCACCCAGCCAGTACGGAATTCTGCGCCAAAACGTTCTGCCTGCTTGCGCATATTATCCATCAATTCCGGTCCCATAATCCCCTCAGGAAATCCCGGGAAATTCTCTACTTCTGTTGTGGTAGTTAGTTGACCACCTGGTTGTGGTCCTTCAATCACAAGTGGACTCAGGTTAGCTCGTGCCAGGTAAATAGCTGCTGTAAGGCCAGCTGGCCCTGTACCTATAATAATAGATTTATACATATATATAAGTTCCTCCTTCAAGGTAAGTACGCTAGTCTCTTGCTTTAATTATGTTGAATGGCTAGCGTACTGTCAATATTCGTAACGGAGGGGTTAGGTGAAGTTTAAATGAAGGAATGATGAAGTTACTCCAAGTTAGCGCAATAAACGCAGTCCGTTAAGAATAACTAGAAGAGTGCTACCTTCGTGACCTACCACACCAAGTGGTAAGGGTAATTCTTGAACAAAGTTACCTATAATAAGTAATGTGATGACACCAGCTGCAAAAATCAGATTCTGCTTCACGATCTTTCGAGCACGCCTAGCCAACTCAATCGTCTCAGCAACCCGCTCCAGGTTATCATTCATTAACACAACATCCGCTACTTCCAGCGCTGCCCCACTGCCTGCTCCGCCCATCGCCACACCAACTGTCGCCGCAGCAAGCGCAGGCGCATCATTAACACCATCGCCAACCATAACGACATGACCATGCTTTGCGCGTAACTCCCCAACGTATTTCACCTTATCCTGTGGTAACAGATCGCCATATACCAAATCTATACCCGCTTCCCTAGCAACAGACTGCGCCGTTCCACTCCGGTCCCCTGTCAACATCACTGTAACTACCCCAAGCTTATGTAGCTTGGAAAGAGCAGCCTTCGCTTGTGGACGAACCGTATCTTGCAATGCAATCAATCCTGCATAATTGTCGCCACATTGAATAACGGAAACCGTATTCCCATCATTCACTAAAACCTGGAGCCGCTGGCGCAACGATTCTGGTAAACTAGGATCATTCTCATCCGCTTTGCCAATACGCCAGAGGATCCCGTCAATTCTCGCCTCAATCCCCCAACCAGGAAGTGCTTGCAATTCCTCCGCAGCTTGAATCCCTAGTCCTTCCTCTTCTGCTTTTCTAACGATAGCACGAGCAAGTGGATGTTCTGATAGACTCTCTGCAGCAGCGCAAGCGGAAAGCAATTGTAATCGATCATACCCATCCGCAGCAAATAGCTCCGTTACCATGGGTAGCCCTGCCGTAAGTGTTCCTGTTTTATCAAATGCAACTACCTTAGTCATCCCCATATTATCCATGTGCGCTCCGCCTTTAAAGAGTACACCACCTCTGGCACTCTTTGACATGGCCGATAACATAGCGGGCATAACAGATGAGACTATGGCACAAGGAGAAGCAACGACTAGAAATACCATGGCTTTGTAGAATGCAAAAGACCATGCCCAATCTAAAAGTATGGGGGTTAACAATATGAACCCCATGGTTACCATAACTACTCCTTTGGCATATACACCTTCCAAACGCTTAATAAACCGTTGTGTTTCAGGCGTCTCATTCTGCGCCTGCTCCACTAGAGCAATGATCTTAGCGAAGAGTGTCCCTTCCGCCGGACTTGTCACTTCCACATAAAGCGCACCTTCACCATTGAGCGTACCTGTGTAGACTCCATCACCTACACCTTTATCCACAGGGATGGATTCACCTGTTATCGTCGCTTGATTAACCGCGGATCCGCCACTCCGAATAATACCATCGGCCGGAATAACCTCCCCTGGTCGCACTAATAACAAATCTCCTATGCTCAATTCTTCCACCGCAACTCGTTTCATTCCGTCACCATCGACTCGAAGCGCTGTTTCTGGCTTCAATGCGATTAATGCGGAAATATCCTTCCGGCTTCGCTCACTTGCAAACGACTCTAGCGCACCACTAAGTGCAAAGATGAATATTAACATTGCACCTTCATTCCAATATCCAATGGACGCAGCACCCAGCGCTGCAGCAATCATCAACAAATTAACATCCAGGTCACGATCCTTGTATAAGGTCAATAAACCTTCCTTGGCTTTCAAATACCCACCCAGTACATAAGACGCAATATAGAGCAGTACCGAAAATGGTTCCGACCAATTTCCAATCCCCCAAGCTGCCAGCATCAAAGCTCCACTACATATCACCATCAATATTTCTTTATGACGTAACATCGCTAGAATTGAGGCGCGAGGCCGACGTCCCGGATCTGGCTGATTCATTGATTTCTGTGTAGCAGGCATCACCCTGTGTATGGCTTGCATTTAAATCCCCTCCACTTTTGTAATGGTCAATTGAGAATGAATACTATTGTTAATGCCCTGAAAATGACACATGCTGCCCCGGGAATCCCCGGAGCAGCATGTTATTGAGAATGATAATCATTGTTGTACTAGGACAACAGTTTTTCCTTTGTGAAACTTTAATTTTATTTTAACCCTTCTGCTTACTTCTGTAAATACAGATATTTCTATTCAATAAAAAAAAGATCGCTATTCCGGGAATCATTCAACCCTGAATAGCAACCTTTGCTCGATTATGCTAATTCACTATTTAGTTAGGCGTCTTACTCCACCACCTACAATTGGCTGGCTTCAATCGCCTGTTCTAGATCATAAATGATATCGTCGATCGATTCTGTGCCGACAGATAAACGAATGAGTCCTGGATTAACTCCCGCTGCTAGTTGCGCCTCTTCCGAGAGTTGCTGATGCGTCGTGCTGGCTGGGTGAATAATCAATGATTTGGAATCTCCAACATTGGCAAGATGTGAGAACAACTTCACACTCTCGATCAACTTACGTCCTGCATCCACTCCGCCTTTGATTCCAAAAGTCAGGATTGCTCCTTGACCCTTTGGTAGATATTTCTGTGCAAGTTCATAGGATTCGTGGCTAGGAAGTCCAGCATAACTAACCCACTCCACTTTGTCGTGCGCTTCTAAATACTTTGCCACTTTTAGGGCGTTCTCACTATGACGTTCTACCCGAAGATGGAGCGTCTCCAGTCCTTGAATCAATAGCCATGCATTAAACGGTGCTAATGATGCACCCAGATCCCGTTGCAATTGTACACGCGCCTTAATAATATAAGCGAGCGGTCCTACAGCATCCGTGTATACCACACCGTTGTAGCTAGGATCTGGATTCGTCAAGCCAGGGAACTTGTCGTTCGCTGTCCAATCAAATTTACCGCTATCCACAATCACACCACCGATCGATGTCCCATGTCCGCCGATAAACTTTGTAGCGGAATGGACCACGATATCGGCACCAAATTCGATGGGCCGTAGCAAATACGGACTTGGGAACGTATTATCCACGATCAATGGAATACCATGTTCATGGGCAATTGCCGCTACCGCTTCGATATCAAGCACATCTCCTTTCGGATTACCAATGGTCTCTGCATACAACGCCTTAGTCTTATCCGTAATAGCTGAGCGGAAATTTTCTGGATTGGAGGAATCAACAAACTTCACATCAATGCCTAACCTTGGTAATGTATTAGCAAACAAATTATACGTACCACCGTAGAGCGTTGCAGACGAGACGATCTCATCACCCGCTCCAGCGATATTAAGAATGGAGAAAGTTATTGCAGCCTGTCCAGATGCTGTAGCAAGTGCGCCGACTCCGCCCTCAAGTGCTGCGATCCGCTTCTCAAACACATCGTTAGTTGGATTCATAATACGGGAATAGATATTACCAAATTCCTTCAAACCAAATAGGTTCGCAGCATGCTCTGTATCGCGGAAACCATAGGAAGTCGTTTGATACAATGGTACGGCCCTTGAATATGTAGTGGGATCAATTTCCTGGCCCGCATGGACAGCAAGGGTTTCCAACGCAAGTTTACGCTCTTCAGACATGAATAATTCCTCCTTAGAATAAATACATTTAATTTGATTTAATTAATGTTTTGTATATTCTCTCACAAAATCATCCATTTGAACATAGCAAATCCGATAAAACCTATGTGAATTATTATAAAATTAAAAAACCCGCCAATACCCGGCGGGTTCATACCTGTTTATCTAATTTATATTGAATGCTTAGTAAGCCCCATCATTACGTAGGCCTTGTGCTATAGCCACACCTGCACTCGAACCTAACCGGGTTGCTCCAGCTTCAATCATAGCTAAAGCATCTTCGAGACTCCGTACGCCACCGGAGGCCTTTACACCAATTCCAGGGCCAACCGTCTTCGCCATTAGTGCCACTGCCTCTATTGTAGCTCCACCCGTAGAGAATCCTGTGGAAGTTTTGACAAAATCAACGCCCGCCGATACAGCTAACCTGCATGCACGAACAATTTCTTCAGGAGTTAACAGACATGTCTCGAGAATGACTTTCACAAGAGCTTTGCCTTCTGCTTTCTCAACCACACCAATCATATCACGTACAACTAGGTCATCGTCCCCAGCTTTCAAAGCACCAATGTTAATGACCATATCAATTTCCTTGGCTCCATCTGCAATTGCCTGTGCCGTTTCAAACGCTTTTACCTGTAGTGCAGAAGCCCCAAGTGGGAACCCGATAACCGTGCATACTTTCACATTAGGGACATCCTTTAATACTTCTGCAGCCGTCTCCACCCATACTGGATTTACACATACGGAAGCAAACCCGTATTCCTTAGCTTCATTAGCTAGCTGCACAATATCTTCTTTTCTTGCATCAGCTTTTAACAAAGTGTGGTCTATCTTAGCCACGACCGATTTCATACTCACATTAATTCCCCCGATTTTGATCTATTATTAATATAAACTTGAAATTTGTACATCTGTAGGAAGCTTAAACGGATTATCCTTATTGATCCGATCGTAGAACATAATTCCATTCAAATGATCGATTTCATGCTGCATCACAATCGCATTGAAACCTTTATAACGAACCTTTATTTCCTCACCTTTCTCATTCCAGGCCTTAATCTGTACCTTTTCATATCGCGGTACAAAGCCCTGGATCGGCCGATCTACCGAGAGACAACCTTCGCTTTCCGGTATATAGACCATGGTGGTCGAGTGGCTAATAATCTTTGGATTAAATAGCGCAATTTCTCTATCTACACCTTTATCATCAGTTAGCAACGCTGCGAACATGCGCTTATTCAAACCAATTTGATTAGCAGACAAGCCTACCCCTGCCCGGAGCTTATATTTTTTACTTAGTTCAGGGTCTTGGCTATTCTTCAGAAAGAGCATCATTGCCGCCATTTCTTCTTTGTCTTCCTCACTTGGAGGAACACTTACCGGCTCCGTTACAGTTCTGAGAATGGGGTCGCCTTCGCGTATAATATCGTCCATCATTATGATATAGTCTCGTTTGAATTTACTCATAAATAAAAAACTCATCCACCTTCGTACTTATTATTTGTGCCGCTAGCTAACCAGTAGTCACAGGGAATCATCGCTCGTTAAACTATATTGAATCCATAGTAGTATTGTAATCGTTACCTGCTCATCATACAATAAGACTCCTGATAATACCGCAACAATACATAGAAAAGAGCTCCTATCCGGAGCTCCAGTTCATTTATATTTATGCCAATCCATATCACTTTTACTTAGCAAATGCTCAAAGTTATTATCCAGTTGTTTCTGTTTCGCCTTACGTTCTTCCTCTGCTTGGATCCGAATTTCCTCTTTCCGTTGCTCTTCTTCCCGTTTCATATCCGCAGCCTGCTCCTTTAGCTTGCTTACAATATCAGGGCTGAGCAAGTCTTTTAGCGTAGCTGGTTGATCACCGGAAGTAACGGGAGGCGTTGGACGTGATTTCTTTTTGGCCATTTTCAGTTCACCTCGGTTAGTTCTGACTTTACTGTGAGTTCAAACCTAAAGTATCACAGAGTTAAAAATACTGTCAACAACTGCCGTGCCTCAGTCCCCCAAGAAAGATGTTCAAATTAAACTCAAAGCTCTCTTGCAAATCGAGTGGAAGTCCAAATCCACCAAGTCGCTCTAAAGATGCATAACCATGTACCAGGCTTCGCAATCCGCGTACAGCGTACAATGCCTCTTTTTCATTCAAAGAATAGTGACTCAATAACTGAAGCGTTAAATCTACAATAGCTCCACCCGCCCTGGTAACCTCATGATCTCTCTGATCAGAAGCTATTTGGGCACCTTCATATAATCCTGGATGCTCTAGAGCATAGTTAATATAAGTACTAGCAAAGGCACGTATCGCCGCCTCTCCATTAAGTCCATCTATGGCAGCAACGATACGTTCATGCAATTGATTCAGAACTTGTGCAGCCAGCATTCTTCTAAGCTCATCAAGACTACTGACATGATTGTAAAGTGAAGGTGAACGCACCCCTAGTTTTTGAGCTACGGATGACAAAGTTACAGCAGCTATACCTTGAGTATCAGCAATCTCCCAGGCAGCTTGTAAAACCAACTCTGCATTAAGTCCGGCTCTAGGTGACATGGGGTTCACTCCTCTCGCTTTCGCCTGACACAGATCCAAATGCCAGTTCCGCCTTCTTAACCGCGCTGCCCATAGCCTGAATGGGGTCTAAGATCAGGTTGCCATGTCCTGCTGCTAATAGCGTTGGATTCAACGCTACTAACTTCCGAACGCTATCCAGCGCCACCTGCTTATTCCATGTAGCCATAGCCGGGAACGGAAAGAGAGGAGTCATCATCCCACTCACCGCGACGGCTGTGCGAGTATGCATGGCATCGCCAACCACCAGTGCGCCGGTTCGTTGATCTAGCAGAGATATCGATCCCGGTGTATGACCCGGACTAGCGATAACCAACAGCGATCCAATTTCATCACCAGCCGCAATGAGAACATCTGGGCGAGTTTGTAGCGTCTTGGGCACTCCTCCACGAATGGGAGTCTGTGGTTCACCCGGATCCAAGGAGAGATCTCCATCCATCAGTCGCGCATCCCTTGTTGAAACATATACTGGAACCTGTGGAAATCGAGACTTCAGGGCATCTAGAGAACCAACATGGTCATTGTGGATATGTGTCAGAACAATACGTGATAATGGCTTACCTATTTTTTCGATCGTATGAATTATCCCCTTTATACTGTAAGGCAGCGCTGCGTCGATCAACGTTACCCCGTCTTCTTCTTCAACTATATAGCAGTTAACAGGGAAAATTCTTGGGAGAAATGATAATTGAAATAAGTTTTCCTTCTGAATTATTCTCATGAACCCTTGCCTCCCTCTCACCTTATCAGTCTATTTCATTACTTTTCTACAATAAAACTAATGTCGTTAGTTTATATTATAACTAATGCCATTAGTTTTGCAAGTCGATCTATCTAAAAAACGAAAATAAAAAGCAGGACACCGGAATATAATCATCCCGCAGTCCTGCCCAAAGCGATCTATATCATTTTAGTTGTTTTTGTTTGTGGTATGAATTTGCTGAGATATTTCAGTCTTTCCCTCCACTGTTCCCGGCCAGAAAGCCCATCGTCCCAGTAGCATCGTAATTGCCGGAACAAGTAGTGGACGGACTACAAATGTATCTAGTAGTACTCCAATGGCGCAAATCAGGCCAAATTGTACCAATACCTGAATCGGTAATGTTGCCAACACAGCAAAGGTACCCGCCAATATTAAGCCCGCAGAGGTGATGACTCCCCCTGTTTCCGTAACTCCCTCTTGAATGGCCTGCTTGAGCGGCATACTTTTTCGCTTCTTCCAAATGCTTGAGATCAAGAAAATGTTATAGTCCTCACCTAGCGCCACAAGAAACACGAAGGCATAGAGTGGAATCAGACCTTGAATCGCCGTAGCGCCCATGATGTCGTGGATAACGAACCAGCCCAATCCAAGTGCGGAGAAGTAAGATAACACGACTGTCAATATTAGATAGATCATGGCAACTACGGAGCGAAGATACGCAAGTAATAAAATGGCGATCAAGCCGATTACAATCGGAATAATGACCTGTTGATCTCGTGCATTAGTCGCTTCCGTATCAAACTGAGTTGACGTCAATCCCCCAACCCAAACCCGCTCCTCTGGCGATGTTACACCGGCATCCTTTAAAACTTGCACTGCAGCGTTTCGTATATCAGGAATATGCTTCATTGCCTCATTAGAATATGGATTTAAATTAAACTCGATATCTATAGCGTTAATCTCATTATTATTTTTCCCCTGGGTAATCTCTGACACCTTGCTAACAAAAGGCAATTCAGAGAAGGTCTTCTCAAGTGGAACTTCCTTCCCCTGAGTATCTACCATAAGCTTAACTGGTGCTAACTCACCTGGCGTAAATTTATCTGCAATAACGGCAAATCCTTCACGAGAAGGACTATCTTCCGGAAAAGAAGATAAGATATCCACGGTGTATTCAATCCGTAGCGCATTACCAGCGAACCCTCCAAGAATCACTAGGGTCACAATTACAATTAGCCATGGTCTCTTCGTTACTACACGTCCGACCCAACCTCCGCTTTTTTTGTGCGATTTAGAAATGTTTGCTTTCCCTTTCTTACGAGCCCTTTCAGCTGCCATCTCTGGTGTTCGAGGAACAAGCGGGTAGAATGAAACCCGTCCGAAGATGGCCAACAGCGCCGGAACCAAGGTTAAACTGGCAATGCCCATAATCAGAATCGACAAGCTAAAAGGAACGGCGAATCGGTGGACAGAACCATACTTAGCAAATAACAATACCAGTAATGCCATGACCACGGTGAATCCACTCATTGCAATAGCACCAGATGAATCTCGGAACGCTCTTACCAACGCTTTTGACTTATCCTTTTCCTCCATCAGGAGCTGTCTAAATCGGGATATGAGGAACAAACAGTAATCCGTTCCCGCACCGAACAGAAGGACAGTCATGATTGAAATACTCTGTGAATCAAATGTGATCCAGCCCATATCGGCCATTTTCCCCAGTATCGGACTAGTTACTCCATAAGCGAAGCCAACTGCAATCAAAGGTATAATCGCCAAGATAGGCGATCTATAAATAAGCAGTAATAAGACCAGAACTAACAGTACAGTTGCCATAAGTAATGAAACGTCTGCATTGGAGAATAACCCTACCGCGTCGAGTGAAACTCCCGCAGGTCCTGATACACGGACGGATAGTTCACCATGATCATCAAGCTTAGCAGCGAACGGATCGCTCCCGAAGTCGGTCTTCACTTGCTCCTGAATCTGGGCAATCCCTTGCTTTAGCAGATCAGAATCAATATTCTTGTTGAAGAAATACGGCAATACAATAGCTGTTCCATCCTCAGACGCCTGCTGTTTCAACGCTGGCAGAGGAATACGATCGAAGGGTACGACTAACTCCTGCCCCTCAAGCGGATTCTGCGTAAAATAAGCGGTTAACTTCTGTATATTCTCGTAGTCCTCATCAAGAAGTCCACCATCTCGTTTCCATACGAGCAACGCCGGTAATCCGGAATCACTTGGAAACTCTTGCTCGGATAATAGTCCCGCCTGAACCGATGGCTGAAGAGAATCAAGATTAGCCGCAGTATTATCTTCTTTCTGATTAACGCCTGGCCAGACTACACTTAGCACACCAGCAAGAACAATCCACGCGACCAGTGTGACCCATTTCGTTCTTCCCCCAGCAACCCAGCGACCCATACGCTCCAGTAGGATATCCATATCTTCTCCATCTCCATTTTCTCCATTGATTAGTGGTGTGACATAAATCATAATGTAATTATATATACCGGAAGGTTAATTATCAATCGAAAATTTAATTCCACCTTTGTTCTCCTCAAATCGCTTATGGTATAATAGTTCGTCAGTACAAGGGATTGAGGTGATTGGGATGAAATCCCCGAAAAAAAGGCCTTTAGGAAGACCTTCTGGACAACAAGAAGGCTTACCTACTTCCAAGACTATATTACATGCTGCCTCGAAGCTCTTCATAGAAAAAGGATTTGAATCCGTTTCGATGAATCAGGTTGCAGAACTTTCCGGCGTAACTAAAGCGACCGTTTATTACTATTTTCCAACAAAAACAGAATTATTTATGGCTTCGATGCTCGAGGTATTGTCCTTTGTTAACGAACGTATTAGAACAATTCTAGAGCAGCCTAGCAGCTTCCGTTCTCGTCTAGTTAACATTGCTACAAACTATTTAAAAATCCCACAGGTCCATATGGATGGGATGGTCGAGAAGGTCCGGCACCATCTATCTCCTGAACAACAAGAATCACTAATTATTCATGAGAATGCGTTGTACCAGAGATTACAAGAGGGATTCGATGCAGCCGTCAGAAATGAAGAAATTGTTTGCAACGATTCCTTTATAGCCGCTCACATTTTCGTGTCCATGCTAAAGGTTGGGGAACGTAAATATACAGATGACAACAAACTATTTGCTTCCATAGAAGAGGCTGCTGAAGGGATCGTATCCTTCCTTTGGAGAGGTATTCATAAGTGAGTAAGCCCATAACAAACAAAGGATGATCATATATATGGCTTTCGGCGTCAAAAGAGAAGAACTAAATGCTTGGAAAGAAGCAGTTTCCCGCGGGGAGATTGCCTTCTTGACACACTTTTGGCTAGATCCCCGTTTTCCCGGTATCACGACCGTTACCAAGGTCGGCTGTTCCGACTTGCAACGTCTAACTTCCTGGTGTATCGAACATGATCTCCCACCACAATACATCCATAATCGCTCCCCCTTCCCCCATTTTGATCTACTCGGACCAAAGCAACGTGAAATCCTCCAACAAGAGGAGCTCTGGGACCAATTAGAGCGCTTCAGATTAGGGTAGCACTCCGATTTTGGATGTAGCCTTAATTTCTTATATTTATTTTTTCTCTTTCCATGGAGACTATAATACCTTATTCTGTATATGGGAAATTTTATTAGAGAGAAAACTATACTGAGGTGAGAAATTAGATGTCAAGTAATGCACATGCTTCGCCCGTTTCAGGCAGTTTGTTTAAAAACCGGTTTTACCAAACGATCCTGATTTCGAACATCTTTCTACAAATCGGGATTTGGGTTAGAAATTTTGCCATTCTCATGTTCGTGACAGATCAGACTAACAACGATCCACTGGCAATTTCGCTTATTTCTGTAGTTGAGTTTGCTCCAATCTTCGTCTTCTCCTTCATAGGAGGTGCGTTCGCTGACCGTTGGAAGCCTAAGCGAACCATGATCTGGTGTGATTTCCTATCCGCCATCTCTGTATTCGCTGTACTACTTACCCTACTGTATGGTTCATGGGAGGCCGTCTACTTAGCAACATTCGTCTCGGCCATACTATCACAATTCTCCCAACCTTCCGTCATGAAACTATTCAAACAACATGTTCATCCCGAGAAATTACAGCAAGGTATGGCCCTATTTCAATCCCTGGTTGCCATCTTCATGGTACTCGGACCTTCCCTTGGTATATTCTCATATCACCAATTCGGCATTAAAATTTCAATCGGAGTCATGGGCGTAGCCTTCTTATTATCTGCGGTTGTGTTATTCCGACTCCCAGCTGATGAGGAGCCAGAGGCCAAGGGTGAACGCAGCACAAAAATATGGCAAGAGCTTGGTGATGGATTCCGTTATGTATGGCGCAGTCCTGTATTGAAAGTCCTCGGTCTCACATTTGCGATTGCTGGATTCTCCATAGGTACCATCCAGACACTTTCCCTCTTCATCGTTACAGAGCGGCTTGGTCAACCTAAAGAGTTCTTACAGTTTCTGATGATGGTCAACGGGGTCGCTATGTTGCTCGGTGGAGCCGTCATTATGACGCTTGCCAAAAAGATCGCTCCGCAAGTCTTGCTCGCTTTTGGTATAGCCGTTAGTGCTGTATGTATTGTTGGTATGGGTCTCTCCACTAGTATCCCATTAACCTTGGCGTTACAATTCCTAAACGGACTTACCATGCCCTGCATCCAAATCGGGATTAACACCATGATCCTTCAATGGACAGAACAGTCCTATGTAGGCCGGGTAAACGGAGTGCTTAGTCCGATGTTTATGGGGATGATGGTCATCATGATGTCGGTGGCCGGAGTTCTCAAGAAAATGTTTCCGCTGGTCGAAATCTTCGTTATATCTGGTATCGTAATGTTAATAGGTGCACTCATTCTCATTCCGATATTCAAACATAAACCAGCACCTACTGTAACAGCAGAAACTGCTAACCCTGCATAAATTACTTGCATATAAAAAGAGTCCTGGTAAAGATGATCAAGGGATCATCTTTGCACAGGACTCTTTCTTAATATATAGCCAGTTTGCTTATCGTTTGTTAAAAATGTCCGTCAATACCGGAACGATTTGCGCTTTACGGGATACGACGCCTTTGAGTACTGCCTTGTTATCGGCTAGTTTCACACTATAAGCCTCTTCTACAACAGCAGAATCCTTACCGAGTGCTAGTCCTACAGAGTCGTTGTTGAGAATGTCAGTTACAACAAACAAGAACAAGTCCAGTCCCTTACTCTCGATGATTCCGTTAAGAGCGGCTTCAATCTCAGACTGCCGTGACAGCACATCGTTTACATCCACTGCATTTACTTGAGCAATTTCCACTTTAGATCCAGCCATATCAAATTCCTTAGCATCAAGGGAGATGAGTTGCTGAATTGTCTTGTCGCTCAAATCGGCTCCTGCCTTCAGCATGTCAAGACCATATTCCTCAGCATTTACGCCTGCAATTTCCGCTAGTTCGCGAGCAGCATTAACATCTTGCTCTGTGCATGTAGGTGATTTAAATAGTAGTGAATCCGAAATAATAGCAGACAGCATCAAGCCAGCTATATTGCTGGGTACCGCAATTCCGTTTTCTTTATACAATTTATTTAATATTGTAGCCGTACAACCAACGGGTTCAGCGCGATAATAAAGCGGTCCACTCGTTTCAAAGTTAGCAATACGATGATGATCAATAACCTCAACGACCCGGACTTGATCGATATCCGAAACGCTTTGTTGCCGTTCATTATGATCAACTAGAATGACTTCTTTCACTTCACCAGCTACCGCCTCGATAACCCGAGGGGCCTGAAATCCGAAACGATCCAGAGCAAACGCCGTCTCCCCGTTAACGTTGCCTAATGCAACAGGTTCAACGTTCCAACCTAGCTTGGATTTCAAGTCTGCGTAAGCAATTGCTGAGCAAATGGTATCTGTGTCGGGATTTTTATGACCGAAAATCAATACTTTTTCCATCTAATTACTCTCCTTTTCGTCATCAACTTAGAAAAGTATATCTCAGATTTAGCTGGACAATCAAGATGATAGCTTTAATATTTATTACGCATTGCAAACAAACTAGGGTCAAGGAGATAATAAGTCCTAAGAATGACATTAAGTCTTCACTCAGGTAGTCTTCAGCAGGCACTCAGCCTAATCATAGATAATATGTACTATGAGTAAGGTTTAATAGTTAGGGAGGCACATAACATGAACAACGTGAAGGGTATCAAAATATTACTTGTCGACGATGAACCACATATTCTTCAATTTCTAGAATTCGGCTTAACTAATGAAGGATTCGATATACGGTCAGCTAGTGATGGAATGAGTGCTATTAACATAGCAGCTGAATTCCATCCCCATATCGTCGTGCTCGATGTCATGATGCCGGGAATGGACGGCTGGGAAGTCTGTCGATTATTGAAGAAAAACATGAGCAACATCGCCATTATTATGTTGACAGCTAAGGACGAGGTTGATGACAGAGTTAAGGGACTAAATATCGGCGCTGATGATTATGTCGTCAAACCCTTCAGCTTCGAAGAATTGCTAGCACGAATCGGAGCGCGATTACGCAACCAATTTCCAACTCTATTTGGAGAAGTCATGCTAGGACCCTTTCGTATCGATGACCGCAGGAAAGAAATAACCTATCTTGAGCAGGTACTGGAGCTATCTCCAACCGAATACGAGTTGCTTAAATATTTGGTTATTAATCAAGGCATTGTATTAAGTAAGTCAACGATCTTAGATCAAGTTTGGGGTTATGATTTCGGTGGTGAGGAGAATATCGTTGAAGTATATATAAGATCGCTTCGCGAGAAATTAAACGACAAAGAGCATCGGCTCATTCGCACGCTCCGTGGCGCGGGTTACCGCGTCGATCTGCCATGAAGAGGGGGTTGTTAGGCAAAATCAAAACATTTTTTGCCCCCCGCTCTCTTCGTTTCCAGTTACTCTCTCGCTCCTTGTTCATCTTAGCGGCTCTGCTATTACTCATCGGATCACTGCAGTACATTCTGATGAAAGACTTCTTATACCGCAGTCAGTCGGAGACGATGATCTCTCAATTGCGGAGTATCCCTAAGAACCTGCTTAATACGAATACTCGATCCCCTGAATGGAGAGACGAAGCGGCTTCAAATTCCGATCTACCTAGCCCCGACAAGGGAAATCGTGGACCTATCTTTTTCCTTACTGGCACTTCTCTGGCTTACATCAGTGAAGACGGTACTTTCACGGACTTAACAGAAGAATACGGTGTACCGTCCCCCCGTCTTAGCGGTGCACAATACACTGAAGTTATTGAAAACACAAGATACAAGGACCATAGCAATTATCAAGTTGTTCAAGACACTGCTGGAAACGAACAACTTATCGTGATCATAAAGACTGGCGGACCCGAAAATCGTCACGAGCTCATTCAAATGGGTACACTCACCGCTCCAATACGAGAGATCGCTTTAAGGCAACTTAGGACATTTCTTATCTTATCCTTACTTGCTCTAGCAGGAGGATTGATGCTCTATTTACCGGTTCTGCGCCGATCACTTAATCCGCTCAACCAAATGATAAAAACCGTTGAGGCCATAAATGCAGGTAACTTAAATCATCGATTCCCCGATACGCAGAGACAACTCGAGATCGATCGGTTAGCCAATTCATTTAACGGTATGCTTGAGCGATTAGAGTTGTCCTTCGATGCTGAACGGGAAGCCAAAGAACAGATGAGAAGATTCATCGCCGATGCATCGCATGAACTACGCACCCCGTTAACTTCGATTCACGGATTTTTGGAGGTCCTTTTACGTGGTGCCGTTGATAGACCAGAACAGCTCTATGCCGCCTTGAACAGTATGCATGGGGAATCTAAGCGCATGAAAAAGCTGGTAGAAGATCTGCTGATGTTAGCTAAGTTAGATCGTGCCCCTGAGCTTCAACTAACCGAGACACGATTAGATTTGCTTATTACAGAAATGGAGCCCAGTCTGCAAATTCTTGCGGGAGAACGAAATCTTCAATTGAATATATCGCCTTGCAGTCCGGGTATGTACGATTCTGATAAGATAAAGCAAGTCATACTAAACTTATTTCATAATGCCGTCCAACACACCGACCCGATTGATGGCGCTATTACACTAACCTTATCCTCCCATCAAGATCGCACCAAATTGACCATTAAGGATAACGGCCAGGGTATCTCTAAAGAGCATTTACCCCATGTCTTTGAACGTTTCTATCGTAGTGATTCTTCACGTACTCGTAAACATGGTGGTGCTGGATTAGGTCTTTCGATAACACATTCCATTGTCGAAGCTCATGGCGGCAGTATCAGCGTTTATAGTGAAGTAGGAGAAGGAACAACATTTCAAGTGGTACTTCCTATTTTAAAATAACACATTAAAAAGCCGAGGATTCAGCACAATTGATGTGCTTGAACTCTCGGCCTCTTGTACGATCAGGTACCCCTTTATTCCGTTACTTCGATGACATATTGTTTGTATTTACCGTAATCGCTTAGCTTACATTCCATAGTGATCTTTGTTCCCTCAGACTCATATTCTGTAGACAGAATGTTTGCACTTTCATTGAAATAAGACACCACAGCCCCTTGATCATAAGGAATAAGCATCTCACATTGAATGTAATTTTTGAAGATACGCTCTCGGATAGCCTCGACCAATTCAGAAATACCGATCCGTGGTTTTGCGGCAATATATATTTTATCCCCATCAACCTCGGGAATACTCCGTTCCATAAGATCAGATTTATTATAAGCGTAAAGCGTCGGAATATCTGTAATTCCAATTTCCTTCAGCGTCTGAACAGTAATATCGATCAGTCGTTCATGTTCCGGATTACTATAATCGACCACATGAATCAGCAGATCTGCCTCGGCCACCTCTTCTAGCGTCGAACGAAACGCCTTGATGAGATGATGCGGCAATTTACTTACAAATCCAACTGTATCCGTAAGCAAAAATGATTTATTGTCCGGCAGTGGAATGTCACGAACTGACGTTTCCAGCGTGGCGAACAACATATCTTTCTCAAGCACTTGCTTCTCTGGAGTTATACTGTACTGTTCCATCAAGGCATTCATAATCGTAGATTTTCCAGCATTCGTATATCCTACGAGTGAAACAACAGGAACATCATTTTTCTTCCGCTGTTTACGTTGGGTCTGCCGATGAGCAACGAGCACCTCTAGTTCTTTACTCAGCACCGTGATCTTCTCTTCAATCCGCCGCCGGTCAAGCTCAAGTCGCGTCTCACCCGCACCTCGGTTCTTAGTACCTACTCCCCCGCTCTGTCTTCCCAGTGATTCCCCTAACCCAATCAAACGAGGTAGCATATATCTAAGTTGCGCTACTTCCACCTGCAACTGAGCTTCGCGCGTCTTCGCCCGTCGTGCAAAGATGTCAAGAATCAGTATCGTCCGGTCGATCACCTTACACTGCAAATCGGCTTCGAGATTACGAATTTGTGAAGGTGACAGCTCGTCATTAAAAATCACGAGATTGCCTTCCACCCCTTCTAGTAGTGCAAGCACCTCTGTACTTTTTCCTGTTCCAATGTAATGAGATTTATTCACACGTGGCAAGTTTTGAGTCATTGTTCCTACAACCTCAACTTCACATGCCTCTGCCAAATTCGCTAATTCTTCCATCGAATATTCAAAATCAGCTTGATGATTCAGATTAACCCCAACTAATATCGCCTTTTGTTCTAATTGTTCCATAAACTGCATTCCTCCTAAAGAAAAAATAAAAAACACAGGCAGCAGGCCTGTGTAGAATGCAAACGAGATATGATGACCATAGCGGACCTACGGCGAAATAAACGCTTACCGTAAGCGACGTCAACAAGTCGGTATATTCTATTCTAAAGTTCCCCTTATCATAGCAGACCAATCCCGTTCACCCTGCACAGGAGCAGAGCCTTTGAGCACTATTCAATTAGCCGCGCAAAGTGGAAAAACGGAATTTAATGTATAACACGGGAAACCCTCCGTTCATGTAAATTAAGTCTATTTTACCATAAGTATGTTCAAATGAACAACCTCATATGTTATCTACATGACTCAGTTTACCTATAGATATTAGAGGAGGAATAATTATGCCAAATTTCCCTTCAACTGGTGGAGGCGGTTTTGAATTGATAAGTACGTTATTCCCAATTCTTTTCATTATCATTCTTGCACTAATTATCTTTAGTATGATCCGAAGTGGTGCGCGTTACGCCAACAACGCCAGTTCCCCCCGGCAATCTGTATATGCAACCATTACTTCCAAGCGCATGGATGTGCAGTTCTATTCCCATACCGATGCTAACGATCAAATGCATACCACCAACTCTTCACATACTTATTATTACATCACACTGCAGTTTGACAATGGTGAACGTAAAGAATACTTAGATGTCAAAAATATTTACGGACTTGTCGCCGAAGGAGATACCGGATACGCCGCAACTCAAGGTGAGTGGATTGTTGCTTTTGAACGAAATCAAGAAGTTAGTAGAGACAATAGTAGATTTTGATGATTCATCAACATTTTCCATTGTATATTTATGGTACAATTAAATTGATTTCCTATAGTAAATTGGAGTCTATTAAACAGAAAAGGAATGATGTACATGCAATGGATCGTAATTGGTGTTGTAGCGATCATCTTAATTTATGTTATTGTCGCTTACAATGGTTTAGTAAAACTTCGGAACTGGGTTAAAGAATCATGGAGTCAGATTGATGTTCAGTTAAAGCGTCGTCATGACTTGATCCCCAATTTACTAGAAACAGTTAAAGGTTATGCTAAGCATGAAAAAGAGACTTTAGAGAAAGTCATCCAAGCTCGTAATGGGTTAATCTCAGGCTCACCGAGTGAGCGTGTCGAAGCTGATAGTCAGCTCCAAGGAGCTTTGAAGTCGGTATTTGCACTGGGTGAATCTTATCCTGATTTGAAAGCCGATCAGAACTTTGTGTCGCTTCAAGAGGAACTCGCAAATACGGAGAACAAAGTAGCCTATTCCCGCCAGCTATATAACAAAACAGTAGCCGAATATAACACAAAAAGGGAATCGTTCCCTACAAATATGATTGCCGGGATATTCAATTTCAAGGTAGAACAATTACTTGTTACTCCAGAAGCAGAGAAGGAAGTTCCTAAGATTACATTTTAATCTGCCTTGATATTGGATGGATTGATTCATGAAAGTAAGGTGATTTCTGTGCTGTATAAACAAATCGAGCAAAACAAACGAAAAACGATTATGTTGGTCATGTTCTTTTGTCTTTTGATAGCAGGCATAGGCGGTGCCATTGGTTACCTAGGCTATGGAGATATCTTGCTTGGTCTAATCGTGGCGGCAGTGGTGCTTGTATTTTATATCCCGATTACATACATGTCTGCAAATGCGCAGGTGCTAGGATTATCGGGTGCTACACTGGCTACCCCAGAGAAGCACCCCCAGCTTTACAACATTGTTGAAAGCTTATGTATTCCAGCACGCATTCCGATGCCTAAGATCTACATAATTAATGATCCTTCTCCCAATGCATTCGCAACAGGAATTAAACCAGAGAAAGGTTCGGTAGCATTCACAACCGGCCTGTTAGAACGACTGAATCGGGAAGAACTCGAAGCTGTAGCTGCACATGAAATTGGACATATTCGCAATTACGATATTCGCTTAATGACTATCAGTATCGCGCTCATTTCTGTTGTAGCAATTTTGGCTGATATGGGAACACGTATGTTATTCCATAACCGACGAGGTAATGACAATAAGAAGACACATCCAGCAGTACTTATAATCGCCCTAGTCTTTGTCATACTTGCTCCGATTGCAGCTAGATTTGTTCATTTCGCCGTTTCACGGAACCGGGAATATCTAGCTGATGCAACAGCTGTAGAATTGACTAGAAATTCAGTAGGACTCAAGCACGCTCTACTCAAAATCAGCGGCAGCGATCTCGATGTAAGGAAAGCAAAAGGCTCTACCGCCTCTATGTATTTCTCCAGTCCGTTTAGCAAGGAAAGAAAGAAGAAAAGAACAAGTTGGTTCAGCACTCATCCTTCAATCGAATCTAGAATTGAACGATTAGAGAAAATGTAAATCTATATAACAAAGGCAACGGCGCTGTAAGCCGTTGCCTTTGTTTTTTTATTCTACAAATACTTGTGGTGGTTGTTCAGGTGTAGGAAGTACACTGCTCTTCCGAGTTGCCATGAAGTAAGCTTGCAGCTTTCTATTCAACCATAAGGATCCAGCAATGAATGCGACTACTCCTAGTAGCTTCAGAGGTTGCGATGCAAAATCTGAAATATGAGTTCCGATATATGAAACACAGAATACCATAATTCCCTTACCTAGAACAACGGCTACTAGAAACGAACGAATTGACATGCGAGTTAGGCCCGCTGCCATATTGATGACTACGAATGGGCCGACCGGCAACATACTGAATAAGAAGACAAAGCTAAACCCATTCTTTCTAGCCCAGACCATCGCTTTCTGTATCTTCGGTTTTCTCTCCCAACGTTGTAAGAAGGAAGAAGTAGCTACTCTACGAATAATTAAGAAGGTTACCATACAGCCCGCTACTAAGCCAAACAATGAATATAAGAATCCCATCCACATGCCATAAATGGCAGCGTTCGCACCAACAATCAAGATCGTGGGCAAGGGAGGAATGAATGATTTCATAAATGTAAGGAAAATTCCAGGAAGAGGTCCCATGGATCGATATTTCAACAGCAGAAGTTCAAGATTCTGTTCTGTTAAATAATCCATGATATCCAAAGCTCCGTTCATATTCGCCCTCCTTTTGTAAATATATATTTCTATTATAGCTTTGAATCACCATAGATATCACCACTATATTTTTTCCTATATAAATAGGAAAAGGCCGATATGATGATCCCATATAGGATACCATAACGACCTCTTGTAAATCTAACCTTGTCTAAACGTTGAACCGTTTCACTTGTTCCAGTAATTCTATAGCCATGTTGCTAAGCCCTTCCGCGGAATGAGCAATATACTCTACGGAGCTCATCTGTTCTTGAGAAGCTGCAGAAACCTCTTCTACCTTGACCGTGTTACATTCTGAGATATGGGTTACACACTGAATCGAATGTAAAATCTCATCCGTAGCGGCTGTAATTTGCTCAATGGCGGCTGAGACCTCCTGAACCTGGCCGGTCAATCCTTCAACTGACTCCCGAATCTCTCCAAATGATTTATCCGCCGTCCCTATAACGGTCGTCCCTGCTTGAACTTCTTTCATGCTATTTCTCATCATTGACACTGACAGGTCAGCCTCGGTTTGAATTATATTGGCCGTCTTGGCGATGTGACTCGCAGAGGTAGCAGACTGCTCCGCCAGCTTGCGAATTTCACCAGCAACAACTGCAAAACCTCTTCCTTGTTCGCCGGCTCTCGCTGCTTCAATCGATGCATTAAGTGCTAATAAATTTGTCTGAGCTGAGATCTCGGTAATAATATTTACAAACTTTCCAATCTCCTTGGAATGAATCGCAAAACCTTCAATTATACTCGATAGTTCTTGAATAGAATGGTTAATGTTATCCATTTGGGAATTAGCTGCTTGTAAGGAGTTATTTCCTATCCATGCGAACTCAGAAGAACGAAGTGAGGCTCCAGATACTTCCGTAATACTATGTGCGATTTGCCCTATCCCACTGGAAATTCCCATGAGGGTAGCCATGTTATTATGTAAATCGTTCATCTGCTGTTCATTGCCATTTGATACCTCTTGCATGATACCAGCAATACGTTCCGTTGCCTGAGCTGTCACATTGCTGTCAGAAGTAAGCTTCGCAGAGGAACGCTCAAGATCACTCGCAGACGCACTTATTTGAATGATCATCATTCTAAGGTTTTCTTTCATTAAATTGTAGTTCCTCGCCAAATCGCCAACCTCATCTTTCGATTTCACCGTGAGCTGTTTCGTCAAATCCGCGTCACCTTGCGCTATTTCTTTGAGTTGATTGTTTACATCCTTAATGGGCCTCGAAATGGCTCTCGCTAAGAACAAGGAAAACCCCACAGCTAATACGATGGATACTCCGGTACCTACCAACATGATCTTCATAGCAAGTGACCGACTCGATTCCGATTTACGCTGCTGGTCATCGATTTGCTTCGATAATATATCCTCAAAATCTAGCTGTGACTTTATAACAGAATCCAAAGATATTTCAGTGAACTTATCATGAGCCTCCGCAAATTTCTTGTTCTGCAGCAATTGAGAAGCTTCCTTAAAATCAATTAAATATTTGCTCCACTGTGTCTCGAAAGAACTAACTGCTGCTTGCTCATCCTCACTTAGATTGCTCTTCTTCATCTGTTCAACGTCCGTAGTAACCTCTACAAGCGATTGATCGAAGGCAGTTAAATAAGTGCTCATCTTTTCGTCTGACTCACTCATGAGGTAGCGGGCACCCAGTTCGTCGGCCTGTCGAATTTTATCAGTGAGTTGCTGAATCGATGAGAGTTTGTCCATATTTCGGTTAATCTGATCTGTCATTGAAGTTATTCTTCCTTGTAACACGGTGTTACTCACGATAGCCACGATGAACAGCAGGATCACAGCAGTGAAGCCACTTAAAATTTTGTAGCGGATTGAGCGTAGTGGTAGTCGTTGCATAACAGAATCCCTCCAGCTCTCTTATGTATAGTTGGTTCAATTTTCCTATTACTACTAGCCTAGTCTGCTTTGCTGAACCTTACATGAATGAAAGCTGAGCATCCACTTAAAAAATATAAACAATCCAATGGAGTCCAATACGAAAGAAATTGGTACGCAAAAGGACCACGGGAGAAATACACTCCAGTGGTCCTTTGATCCATTTCATTTTATTGCATGTCCTTAACGACTTGATCACCGAATTCGCTTCTCGTAACCGGCTGTGGCCATAACATCCTTCCAAATAAAATAGCTAATATCCCCAAAGTTGCGTTCGTAATCCCGATTAACATAAAGGCATGGCCTACTTGGATTGAACGGATAAGAATTCCTCCCGCAAGTGGAGCGGTCAACATAACAAGGCTTGAAATCGTATTTTGAATACCGAACACACGTCCAATGACTTCTGGAGGTGACTCCTTTTGTAATATATAATTCTGAGTGACCATGTAAAAACCATTTCCCATGCCAAGCAAGAACCCGAATACCAGGAGGAGAATGGTCCCTGTTCCAGGAGGACATAACCCTAGTAGAGCGATCCCCGTCCCAATCAGTACACAACCACTACCAAGTCCCAATCCATAAGAGATACGGTTCCAGCGATTTAACACTAGAAGAACTGTTACAGCCCCTGCACCAATGGCCGATATAAGCCAACCGATTAACGATTCATTAGTAGGATCTATCTCACGCAACAATGTAGGAAACTGGTAATCGATCATCAATATTGATATCAGTCCAATAAAGCCAAATAGTATGGTGTGAAGTACTATTTTGGCTCGCAGGAGAAACATCCACCCTTCCCGCCACTCAGCAAAAAAGCTCCGCTTCTTGTTTTCAATCTTGTTACTGGATTCATCTACTTCAGATAAGGCAGTTTGTGAACTCTGCGATACTCTTGAGAGAAACAGTGCAGACAACAGTCTAGCACCTATATTCAAAATAATACATGCTTGAGCAGGCATAAGTACCAATGTAATAGCACCTAACAACGGTCCTGCCACCTTCGATCCTTGATTAACCAATCCATTCAAAGACGTAGCCTGAAACAGCTGTTCTGTTGGAACGACTTGCCTGGTCAACGCCTGCTGTGCGGGTCCATGAAATACGCTGGCAGCTGCACGAAGTGCAAGCAATGGTAGTAACAGCAGCATATTAGGAGCAAACAGTATAGCCAAAGTCAGTCCAGCAGTCACAAGGTCGCATACTATCATTAGTCTTGCTTTGTTCACACGGTCCGTAACCGTTCCTGCGAAGGAGCCGAGTAGAACAGCGGGCAGTGCCATTGCTACTGGGATAAGCGCCAACATGAACGGGTCAACGCCCCAGCGATAAGCAACCAGGACCTGAATCGCGATAGCGTCAAACCAATCACCAAAGGAAGCAAGGGTATAAGCGATGAACATGTGCCGAAAGTTACGATTCGATAGTAGTGCCACGCGTTTATTAAGTTTCATCTGTAATTCCTCCATATGATCCGTAAGATACAATTAGCGTATCCTACAATTATCAGAGGAATATCAGAGGATCAACGTACATTCAACGCTTGTTCTAATGTACGTTCCACGTCGTGTCGATACTTGGACAGGCCGTACTCTCTATCTAACGCAGCATAGACTCCTTGATATTTGTGTTCCAACTCAGAGTCAGGCACATGATTCTGTACATACAGCAGGATTTGGGATACAGAAATTAAAAGCAGCGGCGCATTTATCGACATACGGAGTACTTCCAGTCCTTCATCAAGCAAATCAACACCCTGGCTTCTCTTCCCTTGCGCTAATAACCATAACCCTTTTAAAATGTGATATCGTCCGATCTCACGTAAATAAGGTGTATCCTTCAAAAATCGTTCCAACCGACAAGATATTCGCTCAACCTCGATCATTTGTTCCGCAAGTAAGCACACATACATTTGCATTAAAGCTACAGGCATCGCGAAAGAAGATAATTTATCCTCCTCAATTCGCTTGCGAGTAATAGGAAACTTAGAAATAGCTTCAAGTGGCAGCCCTGCCTCACCGTATAATTCTAGTATATTCAATATCTCCATTTCTCTATGTTGCTCTGGCGGCAGGATACCCGAATCCAGTGCCAGTTGACACTTCCGCAACACATCATTGGGGTCAGATGACATTCCCCGATATAGAAGTAACAGCCAATATAGCCGCTCTTGGAGTGGTATTTCCTCCGCTCCAAGAAACCATGGAATATCACCCTGAATAAACCGAAGATACACTTGATAGAACGGGTCCATCTCAAAGCCTAATACATCTTGCTGAGTTTCCAGAGCCAACATGGACTTACTCTGCCCAAACCGATGATATTTCTCAAACATCTCCCCAATCGCATTCTTCATTTCTTCATCATGAACTGATGGATTATCAACCTGTCTTCGTTCGTTTAGCGTTAAAGTATATCCATATCCTCGGACTGTGTTAATGGTTATATGATCCCAATGATGAAGCTTCTTCCGTAAGCGATAGATATGATCGTCCACGGTTCTTTCCGAAGGGTATTCCAGCATCCATACTCGGTCCAGCAATTGCTCCCGTGTAAATGTGTGATTGCGATTGTAGTAGAGAAATTCAAGCAAAGCATATTCTTTAGCCAACAGTACAATCGTATCCGTGCCACTCTTAACTAAATAGCCAGCTTGATCAAAAATCAGTTGGGCCATGTCTTCCTCCTGGATGGAGCTCCGGCAACTCTATCTTTCACCGTGCAACAATTATTCTCATCTTATAGTACAGTATGGATGAAGATAAATTGTTTTGGCAACAGAGTAATATGGAGATTGTCTGACTCAAGAAGCAATGATTCATTGGTCCATGCATTTGTTGGTGTCTTGCCCACAATGTGGTCTGACAACACAATTGTTGTGTCTTCCTCGCCGTTGTTCAGAGCAACGACAATTTTCTCATTGCCATATGTTCTACTGAAGACGAGATGATTCGTTGTATTATCCGCCTCAACAATGGAATACTGTGCATCCGCAGTGAGTGGCTTGAGCGTTTTTCTAAGTTGGATTAGTCTTTGGATAAAAGTAAGCAAATCGGTATCCTGATGTTCTTTCTCCCAAACCATACATTTACGATAGTAGGCAAAGTTATCCCCATCTCCCGTTAACCCAATCTCATCTCCGTAAAAAATACAAGGTGAGCCCGGATAGGTAAGCAGAAGTAAGTAAGTTAATTTCAACTTTTCTGTATCTTCACCGCATAGCGTCAAAATTCTAGCGGTATCATGACTACCTAGCAAGTTAAACATCACTTCATTAACATTTTCGGGATAAAGATGGAGATGCTTCACGATTTGATTTCCAAAATCACGTGCCCCTATTTTATTCTTGGCGGTAAAGTCGATCGCAGATTCCGTAAATGGATAATTCATAACCGAGTCCATTTGATCTCCTTGTAACCAAGGCATCGCATCATTCCATATTTCAGCTATGATATAAAGTTCATCATTAACCGATCGCACGGTCTGTCTGAACTCCCGCCAAAACTGATGATCGATTTCATTTCCCACATCCATACGCCAGCCATCGATATGAAATTCCTCAATCCAATACTTTGCTACGCTAAGTAAATATTGTTTCACTTCAGGGTGACTCGTGTTTAGTTTTGGCATTTCTGGCACAAAAGCGAATGTTTCGTAGGATGGAAGTTCGCCCTCCTCTACGGCATGCTCGTATATATGGAACCAATCTGCATAAGGTGATTCGGCCCCACGCTTCAGCACATCCTGGAACGGTGCAAACTGGTATCCACAATGATTAAATACCCCATCCAGCATGACACGGATTCCACGTTCATGACACACATCGACAAACTGCTTGAAGGTTTGTTTGTCCCCGAACTGTGGATCTATTTCCATGTAGTTCGTCGTATCATATTTATGATTCGTAGGAGATTCAAAGATAGGATTTAGATAAATACCTGTTATCCCTAAATCCACAAGGTAATCTATATGCTCAGTAATCCCTTCCAGATCCCCGCCGAAAAAGCTATCAGGCTTAGGATCATCCCCCCAAGTATCGGTAACATTGTTTTTGCGCCCTGGGTTACCATTAGCAAATCGTTCCGGGAAAATTTGATACCAGACCGTGTCTTTAACCCACGCCGGTGCATCAAATACATCGATCGCATTCAGATAAGGAAAACGGAAGAAACGGTTCTCCTTCTCATCCGGTGTAAATCCTTTTTCTCCGTATACATGACACTCGGTGCCGTCCGATACCTCAAACATATAAACGAATCTCTTATTCTCCGGCTTGATTGCGATAAACCAGTAATCAAAAAGTTCATCTGAGCCAGATATATGCATCGGTATTTTATCCGAAAGCATCGCATCCTCTGCCCAACGATATGGATCTCCGTAAATCAGTTTGACACTCTCCAGATCGCCCTTCTTACTTTGGAGTCGGATATGCAAAGTATCCACATCATAGGCATAGGCATAATTGTTCTTGGGACGATGATATAAGGCCTCTTTGTTCATAATAAAATTCCTCCTGATCTATTTAAAATTTTAATAACCATCAAAAAAGAGCACACCCCCCGTAAATTGGCTTGGGGTTGTGCTCTTCACCCATTAACAGCGGATTGAAAAGACATGCATTGCCCTTAAATTCAATAAAACTACTACAATAATAGAATAAAATTATTTGATCGATGTGTCAATAAATTCCTGATTATATGACTTCTCTAGGGGTAATGTACTTTAACTCGAAATATGAAAGGTGAGTGTCTTTATGGAACAAATGAAAAAGGTTGCTTTCTTGCTGGCTGATGGCTTTGAGGATTCTGAAATGAAGAATCCGTACGATGAAATGGTGAAGAACGGTCATGAAGCCGTTATTATTGGATTGAAGGATACGGAAGAATTGAAAGGTAAACAGGGGACGATTTGCTATACGGCACATATGTCTATAACAGATGCAAATGTGGATGATTATGACGCTGTCATTATTCCCGGTGGCAGTTCCCCGGCTCACTTAATGAACAACAAGGATATACAAAAGTTCGTGCAGCAAGCAGACAAAGCAAACAAAACGATTGCAGCCATCTGTCATGGCCCGCAAATATTGAATGCGGCAGGCTTACTTAAAGGACGTACATTAACGTCCTATCCCGGACTAGCCGATGAGATTAAGGCGGCCGGAGGATATTACGTAGATAAAGAGGTTGTCGTTGATCGCAATCTAGTCACATCGCGCAAACCAGAAGACGAGCCAGCCTTTATTAGTGAAACGATCAAGAAGCTCGGTGTGAATGCTTGGTAAACATTATTAACTTAAAACTCACTAAGAGCCCTATACCTGTCGTAAGTAGGTATAGGGCTCTTTCCAGTATCTAAAATCATATATCTTGGCAACACTCTACTATCTTACCTATAAAATCTCCGCGTTCTTCAATGCATGATCCCAACTTGGAAAATAAAACAACGCATTCCGCATTAACTCAGGATCACTTTGCTTTACTTGTTTTTTACCAACCGCGCCTCCATTAGATTGGAGTAGCCTTATTCGATTAATAACCTCATCTGCACCAAGTGTAGCATCCAATACACTCACCCCTTTCCAATTTAAAAACCTTATGTCCTATTTTTCACAATATATGGTAGTTTTATACTTTTTATGAGATATTGAAAAGAATCTTCGTATTAAAGATCCAATTTCACTTATAACTTGTACTCCAAGGATGAACACATCGGTTTTGCTCAGCTAGCGGAACTATTCATCTTGAGCGAAATTCAACATCGTTAACATACAAACTTATTTATTTACAATTAAACAAGGCAAATCGTCTTATCATTGGATGTTCAAACGCTTCGAGTACCGTTAAGCGTACCTTGTCGGCAGAGATTGGCTTAAACCTGTCGATCTTTTTGTGCCCGATTGCACTCCCGTGGATAATCTCCATCCATTCGCCACCGGAGTGAACCTCAATTATATAGTCCCGTACCCGCTCTCCAAAAGCAATGTCTTCCATAGTGATAATGTGGTCAATGATGAGACTCTCTGGTAACTCAATTTCGATCACTTCCCCCTCACCCGATATTTCTGCAAGTGAATGATCGAATCGGCGATGTATCTCATCCCCGAAGGCAATAACGCGATTCACATCCACCTCAGGTATAAGTCCCCGGTTATCCGGCGCTAAATTCAGAAGTAGCGTTGCCCCATGACCAACCGACCGGTAATAGATATCCATTAATTGCTCCAAGGGAAGCAGTAAATGTTCCTCATCCGGATGCCAAAACCACCGATCCTTGCGAATGGGCACATCACATTCGGCTGGTACCCAGCGGGGTGTCCCAGTTAGCCATTTCAAAGACGCCTCACTAAACATACTCTCGCGAGCGGATTCAACGGTATTCCAGCAAGGATAAGGGGCAAGCCCATCTTCATTACCTACCCAGCATATGGTTGGTGCTCCCATGTTAAATACCATAGCATCCGGCTGATACTGCTTGATCAAGTTCATGATTCGTTTCCAATCATATTCTCTGCCTTCTGAGCCTGCCCCATCAAACCAGATCTCAACGAGCGGGCCATAACCCGTCAGCAACTCCTCCAATTGATTAGCATAGAAATTATCATACGCCTGCGGATCGGAGTAACACGGTTCATGTCGATCCCAAGGGGATAAGTATAGACCAAATCCAATTCCCTCTTCGCGGCAAGCATCGGCACAATCCCGTACAACATCCCCTTTCCCATCCCTCCAAGGACTAGAGGTTATCGAATAATCGGTCGTTGAGGTCGGCCAAAGACAGAAGCCGTCATGATGCTTGGCCGTGAGCACAAAATAGCGGAATCCTGCCTCCTTGGCGGTACGTACCCACTGGCGAGCATCAAGCTTAACCGGATTAAATAAGGACGGTGAATCATTTCCCTCGCCCCACTCCTGATCACAGAAAGTGTTCATTCCAAAGTGGCAGAAAATTCCTAGTTCAAGATCCTGCCAGCGATGTTGCTGCTTTGTCGGAATCGGTAATGATGTAGATGAATTGTCCATTTCTAGATCTCCCTTCTATACAACTTTATTGAAGCTCTCATTGATCCGTCACGAAAAAAGGAGCTTTGAAGCAGCCATGTCTAGACTGCTCCAAGCTCCTCCTTTCTTAATTCATCTAACTATTTCTTTACTCAGACTCTTTCTCATTAATGATTTTCGTTGCTTCATCAACCATCCATTTCTGTACATCATCAATCGAATCGTTACTTAACATAAATTTACTAAATCCATCATCGATAATTTTAGTTAAATCAGACGAACTTTTTGTAACAATTTGTGTCGCATCCAAATATTTAATGTCAGGACCAAACAATGTATTTCTGAGTGAATCAACATCATATTTGTCGATATTATCGCCAATTAAACGATCAATGAGTGCATTTTGATCCGACTTCTTAGAGCCCGAAAACTCCGTTCTTGATTCCGATTCCGCCGTTGTCATGAACCGCATCAATTTAAATGATGCATCTTTATGTTTCGATGTCGCCCCCATTACAAGTTGCGAGCCACCTACAAAATATTTTCCGCCTTCATAATCTTTCGGCAACGCATCCTGAGTTGGAAGCGGTACTGGAGCAAATGCAGTCTTGAAATCATGTGGATATTGTTCTGTATTGCCTGGGTCAGGGATCATGAAACTCCCGGAAAGGATCATAGCAGCATCACCACTGAAAAACTCGCTTCGGTAGTTAAGTTTAGCTGCAAGAACATCAGCATAAGGTTTAGCCGATTTATCCACAGACTCCATATCCTTGCGTAACTGGAAGAAGTATTTATAAGTCGGGTCTGACAAGATAGTCGTTCCATCATCATATCGGAATGGATCTTTCATAACCGTCTGTGCTGGAGCATTCATATAAAGCTGCCATGTATGGAAATACGATCCGTAACGTTTGTCGACCCCTTCTCCTTTGGTCAACTTCTTAGCATAATCGCGGTAATCGTCCCATGTCCATCCATAGGTTGGCACAGGCAGTCCAACCTCATCCAAAGCATCCTTGTTTAGCAAAACAAACTGGTAACCAGCTGTCATTTGCATGCCGTAATATTTACCATCAATCTTTGGATTAACATAATATTCATCTTCAGGAACAAGGCCTTCGGCCTTATAGAACTCATCCAACGGAGCCAATGCATTTCTAGCTGCTCTTTCAACAACTGATCCCTCACTCGGAACGCTGACTACGTCGACAGCTTCCCCAGACGAAATTAGAAAATCTAGTTTTTTTAGCATTTCGACCGAATTACCAGGAACAAGTATGACCTGCTCAACTTTGATATTGGGATTCTCTACCTCGAATTCTTTAAGCATCGCTTTAGTACCAATCTCTTGATCTGCATTATCCCAGTTGTAATACTTTATAGTTACTTGCTCTTCTTTCTTATCCCCTGCAGGTGCACCGTTAGAGTTTTCAGCTGATTTGGAATTGCTACCACAGCCGCTTAACACAGAAAAAACAACTAACAATAGACATATTGAAACTAAAAAATTACGTGTACTCTTCTTTTGGTTCATTTTTCTTGCCCCCTGTTTTGTAAAATAAGCAATCATCTATCAACATCAGTATAATGACTGGCTTATTAGTGCAAGTGTAAGATTTTGAGGTAAAAGGATTACTATTTTGACCTTTTCCTTTCGAACATCAGCCTTTCACACCACCAAGTGCAATTCCACTAATAACTTGTTTCTGCAAAGTGACAAATAAAATCAATAAAGGAATAATGGCTGATAAGGACGCCATCATCATAATGGCATCATTTGTCGTATAATCATCTCTGAACAAGGTCATGCCGAGCGGAATCGTATAAAGTGCCTTGGATTGCAAGAAAATAAGTGGGTTCTGGTAGTCATTCCATGACCAAATAAATTTTATGATAGCAACGGTTGCAAGTACTGGCTGACATAGCGGAATGATAATAGACGCGAATGTTCTAACTTGACCTGCTCCATCAATTTTAGCCGCTTCAAGATACTCATCACTAATGCCAACCATAAACTGACGGAGTAAGAACGTGAAATAAATAGAAAACATGCTCATGAAAATCAGTGCTACGTGAGTATCGTAAAGGCCTAACCAGCGAATCAGCATAAAACGAGGAATCAACGTGGCTTGATCTGGTATGATCATAAATGATAACAGAGCCGTAAACACTAAATTTCTTCCCCGAAAGCGGAGTTTCGTAAATGCATAAGCCGCCATTGTTGAAATGATCAAAGTAATACATGTTACAATAACAGCAATTTTAATCGAGTTAAAATAAACATGAAGAAATGGTACTTTCCCCATCCAAACCGCTTTGAAATTGTACACCACATTTGTGGATTTAGGAATCCACGCAATGGGGAAACGCATAACATCCTTTTCATATTTAAAAGCAGATGAAATCATCCATACAAATGGAATCAAAAAGAAAATGGATAGCACTCCCATCAGAATGGTAGTGATCAATTTGGAAATGTTTTGTCTAATGAATAGCAACAGAAGTCCCTCCCTTTTTATCAATCTTCCTCATTCCTGAACTTCCAGGTTATCGCAGTAATCACAGCAATGATGGCAAACAATAGCCACGATATAGCCGAAGCGTATCCCATGTTATAATTCACGAATCCTTCTTGATAGATCCGGAATACAATAACCGTAGAGGAATTGTCCGGTCCTCCTCCAGTCAAGTAGGAGATGATATCAAATACTTTAAATGAACCGATCAACATCGTAATAAACAAGAAAAAGGTAGTGGAGCGAAGTAACGGAATCGTGATTTTGAAAAACTTTGTTATTGAAGTTGCACCATCAATTTCTGCTGCTTCATATAGTTCATTCGATATACTTGTGAGCCCAGCCAAGTAAATAATAATTGTATATCCAAGTCCAGCCCAAGAACTGATAATCGCTATAGCCAAGAGCGACGTCTTAGGATCCACAAGCCATTTCGGCGGACTGGAAATCCCAAGATCCATAAGAAACTGATTAATAGGTCCTAACGAAGGGTGAAATAATGCACTCCACACTGCTGCAATCGCGATAATGGACGAGATATAAGGAATGAAGAACACTACCTTAAAATAGTCCTTCCAAAACACCTTGTTATGGATAAGAACTGCCAATACCAGTGAAATGGCCATCGGAATGGGCACCGTTAACACCGTATAAATCAAATTGTTCTTCAATGCTTTCATGATGGTTGGATCTTGAAACATGTGAATGAAATTGTCTAGCCCTAAAAATTTAATTCCTGATACCCCTGACAACAGATCCCAAGAGGTAAAGCTTAAGTAAAGAGAGAACCCAAGAGCAAATACATTTAGCAATAGCATGCCTATGATCTCCGGAGCTAGAAATAACCAGCCTATCAAAGCTTCTTTCCGCTTCGGAGTCCAGAATTTACTTGGCATCTGAAGCCTTTCAGGAGTAATGGTTGGTTTAGCAGATTCCACTTCGTATCACCTCAACATTTAATAAGTTAATACTTATGATAATTAAAAATCACAACAGACGAAGGATGGATTCTGACCAAGTACGAGTAATATTTTGACCTTTTTTGGCGCAGTATTGACAGAAAATATGAATTAAAGAAAGAAAAATAACCTATCCATAAATGGACAGGTTATCTTACATGGTTCATAAAGAGTAGTTCTTTTATTTTGCATACCTGCTTACAGCATGCTTTGTCTTATATTCACTAGGGGTCATTCCAATATACTTCTTAAATACTTTCGAAAAATAAGTCCTGTCCGAATATCCAAGTCCCATCGCTAAAGATTCAAGCGTTTGACTAGACGTTTTCATCATCTTTGTAGCAATCCCCATTTTATATTGATGAACGTAATCGGTAAAATTGATCCCGGTTAATCGCTTAAAATAACGTGAAAAGTAACTTGAATTCAAATATAAGTAGTGCGCCATATCGATTGAAGTAATATTCTCAGATATATGTTTATCGATAAATTGTTGAATAATCTGCAATTTGGGTTCTTTGACAGCCGTTCCAGAACCCTTCTGGCGATATTGTGTAATATGTGTAAGTTTACTTACTACCAGTTCCGTTACATCCTCTAACGTCCTTGCAAATGACAGGTAAGAATAGATCGCTTCATTCGACTTCCATTTTGAAAACATGATATCAATACTGCGCAATAGAATTAATAAATCCTGGACGAATTCACTTGGCTCAATACGTTTCTCTTGTGCGTTCCTTCCCATGGTTGAGACAATGTTACGTATACTTTCTGTATCATCCTTCAGTATTGCACGTTCAATATCACTCTTATAAGGATCCAACAACCCTTGAGGTGAGGGTAAGAATATATGCTGTAACAAGAGTTGCACATCCTTAACTACTAGTTCATTACTCTCATAAAACTCATTTTTATGTTGAACAATCTGATGATAGAAAGATCCAAGCGACTGTAATCCTATTCTATCTGTCACGGTAACCATGCTTAATTGCAATTTCAAGAACCGGGAACAACGATCCTCCAGCTCCTGCAAATACTTTTGAAAATGGAGGTAGGCATTACTCGCCAGGTTGACCCTGTAATTATATAAAACAACAAGTTTTTCTTGATCCATAAATGGTGTGATTCCCTCATAAGACACAGATAACTCCATTGCAATATTGTAAATGGCATAGAATATTAAAGGAAGGTTGCTCTGATCATACAGTCGTTCGTATGTTGAGAACTTGATATTCACCGTCCCCATCATAAAGCAAGGGTATCCCCATGAAATACCAAGTTGGGCTGCATATTCCACAGTTGATTCAGGAGGAGCTCCATCGATGACTTTTTGAATTAGACCTTGTTTGAACAGTTCCCTGTTATAACTTGATACATCCTTATCTAATCTACTTGCTGTCTTTTCTAACAAGCGTATTGAATTTTTCAAACTTTGTTCGAGCTGCTCCGCAGTCAATTTATCCTTGAGAAGATAATCGTCGGCATTCAGCTTTACTGCTTGCTGAGCATAATGAAAATCCTCATGACAGGTCAAAAATATCACTCTAATATCCGGCTTCATTTGACGGAAGATAGCTGCAAGTTCAATTCCGCTTTTTTTGGGCAATCCGATGTCAGTGATGACAATATCAGGTGATGTTTCCTTAAACATTAGAAGAGCCTTTGCACTCGAGTAGGTTGATCCAACAACATGTAGATTGAGCGACTCCCACTCTACCATCTGTTGCAAAACTTTAAGCATAGGGACATCATCATCAATTAACATAACTTTATGCATCATAGCTTCGTCCTCCCGGTATGAAAACTTGATGATCATGAACAGGAATTTGGAGGAAGGCAGTTACTCCACCCATATTATTTTGATATAGACATAAAGTTGCAGTTGGACCGAATGAAAGCCTCAACCTTTGGACCACATTAATAAGCCCTACTCTTGTATAAGAGGCGTGCTGATCCGAATCGTTTGATTGGAGCTGTTGATTCAGCACTGATAGTTGTTCTTCCTCCATACCACTTCCGTTATCCTCGATATCGATCATAATACAATTTTGATCTCTTCTAGCATGAATCGATATTTTCGCATCAGGATTGTCCACTAAACCATGTACAATTGCATTTTCAATTAATGGCTGCAGCATCAACTTAGGAATAACCCATTGTTTCAAGTCGGGCTCTAAATCAACCACCAGTTCCAAGGGAATTTCATTCCTGATCTTCATGATATCTATATAATGCCCTAGCAATTCGCACTCTTCCAGTAATGTTGTAGGTTCATTGATCTTCAAATAGGCGCGGAGCAGACTCATTAATGAATCAATCACTCCGCTATGCAATTGATCCTTTTGCAATATCAGGCTGCATTTGATGGAGTTTAGCGTATTAATCAAAAAGTGTGGCCGAATCTGCATAAACAATGCATCCAGTTCCATAACCCTTTTTTGTTCCTGCTCTTGCTCAATATCGTAAATGAGTCCCTTAAGTTGATCCATCATCGTATTTAACGTGTGTCCTAACTCGGCGATTTCATCTCCCCCTTCACTTCAATCCTTACGTCCAGGTTCCCCATTCCAAACTGTCGAATCACTCGCTGCAACTTTTGAATAGGTCTGTGCAGTCTTCTGGCCATAAATAAGGATGTTATGCTGAAAAGGATAAAGAAAAGAATAACCCCTCCAATACCCGTAAAAAATGTTCTTGAAATTTTACCCGTAAATGCTTCTTTATTCGCTTCATACACAAGAGTCCAATCCGTTTTGTCTAATGTGACCTCAGAGCGAAGGTTAGAACTCTTTGGGTCTGAATCATGCGACGAAAGTTTAGTATTTCCTGCGATTCGATTTCCTCCCGCGTCAAAAAGAACAATCTTCCCAAACTCGACTGGCTTAAGTAGTCTTTCAAAATACGATTCCGAAATCCCAATGATAAGAACAGATAGATACTCTTTTTCATGACTACCATGAATCACTCTGGCCATATAATAGGTACCCTCGTTACTAGACTTACCTGTGACCATACCGAGCCATTGAAGGGTTTCAGGCTTGTTGAAATCGATTTTTTCATACAAATGATCTAGGTTCCGATTGACTAGCTTCAAGTCTTCTTCATTAGAAGGAATGATAAAGCGCTTTCTATTTACCAGATACATACTAATGTTATTATTTAATGGTTTAGATGTAATTAAGGAAAATACACCTTTGATTTCGTTAAAATTTATATAATCATCATAAGTACGCAGCTTGTCCGCATCCGCAAATTTTTTCAAATACGTCCTAAAACTCGTATCGTTAACAATAAAATGTGAGGAAAACGTAACATCATCAATCGTCTTTCCAATTTCATCAATAATTACATTCAAGAAGTTCTCATTACTTAACTGCAGCTTCTCTACCATTGTTTCTTTAATTAGAATAAAAGAGATGACCGAAACGGTAATGATGGGTACGATAATGAAAAGAAGAAACGATAGCTGTATTCTTCGGTAAAAGGTCAACTTAAACATGATTTACCGCGCCTCTCTCATGCTGCTTTTTCACTTTATAACCGTGATCTCTTTACCTTCGCCCTTTGTTACTATAAGCACGACCTCACCGAATATTTGTATCCCATCAACCACATAAGAGTCGATAGCTCGGGCAGGTGGTCTATGACATACAACAATAATATGTTCCTCATCGGATTGTGGCAACATAATCTTGCACGCTTCTACGCTACTGTCGTCGGCTAATTCCCCGGTGTACAGGAATACCGGTATTTTCTTGACGATCGGAAGAGTAGTTTCCCCGGCCCGTAAAGGGTACAGAACCTGCATCATAGAGAACGCTCCGGAGTGGGTCCGTTCGTAACTTACATGATAGTTTGGTTCTACCAGATTATATTCATAAGAAATAACACCCTCGCTTAGCTCTACCTTTAATTCTGAAGCATGAACAGGAATGATACAAAGATTGGCCTCATGCTTATTTTCAGTTCGGCAAATGCCCGTTTCCTGCGAAGTACTTATTTCACCCGGTGCAAAATGAAAGTATTGCTTACATGTATGTTCATGCTGACTATCAAAGTAATCTACCAATAACCAATAGTATGGCTTAATAAAAATAATTTGTCTGGAGGGATATACTGGATCATCGAGATGTTTATATCCATTATGGCTCCCACTTACGTAATCATAGCCGGTCTCCGTAATCCATTCGCTACATGTCTTTGAAGCTACTCTCCCAAATTGCCATGTATCGATAACTTCCGTAAATTCGATATCATCAACCACAGTTGTATTATGGGAACTGCATAGTTTAAGTTGCCTACGCAGAGGCGTATGATCACTATAATTATACCTACCTAGATCAGTAAGCAGTTCTTTACCGTACGCATGAATATCAATATGAAGCATATCGGCATGTCCGTGTCCCCCTCCAAGAGGACCGCAGCGAAAATACAAATATAAAGCTTGCTCATCCCAACCAGATCGCATCACATAATGTCCCGAATGTCCAAATGCGTGGGATAGCCGTGGTGGCACCAAAACAGGACATTCATCATAATAGCGGATGCCGTTTGATCCGAAATTCCATACATTATCAAAATCGATACGATCATATCCGCCGAACCGAAGCGTAGCATCCTGTAACACAATTGCCGAAGCGGTCAGAACCGACCGGATATCATTATTATCACTGTCTCCTAGCATGATCTGCCTATGATTTGGCTTAGCCCAGTAGAGGGAAGCAATTGCCATCTTCCGAATAGTTTCCGTAATGGAATACTCTATTTCAATCTTATTATTGATAGTCAGGGTCAACATATCTAGATAGCAATTCAATACTTCATGATGATAAGTGGGAGACTGCTCCCAATGGATTCCATCCTTCATTACTTGTAGCCTGGCCGTTTCTCCCATTCTCTCGATACTCAACTGTTGCCAATGAAACGATCGTTTGAATTCTGGCATAAATACAGACATCTCAAACAATCCACATGTTTCAAGTACGCCCCAATTGCTAATATGTTTCCAGCCTGTAAATGAAGAGGCTAGATATTCGGCATGCTCATGCATTGAGATGAATACCTTCGTTAGGAGATGCGATGTCATATGTGGGCTGTTTATCACAAAAGGCAATGTTTTGATCCAGTTGCCGCAACGCAACCCAGCTTCGATAGAACGCCACGTTAACGTACCCGTAGTTTGCTCAGAGGGAACAGGATTCCGTTCGATCCAATCCTCTAGTTGGAGGCAGAAGGTACTCGCATATTTCTCATCTCCGGTCATCTGATATGCTTGTCCAAGTGCCAGCCAGTATCTGTGGCGATTGAGCATGTAAGCCCATTCGATATCTCCGTCGGGGATATGATCCCAGTCTATTGGACCGTCAAAGGTTACGGGTACACAAGTACGTTCCATATCCCATGGGAAACGGAAGAGGAAAGTTTGAGCAACGACTTCATCCGCCGCTTTCATCACTTCCCGTAATTCTTCTGGACAATGCAAACTTACATACTCACAAACTTCTGCTAGATCTTCCTTACAGAGAAACATCTTAGGATAGGTTCTGGACAACAAATATTGTTTGAACGCTATCAAGCCTTCATCATACCGTTCATTAAGAGCAGCCTTCTTGACACGAGCCAAACCCGGATGATCAAGGTTAAGCGGACTAAATAGACGACTATTTTCATAACCTATTGGGTTATTCACGTTCATACCAATAACCCCCTATTCCTTTCTCCAGTCTTATTAGTGCTTCCAAGTAGAAATAGTCTCCCCAGATCATATAATCATCAGGTGATAACCCTCCATGTACATAATACGAACCATGCTTGAGTAATCCCTCTGCATCTTCTTCCCCGATCGTGGCATAACGTTCAACAAGTGATGTCATCGACTTCATGCACATTTCCTGAAAGTAATCACGCTCGGTGTCCTGCTCATCCATGTGGGATATCAACTCTAGCAGACCAGCAGCTACAATCGCAGAAGCCGAGCTGTCCCGATAGGTATCTGCCCCTACAGGAGCATTAAAGTCCCAGTAAGCTACATGATCTTCCGGTAAATGTTCAAGGAAGTACCGGGCAAGTCGCTTGGAGGTATCCAAGAATAGGGGATCTTTCGTATATCGATAAGAGAGTGCGAATCCGTATACGCCCCAGGCCTGCCCCCTCGTCCATGTTGATCCGTTCGTATAACCTTGATGCGTCGCCCCTCCGATCGGCTCCCCCGTTTCCGAGTTGAAGAAGAATGTATGATAGGAACTGTCATCGCCTCTTACGAGGTAGCGTCTTGATTTCTCTGCTTGGGTTACAGCAACATCTTTATATGTTAAGTCACCTGTTTGTTCACTCGCCCAGTACAACAGCGGAAGGTTCAGCAGACAATCGATAATAATCCGCCCTTCCTCCTTAGAATCTCCCTTCTTCCCCCATGCTTGAATATAGCGACCTGGTTCACGCCACCGATTCATAAGTACGTCTGCTGCTTGCAGCGTTAATTGCCGAGCGGAATCGTCCTTCTCCACAATCCACTGTGCTTTGGAGGATAACGAGTACAGAAAACCGATATCATGGTGATCAAGCACTACATGATCTTGTAACCGTTGATCAAAGCTAGCCACCGATTTATCCGCCGCATTGCGAAAACGCTCGTCATTGGAATATTCGTAGCATAACCAGAGCATTCCGGTCCAGAATCCGTTGGTCCAGTCATTATTATCAATTAATTCATAATTTGCATTACGACTGATGTGAGGGAATTTCTCACCGAATCTGTCTATATTTCTTAACGTCTTGGTAATAGCGTCATTAATCGCATTTTTCCACATCATGGTATCATAACCCCCATATACTTGATCATTGAATACGATCCATCATAGCAAACATATTCTAGTTTAATAGGTTTAAATTATTGTAGGGATGTGCAAAATTTTGACCTTTTCGTGCACCATGATGATCAAACAGAATATAAAGGTCGGAGCTCTCTGAAATATCAAATGGGCGCTCTTAATATGCTAATTCGGTACATTACTCCAGCTGGAATAATGAAATAATGAGTATACTCCATCTTATTAACCGTTATAAGATTACCTTCAGGCCCGCGAATCTCAAGCGGCACTTCGCTATAAATCGCGCACTCCCTTTCGGATTCTGCACAAATCTTCGCTTCGTGTAAAATACCATCACACCAATCAATATCGATGGTATACCCACCTCTTGCCCGCAACCCTTTAACAATACCTGAGGTCCATGCAGATGGAAGTGCAGGCAACAGGCGGAGTTCGCCCCCATGCGACTGCAAGAGCATCTCTTGAATTGCTGCTGCTCCTCCAAAGTTGGCATCAATCTGGAACGGAGGATGATCGCCGAATAAATTGGGATGCACAGCTTTGCTTAGAAGGTCTTGCAGACTATTATGCGAGTTATCACCATCACCCAACCGGGCCCAAAAATTCGCGATCCAAGCTTGGCTCCACCCGGTATGTCCGCCTCCATGCGCCAACCTCCGTTCAAGTGTAGCCCGTGCTGCTGCTCCTAATTCCGGCATACGATGAGGCAGAATTTGTTCGCCCGGATGCAAGGCAAACAAATGTGAAATATGGCGATGACCGGGCTCCGCTTCTTCATAATCAACTGACCATTCCATGATCTGACCATGACGACCAATTTGCGGTTTAGGAAGCCGACTCCGAGCTTCCATACATTCTTGCTGGAATGATTGATCAAGACCGAGAAGTTCTGCTGCCTCCATATTGGCGGTTAATAGAGCAAACAATATCTGTGAATCCATAGAAGGTCCAGCACATAACACACCAATCTCCCCATCTTCTGTTAGATAGCTGTTCTCTGGGGAAAGAGATGGTGAAGTTACAAGCTGACCACTTCCATCTTCGACTACATAGTCCAAGAAGAATAGCGCAGCTTCTTTAAGTACCGGATATGCCCGTTCACGCAGAAATGATTCCGAACCGTTGTACCTGTAATGCTCCCATAAGTGAAGTGCTAGCCAGGCACCTCCTGTCGGCCAAAAAATGGCCGGAACCCATGCGCTGAAAATTCCGCTTTCCGCCCAAATATTAGTTGCAGAATGGGCGACAAATCCCCTTGCACCATATAATTTATGCGCTGTATCCCGACCGTTCACAACCAAACGATCAACTAGATCGAATAGCGGTTCGTGACATTCTGGTAAATTACCAGTCTCCGCGATCCAATAATTCATCTGCAAATTGATATTCAAGTGAAAATCGGATTCCCAAGGCGGTGTGAAGCTTTCGTTCCATATCCCTTGCAGATTGGCGGGCAGACTACCAGGTCTCGAACTTGCGATAAGAAGATAGCGCCCGTATTGATAGAATAGTGCTTCAAGACCCTGATCGGTATTCCCCTTCTTGTAACTCAAAAGTCGATCAGAAGTAGATATTTCTTCAATCTCTTTATTGTCATTACTGCCTAATTTTAATAAAACCCTATCAAATAATTGGCGGTGATCCTGAACATGCATTTTCTTAAGCTCTGCATACGGTATTGAAGCTGCCCAAGCTGCCTGCATTATCGCCTCACTATAAGGATCGTTATATCGAAAAGAGGTCTGTGCCGCAAGGATTAAGGTAACGGAATTAGCTTGGCGAATGTCTAGATAATTTCCAACAACCTGTGTTCCGCCCCCATCAACAACGGCTTGTAATACTGCTGCATAACTTACTCCATCCGGTCCGCACTGACCCTGCATTGTGAGTATACCGCCATCTACCTTGCCAACTTCTCCTTCGAAGGGTCTGCGACTCAGCCTTGCTGTCAATGAAAGAGCGCCTGGTTGCGAAGCCGTCAAATGCAGGACCACAACTTGACTGACTGCGCTTGAAAAGACTTCTCTACTAAACTCAGTAGTGCCTACCTTATATTTAACTGAAGCCACACCTGTCTGAATATCAAGTTCTCGCTGATAGTCGGACGTTGTCTCTGCACCTTCAATTTTGATTAATACATCGCCTAACGGTTGATATGGACCAAAATAATGAGGTGCGTTGGTCATGTTTAGTAGGGCCAATCTTTCAGCCTCCTGTGGCTTACCTTCCTGTATCAACCTTCTGATTTCCTCCAGCTTTCCTACAGATGCCGGGTTGTCGTTCCCCAAGGGGCCACCGTACCATATAGAATCTTCATTTAATTGAATTCGTTCATTCTGCACGCCACCGAAAACCATCCCGCCCAAACGACCATTACCAATAGGAAATGCTTCTGTCCAAACACTAGCTGGCCGATTCTCTATTAATTTACAGTTGCTATTACCCATAATTTCACCCCTGATTCAGTCTGTTCAATATTTAGCACCTAGCCTCTAATATAGAGTAAGCAATGCGAAATCCTAGGATGAATACTGACCTTAGACAGGTCATATTTTTACCTCTTATAGGTCAAATTTGACTCCCATACGTAAAAAAGCCCTAGAAATAATTCTAGAGCTTGTTTTATAATTGAATCTCAATCGTTGTCCCCTGATCCATAATACTATTAACTTTTATTTCTCCATGGTGTGCTTTGACAATATCATTTGCAATAGCCATACCGAGCCCCGAACCTTTATGTAACTCGCCTGTGTTTGTTCCTCGGTAATAGCGATCAAAGATTCTATCGAGTTCTTGTTTCTGAATCCCTTTTCCATCGTCTTGTATGGTAATGTGGATCCGTTCCTTTTTTTCAATACGAACAACAATTTTTACATTGTTATCATTATGGACAATCGCATTATAGATCAAATTATTAACGGCTCTCCGAATCAAGATCTCGTCAACATCGCTCAATATCGTTTCTTGATTACACTGAAATTCAATGTGTCGGTCAGCATACTTGGCGTCATTCAGGATATCGATTACCATATTCCGTAAAAGAGTCACCATATTGATCGTCTTTGTGTTTAAAGTTAATTCTTTACTCTTCAATCTCGTGGTTAAGTTTAAATCTTCAATTACTTCTTTAATATATAGTGATTTACTCTCAATAATTTCAGCGTATTCCATCATTTCCTCTAATGAAAAATAGTATTCGGCATCTTTCATCATTTCCGCATAACCTAGAATGGAAGCTAAAGGCGTTTTAATATCATGAGAAATGTTCGAAATCCACTCTTCCTTCATCTTATCTAGTTTTTTTCGTTCGTTCTCGTTTACTCTGAGTTCATTGGATAAATAATTAACATTATAAAACACATCTTTATAGATTCCTTTTGGCTCATAATTTAAATTGTATTCTTTATTAGCTAACCGTTTGATCCCCTCAATTAACGAGTTTACTGGCTTGGCAAGCCTTTTACTGAAAAAATAGCCGATCAATAAAGCAATTAATCCATCAACAATTATAAAAGTAACGCTGCCTACTTTGAAAATTTGGAAAATGGTCCGATAATCGTATGACAAGACATATTTACCGATGTTACGATCTACAATGCCAATAAAGTAACTGTAGTATTTTTGATTTATTTCTTTTCCACTAGCAAAAACAGTAGTCTCTCCATCAACTTCCTTATACTTGTACATTTGAATAGCATCTAACGGTGTATATTTCTTCTGTACCTGTTCAGGCAGTCTATAGCTATATATTTCACTACCATCTTCATCTAATATTTGTATCCAAGCCTTCTTGGCTTCAAGCTCTTCCTTTCCTGTTTCAGTAACTGTCACCTGATCATTAGTCATCGTTACATAATCACGAAATGCTGTCGTAAATGCTTCTGCAGAGATCTCTGAGTTTTGGAAAAAAAGAGGTTTCTTAGCCGTAGTCTGAGCCACAAGTAACACCAATACAAGCACAATATTAATAATAATCACTAGTATGACGACTAAAACAACAGATAATAAATATCTTCCAGTTAACCACCACTTCATAGATTATTCGTCCCTCACAACAAGTTTATAACCCAAGCCTTTTACTGTAATTAGATACTGTGGATCTGAAGGTTGCTCCTCAATTTTCTCCCTTAACCTGCGGATGTGTACCATGACCGTATTATCAAAACCTATGAAGTCTTCTCCCCACACCTGCTCACATAGGCTCTCTTTGCTAATAATTCGATTCACATTCTTAAGCAGATACGTTATTAGCCCAAGTTCTTTAGGCCTTAATTCAATGGTTTCCCCATTTTTTTTGAACTCTGTTCTTTGCTCATCTAATTCGAAGGGACCCGCTTTCAATAGATGATCTTCTTTATCGGTCTGAATATATTCAGCTCTACGTAATTGTGCCTTTACACGATAAGCAACTTCTTTAGGGCTAAATGGCTTTACAATATAGTCATCCCCACCAATAGCAAATCCCAGAATCTTATCAATCTCCTCTGTCTTTGCAGACAAGAATAGAATGGGAACATTAGAGATGCTTCTTATTTGTTTACAAACTTCGTACCCTTCTCCATCAGGCAGCATGATATCCAGTAAAACAATATCAGGTTGTGTTTGCTTAAATTGCATAAATCCGTCTTTTACAGTTGTCGAGGTATATACACGATCTATTCCTTCTTTGGTTAACACGGTTTTCAAAATTCTTAAAATATCCTCTTCATCATCTATAATCAAAACCTTGGCTTCTTTAAGTGACATGTAATTAACGACTCCTTCCCCCACAAATCCTCTTTAGTAGTGTTAGTATAATGCATAGATCACCCGTTTAAACAAAAGAAAACGAAACAACAGCATTTCATTGATGTGTTATTTCATAGTGAAAAAAAGGACTTAGTTATCTTTGATCAGAATAACTAAGTCCTTCGTCACACGTTTCTCAAGAGATCCCTTCTAGTTTTGCCTTTGCTTTATCTGGAATCTCTTCTTTCTGTACCTCTTGATAGGAAGTTACCCCTTTATCATCCTTCACAAATAAGTTTAGATACGCTTCTTCACGAAGTTGCTTACTACTTGTAAATGTAAATACTTTTTCTTCTCCTGCTTCATTAAAGGCGGGTAATGTATATTCATACGTTACAAACTTCTCCCCATTACCTAATTTACTTTCTGTCTTCTCTCCCCCACCTTTAATCTGAACATAATAATTATCTGCACCTAGTCTGTTTAAATTAACATTTTGCAAAAAAATCAATAGTCCAGCGACTACTACGATCATGGCTGATACAACTATGATTACCTTTTTCATGAATTATTCCCTCACATTCTTTTATTTTGTTGTCGTCACGGTTTTATAGTAAGCATGTACAGTTAAGAAGTAATAAACGATGTAGATACATGTGTAAACCCCCATACATATCAGTACTGGAATAACTAAGTTCATCTGTAGCAACCTTGAAAAAGCAGTTAATGCCACAGCACAATGCGCAATGCCGGCCAGCAAAGGTAGGCCAAAGATAAATAACATTTGCTTGGCAATGGTTCTTTTTACTTCTCTTTTATTCACACCGATTTTGTGTAGAATCTCATAACGCTCTTTGTCTGAGCTGGCTTCTGTTAATTGTTTGAAGTAGATAATGCTACCTGTTGCCGTAAGGAACACTAGTCCTAAAAACCCGCCCATAAATATCATTAAACCTGATGACTCTAAGCCCGCAGCATAATCTTCATAGAAACTAGAGAAGTTAGCTTGCTCTGGCATGATCGCTTGAATTTCTTCAGTTAATTTCTTTGCATCATCTTCTTTGGTGATTTTATATGCGACCATGTTCTCTTGGGTTGTTTCTTGTTTCAAACTGGTAAACAACTCATCACTAACAACAATAGTTGCGCCAGCAGTTCTTAAGTTGAGTACATTAAACTTCTTCAAAAACTTAAACGTAATATCCTCATTTTGACCATTCACCTTTAAAGAAACCGTTGACCCGACATATGCAGGTGAAAACTTTTCGTTGTAGGCAGCATCCAAAACAGCTGCTTCATTTGCTTTTAAAGAAAGCATCTCATTTCTGGACTGTAATTTTGCTAATTTATTATAACCACCGTTTGAAATAACGGTATAAATCATTTCATCACTTGAAAATAGACTATTTAGGTTGGTTACATCTGCATCTATTTGAAGCGTCGGTATCGTCTCATGATAGACCAGTTCATGGTCTTTACTATTTGTGACTAAGTCTTTTACTTTTTCATCTACGTTATTGTCTACCATAATAAACATCATGCTACTTGGATCAGCCATTTCTACAGTACTTCTGTTGTTGTAATACAAGCTATAAGCTGTTCCAACGGCTGTTAATGTCGTAGCACTAAGCACGGCGATTACCGTTAGGGTGCGGGCATTGCCTTTGATCCTAAATAATAGCTGGGATGTGCCAATTAAGTTAATCCCACTCCAATATTTCTTCGTGTTCTTTCGAGAAATCCTCAATAAATATACCGTTAAGGTACTAAATAAGAAGTACGTCCCGAGGATCACGGTGATTAAGATGACCAGCGGGGTAATCATAAACCCCATTGTTCTCCACAGCGCTGAATCCATCAAATCTTGGAGTGCAAGTCCATAACCAATCCCAATGAATATTACGGATAACAAAGCTATGATCAAAGATCCTCTCGGCTCTTGTTCCCCTTCTTTGTCTGCTTGGAAAAGCTCAATCAATTTAAAACGATAAATTAAACGATATCCATGGAACGATTTAACGAGCGTAATGATAGTGAATACAACAATCGTGTTCAGAATCGCTTCAATTGAAATGGTGAAATTCGTAATAACGCTATAGCCCATAACCTTCATTAAGATCATCACAAAAAACTTCGACAATACCGAACCTAGCACAATTCCAACAATTAGGGCTAAAGCTCCCATAATAAAATTCTCATAAAAAAGCATGCGACCAATTTGTTTCTTACGTACTCCGAGTAGGGAATATAATCCGACTTCTTTTTTACGTTTCCGTGTAAAGAACGAGTTAGAGTACCAAATAAAAATAGCTACAAAAATGATTAACACAACTGACGCTCCGCTAAATACGGAGCTGATTTTTTGTGAAGCTTCAGTTGTAGCCTGAATCGTAGTATCGTATTTCAACGACACGAATACAAAGTAAATGACAATACTAAATATCATCGATGCAAAGTAAAGAAAATAATTACTAAAATTCTTCTTTATGCTTTTACTAGCAATACTAAATAACGTCATTGTCACCACCTCCGAGGGAAGCGAGGATGTCTAATATTTTCTGAAAGAACTCCTTACGTTGCAGTTGTCCCTTATGAAGTTCCGTAACAAGCCTACCGTCTTTAATAAATAACACCCGTTTGCAGAAGCTTGCTGCATACACATCATGGGTGACCATCATAATGGTCGCTTGTTTCACTTTGTTTAACGTGCTTAAGCTTTCGAGTAAGCTTGTAGCAGATTTCGAATCCAATGCGCCTGTTGGTTCATCGGCCAAGATTAAGCTGGGATTTGCAACAATCGCCCGCGAGACCGCTGTTCTTTGCTTCTGACCTCCAGAAATATGGTATGGATATTTATTTAGAATTTCCCGAATCCCAAAGGTATCGGCCATCTCATTTACGCGTTGTTCGATTTCCTTAGCAGGTACCTTAGACAAGGCAAGGGGAAGCAAAATGTTTTCTTTAACGGTTAACGTATCAAGTAAGTTGTAATCTTGAAAAATAAAGCCTAACTTATTGCGACGGAAATCAGACAATTGTTCCTCATTCATTTTGATAATATTCTGATTATCGATAATGATATCACCTGATGTTGGTGTATCAATTGTAGACAAAATATTGAGTAATGTTGATTTGCCAGAACCTGATGGACCCATGATCCCAACAAACTCACCTTCTTGAATCTCTAAATTTATATCTTCCAATGCTTTGTATACATTGCCTTTAACACCAAATACTTTTTGTACATTTATAGCCTTTAGTATGGATCTCATAAGTACCTCCTGTTAACTGTGTTAAGGCTATTATAATTTGTCCATCTTACACCCTTTTAATGTGAACCTTACATCAACCTTAAATATAAAAGCACCCTCCATTAGGCATCTGCGTATGATGAAGAAACTATGCTAATCGTAAACGGAGGTTCTACAATGAGTTGGCAATTATATGAATACCCCCATCAAAGATTTGGAACGAATACAGTTTCTAGTACTATTTTCTTATTGGATATGAAACAAGCTGATATAAACGGAGATGGACTATTGGATACCGTTTTTTTGTATGGAAATAAACCCGATGGCGCATCAGGCATCTTTGCTGATAACATTACCCTTGTCATCCAAGACGGGTACTCTCACCAAAGAACAGTGGTTAATCTTAAGGATAACGCCGGATATAACGCGAGACTGTTTCTTGGGGATTTCAATAAGGACCGTATAGCAGATATTCTAGTAAATATTGATTCAGGGGGAAGCGGAGGATACATTAGTGCTTATATCTATTCCTTCAGAGATAACCATCTTCGGGAATTGTTTGATAGCGAAGCCTATAATCGTCAATATAAGTTCAATGTGAATTATGAAGACTACTACAAAGTTAGTATCGGAAGTCCTCAACTAGATGTGCTGTTCATAATAGATATAAGTAATAAGGGCGCCGATTATTTATCCCAATATTACAATGATAATGGAAAGCTCAAAAGTCCGGTCCAAGGCGAGGTTCTTGCGCTAGGCGGACTGTATCCCATTGTTACAGATTTACAAAGTTCGAGTTATGATTTAATAGCTTTGCAACGAATCATTGGTACAATTAATGCGGACACATTAGGCTATATTCAAAACCTGCTGACATGGGATGGAACTACTTTCATTTCATCAAGACTAATGGTTTCCATACCACCTACAAAGTTAATTGCTCTTTATTAGGTATCTGCCCAAACCCATGAATTCATTCCAACATACATTGTTTTAGCCTACTTTAAAAGGAGTGAAGTCTTATGGGGTTTACACCACCGCCACCACCTTCTCAAGGACCGTTCGGACCATTTTTTCCACAACCCGGACCTCCGGGGCCACCACCAGGGCCTCCAGGATCTATTGGACAACAGGCACCAACTGCTCCTCCCCCTTCGTTTGTACCACAGATATCGCCCTATGCTGTTGACCCAGGAGCTATTTCCGGATGTTTATTTCGAAATACTTACGTATGGTTGAGAAATAGAGATAGCTTCTGGTTTTTCCCCATTTTTGTCGGACCTAGGTCCGTCGCCGGTTTTAGATTTTTCGGAGGAAGATGGGCGTACTTTGGGATTGATTTGAACCAAATCAGTTCATTTACTTGTTTTTAAGTAAATTAAAAGGCGATCACCTTTCCGTATTTTACCCGGAAGGAGATCGCCTATTTTTTTATATTCAATTCAATATCATATAACTTAACTATTAGCGTTACCTCTTCTTGCGAATATACCCTTTAGATCGATTATACTAATTCCGATTCCGATACAAGCTCCTATGATAATAAAACTGATTCGCATCGGAATAGAGACCGAATAATCAAATAATACGAGTGCGGCACTTAATGCATTAATGGTTACAAAAATCATCTGAATACGGTACTCTACAACAAACATATAAATATAGCTGAGTGCTAGTGTGATAACCATGCTAAACTGTGGAGGCAACATTATGAATAGAACAACAAATACAACAGCACCAATGATGTTTCCCATAAGTCTGTGCTTTACCCGCTGCTTGCTATGAGTATAATGTGGTTGCAGGATAGAGAATATCGTAAGGCTAATCCACATGCCCTTTTGAACATGAGATAAATCACCAATTAGCATCCCTAAGCTTACACCTACCGCCATCTTGATGGCATATTCAATACGAACAGCATTTTTATCAAATTGACCAAAAAGACTCCATAAATTCGCATAAGTCGTATCATCACTTTTACGGTGCTTAACATAATAAATAATACTAATTAGTACACCACCCACCAGCAAACCAAATATTCTGGACCCAGTTTGGGAATACACTACTGGATTTCCTTGAGCAAACACATAACATAGCATAATAGGCAAAAATGCCTTTGTCTCCATCTTCTCTGAGAATAGCATCATAATAAGGAATATGGTAACAAGGTGAACCATCAGACCCAGCACTGGATTCATGCCAGATACATACGATAAGACTCCAATAACGGGAAATGTAATTGCAATGAGTAGAGATGCTTGTATCTTTTTAATTCCAATATCCATGTTCAAAAACATAAGTAGCCCCGTGATAATGGCTACCCCCATGAGTAAATTAACATCTCCAAACAGAGCATTATATCCCATAACAAAAATCAAAATAAAAATAAGAAGTACAAGCTTTGAGAATAAGGTTTTTAATTTCACATCTTTTAACACGGTTATACATCCTTCTTTCTTTGCAAGCTTAGCAGCCAAATTTGAGGTGTATCACAATATAACCTAAACAGCCAAATTCGTCTACTTTTCATCTTTTTTTCAACCTTGACGCATTGAAAACGCTTGGATTTATATCCAAGCGTTTTGTCATATTTTTATATGCAAATTTTACTTACCATGATTCCATAACCAGTGCCCAGTTTATTTCCTGCCATCAGATAGGACTTCGCGTTTCGTTGCAAAGATGACTGCTCCTCGTATTCGGACGGGTCGGAACTTACCTTACTAAATATCCGTTCTTCGGCCTGTCTTGCTTCATGATCCACCTGATAGATAAAGAACTTCTTTTGGAACTTCATAATATTAGAGCTTGGTTGTAATACTTCGCTTAAATGCGGGCAAAGCATCCATGAGTTACAAATGAAGACCGGCGTAATCCCTCTGAAGAATCTCCTTGCACTTTCAAAGGATTCTTCGACTTGTTGAGATTCCAACGGCTCTCCCGATGGGATGTGCACATTTAGTACAATTTGGTTTTTATAGATTATATCGCCCTCTACCTCTAATTCACGATCAAAAACGCAGGGTTGAAATTGTAATCTTCCCAATCGGAATAACCGCAGCTGGATATGTTCTTGTAACCATTCATATTCTTGAATACCATATTCACCAAAATCTCGTCTGCAGTTAGAGCACCAGAGCTCTATGTCTGAAAACGTGTCGAAATAAATCTGATCATCGATGCCTCTGATGACATACTCTTCATAAGCGTCTACAGCAAATCTGACATACAAATATAAGAATAACTGTCGATGATTCGGAGACTGCCTTACAGTTTCAAAGAAAGAAAATCTATCGTTATAAAACTGTTGTTTATGTAATTGATATACTTCTTCATCCATATGAAAATCGAACAAAACCTGTCTGGCGTCTGGGATAAGTCTTATCCCCTCACAAAATGATTGCAAATCCATGTCAAAAATCCCCCTAATCTATAACCCTGCACGGGCTCAAATTCTTTCTTGACTAGCTAATATTTAATTAAACCTTGTAAGGTACTCAGAAGGCGTCACATGATAGTACTTCTTAAACAGTCTGCTGAAATAAAGCTGATCTTCAAAGCCTACAAGGTTTGAGATCTGTTGAATATTTAAGTGCGTATGCTTCATGAGCTCACACGCCTTCTGCAACCTGAATCTATTGATATATTGCAACGGAGTCGTCCCCATCATGATTTTGAACAGTGTTGTATACCTATCGGTGCTAAGGTACGCGATTTCGGCAAGCTTAGTCACGTATATTTCCTGCGCATAGTTATCGTGTATATATTTGATCGATTCATAGATCTCTGTTCGGTTGTTATTGGCTCTAACGTTCGACCCTTGCTCAATCTGTCTGGATATCATCGACAGCAAGTAAGAAAGAATTGAGGCAGAAGCAAGTTCATATCCTACTTTCTTATCACGAATTTCATTCATCATATCTTCAAATTTTGCAGCTATATCGTTATCAATACCCACAAAGAATGGGCCATCTTCGGCAAGCTTGGCGTTAATAAGAAGCTCATCTACTCCGTAACCAGTAAAATGCACCCAGTAGGAAATAAACTTCTGTTCGGCGTAATGACCGTAGTACTGCTCTTCATGTGGACGATATATAAACAAGCTACCTGGTTGTAAGATATGCTCTTGCCCTTTACTGCGTATTGTCATCGGTCCAGAATAATTATAGGCAAGGTAAAAGTCCTTACGCCCTTCTTTCCTATGGGTCATTCTAAAATAAGCTTCATATTCGTAGAAACCGACGGAATTTACAAGTAAAAAGCTACTTAAATCAATACTTCCCCTATCATCTTCGTCCGGAATACGATATGTGCTAGAATATTTCACCCTCGTCACCTCTTGAATATATTCTAGCATAATCTTCTTTTGATACGTGAAAAATCCATATATATAAGGGAAATATGCATATGGTTTCGGTCAATAGGGATCTATACTTTTAATGACAAATACTTGAATTAGCTGGAGGGTTCCCTATGAATATATCACTGGGTTTAGAAGATGCAAGCTATAAGTACGTATATGGAGTTTTGAACAAACCTAGCTTTTCTATGAACGAAAATAAGCACATTTCACTTGTGTGCGGTAAAAATGATCGTGTTGCCGTTCAACTCCTTGTCTATTCCGAGCAGGAAATGCTGGTATGTGTAAATGAGGATACTTGCTTCTATGAAAGAGGTGCTATCGACATTGTCCGCGTGAGTGTGGAAGTTCCTGGTCTGAAAAAGGGTAGCATTAAAGCTAACCTAATTGGGCTTGTCGAGGATGATGATCGACAATTAAAATCCGATATAATCCTTCAGCAGCCATTCATTCATGTCGTTGGTAGAAGAATACAACCCGTATGGATCGAAGTTGAGATTGATAAAGATGTTGAACCTGGTATTTATACTCCTCAGATCACCGTACTAGGACATCGAATGTTTGAAGACGAGGAATTGATTAGACAATTGTCATTTGAAATACAGGTCATGAATACGACGCTAAGCGATGCGAAGGATTATTCATTTAACCTGAACTTATGGCAGCACAATTCTAATATTGCTAGAAAATACGACCTAAGCCTATGGAGTGATGAGCATTTTGCCATCATGGATAACTATATCTCCTCTTTGGCCGATCTCGGGCAAAAGGCCCTAAGCGTTATTGTCTCAGAAATCCCCTGGTCGGGACAGGCGTCCAGCTATGATCAAATTGATCCTGCTAACATGTTTGAATACAATATTGTGAAAGCAACGCTGTTGAAAAATGGCGATTGGTACTTTGACTTCAATGCCTTGAATCGATATATAGAATTGGGTATGAAGCACGGGATAACTCAAGAAATTGAGGTATTCGGACTGATTAATATTTGGGTTCTTGAGGATGCAGGTTTCGGCGGCGTGATGAAGGATTACAATGATGCAGTCCGAATCCGGTATTGGGATGAGCATAGCAATACCTACAAGTTTATGAAGCATAAGAAGGATTTCGAGAAATATGTTCAGGCCTTAGAACAAAATTTCATCCATAAGGGTTGGATCGATAAGGTACGTGTAATCGCAGATGAACCCTCTGATATCGAGATCTTCACAGACCGACTTGACGAGTTAAAAAAAATGGCACCCTCCTTAAAATATAAAGCGGCCATTAATCATGCCTCCTTCATAGAGCAAAAGATCGAAGGAATTGTAGATTATGTTCCCGTTCTGGACTGTATCACCAGTGAATTCGAAAAAATACAACAATTGAAGAATGAAATTAAGGGAAGCATGACCTATTATGTCTGCTGTGTTCCTGAACTTCCCAACACATTCATTAGCTCTCATTTGCTAGAAAGTAGACTTATTCCTTGGCTAGCCTTTCACATGAACATGGATGGCTTCTTAAGATGGAATTATACGGTTTGGCCAAATGATCCACTCCATAAGATCGCTTACCATTATCCAATCTTCGCGGCAGGTGATACTAACTTTGTCTATCCCGGAAGAGACGGACAGCCCTTGCTTACACTGAGGTATAAACATCTCCAAAAAGGAATTCGGGATTACGAAATCCTCAATAGTTACATCAAGCAAGGTGGGGATCGGGATAAGCTTGGTCAGCAAATGAAAAAGGTATTCCTATGGCAGACAATTGATGAACTTCATCCAAGCGCTAGGAAGAAAAGAGAAGAACTCTTCTCATTGCAGAATGCAGATTATGAGGAAATTATCAGCGAAATTCTTATGGAGCTATCCTAAGGGGGATCACTATGAAAATTGGTATAATTGGATACGGGTTACGGATTAGGTCTCTGCACGTTCTCTTATCGAAAGTATTCCCGGATTGCAAAGTCGTCGCTATTGTCGATCCTCGTATAGAGGAGATCAGAACAGATCTGGGGGCTGAAGCGGAATCTATCACTTTTTTTGAAAGTGCAGATGAGATGCTTCAGCATATGCAATTAGATGGCGTCATGGTGGGTACACGATGTGATTTACATACGGATATCGCACTTAAGATACTGGAGAGGAATTTGCCACTTTTTCTCGAAAAACCGGTGGCTACGAACATCTATGATTTAACTCGATTAAAAGCAGGATATGAAAACTCGAAGTCGCAAGTTGTTGTCTCCTTCCCCTTGCGCCATACAGCATTGGTTGAACTAGCTAAGGAGATCGTTGACTCTGGTAAAATTGGCACTGTAGAGCACGTACAAGCTGTGAACAATGTTCCCTATGGCGGTGTATACTATCACAGTTGGTATCGAGACGAGCAGATTACCGGAGGCTTATTTCTGCAGAAAGCTACACATGATTTCGACTATATTAACTATTTAGTAGGACATAAGCCCTTAGCCATTTGCGCAATGAAATCTAAGCAGATCTTTAAAGGAGATAAACCCGCCAATCTGAAGTGTACGGATTGTGATGAAAAGTATACTTGCGCCGAAAGTACGATTGTGAATCAAATTGGAGAATACTGCAGCTTTGCAGAGGATACAGGTAACGAAGATTCAGGTAGCGCGCTAATTCATTATGAGTCAGGGATGCATCTCTCTTACTCGCAAAACTTCTTCGCCCGCCGTGGCGCAGCAAAACGAGGAGTACGGTTACTCGGCTATAAGGGAACGTTGGAATTTGATTGGTATACGAATAAACTGGAGATCCATATGCATCATGAACCACGAATTGAAACGCATCAACTTGATGTTGATCCCAATGGACATTCGGGAGGAGACTCCAAGCTTCTCCATAACTTTATCCAGGTTATGCGAGGACAAGAGCAATCTCTCACTACACTGGATGACGGTCTCCTAAGCGCATTAATGTGCTTAAAGGCGAACGAATCGGCTAATACGAACACTTTCTGCAATATAAATTGGGAATGAGAAATTAATAGTCAGATCGGTAATTAAAGAGGTTATCCTGTAGCAACCATGATTATGGCCTGCGTAGGATAACCTCTTTTTTCTGAATTAGCTTAATTAAATATCTTACTGCTTGTACAACTCGACATCATCAAAAGCAGAAGTAACAGAAAAAATTATAACTTATGCGGCGATCGCTCTATACCATACTACCAGCAATCAATAGAAGAAAGATAAGCAAAAGTAAAATTACGCTTATAACAAATCCAGCTATCCCCATTCCTTTACCCCTCATGGAGTTAAAAGACAAAGAACCAAATATCACTCCCAAAATAGGTAGGATAATCATGGGTAGAAACAATACTATAAATATACTATCTGGGATATCATCAACATCATTAACTAACAAGATAACAAATAAAAATAAGCCCACTAGACTTGAAATAAATGAGGCTACTGCACAGCCATTCCGATCTACTGTGTGGCCTCGTCTGAATTCTGGTTGTATATTCTCCATATCTACCTCCATCTATTTTTTCCCTCTTAATGCTAATATATGTATGTAGAAACACTATCATAAATCTCTATATTTTTCTATTATGTTTCTTTTTTCAACGATAGTATTTTAAAAAGTCACCCTCACCTGTTAGACATAAAAATACCCCCTTAGATAATCATATCTAAAGGGGTATACCATCGCAATTTACTTTTAAAAAAATACCGCTTAATTTCGGATTAGATAATCGAAAGCACCTAAAGCCGCAGTAGCGCCAGATCCCATTGAAATGATGATCTGTTTATACGGACCATTGGTACAATCGCCGGCAGCAAACACGCCAGGAACGTTCGTAGCACCATGGCTATTAACAACGATCTCTCCGCGAATGCGTTCAACTGTGTCACCTAACCAATCTGTATTTGGAACAAGACCGATTTGTACGAATACACCCTGTAAATCAACATGATGTGTTTCGCCTGTCTCACGATCAATATAGGAAATACCGTCGACTTTGTCCGTTCCGGTAATTTCTTTGGTTTGAACGTTCTTATGCACAGTCACATTAGGTAAGCTGTAAAGACGGTCTTGTAAAACAGCATCAGCTTTAAGCTCTGGAGCAAACTCAAGAACGGTTACATGCTTCACAATACCAGCAAGATCAATTGCCGCCTCGATACCTGAATTACCGCCGCCAACAACCGCAACATCCTTACCGATGAATAAAGGACCGTCACAATGCGGGCAGTAAGCCACACCTTTGTTCTTGAACTCTACTTCACCAGGTACACCCATATTACGCCAACGTGCGCCTGTCGAAAGGATTACTGTCTTACTCTTGAGAACAGCACCGTTTTCGAGTTCGATTTCAATGAGATCCTTCTTTTCTAGACGCTTAGCGCGTTGAAGTTTCATCACATCAATGTCGTACTCTTTCACTTGTTGTTCAATATTCGCCACGAGCTGAGGACCTTCAGTATGTTTCACACTGATAAAGTTCTCAATGCCCAATGTATCATTGACCTGGCCGCCAAAGCGTTCAGCAACAATACCTGTCCGAATACCTTTACGTGCCGCATAAATCGCAGCACTTGCACCTGCTGGGCCACCGCCAACAACAAGTACATCATAAGGAGCTTTATTATCAAACTCTGATGCGTCTGGAGCATTACCCAGCTTAGCAAGAATTTCTTCAACGGTCATACGACCGCTTTCGAAAAATTCACCATTTAGGTAAACGCTTGGTACAGACATAATATCCTTGCTTTCAACCTCTTCTTTGAATGCTCCACCGTCAATCATCGTATGAGTAATACCAGGATTGAGGACACTCATCAAGTTAAGAGCTTGCACAACATCAGGACAGTTATGACAGCTTAGGCTGATATAAGTTTCAAATGTATATTCGCCACGAATGCTTTTGATTTGATCAATTACATTCTGTTCAACCTTGGGAGCGCGTCCGCTAACTTGTAGTAGAGCGAGTACTAATGAAGTAAACTCGTGTCCCAATGGTGTTCCAGCAAATATTACACCTGTGTCTTCACCTATACGATTGACACTAAAGCTTGGTGTTCTAGGTAATTCTGTTTGCTCCAACGTGATCTTAGAAGACATGCTGGCAAGTTCATTTACCAGAGCAAGCATCTCAGCAGATGCATCATCGGCGCCTGCACTAACTTTAAGTACAATATCACTTTCCAAAAGACCGAGATATTGTACTAAATGGTTTTTTATTTCTTGATCTAGTGCCATTTATATTACCACCTTAAATTTTACCTACAAGATCTAGGCTTGGTTTCAGTGTTTCTGCGCCTTCCGACCATTTTGCTGGGCAAACTTCACCTGGATGGTTACGAACATATTGCGCTGCTTTAATTTTGTTTACAAGAGTACTTGCATCACGGCCAATGCCACCAGCTGTAATCTCAACAGTTTGGATCACACCGTCTGGGTCAATGATGAATGTACCACGATCAGCTAGACCATCAGCTTCGATCAGGACATCAAAGTTACGAGAAACCACATGGGAAGGATCACCGATCATAATGTACTTAACCTTACCAATTGCAGCAGAGCTTTCATGCCATGCTTTGTGTGTAAAGTGAGTATCCGTTGAAACGGAATACACTTCAACTCCAAGGCTCTTTAAAGTTTCGTATTGGTTCTGTAGATCTTCAAGCTCTGTAGGACAAACGAATGTAAAGTCAGCTGGATAGAAGCATACTACACTCCATTTACCTTTGAAATTTTCTTCGGAAACCTCGATGAATTTGCCGTCCTGAAATGCGTTTGCTTTGAATGGTAGAATTTCTGTTCCAATTAGTGACATGTTTTTTATATCTCCTTTTAGTTTGTTTTATAGTTGATAGTATATTCTTGAGCTGTTAACAAAACAATTTGAATACACTTGTTAATAATCATTCTCAACTAAATAACGGAATAAGTCAAGCTATTTTATAATGATTCTAATCTGAGAACTGTTACAAAATAGTGAACTCATCATTTATTTTGCTGCTAAGTGCATCAGAGTATTCATTTCTTGAATCACGCCGAACCAGTTTTAATTAGTATTCTCTACTCTCCGTCACTTTCCCTCCTTTCCCCTCCCTTAAATGATAAGGTTTCAGTCAAATATCGCATATATTGTTACTGTCTTTTTCAAGTATACTATAATCAGATTGACTATCTAAACAACCACAGAGGAGTAACATTACGATTATGATCAAACGACTCACTGAACTATTTTCCATCCCCTCTTATGCCTTACTTTTTTTATGTATGTTTCTACAGGGAATGGGCGTTTCACTTAGCGTACCCTTCTTATCGATTTATTTCACTGAACAACTTGGTGTTTCAGTCGGGATATTTGGTATTTTTCTAGCGGCCACATTAATTGCCGGGATATGGATCAGTACTCTAATTGGGAGACGCTCTGACCTCGGTTTGAACCGAAAAAGCATTTACCTTGTCGCCACGCTCTGTAATGCTCTTGCTTATTGCGGATACTTGATCATTCAGGATTTTACAATCTTGTTCATTTACATGATTGTGTTCACCGCCCTTGGTGCACCAGGGATGCCTCAATTATTCGCCATTGCTAGAGAAGCAGTGACTAAGAGCGATTTTACTGATCATGCCTTTGCTAATTCTACCTTGCGATCTGCTTTCTCTCTCGGCTTTATAACAGGTCCTTTAATCGGCACCTTGCTAATCGCCGCTGTTGGGTTTAAGGGGATATTCTCGGGTACGATCGGAGTTTTCCTGCTTGTTGCTTTACTTATTTTCCTATTTCTCAAATCAAATACAGAACTAAAAACCAGTACTGCTGAAGTAAAAGTATCCAGTTTCCGGCTGAGTCAGAACCGTAATATTCTGATTCCTTTTCTGATTCTCATACTCATGTATATAGCTCACTGGACGAGCAGCCTCAATACCGCCCTCTTTATTACAAACAATCTAGGGGGAACGACAAGTGATGTCGGTCTAATTAGCAGTATTTGCGCTGCGCTAGAAATCCCTTTTATGATTATGCTCGGTCTACTCAGCGCAAAGTACAGTAACCGAATCTTGATGATGTGTGGGGCCATTCTAGGAGGAGCTTATTATCTCGTTGTCATTTTCTCAGGAGCGATGTGGCAGATGCTTGCAGCCCAAATTCTGCTCGCTGTTTTTGTTGCTGTCATTTCAGCGATTGGCATTAGCTACATCCAGGATCTGCTTCCAAGCATGCCTGGGTATGCATCCACGCTCTACTCTAATTCATCAACGATCGGAAGATTAATTGGTAGTCTTGTTGGCGGGGGATTAGCCAGTATTGTAGGCTACCGTTATTCATTTGTATTCTGTTTAATACTCGTCATTATTTCTACAATCATGCTTGTGGTAAGCGGACGTCACTCTGGAAATGAACCACAGAAATTAGCGGTTTAATCCGCCTTTTAACTCCTGTGAATTGATTAAACCGAGATGAAACGTAAGGAGCTTTCTCTCCAAAAGAGTTGCCAAAAGAATAAATTTAAAAGGCCACGAAACCTATTCCCAAGGTTCCGTGGTCTTTTAGCATTGTCTACTTATTATTGCGATTAGGCATTTTCAAATCATCTCAAGAATAGTGAAGTGCCATGAAGTTTGCGTTAAACACAGGTAATAATATGGATATTCACTCTACTTCAGGTAGGTTCCTGTCACTCCAATTCCACCGTTACCGTTCAATACATATACTCTTGCATTTCCTTTGCCGGAGCATATCAGAGTAATCGTGCCGCTCGTAACAGTCTTGGTATCGCCAGTTACCGCATCCACATAGGTTCCGTTCGGAATTCCGGTAAATGTAGCATTTCCCGAAATTGTAACCAGTGCAAAGCTATCAATTCCTTTCGTACTGTCGGTGTATCTTCTTTTAAATGCCAAATCACCCGTTACATTCTCTGTAGAATATTGGCCTTTTTGCAAGGCTGGGACAGCTCTTCTGATTAAATTGAGTTGTCTGATATGTTTTGCCAAAGGATAATTCAATGAATCCGCAAGTGTGCCGGTAGCATTGGTATATTTACCGTAATCTTGAACCGTAACACTACCCTCAATGAGATCTCCAAAGTAAGCACGCCCTGTTGAACTGAGTGGTGCATTTGGACCTACATCGATGACTGATCCTTTTTTGAATTCAACTTCAGAACCATAGTAGATCGCAGGTATTCCTCGGAAGGTGAACATCAAAGCGAGATTCTCAGCCCAAGTGTCTTGTGTCCCCGCAAATCTTTGATTTTCTGGTGCTTGGTCAGGCGCATAGTCATGGGAGTCAATATAAGTAACATTCCAGGTAGCATCGTTATAAAATTGATCCCCGCTCTTCATACTGAATGCTTCCTGTGCAGTCTTGAACGCCCAATGCATAGGAAAGTCAATGACATCCATACCTGATTTCATCGAATAGTCAGGGGCATGATAATTATTACCTATTAAAAAAGCATTGTTTGAGGTTGGCTGTCCTACTGTAGTAGAGTTATCTGCCCACTCTTGTTCTACTGACAACTTATTAGAAGCGTAATCATTTGTGCCATCGCCCGGATAGGATTTCGAACTTTTCCAAGTATAAAATGGTGTCGATATTGCTGGAATCCCACTGTTCCACACATCTCTGTACCGAGTAGCCACTTCACCAAATACAAAGAAGTTTGAGCCCCCTCTTGTTTTCCAAGCAGGAACATAGTACTTGTTAAAAATAAACCGGCTCACATGCTTCACAGTATCGACCCGGAAAGCATCAACACCCATGTCTATATATTGATTATAGCTGTCAATTAGATACTCATTAACTACAGGATTCTCCGTGTTCAAGTCCACCGCGTCTCCTGCAATCTGTCCTGTCTGTACGGTGTAAGATTCCCAGGAAAGACTTTTCTCGGTATGGTACATGTTATTGTTGGTCTCCGCATTTTTCATTATTGCGAGTCTTGCCTGATATTGCTGATCAGGGGTCATGGTATCATAGTTAGCTGGCAGCTTATCCGTAATTTTGATCATGTTATTCACAGTGTCCGCTGCAGTTGGATCTTTCTTGAACATAGGTAACAAATTCTCTTCACCAAAATTACCAGAATGATTAACGACGACATCCTGAATAACCTTTATCCCCTTGGCGTGAGCCTCATTGATCAATTCCTGATAAGAAGCTCCCGCTGATTCATACCTTGGATCTACTTTGGAAAAATTTATTGCATGGTATCCGTGATAATCATAACCGCTGGCATTCTGCACAACAGGCGTAATCCAAATAGCACTGAATCCGAGGGCTTTAATGTAATCGAGCTTATGGATCAGTCCCTTAAAGTCACCTCTCCAAGCTGGGTCTGAATCCGAATTTCCTGCCTTGGTATCATCCCATGCATGCACGTTGTTACTCGGATCGCCATCATAGAATCGGGAAGTAATCACGAAGTAAATGGTGTCTTCACGGAAATCGCCCTTATTTCCAATAGAATAGACAAAGCTCTGTTTAGTTTCATTTCCGGCACCGTCTATCACAAGAAACTTCAGTGTCGTGGTCTTGTTGATAAGGATGGACGGTCCTGTCAAAGCAGTTAAAACATTTCCTGAGACATAGACATTTGAGCTAGTGGTTGGTTCCGTACCATTATCCGTGTAATAAGCTGTTGTCGTTGCGGTCTTGTTGTCTTTTATATTAAAAGATACGGTAACCGCTGAACTTGAATTCCCAACAGGCAAATTCGCTGTTATGGTTGGGGCTTGCAGATCGATATTCAGGTCAATGACATAAGCAAAAGAGCCTACACTGCCTGCTTGACCGATGGAGTTAACCCCGTATGCCTTAATAGTCATAGTAGATGATACTTGGATTGGAGTGGTGTACAAGGTAGAGGATGTCGTAGGTGTCGACCCGTCTGTCGTATAGTAAATTTTATCGTCACTGTTGACACTTGAAAGCTTCACGGTTTGTGCAGAATCATATGTTTTCGGCGCTAACGAGACTGAAATCACGGGAATCTTGGGAATCTCCGGATTAGCGTCATACCACACATTATCAGCGTTATACCATCCCTCTTTCACACTGCGGGACAAGTCGGCAGTCTGTTTGCCGTTACCATCATTAAAGATAAGGCTTGTGCCGGTGGCGTTGGCAATACTATAGCTGTACCAGTCATTTCCGTCCGAATTCATTAGAACTCCCGGCCACGCTCCGCTTATTGGAACAGTTGTCGGATTTAGATTCCAGTAATGGATTCGGATCGATGAATTCCAGCTTGATGGTTTCTTAAAATGAACCGTTAAACCCGCCGGAGTTGGCGTAGGAGTAGGCGTTACTGTTGGTGTCGGCGTGGGTGTTACGGTAGGTGTTGGTGTTGGTGTTGGTGTTGGTGTTGGTGTTGGTGTTGGTGTTGGTGTTGGTGTTGGTGTTGGTGTTGGTGTTGGTGTTGGTGTTGGTGTTGGTGTTGGTGTTGGTGTTGGTCCGGCCGCAAGGGTCACATAGTCGATATTGATATTTCCAGTATCATCGGTGTCATATTTGTAAGCGATCGTATTATTCCCTGCCTGTAAGGAGAGCGTTTCTGTTTGGTCACCCCATGCATCCCAGTTTGCCAAGTTCGCCAAAGTGATCTGCTTTACCTTTGCTCCATTCACATAAATGGTAACTTTTTTGGCACTGTCGGTCGCATTGGCGTAGTGGAGCGTGGCATTATAGTCCGCCGAAGCGGAAGACTGAACGTTGAAAGTGGTCGTCGCTCCTGTAGTTGTGTAACCATCAACAAAACCAGTTCCCGAATATCCGGTGTGATTCGTATTTATTGTTGCGCCACCTGATAAGCTAGCACTCTCAGCTTCGTATTTCCCAGCAACCGGAATAACAACCGTCCAATTCTTGCCTCCGTTGCTATCCCAACTATCCGTTGGCGCCGTGATGTGATAACAATAAATAAGTGTGGCGCCCTCCTGGACATTGATATTCGCCGTAAACGTGGTTCCATTCTTGGACATGGCTGTGTCCATAATATCCGTCCAGTTATTCGAGGTCCAATGTAGTGTTACAGCAGTCGCTGTAGAGTTTGTATAGGTGACTGTATAATCATTGTTGCTAGCCGAAGCCCCACCGGATAATCCGAATAAGCTACAGCAAAGCGAAAAAATGACTAACCAAGAAACAAAACGCCTTGATTGTTTTCGTAGCAAATAAAAAACCTCCTTATTAATTTTAAGTACAAATCACTCCGTGCAAACGTTTGCAATTATAAGAAAAAAAATTACTCGATATTATCAATCTCCTCCTTCGTAGAAGCATGGAAAAATATCATTGTATGCGTTTACAAATAGAGCTGAAAAGAAGTTATGAAATTACAATTAGATCCATATATAATGAATTTTCCCTGTTTCCGATTATAGGCTTCAAACTTTTCCTGGTCAATACATCTTTTAGACTATAAATTTAAATCTTTAGAGGTCTAATTACGTAGTTCAATCGTTTTCATTCACCAGAAGGTTCTAGGTATACATCTTAAATGCTAGCTTTGTAACAGTTTATGAATAACTACCGTATCAATCAAAGTTTATAACATAAGGGAGAACATATTAGTTAATATGTACAAGGCTGTCGAGAAAGTCTCGGCAGCTATTTTTACGACTTAACAACTACTCATTCTTTACTTCTTTGACTCTAAATAATTCATGTTATATTCTTCTCCCGAGAAATTTATCACCCCAGAAAATCCATGAATCTCCCATTCCCCATTTTCGTTTGGGGTGAGTATATATTCTCTTTTCCAATCTTTTAACTTCTCATCATTACCAACATATTCTTCTATAATCCTTAATCTAGTTAAATTTAAAAATTCATTCTCGTAGTAACTCTTATCAATGACCGCATTTGTTACAGTTATTCCTTCATGGAAGACAGTTGGGTAAAATGTATCCTGTATTATATACATACCAGACTCCGACTCGGGCACGGATTCCATTGTATTAAGAAAAAAGATAGATAGAATATCTTTAGAATACTTTCCAAACTCTTCGTCAAAAGATTTCTCTAATTCCTCATACTCCGTTATTGAGACTTTTTCTCTCAACGCTAAATCAATAATGATTTTTTCCTTCTTCTCAACCATTTGAATGGCAGTTTTTATATCGAAATCAATACTTTCTTCTTTGATCGGCTTTAATTGTTCTGATGAATTACACGCAGATAAAATAAAAAAGGCCATAACGAGTAATAATTTATAATAAGATCTCATGATCACCTATCCCCCCCATATTTTTACTATATAAGACTGACCCATCCCCCACTATTTATATTCCATCAAGGGTGAATAATTTATTTTATATTTTGAATGCTAAATCTATATGAAGAAAAAATACTATCGTTATTCAAAGGTTTTGTTTCAAATATAGAAACTTTTTCTCTTTTTTTGAATCTTATTTCTCAATATTTTATTATGGACAACGTACGAAAGAGAGGTGAATCCATTGAAGCAATACGAAGTAGCTACACTGAAAAAAGGACTTCTAATTTTAGATGCTTTGCAAGAAAAGAATATGACACTTCGTGAAGTTATACAAACATTCTCATTTAATAAATCAACAGCTTTTCGTTTGTTATATACCCTTGAAATAATGGGCTATGTTAAAAAGATTGATAATTCCTATAGTCTTACTAAAAAGATGGGTTTTTTATCTACTTCCTTTAACTCAAAAGCAAATTGGTTATCGGTTCCACCTTTATATGAGCTGAGTAGAGAAGTTGGAGAAACAACCTATGTTGGAATCCTTTATGGTACGGAAGTAGTCACCGCACAAGTTGTTGATGGCACTCATTCAATGAGGGCACACTCCGAGGTTGGTGACCGGGCTCCTGTACATTTAAGTGCTCTAGGAAAAGTCATATTAGCTTTTTTAGATAAAACCAAGCTCGATGAAATCCTTAAAGAATTGACATTAGTACAAAATACAAAAAATACATTTGTAGACTTGCACTTATTAAAAGAACATCTAAAGGTCATTCGTAAGCAAGGATACGCAGTAGATGACGAAGAGACAGAAATAGGTTTACGCTGTATTGCTGCTCCTGTCATCTTTGAGGGAAATATGATTTCAGCAGTTGCGATATCTGGTCCAGCTCTTCGGTTGAATAAAAAATTAGATAGAACTTTAAGCAAAAAACTTATTCAATGTAGTTCACGTATTTCGAAAATGCTTTGATGGAAAGCACCCTAAAATATGAGGAAGGGGATTATGATGAAAGAGATGTCAACAAAAGTATACATTGCATTATTTTCTTTGGCCATTAGTGCTTTTGCCATTGGAACAACCGAGTTCGTCATTGTCGGTTTACTTCAAACAGTTGCTGATGATCTATCTATTTCGGTGACAAAAGCTGGCGCTTTAATTTCTAGTTATGCAGTAGCAATAGCTGTTGGAACTCCAAGTGTAACAGCTATTACAGGGCGTATTCCGAAAAAAGGATTTTTACTATTCTTAATGATGGTTTTCATTTTAGGTAACGCAGTTTCGGCCATTGCAGGAACATATGAAATATTAATGTTCTCACGAGTTATTACTGCTATCGCACACGGTGTATTTTTTGCAATAGCAGCTACAGTTGCTGTCGATATCGTACCAGAGAACAAAAAAGGAACAGCTATTTCAATTATGTTTACCGGATTAACAGTAGCAACCATAGCTGGTGTTCCAATGGGGACTTATATTGGACAACAGTTTGGTTGGCGCGCTACTTTCGGTGCGGTAGCTATACTCGGCATTATTGGACTAATCGTAAATATATTTGCCGTTGATAAGGTGAACAGACAAACAAATCCTCCTACTCTTAAAGATGTAGGGCAACTAGTGAAAAATAAACGAATTCTACTGGCACTATTAATGACCGCATTAGGTTTTGGTGGAACTTTTTCATTATTTACTTACCTCGCCCCTATACTGGAAAACATCAGTGGATACTCAGCTGGATCTATTTCATTATTGCTTTTAGTTTATGGAGTTGCCGTTGCCATTGGAAATATAATAGGTGGGAAAATGGCCAATCAGCATCCAGTTAAATCATTACGCTTCGTCTTTTTACTCCAAGGTATCGTACTTTTGTTACAAATGATACTACTACCTAGTAAAGGATTATGTATTTTATCAATTATTTTGTTAGGTTTATTTGCATTCATGATGTCTTCAGGAGTTCAAGCATACATTGTAATGCTTGCTGAAAAATTGGTTCCTTCTGCAAAAGAGATTGCATCTGCACTAAATATATCAGCCTTTAATGTAGGGATCGCTGCAGGATCTACCTTAGGTGGATTAGCAGTAGACTATTTAACGTATTTAGACACGGCATGGATTGGTGCAATTATGGTGGCATTCGCCTTTCTTCTATCCGTACTAAATTATAAATTAGATAAAAAACAAAAATTATTTTAAGGGAGAGTTTATTTATGAACTTACAACAACTAGAAAACGTAGAAAGGGAATTACAATTTGAAACATTTACACATGAGGATGCTCTAAACCTTGGTATGACATTAATTAATTATGCAAAGGAAAATAATAAAGCAGTAGCTATTCATATTGAGCGTAATCGAGTACCTTTATTCACCCATCTAATGGATGGTACTTCTGAAGAAAATGTATTTTGGCTATATCGAAAAAAACGCGTAGTGGATCATTACAATAGAAGCTCTCATTATATTGCAGCAAGATTCGAAAAACAGGGAACGACCCATGATGAAAGCTCTCTTCTTCAATCATCAGATTATCAAGCTGTAGGCGGCTCATTCCCTATTCGCATTAAAGACGTAGGCGTAATTGGCACTGTAACCGTAGCAGGGCTTACGGCTCAACTTGATCATGATTATGCTGTCGAGGGAGTAAGACGTTTTTTAAGTAAATAAGGAGTTGATGAACGAATGGTTATCGAACACGCCATGTTAATTATCAAAGCCTGGCTATAACTAAACATTTACCTATCAAATAGACAGTTATAAAAGTATGTCTTTATGTGGCATGAGTTCGGTATTCAACCGGACTCATGCCTTATTTGCTTTGAATATCAAAAAGTTTTATTGGCTGGCTGAATACTGCTCTTAAACCTTTTCCGACGAGACCAATGATTTCAATAATAAAACTCAAACCTACAATTGCTTTTCCAAATCTGACAATGATCTATAGCTTTCCACTATCTCATCATTGAGATGATATTTGAGCTATTGTCCAGTTACCTCAATATAGATAATATGTCTCGAGGTTAAACGTAGGATAACTAAAGAAGTGATTTGTACCAAACTTTATTCAATCTTTTTTACAAAGCTACAGTATCCCCTCTCCCTATAAATAAAAAAAGTCCCGATAATGTTTTCATCATCGGGACTGACTAGTGGTTCACGAGTTTTTTTATTGGTTCCACACTTTTATATCACCAGACAGTTATGTTCAGTGACATTATAGTTGGTTTCTGAAAAAAACAGTAAAATCAACGAATTCTCAGTTATCAACCCTCATCTAAAATTACAATATAGTTGGTGTCTAGGAAAAGGGCATTAAACACATGGTGACATTAAAGTTTGTGTCTGATATTCACATTAAAGTTGGTATCTAAAACTTATTTACATCTTATCAGGCCTATTTACTTACACTATGAAAGAATTACAAAATGATTTCTCCATAAGTACGAAATCGTTCATTTAATTCATTCATTAAGTAGTCATACGCCTCTTGAGTAATCCTAATATGAGAGCGCCTAAAATGCATACTTTGCAAAGTCCGTTGACTGACATTTCTACGTTTTCTCAATGAGGGGAATGTTACCTTACCCAAATTGTTATAAACATCAATTAATCGAATACCATACTTGATTGGGGCATTAATTACCTTGCCGCTTGTAAACTCCACATAATACGGAAAGCGATATTTCCATGGGAAATCTTTAAGGTCACTATCGTCTACTACGTTCTCTTTCTTAAATCCATTTGTTTTAGCATATCCAACAATCATAGGGGTCGGCCTATTCTGTTCATCATAACTCACAATAGTTAAGAAAAGCGTATCCTCACTTTGAATACTTCCTGGTTTTCGCGGGAAATAAGTGACATCTTGAGTACGTCTGCGTTCACCTTTCATTTGCTTATAATTATAATCATTAGGAATACGATCTTCACCAGTACCTTCGAACTTTAACCAGTAACCAGTTACCTTATCAAAATCATTTGAATTCTCAAAGATCGATTCAAACAAGTCAGGATGTACCATTTTCTTTAGAACGGCACCCTTTTTTGAAATATTAGAGTAGGTGACCTTTCTATTCCGTTGATTAGCGGCTAAATGAGGGACATGCCTCTTTTCTTCATCAATCCATTCTTGAGTAACAACCCCATTACCATCCAATTGAATCTGATCTAACAAATCGTAGAAGTATTCATTTACCTTTTCAGATATTTCAGGCTCATCATCCATTATGACACAGACCTCGTGGTTAGATAAAAAGCCACCTTGTGTAAAATTGGCTGAACCAATGATAACGGAGTGGGCATCAAACGAGTAAAGCTTGGAATGCAAATCGATTAAAGCATAAATTTTCGCCTTTGCATGGAGCAAGCGTTCTAATCCGTAAATGCTGCTAACTCTCTCTACAAAATCCTCCCTATAGAATCTGGTAATAATGTTGCAATTAATGGTTGGATTCAATGTTAGCCAATCTGCCAATAGAGTAGCGGTCTGCGTACCAATGAATGGAGAAATAATATTTAATTCATTCTCAGTTTCATCTAATAATCCTTTAAAACGATCCAATAAATCATTAGATACTAAACTTACCGCCATTAGTACCTCCTCTTAAAATGTAAACTTGTTATAATGATGCATCATTAAGTTCTAATAACTTGGATATCGAAATTGGGTCTTCAGCAGGTATAATCAATACATTCTCTATTTCTGAGTTTTCACTAACTTGTTGCTTTATAAGCGGACCTTTTTCGCTATATCCTTCATACTCAATTACTGCAATATTTTGATTTCTAAATTTCTTCAACATCATTTGGTAAAAACTATAATCATGAGTTGAAATAATAAACTGCTTATCATACTTTTCCATAAATAAACGAATTAAATCAATTAGTGATAAAACATTAATCTCATCCATACTTTGGATTGGATCATCCATACCCATAAGTTGTAGACTAGACCACTGTTGGTGTAAGCCCATAGCCATAAAAAAAGATAGTGCTATCGAGTTAATTTGTGCTGAACTGAATATGTATGTTGCATTTGCCTGTGTTTGATTTTCAAGATATCCAGTTAAGACTAAAATCAGTAATCTGTAAGATCTATGCCTGTATTCTTTATTAAAATTAATATGGTTATAAACTGGATGCGAATTAATCCGGGAGAAGATTTTCTGAATGGTATCGAATAATTCAGAAATCATTTTTTCATTTAATTGATCAACAGCTGGTTTAACATTGTTAATTAGATCTTTGATAGTGTCTTGATCTTCATGAACTGTTTTTTTAAGTTGGTCTAAATGCTCTAAGTGATTCTGTTGCACACGCATTTCTTCTTGACGTGTCTTTAATAACAATTCTTCTTTAGCATTTTCTATTGCAGTTATCGACTTAATAATTACTGATTCTAGATGAATCAGCTTCTCTTTATCACTCTGTAAATTTTTCGAAGCATCTTGAATAAAACCCTCTATTTCCTCAACGCTCCACTGTTTAGCCTGCGAAGGCGCACCCGCAAGCAGTAGCTTACTTATAAAGGATTCAACAAAAACTTGATTTTCCGTAATAATTTCTTCAGTTTTTTTAATTTCTTGGGGTAAATCGGCTTTTTCCTCTGCTGTTAGTACCAATAATTTTGCTGCAAATTGCTGCTCTAACTGTAGTAATTTGCCCATTTTATTTTCTACAGTTTCATTTAATCCAATTCTCAGTAAACCCTCATTGTATTCTTGAATAAATTTATTCCTTAATTCTATTTGAGCACTCAAATTCTGTATTTCTTTTTCCATTTTTAAAATATGGTCTTTCTTATTCTGATATTCTTCTTCAGCGCTTTTTAGAATTGTTTTGATCTCTAAATAGGATTTTTCAATATCCAAATTCAATTCATTTAATTTAGTTTTCTCTTTTTCAAATTTATCTTTCATCTCTTTAATTTTTTGTTCCAGTAAAGGTAATTCATTATGAATTTGGGCTTGTTCCAATTGAATTCGTAGTTGTAATTGTGGCTTGTTAATCCCTTCTGTTCCACAAGCAGGGCAACTATATATCTCCTCTTCTACGGATAGATAATCAGATAAGCTACTTAGAAAATTTTTATATTTCTGATCTATACCATGTAACGCTAAAACGGATTCTTCTAAAAGTTTCAGCGAGCTACTCGTACTAGCATGGATACTCGATACATCTACAATAGAAGATTGAGTTACACTAATAATTTTCAAGAGCTCCGATGTTCTAGATTTCCATATAAAATTCTCATGTGTAATTTGGACATCCTTGATTAAGTCATATTTATTGTTCCTTAAATTTTCTATGCTCTCTGTAACTACTTTTATGAAGTTGTCAGATATGTGCACCGAAGCTTTTATTGTCTCGATTGCCTGTTTAGTACTGTCGATTTCTATGTTCTTATCTTTAATGAAAATAAGAGACTCCTCATATTGGTTGTTGCGATTGGTCAGGCTAGAAACCAAGTTAAGCATATTGTAATCATTACGGTGATTTTTTAATTTTTCCAATCTGCCTACTTCTATGGTTAGTTTCTCCAAGTCGGTTAGCCACTTTAATTTAATATCTTCTAGATCCTTAATACGCCGTTCCCTATTTTCTAAATCATATCTTCTCTGTTTTAGCGTCTCGGTTTCTTTCTCAATTAATGGAATTAAAGCGTTCCAATCCTCTTTTTCAAATAAGTTTTCAGGAGCTGAGAAATTGTCCTTATATTCGCTAAGGGAAATGCTCAAAAGCTTCTGATTTGGATCAGAAACTTTTTTACTCAGTTCATCAATGGACGCTTTTAATTCTGTGTTCTTTCGAGTACCTTCAGTAATTTGACCTTCTAATTGATGAACTCGATCGTTTATTTTATTGAGTAGTTCATTATATAAATCTTTATATTTCAGAAAATGCTCGGTTCCAAACAGCAACGAAAGAGAATCGTATCTATCACCGTCTTTCATTCCTCGAAGAAATTCATTTAATTTCTCTTGCCCCAAAATATGAGTGAGATGTAGTCCACGGGAAACTTCAACTTTTTCAATCCAAGCTGTTTTTACTAATAGTCTTTTTAACAGATACTCCGCTTGCGCATCCATAAACTTGGTTCTTCCTTCAATAGGCTTTGACCAATGAAGTTCCAATTCATGTTTTCCATAATCCGTCATATCCTGAGGTCTGGCAGTACATGTTCTCTTTACTTTGAATATCTCCCCATTAGAGGCAATAAGATCTAATTCTACATACGTCTCTTGTAACGGACTCGTATGCATATTCCTAATGAATCGGGTTCTGTTTCTTTCGTCAGTGGCTTGATTATATCTGTGAATTTCTCCTGAAAGCACCCATTCAATAGCATCAAACACTGATGTTTTTCCATGCCCATTTGGTCCATATAGTAATATTACCTTTGCATCATTAAAATGGAAAATAGTTTCATCAGAAAATCCTCGGAACCCACATATTTTCAATGATCTTATCTTCAATTTAAATCATCCTTTTTAATTGAACTAAAAAAATCAATCAATTGATCAGCTGTTAACTTAGGGTTAAAGAAGTCCTGAGGCAACTTACTTAATGTTGATTTTTGCAGGCACTCTCGGAATTCTTCAAAAAATTCGTTATCATTAAAAATGAGTAGTTCCTTATTGTTAGTTAAATCAAGTACAAACGGAATTCTGTTTATGTACGGATCGTCATTTTTTGTAATAACAATTTTTCTAAAATAGTGCCGGTCATTCTCAATCAATTTTCTATATGACGTATCAATTTGATTTTGTGTGATGATAACCATAAGATAAACATCCCATTTAAGCATATGAAGCTCTTTAATCAAACGACTCTGCAATTTAACAGCTAATTCATCAGCAGCTTTTTCCCAGTTTCCTCTCAACTCAGCTTCGGTTTCAAACTGAGCAAAACCATAAATCTGCTCAGTTGAAACACACACTGCATTTAAATAATTGAAATCAAGCTGATTTAGTTTTATAAATCCATTTTTCTCAAAGAATTCAACAATTTCTTCAATCAAGATTATTCATCTCCCTAACATGAAACTCTAATTCTTCTACGTTAGTTACGTGATTGTACAAAGTTCTAATACAGTCACCGCACAGTACTTTTGTTTCGTTCAGACTTTTATAATTGTTCTCTTCTAACCCCTGAAAATATCCTTGCTCATTAACCTTAGTGAAATCAATCAAAATATCTTCAAAAGAAAACTCATTTTGGCATCTTCTACATAGATTAGTTTTTTTGTTTTTACTACAATTATCCAGTATTAAAGGGAAGGGGAAAAGGGCTTCCCCACGACGAAGCTCTCTTCTTCCAGATGGTGTTGATACTCGTTCACGAAAAAGATCTAGTACAAGTTCAGGCATTTTCGCATGTCTCTTGGTGGAGAAAATAAGGTATGCAAAAATATCTTCATGTTCATCTAAACTCAAATTTGCATTTAAATCATTGTGAACGAAACATAACTCTTTAAATCCACATCTCAAAATGGTTATTAACTCAAGTAATTGCTCTATGCCTGAATCAGCACTCAAACTACTAAACGGATGTCTATAGCGTTGAAAGAATGTCCGAAGTTTCTCAGGCTCTGTTTCTATAATACTGTCTATGGATTGAACTAAACTCTCTATTAAGATAGGGTGAGTTTCTGGTGGAAAGTCTTCAATTAATCTTATAACGATTTCTTTTTCCGAATCATATTGACTCTCAAAGATAGTCATGCCATCTACATTAAGGGCACTTGAACTTTCCATTTTGCTGTAACTTATATCTCGAATAGAAACGGTTATATTCATTGACCTAAGTATTGGCAGGCAGCGTTTAATAGAAGTAGCACCGATAATTCCTCCACCAGGTGGTTTATCTTTCATAATACCGACTATCGCACGGTTAACTACTATAGGTGATCCGGATGCTCCATGAGTTATAAATCTAGGATCTGTTATTTTAGGAATTTCACAAGATAAATCCAAATCAAAGTCACATTCCTCTATACAACTCTCATCAAACACTTGTAATATACTTCCTTTAAAGGGTTGACCTCTATCTCTCTGAGTATCTGGGAATCCAAAGGCTTGCCAGTTCTCACCTAGTTCAAGACCCTCTATACTTAGTGGTAGTGTAGGAGAATATCCAACCCCTTCAGGTAATGACAAAATCGAAAAGTCTATCCCTACATAAGGTTCATTTGGATAAACAACCGTCGCCTGTATTTCGTTATGATTTTCAAACGTAATGAACACAGGTTTTAACTCGTCCGGATCTAAGTTATCATCAATAACATGTCTGGCTGTAATCAAAGTTGTTTCATTTACTAGAAAGCCAGTCCCCTTCTTACTCCCACAACGCACTTTAGCAATAGATTTAAAATCATTTTGATTCACTCATGTTCCTCCTAGTTATAGGTGTACTATTACACTCTCTTCAGTACTCGGGTAAAATACTTCATAGTTAAATTCCTTCTTCAATTCTTCCTTGTTCATTGAGATTGCCGCAAGAGTGGGATAAGAAAAAAATAAATTCCTTGTAAAAGTAGATTTTCTAGCAACTATTCTGGATAAGGTCTCCTTATCAGGATGCCCGTGACCTGAACCGTTAGTAGATATTAAGTAGTTTCTTGAATCAATCATATTGAGGAGATCCAAATTCGTATTAAATTGGCTCCCATGATGAGAAACTTTAATTAAATCAAAGTAAGGCGGTACCTCTGTGGTAGAAAAAAGAGCTTTAAGTTGCCGAATAGTTATTGAGGGTAGACAATCTCCTAAAAAAAGCATTTTTTTATCCTTATGCTCTAAAATAAAAGTAATGGAACTAGCATTAATTTCATCACCGTCTTCAATAAATGGCGACATTGACAACTTCTTTATTGAATCTGTCGCTGATACATTCGTTCTAACTTCACCGACCCCTTTGGGTTCCAGATATTCAGAAACATATTCTACAGCGTCATCAAAACATTGATCTGATGTTAATGGCATCCGTGGAAAGGTTCGACGCAGTTCTTTTCTCCACACTCTTTCTAAGTCATTAAGCTCAATATCAGTAGGAGAAAGTACGGTAAGTTTAACGGATTCGTTACCGAGAAATACCGGAATTTTATTGTAAGAAACGGCATTACCACTATAAGATCCATTCCAGTTATACCCATTCAAATATAGATAACCTGCAAGCCTGGATCCTTGTGTTTCACTTATCGGAGTCCTACTATCAAAGTCTCTTTCAACGTAAACAACTTTTTGCTCAATCAATTCTTTTTCCGTTTTATTTAGTTGATGCTCATGCTGATTAATTGATAAGTGTCGATAACTATTGTGCCAAATTTCCTTCACTTCAATTATATTAGGTGCTTCACAAGTCCCGTTTTCTTTTAAAAAGGATATTGCACCGGCAATATGATCCTGATCGATATGTGTAACAACCATTAAATCTAGAGATTCACCAATTTTATTCTTATTTATAAGAACAGGTTTTACATAATTCTTATACGTATGGAGGTAAGCCAAATCTATAAGAATGTTCACATTTGACTCCCCAAAGCAACTAACCAGAAATGTATCACCATTTTTTGCCGGAAACATTTCAATTCTCGAAGTATATATTGGACTCATCCTTAATTTGTTTAATAGTCTTTTTTACTTCTCAAGCAACAGAAAAAATTCATATAGAGACGCTATAGTTGTTTTTCTCTCCAAACACCATGACCAAAAACAATCTGCATCCTTCTTATGCGATCAGTTTTCTGTTCATTATCTTCAACAACATAATTATCTCCTTGATGCATTTTACATTGAGGACAGATATGCATGACATACATTGATTCTGTTACCTTGCTGTAACGTTCCTCAAGTTGAACTCCGTATTCTTTTGCAAAAGGGATTAACGATTTTGGTTTACTGTAAGCAAGATCGCTAATTAATGGATACCCATTTCTTAGCTCATTCTCGATCTCAGGATTAAACACCAGAAAAATGTCCATCGTTTTCTTACATTTCCAGCACTGATACCCACTTCGGATATCGACCTCCCATTCAAATTGCTCGGGATATTCATAAGGAATCGTTTCTACAAACTCCTGATACTCAAGCTTATCTGTCATGCCATTCTCTCTCATCCAAGAAAAATAACTAGGATTCGTTCGGTACACTTCTTCAATAGTTTTACCTTTATATTTACCAAATGTCATTGTCATTTCCATTAGTAAACCTCACTTTTCTGACATTAACCGACATTAACCAATGTATAATATTTCGACAAAGGAATAAGCATCCCTGCCAAAATCCCCATGATTATCCACAAATAAAAAAATCATTGTATTTTGAAATCAAAAGTCATGCCCTATCATAAGCTCAGTTCGAAAGTATGTTGTTGGAGAAACCAGTTAGCAATCCTCAGTATCTGAGAGTAACCGTAATAAACTGATGGTGATTACCATAAACTGAATATCCATTCCCCAATATACAAGAAAAATTTTCATTAAGTGGTATAATCAGTTCAAGAAATATGTTCATATTATTCAATTACAGAACCTGATATTTTATAAATTTGGCATAGAAAATAAAGAGTCCATTTCTCCTTTTACTTCACATAATTATAAGAACGGATGTGATACAAAAAAATGGATAGTATTAATACAAATGCAGGAGCACTGCCTTCTAATGCTGGTGATGACTTTCATCTTCTCTGGGCAGCACAAAAAATGTTAGATATGCTTAGACCAAATTCTAATCTTGCTTCAGTAACCGTAGAGGGGCCCGCATGGCAAGATTCTATTGTTGCCGATCTTGATGAAAGCAAATTATTTTCTATCGATTTAGCAGAGTATTATGGAGGTGAGACTCTAACAAGTGCAAATCACATTATCTTCTCACAATTAAAATATAGTACTTATATGGGTAATACCGCGTGGACTACTTCGACTTTATGTCACTCGGAGAACAAAAAAAAGGATAACTCAATTATCCGTCGACTCGCTGATACATATAAAGAATATACCGAAAAGTATGCTTATTCAAAAGATAAGCTAACTTTAAAGCTGGTCAGCAATCGACCAATTTCCGAAAGTTTAAAAAAAGGGATCAGAGAAGCAAAACAAATATTAATTGCCAAAAAATTAAAAACTACAAACAGCCTATTAAACATTCTCTCTGAGGCATCCAAAACAGAAGTTAAAAAAATTTATGAAGAATCAAAACTCAAATCACTAACATTTTTGGGCTTTATTAAAGCTGTTGACTTTGAGGATTGCGGAGCAGACACCAGAAGTATTCTGAAAGCTAAGATCATTCAACAATTAGGGCATTGGGGCATTGATAGTCTGCAAAATAAATATAATGAAATAATAATGACCATACGGGAACGAATGATGCCTGGACGAAATGCACAAGTACCTATGACAAAAGACTTTGTATGTTCTCTATTTGGTGGGAATTATACTCGATTTTTCCCTGCTCCTACAAATATTCCGAAAAAGAAATATGTTGAACGAGAATGCGTTCATGAACTAATAGACACTATAATGCAGCAAAACAATAAATCAATATTTGTTCATGCTACTGCTGGTATCGGAAAAACTACTCTTGTCAATAATCTACAAAGTTACCTTCCAGATGGTTCTGCAGTAGTATTTTATGATTGCTATGGTGGGGGAACCTACTTGCAGCCTGCTGATTCAAGATATGAATACGACACGGCTATTCTTCAAATTTGCAATAGTTTAGCCATTGAATGTAAAACAGATTTCTTGTTAGAACGTAGATTAAAGGAATCTGAAATCTGGCATGAATTATCTATACGAATGGCACAAGCCTCTAAATATGTAAAATCATACGCAGAGGATGCCATTGTTTTGTTAATAATTGATGCAGCGGATAATAGTGTATTTGCGGCCGAAAATAATAATAAGTCCTCCTTTGTTCACAAGTTATTACAGCAGTCACTACCAGAAGGGGGAAAAATACTACTAACTTCTCGAACCGAACATTCACATTATTTTAACCTCCCTTACAATTCAGCATTTTTTGAAGTTCCGGCATTTAATTTACAAGAGAGTACAGAACATATTAAAACCTATTCACTCGAATTGGCCGAAGAGGTCTATTCAGAATTTCACCACTTAAGTAGGGGGATTCCACGAGTTCAATCCTATGTATTATCGGCAAAGCAAGATACACCACATCAATTAGTCAACAAGCTACTTCCCAATGGTAAAACTACTGAAGATTTACTTAGGGACATTCTTGAAGAACTTCGTCTCAGATATGGAGAAGGAAATGATACGACCTCTTTAATCTTTGGCGTTCTGATCAATTTGCCGCGGCCTATACCAATAAAAGTTGCAACGAAAATTCTAAGCTGCACACAAGATATGCTGCAAAGCTTAAGTGTTGACTGTTCTTTTGGTCTTTATATTGAAAATGACTACATTTTTTTCAGAGATGAAGATTTTGAAACATTCTTACGAGAAAAATACTGCGATAATTCTAGGGCAGTAAATACAATTGCAGATTATCTGTATCAAAATCGATACCTTGATGCGTACTGTGCAAAACATGTGCATAATTTTCTAAACTTACTGAACGATGCATCAAAATTATTAAACATTACTTTAAACGAATCCATAGATGAATCCATTATTGATGTAACAGAAGCAAGTAGAATTATGGTTTCACGCATTAAAAGCACATTAAGTCTTCCTATGCTGAAAAGCGAACAATATAGATTGGAAACTTTCCAGTTAATATACAGAAGTATTGATTTCTCTAAAAATGACGAAGCCATTATAAAAATAATTGAAAAGTACCCTGAGCAAGCATCTTTATATTGTGATAACGATACTCTCTTACAGGTATTCACAACTGAAAGGAACGACTTTGGGAGTTTAGGAAAAGCAGTATTTGCCTTTTCAATGGACCCAAACACAAAATCAAAAGCTCTATCTTACTTGGATAGCTATCGAGGTGCTCTCAATTATTATTATAGTAAGCAAGAGGCGGACAAGCCCCCTTTAGATGGCCCAAGCGAAGAAGATATAGTAAATATTTCTGAATCGATTTTACGTCTTAAAAGTGAAACTGACATAAAACACTGGGTCACTGCTTGGACCAGCAAAAAATTTCAAGCGGCCATAATGTTTAGAGTCCTAGAACGATTAATTAACCGAGATGAACTGAAATCAATAACTAATATTTTGAAAATAGATTGGCCCTCTCACTGTAAGCTTTCAATAATCGCGGCTCATATAAAATGCAAAAAGGCACCACCAATCGACTTAATAAAGTATCTCAAACGCCTATTCAATCGGGTACGAGTTATAAACTCAAAACAGTTTGATCAAACTCATTTGATATTGTTTCTTGAGTATTTGTTTAGCCAAGCCAATAACAAACTGATTAACAATATACTTTCAAAATATCATACTAACTTTCGTGTATCGTATTTACCTTATATTCATGGCGAAGATGAACAACAACTGGATGTCAATATCCGATTATATGTGTTAACAAAAACCTTGAAAGGTGAGCCACTTAATCAAGATGATTTTGTTGATTATGATAGACTAAAAAAGAACTTCAAACAAAGAGAAATTGCAGACCGCGTTAAAGATATTAAAAAGGTATACGATCTTCTCCTTCCCGCCTACAAATACCGTATTATGGCAATTAAAGGGGATAGCTGTGAAGAGACAAAATCGTTATATAACAACTGCTTAGGAAGATTAGATCGCTTGTTTTGGAGTGATATGGACAATAAAAAAACAGGTAGTATTCGCCTTTGCTTATTAGCTCTAACTGATGGGATTTTAAATACTACCAGCTTAGATTGTCAAAGTATTCATAATTGCCTATCCGAAATTTTAACAGCAACTAAAATATATCGAGAAACAAAGTTAGCTTTGTCTGATTTATGTGCATATGATAGTCGTTCGCAACAATTTACCTTAGAAATTCTTAAATCTCTGTCAGAAGAGCTTATCGAGCATCCAACCTCAGCTGCGGAGGCATCAGAGGTATACATTCAATGTGCTCAAATTGGGCAAAGGATTCAGATTAATGTTGGTCGTATTTACTTTGAAAAAGCACTACACGCCGCTAAAGGACTGGACTACGAATCTTACAGAAAGCTTGAGCTTTTTAATATTTTATCTGATACTACTACCAATAGAGGATATTTGAATGACGTTGAGCTATCTCATGAATTTATACGTTTAGCAGAGGATTTTTATCGGAAACTGTGGGACTCAAAGAATTTCCCATATAAAGTTGTATTCGAAACCGCGACAAAATTATGTCCTATGAATATTTTCTCGGTAATGTGCCGATTGGATGATCGTGATGATTTTGATCATTTTTCTTTGCCTGAGAGCGCCTTTTATGTATTAAAAGAACTATTAAGACTAGGTATTTACCAACCAGATATAATAGCATCTTTAGCAACCATTTTATTACCGGAGCAGCCCTCAAACTACATTGAATTAGCAAAACATTTATTACTCAAGTTTTCAGAAGCACCTGTGACAATTCAACAAAATGGATTAGAAATCTTAATCCATAACACATTGTATAATGTACCATTAACTTATAAGGAGACCTTAGCAAAAGAAATTATAACTTATATTAATACCCAGCAACTTTCAAACATCAATAATAGTTCTAAAATCGTATCATTACATGAATTTATTGATTCCATAACGGATCATGATAGTAAAAAACAATGGAAGATAACTGGAGAGAACAAACTGGTTACGCAAGACAACCAATTCATTATGGATACGAGTGCTATATTTAACTCAAAGCAATTGATCGATTATTTAGAAAAATTAGATGGTAATAACCAGGTGAATTTTGTGGATGCCTGGCTTGCTAACTCTACACCAGAATCTTTTGTTTCTAATGCAAATATACTATTAGAATCGTCGTTTAAGATCTCTTATTTAATTTATGGCTCGGAGATTCAAAATATATTTATAGAATATCTAAACAAGTGGAGTGTCTGGCCAGAAGTGGACTCTTGGCGGAATAATACTAATCTCCAGAAGAAGATCTTTGTTGATAATATGTATAAAATATTGCATTACCCTGGCTATTATGATAATTTGATGCGCATCTTTACTTGTCGATCAGAAAATATAATATCCTTTTTTGTAGAATATCTAGTAAAAGAAAATAGTGTTTCAAATGAGAGTATAATTGAGGTATTAAAAAGAATATCCCCCCTACTCCCTACTGATATGGCAGTTGATACTTTAAAGTGGTGTATATCTACAGAAGTTCCAAACATTCATCCTATGTCCGGAGACCACTCATTTTCTGAGGCCTTCTCAAATATTGATGAAGATTTGTTGCCAAACAGTAAATTATTATGGCGGATGCTGGGACATCCTGATAAGAAGTTACGGTTAACAGCGACTCACATCATACAAAATATTTATTCATGTGGTTACTCAAGTATTATGGATGACTTAATGACCTTGTATAAGTCACCCTTTGATAGAAAATATATCGATAGAAAGAATTTCTTTTTTCATGATTCAGCAAAACTCTTTTTTTTACTCGTATGCCATCGGATTTTTCTAGAAGAACCCCAAAAGGGTAGAAATTTCTATAGCTTCTTCAAAGAAATTGCATGTTCAAAACAAATTATTCATGCGTTACAAAGACGTCTAGCAAAACAAATTTGTCTTAAAATTGCAGAGGAAATTTATCCTGAGGATATACAAGTACTTCTAGCTTGTGATGAAATGAAGTGCGGTACAACAAAAAAGAAAGCGATGTATGCTAGAGCAAGCTTATCATCGAAACAGCAGTTTCGTTTTCGTTTTGATTATATGGATACACTACCCTATTGGTATAATGACTTGGCTAATATATTTATCCTCACTCAAGAGGAAGTAGCCAAAGATTGTGATAGTTATATTCATCAATTCAATATTAACAATAACAACGCTCGAAAGTGGCGAGATGACTTCATTCGGTACAACAGATATAAAAATCGCAATACCTATAACAGTCATGGTAGCTTACCTGAAATTGAAACATTAGAGAAATATGCTGAATGGCATGCAATGTTTTATGTTGCTGATCAGTATAGGTGTACATTACCTTATACTGAAGACACTTATTATGGATATCACCAGTGGCTTGACTCTTATCTCCCTGGATTTCAAGGATACTGGACAAATGAATATCGAGATCATATACCTTTAATTCCATTCTTATGGGAGTTCAAAAAATACAAAAAAACTGATAATGAACAAGAGTATATGATTCCACAGGGTTTAATTCAATCATTAATCAAAAATGAAGATTATATCTCTTCCTATCTAAACTATCACTCATCTTTTGACCAGAGTAGCCAGAGCATCAATATAAAAAGTGCTTTAATAGATGAAAAAAATATCGAAAGGTTAATTACTGAACTAAAAAAAACGCATGCATTTTTTGAAGATTTCTATGAACAAGATCCTGAAGAGTATATGTTTCGAAAAAAAGCGGATATTACAATTAAGCCTATGCATGTTGATATTGATTCATTTAGTAGTGACCGACTTGATCAACATGATCCCTTTGTAAAAGATTTGAATACAAATATCTTCATCTTTGCTGACGATATTATAAACTTTGTGGGTCAAAAACACTTTAATACCGCTTTATTTTCGCTTCCAGCCAAAAATTTTAAACTTCCTATTCGCATAAAAAATTGGAGTGAACCAAGCGAAGAAGGAGGGTATACTAAACAAGGTACGTATGGAAGTATTGCAGAAGTTGATTTCGAATTGTGTATGGAGTTTCTTAAGAAAATTAACAAGGCCCTTGTTTTTGAATATCATGTAACTTTTGAGGATCAAACTTATCAATTTTACGGAACGCCAAGTAAGACAGCCAAAGAAAAGGGAATATTGGTAATAAGGTCGAACGGTAATATTGAGTCACATGTATTAGATTCACACTCGGACGACTTAGTTGATTAAAGACACATAAATTATTATTTTTAACAATAAAAGCGGGAAAAGATATAGATATCTGGCTAATTTTGTTCTGTTCAACGATTAGCCAGACTCCCCGTCGCTTTTCCTTTCTCAATCTTTCACTAGAACGGCATGGAATACTCTTTTTTTATAACCACATCTTGTTACCAACTACATCGAAAGTTTCCTAAGACGTTCCTGATAAAATTCTCTTCTGCGTTGTTCAGTATGTATTTGCATAAGAGTATACTTTAATCGGATATCTGTAACCTTCCGATATCTCTTTAGGTCGTTCTTGCTGAAGAATCGTCATTATTGCTATATATATCGGCAATAATGACGATTCTACTTTTCCGTGTTTAATAAACACATCTTCACCCAACTGATTGTACACGTTTGTGGTGGACACTGTAGGAACCGTTGTCCCAAGCCAACTGACTGTACAAATCAAATCGATCTCAGGGTCTATAGATCCTCTATACTACCTATTTGGTGTACAGGTTGCGGGTATAGTAACCAGAGATTATTCAGTATGTTTTCGTGGGAAATAGTATGTAGTAGGTTCCTTAATAAACGATCAACTTTTGAAGTATTCATTTAGAATATTTTACTCATTAGTTGGTGATTTTCTGATTAATAAAAATACAAAAAGAAAAAATTGAATGAATGCTGAAATATATAAATAATTATTGTTTATCGTTATCATAATTATTGGGCATATTATAGCTCCTATAATAATTATCCAGAAACTAAAACCTGGATTATGAAAATCCTTGAAATTCTCAATAAGATGGCTCAATATTCCCATTACTATCATAATTGGAAAAATAATAGCTAAAAAATTAAGAGTTAATACGATTTTATCCCAAGTACTTTGAAGAGTTATAAATTGAGAATAGTGGAATATTGCAATGATCAACATAACGAGTATTGTTATTATTGGTGCGATTGGTTTAATTAACTTGCCAACATAACTCATAATTTGCTCAATCATTAATTTTTCTTCATTTGGTGTCCCGTAGGCATCAATAGTTTCAGCGATTACTTTTCTTAAAGTAATTATGCATGCTTCTGATCGATTATTATAATATAAGCGGATCTTCTTTCTAATCTTATAATTTAGATACAGGTAACTTTCGCCCATTTTTTCAATTAGCTTATCTTGATCAACTTTCTCTCTATTACTCTTCACATAAATTGATAGATATGCATCCAACTTTGCTATAGCCTCACCTGCCTTGTTTTTGTCATCTTTTGTTTGTTTCTCAGATTCAGAGTACATATTTAAAAAAGTCCTATACAAAAAAATGATTAATCCTGTTATTAATGTAATATAAAATTTACTTGCTGCATCAAAATTAATAAATTCATTGTAGATTTCAGTTAGGTTCACGGATATTTCCTTCCTAATAATTATTTTAGTGATGTTCATTTATACTTAGGATAATTCGACATGAGGAAAATCCAAAAAGACATATACGTATTTATACCTAGCTATCTCACAAAAGGCTATTTAGCCAAGTGCCTGGAATGGATCATTCACATCACTGTTTTTATTACTGATCTGACCAAACTCCGGATTAAACATCAAATGTATCTTCATTACTTGCATTCCAGCAATGAGACTCGCTTCAGATCTTAACTTCATATCGTCCCGAATATTGACACGGTATCCCCTCACTTCCCGAGGTTTAAAAATAAGCATTATATATCTTTAAATATTCGACAGTGAAACAGATCCCCCTTCCATTAATCGCATTATTCGCCACAAACAGACAAAAAAATAAAAACACAAGACGTTAACAGCCATCGCGTTTTTGTTTACGTAATTAAACTGTTTTAAACATAATAATCTTAGATCTTTCCCGCTGCCCTCGCATATGCTCCGCTTATACGCTAGTCTTTAATCAAGCTTATACCGGTTCTGATTATTCGAAACAAAAAAAAAGCTTAAATGCCGTGGCGCTTACTTAACTCACAAAGAACAACTGAAACAATAGTTCTATATCATTCGCCTCTGTTGATTAATAATTGTTTGCGGATCACATCCCAGCAACTCAGCTTGTCTTCTTAAGGACAGTTTCTGAAGTGACAATTCTGCATGTCTCATCCTCCATACGCTACCAAAAGCCTTAATCCTTCCTATCTTAAATCGATCCGTATCCGCCTTATCGGGTCCTGTGCGTGAATATATGAAACCGCAGTCACAAGTGAATGTACCGACAGGATTCCCTGAGCGCGAACATCTGGTAATCTTACAGGACACGATCACTGGTTGTCTGTAATGGTTTGCTGCTTTATTTAGACATGGCCAAGGACCATGCCCGAAAGGTTCATAATTTATTGTTTTTTCCTCTGCTAGACCATCCATCATGCTCTCAACAGTTTCTCCTAAGAAACCAAGTAATAGAATATGTCGCAGTGGATGGCACGACACCCTGGGCTTCCTCAATAATTTATGTAACCAGCTATCTCTTTCTCTTACCATTCCATTTAATTCAGTCAACAACCTATCACCGTAGTGAAACCTAAACGCAGAGATCAATCTGTCCCATTTAATTCGATTGCTAGCACGGCATACATAACCCTCACTACGCAACTTAGAGACATAGTAGGTGTGTATTTTATTTAAACCCACTGAGGGTAATTGTTTATTTAGTAAATAAAGTGATTGGACAGCTATGTATTTATAATACTTTTCGCAGGAGTAATCTATAATAGAACATTTCTCATCGGTATCAACTAATACGTTTTCTAGGGTAAAGAACTGATAACGGTTCCCTTGAACTTGATGAGAAATTCTCGACTGTATGAGAAAGGATCCATGTTCCGTGCAAACATATACACCTTCTAATTGGTGACAACGATGCCAATATGCCTCCCCATACTTTGTTCTATCTTCTTGTACACACTCGGAACAATACAGTAGTTTTTGTTTTGGTTTAACTGACAACGCAGCGCGTCCTAGTATCATATTAGCTGATGAACTTATTTTACTTTTTACCAACTCCATTAGCCTTGTTGCTCTCTCATGAGGAATAAATGGAGTAAAGTAGGGGATCAGTGTATGATTTTGTATCAATTCTTCAGATGTGTACACTTGGCCGGGGATTTGGCGGGTAAGCTCTTCTAATTGGGAAGGGAACCATATGGAGGAACATGTAGAGGGGTTTGCAAAAAGTTCGTTCATGGTTTGCTTACGGCCTTCATTTCCAGAATTACGATGATAACGAGCAAATACGCTATAAAGCAATTCGTCCGGAAAGATTGTAGGGAAGAATATCAAAGGAATTCACCTCTTTAATAATTCTTCTCTTTTTTGATAGACTATATTCATCTATCAATTAGTGCACCTTTCTTTTGAAGAAAATTACGTATATGATTATCTACTTCCTCATCTCCACGTAAATGATAAGAGACCGATGCTTTATATTTAAACTCTTTAACAGTCACCGAAATACAACCCGTTTTTAAAATTTTCGCATAATTCCTTGGAATACTTCGAATTAAAAAATCCTTAGAACTTTCAACATATTTATTTATTTCCTTCCTCGATAATGGCAGTCGCTCATGATAATGACGAAACCGATTAGCGTCTGACGGCTCTAACATTTTTAAAATTGTATAAATTTTAATAGGACGTTTGTATTCAGGATCTATATGAGATACCGCATTACGGATCTTTAGTTGCAAATGCCTATCCAGATCACTGAAATCAAGCTTCACCATATCACTAGGAATTTTTTTTGGTATCCTTTCTTCTAACCATTCTTTATCATTATCCATAAACCATTTATAGAGTATTTCAGCTTTTAGTCTAATTTCTGTACGATTACGAAATAAATGATTAGCTAGCAATTCCGTCATTCTAGTCCTATATATACATTTAGAATTTGTGATATCGACACCAGCCGCAAGTTGCTTATAGGCAATTGTTACTTCATTATGCATTAAAAATCCTCTTGATGCATAGTCGCGACCAGTGAGCAAATTACTTAATTCAGAGTAGTTCCCCTGAATTAAACTTTCGTACCCACATTCAGGGCAATTATATCGAATTGAGAATAAATTTGTTCGGTCGTTTATTTTTCTTGTGCATTTTCCTATGTTTGGCTGATCTCTTTTGTTGCATTTTGGATTCTGACAGGGCCAAGGTCCGTGCCCAAGTGGGATGGGTATTACATATGGATTCTGATTTAACAATAGTTCTCTTAATGAGCCCTTCAAAAACTTAGCAAACAATAAATAAAAACCTATAAATTGAGGCATACACTCTGGTTTTAAAAAGGAGTTTCTAAAATACGAACTAGTTAAAGTAGCCCCATCAAAAATTTCATTATACTGAGTCGAATGCCAATTCTCATAATCTGCAAATAACCTTTTTCTTTGAAAAGTTCCTGAAACAGTTATATAGCCTTGTTTGAATAACTGTTCAAAGAACTTAACTTTGAACTTAGATGCGGTCAAATCTTCATGATGATAACGAACATATAGCAATTCTTCTAATAGTTCGATCTGAAGTTGTTTTTCCTTCTGGTTAATATTGATAAGTTCGGCAGACAAGGTATGTCCATTTTTGCAACACGGTTGCCGCAACAATTGACCATTCTCATTGGATCCGTATGGGACATCACAATCAGGACATTTCGCAATTAATCGGACGTTGTGGATAGGACAAAATTTCAAAAAAGATATTTGATGCCTTTGGTGCAAATATATCTCACCATACTGCTTGTAATCGCTAATGGCACATAGAGTACAATACTTTATTTCTCCCGATATTATTGTATTAGAAGTGGTTGCTGGCTGCCCTTTAGGATTCCTGTGATCGGCTGAACTATCCATAATCGCATTAAGCATTACGTTATGCCGCTCTTCTGTAAAGAATGCTCGATACAACCCATACCAGGTGTAATCGTATAATATTTGTTCTAACGTAAAGGAATGCCCCACAGGTAATCTATTGAGCAACACTTGTAAATGTTTAGGGAAGAAGGTGTGTTTGTAGGAATGAACACCAAATAAATCATGTTTACTTTGCATGATTTCACTATTGCCAGAACGAATATGATATCGAAAAACAAGACTCCTGAAGTCTTCATCCGGCAATGGCTCTGGAAAAGTGAGTAAGCGTATCACGCATCCCTCCTTTAGGAAGTTAAATTAAGTAATTCATTTAAATCTCGGATATAGCTCTTTTTCTCAAGTGCCTCTTCTGTGGTTAATCCCTGCTTGTGGCCTTCGTCCACAACGTAGCGAATATCATCTGCTGAAAGCGATAGTTCAACTTTTGCTTTCTTAATTCTTTTGGGAGATTGTCGTTGATCAAAACTGTCCCCTTTCGAGTCATTCTTTTCCTTCTCTAAGAGCATTTTAGCAATTTGAGCATACATCAGAGAGAGATCACTCATTCCTTTGCCGGCTGCATAGACTTGCTCAACAACAGATGTCACTATTGTGGATGGCCGGTCGAATTGCATTGCAAAACTATTTAATTGCATTAAAACTTCGTCATCTTTTTTTCTTTGAAGGACCCGTGCATGCTCTTCGGCAACACTACCTTGAACATTTAATCGGTGCGATACTTCCCTAAGATATCCGTTTAGAGGTGCCCAATCGGGTTTTATCTCGTCTAAATCCTTATAAACGGAATAGTCTCCTGAACGAATTTTTTCGAATATAGGCCGAACCAAGCCTAAGCTGATTTCAGCAACCTCTCGGATAAGACTTACTGTAGTTTTCTCGTAACCTCCCTGTACTATCGTCTTTGATTGTACGTGCATAAACAATTTTACTGCAAAGTCTGGTATGCCCATTGAATAGAAGTACATCGCCTTGCTAAGAGCAGGCGTGAGCTCTGTATATGTTAGAGTGTATTGCTGTTCCCACAGATTCTCGATAAAATACTCCCACTCCCAACTTTCTTCAACCATGTGCCCCGATATATTCTCTGAAAACCCATTTGGTATACCTCTTCGAGTATTAGCCAACGAGTCCTTAAACAGATATAACGCCTTAAATGAACCTATCAAGATCGTCGGTATACCTAAGGTATTAACGAGTTGAGTAATATAATCGATCATGTTCTCTTTACCACCTGAGTACGCCGACTGTATTTTTTGAATCTCGTCGATGACCAGAACCCCCAAATTAACTTGAGTCGCAACTTGAATCATTCGCATCACATGTTTGTCGATGGTCCCCGGTTTCTCTCCCCATTTTTCATAAAAAGCTGTACCGAGCGCCTTATCGACCTCCGCATAAAAACTTTTAATAAAAGTACCTACTGACTTGTTATACGGACATTCTACTTTTAACCATACCAGTTGAGTGGTCGTTAATATCCTATCGTGATATTTATTATGATGAATAACCTTTGGAAACAACTGATTTAGCATCCGTTCATATACTTGCGATTTTCCAAAGCCATTAATAGCGATCTCCACTAAGCTTTGCGCTGTATGAACGTTACCAGCCAGATTTCTTCCCTCGCCGTCCAAACCCGCTTTAAAAATATTATCAAGCCCAACTGCAAATTGACGGTTATAGATTGCTTGAAGTGGATTACGTGATTGGTACCCTAACTTTATCATTGAATACAAATTCCTATACTTATCGTAGTGCGCTGGAAAGGGAAGCCAAAAATCAGGCTTAATCTGCTGAACAAGTTCTAACCTGTCCTCAACAGGCAACTGTTTAAATCTTGTATCTTTCGGTGGTTCCGAGCTAAGTATATCAATAAAAGAATCAATATCGATTCGATCCGGTAAGGCCTCAATAAAGGGATTCTCACGATTTTTGGGATTGATTTGTTCTTTATATTGAGCCGCAACATGGAGACCATTATATCCCGAAAAACCACCTTTATTGATTTCGCTCATCGCTTCTCCTCCGCTCTTTACTTTTTCTAGAAAAAATAGATTGGATATCTACATTTTCTTCTGTCAAAGTAGGACTTTCTTCTTCTTTATTTGGAAACAAGATAACCTGTGCGTTTGAGGGCGTAGAAGCCAAATCAGCAGACTTTGTATCATCTACATAGGTCATTGCCGTCATTGCTCCCCAAATTTTACTGTCTTTTATGCGTGTTTCGCGCATGTTTTGCTTCCTAGAATAAAAGCTAGTTTCTTGTGTGGCTTCTCTCGTCATCTTAATTACAGATTTTTGAAGTTCGCCTGTAAATGCATGAAGCTCTGCCTTGTATTGTTTTTCATTCCTCTCTTGCTCTTTAATTTGGTCATCTCGATATTTAAATATTTGATCAATCTCATCAAAATGGAGTCCTTCAAACTCCTTTGATCTACCAGTAAGTAAACATGGAATAAGCTTTTTGGCACGCTTTATGAAAACACTGCTGCAGTTTCTCGGATCATAACTTATTTCCACTTCACGTTTCCCGTCTATCCCGACGCCGTTTCCTTCAAACCAGCCTTCATCAAGCCCCAATTGAGAAGTGAAATATAGGTTTTTAAACTCTATTCCGAAACGGGTGACCTTACCGATTCCTCGAGGTAACAGATTATGACGAAGTTCATCTCTTGTTTTTTCATGCAGCAATCTTCTCCCCTTATCCCAATTCCATACTTTCAGAGGAGTCAATTCTATCTGATCGACAAACATATCTTTGTTAGGAACATAATCTTTGCTTAAGGCACTTTTGTTATAGGTGATGAAATAAACGATCAAGAATTGGTTGAATTCCTCAATCGTCCATGTAGATTCACGAGCAGGGTCATAGTCTCCTCTAACAATTTGTTTCGCTTCTGTAGACCCTGCTAACAATTGCCGGATTGTCTCATTATTAATATGAAAATGGGACTCGACGTATGGTTTCAAATCCCCACGATAAGATGGTGCATTTAGAACGTCCACATTCAAATTCACAAACCTTTCCGACATTTGAGCCTTTAATTCGCCTCTGTCTCCAATTAAACTTTGCGGTAACGCATGACATGGCCAATCTTCTTCTTTGATGTGGAGACCGTAACGTGCACAACTTTCGACCTTATTAGCAGCAGCATGCTCTACAGCCACCATAGCTTCGAACCAAGACTCCGAAGCTAAACTGACATGATAACCAACGACAAGCCTACTAAATACATCTATTACCACATACAGGGTTGGCTTTCCTAATATAGTCTTACGGTCAAAGGAAACCAGTATGATATCAGACCTCGTCGCATCCACCTCATAAACGGCACCAACACAGAATGCTCTCTCCGAGGCATTTCCGGTTAATGGCCTGACCTTCATCGTTGCTCTCCGTTTACCTCGTTTATTTATCTCACGTCCAAATTCTGATGTACTGTTTGTGTACCAATATCGAAACTGCCGTAAGCTGGGTGACCGGTCAAGATCAACTATCGGCACTCGTACACCATATTTCCTGTAGTAACCGCGTTTATAGAAAGTTTCGCAGAGTCTTTCATGTGTCGTTGAAATATTCATTCCTTGTCGAATGTGAAATATTCGGATGGCAGACTTGAAAATCTCGATATCAGTCTCAGATACAATATATCTATTCGTCGTATAAGGGCCAGGTTTTTGAGTGTAATTTCGCTTCTTTCCCGCAGCCCCACAGGATATGTAATTATCCAATAAGGCATTTTTGGATTTTCCATGAAACCAATACTTCAACAGATAGTCCCGTATTACTTTTTGGGATTTGCCTGTATCCAAATGCGTTTCTTTTATCAACATACCTCTAGTCTCGGGTATATATATTTCAGGTTCACATTGAGCGATTTTTTTAATAAGTTCCCAACGACGATCTCGATTCTCTTTATACTTCTCCAAGTAATCTTCATCAGGTGATAGAAGTTGTATGTCCTCATCAAACTCGATGATTCTAGTTTTACCCGTGCGAAATTCGTCTGCTAAAGTAACATATTTCATACAAAAAGGCATTCTTTTTAGTTTATAATCTTTGATACTCATCACAACTACATCTTCCAATTCCGCATCAATCCAAAGAACTCGCAAGAGATCTTCTATTTCATATTCTTCAGATAATCTTTCAATCACAGAATTAACGACTACTTCCACCAATTTCACACTCCTTACATTATGCAAATTGACTAGAATATCTTGAACTTCTTAGTTCCGATATGACCAACGGCTCTCCTTCTTTTATTATTTTCTTGTCAATCTCTGCCCCCCATCTCTTATTTGCTAGATTGTGTTGAAGGATAAACATTGAGGTACCCGCTTCTAAGCCAAAATTCCTGTCCGCACTAAGGCATATATTCATTACCGAGGTTTCTACAGCATCATTAATAAATAGTTGTAACAGTGGCTCCGAAACTAGAGACACTAACTCTGAATTAACCCCTCGCCTAGTCTCTAAGTATTTAGCACCCGCCATCCATTCAACATTTTTGACAAGTATATCTGGAATCTTATCTTCAGTGATGATACACCAGTCAATTCCTTCCTCCCCAAAATACACACGCTCAATTTCAAATAACTCTAAGGTTCTGCAATCCAATTTACTTATAGGCTTAATTGTTCGAATGACATCGAATTTACACTTTGGAGAGGATAATGTAAGCCTAAAATCAGTCGTCATAACTACAGGGGTACCATCAAGATTCGCATGTTCAATTCCCAGCTTATTTGCAATTTCAATCGTTCTTTCTATTGGTAATAGGGGCCATTGCTCTCTAATATCCACGATTCCGTCAAGCCACTCACAGTAATACAAATATTTGCGTTCATGTTCCGAGAGCGTATGATGTGTCCTTCCAGTCTTCCAGCCCTTATGACGGGTAATCCAGCCTTCTGAAGCGATCTTATTATCATGGGCTTGTATAAATGGTTGGTAGTCTGCTCCACTTCCGACCCCCCTGCCCTTTTTAATATAATTCTTCTGAAGTTGTTCCATTCGAGAGCCACGCTTTGACATTCTCATACCTCCAAGAACAAAGTTATATATTAATTAATATATTAGATACCTATATACAACTGATGGCTCCGCCTTAAAAGGCGAAGCCATCAAATATTTCTTTAAATTTCTAGCAAAATTATACTCTTTATTACCAATATTTACAAGCATTGCTCCAGCAATGATTCTATTAAAATGTTAGTGAACTTAAATGTTATATATCTTCTTTATTGTCTGTTTTCCGATAATATATACAAAAGCGAAAAGCACAAGTGACATAAACCTGAAGGGAGGAAGAACTTGTAATCAAATAACGACTTTTCTACCTTCTCTTTTTAACATTTTCAATATAATTAACGCATATCTGATGAAGTTCGGAAGGAGAGATCGCAATGATATTATGCAGGTCATTAGAAGTCAGGAAAAGACTGATATATGAGTACGAAATAAAACCTATAGCTCATATACGTTTGCTTAACGGACAAATACGCAAGAGTTGTACAGGTGATAAACTAACTGATAGTTATTATTGTTTTTCTTATCGAAAGCTAAATGAAGGAGGTAATTCAGAGACATTTTTATGCGGGACCCATGCTGCAAATAGCTTTCTAGAACTTCTAAATCATTCAAAACTGCCTCTCTTTGATCCATTAGGTATTGACAATCATGGAGCAGGTAATAGTAGCTCAAATGGTAATATGATAGTAACTTGGCGCCCTGCAGCCAAACAACTTTATAATGCAATTCATTTATTGATAATATGCTGGGGAATTGTACCCGGGAGTGTATTAAAAGATATTAAGTCAAAGCTTGAGGTGTACACGGATCGTGAACCATTGGCAAGTCAAGTTAAATCTCTCAATACAATTATCTCTAAAGATAAGCACGGTAGAACTCTTCAGGAAATGATTGAAGAGTTTCGAGACGCGAACGAAAAACTGCGCCAGTTTCAATTTGACTTGTTGAGAGTAATCTTATCGAGAAACAATGTGGCGAACTCATATTTTGGATGACTAGATAAATTCCATCAACCAATAATGAAGGAAAATAAAATGCCTAATCATGACTTCAATAAGCCCTGCGATCGCAGAGTATGCAGATAAGATAAGAAATGAAAATTTGGCTTCAACTAGAATGAGATTAGGGAGTTATTGCTCAACAAATCATGAAAAGTCCCGATGAGCTCAGGCATCATCGGGACTTTTCATATTGATATTCACTTGATCTATCCAACTTCTAGGACCAACTATTTTGTAAATACACTAAGTTTATTGTCCAAGCACTTACATTAATGTCTAGACACTAACTTTAATGTCACCAGACAGTTATTTGTACTGTACTTACTCCCCTACTCCACCGTCACACTCTTCGCCAAATTTCTTGGCTTGTCGACATCATTGCCACGGGCAAGCGAAGTATAGTAAGCCAGTAATTGCAGCGGTACAACGGATAGTGCCGGTGTCAGCAGTGGCAAAGTCTTCGGAATGGACAGAGCCTGGTCAACGGATCTAAGCAAGTCCGCTACATGCTCCTCATGGGTGATAGCCATGACAGCAGCGCCGCGGGCTTTCACTTCCTTGATATTGCTTACGGTCTTCTCTAGAACAGCCTCCTGAGTCGCCAGAGCGATGACAGGGATCCCTTCTTCGATAAGTGCTAGCGTACCATGCTTCAACTCACCAGCTGCATAAGCCTCCGAGTGAATGTAGGAGATCTCTTTGAGCTTCAGCGATCCCTCTTGAACTACGGCATAATCCATACCACGCCCAATGAAGAACAAATTCTGATGACTCGCAATTTCTTCAGCGTATGCTTTAATCGCGTCTACATTAGCGAGCATGCTCTCTACCTGTTCTGGTAATGACTGCAGAGCAGCAATCACATGAGCTACCTCGTCGCTATTCTTAGTCCCACGAACTTGGGCTAAATACAAGCCGAACAGATAGAATGCAATGAGTTGGGATGTATATGCCTTTGTCGACGCAACCGCGATCTCAGGTCCCGCCAATGTGGCTATGACATCATCCGCATCACGGGCGATGGAACTTCCAACTACATTTGTAATCGCGAGCACATGCGCTCCCTTGCTCTTCGCTTCACGTAGCGCAGCCAAGGTGTCAGCGGTCTCTCCTGACTGGCTAACGACGATCACAAGCGTCTCAGGCGTAACTAGCGGCGAACTATATCTGTATTCTGAAGCGACGTCGTTCGCGACAGGAATACGTACGAGTTGCTCGATAACCGTACCGCCAACTAATCCAGCATGATATGCCGTACCACAAGCTACGATATGAACGTTATTTAAACTGCGGATTTTCTCCTCAGTTAAATTCAACCCAGGGAACACAACACTCTGTCCAGCCTCGTCAATTCGTCCTCTCATCGTGTCACGGTATGCCTTGGGCTGCTCATGAATCTCCTTCAACATGAAATGGTCGAAACCGCCCTTTTCCGCGGTAACCGCATCCCAATCGACAGAAATCATTTCCCGAGAAATAAAATTCCCTTCTATGGTCATTAATTCGACAGCATCTTTTGTCAGTACCGCGATTTCACCGTCATTCAGAATATACACATTACGCGTATAGTTCAATATTGCCGGAATATCTGAAGCGATAAAGTTCTCACCTTCACCAATTCCGATAATGAGCGGGCTTGCCTGACGAACAGCGACCAACTTGTTTGGTTCATATTCGGTCAATACACCGAGTGCAAAAGCACCACGCATGTAGCTTATTGCCTTCTGAACTGCTTTTACAATATCACCATCATATTCACGAGCGACCAAGTGGGAAATCACTTCCGTGTCCGTCTCCGATACGAACACATAACCTTGGCCTATCAATTCTTCTTTCAGATCCAAATAATTCTCGATAATACCATTATGCACAACCGAGAACTTCTGGGTGTGATCGGTATGTGGATGTGAATTTACATCAGACGGTTTACCGTGCGTAGCCCATCGAGTGTGGCCAATGCCCGCGTTACCTTGTAAAGGAGCTCCCTCTAGTTTCGATTCGAGATTAGCTAGGCGACCCAGCGACTTCGATATCTGCAGACCCTCCTGTGTATACACAGCGACCCCTGCAGAATCGTAACCACGATACTCCAATTTCTTAAGCCCTTCGATCAATACCGTCTGCGTGTCTCTTTTTCCGATATATCCAACAATACCACACATATTTATATATCCTCCGTTTCAATTCTCTTAGATTTTATAGTCATAAGATGAAAGAAGCGGAAGACCTATATACGGTGCTCCGAGACAGAAATATTTAATTTATATGAAAATAATTCAAAAACTTACATGGCTATTTTCATGAATGTGCATTTCCCTCCGCGCACCGCGGTTCTTCCGCGTATCTTTCGTACATTCATGAATTTTCGTATTCTTCTCAAGCATCTCTCCGAAAAGTTTGTGGGAATAGTCGCCCATTCCTTTTGTCTTTGTCGGTTACGGCTTAGATGCGTTACCGGGAGGCCCCCGCCGAACATTCGAACACCTCCACCTCGTCAGCTTGCATTTGCCGTGGATAAATCCGTATGGGTAAAGCGAGAAACAATTTGTTCTCCTACCTACGGACAATCTCCCCCGCGCGAAATGAAGCTCTGGCGCTTATTGTGCTGTAACCTCACGATCCTCGCTCTCTGTATTTGAATATGTTTAATTATATGCATCAACTAGGGATTTGGCAATGATCATCTTACCCAAGCTTATAGGGCACAATAACAAAGCCGCTGAAAACAGGAGTATCCCATCTCAGCGGCGTATTGTATAAATCCATTATATAAGTAATTTATTATACCAATTCTTTCTCCACAACCATCACAATTTGCGAAACCAGTTGCTCTAGTTCAAGCTTATCCGGACCTTCAGCCATAACGCGAATCAACGACTCCGTTCCTGAGGCCCGTACTAATACCCGCCCATTATCACCTAATGTTGTTTCTACCGCCTTTACCGCTTCCTCAATCGCTGAATTTCCTTCAAACTTACTCTTATCCTGCACACGTACGTTCACCAATACCTGTGGATATTGCTTCATCACTTTCTTCAACTCACTTAATTTCTTACTCTCTACTTGTAGAGTATCCACAAGCTGAATACCTGTCAGGATACCATCACCTGTTGTATTGTAATCTAGAAAGATTACATGTCCGGATTGCTCCCCGCCCAGGTTATATCCCCCCCGAATCATCTCAGCCATAACATAACGGTCACCTACAGCCGTCTGTGCTGTGTTTAGATTCAGCTTCTTGGTCGCTTTATAGAATCCAAAGTTACTCATTACTGTAGATACGACAGTACTGTCCTTGAGCTTACCAGCCCGGTTCATTGCATCTCCGCAAATACACAGGAGGTAATCTCCATCTACTTCTTCTCCGTTCTCATCAATGGCAATCAAGCGATCCGCATCTCCATCAAATGCAAGTCCGAGATCAGCATCCAAACGAATGACTTCCTCTTTCAAAAGTTCCGGATGTGTGGAACCACAGTGATCATTAATATTTAGACCGTTTGGATCCGCACCAATGGTATGAACATCCGCTCCTAATTCACGGAACAATTGTGGAGCCAGCTCGAATGCTGCTCCGTTTGCGCAGTCAAGAACCACCTTAATCCCTTCGAACGAAGAAGTAATCGTCGTTTTTAAGTGTTCCAAATACTTATATTTCAATTCATTATCTACGGTTACATTACCTAGATCTCCCCCAATCGGTCGAGGAAGCTCATCTATATCCTTATCTAGCAGTTCTTCTATCTCTAATTCAGTCTCATCGGACAACTTAAAGCCATCACTACCGAAAAATTTAATACCATTATCCTCAACCGGATTGTGTGAAGCTGAGATCATAACACCAGCATCTGCGTTTAAGAGGCGTGTTAAATAGGCTACAGCAGGAGTCGTGACAACACCAATACGGATTACATCCGCACCAATAGATAATAGACCAGCGACAAGCGCTGACTCCAACATTACTCCAGAAATTCGTGTATCCATTCCTATAATCACTTTAGGCTTTGATGCTTGACCTGTGAGTACATACCCACCACAACGGCCAATTTTATAGGCTAATTCTGCAGTTAATTCTTTATTAGCGATTCCCCGAACTCCATCTGTTCCAAAATATTTCCCCATGATTTTACTTTCACTCCTTCAATTTTACGCAAAGCTGTTAGAAGCTTTACAATCAATCCATCATTTTCGTGTTCAAAAAGTGGCTAGACTATTGCTACTAGCCACCATTATTATTTGTGCTACCTTCAGTAGGATTCTCCTCGGTAGGAGGAGGAAGAGTTTCGTCATTCCCTGTGTCCTCTGGTGGATCTTCTGGTACCGGTACCGTCACCGTTGGATTTGATTTGTCGGTCAGCTCAATCTCCACATATAGGGACTTATCCGCAAGTTCTATATATCGAGGCAACTTAACCTCAAGTGGTATCTTGTGTATCCCTACTCCAAGATTACTTAAGTCAGCTGTCACCGTGATATCACCCGGTTTGAGTTCTGCAAGATGTACTTCGGACCCTAGAACAGTCAAAGAAATTTTGTCTTCTACAGGCGAAATAAATTTGGCAGAAAACTTCTCTCCCATATTTAATAAAGTAATAGGAATACTGTTCACCAGTTTCTGTTGGACAGGTTCAACCTTCACAGTAACCGATACAGTACTTGGTTCGATTTTCTCAAAACCTTCAGGAGGCGTCAAGTTAACTGTATACTTCATCTCAGTTCCTTCCTCAAACTGATTCAAGTCTACAGTAACGGTATGAGTATCAACTCCATCCAAAGCTTCTTTCGATCCGTAGAGAGCCACTCCTTCAACACTTTTCTCAATGCTAGCTAGAATGTATCCATCAGGAAGTTGACCTGTAGCCTTAACCTCCAGAGGGACACTCTTATACAATTTATTAATAGGTATATCAACCTCAATAGATGCAGGAGATATTTCAGCATGACTCATTTCTTGCCCTTGTTTATTATATGCGACTAACTTCACTGCCTTGCCTTTCAATGTTTCCTCTAAACCAGTAATATCGACTATCCCTTGTACTTTGTCCAGTTCCTCGATCTCACTCTCTGGTAGAGTCACTTTAACTAAACCTTCTTTGGCTACTACAGGGCTTCCCATTTGCAGACCAGCAGCCAGCGTTCCTTTGGTCACGATGCTTACGGGAACCTCCTTCGTTATCTTGGCCTCAATCGTTACGTTCACATAGGAAGGGTCCATCGATACAAGTTGTACTCCAGGAGGAAGCTCAGTAGTCAATGGGAGCGTCATCGTTCCCGGTTTCACATGTGATAAGTCCAGTTTAACTTTATAATCAGTAAAATTAGTGGTAATATCCGTACGTTTTCCCCTCACTTCTATGTTAACCTTATCCGGTTCTACATAGAGCACATACTTATCCTCATCAAAACCAACCATTTGAATTTGCACATTTTCGATAAACTTCGTGGGAACCGATGTCGTAGGAGGCACTGGAGTCCCACTATCCAAATGAACCATCGCCCACAAAATCACACTGAAAATAAGCGCGATCACTTTCGCGAAATTGTTGTGACTTAGCCATTTATCCATGCTTCTTAGCCCCCCACTTTCTCCAGAAAGGCTTTTTCTCATTTTCAGCGGAATTTGGTCCAAGTTCAATATACAACTTAGAAATCAGTGACTCCTCATTGATGTCACGAACAACTTGTCCATCAACTGCAAGCGAGATTTGACCGGTCTCCTCAGATACAACAATTGAGATAGCATCGCCCACTTCGCTGATCCCGATCGCAGCTCTGTGTCTTGTACCCAACTCTTTGCTGATAAAAGGGTTTTCCGATAACGGTAAATAACAAGCAGCTGCGGAAATTTTATGATCTTGTATTATAACTGCACCATCATGAAGTGGTGTATTCGGAATAAAGATATTTATCAACAGCTGTGAGGTAATAACAGATTGAACTGGAATTCCAGATTCGGTATATTCATTAAGTCCCGTATCCCGCTCAAAGACAATTAACGCCCCAATCTTTCTACGTGCTAAATAATTAATGGCTTTAATAATCTCGCCGACTTCTCGACTAAACTCTTCCTCATCAGCCGTATTTCTCCCAAATAACTTACCACGGCCAAGTTGTTCCAAGGCTCGTCTAAGCTCAGGCTGAAATATAATGAATATGGCGAGAACACCAAAGGTAAACATTTGGTTCATCAGCCACTTCAATGTGTACAAGTCAAACAATGTACTTACTGCCCAGATTACAATCAGAACTAGGATACCTTTAAGTAGTTGAACCGCCCTTGTACCCCTAACAAGCAGAATCAAATGGTAAATAATATAGCTAACGATCAGTATATCAACGGCATCTTTAATGTAATCCTGCCACGTCAGATTTGCCAAATAGTTCATGGTGCAACCCCCAATTGTTCCCCTATTACAAGTCAACTTTAATTAAGAAACGCTATGTACTGCTCAAGCCAAATGGTTCAGTTTCTGTATGAAATCATACGCATTCAACTTGTCTCTATATGTTCCCCTTAAACTCTAGGTTATAACGTTCGGAAGTCAGATGCAAGTGTTGCCTGCTTTTTTTGAAACTTTACCCTATACATGAAAAAATTTCCTTGAAATTCAATAAAAAAGCGCCCAAATTCCCGAAGGGGAGCGCCGAATCATACCTTCCATTATAAATCATTACCTGTAGGCGACTTCTGTAAACGTATTGGTAATCCTGTACCAGATCCAGTCCAATGCTTGGTCGATGCTCTTAACATGTCCTGATATCTTAGCTGTTGAGGCCTGAAAGTAAGACCCATCAATTACCGTAAGATTGCCTTGTACCTCACCGTAGATTTCAGCTTTACCGTTCTCTACAGTCAGATTCCCTGCAATCGTAGTTCCACTTGGTACCGTCACGGTGTTTCCATTTATAATCACCTGGTCAAGGTCTACACCCTTCACAACAAGTTGTTCATCACTATCCCAGAATGAAACCATGCTGATTAGCATAACAAAAAGGAATACTGCTGCAGCTGTTATCGCCGGGTGTCTCTTAATCCATTTAGCCCAATCCTGTTGTTTACGTTGACTCGGGATCTTACCAAGAATACGATCCACCAAATCATCTGAAGCCGAAAAGGTGCTATGCTTGATTGTAGCAAACAACATCATTTCTGTTTGCTCGAGCTCCTTAAATTGCATGTGACACGACGGACATCCCTGAAGATGATTCTTAAGCTCAATATTCTGCGCAGTAGACGAATCGTCATCCAGATAATCATGCATTAATGAGGATGCTTGTTTGCAATCCATATCAGCCAATCCTTTCAGTATCAATCTATGGGAAACTAACTATACAGTATAGAAAAGTCGTCCTACCTACAATACGTTCCAACATATAATACGTTTCACAAAAAAAAAGACAGAAGGATTCCAAAGTATAGGAGACTATAATACTTTATTCTCCAACTTTTTACGCAAAAATTCACGCCCTCTGTGAACACGCGTCTTGACCGTAGTTACCGGCATATCAAGTACTTCACCGATTTCTTGTAACGACAGCTCCTGCAAATATCTTAAAATAATAACCGATTTGTATTTTACAGGTAGCCCTTCGATTGCATGATGTATCATCTGCTGTGTCTCTGATACTAAATATTCCGTCTCAGGTGTTCTATCATCACCAGGAATAAGTGTGTATCCATCCATACCTTCTTGATCATTCATTTCAGCGTCAAGATAATAATTCGGCTTACGCTTACGTAATTGATCAATACATAAATTAGTCGCAATACGATAAATCCAAGTAGAAAACTTCTGTTTTTCATCATACCGCTCCCAATTCTTATACACCCGTAGGAACGTTTCTTGCACGATATCCTCCGCCTCATGACGATTGGATAACATCCGATAACCTAAATGAAATATCTTGTCCTTATATAAATCCACGAGTTCGGCAAAAGCTCCCTGGTCACCCTTTCGGGCTAGCTTCACCACTCTCGCTTCAAAATGTTCCACCATTGAATTTCCCCCATATCATATGGACGGGCTTCATTCATACACCCAGCTTGTCCGGTCATCTTGTGGCCTGGTTTTTCAACCAGTTACACCCAGACGTAAGCACTTCATTCAAATGTTAAATCAAGTCCCTCTAAAATGCAATAGAATTGGAAAAAACAAGCCGAGTCCTCTGTATAAGGATCCGGCTTGCTCCTGTCATCTTATATAATCGTTCTTATATCAGCCCGTATTCCGGAGACCTGCTGCAATGCCATTAATCGTAAGTAGTACCTCTCGAAGTAGGATTGGATCATCCTGCCCCTGTTCACGGATCTCACGAAGTTCAGCCAGTAATTGAACTTGTAAATAACTTAACGGATCTACATAAGGATTACGCTGACGAATCGACTCCTGTAAGGCAGGAGCATTATCCAAAATCTCAGTAAGGCCTGTGATTTTTAGAATCATAGCTTTCGTCAAATGGAACTCTTCCTCAATCTGTTCGAAAATCCGATTTTGAACCACTTCATCGCTACACATATTGGCATATTCCTTGGCAATAGTTAGGTCAGCCTTTACAATTGCGAACTGTAGCGTATCGATAAGCGAACGGAAGAACGAAAAGTTCTCATACATATCTTGAAGAACCTTCATGTTCTCTTCATTATTCTGATAGAATTCGTTTAACCCTGTCCCTGCTGCGTACCAAGCTGGGAATAAATAACGGCTTTGGGTCCAAGCGAACACCCATGGAATAGCACGCAAATCTTCGAAACGATCACTATTCTTACGTTTGGATGGTCTCGATCCAATATTCAACTCGCCAACCTCAAGAAGAGGTGTTGATTCCTTGAAGAACTTCAAGAAGTCTGGCTCACGGAATACTAAGTCCTGATACTTATTAAGCGAAGTTTCAGAGATGTCTGCAATGATCTCCTCCCACTTCTCTTCATCCGAATCATACCCTTGATTAAGCCTCGCTTGAATGGCTGCGGTAATTAACGCCGATGTCGCATTCTCTAAACTACGATAAGCAATACCCTTGAGTGAATAGCGAGAAGAGATCACTTCACCCTGCTCCGTAATTTTGATTCCGCCGCCAATCGTCTGTGGAGCCTGAACGAGAATACTACGGTTAAGCGGCATTCCTCCGCGTCCCAGTGCTCCTCCACGTCCGTGGAAGAATTTCAACTTCACACCAAACTCATTTGCCGCAGCTGTAATTTGTTTCATTGCAACACGTAGTTCCCAGTTAGCGGTAACCACACCACCATCTTTATTACTATCTGAATAACCAAGCATGATCTCCTGGAGATCATTCATAGCTGCTACAGATTGACGGTAGATTGGCATACTAAACAGTTGGCGCATAATCTCTGGAGCTTCATGTAAGTCATCGATCGTCTCAAATAACGGCACGGATTGCAACGTACATACTACCGTACCATCTGCTTCTTTATAGAACAAGCCTACTTCTTTAGAGAAGACCATGACCTCAAGAACATCACTAGCTGCTTCTGCCATGCTTATAAGGTAGCTAGTTATACACTTCTTCCCGAATTCCTGTTGCGCTTTGAACACGGTCCGATATACCTCAAGACATTCCGACGTGCTCTCGCTGTATTCCTGATGAGACGAAGTCAGTGGGCGAGGATCATTCAATAATCGCTCTAACAGCTTCACTTTTTCTTCCTCTTGCAGCTCAGCGTAATTACTTACAATATTCATATTAGCCAAAATCTCAGTCATCGCATTTTCATGCTCTTGGCTGTGCTGGCGAATATCTAATGTGGCTGTATGGAATCCGAACAACTCCACTTGACGAACTAACTTCTTAATATGCGTATTGGCTACATAGTCAGCATAGTGATGACGTAGACTACGATCTATAATTTTCAAATCCTCAATCAAACCACTCACATCAGAATACCGTTCCTCAGTATCCTTTTTCGATTCATCCAGAAGATTGTGCAACTTCTCTGTCATATATGTCAGCTTTACACGGTATGGTTCTTTCTCGTTGTTCCACTTAGGTGTTTTGTTCAATGTAACCTGTAAGCGGTCCTTTTGAATCGATGCCAACAACTCATCTGTCACATCAACAATCGTTGTACTGAAACTGAGGTGTTTGAATAATTCCGACAGAATACGCTGATATTCACGTACAGCTAGCTTCCGTTGCATCCGCAAGGTCTCCCAAGTAATATCAGAGGTTACAGACGGGTTACCATCTCGGTCTCCTCCAATCCACGAACCAAAGCGCAAATACGTCGGTACATGCCACAAATGCTCTGGGTAATACTTGCTAAGACAACGTTCTAATTCCTGATATACCTCAGGAAGCACATGGAATAGCGTCTCGTGAAAGTAATACATCCCATTGCGCACTTCATCAAGTACTGTTGGCTTACGATCACGTAGTTCATCCGTCTGCCAGAGAGTAATTACTTCATTAAGAAGTTTTTCTCTTAGTTGCTCCCGTTCACGGAAAGTAAGGGTAGGATTATCAAGTTGCATAACATCATCAGCGATCCGCTTGTGAATATCTAGAATGGCCCGTCGCATAGCTTCCGTCGGGTGGGCTGTCATAACAAGTTCTAGTGACATCCCTTCCAATATCTCTTGAGCTTCTACAAAAGTAAATCCTCGGTCCTTCAAATCCTTTACAGAGGCTTCAAGAGTGCCTAGCTGTACACTTTCCCCTGCTGAACGTTCATAATCCCTCTTTCGACGAATTCGGTGATTTTGCTCAGCAATATTTACTAATTGAAAATAAATCGCAAATGCTCGAATAACTTGGTGACGAATCCCGGGTTCAAGAGAATTGATCATCGCTTTGAACTCTTCATATAGTTCGGGTAAAAATACAGCCCTCAGTGACTTACTCGCTTCACGAATCTTCTCGACAATATCCAAGAGTTCATTACCGCCTTGATGGACAAGGACCTCTCCTAGAATATTGCCCAAAAAACGAATGTCGCGTCGAAGCAGGTTATTGGAGTTGCTCTTTCCTGCGGTTACCGTTAATTCAGTCATATTTCTCCCCCATTTCGTCCCTTTACCGTCTTTCTAAAGCCTTCTTAACATAATACAATAAACTCCCCTGAAAATCTTCACTTTATTTGTAAAAACTTCAGATATTCAGCAAAAAAACAATGAAGTCTAATGATTTATTATTCAATAGTTCGCATAATTCGAATCGCCGATAACCTATTTTCCACCTTTTTCTAAAAGGAATTGACCCGTCGCATCATTGAAGTATAAATTAATATTTATGCACTTATTTCTATATTGCAATTATGGCAAAACGACCTTCCATTAACTCTAACACGGTGAAGCGGTGAATTGCAAGGTTTGTGGAATACGAAAAAATTATAACAAAAAACATCATCGTGTCAGATGATGTTACTGTTATACATAAAAGCGGGTGATGGGAATCGAACCCACGCTATCAGCTTGGAAGGCTGACCGCTGTATTATAACAACCTACATCACGTGACCAAAATTAACGTATATATAAAGGAAGTGATTTTTTAGTATGTTCTAAATTAGAACAAATTATCACACGTTTCATTGTCCTCGGTCACCAAAAAGTCGCCAAAGAATATAACACATTTTAACTCACTCCCCCGGGTATATCAATCCCCGGGGATTTTATGGTCTTTATATTCAATTAATTCATTCACACTGGACTTCACATATATTGTTCTTTTGAAAATTTCAATTATCCCCTTATATGTAACCGTGGTATGCTGTCCATATACTACCAGTGGGAGTGACGTAATCATGCCTATAGACTTTAATTCATCGTCCCAACTAAGAATAGAGTTTCCAATTGAGGAATCATACGAAGCGTTACCAATTTACGCCTTGAAAGCAGCTTTGGCAGATCATGAAACTAATAGGACTGCAAGCATGTTAATCAAAGCTCTACGAATGGCTGGTTATATAACCATTGGTGATATCATTAATTCATCATGGATCGACATTAAGAATTCACGTGGAATAGGCAAAACAAAATGTCATCTATTGAAGGTAAGCTTACTTAATATTAGTGCAAATCCAGAACAATTGAACATTGATAAAATTGAGCAAAATCGACGTTTAAATGATATCAAAAAGAAAATGCGAAATATGGGAATGATCAAATAAACCGTAAGGAAAATTTTCCTTAACAAAAAAAAGCCCACCGACCATATAGAACTGATACCTTGAAGGCAGTTCATATAGGTTAGTGGGCTTTACCAATGTATGTATTAGTGCAATTAGTGATATCTAAACATTAATTAATAAGGCTGAAAATTTTATCATATACTTCTGAATAGTACTCGTCAGGAAATTTCGATTGATAATCAACGAATTTATTTACCATTTCATAAAATTGCGATTCAGGCAAACAACCTATTTCACGCTGAAATGTATGTGGAACTTTATAAATAAACTTCAAATTAATAAGAGATGGTTTTTTAAGACCCTCTCGCGTTGAGGCCGCCAAGTAATACTCGTTTTCTTTTGATGGATAAATATCCACTTCGCTAGTTGCCGTTAAAAAATATACATGACTATCAGTATATCCCAAATCAAAAGTTGTTATAGTTGGATGACCAAACCTTCTCAAATCAGGTCCACCATCTTTGAACTTAATACCTTTTCTCATAAATATTGTTCCAAAGCAATATTCCATAGTTAATAAACCACCAATTCTCCCTCTTCATCCTTGTAAATAAAAAATGAACCACTTGTTTCTTCAAAACCAAATCCCCAAAGTTCTTCTTTATCAACATCGGTCAAAGAGGTTTCTTTATAATTATAAACGAAACGATTTCCATTAATAAACTCAACCTTATGAGAATCAAAGTCAAAATCTTTATGAGCTTCAAATATCTCCTTTAACGGTCTATAATATGACCGAATGGAATCAAGAGTAATTACTGGATTTTCAGCTCGTAATGCTTTTTCTTCTAATGCTTTCCAAGGCTCCTCTGAATGCGTCAAACCAACCAGTTCATGACTTGTCTTGTGTCCATAAATAAAATTGACGGTTTTCAAAAGATGAATTATATCTGAATCTACACAATCAAAATTGGCTCCTTGAAAGTTAACTGTAGGTATTAAATGTTCATGTTCAACCTGTCTGTTAACTTCTCTCACCACAGGTCCATATCTCCATGCTTCAATTTTATCTGGAAATAATGGTTCTTCAGCTTTCGCTAAGTGCATTGCTTGAGAATAAAAAATGAGTTTTTGTAACTTGATTTTGCTATCCCATGATTCGCTCGTAACATCGTGATTATTTACAATGAACCATTTCGCAACATCAACTGAATTCATCAAGCTTTTCACCTCCATTCTCAAATAATGCGATAATCAGAACTTACATCCATAAAAACCATACATTCGCTCTACCATTAGTTTATGTACACAATTTACCAAATTAAATAAAAAATCAGAACGAACGTTTGATAAATGTTACCTTTATTATTACACGATCGTGTAATTTTGTATACAAAAATGGTGCTTTTGTACCCAAAATGAACATTTTTGTTACCAAAAAAGGAATAAAATGAATGCATTAATAACGGAATCATATATATTGTGTATACAGTATTGCATTAAGATATGAGGGACTTAATCGGGACGTTAACAGGACAATATAAAAAGCCCCAAGAACAATTAAGTTCTCAGGGCTTTACCGATGCTATCGGATTGCACAACGGCGCGTCCGTATATGTTACTAATAATATAATCTATTTGGAATATGTTGTAAACTACTTCGTTATCGTTGCTGTTTTGGTTTTATTATCCCATCCTACCTTTGCGCCTAACGCCTCACCAACGGCACGTAGAGGTACCAGAGTAACGCCGTCTACTAATTTACCATCTGCAATCTGTTTGCCGTTTACGATTACAGTAACCTTGTCTGAGTTGGGCACTGGTACAACTTCCTTCTTCTTAAGCCCTAAGTATTTAGCAATCCCTGAGACATGACCACTAACAATAGCCTCGATAACGTCATCTCGCTTAAGCTTAGCCGCATCACTCACCACATCTATAAATAGGTTCTCGGTCAGTACAGCCGGCATTTTACTCTCCCTGCACATATGAAGGTCCTTAGATTTCAGCCCTCTATCGTTTACACCGTACGGTTTTAATTGTGCCATAATCTCCGTATGCAAGACGTTTTGAAGAGCTGACGATGCAGCCGAAGCCGATGTATAACGAAACGTCTCAAAGCCGCCTGCGCCACCGGCGGCATTACAATGGATCGATACCAAGATGTCAGAACCCGCTTTATTAGCGGCGTTTGTTCGTGCTGTTAGGCTAGGAAACACATCGGTACTACGTGAGAGGATTACCTGCACACCTTCATACTCAGATTCCAGCCGCTTCTTAATCGCTAGAGACACCGCAAGGGCGATGTCCTTTTCTTTTAATCCATTACCAACTGCTCCGGGATCTGTGCCGCCATGTCCTGCATCTATGAATACTTTCTTCATTTTGTAACCTCACCTTTCTCATTAAGCTGCTCCAGGTACTCTTTTAACTTAGGCGGTAGGTAAACACCGATTACACCTAAATTTTCAACAACAGATAAACCTTCACGTCCAGCGTAAAAATAAATGGCTAGAGTGCGAAACACTAACGATCCTGGACTAATCCAACTATCAATAAGAACGGATAATCCCACCACGAACAGGACGGTAATCTTTCTTATCCCACCCCAAAACATCACATCTGAATTGACTGTCTTAGTCTTAAACGCCCCTAGTACCCCAGTTACATAGTCTGCAATCATCAAGGCCAACAAGATTTGAAGCGGCTTATCCCAACCACCTAGCAACGTTGCCGCCAATAACATAGCCCCTAAAATACTCCCGGTAATAGATTCTTTTCCCGATGCCCCAATCGCAGCGGTTACTACTGTAACACCAAACGTTTTGACTTGACTCAGCATTTCATTTCCCCATTTCTCTAAATAAAATAGCCCCCAGGTATGCTCCGGGGGTAAAACAAAAACACGCCCGATTGAGCGTGTCGTATATCTGATTATTGCACTAAATATTTTTTATGTTGTTCACGCTTGCGGTATTCAGATACGCTTGCATAAATCATTGTTGTGGCAGGGTTCTCATGTCCTAATAATGCCTGAACTGTTGATATGTCAGCTCCGTTATTCAACGTCAACGTCGCAAATGTATGTCGTAAAGTATGAGGACTAACTTTTTTTTCGATACCTGCGTTCTTAGCAATTATTCCTATTTCACGTTGTATCCCCCTTTGCGAAAGTCTACGATATGGCCTTCTTTCGGTGACCATTAGAGCTTCCTCGTCATCATCCCGCGACAATAGGTATTTCCTAACATGGAACATGGCCTTGAAGCTAAAATATACTTCACGTTCCTTGTTGCCATTCCCGATCACATTACATCCTAATGATTGAACATTTATGTCTTTGCGATCCATATCGTGTACTTCGGACAATCGGCATCCTGTTGCATATAAAACTTCTACAAACGCTCTCTGCCTAACTGTTTTACATGCTTCTCTTAACATCTCCAACTCTTCAATGGAAAGCGCCTTAGGCAACCTCTTCTCTTTCTTAGGTGGTTTTATTTTCTTTGTAGGGTCTCGTTGGATAAACTCTTCTGATGTTAGCCAACCAAAAAAACTTTTCAATACTGATAACTTCTTAGATATAGAACTCATCTTTAAATGTTTGAAGCTACCTAGAAATGAGCGGATATGATTAGTGGTTACATCAACAACTCTTAACTCAACCATCTTTGCGAATATATTCAATTCTAACTTATAACCAGCAAGTGTTAATTCGCTTAATCCTTCAAGTCTTTTAGCAGACAGAAACAGCTCTGACTTTTCCTTTATGTCGTTTTGGCATGTTTCTAACGTCACACTAGATACTTGATATTTTGAAACAACATAACTTAATTTAACTTTTAAAGACTCTACTTCCGCTAATGGATATTCTAAATCAATAATAGTAACTATTTCCGATACCATTTGTTCGGCAACATTCATAGCGTCCAACTCCTTAGTTATATAACTTATATAACTAATATACAAACATACATTCCTATTGTCAACTATAAGTTATATAACCTATAATACTTTTGAGGAGTTGATATTGTGGCTGTTGATAAAACAAAAAACACACAAATCTTAGTCACGTTTCCGAATGATACATTAGAGGAAATAGAAAAATATTGGCATGATAATAAAATGAAAAACAGAAATGAAGCTATTAGAGATCTTGTACAAAAGGGACTAAATAAAGAGCTCTCGGAGTGATCCGAAAGCTCTTTATTTGTGACGCTTCTAGTGAACAGTTTCGTCCTACTCCGTCATATAAGGATCGTCCGTGATCTCCGCGTACTGCTCCGCTGTGATTTTTCCAGCGGTGACTCCATCGGCGACCATTTGCTTAGTCCATAGATTCGCATCATAGAATTTCTTTATCCGATTAAACCACACCATTTTACATACCTCCCATCATGACTTCGTACCATAATGCCGATATTTCAGTTTCATTCGCTTCGAATTTTGCTGATTGAAGCATACTTTCATACCATAACTCAGCGTTTTCCGCTATTAACTCATCAATCACGCTAGGCTCCATCGGGACAGATACGGCATCATCGTCAATTTCTTGCTGATCGCGATCAATCAACTTGCCGTCAACAAATTTATACCTACCCTGCTCGCTGATGCATGATTGCCAATCATCTACGCTAATTTCTACAGCATCCTCCGGGATCTCTGCGTGTATGTCATCGTTGTAAAAGGCTGTCGGCTTGCCCAAGTCGTTTAATTGTGCAAAAAATTTCAAATTGATCCCTCCCTAGTATCCAATTGAAAACCACATAATGTTTTTGTTGCCAGTGGCGTTGTGAGCAATACCAAGTTGTGAGTTTGTTATAGAAAACACGTTTGCGACTGGGCCGAAACTTACACCTGATATATCCACGACAGCTGATGCATGTAGGCACTTATTAGGATAAGTTAACGGGAATAAAGGGTGAGTAGCGACAGCGCTGGCGGCATTAACAAGAGTGCCCCATTGTAAGATAAGTCCACTAGCTAGTTTTTGATAACCATTATCGGTTATACTCGCCGGATTACTACCGGTTATAAGTACCTGCGACCAATCACTCCAATTTGGTGCATCAAATACTCTAAAATACTCACTATTTGCATTAACCCCCGCATTATATATAATCCTTTGCTTAAAAAAACCACTGGGATCAGCCTCTACTATAATAGTTACACGTCTTGCTCCTGCACTAGGATATATAGGCTCGTGGAGGTATGCAACGTTTAATACCCCGTGATATGTCCCAGGTGTAGTTAGGTTGTTAAAATCCGTAAACACGGGTATTGGTTTAAACGTACCAACAAATCCACTATTCGCAATATCCGCCAACTGCGCATTAACAGCAATGATATCCTCGGCGTTACCTTTCACGGTTTCAGTAGTACGCCCTGCTCCTGCTAAATCATTCACCCCTTCTTCCAAGACCGTAATAGCCGTCGCATGTTCTTCTAACAATTCACCATGTGCGACGATCTCAGCCAACCTAGCAGCAGACAACAAGCCTCCCTCGGTAATCGTTGCATTAGGGATTGGATCCGCCCCATGCTCAGTGTGTGTCTCACCGTGTGCCCCTGGAGCCGCTTCACCCGTAGCGGTTACAGTTACCTCTCCGCTAAGTGGGTTCGTGGTGACAGTGATCCCCAAACCACCAACAATATAAAAATGTGACGATGGATCTACAGCGGCAATGTCATTCACCCGAGAAAATGCGTTTTGATTGACCTGTGCGTTGTCTTCTATGCCGTCCAATTTATCATGCTGGGCTTTTGTCATGTGTGCTACCTGATCCGCTTTATGGGTTGTCAGGTCTGTTGCCGTGCTGCCCGGCGCCTTACCGTCCCATTCTGCCTTCTTAGCTGCAGTAACATGGATATTGGCATTGGCTATATGGTTAGCTGCAATAGCGTCACCAGTGTCCATTTCAGACTGTACACGGTCAAATCCAATGTTGATATTATTAAAGTCTTCACTTATTTTCTTACTTCCGACCAGGTTCGCGAACCGATTCGCCATGCACTTCATCCCCTTTCTTAAGCTGTGCTAATCGCTGCTCTATAGCCTCTTTAACACCAAGCAAAATAGCTTCTTCTTGCCCATGATGGTAAGGAGTCACGGCCATAATTACCGCGCATATTTCAGGAACTGGGTTAAGTGGATCAAGTTCTACTTTTACTACTGGTTGTATGTGTGCCAAGGTTATCACCTTCTTTCTAAAGGAAAGACCTCCCAAAATGTCGAAATGTAGGATTGATGTCCTATAATCGATAGAAGGGAGGTTTTAATATTGTCTAGCTTCGAAAATCGCATAGACCAGTTAGCTCTCTTATATTTGGAAAAGAACTATGATATCCAATCGCTGTCACCAAAAGAATTTTTAGAAAAATTCAATGAGATCAGCAAAGAACTTGTCCACGCTTATCAAAGTACTCGTCAATCCTGAGTATCGGGTTGATACGAGCTTGGTATCAATGGTTTCCATGTTTTGTTTAGCCGTTCTTCATGAGCGGCTATTTCCTCTCTCACTATCTGACGGATTTGTTCAGCGAGACCGCCATTCGTTTTATCGGCAGTAATTCCGTAGTACCTCGTTTGACATCCAGTCATTTCCTCCAGCTTTGATAATGGTGAAATGACTTCGGGACCATCAGCCTCTTTGGTAGCTCCTATCATCGGAGGTAGTACCTTCACAGTGTCCACCAATAACGTTACTAAAAGTTGAGCACCGTGATTAACAGAATCCTCAAGCTTGTAATCAATAACCCCCTTCAGCGGAACGCCGTCCAGATAAATTGATCTATCCTTGATTTCTAATGAATGCATCTTCCTTCACCCTTTCATGGCATAATAAAAGGCCCCGCCATAAGCGAGACCTAATGTAGTGTCGTGTTATTTTTCAAGAAGCTTTAGGGCTTCGTTGACTTGTTCGAGCTGTTTGGTGTATTTCTCAATGTCAGCTTCGTAGGTAGCCAAGTTTTTCTCCGCTGATTCAATAGTCTTTTGAGTCAACTCCCCACCATTTGAAGCCTTTAGCTGTTCAATCCCAGCTTTGATTTCGTCTCTTCCTTTAATCGTAGGCGCTAGAATGTCATTTTCCAGCCCTGCCTTAATCTTTTCGAGTGAAGCTTTGGGCTGTCCGATATACTCATTACCAACAACAGGTCCCGTACTTTGTTGCTCAGTTGTTCCTGTGCCAACGGCGTTGCTATTTGTTGTAATATTAATCACCTTCTTTTGGTTATCTACACTCAATGTGCCGCCGATGGCATCACTAATCGCTCTAATAGGTCCGTTGGTCTTACCATCTATAACAGCCCCTTTATCAGCGAGTTCCCTACCATTAATAACCACAGCATACTCACCAGTCACCTTTTGACCTATTAAACTCTTAACCTGTGCCGAAACAGTTCCAGCAGAAGAAGCGACCACAATCCCAAGGATAAACGCTCCTGCCATGTAAGCAAACTTTTTCATAGATTCCTCTACCTCCGTTGGTATATTTACCCTAATACTACCATTACGGAGTTGATGTGGCAAAGGTTCCACCCCAGTTTTGGTTTTCGGTTCTGCCATGGTTATGGGTTCCGATATTAACAGTGTGAGTGTGATTATTAATCAGACTTCTTAACGAGTTTAATTCTTGCTGCAATCCTGCTATTTTACTTATGTTTAGTCCATAAACTGTTGCAAAAGAAAAGTCTATATTTCCCTGCATATGCAAAGAACCACTCATAGACCGTATCAACATATCCCTTTGACCAATTAGAGAGAAACTATCACCCGAGGCGTACAATTCACCCATTAAAATTCGAGAAGAATTAAACCACGATATTCCACCCATACCAGCAGAGTTATTATAGTTGATAGATATACGCTCTACGTTATTGTCGTCTAGTGACCGCCAACCTCGATAATCTATCTCGATCCTGCGACCTGTTTCAGCGGTCCGTAATGTACCACCGGTAATAGTACTACCGTTTATATTAGTTCCGTTTATCGTACCGCCAGTAATAGTAGATGCCGTGATGGTCCCCGAGAAATTACCATCAACACCAACTAAAGTCCCCGTAAAGGTACCGCCTGCTGCTGATAAGTTACCACTGAATGTACCGTCAACACCCTGTAAAGTTCCAGTAAATGTGCCTCCGGCCGCCTTAAGATCTCCGCTAAACGTACCAGTGGCCGCCTCAAGGTGTCCTGTATACTTTAACTTATTTGCCTGTGCATCATAATACAAGCTAGATTGACCGTTTACTCTCCAGTCCATCACATCGGAGTTAAGTGTTAGCTTACTTTTATGGTCTTCTCTTTCAACGACAATACCCTCAGTGCGTGAGTGAGTAATCCCAAAGTATGGCTTCCCATAGCGAATTGCATTTTCGTTGAGCTTGTTCACCTGCTGGGTAAGCGACCCTTCAAGAGCGAATTCGCTTTGCTGCTCTGAGGTTGATGGAGCTTCGATTTTATGGGTAAGGCCGCCTTTAAAACTGTATGTCTGCCGTAAGATGAAAGATGTATACCTCATAATGCCATCCCAGGGAATATTCATCTCCTGCCATGGCGTATTGGTATCAATCCAGCTACCACCTTCACGCTGTTCGAAGCCGATCATATCTCCCTGGTCGAGTTGAGGAAAACCACGGGAGTCCATTGTAAGCGGTAGATAAGATAAGCCATTCAAAGACACAAACAACGCATTAACCATGCTTTGCGTCATAAACGGATTTTCAAGGTAAAGTGTGTGGTTATCATCACCAGTTCCTGCCTCAAAGGTAAGCTTGTCTTCCGTATTGTAGGTGACCACGATTCGAGTATAGGTCTTAACTGGATTGGTTTGCTTAACCCGAATATAATCGGCTGTTGTCATCTCGAATACGGCAGGAGCCGAAGCGCTGAACCGTTTGAATCGCATGACGCCATCCTTGCCCATAAAGATACTAGCGCTATTAGCCCCTGCAATATAAGCAAGGACCTGTCTGCAACTATAACCGGCTGGCCCCGCCTGAATTTTGTAGTTAGGATTAATAACTACGCTGCTGTCATAGACAAGACCTATCCGGTTACATATCTCATCAAACACGGCTTTTTGAGTTGCTGGGTAATTAAGTTGAGAGATATAGGCTACCTCGGTAGTAATCAACTTGTCGCAACAGATATATGTCCAAACGTCATTGATCTTCTCTCGACTATCTACATAAAACTCCCCTAATGGTAGCCACTCAGTTGCTCCTGCCGTCCAGGGTATATCCATTTGCTCCCACGGGTATACGGCTTCAAGCCAATTCATGCTATCCAGCGACAACGACAGATAAGGGATAATTTTAGCATTAGGTTTGATCGCATCAGGTAGACGAAGCTTTATAGTCAATTTGGACGGGTTTGCCGTCCCGATCTCAAATTCTTCGCCGCCAGCCATTACGTTCTCAATACTAAACTCAACGATACTAGCGCTGCTATACTCGGTACCGTCAATAACCGCCTTAACAATATACTGCTTATCATGCCGTTTTAGATAATCGGCAAATATCGGTGATATTGGATACATAGCATCACTTCTCCGTTAGGGTTACTTTCAACCCGTTCCACATAATTTCCGATCCTTTGGCAACGGCGAATGGTGCGGGACGGTTACCTACATAAAAGGTCTTGGTCTCATATTTGCCTGTCATGGGATCGGGATAAGTTACAGGAAAGAACACATCTTCCATTTCCTTATACAAAGCCGACATTTCAGACCATCTGAGCATTCCCCAAGTCGCCTCAATTTGCCGTTTAACCGCAATCCGATCACGATTTAAAGAACCATCAGCTGTTCTAACAGATGATTCACCGTCATCTAAATCCAGTACTGTGACAGTTAGAGAAGAAGGCGAGGGGTAATCTCCAGTCTCCTGTCTGTTAATTCTAAAATCTAAACCCATAGTGCCCTCCTATCTGGCGAACAGCGCACGCCCAGCCTGACGCTCCGCACTACCAATAGCCCGGGCCGCCATGCGCCCGAACTCTGCTTCACCTATTTTCAATATTGTCTCCTTGTCGCCCTTATTGATTAATGCATCGTAGAGCATCATGATCGCTTCGACTACAGCCTGATTGCTAGACCCAAGCATATCTTGGAGTGTAGACAATGGACTAATTACCTCTGGATCGGCACTAGCTCCTTTGTTGTCTCCGACCATAGCAAGTGTTGGTCCATAGGCTAAGCCGCCTTTAGCCAGCTTCGGAATAGTAGGGATGTTAAACCCAATAGTCCCCCCCTCAATTCCGGCTAACTTAGCCATCCAGTCCGGAACGTCGACTTTTATTTTGTTTATTTGGCGAACCATGAAGTTAATTACATCAATGATTAGGTTTATCGCACCTTTAAAGATACCAACTATGGCATCCTTTAGCCCCTCCATGAAGTCTTTTATGCCGTTCCATGCTTTCTCCCAGTCTCCTGTAAATACCCCAGCTATAAAGTCGATTACGCCACCTAACGACTTGATCAAGCCTTTTAGTACATCGGCAATGACACCTACAACGGTACCCACAACATCACCGATAAAGGAAAAAATATTACTGAATGTAGGCCCCAGCTTTTCGACGAGGTAATTGACTATCGGCATAATAAATTTGTTGAAAATATCTAATGCAGCTGTAACCAACTTCCCCACAAATTTACCGATCTCTTCGACAAGTCCTTTAAGATGTTTGTCCCAAAGCTGTGTGAGCATATCAAGCATATTAGTAATAAAAGGCTTGAGGAAGTTATCCCATAGGTTATTCCAAAGCTTTTTGATATTATCTAATGCCTCTTTTATACCATCGACAATTTTCTTCCCCCACTCGTCCCACCAATCAAAAATGATATCTAGAACATCTCTAATGATCTTTGACACAAGTTGCATAGCGGGGTCGATAGCATCTCTCCAAATGTCATCAAATATTTCTTTAACTAGATCAAAAAGCTTACGTAATATTTCCTGTACACCTGTAAGAAACTCTGTGAGTCGAGGCAATCCCTCCGTCACAAACTTATCAATGATAGGGAATACCGCTTCCCATATACTAGATACGACCTTTTGCAAACTATCGCCAAGCCCAGCCCATATGTGCCCTACCAATTGAATGCCATTTTGCCACATAGGTACCAAATCGTTATTGATCCAGTTCTTTAAGGGCTCACCTAATGTCATTACATCATCAAACATTTTTTTGAATTGCTCTTTCCATCGATCTAGTACAGGAGAAATCTCACCCCAAGCAGTCTGAAATGATGGTCCAAATGTTGATACTACCCAGTCCCACCCCTGTTTAACACCACCCCACGCCTTATCAAATGTGGATTTGATACCAGCTGCCAAAGTATCCATTTTCCCTTGTATCCCTGTAATGTCCATATCAGGCGTAGCCATCTCAAAGCCTTCACCAGCTCCGCCCCCAGCGGCATCTGCTCCCGCATCGTCAGGGCCTGCGAAGTCAAGAGTGTTAAGATCATCAAATCCAGCAAGAGCGCCCTTGGCTTCCTTACCTGCTTTCTTCGCGGCTCCACCGTACCCCGCCATGGCTTTCTTTGCTGATTCAATTCCCTTAGCAGCTTGATAGGACTGTTGATATGTCTTACCAAATAAGGCGCTAATAAAAGCAGCAATATAGGCTGTGATCTTAGCTAGACCAGCCATTAACGCATTGAGAGCCGGGAGTATGGCTTGATAGATTGGTGAAAACGCCACCGCTAGATTGGTTTTGATCGCATTGAGAGACGCAGCATACTGGGCATTAGTTTTAAGAGAGCTATTAAGATACTCCCCAAATCCCCGGATGGCCTTATACAACACAGCAAAGACAAATACCTGTTTAAGGATACGAGCAAAAGCACGAGTAAAGGAGTTACCCATCCCGCCAGCTTTTTTTCCAGCGCCGTCCATCGCTGCTCCAGTATTTGTTGCTGCCTTTGCCGCTTGTTTCAGGTTCCCACTTGTGGATTTTAAAGGCTTATTGGTCTGAACCAACTTACTTCCCAATTTGGCGACTGGTTGTTCTACAGCCTGTGCGGCTTGCCCTACATTCTTAAGACTGTCTTCTAGATCCCACATCTTTTTTGCGGTCTTGTCACTCGTATTAGTTAGTCGTAACAGTGTGGCCTCGGTGTTAACAATCTTCTCTTGCAGTGCGTTCTTCTGCGTATCATTGAAAGTGTTAGCGTATGCCTCTTTCAGATCGCTTAGTTTCCGTTTCTGTATTTCGATCCGGGCGTTAACGTTGTCCAATACGTCCGTCAATCCGCTAATCTGAGCCTTTACAGCTTCCGTGTCAATCTCTGGCTTAACCTTTGTCACTGCTGTTTTAGGTGCTGTCACATTTGGGTTAGCTGCGGCGGCTGCAGCCGGTTGCATATTGGGTACTAATCCTTTAAAAAATGACGGTGCCTTTAGCGTGCCAAGCTTAGCCGCCACGCTGTCGATCGCACTTTCAGCAGCCGCCTTATTATCATTAATAGATTTCAGCATGGCATCGTTAGTAACTGATACGGTTTTAAGTAGCCGCCCCTCTGCAGCGGATACCGATTCCTCCATACCTGTGATGATGCCCTTCATGGCCGTTTCAGTCGTTGATTTTAGAGTCTGCGATATATTCCCAGCAAATCCTTTTAGACTGAATCCTCCAAAGGTAGACTGTAATGACTTAGTCAACTGACCGCCTATTGTTCCAGCAGCAGCTGTAATCTGCTTGGTAAGATCGTTACCGCCTACAAGCTCCAGTCCTAAACTGACTGTGCCGACTGTTTCATCTGACATATGTTCACCCCCTCGCCAGACAAATCAAAAAGGCACCCCTTATTGAGGTGCCCCGGATAATTCTATAAACATCTGTTGTACTTCCTGCATTGCCTTAACTTTATCCGCCTCTGTCCATTGGACTTCTTTAACCCCTCTTGTTCTCCACTCACTTCGGATCCGCCGTTGCTCAGGTGACATAGCCTTGATCTTTTCGCGGTCATTCTCGCTGCGTATATTTACAATCTGACCAAGTGGAGTTTCTGGCATGATTCCGGCTAACAAAGTGCAAAACTCATCCCATGACATGTCCGATACACTCCGTAGTCTTATCCCATATTGAGCGGCAATAGATGCCTCAATCAGTCCCCAATCATCATATAAATCATACCATTGTGGTATCTTAGACTTCTTGGCGTCCCCGTTGAAATCGGGCCTCAATGACCTTTATATCTTCACCTGTAGCCGCTGAACATGCGGCAAAGAATACATATAGATAGTTTTCAAATGACAAATTCAATGCTTCGATTTTTTCAACAGCTTCTTTGCCCAGTAATAGTTCTAACGATTGCTCTAAACCGCCATCTTCTTGCATTCCAAGTACAGTATTCTTTCCATTATCAACTTCAAATTCTAATCCCTCACCTAGTTTCAATACCGGACGGTCATTGGTTAATTTGCTTGTAATATCAATTGTCTTCTTCGCCATTGTTTGTTATCTCCTCATCGATCGTATTTTGTGCAAGGGATTCACCTTCCCCATCCCCCTGCAGATTAAACGGGGAAGGCTCTATTACTCCCCCGTTGCTGGTGTATACACGGGCTTCCCGTCGCTCATAAGTTCACATTCAAGTGCTGACACCGCCGTACTGTCCCCACCGTTCGGAGCCGACACGCTAACGATACAATCAAATACCAGCTTGCTTCCATCTGGGAATACAATCTCTGCTTTGCTGGAGCAATCAAGGCCGGACTTCCACGCTGTATTTGCTACGTAGTCATTACCTGGATCGCCTACATGTCGCTTACCATTCAATGTGATTGCAAACCCTTTACCTGTCGCCAGTCGCCGTGTCCAGCCCTCTGTCTCCATTGGGGTCCACTCTTCTACGTTCGTATCAATCGCAATCTGAAATGTTTCCATATCCTTGATTATCAACATTTCCAGCTCCGTACTAGCCCGGCCTTTAGTTCCGATTTTAAATTCGATATTAAAAACCGGAAATACTCCACTTGTTACTAATGGCATAATTTCAACCTACCTTTCATGATAAATGTGTGTTTCAATTACATATTCGTAGATTCCTTCTGAGTCAGTACCGACATTAACCGGCTGCGGCGAGACCATTTTAAACATGATCACTCGCTTACCGCCGATCTCTGCAGACTGACAAAACAGGGCGTTATATACTTCCTGAGCTTTGCGCTCTGCAATGTCTGAATCCCTGCCCCAATGGACGAGAATAGAAATAGGCTTGATAACATATCCGGTAGCTTCCAGTCCGCCTATAGCGATACGTGGCTGGGCTCCAGATGTGTTATACAAACCTATACATTGTGGTTTCTTGCCGTCGATTTTGCCAATATACCAAAACGGGGAATCAATGACCGTCTCGAACCAATCAACAACATCGTTTAGCGTCATTTGATCATCCCCTTACTGAGCTGCTTTACAAACTTACCGAATGTATCACGGACAAATACCTTCTTCTCGCCTGATTTATAAGCTTCCATCCATTTACCACGAGCGTTAGGGTTCTTGTCAGTCCTAAAGTCGTACTCTGGATGCCAGTACAAGCGACGGGCATATGGAGTGTCATAGACTAGTTTAACTTTGCCATTGGACACGACGACGACGTGACCGCTAAGCTCTAATGTCCCTCTTTGCTTCGGAACGACTTGTGATGTGACAATATCAGTCCTAACCGCTTCGGCTGTCATTTCAACGGCTTGTTGGCTGATCAGCTCTAATTGCTTAAGAGCTGCCGCATTCACCGTAACCTTAGTTGATACCTTCATCAGTTCAGCTCCAACTCGGTACTAAACACGGTACCGTCAGGGTTACGTGGTCTCTTTGCACGATAGATGTTCTTACGCTCACCATCGATGATCACATATCCCTCTATCAATACGCCTGGGTTAATGTCACCCTCTATGAGAATCAGCCCTGAGAGCAGCACCAAACGGCGTTCAGCGTCCATAACTTGGCGTGACTTCTCGTCGTAAAAGCACTTCTTATCATAGATAAGTGTTTCTTTCTCGCCAGTTCTACCCTGCTCAGTTTGATAGACTTTGACTGGGGTAACCTGATTCCATCTTGGAAAGGGGAAGCGCATCAACAGAACCCCCTATTTGCCAAGCCTGTAGGCATGAGCAAGTCAATCACGGCATCTGTAGTTTGTACTCCTCCAGCTCCGGTTGTAGCCTTAAATGACATGCTGGTGCTTCCTGCGCTGTACCCTGAGAGTGGCATGGTCAAATATTCACCGTATTTAAAAGTAAAGTCGGCTTGTTGACAAACAGCCTTAATCACATTGGTACGCTGAAAAGGCGAAAGGCTATCAAAGCCCCTCGCCACAATGCGATTATATGTCAGGCGGTCTACCTGGTCGGTTGCCCGATCCAGTGCCTTATCCAGTTGTTCCGCTGGAATTGAACCGTCCCCGTAACGATCATAATCCGCTGTAGTTGCGTAGGCCATATGATCACCGCCTATTCTTCTGTTTCTTTACCAGGGTCTGGTACTTGTTGAACGCTCTGAATGACCTTCAAAATGTCCTCTTTCTTGGATGCTTCTCCAAGATCGATTTCATTCTTAGTGGCGTATTCTTTAAGCTGCGGAACCGTCATTTTTTCTACAGGAATTTCTTCCTGTTCTGGCTCTAGTTGCTCAACCTCATAACCTTTAGATTCAAACCATTCCAACAAGTGAGTGTTATCCGTTTCCCCTACTCCATTTGCAAAGGCTACCCCTGCGGATAGCCCTGTGTACTCCTTATTCGGTGCAATTACTTTCGCCATCATTAACCCCTCCAGTCTAGCGGCGCAACATGGATCACGTTCACCGCTGTTTTAATCTCAAAAACATATCTCCCATGAGGGAGCGACTTGTTAAACCACAGTGTCGAGTCTGCATCCGGTTTGAGTTCCTTACCATCGCGGGTAATGTACGTAAGGTTATCTTCGTCTAATGGTATTACGTTGTCATCAACGTCCAATAACTCATACTGTACATATACTACTCCTTCATGTGGTCCCTCTTCCCCTGTAGCTTTCCATGATACTAGGTCTGCTGGAACAGGTGAGTTAGGAGTGGATCCATCTTGTGTAACAGTTCCTACATGCTCAAATGACCTTACATTTCCAAGGCCATCATTAGCATTAGGGGCTAGACCATCAACAAGTCTAGACCCCTCACTTTGTCCGACATAATAACCATTCACATATCCTTTTGCCAGATCATCCTTGTATCTCATATTAAGATACCTTGATCTTACGCATTACCCCTGCGGCTTTAGTAGCCTTGAGCGCTACTGCTGCTACCATTTCAACTTCACCTGTTTTAACAGCTCCCGAAGTAGAGTAATCAGGCAACCAAGTTTGTACAGGGGATACACCAGCCATAGACACGCCATGGAAACCATCTAAGCCAAGACGCGGAACATAGATGCTTGTTTCTCCCGAAGCATTGGTAGCGACAACAGGGTTATTTGATCCCGCTTTCGCCCCAAGATCAACTAATGGAATTTCGTTGTACTTCTCAACTTGCTTGCCAAACTCATCTAGCGTAGTGGTGTAGGCACTGGATCGACGCGCGCAAGCTCTGATCTTGGCAATCAACTTAAGATTACCCATGATAGCGGATGGTGCTCCGTCCAACCCCATCAGGAATTCATCTAACTGATCAAGGAACGCCTTATAGTTAGTGTCAATCGCCGCTGACGTTGATAGGTCGATTGCGGCAGTTGGCACATACTCAGTACTGGAACCAGTCAGGGCTTTATCCAACCCATCAAACGCCAATGCATCAACCGCACTATCTCCGTTGATTACATTGTCATTGAATACTGCCTGAGCCGCCTTTATCTTTTGTTGCATTTGCAGTGTAACCTCGTTGGCTAGACCACCCATATTGGCGATTACACGGTCGATTTTATACGTCCCACCGAATACCTTAAGGTCAACCGTATATCGCTGTTTACTAACCTCTTGCGGCGTGTACTCAGTGTTAACAGCGCGGAATCCGGCTGTAGGTTGAGTGATCAACCGAGTGTAACCATATGTTAGGGTAGCGCCTCCACCAGTCGGTGAAACTGCATCATCAAAGATGAGATTTTCCAAGAGGAAGTTATTCTTCCGGAACTCATCGATAACACCCAATGTAATATGATCCTGTACGTTTTTCTTTGCTTCTGCCAATGTTACTGCCATTTCAAATCATCTCCAATCTTATTTTGTGAAGTGTGCGGCAATCGCATCTCCTAATGAGAGTTGACCGCCTGCAGGTAGCTCAGTTCTGCCCGCCCCTACTCTAATACCTGGTTGCTGCTGTTGTTGCTGTTGCTGGCTTTCCTCTTTGAATAGGAATGCCTTGGATGTTTTCAGAGTTGTAATCTGTTCATCCAGACCAACGACTTTACCATCATCACTAACAACAAGCCTTGTAGCGTCAAGTTGAGAGATAGCCATATCCTCGTCATGAACTTTGCCTGTGATCGCAAGCTTGATGGCGTTATCCAACTTTAGCTTTTTCAACGTGGATTCATGCTCGGTAGCAGCTGTCTTATTCTCATCTTGTAGTCGTTGAATCTCCTTCTGTAGATCCTCGGATAATCCGGCCGTCTTACCTAATGTTTCAAGCTGCGTGCCATTCTCCTTAACCGTAGCTTTTAGAGTCTTATTTTCCTCCGTCAACTCGTCAAAACGGTGTTTAGGGATGAATGTCTTTAACTCATTTTGTGAAGCCTCAGCCGCCTTTGTAGCCTGTTCTTCCGTGAAACCTAATGCTATAAACTCTTCTTTATTCATGATTGATTCCTCCATCTTCGCTTTGGTATCCCGGTCTCGTCCGGTGATGGGTTGCCCAGTTTAAAGCCATATGACAGGGCATAATAAAAGCACCCCCGATTATTCGAGAGTGCCTTAGTCAATAACTTCTATGCTTTTAATATCAGGCTCATCGATCATTGCAATATGCGTGCCTTGATCAAGTCCAATTGAATCATAGTCCCGATCCTCCATAATGCCGACATCGTAGGTGATGGCTTCACCCTCAAACATTTCCCCTTGCTTGGTCAGAATGCGAAGTCGCTTATGCATATAGCTTGTTAATGGATCCACCTTACTCACCTCTTTTTGCTCGGATAGTCAGGGACGATATGAACGCCCTTCTTACCGTAATGGATTTTAAATACAGTCGTCTCAGCTTCCATGCCTGTCCGGTTATCAACCACAGTACCCACGACCCGATCATTGGTAATAATTAGTTCTTTGTTATCCCAGCCATTTTTACCGATCGTGATCTTTCCCGTTCCTGCGTACTGATTGACTAAGCTTTCAACTTCATCAGGACTTAAATCAATCCTAGCGGGACCGTATTGCTCTATGGCTTTCAGCTTATCCACATACTGTTTATATTCATGCGTACCAGGTACGTGCTTATTATGCTGGCCTTTTAAGATACTCTTAGGTTGCTGATCGGATCGAATGTATGCCTTTGTTTCCTCAATCTTGGCATTAAGCTCAACATTTTTCAAGCGCTCTTTACGCTCAGATGCAGGAACTTCACCGTCAATGCGTTCACGCCTTTTGTCACGGCGGAGCTGTGGGTTCTCTCCAAGGTGAAGCTTAAGCAGTTCTTGCCATTCTATAACCTTGGCCCCGTATTTAGCCTGGTTAGCTTCGTCTATGGATCCTATCTCCAAACGCTTGTACTTACGAATCATGCGCTCCATGTATCGCTGTCGTTGTTCAGCGTCATAATTGGTCTTGGCTGTCTCTTCATCTGCAGGTTTAGGTAGCTGAGTAATACCAGGAAAGAACGTAGCCAATGTATGCCGACAAGCTGGATGAAAGGCATTGTCCTTCATAGCATCAGATAGCAATCCATATCCGGTATCCTTCGATAGTTGCGCCGCTTGTTCCTTACTCAGTGACGTATACACATCATCAATCATGACCGTACCCTGGTAAGGCATACACCAAGGAGAGCAGTTATCATGACTACTCATTACTACGGTATAGATACCCCATTCGTCTCGCTTTTTACCTTCACCCAAGAACGTAGCCCGTTGCGACGCTGTACGAAGTGCCATCTCAGCATATGTGGGAATAGGGACACGACGGCCATTCTTATACACGATGACATCAAGCCCACGTTCCAAAAAGTCCTTTGTTGCTTTGTCTATGGCCTGATCAAGCGTCATAAACCCACTAGCCATATGCGCCTCGGCTTTAAAGATGGTTTGCCTATAGACATCATCCATCTTGCGTAATACAGCCTCTCTACCTTCTTTAAGATCACCTTTCACACTGTCTTGCAATGCTCCCAGTTTCTTCTCATTCATGCCAAAGAAATCTGATTCAGGCGGTGCCTTGGGTAGCTTGCTATGTGGCTTGGGTAACTCGGGAAGAGATCTGTCCATGTCCGGTACAGGTATAGTTGGATCTACTAGCTGAGGTTTAGGTTGTTTCCCAACTGGAGGCTTAAAATCCTTCGGGAAATCAATCTCTCCCGTTAGCTTTACAGCCTTTTCCGCTACGATCTCAACGCTATCCTCTCCAAATTTAAACTCCTGCTGCAATACTTCATCAATCAGCTTATTGGCTTCCTTGCCTGCATAGATAATGATCTCCTTGTTCTTCTTGCGAAACCATTTCAAGTTACGAAGTTTAGCAAGCTGCCATTGATCGAACCTAAAGCCTACCTTGTCCTCTTCAATCTCATGACGGGACAGGTTACGCTTCATGCTGGCAATCAGGTTAAGTGTCATTTCCTCGAAGATATCACGCAGGCTGTACGGGTCTTTCTTGGACATTATTCCTCACCGTCCAGGTCCTCATCTTCACTACCTGGTGGATCATCCTTCTCCCGTGTCTCGGGTTCTTCCTTCTCAATTAATCCCTGTTCAATTTTAAGCCGCCGCACCTCTTCGGCCTTCTGTTCATCCGTCCATGTATCTCCATACATTTGTTCTACGGATTCTTCAATGGACATAACACCATAAGTACGTGCCTTCCCGACTGTCTCAACCACATTATCAAAAGATGGAGAAGCATATTCACCAAACGTTACTGTGACTTCATAGTCACCAGGAGTCTTATCTTGCATGTTGTCATAAACTTTAAGTACCACAGACACCAATTGTGGAATCACTTCATTCAGCCGCTCAATGATCTTTCCACGGGTATACAGCGTGGCTTTCTCCTTCTCCCGCTGTGCTTCGGCGTTATCGGTCTTTTTAAGATCGATCCCCAGTGTAGCGGGGCTAATAATACCTTGCAGGCACATATCCAATGCGGAAGCATAGGAATTAACAAAAGCCTCATACAATATCTGCGGTTGCACTAGTGTAATCTGATCTTTCACTTCCTCCCCAAATGACTTGCCAGCAGCTATAAAGTCCATATCGAAGGGATTGGGCTTGATCGGTAATCCGTTTTCAGGGTTCCTCGGTAGTAAGTCTTCTGGAATGTACTTTTGTACACGCCCCGACCTGATAGCATCCCACCACTGGCTTATAACCTCGTCCAAAGCGTCAAATGAGTCAGCCTTAGAATCGAACAAGCTCTTACCTCGATCTGGCCACTTAGTGGATTTGAAAAAGGATAACGGAACACCCCAAATATAATCACCTGTGAATGTGGTTTCATCAAGTCCTACCAATTCAGGGATAGTGGATATCGGGACCTCTTTTCCATCTTCACTCAGTAACTTGTATTTGATCTTCCCTTTGCCGAATGTCTCCTCAAGCTGGTAATCCTTGTCGCCGTGTCGGTAGTCCGTGTAGTAGATGATCTGTTGAAGTCTCCCGCGCTCACGCTTGTATTTGACCTTATCACCTGCGTAAAACTCAATAATTGGGTAGTCGCTTATCTCTGTATCGACGGTCACTTTAAAAGCTCCATCACCTTCAACGAGAGATTCAATAAGACTGCTACCCAGCAGCTCATCAAAACTATTGTCCTCGCTGATTTCTTTCCATAGTTCAGTTAGAGCCTCATTTGCTAATTCAATTTTATCCATATCGGATACGACGATATCGGCCAAACGTTCAACGATCATAGCCGGCAATCCGCTGTGGATCTTTCTGATTTGTCGATTCTCACTAGGTACGGCTGCCCAAAAGCGTGAACTACTCACGTTGTCCATTGCTGATTGCTTATAAAATTGCTCCAGCTCTGACGGATCGCCACGATACCACAGCCTATTACGCAAGACGTTAGTACGATAGCTAAACGGCTCCCGAATAATAAACGTCTTGTTCTCCGGTGCGGGTTGTATCCTGAGTACTTTCATGACCATATTACGTATCCACCCCATTTCTATACCTCCAATCTTGGCTTGAACGGCTGCACTGCGTATTCACTACTGTCCAGACAGTCAACAGGGTAACTTCCATCATCTGTGCGTACCCATTCGCCCTCTTGCTTCTTCTTGTCGTCCCAAGTGGCATTCTCTATAGCCTCAATCCACGGCTTAAGGTGATGGATAATTTTGTATCTACCCTGATTGATGAGGATTTCAGTCAGCCTTATACGGTCAACAATGCCCTCTTTTTTGTACGAAGGCACAACCGATATATAAATACCATTCCGCTTTAATTCGTTGCTTAATGCTTGCCTGAAAAGCTTATCTGCAGACTCACAGAAGATATGAGCACACGCAAAAAAGGCAGGGTATGTTCTCCCCCACTCCACGATCTTTACTACTATCTCTTTGGCGTAACGGTCATGTGTATAGCCGCTTTCCTTGCCTTGCTTATGATAATAGCCATCCAATAGTACAACATCCTTGTATTTAGGCGTGAAGCCTGTCAGGGTGGCTACTGTGGCGTCCGTACCTCCGATATCAACACCAATGCTAAATTTAATGTATTTGTAGTCCTTAACATCATCACGTGTTCTGACCACATCTTTACTGTTGTATCCGGTGTATATACGACCTGTGGCTGCTGTTCTCTTGCCCAAGATATCCGCTTGATACCAAAGACTAGCTTTGTCGTATGTCACTAGAACTGCCTTTAATCGATCGTTAGGAATGGATAGATTGTCAAACAAGGTGAAGTGTTCGTAATTATACCCTTCATTCTCTCCACGCTTCTTATTCTCGTCTTGATGGTCCAATACGTCCTTATAAAACCAATGAGAAGGAGGTTTCGGGTTAAGATCAAAGAATAACTGTCGAAAGCTACTTGAAATTGTTCGGTCGAATACCTCTTGTACAAATGATTTGTGACACTCGTTAACCTCAGTTCCATAAACCGTTCCGTATGAGTTACCTTTAATCCGCGCTGCATCATTAGCTTTACCACCACCAGCAATGATAACAATCTTTTCCCCGGTCTTCGTTTGTATATATAGCGCATCCCGATTTTTGTATTCCCCTTCACGACAGCGACCTGCGAATAGCCATTGCAAACCGAAACCGTTAGAGTCAATTACGTTCATCTTGGCTGCTCCTAAGGACACACCAAAGACTAAGTGAAGCTTATCGGGATGTACCTCCAAACACATAGCGTAAGCAATCAGGTTAATAATGTTCTTCCCTGCGCGTTTCCCGCCTTCTGCTACATTAAGCCATGAATCACGGCATCGAATAATATAATTGCTCTGCTTGGCGGTCAAAGGAGCATAAGGTATTAACCCTACCTCAGTCATTCTCATTCACCCGCTCTTGCACCGGATTATTAATCAAATCGGCCAATGCAGTGATTTGCTTATTCATATCAATAGGGTTGCTATTAGGGACCTTAGATTTCATTACGGATATGCTGGCCTTGATTTGTTCAACACGCTGCCGCTGTTCTTCTTTTACCTCTTCTGGAGAAGCCATCCTTAAAGTTTCCTCATATTGCTTGATTGTACGTGTAAGAGATGTCCAAGCCGCCGACATTGCTTTCAAACCTGTGGCAGAACGGTCCCAAGAGAACTGAAATTCATATTCCTCCTCGATCACAACAGGAATAAGTTCTTTCTTATCTCCCTTACCTTTGCTATGAACTTCAAATTTTTGCTTTTTCAATTCTTTGATCATTTCATCTTTACCAGTGACATGCATAACCTTTAACGCTCTGATTATGTTTGTAAGCTGAATCCGAATACCTTCCCACAAAATATCTAAAGAGGTCATTTCGTTTGTCATATCATAAATTTCCTGTGTCTCTTCGTCGTCTGGAAGGAACTTACGGAATAAGCCATGCTTAACCGCCTTATCGTTACCCGCTGGACCGCCATGACCACCTTTATTCCCTACAGCATTACGGTTTCCCTTAGGCGCTCCAGGACGAGGTTCCGGCTGCTCATCCCACTTATCAATGCTTTTCCACTTACGAACCAAAGCTGCATTAATACCAAGCTTTTCTGCTATCTCAGAGGGCTTCATTTCCTTGCCACTCTCAAACCATAAAACCAGTGCCTTCTTCCGGTTTGGGCTTCTTTCTCTTGCCATTACATGTTACACCTCACCCCCGACAATGTTTATGCACTTTTTATGCACAGACATATGTATAAAACCCTGAGTTTTGTACATATGTACTTTCCCTCAACCACGCTAAGAACCGCGATATGACAGGGGTTTTCTTCATGTATCTGTTTACTCTAATATACATGTTTTATGCATAGCCCCGTAAACCCGCGCCACTACTGGATTTTTCGATTCTTGCATTTTTGACTATTTCCCGGCTTTTTAACTGTAAAACGGCAATTATTCATCGTTTATGCAGCCGAATTGAGTTGGTTTTCTTAGAATGATTCTAAATTGGATTTTCTTCCATTTTTTCTCCCTACAAACCAACTCTTTTTCCACTCTATAAAAACCCAATTTCCACCTAATAAATGTAAGTAGAGAGAAACATAACTCTATTTCTGTTGCACCCGTAAATTATTAATTTTTCGATAGGATCAAGCTTTCTATCATTCCTCTATTTGAGTGCAACATTAGCCAGATTGTGTAAAACTCAAACGCCTAATTGCTGCGTCCATTGAGTCTTGAGTATTGCCTATATAGAGTAAAGTTGTTGCTATATCCTCATGACCAAACATCTCCATTAGTAACGCTAGGTTGCGTGGATCGTCCATATATAAGTGATACCCCCACGTCTTACGCAAGGAGTGAACACCGATATCTGTAAGCCCAAATCGCTGCGCTACACCGCTAATCATCTTGTAAGCTGTCACTCTATCTATTGGCTCTCCAATCGCTCCTGTTAGCTTCTTACGTTGTCTGCTCGCGAATAGGTACGCATCATCATCCATGTCACTGATATAAACCATTAAGTCCTCGTAAATGTCAGGATGTATAATGAATTTTTTACGCTTCTTCTTCTTTTTTCGGTTCTTCGTCTTCTGTGCTACGTAATTAATGTGTAGCTGGTCCCTGACTGATCCCGCTTTAAGCTGTAGTAGGTCAGAAACGCGAAGACCGCTATGGATGCCCATTGAGAAGAAGATATAATTCCGGAAGCTGGTCACCTTAAGATAGTTTTTAATCTGAATGATGACTTCTTTATCCCTTATCGGTTGTACCTCATTCATGCCACCACCTCATTTGTTTCTTGTATCAGCAGCTACTACGGGCTACTGCTCTTACCGTACGTGAATTAAGTTGATCTCTGTAGATTCTCACCCTCTGGATGTTACCAAACTGATCGCGGAGCTTGGGATGCCGTTGCTTATTGTATAGAGCCAATAGACGTTTAAACAAAGGAGCTTGCATTATCGCTTTAATCGTCTCTTGCAGCACTCTGCATATTTCTTCGCAGAAGTCTTTAATCGCCCTAGATAACCTTTGTATTACTTCCGGGTCCATCCTTATCAACTCCTCATCTAAAATAAAAAAGCACCGGTTAGGGTGCTTTACAGATCAATTTGAATATCTCAGTTACATTTTCTTTAAAACTCTCATACCAACGGGAGTTGGAATCGGCTTTTGGATCAAATACGATCTCCTCACCTGAAGAAAAACTAATTTTTACAGTTTCATCAGGGAAATCATCCTTTTCGAGTTCTAGACTTGCAGCTGTAATTCGATTTAAGTTTAGAACATTTATACTAATTTGCTTATCGTATTCCTTAAAGATTAAAAGTTTGTTGTCTGTAAAAACAAAACATTCCAAGGATTGATTTTCTGAAAATAATTTTTTGGGATAGAAGCTTTTCACTTCATCGGTTTCAACAAATTTAAGCATCGTCTTAACGAGGTATCTGTACTTCCTCATGTCGCTGTATGCGCCGTCCATGACTATGGATGTCAAATATTCAAAGCTCATTTTACTAGGCAATAATTTCACCTCCCTTCACTGTCACATTTCGACATAAGGAAGGATTTTCCTGTATTAATATCGAAATTATTAGAAGGAAGGAGGTACTTTACATGCACATACTTAGAGAATTATATGATACCATCGTTACTCCAATAATCCTTAAATGCTTACTCGTAGTTGCTACCTTAACAGCTATTACTCTTGTGGCATATAACTTGAATTAGGTTTGCTAAGGTAAATTTTCCTGATCATTTATTAACTAATCATCATTACAACCAATTCACATTAAAAAGCTGAATTTTACAACCAACTCTTGTCATTGCAACCAATCTGTAATTTAGTAGTGTTTTTTGCAACCGCTTGACAGAAACTCGAAAATTAGAAGAATGGTTTACGCTCACTTACCCAACAAACGGGAATTTAAAAGCGGTATGTCGCCGAACAGCCAGAAGCCATTGCCAACATACCGCCTTGAGATATGAGAAGACCAGAGTAAGCTCAGTCCCTCTCGCTAAATTACTACGCTATCAATATATCATGGAAAAAGGTTCAAAAGAGGTTCAACATTGGGTCAAGTTAGGTTCAGAAAAGGTTCACGTTCGGGTCAAAAAAGGGTCAAAATTTCAAACTGTCCTTTTCAAAGAATCCCCATAATTTAAGCATATTGGCTACTGCAACTTCACTCTCTTTGATCTTTCTCTTGATTGTGCTGTCACTCATGGTACTCTGGAAGAACAGCAGTGTCTCTTTGGCGCTGTATCCAAGAATATACCTGTACCTCATAGCTCTCTGTGCTTCGTCATCACATATCAATCCATAGGCCCGATCAATTGTAGTGGTATAGAACTTGTATTGCTCATATGCCCATTTCTGCTTCTCTGCTAATACAACAGCGTTGGCCGTCTTATCGGCGTGAAGATCCTCCTGGTCAATCCGTCGAGCTACTTCACCGTCAATGGCTACCTGTTGCATGTCCTCAGTGTGTTTCTCGTAATCATCCATCAACATCGTCATGCTTCTATACTTCATTAAGAGGAACTTAGTTCTTTTTAGCTCTACCTTGTTCGCCTCTGGAAAAAGTACACCTTGTCCCCATTCTGTCACTGCCATTCCCCTCATTCCCCTTTATGTGGTATATTTGAATGAGTGGAAGTTTAATTGTGAGAACCCCTGCGTGCCCGCCAAGGATTGCAGGGGTTTCGTTATGTCAATTTTCGCTAACTTTCAGGTCGATGTCAGGCATGATAGCTTGTGGTTTAAAAGTAACACGGTAGTGGTATGCGTTGACGCTTGCAGGCTCCAGTTGCTCCGCAAAGTAAGTGACGTTGTCCGACAGTCCTAGAAAATGCTTCTTATACGAGCCCTCTCCCGTCTTACAGGTCACTGTTACCTGCGTGCTCCGATCGTCGTTATTGCCCAGTGAGCAACGTCCCTCAATGGACAGCAAGTAGGTGTCCGTAATCCCATTGTAGAATACAATTCGTCTATCAATCTCAAAGTTGTCCGCAGCTTTAGACAGGTTGCTTGATGCAATATCAGCATCTGTACAAGCGCTTAAGACGATTACCAAGCATACTAAAACTGATAAAAATGAAATCTTTTTCAAGTCGATTCATCCTCTCATAACTATTTTTTAGAATCTTCTTTTGAACTGTAGCTCATCATACTCGGAATCAATAGAAACCAAAGTGGTGCTGCGCTATTTGTGACAAGGATACCTGCAGTGATTGCGGCTGCGCATGAAATCCAAATTACTGCGTAAATTGTTGATATTTTCATTTGATCATCACCTTGCAAAGGAATAATTTCTGGAATAATTTACGTTGATTATGACAACCACTACATAGGCACCCGGCCAACTTGCCGATCTCGACGAATATTACCCACCGCAGCCGCTGTTCTTTCTCTGGCCCGGTGTTCAAATGTAGCACCCAAGTCTTTTCTGACTCTAGGGATGTACACTCTCATAGATTGGGTTTTAATCGTTGCCTCTGTATCAGCGACGATGCTATTCAATTCGCCAACCATACCTCTTTGACGCTTAAGGTAATCTGCTAGTGGCTGCAACAGTTCTTTGTCTTCCTTAGCTTTACGACGATTCCAACGGCTAACACTAAGTTGTGCGCTTAAATCCAAGCGTTGCTTAGGTGTGAGCTTTAATAATTCAAGTGCATGTAGAATATCGTTGCATTCATCGTTGTAATACTGCTCATCATGTACGCTTTTGTCATAGGCGACCTTTACCCCTTCTACAATCTTTCGTAGATCACGGGCGGCTTTGAGTGCATTAATATCCATCATGCCGTTGCCGCCTTTAGTTCTATCGCTTCCAACTGAATAAAGTGAACTTTGGCAGTTTCGTCATATTGTAGTACATATTTATCTTGTTTAATGCCCTTCTGATAAAGCCAATCAGCCAATCGTTTGTTTATAATATTCACGCTTCTAGAACTTTTGGATACTCTTCTAAGCCTGTTCCCAGTCTCGTCTTTTAATAAAACCAAGCGTTGAAATTCGGAATTGTATCCGACTTTTATGTGATGACCTACAGCACAATTTAATATTTTTGCCGCTGCTGAATTAATTATCATACCGTTTGTATTCAACCCTACGGTTGGGGTGCTCGGCAACTTATTGTCCTCAAACCATTCGATACCGTTCATTACTGTCTTAATGTCATATTTCTTAGTTTCTTCCAGATTAACTTTCCTAGTGGTTACTTCATTCTTCACTTTAAATTCCTCACTCTCTGGATTATCCATATATTTTTGAAGTCTCAACTTTATTTGATCTAATATCCGACTAACTTGAACTTGCGACTTACCTATGATTTCCCCAATATCTCCCTGAGACTTCCCTTGAATCCGATGGTTAAGAATCTCTTGTTCTTTTTCGCTTAGAAAACCCTGAAATTCTTCTACAGTAATTCTAGAAAAATCGTCGTATCGTCCCAATGAATCTAGAAGGGTGATTTCACCACTGTCGTCTGAGTATACCGCTTGGTCCAGATAAGCCCCGCCCGAAGTTTTCAAGTAATGAAGTGAATTAGCTGCCAGTTTAGTTGAAATTTCTAACTTTCTAGCCACATGATCCGAAGATTTATCCTCCAAATTTAAAGTTCTTATTTTATTGGCTGTTTCGTATATACTCCTTGGAGGTTTTGCTATAAGTGATTTATCCCGTAGAAATGCAAGAATATTTCCTTTGATAGTGGGGACGGCAAATGTTGAGAACTTAGTTACAGTACCGTCAAACCCAGTTGGATCATATCTATGAAAGGCCTTAATCATCCCGATTGTTCCTTCACTTATTAAGTCATCGTAACCAACTATAGAATTACAAAGATTCCTGTATCGCTTGGCGATAGAATGAATTAATCTTGTGTGTTGAACCAATATTTCGTCGAGATAACCTAAGTGTGGATTATAATCCAGTTGGTTGCTCATTGATGGTTACACTCTCCATCAGATATGACATACCCCAATTCTGTCTCATTCGGGATTCGTGGTATTCCATCACCCCGTCAATTAAAGCCTCTGGACTAGCGAAAGGGATGATACTACGTATAAGCTTCATCTTGTCCAAGTAATCAGCACCGTTAAAGTCCACATGGTCTATCTCGGCCAACTCATAGACTGACTTGCATAGTTCATATACTCCCCATTCATTGATAGGAGATTTCCATACAAGTTGTCGCCGTTGTTGAATGTTGTTCAGCCAATACAAACGCCGTTCATCAACGCTCATACGCTGAAATTGAAACCATTCCCCCGCCGCTTGTCCTACATGAATCATGCTTCCTTCTATATCTTTTAAGCGATTATTAGAAACTGGATTAGTAAGAATTTCTTGACTGACCGAACTAAATCGATTCAACATTTATTTTCCTCCTCGTTGCCGCTCTGCTTGTACTTTTCACAAAGAGCGTCATATTTTTCAACTGCCTTATAAAACCTTGGGTCTGACTTGTCCAGGGAATCTATGAATTCGGCACCCTTTAAAATTCTCTGCCATAACCGTTCCCGATGATATTCCATTAACGATATGAACAGAATTTCGAAATGGTCATACACAGCATCCACTGTTTCCTCTGTACATTCTTCACTTATGAAACCGATGTACGTTTGATCGTCCATTTCCTTGTGCTCAAGAGCTATGTTTACCTGACGGTTCAATACTTCTTGGTAATAATCAATCAGTTCGATAATTAGTGATTTCTCGGATGGCTTGAGTGGATCTGTCATAATGTAATTCCACCACCCCTAGACTTCCGTTACGTTGCTTAGCGAAATTTACCTCCAGAATCCCTTTTTTATCAGAACTGGCATTGTAATAGTCATCTCTGTAAAGCAAGGCAATTACATCTGCAGAGGTTTCTATACCTGTGCTACCCGACAAATCAGATACTAACGGTCGTTTGTCTTGTCGATCGTTTATACTTCGCTTTACCTGAGATAGCCCCATAACATGACAATCCATTTCCTTTGCTGCTGCTCGTAATTTTCGGCAAACACGATCTAATGAGCTGCCGCCGTTATCGTTCATTTCTCCAGACTCTTTTACGTCTTGGATGTAATCCACTACCACGAAATCAAGTCCTTGGGTCCGCTTTAAGCGTCTCATGACATCTGTGATGTAGTCCGCGCTGACCCCTCTTGTGTCATCAATGAATATAGATCGCAATTGCTCCTTTTCCCTCTTAGTGCGTACAAGGTAATGATCATCTGCTAATTGACCTAACCTAAATTGCTGGAGGTTCGCTTGCAGAATATTACTCATCATGCGGTCATAGATCTGATCATCGATCATTTCCAGAGAGAACACCGCGCATTTATACTTGGCTGCATTTAGCCGTTTAGTGATTTCAAGAACAAACGCTGTCTTCCCCATACTTGTCCAGCCACCTACAACGGAGAAATCCTTACGATGCCAACCGGTTGTGATTGCATCCAACGAACCTATTTTCGTCATAAGTCCATAAGCCAGGGAACTATCTTTCATAATTTCAAGTTTTCGTTCATACCATCGGTCAAGGTTTTCTCCAGCTTCATGATTTCCGCCGCTTTCGCTTGTTTCAAGTGTGAATGATGCATTCTGTATGTCTCTTAAAAGTTCGTCTGGATCTTCTCCATTCGATATACGGTCCTTCATTTCGAAGGAGAGACTGGATAAATCACTAGATAGACGTTGTTTCTTAAGTTTAGTTATTAAGTGAGGCACTCTGTTTTCATTAAAGGCAGAACTGCGAAATGTTTGTAGGAGTTTAACTTGATCAATTTCAACCCGGGTAACAATCCCCTTAAAAGTGAATCCCTCTTCCGCATCAACTTCTAACATCAGTCGGTAAAGCCAGTCATATTCTTGAAAGAGATTAGGTGTCAATAAATGCTTATTCGCCTGGAATAGACTCGGGTCTTTTAGGAAGTTCCCTAGCAACTCCTCGTTTGGTTGCGTTTCTCTCGCTTTGCTTTCGGTATACTTGTCCAAGATGGTCACGCTCCTCATCCGTTATTGTGACTGTTTCTATCTTTCTAGGGATGCGTTTAAGTAAGTCAAATGGAAGCGGGGGAAAACGACTTTCTTCAAAGTGTTCGTAAAGATATTTTTCAGCTTCGGCATAAGTCATTTTTTCGCCTATAACACGCTGCCATGAATTAATACGCACTTGATCTTTGATGTCAAAAGAAGGGACAAAATTGGTAATAATGGCTAATAGATTGAATATTTCAGTTTTCTTCACTGTCCAGTTCCTCCAATCGTTTTAGGAATACATCGTCACTTACTGGTGCCGCTTTATTTTTTGTGCTGCCACGATTTAGAAAATTGTTAAATGGGTCATTCTCCGTGAAGAACTTTTCTAGATTCTTTGGATTCATAAAATCCTTTAAGTTGAATTTATAGCTGTAAAAGTGATCTTCACTTTTGAGACAAAAATGATAATTGTCGATTGCTTCGATAATGTCCTTTTCAGAACTGACCTTTAGTCGGGCATTAATTGCACTTTCTGTAACTGTGGTCAACTCACGATGAACGACTATCTTTTTAGAGTTCCAATGCTTGAAAATGGTATATATAATATCTTTATAATTATCTTTAAAAGAATATCTTTTTATGGGGGGCTGATTAGCCCCCTGTGCAGGGGTACTGATTAGCCCCCTCCCCGGGTACTCATTAGCCCCCTGTGTACTGTCTTCTGCAACATCACAAATTGAGGGTCCTTCAGGCACCTTTCCTGCATCTTCTAGTGGGTGCTGATTAGCCCCCTGTATACTGACTAGCCCCGTGTATGATGGTGCTTCCCATTCTGCACATTCGCTATTTATGCCGATCACTCTGGATTTGGTGAATCCAGCTTCTTCAAAGACACGGACAACTTTCCATTCAATGAGTCTATTCAGTTCCCGTTTGACTTGATCTTTATTTGCTCCGATGATGCCAGCAATATAGTTTAAAGACATGTCATGTGATTTTCGCTGGAAACCGTATGTCTGTCTGAAAATGAAGAAGACTATCGACGCTTGAGTGCTATTCAATTTTCGCTTAGCCAATTCTTCTAGCAACTCGTTTGCGATTCTTGCGTATCCGTCGCCGAGGTCAGCCATTCATTCCAGCCTCCTATATAACACTTTCTAAGTTCACGCTACCTTTGACTACATCTCCAAAAGCCGCCGTGAGCAGATTACATTTCTTTTCTGCGCCACCATCTATAACAGCAAACATTAGTTGGGCAATAAATCCTTCCCACTCCATAGCCGGATACCCCGCACTTTCGAAAGCATCTATAATTTCCGTACATAAGGCTTCTACTTCAAAAAAAACAGGCCGCCAATTAACATTCAAATGATGATATTTACCTGAGTATGCTTCTATCGAAAGTCGCTTCTTGGTTATTAAGAAATCGATTAAGTTACTATCTTAACTTGTAATAGATTGAATTGTTTGCATGAATAATCGTTCCCCTTTTTGGGAACCCTTGACGTATCTCATGATGTTATGTAATAATGTCGCCAAGGGAATACCCGTTTTTTTTTAAGTGTCGTCTTAACGCCCCGCCAAGGTATTGTTAAGGCGATTTTTGTTTCTTATTTTTTCAATTGATTCAGTAAGTTCATTTTTCAAAATAGATTGCTCACAGCCTATTTCATCAATAACTTCTAAAATAGAACTTATGATATGCGCATCAGTATATATTGTGTCGTCAGTGATATACAGGATCATGGCAGTTAGCTTTGCTTCAATCTCACTCAATGCGCATAAGTATCTTGCAGTTGGTTGTTCACCTTTACACTCTTTTTCTCGCTGAATTCCTTTCTCTTCTGACATAAAGTAAATTTCGGTAAATGATACGCCGTAAGTCTTGCAATAAAGCACCGCCTCATCTGGCAACACTTCTCCTGAATTATCTTCATGCCACATGATTCTCTTTACTGAATAACCTGTTTCTTGCTCCACTTCCTCTAGCGACATTCCGCTGTTCATTCGCGCTTGACGAAGAGTAAGCTTAACGTTGTCCCCCACTGCCGTAACCCCTTTCATGTTTTCTAATTGAGCCGTGATGTGATTGCTCAAATTCTTAATGGTTTGGTCAATCGTTTTAGGGCTTGTACCCATTGCCTCCATGTCCTTAATGATCTGTTCGACTGGTCTAGGTTTCATATTCCCCATTCCTCCTTAAGCTTGTTTATTAACTTCATGATCTCGCCATCATCTTTGGTTATGTCCGGATGAAATGCTTTGGATAAGGAACGGTATACTTTTTTGAGCATGACTTTTTCATCTTCGGTGTAGGTACTCTGTTTTACTCCGAAGTAACTACTAAAATCCTCATAGTTGAAACCGCCCGAACTGTAGTTACTACTCTCTCTACTCTGGTAACTACTTCTTTGATATGCATTCTCTCGTTCGCGTTTATCTAGCAATTTTTCTAGATAATCTGTATTTCGCAAGTTGCCGAAAACGTCATAACAGTAATCGTATGTTTCGTCCCCGTACAACTTTTCAAATTCTCTTTTAACTGATAAGTATTGATCTATCACTTGTCGGTGTTGTGCATGAACACGGTATTCTTCCGAGGATTCAAATTCTGATTTAACCTGAGCTATAATTGGATCAAGCTTTTCATAAACCATTTCCCAAAGTTGCTCTTCGGTAATCTCCATTTCTTGAAGCTTTTTATTTAAAACGTCTTGCCTAATACAATCCCCCGGCCAACTATCCAACAGATAGTAGTATCCCATTGTGCAAATAACCCATTGCTTCTTCTTGACCTCTCCATTTTCCCGATAACTGTGATGGATCATAATTTTGTAGGCATCCAAGGTGGGGCGTTCGAATCTCCCGCCACCGTAACGATAGGTATATTTCGTTTCTGTTATTCCATTGAAAGAAATAGTGAAAGAATCTACTAAAAGTTCTTTATACTCTCCGTATGGGTTGGGTTTCTTATTTTTGAGTTTTTGAATGACAGCAAACATAGTTCACCCCGTAGTTACTTTGTCTTTGTTCGTAGTACCTACAGATTTGGCCTTGATATTACGGACAATAATTGCATGTTGTTGCGGACGGTCAAACCATATACGGGCTAGTTCTGGAAGGGTCATAAAATTATCTTCCTTCCTCGATTGCTTGTCTCATTGCTTCAATGGCAACGTCAGTATACATAAACTGTTTGACTTGCTTTGAGCTATATTCTGATTTGGTATGTTCCCACTCGCCGTACTCATTTTTTTCTCCCTCTTTTGGCTTGAGTCCAAGACGGTTAACGAGACGGCCAGCAGCATTTGCAGAGGACATTCCTAACCTCTCGGCGGCTTGGGTCGCTGTATAGGTAGATCTTTCAACCTTTGGCATTGGAAGAAGCCTTTCTCCTGCCACGACTTCCACGGCCTTTGAACGAAGTACTTTCCGGTAAGTTGGTTCAGTGGTATCCAAGTCAGCAACCTTGAGTAAAATACTGGCTTCTCTTACTCGAGCATTCTTCATTTTGATTTCTCGATCAAGGCGTTTGCCCTCATCGTCCTTAGAAGATGCTGATTTACTCGACCTAAAACTTTCTTCTGAATCTAGTAATTGATCGCGGAGAGCTTTGGCAATGATACTTTCCTTGAGCAACATACCGATTCGTAACATCGCTCTACGTGGAATAACGGTAAATGCAGAAGTGTTTTTACCAATTACACCCATCTCCTTCAAGGAGAACAGTTCACTTCCCGTGAGTACTTTCAATCCGTCAGACTCCACTTCTTCACGGTTATCAAAAATTAGACTATCAATAGCCTTTCTTGACACTTCGTAATAAGTGGATGCTTGTTCAATACTCGCATTCATATCCCCTGGTAGAAGCAAAAGCCTCTTCACCTTGTCCAATACCTCTGTGCGGTTAATATGTGATTCTCGGAGGGACTTACTTTCAATTAATGCATCACTTTTACTCATTCAATTTCTCCTTTCTTCTCCATGTTCTGGAGAAAATCAAAATACTCATCGTAATTTCTTTGTCTTAGTAAATTAAGATAGGTTAAAGAATCCCTTACTGAAATCCACCAGTTAAGCTCATGTAACTTGTAAAACTCTTCATGACCCATAGTCAAAGCATCTTTCATTATTTCTTCAACGGTTTGATAACGATCACTAACGACTTCTAACCAGTTGTTCAAAAAGACCATTAGTTTCTCGTTCACTAACAATTGCATTACTAGCCATTCAATACCGTTAATCCCCTCGGCTAATTTATCAGCTATGATTTGTTTTTCCATGACCGAGGTTGCCTCACGTTCCTTAATCCAATCTTCAAACCTGACGAGCATTCGCAATTACTCCTTCCTGGATGATCACGTTATTTAGTTCATGCCCGATAATTTCATGAGTCAATTCTTTACCGCCTTGTCGCTTCAATTTCACCACCGCATCAGTATGAATTTCAACGGAAGGGGAAACGACGACATTGGCTTTGTTGTTAATGATGACTACAGAAACGTGCGTGCTCATATGATTGCTCCTTTCACCTATGTAAGCTCAATTTCGAATTCGCTATCCTTTTAACAGATAGCGGATTGTCATCGTCTTGGCCGATAATAATCTCTTCACTCACCTCAATTTTGAGTTCAGTACCCGTCAAATTTGACGGTAGCTTACTCACCACAATTTTATGGTCAGTCCCATCCAGTGCAATTTGAGGATTCCTGCCGCTCCATCCATTCATCCAACACACGCTGCCGGAATCGATACTCATTGCCGATCTTGTAATAGCGGATCGAACCTTTCTTGGCTAATTCCCGAAGCATCCGACCACTACAGCCGATGTAAGCAGCCGCTTCTTCGATACCAAAGGAATTATTGGTCAAGTGAAGCTTTATGAGCGGTTCAGCCTTTTCCCATACCTGAGCGAATACGTCTTCGGCTACTTCCGACTTGAGAGCTGCTATAAAGTCTGTTGTGCTCATGGATTACCTCCTTTTTTTTGATAAAAAAAATATCAAACACATTAAAAAAAATGAATAATTCCAAAACTATTGACGATAATATAATTATCACATATAATTGTTATTAGATAATTTTATTATCAATAAAGACATAGTTAAATACTCCATTTGGAATCAAATACATCCGGAAATAGAAGTTCGAGAGGTCTATCAAAATATTGTGACATTCGAATCATTAAATCCCTTCCTGGCTTAAAGGTCCCGTTTTCAATCATCCTGAGGTATACGATTGAAATATCTAAGTCAGTTGCAACTTGTTTACGTTCTCCCTTTTCTTTACGACAATCCGAAAAAAATTCTCGCTTCTTTGATCTAGTCACATCATTACTCCTTTCTGTAAACCGTAACTTGATTATATTTGATAATAATCTTATCGTCAAGGTAATTTTTGATATTTTTATTATCACGAAAATTAATAATAGGAGTTGAAGTATTATGGCAATTGAAATAGGAAAAAAACTTGCTGATCTAAGGAACAGAAAGCATCTTACACAACAACAAGTTGCGGATATATTAGAAATAAAGAGAGAAAGATATAGCGCCTGGGAAAATAACATATCTCAACCTAGGATGGGGATGCTTCAAACATTATCTGAATTCTATAAAGTATCTCTGAATTACTTTTTTGAGGAGGACGGGGATAAATATTTCCTATTTGATACCCAAAACTCTTCTGAATCTGATAAACAAGAATTTTCGGATGAAGAAAAAGCTTTTCAAGAATTCATGAATAACCCTGAACATGGTTTATTCTTCAAAGATTATCTTAGTGCACCAGAAGAACGACGTGAGGAAATGAGAAAGATATTTCAAATATTGCAGGAAAAAGAAAAGGACCGTAAGCCTGGAGACCGTCAAGGAAAATAACTTCTAAATACTTAACCTTATGGAAGCATCTATCGGGGTGCCTTCCTCTACCTATTCATACGAACATATATTCCCATTGGAGGTTGTACATCATGTTTAAACACTATCGCCGTACACACCTAGAAGAATTCATTGAAGAATTATATATAAATCATGACATCATAGCCCCTGATCTAATAAATATTAAAACAATAACAGAGCAACTTAATATCTGGTTATACTTTGATGATGTTAGAAGTAAAGCCTATGAACACACAACGAATATGTGGACTATGTTTATAGATAATCGCTGTACTCCCCTCGTTCAAAAAATTGAGTTTTTGCATGAATTATGCCATCTATTACGACATACTGGCAGCCAATTACATTTACCGAGGCTCGTTACTAGGGCTCAGGAAAATGACTCAGAGCAGTTTGTTTTATATGCAGCAATACCTTTCTTCATGCTTTCTAAGTTAGATTTCCCACCAACGAGAAAAGAAATTATTAAACATATCTCCGACGTTTTTTGGGTTCCCTACGAGCTCGCGGAGAAAAGATATGATCAAATCTTAAGAAGAGAATTAGAAGGTAAGTTACTAGAGTCTACCGCAAGGTATAACGATTCCTTTAAGGGGGTGATCAAAGAATCGAATGATGAGACAAAAGTATATGCATATTACGACCCTAGTGGTGAATTTGAAGGACCATCTCAATTAGTGTTGGCTGTAGACTCTCAAATTCTATACTCGGGACAGGAGGTGTCCATAGCATTAAACGATCGATCTAGTTTTTTAGAAATCGATAACCCACACGAACTTGGGGGGATGCCGGTTTATCCAAGCGACATTAGATGCAGTAATGGAACAATAAAATTATTGCTGTCTAATATTATCATGAGACATGGTTACTCCTACAACAAGTTTGTAATTCAAATGAATGATGTAAATAGTTTGTTAGACTTTGAAAACCGATTTTAAAGGAGTAATGAAGAATGGCAAGTTGGGTTGAACGAGGAAAGAACACATATAAACTAACCGCCGAATTAGGTTATGATGCCAAAGGAAAGCGAATGCGAGATACAACAACCATCACCTTGGACCATAAGCCCCGTAAAGGTGAACTCGACCTGGCTGCAGCAAAGTTTGAGGAAGATGTTAAAGGCGGCAAGTGGCAGAAGCCTGGAGTTATTGGCTTCGAGGAATTTGTATACGGGGATTGGAAGAAGAATTATGCAGATATCAACTTAGGCGACTATACACGTAAGAATTACATGGCATTGATCAAGACACACCTTATTCCCGCTTTTGGTCGGTTTCATTTGGACAAGATCAATACAATGCAGATTGTTTCATTTTTCACCAGCCTGAGAAGCCCGGACGCACGTAAGGACAAACGGAATAAGCCGCTGGCTACAAATACACTACTCAATATCTACAAAGCCTTAAAAGCGATTCTAGACGCTGCCCATGATTGGAATTTGATCGTCAATAACCCAATGGTAGGTGTAAAGCGTCCTACCGCTCCCAAGTCAGAGCAAAGAGAAATCAAGATGCGTAAGAAGTCATACAGCCCCACCGAAGCTACAGGCGTAATCACAGCCCTTTATAGCGAGCCTAAACAGTGGAAGCTTTATTATCTCGGAGTGCTGCTGGGAGGTTTCCGCCGTGGTGAATACTTGGCTGTAGAGTGGTCAGAAGTGGATTTTGTTAATGGTGGTGTTTATATCGAGAAACAGATTACTTTCGATGAAGAAGGTAAATCCGTTGAAGGTGAGGTAAAAACGGTTGAATCAGAAGGATTTGTACCTATGCCACGCTGGTATATGGACGAGTTGCTCACCTATAAACGGGAATGGATGAAGCATAAAATGGGCTGTGATCCACAAGACTGGAAAGGCGGAAATAAGCAGTACCTCTTCCACCCAGGCCATGGGGACAAATACTATCCTAATACACCGTCCCGTCGCTGGAGGATGTTCCTTGACGATCACAAACTGCCAAGAGTGCGGCTGCATGATCTCCGCCATACCACGGCCATGTTGTTACGGGCATATGGAGCGGATCTGAAAGCAATACAGGAACAATTACGGCATTCCCGGCTTGCGACTACTACAGATATCTACATGACCAAAGACGGAGTTATTAGCCGTGGTAATATCGATTTGCTGGATGATCTTGATCCAAAAAAACGCCGTGGTCACCAACTGGTCACCGAAGGAGATTTTTAGCATGCGTTTGTCGAATTTTGCGCAAAGAAAAAACCCTTGTGGCGCAAGGGTTTCAAGCTTTAAAACTACAAAAGCGGGTGATGGGAATCGAACCCACGCTATCAGCTTGGAAGGCTGAAGTTCTACCATTGAACTACACCCGCATTTTATAATGGTCGGGACGACACGATTTGAACATGCGACCCCCTGGTCCCAAACCAGGTGCTCTACCAAGCTGAGCTACGTCCCGAAATAAAATGCTTCATGATTTATGAAGTTATAAAGATAATATGGCGCGCCCTGAGAGATTCGAACTCCCGGCCTTTTGATTCGTAGTCAAACGCTCTATCCAGCTGAGCTAAGGGCGCAAATTATGGAGCGGACGACGGGAATCGAACCCGCGACCCTCGCCTTGGCAAGGCGATGCTCTACCGCTGAGCCACGTCCGCAAAAATATGGTGCGCGTGAAGGGACTTGAACCCCCACGTCGTGAAACGCCAGATCCTAAGTCTGGTGCGTCTGCCATTCCGCCACACGCGCACAATGTTACTAGGCATCACTTTAACAATAAAGTGGTGAGCCATGAAGGACTCGAACCTTCGACACCCTGATTAAAAGTCAGGTGCTCTACCAACTGAGCTAATGGCTCTTAATAATAATGGCTGGGGATATAGGATTCGAACCTATGGGTGACGGAGTCAAAGTCCGTTGCCTTACCGCTTGGCTAATCCCCAATAAAAGAAGTACTATGGTGGAGGCTGAGGGGTTCGAACCCCCGACCCTCTGCTTGTAAGGCAGATGCTCTCCCAGCTGAGCTAAGCCTCCGTATGTAATGGTGACCCGTAGGGGAATCGAACCCCTGTTACCTCCGTGAAAGGGAGGTGTCTTAACCGCTTGACCAACGGGCCATACTTGGATGTTTCTTTTTGAATTCACTTAGATATCAACAAACAATATTCTGTTTTTTTCAAAAAGTCTGGAGCTCTCAACCGGATTTGAACCGGTGACCTCATCCTTACCATGGATGCACTCTACCTACTGAGCTATGAGAGCATATGGCTCCCCGAACAGGACTCGAACCTGTGACAACTCGATTAACAGTCGAGTGCTCTACCAACTGAGCTATCAGGGAATAGTTCACGCAGCTCTACTTAGATACTGCGTTGAATTTTTGCTTGGCGGCGTCCTACTCTCCCAGGACCCTGCGGTCCAAGTACCATCGGCGCTGGAGGGCTTAACGGTCGTGTTCGGGATGGGTACGTGTGGAACCCCTCCGCCATCGCCACCAAACGTGGTTCAAGGTTTAATCCTTGAAAACCGGATACGAAACAAAATTGTGTGTAAGTGTGTGTACACCCGTATGTCTGCGAAGATGAATCTTCGTAACATGTAGGATAAGCCCTCGACCGATTAGTACTTGTCAGCTCCATACATTACTGTACTTCCACCTCAAGCCTATCAACCTCGTCGTCTTCAAGGGGTCTTACTAATTGGGAAATCTCATCTTGAGGGGGGCTTCACGCTTAGATGCTTTCAGCGCTTATCCCTTCCGCACGTAGCTACCCAGCTATGCTCCTGGCGGAACAACTGGTACACCAGCGGTGCGTCCATCCCGGTCCTCTCGTACTAAGGACAGCTCCTCTCAAATTTCCTACGCCCACGACAGATAGGGACCGAACTGTCTCACGACGTTCTGAACCCAGCTCGCGTACCGCTTTAATGGGCGAACAGCCCAACCCTTGGGACCTACTTCAGCCCCAGGATGCGATGAGCCGACATCGAGGTGCCAAACCTCCCCGTCGATGTGGACTCTTGGGGGAGATAAGCCTGTTATCCCCAGGGTAGCTTTTATCCGTTGAGCGATGGCCCTTCCATGCGGTACCACCGGATCACTAAGCCCGACTTTCGTCCCTGCTCGACTTGTCAGTCTCGCAGTCAAGCTCCCTTTTGCCTTTGCACTCTTCGAATGATTTCCAACCATTCTGAGGGAACCTTTGGGCGCCTCCGTTACACTTTAGGAGGCGACCGCCCCAGTCAAACTGCCCACCTGACACTGTCCCCGAACCGGGTCACGGTCCTAGGTTAGAACTCCGATACGATCAGGGTGGTATCCCAACATTGCCTCCATAGAAGCTGGCGCTCCTACTTCTTAGGCTCCCACCTATCCTGTACAAATCGTATCAAAGTCCAATATCAAGCTGCAGTAAAGCTCCATGGGGTCTTTCCGTCTTGTCGCGGGTAACCTGCATCTTCACAGGTATTAAAATTTCACCGGATCTCTCGTTGAGACAGCGCCCAAGTCGTTACGCCATTCGTGCGGGTCAGAATTTACCTGACAAGGAATTTCGCTACCTTAGGACCGTTATAGTTACGGCCGCCGTTTACTGGGGCTTCGGTTCATAGCTTCGCATTGCTGCTAACCACTCCCCTTAACCTTCCAGCACCGGGCAGGCGTCAGCCCGTATACTTCGCCTTACGGCTTCGCACAGACCTGTGTTTTTGCTAAACAGTCGCTTGGGCCTTTTCACTGCGGCCCCCTCGTGCTATTCACACTACCGGGGCACCCCTTCTCCCGAAGTTACGGGGTCATTTTGCCGAGTTCCTTAACGAGAGTTCTTCCGCGCGCCTTAGAATTCTCTTCTCGCCTACCTGTGTCGGTTTGCGGTACGGGCACCTTCTCCTGGTTAGAGGCTTTTCTTGGCAGTCTGAGATCATGACCTTCGCTACTATAAATTTTCGCTCCCCATCACAGCCCAGCCTTTAGTGTGCGGATTTGCCTACACACAAGCCTCACTGCTTAGACGGACACATCCATCAGTCCGCGTCACTACCCTACTGCGTCACCCCATTACTCATAACGGATTACGGTGGTACAGGAATTTCTACCTGTTGTCCTTCGACTACGCCTTTCGGCCTCGCCTTAGGTCCCGACTTACCCTGAGTGGACGAGCCTTCCTCAGGAACCCTTAGGCTTTCGGCGGATCAGATTCTCACTGATCTTTTCGTTACTTATACCGGCATTCTCACTTGTATACTCTCCAGCACTCCTTACGGTATACCTTCAACGTATATACAACGCTCCCCTACCCCTGATACTAATGTATCAAGCCATAGCTTCGGTGGTGTGTTTAGCCCCGTTACATTTTCGGCGCAGAGTCACTCGACCAGTGAGCTATTACGCACTCTTTAAATGGTGGCTGCTTCTAAGCCAACATCCTGGTTGTCTGTGCAACTCCACATCCTTTCCCACTTAACACACACTTGGGGACCTTAGCTGATGGTCTGGGCTGTTTCCCTTTTGACAATGGATCTTAGCACTCACTGTCTGACTCCCGGATATGAGTCTATGGCATTCGGAGTTTGACTGAGCTTGGTAACCCTTGGCGGGCCCCGCACCCAATCAGTGCTCTACCTCCACGACTCTCTACTCCGAGGCTAGCCCTAAAGCTATTTCGGGGAGAACCAGCTATCTCTGAGTTCGATTGGAATTTCTCCGCTACCCCCACCTCATCCCCGCATTTTTCAACATGCGTGGGTTCGGGCCTC
>NZ_JBBOSP010000001.1:5435000-5502500 GCF_038005525.1 Paenibacillus sp. FSL K6-2524
CAAGCACCTCATCAACTCCGCTCGACTTGCATGTATTAGGCACGCCGCCAGCGTTCGTCCTGAGCCAGGATCAAACTCTCCATTAAGTTGGAAAAGCTGATATTGCTCATTTTGAAACTGACGATATTATCTCAATCGGATTTACATCCGTTTGGAATACATCATTTTTTTGATTTTCACTTTCGTGAAATTCACTCACTCGTTGTTCAGTTTTCAAAGATCAACTTCGTTTTCGTTGTCGCTCAATGTCTCAGCAGCAACTCTTATAATATAACATGTTCACCCTGATTAAGTCAAGAAGTTTTTTTAAGATTTCTTTCAGCCAGTAACCTGACTGACACGATCCAACATCTTTTTCTTTTTTAGGGGCGAGATATAATTTATCATAATCCCAGCCCCAAAGTCAACCCTTTATCTACAATATTTTATTTTATTGTTTTGCCTGAGGAAACCATCCCCTACGAACATACTTTGAAAGCTCTTTAGACGGCGCGAACCTGGCATACATTTGGAACACTGTTTTATATCGTTTAGCAATCGAATGGCGTATATCTTGGTCCAGACGATGATCCCCCATGTCCAGCAGCATTTCATCTAACTCTTTTCGAAGTACATAATCTAGCTCTTTGTATTCTTTCTCATTAAACAACATTCCCAGCATTGCGCCTCATCTCCTCTTTTGTCTAGATTTCAAATCTCTGAAGTTCTTATGAAGTTCTTGATGTTTGTCGTATAGCTACATTGGCTTGGGTCGCTCATATATTACGCTCGTTAAGTTTGTTTAACCTTATCCCCACCAAAATAAACCGGCCCTTCCAACCGCTTTATTGGTATGCACATATTTTTGGTAAATTATGAATTATTATTAAATTTTATAATGTGACTAAATAGAAAGTAAGGGTACTTTCAATAATGGCAGCGATTAGTAACAACAACGTTATCCAGATGGATGCCCTTCCTGCTGTTTTCAAAAATCCCCCCCACTTAACTGTCCGTTCCGATTCATCTCTTGCACCCAATTCCCCTAATCCCTTTAAAACCATATATCCAAACTGAAGACCAAATCCGGAAGCGATCAATATCGCGGGGATTTCAATAATTCCATGTGGCAATAACCCTAAGACAATTAGATCAAACATATTCTCTCCTTGAGATGCAGCAGTAGTTAGCAGAAAACCTATAACCATTCCATTCATCATCAAAAAGAAAATCGGTAGCAATCCAAATAAAGCACCTGCAAAAATAATGACGATACTCTTCACAGCATTGTTAAGGAAAATAAACACAAAAAAGCTCCACTGCGGATTTGCAGACTCTGATAATTCCCGACTGTACTCCTGTAAACCCTGCAATTGCGGAGTGATTAGCTCCGTAATAAAATCAGCATTCAAAGTTCCAATAACGATACCAGCTGTAAAAAGAATCAATGACAATGCCATCATTTTCTTATAAAAAAATAAATCCTGTACAAATCTACGCAATGAAGTCATAAAAAAATCCTCCTGAAAACCGTATTTGTTTTACTAGCTAAGAAAAGTAATAACTTAAAGGTACGAGCATACATTGTAAAAGTGGATAAATCATTCTGATAACGAGAGGGGCTTAAAGCTCATGAACAACTTCTTCTATGTCCTGAACGGGAAGAGAATCAAAAAGTTTTTCTTTGTTTTCACTGCGGCCCTGTTTGCAGTAGGTATTATTTATGTAGAGAAGGGCCATGTTACGGTGTTCTCTGAAGAGAGCAGTCCTTCCGCTATTTACAGCGTGTCTACGGAAAAGAAAGTGATTGCCCTTACCTTCGATATTAGTTGGGGAGACAAGCGTACAGAGCCTATCCTTAAAGTGCTCAAGGACAAAGGAGTACAAAAAGCAACGTTCTTCCTCTCTTCTCCTTGGAGTAAGTCTCACCCTGAGATTGTAAAGGCAATTCAGCAACAAGGTTACGAAATCGGAAGCCATGGTCATAAACACGTCAATTACAGTGGACTGAACGAAGAAGAGATCACCCGCCAAATTTCCTCGGCACATTCTATTTTAACCGACTTAACTGGAAAAGAGCCAAAACTCCTTCGTCTTCCAAACGGAGATTTCGACAAACGTGTACTGAAAATCGCCCAAAATAAAGGGTATAGCGTCATTCAATGGGATACAGATTCACAAGATTGGATGAACAAAGGGGTGCAGACTATCGTTGATCGAGTAGTGAGTAAAGCGCATCCTGGAGATATTGTTTTACTTCACGCCAGTGACTCTGTTAAACAAACGCATGAAGCCCTCCCCATTATTATCGATGAACTTCGCAAGAAGGGTTATGAATTTGTCACCGTATCCGATTTACTTACAGAAGCAAGTGTCAAAGGCTCCGAAGTTCGCGATCAAACCTGGGTGCAACAAGAGATAAATAACGCTGCCGGCATGTAGTTCTCTTATAAGTAATTCAGTTTTTTTAATAATCCGGACTTCTGTAATTTCAGAAGTTCTTTTTTTATAGTTTTGTTGTAGATAAGGTAACTGAGATAACAAAAAAAAGTTCAGGTTGTGCCCCCCGAACTCTTAGCAATTGATGTATGTATTATTAACGATTCGCAGGCTTCAATAACCGGTGTAAAATCATAATTTGGTAAGCGTTACAAGCAATAAGCGGTGCACCGATCCATACCGTTGCTTGGTCAACGCCGATATTGAGCACACCAACCATCTCTACTATTGTCACGGAGATCATATAGAATAATGTGGGAATCCAAGCTGAATTATTCGTTGCTTTCACTTTCAAATAAGCTGTAACACAAGAAATGACAAGAATAATGATACCCAGTACCACATCTGAAATTCCATTCTTCTCTTCGCCTAGAAAAACTCGGAGGAACAGCAGTTCCATTAACGCCAGAACGGTAAGTCCAATTTGTATATATCTCCATGTTACTTTTGAAAAAACACCTGATCCCATATAATTCAACATTAAATATGCAAAAAAGCCCATTTGAGAATAAACACTAACCATAATTCCAACCCCGAGCAATATAGCCATATTCACAAAAAAATCAGCTGTTCCATTTAATTGTACGGTATGAGTCCATTGTAATAGCAATCCAGCTACAAGCGAAACAACCGCCCCAACTACCAAAGTTGTCCAAAGTAAATATATCCATTTTTTCAAGTTCAAAGATCACACCTCCGCAATTATTTTACCAACCTTTCCAGTAAAAAACCATTCTTTTCAATAGGATAATTCCTTTTTATGACCGCATACTAAGGACAGTGACGATAACAAGGAGGAAGGGACCATGAAATGGCTTGGTTACCGATGGTTATTATGCATCTTGTGTACATTTGCTCTTACGCTAACGGCCTGCGGTTCTGAACAAAGCTCTTCGTCTCAAGGTGGAGGATACAAGGAGACAAAGACCATGCTTTTAGATATCCTTAAATCGGATGAAGGAAAAAAGGCCATATATGAAGCTATAAGCAGCGGAGGTAGCAGCTCAAGCTCTAGTTCAGATTCTGGAGGAGGATCCAGCGGTGGTGGAACTGTTGGTGTTAAAATGATTCTCCCTTCACAAACGAACGATGAAGTACGACTCGCTGTTAAAGACACGATCACCTCTCCAGAATATAAGAAAGAAATCGAAAAAATTATGACTGAGCCTAAATTTGCGGGGGATTTTGCTAAGGCGATTAACTCCGAGAGCAAGCAACTTCATTTACAACTAATCAAGGACCCAACTTATCAAAAATCAGTTGGCGAAATTATGAAGTCACCTGAAATGATGAAGATGTTTCTAGATCTCACGAAAACTTCAGATTATCGCAAACAGTCCATGTCTGTAGTTCAAGAAACGATGCAAAGCCCCTTGTTCAAAATGGAAATAATGGAAATACTAAAGGCCGTTGTTAAGGAACAGCTCGAGCCCAAGATCACTGATTCGAAAAGTGGTGGTGAAGGCGGATCAGGAGAATCGGGAGATTCAGGTGGCGATAGTGGCGGTGGCGAAGGCAGCGGAAGTGGTAGTGACGGTTCTTCTTAACCGGAAAGACGAATTACACATTGCATTTAAAAAGACTGACCACTCGGTCAGTCTTTGCTGTATTTATTCATAACTTGTTTGGCCATATCGTTATAAATCTTCCCAATCAAACTATCTTCCTTATAAACGGAAGGTGAAAAATCAGGTTCTGAAGGATGGTTGTCCGGCGCTCCAAGTGGGATCTGGGCAAGCAAATCGGTATGAAGGGTCTCTGCCAACTGTGCCCCGCCGCCTCTGCCAAATACATAATCCTTACTCCCACAAGCCTTACATTCGTAATAAGCCATATTTTCTACCACACCCAACACTTCGTGCTCTGTTTGAAGCGCCATCGCCCCCGCCCGAGCTGCCACGAATGCCGCAGTTGCATGTGGAGTCGTCACAATGATCTCGCGGCTTTGCGGGAGCATTTGATGCACATCAAGTGCGATGTCACCAGTACCTGGAGGTAGATCTAATAACATATAATCTAATTCTCCCCAGTCAACATCGCTGAGAAACTGCCGAAGCATCTTACCAAGCATCGGCCCACGCCAGATAACGGGATTGTTCTCACGAATAAAGAACCCCATCGACATTACTTTGACGCCAAAACGTTCAACAGGAATAATGGACCCATCCTCAACGATAGGAGTCTCTTCGATCCCCATCATATCCGGTACACTGAACCCGTAGATATCAGCATCAATAAGCCCAACCTTCTGACCAGAGCGAGCAAGAGCTACAGCTAAATTAACAGTTACGGTTGATTTACCTACACCGCCTTTTCCACTAGCAATGGCAACGAAGTTCACTTTAGTATTAGGATCTAGAATCGGAAGTTGTTCTAACCCAGCTGCACGACCTTTAAAACGCTCTCCATTCGGAGCAGAAGAAATAGATTCCTCAAGTTCTGAGCCAAGCGCTTCCTCCCTCTCCTGCTCTGATGCCTCTCTAAGTCGAAGATGTACATCTTTTACTCCTAGCTCAGAAAGACGCAGGCGGATTTCACTCTCCAGTTTCTCTTGCAAATCCTTGCTCTTTTCTAAACAGATAACCGTAAGCGAGACGCGGTCCTCTTTGACCATCATATCGCGAATCCACTGCATCTCAACCAAGCTTCGTTTTAATGTAGGTTCAATAATTGGAAGCAGCGCATTCTGAAGTTCTTCCTTCGATAACAATGACAGCACCTCGACTTCATCTCATATCGTATTAACTATAATAATAATTTATTATAGCATTATCTGCCATTTAACGCTCAGTTCTCACTCTTTTCGCCAGCAGTATATCGTAGAATCCCCTTGTAAATCGCGCCAGCGACTTTACGCTGATAAGCGTCATCCTTCAACCACTTCGACTCCTCAGGATGCGATAGAAATCCAACCTCTACCAGGACGGCAGGGATTTTTAGCGCTTCTAATAAATACACGGTCTTATCTGATTGTTTGGCAACTCGATCGGTATTCTCTAGATTGACTTTTAACTCCTGCTGCACAAGTTGAGCCAAATTCACACTATCCTCATTCTGTTTATTATAGAACGTCTGCGCTCCGCTCCATCGTGAGGAAGGTACGCTATTCATATGAATGCTCAGAAACAACTTCGCTTCCTTCTCTTCTATAAATCGTACACGCTGCTTGAGATCTTCTGATTTTCGCTTCTTATAACCTTTTGTATCCGCTCCTGCCAAGTCACGATCATCTTCTCGCGTCATAACTACTATAGCCCCTGCTTGTTGCAAATAATCCCGTAAATACAAGGCCACCGCCAGATTAATATCCTTCTCGATGATCCCTTGCTTACTTACTGCCCCTCCATCCGGCCCACCATGACCTGCGTCTAAAGCAATGGTTACACCGGCCAACGGGAGACTCCAGTATTTCCATACTTTCGTTGTAGGAATTTCATAGACTGCTATTGTCAGCAATATCCCCAGTAAAACTAACCCAACCAGCATCTTTTTTACACGGCTGAAGGAAATAGATACAAACAACTTATCTTTTGAGCCCATAAAAAAGCCACCTCCGTCCCCATAATGACAATACTCATCTATATGGGACAAGGTGGACAAATATACCTAACAAGGATGTAGTTCTCCTTAAATTACAACTTGATGGCTCATACCCTCGATCAATACTTTGGCCACTTCTGGCCGCGTAAACTCTGGTGGTGGACATACCCCATCACGCAGTAACGCTCTTACTTTTGTGCCGGATAAAGTCAAATGATCTTCACTAGGATGAGGGCATGTCTTGCTGGACGCCATGTTACCACATTTAGTACAGAAGAAACTATGTTCGAAGAACAATGGCGAGATTCCCAATTCTTCAGTTGTAAAGTTAGAGAAGATTTCCTGCGCTTCATACGTCCCATAATAATCTCCTACACCTGCATGATCACGGCCAACAATAAAATGGGTACAACCGTAATTTTTCCGTACCATAGCGTGGAAGATCGCTTCCCGTGGTCCCGCATAACGCATGGCTGCCGGGAATACACCTAGAAATGTACGGTTCGCAGGATAATAATTCTCTAACAGAGTCAAATAACTTTGCATCCGCACATCAGCTGCGACATCGTCCGATTTCGTCTCACCAACAAGTGGATTCAGAAAAAGAGCATCCACGATCTCCATAGCACTCTTCTGGATATACTCATGTGCCCGATGAACTGGATTACGGGTTTGAAAACCAACAACAGTTCTCCAACCCTTCTCAGCAAAAATAGCACGAGTCACGGCAGGATCATAATAAAACTCCCCAAATCGCTCTGGCCGCGGACGATTAAGCACCTTAATTGATCCACCAACATAAATCGGCGACTTCTCTAGTAATTTTTTCACACCAGGATGCTCTGGATCTTCCGTTTTGAATACGTTTTTGACTTCAACAGCTTGATCAACCTTATAAATACTTTCTATCTCAAGTAGTCCGTAAACTACCCCATCTTTTTCACCCACTAAGGCTACTTCCTGTTGGACCGTAAGACTTAGAGCTTGTTCTTCACTGACAGACAACGTAATAGGAATACTCCACACCGTACCATCTGCGAGTCTCATTGAACTCACAACAGAATGATAATCTTCTTCATTCAAGAAGCCCGTTAACGGAGAAAACGCACCCACACCAATTAAATCGAGATCCGATATCGTCCATGCATTAATCTGAATCACTGACAAATTCTTCGCAGCTAGTAATAAGTTTTCACGTTCTTCACCTGTAATAACACGATTGATCAGAGTACCCCCATGTGGTGCAATTGCAGTCATACATTTCTCCCCTTCGTTATATGCATATAGTATATTTATTTATGCAATCCGCATTCCGTCTTCTCCGACCCTGCCCAGCGTCCAGCACGAGGATCCTCCCCTGGCATAACCTGACGAGTACATTGCTGACACCCAATACTAGGAAAGTTCTGATCATGGAGAGGATTGTATATAATATCGTTCTTACGAATATAATTCCACACATCATCCGTACTCCAACTCGCCAATGGATTGAACTTAACTAGTCCAAATTTGCTATCATACTCAACTTTCTTTGCATTAGCCCGTGTCGGTGCTTGATCCCGGCGGATCCCCGTTATCCATGCATCATACTGAGATAAAATACGCGTTAATGGCTCTACTTTTCTAATACCACAACATGCATTTGCATCTGTAGTCCACAATTCCTCACCATGTTGTAATGACTGTTCTTCAGGAGTTAATTTCGGAGATACCCGTACAAACTCTAGATCATATCTAGCAGCCATAGCATCGCGTGTCTCATACGTTTCTTTGAAATGATAATCCGTATCTAGATAAAAGATATCACTAGTAGGACTGATCTGTTGCAGCATATCTACGAGCACAACATCTTCTGCTCCAAAGCTACAAGCAAATGTTAAATGCGGAAATGCCTCTACTGCCCAAGCAATTACCTCCTCCGCAGATGCTGACTCCAGTTCCTCTGCCTTAACCTTGATCAATTCTTCTTTTTCTAATAAGTTCATTCCTTCTCCTCCTTAGACAATACATAAATAAGGAAATAGTCCTACTAAACACATTTGAATTATATATTAAAGTATAAAACTTTCCAGCAATAAGTCAATAATACAAAAAAAAGAACCCTCTCTCGATTTCTCGAAAGAGGGTTCTTGAATGAACTGAAAATATTAACGTTTGGAGAACTGTGGCGCGCGACGAGCGGCTTTAAGACCGTATTTTTTACGTTCTTTCATCCGTGGGTCACGAGTCAAGAATCCTGCTTTTTTAAGAGCTGGACGAAGTTCTGGATCAGCTTTAAGCAATGCACGTGAAATACCGTGACGAATTGCTCCTGCTTGACCAGATGTACCGCCACCATGTGCGATAACTAGTACATCATAACTACCAAGCGTTTCTGTCAAATTAAGTGGTTGTTTAACAATCAGCTTAAGAGTCTCCAGACAAAAATATTCATTGATGTCGCGTTTATTAATGACAATGCGTCCTTCACCCGGTACAAGGCGAACACGAGCTACCGAATGTTTACGACGACCTGTCCCATAGTATTGTACTTGAGCCATGAAACTGTCCTCCTTTTAATTATCCGCGAAGTTCGTAAACTTCAGGTTTTTGTGCTGCATGTGGATGCTCAGCGCCAGCGTATGCTTTCAATCTAAGCTTCATTTTCTCGCCTTGGCGAGTTTTTGGCAACATGCCATGAATAGCAAATTCAATCATACGTTCAGGGTAAGTTCTAAGCAAGTCTTGAGCGACTGTAACTTTCAAACCACCTTGGTGCATGGAGTGACGGTAGTATTTCTTGTTTTCCATTTTCTTACCAGTTAGTGTAATCTTCTCAGCGTTAATTACGATAACAAAGTCACCGCCATCAACATGAGGAGTAAATTCGGGTTTGTGTTTACCGCGAATGAGTGCTGCAGCTTCGCTAGCCAATCGGCCTAACGTTTTGCCAGTGGCATCAATAATGTGCCATTTGCGCTCAACTTCGCTTGGCTTAGCAATATAAGTGGTACGCATGTAAAGATCCTCCTTCATTCTCGTCCGAAATAGTCCATTAATGCTGAATATGATCAACAATTCAGATTGCCGAACAACTCAGCCCATTTATCTTCGATCGTTGTTATTATCTTGTAAGCTAACATTAATTTTACTGTTGTTTTGGTCTTCTTAATTGGGGGCCGTGGGATAGCCATTAAGAAAACACAACTTTTATTCTACAGGATGTAAAAATAATACGCAAGTCTTTTTTCGTATTATTTCAGTTTAATCGAATAAATCTCCGAACACATCCAGCACTGACTTTTTCTTCTTATGTTGATGTCCTTTATTATATCCATGCTTTTGATCCCTGTAATCGTAGGCCTGATGCGACTGAGAACTAGATCCTTGATTCAAGTTAGGGGATTGACGGTTCACTTCTTTGCGGTCATATTCTGATTCGCCCTCACGATTACCATACCATTCGTTAAATGCGGGACGAATCTCACGTATTTCACTCAACAGTTTATCAAGCTCTCCCCTGTCAAGCCATACACCTTTGCATTCAGTACACACATCAATCAAAACTCCATCCTTCTCTACTTCTCTCATACGAACATTATCACATACAGGACACTTCATTCAGGTAGACCCTCCTATGGTTTGTTTTGTATATGCTACGTACAAATGTACCTATAGGTTTCGTTTATTCATCAGCTATCTCGGAATTTAACAAAAGAACCTCTTCATTAAATTCTACCTTCCACAACATCAGACCCTTACTCTCTGCTGTTGGACCTGCAGCCATACGATTCTTCTTTTCTAGGATATTTCCCATATCCTCTGGTCGACGCTTACCTTCACCAATCTCAAGTAAGGTCCCCATAATAATCCGAACCATATGTTGAAGAAACCCATTGCCAGTTATATAAAAGTGTATGATTCCTTGCTCGTGTGTACCCGGATAGTCAGAAGACGTATCTACTACCATTTGTGCCTCATAGATCGTACGTACATGACTCGTCTTAGTCGAACGCCGGGAAGCAAATGAAGTATAGTCATGGGTGCCCACTATATACTTCAATCCCTCACGCATAGCCGATAAGTCAAGCTTACCTGGGTGATGGTATTGTAAATTGCGTTGGAACACATCAGGTACACGATTGCCGTTAATCGAATACCTATAAGTCTTCCGCTTAGCCGAACGGCGAGAATGGAAGTCCATCGGCACTTCACGTACCTCAGTCACTCTTATATCGCTGGGGAGACGGCCATTTAGCGCTAACCGCCAACGTTCAAGTGGTATAAGTGAAGAGGTACTAAAGTGGAATGGCTGTTCACGAGCATGTACCCCAGCGTCAGTGCGACCAGAGCCGTGAATCTTCACAACTTCACCCGTCAAGTGAACTATTGCTGCTTCCAAATGATCCTGTATTGTGTTCCCACCAGGTTGGGTTTGGAAGCCGTAATAGTTCGTTCCATCATAACTGACAGTCATAAACACATTACGCAACAGACACCCTCCTTTCGCTATATCGTGAACAGTCTATAGAATGAACAACTCACTCTCATTACATGGAAAAACTCTCCGATCGCGAGGCCTAAAGGTCGCGCTGACAGAGAGTTTTCTATTCCCCAAGAAAGGGAACTAGGATATACACCCTAGTGATTACGAACGGTCTACCAATTCCAGATAAACCATAGGTGCTGCGTCACCGCGGCGAGGTCCTAGTTTCAAGATACGAGTGTATCCACCTGGACGTTCGGAGTAACGAGTTGCGATATCTGCAAACAATTTTTGGATTGCATCTTGCTCTCCATCAATAGATTCGCGACGAACATAAGCTGCCACTTGGCGACGAGCATGAAGATCTCCACGCTTAGCCTTAGTGATCAGTTTCTCAGCGATAGAGCGAACTTCTTTCGCTTTAGCTTCTGTCGTTTGGATACGTTCGTATAAGAATAGGTCTGTTACCAGATCGCGAAACAAAGCTTTACGCGCACTGGAATCGCGGCCCAACTTTTGGTATGCCATGAGTTTTCCCTCCTTCGCTAGAACGATTCAAGCAGTTTATTCTTCCGTACGAAGACCTAATCCGAGCTCTTCGAGCTTTTCTTGTACTTCCTCTAAAGATTTGCGTCCGAGGTTACGAACTTTCATCATATCTTCTTCGGTTTTCGTAGTAAGCTCTTGTACCGTATTAATGCCGGCACGTTTAAGGCAATTATAGGATCGAACAGAGAGGTCAAGCTCCTCAATCGTCATTTCAAGAACTTTTTCTTTCTTGTCTTCTTCTTTTTCAACCATAATTTCAGCGTCTTTCGCTTCGTCCGTGAGACCCACGAACAAGAAAAGATGCTCGGTCAAAATTTTAGCACCGAGGCTAACTGCCTCTTCCGGTCTAATGCTACCATCACTCCATACTTCGAGCGAAAGCTTGTCGTAGTTCGTCACTTGTCCAACACGTGTATTTTCTACAACGTAATTGACACGAGTAATTGGGGTATAGATCGAATCAACAGGAATCACACCAATTGGTTGATCATCTCTTTTGTTCCGATCCGCCTGAACGTAACCACGGCCGCGGCCAGCAAAAATCCGCATGTGGAGTCTGGAACCCGGCTCAAGTGTAGCAATATGCAAATCCGGATTAAGAATTTCCACATCGCTATCCGCACGAATATCTCCAGCCGTAATAATTCCTTCGCCTTCCGCATCGATTTCGAGAGTTTTCTCTTCATCGGAGTGGATTTTGAGCGAGAGAGCTTTCAGGTTGAGAATGATCTCCGTAACGTCTTCCATTACGCCCGGAATGGTTGCGAATTCATGCAGAACACCATCGATTTGGACCGATGTTACCGCCGCACCCGGCAGAGAAGAGAGCAAAATCCGGCGAAGCGAGTTGCCCAGTGTGGTGCCATACCCACGCTCAAGTGGTTCTACTACAAATTTCCCATAGGTGCCATCATCGTTAACTTCAACGGTCTCAATTTTCGGCTTTTCGATTTCTATCACGAAGTACCCCTCCTTCAAAACGTCGTTCCTCTAGAAAATGCACATGCTCACTGAAGTCTATCAACTAGTATGTCTAAACAACCATTGTTACCAAATTGCGCTGTTGTTATACCACACTAAAGGCGGCTTCATTAAACGCGGCGACGTTTTGGAGGACGGCATCCGTTATGAGGAATTGGAGTAACGTCTTTAATTACGTTAACTTCCAGACCAGCCGCTTGCAAGGAGCGGATAGCGGCTTCGCGGCCTGCTCCTGGTCCTTTAACCATAACTTCAACGGTTTTCATACCATGTTCCATTGCAGCTTTAGCAGCAGATTCTGCAGCCATTTGAGCAGCAAATGGAGTTGATTTACGGGAACCCTTAAATCCTTGGCCGCCGGAGCTAGCCCAAGAAATTGCGTTACCGTGTGGATCCGTGATCGTTACGATCGTGTTGTTGAAGGTGGAGCGGATATGTGCCACACCCGATTCAATATTTTTACGGTCGCGACGTTTAGTACGTACGACTTTTTTCGGTTTAGCCATTGTCAGTTATCCCCCCTTCTTATTTCTTCTTGTTCGCTACAGTACGACGAGGACCCTTACGAGTACGGGCATTAGTCTTCGTACGTTGTCCGCGAACAGGCAGACCACGACGGTGACGCACTCCACGGTAGCAGCCAATTTCGATCAAACGTTTAATATTTAAGGAAATTTCACGACGAAGGTCGCCTTCTACTTTGACTTCTTTGTCGATCGTTTCGCGTAGTTTGCTAACCTCATCTTCCGTCAAATCACGAACACGTGTGTCATGATTGATGCCTGTCAATTTCAGGATTTTCTGTGAAGTCGTTTTACCGATTCCGAAAATGTAAGTTAAGGCGATCTCAACGCGTTTATCACGTGGCAAATCCACACCAGCTATACGTGCCATTTTACGCTACACCCCCTTCTTTAACCTTGTTTTTGTTTATGCTTTGGATTTTCACAAATCACCATAACATTGCCTTTGCGACGAATGACTTTGCATTTTTCGCACATAGGCTTCACAGAAGGTCTTACCTTCATGTTGATTACCTCCTAAAAGTTTTACGAATGTAAAACTGACTTCGAAAGCGTAAGCTCCGTTTTTGAGAAGCAAAACTCTCTTCGTAAGGATAAACTAAGTTTTACTGTAGTAAAACTGAATTCATAGTGTTGATTTTGTACATTGCGATGCATGAATTACCCGCAAATAAAACTCAACCCGAATATCATATCATAAATACTTTATAAATGGTATGGGTATCGGAACCAGAATCTATTTACGGTATGTGATACGACCTTTTGTAAGATCATAAGGTGATAATTGAATTACAACTTTGTCTCCAGTCAGTATACGGATAAAGTGCATCCGTAGCTTTCCAGAAACATGAGCGAGAATTTGATGACCATTCTCGAGCTCAACCTTGAATGTAGCATTTGGTAGCGGTTCTATAACCGTACCTTCGACTTCAATGACATCTTCCTTAGCCACAGTCAGTCTCCTTTCTTCTCAGCATTTATATTGGCGGATTCCACATAAGCATTCACTGCGTAACGCAGCTTAGCATTTGTTACTCGCCCGCTTTCTTGCAAACTATGAACAACCTCGCTGCTGATCATTGGCTGAAGTTCAAGATGCTGTATATTTTTACGCTTAGGCTGATCAAACTTCCGTTTGGCCCCATCTACAATCATAACGAACTTGTCGTCAATAATCTGCACAATTACGTAAAATGAACCTGCATCTTTACCTTTCAGAACTCTCACAATTTGACCAATTTGAACTTCAGAACATGGTTTCATATTCATCGTCTAATCGTCCAGCTTTGTAAGAATTTCCATACCATCCGGTGTGACTGCTACAGTATGCTCGAAGTGAGCACAGAGTGAACCGTCTACCGTAACGACCGTCCAATTATCTTCAAGCGTTCTAACATACCGTTTGCCGATGTTAACCATCGGTTCGATCGCAAGCACCATACCTGGTTTAAGGCGTGGACCACGATCCGGTGTGCCGTAGTTCGGAATTTGCGGTTCTTCGTGAAGGCTCGATCCTATGCCGTGACCGACATATTCACGAACAACAGAGAAACCAGCATTTTCGATGTATTGCTGAATAGCATGCGAGACAGTGAACAAACGGACATCAGGTTTGACGAGCGCGAGACCAGCAAATAGTGATCCTTCGGTGACTTCTAGAAGCCGCTTAGCTTCATCCGAAATCGTACCGATGGGATATGTCCACGCCGAATCTCCGTGAAATCCACGAAACTCTGCGCCGATATCAATACTGATGATGTCGCCTTCGTTCAATTTGCGTTTGCCGGGAAATCCATGTACCAACTCTTCGTTGACCGAAGCACAAATGCTGTAAGGGAAACCGTTGTAATCTTTAAAAGACGGCAAAGCGCCTTGACTACGAATGTACTTATCGGCGATTTGATCGAGTTCCCCCGTCGTAATTCCTGGCTCAATCGATTTCGCCATGAGCCTGTGCGTTTCCGCGACGATTCGCCCTGCTTCTCTCATAAAGCCTAGTTCCGTTTCGGATTTACATATGATCATTACACCTAACCTCGCAGTAAGGATACGATCTCTTGCGATACCGCACCGATTTCCTGTTCTCCATCAACTTCACGTAGCAAACCCTTTTCATCATAAAACTTGAGAAGAGGTGCTGTTTTGTTGATATATTCATCCAAACGAATGCCTACGCTCTCTTCATTATCATCAGAGCGTTGGTACAACTCGCCACCGCATTTATCACAAAGACCTTCTTGCCCCGGAGGATTAAAGATCACATGATACGTGGCTCCGCAGGACTTGCATATCCGACGTCCGGTTAGACGCGCGAGTAGCTTGTTCCGGTCCACTTTCAGGTTAATGACATGCTCCAGCTTGCGATCTAATCCGCTAAGCAAATCCTCCAGCGCTTCCGCTTGCGAAAGGGTTCTTGGAAAACCATCCAATAAGAAACCTTTTTCGCAATCGGACTGCTGTAGGCGCTCACGAACGATGCCAACCGTTACATCATCAGGCACCAGAAGGCCTTGATCGATATACTCCTTGGCTTTAATCCCAATGGGAGTTCCCTCTTTAATCGCCAGGCGAAATGCATCACCAGTAGATATATGGGGAATGCCAAATTCTTTAACGATGACCTCAGCTTGTGTTCCTTTTCCTGCTCCAGGAGGCCCCATGAATAAAATGTTCATGATTATCACTCCCTCCAAGATGACTCAATACAAGAAACAGAACAACAGGTACCAGGCGAGTTCATCAACCTGGAACCTATCGCCTATTTTTTAATGAAGCCTTTATAGTGACGTTTGATCAATTGTCCTTCAATTGTCTTCATCGTATCAAGTGCAACACCGATAACGATCAGGATTGAAGTACCACCGATTTGTACTGACTGCGGCAAACCAGCCAAAGCACCCAGCCCAACCGGAAGGATCGAAACAGCCGCAAGGAATATGGCACCAGTCATCGTCAAACGAGTTAATACCCGTGTCAGATAAGTAGCTGTTGCTTTCCCTGGACGAATCCCTGGAATATAACCACCATTTTTCTTCATATTATCAGCCATCTGCTGTGGATTCATCTGCACAAAAGTGTAGAAGAACGTAAAGCCGACGATCATAAGAACATAAAGTAACATCCCGAGCGGTTTCGTATGCGACAAGTTAGTTCCGACCCACTTAGCCCAACCATGCGTCGCCCAGAAATTAGCGATAATTACTGGGAACTGCAATAGCGAGGATGCAAAGATAACCGGAATAACGCCTGCTGCATTGATCTTCAATGGGATATGCGTATTCTGACCACCATACATTTTGTTACCAACAACACGTTTTGCATACTGCACCGGAATTTTCCGAATCGCCTGTTGGATGTAAATAACACCAATGATGATTAGTATCACCACGATGAAGATAGCCAAAAATTTAACTACATTCATGAATGTTTGATTATCAACGATAAATTCGGAATTAGCAATGCTTTGAATCATTGTTGGAAAACCAGCGACGATCCCTGCGAAGATAATTAACGAAATACCATTTCCAATACCTTTTTCAGTAATTTGCTCACCGAGCCACATTAAGAACGATGTACCTGCAGTCAGTACAATAGCAATAACAGCATAATCCGCAAATGTTGCATTTGGAATCATTTCAGTGCTGTACAGCCGATTGAAACCGTATGAAGTAGCAAAGGCTTGAATGATAGCCAAGATCACTGTACCGTAGCGAGTGACTTGAGCCATCTTCTTCTTACCATGTTCCCCTTGTTTAGCCCATTCCGCAAATTTCGGAATAACATCCATAGAAAGGAGTTGTACGATGATAGATGCCGTGATATAAGGCATAATCCCCAGAGCGAAGATGGAGAAATTCTTCAATGCTCCGCCTGAGAATGTGTTGAATAACCCTAGTAAACCATTCTCTGGACCTGTAGTTGATTGAAACACTGCTGCATTAACTCCCGGAACCGGAACAAAAGTACCGATCCGGAAAATAATGAAGATAAACAGTGTGAATCCAATACGATTACGCAGATCCTTGACATGCCATATGTTCTTAATGGTTTTGAACATTAGATCACCTCGGTTTTACCGCCGGCAGCCTGAATTTTATCTACCGCGGATTGGGAGAACTTATTCGCTTTAACTGTCAATTTGACAGTAACTTCACCGTTGCCAAGAATCTTGATGCCGCTTTTAGCATTTTTAACGATTCCTTGTTGTGACAACAGTTCTGGAGTTACTTCCGTATCCGCCGCAAAGTTGTTAAGTTCCTCGATGTTAACGATCGCATACTCTTTCCGCGTTGGATTAGTAAATCCGCGTTTCGGCAAGCGACGATACAGCGGGTTTTGTCCGCCTTCGAAGCCTGGACGCACACCACCACCGGAACGAGAATTTTGACCCTTATGGCCACGACCTGATGTTTTACCCGTACCGCTACCTGTACCGCGACCTACGCGTTTGCGTTCTTTGCGGGATCCAGGAGCTGGGGAAAGCTCATGTAGTTTCATCGTTCGTTGCACCTCCTTATTTATTGTTAGACTTACTTAGTTGACTACTCTTGAATTTCTTTAACAGCTATCAAGTGACTTACTTGATTAACCATACCACGAATAGCTGCGTTGTCGTTTTGAACTACAGAATCATTGATTTTGCGAAGTCCCAAAGTTTTCACGGTAGTACGTTGAGTCTCCGGACGACCGATCAAACTACGCACAAGGGTAATTTGCAGTTTAGCCATGAGATTCCCTCCTTAACCGAGAAGTTCTTCGACGGATTTGCCGCGTAATTTCGCCACATCTTCAGCACGTTTCAGACGGGACAAGCCCTCCAAAGTCGCGTTGACCATGTTGATGGAATTCGAAGAACCTAGGGATTTTGTTAAAATGTCGCCTACACCAGCCAATTCAAGTACTGCACGAACTGGACCGCCAGCGATAACTCCAGTACCTTCAGATGCCGGTTTCAAAAGCACACGTCCGGCACCAAAGTGTCCGATCACTTGGTGAGGGACAGTAGTCCCCACTAGAGGAACGAATACAAGGTTTTTCTTAGCATCTTCAATTCCTTTGCGAATCGCGTCAGGAACTTCGCCCGCTTTACCGATACCAGCGCCAACCCAGCCTTTGCCGTCGCCGACAACGACGAGTGCGCTAAAGCTGAAACGGCGTCCGCCCTTAACTACTTTAGCTACGCGGTTAATATTTACAACTCTTTCAGTTAGTTCTAAAGTGTTCGGATCTACACGCAAGTCGTTAACCTCCTTTTAGAAAATATCTTAGAATTCAAGGCCTGCTTCGCGAGCTGCATCAGCCAATGCCTGAATTCGTCCATGGTACAAGTAACCTCCGCGGTCAAACACAACGTTTTTCACGCCTTTGCCTTCCGCACGTTTTGCGATAAGTTCGCCAACTTTACGAGCAGCTTCAACGTTACTTCCGCTAGTCAACCCTTCGCTCAGTTCTTTATCGACTGTCGAAGCGGAAACAATTGTTACGCCAGCCACATCATCAATCAATTGTGCATAGATATGTTTGGAAGAACGGTATACGTTAAGTCTTGGACGAAGAGCCGTTCCTTGAATTTTTCTACGTACACGCAAATGTCTTTTAAGACGGGCTTTGTTTTTATCCGGTTTTGTAATCATGACTTCCATTTCACTCCTTTCGGTTTACCATAACAAGCATTTCCATTCAAGACGCCAAAAGGATGGGTCCGTTAAGAAGAGGTTTATTTCTTCTTACCGGCTTTACCTTCCTTACGAATGATGCGTTCGCCTTCATACTTGATCCCTTTACCTTTGTAAGGCTCAGGTGCGCGAACAGAACGAATATTTGCAGCGTATTCACCAACACGCTCTTTATTAATTCCATTAACGATGATCTTTGTATTCGTAGGCACATCGAATTCGATACCTGGTTCTGGAGTGATTTCTACTGGATGAGAGTATCCAACGTTTAGTACGAGTTTATCGCCGACTTTACTTGCACGATATCCTACCCCTACCAACTCAAGAGTTCTGGAGAAACCTTCTGTTACTCCACTCACCATGTTGTTAACAACACTCCGTGTTGTACCATGCAAAGAACGATGTAATTTATTATCTGAAGGACGCTCAATAGTAATCAAATTTTCCTCAATAATTACTTTGATGTCTTTATGAAGCTCACGAGTCAAGGAACCTTTAGGTCCTTTTACTGTAATTACGGAATTATCAAGTGTGATATCTACACCACTTGGTACTGTAATTGGTTTGCGACCAATACGGGACATTTATTGCACCTCCTTATTTTGTGACGTTAATTACCAAACGTAGCAGACAACTTCGCCGCCAGCTTTGGACTGACGAGCTTCTTTGTCGGTCATAATTCCTTTTGAAGTCGAGATAATAGCGATTCCTAGACCGCCGAGTACACGAGGTACTTCATTACTTTTCGTGTATACGCGAAGGCCCGGTTTACTAATTCTCTTCAAACCGGTGATAACACGCTCATTGTTTGAACCGTATTTAAGAAAAATACGAATCATACCTTGTTTGTTATCATCGATAAATTCTGCATCACGGATAAAGCCTTCACGCTTCAAGATTTCAGCGATTTGCTTTTTAATCGTTGAAGCAGGCATTTCAACCGTTTCGTGACGAACCGTATTGGCGTTACGAATACGAGTTAACATGTCTGCAATTGGATCTGACATAGTCATTCGTGTAAACCTCCTTCCCGTTGTTGATTGTTTACCAGCTTGCTTTTTTCACGCCAGGAATCTGGCCTTTATGAGCTAATTCACGGAAACAAATTCTGCATACTTTAAATTTTTGCAGTACCGAATGTGGACGACCACAACGTTCGCAGCGGGTATATGCCCGTACTTTGAACTTCGGCGTGCGTTGTTGTTTAACTTTCATCGAAGTTTTTGCCACTTAGCCTGACACCTCCTAAATAGTTTCGGAGAATTTATGAACGATTTATTTCGCGAAAGGCATGCCGAGAGCGGTCAGCAATTCACGAGATTCTTCATCGGTTTTCGCCGTCGTAACGAGGACGATATCCATACCGCGTACTTTATCAACTTGATCATACTCAATCTCAGGGAAGATCAATTGTTCCTTGAGGCCAAGTGTATAGTTTCCACGTCCGTCGAATGCTTTCGTCGATACACCGTGGAAGTCACGTACACGCGGAAGCGTTACGTTAAACAATTTGTCTAAGAAATGGTACATGCGTTCACCGCGAAGGGTAACCTTAACACCGATCGGCATGTTCTCACGAAGTTTAAATCCAGCGATGGATTTCTTCGCACGAGTGATAACTGGTTTTTGTCCAGCGATTAATTGCATATCATTAAGTGCAGCATCTAACACTTTGGAGTTGGCAACAGCGTCACCCACACCCATGTTGATAACTACTTTCTCAATTTTAGGCACTTGCATCACTGACGTATAGTTGAATTTTTGAACCAAAGCAGGTGTCACTTCGTTCAAAAAGCGCTCTTTCAATCTTGTTGTCATGAATCGTGGTCCTCCTTTCTTAACGTTTCTGGATTAGTCGATTACTTCTCCGGATCTTTTAGCAACACGAACTTTTTTGCCGTTATCCAGCACTTTGTAACCGATACGGGTTACTTTTCCGCTCTTTGGATCAACGTGCATCACGTTCGAAACATGAATCGGAGCTTCTTTTTCGATAATGCCGCCTTGTGGGTTCAGCTGATTTGGCTTTTGATGTTTCTTCACCATATTCACGCCTTCCACAAGCACACGGTTTTCACGAGGGTAAGCAGCGATAACGCGGCCTTTTTTACCTTTGTCTTTACCGGTAATTACAATAACTGAATCGTCTTTTTTGACGTGCAACTTATTGTTATGGGATTCTAGAATTTTTTTCAGTCTTGGCATTCTTTACACCTCCTGCTTCAAGGGTTGGCCGTGCCTTGCAGCACGTCTATATCGTTTTCACCGAAAGTCACTCTTTCGGTGACATATGTTTTAGATAACTTCCGGAGCCAAGGAAACGATTTTCATGAAGTCTCTATCGCGAAGTTCGCGAGCGACAGGTCCGAAAATACGAGTACCACGTGGGCTCTTGTCATCTTTTACAACGACAGCTGCATTCTCATCAAATGCGATGTAAGAACCATCTTTACGGCGAACGGAACGTTTAGTACGAACCACAACCGCTTTGACTACATCACCTTTTTTGACAACGCCGCCTGGTGTTGCTTGTTTAACAGAACACACGATTAGATCACCGATTGCTGCTGTACGACGTCCAGTACCACCGAGAACGCGGATACACATCAATTCCTTCGCGCCAGAGTTATCGGCTACATGCAAACGTGTAAATGGTTGAATCATGGATATTTCCTCCTTTCGGTTAAGCTATATGCAATTAGATAACAACAGCCACTTCAATGATTTCTGCTAGTCTCCAACGTTTGTCTTTAGACAACGGACGAGTTTCGGTGATTTTAACAACATCTCCGATTTTCGCAGTATTGTTCTCATCATGCGCTTTAAATTTTTTCGTATATTTAATGCGCTTGTGGTACAAATCATGCTTTTTGTATGTTTCTACAGCTACTACGATGGTTTTATCCATTTTGTCGCTGACGACTTTACCCACTTGCACTTTACGGTTATTGCGTTCGCTCATGGTTAGCCTCCTTCCTGAATTCAGACGCTAATGCGATGCTTAATTACATTAGCTAGTAATTCCAAGTACTCTCTCATGTAAAATTGTTTTAGCACGAGCTATTTCTTTCCGTACATCGCGGATGCGAGTAGGGTTATCAAGCTGGCCTGTAGCCAATTGAAAACGGAGATTAAAGAGTTCTTCTTTATATCCGGCGACTTTTTGTTCAATCTCAGCAGTGGTTAAGTTGCGAAGTTCATTAGCTTTCATTTGCTTCACCACCCAATTCTTCACGTTTCACAAACTTAGTTTTGATTGGCAGCTTGTGAGAAGCAAGACGCATAGCTTCACGTGCGACTTCCTCAGAAACTCCTGCAATTTCAAACATAATCTTGCCAGGTTTCACAACTGCAACCCATTTCTCAACGTTACCTTTACCGCTACCCATCCGGACTTCTAGAGGCTTCTGAGTAATCGGTTTGTCAGGGAAAATTTTAATCCATACCTTACCGCCACGTTTCATATAACGCGTCATTGCAATACGCGCAGCTTCAATCTGACGGTTGGTGATCCAAGATGGCTCAGTTGCTTGTAGACCGAATTCTCCGAAGTTTAGTTCGGTTCCGCCTTTAGCCATACCTCTCAAACTACCGCGTTGTTGTTTGCGGTGTTTTACACGTTTTGGTACCAACATGATTAGTTGCCTCCTTCCTTAGCAGCTTGCTGTTTCTTAGCCGGGGGAAGAATCTCTCCACGATAGATCCATACTTTTACGCCGATGATACCATAGGTCGTATGTGCTTCTGCTGTACCATAATCAATATCAGCACGAAGTGTATGAAGCGGAACAGTTCCTTCGCTATAGCCTTCTGTACGAGCAATTTCAGCACCGCCTACACGACCGCTGACTGCTGTTTTAATCCCTTTTGCTCCTGAACGCATAGTTCTTTGAATTGCTTGTTTCAACGCACGGCGGAAAGAAACACGACGTTCCAATTGTTGTGCGATACTTTCAGCAACTAGAATTGCATCAAGATCAGGGTATTTGATTTCAGAGATGTTAATGTGAACTTTTTTGCCTTTTGCAATTTTTGTAATTGCGTTACGCAAGTTTTCAACTTCCGCGCCACCTTTACCGATAACCATACCCGGCTTGGCAGTGTGGATAGTAACATTCACACGATTAGCTGCTCTCTCGATTTCAATGCGAGATACTGCTGAATCTTTAAGTTTGTTTTTCAAGTGTTCACGAATTTTTACGTCCTCCAGCAAAAGATCACCAAAATCTTTGCCTGCGTACCATTTAGATTCCCAATCGCGAATAACACCTATACGCAATCCAATGGGATTTACTTTTTGGCCCACACGTTTTCCCTCCTTATTTTTCGGATACCACCAAAGTAATGTGGCTAGTGCGTTTGTTGATACGGCTTGCACGTCCCATTGCACGTGGACGGAAACGTTTCATTGTTGGTCCTTGGTTTACGAAGACCTCCGTAACAACCAATTTATTTACATCCATAGAATAGTTGTGTTCAGCATTGGCAATCGCAGAGTTTAGAAGCTTCTCAACGATCGGTGAAGCCGCCTTAGGAGTGTGGCGAAGAATCGCGATAGCGTCGCCTACTTGCTTACCGCGGATCAAGTCAATAACCAACTTAGCTTTCCGTGGAGCAATGCGAATTGACCTAGCATGTGCTTTTGCTTCCATAAGTGTTACCTCCTTTCAAACGAAGAACTTATAAATTAACGTCTCGTTTTCTTATCATCATCCGTATGACCTTTGTAGGTACGAGTTGGAGCAAATTCGCCCAGTTTGTGTCCGACCATATCCTCAGTAACATATACAGGTACATGTTTGCGACCGTCGTAAACCCCGAACGTTTGACCAATGAATTGCGGGAAAATTGTGGAGCGACGGGACCAAGTCTTGATCACGATCTTTTTGCTCGATGCTTCAGCATCTGCCACTTTTTTCAACAAGTAACCATCAATAAAAGGTCCTTTTTTTACACTGCGACTCATTTTTTATCCTCCCTTCATCACGCTGCTTGTTTCCAACTTATATCAGAGCCCGGAAGTGATCCGCGGAGCGGATTACTTCGTGCGGCTACGTACGATATATTTATTAGATGCTTTGCCTTTTTTACGCGTTTTGTAACCAAGTGTTGGTTTACCCCAAGGTGACAATGGCGATTTACGACCGATTGGAGCGCGACCTTCACCACCACCGTGTGGGTGATCGTTAGGGTTCATGACAACACCGCGGACTTGAGGGCGTTTACCCAACCAGCGATTACGTCCAGCTTTACCGATTTTCAAAAGCTCATGATCTTCGTTACCTACAGAGCCAATAGTAGCGCGGCAAACTTTTAGAATCTTACGCATTTCGCCTGAAGACAAACGAACTGTTACGTATTTTTCTTCTTTACCAAGCAATTGTGCTTCTGTACCAGCAGCGCGAACGAGTTGTCCACCTTTACCTGGTTGAAGTTCGATGTTGTGGATAACAGTACCTACAGGAATATTCTCCATTGGAAGGCAATTCCCGACTTTGATATCTGAACCAACGCCAGATTCGATTACATCGTCCACTTTAAGACCTTTTGGAGCGATAATGTAACGTTTCTCACCGTCAGCATAATGGATCAAAGCGATATTAGAAGTCCGGTTCGGGTCATACTCAATAGTAGCAACGCGGCCTGGAATTCCATCTTTAGTACGTTTAAAGTCGATAATACGGTATTTACGTTTGTGTCCACCACCATGGTGACGAACTGTAATTTTACCTTGGTTGTTACGACCAGCTGTTTTGCTCAGTGGCGCAAGCAACGATTTCTCCGGTTGATCCGTGGTAATTTCTTCGAAAGTTGACACGGACATATTACGACGAGCCGGGGATGTCGGTTTATACTTTTTGATTGGCACTATGTTTCCCTCCTTACTTTAGCAATTTTATACCGATTCAAAGAATTCGAGCGGTTTGCTATCTGCTTTCAAAGTTACGAACGCTTTTTTCCATTCGGATCTATATCCGAAGTGGCGTCCATAACGTTTTGGCTTAGCAGGAACACGCAGCGTATTCACATTGCTCACTTTAACATTGAAGATCGCTTCTACAGCTTGTTTGATTTCGGTCTTATTAGCACGAATATCCACTTCGAAGACATATTTCAGTCCGTTCATGTATTCTGCCGTACGTTCCGTAATCACCGGGCGCTTGATAATATCACGAGGATCTTTCATTACGCGAGCACCTCCTCTACCTTCTGAACTGCTTCCTTCGTAATGATCAGTTTGTCATGCGTTAGCACGTCAAGAACACTAATGCCGTCAGCTGCAATGAATTTAACACCTGGGATATTACGAGCAGAAAGCGCGATAACGTCGTCATAGCTACCAGCTACGATCAATGCTTTACGTTCCACTTTCAGGTTATTCAAGATTGCTGCAAACTCTTTAGTTTTTGGTGCGTTCAAAGTCAACGCATCAAGAACGATAATGTCTTGATCAATCACTTTCGACGAAAGCGCCGACTTGATCGCCAAGCGACGGACTTTCTTAGGCAGTTTAAACGAGTAACTGCGTGGAGTTGGTCCGAACACTGTACCACCGCCTACCCATTGCGGGGAGCGAATAGAACCTTGACGAGCACGACCTGTACCTTTTTGTTTCCAAGGTTTGCGGCCACCGCCACGAACTTCGGAGCGTCCTTTTACTTTATGGGTACCAAAACGTAAGGAAGCACGTTGCATAACCACTGCATCATGAAGCACGTGTACATTCGGTTCGATACCGAATACCGCATCATTCAATTCTACTTCGCCTACTTGGCTACCACTTACATTAAAAAGTGCTACTTTTGGCATTTGTTGTTCCTCCTTTCTTCAGAAAATTATTTCTTAATGCTTTCTTTTACTTTAATGAGGCCATTTTTAGGCCCTGGAATTGCGCCTTTAATGAGCAACACATTGTGTTCAACGTCTACTTTAATAACTTCTAGGCGTTGAATTGTTACTGTTTCGTGACCCATATGTCCTGGAAGACGTTTGCCTTTAAGAACATGGTTCGCTTGGATAGAACCCATCGAACCTGGTCTACGGTGATAACGCGACCCGTGAGACATTGGTCCGCGGCTTTGACCCCAACGTTTAATGTTACCTTGGAATCCTTTACCTTTAGAAACACCTGTTACGTCAACAAACTCGCCTTCAGCAAAAATATCAACTTTGACCTCTTGGCCAACTTCATATCCTGCCAAATCAATACCGCGAATTTCGCGAACGTAGCGCTTAGGTGTTGTATTTGCTTTTTTAGCGTGGCCTACTTCTGGTTTAGTCGCTCTTTGTGCTTTCTTATCAGAGTAACCAATTTGAATTGCTTCATAACCATCGTTCTCCACATCTTTCTTTTGCAGAACAACATTGGAGCTAGCCTCAATCACCGTTACAGGAATAACATTTCCTTCAGGTGTAAAAACTTGAGTCATTCCGAGTTTTTTTCCTAAGATACCTTTCATGTTGACACCTCTTTTCCTTTACTAATTAAACTGCTGTAATTAATATTACAATTTGATTTCGATATCTACACCGGACGGTAGGTCCAAGCGCATCAAGGCATCCACGGTTTGTGGAGTCGGGTTCACAATGTCGATAAGACGTTTGTGCGTCCGTTGTTCGAATTGTTCCCGAGAATCCTTGTACTTGTGTACCGCACGGAGAACAGTAATGATTTGTTTCTCAGTTGGAAGCGGAATCGGACCAGATACACTAGCACCCGAACGCTTTGCCGTTTCAACAATCTTCTCTGCGGATTGATCAAGAATTCTGTGGTCGTAAGCTTTCAAACGAATACGAATTTTTTGCTTTGCCATTTTTATTCCCTCCTTCTATCGCCCAATTTGGTATCGGACATACTCCGTGAAAATTTTCCAACCACTCTCCCATGGCAAAGGGGCCAGGTGTGTCGGTAACCTCTCACATCATCGCAACGTCACAGAACAACATTTATTATTATATAGAATAACCGGGACAATTGCAACAGGAAGTTGAAAGTTTTTTAAGATGTATTTATTCCCACCTCGATAATCCTATCTTTCGTAGATTAAGAGGTTCTGAACAAGCTGTCTCTTGTCAAAAAAAAGAGCCATAACCTTAGATCAGGCCGGCTCAGTAATTATTTTTGCCATTCTAAAATTTATTTCTTCTATATATATGCTAATTAGAACTATAAATCTGAAGATACCTGGTTTAAACGTTCAGCCGATGCAGCAACCTGAGATGTAGATGAACCGATACCTTCAATCGTCTCAATCAATTCACTAATCTGTCCTTCAACAGCGACAATTTCATTAGCACTGTTATGCATTGAACTTAATATATGAATAAAGACTTCATTCGTCGCCTCAGACTGCAATTTACCGCTCTCCGCTAGTTTACGTACTTCTTCTATTAATTGTACTACTTGAGAGGTCATCGAAGCAGAATGCTGTACTAATGCAGCAATTTGAGTTACTGTGTCTTTCGTATTCTCTGACAGTTTACTTACCTCTTGGGCGACAACTCCGAATGCCTTACCTTGCTCTCCAACCCGCGCTGCTTCAATTTTTGCATTTAGGGATAATAGTTTAATTTGACCAGCTATCCCAGCAACGGTATCCACTATTTTTTGAATGTGCCGTGATGAAATATCTAACTGCTGTACGGATTGATCCATCACACTAGTCCGTTCATTAATACTCCCTATTCGTTCATTTAACTGTTGTAAATGACTTCGCCCTGCTTCAGCAAGTTGTTGTGATTCATTAGCTGTTTGTACCGAACGTTTAATTGCCTCATTTACTCCCTGACTGCTCGCCACAAGCTCTTCTACTGCTGCGTTCGTGCCAAGACTCAAATCTTCCAATTCTTCACTAAACATTGTGATTTTGCCTTTAAGTTCATTCTTTACAATTTCATATTGTTGTTCCTTCTCAAGCAGATTCTCCCGTTCATATGCCTCGAGTACAAGTTGCTGTTCAAGACTTAGAAGCTTACTAGTCGTCTTAATCATCTGCAAACGTAGATCTTCACTCTTGATTTCATCATAGATCACCTTCAAAAAAGCATTTTGCAAATTCTGAAAAGCAGATAAATACCATTTTGGTTCAAGTCCTACCTTTTTGTGCACCTTTGCGATTCTCAATCTCTTAGAAATAAATTCTTGATCTATATTACCGCTGAACATATCAAGCAAATGTTCCTGCAAAGTCATTTTCAGTCGTTCAACCGTGCTGTGCTTGATTATAATTTCTGTCAGTTTGGGGACGTCAAGAACCGATTGATAGAAAGTACTTGTAATCCATTCAATCCTCTTCTCTATGAAAGGCTTCATTTGATGCAATAATTCAATATCACTTGCACTCAAATCAATCATCCGTAGTTGCTCGTTAATCTCCTGCTCACCTTCAATTTCAAGATATACAGGCCCTGTATCCAGATTCGTTATTACCTTTATTCGATCTATCGAGTATGTAGCGTCTGTTAATTCTTGCTTTGTTGATGACTTGAGTAAAGTTGAAAAGGGACACTTCATAAAGCGATCTCCACTCCTTGTCCGCAGACACATATTTAGTTGTTACAGGTCATTATACCTGTGACAATAATCACTGTAAACAAAATTATGCCATTATTCGACAGTATTCGATCTATTTCTGGAATGGAGTCTCGTTTCTTCATTTGTTCTCAAATTTATATAGATAAAAAAAGAGCTACTCCATGTCATAAAGACAGGAATAGCTCTTTCTAAAGGTTATAAAACCTAATTATTTTTGGATGCTAACTACAGCACCGGATCCAACTGTACGTCCACCTTCACGAATGGAGAAGCGAGTTCCTTCTTCAAGAGCGATTGGAGCGATCAGTGAAATGGTAACAGTGATGTTATCACCAGGCATAACCATTTCAGTACCTTCAGGCAGGTTGATAATACCTGTTACGTCAGTTGTACGGAAATAGAATTGTGGACGGTAACCAGTGAAGAAAGGTTTGTGACGTCCGCCTTCTTCTTTAGTTAGAACGTATACTTGTGCAGTAAATTCCATGTGTGGCTTAACGGAACCTGGCTTTGCAAGTACTTGACCACGTTCGATTTGGTTACGGTCTACACCACGTAGCAATGCGCCGATGTTGTCGCCCGCTTGAGCGGAATCGAGCAATTTACGGAACATTTCAACGCCTGTAACAACCGATTTCTTAGTTTCTTCGTGGATACCAACGATTTCAACTTCTTCGCCAACTTTAACAGTTCCGCGTTCTACACGACCTGTAGCAACGGTACCGCGACCAGTGATGGAGAATACGTCTTCGACAGGCATAAGGAACGGCTTGTCAACTGGACGCTCTGGAAGTGGAATGTATTCGTCGATTTGTTCGAACATTTCAACGATCTTTTTAGCCCATTCGCCTTCAGGGTTTTGAAGAGCTTCACGAGCAGAACCACGAACGATTGGAGTATCGTCGCCTGGGAACTCATATTCGCTAAGAAGGTCGCGAACTTCCATCTCAACCAATTCCAAGAGTTCTTCGTCTTCAACCATGTCGCATTTGTTCAAGAATACGACGATGTAAGGAACACCTACGTTACGGGACAAAAGGATGTGCTCGCGTGTTTGCGGCATTGGGCCGTCAGCAGCGGATACAACCAAGATAGCGCCGTCCATTTGAGCAGCACCAGTGATCATGTTCTTAACATAGTCGGCGTGACCTGGGCAGTCAACGTGTGCGTAGTGACGGTTGTTAGTTTCATACTCCACGTGGGAAGTTGAAATTGTAATACCGCGCTCGCGCTCTTCAGGAGCCTTATCGATTTGATCAAAAGACATTGCAGCACCACCGTAAGTCTTGGACAATACAGAAGTGATTGCAGCAGTCAGGGTTGTTTTACCATGGTCGACGTGACCGATTGTACCGATGTTAACATGCGGTTTTGTACGTTCATATTTAGCCTTAGCCATTTTAAACAGTTCCTCCTTAAAATATGGATTGTTATGTTGGACTAATCGGGGATTTCCGCCGAAACGGATCCCCAATTAGTAAATACAAAAAATTATTCTGCGTTGCCTTTGTACTTAGATACGATTTCTTCAGCAATGCTCTTCGGAACTTCTTCATAGTGAGAAAGTTCCATTGAGAACACACCGCGTCCTTGCGTACCGGAACGAAGTGTTGTTGAATATCCAAACATTTCAGACAAAGGTACCTTCGCACGGATAATTTGCGCTCCACCACGAGAATCCATACCTTCAATCCGTCCACGACGGGAATTCAACATACCCATAACATCACCCATGTACTCTTCAGGAACCGTTACTTCAACTTTCATAATCGGCTCAAGGAGACAAGCTTGACATTTCTCTTTGGCTGCTTTCAGTGCCATCGAACCGGCGATTTTAAACGCCATTTCATTGGAATCGACATCATGGTATGAACCGTCTACGATTGTGGCTTTAACGTCTACAAGCGGGAAGCCTGCAAGGACACCATTCTTCATAGATTCTTCAATACCTTGTTGTGCAGGACCAATGTATTCTCTTGGTACTGAACCACCCACAACTTTACTTTCGAACTGGTTGCCTGAACCGGCTTCCAAAGGTTCGAACTCAACCCATACGTGACCGTATTGACCACGACCACCGGATTGACGGACAAATTTACCTTCAACACGTGCTGGCACTTTGAAAGTTTCACGGTAAGCTACTTGTGGTTTACCCACATTAGTCTCTACCTTAAACTCGCGGCGCATACGGTCGATGATAATATCCAAGTGAAGCTCACCCATACCTGCAAGAATCGTTTGACCGGTTTCTTCATCAGTATGAGCACGAAGAGTTGGATCTTCTTCAGTCAATTTACCGAGAGCTACGCCCATTTTATCTTGGTCGGCTTTCGTTTTTGGTTCAACGGCGATTTCGATAACCGGATCAGGGAAGTTCATCGATTCAAGAATGATCGGAGCCTTCTCATCACATAGTGTATCACCTGTGCTCGTATCTTTCAAACCTACTGCAGCCGCGATATCACCACAATAAACGATGCTGATTTCTTGACGGCTGTTAGCATGCATTTGAAGAATACGGCCGATACGCTCGCGTTTGTTCTTAGTTGCATTCAGTACGTACGAACCGGATTGAAGCACACCGGAGTACACACGGAAGAACGTAAGTTTACCAACGTAAGGGTCTGTCATGATTTTAAATGCTAGCGCTGAGAACGGTTCTGCATCATCAGAGTGACGTTCTTCCAAAGTACCGTCTTCCAAGTGACCTTGGATACTTGGTACGTCTGTTGGCGCTGGCAAGTAATCAACAACAGCATCCATCATCAATTGAACACCTTTGTTACGGTAAGAGGAACCACAGATAACAGGGAAGATCTTAACTTCGATAACACCTTTACGGAGAGCTTTTTTGATCTCTGCAACAGAGATTTCTTCACCCTCTAGGTATTTCATTGTTAATTCTTCATCTAGTTCTGCAACTTTCTCAATCAATTCTGCACGAAGTTCTTCTACTTGCGCTTGGAACTCTGCTGGAATATCTGTTTCTTCGATATTTTGACCTAAGTCATCGTGGAAAATATGAGCTCTTTGAGCAACGATGTCGATGATACCATCAAAATGGTTCTCTGCACCCATTGGCAACTGAATTGCTACCGCATTGGCTTGCAGACGATCACGCATACTAGCTATAACGTTAAGATAGTCAGCACCGATGATATCCATTTTGTTTACATAAGCGATCCGAGGAACGCCATAGCGGTCAGCCTGTCTCCATACGGTTTCAGACTGTGGCTCAACGCCTTCTTTCGCACTGAAAACGCCTACTGCCCCGTCCAATACACGTAGGGAACGTTCAACTTCAACTGTGAAGTCTACGTGTCCCGGGGTATCGATGATATTTACGCGGTGACCTTTCCATTGAGCGGTTGTTGCAGCGGAAGTAATTGTAATTCCGCGCTCCTGCTCTTGTTCCATCCAGTCCATTGTCGCAGCACCCTCGTGAACTTCACCGATTTTGTGCGTAAGGCCTGTATAGAACAAGATACGTTCCGTCGTGGTTGTCTTACCAGCATCAATATGCGCCATGATCCCAATGTTACGTGTATTATTCAAGGAGAAATCTCTTGCCATAATGATGTCTCCCTTCAATATATACTACTAACTTTAGCTTAATCCTACCAACGGTAGTGAGCAAACGCTTTGTTTGCTTCAGCCATTTTGTGCGTGTCTTCACGTTTCTTAACGGAAGCTCCTGTGTTGTTAGCTGCATCCATGATTTCAGCAGCCAAACGCTCTTCCATAGTCTTCTCGCCGCGGTTGCGGGAGTAGTTTACGAGCCAACGTAATCCCAAAGCAGTACGTCTCTCTGGTTTCACTTCGATAGGAACCTGATAGTTTGCTCCGCCTACACGACGAGCTTTAACTTCCAGGACAGGCATAATGTTCTTGATTGCTGCTTCAAATACTTCCATTGGGTCATTGCCCGTGCGTTCTTGAATCAATTTGAATGCATTATAAAGGATGCTTTGAGCAACGCCGCGTTTGCCGTCTAGCATGATGCGGTTGATCAATCGAGTAACAAGCTTGCTGTTATACAATGGATCCGGCAATACGTCTCTTTTGGTAACTGGACCTTTGCGTGGCATAGTTATCCCCCTTTCAATGATAGTTTAATTCTTTAGGTATATAACCTAGGATTTTTTAGCTTTAGGACGTTTAGCACCGTATTTAGAACGAGCTTGCATCCGGTTGTTTACACCAGCAGTGTCCAATGCGCCGCGTACGATGTGATAACGTACACCCGCAAGGTCTTTCACCTTACCACCACGAATCAGAACCACACTGTGCTCTTGCAAGTTGTGTCCGATACCTGGGATGTAAGCCGTAACTTCTAAACGGTTCGTCAAGCGAACACGAGCATATTTACGAAGTGCGGAGTTCGGTTTACGAGGAGTCATAGTGCCGACACGAGTACACACCCCACGTTTTTGTGGAGCACTCAAATCAGTAGCCTCACGTTTCAGGGCATTAAACCCTCTTTGCAATGCTGGTGATTTAGATTTGTATATCTTGTCTTGGCGTCCCTTGCGTACCAATTGGTTAATAGTTGGCATGTTGTTGCCACCCCCTTCCTCAAATCTTTATGTTTCTTTACAAACCTCTTGTTTAAGCCCACAGATCCAGGCGGTTCATAAAAGAACAAATGAAAAGTTCTTGCCGAAAGGATTTGCCCAATCAGCAAAAACGAATTCTAAACTATGGTCTTACGATCGCAACCATCGCTGCTCCCACTTGTATCCCGCAAGCTTTGCCGAGATTATCCATTGTGTCAACATATGTGACCTTAACGGAGTTTCGATTACATAGCGCAATGACTTTCGATGTAAGGCGTGGATCTGCATCTTCAGCTACGTAAACCTCATCAGCCTGTCCTTGCTCCACCATTCGCATGGTTTGCTTGGTGCCGATTTTAATATGTGCATCCTGTAAACCTTTATCATTAGACATTATAAGCGTCCTCCAAAGCACAGGGTTATCCGTTCTCACGCACTTTGACATAATATCACTTTTCAATGGGCTATGTCAAGAAAATTATTAACTAATTTCAATCAATAATTTAATTAATAAAACAGCGACCGGCACAGATCAGCTACAACACTGACTGGCCGCGCCGCTGTCTCTTACAGTCTAGAACTATTCAACAGAAACAGGTTCTAAACCTTTTGAAGCAGTTAGATCATTCTCTGGTTCTTCAAACTGAATACTGCGGTAACGATTCATTCCTGTACCCGCTGGAATCAGTTTACCGATAATAACATTCTCTTTCAGGCCGAGCAATTTATCCACTTTGCCTTTGATTGCTGCATCGGTAAGTACCCGTGTAGTTTCCTGGAAGGAAGCTGCAGACAAGAATGAGTCTGTTTCGAGCGATGCCTTCGTAATCCCCAGAAGGACCGGTTTGGCCACAGCTGGTTCTTTGTCGGACAGAATAGCTTCTTTGTTTGCTCTTTCATATTCATGCAAATCGACGTATGCTCCTGGCAGAAGCGGCGTATCTCCCGCATCAACTATGCGGATTTTGCGCAACATTTGCTTGATCATAACTTCGATGTGCTTATCATTAATTTCTACGCCCTGATTACGGTATACGCGTTGTACTTCTTGTAGAATGTAGTTCTGTACGCCACGAATACCTTTGATACGTAGGATTTCCTTCGGATCAATTGAACCATCGGTGAGTTCATCACCGGCTTCAATTTCCTGACCTTCGCTAACACGAAGACGAGAACCGTAGGTAACAGAGTAGATCTTCGTTTCAGCTTCACCTTGAACCTCAACTTCACGACGGTCCTTAGCTTCACGAATTTCCTTCACGACACCATCAATTTCACTGATTGTCGCTTGACCTTTCGGATTCCGTGCCTCAAACATTTCGACGATACGCGGCAAACCTTGCGTAATATCATCACCCGCAACGCCCCCGGTATGGAACGTACGCATGGTGAGCTGAGTTCCCGGTTCTCCGATAGATTGTGCAGCGATGATACCAACTGCTTCACCAATTTCAACATGTTTGCCTGTAGCCAAGTTACGACCGTAGCATTTCTTACACACGCCATGGCGAGCACGGCAACTAAGTACCGAACGAATTTGCAGTTTAGTAACGCCAGCATTGACGATCTCATGTGCTTTGTCGGAATCGATCAGTTCGTTGCGCTGAGCAATAACCGCACCGGTCTCAGGATGCTTGATCGTTTCGAAAGAGTAACGTCCTTCGATCCGGTCATACAGATCCTCAATAACCTCTTTACCGTCTTGGATGACACTAACAGAGAAGCCTTTATCCGTGCCACAATCCTCTTCGCGCACGATCACATCTTGTGCAACGTCTACGAGACGACGAGTCAAGTAACCAGAGTCAGCTGTCCGTAGTGCAGTATCCGCCAAACCTTTACGAGCACCATGCGTCGAAAGGAAGTACTCGAGGACGGTTAGTCCTTCACGGAAGTTCGATTTGATTGGCAACTCGATGATACGTCCTGATGGGTTGGCCATCAAACCACGCATACCGCCGAGCTGAGTAATCTGCGATTTGTTACCCCGTGCTTTGGAGTCAACCATGAGCATGATGGAATTGTAACGATCCATCGATTTCATCAATACTTCGGTAATTTGATCTTTAGTTTTACCCCAGATTGCAATAACACGGTCATACCGCTCTTCGTTTGTAATCAAACCACGACGGTATTGATTCGTAACGACACGGACTTTCTCATCAGACTCGTGAAGAATAGCCGGTTTTTCATCTGGAACAATAACGTCAGAAACCGCAATACTAACACCGGAACGGGTAGAATAAGTAAATCCAGTTTGCTTAATTCTATCCAGGATCACTGAAGTTTCCGTAGTGTGATAAATTTCAAAGCATCGACCGATAATTTCGCCCAGATACTCTTTACCTATCCCATTAGCTTGAGGTGCTTCATTGATACGTTCCGTAATATTAGCGCCCTTATCAAAGATAAAGAAGTGATCAGGTGTCCCTTGGAACAAGTTCGCACGAGTCGCATCGTTAATATATGGGAATGTGGATGGGAAGATTTCATTAAAGATAATCTTACCCACAGTAGTAATAAGCAACGCATTTTGTTGTGCTTCTGTGAATCCAGTTTTGTTGAGCGCTTTAGCAGGAATAGCAACACGTGCATGTAGTTCAGCTGTACCACGTTGGTATGCTGATACCGCTTCGTTTACCGAGCGGAGAATCATGCCAGTACCTTTAGCTTCTTTGTTATCCATCGTTAGATAGAAAGAACCAAGGACCATATCCTGTGAAGGCGTAACTACTGGTTTGCCGTCTTTAGGGTTCAGGATGTTACCGGAAGCTAGCATCAATATGCGAGCTTCTGCCTGAGCTTCCGCAGACAACGGTACGTGAACCGCCATTTGGTCACCGTCAAAGTCAGCGTTATATGCTGTACATACGAGTGGGTGAAGACGAATTGCACGGCCTTCAACCAAAATCGGTTCAAATGCTTGAATACCGAGACGGTGAAGTGTTGGTGCACGGTTCAGAAGAACCGGATGCTCTCTAATGACTTCTTCCAATACATCCCATACTTCTGGGCTGACACGTTCTACTTTTCTCTTCGCGCTCTTAATGTTATGAGCCAGTCCTTTGTTGACCAGTTCTTTCATTACAAACGGTTTGAATAGTTCAAGCGCCATTTCCTTCGGAAGACCACATTGGTACATTTTGAGATAAGGTCCTACTACGATAACTGAACGACCAGAATAGTCGACCCGTTTACCGAGCAAGTTCTGACGGAAACGTCCTTGTTTACCTTTCAGCATGTGGCTGAGGGATTTAAGTGGACGGTTACCTGGACCTGTTACTGGACGACCACGACGGCCGTTATCGATCAAAGCATCAACCGCTTCTTGGAGCATCCGTTTCTCATTTTGCACGATAATATCTGGTGCACCGAGATCAAGAAGTCGTTTCAGTCGGTTGTTGCGGTTAATTACACGACGATACAAGTCATTTAAGTCAGAAGTCGCGAAACGTCCACCATCAAGTTGAACCATCGGACGAAGTTCCGGTGGAATAACTGGAAGTACATCAAGGATCATCCATTCTGGTTCGTTACCAGAATTGCGGAATGCCTCGATAACTTCTAGACGTTTGATAGCACGGTTACGACGTTGTCCTTGAGCCGTACGCAACTCTTCCTTAAGAAACTCTAAATCTTTTTCAATATCGATATCCTGAAGCAATTTCTTCACAGCTTCAGCACCCATACCAGCATGGAAACCATAACCATACTTTTCACGATAGCTACGGTATTCTTTCTCGGACAGAAGCTGCTTTTTCTCAAGAGGAGTTTCACCTGGATCCGTTACTACATAAGATGCAAAGTAAATAATCTCTTCTAAAGAACGTGGCGACATGTCGAGTGCAAGACCCATACGGGATGGAATCCCTTTGAAATACCAAATATGCGAAACTGGTGCAGCAAGCTCAATATGCCCCATACGTTCACGACGTACTTTAGCTCTTGTAACTTCAACGCCGCAGCGATCGCAGACAACGCCTTTATAACGGACACGCTTATATTTACCGCAATGACATTCCCAGTCTTTGGTCGGGCCAAATATCTTCTCGCAAAAGAGCCCTTCCTTTTCCGGTTTCAATGTACGGTAGTTAATTGTTTCCGGTTTCTTGACTTCTCCGCGGGACCAAGAACGAATTTTATCTGGGGAAGCAAGCCCAATTTTCATAAACTCGAAGTTGTTAACGTCCAACAAGGAGCATCCCTCCTTAACCAAGTCCTGATATTAACAATCTGGATAGAGTGAACGAAAGACTGTGTCTCCACGGTCTCCCTAATTCAATCTATCTATTTTGGAAACATCGGCCGCCAAGTGGCAGGCCGATTGTCCAATAAGGCAGCTTCCACTGCGAAAATCTTCATCACACGACAGCATAGGCCGTCAGGATGTTATTCTGCGCCGACTTCCGCGCCCTCTAAGTTCAGGCTCAATTTATCTCCTGCCGCATCATCTTCATCGTCCATTTCTTTCATCTCAATCTCTTCTTCGTTTTCGCTCAGGATTTTAACATCCATCCCTAAACTTTGAAGCTCTTTGATCAAGACCTTGAAGGATTCCGGTACGCCAGGTTCTGGCACATTTTCACCTTTGACGATAGATTCGTAGGTTTTCACCCGACCAACCACGTCATCGGATTTAACTGTTAAAATTTCCTGCAGTGTATACGCGGCGCCATAAGCTTCAAGCGCCCACACTTCCATCTCTCCGAAGCGCTGTCCACCAAACTGAGCTTTACCGCCCAGAGGCTGTTGCGTAACGAGTGAGTATGGTCCAGTTGAACGGGCATGGATTTTATCATCAACCATGTGCGCCAGTTTGATCATGTGCATGACACCGACGGTTACTTCGCGTTCAAAGCGATCCCCCGTGCGACCATCGTACAACACAGTCTTACCATTACGCTGCATGCCTGCTTCTTCCATTGCATCAAATACGTCGTACTCACTAGCACCATCAAATACTGGTGTTGCTACGTGAATACCGAGACGAAGAGCTGCCATACCTAGATGGATCTCCAATACCTGACCAATGTTCATCCGTGACGGAACCCCTAGTGGGTTAAGCACGACTTGAACTGGTGTACCATCAGGCATAAACGGCATATCCTCTTCAGGTAAAATACGAGCTACGACACCCTTATTACCGTGACGTCCTGCCATTTTGTCACCTTCGGATATTTTACGTTTTTGGGCAATATATACCCGAACGAGTTGGTTCACACCTGGTGGCAATTCATCGCCATTCTCACGAGTGAACACTTTAACGTCAACGACAATACCGTCAGTACCATGAGGCACTCGAAGGGAAGTATCACGCACTTCGCGAGCTTTCTCACCGAAAATCGCATGTAGAAGGCGTTCTTCTGCAGTCAGTTCTGTAACCCCTTTAGGTGTTACTTTACCAACCAAGATGTCACCTGCACCAATTTCAGCACCAACACGGATAATACCGCGTTCGTCAAGGTTACGAAGCGCTTCTTCACCTACGTTTGGAATATCACGAGTGATTTCTTCCGGTCCAAGCTTCGTATCACGGGCTTCAGACTCGTATTCTTCAATGTGAATTGACGTATACACGTCTTCTTTCACAAGCTTCTCACTCAGTAGGATTGCATCCTCATAGTTGTAACCTTCCCAAGTCATGAAGGCAACGACTACGTTTCGTCCAAGTGCCAATTCGCCCATTTCCGTTGATGGTCCATCCGCAAGAATATCTCCTGCTTTGACTACATCTCCGTGTTTAACGATTGGACGTTGGTTGATGCATGTCCCTTGGTTAGAACGCATAAATTTGTGCAATTTATGTTTAACAAGGTCGCCTTTGACTTCCTTGCCGTCTACAGTCTCGATCCGACGCAACCAAATTTCATTAGCTGCAGAACGTTCGATAATACCATCGTATTTGGACACAATACATACGCCGGAATCTTTAGCAGACTTATGCTCCATACCTGTTCCCACGAGCGGGGCTTTTGGTATAAGAAGAGGTACCGCTTGGCGTTGCATGTTTGATCCCATTAGCGCACGGTTAGAGTCATCGTTCTCTAGGAACGGGATGAGCGCCGTAGCTACGGATACAACCTGTTTAGGAGAAACGTCCATGTAATCTACACGATCACTTGGCATTGTCAGGATGTTGTCTGCTTGTTTATTGTAACGAACGATAACATTCTCATCTTGGAACGTACCATCCTCGTTAAGGATAGCGTTCGCTTGAGCGATGATATAGTTGTCTTCCTCATCGGCAGTTACATAAGCAATTTGATCCGTAACTTTCGCTGTCTTCGGATCTACCCAACGGTATGGAGCTTCAATGAAGCCATACTCATTAATGCGAGCAAATGTAGACAATGAGTTAATCAACCCAATGTTCGGTCCTTCTGGAGTCTCGATTGGACACATCCGGCCATAGTGTGAATGATGGACGTCCCGTACTTCAAAGCCCGCACGTTCCCGCGTCAAACCGCCGGGTCCTAGGGCTGACAGACGACGTTTATGCGTCAATTCTGCAAGTGGGTTCGTCTGATCCATAAACTGTGACAACTGGGAGCTACCAAAGAACTCTTTAATTGAAGCAATTACAGGGCGTATGTTAATCAACGCTTGAGGCGTGATAACATTAGCATCCTGAATTGACATTCTCTCGCGTACAACACGTTCCATCCGTGACAAACCAATACGGAACTGGTTCTGAAGCAGTTCACCTACGGAACGCAGACGGCGGTTGCCAAGATGATCGATATCATCCGTGCTACCAATACCGTGTAGCAAATTCAAGAAGTAACTGATTGACGAAATGATATCAGCAGGCGTGATATGTTTCACTGACTTGTCGATATTACAATTCGCAATAACCTTAACTACTTTCCCATCTTCAATCGGCGAGAAAATGTCGATAGTTTGGAGCGGCACATCATTAGCATCAAGAACACCGTTAGCAACATGGTAGTTTTTGAAACCTACGCCATTCTCCAAATAAGGGAGTATTTCATCCAGCAAACGCCGATCGACCATTTGGCCTGCTTCCGCGATAATTTCACCTGTACTGATGTCAATAAGACTCTCAGCAAGACGCTGGTTGAAAAGACGATTCTTAATATGAAGCTTCTTATTTACCTTATAGCGGCCTACATTGGCCAGATCATAACGTTTTGGATCAAAGAAACGCGCCACCAATAGACTCTTCGCATTATCGAGAGTCGGAGGTTCACCCGGACGAAGACGCTCGTAAATTTCAATGAGAGCTTTCTCCGTCGAATCCGTGTTGTCTTTATCCAAGGTGTTACGGATATATTCATCGTTTCCGAGCAAATCTAAGATTTCTGCGTCCGTCCCAAACCCAAGCGAACGGAGTAGTACGGTAACTGGAATTTTACGAGTACGGTCGATACGAACATATACAATATCCTTCGCATCCGTCTCAAGTTCCAGCCATGCACCGCGGTTAGGAATAACCGTAGCAGCATATGTTTTCTTACCGTTTTTATCTACTTTCGTGTTGAAATAGACGCTAGGAGAGCGAACCAATTGGCTGACAATAACCCGTTCTGCACCATTAATAATAAAAGTGCCGGTTTCCGTCAACAATGGGAAATCTCCCATGAACACTTCCTGCTCTTTAACTTCGCCGGTTTCCTTATTAATGAGCCGGACTTTAACCCTAAGCGGCGCCGCATATGTCACGTCACGTTCTTTCGCGTCGTCTACTGTATACTTTGGTTCGCCCAGGCTGTAATCGATAAATTCCAACACCAAATTCCCCGTGAAATCCTGAATCGGCGAAATGTCATGAAACATTTCCCGTAGGCCCTCTTCCAAGAACCATTCATACGATTTCTGTTGGATCTCGATCAGGTTCGGAATTTCGAGTACCTCGTTAATTCGCGCATAACTTCGCCGAGTGCGTCGACCATATTGAACAAGATGTCCTGCCAACTTTAACTCACCCCTCATGTCTACTCACTTTAAAAAATTGATTGCGAACCCGTGTTTGTACCCTTATAATAGGTTCAAGAACAACGGATTCATCCACAAATAAAGAAAAGCCCTTATCGAATGCTTTCGAAAAAAGAGCACCATTATCTGTGACACTTCTGCCCTGATGTCCTCGTATTCAGTAGATTTGCCCAAAATGTGCATATTATACGTCAAACAATATGATTTAATGCATTGTTCTCGTAAAACTCTTGACATTTCAGCAAACTAAAGTCACAAAGACCATCCTAATACTGACATTTTATAATAATATCACATTCAATTTTCTAAGTCAACCTATATCTTTCAACTCTTCTTCTTTTGATTCTTTTCTATCTACTTCATTACTTCGTAGCCTTGTATATTCGGTATCCTTTATCCTTGGTCACTTCTTCCACCTTCGTAAAAAGTGATTCCAGTTTACGAAGTGCGGATGGTGCCCCCTGCTTTTTCTGAATAACAATCCACAGTGTGCCCCCTTGCTTTAACCGTTCAGAAGCCCCTTCGAAAATAGCATGTACCGTTTCTTTGCCTGCCCGAATTGGCGGATTAGTCAGAACAACATCGAATTTTTGTTCTCCCAGTGCCTCAAACAAATCACTCTCTAATACAGTTACATTATCCACCTTGTTCAGCGCAGCATTCTCTCGTGCTAATTCTACCGCCCGACTGTTAACATCGATCATTGTAACATGCCCATGAACAACAAGTTTTGCAGCTGTTAGACCTATAGGACCGTATCCACAACCGATATCTAGCACCTGAGCACCCTTCGGAATTTCCATTGCTTCAATTAATGTCCTACTGCCATAATCAACACCACTCTTGGCGAATACCCCTGCGTCGCTTACAAATCGGAATACTTGCCCCTTTAGCTGTGTCTCCCAAACCTTTCGGTCATGATCAGCCTTCGGCTTACTGGTATAGTAATGATCAGACATTGTTACATTCCCTCCGGTTAACGGTTTTAATAGATTTATCATTCTCATTCTTACTTCTAACTAAAACAAAACCCCTTGAATTTGATTCAAGGGGTTTGTGTATAGCAGAGATGGAATTACTTCACTTCTACAGAAGCGCCTGCTTCTTCCAATTTCGCTTTTACTGCGTCTGCTTCTTCTTTGCCAACTTTTTCTTTGATTGGTTTTGGTGCATTGTCAACAAGGTCTTTTGCTTCTTTCAAGCCTAGGCCTGTAATTTCGCGAACGACTTTGATAACGTTGATTTTGGATGCGCCAGCACCATTCAAAATTACGTCGAATTCGGATTGCTCTTCAGCTTCTACAGCTGCGGCACCTGCTGCTGCTACTGGAGCTGCTGCAGTTACACCAAATTCTTCTTCGATTGCTTTAACAAGATCGTTCAGTTCAAGAACGGTCATACCTTTGATTTCTTCCAAAATAGTTTCTTTACTCATGGTTGAACCTCCGTTATATTAGTTTATTTGGTTGATTATTTTAAATCACTTGAGTCAGAAGAAGTTTACGCGCTTGCGTTGCCTTCTTCTTTCTCTGCAACGGCTTTGACTGCAAGTGCGAAGTTGCGCACTGGAGCTTGAAGCACGCTGAGGAGCATGGAAAGGAGACCATCGCGGGATGGAAGATCCGCAAGCGCTTTGATTTGATCAACGCCTACTACCTTACCTTCAACCACGCCACCTTTTATTTTAAGAGCATCGTTCTTCTTAGCGAAATCGTTAATGATTTTCGCTGGAATTACAGCGTCTTCTGTACTGAACGCAACGGCTGTAGGACCAACCAATACTTCGTCCAGTTCAGAAAGTTCTGCAGCAGCTGTAGCACGACGAACTAGCGAGTTCTTAAGCACTTGGAATTCCACACCAGCTTCACGAAGCTGTTTGCGAAGTTCCGTAACTTGAGTAACGTTAAGTCCGCGGTAATCTGCAACTACAGTCGTTACGCTATTGCGCAACTTCTCAGTAACAACATCAACAGCTTCCTGTTTTGCTTGAATCAGTTTTACGTTTGCCAAACTGTACACCTCCTGATAGATTTTCTAGGCCTTATCCCATTAAAAAAGCCTCCGTAGAATCACGAAGGCCTGATGAAATCATCTTTTGCAGAAACCTGCAAAATACTGACGTTCTATCACAACACCTCGGTAGGGAATTAAGCCCGAAGGCACCTACTGTCTACGGTAAGCATATTCAAATTTAATTCTCACATCAAAACAACTTTCTCAGTATACCCAGGGACATCCATAATGTCAATCCCTAACTCACTATAAGCGAGTGGTATTATCTGTATACAGAAGTGTTGACACGAGCGCTCGGGCCCATTGTTGAAGAAATCGCAATGTTCTTCAAGTAAACGCCTTTAGCAGCAGCCGGTTTAGCCCGGTTCAATGCATCAACAAGAGCCTTAAGGTTCTCGTTCAATTGATCAGTAGTGAAAGACACTTTACCGATCGGTGCATGAATTTGTCCTGCTTTGTCTAGACGATACTCGATTTTACCTGCTTTGATTTCTTGAACCGCTTTAGCTACGTCAAACGTAACTGTACCTGCTTTAGGGTTAGGCATAAGACCTTTACCACCAAGCAGACGACCCAATTTACCAACTTCACTCATCATGTCCGGTGTTGCTACGCAAACATCGAACTCGAACCAGCCTTGTTGGATTTTGTTAATTACGTCTTGATCGCCAACATAGTCAGCTCCAGCAGCTTCCGCTTCTTTCGCTTTCTCACCTTTAGCAAAAACCAAAACGCGTTGTGTTTTACCTGTACCGTGAGGTAGAACTACTACGCCACGAACAGCTTGGTCTTGTTTACGAGGGTCTACACCCAAACGAACTGCGATCTCAACGGTTTCGTCGAACTTTGCAGTCGCTGCCTTTTTCACCAACTCAACAGCTTCTAAAGGCTCATAAGTTGCTTCGCTATCAATAAGCTTAACAGCTTCTTGGTACTTCTTACCGTGCTTAGCCATGAATTCATCCTCCTTTGTGGTATTAGCGGAAATTCCTCCCACTGATCTCTGTAAAAATAAGTTATCCAAAGGAAAACTTATTTATCAGAGGCAACTTCAGTTGCTATCTTCACTTCAAGATTAACAACTTCCGTTGCTTGTACTCTCCAAAAACTAGTCTTGGATCGTGATGCCCATGCTGCGGGCGGTACCTTCAACCATACGCATAGCTGCTTCAACAGAAGCTGCGTTAAGGTCAGGCATTTTTTGCTCTGCGATTTCACGAACAACGTTGCGATTCACAGTAGCTACTTTTTTCTTGTTTGGTTCACCGGAACCCTTCTCAATCTTCGCTGCAACGCGAAGTAGAACGGCTGCCGGAGGAGTTTTGGTGATGAAAGTAAACGAGCGATCTTCAAACACCGAAATTTCAACCGGAATAATCAAACCTGCTTGATCGGCAGTACGTGCGTTGAACTCTTTACAGAATGCCATGATGTTGACACCCGCTTGACCCAATGCCGGACCTACCGGAGGTGCAGGATTCGCTTTTGCTGCAGGGATCTGCAACTTTACAACTTTGATAATCTTTTTCGCCATGTAAGACACCTCCTTGCCCTAGTAGTGGTAGACGGAACCGAAGCCCCTCCCACGTAAAACACAAGAAACCCTAAATTTTCTCCACTTGAGTGTAATCCAGTTCAAGCGGGGTTTCTCGTCCAAACATGTTAACGTGAACCTTGACCTTGCTCTTCTCGACCAGAATTTCTTCGATCGAACCAACGAAATTGGCAAACGGACCAACTTTGATACGTACGGATTCTTTGAGTTCGAACTCCATAACTGGTTTTGGTTCTTCCATACCCATATGTTTAAGGATCTGTTCTACTTCTTCAGGAAGCAGAGCAGTTGGTTTGGAACCAGAACCTGTAGAGCCGACAAATCCAGTAACTCCTGGTGTATTGCGAACAACATACCAAGAATCATCGGTTTGGACCATTTCCACCAAGACATATCCGGGGTAAACTTTACGCATGACAGTCTTTTTCTTACCGTCTTTGTTTACCACTTCTTCTTCCATCGGAACAAGAACGCGGAATATCTTGTCTTCCATGCCCATAGACTCGACACGCTTTTCTAAATTGGCTTTGACTTTGTTCTCATACCCAGAATAGGTATGAACGACGTACCATCTTTTTTCCATATCAAGCCACCTAAGGACCCTTCTTAAATTATCGCTTCGATCACAGCAGAAATGCCGATGTCAAGAACCCAAAAATAAATCGCGACAACTGCAATTGTACCAAGCACAATCAGCGTATAATTGGTCAGCTCTTTACGATTAGGCCAGCGAACCTTTTTAAGCTCTGCCCAGCTTTCGGAGAAAAAAGAAAACAACGACTTGAAACTTCGTTTCACGCGCGACTACACCTCCAAAGACTATCTGGTTTCGCGATGAGAAACTTGCTCGTTACAAAACTTGCAAAATTTCTTCATCTCCATGCGGTCGGGGTGGTTACGCTTGTTTTTCGTTGTCGTGTAGTTTCTTTGTTTACAGTTCGTACAAGCCAACGTAATAATTACCCGCATGATGTGCACCTCCCGAAGACATTCTACAATATGAGATGTCTCTATATTGACCCAAAATTAAAATAAAAAATTGGGCCTACCTAAAACACTTTATCACAATGGACCTATTCGTGTCAACGAGGCTTACAGCTTTTGGGATTAGCTATTAAACAGTATTACACTGCACTTTTAAAGATAAACCTCAAAAACATCCTGAATTTACTAATAGGAATTTTTATCATGATATAAAAAAAGACAGCTATTAAAATAGCTATCTTTTGTATTGACCTTCTGAGCTTATAGAATAGAGATTAAAAATCACCATCTCGAACTTCTAGGTACTTCTCAAGTTTACGTTTGACACGCTGTAGTGCATTATCAATGGACTTAACATGACGTTTCAAATCTACTGCAATCTCCTGATATGAACGCCCGTCTAGATAAAGCATGAGTACTTTGCGTTCCAGATCGCTGAGAATTTCGGACATCTTGTCCTCCAGGCCCATGAACTCCTCCTGGTTAATAATCAACTCTTCGGGATCACACACTTGGGACCCACAAATAACATCAAGCAACGTCCGATCAGAATCCTCATCGTAAATTGGCTTGTCCAAAGATACATAAGAGTTCAATGGAATATGTTTCTGCCGTGTCGCCGTCTTGATCGCCGTAATGATTTGACGTGTTATACATAACTCGGCAAACGCCTTGAATGAAGCAAGCTTATCCCCTCGGAAATCTCTGATCGATTTATAGAGCCCTATCATTCCTTCTTGAATGATATCTTCCCGATCAGCACCGATTAAGAAATAGGATCTGGCTTTGGCGCGCACGAAACTCCGGTACTTATTAATTAAGTACTCTAGCGCTTCACTGTCACCTTCACGGACCGATTCGACAATTTCTTCGTCACTTTGGATCTCATAGTCATACCTTACCCATTTCTCGAGATTGACACTCACCACAAATCCCTCCGGCTGCAACGCACGGTGCCCCGTCACTCTGTCAAGTAATACGAACAGTATATATTACGGTGCATATTAGCGTCAACAACAAAAGTACCAAAAGATGTAAGTTGATCTAGCAAAGAGTACCAAAAAGTATGACTTGGTGAACACTCCTCTATTCTCTTCGCCATCTTTCAAACATTAGCTTTACTTCCGGACTCAGCTTATCATCAATTGTATTACGGCTTGATTTAACGCTGCGATCGGCGATTTTCATCTGAACTTCTTTCTCACTTTTCTCCACTTGAATTAGCAGTTCGCGAGCTGATATCCGTAGTGCTCCCTGTCCAAAAATGACATGTTGTTCCACCATATCGCTTGTTGCAACATAAATTTGTCGCCGTTTGTGTGTTAGTTCGCGCACCAGTCGTTCAATGCATTCGTCCGCCGTTTCTTTCTCCTTGGTGAAATGTACTTCTAGCTGATTCTGGGCAAACGACTTTCCGAGTCCAGGTACCCGGTAAGCATCAAAAACGGTGATGGTTCTAATACCGGAAAAGGCTTGGTAATCAGCAAGTCTCTCCAACAGTCGGTCACGCGCTTCCTGCAAACCGATCCTGGACAATGCCGCAAGTTCTGGCCATCCTCCGATCATATTATAGCCATCAACTAATAGCACATCGCGCATTTCGCGCATTTTGTCTACCCCTCAGCGCGACGTCTACGCAACACTTCGTACATCACAACTCCCGCAGCAACCGATGCGTTCAAGGAGTTAAGACGACCCGTCATTGGAAGTTTGAGAAGCACATCACACTTCTCGCGGATCAAACGTCCCATTCCTTTGTTCTCATTCCCGATTACAATCGCCACAGGACCTGTAAGTACGTTGCCACCATTTCCATACATCTCATCTTTGGTATCAACATCTGTACCCACTACCCACACGCCTGCTTCTTTCAATTCCTCAATACATTGAGCCAGATTCGTCACTCGTGCAACAGGCACATACTCCACTGCTCCAGCTGATGTTTTCGACACTGTTGCTGTTACTGCAGCAGATCTGCGCTTCGGAATAATAACACCATGAGCACCTGTACATTCCGCAGTACGTAAAATTGAGCCGAGATTATGAGGATCTTCAATTTCATCTAGAATAAGAAGAAAAGGAGGTTCCCCTTTGTCTGCTGCCTTAGCTAGCAATTCTTCGACTCCTACATAAGCATACGGCGCAGCCTGAGCTACAACTCCTTGATGCTGTACATCTGGAACCATTTGATCAAGCTTCCGTTTATCAACGAATTGAACAACGATTCCTTGTTTCTTTGCCTCTGTCAAAATAGGCCCGGTAAGGTGTTTTTGAGCGCCTTCAGCGACCCATATTTTATTGATCGTACGACCAGCCCGCAGCGCTTCAAGTATTGAGTGCTTACCAGCGACCCATTCTTGGTCTTGATCCTCCATGTGATTCCTCCTGCGAAAGATCCTCGGATCTTTCTTATATTATGTTTAATGTTTGTTCTGATAAAAATTAAGCACCTAAATTACTTTCAAATCGACTTTGTCTCTGAGTCTAATAGGTCAAATCCATATGAAATGAGACTACGAAGGCGTTCGTGCGCGCCAGTGTAGTATAAGTATCCAACAAGGCTCTCAAATGCTGTCGCATGCCGATAATCGATCACGTTTCCATTCTTCGGTACACCTGATTTAGCATTGCGCCCCTGACGCACTACATCTTTCTCATCCTCAGTAAGATTAGGCTCGAGTAAGCTCAGTAGCTTAGCTTGTGCTTTAGCAGCGACATACTTCGTCGACTGTCCGTGCAAGTGATGCGGCCGCAAATTGAGCTGCGCCATAACATGTTGACGAACGGCCACCTCGAAGACGGCATCCCCTATATAGGCTAGAGCGAGCGGCGGTAGTAGCCGAGCGGGCTTGGATGGCTTCTCTGCGAACCATAGCGGTGAGACCTCCCCATTCCCAAGGGCAATACCTCCAGCTAGCGCCATATCTTGTCCAGTAGCCTCAGCAGAGTTGGCAGAGAGAGTCTCCCCCTCGCCTCCGCCAAGGGGCGCAGCGCTTGACTGGGCCCCTTCCGACAAACCATGGGTATTCTCGTCGCTTGTACTCATTTACGACGCCATCTCATGCCCTGAGGCGTATCTTCCAATAGAATTCCCTGAGCATCCAACAAGTCGCGGATTTCATCAGCACGAGCCCAATTTTTAGCTTTGCGTGCTTCCCCCCGCTCTGTGATGAGGTTCTCTATGTCCTGGTCTAATAACTCCGATTCAGTATCAGCTACAATACGCAAGATACTATTCATTTCGGCGAACAGTTTCTCTGCCGCTTCCAAATCAGCACGACTTACATCGGCTTGCTGCAATAAGCCATTTACTTCAGTAACCCATTCGAAAATCGCTGTAATCGCATCTGGTGTATTGAAATCATCTTGCATTTTGGCATGGAATGTCGCACCAATTTGAAGCAACTTATCATTCCATTCTGGAGTAACTTCAGCGCTTTCCTTAGCAGCCGAACCGAGTCTGTGGCGGAGATTGCCCACCGCATTGGTGATCCGCTCTAAACTACGCTCTACTTGCGTCATCGTTTCTTCTGTGAAGCTGAGTTGATTGCGATAATGCGTCGATAACATAAAATAACGCAATGCCTCACGCTTATAATGGCTACGTAAGTCTTTAACAAGCACGCCATTTCCCAGTGACTTCGACATTTTTTCGCCATCGATATTAATATATCCGTTATGCATCCAATATCTCGCAAGAGGTTTGCCTGTTACAACCTCGGATTGGGCAATTTCGCACTCATGATGCGGAAACTGTAGATCCTGTCCCCCCCCATGAATATCGATCGTATCCCCAAGTAGATGACGTGACATCGCAGAGCATTCAATATGCCAACCAGGACGTCCTTCACCCCAAGGGCTGCTCCAATGGATTTCTCCCGGCTTGGCAGCCTTCCACAATACGAAGTCTTCAGGATTTTCTTTGCGCTCATCTACGTCTACTCGGATACCAAACTGTAATTCACCGATATTTTGGCCTGACAGCTTACCATAACTTTCGAATTTATTGGTGCGGAAGAACACATCTCCACCATTTTCATAAGCAAAACCTTTACGTTCCAGGTCCTCTATAAATTCTATGATGATCCCCATATTATCCGTTACGCGAGGATTCGCTGTGGCACGTGGTACGCCAAGACCCTCTAAATCTGCATAATAAGCCTCAATAAAAGTCTCCGCTACATCAGAAACAGAAGTATTCATCTCCTCCGCCTTACGGATTAGCTTATCATCCACATCCGTAAAATTGACGACATAATTGACCTCATAATTTTGGTTCTCTAAATACCTACGAACGATATCGAAAAAAATCACAGGTCGTGCATTTCCAATATGGATATATCCATATACGGTTGGACCGCAGACATAAATACTAGCCTTTCCTGGCTCTTGGCTTTCGAACTTCTCTTTCGTTCGGGTTAACGTGTTGTATATTTGTAGTGCCATATTCACTTTCCTCTCAATCATATGATTATTGAAAGAGGTTACTCTTTCGGGAGTTTCTCTGCCTCTAGTTGTTCTTTCAAACTCTTCATTTCCACCCGGAGTTGTTCAATCTCACGCTGCAACAATCCCATTGCATCAACGACGGGATCCGGCATCTGATGGCTTAATCGATCCAAGCGCTTCCCGCCCTGGCGAACAACTCTACCTGGGATGCCTACCACCGTACTGCCAAAAGGTACCTCCTTCAGCACTACCGAATTTGCTCCAATGTTGCACTGATCTTCTATTTTAAATGAACCTAAGATCTTCGCTCCCGACCCAATCACTACATTATTGCCAATAGTGGGATGCCTTTTCCCTTTCTCTTTACCGCTTCCCCCCAAGGTCACTCCCTGATAGATAACCACATCATCACCGATTTCGCAAGTTTCACCAATGACGACGCCCATGCCATGATCAATGAACAATCGATTGCCGATTCTGGCACCAGGATGAATCTCTATTCCGGTAAAAAAGCGACTAGCTTGTGAGATAATTCGCGCAATCGTGAACCAATGATGCCGGTAGAAAAAGTGCGCCATCCGGTGGTTCCATATCGCATGGAGTCCAGAATAAGTGAAGATTACCTCGAACCAACCTCTTGCAGCCGGATCGTTATCAAACACAGCCTGTATATCAGACCTCATTCTCTTTAACATAGAACTTCCCCCTGTTCTCCCATGCAATGCCGGCTTGCACTTAACCCTTAACCTTTGATCATTCCAACAAAAATAGCGCCCCTGTAGCTTTCGCTACAGAGACGCCTTACGCGCGGTTCCACTCTGCTTGGATTCTTCTTGTATCACAGCCGCTCATTATAAGCGGTGGCACTCGAAGCCTCCCCCTTGGGTCCTTAACGCGGACATTACGTCAGGATCTACCCACGCTTTACGCGCGCTCAATCCCGCAGCTCCCGGGTGCATTTCCGCCCTCTGTACCTAGATAACTTTCAGCCTGAAACCAAGTAGAAAAGTAAGCAAAGTATAAATTGAAAATATACTTTCTTAAATATCCACTTCAAAGTCCCGGTTATCCTCTCTGGTAAATACAGACACCTGCGTACTTCTCCCGATCTATGCATTTCTTATTTTGATATATTGTGCCAAGAATAGGATTCTTGTGCTTATCTTACCCGAAATTCCATAAAGCTGACAAGAGGGTTAGCTCTGTTGCTTACTAATTTGTAACTTGAGACGTTCAATCGTAAGTTCCTGACCAAGCAGGTAGATCGTCTGGTTCAAATCACGTCCATGCATTTGCCCCGTTAAAGCTACACGAATTGGCATGAACAAGCCTTTGCCTTTGAAACCAGTTTCTTTCTGCACTTCTTTGATCGCTGCTGCAATGTTCTCTGGTGCAAATGGTGAAAGTTCCTCCACCTTGCTCAGAAAAGCGCTTAGCACGGTTGGAACCTGTGGTTCGGACAACACAGCGTTTGCTTCATCATCCAGTTCCAGATGAGTTCGGAAGAATAGGTCAGACAGCTCGACGATATCAGAAGCCGACGTCATCTGCTCTTGATACAAGGCAACCAACTTATTCGCCCAATCTTCTTGTTCTACTGTCAAATCATTAGGCAAGAGAGAGGCTTTCTGCAAGTGTGGAATAGCTAATTTAGCAATCCGCGCAGTATCCGCATTCTTGATGTAATGATTGTTCAGGTGAGCCAGCTTTTGCTTATCAAACAAAGCAGGGCTACGTGATAAACGCCCGGCATCAAAGATTGAAATCAGCTCTTCTTTCGTGAAGAACTCTTCCTCTCCTGTCGGTGACCAGCCAAGTAATGCGATGAAATTAAACATGGCTTCCGGCAAATAACCCAATTCATCATATTGCTCAATAAATTGAATGACTGATCCGTCGCGTTTGCTCAACTTCTTATGATTTTCTCCGACAATCAGTGTCATATGTCCAAAAATCGGTGGCTCCCAGCCAAGCGCATCGTAGATCATCAACTGACGTGGTGTATTGGATACATGGTCTTCACCACGTAGTACATGTGTAATTTTCATCAGATGGTCATCGAGTGCAACTGCAAAGTTGTAAGTCGGAATTCCATCTTTCTTCACGATAACAAAGTCGCCGCTGACGTCTGACTCGAATGAGATCGGTCCCTTCACTAGATCATCAAATGTGAAGGTGCGTCCTTCTGGCACGCGGAAACGGATACTAGCTTGTCTACCTTCTGCTTCGAACGCAGCGCATTGTTCCGATGTCAGATCTCGGTGTTTCCCAGAATAACGCGGCATCTCGCCCCGAGCTATCTGCTCTTCGCGTTCTTGCTCTAATTCTTCTTCCGTACAATAACAACGATAAGCTAGTCCACGGTCGAGCAAATCCTGCCAGTACGTACGATAAAGGTCCAAACGCTCCGTTTGACGGTAAGGGCCATACTCCCCGCCTACGTCAACACTCTCATCCCATTCAATACCAAGCCATTTGAGATAAGTGAACTGGTTCTCTTCCCCACCTTCAACGTTGCGCTTCACATCTGTATCTTCTATTCGGATAATGAATTTGCCTCCGTGATGTCTAGCGAATAAATAGTTGAAGAGCGCTGTTCTTGCGTTGCCGATATGTAAGTGTCCCGTCGGACTCGGCGCGTAACGCACACGAACTTCCGTCATGACAATCCCCCCTAAAAGTTTTGATTCAATCTTACGATGATAGCACATCTGCAACAAGGCAGACAATACACTGAGAGGCAATGCCTTCTCCGCGTCCAGTAAAACCAAGTTGTTCAGTCGTTGTTGCTTTGACGTTGACTTGCTGCGGCTGTGATTCTAGTGCTCCAGCTATAATGTCAACCATCTGCGGGATATAAGGTGCCATCTTAGGACGTTGCGCGATAATCGTGGCATCTAGATTTCCGAGACGATATCCACGTTCTTTTGCCATACCCCATACTTCTTGCAGTAACTTCAAACTGTCTGCATCTTTAAAGTTTGGATCGGTATCAGGAAAATGGCGTCCGATATCTCCCAGACCAAGCGCTCCCAATATTGCATCGGTCACCGCATGCAGCAGTACGTCAGCGTCGGAATGTCCCATTAGTCCCTTCTCGAAAGGAATCGTAACCCCCCCAATAATACAAGGTCTTCCCTCAACCAGTTCATGTACATCAAAGCCTTGTCCTACAGTAATCATTTTATGCCCTCTCCCTTTAATTCTTTTTTCATACGGATAAATTCCGCGTAATCCAAATCTTCCGGTGTTGTAATCTTGATGTTAGCATATCCACCTTCCACTACCATCACTTGAACACCCAAACGCTCAATTAACATGGAATCATCCGTCCCTATAAAGCCCTCTGCCTCAGCAACCTCATGTGCTTGTATTAATTCGGAACGTCGAAAAGCCTGCGGGGTTTGAATCGCCCACAAGCTGCGACGGTCAGGTGTAGCCGTGACCCATCCTTGGCCGTCAACTTGTTTCACCGTATCCTTAACAGGCACTGCCAGAACAGCTGCACCATGTTGAACCGCTGCCTCATAGCATGAGGTTACCTGTTGCTGCGTGACAAAAGGGCGAACGCCGTCATGCACCAGTACCCAGGGTGAATTCATATGAAGCAACCCTTGGTAAACTGAATGCTGACGCTCAGCGCCGCCCGCAATAACTTTTATCTTTTTAGTCATACCGAACTCATGAATCCATGATAAGCAGCGTTCCACATCCTGCGCACCCGTTACTAATATAATCTCAGTAATCAACGGATGGCGGTCGAACACCTCCAGCGTATGGATGACGATCGGCTTGTCCTGCAGCATAAGATACTGTTTGGACTCTTTACTACCCATGCGGGTTCCCCGACCTGCCGCCACCACAATAACTCCTGTTCCCGTGTTCACTTCTGTCACCATGATCCCTGCCTTACACTGCCTGAATTATGCGTGGTTTTGGATTCCCCTCCAAGATGCCATGCATTTGTACCCATCATACCGAATTTACTGGGCTTTTTCCAACAGTTTTGGTTTGGCAAATATCATACGACCCGCTGATGTCTGTAATACACTGGTTACTAACACTTCTGTAACGCTGCCAATAAAGTCTCGACCGCCTTCAACCACGATCATAGTACCATCATCCAAATACGCAACGCCTTGCCCATGTTCCTTACCGTCCTTGATCACCTGCACCATGATCTCTTCACCTGGTAGTACGACCGGTTTAACGGCATTAGCTAGATCGTTAATATTGAGCACCGAAACCCCCTGTAACTCACACACTTTATTGAGATTAAAGTCATTAGTAACAACTTTACCCTGCAATACTTTAGCAAGTTTTACGAGTTTGCTATCCACTTCAGATATATCCTCAAAATCTCCCTCATAGATCATAACTTGAACGTCGAGCTCTTTCTGGATTTTATTCAAAATATCCAAGCCCCGGCGCCCCCTATTTCGCTTGAGCAGATCCGATGAATCCGCGATATGCTGCAGTTCTTCCAGAACGAATTCAGGGATAACGATGGTACCTTCGATAAAGCCAGTTTTGCAAATATCCGCTATCCGCCCATCAATAATTACGCTTGTATCCAAAATTTTATGTTCCTCAAGTTTCCGCTCTTTTCCCTCTGTTCCACTTCCCCATTTTCCTGATTTCCAGAATGAGGACAGTTCTTCTTTCTTCCCCAATGCAACCGTTAGTCCTATGTAGCCGAGCAGCGCCGAAACAGCAAACTGCGCAAAGCTCTCTAAAGATCCAAGCAAGGACAAAATAGGGTAAGTCATTAAAGAAAGAAGTAGTCCCGCAGTCAGTCCAGCTGATCCGGCTGCCATTTCGCTCATTGGAATTACGGTCAATGCCTCAATCCACCGTCTTATCCGGGCGGAAAAGACCCCCGCACCTATTGAGAACAAGAATAAGAACAGAAAAGCTCCGGTTACCGCCAATATGAAGTGACTCGATATGGGGTTCATTCCGTCAAACCAAGTTTGGAGGAATTGTGGAAAGAATCCTATCATCCCGCCTACCGTATATCCAAACCAAGCTCCACATAAACCGACCACGCTAAAAAAACCTTTTTTGATCATGTCTCTCTTCACCTCCTGATAAAGTATGTTCTTTAATAAGTATGGTCCAATTTTTGGAAACGTAATCGGTCGAATTGTAACTTTTTTCTAGGTAAAATAATGGACGTAGGAATGAGTAGTCCCCCACTACGTGGGATTTCCTGTTGATAAGAGGGGAAACTGTGGCATATAATGTATTCAATTCTTAATTATCGAGGTGGATGGAAAAATGAACACACCAAGTCTTCAATCTTTCCAAGAACAAGTCTCTGAACTGTTGCTCCGTCACCGTAGTTTGTTGGATGTGTTATCTAAATCAGGGCAGACGAATGCTTCTGTCGTCCGTTCAGTCACCAAAGCAGTTACTGAATGCGGCTGTATTGAACTACATGCTACGAAACAAGACTTTGAGCCTGGTATAGATCTACAACAAGCCAAAGATACGATTCGTAAGCATGTTCAAGGCGAACTGTGTGAGAACTGCCGTGATGCTATTACCAATGAACTGGGACGAAACCTTTTTTATATGTCAGCACTTTGCAATTTGTTAGAAATTAATATGAATGAAGTCGTTGAACGGGAGTTCAAGAAGTGCTCAACGTTGGGATTGTTTAATTTGTCATAGTTGTGGGGATCCGGTATCCCATCCCACCCAAACCCTCCCTTATCGTAAGGGAGGGCCCCAAGGGCTGCCCGCCCTCTGGACTCCCGCTTAAGGAACGTGGGAGTGTTAGAGGCGCTCCTGCATCGCTGTCCCCGTTGGGGATACGCTCGGGGTGGTACGTGGCACGCTTTTCCCCCTTCGGGTTCGTCTCACTTTGGGCACACCCGTATTACCAGGGTAAACATGCTGCAGACACTACTACTTTAGAAGCACACGAGTGACTTGGGTGAAATGAGTCGCTTGTCGCCCTAACGGGCACGCTTTACTTTTAGAGCTTACGCCCAGCCTGAGAGTGATGTGCACTACTATGTGCGTGGAATCGCTGTCCCCTTTGGGGATCCGCTATGGGCAATGCTGTCCCTACGGGATACGCGGTTGAAATAATTAATAACATTAAACATTGAAAAATAATAAAGATTGAAAACCATTAAAGAATAAACCTAAAAAAGGCATTGATCATTCCGCTTCGCGGTGATCAATGCCTTTTTGTACGTTGAGTGATATTAACGTTTAGGGCGGTAAACTTCTTCGGAGTCGTCCTCATGACGCTTTTTCCGACGGAGTAGTTTGTCGACGTTTTGTTTCAATCCATATAACGCGTAAATAACAAGCGGAATAAAGATCATTTTAGAAAGTTGCTCAGGAAAGAGTACGGCAAGAACAACTGCTAAGACAACGACAAATGGTGCAACGGCAACTGCTTTTTTCGGCAGACCGACTTTCTTGAAATTAGGATACTTCACGGAGCTAACCATGAGATAGGATAATAGCAACATCGCAATGATAAAGTAAGGCGCTGTAATATCTTTATGAAATAATGAAAGTGTTGCTAAAACACCACCAGCAGCAGGAATAGGTAAGCCGATAAAGTAACCAGGAATTCCTTTTTGCACATTGAACCGTGCCAATCGTAATGCTCCGCACATCGGAAATACAGCTGTAACTGTCCAAGCTAATCCAAGCGGAATGCTGTGGAAAGAAATAGTATACATAAGAAGGGCTGGTGCAATACCGAATGATATAATATCCGATAATGAATCGAGTTCTTTACCAAATTCACTTTGACAATTTAACGCTCGTGCAACGCGCCCGTCTAGGCCGTCCAGCAGCATTGCGACAATTACCATGATGGCGGCTAGGCTAAACCTACCATCGAACGCCAACATAATGGCTAACATTCCGAGAAACAGGTTACCTAAAGTAAACAAGTTCGGAATTGATTTTGTAATCATCTCTTCACCTCGAGTGCGTATTTCAAGAATATAACTATCACTTGATTGTAGGAGATTTAAATTTGCCTGTCAATGAACACCTGTTCTTGTAAGCGGTTTAATCCATCTTTAATTACCCGTGCCCGTACCTCTCCAATACCATCAACTTCATCCAATTGTTCGATTGTAGCCCTAAGTACGCCAGGTAACTGTTGAAAACGCTCAACCAAATTATGAATAATGACATTGGGCAACCGCGGAATTTTGTTCAGTACACGGTACCCACGAGGCGAGATTAAATCTTCCGATGTGGCCATCGACGCAGGGTATCCAAGCAGACGTACGATATGATTCATATCGAGTAGCTCATCATCACTGGAACGTTTGAGGTTATGAATGATTTCACGGATCGCTTCATCACTTTCCTCTTTGGCATAGTCTTTATATAGCAACCACGCCTCTTCCTCCATATTGCTAACAAGTTCCTCCATCTGCATGCTGATCAGGCGTCCTTCTGTGCCCAATTCATTGATAAACCGTTTGATCTCCATTTTGATACGAATTACCATTTCAACCCGCTGAATAACATTTACTACTTCAGGTATGGTGACTAGTTCCTCAAATTCCGAAGCTGCCAAATTAGTTAAGGCTTGGTTGAGCACAGAGCGATACTTCTCAAGCGTTTGAATCGCTTGATTGGCTTTCGTTAGGATCACACCAATCTCCTTCAGTGCGTACCTTAGCCCTCCCTGATACAAAGTAATAATGTTACGGCGCTGAGAGATGGAAACGACGAGCTTACCGGTTTGCTTAGCAACCCGTTCTGCTGTACGATGACGAATCCCGGTCTCTGAGGATGAAATTGAGGAATCGGGAATAAGCTGAGTATTCGCGTAGAGAATACGTTTCAAATCCTCGCTTATTATGATGCCCCCATCCATTTTGGCCAACTCATACAGATAATTGGGTGTGAAGTCACAGTTAATGGAGAAGCCACCTTCAACTACTTCCATCACTTCAGGACTATAGCCCACTACAATTAATCCTCCGGTTTTGGCCCGAAGCACATTCTCCAATCCGTCGCGAAAGGCGGTGCCTGGCGCAACGAGTCTTAACAGATCATTCATCTTCTCTAACTGAATTGTTTCTTTCATTAATTATTGCCCCCTAATCTAACGCAACCGCTAGCGCCTCTGCAACTGAATTTATACCTACTAATTGAATTCCCTCCGGTCCCTTCCACCCTTTCAGGCTTTTCTCCGGTAGAATTACTCTTTTGAATCCTAGTTTAGCGGCTTCTTTCACCCGCTGCTCAGCCCGGGAGACCGCCCTGACCTCACCGGTTAATCCCACTTCTCCGAAAATAACATCATATGGCTTGGTTGGTATATCCCGAAAGCTTGATGCAATACTTACCGCAATGGCCAAATCAACAGCCGGTTCATCCAACTTCACCCCACCAGCTAAATTCACATAGGCATCTTGGTTCTGTAAATACATCCCCATCCGCTTCTCTAAAACAGCTATGATCAAATTCAGTCTATTGTTATCAACACCCGTTGCCATCCTACGCGGGGAAGGAAAGTTTGTTGAAGCAATTAAAGCCTGCAGCTCCACTAAAATCGGGCGCGTTCCCTCCATACTAGCCACTACGGTGGAACCTGCTACACCAAGCGGTCGCTCAGACAAGAACAATTCGGATGGATTAGACACTTCAACCAGCCCAGACTCATTCATTTCAAATATGCCGATCTCATTGGTTGAGCCAAATCGATTCTTTACAGCCCTCAGCAATCGATATGAATGATGTCGTTCTCCTTCAAAATAAAGGACACAATCGACCATATGCTCCAACAATCGAGGACCAGCAATAGCTCCCTCTTTAGTAACGTGTCCAACCAGTACCGTAGCAATCCCTTGCCCCTTAGCAATTCGCATAAACCGGGCCGTACATTCGCGAATCTGGGATACACTTCCGGGTGCACTCGTTACTTCTGGCAAATACACCGTCTGAATGGAATCAATAACTAAGAAGTCTGGCTTTACACTCTCGATGGCCTCTTCAATTCCATCCATACTACTCTCACAAAGCACATAAAGTTCTGGAGAAAGGGCCCCTAATCTCTCCGCACGTAGTTTAGTTTGTCGCATGGACTCTTCTCCAGATATATAGAGTACTTTAAGTCCAATATGGGCCATTTCGTGCGAAGTCTGCAGTAAGAGTGTAGATTTCCCAATGCCGGGATCTCCCCCCACCAATACTAAGGATCCGGGAACGACTCCTCCACCTAATACACGATTGAGTTCTTCAATACCAGTTTTGATTCGTGGTTCTTTGTCGCTCTCTATATTTATGATCGAAAGGGGTTTTTCTTTCGTGTGAAATATGCCTGTGGAGACTCCTTGTGTCTTTACTACTTTTTCTGTTTCTTCAACCATGGAATTCCATGCGCTACAACCTGGGCACTTCCCGTACCACTTCGGTGATTCATAGCCACAATCGGTACAAAGAAACTTTGTCTTTACTTTAACCATTTTGCTCTCCTTATCACTCTGCAAAATTTGTCAAACTTTGCAGGTACAACCACAAAAGGTGACATTTAAAGTTTACCATTGTTTCAGATTTATCGTAAAGTTTTTTCCAACCCTATATTAACTTAAAAACAGAGCATTATGTAATACAAAAGGATAGCATCCCCGAGGCATTACCTTAGGGAAGCCATCCTTATTTTAATCGGCTTTATAGCTCAATTTTTTAAGCGTTTTTGGAAAATGTTCCTGTTTTCTCAACGGTCAATCCGCCATTCTCCTCGTCGATCGTTAACAACTCACCTTTTTTCACATTACCCGTCAGCAATTCTTCAGACAAACGGTCTTCAATATGCTTCTGAATCGCACGACGTAGTGGACGCGCACCATATGCAGGATCGAAACCTTCCTTGGCCAAAAATGCTTTGGCTTTGTCCGTTAAGACAAAATCAACTTCATGCTCCTGCAGACGTTTGCGAAGCTCTTCAGACATCAGATTAACGATCTGGCTGATATGATCCTCACCGAGTGAATGGAAGACGATCGTTTCATCAAGCCGGTTGAGGAATTCCGGACGGAAGCTCTTCTTAAGCTCTTCCATCACTTTACCCTTCATGCTATCGTAATCACCCTTGGCATCAACCACCGCAGTGAATCCCAATCTTGTATTGCGCTTGATTGCTTCAGCTCCTACGTTAGATGTCAGGACGATCAACGTATTACGGAAATCGACTACACGGCCTTTGGAGTCCGTTAAGCGACCGTCTTCTAGTACCTGCAACAAGATGTTAAATACTTCTGGATGAGCCTTCTCAATCTCATCAAGCAGTACAACAGAATACGGTTTGCGGCGTACTTTCTCGGTTAATTGTCCGCCTTCTTCATAACCAACATATCCTGGAGGGGCACCCACAAGACGAGATGTAGAATGTTTCTCCATATACTCCGACATATCGATACGAATGACTGCATTCTCGTCACCAAACATAGCCTCAGCCAACGCCCGTGCAAGTTCAGTCTTACCCACCCCTGTTGGTCCCAGGAAAATGAAGGAGCCAATTGGACGCTTCGGATCTTTAAGTCCTGCACGTGCCCGGCGAATCGCTCGGCTAACTGCTTTAACAGCTTCCTCTTGACCAATAACGCGCTCATGGAGAATTTGTTCCATGTTAAGCAAACGATCCGTTTCTTCTGCCTTCAGTTTCCTAACTGGGATCCCAGTCCAACTCGCCACAATTTGTGCGATATCATCAGGCGTCACTTCAGAATCTGTACGTCCTTGTTTCTCTTTCCATTGATTCTTCGTAACATCAAGCTCTTCACGAATTTTCTGTTCCGTATCGCGTAATGCTGCCGCCTTCTCAAACTCTTGGCTTTGCACTGCGGAATCTTTTTCCTTGCGGATATCATCAAGACGGCTTTCTAATTGCTTCAAGTTAGGCGGTACAGTATAAGAGTTTAGTCTTACTTTGGAACCAGCCTCATCAATCAAATCAATTGCTTTATCCGGTAAGAAACGGTCTGGAATGTAACGGTCGGACAACTTAACTGCCTGTTCAATCGCTTCATCCGTGATCTTAACGCGGTGATGGGCTTCATATCGGTCACGAAGACCATGCAGAATTTGAATCGCTTCTTCAACTGATGGCTGATCTACAGTAATCGGTTGGAAGCGGCGTTCTAAGGCTGCATCCTTCTCAATATATTTGCGGTATTCATCTAGTGTCGTTGCCCCAATGCACTGAAGCTCCCCACGAGCAAGCGCTGGCTTCAAGATGTTAGATGCGTCAATGGCGCCTTCAGCTCCACCTGCTCCAATTAAGGTGTGTAATTCATCGATAAACAATATGATGTTCCCCGCTTGGCGGATTTCATCCATTATTTTCTTTAATCTATCTTCAAACTCACCGCGGTATTTCGTACCCGCGACAACAGATCCCATATCGAGTGTCATTACTCTTTTGTCACGAAGTGTCTCAGGGATTTCATTATTAATGATCATCTGAGCTAAGCCTTCAGCAATCGCCGTTTTACCGACGCCTGGTTCACCAATTAGGACTGGATTATTCTTCGTCCGGCGGCTAAGAACCTGGATAACACGTTCAATTTCTTTGCTTCTTCCGATAACAGGATCTAAGTTTCCTTCTTTGGCAGTTACCGTCAAATCACGGGCCAAACTGTCAAGTGTAGGTGTATTTATATTAGCTGGCGCTCCATGATGGCTTGATACGGCTTCACTGCTACCGAGCAACTGCAACACTTGTTGGCGTGCCTTATTTAGGCTAATCCCCAAATTGTTCAGTACACGTGCAGCTACGCCTTCTCCTTCACGGATCAATCCAAGCAGGATATGCTCTGTACCGACATAGGTATGACCGAGTTTCCGCGCTTCATCCATTGAAAGTTCAATAACTTTTTTGGCACGTGGTGTATAAGCGATATTGGTAGGTTGCTCTTGACCGCGTCCAATTAAGGTTTCGACTTCATCCTGTATTTTCTCAAGACCCAGTCCAAGACCGATCAATGCCTTAGCTGCAATACCTTCCCCTTCACGAATCAATCCGAGTAAAATATGTTCTGTACCAATATTATTATGTCCTAACCTTACGGCTTCTTCCTGGGCTAATGCCAACACCTTCTGGGCACGTTCTGTAAATCTTCCAAACATCATCTTCTCCTACACCTCCATGATTGTTCTATTGCTTGCGGTAAGGAACCCTAGCTGAAGCTAGTTTTCTTTACCGTTATTTACATTTACTTTGTCACGGATTAGCTTAGCGCGGTACATATCCCGCTCTCCTGGTGACATATTCTCGCTAAATATTTTCTGCAAAAAACCGGGCTGTGTCATCACATTCAGTTCATTTAGCACTTGAGGCGACAACGTATCAATTAGTCCCAAATCCACCCCTAACCGAACATCAGATAAGCGCTGCGCGGCTTCTTTTGACTCCATAATGGCCGCATGAGATAAAATCCCGTACGAACGCATCACTCGGTCAACCATACGTAGGTGTGATTCGGTTAGCAATGTTTCCCTTGCCGTCTTCTCATGGTCAATGATCTGTAGAACAACGCTGTATAAATTCTCAATAATTTCATCTTCGCTTTGTCCCAGTGTAATCTGATTTGAGATTTGAAACAAGTTCCCCATTGCTTCGCTTCCTTCGCCATAGATCCCCCGAACTGTAAGTCCTACTTGGGAAACTGCAGAAAGAATTCGATTAATTTGACCCGTCAACACAAGTGCAGGTAAATGCATCATCACGGATGCTCTTAGTCCAGTACCTACATTTGTTGGACAACTGGTTAGAAATCCCCGGTTATCGTCAAATGCATAATCTACATGATCTTCAAAAATGTCGTCCACCGAGGTTGCTCGCTCCCATGCTTCCTGTACCTGAAAGCCGGGATATAGACATTGAATTCGTAAATGGTCTTCCTCGTTCACCATTATGCTTAAACTTTCGTTTTCGCTAATGAAAACAGCTCCACTTTTGGACTCATTGGCCAAGCTCGGACTGATCAAATGCTTCTCAACCAGCACTTTTTTATCCAGATCCTCCAAATCGTCAAGAAGGATAGGATATATTTTACCAAAATCCTCTATTCGTTCATCATCAAGCACATCCTGCAGCTTTCTTAGAACATCCTCGGATTGCTCACTGGTGGCCAGCATCGGAAATGGAGCATGTAGCAGATTACGTGCAATCCGAACCCGGCTGCTAATGACGATATCAGAATCCTTGCCTCCACTGCTCATCCATTCGCTCAGTGGTTGTTCTGTAAACCGGAGATTTGGCATAGCACATTCCTCCTACTCTGCAGAAATATTCTTCTCAAGCTCGCGAATCTCATCTCGTAACCCAGCAGCTTCTTCGAACTCTTCCTGAAGAATACGTTCCTGCAGTTGCTGCCGAAGCTCATCGAGCTTACGCTTCACTTGGATGTGACTTCCTGCGCGTTTGGGTACTTTTCCTACGTGAACTGTATTTCCATGAACTCGCTTAAACAGAGGGTCCAATCGATCGTTGAAGTATTTATAACAAGAACTGCAACCAAAACGTCCTATTTTGCTAAATTGCGAGTAAGTTATTCCACATTCTTCGCAACGTAGATTCTCCGGGGCTTTAATCGTTGGATTCTGACTGTGACTTCCAGGGTTGAAATCCAGAAAACCAGACAATAAGTTATGAATGGAGAATCCCCCTGTTGTTCCTGGGATAATCTCTCCCTTTTCTCTGGCACAGGACTCACAGATACGAAATTCTGTCTTTTCCCCGTTCACAATTTTGGTAAAGTGCAGTGTCGCGGGACGTTTACCGCATTCTTGACATTGCATCGAGTATCCCTCCTCCATTAGATGGACTCCTCAGCCTAACAAAGAGATGAGCATAGCTTTCATGATTCGTGCCCGGATCTGGTCCCGGTAAGGAAGTTGTACCATCAGCACTTCCCTAGATATGGCAGCACGCATAAGAGCAGCCTCTCGACTACTAAGGAACCTCGCCTCCACAAGCTGATAGATCAGTCCCTCTGCAGCTGTCTGACCCATTTCGTCACCAATTGTATGATGTAAGTGTGTATGCAAGGTGGTTGGTCCAGGAAATTCAATCCGCCTAATACGAACATAACCGCCACCACCCCTTTTACTCTCCACAAGGTAGCCCTTTTCCAGCGTAAAACGTGTACTAATGACGTAATTGATTTGGGATGGTACACAGGAGAATTGGTCGGCCAGATCGTTACGCTGAATTTCTATGGCTCCCTCAGGACTTTCATGCAGAATACCCTTGAGATATTTTTCTATAATATCGGAGATATTACGCATCACTCATCCTCCATTGCTCAAACATCAAGCCAATATTTTAAAATAACCCACTTCGAACCTTATAAAACACTTACTTATAAACTGTATAGCATGTTGTGAAATAGCGACTGTTGACTTTGACTTTCTTTGACCTTGTTTTCATTATAACATAATTTATTGGTTTGCCAAGAGGGCGTCTTTCTACATTCAGTGTGAACCTGTTAGGTTGAAAATATTCTTCTGGTTAAACACGCACATATAACAGAAAAAGCCCATCCTAAGGATGGACTCAACACTTTAATATAATGGTCGGGACGACACGATTTGAACATGCGACCCCCTGGTCCCAAACCAGGTGCTCTACCAAGCTGAGCTACGTCCCGACAACTGCTAAGATGATGCATCTTACGCCTTACTAGACCTTCAAAGAGCTTTAAATGATCTAGATGTGAGGCAAAAAAAATACCACATCAAGTGGTATTTCGCTTGGCGGCGTCCTACTCTCCCAGGACCCTGCGGTCCAAGTACCATCGGCGCTGGAGGGCTTAACGGTCGTGTTCGGGATGGGTACGTGTGGAACCCCTCCGCCATCGCCACCAAACGTGATTTTTTGAAGCTTCGCTTCTCGAAATCGCTGCGAGAAAATATCAATCATCAGAAAGACATGCTCGCTCAAGGTTTAATCCTTGAAAACCGGATACGAAACGAAATTGTGTGTAAGTGTGTGTACACCCGTATGTGTGCGAAGATAAATCTTCGTAACATGTAGGATAAGCCCTCGACCGATTAGTACTTGTCAGCTCCATACATTACTGTACTTCCACCTCAAGCCTATCAACCTCGTCGTCTTCAAGGGGTCTTACTAATTGGGAAATCTCATCTTGAGGGGGGCTTCACGCTTAGATGCTTTCAGCGCTTATCCCTTCCGCACGTAGCTACCCAGCTATGCTCCTGGCGGAACAACTGGTACACCAGCGGTGCGTCCATCCCGGTCCTCTCGTACTAAGGACAGCTCCTCTCAAATTTCCTACGCCCACGACAGATAGGGACCGAACTGTCTCACGACGTTCTGAACCCAGCTCGCGTACCGCTTTAATGGGCGAACAGCCCAACCCTTGGGACCTACTTCAGCCCCAGGATGCGATGAGCCGACATCGAGGTGCCAAACCTCCCCGTCGATGTGGACTCTTGGGGGAGATAAGCCTGTTATCCCCAGGGTAGCTTTTATCCGTTGAGCGATGGCCCTTCCATGCGGTACCACCGGATCACTAAGCCCGACTTTCGTCCCTGCTCGACTTGTCAGTCTCGCAGTCAAGCTCCCTTTTGCCTTTGCACTCTTCGAATGATTTCCAACCATTCTGAGGGAACCTTTGGGCGCCTCCGTTACACTTTAGGAGGCGACCGCCCCAGTCAAACTGCCCACCTGACACTGTCCCCGAACCGGGTCACGGTCCTAGGTTAGAACTCCGATACGATCAGGGTGGTATCCCAACATTGCCTCCATAGAAGCTGGCGCTCCTACTTCTTAGGCTCCCACCTATCCTGTACAAATCGTATCAAAGTCCAATATCAAGCTGCAGTAAAGCTCCATGGGGTCTTTCCGTCTTGTCGCGGGTAACCTGCATCTTCACAGGTATTAAAATTTCACCGGATCTCTCGTTGAGACAGCGCCCAAGTCGTTACGCCATTCGTGCGGGTCAGAATTTACCTGACAAGGAATTTCGCTACCTTAGGACCGTTATAGTTACGGCCGCCGTTTACTGGGGCTTCGGTTCATAGCTTCGCATTGCTGCTAACCACTCCCCTTAACCTTCCAGCACCGGGCAGGCGTCAGCCCGTATACTTCGCCTTACGGCTTCGCACAGACCTGTGTTTTTGCTAAACAGTCGCTTGGGCCTTTTCACTGCGGCCCCCTCGTGCTATTCACACTACCGGGGCACCCCTTCTCCCGAAGTTACGGGGTCATTTTGCCGAGTTCCTTAACGAGAGTTCTTCCGCGCGCCTTAGAATTCTCTTCTCGCCTACCTGTGTCGGTTTGCGGTACGGGCACCTTCTCCTGGTTAGAGGCTTTTCTTGGCAGTCTGAGATCATGACCTTCGCTACTATAAATTTTCGCTCCCCATCACAGCCCAGCCTTATAGTGTGCGGATTTGCCTACACACAAGCCTCACTGCTTAGACGGACACATCCATCAGTCCGCGTCACTACCCTACTGCGTCACCCCATTACTCATAACGGATTACGGTGGTACAGGAATTTCTACCTGTTGTCCTTCGACTACGCCTTTCGGCCTCGCCTTAGGTCCCGACTTACCCTGAGTGGACGAGCCTTCCTCAGGAACCCTTAGGCTTTCGGCGGATCAGATTCTCACTGATCTTTTCGTTACTTATACCGGCATTCTCACTTGTATACTCTCCAGCACTCCTTACGGTATACCTTCAACGTATATACAACGCTCCCCTACCCCTGATACTAATGTATCAAGCCATAGCTTCGGTGGTGTGTTTAGCCCCGTTACATTTTCGGCGCAGAGTCACTCGACCAGTGAGCTATTACGCACTCTTTAAATGGTGGCTGCTTCTAAGCCAACATCCTGGTTGTCTGTGCAACTCCACATCCTTTCCCACTTAACACACACTTGGGGACCTTAGCTGATGGTCTGGGCTGTTTCCCTTTTGACAATGGATCTTAGCACTCACTGTCTGACTCCCGGATATGAGTCTATGGCATTCGGAGTTTGACTGAGCTTGGTAACCCTTGGCGGGCCCCGCACCCAATCAGTGCTCTACCTCCACGACTCTCTACTCCGAGGCTAGCCCTAAAGCTATTTCGGGGAGAACCAGCTATCTCTGAGTTCGATTGGAATTTCTCCGCTACCCCCACCTCATCCCCGCATTTTTCAACATGCGTGGGTTCGGGCCTCCAGTGCGTGTTACCGCACCTTCACCCTGGACAGGGGTAGATCACTCAGTTTCGGGTCTACGTCCACGTACTATAATTCGCCCTATTCAGACTCGCTTTCGCTGCGGCTCCGGCTTCTCACCTTAACCTTGCACGGGAACGTAACTCGCCGGTTCATTCTACAAAAGGCACGCCATCACCCATATAGAGGGCTCTGACTTTTTGTAAGCACACGGTTTCAGGATCTATTTCACTCCCCTTCCGGGGTGCTTTTCACCTTTCCCTCACGGTACTGCTTCACTATCGGTCACTAGGGAGTATTTAGCCTTGGCAGATGGTCCTGCCGGATTCATACGGGGTTTCACGTGCCCCGCACTACTCGGGATCCGTCTCGGAGGGATTAAAATTTTGGCTACAGGGCTTTTACCTCTTCTAGCGGGCCTTTCCAGACCTCTTCGCCTACTCTAATCCTTTGTAACTCCATGTGAGACGTCCCACAACCCCAAAGAGCAAGCTCCTTGGTTTGGGCTAATCCGCGTTCGCTCGCCGCTACTGACGGAATCACTATTGTTTTCTCTTCCTCAGGGTACTTAGATGTTTCAGTTCCCCTGGTCTGCCTCTACACACCCTATGTATTCAGGTGCGAGTAACTACCTATTACAGTAGCTGGGTTTCCCCATTCGGACACCCCCGGATCAAAGCTTGCTTACAGCTCCCCGAGGCAGTTTCGTTGTTCGCCACGTCCTTCTTCGGCTCCTAGTGCCTAGGCATCCTCCGTGTGCTCTTAGTAGCTTAACCTCTCGGCATTCACTACCTTTATCAAATTTGCGATGAAGCAAATTTGGAACAAAGGATATTACTTAATTACACAATTTCGTTTCGTTATCCAGTTTTCAAGGATCAAAGGTTTGGTTGTTTGTAAGCACCACAGATGTGAGGCACTACAATCAAACAAAGTTAAAATTTGAAGTTTGAGTCCGAAATTCCGGACAAACAAAATAGATGGATTCTTGGTGGAGCCAAGCGGGATCGAACCGCTGACCTCCTGCTTGCAAGGCAGGCGCTCTCCCAGCT
>NZ_JBBOSP010000001.1:5505000-6225569 GCF_038005525.1 Paenibacillus sp. FSL K6-2524
TCCGCCCGTTGTTATCGCTACACGCCCCATAAAAAATGGACTGCTCACGATAGATCCACCTAATGAGCCGACCGAGGGTTCGTAAAGAGCACCTGACTTTTTAGCATCTAAAGCGATTTGAAACAGTTGTTTCCACGGTTTAGTATCCATCGTAACTTTCATGGCACTCTTATTCAGCGGTTTTAAACCTTGAGTTTCAGCGAATATGAATGCAGCAAGATGAGAAACGGATAGAGGCGAATTCCCTATACTGAAACCATATATACGGTTCTCCTCTCCACCATCTGTTGGAAAGAGTCTAGCTAAATCCATGATTTCTTGCCAACTCATCCCGTCATGTGGAAGCTCGATACCGTATTTATTAAATAGATCTACGTTATAATACACTGCAGAAGTCTCGAAATTAGGGCTAAGACCGTAAAGCTTACCCGTACCTTTTTCCTTCAAAATATCCAGTACAGCAGAATATATCCCCTGAGTATCATAATTATCGCGTTGAATAAGAGGATCGATTTCAAGAAGCATCCCTCTAGACGCAAGTCCTTCATATGATGAATTGTCTAGAATAAGCACATCTGGTTGTTCTTTCTCAATAAACTTGTTCATTGCTGTATAGTAATCCTCGGTCCCCGTGTTTAAACGCAACTCTTGCGAACTAACAACCTCAACTTCGATGTTCGGATACTTCATGGCAAACATATCTCCATACTGCATATAAAAAGAGCTTTCACTCCAGTTATACATAATCTTAATCTTCGAGGTTTTCTCCTTTACTTGCTCTACATTTGTACAACCAACTATTAAGAGATACCCCATAACAAACAAAAGTACTTTATGTATGAATTTAACTTTCATTATTAGCACGTCCTTTATTTCATTCTAAAAAAAGAACGAACAACTCAAAAATATAGTTACACTGTGTACCAGTAAAGGATTATTTAGGAATATTACAATAAAAAGAAGGTTAACCCTCACAACTATAAGAGAGTTAACCTTCTTTTTGTATAATAGACTTCTAATTTGTTATTGTTACGGTTCCAGAACTGACTTCCCCTGTATCTGCTCCTACCTCACCACTATCTTTATCCTCGGCAGGGTTATTCTTCTTGGCTTCTGCGTCCTTTACTGCTTTATCGAGCACCACTTGACCTTCAGCCTCAATAGTCGCTAGCGCTTCACTTATAGATTTCGTCTTATCCTTAACTAAAGCCAACTCTCTATCCACGATCGGCTGATACTGTCCGTAAAACTCGGAAGGAATCTTCTCCATCCCTGAATAGCTATTGCTTGGTGAAGGCTTCAGCTTATAGAACACATCAAGGTTGTGACCATCGTATTCCTTACTGTAACCCATGCGCGACATAAGCTCATTATTCATGCTTCTTGACTTAATCTTGGCATATTCATCACCGTTAATAAACTTCATGAATTCCCATGCAGCATCTGCATTGGGTGAGTTCGCTCGGATCCCAAAAATTTGGCCAAAGTATACATCCCGGGTCGTGTCGGGTTCTGCCGGATTCACTGGACCTGCTACCATTCCAAGCTCAAACGGTTTATAGTCTTTCATCGATTCACGAGCTTGTTTTAAAATTTGAAGGTTATCTGGGCGGCCTATTGTCATAGCCATACGTCCCATAACGAACAATTGGCTTTGGTAGTACTCTTCCATGGACCCACCTCTAAACCCACCATCTTTGGGCGTGTATATCGCATTAGAATCCAATGCATCGATGGCTAGTTTATATGCCTTCTTCCACGAATCCGTATTAAGCGTTATTTTCATCGTGTCTGGATTGATCGATCTCAAGCCTTCAGTACTGGCAATGGAGTCAGCCATATTACTTAATGACATGGACCACTCCATACCGTATCCGTATACCCGAGTCTTCTCATCACCATCCGTTGGGAAACGGCGAGCGGTATCCATAATTTCCTGCCAAGTCATCCCATCATGTGGAAGTTCAACTCCATATTTGTTAAACAAATCTGCATTATAAAAAATAGCGGTTCCGCTAAAAGTAGGTGACAGACCGTATAACTTGCCTCCGCCCTTCTCTTTCAACAAATCCATCAAACCGGGGTAAATCGTCTCTGTAGGATATTTATCACGAGCAATCAATGGATCCAATTCCATCAATTTTCCGTCAGAAGCGAAAGTCTCATAGTTACTAGTATCGAGCATTAATATATCTGGCTGTTCCTTTTCTACAAGATCCTTAAAAGCCTGAACAGAGTCGGTGTTCTCACCACTATATATCGATTGCTGACTGACCACTTCAATTTCAATTTCAGGATGTTTCATAGCGAACAAGTCACCATACTGTTGATAAAACCAATCTTCACTATAGAACATTACTTTAAGACTAGACTTTTCTTTAACCGTTTCTTTCCCTGGTCCTGCGCTACAACCTACCACTAGTAGGCAACTCATAGCAAAAAGAGCCGCCTTATGTACGAATTTCATCCTCATCTTAACCTCCGCATCATTTTTCTCCCTAATTTAATAAAGGAACGTATATACAGCATAAAAGTTACAGAAATTCACAATTGGTCTACTCTACTTATTCCCATAGTAAACTGATGGAAAACAAAAAGGTTAACCCTCCATAACTATAAGAGAGTTAACCTTCTTTTTGTATAATAGACTTCTAATTTGTTATTGTTACGGTTCCAGAACTGACTTCCCCTGTATCTGCTCCTACCTCACCACTATCTTTATCCTCGGCAGGGTTATTCTTCTTGGCTTCTGCGTCCTTTACTGCTTTATCGAGCACCACTTGACCTTCAGCCTCAATAGTCGCTAGCGCTTCACTTATAGATTTCGTCTTATCCTTAACTAAAGCCAACTCTCTATCCACGATCGGCTGATACTGTCCGTAAAATTCGGAAGGGATCTTCTCCATTCCTGAGTAGCTATTGCTTGCTGAAGGCTTCAACTTATAGAATGTCTCTAGATTGTGTCCATCATATTCCTTACTATATCCCATGCGCGACATAAGCTCATTATTCATGCTTCTTGACTTAATCTTGGCATATTCATCACCGTTAATAAACTTCATAAATTCCCATGCAGCGTCCGCATTGGGTGAGTTCGCCCGGATCGCAAAAATTGAATTAAAAGAAACATCTCTAGTCGTATCTGGTTCTGCTGGATTAACCGGACCAGCTGCCATTCCAAGCTCAAACGATTTATAGTCTTTCAGCGATTCACGAGCTTGTTTGATATTTTGCAGGTTATATGGGCGGCCTATTGTCATAGCCATACGTCCCATAACGAACAATTGGCTTTCGTAATACTCTTCCATTGTCCCACCGCCAAACCCACCATCTTTGGGTACGTAAATCGCACTAGAATCCAACGCATCTATAGCTAGTTGGTACACTTTCTTCCATGAATCCGTATTAAGGGTTATTTTCATCGTGTCTGGATTGATATATCTCAAACCTTCAGTACTAGCAATAGAGTCAGCCATATTACTTACTGACATGGACCACTCCATACCGTATCCGTATACCCGAGTCTTCTCATCCCCATCCGTTGGGAAACGACGAGCGGTATCCATAATTTCCTGCCAAGTCATCCCATCATGCGGAAGTTCAACTCCATATTTGTTAAACAAATCTGCATTATAGAAAATAGCGGTTCCGCTAAAAGAAGGTGATAGGCCGTACAACTTACCCCCACCCTCCTCCTTTAATAGATCCATCAAACCGGGGTAAATCGTCTCTGTAGGATATTTATCACGCGCAATCAATGTATCCAATTCCATTAGTTTGCCATCGGAAGCAAAGGTTCCGTAATTGCTGTTGTCGAGCATTAATATATCCGGCTGTTCCTTTTCCACAAGATCCTTAAAGGCCTGAACATAGTCGGTATTCTGACCATTATAAATCGATTGCTGGCTGACCACTTCAATTTCAACCTCAGGATGTTTCATAGCGAACAAGTCACCATATTGTTGATAAAACCAATCTTCACTATAAAACATAACTTTAAGACTAGATGTTTCTTTAACGGTTTCTTTCCCTGATCCTGCGCTACAACCCACTACCAACAGACAACTCATAGCAAAAAGAGCCGCCTTATGTACGAATTTCATCCTCATCTTAACCCCCAATTATTTTTTTAAATCATTCTCCTAATATAGTAACGTTACTACAACATAATAGTTACAGCAATTTACAAATAAAACATTCTACATTCTAGGTCATCCCATCGAAAGGAAGCTCAACGCCATATTTTTTAAACGAATCAGCACTATAATGGATCATGTTAAATGAAAAAGCCATTCCTTAAGCTTGCAGGTCCCTTTCTTTTAACAAATCTACTAATTCAAGATAAATTCTCTCCGTATTGTATTCACGTGCAATCAACGAATTCAGTTTCATCCCTCCCAGAATCGGAGGTTTCTCATTTACTGGTGTCGAGCCAAAACATATACGGTGGTTCCTTTTCAATAAAATCATTAAATGCTGTATCATACCTTTTATGTAGCGATTAATTCCAATACTGCGAGTAGAAATAATTACTCAAATAAATTTACGATTTTAATCGTAGATTCCCTTTCAACGCTTCTTTATTAGGTTTAAAGTTTCATTCTACCAACAGACCACAAAAAAACATTCTGAAATACCCTTTCGATAAGCTGAATCTGAAAAAGTAAAGAAAATTCTATGTCTAGCAAAAAACTAGTAAATTGATCACTGATAGATATAACTCCTAAAAAAATGACGATCAATTCTCGATTACATATCGAGGAATGACCGCCTTATGCTGTACTTATTAAGCCTACTCCAAAATTGCCTATTATAAATAACTATTATGAAATAGCTTTAATACTATATGGAGTTAACATTTATATCATAAATAAGCACAACTGTACCAGCATATTCTACGATCACTGTCGTAATACCAAATCCTACTGCCTTCGCATACCCACTAGACGTCACAGTAACACTACCACCAAGACCAACGTAATAGTAGAACCCCGTCCCTGCTGGAAGTTGCCCTTCCCAAGTACGATTAACTGACATTGGTATTCGTTGTGCATCACGAGTTGTTACATTAGTAGAAATATTACTTTTACTTTCAGACGCTGACACCCCAGTAACCATAACTGTTAACAATAACACCGATGAAAATAACATAGTAAAAATTTTCTTCAAATATACCATCTCCTTAAATGTATTATATTTACAATTTAATAGTACAACTCCTAGTTTTTAAAATCAATGTCCGAATTTCAAAAAAATACTATTATTTAAAATAAATCCACAAAAAAGACACAACAACCAAATAGTTCATTAAATAATAATACTTAAACCTTGATACAACAATTATTATTCAAACGGTAACACTCCGTAATTATATCTTTACACCGAGTTATAAAGGAGTATTACATACTAACTTACTAGTTTGAAACTAATAAAGCTGGCAAGGTTAATTACCCATGCCAGCTATTCTTTAAGAATTTTTTCATTTTCCAGAAAGTTAGGGAACTTCAGTTTAGTCATATGAGGAAACTTAATTTTTTATATATTTTCTCCATCAAGCAATTTAATCCACTCTTCTTCATTCTCCATCACCGGAATACCAAGTTCTCGCGCCTTTGCAAGTTTACTACCCGCTTTCTCACCGGCAATCACAAGGTCCGTCTTCTTCGATACGCTGCCTGTGACCTTAGCGCCTAGTGCTTCTAAGCGTTCCGTCGCTTCTTCACGACTAAGCATCTGTAATGAACCGGTTAATACAACTGTCTTACCCGAGAAGAAGGAATCTGTTACCGGCGCCTTTGGCTTCTCTGGGGCTTTAGCTTCTACACCAAGATCAAGCATTTTCTGGATACTAGCTACCATGAACGGATCTGCGAAGAAGGACACGATACTCTCAGCGACAATGCCACCGATGTCCGGTAGAACGGTTAGTTCTTCTACAGTCGCCGACATGACTGCACTTAGATCACGGAAATGTTCAGCGAGCACTTTAGTTGTCGATTTACCCGTATTAGGAATGCCGAGAGCGAACAAGAAAGATGCCAAATCTCGTCCTTTGCTCTGCTGAATGGCGTCAAGTAAGTTGTTCGCCTTCTTCTCACCGAATCGCTCTAGCCCGATCAGGTCATCATAAGTCAGCGTATATAGATCCGCTGGTTCACGGACATTCACTTCATCATATAGCTGTTCGGCTGTCTTATCGCTGAACGTCTCGATATCCATTGCATCCCGTGAGGCAAAATGTGTAATCCGGGCCACAGTCTGGGGTTTGCACTCAAGACGGTTGTTGCAGAACAGATGCGCTCCGCGCTGCTCCAACGGAAACCCACAAGAAGGGCAATTTTCCGGAACGATAATTTCCTCGCCATCCTGTTCATCCGTCACCTTACCAAGTATTTCTGGTATGACGTCGTTAGACCGACGAATGAAGACGCGGGAACCGAGCGCAAACTTTAAGTTTTTACGTTCGATATCGCCAGCATTATTCAAAGTACAATTTTGAACGGTAACGCCTGCTAGCTCAACGGCTTCGACTTTGGCGAGTGGGGTTATTTTGCCGGTACGTCCCACATTCCAAGTGACCGACTCTAGCACGGTGGTTGTCTCTTCTGCTTCAAACTTGTATGCTACAGCCCACCGAGGAAACTTATCCGTATAACCAAGCGCTTCACGCGTACGCAAATCTGTAATCTTGATAACAGCTCCATCGATCAGATAATCGAGTGATGCCCTGGTTTCCGAAATAGAATGCAGTTCCTGCATAACCTCATCAAAACTATCAAAATAAGATACATATGGATTTACTTTAAATCGGTTATCTTTTAGAAACTCCATCATTTCACGGTGATCCGCGAACGAAATATCATCGGAATAACCCACGTTATAGAAAAAAGCGTTAAGTTTACGCTCTGCCGTTGTCCGTGGATTCAAATTACGTAGGGCTCCTGCCGCCGCATTCCGGGCATTCTTGAGCGGTTCAGTGGCAGTCTCATTGTACTTCGCTAGGACGGATAAATTCATAATCCCTTCGCCCTGTACTTCAATCGTTCCCTCGCGGTACGGAATGCTCAATGGGACAGATCTGATTGTCTTCACTTGAGCAAGAATCCCTTCACCTACGACACCATTCCCCCGAGTCGCCGCTTGTACCAACTGTCCATCACTATAGGTCAAATTCAATGTCAGTCCATCAAACTTCAGTTCAACGACATAGGTGGGAGCGGGTAGTGGGGTATCTAGATTTTTGCCATTGTAGTCCGCAATCAATTTCAGAACCCGATTGTTCCAGCTTAAGAGGTGTTCCTCATTCTGCGCTTTGTCGAGACTCCAAAGAGACGATAGATGACGATGTGGTTTGAAACCTTTAAGTAAATCCCCTCCAACTCTGCCTGTAGGTGAATCCGGAAGAATAATCCCTGTCTCCGTCTCAAGTAGGGTCAATTCATCGTACAAAACGTCATATTCCTTGTCACTAACCAACGGCTGATCCAGAGTATAGTAATGATAGTTGTATTGATTTAATTGCTCGACGAGCCGTTCCATTCTCTGATTGACATCCATCTAGGGACAACCCTCCTTATATGTATAGAAACGGAGGGGACCACCGTTACCGGGGTCTCTTCCGTTTACTTTGTTAGGATTAACCTTCCACCTTGGTAATAGGTGCAAAACCAGCCAATAGACGCTTAACACCCACAGGTGCAGGGAAAGCGATCTGTAGTTCCATATCATTCCCCGTACCCTTGATCGAGACGATCGTACCAATGCCCCATTTACCATGAGACACCTTGTCTCCGGCATTATACTCACCAACAGCTCCGGTCGATTTAGCGGCTGGAGCCCCCGGCATACCGGTTGTCATTGTTACGCGCCCAGCGGAAGGAGCGGCAGTTCGCTTCGCCGGACTTTCAGCCGAACGTTGACCAAAGTTGCCACCCCCACCGCTTCCAAAACCACGTCCACTATACGCCCCGCCGACACTGGCTCCACGACCATAACGATCGCGTTCCATTTCCGTATCTTCCTTCAATTCATCAGGAATCTCTGCAAGAAAGCGAGATGGGGCATTCGCTGTTGTACGTCCATATAGAGTACGCATTTGTGCGCAGGAGAGGAACAACTTTTCCTCAGCGCGTGTAATCCCAACGTAGGCCAATCGACGTTCCTCTTCAAGCTCCTCATTGTCGAGAAATGCACGGCTATGCGGGAAGACCCCTTCTTCCATACCGACGATAAAGACAACTGGGAATTCCAAACCTTTGGCACTATGCATCGTCATAAGTACAACTGCATCACCAGGTTTCTCTTCTTCCTTATCATTCATACTATCGATATCAGCGATCAATGCCAGATCCGTCAGGAAGGACACCAAAGATTTATCTTCACTATTCTTCTCGAATTCCATCGTTACAGACAGGAACTCGTCAATATTCTCTAATCTGGAACGAGACTCAAGTGTCTTTTCATTTTGTAGCTCTAGACGGTATTGACTCATCTCTAGAATTTTCTCAGTTAATTCGGTTACCGTCAGGTACTCCACCATGCGGTGTAGTCCCAGAATCATATCGTAAAATTCAACCAGCATATTGCGTGTGCGACCTGCGAATCCGAGATCATCAACTGTGTGCAACACACGGAAAATGGACGTTCCACGCTCCGCTGCAGCAGCTGCGAGTTTGGCAACCGTTGTATCACCTATGCCTCGTTTTGGTACGTTAATAATCCGCGTCAAGCTGATATCATCATCTGGATTAGATAGAAGCTTCAAATAAGCTAATAGATCCTTGATCTCTTTACGATCATAGAACTTAATCCCGCCAACAATTTGATAAGGAATATCTGATTTGATGAGAATTTCCTCTATAACCCGGGATTGAGCATTCGTACGGTACAAAATAGCGTGCTCGCTGTATAGCTTCCCTTCTTTGATATCCTTTTGGATTTCTGAAGTAACAAAGTATCCCTCGGCATGTTCCGAATCTGCACGGTACACTTTGATCTTGTCGCCTTCCGCTTTGTCTGTCCACAATTTCTTCGGCTTACGTCCCGTATTTCGGCGAATCACTTCGTTAGCCGCATTTAGGATCGTTGATGTAGAGCGATAGTTCTGCTCCAATAAGATAGTCGTTGCTTCTGGGTAATCCTCTTCAAAATTAAGAATATTGCTAATATCAGCACCACGCCAGCGATAGATGGACTGATCACTGTCCCCTACTACACAGATACGGTGATGTTTATCGGCTAACATCTTGCAGAGCATATACTGTGCACGGTTGGTATCCTGATATTCATCGACATGGATGTATTGAAATTTCTTCTGATAGAATTCAAGCACTTCAGGAACGTCTTGGAATAGCTGAATCGTCTTCATGATGAGATCATCAAAATCAAGCGAGTTGTTGCTACGAAGTCTTTTCTGGTACATCGTGTACACTTTGGCTGCAATGCCTTCGAAATAATCGCCAACTTTCAGCTCAAACTGCTGAGGCGTCGTAAGTTCATTCTTCGCTGAACTGATGATCGCTTGAACTGCTTTGGGCTCAAATTTCTTCGTATCGACGTTAAGATCTTTCATACAACCGCGAATAACCGAAAGCTGATCAGTAGAATCGAGAATAGAAAAGTTCGGGGTAAAGCCGATCCGCTCAATATCCTTCCGCAAGATACGAACGCACATGGAGTGAAACGTGGATACCCAAACGTCCCTCCCTTCGGTTCCAATAATACGGGATACACGCTCCTGCATTTCGCGTGCTGCTTTGTTGGTAAAAGTAATGGCAAGAATCGCCCATGGCGGAGCTTTACGGGTACTAATTAGGTGAGCAATGCGGTGCGTTAGCACGCGTGTCTTACCACTCCCCGCGCCAGCCATGATGAGCAGCGGGCCTTCCGTTGCCAGGGCAGCCTTACGCTGCTCCGGGTTGAGGCCGTTTATCGCCTCTTGTATATTAACAGGTTGCATAGGTATATGCTCCTTTCGAATTTTGATAACGATCCCCCTAAATCCCCCTTCCGAAGGGGGACCCCAAGGGCTGCTGCCCTTTGGATACCCGCCTGGGTAACGTTGGAGGAACAGAGGCGCTCCTGCTCGCTGTCCCCTGCGGGGATACGCTAAGTGTGGTGATAGGAACGATTTTCTCCCTTCGGGTACGTCTTACTTTTGGAGGGCCCGGGTGACCAGGGTAAACATGTTGCTCAAGACTTCTACGGTTGGCGCACCCGGAGAGTAGTGTACGATGAGCCGCTTATCTCCCTACGGGCACGCTTTACTATGGCACTCCTGCTAAGAATTGCTATCCCCTTTGGGGGAGGCGCCAATTAGACAACACCATTTTGGCGGCTAACTGATACTATGTGCTAGGAATCGCTGTCCCTTTGGGATGCGCTAGCTCTCAGTGTAGTGATTAGCTACTTGAGCTTGACTGCAGACACGGTGGTCAATGCTTGTTCAAGATTGTTATATATTGCATTACCTACGACAATGGTGTCGCATACGGCGGAGGCAAGGCGGGCTGTATCGGCATCAATGATACCGCCACCGTAAAAGAGGCGGGGACCATCAAGCTTGCGACGCACGTCGGATACGAGTTCCATGTCGCCGAATGTACCACTGTATTCAAGATAAACGATGGGTAATTGCAACATTTTGTCGGCAACTTGTGCATATGCGGCAGCTTCGAAGGTAGTTAATGAGGCTACGGCCCCAGTTACTTTTGCAGCGGTGCAATCTGGATTAAGAATAATGTATCCTTCAACGATTAGCTTGTCCCAAGGAATAAGATAACCGTATTGTTCAACAGCCTGGACATGATGACCAATGATCCAGTTGGTTTGCTGTGTGTTAAGTACCATAGGTATCATATACAAATCAAAACCAGGTACTACAGCCTCCAAATCGGAAATCTCCAAAACACAAGGCACATCAAACTGACGCACTCGTGACAGTAGATGGTCGGTGTTCTCATAGGTTACCCCGCTGGATCCACCTATCATTATGGCATCCGTATGAGACATACAAATGGCTTGTAGCGCCTCATCACTAAGTTCACGATCTGGGTCCAATTTAAATACATGTTGCCAAGATTGCATCATTTGCTTCAATAATTATTCCCCCAACAGGTCCATTTCCAAGGTTCTTCAACATTAATATCAACAAAAAAAAGATCAGATAATGTCACCAAAGTATAATCTATCAATTTTCTCCGAGAGTACTTCAACTTCTATAAGTGGCGAGGTGAATCGGCGACCTCCTGAATAATTCCACAAGATATTCTTCCCTTCCTAAATCTTAAGAGGTATAATTTAAATGGAACATACATTCGTATTTCGCGACTGGAAGGGGGTGAAGTTTTGTCAGATTCAAATACAATGTACAGAACCCATCAAGTATGGATTAAGCCAGGCCATCGCTTGTTTTCGTACCTCGATCAAGTATGCCAGGATGCCAAGATCCTGTATAACACGACCAACTTTTACATAAGGCAGATCGTTACTGCCTTTGGGAAGAATGAGCCACTTCAGCCGTTGCAACAGCAAGTTCTGGAGACGCTGGCGTCACATATTGACCTCATGAATGAACGACGAAGTGAAAGGAACCGTTCCCTTCCGTTCAAGCTACCATCGCAAGAAAGTCCCTTTATTCATTATAACTTCTTGGACGCTTTGTTCAAGGTGATGAATCAAGTCAATTATAGGGCGCTCCCAACGCAGAGTAGTCAGGGAATCATGAAAGTGGTGTTCCACAATTGGAATGCCTTCTTTGCCAGCATCAAGGATTACCGCCAGCACCCCGAGAAGTACAACGGTAAACCGAATATTCCAGGCTACGCTCGGAACAGGGTGAAGGAAGCCATTTTCTCCAATCAAGATTGTGTGATCAAAGAACGGAAATTTCTCAAGTTTCCAAAGTCCAAACTACAACTGAACATCGGCAAGCTGGGCTGTACCGACGGACAACTGAAGCAAGTACGTGTCGTCCCAAGCCATGGACAATATGTGGTTGAATTGATCTTCGCTTATTCGATCGAACAGAAGAGAAAGGTACAAGAACACGTGCTGGCGATTGATCTTGGCGTCAACAATCTTGCAACCATCGTCACGACCACCGGAGCGAAACCGATCGTTGTGAAGGGCAAGATCGTTAAAGCGATCAATCAGTATTACAACAAGATGAAAGCGTACTATACCGGCATTCTTCGTCAGGGCAAGAAACCACGCGAAGGAGCGCATACGTCCAGACGATTAGAACGGCTCCATCTGAAGCGCCACCGTAGGATCAAAGACTTGTTCCACAAGGTAAGTCATTATATCGTTACGTTGGCAGTGGAGCACAACATCGGTACGATTGTTATTGGGCATAACGATGGATGGAAGCAAGCACCCGGGATCGGACGGCGAAATAATCAGTCCTTCAGTTATATTCCCCATCAGATGCTCATCGGTATGATCGAGTATAAGGCAAGAGAACAGGGAATTGTCGTTATCCTGACCGAAGAAGCATATACCTCGAAAGCCAGTTTCCTGGATCAAGACCCGTTGCCGAGTTATGGCAAAGAGGGTACATGGACCTTCTCAGGTAAACGGATGTATCGCGGTCTGTATAAGAACACAAAGGGATTGATTCATGCCGATGTTAACGGCGCAGCCAATATTATGCGAAAAGTATTCCCAGACGTATCCGCCAAAGGAGCGAATGGGATAGAGGGGTTGGATGGTAACCATACCATCAACGTGTCAACTCCACTGGTGTTAAGCATCCTGAAATAAATGGGATGATACATCAGAACCCCCCTCTTCAGCCGAAGCGACAGCATTGGCAAGTGGCGGGAGTATTCATGTTACCACAGTTTCACTGTCAACGTTTTGTTTGAACGCTTAGTATTTATCGTTGGATGTATACGTAAATTTCCACTAATAAATTATAGCACATACGTTCTATTTCGGCTTGGTACAGCACAAAAAAAGAACGCTCTCTGAGAATCTGAGAATCAATGCGTTCTTTTTAATAATCTGCTATTAAATACTAGTCTGATTAAAATCCAACGCCATGTATAAAAGGTTTGATTAGTGTGTCTGCAGAAGAAAGAATTATTACAATGAGAGAGCTAACTACTAATAATAAAACCATTTTTTTCATCATTACGTCGATACACCTCACTTATCAAATTTTGGTATTTCGCTAGAGCTTCAAAGGATGCTTCACACCTAAATCTCTCAAACAAACCAATACATCTGATGACACACCCTTCATCACTCATTATAGAAGAAGTTTCCATACTTTCCAACAAGAACTTGATGCCAACACTATATTGTTTTCTAGTTAAATAATATAGTGATAATTCAATAATAAAACGATTATACCGTTCTTCAGTCACTGAGCGAATATAGGTTTTAAAATTTCGCTCTTTCTGCCATTTAGAAATCACTTTCTCAAACCGCAAGAGAACGTCATCCACATCGAAACCATGAATATTAGCCGCTTGAAGTATCTTGAACAAAGCTGGGAGAACCTCATCTTCTTGATGTTCAATATACTCTACATACTCCTGCAGAACTTCAACTTTGCCTTTCATAAGCTGATATAGGTATGTATTTGCTATCGACCATACTTCAAATTTACTTTTTATCAGGTTCGCTTCCTCACTATTCTCTTCCACCCAGCTCATATCAGAATAAAGGGAAGCATAATATAATGCTTGATCATAGTCACCACGAGCCCCGTATGAACCCGTAAATAACACGTTAGGGAACGCAATATATACAAACAAAGGATTGGTGGGTTCTTTAAAGAAATCTTTTCTTCTATTCTCTCCATGTCTATAATTAAACAGAACGGTTGCTTTTTGCTCCATCTCTTTTGCAATTCCTTCAACTTTATTCCATTTTCGTATAGAAAAATATAAATTCGCCAAATCCTTTAAAGCATCCAATTGATTCACTTCATCAAGCCGATTTACAAAACTCTCAAATTGGACAGCGGCCTTTAAATTTATCTCCTGATCCTCGCACAGGGCAATTTTAAACAAACGATATTGGCAAAGAGCCAGTCGTTCAGAATGCTGATACTTTTCGCTTTCAGCTACACTTCCATAGAGAATCGCCGCAGCGGTATGTTTGTCTTGCTTAAATAAAGTTTCTGCTGTTTCGAATAAAACGGGAGCATAGGAGAGATTATCCATCATCATTCCTACCACCTGCTTGATGCAATCCAGCTTGTCCAATTCTGCACAACGAAATATTAGCGGACCTAATCGTCGCCAATTCGGAGCGGATTGATAGGAACACTCATCCACATATAGTTCATAGAAACTACCTTCAGCAAGCCCCATTCCTTCTGTAATGCGATCAAGCTGTTGCATTGCAATAGATCGATTTCCATTAATAATACTACTAATCGTTCCCGAATTTACTCCGGAAACTTCTGCAAACTGGTTAATGGTTATTCCGCTCTTCTTTAGATAGTTCTCCAGTTCAGCACGAATGGTCATCTGCATCAGCTCCAAATCCACCTTCCTCCATACTATCCAATTTTAGTAACTTCATATCATAATATAGGCTAATTCCCCGTCGGTCAATAACAAAGATCCGCACACCTACCCTTTGAGCCCAACAAAAAAGAACCTGCCATCGGCAAGGTTCTTTCTAACTTCGTTCTTCTTTATAATCCCAATAAATCAAGCCATTCGGAACGTGCTACGTCTTTCTCCGTTAGAAAATCGGTGTAAAAGCCGTAGGCTCCCATTCTTTTTAGCTTCATCATTAATTTAGGGTCATTCACCGTATGGACATAGGATGGAACTCCAAGATCATTCAGTGAAGAGATCAACTCTTTATTCGCCCGGGTATCCGACATCGTAACCGCTGTGATTCCCTTCTCCTTCACAAACTGTGTCACTTCTTCGTTCGTATCGTGAACCGTATAGAGTGTAAAAATAATGGATTCAAAGGGATGAATTCCTTGGAGTTGATCCCACATCGGCTGATTGTAAATTTGCGGTACAATTCGCTCAAGCAACGCTGGATCCTTTGCCTCCGCACTATCCACAATATCTCCAAAGATCTGGTCAATCTCTTCAGGCTTAATCTGCTTGGTATCGGTGACGATATACACATCAGGGTAAAATTCCATAAGGTCCAAAATTTCTTCCCAAGTCAATGGCTCGTATTGCCCCATGATTTTGGCCTCTTTGAATTCAGCGGTGGTAAAGACCCCATCATGACGTTCCGGCTCTAACTCATCCTGTTGGCCCATCATCGCCGTAAAGCTCTTTCCCCACTCATGACGAGCAATGAGATCATCATCCGCACTTAGGAGTAAGTCTACTTCGAAAATACGAAGTCCTTTTTCATAGTTAGCAACAAAAGCTTCATAGGTATTGGTATAGGCCTGTCCGTGAATGCCGCCCATGGCATGGGCAACCATTCGATGTGACTTGAAGCCTTCGGCTACAATATTATTCTTCGGTCTGATTATAGTAGCAATCCCCACAATTAATATTAAAATTACGGCCGCTACAATAGCGATGTATAGAGTTCTTTTTTTCATGGAGTTTCGACATTCCTTTTCTTTATATCCTAAGGCACGATAATCTATCAAAGCTCAAAACATGCAGAACCTAGGCCCGTAATATATTAATAGGCATTTTTATTTACAAAACCGTTAACTACTGTTTTAAAAATAATTTTGATATCAAATAGAATAGACCAATTTTCAATGTAAAAAATATCGTGATTAATTCGTTCCTCGATCGATGTATCCCCGCGTAGACCATTCGTTTGCGCCCATCCGGTAATTCCCGGTCTGACATGGTGCTTCACCATATACTTCGGCACTTCCTCACGGAATTGCTCGACATAATAAGGACGTTCAGGCCGCGGGCCAACCACACTCATGTGTCCAGCTAGAACATTAAAGAACTGTGGCAGTTCATCAAGACTCGTCTTACGAAGGAACACACCAAATTTCGTGCGCCGTGGATCATTCTCAGTCGTCCACCCCGTATCCATCGTTCCCTCAGGAAGCACCTTCATTGAGCGGAATTTATACATTTGAAAAGAACGTCGGTTGAGCCCCACTCGCTCTTGTTTGAAAAGAATTGGTCCTTGTGAGGTCAACTTCACTCCTATTGCAACCGCGAGCAACACCGGTGATGTGATACAAATAGCTACTAGGGAGAACACAATATCAAACAATCGCTTAGCCAACCGGTTACCTGATAGATCGAGCGGAATATCCCGCACATTAATCATTGGCATACCTGCGAAATTATCGAAATAAGGACGCGCTGGTAGATAGTCGAAAAAGTCGGGGATGATCAAGGTACGAACCCCTATTTTTTCACAAATAGAAATAATCTTAGAATATCTTGCATGCGCATCAAGTGGAAGTGCCAGTACAACCTCGTCGATCATCTTGTCTTTCAGAATCTCCTCAAGTTGATCTACAGCTCCGAGTACGGGCTTATACCTGCTTGATTCAATACTACCCAATTCCGGGTTATCATCGAGAAAACCGATAATCTCATATCCAAGCTCGGGGTATTGTCTCAAGTTGTCATGAAATCTACGACCAAGTGAACCTGCTCCAATAATGAGAACGAACTGTTTGTTGTAGCCTTTTTTGCGAAAATGCTTCAATGACATCTTCAAGAAATACCGGTACAGCAAGATCAGTATCAGATTAGCGACCATATACATAGCTAGATAATCACGTGAAATATCAACCTGCTTAAAGAAAAACATCAAGCTGAGCAATACGACTAAGCTCGTAAAATGAACTTGAATAATCTTTACCATTTCATCAGCAAAACGCTTCTTACGTTTCGGTGAATACAACAACATCATCGTTCCTAAAAAGACTGAAACGAAGCCATAAACCAAGCTCCAAAAGAAATAAGTCTCTGCAGGCAAAGGTGGGGTATGTTCGATCCATCCGCTCTCAAATTTCAGCCACCAGGCTAACAAGAAGGAGATTTGAATGAACGCAAAATCAGTAAGGACATATAATTGGGTCAAAAATCGCTGGTTTTTACGAATCATTGTTTCACCTCCATTTTGTTATCGGCTGGTTGAGCTCCCCTCGCTGGGGTGCTTCTGGCCATTGGAATAGCTAATTTATTCTTCAATAAGGATAATGTGAATTTCACGGAAATACCGGAATATACCGCTGTGTTCGTGATCCATGAATATTTACGTTTATAGTGTTTACGATGAAATACCCACATTGCCCGGTGGAATTCATAAATGATCTTGAGCGGTTTACGCCGACTACTCGCTCCTTTGTAGTGAACTATGTACGTAGCCGGATGATAATGAATCCCCCAACCTGCCTCTTTGATTCGGTAGCACCAATCGATATCTTCCCCATACATAAAGAAGGTTTCATCCAGTCCACCGACCTGCTGAATCGTTTCCCGCCGGACCATCATAAACGCACCAACTAGACAATCTATTGGGTAAGTCTCATTAGGGTCCATGTATCCCAGTTGATATTGATTGAACTTCGGATTGTCCGGGAAGAACTTGGAGAAACCGAAGGCATAGTAGAACGATGCTGATGGTGTTGGAAATCCTCGTCTGCACGCTTTGTCGAGCGAACCGTTAGGCAGAATTATTTTGCAACCCGAAGCACCAAGATCAGGATGTTCGTCCATATAAGACACCATCGTTTGGAGAGTATCAGGTTGTACGATCGTATCCGAATTCAAAAGCAGTACATACCGTCCCTTGGCTATCTCCATCGCCTGGTTGTTAGCTTTGGCAAAGCCGGTATTCTCGCGATTCGCAATCAGCGTAATTCCCGGGTACTCCTTACCAATAACCTCAACCGAGTCGTCAGACGATGCATTATCAACAACAATAACCTCATAATTAAAGACCGTCCTAGAATCAAATACCGATTGCAGACAGTCGAGCGTCAAGCGGCAAGTATTATAGTTGAGAATCAAGATACTCAAATCCATGTAGCAGACACTCCTGACAAATATAGTAATCTATCGACATTATAACATAATGTGATAGGGGAAGTGTTTGTTGTGGGAGTTATCCAACGAAGGTAGTCCCTTCGCATTTCATACTTTTCCCAATGTATAAATCACCTTTAAGATCAGATTGTCCATTGAAGATTGTCTATAAAATGGAGAACGGAGTATATATAGCAACCTTTGAATTCCATTTCTTTCGATGGAGTCCAGGAAATTCTGAATTGCGTTTTTGTCACTTAGTTCTAGCAAATGCTTGTAACAAGAATAGAATTCACGTGCCTGATTACTTATAATATAGTGATTTTGCCCCTTAGAAAACCGTTGAAATCTCTTCTTCCATTTTCCAACCCAGCTATCGGTGTTACCTCCTAGCACATTACTGCTATGTTGCCGATACTTAATAAAAGGTTTCTCATCAAAGACTACCTTTCCAAATGTAGAGATACATAAATAGCTCCACCAGTCATGCATAATTACATGATCCTGTTTCTTCGGAAGATGGGAGATAAGTAATCGTATTGACTCCTTGTTAAAGACTGTCGTACATCCAACTGCGACATTTTCTACTAAAGCATTATACATAGTTAGAGGCTTTCTGGGAGAAATAGGCCAAACGCTTAGTGGTAAAAGTTCAGCATCTACCATTTGGGTGGTTGAACAATACATTATCGGTACCGTTCTATTCTCTGCATTTAACAAAATCAGAGCTCGAAGCAACTTCTGTTTATCCCATACATCATCTTGATCACAGAATGCAAAATAATCACTGTCATCCTTATTTACATACGCTAATTCCATCAGCTCAAAGAAACTTCCCTTTGCGCCAATATTATCTGTGGGATAGTACTTAATAATTTCGGGATAACGTTGTACATAGTCCTCGATCATTGTTTGTGTTGAATCGGTAGAACCATCATCCCGAATATACAAGCTTAAACTTACTCCATCTTGTGCTAATAAGCTATCCAATTGTTCGCAGATATACCGTTCACCATTATATGTAGAAAGTAACACCAGTATTTTTTGTTTCTTCAAGGGTTCATACCTCCGATATCACATCTCATTAATTGAATTAATTCTTATTATAACAAAAAACCCTCGATCAATTAAGAAAAGATCGAGGGTTTCAATGACCTATCTATTTAGTCTTAGTCGCACTCCATTGCTGTAAGAACTCTTTAAGCCCTTCCCGCCAAGGACGTAGATCCTGAAAGCCATTCGTTCGGATGGATAGATGCTCCATGACTGAATTCGCTGGACGATGCGCTGGACGCGGGAATTCATCTGTCGAGCAAGGTACTGGCTCGGCGATAATGCTGATTCCTAACTGCCGAGCCTCTTCAAAGATAGCCTGTGTAAACTCATACCACGTACATGAGCCACTGTTGGATACATGGTAAATACCATACTTTTCAGTATGCATAAGCTCAAATAAGAAGTTGGCCAGATCAACCGAATAAGTTGGAGAACCCTTCTGGTCATTTACAACTTTTAGAGAAGGCTGCTCTTGACCTAGACGCAGCATCGTTTTGACAAAGTTATTGCCTTGAACACCATATAACCAAGACGTCCTAACAATAAAATAACGTGAAGATAGGCTCTGGACTAAAACCTCTCCAGCACGTTTGGACTTTCCATAGATGGTCTGAGGATTCGTATTATCATACTCTTGATACGGTTCAGTACCAGTGCCATCAAATACATAATCCGTACTGATATAGATCAATTTCGCGCCATTACTCTCAGCGGCTACAGTAATGTTTCTAGTGCCCACTGCATTCACAGCGTACGCTCCATCTATATCTGTCTCAGCCACATCAACCGCTGTATATGCCGCACAATGGATAATTACATCCGGTTCATATTGACCGATCACTTGCCTACATTGATCCAAATCAGTAATATCCATCTCATTCCGGTCACACTCAAGCACATCATGACCATTGTTACGTAGTATAGTGACTACGTCACTCCCTAATTGTCCGGCTGCTCCAGTCACAAGTGCTTTCATAGTGAATTTCCAAGTCGCTCTCCATATTGTTGGAGCTGATATTGTTGGTATTCACCCGATTGAATACGAGTCCACCAATCTTTATTATCCAAGTACCACTTAATTGTCTCTTTGATTCCCGTTTCGAAATTATGCTTAGGCTTCCACCCTAGCTCTTGCGTTAGCTTCGTTGGATCGATTCCATAGCGACGGTCATGGCCTAAGCGATCCTCTACAAATGTGATTAAAGACTCTGGTTTGTTCAACTCTTGTAGAATGGTCTTCACAATATGGAGATTCGTCCGCTCATTGTTACCACCAATATTGTACACTTCACCTACACGTCCTTGATGAATGACAAGGTCAATCGCACTACAATGATCTTCTACATATAGCCAATCACGAATATTCAACCCATCACCATACACGGGTAAGGCTTGATCGCTCAATGCCCGAGAAATAATTAATGGAATTAACTTCTCCGGGAATTGATATGGCCCATAGTTGTTAGAGCAACGAGTAATGTTCACTGGCAATCCAAACGTTTCATGATAGGCACGAACCAACAGATCGCCACCTGCCTTACTAGCGGAATAAGGACTATTCGGCTCTAAAGGCGTACTCTCCATGAAGAGCCCCGTCTCACCTAGCGAACCATACACTTCATCCGTAGATACCTGTACAAACTTTGTCACGCCATACTTCTTAGCAGCATCGAGCAACACCTGTGTCCCTAGTACATTTGTCTTCACAAATACTCCTGGATCCAAAATACTCCGGTCTACATGCGACTCTGCTGCAAAGTTAACAACTACATCGACACCTAGGCTGATCAACTCATCCATCAACTTTGCATCAGTAATATCTGCTTTCACAAAGGAGTAATTAGGATGACTCTCGATTGACTTAAGATTCTCTAGATTTCCTGCATATGTCATGGCATCTACATTTACAATTTGATAATCTGGATGCTGCTGCAACATATATATGATGAAATTACTACCTATAAATCCGGCACCGCCGGTAACTAGAAGCTTCATTTGAAAATATTCCTCCTACTCAAAGTTCAGTTCTGCATCTTTCAGCAGTGGATGACGTTGATCTTTGTCCGAAAGAATCGGACTTGATATCGGCCAATCAATCCCCAAAGCAGGATCATTCCATAGTATGCCACGGTCGTTCTCCGGTGAATAGTATTCGTCCACCTTGTAGAAAACTTGGGTGTTTGGCACCAACGTGCAGAAGCCATGGGCAAAGCCTTTCGGCACAAGAAGTTGACGGTGGTTATGTTCACTCAAGATGACTCCTACCCAATGGCCAAAGGTCGGTGATTTGCGACGAATATCAACGATGACGTCGTAGATTGCGCCGGAGAGCACACGGATTAGCTTGGTTTGAGCCTTGGGATTGAGTTGGTAGTGCAGACCCCGTAGAACACCGGGTTCTGCAGAAAGGGATTGGTTGTCTTGAATAAAGTCATTACTAATTCTATGTTGCTGCAATATAGCACCATTATAACTTTCCATGAAATAACCACGACTATCTCCATGAACAATTGGCTCTACTAGAGCCGCACCTTGTAACTTAAGAGGAGTGACTTTCATAACTTAGGGTTCCTCCTTATATTTATAATTTTAATTTTCCAAATGCCTCTCCAAATACTAATTCCTGAGACAATTCATTAGCTCGTGCTAGTGAAGAGTGTGTCCCTGCATCCGTCCACCAACCTTGAAGAACATCAAATGTAAGCTCATTACGATTAATATATGCATTATTGACATCTGTGATTTCCAGTTCGCCTCGGTTAGATGGTTTTAATGTCTTAACAATATCAAATACCTTATGATCAAACATATAAATCCCTGTTACTGCGTAACTAGACTTAGGTTGTTCTGGCTTTTCTTCGATAGAAACAATTCGGTCTCCTTGAAGTTCAGGCACACCAAAGCGTTTTGGATCTTGAACCTCCTGGATTAAGATCTTAGCTCCTGACTGTTGTTGTTGGAAGTTTTGTACGTAAGGAGAAATATCATCCTCAAATACATTGTCCCCCAAAATAACGACCATTTGGTCATCACCAACAAACTGCTCAGCTAGATCAAGTGCTTGCGCTATACCTCCTGCTTCATCTTGCACTTTATAGGTAAAGGAAACCCCCATATCTCTACCACTACCAAGTAGGTTAACTACATCCCCCATATGTTCTTTACCAGTGACAATGAGAACATCGTTAATACCAGCTTGCTTAAGTTTATAGACAGAGTGAAAAATCATTGGATACTTACCTACAGGAAGAAGATGCTTATTGGTAACTTTGGTTAAAGGATAAAGGCGTGAGCCTGTACCGCCTGCTAGGATTATGCCTTTCATATATATATGTCTCCTTACCAATTAAATTTGATTACTATACACATGATGACTTTCAATTTCGGATGAGCCTGAGTTCTTAGTTGATATCCTAAAATTAATCCGTTCCTTCTCAACAACTAGCGGCCTCTTTAGAATCTGAGTATGTATAGACCCTATATACTCTCCGATAATTCCAATAAAAAACAATTGTACTGAAGAAAATAGAAAAAGCCCTATAATTAGTGGCGCTGTTCCTAATAAAAATGAGTTCCAAAAGATTAGTTTTGCCACTAAATATCCTAACGCTACTAGTAGACTAAGTGCTGACATCAAGAATCCCAGCATAGCTGCTAGTCTTAACGGAATTTTAGAATGGTTAGTAATACCAAGCATGGCCATGTCATATAGAGTATAAAAATTATTTTTGGTGATTCCTCTTTTTCTTACAGGCTGTACATACTCTATCTTGTAGCTTTCAAAACCAATATCAGATATTAGGCCCCTGAAATAGGGATAAGGATCATTAATCTCTTTGAGAATCTCTATTATTTGTTTATCGTATAAACCAAATCCTGTATTATTCTTTGTTAGTTCGATGTCCGAGACTCGATTTATAAAATTATAATACATCTTTCGAATTGCAAACATAGCAGGACTCTCATGACTTTGCGTTTTAACTCCTAAAACAACTTTATAGCCCTCTTCCCACTTTTCAATAAAATCTTTAATCATGCCTGGTGGGTCTTGTAAGTCTGCGACTATTAGAATGACGGCATCGCCTTCCGCCTGAAGCAGAGCATGGTAAGGAGAACGAATATGTCCAAAGTTCCTAGAATTAACTATTATCTTAACATTCAAATCTCTAGCTGCAATTCCTTTTAATATAGAAACAGTGTTGTCCTTTGAAGCATTGTCTATAAAAATGTGTTCATATTCATATTTCCCTAAGTCCTCTATTACATCTTTCACTTGTCTATATAGTTCTGCAACATTCTCTTCCTCGTTATAACAAGGAGTGACGATACTAATTTTACTCATTTGACTTCCTCATTTTCAATGAATTATATCCATCAGCTACACTTTGAAGCGAATTATACTTTGGTGAATATCCGATCATTTGAGCATTTCTATTTAAGGAATAATAATTACTTTTTGAACCCGTTACAGAGTGAACTTTTTCATTAGCCTTGATATCAATCTTTAGTCCGTGATTTGATATAAAAAAATCCAAAAGTTCAAATTTAGAAATAGGCTTACGAGAATAAACGTCAAAGACTTCATTAATTACATGTTTGTCTATGCATAACTCGACCAAGTTCACTAAATCTTTTGGATGAACATAGTCACGAATTATCTCATCCGAAGAAGTCTCCAGAATTTTTCCAGTCATCAAACATTGGATAATATCAGTTAACAAAAATCTAGATTGTAGATCGATATGACAACTAAAGAAGCTGAACACACGTAGATCCACAATGTGATTTTTAGACAAACTACGATGTTTAGCCTCCATGTTTAACTTACTTATTCCATAGTAGTCCTTTATTGTTAAATTATTCACGTCTACATTAGACCACTTCAAATTTGAAGCTGGTTCCGAGAAATCAGTCCCATACGCTGCTCCACTACTTAAATTAATGTACAATGTTTCATTAGAATTCTGTAAGTAACTCAGCACTAAATTATCATACTCTTCAGTAACCTGAAACACTCTAAATGGGTTTTTCAATAATTCATCGGGATCACCCATACCAACACAATTAATAATAACATCATAATTGAAGTGGTTTAACTCGGTAAAATCTACTAACTTAACACTATTTAATATGTTAAATTCCACTAAGAAAGAAACCACTTTGCTCCTAGTTCTAGCAAATAGATGAAGCTCAAATTGACTGCTATTACATAATCCTAAGATTAAATTCTTGGCTATATGCCCTGTAGCTCCCAATAATGCTATCTTTTTCACGGAACTATTCAACATGATACTATAGCTCCTTTTATTTAGGGATTTCCATTTCTTCTACAAGATCAATCAACATATCTTTTTTTAATTCATCGCGCTCTAAGAATGGAAACATATCCTCAATAGGTCTATTAACAACTAATTTAGGATGTACTTCAGTATTTTTTTCTAATTTAACTTCTAAAAATGCTGGTCCACTGGTGTTCAAAAATTCATCTAGCTGATCTGCATCATCCATAGAACCCATTTGGAAAGACGGTATCTCATATGCATTGAAAATATTAATAAAAGATGGATTCTTATTAACCGTAGATTGTTGTCTTCCATCCATATATAAATCTTGAAATTGTCTAACCATACCTAAAGAACTATTGTTTAAGATAACGATCTTAATAGGTAAATTAAATCTAGTTATAGTGTCCAATTCTTGTATGTTCAATTGAATCCCACCATCACCTGCAATAACTAATACATCTTTGTCTGAGGCTAAGGCAGCACCAATCGCTGCTGGTAATGCAAATCCCATTGCACCCATTCCGCCTGAATTTAATAGTCTTTGATTCTCAGAAAGTTGGAATGATTGAGATGCCCACATTTGATGTTGTCCTACATCTAGACATATAGTTCCGATCTGTTCACTTTTAGATGAAAGCAATTGTATAAACCGATTAGGTTCTATTTCCTTGTTAATCGGAGTAAAGGAATAGGTAGGGTATTTTTCTCTGAGGTTACTAATGGTTCCGAACCACTCAGTAATATCCGTCCTCACGTAGTTTTCTAACCTTGTATTCATCTCCGTCAAGAAGCCCTTTAAGTCTGATTGAATTAAAATATCCGCTTGAACTTTACTATTAAGCTCCAGCGCATCAATATCAACATGGATTTTTTTTGCAGCTCTAGCGAATGTGTCCGGTCTGGTTCCCGTTTGTCTACTATCCAATCTTGAGCCCAATATTATAAGCAAATCACAATTTGCTAACGTCATATTACTGTACCTATTGCCATAGGAACCAATCAATCCGCAGTATTGAGGATTATGATGAGATATTACATCTAAGCCCATTAAGGAGCTAACAATTGGAACTCCTGTTTTATTTAGAAAACCATTGAGTTCCTCAACGGCATTTCCAACCCTAATACCACCACCTGCCAAGACTAACGGTCTTTCTGCCTTCTCCAACAAATGAATAATATTATCATACTTTTCTTCTTCAATACTGTAACTATTTACGCTATCTAAGTACTCTGAGCTATCAAAGTAACTTTCCAAATTATCTACGTCAATGTCTGCTCGTTGTATATTCATAGGAATATCTAGAAGGACAGGACCTGGACGTCCTGTTTGTGCTAGATAAATGGCTTTCTCCAAGTGATATCTAATCTTCGTAGGATCTGTAACTAATTCTGCATATTTGGTCAAAGACTTAGCCACGCTTATTATATCCGTCTCTTGGAACCCTATTTGTCGAATAGGTCTATCAAACTTATATTCATAGGTATTTACCTGTCCAGTAATAAATAGACAGGGTACCGAATCAAAATAACAACTCCCAATACCCGTAACTAAATTCAATGCTCCTGGTCCACTGGTAGCCATAGCTACACCAAGTTTCCCGTTCATTCTTGCATATGCTTCAGCTGCAAATGCTCCCGCCTGTTCATGTCGAACAGATATACATTCAATATCATCCCTATAGGAGATAGAATCTAATAGATGAACAATTGCTCCACCTATAAACTCAAATACATGAGAGACGCCTTCTTCTTTTATACAATTTATAACATAATCGGAAAGCTTCATTTTGCAATCTCCTAACTACGCAGTTTGATATTGATCGATTTGTTTAAGACACAATTCTCTTAAATCCTCATGTTTTTGGAAAGCCATAGTAAATTCAATAATCTTATCTATAGCCTGTTCAAGATTCCATCTGGGGTGCCAGTTCAACTCATTTCCGGCCTTCGAACAATCAAGCTTTAGATATTGAGCTTCATGTGGTTGTGGATCTTTATCTATTTCATAATCCACTCCTGCGCCCCACTTTAGGCACATTGTTCTCACAATCCATTCAACAGGTTTAGCATCTTCATCATGGGGTCCGAAGTTCCAAGCACTAGCATATTGTAATCCAGACTCATAAAGTCTCTGTGCTAGAAGCAGGTAACCTCCTAATGGTTCCAGTACATGCTGCCATGGCCTAATTGAATAAGGATTTCTAAGTTTTATCAATTCTCCAGATAATATTGATCTAATACAGTCAGGTATAAGACGATCTGCTGCCCAGTCGCCACCCCCTATGACATTACCCGCTCTAGCTGAAGCAACTGCCACGGTCCTTCCATCATTTGTTCCATTAAAGAAAGAATTCCGATAGGCACTTGTAACCAGTTCTGAACACGCTTTACTACTTGAGTATGGGTCATATCCACCAAGTGGTTCGTTTTCTCTGTAACCCCAAACCCATTCCTTATTATCATAACATTTGTCAGTCGTGACATTAACAACAGCTACAACACTTTCACATTGTCTCACAGCTTCAAAAAGGTTTGCTGTACCCATTACGTTTATTGAATAGGTCTCAATAGGGTTCTTATAAGATTCTCTCACAAGAGGTTGGGCCGCCATATGAATAACAATTTCAGGTTGTGATTCCAGCATGGCTGCTTCGACTGTTTCCTTATCCCTAATATCAGCTATAATACTTTTATGAATTAAATCCTCAATTTCACAAAGTTCATACAGGTTAGGTTGAGTAGTAGGTTCAAGAGAGTAACCCGTCACTTTGGCCCCCATGGAAGATAACCACAAACAGAGCCAAGAACCTTTAAAACCAGTATGTCCAGTTAAAAAGATCCTCTTATCTTTCCAAAATGACTTCTCTATCATTTGATTATCACCGATTCTCTACTATCCCAAGTCTTCCAAGGAGCCTCTCCGGATTTCCAAAGTTCTTCTAAATGATTCTTATCTCTTAATGTGTCCATAGGCTGCCAAAATCCTTCGTGCCTGTGGCACATTAATTCGCCATCTCTTGCTAAACCCTCCAGTGGATCCTTCTCAAATATCGTACTATCATCAGAGATATAGTTGAAAACTTCGGGTTGTAAAACAAAGAAACCAGCATTAATCCAAGAACCATCGCCTTTAGGCTTCTCTTGAAAACCCATAACCTCATTACTTGGTGTAATATCCAATGCCCCAAATCTACCATTTGGTTGTACAGTTGTAACCGTAGCAAGTCTTCCGTGGAGTTTATGATTACTAACAAGCTCTGCTATATTGACATCAGAAACACCATCGCCATAAGTCATCATAAATGGTTCATCGCCTACATAATGCTGAATCCGTTTCACTCTACCACCGGTCATAGTTTCTATTCCTGTATTAACCAATGTCACCTTCCATGGCTCAGCAGTATGATGATGCGTCACAAGTTGATTCTCATTTTGAAAGTCAAATGTCACATCAGATTCATGAAGAAAATAGTGAGCAAAATACTCCTTAATAAAAAATCCTTTATAACCTAAACAAATGATAAAATCATTAAATCCATAATGAGAATATTGCTTCATAATGTGCCAAAGAATCGGTCGCTGTCCAATTTCAATCATTGGCTTAGGTCTAAGGTGTGATTCCTCACTAATTCTAGTTCCATAACCACCTGCAAGAATAACTACTTTCATGTATGAACCTCCTAGTTAACTATTTTGAAAGAACAAATCCTCTGATTTTTTCAATTACATAATCAATCATTTCATTTGTTAGCCCTGGGTATACACCAACTAAGAAGGTATCATGTAGGATCTTGTCTGTATTAGTCAGGTCTCCGTGAATCCGATAATTCACATCCTGGTATGCAGGTTGTCTAATTAGATTTCCTGCAAAGAGCATACGAGTTTGAATGCGGTTTGCTTCAAGGAAACTAACAATCTCATTCTTAGTAAATTTAACATCGTCACGTACCGTTAATATAAAGCCAAACCAACTTGGATCTGAATTAACTGTTGCTCTTGGCAAAATAAAGTATTGATCTAAATCTTTTAACCCTTGATATAAACGGTTGAAGTTATCCCTTCTAGCTTGAGCAAACGCAGGTACTTTCTTTAATTGCTCAACGCCGACAGCCGCTTGCATATCAGTAACTCTTAAATTGTATCCTATATGTGAATAGGTATATTTGTGGTCATATCCATACGGTAAAGAGCCTAGCTCCCATCCAAAACGTTTATTACATGTATTGTCGCAACCTGACGGACACCAGCAATCTCTACCCCAGTCGCGGAATGATTCAACTATCGATTTTAACAGAGCATTATTGGTATATACAGCTCCACCTTCACCCATAGTCATGTGATGAGGAGGATAAAAACTAGAAGTCCCGATATGCCCATGGGTACCTGTTAATTGTCCATTGAAGGTTGAACCTAACGCATCACAGTTGTCTTCAATTAACCATAGGTTATATTTATTAGCGATAGCCAATACCTTGTCTAACTCAAAAGGATTACCCATCGTGTGAGCAACCATAATAGCTTTGGTCTTTGGTGTGATCGCTTCCTCAATACGATCTGCCATAATATTATATGTACCTAGCTCAACATCAATAAAGACCGGTACAGCACCATTCTGAATGATTGGAGCAACAGTTGTAGGAAATCCTGCTGCTACCGTAATCACTTCATCCCCAGGCATAACCCGTCTCTCTTTCAACTTAGGAGAAGTTAGTGCAGAGAAAGCCAATAAGTTAGCAGATGACCCTGAGTTCGTTAACAGCGCATATCTTACTCCTAAATACTCTGCATAATCCTTCTCAAACTGCTTATGATATCGACCTGCCGTTAGCCAAAAGTCTAAAGATGAGTCCACCAGATTTCTCATCTCTCTTTCATCAAATACACGCCCCCCGTAAACAATAGAGGAACTATCCTTGTCGAAATTTTTATTTCTATCTGAATAAACTAATTCATAATAGTTTTCAACTTTCGACAAGATATCTAATCTCATAATTTTCTCATATTCAACCTTGTTAATTTCAGTAAAAAAACTAACGTTATCTGGAGATAAACTCAATTTTTCACGGATATCTAAATACAATGGTATCTTTAAATTCAAATGATTAATTTCGAAGTTATATCTATCTGAAAATGTTTCAGGCTTGTTACTAGATAGTGCATACACTTGAATTAGATTCGCTTCCGTACCGCAGATCAACGCATATTCTTGTGTTTCTTCTATTACAACAATATTACCTTGCTTTAACATTACTTCACTCCTAATGATTTTTTGGAAGTTCTAAAACTCCAGTATTTATGACCGAAAAAGCTAACTAAAGTAGTTAAGAAAAGAGCAATCGCTTGAGCAACTAATTTATTCATCTCTATTGTATCAACTAATATAGCCAGTAGAAACAAATTAACAAAAAAAGTTACAACATATACCGACATGAATTTCACAGCACTTCTTGCATTATACTTTTTTTGTTGAAAAGTCCATCTATTATTCCAGAGATAACTATGGGCAACACCAATAATGTGTGAAGTAATAAGCGCTTGTAAGTAATTGTTGTGAATGAAATGAATAAATGCAGCGTACACAAGGAAACCAACAACAGTATTTAATACGCCTACTATAATGAACTTAATCGATTGATTCTTCATAAATCACCAAACTTCTTATTTATTAATAATTTTAATCTAGCAAGTGTTCTAGCATACCCTTCCAATTATCTAGTATATCTTGATCTGACAAGATACCATCACTTATTTTTACTTCTCTAATAGTACCGTTAAATTCTCGATCGTTACCTGCCCAATTACCTATTGAGAGTGGTATCTCGCTATTTTTGAAATGATCAAGTATCGAATCGTTTGCCTCTTCAATAAACTGACCATTCTTAAAAATTTTAACACTCCCTATATTAAATACAACGGCAAGGTAATTCCATTCTCCTGGTTCTAATGGGAAACTCAATGGGGAAGACCACTGAAGTCCATCACCATAGTTAAAGGAATATACATTTGGATTATCGATTTCCTGGTGAATTACAAAGCCTTGAAATCCGTTTCCTGGATGATTTCCAATAATGGAGGCGTATGGACTTTGGGTTTTATTTGGATTTAATAGAACTTCAATAGAAAACTTTTGATCTAGATCGATTGAAGGTAAATACTCCTTAAATCCAACAAACTGGTTACTTATAGAATCCACCGCAAACAGATCATTATAAAAAACATAGTGCTGCTTGCTCTTAGAATTAGGTAACAAAGTTGTATTTTTAAATGGTAAATTATCAGACTTTCGACTTAACATCAACACATTGTTATAATCACTTGTGCTTACAATCTTAAAGTTATCGAACAACAAACTTATCACCTTTATATTTGCCTTATAATTTTGTTGTACGTTACTTAAAAAATTTTTATCTAAGAATATCTTTTGCAAAGAACTGTTCACTATAGCTTCATTAATTTTATCGTATTCTTTATTCAAAAATATTTCTGACATCCCAGGAATATTAATTTGAGCAGTAGTTTTTGAATATAGATAATCTACTCCTGAATGATACGATAATATTAAGGTTTCTTCACCTTCTTTTGTATTTTCTCTAATAAAGTCAATACCGGATGTAATGGGAGTCTCCTTTTTCCCGTATGTCGATGACCAACGATTTTCTAATAATTGATATATTGTAATGCTACCTTTTGAGAGACTAAATATTGAAGAAGCCATAAATAAAATTAGAGTTAACAACACGCAAATTTGCAACCAGTTTTTATTTTCTCCCTTAACAATCTTTTTTTCAACTTTACAGTATAGCATGTAGACAAATATTACCAGTAACATCAATGCAGGATACCATACAAGTGTTAAAACGTGATTATGACTTCTACCTTGATAATAACTTAACAATCCTACACCAAGTATAGATAAAAGAAAGATCATCCTTACTAATAACGTGTTCTCTTTTTTAAGTACAGCGTTCAATGAAACGACGAGTCCAATAATATATACTAGTACAACTAGATTCCAAGGATGAATTAAATCCATAGGTAACATGAAAAATCCATAGCCATAAAAATAGATTTGATAATTAAAGAACTCAAATAAATTAGGGATAGTTCCTGATCTAAAATAAATATAGAAAAGAAATAGTACTAGAACAACAATAAGCGCACTTATTGAAACTAATATATGTATAAGACTTTTCCTAACGAATAAGAGGCCATCTTTCCAATTAAAGCATTCATCAAATATCTGCACCAATATCCAAGTTAAAAAGACAATTAAGCCTGTATCTAAATTCCACAATACAGAAATACAGGATAGCAATGTAACAAGATAATATCTCAAAGAGCTTTTATTTTCAAAATATTTTAGGGATCCATATATTATTAAAGTAGGAAACAGTGTTCTTATTGGAAAATACTGAAAATAAGGATCAGGGTTTACAAGTTTGAAATGTACATAACCATAAAATAAGACAAAAGAAAATGCTATTACAGAGAAAACTTTATTAATAATTAATTTATCTAGAACCTTATATAAAAAATATAATGACAGTGATATTAGAAGGCTCATTACAAACGTGAAAGGGAGCGTCAAGAATTTTGTGTAAATGAAAATATACCTCTCTTGTAGAAGTTCGTTTAGTTTTTGTTAGAGAACATTGCTAGCAGTTCTGATCGAGCTTGATCGAAGCCAATATGACAACGGGTAGCAAAGCGTTGGTTATAGCTTTCAAACTGTGAAACCAAGAATTTTTCTAGTGCCTCTTCATGGGGAAATTGTTCTTTACGATTAGTGTATTTCTTAATCTGTTTGTTAAAGGATTCTATTAAATTCGTTGAATAAATGCTTCTCCAGATCGGCTTAGGAAAGCTGTAAAACGTGAAGATATAGGGATTTTCTCGCAGGGATTTAGTGACCTTAGGATATGCTGTTTTCCATTTATCACAGAAGGTTGCCAGCGCCGCTTTACCAGCTGCTTCATCGTCAGATCGATAGACGGATTTGAAGTCTTCACAGATCTCTGCTCGATCTGAGACACGAACTTTATGGGCAATATTACGTGCTAAATGAACACAGCATGTTTGGTACTTCGCCTGCGGGTAGATCTCCTGAATCGCATTCACAATACCTGTGAGTCCATCGGAGATAAACAGAAGGATTTGTTCCGTGCCACGCTGTTTCACGTCCTGAAGGAGTTCTTTCCAAATGTAAGCTGATTCGGTCGGTGCAACGGCGTACGTAAGAACTTCCTTGGAGCCATCCTCACGAATTCCCACGGCAATGTAGACCGCTTCCTTAGATACCGTTTCACGTTTAACGGCGATATAGGTCGCATCAATATAGACGCACACATAGCGCTCCTCAAGAGGTCGTTTCATAAACGCATCGACATGCTCTACCATCACTTTTGTCATGTTCGATATGGTTTGTGGTGTGTAGTGGTGACCGTACATTCTCTCGATTAGGTCGGCAATCTCCGTCATCGTGACACCCTTTTGAAACATGTGGATGACAAAGGATTCTAGCGTATCATTCGAGCGTTTGTACGGTGCTACAGTCTGTTGCTTAAACTCTCCGTTACGATCTCGAGGAATGTTGAGTTGCAGGTCCCCATACTCGGTATGAAGCGTTCGGCAGTAGCCACCGTTTCGAGAATTCCCTGAATTCATACCTATACGGTCATATTTTTCATAGTCTAGGAATGCAGTAAGCTCCGTCTCTAACAGGTGATTCATAGCACACTCTAAGTGACTGCGAAATACTTCCGTTACATCTTGTTTTGTGACTAGAGCTTGGACTAAATCTGTTGTAAAATGATTCATAGGGAAGACCTCTCTTTGAATTGTTGTGTGGTAACTCAATTCTACAAGAAAAGGTCTTCCTTTTTCTATTTATCTATTTACACAAAATATTTTACGCTCTCACGTGAAAGTAAAAACATTCAATCCTATTAACCTAAATACCATTTCCAATATATGAGGGTATAGTCCATATTGATTAGTAATATCTACTAACATACTCTCTCCCATATAAACAGCAGCCATAGAATGAAATATTGCATTAAGGTGACTTAAATATTCTGGTGTATCCGCGAGTGAATAAACTGAATATACATTCGATAATCCAATAAAAAGAATAAACAACAAAACTAGTGAATTTTTTATGATTCTAGATTTTTCATCAGATAACTTAATGTAAGTGTGAGCCTTGTAATCCAATTTCCCAAAAAGATATCCGACTACCCCAATAGATAAAATGATTACTATAAAAAACAAGGGATACTCTTTCACAAAAAAATTATCCAAAAAAAATATATTATCACCTTGCAGACTATATAAAATCAGTAAAACCAATACAATTACTATACTTAACGAATAGGTTACATTATAAACTAATTTGGAAGAAAGTGATGGAATCCTAATCAATATTCTATTTAAAAATATATAGAGAATACTCATTGTTATTGGAATAAAAAATACTGATATAACGAATATATTTCTTTCACCTGGTTCTGGTAAAAATGAATTTGAATCTACAGAAAACATTAATTTAATATCGGGAAATAAACTGCTTGGAATATCCTGATTAATAAAAATACCTATAAAATACATTAAAATAAATGAAAATATTATACTAAAAAAAGCAGATATAAATAATCTCCGTTCATTAATCATGTTCCCCCCCCTATTTTATTACTTTTTTTCAGCAAGTCCCCATCTCCTTTAATTAGGAGCCCAAACTAAATATACTGATATAATTTAAAATCAGAGCAATATTTCATTCCTTAGATGTTACTCGGCACGAACTTCTCAATGTTATATGACAAGATTCAAAAGCATTTATAGCAGAGTTGGACTCTTTTACAGGACATCATTTTCTAGGTTTAGAATGTATAGTCTATTTTCAACAATGCATTGGCCTCTTTTTTCTTTTGCTAATTTAGTATGACAATCGAATTAAGGAAGTTGAATAGTTTCCCCTATAGGTTCTACTCGTGTATTCTCATGATCACTAATGATCAACGCAACATCATAGATTCCTTCCATTAGTGTAGTGGTATCAAGCGAAACGCTGAATCTAGTAATCAATCCATCATCGACATCGGCTGCAGCATCTTCCATAAGCAAGGTATCTGTTTTCAACAAATATTGCCTTCGATCATTAAAGAGAGCAACCTGAATAGCCGTATCTGAAGAATTCATACCGTCAACATGCCCCCATCCTTCCACTCTAAGGATATTGGCTTCAAATGAGAACCAATCTTTTGAATATTTCACCCCACTCGTATCATTTCTATACTTCTTATAAAATTCAGTCAAAGTAAGTTCGCTTGTTACATATGGCATTGGTCCAAGTTTAACTATTACGTATTCACCAAAGTTATTAACATACCCATCATTCGGATAATGCTCCATTCCGCCAGCTCTAGTGATGATCTCTTGCTCGTCCATATCTATAAGTTGTTTAATATTATATCCATGCGAATTCATAAAGCGGAATATCCTACTTGAATTTCTCAATTGGCTCTGAAGGCCAAAATTCCTATCCCATTGAAAGATAGAGTAACCTTCTGTATTCCCGAGCTTTAAATTGTAATTTTCAGGTTGCCCAATAAAAACAATTTCTTTTTGAGAGTTACCACCACTATATTTTTGTATCTCCTCGGCAATGGAATTCATTTTTGCTAGGTCCAGCTGATAACGTAAATAGTCAGTATAAAACAGCTGGTTCATATTCTTTGATTGATACAATACGATTAACACTATTAATAAAGTAGTGATCCTGCGAAGCTTTATCTTCAAAAAATATTTATTCTTAAAATACATATAGAATAATGAAGCAACAAAACCAGTAAACACACTATTAGTTATAAGCATCCGATTTAAAATATGAATGCTCCCGTTTATAAAGTACATTGAAAATGCAGCAAGAACACATCCAATACCTAATAATAAATAAATCATTTTTTTCTTTTTCAGGGAAAAAGCAGTACTATACAGCAGTAAAAATAAACCTGATAAAAATGCAATAAATGTGCCCAAATTTTGCGATATATAATCAAATTGAAAGAATGCCTTTAGAAATTTCATAAGAGAATCAATGAAATTTCCAATGCTACTAAAATCGTATTGAATATGATTGAATATATACTTATTTGGACTAATTGAAAATACTTTCTGCAGAATGGATATAATAATTGAATTCAAAAGAAGCACTCCAACAATTAAAGAAAATCCTTTCAACAAAATAAAAAGAATATTTGGAATAGTATACTCCATCTTACGTTCCGAGAAACACACAGTTACAAGACATACGATGAATATACCAAGTAAAAAATAAACGATTGCTAATTCCGAGAAAGAAAGTGCATACAATAATAGAGCACCAGAAATGAATACCTTTCTAAAGGAATTCCGATTCATAGCCCATTCGAAGAAACAGTTAAGTGATAGGGGGACTAAACATAAAACTGTCCCCATCTCGATAGTAGTCAACATAAAAATAAAATTATCCGCAATAAAAGGACAGCTTATAGCTACACAAGAAAAAATAATTATGGAGACATTATTAAAGTAATTATTAGAAAACTTCTGTATCAAATACCCCCAAAAAGTAATCCCTGCAGTGATAAGTAACACACCAATGATGTCCCGCCAGAAAGGCAAAAAGTCATAAGTATTAAATATGAATTTTGTTATATAGCCTCCCCATCTCCCCTGACCTAAAAGGGCACCTTCATTAATATAAATATTGAAACTCTCATCGTCTACACCCATAGAAAAATTTGTTAACGTGAACCCATAGGTCAACAATATAGTTATCGTTATTAACAACCAATAATATTTGTCTCGTTGAATCGCTTCTTTTAACAAACAGATCTCTCCTCAATACTTGACATGCATAATGATAAAGTTACATAAGGTCAAAACTTGTTAACAGGCTGCCCCCTCAAGGAGATCAGCCTTATCTGAGCACTCTGCCTACGTTTTGGTTCCTGCCTTAATCAATGCGAAACCCAAAATCCCTTGTTATCTTTCATTCGGGAATATAGGCTAGTTAGCAAATCAAATTCTGCTCTGCTTTCGTTTGCACATCCGGCGACCCTTCGCTTTTTATAGTACTTCCTAACTTTTAAATACAGTTTCTTTTCCAAATCCAAATTCCTAATGTCAATGACAGTATCTGATTTCTTCGTCATGCAACAGTGTATTTCTTGGAATTATTACGGAATACCCTTATTGAAATTCAAGATCTGTTAATGCCAATATTATTTTCGTATGAAATTGAAGATTCTTCAAGAGAGAAGTCCTCTCTGTCTTTCGTTAAATTTGGATTATACGCAGGATCATTATTAAGAACTCTTTCCCAACGTCGTTTTATCCATTCAATTTCCTTCTTGAATCGTTCCTGCTTCTCAGGAGTATCCTCATAGCCTCTACTCTTCGATTCATGATGATAAAGTTTCACTTGGGGAAGCCATACATTATTGTACCCTTCACTCCAAACTTTAAGGCAAAAATCAACATCATTAAATGCTACTTGTAGCTCTTCTTCAAAACCACCAACTTCAATAAATATCTCTTTACGTATCATCAAACATGCAGCAGTGACTGCTGTATAGTTAGAAACCACCTTTAATCTACGGAAATATCCTGGGCTTTCTGCTGAAAAGTGCTTATGACTATGACCAGCAACACCACCAAGACCCAATACCACTCCTCCGTGCTGTAAAGAACCATCAGGGTAATATAGGCAGGCGCCTACTGCTCCAATCTCTGAACGGATAGCTTGTCCGACCATTTCAGTCAGCCAGTTTTCAGATATTACTTCTATATCGTTATTAAGTAATAACAATAATTCACCCTCTGCTTTAGTCACGCCAAAGTTATTTAACTTAGAATAATTAAACGGGATGTTTAATGAGAATACTTTAATTCGTGACTTTTCCCGTTCTTCCCAATAATGATAAGCTTCAAATGTCGCTGGATCATCACTATTGTTATCAACGATTATTATCTCAAAGTTTTCATAGCTTGTTTTCTTGAAGATTGATTCTAAACACTTTTGTAAAACCGACACCATGTTTCTTGTTGGTATTATAATAGATACCTTTGGATTTCCTACGGGTAAATACCTTGTTAGATATATATTAGAATGATCTTCTATCGATTCAACAAAAGCATTCCCCCCTCTTCTTTCAATAGCATCCTCCAATGCCTTAATTCCGGCAACATGAGTATAATCCTTTGATTTAGTGTTAGTAGCAGTAGAGTTAGGAATCGATCTCCAATGGTACAAAACTTTAGGGATGTGATAAATTTTATTAGTTAGCTCAGAAGCTCTTAACATTAAGTCAAAATCTTGGCTACCTTCGTATCCGGTTCGAAATCCTCCGAGTTGATCTACTAATGCCTTACGATACAACGTTAAATGACATATGTACATTTGAGACATTAATAAATCCGGGGCCCAATCCGGTTTGAAAAATGGAGAAAAGCGCTCACCCTCAATAGAAATTTTATCTTCATCACTATAAATAACATCGGCATCACGATTTGTGTTTAACAATAAAACATTTTCATATAACGCATCGATTGCTAATTCGTCATCATGATCTAATAAAGCAATATACTCACCTATTGCTATTTCAATTGCAGAGTTTGAATTTTCAGAGATATGTCCATTCCTTTTCCTAAATACAACCCTAATTCGTTCATCTTTCTCTGCATACTCCGTTAGCACCTTTTTAATATGAGGTTCAGTAGATGCATCATCAGATATACATAGCTCCCAATTCGAATAAATCTGGTCTACAACTGAATCAATACATTTCCTTAACCAAATTTCATCGACATTGTAAACGGGAAGAATGATTGATATTAATGGTTTATATTCAAAAATCCTCATATTTCGTTCGGCCTCTTGTATAACATTTTCAGTAACTTGATTCCTTGAAAGCCATATTTCATAGCTGTTTCTATTATCAAAAGTCCCGCCTTGTAATTCCTTTACTTTTTGACTCAATCCCTTTAGTCCGTCGTACTTGTAAACAGTAATTGCTTTGTTTATAAGTGTTCTTAACGTCCGGATGTTGAACCCGCGTTGTTTCAATATCTTCACAATGTACTCAACTAATATGTAGTACTTTGTTGTATTCTTTATTTTTATATTTTCAAGTTTAAACTTAACTTCCTGTTCGCCTGGATCTAATCGAAGTCTCTTAACACTCTGCTGAATATAAAAAGTTGATTTATACTTACTTGCTCCAGAAGTAATCCAAACCAGATTCATACTCTTATCTTCAGAAAAGCCAGCACCCTCATCCCAATATAATTTAACTGGAATGTTATGTGAACTCACTGAATCCCAAGTTATAATATTCCAACCTCCAAAGAACCTTCCGTCTAAAATGAACGCTGGATCTCCCCCTGTTGATATCCATGTCCCATCCAACTTATTCAGATCTGATATTGGGTTAAGATTCAGAGTTGATTCAAATCTAATTAATCCAGCTAACGCAGTTAGAATCCGATTTATTATGCCTTTAATCTTCAATACAATCCTCCTCATCAGGTTTTTCTTGCAGAGTTACTTTCCTAGTATTTTCCTTATTTTAACGACTAATGCCCAAGCTTTTGATTCATATATATCTCTCAGTTCAAGCTCTTTTGAAAGCAATAACCTGATAAGCTCTTGCTTCTCATTCTCATCATCATTAATCTTCTCAGTAGAAGTCTTCAACCTTGATTCCGTCTCATCATTCACTTCTCTTAATCGTTCCATTTCACTACGCAGTGCCTCAAAACTATGATTATTATTAGCCAAGTTATCATTAAGCGTCTCGTTCATCTTAACTTGGTGCTTATATTCTTCAGCTATAGAGACAATCTCATTTTCTTTACTCGATAACATTTTCACTACATGAAAAACAATCTCTTCTTTTGATAATTCAGAAACTGTAAGCTCTAACCCCAAAATATCTATTTCAAAGTCGAGACTTAATATAATGTTAGGGTCATCCGTTCCAAAAAAATAAACATCCGATATTTCTAGATCGAAATTACCTGTTATTTGGTAGTTGATTGATTTCCCATTATTTTCATCAATAAATTTAAGGATTTCAATTCTATAAAAACCACTATAGTTTGAAGGATCTATTCTTATACTTTGAATTCCTTTAATATTATGAAGATCAACCGAAATGTGCTTTATTAATTTTTTATCATTAAATTGAAAACACTCACTCTCAGATTCAGAGAACCCTTGCCCGGAATCTATAAACACTTGGACCTTATCTTCATACACTAAATCCTTTTCATCATCCTTATTTATCATTAAACACAGATTATAGAATGTCCGTTCCATCCTATCGAACTTTCTCAATGTTGTTTGAGGTACTTCCATAGTTGATATTTCTAGTTTAGGACACTTTCTATTTTTTTCTAAAACAACAACCTTTCTGTAGGATTCTTCCACGTAATCATAATCAAATATATATGAATTATAGAATTTATCTATTTCGAGACGATAAAGCCCCAGTTGGGGATTCTTCGCGGCGAAAAAATGAATTCCCATTAGCCTTTCCCAAATATCTATATTCCCATGACCGATCATCTTATAGCTGATATTTTTCGACTTAAGATAATCTTCAAGAATATCTTTACTGGGGAGAACGTTGTCCATATGCTCTTCAAGCCAAATAAAGTTTTTATTGAATAAGCTTTTAAAAACAGCATTCACTCTGGTTTCCGCACCTACCACTTGTTGAGAATAAAATGGTGCAGTCACAATACAAATTTGAGAACTAACACGATAAATTTCGTCTACAAATTGATTTCTCTTCTCCATTGTAATGTGTTCAAATACATCCAAGGCAACAATCACATCGTACTCGTTATCTGGAAAGGGCATTTTCGTGGCGTCACCAAGAATATAGTTCGGATCATCCATTAATTCCTCTGGCAATTGAATATCTAAATAAGTTATGTTATCCATAGGCAAGAATTTCTCCAAATTCCGATGTTCATTTGCCCCCACCTCTAGAACACGAAACTTTTCATTATCAACTCTTAAATTATTGATAATTCTTCGAACATTGTTATATCTTTGATATTGATCAAAGAGAGTATTAATCATCCCAACACTTCCCATCTATGATTCATATATACTAATCCTTCTGAAATATACTTATTCGTTATATTAAAGTCCACCACATTCTCTTTGTAGTGTAGACATACTATGCCTTCATTATTAAATAAACCCACATCAATGCAAAACGTTCCACTAAGCAACGGTAGGCTAGAAATAATATACTTCATTCTATGTCTACCTAATTTATTCGGAATATCAATTTTCTCTAAGTGAGTATTAGGTCCGAATATATATTTGCGATCTGGTGTATAAATCGCGACACCCAATAATAAATCTTCTATATAATCATCATAGACTTCATACTCTATTTCAACTTCTAATTCATCAAAAGTTCTGAAACTATTCTTGTTTAAGTTCACTTTTGTTATTGATGCTACAATATCAGGGTTGGTTGGTTTCACAAAATCCTCTAGTTGAGTAATTCCTGGTTCGTTTATTCCACTTAGAATCTCATTATAAATACTATGTTCAGTATTATATTTCATGAAATCCTCATATAAATCAGCAATCTCAGATGATTCACCCGAGGCTTGCAATATACCATCCTTAAGCCACACTGCTTTATTACAGAACCTTTTGACCTGCTCAGTTGCGTGAGATACAAACAATATTGTTGTTCCTTTATTCTTTAATTCCTTCATTTTATCAATACATTTCGTTTGGAAACGTACATCACCCACTGCCAAAGCCTCATCTACAATCAGAATGTCCGGTTCAACATTAATAGAAACAGCAAATGCCAACCTGGCAAACATACCACTAGAGTAAATTTTCACAGGCTGCTCAATAAATTCACCGATATCAGCAAATTCAATTATATCATTCATTTTCTTATCGATCTCTTCACGGGTAAAACCCATCATTAAACCATTTAAGTAGACATTCTCTTTGCCACTATACTCTGGATTAAATCCTGCACCAAGCTCCAATATGGCTGATATTTTACCATTTACTTGTATGTTACCACTTGAAGGAGATAGAACTCCTGTTATTAGTTTTAATAAAGTTGATTTTCCGGATCCATTCTTTCCTAGAATACCTAGGGCATCACCTTTCTCAACCTTAAAAGAAATACCATTAAGGGCTTTGAACTCCTTATGATATATTTTATGAGTGGGAGAGATTGCTTCTTTTAGACGGTCTAAGGGTTTATCGTACAATTTGTAGGATTTCACAACATCTTGAATTTTAATTATTTCATTCAACCTTCATTCCACCTTTACCTCTTATATTACATCTGCAAAATGAGGTTTTAACTTTTTAAAACTCTTAACTCCAATCACAAGCGCAGCTATACAAAACATCCAAAAATAAAACGTGTAATATGGATGATCTAAAAAGGTTACCTGTCTAATGAAGGTATCTCTATACCCTTCCACAATATAGAACATTGGATTCAATTTGAATATATTACTCCAGAAATCAGAAAGCATTGTGTATGACCATCCAATCGGCGTGAACCAAAATCCAATTTGCAAAACTATTATTATTATTTGGTTTAAATCCTTAAAAAATATCACAATAGCAGATGTTATTAATGATAATGAAAAAGTAAGTGCAATTGTACAAATCAAATAATAGAGCAATTGAACATTGTGAATATTAGGATAATATCCATATCCAGTGTACATCACGAAAATAAATAGAATGAAAAACAAGTGTACGAATAATGCAGATGTAATCTTAACTACAGGTAACAATTCAATCTTAAATACTACTTTTTTCACAAGATAACTGTATTCTGAATATACATTTGTAGCACCAGATAAGGCTTCAGAGAAGAAAAACCATGGGATTATAGCGACTATAAACCAAAGTATGAACGGGACGTCCGATACACTACCACTTCGCAAACCCACCTGAAATACAAACCAATATGTAATAATGGTAAGTAGTGGCTGTATGAATCCCCAAACTATCCCTAAATAAGAAGAAGCATATTTCGTTTTAAAATCATTTTTAGCTAAGCTGAAAATCAAATGTCTTCCTCTATATATCTCTATCAAAAATCTATATAAATCTTTGATTGAATTTAATATATACAAACTTACTAAAGTAGTTATTATACTAGCAAAGGAGCCAAGAATAACTTTAAGAGGGTTAATGCCATTTACAGCAGCATCATGGATTGGTTTAATATCTAGCACTAGATATGGATCTTTATCCGTTGCTTGTAGTTCCGATTTTTGATCCATCATACTTATTATCTTTATATCATGATGTTGATTCATTATATCATTAAGAGAAATGCTAACTTTAGAGTTCCCTACTAACTTAATATTCCTAATATTAACTATCGCCTTCTGATTACCCAGATCTAATCTAAGAGAATATACATCCTTGGGTATATTATATTTAATAGTTTGCCAAGTTCCTGATTGATCATAGGCTTGATGAAAAGATTGTTCCTCAGACCATTCTTGCCCTTCCTTGGTAATATAAAATAACTGATAATCATCGGCTTGATCAGCATTCAATTGAAATTGAAAACTTAGCTTTGATTCACTCTTTTGGTATGAAATAAACATATTATAGTAAAGAAACATTAGTATGACTGCTATTACAATAAATATTATTTTTTTATATTTCATTCACGTACTCCTTCAATCAAACAACTAATTTTAGGTGTTTCACCCAATCGCTTCTTGGTATTTCGTTTTACTCTATACCCTTAAGCCAAAAATTGTACTCGATTATACTTATATACCTTACCTATGCTAAAATATTGTCGTACCTAGAAGAAAAGGAGATTATAACCTTGTCGAATCCAGTATACGGGAAAAAAGCCATAGCGTCGAGAAATGGGCAAAAGTTACCTGTCGCTTTATGGTTGTTAATTATCGGATTAATCATTTTCATGGTGTGGGCACCCTTTCAAGCGGGTCTATTTAACGGACTTGTATCAACCTTTGAGAAGCCTATTTATTGGGCAACCATTATTGGGAGCCTATTGCTCTTAGTTGGGATATTCGCCTTCTTCAACAAATTCAAATTGGAAGATCAGCGCGATTGGACTGCGATTGCTGTACTATTACTTCCTATTACTTACATGCTTGCTTTGATCTCAGCAGCTTCACATTTTTATGCGACCAACGCAGTACTTATTCAATGTCTATACGCCTTTATCTTTATTATAGGCCTCTATTTACTGCAAAATAAACAAGCTAATTCTATCATAGAGACCTCAATGATTACCGTGGCCTATCTCACTATCTTGTTTGGACTATTAAATTGGTTAGGACAAGGGCGGCTGGCTTCAAGCATAGTCGGATGGTTCTCACCTACAGTCATTAATGGACAATATAACCAGGCAGTTTGGATTGATTCCAATGGTCCGCGGCTGGCTTCGGTCTTCCAGTATCCGAATACATATGCTGCGTTCTTGATGGCCTTCTTCTTCGTTGCGATATTTGCTATTACTCGCTCGAAAAAATGGTATGGACAAGCCATACACGCTTTTTCACTCGTGCCAATCGTATTATCGATTCTACTGACATTGTCACGCGGCGGTCTAATGTTTCTACCCATCGTATTTATCGTACTATTATTATTCCTTAAACCTGCCAATCAAGTTCTGTGGATTCTCTATTGCCTGATTGCGGGTGTAGGAACACTGCTAATTGCTAAGCCAGTTACGGAACTTGGGCAACAATTTCACCTTGGACAAATCGGCGATCCTGCCAAGGGATGGTTTTACGTATTAGGCGCATCGCTGATCACAGCCCTATTAGCCTGCTTGATCCAACGTTATGTGGCACCTCGTTTAGAGAACGGTATGAGTAAATTGACCAAGAAAAAATTCTCGAATCTGTGGCTGCCTATCGGGTCTGTCGTTGCGGTAGGTTTGCTGATCGCGTTGTTCCTTGGAACAAACCTGAAGCACATTTTACCCGGAAATATCGGTGAACGCCTCGAAAACATCAACCTTCAACAACACTCTGTGCTGGAACGTCTGACATTTTATAAAGATGCGGCGAAGGTTGTAAAAGATTATCCTATCATCGGTGCTGGAGGCGGAGCCTGGGCTTCCATTTACGAAAAGTACCAGAACAATCCATACACGAGCCGACAGGCCCACAGCTTTGTCATGCAGTATCTAGTAGAAGTTGGACTTCTAGGCTTCATCATATTTTTGGCCTTCATACTCTTTATTTTCTATAAATACATCCGTGGGTATATGCGATCAGAAGAACACGAACGGGACTCCTATTTTGTTTATTTCATTGTTGTGTTCTCCATTCTGATTCACAGTATGATGGACTTTAATATGAGCTACGTCTTCATAGGCATGCTCGTCTTTCTTGGACTTGGGGGCATGGTTGCCGCAATGGACAATCAGCCTGTTAGACGCTTTACCCTAAAGCCAGGGAATGTCAGAGTTATCTATAGTGGTGTTCTGGTCATTACTTCAGTGGTTCTAATCTTCACCTCGATCCGGTATATTCAAGCAAACAATGCCGCTATCAAGGGTAGAGAGTTGATGACTACCAGTAACGATTTTAATGAAATTAAGACACCGCTGGATCAGGCACTAAATAAACGCAGCGGCCTACCAGATGCTGTACTCAATATGAATGCTCTACTGCAAGCTGGTTATGAGCAAACCCAAGACGAATCATTCTTCACTGCTGATTACGACCTTCTAATGTCAGCTCTAAAGAAGGAACCGTACGATAAAAATATATATAATCAGCTCATTATTTTGCATCAGAAAAAGGGTTCGAACGACCAAGCATACGAGGTATTGAAGGATAATGCAGATCGATACGCCTGGGATATGGCTTGGTACGAGAAACTGATTGCTCAATCCTTTGAACTCGGTTATCAAGCCCTCAGCGAGCAAGATAACGATAAGAAAGAATATTACTTTAAGGCAGGATTGGATGCCTATCAGCATGTCGTAGATGGTGTCGAGCATTTGAAGACACTGCCAAAGGGGCAGTTCCAAGGGAATCCTTTTTATGTTACACCTCAAATGGCTTTAAATGCTGGTAAGATGCAGTACATGCTGAATAATCCTGCTGAAGCTGCTGAGATTCTGAAGCAAGGGATCACAGAGGATTTAACCGAAGCAACAAACCAAGAAATAATCCGTTGGTATCTGGCCGCCTTACAGATGACAGGAACTAACGATCAACCACTTTATGATCAATACATTCAAATAGACCCAACGGCCAAAGATGCGATCGATCAATTGGCTCAGATGACATTCTGATAATTAGTACAATAAACATAGAAAACGACCTCTCAATGAGAGGTCGTTTTCTTATGTCCTGTATTTTCTATAATCTCTGTCATGTAATCTAGTAATTGTTCCCTAAGTTCGATGTTCTGCAACGCATAATGGATGCTTGTCTGGATGAAGCCAAGTTTCTCTCCAACATCGTGCCGAATACCTGAAAAGTTATAGGCTATAACTCGCTCGGTCTCCCGCAAGCGGGATATCGCATCCGTTAGTTGGATCTCACCATTTACGCCTGCATGTTGTTCACCAAGTATATCGAAAATAGCTGGAGTTAGAATATATCTGCCCATAATCGCCAGATTAGAAGGGGCCGTGTTCACCTCGGGTTTCTCTACCAATTGATTAGCTAAATATACCCGGTCTCTAATCTCGGTTCCGTCTACAATACCATAGCGAGATACTTCATTCCAAGGCACAGGTTGAACACCTACTACCGAAGCCTGCTGTTCATCATAGACATCAATCATTTGCTTCAGACAAGGCACATCAGATTCAACTACATCGTCACCAAGTAGCACTGCAAAGGGTTCATCACCAATAAACTTCCGGGCGCACCAGATAGCATGTCCAAGACCTTTAGGTTCCTTCTGCCGGATATAATGAATATCCGCCATTTCAGATGACTTGCGGACCTCCTCTAGTAGCTTCCATTTCCCCTTCTCGTTGAGGTTATGTTCCAACTCAAAGGAATTATCGAAGTGATCCTCAATGGCACGTTTGCCTTTACCCGTGACGATAATAATGTCTTCAATGCCTGCAGCTACGGCTTCTTCCACGATATATTGAATAGTCGGCTTGTCCACAATGGGTAGCATTTCCTTCGGCATCGCTTTAGTTGCAGGTAAGAAACGCGTACCTAACCCTGCGGCCGGGATAATGGCTTTACGAATTTTCATTTTATAAATATCTCCTTGTCCATTGTAGGATCTCAGTTACTTACATTATATCACAGTTATTAAGGAAGCTAGCAAACAAGAAAAAGGCTCCTCTCTCCGAAATAAATGATTCCGGGAAAGTCGCCTTTTGATTTACTATTGCTGTTGTATCACTAGTTCATTAACTCCAAAATCTGCGGAAAGAGAATCGTTGAGGTGGTTCCTCTTTGCGAATACGGTTGCCTGGTTCAGGTGTATGCAAGAAACGTTCCGTACCGTATTCGAGTTTATGATACGCCTGATCGCCTCCAATTTCTAGTCGTCCTTGAACCCGAGAAACTACCGATTGCATTTCGAGGAATCCTTCAAACATCTCATCCAGCCTCCTAAAAGTTTTGTGTAACAAAACTTACTTCCTAAGCACATCCGTTTTGTGAAATACAGCCTTCCATCTGATCTTCCACAAACAAATCTATTTCATAAACCTAAACGCTTTTTCGAGCAAGCAATGACTTCTTGTGAGCTTCGTAACAAAACTTACTTCATTAGCATAATCCGTTTTGCGAATCATCCTTCCCTTTCGATTTTCATAAAAAAATCACTTGGAAAACTTAATTCACGTTGTAGAACTCTGCCTCCATTTATATTTTGGTTACGCTTTCATTTTATCATATAAACAATTTTTTAGCACTGATAAACTTCTATTATCAATGGAAAATATCTCCTTGTCACAGAAACTTAATAAAGAGATCAGCAGTTTAAAGCGTTGCACCAAACCATTGATACATCTACGATTATGAGAAATGCGGGCTCGAAATTCCCGCTGCGCTAAGCACAACTAGTATCTAACAAAAAAACAGACTACTCATATTCATATCATGAGTAGCCCGCGAATTTCTTGCTCGGTTAGGGAGCTCGAAGTCCCTTCTCCTGATTCCGATGAAATGACTTCCTCGATCAGATCTCTTTTACGTTCCTGAAGCTCCAGAATCTTCTCTTCAATAGTTCCTTTGGATACTAAACGAATAACCTGTACAACTTGCTTCTGTCCCATCCGGTGAGCTCTACCCGTTGCTTGCTCCTCTACAGCCGGATTCCACCATAGATCATACAAAATAACTGTATCCGCTCCTGTTAAATTAAGTCCGGTTCCTCCCGCTTTGAGCGAAATAAGAAAGATCTGATTCTCTCCCTCATTAAAACGGCGGCACAGGTCTACACGCTCTCTTGAAGGTGTGGAGCCATCGAGATAGAATAAATCCACCTCTCGCTGCACGAGCTCCGAACGGATCAAACTCAGCATGCCGGTAAATTGTGAAAAGATAAGAAGCCGCTTCCCACTGTCCAGTGCTTCTTCAACCAGCTCTAGTAACTGCTCCAGCTTACCTGAAGAGCCTGTAAACGAATCTATGAACAAAGTAGGGTGACAGCACAATTGACGTAGTCTAGTAATGCCCGCTAGTATTTTGATCCGACTTTTCTGAAAGTTTCCTTCCTCCAAATCCTTTGCGGTATCCTCCTGCAATTTGGCCAAATAGGCGCTATAGAGTTGCTTCTGCTCCACATGTAGTTCGGACTGTAGTACGGTCTCTATTTTATCAGGAAGCTCCCTCAGCACGTCCTTCTTAAGTCGCCGCAGTATGAAAGGACGCACCTTCTTTGCGATTCGATCCCGTGGCATTTCTATAAACGTCTTCCGTCCACCGAACAGACCTGGGAATACTGCGTCAAAAATCGACCATAACTCCTCTAGTGAATTCTCAATTGGAGTGCCAGTAAGAGCAAAATGGTGAGCCGCAGAAATCTCTTTCACAGCCTGTGCTGTCTGCGACGCCGGGTTCTTAATATACTGCGCCTCATCGATGATCAACGTGTCAAATGTGATCTCCCGGTACCACTCCAAATCACGACGCAGTGATGGATAAGTCGTCACGATTACGTCGACCTTTTCAACCTCACTCAGAACTTCGCTACGTTCCTGCTTATCTCCAGCAGCCACTTTAACATGAAGCTGCGGAGCAAACTTGTGGAACTCACTTTCCCAGTTATAGACTAGCGATGCTGGCGCAACAATCAGTACCGGCTTTCGCTCAACGCCTGTGGCGCTGCTCTTTTCATGCTCAGAAACAATATAAGCGATACTTTGCAATGTTTTACCAAGCCCCATATCATCGGCAAGAATACCTCCAAAATGATAATGAGCCAACATCTTCATCCATCTGAATCCTGTCACCTGATAATCCCGCAGTATAGAGGCAAGTGAGCTCGGGACTTCGAAGTCCATGGCCTCCGGGTCCTTTAGGTGGTCTAGTAGTCGGCGCAGAGACCTGCCCCATTGAACGCCTTGTAAACCATCCTCATTCCGGTCCTGAAACTGTAATCCCCGTGCCACCGGAAGTGAAATCAAACCACCTTTGATATCGTTTTTCTTCATTCCCAGATCACTATACAACCGATTGAACACCTGAAACTCTTCATTCTCCAAGGAAAGAAACGCTCCTTCAGGCAGTCGGTAATATTTCTTCTTCTCTACGATGCTAAGGAATATTCCCCTAAGCTCATCCTCACTCATCGCATCCATTTCAAAAGAGACCTCCAGCCAATTCAGCGAGCTATCCGTATCTATTTTCACCTTAGGAGGACGGTTGCTGCTATGGATCATTCGTTTAACAGATGGCGTTGCATATATCTCAGCCACATGCTCAAGTTCCGGGAGTAAATTGAATAACACGTCGTAAAGTTCATCCTCTGCCTCCGCTATCAACCCACCTTCATAAATTCGAAAAGCCGATCTATCAATCATATCCAAGATAAGCGCCTCGCGCTGCGTATCCCGAATTAAGATAACATCGCCGAGTGATGGGGATCCGATAGAATCTACGCCCCAGCCTCCGCTCCCAGCTTCACTCTCATTCCTATTCCCCAAAGACAGCGGCTGCAACTTAATCCCATCATAATGAAATTCCAACATGCCCCGTAATACCTCACCATCTTGCTCCAAGAACAACTTAGCGCGCAACTGCGTTTCAACAAGCCTGTCGGCGATTTGTTGCTCCATACTCACATTCCCAAGTCGGCGCAGGCCGGGCACCACATGTTCCATGAAAGAATCTATTTGAATAGGGAGAATGTGCAACTGATTACTGTCCTTGTGATACAACAGCTTCCACAATTCACTTGCGATCCGGGTATCCGATTCCTCAAGCATAATGACTCGCTCTTCCGCTACAGCACATCCGTAACGAGGCATTAAAGTACATTCCTGCAAACTTTCTATATCCATCAGGTAACTCTCGGTCTCTTGCTCCTTACTAATTTTAAAAGAAACCGGAAGCTTGCCCTCTTCTGCCACAAATGAACGCGTAGCGCCATTATCTTGCTCCATGAGCACGTTCAGTCCAACTCCCGTCATGAGTTGAACTAGCGACTTCCAAGCAAGCGGAGGTAGGATCAACTGTCGTTTGTCTCCTTTGGAACGAGTGCTGGAGTACCTAGGAGAAAGGTGAGTAGCCTCTTTATAGGCATATTCACTATTATGAATATCAATCAACCTCATGATTAATTCGCAGTCCTCTGGGCTGAACTCATGCACATTGGGATCATAGGCGAATAGTTTGGTAAAAGGATATCGATCGGCTGCTTCAACGTGTCCAAGAAACTCACCGAGATCATTAACGATATAAAGCCGTTTTTCTCCAACCTTCATCTCCATGACAAACTTATATTCATCGCCCAGACTATGCACTCTTTTTACAGTGAACTCCACATTCAACAATTCCTTGCGACCATGTAAAGGGACCGTAGTGGCTAGTTCGCTACCATGTTTCCTAGTTACACCGGATTTACGCTGAAAAAGGGAAATAAGACTGCTTGATACTATGTCGTCCCCTTCATATGCGACTGTGGTATTAGGCTGTGAATCCTGAGGATACTCATCATCTGCAGAACCAACTGATTCAGTATTCTCAAATAGCGGAGACAAGGGAACTACATAGCCACTTCGGATTCCCGGTTCACTATGCACTTGATGTATCATGATCAACACTGCTGCAATATGTTTACAATATCCATAGTAAGGTGTATAGGCCGGGCAATTGCACTGCGCTTTGAGTGTACCTGATCTGTTCACGTCTACCCTCACAACGTATTGCTGCTCCCCGTGAACCTTGGCTTCAAAATGACCTGCCCCATCGCTATTCAGCTCAGCCACCAAGCCCTCTTTAACGAGCTGCTCTCCCCGCTTATATGAGATTCTACCGCATAGTGATCTGACTTCACCCAATGTAAAAGGAACCATACTTCTATCCATTCCCCTCGGTTTTTATCTTTTATCTATAAAATAAGGCCCAAGACCAAAATCAGCGGCTGACGTCGCTCAATTGAATCGCTATGGGTTCGGAGGGTTCTTACGATCGCTGTTAAAGCCCTATTTCCTGATTATAAAAGGATTATTGGTTGAAATAGTTCTTTAAAGGCGAACACTACCGTTTCTTCAGAATCCTTCCGACCCTTCGCTGTGTTCACGCGTACAGTCAACCACTGATTTCTAAATTGAGCCTATAAAAACAAACCTTTTTTTGAAAAAAGACTGCCCTCCGTAAATCACACGGAGAAGCAGTCCTATGAACATGATCGAGCAACGCCGATTGGTGCAACCTTGTTATTTCACTAATTGCCCACGCGTAACGCCAAGTTGGTTAGTCGCTTTAAGTGACTTCCATACCTGTGTTCCGCTAATCTCACCACGTAACGCACGGGTATACAGATCAATGACCTCATGTACCTGCTCTGGTGTCTCTTCCAGGAATTCTACCCGATAGTTTGGCACACCAAGCTCAAGGAAGTGATTCAAATATTCTGCACCTGATTGCTCAATAGCGTTATACACGGTATTGCGACAGCCTTCGTCTACTCGAACCGGATGAGACATTCCAATACGGTCCTGCAGGGATACGCTGTGATCTTCACATGGACGTCCGCAGTTCGTAAAGTCTGTTCCTTCACTAAGGAAGGTACAGTACACACAATGCTCCGTATGGAACATTGGTAAATGCTGATGAATAACGATCTCCACCGCAGAAGTCTGACTCTGACCCAGCAGATCAACCATCTGCTGAATATTCAGGTCATATGACGGTGTGATGAGATCACAGCCCGCATCTAGGAACAACTCTGCCGCCTTGTGATTGGCGATGTTAAGCGAGAAGTCACCGATAATTTGCGGATGCTTAGCATCAGGATTCTCCTGACGATGACGCAAATAGAAATACAGCGCACCTGTGTTGCGTACTAGCACTGCGTCGGGTTCAAGACGCAGGATGTTGTTATGGTAGCCGTTCTCGCCTGGCATATGAATGCGCGGCGTCGCTAGCGCAATAGACTTGCCTGCAGCCCGTACGGCTTCCGCCGCTGCCGGGAACTGCTTAATGAATTCGAAGTCGGCGTAGATCATTTCTACGCCAGCTTCGAGTGCAGCCTGCACCTGCGGCAGGCTGCGGCAGAGCGCGGTGAGCTTCGCCTCACCGCGAGCCACGGGCACGCGGCGCGGCATAGCATCCGCGCCGCCATTCGCAGGCGCCCCGCTATGCGCGAGGGCGCCATCAAGCCCTTCCGCCCGTTTCACGTAAACGGGCGGTTTAGGCCGCTCGCCCGCCAGGAGTTCCACTGCGCGGCGGCGAATGCCGTTCAGCTCTCGCATCGGTAGGATTACGTCGCCATGCAGCTCCACATCCAGCTTCTCAAGCTGGAACACCGTACCGCCTAGACGGCCAAACTGCTCTTCGAGCAGGGCGTAGTCCATCGGCCGTTTCTGCGCGACTTCGAGCTCAAGCTCCGAGTCGACTTGTACCGTCGTTCCTTTCTGGACATCGGTCCAGAAAGTCGAGAGCAGCCCACCTGCATGTCCAATTACCCGGACATGTACTGGGAACACCCGGTACGGCTTTTCAGTTTCATATGACTGACGAAGACGCTTATCCAAAGCAGGGTCATTCGTCTTCCAGATACGATCGCCTACATGAACACGGCGCAGATCAACATCGTTGCGACCTGGCACAATGTCCACGATCCAACTCTCAGCCGCTTCGCCTTCCAGCTTCACACCCTTGCGCCGCAAATCGTAGATGCGGCCCCCCTCTTCCTTCTTCGTCGGGTCCCCCGCATCGAACACAATACCGTCCCCACGCTTCACTGGCGCCTCAATCTTACAGACAACACCATCACGAAGCACCTGTTCTACCACACCTAGATATACTCCACGGCTTTTAGGAAATGTTCCCTCCACCAATTGCTTATTGTTCGTTCCTTCAAGGAATCCGTGCGTAAAACCACGCGAGAAGCTCTGTTGAAGCTCTCGAATTTCTTCCTTTGATGGCCGGACTCCATCTCCTTCGAAATAACTATCGATTGCCTTCCGATACTTACTCACGACATTAGCAACATATTCCGGGGTCTTCATCCGTCCTTCGATCTTGAAAGACGTTACTCCCGCTTCAATCAATTCAGGCATAATATCAATAGCAGCGAGGTCTTTAGGCGACAACAGATAAGCTATATCGCCCATCGGCTTCTGCACTCCATCAACCATGAGGTCATATGGAAGACGGCATGCCTGTGCGCATTCGCCGCGGTTCGCCGAACGTCCGCCCCACATTTCCGATGTTAGACATTGACCGGAATAAGATACGCATAGAGCACCATGTACGAATACCTCCATCGGCAGCTTCGCCTGCGCTCCAATCTTCTCGATTTGCTTCAGGTTATTTTCACGTCCAAGTACAACCCGCTCCATCCCCCACGGCTTAGTAAACTCAACCGCTTCCGGCGAAGTAATCGTCATTTGCGTCGAACCATGAATCGGAAAGTCTGGTGACAGTTCTCTGATCAGCTTAACCAGACCTAAATCCTGTACAATCACCGCATCTACACCTGCATCGATACATGCTTCAATTAACTCTCCTGCATCTCGTAACTCATTCTCAAAAACGAGAATATTAAAGGTCAAAAACCCTTTCACTCCATAGCTGTGTAAAAAGGCCATAATCTCTGGCAACTCGTCCATCCGGAAATTGTTCGCCCGTGCACGAGCATTAAACTTCTCCACTCCAAAAAATACCGCATCTGCTCCATTGGCTACCGCAGCCCGCATACAATCCCAATCACCTGCGGGTGCAAGCAGTTCCACGTCTTGTCTTGTTAATGCTGTCTTACTCATTTATATCCTCCTAGATAAATCACTTGGATTCATCATTAAATTCTGTATTCATCTCTCTTAGAACTAACAACATCTAAAATCTGAGATTCCTATAACTTATCTATTTTATCAGACATCGGCCTCACACTCTAGCTTTATTCCCACGTATCCAGCGGAAAATATAAGCAAACATGGAATACCACAAAGTTACTCATTACCTTCATACATCTATATACTCTAGAGTTACTTAACAACTTCCATCCACCGCTACACTATTTAGTCACTCAGCAACTTCCAAACCACACATAGTTGTATAAAATACACCAAATTGGCTTCATCGATGAATTCGCTCACTTTAGTTGTACAACATACAGCTATTTCAAGCCAAACTGGAGACTTACTCGAACATGGGAAGTTTAAGTGTACTATTTGCAACTAATACTCGTGCAGCGTAGATTGAACCCATATTAAGTGTAACTAATGCAACTAAATAATTTTGGACACTATCCGGTGCTATCCAATGTACAGTTTCAGTTAGGTTATAAGTTAAACTGTGATCCTAAATACAAAATGGCAGGCCAATTACTTGGGCTGCCACCTTTTTGTTGCGAAATATAATTAATCATTAGTTGTGGCCATCAGATGATTTAACTGAACCAAGCCTTGATCATGATGACATCCGAGACCAAAAAAATGACCAAGCAAAGCATGCCGAATCCGATAGCAAACAGATTCTTCTTGGGACGCTCCATCAGTAGACGTACCACACCAATAAAAATAATCAGCGTAAACAATAACATAAAGATATCAAAGCCGTTATAGGTCGTTGTAGTCTCACCAGCTCCAGCGAGTAACCACATATCGAAGCCCCCTCTTTAATCAGCGGTTTATCACATCTTCTTCCATGTTATCTTCCTTCTGGATCGGATGCAATAGCAAGGACGAAAAAATATTGAAAATGTTGCCATATTGACGATAATTTCATTGTTTTTCTTCTCGAACAGTAATTTTTATCCTTGACATTGTCCAAGTCCATTCTTATCCGTGCTGATATTTGCTAACATTAGAGTGTCGTCGCTATTAAGCCACCGCCGTCTTATTCTTGTTTCTTCGAACTACAATTTCAGACCCAATCCACAATATCATCGGGATAATCACCTGAAAAGGGAAGGCATAGACTTTATAAATATGAAAGGCGAAGTACTGCATCCCCATAATATCTTTGAATATAAATACCGACAAATACACCATGATCAACCCCATCTGTAGGACAACGGAACGATAACTCTTTAGGTTAAATACTTTGGCAATTCCAATGCTGGCTACATATAAACACAAACTAACCTTGATGACCAGCGCTGTTACAAACGCTATCGCCGAGGAGCCTTCGATTCTTGTGAGAAAATCCCCTATATTGATCCGGCTCGTCGCCACATAAGATGGGAAGTACAAAGAGGTTATGATCTCAGGTCCCAGTACTAACATATTACGTAGGTAAACTAGAATAATAACTCCCCCTGAAATCAACACCCCACTTAGCATTACCCGATAGGCTGAGGCTCGATCCGGTAGGGAGTGAAAAGCGCCCAACAGCAATACAGTCTCAGCTAAAGGAAATGAGAATGAACTCATGGCATCGCTCAGTACGGCATTCCAACCGTTATCTAGCAACGGTAATAGATGATGATATTCAAAAAGGGGGAGCGAAAATATTTGTATGATAAAGAGCTCAAATAGCACAAACAGAACTAAGAACTTCGCACTTCTTCCGATCACTTCAATCCCTGCTCTTACTGCCCAAACACAGAGTAGCCCAATGCATAGCATAGGCACAATCATCGGCGTTGCAGTTAACGGGACCGTTTTACTGAATTCGCCAAAATTACGCAGCACAAGGGCTCCTAAATGTAGGGAATACCATATATATGAACAGGCTACTACTCTACCTGCTACCTTGCCAAAAACTGCAATCAACATATCGAAAATATTTTTACCAGGAAACAGAGCATGCAGTCTTGCGTAGATGCACACAAGCGGCACTGCCATTGTAATCGCAAGCAACAAAGAAACCCAAATGCTGTTGCCGGATAGACCTGCACCTCCCATGAACAATGAACTGCTGATCATAAACATGATCGTTATGCTAGTGTACTGGCCACCCGTAATCGTCTCTTTACTCATGAAAGGTCACCTTCTTTCTTGGTATTCATTCATTCTAGTGAAGTTGCTTGACCCAGCCTTCAATTAATGGGGTAGGACTGGGAATATCCCACTTCATCGTCAGTGAAAAGGCGATCACAAACGAAAGCAAGCACAGGGCAGAACATACATAAAAGTCACGTTTCAATCCCTGTTTCAGCAGACCATACGGATCAATCAAAACAATGAAAGCATAAAGAAACACAATTAATACAGCCATTTTTAATCACCTATTCTAATTGATCTTGAAGTTCTAGCGCTGTTATCAATCATAACCTTCGATTGAACCGTAAACTTTAACTTGCTAAATTCATTTTCCCATGTGTCATCCATCTCTTTCCACGTTTTAGGCAACTGTTCATGAATAATCTCTCCAAACCCAAAAATATCGCTACGATACTCCTGCTGTACTTTATAAATTACCTTCAAGATATTTTTTTCGAGTTCTTCCTCAGCACGTTGTTCAATTGCCTTCTGGCTCTGGAAATCTGACAATCCGTTTGAAGACATGACCTCATCCAACCCGGTATGAGTCACGGTGTTAATCTGAATCTGGATTCCCTCAGTGTCAATATCGGCTTAATTTTCGTTTGGCTTGATATAATTTCCAATGAGAAGCTTGGTTTTCCCGTCTCATCTTTCACGGGTAAAATGCCTCCCTTTATATCATTTTTGGCAAAAAGCATATATTTACTTTCTTCACCACTGAGAGTGCCCACCATTCGATCTTTACTAAAAACAGCGGTTCCGTTGACTCGCTCACTGCTAGTCGTATCATTTTGGTGAATATAAACTAGCGGTGCTATTGCGCACTTCCCACGAGACTCCAACTTATCGATAAAATCCCATATCTCCACAGTCGGAGCTGAGCTAACATACTTCTCATCCCGCATCATTTGCGCCAACTCAAAGGAAGTGATTGACTCCATTGTGCTTTGAAGATCAAGAATCTCCCGGGCTGTTTTCTCCTTGGATACAAAAATAAATACATCAGCTCTCGTTTCCGTATCTCTCGTGTACCAATCAATAAATCTAATCACCCCGTCACTCCGGGCAACCTCCTCGCTGATAATAATCACTTTGGCATGACTCCAGAATAATTTCTTGCCTGTCATTGATATCATGTTTCTGACAATCTCAAACATCGTGTCTCCTGTAAGGCTAATCGTCTTGTAGCCTGCCTGCGTCTGCTTTGTCCCCCCTTTTGTGTCAATCAGTTCTACTGTTAATAACAATTTTCCATCTGCCGGGTTCTTATCAATTGCCACACCTGCCACAATGGACAAATCATCAACTTCAACGTAATTCCAGCAACCTGAAATCGCAACTAGCGAAAACAGTACTATTAGTATCTGCAGCAAACGTTTCACCTGTATCATCGATGATGTCCCTTGTTCTTAGATGACTTTCTCTTCATATTCCTCGCCCCTATGACCACCGGACGCAAGTACATGTCCCACCACGGAACCCGGATCACTGTATCCTTTATATCCTGAGGACGAATCGAACCTACGCCAATCATATAAGACACCCCAAATGAACGAAGACTCATCAAATGAACTACCAAACCAAGCAGCCCTAAGAAATACCCATATATGCCTAATAGAAAGGCCAGTATCAGTAATAAAACCCTGATTATTATTAAAGGACCCGTAATTTTGGGGTTTAGTAGTGTTGTTATCCCCGTAAGACCGACTACAATAACCATAGGAGCACTGACGATTCGAGCATCCACGGCCGCCTGTCCTAGAACTAAAGCACCCACAATACTGACAGCCTGTCCTACGTTGCTTGGTATTCTGGAACCCGCCTCCCGCAGGATCTCGAATACGGTCAACATCAGCAGCGCTTCTACTATTGTTGGAAATGGTACGTCCATCCTCGCCTTCGCAATGCTGAGCAGGAGCTGTGTGGGTACCATTTCCTGACTGTAAGTAACCAATGCAACATATACAGCTGGGATACTAAAGGACAAGAATGCCCCAAAGATCCTTAACAACCGGTTAAAAGAGGCAAAATAATAGTTCATGTAATAGTCTTCGCTGGTTTGAAAATTCTCCACAAACACATAAGGGAGAGTTAGGGCAAAAGGACTCCCCTCGATAAGTAGCGCAATTCTACCCTCCATGAGCTTACCAACCACCGTATCAGGGCGCTCTGTGCTTCCAATCGTTTCGAAGGGGGAGTAGGGCTCATCCCGAATTAATTCCGAAATATAACCCGTATCCAGAATATGATCAATTTCAACCCGCTTCAGCCGACCTTGCAGTTCCTTAAGAATATCTGGCGAGGCCAAGCTTTCCATATAGCAGAGGCAGGTTTGTGTTTTACTGCGAGTTCCTACCTCAAGGAATATAAACTTCAAGTCAGAATCATGTATTCTCCGCCTTATAAGCGTCAGGTTAACTTGCATTGATTCGGTAAACCCTTCACGAGATCCCCTGTTCGCTTTTTCCGTCATCGGATCGGTTATAGCCCTAATCTCCCAGCCTTGTGCACTAATGTTAAGTGCGCCGGAATAGCCGTCCAGTAGAAATACGGTTTTCCCCGATATAATCGCAGCGATTATTTCTTCCAGATCCGTAGAGTCAGCTACATCACTAACATTCAAAACTTGCTTTCTGATTTTATCCATCAGCTCAGCTGTACCACTTCGTTCCGATTCATCAAACTGATAGCTAGTTATAGGTTTTATAACACCCTCACTAATCTGGTTCCTATCAATCATTCCGTCAATATAAATTAGGCCACAGCGAATACTGCTACACTGTGCATTCTCAATTATTCTTATTCTAAGTGTGCCATCATTGCTGAATATTTGCCGAAACAGGGCTAACATTTCGTCCAAAGAACTACTAAGAGAATAAGTAGATAATGAGGTCTCGTTGGCCGGACTGGTTCCACCGCTTTCAGTCTCCTGGTTTTTCACTGTGGTCACTCCTACCTAATAGCTTTTGATGAGAGTATCCCCCGTCTCTCTTTCTCCTATTCGCCAAAATTATACTTTGAAGGAAGACTAACTCTGTTGCCCTGTTTAGATTAAATTATCCGCTACATTATTTTCACCTACACAAAAAAAAACGCCCAATGCTGCTTGCTCGCAACATCAGACGTTCATGTTTAATTTAACTGTGTTTCTTCTGTTCTTGGCCAATTAACCTCTAGTCACTTTGACCTTCTAGTCTTCCGTTTCTCTAACCGAGTACCTTCATTTCTTCGGTACGTTTCGTATCCCGCTCCAGAACCGGCGCCAAGTATTGCCCAGTGTACGACTCTGCCACCTTCACAATGTCCTCTGGCGTCCCCGTTGCAAGGATCGTTCCGCCTCGGTTTCCGCCTTCCGGACCCAAATCAATAAGATAATCCGCTGTCTTAATGACATCCAAATTATGCTCGATAACCAGTACCGTTTCACCGGAATCCACCAGACGATGTAATACTTTGAGTAGTCTGTCGATATCATCGACATGTAGCCCTGTTGTCGGCTCATCTAGAATATAAATCGTCTTGCCCGTACTGCGACGATACAACTCGGAAGCTAGTTTCACACGCTGTGCTTCCCCGCCAGATAACGTCGTAGCTGGCTGTCCGAGATTAATATAACCAAGCCCCACATCCAATAGCGTTTCAAGTTTGCGGTGAATCTTAGGAATGTTCTGGAAGAACTCAGTCGCTGCTTCTACAGTCATCTCTAGTACATCGGCAATACTCTTATTCTTATATTTAACCTCTAACGTTTCTCTGTTGTATCGTTTACCTTTACAAATTTCACATGGTACGTAGACATCCGGTAGGAAGTGCATCTCAATCTTGAGAATACCATCGCCACGGCAAGCCTCACAACGGCCTCCCTTAATGTTAAAACTGAACCGCCCTTTCTTATAACCACGCACCTTTGCCTCATTTGTATTGGAGAATAGATCACGGATATCATCAAATACTCCAGTATACGTTGCTGGGTTAGAGCGTGGTGTACGACCGATCGGCGACTGATCAATATCAACGACCTTCTCGATATGTTCCAAACCTTTGATCTCCCTATATTGTCCTGGACGAACCTTAGCTCGGTTAAGGTCACGTGCTAATGTTTTATATAAAATTTCATTCACTAATGTCGATTTACCCGAACCAGATACACCAGTCACGGCCGTAAAGACACCAATAGGGAACTTGACGTTGATGTTCTTAAGATTGTTCTCCTTGGCTCCTTTGACCTCCAACCAGCGCTCATCAGGTTTACGCCGATCATTGCTAACCGGAATAAACTTCTTCCCGCTTAAATATTGTCCAGTTAACGAGTTCGGATCATCCATGACTTCTTGTGGCGTGCCCTGTGCGACTACATACCCACCATGTATACCTGCCCCCGGACCGATATCAATGATATAATCTGCAGCTAACATCGTATCCTCATCATGCTCAACAACAATTAGAGTGTTACCAATGTCACGCATATGCCCCAACGTTTCAATCAATCGATCGTTATCCCGCTGGTGCAGACCGATACTTGGCTCATCCAAGATATATAAGACGCCCATCAAGCTCGAACCTATTTGCGTCGCTAGACGAATCCGTTGAGCTTCCCCTCCAGACAACGAGCCTGCAGCCCGACTTAGCGTCAAATAATCAAGTCCAACATTAACAAGAAAGCCTAATCGGCTGTTTATCTCCTTAAGAATCATATTGGCGATTGTCATCTCTTTGTCGCTCAATCGTAGACCATTAAAGAAATCCTTCGCTTCCCCAATGGACAGAGAAGTCACATACGCTATGTTCTCGTCGTTAATCGTGACAGCTAGAACTTCTTTCTTCAAGCGATTTCCTTTGCAGCTACTACAAGGTTTAGAGCCCATAAACCCCTCAATAAATTCCCGTATACCATCCGAACTCGTCTCACGATAACGCCGTTCTAGGTTAGGAATAATTCCTTCAAAGGTAACGTAGGCATCTTTGCTCATTCCAAAATCATTCTGATAACGAAAGCGTACCTTAGTGGTTCCTGTACCATGCAGCAACTTGTCCATCTGCTCTTTGGTAAGCTCAGATACCGGAACATCCTGCGGTATATCAAAATGCTCACAAACCGATCTCAAAAATTGTGGATAGTAATTGGAGGTGCTACCTGCCCAAGCTTCAAATGCTCCTTGCTCAATACTCTTATCTGGATTCGGGATTAACAGGTCAGGGTCAATAACCATCTTCGCCCCTAATCCATCGCATTCCTGGCAGGCTCCAAACGGGCTATTAAAGGAGAACATCCGTGGGGACAATTCATCCATGCTAAAGCCGCAAATCGGACAAGCAAAGTTAGAACTGAAGCGCAGCTCTTCTTGACCTATAATGTCGACAAGTAATTGACCACCTGACATCTTCAGAGCTGTTTCGATGGAATCGGAAAGCCTACTCCGAACATCCTCTTTCACTACAATGCGGTCAACAATAACTTCAATCGAATGTTTCTTATTCTTCTCTAGTTCAATATTCTCCGAAAGATCACGTTGCTCCCCATTTACACGAACACGAACGAAACCCTGTTTAGAGATCTCGTTAAAAAGGCTTTTATGCTCACCCTTTTTCCCCGATATAACAGGAGCTAATATTTGCAGTCTGGTTTTCTCAGGATATTGCATAATACGATCTGCCATCTGTTCAACCGTCTGAGAGGTAATTTCGACACCATGTTCTGGACAGTGAGGATGTCCCACTCGCGCAAACAACAACCGTAAGTAATCATAGATTTCCGTCACGGTCCCAACCGTAGATCGTGGATTACGGCTTGTCGTCTTCTGGTCAATGGAAATTGCCGGGGATAATCCCTCAATAGAATCTACGTCCGGCTTCTCCATTTGTCCTAGAAACTGGCGAGCATATGCGGAGAGTGATTCCACATAGCGCCGTTGCCCCTCAGCATAAATCGTATCAAAGGCAAGTGACGATTTACCTGAGCCACTAAGCCCTGTTAGCACAACAAATCGATCGCGGGGAATGGTGATATCAATATTCTTCAAATTATGCGCTCTTGCGCCCTTTATGACGATATTCTCAATGGCCACTTCGGTTTCATCTCCTTGAAACTATATAAATTGAACTATCGATTGTGATAGGTTGCGATATCGAAATGTTCTTACGATCACTGTTGTCCCCGAATTTCTTCATTGAACTTTATACAAGGGTGAAATTCGGGGACAAAGGTGAACGCTTCGCTTCTTCAGAATCATTTCGTTCTCTCCACATTTTCACTTTCTTTATTTCAATTTATATATCTCTCTTATTATAAAATTAGTCGTATATATCATTCTGCCTTGAGCTCCATGATCGCGTCACGCAGTTCGGCGGCGCGCTCAAATTGCAAGTTCTTGGCTGCTTCTTTCATATCGGCTTCCATACGTTTGATGACAGTCTCGCGATCCCGCTTCGACATTTTGCCTTTAGCCGCACCTGTCAGATAATCGCTCTTGCTTTCGGCAACCTTAGTAGCCTCAATAACATCACGTATCTTCTTGCGGATCGTTTGCGGCGTAATCCCATGGCGTTCGTTATAAGCCATTTGCGTGTTACGACGGCGTTCCGTTTCATTCATGGCTTTAGCCATGGAATCGGTTATCTTATCGCCATAGAGGAGTACACGTCCATCTGAATTTCGAGCCGCCCGACCGATCGTCTGGATCAGTGAACGTTCTGAACGGAGAAATCCTTCCTTATCCGCATCCAGAATCGCCACAAGTGATACCTCAGGTAGATCCAGACCCTCTCGCAGTAGATTGATCCCGATAAGAACATGAAAGGTTCCAAGTCGTAGATCACGTAAAATACTCATCCGTTCCAACGTTTTGATATCTGAGTGAAGGTAGCGTACCTTAATGCCGATCTCCTTCAGATAATCAGTGAGATCTTCGGACATTTTCTTCGTCAACGTTGTAACCAGAACCCGCTCGTCCTTCTCAATCCTATCGCGAATTTCTCCGATTAAATCGTCGATTTGTCCCTTTGTCGGACGGACCTCAATGATCGGATCCAGCAATCCTGTAGGCCGAATGATCTGCTCGACCATCGTATCACAATGCTCGATTTCATAAGGACCAGGCGTAGCCGACACAAAAATCAACTGATCTGCCTTCTCCTCAAATTCTTCGAACCTAAGCGGACGATTATCAAGTGCGGATGGCAGACGGAAGCCATGCTCTACAAGCATGGTCTTCCGCGCTTGGTCACCGTTATACATCGCCCGAATTTGCGGTAACGTTACATGCGACTCATCGATGACAATCAAGAAATCATCAGGGAAGTAATCCATCAAGGTATAAGGTGTTGCACCCCGTTCACGGAATGTTAAAGGTCCGGAATAATTCTCAATCCCTGAGCAGAAGCCAACTTCCTTCATCATTTCAATATCATAACGTGTACGTTGCTCTAAACGCTGGGCTTCAAGCAACTTACCTTTGGACCGAAATACTTCTAACTGTTCTTCTAATTCTCGCTCAATATTGACCAATGCCATCCGCATCGTCTCTTCCTGCGTTACAAAGTGAGATGCTGGGAAAATAGCTACATGTTCACGTTCCCCAACCAATTCACCAGTCAATACATCAATCTCGGTTATTCGTTCAATCTCGTCGCCGAAAAATTCCACTCTGATTGCTTGTTCCCCCTTGGAAGCCGGGAAAATTTCCAATACATCGCCACGTACACGGAATGTACCCCGTACAAAGTTTAGATCGTTACGCTGATATTGAATTTCGACAAGACGGGCCAAAATCTGATTCCGCGGCTTCTCCATACCTACTCTCAGGGACAAGACCATATTACCGTATTCATTAGGAGAACCTAGGCCGTAAATACACGATACACTCGCTACAATGATGACATCCCGTCGCTCGAACAGAGAACTTGTCGCGGAGTGTCGCAGTTTATCTATTTCTTCATTAATGCTGGAATCTTTCTCGATGTACGTGTCAGAAGAAGGGATATAGGCTTCCGGTTGATAGTAGTCGTAGTAACTGACAAAATAATCAACCGAATTATTAGGAAAGAAGTCTTTGAACTCGCTCGCAAGTTGCGCGGCCAGTGTCTTGTTATGAGCAATAACGAGGGTAGGTCTGCCAAGCTTGGCAATGGTATGAGCAATCGTGAACGTCTTCCCGGTGCCTGTAGCACCTAGTAAGGTTTGATTCCTCTTTCCTGCCTTCACGCCTTCCACCAACTGTTCTATCGCTGTCGGCTGATCACCTTGAGGTGTGAAATCTGAGACTAGTTCAAATTTATTATCACTATAGACAATTTCGCTCATTGTCCAACATCACCCTTATCGTCTAAAATGAAATACTAGAGAGTTACTTTGAAAAAAGAAGACTACTACCTTACATATATACTAAGTAGTTCTCTCATCTATATTAACCTGATTCCAAGTAGTTAATTACTTGCCACAAACGACATTCATTCCTGAAACTGTAAAACGAGAATGAGTGTTCCCATCAATTATACTGTTTTCATTCCATGGATGCAAATGGTAAGTAAAGAATAGGAGTTGTACATAATTATGGACATATCGACAATACTCGGCTTAATTATTGGTTTGGTCGCACTCATAGGCGGATTTCTTTGGGATGGCGGCGAAGTAGGTGGACTTATGCAGATAACGGCTGCCTTAATCGTATTCGGCGGAACAATCGCCGCAGTCATGATCAGCTTCCCAATGTCCAGACTAAAGAAGATTCCTCAAGCCTTGGTGTTAGCTTTTACATCCAACGACAAGAATTCTAACGGTTTAATTGAAGACATTCTTAGTATGTCCAACATTGCACGACGGGAAGGCGTACTGTCCCTGGAGAAAAAGTCAGAACTTCATCAAGATGCATTTCTCCGCGATGGCATTCAACTTGTCGTGGATGGAACCGATCAGGACATGGTGAAACAAATTATGGAGTATGAAGTTTTCGCAGTTGAGAATAAATATGAGAACTACGCTAAAATATTTGAATCAGCCGGAGGATATGCCCCGACGATGGGAATCATCGGCACGGTTATGGGTCTTATCCACGTCCTAGGTAGTTTGACTGAGCCCACGGGGCTTGGGCCCTCCATTGCACTGGCTTTTACGGCGACATTGTATGGGGTTGCTAGTGCCAATCTTATTTTCCTTCCGATTGCCTCCAAAATAAAAGCACGTGGTGAAGATGAAATAAATCGAATGGAGATGATGATAGAAGGTGTCCTTTCGATCCAGAATGGGGATCATCCGATATTAATTCGCCGAAAAATGGAATCCTTTATCATAGATAACTCTAGAAAACTCCCAGTAACTGAGGAGAACGAGGCATGAGATCGCGGAACCGGCAGCGCAGACAGAACAAACCTGATACAAGGGACCGCTGGATGATAACCTATGCCGACCTTATAACGTTGTTGCTCATCTTCTTCGTTATTATGTTTGCCATGAGCCGGCTGGATATCGAGAAATATGAGACGATTACACAATCACTTCAGCTCACCTTCAAGAGTGGAGATTCTTTGCTAGAGAAGGGCAACGGTATTCTAGGGACCGCTGATCCATATACTCAAGTGAATCCACCCGCAACATCCGGGAAGGACGATGAAGGCGATAAGAGTAGCGAAGTAAAAGCTGATACACCCGCCCCGATGACCGAGCGAGAGTTAGCCTTCCGGGAACAGGAAGAAGATCTCCTTAATTTAATGAATATGATCCAACAATATATTAAGGACAATAAACTAGAAGATCAAATTCATGTGTCTGATCTTCCAAAGGGTATCTCCATCACATTAAGCGATCGTTTTCTATTCGATGTCGGTAGGGCTGACTTGAAGGAAGACTCCGCTAAGACCTTGGCAAAGCTTGCTAGTCTATTCCGCACGCTAGATACCATCGTTAGTATTGAGGGACACACAGATAGTGTTCCCGTTGGCGAAGCCTCCAAGTTCAAAGACAATTGGGAGCTATCCGGTGCAAGAGCACTTTCTGTTCTCCGCTACTTCATTGATCAAGAGGACCTCGATCCTGCTGGATTCCAGTATGCAGGATACGCCGATACCCGACCGACTGGGGACAACGACACCGCTGATGGCAGACAGAAAAACCGGCGTGTAGAAATCACGGTACTAAGACAGCTTCAGCAGTAGCGCATAACAAACAAAGCTGCATTCCCAACTGGGAGATGCAGCTTTGTTATATATCTTGAGCTATATAATAACTTCCGGAGCACGTAGCTTTAAGGTAAGCTCCTTGCCATTCATCACTTCTTTGGACTCTGCGACAATCCAGTTTGCGGCCAAACGCTGATGGATCACCCCGGCTTGTTGTTCATTAACTAACAATCCCTCAATAATCCCTTCCCCGACTTGAAAATCACGTTCACTATCTTGTCCCAAAAATTTTTCTAGCCAAATTTTAAGTCCGTTTCTCGTATTAAACGTGATTCGGTATCCCCCAGTAATAGCCTCAGCTAGTTTCTCTCCGTGCTCTACTGAGTAAGTAAAGAGGTCCGTGTAATTGTAATGCTCCTCTTTCACTTGTTCAAAAGCGGATATGTCATTCGATTGGACCGCATGAAGGAGGCTTTGCTCCGACATTCCGGCTCGTTTGGCATGCTCTATTAAGATAGCCGTATGCTGTGATAATCTGATTTCAGTACTCATGCTCCTCAGCTCCCTCATGTATGCTCTCTATTATTGTTCTACAATTTGCTCTTGAGATTTCGTACTAGTAGAAGCACGATATCCTCCACTACTGCCACTAACACCACGTTTAGGATTTAGCAGTTGTAGTAGTGATAACGGCCGCAACTTCACGGCAGATATCGTCTTCTCATCCGGTGCCAAAATTGCGCCGAGCAGATGATGCTCACCGGCATAAATGGCACGCTGGAGGTATTTACTCTCGCCAGCAAGATTCAGCACCTCTAGCTTGCAGAATGCTGGATTAATCCGCAACGCTGCATGTAGCTCTTCCTGCGATGGAACCGGAACCCCGTTTACTTTGATAATCGTTTCACCTATTATGATGCCGAGTTCTTCAGCAGGACTCCCTGGCAGAACAGCGAGCACCTTCAGCCCACCCTTCGGATTAACAAACAGTGGACTATGCTGTTGTTCCTCTATACGGCTCAGCCATGTAAGTCCCTCATGAAGTATAATGGCAAGTAGTGCAGTTAGGAATATCAGTGGACTCCACCAAGCAGATAATATGGCCAATATAAGTATAATCAAACCATACCCGAGAATGCGACCCGAAGTTATCCGAGATTTTACCTCGGGTAACAACCCCGTTGTCATTTCCGAGAAGCCGATCATAATTGGCAACGCGAGGATGCTGAATCCACCTTGCCAAACATCGCCGCCAAAGAGTGGTGACCATGGCAGGATATCCCCAGCAGTTTGTGCCGGTATGAACAAGAACAAGGGAATAGCCCAGAGATTCTGCATCTGATAACCGCCCACCATTCTTCCCCGCTTACCTTCAAAAAATAGCGGTCCGGCAGACTTAGCCCCCTGCCATCTGATGAGTAGTCCTTCAGCTAAATGTACTATTGCAACCAGACATAATAATGCTGGCATGTTCAATTCGCGAACAATTCGAACGATCTCTCCAATCCACTGTGCACCCTCGAATGAAGGAAATAAGTTCAGGATAAATTGAGCGACCCCAAGTAAACCAACGGAATAAGCCAAACATAAATATCGAACACGAATGAGAAGTAACACTAAGGTTACGGCCCAAATACAAATGATACCTTCCATAGTAAGCGTCATGCCCACGAATGCAAATACGACTGATACCCCTATCCCTGCCAGCAAGCCACCAATAACCGTACGCCATGTTTGACCTAACCAGCTTTGCAGACGTACATGGAATAACTTCCGCTCTAGGAGAAACTGCCTTCGATACATCAGCATAATCAGAATAATTGAAATATAATAAAACGGCTGCAAGAAAAGCTGCCCTACTGCCTCCGCTAAATTCCATAACCCTTCTAAAAGAATACTCAAAAGGACCTTCACTCCCCATCTTGAAATTCTCACGACCGAAATCATGTGTCAGGAACCAATATTAATATTTTACTCAGATTCACACCGTATGAATATAGAAAAAAAGAAGGCTAGAATCAGCCTCCTTTATTTATTCGACACCGGCGAAGCGATTTCCTTCCGGATCTCTTCGATCGCCGTATTCATTTGCTTGTCATTCTTCACATCACGAATTTTCTCAATCAAGCTGCTTTCCAGCGCTTTTATCGTTTCAACTTCAAGGACGCCGGTTGCCTTCATGTTCACACTAGTTTGGAATTTCTTAAGCGCATTTTCCGTTCCCTTGTCAAAATATCCATCCTCACGGCCAGGTGCAAAGCCCAAACTACTGAGCATTACTTGCGCACTCTTGATATCATCACCCAACATATCATACTTGAAAGTTGTTTCCTTATTAATCGGTGCTACCGTGAAATAGGAAGGTTGAGATACCTTGATGTCTGGCTGGATACCCTTTTTATGAATCCACTCACCATTTGGTGTGAGCCATTTGGCAATTGTAACTTTCAACAAACTACCATCGCCCATTTCCTCACTAAAACTTGTTTGAACCGTTCCCTTACCATAAGTCGCTTCACCAATCAACTTAGCACCCGCTGACTCTTGTAATGCTCCTGCCAAAATCTCAGATGCACTTGCACTACCTTTATTGGTCACTACTACGATGGGATACCCCTTGCCCGACCCCTTCGACAATGTCTGACTACGTTGCTTGTTTCTATCTTCAACCTGAACAATACCTTTGCCCTTCGGCACGAATTGTTGCGCCATATCAATTACAATGGAGAGCACACCACCTGGATTATTACGGACGTCGATGACAAGCCCCTTCATCCCTTTGGCCTCTAAATCAGCCAATTCCTTCTTAAACCGTTCCGCCGTATTCAACGAGAATTCGGTAATCTCTATAACACCAACGTTGCCCTCTTCCATCCGCGCGTAGACTGTTTCGAGCGCGATATCATCACGTACAATGGTATATTCTAGTTCGGCGGAAGTATCCGCACGTTTCACCTTCACCTTAGCTTCGGTTCCTTTCGGACCACGAATCTTGGAGACCGCTTCGTTAAGACTAAGTCCCTCAAAAGATATCCCATTCACGGATAACAAGATATCCTTAGGCTGGATACCCGCCTTTTCCGCCGGCGAACCTTTAATAGGAGATACCACTACCACACTGCCATTCTCCATCGATACCTCAGCACCGATTCCGGTAAATGAGCCTTCGATTTGTTCCGAAAATTGTTGTGCTGTATCCGGTCCCATATAAGAAGAGAAAGGATCACCAAGCGCATTCATCATTCCATCAATAGCGCCATCAACCAGTTTACTCTGATCAACATCTTCTAAATAATTTTTCTTAATCAATTGAATTGCCTTTTCGATCTTCTGAATATCACTCTTAGAGCTCCCGCTACCTATATCGGCAAATACACCGCTGCGAAGTGGGCCCGATCCTGCAAAACTCAGTTGGTCTGTTAGGGTCAATGTGAGCACGCTACTGAGCAGCATGGCTAACAGAACAATGAGAGCTACTGTACGTTTTTTAAACAAAAAATCACCGCCTCTGGATTGATCAACTTGGAAGCTACCTTAATAACCATCATAGTATATGTTTAGCTTGTACGGAATATTTATCTAGTCCATCCATTCCTGCGAGAGAAAGAAGGAAAAACGGATAGCCCGTCCCATGTAGAGACGTTATCCGTTTCATTAGACTTGCAACTATTCTATTACAAATAAGGCATCGGGTCTACAGGATTACCATTTATACGGACTTCAAAGTGACAGTGGGGTCCTGTCGAATTACCTGTACTACCGACTTCAGCGATTTTTTGGCCCTTTTTCACTTGCTGACCTTTTTCAACCACGATACCATTGTTCCGAATATGACCATATAGCGTCCATACATTATCACCATGATCGATAATGACGGTATTGCCATAACCACTCCACCATTCAGCAACGATAACGACACCACCTGCAGCTGCGTGAATATCTGTCCCTTGTGCAGCCGCCAGGTCAATACCTGTGTGCGTCTTCACCTTACCTGTTATTGGATGCACCCGCGTACCATAACCTGACGACAACCGCGCACCTGTAACAGCAAGTCCCATGGATCCGCCATTCCCTTTAAAAGTTCCTGAACTCGAAACACCGGAGCTACTGCTCGATTTAGTACTCTTCTTATACGTATATACTTGAGCAGCTTTGATCTTATTTTTCTCTTTCTCTAAGGCTGAACGCTTGGTTGCGAATTCGACTAACAAAGCTTCCTGCTCTTCGCTGATATCATCGGATTCTTCAATTTCATGGCTATACTTAGCAATTAATTGTTGCTTCTCGTTCTCTTTTTCTTCTAAAGTACTCTTACGAGACTCCGCTTCTGCATATAGATTCTTAACCGTCGCATAATCCTGTTCTAAGTCAAGCTTTTGCTGTTCGAAAAGTTCCTTATCTTTCTTATGTTCTTCCAACAGCATTTGATCCTGGTTAGCGATCGCTTGTAATGAGTCAGCGCGTTCAAGGAAATCTGTAAAGCTCGTTGATGACAAAAGAACATCTAAATACGAAACCGTTCCATCCGTATACATCAAACGTACTCGTGAATCGAGCCAATCTGAGCGTTCCTGAATTCGCACCTCTGTCTCATCCAGCAAGGCTCCAGTAGCCCGCAAATTTTCTTCTGTTGCGTCAATCTTCATAGAAATCTGAACAAGTTCATTACTTACCGTATCAATTTCCTGCATAACTAACTTCAAATAATTAGTATTCTTATTAACGTAATGCTGAGCTTCCTTCTTCTGATCGGCCGCCTTCTCCTGTTGCTCTTTGGCCTGCTTAGCCTGCTCTTGCAGCTGTTTCAATTCTTTGTCGATCTGACTGATCGTCTTGCTCTTGGCATAACCTTCTGTAGGTTGGAAGATCATAACGGCTAAAGTGACAACGGCAATCATGGATATCCATTTTTTCAACTTTGCTTTCCCCGTCCTTTTTGTTTAATCTATCTCTTCGAACTACTACATCTAATTACACTTTCAAAAATTTACGAATTGACATGGTGCTTCCCCAAATTCCGATAACAAGACCAAATCCAATTAATAGTCCACCTAACTTTAGACTAATATCTTTAATTGGTACTAGCCGAAAAGCCATCGAAATATCGCCCTGAATAGCTTCTACCAATTGGTTATATCCAAGAAATAGAACAACTACGGTAATAACTGAACCTATCAGACCGATTAGCGCACCCTCTACGAAAAATGGCCACCTGATAAACATATTCGTGGCTCCTACCAACTTCATAATGCCAATTTCACGCCTACGGGCCAGAATGGTAACTCGAATTGTGTTAGAGATAAGGAACATCGCCATCAACCCCAAACCCGCAACGAAGGCGAAACCAATATTGCGTACCGCTCGTGTGACTTTGAAAAGTTTCTCAACCGTACCTTGTCCATATCTAACTTTATAAATCGGATTATCCGGATATTTCTTATTTAATTCCTCAATTTTAGTTGCTAGATAAGGAGCCGTAGTTGGCTCAACAACCTCTATCTTAAGCGTGTCTGGGATTGGATTAGTCTCTTCGGTATAGCCCTCTAGTAAATCCTTGCCCTCTTCGCCCAATTTCTCCTTGAAGTCTTTGAGACCTTCAGACTTCGATATCACAGTGATACGGCTGACCTCATCCATCGATCCGATCTCGGCTTTTATTTTATCTAATGTAGCCTGATCTACCTTTGTCCCCATATAAACATTAATCTCTACCTGATTATCGACATCATCCGCAAACGAGTTCACGTTCAAAACTAATAAAGTAAACACACCCAGGATAAATAATGAGACTATAATCGATGTAATCGAAGCCACGGACATCCAACCGTTACGAAATACATTCTTCGCGCCTTCGCTAAGATGTCGAATGGGGGTGTTAAAATTCATACCCATATTCCCCTCTCAACTGATCTCGCACAATGTTACCATGCTCGATAGCGATTACACGCTTGCGCATCTTGTTAACGATCTCTTTGTTATGTGTTGCCATTACAATGGTGGTACCCCGGAAATTAATATCATCTAGAAGTTGCATAATACCCCATGAGGTCTCCGGATCTAAGTTCCCTGTAGGCTCGTCCGCGATAATAACAGAAGGGTTATTGACGATCGCTCTAGCAATCGCAACCCGTTGCTGTTCCCCCCCTGATAACTGTGAGGGGTCACGCCCAGCTTTATTCTTAAGTCCGACCAAGTCTAGCACCTCAAGTACACGCTTCTTGACCACCTTCTTCGGTGCTTCAATAACTTCCAATGCGAAGGCAACATTCTCATAGGCAGTCAGTTTAGGTAGCAACCTGAAATCTTGAAAAATCACGCCGATATTGCGGCGAACATATGGAATTTTGCGAGGTTTGAGCTTACCGATATTAAAACCATTGACTGAAATTTGTCCTTTGGTTGGTACTTCTTCCCGATATATTAGCTTCATAAAAGTCGATTTCCCTGCTCCTGAGGGACCGACTAGATATACAAATTCATTACGATCGATTTTGACTGATATCCCTTTTAGGGCATGGGTGCCATTGGGATATGTCTTCCAAATATCCTGCATTTCTATCAAATTTATCACGTCCTAAATCTTAATTCCCAGCGCTAAGTCATCTGCATCTAAATTCGACACTTTCCCGCCAATTCCTTTAAAAGATGAGTAAATATTCACCAGTCCGTTATTTATTGTAACAAATATGTTACCTTTTGAGTACTCGAAAGTTTTCAGAACTTGAACATATACATGGTTGTACATGAGCTTTTCCAAATTGGAAAGGAGTACAACATGCGAAAAATCCATCCTATTATTATTTCGGTTGTATCTGTCTTATTGCTGTGTATCCTTTTGCTGATAGTAGCTCAGCTATACGTGGGGCAAAATACTGTTCCCAAAGGAACTACCGTTGCTGGCATGAAAGTCGGTGGATTAAAAAAGGATACCGCACTCCAAAAATTAGCAAATGAATTTAAGGTGATGGAAACGCATCCCATTGTATTTGTAATCGAGAATATTGAGGTTAACCTCACTTGGGGGGAAAGCGGGGTATCTTATAATGCAGGGGATTTCAGAGCGTCTCTGTCAAAACTTTCTGAGGGAAGCTTGTGGAATCGTGTCTTAGCACGAAAAAACTTCCCTAAAGTATGGAAACTCCATGCTTCATACGACGCCAAACCTCTGAAGGCAGTCTTTAACTCCGAATGGGAGGAGGCACAGTTCGGTGCACTTGTGAATGCAGTGCGAACTATTGCTAAGGATGATCGTATTAGCTATTTACCTGGACGGACAGCACAGCGCATTCACTGGGAGTCCTTTCCGTCTACCATACTATCAGCTTTGCCTACATCCATCCCCGATGGGGACAACAAGTCTCAAGATCCTACCGTGATCACCATCCCCCTACATGTCGTTCAACCCACAGTAACGATAGAGACGCTTCAGGATGAAGGGATTCGGCGTAAGATTGCAGAATTCTCAACCGGCCTCCAAAGTAGCGGTGAAGGTCGCTTGTACAATGTGGATGCGGCAGCACAGACGATAGATGGGATGACGTTACCACCTGGTGGCATATTTGACTACGCCACAGTGATTGAGTCCGCTGAGCAAACGTACGGCTTCCGTGAGGCCCCCGTCATCTTTGGTGGGAAGCTCGTGCCTGGAGTGGGTGGCGGAATATGCCAAGTGTCTAGCACCCTCTATAATGCCGCTCTCCGCGCGGGATTAACTATTGTCGAGCGCCGCAACCACTCCCTGCCGGTCAGTTATGTACCCAAGGGGCAGGACGCCACCTTTGCGAAGGGCTACATTAATTTTCGTTTCAAAAATACATCAGAACATCACATACTGATCCGAGCCCAAACCCAGAACCATGTGCTGACGGTCAAGCTATTCGGAGATATCCCGCAGAATGTGACTTATGAGATTCAATCCCGAACGTCTAAAGTTCTTCCGATGAAAAATAAATATGTAGTGAATAAGACGCTACCTGTTGGGGGCTGGGAAGTCCTCGTCCAAGGTAAAGAGGGGTTTATTGTCGAAACGTACCGAATCAAAAAAATAGATGGGCAAGTTGTAGAGACTCGTAAACTCTCCAAAGATACCTATCCATCGCAACCCACGGTCATAGCGATGCACGATGAAGGTTCATATAGAGAGAATCCTTCTGCCGAAACAAATCCAAAAAGCATTGTGGAGGACGGTGTGGAAGGACCCACATTTAGATAGATCTGTGACATCCAGACGACAGAGAACAGACAATGACATAAATGTATTGATTGTAAAAGTTTTCATATGATAAGGTTAGTGTTCACTCCTGACATTAAGGTAGGAGGCTTCTCAACCTCAGAATAATTTGCTAGAAGCGGTTGAAGATCATAGGAGGATTTCAAACATCATGAATAAAGATACAGCTCACTCTCTTAGCTCCCCACGTGGCACTTCCATCACGCTACTGGTTCTTGCTATTCTTCTGACCTCCGCCACCTTGCGGGCCCCTATTACGGGCGTCGGATCTCTTATAGGTCAGATCCAAGCTGACACCGGACTTTCCCACACCATGACCGGGATGCTGACTACTTTACCACTAATCGCATTTGCTATATTCGCTCTGGTTGCTCCTAAGCTATCACGGCGGTTCGGTATAGAATGGACGCTAATATATTGTATGGTTGCATTAACAGCCGGAATTGCCATTCGTTATTTTCCGAATACCCTAGCATTATTCGCTGGCACAGCGCTGATCGGTAGTGCAATTGCCGTATGTAACGTGCTTATTCCTGGATTAATCAAACGCGAATTCCCACATAAAGTCGGCCTGATGACAAGTTTATATACTTCATCGATGAATATGTGGGCGGCAATTGCTTCAGGAATCAGCATTCCGCTCTCCAACAGTTTCTTGGGTTGGCGAGGATCACTGAGTAGTTGGGTCATTCTTTCCATAGTGACCACATTGATATGGCTACCACAACTTCGCCGCAAGCCCGCAAAGATAAGTTCAAATGGATCCGTACCATCCCGCAAATCTGGATCTGTATGGCGCTCTTCCGTTGCCTGGAAGGTTACTATATTTATGGGGCTTCAATCCGTCATGTTCTATGTAGGTATCACCTGGCTCCCAGAAATCCTTCATGAACAAGGTATGAGTCCGGGAAAGGCAGGCTGGATGCTGTCCCTTATGCAAATTATGAGCATGGCAGGGTCATTCATTATGCCGCTGATCGCGTCGCGGATGCGAAGCCAGAAATTGCTTGCAGCCTCTTCAGCTGCACTGTTTCTAATTGGATTCGGCGGAATTTGGTTAGGCCTCCCTTCATTCGCACCACTGTTCATTATGTTGATTGGGCTTGGCTGCGGTACAACCTTTAGTCTTGTCATTTTATTCTTTTCACTTCGCACTCGGACTGCTGAACAAGCGGCTGAGTTATCAGGTATGGCCCAGTCTATCGGATATCTATTGGCCTCGATTGGCCCGACACTATTCGGCTTCCTTCACGACAGAAGCGGAAATTGGGACACCCCGCTTGCCACGATGGTCTTCATTTCCCTTTTTGCTATTGCTTTCGGGTTTCTAGCTGGACGGAAAGGTTATATCCATCCCGAGTGATCACTTTCGAACACTCAAAGCCCCCTTATCGTTTCTGGTAAGGGGGCTTTGAATGTTCCTATACTATTGCATGGAAATCGCTCTACCAACTCAACCCACGTTCCGACTCTCAGCGATATCGGATTGCTTATCTTGTTGAAAAGTTCCCCGATACTCGACAAGACCAATTCGGCAGCCCGGTCCAATTGTTACATCCCCGCCGCGCACCACATCTGCTACCGTGTGCTCAAGCCATATCACATCACCTTCGATAACTTCAACCTTAAGCTCTGGAGCTCCAGAATTTTTTAACAAGGACATCCATCGCCACGAAGAATGCGGCTGGATCCGAATATGACCTCCAACGATCTCCTTGGCACGGCTTAAGCCTAATAATTTCATTTCTACTCGCTCTGCATTTAACATCCCATCGACTTGAGCGGCACCCTTCAATCGAAAATGCTCCACCTGACAATCACCTTTGACCGTACAATTTCCATATATCCCTATTTCATCCCCGGCAATGCCTTCCTCGATCTGAATTTCCCCGTTGAGTTGGGCTTTTGTAACCGTTAAACTTCCTCGAATATTTAGATTCCCTGTCAGGTTTACCTCACCACCCCGTAAGGATCCCTTCGTTATCACATCTCCAGTAGTTTTAAAGACATTGCTGGTGAGGCTACCGCCAATCTCAGCCGTTCCGGTACATTTAAAAGTCTGGCAATCGATATCACCGTTAATTTCCGCATTACCAACAATATTAACCTTATTAAAGACTCCGCCATTAGATCCACTATCACCAACAATCTTCAAGTCAGAGTGTTTCAAGTTCTTAGCATAATCAGCCATTTTATTTCTCACCGTCCTCATTTATACTTGTTCAGCTATCCCTACTGAGGCTTTGGAATCCGCTTCATAGTGGTGTTTATATTCAACGCGTCCGATTTCGCAACCTGAACCAATCCGTACCGAATTACCACGAACAACCTTTGCCGTTGTATCCTCTAACACGATTTCATCGCCTTCAATAACTTCGGCAGTCAAGCGGGTAGCTAAAGATGGGGATAGCAGTGCCAAGAAGAATCTTGAGCCTGTTTTTTTGCGAACTTGAATGCGTCCTCCACCGATTTCTTTGGCACGGCAGGGTCCTGCCATTAAAATTTCCATTTCACCCGCATTGATCATCCCGTCGACTTGGATCTGACCATGGACTTTCAGATATTCGTACTCAGCGCTACCTCCCAGATTTAATCCTCCGTCGATGTCTGCACGTTCCCCTACCGCACTTCCTTCGGCTTTCAGCATGCCATTGATATTTATCTCTTCGAATTGTACATTCCCATCGACTTTAAACATCCCGTCTACACGGAACTTTCCTCCACCGATCGTAGCCGCCGTTGATCCATTACCATTCAGCCGAAATTGCCCCGCTTGAATGGAATCTTTCAACTTCAGTGTTCCGTTAGCTGTCAAGGACGAGCAAAGGACCTCCCCGTTCACTGTCGCAATCCCGTCTGTAGTAATTTTTCCATAGGTGCCACCTGATACTTTCCCTATACCATTAATTTTTAAATCTTTTGCCGCTTGTTCCATCCTCTATCCCTCACTTCCGCCTATTTTCAATTTAAGCTCTTCCGTGCATTGCGCCATGAACAGTGTCGTTACTAACTTTACTCCCTGATCGAAACAAATCGTGCTACCCGGGGTCAACAGGATAAACGCAGCCACTCCCATCTTCCGAATCAGCATAAGTTGGCCGTCCTTCCCGGCAAAAGAAGGGAAATGCTCTTCTAGCGTGCCTACAAGCAACTGGCCTTCGTCCAGCGATATATCTCCACTCTGTAACAGCTTGTCGAGCATATATAGAGTTAGAACTTTATCAAATGCAAAGCGTTCACTGTGTCCGGTCACTTGTATATATAAATTCAAAGCGCTAGATGAAACAATGTTGCGATCAAGTATCTCTCCTGCGCTGAGATAAATCTCTCCCAAACTGGGAGAAAATACATCCGCAAGTTCATCTAGCGATAGGCCATCCTTCATGTTGAGTATTTTATCGATACGCGGCATAATCTTATGTCTTGGAAAAAAGGTTTCCTGACCCGTATAAGAAGACTTACGGATAAACCAATCCTCCGGAATTAAGTTCTTCCGCTTCCACCGGTATAACTGTCCATAGGATATTCCTGTCATATCCAGCAGTTCCTTCTTAGAAATTAATTCCTCACTCATGTTCATCCTCCTCTTAAAAAGCAGTGTAACATAACATTGTTACGCTGTAAATAATGTGATTGCGATGAACATAAATAGAAACGGCATCGCTGTCCTTGTTGGGATAGCGATGCCGTTTCTGCGAGAAATATGTGTAAGGAATGAGGTGGAATTATGGATGTAAACCGTAATCAGTGCTTGCTAATAAGAGAAATATGTGCAGATCATAGCAGAGAGGACGGAATTGTCCTGAAGAAGCGGAGCGTTCGCCTAAAAGCTTTCCAAAGGAAAGCTACTTCGAAAGCATACGCTTTGCCTCCGAATTTTTACCGCTATAGCGATATAATCAAATAAATTCGGAGGCAACAGCGATCGTAAGGATAATCCGTCCGCGTAGCGATCATCGATCTACGTATTACATTTTTCAAGCACTAATTTTGGTATTGAGCCAGAATTACAGCTTGAAATGTTCTATCTTAACTTGCATATCTGCGGCCATTCGCGCCAAACCTTCGGATGCCGAAGAAATTTCCTCCATAGATGCAAGTTGCTCCTCTGTTGCAGCAGTGACACTTTGAAATGCATCAAGGCTCTTAGATGATGTATCCGCCATCTGCTGAACGGACGCTGCAATCTGATCTGAGCTTGCTGACATCTGTTCGGTAATAGCGGAGACATCATGAATCTGTTCCGTGATAAGCTTCGTCGATTGCTCTATTTGTTGGAAAGCGCTATGCGCTTCCGATGTTACAACAACACCTCGCTCCACGCTCGCCGTCACTTCACTACTCATCACCACATAGACTCTTTCAGTCAAGCTTACCATCTGTCCTATGTTCTGCCGGATCATCTCTGCCGTACCCTTTGATTGCTCAGCTAGCTTACCAACCTCACCGGCAACAACGGAGAATCCTCGTCCGTGTTCACCAGCCCTTGCGGCTTCAATCGACGCATTCAGCGCCAATAAGTTTGTCTGTACTGCAATATCGGAAATCGAGTTGCTCATGGCTGCGACTTGAGTGCTGAGCTCGTTCATTTGGTGTATCAATTCCGCAGATTCACGGGTGGAGCGATGGATTTCTTCCATCTGCACACTAACCAAGCTTACCTTCTCACTACCGTATCTTACATCCTCTACGGTTTGGGCTGAAGACTCAACAATGCTGCCCGAAGCTTCTGCAATTTTACGAATGCCTAACGACATTTCTACCATCGTCTTAGCACTCTCCGCAGATGCCATCGCCTGATTCTCTGCATCGGATGAGGACTCCTGTACAAGCTCTACTATATATTCAACTGCCTTAGCATTTTGCTCCGTTCCAGCCGTCAATTCCTCACTAGAAGCGGCCAATTGACTCGATGTTTCTGACATATCCTGAACCATATGACGGATGGATGTTACCATCTCATTATAACTATCTGCCAACTGCCCAATTTCATCTCTTCTAGTAGTGGTCACTTCCTCATTCAAATTACCCTCAGCTACCCGTTTCGCTGATTTGTTCAGTTGCTCTATCGGCTTAGTAACTGCCCGTATAGTTATAAACAATAGGATACCCGCGATAAGCAGGGAAACGCCCAGAACAACTAAGGAATTCCATAAAATAGGTAGGGATGCTGTGCTAAATTCATTCAATTCTAGCACAGCTACTAATTTAAAACCCGTAAGATCATTCGTTGTAAAATGCCCACGCTGTGGGTTCCCAGTTATTGGGCTATTATAATCTACGTACCCTGTATCTTTACTGTGTATAACTCGTAGTTGATCTCCGGTTACACTATCCCCCACCGCAAGCGTGGGATGTGAGATGAGTTTATCATTCTGATCAATCACATAGATATATCCGTTTTCCCCTATTTTTATTTTATTTATCATTTCATTAATTTGGGCCATGTTCAACGAGACAGTAATTGCCCCCTGCCCATCCGACAGTGCTCTTGCTATGAACAGATTGTAGTTTCCCGTTGTGGCCGACTTGAACGGATCAGGGATGATCGTCTTATTCGGATTTTCCAGCGCTTCGATATACCACTCTCTCTCTCTCGGGTCATAATCCTGTTTCCCTGGATCGGGAGCTTTCATCCAAGCGCCCTTGTTGTTACCAACGGTAATTAATTCAAGTTCAGGGTGCTTCTCCATAAAAAGATCCATCAACTTCCTCAACTCAGGTGAATTAGTATCGATCTGCTTGGCGTTTATCTCCATCACCAACTGCTCCACATTCCGAACCTCGGCGATTACGATTTGGTTCAACGATTGGTTCAGTATGTTGACACTTAGTTTACTACTCTCTTCCATCTTCGACTCTAGCTGTCCTTTAGCACTGCTATAATTGAATGTAGTAATCAGCAGATTAGGTATAATCAGTAACAAAGAAAACATAATAAGTAGCCGACTGCGTAGTGATATAATCTCAAATCTTAATCTGATCCTGGTAAATAATGACTTCATTCATGTTGCCCCCTTATATTTGTGGTACATTGCCTATCGCATTTCTATATTGTCTGTGATGTATATATCTATCTTCGACATAATTCGAGTTATTTTTTACGAATTTCTGAAAATAAATAAATGACCGCTACGCGATTGAAAAAATACGAAAAAGAAGAAGCCCTCTGCTGGGCTTCTCCCTCCATACCATTGCTATATCGATTATTGTTGTCCGTCCTCCACTTGGAAGATGGAATCTACTATGATGGGTAGATTATCTCGTACAGAGACAGCGCCAAATACGGAACGTGCATGTAAGCCCTGGTCAGCAAATACCTCCAACATCAGATCCGAGAATCCATTTAATACTTTATGATGTTCATCAAAGTCCGCCGTGGCGTTAACAAACCCTTGGACTTTCACCACTCGCTTCACCTTATCTAGTGACCCAAGCGCTTCCCTCAAGACGGCCAGCACTTGAATCCCTGCTTCTCTAGCATATTGATATCCTTGTTCGGTTGTAAACTCTGCCCCTAGTTTCCCCTTGGGATTTCCGAATGGCCCCTTACCGGATACATACATCAGTCCTCCTACGATTACGTAGTTGGCATACTTAGCGGCAGGACCACTAGCCGTAGGTAGTTCCAGCCCCAACGCATTCAGTCTGCTTTCAGCATTCTCAGATTTATTCACTTTCTTTCCCCCATCTCATCATATGATCTACTTCTCCATTAACACGGCTCTTTGAGCTGGAGTAAGCTTTTCAAGCGCATACCGGAAAGCCACCCTTGGCATCTGTGATTTATTCTTGAGTAAATAATGGAACACTTCCTCTGGCTTAGCCATAGAGAGGATTTTGAGCATCCATCCATAACCTTTTTGCACCAGATCATGCGAATCATCCATTAACTTATCCGATATGATGTATGGATCCATCCCCTGAAGCATTCCTTTTTTAATTGGATAAATGAGAATTACTGCCGAAGCTCGTCTTACCCAGAAGTCAGAATAATGAGTCCAGTCCATCACTTTAGGAAGAAGATGAGGGTACTGACCGAGTAGTTCGCCAAATGCATGCGTGCAAAAATCATCACAATCGCCCCATCCTGAAACATACTCCTTAAGCCAACGCTCAAAAATATAAAATGTATCTTCCCTATACAACTTTCTCACCTTATACGCCCAATCATAAGCGATTACGCCAAGTTCCCACTTTCTTTCGGCAAGCAATTGTTCACAATAGTTCAGGACGGTGTTTAGACTCCGATCCTCCAGGGTACTAAATAGACTAGAAGAAATAGACCTTACTCTCCCGGTTGTTAAGCCCGATTGCTTAGAAGCATTGCCTAGGCGGTTTTGCACCTCTTGAATGAAATTCATTTCGACTTTTGTAGGGAGATTATTCACTACGGCTTGCCTCCTTATTTTCGGAATGAGTTCTGCAAAACAACAACAAACCCAGCCTAGGATCATCTTAGTCTCGGGGCTGGGTCATGTGTGGGTATGAAGCTTCTTCTATGATTATACAACTGAACAACAATAGGAGTAAGTCCTATTCAGAGCAGGGGCAGAACGCTCGCTTCATGACTAAATGATCTACCCGTTACGTAGAATTTAACATCCCATTTACAAATCTACGGTTCGGCTCTAATTTACACGATTTATGATAAAGCTGTACTCTTGTTATGCTAATACAACTTTTAGGAGGTAAGGTCAAAATGACAACTATTTTTCGCACCGAGTTTTTAGCGGGACCCAAGAATGCTCACCACTGATCTAAATCGCATGCTATAGTCCTCAGGGCGTATTCCCCTTCTTATTTCTTCACACACACAGCAAATGGCCAACCCAGCCGAGGTTGGCTTTTTTGCATTTCTCACAGTTATCAACCCCCTCCCCATGGTAAACTTTAGGAAGATAGAATTTTTATCACTAAGCAGCTTAGCAATATCAATCTTAAATAGGAGCAAAGCAAATTACCATGGACAAAATACTAGTTATTGAAGACGACGTCAAATTGCAAAAGTATATCAAAGAATACTTGCAAGCCTACGACTTTGCCGTGGAGACGATTACCGATTTCGATCATGTTATCGAACAGGTAGAGGAGGCCAAACCTCAACTCATTCTTTTGGATATCAATTTACCGTCATTCGATGGATTTTATTATCTAAAGCTTTTACGGAAAAAGCACAATACCCCCATCATTATTCTTTCAGCGCATAGCGATGAAGGAGAACAAATCCGCGGCATGGAGTTTGGTGCAGATGATTATGTGACCAAGCCTTTTAGTGTGGGTATTTTAGTAGCTAAGATCAATGCCGTATTGAGAAGATCTTATGCCCGGGATGAAGAAAATGATTATACCCTAGGTGGACTAACCCTACATAATGAAAGTATGAAACTCCAATACGGACATAAGACCATGGAATTAAGCAAAAATGAATACCGTCTCCTAAAGATTTTCATGAAAAATGCAGGTGAGATTGTAACCCGTGAGGAACTGCTCGAAGCGCTATGGGATGACCATGTGTTTGTGGATGATAATACTTTAACCGTCAACATAACTAGGGTGAAAAAGAAACTGAGTGATTTTGGGCTAGAAGATATCATTACGACAAAACGGGGAGTTGGCTATGTCTTTGATCCAGTGGGTTGCTAAACTGCTTCATTTAAACAAAGGGTTCCTTATGATCTATTTCATCAACACATTTGTCCTGATCTTAATATCTTATCTGTTACACGGAGTACAGGAACTCTGGTACCCACTAACCGTAAGCCTTTTTATTTTACTTGTCTATCTCACATTTGCTGGTGTTCGTTTGTATAAATTCACTACGAAGTTGGAGGAATCCATAACAAGCCCACAGATGGATGTGAATGTCTTAGACCATAACGATCTGCAGATCTTTGGCACAATCAATGAAATACATGATCAATATAATCATAAAATCTATCAAATGAACAACTCGTTTAAAGAGCGAAACTCTTTGTTCTCCCAGTGGATACATAACATGAAAGTGTCGATCTCCATCATTGGTCTGGCTGCAGACAAAGGCTCTAACGATGCCATAGAAGACATTAAAGCAGAGAACCAAAAATTAAGACAAAATCTTGAGGAGTGTCTAAACGTGCTCAGGCTCGATGACTTCTCCCGGGACTATTTGCCGGAAAAGACTAATTTACATCAGCTTGTTACCCAAGTCATCAACGATAAGAAGCGCGACTTTATATACCAAGAAATCTACCCAAAGGTTTATATCGACGAGCAGCTAGCGGTTTATACCGATTCCAAATGGTGCAGTTATATGCTAGAGCAAATACTGTCGAATGCCATTAAATATAGTGCAAAAAAACAGCATATTACCATTAAGAGCGTAATGGATCTTGGTGCAATATCGTTGGTCATTCAAGATAACGGAGTCGGTATTGATCCCGAAGATCTGCCGCGAATTTTTGATCCCTTTTTCACCGGAAAGAATGGAAGAAATGATAGTTCAGCCACAGGAATCGGCCTTTATATGGTGAAATACATTTCCAACAAATTGGGACATGACATTAGCGTGAGTTCACAAAAGGAAATCGGGACCGAAGTAACCCTTGCTTTCCTTACAAAAGTGTAAGGTTACGTAAGGGAAATCCATTCGAGCAAATGATATTCCCTTTTATACTTCTCATATAAGCTGAAGAGGAGGAAACGAAGTGGACATCATCACCATCAATCAATTAGTTAAAGTATATAACTCCTATAAAGGTGCCAAAGAAGTCACAGCGGTTAATGGAATCAACCTGGCAATAGAACAAGGGGATTTTGTCGGTATCATGGGCCCAAGCGGTAGTGGTAAAACAACCCTCCTGAATATTTTATCCGGTGTAGATAAGGCGACATCAGGTGAGGTTACCATTGACGGCAAAGAGATCACGAAATTATCGAAGGATCAGATGGCACTTTTTCGCAGAGAGAGAATTGGTTATATTTTTCAAGACTTTAATCTATTGGACAGTTTGACCCTACAAGAGAACATTGCCTTACCCCTTATATTGGACAAGCTCAGTCCGCAGGAAATTGATAACAAGATAACACCACTTATGAACTTTTTGGGAATCTATGATCTGAAAGATAAATATCCCTACCATATCTCTGGTGGTCAGAAACAAAGAGTGTCAGCCGCACGGGCGATCGCCAATGATCCCGCCGTCATATATGCAGATGAGCCAACTGGAAACTTGGATTCCAAGTCTGCCCACAATGTAATGACCACTCTCACTACTTTAAATACACAATTAAATAGTACGATCCTTATGGTGACTCACGACCCCTTTGCTGCATCCTTTTGCAAAAGAATTATTTTCTTTAAAGACGGTAACATCGAAATGGAAATGAGATCTCCAGGGGACCACAAAGCATTTTTCGATAAAATATTGGAGGTACAAAGTGTGATCGGAGGGGAGAGATCATGACCTTCTCCTCTATCGTACGGAAGAACTTTATTTACAACGTGCGAAAATATATGTCGCTTTATTTTGTAAATACACTGATCGTGGCTATTCTGTTCATGTTCGGGAGTTTGCTATTTAATTCAGATGTATACAGACAAGTAGGAACGACCACTCTATATGAAGTTATCAAATCCGCTCTAATGGGTGTCGTGTTATTTTCAATTGTCTTCATCACCTACAGTAATATCTCTTTCATGAAATACAGAGGGAAAGAATTCGGGATGTATATTACACTGGGAATGACGACAAAAGACTTAACGAGATTATTATTTCTTGAACAAGCAGGAATCCTGATCATTTCGTTAGTTACAGGGCTGGTCTCCGGTGGCGTTTTCTCGAAACTATTTTATATGGGTCTTAATCAAATGTTGATTATAAATCCGATCCGGTTTGAATTTAGTGTTAATAGCCTCTTATTAAGTAGCGGTATATTTTTGCTTATTTTTATATGCAATTTCATCTTTAACATCCTCTATATCCGCAAAACCTCCATTATAGATGTACTGAATTCTTCTAGAAAAAAGGGAGTCGGGAAAAGCAACCTCATGCTCGGCATGATTGCCATGGTCGTCTTTGTCGTATCCGCGTATTTACTACCTAAAGTATTACTGAAGCAAGTTTTCCAGAACCAATCCTATATGTTTATCCTATTCTTGGTCTTAACGTTGATTTGCCCTTATATTATTTTTGGGACCTTGATTGTGGTAATCAAATCCGTCATGAAACTATTCAAAAAAACGTACAACAACAATCTAATCGTGCTGTCCAATTTATCGCATCGATTTCTAGCTTATAAGAGTACCCTGTATATCGTTTCGATCCTAATTGCCGGAGCTATTTTCTTTATCGGGATGTTCTACTCGATGTACGCCACAAGCCGTGATAATAATGACATGGAGAATCCATTTGATATTATGTTCGTGGAAACGAACCAATTGAATATGATGAATGCTGGTGAAGTGGAACAAATTCTGAAGGAACAAGGTAATACGATAGAGCAAAATAGCACATTGGAATTTATAGAACTACCACAATTCCGAGATAATAAGGGAGCCATGGTGCTCTGGGATGATCGAACATGCATCATCAGTGAAAGCCTTTTTAATCAGCATATGGGAACACAATATGAACTTAAAGCTGATCAAGCGCTGGAGTCTAGGTTGCACGCGGAGAACATGAAGCATGAAATACCCACAACATTTATCTCAGTCATGAATACCGAAAAACTAGATGCCCAGTTTCAGGAAAGCATGAGCAAAGAAGGCTTGGTTCAAGCCTTGGCCCAATATCCCTATGTAGAATATCCAAGTCAACATATTACAATTATCAATCTGCCATTCATAAATTTCAGTGATTTAGCGGGTGGTTATTACGGTACTGCCCTTGTTGTAGACGATCAGGTGTACGATCAATGGAAAGCCGAAATTAGACAAGAACAGATCAAGAAATTTCACTTGATAAAAGGCGATATCAATGAACAAGGCTATCAATCTTTAGTGAATGCCTTACGTGAACGAAATGGATTCGAAATGGACGACCTAAAGCCGATTTACAAAGAAGGAGAATTCAAGCGTAAGCTTGAATCCAACGGCACCATTTTCTTCATCGTCCTCTTCCTCGGGGCGTTGTTTGCGATTGCTTCAGGCGTGGTTTTATTCCATAAAGTATTATCAGATATTGAGGATCAGAAGGAGAGTTTGTACTCACTCCAAAGAATGGGTGTCACTTCAAAAGAGTTAAAGAATATTATCTCTAAAGAACTGGCGATTACTTTCTTCTTCCCTACTCTCTTTGGTTTAGGTCTGGGGTTATACTATTTCTATGTCCTGTTCAGCAATCGGCCTAATGTGCTGGACGTTGTCGGAAAGGCCAGTATAGTTGCCCTCATTTTCTTAGTTTTGCAAATCATATTCTACTTTGTTAGCAGAAGGAAATACTTCTCTGAACTAGGTAAGTCCCTGTAGGGATTCATCGTATCGTAATACAGAACAGCCTCCATCCCAAAGGATAGAGGCTGTTTCTATTGATATCTATTTACTTTTCTCTAAGTACTCTGTAACCCATGCTCCTGTTGCTTGCAGTCTTTCTTCTGCCCGAGTAATCGCCGCAGCCACTTGGCTGGAGGCTGTACCGCCATATACGTTACGCGCATTTACAACCGTTTCAGGTTGAAGCACTGTGTAGATGGTGTCATCAAACAGGGAAGAGAATGTCTTGAATTCATCCAAAGTAAGATCAAGAAGATATTTATTATTTTGAATGCAATACAGTACCGTCTTGCCAATGACCTCATGCGCCTGGCGGAACGGCATACCTTTGTTGGCTAAGAAATCGGCAATATCTGTAGCGTTAGAGAAGTCCTTGTTCACCGCTTCACGCATACGATCCCCGTTTACCGTCATCGTAGCGATCATTGGAGCGAACAATCGCAATGCGCCTTGCAGCGTAGCTACTGTATCAAACATACCTTCTTTGTCTTCCTGCATATCTTTGTTATAGGCTAGTGGCAGTGACTTCAGTACGGTCAGAAGTCCCATCAGGTTACCGTAGACACGGCCTGTCTTGCCGCGAACTAACTCAGGCACATCTGGGTTTTTCTTCTGTGGCATTATACTGCTGCCTGTACAGAATGCATCGTCCAATTCGATAAAGCGGAATTCCGTGCTACTCCAGAGCACTAACTCCTCGCTAAGACGGGAGAGATGCATCATGAGAATCGAAGCGTCCGCTAGAAACTCGATAATGAAATCGCGATCACTAACTGCGTCCAAGCTATTCTCGTAGACACTATCAAAGTTCAATTGCTCCGCTACAAAATGCCGATCGATCGGGAATGTCGTACCCGCGAGTGCACCAGCACCAAGTGGAAGCACATTAATGCGCTTGTAGCTGTCTTGCAGACGCTCAATATCTCTTTGGAACATGGATACATATGCCATTAGGTGATGTGCAAAAAGAATCGGTTGTGCCCGTTGGAGATGAGTATATCCAGGCAAAATCGTATTCAAGTTAGCCTTAGCTTGTCCAATCAACGCTTCCTGTAAATCATGTAGTAGACCAGCAAACTCGACAACCCGTTTGCGCAGATACAGATGCATGTCTGTAGCCACCTGATCATTACGGCTACGCCCAGTATGAAGTTTCCCCCCTACAGAGCCCACTTCATCAATCAATTGCTTCTCGATGTTCATATGGATATCTTCATCCGAAACTGAGTATTCCAGGTCACCACGTGCGATCTTTTGCAGAATCGTATGGAGCCCTTCTTTAATCTTATCTACATCGTCTTCAGGAAGTATGCCGCATTTTCCTAGCATCGACACATGTGCCAAGCTTCCTTGCACATCTTCTTGCGCTAATGCCTTATCAAAACCAATGGACGCGGTATATTCTTCAACTAAACGGTTGGTCTGCTTGGTAAAGCGTCCTCCCCACAGTTTGCTCACTTGATCCACTCCTTATCTCATTTAAACTACAGACCGCCCCCCTTCTGCGAGAATGAACTCGCAATGTAAGGGAAGCGGTCGCAGTCCGATTATTTGTTGTTCTGCTCAACACCGGAACTTACTTTAAGACGTAATGCGTTTAGACGGATAAATCCTGTTGCATCTCCTTGGTCATATGACTGCGTAGGATCTGCTTCCATCGTCGCAATATCTGGATTGTAAAGACTGACTGGACTCTTCACACCAGCAGCAATTACATTCCCTTTATATAATTTGACACGTACCGTTCCTGTAACGTTCTTCTGACTTTCAGTTACCAACGCTTGCAGCGCCAAACGTTCTGGAGCAAACCAGAAACCATTATATACGAGTGTGCTATAACGTGTAATAAGACTATCACGTAGATTCATTACTTCACGATCCATCGTCAAAGATTCCATTTTACGATGAGCGTTGAAAAGAATGGTTCCCCCCGGTGTCTCATATACACCACGACTCTTCATCCCTACGAAGCGGTTCTCAACCATATCCACACGGCCGATCCCGTGTTTGCCACCAAGCTCATTTAGCTTCTCCATCACACCAAGTGGACTTAAAGCTTCTCCATTTAGTGCGACGCAGTTACCTTGCTTGAACTCTAGCTCCAGATATTCTGCTTCATCCGGTGCATCCTCTGGGGACACGCTTAGTAGATACATCTCTTTGCTCTCAGGAGCAGAAGCATCGAAATAAGGATCTTCCAGTACGCCACTTTCATAACTGATGTGTAGTAGATTACGATCCATCGAATAGGACTTAGCTGCTGAAGCGGTAACTGGAATGCCATTCTCTTCGGCATATGCAATCATTTCAGCCCGACCTGGGAAACGATCACGGAATTCACTTAAGCGCCAAGGAGCAATTACTGAAATTTCTGGTGCAAGGGCTGCTGCCGCTAGTTCAAAACGCACTTGGTCATTCCCTTTTCCCGTTGCGCCGTGAGCAATCGCCGTAGCGCCTTCTGCACGGGCGATATCCACCATACGTTTTGCGATCAATGGACGCGCGATACTTGTTCCAAGTAGATACTGTCCTTCATATAGGGCACCTGATTGGAACATAGGATTGATGAAATCCTGCGCAAATTCATCGCGAAGATCGTCAATATATACTTTGGAGGCGCCGGTAGCAAGTGCCTTAGCTTCCAAGCCGTCCAATTCTTCCTTCTGACCAATATCCGCTGTAAATGCGATGATCTCCGCATCATAAGTTTCTTTCAACCATTTAAGTATAACGGAAGTATCTAGTCCCCCGGAATAAGCTAATACGATTTTTTCTTTTGCCATGATAGATCCTCCATTTTCATCTACTGAGATTATAGGCTTCGATAACGAAATGTTCTTACGATCGCTGTTGTCTCCAAATTTCTTGGTTTTATTGTACCAAAGTTGAAATTTGGGGACAAAGGCGACCGCAGCTTATGCTTCCGAGGTAGCTTTCCCATGGAAAGCTTGTAGCTTCTTCAGAATCATTTCATTATCTACGCAAGTATCACTTCACAATAATCCAAATTCTATTTAAAAGTATACACTTATCCCAGCAGGGCCGCCATTAACGCTTTCTGCGCATGTAGTCGGTTCTCTGCTTGATCGAAGATGATAGAATGAGTGCTATTGTCAATTACGCCTTCACTAACTTCCTCGCCGCGATGGGCTGGTAGGCAGTGCATGAATAAATAGTCGGATTTCGCATGTTTGGCGAGTTCCTCATTTACTTGGTAATCCGCGAATGCTAGCTCACGCGCCTTTTGTTCTTCCTCGAAGCCCATGCTCGCCCAAACATCGGTATAAATAACATCCGCATCTTGAACTGCGACCTTCGGATCGCGAACCACTTCAATCTTCGCTCCGGTCGCCTTCGCCATTTCCTGAGAATCGGCTACGATTTGCGCGTCAGGCTCATATCCTTCAGGACAAGCGATGGATACGTGTACGCCTAGCTTAGCTCCACCAATCATCAAGGAATGCGCCATATTGTTACCATCGCCTATATAAGCGAGCTTCAATCCTTTTAAGGTACCTTTATGCTCATAAATTGTTTGGAAGTCAGCTAGCACTTGGCATGGATGCGCCAAATCACTAAGACCGTTAATAACAGGAATCGTCGCATAACGCGCTAAATCTACGACCTTGTCATGACCAAAGGTACGAATCATAATCCCATCCAAGTACCGCGACATGACGCCTGCTGTATCGGCAATGCTTTCACCACGACCAAGTTGAATGTCATTCTTGCTAAGGAAAAGTGCATGACCACCCAGTTGGTATGTCCCAACTTCAAAGGAGACCCGCGTCCGCGTAGACGATTTCTCAAAAATCAGTCCCACGGTCTTGCCCTTTAACGGCTGATATTCTTCTCCCGATTTCTGTTTATGTTTAATCTCAATAGCTAAGTCGATCAAATACTCGATCTCCTCAGTTGAATAATCGCTCATCTCAATAAAATCACGACCGCTAAGATTAATACTCTTCTTCACTTCGGATAGACTCATAGTTCATTCTCCTCCTTGGCCGTATGTGCGGCAATCAAAGCTACTAACGTATCCACAGCTTGGTCAATTTCATCACGGTTCACCTTCAGATTCGGTAGGAGACGGATCACGTTGGGTCCTGCTGTGACAAAGAGCAATTTGCTCTTCTGTCCTTGGGTTACGATTTCAGCTACGGCTTCCTCGCATTCAATACCAATGATGAGTCCCATTCCACGAATGGCTTTCACAAATGGTTCGTTATCAAATGCCTCGTGGAGTTTATCACTCAAATAACGCCCCATCTTTTCCGCACGTTCTGGAATCCGTTCCTCAAACATTGTTTCCAAAGTTGCAATGATTGAAGCCGTAACCACTGGATTTCCGCCAAAAGTAGAAGCATGACTTCCCGGTGCGAATCCTTCACGCAGGTACTCCTTGGCTAGCATTGCTCCTGCTGGTAAACCACTAGCAAGTCCTTTTGCCGATGTGAAAATATCAGGTTCAATCCCGTAATGTTCATGAGCAAACCACTTTCCTGTACGCCCCATTCCAGTCTGTACTTCATCCACGATCAGTAGCAATTCCTGCTCCTTACAAAGAGCTGCTAGTTCTTGGACAAAACTCACTTCGACAGGATACACGCCACCTTCTGCTTGAACCATCTCTATCATAATTGCAGCTGTATCCGGTCCGATGGCCGCCTTCAGCGCATCCATATCATGCAGTGGAACGGTCGTAAAACCTGCAGGTAGTGGAAGGAATCCATCCTTCACCTTCTGTTGTCCGGTTGCTGTCAGTGTCGCCAATGTACGGCCATGGAAAGATTGCTCGAATGTAATAACCTCAAACCGGCCATTACCTTTCACCTTCTGATGATAACGACGAGCCAGCTTAATAGCTGCTTCATTCGCTTCAGCACCACTATTGCAGAAGAAGACAACGTCGGCACAACTGATCTCGGTCAATAGCTTAGCAGCCTTTTCTTGCTGCGGGATATGAAACAGGTTCGACACATGCCATAACTCATCAAGCTGAGCTTTAACTTTTTCTCTAACCTTCTCCGGTGCATGCCCTAGGTTCGTCACGGCGAGTCCGCTCATAAAGTCGAGATAGCGGTTGCCCTGATCGTCCCAAAGCCAGCTGCCATGCCCCTTCACTAGATTAAGAGGATAACGTGAATATGTGGGAAACAGCGCGCTTACTTTTCCTTCAACCGGGGTCTCCACCGTATTCTTGAGATCACTTTGTGCCATCGCTATTCAACTCCTATCGATTTATAAGAAATAAAAGACCGTTCTATTAACTATATCGTAATTGCAAAGGTACAGGCTACTGCATTCGGGTTATTTTTGTTCCTATTATTTCGCCAGAAAGCACTTTGCCGAGTACTCCAGGCTCACTTCCATCTACAATGACAACTTCCTTCACTTTGCCGTTTATGCAAGCAATAGCAGCGCGGACTTTAGGAATCATACCACCATAAATTTCGCCACTTTGAATCATATCTTCAATCTGCTGTACAGAGACAACAGGTAGCACACGCTTCTCACCATTCACATTTTGCAGAATGCCTGGTACATCAGTCACTACGATCATACGCTGCACTCCAAGTTCCGAGGCAACCGCACCAGCAGCAGTATCCGCATTGATGTTATAACGCTGCCCATTAGCACCTATACCAACAGGTGCAATAATAGGCATATAACCGAGATTTAGCACACCTTCAATCAGTCCGGCATTAATCCCTGCCACATCTCCGACCAGACCAACTTCCGCGTTGGCAGAAACGGGTTTAGCTACAATCAAGTAACCATCTACACCAGACAAACCCAGTGCCTTACCACCGGACTGTCCAATGCGACGCACGATTTTTTTGTTAATGCTACCTGCAAGGACCATTTCTACAACATCCAGCACTTCCTCGGATGTATAGCGAAGGCCATTCACAAAGTTGGTCTCAATCCCAAGCTTGCTCAAATTCTCGGATATCGCTGGACCACCGCCATGTACAATAACAGGCTGTACACCACTCTCATGTAACTTAACGAGATCATCATAAAAAGAGTCCGGTAATTCTTCCAGCGTGCTTCCTCCGCATTTCATAACAAATGTTTGGTTTAGCAGAGATTTCTCTGTAGCGACTCCGCTCCCATCCAACGCTGCCTTCATCACTTTAAAAACTCCTCTCAAGTAAAATGAAAAAATATATTAAGTGCGGTACGCCGCATTGATTCGTACGTAGTCATAGGTCAGATCGCAGCCCCAAGCTGTTGCATGGCCTGGGCCATTGTGTAAATCTACTTTAATTGCAATCGTGTCACCTTTTAAGTAAACCAATGCTTCTTCCTCATCAAACGGAATAGGACGGGAACCGGTTAGTACGATGATATCGCCCAGCTTGATGTCCACAGTATCAGGGTTAACAGGCTCACCTGCGCGGCCAACGGCTGCAATGATGCGACCCCAGTTGGCATCAGCACCGAATACGGCAGTCTTAACTAGACTAGATCCGACGATGGTCTTGGCAATAGCCCGGGCGGACTCGTCAGTAACTGCACCCTCAACCGTCACTTCAACAAGCCGTGACGCACCTTCGCCATCACGAGCGATAGCCTTAGCTAGAGTCTGGCACACGTACTGAAACGCAGCGGCGAAAGCATCCCAATCAGGGTGGCTCTGTGATAACTCTGTATTACCTGCAAGACCACTCGCCATCGTCAACAGCATGTCGTTGGTACTTGTATCTCCATCCACAGTAATCATATTGAATGTCAGGTCTGTCGTCGCTCCAAGTAGTCCTTGGAGTGATTGCGGCTCAATCACTGCATCCGTCGTAACGAAGGCTAACATGGTCGCCATATTGGGGTGGATCATACCAGAACCTTTAGCGGCTCCAGCAATCCTTACTTCACGACCGTCAACTTCCAGCGATACTACAACTTCCTTCTTTACAAGGTCAGTCGTTAGAATAGCCTGGCAGAACTGCTCCGATCCCTCGTTATCCCCTGACAGGGAGGACGGTAGAGCCGCAATCCCGCTACTCACACGATCCATCGGTAGCAACTCACCGATTACACCCGTAGATGCGACGGCTACTTCCGTCTCAGCCAGACCAAGCGCAGCTGCTGCGGATGCGCGCATCTCATAGGCGTCAGCCTCTCCCTGTTGGCCCGTGCAAGCATTGGCGTTGCCACTGTTCACGACGATCGCTCGCAGCCGGCGTTCTCCTGCCGCGATACTCTCCCGTGTCACCTTAAGGGGCGCCGCTTGAAACACGCTTGTCGTGTATACAGCAGCCGCTACTGCGGGTACCTCGCATACAATCGCGCCTAGATCATTGCGCGATGTTTTTTTCAATCCACAGTGTAATCCCCCTGCTTGAAAACCTTTAGGAGATGTAACCCCACCATCTGAGATAACTTTGAACAAACTAACGACCTCCATGCCATTTTCCTCCGTTACTATGGATATACGGGACTGAGATTCAATCCTGTGGTTTCATCCCAACCCATCATGATATTCAAATTCTGAATCGCCTGGCCTGCGGCCCCTTTGACGACGTTATCGATCACAGATACAATCGTAACCCTCTTCGTTCGAGGATCCACTGCAAAACCAATATCGCAATAGTTAGACCCCAATACTTCCTTGGTAGCCGGCCACTTACCCGCTTCCCGTACCCGAACAAACTTTCTTCCTTCATAATATTGTTGATATAGCTCAACTAGATCAGCTTCTGTATATTCACCCTTTAGACTAGCGTACATCGTACTCATAATCCCACGCGTCATCGGAACCAAATGAGTCGTAAAAGTTACCGTTACCTGTTCACCTGCTACAGCCGATAAGCTTTGCTCGATCTCAGGAATATGCTGATGCTTGTTTATTTTGTAGACCTTTAAGTTTTCATTTATCTCACCATAATGGGTCATAAGACTCGTACCTCTACCCGCACCTGACACTCCTGATTTAGCATCAATAATGATACTCTGAGGATCAATCCAGCCTGCACTGAGTGCGGGAATCAATCCCAACAACGTTGCGGTAGGATAACAACCGGGGTTAGAAATCAACCCTGAGGAACGCGTTACTTCATCGCCATTTATTTCACACAATCCATACACAGCTTGCTTTAGTAAGTTATCTTCCGGGGCCTCGTGTTTGTACCATTCTTCATACACCGCTCCATCTTTTAGCCGAAAGTCGCCCGATAAATCGATTACCTTCAGACCCGCCTGAAGCAGATCGGGTACCAGCTTAGCACTAACCCCGGAAGGTGTAGCAGTGAACACAACATCCGCTTTAGCTGCAATTTGCTCTGCATCCACGCCATCCAAAGGTTGCACCACAATATCCGTCAAATGCGGAAACCCATCGCTGATTGGCGAACCTGCACTTGAAGCCGAGATGACCGATACAATCTCCACTTCCGGATGCCCCAATAAAAACCGAATCAGCTCTACTCCCCCGTACCCTGTAGAACCTACAATCGCAACCTTTACCTTGTCTCCACTCACTAGCCTTACCTCGCTTTCTCTTTCTCTCCCATGTGCTTCTCTGTTTAAATATGCATTCCGAATAATAAGTATGTATTATTATACGATTATACTAATAAAAATACAATAACTAATAGAGTTGTCCACCTCGTTAATCTACCATATTTTTCATTGACCTTCTTAAGACTTAAGAACTATGATCATATTGTGCAGCGAAATACATACAATATTTTTCCAGGAGGTTACATATGAACTGTCCACAATGCAATCAGGTAAATGAGAAGGGCAAATTTTGCGTCGCTTGCGGTACACCTTTACATGCAACACCCACCGCCGAGAGTCCGACCTATTCGGAAACAGCTACTAGTAGCGATAGCCCCGGGAACACGGCAACCTTTACATCCGCCTCAACTACGGCAACCTCTACGGATCAACTACATATTCCGGCGTTACCCAACGTCGCAAACGGATGGGACAAAGTTAGACAAAGCGATGCAGCGAAAAAAAGTATTCATGTAAGCAAACAATATGGGAGCTATTTCCTCAAAGCTTTACTCCACCCATTTCAAACCACACAAAGTGTAAATAGTACTCATTTCACCAATGGCATAATCACCATGTTCTTCACTTCATTTCTGCTTCCGTTCATATTCTACGTTGGAGCAAAACAAGCTTATGGTTTCTCTATTTCTTTTGGTAGCACCGTTATTAAGCCTCTGTTCTTAATCTGGATTTCCCTGCTATTAGCGAGCTTACTTGCACTTTTCGTTATCCGCCTCGGACGTGTTGCTAGTGATTACTTAACGGTAACAGCCAAATTGGGCACGATGCTTGTACCTGCAGTTGCCGCTCTTTTCTTATGTATGATCTGTACTCTACTAGGACTAGGCACTAAGCTACCTGTTTTACTACTATTGATCGGCATCAGTGTTATCTTCACTTCAATTTCTGCCGTAATCCTCAATGCTGGCAAAGAAAGTACTAGCGGTCTGGACCCATTATACGGAGCCGTTATAGCCAATCTTATTTATGCCTACACTCTGTTTAAAATAGTCTCACTTAGCATGGAGGCCATCCTGGACAATTTATTTGGTGGATTTAATATGTTCTATTAATACTAAGGGGCGTTGATATGAGTTACTGTACTGAATGTGGAGAGAAGCTAGAAGACCATTATGTATATTGTTCGGAGTGCGGCACGCCACTTGATCCTGCCCCAGCAAATGAGGAATCTCCCCTGCCGGCTGTTCAGGTTAAGCAAACCCATCTGAATTGGAAACAAGGATCTGCCTCCATTTGGCCATGGGTAAAGCATCATAAATGGGTCTGCACTAGTGTGGTAGCAGTAATCATTGTATTGATTGGATTATTTGAAACTGGTAAATATGTCACAGATCCAAACAGGCTGGTCTCGAAATTAGAAACTGCACTTCATGAAAAAGATACTGCAGCTTTAGCCTCCCTACTACAAGTCGAAAGTGACAAAGTAACCCTTAGTGCCACTAATCTGGCCCCGCTCATTCGTTATATGGATTCTGATCCTTCCGTTACAGAAAGGTTAGTTACTGAGCTCAAGAAGCAATTAGACCGCGATGCGGTTCAGATGACAGCGAATGAAACTGAGAAATCTTCTGCTGATAAATTTATCAATCTGCGTATAGACGGTAAGCAGTTCATGTTGTACGACAAATACGTTCTGGAAGTGTCCACCTACTATACTGAAGTGAGTACCAATTATGAAGGTGCAAAAATTTACGTGAATGATAAAGAGGCCGCCCTGGCAAACAGTTCTCATTTCACAGCAGAAGTCGGACCCTTACTACCCGGCTTATATACTTTCAAATCGGAATATGTAGGTGAATATACTTCACTGCAAAATGAACAAACGGTCAACTTAACAGATGGAAACAACTATAGTGATCTCGATTTATCACTAGCAGGCAGATACTTTATAGTCGAATCCAATTATGATGACGCAGCTATCTATATCGATGGCAAGGATATCGGAGCACTTACGGGAGAGAAACGGGAGATCGGGCCCATTGCCATGGATGGTACACATAAGGTGTATGTAGCAAAGAATTTCCCTTGGGGTATTATCCAAAGCGAGGAATATTCGGTTACCGATCAATATATCACTGCTGATATAGATCCAGTAGATGATATATTTCGGGAATCGATCATGTCTGCAACGCAGAAATTTCTAAAAGGATGGGTGGAATCTTTTAATACATTGGACTCCACCAAAGCAAGTCACACGTCTGATGAATTACGTGAAGCATTGTCCAGTGAGGTTAAGCAATACATTGATCAAGATTTTCAGTATGACTTGAAGTTGACTAAGATGGTATTTGATCTGGATAGCATTAAACTCTATAGTGTTGGCGATGGCAACTTTGCGGCAGATATCAGTGTTCAAAACTATTCCGAACAATCTTTTTACTATGAAGGATCCACTCCCGAAGCACCCCAGGAGCTCGTAGGTTCCGTAATCTATCAGTTGCTCTATATTAATGGTGAATGGGTAGTTGATTCCTATTACGATAACTACTGGTTTAATGATGATAACACCAAAGAGTTTATTAATGTTGGCACCTCTGAAGCGGTGATATAGTAAAAATAGAGATCTCTCTTAAGTCAAACCAAAAAAACCCTTCAAGAACCCCGCATTAGGCGAGATTTTCTTGAAGGGGATTTTTTATTCCTGTTACTGTCTTTTGAAACCTTCACCAAGCACTTCATGTGCATTCGTAATAATGACGAACGCCGTTGGCTCCAGCGTTTGCACGATCGTTTTGAGTTGGGTCACTTCGCTTTGCCCTACGACCACCATCAGAACCATCCGGTTATCGCCAGTATAACCACCTTGCGCGCTCAGTTTCGTAAGACCACGATCTAACTGAGATAATACTGCATCCGCAATCTCATCCGTCTTGTTGGCGATGATATATGCGACCTTCGTATAGTTTAGCCCTAGTTCAATCATATCGATAAACTTCCCTGTAATGTAGAGACCGATCAGCGCGTATAGCGCCTTCTCAGGGGATAGAATGAATCCGGCTAGGGCGATTACTGTTCCATCCATAATAACTACACATACAGATAAACTCAGCCCCGTGTATCGCTGAACGATCTGAGCCAAGGTTGATAATCCCCCTGTAGACCCCCGGCCCCGGAACACAATACCAAGACCCAATCCAACACCTATCCCGCCATATAGAGAAGCTAGCAGCATATCTGTCGTCGGGACAGACCAATCTTTAGTCAAGAAAACAAACAACGGCAATACAATGGTCCCGAGCAGTGAACGGATCGCATAATTACGACCTAGCACCAAGAATCCTGCAAAGAACAATGGGATATTTAATGCCCACTGTGTGTATGCTGGCTCAATCCCAAAAAGAGACTCGACGATAATCGATAATCCAGATACTCCTCCTGAAGCAATATGATTCGGGACAAGAAATAAATTAAAAGCAATGGCCGTAATAAACGATCCCACCAAAATCATCATGGTATCGATGACATGGCGACCTGGACCTGTCACAGGTATATATTTACTTAATCTACGTTTACGTGACTTTGGCGGCACTGCGCCTCCTCCTTACTGATTCCATATCATCTGTTATGTACTACTCTTGCATGATCAATACCTTTCGGTCCTAAAAAATACAAGTTGCTGATTTCCGATTCTGTCAAAAGCTTTTCGGAACTCACGGAACTCATCCGAATTAGCACCCGAACGTCATCATGAACTGCTCTAGAAAATCTGAAAAAAAGCCCACCGTGGTGCGCATTGTTAAGAGGCGTGGTGGGACTATTCATTACTTATTGTGATTCAAGACGAATCTGACTCCGTAAGTAACCATCGATAAATGGATCCAGATCCCCATCCATCACAGCACCTACGTTACCGCTCTCCACCGATGTGCGATGGTCTTTAACCATACTGTAGGGATGAAAGACGTACGACCGGATTTGACTACCCCACGCGATATCAGACTGCTCACCGCGGATCTCATCTAGTTCCTTGCGTTGTTCTTCCAACTTACGTTCATACAGTTTAGAACGGAGCATCGTCATCGCTTGTTCCCGGTTCTTGATCTGCGAACGTTCATTCTGACACGTTACCACAACTCCCGAAGGTAAATGCGTGATCCGTACAGCGGAATCTGTTGTATTGATGTGCTGTCCACCAGCTCCTGTGGCCCGGTACGTATCGATCTTAAGATCTTCAGTCCTTATTTCCACAGTCACTTCATCCGTAATTTCCGGAACGACATCACATGATACGAAGGAAGTATGTCTACGTCCAGAAGAGTCAAACGGTGAAATCCGTACCAAGCGATGTACACCTTTCTCCGCTTTCAGATAACCGTAAGCATTGTAACCTTTGATCAGAAGTGTGACACTCTTGATCCCTGCCTCATCGCCCGACAGATAATCTAGAGTTTCTACTTTGAAGCCATGCTTCTCAGCCCATCTTGTATACATCCGTAGCAGCATTTGACCCCAATCTTGCGACTCGGTACCGCCAGCGCCTGGATGTAACTCAAGAATAGCATTGAGTTTGTCATACGGCTCACTAAGAAGTAGTTCAAGCTCAAACTCTTCCAATTTCTTCACTAACGCAGCCACGGAAGCAGTAATTTCTGCTTCCAGTGACTCGTCGCTTTCTTCCTCAGAGAGTTCTAGCATCATCTCAGCGTCATCGTATTCCTGTTGCAGACCCAAATATTTATCCACGAAGGATTTAACATCATTCATTTCTGCGATCAGACTCTGTGCTTTTTCATTATCATCCCAAAAATCAGGTGCACTCATCTTCTCTTCATAGTTCCCGATCATTTCCTGCTTGAGGTCTAAGTCAAAGTGACCCCCTAAGGTTTGTTAATTTCTTGGTAATCTCGCGCATATCCTGTTTGACGCTTGGGTCGATCATGTTGCTTCGTCACCTTCCTAAATTAAATGAAGTTAAACTAAGGTTATTACGCGTTTTGTCCGTGACAATGCTTATACTTCTTGCCACTTCCACATGGGCAGAGGTCGTTACGTCCAATTTGATCTCCACGTTGGACCGGACGCTTCTCAGCAGGCTCACCACTAGTGGAAATCTTATCTTCGTCGACTACGGCTTGACGCTCTTGGTTGGATTCTACTTGTGCCTTCATAATATATGTTGCAACTTCTTCTTGGATCGTAGCAACCATCTGGTTAAACATCTCGAAACCTTCAAATTGATACTCACGAAGAGGGTCCGTTCCGCCATAAGAACGAAGGTGAATACCTTGACGAAGTTGATCCATCGCATCAATGTGATCCATCCATTTGCTGTCTACAGAACGTAGAGCAATTACTTTCTCAAATTCGCGCACCATTTCAGGTCCAAGTGCTTCTTCTCGAACATCGTATTTCACCATTACTTTATCGAAGATAAACTCGACCATTTCATTTGGCTCTTTGCCCCAAAGATCATCTTTAGAGATAGCTCCTTCATCCAACAGTTTACTATTGATGTAGTCGACCACATCTTGTAATTCCCACTCTTCAGGAATATCAGAACTTGTATGAGCTTCAACGATCCGTTCGATAACTGGCTTGATCATATCAATGATAATTTGCTTGATATTATCGGATTCTAGCAATTCACGACGTTGTTTATATATAATTTCGCGTTGTTGGTTCATAACATCATCATATTGAAGTACGACTTTACGTACGTCGAAGTTGTTACCTTCAACACGTTTTTGTGCAGATTCGACAGCCTTCGAGATCATCTTGCTCTCAATCGGTTGATCTTCTTCAAAACCTAACCGATCCATCATATTCAGCACGTTGTCGGCCCCGAACCGCTTCATCAATTCGTCCCCAAGGGACAAGTAGAATTGCGTGGATCCAGGGTCACCTTGGCGACCAGCACGGCCACGAAGCTGATTATCAATCCGACGTGATTCATGACGTTCTGTACCGATAATGTGAAGTCCACCAACTTCGGAAACACCTTCACCAAGGATGATATCCGTACCACGGCCCGCCATATTCGTTGCGATCGTCACCGATCCTGGTTGACCCGCACGTGAGATAATCTCAGCTTCCTCTTGATGGTATTTAGCGTTCAACACTTTATGTTGGACACCTTTACGTTTCAGCATATCAGAGACACGTTCCGAGTTCTCGATTGACACTGTACCAACCAATATAGGCTGATTATTCTTATGCCGTTTCACGATCTCTTCAACAGCAGCTTTGAACTTGCCTTCTACACTCTTATACACGACATCCGGCATGTCTTGACGGACATTCGGCTTATTCGTCGGTACTTGAAGAACTTCAAGACCGTAAATCTTCTTGAATTCTTCTTCCTCCGTCTTTGCCGTACCCGTCATTCCCGCTAGCTTGCGGTACATACGGAAATAGTTCTGGAAAGTAATCGTTGCAAGCGTCATGCTCTCATTCTGTACTTCGATGCCTTCCTTCGCTTCAATCGCCTGATGTAGCCCATCGCTGTAACGGCGACCTGCCATAAGACGACCCGTGAATTCATCTACGATAAGAACCTCATCTTCTGTCACTACATAATCAACGTCACGACGCATGATGACATTTGCCTTCAAAGCTTGAACCACATGGTGGTTTAGCGTGATATTGTTGTGATCATACAAGTTTTCGATTCCAAAGGCACGTTCAGCTGTAGCTACCCCTTTTTCAGTCAGAGATACAGCTTTGACTTTGATGTCCACCGTATAGTCTTCTTCCGGAACAAGGCCCTTCACAAATCGATCAGCTACATAATACAGCTCAGTTGATTTTTGAGCTTGTCCAGATATAATGAGCGGTGTACGCGCTTCGTCAATCAGAATGGAGTCTACTTCATCAATAACGCAGAAATAGAGCGGACGTTGAACCATCTGCTCCTTGTACAGCACCATGTTATCGCGAAGATAGTCAAAGCCAAATTCGTTATTTGTACCATATGTGATATCACATGCATATGCTGCCTGTTTCTCATCGTGTTCCATACCGTTCAGATTGACTCCAACCGTCATACCTAGGAAGTTATAGATTTGTGCCATCTGCTCGCTATCACGCTGTGCCAAGTAATCATTAACAGTAACGACGTGTACGCCCTTGCCTGCTAGTGCGTTCAAATAAACCGGTAAGGTTCCAACCAACGTCTTCCCTTCACCGGTTTTCATTTCAGAGATACGGCCTTCATGGAGCGCCATACCACCAACAAGCTGCACATCGAAATGACGCATGCCCAGCGTTCTCTTAGAGGTTTCTCTAACTGTAGCAAAGGCTTCTGGAAGGAGTTCGTCTAGCGTTTCCCCCTTCTCGAGCCGCTCGCGAAACTCAGCAGTCTTGGCTTGTAATTGCTCGTCAGAAAGAGCCTCAAATTTGGGTTCTAATGTATTGATAAAGTCCACCGTCTTCATGAGACGTTTGACATCACGTTCATTGATGTCTCCAAATATTTTCTTAACTAGTCCTAGCATGATTAACCCCTTTCACGGCAAAACAGATCATTTGCCTAAATTGTAACAGTTTGTAAGGGTTGTCGCAACAGACACCATCACCACTGTCCCGTGGTAAAAACCTTCTTATATTAATAAAGAGCCCTATCCGCAAGCGGATAAGGCTCGTTTCCTTAAAATTCAATTGCAAGAATTGGCACCTGCATTCATACAATCGTCATGATTGGTAACGTACTAATCCTGCTCTATCAAACCGTACTTGCCATCGTCACGTTTATAAACTACATTTACTTCCCGAGTGTCGATGTTTGAGAAGACGAAGAAATTATGGCCTACCATGTTCATTTGCAAAATCGCTTCTTCTACATCCATCGGTTTCAAGAAGAATCGCTTCGTACGAACTACTTCCAACTCATCTGTGTCAAAGTCGCCTTCATCCACTAATACTGAAGTACTGGATGCGCCCTCAACGAACAATTTCTTCAAACTACCTTCTTGACGGAACTTACGGTTAATCTTCGTCTTATGCTTGCGGATTTGACGTTCAAGCTTGTCCGCCACGGCATCCATTGATGCATACATATCTTCGCTTCGATCCTCAGCGCGGAGTACAACGCCAGTAAGAGGGATTGTAACCTCTACCACGTGCAAACCTCGTACGACACTCAATGTGACGGTACCATCTGAGGTGGGGGGTGCATCAAAGTACTTGTCTAGTCTACTGAGCTTCTTGTCAACGTAGTCTCGCAAAGCATCAGTCACTTCAATTTGCTGTCCTCGAATACTAAAATTCATAGGGCACTCCTCCTTTGTTTGCACCCCTATTATAACATAGGTGTTAGCCCAATGTAAAAAGTCTGTAATGGCGAATCAATGAACATAAGCTGTGTTTACAGAAAACAGTATTTTAGGCCTAGTTAAGCAATGGCGGATTGTATTTACGATCGCTGTTTACGATTTCGGGCATAAAGAAAGACCCTGGGTTCCCCCAGGGTCTAACGCTAGCGAATCTTAATTGTTAACCATCGTACCTTATATGTGGGTCGGCTGTGCCGGGATGATTATAACTTGATTACGTTAGCTGCTTGTGGTCCACGAGCACCATCAACAACTTCGAACTCAACTGCTTGTCCTTCGTCCAAAGATTTGAATCCGTCTGTTTGAATTGCTGAGAAGTGTACGAATACGTCTCCCCCATCTTCAGTTTCGAGGAAACCGTAACCCTTTTCTGCGTTGAACCATTTAACTGTACCTTGCATATACAAACATTCCCTTCATTTTCAAATATGAGTGGTTAATCCAGCTCACATTTTTGAATATACCACCCAAACTTCACTAATGTCAATTACTAATAAAACAGGTTTTACTGTAAAATAATTGTAATAATTTGCCGAAGTTACTCTTCTTCATGGATGGATGATGTATTTCAATATCAATACCCTTTTAATTAGGACATGAAACAGTTTAGATACCTATTGAAAAATTTTAACTTCGAAAAAAGTTCAATGTAAAGAAATATAGCTTATCAATAGCATCCTCAGCAACGCAGTTAATAACATTACCCCCACATTCAAAGCTTGAAGTTTCATTAATATTTGATAACACTAAGACATTATCACTACGCTCACATATTATGTCGTTTATATTATAGAGATCCGACACGTCGTTAATAATGAACATGTGTAAATCAGATTGAAAATTATTCATCATACGATCTACTGTAGACTTATCTCTTGAGAAAGCCAGAGCCCTTTTAACTCCAATAATCATAATATCCGGATCATGTACGGAACATAATGAGGCTAAAGAAGACTCAAAAAAGGCTCCCTCTTTAAAAGGATTAACAATTTTATGCCCTGAAAGGATCTCTTGGGGGGAATCCGAGACAGTTACTAGTGAGTAACCATTCTCCCTAAATTTCTTGGAGAGAAGGAAAAGCAAGGAATTCATTTTCACTCCATCAAAATCATATATAAATATAAAAGGAATTTGAACATCTCTTGAGGCCCTATTTAATATATCACTCTTATTTATGATTTGATGATACAGTTTTATATTTTTTATCCCATCTATCTCCAACAGTTGTAAAACATCCTTATCTATATTCTCACCAAGATACACTATATCCTTCCCATACTTACTTAATTCTTTTAAGTATAGATTCCCTTGCCCATCGGACATATAACTACTGATTTGATTAACAATAACCACAGTATCCGTAGTTTTAAGCGTCTGCATACTCCCTGACAGATAACTCGAAATAAGGTGGGTGATCACATGCACATCATTACTATCAATATAAATAATTTCCCTGACTTTAAAATCATAGTATTCAATATTATACGGGTTCCCTTGGTCATTAATAACAAAAATTATAGCTTCCTTAATCCAGTCTAAAAAATGATAAACATTGGGATAGTACTCAGTTAGATCTGTATTAAGGGAAGCAGTCCTTAATTTGCCTCGTATTTCCTCTATCGTCATTTTAGGTTTCTGTTTTAGAAAATCATTGATTATAGAAGTTACTACAGGTGCCGCAAAACTGTTAGAATTTTGCGTAATAAATTCACGACCAAGATAATCTTTAAGTTTATGACGTGCATTCGCTGTAATATCAATTCCATTAAGAGGATAGATGTTAAATGCGAATTCTCTTTCTGTATATATCCCTGCCTTATCACAATTAACTCCAATTACATTTGTTAAAGATGCAGGATAAGTAAAAATTCCTTCGTTGCTTTGGGCAGCGATAATTATCATCCCTCTGTCATATGCTTGATTCACTACGTTTCTCAAAAATTCGTAATCAAGATTTAAAGTCGAACCAAGGCTTATATTCACCAAGTCCATTTCTTTCTCAATACACCATTCAACAGCTCTAACAAGCTGATTTACCGTGCTCTTTGCACGCTCATTAAGTATCTTAATACTACTCATTAGATCACATTTCGTATACTTCCTAATAATAGAAGCGCAAATAGTTGCATGATTAAAATCTAAATCGTGGTAGTTCCTCCTAGATACCACTTGCAACTCTGCGTCTATTTCCAGATTATACTCTAGAAACTTTTCATTAAATATAGTTTCGTTGATTCCATCGTCTATTATTGCCACTCGTGTTGGCTTTCTCATGTTTCAAATCCCGATAGTATAACAAGACTTCTGCTCAATAATCATTTGACATATATTATTAAAGGTTGTAAATTTCTTAGTAACAATAGATTCTTGAGATATATGTATCTTAAACGTTTCTTCAATATCAAAAAAAAGATATAATAAGTCCCTAGAATTTAAACCTATTCTTCTTCCTAATAAATGTTCATCTAAAAGTGCATCTGAATTAAATTCTAAATCAAATCTTCCCTTGAATATCCGTTTTAACTGTTCCTGTATCTCTTGGTCTACCATACCTCTCTCCTCCTTTAAATAGTCTGAATATCTGCGTATTCAATAAGTTTTTCTAAGAGATAATCCGCCGCTTTACCGGTATCCTGATGGTTAAAAATATTAAATATGGGAGAACTCAATGATCCAAATTGACTTTTTACACTATCGATCACTTCTGCATCAATCATGTTATAAGTCATCATTCCATTCTGACTTGAAATGTCCCAGTCAAACTTTACATTAGCCAAGTTGTAACAATCTACTTCGATACCAAATCGATATTTAATGACTTTGCTCAATTCCGTAAAATAGTCCACTTTATAATCCTCATATAAAATACTTAGTATGGAGACATCTGGCTTTACTGCCCTTGATATTTCATATGCCATAATACCAAACTTATTAGTAAATTCATCATTAAACGGAAATAGGCCGCCGGGAATTCCGATTAAAATTAAATCAGGCTGTTCTTTAAGCTCGATGTCTTTAATAAAATGATTAAACATAACGACCTTATGATAATCAGGAATCGTATGTGCAAACATAAAACTAGGAATGGAATGAAATCCAAACATTTCGCAGTAGTCTCTCGATCCGACCTGACTGATCTTATAGTCCATTTTTAGAAGTCTCTCTCTTAAGGCAAGCTGAATTTCGAATTTTTGACATCTCTCACCCATACCAATAACAAAAGCGACCGGGGTATTTATAGGATGAATATACTCTATATCTATCTCTTTACTTATTATTTTTCTCCCCGAGTTATTGTAATATTTAAAATAAGTATCTGATAATTTACATTTTTCGATATAATAATTTAGTAATTCATCAGGAATAAATATCGTGCATAATATGTTTTTTCGTTTCTCAATAGCTTTGTCTATTTTTGGCTTAATCATCTGATCAAAATCAAGTTTTAGATGAGACTCACTAAACAAGACGGTATCGCATCCATCAAGTAAGTGATTAAAATCATTACTCACATTAATTCCCAGTTGCCCTCCATAATCAGCTATACCTGCATCCTTTCCACACAACCCCCAACCATTTGGGGATATTAATCCAAGTATGTCGTATCCGTGGTTAAAAACTGGATGTCTCACTATAGGAGTAGACTGAATATCATATGGGTAAATTATTAGTTTTTCCTGTTTACTCATCTTACCTCCTCCATTTCTGCGTTTCGATAGCTCAAGGTCGGCTTTTCCACATCACTGAAGGTATATCCAAATTCCAACAAAGTACAATAATCCTTCATCATATCCTCAACTGAATTTGTAACTCCGCTACAGTGAGTCAATTTATGCTCCCGGGATAATCCATTTAAATTGTCGCAGGCAGCTGCACACAGATTACAGAATCTGAAATTCCAGCAATTTTTACACTCATTTTCAGTTAAGTTGCCTATGTTTAATAATTTTCTTGCATTTTCGATATCAAATCCCTCGTCCACATTTCCAAGATTCATGGCCTGTGATAATTCACTCACTCTCTCACAAGGGTAAAAATTTCCATGAACATTCATGAATAATCTTTGCGCTCCAGGAATGCACGGCCCACCATGATGCACCGTCTCCGGCAAAAAATTGCTTGGCTTTCTTTTCTCATGCATATTTACTTTTATGCGGTCAAAATGAGAATTAACAAGTTTTGATACCCACTTCTCATCCAATCTTCCCAACTTAGATAAAAATAACTTAAATACCTCATAAGACCACTTTTCAATAAAACTATCAGGGGTAGCCAATTCATTCTCAGAGTACTCCGTGTTTAGTGCCGATGCATTTATAAAGGAATCTTTAAGTACTTCTTCACTGGAAAAGAATTCACTTGAACAATTGAAGTCGTTCTGGGGATCCATCACCGCATTAAAGCTTATTTTTTTATAATATTCGGGATATTTAGACTTAACTGCTTCTAGATTGCTTATGATTTTGTCAAAGGTACCCACGTCACGTGAGGCAAATCTTCTATTCTTATCCTGCACTTCTCTGGGACCATCAAGACTAATCATAAGACTGACATTATGAAGTTCTAAATATTCTATAATCTTATCCGTAAGCACGGTTCCATTCGTAGTTATATTAAAAGTAATCCGTTTGCCTTCTGCCTTCGTCTCCGCATATTCAATACACTCCTTAATGAGTGGAAATTCTAATAAAGGTTCCCCCCCGTAAAATCCAATATTGATTTGAGATAAGTCCATCGAATGATCTATCAAGAAATTTATTCCTTTTGACGCCATCTCAAAAGTCATAATTTGAGCGGAATGGTCTCTATTCATATAACTTCCGGAATATACGCAATACTTGCATCTTAAATTGCATTGTTGAGTGACCTGAAGCGTGATTTTTGATACTTTGTTATTCAGCGTATACAGTAAAGTTCTACTTTCGGAATGCTCAATTTGTTTAATTTTATTTGCAGACAAAAAGCCTTTGTTTATCAAAGTAGCGATACCATCATATTCTTTAAAATATTCTTCCGACTCTATTTTATCGTTTAATACGTCTTCCAATACTTCAAACGTCTCTTTATCAATCATTACTATTATATTAGTATTGACGTCATAAACATAATAACAACCCGGCGTTCTAAATAAAAAGATAAAGGGATGTTCTTGAATCATCGTAGGCCTTCCCCCTTAATTTCATTCAAAATTATTGCTAAGGGCTAGAGTTAAAACAAACTCCAACCCTTAGTACATAAAAACCTTAGACGTTGAATTAGCAATTTTTAAAAACTAGATGAAGTCCGGCTTGTGTTATTGTTGTTTTGTAATGAGAAAGAATTACTTGAAGCCAAGATAGGTTTACAAGAGCAAGCACCACAATAACAATTACAAATACATGCAAAAGCTTCTACAGTCTCATAAGTCATAGCCCGCTTTTTCCCCAATTTTTTCATTTTTTCACCACCTTTCCTTTATGGATGAATGAAATAATCTCTTACACTATTCTAATTCCATATTTTTGTTTAGATCACACATTATCTATAAATTATGTAAAATTATCTTACCAAAACCATATCTCTAAAATATGAACTATTAGTAAATAGTTGATCATACTCTCCTATATATTCCAATTCTCCATCTCGTATCACAATAACTCGGTCAACATGCTTTAATACCTCCATTTGATGGGTAACTAGGATAACGGTTTTATCTTTGAGCCTATTATTGAGTAGATGGTTAATGTAAATTTCCGATTCCGTATCCAAATTAGAAGTAGCCTCGTCAAATATAAATAGTTCCTTTTCATGGATCAAAGCTCTAGCCAGCGCAATTTTTTGTCTTTGTCCACCTGACATTTTTAGACCGTTGCATCCTACATCATTATCTTCTGATTCCCCAAGAGCAAACTCAGTCAATTGAGCATCAATTAATACTTTCTGCATCTCATTGTATTCTGGCTCTGAATACAGCTTAATATTATTCTCAATGGTGGTATCAAACAAATATACATGCTGGCTTACAACGGATATTTGCTGTCGATATTCATCGATATCATATTGTTCAATATCAACACCGTCCATCTTTATAGTCCCACTAGATGGAGTATGAAATCTCAATAACAGCTCAATAAGTGTAGACTTTCCAGATCCATTATGCCCAACGATTGCTACCTTTTCTTTAGCATGTATAACGAAATTTATATTTTTCAGTACCATTTCTTCACTATAAGAAAAGTTCACGTTACTGTACTCAATGTTACCTTTCATCATTTGAGTTAAAGCTTTCGGAACTAACTTAGAGGTGGAGTCCTCTACCTCTAAGTCAAGAAAATTAAAATAGCGTCTGGCCGAAGGAAGTACGTTTGACATAAAATAACGAATATTCAATATGGATGCGATCGGACTAGTGACATAAGAACTATACATGATGAAGGCAAATATGCTACCCACAGTGAGAGTATAATTGAAGACCATACTTGCTCCCAGAATATATAGTCCCACCAGCAATAACTGTAACAAAATGGACTCCACAGCAAGACTATATACATTTAACATTTCCATCCTTTTCTCCGTACCAATCATACTAAGCTGCTTGTTTGTGAATTCTTCTTTCTTATTTTTTATGAGCCCAAATAACCTGATTTCATTAATTCCTCCAATAGTATCGCCAAACCAACTGGCGTAATCACTCGAACTTTGAATAAATTTTTCGATAAGGTTCTCTCTTTTTTTCGAAAAGTATTTTGCTGATATATATTTTGCGGGAGTGAAACATATAACTAAGATTGTCAGTCTCCAATCAATAATTAACAACCCTACCAACCCACCTAACAAACTAAGAATCTGAGTCAATAAGAAGAAAAAGTTACTATCTACCACTTTAGTTATATTATCTACATCTAACTTAATATTACTGAGTAACACCGTAGTATTTGCCTCTTTAAAATACTTAATTTTCAATCTTGATAGATGATGGAATGCATGTTCATTCAAAGATAACTTGATTTTAATATAAATATTAGTTCTTATTTCCTCACACATAATCTCCATACTCTTTCCTACTACAATTAATCCAAAAGATATTAATGAAAAAAAAATTACAGTTCGCATATTGTTTTGGATAAATCCTTCATCAATAATTTTTCGAGTTGTTAAGGGTAAAAATAAATTTACTAGACTAGCTAAAGATAATAGCACCATAGTAATACAAATCTTTCTTTTAAATGGAATAAATAAATTTATTATTTTGTTCAGTGTCTTTCTATCATTCACTGACTTCTCCCTCCTTCGTTGCTTTGTAATACTAATTCCATTTTCCTCTTATTATCACATCAATATTTCTTTATGTAATATAATTCACTAACATATATCTTACTGTTTGGTAGTATATAGATAAATAAATTAATATATAGGAGGTATATCTAAATGAAGGGAACCAGTCCAAACGAAGTCCTCTTAAATAAAGTTTGCGAAGAACATTTAGAAAGCGTTTACAATTTTTGTATTTATCTTATACATAACAGTCGAGGGTTACAGGATATCGCAGAAGAAAGCACACAAGAAACCTTCTTAGAAGCAAAGCAGCAAATTGAAAAACTAGTTCAGCATCCAAACATTAAAGGCTGGTTATTTCAAACAGCGAAGAACAAAGTAAATAGATCATTTCGATATTATTACTCTAAAAAAAAACATGAGTTACTTACCAATGAAGTAATACAATATCCAATATCTTCAATTGAAAATGAATTAGAGATTAATATCGATTTTGACCAATTGAAAGTCGAAGTCTTGAAGCAGCTTAATGCCCAGGAATACGAGCTTTACTGTAATTATTACTTACATAAAAAATCTATCGATGAACTATCCACCATCTATGACATCTCTAGAACAGCAGTTACAACTCGAATCTATAGATTAAAAAAGCATATTAAAGAAATCGCCAATCGCGTGACGATTTAACTGGGACAATTAACATCTTCAAAGTCAGTCTTTCAAGTGACAGTACAAGTTGGTTCACTCTACTCTGCAATTTTCAAAATACGAATCTCTTATATAGATTAACGATTATAACAAAAGTATTACTCTCCCTATTTAAACCACAAAAGGATGACTATTAATGAATTCATTTATCATTCATTAATAGTCATCCTTTTCGCACTGGCTAGTGTCTTCTTTTCCACGTCGTTCTCTTGCAAACCTTTTCCTCCATGAGTGACATTACATTCGATTAAAGCAATTCTATAACCTCTCAGGATCAAGGATGTCCGCTAACTTAAATGTTAGTGCATAGGTGATATTTTTCCATTGTCTTAGAACTGACTTCAACAGTCCCATTTCTCGCTCTAAAAAGTCAGTTTCCTTATCGTGTCACTCTCTCTTCTTAAACCCTACTATTTAATTTGATTAACATATAAATGACCCATAAGATGTCACTTTTTCAAGTGTCTATCTTACGAGTCACAGTTCAATTCTAGAGCCTTGTTTTTCTTTGGTTATTTTGTTATTTTTGAAAAAAGTAGTCTTTTTATCCTCAGATAACTCAAGGGTCTAGAAAAATTAATTCTTAAAACGAGCATATACCTTTTTCACAGCTGTAATAACATCCGCCACATCTGACTCTGTCATTCTCGGAAAAAGCGGAAGAGTGATTACGGTATCATAGTAGGTTTCAGCATTAGGACACACGCCGGTTTGATACCCCAATTTCTTATAAAAGGGCTGGAGATATACAGGTATGTAATGAACGTTAACTCCAATGTTTTCATTTCGTAATGCTAAAAATAATGACTCCCGACTCTCTGCAAAGTATTCAGGCAACCAGCGAAGGACATACAAATGCCAAGATGATTCTGCATTAGAATGCTGTTTAGGAACAATCAACCCCTGTAAAGAAGAAAACGACTCATTATAAAGGGCAGCTATTTCTCTTCTTCTCGCTACGAAACCATCTAACTTATCCATCTGACTCAAACCCAGTGCGGCTTGCATATCTGTCATTCTATAATTATAGCCCAGTTCCTGCATTTCATAATACCACGGGCCTTCATTTCTAATGAGTTCTTTCGGATTTCTTGTCATTCCATGGCTACGGAACATCAAGAGCTTACGATAATAATGCTCATTATCAGTGGTTATAACACCACCTTCACCAGTGGTTATATGTTTAACGGGATGAAAGCTGAACATTGTCATGTCAGCCCAAGCGCCAACTTTTCGTCCTGCGTAGCTGGCACCGAGTGAATGAGCTGCATCCTGGATAAGCACAAGGTTTCGGTCACGCGCAAGCATAGAAATTCGATCAATCTCCACTGGCTGGCCTGTAAAATCTACTGCGATAATCGCTTTCGTTCGTTCCGTAATTTTTGACTCAATATCCAAAGGATCAATATTATATGTGTTTATGTCAATATCCGCAAATACTGGAGTCCCCCCTTGGTATAAAACGCAGTTACTGCTGGCCAAGAAAGTGATAGGTGTCGTAATCACTTCATCTCCTTGACCGATGCCTGCTGCAAAACAAGCTCCATGAAGCGAAGCCGTTCCATTGGTATATGCTACTGCATACTTAGCCCCAACATAATTAGCAATCTTAGTTTCAAATGCTTCGATAGCCGGACCTTGAGTAATGAAGTCACCCCTAAGTACTTTTACAACGGCTTCGATATCCTGCTCGTCGATCCACTGCTGTCCATATGGCAATAGTGTAGAGCGAACCGGGTTGGAAGACGATGGATCAGATATATCGTTCATCACTGTCTCCTCCTTAGTTATTGACGATTAGTCGAGACCGCCAGATTTAATCCACTCGGTCGTACGTGCAATTCCTTCTTCCAAAGTAACTTCTGGCTCCCACTTAAGGAGATGCTTAGCTTTGGAAGAGTTACAGAGCAATTTTTGTATTTCACTCTGCGGATGGATGTGCTCCACATACTTAATTCTCGACGCATCGCCGGCAATTTGAAGTGCTAACTCATTGATAGAGATATCTTTACCCAGTCCCGCATTCACAATCTCTCCATCAACTGTATTCGAAAAACCTGCTGCAACCACAAATCTAGCGCAGTCTTCAACATAAAGAAGGTCACGGGTCTGAGTCCCCTCTCCATATATACAAAGATCTTTACCATTTAAGTGATTATTAATGAAAATGGCTACTACGCCACCTTCACCACCTGTCTTTTGAAAGGGTCCATATGTATTAAATGGACGGATAACTACTGTCGGTAAATCATAGGCATAATAATAAGAGAGTACCATGTTCTCTGCAGCAACCTTTGCTCCAGCGTATGGAGAAGCCGGCTTTGTAGGGTGTAACTCCGTTATACCATCTTCATCGCTGCAACGGTCATACACCATACAGGTGCTCATGAAAACAACCTTTGTGTTATGCTTACGGCACTGCTCCAATACAATAAATGTGCCTACTGTATCATTGTCGAAAGTTGTCTTAGGATCATCGATTGAATCTTGGACATTAATTGAAGCACCAAGATGGTAGCAAATCTCAAACTTATGCTCATCAAATAGACTAATCATAAGTGCCTCGTCCAGAATAGTACCCTTAATAAACTGCCTTAAACCCTGATGGTTCCGGAACTCTTCTACGTTAGCTTCACGACCGTTCGACAAATCGTCTAGTATCCACAACTGATGACCTTCGTCTAGTAATCTCTTGGCGACCCAACGGCCAATAAAACCGGCTCCGCCGGTGAGTAAAATTCTCATCATTTATGCTCCTTTTAAAACGCTCTTATTAATGGAGGCTGGGAATGTCCCAGTTTTCCATCTAAATAATGATCAACGATGTCATTGTTGAATAATTCATAAATTACCCTGAGATGATGTGGTTCCCAATCAGCAGATGTAAATAGCTTACCACTACTCTTTTGCAGTGTTTCTACTATTTCCTCACCTAAAGAAATTTTCTGTAAAATTGCCACTAAATCTAAAGAAACCTGCTTTACCGCCTTACAAGCTACATCATGAATGCCGTCACCATAATCAAGTTCAGGTACTGAGTGGTGAACAATGCTTCCCCCATCCAATTTTTCCGTTAAACGATGAATAGTCATTCCTGACCAGTTCGGCTTCATAAAATAAAAGGGCCAGAATAATGTCGTATTGCCCCTATACCAGGGAGATAACCCACCATGAATATTCCAAGAATACTTAGGAAATAAACTCAAAATGTTGTTACCTAATTTATGAACGCCATAACTAATTACAACATCAGGAGTAGTATTAATGACCCAATCTTTTACCTTCGAGCTATTTAACTCAGGTGCTTCAACTTTTAATATTGGAATACTCCAATGACTAAGTTCATTAACTTTGAACGCACGGTGTTCAGCCTGCTCTCTTTCCTTGAAATGTCTAATAAACAATTCCTTGTCACTTTCAACAATACTATCAGGAGGGGAAGGAAGGAATTCCTCCCGATTCTCCACTATTAGTGATGAAAGGAACCCTGCGTTATACAACATTTGCGCAACGTAAGAATGGCGGGGATGCGACCCAGTTATCAACAAAAGCCTCAAAGTATATCTCTCCTCTCATCATATGGACCTGAAATTAACTCTTTATCTAATAGCAACTTGACAATAGGAATAAGGTCTAAGATACTTGCATTGCATTTAGAGGCGATCTCTCTTAATGTATGTTCACCATCCGAATAATTTAAAATATTTAGTATACGTGACAGTTGTATTCTATTATCATTCAAATTATTAGAAGATAACTGCTTTGTTACTCCTGCAGCATTCATATCAGGATAGAGCCCATACTTATCGAGCTTCACTTCCCCATAAGGAGAATTATTTATATAATAACCATCCCATTCCACTGCTTCAATCAATATTTCCATTTCATTAACACTTGAATATAATGACTCTATTGTCATCTCTGCTTTGGTATCCAGCGAGTTATGATATCCGGCATATTCACCATAAACTGTTCTCGCCATTTGCCCTACTGGTAAATTAAAACCAGGGGAGCAATACTGCCGTTCATCAGATCCTCCATCAGGGGTAAATATTCGCGTTTGCCCATTAAATACATTTGTATCATTTAGGTGCGTCCACATCAAATCAATCGGGCTGTCACCTCTTCTCGACATTTTATAACTTAAAGATCTATTTCCTCCTAAACACGTCAAAACAAGACCAGCGTAAATATTTTGACGCAACTCTTCTCCAAACCTATGTAGATAACTGATACTCCCTATCGTTTCGGGTAGGAACACAAAGCGGTAGGTGAACCTACGCTGTTTTCTGGCTAACCTTTGATATAAAAAAACAGCTGAAATAGGGCCACTTAATTCGTTATTCGCCATGGATGGATGGCATACATAGGTACTAATTAGTATTTCGCGCTTACTTTCACCAGGAAGAATAGCATGAGAAAAGTTCAACTCTCCATCGATAAATTCACTGTCAATATAAGCATGATATTTCCCAGGCTTTAACTGCTCACGTTCTTCATGTGAGATACAAAATCCCCACCTTCTCTTATAATACGAAATAACATAAGGGATAGCTGTAGGCAGATTAGGAATAGAATGAAGGTGTTGTTGAAGCTCCTCAAGATCTATTACACTATCCACCGAATCACTGTAATTTAATACATGTAGATTATTTATTTTAAAGTCAGCGATAATCTTATTGTCGGGACCCTTTAATATGGCATCTCTTATTACCCATTCTTTAGGTATTATCCAATCAAACACTTCGGTATCCGATTTGACTCCAAAGTGTTCAAGCGGAATATAGCCAGATAATATATTAAGTGTTTCGCGTAGACCCTCACCTGTAATACTTCTACATATCGGAAATAATCTATCAAAGAGGCTATCCATCTGAAGTAATTCTGAATTACTCATTATATCAATCAACTCCGCTAATACAAATATTTTCTTAAATCACAGGTTTTTGCTCGATGTGAGCATTAATCTTTGATATCTCGGGAGATTTTAAAAGATACTCAATTACATCTGAAGAACTTACTAGTATATCATCTGGAAAGGCTTCAGCTATTGCCTGGCAAACTAAATAATCCTCTTGTGTATCAAGAGTAATTCTTAACTGAGGGTGATTCAAGTGTTTAGGAACATTTATAGAAACAGATGAAAATAATTCTTTGTTTTCATATGCAAAATATGTAACATGTTCGCGATGCCGAATTTCCTTCCCCAAATAATTAACTTTTTCCAAAGCATCAAATGAAATTATTTCTACAGCTAATCCACGTGGTAATTCACCCTCATACAATAAAATATCAGAAGGCTTTACGATCATCGTTTCTATCATCGCACTTGCCAGTTCATAATCCACAAATGGGCAATCGGCTGTTACACGCAAAACATTCTCAGCTTTATACTTCTTGGCACAATCATAATATCTTTTTAGAACATCCTCTTCCGACCCACGAAAACAATTAACATTGTTAAGCTTGCACCAATCTTCTATAGCATCATCCTGCTCAAGTATAGAAGTGGCTACGATAACTTGATGAACCCCTTGAATCTTATTACATCTAGTCACAACGTAATCAAGAACACAACTTGTACCTAGTGGCATCAAAACCTTACCTGGTAAACGACTAGAGCCCATACGCGCTTGAATAATTACAGTAAAATTCATCGTACACCTCTATTTATAATGTTAAACAATATCCCAACTAATAGGAGTCCCCTTCAATATATCAATTGAAGCAGTTCTACCAATTACCATATCCAAGTATTTTGGCGGTAAACCATAACCCGGCCTGATCACTTTAATGTTGTCTTCATTAATTTTCTCACCCTGCTTAATATCACTAGATGCATAAATAGATCTTCTGTAATTTCTTGAGTCTTTTTCACTTTCTGTAGCACCGTATGATATAGTCCCTATCGATTGCCATGCTTTAGTTGCCTCTTCAACTAGGCTTTTCATTTCATGAGGTTCCATAGAAAAAACAGAATCCACACCTCCGTCAGCTCTTGAAAGCGTGAAGTGTTTTTCAATTACGGTTGCACCCATCGCTACACTAGCAATAGATACTCCTAGTCCTAAGGTATGATCAGATAACCCCACTTCACAATTAAAAAGCTGCCTCAAATGTGGAATTGTAGCAAGATTAGAATTTGTAGGCTCAGCCGGATAAGTGCTTGTGCATTTTAAGAGTACCAATTGTTCACATCCGAACTCTCTTGCGGTTTGTACCGCCTCATCTATTTCTGCAGGGGTTGCCATTCCAGTAGACATAATTATAGGTTTACCCGTTCGAGCTACCTTTTTAATAAGTGGCAAATCTGTATTCTCAAAGGACGCTATTTTATAAGCCGGCACATCCAAACTTTCCAAGAAATCGACTGCAGTTTCATCAAACGGCGAACTAAATGCAAGTAAACCCAATTCATTACATTTTTTAAATATCTCAGCATGCCATTCCCATGGGGTATACGCTTGTTTATACAAATTGTATAATGAATTTCCCTTCCATAGATTATCAGATTCTTTAATCATGAATTCTTCGGTATTGACATCCAAGGTCATAGTATCCGCAGTATATGTTTGCAGTTTAATAGCATCTACGCCTGATTCGGCAGCAGCTTTAACAATCTCTAATGCCCTATCTAGAGACTGATTATGATTTCCGGACATTTCTGCGATGATGAAGGGCTTGTGGATTCTTCCTATCCAACGACTCGAAATTTTTATTTCATCTGTTTGCATCAAATACTCTCCTTAGTCAGCTTTTATCGGATTAACGATTTCATTTATCACATAATCTAGCCTACTACCTGGAATTAGGTTTAGACAATATTCACTCATTCTCTTCAGTACATTTGGTAAACCAAGTGCCTTTTCAATTATGTTATTGTAATCCTGTGAGATGATATTTTCATGCCACCCCATATTCCATATTGTCTGATGATATTCCGCAACTAGCACTGACTCTTGTTGATTGTCCGCCACTACAGTGACGGCAGAGGGTAAGCCCAAGAAACATCTCTCCCACATCGTTATACCTCCCGCTCCAAGAGCAAAATCGGCTTTCAAGATAAGTTCAGAGATGTGTTCCACCTGACAAAAAAAATTCACGTTTTTCAGTTGCTTAGTTTTTAGTTCAATAACCTGCTTGTTTTTATTTGATAATCCCACTATCAAGTTAAATTCAACATCATTAAAGTTATTTTTATTCAGACAATTTAACACTTTCATGGTTTCTTCAGTAGGATCGCTTCCTCCAAAAAAAACAAGTATTTGTTTAACTGCTCCTGAACGAGGCTGAATATCATGACGTGAGGCATAGAAGTGTTCTTTTAGAATTAAATATTCAGGTCCAAGAAATAACTTACACCCAGGTGTTATGAACTTATTATATCTTAACTTATAGTTGTGACTGATATTCTGATCTAATAAGATGTCACAATTATGAGATCTATTTGCTAAATCATCGATTACCATAATTCCCTTCACATGCGGTCTTAGCATCGTCTCCCAGCGATAATCAATTCCATAATGATCAACAATGATCCATTTAGGTTTGTTAATAAGACCACTAACGAACTCAATTGTAGTTGTTGCATCCTGCTCAATAGATATATCTTCACCGTTAATCAAAATGACCTGAAATCCGCGAGTATTTATATATTGGATTAAGTCACTATGTAAGTCTTTAACTACAAAAATACTAGTATAACTATGCTTCAGTAATTCGTCGGCCAAGATCAAGCACCTCATTAGATGCCCAGTCCCAATATTATTGGTTGCATCCGCACGAAAAACTACTATTTCATTAATTTCGTAAAGTTCTCTTTGCATCCATTTACCTCATAATTGTCATGGTTTATTCTTCAAATTCTGTCTTTAAGTGAACATAACGATTTCGTTTTTCTTGCCACTCGTAATCCATTAACTCATATAAATAAACATCGTCAAATTCCCCATATTTAAATATATGATTTTTATATACTCCTACTTCTCGACAACCATGCATAAGATGGGTCTTTCTTGCCTTTTCGTTTTTCCCTAATACTTCTGCCGTTATTTTCTTGAGTTTCAGTGTTTCAAATACATATTGATACATATGAGGTGCAATTAATCCTCCAATTAATTTCACATCAAACTCGCCAATGTACAGTCCCCAACTGCATCTAGAATGTTCCCATTGAATATCATTAAGTGAAACTACACCAATTAACCTGTCATTATAAGATATTAACCAATGTTTTTGACTGTTATCGTTACTTATCTTGGTGTACCATGACAATTGATGATCCATATTTTCTTCAATGTCTGTAAACATATATCGTGTTACATTGGGATGAGTTCTCCAGCGCATTACTTGCTCTAGATGATATTGACGAAGCTTAACAAACTTGATCATACATCTGCCTCCAATTATTTATTTATTGACAGGAGTACCCTCCATCAATAACCATAGATGTTCCAGTTACCCATCTAGCAGCTTCAGAAAGAAGATAGACAGCTGCATAAGCAACATCAGTTGGAGTCCCGAAACCAAGTGGGTATTGATTTTCGGTTTCTTTTCGCTTTTCTAGTGTTACTAATTTAGACCACTGATCCATCATTTTTGTAGGGATAAATCCAGGACAAATCGAATTCACTCTAATCCCATGTCTCGCTAATTCAAGTGCCGATGATTTCACAGCGGAATTTATGGCTCCTTTGCTAGCGGAATAACCTACTATTCCTGGTTGACCTACTACTCCCATAATTGAAGATATGAAAACAAACGATCCTCCAGAAGAATTAACCTTTTTGTTCGACAAACCTTTCAATAATGCAAGACCAGAGTATAGATTAAGAGACATCATTTTTTCTATTTCACTTATTTTCATTGTTCGAATGGGACTGGTAGTTTGAATACCAGCAGAATGTACAATTCCATCAATGTTAACATTATGTTTAGACACGATTTCTTTCATCCAACCCGGGATTTCATCAACATGCTCTAAATCAAAATTCTCGACAATATGATTTTGATTTAGATTCACATTTAAATATCCCTTAGTTTCATCAAGGGTATCCTGATGTCTTCCCACTAAAATTAACCTTGCACCTTGTTTACTTAGAGTCTCTGCAATTTGTTTTCCTATACCTGAGGATGCACCTGTCAAAAGAATCGTTTTATCACTTAAGGAAAAGGGATCCTGCATGATTTATGCACCTGAAAGTTGATTTTTCACTTTATCAATCAACTCACCAAAGGTGGTACACGAGACAATTTCTTCTCCATCCAATTGAACTCCAAACATGTTGTCAGCTATTGCCATTGTTGACACAACAGCTAGTGAATCCCAATCCTCTAAGTTCTCTAGAACAGTACTCATTTCTAATGTACCTTCAGCAACCATAACCACGTTTTCTTCAAACTCTCTAACGAAATTTTTGAAATCCATCTATACGCCCTCATTTCAACTATTTTTCCATACCATTTTACAACCTGCCCATGAGTAACCTACTCCGAAACCAAGAAGCAACAGTTTATTGTTGTCATCGAGATTACCTTGTTCCATTTCGTTTTTCAAAGCTATTGGAATTGTTGAAGATACAGTATTACCATAATTTTCAAGACACACAGTAAACTTTTCTTCAGGTATTTTTAATTTTAACCTTAAATGTTCTAGCATAAATTTATTTGCTTGATGAAAAACAAATCTATCATAATCTTGAATAGCCATACCTGTCTTCTCAAGCAATTCAAAGAATGCTGGTGGAACTTCCCTTAGTGTAAAGTTAAACACCTCTGGACCGTTCATATATAAATTTGCGTTGGACCTTAAGTTTCCATATCTATCTTCCAGCTCCATTAGTGCTTCTTCTGTATATGGTTCTCTAGCGCCCCCGTTTCTTACAATCAAATTTTCCTTTCCGGTTCCATCCGTTCCAAATACAAACGGACCCAAATAATCCTCATTTGCATTTACATTGGAAATCAGTGTAGCTGATCCCGCATCTCCAAATAGTACCTTTACACTTTGATCCTTCTTATTTACATATTTACTGTAAGTATCTCCAGTTAATAGTAAGATATTTTCTGCTTGTCCTGTCTCAATTAGGCCTTTCGCTAAAGATAGCCCGTAGACGTATCCAGAACAGCCCAAATTATAATCAAACGCCCCACATTTTGTTGGCAATTCTAATCTTGCTTGTAGCAAACAAGCAGAGGTTGGTAAAAAATAATCCGGTGATTGAGTGCAAAAAATAATAAAGTCAATATGTTCTCGTTCACAAATTCCTGATTCAAACAGCTTTTCTGCTGCCATAAATGCTAAATCAGTTGCTGTCTCTTCTTCAACCACATTAATTTGATTAATCCCAATTTTTTTAGTAAGTTTCTCATTCTGGTCATTGTACTCAATTTTTTTAGGAACATAATATTCTATGGATTTTATATAGCTTTTTATCATATCTGTCCCTCCCATTAGTACTACTAAAACATCCGAAGATATTACAACTTCTCCAACTCTTTCAATCTGTTTGTAGCTGGATCATATCCATATTCTGCAGACCGCCTATAATTGTACTTAGCTCTTATTATATCTCCTTTGGCTTCATAAAAAGCACCCAGATTATACGCCGCAATGAAGGTAGCTGTGCCCTTTACAATCTCTCTCCCACCCTTCTTCCCTAACGAGAGACACTTTAAATAACACTGTTCAATTAGAGGCACATAAGATATAGCATCAACTATTTGGTCCATTCCTATCTTGGTGTATATGAGTCCACAAACTAAATAGTAATCTGCCATATTTTCAAGAAAAGTATGTTGCTTTTGGATAACAGATACCGCCTCTTGCAATCTTCTGTTTTCCATAAGGATATATAGATACTCAATACCTGCTTCGGCTGCATATGCCTCTTGTCCATTCAAAGTGCTATAACACTTTTCAATATAATTCAGCGCCCGCTCAGATTGAGAACAACCACGATACTGTCGAGCAATTTGGAACAAATAATAATTATCACCAGGATCAGCTTCTAAAGCTTTATGAAGAAGCCTTAAATTTCTTTCAGCCTTATTTGTTTCATAATAACCTTCATGCTTTAATACAATCCCGGTACTTACTCTTGGCAAGTTAGTGTTCAATTGTTCATGAATACGCCCCGTATAACTGATGCCTGCGGGAAATAATCGTGATATATGATGAACCGCAGTATTTTCAATATCCCCCTGCAAAAAACGACTTTGTATTTCAATTGTACCTATTTGTGATAATTTATTATTCAAAAAAAATGCTTGAAGCATTGAAGTATTAACGTTTACAACATACTCATCTGCATCTAAAACTAAAACCCATTCTCCGAGGGCTCCCTCAATGGCTACATTTCTCGCAGCAGAAAAGTCATCATTCCATGTGTAATCGATTACCTGTGCTCCAAAAAGGCTTGCAATTTCTTTAGTTTTGTCTGTCGATCCGGTATCAACTACAATTATTTCACTAACTATTGATCGGACGCTTTCAAGACATCTCATTAAGTTTTGCTGTTCATTCTTAACAATCATACAAAGTGATATATTGAGCATATATACGAACCTCACAGTTACATGCTAGAAATATTAAGTAATAATTTCTCTTCCACGAGCAAGGAGTATAACTCACATTGGTTAATCGGCTGCTGTGTATGAGAACTGTAGCTTCTACATTCTGCCTTATTAACATTCGAATAAATATCTTCGTGATTTTTCAAGAATGGGTGAGGGAGTATAAACATATCATTTGTCTCGTAAGCATTGTTTGCTTCCTCTTCAGTCATTAATTCCTCATACATTCTCTCCCCTGGCCTTATTCCAATTTCCTCAATTTTAATTTCTTCAGCCATCATCCCTAATTTATCGACTGAATCTTTGACAATAAGCTCCACTAAATCGGCTAATTGGATGACGGGCATCTTCAACACAAATATTTCTCCACCCTTTGCAATTTGCATTGCTTTGCTTGTTAACTCAGTAGCCTGTTTTAAACTCATCATAAAGCGTGTCATTTCCTTGCATGTAACAGTCAACCTACGCTTCTCTTTAATTTGCCATTGGAAAAGTGGAATAACTGAGCCCCTAGATCCCATCACATTACCAAATCGAACTGCGGAAAAAATGGTATTTTTGGATCCCGCCTGAAATTGTGCAGCCGAGATCAGCCTTTCAGCCATTAGTTTAGAAGCCCCATACGTGTTGGTTGGAGATATAGCTTTGTCTGTACTGGTGAATACTACCTTTTTTACACTACACGCCAATGCAGCCTGTATAACATTTTGAGTTCCAATCACATTGGTCTGTACTGCTTCAAACGGATTATACTCACAAGCAGGAACATGCTTCATGGCAGCTGTGTGAAATACAAAGTCTACGTCCTGCATAGCACGTTCTAATCTGTTATAATCCCGCACATCACCTATTAAATATCGAATATTATCATATTCTTTATATTCCTGTTGTAATTGAAACTGTTTATATTCGTCACGACTAAATAATCTCACAACTGAGGGAGAATCCTTCAAGATAAATTGAAGTAGACTCTGACCAATGGTTCCTGTTCCTCCGATAATGAGCACCTTTTTACCTGTGTAGAATCCCGTCATGTTAGTTCTCCTTTGATAGTAATGAGACTTCCCGATCGTTTATCCGCTTAATTGCTTCATCAAAACCTTTTAGTAAATAAGGTGTCAAAGCTATCATTTCTTTAACAAGTCCTCCTAGATGAGTAACAATAGCCTCTCCTTTACGATTGGAGTCCTTCTCATTAACGATATCAGGTAACTGGCGCATATACACGCTCACATGAGCCTGTAATGGAAAAAAATAAACCTCCTCAAATACTTTGCGCCCCGCGATCCATTTCCATAACCTATCCACATCAATTAAGAGCGTATCGATTTTTTTTTCGGATGAGTTCAATGATAAATGTAGGTCAACCATCTTACCACCTAACTTTTGAAGTTTATTCTCAATCTTTCGAACTTCGATTCTTGTTGACTTAATTTTTGAATAAATCTTTTCCCTCTCTGTGGTTGTATAGAAAGAAAGTTGTGTATCAAGTAATCTTTTGAACCAATCGATTTCTAAGTACCGATGCTTATTTACTTCATAGACTTCTTCTATACTGCGATAAATCGTCCCCTTGATTTGTGCACCCATTTTTGAAGTGTTAATAACTTCCATTTCTGGGATGAGCCCTATCAAATGTTCCATATCGCGTAGTGTATTAAGCATCTTTTTGGTGGTTGAATTCATTCCTCCGACAACATTGGGAATTTCTTCAGTTGCACTATCTAGGGTCTGTTGCTTTTGTTCAGGGGTAACATGATTTACACCTACAGTGTAGTATTGATTATTCGGATACGATAGATCTTGTCCCATCAAAATGATTTGAGAACAATTAAAATAATTTGCGATCTGAATGCAAGTTCCTGTAACAGTTGAATTAGTTTGAAAAACTGGCTCATCAGTTTGCGATTGAAGAAGATGCATGCCTATTAGATCTAAATCAAGAAGAAGATGAATAAATGTACCCTCTCTGTTCTCTAGAATTGTGTGCTTTATTGTTGTACCAAACACAAAAGGAATTTCGGATACATCAAGATCTTTGAATACTAAGTAGTTGGGTTCACCACCATCAATTGACACAACTAAATGAGGTTCTATTCCTTCATGCAGTAGTGCCTGTAAGCTTGATCCGGCTGCAATAATTAAGCAATGAGATTTTAACCTCCTTAAATATTCAATATCTTCTTTAAGAGAAGGACCAGATCCTACTACAATAGCTGGGATATCTGTACAAGCACCATTTATGCCGGACAAGGAGGGAGTTGTAATAACCTTATCCATGTTATAAAGGATGTTCTCAATCCATTCATACTGGTAATAAATCACAGTTGCAAGGTTAGATCGATAATTCAAAATTAGCATTTCTGTGTTTTCTCTTAGTTCTGATACAAGTTCACGATACATTCTATTATAAATTGGAAGTACCTGAAAAGAAAAAGAGTCCTTAACCTGAAAAGCAATATTGTTAACCAAACCATAACGAATAGATTCTTCACTTCCAACTGCAAGTATTCCTATCTTCCGATGATCCAGTAATCCCTCAATATTTCTCGCCTCAAGCACGGCTGCGAACAAGCTTTCATCAGGCTCATAAATATAGATGGTTTTATCAGGATATCTCTCTAAAAACTTTTCTATGTGATAACCAAGTCCAAACCCAAATATTAAAATACTATGGACTCGTTCAACCTCATGTGCTATTGAATCCACCCACATTTTCGCTTCGTTAGAAGGATTATACTTACTGTGAATCCCATATTCTGAGGATGTGTTTTTTACTATTATGTTCTTTTCACCATTGCGGGTATCAACAATGTTATATTTATTCAAATCCGGTTTTCTTTGTTTTGCAAATTGATAAATGTTAGGATAATTCGACTTTAAGAAGGCAAGATTTTGCTTGTAATTATTGTACAACGTCTTCACCTGCTACCTCGATTCGAGTTAACTCTGTCAATAGCGGTTCAATCTCATACTGTAACATGTCACCAAAACCAATTAAATCTTCTTCCTTTAATAACTGATCCATGATTACAAAATGCTCTTGAAGTCCCAGCTGTATATTTTGTAAAATTGTATTTGCCGATTCATTCTGATGAGTCTGATCTATCAGAATTACACTGAATTCAATAGCTTGTACCATCCATTCCATACCTTCAAGCAAAGCGAACAATTGCTCCCAATGTTCTTGTTCCAACTCAGCATATAGTGGACGGTATATTTCAGGTAAACTAACTAGTACTTTAGCACTGTAATTAATGATACTATCCAGTGTCTCATTCAAGCTTTCCTGTGCTGAAATTGTAAAGACATGTAATGATCGGATTTCATCAAATTGCTGAACAATCTGAAATTCATAACCATCGTAAAAAGGGATTTCATTAATTTCAACAACTTTAATATAACGAGTACTTTCTGAAATTTTTTTAGTCATTTCCACCCAGAATCGATCCAATTCCTGTACATTTTCTATTGTATTTGGCACGCATTTTCCGTCTTTATATATATCCATATCACTTCATCCCTTTACATTATCATTAATATTAATATCGGTTTTAGCATAGCATAATTGAATAGCAAAAACCCCCGCTCTAAGAGCGGAGGCTACATTAATACCAGTATTCCTTTTTGTATTAACCGAGCAATTTCAGCACGGATTGTGGTGCAGAGTTAGCTTGTGCCAACATTGCAGTACCCGCTTGTACCAAGATTTGGTTACGTGTGAATTCTGTCATTTCTTTAGCCATGTCAGCATTACGCACACGGGACTCGGAAGCAGCTAAGTTTTCGGAAGTCACACCCAAGTTGTTGATCGTATGCTCAAGACGGTTTTGGATAGCACCAAATTTAGCACGTTGATCAGAAACTGTGTTAATTGCAGATTTAATTAGAGCAAGTGCACTCCGAGCCTTAGTTTGAGTAGAAATACTCAAGCTGGAGATTTTCAAAGAAGAAGTTTTCATACTCTTAAGAGTTGCTGTCAACGTGTTTGTTTTGTCTACTCCAATTTGGAAACTCACTTTACCAGTGCCTTTCAACAGATCAATACCATTGAAATTAGTAGAGTTAGCAATGTTGTTGATTTCACTCAAAAGTTGGGTAACTTCTTGTTGAAGAGCACCGCGGTCTGCAGAAGCATAAGTACCAGTAGCAGATTGGTTAGCCAGCGTATTCAAACGTTGCAACATCGAGTGAACTTCTGTCAGAGCACCCTCAGCCGTTTGTAGCAAGGAAACGCCATCTTGTGCGTTCCGAGAAGCTTGGTTCAAACCATTAATTTGGAAACGCATTTTCTCAGAGATTGCTAGACCCGCAGCATCGTCTGCAGCGCGGTTAATCCGGAAACCTGAGGAAAGCTTTTCCATTGTTTTACCCATTTGAGTGTTGTTGGAACCCAAATTACGGTGTGCGTTAAGAGCTGCAACGTTAGTGTTAATGTACATCGACATACTTATCATCCTCCATGATTGTTTTAGATTAGTCACATCCTTGTGACCTAATTACTATATCGGTTGCATCTTTAAAACTATGAATAGTATTTAAAAGAAAAATTATTTTTTTTCATCAAAATAAATAGGTTCAAATTCTGTCCTTCTGGTACCATAATAAGCCTGAAGAACTGTTTGTTGATCTCGTACTGATTTCATGGATTTTGACAGTTCAAGGAATTGATCTTGGAATTTTTGCTCAACAAATTGCTGATTATCCATCGCTTCAATAACAGAAGGTCTAATAGCCTCATTATAGTTTTCCAACTCGTTAGGTGATAGCCCTTCAACTACGATTTGTTCATTTAATTTGTCCAATTCCTGACGGACCATAGCCCATTCTCCCATTAATGCTAAAAATCCATCCAGATCTTCAAGCCAATCTTCGTTATGAACATGATGAACCTGACGTTTAGATATATTCAGTAGTTCTACATACCTTTGGTTTCGCCGTTCTAACAATTCAGATCTTTGTCTATCCAAGAGTACCCTCCTTTCCAATCTGTTCCCAGGCACTCTTGAGATCACTTAACAATGCATTAACTTCTACCAGGTAATCAATTTGTTTATTCAAGTTAGCCTGAACAAGTCTATCAATAATATACAAATAGATGCCTTTAAGATTTTTGGCGATTTCTCCGCCTTGATCCTCTTTTAGTGAGGAAATCAACTCATAAATGATATCCTGGGTTCTTAGAATAAGCCGATGTCCTTCCGTATTATTCCCTTCAGATATTGCCGTTTGAGCTTGATTAACAAACTGGATTGCCCCATTGAAGAGCATTAGGATCAACCTATGCGGAGAAGCAGTCTCATACTTGTTCCGTTGGTAAGCTTTGTACCCCGTCTGATATGGCATTTGCATATCGTTTCATCCCTTTGCACTCATTATTTCTTGGTCAAAGCATTTAGTTGACTGGACATATATGTTTGTTCACTTTGTAATTTAGATAATGCAACTTCCATGGCTGTAAATTGGCTCTTCATTCGCGCCTCTTTCGCTTGCAACTTGGCATCTAAACGAGACATCTGATCCGTTATTAATGCCACTTCTGCATCATAACCTTTAATTTTACTAGCAAAAACACCGTCAGACTTGCTCCATGCATAAACATTATCTTTGAAAAGAGCGGCAATGCCAACAGCTTTAGGTAATTTATCTGGATTATCAGGATTATTGAGATCAGGAACAGTTTTATTAAACATACTTATCACTAATTCCGGATCCTCAAGAAATTTATTGATAAATTTTTCTTTATCAAAACTAATAGTGCCCGTCATTAAACTTGCTTTGGTCTGTCCTTTATCAATTTCCAGTCCAAAACTGGAAATTGTATACTTCTTATCAAAATCGGTTCCGTCCCCAAAATCAACCAAGGTGTTCATCCAATGATTCATTTGGTTGGATAAATCACGTAATGTAGAGTCTCCTTGTAATGGCTTCTTCTCTCCAATAACATCTCTAATCGAAGTAGTAATATCATTGTATGCTTTTATAAAAGCCTCCACTTTACTTGTAATTTTGTCGGTATCCGTGCTTACCTTAACGGTAGACGAGCCCTTACCCGTAAGGTTCATCGTTACTCCATCAATAACATTCGTTATCACATTGCTACCTTGGGTTATTTCTACACCATTCACTTTAAAAATCGCTTCTTCGGGTGCAATCTGTGTATTGGTACCTAAAAGCGAAAACGCACCTTCGCTATCTTCAATATAAACGCCCTTTTCCGCGGAAGTAAAACCTATTTTACCGTCTGATCCAGAGTTTGATGCATTAAATATCAACTTCTTGCCTGTGCTTGTATTAATAACAGCAGCAGTAAGCCCTTTCGCATTACTGTTCACCTGAGTCTTAATACTCTCCATGAGCTCGCCAGCGTTTTTCCCCTTCGCTTCGATTTCAATTTCTTTACCTTCAAAATGGAACTTGATCGTTTTAGTAATTTCCCCACCAGCAAAATCTGTATCAGGAGTTGCAGTATCCCACATCATGACATGAGGCGTTGCCAATTGACTGACCTCAACTAAAAAAGATCCTGTAGAGACTGATGTTCCTGCACTAACCTGAGCCACACTTTCATTTGAGCTTTTTGCCGATGTCAATTGGTAATTAGCGCGCAGCATTAGATCAGAAGCGGCGTTTCTTAGTGCACTAAGCTTAGTGTTAATTCCTGTGTAGAAAGATTTAACATCATTCATATATGTTTGTTTATTTTCCAGCTTTTCGTATGACTTTCTTTCCAAGGCCATAAGTTTCTCTACCATCTCTGCAGTATTCAAACCGGAAGCCATACCAGTAAGACTAATACTCATTTTATTCATCCTCTCTTGAATATTTATAGTTTTTTATCAATAAACAAACCAATTAATTCTTTCATTTTTATAGATAGGTCAATTAAAAATTCTGGAGGCAAACTAGTAACTACTTCCTGTGTTTCACGATTAATTACCTCTACATAAACCTGTTTTACTTCATCGTTATACTTGAAACGAAGCATTTTTTCCGAAGATTTAATCGCCTCATTTACTTTCTCCAACTCACGGTCAGCCTTATTTCGTGCATCTTCATTAAGAAGTTCATAATCAAAAGTTCTAGGAAGTGAAGATTTAGCCTGATCTGGCTGCAAATTTGAATCTGGGTTATTAGATGCTGTTCTGGGTAGTTGATACTCATTACCACTTGATTCCATCCGATTCATCCGATTTATCCCACTCATCAACAATGCACCCGCCTCATTATATTTCCGACTTAAACTCTTTTAAAATTTGGATCATTTGTAGCTGTAATCCCACTTGGTTACCAGCATTCTTGTTCTCACTAACAATGCCCTCATATAGCTCTTGACGAAGAATTTGGACTTCTTTTGGTGCGACAAAGCCTAACTTCACATGATCCCCTTCAACACTTACGATTTGTACTTCGATGTGATCTCCAATCATTACAGTCTCTCCGACTTTACGCTTAAGGACTAGCATGAGTGCCCTCCTTCTTCGTCAATAAGTAACGAATTGGGTAGTCCCTGTTAGTAATTATAAATTGACAAGCCTTTCGGCTTGCTGGTGCTAAGAGAATTGGTGCTCTTAAGTTTACATAGAGGTCATTCTCTTGCATATTAACGATAAGGAATACCGCTACATCCTCAACTCTCTGTAACCCTAGTAAGTCTACTAACTCCTGATCTATCTCAAAGCCATACTCATCAATCACTTCAATTGCTGGCACAAGAATAAAACTGATCTGTTCATCAATCGTATGAAGCACGCTAAAGGGGGAGTCTTCGATTGGAAATAATGCATAATCTTTAAAATCTTGCATGCCTAGAATACCCTTCTCAAATTGATATACACGATCGGCTTCAAATCTCAATTGTCCGTAATCATTACTTTTAATTGTCAACTTCAATTTATGCTGTCTATTTCCAGTCACTTCAACAACCTCCCTCTGACTTCAATATTAATTTCAGGTGAATAAATTTTAACATCAATGTGCAAACCCCTACTGGGTATAGCCATAAGAACCACCGTCGATTGTCCCTGTCTCATATACCTCTCCATGGCAATTTTACCGAATACATTTTTCTCGCCTGAAGAAATATTGGCAATACGATCTCCTTCTCTAGATTTTTCAGCAATATCATTCTCTAATTGTCCGACTCTTTTCTGTACTAATTCCCTAGCTACTGTAGATGGCTGTGGTAACCCGAGTTCTTCCCATACAGGAATCCAGTCCGCCTGCATTTCTGGATTACGAGTCGTAATATTCAACTCGGCAGGAGTATAAGCAGCACTTGTTTGATAAATTTTAATTCCAGAAGAGGCAACAGAGTTCATAAAAGGCACCATGTACATCTACCTAATAAAATCTATCAGCGAAGTCTGCATAATTCTAGCTCCTGTAGATAGAGCGGCTTGCAGTATGGTTTCCTTCATCTTCAAATCTGTAATTGCTTCCGGGGTACTGACATCAGCTACGTGAGAACGTTGATCTTTAATATTAACTTGCTCGTCCAAAATTCGGTTTTCCATTAGATCAAAACGATTCATACGGGCACCAATCTCTGCCCAACTAATGGTAATACGATCAACACTATCATCAATTTTAGTCAAACTATCTGAAATCGCTGTTAAATTATTACTATCCAGAGCAATAGCTAAGTCATCCAGAACTTTAAATACATTGTCCGTATTGGCTTTACCAAATACAATCTCACCTGTAATACTTACAGGTACATTTACTGCGGGACTCACATTCAGGTAAAACAATCCCGAATCCGTCACTTCCATTGCGGCTCCATTAACTGTGTATGGAGGCTGATCTGTCTTCTGTCCGTTAAATAGATACCGACCATTATAGGTACTATTCCCTATGGTAACCATCTGCTCCTTCAACTGTTTCACTTCAGAAGCAATAACTTGACGCTGCTGTGCATCAAATGTTCCATTCCTAGCCTGCAACGTTAAAGTACGAGCACGCTTTAATACATCACTTGCTTGTTGCATTAATGAGTCCATCGTTTTAAGTATTTCACTACCTGTTTGTGCATTGTTTAAAAATTCATCACTTCTCGCAAGATCAGTATCGTAGCGCATCTGATACCCTACACCAACTGGATCATCACTAGGCTTACTTATGCGCTGACCGGTGGCCAATTGTTGTTGGCCAGTTTTCATGTCTGTATTAATATTTCGCAAGTTACGAAGTAATTGAATGTTTTGCATAGATCCTGTTACACGCATGTTATTCCCCCCTTTTCTTTATAGACCTACACGTCCCATAGAATTAATAACCCTATCCAACATTTCGTCCACTGTTGTCATATTACGTGCAGCAGCATTGTACGCTTGCTGATAACGAATCATATCAGCTAATTCCTCATCCATCGAAACTCCACTGACGGATTGACGCTGCATCTGTAGATTATCCACCATATCCTGTTCATTCTCAAAGTTCCGTTCAACGTTGCTAGCCCGAATTCCAAGGTCTCCAACCAATGCCCGGAAATAATCGTCGGTTGAACCTTTTGAAAGAGACGTTAGACTAGCCGGAAAGCTGAATAGTGCGTCACGCAGGCTTGCTAAAGCATTTGCAACATCACTGTTACCACGGATAACCTTATCCACTCCGTTAACATTTTCAATTTTTGAAGAGGCTGCAATGTTATTCGTATTCTTAAGGATATCTTGATTGACACCGATATCGTCGATCGTAAATCCACCACCCGTTGAAACAAAAAACGGAACACCTGAGGTTGGTGGCTCTGTAAGCGTATACCCAAGCTCGTGCAGACCATTAAATCCCTTTACCATAACATCCATAGATGTTGCAACTCTAGATCCGGCAGGAATCACTTGTCCAGCAGGAATTACGACTCCGTCTTCCAATGTCACTTGATTCAACGCAGTCATTTGTTGTGGAGTTACATATCCATTTCTCAGTGTTACTTTTATGTCACCCGTAGCTAGCGTGTTAACCATCGCATTCAGCTGATTACGGATCGTATCTGTTTCCTGAAGCGACTTGGTATAGCCTTCTAATTGTCCAGCCGTTGCTGTAGTGGCATTCGCTGCCGTCAAATTCGTCACTGCATCGCCGGTAAGCACCGCGACACCTGCAGCAGTGATATTAACCATTCCTACTGCATCTTCGGCATATTGAACATCGACGATCGTAGACAACTGGTCAATCAGCAAGTCACGTTGGTCACGATAGTCATTCGCATTATCTCCAAAGCTTTCATTGTCACGAATGATCACATTCAGCTTGGCAATATTGTCGAGTATATTGTTAGCTTCCATTACTTTCTTATCGATATTAGTCGTAAGGTCGCTAGTAAGATTATTGAGTGATTCACTAATATGCTTCAGTGTATCTGTCATGTTGCTTGCAGCTCCCGCAACAGCTACACGTGCGCTTAATAAGGAGGGATCGCGATTCAGGGTTTCCCATGAGTTCCAGAAATCATCCATAACTGTGCTAAGCCCACTACCTGATGGTTCATTCAAAATATTCTGAATAGAAACCATACTAGCGTTCAAAACTTCCCATGATCCTAAATATTGATTCTCGCGCCGAAACTGTGTATCCAGAAAGCCATCCCTAATTCGTGTAATACTTCCATACTCCACACCGGTACCAAGCTGACCTGGTTGTTGACTCCTGTTCATACCCATGGCCCATATTGGTCTCGCTTCGGTCGTATTTACTCTCTGCCGAGTATATCCTGCTGTAGTAGCATTGGCTATGTTGTGGCTCAAAGTTTGCATTGATGTCGTATTGACAAATAGAGCACGTTTACTAGTTTCTATCCCATGAAAAGTGGAGGCCATCATCATTCTCCTTTGAGTGTTGCTAAAATTTTAACCTCTTGTGTCGAACATATTACTTCTAACCGTCGGCTTCTTGTCCTGGCTCTGGGGTGGAGAGTAGGTTGCCTCATCATCCATCCCGCCCATCATCAAATTCAGGGAGTAATCGATAAAAGTAAGTGACTGCCCGATAAGCTCCTGATTTAATGAGTTCAAACGTTTCAGATCCTGCAATCGCCCTTCTATCTTCGCCCTAGACTCGGTCAAGAGCCGCTTCTCTTCAGGATCAAATACAAGCCTAAGGATCTCAGTAATCGTTAGTTCCAACTGCGATTTAACACCCTTAGATTTCAAAAATCCCTGAGCAGAAGCAAGGAGATCCTTCTCTAATTCTTCAATGTTCTTAATCATCTTTGATTCCTGGGATAATGTACGAACCAGTTCTGTGTAATCATTACTTATAACAGCCTGCTTCTTATCCTGCATAATTTCTATTAATTTAGAATATGACTCATCCATTCGATCCATCGACTCTTGTAATAATTGAACTGACATAGCAGCCCCCTAATTCTCGGTGTATGACTTGAAGTATGGAACTAGCTTCTCAGCAAGCTTGCCGGCGTCGATTTGATACGTTCCCGTGGAAACTTGTGATTTCAGATCTGCGATGCGATTGGTACGTTCTGGATCATTTCCGACCCCTTGGGCTTGTAACAATTCTTTCGCTTCTGCGGATATGGAAACCTCATCCTTGCGACGAGCTTTACGATCTAACTCATTGCGTTGGGATTCGATTTGGCGTTGATAGTTATTTATGGCTCCGACCCGTCCTGTTTCGTTAATTTTCATGGGCTCCACCTTCCTTTACAAAATAAAAAAACCGATAATCTTTAATAAGTTTATCGGCGAGGGTTGAAACTTTATGAATAGCGAATGATTGGATTTTGAAGAATATTATGACACTGTTTATGATAATTTGTCGTTAAGAGTTGCGGAACTTGTCAACAGCCCCGTAAGCGCCACCCTTTTTCGGGTTACTTTGTGATTCTTGCGTCCCCTGTGAATGTGACCCCTCACGTGCTTTATTGGTAAAAGCTTTGGTTAGATGATTACGGCATGAATCGCACATATTATTCTCATAAATGAGAACTCCACATATTTCACATGGATACATCATATTGGGATTGTCGGCGACTGATATCCGACCTTCCTTAATAAACTTCGTAATTTGCTTGATGGAAACTTCCGTAGCATCCGAAACTTCCTGAATGGTGGCCGTCTTCTCCTCACGCAAAAATTTCAGACACCTCTCATATTCTAGCTCTATGTCCTTGATGCAGTTTGGGCACATATTTTTGAAACCTTTAGCAAATAATTTGCCGCATCGCGGGCAATTTCCAAGGCTCATCGTCATTCGGACTCTTCCCTTCAAATAACGTGGTTTGATGATAGATTAACCTATAATAGGAAGTCCGTCCACAATTTCATCCAATTTATTTTGTATGTATCCGTCGAAATATGTAAATTTCAGGAACGAGCCCAAGTAAGACAATATACCTCCCCCTTCCGGCCGAGCTGAGAACACCCCTCCAACAGAACCTCCGAACACGCGTCAATTGTACTTCCAGTCGTGTATACATCATCGATGAGTAACAGGGTAAGTGGAGTATCTGATGGTTTATCAAGAATCGAGTTTCTCGCCCTAGTCGCATTGTACTGGGATGTAAAGCGAGAACGTAAGGAGGGTTTATGAGAAGGTTGTTGCATTACGGATTCTAGCCGCTCGGCCACATCTGGCAAGAGCCTAAAGAGGCCTTGAATATCATGCAGCCGTTCACGCCGATTCTTGAAGCTTTGTTTCTCGGTATGTCTAGTACGTTCTAATAGGGCAAGAAGAGGAATATCGCTAACGGAAGCTGCTCCCCGTGCTAACAACTCGGCTTGATTGAACCCACGTTCCATTAGTCTTTCCTCACTGATCGGTACGAAAGTAACAGCATCGAAGTGAATAGAGATTCCCCCCTGTTCGGTAGCTAGTTCCCGCAACATTCGTGTCATCGCCCAGCCCATTATTCGTGATAACACCGGGCCATATGCCTCATGACCTCGAAATTTATATTGGCCCAACCACTCTCGCATCGTCGCATTATAAGCTACCGCACTACGGTTCAGAATAAAGTTACGGGACCCAGCACTCTGACGACTACAATCCGGACAACCAACAGGGCGCCCGCAGGTATAACATCGTGGTTTCATGATCCAAGGAATGGAAGCATAACATACGTGACAAAGTTCCGGATATCCCCGAACTATTGCTGATATCATCTTGCCACATACTAAACAAGAAACTCCCTGTGGAGATAGCAAGTTATGAATCGACGAGAGTAGCGTTCTCCATGATACACCCTCTCCTCCATATTGCATTATTGGATTTTTGATCGTTTGTTTCTGTAACATCGTCATCTTCCGGATCCTCCCTTCGATTCTCTCAAAAAACCATTTTTGCGCGCGATCATATTCATTGACTTGATCTGATGTCTAGCCCCCCGCTGGGACTTACTCCACTCTGGAGAGGCAAACACAACCATACCCGCAGGATCATTCTTAGATCTCCCAGCACGTCCAGCCATTTGTACCAAAGATGCCTCATCAAACAATCCACTATCTGCATCCAAAATGTACACATCACTACGCGGTACCGTGACACCACGCTCCAAAATGGTTGTTGTAATCAGCATCCTTATTTCTCCTGAACGGAAAGCCAAAACTTTACTCGCACGTTCCTCGTCTTGTGACGACGTCCCATCGATTGCAAGACCGGGGAAACGAAGTCTCAGTAGTGCTACCAGAGGCATAATGTGGCGGATGCGAGAAACGAACACAAATATCTGTGCGCCGCGGGAGATCGACACTTGCAGATAACGGGTCAGCGAAGCACCAATTGATTTCCGATGTAGACAATCCTCTACTCGTTTCATAGTGATGTGGGCAGGTAAAGGAAGGGGATGTCCGTGAAAGCGGGCTGGAACCTTGGCATGTGGCAACCGTCCCGCAGCAATCTCCCGCTGCAGAGCAGCTGGTGGTGTTGCTGATAAAAAGACAAAGCGCCCTTCCAATTTGCAACAACGTTCGGCTGCATAAGCGAGCATGGGGTCATTATGGTAGGGAAAAGCATCAAGTTCATCGATTATGACCAGATCAAATGATCGATAAAAACGTAGTAGTTGATGAGTCGTAGCCAGAAAAAGTTGGGCTTCTCCCCATCGCTGGGAACTCCCCCCGTAGAGAACGGCAATCTTCTCTTCTGGAAAGGCAGCCGCAAGACGTGGGGCTAGCTCCAGCACCACATCTCGCCGCGGCGTGGCTATCAGCGCACGCCCACCTTGGTCTAATACATATCGCAGCAACGGAAAAATCATTTCCGTCTTGCCTGCGCCGGTGACGGCCCAGAGCAGGAAACTTCGCGGCTTCTGCGGCTGTGATTCTTCAGTAGCGGTAGCAGAGCCGCCACCGCGAAGTGCTTGGCGCGCGCGTAATGCCGCGCGCCGCAAGAGCCCCGCCCCGCGCTGCGCTCGGGCGGAATTGCCCACTTCCTGCGGCTCCGCCAGGAAGCTCAGTGCCGCCCCCGCAGCCATGCGCTGCGCGGGGCTGAGCCCCCACCGGTCCAGCAAGGACTCGGTGGGGGTGGAGCCTGCCGTGTCGCCTCCAGCGGACGGCACGACGGCGGCCCTGACGCTGCCGCGAAGCAGCAGCGCACAAGAGCGGCTGCGCCCTAGCGCGAGGCAGGCCTCGCAGTAGGCGCAGCTGCTGGAGCCGCATGACCCGCAGGGCGTGCGGCGATGCACTTCGCTGCCACAACGCCGGCAGCGGGGTGCCCGGACCCGGCGCCGCGATAGCAGGCGCGGGGCTTGCCCAGAGCGGGCGGTGGCGGGAGCCACGCCCGCGGTGAACTGCACGCGCCCTTGCAGATGCGCGAGCTGAGCGGCAAAGCGCCACGCCGCTGGTACAAGCCGCGGCGCGGTCTCCGCCAGTAGCTGCTGAAGCTCCGCCTCCAGCAGCGAGCGCCCTTCCAGCGCGGATGCCAGCCAATCCGCCTCTGCGAACGCAATATCCCATTCTCTTAAATCGTCTCCCACCTCCTGCCCTATAAGCGACACTCCTAACGGAGACAACCCGCTCTCTCTCTCCCACAACCAACTTGGACGATCCATTATTACCAGGTCTCTCTCCGTTACTGCTGGGACTCTCCCCACTACTACTCTTCCTCTCCCCTTTAGCTCCCGCTCGCTCCTACCTCCGTCTTCCTGCGCCTTCCGTTCCAACGCTAACTCTTCCTTCAACCCAAGCCTCATATAGCTTGCCCAGTCGTCCAATGTCCAGTTATCCATATTAGCTTGATGGGTGAACCCTTCACATAATGTAATCGCCCATCCTAACGGCATAGAATTGGAAAGTAAGATCATTACTTTCACATCTTGACCATAGTTACCCACCTCTCTAATCTTTCTATGTTCTATGTCTCTAGTTGCTTGCTCACAATTTATTCGCTCTACATCTCTAGTCACTTGCTCGTTATTTAATCGGTCTATACCTCTATTTGATTTCTCCCTACTTATTCGTTCTATACCTCTAGTTTCTTGCTTGCTATTTGTCTGCTCCACAGCCAGTGCCCCACCCTTTATCCACCACCACATATCCACTCGTAAATCCAAACTAACCTCAAGCTTCCAACCGTTCGCTAATCTTACTGCATATACACTAATCTTCATCCCTTTCCCCTCCCCTAGATAACGCAAAAAAGCACACTCCCCGGCCCATTGGCCCTAAGAGTGTGCTTCACACTTTCATTCGCTTCGGCTTATTCTGCTTTTGCTGTGTCTTCTGCATCCGCTTAATTCGCTTCCACCTTTTCTTATTTAATTGTTCGTGCTCTTGTTCTAACTCAGACATGGACATAAGGGATTTTGGCCGCCTCCTGTGGTACCCGAAGGTCGATATACATCGAGTTCTCTCCTCCATCAGGAGATGTGACCGCTCTCATTTCCACTTCGTCCTGCACTTCAGTGATGCCAATCACCGTCAAATCCATACCACTCATGTTCTGCATTCGCTGCATAATCGCTAGTGTATCATCTTGCGATCCTTCATCCAATACAGTTACACGCAGAGATTCACCACGTAATCTTGCATACCATGATAGAGCCCTTAAATACCATTCCATTTGATTCTCATGATTATGAGTCACCAAAATATAATGAATCTGCTTGTTGCCCTTACGCTTGCTCCGCAAGTATCGGCTGTGAAACACATGCACCAACACCGCAGCCAAACCATAGCCCAGCAGAATCCAACCCATGTAGGGAATCATGGAACTCACCTCCCTTAGCGACAATATATGCCGCGTAGAGGCCGTCGGTTACTGGGCTCACCTATTCCCTATCCTTCAATATCAATGGGTCCGATCTCTTGAGCTATCGCTCACCATGATTATCATCCCTGAAAGGATGACTAATGCTCATTCAAACTATAATGTTACCCAGCCGAATTTAATGGCATTGATAACAGCCTGCGTACGATCATCCACGTCCATTTTTTGCAAAATACTACTAACATGGTTTTTAACCGTCTTCTCACTAATAAACAAATGCTCACCAATCATCTTGTTACTACGACCTTCCGCCATCAGGCGAAGCACTTCTGCCTCACGACGTGTCAGCGGATTATTATCTCCCGCAACGAACTTCACGCCAGCCTCACGGCTCACATTCGCTTCAGCAATTGCACCCGTTTCACTCAGATATTCCATGCGGCGAAGCTGCTGAATCAATTTACCCGTCACCTTCGGATGTATAAAGCCATTTCCCTCGGAAACCGTACGAATCGCATTAATAAGAGACTCTGCCTCCATATCCTTCAGCAAGTAACCCGTAGCACCTTTACGTAATGTCTCAAAAACATAACTCTCATCATCATGAATCGATAGGATAATTACCTTTATTTCTGGAAGTGTCTCGCGAAGTTGAGCCGTTGCTTCAACCCCATTTAAAATAGGCATATTAATATCCATGAGAACAATTTCCGGTAGGTGTAAACGACATCCTTCCATCACCTGGGAGCCGTCTGAACATTCCCCCACAACTTCAATATCTTCTTCCATATTCAAAATCCGCTTAAGTCCTTCACGAAATAGCTGGTGATCGTCAGCCAAGAGTACTTTGATTTTTCGTCTATTACCCAAATTAAGATTATCCATCGTATTACTCCTTTCTCTTCTCTGTATTTGTCGGGATGTGAATGACGATTTTGGTGCCCATATTCGCCGCTGATTCAATTTCCATTCTACCATCCAGTAATTCCACGCGTTCCCGCATTCCGATTAAACCAAAGTGAGAATGTTCCTTAGTCTTCAGCTCAAGTTGCTCCACTTTGAAACCGAGGCCATTATCATGAACCATGATTTTTACCATCTGAGCCTGATAAGTGATTTCTACACCAACAAATGTCGGATAGGCATGTTTGGCAGAATTATTAAGCGCTTCTTGTATCAAACGAAACACCGCTGCCTCCATTGGCGAGGAAAGTCTAAATTCTTTACCTCTCGTCTCAAAGGTCGCCCTTATCTTTGTCTTCTCTTCAAAATCATGTACGAACTTTCGTAGTGTCGGAATTAGTCCTAGATCATCTAACGCCATTGGCCGAAGATTAAAAATGACTTTTCTCATTTCCTCCAAGCTGGAGCGAACCTGACCCTTCAAATCTATTATTTCGTCTTGTACCATCTTAAATTCCTGCTTTATGAGCATTCTTTCTACAATTTCCGTCCTAAGAACTAGATTTGCCAGCAATTGAGCTGGTCCATCGTGAATTTCCCGAGAAATCCGCTTACGCTCTTCTTCCTGTGCCAAAATAATTTTCAATCCAATAAGTTGCCGATTTTTGGCCGATTCTAGAATACGCGTGACTTGTCCAAGCTCACCAGATAAGTATTCCAGCACAACTCCCATTTGTGTCCCAATCGTCTCGGCACGTTCTACTGATTTATCAACATTTCTTGCCCTCTTCTGCAAATCATCACGCCGTGCTTTCAAATACATCTCTTTCTCACGAAAAATAAGCAGGTCGAGTTGCAACTGTGTTGCATTCTCGTAGGCCTGCTTGATATCCTCTTCCTTATACCTCACAAAGTCCCGGCTGACTTCTGTCAGCCGGATACGGGAACGCCGGTAATTCACTTCAAGTTGATCTACCTTTTCCACGGTCTCCGCAGTTTCCTTCATAACCTGCTGGAGTTCGTTGTTAAGTGACTTCAACTCATTACGTGCCGTTTCCAAAATTTCGAGTATTTGCAGTTTGCTGTTCTCCATTACGCCTACAGCATTTTTTATAACACGATCTATAGCATCCGCTTGAAAATCCACTTAACACTTCTCCATTTCCTTAAACCCCTCAATAATCTAAATTCATCATATCATGATTTAAGAGTAATGGACTTGGTTATCTTCTCCCATTTTACGTCAATTCCTAATTGTTCAGATACCAAACGTAACGGGACTAAAGTCCTGCCACCTACAATAATTGGAGCAACCGTTGCCTTTTCTGGCGATCCATTCAATAGGAAACTAGTTTTTCCAACTGTTAATTCGAGCACTACACTACCACGTGTCACAGTAATTTTCTTCGCCACATTATCCCAGCTGGCTGCTCCTCCGAATGAATCTAGAACATACTTAATAGGAACATAGGTCGTGCCACCCTTCAGCAATGGAGCAACCTCTAGATTCTGTTTCTTTCCATCCACTGACATCGATTTCTGTCCAACTGTCATTTGAACGGTAACGCTTGGAAAGCTGGAATCAACTTCCGTAGAAGGAGCCGTAAATTTTACGTTGTCAAAGGAAACACTACCCGTCAATGACCGCTCGTCTTGGCCATCCTCCAGGTTTACGAGATACAGACGTTTCAACTTAGCCGGTTGTTTAAGTCCCGCTGCAGTCAGATCCATACTAAATGTTTTCCATTCGGAGAAATCAACCATCCGTGTTAGATCTACATAAACACTCTTACCGTCTGCATCCTCAAACTCTGCTCTGAGCCAGTTCAGACTTGAATCACCCAGTACATCGATTGACATCGCAGTTGAGCCTTCTGGAATTCCTTTACCCGTAGTACCGTTGATCTGAGCATAAGCAAATCTATTCCCGGTACCACTTGTGAAATCATAATCTAGCTTCAACACTTTACTATTTTCGTGACTTCCCGTGCCTTGAGTAACCATTGCGGTTCCTTTTGTCTCAGCAGGTAATCCCGTGAACGATATCGGGTAAGTTACATTCTCAAAATTCTCCCAAATTTGCTCTGCTGATGCTGACAGAACGATTGGCGTTCCGCTGAATCCATCATATTTTGGAGTGGCATATGCTACATTGGCACCTTTATTCACAGATTGAACTGTTAGTACACCATCTGCTACGCTTGCCTTCATGCCTGTGAATTCCCATTTCAGCGATTCCGCTGGCACATCTACTTTATTTCCATTCTTCAATTCAGCCGTTACCGGTACAGAGACCGAAGTTCCCGCCTCTAGTGAAGCAAATGTAGTTCCCGAGGTCAGGCTCTTGAGGTCACTACCTCCAAGCACATTCACCTTCATACTAGTCTTAGCATCGCCGCTGATTGCCGTAATTTGCGAAGTTCCTGCTTTGACTGCTTTGAAGCTATCCCCAGTCCATGTGACATTTCCATTGTCTGATTTCCAAGTCGTTTGCATTCCTGAAGTATCCATAGGGTTAAAATAGTTATCATACCCTTTTAATGTATACGAAGCCGTTTGTCCAATGAGTAAGGATTGTGTACCACTCACTACAAGTCCCTTCAAAGTTCCTTGTGGAGCCGTCGTAAAGACGCCTAATCCATTGACTACCGCTCGTTGTCCCGCTGATCCATTGGAAGTCGTGAAGGTCAACCCCGCAGTCGTCTCCGCCAGTGGACGAGTCACCATCGTTGTTGAGCCTCCGCCATCCAGCGTTAGACCCTTCCATACCCCGATGCTAGTCATGAAGTTCTGCAGCTCTTTAAGCGTCATCCCCGAGCTGTTATTATTCTTCTCAGCCGTAATGATGTAGGCAGTTTTACCATTTTGTGAGTATCCTAAAGCTGTTCTCGCCACAGGGCTGCCACCACTGATCCCCGTCGTGGAACGCGTGAAGGCCGACACTTTGCCTTGATCAACAAGCAAGGTATGACCACCGATCATCGTCTGAAGATCAGCTGGATTAATCTCTTCTCCAGTAGTTAGTGAGCTAAGTTGATACGAAGCATCCACTCTCTGCCCAACGACCATATGAGCAGCGATGTAATCAGCCGCCATACCATGAGCACGAAGGATATATCCATCTGCAGGCACGGCGCTCGGAATAGGAGCTTTGATCGAAATTTGCTGAATGATGCCCCCTTGCACCAGCACCTCTGTTGGTGTTGTGGCACTGGCTGTTGGCCGCTCTAATGACTTCCATGCACTAGTATAAATAAACATGTTATTCACATGACTGTATGCTTGAGCTGGTTCAGTTTTATATGATTCCTGATTAATACCCGTGAGCGGGAAAGTCGAGCCATCCTCAGCTATCACGGTACCCCCAAACGCAAAACGGTCGATGATAGGTGTTCCATTGGTCTTCACCGCAAAAGCGTACATCCCCTCAAGTTGTGCTGGAGTCGTCACAACCGTACCTTGCGACACAGCTCCGCCCATTGCAACACCCATTCCAGTCGTTGCAAAGAAGTCACCATTAACCGCTGCAACTGCACCGCTCTCTTTAGCCATTCCCTCAACAGATTGTCTAGTCGTTACTTGTCCACCTTTACCTGTCATTACATTCAATTGAACATAAGGATTGGATAAATCAACTTCAATCACATCCGCGAGAACGGTTACCTGTTTCCCTGAACGTGTTGTTTTATATTGATATTTTACAAGTTTTGCTCCGGACGTAATCATTTCTTCACTTGATTTGAGCGTTTGATCTGCCGCAGCCTGAGCAGTAGAGGTATACCCTCCAAACCATTCAAGACTCACTACAGGCTGAATCCATATCAGTCCGGCCAAACTTACTAGAACTAGTTTTTTCCCCTTACCAACCACGAACCGAGACAACTTCTTTTCTCTTCTGACTACCATAGTAATTTATAACTCTCCCATCTTATGTAGAAATTCTATCGCATCTCTCTACTTTTAAATCTAGCACATACTTAATAGACTACAAAAATCCAGAAAAGTTACGAAAAAAGACTAGATTTATGTAATCTGTCCCTTTTTCACCAAAAAGAGAAGGATTCGGTGCGCCCCTCCAACAGTTGTATAAAGTACAATTAAATTCGGCGATAATGCTCTGCCACTAATTTTAGTTGCACAAACTACATCTATTTACTGGAAAAACCCCACTTTTCGCTGATCCCTCACTTTTAAATGTACTTAATGCAACTACTTCCTTCTCCCTTACCCTTGCTTCTAAATAAGTGCACTTTCTGCAACTATTCTGTTGTATAGTTATGGAATCTAGTGTTACATGATGCGACTGTGGAATTTTTGGGCTCCAGCGTGGGTTATGCGGCTTATACTCTAATCTACCAAATCCGTTTAACACCGCTAGCTCACTTGGAAGTATTTCGGTATAATTTATGTATATCAGTGACGAAGAACGTTCTACTATCTAATGATGAGTGGGGCGTTTTTGCGTATGGTAGCGTTAAGTTGCCAGACCAACAACACTTCTCATTCATCAACTAATGAGGTTAAGGAGTGGAATAGGAATGGCCAAAGCCAATTTTGAGGAAGAGCATCAACTTTTTCTTAGACAGCATTTGAATCTCCGTTCAGGAGAGAGAAGAGGACGACTTGAGCGCGGACACAACCACGGAGAAATCCTGTTTCTAAAAAACGTGTGGTGGCCCATCTATGAGAACTTCGATGGATTACATCCCGAATATGAGATTGCGGATTGGCGCGGTCGATCTTATTTCGGGGACTTTGCTTATTTGAAGGGACTATTGAAATTTATTATTGAAATTAAAGGGTATGGCCCCCATGTGCGCGATATGGATCGCAAAAAATACTGCGACGAGTTAAACCGAGAATTGTTCCCTCCAGTGTACTGGTTATCGTGTGATCTCATTCGTTTATGATGATGTATGCGATCGGCCAGAGCTTTGTAGAACCCTACTTCAAATGCTGTTCAATCGCTATCTGGTGCTAGAGCAACCTACCCAGCGTTCTACGATATCTGAGAATGAAGTCATTCGCATGGCGCTATCCCAAGCTCAGTCACTTACTCCGAAGAGAGTAGCCAGCCATTTCGGTATCAATTACCGAACCGCTGTCCGACTTCTTCATTCGCTATGTACCAAAGGATGGCTACGTCCAATTGCCACCGGAGGTGGGGAACGAATCCATCGCTACGAACTACAACGAGGCGCATGGGAATTCATCGAATAGATTTTACCTCTATCCATTTTTATACAAAAAAAAGGGTGTCACTCCAGTAGATTCGTTATCTACTGGAGCGACACCACTAGCCCTATTTTCTAATAGAGACCTACAAGTAATCTAGTTTGTCCAAAACACGTTTCAGCATGACTGCTGCTTGAGCGCGAGTTGCGTTACCTTGTGGTTGGAACGTATTCGCAGTCATCCCTTGAATAATACCTTCTTTGACAGCTTTAGCAACTGTCTCTTTAGATTGGATCTTAGCACCGTCCTTGAATTTCGTTAAAACTTGAGCGCTCGACCCATTCAGATAAATGTTATGACCGGCATAATCCATTGCACGTACCATCATTAGTGCCATCTGCTCCCGAGTAATGTTACTACCCGGTTTAAACGTTCCATCAGTATTTCCGGTGATGATCCCCGCCTTAGCTGCCGCTCCAATGTAAGCTGCATTCGTCCCTGATGTTACATCTGAAAAGCGATTGGCACTTGATGCATCTCCCACAAGGCCAAGTCCCTTTGTAATAAATATTGCGAACTCTGCACGTGTAATATTTTTGTCAGGTTCAAACTTATTGTCCGAGCGTGCGTCCACAATCAGCTTGCTGCTTAATTCGGTAATATCAGCCTTGGCCCAATGCTTAGCCGTATCAGAGAAGTAACTATATCCCGTTGCAGGTCCCACAATAGAATTACCGTTTACTTTACCACTGAAAACTAAAGAACTTCCATTACCTGCTGCCTTCCCTGGCACAAAGGAAGCTGTCCGTGCGGCCAGATCATATTTCATAAGATACACATACATACTAGATGGTGATGTTGCGGCCTTGAAATAAATCTGGCCTGTATGCGCCACATCCACTGCGTTTTGCACAGCCGTTTCATTGTAAGCTGATACGTAAATCTGAACTGGATCCGTAATCGGAGCCGTTGTCACGATATTGCTATAGTTCAAACTCGATATTTGAGCTTTCATTATTGGTTCAATTTGTATCGTAATATAAGCAGAAGTCAGAGAGCTTGCGCTTAAAGCACGGGATATTTCTGAATATGGTATTTTCTCAATCGGCAGGTCATACATCACATTATTGTATTTTACTGCGAAAGAGCCTGTTTTCCCACTACTATACATAGTCATCAACGCATTCATCGGGATCACGACTTCAGCCGCTTTCTCAGTAGAAGGAACTTCGAACACAATTCTCTTGCTCGCGATATTATTGTCGGTTAAATACTTAAAGGCTGCCTGGAACTTGTCGTTATCTATCACGTACTTCTTCATGCTTATACCATACCGGGATTGGCTACTAGATGCCTGCGCCGTACTTAAGTTCAGCTGATATCCTCCAACGCCAAAATCCACTGTCGACATCGCCGTTAAATAATCTGGCTGAACGCCACTTGCTGTCGTTGTTGTGCCACCTGTTAAGTTTTGTACCTGCAAGTTGCTGAAGCTCTTTATGATATTGCCGAGACTATCATAGAGAGGTGCAGCGCCCGTCATATAGGATAAATCAATAACCTGACCGTTTGTTACTGCCGAAGATAGCTTAAGCGTTACCGTATTTCCACTAATCGTAGCAGATTGCAATCCCCGATTTCCTTTATCTACATTTACGTAAAACTGATTGGCCGGTAGATAAGATAAAGTTCTTAAAGTGGAATTGAATGCGATTGTAAGCGTATCTCCCGTAATTGTTGCGGAGCGAATTCCTTCAATCACCGTATTATAAGTTATCGGCTGCAAGTTAATATAACCTGCCATATTTCCATTTAGATCAGCAATTCCGCCGATCCCCGATACATAGGATAAAGTAACATTTTGGTCTTTCGTAAACGAAGAAGCCAATGTAAGTATGACTTGATTGGAAACAATCTCCACAGACGTTACATATACAGGCGTATTATTTACTAGCACTGAGAAATAACTTTTCAATGGAATATTACTGGTTCTAAGAGCTTCGTTATAAGTGAGAATCACCTTATTGCCGGACCCTTCCACTCCAGTGAATTCCGGAGGTCTGGTATCGTTATAATTTCGTACAAGAAAATCATTAAACGCCGCAATATCCATCCCTCGATAATCTTGAAGAGGGTAAGAACCTGGAGAATAGGATACTTTTACAACATCTCCATTTGATACAGAACTTGATAAGTATAATGTAATTGTCGTACTACTTTGACTTATCCGATCAATTCCTTTGGATGCGCCGTCAGCCGTAACCGTAAACTGTTGATACGCATAACTCGAGACACTCTTTAAGCTTTCATTAAAATACAAGGTCAGTGTACTGCCTGAAATATGGCCTTCTTTAGGCTTAGGCATCACCGAGTCTATTCCGTTTATCACTTCTTTGCCGGAGATAGAAGCCGCTACGTTTCCTGCTTCATCCTGGATAGCCGGGTAACCACTACCACTATAACTAACTCTGACGTTCTGCCCTACTGCCACCCCTGTTTCCAGAACAATATAGACACTCTCACCAGAGGTATAGACATTGTTTAAGCGACGCGTCTCGCCGTTTACTGTCACAGTAAAATTAGAGAGCAGCAAATTGTAGGAGGAATTTAGTCTCTCATCATATCGTAAACGAATTGTTGTATTACTATACATTGTTGCGCCTTGAAGTATCGGTGCTGTCTTGTCAGAAGAGACGGTCTGAAATACCCATTCGTTCCTACTCAACCCAGCAAAAGTATATACTGTTGGATTCTCGGCATCACCGATTGCTGTACGAGCAATTTCAACATAATACCTTGTCCCTGCTTCCAAACTTCTTACAGGCGAGATGATTACTTGCCTGCCGCTAGCTTTTACATCGATAGCTACAGAGGAATCATTACGCTCCTGCTTTAGGAAGATCCCTTCACCATATTTCGAATTTAACGCGACGTTACGATCGAATGTGATAACCAAATTACCGCTAACACTTGCATTCGCGCTCTCTCTTTCTGGGCTAAAAGAAGTCTTAATGGGATAAGTAGCTTGAGTCACAGACATTGCACCTGTTTGTTCATTTAGTAAACTGAAATTACGAACATTCGTAAGATCAGAGAGATTAGTTGCTACTGTTAAATCAGAACCTTCAATCGCTGGAGCTTGTGTTGACGTGGCTGCATCTACATTCGCTCCTAGCATCATATTAACTAGCAGTACCATAACTATCCAAATTGAAACTTTCATTTTCATGATCTATGTTCCCCTTTCCGCTTCCCCTTCACTCTATGTAACCGTAATACGCCAATCAGATATACCTATATTTATTAACGGTAATAAGAGCTCGCAAGTTTAGGTTTACATTAATATTTATAGAACCACCTCCATCTAACACGTAAAATAGACCCTAAAGCTACGCTATCTGAACTGTGGCCCGTAGGGAGGAGACTTTTTTCAAAGTTTCTGTCTTACGGGTCAGAGTTCACAGCTTAGAGCCTAAGGGTTGTTATAGAAATTCGATCACTTTATTCTCTTTAGTTCCCGAATAATTGCCTCCTGCTCGAGAGAATGCAGAGCGAGCGTTTCCAGGATTCGATCCTGCCGGTTCTGTCCAGACTTTGATTCTGTCACGTCATCTTTTAATACAGATACATCTTTCTTTAGCACAGATACGTCCGTCTGAATGACCGTGATCATCTCATTCGTTGCTTTTACTACCCCGATAAGTTGCGTAATCAAATCTTCATGGCTGTCTAGTCGTTTATTTATGCTACTTAACTCATTCTCTATCTTTCCAATTTCCCCAAGAATTAAATCCAATTTCTGTTCGCTCATATTTTCCCCTCTTCGACTTGTCTTCAGTATAACACAGAAGAAAATGTTGCTCATATCCACTAATTTCTTGATTCAGTTTTCTTGTTTCATAAATACTCGTTCCCACGCTGTTCTCTCATTTACTACAAATATTAATTCTACACAGTTGCCCATGTGTAAGTTGACGATACCCCGAAATGGATGTATGAATGACTTTCTGTAAAAAATTGAGACTCCTGCGAGATGAACAGATATCGGATCAATTTTCCCATCGCTGTCTCTCTTACTCAAACAAAAGAAAACCAGCCGTTGATTAGTCAATATAAGTTTGCCTTCAGTTCTCTTCCTTCCAATTATGATCCACGCCAGACCTTGCATTCGAATCCTCTCACCCTGATTTATTCGCACCACCCAGATATCACCCTTTCATGATGGGAATACAACATATCTATTCTATATATTGGAAAATATACAATAATCATATCTATAGGTGTTATGTTATGTCAAGTAACACTTATAGTGGGTTATAAGTGATTGATTCCTCGGTTAAGCTTTTTCTGAGGTGAGAGATTGTGTCGGATGTAGTAACTAGAATTGGAGAGCGTTTACGTCATATGCGTAAGTCGAGGGGTTTATCTCAAGAGCAGTTGGCTGAACGATCGAGTCTTCATACGAATTATATTGGGCAAATTGAGCGTGGAGAGAAAAATCTAACGATCGAAACTCTTCATAAAATCACGCGGGGATTAGAAGTTACTCTTGAGGAAGTTTTTAAACATATTGATCCAACTGGTGAGCCCACTGACGAGCTAAGCGAAATCATTCATATGCTTTCCCTTCGATCTAAGGAGGATCAAGCCTTCATCTTACAATTAATTCGCTCACTATTGAACTGGGAGAACGAGAAGAAGAATCCCTAAAAACAAAAAACGGATGTCCTCCCCTCAAGGGAAAGGATATCCGTTTTTATTTCAACTATTACATTCCTGCCTGCGCCTTCAGCACATCAGCCTTGTCCACTTGTTCCCAAGGAAGATCAATGTCTGTGCGGCCAAAGTGACCATATGCCGCCGTTTGGCGATAGATCGGACGACGAAGATCCAGCATGCGGATAATCCCCGCCGGGCGTAGATCGAAGTTCTCACGAATGAGTTCCACAAGTTTCTCTTCCGATACTCTACCTGTACCATAGGTATCAACGTTAATCGATACTGGAGTAGCGACACCAATGGCATATGCCAATTGGATTTCAACTTTATCCGCTAGTCCTGCAGCGACAAGATTCTTCGCAACATAACGTGCTGCATAGGCAGCTGAACGGTCTACCTTTGTCGGATCCTTACCGGAGAATGCGCCTCCGCCATGACGCGCGTAACCACCATATGTATCCACGATGATCTTACGTCCTGTCAAACCTGCATCACCTTGAGGTCCACCGATTACGAAACGTCCTGTTGGGTTGATATAATATTTAGTCTCTCCGTCCAGCAGTTCTGCCGGAACAACAGGGAGAATTACATGCTCTTTAATATCTCTTTGGATTTGTTCCAACGTAATTTCTTCGGCATGCTGCGTTGATACAACAATCGTATCGACACGCTTAGGCTTGCCATCAATGTATTCAATCGTCACCTGTGTTTTACCATCGGGACGAAGATAATCCAAAGTACCATCTTTACGCACTTCTGAGAGACGACGCGCAATACGATGTGATAGCGCAATCGGTAGTGGCATCAATTCAGGTGTCTCGTTCGTAGCAAATCCGAACATCAAACCTTGATCTCCTGCACCGATATCTGCTGTTTCTTTATCCATTTGAGCCGGATCCCGGTTCTCAAGCGCTGCATTTACACCTTGAGCAATATCCGCTGACTGCTCGTTGAGCGATGATAGCACTGCACAAGTGTCGGAATCGAAGCCGTATTTAGCTCGAGTATAACCAATCTCTTTCACCGTTCTTCGCACGATTGCTGGAATATCAACATATTCCGAATTTGTACTGATCTCACCGATTACGAGTACAAGCCCAGTAGCAACTGCCACCTCACAAGCTACACGAGCGTTAGGATCGTTCGCCAAAAATGCGTCAAGAACTGCATCGGAGATTTGGTCGCAAATTTTATCCGGATGTCCTTCAGTTACGGACTCAGAAGTAAATAAGTGTCGTCCTTGTATAGACATAAACAGTCAACCTCCCCATATGGATAGTATGGCAAAAGCCTAATTATCCAATACTATAAATAGTCCATCAATTAAATGGAACAATAAGGATTGAGATCCAAAATGGTCTCCTATCAAAAAATGAACCTTTTCCAGAGCGGAAAAGGTTGATTTGACAATCCTTAAAAGTCATATTAACTTATTTGACAACTCATGTCAAAATAACCTAGGTATTTTTAATAAAATTTGATTAAAAAAGTCCTTCTTGAGCCTTAGCCACCAAGCGTTTCGTAATTTCTCCACCAACAGATCCGTTCTCACGGGAAGTCAGGTGTCCCCAGCTACCACCGCTGCTCATGCCAGTTCCCATTGCGCCTAGTTCACCAGCAAACTCAGTGTCAGCTGATCTTGTACCTACTCCACCGACTGCTAATCCAAACTCTGCAGCAATTTCATACTTCCATTGATTCAGTACGTGACGACTTTCCGGAATGATTTTACGATTGCTACTTGCCATAATACTTACACCTCCTGAAGTAGTTGCGTTTCAGGAATAGTATGTGTTCACCTGATTGGATTACCCGTATTAATGTTTGTTAACTATGGTAAAATAATATCACTTATGTGCTTAAATCCATTACTTAATTTGATATCCGCCTCGTACAATGACAGTAAGGTTGTAAGTATTGCCTTCCTTCACTTGTATACCTCTACCCTCTTTAGGAAACAGCAACAAATGGTTATTGGTTACTGCTTCACCGCCGACAATATCTTTCCCATCAGTCAGATCTGCTACACCATTCTTATCTTCACTATATAAAATAGCTTTACCTGCACGGACAATAAACTCAGTACCTGCTGAAGCTACTAGTATCTTACCCGGTTTCACTTCAACAATCTTCATCTCTGCAGAGGAATCGCTATTTTCACCTATAGAAGGTGGCGTTGTTGGTGCTGTAGGGGTTGATGTACTTCCTCCACCACCCTTAATAGCTTGCTGAATTTGCTGATCCACATAACTCTTCGTCACGACCGGGTCATCGGCTGTACCTGGTTGGTTAGTTACTCCTGCTCCTTCTGCCTTCAAATTAGCTAGTGAGCCTGCCCAAACTCCACCACCGATCAATACTACAGCTGCAGCTACTTTCCACGTTCTCTTCATGATGTTCCTCCTCTATGAGTCTATTACTATCTATGATAGTGTTTTTACTAGGTTTGAACAAGCAAAAATCCCTACTAGAGGGATTCTTGTTTGTTCTTGCTTTGTACTCCTATTAATCCTTGTATAAATCTGTATTAACATAATAAGCTGCTTGTGAAGCAATTTTTGTCTTCTCGCCTTGATATGAATCGTAAATGGAGAATTGGAATCCTCCAGATCTTGAAGTCGCAAATATAGGATCATTTATTACATATGAGAGGCTTTGATTGCTACTTACTATAAAGTCTTTTTCTAACTCGATTTCTTTCTCAAATCTAGCTCCACTGGAATCAGTTACCTCAAGAATGAACTTATGTTTGAATTCTCCCATATCAAACGTCAAATCACGTTTCAAATCGTACTTCATCTTCACTTCCAACCCTGAAGAGTTCGTACGTCCTTCGATTTCTTTCACGGTTAATTTGTAAGGGAACAATTCTATATCCTTAAGGTTACTTTGAATAGTTCTACTATCCAGATTCAACTCCATTGCTGAAGCATTTACGAAACCTGTTGGTTTACCTTCCAGTTCAGTAAATTTGTTCTCCGTAATGCTCTCACCAACAACGAGGTTCCAATTTGAAACCGTTGTTCCTTTCGGCACCTTAGCTGAGAAGGAAATAATACTTGCCGCTTGTGGACCAACAGCATGATTTACTTGATTCACATCAGCCTTGTAATATTGACCATCTTCTGTTTGGAAATAACCGGTGAGCTGAGAAAGATTCGTTTGTTTACTTTCCAGATTCCGCATGATCAGTTCCGTATAGATGATATCGTTCGTGCTTCCCTTGTACTGGTAAGTCTTACGTGTCATCAAATCAGACTTTTTCCCTGCTGTATCCATGTTGAAATAAGTTGCATCTGCAGTCACTTTTAAATCGCTAGTCTTCCCGTAGTTGGAGAACATAACCCAATTGCTAGTCTTATCCGTACCTGTCTTTTGAAGTAATTGAATCTGCAATTGAGAGAAGGTCAGACTACTAGGGATATTAGTCACCACATAGACACTTGTCTTTTCCCCTGGTCCAAGAATTTGAGTCATATTACTATTCACTAATTGGACTGTACTATTAAGCGATGTTAAATCCATTTTATATGATCCTACAAACTCAGGAAGTTTAGCCGCTTTGGTACCTTTATTAGCAATAGTTATTTTAGTAGATAACAAGTTGCCATCGTTCCATGGAAGCTTTTGAACACTGTCGAGAGTTACACCATAGACACCATCATTATTCTTAATCACCCGTTCTTGGCCTACAGCGTGCTGCATTTCTGTATATTCTGGCAAGCTATAAACTGCAATAGGGTAACTATTAGTTGATACAGCTGAAGTTGTCGTTTTATCCGGCGATGAACCTGTTGTTGTTTTCAAAATCAAGTCCATCTCTTCTGCGTTTGCAATGACCGGTAGAGTACCATCAACCGATATCATTTGTTCGTCACCAGGTTCCAGTGACAATCCATCTAATCCACTTGCTACCAGTGGATACGACTTAGATCCTGTTTGAATTTCAAACGAATAGTTTGGTACTGTAATCGTCTTATCTCCTTTATTTACTAAGGCAAATTGTACGGACAAATCACTTTTTCCGAAGCTTTGATTTCTAGATATACTTTCTATTCTAGTTGCTATGTTGTTACTATCGATTTTTAGTATCTTCTCTTTATTAACAGCAGTTTTTGTGCTTTCTCCTTTTTTGGTTCCCAAACTTAAAGATGCAACTGGAATATCGCTTTTTAAAGTTTCATCATTTTGAACAAACAAGAGCTGTAGATTATTTAAATTCACACTCTTGGGGATTTTAGCAATTAAATTTAACGTTTTACTTTCTTGAGGTAAAATTTGATAACTGGTACTTAATGAATCGGCCGTTAAGGCATATGTGGTTCCGCCTACCGTTTGAACAACATATTTCAAGTTCGGATTGTCCAAAGTTTTAGAGCTAGCATTTTGTAAGTATAAAGCAACATTAACGTAATTATGATCCCCTAATCCTAGCACACTGACCGAGCTAACCTTTGCATTTACTGTAAGATCATTTAGCGTTAACTTTTGCGTCGTATTTACAGGAGTAGCTACTGCGTAGTTAGATGGTATATTAATGCTACCTAATGTCTTTTCGTAACCCGCTATGCTAAAGTCCCATTTGACAATCTGGAAGTTCAGGTCACTATATTTCAGATTTTTAGAAATTTGGGTTGTATAAGTAATACTGACCGAAGAGCCTGCTACTACTTTCTTCTTCTCTTTATCCGCTCCTGTAGCGGTTACACTATATACTGTACCTGATTTCGTTTTGACTTTTGTCCAATAATCGATTAATGACAAACTCTTACTGTCATTGTTTTGATAAGTTAGGGTATACGTCAATATACTCCCATCTTCCTGAGCCAAAATATTAACATTACTTAGCTTTACCGTACTCTTACTCGTGATCTTAACAGCATTCAAATTATTCAGCGTTTTTACCGTTGTTTGCTTTTGCGTCGTTGTAGTTTTCGTTTGCGTCTTAGTTGTTGCAGCCTCCACTGTACCTACAATACTTGGAGTTATCAAAGCAGCCGCAGCTAATGACGCAATAACCAATTTAGTCCTGTTCAAGATTAAACCTCCCATTTTTACAAAGTCGTATATAGTATATACGCATTAGATTGGAAAAAGTTTAATAAAAATATGAAATGAGGATGAATTAAAAATAAACTGGTACCCTTAGACTGGACACTTTGAAAAAAAGGTGTTTAGGCTGTGGGTATCTTTTTGAATACTAGAGTAAGCATAGGGGGATGACATGAGTAAGAAACTTTTTAGCGGAGCAGATCAAGTACTTTTACTTAAGAACAACTATGTAAGCAAAATTAGTGAAAAGTCAGATGAGTTTAAGCGGTTATTCATAGAAGAGCACATGGCAGGTAAATTGCCAAGAGAGATCTTTGAGAGCCATGGTCTTCCTGTCCATATCATTGGCATGACACGTGTGGAGCAGAGTGCAGATCGATGGAAAAAGGCATATAACCGGGATGGGATTATCGGGTTATTAGATAATCGAAAGGGCGCTTCTGGCCGTTCTCTTCAAAGAGAGCTAACCTCGGAAGAAGTGATTGCGAAGCAAGAGACACAAATCAATCTTCTCGAGTCTCAAATCGAACTATTAAAAAAGTTAGACAAGAACGAAAGGAGGCTGTTACTCAGCGGAATAAAGCGAAGCATAAGCGTTAAATTTGAACTCATCAAGAACACGGTGGATCAGGGCTTTAGTAGACTGACGGGATATCTATGCGAGCTCCTTCAGGTTTCTCGTTCAGGGTACTACAACTATCTTGCGTCCACAAATACACGTCTAGAACGTACTAAACGAGATGAAGAAGCTGGAAAACTCGTAAAAAAGGCATTCAACCGACGTGGATTCAAAAAGGGTACACGTTCGATTAAGATGGTCTTACAGCAAGACTTTAAGGTCACCTATAGCGAATTAGCAGGCTCATGAAAAAATTCAATTTGGTAAGTCCTCATCGTAAGCCTAACCCGTATAAACGCATTGCCAAAGCCACGAAGGAACACCGGACGCTACCTAATCTGTTACAACGAGATTTCAGAAAAGAGATTCCTGGACTGGTTCTGCTCACCGATATTACGTACCTTCCTTACGGCCACTCTGAGATGGCCTATTTGTCAACCCTACTAGATGCATCCACAGGAGAGGTGTTAGCCCATAAATTATCTGATCGAATCACGCTTGATATTGCCACAGATACAGTAGCCGGTCTCTTAAAGCAACGAAATGTAAAACTGCATAAGGATGCATTTATTCACTCCGATCAAGGGAACCACTATACCAGCCCAGTCTACCAAAACTGTTGAGAGATCATGGTCTAGGACAGTCCATGTCTAGACGCGGAAACTGCTGGGATAACGCTCCTCAGGAATCCTTTTTCGGTCACATGAAGGACCATGTGGATCATCGAAGTTGCTCCTCCTTCCTTGAACTTCAACGTCAAGTGAATCGATATATTCGTTATTACAACTATCATAGATATCAGTGGGGAAGACAAAAAATGATTCCTGTACTGTACAGGAATCATCTCTTATCAGTCTCTTAAACATGACTAGCTCTTTCTTTTTAAAGTGTCCTTGACAGGGGGTATAATTTAAAAGAGGACCCCGAGGGGCCCTCTTTTAAATTGATATTAGTTGTTGATGTAATCATAAAGCTCATTGATTTCAAATGTCGCCAAGCTCTTCTTAGCATTGGATACGTCTGTGATTGCTTTACTGTATTCAGCAGTGTATTTGAAGAATACTTGATCAGTAAGAGCAATTTTTTTGTTATTAGCAGCATTAAGAGTAAACGTTACTACTAATTTATTGTTACCCGATGGTAATACACTGTCGATAACCGCAGCTTTATCAGCAACTTTAACTTCGAACAAGCCTTTAAGTCCCGGTGTAAACTGACTAGCATTGGAAATGTCAATTGCTTCAGTGAATGTCAAAGTAGCTGTATAAACATCATCTGTAACTGTTGGTGCAATTACAATACCATTATCAATGAGTTCAGGTGCTACATCATCAACAACATCCACACTTCTTAATACAACTTTATTTCCATAAACATCTTGAGTATTGTCTCTTACAGTGGATACTTTTAGTCCTTTTGTCTCAATATCCGCAGGAAGTTCTCTACCGGATCCTTCAAATTTCAGGTACAACGTTTTGGAATCTGAACTAATATCATAACTTGAAGGAGTGATAGTTCCCACTCTAAAGTCAGTGTAGTCAACATAGTTCAATTTTCCATCAAATTCCAGCTTAACTTCCTTAGTGCTAGTAGCTGTTGCTTTATTCAAAGCGATTGCTTGGTCTTTGATTGTTGTTGACAGTACATAACTACCATTTTGTGTAAAGTAGTTACCATCAGCATTCGCTACATAATTAGCTTTGATAGTCGATGTTTTAGTTACATTCTTTTTCGTGAAAATACGAACTGTGTCAGAAGAAATTACTGTAACATCACCGGATTCCTCAGCCAGTTTTTCTTCTTGGTTAGAAGCATTTACCCAAGTATATTTCGCATAATCATATGCATCACCAGATCCGGAAGTTGCTACTGCCTTATTAAACTCAATGTATACATATTGTCCATCACCGTAATTTTCCAGCCAAGCGCGGTTGATTGCACCTTCTTGAGCTGCAGCTGCATCAAGAGCAAGGGTGTATGGCAACATTGAGTTAGGTACATAAGCACTATCCTGTACACCAGAGATAGTCAATGTATATGCCTTGTTACCCAGATCGCTACCTAAGTTAATGCTTACAGTATTGTTTTTAGTGTCAAAGGTTGGTTTTTCAATTGGATTTCCTTTAGCATCCGTGCCGGCTTTATCAGCAACTTTACCATCGGAATCCTTCAACACGTAGTTTGTACGGTCTTCAACAGTAGAAACTTTCAGAGCTTCACTGAATTTTGCTTTTACAACGTAATTTCCATTTTCATTTTTAAGCTCATAGCTCAACACTTCAGGGCGAGCTGTATCCAAGGTTGGGTTAACCTTAACCTCACGATCTGCAGCATTATCACTGTAATCGCGAACGCCTTTCAAGGTGATAGTGTTTTCGCTATAATTCAGTGCTTTTTTATCATCCAAGAATTTAATAGTTACTTTGTTGTCATTAATTTCGATGATACCAGTATTTGAGCTAGCATTTGCATAGGCGCTGCTCACAGATTTGATTGGTTCATTGAACTCAACAGTAACCTCTCTCAAATCTTTGGAAGTTGCACCAACAACCTCAGGAGCAGCTGTATCAACTGTAGCTGTAAAATCATACTCCACTGGAACTACTTTTAGGCCTGAAGCATCTGCTACATTGCTTACAGAAATTTTATGAGTGCCTTCAGTCAAATTAGTTGAAAGAATTACAGTATCAGGATAGCTGTATACGATTGAAGCACCGATTGCTTTACCATCAACTTTATAGTTGGCAGATTTTACGGCTTCAGCACGTTGTACCGGCTCGCTGAATTTGATTTTTACAGCTTTTGTTCCCAAAGCTGTAACTTCCTTTACAGTAGGTGTAGTTACATCAACTGGAGTAAATTTAACTTTTTGATTGAAGGTTTTAGTGCTGTCACTGTTTTTAACATTGTTAATGGAGAGTTCAAATTCTTTTTGATTAGTCAAAGAATGATTTTCATCCAGCAACAAAGTAACGCTTGACTTGTCTTCAGACAATATAGCACTCTTGAAAGTTCTATCTTTAACGCTATAGTTACTTTCAAGCCCAGCTGAAGCTACATCTAAAGTACCATCAAAAGTAACTACGATTTGTTTCAGGTTCTCAGCTTTAACAGATTCAATTTTTTGAGCAACAGTTGTTACATAAGTCACTTTATGAGTGTAATCAACGCCGTTGTGAGTGAATTTCACTTCAGTTTCTTTGTTAGCTTCAAGAGCTTTTTCCAAAGTTACTTTCACAACTTCTTTGTTGGAGAGTGTGAACTCAACAACTTTACCAGATTCGGATACTGTGTAAGAAGCTACAGTTGGAACTTGGTTAGCTTCGTAGATAGCATAAGATGCTACAACTGCTTGAGCGCGAGTAGCGTTAGCTTGATAGTTAATTCCTGCTTCTAGGTAGCCGGCTTTAACTGCTGCTTCTACATAACCTTTAGCCCATTCAGTAGCTGTGTTGTTAGTTTCTGCAGGAACTTCAAGTTTCAATGCAGCAACCAAAACTTTAGCCAATTCTTGAACTGTTACGTTACCAGTTGGATCGAACAATTTCTTCTCAAGGTTCTTACCTTCTAGAATACCAGCTTGAGTAGCTGCTTCGATGAAAGGAGCTGCCCAGTGAGAAGCAGTATAGTTCTTGTCTTTGTAAGTAGCTACGCCAGTGATTGGTTCCAAGTTGATCGATTTAACGATAACCTTTGCCAATTCAGCGCGAGTAATAGATTTGTCAAGACCTGCAGTACCATCTGGATACCCAGTAACGATACCTGCATCTTTCAATACGTTAAATTGTTGTTCAGGTGATAACTTAGCGTCAGCACCGAATGCTACAGATGCAAACATTGAGAATGCCATTGCTGTAGACAAAGCTACGGATAAAATTTTCTTCATAACCTTTTTTTCTCCTCCTTGAATAACTTTCATATGAGAGTTTTCTTTAAATGAATAGCTCGTGTTACTCATTAGCCATTGCACCCCCTTTCTAGAGCTTGAGCGGTTTCCTATAAATTAGGTCTGCGACAATATCGCAGAAACTTGTAAACAAACACAAAGATAGAAATGCAGAAATAGAATAGTTTCCTAATCCTACCTAAATCATTATACAATGAGTCCCAAGAGCCGTAAAGCTAATTTTTCTAATTGATAGACATTTTTACCCATAAGGAACATCTTGGAATGTCTGATCTGGCCCTCAATTTCACTGTTCTACATCTTAAACGCAGTAGAATTCAAAAAGTTGCGGTATTTCGAAAATAAATTGCGAGTTTGTAACCTTTTCTAAGCTTACCCTCAATTTCAACTTATTTACTCCCCTACCTTCTGACGGGAATTAGTATAACACGCCTGAATATGTCAGTCATTAAGCAGCTTTTACCAATTCAATACCCTTAGCCTATGTAAGTTAAACACAAATAAGACGTCCACATGGACGTCTTATTTGTCAATTCTATAAGAATCTTATCTTACCTTCATAGCCAACTGAATGATGCGAGCGCGCATTTGTGGATCAGTATCCAATTTAGCGTACATATCCTCAATTGCTTGCTTATTATCCTTATAAGTCTTCTCATGCTTCATTGTAACATGTGACCAGTCAACTAATTCGTTCTCAGCCGCGCGTAATTCGTTAAATGCATCGTGGAAACCCGTTTCAATAACAAGGCCTTCCATAACTTCCTGACTCACTTCTTGAAGTTTAGCTGTTTCTTCAATTCTCTTCTCCAAAATCTTAGATCTATCCTCAAATTTATTCTTTGCTTTCATATAACCTAATTGCGCTTTTGATAAGATCGGTTTCATCTGCTAATATCCACCCTTTTGCGAAAATGTCTATTACTATAAACATTGTACCGTAATGTCCAGCAAATTACAAAACTATGTGATAAAAAGGAAGAGAACCCTTCCCGCAAAACACCTGCGGACAAGGCTTCTCTCAAGTGACTAACTAAAATTCTTAGGGAAGATGTTCGTACTCTTCTTCAATAATTCTACTGCGATCTTACCGGCTTCCGCCCGAGTCATGTTGCTATCCGGATTGAAGTTGTAAGAAGGCTTCTTAGCTCCAGGCAAGGTAATTGAACTGCCCGACATGATTTTAGCCTTTGTTACTGCTTGAACAGCCGGAAGTGCATAATAATCAATTTTACCTGAATCTATGAAGGATTTCACCAGACCGTCTTTCAATTTCTGGTCGTTCAAAGAAAGCTTCAATTTAAGAGCGCGAGCAATCATGACTGCTGCATCCTGTCTTGAAATCGGCATGTTAGGTGAGAAGAATCCTTCCGTACGCCCAGTGATAATCCCAGCTCTTGCTGCTGTCTCTAAATGTACGAAATTCCAAGTTACTGTCCCTGAACCCGCAGGGACATCAAAGAAGGTTTGTTGTTCGTCTTTAATCAGCGGTAAATTCAATCCCTTTACAAGAAGTGATGCAAATTCACCACGAGTTGTTTGGTCATCCGAACCAAAGGCGTCCACTCGCAAATGCTCCATGATACCTTTGGAATAGAGTGCATTCAATATGTTTCTTGCCCAAGGATGATTCGTGATGTCCGTATAGCTCTTACTCAATTTCATAACTGTATAGTAACCGAACTTATCAAAAGGAACTGTAATCGTGTGAGCCTTTGTGTTCACTTCTCCTGCAACCGGCTCCCACTTCCCGTAACCTCCAGCATCCACAAATCTGTATACAGTTACTAACGTTCCTGCTTCATCAACAACATTAGAATTATATGACAATTTCAATGTGCCGCGTTGAGAAGGAACTACTTCACGCTCTTTCTCAAATGCTGTGAATATCCCTTCAGTTGAATAAGGTGCCAGTCCATTCGTTGCTGGCTTATAACCATTCAAATCTCCCAGATCACCTAATTCACCAACGCCCCCACTAATCCAGTAAATATCAGAAACACGCGTGAAATTATACGTATTTTCTTTAGAATTAAATCGACTTGGGTAAATCGCCGGGATAAGATATCCATTATTTACTTCTGAATTATCGTTAATGAGCACACCGTAATCATTACGGCGCTCAACTACACCATCCTTCGGATCCGCAATACCGAACAAAAACTTTGTGTCTGGATAAAACTTTGTGATCTGGTCATTATTTGGAACTGCTGATTGTAGAATAGTCGTTTTCGGGAATGATAGTTCCAGCTTCTTATTAAATACACTGTATTTATTGCTTGGTTTCTCTGCCATATATTGTGCGTCAATTCCTACAGTTGAAGTGTAATACACTTCAATCGTGGCATTGATAGTGGAATTTCCACGTACAATTTGTATCTTAATCTTGTTAAGTTTATCTGGCTTTAAGCCTACATAGTCATAAGTAAATCGATTTTGTTTATCTGGTTCCGTACGCCGGAGTGCCTCGTCTTTACCGATTATAACTTTTGTAGCACCTTCCGCTTCAATATCAAAACGAATAAAGTTCTTATTAACTACGTATTGTCCTCCAACCGTTGGTTGTGGAGCAAGTAGGCGGTATGGTGCCATTTCTCTAGTTATTTCTAACCTTTGATTCGTACGGGCACCCGTAGAATTAATCAATTCTAGATTATATACATGCGTACCAGGTGTTTCAAATTTGAAATTATGAACGCGAATCAAGAAATCCTTATCATTACCGAGAATATCGTAAGTATACCCCTCGGCAGTTGTTTTTGTACCTTCCTCGTGATCTGTTGTTCCACTTGCTTCAGGTATGTCAATCGTAAGTAGCTTGTCCGAACCCAGATACAAATTAACAAACCTAGTCCCATTACCACGGATCAGTAGATCATATTGTTCCTCGCTAGTTGTATACTTATCATCAGCAAATTTAAATTCTGTTGGTATTTCAAGAATCTGTGAAATTATTTTTTCTGTTTCTACAGTTCTCGGATCAGCTTTAAAATCCGACCAACTCGGGAATTCTACACGTTTTTGGTTAAACGCCTCTGCTGGAGGAACTTTGCCCGGATGAAATTGGGTAATTAATGATACATTTTCATCAATTATATAAATCCGGAGTACTTTACTTATAACCTGCTTATTGCCTGCTGCGTCTATCGATGTACCTCTGAATTCAATTTTATTCTCTCCAGCTACAAGTGGTCCAGTAGGTGTTATATATAAATTGAGATTAAATTGTTTCTGAGAATTAGTAACACCTAAGGCCGGTTGTTTCCCCTCTTTTGTGGTCAATTGGTTACCATCAAGCCCATTCACAAAATATTGAGCATTGAGAATGTTATCAAATCCTATATACTCACCAGAAATAATAAATTCCTTTTGTCCACCTTTGGAATTATACGGGTAAGTTTGTCCATCACTTAAGTTATTTACATTAATGTAGCTCTTTGTAGCGTAAGAAATAGTAGCCGTATAAGGAGTTGAATCTGGATACTGGAAACTCACCTTTTGCTCACCACTAGAAAAATTAGTGACTTTATATATATACGTATTAGCCTTGGTGGCATTCCCCTCTATGGCTTCTACTATATATTTTACCTCTACATTCTTCGCCCCTAGAGGCAAGTACTTACCTACCAAGCTGTTTAAATTAGCGGGCTTAGAATTGGTTTGTACCATAATATAAAAATCATTCTTGTCAACACGAGCATTATTTAATGCTACTTGGCTGAACTTACTTAGATCACCAACGAAAGATTCATCATAATCTGGAAGATACTTCATATCAGTAATGGATATATTATTATTATCCAGATGGAACTTAGCTTCATAGGATGTGCTATATTTCCATGAAGTTTTGGTTCCATCTTTATAGACATAATTAACCTTAATTACAGGAGTTTGCGGCGAATAAACAGCACCAGTTACAGTATCTTTGGCAAAATCGAAGGAAGGAATCTCGAAGGTCACTAATCGATAAGCAGGACCTTGGACATCTTCAATAATTACTTCATTCGTTGAGTTTTGCGGTACAAATTCACCCAAAGTATTATAAAGATTTGGATCAAGCATTATAGGTGTAACAACAACATCGTTAACCATTACTTGACTATTCGCGGCATCAAAAGGCACAGTATCATAAGGTACCAATAGTTGTACATAGAGTTTGGCACTTGTTAAGCTCTTCTTCAAGGTTGGATACTTGTCCAACAGTTTGTGTTCATTTGTACCATCATGTACATAAAGATCAATAAACGGCTTATCTTCTGTAAAATAATATACATCTCGTGTAATTTGAATTGAATCAGATGCATTTGAGAACGTAATATCCAATTTATTCAGACCTGGTGACAGCCGAAGTGGGGGAGACGCCAATGTATTATTATAAATCTCCGTTGATAGCGGAGTCCCACCATTGACTGTTACCGTTGCTTTTGTTGTATTAAAAGCCTCACCAAGCAAAGAGATCTGAGAATTTTTCACAACCGCTCTGGTTCCTTCATTCAGATTGATATCTGAGAGGAAGCCACTTCCAGAGATGGACAATTTGGTGACATAAGGAATCTTGTCGTATAGCACATAGAAGGTTTCAGAGCCCTCTGCGTTACCAAACTTCCCGCTGAACGTAATTCGGTTCAAGCCCGGGAATAACGTTAGATTAGATGCCTTAAAGCGATTCTCATTACTAGAGTCCTTCAGAACTGTACCTGGTGCAGAATGCACTTTATCAGCGGTCCATTTTTTTGTTGATGCATCCCAAGTTAGCAAATCGATCTGAGCTTTCATGGTATCCCCAGATACCTTGGAATAAGTCCCGTCAATTGCTATAGTCGAATTGTTAGTGGTGTATACATTCTTTCTTAGATTCTTATCATCCGAAGTACCAGGAACTGGGTTGGGTTCCAATCCATCCACATCCATGTTAGCTGTCTTACGGATGTCTAGAATATCCGGACTAAAGTAGGTTGTCCCGTTGGGCGCTGCCTCAGCAGTATTTATCAAACCTACTGGAAACAACGTAATAATCAGGGATAGCAAGGTTAGCCATATAAACGGCTTCTTAATTCGTTGCATGTGATAATCTCTCCTTTTTTTGAGTTGGATTCTTGTAGCTCCCGAAAACCGCATGACGGAAACCATCCAAAAGTTTTTCACTTAGATTTGTTATCGGACAAATTGCTCTAAATTTTTAGGGAAATATAAAATCCGTTCACAAAATATCGGACGATTTACTTTTAGTGTGCTTATCGCAGTATTGCGCATAGAAAAACAAACCTCATCCGTGCTCCACCCGTTTATCTGGACGCCTTGCGCTTAACCCTTAGCGAACTCACAATTATCCATTATGTAAGTCTAAACAAAAAAAACCTATTCCCAATAATGAAGTGCACCCCTTAGAATAGACATTGGAAAAACCCCCGGGTTTAGCCGATGAAATTCTAGGGGGTGCATTTTTTATGCCAGCAAAGAAGGGTCAGAAGTTTAAGCATTATCCTGAGTCTCTTAAAGTAGAAGCGGTAGGACTGTTTATTGAGGATGGATGGTGCTACAGAAAGATTGCAGAACACTTAGAAATAAACGATAAAAACCGTGTTAAGGTTTGGGTGAGGAAGTATCGGACAGAAGGACAAGCTGCATTTGAAGATAGACGTGGAGATCCACACAAGGCTGAAACAGAGCAAGAGCGTGAGTTGCGTCGTTTGCAGTTGGAGGTAGATGTCCTAAAAAAGTGGTTACAAATCTTGAATCGGGAGGGTTGCAGGATAGATATGTCGTCATCGACGAACTTAAGCATAAACAAACCGTAAAGGAGCTCTGTGTATATTTGGGGATTAGCAGAAGCGGTTACTATGCTTATTTAAAGCGCAAGAATAAGCATATTGACGAGGATTTGAAGCTTAAGATCCGTATCATTTATGAGCAACGTAACAAGACTGTAGGATACCGTCGTATACAGGATGAATTGTATCGCCAATATCGTCTTGTAGTGAATCATAAGAAGGTTCTACGACTCATGCAGGAACTAGGTATTCAAGCGATTATACGCCGTAAGTACGTCCATAGAACAAGTCATGAGGCGGCTGTTTCGGATGGAAGGATCGCAGAGAACTTGTTGAACCGAGACTTTAAAGCCGATAAACCTAATCTGAAATGGGCAACAGACGTTACGCAATATCGTGTTTTTGATGACAAGATTTACTTATCTGCCATTAAAGATCTGTGGAATAACGAAATCGTCGGATACCACATTAGTAGGAATAATGACAATCCGCTTGTCTTAGAGACGTTTCGAAAGGCGTTTGAAAAGCATAAAGACGTGACCGGGCTGATCGTTCACAGCGATCAAGGAAGCCAGTACACGTCTCATGCTTACCATGACATGCTGCCACAGGTTGGAGCCCAAATCAGCATGTCACGTCGAGGGAATTGTTATGACAACGCCTCAATCGAGAGCTTCTTCTCTCATCTTAAAGTCGAAGCACTCTACCCTTATGATATACGAAGTACCGATGAGGCACAAAGAAGAATTGAAGAATTTATTCGTTTTTATAACGAAGATAGAGCACAACGAAAATTAAACAAGCTGACTCCTGTTGAGTACAGGAACCAGCTTGTGTCCTAGGTGTTTTTACAATGTCTACTAATTGGGGTCTTGACCATAAAGAGAATAGGCATTATCATATATTAATTCTGTTACTTGGCCCGGCGTAAACCCGATATTTCAGCTTCATGCTCAATAGAGCGAAGGGATAGCCTCTCCAGAATTCTCTCATGTCGTTCTTGTCCCTCTTTAAGAAAGATTAGTTCTCCGTGCAGTTTATGCACATCCATACTAAGTGCATCTAGCTTAGCATCTGTCTCATCCTGGCGATCACGAATGGCTCGAACGATAGTGTTCGTCTCATTCAATTGAATCTGCATCAACCCTTGTGTCCCTTTCAACGAGAGTATATCAGACTTCATGGACTGCATGTCTGACTTCATTGACTGCATGTCAGACTTCATGGACTGCTGCTCAACCTCTATGTTGTCTAGCTTCTGTAGAATCTGTTGAAGTAGTTGTTCACTCATCGGAAAAACTCCCTCTTAAAAGATTTGTTAGCATTATCTAGGTCCGTCCTTAGTATATCCGAATCCAGTCGATAAATGAAGCATAAAGACATCACAGGTTATATTAACGTGAGTAGTTGTAGGAGTTACACTTAATTCGCTTAATCCCACGGCACTTAGAAAATAGTTGTAAAAAGTGCAATTAATTCTGAAAAAAAGAACTATGTACCCATTCGGGCAGGTTTAAGTGTAGTTTTTGCAACTAAAGTTAGCTTTTCCCCACCGAGGCTACATTTAAGTGTAGAAAATACACTTATTGCGTTTGACATGTTAGATGCGATACGCTTGCATGCTTGGCAGTGCGCTTGGCGGCATACTTGATCGTGTTCTTGGTGTCCTTGGCATGCTTGATGGGCGCTTGGCGCTTCTTCTTCCCTTGTCCCCATGACCCCTAAACACAAGACAATCCCCACTGTACAGCTTGTACAGACAGGGATTGTCCAATAAATAAGATCATATGATTGCTATAGCTTGAATTTTGTTCTGAGTTATTAGTTATTTGGAACCGCGCTCCGCGCCGGCTTTTACGCGTAGTCTCGCGATGAAGTCGAGAACGGGACGCTTAGTCTTGCCGATGAGGCCGATGACCTCTGCGCCAATCTGCAGGAAGAATACCATGACGCAAATGACTACGAAAGTAACCCAGTTCGCGTTGTACATGGCGGCAGACGATTGAATGATCGCGAGTACGCCGAAGAATGCGGCGATACCGTAGATGATCAATACGGTTTGGCGGTGAGAGAAGCCGAGCTCACGTAGACAATGGTGTAAGTGCCCTTTGTCCGGTGAAAAGATCGGTTTCTTCTGTCTCCAGCGACGTACGATGGCGAACAATGTATCTGAGAGCGGTACACCGATCAGAATCAGCGGTGTTAGGAATGAGACGATAGCAACTTGTTTGAACCCAAGGAGTGAAAGTAATGCCAAACAGAATCCCAGGAACAACGCTCCAGAGTCACCCATAAAAATCTTAGCTGGATGAAAGTTAAAGAACAGGAATCCGATAATGCTACCCAGCAGCAATAGGGACAATAGCGCAACAACTACGTTGCCCATCAAGAATGCCATCACAGCAATCGTACCAATAGCAATTGCAGACACACCTGCCGCTAAACCATCCAGTCCATCGATCAAGTTAATCGCGTTCGTCACACCAACAATCCAGAGAATAGTGAACGGAATAGCAATCCAACTTTCCACGGACGCATACGTATGAAACGGTATATTAGCAAATTCCAGTTGAATATCAAATCCGAATACAACCACACAAGCTGTAGCAATCTGATACAGGAATTTCAATTTAGCATTCAGATCGAAACGGTCATCAAGCGCGCCCAGTAGCAATGTCATTGAACCACCAACAAGAAACGCTTTGACGAAATTCACTTCGCGGTCAGTGAAGTTCACAGGAATGAACGGAAGAACAATAAAAAACACTATTATAAAAGATAAATAAATACCCAATCCACCAAGTCTAGGCATGATGCGCGTGTGAACCTTACGTGCGTTAGGAACATCAACAGCACCGACTTTGATAGCAAACTTCTTCACGAGCGGCGTCAGCCCTATTGCCAAGCCCATTGCTAGAATAAACCCAATGGTGTAGATAATCCACATGTATATTTCAACCCCCAATTATTCGTGCCGGAATGAATTATACTCCCTTTAATGAGAAACACCAACCCCGCATTTAAGCAATATTACGCTGTTTTATACGAAATTTCAATCATTTAGTGATGTTTTCTCTGTCACGCAGCACCCACAAGGCAAATTTCGGCAGTGCAAGCATTCTTCTAAAGCGAGTTGGTTCCTTCAAAAGCCGATATAACCATTCTATCTTCAGTTTACGGAATAACATGGGGGCTCGTTTCGTCCTACCAGATATTACATCAAAGCTTCCGCCCACACCCATGACGACTGGAACACCTAGTTCTTTTTTGTGCTTTGCAATCCAAGGCTCCTGCGTATCAGCACCTCTAGCCACAAACAACAGATGCGGAGCAGCTTGGACAATGTTGTCGATCACTTCTCGATCTTGTTCCGGACCGAAGAATCCATCACGGTATCCAACTATTTCAGCCGTAGGATACTGCAGGGCTAACCGCCTTGCCGCCTCTTGAATCACTTCTTTGCTCGCTCCAAGCAGATATACTCTCCAGCCATGACGATCTCCTTGCTTCATTAACTCATGAAGCAAATCAAACCCAGGAACCCGTTCAGTTACTGGAACACCGCCCATTTTCGCAGCCCAGACGACACCCGTTCCATCAGGTACGATTAAATCGGCTTGCTGCATCATCTTCTTGTATGCAGGGTCTTCCTTGGCAGCCATCATCATGATCGGATTAGCTGTAATAACTTGATGTGGTCTTCCCGACGATACAACCTCGCTCAGATAGGATACTGTCTCCTTCATCCCCCACTTGCAAAAAGGAACTCCGAAGATAGATACAGTAGGCACGGCTTCCACTGAATTTGCATTCACTTTGTTCACGCTACTCATCCTTTGCTCCGTAAATATTCGACAATTCTGCGCGCAGGAATTCGCGACTCTGCCTTCAAATCAGCAATTTGCGTCGCATGGTTCAAGCGCCATGCCTCGCCTTCCAGCAAGAGGCGTTCGCCTTCTTCCACTAAGGCATGAGGATCAAGATCTTCGCTCGTTCCGATCGGCAAGAGACCGATTCGACCAAGAAAATGATCAATCTTAGGATCATAAGACACACCCAGCATAGGCACATTTTGTGAGGCGGCATAGATCAAGCTGTGTAACCTCATACCAATAAGCAAACTGGAACGACTGACTTCACGCAACATATCTTGGGGATGTTCTACTTCCTTTGCTATGCTGATCCTACTACCGTTATCTTGAACATTTCCAATACGATTCATCACATATCGGGAAGCTTCGTCATCACCCGGGAAATGAAAAGGTAAGAACCGGATATGCACCGGAACACGTAAACTGAGCAATCTTAACCCTTCGGCCAACTCGTTCAACTCGGTCCGTTTTGGATTCCAGTAGCGAACAGATACGCCAATAATCGGGAGTCCTCTGGTTGGTCCGCTTTTCGGATCATCCTGACCTTCCGGAAGACTTAGGCCCATAACAGGGTCAGGAACCACCTGGATTGAATCGTCTTGAATTCCCATGCTGCGGAGCAGTTCGGCAGACTCCACATCCCGCACGGAAATATATTTACAGCGCCGGAACACCGAAGCAATTACCCCATGGAACAGCTTGCGGTTAACCGGGCCAATTCCTTGAGCATAAACAAAAGTAGGCTTTCTCATCCACTGGGCTAATTTGATCACACCCAGATAATACGGAATGGATTTTGAACCGGTTACGTCCTGCAGTAGACTTCCGCCTCCACTGATTAATCCGCTACTGTTCTTAATAGCGTTCCTAACCTCACCGAGTTTCATCCGGTGTACGGCTCTTACGCCATACGTCCGAGTTGTCCATTCGGGGTCAATCGACAGAACCACCGGATTAATTTGCATCCCGATAGCTCGTCCTTCTTTTTCTAACGCAGTTAGGATCGATTTCAGTACCGCCTCGTCCCCACTGTTACGAAATCCGTAATAACCGGAGATAACTATGGTTTTAGTAGAAGCGGTGACCATTTATCCCAGCACCTTTCAATGACATACCATACCAAAGTAAGTACTAATCCGAAGATCAGTCCCAGACCTAAACCGAGTACACCACGGATCAAGGAAAGGACAGCCGGTGTATGGATATGTGCAAATGTATCAACCATCGATAACTGACCGATAACCGCGACAATCATCACGTAAATAGCTGGACGGTAACGGAACGCTGCGAATATACCAACGATAAATAGTGGATGCGCAAGTAAAAACTCCTTGTTTCGTGGCCGTACGCCAAATGTATTCTCTAAGAATGAACGTAAAGTCGCTTCGCCCGGGAGTAACGTGCCCCCGTTTCCAGTACGAGACAAGTAAAAGTATCCTGCCACAGCCAATACCGCGAATGCACCTACCCATAGTAGCGTAACCGGTGTTTTGATCCATTTCAGCAGTTCCTGCCAAATCGATTTGCCAAGGTATAGGAATACATATACAGCAGTCAAAAAGATCGGAACAAAGTGAAGCAAGCTAACCCCTCGGAACTGATTAAGAACCAAACTGTAAGTAATATTGTTAAGTAACGCGATAACAAAAGGCACTGCTGCAAGTGATAATATTGCTGTTTTTAAATATAAAACAATCGTGTGAGTCAACCTACGTCCAGCAGACATATCCGGTATCGTCTCATTAACTTCTCGGATCTTCCGAATCGCCAGTATCATTGCAATTGTTGGTGCGCTAGTTGCAACAAGTAACGCTAAGGCCTGTTCTAATAAGACAGGTTTCAGTACAAACAAACCCGCAGAACCAACCAAACCCACTGCAAGGGATGCCAACGTAAGCGATGGTATGAACACAGAGACCAGTAAGGCACAGAACGCTACGCCACCCAAGACAACAATTGCCTTCAGATACTTCTGCCAAGAAGCATCCACCACTTTGAAGGCCTCTGCTTGTCCGAGTTCAAAACCATTATCCTCAATAGACTGGATAGCATTGCCTGGTTCTTGTAGTGAACCAATCAGATTATCAATGGGATTCGATATGATTGATTTGACTACATCCTTAGATGGTGAAGCATTTAAATAAATTATCCGGATATTCCGATCCTTCGTGGCTAATACGAACTTGTCAGCCAATTTTAGACTGTCCAGGTTAGCATCAACATCAGACAAGGAAAAGAGTCGAACCATATTGTAGTCTGTTAAAAAGGCCAATTTATTGAGCCCTTTTTGTGGAGCTTTCAGATTCTCAATGGTTATGAGCCCAATATTATGCTTCTTCAGTAACTCTGCGAAGCCTTCAAGGCTGTTCATCGCTTCGTTGTCGCTATATCCCTTCACTGCATCTCCGTCAAATAGGATACGCTTCACACCGATCTGCTCATAATAAGCCAGAAGCTCGTCCACATCGTCCTGATTATAACGAATCGTATCTGACATACGGGGAAGGATGTTAAATCCTTTGTCCTGCAGTTTCGCAATAGCTATCGGATCCGGCTGCATCGATTTGAGTACCGCTTCCTCTGGTGCCATTCCAAGAACTAAACCAGCATGTTCTCCATATGTCCAAGGCTTAACTGAGACATCCATATCCTCAAAAGCCTTCTCTATAATTGGGCGGAGCTGCTGCTCGTTATCCGAGCTGGTAAATGCGATATACGTCTGGTTGCCATTATCCGAAACAACAGACTGGTTCATTTTTGCTACATCCGACGCATTGAACACCATAATCCGACGCGCCTTGGTCAACTCGTCAAGCGTGCTTTCAAACACCGCCATTGTACTTATGCGGGCCTCTTTCAGTTTATCCAACTGCTCATCAATAAACGCCGCAGGATTCTCCTTAAGCGCTGATATTTCTAGTAAACCGCGATAATTGAAAACAAACTCTACCTTTTTTGCAGACGATTCCGTCTGAACCCGCTGATATATCACTGGCAAAGAAGCCACGATTCCGACAACCACCAATAACCATAACCATTTGCGGGAAGCGTTATTCCACCGCTGCCAACTCCGAATCACAAACGTACCTCCTCATTATAAAAACCATTTACTTTATTCTGCTATGCAAGTTTAATCTGTCGTATATATAATGCCAGTTCTGAAGAATCAGTCGTACTTGCCGACTCACCATCCCTTGCCTCTTTTGCATCATAAGCCTGCGCATCGAATAGCCTTAGAAATAACGGGAGATCCTTGAGGGAAAGGTGACACTCATACCGTGATAGTATGATTGTCTTCTTTCCCCAAAAAATACTCCAAAAAGGGCTTATCAAAACCTCAATTTAACGTTAGACACTAAAATTCAATCCTATTCCCGCATGATGACTGTACTAAGCAAGTTAGTTGTACAAAGACACACACATGTCTTACTAATACTTAGGCGTCTACACGCCCCAAAACTTCTTCTTGTAGTCGTGCAAGCCGAGCCTTCGCATCCTCATTTGAGGTGCCACGCACAGCGAAATAGAATTTGATCTTCGGCTCTGTTCCTGATGGTCGAAGAGTAAACCACGAACCATCTTCAAGTAAGAATTTCAGTACGTTCTCTTTCGGCAAACCATCCAATCCCAAAGAGTAATCTAGTAATTCAGATACCTGAGTACTGGCAATTTCCTTTGGTGGGTTACTGCGGAAATCATCCATCAGTGCGCCAATTTGAGCCAGACCATCTTTACCCTTCAAGGTCCGTGAACTCAGTGCCTCACGGTAATAACCAAACGTAACGTAAAGCTCTTCGAGTACATCGATCAATGTTTTGCCCTGACGTTTATAGAATGCTGCAGCCTCACAAATGAGCGTAGACGCTACAACAGCATCTTTATCACGTGCATAATTGCCGGCTAAATAGCCATAGCTTTCCTCATATCCGAACAAATAGGTATGTTCACCAGATTCCTGAAACTCATTCATCTTCTCACCGATATATTTAAATCCGGTTAGCGTGTTAAATACCGTTGCGCCATAATGACGGGCAATGGTTGCACCCAATTCGCTTGTAACGATGGTCTTCACTACTGCACCATTTGAAGGAAGCTTACCTTGTTCTTTCAACTGGCTTAATACGTAATGGACGAGGATCGCACCGGACTGATTACCCGTCAAAATCTCATATTCTCCATCCGCAGTTTTTACTACTGCGCCCATACGGTCTGCATCTGGATCGGTACCGATCAGAATGTCGGCGCCAACCTTCTTCCCAAGTTCGATTGCTAGTGTAAAAGCTTCACGCTCTTCAGGATTTGGTGACTTCACCGTCGAGAAATTAGCATCCGGTTGTTCCTGCTCCTTCACGATATGCACTTGAGTAAACCCAAGTTTGTCGAGTGCACGGCGCACAGGCAAGTTACCTGTTCCATGCAGTGGAGTGAAGACAATCACAACATCCTTTGCTGCCCCAGAGGTCATCAATTCACGGTTAACACTAGTTGCTGCAACCGTTTCAGCAAAGTCCTCATCCTCTGCTTCCCCGAGCCATTGTAGCAGCCCTTGAGCTTCTGCCTCTTCTTTAGTCAACCGTTTCACTTGCGCGAACGATACTAGTTCTTTAATGTTTGATATTACTACCTCTGCTTCATGCGGAACAAGCTGACCACCTGAGGCATTGTATACTTTATAACCATTATACTCCGGTGGGTTATGACTCGCCGTCACAACAATACCACCCGTAGCGTTCAACTCGCGGACAGAGAAAGAAAGCTGTGGTGTTGGACGCAGAGACGGAAACAGTTTAGCAACAATCCCATTGCCTGCTAGTACAAGCGCAGCCTCAAGTGTAAACTCAGGTGAGAAGTGACGACAATCATGAGCGAGCACTACTGAAGGGCGTCCCTCTTTGTCACCATGCGCTTCAAGTATATACTGTGCAAAACCTTGAGTTGCCAATCCAATTGTATAGCGATTCATCCGGTTGCTGCCCGCGCCAATCACACCACGAAGCCCACCCGTACCAAACTCCAAGTCGCGATAGAAACGATCCTCCAGTTCAGCCGGATCATTCTCCAATGCACGAAGTTCCTGCTTTGTACTCTCATCAATAGAAGGGTCTTGTAACCAGCCCTCTACTTTCTCTCTAATGGTTGAATTTAGTTCTGTCATGATTTGTTTCTCCTCCTTGAGTAAAAATCAAGTATAGTTATGCCACGTTTGCATGTCTTATGACAAGGCGAACATAATTTCACCTTCTGCAACAATCTTATCTTCTACTTTAGCAACGGCCTTGCCTTTACCAAACGAACCTTTAAGACGGATAATTTCTACTTCAAGACGCAGCACATCTCCGGGAACGACTTGTCCACGGAAGCGGAACCCATCTAAACTGGCAAGAAATCCAATCTTCCCCCGGTTGCTCTCCACACATAAAATAGCGACAGCTCCAACTTGCGCAAGGGCCTCTGTTATCAGAACACCAGGCATAACAGGATAACCAGGAAAATGGCCGGCAAAAAACGGTTCATTAACCGTAACATTCTTAATACCTACTGCCCGCTTGCCTTCCTCCAGCTCAATAATGCGATCCACCAGCAAGAAGGGCGGACGATGTGGAATGATCTCTTGAATTTGATTTGAATCTAACATATGTATTACCCCTTTCGTATTTTATCAATGAACCATCAAATCTGTATAAAACAACCTAAGGTCGGTCACACTGTAACTATCCTTAGCATCTGCAGAAGCGAAGGTTAAGATAAGGGGCTTATCCGTATGCAGCCACAGGCCGTATATTGATTAAGCCCTTTGATCATTTGGTTGTTGATTTAATCCTCTAAGTTCACACTAATCCATCATCATTATACATTTTCCTCGTTTAAAAAGAAAACTCCCGTCGCCGGGAGTCTATAATCCATTTGTTGTTAATTACGGTGCAAATACCAAATCGAATACATGTTTCCATGTTGCTATATCCATGACACTTCCGAGATCTTGTTTGCCAAGCACGACATAGCCTACAATTGCCCCTCCAAAGAGGGCCAAGACAAGAAATAGAATGATCAGAACAACTTTCAGCAATGCCATCCATCCCGATCGCTTCTTCTTCGCGACCGGACGTCTCTTCTGATTCATGAAACTCTCCACCTATCCACGCAGGTTATTCGCCAAGCCCATCATAGTTTCACTGGATGTGAGTGCGCGAGCCGCAAGTTGATAAGCCCGTTGCACCTGCATCATATCCGCCATTTCCTTAGTGAGATCAACATTAGATTTCTCTAGAGCCCCTTGTCTAATGTGGGCTTGTTGATTCTCTGGCAGCTGCCAAGTATCTGTGAGAATGTCGTCCTCAACAGCACCGGTAGCCAGCACAAACATATTGTCATCCTTCTGCACCAGTGCATTTGGACGAAGTGGACTCTTCAATTGAAGAGCACCAATCTCAGTTTGTTCATTTCCTTTGGTAGCTACGATATTTCCATCCCGATCAATTTGCAACGTAGAACCTGAAGGAACCTCGATACGATCGCCTTCTGCGTTTAACACATAATGCCCCTGATTCGTTACCAAATAGCTTAATTCTGAATCCACTGGATTGGGCTGGATGTGAAAATCACCTGCTCTGGTATACCCCTTCACACCACCCGCAGCCTCTATAGCAAAAAGCCCATTGCCTTCGATCGCAAGGTCCGTCAAATTCCCTGTATCTACAATCGATCCTTGTGCAAAATTAAGCGTTGCAGTCGTTGCTTGTGAACCAAATCCCAGATTAAACCCAGATGGAGTTGCACGCCCATCTAGCTTAAATTCAGAACTTTGTTCCTTCACACGGGTTAGCGTATCCTCAAATGAGGATTCTTTACGTTTGTATCCTGTTGTATCCATGTTAGCCATATTATCAGCAATTAAGTCCAATCGTTGCTGAATTCCGCTCATTGATACCATGGCGCTAATCATAGAGTTATTCATATGACACCTCCTGAATTAAAAAACGATAGTTGTACTGTAATTCTATTAAACGCGACCAACTTCGTTAACCGCTTTGTCTAGAGTTTTGTCATAGTATTGAATAATCTTCTGATTGGATTCATACGCCCGCTGTGCGGCGAGTAACTCTACCATCGCTTGTGATGGATCTACAGTAGACGATTCCAGGTAACCTTGGCGCACTTCCGCAGCATCCGCTACGTCCAATGCCCGAATATCAGCAACTCTTTCATCCTCCGCACGAAACACACCGTTACCCTCACGAACCAGTTCTTGAGGACGGTTTATAACTTTGATACCCATAGCTACATTTAAAGGTTGTCCATCATCAATTAGATTACCCTTGCTATCCGTGGTAAGCGTATTAATTGATCCATTCAATACTATCGCATTACCTTGCTCATCAAGCACACGATAGCCTTGAGATGTCCTGAGCTCCCCTGCAGCATTCACAGTAAAGCTCCCATCACGAGTGTAGCGTACGTTATCCTTATTATCCATAACAGAGAAAAAAGCTTGCGGACGGTAGGTCACATCACCGTTCTCACTCACATGTTTGCCAGTAGCATCAAATACCATGGCTTCTCCCGTTGCCGGGTCAATCAAACCAAGGCTGGATACCAAGGAAAAGTCAGAGTTATTTCCCGTCTCTCTAAGATCACCTTGCGTGTACGACGACAAGCTCTCTTCCGCAAACACCCCGGTCGTCAACTTCCCAATCTTGCGAGATGTAGGTGACGAACTATCACCCACAAGTGAAACCATCATTTCCGGAAAAGAATGCTTCACACTATCGACCTGCTTGTAACCGGGTGTATTCATGTTCGCGATATTCTGTGTTACCGTATCATGACGCCGTTGCTCTGTGATCATACCGGATGCTGCGGTATAGAGTCCTCTTAACATGAAAATAACCTCCAGACTTGATGACTATATGTATCTTATTTCAACTATGGTCACGTCATTTTTAGTTCATTTCATTTATATCGGCGAATTAGAATCTTTTCTTAATAACTCGATCCAAATTATCCAGCATAATGCCTGTCCCCTTGACGACACAATGCATCGGATCTTCGGCAATCAGTACGGGCACACGCAATTCTTCGGCGAGTAGCTCGTCCAATCCATTCAGAAGGGCCCCTCCTCCTGTAAGTATCACGCCACGATCAATAATATCAGCAGACAATTCTGGTGGAGTCCGCTCTAATACTGATTTGGCGGCAGCAACAATCGCAGCCACTGAATCCATTAGCGCTTCCTGTATTTCTCTTGCTGTAATCGTTACCGTTAGCGGAAGACCTGAGACCATGTCTCTTCCTCGGATATCCAGTTCGGCTGCTCTACCCATCGGGTGTACTGTACCGATCGCAATCTTGATATCTTCTGCTGTTCGCTCCCCGATCATCAACTTATACTTTATCTTGATATATTTAATAATGGCAGCATCGAACTTGTCTCCAGCGACTTTAATAGACGAAGCCGTGACGATGTCTCCCATAGAGAGCACCGCCACATCCGTCGTCCCTCCACCGATATCGACAACCATGTTACCACTCGGCTCATATATATCCATACCCGCACCAATTGCAGCGGCCTTAGGCTCCTCTTCCATAAATACTTCCTTGGCACCACAGTGTTCCGCCGCTTCGCGAATAGATTTCTGTTCTACTGAGGTAATGTTTGTTGGAGCACAGATGAGCACGCGCGGGTGGCTATACCAACTTCTCCCACCTACTCGATCGATGAAATATTTCAACATCATTTCGGTTACTTCAAAATCGGCAATGACTCCATCCCTAAGCGGGCGGATCGCAATAATATTGCCTGGTGTTCGGCCGACCATACGTCTAGCTTCTTCACCAACAGCAAGAACACGTTTTGCGTCACTATCAATCGCCACTACGGAAGGTTCGTTAAGTACAACTCCCTTTCCTTTGACATGAATTAGCACATTTGCCGTGCCTAAATCAATACCAATATCCTTGCTCATCGTTTGTTGCTCCCCCAAAGCGTATTTTGTTGACACATTTAAATTTTATATGGAAAAGGTTTCCCATCATTCCGTCATTTTAAAGGTTATAATTCTACAAAAATCTGAAAAATCCTTTATAACTCGGGATCTATGGATAAAAATCCACATTCTTATACCATATTTAAAAATACCATACTTTGGGGGGAGTGTTCAATAACGATCGTGCAAAGTTGTAAATATATTACTTCTCACTTAATTTACTGAGCTAATCACCTCTCGTTTCGTTTGCCCTTTTTTCTTGTATTTGATTTTTGTCGCTTCTCCTCCTCGAAGGTGTCTGATGGATTTGTGATATTCGAGAATGTGCTTGACCTGATCCGCCAAATCCGGATTGATCTCCGGTAAACGCTCGGTTAAATCCTTATGCACCGTGCTTTTTGATACGCCAAATTCCTTGGCTATGGTCCGAACTGTGTGCCGAGTCTCCACGATACAGCGACCTATTTTTATCGTACGCTCCTTGATGTAATCGTGCACGCTCCCGCCTCCCTTACTCGCGATAGTTTGGTACATTATATGAGGGGCGGGCCTATATATTCTTTGTTTCCATGTATGACAAGCCTAGGCGAGGCCATTTATTTTCGCAGAAGAAGTTGTCCTTATGGATCTTTTGGGATGATTGGAATAAGAATTCAGGCTGTAGATTGCGACTTTATTGATTATGAGCATGCCCTGTATAATAATTTTTGGACGCAACAAAAAAAGCAGAGAGCATGAGCTCTCCGCTTCTTCATCTCACCCAAAGATTTTATTTCTTCGGAAGCACAGATGTAGGATTGATCAATTCGTTATTCTCATACACTGCAAAGTGTACGTGATTACCAAGTTCCTTCTCCTGCTCGTTATGTCCGGAAGTTGCAATGGAATCACCTTGCTTCACTTCGGCATTCTGCTTCACCTTTACATCCGATAAACTTTCGTATACCGTCTTCAGGTTATTAGCATGTGTAATCTCCACAACATAGCCGAGTAACGGATGCTCTTCAATTCGTGTAACCTTACCGCTTAGCGCAGCCGTTACTTCGAAAGATTTGTCATCTCCGCGCGCCAGATCAATTCCGGTGTTCGGTGTAAAAGTATCTTTGTACTGCACAAGAGCTGCCTGATGATCCTCGGCTGAACCATCCTTCTCATAGAACGGTTTGACAATAGCAACATCGGCTACCTTCGCGACAGGCCATGCCAGATCTTCGTAACTAGCTAACGTCTCAACTGCGGCACCATCCTTGCCATCCTCTTGACCCAGCGCATCGCTGTTGCCTGGAAGATTCAAAGAGTCTGTAACACTAGCGGGGGTCGATTCCATCGGCTTTTGAGCAGCATCCTGGTAGACCCACACTAAAGTTAGTATAATTGCCGCTGCCGCTACATACGCTGCCGGATAGACCCATCTTTTCGACAACAGTCTTTTCCATGCGGATACCGGTGCTATCGGCTCTCCCAATCCTTTTTTAGGAGATTCCTCATGGGATTTGTTTTTTTGATTTTGTTCATTCATTTTGTCATCACCTCAGTAACCAGTGTTACCGGGTCCAACTCTTTTATACTTCGTTTATATCATTTTTTTTAAAAAAGTTAATTTTTAAGTATAAGCGAGGTTTGCCGAAAAGATATTCCCGTATAATAGTGTTTGAGAATTTGCGTGCTAGTATACCCCTCTTTTGCCATACCATTGGCGCCCCACTGGCTCATCCCAACCCCGTGTCCATACCCGTAGGTCGTGATATTCACATTCTTACCATCCAATTTGAATGTAAACTGACTAGAGCGAAGTTTCAGCTTCTCTCTTACTTCTCGGCCTGTAAAAATCTCGCCGCCGATAGATATGCTCTTCACCTTACCTCCAGAAGTAAGTGATAGAATCTTGATTAATTTATTCATAGTAAGTGTCTCTTGCTTTGCACTTGTTGCTGCTGGGAGTGCCGGCGCTTGCAAACCCAACTTCCCGAACATTTCACTTAATGGTAGTGTTATTGTCTCTTTATAATGAGGATTAATTTCCGCCTCCCATGGGCTAGGCACGCTGCGAAGGTAGGGGATTTGGGATGTCCAGTATTCTTCCGAGTTTTCGGTATATCCTCCGCTAGCTGAGAAAAAGGAAGCGGTTATCGGTTCACCCCGATAAGTCATGATCATTCCACTAGTTTCTCTGACGGCTTGTTGCAGCTTGGCCAATTGCTCGGATTTACCACTCTCCACCCACCCGCGCAGATCTTGCTTAGATAGATACGCCTGATGGGCAACTGTATCAGTCACATCCGCATCAAGTGTGGGAACACCGCTAGAATCACCCGCTACCAAACGACGAACAATAAAGGTGCGAGCCGCAATAGCTTGCGCTTTGAGCGCCTCCAATTCAAAATCGGCTGGCATTTCAGCGGCGAGCACCCCTGCCACATATTGCTCTAATGGTAGAATCTCTACGACACCCCTGTCTGAGAGATAGACGTGTACGGAAACCGCAGATGCCGCTGGCGTGAAAGCCGAGGGGATGAAGTTATATCCGCCGACAGTGGGATTACCGAGAGCGGATGGGTCAAGGGTGATTGAGCCGAATGTGTGTGGACCAAGAGCTGTTGGATCAAGAGCTGATGAGCCGGGAGTGAGTGGGCCAAGAGTTGTTGAAGCAAGGCCCGATGAGCCCGGAACGAGTGAGTCAAGTGCTGAAGGCAAATGCTTCTGTGGTGCGGCGGATTGTGCCGCAGGGTCTACGGGCATTGTGGCCGGTGGCGCAGCCCGGCCAGTGAGCAGCGCCGGCAGCAGCACGGCGAGCGCAGTTAGCGCAGCCACAGCGGCGGCGAGCTTTCCGAGGTTCCTTCCGCGTAGGCGGAAGGAACCTCGGAGCGGAGTACGCGCGAGCGTGTGGGTCGCGGGCACACGGTAGGCGGGCGGCAGTGGCCGCAGTGCCGGAAATGTCGGCTGCGCAGGCGCTGCTGCGCTGGTGGGTGCCGCCGCCGGTGCGGTTGCCCGCGCTGGTGTTGGCTGTGCCTGCTCATCGGCACCCGCATCAGCCCCAGCTCTGGGCTGGGCTATGCGCCGCTCTACAGATTGCACCGCCCGCAAACGCGTCGACTCGGCACTCTTAGGTTCACCGAGTACACGTGATACTTGCGAATCCAGCGCTACATTTGGATGCTCCTGCGAGAATTGCTCTTCCCTTTTCTTCGGGGTATCTCTCTTGCCCATACTATGAGATTGACCCGCTTTAGCAACTTCATACTCACTTAGACCATTAATCCTGCTACTAGCCTTTAATAGAGATATATCTGCAACTGGCTCCTTCCGGCTCTCTACCTTTAAACGTTGAACCTTATTTTCATTTACAGAGACTATAGGCCCGATAGGCTCTTCATTTCTACGAGCTGCCAAGTTTACTTTTAAAAGAGAGCCCTCTTGTTCCATGTCGTTAATTACCTCCATCCAATTCATGGTGCAGTTACAGGACCCCATTCTACGAGGTATCAGGTAACCCTAGCGTTTAAGATCCTTATATCTTTTGTCCGCTATACTTATAGATATGAGTTTCTCTCTTTTGCTAGAACTCAAAATCGACTCTTACCGTGCCCAAATAGATACTAATTGCATAAAGTAGTAACTATACTTTTTACAACTATTAAAAGGTCACCTACATTTCCACAAAATTAACTGCACTCTATGCAACTATTCTTTCGAAGCAACAACGGACCCTACCAAATACTATTCAATAACTTATCCTAGCCGCTCATGCCTCTCACAGCCTCCAATATAAATAAGACCAGTCGCAGATTCCGACTGATCTCATATCGAATGTTCCAAAGCCCATGAATACAAACAAAAGACCATGCCAGGTGGCATAGTCCTTCGTCTAATTTCTATAATAGTTATAATTATTTCCGATGTTCAAATGATCAATACAACAGTCCTTGGACTATTGAGTTACGCCCAAGTCGGTTGAATCTTAAGGACAGGTCTTTCCTCATGTTGAGGCAATTGCACCTTGGTAGATTCAGCTACTGGCTCATCCATTGTGATGCGCCAAATATCAGCGCCCAATCCAGAGAGTTTCTCGGCCAAATGTACATAACCCCGATCAATATGGTGTGTTCCGCTAACTTCAGTTGTTCCATCCGCCACTAAACCAGCAATAATCAATGCCGCACCTGCTCGTAAATCAGTAGCACACACTTTAGCACCGCTTAGTTTAGCACCACCCGTAACAATAGCTCCACGGCCTTCAACCTTGATCTCTGCATTCATCAAACGGAATTGATCGACATGCATAAAGCGATTCTCAAACACGGTCTCAGTGACTACGCTCGTGCCTTCTGACACCAGCAACAACGCCATCATTTGTGACTGCATATCTGTCGGGAAACCTGGATACGGAAGTGTTTTGACATCGACAGCTTTCAGTGGCTTATCCGCACGTACACGGATACCGTTCTCTTGCGCGTCAATACTAACACCCATTTCCTCCAACTTAGAAATAACAGGTCCTAAATGGTCTGCTATAGCCCCTTCTACAAACACGTTACCACCAGTCATAGCGGCAGCGATCATAAAGGTGCCTGCTTCCACTCGGTCAGGAATAACTGTATGCTCTACTCCGCATAATTTCTCTACGCCTTCAATGCGAATAACTCCTGTTCCTGCACCCCGCACAATAGCCCCCATGCCGTTCAGGTAATTAGCCAGATCGACAATTTCAGGTTCCTTTGCTGCGTTCTCAATAACAGTTGTTCCTTCAGCTAAAGTCGCAGCCATCATAATATTCTCCGTTGCACCTACGCTTGCTACATCCAAATATACCTTAGCGCCACGCAAACGGCCTTTTGTCTTCGCTTCAATGAAACCTTGACCGAGATTAATCTCCGCGCCCATAGCCTCAAAGCCCTTCAAATGCTGGTCAATCGGTCTCGTACCGATAGCACAGCCTCCTGGCAATGAGATCCGAGTATAACCCGTTCGAGTTAACAAAGGACCCATGACAAGAAAAGACGCCCGCATTTTCCGCACCCATTCGTACGGTGCTTCACAAGAAGCGATATTCTGCGCATTAACCGTAATGACTTCACGGTCATATGTAACGTTCGCTCCTAGTGATTCCAACACTTTATTAATGGTCATTACATCATCAAGGGGAGGTGCATCACGAATAATGCTGATCCCTTCCTCACCCAATAGCGATGCTGCAATGATCGGTAGCACTGAATTTTTAGCTCCGCTAACTTTAACGTTCCCGGCCAAAACATTGCCACCGCGGACGATAAATTTACTCATCTTGTTTCCCTCCGCGCGTTCATTTTCATCTGATCCTCTAATTTTAGAAAAGAATATTCGTTCATTCACTAAATTTCATCATATCATTAGTCAATTCATGCGCACAAAGTTCCACTACAGTAGAAAAAGAGCGCATGTTGGAGGAAATCATCCTCCCCTAAAACATACATTCAAATAACGTGTAATAATCCCTATTCTCATTGTTGACACAATGATTTGATGTTATTCGACATTTTCTTAGACTAACATAGTCTAACACACTTTAACCAAAAGACTTAGGTATTAAAACAAGTACCGTAGCAATTGTGTGTATCCCATGTAATCCATAATGAAGGAGGCAACAAAATGCCCAAGTACCACAGACAACAGCAACTGAAGTAACTTGCCCTGTGGACCCTTCGGATGACGAACAAACAAATCAAGTTTTAAATTTTGCAAGGCCCACCAAGACAAAGCGATGCAAACCAGTGAGATGAGAATAGCTGTAAGGCCACTCACACCGACCGAAGCAGGTAATGATTCGACTGGACTCACATGTACTTCCTCCCTGTCACGTTTATATTTATGCCGCTAACCTTGAATCGGTTAACACTCACACTAAATATATTGGTCAGCAATCTGTAAAAATATAGACCCTATTTATCATACTTGCCATAGTGACAATAATCCAGCTTTTCTTTTAAATGAAAGGGTTTTCAATTGAATATATCAAAAAAACTTTTTTTCAAATATTGAATTGGGTAAATATGAACATGCGATATGAGGAAAAGTGTTCCAAATATATAGGGTTTAAGCGGGGCTTTCCTAGTTATAAACATGCATCCAAAACTTTAATACTTCGCTGTAACGTTAACGTAAAATCGATATTGCTATAGTTATCATTTGCATTATTAGTAGGTTCTACACAGGATGTTAAATGTCCTTCATTTACCAGTTCCAATTTGATAGGAAATGTTGCCTATTAATCTCCATTAAATTTATAAAATTCTCGAATAATCTTCTTTTAAAGCAAAAAAGCCGAACACCTTATAGATGTCCGACTTTCATTTCTTACACTATTTCTTAGTGTTGCTCGATACATTAATCCGGGTTATAGCTCTTTGCAGTGCGAGTTCAGCACGACGATGATCGATGCGATCCTGATTGCCCCGAGCAGACAAGCGGCGCTCAGCACGTTCCCGGGCAGCAATAGCCCGCTCGACATCAATCGACTCCGGTAATTCTGCGCTCTCCCCAAGAACAATCACTTTATCGCTCTGTACTTCGACAAAACCGCCGTGTACTGCGATCGAAATGATTTTTCCCCCGACTTTAGCCACAATAGGAGCGACTTGAAGTGGTGTCACAAGTGGAATATGACTTGGTAGAATACCAAGCTCTCCTTCGATCCCGCGGACAGTCAAACTGTCCACTTCATGTGAGAACACCACACGCTCTGGTGTGACGATTTCCAATAAAAAGGTGCTCATATTCATCCCTCCTGTTCGTGGGACAGTTCATTTCTGAAGCATCCGCCTTGACGGTGCGATTTACAGCGTTTTTGCTTTCTCCACAGCTTCTTCAATCGTACCTACGAAGAGGAATGCTGCTTCTGGAAGGTTGTCGTGCTTACCATCCAAAATTTCCTTGAAGCTACGAACGGTTTCAGCGATCGGAACATATTTCCCTTTCAAACCTGTAAACTGTTCTGCAACGTGGAACGGTTGCGATAAGAAACGCTCAATCTTACGTGCACGTGCAACGAGCAAACGGTCATCCTCAGATAATTCATCCATACCAAGGATGGCGATAATATCCTGAAGCTCTTTATAACGAGCCAGTAGTCGTTTAACAGCTTGAGCAACATTGTAGTGCTCTTCGCCTACGATTTCCGGTGCCAACATCCGGGAGCTGGAAGCTAGTGGATCCACGGCAGGGAAAATCCCCTTCTCGGAAATCTTACGCTCCAAGTTAGTCGTTGCATCAAGGTGAGCAAACGTGGTAGCTGGAGCCGGGTCAGTATAGTCATCCGCAGGAACGTAGATCGCTTGGATCGAAGTAACAGAACCTTTCTTCGTAGAAGTGATCCGTTCTTGCAGTTGCCCCATCTCTGTAGCAAGTGTTGGTTGGTAACCTACCGCAGACGGCATCCGTCCAAGAAGGGCTGAAACCTCTGAACCTGCTTGTGTAAAGCGGAAGATGTTATCGATGAAGAGCAACACATCGCGGCCTTCTTGATCGCGGAAGTATTCTGCCATCGTCAGACCCGTCAAGGCCACACGAAGACGCGCACCTGGAGGTTCATTCATTTGACCGAACACCATGGCTGTCTTATTGATAACGCCTGAGTCTGTCATTTCATGATACAAGTCGTTACCTTCACGAGTACGTTCACCTACACCAGCAAATACAGAAATACCGCCATGCTCCTGTGCGATATTATTGATTAGCTCCTGGATTGCTACCGTTTTACCTACACCGGCACCACCGAAGAGGCCGATTTTACCGCCTTTTGCATAAGGTGCCAATAGATCGATAACTTTAATTCCAGTTTCCAAAATATCAGATTGTGTAGACAACTCTTCAAATGAAGGGGGTTGACGGTGGATCGGATTTCTAGCATCCGTTGCCACAGCACCTTTGTTATCAATCGTTTCTCCTAGTACGTTAAAGACCCGACCTAGGGTCGCTTCGCCTACAGGGACGGAAATCGGTGCTCCTAAATCCAAAGCTTCGGTTCCGCGCACAAGGCCGTCCGTTGTGGACATAGCGATACAGCGTACCAGATTGTCTCCCAGGTGGTTAGAAGCTTCTAATATTAGCGCTTCTTCACCAGCCTGCGCGTCTGGTTTCACAATTTCAATAGCGTTATATATTTCCGGCAATTGTCCACGTTGAAATTCAACGTCAACGACCGGACCCATTACGCTAACAACGCGTCCTTTGTTCATCTTTGTTTCCCTCCTAGAAAGTCCCTACTATTAGCTCTGCGCGTTCGCTCCGGCGACAATTTCCGTGATTTCCTGGGTAATTGCCGCTTGACGAGCACGGTTGTAAGTCAAGGTAAGCTCGCCGATCATTGTCGTCGCATTCTTCGTTGCACTGCCCATTGCTGTCATCTTCGCGCCAAGTTCACTCGCTTTGCCTTCCAAAAGGGCGCCGAATATAAGGGTCTCCGCATATTTCGGCAACAGAACTTCTAATACACCTTCAGGAGACGGCTCATATTCATAAGTTGCAGACACTCCATGTTGATCAACACGGTCGAAAGGTAGTAAACGATCGACGGTTGGTACCTGAGTGATCGCGTTAATGAATTTGCTATAGCAAATATAAACCTCGTCATACTCTTCCTCTTCGAAGCCTTGAACAGCTGCGTAAGCTAGAGATTTGATGTCAGCAAATCTGGGTGCATCGGACAATTCGGTAATTTCACTCACAACGGGAAGGTCTCGGCGATTGAAATATTCCCGACCTTTACGTCCAATTACGAACAATCCATATTCCGACTTAGAAGAATGACGGCTATGCAACTCATCCATTACCTTGCGGAGAACGTTAGCATTGTAACCTCCAACAAGACCACCGTCAGACGTAATTACAATATAAGCGGTACGTTTCACTGGACGAGAGACCATCATAGGATGCGAGATGCCCTCGCTACCTGCTGCAATGCTAGAAACAACCTCTCTCAACTTCTCTACGTAAGGCCTAGAAGCTTGGGCTTTCTCCTGCGCTTTTCTCAGCTTGGCTGAAGCTACCATCTCCATCGCCTTCGTAATTTGACGGGTGTTCTGAATGCTCTTGATCTGACGTTTAATTTCGCGAATCCCTTTTGCCATGATTTCACCACCTCAAAGTTTTGGCTGGGGCCAAAACTAACTTCGAAAGCATAATCCTAAACTTTGGTTAGAGACCAAAGTTAACTTCGAAAGCATTCACTAAGTTTTGGCTGGGGCCAAAACTAACTTCGAAAGCATCAACTATGTTTTGGCTGGAGCCAAAACGGATATAAACATTATAGAAACTTAGGTCATAGACCCTTGAACATAGATTACATCACTAAGAACCGGCATTTCAGCACCGTGCCAAAGCCGGTTCATAGAATTATTTTGCAGAAGTTGCAAAACCTTTTTTGAACTTCTCAATGGCTTCCTTCAACTTCGCTTCATTATCAGCAGTCAAGTCTTTAGTATCCGTAATTGATTTCAGTACTTCAGCATACTGACTCTCTATAAAGGACAAGAATTCAGCTTCGAAGCGATGTACGTCAGCCAATGCGATATCGTCCAAATATCCCTTAACGGCAGTGTACAGACTAAGCACCTGTTTCTCAACCGGAAGTGGTTGATTCACGCCTTGTTTCAGGATTTCCATCATCCGGGAACCACGAGTCAAACGCGCTTGCGTTGATTTGTCGAGGTCGGAACCGAATTGGGAGAACGCTTGAAGTTCACGATATTGAGCCAAATCCAAACGGAGTGTGCCCGCTACCTTCTTCATCGCTTTGATCTGAGCAGAGCCCCCTACCCGGGATACGGAAATACCGACGTTGATCGCCGGACGTTGACCGGAATAGAATAGATCGGATTCAAGGAAGATCTGACCGTCTGTAATCGAGATAACATTCGTCGGAATGTACGCCGATACGTCAGAAGCTTGTGTTTCAATGAACGGCAACGCCGTAATGGATCCACCACCAAGCTCGTCGCTCAGTTTAGCTGCACGTTCTAGCAAACGGGAGTGCAAATAGAAGACATCCCCTGGGAATGCTTCCCGACCCGGTGGACGACGAAGCAACAAGGACAATTCGCGGTAAGCCGCTGCTTGTTTAGATAAGTCATCATAGATGATAAGTACATGCTCGCCTTTGTACATAAAGTACTCGGCCATACTAACACCTGCATAAGGAGCAATGTATAGAAGTGGTGACGGATCCGATGCGGCAGCCGTTACGACAATCGTATACTCAAGAGCTCCATGACGGCGAAGCGTTTCAACTACGTTAACAACCGTGGACTGTTTCTGTCCGATAGCTACGTAAATACATTTCACGCCGTTACCTTTTTGGTTGATAATTGTATCGATGGCGATCGCAGTTTTACCTGTTTGACGGTCACCGATAATGAGTTCCCGTTGACCACGACCAATTGGAACCATGGAGTCAATTGCTTTAATCCCAGTTTGCATCGGTTCGTGTACCGATTTCCGGTCGATAACACCCGGCGCTTTGTTCTCAACTGGACGGAATTCCGTCGTAGCGATGGCACCTTTGCCATCAACTGGCTGTCCTAGCGGATTCACTACCCGACCAAGCAACGCTTCGCCAACTGGAACCTGCATGATTTGACCGGTACGCTTCACTTGGTCGCCTTCGCGAATGGCGGTGTAAGGTCCCAAGATTACAACCCCGACATTACTCTCTTCCAGGTTGAGCGCAAGACCAAAAACGCCATTCTCAAACTCAAGCAATTCGTTTGCCATGGCGTTCTCAAGTCCGTGGACACGGGCAATACCGTCACCAACTTGAATAACGGTGCCGACTTCGGACACTTCAATTTCTGATTTATATTGTTCGATCTGACTCTTAATCAGTGTACTGATCTCTTCAGGTCTGATACTCAAGTGTTTCACCCCTATCTACAGTGCTTGTCTTCGAAAAGACTTCTCCAACCGTTTCAGCTTGCCGGACAAACTGCCATCATACAGCGTATCGCCGATTCTGACCTTCATTCCGCCGAGCAGATCACTATCAACTACATTCAGGACACGGATCTTCTTATTCACCAGTGTACCGAACTCAACCTCGATCGATCGTTTCTCCTCATCAGAGAGAGCATATGTCGAATAGACCGTGGCATTAGCTAGACCTAATGCATCACCTGCGACTTTGATATAACTGTTCAAAAGTTCCGGCAAAACATCGGTTCTTCCCCGTTCTACTAGCAACTTAGCTAGAGAAACTACGGGCACTGAAAGCTTACCTTCCAGTACACCTCCGAGCACTTCCCATTTCGCTGTTTCAGAAATATTCGGACTCACAATGAACTGCTGAACTGCAACATCTTCGCTCATCGCTAAAACCAAAGCCCTCAACTCCTGTTCGACCTCCAGTGTACGCCCTTCTTGTGCAGCAATCTCATACATTGCTTTGGCGTATCTTTTGGCTACCACAGACTCCCGGCTCATGATTTCTTACCTACTTCATCCAAGTATTGGTTTACAAGCTTTTCTTGTTCTGCCGGATTGTTCTCGACTTCGCGTTCGATTAACTTCGATGCGATATTTACGGAGAAAGTTCCAATCTCGGTACGAAGAGCTTCAACCGCTTTATTACGCTCACTCTCGATATCACGAACTGCTTCGTTCTTCATGCGCAATGCATCATGCTTGGCTTGTTCTAGTAGATCATGCGCTTGTTTACTACTGCTTTGTTTCGATTGCTCAATAATTTCAAAGGCATCTTGCCGAGCTTGCTTAAGCGCGTCCTTCTGCTCTTCTACGTAAACGGTCGCTTGTTCTCTCGTTTGCTTCGCTTCATTTAACTGTCCGAGCACCAACTCACGACGTTGCTCCATTACCGCAAAGAGTTTACTGAAAGCAAACTTGTTCAGTAGCCAATAAAGTATTACGAATGCAATCATGGTAATAAGAATATTCTCCCAAAGGATCTTCACCGATGTCACTCCTTTCCGTTAACACAACTGACTTATGTTATAAAAAAGCTCATAAAAGGAAGGCGCGGATGGCATCGGCCCTCCCCGCCAAACCATAATATATTAAGAACCCATGATCATGAACGCGATAACAGTTGCTGCAAGTGGAACTACTTCGACGATACCTACACCGATAAACATTGTTGTTTGAAGTTTATTTGCTGCCTCTGGTTGACGTGCGATCGATTCAACTGTACTCTTTACGATCATCCCGTTACCAAGACCTGCACCAAGTGCACCCAAACCTACTGCAATAGCTGCTGCCAAATACTGTAATCCCATCTTAAATTTCCTCCTTAGATTTGTTCCTCATATTTTAAATATATTAGACCTCACAGGAATCAGCCAAAAGACTGCCCCCTTAAGAGTTTACTAATGCGCTTCTTCTTCGTGAATTGCATACTGTGAAATATAAACCATAGTCAGGATCGTAAAGATATACGCCTGAAGACCGCCTACAAAGATACTGAAAGCTTGCCAAATACCCATAAACGGAATTCCAATGAAGCCTAGCTTGAGAATTACCGAGATTAAGACCTCACCTGCAAATATATTCGCATATAGACGTAGTGCCAATGCGATTGGCTTAGACAAATTCTCAATAATATTCAGAGGTAAGAAGACTGCAAATGGCTCAACAAAGTGTTTGAGATAGTGCTTCCTATTGTTCTTGAGTCCTAAGTAATTCATCAGGACAAACACGACCAAGGCGAGTCCCGCAGTTACAGAAACATCCGCAGTTGGTGACTTCCACCATAAGATCTCAGCATGCTCTCCCCCCGCTAGTCCCCGAGTGGCTTCAATCACTTGTCCAAAGATTGTCTCCTGTTGATGCGCCTCAGTAATAACTCCCAACGGCAATCCCAGAAGGTTGGATACGAATATGAACAAAATCAAGGTCAATCCGAGAGAAATGAACGGTTTGCCTTTCTTCGAGCTCATAGAACTTCCAACGATACCTTGAACGAATTCAACAACCCATTCCATAAAGTTTTGCATTTTGGAAGGATTCTCGACCGACAAGTTGGCCACAGCTAAACGACAAACAACAAATACGATGAGCATACTTACTAAAAGCATCAAAATAGCGGATAAATCCAAGTGAAATCCACCAAGTATGATAACCGGTGATTCATGCATGTGTATGTATTCACCTCTTTTCCAAGTAAGATGTTCAAGATTTGTCTCGGAGTCCAATCACGATTCCAACCGGAATGGTCAATAATTGTGAAATGAACAATCCGATTATAACTCCCATAACAGACACATGCTCTAGCTTCATTGCAATCATAACTACAATTAAGACTAGGCACATTCTGGTAAGAAATCCGAAATTGAATCTTTTGTTATCCTTACCAAGCAAAAACTCAAATAATCCGCGTACCTTAATGGATAAGAATCGGGTATAAAACATTCCGAAAGCAGATCCAAAAATTAAGCCTATAATAATAGGCCTATGATCCGGAAGAAAAGCCCATCCGAGAAACAAAATGGACAACCATATCATCATTATCCGGGATACGGCTCTAACAATGGAGCTCAAATCGTCCATCTTGCTCCCCCATAAATTTGTAGATTACGCATTTTTTTCGGCACAAAAAAAACAACATAATATACCTATTTTCTGTGTAAAGTAATACCAACTCATTTTACAGAATGTGACGACTTTTTGTCAATGAAAGCGTTAAAGCAAAAAAACTTGAATTTTATAACAAATATCACAGAAAAATTAAAGAAACCGTACAGTACAACTGTATGCTATCTAGTTAAAAAACACAATTATTCTTGCGTTCCATTTGTGAACTTTCTGTGAAAATTCTCAGGACGTTCGCTTACCAATCCGAAATGGTGAAGAATAGCATTGACAATTCTTTGCGATGCCTTTCCATCTCCGTACGGGTTAGCGGCCCGGCTCATAGATTCATAAGTCCCTCTGTCACTAAGCAACACCTTAGTCCGCTCATACACCATCTCCTCATCCGTGCCTACAAGTTCCAACGTACCTGCCTCTATACCTTCAGGACGCTCTGTCGTATCGCGTAGCACAAGTACAGGAACGCCAAAAGATGGCGCTTCTTCCTGCATACCGCCAGAGTCCGTAAGTATAAGATAGGTGTGAGCGTAAATATTATGAAACTCCACCACATCAAGAGGCTCGATAAGTTTGATACGGGGATGATTCCCCAAAGTTTCATAGGCGGGCTGTCTCACCGCAGGACTAGGATGAACCGGATAAACGATCGCTATATCTTCAAATTCATCAGCGATTCGCTTGATTGCACGGAAGATATTCAAGTGCGGTTCTCCTTGCGATTCACGGCGGTGAGCCGTCATGAGAATAAGCCGCTTTCCGGCGGCCCAATCCAGCACGGAATCACTATAACTCGGCTGTACTGTATATTGAAACACATCAGTAACCGTGTTGCCTGTGACATATATACTTGACTCAGGCTTATTCTCTTTCCTTAAATTACCAGCCGAAACCTCCGTTGGAGCAAAATGTAAATCTGCAAGGACTCCTGTCAATTGCCGATTCATTTCCTCAGGAAATGGTGACATTTTGTTCCAGGTCCTAAGTCCTGCTTCTACATGCCCAATTTTGATCCCTTGCAAAAATGCAGCATAACTTGCTAGGAAAGTTGTCAGAGTATCCCCATGGACTAATACAATATCAGGTCTCGCTTCACGTAGAACGTTCTCCAATCCCTGCAGTACACGTATCGTAATTTCATTTAAACTCTGGTTAGGTTTCATTACATCTAGATCGTAATCTGGAACTATTTTAAACACATCAAGAACCTGATCCAGCATTTCACGATGTTGCGCCGTAACGCAGACAACGGATTCAATGTGCTCTGGATGCTTCTCCAGTTCAAGAATCAGCGGAGCCATCTTAATGGCTTCAGGCCTAACGCCGAAGATCGTCATTACCTTAATTTTTGACATGGTATAGTCCTTCCTTTATTTCGTTCCGTATAGTCTGTCACCAGCATCACCAAGACCAGGAATAATATACCCGTGTTCGTCTAAACGTTCGTCCATTGCAGCAACGTAAATATCTACATCCGGATGAACTGCGTGCACGGCTTTTACACCCTCTGGAGCTGCAATAAGATTCATCATTTTAATTTGTGTACAGCCACGTTTCTTGAGTGCGTCAATCGCCGCGATTGCAGAACCACCTGTTGCCAGCATCGGATCAATTACAATGAGTTCACGCTCTTGAACGTCGGTCGGTAGTTTAATGTAATATTCGACTGGCTGCAGGGTCTGTGGATCGCGGAACAAACCAACATGTCCAACCTTTGCTGCTGGAAGCAACTTCAAGACGCCATCCAGCATCCCAAGTCCTGCACGGAGAATCGGAATGAGACCTAACATCCGTCCAGATATAACTTTTGCCTGCGCCTCAGCAACTGGTGTCTGTACCGTAATTGATTCAAGAGGGATATCTCTTGTAATCTCATAAGCCATTAGCGTGGCGACTTCATCCACCAATTCACGAAAATCCTTCGTGTTGGTTCGCATATCGCGAATGAAAGTCAGTTTGTGTTGAATTAAGGGGTGATCGCATACCACCAATTTTTCCATAGTTTGTCCCTCCGGTAATTATACTAAGTCTTCTTTTCGTCTAATGATGTCCAAATCCTATTTATTATATCACTGTCGTTTTATGATTGCTACGAACTGTCACATCATATAGACTTCTGCTTTCGTGGATCTAACGACAAATTGTGCATCTAGTATTAAGAGTATTAATTTACTGTCATACCCAGTAGAAACACCCAGAATATACATTACTCCCCAGAAAATCGTTTATCCAATACTTACTGCCCACGCCCTTCAAACTATGGTGGTTTCTTTAGTAGATGAACAAGCTGTAATAAAGACAGGCATAAGCAGGATTACTGCTAACCATTTTGTTAATCGCTTACACATTGAATAGCACCCCCTATTAATTCGGAACGATCTCAAACAATAAACCGCGGAGGACTCCGTTATGATGGCCGCCTACTTCTTGTCCAATAATTGCTGTCCACGCTCCTGCATCGAGGCTATCGCCTCGTCAAGTGATTTAGCATCAACCATCACAGCTTTACCTTCGGAATTGATAATTCCTCTTATATTCCCGTAAAATCCCTTTGGAAGTAGTTCGTAATCGACAAAAACACTACTCACATCAGGTTTCAAATAATAAAAAGCTTCCATCCGTTTTCCTTCTGGGTTATACGTGTATTCCGTTCGAGTTGGGACATAAAATCCAGGTGTCTTTGATTTTGCCTTGGCGAATTCATCGCTGTGGACAAACTTGATAAACTCCCATGCAGCCTGTTTCTGTTCCGATTCGGCGTTGATCGACATACAACCACCAATGGTGAAATATTGTGATGTATCACGACTGGACTCATTTACAGGTGCTGTGGCCAACTCCCAATTCAAATGGAACTTGTCCCCTTTCTCTTCTTTGGCCCAGTTAATCTTATTATTGATGTAATAGTAGTAATCCACTGTCATAGCGCTGGTTCCAGTAATAAAGGGATCATATACCTCAAATGTATCAATGTCTGGTAACACGACTGCCTTCGATTCATACGCATCCATGATCACATTAAATAATTCCTTATAGGATTCCGTGTTAAGCGTTACCTTCATATCTTTGACGTTGACTTCGTTTAGATGCTGACTCAAAGACATATTTTCAGCAAGAACAGAAAAGTTTTGCATATATAGGCCACTCACCCCATCCTCTGCCGGGAAACGTTTAGCAAGTTGAATAAGTTCTTTCCATGTCATTTGATCCTGCGGATAAGGAATGCTGTACTTGTCGAACAAATCCTTATTGTAATAGATAGCTTTACTTTGAAACTCTGATATCAATCCATACAATTTACCTTTTCCTAATTGTTTAAGATAATCTACAATTCCTGGATGAATTCCATCTAGGTTAAACTTATCATTTATAATAAGTGTATTGAGGTCATACAAACCGTCTTCCTGAACCAATTGTTCATATTCCTTCAGCGAAAGGGTAAAAAGATCCGGTTTCTCTTTCTCAATTACCTCATTAAAATTAGTAGAAGTATAATTAACCACCTGAAGTTCGATATTAGGGTATTTAACTCGGAACATGTCACCATATTCTTTCATAAAGTAGTCTTGATCTGCATTAGTCATCACCTTTAGTGTAGCTTTCATCTCTGTATCGCCTTCATATTGGATCGTTTCTTTGCTGGATGAGCAGGCTGTAGAAAAAATCATTAAAAATATGATCCCAACTATTATTACCCCTGTTCTTTTATTCAAAATTTCTCCCTCTCTCAATGCATCTTAATATTTCAACATCATATTCATTGAAAATAACCTCCAGATCCTATCATTGAACATGTTTGTTCTTTGAAAGACTTCTGGAGGCTTAGGTTTAATACTGTAATCGTCTATTTATCATCTGCCATACTATTCTCAACCGATTGTTTATCCAATAGTACTTGACCACGCTCTTCGATAGACCCAAGTGCCTCGTCAATTGTTTTTACACCAACCGCAGCAGCCTTTAATTCCGATGCAACTATACCATTAAAAGTATCCCAAACATTTATAGGGATTTTTTTATAGTCTCTATCACTTACTACAGCCCAATCCATTTTAAGATTCGAATAAAAAACCTCCATTCTTTTGCCCTCCGGATTATATACATAATCAGTTCTAGTTGGAATATCACCCGTAGTTGTCCGAGAGTGAATTTTAGCAAACTCTTCACCATTTATAAACTTTACAAATTCCCATGCCGCTTGAACATTTTGAGCTTTAGCGTTAATAGCGAAGATAGTTGGAATAAAGAAGTATGGTGTTGCTTCCCTGTTGGATTCATCTACCGGTGCCGTAACTACATTCCAATTTAAGTTAAAATCTTCACCACGCTCTTGCTTAGCCCAATAAATATTGTTATTTAGATAAGAATAGTATTCAAAAGCCATTGCACTTTGCCCCATTATAAAAGGATCATTTTTCGCGAATCCATCATGTTCAAATATATTTAATGCTTGTGATTCATTAGCATCTAGAATAGTCTCGAATAACTCCTTATAGGAATCCGTATTCACTGTAACTTTCATATCTTTGGTATTGATTCTCTCAAGACCTTTAGTTTGTTGCATGTTACTCAACAAATCGCTCAGACTACGAGTATACAGACCACCTTCTTCATCCTCTAGCGGGAATCGTTTAGCTAGTTGAAGGACTTCTTCCCATGTCATACCATCTGTTGGATACGGAATATTGTACTTATCAAACATATCTTTATTATAAAAAAGAGCTTGATTATTAAAGTAAGGTGGTAAACCGTATAATTTCCCTCTACCGCGTTTTCTAACGAAATCAATAACATCCTGATTCATATTCTCTAACTTAAATGCTTCATCCGTAATTACATTATTTAAATCATACAGCTTGCCTTCATCCAAATATTCTCCATATTTAGCGAAACTTAGTAGCAATACATCCGGTTCATCTTCTAGATTATTAATTAACTTAACATCAATATTTGGATACTTTGCTCGAAATAAATCTCCATAAAAAAAATTAAAGGCCTCATCTCCCCCCGAGTACTTCACTGTGATCGTAGCCTGCATTTTCGAGTCACCTTCGTATTGAATTGCCTCTTTAGTAGATGAACAAGCTGTAAAAAAGACAGACATAAGCAGGATTACTGATAACCATTTTGTTAATCGCTTACTCATTGAATAGCCCCCCTTTTTAATATCTGAGTTAATGATCCCTACTATAAATAACAATCTGTTTCTAAAAATATAGATGTTTAATCTTAATATCGTATTCATTGAAAAACCTCCAGACCCGTCATTGAACATGTTTGTTCTTTGAAAGACTTCTGGAGGCCCAGCTTTTAATACTGTAATCATTTATTTATCTTCTTTCTTACTCTTCTCAGCCAATTGTTTATCCAATTGTTGTTGCCCACGCTCCTCAATAGACACAAGTGCCTCGTCAATGGATTTGACACCAACTGCAGCAGCCTTTAATTCCGATTCAACTATGCCGTTAAAAACACTTCCAAAATTATTAGGGATATTATCATAGTAACTATGACTCATTAAAGTCCTGTTCATTTTAAGATTTGAATAAAAAGATTCCATTCTTTTACCTTCCGGATTATATACATAATCAGTTCTAGTTGGAATATTATTCGTAGTTGTCCGAGATTTAATTTTTGCAAACTCTTCACCATTAACAAACTTTACAAACTCCCATGCTGCTTGAACATTTTGAGCTTTAGCGTTAACAGCGAATATCGCTGGATAAAAGAAGTATGGTGTTGCTTCTCTATTGGATTCATCTACCGGTGCAGTAACTACATCCCAATTTAAATTAAAATCTTCACCACGCTCTTGCTTGACCCAATAAATATTGTTATTTAGATAAGTATAGTATCCAAAAAACATTGCACTTTGCCCCGTTATAAAAGGATCATTCTTATCGAATCCATCTTGTTCAAATATATTTAACGCTTGTGATTTATTAGCATCTAGAATAGTCTCGAATAACTCCTTAAAGGAATCCGTATTCACTGTAACTTTCATATCTTTCGTATTGATTTTCTCAAGACCTTTAGCTTCTAGCATGTCACCTAGAAGATCGCCCAGACTACGAGTATACAGACCACTTACTCCATCCTCTATCGGAAATCGTTTAGCTAGTTGAAGAACCTCTTCCCATGTCATTCCATCTGTTGGGTACGGAATATTGTACTTATCAAATAAATCTTTATTGTAAAAAAGAGCTCGATTACTAAAGTAAGGTGGTAAACCGTATAATTTTCCTCTACCGCGTTGTCTAAGGATATCAATAACTCCCTGATTCATACCCTCTAACTTAAATGCTTCATCCGTAATTACGTTATTTAAATCATACAGCTTGCCTTCATCCAAATATTCACCATATTCATCGAAACCTAGTAGAAATACATCCGGTTCATCTACATTATTAGTTATTTTAACATCAATATTTGGATACTTTGCACTAAATAAATTTCCATAAAAAAAGTCGAATGATTCTGTATCCCCATACCCCACTGTGATGGTGGTCTCCATTTGAGGATCAGCTTCATATTGAAGTGTTTCATTAGTAGATGAACAAGCTGTAAAAAAGACAGACATAAGCATGATTACTGCTAAGCATTTTGTTAATCGCTTACTCATTGAATAGCCCCCTATTAATATTGAATTGATTCATCACGTATTCGTTGGATTGAAAGTAACAACCGCTTCATACCACTGTGATTGCGCTCTATACATTTGCGCATATTCACCATGCAAGTGAAGTAATTGCTCATGTGTCCCTTGCTCCACAAGGCGACCACCCTTGAGCACCAGAATAAGATCTGCATTTCTACAGCTCCCGAGGCGGTGAGAGATCATAATACTCGTCTTACCTGCTACAAGCTCGGAGAACTGCTCAAACAGGGCGGCCTCTGCTATCGGATCTAGTGCAGCGGTAGGCTCATCAAAAATAACCAATTCTGCATTTGCATTAAAATATGACCTGCTTAGTGCCACCTTCTGCCATTGCCCTTGAGATAGTTCTTTTCCTCCTTCATATTCATAACCTAATTGCGTATCATAGCCATTAGATAAATGACGTGAAATTGAATCTACACCAGTCTTGGTAGCGGCGATTTCTAACTGCCCATCATCCTCGATGGAGGAAATGTTGCCGAATCCGATGTTTTCCCTTAAGGTTAATTGATACTGTACAAAATCCTGAAACACTGCACTGACAGACTTATTCTCATCGTCCTCAAATATGTCCCTACCTTGCCATAGAAGCTTTCCACGCTCTGGTCTATATAGACCAAGCAAGCATTTCGCAAGCGTACTTTTACCTGCCCCGTTGTGACCGACAATAGCTACTCTTTGACCTGGTTTAATGTGAAACCCAATATCAGATAATGCAGGTACAGACTGATTTGGGTAAGTAAAGCTTAATTCAGCGACTACAAGACCACCCTCGGCCAGTTCATAAGGACTTATATTCACATTATCAGCCTCAGGGTCCTCATTCAGTTTTTTATCTGGAAGGTGTAGAAACAGTATGAGATCACTAGTAAATAGTGCATTCTCGTATATACCCGACAAATTTACTGCAATTAGCATCACGCTATCCTTTGCCGTCGTAACTGTCTGAATCATAGCTACAAAACCACCAACCGTCATAGTCCCTCCACTACTTACTAGAAGCACAACTACGGTAGATAACGCCGTGAACAAGTAAGAGAACATCTCAGAGAATCCACCATACCACTGGCCCCGCTGTTCCAGAGCGATTTTCTCTCCAGCGTTCTTCCAATATATTGACCTCCATTGATTTAAAATATAGGGATATAGCTTGAATAGCTTCATCTCTTTTGCAGATTCTCTTGTTGTCATCAAGCTCATAAGATAACTCACTTTACGATTGGATGGAGTTTGACGAAACATTTGCTTATATCGCTTCTGGCCTAGCCTCATATTAATGAAGAATGATGGAATGATTAAGCACAATACACCTAAGGATAGTATCCAATGGAAGCTTGACAGAACAGCAAGGAGTGAGATTAGTGTCACGATGCTTTGCAATACCAAGAAGAAATGATCTAATACAGAAAGTCCGCGATTAGCGAGTCCCTGCGTCACTCTCTGAAGCCGATCATAGTACTCCGACTCTTCAAAATAAATATAATCGAGCCTCGAACACTTGTCTGCAATGACGCGATCCATCTCATATTGTGCCTTATTTTTAATGACTAATAGAAGCATGTGAGTAAGAGATCTTGCTCCTAATGAAGCAAGAAATAACAAAGCTTGCCATCCGATGGTTGTTAGTGCTGGTAAAAGTAAGTCCGACTCGCCCTGAAACAATAACGTAGCCTGATCTACAAGCCGCTTCGTTAAATAGATCTGAATAGCTGGTTGAAGCGCTTCTAACATTCGAATGATAATCATGATGATTAATCTTACCGGAGATGACTTCCATATAAATGGAACAATCTCAAAGATTAACCCACGAATGACTCCTCTATGATTCATCCAGATCGGCCACTTCTCTCTTTTTTGGTTTGCACCTAGGCACTAATGCCCGTAATTTAATAAAAGATTATCTTTGCAACAAGGCAAATTTATTTTGCGACTTGACCTGATGTATCATATGAGAAATTGAATGTACTAAATATCGGACATCATCGGGAGTAACTGATTCATGGAAGCTAAGTCTAATGCTACTAGAAGAGAGTATTTCATCATTCGTCATAGCCATTAACACACGACTCGTCTTCGCTGTAGAAGAACAAGCGGACTGGGAGGACACAATAATTCCTTGCTTGGCAAGAATACTAATTAATAGAGCAGAGGTTACTCCTGTTCCCTTATATGAAAAATTAATAATATGAGGTGCAGATAACGGGGGTCTCGGACTATTCATGATGATTTCAGGAATTTCTTCAAGCTTTGAATATACAAGATCATGAAGCACGGTTAAACCCTGCATCTTCTCTTCACGTTCACTATACGATATTTCTATGGCCTCGACTAAACTTAACACCCCCGGAACATTGGTTGTGCCAGGTCTTAACCCATTCTCTTGTTCTCCGCCGAAAAACAGTGGAGTGAGCTCAACATGCTCCTTTACGATTAATAAACCAATTCCTTTGGGTCCCCCAATTTTATGCCCTGATAAGGTATATAGGTCAATATCATCTAATTCTAAAGCTAGTTTTCCAAAGCCCTGTACTCCGTCTACATGGAAATAAATATGAGGCTTAGCTCTTAATAGCTTCCCTATTTCATGAATAGGTTGAATGGAGCCTGTCTCATTGTTAACATGCATAACACTTACAAGCATCGTATTTACTTGTATTGCTTTCTCAATAGAAGCTATACTCACGATTCCATTGTGATCCACAGGCAGAAAAGTAATCTCCACCCCTTCCCCCACTAATTGTTTACAGCAATTAAAGACAGAGGAATGCTCGATTTGTGTTGAAATCACATGTGGTGTCTGGCTCGTCTTCTTCATCCATGTTCGAACCGCCCCTATAATCGCCAAATTATTACTTTCCGTAGCCCCCGACGTGAAAATTACTTCACTAGGCTCTACATGAAGTATTGTAGATAACCTTTCTCTAGATTCCTCAACTCGTTGGTTAGCCTCAAAACCCATTTCATGTACAGATGATGGATTAGCATATAATTGTTCGGATGTACAAAATAGCTGCTCAGCGACCTTAGGATGCAATGGCGTGGATGCGCAATAATCAAAATACAATTTGTTCATTATGCCTCCCCCTAACTCATGGATTCAAAATAAGTTACTGAATAATTTCTTTCGCTTTCCTTCTCCAATTACACTTACAAGCTCTAGTAAATCCTTCCCGTTATACACAGTTCCTTTGTTACAGACCTGTTGATATTCATCTACAAAGATACAAAACGGGTGAGTAGTAACAGAAAAGTCCTGTTCCATTTGCTCCGAGGTAAGAGATACAATCTTCATTTTTCTCTGAAAAAAATCATCCAGTTGCTCATGATCCTCCTGATTACCTGTTGAAAATATAATTACACTTGTATTGGGCAAATGTACGGTTCTTATCTCAGGCAACAATTCAATACAACGAACACAGTGCATGGATACAAATATAAGTACTTTTTTTCCTTTATACTTATATAGATTAAATAGCTGATCATTCTGATCACTATATTCTTTATTCGTAATGAGTTCTCCTAGATTCAGACCATTATCAAGGGTCATACGTTTTCTCCCCCAGTCCTAGTAAGTTGAGTATTCTCTATTCCCTTGTTCACGATCACATCAATTTGAGCTTCATAATTTGCCGGACCTCTTGCTAAAATTATTCCTTGATGTGAAAGATAATAAGTAAAGGGGAAAATCGTGGTTTTATATAATTCAAACTGTGTATGTTCATATTTAATCATGGGAACTTCTATATGATTCTCCCGTTGAATATTTCTAAATTCAGTATCATCACCATTGATCAATAGAATAACTTCCTTACTGGACCACCTCTCTGAGAGGTTATTTATTCCCGAGAATATTTCAATGCATGCCTGACACGTCGTCGATAGAAACAGAATAATAATTCCGTCATTTTCCTTTAATCTCGTTTGACCAAACAATTCCGCCATACTAGGGAATCGACTCCCCATAGCTAACCCCTGATCCCTTAGTAAAAATGTAGGATTCGCCTTATTCTTTTGTACTTTACTAAAATACACATACCTATATAGCTTCAAAAATAACTGTCGCATAACAGCGCCCCCTGCTTCAGTCACCAAATTGGACTTTATCCTATCAAATTAACTTTCTAAACATATGAACAAATCTTCGATCTCTGCCACCTCATCAATTCTCTCAATAATTCCCGTCGGACCCAACGTTAAGATCGTAGGAACTCTTTTAACCCCAAATAGATCCACAACCTCGGTAGAGCGTACAATGGGAAACATAAAATGAAAATCCTTATGACCCGTTTTTAAATATGTATCCTCATCACTTTTAAATACCAAATGGTTTTTAATACTTGGTTTATTAGCTAAATGTTGAAGTACCTCAAAGCAAAATCCACAGGTATCACTCAAAAATATTAATTTAGTAATAGAACCTGTAATTTTTTCAGAAGTAATTTTCTTTCCCATCTGATCGCGTACTTTAAAAAGAGGGAGTACATCACCAACTTCTCCACCTCGTAGCAAATTAGACTCTGCGGGTTTTGATACTTGTATTTTAACGTTTTTTGTTAAGAAGAGTTTATTGAATAGAGTGGTTACCTTAATCATAGAATCACTCCGTTTGTTTGATAACTTTTTCAATCATTTAATAACATATAAAATGATTATTAAATAGTCTGCCGTTCTATCTGAAAACGGCAGACCTTTGTTCGTTTTTAATTAATTACCACAAGAGTCCTTCTTACAGTTGCATTCGTAACAACCATCACCCCATCTCGTGCATGTTTCAGTCCCTTTGCTGCATTTGACAGTATTACAGTAAGTATATAAATATGATCCTGAGCACATTTTTTTCACCTCCTTTCCTGGAATCTAATTCGATTAATGGTTAACCTTCTCATTACAAAAATTCTCTTTTCTTTACAATTTTCCTTATGCAGATACCTTCTCTTCACCGTACAATATCAAGGATTGGATATGTCCTTCATTATTAACAACCCCTTTTGCTCGGATAACTCCATCCTGCGAAACAAAATATCCAAATGGAACAAAAGGAGCCTGAAGATCTTTTAAATCATCCATTCTAACAACTGGTGACTGAATGTTATATTGTTTTATAACGTTATTAACACTCTCTTCGGTTCCCAACATAAATATTAGATATTGATACAAAGGTTTATTTTTCTGGTAATCGTTAATAATTGGATACACTTTGGAACAAGTTGAACAACTAGTAGCTGTCAAAAATATTAATGTTCCTATCTTTTCGTTATTCCTTATATTCATTGGGCTTCCGTTAATAGGTATATTACTTTCTAAAGGAAAATCGCTGCCCTTGGGTAATCCCTCTTGTTGCTCATATAGGTTACTTTTAGCTTTTATAGCTTCTCTTAAAATTACAAACACACTAATAGAGACAACGATTACAATACACCATAGAATGATATTGGATAAATCCAGCATTTCAAGCATGTTCTACACCCTTTCATTCCTTTATTGTTGTTCTCCTGGATATAATTTGATGTACTGAGTTACCATTACAACAAGTGAATAAATAATTATTAAGCCAATTGAGGAGAATATGATTTGACTAATATCTACTAAAGAATAGATTCCAACTACTGAGGTATCTGGCATAACGATCATATATATACACATGATTAAAAATATTAAATTTCTTAAAGTCATTACAACACCAAATTGTTCAATGACTAATCCTCCAAACCAGTTGCATTTAACTAGTCTTCCTCTCGCTTTCCAAGATGCCCAAACATATGAACATATCAGAATAAGAGAAAGTATTTGCCCAAACAATAAAGTAGAAGGAATGATTAATAGTGCACAAGCAATTATTTCTAAGAAAGCAATTATCAATACCCCAGATTTTGCCCATAATCGATTAATTCCTAGCTGTCTCATTGTTTCTGAGAATGTAATAGGTTTGACCAACTTACCTAACGCTGCCATAAAGAACACTACACTCATAAAAAATTGGATAAAAATAAACAATTGCATATTCCTCTCATCTCCCCTGGTAAACTTTAAATGTAACCGCTAACATAACTATCAACTAAAATCTCGTAAGAAATCCCAAAAGATAAATATCACTACCAAATATTCTTAATTATATTAATGTATAAATTTATCTCATCATCTCCTATTTGGTTTTATATAGCCTTTGCTATCTTATTACTTGTGCAATCGTTCGCTCACATGAACATGGAAATTATTCTGCACTTCACTCGTTGTAACTAGTAAAAGGTTTGAACTCTCCAATTTTGTGCCGAATTTTACATCCATCCTTATAAACTATCTGGAATACTCGGCTGACTGAAACCCGTTATGCAATCGTTTGCCCAAAGAAGCGCATTAAGCCATATTAATATGTACTTAGTAAACAGCTTTATTAGACGGAATCACAATCTATTATTGTAAATAAATACTATTTCATCCTTATTATAATACATAAGTTAGTTTTGTCAATTATTTTATTATATGTAATATATATCAAATTATAACTTTTGGTATTTGTTTAAAATTCATAGAGCGGAAGTTTCTACTGGCATTATTGACATTACAACATATAAGAAAAGACCAACCAGTGCTAACTAGTTGGCCTTTTAATACGGAATAACTATGGTTTTACTCGTAACTAACTTCAGGGTAAATCGGGAACTTATCTGTTAGTTTCTCAACCTTTTGACGGGCTTCAGCTAAGACAGCTTCATTATCGGAATTTTTAAGTACAAGAGCAATGATTTGACCGATTTCTTTCATAGCTTCCTCGTCCATTCCACGAGACGTTACAGCAGGAGTACCCACTCGAATACCACTTGTAACGAACGGACTTGTTGGATCGAAAGGAATAGCATTCTTATTGACTGTAATTCCGATGGAGTCCAGAACGCGTTCTGCTACTTTACCGCTAATGTTCAAATTACGAGTATCAATGAGCATTAAATGGTTGTCTGTACCACCAGACACAAGATTTAGGCCTTCTGAAGTAAGAGACTTAGCTAATGCCTGTGCGTTCTTCACAACATTTTGAGCATAAACCTTAAATGATGGTTGCAATGCTTCACCCAAAGCTACAGCCTTGGAAGCAATCACATGCATCAACGGACCACCTTGTATCCCTGGGAATACAGCCTTGTCGATAGCTGCTGCCCATGGTTGCTTACATAGGATTAGTCCACCGCGAGGTCCACGAAGTGTCTTGTGTGTAGTTGTAGTTACGAAATGAGCGTGTGGTACTGGGCTCGGATGAAGTCCAGCTGCAACCAATCCAGCGATATGAGCCATATCAACCATAAAGAGGGCACCTACATCATTTGCGATTGATGCCATTTTTTCAAAATCGATTACACGTGGGTAGGCACTAGCTCCAGCCACGATTAAACGCGGACGATGTTTGAATGCAGCTTTGCGAACTTCATCATAATCGATAAGGAAGGTATCTTCCTGTACGCCGTATTCGACAAAGTTATACAACAAACCGGAGGCATTCACCGGGCTACCGTGTGTAAGGTGTCCACCGTGAGCTAGATTCATTCCAAGTACAGTATCACCTGGTTTAAGGGCTGTAAGATATACAGCTAGGTTAGCTTGAGCACCGGAGTGAGGTTGAACATTGGCATGTTCTGCTCCAAATAGTTCTTTCGCACGATCACGAGCGATATCCTCAACGATATCGACATGTTCACAGCCACCATAGTAGCGTTTGCCTGGGTATCCTTCAGCATATTTGTTTGTTAATACGGAGCCCATTGCCTCAATCACAGCTTCACTCACAATGTTCTCTGAGGCAATCAACTCAATGTTGTTACGCTGACGTTTTAGTTCCAAATTCATGGCCTCAAGTACCGCAGGGTCTTGCTTCTTCAAATGATTCATAGTTCAATAGTCCTCCCTATATTTAAATGTAATGTTCTACAGACACACATGTGAATCTTGTACCTCTGGAAGTGCATATATCGTGCGCTCCCCACCAATCAACTTCGGCCGTGTCCAAGCGGCTGTAACTCGAGCCTTACCAATGAATCTTCGCGAAGGACGGAATGGAATAGCAACCTGTCTTAAATGCATACCGATCAGTGTTTCACCGATATCGATGCCGGCATAAGCCTCTATGCTTTCCACAAGGCAAGGATCCTTAAGATTTCTATAAGCTACCGCTGCCATCGAACCACCTGCTCTTGGCACGGGTACTGCGCTTACTTCACAGAGACACAGTTCCTCAAGCAAACTCCGTTCTATAACAAGAGCACGGTTCAAATGCTCGCAGCATTGAAAAGCCACACGGAGGTTGTACTTCGACCTAATACTCTCAATTCCTTTGTACAATTCTTCAGCGATACTCTCCGCACCCTCCTTGCCTATGGCAGCTCCTATCACTTCGCTGGTGCTAGTTCCCATAACTACAAGACTGCCTGGACCAAGCTTTGCCGCTAGCACTAATTCCTCTAATACCTCGGCAACCTGTTCACGGACATTCTCCAGGATCTGGTCTGTTTCCATACTCGCGAACTCCCTTCCTTCAGAAGAATTACTATGATCTACCAACATCTGTCCTTATTATATCAAACAGATGGACAAGGTAATAATAATCTTCGAAGGACTTACACGAAAACGAAAAAAGAGCAGGACGCATTAACTGCGTCGTGCTCTTTGCCCAGGCGACCGGCCGTATGTTCCGATGCTCCATCGTGGTTTCATCCACTCTCGTCGCCAGTTACATCGGATCTAAATATCTATACTTAGAATAAAACATAGCAGAGACAATTGCAACCCGATTTTATTACCGCCTTACCTCCCACGGTTCCTTTAGAGAAGACCTTCTCTCATCATCTTATCGAGTAGTTTAACTAGTGCGGCTGAAATTTCACCTGCTGTCATATCGTAATCTGACCGAGAACCCCCAAACGGATCAGAGATGTCATACGTAGGTATCGCTCGCAAAAGCTCAGTCAGACGAGCAGTTTGGATATCACTCAGTTCTTTTCCAAGCACCTTGCTTAACTCCAGTTCGGCAATCAACTGATGTAGCTCCTCCTGGTCGTTAAGGACGGCTTTGTCGTCCTCTACATATTCTTTCAATGTGTAGGTTTTGTCAGCTGCCGCGGGAAATCTTTGAATAACATGACGTTTATGACCTTGTGTCAAAGTAAGGATCAAATCTGCCCAGTCGGTAAGCTCCTCATACAGTGGCTTCGACGTTATGAAGTCCATAATTCCTTGATCCTTCAGAACAGCCTCGGCATGTCGTGAAATCGGCGCCCCTTCAGATGCGGCTACGCCAGCAGATGAAACCTCCACATTTACTCCACGCTCACTAGCTAATTTACGAAGCAGTCCTTCAGCCATCGGGCTCCGGCATGTATTCCCCGTACAAACAAACAAGATTCTCATGACGTATCTTACCTCCAGAGTTGGCTACTTTGTGTATCATGTTGCTCTATGAACACAAACTAATTATATATTTATTATTTTATCAGAAGATAAACATTAGACCAAACGCTAACAGAATGGCTCCCCCGGCCGCCTCGCCATACTCTCCAAGGCCCCGCCTCATTCCGCGCCCCAAGGCAAGTCCAAGAATAGACATCAATCCGCCGAAGAACCCGAAAGACAATACGGATAGCCACATGTTTCCGTTAAACATGCCCAGCGATACTCCAACTGAAAAGGAATCAATACTGACGCTAAGTGAGAACAAGAGCACCCCAAGTAATGAACGATGATTAATGGACTGAATCCCACTTCCCTTAATCGAGCTCGCAATCATGTGGCCGCCAAGAAGTAGTAGTAATCCTCCGGCAACATAACGGGCAAGATCACCAAGTAGACCTCCCACATACTGACCTGCAAAAATGCCAAGCAGTGGCATCAGCATATGAAAGAGAGATACGGCGCTACCTATGCGAATAGCATCACTTCGCCGGACTCCTTTCATTCCAATTCCGATGCCTAGGGAAAAAGCATCCATTCCCAAAGCGACCGCAATTAGCATAATTGTCATCAGCTCACCAAGTTGATCGATTGCCATTCCCATAAACCTATTCCCCCATGTCCGGTTGTTTAGTACAACCATATGCGGACAAGGGGCACTTCATGACACTACTCTTCGTTACTTGGCTCGAGAATGCCTGCCTCCAAGTAATTAATATACTGTCTCAGCTTGTTGGCAACCGCCCAATTTATCTCACCGCTCTCAAACAAAGCTTGTACCTCGTTCCGCTCTGCTTGAATAGCTTTGATCTCGAGTTCATTTTTGTGCTGGTTGAATACATCTTCGCTCTCAATCTTTCCAAAGCCACTCTGCAGACGCTCAATCGACTCATTATAACGGGCAATCACAGCTAACGCAGCTTCACGGTTCTTATCATTCATCTGACTCTTAATCACCTCAAGCGCTGCTTGAGATGTGCGGATTTTGATCTCCCGAAGTTGTTTAAGCTCGTTCATATCCCTCTGCTCAGGTAACTTGGTAAATTGTTTGGAAAATAAACGTCGAACTCGGATAAGTGCCACTGCCATTTTCATTTTGGAACGGTTTGACATAACCATCTCCATTTGATCGATAACTTCCTGAACTTTAATCGCTAGTTCACCCGAAACATCGCCACTACTTAGCATGTTCTGAATTTCCTGACGCTCTGCCTGTATGGCTACCAACCGAAGTTTGATCTCCATCCTATTTCGCTTGGTATCGGACCATTCACTACTTGATCCGTTCTGTAACTTCTTCAATTTCTTTTTGTAGTCCGCAACGACATATCCAGCTGCCGTTCTGTTCTCATCATTCGTAGCCGCTCGCACGGCATCAATCCCAGCCTGTACAATTTTGATTCGAGCCTTTGCTTCAGGATCGAATTTGCCTGACTCATCCTCAGGACTTTTCGATATGATAGGCAACACAACGCTTGCAATAATTAGAGAGAACAATATGACCCCTGCTGCCAAAAAGATAATCAAGTCACGCTCTGGAAATGGGCTCCCATCCTGCAGAACGTAAGGAATGGAGAAAGCAGCAGCAAGTGTTACCGCTCCTCGTACTCCCGATAACGAGATAAGCACGGAAGAGGTTAGCTTCGGCTTACCCATCTGCTCTCCACTTCCTAGTAGCCAAGAGCCTTCCCAGAACAGGTATACCCAGATAAAACGTAGTAGGATCAAACCTACGGAGATGATACCGATAAACCCAATTACTTGCATATTACTATAATCCGGACTTTGGAAAATCGTCTCCGTTGCGTTCGGAATTTGCAGACCGAGGATGACAAATACAAGTCCATTTAATATGTAAAGTATAACTGACCATGTATTCGTCGAGACGACTCTGAGCTCCGCCTGATTCGATTCTGTATGGTCCCGTTCAATAGCATGAACAATACCGCCTGCCACTACTCCCAAAATCCCAGAAAATCCTAGGTGTTCTGTAATAATAAAAATGACAAATGGCGTCAAAAGTTGAAGTAGCATATGAATCGTGACGTCCTCCATCCCCAAACGGCGAAGGAAGATGCGGATCCATACAATCAAGAAAGATATCAGTGCCCCGCAGACAATCCCTCCGAGGGCGATCCATATAAAGCTGAATGTAACTTGAGTTAAAGAGAATACCCCCGTCACTGTAGCCGCTACAGCAAACTTGAACGCCACAAGGCCGGAAGCATCATTCATCAACGATTCTCCCTCAAGCAATCGTAAAATCCCTTTAGGTAACGAGATTCGTCCAGCCAAAGCTCCAACTGCTACAGCATCCGTTGGCGATAAAATTGCCGCCAAGGCAAACGCTGCAGGCAAGGGAATGCTTGGGATTAGCCAATTAATGAAGTACCCGCCAGCAATTACGGTTACAAATACGAGTCCGAGTGCAAGCAGTAAAATCGGAGATCTTAAATTCCATAATTCTTCCCTCGGGGTTCGCTTCCCGTCATTATAAAGCAGCGGAGCAATGAATAGGAGCATAAACAGCTCTGTATTGAGTGTCATATGCAGACCTGGTGGCAAAAGTGCAACCAAGGTTCCGAGTGCAATCTGAAACAAAGGAACTGGAACACTAGGGATGAATCTGTTAAGTACGTTAGAAACGCCAATTAATATCAGCATGATTAGAACTAATTCAAACATTTCCATCTTACGCTCTCATCTCTTTCTTCCGGTTGTCTTTGCTATACGTAAGTTACGTTATGACCTGCCGCTTTAAGCAGGCGGTTCATAATAGCTGAGCCAAGCCCTTCCTCTGGACAGGCCTCGGCCATGATGAAAGTGACGCCGTCTTCGTCCAGACGGCGGAGCGCTGCGTAGAGACGGTGCGCCGCCGTCTCCAGCTGGTCTAGACTGCCGAGCGAGATGATTGTCTCGGCATGGTAGAGCGGGAGATGCTCGTCGAAGGCGAGCAATCCCGTGATCTCCCCGCGCGCGGTGGCTTCATCGAGCGCGGCTTGGATATGGGCCGCCACCGCTTCGGGGGCGGGCCCTTTCACTATGCGCATGACGCCGCGCGGCGCATAGTGGGTGTACTTCATGCCCGGCGAGCGTGGCGCCGGGCTGCCGGGCTGGGCATCGCCCTCGCTTTGCAGGGCGATGTCCAGCTTGACGCCGCCCGCCGCTACGCGGGCGAGCTGTTCCGCCGTGATCCCGCCAGGGCGGAGCACGGTCACGGTACCATCCCGGCCGGCCTCCACCACCGTTGACTCAACGCCCACTCCCGTGGGCCCGCCGTCAACGATACCGTCTATCGCGCCGGCCAAATCCTCGCCCACGTGGCGTGCCAACGTTGGGCTCGGTCGTCCCGACCGGTTGGCGCTAGGCGCCGCCACCGGACAACCCGCTGCGGCAATCAGCCGCAGCGCTACATCGTGGGCCGGCATGCGCACGGCCACCGTGGACAAACCTGCCGTCACGCGAGGCGAGACGGCACCGGGCACCGCTGGCATCACCAGTGTCAGCGGACCTGGCCAGAACGCCTCCATAAGTCGGCGTTCCGTCTCATTCACTTCAGTAACCAATCCTTCTAACTGCGCTATTTCCGCAATATGTACGATCAAGGGATTATCAGAGGGCCTTCCCTTTGCAGCAAAAATTCCTTCCACCGCCTGCGTATTTCGAGCATCAGCTCCAAGACCGTACACAGTTTCCGTCGGAAATGCCACAGTCCCTCCTGACGCCAATATTTCTGCTGCTTCTCCCACTGCAATCTCGGCCATATCCTGTGCTGCCGCTTCCCCATTTGTCTCGTTCAACACAGTCACATCCCACCACTGAGTATCCCGAGTTTCATTTTTATTAGATTTACTATGTTCAGTATCCATCATTCATCATCCCAAACTTTCATTATTCTTGTGATCTATCATGAGGTATCCATTACAATCTTTCACTTTACCATCAACAAGACACAAGCGTCTTATCTGAATGTGAATCATGTAGAATCCTATATGATTTAACCCAAGCTGATTTAACTAGTATATCCCAACCAAAAACAAACAAATTATAACATGAAGCTCATTTCAATGCTCTGTTCTATAACTTTCTAATACAGAAAGTATTCAATTCTCAGTTCCTTCGCAATTAAAATCACTTTGACCATGCCATCTCGTCTATATATAACCAACCCACTGATTTAGCGTTATACCTATCATACCAACCAGTCCAATTACCTGTCGCATATGAATAATTGCACCCATCTGCCTTACATGACTAATTTAGTTGTAAGAAATGCAACTACGATGGTGTAAGCGGACACCGGTTCCTCTATTTCAATAAAAATGCCATCATACGAAGAAATTGCGGACATAGGATCCGTTATTCGTTGATTCAGCCAGCTTTTTAGCTTGATTTCGGCTCAATAACGGATTGTATGTCCTCAAAAACTCGCAAAAGGACGCTTTTATAGGAAATAGCGTACTCAGTGTCCGGCTACCTAATGAGCCTATTTGAAAAAGCTCCTCCTCAATCATATCCAAAATTTTTTCCGGAATGTAAGAACTTGTTTCATCGGAATCGTTAGAAGTTACTATTTGAGAAATCTGCATCTACACAGCATCTCATGATTATCAATGGATATCACTCAACTGGGTCACTCTTACAAAAAGAAGCTTGCCATGCACTACACCAACCCAGGCGGGCTTTCGTAGAATACACAGCAAACTTCTATACAAGACAAAAAGTGTAACTGATACGCAAGAACTCCTTATGCAAATAACCCCGTAGCCCAGTCCCAAAATTCAACCACCTTATCCCATAGGAAGAAACGAATTTCTGTATCCTCCGGCTGTACAGGGGAAGAGGATGGAGGTGCACCATCAGCGACAGCATTCTGCACCCCTGCTGTATCCTTCGCCACAGCATCACCACTACCAGCATCAACGAAACACAGTGGAGGGAATAACACGCACCACCAATTCTTACCTTCTCCCTCGCCAAGTGTAACGCGAAGTGCTTCGTAATCGCCCGCAGGGTATACAGCCCCTCCGTACATCTTTGTCGGGAATGGTACAACGCCTAGCTCTACATTGTAGCTATAGTTTTTGCCACTGCTCTTAAGTGTTCGATTCACTTGTTCCTTGATTTCTTCTAAATTATTGCGAATGACCCAGCGTGCCTCTTCTAAACTTTGAGGATCGTCAAGTTCGCTTACCCAACTATTCATTTGTTCCACAACGGCGTCCCGAACAAGCCGTTTTACCACTTGATCGGAGGCATTATCTGAATTAGCTAGAATTCTAAGTCGGATGGAATCCTGTGGAATGACACCTTCCGCAACGGCCGTATCTATCTTTTGGGATTCCCAAGACATCACTAATATCATCAAACAAAATATAATAAGTGCAAGTTTCTTACGCATAATTAGTATTCCTCCTAAACGAAAACTCCTGATGTCTATCAGTATGTCCGTTTAAGAGAAACGTAAACCTATCAATCTAGTAAAGTTCGATATTAATAGTAGAGTCCCTAGTTCAAGCTTTATTTGCCTTCAAACGTGCTGATGTAATCTGTGGGACGTCCTCGCCCTCATTACCATGAATACGAATACTCATGGCTATTCCGATGCTTGCCATATTAATAAGCAGTGATGTACCACCGTAACTAATGAATGGTAGAGTAATCCCTGTCAGCGGCATGAGTCCGATAAACATCCCGATATTCTCAAATATTTGATACAGCAACATCGCCACAATACCAACGATGATATACGGCCCACTTCGATCTCGGCATTCCAACGAGGTTAAGATTAATCGGTGTATCAAGACAAAATAAAGTAGTAGTAACACCGAGCTACCGATAAAACCAAATTCCTCCGCAATAACAACGAAAATAGAGTCAGAATAGGTTAACGGCACACGTTGTGATTGCACCGTCTCTCCTTGCATATAACCTTCACCTGTCATCCCACCAGAGGCGATTGCTAGTTTGGCATTTTTGGTGTGATATATGGCCTTTGCTGTCGCTTTCTCAGGCACGAGCCATGGATCGATCCGCTCAATCCAGTGTTCCCGCCCAATCTCTTCGAAGAAGGTGTATACTTCATCATGATAAGCCTTATACGCACTTATTCCCCCGATGGCTGCACCAGCAAATACCGCAACAGCTATAAAAGCATGAGTATACTTAATATTTCCAATCCATAGCATGCCTGCAAGAATAACGATATAACTTAGCGCGTTACCCATATCATTCTGCGCCATAACCGCTGCAAAGGGAATAAAAGTAAATAGACCTAATGGCACAACATCCCGCCAAAATAGCAATTGGCTTTTACGTTTACGAATCAGCAAGAACGCTAGAAAAATAATGAGAAGTAGCTTGAAAAATTCAGCTGGTTGAAAGCTAAGTCCGCCTGGTAGTGTTAACCACCCCGTCGCATTATGGTACGTATTACCTACAAACATAACAACGACAAGTAACCCTACCCCAAACACATAAATATAAGGAGCATACTTCACAAATATTCGAAAATCCAAGAATGAAAAAACTATAAAAGCTATAAATCCTACAACGTAATAGGCAATCATCCGCAGATGATACCCCTCATACTGGGTGTCTTTAGTCGCACTATATAACACGGCAATGCTGATCCCCATCAAGAAAAAGAGGATGATCACGATAGCGAAGTCAATCTTTTTAAATTTAGTTAGCATAAGTCACTTCTTTTTCTTAGTATTCTTGTTGACGTTCATTATACTTTCTAAGCTTTATTATAAAGCCTGTTACATATGACCTGACAATCCATCTTAATAACCAACTTATTGCTCAGACTGACCGGACCATCTTGACATCAATGATTTCAAAAGAGTTTGATCTAGTTTCTTATTTGCCGAAGGTAAGGGAATATCGTCCACGTCTTGACCATACAATCGAATGCTCATAACTAAAGCCAAGCTTACCATATTAATAATCAACGAGGTCCCTCCGTAACTAATGAACGGAAGTGTTATTCCTGTCAAAGGCATTAGCCCAATGAACATACCTATATTTTCAAAAATTTGATAAAGAAACATCGCTACAATCCCAGTAATAATCAGGGGCCCGGCACGGTCCCGACATTCCAGCGCAATAAGAATCAAACGGTAGATCAGAATGAAATACAGCAGGATAAGTACGGATACGCCTATAAATCCAAACTCTTCGCCAACAACGACAATAATAGAATCTGAATAAGTATAAGGCACTAAAGCGGATTGTACCATCGAACCTTTCATGTAGCCCTTACCGAACATACCACCAGATGCAATGGCTAACTTCGCATTTCTGGTGTGATAAGATGCATCTGAACTAGCTGTCTCCGGCATCAACCATGGATCAATTCTTTTGAGCCAGTGCGCCTTGCCCGACTTTTCCAATGCAGTTGCAATATCGTCGTGATAATTAATGTACGCTTTAACTCCACCATAAAAAGTAGCTGTAAATATAACCAAAATAATGAGTGTATGCGAGTATTTAATATTACCTACCCACAACATGCCAAGCAAAATAACTAAGTAACTAAGTGCATTCCCTATATCGTTTTGTGCCATGACCATACCAAAAGGGATCATTGTAACCAGTCCCAGTGGCACGATGTCTCTCCAGAAGGAAAGCCCTAGTTTCGATTTTTTCGCCAATAACGCTCCTAGAGTAAGGATCAGTATAAGCTTAAACAACTCCGCGGGTTGTAAATTAAGCCCTACCCCTGGAATTTTGATCCACCCTTTTGCTCCATTCACTTCAGAACCTATAAAAAGAACACTCACTAGAAGAAGGATACCACCAGCGAAAATATACATGTGATATTTAATGAGAATTCGGTAATCGACAAGTAAAATACCGAAAAAAACAAAAAATCCGAGGATGTAATAAAATAGCATGCGGGTGTCGGAGCCTTTAAATTTCGGCCAAGCTGCAATTCCACTATGAATGAGGCAAATACTGAGCCCCATAAAAAACAATAAAATGATAACAATGGTCCAATCAATTCTTTTCCACTTATTAATCATGAATGAATGGCTCCTTTTTCACACTGTATTGTTGTCTTCTAGGCAACAATATACTCATCCTATCGTACACTATCTTTACGTATCTGAACAAGTTAACTCCAAGCACATGAAAAAATACCCACGGCTTTTAAAAAAACAAATCGGTTATACAAAAAAACCTTGGTTTCATAGAGGCTCATGCCTGCTTTGACACCAAGGTTGTGATCATGAATAAATATAGAAAAGGAACCCAAGGTTATAAAAAGTAATTGGTGATCGATTGATCTCGGGCTAATATCGCTTCACTGTCCAGCTTCTTCTTCAAATATGATTTATCGGACGAAATGAATATACTCATAATCAAATCCACGACGAACAAAAACGTAATATGATTGGACATTAATGCACTGTTATTTACAGATATCTTGTCGGGAACGATAATGCTTACATTCGCATTCTCTGTAATAGGTGAAGAATCGTAGCAAGTTACCGCTATCGTCTTCGCATGATTTACCTGGGCAATAGACACTCCGTCTACGATTTCCCTCGTTGATCCCGACCTGGAGAAGGCAATGACTACATCCTCGGAAGTACATTGAGATGCTGCAATCTTCATTGCTCTGCTATCACTGATCGCCTCGGATATGATACCGATAATAGCTAACCGGTTCTTTAATGCAATAGCCGCCAGAAAGGAGTCGAACAGTCCAAACATAAAAATTCTTCTCGAACTCTTCAAAATGTCCACAACACGATGGAGTTGCTCCTCCGTCACAAGTGCTGAAGTATTCACAATCAATTCATTGTAATCCAAAGCGAGCGCATCAATAGGATTGATCTCTCGTCTCTCTTTCTTCTTAGCCTGCATCTCTCTATAGAACGCGTCCTGGGCAAAAGCAATTTTAAAGTCAATGAACCCTTTGAAACCAACCTTTTTACAGAAACGGTTAATACTCGTCTCAGATACACCTATTTCATTAGCAATTCCAGTAATCGTATTGCTAGTAATGAACTCCGGATTATGGATAACAAAACTTGCGATCTGATTCTCTCCATATGTGAACTTTTGCGTTTGTGATACGATCTTTGCAATAACTGCCGGAACCTGCGAAGACATGATACTCTCCCCCTGATCTAACGATGGAATATGGCTACCCGGTTACTCCCCGCTAGCATTATACATTATATCACACCAAGTAAGGTATTGAGAGAATCAAAAGTAAATCATAACCAACTTTTCCAATCTTGTATTTTATGCTTGAATTGTTCTATCGACATCGTCTTGTTCTCGATAAGGTAAACGTAGTCTAGTAAGTTTGGTAGATATGTAAGTCCAGTGATCTCCTTACAAAAAGCATGGGCTGCAATTTCACTGCATTTCACCACACTGGAACGTTTCGTGTAGAACCCAAGCTTCAGTACATCTATCGGTTCCAATAGTTCGTTAGTAAAGCGTCCTGATTTATATTCTAGGTAATGATAGAATTCATGTGCCAAATGAATATCAATGAGTTGCTCCATATCCGGGCTCTGTTGATGTCCCATTAGCGCCTCAAGAGCTTGTTGCATCTCTGACAAAGAAGCGGAATACACTGTAATTTCCGGCGGCACCTTAGCAAAATCTATCTGTGCACGAAAAGAGACTTGATGAAATTTACCTGACTTACTCGTAATTTCATATTTCAAGCCTTCACGCTGACATAGCGCTCTCACTGAGTTTCCAGTGAAAGCCGCACCGATCTGCTTACCCTTGTCTAACGACTCTTTCACATAATATTGAATTTTATCTCTAGGTATTTTGTGAAATAGAGGATCCTGTTCCAATTCTGCGCAAGCCAGCATTTCGTCAGAGAGAGAGTTTATCACTTCCTGTATCGACACGGCCCATCTCCTCTTCTATTGCTTCACAATATATTGGTGTTACTTCTTTGATATGTTATTACTATTGATACGCGATTACAATCAGTTCGTCTTCTGCTCTCAGCATCTCCGTCTCAATCTCAAGAATAGACATAAGTTGCTCCTTCGTCTGCATCCCTGTCAGATCCAACATCTTTTCTTTATAAAAAACAAATACCTTAGGTATGGTTGCATTTGCATCGGAATAAATTGTGTTGTCATCCAGAAATTCACCGAGCCACCCTCCAAACTGGGATTTGGTGATTTTCGTAAATTGGACATTGCCCTTCTTGAAACGGACGACTCCTTCACGGTCGAGTACGCTAGCATATGTTGATCTCTTCTTCATCAAACCGAAGAATGATTTCTTTACACTTTCACTGCTAAAAAGACTCCATCTCCCCGTTTGCGCTACCATTTTCGTTAATTCAAGCGGCTGGTCTACCGAATGAGCAGCTGTTTCACGCATGGCCTCGACAGACATATTCTCCTGACCCAAATCTTTGGAACGAAGCTCCGTCGAACCCGTGGCTACTGCACGCAGAATATTTTTCTGACTATCAATTTCAATGGTAACCTCAACCGTTTCCTCACTAGCACCTGATTTGACAATTCGTTCAACGATTTCAGATCGAATCCGCTTAATATCGTCCTCGGTTGGATTAACAACCGTTCTCTCTAACTGCTCCTTAACCATAGCCAAAGCAACACCGATTGTAGAAACGTAAGGCGCATTATTTGCGATCTTGCATTTCATATTCTCCCTTTCAGCCATCGCCGGAACGAGTACCGTACCGCTTCCACCTCCACCTACCAAGGTTACGAAGGATCGATCCAATTCATAATCTTCAATCATTTCATTCACTGTCTTCATCGTCTTATCTATTGCAATATTCATCACCTGTCTAGCCGCTTCCTCGACCGTTAGGCCAGTATGGGAGGCGAGCGCTTCCCACGCTTTAATCGCCGCTTCCTTGTTACCCTCGGCATAATCCCCTTTAGGTATGTATCCTAGGATATTAGCCGCACCAGCCAGAGTATAGGAATAATCTTTCCCATTCGCACTTTCACAAATTATATATTCCTGCGGGTCTCCTTCTCTAGGACTAAGGAATTTCACTTTGGGATCCACAATTTGATCACTTGGTGCAAATGCCTCATACTCTTTGCCTGCAATGTGCGCGCTTCGCGGTCCTACATCTGTTATTTTGCCGTCGACTACCTTTATCATACTTCCCCCGGCGATACCAAGGGTGCGAACATCTAGGGATTGCAGATACGTGCGATGCCCGCCAACCTGGGCATTCTTGATCATAACCTTCCCATTCTTAATTACGGATATATCCACGCTTGTCCCGCCGACCTCAAAGAAAATCCCATCTGAGATCTTCTCATACATCAACGCCCCGGCAACACCTGCTGCAAGACCGGACAGCATCGTAAGAATCGGACGTTTACGAACTTCATCAATACTCATCACTCCGCCGTCACAACGCATAATCATCAGTTGGGACTTGATGTTTGCGTTCTTAACGGATTTCTCCGTCATGTTAGCCGTTTCCATCATTTTCGGAATGAGCGAGGCGTTAACAACTGCAGTTCTTGTACGTGTTTTCAATCCGTACAATTGGGAAATCTCATGGCCGCCTGTCGCGTAAATGCCTTTCTTATTCGCAATTTCTACCACACGAAGCTCATTGGTCGGGTTATCAACGCTATACGCTTCGGATGCAACAATGACTTCAGCACCTTGCTTCACTAGTTCATCAATCGCCGCAACAATTTGCTCTTCCTTCAAGTCCTTAGAATCTATATACGTATGATAAGCCTTTAAATATTTACCTGGGGCAAGCTCAATGTCCCCGGTATTAGATTCCGAACGAGCACCGATACCATCTAACCCGGAGCCCATACCAATAATACCTACACGTGCTACATCACCTTCTAACAGTGCATTCGTGGCCTGGGTCGTTCCATGAGCAATAAAAGTAACATCTTCCGGCAGGATACCCCGGCTCTCCAATATTTGATTCAAAATTTGAACGATCCCTTTCGCCACGCCATCTTCGTCGTGGTGAGTGGTCGGAATTTTCATTTTCTCAATTACTTCGAACGTTTCATTGTCTATAACAGCAGCATCGGTAAACGTACCCCCAACATCTATCCCTACTCTAACCTTTTTTCTCTCCATATTATCCTCCTGAAATGATAGGCAGGGTCCCTCGAAAGGCTCCCTGCCTGATATATTTTCTACAATTAGAACACCATGAATGATCCAATAATCATGGAAATCAGGACAGAAACAACCATCCAAGGCAACGTCTTTTTCAGAATTTCATTAATATCACTCTTAGTGAAGTCCGCTACCCAAACATTGTGTGAATTGGTTGGATCAGATACAGCTTGGACGTTACTTACAACACGTAAGGCGAGCATAGCTGCTACCGGCGTCATGCCAGCAGTTACGAACAGAGCAGCAATACCGCTACCGAGTCCCCACACATTTAGAGGTCCGCGATAAATCGCAAGCGGTGATAACAAAGTGAAAAAGATGATGTACATCAATGGAGTGCTTGGAAGCACACTTTCAATCAATGGTGATATGAGTGATGCTACTTGTGGCGCCATAACAGAATTGAGCAACATACCAATACCGATCATCAGGGCCATAGCCCCAGCAATATCTTGGATTCCTTCTACGAGGGCACTGGACAGAATATGAATCGGCCGTTTCGGTAAAGTCAGAATAATTGTCACGATCGCACCGATAATAACAGCAGGAACGATATCGAGCTTGAATGCATAGACGAGAATAACTGGAACGAGTGGACTAATCAACGCAATGGTCGGAACCTTCTTGCCCTCTCCTCCTCCGGTGGCGTTTGGCATTGCCCACGCCTTTTTACCTTTGCCATCTTTCTTAATATTGAAGATAATCATAGCCAAGGAAATGATAATTAGTGGTAGTGCAGCAACAAGTGTGTAATCCCCAATCGTCTGAACATCCAGACCAAGAACATCTACATACACCGCCCAGTTAGATACGTTAAACAACGCACCCACACCGACTGACGAGATTACGACAATAGAAGCAACGAACTGTGATATCCCGGCTGTCAGCATGATCGGAATAACGATCGTACCTACCAAGATAACCATACCAAGACCGCCCGCTGCTGAGAAGATAATCGAACCGGTAACAAAGAATAGTACTGCGATCATCACCGGCTTATCACCCGCAAGTTCAGCCGCTTTTCGTATGATCGATTTCGTAATTCCTACTTTATTAAGAATTTGACCGAACCAAGCACCGAATACCAAACCTGCGATTGCACCCGACAACCTCATCGAGCCCGCAGATAGAACCGTCTTGGCTATTGTTGTAGTCACTTCCGGATCGTTCGACATCCACGGAACTCCTGCAATCAATGCAAATAGGATTGCCATAATTGGCAATGCAAGAATCGTTGGAAGCTTCCTCATCATCATTAATCCTATGAATATTAAGAAGACCGCAAGAATTCCAATAGCTTGAAACCACATTAAAGATGTCACTATAATTTCCCCTCTCAAATTGATTGCATTTCACCGCACTTGTCTATACCTCTAGGTATGCACCCTGTTCTTTCAAGACAGCCTGCACATCCCTGATGTTCACATCCTGTACCGTCGTACCTTTCTTGACTGCCAATGCAGCTGCAACACCTCCGGCGTGACCAATGGCCCCTGTTGTTGGTGTAGTTCTCATGGCTGCTTGAGCCTCAAAGGTTGCTGAAATACATCTACCAATAACAATCAAGTTCTTAACCGATTCCGTAATCATACATGAGTACGGAATACTGTACATACCGCCCCATTCTAGCTTCTCATGCTTCGTTCCTTCTCCATCTGGACTATGGATATCAATCGGATATCCCGAATGAGCAATCGTATCTGTAAATTTTCGCTGTTCAAGGAGATCCTCAGCAGTTAGCGTATATAAACCTTTAATCTGCCTTGAACCCCTTACACCGATAGAAGGCCCCGTAGATTCTACTACTGCATCCTCAAAACCAGGAATATATTTATGTACGAACATTTCGAGCTCTCGACACTGTTTACGGCCTACCATTTCTGCCTTACTTAAGCTGAGTGCATCTGTTGCATCGTGGCCCAAAATTCGGGTCGTATTCAGAATAACCTCGCCAGGATTATTGGTCTCAAAGAATAGAATATTCTCCCGAGGGATCGATATTTCTCCTCTAGCCTTCGCTTCTTTGAATAGGCTATCGAATCCGCCCACAGACAATCGGGATGATGTTTCAATAATTGAGGTATCACCGTTATACAGTGGAAAATCATCTGGATGCTCATGAATGTACTGTTTGACTCTAGGAATATTCACGTTATACATTTTCATATTCAGTGTCATCGGCTGCGTCGCCCCATCGGACTCTCTGCCTTTCGTATATTCAACTCCAGCTCTAGCAGATAGGTCACCATCACCAGTGGCGTCAATGAACACAGTAGCTTCAATTTCACTAAGTCCCGACTTGTTGCATACGGTAATACTAACAATGTTCCCGCTCTCAGTCTTCACACTGACTAACATGGTGTGGTATAAAATTTCGCCGCCGTTCTCCACCACCATTAATTCCAGCTCATGTTTCATAGCCTCTGCATCAAATGGTGTAACAGAATACGTAAAACCAACCGTGTCAACGATGTGCCCTGGCGATTTACCTAGCTTTTTCAGACGTTCAATAAGTTGATCTGTGAATCCTTGAATCGCCTGCTTCTCACCTGCATGGAACGTCATCATGGGTCCTACCCCGTTAGCCGTTAACGTACCGCCCAAGAAACCCTGCGATTCTATGATCAGTGTCCTTGCCCCTGCACTAGATGCAGCAATCGCTGCCATGGCGCCTGAAATACCTCCGCCCATCACAACAACGTCATATTGTTGACTATTCCCCATTCCAAACTTCACTCCCTAAAGTAATGTTTGTTCGCTTCCTGAATCTAGATTAACAAAACAAAACCAAAATGTAAATGCTTTCAGGATATTTTTTTCTTAATAAACGCAAATAAAGAAAATCATTTTCAGGCACAAAAAATCCTTGTTCGATTTCAGCGGTATTTACACCTGCATACTCTCGCCCAAGGACAATTAGCATATTCTATTCTTCTCTCACCAGCCCCAGCACATGACGGTCAATTCCGGCAAGATCAGGGATCGTTACGATCTCATTCCAAAAACCTGCCTGCCGTAGCATCTCCGCCACTTCTTCTGCTTGCCCCATTCCCAGTTCAAAACCTATTAGGCGAGGCGGATGTGGCAGGAGACTAAGCTGCTCCATCATGATGCGGTAAGGTCCCAAACCATCCGGCCCACCATCAAGTGCACCACGAGGTTCATAATCGCGCACCTCTGGTTGAAGGCCCTCAATCGTCTCAGCCGGTATATATGGCGGATTCGACACTACGATGTCCAGCGGTTCGCCCGCGAAGGGTTCAAGCAGATTTCCCTGCTTGAACGTAACGTCTAGGCCAAGCCGCTGGACATTCGTCTGCGCCACCGCCAGCGCTTCCGGCGAGATATCACTCGCCGTGATGCGCCACGACGGGCGCAGATGCGCGATCGCAGCGGCAATTGCGCCGCTGCCGGTGCCGATGTCGGCGACCAGCGGAGCGCCGCCTGGCCAGAGGCGATTGCCTGCGTCAGCAATCGCCTCCACGAGCAGCTCCGTTTCAGGGCGGGGAATCAGCACCGCCGGCGTGACCTGAAAGGTCAAGCCGTAGAATTCCTGTTCCCCGATAATATACTGCGCTGGCTCACCCGCCGCCTTGCGGCGGATGACCTCTTCCCACAGGGCCTTACGGTCTTGTGGGAAAGGATCACGTAGCGCCGTCAAATATGCGGCGCCAGAGAGCCCTAACACATGGCGGAGTAATAACTCCGTATTAGATAAGGGCTCACTCACTCCAGCTGCCTCTAAAAAAGAAGAAGCCTCTCTACGGGCTTCTGAAATGTTGAGCGCTCCAGATAGAACATATCCGTCATCGTTCAAAATATTATTCTCCTTTATCCATCATATCCGCCTGTTCAGCTAGTGTTAGCGCCGAAACAAACTCTTCGATATCCCCGTTCATCACTTGATCCAACTTATGAAGGGTCAATCCGATGCGATGATCAGTAACGCGGCTTTGCGGGAAGTTATACGTACGGATACGCTCACTACGATCACCTGTACCTACCTTACTCTTCCGCTCGCCAGCATACTTTGCTTCTTCTTCTTGACGTATTTTGTCTGAAATACGAGCACGAAGTACCTGCAATGCCTTATCCTTATTGGAGTTTTGCGATTTACCATCCTGACAAGTCGCCATAATCCCCGTTGGAATATGTGTAACCCGCACAGCGGATTTCGTTGTATTAACAGACTGACCACCTGCACCACTGGAACAGAACGTATCAACACGAATATCTCTATCGTGAATTTCAATATCTAATTCTTCAGCTTCCGGCATGACCGAGACTGTCGAAGTTGATGTATGAATCCGTCCACCCGATTCTGTAGCAGGAATCCGTTGTACACGGTGCGCACCACTTTCAAACTTCATCTTACTGTATGCCCCACGGCCATTAATCATAAAGATTACTTCTTTAAATCCGCCAAGGTCGCTTTCATTCGTGTCCATAACATCTACTCGCCAGCCTTGTGTATCAGCAAACCGCGTGTACATGCGGAATAAATCAGCCGCAAACAACGCCGCCTCATCTCCACCAGCAGCACCACGAATTTCCACAATAACATTCTTATCGTCATTCGGATCTTTTGGAAGCAACAGAAAGTGAATCTTCTCTTCCAATTCCTTCTGACGTACGCTAAGCTCATCGATTTCCATCTTGACCATTTCGCGCATTTCTTCGTCTAGCTTCTCCGCCTGCATTGTTTTTGCGGCTTCGAGTTCTTCCATAACACTCTTATATTCGATATATGCATCATAAACTGGTTGTAAATCCGATTGTTCCTTAGAATAATCTCGCAATTTCTTTGTATCATTAGTTACATCCGGATCACAGAGCAACTCGCTGAGTTTCTCATAACGTCCAGCTAGGGATTCTAGTCGGTCCAACAAGGGAGATCACCTCTCTTTACTTAACATAACAAACTTCTGAAAAAAGGCCGTTCCTTTTCACTAAAAAAAGGATAAACGACTTTTTATTATAGCATACTTTCGGGAAATGTGAATAGGTAGGGTTAGCCCAGACTGGGATGGTTTATCTACGATAACGAAGTAACTCGCTCAACCTTCCGTACTCATTTTTTACAAAAAACAGAAGCCACCCCTCCAGTAGACAAAGACTACTTAAGGGACGGCTCCTTTTCACGAGAGCCCTACGCTCTACATCTTATTTATACATTGAAACGGAAGTGCATAACATCGCCGTCCTGCACGACATAATCTTTACCTTCCAAACGAACTTGACCACGTTCTTTAGCCACGTTCATCGTACCCGCAGCTGCTAGATCATTGAAAGATACAACCTCTGCACGAATGAAACCACGTTCAAAGTCAGTGTGAATGACTCCCGCAGCTCCTGGGGCTTTTGTACCTTTGCGAATCGTCCAAGCGCGTACTTCTTGTACTCCTGCAGTGAAATACGTATATAGACCAAGCAAACGATACGCCGCAGTAATGAGACGGTCGAGTCCTGAGGATTCCAAACCTAGCTCCTCGAGGAACATTGCCTTGTCTTCGCCTTCAAGCTCAGCAATTTCTGCTTCCACTTTGGCACTAATCGGAACTACTTCAGCATTTTCCGCTGCTGCGAATTCTCTTACTTGTTGAACAAAAGGATTGTTCTCAGCATCGGTAACACCGTCTTCACTAACGTTCGCAGCATATAATACGGGTTTGAGCGTCAAGAGATGAAGATCGCGGACAATCGCTTTCTCATCCTCTGTCAAATCCAAACTACGTGCTGGTTGATCGTTGTACAACGCTTCCTTGACACGTTCGAGTACTTCCACTTCCATTGCAGATTGTTTGTTGCCGCCCTTCATATTTTTACGGGAGCGATCAATTTTCTTCTCTACACTATCCAAATCAGCCAGAATCAATTCAAGATTGATCGTCTGGATGTCACTGATTGGGTTGATTTTACCTTCAACGTGGGTAATATTCTCATCTTCGAAGCACCGTACAACATGTACGATTGCATCTACTTCACGAATATGAGCCAAAAATTTATTGCCCAAGCCTTCGCCCTTACTTGCACCGCGCACCAATCCCGCAATATCAACAAATTCAAATGCAGTAGGTACCGTACGATTTGGAACGACCAGCTCAGTCAGTTTATCAAGGCGCTCATCTGGAACTTCCACCACACCAACGTTTGGATCGATCGTGCAAAATGGATAGTTCGCGGATTCAGCCCCCGCTTGTGTAATTGCATTAAACAGGGTGGATTTCCCTACATTTGGAAGTCCGACAATTCCCGCTTTTAAAGCCATATCTATGACAACTCCTCATTCTTGTATTCACTCATCTTCTTCAATCATAGTACATATACCCCGCCCATATTTCAAGGATGTTCCGTAAATATTCCCATACAATTGAGCATTGGGTTATACTGCTAACCCTATTTTTAACTGTACTTCATGCAACTATTACCTCTCTACTACCTTTTTCACAAATAAGTGTATTTTGTACAACTATTAAGATATACAGGCGTCACTTCTGCTCTATAATTTCTTCGTCATTGAAATATCCGTAACCTCATATCCCACTTTCTGATACAAGTGGAGCGCTCTTTGATTATGTCCGAATACATGAAGAGAAATCTTATAAGCTCCCTGTTCTCTAGCTGCTTCATCTACAGCAGACATCGTTGCCTTGCCGTAGCCCTTGCCTTGGTATTCCTCGTATATAAGAATATCGTAAATAAAAGCGGTTCGTCCCGTTGGTTCTTCGGCAATGTTAAACCAGACGTACCCTACCTCATTTCCTATCTCTTGATCCACAACCGTATAGAGAAAGGCATCCTTAGTGTCCTTACCTTCTGGAAGGTATTTCTGAAACGATTCCAACGAACGGACCATAGCCTCATCTTCGCTCCATGTACCTGCCTCAACCTTATCATTTGCGTAATCCTGCGCAGAACGATTTAAGAACACTTCGTATTCGCTAGCGCTCATTTCTTTGAGTTGAACCTTTGCCATCTAAACATCTCCATTCAAATCTTCATCATAGCGGATACCAGAATCCTTGAACTACCTGCAGTTTCAGTACAATACCTACTGTAAGTAACAGGACACAAAGCAGCACGACTATCTTGTCACTCCGCATAGCCCTAGTGCCCATGTACCACGTACGTTTAGGCTTCGTACCGAAACCACGTAGATCCATCGCATCAGATACCGATTCGATATGCTGAAGTGATGATTGCAATAAGGGCACAACAACAAGCGAAAGATTCCGCATTCGCTGCTTGAGATTACCATCGCCCCGTGAAATTCCTAGACCGCGCATTTGCATTGCATTCAGAATATGACGGAACTCCTGACTTAAATCAGGAATATATCGAAAAGCAATACTGACGGCGTAAGCCATTTTGTACGGGACGCCAAGCTTATTCAAACTTGCGGCAAACCGACTCGGATGCGTCGTGAAAATAAACAGCAGTGTAATCGGACATAAAGTTAAGTATTTCAAAGACAACGTTAATACATAAAATAAGGTCTCTACATTAATTGTATCATAGCCAAGTGGAATAAGTGGTGTGTTACTTCCGGTCAGTGTTGACCCGAAGCGAGGTGTAATCAGTAGAATGAAAATACTGTTCATCAGTGTAAATAGGGTTAACATCCAGAAGAGGAATTTCATCCGTTTAATCGGAATCCGAGCCACTAATAACATGGATATACCGGCAACCAACAGAACGACAAAGATACGCAGATCAAGGAACAGAAAGGTCACTGCCGTCCATACCAGCAGCAACACAAGTTTCACTGCTCCATCCATCCGATGGAAGAAGGAATCACCGTCCACATACAAACTGCTTGATTTACTCATGTGACGTCTTTCCCTTCTGCTCATAATCAATGAAAGCTTGCACAAATCGCGATGGGGACGATAATCCCCAGGCTCTCGCAAACCTTGCAAGGCTCGTCTCCCTTAGGCGTGCCTTGCTAGTAACCTCGCTGTTTGAGAGAACATTCGCCACGGTATCTGCAGCAATGACTCCGCCTTCCGCCATAACAACAGCACGATCAGCATATTCTAATGCCAAGTGCATGTCATGCGTAATAAACAAAAATGCCATCCCTTGATTCGATAGTTCGGCTATAAAATCCATAAATTCGGTATAATGCCGATAATCCTGTCCCGCCGTCGGTTCATCCAGAATCATTAACTTCGGGCTCAAAGCTAGGATCGAAGCGATACTGAGGCGTTTCTTCTGTCCGAAACTCAGTGCAGATACCGGCCAGTTACGGTAGGGATATAATCCGCATATTTTCAATACTTCGTCACTTCTCTCCTCACGTTCTGTAGGTGAGAATCCTCGTGCGGTAAGACCTAGCCCCACTTCATCCCGTATCATATGTTGGGTGATCATATGATTCGGATTCTGCATCACATATCCAATTTCCGTACCTCTACGGCGGATCGACCAATTATTGATGGATTCACCCCATAGCCGCACTTCCCCAATTCTAGGTTTGAAGAGCCCGGTAATAATACCGGATAAGGTAGATTTGCCTGCTCCGTTGCCTCCAAGCAACGCAATCGTCTCTCCCGCTCCAATAGATAGAGATACTTGCCGCACAACATCACGCCCAGCATCATACGCGTAAGTTACATCACGTAGCTCTAGCAGGACATCCCCATCCCTTTGTTCTTGAGTCGACTCCACGCTGTCCATCCATACTTCAAGCTTGCCCTTATCTAACGTGCCGAGTATCCCTTCCGGTGTCCTCAAATTGCTAAGACCTTGTAGAGATAATCCAGCATAAGCCATGGCATCTAAATAAATCGGCTGTCGCAGTCCAAATGAGGCAAGAATACCTCCTGCAAGTAAATCATCCGGTGTTCCAATCGCCGCAATTTCCCCTTCGTTCATCACAACGATCCGGTCGATTGGTTCTTGTAGAACGTCCTCCACTCGATGTTCTATGATAATAACGGTCTTACCTCCGGCTTGGTGTATTTCTTCTATGAGTCGCATGGCCTTGACGCCACTTGCCGGATCCAGATTTGCCAGCGGCTCATCAAACAGTAAAATATCCGCCTTTGTTGATAGAACCCCAGCCAATGAGACACTTTGTTTCTGACCACCGGACAGATCATGTGGACCCTGCCCTTCATAGTCCAGCATACCCACTAGATCAAGCGCCGAGAAGACCGCAGTCTTCATCTCCGCTTGCGGAGTCGCTTCATTTTCCATCTGGAATGCTACATCTTCACCTACGGTTTGCCCCACGAACTGAGCATCTGGATTTTGTAGGATAGTCCCTACACTCTTGCTGCGTTCGAAAATATCCTGCGAGCTTGAATCCTTCCCATTCACGTAAAGCTCGCCAGTGATCTCGCCTCCGTATGAAAAAGGAATTAGCCCATTGATACAATGGGCTAAGGTCGACTTACCAGAACCGCTTGGTCCGGCAATCCATATTTTCTCGCCTCGCACAATGTCGAGGTTGATGTTTTTTAGTGTTGCGGAGGACTGGCTTTTATAACGGAAACTAAAGTCCCGAAATGAAATAACAGGTTGCATATGTCAGGTAACTCCTATCTTTCCACAGTCAAGTTCGCATTGTTTCGATTCCGCTTCGCGTATGCCCACACCGCCGGAACACCCAGAATCAGAAATACAGCTAGATTTACAAGACCTGCAGAGATTACTTGTATAACAATCTTGTTGTTTGGCTCGCCCATTGCGTAAATATCGAACAAACCCGAAAATGCCAAGGATACGAAAATGCCAACTACTCCGTAAATAATAAATGAAATCAAGTGCTTTTTCTTAATAACTCCATCTTTCGGATTGAAATCCTTAGAAAGATAGATCAATCCCATAAACGCTGCAGTAATACCCGATCCAAGCGCCCATCCCCACCATACCGTACCACTCTGGATAAAGTCATTAATGACATGCCCGATAAATCCAGCAATAAAGCCAACCACTGGACCAAATAATGCTCCAAAAATAGCTAACAACGCAATCGCTGGGCGAAGCTGCGTATCCGGAGCGATAGGAATACCAATCCAGCTCGTCGCACCGTATAGTGCAGCACCGATCCCAATCGTTACAACCGTACGGGTACTCCACTTCCAAATTGATGGTTTCATTAAAAATCCCCCTTTACATTCTCCACTGGAACCACTACCTTGGATCCCTGTGTTCATTAAGTTTGGTTGCCTTCTTGCCACCGTAGTCCATTTCCTACTGTCGTACCGGTCAAGTTAGCTTCTACACCTAATATAAGGGGTCATTCTCTGAAAAGCAATGAAAAATTCTCTGTATACCACTAGGAATTATAAGATTATTGTTTTTTTACTACGTTACTACTCTCTCCGTACTAATCGCGTCGTGCTATTCAGCGCCGGGATATCTCCGGCTCCAATCCCAAACATGGCGGTGCGGAGCTCAAACTCCACGCGCTCAAGCAGCGCGTCAAGCCGCTCCTCTGAATGCACCGCCGGTTCAAGCAGCGCCCGGCCGAATCCGGCCAGGTTCGCGCCCAGGGCAAGCGCCTTGGCCGCGTCCACGCCGTTGTTCAGGCCGCCGCTACCGATCAGGGCGGCATCTGGCACCGCCGCCCGCACTTCGCGGATGCATTCCGCGGTGGGGATGCCCCAATCCGCGAAAGCCTCCGCTGCCGCGCGGCGCACAGGGTCTGCGCTGCGGAACTTCTCGACCTGGCTCCATGACGTTCCGCCTGCGCCAGCTACATCAATAAAAGCTACGCCTGCCCCGCGTAGCCGCTTCGCCGTCACTCCGTCGATTCCCCAGCCTACTTCCTTAACCCCTACTGGAATTGGCAAGCTACGGCATATATCTTCGATACGAGACAACAAGCCTCCAAAGGCATTATTGCCTTCCGGCTGGAACACTTCCTGCAGACTGTTCAAATGCAGCACTAGCATGTCCGCTCCTACAATTTCTACCGCACGCATACAATCCTCAGTACTAAATCCATAATTAAGCTGAACAGCACCTAAGTTAGCAATAATCGGAATGCTGGGAGCTTTACGTCGAACCGCAAACGTCGAGGACAATTCATTCCTTTCCACTGCAGCTCTAACCGAACCCACACCCATTGCCCAACCCCGTCGCTCTGCTGCCTCAGCAAGCCGATCATTAATCATCGCCGCCAGCTCACTTCCGCCGGTCATAGAACTAATAAGAAACGGTGTACGAACGGGGGCGCCTAAAAATGTTGTTTTTAAACTAATATCCTCAAAATTCAGCTCTGGTAAGGCATTATGCCGAAACATATATTTATCAAACCCTGTACTTATGCCTTCCGCACCCACTTCCTCTTCCAAGCAAAGACGGATATGTTCCGTTTTTCGTCCCCCTATATCAGTCACGCTGCCATTCCTCCTCCTTTACACCAAGATACGAATACAATACTCTGCTTACTTATAGTAGCGGTGAAAATAACCGTGCCGCAGATTCCATGAAACGTACAATCATTCTCTTCTTCTCAAAAGCCTCGATATCTATTAAGGTGGCTGAAATCAGATCGCGTTCAAAGTCCTTCACAACTTTGGCCACGCTATCACTTTGTACGAGTAATGCATTCACCTCAAAGTTCAAATGAAAGCTACGCATATCCATGTTCGCCGTACCTACCGTAGCAACCTCCCCATCTACAATAAGTAGCTTTGAATGAAGGAAGCCCTTTTCATACTCGTATATCTTAACCCCAGCCTCCAACAATGCAGGAAAGTACGAATGGGATGCAAGGAAGGGCAGCCATTTGTCGGGTTTTGCTGGAAACAAAATCCGCACATCAAGACCAGACAACCCCGCTACCCGTAGCGCCGTAAGGATATCTTCGTCTGGAATGAAATATGGCGTAGCAAGCCATACCGATTTCTTGGCCGTTGTAATCATTGAGAAAAAAATATTCTTAAGCGTCGAACTCTCATTGTCCGGGCCGCTCGGGATAATCTGTATCGCCCCACTACAACCTTGTTCAAGCTCAGGTGATAGATATTCTATATCCATAATTTTCTCACCGGTGACATACTGCCAATCCTGAAGAAAAATAACTTGCAGCGATCGAACAGCCTCTCCCTTCACCAGCATATGGGTATCCCGCCAGAATCCATATGTCTTACTCCGGCTCAAATACTCGTCACCCACATTTAATCCACCGATGAACCCCGTGTTACCATCGATCACGACAATCTTCCGGTGATTACGGTAGTTCACCCGACTCGATAGCGCCAAGAATCGTACTTGTCCATAAATACCGACCTTAACACCTGCATTCTCCAGCTCTTTAATGAACGATTTAGGTAAGCCAATACTACCAACGGCGTCGAACATAAATCGTACCTCTACACCTGCACGAGCCTTCTGAATTAATGTCTTCTGAATTTCACGACCAATGTCATCCGCACGGTAAATATAATATTCCATATGAATATGGTGCTCAGCCAACTTCAATTCTCTCAAGAGTGAAGAAAAGGTCTCTTCTCCGTTAGTCAGCACCCTTGTTCTTGTTGCCATAGAGAAAGGTGTACGAGCAATTCGTTGTGACAGTTGAAGTAGCCGTTGCTGGCCAGGGGTAAATTGTGATAAATCACGCGGTTGCTTACTGCCTATGTGATCGATCATTTCGTAACCTTTACGATCCTGCTCCGCCTTTTTATCGTATTTCCGCCGTTTGAAGTAGTTTTGGCCGAGCAAGAAATATATAACCAGTCCAACGACCGGTAACAATGCCAGCACTAAAATCCATGCCACTGTACTGGAGGGATTACGGTTCTCCATAAAGATAGCGAATCCTATCGTAATGACTGTCAAAGTTTGAAATATACTAATTAGCGTACCACCAAAATGCCCGAAGACGCCGAAACCAAAATAATAAAAGGCAAATAAAACTGCGGCAATTAAAATAATTTGTAACCCACGTCTCATAGTTGTACTCCTCTACACTTTGGTGAATGGTAATTGATTATATCTTACATGAACTACGCCCTACTTCCTAGCCAAATTATAATACGTTGGATATATTTGCTATCTGATTTTGTTTTGTAATATAATCTTTCTGACTATTGAGTCATAATAAGAACCAAGGAGTCAGAAGGGATGATGAAGGATCTGTTATCAACAAAATCAGAGGAAAAGAGAAAACTAATATTAAGAACAGCGATGCAACTCTTTGCTATAAAAGGAGTCTCCGCCACGTCCATGCAAGAAATCGCCGATATTTGCGGGATGTCCAAAGGAAGTCTCTATCTGCAATTCAAGTCGAAAGAAGAATTGGAACACAGTGTATTTGACTACTGTTACGAGATGCTTCAAGATCATCTGCTTCAGGTAGAGCGTCAGCCAGAACTCCCCCCACGCGAGAAACTATGCCGTCAAGTTGAAGTCTTGCTGAATTTGGTCCTTGAGCTTCGTGAGTTTTTAATGATGCAGTTAAAAGACTGGATAACCAATGGAGATCCTAATCATAAACAGCATTTTATTAAGAAGCACAACGATCAGTTGTTCATTTTCGGTAAGGAAAAGCTTATCAGTCTGTACGGTATAGATATCTCACCGTATATAGCGGACATTCTAATGCTCGCGAATGGCATGATTAGTTCTTATACCCAATTGCTATTTCATCCGCAGGTTGCCATTGAAACCTCTCGCTTAGCAAGCCACCTCGTGGATTTATTGGATGTCACCGCTGCTAGTATGTTGCGGGATCGCCCGCAACCGCTTATCTCTGAAGAAATATTAACTGGGTTAAGTCATAAGCAGCCTTGTAGAATGCAACCTAGTCGGCATCCACTACAAGTGATCAAAGAATTGAAGACAACATCTGAAGACTTACTTAATGACCCGCGAGAGCGCAAGCACGTTCTAGAATCATTACAGATTCTAGAGGATGAAATCGCAGCACTTCGTCCTCGTCATGCCATTATTAACGGGATGCTTGGCAATCTTACAGATTTCTGCGGGCTTGAGAATCAACTTTTAGAATTAAAAGTTTTATTACAACCCTATTTGAACAAGTAATTACAGGAAAAAGTTTGTCGAATTATCTATTGAACCACAAAACCTAGAGAGTATAAAGAGAGGAGCAGAAACTAAAGTATGAAAAACCTGATTCAATTTTCACTTCGCAATAAGTTTGCGATCTGGCTTCTGACTATTATTGTTACCGCAGTTGGTATATATAGCGGGTTAACCATGAAACAGGAGACCATTCCGAACATCAATGTCCCTTTTCTTAGTGTGACTGCTATTTATCCTGGTGCAGCACCAGAAGGTGTCGTGAAAGATATCACCAAGCCGTTGGAGCAACGACTACGTAACGTCGATGGCGTTAAGACATTAACCTCCACCTCGATGGAGAACGCTGCTTCGTTGTTCATCGAATTTAAATACGACACCAACCTCGATAATGCTACCGCAGCACTTCGTGAAGCCCTCAATGATGTTAAACTCCCTGATGGCGCACAAAAACCTCAAATCACAAGATTCAGTATGAACTCATTGCCTGTTGTTTCTCTCAGTTTATCGGATAACGAGTCGGGGGATTTAGAAAATTTAACCCGCACCGTGGAGAACGATATCAAGCCAGTTCTAGAAGATCTGGACGGCGTTGCCTCTGTGCAAGTCTCTGGTCAATTTGCCAAGGAAATTACCCTTAAGTTTAATCAAGTAAAGATGCAGGAGCTAGGTCTTAACGAAGATACAGTGAAAGGGATTGTGCAGGCATCGGCACTTCGCGTACCACTCGGCCTGTTTGAGATGGAGGAATCTCAAAAGGCTATTGTCGTCGATGGGAACATAACGAACGTCGAGGACCTACAGAACATTGCAATCCCAGTTATACCTAATGCAAGTTCTAACGCAGTACCAGGTATTGCGAATAATACAGCTGTACCTGGAGCACCGACAGAAATGGCGATGGGGATTCCTACTGTAAAACTCAGTGACATCGCTACAATCGAAGTAGTTGGTGAAGCAGAATCCATATCCCGTACAAACGGTAAAGAATCTATAGGTATCCAAATTGTGAAATCTAACGATGCCAACACAGTAGACGTCGTGAACCTAGTTAAGGACAAAGCAGAACAATTAAAGAAAGACTATCCTCATATTGATTTGACAGTCCTGATGGATCAAGGAAAACCGATCACGGATTCCGTTAATACGATGTTGTCAAAGGCCGTATTCGGTGCGTTATTTGCGGTCCTGATCATCATGATCTTTCTACGCAATTTACGTTCTACTATTATCTCCATTATTTCCATTCCCTTATCGCTACTGATTGCTGTTCTTTGCCTTGAGCAGATGGATATTACCTTAAATATGATGACTCTTGGCGCTATGACAGTAGCGATTGGTCGGGTTGTCGACGACTCCATTGTCGTCATAGAGAACATATATCGCCGTATGTCTCTTACGGGTGAGAAGCTAAGTGGAAGTAAGCTTATAGTAGATGCTACTCGCGAAATGTTCTTGCCGATCATGGCTTCAACGATTGTCACGATTGCGGTGTTCTTACCGTTAGCATTCGTTAGCGGCATGGTAGGCGAATTATTCAAGCCATTTGCACTGACGATGGTATTCTCACTACTCGCTTCCCTAGTCGTAGCTATTACTCTCGTCCCTGCACTAGCGCATACACTTTTCCGTAATGGACTCAAGAAAAAACATGATCACGAAGAGAAACCACAAGGACTCGCCCGTGTATACCAACGTGCACTTAACTGGTCATTATCCCATAAACTAATCACCTTCGGGTCTGCCGTGGTTCTACTAGTCGGAAGCTTATTCCTTTACCCACTAGTTGGTGTCAGCTTCCTACCCGAACAAAGTGATAAGTACGTCATGCTTACTTATTCTCCAGCGCCTGGCGATCGTCTAACCGATGTGGAGCAAAAAATGCTTACAGCAGAAAAATATATTCTAGATCAACCTGACGTTGAGAAAATGCAATACTCCGTTGGGGGAAGCACTCCTATGGGGATCGGTTCTTCTAACTCAGCACTCTTCTATGTTGCTTATAATGAAGACACTAAGAAGTTTGAAACGGTCAAAGAAGAACTCATTAATGGTTTGAAAGAGCAAGTTGACAAGGGGACTTGGTCTGACATGTCCGAAATGATGATGGGAGGATTAGGCGGTGGCTCCCTTAGCGTCAACGTGTTTGGCGATAGCTTGGAGGATATTAAGCCCGTTACTGAACAAATCCTCAAGTTGATCGAAGCTGACACTAAACAATTTGAGAAAGCAAGCACCAGCCTTTCCGAAGCTTATGGTCAGTATACACTCGTAGCGGATCAGCAGAAACTGAGTTCTCTTGGTCTCACGGCTGGACAGCTTGCTATGAAGCTAAGTCCATTACATGAACGTCCCGTCCTGACGGAAATCGCAATCGATGGGAAGGACTATAAGGTATATATTGAAACGGATACCAACACCTATACCAGTATCGCAGATATTGAGAATGAGACCTTAACTTCTCCTTTAGGCATACAAGTGCCCATTAAAGATATTGCTAAGGTAGAGAAAGGTAGCTCACCAGACTCTATCATGCGTATCGACGGTAAAATGGTCGTTGAAGTAAGCGCAAAAATCATATCCAGCGATGTGAATAGCGCCTCTAGCAGTTTACAAGATAAGATCGACAAAATAGATAAACCCGACGGTGTAACCATTAAATTTGGTGGTGTAACCGAACAAATCAACGATACATTTGGACAGTTGGGGCTCGCTATGGCTGCCGCCATTGCAGTTGTCTACTTTGTTCTTGTTGTCACCTTTGGTGGTGGTCTAGCTCCATTCGCTATTCTTTTCTCACTACCGTTCATCGTTATCGGTGCCATGGTAGCACTATTGATATCCGGGGAAACATTAAATGTATCGGCACTGATGGGTGTTCTCATGCTCATCGGGATCGTAGTCACCAATGCGATCGTGCTTATCGACCGCGTTATTCATAAGGAACGTGAAGGATTGTCCACGCGTGAGGCCTTACTTGAGGCTGGTGCAACGAGACTTCGCCCGATCCTCATGACGGCGCTTGCCACCATCGGTGCACTGTTACCACTTGTTCTGGGATTTGAAAATAGTGCAGGAATCATTTCACGTGGACTCGGTATCACCGTTATCGGGGGACTGATTAGTTCCACCCTCTTGACGCTCGTCATTGTACCGATTGTTTACGAATTCTTGATGAAGATCAGTCATCGCGGAAGAGGAAAAACCGTTAAAGAAGCCAACTAACTATACTTCCAAGTAGAAGAAAGGGACTATCCACCGGGTCTTATATGACCTCAGGGGATAGTCCCTTTTGTTATGATTATAGTTAGTTCTACCAGTCATCACTGGATGTATTTACTTCTCCGAATAACAGTTCATTTTCTCGCCAAGTTTGAAGTTGCTCCAAATCCTCCGCCAGAAACTCCCTCATTAATACAGACAATCCAGTATATAATGGGCTAGTTGTCGCCCCAGCCAAATCTGCTGAAAATTGCGGTGTCCATTTCAGTAAGTGAGATTCAAGAAACGCGATTTGTGTATCTACCAGTTCAAGACAGCTCTGACGCAAATTATTCTTATTCAACATACCTTCAGCCAATACAGCCATAAATTCCAACTCTAGAGCAATATGATCATCGCGTTCACCATTTAATTTGTTAAAAGCTACACCGCTCTGCGCATAAATGGTTCCGATCTCTGAAATACAGTCAAATGCATTCGCACCTTCTGCTCTTGCGCGGTACGCCGCCTCACACGTTGCTATCTTCGCATTATGACCCATAAAGAGACGTTCATACTCCTCTGCTTCCGCGTAACATACTTTGCGGAAATCCTCTTCAGCAATGCTCGCCAGATAATCCTTCAATATGGTCCCACCTAGGGTGGCTGGAATTGAATTCTTCAGCTCGACTACGCCACGCCATTGTGCAATCAAAGACATACGTGGCGGACGGCTTAAAAAATCCATCAGCAATTGGTATACCCACCCTCTAAGTTCCAGCCAACGAACTTCTTCCGCCGCTATCTTAACAGGATTCTTGATCAACATGGTCATCTTCGTCATCTCCCTGACTATTTATATCATGTATATTGAAACAATATTACTTCACTTTGGTAAAAAAAGATGACTTCCTTAAATGTCGGAAATCATCTAAAGAACATATACCCGATACATGATTAAGGGGAACCAAGTATCGCTACTTGTATTATATCGCAAAATGTAAGCGCTTTACGTGAACTATTTGACAAATTTACAAACAATGTTATCTATAATTTGGAAAACCAAAATTATACCTTTAATCTCCACCAAATTTGTCTCTTTTCACAGAAATGTTGCTAATTTCAAAAAAAGATCGTTTGTATCCCCTTTCATGTCTGTGTTACATTTGGAACAGAATCACTGCATGATGACATGGACATGGTCGGAAAGGAATGGAGCGTTTGCGGAATAATATGAAGAAGTCTTCCTCTTCTTTACTGCCTTTAGGGCTGCTTAACTTTTTCATTTACGGCACAATGGTCATATTTACAGCCTATTTTCAATTATATTTGCAGGACATCGGTTTGGACAAGTTGGAGATCGGGAGTCTTATGGCGATTGGTCCCTTCGTCTCGTTACTGGCCCATCCGTTCTGGAGATTTTGGAGCGACCGGGAAGGCAATCTTAAAAACACGCTATTATTTATCATGATCGGCCTGCTTATCATGATTCAATTAGTATTCAAGGTAAACACATACCACATGCTGTACTTCAGCATGATCTTGCTTTATTTTTTCCAAAGTCCGCTGCTCTCGCAGACTAACAGTTTGATCCTAGGCTATGTTGATGGAACTGAGAAGAAGTTTAGAAAGTACCGTTTCTGGGGTTCATTGGGTTGGAGTTTTGTTGCTCTTGCTGCTGGCCCGATCATCGATTCTGTTGGACATAACGGGCTCTCTCTACTATTCAGTATCATGTTGCTCATGGCGATTGGCTCTACCCTAGTTCTACCCAAAGTCAAACATGCAACAATCACTCCTTGGTTGAAAACTGCGGATATCAGCCGGACATTACATAACAGGTATTTCATATCCTTCATCATCTTTGGACTGTTAGTTGCGATCCCCAACTCGATCAACACTACCTTCATGCCGCTATTCATAAGTGATTTAGGTGGTTCCAGGTTACAAGTTGGTGGGGCGATTTTTGTCTCCACACTATTCGAAGTTGGAGTGTTCTGGTTGTTAAAGCGTTACCTGAAACACAAGATCACTTATCTCATGGCCTGCATTACCTTGGTCAGTTTGCTATTTGCTCTACGGTGGTATCTAATGGCTTTGGCTACAACTCCCAAGGAGATCATCCTTATTCAAGTGCTTCATGCCGTCACGTTTGGTGGTTTCTTCTATGTAGGCACTCAATTGACTGCTTTGTTCCTACCGCGACCATCTCGCTCCTCTGGACAAGCTGTATTCGCTTTTGCTCTCAGTGGAGTAGCAGCGATCCTTGCTGGATTCCTTGGTGGCTGGATATTCCAGAACCTAGGTGCGATTATTATGTACAAAGCAGGAAGCATTCTGACCTTGTGTGGAGCTGCTGGATTCGGTGCGATGTGGTATCGCATCCATAAGAATGGCTACTCACCAGGCATGATTCATAAAGAACCTTAACTGTATATCTTGACCCTATAAAAGGGGATGACCCAGATGCCATTTAAATGGCTAAGGTCATCCCCTTTTGTTGTTGGGAAAACGTAGCGCGAACGGACCGTTTCTACAATCGCCTTGGTCTCTCAAGAATAGCGCAAAGATACTACAACTTTCCCAGTGTTTTCTGATAATGCATGTTCGCTTTAATACCAAATGCAAAATATAAAATGATCATGACCGGAAAGAAAAACCAGAAAAATCCTCTAAAAAAAACAAATGGGGTCTCAAAGAGAAACGATCTCCAAAAATATGCTCCGGTTCTTTCCCATAATCCCGGTGTAAAATATAGTAATTTCGGATTCAGAAGGGCAGTTGGATCAACGGTGTTAGTTAAAATGAGTACAACTAAAATAGGAATGTAGAACACGGCCAGCGTAAGCCACATTTTAGACAGTCTTTGATATCGACCAGCTTTGGAATCAGCATCTGAGAAGATATCCTCATTTCCGTGTTCATCTATTTTTTCGAAATACTGAGATCCTGATTTCTTTGATCCTGCGATATGCTTCCAACCACTGTCTTCAAACAGGGCGCGGTAATCTTCGAAGTCTGCTTGTTTTTTAAACGTACGGAAATCAATTTTTATCAGCCTATTCTCCGGCTTTGCAGGTTGGAATTCATACCTGCTCGATTTATTTATAAATCGATGCCCTTGTTTAGCCATGTCATTCAGCCATTGTTCTTCTTTATCGAAATTGATAAAAAACTTACACTTTCTCATTTTATCTCCCCCGTTCGTTATCCTAGGATTTTTTTCGTGACTTCAATCATATGATTCATTCTTGCAAAGTCGAGTCGCAGGGTTTCTATGCCCTTTTCAGTAATAACATAAACTTTACGCCTGCTGTCCTCACTTTTGACAGGCTGGATTAGCTTCAGCTTAACCAAGTTTTCAACCGCTCCGTATAGTGTGCCTGCCGCCATTCTTACCTGTCCACCACTTAGCTCCTCCACCTTTTGAATAATTAAATATCCATGTGCTGGTTCCATCAAAGCCAGAAGAATATAATAAACAGTTTCCGTAAGTGGTAAGTTCTTATCTCTACTCATGTTTTTTCCTCCATTCTATTCAGTTTCGCTGTATACAGCCATACTATATAGTTACACTATATACAGTTCAACTGAGTAATGCAACAATAAAAAGCCATAAAGCAAAAAAGATTTGCTTTACGGCTCTTATAGACGATAACTTATTTATTTCCCAGGCTGATATGAACTCTTCAACGACACAACCAAGTTAAACACTGGATGTCCCGGAGCCGAGAATTTAGGATCGACATTGAAGTATCCGTGCCGGAAAAATTGGAACTTATCTTGTGGCACAACGTCCTTCATCCCAGGTTCAACATACCCTTGAACTATTTTCAGAGAATTAGGGTTGATCATATCCATAAATGTCTTCTCTTCCAGACTATCCTCTTCCGTTTCCTCCAAGATCAGTGGCTCATACAACCGGAACTCAGCAGGTACCGCTTGACTCGCCTCGACCCAGTGGATCGTTCCCTTCACCTTGCGACCTGTAAATCCGCTACCACTCTTCGTTTCAGGGTCATAGGTACAGTGAATCTCAACCACATTCCCATCAGCATCCTTAATCACATCGTTGCACTTAATGAAATAAGCATGCTTCAGACGTACTTCATTACCAGGGAACAACCGGAAATATTTATTCGGTGGGTTTTCCATGAAGTCTTCACGTTCGATGTAGATTTCACGCGAGAAAGGAATTTGGCGGTTACCCATTTCTGGATTTTCGCTGTTGTTCTCCGCTTCAAGTAGCTCGGTTTGCCCCTCAGGATAGTTCGTGATGACCACCTTAAGCGGATCAAGAACTGCCATTGTACGTGGAGCTTTTAATTTGAGATCTTCACGAATAAAGTGCTCAAGTGTCTTCAAGTCGATGGAACCGTAAGCCTTGGAAATACCCGTTTCAAACACAAACGCCTTTAGGGCGTCCGGCGTATAACCGCGGCGACGCAGACCTGATAATGTAGGCATGCGAGGATCGTCCCAGCCATCCACAACACCATCATCAACGAGCATCTTCAGCTTCCGCTTACTCGTGATCGTTTGTAGCAGATTTAATCTTCCGAACTCATATTGACGTGGAACATTTGGCATTTCTGTCTCAGCAATCACCCAGTCGTAAAATGGACGTTGATCTTCAAACTCCAGTGAACAAAGTGAATGGGTCACGCCTTCGATTGCATCCTCCAAGGGATGCGCGAACGCATACAGAGGGTAGATACACCATTTGTCACCGGTATTATGATGCGTAGCATGTAGTATCCGGTAAATAACAGGATCACGGAAGTTAATATTTGGTGCCGACATGTCAATTTTGGCACGAAGTACTTTCTCTCCGTCCTTAAATTCTCCTGCACGCATCCGGGCAAATAGATTCAAGTTCTCTTCTACCGAACGATCACGATAAGGGCTGTTTTGTCCCGGTTCGGTCAAAGTTCCCCGCGTCTCGCGAATTTGATCTGCACTAAGATCATCGACAAAAGCTTTGCCCTTCTTAATTAGCAAAATAGCACGCTCATACATTTCATCAAAATAATCTGAAGCGAATCGTAGCTCTTCCCACTCAAATCCAAGCCATTTAACATCTTCCTTGATGGAATTAACGTATTCTACGTCTTCTTTTGCCGGATTTGTATCGTCGAACCGTAAGATTGTTTTGCCGCCAAACTCATCAGCTAGCGTAAAATCAATCCAGATCGCCTTGGCATGACCGATGTGTAAATAGCCGTTAGGTTCTGGTGGAAAACGAGTAACAACGGACTTAACTTTGCCACTTTCAAGGTCCTCAGCCATAATATTTTTAATAAAATTGGGAGGGGTAGTGTTATGCTCCACAGGTATCAACCTTTCCATTCACTGAATTTATGCTATATTTCCCGATTTTTCTTCTTATAAATATACCGATATCTTGGCAATAGTTCAATGCCAGTATACCAACTTACTGCTACTTCTATAATCATTCAGATGGAACAATCGGACACCACATTAGAATATCATCAACATATTGACCATCCAAGTAAAACTCATCTACAAGTCGTCCTTGCTCCAAAAAACCACAGCTCTCGTAAAAAGCTTTCGCGCCTGGATTAGTAGCTAAAACGCGCAGAGACAGTTTGCGTATTCCTTGCTCAGATGCGATGATTTTAATCGACTCCATCAATTTGCGACCGACGCCCTGCCTTTGACACGAAGGATGAATGGCTATGTTCAGATCATAGACATGTCCATTGCTTGGTAACGGTGTCGGGGAGTCAAAGCCCAAATACCCACAAATTTCGTCTCCAATCCCGGCTACAAGTTGGCTCCCCGGTGGGCATTTCTGCAAATACTGCTCCCGTGAAGTCCAGACAATCTGTGCGGGTGTCGAGTCCTTGTCCCATACGAGTGCGTCAAGCTCCATCAGTGCAGCCGCATCACGAATTTCCGATAACCTAATCCAAATTTGGTGTGACATGATGCTTTCCACCATCCTTCCTAACTTCACCTACTGCCATTATACACTGGATTGATTCCGTCATAAATCAGGGTTACATCGAAAGAGGCATATCTCCCCTGTTCTGCCGATGAATCAAAGAATGAACAAAAAATGCCCCAACCGAAAACACAGCTATCAAAACAGAAAGTCCAGCTACCGGGACAAGCCCATTCCAGTCAAACAATAAACCCATTGCATAGGGACCAACCACCTTGCCTGCTGCGCCCATTCCCCCCACAACTCCTAGGTAAAACGGCGCCGATTTACCCGTCCGATCCGATATGAAGGAAGGAATCGCCGGAGAAATGAGCATTTCACCAAATGTAGTGAGTACCATGGCTAGTACTAAACTAGGATATGTATGAAAACTTAGAATTGCAATATATCCTAGCAAATAAAATATCCCGCTAGCAGTCATTTGTGCCTCAGGGGACCCTGCAAAGGTACGCTTCAACCACAAGATGAATGGCTGGCCTACAAAAATAAGTACTCCATTAAGCGTCCACAGTATACTGTAATTCCACTCTGGCATCCCCTTCATCATCGTAAAAGGAGCCACCCCGTTGTTCCAGATACAATTACTTAGCCATAGACAGAAAGAACCTATGCCCATAAACAAATATAATCTATAGTGGCCAAGCAGTTTCCATGTCTGCACTTTCTCAATAGTATTTTTGCGCTTTTCCAGCTGTAGCCCTCCGGAGTCGCTCTGGACCTTGCTCAAATATCTCCAGAAGAAAAGAGCAAATACAGCCGAGGTCAAACCGTTCATAATAAAACTCATATCATATGAAATACTGGCCAGAAATCCGCTGAGTGCCGTACCGATAGCTACACCAATATTGTTGGCCACGTATATAACATTGAACAATTCCCCTCGCCGATCGGCGAAGCGAAATCCAATGAATGCTTGAATCGCAGGCATCGACAACGCATTGAAGAACCCAACTAATCCCATAACGAACATGAATATATACCAATGCCCGCTAACGTACGGCAGAAATAGCAAAGATAAGGCATTCATACCCAATCCACCGACGATCAGTCGCTTTACACCTACCCGGTGATAAAGTGCTCCACCTAATAACTGTCCGGCAATGCCACCCAGCGACATTACCAAAATAACCAATCCTGCATCCGTTACACTCCGTCCTAGCTGCCTGAATACAAACATCGTAATCAGAGGCCACATCAAAGAGCCACCGATTGAATTGACCAGACTCGCAACCAGAAACACTTTAACTTCACGCGGATAATTCTGTAACCATTTCATCCCTATCTCTCCCCCATTAACCCTAACGGCAAAACCTTAAATAATATCAAAAAGGGGACCCCTTGTGAGGCCCCCTTTTCATGCATATAACCGTCGCTGACCAGATTATGATAGTATCGCTTAAAACGTAAGTCTAGGCAAGTACTTTTAGTACCACTTCTTAACTACTTGCTTGCTACGGACTTGGAGCTTTGACCATGTTGGTCAGTAGCTACCTTCTCACCCGCAGGATCTTTCAGATAGGCTACCCAGTATGCTGCAGCCACAAATATCGCGCCACCGGTCAAGTTACCGAGCCATACGGGAACGAAATTTCTTATATAATCTCCCCAAGTGAAATATCCTTCAAAAATTGCTGCTGGAATAAGGAACATGTTAGCCACGACGTGCTGAAAGCCAATAGCAACGAAAGCCATGGTCGGGAACCATATCCCCATAATTTTGCCACTCATGTTGTCCGCTCCATAGGACAGCCATACAGCCAAAGCCACTAACCAGTTACATCCTATACCTGAAACGAAAGCTTGAAGAAAGCTATCATCGATCTTGTGACCCGCCATATCAACAAGCTTATCTAGATATGCTCCACTTGAAGTCAATCCGACAACGTGACCAAAAAAATACGCTACGAATAAAGCTCCAACAAAATTACTGATTGTAATAAGCACGAGATTTTTGAACATTTCACCCGTCGAAATCTTCTTACTCATTCGCGCCAGTGGAACAGCCATCATATTACCTGTCAACAGCTCGCCACCAGCGAGTAGAACTAGAATCAAGCCAACCGGGAACACAGCAGCTCCAACAAAGTTAACTAGACTGCCCCATTCTTTGGGAGCAGTGCTAATCACGCGAATATCTAGCAGAAACCCAAGAGCAATGAACGCTCCACCCAGAAATCCTAAAATCAACACCGTAAGCAAAGGATTGTGCGCTTTTTTTACACCGTTCTCTACAGTGATCGCCGCAATCTGCTGAGGTTTGTAATATGCCATGGTTTAATCTCCTTTTATGCTTCATATCTCGTTATTATGAATTCTACTATAATTGTATAGCTTCGGTCATCGCCCGAAAAGTAACAAAGATCACGTTAGCGCTTTCATTAGGGTGAAATATTTCACATTTCATTCAAACAAGACTTCATGTAGCTAGCCAAGACATCCTTTGCACACTCTTCATACAAAAGACCACCTCAGGGATCTCTCCCCATAGATGGCCGTTGTGAGGCATTCTATTATTCATTCAAATTATCGATCATACACGAGTAACTTCTCTAGCTGGAACCTCTGGTAATGCCCCAAGACCTGCGCTGTTCAGGAAATTCCAAGGCTTGTTATAATGCGGTTGGAAGAAGAAATCGATGAACGCAAGCTCTTCCATCTTCATTTTGTTCTGAATACAAACTGAAATGGTGTTAATGGATTGTGTCAGATCCACCTTCGACATGATTTGAGCACCAAGGATTACTCTTGTATCTTTTTCATATACGACCTTCAGCATAAGAGATTCATGTGTTGGCATAAACTCAGGACGATAATTATCGTTAATAAGTACTGCTTCCGCCTGTATCCCAGCATGCTTCGCCGCTGTTTCCGTCATTCCAGTTCCTGCGATGTTATCTTCATAAATTTTAATCCCTGAAGTGCCTTGAGTACCCATATATTTCACTGTCGGAGTCACAAGGTTCCGAGCTACGAGTGTCCCCATACGTACTGCGTTCGTAGCAAGTGGAATGTACGAATGCTTACCCGTAGGATTGTACAGTATAGCGCAGCTATCACCTGCTGCGTATACATCACGCGTACTAGTGCGCATGTATTCGTCGACGATAATTGCCCCATTGTCCATCATCTCAACTTGACCCTTCAATAATTCTGTATTCGGACGGAAACCGATACATAGGATAACAAGGTCAGCTTCATGTTCACCCTGATCTGTAACGACTTTGCCTACCTTCCCGTCTTCCCCTACAAACCGTGTTACTTTCTCTCCAAGGGCCAGTTTAATACCATGCTCGCTTAAGGATTGTTCAATCTTATCTGTATACTCAGGATCCAAGTACTTGCTAAGAATTCGATCCTCTGCATCAATTAAAGTAACTTGTTTACCATTCATTTCAAATGCCTCAACCAACTCTACACCGATATATCCTGCACCCACCACGACGATATTACGCGCCTTCTTTGCCTTCTCAATGATCGTGTTAGAGTGATTGAAATTCTTTGAGAGCACAATGTTCTCGAGTTCAATTCCCTCAAACTTTGGTATGATCGGCCAGGATCCTGTCGTCACAATAAGCTTATCAAAAGACTCCTCAAACTCTTCTCCTGTTTGTAGATTGCGAGCTCGAAGGGTTTTCAATGCTGTATCTACAAAAGTCACTTCATGTTGCATCTTGGTTGTTACTCCCAACTCAGCAAGTTGCTCTGGTGAAGAGTAGAACAAGCCTCCAGCGTCTTCCACTACTCCACCAACATATAAAGCAATCCCACATGATAGGAAAGAGATATTATCATTTCTCTCATACACCGTAATTTCTGCTTCTGGATATAACTTAGCCGTATTAACAATGGCTGCTGTGCCCGCGTGTGTACATCCGATAACTGCTACTTTCATGATTTCTTCCTCCTCCAAGTTCCCTAATTTTTAAGGTTTCCACCCATTAGGGTATATATTGTGAAAAGTGTCACTTGTAACCACGTGCTTTTGTGAATTAATTCACCTTACATACCTATTATAGTGTGATATTTGTCACAATGCAAATTATTGAGTATCGTTTTACCATTGTTCACAAAAAAAGGCCGCCTCCCAAGTAGATACAATCTAACTTGGGGGCAGCCTTAGCCATATATCATATTAGACAGATTATTAATTCCCAGTCACGGGTACAGCATCATAATATTCTTCGAGAGTAATATCCCTTTCAGCAATTTCTGCCGCAATTTCCTTACCGACAAAGCGCAGATGCCATGGTTCATACTTGTAGCCCGTAATGGATTCCTTGCCATCTGGATAACGGATAATAAAACCATGTTCAGTAGCATGTTCATCGAGCCAATTGGCTTCCTTTGTGCCACCAAAGCAATCGTCAGCAGCACACTTACCGTCACTACCAGACACATCGATAGCAAGACCTGTTTCGTGCTCACTATGACCTGGAACAGCGCTATAAGTTTTGGCCTTTTCTTCCCCGTCCTTCGCTACATACCGATTAAACAAGGAGGTCTGGGTGCTATGAGAGCGATAGGCAGAAACCCCAGCTAAATACACGCCATCGTTCTCCGCAGCAGCAAAAAGTTCCTCTAATGCCTGTGCAGCCTCTTTACGCATCATTCGCTTTTCGATCTTTTCTTTAAAAGTAAACCGAACATCGGGATATACTAAGTCTTCTGGCTTATAATCTTCTGGCAACGCGAATTCCTTATTAACTAGCACTGCAACACTCTCAGCATCCGCAGCCGCCGCGAGATCTGGTCCCTTATCCTGAGAGTCCGATGGAGTTTGCCCCTCTGTAGAAGAGTCACCATTATCTGTAGGCTTGTCTACGGTATCACTTTCCTCATTATCAGGAGACACAGCGTTTCCGTCTGTAATCCCGGATTGACCTGTGTTTGTCCCGGTAACTGGCAGCGCCGAGTTCTTCGATCCGCAGCCTACCACCAATACAGCTGCTACAAAAAGAACGACGACGGTTGTGATCCATTTATTCAAAGTTGGTTCCCCCTATATACCCTGCAATCCCAGGTTAGTTATCAATATAGAATGAACTAAAGAAAGAGGCTCCTTCATCCCGATGGGATTCTGTTAGTAAAGACTTTAGTTCCATCTGATTAATTCAGACGTATTCATGCACTATTAGGTTACACTCAAGAAAAATTTACACTGGGGTAATTATCGTAAGCTATTTAGCATTAACGTCCTTTGCGGGCTCCACGATCACTACCACTGTTCCGGTTACCACCCTGTCCACGCTTAGCGCCATCAGGTCTACTTTGACCTCCTGATCCCCGCTTCACACTATCAGGTCTGCCTTGACCTCCTGGTCCACGTTTATAACCATCCGGTTTGCTTTGACCACCCGGGCCACGTTTAGTATCATTTGGTCCAGCAGGGCCTCTTCCTTCCCCACCACGTGCTACACGGCTCTCTCCACCCTGACCTCCACTACGATCATCACGCGATCCACTAGTCGAATTGCGTCTTCCGCGAGAACTGTCTTTACTTTCTCCACGGCGGAATTTATCCCGGCCTCCAGCTTCGCTCTTTGTCCGGCCACGTTCAGATCTACTTGCATCCCGACTCGCAGAGACATTTCTTGCCCGATCCACTGTCTTGCTACTGCTACTACCACCTGGTCGCTCCAACCGAGCGGAGATCCCCTTCTCAATAAGCCGCAACGATTCAATATCTCTCGGGGAAGCAAATGTAACAGCGATCCCCTTCTCTCCAGCACGCCCCGTCCGGCCGATCCGGTGGATATAGCTATCTGCATCCTGTGGGATATCGTAATTGAAGACATGAGTCACACCTTCAACATCGATGCCTCTGGCAGCAACATCCGTCGCAACCAACAGTTCCAACTTCGCCTCGCGGAAAGCACGCATAACTTGCTCACGCTTGGACTGCGACAAATCGCCATGCAACTCGTCCGAAGCGAATCCCGCCTCTTGTAATGCCTCATTAAGCATACTAGCCCGTCGTTTCGTCCGGCAGAAAATAACCGCTAAGTATGGACGATTAGTACGAATCATTTCAATCAGGGCTTGTTGTTTCCCCCGATCTGTAACTTCCACCACAATTTGCTGAATACTATCCAGTGTTACACGTGAAGTTTCAGTGATCCGGATATCCTTGGGTTGGTCCATATATGTTTTGGCCAGTCTCTTCACATTGTCAGGCATTGTCGCAGAGAATAACATGGTTTGGCGACTTCTCGGTATCATACGAATAATACTTTCTACTTCTGCTAGAAAACCCATGTGAAGCATTTGATCTGCTTCATCCAATACCAACATTTTAATGGATCCTAACTTGAGTGAGCCACGACGTAAATGATCCAGCAATCGACCTGGTGTACCAATAACTAATTGGGTTCCACTTTTCAATTTGCGGAGTTGACGCTCTACATCCTGTCCTCCGTAAGCCGCTAGAATAGACAGTCCTTCCTTGGCATTTGTTAATTTACGCGCCTCGGCAGTTATTTGAATCGCTAACTCACGTGTAGGTGTAATAATCAGCGCTTGTGCATCACTGCGATCTACACGAATTTTCTCTATGATTGGCAGCAAAAATGCCAATGTCTTCCCCGTACCCGTCTGGGCTTGAGCAATAACATCCTCTCCCGATAGTAGGGCCGGAATTGCGGCCTCCTGGACCGGTGTAGGCTTTACGATGCCTTGTTTATCTAATATATCAAGAAGGGCGGGGGTGATGCCCCATTGTTTAAATGTTGTCAAAAGTACTCACCTCATATTTTGATAGATGCGATTGTTCGCATCTTCGTGCACCTTTGTCCATTATTCAGAAAGGAACGCTTGGACTTCGGGACCTTTTTATTGTAACAGAGATTGACCCGAAATACTTTTCCTTAATAACCAAAGCCATGGCGACTAGCGCCATGGCAATTTCCGATAACGGCCGGAATGCCGGACAAAACTGCCTATTATCTGTTACTGAAGCATTTTAATTGATTTAATTCCCAATATAGTGTTGGGTTCTAACCCGGACATCTTGCTGCCCATTTCGCACTCTGAAGAACCAACTTACGGTATTCTGGATGCTGAAATGCCGCCTGATCACGTCCAGGTAGAAGATATACAACCCGGCCTAAGCCATAACGATGAGCCCAGGCCGCTGGATGCCATTCTCCATCCAAATTATATTCCATCAGAATCGTTGTTTCATTAAAAGGATCAAACTCAAACCGGTAAGGTTCATCTTTAATTTCAAATGGTTCTATATTCAGCATAATATCATGCTCTGGAGCGGTGATCCTCATTTCCAAATCACAAAAAGCTGGATGTATTGTATTCTTAGCCCCAATCAATTGAGCGAGCTCATACTTCTTCTGAAGTACAATGCCGTTATGAAGAACGAGTAAACCACCACCGCCACTAACAAAAGACAGCAGCCCTGCCGCTTGCTTAGAGGAAACCTTTTCTGCCCAACTATCATGATAGGAAATACATAAGTCGAAGGCTTCTATATTCTCTTTCTCCAATAATTGCTTATTCTCACTACATTGCACTGTAAGACTCTCTTGCAAAATACGCGTAATTTCTTCATCTACTCCCTGAAGAGGATGAAATTTGGGATGAGTGTAATCGCCAATCAAAAGTGCTTTTTTCTTGTTCATCATGTGTATGTCCTCCTATAACCCTAGACCTGCTAATTGTCCGATTCATGCGACCCTTCCATGGATAAGGGTGCGACTTCACCGGCGTAATAACGGGCTAGCTCAATCATCATGCTGCCCATTCGTTCTTCCTTGGGTGCTACTACTCGGGGAACTCCAGCCTCGTAAAGCCCACGTGCTGTTACCTTGCCGACCGCTACGGCAATAACCGGGCCATGCAGCATTTCAATCAACCCTTGTAAACACCCCTGTTTGTCTGCATACTCCAATAGAAACTTAACTTGTGGACCACTTGTAAAGGTTACAGCATCAACCTTGCCCTCCATAATATCACATAGAAGCTGCTCGAGTGCACCTTCAGGGGGTGCAATATGACGATAAGGGAGAATTGGAGTACATCTACCGCCCTGTTCTTCTAACCAACTCACTAGGCGTGGAGCAGGATCCCCATGAAGCTGTAACATGATTGATTTATCTCGCAGATCATGTGCGCCAAGTTCACGAATTAACCCTTCCGTACTACCGTCATCATCACGGACCAGCGGTGTAAGTTGACGTTTCTTCAATGTATTAGCCGTCTTATATCCTCGAGCAGCGATAGACGTTACCTTTAGGTTGTCCCAAAGTTGCTGTGCTACATCCATATCTTCCGCCATATCAAACATAGCGTCCAGTCCCACACCTGTAGTAAATATAGACCAATCTGGTGGATCATTTACCCAGGAGAGAATAGCATTTCGTAAATCAATGTCCTTTAGGAGTACTGTCCCCTGTGCTGGTCGATACAACGGAACCCCGCCCAGGTTCTCTACTAGCTTACCCAATTCCTCCGCTCGACGTGGCCCTGTCAATGCTATCCTTTTACCTTCTAATCTTCGTGACATAAATACTCCCCCCGCTTCAGCTACTAAAAGCAACTTACCCTAATTCCAGCTTAAACGACACGGGATGTGAAGTAAATATAGAAAGACCGTCCATCAATTGAGATGGACGGCCATTTAACGAAGATCATGATTGTAATATCCCATCAATCGGCCAATCGGTATCCCACGCCGCGAACGGTCGTGATATAGACTGAATTTGCGGCACGATCACCTAGTTTTTTACGCAAGCTCTTAATATGCACATCAACAACGTTACTTCCACCCAGGAAAGAGGTGCCCCAAACTTGTTCCAGCAGTTCCTCACGTGATAGAACCGCACCTTCTTGTTCCAAAAGTTTGACCAATAACTCGTATTCGGTCTTCGTCAACTCAATCTTGGACCCACTACGGTACACTGACATCTTCTTACGGTCAATCCACAGATCTTTGTAGATAGCCGGCGATGTTCCTACCAGTAGCCTTGAAGCTGATTTGCGCTTCTCACCATTACGGATAATACGCTGAGCATGATAGAGAACTTCCTGAGGACGAGCAGGCCATACTAACAGTTCCTGATTTTGCAGCCCTTGATCCAATCGGGACAGCATAGATTCTTTCACAAGGATCAAAGAAGGGATGTCCTCTGTTTCCTGCAGTACTAATGATTTGATCGCAAACATCTCTTCGTTGTTAACGTAAGGTGTTAAATCAAAAATCAACAAGTCTGCTCCTAAGGCGTTCCGTATCCCCTGCTCCCAATGATGGAATACAAGCACATCGAAACAACCATCAGAAAGGTCCCGAACCAACTCATGAATTCCACTCGGAAATGAGCTGACGATAATGACCCGTTGGGTAATCGGACAAGCATCCGGCATCTCCATAAATTGTTCCGAGTCTAAAGTTGCTCCATCCATATCTATCGGACGCCGCTGGAACGGAGTAATGTTCCCAGAATGATGTCCTGTACTCTTTACTTCCTCTGCTGACACTCCGAACACACCCCCCCGAAAACGACATGAGCATGATGCACATCATATCCCGTCTCTTTGGAAACTTCATTGTTCCATTCCTCAGGAATTTGGGTCATCACCTCATCAACGCGCCCACACACCTCACAAAGAATGTGCTGGTGATCGTCGAGCTTAGCATCGTAACGACTAGCAGCTTCGCCCAAGTTTAATTCGCGAATCATCTCTTTATCAACCAAATACCTCAGTGAGTTATAAACCGTTCCATAGGCAAAATTGAAACCCTGCTCTACCAAACGATTCATTACCTCTGCCGCAGTCGGATGGTCATGAGCATTACGAATCACATCAAATACGGCCTTACGTTGTGTTGTTAGATTCAATGCTCTCATCTTATATATCATCCCTGTAATTTTATTTTAATTTAGAATTAGTATAAGTCTTATTGCATGCGTCGTCAATGGGTTGATCCTCGCTTAGTTTGTCTCCACGGCCGTATGTTCCATGCACATTTTCCTCATACTATGAAAAGTAAGTGAACTCACTAGTGAGCGAAGTTTTTCATCAATACGGTTTTTAAGATGAGTTACTTTTAAAAATAAGGAGGAACATAACTTGAACAATGATGATTTACTGCAAAATTTACCTGCCTTGCCTAAATTCCCGGAATCTCTCTGGAGAGAAACTTCGTCCTTACCTTCCTTCCCCCAACTAAATAAGGATATCAAAGCTGATGTCGCTGTTGTTGGTGCAGGTATTACAGGTATTACTACGGCTTATGTACTAACCAAAGCCGGACTAAAAGTCGTAGTTCTTGATGCTGCTACGATTCTTGATGGGGCAACTGGATATACAACCGCCAAAATTACTTCCCAACATGGAATGATTTATAGTAAATTGATTCATCATTTCGGGGAAGAGTCCGCCAGATTGTATTACGAGGCCAATGAAGAAGCACTTCAATTCATTAAAAATACGGTTCAAGAAGAGAACATTGATTGCCATTTACAACAGGAGGATGCCTATCTGTACGCCGACTCAGATGAACAAGCTGAACAACTACATAAGGAATGGCAGGCTTATGAGCAGCTTGAACTTCCTGGAGAATGGACTGAAACCCTCCCTATTCCACTAGTAACCAAGGGGGCGATCCGCCTGGGGAATCAGGCACAATTCCATCCCCTTCTCTATTTACGATCATTAACTAACTACATTACTGAGCATGGTGGGATCCTATACGAAAATACGATGATGGAGGATTATGCCAAGCAAGGTGAAGATGGTTCCATCGCATTAAAAACAATGTCAGGTCATATCATCACTTGTAATCACGCTGTATCGGCATCTCACTTCCCTTTCTTTGATGGAGGTTCGTTGTACTTCACAAGATTACATGCGGAACGCTCCTATGCCATAGCACTGGAACCGAAGAACCATTTTTCTTATGCTGGTGGAATGTATATCAACTGTGAAAAACCAAAACGATCACTACGATCTGCCAAAATGAACGGTAAAGAGGTTATTCTAATAGGAGGAGAATCTCATAGAACAGGTTCAAACGAGTGTACCCTCTGTCATTATCAAGAACTTGAAAAGTTTGGCGGGGCGATGTTTGAAGCCACAAAAGTTCCATACCGTTGGTCTACCCAAGATCTCATCACACTAGATGATGTGCCCTATATCGGAGCCCTTAACACACGTCACCCCAACATATTCGTAGCAACTGGTTATGGCAAATGGGGAATGACTACCGGAACACTCGCTGCACTCTTGATCAGAGACCTTATCCTTGGTAAAGAGAACCGTTATACGGAGTTGTTTAGCCCCTCACGATTCAAAATGAATCCTAGCATCAAGAACTTTGCAGTGCAAAACACCATAGTTGCGAAAGAGTTGGTCTCAGGAAAGATAGAAAACGTATATATGAAGCTAGAGGATCTAGGCACTGACGAGGGCTCTGTTGTGAAGCATTGCGGAAAACGGGCCGGAGCATACAGAGATAGTGACGGGAAAATTTTTCTGGTGGATACGACATGTACACATCTAGGTTGTGAGTTGGAATGGAATGACGGCGAACGTTCTTGGGATTGTCCCTGCCATGGATCGAGATTTAATTATAAAGGGCATGTCTTAGAGGGCCCGGCCACAAAAGATCTGAAACCACTAACCGTACAACCTGAGCCTTAACAAAAAAAATACGTAATCCTCAGTTTTCAGGGCAGATTTATTTAATTAATATTTAGGTTAAAACTTCCTGTAATCGAACATTGAATGTTAGGGTTTTCCTAATAAAACGCTTACTCAATAAATATCCCGAACATTTATTTAACCACGGTCAATAACATCTGGATTTTGCGTTTTTTTAATTGTATAATCAGATTTGTCAGACAAGCACTTCATTGTGCTTAGAGCCATCCAAAAGTATGGCTTATACTCTAAAGGGGGAAAAGTATAGATGAAGAAATCAATCAAACTAACTATGGTAATGCTACTTGCATTAACCCTAGTCTTGTCCGCATGTGGCAAGAAGAACGAAGCGAACAATGGCGGTGCTGCTGAAGGAAATGGTACAAAATCTGATGTTAAAGTGGGAATGGTTACAGACGTAGGTGGAGTTAATGACAAATCATTCAACCAATCAGCATGGGAAGGCCTTCAAGCTGTTAAAGATTCGGATGGAATTAGTGTTGATTACTTGCAAAGCACTAAGCCTGATGATTATATAACCAACCTCAATAAATTCGTAAAAGGTGGATATAACCTAACTTGGGGTATTGGTATGGATTTGGGAGAAGCGATCAAAACAGTCGCTGACCAAAATAAAGATGCTAATCTAGCTATTATCGACGCAGTTGTAGATGCTCCAAACGTTAAATCTATTACTTTCGCGGAAAATGAAGGATCTTTCCTTGTTGGTGTGGTAGCAGGTCTTACTACTAAGACAAATAAAATCGGCTTCATCGGCGGAGCAGAAAACCCGGTTATTGAAAACTTTGCAGTTGGATTTAAAGCTGGTATCGAAGCTGTTAACCCGAATGCCCAAGTTATGATCAGCTATACAGGCGCATTCGACAAACCGGACCTAGGTAAAACACAAGCAGCAACTTATTATAATGATGGAGCAGACATTTTGTTCCCAGCCGCTGGTGCAACAGGAACTGGTGTCTTCAATGAAGGTACAGCACGTAAGCAAAAAGGCGAAGATGTATGGGTTATTGGGGTCGACAAGGACCAATCTCTTGAATTCGGTGACGAAATCACTTTGACTTCCATGATCAAACGTGTAGATGAAGCTGTTAAACGTGTCAGCAAAGAAGTTGTTGACGGTACATTTAAAGGTGGAGTTGAAACTCTTAGTTTGAAAGACAATGGTGTAGGTATTGCTGAAACTTCAAGCAAAAATGTCTCTGCTGAAATTCTTGCTAAAGTAGAAGAGTTCAAAGCAAAAATCATTAGTGGTGAGATCGTAGTTCCTAGTGCTTTAGCTGAATAATCTTCTATTCACAGTACAAGAATAATCAAATATAATTAATGACAAGGCTGGTTATTACAACTAGCCTTGTCGTTTGTTAACAGACAGTTAGGTAAAATAATAGAAGGGGGTTCCTCATGATTGCAGCCAACCCTATCGTCGAATTAAAATCCATTACGAAACGCTTTCCAGGTGTTGTTGCTAATGACTCCATCAGCTTAAAGTTACACAAAGGCGAAATTCACGCCTTGCTTGGTGAGAATGGAGCTGGAAAATCCACGTTAATGAACATCCTGTTTGGATTATACCAGCCGGACGAGGGTAGCATTGAAATCGATGGCAAACCCGTTAATATCGACAATCCAAATAAAGCAATTGAATACGGAATCGGAATGGTCCACCAGCATTTCAAGCTGGTTCAGCCTTTTACTGTAACTGAGAATATCATTCTTGGGATGGAACCTAAAAAGGGCCTCAGTTTAGATCAAAAAACAGCGGCTAACAAAATCAAGGAATTATCGGAGCAGTATGGATTGAAGGTTGATCCAAATGCCAAGATTCAAAACATATCCGTTGGTATGCAGCAGCGGGTGGAAATATTAAAAACTTTATACCGCGGAGCACAAATCCTTATTTTTGATGAGCCAACTGCAGTGCTTACCCCCCAAGAGATTACTGAATTAATGGAAATTATGCGGCGCTTAGTAGCCGAAGGTAAATCAATTATTCTCATTACTCACAAGTTGAAAGAAATCATGCATATTTCGGATACGGTAACGATCATCCGCCGAGGCAAGGTTATTGACACAGTAAAGACTTCAGAATCCAATCCAAATTTACTCGCAGAGAAAATGGTTGGACGGAATGTTACATTTAAAGTGGACAAGCAGCCGGCAGCCCCGGGAGAAACCGTACTGTCGTTGAACGATATAAGGTTAATGAGAAAAGACGGAGTATCCGTCTTAAATGGCCTGAACTTTGATATTAAAGCAGGAGAAATATTAGGAGTCGCTGGTGTAGATGGTAATGGTCAGACGGAGCTAATCGAAGTTATTACCGGATTACGTAAGGCGGATCAAGGCTCCATCAAAATCCACGGGAAAGAAATTGCAGGCTCTACGCCTCGTGCTTTCGCCGAAAGTGGTATCGCTCATATTCCAGAGGATCGTCATAAGCATGGTCTTGTACTTGACTTCTCTATGAGTGAGAACCTTGTACTTGAAACCTATTATAAGGAACCCTTTAGCAAGCGTGGATTTTTAAACTTCGATACTATTAAGAAACAAGCACAACGCCTTATTGAAGAGTTTGATATTAGAACCCCGGGAATCGGTACCTTAGCTCGCTCTTTATCGGGCGGAAATCAGCAGAAGGCTATCATAGCACGGGAGATCGATAAGAACCCTGATGTTCTGATCGCGGCACAGCCTACACGAGGACTTGATGTAGGCGCTATCGAATTTGTACAGAAACAATTGATAGCACAACGTGATCAAGGAAAAGCCGTACTACTTATTTCCTTTGAACTTGATGAAATAATGAACGTTGCAGATCGAATTATAGTTATCTATGAGGGCAAAATTGTAGGAGAAGTCCTGCCGGAGCATACGAATGACCAGGAATTGGGTCTGATGATGGCGGGTAGCTTGGCTGCTGGAGGTCATGGGCATGAATAAAATAGTTAAGATTTTCTCTGGCAGCATTATCGTCCCTTTAACAGCTATTGTGATGGGGCTTCTTGTCGGAGCTCTCATCATGTTACTTGGAGGGTACGATCCATTACTAGCGTACCAATCTCTGTTCAGCCAAGTGTTTGGAAATCTATATGATCTCGGAGAAACATTCCGGGAAATTACACCTTTGGTGCTAACGGGACTAGCTGTAGCATTCGCCTTCCGAGCAGGTCTGTTCAATATCGGTGGTGAAGGACAGTTTATTATCGGGATGACTGCCGCTACATTTGTCGGCATCAAGATCACTGGGCTTCCAATGATTATCCATGCTCCACTAGCTCTCATTGTTGGTGGGATTTGTGGAGGTTTATGGGCTGCGATTGCTGGATACTTCAAAGCAAAGCGCGGAGTTAATGAGGTTATCACGACCATTATGTTAAACTGGACAGCTTTATACTTGGCTAACTATATTGTTAGGCATTTTCTACTCCTCAAAGGTCAACAACGTTCTGAGAATCTTCAGGATAGCGCATCCATATCCATTCAGTGGCTTTCCGAGTTACTGGGGAATGCCCGAATGCACTGGGGAACATTAATTGCTGTGTTAGCTGCCGTATTCTTCTATATTTTATTATGGAAAACAAAACAAGGTTTCGAACTTCGAGCTGTTGGTTTGAACCCTCATGCTGCCGAATACGCAGGTATGAATGTGGGCCGAAATATTATAAAGTCTATGTTCATTAGTGGGATGTTCGCTGGACTCGCAGGTGCTGTTCAGATCCTCGGCGTATTCCATTATCAATCTGTGATGTCCGGAACACCAGGTATAGGATTTGATGGGATTGCTGTAGCGCTAATTGGTATGAATCATCCTTTCGGGGTTTTGTTAGGTGGCTTCTTGTTCGGTTCACTTACGTACGGTTCTGCTGGAATGAGCTTCGGAGCTGGGGTTCCTCCAGAACTGATCCGAATAGTTATTGGCTCGATCATTTTCTTTATAGCTACACCTGGTATCGTTCGTTATGTTCTAAAGCCCCTCTACGCCAAACGCAAGAAAGAGAAGGTGTTGTAAATGGATTGGGTAACTACGCTCGGTCAACTAATGAATACGACGCTGGTATTCTCAACAGCTCTCATCTTCGGAGCCTTGGGAGGCATCTTCTCGGAACGTTCCGGGGTTACGAATATCGGTATTGAAGGATTAATGACCTTCGGAGCCTTTGCAGCTGCGGTCAGTACTTATTTCGCACAAGAAGCTGGTATGGGAGCCGCTTCTCCATGGATAGGGATTATCTCTGCTTTGATTATGGGAGTTCTAGCTTCTCTTATTCATGCACTGGCCTCCATTACATTCAAGGCGGATCAGGTTGTCAGTGGTATCGTCATAAACTTCCTGGCCACAGGAAGTACCCTTTATATGGTCAAACTTATCTTTCATGGAGATGGTGAGACTGCTTTACTTAAAAATGTGTTCAATAAAGTAGCAATTCCTTGGCTTTCAAAAATCCCAATTATCGGTGAGGGTCTTTTCAACAATTATCCGACCACCTATTTGGCGATCATACTCGTATTCGTTGCATACTTCGTTCTGTTTAAAACTTCCTTTGGTCTGCGACTTCGTGCGGTAGGTGAGCATCCAAGTGCCGCTGATACAGCAGGCGTGAATGTTAAGCGTATGCGGTATATTGGCGTTATGATCAGTGGAGCGTTGGCAGCCCTCGGGGGAGCTACAGTAACACTGACAACAACGAGTACATTTGCGCATAATACGATTTCTGGACAAGGTTTCATTGCCATTGCTGCAATGATCTTTGGTAAATGGAATCCCCTTGGCGCCTTTGGGGCTGCAGCTTTCTTCGGATTCTCTCAAGCTATTCGTAGTTATGTCACACTATTTGACTGGTCTAAGAGCATCCCTACAGAATTTATCTATATGCTTCCGTACGTATTAACCATTATCGTGCTAGTTGCTGCAGTTGGTCGATCCGCTGCACCTTCTGCACTAGGACAGCATTACGATCCAGGAAAGAGATAAATAACATTTCCATGAATAATGTTCGCCGCTTGATCAGGACGTAATTTCTACGTTGCTGTTCAAGCGGCTTTTTATTTTCCATTATTTATGACACACTATCTTGCATTAATCAGTACTGTATGGTACTATCCATTTACCGATACTAATCAATGTTCAGTACTGTTAATTATCAAACAAAGAAAATGAGGCGATGACTTTTGGATATAAGTATCCAATTCAAAAAAGGCGCCTTGGAGCTTTGCGTACTGGTACTTATTCATGAACGGGATCGTTATGGATATGAATTGGCCCAATCCGTCTCTGAGCATATTGAGGTAGCCGAAGGTGCACTTTATCCACTGCTGAGAAGGCTAGTGATCGAGGGCTACTGTACGACTTACTTACAGGAGTCCACAGGCGGTCCACCACGCAAATATTACAAACTGACGCCTGCTGGAGAGATTCATATGAACAAACTAGTGATCGAGTGGAAACAATTTGTCAGAAATGTATCAACCCTGATTGAGAAAGGAACATCTAGTGATGAATAAAAGCGAATATTTAGCGCTCCTTCATAGCCACTTATCAGATCTTCCACCTGAGGAACGTAATGAGTTAATGGAAGACTATCAGGCCCATTTTGCTTTTGCTCTCCAGAACGGTAGAAGCGAAGCAGATGTCATACTAGAATTAGGTCACCCTGCTGAGCTAGCTAAGGAGGCCCTTGGTAATCGACTTCCTCAAGAACCTATCTATTGGTTTGGACCAGGAAGTCCTAGTTCTAATCACGTACCTGACCCCGGTCCCGTACCACCCGTAACACCAGTTACCCCGCATCGGGGGAGTTTTGCAACTGCTATGGTCTACACAGGACTCTTTTTTGTAGATATCATTATCGGTCCTTTGTTGCTAGCTTTATGGTCCGTTTGGTTCAGCTTGGCCATCACGGCGTTTGTTGGACTCATTAGCCCACTCTTATTAGGTTTAGAGTATTTGTGGTATGGTGAATTATACCAAGCTAAAGCATTTGCCACATTGGCATTCGTAGGTATTGGAATATTATTCGTTATCCTATCAAAACGTACATTTATCAACTTTAAGAATTTAACTAAGCGTTTTTGGGCTTGGCATGCTCGCACTGTGAGAGGGGAACAGCAGTATGAATAAAAGAAATTGGTCATTCATTGCCATCATCTTCATCGTGCTCGGTTTTGTGGGGATGGCCTATCAAGAATTCGAGTTTGGCGATGAACTGCCATCCTATAATCACAAATGGGTATTTGACGAGGGAGAATTTAAATCACTAGTTGCAGATAGTGACTACGACATCGACCTAAAGTTTATTGATAGTCCCGATGGAACGGACTACATTGAAATGAGCGGAAATATGGAGCAGGAGAACATCGATAAGCTGCAACAAATAACCCTTTCTAATGGAACTTTAAACCTGCCACTGGAGAAAAAATTCAGGATGAGTTTTCTAAGCATTAACTTTCAATCCGAGAGACAACATATAACGGTAGCACTTTACAAAGCGAAATCTTTAGATTCCATCTTAATAGATCTAAGTGCTAATAATGGAGATTTCCAGAACCTACGCAGTCAGAACGTTGAGATCACTACATCTTCCGGTAATATCGAGGCTGATTCAATACAAGCAGAAGTAGTAAAACTTCATGCATCATCAGGCAATATTACGGCTAATCAAATCCAAGGAGATACAGATGCCAAAGTCACATCGGGCAATATTAAAGTAAATACTCTTACAGGTTCTCTTACTGCTCGTACAACATCTGGTGACATTAAAGTGAATGATCTTACAGGCCCTCTTTCCACCCATGCAACTTCAGGTAACATTACCGTGAATAAAGTTCAAGGAAACGTAGATGCATCGGGGTCTTCCGGTAATCTCAAGTTCATCGATTTCACCGGATCTGGTAAATTCAAATTAACTTCGGGTAACATCACTCTAATGGATCAACGTTCTGACTCTTTAGATATTTCAGTTAGTTCGGGTAATGTAACATTGTCAAAAGATCCGGAATTCCAAGGTTTCTATGATCTCAAGACAACCTCAGGTAATATCAGTTCTCCTGAATCACCCCAAATTACAAAGGATATTATCAAAATCCGCGCCACCTCGGGAAACATAAAAATTAAAGATTGATCGTCATAATCATCAAAGTCAAAGAGGCTAATCCGGGTAGCATACTTTACCGCGTTTAGCCTCTTTCTTGTCTAATGCTATCTCATGACTTTGCAGTGAAACGATCGAATCGTTTCTCCAAATGATTCTGAAGCGCCGATAATACAGTACTGAACAATAGATAAATGAGACCCGCTTCGGAATATACAAGCAGTGGCTCATAGGTTGTCGCGGTGATTTCCTGGGCTTTGCGGAACATTTCCGAGTATGTTACCATCGCCGCAAGTGAGGTATCTTTTACAAGACTAATAAAAGAATTCCCTAGCGAGGGCACGGATACGCGGGCAGCTTGAGGCAGAATGATGTGCCGAAGGGCTTGAATACGTGTCATACCTAAAGAATATGCTGACTCCCACTGCCCCTCATCTATAGATAGAATAGCTGCGCGGATAATTTCTGATCCATATGCTCCCACACTAAGTGTAAAGCCGATTACAGCTGCCGGAAAGGGTTCTAGCGTTACTCCAACGGCGGGGAGACCGTAGAAAATAATAAATAATTGCACCAGTAACGGAGTTCCCCTGATGATCCAGACATACAAACGTGCAGTTAATCGTAGCACGCTCCAGCCCGATAACCGTGCAATGGCAGTAAGCACTGCTAAGGTTAGACCTAGTACAAAAGAAATCAAGGTCAATGGGATGGTAAAAGCCACCCCTGCCTGGAGCAAAGGTAGCAATGAATCGATAAAAATCTGAATTTTTCTATCATCCATATTATTTTGATACATCCTCACCAAAGTATTTCTTCGAGATTTCTAAATAAGTTCCATCGCTCTTCATATCCGCTAGCGCTTGGTTAACTGCATCAATTAATTCAACATTTCCTTTTTTAAACAAAGCTGCACTCTCATCAGCCTCCGGTAATTCATCAACCACTTTCAAAGCCACATCAGGTCTCTGTTTCATCAAATCCAAATAGGACAACTTTTCATTGACAGTAGCATCAATCCGTTTGGAGAGTAACAAATCGATGGCTTGATTAAATCCCTCTATTGCCACGATCTCCGCGCCATTCTCTTTGGCGATATCCGTTAGATTACTTGTGAGTGATTGTCCTGCCTTCTTCCCTTTCAGATCGGCAAACTTCGTGATATCTGTATTATCGTTTCGAACAATAAGCGCTGCCCGTGAAACGATATAAGGATCGGAAAAATCATACTTTTCCTTCCTATCCTCACGAATCTTCACTTCATTAAACACCGCATCAAAGCGATTCGCATCCAGACCAGCAAAGATTCCATCCCACTGTGTCTCAATGAATTCCGTTTCTACTCCCAGACGCTGTGATATTCCTTCAGCAATCTCAATATCAAAGCCAATCAACTTACCATCTGCATCGTGATAGGTAAAGGGAGCATAGGTGCCTTCCGTTCCGATCCTCAGCTTCCCACTCGCCTTAACAGCTTCCAAAGAGTTGCTCTTGTTGTTATTCGAGTTGCCTCCGCAAGCAGCAAGCATTGTAGTTAGAACTAGGATTAACAGCAACAAGCTTATTCTCTTCATTGTGATCATACTCCCTTCTATTTGCTGATCTGATCATTCCAATAAGCAATGTGTTTCGTCATTTCGCTTGATCTTTCCACTTACGGAGCATATAATTTGTATATCTTTAGTAAAAGGAGGTGGGTAGAGTGGATCATCGTAATAATTCGTGGAATCGAATAAGCCAACTTCCAATGGCAATGTTTGGAATATTTTATGATGTTGTCCTTTACGGGATAAGTCTGTCCATTTTTACAATTCGATATCCATTAAAAATTGCGAAATGCCGCTCCTACCTTACCCTCACGGACTAGTTGTTTGTGTGAAAGAAGGCTGCAGGTTTTCCTGCAGTCTTCTTTTGTTATTGTGGGTGCTTCGGTGTAGCGGTATAGGCCGAAGGAGAAACTAATCATGATGATTCAGTGTCAAAATATACAGAAATATTACGGTGCCGAGTTGGTACTAAGCGATGTATCGTTCGAAATTAAAAAGGGAGAAAAGGTTGGACTTATCGGGCGTAATGGTACCGGCAAGTCGACAATGATGTCACTACTCACCGGTAGTGACAATCCTGATCAAGGCTCTATTTCCATTTCCAAAGATGCTCGGATTGGTGCTCTAGCGCAAATACCAAATTACAGCAATCAAAGTACCGTTTATGGCGTACTGGAGTCTGCCTTTAAGCACTTACTAGATACCAAAGATGAGATGCAGCGGCTTGAAATAGAGATGGCTGCTTGCCCTACTGACGGTGAGGGAACTCTGCTGGAATCATTACTCAAACAATACGGCCGCTTGCAGGAAGCCTTCGAGCGCGGCGGAGGGTATGAGATTGAGCCTTCCATCTTGCGAATCTCTAGCGGACTTGGTATTCCTTCGATTCAATATGATCGTCCCTTCTCTTCTTTATCTGGCGGAGAGAAAACTAAGGTTGGACTCGCTGTAATCCTGCTGCAAAACCCGGATATCCTATTACTCGATGAACCAACTAATCATTTGGATATGACAGCAATCCAATGGCTAGAATCCTTCCTGCATTCATTCGAAGGTACTATAGTGGTCATTTCGCATGACCGTTATTTCCTGGATACCGTGGCTGGAAAGATTATCGAAATCGAGGACGGTGAGGCGTTCACTTACTCATGTAATTACAGCGCCTATAAAATTGAGAAGGAACAAAAACTACTTCTACAGTTTGCGCATTACCAAGAGCAGCAGAAGAAGATCAAGAAGATGCAGGAGTCGATCAAACAACTAATAGATTGGGGTAATCGCTCTAACCCACCGAATCCAGGATTTCATCGTCGTGCTGCATCGATGCAGAAAGCTCTTGATCGAATGGTAAAGCTAAAGCGACCTATTCTGGAGCGCAAAGCCATTGACCTGCAACTTCAACAGTCGGACCGTTCAGGAAAGGACGCTCTCGTACTTACAGAGGTTGGAAAATCTATGGGCGCACGACGTCTATATCGTGATGTAAGCCATACACTGCGCTACGGCGAAATGGCTGTATTAATCGGTGCTAACGGAACAGGTAAAACCACCTTGCTCAAAAGCATTATTGGGTTAGAGCCCCCTGATGAGGGCGAAATTCGACTTGGCTCCCGAGTAGAGATCGGTTATCTGGCCCAGGAATCGGCACCTTCCGATCATAAGGAGACCGTATTACAATATTTCCGAGATGAGATCGGAATGGAAAGTGGCGAAGCTCGAAACCAGCTTGCCCGGTTTCTCTTCTTCGGCGCTGATGTCTTCAAGAAGGTCCGCAGCCTCTCAGGTGGCGAATGGACTCGGTTAAGACTGGCTATTTTAATGTATCAAAAGCCGAACTTACTACTGCTTGATGAGCCAACCAATCATTTGGATATTGATTCACGTGAGGCACTTGAAGAAGCGCTCGAAGAGTATCCAGGCTCGTTATTGGCCATTTCTCATGATCGCTATTTCATTAATAAAATCGCCGGGCAGGTCTGGTCGCTTGAGGATGGGAAAATGTATGTAACCCTAGGTAACTTTGAGAGCTATCATGCTGAACAAGAGAAGAAACAAAGTTCAAACACATCAAGCATACAAAATTACAGCGCCAAAGCGCCGAGTGACACTAGTAACAGGGCTACTTCAGTTAACAGTCCCTCAGCCTCAGCTACATCCCTGAAGCCCTTGAAGGTTAAATCGCAAACGAGTCCATCCAAGATGACCAATCCAGCTTCCATCTTGAAGCTAGAACGCGATATCACAGAGGCGGAACAATGGATTTCAGCAATTGATCTAGCAATGGCAGAGCCGGAGGCCGCTTACGACGCACAGCGGTTGATCGACCTACAGAATCAGCGGAATGAGATTCAATTTCAACTTGATGAGATGATGGAGGCGTATTTTCAAACAATGGAAAACAATGTAACATAATAACCTTTAGAAACGTTTAAATCTAGCATGGCTGTTTCTAAACTTTTACGCTAAGATAGGATAATAGGTAATTTTTAGGTACGTGAATTCCCTTGAAAATCAAAAAAATGATGCCTACCGTTTTAAAATAGGGTCTTTAAGTTGACTATATAAATAGGGATCCGAAAATAAAGAACGGAGTTGAGCTAATTGTTCTCATTATCAGGACTTAATCGTCCTACCAAGTTGGCATTGCTCGGGATGATAGCCTTTGTGGGAATAGTCTCTTGTATTATTGTCCTTGCTTATAACGACTATTTCTTCCTTGGAGATCCGATCAAACCGAACAATGACGATGTCAAATATATTCAAACGTCCCGCCTCCTCTTAAATGAGGGGGTGCTGGCGTATAATACCAAGGACAAGCCTTCAGCATTCATCATGCCCGGGCTACCGTTTATTCTAGCCGGATTCATGGCGATATTTGGGCAAGATCAGGGAGGCGTGATCGCCTACCGGATATTCCAGTGTCTTCAGCAAGCATTCTGTATTTATTTGATCTTCTGGATTGGCAGGCGAATCTTTAATACGCGAGTCGCACTGATTGCTTGTGCCATAAGCACCATATATCTACCCGATTATTTCTCCTCAGGAGTTATCCTATCTGAGACAACGTTTCGAACAATAATCCTGCTGCTGGTCTGTGTAACGATTCTTGCTATAGAACAAAACAGATCTGCGCTGTATCTGCTGATTGGTGTCTTGACAGCTGCTGCGGCTTATTTCAAGCCACATGCATCACTCTATCCTGCTGTATTTCTTGTGTTATGGTGGAAACAGAAGATCCCCTTAAGGGTCATGCTGAAATATACAATTATTATGGCCGCTACTTATGTGGCATTGCTGACTCCCTGGTGGATTCGTAACTGGATAACCTTCCATGAGTTTATTCTGTTCACCAACTCAGGAGGAAGCCCATTCCTGCTAGGCACTCGAATTTATGGCCAGCTTCCGCCCGCCGGATTCTTCGAGGAATATCCTCAATACGATCCACAGACTTTGTTCCAAGGATCGGACAGTACGGCGATTCAAAAGGGACTGGATATTATATCCTATGGTTTCCGTCATGAACCACTGAAATATTTGTATTGGTTCACGCTTGGAAGATGGGTTGAGCTCTACTTCCATCCTTTCTATTCTCGTCCCATATGGCCAGTGACGCGTCCTCTCATGAATGTACTACAAGTTATTCTTATGTTAATTAATATGGTTGGTATCGTGTGGGCACTCTTGAAACATCAATTCACTCGCCTGCTCCCATTGCTTCTAGCACTAGGGTACTTCACTGTTATTTATGTACCGTTTGTAGCATTTAACCGTTACGGATACCCTAACATGGTCTTATTGATTATGTTCGGTGCCTATGCCATTGACCAGGTTCTAAATCACTTCATCAAATATCCCTCGGACCGTTTAGAGGGAAGGAGGACATCTGCTTCATGAAGACCCTTATTATTATCCCCGCTTACAATGAAGAAGGCAGCATTGCTGCTGTCATTAGGGATATTCACCAGCATGCTCCGTCTGTCGACGTCATCGTCATTAATGACGGCTCCTCGGATCGAACCGAACAATGTGCGATAAATGCAGGTGCGCGTGTACTAACGCTGCCTTACAATGTCGGCATTGGTGGAGGCATGCAAACTGGTTATATGTATGCCAAGCAACATAATTATGATATTGCCATACAAATGGATGCCGACGGACAGCATCTTGCCGAAGAACTCCCTAAGTTGATCGCCAAGGCAGAGCACTATGACCTTGTAATTGGTTCAAGATATGTAGAGAGCACATCCTATCGTTCTTCACATTTGAGACGTATTGGCATGATCTTCTTCTCAGGTCTAGTTAGTATGGTCACGGGCCAACGCTTCACCGATACGACTAGTGGCTTCCGTGCCGCAGGACCCAAGGTCATCGACTTGTACTCACAATACTATCCGATAGATTATCCTGAAGTTGAGGCACTCATTTACCTAAAACGTAAGGGTTGTCGAATAACAGAAGTAGCGACAGAAATGCGCAAACGCGAAACTGGCAAATCATCTATTACACCGCTTAAATCCATATATTATATGGTAAAGGTGACGTTATCCGTCCTCATGAGCGCTATGCGCTATGATAGAACGGTGGTGTCTAAATAAATGGCCATTTATGTTCTCTCTGTCTCAATTGCATTTGCATTTCTATTGATCGTTCTTGAACTTGTACGGAGGCAGAAATTAAAAGAGCAGTATTCCTTGCTCTGGATCCTATTTAGTGTGACACTGCTCATCATTTCGTTTAACGTGTCTATTATTGAGTGGGTTGCGGATCAACTTGGAGTGAAGTACGCTCCCGCCATTCTCTTCCTATTCGGACTCCTATTCTGTTTCGCATTTATACTTCATCTGACGATTGTGATTACTAAGCTGACAAGTCATGTATTGCGACTGGCTCAGGAAGTGACCATTCTAAAGGAACGTGAGGTCTCTCATGGACAAAATGATTAGTTATCTTCTACTAATAGGTAATATTCTGCTGCTCGTGACAGGACAAGTTCTATTCAAGATTGGGCTTGGGAAATCCGGTGGACTTCATTGGGATAAAATAATAACATCCCCTACTATTATTGGCGGTTTGTTTCTATACGGTATCGCCACCCTGCTCTGGTTTGCAGTTCTAACTCGATTGCCGCTTAGCGTTGCGTACCCTATGCAGGCTTTCGCATATGTTCTTTCCATGGTTCCCGCCTATTTCTTATTTGGCGAAGATATCACTGCAACCAAATTAGCTGGTGTCGCCGTAATTATGTGCGGTGTTTATCTGCTTGCAAGATAATCAAAGATAAAAGGGTGCCCCCGTTAATGGGGGCACCCTTTTTGAATACTAGATGTTACATTAGATTATCCAACTTCAAGATCGAATCCACCTTTAGAGAACTGACTGTTGTACAGGTCCGCATAGAACCCGCCTTGAGCCAACAACTCTTCATGAGTCCCTTTTTCAATAACAGAACCGTGATTCATCACGAGGATAAGATTGGCATCCTTGATTGTCGACAGTCGATGGGCAATGACGAAGCTTGTTCTGCCCTTCATTAGTTCATTCATCGCCTTTTGGATATAAACTTCTGTCCGTGTATCTACACTACTCGTCGCTTCATCCAGAATAAGAATGGCTGGATCAGCAAGAATAGCGCGTGCGATGGTAAGAAGTTGCTTCTGTCCTTGCGATATATTCGAAGCTTCCTCGTTCAAAATGGTGTCATAGCCATGTGGAAGGGTACGGATAAAGTGGTCGGCATGTGCCGTTTTGGCTGCACGGATAACCTCTTCTTCTGTCGCACCTTCATGTCCATAGGCGATATTATCACGGATTGTACCGTTAAACAGCCACGTATCCTGCAGCACCATTCCAAACAGGCTCCGTAAATCTCCACGTTTCATATGAGCAATGTTAACACCATCAACAGTGATAGCTCCATCTGTTACTTCATAGAAACGCATCAGCAGGTTGATCAGTGTCGTCTTACCGGCACCAGTCGGTCCTACAATAGCGATCGTCTCTCCCTGTTTAGCTGTGATGTTCATATCCTCAATCAGGATGTTCTTGTCATCGTATCCGAACTTCACATGATCAAAGACGACATTACCTTGCGGTTGTTCCAGAACAACCGGCTTTTTCTCTTCAGCGACTTCTTCCTCTTCATCGAGAATTTCGAAGACACGTTCCGCCGAAGCAACAGTGGATTGAATAATATTAGCAATATTGGCCGTCTGAGTAATTGGCATTGTGAATTGTCTGGAGTATTGGATAAACGCCTGGATTTCTCCGACTTTAATTGTTCCTTTGGTCACCAGAATACCACCAACAACTGCAACGAGCACATAACCGATATTCCCGATAAAGCTCATAATAGGCATGATTACGCCGGAAATAAATTGTGCTTTCCAACCAGCCTCATATAACCGTTCATTAATTTCTTCGAACTGTTGCAATGATTTGCGTTCACGTCCAAAAGCTTTAATGACTTTGTGTCCTGTATACATCTCTTCTACATGTCCATTAAGCTGTCCCAATTCCTTTTGCTGTCTGATGAACTGTTTCTGTGATCGTTTAGCAATCGAAGTAATCGCAACTACGCTTAACGGCAGAGTCAGAACGGCAATCAACGTCATCAGTGGGCTAATTCTCAGCATCATAATGATAACACCGATAATTGTTAGTACTGCCGTGATGAGTTGGGTTAAACTCTGCTGCAATGTGCTGCTTATATTATCGACATCATTGGTTACCCGACTCAGCGTTTCACCGTGCGTACGTGCGTCGTAATATTTCAGCGGCAGACGTGTTAACTTATCGTTCACATCACGACGCAAATCAAATACCGTCTTCTGAGCAACACTGGCCATAATGTATTGTTGAAAATAACTGAACAATGCACTTAATAAATACAGACCGAGTAATTGCATAATGATTTGTCCCACGTACTGGAAGTCGATTTCTGCTCCCGGGACGCCATTCATCTTCCCAATAATACCTTCGAATAATTTGGTGGTTGCTCTCCCCATAACTTCTGGGCTTAAAACACTGAAATAAGTACTCAGAACTGCCATGAACAGCACTGCTAATAATAGCAGTTTATGAGGACTCAAATATCGGATCAATCGTCTTAGCGTACCCTTGAAATCCTTAGCCTTCTCTACAGGTCTGCCCATACCACCCGGACCGCCTGGTCCAACACCTGGTCCAACAGGAGCGCCTCCGCCTTTCGTATTCTTCTGGCTCATGCGATCTCCTCCTCTGAAAGCTGTGAATACACAATTTCTCTATAAACATCGCAGGTCTCCATCAGTTCACGATGATTGCCGATACCAGCAATTTGGCTATCGTTCATCACGATGATACGATCTGCATCCAGTACAGTACTAACCCGCTGTGCCACAATAATAACCGTAGATTCCTGTGTCTCCTGCTTCAGTGCAGCACGAAGTTTAGCATCTGTCTTGAAATCCAGTGCCGAGAAACTATCATCAAAAATATAAACTTCAGCTTGCCGAACCAAGGCCCGTGCGATCGAAAGGCGTTGCTTCTGTCCGCCGGAGACATTTGATCCCCCTTGAGCAATAACAGAATCGTAGCCATCCTCCATTTCAGAGATAAAATTCGACGCTTGCGCAATTTGAGCAGCATGCCGGATTTCCTCATCCGTCGCATCCTCTTTACCATAACGAATATTATCGTTGATAGTACCAGTGAACAAGACTGATTTTTGGGGAACAAGACCGATCTTCTTACGGAGTTCCTCCTGTGACATGTCTCGAACATCAGTACCATCCACCAGCACACGACCACTATCCACCTCATAGAATCTCGGAATGAGACTAATCAGCGTGGATTTACCCGAACCCGTACCGCCAATGATCGCCGTTACTTCACCCGGATTAGCTGCAAAGGAAATATCTTGAATGGCAGGTTGCTCCGCCCCAGGATAACTGAAGGTTACGTTCTGGAATTCGACGTACCCTTTCTTACCAGTAGCTGGTTTCAGTACTTCGGCATCCTTAATAATAGGAACCATATCCAGCACTTCGTTAATCCGTATGGCTGAAGCCGATGCCCGAGGAATAAGTACGAACATCATCGATACCATAACGAGCGAGAACATAATTTGCATAGCATATTGTAAAAAGGCCATTAGATCGCCGACTTGCATATGACCTGAGTCAATGCGTAATCCACCGAACCAAATAATAGCTACAGAAGAAAAGTTCATGACGAGCATCATGATCGGCATCATCAGCGCCATTATTTTATTTACTTTGATCGATGTTTCGGTCAAGTCTAAGTTCGCCGCTTGAAAACGTTTCTTCTCATGGTCAATTCGATTAAACGAGCGAATAACCCGGATGCCCGTCAATCCTTCACGCATAACGAGATTTAACTTATCAATTTTCAGCTGAATCGCTTTGAAATATGGCATCCCTTTACGGGCAATAAGTAAGATCGCCAATGCAAGTCCTGGAATAACGACAATGAATACTAGGGATAAGGTTGCATCCTTCGATACGGCCATAATAATTCCACCAATACATAACATTGGGGCCATAATCATCATCCGTAGAATCATAATAAGCACCTGTTGAATTTGAGTAATATCATTCGTCGTCCGTGTAATTAGTGATGCTGTTCCCAATTTATCAAATTCTTCAAGTGAGAAGTTCTCAACATGGTTAAACACCTTGGCACGTAATGATTTACCGAACCCGGATGCTGCTTTGGAGGAGAAATAACTCGCTCCAATCGAGCAGACCATCCCACCCAGAGCCACAAGTAACATGAATATACCGATATTCCATATATAAGCAGTATCACCCTTCACGACACCCGTGTCGATAATATCGGACATCAGCGTCGGTAAATACAATTCGGAGAGTGACTGGAAGAATACCAGTACAAGCACCGCGATGACTAGTAAACGGTATGGTTTTAAATTTCGGAAAAGCTTTAACATTCCCTATCATCTCCACTTTCTCTTTCTTATTTCTCCTGCTCCGCTTTTAGCATCATTTCTTTATATTGATGCACTTGTTCCAACAGGTCCGCGAGTTGATCACTTTTCTCTTCGCCCAAAAAGTCAAATAGACCTGTAAATCTGCTCTCAAAATTCTTCATGGCCTTCTGTGTAACTTCCTCGCCTGACTCTGTCAATTGGACGCGTACGACCCTCCGGTCCTCTTGATCGTTATAGCGCAATACTAAACCACTGGATTCAAGACCTTTGATCAACGGTGTTACTGTTGGTGAAGTAACCTCCATCATTGAGCTGAGCGCAGAGATAGTTACACCCCTTTTATCTTGAGCACAACCCCTCTTAATATAGAATAATACCCTAATCTCATTTCCTTTACAGTTTGCCAAAGGCATCCTGTTCCATTCTGAACGGTGCAAGCGATTAAATGCCTTTAGAAGTCTCTGGGCTTTCGTATCGTCGCCCATGATCACAACTTTCACTCCCCCTCATTTATTTAAACAGTTTAATAATTAGCTCACCTATTTATTCGTAAGCCTAATTATAAAAGCGTATAAATACAAAGTCAAGTTGAGCTAAAGAGAGGAGGTATAGAGTTAAAAGAACCTGGCGGAAGTTCCGTCAGGTTCTGAGATTACTCAATAATTTCCATTAGTCAGAAAAGGTAATACGTCACCGTGAAGCTGATTCAAACTCTTAAACTGATACCCTTGACGGCGTGCCTCGTCGATAATTGCTCCTAGGGCTTCGGTATTGTCTGCGGAGATGGAGTGAAGCAGGAGAACAGCGCCCGGATGAAACTGAGAGACCACCTTTTGGAAAGCATAAGAAGAGCCCTTCTGCGCCTTTACGTCCCAATCTTTATAAGCAGCCGACCAGAAGACGTTTGTATAGCCAAGCTCCTTCGTTACCCGGAGAGTCCGTTCATTGAAAATACCCCGAGGTGGACGAAGATACGTCATCTCAGAATTGCCCGTTATAGCGGTAACACCTTGCTTGACGGACTCTAACTCTTCCTTAATTTTGGCGTCCGATATCGTGGTCATATCTGGGTGACTCCAAGAGTGGTTTCCTATCAAGTGTCCTTCGATCGCCATTCTTTTAACAAGCGCTGGCTGATCTTTAACATAATGCCCTGTTACGAAAAATATGGCCGGTACCTTCTTCGCCTTAAGCGTATCTAGGATCGCAGGTGTATATCCATTCTCATATCCGTTATCAAATGTTAGGAACATCTCCTTACGAGTAGTGTCCCCTAGGAAAACAGCGCCGTGTTTATCCACGATCGATTTAAATCCCTCTTCGTTAATAGAAGGAAGCTTACCATCTACGCTACGTTTAAAGCCAAAATGAAAAGCGCCATCGGCCGCGGAAACCACCCCGCTGTCCCCAGCCATTGCTACTACTGGACTCAGTGCAAAGAGGAGACAGACCATCACCACCGATATCAAGGCATGTTTCATACTGCATACTCTCCTTAAGGTCTTATAGTGTTCGTACTGTGCTTAATTTCTGCCTCTTTGACCTGTAATATACATAAAAGCCGCCGCATTCGCTGCGACGGCTAGATATCAATTATTAACTTTATGATTTTTTAGAGTTATTTTGCTTTCCCAACTCACTATGCTTATGTCCATAAAAGAAATAGATACATAAGCCAATGGCCATCCAGATCATGAAGGCAATCCAAGTTATCCCTGGTAAACTAATGAGCAAATACCCACAGCTTACCACGGCAATTAATGGAATGAGTGGAACGAGTGGAACCCTAAAGGATCTTTCTAAATCAGGACGCGTCTTCCGCAGAATAACAACTCCAAGCGATACCGAAACAAAGGCAAATAGTGTACCTATACTAACCAGGTCAGCCAGTTTACCGAGTGGAATTAATCCTGCAAACACGGCAACAATAATGCCGGTAATCCAAGTACTTGTCGCTGGAGTTTCCGTCTTAGGATGAAGCTTCGCTAGTCTCTTTGGCAGAAGCCCATCACGGCCAATGGCATATAATAACCGGGTTTGACCGAAGAGAAGTACGAACAACACCGTAGTAATACCAACGATTGCCCCCAGAGAGATAAAGCCAGCAACCCAATTCTGATTAATATACTGCAGACCGAAGGCTACAGGATTCTTAACATTTAGTAGTTCATAAGGCACCATACCCGTTAATACCGCCGTTACCAGTACATAGAGCAAAGAACAAATAACCAATGACCAGATGATCCCCCTAGGCAAATCCTTCTGCGGGTTTTTAACCTCTTCAGCGGCCGTAGCCACCACGTCAAACCCAATATAGGCTAGGAATGCTGAAGCAGCTCCGGTTACGACACCACTAAAGCCAAACGGCATAAAGGGAGTCCAGTTAGATGGTTTCACATAAAAGGCACCTACAATGAGGAATAAAACAATGACGGCAACCTTAATTATGACCATGATCGAATTAAGTCGGGTCGATTCCTTGGCCCCACGAGACACAACAAAGGTTAAAAGTAATATGATTAATACAGCTGGCACATCAATGTAAGTACCTGCTGCTGGATCAAATGCACTGCTGAGTGCCTTAGGTATATCCACACCAAATCCAGACATCAACCCTTGAAAATAACCTGACCATCCACTGGCTACCATGGAAGCAGCAAAACCATATTCCAAGATGAGATCCCAGCCAAGTATCCAAGCAATTAATTCACCAAAGGTGGCATAACTATAGGCGTACGCACTACCTGATACCGGAACCATCGAGGCGAATTCAGCATAGCACAATGCACAGAAAGCACACACGATACCTGCAAGTATAAAAGATAATATAAGTCCTGGTCCGGCGTGTTCGGCGGCTGCAACTCCTGTGAGTACAAAAATCCCCGTTCCGACAACACAACCAACACCAAGCATTGTCAAATCAAATACGCCCAGTTCTTTTTTTAAAGATCCTACGCTTGCGTTGTTTTTCTCCTGAAGCATAGCAGTAATTGATTTCCTTCTGAAAAGACTCATCTATGTTGTCCCCTGCCCTAGTTGTGGTAATATCAATCGGACTTTAACGACTTATCCGATTTTTTCAGCATTGTAAAATATACTACAAGCCCATGAAAAGTACGAAGCATCACGCTAAATCAACCTTTATCTGCCAATACCCGCTCAGCAAATCGGATCCATTCTCGTGTTGCAAAGGACTGGTACCTTTCATCCCGCCATATAATACCAAGCTCCCATGGAATCACGGGTTCTACCAGTGGAATGACCCGCACCTGCTCTTCATCAATCTCTCGGCAAATTGTCTCCGGTAACAATGTAATACCTAGACCCACAGCTACCATTTGACTAATGAGATCCCATTGTGAGCTCTCATAGATCACATGTGGTTGAAAGCCCACACGGACACATTCGGCAATAATCCGATCATGAAGTGTGAAATCCTCTCGGAACAGAACGAATCCATCCTCGGATAACTCAGACAACTTGACCTCACTCTGTTCTGCAAGACGATGGGTAGGGTGTACAACTAAATTTAGCTTCTCCTCTACAAACGGGATACTACTTAATCCTTCTTGTCCAGTTGGTAACACGGCAACTCCTACATCGAGTAATCCATTGGCAACATCGAGTTCCACCTTTTTCGCCCCGTCTTCAAATAATTGAATTTTGATATCCGGATATTGATTATGGAATTGCCCTATTACCTTGGGAAAGAAGCTAGCGCCAACCATTGGAGGTAAGCCAATTCGAATATGACCCTGTTTAAGATTTCGTAAATCATCTAACTCTGCATTTAGGTTATGAAAGGCCGTAACGATTTGCCCAGCCTGATTCACAATAATTTGCCCAGCATCCGTTAGCTGTATCCGTTTGCCTGTTCGTTCAAATAAAATAACCCCTAGCTCTTCCTCCATACCTTTGATCGTCTTACTAATTGTAGGCTGTGTAATAAAGAGCGCATCGGCTGCCTTGGTGAAACTTTTGAGGCGAGCTACTTCTATTAGATATTGCAATTGCCTTATATCGATATAAATTCCCCCTGGCCACATCATAGATAAACGGAATGATATACATTCAGTATATTCATTTTACTCATGAAAACAAATGCTGTATTGTTTTCATTACAAACAAACGTAGCAAGGAAGAAGTGAACCAACGTGAATACAATCAAAAAAATAAGTACAGGTGTTTTGCAAGTTACGGTTCTGTTCTTTATATCCATAGCTATGAACAAAATATCTCAGCTGCTCCATTTACCGATTCCCGGATCGATTCTTGGAATCATCGTCATATTTACTTTATTGAAAACAAATTTGATCAAGCTGGCCTGGATTGAGCAAGGAGCTAACTGGCTGTTAGCTGAGTTGCTACTCTTCTTTATTCCTTCTGCTGTCGGCGTGATGAAATATATACCGATGCTTGAAAGCGATGGGGTTCGTATACTTATCGTAGTCGTTTCTAGTACCTTGATCGTCATGATTTCCTCAGGTCTAATCGCCGTTAGAATTGCTAAGCGAAAGGAGCGGTGGATCTGATGATCACTGGATTGCTATATCTCCTCTTCACCCTTGTGATTTACGGGTTATCCAAACGATTATATCGTGTACATCCGAAAGTTTACTTATCACCACTGTTAATTACTCCACTCTTTCTAATCATTGTTCTGATGTGGACACAAGTTCCTTACGAGACATATAACTTAGGTGGACAATGGCTCAGTTCGATGCTCCAACCCGCAACAATTGCTTTTGCCATACCACTGTATAAGTATTACAACGTGCTAAAGAAGCATGCGATAGAAATTCTAGTCAGTGTACTTACAGGTTCCATCGTCGCCATGTTCTCTTCGGCTTTCATTGCAGAATGGATGCATCTTGATTCTGAGCTAGTAAGCAGTCTAATTCCGCGTTCTGTAACAACACCTATCGCCATGAATGTCTCTCAGATTATCGGGGGTGTTCCGAATATTACCGCTGTATTTGTCATCATCACTGGTTTATTAGGAACCGTCATCGGTCCGCTCGTGATGAAGTGGTTTCACATCGATAATGAAGTCGCCCGTGGTGTTCTCTTTGGAACAAGTGCACATGGGACAGGAACTTCAAAGGCCTTCGAACTTAGTTCATTAACCGGAACTATTTCCAGTATTTCAATGATACTAGCTGCTTTATTCACCTTGGGCGTTGCCCCGATGATTATTTCGCTCTTAATGCATTAAAACTTACTATGTGGTTCCTCTTGTTTATATAGATTCTCCGTTTGGACCTTGCCCTTAGTCTCATGGGCAGGGTCATTTTTTGATAAGTTAGGAGAACTGACATTCCTTCAAAATCATTTCGCTCTCTCCGCAAGTCCTGATCAGCAAACAAAAAAAGCCCCGGCTAATCCGAGGCTTTAAATAGTATAAAGTTAATTAACTTACTCGCCGATTTGGACTGGTTTTCCGGACAATGCTGATTCCAATGCAGCAAAAGTTACTCTCTGTGTTTTCACCGCATCTGCATAATCAGAAAGTATCCGCGAGGTGTCTCCAGAGCGTAGTGCGTGGATAAATGCCTCTGTCTCTGCAGCGTAAGCATTGTTTCCATTTGTATAAGCTGTTTTGACTCCTTGTTCTACTACTTCCAGTCGATTTGAATTCCAATCCAGAATTCCACTATCCGTATAAAGACTTAATCCGGCCGAACCGACACCGCTTGGAAGAATACAGGTGTTAGAAATATTCGCCACAGCACCACTCTTCAGCTTCAAAGTAACTGTACCAATATCAGGTACATTTACTTTCTCGTATTTATCTTGAACGACTCGATTACCATAGGCAGCATACACTTCTGTAACTTCACCAGCCGTATATCGAAGCAAATCGACAACATGAGTCGTCTGTTCGATAAATTGACCGCCCGACCCCTCCTGTCTTCTCCACCAAGCTACGCCAGGCATATCTCCCATCCAGGTCCCAAGTGCCATACCAATCGTACGACCCTGAAGCAATTCACGTAACCATTGGATCGACTCTTGGTATCTAAAATGATACCCCACTGAATTAATCAGTGGCTTCTTGCTCAATTTGTCCAAAATCCCCACAGGAACATCTAAATTCATCCCCAGCGGCTTCTCGACAAAAAAAGGAATTCCCCTTTCAATCAATTCTCCCTCAATCTCCCCATGCGACATCGGCGGCACGCAAATGTAGACAGCATCCAATTTCAGGGCATCCAACATATCGCTTAATACAGCAAAACTCCGAGCTCCGGAATAACGTGAGGCCATCTCCTGTGCCTTCTCAAGGCTCGTCCCACATATAGCAGCAACCTGTACACCTTCTGTTCCTGCCAGGATATCCCCGTGAACCTTACTAAACCAACCTGTACCGATAATCCCAACATTCAAGGACATAATATGTATTCCTCCTAAAAGTTTTGTGAGCGTTACTTCAGTGAATAAGGTTCGTACAAAACTTACATCGTAAGCATATGCCTAGTTTTGTGAGCATTACTTCCATGATTACGGTCCGTACAAAACTTACATCGTAAGCATATGCCTAGTTTTGTGAGCATTACTTCGGTGATTACGGTTCGTACAAAACTTGCTCAAAGATGCCTGTATGTTATGTTGTTTTGTTCTAAGCGTAGCGCTTACAAGTAAAAACTGCAAGAGTATTACACCCTATATTGGCATCTGTTTTCATTGAACTATGTACCTAATTCATGGTTATCTCTTCTCTCCATAACTGTGGTTGCAAAAATTACAGTTTGGATATATACTGTGGTTATCATTTAACTGGTTTATTTTTCCTTAAATTATGAGTCTAATTTTTATTACAGAGAGGAATGTATTGGATGAGTCATGTAGAGGAATTACAACTGCAAGATATTTATACTTTAATGAATGAGAGACACTCTGTACGATCTTACGACCCTACGGTCAAAATATCGCGGGAAGAAATGACAGAAATGCTCGAGTTGTCCGCAACCGCACCCTCTTCTTCCAACTTACAACCTTGGCGTTTTCTTGTCATTGATGATGCAGACTTGAAACAAAAGCTGCTTCCGATTGCCAATAACCAGCAGCAAGTTATTGAAGCTTCGGCTGTTATTGCTGTGCTCGGTGATTTAAGATCCTTTGAACAAGCCGAAGCCATCTATAGCAAATCAGTTGAAGGCGGATTTATGACAGAGGAGATCAAACAAGGCTTTGTCGAACGTTTGCAAAAGACATATGGTGGATTACCTCCTGAACGGCTGCACCTTATCAATACATTTGATGCTGGTTTAATAACCATGCAACTCATGCTCGTGGCCAAGGCTAAAGGATATGACACCGTGCCTATGGGGGGTTACAATGCGGAGAAGTTCGCAGAAGCCTTCGAGTTGCCAGAAACACTAAAACCTATCCTTCTGTTGGCCATTGGCAAGGCGGCTAAACCTGCTCATTCTACTCCTCGCCTTCCAGTGGAGCAAGTGACATATTGGAACACTTTTAAATAAGCGTTATAAGCAAAACAGTGAGTAGCTCCCTGGGGCTACTCACTGTTTTTTCAAAAAAGCCTTTTCTAAGCCAACGGAACAAGCACATCCGGGACGCAATCATTAGTATAGTAACAACTATGCTTATCCGCTTTACATCTTTTCTTAATCCGGGTAGATTCATTCACAATTTCGTCTTCGTGATCATAACGTCTCCACTCATTAGTTACGATGGCGATTGAAATACCCACAAGCGGAATTTCCTCTATTCTACCTGCTCGATTCTCAGCTAGCACGTAGTGTTGCCGCAAATGACTATCACTATAAAATGACCCTATCATATCGTCAAATTGTTCTATAATCGATTGGTTAAGTTGCCGATAATCATGATGGTTTAATATAGCAATGAAGTCATCCCCCCCAATATGACCTACAAAACTATCCGGCTGATAAATAAATCCTTTAAGGATCGTGGCAGTAGCCTGAGTCAACTTATCCCCTGCTGTAAATCCATAAGTATCGTTGTATACCTTGAAATTATCAAGATCTATGTAGAGCACACAAAAGTGTTCCCACTCCAGAATCTGCTTCAGCTTCTCCTTAATCGACAGATTACCCGGAAGACCTATGAGTGGATTTAGAAAGGTGGCAATCTTAGTCTGAATCTCCGCGAAACTTAGCAGCAATTTACGGATGCTTACGACTCCGTAGAACTGACTATTCTTCGCCACGATCACGTAATCGTAGAGCTCCTCTTCTGGCCTGTCCATCGCTAGTTTACTGACCTCAGCAACAGATTCTCCATAATCAACAACCAGTGGTTCCTGTTTCATAATCAATCCAATAGGGCGCCCCATATATATATTGTAGCCATAAAGTGTGCCCATCTGCTGGTAAAATTGCACTCTCATCACCAAGGCCACAGGATAATCGTTATGGATGACAACAACACCTTGCAAATGAGGGTTATCTTTGAAAACCTGATTCACCTGTTCACATTTAGTATCTTGAGACACATACGGAATCACCTCGGCAATCTCACCGATCTGTGAAATCATTCGAATCCCCCCCTTTGTACCACTATAGACCAAAAGTACTAAATCTGTATTATGAGAATATTAAATATTTGGATTATTTCTTAACTTTTCTCTGCTATTACTGGAGAATAACCTTACATCCTTCGTTAAGTTCATCTCATTTGGTCATCAAGTTCATCTAAATAAAGTTTTGTTTATATCTCACATAAACATTACAATTAGATTAGAGAAATCGTGAAAAATAGAACAAACTAATTTCTGACAAATGAAAGGTGGAGTCTTAATCATGGCAATTACCCAACAGACAGGTTCAACTCTAGATACGGCCAAACAATATGTTAACGAGGTATATGAGACAGTTAAGAAACGTAACCCTGGTGAGAGCGAGTTCCACCAAGCTGTAAAAGAAATCCTTGATTCCCTCGTTCCCGTGTTCGCTAAACAACCTAAATATCAAAACAATGCCATCTTGGAAAGAATCGTTGAGCCTGAGCGCTTAATTACTTTCCGGGTACCTTGGGTCGATGACCAAGGAAATGTTAGAGTAAACCGCGGATTCCGCGTTCAGTTTAACAGTGCTATCGGACCATATAAAGGTGGACTACGCTTCCATCCGTCTGTTAATGCCAGCATCATCAAATTCCTAGGTTTCGAGCAAATCTTCAAGAACTCCCTCACTGGACAGCCTATTGGTGGCGGTAAAGGTGGATCTGACTTTGATCCAAAAGGAAAATCCGATAATGAAGTTATGAAATTTACACAAAGCTTCATGACTGAATTATCCAAATATATCGGTCCTGATACAGACGTACCAGCTGGCGACATCGGTGTAGGCGCAAGAGAAATCGGCTACATGTTCGGCCAATACAAACGTCTTCGCGGCGGTAACGAAGCAGGCGTACTGACAGGTAAAGGACTTACTTACGGCGGTAGTTTGACACGTACTGAAGCTACAGGTTACGGCCTCGTTTACTTCACAGCAGAAATGCTTAAAACGAAAGGCGAAAGCTTTGAAGGTAAAACCGTTGTTGTTTCCGGTTCAGGAAATGTATCGATCTATGCTATTGAGAAAGCACAACAACTCGGTGCTACTATCGTTGCATGCAGTGACTCCAATGGATACATTTATGACAAGGATGGCATCAACCTTGATACAGTTAAGACTCTAAAAGAAGTAGAAAGAAAACGGATCAAAGAATATGTAAATATTCATCCGTCTGCACAATACTTTGAGGGCTGCGAGAACATTTGGACTATTCCTTGTGATATCGCATTACCATGCGCAACGCAAAATGAAATTAATGAAGAATCCGCTAAGATCCTAGTAGCCAATGGCGTTAAGTATGTTGCCGAAGGTGCTAACATGCCTTCCACTTTGGAAGCTATAGACGTTTACTTGAACAACGGGGTATACTTCGGACCAGCCAAAGCTGCTAACGCTGGTGGAGTTGCAGTATCTGCATTAGAAATGGCGCAAAACAGTGCGAGACTTGCTTGGACGTTTGAAGAAGTAGATGCTAAGTTGGTTCAAATCATGCAAAACATCTACAACAACTCAGTAAATGCAGCTGAACAATACGGCCATCCTGGAAATCTCGTTGTTGGTTCCAACATCGCTGGCTTCCTGAAGGTTGCTGACACAATGATCGCTCACGGCGTCATCTAAATCAGACAAATTGATCAGTAAAATGAATAAAAGAAGCCGGGCCTATAATGGCCCGGCTTCTTCTTCATTTGGCATGCCGAACATCGGCGACATATCCTTCAGGAAATCATAGAACAACTTCTCCGTAGGAGGTAACTCACGGTTGGTCGGAATAATAACACCGACGTCACGAGTTACATTCGATTCTGCAATTGGCAAACTTACCATGGAAGATGGTATATGCTCTCCTATAGCAATCTCAGGGAGAACCGTTAGTCCGAGACCGGCCGCAACCAATCCCTTAATTGCATCCAAATCGTCCCCCTCAAATGTCACCTTCGGCTTAAAGCCCAGATTGGCACAAGCGTTCACAACAATCTCCCGTAGTACAAAACCTTCAGGGAACAATACAAATAAATCATCCTTGAGCTCACTCAATTTCACGGAGGATTGACCCGCCAGCTTATGGCTAGATGGCAGTAGAGCCGTAAATTTCTCCTGAAACAATACCTCGCCTTTTATATGTGCTTCATGCAGAGGTACTGGCCCCATAATCGCCAGATTCATATCTCCCTTTACAACCCATTCGATTAATTCTTTATAGGATCCATGCTGTAATTGAAATAGTACCTTCGGATACTGTTCACGAAAAGCGGAAACAACTTTCGGAATCATCTGTGCTGCCAAACTACTAGGAAATCCAATCCGCACCATACCTTGTTCCGGATCGAGAAATTCACTTATTTCCTGCTGTGCATTCTCCATTACTTTCATTAAGTGTTCCATATGTGCCAGAAATAGTCGCCCAATCGGGGTCAGCCTAACTTTACGCCCTTCGTGAATAAACAAATCCACGCCAAGTTCTGACTCAAGCTTGAATATTTGTCTACTGACTGCCGATTGTGACACATGCAGAACATAAGAGGCTTCCGTTACATGCTCCAGCTTCGCCACTTCAATAAAATATTGAATCTGCCTCAGTTCCACCTTGCCACCTCCGTCTTCTTACCATGCCTGACTCTGCTCCTATTTCATGTAATAGTTAGGAACTCACGCTTTATCAAAAAACTTCCATGTCATGTTATATAGGTTTATTCCCCATTATATAGGCTAACTGGCAGGAAGAGAAGCATCTAGATTTCGATTAGTAAAAATCTTATCTTACTATGGTTAACTAATGGGGCCTACTTTTAAACTACTAGACAGTCAAAAGTTCTTGTCGAAAAATAGTGGCATAGAAAAAATAACCCAAGATTCCTATACCCAAAAAAGGGGAGATCAATCGCTGATAGAGATGTGAGACTGAGATATGTCGTTAAGTCGAATCCATAAGCTAAGATTCAAGGTGAGAGGACATAGGATCCGCTATTATGCCCTTTTCAGGTCTTTTTTGAGTTTTGCGGACCTGAGATCCGTTATTCGTCTCCAATTGGAGTCATAATCAGAGATAATTGAGCGAATAGCGGAACCAGTGTCCGCATAGATCACAAAACAGCGGTATTTTCAGCAAATAACGGACTCAGTGTCCGCACGCACAAGTTCTCAACTAACATTTATAAGTACCTTTCGTGAAATTGACTGTCCAGTAAACAAAAAAACACCTTCGGCTCCACTTCATTCTTACGTGGGTCCGAAAGTGTCTTCAACTAATTTGTTAAATATCCGATAACTCTACTTACACGTATTCCTAACCTTAAATCTCTGGTCGATCCAGATGATACAGATTACGGTACCTTGGTTCTCGTTCCATCAATTCGGTATGTGTACCGCGCATGAGAACAACTCCGTTCTCCATGAAGATAACTTCATCCATGCACTCCGCCCCAACCAAATGGTGCGTAACCCAAATCAGCGACTTCCCTTTCGTTGCGCTGAAAATCGTTGATAGCAGTTCCCGTTCTGTACGAGGATCTAACCCCACTGTTGGCTCATCAAGGATAAGTACGGGGTTATTCTGCAATAAGATGCGCGCTAAGGCGACACGCTGCCGTTCTCCGCCAGAGAAACGTTGTCCCGTCTCACGCATAGGGGTGTCAAGCCCCTCAGGGAGTGACTTCACTAACTCATCTAGCTGTGCCAACTTACTCGCCTCAGTAATGTCTTCATCTGAAGCCTCTGGGCTACCCAGTCGAATATTATTAGCTATCGTCGTGTCAAATAGATGTGGTCGTTGATTCAGTACGGAAACCACCTTCGAGATATCATCCCCGAAATCCGTAGCAGGAAGACCATTGATCGTAACGGATCCTACTCCAGGTGCAATAGCACCTTGTATTAGCTTCAGCAAAGTTGATTTGCCCGCACCGCTTCGACCAATAATTGCGATTCGCTTGCCCTGTGGGATATCCAGTGAAACGCCGTCAACGGAATTAATGTCACCAGCACTATAGGCAAACTTTACATCTCGGAGCTCCAGTACAGCGCTACGAGATGCTGCGCTAAGTGCATCCTTACTAACACTAGAAATTGAACCATCTATAGTCACGGACAGATCCGCTTGTCCATTTTTATCCGCATTCAGCCCACCCTCTAAAGTAGTACCCGAAATACGGTCCAACCTACTCAGTGATTCACCATACTGAGGAACCCGCTCCATCGCTTCAGATACAGGGAGGAATGCATCTGCAAGTGGAAACACGACCAATACGAAAGCTACGATTAATACGGGATCGATACTTCCAATAGCCACTTGCCCTGCAGACCAATACACCATCGAAACTACAATCGCAGCTACAACCAGTTGCCCGATTAAACTTCTCCATCTGGCCCAAGTCCGTAGTCTACGCTCTTTCCGGGCTACAACCGCTTCATCCCGCTCATATGATTCTAGAAATTCTGCATGTCGACCACTAATGACCCAATCGCTAATGCCCATAACGGCATCAGTCAACTTCTGATATAGACCATTGCGCTCACGTTTCACTTCGATATTCGTAGCTCTAGTCAGCATGAGGGAAATGTAAGGAAGCACCGCCACCAAAATAAAAATGTACAGTGCAACCAAAGCCGCGAACATAATATCAAATCCGCCCAACCCAATAACTGCTGCCGCATAAAGAATCAAAGCTACTAAGCTCGGAAACACCGTACGGATATATACGTTTTGTAACTGCTCAATATCATCAGCCAGTACGCTTAGGATATCTCCAGTCCGATAACGCGAAGAAATGAATAGCGCTTGTGGTTCTAGAATTTTATATAACTTCACCCGCATTTTAGACAAAATACGTAGCACCGTGTCATGACCAACTAACCGCTCTACATAATGGAGTACAGCCCGACCGATACCAAACGTTCTTACTCCGACAATCGGCACATATACCATGAGAATATTGTATGGCTGCAGGGACGACTTGGAGATCAAGAAACCGGAGGTGAACATGAGCATTGACGCGGAGAGCAGTGTAAGTGCACCCAAGATCAAATAGAGTGCAAAGCGTCCGCTATACATCCGGAAGTACGGTCTTATCCATTGCTCCTGCTTCATTGTATCCCCTCCTGTTGTAATGCTACCAACTGATGATAAACCCCTTTACTGCTTATCAATTGTTGATGCGTTCCCATCTCCGCCACTCGCCCTTGTTCCATAACGATGATGTAATCCATATCTCGCATCCAGTGCAACCGATGAGTGGCTAGAAGTATAAGCTTACCCTCGAACAATGGCAGCATCGTATCTTTCAGTTCATACTCTGTTTCAATATCGAGATGTGCAGTCGGCTCATCTAACAAAATAATCGGGCGCTCACTGAGTAGAGCACGGGCTAACGCCACACGTTGCTCCTGTCCACCACTTAGATCTCGACCACCACCACCGATAAGCTCATCATACCCGCTAGGTAAACCACGGACTACTTGGTCCAATCCCGCTGCCGCAGCAGCCTTCTCTATCGCATCATTTGACGCATCTGGTGAATAGAAGCTGATATTATCACGGAGAGAACCACTGAAAATATATGGATTTTGCGGAATGTAAGTAATTTGCTCTCGCCAAGCTGATTGAGTCAAGTCACCTACTGAAACACCATTTATTTCAAAATTTCCGGAAGTCGGGCGCAAAAAGCCTCCAAGCACATCAATCAGGGTTGATTTGCCAGCCCCACTCTCACCGATGATACCAATCTTCCCTACAGCCCCAAATTGCAATTTAACACCATCAAGCGAAGGTTTGCCGTCCACTTCATGGCACACACCAATGGAGGACAAGGTCAAGGTACTCTCCTGTGTCCAGCCAGGGAGCGTCGATTTCTCCGTAGTTTCTTTCTCCGCAGCGCTGATGATCGCTTCCATCGCTTCGCCTGCTTCTTTTCCATCCAAGGTGGCATGGAAATCTGCTCCAACCATTCGTACAGGGAGGAAATACTCCGGTGCCAAAATCAGCACAGTCAGACCTGTAAGCAGCGTCATTTCACCATCAACAAGTCGAAGTCCTAAACTAACAGCTACTGAAGCCACGGATAACATCGTGAAGAAGTCCAGGGCAAATGAAGATAAAAACGCAACACGGAGCGTTCGCATCGTCGCAGAACGATAAGAGTCGCTGACCCTGTCGATGGATTCACTATGTTGCTTACTTCGTCCTAGAAACTTTAGCGTCTCCAATCCACGCAATGAATCTACGAAATGATTAGATAACATCCGGTAAGACTCAAACTGTCGATCAATGTGTTTACGGGCTGTCATTCCGATCAAGATCATAAAGATAATTAGGATCGGCATCGTGATCGTCAGGATAACACCAGACTCCACGTCCTGCATAAATACATAAGCCAGAATAAGTATCGGGGTCATTCCCGTTGCCAGCATCCGCGGTAGGAATAACTCCAGGTAATTACGGAATTTAATCACGCCTTCAATGACTAACGTAACTAAATTTCCTGTCCCTTCTTTTCCCGCAAAACGAGGCCCTAACTGAAATAGCTTCTCCATAACCTGCTTACGTAAATCTCTTCCTGTATGCTCCGCGAATCGGTAAGCTACCTTCTGTTGAATTAAACTGCATAACTGCCTCACTATAAAAGAAAGCAGGAACAACCCGATTCCCCCGAGTTGCGCCTGCAGCTTAGCGCCGGCAAACAGGGCGGAGAGAACCTCCGCCAACCATTTGGCCTGCATAATGATCGCAACACTTTGGATCAGTGTCAAACCGGCCATGACCACAAGAACCGATTTGATACCTGCCCATTTCATTAAACCGCGACCCATTAGTATTCCAGATGCTCCTTCTCATGAACCCGTTTATGGAAGACAAAATAGCTCCATATCTGGTATCCCAATACAAACGGTAATAGGGTCAGTGAAACAATGGTCATAACCTTAAGGGAATACTGACCTGAAGCCGCGTTATGAATCGTCAATGAGAAAGCATCGCTAATCGAACTGACCATAACACGTGGGAACATACCAATAAAGATGGAGGAGAATCCCAATGCGATAAGCCCTCCAGTCATACCAAATGCCCATCCGTCTCTCTTCTTAGAAATAAACCGACCGGCAAGTAGGAACACTACCACACCAATAACAGCAATTATGCTTAGAAGTAAACCGCGAGCTTCAAAGATATCTGTCTGGAAGTACGTCATTACACCTAGCACTACAAACAGTGCCGCAAGTGGAATAAGTAATTTGTGAGCTAATTTACGAGCACGCTCTTGCAAACTTCCTGTAGTCCGCAAAGATGTGTACATTAAGCCATGCACAAGACATAATACAACAACAGTAATGCCGCCTACTAATGTATATGGATTTACCATATCGAACAATCCGGCCTTCATTTCCATGTCAGCATCGATCGGCAATCCCTTCATCATCCCTGTAAACACTACACCCAGCAAGAATGGAGGCAATAAACTTCCTAGGAAAATGGAGATATCCCATGTTTTTTTCCATTTCCCGTTATCCACTTTCCCGCGGAATTCAAATGCGACACCCCGGGCAATCAGTGCGAGTAACAAGACGACCAGCGGTGTGTAATATCCACTGAACATAGTGGCATACCAGTTCGGGAAAGCTGCGAACATCGCGCCCCCTGCTGTAATTAGCCACACCTCATTCGCATCCCAGAAGGGACCAATTGTATTGATCAATACTCTTTTCTCCGTATCGTTCTTGGCCAAGAACTTCGTACTCATTCCGACCCCGAAATCGAATCCTTCTAGAAAGAAAAACCCTACAAACAATACTGCAACAAGCACGAACCAGAGTTCATTAAGAGATAGCATGGTTACCCTCCTTACCAAATGGATCTGCTGAATGGTCATCATGATTATCTTCAGCGTATGGACCACTCTTAATAACTTTGACGAACAAGTACACCATGACCGCACCAAGTGCCGCGTAAATTGTAGTGAAACTGATCACTGAGAACAAAATTTGTCCTGAAGTAACACTAGGTGAGATACTATCCTTCGTTTGCATGAGTCCGAACACGGTCCATGGTTGACGACCAATTTCCGTCATGACCCATCCCGCTGTATTCGCAATGAATGGTAGCGATATCGACCACAACATGAGCTTATAATACCATTTGTTTGGAGACTCTAATTTTTTGCGCTTCATCAGATATAAACCCCAGAGACCAAGTACAATCATCAATGACCCGGCAGCAACCATGATCCGGAAACTCCAGAACGTTGTGCGCACAGGTGGAATGTAGTCGCCTGGTCCATAAGTTTGCTCATATTCCGCTTGAAGCTCATTGATCCCTTTCACTTCACCAGTGAAGCTACTGTAGGACAAGAAGCTGAGCAAGTACGGAATTTGTATTTCGAAATTATTCTTTCCATTTTCTGAATCAATATGAGCATATACCGTCCATGGAGCTGGGTCACCACTCTTACCCCACAGAGCTTCAGATGCTGCCATCTTCATCGGTTGAGTTTCCACCAAGTACTGAGCTTGCTGGTGACCGAATAACGCTGTACCCAACGAAGAAATCAGACCAACAATAATCGCAATTTGGAACGATTTCTTAAAGAATTTAACGTCTTGTTTCTTTAATAGTTTATAAGCACTGACACCTGTAATGAGGAAGGCCCCCGTGGCAAACGCACCCAGAACGGTATGCGGGAATTCCACCAACAACTGCCCATTGGTAATCAGCGCAAAGAAGTCGTTCATCTCAGCCCGCCCATTGTTGATCTCAAATCCAACAGGATGCTGCATAAACGAGTTAGCTGCTAAAATCCAGAACGCTGAAACCGCCGTACCAATCGCAACGAGCCAAATGCAGAGCAAATGAACACGTTTGGATAAACGATCCCAACCAAAAATCCATAATCCAATAAATGTTGATTCCATAAAGAATGCAAATAGCGCTTCAACCGCTAGCGGTGCGCCAAACACGTCCCCTACAAATCGCGAGTAATCTGACCAGTTCATACCAAACTGGAACTCCTGAAGAATACCAGTAACCACCCCTACTGCAAAGTTAATCAGGAACAGCTTCCCCCAGAACTTCGCCATACGTTTATACTCTTCTTTACCCTTCACAACATACATAGTTTCCATAATTGCAATGAGCAGCGCCAGACCAATGGACAGCGGCACGAAGAAGAAGTGGAAAATCGTTGTGGTTGCAAATTGAAGGCGCGCAAGCATGATCGGATCCATAAATTTCTTCCCTACTTTCTTTCTTTGTTTATCTTTTTTTATCTATTGTGAATTCTATCACGGAAAAATTAAAATGAACGCCGTAAAAGTAATAATTTTGTGACAAGAATCACATGACTAATGTCACAATTATGAAGAATATCTGATTTCCGCACTATAGCGCCCTTTTCCTTCATCAGACTACCTATGTGTTTGTGAAAAAACTGTGACTGCCCCATTGATTCTTGATCAACAGGGCAGTCATTGTAAGTTAAGTTTTAGAGACAGTGAACCTTAAGTTCTCATTTTATATCTGAATCCCACGCTGTAATATAGCCTTGGAAAATGCCCATTTCCATACAGCAAGGTTTGCAACGACCAAGACTACAATATAACCATAAACACCATAATCTAAACTCGTAGCCAGCCAGTGAAGAAACGCGAACACTGCCAATAGAAGCATCAGGGGAATCACTCGTATGCTCTCCGCCTGTTGTCCTCCTTCGAATGCCTCGGAAAAAGGGAGGGCTTTGCGCATACAAGCAAAACAAATCACAGTATAGAGCGTGAAACTTAGTGCCACCACGATCAAGTCCGGAATAATCACTGCGCCAAACAGAATCATAAAAACACAACTATCTAATATAAACAGTGGCAACAACAATCGAACTAGGCAAGCTTTCAGTGCCCCCCTGTAAATAGGTGCATGGTCCGATATTGGAGCAGCCTGATATATCCATGATGCCTTATATTTAGCGGAATATCTTAGCATGATTACAAGTGTCGGAACTAGTATTGCACAGAAATAGATAAGCAAATACTTCTTCGTACCTACTAGATCAAGGGACCCATTACCAGAAAAATCACTAAACAAGAATATAAAGGGGAATATAATAGAGAGCCCGATTGAGGGATATACCTTGAGCTTAAACTCTCGCTCTTTCCCCATCATGGTCCAAGCAAAGTTGAAAAACACCCTTTCCTGTGGGTCTCTACATAATAAACTGTTTACACGTCTTAATAGGAATCCTTTTTTCTTCCGACTCCGCCCTCCAGGATCAGCTAGTTTTTGCAGATTTCTCTCTAGGGATGGCATAAGTTTGATATAGAGTAGAAAGGCCGCAATCGGTACAAACACTGCCAATAATGAAAATAGAATAAACAAAGGTTCATTCACACCGTGGAGTAGGCTCTCAAAGGACGCCCCGAACCAAATAGGAGGGAGGAAGAACTGCCACCACTTCGCATGGAAAACAACTTCTAAATCTACGACACCAAACATTCGTATAAGCAGTTGATAACCAATCGTAATTGATATTGTGAGACCGATCTGTACATAGTTGATCATGTCCTTGAGCTTCTCACCGTCGAAGAACTTTAATATCGCCAAATATACCAATGCGGTAATGACAACAATCAGCAGATCCATCAGAATAAGTTCCAGCAGGAATAGTAGGAAGAACCCTACCCCATGCCGAATTAATCCCGCGACCAGCGGTATACCTGATATAGCTCCTGTCAGAAAGAACATATAGATCAGGATGTGTATGGTCTTAGCCATGGCAATCGTCTTCCGACTTATCGGTTTAGTAGACAATATGTTTCGGTCACGGATATCAAGTAACACCGCCGAAAAGTCGGAAATAAGCGAGGTTAAAATCATGAACATGAATACACCAAACACCGTACTCATCTGAAAAATATAATTATCTCCCATCAAAATAAATGGGGTGCTCATTAATCCAAATAAGATATACAACCATAATGATCGAATAAATTGATTGCCCTCCGGGGCGCCTTTGCCGTCTTTCTTCTTCGAAGACTTCGTGATGATGGTGGGTACTCTTCTAGCATCCATCGTCAATTTAGTCTGAAGTATACGGCGCATGACAGGATAATCAATGCCTGATTTTTCAAATAACCTACTAAACTTATCCAGTATCTTCAGTGAACGATAATCTTTCATCATTACACCTCTTGCACAATAGATACGAATTTTTCCGCGATAGCCCTGTGCTCATTAAAACCAGTTAATTGATTGAAAATCTGCTCCAATGATCCTTCATGACTTTGAGCCTTAAGCTCTTCAAAGCTACCGTCGGCAACAATTCGCCCACCGTCTAGCAAAATAATCCGGCTACTGATCTTCTCTACCACATCCATAATGTGTGAGGAGTAGAAGATCGTCTTCCCACCAGCCGCAAGCAATGCCAACATTTCTTTGACAACCATAACACTATTAGCATCTAGACCACTTAGGGGCTCGTCAAGAAAAAGAATATCAGGATTATGCAGCAAGCTTGAAATGATCAATACCTTCTGTTTCATCCCTTTGGAGAAAGTCGCAATCCGGGCGTTGGACACATCCTGCAGCCCGAAGCTTTCCATCAATTTAATTCCCTTAAGTTCTGCGTCTACTGCTTTTAGTCCATATAATTCGCCGATAAAAGACAGATATTCCAACGCGGTCAGCGTGTCGTACATTTCTGCAATTTCCGGAACATAACCTATCCTTTTCTTGTAATCAACCTTTCCATCACTGGGGCTTTGCCCAAGTACACTCACATCACCACTGTAACCCTCCACCAGGCCAAGCATAATCTTAACTGTAGTACTCTTACCTGCACCATTCGGACCTATGTATCCAATAATTTGACCAGGATATACTTCAAGATCAACCCCGTTCAACACATATTTATCACCATATTTCATTCTAAGATCACTTATCCGGATAACCGGTTCTCTTGTATTTTTCATTATCACTACTCATCTCCTCCCCAAGCTACTTCCATTTTACCATAATTTTCTCAGTCGTTTTGAGGTTGAGTAGAAAATCATATTAAAAAGACGAAGCTCCACATAAGGAGCTTCGTCCATTGATATCGCCGTAATACTTACTTATTCACTCTTAGGGGCACCAGACATAAATCCACTGATATCAACACCAAGTCCCTCTGCAAGGCGCATACCGTACTCTACATCGGCACGGAAGAAATTGCAGATCGCCCGAAGTTGAATCTCTTCATTCGTCGCACGGAGATCATTCACCATGTTACGGATCAGATTATCCCGCTCTTCCGGTGTGAAGCTACGATATAGTTCACCCGCTTGGGTAAAATCATCCGTCTTAGCGATTTTCTGACGTCCGTCTTCTCCCTGTAGTGGCATAACACTGTCACGGTAAGCTGGATCTTCCCTTGGACTGCTATCTAAGCTATTTGGTTCATAGTTAACAGGGGAAAGATCTTGATTCACATTCATCTGACCATCCCGCTGATGATTTCGTACCGCTGCATAAGGGCAGTTAACAGGAATTTGCAAATAATTAGCTCCCAGGCGATAACGCTGCGTATCCGGGTAAGAGAACAAACGACCTTGAAGCAATTTATCCTCGGAAGGCTCGATTCCTGGAACGAGCGTGCTCGGCGAGAATGCGGCTTGTTCTACTTCAGCGAAGAAGTTTCCTGGATTACGATTCAGTGTCATCGTACCAACCTTCTCCAATGGATAATGATCTTCTGGCCATACTTTCGTTGGATCAAGAGGATCAAATCCCCATTTATCCAGATCTTCAACAGGCATTAATTGTACATGCAAATCCCATTGTGGGAGTTCTCCCTTGGCAATATGCTCATGAAGATCACGAGTCGCATGATTGAAATCATTCCCTTGTACTTCCTTAACTTCGTCGGCAGACAAATTAACTACACCCTGCCGTGTTTTCCATGTATATTTCACATAGATTGCTTTACCTTCAGCATTTATCCATTTGTAGGCATGGACACTGAAACCATCCATCTGACGATAATTTGCTGGCGTTCCGTTATCCGATAATAACCAGGTCATCATATGTGTTGATTCCGGTGTCAACGTCATGAAATCCCAATAACGAGCTGGATCCTGAATATTGGTATCAGGAGCAGGTTTCAGTGAATGCACCATGTCTGGAAACTTAATCGCATCGCGGATGAAGAATACTGGCAGGTGATTACCTACGATATCGTAATTTCCTTCCTCGGTGTAGAACTTCACTGCAAATCCACGTGGATCACGTGCCGTTTCTGGGGAACCTGTGCCATGAATTACTGTCGAGAAGCGAACAAAAACTGGTGTCTCACGTCCAGCTTCTTGAAGGAAATGCGCCCGTGTATATTGGGACATGCTTCGCTCAGTTACGAATACACCGTGAGCACCTGCCCCACGTGCATGCACTACACGTTCTGGAATCCGCTCACGGTCAAAGTGAGCTATCTTCTCTAATAAATGATAATCCTCTAGCAATGTCGGTCCATTCTGGCCCGCTGTACGTGAATTTTTGTTGTCACCTACCGGTGCACCTGTATTTGTTGTCAATCTTTCTTTCATATATACACAACCTTTCGAATTGTTATATTTAGACTTGGTCTAAGTTCTTAAGTAAATTGTATCATGCAGACTTGCTATAGTGCATGAAGATTTCATGACAAATTGATGAAGAATACTTTAACCTAAAGCCGCGCCCCCGCTGGGTTCAAGCTATCTAACACAAAGAGGCTGACCCACAAGTAGCATAAACTACTTGCAGGTCAGCCCCTATCCAAAATCTACTGTTATTAATTTATTTGATACCCTCTTGTACCTCATTTAACATTGCCGGTACGGACAACAATCCACCACCAGAGAGATACCAGTAACTCGGATCAAGGTAAATAATCTTGCCATCTTTGTAGGCATTGGTCTTCTTGACCAATTCGTTCTCTACCAACTTCGAAGCAGGATCTACTGCTTCTGCTCCCTCACTAACTACAGCATCACGATCGACAACGAATAGATAATCTGGGTTCTTCTCAGCAACATATTCGAAGGAGATGCTATCTCCATGAGTGGAGACTTTAATACCCTCATCTACAGGAGTTATACCAAACACATCGTGTATTATACCAAAACGTGAACCTGTTCCATATGCACTAACCTTCCCACCAGAAGTAAGGATGATCAAACCCTTCTTACCACTTGCCGCTGTTTGGTCATGAAGCGCTTTGATAGAATCGTTAATCGTTGCTAATTCCTGCTCTGCTTCGGCCTTTTTACCAAATATATTAGCTAATTCGTTTACATTACTCGTAAAAGAATTCATAAAATCAGCCGTATCTACGCCCATGAAGATCGTTGGAGCAATCTTATTCAGCTCTTCGTATGCTTCAGAAGAACGACCAGAGATAAAGATCACATCTGGATCAAGTGCGTTCAGCTTCTCAAAGTCTGGCTCAAACAGCGTTCCCGCATTTGTATATTTGGAATCTTCATATTTTTTGAGGTGTGCTGGAAGATTACCTTGTGGTACAGCCGCTACTTCAACGCCTAATTTATCCAATGTTTCTAACACACCATAATCGAATACAACAACAGTGCCAGGGTTTTTCTTCACGGTAGCTGTACCCAGTTTATGAGTAATCTTAAGTTCTGTTTCCTCTGCTGGAGCTGCAACTGCCGTATCCGTCGAATTCGTACTTCCTGTATTCTTGTTAGAATTCGCTGCTCCATTACTGCTATTATTGGATCCACATGCTGCCAATACAACAACCATAATTATTGCCATAAACATCAAAGAAAATTTCTTATTCAATGAATTCACCTCATAATTTATTTTGTTTTAACTAGTCATCTAAAATAAACGCAAATTTTATTGCCCCCGATTATTTCAACTGGAATGTCCATATCGTAAACTTCTTTCAATACAGCCGAATCCATGATTTCGTCGGTAGTGCCTTCCTTTATAATAATTCCGTCCTTGAGTGCGACTATATAGTCGGAATAACAAGAGGCAAAATTGATGTCGTGAATGACGATAATAACCGTTTTTCCAAGCTCGTCAACGAGCCTTCTTAGAACTTTCATAATCTGTACCGAATGCTTCATGTCTAAATTGTTTAGCGGTTCATCAAGTAAAATGTAGTCCGTGTTCTGTGCGATAACCATAGCGATAAATGCTCTTTGCTTCTGACCACCACTGAGTTCATCTAAATATTTGTCCTGCATAGATCCAAGGTCCATATAAGCGATAGCTTCATCTATATGGATCCAATCCTCTTTGGTCAGTTTGCCTTGTGAATAAGGGAAGCGTCCAAAGCTAACCAATTCCTTTACCTTCAACTTAATGTTGATATGATTTGACTGCTTTAGGATCGAAATTTTCTTCGCAAGCTCGCCGCTTTTCCAACTACCGATTTCCTTATCATCGATCAAAATTTCGCCTTCGTCTTTGGTAATCAGACGGCTAATCATCGACATCAGTGTACTCTTACCCGCTCCGTTAGGACCGATGAACGAGGTGATTTTACCCTTAGCAATATCAACGTTAACGCGGTCGACCACCATTTTACCGCCGTATTTCTTGGAAACTCCCCTGACCTTTACCACGATTTATTCTCCTTTAGCAGTAGATAGATGAAGTACACCCCACCTATAAAGTTGATGATCACGCTTAATGAAGTGGAGAAAGTGAATACTCGTTCAAGAATCAGTTGACCGCCAACTAAGGCAATAAAACTGATAAGCGACGCACCTGCGATCAACTGTTTATGACGGTACGTATTCAGGAACTGGTAGGCGACATTTGCCACAAGCAGCCCTAAGAAAGTAATCGGACCTACTAATGCAGTTGCAATGGAAATCAGGATAGCGACGACAATCAACATCCGCTTAACCACATAATCGTAACTGATACCCAAGTTAACCGCGTGATCTCGGCCGAGGGCAAGTACATCTAAGTACTTGTTAAACTTGGCAAAATAGATCCCCGTCAGTAATACACCCGCCAAAGCGATGAGTAAAATATCTGAATTGACGTTGTTAAAACTAGCGAACATTTTGTCCTGTATAACAAGAAATTCGTTAGGATCAATTAGTTTCTGCATAAACGACGACAGACTAGAGAAAAAGGTGCCGAAGATCAATCCAATCAATAGCAAGTGATATATATTACGTCCTTCTTTTTTGAAGAGCATCCTATAAAGTAGTCCAGCGAATAATACCATCAAGCCAACGGCAAGAATAAAACGGAAATTCTTATTCATCATGGTTAAGGTAGTTGAACCAAACAAGAACACGATCAATGTCTGTATGAGCATATACAGTGAATCCAGCCCAATAATACTTGGGGTCAAGATACGGTTATTCGTGATCGTCTGAAATACGATGGTGGAGAAAGCTATGGCCGTTCCGGTGAGGAGGATGGCAAACAATTTTTTGCCTCGTCTAGGTAATACATAATCCCAATGTCCTCCTACATCAATCGTCATAAATATAACAGCGAGCAGAATTGAAATGCCGACAAGGATACTTAGTTTTGTTCTATTACTCATATGACTTTCTCCTCATCAGCATGTACAGAAATATACCACTCCCGATAACTCCAACGGTCAGACCGATAGGTACTTCATAGGGGTAAATTACTACTCTCCCTAGAATGTCACATGCTAGAACGAATACCGCTCCAAGTAGTGCCGTGTGAGATAGGTTGTTCTTCAGGTTATCTCCTAAATACATCGTCACCAGATTCGGGACAATGAGTCCTATAAAAGGAATCGAACCAACAGTAAGCACGACAACTGAGGTAACCAAGGCAACTAATACAAGCCCCAGGTTAACCACCTGCTTATAGTTCAACCCCAAATTAACTGCGAATTCCTCACCCATGCCCGCAACCGTAAATTTATTTGCATATAAATAGGCCGCTACGACGAGTGGGACGCTTATGTAAATAAGTTCGTATCGTCCCTGCATGATCATCGAGAAATCGCCATACAGCCAAGCCGACATGCTCTGAATTAGATCATATTTATAGGCGAAAAAGGTAGTTGCCGAGCTAACAATACCGCCGAACATCAGGCCAACCAGCGGAATAAATATGGTGTCTTTATATTTCACTCGATCTAGAATCTTCATAAAAATGAAGGTTCCGGTCAATGAGAATATAAAGGCTACTGACATTTTCCCAAGCGGCCCTACAGATGAGAACAGAAGCATAGAGACCATGATCCCGAAGCTAGCTGAATCCATTGTACCTGCCGTCGTCGGGGATACGAATTTATTCCGGGTCAATTGTTGCATGATCAGGCCAACGATACTCATGCTGACCCCAGCAATAATGATACTAATCAATCTCGGAATTCGACTAATCCATAAAATCTCCCATTGGTCACCAGTAAGATGAAAAATATCAGTTATTGATATACTTTTAACACCAATAAATAGAGAAAGTACCGAAAATGCAATAAGTAATGCTGCTAAATATATTTTCTTCATGTATTGACCTTACTTTCCTTCCTCACGTCTGAGAAAGTTGATGTCACTGCCGGCAAGACAGTTCATTAATAATGATATTCATTATCATTTAGACTAAATTATAACGTCTTTTTTTTTGAACTGTCAACTATTTTAAAATTAAAGATTTAATTGGGGGCGATACGATATGTACCTGTGACAGGGATATATCCCATAGAACACAGAAAAGCGAAGAAGGGATTGTTCTCCCTACTTCGCTAAGAGACTGCATTATGTCGATTAAATAAGTGAACTTCTATTGTGGTGGATAGTGGCTACCAGAGCAAAAAATGATTCATCACGAACGTTTTCTCGGCGCTATCATTACACCAACCCCAATGACAATTAGTGCGATAGCCAGAACCGGTTGCCCGAAAATAAACCGGTTATAGAGTGCTCCAAAGGAGAACACAGCGAAGAATAGAACCGACAAACCTCCTAGAATGTTAATAGGAATCAGCAACCATTTGTTTCGATCTGTGAACCAGTAAAATTCGAACAACCCTACTGCTGGAGCCGCAATGAAACCGGGCCACAGATATTCCCAGCTATCGAATAAAGTTGCAATTTGGCACACGAGGCCAACAGTAAACAAAATCCCCCCCGGAATTAGGAGACCCGATCCTCTTCTACCTGTCATTGAGAAGTACATCCAGTGAAAAAACAATCCTAGAGGGATGACAAATATGGTCGGCCAAAAGTTACCGAACAGCGTACCCGCGGTGAGGGCCTCTTTACGGAAGAACAGCAAGTATACGCCAAGTAGGATAACAAGTGGGCCGATCCATGATTTTTTATTCATCGCGCTTTCTCTCCTTTACCTATGTATTGATCTTATAACAGCATACTACATTAAGATTAAGCGTTCTTCGGTCTCTAGGGAAGATATTTACTAGACCTAAGTCCAGTTATTTGGGCAGATCAACAAGAGGGAAGATAATTCTTCTCCTAAGGAGCATAGGAATAGTAAAAAGAGGCGCCCCCAGCTAAGCTGTGGGACACCTCCTTCTTGTCTACTTTTGTGTACCGTGTTGTTTGTTCGGTAGTCGCCCTGAAGGACTTCCTTTGCCATTATGAATTTTGTTCTTTTCTTCCTTCGCCTGTGTATCATGAACCTTCTCAACAAAATCATGCGTGTTCTCCAATGATCTGGCCTCCTTTGCGGGTAATATCTTTCCCAGTTACTATGCCCGTTTACGAAGCAATCTAAAAACATCCTCCATTACATTACATCAACAGTACTGCAATTCCTAAGGCAACAATACGTGCCACATTACTCAGCACGAAATTTTTGACTGCTAGACTAAATGTAAGCCTCTTGGTTGGTTGTTCTGCAAATCGCATAACATTTTTGTGCACCGGAATTACTGTACAGAGGACGAGTAGCAAAATTAGTGGATTTACGCCTAAAAAGTAAAGCACGATTAAATCAGCATATGACGCATAATACATAAGTTTAAATAGAAGCAATGCATTCGATTTACCTATATAAATAGGTAAAGTATATCTTTTGTTCTCAATGTCCTCGTCCATATCGCAAATATTATTTGCGAGCATAATGTTCGCAATACATAAGATCGCTGGAATCGAGATTAGGAATATGAGGACCACTTCAAGCAATTGTACATTTAGACTGACAACCCCGCCCTGCAACGTCAAGGATGCAAGTGCATCTCCGACATGAATGTACGTAGACACAAAAATAATAACAAAACCCATAAATAAACCAGAGAATATTTCTCCTAGTGGCATTCTTGAAATTGGGATGGGGCCAAATGAATATAAGATACCCACCGCAAAAGACAGACCCCCGAGTAACAGTACCAGAAGTCCTGACTGTACAACAAGCATAATGCCTGCACCAATAGCAATCAGTAGCAATGCTATAATCAAACTTAGCACTCTAGATGGATGCATCTTGTGCTTAACGATCGCATTGTGGACTTCGTACCCGTAGCCTCTCGTCTTGACGGCCTTATGATAATCATAATAGTTGTTGATAGCCGTAGTGGCCATGTCGAAGCTGAGTAACGAGAGAAACATTAATCCAAAGTTGTAGACGTGAAATTCTTGAAATCGGAACACTGCGTATACCGTTCCAATGAAAAAGGGAATTATACTCGCTACTTTAGTTCTTAATTCTACAAGTTCAAAAAATTTCTTCATTTCCTTTTCATCATCCTTATGAGCTATTGAGTGATATGTCTTAAATGATGATATCTAATTTTTGGAATAATATCAAAAGAAATTAACATATATCACGTCTCCCAGACGCCTAATCTATTAGTAAGATAATTAATTTCATTGACTGAAATTAAAAGGTTCCTCTATAGTTATTATTGGATTGGTCAATGTTGGAAAAATTCATACTAAAGGATGACAAACTACTCATGAATAAACCCTCAGATTCTTCAATCTTTGCTCGAAAAGCACTACCATTTCTTATATTAATATTTGTTCTGGCTATACTACTTAGATCGTTATTTGTGTTCGTCACAGGAACCCAGGACTTCTTAGAAGGGGATGGCGGAAATTACTATACTATGATCCAGCAGTTAGCCCAAGATCATGTATACTCCTACGGAAGTGAAGATCCTAACTCCCGTGTGACGCCGGGGTTTCCTATATTTGCTTATATTGTACTCTCCGTATCTTCCTTTAATATCGATCTTTATAAATGGGTGCAAATTCTAATTGGCGCTGCCACAATATTACCGGTGTACTACTTTATTAAAGCAAACACTCGAGCAGTATACGGACTGATAGGCGCCTTATTTGTCGCTCTTTATCCACCCTTTATCTATATGACGGGCTTGTTTCTAACTGAGACCCTATTTGTATTTTTACTAGCCTTGTTCTTTGCATCATGGCAACGCATGTGGAATAAGCCTTCCCTTTGGAATATTATATTAAACGCTGCCTTATTAAGTTGGGGTATTCTCACCCGTCCAGGGATGTTGCCCATAATCTTCATCGCTGCACTATTTCTTGTGCTGTCAAAATCCACACGTCGAATTCTGTTCCCATATCTACTTACAGTCGCCGTATGCTTCTTACCATGGGTTCTGCGGAACTATATTGTCCTGCATGAGTTTACGATCCTTGCCGCTGGAAGCGGAAATGCTCTTCTTGCTGGAGCCTTTCCTTATTTCAAAGAGAGTGCCAATTACACAGAAATGTACGCTCTCGGCTTAAGTCAGTCCCAATATGGTATGCGCGTCATTCTGAATGGACTAAGTGATCAATTCTTCTATTACTTGGGTTGGTTCTCGTATGGTAAGCTGTATTATCTCTTCAGTAATATGTGGGTTTCTAGTAGCCTAAACTTTCCTAAGTTATATGTTTATGGTGGAGTACTACTCCATTACGGAATTACCGCTTGCTCTATACCCGCACTACTCTATTTATTAATTAAGAAGAACTTCATGGCCTTCTGCTTCACTGGAATGTTGTTATTCCAACTTTTATTTATCCCAACAGCTCGCTATGGCGCTCCCTTCTTTATCCTCACCGTCATGTCAGTTGGGCTTGCTGCTTACTCGCTTCAGAAAGGGACTAAGCAAGTAGTAAATCTAAAAAATATGACTGATTAAGTTATACTTTAACAAATGCTCTCCAGTTTCTATGATCCTAGTAAAAGAGTGAGCCCAGGGGCTCACTCTTTTGTGTAGGCTATCTCACCATATATCTTATATACGCCACCATTATCCCTCTTGGCACTGTACATCGCTTCATCGGCCTGCCGGATCATCTCTTCTAGAGTTCCCGTACCCTCCAAAGAAATACAAATTCCAATACTCGCTCCAGCTGTCAGATTAAATCCATGATGGACAAACCCCTCAGTCAAGCTAGCTCTAATCCGATCAGCTACCTTAACCACCCGCATCTCATCCATTTCGGTCAACAGCACGACAAATTCATCACCGCCCAGCCGGCATACCGTATCCTGTTCTCGAATAAGTTCCAACATCCGCCCAGCTATATCCTTCAGTAATAAGTCTCCTGCTGCATGACCATATGTATCATTAACATCTTTAAAATTATCTAGATCAATGAACAATATTGCTATAGGAAGATAGCCACGCTTACAGTATTCCTCGAATTTATTACTTAGCATCGTGCGATTAGGTAATCCTGTGAGCTCGTCATGATAGACCAGGAATTCTATTCCTCCCTCCATCTGTTTACGCTCTGTGATATCAATCATGATACCCTCCAGCCGAATCAGATGATTCAGAGGGTTCAAATGTGGCCTAGCCCGATTCTGCACCCACTTTATGTCCCCATTCGGGCAAATGATCCGATACTCTTTCACCGTATTCGTTTGCCAAATTAGTAACTCCTTCTGGCCCATATCGAATATATGTTGATCATCTGGATGAATAATCTCACGAAACTGCTTAGCATCTTGACTGAATATCTCAGCATTGAATCCGAAAATATGTTCAAGTCCTTTTGAGACATTGAGCTGAGAGGCACTTAGATCATAGGTCCAAATTCCTATGGATAAATCCTCTAAAGTCGACCTAAGTTGCTCCTCGCTGCTCTTAGCCCTAAACCACAGTTTCTGCATCATTTTCGTATATACTAGAGAAAATATCGTAGTAAAAATACCGAATACAATAATATAGATCAAGTCCCGGCTGCTCATTTCCGGAAGTGTTTGAAATTTTAATTGATAAAAGAAATAAATGCTAGATACAACATAGAGCACACCTGATAACAAAACGGCTCGAAGATCAAGATAAAATAAACATAATAATGGCGCAAATCCTAGAAAAATATAATTAATTAAATAGGGGTCACCGACGATTAAAAAAAAGAAAAATAAAAATAGGAAGCATACAGTCAGTAGCATCGTAAAAATTGGCCAGCGCTTGATCCATACCAGCAGTGCCGGAATCGACAGTAAGATCAAACTGACTAATGGATTAATAGCCGAGAAACTGCCCTCAACTAGCAAATTGATAATGAGAGCTGATCCATAAAAAATAACTAATAGCTTCAACATCCATATATTTTTTTGATGTATCCGATCCGTTTCTTCGTTCATTGTCCCCACTCTTTTCCTTTTATAGGAGTAAAGAACTATACCTAAAGTAATAGTATACTAAATTACCCCGTCCTGCCATATTAATATCCCTAAGGATTAAAATTTTCATTTCAAAAAAAACTATCCCAATAGTAGATGCTTTCTACCATAGGGATAGCCTTTGGATAATGACTAGAAGAAGCAGGATGTCATATTATTCATTTAAGGAATGTATTGCTGTACAATCCGCACAACTTGCCCATTCTTAATGGTTATATGATAAGGAAATTGGTTTAAATCAATCAGATCACTATGCGAAAATATCTCTCCAAACTTCGCTAGACTGATAAGCTCATTCCAGTGAATGTCCAAATCCTCTATATTTCCTGAATGATCGTAAATCTGCATCAATACCTCAGCATCTTTCGCCAAGGGATAATGGGTTAGTTGCTCATCGTCGTTAACGATGTAATACCCATCCGGAGGTCCATCTATTCCCGCATCAGGTTCATGTTCTTGGAACGCAACCTCCGCCTCCTTGCCTTCATACCATTGGATCGGATCCACAATAATTTCATTGCCATCCTTGCCGATATGTAATTGGTCTATATATACGCTAATCGTGCTAGAATCTTGTGGTACAGGCTTATATTCAGGCTCGGCTGCTCTTGAACCGGGCGTCAGCGACATTGTTACAATAAAGAATAGGGGAATCATTACAGCAATCAGTTTTTTCATGGTTAGGGTTCCCGCCTTTCTGTTCTTCGGTCTATGTTTATTATATGACGGAGGGGAAAAAAAAGGGTCACAACAAAGTTAAAACGGATGACAAAATCTTCTTTACTTAGAGAGACAACCCTTCTATTATTTAAAATTCCGTAGTATTTTAACGGTAAGTTTTGGTACAGTAGTTCTATGTCTTGGGCAATGATCCCGCTATATCTAAATTTAAAGGAGAAATCAACATGAGCAATTGCAACTTGCAGAGTAAATATGCCTTGATTACAGGCGCTAGTAGGGGGATTGGTAAGGCCATCGCACTTGAGCTAGCCAAGGCAGGGACTAACATTATGATTAATTACTACGGCGATGACAAAGAGGCTGCAGATGTGAAGCGTCAGGTAGAATCCCATGGAGTTCAGGCAGAAACGTTTCATGCTGACGTCAGCGACCCTTCTCAGGTGCGGGACATGTTTGCCGCAGTGGATACCCTATTCGGTAAGTTAGATATTCTTGTTAACAATGCAGGAATCGCCCAAACCGTCAAAGTTACGGAGATGACAGACGAACAGTGGGATCGAATGATCAAAATTCATCTATATGGCACATTTAATACTTCTCGCGAAGCGGCTTGCCGAATGTCGGCACAAAAATCCGGTAAAATCATTAACGTGACATCAGATCTAGCCAGTCAGGGCGCTGCTGAGCTATCTCATTATGCGGCAGCCAAAGGTGGTATTACAGCCTTTACCAAATCACTTGCACGTGAGCTTGCCCCTTATGTACTCGTGAACGCAGTTGCTCCTGGTGGAACTTTTACAGATATTCGTTCTTCCTTAGAAGAAGGCCAAGACAAGGATGATTCGCGTTATATACTGGGTCGACTCGCCTTTCCTCAGGAGATCGCAAGATCAGTAATGTTCCTAGCTTCTGATGATGGTAATATCTATACTGGTCAAGTGCTAGGTGCTAACGGCGGCAGCGTAATGAACGGATAGGCCACAGCCGGGCGTGACCAGTGATAGCCTTTGGACATAACGCCTGGAGAACGATATACATACAACAGCGATATCCCTTCATAGTTGCAAGTTCGTCCCTCATAAATAAACAGGGTAACATCATTTTAGATGTTACCCTGTTTTTGTCTGATTAGGTGTTATTATCGTTCGATCGACCAAGGGGAAAATGTTCCCTGAGGGCTATTGTTTGCCTGTACTGTATTTGAAGTGGAGACAGACAAGTGAGGGTGCTTTTTCCCTCACTTGTTTCTTAATTAGGAATAGTATACTTTTTCAAATTTAAATAATGTATGCTCGATAGTTGGGCAGAGATCGGCATCTACTTTATAAAATTTAACTCGAAAGTATAAACTTTTTAAAAAGTTCTTTATATTATTTTTTTGCTTAAAAGCAGGAAGAAATTCTGAACTTTTCTCCACATCACCAAAACTTTGAATCCATTGCTCTACATAAGTCTGACTTAGCATTTTTCTATTTAAAACACTGATTATGGGTCTTACCATTCTCTCATCCTCACCATCGGAGTAAATTCGATCTGTTATGGTCATCTTTTCGTAAACCAAATCGAGGATGGTTATGAGGTCATTCTTATCCAGTTCGGAACATTGAGCCAAATCGTCTAAAGCATCTGCCGCATGGGCTATGGCATGAGCCCAGCCTTTTTCTTCGTCATACCCACGGTAATCTCGCTCTTCTTGTAAACTGTGAAATACTTTCTCTTTTATCTGTTGAATTTGCTCTTTTGAGAGAAATGGTGATTCTCTATGCTTCATGATGAGGAGCGGTATGACTAGCATAGAGAAAGATCGAGTGAAGACAGAATCTGTATTTGTTTCACCAAGCTTAAAATGCAAATGGTTTTTATCCAAAATAACTGGTAGAAGTTGTTCTAGTTCGTTTGCAGTTAGAAAATTACCAGGAATCCAATGTGATAAGGTTGTATAAAATTAGCTCATCTCGTAGCTCAGCATCCAAAGAACCGATATTATTTATCATTTCTTGTATCAACTGAAATGTATCGGGAGGTGCTTGGTAGCCATTATCTTTAATTAATTTCAACTTTTCTTTTAAATTCATTTTATACGCTCCTACTAGAAATTTTCCGAACTGACTTTTTTAAGGGTTTCTACTAACTATGCGGCTTCTTTCCTACCCCTTTTCCCTTCCTAATAAGGTACAGATAGGATCAGATACTATTCCACAATAGAGCGAAAATGCATATTTTACTAGGTATTTTCTTGCATTACCTGGGCTCTGACATGCCAAATAAGGTTCGTACAACACGACAAAAAAGCACACCACGGGCGTCATGGACGCTACGTAAGTGTGCTTCACTCTGAGCAAATATTTACCTATATTTTAGCAAAGAATATAAAATACATTAAACGCAAACTTTGTAGCCAGTGATCACATTTGTTATGATAAGAATGTACTCATATATAAAAGAAAGTAAGTAACATAAATAACGCGTATGCTTCCGAGGTAAGTTTTGTACGGGCCGTATTCTGGAAGTGATGCTAACAAAAAAAAGCGTATGCTTCCGAAGCAAGTTTTGTACGAAGTGTATTCAGGAAGTATTGCTAACAAAACTTTAAGGAGGCTACATCAATGTCTGATAAAGATTTGAATAATAAAGAGGCTCGGCAACTTTCGGATATCCCAGTCTCTATCCTGGATCTAGCCCCAATTACGTCAGGTGGCACAGCTACCGACTCTCTACGCAACACACTTGATCTGGCGCAACATGCTGACGAATGGGGTTATAACCGATATTGGCTGGCAGAACATCACAATATGCCGGGGATCGCCAGTTCAGCTACTTCCGTCGTCATCGGGCATGTCGCTGCAGGAACTAAAAGAATTAGAGTGGGTTCCGGTGGGGTCATGTTACCTAACCATTCCCCTTTGGTCATAGCCGAGCAGTTCGGAACATTGGAATCTCTATTCCCTGGGCGTATTGATCTTGGACTCGGAAGAGCCCCGGGATCAGACCAACTGACTTCTCAAGCGTTACGAAGAGGCCCCGGTAGCAACGGTCAGGATTTCCCTGAACGGCTCCGTGAACTCCGAGACTATTTCAATCCCCCCGCTACTTCCGCTATGAGGGTTCGAGCTATTCCCGGTGAAGGTCTGAACGTTCCGATATGGCTGCTAGGATCCAGTGGTTTTAGTGCTGATCTCTCGGGGAGACTAGGGCTACCCTTCGCTTTTGCCAGTCATTTTGCTCCCGAGTATTTGCTGCCTGCCTTGGATATTTACCGTAGTCAATTCCGTCCGTCAGAGACCCTCGAGAAGCCCTATGCTATGATCGGCGTAAGTGTCATCGTGGCTGATAGTGATGAGGAAGCCCTGCGGTTAGCGACTTCCCAAGAGCAGCAGTTCTTGAATCTCATCCGTGGTCGTACCGGCCCTTTACAACCACCAGTAGATAATATGGATGCTCTATGGAATGCGCAAGAGAAAGCCATTGTTCGTAGTAAATTCAGTTATGGCGCAGTCGGTAGCCCAGATACTGTTCGCAAAGTGTTAGAGTCTCATTTGTTAGAGACTGGGGCCGATGAAATCATCGTCTCAGCTCAAGTTTATGATCATCAAGCGCGTTTACATTCATATGAGTTGTTGGCTGATATCTTTAGTAAGAAATAATCATCATTAGTACCTAAATGCTCTTCATCCGAAAAAAACGCCCTCTATTGCTTAGTTCGCAATAAAGGGTGTTTTTCCAATGTACTTTGTATCATCAATTTGTTGAAGAAGAAAATCCGCAATGTCTTGATTTGTCATCTTCATTCCAGGCATATCAGTCAAATTCACTTTAATTCTCCCTGTCTGCGGACCCTCAACTACGACGGGTAAACGTACCAATGTCCAATCTATGTTACTACTAGCTAAGATTTCGTGTTCTTTCTTTTTGTCGGCCATCATTGCAGGATAAAGGATAAGAAACAGCCTTGCCCCAAGTTTATTTAATAAGCTCTTGTGATCCCCATCAACATTTAATGATCCACCTGTAACTGCTATGTATCTCCGAATCCCTAAATCATTCATCGCTGTAAGTATATTGCTGGTTACTGCACTGTATATAGGTGAATCTTTAGCCGGTTGCCCTAACGTATTAATTACGACATTACAACCTTGAATCAGGTTTGCAATGACATCTTTGTCTCTAGCATCACCTTCTACCACTTCGATGTGCTCGTTGGAAGTTGTCTGAAGATTGATACTTCTAACTAGCATTCTAACTTGATAACCTCGCTTCAATGCATAATCGGCGATAAATCGTCCGACCTTACCTCGGCCGCCAATGACTGCAATTTTGAGCGTATAATTCATTCTTATCAACACCGATCTAGAAACATTGTATTTTAATCTCAATAAAGGATAACTTAAACATAGTACGTGTTTTCGCCTATTATGTTCCATTACTATTTCTCACCCTTTATTGTGCAGCAGCCGTTTGATACAATTCAATTAACAATGAACTTACTACTCCCTATAAAACAAAGGAAAGAAGCTGAACTTATTGAAAGAAGAGATCATCCGGAGATTTACCTCTTATGTCCAAGTCGACACACAATCTAATGAAGATAATGAGAGTTGTCCCTCTACTCCCGGGCAATTAACATTCGCCCAAATGCTAGCAGAAGAGCTGCGAAACATCGGTATGAAAGACATCAGCTTAGATGAATATGGCTATCTCATGGCTACCCTTCCCGCTAATACACAGAAAGAAGTACCAGTCATCGGATTTCTAGCGCATTTAGATACGGCCTCAGATTTCAATGGCGCTAACGTCTCTCCACAATTTGTTGAAAATTATGATGGTGGAGACATTACATTGAACGAAGCTCAGCAGATTGTATTGTCACCCAAGGACTTTCCTGAACTTCTTACATACAAAGGTCAGACGTTAATTACAACCGATGGTACTTCGCTGCTCGGTGCTGACGACAAGGCAGGAATCGCTGAAATTATGACCGCGATGGCCTACCTAATCGCACATCCGGAAATCAAGCATGGTACAGTACGAGTTGCTTTTACCCCTGATGAAGAAATCGGTAGAGGCCCTGAGCGCTTTGATGTAGCCGCCTTTGGCGCTAAATATGCATACACTGTAGACGGTGGACAACTCGGTGAACTGGAGTATGAGAGCTTTAATGCCGCCTCAGTAAAAATCTGGTGTAAAGGGGTTAACATCCACCCCGGATTTGCCAAAGGAAAAATGATTAACTCCGCCAAAATGGCTATGGAGTTCCAACGTCGTCTACCTGCCGAAGAAGCACCTGAAACGACTGATGGTTATGAAGGTTTCTATCATCTACAGTCTATACAAGGGAATGTAGAGCAAACACAACTACAATATATTATTCGAGACTTCGATCGAAATCGATTCGAGGAGCGCAAAGCCAACATGCAGCGTATTGTAGATGAACTAAGAGCTATCTACGGTGAGGACAATCTCATTTTGGAGATGAAAGACACGTATTATAACATGAAGGAAAAGATTGAACCTGTGATCGAAATCGTGCATATCGCTCGTGAGGTTATGGAGGGTCTTGGTATTGAGCCGATTATCAAGCCTATCCGTGGCGGTACAGATGGTTCTCAATTATCTTATATGGGACTGCCCACACCAAACCTGTTCGCAGGCGGGGAGAACTTCCATGGTAAGTACGAGTATGTTTCAGTTGAAAGTATGGTCTATGCGAGTAAAGTGATCATTGAGATTGCAAAGCAATTTGAGCAAAGAGCCTAAGGGTAAGATCAAATAACCCCGTCATGGAAAGATGCCATGGCGGGGTTTTACATATACAAATATCTTAAAATATTCTGACTAAAACAATAATAACAGCTATGATTCCAACCAGAATGAGCAAATTTGTTACTTGATATAGAAGGCCTGGAGCACCTTGAGAGTGAAGCCTTTTCTCATTCACATCAAAGTTAGCTTTGGCTGCGTATGGGTCCGATAAATGGGAAAGCGGCTTGTTGCTATCATCAAACATGGTATCAACCCCTTTAGGTGAATATACCAAATTATAACATACGTTAAGTGAAATAATCGCAGAAAAACAGATGTTCAAATACTGAACATCTGTCTTGGGATTGGGACAAACAACATGTCCCAGCTATGATTGATGAGCAACATCTTCAACCGTTGTATGAATCGCAATCTGTTGTTCTTTACATGCTGCTTCAAACCAGCCCTCTGGATGCTTATTCGTAATGACTCCCGTTGCCCGATGCAATGGGATAATCGTGAACAGAGCGCTTTTCTCAAGCTTACTTTGGTCGAATACAGCATATACTTCGCTTGAACGCTCGATTAGCAGTTGGGCAATACGAGCCTCCAACTCAGAATGCATAGTAAATCCATGAGCTTGAGATACCCCGTCTACACCAAGGAACATCTTCGTAACGTTGATCTTTTCAATAACACTTTCCGCAAGTGGACCACTAAGTTCGTAACTCTTCGCGCGCATGACACCGCCAATGACCACTACTTGAACACCATCTGCATCTGCTAGCTCAGAAGCGATATTCACCGCATTGGTGACAATCGTGATGTTCCGGTGCTTTTTTAAAGCTCTGGCGATAAAAAAGGTTGTCGTGCCTCCGGTTAGGCAAACGATGTCTCCTTCTTCCACCAGTTCCGCAGCCACCTCGGCGATCCGTTCTTTGCCTTGCCGCTGAAAAAACCGTTTATCTGCAAAGGGCAATTCCGATGTCGACTGCATGAGTGCCCCTTCATAGATGGCTCCCCCAATCGTACGAATGATCTGCCCTGATTTCTCTAACAAATCGAGATCACGCCTGGCGGTAGCTTCCGAGCACCCAATGGTCTCGATAATTTCTTGAATCGATATTTTCCCATGCAATTTAATGAGTTCCAGAAGTTTGGTCCTGCGCAACTCACTCTTTGAGTATTCCATAACTCTCTCCTTTGATGACATTGCGTCATCCATGCTAATCCTAATTTTGTAGGATGGAGGACTAAATTGCAAGTAGGCTAATTCAATTGTAATATTACGAGCGAACCCTACGACTTATAAGGCTACGACTTGAACTTGTTTAACGTAATCTTGAAAAAGTTTATATTCGATATGGCCTGCTTTGTCAGACATCGCATTAGCTGCTGCTGCCGCTGAAGCAATGCGTAGCTTCTCTGCAGGCGAATCTCCACGTTCTTCTGCAAACGCCATACCTGCAACAAATGAATCCCCACAGCCAACCGTATTCACTGCCTGAATGTTTGGTGGAATAACACGGTACCCTTGTCCATCGATGAATGCAATAGCTCCTCGGTCACCCAGTGTGACACACACTTGAGGGATCCCCTCAGCTGCTAGTTTTTGCGCCGCCTCTGCCCATTCAGACTCATTAAGTTGATCTTGTCCCAGCCATCCAGCTAGCTCATGTTCATTCGGCTTCACAAAATGAGGCCGAGCTTGCAATCCACTAGTCAGCGCTGCCCCGCTAGTATCCAAGAATACGCGTGCCTTGGTTGACTGAATGATACCGATAAGATCAGCATACAAGTCAGCAGGTGCACCAGGTGGTAAGCTACCCGATAACACCACAACACTCGATTGTAGAGCAAGTCTGTGTATCGTCTGCTTCATCTCCGTAATTTGATTGTCACTGATTGTCGGTCCCTGTTCAAGTAACTCTGTGGAGGTTCCGTTGGACTCATCAATGATGTTCAGACATACGCGTGATTCTCCCGCTACACGAACAAAGGAAGTTTGAATTCCCCGATTGTTCAAGCTACTTTCAATAAAAGAACCGCTACTGCCAGCAACAAATCCAGTTGCCGTTACCTCACCACCAAGTAGTGTGATCACTTTGGCTACATTATTACCTTTGCCGCCTGGCTCGGCAATTTGCCGGGCGACGCGTTGCACGCCGCCTAGTTCAAACTGATTTACATAGTACGTTTTATCTATGGCCGCATTTAGCGTGACCGTTGTAATCATCGAAGATCGCCGGCTTTTCCGATACATCCGCAAAGTTCCATTTTTTCAATCGCAAGGCGCTTCACAGCTTCTTTAGCAGGAACCATATATTTACGAGGGTCATTCTCTTCCACGTTAGCAGCGAATACATCTTTAATTGCATTCGAGAACGCGATACGCAATTCTGTAGCAACGTTCATTTTGGACATCCCTAGAGCTACTGCCTTCTTCACTTGCTCAGCTGGAATTCCTGAACCACCATGTAGAACCAACGGAACATCAACGATCTCAGCTATTTTTGCAATGCGGTCAAAGTCAATATTTGGCTCGCCTTTATAAATACCATGAGCTGTACCGATTGCTGGTGCTAGTGTAAGCACACCTGTACGTTCAATAAACAATCTGCAATCTTCAGGGTCAGCAAGCAAGGCTTCGTGTTCAGCCACGACGATATCATCCTCAACGCCGCCTACTTTACCAAGTTCTGCTTCCACATTTACACCTGCTGCAAGAGCGATTTCCATTACTTTAAGTGTGCGTTCCACATTCTCTTCAAACGCAAACATAGAAGCATCGATCATGACCGATGTATAACCTGCACGGATACACTGAACAATCGTCGAAAAATCTGTACAATGGTCCAAATGCAAAGCGATGGGTAGTCCAGTACGATCAGCAGCAACTTTAGCAGCTTCCGCTATGTAATCAGGACCTAAGTGTTTCACCGTTCCAACCGTTGATTGAATGATGAGTGGGGATTGAGTTTCGACCGCTGCCTCTACTACTGCTTGAAGCATTTCTAATGTGTGAACGTTGAAAGCACCAACAGCGTATTTATTCTTACGAGCGATTTGCAGCATTTCAGTGGATGAGATAAGTGTCATGATAAGTTCCTCCTAAGTGTGTTTTGCCAGATAAACTGGCTATATAGTGGTAATCTCTTAACCTTGTTTATGTTGATGTAGCGCCCAAAGCGCACTTCCAATAATGCCGGCATCGTCACTAAGTTCTGCACTCTTGATAGCAAAATGATTGCGATAATCTTGGAGTAAACGATGATTTAATTCCTCTCTCATCGGTGCAAAAATGAGCTCACCAGCTAAGGCGCCCCCTCCACCGATAACAATCACATCGGGCGAGAGAGTCGGTACGACCCAAGCCAATGCACGCCCAAGTACACGTCCCGTCTGTTCAAGCACATCACGTGACAGATCGTCACCTGCTAGACATGCACGCGAAACGTCGCTTGAACGGATATCTTTCACATCAGGAAACCACTCGCTAAGCAGACTTACTTCGCCTAGTTCTATTCGCGTCTGAGCTTGCTTTGCAATCCCTGTTGCAGATACGATCGTTTCGAGACAGCCGATTCTTCCACAGCCGCACGCAAAGGTCCCATGATCGACCGGCACATGTCCGATCTCACCCGCCATAAAGTTGTGTCCACGATGTATTTCCCCGCGCTGTACAAACGCAGCTGCCAAGCCCGTGCCAATTGTAATTCCGTATACGTAATCGTGACCGCGGCCAGCACCTGCAACCGCTTCTCCATATACATACATGCGGACATCATTATCTATAAAGACCGGCTTACCTGTAATTGCCCTGAGCTTAGCCGCCACAGGTACTTGATTCCAGTTCAGATTAACTGCCCGAAGACTAATGCCTGCCTCGGGATCAACAAGTCCTGGAATACCTAAGCCAATAACTTCTATATCATGGGCAGCGATTCCAGCTTCTTCACTAAGCTGTTCAAGCGTTACAGCTATGCTCTCTAAAATAGCGTCTACGCCTCTTTCAGGCTTGGTTGGATATTTCCGTTTAATCAGGACATTGCCGAGTTCATCCAATATGCCGCACTCAATATTGGTACCACCAACATCAACACCAACTGCATATTTCATAGAAGATCCCTCCTCTCCCGTTCCAAATAATCAAAGTACTAGTCCGCACAAGCGTAGACCTGATGCCCTTGCACAAAAGTTTGAAGCACTTTAAAATGTTCATTTACTATGATTAAATCTGCATCCTTGCCCAGCTCAATGGTTCCCTTAGAATCGTGAACTCCAATTTGTGTAGCTGGATGAATTGTTAGTGCAGGAACAAGATCCGCAACATCCATTCCTGTAAACTTAACTGCGTTAGCCAAAGCCTCAATCATCGTCAGTGAACTGCCTGCTAGGCCGCCTTCTGTTCCATCTTCTTGTTTCAGATACACTTTGCCTTGTTTCATGATGACCGGCAGCTTACCAAGCACATATTCCCCATCGGGACATCCAGCCGCACACATACTATCTGTGATCAGAAGAACTTTGCCCTCTGGCTTAATGTCGAAAGCCCATTTGATTAAACTAGGGTGTACGTGAATACCATCGCAAATTACTTCAACTGCTAATTGATCCAGCATCAGTGATCCACCAGCGGCACCAGGTTCTCTATGATGTAAAGGCTTCATCCCATTGAAGAGATGGGTTACCTGCGAAGCGCCCCACTCCGTCGCGCGTTGCATTGTTTCGAAGTCGGCATCGGTATGACCCAAGGAAATAACGACTCCTTTGTGCACAGCATGACGGATGACTTCTTCCGCATGGTTCAGTTCAGGTGCAATCGTCATGAGCTTGATGGTCCCTTGCGAAGCTGACCAGAAGGCATCGAATTCTTCTATAGAAGGTTCACGAAGATCCGCTGGGTTCTGTGCCCCACATCTAGCTGCATTCAGAAATGGTCCTTCCAGATGAACACCTAACAAGTTAGCCCCATCCGGTTCACGTTCTATCTTCATCGATTGTGCAGCACATTCCAGAGCTGTAATGATTTCTTCATGTGTCGCAGTAAGCGTCGTTGCTAGTAATGAAGTTGTTCCATTAGAAGCATGAAATCTACACATACCCTGAATCTGATCTACATTCCCCAGCATGGCATCGTAACCACCACCACCATGAACGTGAATATCGATGAACCCTGGTAACAAAAGCCCTCCACAGGCGTCCACATGTTCAAGTCCTACGCTATCATCCTCTACATTCGGTTCAGAAGTAGAGATTTGAGTAATCGTTCCATTCTTGATAAGTAAGCTACCATTCTCAATCCAGCCATCAGGCGTAAGAATCCGTGCGTTATAAATTCGAGTTGCTTTATGCTGCATCAACATTTCCCCCTTATATATGTGGCGAAATCGGTCTGATGTTTTATTTCATTTCATGATTATAATAATCTCATTTATTGATTTTTTCAATCTTTTTTTGATTATTTTGATAAATAAGCAATAAAAAATACACAAAACACACCTCAAAATGATTGTAATTATCATTAATTGATTAAATTTTTCTTTTTATGATTGAAATTATGATCGAATTGATTTACACTCACATTACATACACAACAATATTTAGGAGGCTATTATCCATGAGCTTAACTTATAGCGAAATTAAGCAACAATATACGGCTTTACAACAAACCTATGATTACATGCTCTCTAAAAGACAAGAAATTATTGCCTTTGCAAAATCTGAGTCCATCACTTCCGTTACCTTTGTTGGCTGTGGGTCAAGCTACTGCTTAAGTGAATCGGCTGCATTCTCTACTCGTCTGCGTGCGGGACTTCCAGCAAGCGCATTAGCTGGTGGCGATCTCATGTTAAACCCTGAGCGGTACAACACTTTGTTAGACAAAACTCTATTGGTAGCTCCATCGCGTTCCGGCAGCACAAGTGAAGTAGTTGAAGCACTACGATTGCTTCAAAATGATAAGCCTATTGCTGTACTGACACTTTCCTGTGTGACAGATTCACCACTTTCGAAAAAGGCGAATTTATCGCTAGAGTTACCTTGGGCATTCGACCACAGTGTCTGCCAGACTCGTACCGTAACCAATCTTTATGTAGCTAACCTGATGTTGACCGCATTCCTCGGCAACGATGAAGTTGTTATCGCAGACATCCAAAAGGCGATCAACCAAGGCGAAGCCTACATGGCACGCGTAGAAAGTGATATTCGTAAAACAGCTGATTTCGCTTGGACGAATGCCGTTGTGCTTGCTGATGGCGAGCTTCAAGGTCTTGCTTCCGAAGGTGCTATCGCTTTGACTGAGATTGCAAAGGTACAAGCACATTCCTACCACCTGCTGGACGTTCGTCATGGTCCGATGGTAACTGTTGGACCGGATACACTTGTGATCGCGGCGATCACTGGTAATGGTACAGAACAACAACGCAATCTAATGCGTGACATCAAAGGCAGAGGTGCTACGATTATCGCATTCGCCGATCATGCCGATGCTGTAGCGGCAGAACACGTAGATCTAGCTGTCATCTCAGACAACAGATTAGATGTTGCCGTACAAGGTATTCCGTTTATCTTCATTCCACAAATCGTTGCTTTGACTAGTGCTGACCGTCAGGGCATTAACCCCGACCAACCCGATGGTCTGGTTGCTTGGGTCAAACTATAAATCAACCCTAATAAAAAAGCATTTCACCCCCTTTTGAATGGGGATGAAATGCTTTTTGCAATGTGCATTTTAAATTGTAATCAGAACTATTGCGACTGACTAATAAAGTAAATCAATAAAACAAGTACGGCGACCCAGAATAGCGAGAAGAAAGTGATTTTCCAAGCACTCTTAGGCGCTTTACCCGATACGGCACCCGTCTCTCCGTTAACCATATACCTGAATTGCTTATTCTGGTATGTATAAATCGCATTCCATATCGGCAATAGGATGTGCTTGTAGGTAGCATTGGAGTAATGAGTCCGTATATTCACGTTCCGCTGTTCGTCCCCGCCAATCTGACCTCGCACCCCTCCACTAATCGCTCCATCCATAACGTTCGTCGCTTGATCCCAACCTTGCTTAAGCGGTACCGAATACCGCTCTGCTATGAAACCACTAATATAGTGTGGCTTGTAAGCTGCTAGATTCTTGAGATCAAATTTCCCGATATTCCCCAACAACTTCGCATCATATTGTCCAGAAGCGGGGATGAGTACATCATCAAAAAACCTACTATAAGTACCACTCGTAGAATGCCACACCGTATATCGTACCCGCTCGGTATAGGTTTCCGTCTTGCCATTGACTGTGCGCGTCCTTGTCTCATTCCGGTAATGGTATGTACCTACCTCTGCTGTGTAAGCTGAGGAGGTATTCGCATCATAAGTCCAATGGGGAATGTAGATACCATTCAGACTTGAATTAACATTCTGTTTCTTAAATTGGTTAGGTGCAAACCAACGTTTTCGTTTCCATGCACGGAATGAGGAAATGGCTTGCTCTTGTGAGATCCGAAAGGGTAGAACCGATTCAGGACGTATACTTCTTTCCGCATCATTTTGAGGCAATACTTTTGGCGATCCGCAAAAAGGACAGGTCACAGCGGTTTGATGATTACTCAGCAGCATCTGTCCCCCGCAGTTTGAACAAGACAACGCCTGTTGTTCTGTATCCCAATCCGTAGAAGCCGCTTCTTCTACATCCGCGAAATTCAAGCTGTGCTCTTGGGGCTCGGTCATGATATTCTCTATCGTCTCTTCTCTAGCACAATATCCACATTTGAGATTTTGACTCTCCGTATCAAACATCATCTGGCCACCACAGCTTTGGCAAGGGAAACTAACCTGATTTGCTTCAGAACTCATAATCCATCCCTCATCCTTTACTGTTTAGTTCCACACCCGGAACAAAACTTACTATTTGGCGCCTGCTCAGTCCCACACTGGGAACAGAATTTCACCTCTGCCTTTGGTGTACCACAATCCGAGCAAAATTTAGCCCCTGGTGGATTCTGATGACCACAATGTTCACAAGCTATCGTTCCCATTACGGGTGGGGTCGCCGGAGATGGAGCTGCTTGCTGAGGTGTAAGATTAGAGTTATTCATCACTCCATTAAACATTTGTCCCATAGCCATGGCAGCACCCATTCCTGCTCCCGCACCTGCAAGTCCGTTATCCGAATTATTCGCAGCTTCACGAATAGCTTCAGCAGCCTGATACTTCATATACTGATCGAGATTTCCAGCGATGTTCATGGAAGATTTACGATCAATCATTTTCTCCACTTCTTCAGGCAAAGATAGGTTCTCAATCACGAATCCCACTAGCGACAGTCCGATGTCAGCAAAACTCTGGTTAAGACGTTGACCCGCTTGATGGCTTAGTTCTTGGTAACTTGCAGCAAGATCAGCCACAGGAATTTTGGATTCGGCTAACATATCGCTAATATTGGAGACAATAAGTGTTTTGAAAAAACCGTTAAGGCTCTCCGCGCTAAAGTTCTCATTGGTTCCGAATATCCCACGCATGAACAAGGCCGGGTCACTTACTCTAAACGAATAATTACCAAAACCACGCAAACGAATCATCCCAAATTCAGGATCACGCATAATGACTGGATTGGTTGTTCCCCACTTCTGATCCGTAAAGATCGCAGTGCTCACAAAGTAGACATCCGCCTTAAATGGCGAGTTAAACCCATATTTCCAAGATTTAAGACCTGTAAGTACGGGCATATTCTGCGTGCTAAGCGTGTGACGGCCAGGACCAAATATATCGGCAATGACACCTTCATTCACAAAAATAGCTGCCTGCGATTCACGAACAGTTAATTGCGCACCCATTTTAATGGCGTTATCATACACTGGAAATTTGTATACTACCGAACCTGTTGTATCATTCCATTCAATAACTTCAATAAATTGACCTTTGATAAACGAAAAGAGTCCCAAATGACGTCATCCTCCTAAGCCTTCTATATTTACATATATTATACGTTAGGAATTGTGATTCGGTATCGGAAATAATGGCAGAAAACCTCGTATTTTGTAATATATCTTAAAATGCACGCAAATGAATGGAATGGAATTTAGTTGCTTATCAACAACTAATTAATTGACAAAAGCAACTAATTAATTTAAATATATAAAAAGGAGGTGTTTCCATGTCATTAATTACTTTAGAAAATAGAATCCATACCGTACGGCACTTCAATCGTTTTATCACTCGTAATATAGGAGTTTTGCAAGAAGGTTTGTTACATAGTCCTTACTCTCTCACTGAAGTCCGTATTATGTTTGAACTAGCCCATCGAGACAATCCGACTGCATCTGACCTAACCAAGGAGTTGGGACTTGATGCAGGTTACCTTAGTCGTATCCTGGCTCGTCTTGAACAGCAAGGACTTATCGTTAAAGTCCGCTCGGAAACCGATGGTAGGCAACGGATTCTGCAACTCACTCCCGAAGGTAAAGAGGTTTATCTGCCTCTTAATGAACGCTCAAATGAAGAAGTAGCCGAGATGCTTAGTGAGCTCTCAGAGGGGGATCAAGTTCAGCTGTTTAAAGCTATGCAAACTATCGAAAAGCTGTTAACTAAAGACTTCAAATATTCTAAACCGTTTATCTTACGGCCTCATGAGCCGGGAGATATGGGTTGGATCGTTCATAAACATGGTGTGCTCTATGCTCAAGAATATGGTTGGGATGAACGGTTTGAAGCCTCCGTATTGCAAATAGCAACTGAATTTATTAATAACTACAACCCTAAACAGGAACGTTGCTGGATCGCTGAAATGAACGGAGAAATCGTCGGTTCTATCGTTGTTGTACAGGAGAGTGACACAATTGCTAAACTTCGCTTGCTCATAGTTGACCCAAAAGCACGTGGGATGGGGCTGGGTACACGCCTCGTTGAAGAAGCAATTCAGTTTGCCAAACGTGCAAAATACCAAAAGCTAGTATTATGGACTAATCATGTACTCAAGGAAGCACGTCACATCTATCGCAAAGCAGGTTTTACACTTGTAGCTGAGGAAAAGCATAGCAACTATGGTCCAGAGGTCATTGGGGAAACGTGGGAGTTAATTCTATAATCTGATGTACACCCTCATCATTTAGTTATACAATTTGAGAAAGATTTTCTGCGGTAGAGAGGGGAGTTATATTCGTGCTCAAAAATAGAATAGTAATCGTAACGGGTGCAGCTTCAGGAATTGGAAGGGAAGTTGTCACACAATGCTTACTTGAGGGTGCTTCGGTTATAGCATGCGATATTAATGAACATTCCTTAGATGACTTAAAACGTTCAACAGCTGACCATCTTGTTCTATATACATATCCATTAGATGTGAGCAATTATGATGAGGTCGCATTATTTTTTGACTATGTGAAGGCAGAACACCCTAACATTAATGGACTAGTTAATAATGCCGGCATTTATTTAGCTAAAAATATACTAGATTATCAGGCTGAAGAAATAGATCAAGTTCTTAATATAAACGTAAAGGGGTTTATTTACTTCTCGCAAATGTTCGGCAGACTATTGATGAATAGCCAGCGCGAAGGAATTATCGTGAATATGTCCTCAGTTTCAGGTATTGAAGGCAGTTCAGATGCCATTTACGGTTCATCCAAAGCTGCCATACTAGGTTTAACGAAAAGTTGCGCGATGAATTTTTCGCCTTACATTCGAGTTAATGCAGTTGCTCCTACGATGGTCAACACTCCCATGATGAATACGATACCTGAATGGAGAAAAGAAGAGTATTTACAACATCAACTTATCAACACACCTGTATTGCCCGAAGATGTTGCTAATACTGTAGCTTTCTTATTATCAGATAAAGCGAAGCACTATACAGGAGCAACCTTTGATATTAATAATGGAGGATATCTGCGATAGCATACAAAAAGCATTCCGTCTCTTTATGAAGGGCTGGAATGCTTTTTATATCGTAGTATTTTTCGTTAATCTGGGCGTTCAATCGAAAAGATTTCACCCAGTTTAGAATAGTTAGTCCCTGCCAAACGGCTCACCGGTTTCAATCCTTCCGGATCGATATGTCCATCTTGATATAAAGACTCATCGATGTGAAATTGGACCACCCGCCCAATTAACAAATCGGTAGCGGGTGCCTCCGCTGTTCCGCCAAGTGGGATCACTTGCTCCAGCAGACATTCCATGCGGATTTTGGCTTCAGCAAGGCCAGGTACAGAGATCACTTCACTTTTGATCGGGGTAAGTCCAGCTAAGTCAACTTCACTCTCTTCTGGCGGCAGACTAGCAGCTGTTACATTAATCTCCTGAATGTAGGATTCATCCGATATGTGAACTACAAAAGCACCCGACTCTATGGCGTTCCTTGAAGTATCTTTCGGTACACCCTGCTTTCGCTGTACAGAAATCGATATCAGAGGAGGATTCGCCGTCACGATATTAAAATAGCTGTAAGGTGCAGCATTCAACACCCCACTACTAGACAATGTTGTTACCATCGCTATAGGTCGTGGGATGATACTACCAATTAAGAGCTTATAGTTATCACGTTCACTTTGGTTGTTCGGATCAAACGATAACATTCTGCATCCCTCCTCGCTCGCAGTTGATTAATCAGTCAATTTTTATGCAAAATTTTGTTGATACCAGATCCCAGCAGCCTTCACCTCAGAAGAAGTTAACTGATGGCCAAATGCTTCCCAATGAACTGTAACTTGTGCCCCTGCTCCGGTCAGAATACCATCCAAATCTCTTGTCTCATTAGGTGGGCACATGTTATCGTTACTTCCTGCTCCGATAAAGATGGGAACCCCAGCTAAATCAGGTAGTTCAATCCCCCGGCGTGGCACCATCGGATGGTGTAGAATCGCCCCACGGAGCGCATCTGAATAATGGAACAGGAGACTTGCGGCGATATTGGCACCGTTAGAATAACCAACTGCCACCACTTGTTTACGATCAAATCCATAATCGGCAGCAGCCTGATCTAGAAAATCATTCAACTCTTTTGTACGAAAGATCAAATCTTCCTCATCAAATATTCCTTCCGACAGACGGCGGAAGAACCGCGGCATTCCGTTCTCCAGTACATTACCTCGTACACTCAATACGGACGACCCAGGAGATATTAGCTCTGCTAGTGGTATTAAGTCATTTTCAGTTCCACCAGTACCATGTAGTAGAAGTAACACTGGCGCCTCCCGATCCGTTCCTTTTTGAAAAATATGCTTCATTATAGATCACCCTCCAACACCCGCATAAACCGGGTTCATTATATTAGATAGCTTCCTGATATCTTTAACGGTACCAATTAGAACTTATTGTAACTAACAAATTCAGCTACGGGCTTGCGATAGCCACGTGGTCTCATGCTCGTCGTATCCTCTATGCCAATTGCGATTAGCATAGCAGGAACATATGAATCTGGGATTTGCAGTATATCACTTAATGCATCCGGATCAAATCCGATCATAGGGCAAGTATCCCATCCTTTATCCTTAGCAATCAACATCATTGCCATAGCAGACAAGCTTGCATTTCGGATCGCTTCATCCCGCTGAAATGACTCACCCCGGGTTTCATAGAACTCCAGTACACTGGACACAGTCATATCATACTCTTGTTTACTAAGGATGCCCAAATTGAGCGAACCTTCGTTAATTTTTGCGACATCTTTATATGCATCTTTATTACCCAAAACTACGATGACGGCTGAAGCAGTTTCAACCTTATATTGTTTGTTTGCAGCTTCGTACACCTTCTGCTTCTGCTCGTGGTCTTTAACAACAACGTAGTGAGCATGCTGTAAATTGAATGCAGATGGAACAAATTTCGTAAGCTGAAAAATTTCATCCAGCTCCTTATCTTCTATTGTAACTCCGGTAACAAATTTATTCGCCGATCTGCGCGATTTAAGTAAAGAAGTAAATTCACTCATTAAAATATTCCTCCTAGGTTGTCTCAGTTAAGTTGTCTTTTATAGTTACAGAATCGCGTCAATGGAGTAATCTCCGCCGCCAATCAGTGCAATTCCCACAGCTATTGCAATCACGATCAAGTTGTATTCATATCCGTTTCCAGTGGACCAGAAGCCGTTCTTACCATGTACCGTAACAATTGCGACTAACATCGTTATGACGATCAGCGCAGCAGCGAACGGAGTAAATAATCCTAGAGTGAGAAGTAGCCCACCAATCAATTCTGAAAGACCCGCCATAACTGCCATCAGAATTCCCGGCTTAATGCCGATGGACTCCATCCAACCTCCCGTTCCTTTGGGTCCGTATCCCCCAAACCATCCAAACAACTTCTGTGCGCCATGTCCTACAAACGTCAATCCAATTACTAACCTAACAATTAATAAACCTAATGCTATACTCATTTTTAAAACTCTCCCTTATGTTCTTTTATGTTTGTTTTAAGAATCTTTATATAAAGATATATGGCGTAAGAATGAGTGAATAACTCACCATAGCCTGTGATGTATTTGGAGTAGGCTCCGAAGCCTACCCCTTCATTAATGTGGTCAACAGCATATCCATCAACCATCAGCCAATGTAACTGATTTTATTAACTAAGTCCTTCAATCGAGTCGGGTCTATCGGCGCTAAAGCCGAGCTATCCAACCGAACTGCAGAGCCAAAATGCACTTCAAATACGCCCGTCGCTTCAATAAATGACTCGATTCCTTCAATTGTCAGACCATGACCTGCGAGAATTCTTAGTGAATGCCCAATGGAAGGTTGAGACAATGAAACTGCCTCCCTGTCCCTAGTTATTTCAACTAGTTTGCGAATCATCGGCACGGCTTCTGGCGCTGGTCTTACTCCACCTGAAGTTAGTACACGGGATATTTGAGGGTAACGCAAGAGTGTCCTTAGCCCAGCAACCATATCCTCTAATTCATCAAAGGCACGATGAAAGGTTACATCCAACTTTCCTGCGAGTGGAAGCACTTGTTCTAGAAATGCTTCATCAATGTCCCGGTCCACCGTCAATGCACCTATGACGATTCCCGCTGCACCCGTTGCTGCGATTGCCTTGATGTCCGCTGACATCGTAGCTACATCCTGCTTCCCATATACAAAAGACCGACTATGTGGTCGTACCATAACATTTACCGGGATATCGACCGCAGCAACGACTTGCTCAATCATTCCAATACTAGGAGTTAATCCACCTTCTGTGATAGCAGTAATCAATTCAAGACGACCCGCACCACATTCTTCAGCTAGCAACGCATCCTCTACACAAGTTGCGATAACCTCCAACACTACCATCTAACTGGAACCCCCTTCAGTGTGATCTGCAAGAAACAGCCATTAGGGTATGAATGTTCTACTTAAAATTCCCCTGGGCGTGCTTACCTAACTTCTTCAAAAGCTGTGCCGCTACAGATTTCTCTTCTGGAGAAAGACCAGCCATCGCTTGCTCTATCACTTCCGTATGCTTAGGAAAAACTTCTTCTATAAATTGCTCTCCCTGATTCGTTATCTCTGCGTATATTAGACGGCGGTCTTCCGTAGAAGCTCTACGGGCAACGAGGCCTTTTTTCTCTAGTTTATCAACGACATACGTGATATTCCCACTACTCATAAGCACCTTACCACAGATTTGTTGAATGGGTTGCGATCCCTTATGATATAGTAGCTCAAGAACCCCAAATTCAGTTCGAGTTAGACCATATTGTCGAATATCCCTTTCGGTATGAGCATTCAGCCATTGGGTTGCTCTTGTAAGTGCAACGTAGAGATCTAGGGACTCATTCTTAGTTTGATCCATGCTTATTCCACCTCCTACAATACCGTAAATATATTTTGCATAACAAAATTATCTCGACATGAAATATCTTAATATTAAGATACTTTATTTGTTGTAAACTGTCAACTGCTATTTAATAACTCAGAAAGCTATTGATTCTATATTGTGATAAAAACAAATGTTTTATTATACAAAATAACGCACTTCTCGAACACTTATAGACAACATAAGGTCTATTCGTTAGAATAACTCCATTGTTCCTACTTTAAGGAAGGCGAGGGAAATTAATGAATGAGATTCCAGAAGGCGTTCGTATATACAAGGGAGCTGTAGATGTAGCTCCGGAGGAAGTAGGGCTCAGCTCCGAGCAGTTGAACAAATTGAAGGCTCACTTCTATGGATTAATCGAACGTGGGGAGCTCCAAGCAGCCAGTTATCTTGTGGCACGGCACGGGAAGATTGCTGCATGGAATTCATTAGGGAAGCTAGATGGTACGCAAGAGCACGGTGATTTGCAACCAGATTCCATTCGCAAACTGTCTTCTTTAACGAAATCATTCACTAACGTCGCAATAGGTACACTGATCGAGGATGGTAAGCTTTACTTGGATCAGCCGGTGGTTACAATTCTAGACGAGTTTAACAATTCGACACATCAAGACATTACCATCTTTCACTTATTAACGCATACATCCGGTATTATGCCCGTGTCCGGTTATTTCAATGAGCCCTATCCACGAGAATGGTGGGGAGCACAGGGTTTTGACAATTGGATTCGTAAAATACTACAAGGAACCTTGGTATGTGAACCAGGAACAGCCTACAATTATTCGACAGTCGGCTACGCCTTACTGGGGGAAATCATTACTCGAGTATCGGGTGTGCCGTATGAACAATACATTACGGAGCAGATTCTACTTCCATTAGGAATGAGCCGAACCTACTTCGATGTTCCGCAGGAATTACACAATCAAGTGCTTATTGTGGATCAGTATGACCACGATTCACTTACAAGCCGACAGGACAGAACTGGTGGACCTCCGAGATCAGATAGCGGACTTCATTCAACCTTATATGATTTATGGAAGTTCGGACAAATGCTCTTGAATGGTGGTACTTTCGAAGGGCAACGAATTTTAGGGCGTAGAACAGTCGATTTGTTAACGCGTCGTCATCTGTTCAATATTCCGGCATACCATTGGGGTGGGAAAATCAAAGATAAAGGTCAAGCACTTGGCTTCGACCTCGCTATTGATCATATGTCTTTCGAATCGATCGGTACGTTTCAGTTGGAAGGGGCGGGCCGTTCAGCCCTATTTGTAGACCCTGCTGAACAATTGGTAGTCGTCTTCTTCGTACCATCTGCGTATTCATGGGTGCCTCTCTCCGTGTTGGGTACCAAGCAAATTATTTGGTCAAGTTTGATGTAATTAATTACTCTGTAACCATTAAAAAATGCACTCCCTATTTCTAGGGGGTGCATTTTTTAAAGTATATTTATTTCGCAGAATATCCACCGTCGATCGGAAGTTCAATACCTGTAATATAGGAAGATTCATCTGAAGCTAGGAATAATACGCCTTTTGCGATATCTTCCGCTTCGCCAAGTCGTGGAAGTGGCGACATGGACAAGAACCAAGCTTTCATTTTTTCATCGTTCATCATGTCGGTCGTCATCGGCGTTCTGATAAATCCAGGGTGCACGGAATTCGCCCGAATGTTATGTTTAGCATAATCTACAGCCGTTGCTTTGGTCAGCATCCGAACTGCCCCTTTACTTGCAGTATAAGGACCTGTTCCGCTACCACCCGTTAATCCAGCGATTGAGGAAATGTTGACGATGGACCCTCCACCTTGTTGGATCATGTGAGGGATTACCTCTTTTTGTCCTAAAAAGACACTTGTCAGGTTGATGTTCATTACCTTATTCCATAGTTCAACATCCGTTTCGAGGAACGGTGTAGCGCTAGAAATACCAGCATTGTTAACAAGAATGTCTACTTTACCAAATGTAGCAACGGCTTGATCCACAACGCGCTTCCAGTCTTCTTCGGAAGTTACATTATGAGCCAGACCAATCGCTTCTCCACCGCTCTGTACAATCTCCTCAGCAACTTGCTTAATCTTATCTTCCTGTATATCTGTTAAGACGAGCTTGGCACCTTCTTTCGCAAAAAGAAGCGCATCGGCTTTACCCATTCCACCAGCTGCACCAGTAATAATAGCTACTTTATTCTCTAATCTCTTCAAGTAAATCCCTCCTTGTAGTAGTGTGAGAAATATCACATCAAGCACCATACACCTTTTATTCTATGGATTCAAGCCATTTTCCTATCTTTACCTAATTTGCATATATTATTAAAAATCGCGGTTTGTCCATTTTATTACAGATACTACCCCTACCCTTACTATTACCTCGTATATAATATAAAATAAACATGTAAACTATAAAAAATGGATATGGAGGAGATCAGACATGCAACTTTCAAATAAAACAGCCATCATTACGGGGGCAGGTAAAGGCATTGGCAAATCCATCGCAATTGCTTTGGCGAAGGAAGGCGTGAACCTCGGCCTCATTGCACGGACAGCAGCTGACCTCGAATCATTGCAAAATTCTTTAAAGATAGAACACTCCGTGAATGTACATATTGCTACAGCGGATATCTCTAACCAACAAGAAGCCGAAGCAGCCGTCTTGAAACTTAAAGAGCAACTCGGTTCTATCGATATTCTTATCAACAATGCAGGAATCGCTGAATTCGGCACCCTCGTTGAGATGGAACAAAGCACTTGGGAACGAATCATTCAAGTAAATCTGATGGGTACCTATTATATTACCCGCGCAGCACTTCCCTTCATGCTGGAGCAAAATAGCGGAGATATTATCAATGTCGCTTCAACGGCTGGAGAACGTGGTTTTGCTACGGGTTCGGCATATTGTGCATCTAAATTCGCCGTGCTCGGCTTAACGGAGTCCCTATTACAAGAAGTTCGCAAGTCGAACATTCGGGTAGTTGCTCTTACACCTAGCACTGTTGCTACCGAGTTGGCACAAAATGCAGGATTAAAAATTGGGGATGAAGACCGGATGATGCAACCGGAGGATGTTGCGGAATTGGCCTTGGCTACCTTGAAACTACCATCACGAGTATTTATCAAAACTGCAGGTATTTGGACAACTAACCCACAGTAAGAAGCTGTGATTGACTATAAAAGCACAGAAAAACCCCGCTCTCGTAGAGCGGGGTTTTTCTTATACCACCTTATTAAACGAAGATATTTAACTTTGCTTCTGTTTTAATTATTGCATCCATAAGTTCCGTCCCACGATTGTGATGAAGCAGTCTGAAATAAAGACTGCGTAGGAAATTTTTCGTATTCGTACGGGTCATATACAAACTGCGGCTCCGCGGCCAGTCGCAGCATTGCTCCAATTGGCCAAACCAATCAGTAATCAACGAAGGCGACAGCAGATCATGTTCAATTATAGTAACAACGATGCTAGCAATACGGTCGTCCTCATCGTCACTAAAAACATACCGCCCGTTATACAGCATTCCCTGAATTGCAGCTAGCACTTCTAGCTGCACAGCTTCATCGCTTTCCACGCACCGCACTAACTCTTCCAAGGCATCCGCCCCATGAGCTGCTGCATGAGCCCAACCGCCCTCGGTCACATAACCTCGTAAATCCTTTTCTTCTATGTAGTATCCAATCAGACGTTCTTTCAAGTGTGTGAATTCAGATAGGTCCAGAAAAGGTTGCTCTATATGCCGCTGCAATATCAAAACCACAACAAGTACAGAGAACGTTCTTGTAAATACACTCGGATCTTCCTCGCTACCCAAATGATAAAACAGATGTTCATCGTCGATGATAACAGATAAGATCTCTCGAAGCTCCGCGTCATTAAATAGCTTTTTCTCACCGATCCATCCGGCAAAAGTAGCGTAAATGAGATTGTCACGCAACTCCGGCAAAGGGTCCCCAATATACTTCAGCATCAGCTTTATGTAATCCCACAATACTTCACCCTCATTTAGCATATAACCATTATCTTCGATTCTTTGCAGATCAACCATCAATTCTTCTCTTATGTCGTTCATGCTCTCGTCTCCCATCCTGGTATCTTTCGCAAGTTACCGTCCCATATTTGCACTTTACTTGTTACTTCTAGCCCTTCTGGCGATGAATTGGAATGGATATAACAAGCATCGATCCCAGCTCTCAGGGCCCCTGCCATGTCGGTTCTTGGGTCATTGCCGATCATGATTGCCGAGGATAAGTCGACTTCATAGGTAGTCCTTAGATAATCAAAAAATAGCGGATCCGGTTTACTTATCCCTGCTTCCGATGATATGGCAATCCCATCAAACAAATCGTAAATACCCAATACCTTTAGCTCAGCCTCAACAAACGTCTTCTGCCCGTTCGATAGGAGATACACTCCTTTACCTTTAGACCGTAGAGTATTGAGAATCTCGATAACCCCATCATAAAGAGATAGATGTCGCATACTCAGGATACGTAACCAGTGTACCGTTTCATCCAGCCAATCCTCGTTTGGCTCACCATTTAGATCACGTACGATAGCGGCAAAGACGTTCTGCATTACGAAATCAGGGAACTCACAGTGCTGCGCGGCCGCCTTCATCTGAACTTCAATCTCCTGAGCCACACGACGGCACAAATCCTCCCCCGTAGTATCCATCCCATAGTACCGGAAATGAAAAGCCATAGCCTCCCACACTTCTGGGCTCTCTTCCTCCGTATGAATATCAATTAACGTACCATATAGATCAAAAATATAATTCTGATACACTACGTCCCCTCCAACTTGGATCTATGTACTCTCTACAACACACTTTGGAATATTATGTACTTACACTATAGTATCATGGGTACTTCAGGCAATACATATGACAAATATACTAAAGAACGGTAGGTGATATTTCACGAAGGTAACACCAATAAGTTCAACGGAATTGGGCCTCCTTTTCTTTAGCTTGAAAATAATTTGTTTACTTACTAACGAACGTTAGTTAATATAGTTGTATTGGAAAAAATTATGAATTACGAGGTATATGATATGAACCCACCGCTAACCCCGCATACTTTTGTAGATATCCATAATAATCCTATGAAGAACGCAACCAAGGCCTCCATTCTTCATACATGTATCGAACTCTTTGCTCATTCTGGATATAGCGCGGTCTCCATTCGTGAAATCACACGTAACGTTGGGATTAAGGAAAGCTCTCTGTATAATCATTTTCGCAATAAGAATGAAATCATCGAAACCATCTATACCAACTACCGAATGGAGCTCGCGCGGATTCTACCTTCCATGGAGAAAGTAGATGAGTTAATTCCACTGATGGAGCCAGAAGTATTCATGCAGCAGGGATTTACTTTATTTAAGATGAGCTACAATAACCCTACATTTGAGAAAATGTGGCGAATTGTTCAGATCGAACAGTTTCGTGATGTCCGCGCTAGAGATATCTATCTGAACGACATCTGTAACAACACACTTCTTTTCGTCGAACAAGTATTTCAGAAACTCATCAACATGGGCAAAATGAAACCCTTGGATCCTACCGATTTAGCCGCAGCTTATCAATACCCCGTGTTTGCGATGATGATCGAATATTATATTTTGAAATGTGATCAGAAGGATACAAGTCTACTCGAGAAACGAATGAACAACCATATTCAACAATTTTTCCAGAACAACTTAACAAGTTAGGGTGTAACGGATCGAGGTTGGGAGAAATAGAGCTACATAGATACATTACAGAGGAGAATGTTACATGGGCGTTTTTTGGGCAAAGAGAGACTTTGTCGTTCCCCCTACCGGGATCAGCAAAGTCGAGCAGCTTGTTATTGGAGGCATACAGCAGTACGTGTTAATTCAATCGGAGAATATCAGTAATCCTATCTTGTTGATGCTCCATGGGGGCCCCGGCCTGCCTGTTCCAGGTGTATCGAATCGCTCCAGAGATTATGCGTTAGCGACAACAACCAAAGACCTAGTCAAACATTATACCCTTGTATTCTGGGACCAAAGAGGTGCTGGCAAATCTTACGCACGCAATATTCCTGAAGACTCGTTTAACGTTGCCCAATTTGTAGCGGATGCCAAAGAAGTCGTCCAGTATCTCAAAAACCATTTCCATAGAGATAAAATATTTATCGCCGGCCACTCATGGGGAAGTATTCTTGGCTTACGGTTAGCTTATGAGAATCCAACTGATTTCTACGCTTATATCGGTATTTCACAATTGATTAACTGGGCAGAGAATGACGTCTTGTGTTTACGTTGGGCCTTGGATAAAGCGATAGAAACAAACAACCAAAAGGCAATCGATGAGTTAACGAACTGCGGAGAACCACCTTTTGTAACGAGTGTAGAGCAATGGACAACGGTAAGAAAATGGCTCGCTAAGTACAATGCCATGATCTACTCTGATGATCGAGTGAAGCATCCCGGTATGAAGCTAGCTTTCAGCATACTTATGCGGTCCCCTGATTACTCTATCCGGAATATTATGAATACGTTCAAAGGCTTTGGGGCCAGTTACACACAAACGATGATCGAGGATTTTGCAACGATTAATTACAAAAAGGAGATCACGCGAGTTGATATCCCTGTTACTTTCATTCATGGGAGCAAGGATCTCCAAGTTTACGGCGAGCTTCTAGAACGGTACTATCAATCGCTAGAAGCTCCCGCAGGCAAGCAACTCATATGGATGGAGCATTCATCGCATATGTTTCATCCCGATGATGCTAGAGCAATAGAAAGGGAGATCATTAAGCTTAAGCATTTGAGCAACTAAGCGCATAGGCATCGCCTTTGATCTCATCTATCTCGTGCGCCCTTTCCAACCACCATACGGTCACGCCATTCCGCCGGTAACAGTGCTGCATAATGTGGCTGGAGATAGCGGTCATCTACCAGTACGATTACACCATGGTCATTTTCAGAGCGGATGAGCCTACCTCCGGCTTGCAACACCTTGTTCATTCCAGGATAAACATAAGCATAGTCGAATCCATCCTTGCCTACCTCATTGAAATAATCCCTAATAATATTGCGCTCTAAACCGATTTGAGGCAATCCTACACCTACCACAACCACTCCTGTTAGCCGATCACCTACCAAGTCGACACCTTCGGAGAAGATTCCTCCCATCACTGCAAATCCTATAAGCGTTCTCCGGTTTTCCGCATCAAATGCAGACAGAAACCCATCTCGTTCCTCTTCCGATAAATTGCCACGCTGTAGTAACACTCTGGCATCAGGTTCTTTCTCCATAAAGGCTTCGTATATCTGGTTCATATAGGCATATGACGGAAAGAAGAACAGATAATTGCCCTTCCGTTTTGTCGTCAACTCCAATAATAATTGAACCAAACGGCTCTTGGTTACTTCCCGATCATGATAACGAGTCGATAAAGGCTCAAGATGGACATCTAATTGCTCCGGGCTAAAGGGTGACGGAATCGAAAGACTATAATCCTCTTCATCAGCCCCTAGCATGTCCCGATAATATCCTAGCGGTGACAACGTAGCCGAGAAATAGATGTGCGAGCGAAAGCTCTTACCCACTTCCCCCAGTAGATATGAAGGGTCCAAGCAGAATAGCTTGATCGAAACCTCCTGTTGAATGACCTCCACATACGTTACGTATCGTTCATCATATAGCTTGCTAATTCTCACAAAGTTCTGGGCGGCAAAATAAGTCTCCAACAATAGCGGATTCTGCTCGGTAAAGCCCGTGTTCGCTAGCTCCTGCTCAGCCTGTAACACAAAGGATTCTATCAACATGATCAGTTCCACTGGCGGTTCTTTGAGGATAAGAGGTTTGTCTTCTGCCTGCTTCCGGAGCTTAATGAAATAGGCATTTATCGCTTTGGTTACATCATAAATCCCACTGTTAACCTCTTTATATTCCTGCTTTAGATCAAGAAAGCTTAGTTTATTTAAGGTGCTAGAGAACATCTCTCTTGCCCGGTCCACCAAGTTATGAGCTTCATCAACCAACAGTGCGGTTTGATTCTTCTGCTCGGCAAACATTCTTTTTAAGGATATGCGTGGGTCAAAAATATAATTGTAGTCGCAAATGATCGCATCGGAAGCGTAGGAGACATCTAGCGAAAATTCAAACGGACATACGCGATGCTTGCGTGCATACTCCTCGATTACTCCCCTACTCATTCGCGTTTCATTAGATAATATATCTAGTACTGCTCCGTTGATTCGGTCATAATACCCATCGGCGTATTCGCAATCTTCTTTGCGGCAGCTAACTTTCTCTTGAAAGCAAATTTTCTCCTTCGCCGTAAGGGTCACGGTATGCAGATGAAGTCCCTTAGATTGCATTAAGACGAAGGCTTCCTCTGCAGCAGTCCGAGTTGTAGTACGAGCAGTCAAGTAGAATATCCGCTCCAACAACCCCTGGCCAATCGCTTTAAGTGCAGGGAAGGTCGTAGATATCGTTTTCCCAATACCCGTAGGTGCTTTGGCGAACAGACTAACGCCCTCTTCAATTGTCTTGTAGACTGATCCCGCCAGCTTCCGCTGACCCGCCCGGTATCCTGGAAATGGAAATCCGAGGTCGAGAATGCTTTGGTTTCTATTAAGCCTATGCTGTTGAGACATCTCTGCATATGGGACATATTGCTTCACGACTTCATAGACAAAACTCTCTAGCTCTGGAAACTCCAGTGTTTGCATAAATCGTTTCTGCTCTTCCACATCCAGATCTACATAGGTTAATTGAATATTCATGGTGGGAATCCCATGCTCTTTAGCGTGCATATAGGCATAAAACTTAGCCTGCGCCCAGTGTACCGGATACGACTCTTCAGTGATCAAACCGATGTCCGCTGCTGTTGATTTGATCTCATCTATCGTATATGTCCCCTCTTCCGAGAGTAACAACCCATCACAACGCCCATCTATGATAAAGAGGAGATCCCCATAAGGTATCTCCGCCGATAAATATACTTCACTCTGATCTAATTCACCGTATTGTTTCTGTAGCTTCTGGTGTGCTTTCGTCCCCTCAACCATAGTACCTGTACTGCGGAAGCCGCTCTCCAAACTCCCACTACTAAATACATATTCCACTAGAGGTCTCACTGCAATCTTTATCGGGTCACCCATATAATCCACCTGCCGATTCAATATACTTACAGAACGTTAGTTCTATTAGTATACCATGGATTTGCCCTTATTCTTGTCTTTAAGTGGACGCTCGAGACACATCAATTCTATACTCTTTCTTCAAATATTTATGAATACGTATAAAACCCTCTTTGGTAAGTTCATCTAAGCGTTTGCCCTGCTTCAATTAACGCCCCAGAATAATTCTGATGGCCTGAGTTGCATTTGTTAGATCATTTGTTATTGTATATGTTATTTTGTTATTTGTTGTATTATGATTATATATAACAAATAATAACAACGTAGGAGGCTATCATGAGCTTCAATTCTAATTTTGTCTGGGGTGCCGCTACAGCGGCCTATCAAATCGAGGGTGCAGCAAGCGAAGATGGTAAAGGATTATCTGTATGGGACATGTGTGCCCATATTCCAGGCTTCGTCAAAGGTAACCACACGGGAGATCACGCATGCAACCACTATTACCGCTATAAAGAAGATGTTCAATTGATGAAAGAAATCGGACTGCAAGCGTATCGGCTATCGATTTCTTGGCCACGTGTACTGCCAGATGGAACAGGTCGAATCAACGAGAAAGGTCTCGATTTCTATGACCGTTTAATCGATGAGTTATTGGAGAATGGAATTACTCCCTATGTGACACTATTCCACTGGGATTATCCTCATGAACTATTCAAAAAAGGTGGATGGCTAAACCCGGACAGCTCTGATTGGTTCGTAGAGTATACTCGGGTCATTGCAGATCGGTTGTCCGATCGTGTCACGAATTGGTTCACGCAAAATGAACCGCAGTGCTATATCGGCCTTGGTCATAGCAATGGAACCCATGCGCCAGGCCTGAAGCTCGGACAAGCCGAAGTGTTACAAGCAACTCATAATTCCTTACTTGCCCACGGCAAAGCCGTGCAGACTCTGCGACAATACTCCAAACAACCTTGTCAGATTGGCTATGCTCCTGTTGGGATTACTTCATTTCCGGAGACAGAGACTCCAGAAAATATTGAAGCCGCTAGAAGACATACTTTTAGCATTACAGAGCCTACATTTTGGATGAACACATGGTATATGGACCCGGTTTTCCTTGGCCATTATCCCGAGGATGGATTAAAAGTATTTGAACCATGGCTGCCAACTATCAAACCAGGCGATATGGAGACCATCAACCAACCGCTCGATTTCCTTGGACTTAATATTTACCATGGAACCCCAGTGAAGATGGGAGCAGATAGTAAGCCTCAACTCATCGGTAACCATGTCGGCTATCCGCAAACCTCTATGCGCTGGACTGTGACACCGGAATCGCTCTATTGGGGACCTAAGTTTTTCTATGAAAGATACGGCGCCCCAATCGTAATTACAGAGAATGGTATGGCGAACTTAGATTGGGTTAACTTAGACAAACAGGTTCACGATCCACAGCGTATCGATTATATGCATCGTTATTTGCAAGAGTATCGTAGAGCCGCCACGGATGGTGTCGATGTAAAAGGATACTTCTACTGGTCATTCATGGATAATTTTGAGTGGGCAGAAGGATATAATGAACGTTTTGGACTAGTGCATACGGATTACCGCGATGGTAAACGCACGATCAAAGATTCCGGCTATTGGTATCGTTCAGTTATCCAGAGTAATGGAGAGAGTTTATAATTATCTAACATTAATAAAAAGATGGCCCTTGCTGAGACGCAATAAACTGTACCCCTTGTCAAGGACACTTAAAAAAGAAAGAGCTATTGATGTTTAAGAGGCTGACAAAAGATGATTCCTGTACTGTACAGGAGTCATCTTTTGTCTTCCCCACTGATATCTGTGATGGTTGTAATAACGAATATATCGATTCACTTGACGTTGAAGTTCAAGGAAGGAGGAGCAACTTCGATGATCCACATGGTCCTTCATGTGACCAAAAAAGGATTCTTGAGGAGCGTTATCCCAACAGTTTCCGCGTCTAGACATAGACTGTCCTAGACCATGATCTCTCAACAGTTTTTGGTAGACTGGGCTGGTATAGTGACTTCCTTGATCGGAGTGAATGAATGCATCCGTATGCAGTTTTACATTTCGTTGCTTTAAAAGACCATCTACCGTATCTGTGGCAATGTCGAGCGTGATCCGATCGGATAGGTTATAAGCTAACACCTCTCCTGTCGATGCATCTAGCAGGGTAGACAAATAGGCCATCTCAGAGCGGCCATAAGGAAGGTAAGTAATATCGGTGAGTAGAACCAGTCCAGGAATCTCTTTTCTGAAATCTCGTTGTAGGAGATTAGGCAGCGTCCGGTGTTCCTTCGTGGCTTTAGCAATGCGTTTATACGGGTTAGGCTTACGGTGAGGACATACCAAATTGAATTTTTTCATAAGTCTGCTAATTCGCTTCAAGCTATAAGTGACCTTAAAGTCTTGCTTTAAGACCATCTTAATCGAGCGTGCACCCTTTTTGAATCCACGACGGTTGAATGCTTTTTTTACGAGTTTTCCGGCTTCTTCATCACGTTTAGCACGTTCTAGACGTGCATTTGTGGATGCGAGATAGTTGTAGTACCCTGAACGAGAAACCTGAAGGAGCTCGCATAGATATCCCGTCAGTCTACTAAATCCCTTATCTACCGTGTTCTTGATGAGTTCAAACTTAACGCTTATGCTTCGCTTTATTCCGCTGAGTAACAGCCTCCTTTCGTTCTTGTCTAACTTTTTTAACAGTTCAATTTGAGACTCGAGCAGATTGATTCGTGCCTCTTGTTTCGCAATCACTTCTTCCGAGGTTAGTTCTCTTTGAAGAGGACGACCAGAAGCACCCTTTCGGTTATCTAATAACCCGATAATCCCATCCCGGCTATATGCCTTTTTCCATCGATCTGCACTCTGCTCCACGCGTGTCATACCAATGATATGGACAGGAAGACAATGGCACTCAAAGATCTCTCTTGGCAATTTACCTATCATAAGCTCTTCTATGAATAACCGCTTAAACTCGTCTGTAAAGGTAATTGATCTTTCACTAATTTTGCTTACATAGTTATTCTTAAGTAAAAGTATTTGATCTGCTTCACTAAAAAGTTTCTTACTCATGTCATCCCCCCATGCTTACTCTAGTATACAAAAGTACCCACAGCCTAGACACCTTTTTTTCAAAGTGTCCAGTCTATGGGTACCAGTTTACAAAGGCCATCTTTCTTATAATTCACATAACCTTGTCTATTCCGCCACACGCAGTCTTTCGACGATTGTGGACTTGGATAACATGCGATAAGCGGTAATCGTTACGATATAGGCGATCACCATCAGGATAAGGATAACAGCAACAATCGGCCATGCATTCATGCGGAATACGGTCCATGCCAGATTATCCGCTAAAGTCTTTGCGATCTGATAGGTCAGGAACATCCCAAGTGTCCCAACAATCAGGGCTGTCAATAAGATGCTGTAAAACCCTTCATACACCAACATCCTTTTCATCTGCTTCTTGGTCATTCCGATACTCTCCAAGGTAGCAAATTCATTACGACGAGAGACCACCCCAGTAATAACGGTATTGATATAGTTCAGCACCCCGATTAGTCCAATGATAAAGCTTAAACTATAACCTACCGTTTTAAATACAGTCATAAATCCAGCCATTTCCTGCCTATAATCTTCTCTGGATCTCACATTAAGGCCCTTTGTAGCCTCAGCAACAGCCCTGACAGTGCGGTCCACTTCATCCAGCTTAGCTGGGTTTACATGTAAGGTAACGGAGAGAATCTGCGCGTCAGCAAAGGTGGCTTTCATTTCATTAGCCGGCAAATAAACATTAAAACCGAAAGGTGAATACCTTTGGGCTCCCGCCGCATAAAACGCTTCCTGCTTGAGCACTGCCATGACCTCATAGCTTTTACCCATGCTTCCCAGCTTGATCTTATCACCTGGGTGATAGTAGCTGGCATTTACATCCTCATCTAGTATCGCTTCCGTAATCATGACATAATCACCAGAATCAAACTTTGCACGATCAAACGTACCTTCCATGATCTCCTTCTGCTTCAGTACGTCATACCAGCCACCTTCAATCCCATGCAACTGTAGGCGTATAACCCCACTTTCCAATGTTTCAGCAATAGCAGGATGTGGCTCGGCAACAACAATCAAAGGTTCCAGTACAGATCTGATGGTATCATCTATTGGTAAACCATCCCATTGATAATAGACTTTATCCAGACTCTCTACGCCATCAATCTTACCCAAAACGTCGGTAACCTCTTCCGTCAGCATATATTGATCTACTTCGCTATTCCTACTTCCCGCAAAAGACTCTTCCTTCATTACAAGATCACCTGATATAAATGTATTCAAATATTTATTTACATCGAAGGATGAAATCACTGTGAAGATAATGCTGAACAGTATAATGCTCAGGGACAAAGAGGCAAGCATTAGGAATAATTTCTTTTTATTTCTAAGGATGTTACCCAGCGACATTCTGGACAGTTTGGCCCCGTTTACCGATCTCTTCGTTTTTTTTCTGCTGCCACCACTGCTTATCCCAGCATACCTAACGGCCTCTACAGGTGAAATCTTCGATGCGGTTCTACCCGGCTTACTGGCGGCAATCCGAACCGTCATATATGAGAATAACGCGGCGCCAATGAAAATGAGCGGATTAACCGAATAACTAGCTTCCATCTCAGTCATAGAGAAAGAACTTGTCATCATAGGCGTTATCCAGCAACCAACCCCATATCCTGCAGCCAAACCAATAGGTAGCGCAATAAGGTAAAGTCTATTGGCCTGGATCGAGATGACCTTCCTGAGCTGCTTCGGTGTAGTTCCAATGGTCTTCAGTAGACCATAGAATTTAATATCCCTGACGACCGAGATATGAAAGATATTGTAGATGAGCAGATATCCGCTCAGCATAATGATGAAGATCAGTACAACATACGGAATGATATTGGTCCAATCTTCAAATATAGAGACACTGGCATAGGCCCAATTCACCCCATAAGGCGCATCTATTCCAGTATCCGATAGCACCTTCTTTACTTTCCCCTCGATGTCCAAAGAGTTATTAAACATCACATCAAGTCTAATTGTATTGGTATACGAACCGTCTGCCTTCGATATTTCCGTGTCGATGTCGGCGATATTCTTCTGAACAAAAGCTTCCGATACATAGGCCAAACCGGACATAGCGACATACTGATCGGCTTCGAAATAACCGGACACTACAAAGTCTTGTGAAATGACTTTATCACCCATAGTGCCATCTATGTCGATATCCAGATTCACCTTAGTTCCTATCTCATGAGGAGCTCCCAGCAAATCTAGCTCCCAGGTATTCATAGCTATCTCATTTTCTTCAGAAGGCAGCCCACCTTCAATGAAGTGTATAAAGCTGTGTTTGAAATGGTTCTCGTCAACAAAGTTAATCTCTACCCGATTGTTCTTGAACACACCACTATTAATATCACCAACCACAGTAGCCCTACTATATTCCTTGATGGAAGGATGCTGAATCAGCTTAGCAACTTCATCCTGGTTCAGATACTTGAATCCGCCATGGAAGTCACTACCTACCGTTTTCATACTGGCAAGCTCCATGGACTTATTAACGCTTAGCGCCATTGTAAATACCGAAGTCAATAAAAGTGTGGTGAGCACAATGGCACACACAATCATGAGGTTGCGCATCCGATTCGCCTTTAAGCTCTTCCTTGCAATATTCGAAACACTCTTTCCGTTACCTGTAGAAATCATGAGCTCACCTCCTACCAGCTTCGGAGCGGCTTGCAATTTGACCGTCCTCAATTCGGATCACTCTATCAGCGGTTTGGGCAATCCCTTCGTTATGGGTGATCATTACGATCGTTTGATTAAATTTCTGACTCATTTGTTTCATGAGGATGAGCACCTCTTGGCTTGTCTTGCTATCCAGATTCCCCGTAGGTTCATCTGCCAAGACAATAGAAGGCTTAGTGGCTAAGGCTCTGGCAATCGCCACTCTCTGTTGCTGGCCCCCGGACAAATTCGCTGGAAGATTGTTTACCTTTTCCTTTAGTCCCAGTGTCTCAATGACCTGATTCACATATCCTTTATCCACTCTCGCACCGTCCAGCTCAATCGGAAGTACAATATTTTCATAAACATTAAGGATAGGAATTAGATTATAACTTTGAAAAATAAAGCCTACGGATCTCCGTCTGAAAATCGTCAGCTTGTCATCATTCATATCAAAGAGATCGTTTCCGTCCACATATACTTTGCCTTCCGTCGCCCGGTCCAACCCTCCGAGCATGTGAAGGAGCGTGCTCTTCCCACTTCCGCTTGTGCCAACGATAGCCACAAACTCCCCCTTCTCTACCGTTAACGAAATACCATCCAGCGCTTTGACAACATGATCACCTTGACCGTAATACTTCTTTAAATCTTGTATTTGTAAGATTGACATAATGCTATTCTCATCTCCCTATTGAAAAAAGGTCCGTACCCTGAGCTAGGTACAGACTAAATCTATCAAATCAATCTAACATTCCCATGTCTGAAATATAACAGTGTTGACACAATCATATGAGTAATTACATTCGCAGCAAGTAGACGGAAAAAGTCGATCCCTGCCCCACGGTGGAAGAAGCCATGATATATGATATATCCTCCTTGAGAGTTAATGATTTCTCTGGCTAGAAATAAACCGATGCCTACGCCTTCATATTTCGATGTCGCCTTGCATCTATAAAAGCGCTTGAATATATCATTAAGCTCACTATTGTCTATTCCGATGCCTGTATCTGAGATATCTATACGGGTGAACATCTCATTGGCTTGTGCTGCTATATGTATTTTACCTGTTGTATCACTATATTTAACTGCGTTATCCATGATATTGAACAGGGCTTCGCTTGTCCATTTCATATCGTGCCGTGCAGTAATGGCTTGATCACAATCTATCGCTATTTCAATATTCTTGTGTTCCGCATGGGTATATACTTGCGACACCGCTTTGCTAATACTCTCAATGATAGGGTTGATCGTGGCGTGAATTGAAATGATTCCCGTCTCTAACCTGGACAATTTGATCAGGGATTGGATCAACCAATCCAACTTGTCCGCTTGCGACTTAATTTGCGTCACGAACCCCTGAGTATCCTCATCTAGCCCGGAATGAGAATGCTCATCCAGAAGCTGACTGTATAGCACGATGTTCGCAAGCGGGGTCTTAGTCTGATGCGAGATATCAGATATCAGCTCTTTGATCTTGTTTTTCTCAGCTTCTACCTTTTTATCATGAGTCGTAGATAGATCAATATAACGGATTAATTTATTTTCCAGGGATGAAATGTTGGTCTCCATGTAACCTGTGACCCGATCCTGACCGTTAATAGCCCCATCAATCACATCATCCAGGTTATTAACCACGCCAGCAATTCTGCATTTCAGACTCCAAACGGAGGCTCCTCCAACCACAAATACAATCACCAAGAACAGAACCGACATCCAAACTATTCTACTGTTGAAACCGACTGTATATAGTATTGCACCCGTATACCCTATTACCAGTACTGTTAGCAAGATAGAGAAGACCAGATAGACTCTATTAAAATAATACTCACCGTTCTTATTCATGCGCATTCCCTTCTGCCCATACGTACCCTAGACCATAAACCGTTTTGATGTACTTAGGTGAAGAGGGTTCGTCTTCAAGTTTGGAACGTAATCTTCTGATGGTCACAGTCAAAGCATTCTCATCGACGAACTCCGCTTCATGCGTCCAAATTCTATCCATCAACTGCTCCCGCGTCAGAATGTTACCCTTATTCGTCACAAGGATCTTCAATAACTTCTGCTCTGTCTTGCTTAGAATCACGGCTTGATTACGACTACGAAATTCCATCTTTCCAAAATCAAATGTCATATGATCAAGGGTCAGCTTGTCCTCATTATGTTGATCGGATCTTCTTAGTACAGCCATCACCCTAGCCCGTAGCACCATTAAGCTGAAGGGTTTGGTTATATAGTCGTCTCCTCCAAGCTCAAAGCCAGTCACAATATCACATTCCATATCGTTTGCGGTCAGAAATAATATAGGAACCTTCGATACCCGCCGTATTTTCTCACAGAAATCGAGTCCACTACCATCTGGGAGATTCACATCGAGTATGATCAGATCGATTCCACCATTGGCAAATAACGTCTCTGCGGTTGCCAAGTCATAAGCTTGCTTGATCTTAATATCGTCTTGGGCTAGCGTGAGCGCAATCCCTTTATTCAAACTGATATCGTCTTCTACTATAAGTAATGTTGTGTCCATGTGATTGCTCCTTGAACAGACTTATTTCACTTGATTATACTGGTTTTTGCACTGTAACGTTGTGCGGAAAAGATATATTTATTATGTGTTTTGGGGAAACCATAAGTAAGCATCCATTGGTATGGTCAAATTTTCCTAAATATTTGTTTTATCGTGATAAATATTATAGTGAGGTATGCCGATAAAAAAGATAATTTAAACTGATAATATTATTCTATTACATACTCTATTGTAGAAAAGAAGGCTCAGACATGAATCTCACTAAATATCCAGAACTCATACGCAAACCATTAAAGGCTTCCCTCAAACCGGCCGAGGAAGTTGGGGTTATCCTTCTGTCTGCCCTTCTTGTCGCAGCCGGAGTTAATCTGTTTCTTATTCCACATCAACTCCTGTCGGGTGGTGTAGCGGGCGTTGCATCAATTATCGGCTATTTAACTAACTGGAATATCTCTATCCTTTATTTCATCATTAATGTACCGCTTATTATATGGGGCTGGAAATCAGTCGGGAGACGCTATATCATACTAAGCTGCATTTCCGTCGTAGCCACTACCTGGTTCATGTCCATCATTCCTCAAGTACAAGTAACCAATGATCCAATACTCGGCGCCGTATTTGGAGGAATCATTTCTGCGGCAGGTATCGGATTTTCACTTCGTGTTGGTGGATCAACGGGAGGCTTTGATATCGTCGGATCGATCCTAACTCGCAAACATGATGTGGCGATGGGCAATATTCTATTTATCCTCAATGGAATTGTTATTCTCGCGCTGGGTTTCTTCTTAAGTTGGGACCTTGCCCTTTATTCTATGCTATCTACCTTTGTTAAAGGGAAAGTTGTGGACATGATCCATGTAGGACATATTAAGGTGACCTGCTTTATCGTCACTAAGAAAAAAGAGCAAATGCTCTGCCAATTGCGCAAGCTCCACCACGGGATTACTTGTGTGCACACCGAAGGTGGGTACAGCGAAGAAGAGAATTACATGTTGATGACAGTTACAACTCGTTACGAACTGGCAGCCGTCCGTAAAACGGTAGTGGATACCGATAATCAAGCCTTTATGAATGTGGTCCAATCCACTGAAATTCTCGGTCGTTTTGCCAGACCACTCAAATAATATAGATCTGCATACGAAAGGGTACACCGTCCAAATTGCGACGGTATACCCTTTTTGTATACATATATATGAGGAAAATCTAAAAATCAGTGGTTGACACAAACGAATACAACAGTGGAGTTTTGGAGTGATGGTAGCATCCTCCAAAACGTAACGCTGCTTCCCACTATAGGGTCTGTCAACCGCTGATTTTGGTTTTGAGCCATATATGGCTCTTTATTTTAACGCAATGCAGGCAGGATATATTTCTCCATTAATTCATCGGTATTGGCTACCTCGGAGGATCCGGCGTCCGAAGTAATGACAATCACCGTATTCAATTCTGGAATCATCCGTATATGTTGCCCTCTATAACCATTTGCCTCATAGGCGGATATTTTATTCCCTTGTTCATCCTGCATCGTCTTTATCCAAAATAAATAGCCATAGTCAGTATTAGCATCCACATTGATTTGTTTGCGCGTAGATTCTTCCACCCAAGCTTCAGGTATAATCTGTTTCCCTCCCCACTTGCCGTGTTGCAAGTAAAGATATCCTAGCTTGGCCATATCCCTTGGTAGCATAGACAAATTGGTACCACCATTGTACATCCCAGTTGAGTCCTGCTGCCATTGATAATCTACAATATCCAATGGGCCGAACAGACTTTTGTCGGCGAATTCTTTCGTAGACATCCCTGTTGTTCTAGACAATACCGCTGACAGCATATGTGGAAGACCCGTACTGTAACTAAAAACAGCTCCCGGAGCAGTTACCATCGGCTTATCCATTGCAAATTGAAGATAATCCGGGCTCACAATCCAATTCTCGAAATCATCGTCTACTGTGGCAAGCCCCCCTGACAATGTTAATGCATCATGCAGCGCAATATCCATTTTCTGCGGATCCGATTGTTCCGACATCTCCGTCAGCACCGAAGATAATTTCTGATCTGTCCCCGTAAGATATCCTTGATCGATGGCGATTCCAGTTAATGCAGAAATCACACTTTTGGTAATAGAATATACACCGGTTGTTGTCTCGCCGTTCTTCCAATCGAAATACTTCTCATACACCAAATAACCATTTTTAATAATGAGCAGACTGTATAAGCTAGTATAATTTGCCTTGATCTGCTCTTCAGCTAGATTCAATTTCTCCTCGTTCAGCCCCTGCTCTAATGGAGTTGACTCCGGCCAAATAAATTCTTTCACCTCATTCTGATCCAACTGCTCCACACTGTCTGCTGAGTTTTGCTCGTTCTGCATACACCCAGATAATATTGTTACCATCAGTAGAATGAACATGGTGATCCATTTAAATGTTCTCATGGGACTCTCCTTATTGGAAAATAGTGGGTTTACTTTACTATATATATGGCAACCCACTTTGAACAAGGTGTAATACTACTTTTACATACTACAATCTTTACGTTGAAACTGGGAAAACAATACACCATTAAAGTTAAATCTATACAGAAACAACAACAATCATGAAATAATCCACAAATCTAGTTTGGGAGGAAAGAGAATCCATGAAAAAGAGATGGTCAAAAGGTACTGGGGTCATTCTAACACTAGCGTTGGTTACGATGCTGTCCGCTTGCTCAGGAGGAAATAAGAATACTGCCGCCGTTGCTGAAGCAGGTGGAAACTCCACCGATAAGGTGATTAGTCTGGAGGAACTGACCAAGCTAGCTAAAGAAGAAGGCCAAGTTGTCAGCGTGGGGATGCCGGATAGTTGGGCGAATTGGAAAGATACTTGGTCTGATATGAAAACGAAGTATGGAATCGACCATCAAGATACGGATATGTCCAGCGCTGAGGAAATCGCCAAGTTCGACGCGGAGAAAAATAAACCAACGGCCGATATCGGCGATGTTGGAGTAGCCTTCGGTCCTGTAGCTGTGTCAACCGGGGTAACACAACCTTACAAAACCGCAAATTGGGATGAAATTCCGAGCTGGGGTAAAGATGCCGATGGACATTGGGTCGTAGGTTATCAAGGGACCATCTCTTTTCTAACAGATAAAAATTTAGTGAAAAACCCGCCAACAAGTTGGGAAGATCTGAAAAATGGCGATTATAAAATCGTTGTCGGAGATGTGACCAAGGCTGCCCAAGCACAAATGGCAGTTCTAGCAGCGGCGATTGCATTTGGTGGGGATGAAAGCAATATTGAACCCGGCATTAAGTTTTTCGAAGATTTGGCCAAACAGAATCGCATTTCTTTATCCGAAGCAACTCCTGCCAACATCGAGAAAGGTGAAGTTCCAGTAACCATTCTCTGGGATTTCAACTCACTGGGCTACCGGGATCAATTCGACAAAGAGCGTTTTGAAGTGGCGATACCTAAAGAAGGCAGCGTAGTTAGTGGTTATGCGACCATTATTAATAAATACGCACCACATCCTAATGCCGCAAAACTGACTCGTGATTATATTCTAAGTGACGAAGGCCAAATTAATTTGGCTAAAGGATACGCTAGACCGATTCGAGCGAGCGTTAAGCTTCCAGAAGACGTTGCCGCTAAACTACTCCCTGCAGATCAATATACAAGTGCTAAACCCGTTGGCGATTACAAGGTTTGGGAAGAAACAGCGAAGACGTTGCCGCAACTTTGGCAGGAACGCGTTCTTGTTCACCTAAATTAATACTCAATTGACCTCTTCAAGATACAAGTAAGCCCGGGCTAGCCGGGTCCGCAGTGGCGCCTTCGTAAGGGGGTGCCTCTGCTATTTTGCGAATAAAAATAAGCTGTTGGTCCACTATTCCAGAAATGTGGTGATTCGTAATGAAAAAGAAACGTGGCAGACGCGCTTTGATCCTGCTTGGCCTCTTGCCGTTTGCCTTGTTAATTATAGGATTCCTGCTTGTTCCCGTATTTTCGATGCTAACGGGGAGCTTTATGAACGATAGCGGAGATGGCTTTAGCTTAGATCAATATGTTACCGCCCTAACCAACGCTTTTTATTTCAAAGCGATCCAGAACAGTGTACTCATTGCCTTGTTCTCCAGTCTTGCTGGCATTATAATCGGCGCATTAGCCGCCTATTCTATTACACTCTTCTCCCCTGCGGTTCGAAACCGTATCCTGTTGATGTCCAACATGACTTCCAATTTCGCAGGAATTCCACTTGCCTTCGCTTACATCATTCTGCTTGGAAACAACGGGATCTTCACCCTACTGTTCCATGAATGGGGCTGGGATATCTTTGCCGGATTTAATTTATATAGTTGGACGGGATTGACACTGGTCTATGTATATTTCCAGATCCCACTGGCGATTCTGCTCGTCTACCCTTCCTTCTATGGCATCCGTGAGCAGTGGCGTGAAGCGTCTTATTTACTCGGGGCCTCCCCCGTCAAGTTCTGGATTACAATTGGTCTGCCTTGTATCGCTCCCGCACTACTGGGTACGCTTGGCATCCTCTTTGCCAATGCGATGGGAGCATACGCTACCGCCTATGCCCTCGTAGGAAGTAACTACAACCTGTTGGCTGTGCGAATCAGCTCACTTGTCACGGGTGATGTCGTCACTCGTCCACAGCTCGGTTCGGCGCTGGCTGTACTTCTAGCGGCAACCTCCATCGCAGCCGTATGGATCAACAGTATGATGACGCGCAAAGTCGCAGCTTTTACATCTGGACCTTCGGAGTCACCCCAGTCCCCGCGCACTAGACTTTTTCAAACCAGAAAGAAAGTCTCTACAGACCAGAAATCCCTAACAGGGAGGGAATCAGCATGACTCGTAAAATGGGATATCACCGGATACTCATTAGTTTCCTGCTACTCTATTTGCTACTCCCGTTAATCGCAACAGCGCTATACGCTTTTGCTGGTAAATGGGATCATACTATACTACCTGAAACTTGGACGCTCGACTGGTTCCGGCAGATGTCACTCGACGCTAGGTTCCTAGAATCGTTATGGAACTCCTTCTATCTGTGTGGCATTAGCGTGCTACTCAGTCTAATTATCATGCTACCTACCGTCTTTATCGTCACCGTTTATTTCCCACGCTGGGAGTTTCTTTTCAAAAGTATGGTGATCCTCCCCTATGCCGTTCCTGGCATTGTTGCTGCGGTTGGTCTCATTCGTACTTACTCTAGCGGTCCAATCGCTATTTCCGGTACACCCTATATCCTCATTGGCGCATATTTTGTGGCTATTCTACCCTACATGTATCAAGGACTGCGTAACAGCATGTTGACCGTAGATGCCCCCGCACTGCTAGATGCAGCAGAAATGCTAGGTGTGAGTAAAATAACCGCTTTCCGTACTGTGATTCTCCCCAATATTCTGCCCGGTATCACGGTCTCGATCTTGTTATCCTTCTCCGTGCTCTTCGGTGAATTTGTGCTCACTAATATGTTGGTCGGTGGGCAAATTGAGACGGTTCAGATCTATTTATATAATCGCCTATCGGAAAGTGGACATTTGGCTAGCACCATCGCCATATTATATTTCTCATTTATTCTACTCGTTTCCATTGGCTTAACGAAAATGGGCAACTTCATGAAAGGGGGACTCCGCCTATGAGCTACTTACAACTTGCAGGCATTACGAAAAGGTTTGGTGGTAATACCGTGTTAGACAATATACACCTGAGTGCAGTTAAGGGGGAAATGATTACCCTACTTGGCCCTTCTGGCTGTGGTAAAAGCACTCTGCTTCGCTGTATATCCGGGTTAACCGAGATTGAAGCGGGTTCTGTTGTACTGGAAGAACGCGAACTCACCTCCCTGGCTCCTCGCGACCGCGAAGTAGGCATGGTGTTTCAATCGTATGGGCTGTTCCCCAATCTCAGCGTAAGTGAGAATATCGGCTACGGCTTGAAGATGAAAGGAATCAAAAAAGAACAGCGAACGAAAAGCGTGAATGAGCTACTAGAGTTAGTCGATCTATCGGAGAAACATCACGCCTATCCTCATGAACTTTCAGGCGGACAACAACAACGGGTAGCCCTGGCGAGATCGCTTGCTATGCAACCTAAACTGATGCTACTGGACGAACCGCTTAGTGCACTTGATGCCAAAATTCGCAAGAATTTACGCATGGAGATCCGCCAATTACAGAAACGACTGATGATGACGATGATCTTCGTTACCCATGATCAAGAGGAAGCGCTGATGATCTCGGATCGGATCTGTGTCATGCGAAATGGAGTTATTGTTCAAGAGGGCAGCCCTGAGCAGATTTATTCAGCTCCACGTACAGAATTTGTTGCACGGTTCATAGGTAACTATAACGTGCTGGAACCTGAACAAGCAGCACGGCTAGCAGGCCTAGCCAAAGTTCCTGATATTAGCTATGCCATCCGGCCTGAATCTATTATCCTGTTGCCGGGGGAAGGTATGCCATCTACTTGGAATGGTTCCCAAGAATTTATCGCTGCCACTACCCTCTCAGGTTATGCCACCCCACCCTTTTCTGGTGGTGATATTCCACTGTACTGGACAGGCAAAGTAGTCTCTATGACTATGCTTGGTAACATTCTTCGGTATAGTGTGGAATCGGAAGGTGTTCTATTATCCGTAGATATTCTGGCTGGTCAAGGTACTTACCGCCCGAGTGAGCAATCAGAGGTTACGTTATGTGTCTATACTTCGCAATGTATCCCTCTGGAGAAGGATGGTGCCTAATTATTGTCCATTCTGGCAGAAGAACGTAAGTTGATCATTCTGGAACAGTTAAGAAGTGCTGGGCAAGTGAAAGTACTGACGCTCGCGGAGCGGCTCGGTGTCTCGGAGGAAACGGTCCGTCGTGACCTCAAGCAATTAGAAAATGACGGACTGCTAAATCGGGTGTATGGCGGAGCTATCCCCCAGAAATTTAGCAACTACGAGCCACCGTATCTCCAACGTCAAGCCATATATAAAGAAGATAACCAGCGGATCGGGGAGGCTGCGGCCGAGTTAGTGAAATCCGGCGATACGATCGCTATTGATGTCGGTACCACCTTACTAGAATTCGCCAAGGCAATTCAAGGTCGTCAGCGCCTAACGATACTAACGAATTCACTCGCCGTGTCCTTTTGTCTGATGGAGTCACTTAATATGGGGCGTTTTACAGGTACGGTTATTATTATCGGCGGCGAATTAAATCCTCAGCAGCAATCACTCTCGGGTGTCATTGGAGAAGAGATGATGAAGCAGTTCAATGTCGATAAGGCATTCCTCTCCGCAGGTGGGATAACCACCGAACGGGGAATCAGCGACTATGATATCCATGAATGTCGCATGTCTAAGCTATTTGCTCAATCGGCAAATGAAGTCATTGTACTCGCAGATCATAGTAAGCTTGGCAAGGATGCTTTTGTACAGATCATTCCCCTGGAGGCCGTAAATACCATCGTTAGTGACACCTCTCCTCCAGAGCCCTGGCTTCCCCTACTGAACGACTATCAGATGGCTTGGATTCAGACCTAATTCTTATCGAAGGGAGATAATATAATGGTGCAACAACGTGTACATGGTAAAATGCTGGGGGAATCTGTAGGACTCGGGCCCCGTCTGATTACTGTTGTTCTTGACGGCCTCCGCTATCAAGGGGCTACACAGTGGCTTGGTTATATAGAACATATGGTGGAAAAGGGGCAGGCGGCTCGCTACAAAGTGATCTCGGAGCTTCCTAGTTTGTCACGTCCCCTATATGAAGTATTACTTACAGGGACACCCGCTTATATGAACGGAATAACCACCAACCAGGTTGTAAGACTTAGTGGAGAGGAAAGTTTGTTTCATTTGGCAAAAAATGCGGGTTTAACCACTGCAGCAGCTGCGTACCATTGGGTGAGCGAGCTATATAACAAGGCGCCGTTCAATCCACTACGGGATCGCCATCAACATGATGAGCAGCTCCCCATTATGCATGGATCATTCTATTTCGAGGATCAGTATCCTGACTCCCACTTGTTTGCCGATGCTGAATTCCTGAGGCAGGCCTACAATCCAGACTTTCTATATGTACACTCGATGAACATTGACGATGCCGGGCATCGCTTTGGTGGTGGGAGTAAAGAGTACGAAGGCTCTGTCCGTATCGCAGACAGTATTCTGGCGTTGGCCGTACCTCAGTGGATTGCAGCCGGATACACTATACTCATCACAGCAGATCACGGTATGACCGTATCGGGCCAACATGGTGGAACAACACCGGAAGAACGTGAGGTTGCATTATATGGAATCGGACGTCCCTTTACTCCTGGTGTATATGATGAACCTATCCCCCAACTGGCCATCGCCCCGCTCATGGCAGGTCTACTGGGACTTATGCCTACCGTGAGAATGACGCCGTTTCTGATCCCCGGCTTACGTCTACCGGCTCCAAGTGGTGTATAATCAGGCCAACTCACATAAAGAAGACATCCCGTTATACTAATGGGATGTCTCTTCTAATTAAAGCTTCATCTGCTTACTTCTCTTAGGATGTTTTCCTAAGCTTTTGGGCAAGTAATCCGATCAACACCACTGAGATCACAATAATCACTCCGCTAAACCACGGTTTCGTTGCGAACCCTTCCCGTGCAGGTATGTTATCATCTGTTACCACGGATAAAGTCGTTTCTTCTCCCAATGTTCCTATTACCATATCCTCTTGCTCAATATGACTTCGAAACTTCACGATATCATACTGTGGCTTAACTACAGTGCCGTTTCCATATAACAATCGGTATGGTCCAGTTCCCTTATCCTCAAATACCAACTTATTAAGCTTATATTCAATTGAAATATCTGATATGTCCAAAGGTGGATCATCCTGATTGTTAATTCTAATTGTGAATGCAGGCGTAGTAGTTGGGAAAATTGCAGTTATTGTGGTGTCGGCAATTCTTACGTCTTTGAAGTCCATACTGAACAGTTCTGGTATGTTTTCTGCTTCAATGGTCTTTCCTTCTGAATCCATAAGTTCATATGTGCGTGTAAAGTTCCCAGCGGCCGTAAGTTGTACTCGTTTGATCCTTAAATGATTTGGATTCTGAATGATAATATCCGTAAACCCATCTTCCTGTTTCATTTCATACTTTGGCGTTCCACTCCTCTGAAAGTCCCGCCACTGTAGATCAGAAATAACGTTACTCAATTGCATTTGTGGGAACGATAAACCCTCTACATTATTCAGCACTTTCAAACGGTAATAACGAAATGAATACTTATCATCCAGCTCAATGGTGTCCTTCGTCAGCGAGTCGATCCGATAAAGATCATCCATCTTCAACCGTTCCCAGCCTATACTGTCATAACTCCCGTAAACTTCTACATGCTTCAAGAAATTCTCATTCGGCAGTGATACCTTTAGGCTATTCCCCCGGATATCTACGTTCTTCCCTAACGGGGTAACTTCGAAATCAAATACCGAGTCATCTTTCTCCTTCTTGACTTCACCCAGTAATTCGGTCGTATATGTTACACGATCTTCCGCAGACTCGCTATATCCGTTATCAATATAATAAGGCACAAACTGCCCCTGCTCGTTCACGATCCGAAGATCATTTAAATCTTGCGAAGCTCCCGCATACACTTGCTCATCTAGAAACACGGCCCGGTATAGGCCGCTGGCATCCTTGAAATCTAGCGGTTTGGAGAAACGAAAGTTCTGTGCCCCATCTTGTTCAGCAGCCCCTACGTTCATCCCCCCGCCTACATTGAAGAACAGACATCCTACCAAGATCGCACCGGCGCCAGCTAACAGGCTACCCTTGCGAATCCACTCCCGTATCCTCATGAGTCTCCCCCAATCTGCTTGATACTCTCTGATAGAGATAGGATATACCAAGTAGCACCAGTCCGAAGCAGAAATAGGCAATCATCTTGCCACCTGTGGTTAAAAAGCTAAGATCATACAACAGCAATTTCCCCGTGGAAAATAACGTCAACCCTAGCCCTATACGCCTTATATACACGTATCTGTTGCGGAAGCCATACATGATATAGGCGATGGACAGTAATAAATATGCCATGCTAAATACTAATGCGATATCACCAAGTCGTAATTGGATACTCAAAAATACGGTAAGAATAGCCAGCAGATAAATTCCTAAAATAGTGGGATACAGTTCTATACTCTTAAACTCCCTACGAATTAACGCAATGACCAAATCCCGCCCACTAATGAATACAAATACGTTAATTCCAATCAATACAACCAATGCCAGATAATCAGCTACTGAATTTTGACTGTAGTTCGAGTGCAGTGTTGGTATGAATAAAGTAACGCAAAGACAGAAGAAGTAGCCCACTACATTGAGAAACAGACAATAGTATTTGACCAGTCGATCATACAGCACGCTAACCTTTGTCAACGAATAAGCAAGCATCATCGTGATGAATGCGATGAGTAGTGTCCTGTAAAAACCATATTGAGCGAAATCTCTCGGGACCAACGTTTGATAAACCCGCCCCATCTCAAACAATAGATAGAACCATACGTTGGCGAGTGTCACATATTTAAATACGTTGATGATTGTATTCTCGAATGGCTTCTTATTCAGGAACGCTTCCTTGTCCTGATGACGAATCGCATAATATAACGTAATGATTAGCATACCAATGGAGATAGAGCTGTATTTTAAATTGAAGGCTCCCCTATCCAAGAGTAGATAACTACTTAGATCAATAAGGATAAAGGCTCCCAGACAAAGTCCGATAATCCCCCAACCCACTCGCTCCAGCTGCTTCAAGGAATTTCTATTACCGAATACCGTCAATATAATGCCTTCAATTAACCATCCCAGGGCCACCCATTGAATACCAAACTGGAACGGAATCATGAGTAGTGCGAACGTAAGCGAGGTCCCATAGAATAATAACCTCGTCTCCTTCTCTTGCTCCAAATACTTAAGCGCAAGTCGCCCTAGCCCCATATAAATCAGACAGAAGATCAGGGCTAATAAACCCTTGAAATCACTTAATCCTGCGTCAGCCAACAATGCATACAGCGTTCCACAGCTGAACATCGTATTGAGGGCCAGTAGCGAGAAATCCCACCAGGATAACTTGGAACGGTATTTGAATGGATACCATAACGTGATTCCAAGATACATTAGGAATGTAATCACAGCATATACCATGCTTATAGATTCACTATCCCCCCGCCACACTAACGCCAACATGGAAGGTACATTAAATAGAAAACTGATGTAATTGACGATAACCCAGCGTTTTCTTAATGAAATCAATAAGATGAAGCCATTCAATAGAAGTAAATAGACCATAGCGATGTACACGGCATTCCCATGAAGACCAAACGCCTGCATATAGGAGAATAACGGAATGTAACCGCCAACCAAAGCCAATGAACAAATGGTTCGCGACTGATATCTTAGCGATAACAGCACGCCCGTTAATGTCACCAGCACAGATAGACCTAAGCCCGTATAGATACCAATAATCTCTAACAAGAAATAGCTGTAGAAAATCGATCCATACAATACGGATATCCCACCACCTAGCAAACCTAAGGCGAAAGTTTCTTTGCCCTTGCGGAATAGCCATTCTCCACCTGCAAGCATCAGCGCACCCAATAGGAAGAAGGTGCTACCCTTCATATAACCGTTGAACCATTCGGAATATGAGAACTTGAAGGCTGAGCCTACCGCAAGAATAATGAGCAAGATTGCGATTTTATTAATCCAGTTCAATCCGATCTTCATTTCAATTTGATTCTGCTTGATTCTACGCTGCATGGTTTCCTCGCTGACTTCCTCCGATTGCAGTTGATCCAGTGCATTCGAACTGTCCTGCCCAACTTTCTTCTCCATATCCTGAAGTTGCTGACGGTGATGCCATATTCGTTGATCCAGCTCGGTAGAAACGGCTGCTAACTTTGAGTTGACTTGCTCCTTACCTTCGTTCAAATGAAGCTCAGCCCGTCTGTACAAATGATGAATGTCATTCTTAACCTTATTCTCCACTGCCTCTAGCCGGTTCATGTGAGCGCCTTGCTTTGCTCCAAAGTATGTATTCAACTTCTCACGCGACACCTTAATAATATTCATTTTCTCATCGATAATTTGTTCCGTAAGCGCCTGCCGTAGTCCGCCATTCTCTGACTCCAGTTGGTGAAGTTTGGTCTGTAACATCGCTATGCGTTCCTTGTACTCCTCCACCTTTTTACGAATCACTTCATTCTCACGGAGGAGATCATGGGATTCATATTCCGCAATAAGGATCTGATACTCCTTAATAAGCTTGTTCTGGCTTTCTTGAATTGAAAATAGAGTCTCCCTAAAATCCTTCATTTAATACCTCCAATTTCCATTCCTAATAATAAATCCATTCTACTATATAGTTATAGCGCACAATAAGTATTTTTTTGGAAAAATAATACTTCTGTGTATTTTCCCGTAACTAAAGGTCTAGTAAGCCCACTAGACTAGAGGCTAGCAGCAAATATGACAAAAGCCGGTATTTATTACATGATTTCTCCTGTATACTGAAAAACATAGCCATGTTCACATGAACAGAAAGTACTTCTCAGTTGGCATACTTTTACTAAAGGTGAGGATTACTTAATGAAGACTACTTCGCGTTATAAACGTGCCATACAAGGGGTATGGATGGGGTGGGAACGTGTATTTGAATGGTCGACCTCGCTCAGGTCGAGTTATTCAGGACATTTTGGTATATGTAAAATGTTCGTGACGGAATATCACGGGAAAGACATTCTATGCGAGGATGGAACTATCATTCAATCAGGAGATTGGGTAGGGGAGCTTCATTTAGATAATCATAAAATATTACATATGCTACAGGCCAAGGGAGCCAACCGAGTCGCGCTATCCGTTGCTCGAATGGCACGTGTCTCATTGCGAGAAATTTGCGCTGAAGTAATCACAGACCCGCAGCTTAGCCAGGTCAAGGCCCTACAAGGCATTACTTTGCTTCATAGGGGCATTATCCATGGATTAGGTTTTGAGATTCACCCTCTAGAAGGAGGAAAATTTCGAGCGCTCACTACTTCGTATTTACGTATATTGCTAAGTGTATTCCATCCAAGCAGTCGAGAGCGAATCGACCCACACGCAGAGAAGCTCATTCCGATGAGACTTGTCTTGAGCAGAGATTCGCTTATCGACCGGTTTGCCGAAAAACAAGAAGAGTATGTCGTCTAATTCAAGTCTATACCTTAAATTTCCTTAGCGCAGTTTGCAATTCAACCGCCGCCGTTGACAGAGCAATAGAAGAAGAATCCATCTCCTCAATCGCTGTTAATTGTTTTACTGTTGCCGTCACCACCTGTTGGGAGCTTGAGCTGGTAACTTGAGCAATTTCTGCAATCATCGTAACCGAAGCAGAAATTTGCTCTATACCTGCGGACATCTGCTCTGCCGTAGCAGCAAGGTGCTCAACCCGCCCTCCCATTTGAGCGCCTGAGTGGATGATCCCGTCAAAGCTCTCTTCCGTCATGCTCGTGAGCTCTAGTCCGGTCTGCACTTCTTGCATAACTCCAACCATCGCCGCTAACGAGGATTTCACGTCTATGTCCACTTCACTCATTAGATTTCCGATAACTTCCGAGGCTTGGTGCGATTGTTCTGCTAACTTCCGCACTTCAGAAGCAACGACCGCAAACCCTCTACCCTCTTCCCCCGCCCGAGCGGCTTCGATGGAAGCATTCAGAGCTAATAGACTCGTCTGCTGTGAAATCCCCTGAATCATCGTAACCATACCTGTAATTTCACGCGACTTCTCATCAAGTTGTCTGATGATGAGTTCGGTATCTCTAACAGATCCATCAATAGTAGCCATTTGCATCACTGTCTTCTTGACATACTGACCCCCAGCTTGCGCATGTTGTTGAGTCTGTGCCATCACTTCCGAGACATCGACAGCATGTTCGGCTATACTCTGCACGCCATAGGCTATTTCCTCAACCGCTCTAGCATTCTCCGCCGCGCTCTGTGTCTGACTGTCTGCTCCTACAGCTACCTGCTCAATGGAAGTGGCAATTCTAGTTGATTCTTCGGTCGTTTTCTCTGCTATTAGTCTAAGTTGACTCGCCGTAGTTGATACATTATCGGAAGCATGTAATCCATGCTGAACAAGATCCTGCAGATTGGCACCCATTCGATTGAAGCTCAGCGCTAGCTTGCCGATCTCATCACCACCAAGATCCTGAACAACTGTAGTGAAGTCTCCCTCCCCAGCACTTTCCATTGCCTTGGATAGTGTGCTGAGTCTTTTTTTCATCCTATTTATATACAACACAATCAGAGCAAACGAAATGAGAATCGAGATAACAATAACCCACAAGAACCGCACCATAAATGACGATATAATGTTATTAATCAAACCTTGTGGAGCACCAACATAAAATATCCCAATAGTTTCGCCGCCCGCATCCTTGATGGGCTCATAAGCCGCTTGATATGTATTACCTACTACAACTGCTTCACCATAATATTTCTGTCCATTCTTCAACACAGCTTCAGCCACTGCTGAAGAGACAGTTGTTCCTACCGCTCTCTCACCTTCATTCATAACATTTGTAGCAATTCGTGTGTCTCCTTGGAAGATTGTGACCGTGTCCCCCGTCATCTCTCCAATATCATCAACGAGTTCAAAGTTCCCACTCATCTTCACGTTACCCTTGTACAAATCACCCTCTTGCATCATCCAAGCCCCTGGATATTTGCTGTCGATAAATTGACCTGCCAGTCCCAGATCGCTCTTAGCCTTCTCTTCAGCAAAAGTCTTAATCCCCTTTGACATCTGTTCGATGGCAACAATCGCAATCGCTGCGGCAAATACCAACATAATTCCAATCACGATCAAACTAATTTTTGTAGCAATGCTACTACGCCGCATAGTGATTTCACTCCCGATCTATTTTTTCTGATTCATAATGTTCTATCCCCGAGTTATGTTATTTGAGTCTTTCTCATAGTAGATGAATATACCATTGTAAAGTAGTTAAAAAAGTCACTATATTTCCAGCATTTATGCAACTTTCCGACTAATTTTTACAATAATCTACTTAACCAGCAAATCCTTTTCAGTTCCAACAAAACATTGTCAAATTTGTACCCTTTGCAGGCCTATTTTAGGTCCTTTTGTACTCCTTACGAATATACAAAAAAAGCCCGCAACCCCAGAATCAAGGGCACGGGCTAAAAACTTATTGTTGTGCTACTAATCTACGTATCCAGCAAGTCCTTTTTCCATTAAATAATCCATTTCTAGATCCAGTATCGTTTCTACGGTCAATTCGTCTAATTTGACATCAGATCGACTAAGCACATAGTCAACAAGTTCATCACTGTCGATATCAACGTCATCACTTGCGCCCTTATGTGCGTTGCTAATAAAAGCGGCCTCGTGCTTCAGTACCAACCGAATGTTCTCGGGTTTGGCATCCGTATGACTAGCAATGTAATAAACTAACTCTTGTTCATTTAATTGTTCACTCATGAAATTTCAACTCCTAGTTTAGATATAATACGTGTTTATACAACCGCATGTATTGATATTATAGCACGACCTGATAAATATAAACCTTGGTTCGATACATATCTCGACAAACAATGACTTCCTCAGGTTCCCATTCTGGCAATGCGAAACAAATACTAATTATCCTTGTCCCCGGAACTAGTTGTTTGCGAAAGATCGGACTTAGTCTCTTCATCGCCCCTGGATAGAGATAACAAAGGACTACACTCGCTTGTTCATAGGAATAAGAATAGATATCTCCCCGTAAAAAAGTAACATTGTCAGAAGAGCTAAGCCGAGCAGATACGCGGGAAATCCATAACGGAATGAGCGAGTTCTCAATCCCCGTGATCCGCCAGTTCAAGTCATGGCCTGACAGATGCAAAGCAAGCGTACCCCAACCCGAACCCGCTTCAACAATGGGACCAACCTCCCCAAACCGCTTCATCTCCGAGGTTACGATACGCCGGACCGGCGCCGAAGAGGGCATTGGTGAGATGCCGTTTCTCCAACTGGTATATACAATGGACAGCAATCCGAATAAAGTAGCTGCAATTAATAACCCCGACATGATTCCAAAGCTGATATTTGCCATGATGAGCTCCCTTTTTAAATGTATGTATTAAGGAATCTTGCTGAAATAACTGAATTCTTTCATTTAGGGCTATCTTCTTTAGTATCTAACTCATAAAGATCCCACCAAGGCATTTCCGTATTAAAAATCAAGATGAGGTAATGATTCGCAGGGTCATTTTTAAGTTCGACAATTCGATCGCCTGTCTGTGTTTTACCTATTAGTTTTCGATTGATTTTTGAATCGTATATCGTTTGGTCAGCCATTCCTCGATACACATATGTACCATACTTTGAACTAGATAGCTCTTTTTGCTGAATTACTGTAAATGACTCGTACGAAGGAAAGAAAAAAAGACGAATACAGACTCCTAATGTAGCAAAAGTAACCACAGCTACAATCCACAGGTATCGTTTCTTCATCCTTACCTCCCCCTATTATCGAAATCATCTTGTTTTCTCTTCTTGTTTTCTCTTCGATATTTTATTTCGTTAATTTATAGTAAAACCCTTTATTGCCAAGTTGTTTGATCGAAGTCACATGGAAATTCTCCTGTTATTTTGTTGAGGTGACCAACCTTACTCACTTTAATTGGAATAACTCCTGTTAATTCTTCTGATCTATCATACTATTGCTTCAAGGCGTCAAATTAGAGGGAGAAGTAGAACTAGAATAAAAAGTGGACACCTCGATAAGAGAATTCGATAATGAATCTATCAGGAGGTGCTCACATGGGTGAACAACGGAAACGGTATAACGAAGAATTTAAGAAAGAAACGGTCAAGTACATTCAGGAGCAGACGAAGTCGATGGAGGATATGGCTCTTGAATTAGATATTTCAGCGAAGACCTTACACGCCTGGAAGGCTAAGTACCGCGAATTCAAAAATGAACCTATCGCAAACATGGAGCGAGTTCGGGAGCTTGAACAGTTACTGAAAGAAAAGGAACAAGTGTTACAGGAACGAGAACGTCGGATTGCGGATGTAGAAGAAGAGCTAGCGATTGTAAAAAAAGCAGTGCACATCTTCAGCAAACCAAAGAACTGAGATTTCAGTTCATCGAGAATAGTCGCTCCGAGTTTCGATTGGAGAAGATGTGCGATGTACTTAGCGTTTCCCGGAGCGGTTATTACAAATTGAGAAACCATGAGACTAGCCAACAAGAGCTGCGGAAAAACCAAGTGTTAGAGCGGATCCGTTACCACTTCAGTGACTCAGAAGAGCGCTATGGTGCACCAAAGATCACATTTTTACTGAACAAAGAAGGGTGTAACGTGACGGAACGAACGGTAGGCCTATATATGAAAGAACTCGGTTTACGTTCTTGTGTTTCAAGAAAGTACAAAGTACAAACTACCGATTCTAATCATGATATGGCCATTGCACCCAACATCCTGAACCAACAGTTTCAAAGTACGGAGCCTAGCAAGGTATGGGTCACAGATATTACCTACATTCCGTGCAGAGAGGGCCGATTATACCTTGCAAGCGTTCTGGACTTATGCACACGTGAGATTGTGGGGTGGCGACTGGCTGACCATATGACAACTGAATTAGTCCTTGAGGCGTTAAAGGATGCTTACGATGCCAAGAAGCCTAAGGAAGGTCTCATTCACCATTCTGATCGTGGAGCACAGTACGCATCCACAGAATACCGTGAACTGCTTAAGAGCTACAACATGATCTCTAGCATGAGTCGTAAGGGAAATTGCTACGACAATGCTTGTATTGAATCGTTTCATAGCATCTTAAAGAAGGAACTCGTTTATTGCAGAAGGTTTAGGACCAAACAACAAGCCAAAGACGAGTTGTTTCGATATATCGAGTTTTTTTACAATCGCAAGCGAATTCATGGTGCGCTTGGATACTTGTCACCGATTCGTTTTGCTGCACAGTTTCAGAAGAAATCTGCTTAATTCGCTAAAGGTAGTGTCCACTTTTTTGACAGAGGTCCAAAGTTCAAGTTAAGTTCCCCACTGATAGTATTCAAATTACATTAGATGGATAATTTCCTGTTATCCATTACTGCCATCTATTAAGCACTCGTTACACCATCCCGCCAAAAAGAAGCCCTCCTCACCTAGTGAGAAGGGACTCGTTCTATATATTCAATCCTGATCTATACCACCATAAAACTGGAGATAATTCTCCATTTGACTACTCCAGTAGGCGTCATCATGATGTCCGCCCGGGTTGATATGAAATTCGTATGATTTTATTTTTTGCCCCTTCAGCACTTCATCTAGCTTCTTACCTACTTCCTTGAAATCATCTTGATCGCCATAGTCCACATAGATGCTCACTTTATTTAACTTCTGACTTGCGGCTAGTGCGATAGGATCGTTATTTTGTCTTGCCTCTGCGGTCGGGTATACCAATTTTTCTAACGGAGCCCACATCTCTCCAACGAATAAAGCTGGGGAATGCCCCCCTATTTTGCTGAACAATTGCGGATGGCGAAGACCGATATGCAAGGCAGAGAATCCACCCATGGAGGTTCCACCGATATAACGACTCTGACGCGACTTGATCGTATTAAAATGTGTATCCACGAACGACACCACATCATTTGTAACATAATCCTCATACTTACCAGTATATAAAACCCCTTCATCTGTAGGATTACCGCTTTCTTTAATAAAACCTGGCAGTTCAGAGGAATTAACACCAAAGCTGTTGTCGATTCTCGGAGCGACAATGATCATCGGCTCGATTTTGCCACTAGCAATTAATTCATCTGCCTTCTCCGTAATTTTTAAATCATTGAACCAATGGTTCTCATTCAGCTTATAGGAGTGCAGAACGTACAGAACAGGGTATTTGTCTTGGCAGTCATAATTAGGTGGTAAATAAACATTTAAAATCATGTCCTTCTTTAGTGACTCACTATAAAATTTAACGTTCATGTTCGAGGAAGTCCGAGCGATCTTGGACGAAGCAGCAATACTCGTTTGCTGACCTACTCCTACAGCAAGTAAGATCACAAGAGTACACAGAAGGGCTTTAAATAACTTCATACATTCATCTCCCAATATAGATTTTGAATAATAAGTTGACTGCTCCTTTCCATTCAACTTATTTCCGCTTTCCATGGAGATTGTATCAAGCCTATGTTCCCCCGTGTACTGCTTATCAGCAGCAGTTTCCTGCAAATCGACAGTTAAAAATAGGGAATGATCTCTTAACTCGTTCCGTTCAGCATCCAGCAATATTTAGTACGGTACTCCGCGGGCGAATACCCCGAGTACTTCCGAAAGTTCCGTAGAAAATGCGCATCATCATGAATCCCGATCCTTTCCATAATTTCCGTGGTTGGTAACGTAGTATTTCTAAGCATGGAATCTGCCATTTGCATTCTGATTTTATTGAGATAGGCGATGAGGGAAAGTCCGGTTGATTTCTTAAAATGCTCGTTTAGGGTTGTTTTATTAGCATGAAATATCGCCGTTAAGTCATCTAGTTTGATCTTCTGTTTATAATTCGTATGTAAATATTCTATGACTAGCTTGACTGACTCGGGTACGACATGAGGTACGGCGCTCGGAACAAAATCCGTAGTTTGATATAAGCGCCGAATTAGAAATAACAACTCCATCAGATAGGATCGGCTACGGCAAGGCCAATTGATATCTGATTGCTGCATTAAATTTTGTCCTATCTGATGAAATAGATCATCGGCATGTTTGGCGACCGAAGGATCAAGCGATATACCTCCATGATAACTATCCGTCCGTTCGAAAAAAGGCTCCATACACCATAAATCCTGAACTTCCGTAGTTTCCATCTTCTGTCCCTCAACATGCTGAACTTGTATTAAATCATCTAGGCTATAATGAACTACACTTGGTCGAAATCGTAGTGACTCTGCTCGCAGCGCTGTCCCCGTAATGAGACGTACTGCTTCCTTATCGTTAAAACAATACATTCCTGGGGCGATGACGGGATACATATTCGCTCCCATCTGTAAAATCCCTGTTCCTTCTTTGATCAGAATAATACAATATACAGATGTCACGCCTTCATGATCAGACAGCAATTCCTCCGGGTTATAAGCAACACTTATACGATATCCGGGGTGATACACTCTTCCCTCAGTCCAATGTAGCATGACACCGACCTCACCTTTCAAATAACCCCTAAAATTCCAGTTCTATCTATTATATGAATAGATGATTCCGCTGTATATCTACTTTATTTATAAATAAACAAAACCCAGCCTCACACTTTCGTGTTTGACTGGGTTGGTTAAGTGCGTGGCGTTCTGTTCTTAGCTTGCTCTTCTCGCATCCACCCCGACAGTTGGCGCTTGAGCCTCAGGAACTCGGGAGAATCCATGATCTCTTCCCGGCGAGGCCGCGGAAATGGAACTTCAATTTTGTGTAAGATTGAACCGGGGCGACCGGAAAACACATAGATAGAATTAGAGAGCAGCAACGCCTCTTCGATGTTGTGAGTAATAAACAGTACCGAGCGGCGGTTTTCCTCCCATAGCTCTAGTAGCCAGGTCTGCATTTCGCTACGGGTCAGCGCATCCAGTGCGCTGAATGGCTCATCGAGTAGCATGAGTTCCTGCGGGGCTAGTAAAGCTCTTAGGAAAGCGGCCCGTTGCTGCATACCACCCGATAGCATATGCGGGTAAGCTCGTTCGAACCCACCTAAGCCGACCTTCTGTATCCAATGCCTAGCAACTTCACGTGCTTGATCATTTGACGTACCTTTGATTTCACTGCCAAGAAGCACGTTATCCTCAATGGTCCGCCAAGGGAAAAGCGCCGGTTGCTGCGGCATATAGCTAATCTCGCCACGTTGACCCGTTACGAATTTTCCATTCATTTTGATAACTCCATCATCCGGCTCTACGAGACCACCAATGATATGGAAAAGAGTGCTTTTCCCGCAGCCAGAGGGGCCTACAATTGAGACGAACTCCTGTTGCTCCACGGTGAGTGACACGTTATGAAGTACCCTTGTCTCGCGCCGACGATGTGAGAAGGATTTGGAGATTTCGCTAACTTCAAGAGCGGGTGGTACCGTATGTGCTACGGGAGATTTCCCTGCTTTAGTTTCAATTGTTGTATGTGACTCTTGAGACATTTGAAGTACCATCCTTTCTATGAATTGCGACGTGGTTTCCAGCGTACAAGCCATTTTTCCAGCAATGCGATGATCGCAAAAAGCACCAAACTAAGGAGTACAATGATGACAATGGCCACAAACATCCGGTCTGTACGATAAGCGGACTTCTGTAGGAGCATATAATATCCAATCCCTTTATCCGCACCAATCCACTCGGCAACCACAGCACCCATAACCGCATAGGTGGCAGATATTTTTATACCGGAGAATAAAGAAGGCAAGGAATGGGGTAACTCCAGCTTGGTGAAGATTTGCCACTTGCTTGCACCAGCCATTTTCATATAGTTCATCATGACACCGTCACTTTGTGCTAAGCCGCCCATCGCCGCAACAGCTACGGGGAAGAAACAAACGAGCGTAATCAATACAATCTTAGGCAGCAGACCGAATCCAAACCAAATCACAAGGAGTGGTCCTAGTGCGATGGAAGGAACATTTTGACTCAATATAAGTAGTGGATAAAAAGCACGTTTGACTCCAGGTAACAGATGTAACAGCAGAGCTACGATCAGACCAACACCCGTACCAATAGGAAAACCAATCAGCGTCAAGCGCAGCGTTGCTAGTGTATGGTCCCAAATTCCTGCGGCATTGCTAGATGACTCCCGGGCGATGTCTAGAGGACTCGGTAGAATCCAGGCTTCCACATGAAACACGGAAACGGCTAACTGCCAAACCGTCAATAAGAATATGACCGCCACAAGGGGCGGCCATATTTGCTTCCAGGTCGATCTCACGGCCGGTATTTCTCCGTCAGTTTGTCCATGCTCATTCCCTTAGGGTTATGAGCGATCTTGATCTGCGAAATGCAACTTGGGCTACCTGCTTCAACCAACGCTTCATGCATCTGACGCACGACTTCAAGCAGTTCTGTAAGCTCACCTTCCATCGTCGTATCCAGTGGGTTCACTTGATGCTTAACGCCTGATTTCTGAATGACTTCAATTGCCTTATCTACATAAGGGATGGAATCCTCGTTATTCGGAGTCTTAGGAATTACTTGAATGCTTAATAGTGTATTTGCCATGATAATCAATCCTCTCAGTTCAATTTAATATATGTGTATTACTGGTTATCCGGTAAAAAGTCATTCGTAAAAGCACTCTCAGCATCCAGCGGCTTATCTAGCAGCTTCAGCCCGTACATCCAGTCGGCATAATTCTTCCATACTTCCAGCTTTTGCTCCCCCCAACGGGCAGCGTCGTCCTTGTATTTCGGGCTAAGCCATTTCTGACTTGCAAGCACAAGTTCGGCATCCAGATCAGGTACAGCTTTCGTTAAAATGGCTGCGGCTTCCTCCGGCTTATCAATGGCATATTGATAACCCTTCGACGTTGCTTTCAGGAATGCCTTAACTAGCTCTGGGTTGTCGGAAATCTGCTTCTCACTTGTAATGAGGACAGGTGTGTAATAATCCAATTGCGGAGCGTAATCCTTCAGATACAGCATATCAACGGGTTCCCCGCGTAGCTCTGCCTCGATCCCTGTCCATGCATAGAAAATCCAAGCAAAATCAATATCACGCTTCACGGCGGTAAAATAATCAGCATCCCCGATACTCACCAGTTTAACTTTCTTTACATCACCACCTTCAGGGTCCATGATCGCCTTCATGGATGCTTCTTCAGCTGGAGAACCCCAACCACCGTAGGTTTTTCCTTCAAAATCCTTAGGCGTCTTGATGCCCTTATCCTTCGGAGCGGCAAATCCCGAGGTATTATGTTGAATAATAGTTGCTATGGATACAAGAGGTACACCTTGTAGACGGGCTAGTGTTAATCCCTCTTGGGCACTAATGCCAAAGGCGGCTTCACCTGATGTCACCATCGTGTCAGAACCGGCTGCACCGGGCTGTACAATTTCGACATCCAGACCTTCTTCTGCAAAATATCCAAGCTCCTTGGCTGCGTAGAGACCTGTATGGTTCGTATTAGGTGTCCATTCGAGCGCTATCTTAACCTTGGTCAGCTCCTTTGGAGCGTCACCTTCTGTAACTGCAGGTGCTCCAGGAGTTGTTCCCTTATTTCCCGCTTCATTCCCTTTAGAAATTCCGTTATTACTGCCGCATCCAGCGAGTGCAAAAACAAGCATGCTGATGATACTTAACCTCAGTACTCTCTTCATTCTCATCGATTTCTTCTCTCCTTTTGTCAGCCATACCCTAATCCTTCATCTATCTACCTTGAAATATACCCATTAAAAAAAGCGTCCCGAATGATCAGGACGCTGGTTTGGCGCAATAATAGCAGAGGTCACAAGAGGACCATAGGCTAGTTGGCGATTCCTACGCTGGCATTATCCAGATCAGGTATAAGGGTCAGTATCTTGTGGGATACAATCTCAGCCGGCCAATTCCAGCACCCCTGGTTCTATGAAGTTATCGGGTATTGCTATGTTCTTACGGTGTATTATAAACACCTAATCCCGAGTTGTCTAGTAGCTTATTTTAAATTTAAATCTTATTGACCTCTCTCCAGTTGAAATCACAGGTCCCAGTAAGCGTGCCATGACGACATCAACTCCTATCATTCTATCAGGATAAATTACACTATAAATAAAATCTAGGAAATTTTACAAATGGTTATCATTGTTATGACCTACATTTTACATACCACTCTTATAGTAAACATGTACTTCAAAATAAAAAAAACGTGGAGGTCATACCTTTTGAGAAAAATCGCCAAATTTATTTTACCGTTATTCTTATCCATTTCATTTCTTAGTGGTTGTGGTGCTAATGCAGAAGTGAATGGTACTAACAAAGAAGCTGCCGCTAACAGCAGCACAACAAACGCCCCTAAAGAAACTACTGAACCAGCTGCTCCAGAACAAACGGGCTATGTTCCTGAAACCTTAACTGTACAATTTGTTCCTTCCCAAAATGCAGATACATTAGAAGCAAAAGCTAAACCACTTGAAAAACTATTAACAGACCAACTAGGAATTCCCGTCAAAGTAAGCGTATCGACTGACTATAACGTAATTATTGAAGCTATGGCTTCCAAAAAAGTAGATGTCGGTTTCCTTCCTCCAACTGCTTATGTATTGGCTAAGGAAAAAGGCGCTGCGGAAGTCATTCTCCAAGCTCAACGTTTCGGTGTACAAGATGACACGGGTGCTCCAACGGATCAATTGGTTGATTTCTATAAATCGATGATTATCGTTAAGAAAGATCCTGATATTAAAACGATTGCTGATCTGAAAGGCAAGCGTATCGCTTACCAAAACGTAACTTCATCTGCAGGTTTTGTATGGCCTGCTGGGAAGCTAATGGAAGCTGGTCTTGATCCACTTAAAGATGTTCAAGCCATAACGGTAAAAGGACATGACCAAGGTGTACTCGCTGTATTGAACGGTGATGTAGATGCGGCAGCTATTTTCCAAGATGCACGTAATGTTGTAAAAGCTGACTACCCGACTGTATTTGAAGATACTCGTGTCCTAGCATTTACTGAGAACATTCCTAATGACACGATTTCTGTTCGCTCTGATATGAGTCAAGAGTGGATCGAGAAGATCCAAAATGCCTTCATCGCCATTGGTAATGACGAAGCAGGCCACGCAATTATCAAAGATATTTATTCCCATGAAGGTTATGTAAAATCGGAAGACAGCATCTTTAATATCGTTCGCGAATATGGCGAAAAAGTAAAAACGGAATAGTCCATTTAAGAAGTATTCCGCCTTCAAAGTGATTATGGAACCGAGCACGATAATAGCCAGTTGGAGTGCATCTGCACTGCGACTGGCTTGCTATTTTATACGATAACCTCTAAAGGACTGATACCCGAGTGATAGAGATAAACAATGTATCCAAAACATACCCTGGCGGAACAAAAGGACTGAATGGGATCAATTTATCCGTTGCCAAAGGGGAATTCGTCGTAATTGTCGGGCTATCTGGTGCGGGTAAATCTACCTTACTCCGTTCGATCAACCGTCTTCATGATATTACCGAAGGAGATATTGTCATTTCCGGCAGCTCCATTACAAAGGCAACAGGGCATCAGCTTAGAAAGATTCGTCGGGATATCGGTATGATCTTTCAGAGCTTCAATCTAGTGAAACGCACTACGGTTCTTCGCAACGTCTTAGCAGGGAGAGTAGGTTATCATTCTACGCTGCGCACCATATTAGGACAGTTCCCAAAGGAAGATATCGAACTTGCCTTCCAGGCTCTGGATCGGGTCAACATTGTGGAAAAAGCCTATACCCGCGCTGATCAGCTCTCCGGAGGACAGCAACAACGCGTGGCCATTGCCCGTGTATTGGCCCAAGAAGCCAAAATCATTCTAGCAGACGAACCCGTAGCTTCATTGGATCCCCTGACAACCAAACAAGTTATGGATGACTTGAAACGAATTAATCAGGAATTGGGGATTACAACGATTGTAAACCTGCATTTCATTGATTTAGCAAGACAGTACGCCACTCGCATTATCGGTTTACGTGCCGGAGAAGTCGTATTTGATGGACCTGTCGAACAAGCAACAGACGATGTGTTTGCTGAAATCTACGGACGCCCGATACAGCAGGATGAATTGCTGGAGGAAGCCGCCGTATGAACACCAAGGTAGAGCTAAGGCGCCCGAAGGCGCCTAGTCGATTCAAACATTATTTAACTGCGATCATTTTGCTCCTACTCCTTTGGGGCAGTGCGATTCAAACTGAATCCTCCTTCAGCGAACTGTTTCATGGACTTCCGAATATGCTGGATCTCCTACGTGAGATGTTTCCGCCGAAGTGGAGTTACTTCGATAATATTTTTGATGCCATGCTGGAGACGATTCGGATGGCCTTAGTAGGAACAACACTTGGCGCCATTGTCGCTATACCTGTGGCATTGTTATGTGCAAGCAACCTCACCAAGAGGGGCCTGATCTATTATCCTGCTCGCTTCATTCTAAATTTAATTAGGACAATTCCGGATCTACTCTTGGCGGCTATCTTTGTTGCTATATTCGGACTCGGACCCTTGCCAGGAATATTTGCACTTACCGTGTTCTCAGTAGGATTGATCGCCAAACTAACCTACGAAGCGTTAGAAACGATTGACCAGGGGCCGATCGAAGCCATGACCTCGGTTGGAGCTAACTATGTACAAGTAATTCTTTATGGGGTCATCCCACAAATCCAGGCGCATTTCGCATCCTATGTGCTCTATACATTTGAGATCAATGTCCGTGCGGCAGCAATCCTTGGGCTCGTCGGTGCTGGTGGTATCGGGCATTACTATGAAATAACTTTAGGATTTCTGGAATACGACAAGACGAGTATGATTATTATTTTCACATTAGTGATTGTATTAATTATTGATTATATAAGCTCAAAACTACGGGAGAAATTACTATGATGAATTCTTGGCACGACAGAGTCCAGAAACCAAAGAAAAGCCGCTATCGCTGGCTCATCTATGTAGCCCTTGTGGTTGTCTACATTTGGGCCTTTGCAGGCATCCCGTATCATGGCATCAAAGAAACAGCAGGACAAATCTCGCGGGCTATTCTAACGGGTATTTTCTCGCCCGATTGGGATTACGTTTATTTACCGGATGGTGAGGATTTACTACGAGGATTGCTGGATACTTTAGCGATTTCCATATTAGGAACCGTGATCTCAACCATTGTGTGTGTCCCCTTCGCTTTCTGGGCGGCCATCAATATGAGCAATTCTAGATGGGTATCCGGTTCGGGTAAAATGGTGCTTAGCTTCATCCGAACATTCCCGGAAATCGTCATGGCGATCCTATTTATTAAAGCCGTTGGGCCCGGCTCCTTTGCCGGCGTGCTAGCGCTTGGCCTGCACTCCGTTGGTATGCTTGGTAAGTTGTTCGCAGACGAGGTGGAGAACATGGAGCATGGCCCTGTTGAAGCTTTGATTGCTACTGGTGCCAATCGCATGCAAATTTTATGGTTTGCCGTCATTCCTCAAGTCTTGCCCGGATTTCTCTCCTATACCTTGTACCGATTCGAAATTAATGTTCGCTCCGCTACGATCCTTGGTGTCATCGGAGCTGGGGGGATTGGTACTCCATTAATCTTTGCACTAAGTTCCCGCAACTGGGATCGTGTCGGTATCATTCTACTAGGAATCATCGTCATGATTACGATTATTGATATGATCTCAGGGGCGATTCGCAAGAAGCTGGTGTAGGAACTATTGTAACGGGTTCATTTTTAAAGTGAAAATTTGAAAATATCATAATTTTCGTAAAAAACGCACAAGCATATGTAAAATTACATGTGCTTTTTTACATTTCACAGTGCGAATAAGATCTGTATAATTATGGCAAGCGTTATTATAACGCAATTTCGTATAATAAATCTCTTATAGAAAGGATGATGTTATATGGCACATTTTAACTTGTACTTAGGCGTGTATGGAGGGTTCACGCATAATTAACCCTCCTAATCTTTTTTTGGAGGTAAGTTATGATAATAGAAAATGTTAAAATTCGTCCGTTTTGCAATCATGATATGTGTGATTTTAAAGAAATGTTTTGTACTTACTTAGGTGATTTTAATATTAAAATTGTAGATCATAAGGTGGATGCAACATGTCTTGAAATAGCAGATAGTTCAATTTCCGAGATTTCCCCATTAGATATGATTCTGGTTGACGAGAAATTAGTAGGTTTTATCTGCTATCAAATCGATAATCCTAATAGTGATTGGTGTGAACGAGAAGGATGGGGATTTATTAGAGAAATTTACATCAATCGCAGTATGAGAGGGAAAGGTCTTGGAGCAAAATTAGTCGCTCATGCCGAAAGGGTACTTTATGCCAAAGGGGTTGAACATATTTATCTTACTTCAGATGAAGCAGATGCATTTTGGAATTTATGTGGCTATAAAAAAACTAGAATAGTCAGCGAAATTAACCATGACCCCATATATGAAAAGTAGAATTGATTTAAATAAAAATAATAACCTAAATAAACAAAAACACTATGGGAATTTCATTTCCCATAGTGTTTTTGTATCTAACGGAACCAGCTATATAGCCCCCTAATCCAATTGGACACTCCAATCCACCTCATATACACTAAAATGAGTAAGGAGTAAATCGATGAAAAGACGATTCAGGTGCCCTGTTGAAACGAAGAAGGAGCTAGTGGTTGAAGTGCTTGCCGGTTACCGAGTAGAGATGGTAGCCCGGAAGCACGGAATGTCTCCTAAAACGTTAAGCAACTGGGTCCGCCAATATCAGGATGAGGTGGACGACCTTATGAAAAAGAAGCAAATCGATGCCGAGAAACTGAAACAGAATGCAGCCAGTTACGAAGATTTGCAGAAGAAATATGACAGTGCCATGAAGCTGTTGGGAGAAAAAGAACTCGAAAACAACATCCTTCGTGACTTGGTAAAAAAAAAGTATCCCGATTGGAAGTAGCAACACACTGGATTGAACAGGGATATCCTATTCAAAGAGTACTACGTCTGTGTGGAATCCCTCGTTCAACCTACTACTATCGTCTGCAACATCCTGAACACCAACAACCTGTCAGTAGCGGCCGGCCTATTCCGGGTTACTCATTTGACAAGGATGGAAAACAGGTGGTAGATGCTCGTATTAGAGGGTACCTCAGACGCCTTATCCAAGGGCCAAATTCAGCGTTCGGCTACCGAAAGCTAACTACGTTGTTGCGGCGAAAATATAAATTAATCATTAACAAAAAGAAAGTATACCGTTTATGCAAAGAAATGGGCATCCTTCATCCGCAGCGTGAACTGACAAATCCTGTACCCAAAAGGCTTGCAAATAACCGAGTTGTGGATGGACCTAACCAGTTATGGCAGATGGACATTAAGTACGGTTACGTAGCCGGTAAACGTCAGCATTTCTACCTGGCAAGCATTATTGACGTGTTTGATCGGAACATTGTCGCCCATCATCGCGGAAAGGTTTGCAGCACGCAGGACATCTTACGTACGGTACAGAAGGCGCTTCTAAAGCGGCGAATACACGAACAAGAACACAAGTTGGTCATACGGACCGATAATGGGCCACAGTTTATTAGTAAAGCTTTCTATACTTTTTGCGAACAAACTGGCATAGAGCACGAACGGATCCCCAACCAAACACCAAACAAAAACGCGTTTATTGAGTCGTATCACAGCATCATAGAGCGAGAATGTTACCAACGCAATTGTTTTGAAAATTACGAAGAAGCCTTTGCAGAAGTAGATCGATTCATTCGGTACTACAATACGGAACGGATCCATGGCAGTCTCAAGGATTGGCCACCCAAGGAATACTTACGTTTGATGACCATGGGGTTGATTCCCCCACAAAAAATTGCGCTATGATGAGATTTCTTAAGAATGATGTGGAAAGTGTCCAAATTTAGGGGGTTGAACCGCCAGTGGCCCTTATTTTGAGTTTCGAGGATCGCATAACATTCTAACGGAACTGAAAGACCTTATTTCTCCAAATGATGCTCTAATGCATGAATCATGATGAAATAACGTCTGCTGGTTCCGTTAGAATTCAGAACTGTGTAATAAACCGCAAATAAGGTCGCTGAGTTCCGTTACAGCGTTACAGCCATTCGCATTCGTAATCCCCTTCGATTCATGGGTTGATTCATGGGTCGATTCATGGTCAAGCGCTAATCTAGATTTTACGCCTTATTATATACGTACAATCTTGTCCAGAATAAACGTTTCTACTACTTTCGCCACTCCGTCTTCCATATTCGTATCGGTTACGTAGTTAGCAATTGCTTTAATATCATCAGGCGCGTTGCCCATTGCTACACCAAGTCCAGCAAACTCTATCATCGCAAGGTCATTGTAGCTGTCGCCAATCGCAATAACCTCTTCTTGCTGAATATTTAATTTCTGAATGAGATGATGCAAACTCGTTCCTTTGTCTACACCCACTTCAGTAAACTCCAAGAAAAATGGTTTCGAACGCATAACATTGAGTTTGCCTTCTAGTTGTTGTTGAAGTTTCTTCTCCAAGATGACCAGTCTTTCAGGTGCTTCTACCATCAATACTTTTACAACTGGTTCTTGAATGGCCTGAACAAAATGCTCTTCTTCTATAATCGGCATCCCCGTAATTTCAGCTTCGATATCGGTATACTTATTATTAGCTGGCGTTACGATATCGTCCCCAACATAGGTGTGAATCCCCACTTCTTCTTGTTTACTAATATGGTATAGCTCATGTACCGTCTCGGGAGATAATGTACTGCTGAACAATTCTTCACCTGTTGCACAGTTCGTAATCTTGGCCCCGTTAAAAGATAGAATGAAGCTGCCGTATTTCTCAAGCTCCAGTTCCTTAGCAATATGCGTCATGGCAAATGTAGGCCGACCTGAGGCAAGTACGACTTTAACTCCTGCTTCTTGTGCATCCATTAATGACTGCTTGGTACGTGGTGAGATCGAATGATCATCCATTAGCAACGTATCATCCAAATCAAGTACGATCATTTTATATTTTGTCATATTCATTCCCCTTAGTTTCCTGCTACCATCATTCTCTCTAAATCTAGTGGTTCTATATAGTTACCATCTTTATAAGCTCTCATATTTCCACCGGAAATCTCGTCGATCAGAACAATTTGCTTGTCTTTGTCCACTCGACCGAACTCCAATTTAATATCATACAGTTCAATACCTTTTAGGCTCAGCTCTGTTTTGATAACATCACTAATTTGCTTCGTAAGTTGTTTTAATGTTTCGTATTCGTCTGCCGAGAGTATGCCCAACATATCGAGTGCATCCTTGCTGATTGGCGGATCTAAGCGATCATCATCTTTGAGTGTAACTTCAACAAAACCATCTAAAGGCTGACCCTCTTGTGCATATAAACCATAGCGGCGTAGAAAGCTTCCTACAGCTCGATAGCGACAAATAACTTCAAGTCCCTTGCCAAACACAGTCGCGGGCTTGACCGTCATCGTTGCCTCATCGATATTAGCATCTATATAATGTGTCGGAATTCCTGCTTCTTTTAGTTTTTCAAAAAAGAACTTTGTTAAGCGAAGCCCCGCCTGACCTGCACCTTCCATTACTAACCCAACGGTATTGGCTCCAGGATCGAACACTCCATTTTCCCCAGTGACATCATCTTTAAATTTCAGTAAATAATTGCCGTTATCTAGTGCGAATACATCCTTCGTTTTGCCTTTATACGTTAGTTTCATATTAGATCCTCTCCAAATCAGAATGAATGCCAAGCATACAAAAAAAAGACACAAACCTGCTTAGTATATTAGGAATTGTCGAGATTCCAATAACGCTCAGAAGGGGTGCTTCCTATATGATAGAACAAAACTACCTATTTGTTAACCACTCTTAGTAAGCAAACCTGCAATATGACTAGTGATTTGTGCAGGGGTATCTTTAGGTCCGAATCGTTTCACGACCTTACCTTGCTGATCGATCAGAAATTTCGTGAAATTCCATTTGATAGATTTAGTGCCTAGTACTCCAGGAGCCTCATTCGTAAGCCATTGAAATAATGGGTGAATATCCTTCCCCTTCACATCTACCTTAGAAAAAAGCGGAAAGTTCACTCCGAAATTTAACTCACAGGCAGCAGCAACCTCTTCATTCGTTCCTGGTTCCTGGTTAGCAAACTGTCCACAGGGAAAGCCCAGTACAGCAAAGCCCTCATCTTTATACGTATCGTACAAATCTTGAAGACCCTTAAACTGAGGAGCGAAGCCGCACTTCGTTGCCGTATTCACGATCAACAGTACTTTCCCTCGGTATGACTCCAGCGTTTGAACTTCACCCTTAATGGTCTTCACTTCAATATCGTACAGTGTCATAAACAGCCTCCGCTCGTGGAATTTAATTTCATTTCATTCTCTCATTGTAAACTACATAGCAAGAAAAAGGACCGTCCAACTTCGGAAGGTCCTCAATTTTAATTCAACTAATAATCTATTTCTTGTCGCTCTCCGCAAATACAATCATCGCATCACACATAAACTTCGCCAGTCCCTCGCCAAATTGATCGATGTTCTTCGTGAATCGCTCATCATCGACATACATTTGACCTAGTCCCTTGAATGCCTCCAAGGAGTAGTTACCTATCTGATTCAGGAAATCATACCATTCCTTAATAGCTGCTTGTGCCTCCTCAGATTGAGGTGAGGTACCCCGAAGATGCGCAAGTTTCCTATAGATTTCATTCATCCCTTCGGATAATGCTTCTTGATCTGACTTTGGCATTTTACCGATCTTCTCATTGGACTGCTCAACGGCTGCATCTCCCCAACGCTCACGTGCTTCTTGTTCATAAGGATTAGAACCAAAATCAAAACCAGCAAATTTCTCTTTATCTGTCATTTCAATTTCTCCTTTCGAATGTTGAATTGTTCTATCAATCGTAGCGATAATTCCATCTAATCGACGACGACGCTCCAGTAGCATGTTTTTGTGTAGTAATAGCGCTTCGTGGCGGTCAAATGATGGATCGTTGATGATTTCACTGATCTTTTTCAAAGGGAAACCTAACTCCTTGAAGAATAAAATTTGTTGCAACATCTCCAGATTGTCCGGGGAATATATCCTGTAGCCGGCTTCCGTTGTTTCCTCCGGGGTTAACAATCCGATCTCGTCATAATGATGCAGTGTGCGCACACTGATCCCAACTAAATCAGCAACTTCCTTCACTCTCATTTGGATGATGTCCTCCCTTCGTTATTTACTATAGGGTATCACGTAACGTGAGAGTCAATACTATGTTTTGAGTAAAATATGGATTATTTAAAGGCTCGATCTAAAAGTCAGTAGTTGATAAAGCTAATACAAGAGTCTTCCACTCTTTAACCATATCTTTAATGCCTTCTCATGTTCTGGACTTTTCTCCCCAGGCAACTATTTCACCTCTGTTCTACTACGTATTTGAGTTGGAATTCGCATTAAAAGTCAAAATAGGTCAGAGTGTTGCCAATAAAAAAGAAGCCTGGTCGTTTTCTCCAACTTCCTATAAGTTCCAAATTCAAATAGTAAATATCATTTGCATTCACTATAAACCTTTTAAAGTGAACTGCTACAACTCAAAATCATCCAATACCTCATCTAAGGTGTCCTGAAGAATGCCTACATACCTCAAAGTTATCTTTTCTTCTGTGTGATTGAAGATGTACATAAGGTGCGCTATGTCCTTCGTTTCATCATAAAAATAGTATTCCCAATAAAATACCACTCCAAAAGGAGCGGCAGGTTACCACGTCTATGTTTTTACTAATTCTGCTTAAGAGTTTTAATGTATACTTTTCATTCATATAAAATCTTTTAAAATCTAAATATTCAGTAAAATAAAGAAGTTAAATAAAAATAAACAAACATTATAAATAGAGCAGGTATTAAATATAAACGGTATGGGTGCTTTCGTTTGTATAACTGATACATTCTAATAATACAAAAAATTGGCATAAGAGCTAGAAACAACAAATAAATCACTTTATCATTTCCAAAATATGAATAGAATACGACGGCATAAATTAAATAAAGTATTCCAAATACCTCATCATTATCATTTAGTAATATAGATATTATTACAAATATCATAGAGGTTAAAGGAAATATATAATTCCCAAATATTAGTTCTGTCCCTGCATTAAATATTTTTGGTGAAATCAAAAAAGAGATGCATATGATAATAACGAAAAAAAGTTGTATATAATACCATTTTGTAATCTTTAATTTGCTATTTTTCATTTATGCACCTCAATTAATCGACTGGAACAAGTAAATGTTCCAGTCGATATAGTAATGTTTTTTATTAATAGACCTTGTAAGAGATATCAGTAGTATATTGGTCGAAATCAGGTACTTCAAAATAAGAATAATACTGCCATGGAGCCCAAACGGTATCTTTTCCTCGACTTGTTGTATAAGTATATAGCATTGACTGACCACCAGCTCTTTCAATGGATCTTATCGTTTCGGAAGTTAGATAGTCACTTAAAACCCCTAACGCACCATAAGCTTCCATGATACTACCGATAATAGGGAATTTTTTCCCGACAAATATCCCCGCCAAAGCTATAGCCAAGTCTTGCCAAGTTGTTAATTTACTGTCTTTATATTTACTAATTATTGATTTTGTAGTAGATGGTGAAAGATATTGAATTTCTACTCTTGCAACAAACATACTACCAGATTTTAGATTATAAAAAACTTCTCCTCCATCTGGGGCATATACAAGGTCATCAACACCACGAACACTAATACCCTCTTTTTTAGCGAATTGATTTTTCACCATCTGCCTAAAAAACTCATAAGACTCAGGGGAGGCATTCTGTGCGTCAAGTTGTTGATTAACAATATCTAACATTTCCTTTTCTGTCAAGACAGATTTCGTATTAACCTCAGGTACAGTCTGCAACTGACTATGTGCTGGGGTAGCAAATGCAGTGAGACTCGGAACAAGCAAAGATAATGACAAAATGGCAACCAATACTCTTTTCATGAATTTCCCTCCATTTCATTTAATTTCCATTTTATAATACCATCAAACATACTATTTTGTAAATAGAAGGGAATTTTTATCGTAAAAAAGTTTTTTTTACATTATAATGTTAGAAAATAATAGATTACCCGTGTGGTATGTAATTATCGTACTACCTCAATAAAAATACCGACTCAGTGTATGAGACGGCTAAGGGGTAGTTTTGAATCACCTAATATGTTGTATCTATAGTATAAACTATTGATTATGCGTAATTGCTACGGATTTTACATTATTAAATTCGAAATATGTTATATCAGTGCAAGAGCAAAAGCTCACTAGCCTATGTTGAACTGCCCCCAATTGTTAATTGTGTCTAACAATTGGAGTGCAGTTCAATGCCAGAGTGGTCATTCTTCATTGAATGGAAGTAGTAACTTGATTTCTCCGTTCTCTCCTCGCCCTAGTCCGTAATCAATCGTTACAAAATCAAGGGTTCGATTATATTTTAGGCTAGTGGCAATATTGGCTATGGCCTTCCTTCTCTTATCTGCAAATGTGTTATCTGAGATACCATAAAGTTCTTTTTTATAACCTTTTTTCATGTACTCTTGCGCCTTTAGATACTTTGTACCGTTGATAAATAGGAGCTCGGCTATTTTATTTTCATGTGGATCTCGCATGTTGTTAATAGCATATTTAATATTGTTAGTGATAAAGAGATAGAACTGATAAATCTTATACCGTTTGTCTTTAAGTATTACTGAATTAGCTGTAACATCAGCTGTAAGCTCATGACCTGTTTCTCGCTTGGCTACCGATCCTTCAGCTGCCACGTAATCGTATTCACTGAATCCGCTTTTCATCTGCTTTAGAGAATACTCGTAATTACCAATAAGATCTATCATATCTGTATGTTTACCCAGCAACCACTTGGTTTTACGAATGTCATCTTCGTTTATATCGTCAAATAAGGTTATTTGAATGATTTCTGGTATCATCTAAATCTTCTTCAAAGCTGCTTTTTATCAAGGTAACCTCTCCACTCACGGTATCCCTCCTTTAACAGTGATGGTAACATCCTTCAAAACGTAACGTTGCTTCACACTGCAGGGGCTGTCAACCGCTAATTGGGTTTTGGGCCTATAAAAATAGATACCATCCTATGAGGATAGTATCTATTTCTGTGAGTATTAAATTTACGAGGGTGACTCTTTATAAGTTATACCCGCCACTCTTCGGCTTGGTTGGATTCGAAATAATTCCGAGTGTGGATAGCAAACCAAGCCCCACATCCACAATCGCTAGAACTTCCTGTTTCATCACATCTGTCAAATCAAAGGCTCCCGTTAAATGCCCAATGAGTTGAACCAACAAAATAACTTGAGAAGCTATACTGACCCATAACGCGTAGTTTTTAAAACGTTGTTTCTGGAACATACATCTACCTCCCTCTTTTTTCTAATATATATATATTCATAGGTTGTCTAAAACTTGCGGCAGATCACCTTTTTAAACGCAAGCAAATTCATTATTTGTAGCTGTTTTTTTAGTTTCATAGCTTTCAACTATGGACCCTCTATTATCAAGATAACCAAATATAAAAACACCCGCCCAATTGCCTTAGCGGCAAAATGGACGGGTGCCTTTGAAACAAACTATATATTGATCTGGTGAACATTCAAGGCATCTTCATGACCGATGATCACTTGTACTACACCGACCTTTCACCGCACATCCGCTACACAACGAAAGCCTATATTACCTGTGGAGCTGTCGGGTGTATTGGAGCTGCGGGCTGCGACTCTATAACGGTTGCAGTAAGATTGGTGGCATAGATAAGAACCACCTCTCATAGCTTTATTAGTCCCAGTATGTGGTCCTTTGGGGTTGATCCGCTGGCTTTGAACATCCACATCCAATGAGAACCAATCGGAGCACCATTCCCATACATTTCCGACTGTGTTATACAGTCCGTATCCGTTTGGCTCGAAGGAGCGCACGGGCGCGGTACCTGCATATCCGTCACTGACATCGTTATAATCAGGAAACGCCCCCTGCCAAATGTTGCATTTATACTCTCCACCTGGGTCTAAAATATCGCCCCACGGATAGCGCTTTTGCACACTTTTGCTTGGCAAGGGGGAGAACCTTTGTTGGCGGGCTTAGACTTCTTTGATCAGGTGGTACATTTACAACGCCAATATGCCCGAACCCAAACGGTGATCGGAAACTCATTACAAACCAATGGAACATTAATAACGAAAGAGTGGGCAGCTTTTTTTAAGAAAAATGAATTCTTAATCGGGGTTAGCCTGGATGGAACTCAACAAATCCATGACTCTCGCAGGGTGTACTCCAATGGGACAGGAAGCTTTAATCAGGTCATGCGTGGAATCCAGCATGAACAGCAGGTCGAATTCAACATTCTTACTGTAGTTCATGAGGGAAACGTCGATAAGGCTGCTGAAATGTTAAATTTCTACGCTGAGCATGGCTTTAACTATATCCAGTTCATCCCTTGCATGGATTTCCGGGCTCAACAACCTGATAAGCCACCACAGTTTCTTATTACCTCGAAGCAATATGGCCAGTTTCTATGTGATGTGTTTGATATTTGGTTCAATGATGGAAATCCCGTTATTTCTGAACGGTTCTTCGACAACTTGTTCCGACTCCATGTAGGATATCCTGCTGAATCATGCATCCACCGTGACTCCTGTCCAAAAACGCTTATTCTAGAACAAAACGGGGATGCCTATCCTTGTGATTTCTTCATGAACAGTAATTATAAATTAGGCAATGTGGGTACCGATTCCCTAGACGATATTTTATCGAATCCACAATACGACCAATTCCTACGATTGAAACCTACACTTCCGGATTCATGCCAAAGCTGTCAGTACCTGAAATTCTGCCATGGTGGATGCCCCCGTAACCGACGCTGGAGCGCTGGAGATGGAGGAGTGCTACCCGATGTATTTTGCGAGAGTTATAAGATGATTTACCAATATTCCTATGAACGAATGGAACAAATTGCGGTAAAATGGCGTAAGGAACGTACTGAGGAATGGATCGCACGTGGCAGAAAATTGCCGGGTAGAAATGACCTCTGTCTATGTGGTAGCGGCCGCAAATACAAGAAATGCTGTGAAGATATTGTTGCACACTAAAAAAGCCGAAATCAAGATGATACTCTTGATCTCGGCAACCATACATATACATTGCCTCTATCTGCTGATAAACATCTTTTCACCTTCAATTGACTAAGTATGAAAGTTCTCCCTGTGCGACTTTACAGTCGTCTACAAACATCTCGCAATATACTTTAGCCATATCCCCTAAGTTAATTACTTTTTGGCCTACAGTAATGATCCTATCGCCAGGTTCCACACGTTTCAGAAACTTCGTTTTGTTTACACCAACCAAAAGTCCATCCTTACCTTCTAAATTGTTCTTGTTGTCATCGAAATTATGAAAAATTAATCCCCCGGTTTGTGCCATCGTCTCGATCATAAGTACCCCCGGATAGATCGGCTTATAATCGAAATGTCCGACACTCCAAAATTCGTTGAAGGTGATGTTCTTAATCGTCGTAACCGATTTGTTATATTCATGCTGGATAACCCGATCGACAAGTAAAAATGGATAACGCTGCGGTAATGCTTCCTTTATCTTAGAAATGCCATACATGGAATAGCTCCCTTTCGCAGTAAGTTATAACAATCTGATTAGAGCCGTGTATTTCTGTGTATACAAATACCGGACACCCTAAGCCTGTCATGGACATTCTTCCGGTTTCAACCCGGAGTGTCTTGGATTGTAGAAATACTTGCAGAGGTATCCGAAGCAGCTTGGTTAGCGATTCCTTCATCCCCCATATCACGCTCAAGAGCATATGTTCATCATGTTCCGGCCGCTGGTTACGAATATAATTTAATTCAGCATCATTCGTAAAAAAAGAACTGGTACCCTTAAATCTATCCATATTCTCATAATCACAGCCCACCACATAGTCATAACTTATAACCTGAAGAACATCATTTCCGCAATAGGATCTTGAATGGAGGAACTCATCCGGGATATCTTGTTGTAGAATGCCCCGGACACTTTGCCTAAGCCGGGATTTCTTAATTCCCTTTCCCTTACTACCGCACGTGAAGGAAAAGGAATATAACAACATTTCCATTCCTTTAGGTAGCTTATCAACAAACATAATAGGCGCTGCTTCCTCCACCTTCATCTAGCTAGTTAATCCTCCGTCAACTACGATCGTCGTTCCCGTCACATAACTAGACATGGAAGAGGCCAAGAACAAGACGACATTTGCCACTTCCTCACGGGAACCAATACGCTTAAGCGGGATCCGTCCCATCATTTCCTTCTTATGCTTCTCCGGGATTTCTCCGATCATATCTGTTTCGATATAACCTGGGGCAATCGCATTAACACGGATATTATATCTACCGAGTTCTTTAGAGACGGATCGTGTGAAGCCCAACAACCCAGCCTTTGCTGCGCAATAATTCGCTTGCCCTACACTTCCGATCATACCTGATACAGAAGACATATTAATAATGGAACCCTCTTTGCTATTCAGTAGCATCTTGTAGGATACAGACTTCGTAATGTGGAATACCCCGTTTAGATTAGTATTCATGACTTCGAACCAATCATCCTCACTCATCTGAACGAATAGTTTATCGCGGTTAACACCTGCATTATTGACTAGAATATCGGGTATTCCGTATTGGCTGTATATTATTTCTAATGCAGCAAGGACTTCTTCACGGCTTGTAATGTCTAACTTCAGACAATGCACGTCTCGTTCCTGCGCTCTTAACCGTTCAGTTAATTGCTCTGCTTTATCTCGATTAGAATGATAAGTAAAGATAACAGTAGCCCCTTCAGCTGCCAATTTCTCCACAACAGCACTTCCGATACCACGACTACCACCTGTAACTAGTGCAATTTTGCCCCCTATCATCAAACATCCGCCTCCCTTGCCGGATTACCCTTTAGTAATGCGAGTGATACTTTGGATTCCTCAAAGTCAGCATCGATAACGATCAGATATCCATCTGATGTCACTTCACTAGACAAGAGGGCGAACTGCATAGCATTCTGAAATGCGGAGGAGAAAGACTCCCCGAAAAAGTCCTTAGGCGACAGCGTCTGGAACGGTTCTTTCAGATACGATTGGAAGAAATCTCGCTCAAGCTGCCATTGGTCGCTTCCTTGACGGGAAGATAATATAACCGCAGCGATATCACCATCCATCATATTGAATCCTTCCTTCCACTCCTCTAATACGAGCTTTAGACATGCTGTGAAGTCCTGTTCCTTAAACAAACGATCACCGTTCTTCTTCACAGCAAAAGTCTGAACCCCATAAATATACCCAAGGATGGGCGCATTTCGATTCACCGCATGTTCTTCGGATTCAATAGCGAGCAAATTGCTTATTTCTGAGAAACGTTCAATGTTTTCTTGCCCCGTTAAAGCGGTAAGGACTTCCGTAATTTCATCTACAGCCAGAGAATAAGCAACCTCGGCTTTGCCAGATTGAATACATTGGATGGCTGAAACAATACCATCCGCTCCTCTTTCTGTTGTCATCGGCCCATGAAGTCCCAACGCTCTGCATATGTAGCCTACTCCCGCATTCGCCACCGTTGCGGAGAACAACGTTGGACTTCCCATATCGTAGCCTTCCGCCTTAACCGTCTCGATATATTCCTTGCATACTTTATAAGGCCCATACTTAGATGACATCACTATTCCTGTACGCTGCAAATAATCCTTTAACGATGTGTTCTTATCCAGCAACCCCATCACAGTATATAAACAAATGCGGGACAGTCGATCCGTTCTTCTGACTTTAGGTAATACCTTAAAGTCCCGATCTATTCGCAACAATTCAGGTTCTGCCGAGAACTCATAGTCCTCGAAACGATCTCCATACGCCGAACACAATACGTTACCTGTAATACAGATGTTCATCTTATGACACCTCTTGAGTTATTTTCTTCACAACGACACTGACACAATTGCCACCAAATGCAAAAGAATTACTGAGTGCATAATGATAATGACAGGGAATCGCTTCCTCAGGAAACACAATGTTCTCCCTATGCTCCATCGGTTGATGTAATTTATAGTTTGGAATGGCATACTGCTCATGCATAGCAGCGACAGTGGCAGCTAATTCGACAATTCCAGCAGCCGACAACGTATGGCCCGTCAATGATTTAATAGAGGATACATGAACAGGATGAACGAATACCTCGCTAATCGCTAACACTTCCATAGCATCATTGGTTGGGGTTCCAGTACCATGAGCATTGATATATGTAATATCCTCAGCCGTAATACCCGCTTCCTCGATTGCTCGCTGCATAGCAAGTTTAGCCCCAATCCCCTCAGGATGCGGTGCTGTGATATGGTAGGCATCATTACTTATTCCATACCCAACGATCTCACCCAGGATTGGAGCCTCCCGGTTCAAAGCATATTCGTATTCCTCTACGATAAGAAAAACAGAGGCGTTACCCAGACCAACTCCATCCCGAAGGTTGGAGAATGGCTGTGAACCTTTTGTCCCAAGAGCCCCCAGAATGCTGAACCCGGAATGTTGCATGACGGTAATCGTCTCGATCCCGCCCAGCAAAACAATCTTATGATCGCTATATCGAATCAGATCAAGTGCCTTACCTGCGGCGATCCCACCAGCAGAGCAAGAGGAATCGCATACCGTAATCTTCCCATTGATTGGAATGGCGTCCTGGACATATTCAGAGAACTTTGTACCAAATGATGACTCCTCTTCTGAATAAGTTCTATAAAGAAAAGTGTTCGTGTCTTCCGTTGAAGTTGAATATACCAACCCAACCTTATGTTTGATCTCTTCCAAATCATTCACGGATAGGATTGCATTTTTCATTGCCTCTTTCAGCGAATCCAAGCCATATTCGTTAAAATCAATTAGGCTTTTGGTTTTGATCTTCTGATAGTCCTGCTGGGTTGTTCTTTCCAAGTTCTCTAACGTAATGACTCGCGAATGAGACTTATTTCCCGTCGATCCGCGTAGCTCACTTCTAAACTGCTCGTAATTATCTGCAAAGGCACATTGAACGCCAATACCTGTAACAACCGCTCTGCGCTGACCGTTCAGTTTCGAATTAGACACTTTTTATCCCATCCTTTTTGACGACTAAATATATTAAAATGACACCGATACATAGGAATGATGTGAAGTATCCCCCGAATTTCAGAAGTTCAGAAGACGTGAGTCCATACAACACTTCGGATTTGTTAAACATAACAATCCAGCTAGTTGGGAAGACGGAAGACACCTGCTGCAAAAATGTCGGCATGATCTCCCGAGGCCAAAGTTGTCCGCTTAACATCCCCAAAGGGAGAACAAAGATGGGTAGAAGACTTACTCCAACCTTCATATTTTTAGAGAGCGCAACAATCATTTGTCCAATAAGTGCTAAACACGCTACATAGAGAATGGTTCCAGCACTAATCTGGAGAAAATGCGGTAAGATGACCTTCGTTCCGAGCAATTGATTAATAAAACCATGGGCAATAAAAAACTGAATCATGCCATATACGACAAACAAAAAGGTAGATTGTAAATAATAAGAAATAGATGTTGTTGGACTGACTAGAATTCGCTCGTATATTCCCCGTTCCTTATCTTTGAGAAAGACAAGGGACATCGAGATTAACAAGAAGAAAATATCAAAGGCTAACACATTAATTAGCCCAATATAGGTATCCTTTATCTTGTCTCCTTCATATTTCTCGGAGATGTTAAATGTCGTCTGCTCTAGCCTGCTCAACGCAGCGGAGAACTCACTGATATCCTTGAACTCTATGCCCGCTATCGTCTTGGTAGAGGACAGGAAACTATTCAGCTTCAGCTTCAGTGGAATAGAGTTGTTATCATCGGTCAACGAGAATCCACGGATTTTGGCAAAACTCTTATTGTCCAAAACATCCTGCTCCAACCCTTGATCTATCACGAGTGCATATTGCACTTCATTGCTGATCAACTTATCCTCCAATTCCTTGACTGTATCCTGCTTCACGATAGCTACATTGCTTTTAGACAACTGTTCAATCAGCAACCTTGAAAGTTGATCGTCAGACTGATCGACAACCCCTATACGATATTGAAAATTAGTCTGGTATTGTAGATAGGTCGTATAGATATGAGCTATTGGTAATAGGATAATAAGTAAGAACATAAGCCAGTTGCGGCTGATGCGAAATAAGTAGAAGTTAAATATCTTCATAAGCTTGTACTCCTTTATATTTGCTCAGCATGATCAGTGATATCAGTATGCCTAGGCTAATTAAGAGTAGAATGGAAGAGATATATGGCATTAAAATTTCATTTTGGTAGATATAAGTGAAGTACAGCTTCTGAATATATGTAACTGGGGATACAAAGCTAAAATATCCAAAATCAATGCGATAATATCCTCCTGCTACAAAGATCATAAGAGGAATACCAACGCTAGTAATCATGTTCAAAAGCTTTCGATTGTTAATATACACGCCTAATATCAATCCGATAGCATTAAAGAACATAGAACCTAATAGAGTGATGAAAAAGATGACGTAGAGATGTTGCCCATAGTACACGTCGAACACCAATTTTGAGAACAGAATAACAATCGAGGCTTGAATAAAAGATACCAGTACCCCCGAAGTAAACAGGCTAATGACAACAACAAGCGGAGAAATCGGTGATATTCTTAGCTTAACTCCTAGATTTCCCTTAAAGTCATTTTGAATATTATTAATCGCAAAAGAGAGTCCATAGAACAGAACAAGAACCGTCATCGTTACTCCGTAATAATTCATTGCAGTAGTTTTGGGTTGTCCAGCTATGTCGGAATCCGCAATCAATTGTTCGAACACGTATTGATGGCCGTCTTCCTGCTCCGGCATGATCTCGTAAGCAAGCCGAAGCGAATTCGTGGCATCCGTCAGCGTGGACAAGGTAACCGAAATTACGCTATGCTCGACCGTATCCTTCTGATTGTAAAGTACCGTGATTTCCACTTTTTCTCCATTGGCCATTTGCAGATCTATATTGTCGGGTACGATCATAAGCGCTTTAAATACACCTGCTCCTAACTGCTCACGGGCAGTCGATAAATCCGCAACTTCCTTAGTTCGTAGCAATTCCTTGACCTCTTTATCCTCAAAAAAACCGATCAGACTTTGCTTGTAATATTCACTTCCTGCTCCGTAGACCACTCCAATTGGAATATCTTTAACAGGTTTGGGGTTATAAATGGACGACAGAGAAGATCCCAAGATACCTATCAGTAGAATAGGAAGTACGATCAGGTTAACCAATACGGCTTTCTCCATAAACATCTTGTGGAAAAAATTAAATATCAGAATTCTGAAGCTTCTCATGATATAACTCCTAATCAAGGTATTTTCAGCTATTAACCACTTTGTTGCACACTGGGATGAGTTCCGGTAAGTTCTAAGAACACACTTTCCAAAGAGACGTCGGACAATTGGATTTTCTTGATCTGATCGTTAAAGTTCTCTTTCAGCGAAATGAGATTCTTCACAGATTCACCAGCTTCACCATGAACCTTGATTTCCAACTCTGTTTCCGAAGGAAATGCGGCATTTTCCTTAAATTCATACATCAATTGTCGTTTGTCTGCTTCTTCTAAAGGACGATGAAAGATAACATTAATCATCTCACTACCAGCCTCATGTTTAATCTCATCCATACCGCCGGAATATAGCACTTTGCCATCATTAATAATGACTACTTGATTGCAAATGGACTCGATCTCCTCCATATAGTGCGAGACATAAATAATTGTCTTCCCTTGCTGCTTCAGTTCATTGATCGATTCAAGGATGTAATTACGAGATTGGGGATCAACTCCAACCGTTGGCTCGTCCAGAATAATCAATTGAGGATTATGCACAATTCCGCAAGCAATATTCAATCTTCGCTTCATACCACCAGAGAACTTGGAGGGTCTCTCCTTTGCTCTATCCGTTAGCTGTACGAATGCTAGCGCTCTGTCTACGTGCTCGGCCAACTCTTTGCCTTTCAATCCATAGATAGAACCAAAAAATTTCACATTCTGATAAGCCGTTAGATTCTCAATAATCGCAATATCTTGCGGTACATAACCAAGCATCTTCTTAACCTCTTTGGAATGCTTCTTGATATCGAGATCTCCAATTTCTATACTTCCGTCTGACAACTTAAGCAGACCCATAATCAATTGAATCAGTGTGGACTTGCCTGCACCGTTCAATCCCATAAATCCCATCACGTCGTTTTCTCTCACTGAGAAATTGATGTCCTTTAGCACTTTTTTGGATTTATCATAAGAAAATTGGACATCTTTAACACTTAACATATCCATTACTTATATCTCCTCACACTCATGAATTGACGTTAATAGTTTGCTTTTCCATTACTTTTGCTGCTAACAATCTGATGCTTGCGAAGGCACCAGAGTCCTCCTCCGAAAGTTCAATATTATAATTCCGTTTGACTAGGACTGCCAACTCCACAGCGTCTACTGAATCTAGCGCATAGTTGTCTGCTTCATCGGTCTCGAATAATGGATCATCTAATCCTAGATGGTTAACATCCTCCAATTCCAACTCATTAATTATTAATTCGCGCAGCTTGTACTCAAATTCGTACATGTTCATCTCTCCCTTTCATAATTAGGTTATGGTTATAAACAGTTAAGTTTGTAAACACGGTTGTGTGATCAATTGGCTCCCACGTTCTAGAGAAGATACCAATCTCGGTAAAATCCGGCGAAAAACCATTCTCATAAAATAACCGATACTCTATATCCTGGGGATTCTTGTAATAGAGAAGTAGACCTTTCTCTCGATCTTTGCGTATCTTCAATTTGAGAGAAGGCACTAAATTTTTCATTTCCTTTACGCAATAATCCGCTTGTCTCTGAGGAACAAATAAGGATATTCCAATATTCTGTATGCCTCCAAACAATAGCGTCTCATGATCGTAAATGATGATAATACCGGACTGGAAAGGTAATCCAGGATCACTTCGATTCTCAATTTCCACTTCAATTAAGTCGATGTCGCCACTTTCGTAGCCTACGTTGCTCTTATCATCTCTCCATAAAATTTGGAAGGCATCATTCTCGGCTATCCAGGTATCTGTCTTAAGCGTAGCGCTGTGATGGATTGTAATTTTCTCCTTCTCCATCTGCAAATTAACCCCGCTGGCATTAAGTATGACCGCCTCCTCAAGTGAAATCTGCTGAACTGTGTTCTCCTGACTTTGAGCGGTATTCAAATACTCCGTGATCAGACCGTGCATATGCAGCAATATATTTCGCTCCAATAACGTATACTGTGCGAACAACTCACTGGATGAACCAGACCCTGCCAAAATTATCGGAATCTTTGATTTCAGCTCATTAAACGAAACTATAAGTTCGTCAAATGTTGTGGTGTCAATTTCGAGTGTCTTGAATACCGATTTTAAAATTTTAAAGTATGTATTCTTATGGTTGAATTTCATGAAAAATTTCTGGATTTGCTCCGCTTTACTATCTTGATTACTTAGCATCGACTCAAATTGATGATCCTTGTACTGGTTAATATATTTATTCAGAATGTAGAGGTTAGCCTGAAAGACTAGTCTGGAGTTGTTGGTGTGATGTGGTGATAATTCTGAGGTTGACCAAAAGTAGGGTTCTGATGTTGGTTGAAAGTTTTCGAAGAATAATTGACTAGAATCATATAAGACATCCCAAGGAATTAAGAAATCCTCGTATAATGTGCTGGAGCCATTCTTGACATGCAAATTATCTAGAATGTAGTAACGCCCTGTTTGCTGATCACAACCCTTGAGGATAAAATAATGCTCACCGTGTTTGGTTCTATAAGCTGCATTATAGTAAATATTAAATACATCTCCAGGTATGATCAGTCGGTGCTTTTGATTCAAACTTGTACGGATCAGCTCATGGAACTGGTACTGATTCTTGTAAAACACCTTTTCAGCCTGCACATTAAAAAGTGGAGAGAGAACGTTTGCATTACTCTCGAGCATAAAGTCATCATGTTCTGTTTCGGCAATACTTTCCGGAAAAAAGGTCCAATTTAAAAACATCGCCTGAAGAAAGTTGTCGAAATATGACGCATGATATGACTGCAATACGATGGACCAAGCCCGAAAGAAACAATTTACTTCATGCCAAGAGTATTCATCCCCATAATTCGGTTTGAGTTCCTTAATCATTCTGTGAAAAACACCCCCTTAAGGTAAATATTACAAATTGTGCAATCGTTTGAATTAAATTTACCATCTAGCAATCTTATTATCAATCCCTAATTTAGCATATTATAGAATATATTAAATAATATAGGTAATATGGATTATAGACGTATTAATGTATGGTTTTATAGAACTAGTAATATATCAAACCAGCCCTTGTCCATATCTAATGACAAGAGCTGGTTACTAGTTTGGGTAAATAGCAGCGCACAAAGAGCCGAAATCAAGATGTTACTCTTGGTCTCGGCTCTCGAGGTTTCCTTTGACTCGGCCCACTCTAGACTTTACTTCAAAGCCTTGTGAACTTTCAGCAATTTCCCCTTAATTGTTGTATCCTTCATTACTTTTAAGACAAGTGGACCCTTGCCATTCAATATTTCCACGTAAGAAACATTATCCTGGATCGTAATAATCCCAATGTCCTCTGCTGTGATCCCCTCAATTTTGGAAATCGTACCTACGAAGTCGACAGCTCTAAGCTTCTTCTTCTTGCCCCCATTGAAATACAGCTTCATAATCTCTTTATTTAATTGCTCATTCTTATCCGGTTTTCTCGTAGGCTGAATCCCCATTTTTCCTTCAAAAGAAGTCTTCTTACTTGCTACTTCCTCTTTGGAAGGTGGGCTCATTCTCGGGATACTAAATCCGATATATCCTTCAATTTCACTCAGGAATTTATCTTCAAATGGGGTGACGAAGCTAATCGCCTTCCCTTTCTTACCCGCTCGTCCTGTTCTTCCCGTCCGATGTACATAACTTTCCTTCTCGAGCGGTAGATCATAGTTGATGACATGCGTGATATTATCAATATCGATTCCTCTTGCAGCTACGTCAGTAGCAACGAGGTAACGGAACTGACCTCTTCTGAAGTCATTCATGACTTCAAAACGCTCTTCCTGCAGCATCCCACCATGGATTTTCGAACAAGTATAATCGGCGTTGGTTAATTGCTCACTTACCTGATTCACATGTTCTTGAGTCCGGCAGAAGATAATGCAGCTATCCGGATTTTCAACGATAGTAATATCTTTAAGTAGCGCAAATTTATCCTTATCTTTCACTTCGTATAAAGTATGCTCTATGGTATCCGTCGTGAGTCCTGTAGCCTGAATCTCAATATGACGGGGATCGTTCATATATTTATGACAAAGCTTTTCTACATCTTGAGGAAGTGTTGCCGAAAATAACATCGTCGTTCTTTCGACCGGCAGCTTCTGTATAATCGCTTCTACTTGCTGAATAAATCCCATGTTAAGCATTTCATCAGCTTCATCAATGACAAGGTATTCTAATTTTTCTAATGAAAATGTTCCTCGTTCTATATGATCCAGAACACGCCCCGGAGTTCCAACTACTACGTGACTCTTCTGCTTCAATTCAGCAGTTTGCTTCGCATAGGGAACCTTACCGTACAGTGCTGTCGCTTTAATCCGTTTGAATCGTCCAATATTCGTAATGTCCTCTTTCACTTGCACCGCTAATTCGCGGGTAGGCGTGAGGATTAGAGCCTGTGGCTTATTCTCCTGCCAATCTACTAGATCACAAATAGGAATACCAAAGGAGGCTGTCTTGCCACTCCCTGTTTGCGATTTCACTACAAGATCCTGCTTCGTTAGCGCGAGCGGTATGACTTCACGTTGCACTTCTGTTGGCTCATGATACCCCAAACTTTGCAGTGCTGAGACGATTTCCTCACTTAGTTTATAGTCCTTAAAATCTTGAATACTCATCCTTTTACCTCTTCTGCTGCGCAGATTTATAATCTACTCATGCTTTCAATTTTTGGTTCGTTATTTAAGTACATATTGTAGCTCTACAAGAGAGTCGTATGAACAAAGAGTATCACATCCATCGCTTATTGTCTGCTGATCCAAGACATCAAAGCGATATGATCCACAAGATGTACTCATTATATGTAACATTTCAAATCACTATCCGCCCTCCACAATGATCTCGGAAACCGAGCAATGCTTGTTTTTAAACACTTCTTCACTTTTGTCTAAAAACTAAACACTCTGCCCTCACTGTCTATAGAGATCATCTCCCTGTTGTCCTATTGTAAAGGTACGCAAACAGCATCATCGTTTTTAAAAATTTCTAAAAACATGGAGGCTAATATGATGGAACAAAACAAGGACAACAGACAGGTTTATTTTGTAGGAGGCGGTCTTGCATCACTCGCTGGTGCAGCATATCTGGTTAGAGATTGCGGATTCTCGGGTAAAAATATTCACGTGCTAGAAGGAATGAATATCCTAGGTGGAAGCAACGATGGAGCAGGTAGTCCAGTCCAAGGTTTTGTATGTCGCGGCGGGCGCATGTTAAACGAAGAAACCTATGAGAACTTCTGGGAACTGTTTAATTCTATTCCTTCTATTGAGCAACCTGATATATCAGTAACAGATGAAATTCTCGCCTTTGACCATGAGCACCCCACTCATGCAAATGCGAGATTAATAAATAAGGATGGCGAGGTTCTAGATGTAATGTCTATGGGCTTCAACACCGCCGATCGTTTGGCCATTGGCAAATTGATGATCGCACCTGAAGAGAAACTCGACAATCTGCGTATCTGCGATTGGTTTGCGCACACACCACACTTCTTTGAAACTAACTTCTGGTATATGTGGCAAACTACTTTTGCCTTCCAAAAATGGTCTAGCTTGTTCGAATTTAGACGTTATATGAATCGTATGATGTTCGAGTTCTCACGTATCCAAACGCTTGAAGGTGTGACTCGGACTCGTTATAACCAATATGAATCTGTAATCCTACCATTGAAGGCTTATCTAGATAAGTTCGATGTAGACTTCGGTCTAAAATGTGTAGTTACTGACCTCGACTTTGATGAAAATGAAGGTATTACCGTTACTGCTATCCACTATACACAGGATGGTATAACGGATAACTTGATTCAGTTGCATGAAGGTGACCTTTGTATCGTTACCAACGGCTGCATGACGGACAATGCTACGCTAGGAGATTTGCATACAGCTGCTCCATTGATTGCTGACAAACCTATGTCAGGTGAGCTTTGGGCAAAAATAGCTGCCAAAAAAGAAGGCCTTGGCAATCCTGCACCTTTCTTTGGTCGTCCTGAGGAAACCAACTGGGAATCATTTACCGTCACGATGCAGGGCAACAAACTACTTAAGATGATCGAGAAATATTCACGTAATGTGCCTGGTAGCGGCGCCCTTATGACCTTTAAAGATTCTAGCTGGCTGATGTCCATTGTGGTGGCAGCACAGCCTCACTTCAAGGATCAACCTGCTGATCAGACTATCTTCTGGGGTTATGGACTGTATACAGATAAAGTCGGCGACTATGTAAAAAAACCTATGCGTGATTGCACAGGTGAGGAGATGCTCATTGAATTGCTACACCATCTGCATTTCGAAGATCAACTTGATGGAATTCTAAGTGATGTTATCAATGTCATTCCTTGCATGATGCCTTATATTGATGCTCAGTTCCAGCCACGTAAAATGACGGACCGCCCAGCGGTTGTCCCTGCTGGCTCTACTAACCTTGCGATGATCAGTCAGTTTGTTGAGATCCCTGAGGATATGGTGTTCACAGAGGAATACTCCGTTCGTGCTGCAAGAATCGCCATCTATACCTTGCTGGGTCTAGATAAGAAGATTTGTCCTGTAACGCCTCATCAATACGACGTACGGACGTTATTCAAGGCTTTCAATACCACCTATCGTTAAGAGATGAGAAAAACGCTGAGGTTGCCCGAAAGTTCCCGGCAGCCTCAGCGTTTTTAAAATAGCGTTATTATTTGATTAAATCAATCGCTTCTTGTGATACCCACGTTCTGCTTGCAATGAACAGGTTAAGCGTATTAAGTTGCACCGTCTTCCCATCCATGATCGCGATGTTCTTATCGATCGGCAATTTTAACAATTGACTGCCTTTCTTCACAACAATGACCGGATTTAATTTATTCGATTTATCAATCGTAACCGTTGCACCTTTTTTGACAAAGGATTCGCCAGATACAAATAAAGTTTTCTCTAAAGCTGAATAGTCAATGCCCAGAACATATTGAATGTATTTTCCGATATCCGAGTTCATAATAATTCCGCTTTGCATAAAGTCTGTAGGTTTAAAGTTCTTAGGGTGATACGCAAATATACCAACCTCATCTGCCGTATGATCCTCCGTCGAGAAGGATACCCCTATTCTCTCCCCGATCATATGTCCAATGACGACTGATAAATTTTCTTCATTCTTTAATGTTTTTTTGACTGCAGCTACTTCTTCCTTCGTTAAATCTGTAAGTCCATACTCTTCTTTCAGCACTTTTACCATATTAGATTCGTTAATTGTACCCTCAATGCCGTAGCTGGTATGTTTTATGCCCTTTAAAGTGGCTCTTAAATCGTCCATAGAGTCATAATTCGTCATATTCAAACCACCTGTAGCGTGATCTGAAGTAGAAATAACAGCCGTATGACCATCCTTCTCTGCAAATTCAACTGCCGTCTGGAACGCTTTATCAAATGCTAGAACTTCGCTTATTATACCCACAGGGTCATTGTCATGGCCGAACCAGTCAATCTGGCTGGCTTCTACCATCATGAAAAATCCCTTTTCATTGGTGGATAGCTTATCAATGGCTACCTTTGTCATTTCAGCCAAACTTGGCTGTTCATTAGGATTTAGATCAAAGTCAGCATCTAAAGCTTCCGGTTGAAAAAGACCCCATACTTTATTCGTTTTCGTGTTTAATAAATCTTTTTTGTTAGTCACATATTCATATCCGTTTGACTTTAGGACCTTCGTCAGATCTTCGCCATCTGTTCGATTCGCTTCTTCTTTCCCAGGCACTAGGTAGTCTGAGCCACCACCAAGCAATACATCAACTCCGTTGTATACCATTTGTTCAGAGATAGATTCTGCAAAGTCACGGCTTGCCGCATGACTGGCAAACACAGCTGGCGTAGCGTCGGTAAGCTCGGATGTAAATACTAATCCTGTTCCTTTTCCGGCTAATTTGGCCGCTTCAAGAATCGTTGGAAGGGGTTTGTTTTCCTCACCCTTATTTGTTGCTTCTATGAAAGGCATGGTGATTGTATCAGGAAGAATTGAAACAGTTTCGCTTTTGATTTTATGCCCCGTAGCTAAAGCTGTAGCACCCGCAGCAGAATCCGTAGTTAATGAATCCGTAGCATAGGTTCTGGATAATCCAGTAAAGTACTTGTCAATAAACAGCGGCTTCCCACCCTGATACCATCTGGCCAGGTTAATTGCGTTTAAACTCGTTCCGTCTGTTACAAATAAAATAACACTTTTCACCTCATTATCCCCAGCTCCGGCGGTAACCGTACCACTAGCGTATGAAGCACTTCCCCCTGCAAAGACGCTACCTAAAAGTAGAAGACTAGAGATACTGCAAATCAACTTCTTTTTCATATTCTTCCCCCCTGTACTCCAAATTAGTGTAGGTTATCTAAATAACCAATCACTCATTCAGTGTAGCTTAGGTTTGTTTGAACAGTTATACGTATTCTGCTACTTATCCATACTTTTTCTACATATCTTACCTTCATATTCCAGTATGTTATCCGCAAATAAAAAGACTCTCACCCATTTAGAGGGTAAGAGTCTTGGGGCTAAATTGAAATATCAATGCTTCCTTCGGTTTCCGCCACGTTAACACCGAGCTTTGCAGCATTAACATCCTTCTTACTATTATTATCTTGTTGTGCACTTGAACTTGATGCATTACTTTGCTTCTGAGCGATTTGAGTCTGAATTTGCTGGATCTGTAGCTGTAATTGCTGCATCTTCACTTGCTTCGTCTTTGCGTCTTCCTTACTTGCAGCCAGTTCCTTTAACTCCGCAGTATATTTGGCTAATTGCTTCTCCAAACTAGCTGTATCGCTTGCTGATGAACTAGCGTAACTGCTACTGCCTGATAAGAATGAAATAGTCAATCTTGACTCCTCCTTTAGGGAATATGTACTCTACCAAGTATAGTTTATCGGTCTTGGAGTAGCCTTAATACGGGCTGAACGTTTGCTGAAAATGACGAAGGATAGCCTAAATTTCTTCCAACGCCTCGATATTCAAAACTGTGATTCCTCGCTGTCCGTTCTGCTCGATCAGTCCCCGCCCCTCAAACTCAGCTAGTTTCCGACTGAGGGTCTCCGGAGTTGTTCCAAGATAAGAGGCCAGATCCTTCTTCGTCATGGGCAAGGTGATTCTAAGGTTATCTTCGCTACTTGCTTTAGCTAGTTCTATCAAATAAGTCGCTATCCGCCCTTCCGTATCTTCTGAAGTCAGGCTACTCATTTGTTTCTCCGTTTGCTCGAGGCGACGGCTAAACTCTTCAATGATTTTATAAGAAATCGCTGGATATTTCATTAATAGGGCCTGTAGATCACTACGCTGTATCGTACATAATTCAGTTTTCTCCATCGCTACAGCATAGCAGTCATGAATCGTTTCTGAGAATAAAGCTAATTCTCCCATGAAATCTCCAGGCTCCAAAATGCGAATGAATTGCTCTTTGCCGGATTCCGAAAGCCGGTAAATCTTAACTCTGCCACGATGCACGATAAATAAATGAGCCGAATGCTCTCCTGCACCATAAATCTGTTCATTACGTTCATACCTTGCTGACTTTGTAGTTGTAGCGATTTCTCTCATTTCCTCAGGTTGTAAATGATTAAATATCGGCACCAAAGAGATGCAGAGCTTCTGCATCTCTTTGTCATTTGGATTTGGATCAGGATCATGATGTCCACATGAACTAGAATTCAATTTCTACACGACCTCTCGCACTGGTAGTGATACAGTAGACTTATTGTGATGTCTCTGTTCACTAGTATACCTCACAAGCCTAACAGCGTTGAGAATCACGATAAGCACACTCAATTCATGGATGAACATGCCCGAGGCGAGAAACACCTTTTGTAATATAACTCCTAATAGCAAAAGCACAACCGTACCGACGGCAAAGAACGTATTTTGCTTCATATTTCTGACTGTGGTCTGTGCAAGAGAATAGGCGTGTGCGAACTGATCCAGTTTGTCCGCCATTAATACAACATCAGCGGTTTCCATGGCGACATCGCTGCCTGATCCACCCATGGCCAAACCGATGTCAGCTGTTGCAATGGCAGGTGCATCATTAATCCCATCCCCAGCCATAGCAACATGTTTTCCCGCATCTTGTAATTCCTGAACCTTCGCCACCTTGTCTTCTGGAAGCATTTCAGCAAAGACATGATCGATACCCAGCTTGGACGCGACTAGTTCAGCCGTATACCGATTATCACCTGTCAGCATGTAGAATTGCTTGATTCCCGCGGCTCTTAATTTGGTGATTGCCTCCGCTGCCTCAGGTCTAATTTGGTCAGCGATCGAAACGATGCCCTCCACTCGCCCCTCTATTGCAGCAAAAATGGCTGTGTTTCCTAGTTTCTCACGTTCTATAGCATAGATGTCTATCTCTGGGGAGATCAGGATCCCGCTCTCCATCATGAGTTTGCGATTCCCAACTGTGAGTTGCTGTCCTGCTATGTGTACCCGAATGCCATTTCCCTTGATGATCTCTGCATTGTCCGGTTTGTTGCGGAGAGATAAACTTCTAGCCTTTGCCTCTTTAACAATAGTTTGACCGAGATGATGCTCCGAGACCATTTCTGCCTCGGCTACAACTCTTAGCAAGTCATTCTCCTCCATAGTAAAGGATTTTACATTCGTTACTTCCGGGCGACCTTTCGTCAAGGTTCCGGTTTTATCAAAGACGACGGTATTGACCTTCGCAAGCTTCTCCATGATTTCTCCGCCCTTAATTAGCACACCATTCTTTGCTCCATTCCCGATTCCTGCAACAATGGAGACCGGTGCAGAAATGACAAGCGCCCCAGGGCAGGCAATGACGAGAAACGTTAATGTGAATTCAATGTTCCAAGTAAATAGATAGACGATCACAGATAGGACGATGATAGCAGGTGTATACAGGTTTGCAAACTTCTCTAAGAACTTTTCTGTTTTCGTCTTTGACTCCTGTGCTTCTTCAACGAGTTCAATTATTTTGGCAAACGTCGTGTCATCTCCAATTTTCTCAGCAATGATCTCAATATAACCGTGATCAAGTATTGTACCGCTATATACAGTGTCATCCGTCCTCTTATTCGCAGGTACAGACTCACCCGTAATGGCAGCTTCATTGATGAAGGCTTGGCCTGATACAACTTTTCCATCAACCGCCACTTTCTCACCGGATTGAATAACGACAAGGTCACCGACTAGCACATCATCAACTGGGAGTGTCCGTCTTTCTCCATCTCTTAGAACAGTTGCCTCTAATGGCGCCATATCTATTAATTTTCTCAATGAGGATCTTGTTTGTTCCAGCGTTCGTGCTTCGAGATAGGCGCCAAATAAGAACAAGAACGACACGATAGCTGATTCCACATATTCTCCGATATATAGAGCCCCAACAATGGCGATCGACACGAGGAGTTCAATGCTAAAAGCCTTCATCCGCAAGGCTTGAATCGCCTTGATTAGTATTGGATAACCAGCGATTACGGTCGAGATCACAAGTACGATCTTACCCTGCTGTTGTAATCCAACCAGGTACAAGATAAAGGCTACAGCAAGGAGCGATCCCGTGATCGCTGTAATGCTTAATTTCGTTTTCCCTGTCATCCTCCTCATTCCCTTCAACAGATCGTTATGAAACTTTTTTAGATAATACAGGGTAACCCAGCTTAGTAATTGTTGACTCCAACTGCTCAACGGTCACTTTCGTTTCGTCAAAATCTACCTTTACCTTGCTAGAGTTGAACAACACATTCGTTTCCTTCACACCCTCTTGCTTATGAAGAGTACTCTCAATCTTCTTTACACAGGATGGGCAAGAGAGAATTTCCAGTTGAAATTTAACAGTCGTCATATAGATCGCCTCCGAAATAGTTTGAGTAGTCACTCTGTTTCTATCTCTAGTCTACCTTCACGCACCTTTGGATTCCTTGATCTAGATCAATTTAGCAAATTTATGGCTTTGCTTTTTTAGCTCTTTACAGATAAGGTTGAAGATACTACTAAATTTGACTCGAAAAAGGATGAACCTGAATTGAATAATCGTACCTCGCTATCTCATTTTATATATACCTATGCCTGTCGTGTGGATGAGCAGTCTTTATGTCAACTAGAGTTGCGCTCGCTGTTTGGTATGGAGCCACCCGCCAGCATCTTTCAAAGTGAAATCTCTATAGATCCTAGTCGCAGCCCTTTTCTTAAAGAAAGAATCGAAGTGCTCTACGAGGGTGACACCCTGCCCGATATACTTGAACAAGTGAAAGAGATTCAGATGAATGATGCCACTTTCAAGGTTATTTTTGTGAAAACAAATGATCTGGACCCCACTGAAAAAGTAGAGTACACCGATCGCCGCGCGATTGAGCGAGAAATGGGCATGCATATTACCGGAGAAGCGGATGTCCATCACCCGGATCATGAGTTTGGTCTCGTAACCTTGGGTGGGCGCTGGTTCTTTGGCCACTATGTAAAAAATAAAGCAACTTGGCTTCATCACATGAAGAAACCACGCAGTTATTCCATTGCGCTTAGCACACGTGTAGCAAGGGCTGCAGTCAATATTGCCGTTCCTAATCCGGTAGGCATCAAAGCCATTGATCCTTGCTGCGGAATCGGAACCGTACTTGTAGAGGCACTCTCGATGGGCATCGACATTGTCGGGGGAGATATTAATCCCTTTATAGCCCGTGGGGCGCGTGAGAATATTGCTCATTTCGGATTTCAATGTCAGGTCACCTTGGGGGCCATATCAACAATCTCCGAACACTACGACGTAGCTATTATCGATATGCCCTATAATCTGTTCTCCACGACCACTCCGGAGGAGCAGCTTTCCATCCTTCAGCATACGCGCCGTATCGCGACAAAAGCGGTCATTATCACAATTGAACCGATCGACGAGATGATTGCAACCGCTGGATTCACCATCACAGATCGCGGTGTTGCCAAGAAGGGGAATTTCACTAGGCACATTTTAGTTTGTTTATGACTCTATTATGGATGCAAAAAAAGAGGTTAAACCCGGAATGCGGGTTTAACCTCTTTTCGTCATTTAAAGTACTACTTCTGGGGTTTCTTTGATTTGTTTGCTTCGCAATTGTCCACAAGCGGCATCAATATCTGTCCCATGTTCTAAGCGAACGGTACAATTAACTCCCTGCTTCTTCAATGCATCATAGAATAGCAGGATTGATTCATGCTCGCTTCGTTGATACTGACTATGCTCATCAACCGGGTTATATGGAATCAAGTTTACACTGGCAAGCTGTTGTTTATCACGAATTAGCTCCGCAAGCTCCAGCGCATGCTCTACACGGTCATTTACATCTCTTAGTAAAATATACTCGAACATAATTCTTCGATTCGTTTTGGTCAGATAGTAATCCACCGCATCCATCAATTTTTCAATTGGATTTGCACGGTTTATCTTCATGATTCGTGTTCGAAGCTCATCATTTGGCGCATGTAATGAAATCGCTAAGTTTACCTGCGTGTTCGCATCAGCAAACTCCTTAATTTTATCAGCAAGTCCACTGGTCGATACGGTAATACGTCTGCCAGCAATGGCTAATCCCTTACGATCCTTAATCACATCTATGAAATCGATCATGTTTGCAAAATTATCAAACGGCTCGCCAATCCCCATCACCACAACATGAGTCACAAGTTCGTCTTGTTTGGCAGCATCCAGATGATGTTGGACTTTCATGATTTGCTCCACAATTTCACCACTAGATAGATCACGGCTTTTCTTTAACAAGCCACTCGCACAAAAACTACAGCCGATATTACAACCTACCTGCGTTGTTACACAAACAGATAGCCCAAACTTCTGTCTCATTAATACCGTCTCAATCAAATTTCCGTCCTTTAATCGGAACAGGAACTTGATCGTACCGTCTGTTGATTCTTGTTTCACATGTTCTTCTAGCGTTTGGATAACAAAGTGCTGTTCCAATAGTTCGGTACACTCTTTATTAACATCTATCATGTCAGAGAATTGTGTTACCCGTTTCTTGTATAGCCAATCCCAGACTTGTGATGCCCGAAACTTTCTATGTCCATGTTCCAGCAGCCATGCTGTCAGTTGCTCAAATGTTAATCCATAAATGGATGTTTTGCTCATTCGCTTATCCTCTTTTCAAACATTAAAATTCTGTTCAATGATTCAATTCATATAATTGTCCCAAATTTTTATTATTAAAACAAGAGGAGCCGAAAAAAATTAAAAAAGAAGACATTAAACCAATAAAGTGCCCTTACGTTTCCTTTAAGGTAACGTTGAGGACACTCTAAATTGACGATCTGGGTATGCATTAACTACACAATTCTTATTTCAAGTAGCTCATATCTAATAATGCCCATAGGTGCCTTCACATTAATTTGGCTACCAATACTTTTTCCCATCATTTCCTTACCTAAAGGACTCTCATAGGATATTTTATTATTCAAAACATCTGCTTCAGCTGGCCCTACAATTTGGTATTCAATCTTCTCAGAAAATTCAATATCATTCAATACGACAGTAGTACCAACGCCCACTTTGTCCCTATCCGCATCATCCAATTCAACTACACGTGCTTTAGTTAGCATCTTCTCCAAGATTAGAATTCGAGTCTCCATGAACGCCTGATCATCTTTGGCAGAGTGATATTCACTGTTTTCCTTCAAATCTCCGAAACTTATAGCTAACTTAAGACGAGCGGCTAGCTCCTTACGTTTCGGGCCCTTCAGGTCCCTTAGTTCTTCCTCTAGCTTAGTTAATCCTTCTCTTGTCAAAATAACTTCATCATGCTCATTTGCCATTTTTACAGCTCCCATTTGTCTTGCATTACTTAATTCTAATCTATTTCCACTAAAGAAGGCTAATAAACTTGAGAAAAAGATCAGGTAAATTATAGAACTCTGCAAAAAGGGTGCCTCAAAAGTAGGTTTAACTACCTTCGAGACACCCGATTCTAGATACTGCTACACTTCTAAATTGCGGTTAACATCAATCGATACTAACTGGCTGCAAACCCGATTTCTTTTCCTCTGACTTCACATTCGAGAGATATTCCCCCGTTGCCTCGTGAATGCTTTTAATAAAAGTCACTTCAGCATCTTTTACCGATTGCCCAAGTGAGCTTGGCAAAGCCTCGATGAGGAGATGCATCCCTTCAAATTTCCACTTCATAGCTTTAACTAATAACTTTTCATCCATACGAATCAACCCCCAAAACGTATTTTTAACGTTTCTTCCACAAATTCTGCACCCTTTACGGTTAGACTCTGCAATGTACGAGGTAACGTGATGATTCTTTTGACATTTCCAACCTTGATAATTAATTCATCAAACTTTTGATTCAAGGATAGATCCTTCTTCTCCGTAAACGGTAGGTAGATCGAAAAGATATATTCAGCGCCATCCTTCACCACCTGCTGCGTTCGCAGATTCGTCTTAATTTCAATGGGATTGTCATTGTCACTAAACATCTCCTTGCCCATCCGTTTCAACATATCAATCCCAACCACCTCTTGGTCAAAAAGAGGAGCGTAATAAATCGGTAACGGTGAAAAGCTATCATGGATCATTTCTTTGTACCGAGCATGAGCATCTTTCCACGCTTTAAAGTAGGGATCTGTAACAGAATCGGGTATAACCCGATTGACAACAATGGCATCTACGTTGAAATCGTAAATATTGAGATAGGTGAAGCTTCGTTGAGCCTCTTTAATCACCATTTTCTCTGGATTAACAACAATCCGAATGCTTGTCGTCTCACGATCCGCAATTATTTGTCTCATCTCATCTAGTTGATAGTACACATTATCAAGTTCATCCATAACGGAATCGGATGGCATCGGAATACCCGTTAAAGGGCCAATTACCGGTCTTGCTACCTTTAGCATCTTCTTTTTAATCGGAAATAGCTTCTCCATCCACCAACGGAAGATATCAGGAAAACTGAGTAAAGCCAAAGTTTCACCTGTCGGAGCACAGTCAATAATGACAACATCAAAGGTCTTCTCTTTGTAATATTGCAGTATCCTTAATAGGCTCAGCAGATCCTCCATCCCAGGGAAAACAGTTAATTCTTCGGTTGTAATATCTTTTACGGCCTTAGAGGTAAGTAATGTGGTCATATATTGTTGGATCTTACCCCAGCCCTTTTCCACCTCATGAATGGTATCGATCTCTTGTGCCCACAGATTTTTCTCAATTTCAATTGGCTCCGAAGAAAGCTGTCTATCCAATGAATCGCCCAAGCTATGGGCTGGATCTGTACTTACGACTAATGTTTTTAGCCCTTGCGCAGCGCTCTGTACCGCGGTTGACGCAGCAACACTTGTCTTACCTACGCCACCTTTCCCTGTATACAAAATAATTCTCATCTTGAATTCCCTCCTGTTTATTTTCTCGAAGAGTTAAGCATTTAAATTTAACTTCGTGTTCAGTATATTTCGTATGTCGAAGTATTTAATATATATAAAGCCCACATGGTGGGCGAATTATTTCTAATCGATTTTAATTTGGGTTAATACAGATGGTTGTTGTTCTGCTGGTGCGGCATCCGCACTCTTCTCACGAAACAGTTGACCGATTTTGAGAAATATACTGAATAATAAGCTCTTCTCCTCATCGGTTAGTGCTTGGTCGATCAGCGTTACATATTCCGAAATTTGCTTCTTTAGTTCATAAACTAACTTCTCGCCTGTCTCTGAGAGAGCAATGACGACAATCCTACGGTCTTCTTCACTTCTGTTGCGTTTCATGTACTTGAGCTTAACTAGACGATCTACAATTCCTGTGGCTGTACTCATCGGCACATTGGAGTATTCCGCCATTTGGCTCATCGTAATTTCTCCATACCTATCCAGCATGATCATCATAAGAAGCTCTGTCTTTGAGAGAGTAAGATCCAAATTTATGATTTCTTCTGGGAAGAGGATGGTTCTGATATTGCTAAGTATCAGATCTATAAGTTTGTTCAAGTCTGGCATTAGTTCATCCTCCGAATACTTTGGTTGCCGAAATAAATGATTTAAGAGCATCTTACTGCTCTTTTTATTTGTTGTCAATAACCATAGTTAATCCATTCTTTTTGATTGTACAATCTACAACGGCAGGCCATCCTCCAGTTTAGTCAAAGCCGCATCTAATACTGTTGCGAAATTGGCATCCGGATGATCTGCACAATAGAGCATCACCGAAATATTCACTCCAATAATCGCCCCGGCGAATGTACGCACAGCTATGTCATCCGGCTTAGAACCAATACGTTTTGCGACCATCTCTGCGATTAACTGCATCATCTGCGTCAGATTGTTCAGCATCGCTGCACGCAGCTCTGGGACCATCATAATCAGTTGGTTTCGTTCACGCGCCATCTCCAGTTCATCCTCAGGCGTACCGGCTACTTCCGAGATCATTGCACCACGTATAGCCTGAAGTGGACTCAAATGAGGTGGCTGGTTTTCAAATGCAGTGATGAGTAGAGGATCATAGTTGTCAGTAATCACCACGTCCTCCTTGGTCGCAAAGTATCGGAAAAAGGTACTGGGAGAGATCTCCGCAGCATCCGCAATTTGTTCCACTGTAGTCGCTTTATAACCTTGCTCGCGAAATAGTCGCATAGCGTGCATTTGGATCGCTGCCATGGTCTTGGCCTTTTTACGCTCACGCAATCCCATGATCATTTTATTATCTGATGACACTTTATTCTTCACTCCTTAGTGCTAGTTTAGTTCGTTCAGACTCCATTTCTCCATTCACTCTACATTATAATGACACTTTATTCCTTTTGATTGTTTATGTCAATTTTATCAATCCGTCAATAATTAAATTTCCACAAAGAAAAAAACCGCTCCTGGAAAGAACGGTTAGTACGGTACCACTACAAATCCCGGTGGATAAGCTCGAGCCCGCCCGCGACGCTTTCTACTGCGAACAAAGCGAGAGCCCCCATAACAGTACCGATCGGTAGTCCGCCTCCTTGGCTGATAGCGTACACATCGAACAAATGAAAAGACTTCTACCAGATTCCTTAACTACTCGATCACCACTTACTATCCAACGGTAGTCTGCTCAAGCTCCGATTTCACATTACGATCTACCCGCGTCTGCAAGAAGCTCAACGTTATTAGAACACCTAGAGCAGCAACACCCCCACACACCCACAACGTGATCTCCATTCCGTGAATAAAGGATGATCTCACCGAATCGATCAATGTGGTCGAATTGATCTGGCGTGCCACCGCTACACCGGCTGATACATTTCGTCGTACCGACTCCGCGGCTTCCCCAGATAACCCGTGCAAATCCAGTTTATTTCGATACCCAGTACTTAGTAAGGTCCCCAGGATAGCTACTCCCATTGTCCCCCCGACTTGCCGCATGGCCATGATCAGCGCTGAGCCCACACCACTCCGCTCGGCCGAAAGTGCGGAAATGGCTGCATCCATAACCGCAGGTAACGCAAACCCAATGCCAAGTCCGGCAATTGTGATCCATACCGAAGTAAAGCCGTATCCAGTGTCTATACCGGTATTGGTTCCGACAATCAGACCTGTCGCAAGCACCAGAAAACCGAGTGCAATGGGGATCTTAGCCCCAAACCGTGACTGAAGTTGGTCAGATATTTGTGATCCCACTAAGAGGCCACCAACTAGCGGCAGTAATTGCAGACCGGCTCTTTGCACATCCACCCCTCCGACCGCTAGAAAATATTGCGGCATCAGAAATAACACCCCGAACATAGCAAAGGATATAACCGTAGCTAGTATCGTACCCCAAGTGAAGCTAGACGAACGAAATAACGAAAGGTCAATGAGTGGGTGACTAACTCGCCGCTCCCAAAGGACAAAGCCCACAAGAACCAATAAACCCGCTATCAATGTAATCAACGTTACGGGATCTCCCCAACCTTTCTCTCCTATTTCAATTACACCGTATGTTACACCGACCAGCCCTAGGCTTGAGGCTATCACACCAATGAAATCTACCCGTTGGCTCATCTCACTTCGAGATTCCGGTAGCAATATGAAAACTGCGAATAAAGCGAGAACAACTAACGGGATGTTAATTAGGAAAACGGAACCCCACCAGTAGTTGTTGAGTAACCATCCGCCTACTATAGGTCCAAGCGGAATGCCAAATGCATTAGCCATCATCCAAATCCCAATTGCCTTAGGGCGTTCCTTTTCAGAAAACAACACCGGGATGATGGACATGGACAATGGTACCAACAGTGCTGCACCAAGACCCAGAAATGCGCGCCCAGCGATTAATTCCCATGCGGAACCTGCATAGGCACATCCCACCGAGGCCACTCCAAACAAAGTCAGCCCAATAATTAGCATCTTCTTACGCCCTAAACGATCACCAAGCAATCCTGCAGGAAGTAACGCAGCAGCAAAGACCAAATTATACGCATCAGCAAACCATTGGAGTTCTCCGTTCGTTGCATGCAAGTCTGTAGCTAAGATAGGTAAAGCCAAATTAAGAATTGTCATGTCTAAACCAACCGCTAGTATGCCGATAGCCAGTGCGCCTAACACCCACCATCTGTGATTTCCTTTGAGTTTCACGATAGTTACCACCTTTCAACATTAACTTCATATCGAGATACTATATCATTTGAAAGTTACTGTCAAATTATTTAGTTGTAGTTAACGAAGTTCAATCCGTTAAAATAAAATAACAAAAGGCCGGAAGCCCTTAACGGGTACCGACCTTTTGTTATTTCATTTGGGGTCCAAAGTCACTTAAACTTATTAGGGAATTGTTTGATAATTCCATCCGCAAGGATATCAGCGAACATAATCATATGGTCCAAACCCTTATCATAAGCATTAATGCTACCGTTCCAGTCCTTATGAAGCCTTGCTGTTACATCATCCGTTATTAATTTCAGATGCTCATATAACATGTCTTGCAGTTCTTTTTTGGACCAATTGGGATTCGCCTTACTGAGAAAATCAGCAATATCATCTGCATTTCTATGCCACTCTTTATTGTACTTCTCGAGGTCTGCCTGATTGCCAGCCTTTGCTGCATCTAGTACTTTCCCCGCGAGTAGGATATGCTCACGCAATATTTCAGCCAGTTTGTCACCAGCCGCATCGCCATAATATGGTTTGATCGCATTGCCAATATCCTGCTGATTCTTCAAAAGCCTTGCTAGTACTTGTTGTTGGTCCTCCAAACCTGCAATAGCGCTTACGATATATTCTCGCGTCCACCTTACATGATCGATCCAAAGTTTTCTTAAATCCCACTTCAGATCTACCTTCGATTGACTCAGACAATCCTTTTGTGCAAGGACTGGATCGTCCCCTGTGGCCGCCTTAGCGTGTAGGGGTACCAAATTCAGAACTAGAAATATACTCAACAGCGTTAGTTTTAGAAGCCTGCTTTTCATCGTACCTTCTCCTTTTAAGCTTGGATTAAATTCCTGGTATATTATGCACTTTTCAGGACAATCCATTCATAAAAAAACAGCTCCAACAGGTAATATACCTGTTGGAGCTGTGCCGCACCTCGTAATGTAAAACTTAGTAGAACTTAACCAGTTGCTCGATAATTTCGCTATTTGATCCACCTACGAGTGTCTGGAACTGAGGTTTATCGAATAAAGCTTCAATTTGCGTTGGCGACGTTTGCTCGATGTTAACCAAACGAATCGCTTCGTCAAACTTCGCTGGATGCGCTGTAGACAGGGCAACGGTCACTTCACCCTCGCTTGTGAATTGCTCTGCTGCTGCCACACCGCAAGCGGTGTGCGGGTCAAGCAAGTAATCATTTGATTCATAATACTTGCTGATAGTACGCAGGCATTCTTCGCCTTGTACACCATAAGCGACAAAATCAGCTTGAACCTTAGCCAGCTTATCCGCTGGGATCACAATTTTACCATCGACTTTGTATTGGTCCATGATCGCGGAAATCGCTTGTGCATCTTCGCCATGAAGGAAATAGAGGTACCGTTCAAAGTTGCTCGCAACCTGAATATCCATAGATGGACTGTAAGTGCTATGGAACTCTCCTGGTTGATATACGCCCTCATTCACGAAACGCTCTAAGATATTGTTCTCATTGGTAGCAAGAATCAGCTTGTGAATCGGAAGCCCCATGCGTTTAGCTAAATAACCTGCAAAGATGTCACCAAAGTTACCTGTTGGTACGCTGAAGTTAACCTTCGCGGCCGGATCCTTCTTCGTAAGTTGGAAGTATGCGTAGAAGTAATACACCGTTTGTGCCAAAATACGTGCAATGTTGATAGAGTTAATGGCACGCAAGTGGTAACGGTGTTTAAAGTCTACATCGGCGAATAACTCTTTGATGATGCGTTGGCAATCATCGAAGTTACCCTCCACAGATAGATTCAACACATTGGCATCATCAACCGTCGTCATTTGTAATTCTTGCACCTTACTTACTTTCTGATGTGGATGCAGGATACAGATGCGAATACCTTCCTTACCACGTACACCTTCGATCGCTGAAGCTCCAGTATCGCCGGAAGTCGCACCGAGAATATGAATGATCGAATTGTCTTTACGAGAGATGTACGAATATAGGTTGCCTAAAAATTGTAATGCTATGTCTTTGAATGCAAATGTAGGCCCGTGAAATAACTCAAGAATTTGAAGACTATTATTCATCGAGCGTACAGGAGTGACCTCCGCGTCGCGGAATGTTGCATAACTATCGTCGACAAGCTTCTTCAAGTCTTCACGTGGAATTTCCTCGCCAATATATAGCGAAAAGATTTCCAGCGCTAAATCCTGATAAGAAAGTTGTTGCCATTGCTTCAAAGTCTCTTCAGATACTTGCGGGATGTGTTTCGGAACGAGTAGTCCGCCATCATCGGCGAGTCCCATCATCACGGCATCGATGAAGCCGATCGCTCCTACTTTCCCCCGAGTGCTAATGTAGTCCATAATAATCTCCTTATACGAGTCAGTTTTCAGCTATTGTATCAAAAAAATGCGTCGCTGCGTATGGTCTAGCAAATAATTTACAGCAAATTATGAAAATACCCAAATTTCATTCTTGTATGGGCATCTCCCGGGGATAGCATAAAGAATAAAGCTGGAATAGGTTTGGCCCATTCCAGCTTTAAATATTGCCCTATTTCTTTTCTACTAAAGTCACGTTATCCAATAAAATATTATGAGAAATAAATTGTTCTCCTGGAACATTTTGACTACCAAGCAAGAAAACTAGCTTAGCATTTGGATCACCTGAATCACCAACGGAGAAAACATACGTGAATGTCTGCTTATCAGACGTAAGATCCAGCGTCTCCGCCAAGTGTTTCCCGCTTGAACCGTCAGGAATTGAGTTAACTACGATATCTACCCCAATCCGTTTATCCAGACTTGAACTAGCATCGAAGGAGAGGGTATACGTGGTACCGCTCTTTAAATTCAACTTATTCTGATAGATTTGGGTTGACCAAGAGTTCCATCCGTCATAGTTCTTAAAGTCAACTTTTAACTCGCCATCCGCTGCAGAGATCTCCGCATTTGAACCATCATTTGTATATATATCCCATGATTCGGTACCTTGTGAGAAGTCACCATTCAATAGGTCATGTCCTTCCGTCCCAGGAGACGGATTCGTCACTTCCCTAATCTCAATATCATCTAGATACAATGTGTGAGGTGTGTCAAACTCAGTTACACCCTTACCAATTAAGAAATTAAGCTTAAGCGGCTTGGAGGAATCTACAGTAAATTGTTTCTTATATACTGCTTCCGTTGCAGTAATATCGAACTTCGCAGATCCACCTGATGTGTCTGAGAATTCTACGGTAATATCACGAGCCACTGTAGACCAAGCTTTGAAGCTAAGCTCATAGGTTTTACCCGCCACCATCGGAATGTTGGCCTGATAAAACTGATTGCTCCAGTTATTCGGTCCTTTACCTGTGATATCTAGTTTGGCAGTTCCATCTTCAACAGAGAAGTCAAAAGCCCCTCCATCCCCTGTCCAGGTCACCCATGCGTTTGAAACTTCATCAAAAGAGCCTTGAGTGACCAAATTTCCATTTGCTGAAAGTATCGGCTGGTTCACCATAGCATTTGCATAACCCTCAGCTTTGACAATGATCTCATAACGTTCGGCTGAGGAAAATAGAGACCCATCTAAAGTTAATATTCCTTCTTGAATGTCATATTTCTGCCCATCTACGGCATTCCCATTAAGAAGTACCGTATTTATCGCTTTCCTCCACGCTTCATTGTCACTGAAGGTGATTGCTATTGTATTACCCGGATTGTTACCCGTACTGTCAGCTTTCAAAACAGGCGGCTTCAGACCAGGTGCATCTTTCACTTTTAACTCCACATTGTCGATCCATACTTCGTGGCTATCACTGATCACACCGTCTCCGACATTGCCGAGCAAAAACTTCAAACCAACCATTTCTTTGTTTGGTGTCTGGAACTCATAAGTAAAGTGAGTTACACCATTGGTCAAATCAACAGTCTTATTGATATAAGATGCATAACTTGCATTCTCCACCGAAACCTTCATTTTTCGATTCATTGAGGATTTGGCATCGAACTCCAGAATATAGGTCAATCCTTTAGAGACTGCTAACCCTTCCTGGAAAAACAACACGGAATGTGGTTTAGTTCCACTATTCGTAATGGTTACCTTGGCCATATCATCTTCAAGGGTAGCGTTTAAAGCTCCGCCTCCCTCTGGGTTAACAAGCTGCCACGGTTCTAATCCCCCGCTGAAATCGCCATTGATTAGTGGATAGAATACGGTATCTGGATCGAAATATACCGATGTGCGAACCAGTCTAATATTATCCAATTCGATCGTTCCGGTCTTGCCTCCCAGATGGAATATTATCTGTGAAGCTTCATCTGTTTCCGCCAACATTTTGAATTGTGCGGTAACATTCGCTCTGGAAGATCTCAGTGTCAGCAACTGCTTGCCATAAGAAGTTCCATTCTTACTTGTCAGTTCAACTTCGATCTCCCGATCTGCAGAGGCTTTAGCATCAAAAGATAATTCGTACTCCAACCCCTTGATCAAAGAAATTCCTCTTTGGACCAACTGAACGCTGGACTTATCGGTTCCTCCCGATGTTATGTTTAAGTTCAATTTACGTTGGACTGGATCAACACTTGCCTTTACTTTGGCTCCGTCTTCCTCAAGGATATGCCAATAGCTCAAGCGATTTACCTCACCTTGGTCAAACGTTCCGTTGTAAATATGGTTTCCATCAGCGAGTGGTACCTTCGGTACGTCATGATCAAATTCAAGAGAGTCGACCTCAACCAACCGCACGTTGCCTAACCATACTGGATGAGTATTCAGTCCCATGTTAAACTCGATCCGCGCCGCGATGTCACCATCTTGCTTCATTTGGAACGGTAACTCATAGTGGTTGAATTCGTTGTTCAAGTCTGCTTGTAGAGCTTGCGAATAAGCCGCAAAACCTCTTGAGCTACCGCCCGTTAATTTGACGCTCATATTGCGGGAGTCGTCCGACTTGGCATCAAAGCTTAGTTTGTAATACCTTCCCTTGGCTAAAGAGACGATACCTAGCGGTTGAATGGAATAGGGCTGATTTCCCCCACTTGTTATCGACACCTTGGCATAGTTCTTCCCATCTATATTCTCAATCGTTAGGTCGCCTGCTCCTCCTTCTCCTATAAATAAATTCCAATAATCAGTGTTTACCACACCTTCAATGTTAGGAATTCCTGATGTTTCGTTATGCTTAGTGAAATCTCCGTTACGCATCAAGTTACCGTCTTCTAACGCCGCAATGGAACCTACAGGGTAATCCTCTTTGGGTGTAGACGGTACCACTGGTTCCCGGTATTCACGGCCTGTCAATTCATATACACGAACATAGTCCACTAGCATTTTTGCCGGGAATTCCGTATCTGCTGTAGGGTCTCCGTCAAAATGACCACCCACTGCCAAGTTCAAAAGGAGATGAAATGGCTCATCAAACGGTGCCGGGTAGGCATTGTTTGCCGGTTGGCCTACACTCTTGCTAAACCAATCATTCTGCGTCGCATAGAGCTTACCATCTACATACCAGCGAATTTCACCGGGCTCCCACTCAAGGCCGTATACATGGTAGTCTTCGGTAGTACCTCCGTTCTCAAAACGATACTCCTTGCCGGTATAGGTATTATTAGGCCACTGTCCCCCATAGTGAAGGGTGCCGCCAACTTTCCCTGTGTCACTTCCCCAACCTTCCATAATATCAATTTCCCCAGAAGCTGCCCATACACCGTATGCATCATGCTCAGGTAACATCCAGATAGCTGGCCATAATCCCTTGCCACTGGGAGCTTTAGCGCGAATATCAAATTTTCCATACTTCTTACTGAACAATCCCTTTGTCTTGATTCTCGAGGATGTGTAATCAAAACCATTGAATTTTTGTGATTCTTTTACTGCGGTAATGACCAGATTTCCATCTTCGACACTCACATTCTCAGGACGATCCGTATAATATTCCAACTCATTGTTGCCCCATCCCGGATTACCTACCGATTCGCCATTACCGAGGTCGAAGGTCCATTTGGAGCGATTGAGTTCACTTCCACTAAACTCGTCACTCCACACTAACGTCCATGGGCTAGATGGAACTTCCCCGCCCGGTCCTCCCCCAGAGTTATTACCACCACCTGAAGTTTGAGTCCCCCCAGTTGGAGCAGACACAGAGGATTTAACATTAAAATAATTGCCTTGTGATTGAATCTTTCCGTTAACAGTTGACGCTACAGCTTGCGCCGAGACGACTAGCTTAACAATCTCAGCTCCACCTACAAGACGGATCGTGGCTGGGCCATTTAGAACTAGCTCTTTCACCGTGCCTGAGATCGTAATGATTGGCATTTGACCATCTGTACCTTGTCTCAAAGGAACAACAACCTCATCGTATTGTCCCGTTAGACTTATATTGGCCGCATTTGGAGCTAGCGCCACTCGACCAAAATTAGCTTTCGGTGCTCCACTGTTGTCTAGATTCGCATCCGCACCAACCCGTGTTTCCTCCACTTGAGTGGATCCGATAAGATGGACCCGAACCCTGCCGTCCGGTCTGTTCACATCCAATCGTTTAATGATGGAATTGTTGACTTCAATCGATTCTTCTCCTCCACCACGGACGAAGAAAGTATCCTCAACCGTGATATTCTCAAGCGAGGCATCTCCATTTCCAAGCCCCTGACTGAAATATAGATTCCCCGTAATCTTTCCATCCTTCAGGATTACATCTGCCTGATTCGCCAGCATATTACCCTGGATTCCACCTACATTTCTTACCCCACTATCATGAACATAGGACACTAACAGACGATCTAAGATGGAAGCAATCTCTCCACGTGTAATGGTCCGATCTGGCCTAAATGTTCCGTCTGGGTAACCCTTGATGTATCCCGCTGAAGCCAAAGTTTGAATGGCTTGAATGGATTCTGCATCAAGGGAACCCATATCCGAGAATGATATAGCTTCAACTGGCACACTAAGAGCAAATAATTTAGTCAAGCTCCATGCGGCTTGCGCTCGGGTCAAATAACCCGTTGATAAATCTACAATGTTGATAGTGGGTAAATAACCCGCTTCAAGTGCTTTTGTCAAATCCTTGGCATACCAAGCATCCGCAGGAATCTCTGCTGGTACCTTTGCCACCGTCTCTTGTAAGCCAAAAATTCGGTTCATCATGACAACATATTCTACGGTAGTAATTTGACCGTCTGGCCGGAGAGAACCATCCTGATAACCTTGGATAACTCCAGCCGACTTCCAAACTTCAAGCGCTTTTGTAGCCCAATGCTCTTGTTTCGAAACCGGTTTCGATTTTTCGATAGCAAGAACAGCTGAGCCTGAAGAAAAACTGGATACTAGCAACAAAATGGACAACCATAATGCAATCCTCTTCTTCACACTTTCCCTCCTCGATTTTCGTGATAATTTTAGAATCATCACTCCGTTTACTATAAATAACGAAAGTTTCGCAAACGGTTAAAAGCGCTTTCAACACTATAATAGATTCACTTTATTAAAAGGTCAATTGTTTTTTAATCTACTTTGATCATTTGTAGTTTGCGAAAGTTTCGTGAATTTGTCCCATTTTGTCGTCGAAAATTCTATGTTGAATTTCTCCGCTTTAAACACAAAAAAGGCTGCCGATATTTTCGACAACCTTTTTTATCAATCCCCCGCTATCTACCTTAAATACCACTCCCCAGCGGCCTCCAGGATTGACTCTGTCTTGTAATTACAGCCGTGACCTTCATCTAAATATTGAATCAGTCGTTTCTCCCTAGGGAGTTGGTTATATAGCTCGTATATATTCCCATCATTAATAAACTTATCCTTCTTGCCGTGAACCAAGAGAACAGGGCTTACATGATCAATATTATCCAACCTTAACAATTCTCCACTCTGTGGGTCGTCGATTATATAGGACAATCGTTCCATGAAGTAATCAGGCATTCTTACATCTTCACTAAGTATAGGACTTACCGATACGACTCTACACACTTTAGGATGTTTACTTCCTTGGATAGCCCAGGTCGCACCTAAAATGGTTCCAAACAAAAAGAGCGGGAGTCCTTCGTATTGTGATGTAGCGAACTCAATCACTTGGTCCACAAATAGATCCCATCTTTGACGAGTTGCTTTATATTCATTGCGGACATAAGTCTCGCCCTGCCCCGGTCCATCAAAGCTCACCGTAACAAAACCCATTTTCGCAAAATGACCTTCCGTTTTAATTGATTCTTCCTTTGAAGAATCAATGGGGTTTAGAATAATCACGCAACCCTTAGGGCGCTTTGGGACGCGTATTCTTCCATAACAATCGTTGCCTTCAACTTGAATAGTAACGTTAATAATCTCATCGGCCACAAGCGTATCTGCTTGCTTATGCATATCCTTGCATCGCTGATACCATTCTTGCTTCTGCGTTCCCGTCTCCGGGAACATCCACTGAATCAAGTTATAGTGCATTCCCACAATTCGATATAATTTTTCTGCTTCACTGGCGGAATTTTGATTAAGTGCATGAATTGCTCGTTGCTCATAATCATCGGCATGCTTGTACAGAATTCGAGTCCATTCCTCCAGACTATTAAAGCGCTGGCGTAACTCACGCATCGTCTGTTTTGGGATATCGTTTGCAATCCATCTATCCCAAAATCCTCTGAAAAGAAAACTCATCATCATCGTTTTTTCTATAGTACTACTGCAAAAAACCAAGTATATGCCCTCCCTGCCATATCATGCATAGATCCATATCAAGCTAAATCTATCGTTTCGACGCACCTGTCACTTCTAATATTCTAGATGTTATAAGATGTAAAGGAACTGTGTAGTCTACACAGCCCAGTTCTACTGCCGATCTTGGCATTCCGTATACAATACAGGATTCTTTAGACTCTGCAATGGTTGATTGTGCACCTGCTTGTTTGGCAGACATCATTCCTCTCGCCCCATCGCTTCCCATTCCAGTCATCAAGATGAAGTGCTGCTTGGTATTCTTAATTTGAGCAATGGAATCAAACAGTACATCAACCGATGGACGGTGACCACTAACTTGCGGCTCCTGGTGAAGCTTAATTCTGACTTCTCTATTCTTCTGGATCGCGATCATATGATAATCACCAGGTGCAATATATACCGTTCCACCTACTACGAGCTCATTATCCTTCGCCTCAACAACTCGGACCGAAGACAAGCGATCTAATCGATCTGCCAATGACTTCGTGAACTTGGGCGGCATATGCTGGACCACTAACAAAGGGTAGGGAAAACTCGCAGGTAAGGCTGTAATTACGGTTTCCAACGCCTTGGGACCACCTGTTGAGGTGCCTAAGGCCAAAATCTGATCAAACTCCTTCATTAATTCGGTCTCAGCATTGTTCTTTTGAACTAATCCGGCTCTTGGTACTGTTATGTTGTTAACTATTAGATTTCTTAAAGGTATTTGTGCAGCTTGCTTGATTTTGGATACCAACTCTAGCTTCTTATTCACCAAGTCGAAGGAAACTGAACCTGATGGTTTGGAGATAAAATCTACTGCCCCATTCTGCAGCGCAGTAATCGTTGCCGTAGTCCCATCCTGTGTAAGTGAGCTAAGCATCAATACTGGCGTTGGTCGTTGGTCCATGATTTTTATCAAGGCTTCCAACCCGTTCATTTCCGGCATTTCAATATCCAGTGTTACGACATCAGGGCGTAGTTCCTTCACCATGGTAACTGCTTCTATGCCATTTCGGGCTGTTCCAATCACCTCTAGTGCAGTATCCTCTGCAATCAGGCGTGAGATGAGCTGACGCATAAACACCGAATCATCCACTACGAGTACTTTTATCTTGTACATAACATCTCTACCCCTATTATTGATTAATAATCCCCGATACCTCTATGATTAAAGCTACTTTACCATTGCCTAGTATCGTGGAACCGGCAATACCATCCACTTTACCAACATAAGAACCCAGTGACTTTATAACAATCTCCTGATTTCCAATCAATTCATCTACAGCTAGTGCCAATCTCTTCTCGGCCGATCCGACAATAACTAACTGGATATGGTCTTTCTTCTGTTCTCCTCTGGGTAGGTTAAATTGATCATGCAACCAGACCATCGGAATGATCTCATCACGTAATAAAATAACCGACTGCCCTCGAATGGTTTGGATATCCCCTTGCGTTATTCTTACAATCTCAGCGATATTACTCATCGGGATAATAAAGGTTTGATCATTCAATTTCACAAGTAAACCAATAATGATAGCTAGCGTTAGGGGAAGCTTGATCTTAAAACAAGTCCCATGTCCCCATCTAGTCTCAATATCGATCAAACCGTTGAGATTCTCGATATTACTCCTTACGATATCCATTCCCACGCCACGCCCAGATATGTCGCTTACGCTGCTTGCTGTTGAAAAACCAGGCCGAAAGATCAGATGAACAGCTTCTCTGTCACTTAACAGCATCGCTTCCTCAGCAGAAATGATCCCTTTGCTTAGTGCCGACTGTCTCATTCTCTCCGGGTTAATCCCTGCCCCATCATCTTCCACGTAGATAACAACTTGATTATCTTCATGCGCTGCTCTGATTTGTAGGGTACCTTTGCGCTGCTTGCCAGACAGCTCCCTTTGCTGAGGTAGTTCGATTCCATGATCAATCGCATTCCGAATTAAGTGAATAAGTGGATCAGCGATTTCCTCAATTAGTGTCCGATCTAATTCGGTATCTTTCCCCCCGATAACCAGTTCAATATCCTTGCCTAAATCACGACTTAGATCTCGAATCATTCGCGGAAAACGGTTGAACAACTGCTCAATCGGAAGCATCCTTGCCTTCATCACACTTTCCTGCAAATCACTGATAATTCGAGCAAGATGATCCGATATTTGACTAAGTTCCTCCAAAGAGTCCCCTGTAAACTGTCTCCTTTGGGTACGCTCCACTTGATCAATTCGTGTATGATCAATTACGAGTTCTCCTACTAGATTCATGAGATGATCTAGCCTTTCCACGCTTACACGAATCGTTTGCGTTTTAGACTTATCCCTATTGGATGGATCTTCGTTTATACTTTCGCTCTGCTTCCGGGTCCCTATTTCGGCAAGGACAGCTCTTTCAACTGGTAGAGCTTCCACCTTAACATGCTCAACTTCCGTTAACGCTGCTACCAGGTCCTGTAGTTCCTGACTGCTTTGCTTACCTGCATAGAGGAATTGAACCTCAAGAAGGGTATCCCCTTGTTCTTCGACTTCGATCTTATCGATATCAGGCACGGAGTAGAGCACTTCACCCAAATGGCACAAGTTAGAATGAATCACATAGAAACGTGCTCCTTTTATGACGCAATCCGCAGCAATTTGGACAGTAACCCAATACACCTCAAGCCCCTGGTCCTCAGCCTCTTTTACTTTTAGCGTTGTATCCAAGCTTAATGCTGGTTTAGGCAAATCTTCAGCGTCGTTGTAAGCCTGCTCATCTGGAAGCTTACCAAAGTCTTGCAAGTCACGAACGCATTTCGATATATCCGTTATCGTCTCATTGTTATGCATAATATCTTGTTGTAATTCTTTTAGACAGTCTAGTGATTGGAAGAAAAGATCGATTAACGGTCCTGTCACTCTAAGCACTCTACTCCTTACTAAGTCCAATAGATGCTCCATCTCATGCGTCAATTGCTTCATTTCTTCATAACCCATAGCGGCTGATGAACCCTTTAACGTGTGGGCGGCCCGAAACAGGTCTTGTACAACCCGTTCGGTTTCCCCCTCTTGCTCTAGTTGCAAAATAACATCATCCATAAGTTGCAGCTGTTCCTCTAGCTCCTCCAGAAAGACCTCTCTATACTCTGATAACATGGGTCATTCACTCCTGTTCATGAAGCAGGATTTCATTCAGCTTCAATATGGCAACCAGACCGCTGTCTATCAAGCCAATTCCTACGAAATAATTGCCATCGATACCACCTATGCGCTCAGGCGGGGCTTGAATATCTGCAAAGGTAGTAACTTTATTTACTCGATCTACAATAATTCCTACGGTATCGTTTTGATGATGAACTACGATAATCCGTGTCGTTCTCGAATATTCTCTTACTACAAGATTGAAAAACTTCCGCAAACTTATGACAGGTACGATCTTCCCCCTGAGATTAATTACCCCTTCTACATAGGGTGTAACATTAGGAATTTGCGTGATATCCTGCATCTTAATGATTTCGTGAATATCCTCTATATGAATGGCATATTGTTCTTCGTCGATAGCAAATTCAATATATTGTTCTTGGCCCATAGTCTGCACCATCCCTCCTTTGTTCTCCTCTCCCCATCATTATTTAATTTTGAAAATCGTTACCAAACCATTTAATTCTTCTGCTAGTTGTGCCAAGGATTGGGCAGTAGCAGCCGTTTCTCCACTACTTGCTGCTACTTCTTCCGTGGCTGCAGATATACTCTCAATAGAGTCCAGCACCTCCGATGATTGGGCGGCCTGCTCCTCGCTGGCAGCAGCAATTTCCGTTACTTTATAAGCTGTTTCGTTCACCATAGATAAAATATGTTCAAATGCTTCACCGGTTTTTTGTGAGGAAGCAACTCCTTCTTCTACCGCTTTTACGCTTTGTTGTGTATTTTCTTGCATCCCTTTGATGATTTTCGTAATTTGTTTGGTGGCTTCACTGCTACGTTCAGCTAATTTCCGTACTTCATCAGCTACAACCGCAAATCCCCGTCCTTGATCTCCAGCACGAGCAGCCTCAATAGCTGCGTTTAATGCAAGGAGATTCGTCTGTTCAGCAATATCATCAATCACTTCAATAATCTCACCGATTTTGTTCGAATCTTCCTCAAGTCTGGACATCTGTTCATTCACACGCGTCATTCCGTCAATGGAGACTTGAATCACTTTGCCCCCGTCCTGTGCGATGCTCATCGTTTTGTCAGACAGTTCAGACGCCTGTTCAGCACCATGGGCAACAGAGTTAATCGCTAAGGATAATTCCCGGAATAACTCGTTCATCGTTTGAGCTGCTCCGGCTTGACTCATGCTCCCGCTAGCGATCTCTTCCGTACTAGCTGAAATCTGCTGAGAAGCCGCCGAGACCGTTTCTGCTGAAACTAGTATCCCGCCTACCGTTTGTCTTAAATTCAGAATCATATCATTGACTGAACCCGCCAATAATCCGATTTCATCTTTAGAATCCATATCCGAAGTTTCACTTAAGTCTCCCTTTGCTACCTTAGCTAGTAACAAGACCACACGATTTAATGGTCTTGCTATAACTTGAGAGATGATATATCCCAAGCTAACGCTAACGATAAGAGCAATAACAATAACTGCTATCGTAATTGTTCGTGAAGATAAATAGAGTTTATTTGCGTACTCGCTTGCTTGATTCGCTTGATCCGTATTGACGCTTATCAATTGTTTAAGTATGGCTCCCATTTCGTCAACTGCTGTATTAACATCACTTGTAGTCAAGTATGTTGTGTAGTCCTCGTTACTTATGTTGGTTTCGTTCAATGCAATCGTTTCATCGATGCTGAGGGTATAACTTTCCCAGACAGCGGTTAACTTGTTCAAGATCGCTATTTCCTCTGATCTCAAATCTGTCTTGCCGTATTTTTCAAGTTTAGTTCCGATTTCTTTAATATTATTTTGAATTTGGTCCTTAAACTCTGTTCTCTCATCCGGAGTCTTAGCCATCGTATTGATATCTCGAATATTTATTCTGTTTAGTTGAAGTAATTCATTTACTGCACTAAGATCGGAAATCGGAGTTAATCGATTAGCATACATATCACTAATAGAATCGTCCATTTTGTTTAAGTTACTTATTCCATATAACCCCACAACACCTAAAATGATAGAAACTATAACAAACGCAGATACCAACTTGACCGTTGTCTTCAAATTATAAAACCATTTCATGTTTTAACACCCTATCCTCTATTATTGTTGTATTTAAGCTCCTAGCACTTTATTTATAGATATAAGAATTCGCTCACTATGAAAAGGCTTGATGACGAACTCCTGGGCACCAGCTTGAATAGCTTGTATCACCATATTTTGTTGCCCCATTGCGGAGCACATAATGATTTTGGCTTTCGGATCAGCCGCCTTTATGTGTTTGACCGCTTCTATACCTTCCATTACTGGCATGGTAATATCCATCGTTGTTACATCGGGACTTAAGCTCTTATGTTTCTCTATCGCTACTTTGCCGTTCTCTGCTTCCCCTACGATGGTATGCCCACCCTTTTCGAGGATGTCCCTTAACATCATGCGCATGAATGCCGCATCATCTACGATCAAGATCTTAGCCAGTTAAAGCACCCCTTCTCTCAAACCTATGTCCTTGCTTGGTAACACTCACTTGTATCTTCCTTCCTATACTATGAATTCAAATGCACTTCTTAAGAACTAGGACAATCATAACAACGAGGTATATATTGGTAACCGAAAAAAGTTGGCGCGCCCCCGCAAAATTGTTGCGGTACCTCGCAATGGAGATCAACGCAACCGCACAATAGCCCCCGCCCTACTAGGCTTGTCACTTCATCACATAAATAAAAAAAGACCTCGCATCACATGTATGTGAACGAGATCCTCTTATTAATTTATTATTAAACTAAACCGACCTCACGACGGAATAAAATCCGAGTCGTTCAATATACCCATTTGCTTTGCCCTTATAGCCGCTTCAATTCTCGATTTTACTTTTAGTTTCTGAAATAGACTAGTTAAGCTATATTCTAGCGATCGCTGGCTCATAAGTACAAGCTCGGCAATTTCCTTGTTGCTTTTCCCGCGGGCTATCTCTTTCAGGATCTCATACTCCTTATTACTTACAGAGAAAGCTGCCTGATCGTCGTCCATTCCTGAACCCGTAACCGTCGTCCTTCTCAACTGTCTAACTAAGGAAAGAGGCAGAATAACCTCTCCTCTCAAGGCACAACGAACGGAAGTAACGAGTTGCTCCCTATTTGTTGTTTTAGAGATAAATCCAAATATGCCCGTCTCTATCATCATGTTAAAATGGTTATTAAACTCAAATCCTGTATAGATTAGTATAATGGCGCCTGGGTTCAAACTTAATACTTGCTTAGCCAGATCAATCCCGTTAACATCGGCGATATGGAGATCGAATAACATCACATCAAAAGATTGTGAACCTACCATTTCCAAAACTTCCTCAGCAGAATTCGCTAGGTGAACCTTCATATCTCCTTCCTGCTCGAGTATCATCTTGGTTCCTTCCATAACGGATGGATGATCGTCAACCAACAGAATATGAATCATGATTCTACACCTCAATTTAATATTCTACTTTCTATTCGCGTGCGGGTATAGATATGTAGATAGATAACCCTTGATTCTCAGGCGAGAGCAATTGTATGGTTCCATCCATACTGCGAACCCGTTCCTTCATGCCATTCATCCCCATGCTCGTAAGTGAATCTGATTCTTCCATCCTCGTTAAATCCATGCCAACTCCATTATCCTCATATTCCAAGCGAATACGATCCCCTTGACTATACAATAGAATATGAACTTTCGTAGCAGAAGAATGTTTCGTAGCGTTAGCTAAGAGTTCCTGCACAATGCGATATAGACCAATGATTATGTCATCATGTAACCTATGATTGAAATGCACAGCATCAAAATGAATACTATAGTTTGCACGCAATTGTGTGAAATCGAATAATGCCTCAAGGGAAGATATAAGTCCATCCCTAATTAACATAGGTGGTCTTAGTTCATTACATGTGATACGTATTTGATAAACGACATTAAGTAGTCCCTCCGTGATTTGTCCTAGTTGCTCCCTGAGCACCCCTGTGATCGCTCCGTCCGTTAGGAGGAAATCCAACTTGCGATACCAAATAATCTGCTCCTGCAGTGCGGAGTCATGTAAATCCTGTGCGAGACGTTTTCGCTCGTTCTCAGATAAATTGAATATAAATCGCAAAAGCCATGTTGGAGCCACTTGACCCGAGGCAGCTTGTTCAAGCTCCTTAGTTAAGTCTTCGATTAGCAGGAAGTTATCAAATAGAACACTGACATAACGGCCGATGGTCTTCAGCCATACTCTTATCGACGTAATCTGTAAGCTTGGTGGCTTTTCATCAATACAAAGCAAGTAGCTCTTCCCTTTATTCTCATCTAGCTTAAGATAATATCCCCTGTCCGATTCGATAATTTCGCATAACTTGTCCTTGTTGCATTCGACTTCAATTAATCTTACGTTTGAGACGTTTAGTATTTCTCGTACTTCTTGCAACAACCGCTGTTCCATCTGAGGGATCTTCATCACACCGAAGAGATCGTGAGAAAACTCATCCAAACTCGTCTGTAGGCGGAAATACCGTTCCTCACTTTCGCGAATGACTCTCTCTGTAAGCTTTCTATCCCTTTCCGCCCTTTTCCGATCCCTTATATCACGAAACAGAGATATAGCTGCATATTCTCCCTTATATGGAATGGAGTTAGCTACTACTTCAACATCGATAATTTCACCATCTGACCGTATAATCTTCTGCTCCACAGGAGTGGAGGAGGCCCTTTGTTGTCTATAGATTTCTCCCATTCTCTCCTGTATTAAGGTCCAATTATCGGGATGGGCATATTCAAAAATCGATCTTCCAACCAATTCGCTAACACCGGACACGCCAAATAACACAAGCGCAGCAGAATTTACATCGATAAATTTGTAGTCACTATGGAGGACAATCGCTTCAGGTGACAACTCAATAATCTGCTGATTCAACTCCTTACTCTCCAACAAAGCTTGCTCTACTCGTTTCTTCTCCGTGATATCTTCAAACATCAACTGGACAGATGCAGATTGAGAGTCATAGATAGATAACATAGATACAAGGATCACGTGACTATCTGAACGAACTACCTGATATTCAGCAGGGATGGAGTAACCGTTCAACATGGTATTCTCCATTGCCTGACTTACACCATCCCGGTAGTTAGGATGGATCCAATCCATGAGATTTGGTACAAACGTATCCCCTGTGAGATTTATACCTAGCATTCTAGCACCAGCCGGATTAATATAATTAATTTGACCTGCCTTATACACGGCAATCGCTACTGGAGAGAGCTCTACCAATCTGCGATAACGTTCCTCGCTCTCTTGAAGAGCTCTTTCCATCTTTAGACGCTCTGTAACATCCTTTATTAGGATCAGGATCGTCTCCGCTATTTCGTCATATATTCCAATAACCTCTGTCTCAATAACTTGGCCATCCATTCGAATAATCTTATATTCTGTGGATCCTAAGTACTGCTTGTTCATTAATTGCAGCATCCGATTCATGGCTTCTACCCTGTAGTCCAAATGAACATAATCGAATATGGATTGCCCATCTAATTCGTCGGCGTTTGTTGCTCCCAGCATATGAAGTCCCGCAGGATTTATGTAGACCACCTTGCTCTGACGAATGAGAACCATCGGCTGAGGCGAAAGCTCAATCAGTCTCCGGTAACGTTCCTCACTCTCTCTAAGTTCGTTTTCAACCTTCACTCGCTTGGAAATATCCCGTGACACAATGACAATGTTCTCTATCTCCCCTTCGACGCCAAGTACTGGGGTACATAGGGATTCAAGATATATGATGTAACCATCAGCATGGATAAAACGACTACGTAATAGTTTACTCCCTCTCGTCTGCAACATATCCAAGATTTGATCGATTAAATATTGCCTATCATCTGGATGGATATATTCTAAAATTGTAGTGTCCTTAATTAACCCCTCAGGGATCCCTAATATTTTCTCACTGGAGGGTGAGGCAACAACAAAGTTCCCCTTATAATCTAAGACGCCCATCATATCCTTCATATTATCCGTAATTAGCCGATACTCTGCTTCACGATCAGCTAGCTTCTTCTCAATCTCCCTGTTCAGCGTGACATCTTTAGCAATTGCAAAGGCACCCACAATACGGTTATTCACTTGAATGGGTACATTTTTCATATCCCAGTGAGTAACTCCCCCATCCTTATGGTGTGACGTCACCGTATAAGTTGAAGGATATCCTTCTATAGCCCGCTTAAAATAATCGGTTATTTGCTGCGTATGCTCCACATCAAAGATGTTCATAATCGAACGACTTTCTTTAATACTATTTAATCGTTCTCCTGTAATATTCTCGGCAGCTTGATTCATGTCTACGATATTTCCAAGTAAGTCTAATTCACAAACAACATCCGTGTTATATTCAAATAACGATTTATAACGTTGCTCACTTCTCTGTAGAGCCTCTTCCATAACCTTTCTTGCGGTAATATCGATCACAGCGCCATCGTGCCGAACCACCGTTTGGGATTTATCCATACTCGGTATGATACTGATCTGAAGCCATCTGATTTCACCATTAGCATGGATAATCCGATACTCACTAAGATCTGGAATCCCTAGTTTTATGCTGTCCATTATTTTGTGTATGTGAGGTAATTCATCTATATGGGCGATCTCCGAAAAGAACCTAACCCCCGAAGCCTTCTCCATCGGGTAGCCCGTAATTTTAACTATCGCATCCGAAATGAATACTTTCCGTGTCACCAAATCAAAAGACCAAATAGCCACGTCAATCGTATCTAACATCTTCTGATGCGACGAGAATGTTCTCTCCAATTTCTCCTGCGAAGCTTTCTGCTCCGTTATATCTAGAACAACCCCATCAATCCGGCAAATCTTATTATCCTGACCCCGCATAGGAATGCCGACACTTTGAACCCATTTGAATTCACCAGTTTGAATAACGATACGATGCTCCAGACTACTTGTCAGGCCCGAATATAGCCTATCCATATGTTCATCGAACATATGAATGTCTTCCATATAGACCATTTCTATTAAGAGATGGGGGCTATGGTACATTTCCTCGCTCGAGAAACCAATTAAATTCTTAAAATCATTTGATAGTGTTAATACATTGGTATCCTTATCAATAGTCCAAGTGGATATATATTCATTGCTGAGTAATTTCATAGCTGGAGCCACCTTCCTATTCTCTCTCTTCAACCTAAAACTATCAGATTACGGTAACGCGGTAAAGCAGATATATTTGCCGACCAATTAGGCTATAAATAGCAGCGAAAACAGCGAAATAAAGCCACTTCTAAGAAGTGACTTTACTTGGACAATACACTTTTTCGTTCTCTGGTGAATGATTACTTCTTAACAGGATAGCAAACCTCTGTAACCCAATGATCTGGGTTAGGTTCCGTTGCAGGACCTACATGATAGATGGTAAACATCGAACCATCAAATTCATACTCATTGTCCGAAATCCAGTTTGCGATAGATTCATTGATCTCTCTCAGCAAAGCATAACTGCCTGTCAGTATGGCCGAAGCAACGGTGATTGGGGCAACCTTTTTGAAACGTACATGTTCTGTGTCCTCATAATTGCCCGTGACGGAAATCTGAATTTCGACGTCAACATCACTATCTTTGAATCCCTCGTCGTGAAAAACCGCAAGACTGTAGCATGGACTAGACATTTGCAGACGATCTCCTACTTCATTCCCTAATCGAGCCCACAGCTCACCTTCTTGGTCATAAGCAGGAATAACATCTCTAAGACTCGCTACATATCGCTCTGGAATGACTTTCAAAGTAACGTCATAGTTCATAGTTACACGATCCTTCCCTAATCTTTGAATAGTGTTCTGAAGGAGTGCCAGTTTTTTCTGTATCACTTCCTCCTCTTCTTGCATTTGGGCGTATTGAATAATGAGGTGCTTCCGTAAACTCTCCGCATCGTCATATTCGGCGAGGATCTTCTTGATCGCTGGAATACCAAACCCCAGACCCTTTAAGACCTGTATTCTGCCTGCAACCGTTAATTGTGAAGCTTTGTAATAACGATAACCTGTGAAATCATCAATGTGGTCTGGAATGAGTAAACCTAACTCGTTATAGTGTCGCAGCATCCGGATACTGATTCTCGACAGTTTTGAGAAATCGCCTATTCTAAACATAATGATCCTTTCTACCGGTAAATTTTGAGCTCATATATAGAATGAAGTATGACACAGTGGCAGAGTCAAGAGAGCATATAAAAAACACTTTTTTACGCTATGTAGGCACAAGTACACGCATTATCGCAGAGAAAACTTTAGTGTCTGTGGAATTTTTGCAAATATAGTCCGTTTATATAATGAGACTTCTCAAGGTCAGTTCTGATTAAGGGGTAATTCCTTTCTCATTACTGTAGGCCGAGGGATTTGAAAGTGAGGGCTTCTTATCAAACGACGTATATTAATTGCATTATGTCTCATTGGAGTTGCATTGGTATTATTGTTTCCGATGATTAAATTGTCAGTAATAAGCAGTCACTATGAATTATACGGCACTTATTTTTTAAACGAATTACAGGGGGTTCAAAGAGGATCAGCGCTCACTAAACGTGATAAATTAAAAACTCAAAATACCCTATACAATGTAAAAGGCATTCGATTAACCAATATCCTATACTACGAGAACCTGCCCCAGTTGTCTTTCGGATTTATCTCTGATAAAAAACCTAATACTTACTATGATATTAAACTTGTTGATGAATCTGGAAATGAAATTGGACAGTTGGTCACGAGTGGAACTATCGATTTTTATAATAAGACACTTGAAAAATTATATCTTAATCTCCATTCAAAACTGGAAAAACATCAAGTTTATAAAGTTTTGATTCTTAATAAGCAGGGAAAATTTGCAGGAGGTATGGAGTTTAGATATACGTGAAATGAGAATGACCCGAGGTTTCGCCCCAGGTCTGTCTCATATTCTTCTGTGCTTATTGCGCGATAGCCTTCATCTTACCTTCAATTGCTGTAACTTGCTCCAACTCATGCTGGATCGTTGTTTGCAATAAACTCTTTTGATTCTCAGCTGCCGTGCGAAGTGCTGCAATCTCAGAATCTACTTTAGGTTCAGTCGCATCGTATTTGTCTTGAAGACTATTGATTACATCATATAAATCTTCATGACCTACAACTCGTGCATGACCCCAATTTAAACGGTCGGCAGGTTGTCCTAATACCTGATTCGTAAAGAAATCAAATGTTTCACGATCAAAGCTATAAGCGTACCAGTTGTTATCTACTAGGAACAAATCGTTGTCCAAGGCTGTTTTTACATCGCCTTTTTCAAGTGACTCTAGCGACTTGTTAATGGCATCTAGGTTGTTTTGTGCGTGCTCATGCGGGAAAATTTGTACATCTTCCCAAGTTAACTTCACTAGATGTTCTTGCGCATCGCGATAGATTTCACGCAACTTGTTATTGAACTCTTTGTTATCATCGAACAATTTTTGCGCTTGCTTCTCATCACCTTCAAGAAGTGCGGCCTTATAGTCCGCATTGATCTTATTGACCTTCTCCGTGATTGTCGTTGCCGCGGCAATCGTACGATCAATTGCCTTGAGCAATTCTTGTGAGTCTGCCCCTGCTGCCATATTGGCATCCGCAGTGATGGACTCCTTCATTGCTTCGAAACGTTCCGTGAAGTCCAGTGGCATAACAGCCGTGTTATCATAAGCCGCAACAAGCAAACCGTACATATTGTGATGGAATCGGAATGCCTTCTCATTATAGGTTGATTCATTATCAAACTGTGAGTGGTAGTGTGACTTCATGAAATCTGAATCTTGGAAGTCATTACGTAATGAAGGGATTCCGCCTAAAGAATAGGAGAAATCATCTGACCATGTACGTAGTGGGGAGACAACACTAATCCCGTCCTTATACACACCCTCAACTGTTGGTACCTCTTTAGCAAATTCAGTCAGGAACTGATCTAATTCATACACGGATCTGATTTCATCCGCAGACGTATGCTCATAAGCTGGCAATTCAAAGTTAATGTTCGCTACTACTTTGTCCTGCCATTCTGGACGCGCCTTGAAGATTTGCTCATACGCTCCTGTTGACCAGTCATATCTGGAGTTACTAATGCCCCATTCTTCTGCTGCTTGAGCCACAAAAACAATGGTTTTCTCTGGTTGGTAGCCGCTATCAATCAATCCCTTAGCAATCCCAGCCATCATACCGATCGCTGCGGAGTCATCTTGAAAACCATCAAAATAGGCATCATAATGCGAGCTAAGCAGAATAATAGAATCCTTATCCTTACCAGGAATTTCACCCACGATATTGTATGACTTCGCGTCCTTCTGGACGACCGACTTCGCATCAAACGATACCTTCAGCGTCTGTTGACCGGTCTCCTTTAAGAGTGTGATTATAGCATCTGCATCTTTTCTAGAAATGGAGAATGCCGGAGCATCATCAGGTCCGCATATATCCTGAGCATTTAACGCCTCTGGATCTATCTCTCCATACCCACCTTGTTGCGCAGCTAGGACAGCTTTGGCACCCTTTAATGAAGCTTGATAAGCAGGGTAATTAATCCACCACTCATCTCTCTGATTAATATCAATCAAGACCAGCTTGCCTTTGACATCCAGATCAGCGAGATCCTGCTTCGTTCCTTTCCCCGCATACACAACCTCGAATGTTTCCGGGCCATTGGTTACAAAATTAGCCTGATATCCACCTAACACTAATTCATGGCTCTTATTATCTTTATCTACATAAGTTAGATCTGCCTTTTCAAATTCCCAGGAGTCTACCTTAATTTCATCCTTGGTTACATTCTTCAATCCAATCTTTTTAAACTCCTCAACGAGCATCTCTCCCGCAGCAAGTTCTGCCTTGGAACCACTTGGTCTGTACCCTAACTTTTCGTTAGATTTAAAGGTCGTCAACTTCTTGGTAAGCTCATAAGAATAATTCGTGTCTACCTTTTCTAAATACTTAGAAGTACTCCATTGCTCCTTAGACGAAGTTTCTTCCTTAGATCCAGAACTGAGCTTCGTTACGAGAAAATATCCTGCGATGAGTATGGCGATGATGACCACCACAAATGTAACCTTTTTTTTCAATTACTTGTCTCCTCCAATGTGTTTGTAATTTTGTCACAAATAGAAATATACCAACATTGTGAGTTGATATCAATCTATTTATTCTTATTTTCTGGAGAAAACTCAATACAATAGTATGTATGCTCTTTCATAATCGATATTATTATCATTTGCTCGATAATTCTCATCATGTGATAATTATTTATTAGATTTCCGCAAGCGATGAATGACTCCCCACTCATACATAATGTCGAAAATCGGTGCCAGCGTCTTTCCGTAATCTGTCATCATATATTCCACACGAGGTGGCATTTCGGGGTATACCTTTCGCTCAATTAACCCATCCTGCTCCAATTCCTTAAGTTGCTGCGTCAGCATCTTTTGAGAAACTCCAGGTATTAATCGGCGAAGCTCATTGTATCGTCTTGCTCCTTCTTCAAGATGCCACAGAATCAGCATTTTCCACCTTCCACCGATAGCCTCTATGGTAGCCGCAACATGAATATAACAATCTATATCTTCTTCGTTATATGCCGGATCTGCTCGCAAAATATCCAAAAACATAGCACTCACCCCTTGGAACATTATTTTTTAACCCCATATTACTATCCTGTCCTAGATATCCTATCACATGAAACGTTGATACATAAATTTCTTACCTAAAGGTAACTATCTAATGTAAAAGTGCCTTCTTGTGGGGTGCCACAGACATGTTCTACACTTACAGTGCCAGCAAGATCACAGTAAATATCGATGAGGAGTGAACAATGAACATGGAGAATAGTTTAAAAGATAAAGTGGTGCTCATTACCGGGGCATCCAGAGGAATCGGACAGTCTATGGCGGAGCGATTTGCTGATAAAGGGGCCAAAGTCGTCGTAAATTGTCGTAGCAACGTTCATCAAGCGGAAGAAGTCGTAAGCCAAATCAGACAACAGGCTGGAGAAGCTATTGCCATTCAAGCTGATATTGGGCGCGTTGCAGAAGTGAAAAGGCTGTTTGATATGACCCTTCAAGCCTATAGCAGAGTAGATATTCTCGTGAACAATGCCGGAGTTATGATAACGAAACCTATTGAACACTTTTCCGAAGAAGATTTTGACCAATTATTTGATAGTAATGTCAAAGGTACCTTCTTTACCTGTCAGCAAGCAGCCATTCACATGTCCACGGGTGGACGCATCATCAACTTTTCTACATCTGTCTTAGGCTCCATGTTTCCTGGATACAGCTTATATGCGGGGACGAAAGGGGCTGTTGAACAATTTACCCGTCAACTTGCCAAAGAATTGGGCCCGAAGGGAATTACAATTAACGCTGTAGCCCCCGGGCCCATTAATACTGAATTGTTTATGCAAGGGAAAACCGAGGCTCAAATTGAAGCCTTGGCTGGAATGAACTCTTTCCATCGCTTGGGTGAGACAGAAGATATCACCGGAACCGTCCTTTTCTTAGCGAGTGAAGAGGCGCGGTGGATTAGCGGCCAAACCCTTCGGGTAAATGGTGGATTCGTGTAAAGCATCTTTCCCTGCTAACACAACAGCTACCGGTAAGATGGCAATGACGATGATAATCATATCTGCAAAGAATAGGTTAGATAACAGCCCAATAAATAAAATATACAGGATCGGTGTATAAAGGATGGCTGCCACTAGTCCAAATACGGTTCCTCTTTCTTTTATCCAAGTAAAACACAGCCATAGAGTAAATCATCAGCAAGAACAGAGGGATCGTAAATATATACGCCATACTATTTAAAATAACTAGGCATGCCCAATTTAATATGTTCAAAATCACTAAACTACTTAACAGGAATGCCTGCTTGTTCGCTATTCTTGTCGCTCCCCAGTAGGTTAAGAGCAACATTCCAATGATTACAATGACACACATGGTATAAAAGAAGATATCCAATATAGACAAAGCTTCTGTTGCACTCGTGCCCTTGATCATTCTTTTGGCGAGGTAAGTTCCAGCCTTTCCGACAGCTCCCGCTCCCAGGGCAGATAATAGGATCAGCAACAAAGTTCCTCCGAAGTCTTTCAGTCTACATTCTTTTCTAAGCAGAAGTGTACATCCCCATGTCAGAGATAAGATTCCGACCAAAATGGAACTGATAAGCATCAGTTTATTTGAAAATATCAGGGTATTTCCTTTTAAAAACGGAAAATATACCGCATCTTCATTACTTTGTAGTACCCCGAGGTCCACGGTACTTAAATGATGTGCTAAATCAACCATGGTCTTAAAGTACATATATGCGCTGTTACGATTCAGGTTGTCGTAATTATCGATGGGTTCATGATAAGCTTCTACCCCATCTGCCATAGCAAAATTCATTCCAGAGTAACCTGCACGCAAAAATACCGATAGATCCGTATCATTTGGCATCATTTTATAGAATGAGGCTAGAAACGAAAATGCCGAAACATGATCCACGCCCTTGCTTAAAGCCTGAACCATTCCTTTATTATCATTTGAGGTTTCAAACATTAGTAAAGTGCCCGCGTTCCCTCTTGCCTCTAAATTAACGACCTGCGCAATTTTCTCCTTCATATCTGGATTAGCCGCTACAAAAGCCTCTGCCCCAAGTAATCCTAGCTCTTCCCCGTCCGTAAATAGGAAGTACATATCATTTGTTAGTTGGTTCTGCTGTTGAACTACACGTAATGCCTCTAACATGGAGGCCACACTTATCAAATCATCTCCAGCCCCCGGTCCACCAGTCGTACTATCATAATGACTTACAAACATAACTCCTTGTTCCGTGTTTGGTGCATCTATCTTCACCAGGATGTTCTGTAATATTGAAGATTGTTGAATCTCGTATGTACTTCCGACCTTATCTAATTGTTCTATTATGTAAGCTCGTACTGATTCAATTTCCTGGCTACCCGACGGATGTGGCTCCTTCGCCATTTCATATACATGACTCATCGTCATCGTAAAATCGGCATTCTTCTCTTCTACATCATCTAAAGTAATAATTTTGTTCGTATAATCCTTCGGTGCCTCCGTTGGCGTAATTTGATGATAACCAAGGGTAATTCCAACGGCTAAAACAACGAGCATCATCCCCATATACACTAATAATCTCTTCGAGTTCCGCTTCGGTTGTGTTATCTTAACATCCATCTTATTATTCACCTTACTGTTCATCTCACTGTTCATCTCCTTAGTACGTATTCTGGTTTTATACTGAATACTCTATTGATGAACTACCTTCATATAATCTGCTAACTTATCACTTTTAATATAGATATCCGGCTTTATGCCTGTATACATGATATTGTTCTGCCGTACATTCCAGTAAAAGTTAATAACGAACACCATAATTTTATTCTTTTTATCTTCAAAAACCTCTTGCCCAACTCCTTTACCAAAGGTATCTCGCCCTACAACTGTGACGTTATTCAGGTACGTTTTCAAGCCCAAAGTTAATAGTTCGGCTGCACTGGCGGTATACTCATCGACCAAGATATATACTTTTTTGAAATCAATATGTGAGGCGTCCGAATAGTAATTATCCGTATAACCTTGTTTATCGATTAGTACACTCGTGACAACCTCGGGAAGGAGCACGTCTAGCATATGATTTGAACTATCCATACGTCCCCCGGAGTTGTTACGTAAATCAAGTACCAACACCTTTTTCTCTGGATCTGGTATTTGGTCTATCATTTCAGTAAATTTGTCATCTGTATTGCCAGCGAATTCGTAGATTCGGAAATAGGCAATATCACCCTGATCCTCATACGTAATATCAGAACCAGTCTCCACCGTTAGTTGATCATATTCATCCCCATATAAGGTAAAGGTGAACCAGTCATCTGGCTTCTTCACGCGCTCGATCACATCAGCTATGTCTTTATTCGTAAGATTAGCCTCGTCTAGCTTTGCCAGAGTTTTATCGAGATTACCACTACTGTCCTGATATAAATAATCATCTCTGAAAAATTTGCTAATCTGTTTGCCCAACGGCTTTTGTTTCTCCTGAATAGCATTCTTTACATAGTTGGCTGTCGAATTATCAGCGTACAAATTCAAACTTTTCTCACTATACTCTTCAGCTTTGTCGTTATCTTCAAGCATTAAATACGCATAAGCCATGTTGGCGTAGGACTCATCATCATCTGGATCAATCTCCACGGCACGCCCGAAGTTATCAATGGCCTCCGGATAGTTTTCTAATTCAAAATTACACTGCCCGGTATACCAAGCTATATCTGTAGAGGTGGCTAGTTGTTTTCCCGCCTTTTCACCAAATGCAGCACAACGTAAATTTCTTTTGCCGTTATAGAGTGCTTGAAGCTTGTTGATATTGAAGTCTTCATCTAACGGATCAATTTGGACCGCTTGGTCGTAATATTCTACTGCTTCAACATATAAGGAGTGATCACTATAGATATCTCCCATGGTGGTGTATAAATCTACATAAGATTTGTCCTTCTTCACGGCCTTAGCATAGCTAGCTTTAGCTTGTTCTAGCTCCCCTATCGCACTATACGCCTTGATCATCTGTACAAAGATATCCATTTCATCCGGAAACTTTTCAATCATGGATTCAAAATACTTCTTTATATCTGCCAATTCGCCCGTATTTTCTATCACTGTTGCCTTTATCCTGTAAGTCTCATAGTTGGTCGGGGCGCGTTTGATTAGATCCTCTGCGAATGATAAAGCCTGCTCAGTGTCACCTAGATCCATATAGGAATAAATTTTCATTTCCATTGCATCTATGTCGGTACTGTCCAAACTTAGGTATGTATCAAATTCATCTATTGCCTCTTGATATTGGTGCCGATCATAATAGATCATGCCCTTGCCATAGTACGCACTTTTATCATTCTTCTCCAATGAAATAGCTTGATCATACTGGACTAACGCTTCATCATACCTATACAATCCATACAGAGCATTTCCTTTGTTCACATATTCCACATCACTGTTTGGCAGGATGAGGAGCGACTTGTTGGCATATTCCAATCCCTTTTCAAAATCCATTTGCTCATTATACGCCCAGCTTAAATTGTTAAAGGGAGAATCCATCAACTCGGATAGCTCAATTTCATGATCTAGATTAACAAGGCTAGGTTTTAACTTGTAGATATACTCTACCGCCTTATCGAGATACGTTATTGCTTCTTCGTATTCACCACGCTCAATTAAATCGTAACCCTTTTGGTTATTCTCAGTCACTTGATCTTCCAATTCCATTCGTTTGGTATACGAGAATGGATTACATGCGCTTAGTAAACTGATACTAATTAATAACGTAACAAGCAGGATTATTCTATTTATCTGCTTCAAAACGATCCCCTCACATCCTATTTCTACTCCGGCCTAATCTCCAATCTCATCTTATCACGGACAACGCGTGGGAGATATTGTAATTAAGTAAAATATAGCGACTATCCATAAAAAAATAGGCCAGCCAGTAATTGGCTAGCCTATTCGATGCAGTTATCTACCGATGCGAGCGAAAGGGACAGTAAGCAAGTCGATATCGGCCCACTCTAAAGGAGAGTTAGATTCGCTTACCCCTGACGTGTCGGAAGTCGAAGGATCATTAGGAAGGGTATCCATTGGTGAGAACTCACCTTGGTGCAGCATTACACCGATCCCTACATGCTCAATATCCGGGTTACCCAGTGCGCTCAGTGGAATTTTAGCTTCATAGAATGTATCGCGATTTGCATCGTGACCCAGCATCATGTATTCTACAAGTTTGCTAGGATCGTTAACATCATCAGCATCCTTCACACCCCATAGAGTTGTGTAACCTTTACCTTTGGCAAATTTAACAGTAATACCTGCAGCTGCACCTGTCTTATAGTTTACACTGCCATCATCAACAGGGAATACACCGTTAATGGCCTTGGAAATGTACCCGGTATGGAACATATTCGAAGCAATATTGAATTGGTAATCTGGAAGGTTGGCTCCCCCCCATAGCGGCTGATTAGCATTCTTCTTCCACATATCATTACTTGCGCCAGCACCAGAAATTGTATCGAATGCAATCGTTTGTGGCATATCCATAGAACGTATTGGTGTACCGCCTGCAGAACCCGCATTAGCTGGATCTACAATGTCTGTTACGTCTACGTATTGCCATGCGAGATACAGATACTCATTATCCCATGCCGCCCATAGATGGCTGAGATCCATTGGTGATTCATGCAGAGACCAATTACTGCCAAGTGTACGTGGGTCATCACCAGCCATGTCGATAGCAATCAACATGTCATCTGTCCATTCACCGTTATTAACGCCATCAATCATAATTGGAGTAGCTACGCGCTTGCCAAGTGTCGGGTTCGTAGAATACGGTTTATCCCCTCCAGGAATGAAGATCGGCGTTTGTAACGTAACAACGGTAATTTCATTACTCTCAGAAGAGAAATTACCAGCAATATCATAAGCTTTAACGGTATAGCTATAAGGAGTTGTTTCATTTAAGCCTATATCTATGAAGCTTGTTATGGTCGAAGTGCCTACCTGAACTCCATCTCGATAGATCACATAACCTTCCACACCTGTATTATCCTCTGAAGCTGCCCAAGATAAGCTCACTGTGGTGTCGGTTACATCATTCGATACAAGATCCGCTGGTATGCTCGGCGGTTGTGTATCTCCTGGATTGTCTGTACTAAACTTCATGTCATCCACTATAAAGCTACCCGAACCGTTTTCCCCAGATCCACGAAGGATAACATACACTTTGGCACTGACTGCAGTATCTGGCGTAATACCACTCAACTGTAGTGGACTATAGCTGTCAGAAACCTCACTATGATTCAGCACCGCGTATCCAACGAATGCGTTGCTTGCATCATAGAAATCGATATAAAACTGAATAATGGCATCGGTCAGGCTGTTTATTTTAAATTGACCGCTTGCGGTATATGATGTGTTCGCTTCAACTGGAATAAGCTGATACACCATAGCCGCACTACCGATGGACAAGTTAGTGCCCGTTAGTTGTTGTGCTTGGCTTCCAGAAGTTACTGGTGTTGTCACCAATTCAAAACTAGCGGTTACTCCATCCGAAGTTGCATCGACCCAATTGTCCGCCACGCCGTTACTTCCTGTATAGGCTTCAAAACCTGGGTTAAGAAGCAAGTTACCACTAAAGACATTCTCTAATGTTGTCACGTTAAAAGCTAGGCTTGGATCGGACTTATTGCCCGCCGCATCCTCCGCTTTCACGGTAAAACTGTAGACCGTGTTTGGCGATAAGCCTGTAATCGTATAACTTGTTGCTGTACCTGCCACGCTTCCGGCTAACAAGCTACCATTGAAGATGTCATAACTTACAACTCCAACGTTATCCATTGAAGGCATCCATTGAATCGTAACAGAGGAAGTTGTCGCTGTACCTGTTACGTTAGTCGGTTGGGATGGTGCGATTGTATCACCACCTCCTGGCACTACAACCGTTACTTCATTACTATATCCAGAGAAGTTGTTTGCTTCATCACGAGCGCGAACCTGGTACTTGTAAGTCGTACCTTCCGTTACTGTGCTATCGATAAAGGTTGTACCATCAAGGTCAATCGTCTCTGAATTTGTACCTACCTTTCGGATTATTTGGTATCCCACAACATCAATATTGTCTGTAGAGGCGCTCCAAGTCAGGGTAATAGTTTTAGGAGAACCTACGCTGAGATTGCCTGCTAAATTTGCAGGAACCGAAGGAGCTATCTTGTCCGTGCCTTCTGGTTTCTCACCGATTTTCACTTGTCCTACAACACCGTTGATACCCGGAATGTAAATATTATCTCCCACATTAAAGAAATAGTTCTTCTGACTATTACTGTCCCAAACATTACTTCCATTGTTGAAGCATGCTTCAAGTCTGGTTGCCGTCCCAATATCAATCGTTATTTTCTTGTAGCCAGGGTTTATTGGATCATTGGCCATGGTTACACCAGGAACTGCCGTCCAAGTGCCACCCTCTGCACGATAGTGGATATTCACGTTGCTCCAACCCTCTTTGTAATAAACCGTCACTTTATTGCCTGGCCCAGGTATTGCTGGTTTGCCAGCAGTTACCGTACCTGCGCTATAAATATTGTCCCCTTTGTTGAAGAAGTAGTTCTTCTGGTTGTTGCTGTCCCATTGTCCGCTACCATTGTTGAATGCTGCTTCAACTCGTGTTGCTGTAGAGGTTCCAAGATCTATGGTGTATACCGCATAACCAGGAATTGCTGACTCTTCCATCTTCACGCCCGGAACCGCAGTCCAAGTACCACCCTCAATGCGATAGTGAATGTAAGGTGTCGCATATCCCTTTTTATAATAGATAGTCACAACATTGTCTGGAATAGGTCCTGTCTTTTCAGTTGTTACCGTCAAATCACCACTCGGATCAGAAGTACCGCCAGATTGGCTTCTGGCAATAACCTTATAGGTATACGTCGTTTCAGCAGTCAACCCCGTATCCTTATAAGTCGTTGTTGTAGGCGATCCTACCTTAACATTGTTACGGTATACATCATATCCCGTGATTCCAGTAACGTCCGTGGATGCTGTCCATGTCAATGTTACCGTTTTGTCGGTTTTTACCGATGCAGTCACGTTCGACGGAGTCGTTGGTTTCGTGAGGACACGTGGATCCGTATCATGCCATACACTTCCGTCATACCAGCCAGTTGCTGCTCTTGTAAAACCAGGTTGGTTCTGTGCCGGCATCTGCTTACCTGTACTGTCCTTAAAGATAAATGTTGCTTTCTCAGCTGTTGCGAAGGTGTACACATACCAATCGCCACCATCACTCTGCATTGCCGGTGCTGTGGCCCATGTTGGATCGTTGTCCTTCGGAGCTGTGTCATAGAAGTATAGGCTTGGAGTTCCCCAAGCAGCCGGTTTCTTGAAGAAAATTTGCAGCTTCGCATTAGGGTCACCCTTCGTAAAGGTGTACGATGCTGTCCCCTCACCGTTCTCATTTGTACCATATAATTTTAATGTTTTCGTATCATCTATGGCCATATCTGCGCCAATGGTAATCGTTGTTCCGTTTGTAAATGCAATACCATTAATCGGATCACTGCCGTCTAGCGTATATTTACCACTATCCGCATTTTTCACCGAAAGAGTGATCGTCGTTGTTGCTGTTTTGAATTTACCGCCCGCTGGAGAAGCCGTTAGAACCGGGAACTTCTTGTTAGCGCCCACATTCTCAATCAGAATAACTCCATTAGCTCCGGCCGTAAACTTGGCTTTACCATTACTTACAACAACTTCGCTCTTCGTGTAAGCATCTCGTACGGTAGTACCATCAGGGAACATACTAGATACGTTAATATCTACAGTACCCGAGGTACCCGTAGCAACAACAACCTTATCAAGTATGTCTCCTTGCTCATAGGTGCGGGAGAAAGTATACGGGCTGTCCGCGATTTTCTTGTGAGTTCCTGCACCAACAGCGATGTGGTTATTTCTGAACTGTCCAATTTTTTGCCAGTGAGACAGAATAGTCTGGTTCATATTGTTCCAATTCATATCTGAACGCGCGCCTTGGTCAGGGTCAGAACCCGTAGCTCCAAATGGTCTTCCAGACTCATCGCCATAGAAGGTTTGGACTCCACCTGGAAGTAACAATAGTGCTGTACCAGCTTGAATCAGGTTGTCACGACTGTACAACCCTTTATCATGTGATGAGATGTAACTGAGCATGTTGTAATTAGGTAGATCGTTATTAAACTCGCTTGCATAACGAGAGAACGTACCTTCTAGATCGTTCATATTTGAGCCCTTGAATGAGAAGTTGATTAAAGAGTCAAACCCGCCAGTGTCAAAATACCTGGTATCCCGACCGAGTCCTTGATCAAATACTTCCCCCGTCATCCAGAAGCTGTCTGTCCAATTCGCTCCTGGTTTGGTAGGGTTGCTCTGTCTCCACTTTGTAAGGGCGCTGTTTGCACTCGTCTTAAGATCTTTCCATCTATCAGCTTGTACGTGTTTAGCCGTATCAATCCGGAAACCGTCGATTCCGAATTCTTCAACCCAAGAGGACAACCATTTAATCATGTAATCCTTAGGTGCAATATTTAGGTCTTTGCGGTATTGTTTAGCAGCCGGAACAATCCAATTATCATAACCACTAGTTTCTTTGCCAAATTTCGTTTTTAAGACAGGAGGTAAAGAAGTACCACTGGTAGACTCCGTCTTAATATCTGGTAAGAAACCTACTAATGATGTAAGCTCATCGCCGCCACCTTGGTCGTAACCAGAAATGTTACTAGCGCGAATCCAACTACTGCCCCACCATGTTGCCCATGCGCTCGTATTCGTCGTATTCATAATATTGTTGTGCGTGTGCCAAGTCTGGCCCTGATCCTTATTCGGAGTCCAGTTGCCTGCTAGTCCTCCACGATCACCATATCCGTATTCTGCCATGTCTACGAGATTCGGATAAGCGACATGGTTCATAACAACATCAAATACAACACGAATACCCTTGGTGTGTGCGAGATCAACAAACTCACGCATTTCGTCAATAGTTCCTATGCTCTTATCCATTTCAGTGAAATCAAGTCCATAGTATCCATGATAGCCGTAATGGGCAAAGTCGCCATCTTTACCTCCCACCCAACCGTGCATTTGTTCCCACGGAGCTGTGAGCCAGATCGCGTTCGTACCCAAGTCAGTAAAATAGCCTTCTTCTAATTTTTTCGTCAGACCTTTGATGTCCCCACCGTGGAATGTACCAACATTGGAGCCCCAAGCATCCGTCTTTGGTCGTCCATATGCACCGTCATTACTTGTGTTACCGTTGTTGAAACGGTCTGTCATGACAAAGTACATATTGACATTATCCCAACTGAAAGAGCTTACTACCTCTTGCTGCCCGCCGTTGCCGATTTTGACGCTAACCGGAGAGCTAAACGATGATCTCTGTCCAATAGTATCGACAGCCCTAACTGTATAGATATACGTTTTGTCATTCGCAATGTTTGAATCCGCATAGGATGTGCTGACTGACTCCCCTCTAAGTGTACTGTCACGATAAATTTCATATTTCACCACACCTTTGTCATCTGTGGATGGACTCCATGTCAGACTAACAGATGAAGTGCCTACTGCAGTTCCTTGTACATTCGCTGGCGCAGTAGGGATTTGATCCTGCGTCCCACTGCCTGTTGTGACTGAAATTGCAGTAGTGGCTGCAGACTTCTGTCCAATTGTATCCACAGCTTTGATTGTATACGAATATGTCTTATTAGCTGACACTGTTGTATCCGTATACGAGGTAGTCGTGGTTTCCCCTATGAGAACGCCATCACGATAAATCTCATATTTCACCACGCCTTTATCATCAGTAGAAGCATTCCAAGTCAAGTTAATAGATGTAGTCCCTACGGCGGTGCCTTGTACATTCGTTGGTACAGTAGGAACTTGATCTACTGTTACTGCATCGCGTACCCATACCGATACTGAACCATCTTTAACCTTAAATGTTCCATTACCGTTGGAACCAATAGTCACCTTATCAGTGAAGTTGCCTGTGATGTCCTTCCATTGTTCACCAGCATGGCTTGTCCCGACATACATTGTTTTCGATCCGCCGGTACGGTCAGACATCACTGTAGCCAAACCAGAATTAGGTTTAGACGCCAACCCTTCACGAGTCCAACCGATCAAATCAGTGTTATCGAGATAATCGTTCTGTTTGCCGTAAGCGTAATCCTTACGTGCTATGAGAAGAGGATCAATCTTGCTTTTGAGGGATTTAATTTTCCCAGTCCCAGGAGCCGCTGTACTGCTACTTCTAGTTCCATAGTAATCGCCATAGAATACAGTAGGATACCCTGCTTCACGTGTCAGTGTATACGCATAAGCAAGTGGTTTGAACCAATCAAGAACGGGTGCCCCGTGAGCATCTGTTCCACGGTCAGGCTGCGTATCATGGTTCTCTACGAAAGTTACAGATTTAGTAGAATTTACCGCTGTCAACGTACCACTAGAAAGATTGCGCAGATCGAAGTTCCCGTTAGAACTAGAAGCCTGTGCAAAATTGTTTCGCATCGGAAAATCAAACAAAGACATGCTTTGGCTGACTTTACTCAGGTAGTATTGAAGGTCATTTACACTACCGATAAATTCACCTACAGAGAACAGCTCTTTCCCTGTTTTCGCACGAGCATTTTCTAAAAATTCCTGCATGAAGCTATATTTAATATGCTTAACAGCATCAAGTCTGTAGCCATCTAAACCAATCTCGTTGACATACCATACGCCCCATTTTTTGATTTCATCAGCAACATACTGATTATCGTAATCAAGGTCAGTACCCATCAAGTAATCGTAATTTCCATTCTCACTACTTACTTCCCAGTCCCAGCTTTTGCCTGGATAACGGTAGATCTTACCGTAGTCATCCGAACCATCAAAATGCGTCCAATCCCATTTAAACCCGGAATAAGTATTGTTACGCCCACTAAAGTTATATTTAGTCGAAACGTTTGTATTAAACTCACTAATCGTATTATTGCGATTATTACCTTCTACTTGTGTTACTTTAATATTCTCGGTCTGGTCAGCGCCCATCATATGGTTGACCACAATATCAGCATACACCTGCACGTTATTGCTGTGGAGTGCATTAACTGCTGTCTTCAACTCCGCCTTTGTACCGTACTTCGTCCGTACAGTCCCCTTTTGATTAAATTCACCCAGATCATAAAAATCATAGACACCATAACCAACGTCATCAATCCCAACATGGCCTTTATAAGCAGGAGGTATCCATATCGCCGTGATCCCCACATCGCTTAAATTTTTTGCTTGAGCGGCTAGCTCATTCCAGTGTCCGCCGTCCTTAGCTGAATTCCATTCGAAGAACTGCATAATTGTACCATTAACTGGTGTGCTATCCGCTGCCGCTAATGTTGCAGGAGCTTCCGCAACCTCTATTGCGGGTAAAACTTCGACTTCAATTGCGGAATCCATCACCACTGCTTCTGTTGCCGTTACTAATGGAACCGCAGGTGAAACAGCAATCCCCCATAACATCGAAAAGAGCAACATCATGCTTACAAGAAATTTGTACCTCTTCTTTACCATTACCTTATCCCCCTTATAGCTAGTTGATATAAACAAGTGCATTACCCAATACAAAATACACCCTTTTGCTAATGGAAACGTTTGCACTTTAGTCAATATTATCAACCTTTGTTAAAGTTTGGTTAAAGTAATGCATTTTTTTGTAGAATCATAGTCTTGCTTTCGAACCTTATTTAGAGTTGGTTGTCGATATGATCATCGGATAGGGATACGGACCCGTTAAATTTATATCCAGCCCCACGAATAGTATGAATATAAAGTGGTTCCTTTGGTTTTTTCTCGATTTTTTGCCGCAAGTTATAGATGTGAACCATGACGGTCCTTATATCCCCTTCCTTCATATCCCTCCATATAAGTTCGTATAGGGTTTCCGTGTGAAAAATTCGATTCGGATTCTTAGCTAGGGTGACAAGAAGTCGAAACTCCTTGGTAGATAGGACAACTTCTTTGCCATATGACTTAACAGAGCGTGCGGAGGGGTCAATTTCCAGACCCGGATAGAGCAACAAATGACGTTGATTTACGGGGAAGGCTCGTTTATATCTGCGGATGTGGGCTTTAATTCGAGCGAGTAGGACATCAAAGTTGAATGGTTTCAAAACATATTCATCCCCACCTTGATTTAAAGCGTCAATTCTGAGATTAACTTCACTATGCTGACTTGTAAAAAGTACAGGTTTGTCGCTAAATTTACGCAACTCCATACATACAATCAAACCGTCCACGCTTGGCATGGATACATCAAGAATAATGAGATCCGGATCATGAGAGTGAATATAGGCGATGGAGGCTTGATTGCTGTAAGGGTAGCTAAAAGCTTCAAATCCGTGCTTAGACAAGTATTGAACCAAAAGCTTGCGAGTGTTAGCATCATCATCAATGATTATGATTTTATTCCGCATTGTAATTCTCCTTCCACAAGGATAGAAAGCGCTTTCTAATTGTTCTTTAGCTTTCGCCATACACCAACCTTTTTAAAATGACCACTCCTATAATTACAAGTAATTGGTAAAATTATACTGTATGGTGTACATATTAACACTACATAACCATTTTTTAGCGGGTATTAGGTCCTATTTTTATAAAATATTGCAATAAACGCCTTTATCTGATGAATTCCCATGTACAACTAACAAAAAAAGCCAATCACCCTGTCTCTACCGAGCCATGGCAATCAGCTTATATATGAATCTCTTAAATTTAAGCTAGGGGTTCATTATCTGAAAATAGATCAGGATTGTTCCGCAGCATTTCGGTAAGGATATCCGTCAACTTTACTGTGTCACATACCCATACATTTGCATCACCCAGCTGACTTCTATATATCGCCCCTTGCTCCTCAAGCAATGTCTCGACTTTCCAAAAATGCTCCGACCAAGATAAACCGTGATGTCTTCTAGATGGCACCGGTATTTCTGTTCCATCGCTGAGCACCGTGTATAATTCCTCATGGCTGTCGGTTAATCTCCCTGGAATGTCCAGCCACTCCTCAATACCATGAATGAATGTATTTCTTCGCAAATCTACTCCTACCAATATAATAGTTGCTTGACGATCAAGGAGCTTGCCCCAAGGTGATTCCCGGTGACATGGAGTATCGAGGCGTTCATTTCCTTCTACGAACGATTCCGCATCCTGACCCAAGGCTGCCACGGAGTGAGTTGGATGATAAGAACGTACAACTCCCGAGCGCTTCCGGAATAGTTCAGGCAAAATGCCTATGCATGAAGGTGAAGTCTCTACATAAAATTTAGGATTATCAGCGTTGATAAAAGACCAAGTATGTGTAGGTAGAACAAGTAATCCGTCTTGCATATATTCTGTTAAGGCATCCAGTACGGTATCCGCTCCTCCCTCGACCTCCCCAATACTTTTGAGAGACGAATGCATGAGTAGGGTTCCCCTCTTGTCTATCTCAGCATGTTTGAGTTGCTCTATCAAACTATGTTTAGTATGCATGCTAATACCTCCATTATGTCTTGTTATATGCTGCCATAGTAACACTTTTCCTAATATAAAGCGCCATCATTTGCTTTTGATTATAAATACATTAAAATTAAGATGAACTCTCATAGTCATCCATAAGGTTGAATGTAATCAAATACGAGAACAGAAGGAGCTATGTACAATGATCATCGTAACCAACAGAATTAAAGTTAAAAAGGGAATGGGTGCAGCTATGGCTCCAAGATTTACTGCACCAGGGCCATTGGACTCTTCTAAGGGTATCGTAAAGGTAGAAGTACTACTCACACAGAACCTATCCGACTATGATGAATTAAGCGTAAATACGTACTGGGAAACGCAGGAGGACTTTACCTATTGGAGAAATAGTGATGCGTTCGCTGCTGCTCACAAACGCCCGGAACCAAGTTCAACAGAACCTCCCAAAGAATCACCCATCCTGGGTAGTGAATTAATTACGTATGAGATAGCAGCAACGAAAGAAATCGCTAAATAATATATATCATGAGCAAAGAGGCTGCCAGAGATGGCAGCCTCTTAATTCTTTATGCAAGTCCAGGCCAAACCTTATACCAGAAACATAGCGACAATCGTCGTTACAGTAAGACCGATCAGTACCGGCTTCAAATTGCGTCTTGCTAGCTCGAACGGGCTTACTCCGCAGATAGCGGCTGCTGGAATTAGCGCCCATGGAATCAGCGTACCCCCGCCGACCCAAATGGCGGATACCTGACCGAGAGCCGTCAAGGTCGCAGCGCTGGAATGTGTAGCAGCGGCGAATAATTGCGCAATTGACCCAGCTAAGGAGATGCCGGAGAAGCCTGAACCGTCAAGACCGGTGATAGCCCCAGTGACAGTTGAAGTCACGGCACCCACAGCGCCATTAAGCGGGACATTGCCTGCAAGAGCTACCCCCAGGTCATTCACAATTCCATGCGAAGCTTCGGGAAGAACTTTACCGAACAGATCTGTGAATGCTGCATCTCCGAGATAGAAGAAGGCCGCAATCGGAATGACAGGACCAAATACTTTGAAGCCAAAGACAAATCCATCGATCAGATATGAGGTGATCTTCTCCAAGCCTTGATTACGATGCGCCATTAATGTAACCGCAATCAAAATTAACACTGCTGTTCCACCAACCAACGCAGTTGCATCTCCGCCCTGTAAGTTGAGCAAGAACATAGCTACAACGTCAGCCGCGAACAAAATTGGGATCACAATCGCCAGCCATTTTTTAACCCGAGGAGCCATAACTAAACGGCCTTCCCCATCCTCAGTACCTGAGGTTAATGCATCACCCCGATTTCTGATGGCTACCAATCCATCTCTCCAAGTCCCATTCTTCATATCTCTGCGCATCATCCAGAATGCCGTAACCGTGGTCACCAACCCCATTACGATAACAAGCGGGATACTGGCTGTCATAACGCTAGTCACCGGGAGCCCTGCCGCATCTGCTGTTAATTTGGGAGCGCCTTGGATAATATAATCACCGGAAAGGGCAATCCCATGACCGAATAGGTTCATCGCCACTGCTGCACCAAGTGCAGGCAATCCAACACGGAGCGCTACGGGCAGCAATACAGCCCCAATCAGCGCCACTGCTGGTGAAGGCCAGAAGAAGAAGGAAGTCATCATCATAATGATTCCTATTCCCCAAAAGGCCATCGCCGGTGTGCGTAAGAAACGAGTGAGCGGTGCGACCATCGTCTCATTAATTCCCGTACGAATTAAGACCTGACTCATCGCCACTATAATGGAAATAATCATGATCGTACCCATGAGCTCTTTGGTCGCATAAATAAACGAATTAAAAATCCCCGAGATCGACCCGCTAAGCGTTTCTGTTGCGAGTAAACCAAGTGCAAAAATCCCTACCACGCAAATCATTGTTGTGTCCCGCCGCCTGATCAGCAGTATCATAATGAACACAATAAACGCCAGATACACCCAATGGATTGCAGTTAACTGTATTCCTATCATGGAGTCTCACCCCTTCTCACCTGTAGCAAATGATGCTACAGATTATGCAGGGGCCCAAGCAATGGTTCGACGTCGAACAGGTCAGATACTTTAAATTTGTATTGTTTAGAAAAGCTATATCACATTGCCATAGTCAAGCTTGTTAAGCTTGATGCGTCTTCTCTTGAGGCTTCCTCTGCGTCCATTGTTTCTCGCGATGACGTGACCATTCCATGATCGGTTTCTCTACGAAATAGTAAGAAGCCGTTGCAACGATAAAAGAGGCCACAACTACGCCAAGCGATATCATAGCCCAACGATCTAGTTGTACGACCTTCATATACTGATAGTCCTTCGCCCAATACATACTGATCAGTGTGATGAACAAGGTGTGCCATAGGTACAGTCCAAAAGAAACCTTTGCCGTATACCGGAAAAATCGATTATCTAATAAGTTACCCACCCAACGCGAATAGGGAGCGGTCACTAAGAATAAACCCATCATGGCAGTGAAATAGGGGAAAAAGAATGGCTGGTTCTGAAGGCTCCAATCAAATTCCGGGATATTACGAACATTCCAAAGGAACAGGACCGAAATAATTAAGCTACCTAAACTAAGTAGGTCAAATAGGCCCAATTGACGCAAACGGTCTCTCCTACCCGTTGTCATTTGGAGCTTTGATACAAAGCCTGATGCAATAATCCCCACCGTGAACTGCCCAAAGAATCCCACTACATTATAATTCGGCATCCAGTATTTCGCGCCCCCGATGAGCCCAAATTGCCAACCCCGCTGATCTTCATTTGGGGTGAACAACTGATGCATCAAATAATTACCGCCCATAATGATGAGGAATACTCCAAGCCAATATAGAAGACCTACGGTAAAAGAACGTTTCTTCTTAAAGAAATAGAATAACCCAACCATGAAGGGCGGCATCAGAATATAACTGAATACTTCGAAGCTAATCGACCAGAAAGGCCCTATCCATTCCGAGGGGAAGAAGGTTACATAATGAAATCCCGCAGTGAACGTTAATCCAGTTAAGGTCCGTATCCAAAAGTATTCATGATCTAGTCCTAGTGTAAGCGTAAGAATGATGCATACGATAAAAGCGACATAATACCCTGGCATAATTCGTGCTGCTCTACGCATAGTGTATTGTTTGATACTAGGGAATTGCCCTTCGTTTAAATATTGCCGCCAGAATGGCAGCGCTAACAAAAATCCGCTTAATACGAAAAAAATGCTTACGCCAACATTGCCCATCAGCAGGAACGACTGTAACTTTTGAACCCATACTTCTTGCGCTGACATGGCTAATTTCTGCATTAAATGATGACAAATAACTCCCAGACAAGCAATCGCCCGGAGCCCATCTGCACCAAGGATGCGTTGATCCTGTTTCTTTAATGAGTTGCTCATTGTTTCGCCTCTCTTTCAATCATATCCATACCAAAAACCCAATATTTTCAGGTGTAAAAACCATATTCTAGATATTTATTCTAGTAGATTTATAACATAACTTTCCATTTTAAGAAACAGTACTTTTCAATTTTTATGGTAGAAATAATTCTTTAATGAACCTAAATGCATTTAGTTTCGCAAGAAGTACTTCTACTGTATATACCGGTATAACGAAAGATTATGAATCCTTGTTCGTGGAGATAGAATTATTGTTGCTACTACTAAAACTGCAGTGCAATAAACTAGTAAGATACCAGAAGAAGGGGATCGCAAAAGCGATCCCCTTCTTGTATAATAGGTGTTCGTAATTATGGATAGACTAAGGATATGCTGTTTTTACTGCTTCTAATAATTGGAGGTTGTCACCTGTGAGTCGCCGGAAATTGCATGATAGAATCAAATTGAAACATGTCGAGACCCAGCATGGGGAACAATTTAATAATTTATTGCGTTATGTATTTCAAGTAACGAATCGTGATTTACAAACCTTTGGTTGGGAGAACAGGGAGATTGCCCAATCGAAGCTGCCGATTCTCAAGCACGCAGATGTTCTAGGGTGGTTTGATGGCGATAAGCTGATCTCTCAGCTTGCTGTGTACCCATTTCAAGTGAATATTTACGGGCATATTTATGATATGGGTGGACTTACTGGTGTCGGGACTTATCCTGAGTACGCCAATCTAGGGTTAATGAACAAACTTATGCTACACGCTCTGAGTAATATGCGGGATCGCAAACAATCGATTTCTTACCTTTTCCCCTACTCGATCCCTTATTATAGGCGTAAAGGCTGGGAGATTATTTCTGATAAAATCTCTTTTGAAGTCCCCGATACACAGCTACCTAAGCTCAAAAATGTACCTGGTCATGTGGAACGGGTATCAAATGAGCATCAGGATATCAAGACGATCTATGGGCAATTCGCATTGTTACATCACGGAGCCATGCTCCGTAACGAACTAGCTTGGGAAGAGTATTTACGGTGGGATTTGGATGATATGACCGCTGCTATCTATTATGATAACAACGACCAACCTATGGGATATTTATTGTATTGGATCGCCGAGGAGATCTTTACGATCAAAGAGATGGTCTATATCACCGAAGAGGCTAGGACAGGATTATGGAACTTTATTAGTGCCCATTTCTCTATGATCACCCTAGTCAAAGGCGATATCTATAAAGATGAACCTCTATCATTCATATTGGATGATGGAGATATTAAGGAAACCATTGCTCCCTATTATATGGCCCGGATTGTGGATGCCACCTTATTCATCGAGCAGTATCCATTCCAACCTCAAGAGAAGGAATCCGTGCTCATCTTTAACTTACACGATCCGATGCTGGAGTGGAATCAGGGGACATTCACTTTAACTGTAGATAAATCGGGCAAAGGATATTTGAAGGAGGGGGGCGCTCGGCCTTCCGTTACCATTGACATTAGCACGTTAACTACCATGTTAATGGGCTATAAACGGCCCACTTATCTGGCCCGAATCGGCCGGATGAAGTCCGATGCCGAGTCTGTTCAATTACTTGAACAATTAATTAGTCGGGAACATCCGTACTTTTCGGATTACTTCTAAATTATAGCGTTTGTTCATGCAGTTATGTATAAAGGAAGGGGATGGGAGGACTCTCCCCCCCTTCTATAACTTCCTAGGAAGTTATACGCCCCGTTTTTCTCCACTTTAACTTATAAATCTCTGGAAACATGATCCCGAACAGAACCAAGGCCACCCCTACCCACTGCAGCGCACTCACATGCTCATGTAGGACGAGTGACGACAGCATTACAGCAACCGGCAGCTCGGCGGCACCTAATATACCAGACATACTTTCTCCGATATGAGGCACTCCAATCGCAAACAATACCGGCGGAATGAAAGCTCCGAATAACCCCAACAGGAACCCGAATAATAACAGTTGTCCCCATAACAAACCATTAATCAAGAAATGCGGTGGGAACAATACAAAAACAAGAATCAGTCCCCCCGTAATCATCCAAGCGCTACGATAAGCTGGATGTATTGACGGCACAGCTTTGCCGCTAACTTGAATGAACAATGTATAACTCACAGCGGCGAGTAATCCAAGCACAATGCCAATCATTTGATACTCCGTCCCGCCTTGCTCTATAATTCCCGCTGCCAGTATAGTTCCTCCGAACAATAATACCAAGGTAAAGATCATTATCCCATTAGGTCTTTGGCGTTTGCTTACGGCTTGAATAAGTACACTCATCCACGTGAACTGGAATAATAAGATAATTGCCAGCGAAGCTGGAATATAACGAAGGGATTGATAGTAGAGCAACCCTGTAATGGCAGTCGGTGTGCCAGCTAACATGAGCAGCAACCGCTGTTTCCAGACTAGCTTTGGCGATACCTTACTTGAGCCTGCAGACTGCACCTTATTATTACTTTCCTTACGTCGTTCACGTACCTTCGTATACAAAGCCAATAACCAAGCTAAAATACAACCGGTCAAAAGCTGTGTCCCCACCACTTCACCCAGTTGATATCCCTCTCCGTAAGCAAGTACAACAATGGTCGATAGCACACCATAGCTAATTGCCCCAATTAAAACCGATAATAAGTATTTCATATGATGGTCTCCCCCTTAATCTCCTCTTTAATATTCCCTGGATTTTGTCTAAAAACGCAAAAAATCCTAACTTCGTAATAAGGATGTATGACTCAATCCTCATTATCGTAGTTAGGAAGATAAGGCTTCCTGTAGAAACCCTCGCCCTTTTCTTGCATATCTGGCTGCGAGGTTATACGAAAAATGTTGCGAATTACTTTTCACTTGTTTAACCAAATGAAATGTTACATGACAAGTGAATTACTGTCAATGTTAGAAGATGCCAATTACCCCAGCAGGAAATAAAGTCCTAGGCTGTCGCTGTTTTATTAAACTCTAATAAAAGATGAAAGGAAATATAAATGTAACGAAAGCTGCCCAAAGTCCGTAGACCGGCATAAACTTAGTAACCGCATCCTGGATGGTTGAAGGTCCGGTTTTGTTAAGTAGAAATCGCATGTAGGAGAGCATAATCCAACTTAGATTGGCACAGATCAGTATGTTTACGCCTAAAACAGCAAGTCTGTTAGGCGTAATCCCATAAGAAGAGAGCCTGAACACTATGGCTGATAAAGCCACACAGTCAATGATAAGTGCAAGAACAATTAGGCCAAAATTTATATAATCAGAAATGCTCTTTTTCTCGTCATTGCCACTCTCGGTAATGGAGAATATGGTGACAGCCAATACACTAAGGAGTATTCCGTTGAAGGATAGGAGAAAATTGCGGTCCAAGAATGGATTTTTTCCGACCCAAATAACCGTTATAAGATAGACCAACAATGTTACCAGTACAAGAGGACTAAAAATTTTGGCTATATAGGGTGCTATATTTTTAGCAAGTTTAAGGTTGCTTGATACCAGGTATGCAGCCACAATAGCGAGCGCGGCAGCACCAAATATAACGACATTTTCAAAATAGAATTCAGATATATCCATGCCGACAAAACTAAATAACTGCATGGTTAATGCTGTTAGCAGCATTCCGCTAATTGCCATGCTGGCGTAGAGTATACAAAATTCCCCATTAAATTTAAGATAGGCTAATCTTGTCCTACCCATACCATATTCATTTCCTGTAAATGCAATCCCTACTAATACCCATAAGAAAATGGGTAGGTGTAGATAAGCCAGGATAATACTATCTTTATTCTCTAGCGGAAGCATATTCATATAAATTCCTGAGATTAGGAATAACGCTACAAGGGTGTAAAGAATATTTTTGTTGGCTGAATTCTTGTATACAAAATAAATGGCAATAAAGGGAAGTACACCAAATACAAGGTTAATAGGGGATATTGCTTGCTGTTCAACAAAATGCATAATGATCCTGGTGCTAATCCCGGCCAGCAATGCTAAAATGCCCATGAATAAAAAATCTTTCTGAAGCAAGGATGCTTTTTCTGTATTTATCGTCTCCTTGAAATGCAATCTTTCAAACCAAACGGCAAGAACCTGCGAATCAGGGTTCTGTTCCCATGCGGATGAGAATGATTTTTTAAAAGCTTCGGGTTCTATTCTAAACATTCTCTCTAGCTCATGGGGGTTATCCATATTATCAATAATCAGATTGTTAATGTCCATGGTTATACCTCCCCCTATCCTTGCGTATCTTTGTCACTTCTGTATTCTAAAATATCGCCAGGCTGACATTCTAAAGCTTTACAAATCCCCTCTAAAGTGGATAATCGAATCGCTTTTGCCTTTCCATTTTTCAATATAGAAAGATTAGCCATCGTTATTCCAACCCTCTCCGAAAGTTCAGTTACGCTCATTTTCCTTTTAGCCAACATCACGTCAATATTGATTATAATCGCTATGTTATTCACCTCAGACCGTCAAATCATTTTCTGATTTTATATCAATAGCCTCTTTTAATAGCCTTTGAAGAACAGCAGCAAAGACTGCAATCACCATTGAAGCAAAAATAATGACCAATCCGATTACTATGACGCCCGGAGCGTCGTCTTTTTCCCCAATGAGATAAAAGAGTGGCATGTCTACAACATACAAGATACTGATTGTAATTGCGCAGTATTTTATAGTCCTTAGAGCCTTCACAGATAAATCCGAGAAAGCTTTATTCTTGTCAATATAGTTTAAAAGTTTAAAAGCTTGATACAGAGCAAAGTAAAAAGGTATTGCTGTGACATACAAACCGATAAAAACGAGAGATTTCAAAAAGGTCATATCTGGATACAATACTACTGCATAATTCGCTATCTCAGGCACCAGAAATATACATAAAGCAAGAACAGGAATTCCAATAATAATAACAGCTATCTTTAAAAAGATTGTTGTTCCTCGTTTCACAAAAAAAGCACCCCACTTAGTTAATTTAAATTTGACTTTAACATACATTTTATCGTTTTACAATAAATATTTAATGATATATATTATATTATTATTGTTATATGATATCCTCCTTCTAACAAAAAAAGCATTCCTCATTGCAAAGAAATGCTCTTTATGACACCAATTGCCCCAGCGATGGATTTTGAGTTCGCAGCGACTCTATTCTCAAATTATCGCATTTTATTCTTTTTTCCATAGTACATAACGGTTCAAGGTAGGTAAGATTATTTGCTGCGACTAACCACATACCAGCAAAACATGCATAGTCACCATTTGGAGCACTAATGATTACATCTAATGCTTTAGATTTGATGTGGGGATGCTTGTTGTATATATGCATGCTACGATTTCATCCGCTTCTTCCCAAATGGAATAAAGATATGTATGTTCACGGTCAAAATCGATAAGTGTTTGTGCATACTCAAAAAAAGGAGCTTTTTCTCCTGTTGCACCATCTATCGAATAATTCCTTATCATAAACTGATAAACATTTTCAAAGTCTACCAAATAACGATAGGGTCTTCGTGTAATTTTATTATTTGACATCTTTCATCTTCCTATTCCGACCTACCTGAATTTGTTTATAAACCTCATCTGATATTTGTTCCAACGTTGTCTTATGCATTAATTTATATGTACTGATTTTCAGATAATCTTGTCCGTCAATCTTCCCTTGTTCAAGAATTTGGTCCAATGCTGGAAGCCGAAAATCTTTAATAGGCAAATAAGCAAGAATGATGTGCTTCATATCTGTTTTGATATAGATTTTTATTCCTAATAATCGTGGAAAAAGAAGATCTCTGTAATCAAGTTTTATTACTACATCCTCTTGTTTGGCATTTCTTATCGTAGGTATATTAGTAGGCAAAGAAACAAAGTAAACGATTTGCTCAAAGGAATAATCCAATTTCAAGATTTGAAAACCATGTGACTTCGTTAATCTTCTAGTTACAGCCTGGAGTTCCATAGAATAAAAGAATCGACTGCTCAATATAATGATCGATGCGAAAATCAAAACAACAACGATAACACTAAATCCAGTCATAATATCCCAACCCTTCTATAACTATGATGCAACAACGGTATTTCTACCGGATTCCTTGGCCTTATATAGCGCCTGGTCTGCTGTATCAACAAGATCAAATGAAGTAGAGGATCCCAGTTCTTCAGATGATGCAACCCCCAGACTAATCGTCAAGCAGCCTAGTGGCTGTTTTTCCCCACAAGGAAACGACGTATTTTCTACATTAGAACGGATTTGCTCCGCCACCATAACGGCGTTTTCCTTATTCGTATGAGGAAGTAGTACCACAAACTCTTCTCCACCAAATCGAAAAGCTACATCATGCTCCTGTATGGAATGCTGGATCACATCCGCCAGCTGAATTAATACTTGATTCCCAAGCAGATGACCATTTGTATCATTAAAGTGTTTGAAGTAGTCAATGTCTAGCAGGATCAGAGACAACAATCCTTGCCTGCTAACGGGCAAATGTTGTTCTAATAAGGTCTGAAATGCTCGCTGATTAAACAGCCCTGTGAGTCCATCCTTAAGTGCCATATCTTCTATTTTCGTATATAGATGTGTATGTTGAATAGCTATAGCAGCTTGGTTCGCCAGTGGAATAACACTATCTATATCGTTAGCCGTAATAGGTCTTTTATTTACAGGATTATCAATGATAAGTACGCCAACTTTTATTCCCTGGGTAATCAAGGGGAAGACAGCCAGTTCACTCATATTAAATTGGTGGGCGAATAGCAGAAGTGCTTTGTCACTAGTATCAATCTCTTTAATATGAAGTGGGCTTCCACGTTCCAAGGTTTTGTATAGGAAATTAGGTTCATCCAATGATATTTCTAGCCTTTCCACTCGTTCATTAAGCAATAAATCAGCAGATTGCTCTGTTTCCTTGATTTCAATCAGATCCATGAGTTTATATTTGTTCTTTGTAATTCGATCCCATACCGCATAACCCTCTTCAACAGTCATGGGACCCGTGCCCATAATTCCGTTCAATTTACTCCCACTATCATCGATCAGTAGAATCATAGCTCGATTAAAACCTAACCCATATCCAGCGGTGACAGACGTTAAAATAGTCCGTAACAACTTCTTCAAATTAAGTGTCTGTTGCATCGAAGTGCTGACTTCTTTAAACACATTTAACTGTTTAGAATTCTCAGATAATTTATTTAGCCATTCATCACTTTGTGTTTGGAGTTTACTAATATAATTGGATAATAAATATACAACGGCTGCAAATATCAAATATATCAATAAGATAAATAAATCGCTTTCATCAGTTTGGACGACTAAAAGAAGCCAAGCTATACAGGCACTGATCACGGCTCCATATGCATGAAAGCACAACACCGAGATGCCTATAAAGACAGGCAAAATCCAATTTGTATGTACGAAGTCAAATAACAAGCCCTCAATCTCTACAATTACAAGAATAGCTCCTATTAGCATCCATTTATTAAAGATCTCACTAACCTTAAAACGCAAATAATTAATAACGAGTGCAATAGTAAGTGTATACACAATAAATTGAATATATTGCGTGATCATCAGCAATCTCCCCTAATTACATGGTGACTAGATAGATTGAACTATGTGTATTGTAACATCTTTTGGGATTAAAAGGCGGACAGGTTCTTTGTCCCTATACCCCTGTCCCTATGTATTAGTAGATTAATAGAGTTTTCTCTTGACTATTTAATCTATCAGAATTACTATGATGATATATGCTAGATTTATTTTCCAATTTAATATATTGATAAAGGCAAACCCATCGAAAGGTGGCGGCGCAAAACTATAGGGGCTAACGCGATTTCTCGCTACGCCAGCCAGTTACCGATATAGAAGTGCAACGTTATCCGTTGTTATTCAACCCTTCTTATTTCGGTAAGAAGGGTTTTTTGTGTCCTTTATCATCATATTACAACTTCATATGTCAATTCCGTATTGACAAAGGCAAACCCATCGAAAGATGGTGGCGCAAAACTATAGGAGCTACCGCGATATTCACTCGCTACGCTAGCCAGTTACCGATATTGAAGCTTAACGTTTTCTATCTATAAACGTAGGCTCCTGGAGGAATTTATGATGAAATGGACAAAACGTATATTAGCTATACTTATCGTATTTACATTAGTTGGGGCGTTCCCCACATATAAAGCTCAAGCCGCTGATGCTACACTCGATCAATTAGTTGTCTTGCCGAGTGGTGATTATAATACCAAAGAAGCAAAGGCTATGATTGAACGGATTAGTAAAATCCCCGCTCCGATCTTAAAGACTTTGTCTGACAAAGGCGTAAAGATTATTTTGACCAGTGACATCATTACTAAAGTTCCTGAACTCAGCTACCTAAAAGGTGTGACTCCAAGAGGTTGGGAAGGCACTGGATTAACATGGGATGATGTACCCGGTGTCAGCGAGAAAGTTGTTGTTGCTCGTATTGGTTATAGCAAGAAAGGCCAAGGCCATAACTCGTTCAATCTCGAGATACATGAAACTCTGCACGCTGTAGATCGCTTTGTATTTAATGGAGTAAGTGATTCGGAGGATTTCAAGGGTATCTTCAACAAAGAAGCTAGTGTCAACTACAACCAGGATGGTTACGTCTCGGTATATCCAGCAGAATATTTTGCTGAAACAGCAAGCTTATACCTATACAATGATACAACCCGTGAAGAATTGAAGAAGAGCACGCCTTTAACTTATGATTTTATGGACAAGCTTTTCAATAGTTAATTTAATGAGCGGCCCTATAACAAAAGCTCCCCTCTGATTAATCAGAGAGGAGCTTTTATTGTTATTTCTTAAGGATACACGCGATCGGATTTCACTTCAGTCCAAGTCTCGGATCCATCTTCGTTTCTGCTGTAATCATGATGATTCGTTGCTTCAAGCACTTCCGTATAATACCACTTAGCTATATTATTGTCCGGCCATGCCTTTGCATCTTCATGAATACCAGGTACTCTAGTCTTACGATTCAATACACTGTTGATGAAAGCCATGGCTTCAGCACGTGTAATGTATTGATTTGGTTTAAATGTTCCATCTGGATAACCTTTAATCCAACCTTTGTTTGCTGCAGATACGATATACTTTGCAGCCCAGTGGTCTTTAATGTCAGAGAACAACGTGTTCTCTTGCTCGTCCAAATGATCAAATCTTGATGCGATTGCAGCAAATTCTGCTCTTGTAATTTGACGACCTGGTTTGAACGTTCCATCCGGGTAGCCAGTGATGATGCCTGCGTTCTCCATCGTAGCGATGTGTTTGTTCGACCAGCGACTACCTTCAACATCTCCATAGGAGCTGTCGTTCTTAAGGTAACTACTGCGTGTCTCATCATCCATCAATCTGTAGAAGATTGCTGCAACTTCTTCACGGCTGATCCGGTTCTCCGGTTTGATCGTTCCGTCTGGATAACCATTAATGTAATTATAATGATTCTCTTTCTCCAACGTTGGTGGTGCTGGAGGCAACGGAGCAACTACTGGAGGTGCCGGTGGCAATGGTGTAGTAGTGCTTGGCGTTGATGTATTCGGATTTGACGGCGTTCCTGGATTCGGATCAACAGGTGCATTTTTCGTGTAATAGAAAATGTATTCCTGTCCCTCATTGTCCCCAACTTGGAAGGTATCTGTAGACTTCACAGCAGTATACCCCGGAATTGATATTGCCGTTAATGAAATTGTACTTCCGACAATGCCGCTTGCCTTTGTTGGCTCCGCCACTTGCGTATTCGTTCCTTGAAGATGATACTTCACAGTCACATGTTGATACTGATCTACTGGAGTTCCATCTTTGCTGTAATAGATGAGGAATTCCTGATCTGGCTCACCAGTGAGCGTAATTGAGTACGTCGGTGACTCAGGAGTGTACACCGCATCAGTTACAGTAATCTGTGACGGTGGTATATGAGTGATCGTTGCACCTTGTTTGCCGAATACAATATCATTACCAAGCTCGGCATTCGTTCCAAGTTCCAAATATTTCACCAATACCTGTTGTTGATCTACGGCATTTTTCAAGATGTAGTAAAAACTAGTAGACTGTTTTAATTCGTCCGTAATTACGTAGTCAACGTTAGACTCATCCGGTGTGTATACCGCATCACCTACTGTAATTGGCTCTGCGCGGAGAATATCTCCTACAACGCCTTCAAGAATAATAGGATCAATAAGAGGTAGATTCGTTACTAGATTAATATAGTTCACAGTCACGAAGCGCTTGAGATCAGGAGCGTTCTTTGTGTAGAGCAAGGTTCTCTCTTGGTCTGCATCAGCTGTAAATTTATAACTGTAATCATTTTCACTACTTGCTGTGTATCCAGAGGTAATCTCTGGTTCAAGTGTAATTGATTCACCTGCTACACCAGTTCTAGTAGTTGTAGTGATTACATTATTTGTAGCCTTATCTACATGCTTCACAGTGACTGTTTGCGTGTTCGCTGTGTAGAACAAAGTTCTCTCTTGGTCTTCATCAGCTGTAAATTTGTAACTGTAATCATTTTCACTACTTGCTGTGTATCCAGAGATAATCTCTGGTTCAAGTGTAATTGATTCACCTGCTACACCAGTTCTAGTACCTGTAGTGATTACATTATTTGTAGCTTTATCTACATGCTTCACAGTGACTGTTTGCGTGTTCGCTGTGTAGAACAAAGTTCTCTCTTGGTCTGCATCAGCTGTAAATTTGTAACTGTAATCATTTTCACTACTTGCTGTGTATCCAGAGATAATCTCTGGTTCAAGTGTAATTGATTCACCTGCTACACCAGTTCTAGTAGTTGTAGTGATTACATTATTTGTAGCTTTATCTACATGCTTCACAGTGACTGTTTGCGTGTTCGCTGTGTAGAACAAAGTTCTCTCTTGGTCTGCATCAGCTGTAAATTTGTAACTGTAATCATTTTCACTACTTGCTGTGTATCCAGAGATAATCTCTGGTTCAAGTGTAATTGATTCACCTGTTACACCAGTTCTAGTAGTTGTAGTGATTACATTATTTGTAGCTTTATCTACATGCTTCACAATTACTGTTTGAGCAATAGCTGTGTAGTACAAAGTTTTCACTTGGCCTTCTTCAGCAGTAATGGTATAACTGTAGCTTTCGTTATCTGCTTTGTATCCGGGAATATCCACTGTTTTGAGTGTAATAGTTTCTCCCGTTTTTCCCTCTTGAGTGGTTGCAGGAGCGAGTACATTAGTCGTACCTTTTTCCATGTGCTTCACAGTTACTGTTTGAGCAATAGCTTCATAGTTAAAAGTGATAGTTACGTCTTTATTAGGCATCTTTCCAGTTACGTGCCCATCTTTCGAGGTTAAGCCGCTGTTTTCCGGGCTTAGCTCCACGTTCTTGAAAAGATATCCTACAAATTCCTTACTGCTGTAATCTACCGCTTCTCCTTGAAGTATAATGATTGGCTCAGACTGTTCAAGTACGTTGTCGCCAGCCTTATATACAACTTTGAGTGTATAAGGGACTTTAGGGGCTTTCACATATCCAAACCAGATGGTTGGAGAAGGCGCCTTAGTAGTCAGCTGCACACTTGTTGGACTTGTACCAACATTGAGCTGATACCCATCAACAGCTTTTGCCGTTACATCATAGTCCTTGTTGATATCAAGCGCTGGTTTTCCATTTACAATAAACGGTTCGTTGTATAGCTGTTCTGCTAACTCAGGTTTCTCTACAACGACTCCGTCTGCATTGATTGGTAGACCGTCCGCATTGACGCTATATCCTCTGACGGTAATGGAACCTTTACCGAAGCTCACTTCAGGTACTATGAAGTTCTTCGATGTGGATTTACCATTGACGTCGGTATAGCTCATTGTCGTTACTTTATTGGTCGGATACAACACATTAGGATCTGCATCATTATCCATTTTAACGATGTAGCTCATTGTTGCAGGGGAACCCTCAACAATGTTACCAATTTCCCACGTTATCGTCTCTGACTTGCTATCCCAAGAAGTTGTTCCTTGCGATACCGTAGGACCATCGATCTTATCGAACTTAGCTCCCATCGGATCGATAACTCTTGCGTTTTGTGCTGCATACGAAATCTTGCTAGACAATTCTGTAAAAACTTTGTTCAGTTCAGAACTGCTAGATTCGTAATAGCCCTTATTTTGGGTGTTATTCAGTACATACTTTGCATTGGCACTGTCCCCAACTTCAAGCCCTATGGAATAAATACCAATGCCACCATCTTTGGCTAGCTTAGCCTCTGAGATAGTGCCAATACCATTGTTTTTTACGTCAAATCCATTTACTTTATAAGTTTCCTTGCCTATTCCGAAAAAGCCCTCAGATAACGCATAATCATCACCTGAACCGAGTTGTTTACTGTAATCAAAATCTGAAAGAGCAAATTTAAATTTGTTATCTGGCCAATTATAAGCTGTCGCTTTACCCGCCTTATAACTATACGTCGGTTCTCCATCACTTAAGAGGACAATGACCTTATTCTGTGCTTGGCTTCCATTCAATAACGTACGGGCACGATTGATCCCTGCCTGAATATTGGTGCCTCCCGAAGCAGAAATACCATTAATTTTAGTCTTTAGAGACTCTTTTCCTGCTGTTCCTTGAAAATCAGATTCAGTTGTTACTCCCTCGCCAAAGGACACAAAAGCGATTCTTGTCTTCGAATCTTTAATTAACAAATTGTCGACGAATTTCTTCGCAGCCTCTTTAGCTTTGGTCATCCGACTACCGTCCATACTTCCGGATCGGTCCATAACCAATACAACATCCGAAGTGCTCTGAATATTCTTGCCCTCAACTGTCAACGTTACTTTCCATTGACCCTGTGTCCCTGTAGGTTCAGCCGTCTTTGTCAGATTAACCGCTCCCGGATTGGGCCAGATTAATTCATTCGATGCTGCCGCTGAACTTACGGGCAGGGTACCTGGTATAAATCCTGCGAACACTGACACTATAAACAGCCACGTTACTACAAGTTTCAAACCCCGTTTCATATCTTCCTCCTTAGTTTATGGATTTAGCTCCCCGGAACGCAAAAAAGTCCGGCTGCATTAACGATGTTAATTGCAGCCGGACGATCATGAGTCAAAGACTGTTAGATTCCGAGGCTTTGCGAGCTAATCTTTCGATTAGTGTGCCAAAATATATAATTGTCGTTAGCGCAGTCATACTTTCGTGATATTGATCATATTAATCTGTCTTAATCCAGTATAAGGGAACTATCACAGGACAAATATATCTTACACCCCTAAAATTGTCAATTGCTCTATTAAAGTGAATATTTTCACAAATAGTTTCATATTTTCACGTTTTCATTCAATTTTATTAGCCCTTTCTATAGCCTTCATGGAAGAATTCTATTGATGTCGACTGTTGTATTAATGTGCCAGAATAAAAGTTTGATTTTTCGACAAATTCCCAACACCTAAAAGTTGATTCCAATTCCCTAATCATATTCTTATCCTCTCCGACTTAAAGGTTCATAACAAATAAAAAAAACAGACAAAGGGACGCTTTTGAGCTAGGCTTTTGTCTGCTATTTTTGCTTATTTTACACTTATGTTCTTCGAGAATCCTGCCTCAATCTTCACGTACGTTACATCACCATACTGATCTGTTCCGTGTGCCCAACCTTCACCGGCTTGGTTCGTAAGAGCTGCCACATCTTTAACTTCAGATAATGCGGACCCGCCTGAAGTCATGCTCCCTCCAGCAAGACCATGAAACTTAACCAGATAATATCCCAGGTCTGGAGTGAACGTCCCCACTTTATTTGCGGTTGTGAAGACAAGCTCACCTGCTTTCGCCTGCGTTGAGAGTTGCTGTCTGAAGTATTGACCTGTTTCATAACTATAGGTATCGCCGTCATCATCGTAATAGATAAATGATGTCTCAGATGTATCCGGAAATACATCTACGGTTAGAATATCAACCTTCTTCTCACCAATGTAATTCATTACGGGCTGGGTCGGAATGATTGCCCCACGCTTAATGAACAGCGGGATATCGGACCAATTTGTCAGATCAACCTGGTGAGTGATTGTTTGCCCGCCTTGATACTCCGTGCCGTCCATATAATTAATCCACTGCCCTTGAGGTAAGTAGATCGACTTTACAGCTTCATCCTGACTCACCACCGGAGAGACCAACAGCCAATCTCCAAACATCCAGGAATCGACATCATTCTCAACCTGCGGGTCTTGCGGATAATCGAACACTAACGGTCTTACTAGTCCAATTCCTGTTTCATAAGTCATCCGTTCATAAGAATAAATATAAGGAATAAGTTGATACCTTAACTCGATGGCCGCCTTCGCCGCCGCTTCCGCCGTATCTCCGAAGTACCAGGGTTGACGCTGCATATCCTGTTGGCCATGAACCCTGAATATAGGAGTAAAAGCACTAAACTGCATCCAACGTGCATAGTTGTCAGGTTCCGGATTACTTTGGAAACCACCTGTATCCATTCCCCATTTGAATTGACCCACGTTAATCGAGGTTAACATACGCTCCCGTTGATTCGCCATCGTGTCAAAACCCGAAGTGATATCACCCGACCATAACCCATAGGCATATTTCTGTGCGCCAAGATAATAATTCCGATTAATCGACCAGACTCTTTTGTCGGAATATTCCCTTTGTCCCTCGTAGAGTGCCTTCTGCATATTGATGAACTGCATTGTCGTATAACCTTCATCCGCTTCGTCATTCCAATAACCGATGATTCCTGTATCAAAGGCTTGCTTCGTATGCTCAAAATACCACTTACGAACCTCTTCTTTATCAAAATTGAGATCGTTTACTGCCTGATGCGAGAAATAGTCTAAATAATTCTTTTTGCCGGGCCACCAGAAGTCATGTTCGGATGCATATTTGCCTTGCTCTGTATTTACATGTAGGCGTGGTTTAAAAATACCGGTCAACTTAATTCCCAGGTCATCCATGGTTTGTTTAAGTTCTCCCGATGATCCACTTGGAAACTTCACTTCATTCCAGCGAAACTCACCATATTGATCTTCACTCCAAGCCTTCCAATCAAAGTCGAGTGTGAAGCTATCGATGGGAATCTGTTTCTTACGGTAGGTGGACACTTCCTGTAGAAGCTCTTGCTCATCAATCCCCCACTCACTGTTCATAAAACCCATTGCCCATTTCGGAAATAATGGAGGTGTTCCGCTAATATCTGCTACCGTACTCATCATTGCCGCAGGAGTACCTATGAGGACGTAATAGTGCACACCTTTCCTTGAAGTATTCCTGAACGAGATAATACCCTCATCATTATTGTACCTAGCATCTATAGTATCTACTAACAGACCATATCCTGCGCTGCTCCATACTAGCGGTGCTCCGGGATGACCTTGCTGTCCGCCTCGGACAATCATTGTATCTCCTAACAATATCCCATCCGCCGAACCCTCGGATGCGTTATAACCACCAATTCCATATAAACGATCATTCTGATCATGGGTAAATTCGACTTCATCTACTATGGATTCTAACAAGTCGGGATGTTCAAGCAAAAGCTTTTTCTTTGCATCATAAAAGGTAAGACTTCGTTTCACTGTATCGATCTTTACTTCCATTTGTTCCGTTGAAATGATAATAGAATTACTACTGGTGTCGATTGTTGCTCCAACGGGTGTGAACTGTCGATTTGCGATCACTTCCGTATCAGGATCGGCAACTCCGTTCGGATTCACTTGTACACTTACCGCATCAGCTTGAATTACATCGATCATAATGATATGAGGTCCAGCCTTCAACTCAAGATGATCCTGATCTACTCGTGCAATTGTCAATGCGTTGACATCAGACGCGGGTGCTGTTCCGACTATGGCGGTATTTGTTACTTCTGGGATACTGTTCGTATCCTGTTTCCCCTGAATAATCGCAATTATTCCAATAACGATGATGACAGTAACCACTAAGATCAATCCACTAAGCAACAACTTCTTATTACTCCTATATTGCATCTCAACAGCCCTCCTTAGATCTGTGCAAACGTTACCACATGCTTATTATTTACCATATTATACCGATAGTCAACGTAAAAAAGGACACCTGTGTAGGTGCCCTCTTATTTCAATATAGTTGCTGGTATCTTTATTTAGCGCTTCAAGCTACTAAGCGAAGAACACCTTGTCCACATTGTATTTGGCCTTGAGTTCATTGATGATATAAGTTTCATAGATTTCTCTATGAACAGGGTCCTCGATCAAACAAACTTCTATCTTAGTAACTTCGTTTCTATTCATTTTGATCACGGATACCGTGTCTTCAAAATGCTTTTTAATTCTAGGTCTTAACTTTCTTGCCTTGCCAACGAACAACAACTCGTCTTTGTCGTTGTAAAACATAAATATTCCCGCTTTATCTCTAGGAATCAGGTGGAAATCAGTAAACCCATAAATATTGCTCAGTTCAGGAGCAATCTGTTTGTAAATGGTAACATCCGGTGTTGGAATGGTTATGTTGATCATTCTAATTCACTTCCTCTTTCTATATCGCTGTAAATACACTATCACAAATCTTAATGTAACACCATTATCGAAGTAACATCCTCCGTCATATATGAAAATAACTCTTGAAAATATTTTCATAAAACTAAATAATGTTAATCAGGTCTTATTTATCGGGACTTCTACATAACGAGGTTATAATTTCACTTCATTATATTTCAGACATAAGAAAGGTTGGCATTTACAGCATGGATCTTACTCAAAGTATCGACAAGAAACAGGCGCGCAAAGAACCGTTCCCCATCTCCATACTTTCCCTTACGGTAGGTGCATTTGCAATTGGCATGACTGAGTTTGTCATTATGGGGTTACTTCCCAATGTGGCTTCTGATTTAGATGTGAGTATCTCAACCGCAGGGCAACTGATTACTATGTATGCTCTTGGGGTAGCCATTGGTGCTCCCATACTGACGATCCTCACACAACGAATTCCTCAAAAAAAGCTTTTGTGTCTGCTTATGATTTTATTCATTATTGGTAACGGAATTTCTGTACTGGCTCCGAATTATACCATTCTAATGATAGCCCGTATGATTACAGCGTTAACGCACGGGACTTTCTTTGGTGTGGGAGCGGTCATTGCCTCCAATCTTGTACAGCCAAATAAGCGTGCCGGTGCAGTGTCCATTATGATGGCAGGCTTAACTATTGCCAATATTATCGGTGTTCCAGGTACATTTATCGGACAACATATGGGGTGGCGTGCTTCCTTTGGTGCGATTGCAATCATGGGAGTTATTGCGCTGATCGGAATCCTTATTTTTATTCCGCAACTTAAACAAGAGAAGCCAGTCAGTTTAGCAGAACAGATCACGGCTTTGGCCCAACCCAAGCTACTTTTATTTTTACTTATTGGAGCTTTAGGTAATGCCAGCTTGTTCACCGTGTTTACTTATATCACTCCACTACTAGAGCAAGTCACTGGGTTTGCCGAGCATAGTGTAACCTGGATACTGGTCCTATTTGGCTGTGGCGTGACCATTGGCAATATCGTAGGTGGGAAACTTGCCGATTGGAAGCTAATGCCTTCCCTACTTGGACTTTATTTTGCGATATGTATTATTCTTACCATCTTCACCTTTACAATATATAATCCCATAACTGCCGTAGTGACCATCTTCCTCTGGGGCATTGCTTCCTTTGCGGTGATGCCAGGGCTACAAGTTCGGATTATGAGTCTAGCACAATCGGCGCCAGCACTTGCCTCTACGGCTAGCCATTCCGCAGGTAATCTAGGAAACGCAGCAGGAGCTTTTATTGGGGGTTGGGTCATAACCCACCTAGCGATAACCTCACTTCCATGGGTTGGCGCTCTGCTTGTTGGACTCGGTCTGATTATTGGGGCTGCAGCATACATGGCTGAACGTAAAAAAACAGTCAAGCCACAAGGTCATTAAAAGTCACAACAAACTAGGACTCTAAATTTGGAATATATCTTCTACTATATAACTAAGTAAAAGCCTGCCACCACGGCAGGCTTTTACTATTTTCAGGTCGACATAACATTGTGACATATCCCTCGATTGATAATTAAAGAACCTTATTACTTGCCCTTGCCAGGCTTCGCCCAAATAAGATGGGCCGTGTTCAACCAGTAACTTTCCACTCGCTGGACTGATAGCTCTGTTTGTGAGATCAGCCCTAACATGTCCCTAGTATGGTGACATCCAATTGTTCTAAACAAAAGGGGATCCAGTACTTTTTGGACAGTCGAAGCTACAAAGTTTGAGCTTATCCCGTGTTCCATCAATAAAATATTCCCCTCCGGCTTGCACCATCGACTGATTTTGTGGAGCACCCGTAATGGATTCTCATAACTGCAAAAGGATAAGGTAGAGACGATGGTATCAAATGAATGATCCTGGAACTCCAGCTCTTCGATGTCGGACAGAATAAAATCGACGTTTAAAGAATGATGACTTGCGGCTCTCTTTGCTTTGCTCAGCATCTCAGGACTAAAATCTACCGCGGTAATTTTCACATGAGGTCGATAAAATGGAAAGTTAGCTCCTGCCCCTACGGAAAGCTCCAGGATTTCTCCATCTGCTTGTTTTAATAGCTTCTTCCTCCATTGCTGCTGCGTTTTACCTTCTCTTCTATTCTCATATTGCCTGGCCTGCCGGTCAAATAAACGAACCTGTCTTCCCTTTTCCATCCGCTCTCCCCCTCCTCATTCAGCCCTTTACTAATAAAAAAATGAATTGTACGAATAATAACTTTATCCGGCAAATGCTGTACTACTTATTTTCGAGTAAATAGCTCAATTTCCTCTATCTTCAACATTTCATTGCTGTTTTGCTACCAGTGGGTTAAAATTACGTTCTCAAGAGCTCACGAAAGCTCCATAAACTTAAGAACTCGAAGGTGACTAACATGATAGAGGTTAAAATTTCCAAACTTAGCGATGGAGAGTTCAATAGAGGTGTATTTGCAAAACGTGATATAGCAAAGGGTGAGCTTATACATGAAGCACCCGTCATTCCTTATCCAGATGAGGACAATGAGTTTATAGATAAGACCATATTCTCAGATTATGTGTTTCAATATGGCGTTAACCATGCGGCTCTCGTCCTAGGATACGGCAGTTTGTTTAACCACTCCTATACACCTAACGCAACTTACGACATTAACTTTGATAATCACACGTTTGACTTTTATGCCTATACCGATATAAAGGCTGGGGAAGAGATCCTCATTAACTATAACGGAGATGTCGACTGTGATGATCCTCTATGGTTTTATAAAGATCAGGAAAAATAAGCTACTGGGACAGGAATGCTGTCCCTTCTCTCCCATCTGCTATCCCATAGACACCGCAACCATTTTGTTGCAGTGTCTTTTTTTTTGTCGTCTTGGACAAATATCCATCCCCTATCCCATTTGCCATACTGGTGTAACATACGCGCCCTAAAATTGTCCTCAAGGGAGGGAATTAAACATTGAACAACAAGACGATTTTAATTACCGGAGGAACAGGATCTTGGGGACGGGAACTCGTTGCGAGGTTGCTAGAAAGAGAGCCCAAGGAAATCCGGATTTTTTCCCGGAATGAGGCCTTACAGGTAGAAATGAAGCAAGAGTTTGATCATCACCCTAAATTAACTTTTATTATTGGAGATATTCGCGATCAGGATGAGATTATGCAGGCTTGTCAGAACGTGGATTATGTATACCACTTAGCGGCCTTAAAACATGTGCCAATCTGTGAGCAACAACCAGACAGTGCGATGAAGACGAATGTAATCGGGACTGGTTATGTCATTCAAGCAGCGATCAAAAACGAAGTTGATAAAGTAATCTATGTATCGACCGATAAAGCATCACACCCATCTAGCACTTACGGAATGACCAAAGCCATTGGAGAGAAGCTGATTGTACATGCCAACCTCCGGGAAGGTAACACCAAATTTGTATGCGTGCGAAGTGGCAATGTCCTCGGATCCGCGGGCAGTGTGGTTCCTATTTTCAAACAACGAATTGAGCAAGGATTGGACATTAACCTTACGGATGCGGGAATGACCCGATTTTTCTTAACTATAGAAGATGCTATTACACTCTTACTTAAAGCGACGGAGGAAAGTCGTGGTGGCGAGGTATATGTTACGAAAATGCCTGCATGTAACATCAAAGATCTTGCTGAAGTATTGATCCAGGAGTTATCGACGACAAACATTAAAATTAACGAAGCAGGCGCTCGCCCTGGCGAAAGCTTGAGTGAATCGCTGATTTCAGAATTTGAAAGCAACACTTCATTTAACATGGATGATCAATATTATGTGATCCTGCCCCCTTTTCCTATTGAAGGATTACAAGAAGCTTATGCCACTAGCATGCCTGTAGATTTTCAAAGTTACCAGTCAGATCAGTCTTTGCAGAGCAAATCAGAAATAAGAACAATGCTACAGCAAGGAGGGTTCCTGGCATGAGTACAACAATCGTTTTTACCGGTGGAGGTTCTGCTGGCCATGTGTCAGGTAATCTAGTATTGATCCCAAGGTGTAGTGAAGAGAATTGGGACATCCATTATATTGGATCAGAAGATGGGATTGAGCGTAAGCTAACGGCCGAGTACAAAGAAGTAACTTACCACCCTATTTCTACGGGGAAATTGAGAAGATATCTCTCCTGGGAGAATGTGACCGACGTGTTCAAAGTCGTACGAGGCATATTTCAATCTTACCGACTGATTCGGAAACTGAAGCCCGATGTGATTTTCTCAAAAGGAGGATTCGTGTCGGTACCGGTTGTGCTTGGGGCGAAACTCAATAAAGTGCCGATTATTATTCATGAACCTGACCTCAATTTGGGACTTGCTAATAGGATCTCACGGCCTTTTGCGCAGATTATGTGCACTACTTTTCGGGAGACAGCCCAGAGATATAATTCGCCCAAGACTGTATATGTAGGCCCAATCCTAAAAGAAGAACTCAAATTAGGCAGCATGCTACGCGGATTCATCTCCTGCGGTTTCACTTCGGACAAACCTGTTCTGCTTATTATGGGAGGCAGTCAAGGAGCACATCGCATTAACCAAATGGTGAAAAGTGTACTTTCTGAGCTGGTAGAAAACTTTCAGGTTGTTCATATCTGTGGGAAAGGTAAGCTAGATCATACTCTGTCGATGCCTGGTTATAAGTCTTATGAGTTTGTCACGAAAGAGTTACCGGATCTACTAGCCATGGCAGATATCGTCGTGTCCCGTGCTGGATCGGGTTCCATTATGGAGCTTCTATCACTGCAAAAACCGATGTTGTTAATTCCTCATATCCAGGGTGGAAACCGTTCGGGGCAACAGGTGAATGCTCAAAATTTTCAACAGCAAGGTTTCGCCGATGTATTACTTGAAGAACAGATGACATCGCAAAGCTTCCTTAAAGCGATCAAGCAATTATATAAGAACCGGACGAAGTACATTGATAGAATGAAGGAACATGAGCATGGCGAGGGTACGGATAAGGTCATGGATTTGATCCGAAGGGCTAGTGGTCATGAGATAAGAACGACGATAGATGGCAACCCTAATAAGGCCCATATCCATTAAAAGGAGCCTGTATGAATATATTAATCGCAGATGATGAGCCCTATATGCTCAAGATTCTAAATGCTTATTTTGAAAAAGAAGGCTTCACGACCTATCAAGCATATGACGGTGAAGAAGCTCTGCATATTTTCTACCATCATAAAATCGATTTAGCGGTTCTCGACTGGATGATGCCTAAAGTGAATGGGATAGAGGTCTGCACGGAGATCAAGAAACAGAGCAAGACCAAAGTGCTGTTGTTAACGGCAAAAGGTGAGGCTGATGATGAATTAATCGCATTACAATCAGGTGCGGATGAATATATGAGCAAACCGTTTGATCCTCGGGTATTGATTGTAAGAACCAAAAAACTACTGCAAATGGAAAGCCTAATTTATATCGAGGATCTAAAAATAGATATGGCCGGGCAAAAGATTTTCAGAAATAATAAGGACCTACAGGCAACGAATAAAGAGTTTCATTTAATGCGTTATTTTATTGAAAATAAAGGGGTCATTCTCTCGAGAAAAGCTTTGTTAGACCAAGTTTGGGGATTCGACTATTTTGGCGAAGAAAGAACGGTCGATACGCATATCCGCAGACTTAGGGCTAAGATCGGTGATCATGTGATAAAAACACATCGGGGTATGGGCTACAGTTTGGAAGAAACCCATGAATAAATTAAATAAAAAGTTAATTGCGCGGATTTTACTTGTATTTTCTGTGGTCGTTATTTTTTCTTTTGTCATGAACACTTTTTTCTTACCTAAATATCTTTTGTATCAGAAAAAACAATCACTGTCTGCTCTAACAGAACAGATCGAGATGATGGATACGAAGCAGTTGCTACAAGATGTGGAGGTCCTTGAGAATGAGCATAGTGTAACCATTGTTTATACGACTCTAACGGATAATGTAGATAACCTAAATGAGCTAATCAAAGATAGCTTGGGTAGAAAAGGGATTACACTGAGCAAGTTCTGGATCACGGATGAAAGTATCGAAAAGCTCAACGAGAATAAGATTGTTCGAAAGATCTATAACCAGGAAAAGTTGAAATCGAGCTTTCTTGTTTCTTTTTTGAAGAAGGATAATCAGATCTTTGTCATTGGTGAGTCGATCTCACATTCAACGGAGACGCTGAGGATCGTCAATCAATTTAATATATATATATTTATGTTGGAGAGTTGTTGTTATTGATCTTGTTGTCTGGGCTGTTTACAAGACGCATCGTAAAGCCACTAGCTCAAATCCAGACAGCAGCAGAGGAAATTTCGAAGTTATCTTTCACCAAGGTCCAAGTGCAAACGGGCGATGAAATCGAGATTTTAGCGCAGAGCATTAATCTAATGAGTGATAAGTTAGAGTATGCACATCAAGAATTAGCAGTTAAAAATGAAAACTTGCGCAATTTTATCGCAGATATATCGCATGAGTTGAAGACCCCCCTGTCCTTAATCAAGGCCTACTCTGCAGGTATAAAGGATGGAATGGATGATGGTACTTATATTGATGTTATTGAGCAGCAAACCGATGATATTTCGAGGTTAGTGAGCAAGCTTCTCGATCTTTCTAGATTGCAGACGGATCAATATACGATGAGCGCTTGGGATTTCAAACTGTTGTTCGAAAGGACATTAGAGAAGTATCGCATTTCTACTCAGCAGCAGAACATTGAGATCTCTGTGGATGATAGCTTGCTTAAAGATTCACGAGTTGTGGCAGATGAACAGAAGATCGAGATGGTCCTGAATAATTTGATAACTAATGCGGTGAAATATACAACGGATGGACGTATCCATATTACCCTTGCTAACAAGGATGATAACTTGTTCTTTACGATAGCCAATGGAATCGAGGAGCATGAGGGGCAACCGCAGGGGCAGTGGGATAACATCTGGGAGCCATTTTACGTGTTGGAGAGTTCCCGAAATAAACAGCTTAGCGGAACGGGCCTTGGTCTATCGATTGTAAGAGCTATTTTGCAGAAACATGATTCCACCTTCGGATTCAATATCCTTCGCGGAGAGATAGAATTCTATTTCTCATTGTAGAGGTAGGTGACGGTAACTGGGTTATTGTCCCAAACAAAAAGGGCACCTATGTAGGCGCCCTCTTCTCGCTCGTGTTAATTTAGTTCATCGCTAACCGATATTCACTCATGATGTTGTCGATGATTTGTGATACTGACAATATTTCTTTGATCTCATGTACTCTTGCACCCGCAAACACCAAACCGTTCTGAACATCACCTTTGAGTGATTTAAGCAAGTGATCCATTGTACAAAACCGGTATGAACATGACTTGAGACAGTCTTGGCATTTCTCTATTCTAATCTTGGTTTCTTCGTTGATTATAATCTCTGTAAGTTTATTCTTGATCGCTCTTCCATGTAATCCGACGGTTGTTTTAACCAGAATCGTATCCGACTCCCCGGCATCAACATATTTTTGCTTGAAAGCCAAAGGAGCATCACATTCGTCACTAGCAACGAAACGAGTTCCCATTTGAACTCCAGAGGCCCCCATCTTGATCGCTTTAGCGACATCTTCCCCCGTCAAAATTCCACCCGCTGCAATAACCGGAATATTCACAGCCTCTATTACTTCAGGTAAGATCTCAAACAATTTTCTGTCCGTACCCAAATGGCCTCCAGCTTCATGACCTTCGACAACAACTGCCGAGGCTCCCAATCGTTCAGAGAGCTTAGCCAACTTTGCAGTGGAAACAATAGAAATCACCGGGGTTGCATGTTCTTTGCCCCAGGCATACATGTCTCTTGAAATACCCGCACCTGATATAATGAAGTCTACCTTTTCCTCCAAGGCAACCTTCATCTTTTCTGCAAAATCCTTCATGGAAAACAGTACGTTTACGCCGAAATATCCTATCCCCTTCGACAATTCTCTAGTTCTCCGGATCTGCGCTCTTAATTCGTCAATAGATATTCCTGTGCCCGAAATGGTACCAATACCACCCGCGCCAGCTACGGCAGAGGCAAGGCCGCTTAATGATATACCGACACCCATACCTCCCTGCATAATTGGGACTGCTGCTTTCATCTGCCCGATCTGTAAAATTGGAAGCTTCAAGGATGCACCTCTTTCTGGTATACGAACCAAATAACGCTAAATGTAACATGCCAAGTTTCCAGAAGATATGACCGGGCTCACATTAAACATCAATCGAGATAAAATATACTTTAACCGAATCCTATACATTGCTATTATTAGTGTTAATGAATCATATAATTGATCCTTGCTGGTCATTAGGAGAAATAGACAGAGATGCAGAAAATCAATAACACATTAGTAGGCTTAAGGGGCTTTCTAGCTCTTTCTGTTGTTATCTTTCATATCTACGGCTCTTCTGTTTTGGAAGGGTATATTAAGGGTTTTGCTAGCGACAACATTTTATACGCCATAAATTATGCGGGACCGATATCCGTGAATTTATTTTTTGTTATTAGTGGTTACTTAATTCTAAAGAGTTTAACCACCAAAAGGACGATGGGGCAATTCTTAAAAGATCGTACATTACGAATATATCCGGTCTTCCTAACCATTCATATCAGTGTCTTCATCATGGGTCCAATTATCGGTTATAAGTGGATGAATAACATTGATGTTACTTCATACGTCGTGCACTTTATTTCCAATCTATTATTACTTCCAGGTATGTTCAATCTCCCTATCGCACAAATCGTGGCCTGGTCGTTAAGTTATGAAGCTGCTTTCTACCTAATTGCAGGAACCCTCTTTTTTGTATGGAAAAAGTCCAATAAATTAACCCTCCATACCTATTTCAGGTATACTTTTGTGTCAATAATGGCCCTTGTTTGTATTGCCATCTTCTATTTCCGTCCAGCTGCGCTTTTCTTTACAGTAGGTATTTTAGTTTTTCTATGCGAGTCTACCATCAAGCGATGGTTTAAACCCAGAAAAGTATTTTATTTAGGAGGAATCATTACCTTAGGACTCCTTTATCTATCGTATTATATGCAAATAATCCCTACTGCTATCATTCTAGTATTAAGTCTACTTTTATTCATAACTATCATTGTTGAATACGGTCTATTATCTAGTATTCTACGACTCGGCCCCATGCAATATCTAGGTAAAATAAGTTATAGCCTATATATGTGGCATACAATGGTTATGTTTCCCTTGAAAAAGGTAATGGGTAAGATAAGGAGAGCGTAAAATATTTTGTGTAAATAGATAAATAGAAAAAGGAAGACCTTTTCTTGTAGAATTGAGTTACCACACAACAATTCAAAGAGAGGTCTTCCCTATGAATCATTTTACAACAGATTTAGTCCAAGCTCTAGTCACAAAACAAGATGTAACGGAAGTATTTCGCAGTCACTTAGAGTGTGCTATGAATCACCTGTTAGAGACGGAGCTTACTGCATTCCTAGACTATGAAAAATATGACCGTATAGGTATGAATTCAGGGAATTCTCGAAACGGTGGCTACTGCCGAACGCTTCATACCGAGTATGGGGACCTGCAACTCAACATTCCTCGAGATCGTAACGGAGAGTTTAAGCAACAGACTGTAGCACCGTACAAACGCTCGAATGATACGCTAGAATCCTTTGTCATCCACATGTTTCAAAAGGGTGTCACGATGACGGAGATTGCCGACCTAATCGAGAGAATGTACGGTCACCACTACACACCACAAACCATATCGAACATGACAAAAGTGATGGTAGAGCATGTCGATGCGTTTATGAAACGACCTCTTGAGGAGCGCTATGTGTGCGTCTATATTGATGCGACCTATATCGCCGTTAAACGTGAAACGGTATCTAAGGAAGCGGTCTACATTGCCGTGGGAATTCGTGAGGATGGCTCCAAGGAAGTTCTTACGTACGCCGTTGCACCGACCGAATCAGCTTACATTTGGAAAGAACTCCTTCAGGACGTGAAACAGCGTGGCACGGAACAAATCCTTCTGTTTATCTCCGATGGACTCACAGGTATTGTGAATGCGATTCAGGAGATCTACCCGCAGGCGAAGTACCAAACATGCTGTGTTCATTTAGCACGTAATATTGCCCATAAAGTTCGTGTCTCAGATCGAGCAGAGATCTGTGAAGACTTCAAATCCGTCTATCGATCTGACGATGAAGCAGCTGGTAAAGCGGCGCTGGCAACCTTCTGTGATAAATGGAAAACAGCATATCCTAAGGTCACTAAATCCCTGCGAGAAAATCCCTATATCTTCACGTTTTACAGCTTTCCTAAGCCGATCTGGAGAAGCATTTATTCAACGAATTTAATAGAATCCTTTAACAAACAGATTAAGAAATACACTAATCGTAAAGAACAATTTCCCCATGAAGAGGCACTAGAAAAATTCTTGGTTTCACAGTTTGAAAGCTATAACCAACGCTTTGCTACCCGTTGTCATATTGGCTTCGATCAAGCTCGATCAGAACTGCTAGCAATGTTCTCTAACAAAAACTAAACGAACTTCTACAAGAGAGGTATATTTTCATTTACACAAAATTCTTGACGCTCCCAAGATAAGCTTGTATATTCATAACCCTTCTATACTTTTATTAATTTATATAGTTTCAACCATCACTCTATCTATCTTAGTCTCCCATTTGTCCTATACCTATATTGAAAAAAAACTCACCAATAACTTGAGAGGATTATGGGATAAGAAGATATGATCTCTGCCTATTTATTCAGCATATTATCTTCCAACACAGCAAACTTATCGCCATATTCTTTAATAATGTGAACCTCTCCCCATGCGCACAGGGAGTTTAATATCGATTCCAAACTCCAACCGTATTCACTGAGCTCGTATTCCACCTTTGGAGGTACTTGGTTGTAGATAATCCGATTCACAATGCCATCTTCCTCTAGTTCTCTCAGTTGTTGAGTTAACATTTTTTGCGTAATGGAAGGGATTAGTCGCTTTAGTTCACTAGTTCTTTTCTTGCCATGTGTTAAATGGCAGAGGATTACACACTTCCATTTCCCCCCGATAACCTCTAAGGTAGCTTCTACTGAAATATTATATTTCTTTGTGGTCATGACTTGGTCCCCCTATATATGTTATAGGCACTTTTTAGTACGTATATTACTTATTAGTTCCTATACAACTTTAAAGTGCGTACTATTCATTTCAAACTGAATAACTCATAATAGCATTTACCGGCCGGCAATACCAATTAAGGAGTTATATCCAACATGTCATTAGATAAGAAAAGAAGTACACTGGCACTCCTTGCTTTAGCAATAAGCGCTTTTGCGATTGGGACAACAGAGTTCATCAGTGTGGGACTACTTCCCCTGATCGCTGAGGACTTCAATATATCTGTTACAACATCCGCATTAACCGTTACTTTATATGCTTTAGGGGTAACTTTTGGAGCCCCCATATTAACGTCATTGACCACAAATGTTCCTCGCAAAACCTTATTGTTCTGGATCATGATCGTTTTTATTATCGGTAATGGACTTGCCGCAGCAGCGAGTGGAATTGGCATTCTACTAGCTGCCCGCATCATCTCCGCGTTCTCACACGGTGTGTTCATGTCGATTGGCTCTACCATCGCGGCTGACCTCGTACCTGAACATCGTAGGGCAAGTGCTATTGCTATTATGTTCTCTGGACTCACTGTAGCTACAGTTACGGGTGTCCCTCTAGGTACCATGATTGGGCAACAATGGGGCTGGCGAGCTGCTTTTGTCGGGATTGTTATCATTGGTATCTTGGCCTTTATAGCCAACATGATATTGATTCCTACTAATTTGCGCAAAGGAACCAAAACACCACTACGCGATCAGCTAAAACTGGTTACGAATGGACGTTTACTACTTGCCTTCGCCATTACGGCCATTGGGTACGGAGGTACTTTCGTAGTCTTTACCTATTTATCCCCGTTACTTCATGACATAACCGGATTTAAGGAATCAACAGTAGCTCTCGCTCTGACCAGTCCACCATGCCGAGCTATATGCGCACAGCGGTTCAGCATTCTGCTTGTATACGGAATTGCTATTGCTATCGGAAATGTCATTGGGGGCAAGGCTGCCAACCGTAAGCCTGTTTCTGCCTTGTTCTATATGTTTATTTTTCAAGCGATTGTACTTCTCGTCCTAACGTTCACTGCTCCGTTTAAAATTGCTGGTTTGATTACGATATTCTTTATGGGATTGTTAGCTTTTATGAATGTACCTGGATTACAAGTGTACGTCGTGATGTTGGCTGAACGTTATGCACCAAAAGCGGTAGATGTGGCTTCTGCAGTTAATATTGCTGCGTTTAATGCCGGGATTGCAATTGGGGCATATTTAGGTGGGGTAGTTACGGACTCCATCGGACTGATCCATACAGCGTGGGTAGGATCGTTAATGGTACTAGGAGCTGTATTCTTAACGGGTTGGGCACGTTACTTGGAAAAAAGAGATGCGGCAAACCTCAAATCTAACCCTGTTACTGAATAAAGCTAAAAAAATATAACAACAAAACTCAGGAGGTTTTTTCTATGACTGCGAAACACTTACAAGATACAACAACTTTACAGGGTGGTATTCAAATGCCTTGGTTTGGACTCGGCGTATTTAAAGTAGAGGAAGGCGCGGAATTAGTTCAAGCTGTAAAATCAGCCATCAAACACGGTTATCGCAGTATCGATACCGCAGCTATTTATGACAATGAAAAAGGTGTCGGACAAGGTATTCACGAAGCCATTCTGGAGAACAATATCTCTAGAGAAGACCTCTTTATCACTTCAAAAGTTTGGAATGCTGATCTAGGATACGAATCCACACTAGCAGCATACGAAACTAGCCTAAACAAGCTAGGTCTGGAATATCTCGATCTGTATCTTATTCATTGGCCTGTAGAAGGTAAGTATCAAGATGCATGGAGAGCATTGGAAACCCTATATAAAGAAGGACGTGTAAAGGCAATTGGGGTAAGTAATTTCCAAATCCATCATATTGAAGATCTGATGAAGACCGCTACAATCAAACCTATGGTGAACCAAGTGGAACTTCATCCACAATTAACGCAAACAGAGTTAAGAGACTTCTGCAAGACGCAGGGCATTCAAATAGAAGCTTGGTCACCGTTGATGCAAGGTCAATTGTTAGATCATCCGGTATTACAAGAAATCGCAGCTAAACATAACAAATCGATTGCCCAAGTTATTCTGCGTTGGGACCTACAACATGGTATTGTAACGATTCCAAAGTCCACTAAAGAACATCGAATTATCGAAAATGCAGCAATATTCGATTTTGAGTTATCCTCTGAGGATGTTGCTCGAATTGATGCTTTGAACCAGAATCTTCGGGTCGGTCCCGATCCAGATAACTTTGACTTTTAATGAGGTTTTAGTATAAAAAAATGGCTGAGCAGAATGTTATTTCTGCCCAGCCATTTTTATTTACAGCCAAATGTAGGATAAGAAACCAAGAATCAATTGAAAATTGAAATAATGCGCTCAACAATAGGTTTCCATAATCGAGGATACTCCTGAGAAATTAGTGCCCTTACCTGTTCTGCGCTAATACTGTTTAGTCTATTATTCTCCATAAGTAAGGTCTGGGCACCATTTACCGAATCACCTATGGCGATGTGCGCGGTTGCATATTGACCAATAGCAATATGCGAGGCTATGGCGCATGCGCCAAAGGAGAACATTCCAATGGCCAGACTTCCAATAGCGATGATCCCTATAGCAAGAGCACCGATGGCAATGGGGCCAATCGCCACAGCTCCCAGCGCCATTAGCAAGCCCAAGGCAAGTCCTCCCGAACTTACAAGACCAAAACCTAGGCCTCCTAGACATAATCCTCCCAAAGCAATGCCTCCAATGGATAATCCGCCAATCGCAATATTGCCTATTGCAATAATTCCCTTGGCAACATGTATTCCACGTCCAATGTTGATATGTACCAGCGGAAGGCCTCGCCATGTTCTTTTACTTTTATATTCATAACGATACATGTATCGTGAATCGACATACCGAATATGTTGTACATTCTCCGCCGATTCCGTACTACTAGGTGTATTCTTGACCAGGTTATCCACGGTTACGTTAAACAGCTCGCTTAACGCAATAATCTTATCCAGTTCGGGGTACGCTTGCCCCGATTCCCACTTCGAAACAGATTGCCGTGATACACCAATGATCGCTGCCAAATTCTCTTGCGACATGCCTCTTTCTTTTCTGAACTTTTGCAATTTATCTGCAAATTCCATGTCATCACCTCAGGCTCATCATATAATATCGGTCTATTCATGACTACCAAGTTTAGTTCACAATCTGTCAACCAGCGGTTGCATATGCATAGATATAAGGGTTTTTGGTTCTAAAAGGATAGGATTTCTCTCAAAACCAAAAATATGGACAAGTTCCTGTTCCTCTGTCCCTCCTCCACATTGCATGATAGGATAGATGAATATCCATACTATCTAATAATTACGAAAAGAGTGATATCTTTTGCTTCGACGTTTTTTCTCTTACTACCGTCCTTATAAAGGCCTCTTTATATTGGACTTTGTTTGCGCCATAGTTGCCGGGCTGCTCGAACTAGCATTTCCACTTGCCGTGAGCAAATTTATTGATGACTTACTACCTAGCGGTAACTGGTCACTTATCGTGCTGGCATGTGTCGCCTTGCTCGCTATCTATGCGCTTAACACCGTACTGAACTATATTGTCACGTATTGGGGCCATATGCTGGGTATCAATATTGAGACGGATATGCGCCGCAAGATGTTTGGGCATGTACAGAAATTATCCTTTCGCTTCTTTGACAACCACAAGACAGGTCACCTCATGGGCAGAATCACGAACGATCTGAATGATATTGGTGAGCTCGCGCATCACGGACCAGAAGATGTGTTCATCGCCGTTATGACGCTAATCGGTTCGTTCTCGTTGATGGCCTATATTAATCTGGAACTTGCACTCATTACTTTTATCATCGTGCCATTCATGGCATGGCTGGTCATCTTCTTCGGTAGAAAAATGACTTCAACCTATAGAAATCTATTCGGGGAAGTCGGTAACTTCAATGCTCGAATCGAAGATAACGTAGGCGGAATCCGTGTGGTACAATCCTTTGCCAATGAAAAACACGAAGAGAAGCTATTCGCAGTTGATAATCAGAACTACCGCACAACAAAGCTACTTGCTTATAAAACGATGGCCAAAAGTATCTCGATTAGTTACATGATGATGCGCCTCATTACGATATTTGTCATGATCTGCGGAGCCTGGTTCTTTATCGAAGGTAAGCTTGTTCTAGGCGAATTCATGGCCTTTATCTTACTCTCTAATATTTTCTTCCGACCGATCGAGAAGATTAATGCTGTTGTTGAAAGTTACCCTAAAGGAATCGCCGGATTCAAACGTTATACGGAAATTCTCGATACAGAGCCCGATATCGCTGATGCTCCAGATGCCATTACAGTAGACAGCGTAAAAGGCGATATTCAATTTGAGCATATAACCTTTGGTTATGAAGTAAATAGACCTATTTTACAAAATCTTGATCTAACGATCCATGCCGGGGAGACCATTGCCTTTGTGGGGCCATCGGGTGCAGGTAAGACCACGATTTGCAGCCTGCTTCCCCGTTTCTATGATGTGGACGAGGGTCGGATCACGGTAGATGGTGTTGATATCAGGAAGTTTAAGCTAGAGTCACTCCGCAAGCATATCGGGATTGTACAACAGGATGTATTTCTATTCTCAGGTACGATCCGGGAAAATATTGCTTACGGCGATCTACATGCAACAGAAGAGCAGATATGGGAAGCAGCTCGAAGAGCATCGCTTGAAGAGCTTATCCGTAATCAACCGGAGGGAATGGATACCGTCATCGGTGAACGTGGAGTTAAGTTGTCAGGTGGTCAGAAGCAACGCTTATCAATTGCTCGCATGTTTCTTAAGAATCCTCCTATCCTTATCTTGGATGAGGCAACTTCTGCGCTTGATACCGAGACGGAAGCAGCTATTCAGCAATCACTGTCTGAGTTATCTATTGGCCGCACAACGTTAGTCATAGCGCATCGCCTTTCCACAATCCGCAACGCGGATCGCATCGTCGTCGTTAATGAACATGGCATAGCCGAACAAGGTAAGCATGATGAGCTAATTGCTGCCGGTGGAGTGTATAGCCGGTTGAATCAGATGCAGATAAGCTAAAAGCAAATATGACTATGATTCTCACAACACAATAAACAACCAATCCATGTGTTACTGGATTGGTTGTTTACTGGTTGCAGATAGTATTTTTAACATCCGACTCAAAAACGTCCCTCTAAAACATCCTCCGGGCAGTTACGAACCGTTTCATCCACTTATCCCCTAAGGTCTCGTAGTGAACGCCAAGCTCTTTCGAATACGTATGCAGTATCTTATTATTCCCTACATAGATAGCTACATGACCAATATCTAGTCCACGTGCACTGAAGAACAACAGATCCCCTTTGCGCAGCTCGTTGATTCCGACTTCTTGGCCCTCCTTAGCCTGGTTATAGGAGACACGCGGAAGTTCAATAGATAGCTTGTCTAAATAGACATGTCGAACGAAAGAAGAGCAATCAAATGTATCGGTCTGATCCATTGAAGCCCCAAATTCATAGGGTCTACCTAGATATTTCTCCCCATATGCAATCAGCTCGTCCGCTTGTCGTTCAGCGAGGGTTGTACTTGTATAGTCCGTATATTTGGGTTTGGCCGATATGTATCCTATCTTATTATCCTGGGTACGCACTTCTAGCCAGAAGGCTCCCACTTCCTTGATCACATGAACCTTCTCACCCTTAGGCAACATTTCAAGGGCGCTAGAATCTACCGTAGAGTCTGGTGTATTTCGTAGGTTCACTCCCGATAGAACCGTCGTTGTGTAATCAACCTTAGTCGTGATACGAACCGTCCGAGTATTAGCATCCCACTTCACAGTGCTACCTAGAGCTTCACTAACAAAGCGCAGTGGCATCATCGTGTAGCCTTGATTAATTTGGCCGGGAACGGTCAAGCTTAGTGGTTGTCCATTTAGGTAAGCCGCCTGCTCCCCAATATGATAGGTCATGTTCAGATTGTCCTTGTTCGCCGTTACTGTTTTAGTAGCACCATTCCAGGATAACTTAGCTCCTTGTTCTTCAAACAATTGGCGCATGGGAACGAGCACGGTGTCCTTTACGAGTAACGGCTGGGCATCAAGCTGAAGCAGATTCCCGTCCATATAGATCGCCGCTACAGGAGCCGAAGGTGCTGCTGCCGTATGAGTCGGAGCTGAAGTTGAGTAGAGCATAGTCGTAATTAGTAGCAATAGTAGGGTTCCTTTTGTTTTGCTCATGTTGTCATCACCTTGTTGTTTGATTTATTCCTATAGTTCTGACGACAACAACCCTGATTAGTTGTGTGCTAAATATTGGTAACAACCTGCCGATTATGAAGCCTGATACCATCCAATCTATAACTACTCTAGTGATTCCTCTTGTTCTAGTCCCGTCCGAGCCACAATTTCATCAATGAAACATTGAAGTGTGCTCGTTAACAACGAATCTTTACGCCGGATAAATATCGTCGTGATTTCACGATAAGGTTCAGGCACATCATGACAGAATACAGTTCCACCTGTAACCAGATCTGTAACGGATGATTCGGGCAGAATCGTTATCCCAATCCCTGCAGCTACACTCCCCATAATCGTCCCAAATGTTCCAAACTCCATGATCTGTTTCGGGATAATTCCCTCCACCTTCATCCAACTTTCCAATCTCCCACGATAACCGCAACCTTTATTGTATAGGAGTAGCGGCTTAGTCGTGATGTCCTCCATCGAAAAGGTATTTCCTTTCGTTACAAGTACTAACCTCTCTTGGATCACCTCGACCTGTTCGATTAATGGATGCCTAATGGGTCCAGTAACAAACGCTCCATCCAGCTTCATATCAATGACCTTTTGCAGCAGAAGATCCGTTACTCCGGCCTTTAGTGATAGTTCAACATTAGGATACTTATTATGGTAAGAGGATAAAATATCGGGAAGAGCAATCACAGTCTCTACGATCCCGATCTTGAGGATACCGGAAGGGTTCGATTTATCTTGAAATGAGCGCTTCATCTCCTCCACCTTCGATAAAATTTCCCGTGAATGTTCCAACAATCGTTTACCTTCCGTATTTAAAATCATTCCACGCTTATGGCGATGAAATAAAGGCGTTTGGAGTTCTTTCTCGAGCAGCTTAATTCTTGCTGTCACATTGGATTGAACATAACTTAGCTCGAGCGCCGCTTTGCTGATACTTCCATGTGTCGCAACGCTCTGAAAAATTCTCAAGTCATTAAGCTCCATAACGGCTCCTCCTCTACTTTCCAAAGTATGTACATCATGTGTCTATTATCATTATAAATGATCATAAACGTTATTTATAATCATTTTACTATAATCTTTCATCCCGCTATGATAATTTATACACTACGTCGGCAAATTCTTGCTAAAAGAGAGAGAGAGCGATAAAACAACATGTTATCCAAGAAAATCATCTTAGGCTCCATATTGTGCCTCATTGCAAGTATGTCGTGGGGAGCTATGTTTCCCGTTGCACACATTGCATTGCAGAAAATCGATCCATTCTATTTTTCATTCATCCGTTATTTAACTGTGGCTATCATTCTTAGCATAATGCTCTGGTTAAAAGAGGGACGATCAGCGTTTCGCTTAGAGGGACGAGGCAAATCCCTGTTGCTCTTCGGAATCATGGCATTCACAGTCTATAATATGGCCGTCTTCTTTGGACAACATCTCATGGGAGAGCCCGGTACCATTGCCGCCTCCATTATGGAAGTGCTCATGCCGATGATCTCCATATTGATCGTATGGATTACGACCAAAAAAGCCCCGAAAAAATATATGATTTCGAGTGTAGCCATCGCGCTAATTGGTGCTTTGCTTGTGATCACGAATGGGGAATTAAGCTTCTTCACCATGGCTGGTCAGCACCTTATTCCGTTACTGCTGGTCTTTACGGGAGTTGTTGGATGGGTGATTTATTCGATGGGAGGAGAGCGATTTAAGGATTGGTCGACACTTCGCTACTCTACACTAACCTGTTTGCTAGGAAGTGCAGTAAACCTAGTCATCGTTACCTTAGCTTCAAGCTTTCAAGTGCTTCCTGTTCCAACATGGGACACGATATTCTCCATTAAGTATGAGATGGCCTTTATGGTCTTATTGCCAGGGTTAGCCGCCTTACTAAGTTGGAATGCAGGAATCAAAATGATATCTTCGCTTAACGGCATCTTATTTATCAACTTTGTGCCGATCACAACATTCGTTATTATGGCTTTTCAAGGCTATCAAATCAGTAGTTTTGAGATCGTGGGAACCCTATTCATTATCTTTGCACTGCTACGCAACAATATGAATCAGAGAAAAGAGCTACGTGGGAATCATACCCCCAAAATGAAGCCGGTTGTACATGATCCAAAAGTTGAATTCATTAAGGCGCAATAAAAGGGGACAAGGAGCCTAGCTCCTGTCCCCTGTCCCATCTTACAACTACTATCATTATCCATTTTTTTGGTTCCTATCAGTACCTACGCCGTCACCGTTTCCAATGCAACCTCGATCATGTCATTAAAAGTGGTTTGTCTTTCGAGCGCAGTGGTTTGCTCACCTGTAATGAGATGATCACTAACTGTTAATAGAGACAACCCTCTTACCCCAAATTTTGCAGCAAGGTAATAAAGTCCTGCTGTTTCCATCTCTACAGCTAATACACCATGTTTGCCAAGCTTAGTAACTATAGAATTATCTTCTGTGTAGAACACATCAGAGGATAACACATTTCCTACGTGAAGATTTAGGCCCTTAGCGGTTCCAACTTCGTATGATCTCTTAATTAGATCGAAGTTTCCAATCTGAGGGAAGTCGTAGCCTGGAAAGTTGTTACGAATCATAGCCGAATCCGTCGCGGCAGCTTGCCCAATAATAACATCCCGAATTTTCACATCAGATTGGATGGCACCACAAGTTCCGATACGAACCAAATTTTTAACTCCATAATTGTTAATTAATTCGTGGATATAGATCGATGCTGAAGGCATGCCCATTCCTGTGCCTTGAATCGATACGCGGCTCCCTTTATAAGTTCCTGTATAACCGAGCATACCACGAACATTATTGTAACAAACAGCGCCTTCCAAAAAAGTTTCTGCAATATACTTTGCACGTAATGGATCGCCTGGTAATAACACAGATTCTGCAATTTCCCCAGCTTTAGCTTCAATATGAGTACTCATTTTAATTGCCTCCAATAGATATATTTTGTCTCCCAAGAAAACGTTTACAACAAAATCATACCACAATGTGATGGCACGTTCTGTTAATGGGTTAACCCCACTTTTGTGAACTGGTTAACAAAATAATCGTTAAGGCGTTAACTGAAATATAGCGCTTACATTGTTATATTAAATGCACGACATGTCTACTGGTTATTCCATTTTCGAAGTTCTTGAATCTCTTCGGTTTTATTACAAATCGATTCAAGTTTGCTCTTATTTAAGATATAAAAATATTTATCCTGAATATCGAGGATTCCCTCAGCTTGAAAATCACTTAGGGTTTTGGATATGGATTCTCTAGTAACTCCGAGCATATTAGCCAGCAAAGATTGACCAATCCTTAGATCTATTTTGTAAACGTTATCATTCTGGTTCCCAAAGTTATAATACAGATCCATGATTAAATTCGCTGTCTTCGTTCGAACATCATAAAACGATAAATAGCGAATTAAACGATTGAGGACGCGAATTCGCTCAATAAGGATGGTATAAGCTTTTCGTAGAACAGAGGGATATTCCTCAACGATTTGAAGAAAATCTTGCTTGCTGAGTTGCCAAGCTGAAACATTCTCCAAAGCTTCGACAGAAGAAATCCGATGAATGTCATTGGATAATGCTTCAGCTTCACCAAAAATGTCACCTGCCGTAGCAATACTAAGCACAATTTCTCTGTCTTCGCTTAAGCGATACACTTTTACCATCCCTGAGCGAATTAAGTAAACCTCTTCACTAAGATCATTTTCAAACATGAGGACGTGATTTTTTTTAAAATGACGTTCCTTTAATAAGGGTGCGATACGCAACAAGGCATCCTCAGGAAGATCCGAGAAGATCGTGATGTCAGAGAGGTTAGTAATCATTCGTGTCGATCCTTTCTTTCAAGTAATAGGAACATTCCGGACTGGAGGCAACAACGATATGGATTTCGAACGTATTAGTGTCATTGTACTCGATAGTGTTGGCATTGGCGAGTTACCTGATGCATCCAACTTTGGCGATGCAGGAAGCCATACACTAGGCCACATATGTCAGCAGGTGCCTGAGATCAAATTGCCTAATCTTACTGCACTTGGCTTAGGCAACATTGCACCACTCTCAGCTATTCCTGAATCGGATAAGCCTCAAGCCTTCTATGGCAAAATGAATGAAGTTTCGGTTGGTAAAGACACAATGACCGGACATTGGGAATTGATGGGTCTCAAAGTGGATGTTCCTTTTCAGGTTTATCCGAATGGATTTCCAACAGAGCTTATGGCGAAGTTTGAAGAGTTGACGGGTAGAAAAGTGATTGGAAACAAGCCCTCCTCCGGGACAGTTATCCTAGACGAGTACGGTGAAGAGCAAATGCGCACCGGAGCATGGATTGTTTATACTTCTGCCGACAGTGTCCTTCAAATCGCAGCACATGAAGATATCATTCCTCTTGAGGAGTTGTATCGCGCTTGTGAAATCGCTCGGGAACTAACCTTGAACGATCCATATATGGTTGGGCGTGTTATCGCAAGACCCTATGTAGGACAACCGGGAGCCTTTACACGCACACCCAATCGGCATGATTATGCCCTTGAACCCTTTGGGGATACCGTACTCAATCACCTGGACGATCAAGGTTATGATGTTATCTCTGTAGGTAAGATCAATGATATTTTTACAGGGAAAGGCATTCAATTATCCCATCCCACCAAGAGTAATTTAGACGGCATTTTGACTACCATCGAATTGTTGAAGCGTTCATTTAATGGGTTGCTCTTTACAAATTTAGTTGACTTTGACTCTTTATATGGACATCGCCGTGATCCTCAGGGGTATGCTGCTTGTCTTGAAGAGTTTGATCAATATTTACCTGAAATTCTACAGCAAATCGGAGAAAGAGACTTGTTGATCATTACAGCCGATCATGGGAATGACCCGACCGCACCAGGTACAGATCATACCCGCGAATATGTGCCGATCTTGATCTACAATCCTTCGCTCGCAAGGAACACCGCGTCCATCGGGGTAAGAAACACTTTTGGCGATCTAGCTGCTACGATTGCAGACAATTTTGATGTCGCCAAGACAGAAATTGGGCAAAGCTTTTTAAATCTTTTGAAAGTAAATGCATAGCCAACACAAAACCAGGGGGAATTAAGAGATGAAGAAATTAATGAAAACATTTATACCCATGTTATTGATCCTTTCATTAGCCCTTACCGCATGTGGGAATAAAACCACGACAAATAAGGGAACTGCTGATGGTGGTGCAACCGAGGGTAAACAAAAACTAAAAATCGGTATGGTAACTGACTTAGGAAGTATCAACGATAAATCGTTTAACCAAAGTGCTTGGGAAGCCTTACAGAAATTAAACACCGATTTCGGTTACGATGTGAAGTATTTAGAGCCAAAATCCGATGGTGAGGTTATGCCAAACCTACTGACATTTGTAAAGGGTAACTATGACTTGACTTGGGCAACAGCTGCTACCTTAGCGGATGCAGTCACACAGCTAGCGAATGAAAATCCAAATGCCAAATTTGGTATTGTGGACTCCGATATTGTTGTACCAAACGTAGCAGCCATATCCTTTAAAGAGCAAGAAGGATCATTCCTGGTTGGTGTCATTGCAGGGTTAACGACAAAAACGAATAAAATAGGCTTTATTGGTGGGATGGAGATCCCAGTTATTAAACGCTTTGAAGCTGGATTTAGAGAAGGAATTAAAGCGGTAAATCCAGAGGCAAAATTAATTGTGAACTATGCCGGCGTATTTAACCGTGTAGATGTGGGGAAATCAGCCGCTGCTACGATTTATAACGAAGGTGCTGATATTATCTTCCACGCGGCAGGATTGACAGGTAATGGTGCATTTAATGAAGCTAAAGAACGCAAAGCAAACGGTGAAAATGTATGGGTCATTGGAGTAGATAAAGATCAGTCCTTAACCTTCGGTGACGATATCACTTTGACTTCCATGATTAAAAAAGTTGATGAAGCGGTTTATCAAGTATCCAAGGACTTAGCTGACGGTAAGTTCCCAGGGGGAAAAGTTACTACAATGGGTCTCAAAGAGAATGGTGTTGATATTGCCCCAACCTCTGCTAAGAATGTAGCACCTGAGGTGCTGGAAAAAGTAGAAGAATATCGCCAAAAAATCATTAGTGGTGAGATTGTCATACCAGCAGAATAAAGTTGATTTCGTCCCTTGTGAACCTAAAAATCACAAGGGACGAATAAATTATTGGAGGGAATTCTTGTGAATAAAGCTGATATCGCGTTGGAGCTTAAAGGAATTACCAAAAGATTCCCCGGCATTGTAGCTAACGATTCTATTAGTTTTCAGTTAAAGCGTGGAGAAATTCATGCTTTACTAGGTGAAAATGGAGCTGGTAAGTCCACCCTAATGAATATCGTTTTTGGACTATATCAACCTGAAGAAGGTGAGATCCATGTTAATGGTGAGAAGGCGTTGATTGATAGTCCTAATAAAGCTATTGAACTTGGAATTGGTATGGTGCATCAGCATTTTAAATTAGTAGAGCCTTTTACAGTAACGGAAAATATCATTCTTGGCACAGAGCCAAAGAGAGGTATGCAAACGGATATAAAAGGGGCAAGTAAAAAGGTAAAGCAACTTTCGGAGCAATATGGATTTGATATTGACCCGATGGCAACGATCGATTCCATTAGCGTTGGGATGCAGCAACGGGTTGAAATTATAAAAACCCTTTATCGCGGCGCTGATATTCTGATTTTTGATGAACCTACTGCGGTTTTAACACCTCAAGAGATTATTGAATTACTAGAAATTATGAAAAGGCTTGTTGCCGAAGGAAAATCGATTATTCTAATTACGCATAAATTGAAAGAAATTATGGAGATCGCTGATACCTGTACCATTATTCGTCGTGGCAAGGTTATTGAAAGCGTTACCGTTGCAGATACAAATCCACAGGAATTAGCAGAGAAGATGGTTGGGAAGGCCGTCAACTTTAAGACGGAGAAACAGCCAGCTAAGCCTAAAGAAGTCTTCTTAGAAGCAAAAGATATAGTAGTGGTTGATCGAAATGGTAAAAATGTGCTGAATCATCTCTCGTTTTCTTTACATGCGGGTGAGATTGTAGGGATTGCCGGTGTGGATGGAAATGGGCAAACCGAGTTAATTGAAGCCATAACAGGGATGCAATCAGTGAAATCCGGTGACATTCTGTTACAAGGGAAAAGTATAGTAAATCATACCCCACGTAGCATTTCTGAATCGGGAATCTCACACATTCCGCAAGATCGACATAAACATGGACTGGTTCTGGACTTTTCTGTCAGTGAAAATACAATATTGCAAACCTATTATCATCCTGAGATTACAAATAAGCGCGGCTTCATCGACGTAAAGGCAAGGAACGAGATGGCAACACGCTTAGTGAAAGAGTTTGATATACGGACGCCTGGGATTGATACGAGAGTTGGATCGATGTCCGGAGGCAACCAACAAAAAATCATTATCGCTCGCGAAATTGATAAGGACCCTCAGGTCATGATAGCGGCTCAACCTACGCGTGGACTAGATGTAGGCGCCATCGAATTTGTTCATAAGCAACTTATTGCTCAGCGCGATCAAGGCAAAGCGGTGTTGCTCGTTTCTTTTGAGTTGGAAGAGATTCTTAATGTCGCAGATCGTATCCTTGTTCTATTTGACGGTCAAATTGTCGGCGATACTACTCCAGATACAACAAATGAGCAAGAATTAGGTCTGATGATGGCGGGTAAATACGAAAGAGGTGGCACGAATGAAGCTAAATGAAATCTTTAAACGCCAGTCCCTATTCGTTCCTATTATCGCTATTGTCCTTGGATTAGTACTTGGGGCACTTGTTATGTTAGCTGGAGGATATGATCCGATCTTAGCCTATCAATCAATGCTCACCAAAATTTTCGGTAGCACCTTTGATATTGGAGAAGCCATTCGGACCATTGTACCGCTCGTAATGTGCGGATTGGCCGTGGCTATTTCTTTTCGCGCTGGGATGTTTAATATCGGAGTAGATGGACAGATTATCATGGGTTCACTTGGCGCTCTGATCGTAGGTACGCAATTCAATCTGCCACCTTTCCTGCATGGGTTGGTAGCTATCCTAGTTGGTGCTCTATTTGGAGGACTATGGGGTGCGCTTGTAGGATACTTAAAGGCAACAAAAGGAATTAGTGAGGTCGTTACCTCTATTATGCTTAACTTTATTGCGTTATATTTCAGCCAATTCATGATTAATCTCTTTATGTTGCAAAAAGGTACTCAAAGATCCGAAATGATCCATGATTCTGCAAGTATACAAGTTAGCTGGTTATCTAATTTAGCAGGTGGTGCACGTATTCACTGGGGTTTCTTCATCGTTATCTTAGCCGTTATTTTCTATCAAGTTTATTTAAACAAAACGAAATGGGGATATGAGCTACGTACCGTAGGTCTTAATCCACATGCCGCAAAATATGCGGGAATGAGTGTGTCCCGTGTTCTGGTACGAACGATGTTCATATCTGGTGTATTTGGTGGTTTAGTGGGAGCCTTCGATGTACTAGGCGTATTTAAATACGTGGCCATCAGCTCAACGACATCGGGCCTTGGTTTCGACGGAATCGCAGTTGCCCTACTAGGTGGAAATACGGCAATAGGTGTGTTGTTGTCAGGCATCCTAATTGGGGCACTCACTTATGGATCTCAGGGAATGAGCTTTGGTGCGGGTGTGCCAGGTGAAATTATTCGAATGGTCATTGGGTTTATTATCTTCTTTGTTGCTGCACCCGGGATTGTGAAGCTACTCTTCCGTCCATTCCAAAAGAAAACTAAGAAGAAGGTGTAACTTTATGGACATTATTGCTAATCTTCTAAATGGCACGCTAGTTTTCTCTACGGCCTTAATTTTCGCTGCACTTGGTGGACTCATTTCCGAACGTTCTGGTGTCATTAATATTGGTATAGAAGGATTCATGGTATCAGGAGCCTTCTTCTCAGCGGTTACAGCTTATTATGCAGAAGCGGCAGGTTTTGGTGCGTTCTCCCCATGGCTCGGGTTAATTGGTGCTTTTATATTTACAGTTATCTTCTCAAGTATTCATGCCGTTGCCTCCATTAAGTATGGCGCGAATCAGGTTGTAAGTGGAACGGTTATTAATATTCTTGCCTCTGGTTCGACATTCTTCCTGGTAAAAATGATTTTTGCAGGCTCGGCAGAAACCCCTATATTAACTAATGTATTTCACAAAGTGAGGATTCCATATTTAACCGACATTCCGTTTATAGGGAAGGTATTCTTTAATGCCTACCCAACGACTTATGTTGCCCTTGCGTTAGTTATAGTCCTTCACTTTATCTTGTTCAAGACACCTAGCGGACTGAGACTTCGTTCCGTGGGTGAGCATCCAAATGCAGCAGCGACAGTTGGTGTAAAAGTAAATCGCATGCGTTATATGGCAGTTATTTTGAGCGGTTCCCTAGCGTCACTTGGCGGAGCAACAATTGTTCTTACTTCGAACAGCAACTTTGCTTATAATACCATTTCGGGACAAGGGTTTATTGCGCTCGCTGCCGTAATCATCGGGAGATGGAACCCCATTGGTGCTATGCTAGCCGCTTTATTGTTTGGTTTAGCACAAGCTGTGAAGGACCAATTCCAGATTTTTGATTTCGCCGCAAATATTCCAACCGAATTTTTCTATATGCTTCCATATCTTCTAACCCTTCTTGTATTGATTGGGGCAGTCGGGAAGTCTCGGGCTCCTAAAGCATTAGGTGAACCTTATGAGGTTGGGAAAAGATAAGCAAGACGGAATGTATATATTACAAGGGGAAGCTGGAAGTCATCTAGACCTCCAGTTTTTTTCTGGAAGAAATGGTATTCTCCTTGTAAAGAAAAATTAGCCGTTTCAACATGGGTAAGGGGCGGAGTTCCAATATGAATAAAAGAATAGATAACTTGTTTCAAATTCAAGCCAACAATACGACAATACGCACGGAAATTATTGCAGGACTAACTTCCTTTATGGCCGCAGTCTATATTATCGCAGTGAATGGTGCTATTTTGAGTACCGTCGGTATGCCCTATGAAGCTGCGACCATTGCCACAGCAATCACTGCCATTGTCGGTTGCTTGTTCATGGCGTTTTGGGCCAAATCGCCCTTGATCCTCATTCCAGGTCTGGGAGATACCTCATTTTTTGTCTTTACGCTCGTATTCTCCTTAGGACTTACGTGGCAGCAAGCACTTACTGCCGTCTTTATAGCTGGTATTGTATTTACCCTGACTTCGATTAGTAAGTGGGCGGACTTTCTATCCCGATCCATTCCGAAATCTATGATTAGTGCAATGACTGCGGGGATCGGACTTTTTATCGCTTTTCTAGGTTTGAAAAATGGAGGACTTATTGTAGCAAACGAAAGTACATTTGTAGCACTGGCTAATTTTAGTGATCCAAATGCCTTAACTACCCTTCTTACCTTACTGATCACGCTGCCGCTCTTCTTACGCAATGTGAAAGGGAACTTTTTGATTGGGATTGTCGCAGGTACGATTATTGGCGCCTTACTGGGCATCGTTGATTTTTCCGTATTGCGTGATTTTAGTTTCTCTTTTAGCGGGTATCAAGAGGTGTTCTTCGCCTTTGATTTTAGTGCCATAAACACGGTTAATTTCTGGACCGCGGTTTTCTCCTTATCCATGATTATTATATTTCAGAATATGGGTACCCAGTTGGGAATGTTGCCGGATAAATCAAAGTTCCGGAAATCCTTTCAGGCAAATGCGTTTTCCGTGGTAAGTGCATCCCTTTTGGGTTGTAGCCCTTCTACGACAGCAGCAGAGTCCGCGACAAGTATTGCTGCTGGTGGCAGAACGGGGTTAACCTCCCTCACAACGGGACTTCTATTTATTCCAGCCATGTTTCTGATTCCACTTTTCAAAGTGATTCCTAACAGCGCTATTGCTCCTGTGCTCATTATTGTTGGTTGCCTCATGGTACAAAGCATCAAAGATATAGATCTGAGTGACTTTACGCAGGCTTTCCCCGCCTACTTAATGATGGCCATCATGCCTTTATCCTTTAGTGTTGCGAATGGACTTGCACTCGGCTTCATTGCCTATCCAATTGTTAAATTGGCCACCGGACGAAGAAAAGAAATCTCGGCCACGATGTACGTGATCGCCTTCTTCTTCTTGCTTTACTTTGTTCTAGGAGCGATATAAACGGTAAGGAACGGGATATTGTTTGAATCAGCGGGAAGATTGGCGTGGAAATAATAACCTCAAATTAATGCAAAAGGCCAGGGGAGTAGGGACAGATTTCTTATCCCCACTCCCCTGGCTTTTATAAGTTGAATGGCGGAGAGAGAAATGATTCTGAAGAAGCTAAAAGCTTTCCTTGGGAAAGCTACCTCGGAAGCATAAGCTAAGTTCGCCTTTGTCCCCAAATTTCAACCATAATAACAATTCAATCAGGAAATTTGGGGACAACAGTGATCGTAAGAACATTTCGCTCTCGGAGCCACACTCACAATGATTAGTTCAACTTGTATAGCTTTATTCACTCATCATTTGCTTCACTAATTCCTTATTACGCTGCTTGAACAGTTCATGATGTGAAGAGACCATGCCAAATTTATCAGCATCAGGCTGGATAAATAGTTTTGCCTGGTTTACGGCATTAGCCGCATCTTGGAAAGCACCTGCGATTAAGTATAGTTTCCCCTCATGCTTGAGAATATCTCCCGCCGCATAAATTCCTTCTATTGAAGATTCACTATTTACACTACCTGCAATATAGTAATTATCTGCTATAGCGATATTCACTTCACTATTCTCAAGTAATGTCTTATCACGCTCATACCCATGATTTACGATCACTTCATCTATTTCTAAAAACGTAATCTCTCCCGTTTCATGATTCGTCAGTTCAACTCGCTCAATGAATTCATGCGTATCACCAGCAATGAGTTTAGTAATTGAAGAATTAAAGAAGCAGTCAGCAGAACTGTTCATCAATTGCGTTACTTGGGATTCATGACCGGATAAGGTATCTTTTCTATAGGTTAAATACACCTTTTTGGCGATAGGCTCTAACTCATTGGCCCAGTCTATAGCAGAATTTCCTCCACCTGAAATGATCACCGTCTTGTCCTTGAAACGATTGAATGACTTCACGGTGTAATTTAAATTAGACACTTCGAACCTCTCTGCCCCCTCGATCTCGAGCTTTTGAGGATTCAATATCCCACCACCAACAGCCACAATGACTGTTTTGGAATAATGCTGTTGCCCTGAGGAACCTAGTAAAACAAAGATCCCATCTTCATTACGTGTGATCGACTCCACTTGTTCATTCAATACGACTTCTGGATTAAATGTTAATCCCTGCTCTACAAGTTGATCAATTAACTTTGTTCCCGTAATCGGTATCTGTCCTCCAACATCCCAGATCATCTTCTCAGGATAGACATGAATTTTCCCACCCAGGTGGGGCTGATACTCAATAAGTTTTGTCTTCATTTCTCTTAACCCACTATAAAAAGTGGAGTAAAGCCCCGCTGGACCTCCTCCAATCACGGTTACATCAAACAATTCATCATCCTGTAACATTCCCGATCACTCCTCAGTAATCATATGTAATTGATTATCATTCTCAATTGAATATACACTCATTGTTCCTTTTTTACAACATAAAATAGCATTTAACATCTGAAAAACCTTCCGCTCACGCGAAACGGTCTATTATATGTTTTTGTCTCAAAAATTAAAGGGTACCCTTTGGGTACCCTTCGTTCGTTCAGTATGGACTCTTTATTTTAAAGTCTTAGAAAGCTCTGTGAAAATAACGCCAATGGCATGGGCTCCAGCATCAGGGTACCCAATACTCCGCTCACCCACTGTGCCCGCTCTTCCCATTCGAGCAACAATCTTCTCCGTTTGTTTCGATCCTTCTACAGCGGCATTCGCTGCCTTTGCGGATGCAGACTTAATCTCTTCGCCTTGCCCCGCACTATTCTCCCATGACTCAGCATAAGGAGCAAGCGCATCAATTAATGTTTTGTCGCCAACAACCGCCCCTCTGCCAAATGCTCTCTCTCCTGTATCTTGAATGCCTTTAACCACAGCAGACATCATTTTGGCAAAATCATCAGCGGACAGCTCTTTTTTGTTGCCCACATTCTTGCTGGCAGCTCGGAACGCCGATCCCCAAATAGGACCCGAAGCCCCGCCGCAATACTCCATAATAACCAGGGAGCAAGCGTCTAAGAAACTTCCGATATCCGCTGTATGGTTCGTTGTGATCTCATGCCACTCTTCTTTTAACTGGCGGAATCCCTTCGCAATACTCATTCCAAAGTCCCCATCACCCGCTTGCGAATCCAGCTCACAGAATGGAACTTCATTCTCGATGACGATTTCACACATCTTATCCACTAGATAGATCAAATTGTTTAACGAATACTTATTGTTTTCAATTTTGGCATAAGCTTCATTCGTCTCACATTTGTACGATACCGACTTCTTCTCTTCTGGTTCTAATACGACCTCAGTATAGTTCACTAGCTCGAAAGGCTCATGTATATATAATGCTGGTGTATCACACTCTTCAGCTAATAACTTCTTCAACTGATCATCCAGTTTCATAATAGAAACGGATGCTCCGGCCATATCTATACTCGTCATGAAATTCCCGACTAGTACTTTATAAACCGTTATCTTCCGGGAAGCTAACTCGCGCATAACGGAGTTGTTCAAAAGGTATAGTTCTTGGAGTGGTGTTGCCCCAAATCCATTGACCAATACCGCAACTTCCTGCCCCGAGTCAGAATCAATCTTCAAGTTCTCCAGTAAAGCGGTCACCATTCTGTTCGCCAATTCATCGGCTGAAACCATCGGTTCTTTGCGAATTCCCGGTTCGCCATGGATACCAACCCCAAACTCCATTTCGTTATCCTCAAGTTTAAATGTTGGTGTTCCCTTGGCAGGAACAGTACAAGAGGTAAACGCGAATCCAATCGTTCTAATATTGTCGATGGCGTTCTGAGCCGCTGCCTTTACTTCACTTAAAGACAACCCTTGCTCGGCTGCTGCGCCTGCGATCTTATGAACCAGCACCGTTCCAGCAACGCCTCTTTTACCCACCGTATAAAGACTATCCTCTACAGCAATATCATCGTCCACTTTTACAAAGTCGACCTCTATCCCATCTTCGCTTGCAAGGTAAGCCGCGCTCTTGAAATTCATCATGTCGCCGCTGTAATTTTTGATAATTAGTAACGTCCCTTTATTCCCTGCTGAGGAGCGGATCGCTTGATATACTTGGATTTGGGAAGGGGAGGCAAACACATCTCCACATACAGCTACATCTAACATCCCTTTTCCGATAAATCCGGCATGAGCAGGTTCATGTCCACTTCCCCCACCACTGATCAGAGTTACTTTTTCTTTGTTTATGTCCTTCTTCTTAATGACCTTATATTTGCTAATAAACTCTAGTTTTGGATGTGCCATGATCAAGCCATTACACATCTCTCTTACTAACGTTTCTGGTTTGTTTATGATCTTTTTCATTTTATTCATCCTTATTCATTTTGTATTTGTTACCAATTTGGTCAGCTACCATAATCGCTGCTGCCACAGCTTCCGCCGTAATGGGGAATGGCATCGAATGAATAGACTCCTCTGGAATACAGGCTTTTTGAGCTACAGTTAGCACTTCTTCATACGAAACGCTATCTACTCCAATGTCCGCAAGGCAAACGGGAAGGCCAACCGCTACACAAAACGCAAGTACTTCATTCAATTCATCTGGATCTGCATTCTCAAGTACTAATTGAGCAATGGTGCTGAAGGCTACTTTCTCCCCATGATAATAGTGATGAGTTCCCGCAAGGGACGTAAGGCCATTATGAATGGCATGAGCAGCAGCTAATCCACCGCTTTCAAAACCCAGTCCCGATAAAAGGATATTAGCTTCTATAATGTTCTCAAGCGCGGGAGTTACTGTGTTGCAATCAGAGGATATTTTGGCATTCACACCATCTCTTAATAAGGTCTCGTAACAAAACTTAGCTAGTACGAGTGCTGTATTCGTTCCTTTAGCATCACCGCAGACTCCTTCACGAACACCACATGGCAACCCTGCATTCACATTGGAGTAGGATCTTGAGGTTGCTCTAGCTTCGAAATAAGTCGAGAGTGCATCCCCCATTCCCGATACAAGAAATCTTGTAGGGGCATTGGCAATCACTGTTGTATCGATCATCACCACACTAGGACTTTGTTTGAAGTAGGCGTAGTCATCAAATTCCCCTTCGGGTGTATACAGCACGGCGGAATGGCTGGTTGGTGCATCAGTAGCTGCTATGGTTGGCACTATAATTAAAGCTTCACCTTCTGCTACACATTTTGCAGTATCAATGGCTTTGCCTCCACCTAGTCCAATCGTACATGAACAGGAATGTTGCCCCGCCAGCTCTTGCAATCTCTTGACCTCTTCGCGTGAACATTCCCCTTGGAATCCACTTTCGATCAATGTGATATTAAATTTATTTTTAGTCCATTCTAGCTTGTCCTTAATTCGCTTAACATCTTCAGGATGAGCAATGAGTAGAGCTGAATCTCCGAATGTTTTCACAAAATAGCCTAAATTGAACAGTTCATCTTCTCCTTGAACATATTTCGTTGGGCTAATAAAAGCTTTTCTCATGATAAATTCCTCCCTTACTTACTATGATTTTCATTATAGGCTGAGCATGGGAAATAAGCATGGAACGTTGAGAGCCTATTTAAACGCTTTCATATTGTGTTTATTTGTCATTTAATCACTAAATAGTAGAATCTTGTTCTTCTGATAGGTTAGAATAGTACCATCAAGCTGTGATACTTCAGCAACTAATTAATATTGTATCCCCACTTTATATTCTCATTCCTGTAAGTAAAAGGGGCGTATATTTATGAGCAATCCATTGTTTAATTTGGAGAAAATTCTCGACATAGAGAAGTGGCATAAGCTTCAGGATTCGCTTGCACTCGTAACCAAAATGGCGATTATTACAGTCGACTACAAAGGTGTTCCTGTAACCAAACATAGTTACTGTCAACCTTTTTGCCAGGGTGTAAGGAAGGACGCTGTCCTATCTCCGTATTGTCAGAAATGTGATGCGAGAGGTGGGCTTGAAGCCGTACGGCTGAATAAGCCTTATATCTACATGTGCCACTTTAATATTATAGATATTGCTATTCCTATCATTATTGATAATCAATATATCGGAGCCATCATGGCTGGCCAAATTAAGCTTCGCGATGCAGACCCTCAGCTAGAGCAAATTGTGTCTCGACCACCAAACGTAGAAACGAATAACAAGTTTAAAGCATTAGAAGAAGATTATCTTGCTTTGCCAACCTTGTCGTACGAGGAAGTTTCAACCACTGCTGAGATGTTATTTCATCTATGCAACTACACCGTAGAAGAGGCCATCAATAAAAATACGACAATAGAAATGTATAAGCGGGCTTTGGCTAGAGAGATAGATCAACCTTCTTCCGTGGATTCCCTTAGCGCATCTGATCGTACTTATCGGAATATTCAAGCGATTCAAAGCGAGCTTTCAAGTACTCTTATTGAGAATAAGATTAAAGTGTCCAAGGAGATTCGTTCCTCCAATCCATTGCTGCAACCAGCGTTTGATTATATCTATCATCATAAAAGTGAAAATGTTACCTTAAACGAAATGGCTAAAGTATGTCATATTAGTCCGAGTTATTTCAGCCGATTATTCACTAAAGAAACCGGAGAGAATTTCTCCGTCTTTGCCCCGCGCTTGAAAATTGAATGGGCGAAGCAGCTTCTAGTAACAACAGATCAATCGATCAATCAAATTAGTGATGAATTAGGATTCTGTGATGCGGGGTATTTCATCAAAACCTTTAAAAAGTTCGAAAACCTAACCCCTGCAGTGTACCGAAATTGGTATCAGAAACATGATGCAGAACAAGATTAGTAATACAGATCAGATTTCTTTAGAATATGAAGTGTAAAGTACTAATAAGTACATCGATTCTCAACTGACTTAAGACTATAGGAGATGTAACCCTGATGAAGCAAAACAAATATGATGATGAAAATTTCTTCTCTGCGTATAAGCAAATGCCTCGTTCAATCCAAGGACTTGAAGGTGCCGGAGAATGGCATGTATTAAAGGCATTAATGCCCGATTTGCGTGATAAAAGTGTGCTGGATCTAGGCTGCGGCTTCGGTTGGCATTGTCGATATGCACGCGAGCAACAAGCGAGTTCCGTGGTTGGCGTTGATATCTCTGAAAAAATGCTACAACAGGCCGCTGAACTAACCGATGATGCCGCGATCTCATATCTACAAATGCCAATTGAAGACATCGAATTTCCTAATGCGCAATTTGATGTGGTGATCAGCTCATTGGCTTTTCATTATATTGAGTCATTCGAAGCGATCTGCAAAAAGATCCATGACGTTCTTAAGCCAGGCGGCAGTTTCATTTTCTCCGTTGAACATCCAATTTTTACTACCCGCAATGAACAAGACTGGTATTACGATGAGCATGGAAACCGTCTGCATTGGCCTGTAGATCATTATTCGTCTGAGGGAAAACGTGAAACAACCTTCTTAACAGACAATGTGATCAAATATCATCGTACGATCTCCACTTATATGAATAACTTAATTCAAGCTGGGTTTGCCATAAAAGCCGTTAAAGAACCTCTGCCTTCCGAAGAGATGATGAGTAATCCCATAATGCAAGATGAGACTAGACGACCGATGTTTATCATTATTTCAGCAGAAAAGATCTGACATACTTCTTCAATACAAAAGGCAGCCCTACACATGATTTTCATGTTCAGGACTGCCTTTATTTTGTTATAGGAGAGAGAATCTCCCCCGCACTTATATCTTTTTAACAAATTCAGACTTTAATTTCATAGCTCCAAATCCGTCAATTTTACAATCAATATCGTGGTCTCCATCAACCAAACGAATGTTTTTCACTTTAGTTCCTATTTTTAAAACGGATGAGCTTCCTTTGACTTTGAGGTCTTTGATGACTGTTACAGAATCACCATCGTTTAAGACGTTCCCATTGGCATCTTTGACTACTTTATTATCTTCACTATTGTTGTTGGCATCTGATTCGGGATTCCACTCATGGGCACATTCTGGGCATACCAACAGGCTCCCATCTTCGTAAGTGTATTCTGAATTACATTTCGGGCAATTTGGTAAAGTAGACATAATTTCATGTCCTCCATTCATTATTATACATTTATTCTGACATAGTCCTCTCCTGTTGACAAACCTTCTCCCCAAAAGATCTTTTGCCACATATTGCACAGATGACCTTAAGGTGACCTTTCGTTATTTTCGCTTTAACTCATGGTTTTTTATCTTTATTCGTGTTAGAAGAAAATATAGCTTTACAGCATATGCCGTCTTTTTGCAAAATGTATTAATGCATCAGTTGAATCTACATTTTGTTTGCGACGAAAATGATTTAACTTCCACTACCTGAATTATCACTTAATTCTACGGAGCGGTGGCTGGCGTATCGGCTTACCTTTAATGAAGAATTATTTTGAACGGTTTGAATCATTTGTCTTCATACAATTAAGAACCTCGATTGTTGAACCAAATCACTAAGTCACTTACAAACACTCTCTCAAATAGTAATTTTTACTCATAATAAGTTAGTCACAAACATTACAGCGAGACTATTCATTATAATATCTTCTTTCATTACCTATGAATCTACTCAGTATTGCCCCATTTTTCGCATCGATTGTGTATATTATACTAAGTTGATCTCCCGCCTCAAACTCATTCTTAGATTGATGCTTTAGCATTATTCTATAGTAATATTTCTCTTTATATTGGAGATAAAAAGGAAGCTCCTTTTCGATGTTTTTTCGTTTTGTTTTAAATAAACTTATGTCGGGATAAATATATAAATCATGTTGCCCAAATTCATTATATGCAGTTCCTATTGCTATAGTTTTTGCCGTCTCTTCACCAATGTTCAAACTTTCAGAGAAATAATAGAAATAAATTAAATAACCTAGGATTAGTGCGGCTAATACACTAAACAATTTTCTCATTACCTTCCCCCCAAACTCTTCCTCTTCTAATGACGGATTGTAATATAAAGTGCGACAGATGTTAAGAGAATAAAAAAATAACCCATGACTGATTCGTGTAGAATGAAGTTACCACACCACACCTACACAAGGAGAATCAGAACATGAGCTACACTCATTGTAGCATAATCGAACGTAGTCAGCTAGAAATCTTGTATCGTTTGGAATGGACCAACCGAGAGATTGGTGAAAAGCTAGGGAGACATCACTCTGCTATAGCAAGGGAAAAGAACGCGGAAGCAAGAACGGAGCCTACACAGCAGATGTTGCACAAGCAGCTTATAGGAACGTCGAGCATCTTCCAAGCCAAAGGGTAGGTTTAGTCCTGAGCTGGAAGAGAACCTACAGCAGACTTGGTCGCCCGAGCAAATCGCCGAGCATAGGAGAGTGAGCGGAAAATCGTTCGTATGCTTCAAGACCATCTACCGTTGGCTCTATGCTGGACGCTTTGTTGCAGGCGAAGTAAAAGTACTGAGACATAAGGGGAAACGGCGTAAGCCCATGGAGAAACGCGGACGCTTTCTCGTAGGGAAACTGATTAGCCACCGCCCTAATGAGTTGCGAAAAAGAGAGTCTTTCGGACACTGGGAACTGGATACCGTTGTATCCAGCCGAGGAAAGAGCTGAGCCTGTGCCGCAACATTCATTGAACGCAAGACACGTATGTATCTAGCCCTAAAGATACCAGATCGTACGGAGCATTCGATGGAGATCGCGTTCTGTGTAATCGCTAGCCAGTACCCTCAAAAAACCTTTCTATCGTCTACGGCTGATCGATGGAAAGAATTCGCCTGCTATGGCGCCCTAGAAAACTTTCATGGACAGGATGACTACTTTGCTGTTCCTATTCCTCCTGGCAACGAGGATCTAATGAAAATGGGAATGGACTTCTTAGGGAGTTCTTTCCCAAAGGTCATGACTTTGCACAGGTTACCGATGAGGAACTGGCTCATGCCATCCATCTCATTAACGACCGTCCTCGAAAATGTCTAGGCTGGAAATCTGCTCACGAATCTTTTATGGAACAGGTGTCGCACTTAGCTTGACAATCCGTCTAATCATAAGAATAGAGCATAAGGAATCCCTTATGCTCTATTCTAGATATTAATTAAGGATTAGTCTCAAAAATGGTAATTCCTAGTAGGTTAGCTAGTGGATAACCAGTCCAACCATTGGCATCACTAATGAACCAAACAAGATTTGTGCTAGCAATAAATTCGCCATTCAGATTGTTCTGAGTCGTCGATTCAGGTAAATATGTAAGAATTTCATGACTTATTCCATACTCATCATCTTCAGCGTTATAGGCCGGAAAATCAACCAAATTCCCTGGTTTATGATCAATCGCTTTATTTTCATCCGCAGACATTGTGTTTACAAATGTAATGTCTGTACGGTCCCAGTACACTCTATCCAGCCTAGCATTCCAAAACTCCGCAAAAATATTGTATGCAACCGTATATAGACCACCAGCAGTAGCTTTAACTGGTTTATACATACCTTTCAATGCGAGGTTTGAATCTGTAGGTGTTGAATCAGTAATTCTTGATTGATTACCTCCAGCATAGAAATGAACATTAACAGCATAGTTATTAAGAGATAAATATGTTGTAACACCACTATTTTTCAAATACTTTAAGAGAGACTCGTTGTTGGTAAAAAGCTTATCACGCCATAAAACTGTGGTGGTAAATTCATCACGTGATAAGGCATCATTAATATATATATGTTGCATTGCTATCCAATTAGAAGCATTTCCATCGTTGCCAACTCCAGTGCTCTTACTAGTACCGACTGATAGTGCATGTCTGAAATAATCCCCCGAAGACATAGGATCAATTGACGATTCTGAACTTGAAAATTCATTTGCCTCAGACTCAGATAAAATCGCAGTGTTTTTTTGATTTACTTCATCAAGATATCTTTGAAAAGATTGAATTACTTCAGTTTGCTCTGGAGTTGAATCTCCAAAATTCAACAAAGATGATCCGTCTTCATTTCCGATTTCTCCCATCCAAATTGACACATTATACTTCTCATCAGTTTTGTTATAAAAGATCCCTACTGTTCCAGCCACTTCTTTGCCATTATGATTGAGCTTAGTTAATAATGGCCCAAAATAATATGTTTTTCCGTTCATGCAGTATTTTGAAATTACTCCATCAACATCCAATTGATAGTCATTACCATTATGTAAAATAACTTGTCCATCTACACGAACTTCATTCTCATTAATACTTTCAGAATTATTATCATAAAATTCCAACTTAGTTTCAATAGACAATTTATTTGTTTGGGTATTTCTTTGTGTACTTAAATCAGTAACACCAAAGTAATTTTCATTTCCCTTAGAGATCGCCTCCCCATTAAATGGCGTCTCTGTTTCAACAACATCAAGTTCTTGGGTTAAAGCAAAAGGATGACTAACTTCTTTACTAGCTGTTTCAGCGCTTACCATTGGTACTAGACAAAGGGATAATGATAGAACTAAACCTATAATACCTACTTTTTTCATTTTGAACCTCCTTTATATTTTGACTTACAACATCCTTATTTTTTACAATAAAGGATATTTGTAGGTTACTTTAAAACATACACCAAATTTGTATTTTTGTATAGATTATACATCAGAATTGAGAGACTCATATATACTAATGTATAATCTTGTATAGTTCTAATAAACAGTTCTAAACACTAAGACTTGTAACCCGCATGAGAGAATATCATAAAGAACTCCCATCGGGAAGGTTCAGGAAATAGAATTTATTCAAAAATATTAACAGACCCAAAAAAAGACTCATCCCAATAGAAGAGTCAATGAATCTAAGCAGTATATTAGAAGTTTACGTAATGCTTATTGTGCATAATGATGCTCTAATTGGGCCAATCATAATGATCAAATTCTTCTAAAAAAAGCTTCGTTTACAAGTCCTGGGTGGTAGTCGTCGAGTCGCCACTTGATTCTCCCGAGAGAATCAGTCGATCTGTACTGAACCAAAAAGAGGTCCGATAGGTGATTGTGGGGAATCTCAGAATAAATGTGCGCACGGGTGGTAAAAAGGGACTGATTATATGGATTTTAACCATTGCCATATAGTTCGTAGATAACATCTTCTCGTCATCCACCTTGGCCGGCTATCTAAGCTTCCCCGAGATACCATTTATGATCCTGAACTTTCGGATGTGAACAGTAATACAATCAAGTGATCTGGTATCACTATTCGAATAGAGGATCTGCAGATATCCCCCTCTCCTTCCCTCCCTTTTGTTTCTATTTCGTCTATTATGCCTCGTCGTTTGAATGTATTTTTTGAACCGGTGTTACGGTCCGGAGAAATTATATATTCTAATTAAGCATTGAAAAACTATCCGACTGATTCTCATCTGGGAGCGAGAAGTTATACGTTATGACACTTGAGGTGACTTCTGGGTTACCTTAAGGTGACCTTTCATTTTTTCGCATTAACTCAGGGTTTTAGTTCTTAATTCGTTCTGATGTTAATGTAAAGGATCGCCGTTCGGCTCCTCATTCATGCTGAACAAAAAACGCAAGTATCGATTTTTCCCGGTCTAGAATCGAACCGGATAACCGTACCTGCGTTTATGTTTCAATCTATTCTTCGGCACTTTGTAATGATCATTTATGACTCTAATTATTATTGAGCACACCATACTCAATTTGATAGTTACAGATCTGACTGCAACACCGTTCACGATCAGTTGATGATTCGAAGGATTCATTCTCGTGGATAGTCCACTTTCATAATGTCCAAAAAAGGGACTTTTATGATTTCATTTTTGGAGGAGAAGTGAACCAGTCTTGCACGTGCGTCCATGTTAACGATTTGACCACGTACCTGGTCTTCCTTAGCCCATACTGTCACCATTATTTCAGACTCTTCATCCTTCGCTTCCACGAGTTGATTCCCGAGCTCTTCTAACTCAAATTCATCTCGTGTTGGACGCTTTGCTACTTTTGCCTTTGCCATTAGAACCCCCATACCTTCTGTTTTGTTATCGTGCAGCACTTCCCTAACTAATCAAATACGTGACATGAAGTCCTGATTCAAATTGTCGATACCCGCTTCAGCTGTTATTGTTGTCTCTTCTTAATTAGAGTACGAATGGGCGCTCCAAGTATGGAATTTCTAGACTGACCCTGACAGATTTGAAAAAGTCGCTGTGAACATGGAACGTATTTGTCCGTATCTCTTTTACAAAACCACGCTTCAGAAGCTCTTCAATACCGCATAAACTTTCGTAGAGGCTATTCAGATGAAGCTCAGCAGTCGATAAATGCTGTGTTCAAGCAGAAAGCTCCACATGGTAGTACCCTTAAAGCGAAGGACTTACTTTCTCACTGAAGGACGGTAAGCCATTGGAACTTGCCCAAGTGTTAAAGGACGCTCCAAACTACAAGAAGACACTCGACAAAATGCTGAAGGAACAAACCAAAAAGGACTCCTTTGACGATGTCTCGGCTGGACTACATGATAACCCTGACTTCTACGTCAAAGAAGGGGGCATTGCCATCTTCTATCAACAGTATGAAATTGCACTTTATTCTTTAATGAACTCTCTTGTACTACGCACAGTATCGATTGGGCGAACTATTCCTTCGATATATTCACGTTTCGCTTCTAAGAATGGAGGTAGAGATAATTTCTCTCCCAGTGTCTCATAAGGCTCATCTCCCATAAATCCTGGTCCATCCGTAGCAAACTCGAATAGGATTTGAGGAGCAACTCTAGCGTACAAAGACTCGAAGAAGTGGCGATTAACATAACCTGAAGTAGAGAACCCGAATTGATCTAGGCGCTCCGTCCACTCATCTAGTACCGTACGATCCTCAACGCGGAAGGCCGTATGGTGAACAGTACCATATCCCTGTTGTGCTCTTGGCAGGGTGGTATTATGCTCAACTACAACTTGCGCACCATTCCCGCCTTCTCCAACTTCAAATAAGTGCTTAGGCCCTTCCTGGGCGATTTCTTTGAACAATAGAACCTTCTCCATCACTTCTCTGAAATGATCAAAATTAGATACTCGAATAAAGATGGGCCCTAATCCTGTAATGGCATATTCTAATGTAATCGGTCCATTCTGCCATGGTGTTCCTGATGTTACTCCTTGATTATGTTCATCAGATATCAATTGATATTGCTGGTTATCGAAATCAATAAAAGCAAGCACCTTTTTGCCGAATAATTCTTGAATGCCTTGATGTTTCACATCCAAACGATCGAAACGATTCACCCAGTAGTCTAATGCTGCATCAGTTGGTACCCGGAAAGACGTTTTGTAAATCTCATCTGTGCCATGTGTACCTTTGCGAATACCTGGAAAATCGAAGAATGTCATATCAGTTCCTGCGCTCCCCTTATCATCTGCAAAGAACAAGTGATACGTCTGAATATCGTCTTGATTTACCGTCTTCTTAACTAGGCGCATACCTAGAACATACGTGAAAAATTCATAGTTTTTCTCCGCGCTACTTGTAATAGCTGTTACGTGATGTATTCCTTTTAATCCGTTCATTGTAATTCCTCCGTCTCTATTTGGGCTTTCTATGAGCTTAATATAAGCGTCTAAAGATTTAATCATGCAGGGCGACAATTAACTTTAAATTAAGTATCTTTATATTAAGATATATTACAGCAACGATTTCGCTTTGTCAATCTAAGGACATAAACCTAGTCCAACACACGATTTTCGTGTTATGAACTGGGTTTGCTCTTGCGCTCATTTCACTTTCGATGAATAACAGCATTTTATATGAGCTTGTTCTCTAACTAGTACGAATTCAAAAAGTCAGATTTTCAGCACCAAGAAGGTTGGATGAAGCTAGGGACTGAGGGAGCGGAGCGTAGGCAAAACCTACGTGAGCACCGGAAGGCCCAGCTGAATTCAAGATTCGATGTTGAATAACCTCTTGATATACATCGTGATCAAAAGATGACTTTTGGAATATCCTCTATGATCTCAACAAATTTTGTTGAGGCTAGTGACAAGGGTACACTTTTCAGAAAGCATACTCCTATACTTCTTTTGGGTATTTCTTCATTTAATTGTACTTCATATAACAATCCTTTATTTAAATATTCTTGGGAAAATTCTTTAGTCACACAGGCTATCCCTAAATTTATTTTGGCAAACTCCAACAATAGATCATGAGAACCTAATTCAAATTCTGGTGAAATCTTGATCCCTTTGGACATCATATAATCCTCTACATACCTTCTGGAATTGGACTTCTTTTCAAGAAATATTAAAGGCAGTTGTACTACTTGATCAAGGCTTACGGGTCCAGATACGATATCCTTGTACTTCTCACCACACACAAAAATATCATGGATATCAATACACGGTCGCAGTTCTAATGTAGAATCAGCAATCGGGAAATTACAAATCGCAATATCAACCTCTCCTGATTTCAATATAGAACAAAGCTCTAATGTTGTACCATTAATAATCTTAAACTTAATATTGGGATATTTATTATGAAAGGCTTCTAAATACGGAAGCAAGAAATATCTAGAAATCGTATCCCCTACCCCTATTTTTAGCTCCCCTACGGTTAAATTCTTAAATTCTAATATCTTCTCTTCTCCAACATCAATTAAATTAATTGCTGAATTTACATATTCAAATAGGAGTTTGCCTTCATTCGTTAAAGAGACCCCTTTAGGTGTTCTATTAAAAAGACGTATATCCAACTCTCGCTCTAACTGCATAATCGCCTGGCTAACTGCGGGTTGTGTCATATAAAGATCTCTTGCTGCCTTGGAGAAGCTTTCACTCTTCCCCACCTTACAAAATACTTTATATAAATCTAACTTACTTATCATATAATCACCCCTTATACCTACCATTCGATATATTAATTTTACTTATAACACTAGGTCGATGTATATTACAAGTAGCTACGTAATTTGCTAACAAGGAGCGATTATATTGGAAAGAGTAGTTGGAACAGTTGTTAGAGGTCTTCGTTGCCCCATCATCAATCAAGGTGACAATATAGAGGAAATCGTTGTAGATAGCGTACTAAAAGCTTCAGAAGTTGAGGCCTTTAAAATTAATGATAAAGATATCGTAACTGTAACAGAATCAATTGTGGCTCGTGCTCAAGGTAATTACGCTACAATCGATCATATTGCTAAAGATGTAAGTTCGAAGTTTGGAGAAGATACGGTTGGCGTTATTTTCCCAATCTTAAGTCGTAATCGGTTTGCGATTTGTCTCCGTGGTATTGCAAAAGGCGCTAAGAAAATTGTATTAATGCTTAGCTATCCATCGGATGAAGTGGGTAACCACTTAGTAGATCTAGACACGCTGGATGAAAAGGGTATTAATCCTTGGACCGATGTTCTAACTGAACAACAATTCCGTGAGCATTTTGGATACAACAAACATACGTTTACTGGTGTTGATTATATTGATTACTATAAATCATTAGTTGAAGAATACGGCGTAGAATGTGAAGTCATCTTCTCCAATAACCCAAAAACCATTTTGGACTACACCAAAAATGTTCTAACTTGTGATATCCATACAAGATTCAGAACTAAGAGAATTTTAAAAGCAAATGGTGGAGAGAAAATCTATAGTCTCGATGACATATTATCAGAATCAATAGAAGGCAGTGGATGTAATGAAGCTTATGGTCTGCTAGGTTCCAATAAATCAACAGAAAATAGCGTTAAACTTTTCCCACGCAATTGCCAACCTATTGTTGATAACATACAGCAAATGCTCAAAGAAAAGACAGGCAAAGATGTTGAAGTTATGATCTATGGAGATGGCGCATTCAAAGATCCTGTCGGAAAAATTTGGGAACTGGCTGATCCAGTTGTATCACCAGCTTTCACTGCAGGACTTGATGGTACACCTAATGAAGTGAAACTCAAATACCTTGCGGATAATAACTTTGCTGACTTAAGAGGCGAAGAACTTAAACAAGCTATATCCCAATACATCAACAATAAAAATGAGGATCTTACTGGAGCGATGGAAGCTCAAGGTACTACACCACGAAGACTTACGGATCTCATTGGTTCACTATCGGACTTAACTTCGGGTAGCGGAGATAAAGGTACACCTATTATCTTCATCCAAGGTTATTTTGATAACTATACAAAATAAATTATGAATAATAGCGGTGGCCATTTAGTGTAAATGTGCCATCGCTATTTTATTTTTAATTCCATATATCTTATATTCGCTATGCATAGTTGAAGGTTTGGTCCAAGGTAAATATTTCTGGATATTGCATTAACGAGTATAATGTATTATATTAATTGAGCCATCAATTATTGAGGAGTCAATTATATCACATCCAACTAGAGATGACACTAATAGAAGAAGGAAGGAATAACCATGAATAACTTTCAAAAAACAAATGATTTCAACGAAATCGTATATGGACGTCGGTCCATTAAGACTTATGATCCTAGTGTAAAAATTAGCCGTGAGGAAATGACGCAAATTTTAGAAGAGGCTATGCGTGCACCGTCTTCAGTTAACATGCAGCCTTGGCGCTTTGTCGTTATTGATAGTGAAGAAGGAAAAGAAACACTAGCCCCTCTTTCTAAATTCAACAAGGACAAAGTCATGAGTTCATCGGCGGTCATTGCGGTGTTTGCGGATATGAAAAACTTCGATTATGCTGAAGAAATTTACGGTAAATCGGTTGAGCTTGGATATATGCCTAGCGAAGTGAAAGAATATCAAATGACGGCACTAAAGCCTCACTTTGAAGCAATTTCTGAAAGAGATATGAGAGAGACTATTATACTGGATGCAGGTCTTGTATCCATGCAGCTCATGCTCGTTGCACGTGCACACGGTTATGATACAAATGCCGTTGGTGGCTATGAGAAGGCCCAAATTGCGGAAGCTTACGGACTTGATAAAGATCGTTATCTCCCAGTTATGCTGATTACGATCGGTAAAGCGGCTAGTGAAGGATTCCAATCCTACCGTCTGCCTGTTGAAACAGTAACGACTTGGAAATAATACAATAATCTTAGACCTCTGGACACTGAGATCTAAGCTTAAGGGATTATCCATCGCATTGCTACTCTCATCATTTCGTACTATCATTTAATGAATAGAATTAATGGTTGAGTATTCAAATCATACGATTGTATATATCCACTAAAGCACCTCGGAGGTCAATAATGAAATGTTCTTTTTCGGAGCAAGAAAAGATTTTATATTTACTTAAGGGACTTAGCAACCAAATAAGCCCTAAGTTTGAACGTTGTACGGGGATTAGCTCATCACGCTATGAACTATTGCACCACCTTTACGAAGTCGATGAAGTGAATCAGTCCACCCTGCAAAAAGTCGTGAATATCGATAGCGCAGCGATTACTCGTCATTTAAAGCAGCTCGAGGCCGACGGAATGGTGGTAAGAAACAAGATTCCCTCCGATAACCGAGTCACACTCGTGCGCTTAACGGAGGAAGGCCGCAAACGGATTATAGCTACCAAGATAGAACAAGCTACCTTTGTGAATCAAATGCTCCAGGATTTCAGTAAAGAAGAAATTGATGTTCTTGCGAATATGATCCAACGGATGCAGAACAATATCAGTGAATTTTAGGATATAAACATAACCGTTAAGTTATGACGGTAAATAAATCCAAGGGATGATGATCAATGATTATTATACATGCACACCTCCAAGTGAAACCGGAGCAAGAACAAGCGTTTTTGGATGAAATGAAGACGCTACTCCCTCTATCCAGAGCAGAAGAAGGTAACATCAGCTATGATCTTATGAAGAGTACGGAGCAAGAGCATCATTACACAATGGTCGAACTGTGGAAAGATGTAGCGGCGACTACTTCACATAATACTAGTGCCCACTTTACATCCTTCGTTCAGAAAGCTCCGACTTTCATGGCTGCACCTATGGATCTTAAAGTATTCAGCGGTGAGCCTGTAAATAAATAAAGGCTCAACACCAAAATCAGTGCTTGAAAAAATGTATACGTAGATCAATTACCGCTACGCGGACGGATTATCCTTACGATCGCTGTTGCCTCCAAATTTGTTTGATTATATCGCTATAGCGGTAAAAATTCGGAGGCAAAGCATATGCTTCCGAAGTAGCTTTCCTTTGGAAAGCTTTTAGGCCAACGCTCCGCTTCTTCAGGACAATTCCGTCCTCTCCACTATGATCTAAATATACTTCTTCAATTAAAAGCACTGATTTGGGTTTAGATTGATTTATTCTTCAACTCAACGAAAAACTCGCCCCGTGCTAACGCGCATGGGACGAGTTTTCTATTTGTTATTCAGTTATTTCAATTAGACTTTTGTTATTCCACAGCTCCTTGAACGAATCGCAATGTTCTATTAAGTCATCAAATTTACCTTCACCCACAACCGAGCCCTTCTTCACCACAAGTATTTTGTCGACATCTTTAACGAAATTTAATCTGTGGGCAATAATGAGGATAGTTTTGTCCCTAAATTCATTCAAAATGGTTTCCATGATGCTTTTCTCCGTGATATTATCGAGTGCTGACACCGGTTCATCCAGGATCAAGATATTTCTCCTCTGTGCAATGACTCTCGCAAATGCTAGGCGTTGTCTTTCTCCTCCCGATAATTTAACACCCTTCTCCCCAACTAACGTATCTAATTGCTCAGGTAAAGCTAATATTTTTTCCTTTAAATGAACTTTGGCCAGAATATCATATATTTCTTCGTCTGAAATAGGATGATCAAAGACAATATTGCCCCTGATTGTAGTATCAAAAATCGGAGTTTCTTGTGATAGATATGAGATATGATCATAATAACTATTCAACTCAATCTCATCTAAATCCGTGCCATCAAGTAAGATATTACCTTCGTGCTTTTTTAATAATCCTACAATTAACTTGATGATGGTTGATTTTCCTCCCCCACTTAATCCGACAAAGGCAACTGACATTCCCCGCTCGATAGAAAATGACATCTGGTTCAATATCTTCACTTGTCCATAATCAAAGGATACATTTCTAAATTCAATATCGCCTTGAATATCTGTAATTACTTTTCCTGATTCTAAATTTTTATCTTCTGGAGCGTTAATGAAATCCTCAAATCTTTGATAGGTTACTTTATTCAGCCTATAATCCACAAAGAGAATATTAAAGATGGCGATCGGCGTGTAAATTTTATCAATAAACATAAATAATGCGACCACAACCCCAAGCGATATCTCACCTTTAACTATGCTATTTATACCGTAGATTAATAAAGTGACCTTGATGATCGTGATAAATAATTCAAATATGGCAAAAAAGGACTCATGGATCATTTTAAGGTGAACGCTTTTTTTAATTATATTTTGTGCTGTATCGCTTAATTTACTTATCTCTTTCTCATATCTTTTGTTTGTTCGGAAAACAACCAATTCCATGAATCCACGTATAGAGTACCTAGACATATTTTCCTGTTCTTTGAGGATGGTTGTCTTTATTTTATACAGATATTTCAGTAGTACGTTCGTTACAAGAAAGATAACTACATAACCACACGCGATAACTAACATAATTCTTATGTCATAGAAACTTATAAAGAATAAGCTAAATATGATGGTGGGCAATAACTCATGTATTGTCCGGAGTAAAAAGGAAAAGATGATGTTATTCCCGGCTGATGCACCATTCTCAATCACTTTTATCATTTGACCTGTGCCCATGTCTTGATACGCTTGATAATCCATTTTTGATATTTTGGATAAGGCCATAATTTTCAATCTTTCTGTGATGCTGTTCGATAAATGTACGCTAGGATATTCGTCGACATAATTGAGGATAACCGTTCCGCCTAGCAATACTCCATAGATGATGATTAGATTTGATATCTCGCCTAAACTGCTCACTACCACAGCTCTATCTAATATTTTTTGGAAGACTACAATCCCTAAACTACTCAGCAGTTGAATTGAGAATCCCAACAAAATATACAGCAATATCCACCATTTTAGATGCATAAGACACTTCTTTAGCATTATAGTTAATCTCCTATCTTTCAAATGAGTATACAAAAAAGCCAGGGATCCCTTGCCACTTAAATAAAGAACCAACCATCACTGAAGAAATGCACGGTCGTCCTTTATGTTAAATAGCTTAGTGCCCTGGCTCTATAAAATGACTGCCCGACACCGTCCAAAGTTCTTAGTTCACTACGATCAAAGGGATACACTCCCCCCTTGATAGCTGGCACGCGTTTCACCCAGCCCGGGAACTAGTTACTTCGAACAGTACGGTAAGCCATTCTCTTCACCTCAATTAAAAGATTATGCCTTATATTATATATCCCAATAGGTAATCGTTCAAGATTTATCCAAGAGGACAAGATTTAACTGTGCGAAATTTTTGACTTACGCAGTGAAATGATGTACATTACAGATTGGGCGAACAATTTGCAAAGTCTAAAACTATAACGTTCGTGTTTAGGGGTGTATTAAATGAAAAAAGTATTTGATTATGAAGATATCCAATTAATTCCCGCAAAATGTATTGTAGACAGCCGCTCTGAGTGTGATACCTCTGTAGCCCTAGGTGGACATACTTTTAAGTTACCTGTCGTACCCGCAAATATGCAAACGATTATTGACGAGAAGGTCGCAATTTACTTAGCCGAAAATGGTTATTTCTATATCATGCATCGTTTTGAACCAGAGAAACGGTTAGCATTCATTAAGGATATGCACTCACGAGGATTAATCGCTTCGATTAGCGTTGGAGTCAAAGAAGAAGAATATGCATTTGTTCAGCAATTAGCTGACGAGCGTATCACACCGGATTTCATTACAATCGATATCGCACATGGTCATTCCAATGCTGTGATCAAGATGATTCAACATATCAAACAATACCTGCCTAATTGTTTTGTTATTGCAGGAAATGTAGGAACTCCAGAAGCCGTACGAGATTTGGAGAATGCCGGTGCTGACGCTACAAAAGTAGGGATTGGACCGGGGAAAGTGTGCATCACGAAAATCAAAACGGGCTTCGGAACTGGTGGTTGGCAATTAGCTGCACTACGTTTATGTGCAAAGGCTGCAAGTAAGCCTATCATTGCTGACGGTGGTATCCGTACTCATGGTGATATCGCTAAATCCATTCGATTTGGTGCCTCTATGGTTATGATCGGCTCCCTATTTGCTGGACATGAAGAATCCCCAGGAGCAACCATTGAGAAAGATGGCAAGCTCTACAAAGAATACTTTGGTTCCGCTTCAGAGTTCCAAAAGGGTGAAAAGAAAAACGTTGAAGGCAAAAAGATGATTGTCGAGCATAAGGGTTCTTTAGAGGATACCTTGATCGAGATGGAACAAGATCTTCAATCTTCTATCTCCTACGCTGGAGGCAACAAACTAGAAGCCATCCGTAAAGTAGATTATGTGATCGTTAAGAACTCCATTTTTAATGGTGACAAGGTATATTAAACCTCCATTTATTTCTGGTGCGAGTCAGCACTAATTCTAAAGGGTACCCTGCGACCTAGGGTGTTCTTATATTTAAGGCTTATACTATAGGTTCTCTCATAGAAAAAACACCTCTTCTGTGTGGTAGTGATATCTGGACACCTTCACTTTACCAAACAAAGCGGTGTTTTTTTTTTACATTCTTATGTTCTAATCGACCTTACAAGATCCAGGGATAGAAGACCTCATTCAGATTTATTTAATATAGAAAACGGCGCTGCATCAGTGCAGCGCCGCCGTACCATTATCAAGCTTAATCACAGCATCCAGCCAACCTCCCTGCAGGCCCTCCAATGCGCCTGAAAAGATAGCGACTGTGCCAGGTGTCATTTCGTACAACGCATCTAGCAGCAAGAAACGAATCTCGATATCCATACCATAGAGAGGCTCATCCAGCAGCAGAAACCATGGATCAGCAAGCATCGCCTGAACAATCATAAGCCGTTGCTTGTTGCCGCCTGACAACCGCTGAATGGGCGTCTTCCTCTCGTTAGAAAGCCCGAGCCGTTCACATAGCTCGCGAGATCGTTCGTCGATGGTTGTGGTTGTCCGTGGCATCAGCTTCATCTCACCCACATAACGCAAGTATGCCTCGACGGTCATATTGTCATAGTACGCTGCCTGCTGTGGCTTGTAGCCCAGATAAGGTTTGAAAGCATTCCCTGACAACGCCACGCCATGAAGCTGATAGGTAATCAAGCCGCGTGCAGGCTGGTAAAGGCCAGCTATCGCTTTGAGCAATGCTGTTTTTCCGCTGCCATTGGCGCCTTCGAGACCATACCAGCCTGGCGTTAGAACCAGATTCACATCCCCTAGCAGCAGATGTCCATTATCAGCATGCAGTTCTACCCCGGTCAGCTTCAGCTCAGCTCCTCGCACCGCTCTTCCCTCCTATTCATCTTGCTTGTAATAATGCCGATGGCGTAGCAACATGCTTGTACAAACACCAAGCGCTATTGCCAGGTTAACAGCAACAAGCTTGCTTGCAAGCCAGTTAGTGGACCCGTATTCGCTGAACAGTTGAAACACGCCAAGCCTCTCACCAGCGGAAAACTGGATGACGCCCACTGCGAGCACAACCGCGGTACCAGGCCATGTCCCGAAGCGAAGCATCGCAGCCAGCGCTGCTAACGTGCTCAGGCAGATCGGCAGTAATAGATCTGTGATCAGTACAGCAGTGCTAGATCCGAATTCACCGCTGGTACCCGTCATGACGAGTATTCCATAAAACAACAGCGCTAGAAGGAGGTCATATAGCAGTATGGTTCCTACTCTGGCCACCATAAGCTGTACGGGCGTAACAGGAAAGGTCGCCTCAAGCTCACTCATTGGCGTATGCATGGATCGGAGTGAATAGGCCACACTGGCTACAGGGAGCAATAGAATCGTAAATAGAAATACATCCGACTTGGTGGAGCTACTAAACCATTCACTTGCAGCCAGCCCCTCAACGGCTGCTCCTGTGCCAACCATAAACGCTGATATAAGCCAAAACAGCCAATGCATCGTCTTTGCCTGGGCTGCCATGCGCTGCATAAGCCTTACAGGCAAAGATATAGCGGCAGTTGGTTGCCGCTCAGGCCTGTCATGCCTTGGCACTCGCCTGGATGAAGGTGCAGCAACCGTCCGCTCAGGCTGTGTAGCATATGCAGCGGCAAGCGCCAGCAGGGATTGGGTCTGCTGGCCGCTGGGGCCTTCCACAGTATAGCGATCCAGTTGGCTGAATACCGCTCCGATCCGCTCAGGTTCCCATTGATCCGCTGCTGATTCGCCCTTTTCCTCCAGTCGCCGCTGCTCTTGCAATTCCCTGTACAGTTGACTGTCGCGACTGTCGCCACTACCGTTATCGGCGCTCCCGCTTCCGGAAATGTAGCTCATCCTGATCCTCCCCTTTCTGCAATATATCGGCCAGCCGCCTGAATGCCCGGTACAGCTTGGACTTGACCGTTCCAAGCGGCAGTTCCAGCAGCTCGGCTATTTCCTCCAGCTTGAGCTCCTCGTAAAAACGCAAAATAACAATTTGCCGCTCCTCCTCAGGCAAAGCGCCAAGGGCAGCAATGACGGCTTCCCGCTCATACTGCTTGTCTAAAAAAGACGCTACCGTATCTTTACCGCCATCTGCCGCATCATATACTCCGGTATCCTTAGCCGTCACTTCATAACGATAAGCTCCGGACTTCCATACATCACGGCAAAGATTAGTCGCGATTCGATAAATCCATGGTCGAAACCGTTCAGGCAACCGTCCAGCTTGCAAAGCCGTGAACACTCTGACAAAACACTCTTGCGCCAAATCTTCTGCGAGCTGACGCTTGCTGGTCAGACGGTATAAATACGCATAGATGGTTTGATGATACCGATAAACGAACAACTCCAGTACGGCGGTATTCCCTTGCTTGTATTGCATGAGCAGTTGCTCATCTGTAACAACAGCCCTGCTGTCCACTTGACTCCCTCCTTTCTCACTCGGCACTATTGCCTACGCACGAGCCAACCTCTGCCTTTCCACAATAGAAGCAAACAGCAGAAGAGCAGTATTCCAGCTGCCACAAATAACGCGATGGCGTTGTGCGATTTATCTGCGAACCGACTCACTGGCCAGACAGCTTGAAATAAATAATAGCGATTGAGCGGCATACTGGACATCAGATACTCCAGCAGCCACACCGTTGCCCCCACTCCTAGCCCGACAGCCATATTGCGCCCGAGCAGACTGCTGAGTGCCGCCAGACTGCCGACAAACATATTCACACTGAGGCTATGTTTGATTATGTAGGCTAGTTGTGCCGTACTTAAAGCGATCGCCCAGCGGTCAATTGCCCAGAGCAACGCTGCTTCATAGATAACAAGTAATAGCGCAACGACCGTTACCCGCTCGGCGAACACGAGTAGTTGTGAATACAGATAGCTGAAATGGTGGGCAAAAGTACCCTCACTGAAATCATCCGCGAACAAGGCCGCACAGAGGGCAATCGTAAGTAAAGGCAGAATAAAAATAAAAGCCACTTTGACTTGATAAAATCCTGGAGATCGCAACAACTCTGGCAGCATGAGGCAACCAGCTGCTATTAACGCTGCAATAACAGCTATAGCAAGCAAGTATCCGCCCCATAGTATGCGCCATGCATATTTTGCACGGGATAAAAGGATGAGGGCGACCTTCATTTTCCTCCCTCCGTTTTCCTTTGCAAATAGCCTCGCAGAAGCTCTTCCATTTGTTCATCGCTATCCTCGTTTAGCTGGTCTTTGCCAATACTGTCATAGACGAGCTTGATGACATCGTAGACACTTTCAATGCCGTACTGGCTGTATATGGTGTTCATAAGGTCATAAACCTGATTCGGTGCACCGTCCAAAAAATAGCTGCCAGGTTCGAACAATGGACCTGGCTGTTCCTCTCCCGCCACCTTGCGCTCGATATAGACCTGGAAAATATTGTTCAGTATATATTGGGCGTTAAAATTGGCCACTCTCGCATAGCTGCTCTCTCTACGTTTGGCACTATAATCAAGCCAGTATTGCCCCGTCCTCAGTTGTATTTCCCCATTGTTTCCTTGTTCAATTTCCGCCCCGGAAACCCCATAATAAACGGTTTTAGAATACTTGGACAAATAGTGAATATCGCGTGCTTCCGGACCTGCCGCAACTGGATCAACCATGTCCGTTTCTATAGAATTAAACTCATTCAATCTACTATACGGATAATCGGCAAGCGCCATAGTAATTGTCTTGGGAAAGCTCGTTGCGGTTTTTCCATCCAACATTTTCAAAGTACGCGCCGCTTCGGCATACTGCTCGGCTGTCAACTGTGCTGCTTCCTCCACAGAACGGGCAGGCAATTGGCCAGATGTCAGTAGACGCACCGTCTTGTCGCCTGCTGTCGCCTCTACAAACTGCAGATCGCCCCCAAACAATGTCAGTCCACTTGCTTCATGCAACTCTAGGCGCGTTATTGTAGCTTCCTTCTCTCCAGCCTGTTCACTAGCAATGAGAGAGGCGTTGGAGAACAGCTTCAAGCCACTTGGTCCTGTGAAGGCAACCTCAAAGTCCGCCATAGGGCGCGGCAAGTGTGTGTCCAGAATATCTGCAGCCTGGCGGCGCTCCTTAAATGCGTCTAATTCGTATTTATGTGTATCCGATTCCGATAGCCGGCTATTGCCGATAACGGGGTACCAGCCGTAAAAGGCTGGCAGGAACAGCCTGTTATTCTCAACGATAGCAGCCTGCTCCCATCGATCCCTGCTAGGATAGAAGGAATAATAGTGCCGCCAATCATTTATGGTACCGCTGTATGTCATCTCGATCTCCAGATGCTCGCCTGGCATAACGTCCGCAGCAGGCGTGATCCAGAGTACATCTGTAGCCTCTTCCCACTCATAGGCAGCAGCAGCACCATTCACCTTCAGTTCCTGTACGTCAAAGATATGCCGCAGCATGATGGGGAATCGCCCTAGCGTCTCCGCTTGTCCATTACTTGCTTGCATCGTCGCCTGTATTTCTAGCCCATGCCGCGACAGTAATTCCAACTCCAGCTTGTAGCTGGTAATGTGCAGATCCTGGAACTTCATTCCGACAAGCAGATCTTTAATATGCGATACCGAGAGCGGTTTGCTGGTAAGTCCGTTTGGATTATAGCTAAACCCAATCGCTTTTGTGTTAAGGGTGATACGAGACATTTCCTCAATATCCGCTTCCGTATATTTCCCCGCTGCAATTCCAGCGACGAGCAGTTGCTCCAGTTCTCGCTGTTGCGTGGGTCCGTTGGCTGAAGTAAGACGTTCGCTATAGAAACGTTCATTGGCATCCGCAATATCGACCCGTTCCTGCAAGTGTCCGTACATTGCACTGCCTGCCCATATCAATGTCACACCCAGAACCAGCATCGAGGAGTAGGCCACCCATGCCCTGACCCGTTCCCGCCTGCGCCAACATACCACAAGCAGTACAGCTAAGGCCATTCCTACTGCTATAGCAGCAACCATGCCGCGATGTAGCCAAAACGCCGGATCATAGATGAACCCCCACATACGTGAGTAGGCATTGCCAATATGACTGACTAGTGAATAATCGAGCCAAACCCGCTTATGAGGCGATAATGCATGGCTTATCGGTAAAATTTTTGGCGAATTTGCCAAGACCAACAACAGGACGAAGCTGATCAAATAACTGTATCGCTTGCGGATAAGGATGCCTACCAAGTAGGCGAGTACAGTTGCAAATAACATCGGGATGGCAAAGGAAGCAAATACAGCACAGGTATACCATTCACGTATTCCCCATGAGATGCCATCTTTTACGACCAACCATGCATAAGCCCCCATCGGCACGAGCGCAGCTGATAAAGGAAGGGTTACTGCGCAGAGCAAGCGTGCAGCCTCCATTTCCCATGTCCGATACGGGAAGGTGGCCATCATGGATGCTGTCTTCCATTCTTCATCCCGCCGTGCGATCGCCGTTGCCAGCAAAGGCAAAATAATGATGGCTACATTCCAATACACCTCAGATATATCCATTACGTATACTGCACGATCCAATTTTGCATCGATCGTCTGAATCATCAAATACAGGATGCCAGCCATGGTTGCCAACATCAGATACAAGCCGGGGCCGCGCAGCAACAGCTTGCACTCGGTTTTGTAATAGCGAATCAGGTTCATTGGCTGTTCCCCGCTCTCATGACCGCTATATATCCGTCCTCCAGCCCTGCTGTTGTTTGGACTGCTCCAGGCAACGGCACAGAGCTGGCAAGAACTCGAGCCTCGTAACCAGCTCCTGAACGCCTCGCAGTCACGATGACCGCGGTCTCCTTGAGCTCTGCAAGCTTCTCATCACCCACCTGGACCGTCCATACTTGTCCCTGCACACGCTGGAGCAATTGTTCTTGCGTACCGTGAAATACGATGCGCCCCCCGCTCATAATCGCCATGCTCTGACAGTTATTATCGATATCGGCGACGACATGTGTAGACAGCAGCACAGTACGATCTTTGCCCAGCTCTGCCAGCATATCACGAAAACGCATGCGTTCTTCCGGATCCAGCCCTACCGTAGGCTCGTCCACAATAATAAACTGCGGATCACCAAGCAACGCCTGAGCAATACCGATGCGCTGCCGCATCCCGCCAGAATATTTGCCTATACGGACATGGCGCTTCTCTTCCAGATTTACTTTGCGCAGCATATCAGCTACTGCTTCCCTCCGGGCTTTTCCATTTGTAATGCCCTTCATGGACGCGACATAATCGAGATATTCCGCCCCTGTCAACTTGCGATAAACCCCAAACTCCTGTGGCAGGTAGCCGAGTAAGCCACGAATTTCACGTTCATCGCGCCCAAGCTTGCAGTGACCGATTTGCACTTCTCCCGATGTTTTCGGTATTGCTGTTGCCAATACTTGCATCAATGTTGATTTCCCCGCCCCGTTGGGCCCGAGCAAGCCGAACATTCCTGTGCTGAGTGTCAGGTTAATTCCGTTCAGCACTTGTTTGCTGCCATATTTTTTGCATAATTGCTGGATTACTACTTGCATGATTGGCTGCCTCCATTCGTACTTGGCCACCCCCCGCGCGCACGAGTAGATTGTCAGACAGTATAACGACGCTCCCTGCTAAAAGTTCAAAAAACGGTGAACTTTTTTTCTAAAGGCATCTTTTCGGGCTGCCAATATAACATTTGTAACATGTGTCACTTGACGCTTATGACTTACACAAATCCCCGCCATTTATTACACTTACATTACATGTTATGTATTACAAAATCTGAAGATTAACTTGTTACCATCGATCGTTGGCCCTAAGACTTCCTCATAATTACCTTTTGTATAATTAGATACGGTCTTACGCCAAAACTTTTGTCCGATCACATTCTTGTCCGCTGGGTTCGTAAATAGCTCCCATTTACCTCTAAACATCTCGAATACTTTCGTTGCAGCACATTGTGCAATCCCATTACCTCTAAACGGCTGCATAAGAAAGAAATCATTCACAAAAAAATCAATGCCCGGCGTGCAGTAAGGTGGTGTAGCAACAAGTTCAAAGCCAGCTGGAATATCATCTACAAAGATTAAATACGGATAAAGACAGTTTGGTTTCTCCCACCAAATGTTCTGGACATCATATTGATCTTGTAATGTTGTGTAATCATTACTATCCTCAAATATTCCATGACGATTTGGAGTATGTCCTGCAATAAGTCCATAGTGCCCCGACAAGTCGTGAAGGTATAGTGGGTACATATTTTTTATAATGTAGGCCTCTTCTTTAGTGGTTAATTTTACTTCGATTTTCATACTGACCTGCTCCCTTCTTTTTACTAACTCTAACCTATATATTTTTCACAGGTTCGATTACTTCGAATAAGAATGAATGGCCACTTAAATATTCTCTTATGTAAGCCCCAGCGTACGGTTGCTCTTCGATTAGGCTGGAGGTTTCTCTTGGATCTGGCGCATGATGGCAGTAGTTCTCGATCATGAACATAATGAAAAAGCACTCTAGCTGCCGAATATAACCCGGTTCCGACTTTCTTACACTCTCATAACCTTGGATAAACATCCCCCGCTGCTTCGGATTAAGCTCTAGTAACAAACCCGCCATATCGTAGAGATAATAACCGTAACCACATCTTCCGAAATCTATCGGATACGGTTGTTCATCATTAAAAACGATGTTGCCCGTATGTAAATCCCCATGAATGAGTCCATGGTTCTGGTCGCTGCGCTCCATTTCAGTGAGCTCGGACAGTATTGTCTCGGCTGCAGCTTGGTATGACTTCCATCCATCATTTGATAGGAACCGTGTATGATAAAGTTCTAATTTAGCAAATTCACTTCTAAATTGATCAGCCCCCCATTCAGGACGAACAAAATCAGCAGGTGGAACAAAACTCGCTGCTACATCATGCAGTCTCCCCATCATAACGCCCACGTTATATACACAGCTGTCCGAAAGCTTCCCGCTTGCATACTCGCCGTCTACCCAGCGCATCATCGTGACATAGGGACGTTGATACCCTTCTTCCGTTTCTATTTCCAATACATAAGAGCCATTACAGCTTGCCAGACCTTCAGGTAAATTGAGCTCACTCGATTTATTCAAAGCTTGAAGAAGTACAAGTTCTGAAGCAATTTCCTCTTTGCGGAGCCTTGCCGAATGAATACGAAGTAAATAACTTCCCGCTGTACTTGTCTCGATTTTATAGGTGATCGTATCGGATAATTGGATGAATTGGATCCGTTCCCACTCCAGGTCATACTGTTGCAACGCCGATAAAGCAACTTTCCTCGCTCGTGCTAACAATGAACGTCTATTCTCATCAGTGTCATATTGAAAAAACTCCATCATAGTTGATGCCCCCTTTGTACAAGTAAGTATAAAAGTGGTGGCACTCTAAAGATATATAATAAACACTTTAAAATAAATTTTGCACAAAAAGGCCACATCAGATTTCCATCCAATGTGACCTTATGTAGTCTACTTTTTAACATAAACAATCTTCTTAATACTATCGAAGGAAAGACAAAATTGACCTGAAAGTTGATCAATCGTCATCCCAGCAGAAAATTTTTGGCGGATCTCATGATTTCTAAGATTCAAATAGCTTCTGCCACCTGAATTTTCGCCCCATTTCTTACGTACCTCATCAGGTTTGGGGACATATACTAAGCCACCATGTACATATTTCTGTATTTCCTTTAACAACTCTTCCGGAAAAATAAGATCAGCGTTTACATATTTCATGATCACTCTACTCCTTAAAATTATTGAACTTTTTAAGGTAGCAAAGTCTATTCTATAAACAACCGATCATCCTATAAGGATCATCTTACTGAATTATGGCGGTAAAATTAATTCTTCGCTCTATACAAACAACCGCCGTTGTTTATAGTGTAGACCTTGCATAGAGCTGATCTTAAACTTTGTCATAATGCCCCTCCCTACTATAAGTGAAATGACTGAATCTAAATTAAGTTAAACGGTAAACAGCGAATGGTTCGCTATAACGAAATGGATCGCTGATTTCATCCAACTGTTTAGTTACTTCGGAATCGAGATGGATATCAACGCTCTTTAAATTAGCCTCTAGTTGTTCGACACGTGTTGCACCCACGATCACTGTTGAGACAGCAGGCCGATCCATAAGCCAAGCAATCGAAATCGCACTAGGAGTATAGCCATGTTCTGCTGCAAGTTTACTTACATTTTGCCCAAGTGCTATCGTTCTCTCATTGAGAAATCTGTTGAAATTCGGGTCGGTAACGGCTCTTGAACTTGGAGGTGCTTGGTCTATTGACGTATATTTCCCACTAAGAATACCACCTGCTAACGGAAAATAGGGGATAATCCCCACACCCTGATCTAAGCAGAAAGGAACTAGTTCCTGTTCAGGCGTTCGATCCGCGAGGGAATAACTAACTTGAGTAGAAATATACCGCGTATAACCTTTGTTCTCGCTAATCCCCTGCGCTTTCATTAACTCCCATGCAGCATAATTAGATGCCCCAATATAACGGACCTTACCTGAACTGACCATATCATCCAAAGTACGCAATGTTTCTTCAAGCGGAGTATACGGGTCAAATGTATGGATTTGATACAAATCAATATAATCTGTTTTCAAGCGTCTAAGACTGTTGTCCAGCTCCTGTTGCAAATGATAGCGTGATGACCCCCGCTCGTTCGGACCATCGCCCTTCACTAATCCTGCCTTTGTAGCTAATACAACCTTATCTCGTCTTCCATCCAAAGCTTGCCCAATAATTCTCTCTGACTCAGAGCCCGCATAAATATTAGCTGTGTCTATAAAGTTAATACCGCTATCCAAGGCATAATGCAAGATCTTCGTAGATGTGTCCTGATCGGCCCGTTTGCCAAATGCATTGGTTCCAAGCCCTAATGCCGATACCTCTAATCCACTGTTTCCAAGACGACGATACTCTATGATGTCCCACTCCTTTGCAAACGAATTAATAACCTCATCGAAAAACACATTAAGTTAACAGTTCACGACTACTTCTACTTTCCATTTTATCACTATCTGTGATGAGGTTCACCATGAAGTCTGTAACGGCAAGTTTAGACTCGCGATTAATATAAGAACAGCTTTACCTCCAATTAGAGCAAAACCCTGTTTTCCAATATATTTTTCAAACTGATATGAGACTTTGAAGGGCCGAACTTTATAAGGGAATCTTGAAATTCAGCAAGTTCCTCAATAGATGCGGTTTGTACCTTAATGAGATAATTATATTCTCCACTAATGCGAAATAAATCAGTTACTTCCATAGCATTTTCGCAAAAAACAGTGAGCTCTTGGCAATGTTCTGTTTTTAATAGAATAAAAGTGGTCGTGCCTCGATTCATTTCCCGTAAATTAAAAACTGTGTTATACCCAGATATGATGTTTTTTTCTTCCAACTTGATCATTCTTTCTTTAACGGATGGTTGCGACATCGAAACCTCTTTGCTGATTTGAGAAATGGACATTCGTGCATTGTACTGAAGTAATGCCATGATTTTTTTATCAATTTCATCCATAAGATGTTCCATATCTAGAGCCCCCTGATTCAATTCAATAAAATAAACCCATTCACCAAAAATACCTTATATTTAAGAATCATATTACTATAAAACACTTATCTTTTGTATGTATCTTACTTATTAATGCAACTATAATAAATATATATTTTATAAGGGAGCGATTATTGATGAGCGTAAAAGGCCTTTCACATGTAGCGATCCAAGCCAGAGATTATAAAGCAACCATTACATTCTATATTGAAGTTTTAGGGTTCAAGTTAGGTCATCACTGGAGTTTACCCTCCTTTCAAATTAAAGAAGCTTCCATGCTGATTTCGCCTGACCAAAGAACCTGCATTGAGATCTTTGATAACGATGCAGTCATCCCTGCTCAAGGTAAGAAAGCATTGTCTGAAGAAGATATTGCTCACGGAGCGTTGTTACATCTCGCCTTCTATGTGGATAATGTAGATGAAATGTATCAAAAAGCCCTTGCTCATGGAGCAGAGGCCTTTATAGAACCTGATAACCTTTCTCTTGGCGAACCGCCCCTTCTAATAAAGAACGCTATCATTCACAGTCCCAACGGGGAAATTATCGAATTTATTGAAGATGTTGATTTTGATATGTCGACCAAAACCCATGTAAATTAAGCTGTTCAGAAAAAAACTGCCTCTATTTATGATACGGTTCACCGTGCTATCTGTAACGGCAAGTTTTAGGGCCATCCTCTTTGGATGGCCCTTTCTTTTTCTCGCTTTGTTCAATTATCGTATCCCGATAGTTGAATGATTAATGGTGATTTGACCCTTCATAGCGGGAGTTTAAATGCTTATTTTCGGAGCGAGGCATTATATCGGTGAGTGTATACAAACCATGTAATGCTTGCTGTTAATAATGCCAACGAAATCAAAGCCGTAAGAACACTATATGTTTGCCAAATAAGTATCGTTGACCAATCTAATGCACCGCACATTATACACAGGGCAATCGTAGCAATCAACAAAATAGCTGTTACGATTATTCGCCTTTTTGTCATTGGCTGCCGCTCATTCGTTTTCCTTCTGCGTAATCCTAAGAGAAAGAACAGAACGGCCAATAGGCAAAGAATAATTGTGGTAGACGACAAAATGATGTCCAAAAGCTGTGTGCCGCTTATTTCATATGACTGCGTTATATTGCCGTCTAATATATCTTTAACTTTTAGTACCATACTTCTATTAGTATTTGCGCCGTTGGTCAGCAAGCAGACGGCTGTTCGTTCATTTGGCAGTATGGCCACTTCGGTTGCGAAATTGGGATTACCCCCTGGGTGCTCTATAATCGTTTGGTTGGCGTTTACCGACCAGCCCGCCGCATAATACATTTCGTTGACAGCCGAAACAGACATATCACCCTGATGTGATTTTTCGATAACCGTATGGAATATTTCGGGTATGTCCTGCACAATACCCATCTGTATGCCCATCTGTATGCCCATCCAACGCGCCATATCTTTTGTACAAGAAATGATGTAGCCTGCGGGTTTATTCCCGGAAAAATCCGGCGCGTTATATGGAGTTGTCATAAAAAAGGAAGAACGATAGCCCTGTGCCAACTGTCCGGTGGCTTGAGCATCTTCTTTATAAACATACGTCTGGTGAAGACTTAACGGCTGAAATACCTGCTCCCTCATAAAGTCTTCATAGCTTTGTCCCGACACAATCTCAATAACCAAACCCAATACGTCATAATTAACGGTTCCATAGTTATACTGTTCACCGGGAGGGAACGCCAACTCAGCATCTACCAGCATTTCCACAGTCTTTTGCAGCAAATCTGGCGTATTGCCTTGTGGAATATTTTGAGTATGCCTACGATTTGTTAGGCCGCTAGTATGGTGAAGAAAGTTATTGAGTGTAAGGCTTTGCATATCAACAGGTTTCCCTTGATACTTTAACGTAAACCAAGGTAAATATTTTTGGACATTGTCAGTCATTGACAGCAGCCCTTGCTCTTCCAACAGCAGAATACCCATGCCGGTAAAAGCTTTACTGACCGAGGCCAACTCATATAGTGTATTTTCACTTGCAGACAACCCATTTTCACGGTCTGCATACCCGGAAGAAAAGTAGAACACTTCATCATCAGCAAGTATGGAGATTGACATTCCCGGCACACCTGATATACGAGAGGCATCATCCAGCAACGCTTGTATTGCCGCAGATTGCGTATCTGACAACGCATAACTTTGTGTTGCGAATCCTGAGAATAATATAAGTATCGTTAATACAAAAACAATAGTCTTTTTCATAAACTCTCCATTTCGAAGTACGCCTTATCCGCCAAATGCGTCGTCCCATTATACTTAATGCTAGACGTTCAATGATCAGATTACTATTGTAAACTTCACAGACCCATGTATATTATTTCTTGTTTCGCAAAAAGACCTCTCTGATTGGTTAGCGGAAAGGTCAATGGCTTAAATCTCATGTCTACAATTTGTCAACAACTTAGCTATATGAATAGCGAAAGACCCGCTCCTGTAGCTGGTCCTTCTAATGGGCACAAGGGGGAGTCGAACACCTACTTCTTTCATTGAATAATATTCATTTGAAGATTCACGAGCCTTACGATACGGTTGGTTCACCGTGTCATAAATACGGCAAAATCACTTGTCATAACAACGTGCCGTAAAGGTGACATCAAGCTTTCTTCTTGTTTAGGAGTACGCTATAACCCAGCATGATAATGCTAGCCATACAAATTATACCCCCTAATCCGAATACGGACTTTAAAGCACCTAATAAAGGTGCAGAATCCTGAATGGCATCTCCATTCATCACTCCAAGTCCTAAGGCAGCTCCCAGAACCATCCCCGCATTACGCGTTAATGCGATCATTCCTCCTATCGAGCCAACATCTTTCATTGGAACATATCGCATAATAAAGCTGTTATTAGGTGATGCAATAAGCCCCATTCCCACTCCTATTAATGCTAGTACGGCGACAATCCCAACCGTCGACAATTGATGGAGATAAAGGGCAAGCGCCGTTAGTCCGATTCCCATACCACATAACCCCATGAACATAAAGGACCTAGATCCATAACGATCGGACAAATGACCTGCAACAGGACCTGTAAAGGCTAAAAGTATCGGATAGGCGATCATGATCGTTCCTACGGTTACCGATGAGAAGCCAGCATTTCGAGATAAGAAAAAGGGTATGGTGACTAGAACACTATTTGCCAGCATAAAAGAAACACAGCTTATGATTAATCCATAGGATACCTCCGGGATATGGAACACCCCAAGTGGCAAAAAAGAGCTTTTTTCCCTTGATTCTCTCAGTAGGAAGAGAAAGAAGGCGATGACAGCAGCAACAGACAGAGATAAGGTTTCAGCGGATAGCCATCCCCATGCATTTCCATTCGATATTCCGAATATGACAGAGCCGATCACAAATATGAATAAGATCATTCCAATACTATCGAAAGGTTCCTCTTGTCTTTCCTGTCCTCGCTCGGGAATATAGCGCATAGCCAGCAATGTGGCAACAAGAGCAACAGGAACATGCATCAAAAATAACCATTGCCAACTCAGCCATTCAGCGATAAATCCACCGATGATAGGTCCAGTCATCGCACCAAGGGCAACAGCAGTGCTCATGATACCTAGCGCGTGACCTCTTTTTCCCTTCGGTACATGAATCGTGATCAGTGCAATATTCGTGGCTTGAAACATCGCAGCACCTATGGCCTGAACCATTCTAAGAATAAGCAACACGGATATATTAGGTGAAAATGCCACTAGAACAGAGCTGATGGTAAAAAACACATATCCGAGATTGTGAATACACCGATGCCCGTAGCGATCCCCTAATTTGCCCATTATCGGAAGTAAGGAAGCGATGACGAGTAAATACCCTGTAGTAATCCATTGAACCGTTTCCAGCTCCGTTTGAAAGATTATCATGAACTTAGGAAGCGAGACGTTCACGATACCTGCTGTAAAATGAGAGATATATACTCCTATGCATATGGAGGCCATCATCAAAAAACGATGTCTACCTGATAGAGCTTCTGCGGGTGGTGCAGATATATTCAAGATGATCACCAGCTTTTCCGTGTAGTATAGTTACTAAACTAAATGAGCAAAAAAATTTAATGCAAATCCTTTAATATATTTATAATAGTTTAGCATCTAAACTTATTTATTGTCAAAAAGACATACAATAAGTTTAGATGCTATTTTATATTTTGATTACATCGCTAAATCTCCCTTACTCTCCAATAAACCGCAAAGTCACTTTCGTGCCTTGACCTAACGTGCTATCGATGTGAATTGAACCTCCATACCGCTCCATGATTGCTTTGGCAATGGCAAGCCCCAGACCCGATCCTCCCTGTGCCCGGTTCCGTGAACCCTCTGTGCGGTAGAATCGATCGAAGATGTGCGGCAGCTGTTCGGAAGATATCCCAATTCCAGTGTCCTCTACGATCACAATCGCCTGCCCATCCTTTATGAAGTGACTAATGCTTACTGTACCGCCTTTAGGCGTATATTTAAACGCATTCTCTACAATATTTCGCAACACTTGATAACTGGCGCCCCTTGGCATTCGAATCAGAATCGCTTCCCCAATCGGACTACCATCATAATCCAGTATCACTTCGGGATTGACGTGTACCGTCTGGGGAATCAGTTCCCTCAATGTATCATGAAGATCACACACTTCTCCTACACCGTCCAATAGCGGTTCTTCCGCTTCGGCAAGCAATAGTAACTGGGCAATTAGTTCCTTCATTCTCTTAGTTTCATCCATCATAAATGCGAGCGATTCATCTAACACTTCCGGTGACTTCTTGCCCCACCGTTGTATCATATGCGTATGCCCTTCGATGATAGCGATCGGTGTCTTCAGTTCATGTGAAGCATCCGAGACGAATCGGCGCTGCTGCTCGAAAGAAACATCTAGCTTATGCAGGAAACTATTGAAGGTCTCCCCTAATTGATGAAGTTCATCCTTGGCAACAGGCAAATGCAGCCGCTGAGACAAATTGTTCGCCCCGATACTTCGCACCTCCCCAATCATCATGCGAATTGGCTTCAACGCCGAACGGGCTACGATCCACCCCGTAATGACGGACACGACGGCTGCTATTAATAAGCCAAGGAGAAGGAGCCTGCCGATCTCCCGCTCTGCGGTTGCACTTCGTGAATGTCCGCTATCCATAAGCTGTAGCTTAACAGTACCAAATACAAGTAACTCTATATCTCTTTCCGCTGTATACTTAACATCATTGTTGACCTGTTCTTCCGTGCCTACCTCTGCTAATACTAGGCCGCTGGAATCTAACATTTGGAGGTACTGCCCCTCATCAAGGTCGGACTCAAGCGAGGACAGATCCGGTTCAAATAACGCTGCCATTCCAGTGCCTTCCCCAGATCCCGGGTTAAGTAAGGAAGATATAAATCCTACCTCACCTAGTTGAAGTTCGAACTGTCTAAGCTTAGCATCTAGCAAATCAACCTCTTGGCTCTCAGTCCAATGCTTGAAAGTGACATATACGAATCCGCTGACGACCATCACGACAACCAGGGACGTCAGCGCAATGGATGCGCTGACTTTACGAGAGAACGTCCATGCCTTCATTTCGCTCACCTTCAGTCCCTTAAAATATAGCCGCCGCCGCGGACGGTGTGGATCAGCTTCTCACTAAATCCTTCATCCACTTTCATGCGTATGTACCTTATATAGACATCTACTACGTTCGTTTCTCCCTCGAAGGAATAACCCCATACGAGATTGAGCAGCGCTTCGCGGTTCATCAGTCGATTTTTATTGGCAAGCAAGCATCGAAGAAGTTCGAATTCGCGCTGCGACAATTCAATTTCTTGCCCGGATCGACTAACGTAATGCGATACCATATTTAACGTTAAATCTTTGGCGTACAGCACGTCCGCCGTTTCCTTGAGCTGAAGTCTACGTTGCAAGGAACGCATGCGCGCGAGAAGCTCCTCGATTGCAAACGGCTTCGGCACATAATCATCCGCCCCCGTATCTAGCCCTCGTACCCGGTCGCTTATCGTATCCCTGGCCGTTAGCATAATAATCGGCGTCTGCTTCACCGCACGCACTCTCTTACAGACTTCTATTCCATTGATTCCAGGCAAATTTAAATCTAGTAAAATCAAGTCAAAGTTCTCATTAAGGGCTATGTCTGCACCGACAAGACCATCACTGGCTATCGTGATCTCGTATCCCTCATAAGAGAGCTCCAATTCTAAGAGGCGTATCATAGCGATTTCATCTTCGATGATTAAAATCCGTTCCTTCACTCCTGATTCACCTCTTCGCAAATTACTAGTTTTTCATTAATGATAACCCGCCCATGGAGGACGCTTGTATTTGATAGGAACCCGAGCCGATTTTACCTGTTACATGATTTTTCTTAACCGTTAGCGGAAGATCCGTTTCTATTTCTCCGAAGGACGTTGTTCCGTTGACTTCCACCGCTGCTTTCTCAGGCCAAGCTAGATATACATTCCCTACGGTAGACGACACGTCCCAATCACCGCCAACTTTCGAGCTTTCAATATTAATGTTCCCCGCCATAGTTACTGCCTTTACGGATGAGACTGCATCATCCGAAGACAGGTTGCCGTTCGTCGTCTCCATGTGGAGTGCTCCCGAAATACGATTGGCTACAATGTTTCCATTAGTAACCTTAGCGCGAACACTCTTCTTCGCATCGGACACTTGGACTACGCCATTGGTCGTTTGCAGAGAAATGTCATTACTAACTCCCTTTGCTGTGATGTTCCCGTTCTGAGATGTTAATTTGATTTTACCTATGCTAGTAACTTTTGACAAAGAAATATTTCCATTCGTCAGCACTGCGTTCAAGTCAGATTTGATAGTTTGAGGTAAAGTAATCGTCAAATGAATACTCGGACGATACATATTATTCTTTCCATAAGGCTCGCTAGACGTCTTGATGTCTAAAGCTGTACCCTCTTTCACTTGCAATTTCACCTTACTTGCAACTACCTTTGCTTCCTCTTTCGTCGCATTTTGTACAACCACTTTCGTTTGCACCTCTACATCCTTGACGTGGCCTTGCTTAAACTCAATCGTACCGTTTTGGTTCGTTACAGAAAACGTCTTGGTTTTGTCCCCTACCTTAATACGAGTCGTCCCTTTATCGATGGTTATTCCAGTGTCCGTATTACCTAACTGTTGCAGATCCAAATGAACTAACTTGAGATCGAGATCTAAATCAAAGCCAAGATCGAGGTCGAGATCCAGATCGACCATTGAACGCGCAGAGACAGTTCCTGTACTTCCCAGGCTCGTGTAAAATAGAGTGACCACGGATAAGCTCAATACCAGCATAAACTTCGTTAGAATTTTCAAGTTATTTCCTCCTATATTCATTGTGATTACCCTTATGTTAAAACATAATGAATGAGAAAGACTTTGGAGATACATTAGAGTTTGATGAGAGATACAAAAAGGAGAGGAATCACAATCATGGAATATGTGAACTGGAAAAATGGTGCCCACGGGCATAAATTTATAGCCTCTTTTAGTGGAGGAAAGGATAGCGTCCTAGCTCTATATAAAGCCATGAAAATGGGAACGGCAGTAGGACTAATCGTGATGCTGGAGGAAGAAGGCAAACGTTCTAGATCCCATGGCATGCCTCCAGAGCTCATACGTGCTCAAGCTGAATCTATAGGTCTACCGGTATATACTGGGGCAGCAAGTTGGACAGATTATGAAGAGGTGTATATGCAACTCTTAGCTCAGGCTAAGGATCAAGGTGCCGAGGTATTAGTAACTGGAGACTTGGATGTGCCCACTCACGGTTGCTGGCATGATAAAGTTACGAAAAATGCGGGATTAAAGCTGGGGATGCCGCTATGGGAAATGGATCATAGAGAAGCGGTCGAGGAATTTATCCATCTTGGATTTACCACGATTGTTGTAACTGTAAACTTATCCTTAGGTATGCGGAAAGATGATTTAGGGCGAACACTAACCCTTGAATATGTAAAAGAGCTTATAGATCGTGGCATTGACCCGTGCGGGGAAGGTGGTGAGTTCCATACCACAGTTATAGATGGACCCCTGTTCAAACATCCTATTCCTGTTCGTAAATGTACGATTCATAGGGATGGAGACTATGTCTTTTTGCCATTGGACATTACTACAACGGATAACATTACAACTTGCTAAAACATAGTGATTACCGCATATACTAACGACAATCTATACGTATATAATTGTGGGGTAAGCCTAAAAATGATTATGAGGGAGATACCGCTATGTATGAGTTGACGCATAATCAGGCCCAAACAATTGTTGATAGAATGATGAAGGATATTCCATATAATATTAATATTATGGATCAAACAGGTATGATCATTGGGAGTGGAAATAAAGGAAGGATTGGTACGCTGCATCACGGTGCATTGAAAGCTATAAAACAGGGCAAAATTGTAGAAATTCACAAGGATGAGGAGTTCGTAAAGAAGGGCATTAACTTACCGATCGAAATGAATGGCCATATTGTTGGAGTGGTAGGAATCAGCGGCGAAGTAAAGGAAACGAGACCCTTCGGAAACCTTTTAAAATCAGCTGTTATTTTGTTAATCGACCAAAGCATCGCCTTGGAAAAAGAGAATTTGAAGAATAACTTAAAACAAGAGTTTTTTAGCTTAATTATTGATTCGGACACCACCTATACGAAAGAATTAATGAATCAGGCATTGACCTATGGCATTCAGTTAAGCAAACCCTCCCAAGTCCTATATGTGGACTCTTCTAATGAGATTGCGGAGGATATCACTGTAGGCTTCCCCTCCTTTAAAATATCAAAAACTTCGCTTTGCTTAGTCATTCAGGAAGCGGATAAGGTTGAAGCCCTACAACAATTAATTAGAAATCAGAATCCGGATGCGCTTATTTCAATCAGTAAAGTGAACGACACGATTTCTGAGGGGTTTTTGCAGGCCAAATCGGCAATGCGTGTATTGAAGGGTTTTTATTTCAACGAAAAAACCATCTCCTATTCCAAATGTGAATTCATCGCCGATATGTCTAAACTGCAAAAGAATGATACTAAGGCAGAACGGCTGATCCATTTACTCGAAAAAAATGATGAATTGATAAAAACACTTCAGGTTTATCTGGGCTGCAACCTAAACGCCAATGTAACCGCTGAAAAGCTCATTATCCACAGAAATACATTGAACTATAGATTAAACAAGATTCACACGATTACAGGCAAAGATCCCAAAAATATTTTAGAGCTCGTGGAACTCATTTTTATGCTAATTAACCGGATCATATAAAAAAGGGTGCCCCTATGACTTAGGGACACCCTTTTTGACTCTTATTTTAACAATCTAGCAATGCTTTCAGATGTACGGGCAACATTTTCCCTACCTCGTGCCAGTAAGGTATCAATATCTGCTGCTCCAGGAACAATTCCAAAGATGGCATCAAACCCCTCATCGTACAAGGCTTCAACATCCTGGCCCACATATCCGGCCAAGGCGATCACTTTCATATCGCGATTAACACTTTTAGCTGCTTGGGCAACTCCGAAGGGTGCTTTACCGAATTTCGTCTGAAAATCGATTCCTCCTTCTCCTGTAAAGCAGTAATCCACATTTTGTAGTTTTTCTTTCAAACCTGTATATTCAATTACAATTTCGATTCCTTTTTTCATTGTGGAGTTAGTGAAAGCAATGAGTCCACCACCTAGGCCGCCTGCACCACCTGCGCCAGGTACATCCAAAATTTCGATTCCAAGTTGCTGTTGTACAACTTTGCTGTAGTGTCTTAAATTTTCATCCAAGAATGCAACCATTTCAGGCGTGGCACCCTTTTGCGGACCAAACACAACGGATGCGCCCCGTTCACCGCATAATGGATTGGTTACATCTGATGCTACCAGGATATTAATATTTTTTAATTGCGGAAGTACATCAGTAACATCGATCTTATCCAGCTCACCTAGATATCCGCCACCAAGCTGCAACTCATCGCCGTGCTTATCCAGGAATTTATACCCTAGTGCTTTTGCCATTCCAGTTCCGCCATCATTTGTAGCGCTTCCGCCAATGCCTAGAATGATATCTGTAATGCCCTTTTCAATACATTCCTTAATTAATTCACCTGTTCCTAAGGTAGTTGTAATTAAAGGGGTTTTTGTTTCCTTCGTAACATGATGGATCCCACTGGCTGATGCCATTTCAATCACACCTGTTTTACCGTCTCCCAAAATTCCATAATGGGCGAGAACCGGTGTACCCAGAGGCCCGGTCACTTCTTTCTGTATCAAGGTGCCCCCTGTTGCATCTACTAATGACTGGACTGTACCTTCACCGCCGTCAGCCATAGGTACATGAATGCACTCCGCATCTGGAATAGCTCTTTTTATGCCGATTTCCATGGCTTCGCATACTTCTTTTGCTGTCATGCTTTCTTTGAACGAATCAGGAGCCAACATAAATATTTTTCCCATGAGTTATTCTCCTCCCCTTTTATAAAATAAATCCATAAAGAATTACTGCCACTATAGTCATCGTTATACCGACCATACTTTCATACAGGACAACCTTCATTCTATCCTTCATGCTTATACCCATGGCATTACGTGTAACGTGGAAGTAAGTTCCATGTGGCAAGTGATCGATTACAGTAGCACCGGCATGAGTCATAACTGCAGCTGATAGAGGCGCTACTCCAGTATTTAATATTGCAGTTGAGAATGAACCCGTAGCCAAAATGACACCTGTTGAAGTCGATGCTGTTGCTCCTGCCATCAATATACCTGCAATTGGCGCAAGGAACATACCGGAAATGCCCGAGGATTGTACAAGAGCAACAACTTCTGCAGGTAGGGTTGAAGCTGTAATCAATCCACCAATGGCACCTGCGCCAATAATGATCAAAATGGTTGGTGTCATTCGATTTAAACCGGCCGTACAATAATTCAATATTTCTTTGGTCTTACCTAATGCCAAGGAGCCAACTATACCGGCAAATGGCAGGATAAACAAAGAGTCAATTTTTAGTGATGCTAGGAAATCAACACCTAACATCGAACCAATTGGGCTTATCATCAAAAGAACAATAGCGATGATCGGCGCAACTAAAGCCTTAGATAAAGATGGAAGATTTGTAGGGCTTGTCTTCTCCAATTCAGCCGCTTCAAGATCCGTTACTTTAGTGCCTTTATACTTAATTAAGGATGCGATAAGAACCGCAACTACTAACCCGAAAATAGCAGGGACTAATCCACCAAGCATCACCTGGTTAACATCGAGTTTAAATCCACCTGCTGCTGCAATGGTGTTGGGGTTAGGAGAAATAATGTTCCCCGCTTTACCACCACCAGATAAAGCCACTAGCAAGGCAATCTTAGAATATCCCATTTTGTGGCCAACAGACAATGCGATTGGTGCAACAATCAATACAGCAACAGGAATGAATACCCCTACCGCTGTGATTACCATAGTAGCCAATGCCAGCGACAGCATAGCTTTTGTTCCACCGAGTTTATCAACAATAACTTTCGCGATAGTTCCCGCTGATCCAGATTCCATCATCACGCCAGCAAAAACACCTGCAGCGATAATCCGTATAACTGTACCTTGAACACTTTGTGTTCCGGAAATTAGAATACTGATTACCTCCGAAAAGTTAGCCCCTCCAATAAATCCTCCTATAATTGCCCCCAGAATCAATGCATATGTTGGTGCCAGTCTGAACAAAATTAATATGATTGCTAGCGCTAGGCCGGCTAAAGCACCAATCCAACTAATATCTAATGTTGCCGTCATCTTAAACCCTCCTCAGAGAAGTAATGAATACGTTTTCATTATATTGGCGCCACTATGGTTTAACAATTGATATTCCAACGAAAAATATTGTGCATATGCACTAAATAGTCCGAGTTTAATAGAAAGTAATATGAGAAACATAGTGGTAGCAAGTGATAGATATAAGGTGCCCGAAATTAACCAATTAATTCAAAAAGGCTTAAATGTATATGATTTATGAACGTTTACATCTGAATATAATAAAGCCACCCGAATATTGAACTGCACCCCAATTGTTAGACACAACTAACAATTGGAGGTGCAGTTTTTATGTCCAAGTATTCTTTAGCAATAAAACTACGGACCGTATTTAGTTACCTAGAAGGCAAAGAAAGTTTTAACTCGCTAGCGGAAGAATTAAGAACGAGTTCAGCCGTCGTAATGAACTGGGTTAAACAATATAAGTATCATGGAGCCGACGCTTTTAAGAAATCCTATACAAGCTATTCTACTCAGTATAAACTAGACGTACTCAATTATATGAACGAAAATGGGACGTCACCTAATGAAACAGCAGCCATATTCAACATATCTGAACCTAGTATGATTCGGAAATGGAGAAGAAGGATAGAGAATGAAGGAATGGACGCCCTCAACTCAAAGAAAAAGGGGCGTCCTATCATGAATAGTGAAAAACAAGGAGCAGCCAAGAAACAGGTGCCAGATGATGGTTCTGTCGAGGCTTTAAAAGCAGAGTTAGAGCGTTTACGCATGGAGAATGCTTACTTAAAAAAGTTGAATGCCTTAGTTCAAAACAAGGAAAAATCACCAAAGAAGACAAAGCACAAGTCGTCTATGAACTAAGGAACGAATTCTCGGTGAAAGCACTCCTGCAGTTGGCAGATGTCCCACGTAGCACGTATTATTACTGGGTAAAGAACATTGGTAGGCCTGACCCAGATGCGAAGCTAAAAGCATTGATTCAAGCGATTTATGATGAACACGAAGGACGTTATGGCTATCGTCGTATTCACGACGAATTGATGAATCGAGGACGTCAGTTAAATCACAAAAAGGTTCAGCGTATCATGCAAGAATTAGGATTGAAGTGCCTGGTACGTATGAAGAAATATCGCTCGTACAAAGGGATGATTGGCAAGATTGCACCCAACATTTTAGAACGTAACTTCCACGCTGAAAAGCCGAATGAGAAATGGGTTACGGATATTTCAGAGTTTAAATTATTCGGAGAAAAGCTATATTTATCTCCAGTACTCGATCTATATAATGGTGAAATTATTACGTATACGATCGGTTCAAGACCGGTCTACTCGCTTGTTTCTACGATGTTAGATCAAGCATTCAGTCGATTAACAGATGTAGATAAGCCCCTTATTCATTCTGACCAAGGTTGGCACTATCAGATGAAACAGTATCGTCATGCCCTTGAAGAACGTGGCATCAAGCAAAGTATGTCCCGTAAAGGTAACTGCTACGACAATGCCGTCATTGAGAACTTCTTTGGCATCATGAAATCTGAACTTCTGTATTTAAAGGAATTTGAAAGTATCGCACATTTTAAACAAGAGCTATCAAAATACATCCATTATTACAACAACAAGCGAATTAAGGCAAAACTAAAAGGCATGAGTCCGGTACAGTACCGAACTCATGCCCAACAAATTGCCTAATAAAATAACCTGTCTAACTTTAGGGGGTCACTTCAATATTCGAGTGGCTTATTTGCTAATCAATCCGATTGTAAATTCACTACAACTACCCTTTTAGCAACGCAAACATGTTCAAATCAACATACGTCTCACGAAAGAAGGCATATTGCTTAAGTAGTCCCTCCAAATCAAAGCCAAGCCGTAACAGCAGCTTCTCCGATGCATCGTTCTCCGGGTATACAAGAGCTTCGATCCGGTTCAAACCCATGTCTTGAAAAGCATAAGAAATCGCTGCCGTCAGTGCCTCGCGGGCGTAACCTTGTCCTTGATATGCCTCATTCAACTCATACCCAATCTCTGCACGGTTATGTGAGAATGCCCAGGCGTGAAATCCTACTGATCCAATGATTTGCGCGTTCTCCTTCAACTCAATTCCCCAACGAATGCCCCTGTAATCCTCGAACAACAGTCGGAATCTTTCGATCAACTCTGCCGCCTCAACCTGTTCCAGCAAAGGAAATCTACCATAATACCGCATGACTTCCTCCGAAGAGAGGGTCTGGAACAATGCCTCAGTATCTGCTAATCCAAGCTGTCTTAACCGTAATCGTTCGGTCTCCAGTATAGGAAATTGCCTTAACTCGTTAATGTCCGCCACGCCCTTCATCCCCCCTGGACTTTTTCCAAGTTTATCTAACTGTATTTAAATTAGCAATTTGTTTTTTTCATATTTGATGAGTACTTTGCAATGTTAAGTAATATATTTTATGATAGGTTAGTACTCAATTACATTGAGTACTTTGTTGGGGGTGACATTTTGAATACCGAAATGCTAAAGGGTACCATTGATCTTCTGATCTTATCTGTCCTTAAGGAGAAGGAGAACTATGGTTACGAAATATCTAAAGCCATAAAGTCAAAGACACAAGGTGAATTCGAAATACAGGAGGCCACGCTTTATTTGGCTCTCAAACGACTGGAACAGCACGATGCCATCTCCTCTTTTTGGGGCAATGAAACCCACGGGGGAAAGCGTAAATATTATTCCATTACGGAAGAGGGCAAACTTGTATTGAATAGGTCTATTCAAGATTGGGTGAACACCACCAAAATTGTGAATCGATTTATTCAGGAGGAATCGGAAGATAGCATATCTTACGAACAAAATATGTAACTAGAGATAGAGATACAAGAAAAAAATTCTAGGAGTGTTGAAATGGAACATTGGATTACCGAAATCATGAATCAATTCGGCTATATCGGCATTTTTCTATTGATAGCAATTGAGAATCTTTTTCCACCTATTCCATCGGAAGTCATACTTACCTTTGGTGGTTTTATGACCACACAATCTAATCTTAGTATTATTGGTGTTATTATTGCTTCTACAATTGGTTCTATAGTTGGAGCCGTCATCCTTTATTGGATTGGTGTCTTGCTTGATGTAAAGAGATTGGAAGCAATTATCGTTAAATATGGTCGCATTCTTCGTTTAACTAACAAAGATATTCATAAAGCTGACGCTTGGTTTACTAAATATGGATCATGGGCGGTTTTCGTTTGCCGGTTCGTCCCGTTGATTAGAAGCTTGATCTCCATCCCTGCCGGTAGCATACGGATGAATTTCGCTACCTTCATCTCCCTTACAACGCTGGGATCATTAATCTGGAATGCCGTTCTCATCTATGTTGGGGCTGCAGTAGGTGCTTCATGGGGAGATATCGTGGGTTATATGGATGTTTATTCGAATATCGTCTATGCTGCCCTAGCCCTGATCTTTGCATTGTGTGTGTTCCTATTTATGAAGAAAAGATTCTTGAAAAGCAAAGCAGACTAATACGCTTATCCTATAATCCGATGAAAAAGCAGATCCACTTCGTACTTAAACGAAGGAGATCTGCTTTTACTTTATTCTTCACCTTATTTACGAAGTCGAAGTGGCGGCTTATTTATGAGTATCGGACGAAGCACATTCCATGCTGAAAGACAGCACTGCTGCAGCTAGAGTCTCATTTATAACACGCAGTTCTTCCGCACCTATGCCCGAAGCCACAATCCATAACGCAGCACTATGCGTATAGTTCATAAACGCTGCGAGTCCACATAACGATCCTTTTCCGATTTAAAGGGAATTACTCAAGTTAAGTTGTTGAGAGGACATATCCTTCCGCGTGTAACTGGAATAACTCCAGTTAATCAACCGATTTTCGGTCACAACTGGTCAGAAGCGCTGAATTAGATGGAGAAATTCCAGTTAAGTTGGCCATTGATTGTATGCAAGCCAAATTAGTAGGAGGAATTCCAGTTATTCATACTCCATCGAGCAGGGGTTACTTATGGACCTAATATAAGTACTTGTTAATAGCGGAGGTATCTACAGATAGGGTCTGTCACCCGCTAATTTTGGTTTTGAGCCTTTTTTCTACTTCGTCCATTAGTTGAACTGACAGCCCGTGGTTTATAGGTAAACAACTTAACCACACCATAACCGATCACTCCACCACTTGTGTTTAGTATCAGATCATCTACATCGAAAGTTCCAATGTACAATACCAATTGTGCTACTTCTAAACTCAAGCTAAGACAGAAGGACAAAATCAATACTCTTCTAAAAGTAGCACCGTTTTGATGGAACAGAACTGAAATAAACATTCCAAAAGGAATAAATATAGCAATATTGCCTACCAAGTTAATAAGCGAATGAGGATTAGATAAGGATATATCCCCCATTGCATTCGTGATCTCTTTAAAAGGGACTAAGTTACCTACTCGTGCACCGGAACCGAATACCCGATTAGGATTCTCCAACGCTTTCAACAATTGGCCGTAGAGAAATGGAAAGTCAGGAGCATTCCACTTTAATAAAATCATCCTCATCAATGCATATAGGTACACGATAAATCCTATTGCTAAAATAGTCCTTATTATTGGGTTTCTAAGTTTCATCATCATCCCCCCTTATTCCATCGTTATAATGACCCCATCTATGTTGTTCCCTGATATCTCATACTTGCGACCCGCTGGTAATTCAATGGCCGTGTCATCAGAAACGGGATGATAGGTCACCTCGTAATATTTCCCATCAACTTCGGTTAATAGGCTCTGATTGTCTCTCAGGAAATCTACATACTCTTCTAATGTAAAACCTCTCTCCTGCATAATGGCACTATGAGGCATACCTACATAGCGAAAATGCCACGGCTCATATTGAATCCCCGTGATCGCCGTCTTATCCTCTGGATAGCGTAGAATAAACCCGTGCTTCCAAGCATTTTCCTTCAACCATTTTCCTTCAGATGCTGTACTCATCTCAGCTTCGGTAGAACCTATGTCCAGTGATAATCCTAAATTATGTTCGCTATAACCAGCTGGTAGGGCGTAATCTGATCCCTTTTGTTGATATAACCCATCTTGCTCTTCAAAATCTCGATAACCACTGCTGATTAAGAAGTTATTTACCTTATCCCCCTTAGCATCTTCAATCATTTTTAGAAAAGTTTGCGCAACACTCTTTGACAACCGAATATTTGTATCCAGCAATCCATATCCCTGGACTAAGTCTTTTTGCTCAAATAGATTAACAATATCGGCCTTCACACTTTCTTCGCGCACAGGATACTCCTTGTTAACCAACAATAAATCTCCCTGATAAACCTGATCTTCCGTAATATCTATCGATACGGTATTCGCAGCGGAATTTTTATTGGTATTAGACTCGGTGTTTGATCCGGTGTTTGATCCGGTGTTTGATTCGCTATTTGTTGCAGTTTCCCCTCGAACTAATCGTTGTTCATTCATAAGCTTATTTTCTTGCTGAGAACTTGGCCCAAAGTACCGAAATCCAACTCCTAACAACAATATAATCATCACAAAAAAGCCCCACTTCTTCATTCACAACTTCCTCCTTGATCCTTCATATATCTAGGATAGAGAAAAGAGTTTAAAAAAAGATGGAACAATTCTAAAGTTTTCCTTAAATTTGGCTATAAAAGTGACTCAAAACAAAAATAAGTGGTTGATAGACCCTATAGTGGGAAGTAACGTTTCGTTTTTTGCCAACCACTGATTCTTAGATTGAGCCATATAAGTTGAACAAATAATTTTGCTTAATCAGGTCAATTCCTGGGGTAACTTCACTTCAAACTGTGTTCGGATCACATTGCTCTCGACAGAGATGGTTCCTTTATGTTGCTCTACTATATTCTTTGCTATAAATAAGCCGAGGCCTGTTCCGCCCTCCTGATGTGTTCGTGAACGGTTATTCGTATAATACATATCGAAAATATGAGGTAATTCTTCTGGAGCGATAAACCCTCCGTAATTGATCACCTGAATAACCACTTGTCCTTCTACAAGGTCACAATTGATATCTACAAACTGGCCCTCTTTGCCATAACGGATCGCATTGGATAATAGATTCTCGAACACTCGTGCTAGCAGTTCTCCATCCCCGTGAATGCATAAATTAGGCGTGATATTCAATCTGGTTTTTATGCCATTATTCTCAAACGCTGGATACAATTCTTCATTCATTTGGACGAGTAGCTCGCTTATATCTATACGTGACTTTTCAACGGGTAGCATGCCATAGCTCATCCTAGTGATTTCGAACAATTCATCGATCAGTTTCTCTAGGCGCTGGGACTTAGTATAAGCAATCGTTGCGTAATGTCTTACCTGTTCCTCCGTCAATTCATGATCCTTAAGAATCCAATCGAGATAACCCAATACAGAAGTAAGCGGCGTACGCAGATCATGTGCTAAATTAACTACCAATTGATCTTTGCTGTTCTCTGCAAACTCTCCTCTTTCCACAGCCTCTTGTAACTTTGCACTGGCCAGGTTAAGGTCATCCGCAATTTTTCTAAACTCATCATGGGAGGAGATATGAACACGGTTCTTAAAGTCACCATTAGCCAGATGATGAATTCCCCTAGAGATTTCATTGAAATAGGTCGCATACGGCTTGGTTAGCAAGAAGAAAAAGAGGATCGCGAGCGGGATAAATATAATTAAAAAGGCGTTTAAATCGCCAATATCCCTCATGAAATAGCGAATGGGCGTCAACGGATCCTCAAATCTAACCTGGGAACGATAATACGACTGAAGAACTCTATAGATCCCATAGGTAATTAGACCGGACATTAACATGCTTAAGCCTAATAACATAATCATCCTGGTTCGGAAGCTGCTTACGAGTTTATCCATTGAAGGTATACCCCACACCCCAAATGGTTTTGATGAACTTGTTCTTATTCTGATCTTCCCCAAGCTTTTTGCGTAGCGTCCGGATATGTACCATGACCGTATTGTTGCCACTTTCGTAATAGGCCTCGCCCCATACTTGCTGAAAAATACTTTCGATATTAAAAACCTGCTTCGGATGCTTAGCTAGAAAATATAAAATATCAAACTCCTTCGGCGTTAACTCAACCTTCTCCCCATAAAGGGTAACCTTATGCTGCTCGGGGTAAATGGCTAAGCCCCCCGCTTCCAATACAGTTATATTCGTAGTTGTAGGTGTAGGTTGACTAAATTCTATAGAACGACGAAGCTGGGAATTTACCCGAGCAACTAATTCCATGGGGTTGAAAGGTTTGGTCATGTAATCATCCGCCCCCATTACTAGACCGGTGATCTTGTCCAGGTCCGATGTTTTGGCACTCAAAAAGATGATCGGCATAAGATGCCGCTCGCGAATTTGACGGGTAACTTCATAACCATCAAGCCCTGGCATCATAATATCTAAAATCGCCAAATCTATGGATTTGGATTGAATAGCTTGTATCGCTTCTTTTCCATCAGCAGCTTTGATGATATGATAACCTTCTTTTTGCAAATGTAGCTCAACCAGATCTGCAATCTCCGCTTCATCATCCGCTATCAAAATTGTGATTTGCCTCATTCTTGTCCCACTCCTATATTAAGTGATCCGAGCTAAATCAAGTTGTGCTTGTATACTACATTATCAGTAAAGTCATCCCGGAGACAAGGACCGCCTTGTAACCATTAGTTTCACCATTCCTTGACAGTAAATAAGTTTAGCAACTATACTAATCCCATGAATAATATAAATAACACCCCATCGAACGACAACAATACGGGAAGTCGCAAACTAGGACGCATGATTATGCAGCTTCGCCGACTTGAACGCCAGCCCCATACTTTTGGGAGCGCCGGACCTTTAACTCCAAGCGAAATTCATACCATTGAAGCCATCGGTTCTGAAGGAACCGTGCTTATGAGTGAGCTCGCCGGACGTCTGGCCATTACAAAAGGTGCGGTGACACAGCTGATTACCCGTTTAGAAACTAAAGAGCTTGTCGAGCGGTCACCCCATCCAACGGATTCAAGAGTGACCCTGATTTCACTTACCGAGAAAGGGAAGGAGGCTAACGCAGCTCACGAGGAAGTTCATCTCCGATTCTACGATCAACTGCGTACACAATTAAGTGAACAAGAGATAGAAATATTCGAGAAATGTATAGATAAATTGAACTCCTTTTTACAAAAGTAATTTTTTTGGATATTTAGTTTAGTAACTATACTATATAGATAAAGGATATGAGTGAGATGAACATGAATGAACACATTGTTGTGATCGGCGGTTATGGTCATGTGGGGCAAAGGATCTGCAGAGAGCTAGGCGATCTATATCCCGGCAAAGTTTTTGCTGCAGGAAGAAATCTTGAACGTGCGGACAAATTCAGTCGTACTACTGGCGGAAAGGTCCAGCCATTACAACTCAACATCAGCGAGCATGTCGATCCTAATGTTCTGAATAACGTGAAACTGATCGTCATGTGTCTGGATCAAACAGATCCCCACTTCGTTCGTCTTTGTCTCGATAAGGGAATTCATTATGTGGACATTTCTGCGAACATTTCGTTTCTATCTCAGGTGGAACAATTACATTCGGAAGCTATGAACCATCATGCCACAGTAGCGCTGAGTGTAGGGCTTGCTCCGGGGATGACGAACCTAATGGCACTACACGCAAAGCGTCAGATGGAACAGACGGAGTCAGTCGATATATCCATCATGCTAGGGCTCGGAGATCAGCATGGCAAAGCTTCTATCGAATGGACGATCGATAACCTCGGCACGCAATATGATGTCGTTAAGGATGGAAATAGGATGGCAGTTTCAAGCTTTCGAGACGGTAAAACAACCGACTTTGGAACGGGCTTGGGTCGAAAAAAAGCATACCGCTTCAATTTTTCAGATCAGCATGTGCTTCCGCAAACGCTTGATGTGCCTTCAGTCTCTACACGCCTCTGCTTTGATTCAAATCTAACAACAAAATTACTTGCTTGGCTGAGAGCATCAGGCATGTTCCGCTTATTGAAGTACATGCCGATTCGAAATACCTTCGTTCAAGCGTTCGGCAAGATGTCATTCGGAACCGCCAAGTTTGCCGTAAAAATCGATGCATGGGGTAACAAGGGGCAAGAAAATATGAAGGTAGAATGCTTTTTACAAGGAGAAAACGAAGCTGATATTACCGCCAAAGTAGCTTCTGCCGTAGCGAATAAGGTCTATACTTCCTCTCTTCCCCACGGCGTATATCATATTGATCAATTGTTTGATTTAGAAACTCTGATATATCCCTTTCATCCGTCAGTCTCTATCGAAACCAGGATTAACGGGAGCAAAATATAGCCCTCTATAGCTTCCCTTATGGTTTTATTATACAATTCCTGTAGCAGTAGAAACTTAAAGCGTGGTGAATCCTTTGTTTAAGCTCTTGTTGATTGAAGATGATACAACCTTATTTCATGAGATCAAAGATAGATTATCGCAGTGGTCCTATGATGTGTATGGGATTACTGATTTCAGTAAAGTGATGGAGCAATTTTCAGATATCCGTCCTGATTTGGTCGTCATTGATATTCAATTACCTAAATTCGATGGCTTTCATTGGTGCAGGTTGATCAGGTCCCATTCCAACGTTCCGATTATCTTCTTATCCTCCCGTGATCACCCTACCGATATCGTAATGTCCATGCAGCTAGGAGCCGATGATTTCATTCAGAAGCCCTTTCACTTTGATGTACTCATTGCCAAAGTTCAGGCGACGCTCAGACGTGTCTACAATTACAATACGGACAAAGTGGAGCTCAAGACGTGGTGTGGGGCAACTGTAGATTATGAGAAAAATACGGTCACCAATCCAATTGGAACCATTGTACTTTCAAAGAATGAAGTCTTTGTGTTGAAGCTACTCATTGAGAAGAAGAACAGGATCGTAACTCGTGAGGAGTTAATTAATAGCTTATGGGATGATAAACGTTTTATCAGCGACAATACCCTGACAGTTAATGTGAATCGTTTACGAAAAAGATTGGACGAGCTTGGCTTAGGCATCTTTATTGAAACAAAGGTTGGGCAAGGTTATATGGCCACGGAAGAGGCAAATAGCTATGATTAGTAAATTTATCAGAGAACGATATAGCTGGATCATTCTATTTATACTTCTGCAGCTATTAAATATCTTTATTGTCTTTATTGACCCAGAAATCCCGCTAAAACCTCTTCTTTATCTTGTCTTTTTGTCGACGATCCTATTTATGGGCTTTGTCATCATTCGTTATCATAAAGAAACGAGATTCTACAAGGGTCTAGAAGAGCGAAATAACGATCTCGATCTATCGACTTTGCCCAGTGTGGGAAGTCCTTTTGAACAAATTGTTGAAGATAGTATACTCAGCCAAGCCGAATTTCTGAAACAAGTTGCCTCGCAAAGTCTAATGGCTCTTGAGGAAGAGAAGGATGACTTATTATCTTGGATTCATGAGGTTAAAACACCGTTAACAGCTATGCATTTGATGATCGAGCGTTTAGACAACGATACGATGAAAACTCAGCTAACCTATGAATGGTTGCGAATTCATCACTTGCTTGACCAACAGCTCCATCAACGACGCATTCCGTTTATTGAAAATGATCTATTTATGGAACGGATCGATTTAGAAGATATCATTTTTAATGAAATTAAAACCTTACAATCCTGGTGTATTCAAAAAGGAGTCGGCTTTGACATCCAATTAGATTCACCGGAAGTGCTTAGTGATCGGAAATGGCTGGCCTTTATCATAAGACAGCTCCTAACTAACGCCGTGAAATATAGTGAATCCTCCGATATTATAATTAATAGTTACCCGCAGGCTGATCAGGTCATCCTTGAAGTAAAAGATCACGGACGCGGCATCGACCCCAAGGATATATCACGTATATTCGATAAAGGTTTTACATCCACAACGATGCGACAAGACAATGCGGCAACGGGCATGGGTTTATATTTAGCTAAAAAAGCAGCACAGTCATTATTGATCCAAATAAGTGTAGAATCGGCACTTGGAGTAGGATCAACCTTTACATTAACCTTTCCAAAACGCAACGAGTTCCTTAACATCACAAGCATGTGACAACAATGTCACATGCTTGTGCTATTTGTTCGCTCAATCGCACGATAAGAACGACCAAGCCTTTTATACTTATATAAGTTGAATAAAAGAATAATGATATAGCGGAGAGAGCGAAATGATTCTGAAGAAGCTAAAAGCTTTCCTTAGGAAAGCTACCTCGGAAGCGTAAACTGCGTTCGCCTGAAAGCTTTCTGGAAGAAAGCTACTTCGTAAGCATATGCTTTGTCCCCGAATTTCAACCTTAATAACAATTCAATCAAGAAATTTGGGGACAACAGCGATCGTAAGAACTTTTCGCTCTCGGAGCCTATAATCACAATGAGTAATTCAACTTATATAGTTTATTGAGAAATGGGAGTGTTACGAGATGGTTATTTTAGAAGCAAATAAAATCCATAAAAGCTATGGCAATAAATTTAATAAGCAAGAAGTATTAAGCGGCCTGGATATGGTCATCGAAGAAGGCGAATTCGTTAGTATTATGGGGGCATCCGGCTCCGGGAAAACGACATTACTCAATGTCCTCTCCTCGATTGATAAGATTAGTAACGGAACGATCACCATCCAAGGAACCGAAATATCTCAGATGAAAGAAAAAGAATTAGCTGAATTTCGCAAGAATCATTTAGGTTTTGTCTTTCAGGACTACAACTTATTAGATACGCTAACCGTGAAGGAGAACATCTTATTACCCTTATCCATTACAAAGATGCCGAAAAAAGAAGCCAATCAGAAGTTTGTAGAAGTGGCGACGGAACTGGGCATTTATGATGTAAAAGACAAGTACCCCAATCAAATTTCCGGGGGTCAAAAGCAACGTACCTCTGCGGCACGAGCTTTTATTCATGAACCAAGCATTATTTTTGCGGACGAGCCAACAGGTGCACTTGATTCTAAATCGGCCTCGGATCTATTGAACAAGCTAAGTGAATTAAATCTGAAGCGAAAAGCGACTATTGTTATGGTTACGCATGATCCCGTGGCTGCTAGTTATTGCAGTAGAGTCATCTTTATAAAGGATGGACGAATTTATACTCAATTAAATAAAGGCGAAGAAACAAGACAAACCTTCTTTAAAGACATCATGAAAACACAAGGGGTATTAGGCGGGGTGCAGAATGAGCATTAATCAACTCATCTTTCGCAATCTGAAGAAGAATCTAAAGAATTATTATCTTTACGTCTTTGCCTTAATCTTTAGCGCCGCACTATATTTCGCATTCGTCACGTTACAGTACGACCCAGCCATGGATCCAACAAAGGGGTCGATTAAAGGGGCAGCTGCAATAAAGGCAGCATCCATTTTGCTTGTGGCTATTGTTTCCATTTTTATTTTCTACGCCAATACGATCTTTATTAAACGCCGCAGCAAAGAAATTGGACTGTTTCAATTAATAGGGATGACCAAGAACAAGATATTCAATATCCTTATCGTCGAAAATTTCTTTCTGTATTTCGGATCATTGTTCCTGGGGATCTTTGCAGGGTTCTCCGTATCCAAATTAATCATCATGATCTTATTTAAAATCACGGGTGTTGAAGGGATCGCAACACTTCGATTGTCTACCAATGCGCTAATTCAAACATTGATTGTGTTCTGCGCTATCTATCTCTTTATTATGTCGATGAATTATGTGTTTATAAAAAGACAAAGTATTCTATCCTTATTTGCCGTGAAATCTAGTACGGAAGCCAAGATAAAAAAAGTTTCGATTCTTGAAATGATCATCGGGATAGCTGGCATCGGCTTCATTCTAATTGGCTATTACATTTCTTCTAAGTTATTTGGAGGAGACTTCGTAACCATGAATGAACTTTTGATAGCCATGGTGATCATTCTGGCTTCTGTTATTGTTGGGACCTATCTCTTCTATAAAGGATCTGTTAGTTTTATATTTCATATCATTCGGAAGAAGAAAAATGGTTACTTGAACATTAATGAGGTATTATCCCTCTCCACCATTATGTTTCGAATGAAATCAAATGCCGTATTACTAACCGTTATTACAACCGTATCTGCGTTGGCGATTGGCTTGTTATCCTTGAGCTATATCTCCTACTATTCTGCCGAGAAGAGTGCTGAGAACTATGTGCCAGCAGAATTTTCAATTACAAATATCGAAGATGCGAAACGATTTAAAGAAGCTTTACTCGCAAAGGACATTAAGTACTCCGAGGAAATCATTGATGTCATCCAGGTAGATGTGAATGTAGAGAACATACTGGATATGAGTATGGAAGGCATGCTCGTTGATCCGAATCTCATGACCCTGGCTGTAATTAGTGAAAAGTCGACCAAAGATACTCAATTGTCACCGGGTGAGACTCTTTTTACAGGTTATAGTGATGTGAACCAGAAATTTATGCCCCTCGATGACTCAGGTTCAATTGAATTGAAGAGTCAACATGAAGTCATTCCGCAACAACTTGTAGGTTTAAAGAAAGATACCATCGTGTCTGGATTTTTTAGCTATGGTGGTTTGCCCGTTGCCATAGTAGACGAAACCGTATTTCAACGCTTGAAAGATGATTTAGATCCCTCTATTCAGAAGAAAGCATCCGTGTATATCGGAATCGACATATTGGATCAGGATCAAATTAAAGCGGCCAATGATATTTTTAAAGAAATCGGCTTTACTAATATTAAGTCCTATGACTCTAGGCTTGAGACGAGCAACTATCAGAAACAAAACATGGGACTCATGATGTTTGTCGTTGGTTTCTTAGGACTCACATTTCTGATTACATCGGGATGTATTCTTTACTTCAAACAAATGGACGAAAGTGAAGATGAACGACCAAGTTATACGATTTTGCGAAAACTCGGCTTCACACAGGGCGATCTGATAAAGGGTATTCAAGTAAAACAAGTCTTCAATTTCGGGATTCCATTAGTCGTCGGGCTTTGCCATAGTTACTTTGCAGTCCAATCGGGCTGGTTCTTCTTTGGCTCAGAGCTGTGGACGCCGATGATTCTAGTTATGGTACTATATACCGGGCTATACTCCATTTTTGGGGTGCTATCTGTCTTGCATTACAAGAAGGTCATTAAGGAAGCTCTTTAATTATAAATCCTAAAGAAGACGGCCAGTATCACCTCTCAGGTGCTACCGCCGCCTTCTTTATTTTTATTAAGGATGAAGGTTCATCAGTCCACCCGATCCAACCTTTACTGTGCCACTGTTTTGAAATAGCGATGTATCTTGTTCAATTTCTCCTTATGTTTACCCTTTGGACTCTCCATGTTGCCAAACTCAAAGAATTTCACCTTCTTGATCCCTACATAGTTGAACAGCGCTTTGCGCATTAAGACTTTGTGGGAATTATTAAGCCATAGCAATGGATAATGAGTTGGACCCTTCATAACGGAAATGCAGACAACTGACTTTCCCTTAAGAAGTCCCTCAGGTAGCATTTTACCCGTTTCTTTATATGCAAAACCCGAGGCAAACATCTGATCGATATATCCCATCAGCATAGCCGGAGGACGCCCCCACCAAATCGGATATACAAAGATGATTTTATCAGCCCACATCAGCTGTTCCCTGTACCTAGCAAAGTCTGGGTCACGATGCATATCTCTTCTACGTTTCTGTTTATTAAACACCAGGGTCGGGTTAAAACCCTCCTCATATAAATCGAGTACCTTAACTTCTTCAATTGTAGTATTCTCCTGAGCGCCCTGGATGACTTCCTGCAAAAATGCATAACTTAAGCTCTGATGATTCGGATGTGTATATATAATGAGTGCTTTCATAGGATTACTCCTTTACTTATCATTTGATAACCAAAGGGTACCATATTCTGAATTTAGTTGTCAAATGATAATTGTATTTTGATAATCATTTTGCTATCGTTTCATATAGAGGTGATTTTTATGGACAAGAACTACATATTCCAGAAATTCGTGGCCTTCACAGCTGCTGTTCATCAAGTAACAAGTGAGATAACCAAAGATGTGAAATCCGAAGCGATTACACCTGTTCAATATAAGATTCTTGAATATATTGCAGTCAGCCAACCTGTAACCATAAGTGAAATCAGTGAATGTATGCTGATGTCCATGCCGAACACAAGCCGTGAGCTAAGAAAATTAAACGAAAAGCAATTATGCGAGAAGATTACCGATAATGAAGACCGTCGCAAACAATTTATCCGGCTCTCAGAAAAAGGGGAAGACATGATGAATGAGGTTTTTGCGCATGTTAAATCGAGGTTTGATGAACGAATCAAGGATATTTCTGAGAAAGAATTAAAGGAAATCGAACAAGCGCTCGATCTCCTTCATCGTAAAGTGTTCTATTAATCCTTCAGTTGATAGCTTACAAAGGCCAGATGGCTACTGTCAGGAGACCAAGAATTCACGTTAAGCGTTCCCTGACCACCGAAGAGCTTGACTAGCGTACGAAATTCACCGCCTGTACTGGACATTACGCGAATTTCAACATGCTTATTGGCAGGATGATCTCCTGGGTCAACATCGCCTTTTTGATAAGAAATATATGCCACCGTTTTACCATCGGGTGATACATGCGGGAACCAGTTATTGCTTTCATCAAAGGACATTTGCACCGGTTCGCTGCCGTCGGCATTCATGCGCCATACCTGCATTAGTCCTGTACGCACGGAATTAAACCAAATATGTCCTCCATCTGGGGAGTATTCAGGGCCATCATCCAATCCGAGAGTATCCGTCAGTTGGGATTCCACCCCACCCGTTGCTGGAATCGTATATATATCATACTGTCCGTTACGCTCAGCACAATAAGCCAGTGTACTGCCGTCAGGGGACCAGCCGTGGAGATAACTTGGTGCGATAGGGGTAATCAAACTCGGGTTGCCACCTTCCAAAGGGAGAACATAAATCCGAGACATACCGTCCTCTCGCGTATGATGGCTTACCGCAATATGAGCATTGTCGGGAGATAATACATGGTCGTTGTTGCAGTGATTAGCATAACCTGAGTCGATAACTAGACTTTCCTTAGTGGCAATATCAAAGGATACGATCCGGCCTAGACTGTTGTATATCAGCCTTTTGCCATCACTAGTCCAATTCGGAGCCTCAATTAGGGAATCGAATTGCGCCAAAATTGTACGTTCCCCCGTCCGTACATCCACGGTTTCCAGAAAGCTAATTACGTTGCGACTTTCAACATTAGGGTTCTCATTTAATGTGTGCACTGTATTCTCTCCTTTATTTGTTCATATCCGTGAAATGCGTGACGCGATTTCTTCCATTCTCTTTAGAGGCGTAAAGTGCTAGGTCGGCTTTTTTCAGTAGCGTAATATCTGAATCCATCTGGATAAACGTTGCTATACCGATGCTTACCGTTATCTGCCCAGTTTCCCAAGTAGAACTAGCTACAGTAAGTCGCAACTCCTCTGCTCTTATCTTGGACTCAGCGGCATCCATGTTAGGCAAGATGAGGACAAACTCTTCCCCGCCATATCTAGCCACAATATCTCCTTTACGGACATGAGACTGTAAGACCTCCGCTAATTTTGCTAACACAGAGTCGCCCATCGGGTGTCCCCATGTGTCGTTTACTTTTTTGAAATGATCTATGTCTACGATATACAGCGAAAAAGGTTGCCCAGTCTGGCTGTAGAGAATCATTTGATCCTCTAACTTTTCCTCAAAAAACCGTCTATTCTTCAGACCCGTAAGCTTATCTGTAACAGACAGTTTAACTAAGTTAGCGTTTAACTCCATCAGTTCTTGCTGCTTCTGTTCAATCTCCATATGGAGTTGTTCTAGCTTCACTAGCGCTTGATCTTTCTCCCAATACGCCTCTTCTATTTGCCTTTTGGCTGTCCGAATTTCAACCTCATAATCAATGCGCTTACCCATCTGCATCAATATACAATCTATAATCTCAACGCCTTCCTTCTCAAACCTTCTACCATTAAGCAGAAAGGGAATGGCGAGACCTTTATGATCTTTTAAACTTAAAAACATTTCTTCTACATGTCCATTGAGATTTATAAAAGGGTAAAAATATGTATGGAAAATAAGCTTATTTGCCGTAGACATGATAGATTCAAAATGATTGTCCACCAAGTTTGCTCGGCTATATCCCATGATAGCAAGGAATGTTTGATTCACATCGATAACAATTCCTTCATGAGTTATGGAAACATACCCACATGGTGCATATTGTAATCGCTCATCCATTCGCTCATTTCCTTTCAATACAGTTTAATCGTATCAACTTGATTGAAGATATTCATTAATGAAAGTGATCGTTTCCTCTGGATGGCTGATATGTGGGTAATGGCCCTTTGCCTCCATTAGGCGAAACGTACTCCCCTTTAAGTGCTGATGTAAATACTCTCCTACTTGTATAGGTACAATGCTATCATCCGAGCACTGCATAATGAGTGTGGGAACTGTAGCTTTCGATAAATCACTCCGATGATCCGATAAAAATGTAGCTGCTGCAAATTGTCTAGCAATCACAGGGTCTAATGAACTAAAGCTTTGTTCTAACTCTTGCGATAACATCGGGTCAGGATTATTCATCGCAAGTGGCGCCATAAAACTAGCCCATCCCACAAAATTCATCTCCATCATATCTAGGAGTTCAGTAATATCACTTTTATCGAAACCACCGAAATAATCTTCACCCTCATTTAAATAACGTGGAGAAGGTCCGATCATTATCAATCTATCAAAATAGTCGGGTCGCTCGATAGATGCAAGCATCCCTATCATAGAACTAACCGAATGGCCTATGAATATAACATCTTTAAGATCCAACGATTTGATGATGTCTAATACATCTTGTACATAACCATGTAATGAACTATATTTCTCCGCATTATATGCCGATATATCTGAGTGGCCTGAACCAACATAATCAAATAGAATGATCCGATACTTTGTCTTAAATGAGGGTACGATATATTGCCACATGTTTTGGTCGCATCCAAATCCATGTCCAAAGATAATGGTTTGTTTCCCTTCTCCAATCACTTTTACATTATTGCGTACAAGAACATTATCCATCCCATAATTCTCCTCTTCGATAGCATCCTCTTCATTCTGAAGGGACACCCTACAAATATCAAGCTAACATTATGAGAATACATGAACGTTTAGTTAATCCTAATTTAAGAGTAGCTCTTAAAAATCCATTAGCTCAACCTAAATATTCGGGATAACAAATTATGTATTTTTAACATAATATAGTCATATATGACTATAGATAATAGATTCATAGTCTACTATACTGATAGTGAATTTAAATCTATAGTATAGGAGGATAACTATGAAACGTAAATTGACAAGCATCAAGCTCATGCGCGTATGCATCACTTTACTGTCCGCATTGTTAGTACTCACACCTATGGAAGCGTTTACAAAATCGATCTCCGCAAATGAATTACAAGAGCAAGCTTCATTAACCGCATCACCTTGGGTATCCACTCAAGTGTACTTGGGCGGCAATGAGGTCAGCTATAACAACAGTGTGTACCGGGCCAAATGGTGGACGCAAGGCGATGTACCAGGTTCGGGTGATCCATCAAGCTCACCGTGGCTGTTACTTGGTCCTGATACGGGGGGCGTAGAAGATCTTATTCCTCCTACAGCTCCGACGAATCTTGTTTCGACTGGGCAAACAGCTAACACCATCACATTGATCTGGGATGCCGCAACAGACAACATTGCTGTGACGGGTTATGACATTTACCGGAACGAGACAAAGGTTGGTTCCTCGGCCAACGCATCCACACTGACTTACACCGATACGGGCTTACAACAAGATACCCCATATTCATATTTCGTAAAAGCAAGGGATGGCAAGAATAACACGACGGCAAGTTCGAGCATCAGCGTAAGAACCACGCTAGGCGAATTAAACGCTGGCCAAAGTTGTGTACTAACCGATCCACAAGTTACATCGCTATGGGGCGGTATAGACCCGCAATTTTCGCCAGCCAATGCGGTTGCAGCCGTGCAGAGCGCACTACCGAAAAGTGAATACGAAGCGCTGTTCCCGATGCGTATCGGTTCTACAGAGTGGCACACATTTGCTGCGGACAAGCCATATTATAAACAGGGACAAGCAGACTATTATTCGTATAGTAACCTGATCGCAGCTGTAACCGATGTGGCAAATATTAAGTACAAGCTGGAATACAGAGAGGGTGCTACATGGAACAATCGTGTATTCCGATTGGACAAGACAACGAAGACAGAAACACTCATCTATCAAAACGCCGACTTTAACGCTTCATGGAACTTAACGGTTCCGATCATTTCCAAGACAGTTGATTTTGGTTCATTTATTAAGGAAGGTTCTGCTGAGAATCGTAAGCGTGAGCTGGCGGCCTTCCTCGCCAATATTGCGCATGAAACGGGCGGTGGTTGGGCGACAGCGCCTGGTGGCGAGCTTCGTTGGGGTCTATTTTGGAATGAAGAAGTGGGTTATATCAATTCTACCAACATCGGTTACGTTCAATCTCATGCTGACTTCCCTCCAGTTTCAGGTAAATCGTATCATGGACGTGGTCCGATTCAATTGAGTTGGAATTACAATTATGGACTAATTAGTGGAATTATCTATGGGACGAAAGATACCTTACTTCAACAACCGGAGCTTATTACAAACGACGGTAAATTGGGCTTTATGACGGCTATGTTATTCTGGATGACGCCACAACCACCAAAGCCATCAGCTCATGATGTGATCGTTGGAAATTGGACACCCTCAGCTACTGACATCTCTAAAGGGCTAACGCCTGCGGGATTTGGAATCACCATCATGATCATCAACGGTAGCTTTGAAGGCAACAAAGATGAAACCGACTATCGAGTCGGCCGCCGCGTCGGTCATTATCGCGACATTACGACGAAAATGGGCGTCGATATTACGGGCGAGAAACTGAATACACTCGGCATGAGTCCATTCTAGAAAGGGCTGCACCCGCAAAACAGGCTGACCTATAAGCGTTCCTCCTAAAGCGCATCGAGATTCGACGCTTCATGGAGACGCATTATGGTCAGCCTGTTTGTATATATCCATGTGACTCGACGCCACCCTTACTTTTACCGTTTATCCTATTGTCCCCCTGTATTACTTTACTTTCGGATTATAGGCTATCCCATCAATTTGAACCTTTAATCCACTTGGACCACCATGATGCGCAAACTCTGTAGAGATAGTCTTTCTAGCTGGATAGTTGCCTTTAAACCTCCGCTTGAAAACCTCCTCCATAACAGGTATACCCCAGACATCTCTTAGCAGAACATCTACCTTCACTACTGCATCCAAGGTTAAATTCGCCTGCTGTAATCTGTCACTCATGTTATCGAGTGCTCCCTCAATCTGCATTTCAATGGACTGCCCAACATTACCAACGCAAAAGCTCAGAAAGATGAAATCACCTGCTTCAACATATCCGGAGTAGGCATATTCTTCATTTATATCTTTTCTAATAATTTCACCCAAACCTATCATCTCCTTATGAATCAATAGACTCATTATAATAGACGATGTCAGACAACAGTATGTCGTATTTCAACTGAACTTTTTGTAAAATTTACTTCGTTGTAAGTTAGCCAGTAATAACTCTCTCTTTTGGATAATTGAATTTTGCCTTCTTTTGTCTACCACCTATGATAAATAAGAACGAAGTTAAACCAATTCTTCCAATGAACATCAATATCATGAGCAGGCATCTCGCAAAAGGACTAAGCTCTGGCGTAATCCCCGTCGACAAACCTACGGTACCAAAGGCGGAGCACACCTCCAACAGAATAGCAATGAGTTGCTGTTCGCTATCGGAGATACTTATAGCTATCACTGACATACCACACATGATAATAGCTAATAACGTTATGGCCAGAGATTTCATCACATCATCAGGATGAAGCTCTCGATTAAAGACCTTGATATCACGGTTCCCTCTAGCAAAGTGATAAATAAATAATATATTTAGCGCAAATGTCGTCGTCCTAATCCCACCGCCCACAGAGTTAGGGGACCCACCGATAAACATAAGAAAGCTCATAAACAAGTGGGTTGGCATTGAAAAATCATTTATGTCCATGGTAGTAAGCCCGGCACTTCTTGTCGTTGCTGCTTGAAAGAAAGCATAGAAGAAGCTCTCATGCCACGTCATACCCTTGAAATAATGTTGATATTCAAACAATAAAATAAAAATCGTCCCCATAAGAAGAAGAATCGCATACGTAAATGTCGTTAACTTCGTAAATAAGGAAAAGCGGAAAGGGGAATCTGATTTGTTTCTTCTTCTATAAAAATAGTTCTTTACTTCAACTAATACAGGGAACCCGATGGTCCCAAAAATGATCAGTGTAATCGTCACTAGTTGGACAAAATAGTCACCTGCAAATGGAATAAGTGAATTTCCTGTTATATCCATACCTGCATTTGTGGTCGCGCTGACCGACGCAAATAAACCTTGAAGGAATGCTTCCTCCCAAGTTGAGAAAAATCGTAAATAATAGAATCCGAGAATGAGTCCCCCGATAAGCTCGGCAAAGACAATAATTTTCAGAATTTCTTTCACTAATTGTACGAGGCCAGATAATTCAAACTGATTATTATCCACCATGATCAGTTGGCGTTCTTTAAGTCCAATTTTTCTACCTAGAAGCATCCAGAAAAATGTACTCATCGCCATAATGCCAATACCACCAAATTGCAAGACGAGGATAATGACAAAATAGCCAAATACGCTATAGGTTTCTGAAACGTTAAATACACCTAGACCTGTATCACTTACTACACTCACCGCGGTAAACACGGTATCAAAAAATGACACATCAACACCCGGCTTATGGACGGCCGGGATACTAAATAAGAGAATGGATACAATTACGGCTAGTAAATAATATCCGCTTATAACCTGAGCAGGCGACCGTTGCTCCAGCCAACCCCTCGCTTTACGTAACATGGATTACTAACTCCTTTTATTTACAAGTAATTTCTTATCCTATCAACTAGAGTTAGAAAAAGCAAATGAAAAAAATAGGGACAAGGAAACTGTTCTTCTGTCCCTATTTTTCTCGTTTTGTGCCATAAAGTTTACTTGTTATCAATCAGATACATTAATTGTACAAGGCTACCTTCTACTTGATAAGAGATGAACATCATGTAATACCCCTTATCTTCATTGGAAAGGTCTATGGTGAACTTATCGGGGTTTTGATCCCATTCACTCATATCCAAAACAATCTCATTAAACGTTTGATTGTGCCTAACCCCTGCTAAATAAGGGGTAACTTTATTACCGTCTCTTCCTGTAACTAAGTTTTCCACTTCAATAATCGGTCCTTCTAACGTTCCTCCTACCTCAACGATTTGCGGCTCAATCAATAGGTTTTCGAGTTTCGTTAATCCATTTAAAGGAGAGAAGTCCGTAATTTCATTGCCTGTGACATCTAACGTCACCAAGTTCTTGGCATACTGCAAACCTTCCAGCGATCTTGCTCTTCTGGTCTCACTCGTTAATGTAGTCAATCCCAGCATATCGCCCAGTGTGATATCACCCGTAATACCTAAAGTTGTCTTGATAGAATTACTTAGATAGTTATCTTGCACGGTAATCACCTGAGTTAAGTCAATTGAGGTTAAACCTGCTGTTGCTGCTTGTAATGCTACCACTGCTGCATCAACTTCTTGTTGCGTAACTTCTCTACTCGCAACAACTTCTTCCGCTCTAGACAAGCTAGCAGTGAATTCTGCAATGCTCTCCGCAGTAAAACCTTCTAAATCCAAGACTTTAGCATCTACGATCGCTTGTTCCAGAACTCCAGTGAATAGTCTATCCGCATTGGCAAAATGCAACTTCGGATCTCCCCATGTAGCATGGTCAGATCCGTTACCATTTCCCCCGTCCGTCACGACTAACTTAAGCTCCACCGCACCGTTAATGTCCACTTCGATGAATTTTTGTGGGTCTCTTGCATTCATGAGTCCACTATCAAATTTCTTCTCTCCATCGACATAAACCTCAAAGCTTACAGAACCAACGGAACTGTACATTTGTCGATCAACACCAACGAATGAAGTGAAGTAATCGTAGTTCTTGTCGCTTAAATCATACACAATCGTAGAATTTGAATGTGCTCCGATTCCTCTTTCATAAGCAACTTCACGATTGCTCTCATCTGTTAATCGTAGAGTATTACTACTGATAGAGATATCTTTTCTAGGAGCCGTGTAACTATTTTGCGTAGCATTCCAATCATAATCCGTCAGATAGTTGTGATCGTCCATATTCACAACGGCGATCGTACGAATCTTCGTGATTGTATTGCCGTCGCTATCCGTAACGTTGTAAGAGATCATGTACTCGCCAGCTCGATTAAAGTTAACTTGATCTTCACCTGTAACTACCACACTAGAAGTTAAGTCTCCATCTTCGGCATCAATGGCTTCGTAATACTCATCGATATGGATGGCTTGTCCTACTTTAGTCGATATGGATTTAGGTATCGTAAGTGCTGGTACACTGTTTAATACAAGGAACTTCGCATCTGCAAAATCCGCATGATCGGAAGCATTTCCGTTCCCTGCATTGTCTACGACTAGTTTCAATTGCTGCACACCCGTAACTGGGATTCGAACAAATTTAGCTTCCGTAGCATATTTCATCAATCCACTGTTATACACTTCTTGACCATCTGCTAGGATACTGAACTTCACGCTCGAGTTATTTTGCTCTGGGATATTGCGATCGACACCAATAACCGTTTCAAAATAAGCGTAGTTCGTATTGGCAAGGTTATATACGATTTCAGAGTTGGCATGCGTTCCAATCCCTTTTTCAAACTCTTGGATTACACCATCAACAAGTAACTTAATCGTACTGTTTGTACTCGCTTTATCTTTTCTAACCACATTGTAATCTGTTCTAGCTGATTCCCAGTTCAAGTCACTAAGATATGAACTAGCACTGTACACAACGATTTGCCTTGACTTCGAAACCGTATTGCCGTCACTGTCAGTCACTTTGAATTCGACCTGATACGTTCCCGATTTACCCGAATTGAAACCGTTCAAGTTAACTTCAACTTGTCCAATCAGATTTCCATCTTCGGCATCCGATGCTTCTACGCCTTTGAGAACATCAAAATCGCTATTCAACTTCACAAACTCCATGGCATCAGGAACCGTTAATGTAGGCAAACTAGCATTATTCGTAAACTTTGCATCTGCCCATACGGTGTGGTCCCATGAATTCCCATTATGGTTCGCATCTGTTGTCACAAGTTTGATCTCACTTGCACCTGTAACAGGGATCTGTACAAATTCATGTTCTGTGCTCGATTTGAATACATCACTGCTAAATTTCTGTTCTCCATCGACATAGATTTCAAACGTTGCAGAGGAAGCCGCATTGCCTTTCACCGCTTGATCGATACCGATATAGCTTTCGAAGAAGTCATAACCCTTGCCCTCGATGTTATATACTACTTCAGAATTGGCATGAGCCCCCAAACCCTTAGCGTAAGTTGCAGCTAGGCCTTGTCTTACTAGTGTGATCGCGCTACCTGATGGTGCTTTGTCTTTCTTAAATGTGCCCGAGCCAACAATAGCGGATACCGCATCCAGATCCGAAGCATACACATAATCACTGGTTACGGTTACGTGTGTCGTCTTGGTTTCGGTAGTCCCTTCGCTCTTGATCTCATAGACAACCTCATAATTTCCTTTTGTCGTGATATCCACGTTATTCGATTTGACGATAACAGCACTAGTAATATCTTGCCCTTGATAGTTCGTCGCCTTAACATAGCTGGTTGGATCAAATGCTTGATTCAGCTTGAGCGTGACATGCTCTTCAACCGATAACGCTGGCTTGAACGCCTTAACCTCTACAGGGTTCAATGTATTTAATTTTTTATCATAGCCAACGATCTTATAGGTATAGTTCTGAGTACCATCCACATTGGCGTCTACAAATTGGTCGGTACCTGTAAATCCAACTAAGACATTGTTTCGGTAAATCTCATACCCGAGGAAATCTTGTTTATAGGCTTTATCCATATTGAAGCTTAACGTATTCGTTTTCGTTGCTGCATTAGCACTTATATTTACATTGATGGAGACATTTTTGTCCGTTATGCCTGTTCCTTCATAATAGACAACCGAATTATTTATATACCATAACTTGCCCGAAGCTGGATATTTACTTACCTTCACCTTCGTCGCTGGATCTACAGTAAAGCCGTGTCTAGCAAAAAAGCTGCTCAAATCCTGGCCTAACACTTCTGAAGAGAATTCTACTAAATACTGCTGTCTCGAGCTCTCACCATTAGGAAGGGATACTTTACGATCTCGATATAGACTATTTAACTTCGCCCAATATCCTGGATGCGCTAGTTCCAATTGCCAGAACGCTCCGAGTCTCGCAAAAAGACCCTGCTGTTCCATGGCTACTTTATTTTCTTCAATAACATATTTATAAATATCCGATTCAAATGGGATACGTGTATCTATAGCATTACGCTCTACAGACATCATCATAGGTAACATGTTATTGCTGACCTCACCATACTCCCGCTCACTCACAGCCATACGGTGCCCGATCTCATGCGACAAGCCCCAACCTGGATTCGTCGTGCTGAGATCCTGTAGCATCAAGGGTATGGTTCCACTTTGAATGCCGGTATGGTCACCTGCTGCATACATCGCACCATACGGCTGCATTAATCTAATATTCTCCCGAATAAGCTTGGCATCATGGTTCTCACTACGACCATCAAGGCCAAAGTAATCAAATAATCTATTGATCCATACATCATAACCCGTTAAAGTAGCCATGGGATTTAGATCTTTCGTTATAAACTCATTGTGGGCCAAGGTAGCCGTACCCGTGAAAATAATACGCTCACTCACCATTTCGACGACATCAATCATTTCACGGTCACTAACGTTCGGATGTGCTGCTTTGTCTGCGTCTAATCTTTGTTTATACGCGGTTAAGAAAGTTTTAAATTCGGCTGGATCGGTATCCTTTGTCATCATCGGGAATCGTTCTACACCTTCAAATCGAAGGAGAGGCGCTTTGCCTTGCTCTTCCGGCGTATAAGGATTAACGATATAAACAGGTCCACCTTTCGTTACATCATGGGCATATGCATTGTTGGTAGTAGATTCAGGCACCACGATCGTATTTTTCCCAGCACGCAATTGTACACCCCTTGCCCAGCTATTCCAAGAACCTTCTTGCTGCGAAAAGATTAACGAAGGTACTTTAGCGGTAGAATCGACATCCACATAGACGTTGATCGTATCGCCGGGCATTGCCACAAGTCCAGTAGGCTGGTTATTTGTGCCCATATTAAATCTAAGATTTTGCTGCGCATGCTTCTTCATATCGCCATGTTGTTCAGCTGTAATGATCATACCTTCGGTTTGTACCTCACCATTTACGATCTTCATCGCCAAATCCAGTTGATCTTTGAGCTGAGGATATAATGGGTGTGCTAAGGCTACTTTCTCTAGCTCATTGATTTTTGCAACACTATTGTATTCGGGAACTACCGAACTCATCGTTCCATCAGTAAATAGGTCACTTACCGTATCACTCACTTGATCTTGCTTGTAAAATCTAAATTCAGCCACAAACGGTCTGTTAATATTAGCTTTTGTGAACTTAAACTTAATTCGCTTAAACTTCGTTGGCTCAAACTTAAATTGCAGAAAATCATTTGTACTAACTGCAGTTCCGCTAGAAACAAGTTGGAACGTATCTCCTTTACTCGTCTCGGATGCATAGATCTCGAATGCCTCCGGGAATCCCTTCCGATTATCTCTAGCTAGAAAGGCTACTCTGTCCAGCACTTCAGCATTCGTTAATTCAAATACAACTTCATTCGTGAAGGTATCATCATTGTTTTTATTCGTTTCCCAATGTGTATTTGGCTGATCATCCAGCATGTATTCTGGTTTCGTTCCCGGGTAGCTTCCGCCATTAGTCGTTACTTTGGACACGTTCGAATTCGGCATACGATAGGCTTCGCTATAAGCTGCTTCATATTCCGTGCCATAACCTTTAAGGGTGGAAACCTTTGCTGTAGTTGATCCTATTGAATTGCCTGAGAGAAGTATTCTTGCATTCTCGATCTCCGCTTGAAATTGAGCGTATAGCGGATGTGACTTCACTTCATTCTCCAAAGCTATTAATTTGTCTAATGTATTAAACTCTTCGCTAACTTGACTGTATGTATCATCCGTAAATAAGTTCTTCATCTGATCTGATACGGCATCTTCTTTATAGAAAGAAAACTCAGCCCCACTTGCCCATTCTTGATTCGCCTTTTTGTATACAAATTTGATTCTCTTAAATGTTGCCGGCGCAAATTTAATTTCAACTACGTCGCCTGTTGAACCTTTATATTCACCCGTCGATACCAATGTGTAATCATCGCCTGAGTCCGTCATAGAGCTATAAATTTCAAACTCCTCAGCAAACCCTTTGCCCTTTGCACTAGATTGTCTAGCAGCATACACGATTCTATTTAATGTAGTTGATTCATCTAAAAGAAATACGACCTCATTCGTAAACGTTGAAGTATTCGGTTTACCTGTCTCCCAGTGCGTATTCATATCTCCATCGATCGCCTTGTTTATAGGAGAACCTGAATAGTTACCACCATTATTCGTGATCGATTTAATATTTGCATTATCCATTTTAAAAGCTGTGTTGTAAGTATTTAAGATTTCCTTCCCGTACAAATCGAACGGCTTAACCGATGCTAAGCTAGATTGACTAACCCTACTCTCTAACACATTCTTCGTTACATTAGCGTTATGTATTTCACTTGCTAAAGCATACCCAACTTCACTCGACATACTAACTAACAGCGCTGCAGATGTGACGATTGCAATCATTTTCTTCATACGTTCTTCCTCCTGATGAACGATAGTTATGACGAATGACCTAAAAAGGCGCAAAAAAAACTACCCTAAGAGTAGCCCGATTGCACACAAAGTCTATTAAAAATGAAAACTCCACTTTTAATAAACTTTAAATAACAAAAAGAATATTACACTCTTTGGCAGCTGGCTGACATCGTCACTAAACTTGATTAACTTTAGTCCCTTTAGCTTTGCGTCCCTACATTTCCATAGGTTTGCCTATTCAATTTTAAGTACATTCTCACAGTAACATATCAAAACATCACACCGCATGGTCAGTTGGTATGATATCGTACTAGGTAATTTACATTAATTTTGATGCATTTTCATTCATTATTTTCATGGTTTCCAAGAGATTTTGATATAGGTACTGATACTTTAGATATAGGAGACATTAAGTGCACGTTTATAGTTACAACTTCGAAAAGAAAAAAATGTTATAATTTGGGTGAACTATCGCCACTCCCATTGACGGCATAGAATAATAATATAGGAGGTCATGTAGATGAGAAGGATTGTGAGTTCTTTTCTTATATTATTTTTGGTTATAACAATGACAGCATGCGGAAATAAGGAAGCTGAAGAATCGCAAGTTTTCAAAAAGGAAAAAGACAACTTATCATTAGAAAATGTAATAGAATTATCTATAAAGGGTAATGAACTTTCATGGAAAGATTTTAAAATATACGATAGCACTGATATTGGTAGTGGATTATATATTCAGCACTATGATATTGATGAAAAATATTATCTTCTTATCGGTGGTGGCAGCATAGATGAAAAACCTATGTACATTCGTTTGGTAAAAGCAAATAATTCAGATGACTATATTGATATTAGAACAGACGATATAGATGAGTTTATTTCTGAGTAAGTTGATGTCTTATTTAAATTACGCTTGATCCTTACGATATAACTCTCGACTCTTATAGCCCGCCTGAAGAATCATCTTCATTTCTTCTCTACGCTTGGCTCTTGTTTCTTCTTGTTTCGCACTATAGACATACCGTGCCCAATCTTTGCGGTATCCTGGAGTAAGCGATTGATATATCGCAAGCAGCTCAGGCGTATCCTCCAAATCCTTCTCCACACTTGGAATCAGGGAAATATAATCATCTACTCGTTGACTTGATTGCGAAGAAGTTTGGTTTCTACCTCCAGCGTCCTCTTTTAACCCAACAACGGTAAAGACATCATCCAACCCCACCATACGTGCAAATTTAATATTACTTGTCCCTACATATCCACTCTCATCGCTTCCTATACCATCCAGTAAATCGTCCCGATGAATGTACGTGGGATAGACTTTGTTTCCCTTTTTAGGGTATGCCGCAAAGAGATAGCCATTCTTGTTGAGGTGCTGATGTTCAATCACGCGATCAACCAGTTCCTTTAAAGACTCCAGATCTAACACAAAGGCAAAAATCAGATCATACCCATGCTCCTTGAGCGTTGTATCATAGTCTGCCAATTCGACCAAATAACCGCTTCCTTCAGGTTGATTCAATACCGCTACTTGGTCGTACTTATGTAAATTCAACTTTTCTACGATCGATTTAGCCATTACGCTTCGCCTCCTATAGGTATTCCGATGTTCTTTTCTTATTAATTCATACTAATTATATCCCAAAAAAATCAAACTATATAAAGAATCAAGAACCCTTATCACCATAGATTGGCCCATTAGTCTGTAATTACATTTCATGTTTTTGTGTTTGTCCATAATAAGTTATACTGAGTAACAGTATGAAGTTTATGACGTAATCAACTTACTCGGAGGGTTATTATGAAATATAATTTTGACCATGTTATAGCTAGAGAGAACACCAACTCATTAAAATGGGATCGGACGGTTCTTACAAAAAGACTGGGTTTTGATGCAGACGGAATATTACCACTGTGGGTTGCCGATATGGACTTTCGTGCTCCTCAGCCTGTCATTGATGCTTTAATAAAGAGAGCAGAACATGGAATCTTCGGATATACCTCTCCTCTCGACGATTACTATGCGGCACTCACTTGGTGGCAGAAATCAAGACATGATTGGGACATTCAAAAGGAATGGGTAACGATGATGCCAGGGATCGTCCCTGCATTTAACTTCTTTATCAGAGCCTTAACCGATGAGGGTGATAAGATCATCATCCAAGAACCCGTATATCCACCTTTCAGAAGCACAATTGAGACCAACAATAGGATCGTAGCAAACAATCCTTTGAAGCTCGTGGACGATAAATATGTGATGGACTACGATCAATTGGAGCAATTAGCTAAGGATCCACAAACGAAGATGCTTATCTTATGTAGCCCCCATAACCCGATGGGAATCGTGTGGAGCAGTGATGAACTTCGGAAGCTAGGGGAAATCTGCAACGCAAACAATGTGGTTGTGGTCGCGGATGAAATTCATAACGATTTAATCTTGCCTGGGAACAGTCATCTTACCTACGCTCTACTAGGTGAGGAATTTGCGAATAATTCGATCATCTGTACAGCTCCAAGCAAAACCTTTAACTTAGCAGGACTGCAAATTTCCAATATTATAATTCCAAATCGGGTCATTAGAGAAAAAGTGGATAAAGAACTGAAGAAGTCCTCCATTATGGAACCTAATGCATTTGGCATTGTGGCAACAACTGCCGCATACTCGGAAGAAGGGGCCAATTGGCTAAATCAATTATTAGTGTACTTGGAATCTAATGCACAATTTATTCATGAGTTTGTGAATCACAGAATGCCAAATGTTAAATACACCAAACCACAAGGTACCTATTTGGCATGGTTAGACTTCAAAGACACGAATATCAGTGAAGAACTAGAACATAAAATATCTAAAGAAGCTAAGGTTTTATTGAATAGTGGGGCTATGTTCGGCTCAGAAGGCAAGGGTTATATGCGAGTTAATTTCGCCTGCCCGAGATCGGTTCTGGCAGAGGCACTAGAACGAATCTCCAAACTGCTTGGATAGGATTACACAAGATAAGGTCAAAGAAACAGCCGCTTCGCTTAGGCTTCTATTCCTATAGCGATGCGGTTTTTTTGCGTCAACCACTAGACCCCTTCTTCGTAATTATGGTAAGTTCTCTGTAGCGTAAAACACCGCACGATAAGATTTAAATACTAGGAGGTAACCATACTCGATGCTCAAAAAAACGCTGAAATGGCTAGCCTGGATCGTGCTCATTCCAGTTGCTGCACTTGCTATTTTTCTGATCTATATTACAGCGAGTGATTATAAACCTCCTGCTCAAGTAGAGCTTCAAACCAACAACAATAGCACTACTATACTTAAGCAAGGTGATCCCTTCACCATCACTACATTCAATATTGGCTACGCTGGCCTTGACCAAGGACAGGATTTCTTCATGGATGGTGGCACGATGTCCAGATCTAGCAGTAAGGGGCAAACGGAGACCAACCTTAGCGCCATCGAAGATTTTCTGAGTGATACCCAATCCAACCTGTATATGTTGCAGGAAGTTGATGTGAACTCCTCACGTAGTAACCATATTAACCAAGTCAAGAAAATCAGCGACAGTCTTCCTGGATATAGCGACACGTTTGCTTATAATTACAAGGTGCCTTGGGTACCTATCCCCGTGACTCATCCAATGGGCGGGGCACAAAGTGGTTTGTTGACATTATCGACATTCAACAGCACATCTCAAACCCGCTTCGATCTACCTGGCAAGGAAAGTTGGCCTGTTCAGTTGTTCGAGCTGGATCGTGCATTTATAGAGAATAGACTTCCCGTAGATAATGGTAAGGAGCTCGTGTTGATCAATCTTCACTTGTCGGCATTCGACAAGGGCGGTACCATCCGCAAACAACAGCTTGAATTCCTAGCGGACTATATCAATCAAGAAGTGAAGAAAGATAACTATCTCATTCTGGGTGGCGACTGGAATCACTCACTTCCTAGCACGGACCCAAGTAAGTTCCCTACACAGCAGGAATGGCCCGAATGGCTTCAAGCATTCCCGGACACCTTCGGTCCAGATGGCTTCCAGTGGGCAGTCGATCCAAACACTCCTTCTGTCCGTACGCTAGACGTAGCATATCAAGAAGGGATCAATTTCCTCGCTGTGATCGACGGATTTCTCGTATCTCCTAATGTAGAAATCCTAAATGTTACCGGACACAATCAGAACTTCGAGAACAGTGACCACAACCCTGTTACTGCGGGCTTTAAGCTGAAATAATCTCATAAAATAATAAAATACAGCCGCACTGCTAATAGGATTATTCCTATAGCGATGCGGCTGATATATTTTAACCCCTAGTTAATTCAATGCTTTAAGGTCCCTAACCTTTAAAACCAAACAATCCCCGGAACCAATTCCATACATCAAGTGTGATGGGAATTAATCCTAACCCATGCTCACCAATCACGACAACGCCATATGCCCATTTTCCAATAGCGACTGCCCCCACAGCGATTTTCCCCATAGCAACAGCTCCTACAGCCCAATTCGCAATAGCTACTGCACCCAACGCTACTCCTGCACTTGCACCTGCAATTGCCACCGCACCGATGGATAAACCAAGCCAGCTCAACGCCACTGCACCCAGTGCTAACCACAAACCAAACGATAATGCACCCACGGATAACAATCCTACACTTATAGCACCTATAGAGACCAGTCCAATAGCTACATCCCCAATAGCAATTAAGCCTACAGCTGTCTTAAAACGTGGCTTACTTCCATTTCCATAACTCTGATCTGAGTATCTGCCTAGATTACTACGAATGCTGACGATCGGTAATGAGGGCGATGGCCATTGATAATCGATTTCTTTCCCCTCTATACCTCTTGAAGTTGCCCAGCGTGTTATGTATCGATGCCATCTCATATCCATCCGTCCCCTCATTCAACTATATTCATTGTACAGTGCTCCGAAATATATGTAATCAGACTCTGACCCGAAATGATCTCAGCCTCTAGACGGAGATACAATATTCATTATAATTGAAATTTATTTTTAATGTATTATTTACAATAGTGTGTGTCATACAGTATAGTGGTATCAGGAGCTGATGTTTCATGGATATAAAAGAAACCATCAACGGGTTAACACAAGAAATGCGGCGCGGAACGATCATTATCGGCGTACTCAGTCAATTATCGGAGCCGCAGTACGGCTACTCTCTAGTCTCTATTTTGGAAGAAAAGGGGATTAACATCGATCCAGGGACCATGTACCCTCTATTGCGCAGGTTGGAGAAGCAAGAATTACTTGAAAGTAAGTGGGACACGAATGAAACTAGACCTCGAAAGTACTACATGCTGAGTCCTACTGGTAAGGAAGTTTACCGTCAGTTATGCCTGGAGTGGCAAATGATGACGGTCAGCCTTGATAGCTTAATTCGGGGAGGAACGGACGATGGAAGTAGTTAAACGGTACATTCATGCTGTAACGCAAAAGTTACCTGAACAACAGAGAGCAGATATAGAGAAGGAACTATACGGATTAATTGAGGATATGGTTGAAGAGCGCGTTCAAGGTGGAGAAATCACCCAGAATGACGTGGAAGAGGTGCTTCTTGAGCTTGGAAATCCAAGTGATCTAGCGGATAAATACAGAGGGAGTAAGCGATATCTGATCGGCCCGGAACTCTTTCCAACCTATCTATTCGTCCTCAAGATCGCGCTGGCAGCGATCGCAATTGCTACGACAGTTGCCTTTGTGATTGAGACTCTTCTAGATCCCGCTCAAATACAAAGTGAGTTAACAAGCTATATAAGTTCCATCATATCGGGCTTCTTCCAAGGATTTGCATGGGTAACGATCATCTTTTTCCTTGTAGATTATAAGGGCATTAATAAGAGTAAACTCGGCATGGATTCATGGAAACTATCCGATTTACCTCCCCTGCCCAATCAACAGGCCCGAATTAAAATGTCTGAACCCATTGTAAGCATCACGTTTACTATTATTTTGTTAGTGTTGCTAACCTTCTCAATCGATCTTTTTGGGGTTTCGTTCACTCGAGATATCAGTATTCGGACGATTATCCCCATTTTTGATGGAGAAGTGTTCCACAGGTTTCTGCCGTTCATTTGGATCGTATTCGCTATAAGCATACTGAGTGATATCATGAAAATCATTGCGGGGAGATGGAGCATCAAACTAATCACATTTGATATTGTGGCAATCGTCCTCCATTTCGTACTGGCAGTGTTCATGTTCGCGGATTCATCCATATGGAATCCTCATTTCATGCAGCTAATAGCAGAAACCGATCTGATCCTGAATGATAGCGATGCGTTGCAAACAATCCAAACAGTTTGGTCATATGCTACACAAGGAATACTTTCTATTATTGGAGTAATTCTGGGTATACAACTCATCACTACGATTATTAAATACTTCAAGATTAGGGATTTCTCATAACCAAAAGGCTGCCGATCATCGGCAGCCCTTTCTGTTATAAAATTATCCTATAGATATGCATTAGACTCTACTAATAAACTCTTCAATCTCTTCTTCAATAAGCTGTAATGCATCCTTCCAGAATTGTGAGGAGTGCACGTCAATGCCCATGATCTTAGCCGCATCAACAATATTATTCTTACTCGTAGCACTGAGAAAAGCATGATACTGGGCTACAAAAGCCTGCCCTCTTTTCTTATATTGTGCATAGAGACCTTTTGAGAACAATAGCCCGAAGGAATACGGGAAGTTTAAATATTCATTGCCCGCCAAAAAATACCCCATCTTGTTCAGCCACATATAAGGATGGATTGTAGCAGGATCAATGCCCTCGCCATAAACTTCTGTCATACAAGCAAGCATGAGTTCATTCAGTTCCTCAACGGACAGCGCACCAGACTGTCTTCGTTCATACATTTTATTCTCAAATAAATACCTGCCATAGAAATCAACAATATAATAACCAGCGTCCGATATACCCCTCTCCAAAATAGACACAGCCTCACCCGTCGGTGCGATCCGCAGTAGTTCGTTATTCACAATACTTTCACAGAAGATCGAAGCTGTTTCGGCGATAGGTGTAGGATAATCCGTATTTACCATCGTTTCATTTACCAGACAGGAACTATGATAGGCATGTCCTATTTCATGTGCAAGTACGCTGATATCGATATAACTTCCCGTAAAGTTAGTCAAAATTCTGCTTTCTTGTATCGGAAAAATATCAATACACATTCCATAGTTTCCTTTGCCCGCCCTCGGCTCCGCATCAACCCATCGATTGTCGAACACCTTCTGAGCAAAATCAGCTAGATCGTCACTAAAGGTTCTAAAGCTGGATACAATACAGTCCCTTGCTTCGGAATACGATACGGTAACATTACCTTCCCCTATTGGGGCAAAGATATCATAGAAGGGAAGACTTGTAGTGGTATGTCCCAAAAGCATCGCCTTCTTCTCATAATACTTATGAAATATAGGCAAGTTTTCTTGTATAGCCGATTGCATCGCCTGCAACGTTTGGGCATCCATTCTTGAAGCCGCAAGCACCTTCTCTAAAGGAGACTGATATCCTCTCATTCCATAGACCGTAATAGCTTCTCCACTTATGCCATTGATACAGGCTGCACTTTGCTCTGCAATGCTCTTACAAGCCTCGGCCTCCGCATTGTACGCTGCTTTTCTTAGAGAAGGATTTCTGTCATACGCCATATTCCTAAGCTCTGAAAGTGACACACTTCTGGACTCACCTTCCACATCCAGATTCGTGAGTACATTCGAAGCACACTGCATATAGAACCTTTGCCATGCTTTAGACCCGGTATTTTGCATTTTGGCAATAACACTCTCTATCTCTTCACTTAATAAAAATTTGGACTGGTCTAGAAGTTCGCTAAGATAGAATCGGTGCTCAGAAAGATACGGTGAAGTATCGATAATCGTATCCAACCTGTCTAATCCCTTGAGCCACTTGTTAAACTTCACAAAAGCATCCGTAGCTGCTGAACTCGTATCCACAATATCATCCAGAACGCTCATCGCTTCCGTACTACTATCAGCATTTAGTATTAAATCAGCATACGAATACAAACAGGTATATACACTCCTAAATGCATTGTAGCGTCTTAAGAAATCTTCCATTTTAGCAGCCGCGTGTTCATGATCATGCAGATTTACGTCAGCCCAATCATTTAATTCGGTTATATATTGACGAAGTAGCTCCTGATCCCCTTTAAATTTCTCCGACTCAAAGCAAGGATATAGAGTTTCTAAATCCCAAGTTAAATTCATTTATAAACATCCCCTTAAAAAATTTATATGATGTAAACATCAGGGTAGATGATATTAATGAATCCTACACGCTTTCACCTCGTCCGATTATTTAAGTAATCAGTTAATAATTTCTGTATAACAACTTTATTAAACACTAACTCGTTGAAAGATGCTGTGATTAAACGCAAGAGGAGCTTCTTCAAAGGAGATTGAACAAGAAAAGCTGCCCCCGTTCCCTTGGGCAGCTTATTGGCTATTCGAATTTGATATCGACTATTTCCCCGCTTTCCTCGAAAACCTATTTTACGATATACCTTATTTGAATCTGGATTCTGTGAATCAACATACAACATCGGCACCAAACCATCGGATGCAAGGACCGAGCATAGCTCTACCACTATAGCACTGGAATAACCCCTCTTTAAAAATAAGCAAAGTGGTTACTCTGGACATGTTGTTGTAGGGTTTAAGAAGGGTGGAAAAGAGATTCTTCCTCCACTAGAAGGTATCTATCCTATCAACGCGGAAGATGCGATACCACCCTCTAATAACTACGGGATTGAGCCCTATCAACCTCAAAGAATGATCTTTAATGAAGCAGCGGCAATGTAGATTACTACAATCTTAAATGAGTTTTTCGCATTTCAAATAGTATTCTGACTCACTATTCTAACTTCAACAGTAGAACAGGAAACTATCGTCCGATCTACGTAGAGGAATAGATTGCTGATCAAGCCGATTTCTCTGAAATAAGCGTTACTGTAAAAGAGGAATAACGAGTTGTAATACGATAATTAGATACTTCAAACCAAAGTAGAGAGGATTTTCTCTCTACTTTGTTCTCTTTAAGAGGTAAGTTTATTATATACATCATATTAATAATTCCAAAACCTAACTACGTTATAGTTATTTCAGGGCGATATAAGAGGGTTCTTCCTATTTTCGTTAAGTCCTTCTACCAAACAGCAAGTGAAATGAAGTATCCAGATGCAAGACGTCAAGCTGTTGTCTTGTATCCATTTAATAAGTAAAATGTGTATCTTCTATGAATATCATTCGCTTTGACCCTATATTTTTTATGGAATTAACATCCATATATATATAAATCTACATACTCCGGCTTTACAAAACTAAGTATTACATATATTCTGTATATAGGATGATCATCCAATATTTGTATTTGTAGGAGGGGATAATTTGTTCAAAAAAACAGTTGCCTTTGTAATTTCTTTTTTACTAATCTCATCTCTAGTTGGTTCAGTTAATGCTTCCCCAATTCAAACCTCTGTGAAAAAGGAGAGTTCCAAAACAACTAAGGGAATGTACTTGACCACAGACCCAATTAAAAATCGAGAGCTTATAAAATCCTATGGGAATCGGGCTTTAAATGACGAAATTAGCTATTACATTAATTCATCTACCTATGCTACTTCGGATTACACACTTTTAAATTCATATCCTACACAAGATGGCGACACATATTCTAATCTTTATGGTGTTGTCCGCCTTTACAAGGCAAACAATACAGGAAAACACACTATTTTTGTTTTAGAACAAGATTCTTCAATCTCAGGAGTTACGATTTCAAGTTCAAAATATTCAGGAATTACAAAATTAGGTTGGGCTAATTATTATGAGTCTACGGGTGGATCAATAAATTTACACGATTGGTCTCCAAAAGGTACTACAGAGCAAACTTCAACGAGTAGTTTTAATTGGTCAATAAATCCACAAATCGCTGGTAATGGTATTGGAAGTCTTGGTGGATCATTTCAATTAGTAAAAGGTCGCCTTGTAGGAACTCCAAGTACTGCAATATATACTGAAACTTGGACTGGTGACCCAGTACTTACTCCTGCTAATGTAGCACAACAGGGAGCTACGGCGTGGTTTGTTGAAAATGGAAATGGTCCTGGTCTTACTTTTCATTGGTATTGGAATTGGGGCTATAGTTACTGGAGCTAATTGAACCATAGAGGAAGGAGTACTCCCCCTTCCTCTAAATTCTATTGAATCGAGGCTACTATATGAAGAGGATAAAATATATCTTATTAATTATTGCTATTTTTCTCCTGAGTTCCTGTCAAAACGAAAATTCCAGTATGAAAGATAATAATTCTATAAAGGACAGTGTTTATAATAAAAATGAGACTATAAATCTTTATTATGAGATAAAAAATAAAGTTACCTCCGAAAATATAGGTTTTCAAGAAGTTTCTATAACTCGAGGGAAAAGTAACTATACGCAAATACACGAAAAGAGATATTTAACGAAAGAGTTTTTAACAGGGCTGGGAAAGGATTTAACTAATATAAAGGAATATGAATTGAACTCTGAATATTCATTATTATCCCTCACTGAAACTGAATATTTAAATGAGGAAAATAGGTTCGAAAAAAATGTTATTATTAAAAATCAAAATAAATCCAAAAATGTTATAACTAAATCTAAAGAATATACACAAGATGGGAAAGTAAATACTACTAATGATCAAGTTTCCTTTCCCAAAACTCAAACTATTAGTGCGGGATCATATTTTGAAATTCCTTTTTTTATCACTAATTTAGAAAAAGATGAGCATGTATTCTATACCACTATAGATGGTAAAATAAATAGTTTCAAAATTTCTGGAAATGAAGATATAAAAAATACTACAGAAGAAATAATTAGAACTACTAAAATGTCTACTATGGATGAAAAGGTGAAAATATGGGTTGAAGAGAACAGCAATATTATTGTTCAAATTGAAGAATATATTACAGAGGACAATATACTGGTAACTACTTTAACCAAGAAAAATAATCTGTAAATAATAGTGAATAACAAAAATAAAAGAGTGAATAATGCCTTTAGAATTAACCTGTGAGTGCATTTATCGTTTTTCAAGAAGTAACTACATACTTTCTCAATTCTTTATTAGAATGCAAAAAAGCTTCGCCCCCATTAGGGACGAAGTTACTCCGCGCTACCACCCTGTTTGGTGTATTTATCGTAAATACACCCTCTCTGCCATCATCTAACAATGATGCTCCAAATTAACGGTCGGATTCCGGACCCGCCTACTTCTTTTCGGGGATCTGCTCAGAGGTGATTGTTCGAATCCAGTTGCTGCTTGCTTCGCACCAACCAGCAGCTCTCTGATAGTTCACATAGATCTAATTGTCCTTGTCTTAGTATTTGGTTATTTTTTGCATTCTAATGTTATGATAAAAATTCGTCAATTAATTTCTTAATCCTCATCGTCATTTCCACCATGTCGAAGTAGGATATGTATCCGAGCCGATCAGCACGGTTTGCCCGATTTTCGGCGTCGAAATTTTCACACCCATCTTCTGGCCCGCTGTAGTTACGCGATCTATCGGATCATTCCAATCATGAAGTGATAGCGTAAATGCAGACCAATGGATGGGGATCATGATTCCGCCCTTCACATCTATATGAGCTTGTACCGTTTCCTCCGGCATCATATGAATGTCAGACCATCTGGTGTCATATTGACCACATTCCATCAATGTTAGATCAAAAGGACCATACTTTTCTCCGATTTGTCCAAAGTGAGGACCATAACCACCGTCTCCGCTAAAATACACCCTTGTCTCTTTCGTTGCGATTACCCAAGAGCACCATAACGTGGAACCACTATTAAATAAGCTTCTTCCCGAAAAGTGCCTTGCCGGGGTACAAGCAAGCTTTATCCCTTGGAATTCGAATTCATCCCACCAGTCATGCTCACTGATTCGCTTCGAATCGACCCCCCACCGTTCTAGATGGCTACCCACGCCGAGAGGCACGATAAATTGCGTCACCTTGTCCTTTATCTGCTTTATGGTCCCATAATCCAAATGGTCATAATGATCATGTGATAAGATAACTGCGTCGATGGCAGGTAAATTCTCAATTTCGAACGGTAACTCCTTACTATATCTTTTGCCGCCAAACATCTGCACAGGAGAAGGCGATTTGCCGAACATGGGGTCCAGCAATATTCTTTTCCCTTCAAGCTGAAGCAACAGGGCTGAGTGACCGAACCATGTAATGGAAGGCTGTGTTTGCCCCTCCAAACTATTCAGATCAAACTTGTCCATCGGAATCGCCTTAGCAGGTCTTACATTTGGGTTCCCCTTGGCATAATCGCGTAGTAAAGAGCCCATATTCTTAAGTTGAACTGTCTTCGAAGGTTCTGGATAAATGAACTTATTCTTTCTATAGTTTCGCGATTGGCGATACTTACGAAGCTGCTCTTGGGAAGGATTGCCGCCAAATGCCGGATATAGATTCAAGAATAGGATTGTTACGACTATTAATGTAATAATACTGATGAAAACGATCATTATAGTTAACCTCGCATTCATTGGCTCAAAATCAAAATCGGTGCTTGACGAAATAAAACGGGAAGTAATGTTACGTTTTGGAGGATGTTACCATCGCTGTTAAATGAGAATTTCCTGAATACACTATTGTAGTGGTTGAAATTCTCATTTAAAGGCGAACGCTCCGCTTGTCCACATTCCTCCAAAACTCCACTGCACGCTGGTTCTTATCAAGCACTGATTTCATGGATGAGCCCTTCATTAATTCATGTATGCATCAAGCCGCTAAGCCCGGAGCTCGTACTGACTTAACTTGCCTTCATAGATCAAATGCAGCCGGTCACTTTGCCGGAAATCATCCGGTGTTACAAGTGCAGGTAGCTTGTTCCATAACTTGATGCCGGACCGCTCCAGAATCTCTGCGACGAATTGCGAACAGAAGTAAGAGTTGCTGAATTCGACTGGTTCTTTCAGTGCGATGCCCACTACACCTAGAATGTTATAGAGATACTTTTGGCGCTTTTGGATAAACACCTGCAAGACCCGCTTCATCTTCTCGATTTCACGCTCGGATACTTGAAGCTCATAGATCACGCACGTCGTATTCGGATACTTGCTGAAAGTTCCTGTCTTCAGGTCCTCCTTCACAAACCCACCATTTAGGGGGTTGTTGGGGTGCTTTCGTCCGAAGCTGTACAACTCTGAAAGTTCCCGATTAAAGGAGATCGAGGCATGATTGTAAGGAGCCTTCGTGTAGGTTTGAATAACTCTTGTAAACAGAGTTCCGGTGTTCGTAAGCAAGATAAAAACCGATTGATCAGCTACCATTTACAAAACTTCCCCTTATCAAGTTTGGACTATTCCTTCATAATAACATATGATCCCTTTAATGAAATCCTACCCTGCGATAAGTTGGTGATTGGTAATGGACAGTTCACTATTGACCTTAATTCTTATTTTTGCAACCTTATCGGCTATCCAATTGATCTATTATGCGATAGGCAAAATACAGCCGGATAAAGACTATACAGGCATTGGATTTCGCATCACAACCTGGTGGGGCATGCTCTTCATTTTTTGCTTAGCAACGCTGTTAAACCCCGTCGTTTCACTTCTGTCCCTCATGGTACTCAGCTTCTTCGCACTGAAAGAATATTTCTCCATGATTCGATCAAGAAAAGCCGATCGCAGACTGTTTCTGTGGGCATACTTATCCATTCCCCTGCAGTTCTATTGGATTTATATCGAATGGTACGGGATGTTTATTGTCTTTATTCCTGTGTATGTATTCTTGCTCCTTCCGCTCCCACGACTGATCAACAAAGGAACAGTAGGATTTCTGCGCAGTGTCAGCCGGGCTCAATGGGGGCTTATGCTCATGGTTTTTGGGCTTAGTCACCTGGCCTATTTTCAATTTGCTACGCCACAGTATGGCGCGGGACTTGTACTTTTTCTAGTGGTGTTGACCCAGCTTAATGATGTCGTGCACCATCTGGCCTCGATCTATTTCGGCAAGCGGAAAGTAGTCCCCACTTCTAACCCACATTTGACTTGGGAAGGTTTCGCATGTGCGTTCCTCGTAACGACAGGGGTATCCTATCTGATATATCCTTATCTGACGCCGCTGGACCTGACCTTCGGGATCCTATCTGGCATGCTGATCAGCTTGAGTGGTTTCTTCGGTAGCTTAACGGTGTCAGTGCTGAAGCGGGATTTGTTAATCGGGGATGACGATAGGTTCGAGGCTTTGAAAAAAAGCTACTTAAGTCGAATCGACAGTTTGACCTACACCTCGCCCGTCTTTTTTCACGTCATCCGATATTTTTTCGACTTCATGTAATTATGATTTAAGCCGCTTTTTATCGAGCTTCCCTAATGAAGTATAGGGTAAATCATCCACAACAATGATTTCTTTGGGCATTTGAAATCGAGCCAGTCTAGGGCGCAGCCATTGAAGAAGCTCCTCTTCTGTCGTTTCTGCCTGAGGAGTTAGTCGGACAATGGCTTTCAGCCGCTGTCCAAACTGCTCGTCCTGCATTCCGATTACGGCCGCATCCTCAATTTGAGGGTGCGTGAGCAGGAGCTGTTCCACTTCAAGAGGATATACATTTTCCCCCGCTGAGACGATCATACTGTCCGCTCTTCCACGCAGAAAATAGTAGCCCTTCTCATCTTGATAGCCTAAATCACCAGTTTCGATCCAGGAATTAACCCCGTTTCTCATGGACCAACTGTTGCTAATGCAAAATTGACCCACCGTGCGAGCTTCTACTTCCTCTTTGCGCTCATTCATTATTTTTAAGCGGACGCCCTTAATCTTTCTGCCGATCGTATATGCGGAATATGCTAGATCCTGTGGCGTTGCGATGATATTCAAGCCCGCTTCTGAAGTGCCATACAGATTGTACAAGACCTCTCCCAATTGACCCTGCGTCTCTTTTACCAGTTTGGGATTGAGCTCTGCACCACCTGAAGCGATACAAGCAAGGGATTTCAAATCATCCGCGTTCGTATTTAACATTTTATGTAACATTAAAGGGACAACCGTTACCACTTCAACTTGGTGCTCCCGAATCAAGCGGCATGCTTCCTCTGCATCAAATCCACGATGAACAACTACTTTCTTTCCCAAAGCGCAAAATAAGATCAGTACCGCTACTCCATAACCGTGATAAATAGGCGTCGCAATATAAGCAGTGTGATAATTCAAGATTTTTAAGCGAATAAGGAAGTCGTGGAAAGGATTTAAATAATTAAATAGCGAGGGTTTATGTGCAGCTTCCTTAGCATTTCCTGTGGTCCCACCGGTCAGAAGCACAAGTTTGCTTGTGGAAGTTCGGTACCTTTTATGCTTAGTGTAATTTCTCGTAGAAAATAGGTTGCTTATCGCCGGAAGCGTATCATGATAGCTAAGTAGTTTGGACTTTGTATATGAAGATTGTTCAAGCAAGGGACTTCGTTCTTCATCAAGGACCATGAGGTCAAAATCATGGCGCTCAAGGATGTTATTCAACTGGCTCTCGCTCATTTCCGCATTAAGCAAATATACATCTGCCCCGGATAAAGAAACCGCAAAAATCGCCTTTACTAAAGAAGCATGATTTTTACACAAAAAACCCACTTTCTTGCCGCTTGCTAGTTGGTAACTCTCCCTCAAAACGACCGAAAGCTCTTCGGATTGTGCAAACAACTGGCTATAAGTTAGGCTTTCCTGCTCATCTACTAACGCTATCTTTTCTCCGTAAGTCCGGGCTGAAAAATTCAGCAACGTCATCAAATTGATTCCAAATGTATAAATGGCGGAAGATAACCGAAACAAGGATAACGGGGAAAATAGTCTGATTTTGTACATAACATGGAACAATTTAAATAGCCTCATTGCCGTTTCCCCCTTTTCCTTAACCTTCTCGGGATTGAAAATTCCAGGCACCTTCTGAATAATAAGGATCCTAGCTGGCCGACAATCAACCACCATGGTTTATATGTTTTTCTTTTCGTATATATGGAATTGCAAATAATCCTTGCAACATGCTGTGGTGACATGGCAGGTAGTTTTTGATAAGCAGCGGTTGGCAGGATCATAGGTGTTCTGACTAACGGAAGATAGATTGAGGTAGTGAAGACCCCGTTCATATTTAGTTCAGGAGCGGCAGATCGAAACCAAGTATCAAAAGCCGCCTTCGACGCTTGATAAGCCGCCCAATGGGGCATCGGGAGCAACAGCGTATTTACGGTCGAGATGTTGATGATGTGTCCTTGTTTTTTTTCAATAAGAGGAAGCGTAGATAAGAGTAATTGAACCGGGGCAAAATAATTGATCGCCATTGTACGAGTAAAATCATGATAGCGGTCCAAGGACTGATGAATGGAACGCCTGATGGAATGACCCGCATTACTTATAACGATATCCAGCCCATCCGGAAGCTGATGAAGAAAGGCGAGTAATCCCTCCATCTCCTGCTCATTTCGAAGATCCGCCGGGAACACACTTATTTGGGCAGCTTTCATTTCAATGGCGGTTTTCATGGCTACAAGCTTGTCCACTCGTCTTGCCACCAATATGAGATGAACCTTAATCTCGGCTAGCATATATGCCAGCTGCTCACCTATTCCAGAACTTGCACCCGTTATAAGAACAGTCTTTCCTTCCAGTTGAACTGTGACCTTATTTGTAGACAGTTCTGAAAAAGAGCCTTTCGTTAGGCAGTCAACAGATGACTTCTGAATTCATCAGGAGTCATCTGTTTTAATGTCCACTGGTAACGCTCCGTATTGTAATATTCCATATAGTCATTTACTCGAACTCGTAATTCCTGAATGGTCGTACACGATTTATACTCTAGCTCATCCTTCATATGACCGAAGAATGTCTCCATCGAGGCATTATCCCAGCAATTCCCTTTGCGGGACATGGACTGCTTAATGCCAGCCTTATTGACGAGAAGATGAAACTTTGGGTGAGTATAATGCATCCCTTGGTCAGAGTGTAAAATGGCCTCAGGATGAATATTGCTATCCAGTCGATCCAGCAACCTTTCCATAGTCCGTTCCACTAGCGATAGGGCCAAAGAGGAGGAGAGATAATGAGCCAAAACTTGTCTCGTCGATCCATCCTTCACCACGGACAGATAGGCACATTGTCCATGCCCATAGTGCATATAGGTTATATCCGTCAGCAGTACCTTCTCAGGCTCTCCTTGGTCAAACTCACGCTTTAGTAGATTTGGACATGTTTGGTGCTCTTTTGTAGCTTTCGCCATCTTACGATAGGGATTGGCTTGCCGAATCGTAGCAATAAGGTTATATTTTCGCATTAATCTTCGAATCTTCTTGTGGTTCATGACAACGCTGCTCTTCCGTTCAAGTCTCATCTTCACTACTAAGGCTCCAGCTTTACCATTCAAATCGTCAAAGTGCTTTTGGATAAGGAAAGCGTCACGCTCATCTGCTTCCTCTCGTAACTGTCTGGATTCCTCAGCCGCAAGCCAGCGGTAATAACCGCTTAAACTCACATGGGCCAACTTGCATAGGTAGCGCGTCATACGCTGTAGGCCGTGCTTGCGGATGGTGTGGTTAATGATCTGGAAGCGCTCGGAGGGTGTCAACGTTTCCTCAGCATTTTCTGCTTTTCGAGCGCCTCGAGCTTTTTTAAAAAGTCATTCTCCATCTCAAGTAGCTTGATTCGTGCTTCCGCACGTTTTAGTTTTTCTTCGGTGGAGAGTTCTCCTGCAGGTCTTCTGCCCGTAGATCCTTTTCCCCGATGATTCTCAAGCAGTCCATCTTCTCCATGAGCCTGGTAAGAATTACGCCAACGGTTTAGGCAATGCTTGGGTTTCTTACGACCGATAATATCCATATTAAATCCGGCTTTGAGGAAAATCTCCATCGGGGTTTGTCCCTCTTTATAGGCCTTAACTGCTGCAAGTTTAAACGTAGGTGAATACGTAATACTCTTCTCCGTCACGTTCTCGACATTTGGATTCCCCTCTAGCTGTTTAATCTCATTTTCGTTGAACATCTTTAAATCACCTCTCGTTTTATTGATGAGTTCTTCCACGGTTTTGTTTCAATAGTTCGATTAAAACACAAATGACCCGTAAGAGGGTCACTTTTTTCAAAGTTTCCATCTTACGGGTCACAGTTCAGGTTCACGATCCAGCTTCTGTTTATTTAAGAAAATCGACGGGAATAATAGATGTTCGAGAAGGTTGTAAGTAGACATAAGAGCTCCCTTCCTGCCTGAAGGGTTACCTATACAGGCACGCTCCTATGTTTTCGACAGGATCAGAGAAATTCCTTTTTACTGTGATTTACGCTAGAATAACCCCCACCCTATAGTGGTAAATGATTCCGGCTATTGCAGTCTCTTTTGTTTTGTATTATATTAATTGACATATCAACTATTGACTCCTCAAATATATACAAACAACAGAAAGCAGGGAATAACAACTATGAATAACTTTCAGAAAACAAATGATTTCAACGAGATTGTATATGGACGTCGGTCCATTAAAGAATATGATCCAAGCGTAAAAATTAGCCGTGAGGAAATGACGGAAATTTTGGCCGAGGCCACTTCGGCACCGTCTTCAATCAACATGCAGCCTTGGCGTTTTGTCGTCATTGATAGTGAAGAAGGAAAAGGAACGTTAGGTGATCTTGCTAAATTCAACAAAGAAAAAGTCTTAAGTTCATCGGCTGTCATCGCTGTCTTTGCAGATATGAATAACATCGACTATGCCGAAGAAATCTACGGCAAAGCTGTTGAGCTTGGATATATGCCTAAGGAAATCAAAGAGTTTCAACTGAATGCATTCAAACCTCTCTATGAAGCGATGCCCGAGAAAAACATGAGAGAAACCATCATACTTGACGCTGGCCTTGTATCGATGCAGCTTATGCTTGTCGCACGGGCACACGGCTATGACACGAACCCCATTGGTGGTTATGAGAAAGATCAAATAGCAGAAGTATATGGCCTGGATAAAGATCGTTATATCCCTATTATGCTAATTACAATCGGTAAAGCAGCAAATGAAGGATTCCAAACTTACCGTTTGCCTGTTGAAACTATTACGACTTGGAAATAATATCGTCTCGATTACAAAAAAACTCGTCCTATGCTGAGAATGCACTGGACGAGTTTTCTATTTTTACGGGTTGAGTACCATATTTATTTACTTCTCCACACCCGACGGGTTATCCCAACATTCAACGTGCTCTAGACCCTTAATACTATCTTTATAAAACACAGGGTCCTTCCCTGCACGTTTCTGCTTCTTGTAATCATGTAAAGCAGCGAAGGCGACTTTAGATAGTAAAAGGATGGCAATCAAGTTAACGACCACCATAAGACCCATAAATAAATCAGCCAAATTCCATACCAATTGAACCTTAGCTACAGAGCCAAACACAATCATACCCAGAACACTATATCTATAGATTGTTAACACTGACTTTTTTGAGTTCAAAAATTCTATGTTCGTTTCACCGTAATAATAATTCCCAATTAACGTACTGAATGCAAAGAGGAGAATCATAATGGCTAATGAGCCTGATGCCCATGAACCTATATGCTCGCTTAATGCAGCTTGCGTCAGTTTGATACCGTCTAACCCTGGCTGCTTATACGCATCGGACAGCAATATAATAAATGCGGTACTAGAACAAATAATTAACGTATCTGTAAGTACCCCAAGTGCTTGCATAAGTCCCTGTTTAACAGGATGACTTGTGGTTGCAGTAGCCGCAGCATTGGGTGCACTACCCATACCTGCTTCGTTCGAGAACAACCCGCGTTTCACACCTTGTAGAATCACTGCCCCAAAAGATCCACCCACAACTTGTTCGAATCCGAATGCGCTCTTCACAATAAGTGCTAGAACTTCAGGCAATTTGGTAATATTGAGTAGCATAATGATTAGAGCACTCCCGATATAAATCACAGCCATAATGACTACGATGTATTCAGACATTCTGGCGATACGCTTGATCCCGCCGAAGATAATAACCCCAAATACAGCAGCTATGATAAGCCCCAGAACGATCCGATTGGTCCCAAATGAATTCTCGAAGGCCACTGTAATCGTATTGGACTGAACAGCGTTAAATACGAGACCAAACGATAACGTAATCAGTATAGCAAATATCGCTCCCATCCAACGCTTGTTCAGACCTTGTTCCATATAATAGGCAGGCCCGCCTCGAAATCCGGTCTTATCTTTCACTTTGTACACCTGTGCTAATGTACTCTCAATAAAGCTGGATGCTGAACCAATTATCGCAATAATCCACATCCAGAAGACCGCCCCTGGACCCCCTAATGCAATAGCAATCGCGATACCGGTTATATTACCTGTCCCGACCCTAGCCGCCATACTTATACAAAAGGCCTGGAACGATGAAATGCTATCTTTAGACCTTTCATTAGAACCTTTAAGAACTACAAACATTTCCTTCAACATACCAAACTGTACAAACTTCGATCTGATGGTGAAATAAATACCACAAACAATAAGAAGAACGATCAAAATCTTTGACCAAAGAAACTCATTTGTTACAGTAATCAAATTATCTAATACTTGTTGCATGTAATCCGCCTCTCTTGCTATCTGTCGAAACCCAGTTGCAAAACATTTTCCACTATAATATTTTCAAAGATAACAACAATTATTTCAATAACTAATAAATTACAGAAACTTATTATGGGAATATTGGGCTAAACTACTCTGCAACAACTTCATTATTAATTCTTGCAGCTCCACCGGGCTTATGACTTTCACTTCGGGGCCATACGAGAGCAATTTTCGTGCCATAAAGGGGAACTCATCCGGAGGAACCTGCCCGCACCATTTGTTCTGTTGAACAGGCTTGAATAGAGGTTCCGATTCTGCGAGCCTCGCTCCAAAGTCAGTAAACTGCAATACCACTTCCACGCTTGCCCTGTTATCTTCTGAGCTTAGCCAATCTTTAAGCGTTGGAATAGAACCGTCCATGCGATGAAGTATATCAAACTGTTGTATTCTATCAACCCGATACAGTAAGATTCGTTCCTTGTTCTTAGCGGGCATATACCAATAACCATGCTCATAATAGATGCCAAGCGGGTATGCCTCCACCTTCTTCGTTCCATTGCGGGATGTATATATGAACTCAGCCTTACTCTTCTCGACTGCAACACTTAGTATTTTTGTAGTCATAGGTTCTGGTTGCACGCAATGATGTTGAAGAAAGGCAATGTGTTGTCTCATGCGAGTGATCGAATCTTGTACATCAACCGGCAAGCTTGAAAAGTATTGTTCCGCTAGCTGGGCACGAATCGAGCCATAGGGGAAGTCAGATACTTTCTCCAAGTATTCAATCATCATAAACAGCCCAAACGCCTCATGCTCTGTAAGTTGAAGCGGTGGCAAAATTCTGTTCGGTAGCACATGGTAACCTCCGTTCGCTCCCACCTCTGCATATAGAGGAAAGCCCATCTGTTGCAAATGGTCTAGGTCTCGTTGAATCGTACGAACCGATACGTTGAACCGCATCGCCAACTCACGAGCAGTAAATTTTTTTCTCGAATCTAATAACCTCATCATACTTAGTCTTCGATTATTCATCTTCTCACCTAATTACGTCATATTTTGTCATAGTTATAGGGTATCATAAACCATAGAAAGGAGCGATTGAATATGAAAAATAATAAAGTGGTGCTGTATATCGCCATGAGCTTGGATGGTTACATTGCAAGGCTCGACGGTTCAGTAGATTGGTTGATGGATGTCGAAGCTGATGGTGGGGACGGTGGCTATGGAGAGTTTTATAAAACAGTAGGCACGGTTATAATGGGTCGCCTCACATATGACGAGGTGCTGTTACTCGCTGATGAATTCCCCTATGCTGACAAACCATGCTACGTTCTGACTAGATCGCAACAAGCCCCTGCACCGCACGTTACATTTACGGATGAAGCCCTTACCACACTTATTCCAAGGTTAAAACTCACATCAGAAGGCGATGTATGGCTTGTAGGAGGAGGGCAACTTGTTGGTGATTTTTTAGCGGCCAATTTGTTAGACGAACTTCAAATCACTATCATTCCTAAGGTACTTGGTGAAGGTATCCCCCTGTTTCCACAAGGAACCGTGCCTAGCACTTTTCATTTAACGCATATACAGAAGATCGGCCAAATGGCTTCACTGATTTACAAATCAATTGAGAATTAATAAATCGAGCCAATCGGTGTAGATTTAGGTATAAAATGCATAAAAGGATAAACGCCATTTATGTCGAATTGCGTTTATATGATGATGCGAATAAAGAATAAAACCACACTAAAATATATAACCATAATTCTAATATTTATTAGCGTTCTCCTCGGCCTCCGATGGGCCTGGTCCCAGATATTCTCCACATCTGAGTCCCCTCGTGCTGTGAATGGTGTACTCGACATGCGCGGCATAGACTTAGATACATCCTCAAGCATTCCTCTGGATGGCCAATGGGGACTTTACCCGGGTAAGTTCGTTTCCTATCGAGATATACCTTCGATCGAAAGTCAACCCCGTTATATTCAAGTTCCGGGAGATTGGAGCAGTGTGCTGTCAGAAGGCACCCGCTCCTCTTTGGGTTATGCAACGTATCGACTACGTATTCTAGTTGATCCATTGAAACAACCTATCTCATTTTGGTTACGAGGATTAGAAACCTCTTCTGAGGTAGAGATAAATGGGAAGGCCGAAGGCACTTTTGGAAAACTAGCCGAGAACGCCAATGAATACACCCCTAAAAGTGTTTCTTACACAGCTTCCTACTTTGCTCAGGGCGTGGAAGAAATTGAATTACTCATTCGAATAGCTAACTTCGATAATCCTGATAACGGTGGTATCATGAACTCCATTCGTTTTGGCTCTCAAGCAGAAATCGACTACGTGCGTTGGTACTCGATCGGATTTCAACTTGTTGCGTTTATTATTTTGCTGCTTCACGGTTTGTATGCATGCATCCTCTATTTATTCAATCGCCAGGAACAATCCCTATTCGTTGTCAGTCTGTTAACGCTGGCGGTCGGAGTATGTATTGTAATTGGTCATGATAACCTACTCTTACTATGGCTGCCGATCAATTATACATGGGCGCTAAAAATCAACCTGCTTGCTCATTTTTGGCAAACCTTTTTTATTCTACTTATTTTCAGAAAATTCTCTTCGGTTATTCCAAAAAAGAACAAATGGTTGCGAATATATACCATCGCCCTCATTTCTTATTCAGCATTTATATTGGTTTCATCCGCCTCACTGGTCAATGTAACGGTTGGATTAGGGATATATACTTTCTTCTATTTGCTGCCCATTGCTTGGTCTATTTGTTTAGTGGGAATCACGATCTTCAAGAAGCAAGACGACGTCGACATCATCTTCTTACTATTATCGGCAGCAAGTATTATGTCTAACTTTCTTTGGACCTTATTAATCTCTCATAAAGAGGTTAATGTCGTATACTATCCATTAGATATCATTGCAGCCCTTATTGGCTTTTCTACGTACTGGTTCAAGAAATTTTTGCGTAATACTAGAGAAAATACCCTGCTGAACAAACAGTTAAAAAAATCCAACAAACTGAAAGACCAATTTCTTGCCAATACTTCACACGAATTGCGGACACCGCTGCACGGTATAATGAACATCGCTCAGACCGTTGTAACCAAAGAACAAGCGAATATGGACAAGAAAAGCCTAAAAGATATGGAACTTCTTATCACCATAAGTCGCCGCATGTCTTACATGCTCGGCGATCTTCTCGATGTCGCAAGGCTTCAGGAGCAACGCATCGTGCTGAAGCAAGAGCCCCTAAAGATTCAATCCATCGTTCCCGGGGTCATCGAAATGCTAAGATTTATGATAGAAGGCAAACCTATTCAACTAAATATAGATATAGCGGAATCGATGCCGCCGGTAATGGCCGATGAGAAAAGACTTGTGCAAGTTCTGTATAACTTATTACATAACGCCATCAAATTTACGGAAGAAGGGACGATCTCAGTGTCCGCCGAGATGCGGCACGGATATGCCTTGATCCATGTCTCCGACACCGGGGTTGGCATGAACAAAGACACACAGACGCGAATATTTCTCCCTTATGAACAAGGGTCTTATGGGGTAAGCGATGGGAGAGGAATCGGGCTTGGCTTAAGCATCTGCAAGCAACTAATAGAATTACACGGCGGTGCATTAACCGTACGGTCCGACATAGGGAAAGGATCCGTATTCAGTTTTGACCTGCCGTTAGCGGGGATGGTGGATCTCCCACTATCGCAGCACCCTCTTCTGACCCATCCTGTAACGGAAGGAACAGAAGATCAACAAGCAAGATTCATCTTCCATGATGCCGCAATCGATGAAGTGGCAGCCTCTTCACTTATCCCGCCGCTTTTAAATGAAGTGAAGGCGAGTATCCTTGCAATTGATGACGACCCAATTAACTTGAATGTGCTTGTTGGAATCCTGTCGACGGAGCCTTACAACATTACAACAGCCAATTCTGCCCTTGAGGCATTGGAACTACTAGGTACCCGGCAGTGGGATCTACTGATTGCCGATGTCATGTTGCCGCATATATCAGGTTACGAATTGACTCAGAAAGTAAGGGAGCATTACTCTGCAGCCGATCTTCCAGTTCTGCTACTGACGGCACGTAGTCAGTCGGCTGACATCTACACTGGATTCTCTTCGGGAGCGAACGACTATGTGACCAAGCCGGTAGACGCACTGGAACTTAGATACCGAATTAGGGCTCTAATCACCTTGAAGCAATCGGTCAATGAACGTTTACGCATAGAAGCCGCTTATCTGCAGGCACAAATCCATCCGCACTTTATATTTAATACGCTCAATTCAATTATGGCACTTAGTGATATAGATGCGAAAAAAATGCAAGATCTGGGCGATGCCTTTGCTTCGTTTTTAAGGATCAGTTTTGATTTCATAAATACAGGAGAACTGGTCAAGCTTTCCCATGAGTTGGAGCTTGCCGAAGCCTACTTGTATATTGAAAAAGTGCGATTTGAAGACAGGTTAAATATCCAATGGGAGGTTGAGCCCGGCATCCACTTGCATCTCCCTCCACTTCTGATACAACCACTGATTGAGAATGCTGTTAGACACGGCATACTTAGTCAACACAAAGGTGGAACGGTTCATATTCGGATTACACGCCAGGATAACTTCACACTTGTTGAAGTAAAAGATAATGGCAAGGGTATGGAACAAGAAAAAGTAAATCAACTATTGAGTCCAACCATGAAGGGAAATAGTGGAATTGGCCTTTCCAATACGAATCGACGACTAACACAATTGTACGGCCAAGGCCTGTCTATCATCAGTAAACCGGGCGAAGGAACAACCGTCTCATTCGTCATTCCGGATACTAATGCAGTGGATCGATAGTCTTTCAATTGAACTAATGTAATGGAAGGAATGGGAAACTCCTCGTAGAAGTGGTAAAGTATTTCTTAAGTAGGGGATTTTCAGGATGATAAATGCCCTTTTCACACTATTTCTACCTATAATCGGGAGGCATAAGCAATGAGAGATGAACTTATCGCAGAACTGAATGCTTGGCATGAAGGGGATGAGTACAACCAAATAGTCGATCGAATTAATGAAATTCCTACACCGCTGATTGACGATGAACTAGCCATTCATTTGGGGAGAGCCCTGAACAATCTGGGACGTTACAAAGAAGCGCTGAAGTGGTTCTTGAAGGTTGACGAAGAGTTAAAGAATAACCCACTATGGCATTTCCGTGTGGGGTACGCCTATTATTATTTGGATCAACTTGAAGATGCTATCAGAGAATTTGAGATTGCACATGAAATGGACCCTGAAGATGAAGATACATCTACGTTCTTGGAATGGAGCCGGAATGAAGCAGCGCAAGCTCAATCTGACGCAAATTCTTCTGAGGAATCTGACGAGTCTGACATCTAGAGACGAACGAATAAAGAACTCCCCATCGTGCATCCAATACGGATGATGATGGGGAGTTCTTGTTAATCCCAATCTTTATTTAGCATTCCATTATATATGCCTGGTACTGAGCCTTCGATGATCGTAGCCCCAATCGTTTTAGCATAAAATTCAGTTGGGCCTGCGCCTCCAATAATGGCATATCCATAACCTTCGGTTCGCATCAATTGCAGAGCATATAAGCATAACATGGTGCCAATTCCTCTACCCTGTTCCTTCTCATCAACGCCTGTAGGACCAAAAAAACCTTTAGCTGTAACGTCGTAACAAGCAAATCCCAGCATTTTATTGTCTTCAATAGCCACTAGGCAATTTACAGCAGGGCGGGAAAATGCGACTTCACATTCACTTACCCAAGGGAGACCGAAATGTTCACTAACCCATCCCGTCACAACATGTTTTTCTGGGGGCATTGCACGCCTTATCGTCACCCCAGTACGTTGTTTGAAATCTTCAATGGACTCAACTTCATTTAGTTCATACAGCTTTACAAGCATATCGGACATAGTTCAAACTCCTCCTCTGACTGCATATGTACATCCCCAATGCGCGTAAGGAATGCAACAAGGCATCTTGGGAAACATCGGTTTAGACTAAAGACCCGTGGTCCAGTTAGCTGCATTTTGCATCAAGCGAATCATTTGCGGGTGACCAAGTGCCTCTGTAGTATGGCCCGGCGTCATACCTACCACTTTACCACTTCCCACCGAGTGTGCCCAGGCGCAAGCGGCGGTCACTACTTCGGATGTGCTTAACATCAACATATCAGTGCGGGAGACATCGACCGAACAATAGTAATGTTCGTCCATAGCAGTGAATCCAGTAATGCCTTCCAATACCGGATGAGAGACGTTACGAATCGTAACGTTCTCAACAGGCACGTGATCATGCGAGTGTCCTAGAAATCTACCAGAATTCAGTTCGACGTAGAATGGGCTATCTTCCTCGATCAAGACTAAACCTGCATGAACGAACATGGCACCCATTCCGTCTTTAACTTTGGCTATGAAACGATTCTGCTCTTCATGCGTAATGTCTGCTTCCCCGTCCGGACGACCCACAGTAAATAACATCGTCAAATCTACTTGTTGTTCAGTTTCTAGTATATCTCTTAAACGGTTGGTCAAGACGACATTCCACTCATTTGAATTAAAGACCTTGGCAATTTCCGGATCGATGACTTCTTTTGGATGATAAAAATCATCTCTTACGACATAAACCGTCTTCAGCATATAACAACCACCTTATTCATTGTTAGTATTACTACTCAATTCCGAGTTTTTTTCTATTTTCCTCGTATTTCTTTTGTTGATATGCCACTACTTTATCAAATCCTAATTTATCGCGCTCTTTAATAAATTTATTAAAGGTTTCATCAAAATCAGCATCATTCTTAGATAGCAATAGCTTCGTCAATGTCTTGCCCCACAATTGTTTGATATTCGTCGCTATGATACCTTCTTCAGACGTACCTGCAGGATCAAGCTGATTAAACTCCGAGAAGTTATAAGTTTTGCCCTTTGACCATTCCTGAGAGGTTAAGTACGGTTCAATAGTCGGCGGTGCCCAGTTTAACCACATGTTCGTATCCATAAGCATCCAAAATGCCTGTTGTGCTCCATACTTAGTGCTGCCACTAGTATCTTTCAAATATGATTCTATGAATTGATCCTTGCCGTTAACATTCTCATAGGTTATACCTTCTACACCTAATGCAATGTCCTTTTGACCCTCTTCACTAATCATGTAGGTCATAAATTCGATAGCTCTTTTCTTATCTTTTACATTCTTAGAGATAAGAGTGAATGTCCAACCGTTAATACTTGGGCCTGCAAGTGTTGGCTGATCTAAATTAGAGTTCGACGGCCCGTCAATCGGAATATAAACCTTATTCGGGTCACTCAAATAAACCTCGGCATTTTGCGGTCCAACGTCTGAAACTTGATATAGCATGGAGAAATAACGACCTTGTGTAACTTTCTCATCCACTTGCGGACGCTTGTCGATAAAGATATCTTTAGAGAGTAATCCCATTTCGTTCGCTTTGCGGAATGTTTTTAACCATTTGATATACTCAGGATCCGTAGTGCGGTCATATAACTTCCCGTCTTTTTCTTGCGGAATAGCTAAGAAGTTCTGCAAAAAGTTTTCAAGCGAGTAGTTACCATTGTCTGTGAATTCGTGAAAGGTTAACGGAATGAGCGGTTGCCCGTCTACGTCTGGATACATTTCTTTTGCCGCCTGTAGAGCATTAAGGAAACCTTCTGGAGTTCTCATGTCCGGTTTACCAAGTGCTTCATACATATCTTTACGGACAAGGAATGATTGGTTCGATGTATATTGCACACCATATTTCGTGAAATCATTTGGTGAAGAAGAGGCGTTCGGATAACCGTAGAAATTACCGTCTTCCTGTGTGAACCATCTTACTTTATCTGGATCTGAAGCATTGAAGAAATACGGATCGTATTTGTCAGCTAGCTCATTCCATGATTCTACCAAACCACCGTCGATCAATTTCTGGACCGCACCATCATCTACACCCAATGTGAGGAAGTCGGGTAAGTCACCAGATGCGATCATCGTTTGGAGCTTCTCGTTCTCATTCCCAGCTGGAACGATCAGATTAACGTTAACGCCGGTTTTTTCAGTGATGTACTTAGAAGTATAGTCTTCCCCCCACTTATTAGTGAACCATGAGAAGTTTACATACCAATCAAACGTGATCGGAGTCAAGTCAGACTTCCAACCTGGTACGTTAGGGTCTAGTACTACAGGCTCAGCTGAATTAGAAGAACCTGTGTTTTCTGAAGACTTAGTAGACGAACATGCGACTGAGACAAATACCATGCAGAAAAGCATTCCAACGATCAGACCTTTACGCATTTTGCTCAACTTCAAAACCCCTTTTCGTATGTGTATTTATGTACATCTTTGTATTGAAACAAAGTCTGTAGCCGAGGGAATTTAACCTTTCATTGAACCGATCATGAAGCCCTTCACGAAATACTTCTGCAAGAATGGATACACCATGACGATAGGTACTGTCGTAATTACCATTGTCGCTAGTTTGACAGACTGCGAGGTTACGGTCCGGACAACGTTACCAGGTACTACAGATGCAATCTGATTCGATCCAGATAATGCGACGATCCGATACAAGAACGTTTGAATCGGCTGTAGGTCAGGGTTGTTCGTGTAGATAACAGCTGTGAAGTAGTCATTCCACTGAAAGACCCCGTGGAACATAGCAATTGTCGCCATAACTGGCATAGACACAGGAAGAACAATGCGATAAAAAATTTTCAGATCATTCGCTCCATCAATTTTCGCCGCTTCTTCCATACCTTCAGGAATATCGCGGAAGAACGTGAGAAAAATAATAAGATCGAAGAAGCTAAACATCGCTGGAATGATATAAACCCAAAAAGTATCCAATAAATGAAGGTCGCGGATTAGTAGGTAGGATGGGATTAGCCCTCCACCAAAAAACATCGTAACCGTTCCTATAAGCATGTAGATATTTTTCCCGATCAAGTCTTTTCGCGATACCCCATAAGCAACCATCGCCGTAAACAATACATGTACAACAGTACCAATTACCGTTTTTGCAACCGTTACACCCATCGATGTCATAAGGCCTTTATTTTTGAAAACAGCCTCGTAACTTTCTAGACTGAACACTCTAGGGTACCAGTAAATACCGCCCCTCATAGCGTCGACGCCGTCGTTAAAGGAATTGATCAACACATACCATATCGGATAGAGCGTGATGAAGCAGATGAACACCATTAACAACACATTGCCCCAATCAAAGAGTGAATCTCCTAAATTACGTTTCCCTCGCATTCTAATCATCCTTTTAAAATAATGAAGTATCGTTTAGCTTCTTCGTGACAAAGTTGGCGCAGAGCAAAAGAATAAAGGCAATGATTGATTTAAATAGGCCGACTGCTGTTGAATAGGAAAAACGCCCTTGGGTAATCCCCGTTTGATACACATAGGTGTCGATGACATTACTCGCGGTTTCATTAAGTTGGTTTCTCAAAATGAATACCTGATCGAAGTTGGAGTTCAAAATGCCACTAATCGCCAGAATGAACAATATTGAGACAGTCCCTTTAATCATAGGTAACGTAACCCGGAACATCTGTTGGAATCGACTTGCCCCATCGATGGTTGCCGCCTCGTACAACTCAGGTGAAACGCTCGAAATGGCGGCTAGATAAATAATCGCAGACCATCCAAGTTCCTTCCAAATATCCGAGGTAATGACGATGGTCCAGAAGTAAGATGGTTCTGCCAAGAAACTAATTGGTTCGTCGATCCAATTCAAAGCCATTAGCATATTGTTGATGATTCCGACATCCGCAAGCCAGGTCGTCAGGATCCCACCTAAAATGACCCACGACAGAAAGTGGGGTAAATACGAGATGGTTTGTACAAATCTCTTGAAACGCACATTACGAAGCTCGTTAAGAAAGAGTGCGAACAATATCGGTAGCGGAAAGCCAATGAGTAACTTAAAAAAGCTCATACCCAGCGTATTTTTTAGTACATAAAGTAGGTTTTCATCGGTCAGAAATTCTTTGAAATGCTTTAATCCAACCCAAGGCGCTTCAGCGATCGAATGAATAATATTGAACTCCTTGAACGCAATGATGATCCCGTACAATGGAATGTAGTTAAATATGATCATCCATGCTACTCCAAGCAGCACCATCATCTGCAAATACCGTTGACTGACAAACTTTCTTCCGAATTTCTTAGCCCTTGCTTTTAAGTCAGGGCGATTGGCCTGTACTCCTGGGATTGCTGATTCTCCATCCATTTGGCATCCTCCAGTTTTTTCATAACTTCTCTAGTATTGATGTGGAATGAGCTTGAAGCATAAGGGATCAAGCTATGCATGAGATAACCCAATTTCAGGTTGTTGATAGCTGGCTTAGGCTTAGGTCACTCGGCTGCATAAGATCCTACCGTAACAGGAAGCTTACCTCTCGCAGGAATGTCTCCCATGAGTACTTTGGCTAATGACTGAATAGTGAGCGGTTTGTTCTCGTAGCAGGCTAGATAGGTTTTAACCTTAGGGAAAGTTGTTAAATCGTACGGAATTCGCAGGGAAGCGACGATTAGCGCTATGCCTTCTCTTTCTGCGAGCTCCTGCACGAGTCGCTGCTGACCCGTTGAAAAGCTAGCATTATACGTAGCAACAACGACCTGCTCGTAATCCAAGCTTTCTGCTAACACATTCGCTATCTCATCTTCACTTGGATTAACGTCAATAACCTGTTCCTTGAGCCCAGTCACCCTGCTTGTCAGCATTTTACCGAGCGTTACTTCCTGGCCTTCGGGTTCAGCCGTTTCTGAGACTGGACGCATATTCGGCCATACAATATACGTTCTTGCGTCAGAGTTTAATGGGAATGTACCCTCGTTCTTAACGAGCGTAATACTTGCTTCGCTAAGCGACCTCGCGAATGTCAGCGATTCATCCGTAGCGATGATTGATGTATTCACGGGCTTACTTTGCTCGAATAGCCCATTTTTCTGTTTCAGTTTCAGTAAGCGTTCCACCGATTCCTCGATGCGTGCTTCACTGATCCTTCCGCTGCGGACAGCGGCAAGAACCGCCTCAATCCCTTCGGTTTGAAGCGAGATTTGGTGACTGATCAATACCAGATCAGCTCCTGCTTCAATTGCCATAACAGCCCCAAGACCAACACCTACACCCTTTTGGATGGCGTTCATCTCCAAACAATCGGTTGTAATGATCCCCTCGAATCCTAACTCCGTCCGAAGCAGACCCGTCAATATCTTATGGGACAATGTTGCCGGAATATCTTGATCCTCATAAGCGGGAAAGATCACATGCGCCGTCATTACTGCATCTACTCCAGAAGCAATAGCCTGCTTGAATGGAACTAATTCCACCTCATGTAACCGCTTGCGATCATGACCTACTAGTGGTAATTCATGATGGGAGTCAGCGTTCGTGTCCCCATGTCCAGGAAAGTGTTTCGTGGTGGCAGTTACACCTGCTTCCTGATACCCTTTGATTGCAGCACAGCCCATGGTAGCAACTAGACTCGGACTCTCCCCGTAAGAACGAACACCGATTACAGGGTTATCCGGATTGTTATTAACGTCTAAACAAGGAGCAAAGTCCATATTGATACCCATAGCCCGCAGTTCTCTGCCTGCGATGAAGGCCGCTTTGTGGGCCGCTTCGATATCCCTCGTCGCACCAATCGCCATATTACCAGGCATGAGAGTAACGCCCTTTTCAATCCCCGCCACCATGCCGCCCTCTTGGTCGATAGAAATAAGTAGCGGAATGCCTGATGCTTGTTGAAGATCTGCAGATAGAGTGGCTACTTGTTCTGGTGAACTAGCATTGCGGCGGAAATAGTTGACGCCGCCAATATGATAATCATTAATCAGGCTTAGAATTGCATCATTGGGCTTCGTATCATCAAACCCACACATAAACAATTGACCGACCTTTTGCTCCAAACTCATGTTTTTCAGTTGATCTCTTATCATTTGGGAACCATTCCTCCTTGATTTCCGGCGCATTACCGATCTTGTATAAATTCGATCATTTCTCCACCTGGAGCCTCAATAAAGCAAAAGCGCATTCGAACGATCTCCCCTGAATGGGCCGTAATGTCAGCGTCCATCGGTTGCCCCCTGCGAGTTGCCCCTGCAGCTTCGGCTTTGAGTAGTGATGCTTCAATATCCTCCGTGCGAATCGCCACGTGCTGCCATATGCCCATAGGGAACGAATCGTTAGATTGAAAGATCTCGATAATATCACCGTCACCTAAATCAACTAGCACAGCATGATCATTCCCGCCATCTGTGCCCCACTCGACCAAGAACTTAGCTCCCAAACCTTCTATATAGAACGCAACCGTTCGGGCCAGATCAAATGTTTTCAAGCAAACGTGGTGAATGCCTAACCGCTTATTTGTCGTATACATTTCGTTACTATCCCTCCAGAACGGATTGGATCCCCTGCAGAGAACGTTCTGCACCTTCAAAACCGGGATATGCCTTTTCAGACTCATGTTCTACAATAAGCCACTCCGTACCAGCAATCTGGCATTGCTTCGCAATTTCAGGCCAGTTATTATCGTCATCTTCCGCTCCGATAAAGCTCTCCAATCCGCTTCGGTGGGAATAGGGTTTACCGTGTACAAGTAAGGGGCGACCCGGAATTGCTGCAAGCACTTCCTCTGGATCGACACCTGCTTCCAAGCAATTGCCGGTATCTAGTTCAAGGATGATGTCATTATTCAGATGCTCACACAGCAGATCCCACGGAGTAGTTCCGTCATCGTATCGAATCTCAAATTCGTGTGCGTGCGTGTGATACCCGAGCCTCATTCCATGTTGTTGCAGTCGTTTACTTATTTGGTTCATCCTCTTAGCGTGCTGTATCCAAACCTCCGGGCAGTCCTCCTCTTGGATATGGGCAATTTCCCATGGACCGCCGAGCGCCGGAATGATCACATTTCGAGTACCTGCAAGCTTGTGATATTGAACCGTCGCGGGGAGTGTATCCGGTTGCAATAACTCCCACTCGGTATGCCAGCCACAATTCACAAGACCATTTCGTTCCAAGAGCGTCCGAATCACTTCGGGGGGGTGTACAAACTTGCCATAAAACTCAACGCCTTCGTAGCCAAGCTCTTTTACACGAAAAAGCGTTTGTTCGATGTCAGCCTGCAGCTCCCGATAAACAGAATACAACCCTAACGCAACGGATAGGGGTTTCATGAAATGCCATCCCATTTTGATACCAAGTGCTTGACGCTAGCTGCAGCCTCAGCATCCATAAGCACTTCACAGTTCGGATGCAATTGAATGATCGAAGCTGGGATGTCTGTTGTCACAGGTCCGAGCAGCGCTTGTTCGATGATCTTGGCTTTGTGCACGCCTTTGGCAACCAGGATGATTTTACGTGTGTGCATTATATTTTTGATACCGCGTGTTAGTCCACCTAACTCTAAGCTGTCCGGCACGTTAGTTTCTCTACGGACACGGGCTTCAAAGTCAGGATCCATCGGGGATACCCAAGTCTCGCTTTCAAAAGGAGTGCCGGGTTGGTTGATTCCAATGTGACCATTCATTCCGATGCCGAGCATTTGTAAATCTACGCCCCCACGACCAGCTAGTCTCTCCTCAAAAATCTTCGATTCTCTTTCAAAATCATCCGATAATGTTGGTGGCATGATGAAGTTATCTTCAGAAATACCCAGATGCCTTACTAATTGATCGTAAATCATCGTATAGCAGCTTCCTGAATACTCTCTTTCCAAATTCGTCAATTCATCAACGTTGAAGAAGGTCACTTTCGAAACATCAAATGGATACTCCCTATAAATGTCTGACACGATTCGATGCATCCCACCAGTTGTCTGTCCGGTAGATAAGCCAATGACAGAATCTGGCTTCTGCATGATTTGTGCGATAATTCTCCAAGCTGCTGTAGTATCAAATTTCTGTTCGTCCGGCATGATTGTAATTTTCATGGTTGCCTCCTCAGAGCCTAAAACTCAAATTTTCTCACTATTCTTCCTTCTCATTCTTGCGTGTCAACCAAACTTAACCCTGGGCGACGAACGATTCCGAATAGTGGACTTTCGTCAAATGTTTGTGTAACGTTACACATAAAATATCAGGTAATATTTACCCTGTCAATGTTTTATACACATATTTTCACATTTCGTTCACCGTTAACCTATCAAATACGGACTAAACTCTTATGAAATACATCAACTTATAATGCTGAATTCCAGCGTCACACCTAGGTTTTCAGCTTTTGGGATGCAATAATTGCAGTGAAATCATGTTTTTAACCCGCTTTTGTTTAGTTGACAGCTAATTTCTTGTTTGATAACCTTGTTTCGAAAACGTTACACATTCACAAAATGGTAAAGTTACCAAGTAGTCAGGAGATGTTTTCTAGTGGACAACGAGATTCCTACATCCATTCTTGCGATAGATCTAGGTGGAACCAAAATACTGCTGGGAGAGGTTACACCAGATGGAGAGGTCCTAAATACCAAGTCTTATCTCAGCGATACAACCACGCAGACTATTGCACTCGAACATATTATTCATGCAATTCATGATTATAAGAAAACAGTACCCTTCATAGCTAAGGAGCAAATAGCCATAGGGATTGGTCTTGTTGGACGAGTTGATCATGAGAATGGGATATGGCTTGAAATTGAGCCCGGTAAATCTCAAGAGACGGATGTTAAGCAGATCATCGAAGCTTTATTCCATTTGCCCTGCGGAATCGATAATGACGTAGCCTGTGCTACGAAGTCAGAACAGCACTTCGGATGGGGAACTTTATCCAATAATTTTCTATATTTGAATGTCGGTACAGGCATTGCAGCTGGCTTCGTTGTTAACAAAGAATACATTACAGGCTCACATTTCAATGCTGGTGAAATTGGGCATACAGTCGTTGCGATGGATAGCGATGTGTTATGCGGATGCGGTCGGACGGGGTGCGTAGAGCGGTTAGCATCGGGTCTAGGATTACATGAGCGGATCATTGCCTTGAAAGACGAATACCCCTCCACCTCTTTGAACATTGAAGAGGGCGAGCGCATATCAGCCTATGCCATATTTGACGGGGCTGAATCCGGAGATGAGCTCTGTTCGAAAGTTACTGAAGATGCTGCTGCGGCTCTTGCTTCAACGATTATGAATCTGGTACGGGTCAGCGATCCAGACACGATTATTCTCGGTGGTGGAGTCACGAATAACACATACTTTTTGAACAGAATTAAGCACTATTTAAATCCACGTACGATGCGCTTTGTAACCAATGGTCTTGTATTACCGAAGCATTCGCAAACCGAGAGTGGACTTATTGGCGCTGCATTGGTTGGTTTGGAGACTAGTAAATTATTACGATGAGGAGTTGGAAGGATATGAACACCAAGTTCAAAGAGGCGATTAAACAATCGGGTTATATTCATCGGCCGTTAGTGCTGGACGAGGAGTTTTCACTTGAGCATGAGCAAAAAAACAATACCGTTCTGGAAGAAAAATATCTATTCGACTCTAGGCACCCAGGTAGTGCCGGCTGGATTAATACAGGAATCTGGGACTTACTCACACTTCCTAATCAGGAGCTTCAGATAAGCTCTCCATCACTTATGCCAGACTGGCCAGAAGGTGCCCCAGAAGACGGCGACTACGTAAACTTTGGGACCGCGAGTATGGTCAAGACATTTGACCGTGAAAATTGGGAAGATTTCAACCGGATCACACTCGAGGTATATCCTAATTTCCCTGGTGTCCCTAACCCATATATTATGCTGAGGTTCAAAAATGAGGGCATTATCCCCGTTCCTGACATCTACCATCGTGAAGGCTATCATGGTATCAATCTGAACAACCACGAATGGAATACCGTACACTTGGAAATCGAAGGGTTACCTAGAGATGCGATTACTGAGCTGTCGATCGGCTACTACTTGGTCGGCAAGGAACGAACTACAGGTGATGAGCTAGAGCTACGCCTACGTAAAGTGAAACTTGAGAGGGTAGTAGAATTCGAGATCTCAAAAGGCTGGATTCCTAAACCAAATGATATTATCTTCTCCCACAGCGGATATAACTTATCCGGGATCAAAACGGCCTTTGCCTCACAATTGCCCGCTCAACGGTTCGAAGTAAAGCATGCCGAGACAAACAAGATGGCATACTCCGGCAATATCGATATCATGGAGACGGATCTAGGCAAATTCTACATTATGGATTTCTCCGAACTATCTCAAGAAGGTAGCTATTATTTACAAGTTGGGGCATTAACCTCCGAGCCATTTACTATAGGGAATAGCGTGGATATTTGGCATGCATCCGTTTGGAAAGCATTGAACTTCATTTTCTGCGAGCGGTGTGGTTATCCCGTCCCTGGCATTCATGGTAGCTGTCACGCCGATATTATCGCAACTCATGAGGATACAACCCTGTCCTTCAATGGGGGCTGGCACGATGCTGGGGATGTATCACAACAGCTAATTCAAACAGCCGAAGTGACCCTCTCCCTCTTCGAAATGGCGGAGAAGGTGAAGCTACTCGACGAAGATCTCTACCTCAGGCTATTAGAAGAAGGCGAATGGGGCTTAGATTTCATACTTAAGACACGCTTCGGCGATGGATACCGAGCGACAAGCGCCGGCATTACCCGCTGGACAGATGGGCGGATCGGCAATATGGACGATGCAGAAGCCCGCGTTCATAATCAAGCTTACGAGAATTTCTATTGTGCGGGAATTGAGGCCTACATTAGTAGCCAGCTGATAACAACGAACGATGCCCTATCCAACCGCTTGGTTCAAATTGCAAAGGAAGATTTTCAATTTGCGATAGCGGAATTTGAGCAACATGGCTTTGACCAGAAGCCCATCTTCTGGGAGCATACATATCAAACTTCGGAAAGTCTATATATGGCGACAGCTTCTTGGGCAGCATCGATGCTATACCGTATAACAAAGGATGAATGGTACGCTCTTAAAGCTGCAGAGTTTATCGCATACGTCCAAGATTGCCAAGAACTAGAGGGCATTATCCTTGATAATAGCTCCACATTATCTGGGTTTTTCTATCGCGACCCAAATAAACAGGTACTACAACATTTTAACCATCAAGCCCGGGAGCATTTGTACATGCATGCCCTTATCGCCATTCACGAAACGCAAAATAATCATCCACAAGCGGAGGGCTGGCTACAGTCCATCCAAGCTTACGGACAATATCTGAAAGATCTATCGACCTATACGTTGCCTTATCCAATGATATCGAGTGGTGTGTATCATATCAAAGAGCATTTAGACGAGAAAAGCTTTCATTATCAGCATCTTCTGACAGATCACCGTGCACAAGAGGACTATCAGGACCAGTTGAAACACGGCGTCAAATTGAATGACTCCTATTATCTGCGGAAGTTCCCCGTATGGTTTTCCTTTAGAGGCAACAATGCTGTGATCTTATCTACTGGGAAGGCCGCTTCATTAGCCGCTGCCTATTTGAAGGACCGTAATTTAAAGGAGATCGCCGAAGGACAGTTGCAGTGGATTGTGGGCAAAAATCCGTTTGGCCAATCACTGATGTATGGTGAGGGCTATCGTTATGCGCAGCAATACTCTGTTATGAGCGGTGAAATGACGGGTGAAATTCCGGTAGGGATTCAAACGTTCGGTAATGAAGATGAGCCCTACTGGCCTCAATTCAATAACGCTACCTACAAAGAAGTCTGGACGGGGAACGCCGGCAAGTGGCTGTCGATTATAGCTGATCTATATGTGAAAGATATCTAGAAATATGCAGATGTGTTAAGCCACTTTGCCGATAATTGAAGTTCAACCATCAGGATATTACACTTTCTCTTTACAACTATTACGAATGATTAGATCTGTCTTCAGTACAATTCTTTCCTTCGGCGCATTCAAGTCTTGCAAGCTGCTGATCACTTGCTTAATTCCCGTATATCCTGCAAGTTCAAGCGGCTGCTTGACTGTGCTGATAGGTTCGAATTGAAAACCGAAATCAGCCGGACGCTCATCATCGTAACCAAAAATAGATACATCGTCGGGTACAGAGAGCCCTCTCTCCTCAAGCGCCTTCATGGCTCCAAAGGCAGAGATATCCGTCGCGAAGAAGATCGCTGTCGGCCGATCTGGGTGATCCATCAGTTTATTACCACTCTCATAGCCGCACCTTATATAGGTTTCGATACTCCATACGTCATGCGTATCTCCGCCTTGAGGGACGCTGAAATCGGGGTAAATAATTAATGTCGGATCAATGGGAATCTGAGCATCCTGTAACGCTCTCATGTAACCATTAAGCCGTTCTAATGTTATCTTAAGGTTAATATTCCCTGTCACATGGGCAATCCTGCGATGTCCAAGCCCTATTAGATACTGCGTTGCTCTATAGGCACCATCTACATTGTCCATCACGACTTTATTCGCATTAACCGAATCCAAATCGTTCTCGATCAGTGTGGTAGGAAAATTAGATTGGGATAAATTCATGATAATCTCATCATCAGTAACAAGGCTTCCATAGATTAGGACCCCGTCAGCTCTCCCCTTTGTTAGGAATGCAACATGCCTCTGCTTCTTCTGAAAATCTCCACTCGCGCTGCAATAAATAATATTGTATACGCCCTCTTTATCAAACTCATCTACGCCTTTCTCTAATCCCTTAATCAGCTTACTGGCTGAGGGAGAGCTAAGGTAGTCTAGAACGATACCAATCGTATTCGTCCTTTGGAGTACAAGAGAACGCGCCAACTCGTTAGGTACGTAATTTAGATCGCGCATAGCTTGAAGGATTTTCGCTCTGGATTCCGGTTTAACTCCTTTTTGATTATTCAGTGTTCGGGATACTAGAGTAACGGATACTCCTACTCTCTCTGCTACATCTTTAATCGTTGCCATTCCTATACCTCCATTCTCATTTCTCAACATAATCTTATTATGATATTTGTTCTATACTCTATGCAATTAATCTTCCCTTGAGTGTAGCATCCAATGGGTCTCTTACCCGTTACAATCTCCAATCGAATAAGACACATGTTTTCTGCAAAGTCCCACACGCTATACTCTCATACACCCCGGCACATTCAGATGGGGACACGACTTCATAAATTCCTTCAACCTTGATCAAGCCATCCCGAATCCATTCCATGGCTCTCACCATACTATTATGATTACTGTTTGGATCGAAGTCCGTGGAATTACCCGGCAAGGACCACTCCCAACCAGAATACACATGAATGTACCCGTAGAAAATATTCAATAACAGCTCTTGCGCAAAAGTATCCGTAGAACGAAACCATGGTACGCCTATTAGATAGAGCTCTCCGCCTTTTCGCAGATTTGCCATCAAGGAATAGACCGCATTTTCCCGTCCGGAGCATTCCATTGCTAGTCCAGCAACTCCTTTTACTTCAGGCACATCGTCAAGGGAACCGTATACATGCCGCAGTCCACAGGATTGTGCAACTTCTCTACGACTCAAGTTGGGGTCGAACGCATAAACCTTGTAACCACAATGCTGCATGACCTGAGCACACATAAGTCCAACAACACCCAATCCTGTCACGAGAACCACTTCGGTCGGACGAATTCGTGTATGAATCATAGACGTCATTGATACGGCTGGAAAACGGCCAATCACTGCATGCTCCGGAAGCATCCCTGCAGGAATATGTATGATTTCGTCATCTTTCACTCGGTTATATACACGATGGGGAACCATAGCAAACACGATATCTCCTACATTGACATTCGTTACCGCGGCGCCGATCTCCTGCACTTCCATTGCCGCAGCGTAGCCGGATTCCACCGGATATGTAGTCCCTCCAAAGTAATCCATGTATGCCCCACGTTCCGAACCGGAGGAGACGAGTGAAACTACTGTACGACCGATGATATCGTGCGCAGAAAGAGGACTATCATCCCAAGCACACTTTACCAGTGCGGCCAGTTGCTTCTCTATGAATTGGACCGAATAATTATCTCTTATCGTGATAACCAACACCTACTCTCTATATGTGTAACGTTACACATATAAGTTAGCAGAATACTACGAACGTTGTCAAACGTACTTCGCTTCCATTTTGATAATTAAGCATATACTTTATCCAAGATAAGAGAGGACACTCTCCCAATCTTTACATAATCTTAAAGAACAATTAAGGTTCCACTCAGATTTGCTGGTTACAATAACACTAGGCTGAAACTCTTACATCTCTTAATCATATGATTAACACCAATAACCATGGAAAAGAGGAATTTAACTATGAACATAAAACGAGTAATCATTGCCGGAACGATGATTGTAGTTATAACCTTCGGAAATAGCGCATTAGCCGACTCCATTGCAAGCGCAAGTCCCGTAGCGAAGTGGTCCTACACTGGTGTTTCGGAGAAAGATGATTTGCTGGAAGCACTCAATCAATCGTCCGACGAGGAGCTGTATGAATCCTTATATGAAGGTAATTCCCTGTATGACATTACGACGGATCAAGGTGGAGACATCGCGAAAGTCATCCAACTGCAAACGACACAACTTATAGAGCAACTAGATAACCGCCTTCGCAGCGGCAGCATTTCCGCTGAGCAATATGCCGCGTACAAGGAAGAAGTCCAGGAAATCGTCGAACAGAGCGTCTTCACCTCTTTCGGTTAACCCTCGAAGACTCCTATGTTCGCGCGCAATAAGACCCAAGGTTATACCTGGGGTCTTCGATATTCACTCTGGCTATCGCTATTAAAATGCCTCAAGGCGGAGGAAATTCTCCGGCTTAGAGCCATTCGAGATAACCAAGTAGCGTGCTTACATATCTTTGGCATTCTTTGAATTATTAAAGAGCCTGAAACAACTGCTCCCCTTTTGCCCCGATGTATCGGTACATCACGTTACAGACCACTATCATAATAAGTCCAATGCCTAACAAAATAAGATTCCCATTTATATTGGACAAAAGAAGGGATAGACCCAACAGAATCACTATGCTGATGATACCTATAAATAGAGCTACAATAACCGCTGCGCTTTGTTTGATAACGGTAACTTCGCTTGTCCACTCCAGCTTAGGAAGTTTTAAGTTGACCAGCACACCCATTATTGCGGAGAAACAAGCATAAATCACAGGGATCACAAGCAATAGCAAGCTTTCCATCCATCCCGTGTGCAAGGATATCATCAGCAGCACACAGCTGACAACCAAGATAGGTAGGGTAACGGTAAGGTTCACCGCAACTTTGCTAAGTAGTATCGTTTGTTTCGGTACAGGTGAGCTCTTTAAAATCCATATATTCTTACCTTCAAGAGAAATGGAGCTTGACGTTGTACAGCTTATAGCGACAAACATGGATACGACTAGTGGTGCCAGTATGTTCAAATAAGTAGAAAGCTGCGGTATGTTAGTCAATTGTCCAAGCTCATCGGCATCTATGAATAGCAAGGAAATCGACATCGCAAGTAAAAGTATCATGCCGATGCTTGTATTCAGTATATATAAGGAAGAACTAAAATATCGACGCAGCTCCTTCTTATAAAGCGCGCGAAATGGCGACCCTATTGATAGCGACTTCATCTGATAGTTGCTGCTCGTATGAGAAGCCATTAACCCTGTATGAATGGCTTTATATTTTGTAGCCAGTACTGTGCAAAACAACATAAATGAAAGTAGGGATATCGCTATAAATAAGACAAATGAGCCAACCTGATAGGAGCAAACGGCATCTATATACATGGATGTAAGAGGATACAGCTTAAATATCATACCCGCCAGCCCCGTACTCATATCAGCAAATTCTTGCTCATTACCATCCACACGAAACGAGCTCGCCATAATGGCAATAACAAGTGCAAAGTTTAATAGGATATTGATCATCCGACTCGCCTTAAATCGTGAGGAGATCCAGCTGATTAGTGCGCCAACAATAGTTGCAGCAATGATCGGTACTAACGGAATAAATAAGAGTGTCATCAGAAAAAACAGATAATAAAACGAACCAGGATTTACTTTGATCGCATAAACCACCCCAGCTGGCACCATCACCATCAAAGTAAAAAATAAATTCAGCACATAGAGCTGAAGCACACGACTCGCAACAACATGGCTCGTTTTGATAGGCAATGACATAACCAAATCGTAATCTTTAAAACCGAATAATACACCGCTTGCCTTATAGATCGTTGTGAAGAGTCCGATCAGGGAGGTTACAGCCATCATAATAGCAAGTAGCAGATCCATCCGACCTATTGATTCAAAGGTCATCGCCATCGCATAGCTGTATCCAAATGAAACCACTGCAATCATGCCCACACCAATCAGAACACTGATACTCAGCAGAAGTAACTTGCGTCTTTCCTTCACATCACGAGCATGCAGTGCTTTATTCAAGCCAAAGGAAGATAGCAACTGGAGCTTCGTCAATCTCCATATATTAATCATTGGCTATCAACTCCAGGAATACATCTTCAAGACTGTTGTCACCCTTAACATCTTCTGTCCTGCCATGGGTTATTAATTTACCCGCTTTAATAATCGCAATTTTGTTACAAAGCTTTTCTGCCACGTCCAGTACATGAGTCGAGAAGAAGATTGCACTACCATTGCGGCAGAGATCCGCCATGATCGTCTTTAACGTGTGAGCAGCCTTAGGGTCAAGTCCAACAAAGGGCTCATCCAGCACTAACAGCTTAGGTTTATGGATCAGCGCAGAGATGATAGCAAGCTTCTGCTTCATACCATGGGAATACGCAGAAATCATATCACCTAGACTGGCTGTAAGCTGAAAGTCATCACTGTATTTTTTAATTAGTGCCTCACGATCGGCTTTGGATACTTTGAAGAGATCTCCTATGAAATTCAAGTACTGGATGCCGGTAAGATGATCGTATAGATCCGGGTTATCAGGAATATACGCAGTAATGGCTTTACAGGCTACCGGATCCTTTTTAATCGAGATACCATCAATTTCAATATCTCCTTCTTTAAAATCAAGCACACCCACCACCGACCGAATGGTCGTTGTTTTGCCTGCTCCGTTATGTCCGATAAAGCCATAAATATCACCACGCTCGACCACTAAATTCAAGTCGTCTACCGCCTTCTTACCACCCTTATACCGTTTGGAAAAATGTTTTATTGTGAGCATCTTCCATCACCTCTTCATTAGCTTATATAAAACGCTTGGAATAGCGTCCTATCATCTTCTTCATCCGATTTTTCTAGTTGAACAACTATTATACGAATAGCCTAACCTAAACGTTCAATTGCCTCATCAAAAAAAATAAAAAGGTATGCTGCCTCGGCAACATACCTTCTCTATTATATGCAGAATCGCTGGATGCCGCTGTTCAAATTGCCGGCCAATTCAAGGAGCAGCTCAGATGAGCTTTCATTCACGATTCAGAACGTGGGTTCGAATCCAACTTTCTAGCTCGTTGCTCTCTATCCTGAAGGCATTCTCAGTCTCATTAGGATGGAGCTCAATACCATGGGAGTTACCGAACAGAACCAACTCGACTTGATACCCATCCTCAAAAGAAATAGACCCTGAACCGGAAGCCCCGTATATACTCCCTGTATCGAATGGCTCCAATCGCGCCTCCTTGATCAGTTCCACGACCTCGTTCCTCTCTTCAACCGTCAAACTTATTTTATCGATCATACCAAATGAGATTTCTGACACTACTCCGGTCTCCAGCCGTTGCTGGAATTTCTTCTCCCATTTAGCATCCGAACCACCTGTAAACATAGAGGCACAGCTCGAAACGATTAGAATAAATCCAGCAAGTGAGGCTATGACGCCTACGGTTCGATGCATAGCGAGTGCTGCGTCGCTCGGTTCCGCATCTTTAATTTTCCAACCAATAGATAAATACCAGGCTGAGTACGGTGATGCGACCCCTAAGATTCCTATGACAAGCAGAATGAACCCAAATAATCCATTCATGGAAGCCCTCCTTAATTGTTATGGATATAGTATCAAACGCTTTATTTAGGAATAAGTTCCCCTTATTTGGTTCACAAAAAAAGAAGAGGGGTGATCAGTCCCTCTCCTTTTTTGCGTTTAATGTATCAATCTCTGAATTGATATAGAAGCTAAGATCTAGCTCCATAGAGTAAGGCACCGATAGCTCCAGAATATTCACCATTCTTAACAAATACGGGTGAAGCTCCTCTAAGCAGAGTATATCTTTGCACAGTCTCGCTAAGTAACTCATTGTCTATAAACGTGGATCCAATAAAAACAACAGATGAGACGCCACAATTTTGAGCCGCAAGAACACTAGTCGTTGCTACGGTTTCCCCTACAAGCCCTACTACCGAGGCCAAAAGCTCTTCATGTGTAAGCTCATCCGTAGAAGGTAACTTTAGCATTCTGCCAAAATTACTTGCCGTCAGATCTCCTGGAATTGGAGGCTCTGCATCCTCATAAATATGACTCACTTTCAAATCGATTCGATCCCGTTCTCCTTTGGACGCTAGTTTGACGATGTCTTCATAATCGGTTAAACCAGTCAACAGACGAGCTAAACCTAATAATGTACCACCACCAACCCCCGTTCCTCCGATACGTTCATGCTTAGTTTTTCCAGCATGATGAATCGAAGTTCCCGTCCCCACATTGGTTACTATATATTCTTGCTGCTTCGAATCATATTTATTAAGAAGATACTGTACTCCGCGACATGTTGCCTCGAACTCAACAATATGTAAAGGTTTTCCTATCATAAATGATTCAAACAATTCAGCCTTACCACCGGTAAGACATATCTTTGCATCATCCAACTTATTCATCTCTATAGCGACGTTTTCTATTTGGGCGACAGGGAATTTGTTAAAACTCAGAACATCATTCTCCATACTCACAACTTTGATTAGCGTGCCGCCAACATCAATACCAATATTCTTAATTGCTATGCACTCCTTCTCAGCGAAAATCCACCAACTTATTGTGGCATACTGCATATCAATTGTTCAACTATGTATATATATTTAGCGAAAACTATTCCATAATATCCAACATTATAGTATTAATTACGAATTCGATCATTGCACAAAAAACCAACTCCATTAACGGAGTTGGTTTTAGATCCACTTTATAGAGCATCACTCGCTTGGGCAGCAAGATGCAGTTCCCTATACTTGGCTGGGGTAATTCCCTCTTTCTTTCGAAAGGTGGCAACGAAATGGCTAACGTCATTGTAACCTGCTAATAGAGACACCTCTTTAAGCGCCATGCCGGGATTCGTCACCATAATTTTTTTGGCTTCCCGAATTCGAAGTTGAATCAAAAAAGAATAGGGGCTCATGCCGAATGCATCGCGGAACAGCTCATTCAAATAAGAAACACTCATATTAGCTTGTCCTACAATTTCCGGTAGTCCGACGTTGGCAGAACAATTTTCCTCCATCCATTGTACAACGGGACGCAGCTTATCATAATACTGGGACAATGAGGGCTGATCATTTGGCATGCCAAATTTTTTCAGTAGCATCAGAAAGTGATACAACTCTGTAGACGACTCCAATCCAGAGAATTCGGCATCCCGATCGACCTTATGAATCATCTCCCCAATGACATTCGTGAAGCTAAACTGATCCGACTCGGTATAAATAGCCGATTGGTTCATTCCTATTGAATCCAATATCGCAGCTACAGCCACACCACCAAATGTAATGTAAGCAGTCGACCAACGATCGGATACAGGATAATAGAAATGAGGGGTAAAAGGCGTTATCAATACTCCCTTGCCTGCAGTTAGCGAGACCCTTGATCCTGAAAACTCAAAGATTCCCTCCCCTTCTAGCGTGTGAAGCCAGTGATAATAGGGATATCCATCCGGTCGATTGAATATGCGTTCCCATGCACTGTAACCGATCGTTTCGACATACAGCGGAAGCGAACGCTCTAATGAATTAAATACACATCTGATGTTCTCATTGCTCCATCTCATGGATCATCCCACCTGTTAGCAACCAGTCTAGTTATGGATAATTCCCACTACTTGCCGACAATTATACCATGCTCAAAATTTTCGGAATACATTTAGGGAGTCCAGCGCATTTCCTTTGAAGTCGAATAATCCTTGGTTGGCCCAATGATTCCCCATCGTAGCGATATCATTCCCGTAGTTCATACCGGCATAGCTCGCCCAGCTTGACCCTTCCACAGGCAACCATGCGGGCTCCCAATAGACGATTCCGAGTCCCTTATTATTAGGGACCTGCTGCACCGTCGTCATCAAATCATGCAGAAATTGCGCTTGACCTTCTACTGTAGCTGGATACCCGGCTTGATTAGATAGATACTCTGTAAAAATATCATGTCCAGACGGACTTTCTGACGTAAATCCGTAAGCGGTCTCTACGACAAGCACCTCTTTGTCATAACGAACACTTATATCTTCCATATTGAATCGCAGCTCTTCTAAGGTTCCATGCCAAATCGGATAATAAGATAATCCTATGATATCGTAATCAACATCTCTCGCACTCATCTCATCGAACCAAGTTCGGTACAGAATGTTAGAACCCCCTGCATCAAGATGCAAGATGATTCTCATCGAGCCCGCTTCTCTTACCGCCCGAACTCCTGCCTTTAACAGACTAGCCAATCGATCATAGGATAATTTCCACTCTTCTTCATCCACGGCTTCGAACTTTTTCTCTTCAAAAAGATACTTAGGCGTCTTACCATCAGGCCACAACATACCGTTCGTGGTCTCATTCCCAACCTGCACGATATCCGGAAGAACGTCACAAGCTCTGCATACGTCTAGAACCTCTTTGGTGTAAAGGTAAACTTTCTCCTCCAATTGTTCACCGGAAAAGGATTGCCACGCCTTTGGCTTCGACTGCTTTTTCGGATCCGTCCAAAAATCGCTGTAATGGATGTTAAGCATAAACTGAAGTCCTTGTTCTTTAGCTCTTTTAGCTAACTCAATCGTTGTCTCCAAATCATTAGTTCCGCCCAAATAAGGCTCGCCTTCTTCATCATAAGGATTCAACCATAATCGCAGCCGGACTGCATTCAACTCTTTGATACGTAATATTTCAAATAGATCCTTTTTCTCATTGTCGAGGAAGTATTCTCCCCCTAAGGTTTCCACTTCAGTCAGCATAGAAATATCTACGCCTTTCATAAAAGTATGGCTCATCTCTATCTATCCTTCCTATCCTTTGTCTCCACCAGCCGACAACCCGTTAATCAAATATTTCTGAAGCACAATATATAGAACCGCGATTGGAATAGCTACCAACACCGATCCTGATGCAAACAACGTGAACTCATTCCTGGTCTGATCGATAATCATCGAATACAGGCCAATGGCAACCGTCTTCTTCTCTTCGCTAGAAATAAGCAACCTTGGCAATATAAAATCCATCCATGGTGCAGCAAATTGTAATACAGCTACAAAAGTCAGCATGGGTGACGCTAACGGTATAATAATTTTCGTGAAAATTTGTGTACGTGAGGCACCGTCGATTAAGGCCGCCTCATCAAAACTCGGTGAAATATTGTCGAGATATCCTTTAAGTAGCCATATATTATAGGGCAATTGAGCAGCGATACCCACAACGACTAGACCGACTAAGCTGTCCAGCAGGCCAAAGTTCAGAAACAGCATATACACAGCAATTGCTGTTAAGAAGGCTGGGAACATTTGCAGAACTAGAATCGTCAACAGACTCGCTTTTTTTCCTTTAAATTTGAATCTTGAAAACGCGTATGCTCCTAAAGTCGAGAGAAGGACACCAAACACCATGTTACTTAGGGCAACTTTGAGCGTGTTCATATACCATATTGGAAAATTCGTGTTCTGAAAAAGATCCTTATAGTTCTGCAAGGTGGGATTGTGTGGTATGGCAGAAGCATTAGCGAGTCCCTTCGAACTACCGAAGGAAGAACCTACAATCCAAACCAAAGGGTAGATAACGACAAGCGCCACAACAATCAATTCCATGTAGATCAGGACTGTTTTGAATACTCCTGCAACGTTTTTACGCTTACGATTCATAGCTTAAAGCTCCTCAAACGATTTCGATTTCCGTAGATTTAGTAGCGAGAAACTAGCAACGATCAGGAAGACGATGATGGACATGACTGCACCCATATTGTAAAGTCGGTTATCGAGAGTTAACTTGTACAACCAAGTAATCAATAAATCAGTATTACCTGCAAAATTATAATTCGGATTAGCTGGTCCACCTTCCGTTAGGAAGTAGATGACGCCGAAGTTATTAAAATTGCTAACAAAGGACAACATCAACAGAGGTGCCGTTGCTTTGTATACAATAGGTAACGTGATTCTCCAGAACATCTGCCCAGAACTAGCTCCATCTATGCGGGCTGCTTCATAAAGGCTCTCCGAGACATTTGTGAGCGTACCCCCGATAAGTGCCATGAAGTAGGGAAAGCCAAGCCACAAATTGACCAACAGCGCTAATATCCGTGCAAGCGTCGTATGATTGGGATCTGTGAACCAGTTAATCCTTTCAGACGTAAGGCCGATATCAAGTAGAAATTGACTGACTGGACCAAACTGCCCGTTAAACATCGACTTGAACACGAGCGCAGAGATCATGGCTGGTACTGCCCATGGCAAAATGTAGATACTGCGCCAAAACCTTTTAAATTTCACGGCGGAGTCATTTAGAAGAACGGCTTGGAAGAATCCAAAGAAGTAGGTCGTCACGGTAGCAACGATTGCCCATACGAAGGTCCAAGCCAAGACACCTAGAAATGTATGCATCCATGAGAACACTTGCGTCACCGTTATAAAGTTGTCCAGCCCGACCCAATGCACAAGTTTGGTAGGCGGAGTATTATTACGACTGTAATCGGTAAATGCGATCATTACACCAAATACAATCGGCAGTACACTTATAAATAACAACAACACCGCACTGGGGGATAGCACGATATACGCATACATCGAACCCCATATTTTTTGGAAATACTGCAGCGAACTTTCCCACTTACCTGTTTCATTAATTGCGCTTCTACTTTTAGCTGCATCTTTTATATTCCATACGTAGAGGAACAATAGAATAAGGATAACTAACAAAGAGATAATCCCATTCGCCATCAGTACAATGGAATGATCGCCCGCGGTAAGACCGGTCAGCCCCATCTTCCGCGGTTGCGTACCTAACGTGATTAATCCCCATATTCCCTTTAAGAAAAAGCCGCCATTCACGCGAAGGCTATAACCGCCACTCATATTCAGGTAGTTGCCAGTTACAATTTCTGCTGTAATACTCCCCGTTCCTATAAGAAAGAAGAGAAGCCCCTTTAAGTACTGCCTATTCAATACTTGTCCAGAGCCCCAAATAATGGCGGACAACAATCCAACTAACCAATTTGGTGTTTGTTTGATTTGCGAATCTTTCATTTCTCTCACCTTTATCTCTGCACAGTTTCAGGCATTTAGGTTAGTTACCTAAACCCTTCAAATCTGCGTATTCTTTCTCTGCCTTCGCTTGCGCCTCTTCAACTGACAGCAGGTTATCCCATACATTTACAATAAGTGCATTGCCTGCAGTATAGAGATACTCTGGAAGTTGCGGAGTTAAATCGGCATTTTCAGATTGAGCGATAATACCCGCGATATGATCGTTCCCATCGATACCTTCTACGTTTTGAATCTGGTCACTCTTAAGTGCCGGAATCGCTCCAATCGATTGGTGCAGTGCAGCTGCGCCTTCATTGGATGCCATGAAATTAGCGAATACCCGTGCAGCGGCTGGGTACTTCGAATATCCGGATACAGCAGCTACCGTAATACCTGTTAAGGACGAGGCTACCTCACCCGAAGCTACTTTAGGTAATTTCGCCACACCGTATTCAAAGCCGACTTCCTGTGCAGCCGCATCGAAATCCTTGAATACCCATGGGCCTGTAATTATATAAGGTGTTTTACCTTTGATAAACTCATTTTCGATCGAGTCATAGGTTGCGTCTGCAGAGTTAACATTCCAGATGTCTCGTAGGGATTTGTAATATTCCAAACCTTTCGTAAGCTCTGCCGATGTAAAGTTTGGTTTAGACAAATCACTGTCTTCAAAAAGATGCCAACCCAAGGAAGATAACACAGGGTAAGAATAATACAATTGGCCTGTTAGGAAACGGATCGTCCATTGGTTTGTAGCGTTGTTGTTATATCCCTTAGCAAGCTCTGCGATCTCTTCCCATGTTGCCGCAGGTTGGTCGCTTCCTGTAAGTTCCTTCAATAATGTCTTGTTATAAAAGAGTGCTATCGATTCGGTCGAGATCGGAACGCCGAACATTTGATCTTCGTTACTTACTACCTCAATAAAGGTAGCTGGCACTCTCTCTTTTAGCGATTCACTATACTGACCAAGGGGTGCGGCAGTTGCATTATCGATAGCCATTCCGAGCTTATCGTAACTCAACATGAAGACGTCAGCGCCTTTACCGGCTTCTCCATCCAATCCCATGCGTTCCACACTTTCAACTTTTGGAACAATTTCATATTCAACTTTAACTTCTGGATATTTGACTTTGAATGCCGCAATGAGTGCTTTGGCATAATCCTCATATTCGACCCAAATCTTCAATGCTTGTTCACCCGAAGCAACTTCCGCTTCCATTACATATTCCTTCGCAGCAGAATCCCATTCCAGCTCGCTTCCCGCTTCAGAATTTGATGAATTTGGAGTATTAGCTGTATTATTAGATCCTGTCCCACAGCCGGATAACACCAGTACATTTACAAGTACGAAGATGACGGAAAATAGTCCGATTTTTCTCAATTTAATCCCCCTTACAAATTTTATCTTTCTTTAAGAAACCGTTCTCATAAATTATAGAACGTACTTAAACCAATTTATATATAATAAACATAGGGCTAAGAGTATAACAATCTATTGCCCTACGTTATACTTACTCTACAAAATGAACGGAGTGGTAGTATCAAAATTATTGTTTTTGGTGCAACAGGTGGGGTAGGTCAATGTGTGGTAAAGCAGGCGTTAGAAAGGGGTTTTGAGGTGACCGCATTTGTACGTACACCTTCAAAATTACAAGTGAAACATGAGCAACTACATATTATCCAAGGTGATGGCTTCAATAGAGTAGAGGTTACCCAAGCCATTGCAGGACATGACGCAGTTGTATCCTGTTTAGGCTCTAGTCAAGGTATGAAAAAATCTACGGAGCTAGCAGAGATGACCAAAAATATAGTAGATGGAATGATGGACCATAAAATCTATCGAATCGTCTATACAGCTTCTGCAGGCATTCATAATGAAATTCCGGGTATTAGTGGGAAATTAGTCATGAAAATGCTAAAGAATGCGCTGATAGATCATCAAGGCGCCGTTAATTATATTGTGGCAAATAAACTGAACTATACCATTGCCAGGCCCATGGGGTTGACGAATAAACCTTTGACAGGACAGTATAGGGAATCTGCTACAAGCGTACCTGATAAGTCAAAAACGATTTCACGTGCTAATGTAGCAGATTTTATCGTGAAGGCATTAGGGGATTCAACATACGATTGCTCATCGATCGGGATTGCTGATTAAAAGAATTCTATAGACGCAAAATAGGTGTTAACGGCTATTCGTGGTAAACTGGCTTTAATTATTGCCGTAATAAACACATCTATGGGGAGGCATAATGCTATGAAAGAGCATGACGCAAAGTACTATATATCCAAACTAGGACTGGATGCACATCCAGAGGGTGGATATTATAAAAGAACATTTGAATCTGAGGAACAAACTTCAGATCAGGAATTAACCGTAGATTTTGAAGGGAAAAGAAAGTTGTATACAAGTATCTACTTTCTCTTAGGTTCTAATGATATCTCACATTTCCATCGTCTGAAGTCCGATGAATTATGGTATTATCATGCAGGAAGTCCATTAACAGTTCATGTTATTGATGAACATGGGGCTTATATAGAGCATAAACTAGGGCTAAACTTGGACAAGGGGGAGTCTCCGCAAGTGTTAGTTCCCAAAAACTCGATCTTTGGATCCTCCGTTATGGATGAAAATACATTCTCCTTAGTAGGGTGCATGGTTTCGCCTGGGTTTGAATTTAGGGACTTTGAGTTATTTACACAAGATGAACTTTTGTCTAAATATCCTCAACATAAAGATATAATCATGAAGTTGGCCTATGAGGCCATTCCAGTTTAGTCTGACTGACTATCAAATGAGACAAATAAAAACACCTCCGCTTGAAAAAATGGGTATGAACTACCGATTCATTCAGGTGTGGAGGTGTTTTTTCTGAGCATCAAGACATTCAGAACATTAACTTTGATATTGCTTGTTTTTACTTAGACCGAGCGTCTGCGCTGTTGATGTATGAATTTTGTGTAAAAGCTCTGGGTTATCCTTGAGTGATACCCCATAGGAAGGAATCATTTCTTTTATTTTCGGCTCCCACTCTTTTAAATGTTGCGGGAAGCATTTTTTGATGATCTCTAGCATGACGTGAACGGCAGTGGAAGCACCTGGAGAAGCGCCTAGCAATGCAGCTATCGAACCATCATCATTACTCACAACTTCCGTACCAAATTGCAGCATTCCTTTGCCATCAGCAGTATCTTTGATCACTTGTACGCGTTGGCCCGCCACCACTAGATCCCAATCCTCACTCCTCGCGTTCGGAACAAACATTCTTAATTCTTCCATACGCTTCTCTTTAGATAACACAACTTGCTGAATCAGATATTTTGTCAATGGAACGTTTTTTACACCTGAAGCCAACATAGTTAGAAGATTATCCGGTTTTACGGAAGTTATCAAATCAAACATGGAGCCTGTTTTTAAGAACTTAGGTGAAAAACCTGCAAAGGGTCCAAAGAGTAACGATTTTTTATTATCGATAAATCTTGTGTCAAGATGCGGAATGGACATTGGAGGAGCACCCACCGCAGCTTTACCATATACTTTCGCGTGATGCTGAGCTACAACATCCGGATTGTTACACACCATAAATACTCCGCTTACCGGGAATCCCCCTGTCTTTTTCCCTTCAGGAATTCTGGACTTTTGAAGTAAATGTAGGCTTCCACCCCCACCGCCGATAAAAACGAACTTTGCAGTATGGCGTTGCACGGTACCGGTATATTCATTTCGCACTTTTAATTCCCATGAACCATCGCTAGTACGCTTAATATCATTAACCTGATGTTTGTAATTGATATCGACGTTTTTACTCTTTAAGTGGTCAAATAACATGCGGGTTAATGCACCGAAATTGACATCCGTTCCTGAGTCAATTTTGGTTGCAGCTATAGGTTCCTTGGATGTTCGGCCATTCATAATAAGCGGAATCCATTCCATTAGCTTCCCTGGATCATCGGATAGTTCCATCCCTTGAAACAGAGGATTATTTGAAAGCGCTTCAAACCGTTTCTTCAAAAATGTTACATTGTTTTCCCCTTGAACTAGACTCATATGAGGCAATTGCATGATAAAATCCTGCGGATTATGTATCAGATTACTGTTTACAAGATAAGACCAGAATTGCATGGATACCTGAAACTGTTCATTAATTTTTATAGCTTTGCTAATATCTATAGATCCGTCCGGTTGTTCAACGGTGTAGTTAAGTTCACACAGTGCTGCATGTCCCGTTCCCGCATTATTCCATTCGTTAGAGCTTTCCTCGCCTGCGTTCGCGAGCTTCTCAAATACTCTAATTTCCCAGTCCGGTGCTAATTCTTTCAACAGTGTCCCCAGTGTGGCACTCATAATTCCGGCACCAATTAAAATAACGTCCGTTTTAATTTGTCTGTTATCCATTTTCACCATCCTTATCTCTTAAACTTTTCTGTTCCCGTAATAATCTGATCGTAGTCTATCACAATTACTAATAAATTAAAATATTCACAATTTATATAAAAGGTATAACTAATACTCGGTAGGCTCCTCGAACCATACTAGCAAATTTTTTATTGACATCCCATCTATAGAAGGGATATATTTATTGACATTGAGAATCATTATCAAATATATTTAAAAAATACATTTCTTGATAGGACAGGGGATACACATGAACACAAAACGAAAGATGTCATTAACCACATTATTCATTTCCGCCCTTCTTGCACTAACGCTAGTTGGTTGTTCTAGTCAGTCCTCCAATTCGACTGCTTCGGTAGATGCCGAAACACCTAAAACAGAAACACCCGCTTCCCAAGATGCAAATGCTGAATATCCGATCGTGATCAAGCATGCTTTTGGCGAAACTGTTATTGAAAGCAAACCTGAACGTGTAGCTACCATACAATGGGCGAATCATGATGTTGTTCTTGCTCTCGGTGTTGTACCTGTAGGTTTCTCGGCGGCGAATTACGGCGTTCAGGATGACAGCGGACTTTTACCTTGGACAGCGGAAAAACTGAAGGAACTTGGCGCAACAAATCCTAATATTTTTCAGGATACAGACGGCCTTGATTTTGAAGCGATCTCCGATTCCGACCCGGATGTCATTCTTGCAGCTTATTCCGGTATTACACAGGAAGACTATGATACGCTTAGCCAAATTGCTCCGGTTGTGGCTTATCAGACCACTGCATGGTCTACCACATGGCGTGAACAAGTCATTAATAATGCAACAGGTATGGGCATGAAAGCGGAGGGTGAACAACTTATCAAGGACACCGAGAAACTCATTCAGGAGAAAGCAAGTGCACATCCTGATATGAAGGGGAAAAAGGTAGTTTGGGCTAACTTCTCGGCTGAGGATATGTCTCAACTTCATATTTATACACCTGCTGATCCCCGCGGATCTTTCCTGATTGAGCTGGGAATGACTTATCCCGAAAGCGTTACGTCGCAGATTACGGATCCAACCGCCTTCTTCATGAATTTAAGCGCCGAGAATGCTGACATCCTTAACGATGCTGATCTTATCATTGGATATGGCGATGAAAGCTTATATCAAGCAGTTAAAGCTGATCCTGTTCTAGGTAAAATTGCTGCGATCCAGAGAGGATCCGTCGTATTTATTGGTAACGGTACACCTTTGGCGGCTTCCGGAAACCCAAATCCACTTTCGATCTCTTATACCATGGATGAATACCTGACATTAATCGACGGAGCTATTGATAAGCTGAATGAATAGTTCATCGTCTTCAAAAAATAAGCTATCCAGCTTGCATACTCCTAGGAATTTTACGACGGTTCTGGTGATTTGTATGATCTTGCTCGGAATATGCATATTTGCATCTCTGGTCTTAGGATCTCGGGTGATGAGTGTTAAAGAACTGATAGACGGTTTATTCCACCCGGATATAGACTCCTTCGAGACAAGCGTGGTGCGCAAGCGGATTTCCCGAACTGTATTCAGTCTACTTTGCGGTGCGGCCCTTGGAGTTTCCGGAGCACTTATGCAAGCAGTCACCCGCAATCCGATTGCAGACCCAAGTATACTGGGAGTTAATACAGGTGCTTCCTTGTTTGTTGTTTGCGGAATTGCATTCTTGAACATAAGCACCGCAAACCAATATATATGGCTGGCATTAGCCGGAGCTGCGATTACTGCAGTGTTCGTATTCGGAATAGGGTCGATGGGACGTGGCGGTGCCACGCCCATTAAGCTTGTTCTCGCGGGGGCTGCCACAAGCGCAGCCCTTTCTTCTCTTGTCACTGCAATCATGATTCCACGCGCTGATGTCATGGATCAATTCAGGTTTTGGCAAGTGGGCAGTGTAGGTTCGGCAACCTGGAATGGTATTGCTACTTTTTCCCCCTTTTTGATTGTCGGAATATTGATAGGGTTTATTACTGCCCCGGCATTAAATGCGCTGGCACTGGGAGATGATGTTGCGACCGGACTGGGCGTTCGAACAGGCGTATTGAGATTTTTCGCAGCTCTTGCGGGTGTTCTTTTATGCGGAGCGACGACTGCGTTGGCAGGCCCTATTGGTTTTATCGGTCTTTTATCAACTCATGTTGTGCGGCTTATTCTTGGACCTAACTTACGTTTTGTTATACCGATGTCAGCTCTAACAGGAGCAATCATTTTGACGATTTCTGATGTAGGCGGCAGGCTTATCGGCGGTACTGGAGAGGTCGAAGTCGGTGTAGTTACAGCGTTTATAGGAGCTCCAATACTCATCATATTAGCTATGAAATCGAAAGTGCGTTCATTATGAAGAATCCATCTATTGATTTTATTATGGCGGGTAGACGTCAAAGACGCCGCCGTTGGCTCCTTGTTACCGGCATCCTTGTGGTGCTTGCTTGCACGCTTTGCATCACTATGCTTTTACTCGGAAACACCATTTATCCAGTTAAAGATGTAATCCGGGCGCTTTCAGGAGAACAGCTCAAGGGCGTGTCTTTTGCGGTTAATACCATACGTCTACCGAGAATGCTGGCAGGTCTTTTTGCCGGATTTGCGTTCGGTCTTGCCGGATACACCTTCCAGACCATGCTGCGTAATCCCCTCGCCAACCCGAATGTAATCGGAATTACTTCCGGCTCAGGTGCGGCGGCTGTTTTTTGCATCATAATACTTCATACAAGCGGGGCTATTATTTCCGTGGCTTCGGTGTTTGCCGGTCTTGCAACAGTGATATTGATTTATTTCTTATCCAGAGGAAAGTCATTCTCGATTGGGCGGTTAATTCTTGTCGGAATAGGCATACAGGCCATGCTTGACGCCGTGATATCCTATCTTCTGCTCATTAGCGCACAACAAGATATTCCTGCAGCACTCAGATGGCTCACGGGCAGCCTCAATGGCTCTCAGATGAAGGAGCTTCCACCTCTTGTCATAACGGTGCTTATCTTTGCTCCTATCGTTATCATGCTGGGCAAACATCTAAATATATTGGAACTTGGAGAACAAGCGGCTTCTTCGCTCGGTGTCGATGCGGATAAGACTAGAATTGCGCTTATTGTGAGTTCCGTCATCATGATTGCTATTGCTACCGCTGTCACGGGTCCAATAGCCTTTGTCTCCTTCCTTTCGGGACCCATCGCAAAAAGGTTAGTTGGAGTCGGCTTCTCAAACGTCATTCCGGCAGGTCTTGTTGGCGTTAATCTGGTTTTGGCGTCAGATCTGATCGGACAGTTTGCTTTTGCATACAGATTCCCTGTGGGTATCATAACCGGATTACTCGGAGCACCTTATCTGATCTTCTTGCTGATCCGAATGAATCGAAAGGGAGAATTATAATGACAGTAACACATACTTTTCAAGCTGAACAATTAGTAGCGGGCTATGATAATAAACCGGTGATCCAGAAAATAAGCCTTGAAATCCCCAGCAATAAAATCAGTGTCATTATTGGTTCAAATGGCTGCGGGAAGTCTACGCTTCTTAAAACACTGGCAAGGCTTATCAAGCCTATATCCGGAAAAGTCACTCTCGATGGGAAGGCAATCGGCAAAATTTCACCCAAACAATTGGCCCGAGTGGTCGGGCTGCTGCCGCAATCGCCCATTGTTCCGGAAGGAATTTCCGTGGCAGATTTGGTTGGGCGGGGGAGATTCCCACACCAGTCATTGTTCAGCGGATGGACCAAAAAGGATTATGAGGCCGTAGCCGAAGCAATGAGAATTATGGATATTACTGAGTTTGCCAACCATAATATTGACGAGCTTTCGGGTGGTCAAAGGCAGCGTGTCTGGATTGCAATGGCTCTAGCGCAACAAACCGACATTCTATTTCTTGATGAACCTACAACCTTTTTAGATATCGCATATCAAGTTGAGATTCTTGACCTACTCACAGACCTTAACCGAACACACGGAACTACGATCGTCATGGTTCTCCATGATATCAACTTGTCCGCACGTTATGCAGACTATATTTTCGCACTTCATAAAGGAACGCTTGTGTCTGAGGGTGTGCCCTCAAAGGTTATAACGAGCTCCTTGGTGAAAGAGATTTTCGGGCTTGATTGCTCAGTGATAGAGGATCCGATCTCAGGTTCTCCTATGGTGGTGCCAAGAGGAAGATATCATGTTAATAAGTGTACTCCTTAAATAAAGGCTATTACCCCAGCTAATTATGATACGGACCACCGTATCACCTTGCCCAGTATCGCATTAACAATCGTCACAAAGTCCTTCTGAGCGATCTCAAAATGACCGTGTCTATTTCGCTGCTCCAAACAATCCTTGTTTCAAGCGGTCTAGCTGCAGAAGATGATGACGGTAGTGCATTTCAACAAGCAGAAACCATTCCTCCGCACACAGTCCACCGAATGACGGATGTGACACTGTATTTTGTTTGAATGCTTTTTCAAGGGTCGGTTCAATCTCCTTCATTCTCTGGATAGCTTTGTGTAACCCTTGAATGAGCTGCTCTTTTCCCTCTGGCTGCTCTGGTGTATATTGGGCAGAAGGCGGAACCTGAATACGAATGGGCGGAAAACTACCTTGAGCAAATACCGCCGCACCAAGCTCGGTCTTTTCCTTTCGAGGTACCTGAGGATCTTCGCTTGGCACCAAGCATTGATCCAGATTACGAAGCTGCATATAAAGCGCGGAGCTAATAAGATGTTGAACCATCTGCCCGATTGACCACTCGTTGTCGCTTGGCTTTTGCTTCAGTTGCTCCATATTGAATTGATCCAGTTCATGAATATAATATATCGCCGTTTCTTCAAAGCGTTGTAATGCTTCCTTTGTTGTAATCATCATACATTAGCTCCCTTAGTTATCTTTTTATCTAAGTATACAAAAACGGTACTGACACCATTATGTCAGTACCGTTTTAACGTTTTTTCCAATTCAGTTCTAACCCGTTGCCTGAAGGATTCCGGCTCCAGTACAACCACTCCGGCTCCCCAGCCAAGCACAAAGTACAGCAATTCATCGGGTTGTCGAACGCGAAAGGTCATCAGCAATCCTTCCGTATGATCCTCTATGGTTTCTAAATAAAAGTTATTAGACTCCCTTACCTTATCGGCAATATCAGGTTGGACAAGGATGCACACAATGACGTTGCGGTCGTCTGAAGGCTGGTATACATCCAAATGAAAATCAGCTGGCTGCTTAAATTGATCCTCCAGATCGATAAGCTCCGTCATCCGGGACAACCGGAAATGACGGATATCTTGGCGCAACTCACAATGTCCGATGAGTACCCATGCCCCTTGATGAAACACAAGTCCATAAGGAGCAACCGTACGAACACTTTGGCGGTTCCCGTCCACTTCGGCAATTCTTTTGGAATAGTGGAAGCTTACTTTCCTTTCCTCCAATATCGCTCGACGAATCGCTTCCAAGTATACCTTCTCTTGTATTCGTACTATATCTTCAGCCAATGTAAACAAACGAAAGCTCTTGCGTATCCGGGAGGCCTCACTGCGGATTGGCTCCGGTAGAATGACTTCAATCTTCCTTCTCGAAGTTCGAGACTTATGGCTATAGTCGGTATCAAACCACTGCTCGATAAAATCTGTCCCGATGAGTAACGTCACAGCCTCTTCCACCGTGAAACTGACCGGTGGTAGGAAATACCCATCCATTAAGGAATATCCCTGACCAGGAGCCCCTATCACAGATACGCCTGCTTCACTCAAAGCCTGAATGTCCCTGTAGATAGTTCTTACGCTAGTTTCAAATTTAGCGGCTAAATCCTCGGCTCGTAACACCTTGTTACGCTGCAGTTCAAGTACAATGGCTAACATACGATCCGTTTTATTCATGTGTCTGCACCCTTCCCGGGAGGTTGTATTATACTGTATTGCTGCCTTAATGGCGCAATTCCTTTATAATGAATTTGTTGTTAGGGATTAAGCCATCTATACTTGAATATATCACTTTTATCCACTTTGCAAAAAGGAAGGATGTACTCCATGATCTATTACATTATCCTGTTTATCGCTGCCGTCATCTATTTCCTTCTGATCTTTCCGACCCAATGGCTTAAGGTGGAACGTGTCAGCTACTCTTGTGGGATTGGAAGCCGCGTTCTTCAAATTAGTGACCTACATGTGGAGAAACTCCGTATTAGTCCGAGAAGATTGACCCGTTTAATTAAAAAAGAAGCTCCAGATTATATTGTTCTCACAGGAGACTTCACTCAAAAATCCCGATATTTATCCAAGGTACAGCGGTATGCTCACGCAATTGCAGGGCCCGGCATTCCTGTGTTTGCCGTATTGGGGAATCATGATCATCGCCTAAAGTTCACTGCTTTTAATCAGCTTATCCGCATTCTTGAGGGCGCAGGCATACAAGTCCTTATCAATCAGTCCATATTGGTTGATAACTTTCAAATTGTTGGCATTGATGATTTTGGCAGCAAGAAAAGCAAGGTTGATAAAGCATTCGCAAACGTCGATCCAAGCAAACCGATTCTAGTCCTCACTCATAACCCCAATCTTGTTCTATCTATTAAACGCAAGTATACCTACTTGATGGCCGGCCATTTCCACGGTATGCAATTCAACGTGCCGTATTTGTTCCAATACATAGATAAAGGTAGGCTAGCAGCCGATGGTATTTACAAAGGAATGCATTCAGGAACCCATGGCACATTCTATATCTCTAAAGGGATTGGTCAGGCTGGTATAAATGCTCGATTCCTTATTCGCAGTGAAGTTACTCTGCATGAACTCTGAGCCCCTGATATCCACCAAACACCATATAAGTTAAGCTTCTCTTATATAGATTTATAGATATCACCAAGCTTAATCCCCGCTATTCAACCTGTTAGGTACATGAAAGGTTACCTTTGTCCCTGTACCTAACGTACTCTTGATATTAAGTCCTTGTCCGAAGTGTCGTTTTAGTCGCTGATCGGTATTAATCAATCCGACGCCCGAACGGCTATCTGCTTTTCTTTCTAATATTCGTTGCAATTGAACCTCGTCTATTCCGCCCCCATCGTCTTCAATTGTTATCTCTGCGTGCGTCTCATAGACAGAAATCCGAATAAGGATCTTTCCTCCACGGCTGCGCTTCATTATGCCATGTCTTATCGAATTTTCAACAAGAGGCTGGATCGAAAGAAATGGAACTTTTATGTCCTCGCATTCGTCTATCTCCCAAATAACCTGTAACCTTTCTTCAAACCGAACCTTTTCAATATATAGATAAGAGCGCACTAGACTTAGCTCTTCTTGGATTGGAACAAGATTATCCATGTTTTGAAATTTAAATTTACTCCTCAACAAATTACTGAACTCATCAAGCAAATCACGCATTTTATTCAAATCAATGTCACTTAAGGCTATTACAGCATTCAACGTATTAAATAAAAAATGAGGTTTTATTTGCGCTTGTAACCATGCAGCTTCTAATCGCAGTTGTTCCCGAACGGATTGTTTAATCGTAATTAGCGCCTCTATACGCGATTTGATTTCTATAGCTTCCACTGGCTTCGTGACATAATCGTTTGCTCCCGCTATAAAACCACTTTGAATATCCTCCGGTCGGCTTCTTGCAGTAAGGAGCAAAACAGGGAGCTCTGTAAGTGTAAACCGCTCACGAATCATTCGTGTCAGCTCATAACCGGACATCAGCGGCATCATAATATCGGAGATGACCAGGTCCCACTTCTTTATGTCCAATGCAGCTAACGCTTCTTTGCCACTCGTTACCATTGTTATATCATATTCGTCTGGTGGTAGTATGGCTTCAAGCACTTGAAGGTTAATAGGATCATCATCAACAATTAATAGGATTGGACGGTCTCGATCCATTTCTAAAAAAGTTGTTGGTTTTGCAGTCATCGGGATATCTGCCTTTACTGCTTTGATCGAAACATGTTCTTGAGTCGGCATGGATTGTAATAGTAACGGTTCAAAAGAGTTCGTCACATCATTCTCTTCCAAGCCTGCTAGCTCTAATGAAAAAGTGAATTTTGAGCCTTCTCCTAAAACAGAGGACACATCTAACGTACCTCCATGAAGCTCAACCAGTTGCTTGCTTATACTCAAACCTAACCCAAAGCCACCCTCAATCATGGTCTCACTCGTGCTAGCTTGCTCGTACGGACGGAATAGGCGCCTAAGCATGTTCTCATCCATTCCAATCCCGGTATCAGTAATAACGATATAAGCTCGTCCGTCCTTTACAAAAGCTTGAATCGAAATGACCCCATCGTTCGAAAATTTCACAGCATTATGAAGTAAATTGAAAACGATCTGAATAACCCGGTTCTCATCCGCATGTACTGGAGAAAAATCTTCAGGAATTTGATTTGCAATTGTTATAGACTTTACTTCTGCATTAAATTGCAGCATATCAAGTACTCCGGTCACAATTGGCTGAATAGATATAACTTTTTTCTGTATACGCGGATTGCCCTCCCGTAAACTCATCACATCAATCAAATCATTTAATATTAATGTCATTCGACGTCCTACAGATAAAACCGTTTCAAGCTCCTTGATGCTCCGTTCCTGCAATAAATGCTGTTCCCTTTTTAAAACGGATTGTGACATGTTAAGAATGCTATGCAGCGGATTTTTAAATTCATGCGATGTGTTTGCCAGAAATTGATCCTTATGGTCATTCATTCTTTGCAAGGTTGCAGCAAGCTCTTTGGTGTTCGCATGCATGATAAAGTAACCCTTAAACCATTCAGAAGCTAAACAACCCATCGCAATAATCATATCGAACGGATAGTAGACAAGACTCAAACCACTATCCAGCAAGATTAACGACCAAAGAGAATGGTTCATCAACGCAAGAAAAGAGAAAAGCAGTAAAAGATTGCTCTTTAATCCTTTGATTACTTTTTTAACCATTGTAATCAACGTGATAACTGCAGCAATACCAACTAATAGATAATAAATCGGAAAGAGCATAATCACTTGAGATGGATCTAAAAAGAAAGTGATGCCGGCAGTCCCTAGATTCATTACTTTATAGACAGGGTACATCCTACGCCAATATAGAAGCTCGCGATGATTCGTACACTGGAGCAAAGCATAGGCTGCAATAACGAAAGCAATATTAGTCAGCCTAAAATCCCAATTAATTCCAATGTAAAATAATTGATGGAACAACTTCTCATCCGTACTAAAGACACTCGTGATCGTTACACATAATGCAAGCAAACTGAAATAAAGCAGCTTCTTTTCCTTATTTCCTAGTAAATACAAAATAAGTGCATAGACAGCATGCATAATAAATATAATCGCTGCCAAAAACTGCATAAAAACGGAAGATTTCATCTCTTTGGCAATGGCTTCTTCTGAACCAAATTTAATGGATCGGACAATGCCCCCGCTTCGACTATCCACATAATTTGCCGCCTGAATGACGAGTTCGATTACACCGTTTTCGTCTGCTGTAAAGGTTGTAGAATAAGGTAGGTCCTTCGAAATATATTCATCCTTTGTTGTCGCCACCTGTCCGGATTTAGTAAGCAATCGACCGTTTACATATAATTCTGATGCAGTGCGTACGCTGGGTACACGAATACTATAATTAAGGTCCTTTTCCTGATTTACATAAAGAAGCAAGCGATAAGAAGCAAATCCGTATGGAGTTGATTTTTCAGTATGCAGAGCTTCATTCCATCTTCCTGGAACCTGAATAAGCCTTGGCTCATTCTCATCTAATGCTTGTTGCCGTCTGCCGTCCATCAACCACTGTGAGGGATAAAACTCCCATTCCCCGTCTAGTAAAACAATATCCCCATCTTCTGCATTCCAACTGCGCAAATCGAATTGCCCGTTTTTAATTAGCTCATGTTTTTGATCATGAAACATTTCCATCCACAAAATGCGCGAACAGGATAAAATAACTAAGAATAGTCCTAGTAATAATAGTATATGACTCATTTTCATTTGGTATTTTCGTGAATGATTTGCCAAGAAGTATTCCTCTCTTCTAAGACATTTATGTAAGTAACTCACAATCCGCCTCAGTGAACATGTAGAGTAACGGATGGTATAGATTTCCTTATGTCTATTATACAGGTATACCTGCTTAGTAGACTTTAGATTTTCAAACGATTTTTCAAACGTAACGACAAAATTTAAGGCCACCCCATCGGGTGGCCTCAGGCTGTCGAGAAAGTCTCGACAGCCTTCTTTATGAATTAATTATTTAAGACGACACCGCGTTAATGTTGTATAATATAGGTAACTATTATAGAACGGATGGTGTTCTGTATGCTACGTTCCAACCGAGAAAAACAACAAGTCTACGAGTTTGTTTCCATAGAAGATTTGGTCCCGCAAGATCATTTGCTGCGCAAAGTAGATAAACATATCGACTTTTCCTTTATCAATGAAAAAGTTCGGCCCTTGTACTGTGCGGATAATGGACGACCCGCGATTGACCCTGTTGTTTTGTTTAAGATGATATTTCTCGGATACTTTTATGGCATTCGTTCCGAACGCCAATTAGAACGTGAAATTCAGACCAATTTAGCTTACCGATGGTTTCTAGGCCTCGGATTAACAGATAAAGTGCCCGACCATACAACTATTAGCTGGAATCGGCGAACTCGGTTTAAAGGTACGAACATTTTTCAGGATATTTTCGATGAGATTGTCTTGCAGGGCATTTCCCACCGGATGGTTGGCGGACGTGTTCTGGTGAGTGACTCTACCCACGTGAAAGCAAATGCGAATAAACACCAGTACACAAAACAGCAAGTGCTGCAAAATACCAAAGATTACGTGGACGAGCTAAACGCCGCCGTTGCAGAAGACCGGAAAGAGCACGGAAAAAAGCCCTAAAACCTAGAGAGGAAGTGACTGAGGACAAAGAAATTAAAGTAAGCAAGACGGATCCGGACAGCGGATATATGATTCGGGATGGCAAACCAGAGGGCTTCTTTTATCTGGACCACCGCACGGTGGATACAAAGTACAATTTTATTACGGACGTGCATGTCACACCGGGAAATGTCCATGATTCTGTTCCCTATTTGTCGCGTTTGGACCGTCAGCGAGAACGTTTTAAATTTGAGGTCGAAGCTGTTGCATTAGATTCAGGTTATTTAACTACGCCAATTTGTCGAGGTTTACAAAGCAGAAATATTTTCGCGGTAATTGCTCACCGAAGATTTCATCCGAAGCAAGGTTTGTTTCCGAAATGGAAATTCACGTTTGATGCAGAGCGAAATATTTACGTCTGCCCTGCAAGCCATGAATTGGGTTACCGAACCACAGATCGCAAGGGTTATCGGCAGTACGCGTCCGATCCAGAGCATTGCAAGAACTGTCCCTTGCTGGACCAATGTACGCAATCCCGAAACCACCGGAAGGTGGTAACCCGACATGTTTGGGAAGACAGCAAGGACTGGGTACGGAATAACCGGCTCAGCAAGTCCGGCAAACAGTTATACCGTAAACGAAAAGAAACGATAGAGCGAAGCTTCGCGGATGCTAAAGAGCTCCATGGGTTTCGCTATTGCCGTTTGCGAGGGCTACCAAACGTCAGAGAACAAGCACTGATGACGGCAGCCGTACAGAATATGAAGAAGATGGCGATCCACCTGGATCGCCTGGAGTACCGGGTTTAAACCCCTAGTTTCCCGATTTTATATCTGCCAAAATAAAAAGAGAAACCCGATGTCATGAAAATGACTGGGTTTCTCGACAAGCTGAGGCCACCCCATCGGGTGGCCTTCTTAAGCGTATTCGGTTATGACTTCAACACATTCCATTAATGCTTCTTTGATTTTTGGCTTATCGAATCCGTTAGCATATTTTCGATTTGCTGAAGAAAGTCCGTAATACTGCAAATGATGATGGACCTTTTACTTAATCGCAAGTTCAGCTTCTCCAGCTTATTGCCAAGCGAGGTCACAAGCTCGGTTACAGAGCCCACTCCCGACACCGCGCCATTGATCTCCGAGCTCGTTCGTTCGATTCCTGTAATAATATGATTGCTGAAATTCTTCACTTCCACCGTAGATTCCGTTACCTGCTTAAAGTCCTGCTGTACATTTTGGGCATATTGATAGTTGTCCTGAATGGTTGCAGTGGTATGGTCAATTCTTCCCTTAAGTGAATCGATGCTTTGATACAGCGCTGTGACGCTATCATCAATGCCATGGACCAATTTGGCAGTGGAGGAGGATAACTTCCTTATTTCATCCGCGACAACGGCAAACCCTCTTCCGGCATCCCCCGCACGGGCAGCCTCGATGGAAGCGTTGAGTGCTAGTAGATTCGTGTTCCTTGCGATATCGGTAATGCTGGCGGACATTTCCTTGATATGCCCGAAGTTTTGCTCCAGCACATGGAACGCATCCGTAATGGAGTGAAGCTGTTCACAAGTTCCATTCAGCTTATCCGATAGGATACCCATCTTATCATCCGCTTGTTTGACAGTGGTATCTGTTTGACTCATTACACCATCAATTTCCTGAACATACTGCCGGAACTGATTGAAGTTAGCATCTAAATTCATGATCATGTCCTGGATGGAGTTAATCTGGGAGTAAGTTGTACCGATCTCATGAATAGATTGGGTCACGATGACTTCTTCGTTCATAAATTCACCGAGTTTCCTCTCGATGTGCATAATACCATAATGAACTTCTTGGTCGTAACCGATTGACGCTTCTGGAATCAATTTCTGCACAGGCTCAATTGCGACCGCCACGTTATCCGTCCCGACATTTTTATATGTTGATTTGAACCATTTCATATGCATCCTACCTCACTATTCGAATACAGCCAAGACCATGGTCTGGTTAAAATGCTGCTGCCCCAACTGCTCTCCATACCCAGCAAATCCAATATAATTACCCAAGGCCGAGCTCATTTCCTTGGCAAAGCCGCTTAGGTATCCATCCCCCTCAAACAGCATAGATCTAGCCAAACAATTGATCATAATAGCCAGCGAAGGGTTAGGAATATCTCTTTTGACAGTTTCGATGGTGGTATGTATAACTTTCTTGTAGTCATCCGGTTCAAGAAGCACCATTTGGGAATTATTATAGACTCTAGCGTGATAAGCCATCCCGTTGTTTGCAGTGACCATCTGGTTAGCAGTGATATACATGTCATTACCGATGATTCTGCCCATGGGATAACTATCTAAGTATTTCGGTAATCCTTCTACCGTGGTATTCAGAGCCTCCGCTACAACTTTGGCGGCAGGCCGGTTGTCGTATTCGTGAACAATCCGGTTTCGTTCATCGACCTTCGTTGCAGTGAAGTAATGGGCTGTCGGTTTATAGATGTTCTCCCGATATAGGTGGATCTTCCCGCCCAGGTTCTTGATGATGACAAAAGCACAGGCATTCCTGTAAATAGTGCCATTAAAAGATATCAATGTTTTCTCTGCTTTACCGTAGTCCCCAGCTGATCCCCCGAACAAGGGAATCTCCTTATCCTCAAGGATGGAATTGAGAGTGGACAGAACCAGTTCCTCGCAGCTTATCAGCGCAGCAGAGATCTCAAAGCATACTGTGTTTTTCGTATCACTGAACTTTTGTACGCATTGTTGAACCCGATCCACATATTTCAGCGGATACCGATTGGCGTCCTCCAGCACGTCGGCGTAGCATTCAATCCCCTCTTCAATCCCCATAACAAGCAAGCTATCCTTATAAGCGCCATCCTTGCAGAAGCCCGCAAAGGTGGTGGAGCCGAGGATAATGCTGTCCTTAAACCGTCCCTTAATTTCTTCGTTATACCCCTCAAAGCACTCCACATCAGAGAAGAACAACAGGAGTTTGGGCGAAACGAGCCCTGCTGCAGCTTCCGATACAGCTTCCTTGAAATCACGTTTCGAGCTTTTACCAACGGAAAACTTCATAAATAGCTCCCTCTAGTAGAAAATATAGTTATCATAACTTATGTATCTATCAATATTAAGGCTAAGTATAAACTCCCTTTCTTTGGCTTACAATTGCCACTTGCGGTAATATTCACAAACTTGGCATGTATCGACATAAATTTGTTGAATCATTTCAAAATTTATTATAATTATGATATCTATTGGAAATAGGTGAGTACAAGATTCTCCGAGCCTTCCTCGACAAAATAATTCGCCGTCCGCTCATTTCCTATGTATCTATAAGCAGTATGAGAAAGTAAACTGAATCGATATATTCACGGTTAATCATAAACGAAAAGACGACCTTCATCCCAAAAAAATGGGAATAAGGGTCGTCTTTTTATTCATCTAACTTTAGTAGTTCCAAAAAACTACAAGTTCTTCAGCGGCCTCTGTTTTATCTCCGGTCTAATTCACTACTAGGAACAGGAATATAGGTTACTACGTTCGAGCGAATATAATCGCCCACCGTTTGATCGTATTCCACAATGACCGTATAAAGTCCAATACCGGCGGCAAACAAACCCTGAATACTCACTGTTCTGTCTTCTGAATTATACGTTCCAAGCCCACCCTGATTAATAATATAATCAGCAGAAGGTGGATTCACACCTGCAAACTGATCTGTTGTTAAGTAGTAGAAATTATAATTACTTCCGGTGTACTCCGGTAAGACCGTAATCAAATTAGGGGTCACGATAGGCATGCTTATACTCATAAACGATTCGATGATCGGATCCATACGATAGAAGGTAAACTCCGCAACTTGACTATTCAAATTTTCCTTAGATCCCACTATGTAGAGACGATAAGTCATGTTGGAAAGCAAGTCCCCGGAGATACCAATATTGGATTCCCGTGAGTCCGTATCGATCGTTCCATACTGAAGCGCTGGAACTCCCGTTGCATCCTGCCCGGATTTTACTTGATCAGCGCTTGGAGAATCAGAAGGACTAAACTCGGTAAGAACGTAATATAGCTTATCATATCCATCGGCGTTCACACTTGCATTGATCGAGTCGCTAACGTCTCCCCTGCTTCTATTTGTCACCAATGCGTTAAAAGTAATCACAGGTCCGATTTGCTGCTCAACCAACGTCTGAAAAGGTACATTGGAGATGGTAGATGTCTTATTATTGGCAGACTCATAAGCATACAACACGTATGAAGTGCCCGCTGACAATCCGTACAGTTCCAAATTTCCCTTGGTTCCATCCAATTCAACCGAACCGTGGACGACAGCATTCGTCCCTAATTTAATACCATCCAAGCTCGGAGCTGCCAAACCGGATGGAAGCACGGAATAATACACGACCCCGGTGACCGATCCCGTTACCGGATAAGAAGCCGTCGTTTGCGTGATGGTTCCGTTCGCGGCATTAATTGCCAGAGTCACATCAGGCCCTGGTGTGGGTATAGGCGTGGATGTCGATGGCGTGGATGGGGTTGATGTTGATGGCGATGGCGTGACTACTGGTGGCGTCGCCGGAGGCTCGGTTATCTTAACCGGTATTAATGTACTCTCCTCATTTTTCACCTCGTTACCGAATAATGTCTTCAAGCCTTTTACTACGATAACCGGTGTCTTGGATGTATCGAGCTTAAAACCTTGATGCAACTTGATAATGATCGTCTTCTTGTCCTCGGACAGCACATAACTGTCTAACTTCGGATCAAGCGGCACACCGTTAATCGTAATCTTGGATAGATCAACGGAACTCCCATCGATCCCTACTGTTAGCGTCAGTTCCAACTTGTTCCCCGCGGTGAAGTCCGCTCCTGACACCTTAAGAGGCCTGGTAGCTTCGAACGTTTTGGCGGTTTCGAAAGATCCGGTAGCAAGTAAATTACGGCTCGCTTCTTCTTTACCGCCAAATGTACCGTCCGAAGAGTTGCTTAGCAATCCTTGCCCAAGTGCCACCTGGACATAACCTCTCGCCCAATCGGATACAGTACCATCGCTAACACCTGGAGCCGACTGTGCCCTTGCATCCTGACCTAATACCCGAACTAGAAATGTTGCTAATTCCTCCTTAGTCACAGTACCCGAAGGGTTAAATTCTCCAGAGCCTACACCGTTGGTGATTCCTGCTTGCTTGAGAGCCTCGATATAAGGCAGCGCATAGCCGTTTGCTGCATCAGTTGCCTGTACGTCACTGAAAGATGATGTCTTTAGGGCTGGGTTGACCTCCAGGCCAGTAATAAGCGCTGCTACCTTTGCGAATTGGGCTCGATTCATTTCTTCATTCAGACCGAAATTATTGTCAGAGACTCCATTGAAAATACCTGCTTGAATCAGGGCATCAAACTTCGCCTTTGTAGCTGCGTCCAAATCCTGTAAATCGCTGAAATCGGCCGAGGTCTTTGCCTCACTCACACCACCGCCAATCGATAACGCGGACGTTAGACCAACTGTCAGCGCCGTAAACCAAATAAAAAGCTTCTTGTTCATGATTTAACCTAACCTACCTTCCCCAAAATGAAATTTTTAATTATTAAAAATTTATCAGTAATATTTTAACAGAAAATTAATTCTGTATCTTAATGAAATCTTAATAGATTTCAAATTTCTTTTAAAAGATTCATATTTAGGGGAAGAAAGGTGGCGCGCTATCTACAACGCAACGGCAAACTTTAAGGCCACCCCCTCGGATGGCCTTCTTAAACGTATTTGGTTGTGTCTTAAATACAATCCGTTAATGATTTTTCGATTTTTGACTTATCGAATCCGTTAGCATATTTTCTATTTTGCTGAAGAAAGACCTCCTCGATAACTTTTCGAGGAGGGTCTTCTCATGTTATCTTAACTATTTCGCCTTTTTCCTTCTATTCGAAGAATACAAAACAAATAATAGAATAAACCATAAAGGTGTTAACAATAGGGCCGGACGTGTTTCTTCAGCAAATAGCATAATAATGAGAATGACAGCAAACAAAGCTAGGACAACATAATTAATAAATGGTGTAAAGGGTGCTTTGAATTTTGATTTTTCATGCAATTGCGGCTGAGTTTTCTTATACTTTATATGGCAAATGAGGACCACACCCCACACCCAAATAAAACAAATGGCACTAATGGTTGTCACGATTCCAAAAGCCTGTTCTGGAATAAGTTTACTCAAAAGAGCTCCCGCAGATAGGACAAGCGTGGATATGAGCAACCCATTTTTGGGCACATGATTTTTATTCAATTTGGCAAAACCAGATGGAGCCTGATCATTCTTGCCTAAGTTATATAGAATACGGCTTGTTGAGAACATTCCGCTGTTACAAGCAGAAGCGGCTGAAGTTAATACGACAAAGTTAATAATTCCCGCGGCAATCGGAATCCCTACTAAAGCAAATGTTTTAACAAAAGGACTTTCTGCCGGACTTAGCTCCGTCCAAGGATTAATGCATAATAGAGCAATAATTGCACCCACGTAGAAGAATAGAATTCTTAATGGAATTTTATTAATGGCCGACGGGATATTTTTCTGTGGATCGGATGTTTCCGCTGCGGATACACCCACTAATTCTACACCGACAAAGGCAAACACAACCATTTGGAAAGACAGTAAGAATCCTGAAATTCCGTTTGGAAACATTCCCCCATGTCCCCAAATATTCTTGACCGTAACCATTCCTGCATCGGTTTTGAATCCAATCACCACCAAGATAACACCAATGGCGATTAATGCGAGAATAGTGACCACCTTGATTAAGGCAAACCAAAATTCCAATTCCCCAAAATTTTTGACAGTTAATAGATTGAGTCCTAATAAAATGATTAAGCAAAGAACCTCAGGGATCCATTGCGGGATATCGAACCAATATTGTACATAGATCCCGACAGCAATAATATCAGCCATTGCCGTCATGATCCAACAAAACCAATAGGTCCATCCGGTTACAAACGCGGCTCGCGGCCCAAGATAGTCCTCGGCAATATCTGTAAAGGATTGATACCCTGCTTTAGATAACAAAAGTTCTCCTAACGCCCTCATAACAAAGAAAATGGCAATACCCACAATTAGATAAGCAAAGATGATGGAGGGTCCTGCCAGTTGTATCGCTTTACCGGATCCTAAAAACAATCCAGTCCCAATGGTTCCGCCAATTGCAATGAGTTGAACATGCCGATTTTCTAATTCCCGCTTTAATTCTCGTTGTGCCACACCTAGTTCCCCCTTAATGAATACAATAAATTAGTTCAAAAAATTGGTACAAAAAAAAGAGATCGGATGTCATCCAATCTCCTAAGTTCATAAGAATATTAAATAATATCTATCCTACTAATAATAATTATTAGCACGATAAATAAATATTCAGTACTCTTCTGTCCTTTTGCCTGAGATTGTGAACCCTTCGGCGCTGCGGAATTACCGCAGTCTCTCCAGAAGCTGCTCCTGCTATAGTGTGATCCATAGCAATCATAGCTTGCGAATTATTAAATTTTAAGACATGTAATATGTTTCACATGATTTTCAATAATAGTCTTGCTTACATGGCTTGTCAATAACATTAAATACAATCAATGAACCTTGAACTTCATTGGTTCTCAGCGCCACGAAAAAAAATATGCGTTTATTCGAAAATTTTTCTTGCTCAATAGCCCCTAGCCTGCTATTATGAAGAAGCATAAATTTTGGGAAGCTAATATTTAATATATCTAGGATCTTTCCAAGCAGATAATCTTTGACCACTTCCTAAAGAAGTTAAGGCCATACGGACAGCCGGGTCAAATGCCGATTGGCAACTTTCGTTGCCTTATTGATTGAGTTAAAAGCTCAAATTTTATAAGTTGGTTACTTTACAACCAGTGCATTTAGCACACAACTTGTGAAACGGTCAATAAGAGTGGTAAAAGTGAATTATTTGCTATATAGACTCTGATCCTAACATGATATATTTGAATATTAAGGGCCTTTCCCCATGAAACTATGAACTTTATGACTGACGAGCACGCAAGAAGTTTGTCCAGTCATGCTTATTGGGACTGTCTTATTATTTAACTATATCGAAGCAAGTGTGATGCGCATGATGCGTGTTCCGCTTGCTTTTTTTGTTGCCGTTTTCGCGTTTTTTCAAAAAAATTACTTGGGTGAGGAGATCGAAAAATGGGAAAAGCACTTATCATTGGCGCCGGAGGCGTAGCAGCAGTAGCAATTCATAAATGTGTTCAAAACAGTGAGGTTTTTGAAGAAATCTGTATCGCTAGCCGGACGAAATCCAAATGCGATGATCTGAAAGCGAAATTAGACGGCGGTAAAACCAAAATTACGACTGCACAGGTTAATGCAGACAACGTAGATGAGCTGATCGCTTTGATTAATGAATTCAAACCGGATATCGTTATGAACTTGGCTCTACCTTACCAGGATTTGACGATCATGGATGCTTGCCTAGCCACCAAAACGCACTATATGGATACGGCAAACTATGAGCCGGAAGATACGGCGAAATTCGAATACAAATGGCAATGGGATTACCGCGAGCGCTTTGAAAAAGCAGGGATCACAGCTCTTTTGGGCAGCGGGTTCGACCCAGGCGTAACCGGCGTATTCTCCGCCTATGCGTTGAAACACTATTTTGACGAAATCGAATATATCGACATTCTGGATTGCAACGGCGGCGATCACGGCTATCCTTTCGCAACCAATTTCAACCCAGAAATCAACATCCGTGAAGTATCCGCTAACGGACGTTACTGGGAAAATGGCGAATGGATCGAAACGAAACCAATGGAGATCAAACGCGGTTATAACTTTGCTCAAGTCGGCGAAAAGGATATGTATCTGCTGTACCATGAAGAGCTCGAATCCCTTGCGCAAAACATGCCAGGACTGAAACGCATCCGTTTCTTCATGACCTTCGGCCCAAGTTATCTCATGCACTTAAAGGCGCTTGAAAACGTAGGAATGACTTCCATCGAACCGATCGAATACGAAGGCAAACAAATCATTCCGCTTCAGTTCCTAAAGGCTATACTCCCAGATCCGGCTTCCCTTGGACCTCGTACAGTGGGCAAGACGAACATCGGCTGCATTTTCAAAGGAAAAAAAGACGGCCAAGACAAGACTTACTATGTCTACAATGTTTGTGACCACCAAGAGTGCTATAAGGAAGTGGGCTCCCAAGCCGTCTCCTATACAACTGGCGTACCTGCCATGATCGGCGCAGCGATGGTCATGACTGGCAAATGGAATAAACCAGGCGTATTCAATATCGAAGAGTTCGATCCGGATCCATTCATGGAAGAGCTAAACAAATGGGGACTTCCATGGGTAGAAGACTTTAACCCTGTGCTGGTTGACGCATTGCCAGAGGAAGCGAAAAAGCCGGAGCTCGTTCGCTAATATGCGGTTCGAGGAATTACCGACACCCTGTTTCGTAGTCGATGAAGCACTCATCGAAAAAAACCTAAAAATCCTAAGCGAAGTTATGCAGCGTACAGGAGCCAAGATTGTGCTGGCGCAAAAAGCTTTTTCCATGACCACCATGTATCCCCTCATTGGAAAATACTTAAGCGGTACGACTGCTAGCGGTTTATTCGAAGCAAGGCTGGGTCACGAAGAAATGGGCAAAGAAAATCACGTCTTTGCCCCTGCCTATCGTGAAGATGAAATCGACGGAATTATAGCCATTTGTGACCATATCATCTTTAATTCCTTCTCCCAGCTGGAAAAGTATAAAGCAAAAGCTCTTGCAGCTGGCAGAAAAGTCGGCCTACGTATCAATCCGGAATGCTCGACGCAAGAGGGACACGAAATCTATGATCCCTGCTCGCCAGGGTCAAGATTCGGCGTGAAACAGGAGGATTTCCGGCCGGAACTGCTTGAGGGCGTTTCAGGATTGCACTTCCATACCCTTTGCCAACAGAACTCCGACGATTTGGAGACCACGCTAAATGCGGTCGAAGACAAGTTTGGGCCATGGCTGCCGCAAATGGAATGGATCAATTTCGGTGGCGGTCACCATATCACAAGAGACGACTATGATATCCCAAGACTCGAAGCTTGCATTTCGCGAATGCAGGTTAAATATGGCTTGGAAGTTTACCTTGAACCCGGAGAAGCTGTTGCGCTTAATGCGGGCTATATGGTCACCTCCGTACTGGATATCCATAGGAACGGCATCGAGATTGCTATCGTGGACACGTCGGCTACATGTCATATGCCGGATGTGCTGGAAATGCCGTATCGCCCACCACTTGTTGATTCGGGCGAAGCCGGCGAGAAGCCATACACCTATCGGCTTGGCGGTCCGACCTGCCTTACGGGCGATGTCATCGGAGACTATTCCTTCGATCAGCCCTTAAAAAACGGCGACAGATTAGTGTTTGAAGATATGGCGATCTACTCCATGGTCAAAACCAGCACCTTTAACGGCATGCCACTGCCGGCCATCGCCGTGTTGGAGAAAGACGGTAATTGCCGCGTCGTTCGCGAGTTCGGCTATCAGGATTTTAAAATGAGACTAGCTTAATAAATAACCAAAGCCGGCCGGACCCGTTATATCCGTAAACGACGAATGAGTTGCCGCATACCCAGACTACTTATGTTACGGTTCGGTGTATCATATTTAAGCACAAAGTACGATTTGACCATAACGTTTACATCTGTATATAAACATAAAGCCACTCCGAACAATGGAGTGGCTTCTTTGAACAGATCCCTCTTTATTAAACCCCTCGTGTCCCGTTAATTTAATGCCTTGTGATACGGTTTCCCGAGGCTGTCTGTAACAGTAAGTTTTCGTTTATGCAGCTTACAATTCAAAATAGGCAGAAAATCAAATCAATCTGATATTAATTTTGAATAAATATTGAGATCGTTAAACTTTCCTTCTACTCTTTCATATTGTCTAAGTGTTCCTTCAAAAGTAAAGTTGAGCTTTTGTAAAAGCTTTATAGAATTCACATTTTCGGGGTCAACCTTTGCTTCGACTCGATTCAGCTTTAAAGATGAGAATGCGTGATCTAACAAAGAACAGATAGCTTCTGAAGCGTATCCTCTTCCCCAATATGATTTAGCAACATCATATCCAATTTCTGCTTTTTCATTTTCAAAATCAAAGGAATTAAAACCACAAGAACCAATAATTTCATTGGACTCTTTTATAATTATGGAGAAACGAATAGCCTTACTGTCTCGAGAAAGATCATCAAGAAGATTAATCATTTCTTTTGCTTGATTTTCATCAGTAAAACAACTAACATTCATAAATTTAGTAACATCTGGATCAGACCAAATTTTAAACAAATTAGATGAATCTGATACCTTCATTTTCCTCAAATGTAAACGTTCTGTGTGTAACTCTGTAATCAATACTTTTACCTCCATTATATTTTAATAGTTAGGTTTAAGATATTGACATCTGCGCATAGTTCAGTCCCTTCATTTTTGAAGTTAGTTTCATTATACAAGTGCTTATAGGATTTATCTACGCTTACTCACCCAAAAGCATATTTATCAATGCCACTTCAACCTTTATCATCATTCTTTGCTTTACCACTACTTATGATACGGTTCTCCTTAACGAGTCTATAGGCGCTTGGTTTCTATAGTTTTCTGCTTATACCTGGCATTCAGCTGTTTAATAATAACATTTGACGACGTTTTCTCTGCTGCGTAGAATAATGGTAAAGAGGTCAGACCTCTTAATGACTGATTGGGGTGAACCTCGTGGATAAGACTGAAATGATATTACCCAATATTAAAGTGAAACCTGGGGCTATTTCTGAGCATGTAATTGTGGTGGGCGATCCCGAACGCGCCAAAGTGATTGGCGATCAATTAGATAACGCTGAGGAAATCGCATATTCCAGAGAATACCGCACGATAAATGGCTGGTATAAGGGCAAAAAAATAACCGTTACAAGTCACGGTGTTGGTTCTCCAGGTGCAGCTGTTTGTTTCGAAGAACTGATTAAAGCAGGTGCCAAAAAAATCATTCGCGTAGGCACAGCAGGCTCATATACGGATGAATTGCCTCCCGGAAGCTTGATTATCGCAGATTCTGCTGTACGAGCAGAAGGTCTAACGAAGCAAATGGTACCTGATGGCGTGCCCGCTGTTGCAGACTTCAATATGCTGCTTAAGTTAGAAGAACAAGCAAAGAAAACGAATTTCAAGTATGGCCTAGGTACGATCGTTACCTTGGATGCATTCTATGCAGGACCCGTTCAGTTCCCTCACATGCTGTACAAAGAGTCAGGTGCTCTTGGTGCAGAGATGGAACTCGCAGCGCTTTATGTGATTGCTAGATTAAGAGGTGTTTCCGCTGTCGGTATCTTTGCACTCGATGGATATGCTTTTAGTGATATGAATGATTACAACCCACACAAAGATTCCGTTAAAGAAGCCGTTCAGGCTGAGATTGATATTGCTCTGGAAACGATGCTAACCCTATAGAAACTCTACCTCCTAGAATGCGCATCGTTTTTCACTAATCAACAATAGTAAGATGAAATAAGTCGCTTTAGGAGGTAAATTAATGAAAAACATTGGAATTGAAAAAGAAACATTATCATCGATTGCGGTACGAACTATTATAGATCTCATTGAAACGGATGTATTCAAAATTGGAGACAAATTGGATGCGGAGCAGAAGCTCGCTGACAAGCTAAATATTAGTCGCCCCATACTACGGGAGGCCCTTCAGATATTAGAGCTAAAAGGATACATCGTTCGTAAACATGGCGTAGGTACATTTGTCATTTCCAAGACACCTATGTTAACGACAGGCATCGAGAAGCTGGACAGTATGACAGATCTGGTTATGGCACAGAACTACACCGTCGGTACTATTGGAATCACAGAACCTAAGGTCTCGAGTGATGAATCCATCAGAGAGTTGCTTGGCTTGAAAGATGATGAGATCTTATTATCCTTTGAGCGAATTCGTACTGCAGACAACAAACCGTTTGCCTTGGACCGAATTTATATTCCTGAGAAGTATGTAAGTGCTGATTTCTTCACCAATTATGCCAATTCATCCATCCTGAGTTATCTAAGTGCTGCGCAAAATATTCAAATTTTTAGCTCTCATTGCAATTTATTTGCTGAGAATGCTACCGCGGGAGATGCCAATAAGCTAGGCATTAAAAAGCATGACGCGCTTCAAATTTTGGAACAAACTTTCTACTCCAATGCAAATGATCCAATATTTCATGGGAAAAGTTTGATCGTGAACAATATCTTGAAATTTCATATCGTTCGGCGAAGATAGTAATCTGTAGAAGGATGATTGAAATATTTTGTTAATACAAAGGAATGATGGACATGATACACATAGAGTCTGTGAAGTACGATGGGACAAAAATCATCCTTCTTGATCAAACTAAATTACCCTTAGAAGAAGTATATCTAGAAATTGAAACAGTGAAGGACTTATGGGATGCCATCTTCGAGCTTAAGGTTCGTGGTGCTCCAGCAATAGGGATCGCAGCTGCATATGGCGTTGCACTTGGTGCTAGTCAATTGACTGAAACAGATTATGCATCTTTCTTCGTGAAATATGAGGAGATCTCCAACTATCTAGCCTCATCCCGCCCAACTGCTGTTAACTTGTTCTGGGCACTGGGCCGTATGAAGAAGACATTGGTGGACAACAAAAACATATCTATCCCTGAGATCAAACAAATTCTTCATAACGAAGCCGATGCAATCAAGAAAGATGATGCAGAGATTTGCGCATCCATTGGAGAATATGGTCTCACTCTACTACAAGATGGCATGACACTGCTTACTCACTGCAATGCAGGTGGAATTGCAACAGCCAAGTATGGAACAGCACTGGCTCCGATCTATCTTGCCAAAGAACGTGGCATGGATATTAAAGTGTTTGCTGACGAGACTAGACCTCTATTGCAGGGTGCTCGCTTGACCACATGGGAGCTTATGAAAGCAGGTGTGGATGTTACCTTGATTACGGATAGCATGGCAGCGATGGTGATGCAGCAAGGTAAAGTAGATGCAGTTATCGTAGGATGCGACCGGATTGCGGCTAATGGAGATACTGCGAACAAGATTGGTACCTATGGTCTTGCAGTTCTCGCACAAAAACACAATATTCCATTCTACGTAGCAAGCCCTCTTTCTACAATTGATATGGAAACATCTACTGGAGCTGAGATCCCAATTGAAGAGCGCTCTGCTACAGAGATTACTCATAGTTTTGGCAAACAAACCGCACCAGATGGCGTAAAAGTGTTCAACCCTGCTTTTGATGTAACACCAAACGATTTGATTACAGCGATTATTACTGAAAAGGGAATTATTCAAGCCCCTTATTCTGAAAATTTAAAAACACTATTCGTATAAAAAGTTTAGCCCTCTACCACTGTTTGGGCAGCTAGGCACCATCACTTCAGAAGATATTCAACTACAGCGGAGGGTCATATGAACTTCTTTCTACTCATCAACATCATCGGTATTTTGGTCTTTATCGGAATTGCGTTTCTTTTCTCCAAAGATAAGAAAAATGTAAATTGGAAAGCCATTAGTATACTGGTTATCTTTAACCTAGTCTTGGTCTGGTTGTTAACTGCATTCTCGGGCGGCCGCTGGTTCGTTGGACAAGTTGCTAATGCCTTTAATTGGTTAATCGATACCGCTTTTTCGGGTATCGGATTTGCATTTGCAAGTATGGTTCATGTTGAAAATATGGACGTTGTGTTCAGTGCACTAATGCCGATCTTATTAGTTGTGCCGTTATTTGATATCTTAACTTATTTTGGGATCCTCCCCAAAATCATTAAATTCTTGGGCTGGGCACTGTCTAAACTTACAGGTCAACCCAAGTTTGAATCCTTCTATGCGATTGAAATGATGTTCCTTGGTAACACAGAGGCATTAGCTGTATCCGGTGGACAATTAAAGGCTATGAGCCAGCAGCGCCTATTCACGGTTTCGCTTATGTCCATGAGTTGTGTATCCGCAGCGATGATCGGTGCCTATACACAAATGATTCCAGCAGAATATGTTCTAACTGCTGTACCACTTAATATTATCAACGCGATAATTGTGACAAGTATCCTGAATCCGGTCACCATAAGCAAAGAAGAAGATGTTATCTTTGAAATGAAAAAAGAAGATAAGCCTCCTTTCTTCTCATTCTTGGGCGATTCTATCCTTGGTGCAGGTAAGTTGATTCTAATCATCACAGCGATGATTATTGCATTCGTATCCTTAGCGACACTTATTGATAAGGTTCTAATGCTCATTGCGCCTTGGCTTACACTCAGCAGCATTCTAGGTGTGATCATGACACCTTTTTCTTTACTTCTCGGTCTCTCGTTCGGTGAAGCATTCCAAACTGCACAGTACATGGGTACCAAATTGGTAACCAATGAGTTCGTCGTAATGATCGATATTATGCCGATTATGGATACATTTAGTCCACATATGAAGGCGGTCCTTACTACCTTCCTTGTGTCCTTTGCGAACTTCTCTACAGTAGGAATGATTCTAGGCTGTTTCAACGGTATTATAAGTAAGGAAAAAGCAGATAACTTGTCCAGAGGGGTATGGTTGATGATCCTTTCAGGAACATTAGTGTCCCTACTAAGTGCTGCTTTTGTCGGACTATTTGTGTGGTAGTTATGCTGGATAACATAACCTATTTAAGTGATGATGAAGCTAAAGAAATGATCTGTGAGATCGGAAGACGAGTATATAACAAAAACTTTGTTGCAGCGAATGATGGTAATATCTCCATCAAGGTAGGGCTCAATGAAGTATGGGCAACACCAACAGGTGTGAGTAAAGGCTTTATGACACCAGATATGCTAGTTAAAGTGGATCTTACAGGCAAAGTACTAGAAGGAACGCGAAAGCCTTCCTCTGAGTTAAAGATGCATTTACGAGTATATCTGGAAAATGAAGAAATAACAGCAGTTGTTCATGCGCATCCTCAAGCGGCTACAGCTTATGCGATGGCTGGTATTCCACTGGATCATGCTTACTCTCCAGAGGGCGTTATCTTGCTGGGTAAAGTACCCGTTTCTCCATACGCAGCGCCAGGCACACAAGAGGTGCCCGATTCCATCGCACCATACTGTAAAGATTACAATGCGGTATTGCTTGCTAATCATGGCGCACTGACTTGGGGAAGAGATATTATTGAGGCCTACTATCGTATGGAATCGCTTGAGCACTACTCCATGACGCTTCTTCATACGAAGAAGCTCACAGATCAATTGGAAGAGCTAAGTGCAGAGCGCTTAGCAGAGCTAATCCAGATTCGAGAGAACATGGGGATTAAGACCGGTGGTAACCTGATCTCCCGTGAAGAAGCTTTAAAGCTGGGGGCGAACAATGAGCCCCATGATTCCTCTTCTGTACAAGTGGATCAAAAACTGATTCAATCCATTGTTGCTCAAGTAACGGAAGAGGTACTCAAAAAATTGTGGTAAAACCGGAATAATAGAATAGAAACTGAATATACGCTTTAAGTAGTACAGCACGAAGGGGCTATTCCTTAGACTTAGGAATAGCCCCTTCGTTGTGCAATCAAAATTTTTAATGTAGTTCGCTACATCATCAATAACAATGGATCAACAACGTCCATTCACCACCATCACTACCTTGAGGCAGTGCTTTCGTAACTTATAAGGAGAAGATTAATTGCTTTGTATTTCAATAATATGCTTTTATTGAATCATTGAGCCGTCTCCTCATTTCATTGCGCACATGCTCAGGTTCAATACATTGGCATTTATCCCCGAAACTCATTAGGATTCCGTAACCATAATCATCTTCAATAAAATCAAGATATGCATAGAATTCGCCATTGCCGAGGGGAGTAATGTTCTCTTCTCCGCAATAGTCCAACATCCTGTCGAGGATAGAATGGTCTAGCTGCAATTTTATTTTTTGCATTTTCCTGGACATGGTATCTGTGAACTCTGAAAAAGCCGGGGGACTATCACGCATAGCAAAACGTTCTTCCGTTCTCTCCAGTTCAGATATGCGGGATAACTTGAATACACGAAATTGCTGCCTGTTCAAACAATACCCCTGCACGTACCAGTGATTTTCTTTCAATAACAGACGGTGAGGTTCCAGGGTCCGCATGACCTTGTCTCCTTTAGCGCTTAGATACATAAAAGACAGTATGCTGCAATGCTCCAAGGCTATTCGAATCACTTCAATTTTGGTCTGCAGATCATTGCTGCCCAGCCAAGCGGATAAGTCAAAGGAGATTTGGTTGGCTTTCAGCGTAATTTCATGCTGTTTATCCTCCGGGATAAAGCTTTTTAATTTGGCCAGGGTAGCAGTGGTTTCCTCACCGGATAATGTATTGGATATAAAGCCCAGACCCATCAGTAGAGCGGTAATGTCCTTGACGGTAAAAAAACCTTTTTCTATCTTATACTCATTCATAATCCCAATTCCCCCTCCTACACCGGAGCTGGTCACAATCGGAATACCTGCTTGATTAATTGATTCAATATCACGATAAATGGTTCTAAGTGAAACTTCTAACAGCCCGGCCAGCTCTTTCCCGCCCATCATCTCTCTTTGCAAGAGCAGCATAATGATAGCGATCATTCGTTCCAGCTTCATAAGCATCCCCCAAAAAAATTTATATACTATGACTGACATAAATGCTGTCAGTGATACATTGCTATACTAAGTCTATCAAATACTAAGGAGGAACTATAAGTGGATTACAAGAATGAATTTTACCACACATTAGACAAGACCAACCAAATTGCCCTGGCAACAGCGGTAGCAGGTATACCCAATGTTAGGATTGTCAACTTCTGTTATGATACCAGCAAGCCGGGAATCCTGTATTTTGCGACAGACAGGGAGAATCAGAAGGTGGCTGAGTTTGCTCAAAATAATAATATTGCCTTCACAACCGTCCCCTCTGACGGGTCTTCCGTGCCGCATGCGCGATCCAATCATGCATTTGTACATAAGAGCCGGTACACCATAGAAGAGATTAAGGACCTGTTTATCCAAAAAATCCCCGGATATGGTGAGACGCTCTCAGCCATTGGCGAGACATTGGATGTTTTTGAAATTCACATCAAGGATGTCTTTGTCATCGTGGATTATGAGACTGCCGGACCGGTTTCTTTCGAGGTATAAATGTAACGAGAATTATTAGTGGTTATGTTCAACCTATCATTTTATAGGCGGAATTGTCAGCAACCCCAACCAATGCAGAAAGAGAGTACCTGATATGGCGCTCTCTTTCTGCATTCAATAATTATGATTTTACAAAGATCGGCGAGATCCATGCAAATTGGTGTTTGGTCTGGCAAATTCACTCTTCTATTGTTTCATTTCAGCAACATATCGATCATAAGCAACTGGGAAGCCTTCCATAACATTAATTTACCCCACTTTATCAAATAATCACCATGCCAGTCACCGAATTTGTTACATTTTCATTCAAAAATATCCGAATTCATACTTCATAGTATCCCATTATAAGCCTAAATCTTCATTATTTAAATTCCTTTGTGTATTACGGGTTATATTAATGCTGGGATCACGTTTTAGAACACGTTTCGATTAAACTAGGCCTCTACCCTGCTTCAAAAACTTGCTCTTACATATGATACGGTTCATTCGTACGTATCGATAAGTTATTCAGCGCCCTTGAGAGCATAAAAAAATACATCCCCTGGGTTACCACCCCATGGCGATGTATTCTCCATTAATCACTACCATTACCCTACCCGCTCTCCCCTTCCCTGCCGCAAGTAATCGGCTGGCAAGCGTCTTTCAAGAGCTCAATTTTCTCCTTTGTCCGCAGGCAGGTTGTTCGAACGATCTCTGCCCAAAGGAATGACAAGAGGTGTATGTGAGATCGGATCATCAATTATTTTGCACTTCAAACCGAACACTTCTTCTACCAGTTGCTCCGTAACGATCTCGTGAGGAGTACCTTGCGCAATGATTTGACCATTTTTCATGGCGATTATGTGATTGGCATATCTTGCGGCATGATTCAAATCATGCAATACCGCAATGATTGTACGCCCTTGTTGGTTAAGATCACTAAATAACTCTAGTAGTTCAATTTGATGAGCGATGTCCAGGTAGGTCGTAGGCTCATCTAGAAGCAACAACGGCGTCTGTTGCGCGAGCACCATTGCGACCCAGACTCTTTGTCTTTGCCCCCCCGAAAGCTCGTCGACAAAACGATGCGAAAGCTCACTCGTATAAGTAAGCTGCATTGCGGATAGCACCGCAGTTTCATCTTCTTCGGTCCATTGTTTAATGAAACTCTGGTGGGGGTAGCGACCATGCGCAACCAGATTCGCCACTGTAATGCCATCCGGAGCCGTCGAAGATTGCGGCAACAAGCCGAGTATGCGAGCGACTTCCTTGGACTTATAGGTCGTTATTGCCTTCCCGTCTAATAAAACTTGCCCTGCGGACGGTTTGATCAATTTAGAAAGCGTACGGAGAAGGGTTGATTTTCCGCACGCATTAGGTCCAACGATCACCGTAAACGATCCACCCGGTATCTTAACGGACAGGTTTTGGGATATAACCCGATCATCGTATTTAATGGTGATATCTTCAGTCCAAAGCCTAGATCCCGATTGGGAAATTTTTTCGTTTTGGAAGTCTGTCGTTGTCATCTTCATATCCATTTCAACTTCTTTCCATCAGCATATCGCAATGCACAAGGGCCCCGACGAGAAATGTACTCGGCTTCTTATTTCCAGTTACGATGCCGACCGCGCCTGCCGAAACAGCACCCACACGAGGTAAATTCCACCGAGAGATAGTGTTACTACGCCAACGGGAAGAATCATTCCCGTAATGATCCTCTGCGCCACAATGTCGGCCCCAAGCAATAAGAAGGCGCCCATCGCCGCTACTGGCGCTAGACTCTGCGCTGATTTGGTAAACCTTAAAGCAATTTGCGGAGCTGCCAGAGCAACAAAGCTAACGGGTCCCATGACTGCCGTTGGAGCCGCTGTCAACACAACCGCTACAAGAATCAACGCGAGTTGGGATCGTTCCATTCGGATGCCGTGTGACTTAGCCGCGTCCTCGCCGAGCTCCATCTCTCTTAAAGGTCTACTCATCACCGCAGCGCACATCAGTAGAAGAACAACAGTTAGCATTCCAGGAAGTGCTTGGGCCCAACTAATCCCGTTTAACGATCCGACACCCCACGCCGCTGCAGTGAAGGCAACCTCTGCTTTGCTTTTTAGAAGTAGCACCGAGTTCAAGCTGTTCAAGATTGTCGATATCGCTATGCCGACAATAACAAGACGAAAACCCTGCGTGCCTTTGCGAAACGCAAGTATATAGATGAGGATCGCGGTCGTAATTCCTCCGATCAAAGCGCCTGCCGCGATACCAACAAATGAAGTCGATTTAGAAACGAGAATTACGATAAGTGCACCGGTATACGAACCTGAAGTAAAGCCTATAATGTCAGGTGAACCTAAGGGGTTGCGTGTCAAGGATTGAAAAATCGCTCCACTTACACCTAATCCCGCACCGAATATAATTGCCGCCAATACGCGAGGCAAACGCCATTCGACTACGACTGTTCTTGTCATCTTTGTCGCTTCACCGCTCAAAGCGGCAAACACATCATGCACGCTTAATTGCAGCGTCCCTACCATTAATCCAAATAACGCAATGGCAAGGGTCGCTCCAAGGAGAATGGCCGTAACCAACATACTTCTCACATCGATACGCAACTTCCAAGACCCTTTAAGTATTATATAGCGCCTGCCAAAATTAATGGGAGATATACAAATCACTCCTTCTTACAAACAAACAAGTTCCTCGAACGGTCTTACACATTATAACCTACTCGCTGTACGTCTTCGAACAAGAATGAGTAAGATAGGCGCACCAACAAATCCCATAATGATTCCAACCGGGACTTCCGAAGGGGATATAACAACCCTTCCAATAATATCAGCAAGTATAAGTAGCACAGGGGCTACTACCAAAGAATATAGAAAAATCCAAGGCTGGCTTGGACCAACGAACCATCGTACACAGTGGGGAACCATTAGTCCAATGAAACCAATCGGGCCTGCTATCGCGGTTGCGCCTCCCGCTAGAAGCGAGATCGCGATCAGACCTATCCCACGGATCATTGCCACGTTTACCCCTAAAGATGTAGCGCGATCTTCACCAAATGCGATGGCATTTAACGCCGGGGCTATAGCTAAAGCTAATAGCACGCCAATGATGAGAAGAGGCACGACGAACCCGAGATCCTCCAGGCTTCTTCTCTCCAATGTACCAACGCTCCAGTGCAGCATGCGCGTGAAAGCCTCACTATTCATCATTGTAAGTGCTGTCGTTATCCCACTCAATGCCGCTCCAAGTGCAACTCCCGCTAGTGTAATTTGTACAGGCGTCGGCGATTTTCTACCGGCACCTCCACTAATGATATACACAATAATCGTCGCAATCAATGCGCCGGCAAGGGCTAACCATGTATAGCCAGATATGGTGCTTATCGAAAATACTCCGACGCCCAATGCAACAGCAAAGGCTGCCCCAGCACTCACTCCAAGAATGCCAGGGTCAGCCAATGGATTTCGCGTCAAAGCCTGAATTAATGCTCCCGATAGTCCGAATGCCGGTCCAACTGCGAGCGCAATTAGTGTACGCGGCAAACGGGAGTCCAGAATAATCGTATGATCATAACTATCGGCGTTCAAGAACAGCGCCTCCCAAACGACCTTTAAGGAAAGCGGTTTTGCCCCGATCATTAGGCTTAAGAGCATTACAGTCGCCAATAATAATAGCGCGACGATGAAGCCTATAATCCGTTGCATCCGCAGGAAAGTAATGGTCTTTGCTTTTGTTTGTACTACTTCATCCTTTGGCTGCTTTACCGGTGCCACCGTGTTCACTCCCCAGCAACTGCCAGTGCTTTAATCTTCGGTGTCAAGTTATCGATTGTCCATAACAAGGAAGGAATTGTTCCCGTCGAGAATGCATTGGAAGTATCGGCATCAAGAATAATCGATCTACCATCAGCCACAGAAGGAATTTTCTGGTACAGCTTGTTGTTTGTCACTTCGCTTGGATCTACCCATATCGGCATAACAACCGTTACATCGGCATCCAAAAGCTCCAATTGCTCATCGGACACGTTAATGTAGAAATTGCCCTCAGCCAGTTGTTCTACCGCATCCTTCGTCTTGAATCCAAGTCGAGTCATAAAATCGATACGAGCGTCACCCTTTACGTATGCGCCGAAACCTTCAGAAGAGTAAGCAGCTACAACAATGGTTTTATCTGCGAATTCAGGATTTTCTTTGGCCGCCTTTTCGAAGGCAGTATCTACCTCTTTCAGCAGTGCTTCACCTTCCTGTTCTTTACCTAGTGCTTTAGCGATCATTCGAACTTGATCCTCGGCGGAAGTCATATAACTATCTCCGCTTGCGGGAACACCGATCGTCGTAGCAATTTCCGAAAGACGTTTGTAGCGCGTCTCGTCCCCTGAAGACTTCACGTCTAGAATGAGATCCGGTTTAAGCGCCGCAATTTGCTCATAATCGAGTTCCATCGTTCCTAGAATGGTCGGCGCTGTTTTATATGCGCCTGTTAGCCATGGACCTACTCCATCTCCGCCAAAAGCTAGCCAGTCGCTTGCGCCGATCGGCTCCACTCCAAGACTTAACGCTGTCTCGGCATCACCCCAACCGAGTGCGACTATTCGCTTAGGCTGCTCCGTAATATTTACTTGTCCAAATTTGGTATCTATGGTGACGTTATAATCGTTGGAAACGGCTGGAGGGGAAGTTGGCGTCCCGGATTCTTGACCATTCCCTTCAGTTGAATTCGACGAACAACCTATTATTCCAATTGCTAATGCTGCAAAGAGCGCTATACTTCCGAATAACTTCGGCATTTTAATACTTCTAATCATGTTAGTTTCCTCTTCCCATAAATGATAATCATTATCACTCATTCTAATAAATATATGAGCTGTTGTCAAAGCTCGCCTGATACTGCCAGATCCAAAAGCCGAATAGGTTGGTCTAAAGGCAAAAAAGATAAGATACAAGCCATGTTGGCTAGTCTCTTATCTTGTGTAGAATAATTGATTTGCTCTATCTTTCCATCGCCTTATCATGCTTTCATTTATGATAAGGTTCACCGCGCTATCTATAACGGCAAGTTGAGGACCATCCTTTGCAGGATGGCCCTCACGGCGAGTTTAAGTCAATTTCGGCATGCTCGATGTCGTGTTCTCAAGGTTTTGTAAGTGCTATTCTAAAACCAAGATCATCTATCTTGAAATCGGGCATGCTTTTCCTTCTACTCGTAGAACCACAGTTGTTCTCAACTTCAGCCCAACTGCCTCCCCGGAAGACTCTATAGTTCCCATATCGTTCAGTATCATATAGATCCCAGCACCATTCCCAGACGTTCCCAATCATATCAAAAAGCCCCCATGGATTAGGAAGCAATTGTCCTACTTGATGAACTGATCTATTAGAGTTTTCTTGATACCATGCAATTTGATCAATTCTTGCATACCGATATCCCGTGGTTCCCGCTTTGCACGCATATTGCCATTCAGCGTCTGATAGTAATCGAAAGCCATTCGCTGTCTTGTTATATATCGTGTTCTCACTTTCATTTGTGATTGTGTAGCATTCAGTCCTGCCAAGCATTCTGGACAATTCGTTACAAAAGGCAAGCGAATCCATCCACGAAACTTCCGTAATTGGCAGGTTATTCACAATCGGCTCTATTTCTTCTTCATGCATGACAAAATGATACAACTGCTGTGTTACCGGATACTTCATTACATGGAAAGGTTCGATCGTTTCAGTCCATGTAATAGCTTTTTTATTACTTCCAGGGTTCGATAACGTGTAATCAGAACTAAGCCATTTATTCGTATTAACATAATCACGTAATTCAATGGTTCCTCCCTTTACTGGCACCATCAAATTCATTAATTCTTTTAGAAGACGCTCTCTGTCGCTTCCGTACTTTTGGATTGTCATGATGACCACCTCTCAATATGGACTCCTTCTATTTCTTTAGTTTTAGCCGCCAACATTTAGCTCAATACCGTATGGATTGACTTTTCAGACATATATCATATTCGTGACCTAGTACTAAGATCCTTGGGTACTTTGCCCTCTTCGAAAGCGACACGATTGATAACGACATCCAAGACCATTGTACCAGATTCATCCATATGGTAGAGCTAGAAACTTTAATTTTGATTTTCATTATGTTATGAAGCAAATATATCTACGGCTCCCACTTCACCATGCGAGGGGCTTTTTCTTTTTCCGGGAGGAATTCACCTTGAAAACTATTAACACTCAGCACAACATTACCCGCCTGTCTCAGAACATCTCCATTCCTGAAACGCTAGTCGCCCATCTATGTGAATACTTCCAGCACCTACAAACAGAACTCGCCAACGACGAGGAAGACATAGTTACCCTCAACCATCACAGCCCTATCATCCTGCTTGAATCTGGGGACGATCTGCACAACCTCAACTACGCTGGGTTACACGGAGACAATCTTCTCAGCCGCACTTTTGAGTTTGTAGAAATCTTTGAGCTTGAAGACATTGAAGCATACAGAATGGTAGTGATGCTAGACAACGATTTTTTGGTCACTTTTTTCGCAATAGTAGGAACACTTGATAAGGAGGCAGAACAATGGCTAAACGAAATAGCAATCAGAAACTGACCACTGAGGCACTGCTGGTTCACAAACTCAGAAACACCTTTGACGATCAAGGTACAGACACGGATGAAGGACCGAATGTCTGGGTCATGGTCGTCGCAGCAAGGCCGTACCAACAAGGGGAAGAAAAAGAGCTTGCTCAACAACCGGACAAGCTAACTCCGACACACCGTGTCCGTGTTGTGCTACGCACTACAGACGATAAAATCCCGAACCCATACGTGGGTGGCTCAGACTTCTTTCTTGCTGTGAACGAGCAACAGCAATCCGCAGAATTCGTCTGGGAATAATCCCGCTTCCGCCTCGCTCATTGCGTCCAGGAGGCGATTCAGCTCCCCGCTCGGAAGCTCGCCCTGTTCCTTCTGAATAGCGTTACGCTGATTCGTGTGCTCTATTTCGCCAACCGAATGAGTGGTTTCCACGGAGTCGTTTGGTCGCTCGTCATTGCGGATGCCGCCGCGTTCCTTGTCGGGGCGATCATACTGTATGTGCTGTGGAACAAATTGCAACTGTATTTGTAAAATTTGGCACAATAGAAAATCACATACAAAAAGGCAGGATCGGGGATGGCCTTTGGGGAACCTTGGGAAAATCCACACGATTAGCATTCCTCACCGAGGCGTCTTTCTCCGTCGAGTATGCGGATGAGGCCTGAAATTTCGCCCTACTTGTGATACGGTTCCCCGCGTTTGATCTTCAACTCTCCTGCCCGTTCGTATTATGAGATCAACCAGTTCTTTCTGGTTGATCCTTTTTTCATTTGCATAGAGGATTAAAGTAGCCTGGTCGAACGTACCTGCCCGTGGGACTTGATCCCGAGAGCTATAATGTTCACCCCTACTTGTCATGACCATGATTGAGGCTGGTTGGGACGTAAGATCCCGTATAACAAGCGATGCTATGGAGCGACAAGAAGATCAACCTTAGGGGATGCCGGTGAATCTACACTTACAAGGGGAGATGAAATGAATCCAGTTATCGGTCTAGATATTTCTAAAGAAGAAAGCCATGGACAAGCCTTTCTAGAGCGCGGAAAGCCATTCCAAGGGATATTCCACTTCGAGCACACTCGAGATGGTTTAGCAAATTTCCTTCAAGTTTTAACAGAAGTTGAATTTGCATCTCAACAACGTCCTTTGCTTATTCTAGAAGCAACCGGTCATTATCAAAGTCCCGTTGTTCAGTTCCTAGAGGAACATCATTATATTTATATTGTTATTAATCCGCTCATCTCAAATCGGCTTAGGAAGTCTCAACTTCGTAAAGTAAAGACGGATGCTGCTGACGCTTACCTATTGGGAGAGCTGTACTACAAAGAAGAATTTGAACCGTTTAAGAAAAGAGGTGTGCAACTTCTCAATCTGCGCTATCTTACAAGACAATATGAGTCTCTTTCAAAGATGTGTGTACAAACTAAACTACAATTCCAAGCTGTTTTAGATCAGGTTTTCCCTGCTTACAAAGGTGTCTTTGGAGCTATGTATTCCGGTATTTCATTACAGTTTTTAAGTGAATTCCCAACCTCATATTCAGTATTACAGACGGATGAAAACACACTCAAATCTAAGATGAAAGAACTGCTTTCTTCAAAACGGGGGCGTTCAGAGGACTGGATTAACCAACGGGTGCAACGGCTGCTAGTTGCGGCAAAACAAAACCCATTTCAGCAAACCATGTATGCAAGCCACTTAATCAATTTGAAAGTCCTTATTACCCTCATTCTTCAGTACCAAGAGCATCTTACTGGATTGGAACAGAACATAGAGCGATGCTTTTCTCTCCGCCTGTTCAATTATTGCAGTATTTCTGCTTTGTTAGTTATACGCCTTTTCCTTGCGTGAAGTAAAAAACAAACGGCACGGGGCTTTCCCATGCCGTTTTGAATTCCATTTTTATTCCCGTTCTTACCTTTGAGCTTAACTTAATGACATTGCCTGTTTGGGTGTCCTTATTGTTTTTCTAAGTTTTGCTTGCTAAGCGACTCTATTCAGCATCATTCTGCTCTTCCAGCCATCTCAAAATCGCTTGGTTTGTTTCTTCCGGCTTTTCTTGCTGGATCCAATGACCGCAATCCAGATTGACCACTTCCGCATTAGGCACGAACTTTGTCAGGTTTTCAGACCTCTGGACCGTATCCCGGTCACCATAGATCATGAGGGTCGGCTGACCCATAAAAATGAAGGGGGTTGCGATTTTGGATGAGCTGTTTCATCCCTTCTTCATTTAGCGATTTGATTTATGCCTCGCATTTAAAACGTTCTGACTTTTGATGAGAATTAAACCCTAATTGATTGAGAAATACAGTAGCTCCTCTCTCCTAAAGATCAGGGAAACAATAGACCCAGATTTATGCAGTACCAAAAATCCTTTTAACGATTCTTTTGTTATTTATATTTCCTTATTCTGTAATATATTTTTTGCAATGTTGAAATTTTAGCCCTTCTTCAGATGAAGCGATCAATATTCCAAGCCTTCTTAATCGTGTTTCTTCTTTCTTGGCGCTCATTACCCACCAGATAGAATCTCTTTTATAGGATGGTGATAAATTAGTGAAGAATAGCCAGGCTGTTTGATTTGCCTTGATTTGTTCTTCATATTCTTTGGCAAGTTCCACGTTTCTTTGTTCAGAGGAATAGCCTTGTGCATCGGTTCTGTTGTTAAAGACGTGCATTCCTTCTGGTCTCATCTTTCCAAGCTGTATTAGTGCTTTTACCTTCTTTACGTTCACAGCACTCCATACACTATTTACTTTGCGCGGAGTAAAGCGAATCTTATAGCTTTGTTTATCAATGGTTTTTCGTATACCGTCAATCCACCCAAAACAAAGAGCGGCATCTACTGATGCAGACCAAGTAAGGCTTGCACGCCCTGTACTTATCCCAAAATAGCCCACCCAAATTTCACTAGCTTCAGCATGATGTTCTTCTAACCAATCGTTAAACTCTTCTTGGTTGTTGAAAAAAACTACATCTCCCATTGTTCCAGCCATTTTAAAATCGCTTGGTTTGTTTCTTCCGGCTTTTCTTCCTGGATCCAATGACCGCAATCCAGATTGACCACTTCCACATTGGGCACGAACTTTGTCAGGTTTTCAGACTTCGCAACCACATCCCGGTCGCCGTAGATCATGAGGGTCGGCTGCTGGATGATTGGGTTCACTTTCGCCAATAAGCGCCAGTTGCGGTCAAGGTTCCTGTACCAATTTATGCTGCCCGTGAACCCTGATGTTTCAAAAGCGGAGACGTAAACGGCCAGCTCGCTTTCGCTCAATACGGGCTCACCGAGCGGTGTTTCTGCTCTGGCGAGATTGATCAACGCCATACCTGGCTCAGGTGCTCTGAGAGGCTCGTTCTTCCGGTACAGGTTGCGAAGGAACCTGTATGTATTGTCTTCGAATACGGCGTCCGCGACGCCTGGCTGTCGATTGAAGTGGACGAAATAGAAATCGCCGCCAAGTATTTCTTCCATGAACTCGATCCAGGGTTTTTCTCCGCGCTCTTGGTAAGGCAAGCTCAGATTTATCACTTTATTGACGCGGTTTGGATGCAACAAGGTCAGTCCCCAAACGACGAATGCACCCCAGTCATGACCGACAAAGGTAGCGTCCTCGTATCCATAGTGATCGAGAAGCGCGATGAGATCACCCGACAAGTGTTCAATGTCATAGTCTGTTACTTCGGTCGGACGGGATGAGTTGCCGTAACCCCGCTGGTTGGGGACGATGACATGGTAGCCCGCTGCGGCAAGTGCGTCCATCTGATGGCGCCAAGAAAAGGCATGCTCTGGCCAGCCGTGGCAGAGTACAATAGGTTTTCCTGCGTTTTCTCGGCCTGCTTCAAACACTTCGAGTTCCACACCGTTGGCTGAAATAAGGGTGGGCTTGGGAAAATCGGTTGGATTAAACATTGAATTAAAACCTCCTTCTTGTGATACTTGTAGTATAATGGATAAAAGGTGACATCTAGGTGTCACCTTTCTGAAATCATGTAAAAAAAGAGGGCAATTATGGACAAAGTGGAGAGACTCATTTCGATTATCATGATATTGCTGAAAAAAGAGGTTGTTTCTACAACGGAATTCTCACAACTATTCAATGTCTCCAAAAGAACGATCCTTCGCGATATGGAAACATTGAGCTTATCGAACATCCCGATCTACTCTGTCAATGGGGTCAAAGGGGGCTACGGCATAATGGATGAATACAAGGTTGATAAACGCCTTTTAAGCAGCTCCGATTTACAGAATATATTAACTGCGCTCGGCGGATTGGAACAAATCCTCCGTACTGAAGAAGTTGAAAGAACGATAAAAAAAATAGAGGCAATGGTTAGTCCATTGTCTCTAAATCGTTCCATTCAACTGTCGTTTTATGATTGGGAAGGTCGGTCCGAGATTCTTGAAACCTTAAAGACATGTCAAGAATCCATTTCAAAAAAGAGGCTGGTTTCGTTTGATTATACAGATAAGGACGGGGCTGTAACGAATAGAATGGTCGAGCCCTATGAGCTGCATTTTAGCGAATCGAGTTGGTACTTGAAAGGATTCTGTTTACATCGACAGGGATATCGAACTTTCAAGTTATCTCGGATCGATCATATTACTATGGATGAACGCGCGTTTCATCCTAGAGACGATTGGTCAGAGCAAGTACACGAAGCAAATTATCTACCTGAATTCGTCACGATTAAGGCCTGGATATCGCCTAGCATAAAAGATCAAATCATCGAAAGGTATGGTCGAAGAAGTATTGAAGACCATAGTTCTGGATTTTTATTAGCAACCATTTATGTCCCACAAAATCGTATGGGATTTCAACTTTTAGCAAGCTTCGGCACTCATCTAAAAGTTGTAGAGCCCAAAACCTATGTTGAAGACTTTCGAAATTATTTATATCAAATGATGGAGAACTATTCCTGATATATTTAGCATTAAAGCTTCAACCTTCAACTCAACTTTTCGCCCTATTTATGGTACGGTTCACCCCGATTAATCTTCACCGCACGGTACACCTGCTCCGTCAATACCAGTCGCATGAGCTGATGGGGCAGCGTCATGCGCCCAAAGCTCATGCGCTGCTGCGCGCGGCGCATGACCTCATCGGCGAGCCCGTGGCTCCCGCCGATAATGAACACGACATGGCTCGTCCCGTAGGTTCCGAGCCGATCCAGCTCTGCGGCAAGCTCTTCCGAGCTCCAGAGCTTGCCGTCAATCGCGAGCGCAATAACATGCGCCTCGCTCTTCACATGCGCGAGGATGCGTTCGCCCTCGCGTGCCTTCACAGCCAGTACCTCCGCCTCACTCATCGTCTCCGGTGCTTTCTCGTCGGGTACCTCCACGACTTGAAACTTAATATAAGGCGTCAGCCGTTTCGCATACTCAGCTATACCCTGAACCAAATACTTTTCCTTCAATTTGCCTACCGCAATAATTTGAATAAACATAACTGCCTCCTAAATATATAAATACGCCCTTATATAGCGTCTTCACTTCTAAGTTATTTTCCGGCTTATTATATCACGAATGCGAATTAATCATCTGTCGCACTTCACATTACAATCCATCCGCAAAAAAGGGATACCCCTTCGGCAGTTGCTGCCTTTGGAATAACCCTCCTTTTTGGTGTTACTTACTCTTTTGAACTAGCTTTTAATGCAGGGTGGTTAATGCACTCCCACGATCTTATTGAGTCTCTGATTCAGCGACCTTTTTAACCTTCTCCAAAAATTTAACAACGACCTTCTCATTCGCAAATATCATAAAAATCTTTACATACCACTTCAATGCTTTATTTGTTGCTGTGTATCTAAGTTTTGTTGTCTGATCATTTATTCTATGCAATTCATATAAAGCAGTAATCTCAAAGGCATTTGCCAAACTAAATCCAATTTTCAATCTCTTATCGTTCAGATTATTGGAATACTCTAAAGTATGTACATCATATTCCTCGATGCGTTTACCCTCTTTATACTTTTGACGGTATATACTGCCTACGACCCCTTCAGTAATTTTGACTGGTTTATTCTCCACCACTTGAGGCATAATCTTCTGCATCTGTTCTATCGAACCATCTAAATATGACCATACATGCTCAATTGCAGAGTTTATCTCAATTTCTCTTGACCATTGCTTCAATATATTTACCCCTTTTCGAAATCACATTAATCTATTCTATATGATTGACGAAAAAATATAGAATAGAACGTTATTTCAAATTTACGCTTTGCCAGCCCTTATCTAAGTCAAAGTACCTCGCTTACAGCAGCCTTGTTGTTTTGAACTCCAAGACTCCTTCTCTGGGTCGTGAATAAGACGAAATACCCCAGCGTTGCGAAGATACAGATGATAACGTCAACAATGATCAAGCTCTGATAATTTTGAAAATAATCGAAGAATATCCCTCCTATCAATGCGCCCAATGCACCGCCTCCCTGATGGAAGAGAAGTAGAAAACCGGTTTGTTTCCCTTTACCATTTGCAAACTCATTGATAATAAGGAGACCCCCCGGTACTGCACTTAAGTAGGTAATCCCGAACGCTATAGCAAAAAGAATAGGTGAAACTCCTAAGTGCATAAAGAGAAAGGCAAAACCAATAATCCGTATGCCATATAAAATGGACATCATGATTAATTTATTGTATCGATCCAGGAAATAGCCAAAAGCGAGCGTCCCCGTGATTTCCATAATGCCAAGTATACTCATAGATAGTGCGATCATGTTTGGTGATACATCTGCCAATTGATGTATGGCTACCAAATTCATCTCGACAGTCCCCATGTTGAGACCGCAGGTAAACAACGCAATAGCGACGACGATAAAGATAGAAAGATGAACAAATTTCTTTGGTGATGAAATACCTCCTATTGGTGTAGCATCCCCTTCGACTTCTATTGAACTATCCACTCGGGCTTTCTTCATATTTTCTTGTTGGGGTCCCTTAATTCCCAGCCAGATTATAGGCAATGTCACAAGAACACCTAGAGCAAAAGAAGCCTTAAAGGCATCATTCCAAGTCAACCAGCCCACCGATACGAAGATTGGCGTAATAACCGCTAATCCAACAGAAGAGGCGCTCCCTAGTAGTGCCATTGCTTTAGCCCGATGATGACGAAACCATTGAAACAGCAGCATATAATTCGTCGTCGTCCCAATACCAGCCAAACCACAGATAACACCATATCCAATAAAAAAAACAATAGGATGATGTCCTAACATAACAACGCCAGTTCCCAATGTACTCATGGCTGCACTTAACAACAGTACCCTCTTAGGACCATAACGATCCACGAGCCAGCCCCCCAAAGGTGCACATAAGGCTGTAATTAATAAATTGGTTGACCACGCCATCGAAATGAATCCCCGGCTAATCTGTAAATCCTCAGATATTTGCACCTGAAAAAAAGCCATGCTGAATCGAGTCAATCCACCAATAACTCCAATAATCCAGAGCGATCCTAATCCAATCCAAGCATACCTAGATTCCTTGAACCATGTCATGGCCATTGTTCGTTCCACCTTCGCCGTTTATAAAAGATACCGATCGGTATCTTTTATAATAGCATAGAACAGTTCTTTTGCAAGAGCGCAAATTCATTTGATATACTACATGTACAAATACAATTAAATCGGAGGATGACGATGGAAAAAGGTGAAAAAACCCGTAAATACATCATAGCTAAAGCCGCTGAACTCTTTAACCAGAAGGGTTATTCGGGCTCATCCTTGTCTGAGATAACAGAGTTGACAGGCATCAAAAAAGGCGGCATCTACCGACACTTTTCCAATAAAGATGAGATTGCTTATGAAGCCTTTAACTATGCGGGTAGTGTTGTCGGAGCCCAGCTTGCCCGGGCAATTAATCAGCAAGAAACGGCATCTGGTAAGCTATTATCTTATTTACATGTGTACGAGAACGTGGTTGAAGCGCCGCCCTTCATCGGTGGATGCCCGCTCCTCAACACGGCTATTGAAAGCGATGATTGTCATCCCGGTTTACGCGAAAGAGCTCAGCAAGCCCTAACCGGTACGCTAGAATCCCTCAAATTAATTATATCCGAAGGTATACAAAGCGGTGAATTCAAGTCAGACCTCGATATCGATGCTCTAGCTACCTTCGCCCTTTCCATCATGGAGGGTGGCATCATGATGAGCAAACTCGAAGGCAATAATCGACATATACGGATGAATATCAAGAGCTTTGCTAATTATTTAAAAATGGTGTGCCTAAGCGAACTCGGGTAATGCTCACCATGAAGGAGAATTATAGTTTTAGGACAAACAACGTTTCTCTTTTAGTGACTCTACCGTGGCAAGATAATGAAGCGTATATTGTGATGATGCCTGAAATGAGTACATTGGTTTTTTATATACATAGATTTTTAAAATCAAAAGGAGCTTCGTTGCTACTCACGAGGCTCCTTTTGATTAGCTATGATAATGACAATCTATATTAATGTACTTTCCACCACTGAGAGTGCTCTGGTACGCAGTAGATAATGAATGTTATAAAGACCTCAACTTCTTTTAGTAATTTGCCCCATGACTGCTCGGAATGACTACACTCTGTTCGCTAATCGTTCCCACACAAATGATAATTAACGCCAGCATCCATAAACTCAACCATTTTTTCATTGTTAACAGCCCCTTCTAAAATAAATTTTTGAAATACCTTATACTCATCTATTTGAACATCTGAAGCGAAGTCTCGATACGTCTCAAACAATGCGATACATTGCTTGAATTCCCGATCATTATGTAGCTTATGGGACAACGACAAAGATTGAATAATATAATCTACAGACTCCCGGTATTTCCCCTTTTTGATTAAATACACGGCGAGAAAATATGAGTATGTATAGTAATATGCCACATTAACGGAATCCTCATAATCCCCGAACCTCCCTATCTCCTCCGCAAAAACATGCAGAATGTGATCTACATCCAAATTATGTAGGAACGCAGATTGCAAAATATTGTTTAACCCCGGCAACACCTCTTCGGGATTTTCTCGCAAAAAGTGCACGTATTCGTCCATTCTTTCATCCCTACCAGATAATATATCCAGAGCATATCTATTCGCTTTTGCATAGAAACGAAAATCTTCTACAATTTGATAGCCCTCTTCATCTAAAGGAGTCATCCAACTTAGATCAGTATACTTGGATACACACTCTCCTGACTGTTCATACTTTCCTTGCTTCAGAAGGGCCAATCCCCTCATGAGAAGACCAAACCCATAATAATAAACGAGTGGTCGTTCCAGATATACATACTTTCTGGGTACCCCCTCCTGCTGTTCTTCGTAGATCCGATGGACACAAATACACAGCACATTAGATATTTCACTTAACTTATCCCAATTTTCAAATGAAAAGGCCATCTTCAACATCTTCACAATAACATCAGGATGTAGAGATTCATAAAGAGTGAAATCCCTCATAAAGGTTAACCCCTTTTTTATCCAATTTATCCTAATTGTATAGTTTATTGTGATGTTGGTCAAGATAAATAGTACTTTTATATAATAATAATTTCAATATAATTTCTACTTTAATTATACATTAATGGCTATCTACCTAATCTCCCCTTAAAGGATTGAATAATCTTTAAAACGCTAAGTAAAAGTATGTGAACTTAGAAGTCAAAAAAATGTTTTCACGATTAATAGCTGAAGATTACGTGTGCCATACAAGATATCAGAAAATAATCAATAGATAAACTAAAAAATAGTGACTATCAAAGACCTATCGAAGCGTACAATTGTACTTATAAGTACTTATTACGGATAATTATTTTTGTTTTTGATTATCTGTAATGACTTATCCTCCTCTTCTAACCTTAAGTTGAGGTGATGTTATGAATTTACCAGAACTCGTTGGACGCCGGATACGAGAACTTAGAAAAGCAAAAGGATGGACACAAGAACAACTTGCTGAAGCCGCATCGCTTCATTACAGTTACATTGGTGGGGTAGAACGAGGTGATCGTAATATCTCTTTGGAGACGCTTGAGAAAATAATTACAGCTTTTCAAGTGCCCGCTACTGAACTATTTCAATTTGAAAACGACACTTACCGCCACAAAGCGATAGATGAACATATGACCTTAATCAGCTCTAGGAGTGAAGAAGAAGTAGCCCTGATTACGAAGATAACCAGGGATGTTATTACTGCTATGGAGTTTAAGGGGGAGTAGAGTAAACTGTTGATTATGGTACGGTTCACAGTAACGGCGAATTTTTTAGGGCACCCTAGTTAGGTGCCCTTCGTGGGTTGGGACGGATACTAATGCAACGGAGTGCACTAATACAGATCTAGGAAGGTACTTTCATTAATCTACCCCTTATAATCCCCGGGTCTGTCAAATCTTTTGTGTAAACTCTATTAACAGGCTCCTCCCCGGTCGTCTGTTTATTTTGCATGTCATGCTTCTGGTAGCCCAAGTGAGTATCCATCTCACCTTCTAGCATCTCTTGCAATGTCTCAGCAAACAACTCTTTTAATGCATTTTGGGCATCTTGTGCAGATACCAACTTGTTCTCTTTAATGAACTCTCGTAGTTGCTGCTTTGTCCATAATCCCATATGTTCTCCCCAACCTTTCATATATTTACTATTTTAATAGGTTTTGGAGTTTACACAATCTATTTTACGCTAAATACAAAGGAAACTGCCGCAATCCGCGACATTTTCACTTTTACTAATATTAGGTTACCTTTTACAGTATTCTCCAAAGGACAGCTTTTTCATTTTACACTGTAGAAATCCTTCCATATCCTACATGAAGAACTTCACTACCTCACACTCACTACTCCTTAGGAAGACTTCAGTGATCGTTTAGGCCAAAAATTCCGCCCTATTTGTGGTAAGGTTCTCCGTGATGTACCTAAGTGTGGTTTTAAATATCTTATCTCCTTTGGAATATTGGTGATATTTCATCATAATTAGGGTTTGTATTATTAACACGTAGCACTAAATTTTATTTTCTATTTTTTATATACAAATTCTCTAATATAATTCTGTAGCTCGTTCCACTCTTTATGTTTAGTTCCTAAGTAATCTGACTCAATGTTTAACGGTTCTTTTACAGCTTCATCCACTTTCCTCTTCTCTGCTTTCCATTCAATAGGGTTACCTTTTAAATTAAAACTTCTCTCAGGCTCAAGATTGCCATTATGAAAAAAACACCATGTAACACAATCTGTAAATATTACTTTTTTATTTTTAGATAAGTGCGACTCTAATTGTTTTTTATGTTTCTTAATAAGTTCTGATTCATTCAACTGTTTTTTAAATGCCTTTATTTCAATCGCTGCAATATATTCAATACTTTGTTCTTCAATATCAATATTTACATATTGATATCCGCGCGCCAACAATAAATCTGGTGTACCGCCATTACCAGTGTAATTATCACGATTATGTAGTTTTGTATTGCGATTAGTAGAAACATCTATTACTTCAATATCTGTATTTATGAATATCCTCTTCAAGAAATAAGATATAAGTTCTTGATAATTTCGTTCTTGAGGATTATTATTGCCGATTTTTTCAATATGTCCTACATATTCATCAAGTGAATAATTGTATCCTTCAATGATATACATATTGTATTTCTCCATTCTTAAAATCGTTTATTTTATACATATATAGTAAATAAAATCAATCATTACTTATGATAGGGTATTTTCAACCACAAAAATTAATATAGGCAAGTTATATCAATGCCTATGGCTTATAAACCGCACTTACTTATGATACGGTTCACCGTATCATCTATAGGGCGAAATTCCAGCCTCTCCGTTGATCTATCTTAAGAAAGGTTAGTAGAACGACCATTCACTACAAACAACAAAAAAATACATTCTTATTTCGAAATTGAGTCATAAGAAGGTATTTTTAAGATTCTAATTTACTGTGATCCAGTAAAATTTAATATGCAATATTCAAATTCATCTGTTCTTTAAAAAATTTAACTTTTCATACCCAATGTAGCCATCGTGTTGTAATCGTGCTACAACGATACCCGGAAGGACATTTTGAGTTTGCGCAAACGCATATACACCTTGTTCGTCAAATTTATTACTATCAACGAATTTTTTATAGTCAGATTTGTCGATAAAATAATCTCTAGCGAATTCATTTGCTTCTTCTTCTTTTGTATCTAATGTATGCCTTAATTCAAATAACTCGTCTTCAAAACTAATAATTGGTCGATTAGGGGTATAGTGCTTTATAAGGTGACCAATTTCATGCATTAGGGCAAACCATATATGATCATGAGTTTTAAATCTCCCACTAAGATAAATTGCAGGATTCTCTTTATATGTTGTGAGGGCACCTCGAACTTTACTGTTATCAATTGCATCAATGAACACTAGATAAATACCAAGACGATTCAATAATTTTCTAGTACTTTTTAGTGAGCTTTCATAATCATAATTTAAAGCAAGGAGTTTAAACTTATCTAAGGATTTAGTAAGTACTTCTTTGCTATAATTGGTATTTGATAAGTCTTTATTCTGAATTTCAACTTCTTCTCTAGCTAGATTAAGCCAAATAGCAATTGATTCTTTTTCTCCACCATCTTCCATAAAGTCCACATTCAGATTAGAATAAGTTGTATCAAATTGTTCAAAACTCGAAATTCCTAGAAGTTCCATCATTTCTTTCGCTTGTCTTGTCAGGTCCCAGTCTAAGCCACCAAATACAGTGTTAAACTTGAATCTTCTTGCATAGCTTTTTAATTCATCTATGGCATACAGTTGAAATCCAATTTCTTTCCTATTAAGAAACTCTCTATACTTATTATCATAGTTCAACCAGTAGGAAGCTGGGATACCTTTAATAACCTCTTCTAACTTATTGGCTACTTCTTCAGTAATCATATTTTTTCCGTTGAGTAAGTTATTGAAATATTCTTCACTTATTCCGATTTGTTTGCAACATTCTTTCGGACTAAGTCCAATATCATCCAAATACTCTTTAATGATTGAACCTGTGTGTACAATAAATTCGTCACCCATTACTAGACCTCCTTTCTAATGATAATCTTCAACGGTTATTATTTCTACATTACGGATTGTTGTTAAGTCGGTCGACTCCCAGTCTCCAATAGGCCTTAGTACAATGCGATAATTTTTAGAGACGTCAATTCCCCAGCAATCATTATAATCTCCACTTAGTTTATGCCGATTTGGTGGAGGAACGTGCGGAATTTCATCTAAATTGTTTGCAGCCCTTAATTCAGACATTCTGTTGGTCAACTTTTTATAGAATGCCGTGTATTCCCGCTTTATCAAGCGTTCATTGGTTAGTACTTTTTCAAGCTTAGTACTCATATAAGAAATGTTCATCTGTATTCCCCTTTTACATAAAAATAAACCGGAAAAATGATGATACGTTAATGTATCAGGTAAATTTATGAAGTGTGGACTAACAATCAAAATAATTTTATAATTACTTAAGAATGGAGTGTAGCATTATGTCAAAGAAAAATAACTATTTTGAATATGCAAAATTATTATCAAATCAGTATTCAACATTCCTCAGCAACGCATCTGTTCAAAATAAAGTATTAGAGATATTTGATGGTCAGTTGCCTAGTCAGTTTGATGATGACTTAACAATTAGAGAATCTTTAAACAAATTTCTTCTACATCATTATCCGAATGAGACTACTATTAAATCAACTTTCATAAACAATGTTCTTCTGAAAACAAATAACCACGTTTCAATCTTCGAATTGAATGTTGGTAAAAGCAGACTTGATTTGTGTAAAATAAACGGAATTAGTACAGCCTATGAGATAAAGACCGATTTAGATACTCCTAGAAGATTAAACCAGCAAATGACTGATTATTTCCAAGTTTTCGATGAAGTATACCTCATATGCTCGGAGAAAAACCTAAATATCATGCTGCCTCATCTTCAAAAAGAATGTGGTGTTTATACCTATAACGTAACCAAAACAGGTAGATACATTTTCAAAAAATACCGCCCAGCAACCAATTCAAATTTTATTTCTTCCTTAGCTCAGTTGTCTGTGTTGACGAAAAAAGATTTATTTTCATTCTTTAAATGTCCTCATTTAGAAACCAAAGATGCAATGATCAACTTCATAATTAACAACAAAACAGATAAAGAAATAAATAAATTATTTAAGCTTTGCTTGAAAAACAAATTCCGAGAAAGTTGGGGTTTTTTAGTTGATAATAATTCAGATATTTTAGAGATCGATTACCAGTGGTTCTTCAAGAATCTATTATCTCCGAAAATAGTATACCTGTGAAGAGTATACCTGTGAAGAGTATACTATTTTCGGGACTGCTGATGAATATATCTAGATAAAGTAATATTATTCCATGTTGCCCAAGATCCAAACTTGATTTTCATATCCTTTATTCTTTTTATAACTACACAGTTGTCTTCCTTATCAAGAAAATCTAATCTCTTGAGAATTTCAGTTCTCACATAATTATATCCGGAAACCCCCATATTGGTGTCATTGTTAACAATTGAATAAAAGGCATTTTCTTCTTTTACGAAAAGTAGTCCTAAGGCTGCTCCCTTCCCATTTCCTCCAGAATTTGAGGGCAAATCATCCTTCAATCCGCCAAAGTCGCCAAAACCTTGGAAACCATAATTTTTATAGAGAACAGCTACTTTATTATCAATTTTGTTTGTATAGTCTAAATTCTCGTAGTTACCATTCTTGTAACTTCGTGATCTCGGTGAATTAAGGAGGATTTTACTTGCTTTGGTCTCCATTTCTTGGAACTCTTCTAATTCGATAAACTTAGAATCAACGTGCTGACTTCTAATATCTAACATCAGATAATCTTCCATGGTTAAATTATCTTCTAATACTTCTAAATAATCCTCTATTAAATTGTCTGTTATTCTTATTGCTATTGAGGGGTTTTCCTTCCTTAGCTCATTTATAAATTCAAGTAATTCCCTTTCACTTACCTTAAAACCATTTTTTATGGAAATTACAGGAATTAAGTTCTTGAAATGTCCTATCTGAAGGACACGTTGCTTGTAGTAAGTATAGTCCCTGCTTAATTTAAACGATAACTCAATGCCTTTAAATCCTTTATTATCGTATTCTTTCTCACTAAATCTAAAAAAGTCAACGAAGGCTTTCTTTCCCTTATGTCGTTCCTCAATACCTTTTAAAGTAATAATATCTTCTTCGTGTGGGTCTAATTCTATTTTTGATCTATTTTTATTTCCTGGTTTCTTTTCAAAAATATATTTACCAGTAACTTCATCAGTTTTGTAGCGAATCAAATATTCATCCTTGATAACTTCTATTATAGGAGTGATTGAATCCCCAAAGTAATTATTCATATCTTTAAGAACTCTTAACTCTTCATCACGGTTTTTCATGATAGGACAGTACATAATTTTATCCTCCTACGAAATAATTAACTATCACCTTTTCACCTTTATTTTCAATATCTATATTACATTCAATTCTAATTAGAATTTCTGATAGAGACCCTTGTTGATTATATATGTAAACAAAACTAAAGAACTAATGGTAACACAACACTTTTTATGTCTATTATCCCATTCTTGTGTTTATACTGAGAATTCTTAGTCTAATACTACCACAAAACAAGAAATTATATACAGATAATTACATTATCAGAATAATCAACAGTGTTGACACAAGCATGTTTAACTCAATTTTTGACATTATGTATTACCTAATTTTTTCTATTTTGAAAGCGCCTTAATAAAATTGAAGTATTACACTTATATTCATCTTTAATCTACCAATTGGAGAACTAATGTATTTATTGAGGATAGAATGAATTCAAACGCATTTTCGACAAAATTGAGTTCAGATAATCAGGAAATTGAGTTGGAGTTTTCCTTTCTTATTTCAAAGTAACTTATAACTAATAAATATAAAATTTGTAATAAACCAAATTTCATTTTTATATCATACCTTTGAATACTAACCATGAAGGTAAATAAAATGAACAAAACACACAGAAAATTCTTATCACTGTTTGAATCAACCTTCAACTCCGAAGGCGACATTCACTTCTTGGCAATCGCAGAAAAATAAATCCAAATCCACAAAAAAGAGCGGCCCGTACACCAAGTGAGGGTCGCTCTTACTTTTCAGGAAGGAGATACAGTAAAGCCTTATTATGATGGCACAGATTTGTTTGTAACAATGGGCGAGGGCAGTATCCAATTCACTCTTGAAAAAGATTGGGCCGATGGCACACCAGCTATTGAAGGAAGCCCCATTGAGTTCGCGCTGTTCTGGGTATCAGAACTCACTGAACCATTCTATGTTTCTCCTGAAGCTCTTGCAGCAGCAAAAGCTAACAACCATCCCCGCTACGGGGATAGCCAACAAGACAATAGTCATCAAGACCTTACTTCACTTGATAGTAAAGAAGATCAGCCTGAATGATAAGCACAGAGTAAAAGACATCGAACTCACCTTCAATGAAGAGACTGAAAAGCATTTTTTAAACATAGCCCCATCCGCTAATTCAACAGCGGATGGGGCTTTCCTTATTTCAAGGAAAGCCCCAATACTGAACCAATCACTTTACATCGTAATTTAGTATGATCTGAGAGGAGAATTCAAGTATGAAAATCAATCTAAAAGAACCTTTTGCCTGTGATATCCTGCTTTCAACAGTTGTCCAGCGCGTGTATCCTGAACTAAATCTGGACGGCGCTTTTGAACGGCACAACATATACTGCCTACAACTTCTTTAGTAATTTTTACTGGTTTATTCTCCACCACTTGAGGCATAATCTTCTGCATCTGTTCTATCGAAACATCTAAATATGACCATACATGCTCAATTGGAGCGTTTATCCCAATTTCTCTTGACTATTGCTTCAATATATTTACCCCTTTTCGAAATCACATTAATCTATTCTATATGATTGACGAAAATATGTAGAATAGAACGTTTTTCAGATTTTCGCTTTGCCAGCCCTTGTTGAACTAATCCTCCACACCAAACGATCCCAACACAAAAAAGGCTAACTCCGTCATAACCTTCAATCCGAAGTTGCCTTTTTAAATTTTAATATTTAGTTGTTACTCTTATTGGGCTATTTCAATTAACAATTTACTTAGTCCCCATACTCACTACCCTCAAACAACCAAAAACTCAGCCTTCTCCTGACATTCCTGACAAGTCACAGGCGGCTCCCAGTTCGCAAACTTCGTGTCTTCCAATTTTACAATATCCGGAGCATCCTCGAATTCGTCTACAAACATATCAATGGCTAATTCCACATGATCTTTACATACGATAAACATAAGCTAGTAGCATCCTCTCTCTACGGTCTCTCTGTAGTGTGACTTCCTATCTCTAGTTGTTCCCACTTATCTGTTCTACCACACTCCCAGCGAAAAAGGAACCGCTTTGCTCACGTTATTCCCGCCAAATTCATCTCCACCAAAGGTTTTTGCTCGAATGTAATAGATTTAGCTTAGCCGATTCCTTTTCTTATTGCCATCCATCCTCGCGCGGCGTTTTCCTCTACTCATCCACCTTAACTGGAACAACAGCCTCATGCAGCGCCAAATCCAATTCCTCTGCATACCGGCCCTTGGCTTCAGGTGTCCAATCTAAATACTGTGCCATATATTCCACTACCGGTGTCTTCCACGTTCTAACCCAAGAAATATTGAACAGAAGCGCCCCCGTACGTCGTATAAAAAAATCTACCGGTGTTGCCGCCATCTCCTCATTCATCGCATACAGAAGAGGAACACCTACTTCGGGCGGCAACCCACAATTAAAGGCAACATCCGCCTGTGTAGTATGTACATCGAACCACTCATATAATCGACCAACATTAGAACCGTATTTACGGGCCCAGATCTCTGCCAATTCCCAGGAAACTCCCCGCTTCTCGCCTTCATCAGCCTTCCTCAGCACATAATCATTAAAAGAATCCGATCCACCAACTCGTCCACCCGATATTGGAACACCCTTTGTCGCACAGGCCAGGAAAGAACCCACACCTTCTTCCTCCAATTGCACCGCAATCCGATCAACTACCGTTTCAGCCATTTTTCGATAGCCTGTTAATTTACCACCTGCCATCGAAATAAGCCCCGAGGCCGACTGCCAAATTTCATCCTTACGGGAGATTTCTGAGGGGCCTTTTCCTTCCTCATAGATCAGGGGGCGAACGCCTGCCCAACTCGACTCCACATCATCGGCAGTCAAGTCAATCTCAGGGAACATATCACGAAGAGCATCCAATATATACTGCTGGTCAGCGGCATTCACTTGAGGATGAGCAATATCTCCTGTGTACTCCGTATCCGTTGTGCCGATATAAGCCTTGCCGTCCCTAGGAATAGCGAACATCATTCTGCCATCAGAGGTATCGAAATAAATCGCCTGCCGCAAGGGAAAACGGCTGCGATCCATCACCAAATGGATCCCTTTCGTTAGTTGGAGCCTCTTACCCTGCTTCGAATTATCGAATTCGCGTAGTGTATCGACCCAAGGACCTGCGGCATTGACTATTTTTCGCGCCCGGACCTCGTAAGTGCACTCATTAAGTACATCTGTTAAAGACGCACCGATCATTTTGCCATTATCATAAATAAATTGGTTCACCTTTGTATAATTCACAGCCTGCGCACCCCGTTGCACTGCCTCCTTCAATACTTCGATCGTCAACCTCGCGTCATCCGTGCGGTACTCTACATAAGAACCCCCACCTAGCAGGTTAGATGCATTTAACAAGGGCTCTCTTCCTAGTGTCTCTGTTGCTGAGAGCATCCTCCGACGTTCTAATTTTTTGACACCTGCCAAGAAATCATACACCCGAAGGCCCAGAGAAGTACTGAGACTACCAAATGTCCCACCTTTATAGAAAGGGAGCAGCATCCGTTCTGGAGTCGTTACATGAGGTCCATTCTCATACACGATGGCTCGTTCTTTACCCACTTCGGCCACCAGTCGTATTTCTAGTTGTTTCAAGTACCTTAGGCCACCATGTACCAGCTTAGTTGAGCGACTGGAGGTCCCCGCTGCGAAATCCTGCATATCAACCAAGCCAACCTTCATTCCACGCGCAGCTGCATCCAAGGCAATACCCGATCCCGTAATTCCCCCACCAATCACTAATAGATCAAGAGGCATGGACGCCATCTGCTGAAGCCTATTCTCTCTTCCTTTACTGGCAAATAGACAATCCATCATCACCAATACCAACCTCCCGCTTCTTCCACAATAATAAAAGATCCCCGCTACACTGTAGGGCGTCTATTCAAACGGCCATAATGTAAGGGGATCTCCAAGTGTCATTCATTCTATATCAGTCGAATTCATTATTGCTATTGCCTTAGTAAAGGTATGGAAGGTTCGAAAGGGCTCTTGTTGTCCCGATCTACTCCTCTTCTGTATTGAGCTCATCTTCAATTTCAGCCTGCGAGGGCTTATCTGTAAGCTTCAACGTTGCAGTCAATAGTTCGCCATTACGATAATAGCTTACTTTCAGCGTGTCGCCGATCTTCTTGCTCTCATATAAGTATTTACGCAGTTCCCGCGTGGATTCAATCGGCTGCTCGTCAAGTTGCGTAATAATATCGTTCAGCTTGAATCCTGCTTCCTTCGCCGGACCATATGCCTCAAGTACGATTACTCCATCATTGACATCATTCGGTAGCTTAATTTCCTTGCGTTGTTCATCGGTTAATTGCGAATATGGATTATCGAGATCCAATGTGTATACACCTAGGTATGGGCGCACCACTTTGCCGTGTAACATTAAATCATCGACCGTCTTCATCACTTCATTCACAGGTATTGCGAATCCGAGTCCTTCCACACCCATGTCGGAAATCTTCATCGTATTAATTCCGATCAATTCTCCATTCAAATCAACCAGCGCACCGCCACTATTTCCTTCGTTGATCGCTGCATCGGTCTGGATCACTTCCTGCTCCCAATCATACACACCATCTTGATTAAGAGACACCGGAATGACCCGGCTCGGATAACTGACAATCCCTGAAGTAAGTGTCCCGCCAAGTCCGAGTGGATTGCCAATGGCAATGACCGTCTCACCGAGTCTAAGTTTCTTAGAATCTCCCAGATTAATGACCGTATCTATACCTTTGTCATCAATCTCCAGGACCGCAATATCATTCATCTGATCCTGGCCTGTTACCTTTGCTTTCTTAGATTCACCTTCGCTAGTTACAACTTCCAGATCCTCAGCACCAGCGATCACATGAGCATTGGTAATGATATAGGCCTTGCCATCTTGTTTCTTAAAAATAACCCCAGAACCCAGCGCAGCCAAATCAGGATCGCCACCCGAAAGTTCACTATGATTTAGAATACTTACTACAGTAGGTCCAACCTTTGAAGCCGCCTGACTAATTCGATCATAAGGATCTCCCGCGCCTGCACTCGCAGATGATCCACCTCGGGTAGAGAAGGGGTTTCCTGAAATGAAGCTAATAAGTAATACAGTAACAATCACACTTAAAACGGAGGAGATCAGTGAAATCTGTAGCGTGGATAATCCCGTTCGTTGCTTGCTTCTTCGCAATCCCCAGCCACTATCTTTTGCCGTACGGACGCTACGTTTCGTTATCTTTGTAGAATAAAAATCGTCTTCAAACAGTCCCATCCGAACTCTCCCCCTCCATGACTCTACCCGGGTATATCATCCCATGATCTATATATTATCTATATGCTCCCTAAAGTAAGGGTTACTTTCAACTTTATGCGGGGATAGCAACCCCATATTCCCACAGTTTCCTTCACTTCTTTAACGCCATGAACTGTCATTAAGTTGCCGTTTCGGAGGTGCTTTTTAATTTTTTTTATGACTTAGGAATGTTTTGCTCTATCACGGACTACACTAATAGTAAGTCGTGCTAGATTGATAGATTTATTTTACCACAATAAAGTGCTCTGAAACATTTTCCAATAGGATAAATTTCGGGAGAACATGACAAAGAGCCCGATGCGCAGGAATCACCCTTTGCGTCAGGCGCATATGCAAAGATCTGGTTAATATTCAGATCAAATCCCTCTATTCCACATTCCACAAAAAGAGTTACTCACAATCCAATTAGCAACTGGAAGTTCGCTCAACGAGGTGAGAATGAATAACAGTAATTTCTCCAGCTAATGTGACTCAAATGCCTACGCTAGGTAACTTAACTGGAATTTCTCCCGCTGATTTAACGTTTTGAAGCAATAGCGATAGAACTCAGTTGAATTAACTTGAGTTATTCCAGTTAAAAGATGAATGGCCAACTCCCGCAACAACTTAGCTGGATAATTTCCCCTTAAATCGCTCGACGGCTCGAATCAGGCATAATGCGTGTTACTAACCCATAGGTCAAGCACTAATTATAGTCTTCGAACCTACTTTGGTAACCTATTTCCATGCTAGTTTGCTCCATATCCACTCAAAGAAGTTTACGCTTCCCATGCTAGTTTTGCCCGCTGTCTATCCAACGAATTCTATGCTCACACAAAAATTTCAGGAGGTTTACCCATGGATTCCTATTTCTCAACGTCAATGAATGAGATCAATGTTATTGCTAAGCTTGCGGATCTGAAGGAGGATCACTATCATCATCTGCTGACACTCAGTACTTTAATCGAGTTGCTCATAGAGAAGGGCATCCTTACTCGTGAGGAGATCGATAAGAAAGCGCTGGAATTGGATCAGTTTATGGCTCCCCCACCGTATCCCACGGTGTAGGTCGGTCAAAAAATGTATCACGCAGCTCAAACTCGCTATCCCGGAAGAAGCAGCCGCGGTCTTCCATGGCCCCGCGTACAGACATCTTAGCAAGATCCGGTATATTGTGCTCCCGGCTTAGATGCGCAAGGTATGTCCGTTTGAGACGGCCATTAAGTAATTCACTCATCAACTCACCCGTTGCTTCGTTAGATAAATGGCCCATATCGCCGAGAATACGGCGCTTAATGTTCCATGGATAACGACCCATACGTAGCATTTCAATATCATGATTGGCTTCTAGTACAAGTACATCGGAGTCGGCAATCGCTAGTTTTACTTTATCACTGGCATAACCAAGGTCTGTGCAGACGCTTAGTTTGTACTTTTCATCATAGAATGAATATCCAACAGGCTCGGCGGCATCATGCGAGATCGCAAAAGATTCTACCCGTAACGAACCAAAATCATGCGCTTCCCCTGTGCCAAACACGCGGCGATTCTCAGCTAAGATATTACCAACTGAATTGTCTATGGCCCGCCATGTTTTTTCATTGGCATAGATCGGTAGATTATACTTTCTTGCTACGGGGCCCAGCCCTTTAACATGGTCGGAATGTTCATGAGTTACTAGAATCCCATTCAGCTCATGACCGGTCACTTCTCGTTCCAACAGGAGTTCATCTATTCTCTTCGCACTAAAACCTGCATCGACCATCAGCGTCGTTTCCCCATTGGTGACAATCGTCGCATTCCCCGTTGACCCACTCGACAACACTGTAAATCGTAATCCCATACTCTTCATTACTCCTTTGACTTCTCTGTGTTTGGACTAATAACGTCCCCACTGATGCCCTGAACATAATACTCCTTACCGCTTTCTAGCATGAACCGCCAAGCTGGCGTCACCGGTAAATGAGCATCCGAGTCGAATACCTGTCCATAGTATCCTAGCTGAATCTCTTTTACTACGGATCCCTCTGGCAAGAAATTTTCAATCAAATTCCCTAGTGCTTTGGAGGCAGATAACACTCGTTGTTCTTTCTCATCACTCACACTACTTATTTCAATATCTTCACGCATGTAAGATATAATCTTCTGATTACTATAGTATAACACTAGGTCAATATTAAAGAGTGGCCACTGTCCCTCCACCAGAGGGTGCAGAACAAACATCCCCTCACTACCCGCCACTTCGTCGTAACTATAGTTAACAATATCCGGCAGACTGCTCTTAAGTGCATTTTGAAGCTCTTTAGGCGTCCAAATCAACTTACTGTCCACGGGCTCAGGTAACTCCGTTATTTTACCACCCTGTCTCCCATCTACGAAACGATAAGAAATCTTTGGCAGCTCAGGTGTCTCATTTGGGATCTTGGCCAGCACCTTAATGCCTTTATCATCCATAATCATCTGTGTGCTTCCCTCTAGGGAGGTATAGTCCAGATTGGAGTCCGCTTGTTCCTCCAGATCATTCCATAGCTGATAACCGAGCACTAAATTCAGCAGCAGAAAAGCATATATGAGTACATTCTTCGCTCTACCCCAATCCATTCCCCGACCTCCCTTTTCACCTTCAATTCAACACACGTGTCGCACCATTACTCAACTCAACTACCCAGGTAGGCTGCAAAAGTAACCCCTCTTTAGTTAACGATGGTATATAAGCCGGATACAGGTTTGTGATGATAGCCTCTTTAGAAATGACGGCGATTTTATCGCGCAATTCTTTCCCGCCCTGCAAGGTGACTACTTTCTTGCTCCAAGTTCCCTCCGTTGTATAGAGCAGGGAGCGTTCGTACCCTACAATTGTACCTTGGCGCATTTCTAGCGTAATAGTACCGTAGTGAAAGGTCGGCAAATCGATAATAGGGAACGCCCCATATTGAGCAGCACCGTAATACTGCCGGAATACAGCAAGATGCTTATCGTCATCCCTACCTTCGCTTTGCTCTAGCCGGTACTTCCCGCTCCAACCTCCATGCGAATTCACATAATCCACAGCTGATACTACATTTTTACTAGGCGAATTATCGCCTGTAGAAGCGGCTGCCGGATCGGTGAAATTCATCCAATTTCGATCTTGCCTTACCTGTAAACTTCGCTTGCTATCAGTATAAATTTCCGAGCCATTTTTCTCCCGAATATAACGGGTAATACTAAAATCGAAGAATAAACTTCGCTGCATCTGTTCAGCTGTGTACAAGTCAATATTAAGTCCCGTCTCGACCATATCAATCGGTTCATCCGGGATATAGTATCCATTGACCAAAGTATAAGGAACCCAATCCTTACCGAAATTAATCTGCTGCTTCACGTCTTGCACAGTAAGGTCAACTTTTGTTGCCTCATACACAACCCCGCCCTCATTGCTGAAAAAGAATACCCGAACTTGATCCTCATTCTCCGTGTTATAAATCAGGATCTTACTTATACTTTCCGCTTCAAACAAAGAATCTGGAGAGATTTGCATTACCTTCTGAAGTAGTGCCACAGGAACTCCACCATCAAACTGTAACTCAATCCCCTCATGGGAACTGCGAATATCAGCCCAATTAATATTTTCCAAGGCATAGCGCTGAAATCCGTCGAATTGACGCCCTTTGAGACGTGAATTGATTAAGTTATAGAACGTAGATTCAGGGTAAAAAACACTATGACGATCATCTCCCATATGAATGACCATCTGCGCTGGAAAGATCATGCTTTCTACTTCCATTGGAATCCCCATGGTTTCGGCCTCAACATACTCACTCTCTGATTTAACGATAGGGTCGTTGCCTGGCAATCGATAGATCAGATAATAACTTTGCACCATACTGGCCACTACTAGTAGTGTGAGAAACAGCGATTTGATTGTCTCTTTCACAGTCCCTCGCCCCCTTGTTTCTGCTGCGGCAGCGTAAAGGTTACCTTCGTGCCTTTTCCATGGTCTGATTGCAATGCGATCGTTCCGCCATGGGCTTTTACAATTTCCCGGGCAATGGAAAGACCAAGGCCCGTCCCACCCATATCTCTGGATCGAGCCTTGTCCACTCGATAGAAACGTTCAAAAATACGATCTAAATCCCGCTTCGGAATTCCGATCCCATCATCCTGCACCGAGATAGCAATCCCACCATCATCCGCGGCCCGAGCTTCAATGGCGATATTACCGCCCTCAGGTGTATATTTCATGGCATTAGAGATTAAATTATCTAGCACTTGATCGATTTGATCACGGTCCACCCAAGCCGTCTCCACACGATTACCGATAAATATCGTAGGCTTAATTCCCCGCTCTTGCATTTGAAAAGAAAACCGATCCGCCACTTCCTCTAGCATCTCCATCACGCTAGTCGGCTGCTTACGTAGCAATGCCTCTTTGGAATCCAGTCTTGAAAGATGCAGCAAGTCTGTAACCAACCGAATCATCCGCTCCGTTTGGTTCTGAATAACCGATGCAAAGCGTGGGCCCAGATCGGGATCATTCATCGCACCATCTTCTAGCGCTTCCGTATAGCTCTTGATCGTCGTCAGCGGTGTCCGTAGCTCATGCGATACATTCGCCACGAACTCCCGCCGTGAAGCTTCTAGCTTCTCTTGCTCCGTCACATCTTGCAATACAGCAATCATGCCAATAATCCCGATCTGCCGCCTGTGGATCGGCGTGAATGTTACCCGAATCATAAACGTATCGCCATCCGGAGTTTCATTCTCCAGAATGGTAGAGTGCATAATTCCTTGCGTCAGAACCTCGCGCTCCTCAGAAGACAAGTTTAATAGCGTGATCATATCCGTATCGCCCGCTGACTCTTCCTCAACTTGCAACATCTCGCTCGCACGACGATTCATCAGAATGATCCGACCCGTCTCATCTGTCGCAATGACACCATCACTCATATTGGTCAGTATCGATGCCAGTTTCTCTTTCTCTTCCTCATTCTGTGCCAATGCATTACGTAGCCGACTTGTCATATAGTTAAAAGCTTTGCTGAGTTGTCCAATTTCGTCATTACCCAGCACCGGCATGGTCTGATGGAATTCCCCTTCTGCCACCGCAGTTGCCCGCTTGGTCAACTCCTTAATCGGTGAGGTAATCGTATGTGCCAGAATAACACCAAGCACAGCCGTCAGAGCCAGGGCCAGCAACATCCCCGATATAAAAATATTATTAATCCGCTGCATCGTGTCATATAGTTCATTCATTGAAGCGGCAATGTAGATCGCACCAACGATTTTTCCGCCACTATATACGGGCTTGGCCAATACCTTCTTGCGAACATCATCCACATCAATGATATATTCTTCATTATCGCGGTTGCCCTGCAAGGCACGACTAACCACGGTCTGTGTATTCTTGGTACCTACATAATCGGCATGTGACGGTTTCGAGGTCGTTAGAACCTTACCGCTTGCATCCAGTACCTGAATTTCCGCACCATTAATATTGAATAGATTGTTAACCAGCACTCGCAAATTATCTAGCGATTCTTCTGCCCCTTCACCCGTAATCCCCAGGTTTTGTGCTGCTAGTACAGAGAGCAATTCTGCGCGCTCCTGCAATTCCTTCGTGAAATTGCTAGTCAATGAAGTCTTCATTGCGCTCACGAAATAGACCCCGATCAATTGCATCGCGATCAGGATCAGCAGTACATAAATGATGATCAATTTGGCCTGGATCGTACGAAAAAAAGAAGACAGCTTCATTCTATAATACACCCGCCTTGGAGCTGCGCATCATATACCCCAATCCCCGCCGTGTCAAAATATATTCTGGCTTGCCTGGGTCCTTCTCAATCTTCTCCCGCAAACGACGAATTGTCACATCAACGGTACGCACATCCCCGAAGTATTCATAACCCCATACGGCTTGTAACAAGTGTTCTCTAGTCATTACTCTTCCTGAATTCTTAACCAGATAGTGAACAAGTTCATATTCCCTATGTGTCAGATCGAGCGGCTCATTATTCTTATACACGGTATACATATCGGTATCGATGAACAGCTCAAACAGTCTGATTCCTTGCGCATTTTCGGTTCCCTCTTGAGCCACTGGCTTCTGCTGACGTCGCATCTGCGCCTTGACTCTAGCGAGCAACTCGCGCGTACTAAATGGCTTCGTGACATAGTCATCCGCACCAAATTCCAACCCTAGCACCTTATCGATTTCCCCGTCTTTAGCTGTCAGCATAATAATAGGGGTTTGCAGTCTTGCCCGAACTTCTCTGCATACGTCCATACCATCCTTGCCGGGCAACATTAAATCAAGCAGAATCAAATCCGGATGTTCTGAGAAGGCAAGCTCTACCGCTTCAATCCCGTCAAACGCCAGGATGACTTCGTATCCCTCTTTTTCCAAATTAAACTTTAAGATATCAGCAATTGGCCGTTCATCATCTACTACTAGAATTTTCCCTTGCACTCTTGACTTCACCCCATACCTTCAGGCCTTGGCCGTTCTTTCCCTATCTTACCATACCTGAGGCTACGCTTCCCACTCGTCCAAGAAAAAAGGCCAACCCATATCGGGCTGGCCTCACTGTTATCTTTTTACAAATACTTCATTGGATTCTGTACGGTACCGTTCTTTATAATTTCAAAATGAAGATGAGTTCCTGTGGAGCGTCCGGTGTTGCCCATGATACCAATCACAGCTCCCTTTTCCACAACCTGACCCTTTTTCACACTAATTTTGCTCAGGTGACCATACAACGTTTCATACCCATTCTTATGATCAATAATGATGCAATTACCGTAACCGGATTTCGTGCCGACAAACGTTACAACCCCTTCATCCGAAGCAAGGATATTCCGTTTAGAGGAGACTAGATCTATGCCTTCATGCATTCTGCCCCACCGTTTGCCATAACTACTACTCATTCTGGCATCCACTACCGGCCAAGCGAATTCACCGCTTCCTACACCCATAATCTTTGTCCCTTGAAGGACGATCTTAGGCTTGGACTGTGTTATAACCTCCTGGCCCAACCATTCCTCGGCAATAACTACACCGTTCTCTTTGGTCAAACGATATTCCATCGTCTTTAATCCGCTTGCGCCTTCAGAAATCACTTTCGATTTACCCGCCTGCATGTTACTACTCTTGCGAATAATCACCTGTGGTTCCGTAACAATCTCTTCAGAGACACGTTCGATCGTCTTCACTGTCAAAGCTGGTCTTACTGCCTTTACCTTCAGTTCCATACCAATTTGCAAACTTTTCTCCTTGGCACCCGGATTGTTACTGAATAACTCCTTCTGAGTTACATCAAAGCGCTGGGCGATGGAAGAGATCGTATCGCCTTCTTGCACCTCATAAGTAACAGCCTTCTCACTTCCTTGAAGAATAAGATCCAGCGCATCCTCTGTATCCATAACTTGACTCGGTTCCGTAGTCAGCGGGACTTGAGAAATTTCCTCGTTGAATTTAATCGACTCTAAGGTGACGCTTGGAGCATTGGCCTGGGTAGAGGTTGTCTTGACCCCGCCTGTCTTCTGCACCTTACTGGCTATTCTACTCTGAGGGGCCGATTCCGTGTACTTCCCTTTCAACTCACTCAACACCGCAGCCACGGCGGCCTCGTCTTTGAGAACTCCAATTAACTTGTCATCGATTCGAAGCTCTACACCCTGGGCATGAACCTGTACGAGACTGTCCAACTTCTGGAGGGTTTGATCCGGCTGGACCTCTGCTTTATAAGCTCTTTCCGAGACCGTAGTAATTCCTTCGCGTTCCACCACGAGATCCACATCTGGATATTGCTCTTTATATTGTTGTTCTTTATTTTTGTAGAGAGCTTCTAACTGCTTTTCATCATTTAGCGTTCCTATTTCCTGTCCATCGACGTACACTCTAACAAATGAGACGGTGTTCGCTAGAACATAATGTTGCCTAGTAAAGAATAGAATCCCTGAGATCATGACAACGGCGATCGCACTAATAACAAACAATTGAGACCTGGATCTACCGAACCAGGAGAAATGAACTACACCTTTGGTGTCCTGCTCACTCTTCTCTAGTTTCTCTTCTTGATGACCATCCTTCTCTCTCGCCGATGTAAACCATTTCCGCTGCAAGAGTCGTTCGCATTTTTCTCTGAAACCTTTCATAGAAATCTCCTTTACACATCTACTATATAGATCAAACTCTGAAATAGTGTCAAAATTTTAATCTTTAGTCACTATGATACTGTACCACAGCCAGGCAAGAGATTACAAGCTTAGGTAAAACAGCAAAACCCCCGCTCTGGGAGCGGGGTTCAGCGTTTTTTGCAGGTTTTTGACGATTGGTATATTCTTTACATTTATGTGAATGTTACCGCCTTCTTGGATAGATCCTCTCAGCTCTTCCAATCATTTTTGGATAATTTTCATCATTTTAGCATACTCTTCTTTGTCCAAATATTTCGATAACACTTGCTCGATGGTGAATATTTCAGATTCAGTTAATCCACCTTCCATCGCTTCTGTTAATTTACGCATTTCTTCCTCCGGAAGTTTGGACATTAGCATAGCAAATACTTCTTCCTTCTCCGTACTCGCAAGTTCATCTTTCTTCGCCACCAGGTCATCCGGTGAAACGATGACCTCTTGATCCTGCTGCGAATCCCCTGAGGAAATCCCCCCCATGACTGGGAGGGCATCCTCCGGAACGCTCTGCTCTGGATCACTACTGGTAGGCTCACCATTATCATTCTCTGGATCCGAAGTTGAAGTTCTACTGCTAGGCTGATCGCCTGGAGGCGTATCCGTATCACTTGATGATTCCTTGGCTGGATCATCAACGGTGTTACCCTCTGTTTTCCCGCCAAGGTCTGCGACATTCGTATCATTCTGATCTTTGACTTTACTATTTCCGCCAAAGCCCAGCATTTCCTTCATAATTTGCCCAACACTAGGTACTGAGCTTGTCATTGAAATATTATAACTACTTAACAACGACCCGATATAGTGATTTACCACGTAGCCCGTTGTCAGCACCGTCAATAAACTGACCACAACTATCGTAATGGACAGCTTTAGTAGCCACCCGATATATTTCATTCTTCTTCCTCCTTGGCACTCACCTTATAGAACGGGACAGTGGTGTGTTGCACTCTATTGTCCCTAGTACCAGTATGGACGACGAGAGAACGATTCAACCTAGTAGAGCTAAATTTAGAATGATAATCCACCGGAAAAATAAAAAAAGCCATTCAGAACGTAACAGCTAACGTTACTCTGAATGGCTTAAATTATGTTATTTTTAAATTCTATTCGTAGATAGGTAGTACTTGATTTGTTTGGCTGCGGTTACGACCAACAGAGAAGATGGCAATTGGAATTCCAGTTAACTCGGATACACGCTCTACGTATTTCCGCGTAGTTTCAGGCAATTCATCCAGCGTCTTTACACCTGTAATATCCTCAGACCAACCTGGCATTTCCTCATAGACAGCTTCGCATTCCGCAAGCATTTTAAGACTAGCTGGATAATGCGAAATGACTTCACCGCGATATTTATAGCCGGTGCAAATTTTAACTGTCGCAAGACCTGTTAGCACGTCCAACGAGTTTAATGATAGACCCGTAAGACCACTTACCCGGCGAGCGTGACGAACAACTACAGTATCAAACCAGCCTACTCGACGTGCACGGCCTGTTACTGTACCATATTCATGCCCTGTTTCACGGATGTAATCACCGATTTCATCCTTCAATTCTGTTGGGAATGGGCCATCGCCTACGCGAGTCGTATACGATTTAGCTACCCCGATAACTTGATCAATCTTCGATGGACCCACACCAGATCCAATACATACTCCGCCAGCCGAAGGATTGGAGGACGTTACGAAAGGATATGTCCCTTGATCGATATCAAGCATTACACCTTGTGCACCTTCAAACAGTACTTTTTTATCTGCATCAATTGCATCATTTAATACAACCGAAGTATCCGTTACATAAGGACGAATGAACTCTGCATATTCTAAGTATTGTGCCAGCGTTTCTTCAATTTCAAGCGGCTCTGAACCATATACCTGTTCGATAATGTGATTCTTCTCCTTCATCAAATGACGCAGCTTCAATTCAAACTCCTCAGCATCAAGCAAATCGGCGATCCGAATGCCGTTACGAGCCGCCTTATCCATATAAGCCGGGCCAATCCCTTTACGAGTTGTACCGATCTTATTCGGTCCCTTACGATCTTCCTCTAATGCATCAAGCACCATATGATATGGCATGATAACATGTGCACGGTCACTGATGACCAGGTTCTTCGTACTGAATCCATTGTCATGGATATAAGTGATTTCTTCAATAAGCGCTGCCGGATTGATAACCATACCATTACCGATTACGCATTTCTTATCATCATAAAAAACACCTGAAGGAATCAAGCTGAGTTTGTACTTCTTACCATCAATTAGTATCGTGTGACCGGCATTGTTACCGCCTTGATAACGGGCCACCACATCTGCGCTCTCTGCCAGAAAATCCGTGATTTTACCTTTACCTTCGTCTCCCCACTGTGTTCCCACAACGACTACTGTTGACATGTACATTCCCCCGTTGGTGCCTTTGCACCTATATTTGCATTTGCTATTGTTCGGTCTGCCATCCTATTAAATATCAACATTACATTTCATACAACACGTTATTTACATTTAATGTATTAACGCAGCAATATCAGTTTAACAGTCTCCATTTTCAAAGTCAAATTAAAAGACGAACAATCCAGACACTAATGACCGGATTGTTCGGGAAACAAAGAAATTACTATATGAGCAGGTCATATAGTATCTAAAGTGACAAGAGACATCCGAAATCAAGACTCCGTTTTTAAATTCATACGTCCTTTATCCATTTTGTTTCACTTCTTGCATTTGCTGCTCAAGTACAGCTGCAAATGCTGAACGCTGTTGCTCCGTAAGTTGCTCTGCCGCAAGCCTCCCTTGCTCCTGCATAGCATTCACGATCTCTTCGGTAGATACTTGAGTGCTACCCACCCCAGTTACTCCCTCATTCATCAGCCCTATTCTGAGTTTCTCCTTAACCTCCACACTTAATACAGTATTAGGGTTTCAGATGTAGACGCTGCTTCAGTCGTTGTAATTGAAGCGCTGGATCGACTCGTGAATATTATCGTCTTTAATGATATGGGTGTGCCCGCTGATAGGATAAAGTCTGAAACAGCCGATATGAGCTGTGCCTATTTGTTCCATCAGTGAGGGATTCTAAGCCCTTAAAAGTTTTTTTGGGCAAAAAAATACGGCCTGACGGTATCCCGTCAGCCCGCAAATGAATCGGTATGCGCTCGTTCATAATTCGCGAATTTATTAAAGTTCTTGAGGAAGACGAGCTCAACCGTACCCACCGGACCATTCCGCTGCTTAGCAATAATGATCTCGATAATGTTCTTCTTCTCTGTCTCCTGATTATAATAATCGTCCCGATATAGAAACGCTACGATATCGGCATCTTGCTCGATGGAACCCGACTCCCGAAGGTCAGACATCATCGGACGCTTGTCCTGCCGCTGCTCTACGCCCCGGCTAAGCTGAGACAGTGCGATAACTGGAATTTCCAGTTCCCGCGCAATCTGCTTCAATGTCCGGGATATCTCGGATACTTCCTGCTGCCGATTCTCCCCCGCTTTTCCACGTCCATGAATCAATTGAAGGTAATCGATGACGATCATCCCAAGTCCCTTCTCCTTCTTCAACCGACGACATTTAGCGCGAATATCGGCAACGGTAATCCCTGGTGTATCATCGATATAAATCTCAGCCTCTGATAAGGCAGCAATGCCCATCGTTAACTTAGACCAATCTGCATCGTTCTTAAACTCCCCCGTACGCATGATACTCGCATCGAGATTAGCCTCGGCACAAATCATCCGTTGTACAAGCTGTGGAGCTGACATTTCTAGGCTGAAGATCGCAACGGTCTCTTTAGCACGGACCGCCACGTTCTGGGCAATATTAAGGGCAAACGCCGTCTTCCCGACAGAAGGCCGTGCGGCAACGATGATGAGATCATTCCGCTGGAAACCAGCCGTCATCTTATCAAGGTCAACGAAGCCCGAAGGAATACCCGTTGTTGGTCCACTATTCATATGGAGATGCTCAATCTTCTCGAACACTTCCATTAGCACATCACGAATAGCGATAAATCCACTACCCGATCGGCGATTTGAAATTTCTAAGATCTGCCGCTCCGCATCGCTTAGCAACCCCGAGACATCTTCGCCCCCGGTATACCCATCGCTAACAATCTGCGTAGCCGCCCTGATCAAACGACGGAGCATTGATTTCTCTTCAATGATCCGTGCATAATATTCAACATTAGCCGCCGTTGGTACAGCATGAGCCAGCTTGGACAAATAACTTACTCCGCCAATATCCTCCAGTTCGCCCCGATCTTGCAACAATGAAGTGAGTGTCACCAGATCAATCGGATGACTATCCTCACCTAACTGCACCATAGCGTCATAGATTAATTGATGCGGCTTGTCATAGAAATCCTCTGTCCGCACCCTTTCCATCGCTGTAATCAAAGCTTCGGACTGGAGTAGAATCGCTCCTAGTACCGCCTGTTCCGCCTCTAAATTCTGCGGAGGGATTCGGTCGAAATAATTATCCGTAGCCATCTTATTCCTCCGTTACTTGAACCTTAATCGTTGCCTTCACTTCAGGATGAAGCTTAACAGGAATCTGAGTCACACCAAGTCCACGAATAGGTTCTGGCATTTCAATCTTACGTTTATCGATCTTATAGCCTGCCTTTACTACGGCTTCTGCTACTTGCTTACTCGTAATTGCTCCGAAAAGACGTCCACCTGCACCGGCTTTAGCCTTCAAGACAATCGTCATCTCTTCCAATTTCTTGCCTAATTCGATCGCTTCTTGTTTCTCCTGTTCTTTGCGTTTCTGTTCTGCCGCTGTTTGATTCTCAAGCGTCTTCACATTACCACCTGTTGCTATAGAAACAAGTCCACGTGGAAGCAAAAAGTTCTGCGCATACCCCTCAGAAACCTCCTTGACTTCACCCTTTTTACCTTGACCCTTCACATCTTTCAAGAATATAACCTTCATTCGAATAACCCCTCTTCCTTGTCTATTTCATCCAGTACTTTCAGCAATCTCTTCTCTGCTTCTGCCTGGCTTCCTTCTAATTGTACTGCGGCATTTGTTAAATGTCCGCCACCACCTAGTCGCTCCATCACAACCTGCACATTCATGCTACCTAGTGAACGAGCACTGATACCAATGAGACCATCAGGTCGTTCACTAATAACGAACGAAGCAAGCACATTCGTCATATTCAACAGCGTATCGGCCACTTGGGCGATCAACAGCTGCGGAATAGGATGGCCAGGCTCGGATACAGCGATCGCAATATTGCCATAAATTAATCTGGCATGCTTGATAATATCCGCCTTAGCCATGTATTCCTGTAGATCTTCCTTCAGTAGACGTTGTACCATCATCGTATCTGCACCGACCCTTCGGAGGAAGGCCGCAGCCTCGAAGGTTCGTGAGCCTGTATGCAGTGCGAATTGCTTCGTATCCACCGTGATACCCGCCAGTAAGGTTGTTGCTTCGAGAGGGCTGATTACAACCTTCTCATGAACATATTGCAACAGTTCCGTAACTAGCTCACAAGTAGAAGAGGCATACGGTTCAAGATATACGAGCATCGCGTCATTGATGAATTCTTCACCACGTCGATGATGATCCACCACTACAATCCGCGTGGCTTCAGCAACAAGCTTGGGCTCCATCGTCATCGACGGCTTGTGCGTATCCACTAGCACAAGCAAGGTATGCTCCGTCATAATTGCCATCGCCTGTTCCGGCGTTATGAACCGCCGTGCCAACACTTCTTCCTTCTCGATTCGATCCATCAAGCGATCAATACTTGGATTCGAACCATCCAGAACAATATAAGATTCAACCTTATACATGTCAGCTGCCTTCAGCACCCCGATGGATGCACCAATCGCATCCAGATCGGGCATGCGGTGACCCATAATAATCACACGATCGCTTTCTTGCATCAAATCGCGTAGCGCATGCGCGATAACACGAGCGCGGACGCGTGTCCGCTTCTCTGTGGCGCCCGTCTTGCCGCCATAGAACGACAAGCGTTGACCGGCCTTCACAGCGGCCTGGTCCCCGCCCCGCCCGAGAGCCATATCCAAACTGGACTGCGCAAGCTCGCCCAGTTCACTGAAGCTCTCGGCTCCAAAAGCAAGGCCGATACTAAGCGTCATCGGCACCTTGAGGTCCGCTGTCATCTCGCGGACCTCATCCAGAATAACAAAGCGGCTCTGCTCTAGCTCACTGAGCGACTTTTGATTCAATATCATAAGCGTCCGCTCAGAAGACAGCCGCCGCAGATAAACTCTATACTGCTTACCCCACTCTGTAATTGCGGTTGTTACCCGGGCGATTAACGCCGTACGTTGCTGATCATCCATCCCTTGGGTTGCCTCATCTAAGTTGTCCAGCATCACGATACCAAACGCAGCCTTCTCATCTTCATATCGTTCACGTAACACAGCGAGTTCCGTTATGTCATGCATATATATCAATCGTTCATCTGTATCGATGGTTAACTCATAATACCGGAGGTCCAACATAATCTCTACCGTAGACCTAGCACTGTTGCTCTCTTTCTTATCCTTGATCAATTGCGGTAATGGAGGCAACAACTCAGACAACGGTTTCCTAACCACCGACTCCTGACCAAAAACCCCGCCAACATAACGATTATGCCACTCCACTGTCCGATCTTCATTGTAGAGCAGAATGCCAAACGGTAAACGTCCGACCGCTTCTCCCTCTACCCGCTTAATTCGATACGTCAAATCCGTGACATACATAACTAGTTCCTTGCGGAAGCGTCGTTCCGCCATGAGCATCATATACGTCAAACCAATAACTAGACACAGACCTATCAGACCCAGTATCCAATTATAAGAAGAGATGAGAATGACGAGCAAGAGTTGAAGCATGAACACCCACACGGTCTGATACCCGTGCCAACGTTTTTGTAACAAATTAGGCATGCCTTCTCACCCTATCGTCTTGATCTAGTAATCATCTCACGCAGCGGAAATGCAATATCCAATAGCCCGGCAATCCATAATCCCGGTACAAATGGCAGCGCCAATACGAGTAATACAGGAATCACAGGATACCACTTCTTATGATAAGCCACGAAGAAGACAAAACTGGCCGTCTGAATAATGAAGAGAACCTGAAGCAACGGAATCAAGTTATCCAATATCATACCCAGAGACCCTTCACTCGCGGAAGGTCCAGCAAACATAATAAGTAAAGTGCTGATTAGATAATACCAGATTAGTGATCGTGGCAGCCTCCAATCACGTAGCGGAGGCATCTTAGATACAACGTGTCCCATGCTATTTAATGTTGGTCTAACAATGACATGTGTAATTGAGGAAATTAACAACGAACAAAGGATCAATGTAAACGGAATAAACCGCACTGCATACGTCGAGAATTTCTCTGTCATCTCTGGGGACCATACCATGCCACCCGTCAGAGTCGTATCCGTTACATTTTGCAGCGGAGTCACTGCCGTACTCATAATATCTTCAATAGACGACGCCAAGTTGAAATCAAAGAATAATGAACCTATGCTTAGAAGCAATAGGAACTCGAGCAGTATAACTCCCATTCCCGTGATCACAATCTTGACAGCAGAAGCGTGCTTCTTGTATAAATGCCCCATCGCGATCGACGGTATCATGAAATAAACAGCTTGAAGCAATAATACCGCTCCAAATATATAGTTCCCCATCAGCGTGCCAATGGCAAGCAACGCAATCCAGACTCCCGCAATATGTACGAGAAACTTCTTGCGTGGCAGCATCGTGTAGAGCAATGTACCTGGAACTACGAGGAGAAAAGCCGTAATGACAGTAAGTGGAGTAACGAGTGATAATAGGAGCAACAAATAAGCGAAGCTCCAGGCGATTGATGTCCAGTGCGATTTCAAAATTGTTTCACCTCTTACGCAAATGATCTTCAAGTGTGGAGATATCCTGGTACCAATCTTCCAGTTGATGTCCTTCTTGTTTGTGTTTCTTTAATTTTTCCAGAATGGTATCGTCCAAATTACGATACGATACACCAAGCCTGCGCCCCAGAATATAACTGCTGACGATCAGACTAGCGAGACTGTCACTTACCCGTGTCGTGCTGCCTTCCCACAATGCTTTGAATAAACGGGCTACGTGATCGACTACTTCCGTTTTGAGCCATTCAATCACTTTGGCGCGTTTGGCCACATCCATTTCTTTATGCATAGCGGACAGCTTCAAACCTCCCCAAAAATAGCTTTATTCTTCATTATAGCATAAAGCAATTCCTCCACGAGATGCAAACCAAATCGGTACTATAAAAACCCTTTATAGATAAAAATTTTTCATCTATTCTCATTATTCGCTTGAAGCTCTCGCTCTCGTGTGACCAGTTTCTCACAATATTCAATAATTTGGCTACGGCGTACAATTCCGATAAATCGCCCTATATCATCTACAACGGGAACGAAGTTTTGGACCTTAGCCAAACTAATTAGACCTTCCATATTCTCATCGATCAGTACCGGCTTGATGTCCATTTTCAGTGGAACATCCTTTAACAGAAACTTTGAAGCGGTCTCAAAAGTAACCTTTCCGCCTGAATTTTTCATATACCAGAGCAGATCACCTTCCGTCACCGTTCCTACATACACCCCATCCTTACCGATAATCGGAACGGCAGTGTACCGGTGGTATTCCATTCGCTCCAGCGTTTGCCGCAAAGTGTAATCCATTGTAACCGCGACGACATCATTCTTCGGCAATAAAAAGAACGCAATATTCATGAGAACAAAATCCTCCCTTACCTTTTCAGATTCCCCTATTTGTAACGTTTCAAAACAACAATCGTTCCATCAATGGCGACAAATCGGCAGCCGGAGACCGGACTGCCGAAGGATAAGCCTGAGCCAAATGGCCCTTATTTAAAATATGATACCTTAGTGCCTCTCATTCTTACTCTTGTTCCCGTGATTCAGGTTTGATGAGTTCTTCTGTCTTCGTATCCGGATTGGACCAGTTTTCGATCATCTGCTTGGCAAATGCTAGGTCCTCTTCATTCGCAATATCGTAGTAAACACCATTCATGCGTTTGCCTTCACCAACAATCGTAAACCCGCTAATTTCAGGACGCCCACCAAGCAATATGGTCTTCGCTAGCTCGATAATTGAATTAGGTTGCATATCGGTCTTGAAATTATCTCCAAGCATATCAATCAAATCAGGTATCTTAGATACTTGATTCAATTTCAGCATCCGATCTACTAGTGCATTTAGAAACACCTGATGCCGCTTCGTCCGATTCACACCACTATCCTCACGGTAGCGGACATAGTTCAAAGCCTCTTGCCCATCATATAGTGGCTTTCCCGCTTTGATCGTAAACTTCTCATGATCTTTTTCTTTATTCACGATATCTTCGGTAATCGGAAGCTCAATACCGCCTAGTGCATCCACTACTTCACGAAGTCCCTCGAAATTAATTGCTGCATAATAATCCAGATCATACCCAATAAAGTTCTTCACTGTATCCTTAGCCATCTTCTCACCGCCATAAGCGTAGGCGTGATTGATCTTATCTTCCTTATCCTTGCCGACAATCTCGGTATAGGTGTCGCGCGGAATCGATATGAGCAATACCTTGGAATCCTGCGGACGTACAACCGAATAAATTAAGGTGTCAGAACGTGAAGGTTCATTCTCACGCTGATCAATACCTAGTAAAAGCATACTAAACGGATCGATCTCCTTTGCTACCACGACAGGCTTAGCAACCTCTCCCTCTATGGGAGCATAGGATTTCTCCAACTGTTTCTCCACTTGTCCAGAAAAGAACAAATCAAACGTCATGAGAGCTAACGGCTCCCGGAATATATAACCCCCTGTTCCCGCAATAATCAAGACCAATAGCGTGATCAGGGCAACTTTTCCTCTATTTTTACGCTTCTTATTTTTATTTTGTTTGTTACTTTGCTTGCTACGTACTCGTGTCGTTCTTTCCAATATCGTCTGCCTCCATTTGTGGTTTTAGAATAATAGAATAATAGAATATAGATTAATAGAATCAAGTCCGCATAGTAAGCTCTCTTCTATAATTGTAATATCAAGTTTTCAAATAGAAGCTACAAAATAGTAATATTAATTTAACAAAGCTTACCAGTCGGGAACAGTGACATTTATTGATGCTGCATCAAGATTACCAGTCCGGCGAAGAAACCAAATGAACCCTATCGGATACTTTCCGTACTATACCACAATAACACATGGAGGAATTTCGATACAAATAGTGCCCTATATACCACAAGAAATATCAAATAAAAGAAATGATTACCTCTTATAATTTTATTTAGGAGTGAGATAGATGAACGAACAGCTACAGCTTATGATTGATTGGATTGAAGACAATTTAAATAATCAATTTTCATTAAATGAACTATCTATTTATATGGGATATTCCCCTTATTATTGTTCGTTTAAATTTCACCAAGTAACAGGTATAAGTATTAGGCGCTATATTCTTTTTAGAAAATTGTATTTATCCACGAAAGATTTGGCAAATAACAGGAAGATAATTGACGTTGCCTTTGATTACGATTATTCTTCGCAAGAAGCATATAGCCGAGCCTTTAAAACTGTATTTGGTATCAGTCCTAGAGAATATCAACTTAACCAATTGCCTGTTCAGTCATTTGTTAAACTCACTCTGAATAAAGACGAGGAATGGTGTAAAATGGACGTTTCTAGAAAAATTGAGGTTGAACGGTTACAACATAAGCATAGCGAGTTGTTTGACAAAGACGTACTCAACATATTGAATGGGCAAATTATGTATGAGAATTTTAAAGATAACAGACTCATGGGAGATTCTGATTACGCTCCATTTAATGAAGCCATGTGTGTAAATGCGACCACAAAACAAGTTTTTGATAAAGAGTTTATATACACACGAGCTTTCGGACATCATGATTCAGTAGAGAATTATATCAATAAGGTCATTGATCCATTAGACAATCTTTTTAATAACGAATATAAATGTATCGTATTGTGGTTTGGTGAAGACATGTTTTGTCAAATGAACCTGCTTACCCTACTTTCCTATCTTGAACAGTCAGGTTATGAGGGGAAAGTATTCTTAAACAGTTTCAGAGAGGATGAATTTAAAGTTAATCAAACTGAACTTAAATTAGGCCATTATTATTCTGTATACAAAGAAGTATTGGTCCATCATACTAAACCATCAAATGAACTACTTCCCGTCATGTATCAGGCCATAGACATCTATTTAAATATGCTCAAAGAAGATAATGAAGTAGTAAAATATATTTCTAAAAATAAAGATTTAACGACATCAGAATTAATTAAGAGGTTATTTGCTCTGTTCCCAACAGTAGGCTATGGAGATTCACAATATATAGAGATTATTAATAAAATTAAATGAAAATCGGAAGTGGTCGTCGATCGAGGACCGCAATGCTGACGGATTCTCCTTACGATCGCTAGTTAGCTTTCCTAGAAAAGCTTTGAACCAGAATTAAAAACGTCAGGGAAAAATGCCCTGACGTTTCTGTAAAATCTTCTATATTAGTAATATTAAATAAAGATGATATGGCGGAGGGAGTGAAATGATTCTGAAGAAGCGGAGCGTTCGCCTTTGTCCCCGAATTTCAACCTATTAAACAAATTAATCAAGAAATTCGGGGACAACAGCGATCGTAAGAACATTTCACTTTCGCAGCTTGTAATCAAATTAGTAATTCTACTTATATAGTTACCCTTTTACACAAGGTGGCAAGCAACAAGATGATCGTTGCCCATATTGCGATATTCTGGTACCTGTTGCTTACAGAGATCTGTTGCTACAGGGCAACGCGTATGGAACTTACATCCAGATGGTGGATTTGCCGGACTCGGTATATCACCTTGTAGAACAATCCGGTCTCTCTTATACGTTGGATCGGGTACTGGAATAGCAGACATTAGCGCCTTCGTATATGGATGAAGTGGATTGCGGAACATTTCTTCCTTACTAGCCATCTCTACCATAGACCCAAGATACATAACACCTACGCGGTCACACAGATGTTCTACCACACTTAAATCATGCGAAATAAACAAATAAGTCAATTGTTTGTCGCGCTGCAAATCACTAAGCAAATTAATAATTTGCGCTTGGATCGATACGTCCAGAGCGGATACTGGCTCATCTGCTACAATAAATTCCGGGTTCATAATCAATGCACGGGCAATTCCGATACGTTGTCTTTGCCCACCAGAGAATTCATGTGGAAAGCGATCATATTGATATGGAGCAAGTCCGCAAATATTCATCGTTTCTAATACTCGCTCACGCACTACCTTCGGGTCGGTTACTCCATGATCAAACAACGCCTCACCAATCGCTCGCCCCACTTTAATCCGCGGATTCAGTGAACTAAACGGATCCTGGAACACGATTTGCATCTTCGGACGCATACGTCTTAATTCTTCTTTAGGCAGCTTATAAATGTCCTTGCCTTGGAACAGTACATTTCCAGACGTCTTTTCATGTAACCGTAGAATAGTCCGACCTATCGTACTCTTTCCACAGCCGGATTCGCCTACTAGACCAAAGGATTCCCCTCTATGTATACGAAAGGAAACATCATCAACTGCCTTAACATGTCCTACTGTACGTTGAAAAACCCCACCGCTTATGGGGAAGTATTTCTTTAAATTGTCTACTTGCATTAAGACTTCACTCAAAGTACTTCCCCCTCTTTCTCATATAACCAGCAAGCTGATTTATGGGTGTATTTCCCATGTGATCTAAACGGTGGTTGCTTCTCCTTACATATATCCATGCAGAATTCGCAACGCTCGTGGAAGTGACAGTTATTACCTAGATCAATTGGGTTAGGTACTTGGCCAGGAATCGAATATAACCGCTCTTGTTTTTGGTTGATAACTGGCTTAGCTTTCAACAACCCTTTGGTGTAAGGGTGCTGTGGATCTTGGAACAATTCCAAGACAGGAGCTTCTTCGATCACCTTACCTGCATACATAACAACCACATAGTCAGCCATTTCAGCAACTACACCCAAATCATGAGTAATTAACATAATAGACGTATTGAGCTTCTGCTTAATGTCACGCATCAAGTCTAGAATCTGTGCTTGAATCGTCACGTCGAGTGCGGTTGTTGGTTCATCAGCGATGAGCAACTTAGGATCGCAGCTTAGTGCAATGGCGATCATAATCCGCTGACGCATCCCCCCACTTAATTCATGCGGATAAGAATCAAAGATCTTCTCTGCACGTGGTATGCCGACGAGATTAATCAGCTCAATTGCCCGCTTCTTAGCTGCTTTACGATCTAACAGCATATGCAGAATCAAGGGCTCAGTAATTTGCTCTCCAATGGATAACACTGGATTAAGGGATGACATAGGTTCTTGGAAAATCATTGAAATCTGATTGCCGCGAATCCGTGACATTTCCCTTTTACTTAATTTGAGCAGATCTTTTCCTTCGAAAAAGATTTCTCCTCCGACAATTTGCCCTGGCGGTGTTTCTATCAATTGCATAAGCGACATTGCTGTCACACTCTTACCGCAACCCGACTCACCAACAACACATAACGTTTCACCCTCACGAATGGTAAAACTTACACTGTCCACAGCTTTTACTGTGCCTGCTGTTGTCTTAAAGTGTGTCTCCAAATTACGGAACTCTACTAAATCTTTTGCCATATTGCATCTCCCATCTTGAAGATATCGGCCTCACCCATGAGACCGACGTTGTTCAAGGCAGCAGCCCTCGCTGCTTGCATCAATCACTTGTACTTTTTATCAAATGAATGTTTATTTCTTAGTTTTAGGATCTAATGCGTCGCGAAGTCCATCACCAATCAGGTTAATCGCTACGGTTGTGATAAGAATACAAGTGCCTGGTGGAATCCATAACCAAGGTCTCTTGCGGAAATCAATCAAATTATTTGCTGCCGAAATCATGTTACCCCAAGATGGGGTTGGTGGTACGACACCAATACCTAGGAAACTCAGTGCTGATTCCGATAGAATTGCACCAGCTACACTAAGCGTTGCGGTAACGATAATAACAGGAACCGTGTTCGGCAATAAATGCTTAAATATTTTCCGAGTATCCTTAAGACCGAGTGCTTCAGTCGCTTGCATAAATTCTTGTTCACGAAGCGTAAGAATCTGTCCCCGTACAAGTCGTGCTAGAGTAGTCCAGTTTAGAATTCCAATAATCACCATTAGATAATATATTCTAATATTCGGATGAACCTTAAGATCAGATAGAACAGCTCCCAAAATAATCAAGATGGGCAGTGACGGAAGTGCCATAAAAATATCGGCAACTCGCATAATAATTGTATCTACAAATTTCCCATAAAATCCAGCTAATGCGCCCAATGTAGCACCGATTATTACGGTTATTAATGTAGCAACAAGTCCAACTAAAAGGGAAATCCGACCAGCCAACATCACGCGAAGCAGCATATCTCTTCCAAGCTTATCTGTACCCAACCAATAAGTTGAGCTAGGTGCTAGATTCTTAAGCTTAGAATTATAATCAAAAAGATTATATGGCGAGAAAAGCGGACCTAAGAAACAGAACATAAACATAAACACTATCAATATAAATCCGATTACCGCAAGCCGATTTTTGGTAAAACGGCGCCATGCCGTCTTCCACGGCGAATCAACAGCCTTGGCTGGGGAATTTGTATTCTTTGTTATAGGCATAACATCAGCAGACAACGCAATCTCCTCCTACTTTAAACGAATTCTGGGGTCTGCAATTCCATAGAGCACGTCGGCGAGCAAATTACCCACTAAGGTCAGCATAGCTAGAAAGATTGTAAACCCTAGCATAAAGGGATAATCTCTCATATTAATCGAACTAAGATACACATGACCGATACCAGGCCAAACAAATATTTGCTCCATAATCATAGCTCCACCGAACAAAGCAGGCAGTTCAAACCCAAGTAGAGTGATTGCAGGAATCATCGCATTCCGAAATGCATGCTTAAAAATGACTGTTCGTTCTTTAAGACCTTTCGCCCGGGCAGTCCGAATATAATCCTGCCTAATAACTTCGAGCATACTGGTACGGAAGTAACGCGTTAAGCTACCCGTAGACAACATGGTCAGTACCATAATAGGTAAGAATGCATGTTTAATTACATCTTTAATATAAATCCATCCGCTACCATTTAACCCCGCTGTTGTCATCCCACCGACTGGGAATAACTTCAAGTCTAGTGCGAGGAATTTGATCAACAATAGACCTATAAAAAAGGAAGGTAATGACATACATATAAAAACTAACAGTGTAATTATTTTATCAAATAGCGAATATTGAAACTTGGCAGAAAATATACCCGTAATAATCGCAATACTCCAACTAAGGATCAACGAACAGAATCCGATAATAAATGAATTCCATACAAAAGTATTAATAACGGCAGTTACGGGTTTTTTGTGCTGCATAGAATCCCCGAAATTACCCTTAATCATGTTACCTGCCCATATGAAATAACGTTGATAGTCTGGCTTATCCAGCCCGTATATGGCTCTTAGTTGTTCCTGCTTTTCGATAGACATATTCGGATTCGCCCGCGCTGTAATGTAATCCCCTGGTACCATCGCTGAAATGGCAAAAATAATGATTGAAATGCCGATTAGCGTAGGAATCATCTGCAACAGCCGTCGAATGATATACTGCTTCATTCTTATTCCCCCTGGCTATAAGTGGATATGCCCAGCTCTTATGAGCTGAGCATATCTAATGTACTTTATTGTTGTAATTCAACTTGGTACAAGCTGAAAGGGAAATCCTTATACGGCGAGATGTCGAATCCTTGCGCTCTAGCATTAATAGCATTCATATTATTTCTTTGATACAAGAAGATGTTAGGAATATCTTTATTCATCTCTTGGTACATCTCTTTATAGTACACTTTACGTTTTTCGGTATCCATTTCCTTCTTAGCCTTAGCCATCAACTCATCGACTTTAGCATTGGAATATCCTGTATCGTTCTGTGCACCATTAGTAATATATACTGTGTTGTCTGGATCTGGTGTCAAGCCCCAAGCAGCGAAGTACATATCGAAATCGCCTTTTGTTTTCTTGTCTATGATCGCATTAAAGTCAAGCGTTTCTGCAATAATATCAATGCCTAAATCTTTGTAGTTTGTAGTCATAATTGGCAATAATGCCTCTACAACCGGGTTGTCTGCAGTAGCGGAGAAGTTAATTTTGAATTTTTCTCCATCTTTCTCACGAATGCCGTCTGCTCCAACAACCCAACCTGCTTCATCCAGTAATGCTTTTGCTTTTTCTAAATCGAAATCGTAAGTTTCGATATTCTCATCAGTAAATGCCCATGATACTTTCGATTCTGGAATATTGATTACATCAGCATAAGGTCCGTAGATACCTTTTACAATGTCTTCACGATTCAAACCATAAGTAAGTGCTTGGCGTACTTTTTGATCTTGGAATTTCTTAAGCTTATGGTTAAATCCAATGTAGCCATAACCATTGTTAGGCAAAAGGTTAATGTCCATGAATCCCAAAGCTTTCAATGCTTCTACATTATCTTCCGAAACGTTAATTTCGTTCATATCCGTTTCACCGGATTCTAACATCGCTAGGTTAGTTGAATCCGTTGTTGTTTTGTAAATGAGATTCTTAATTTTTGGAGCTCCATTGAAATAGTTCTCATTAGCTTCTAGAACGATTTCTTGTCCAGCTGTGTAGCTCTTCAATTTGTATTGACCGCTACCCATAGGTTTGCTGTTCAATGCTTTAACGGATTCCAAGTTGCCTTGTTTGTAGTCCTTACCATAATAAGCTTCAGACAAAATATATACATAGCCCAGATCTACTGGAGTCAGAGCCGAATATTCGGATACAGTTATTTCAACTGTGTTGTCATCAATAACTTTAATCCCTGAGATATCACTTGCAGTGCCATCATGATATTCTTGACCACCAACAATGTGAGCAGATAGTACATCTGATTCTCCATCATAGGTTGCATCATGGAACAATTTCATTGTGAACAAATAGTCTTTCGCTGTAAGTGGAGTGCCATCACTAAATGTAACTCCTGGTTTCAAGTGGTACGTATATTTCAAACCATCTTCCGATATATCCACTTTCTCAGCCAAGCTGTTTTCATAACTTCCGTCAGCTTTAAATGCTACGAGTGTATTAAAGATGGAATAATTCACATAGTAATCATATGCTGTTTCCATAAATAGTGGGCTAAATACCCCTTTAGGATCGGTCATACCAATAATCATTGTATCTTTGCGGTTATTAGCCAATGCTGGGCTAAGCGAAGGATCTTCTGCTTTAATCAACCCACTAGCTTCTTCCCCTGCTGGCTCCGCAGGTGTGTTTGTTTCCCCCGTGTTTTCCGTGTTTGCGCTGTTTGTTGGTGCTGGCTCATTATTAGCAGCTTTGTTATTGCCGCCACATGCGGACAATGCCATTGTTAATGCAAGTACAAGCACTAACGTTAAACTCCATTTCTTTGTCATGCAAATTCTCCTCCTTTTAATATTTGTTATTTATATATTATAAAAATAATATATCTAGTAGGATCAGCACCCATCGGGTAAACTGAGGGTAACACTTACTAAAATTATGTCTTCTACTATATACTGAAACGGGAGTGAAATAATGACCAAAGGTCAATTGAAGAGTAGAATAATCCAAGTGGCAATTGTATGTAAGGTTGCATGTAAGGTATCTTGACACGAGTAAAACGATTTATTTAATAATATAACCCAAATTGAATAATATTCCAAGCATTTTAATTTATATTTTATTCATAAAACTTTGCACTAATTAAAAAAAATTTTATAACAAAAAAGCAGCCGAAGTTTTCGGCTGCTTAATTTATGCTTATCTATTCCTACTCCGTAGTGTACGGAAGCAAAGCGATTTGACGTGAGCGTTTGATGGCAATCGTCAAAAGGCGTTGATATTTAGCACTAGTACCTGTTACACGACGTGGCAAAATCTTACCACGTTCGCTGATGAATTTCTTCAACAACTCGATGTCTTTATAATCAATGTGGTTGATTTTATTTACAGTGAAGAAACACACTTTACGACGTTTGTTACGTCCGCCGCGGCGAGCTGGTCTCTTGTCGTCTCCGCCTTCTCTTGGTTTGAAGCTCATGCTATTCAGTCCTTTCCGTTTTTAAAATGGCAAATCGTCATCCGAAATATCGATCGGTTTCCCGTCATCGGAGAAAGGATCCTTATTGTTTCTCGAGGAATTATCGCTACGATTATTATAGTTACTGCTGCTGCTATTGCTATTGCTAGCACTGCCGCCGCCACTATACGGAGCTTCCTCTCGTGGTCCACTACCACCGGTACCACCTTCGCGGTTCGATTCTAAGAAACGGACATTATCGGCAATCACTTCAGTCACGTATACACGTTTTCCTTCGTTATTCTCGTAATTCCGTACTTGAATACGTCCCTCTACAGCAGTCAAACGGCCTTTACGCAAGTAGTTTGCGCATGTCTCCGCCAACTGTCTCCACGTTACAACCGGAATAAAATCTGCTTCGCGTTCCCCACCTTGTGATGTAAACGGTCGATCCACAGCAATTGTGAATTGGGTAACTGCTACACCCGCTGGTGTATAACGTAGCTCCGGGTCCTTGGTTAGACGTCCGATTAGAATGACACGGTTCAACAATGTAATCCCCTCCTTCGGGCAAGTGTTTACAAACCTGAATGTTAGGCTACTGCTTTAGTAATGAGATAACGGATAACCTCGTCGGATATCTTCATAACCCGCTCAAGCTCAGTAATAACATCTGGCGTTGATGTGAAGTTCACAAGAACATAAACTCCATCACGGATTTTGTTAATCTCATACGCAAGGCGACGTTTGCCCATCACGTCATGTTTCGTAATTTCACCGCCGTTTTGGATGATGCCTTGGAATTTTTCGACTGCTGCTTGAATTGCTTCTTGCTCAAGTTCAGGACGAAGAATGTACATCACTTCATATTTGCGCATATATTTCACCTCCTCTTGGACTATGGCCCCCAACTGTTACTCTGGGAGCAAGGAACGAGCTTATACTCGAACCATATTAATATATCAAATTTACGGACTCAGTGCAAGTTTCTGACGATATGTAGGAAAGGTTACCTGTCCTGGGGTTTTCTCCATCTATAGAATAAGTCCTCATTTAGCACATGTTTAAAAGATCCTCTGCGCACAATATATCTGAATCCCTTTACACCAGAAAGGAGGCACACCATGGGCGAGAAGACTGAATTTGAACCAGGCGATAAAGCACCCAACCCGGGTATTTACACTGAGGTCGGAGAAGCGCGAAGTTTTCACACTGAAATTCAAAATCCAAAGCGGATTGAGATGGAGAAAGGCGACACGTTTCCTGGCACATCCAATAAAAATCGCAAGTGGAAAAAGGCTGAAAAAGCCCGCGTACATTAATTGAATAATTAATTGTAAGGTCGCACATAATAACTTCAGACGGCGTACAAAAGAGAGGTGTGGTTCCGTTGGACTATTCTGCGAAACAAACCAACCGTTCGGAGTCTTATTCACCACAGTTGTAGAAGCTAAGATTACGGTTAAGGAGGACCCCTCTTCCTGATCCGTACTGCATAAAAAAGCATATATCTAACGTTTCTGAGTCGTGAGAGAAGAATTCCATTACGTACGCCGTCGAACTTAAAGAAGGACCCATCTGGGTCCTTCTTTTCTGCGCTCATATTTCCTTCATACATACAAATATGACCCCTCTTACATTAGTAAGAAGGGTCATCATAATTTACATACTATAAGTTAATTTAAGGGGTAAGTTGAAAATGGCGGAGAGGGTGGGATTCGAACCCACGCACGCTGTGACACGCCTAACTGATTTCGAGTCAGCCCCCTTGGGCCTCTTGGGTACCTCTCCGCAGCAAGAATGATTGTACCACGAAACCGTATTCTTTGCAATAAAAAAGGCCTTCAAAGAATGGCCTCTTATCTGCTATCGCTTCACTATTCGTTTGTTTTGGGGTCTTCCACCATTATAGCCGTGGACCGAAGTACCTTACGCATGTTCTTCTCAAACTTTGCACGGGGAACAAGCACACTGTGTTTACATCCTACACATTTGATTCGTATATCCATCCCCATCCGGATAATCTCCATCTCGGAACTACCACAAGGGTGATTCTTCTTCATCTGTACGACATCACCTAATTGAAACTGTTTCCGTTCCATGACTATTCCCCCTTTAAGCCTCTAACTGATCACAAGCCATACGATGACAACATCTCTTCCTTAACATCCCTTTTATCCTGCTTTTTACGAATGATCCGTCGCCGGCTTTAACAGTTCAGCTTGCTCAAGTGCTTCCTTAGCATAAGCCTGGATTAATCGCTCCATTTCACCTTTTGAACCCGGAGGGCACTCCACTGCAATCCGTAGAACAAATTCGCTTGCCGTTAGCGACTGAATGCCAAGAACATTAGGTACTTGTTCTACATTATTATTATTCTCTTTCAGATCCAGCATAGCTTTTCTCAACATTGAGATGCTCTCTTCTAGCTTCATTTTATTACTGAATGGTAAATCAACAACCGCCAAAGCGTTACCTAAAGAATAGTTTGTCACATTCGTGATAAGACCGTTTGGGACGATGTGAACTTCACCTGTATAGCTCACAAGCCTCGTTGAACGCAGACCAATCATTTCAACTGTTCCTTTCAGCGTCCCTGTCTGGATGACATCCCCTACAGCAAATTGATCTTCTAATATAACAAAAAATCCTGTGATCACATCTTTGACTAAGCTTTGAGCACCAAACCCTACTGCTAATCCTAGCACTCCAGCTCCCGCCAATAATGGAGCCAGTTTAAAGCCAAACTCCCCCAAGACCAGCATCAACATAATTAAATTACTGGTAAAAGATGTAATATTCTTTAGTAACTCACCAACTGTAATGAACCTTCGAGGATTCATTTGTAGACGGCTTTTCTCCCGCCGTTCCAAAGACTGATCTATTAATCGGTGAATGATCTTAATAAAAATTCTCGTCAATATAAAAATAAGCAAGACTCGTAGCCCAGCAAACAGGACACTCTGCCACATTTCCATATTTGTTAGCCAATCCCAGATCTTATCACTCCATTTGTTTGTAGCTGCAACAAGTTCCGTCGTTCCCATAGTATCAATAAACTGTCCGATCATAGTTCCCCTCCTAAAGCCTAATATAATCATATCCCACTGCGCTCTTAGAGTAAATCCCGCGGATCTCTACGCTTTCACGGATAATAATCTCTTTGACAATATCTAGGGAGTCTCTAGGAAATTCGATCGACAACGCACATCCTGCAGTGATCTCTTTGGGTGTCGGAAATAAATCAATTTCAACTTCGGCAAACTCTAGAAGCATCTCGGCGCGCAGCGCCTGTTGAGTAGAATCAAATGCTATCACTAGTCCCGTCTCCACGAGCACCCACCTCCTTATGTAATCGCGACTTTAGTCGGAGTATATTATTGTTTTTTATTCCATATACTATCTACTAATATTCAATAAAACCATTTCTCCCAGAGATGGATACCGCCTATTAGGCTGGCAAAGTTACTTGAGAGGAAGGGAAGATTCTATGGCACCTTTGGAACATTCTAATTCGGCACAAGAAATTTCGTGTTTAAAAGTCCCTCATACCGAACCGGGCATTCATTCAGCCATTATCCATCGATTGTTGCTTCATTTCGCCAAAGTTTCTCCAGGTCAAGATATTGTTGTCATATGCATCGGTACGGACCGTTCCACTGGGGATTGCCTGGGGCCACTCGTTGGTACTTCACTAGCTAAATTAGCTAGTCCCCACTTCCATCTATATGGAACACTGGAGGAACCTGTTCATGCCATGAATTTAAATGATACATTAGATAAAATTAATCAGAGATTTATTGATCCGTTCATCATCGGAATCGACGCCTGTCTTGGACAGACAAGCAGTGTAGGCTCCATTCAGGTGGTTCAGGGTCCTTTGCGTCCTGGAGCGGGTGTAAATAAACAATTACCGCCGGTCGGCGATATCCATCTTACGGGTATCGTCAATGTCGGCGGCTTCATGGAATATTTCGTCCTGCAAAATACCCGGCTAAGTCTTGTTATGCGGTTATCGGAGATCATTTCTAGTTCTCTCTATACTGCAATTAAGGAATGGAACCGAGGATTTATCCCTCTTGTCCGGCGAGAACAATAGCCTCTTTCTCTTCGGCTGAGAGTGCATGATTAGATTCGCCTTTGGTCAATCCTTTTGCATAGACGTAGGAACCATCTCGGCTATATAATCCAGTAATAACAACTCCATCTTTATCATCGTTGACAAACGCTACGGAAAAGCTCAAATCGCTTCCACGTTCAGAAAATGCGTTGTAACGTTTAATCCCAATCTTAGCTTTTTGCTTCGGCAGTAGAGTATTCAGTACGCCAAGCTGCCTTAGCTGTTCCTCTTGTGCATCCTCAATTTTGCCCTGCTGCACTTTTAAATCGATGAGTAGATCTTCCAGGTTTTCAATTCCGGTGCTTTCCATCATCATCGCATATTTTTTACGCATATTCCGCAGCTTGGCACCCTGAACCAAATTCCATACGAACAACCACACCATCACGACAACTAGCCCGCCTACAATCCATACCAATTGATCTAAAATCAGATTATTCCATTCTGTCATGCTCTTTCCTTCTCCTCTATAGTTAAATATCAATTAGCTAATAATCGTATGGCTGAAACAAGACTTCTTACTTCTTCAATGGTCGTATCATATCCTACACTCGCTCGTACTGCTCCACCCTCTGATGTTCCAGCTGATTGATGACCTAACGGAGTACAATGGTACCCTGCCCGTACTGCGATACTAAATTCCCTATCTAATAGGAAAGCAATTTCCGCGGCGTCTCGTCCAATTAAATTAAAAGAAACAATTCCTGTTCGCGGCTTTCCCAGGTTTGGCCCAAGTAAGGTGACTCCTTGTATATCCTTCAAGCCCTCTATCAGTACCTGCGTAAGTTGCCATTCTCGCGCGTATATGTTGGACACTCCTCGCTTCAGAATGACATCAACACCCGCTGCTAAACCTGCAATCCCTACTGTATTAGCAGTACCTGCCTCATAGCGATCTGGACGCACACTAGGCTGTTCAAGTTCCTCCGATTGGCTCCCAGTCCCTCCATGTAATAATGGCTCTAGATCGAGCTTAGAAGCAATGTACAGCCCTCCGGTTCCTTGTGGACCAAGTAATCCTTTATGTCCTGGAAAGGCCAGTAGGTCTATGCCCATCTGCTGTACATCTATAGGATATACTCCTGCAGTTTGTGCTGCATCTACTAGAAACACAGCGTCATGTTGATGAGCTATCTGTCCCAATTCTTCTATCGGCAATATGCTCCCTAGCAAGTTAGAACTATGTGAGCAAACCAGCATTCGGGTCTGAGGCCTAAAGGCATCTCTCACCTCGTCCAGATCTACTTCCCCTTGGGCGTTAACGGCTACATAATCAACCATTACCCCTTGCGTTCTCTTTAAAAACTCTAGCGGTCTTCTAACTGAATTATGTTCGATCATTGTCGCTATCACATGATCCCCAGGCTTCAGGTAACCTTTTATCGCTAAATTCAGTGCCGTGGTTGTATTAGATGTAAATACAATGTCATTAGGGTTGGAAACATTAAACAATTTTGCAAGTTTTGTTCGGGCTTTGAATAACACTCTTCCTGCTTGCAATGCCATTCCGTAATTTCCACGGCCAGGGTTAGCCGCTGGCCCATCTAGGGTGTTTAACATTGCTTTCCCTACCTCAGGAGGTTTTGGCCAAGACGTTGCAGCATGATCTAAATATATAATAGATTTCTCGTCCAAGATACTCCTCCTAAAAGTTAAATAATGACATTTGTATGCTCATTCAGATTAAGAATGACATACCCCTATTTCTTCAAGAGTTTCCCTCCTGTAAGAAGTAATGGATATGTCATTATTGGTTAATTAAGTATGTCTAGCAATCTTTGCAGATCCTCTTGACTATAGTAATTAATTTCAATTTTTCCTTTTTCCTTGTTTGCCTTTATCTTGACCGTTGTCTTATAACGTTCTCGCAAACTCTCTTCTACTTCATCTATATATGGATCTCTTTTTTTGTTGGAAACTTTTGGTTTTTCGCTCTTCTTGCGATCCATTTGCTGTAGTGCATCTTCTAACTCACGAACACTCCATTCATGGTCGATACACTGTTGAGCAAGTTGTTTTATTGTTGCTGCATCCTTTAAACCAACTAATGCTCGTGCATGTCCCATTGACAGTGTTCCACGTGAAACATCTTCTTTCACTTCTTCAGGTAATGATAGTAACCGCAGGAAGTTAGCAATATGCGAACGTGACTTACCAACCTTCAATGAAAGTTCTTCTTGCGTCAATTTGAATTGATCCATTAACCCTTGATAAGCAACTGCCACTTCCATTGCATTTAAGTTTTCGCGTTGTAGATTCTCGATTAATGCAATCTCCATGACCTGTTGGTCGGAGAATGAGCGAACCACAGCAGGCACAGTCGAATTCCCACAGAATTGGGAAGCCCGAAACCTACGTTCCCCTGCAATGATTTCATACCCCTTCATCACACTGCGAACAATAATCGGCTGAATAACACCATGCTGTCGAATTGATTCAGCTAATTCACGAATAGCATCTTCATCAAAAACTTTACGTGGTTGATAAGGATTTGCTCGAAGTTGATTTAATGGAATATCAATTACTTTATCATCGGCATCAACAGAAAGAGAGGGAATAAGTGCATCAAGTCCCTTTCCCAATCGTTTATTCATATGAGACCACTTCCTTTGCCAACTCTAAATATACCTCAGCACCCTTTGAACGCGGATCATATGTAATGATAGATTGACCGTGTGATGGTGCTTCGCTTAAACGAACGTTACGAGGAATAACTGTCTTGTATACCTTCTGTTGAAAATACTTCTTAACTTCCTCTATTACCTGAATACCTAAATTGGTACGAGCATCAAACATCGTCAACAATACCCCTTCGATTTGCAATGAGGTGTTCAGATGTTTCTGAACCAACCGAACAGTGTTCAGTAATTGGCTCAATCCCTCCAACGCATAATACTCACATTGAATTGGAATAAGTACCGAATCTGCAGCAGTTAATGAGTTAATTGTAAGAATTCCAAGAGACGGAGGACAATCAATAAGAATGTAATCATATAAATGTTTAACTTGCTGTATGGACTTTTTTAGTCGAACTTCACGAGATATCGTTGGTACGAGTTCAATTTCTGCTCCCGCCAGTTGAATTGTAGCTGGGATAATATCCAGTCCATCAACCTCTGTACTAACAATGGCTTCTTTGGGATTGACCTCATTAATAAGCACATCATAAATACAATTGGCGACATCCGCTTTATTTATTCCAACTCCGCTAGTTGTGTTACCCTGTGGATCAATATCGATAAGCAGTACTTTTTTACCTATGGCAGCAAGTCCTGCTCCCAAATTAACGGAAGTTGTCGTTTTACCGACGCCTCCCTTTTGGTTAGCAATGGCAATGATTTTGGACAATTCATTCACCTCAAATATAATTAGAAAAATCCTTCTGTAGTTCATGATCATCAAGTATCCACTAAGTTGTAGCTACAAAAAGATCAAAGCGCACTATCTGAATTACCCAATACAACTATCCGACAACTCCGCTAACCAATACTGCCAACTAGGAAACTATAATTCTATGTAACACTTAATTGCTTTACTAGAAATAAAACTACCTTTTAGGAATCTGAATAACAATTTCATAGTGATCCTCATGATCACTTTCATTCGTCTTAATCTGTAGACCTGACCCAGATACCATATCAATAGATTGACGTATCGTGTTGAGCGCAAGTCTGACATCCTTTGTGAAGGAGATCCGTCTCGACGATTTCTTGTTCTTATTTACTTCTTTGTAAAAGGCAATTCGTGCTTCGCTCTGCTTAACATTTAACTCTTTGCTAATAATTTCGTTCAGCACTTTTGTTTGTAATTCCTCGGTATCCAGCGATAATAATGCTCTCGCATGTCGTTCTGTAATCTTACGCTCCATTAAAGCCGTCTTAACAACTTCTGGAAGATGTAAAAGTCTGATCTTGTTAGCAATGGTCGATTGGCTCTTACCGAGTCTTTGAGCCAGACTCTCCTGTGTTAATTGATGCAGGTCAATTAAATTCTGATAAGCCAATGCTTCTTCAATCGAAGTTAGGCCTTCACGTTGAAGATTTTCGATTAGGGCGATGGACGCCGCCTGTGAATCATTGAAATCCTTCACAATAGCGGGAATCGTATCCATTCCTAATTTTTTAACCGCACGCCAACGTCTTTCACCCGCAATAATTTCATACTTATCATTACGATAACGAACAACGATAGGTTGAATAATCCCCAATGTACGAATAGTTTGACACAACTCGTCAATCTTATCCTCATCAAAAATCGTCCGAGGTTGATATGGGCTACCCACAATCTCCCCGACCGGAACCTGCTTCACTTCTTCACTACTGGTTCGTTCGGTTAAACCGAACAATTTAGAAAATTGATCTTTCATTTCGTAGATTACCACCTAATTTCATAGTGACATAAGACGAAATGCCTTATGGGCTTCATTTTTGTTAAATTAAAAAATGAAAATGCTGTCAACGGGCGCACAATTCCCCTTTGAAGAAGACCTATCTCCTATGTATCCACTATTTAACAACCGCCATAAGCCGATTTGGTATCAAGTAGATGTGTTCGTGAACGAAATTCATTCAACAATTAGTAGTAATTCTATTCTACCACTTTTTGCCCAATAATCCTATTCTCTTTCAAATGTATTTTTGAGAGATTAATCCCCTTAGCATCATGTTTCACGTGGAACAATCTACTAAGGGGAAATAGGATTATAATTTATATAATTGGAGATTTCATAGGTGTTCCTGCCTTGCGCGGATACTTCTTAGGAGTTGCAAATGTCTTCTTGACGATAACAATATGTCTCTCTGAATTTTCCAGCGGCAGATTGAAATGGTGTTTGCCTACTAGCTTGCCTTTTAATTCTGACATGCTACGTGCAGACTCCATAATCTCTTCATTGGGATCACTGCCCTTCATCGCAGCAAAAATACCGCCTGGTTTAACAAATGGTAGGCAAAACTCATTTAATACAGCCATACGAGCTACAGCTCGAGCAGTAACCAAATCATAGGCATCTCTCTCTTGTTCCTTACGTGCTACATCCTCAGCCCGACCATGTATAAGTTTCACGTCTTTTAACCCAAGTTTATCCACTACATTTTGTAAAAAGAGGATCCGCTTATTGATTGAATCGACAATGGTCAATTTTAAATGAGGGAAACAAATCTTTAATGGAATACCAGGGAATCCAGCACCGGATCCAATATCGGCAAGAGTTGTTATCTCAGACATATCTAAATAGAAAGAAAGCGTCGCAGAATCATAGAAATGTTTGATATAGACCTGTTCCCGTTCTGTAATCCCTGTTAAATTCATTTTTTCGTTCCACTCAACCAATTCTTTGAAATAAATTTCAAATTGATTAAGTTGTTCTGCTGAGAGTTCGATTTGATGCTCTAGTAACAAATTGTGGAAATTTGATTGTATAGGATCCATATCTTACCCTCCCGCAGCGGTAACCCGGTTATAATGCTCCAAGTATACCAACAAAATAGAAATATCAGCAGGAGTCACACCAGAAATACGCGAAGCCTGACCTATAGAAATAGGACGAATCTTAGTCAGCTTTTGACAAGCCTCTATGGATAGACTATGGATAGCTTCGTACTTAATATTATCCGGAATTTTCTTCTTTTCCATTTTTTGTAATCTATTGACTTGGATTTCTTGCTTCTCAATATAACCGGCATATTTTATTTGAATCTCAACTTGTTCCATTACGTCCTCATCCAGTTCAACTTCTGATGGGAAGTACGAACTGATGTGAGCATAGTTAACTTCAGGACGACGAAGTATCGTCAGTAAATTACTTCCATCCGTTAACGGCGTGGAACCAATGGATTCCAACAGTGAGTTAATGGCATTAGGAGAAACAGAAGTCTTCTGCAAACGTAAGATTTCCTGTTCAATCTTTTCTTTTTTATCCAAAAAACGTTGATAACGATCTTCAGGAATCAAACCTATTTCATGACCGATCGGCGTCAAACGAAGATCCGCATTATCATGACGTAGTAGTAGTCTATATTCCGCACGCGAGGTGAGTAACCGATAAGGCTCATTCGTTCCTTTGGTTACCAAGTCATCAATCATTACACCAATATAACCTTGTGAACGATCAAGAATGATAGGTTCTTTGTCTTGTGCTTTACGAGCTGCGTTAATTCCCGCCATAACACCTTGACCTGCTGCCTCTTCATAACCTGAAGTACCATTAATTTGGCCCGCTGTGAAGAGTCCATGAATCTTTTTAGTTTCCAAAGAAGGCCACAACTGTGTTGGAACAACAGCATCATATTCAATAGCGTAACCATTACGCATCATCTCTACGTTTTGAAGACCCGGAATCGAGCGTAACATCTGAAGCTGTAAGTCCTCAGGCATACTAGTAGACAAGCCTTGGACATAATACTCGGACGTATTCTTACCTTCTGGCTCAAGGAAGATTTGATGCTTTTGCTTATCACTGAAACGCACTACTTTATCCTCAATCGATGGGCAATAACGAGGACCTGTTCCTTCAATAACTCCTGTATACATCGGTGCCCGGTGAAGATTGGCATTAATAATGTCGTGAGTAGTAACCGAGGTGTAAGTCAACCAGCAAGGCAATTGCTCGTTGTTAGATTCTTTAGTCTCATAGGAGAAAAACTTAACTTTTTCATCACCTGGTTGAATTTCCGTTTGAGAGAAATCAATCGTATCCTTATGCACACGAGGAGGTGTCCCTGTTTTAAAACGAACCAATTCAAGACCATGCTCTTTCAAGTTATGTGACAAATTCACCGAAGGTTGCTGGTTATTAGGTCCACTCTCATATGTCAGCTCACCCATAATTACTCTACCGCGCAAATAAGTTCCCGTCGTTACTACAACCGACTTGGCACGATATTCCGCTCCTGTCTTGGTGATAACGCCAACACATTTCCCATCTTCAACGATCAACTCTTCAACCATACCTTGACGGAGCGTTAGGTTGGGCTCTTTCTCCATCGTTTCTTTCATCGCGTGCTGATACAGGAATTTATCGGCTTGCGCACGAAGCGCATGTACAGCTGGACCCTTTCCCGTATTAAGCATGCGCATTTGAATGAAAGTCTTATCAATATTGCGCCCCATTTCGCCGCCGAGCGCGTCAACCTCACGAACGACATGCCCCTTTGCAGGACCACCAATAGACGGATTACATGGCATAAATGCAACCATGTCCAAATTGATCGTGATCATCAACGTATTACAACCCATGCGCGCGGCAGCAAGTGCTGCTTCACTACCCGCATGTCCGGCGCCAACGACAATCACATCGTAACTACCCGCATGATAGCTCATCATATATCTCCCCCTTTAACTTACAGAATATTATTTCATTACGTACTTTTTATGGATTAAAGCACTTTTTTTATATTAAAAATCTAATATTTAAAAACCTTCACTATCATCATACCATGAACAGACAATGACGATACACCCGGCCATTATTTACCCAGACAAAACTGCGAGAAAATTTGGTCAATTAACGCATCTGGCGCTGAGTCGCCAATAACTTCACCTAGTTGCTCCCAAGCTAGTCGCACATCAATTTGTAGAATATCAATAGGGACACCAATCTCCGTAGCCTGATAGGCATCTGCAAGTGACTGCTTCGCCTGCTTAAGCAATGCGATATGACGGACATTACTTACATAGGTAAGATCGCCCGACTCCAGCTTGCCCCCAAAGAACAACTGTGAGATAGCTTCTTCAAGATGATCTAGTCCTACCTGTGCTGTCACAGACAATTCAACGATAGCCTCAGCAGGAAAATAACGAGCTACTAATTCTCGATCCAAACGTTGTGGTAAATCAATCTTATTCAATAAAACGATAGTTGGACGGCCCTTAAATTGCTCCATGAGCCTAATCTCATCCTCATGTAACTCATCAGCACTATTCAGAACAAGCAATATTAAATCTGCATCATTTACCGCTGCCTTCGAACGCTCCACACCAATTTGCTCTACAATGTCCATAGTTTCACGTATTCCAGCCGTATCCAACAGTTTTAGTGGAATATTATTAATTGTTACATACTCCTCAATAACATCCCGTGTCGTTCCAGGAATATCCGTCACAATGGCTTTGTTTTCACGAGCAAGTGCATTTAACAACGAAGATTTACCTACATTAGGTCGCCCTATGATAGCCGTCGTAATCCCTTCACGGAGGATTTTCCCCTGATTAGCATTCTTTAAAAGCAGCTCAATACCTTCCGTCACTTCCGTGCACTTGTTCCTAATGAACTCCATCGTCATCGATTCCACATCATGCTCTGGATAATCGATATTGACCTCAATATGCGCCAACGTCTCCACCAGTGTATATCTTAGCGCCGTGATCTTGCGCGATAGATCGCCCTCCACTTGCTTCAATGCTACCGAAAATGCCCGATCCGACTTGGAACGAATCAAGTCAATAACCGCCTCCGCTTGCGTCAAATCGATCCGTCCATTCAGAAAGGCCCGCTTCGTGAACTCCCCCGGCTCAGCTAGACGAATCTCACGCTGTTCCAGCAGTAAGTCCATCACACGCTTAATCGAAATGATCCCGCCGTGCGTGCTGATCTCTACCACATCTTCCGTTGTGAACGATCGTGGGGCCCGGAATACCGTCACAAGCACTTCTTCCAACTTCTCCTCTGTACGAGGATCTATGATAAAACCATAATGCACCGTATGACTCTCGGCATCCTCTAACTTCGTCTTCGAGCGAAATAAACGCCCAACCTCACGGATCGATTCAGGTCCACTGACCCGGATGACCGCAATTCCACTCTCCCCCACCGCCGTCGAAATGGCGGCAATCGTATCGCTCAACATGGTTAGTTCACCTCTATAAAATAATGTAATTGGTGAAATAGAACGCTACGCAGTCCGTTTGATCCTTCGATCGCTGTTGTCGCCAGATTATATGAACTATTATACCTACCAAGGTTATAATCCGGCGACAAAGGCGAACGCTTGCGCTTCTTCGGACTCAAACGGCCCCGCTTCGCTAATCTTTTCACCACTAATTTTCAACTCCAAAAGTCAGCGTATCCTCAAAGGGGACAGCGATTCCTTGCACTACGTAGCACCCAAACTCAAACGCTACTCACTCCAACCTACTTCGTAGCGTTACCCCATTCAAACACTATAATCCCTGCTCACACTCAAGCGCATCCCGCAGGGACAGCGCCTCCTTGCACAACCTAACATCCAAAATCCAAACGCCGCTCACTCCACCCTACTTCGTAGCGTTGCCCCATTCAAACACTATAATCCCCGCTCACACTCAAGCGCATCCCGTAGGGACAGCGATTCCTTGCACTACTTAACACCTCAAACTCAATCGTCGCTCTCTTGTTCATTAGCAGGAGCGCCCTCAAGTATAGCGTGCCCATAGGGCGAAAGCGGCTTATTCCTCCAACATCACTCGGGTTCTTCTACAGTAGTAGTGTCTGCAGCATGTTTCCTGGTAACCCGGGAGCACCAAAAGTGAGACGTACCCGAAGGGGGAAAAGCGTGCCTCGTACCAAATGTAAAGCGCATCCCCGAAGGGGCAGCGAGCAGGAGCGTCTCTCTCCCTCCTACGTTCCTTAAAGCGGGAGTCCAGAGGGCAGCAGGCCCTTGGAGCCCTACCTTACGATAAGGGAGGGTTTGGGTGGGATGGGATCAAACTATAAAAGACGCAACAACATTTTTGCCGAGGCAAAACGTCATTGCGTCTCATTCATTTGCTTTGCTTCAGTGTGATAACAACCCGACGGCTTGGCTCCTCGCCTTTGCTAAAAGTTTTAACCTCGGGATGGTCCTGAAGTTTGGAATGAATCACTTTGCGCTCCTGCGGCGACATCGGTTCAAGAGCAACCTCTTTACGCGTACGCACTACACGACCAGCCAACCTCACAGCCAGTTCTTCCAGCGTTTTTCTGCGCCGCTCGCGGAAATTCTCTGCATCGAGAGTTATCCGGATAAAGCTTTCGGAATAACGGTTCGCAATGATGTTCGCCAGATACTGCAAAGCGTCGAGAGTTTGACCTCTACGACCAATTAGCAGTCCCAAATCACTACCTGAAATATTCAATACAATATTGTCCTTCTTATGGAGTATATCTACAGCCACCTGAAGGCCCATATTCTCGCCAACGTCGCGAACAAATGACGCCGCCTCCTCGTATGGATCCCGTCCATCGGATACCCCATTCTCATTTAAAGATGGAGAAATGGAAGATTCTACAGAGGTCTTTTGCGGTCGACCAGTAGGTGTATCCACAAGCAAAGTAAGCTCCACCTTTGCTTCCTTAACGCCTATCAGGCCTAGGAATCCTTTTGATGGCTGCTCTAACACATTCACGGCGACTTTATCCTCGGTAGTGCCGAGCACGGCCAATCCTTGTTTTACAGCTTCTTCAATGGTTTTTCCCGACGTCACAATTTTATTCATTTCGACTTTTTGGCCTCCTTGGCGCGTTTACCAGGATGTCCGGCTTTTAAGTTCGAGCCACCCTTTTTAGAACCGCCATTATTAGTACCGCTTGTAACAGCAGCAGCGTTGTTGATTGCCAAGACAGGATCTTTCTTACGATAAATTAAGAAGTTCTGTACAATCGTGTACAAGTTACTATATATCCAGTACAACGGAAGCGCTGCTGGAAATTGATAGGCCATAAAGAAGATTAAGACCGGATAGATAAACATCATAAATTTCATTGGCCCCTGCATACCATTAGGGTTCACATTGGACATCATCTTCGTTTGAATAAACGTTGTTAATGCCGCAATTACAGGTAGGATAAACCACTTATCGGGTTCTCCAAGTTGCAGCCATAAGAATGAGTGATCACGGATAGCCGAGTTGTTATAAATCGAGTTATACAACGCGATAAACACCGGCATTTGAATCAACATAGGGAAACAACCCGCCATCGGATTCACCTTATGTTCTTGGAACAATTTCATCGTTTCTGCTTGTTGTTGCTGAGGGTTGTCCTTATATTGTTCCTTGAGCTTCGCTAATTGCGGCTGTATAGCCTGCATTGCCTTTGAACTTTTAACTTGCTTAAGTGTAAGTGGCAAGATCAAAGTCCGTACAATAAGCACCATAACAAGAATGGCTAGCCCATAGGCTCCATTAAACCATTTTGCAAACGTATCCAGTGCTAATGAAAAGTAATACACCACATTAGCTGTCCACCAACCTTGGTTTCTCATTTCCTCGGTGGTAGTGGCAACTTTAGTTGCTTGCGTTCCACAACCTGCCAGTATAGCTATTAGACCAATCGCAAGGATGAGGAGAATCCATTGCTTTCTGTTATTCTTAATCCGTGACACTTCAAAACCCCTCTCTTAGCCGTTCCATCATCATAAATCATAACATATATAAAGGGACAAAGAAACAAGCCTGATCACGGTTTGGAGGACCTAAGTAACGAGGACTTCCGCAGCACGTGAAGCACGCTTTTTTCCAGTTCCTGATATTCCATTTCAACTGCTCCATTACGTACAATTAGAATGATATCCACATGATCTCGGATCTCCGCCTCATGTAGACGCACGATTTCTTTCAACTTCCGACGTATCCGATTACGGACGACGGCATTTCCAATTTTCTTGCTGGCCGACACACCAAGCCGAAACCGCTCGATATCATGCTTGTTTGACCAATAGACGACGAGTTGACGATTAGCGAAGGATTTTCCTGCCCGATAAACCCGGCCGAAATCCGCTCGGTTCCTTAGACGAAGCTTCTTATGCACAATCAATCTCCTCGACTTAAATCCCTTTATTTGTTCATAAAAAGATTCAGACTTCTATAGTAGTATAAATCAGCAACAATGTTGGTATACACTCATCCACTAAGTGGTCCCTCAAGGGTCAAGCATACCAACAAACAGTAATCGTCTTCTTCTTTTTCAAAAAAACAAAGTGAAATTAATTACTTTAGTGAATATTGCGTAATCAGCCGGAATAAGGCCCCCCCAGCTAATAAGGATTACGACTTGATAAAGAGTGTACTCATTGTTTTCAACAAAAATATAAGCAAGTATGAGTTAAAACTTATACTTGCTTATATCGAAAAAAAGACCACCGTAGTGGTCTCACGTAGTCATTACGCACTAAGTACTTTTCTACCTTTTAGACGACGAGCAGCAAGAACCTTGCGGCCACTAGCCGTGCTCATTCTCTTACGGAAACCGTGAACCTTTTTACGTTTGCTCACATTCGGTTTGAAAGTCGGTCTCATTTATTGCACCCCCTTAACAGGAACTACTATCATATTCACCATTTTCATTACGCACAGAAAATGCCTTTTTACATTTAACCATAGAACCCCCTCAAAAGTCAAACGGGTCCCTCTTATCTCTTCGCACCATTTCAATTATACACAATCCACAGCAAAAAATCATGTTTTCCACTGTTGATAGCTCTTTTTTTACAGAATATAAGTTATGCACATGTGGAAAAGTATTTTACAACTACATGGATCTACACTATATTGAAGTTATGCAGTTGTGTACAAGTATACAAATTGCGGATATTGTTATAAAATCGGTGATATCAAGGTTAGTTTGTATCCTTAAACAATAACTTCACTTGATATTTATTTATTTGAATAGGAGTCACAAATTATGCAATATCCAGCTGCGTGGTTAAAAGGAAGTACGCTCGGTGAGTCGATTGCCAGTAAACTTCGTTTACAAATCATAAATCGAGAGATCAAACCAGGGGAGATTTTATCTGAAAATCGCATCGCTGCGGACTTTGGAGCAAGTAGATCGCCAGTGCGAGAAGCACTAAAGATTCTTGCAGCAGAGGGACTTATCTCTTTGCAGAGAATGGGAGTTCATGTGAACGGTTTAAGTTTAAATAATATTGAAGAATTGTATGATGTTCGTTTTTTAATTGAGAATTTTGCCTGGCAACGTATGGCCGCAAGCGATTCGGCAGCACGAATAACCATGTTGAATCAGATCATTGATAAAATGGATTTAGCCGCAAAACATAATGATTTCGTGGAATTTGCTTATCAGGACTTTTGTTTTCATGAATACATCATTAAAGAAACCAAACATACAAGAATTTTGCACTTATGGACCAGCATCAGCCAAATCGTCATAACCCTCATGCTCATTACGACAAAAAAAATATTCTCACAACAAAAAAAACATATTCAATCTGTGATCCAGCAGCATCAAAAGTTGTTAGAATGTTTGCAATTTAGAGATACTGCCATCATACAAGCGCGGGTCGAAGAATATTTTGCTGATTCCCGCCGAACACTGCAGACCAGCCTACTGTAAATTAATTATTATGGAACATATATAGTAGAAAGAGGGTTTTTTCGGATGGATCAACTGACATATATGATTGGAATTGATCTCGGAACCACCAGCACCAAAGCTGTCTTATATGAAAAAAACGGCACGGTAATTGCTAGCGCAAATGAAGGATATCCCTTATACATACCTAGTTTCTCAGCTGCAGAACAGAATCCGGAGGAGATTTTTAATGCGGTTATAAAATGTGTTGATCAACTGATGCGCCAGACCAAAATTCAGCCAGAATCGGTTATGTTCGTTGCTTTCAGCTCAGCAATGCATAGCGTTATCCCCATAGATTCAAATGGAAAACCACTTATGAATTGCTTAACTTGGGCAGATAATCGAAGTGTGGAATGGTCGGAAAAGTTACAGAAAGACTTGGGTGGTTTTGATATTTATTTACGTACAGGAACCCCCATCCACCCTATGTCTCCCCTAGCCAAATTATTATGGCTTCGCCATGATCATCCCGATATTTTTAATAAAGCCTATAAATTTATCTCTATTAAGGAATATGTATTTGCCAAACTGTTTGATGGTCATTATGTTGTTGATTACTCCATCGCTTCCGGTACAGGTCTGATGAATTTAGAGCAATTAAACTGGGATGAAGAAGCGCTGAAAATTGCCGGAATAACACCGGATCACCTCTCGGTGATCGTACCGACTACTCATGTGATGCAGGGAGTTTCACAGAAATATGCTGATGAAATGGGACTTATCCCCTCTACCCCATTTATCATTGGCGCAGCTGACGGAGTCCTTTCAAATTTAGGCGTTGGTGCCATTGATCCAGGTGTTGTTGCCGTAACCATTGGAACGAGCGGAGCTATACGCACCGTAGTAGATAAACCCAAAACTGATCCTAAAGGTCGCATTTTTTGTTATGCTTTGACGGACAAACACTGGGTTATTGGTGGGGCTGTTAACAATGGCGGCGTCATTTTCCAATGGATGCGTGATGAGTTTGCTTCGTCCGAAGTAGAAACAGCCAAACGCTTGGGGATTAGCCCCTATGAAATGCTAACTAACATCGCCGAGAAGGTCTCCCCCGGTTCTGAAGGTCTCCTTTTCCATCCATATCTTGCTGGAGAACGTGCTCCACTTTGGAATCCTAATGCACGTGGGTCATTCTTCGGACTATCGCTGAATCATCGAAAAGAACACATGATTCGGGCTGTTTTGGAGGGTGTTATCTTCAATTTGTATACCGTATTACTCGCAATGGAGGAACAAATTGGCCTTCCACAGCAAATTCAGGCTACCGGTGGTTTTGCCCGTTCGCCACTATGGCGGCAGATGATGGCGGATATTTTTGATCAAAAGATCGTTATTCCTGAGAGCCATGAAAGTTCTTGTCTTGGAGCTGTCGTACTCGGTTTATATGCAATGGGAGAAATTGATTCGTTTCAAATCGTCAAGGATATGATTGGGGATACCTACGAGCACATCCCGAATAAACAAAATTCCGCGATATATAAAAAATTACTGCCAATCTATATCAATATTTCACGTAAATTTGAAGATGAATATGCGGCAATCGCAAAATTTCAACGCCATTTTTCAGATATAAGGTAAGAAGTATCATTTCCTGCATATTGAGCATAATGATAGAGCTACTTTCCAAATTGGAAAGTAGCTCTATTTTCTTATTTTTATGTTATACACAATTTACGAAGTATTTTTTCACCATCATAATCTAACAACTTGTGCATAGTATAATTTCTCTTTTAACTCATTTTGTCGAACTTTAAACAATTTATAAACAATATGTAGTGGTGTTGATGATAATTATGCACAAGTTATTGAATTTGTGGATAAAATACGCCAGTGCATTGAAATATAAGGACTATTTTGCTATGATAATATTGCTTTTGATGTGCATATCTAAGTTTACCATCATGATTTATTAACAGCCTGTGGATAACATTGTGAACAATTAATTATTTTTGCTGTTAATAATGATTACATTTTACTTACTATTGGGGATAATTTCTCCCTTTATTTTTGTTTTTACGACTCTTTCTGCATGGCCTAGCCACAATTGGAAGATCTTAAAGGAGTGACAGTCT
>NZ_JBBOSP010000002.1:0-40880 GCF_038005525.1 Paenibacillus sp. FSL K6-2524
CTTCATGACCATATTCTTTATCCACCCCACTCTCTAACCTCCCAACATGTACATCGTTTCCGCTACACCCGTTGTAGCATCTGGAGCATCATCATGAGCATTCTTGCCCTCACGTTGGTAGCTCGTCATAGCCTTGTAGTAATCAGGCCATCTATCACGCCAGTTAACCGGATAATAGATATGCTGCATGACCCACGTTGCATTTGATGTGATACGGGCCACTTTGTTTTTGGATTGATGGAACCAGCTCACATCAGTACGATTACTCTTAAGCTCGGTTTCCAGGATCCTCTTTACATTCCGCGCAAAGGATCGACCGCCGCTATTAGATTCAATGCGCTCTTTATTTACCTGAAAATCAAAAAGAGCCTGCGCTGTGGCTGGCTCCGTAATCTCCATCGGTTGTTTGGTGTATATGATATCCAGGACATAGGCTTCGCGCAGATACACGCCCCAGATGATATTGCACAGGTAATCATCGCCCTGATCGGCAGAGTCACAATAAGAGTAAATGCCTGTAAACAGTGGTTCGCCATTAGCATCGGCGGGAACCTTCTCGTAAGTCTTGAAGCTACTGTACAGTTTACCCTTAATATCGATTGGTTCCTGCTGATAGTTAGCCGCTGCTATGTCCTCACCCATTGCCCTAACCTTCATGTCATAGGATTCACGGGATAGGATCTCATCACAAAGCATTGTGCCATCATCCTGCAGCGCCTTCATGGTCAGCAGCCGGACCTTCTTCTTCTCCTGGGCAAAGTGTTCTAAAGCTCTCCCTGCAAGATCACCAGAAGCCCAACGGGTCATGATAATGATGATCTTGCCACCCTCTTCAAGACGGGAAAGCATCGTATTAGTGAACCAGTCCCAATGCTTCTCTAACACATCGGCGTTATTCGCTTCAAGGGCTGATTTGATAAGGTCATCAATCATCAGGATCGTTGCACCAAAGCCAGTAGCCGTACCCGTAGGAGATGTAGCCAGGTAGTTGTTATAGCCACCCTCCAAGCTCCATAGGTTCATAGCACCGTCTCCGCGCTGGATCTTCACTTGCGGGAAAATATCGCTATAGACGATCACATTTGGATCCGCCTTAATGGTGCTGATCCCGTTACGAACCGCTTTAGAGAATGTCGTTGATAGAGTCTCGTTGTATGAGCCTGTCATGACCTTTTCCTGCTGATTCTTACCGAATATCCACTGCGCTAGCATAGAAGCTGTTCTGGATTTACCGTGCCGAGGGGGCTCATTGACAATCAAGATATCATCGTCAGACTCGTAGAAGTCTTGCATTTCGTTACAAAGATCGATCAAAAATTGACGATCATTTTTGTAGAAATCTGGAGCCATTGCCTGGCAGAAATAGAAGAACTCACGCCTTGCTAACTCGATCCGTGCGCCACGCTTGATAACCTCTATATCAACCATCGCTAATCAACTCCCGTAATTGTTCGGCAGTAAGGTCCTTATATGGATTATTGACGTCTACAGAGCCACTGTGCTCCACCTTGTCCTTGAACATCCCTAAGTGGCGCCCCATCTTTTCCAAAGCAGATACCTTGTCATGAAGCTTTAATGCTACTCCGTCTTTTGTCTGCTTGATCTCGGCAACTGCGTCAAGTTTACTGCGCGCTATGTTGTCGGTATCAAACAGTTCAACAGCTTGAACAAAATCGAATATAGGCGTATGTGTCTTGTTACCCTCTTCGTCTGTTTGCTCCTTGTATTCAACTACCCTCTCAGCCGTATTCACTTTTAAGTAGTCGGATATGTTAGCAAACCCGATCTTTGCTAACTCCTGCAGCACCCGATCCGCTGTAATTTCAGTACGTTCCGATCGCTTGTCCATGGCCTTCTCGATGGCTTCTGCAATCTTAGGTTTTCTCAGGTTCTCGTGCCCTATGGCTTCGGCTGTTTTAACGCTGTATCCTGCCCTTATTGCTGCCTGTGTGGCATTGAGGTCAACCAGGTACTCTTGCACGAATGTTTTCTGTTTGGGTGTCAATGCCATCACAATCAGCTCCTTTCATGAATACTTAAGCGGAAACTCGTTATATGTCTTACAAATAGGACATCTTGTAACTGGATCTGGAAAATCATCAAGATCAAACCGTTTTGAAAACCACCTGCTACACTTACCACACTTAATATCAAATTTAGGACTCTTTCCGAATATCATACTGACTGACATGTTCCATCCAACAACATCTCGCGCTCGAACGAATTTCACATGCCATCAGCTCCTTTATGTAAAATAGAAAAAAAAAGAACTTAAACTAGTGCTTAGTAATTCTGGATTATCTTCAAATACCGTTGCTAACCCTGCCCCTAACTTTCTAACCTGAGACTCTTCTAAATCAATCCCTATGAACTCATCAAGTCCATGGATTATCTCATGCAACAATGTCTCTCTCTTGTCTTGATCAGTCATATCCTTATCGATTCGAATCTGCCTTTGGTATAGATCGATCTCACCCTTTCGGGGCTCGAACTTATTCACGCTCTCAACTTCAACTACTTGATACTTCAAATATCCTATTTTCACCTGCTTCAACATTACGTCTCTCTCTCCTTCCATATTGGTAATATTTATGAAACTCTCTCACTATATTCTCGTATTAGAAGATAGGTACATAGAAGGGGGTGAAAAGACATGGTTGAGAGATATAGACCCGGACAGAAACCACCAGATTCTGCTCAGTTTAGAGAAGGTGGTCCTCGCGGCGGCATCGTAGGAAAAACAGAAATTACAGGTATTGAAAACAAACCCCTGCCGCCTACGAGTAAGCCAGGTAATACTTGGGTTCCAGTAGACAAAACTATACACAAAAAATAAGCCGATAGTTGTTCGACTTAAATCTGGAGGTGAAAATATATGTCCACTACAGGCGAAAAACCAGGAGCTGGTTCTTACACTTGCAATAATTGTAATACAGTTGTGTATCTTGATGACAACTCTGATAGACTGCCACCTTGCCCAAAATGTTCTGAAACTGAATATACTCCATAAACCACTAAGCAGCCTCCGCAGGCTGCTTTTTTACTGTAATAAAATACCGACATCTGTTCAGGATGCTTAGTTTCGTGCTACTCCGGCATTAGCCCAGAATACCGCTTGCTCCAAGTTAGTCAAAGCTAGTGCTTGCTCACGACTTTTTGGCACATGCTCGTCAATCAGGATCGCTAACTCCTTGGCTTTCTCTCTGATCTCGGTATAGATTTCAGGCTGCCCAGATTTCGGTGCGTGATAAGTAAAGTTGTTCTCAATTTGTGGATTTGACATATGAATCACTCACTTTCAAAATAAAAATACCGACACCCGTTAAGATGTCGGCTAGAAGGGGGAGGGAAAGGTTAGCGAATAATCCGAACGGCAGGATTTGAACCTGCGACCTCTTGATTCCAAGTCAAGCGGGAACGACCAAGCTTCCCCACATCCGGTTAATGGAATATCGACGTCAGGAATTGAACCTGATGCCTCGGAGTCTGTTCTTGCGGCCGCCTCCGTGCTCTACCGTTGAGCTACATCGATATAAATCAGGGGCAGTAAGCACACTACTACATGTAATCAACTGCCCCTATACATCTATCCCACAGTATCATTTTAACATGTGGATTTTAGCTTTTGTTCCCTTTTTGTTCCCGTTATTTTCCCTACTTTTTCCCACCCTGCTAATATGGCGTATTTCTTTACCGCTAAAGGACGCCAACGATAAAACACACTCTTGGATATATCCATTTGGACTATGGTCTTATCCCAAGTCAATCCCCTGATGTAGTGAAGCCTTAACAGGTTTGCATAATGTCCATGCTGCTCAGACATCACTTCCAGAATCCCATCTATTTGTGCCTGTTCGGTTTGAAGGTCCTGTAACTCGGTAAGTCGATCCAGTACTACGTCAATGTCGTCTCTCAAATCGTATCCTCTAGCCGCAATCACCTTTTGAATCTTACTTCGGACATCTTGAAGCATCTTTCTGTCCTCTTCATCTGCCACATTTACGGGCACGGCCCGTTTCTGAGCCTTAACCCCTGCCGGTAGTCGGGTAAGGTAAGCGCTGGCTGCTTGTTCTAGCTTTTGTTCGTATCCGGTGAGATACATGTAGCTAGGTAGACCTCTCAGTTCACGATGTAAAGCTTGTAACTGGTCGTCCTCGTTAAGTCTACTCACGGTGATTCCAGCACCAATGTTGTAAGTAGACAACACTTGTATGCGTCCAATTAAGTCACCATATCCTGTCAACTGCTCAACTACTTGTTGTTCGTTCGTCACGTAAACAGCCTCCTTCCCGTAACACTTGCATAACTGTGGCTGCTGGAATCCCGTATCGTTTGCTGTACCGAACTGAGAAACGCTCTGGTGATAGGTCTGAATATATCTGACTCAGTTCAAGAATGCTCTTACGGATCTCATCCTGCGTACTTTGTCTGCTCATCTCTCTTCACCTCACTTCTTTGGTGGCGGTTCTGGTAGGAGTATATAAACCTCTCCCACCAGCTTACCGTTTTCGTCATATACCAAGTCCCAAGGGATGTCTTGAAAGTACGGATCGGCTTTATGCATAATGATCTAAGAGGATGTAGTGACAGCCTGCACTCTGATCAGAATGAATGTTATAACGTCGAGTTGGGACTTTCTTTTGATTAAGCCACGATGCCAATCGTTTATTAACCAAACGTAAGCTGCCATTTTTATCACCGCTTATTTCACGGAGTTGCATACCATTATTCCCAACTCGTATAAGCAATTTATTCCCTGTTGAATCAAAGCCAATCTGTAAGCACTGACCAGCTTTACACCCTATCGCATGTGCAGCCCTACGATTCAAATGAATACCTTGAGCATTTATGCCTACAGTGGGATTGGTTGGAACCCCTTCATCGACAAACCATTCAATACTGTTGTTTTCCGGAACTATTGCATCTACCTTTCTTGGTCTACTCATAATTATTTCCTCCGTTTCTTTTTTCAAATTTCCTGATTGGAATTTTAAATATTTGTCCCCGATCCGCAGGAGTATTCGACTTACTTGAACTTGTGAAAGTCTTACCTTTCCAGCAATGTCGCTTTGCGTAATCCCCTCTATTCGCAAAAGCAGAACCGTCTTTTCTATATGGCTGAGATATGATATAAACTCTTGAACGTCAACTCCGCTGAAATCATCCGTACTCGGAATTAAATTTAACAAAGCCACTTCATCCACATTCTTACTGGAAACAGACACAGTCTGATCTAGCGAAGCAACTGACCATCCCTCTAAAAATTGTTTCGCTTCTTCAACTTCCGAAATACTCCAACCACTCATTTTTGAAATATACTCAGCCGTTCCTTGCTCCCATCCCTGCTTCAGAATCGTTGTCAATTTATCTTGAATGGAGCGCGGAACCCGAACGGAGTAACGCTTTTCTCTTAAAAATAGCTGGATACTCCACTTAATCATAGGGAAGGCATATGTTGAAAACGAAGTAACCTTGCCGTTAAAACGATCAGGATCATAATTGCGAAATGCTTTTATCAATCCAATGGTTCCGACTGAGATCAAATCCTCGTAATCGATTCCGGCGTTAAGACTGCTGCGGTATTTATTAGCTACAGAACACACCATTTTCTCGTAATCTCGTATCACATCAACTTCATAACCAAGATGAGGGTTATAACCAATATTCAAAGGGTCTACCTCCCTTCCATCCTCCACCATTTCGCTTTTCGCCCATGCCTCCGGCTATATTCTTCCGCTGCCTGCTGAATCAAAGATAACGTCACACCTGACTCATGATAGATGATCTGCAACAACTCTGAATCAGACGCCTGTTTCCAGTTCATTTAGGCTTCACCTGCTTCTCATAGACCTCTTCCAGCCATTCGGTCATCATCATCATCTGTTTAATCGCTAGCCTGTTGTCCTGATACTTCTTGCATAATGCACCGGAAGAGTCAGCAACCCATTGCCAAAACTCTGGTTTGTCCATGCCGTATTGCATAGCTGCCTGATTAACCTGGCCGATCCACGCCTGCACGTCCGCAAAGAACGCTCCATAGTCCATGGCTACAACTCCTCAATCTTGATATAGATTCCTGGAAGTGCTGCCCAGAACTTCTCCACGATTTCTGAAGCGACTAAAGCATCGTCTTTCCAGTAACCACAATCTGTCATGCAATCCTTTAGCAGCTTTTGCAGGTTGTCTGTATCAGGCTTCGTGGCTTTATATTCTCCGTCTTGATGTTTCCCAGCAATCGGGAAGCACCACTTCACCATAAGCCTAACTGCTTTGTTATATTTTCGATCTGGCGTATGTTGTCCTAGATGGGCCATCAGCTTTGCTCTAGCAGCTTTTAATTCATCAGGCTCATAAAACACAGGCTTATTATTAACGACTGACACCTTCTTTTGCTGATGTGTGACTGTCGGCACCTTTTTCATTGGCATGAAGAATTCAGTCGTCATTGTGCTGTTCCTCAATCATTTCTTCCCAGTCACTTACCATTTGACGGAGATACCCCGGAGCTTCTTCGCTGGAAAACAACTCTTTCCGATCGATAACAAATTTGACGATAAAGTTCCCGTTTAATTTTATTCCGAATTGGAGTTTACCGGCTTTGTCGTAACAGCGCATGAAGTTATTTCCGAATTCGATTGTTTCCGGTGTTTCAACTTCCCAATATTTTTTCCCCACTTTTTTCATCCTCTTTTCTCTTTTTCTTTTTCCTCTTGCGCAACCGCTAAGGCGGTGGGAGGAAGGGGGCGCCGCGAATCAGTGGCGGCGACCTTCTCTCTCCCTACCGGTTACCTTAGTAGATTAGTCATTAAGTTTATACATACAATCACGTGTATATATAAGGGCATCGGCAAGCACCATGAAATTATGGTTGATGCCGTTCGGCACGATGTACATTGACCATGATCATTGCCGTACGGTATAGACCATGTTTTTATGATGGTTGCCGTTGATCGGCAAGAAAATCAATCGGCATTAATCATGGTTGTTGCCGTTGTCATCATCGGATTTAATGACGACATTTCCGTTGTTTCGATCAATCCTGAAACCAAATTTTGTTACCCAACTTCTAACGGTCCGATCAGAAACTTCCTTTCCCGTAGAAGAAAACCACTCTTGCAGATCTTTCACTGTTGGGGGTTCACCCATGTTGCAATTAGCGACGGCGTCTACGAACTCATCTGCCTTGCTCCGGCGCTCCTCCTTGGCTCTCTCCTTACGCTTGCCTGTCGCCTTCTGCCAAGGCGGCTGTGATTCACCTTCTGGATCAATGTCCTTCAGGCTGCCAACGTCATCGACCTTGTGGATCGGATACTGGAACCACATGTTCACCGGTTCAAACTTCGGATATTCCCGAAGCGTACCTTCCACGCGCCATGCTGAACGTATATTGACGCTCTTAATGACTCGTTCGATTTCCGGCATGATATTCGTCATGACCTGTGGTATAGCTCGTTTGGCGTGGTCCTCCATCGCCTTAGCACTTAGCTGATCATCCTGAGAAACATGTTCCTGCAGGTATACCGGATTGAATTTTTCAAAGAGCTGCTGATACATGGCACAAATCGCCTTGTTTTCTTCCTGATTCCTCAAAGCTTCCGTTATATCCAATTCCACCAAGTCAATCAAAGCGTCTGGATCGCGGGCAAATACCCCGCTGCCACTGGCTCTATCCATTGACTTTTTCCCACCTTGTGAACCTTTAGAGTGGTGGTGACAATAGATAACACTTGCGCCCAGCTCCGTTGCCACTTTGTCAAATTGGTTCGTGAAGTGGGCCATCTGATCGGCGCTGTTCTCATCACCGGTTAAGACTTTATAAATAGGATCAATAATAACTGCAATATAATTTTTCTTTGCCGATCGTCGGATCAATTTAGGAGCTAGCTTGTCCATTGGAACTGTCTTACCACGTAGGTTCCATATGTCGATATTACTGATGTTTTGCGGCGGCAAACCCAAGGCCTGATATACCTCTTTGAAACGGTTCAAGGCGCTAGCTGCTTGTAATTCCAAATTGACATATAATACTCTGCCTTGGGCACACTGCCATCCTAACCATTTATCTCCTTCGGCTATTGCAATAGAAAGTTCAATTAATGCAAATGACTTACCAGCTTTAGATGGGCCAGCCATCAGCATTTTATGGCCTTGTCTTAATACCCCATGAATCAATGGAGGGGATAATGGCGGCATGTTGTCCCAATAGTCTGCCAAGCTCTCCGGATCGGGAAGATCGTCATTGACTCCCTCAATCCATTCGTGCCACTCTGTCCAACTCGCCTTACCGATACCAGTATCCACGATGAATTGCTTCTTACCGTTGCGCTCGATCCCCGGCATACGTGAAAGCCTAGAAGGATTTCTGTTTTGATTATCGACTGATAACCCATTCTTTTTGCAGACGTTATATAGGTAATCCACACGCTTGCGATACTCGTCATAGCTGGATGCATCGACCTTGACAATGGCGTGGATACTCTTCCCACCGCTATAGACCATTACAGCGATCGGCAACTCCAACTCACGCATGATTGCATTTTGCTTTTCAATGTCCATAGTGTCTGATTCGACCAAAGCATACCGAAATTCGCTGACATTTTCGTTTTTTACACCTTTTCCGTCTAATGGGTTGAAACGTATCCACGCCCCAGCAGCCGGATCATAATCACCCAAAACAGAGCCTATGTCACCGTTACATTGATTAAGCAATTGAATCAATTCGCCTGCAGTACGATCCCATGCACCCTTGGTGGGTAGATATTTTCCTTCATCGTTCTGCCAGGTATCGGTGACATATCCAACTTGCTCCGACGCTTCAAACAACGTACTAAGGTATGTGGTTAGCTGCTGAACGGGATTCCATAAAGTAGGTTCATGGATTTCCTTGCCTTCAATCCAGTTCTTATCGACCACAACGTATTCACCGGCAATTTCGTCATCCCAACCCAGTTCATGGTGGTCATCACGATCGTACATTGAACGTGGCATCCAACCATTGTCTTTAGCCATTTGCGTGATAGTAGCGCCTGTTACTGGAGAACCGGAACCCTCGAATGTCGTCCATTTTTTGAAGCATTCACCGGGATGATAACGACCTCCATCCCCTTTACTCCAATCATCCCAATCACTGGCTGTATATCCTTCGTATTTTAAGGCCATGCCTACGTTGACCCATTCTTGATAACTTAGATAAGACGGATCGACATGACCAAGCAGGGCAACCAAATCCAGTTTATGTTCCACGCTCGTTCCCCCTTGTTACGCTTAATTTTTCGAACTATGCAGCAATCGAATCCTTAATTTCGTCATCTTATGTCGACATCAGGTACGATAGATTGCGGTTTAAACGTAACTCGGTAATGATAAGTGCTAACATTTACAGGCTCCAACTGCTCCGCAAAGTAGGTCACATTATCAGATAGACCTAAAAAATGCTTTTTATATTGATTATCTCCTGTCTTACATGTCACTGTTACTTGTGTAGATCGGTCATCTTGATTACCAAGTGAACAACGACCCTCAATGGTCAACATGTAACTATCTGTGATTCCATTGTAAAAAACAATTCGTCTATCGATCTCAAAATTATCAGCGGCTTTGGATAAGTTACTCGATGCAATATCAGCATCAGTACAAGCGGTTAAGCTGATTGCCAAAATTAGTAGGATTAGTAAAAGTGAAATCTTCTTCATGTTATACACTCCTTCTTTCGCTCTTTGTGTCTTTAACTAATCTCCTTGAAAAACACCGTAACCATGTCCATCGGAATTTCAATCCATACACTTCCGTCTTCAGTTTCCAACCGCACCTCTCCACCAACAAGCCTAAATTCTTCTACTTGATCAATCCAGATCCCACCTGGTGAGATTAATACGCCATTTTCTTTGACAGTGAAACCGTCACCGTCACATTTATCAAGGCTAAATCCTTTAATGCACTCATATTTTTTCAATTGTCCTGCCTCCTTACCTAAACGTGTCTACTACTCCCAACGATATTCTGTAGGATTAATGTCAGATGGTGTTTTCCAGCCATTAGCTGCTATACGATCAATTAGCTTCCGTGCTGCTTCAAAAGGCCATGTCCCAACGTGCTGAAAACCTCGATTCTCTAATTGACGAATCTGCTTAGGCGTAGTTAATCCCTCAGCCCGACGTTTATCCAGCCTTTCAAGCAATTTTGAAGCCTTGCCGGCATTGTCAATTTGTTCAGGCAGAATACCCAACTTTTCCAAAGTCTTGACTTGTGCATCGGACGGCGGTGCCATTTCCCAACCAAATGAAGGGACATAACTAGATAAGTCCTCAGCCTGAATACTCATTTCGAATTGCAATGGATCAACAAGAGCACGCTTACGGCGCTTCATTTCCTCAAGTTGCTTCGCCAGCGCTTCTTCACGGGCGGAGACAACATCCTCAGTAGCTGTTTTCTCCACGGCTTCCAGATCCAGAGGTATTCCGGCTTCCTCAATCTGCTTTGTCATGGCTTGGGCAACTTCCTCATTCTCAGCAATCAAATGAGCAGGATGGCAAAGTTCATGCCGCTCGGTATGCCATAAGAAATCTAGCAATAATAATTCAGTTTTTCCGGGAAACAATCGGGTACCTCGCCCGACCATCTGACTATATAAGCTGCGAACTTTAGTAGGACGCAAAACAACGACACAATCCACACTTGGGCAATCCCATCCTTCTGTGAGTAACATTGAATTACAAAGGACGTTGTACTTGCCAGCGTCAAAGTCGGCCAATACTTCCGCCCGATCCTGTGACTCCCCATTTACCTCTGCAGCTTTAAATCCAACTTGATTTAATAGATTCGTGAATTTCTGACTTGTCTTAACCAGTGGTAGGAAAACGACTATCTTTCGATCCTGGGCAACTCTCCACATTTCAGCAGCTATTGATTCCAAGTAAGGATCCAATGCGGTACCTAAATCGCTAGATTTGAAATCACCTGCCTGCTGACTTACTGCGGAAAGATCAAGCTTTAGCGGTATTGTCATTGCCTTGATCGGGCTCAGGAATCCTTCTTTAATTGCTTTGGGCAGCGTGTATTCATAAGCCAGGCTCTCAAAATAGGAACCCAGATTTCGCATATCACCCCTGTCCGGTGTGGCAGTTACTCCCAATACATTAGCTTCTTCAAAATACTCCAATACCCGCTGATAACTATCCGACAAGCAGTGGTGCGCCTCATCAATAATGATGGTGTCAAAAAAGTCCTTATCAAACTGTTGTAATCGCTTTTCACGCATCATCGTCTGCACGCTACCAACTACCACCCGGAACCAACTGCCTATGGATGTCTGGTCTGCCTTCTCCGTCGCCGTTTTCAGCCCTGTCGATTTCTCCAACTTGTCGGAAGCCTGATCAAGTAGTTCACTTCGATGGGCTAGGACGAGCACACGCTCGCCTAGCCTTACCCGATCCTCGATTACCTTACTGAATACAATAGTCTTGCCGCAGCCAGTCGGGAGAACCAGGAGCGTCCGTTGGACGCCCTTTTCCCACTCTGTCTGAATCGAATCACGCGATTCCTGTTGGTATGGTCTAAGTTCCATGGCCATTGCAGCCTCCTAAAACTGTCCCGGAACAAAACCGCCGCCTTGTGGTGGAGGAGAAGTTGGGAACGGTGCTTGTTGATTTGAGGGTTGTTGATACTGTGGCGACTGTCCTGCCGGCTGTTCATCAGCAGCATAAAAAGTTTGCACTTCATTATTTGTACGCTCTACGCCATCTCGACCAGTAAATTTATTAATTTTTAACTTCAATTTACCTTTCGCTCCAACAACAGCATTCCAATTCATACGAAGTTTTTCGCCTTTTTTCTTTTGTCCGATTCCAGCGAAAAAGCTTGAAAGGAATCCTTCTGTTTTCGTATGGAGTAATAAAGTATGAAATACAGTAACATCACCCTGTTCAGGTGAGTGAACTGCGATTTCCAATTTCGCTTGATTACAAGCCGGCATCTTCTCACTGCCAGCAAACCGTCCACGTTCAAACTTCATGACCGTAAAATTGTAGTCACCTGCAGGGAGGACAATAAACTCTCCACCATCCTTTTGAATCTCATCGTCCCAACCAAGTTCTCTTTCGTTATTCTGATTCATGTATAATTCCTCCAATGTTAGTTATTTAAAATGGCAGATTAGCTTTGAAATCTTGAATCATCTTATGCACTTGTGTCCAGGCCCCAACGAGCACCCCATTGATAAAGCCTGAATCGTAATTAGTGATCGGCGTATCCATTGGATAGTAGCCCTTTTGGCTAACGACAATTTGGATATCTTTCTCGGTGACTTGATGTTGCATCATCAAATCACGTAATGATGCAGGAATGTTAGGATCAAGTTGCTGACTCGTCTGAGCTGCTAACTGTTGTTGTACAGGCTGCTGTGTTGGCTCCGTCTGAGACTGCGGTTGTGGGCTTGTTTCTACCGGTGGTGGCGTAATCGATGTTGCTGATGTTGTCGTTGTTACTGGAACTGCAGGTGTTGAACTATTAAAAATATGAGCTATTTGGGCATAGTCCAACGGGAACTCGTCCGGCAGACCATGACGGTTTTTCGCATCCCATGCAGGATGATGTGTAGCGTAAACTGTACGAACACCGCCTTGCCCCTTATGCTTGGTACCTTTAGCATCAGCAGCGACACTGAATGTCTTGTAATTGATGAAGAGGACCATATCAGCCCATTCCTTTGCTAAAGCGGCTGTTTTAGCAGTAGTTTTATTTCCAAGCTTTAATTCATAACGATCGTAAGCTCCCATTTCGTCTGGTTGTTCAAATTTTGTAATCTTTGCATGCGCTGTGAGTACAACATTAATGCCGATCTCAACTAAATCTGACAACTTATTTAAGAATTTACCGAACTCTTCTTCGAGTTGAATAAATCCTTCACCATAACCAAAATTAGTAATACTTTGTTTATTCGATCTACTAGTTACAAAATCAATAGCAAGACGCTCGGCCCAGTCGACAGTATCAATAATTAACGACTTATATTTTCCTGATTTTCTTACCCATTCGACTTGCTCAAGCAGCATTGTCCAACTGCTTGGTTTAGGTAAACGATCCACTTCCAAGTTTGAGGTTGATCCTTCCGTGTCGATAAAAATAGGAGAAGGTAACTGTGTAGCTAAAGTACTTTTTCCAATCCCCTCAGGACCATAAAAGACGCCTTTCTGCGCTTTTTTCAATTTCCCACTGATGACTTGCATCAAAATTCACCCGCTTTCCATGTTGGCCCTGGATCTATTTCTCCTGGTGGTTGTTGTAATTGAATGCCTTCTTGTCCTGCTACATAGCCGTCTTCAATGATGATGCTGCATTCCTCGCCAGTACTTACTCGAGTTGCGATAGCCTGCAGACCTTCCTGTTCAAGCCATTGACCAAACTCATTCAGTGAATCAATATCCATTTGCTCCAGCTTATCCAGCAAGATAAATCCGCAATCTGGCTTAAGCTTACGAACAATGGCTGTGGCTACTATCAATTGATCCGATCCGCTCATGTTATCCCATTGCTGACCCTCGTAAATCAACTCACCGTCTGCAACAGATAAGCCTGGTAATGGAAGATTGGCATTAGTCAGCAGGTCAGTTTTTTGCTGGCGAACCGTATTGATTTCAGTAGTTAACTGGTCGTATTGCACTCGGTAATCACTGGCGTCTGTTTCAGCCTTGTCCTTGTCCAGATTCGCCCGTACCTTACGGTTTATCTCATCGATTTGGCGAATGTTAGCTTCAAGTTCGGATGTTGATTCGTCGTGTAGGTCGATGGCATCTGTTTGTGCAATAGTCAGGTCTTTAGTGAGTGTTGCAAGCTTATTCTTTGCCTCGTTCAATAAAGTTTCAAGTCGTTGGAACTCACTAATTGCTGCTGTGTATTCTACTTTTATTTGCTCGACTCGCTGCCTTTTCCGTTGATTCTCACCGTTTCGTACAAGTATCTCTTGCTGCTGCTTGATCAAGTCTGAAGCAGAGATAGGCTCCTTTGGCGCATCCGTAAAATAGGCTTGTTCTTTGGCATACTTCTGCTTTTGATCCGCAATCTGCCCAATGGTATGGCGACGGTTGTAAACCTCCTGCTCCTTGACTTCCAATTCGTGAAGTTGGTTACCTACTCCAATGATTTGAAGAAGGATGTTTGCTTTCTCCTTAGCAGAAGAGTTCATAAACTTAGGAAGGTTAATAGCCAGTTCTTCCACGAAACTATCAAGGAGCTGCTGCCCACCTTTTACTCCATTCGGATCGATAACCTTAAGGTCGCTGTTCTTGCCTTTACGTTCGACCACTAGCCCATTGGAAAGGGTAATACTCAGAAAAGGTGGTACTACCGATCCTTCACGTTCTGCTTGGGAAGGGCGATATTTATTACCACCTAGCCCCCATGCAATAGCGTCCAGAACGCTAGTTTTACCTTGTTTGTTCTTGCCACCGACTATTGTTAGTCCGGATGTTGTCGGCTCTATTTTCACGGCTTTTACCCGTTTGACATTCTCGATTTCTAACTTGTTAATTTTGATCATGCCGATTCTCCTTTTATATGAAAGGCGGCGCTATGGCCGCCCGATTCATAAATTATATTTAAGCGATAACAACGACTTTATTGGCTTCGATCAACTCCGACAATTCTTCTGCCAAATATGTTGAAACAGCATCAATCGCAATATTTCTCCATGCTCCTCCATCAGCCTCAAACAGCGCTGCAGAAGGTCCGTTTTGCATACGGAACACGAATGCAGATTCAGGTTGATTCACATCAATAAATGTCCGATATGGAGCTAATAGTACAGGATTAGGAACTTTTACATCTTCAACCGTAGCAACGCCCGTCTTGGCTACAACCGATTGAGAAACACCGTCGTCTCCAACTTGACGTACAGCCTCTTCCTTGATATTGCCGACAACCTTCAATAGCTTCGTGCGATCCTCGTTTTCCACGAAAACAGATTGCAATTTGATGTTAAAGCTCTCTGCATCGTAGTAACTTCCAAACCTGAATTCTGGCAACAGCGCTTCGGCTTTGATGATTTCACGCCGCGCATAGTCATTGTTATAATAAGAAACGACAGTAACCTGAGTTGGCGAGACTACGTGTACAAGCAATGGAGCTTCTTTATCGAACTCAGATTTCAAGTAATCCACCAGTCCCGATAGGTTGCGAACAACAAGAGCTGCCGGAGTTGGTTCCAATACCTTGTAAAGTTGGTGAGTTGAGTATTGTTGCCCATTCACTTCAATGACTTCCGGTTGACCTTGCTCAGATAAATATTCCAATGCATCACGATTAAACATTGATAATTCCTCCTATTATTTTGGTTTTGGATTAATAGATACGTTTGATTTTGTGGCCTGTGTCGTCGGCTACGTCACCTTCATTATCAATGTAGGTCTGACCGCGTTGCCCTGACTTCAATTCTGCAGCTGCTGGCTTGCCGTCATTATCACGATCCATAATGATAGTGGTCAGAACTTCCTTAGCCGGTGCTAGTGTACTTGTGGCACTGATTGATACCTCAGCTGTTTCGCGGTTTTCATTCGGCTTAATGGTTAACGAGATCGTAATTTTACGAGTTGTCTTAGCCTCCGTGTTAGGATCAGCGATATTGACCAAGACCTTCGCCAGCTCCTGTTTGAAGCGTTCAGAAATGCTACCATCGGCGAGTGATTCTAATTTAATTTCAATGCTTTTGCTCATGAGATAACCTCCTATTTGATAGATTTATGAATAAAGGAATTACTAAACGCGAATCCCGGTAATTTCCTCGAACACATCAGCATCGAAATTTGGGATAGATTGAACAGTGATCTTTTCTGAGTTGGAAAGTGACTCCCACAAACGAGACCATGCCTGTTTGTAATCAATCGGGTTTCCCTCATCATCGGTGACACGAAGTCTGCGGCTAATGTATCCAGCCTCACTACATCTAAATTCATCGCGTGAAATCGAGCTGGGTTTATTGAATAGAAGGAACTCTGGTTCAACGGAGCAAAAAACTCCAGAAGAATAATTGCATGAATTAAAATCACCACTGTTGTAGTGACCACTGTTGCGGTTACCACTGTTGCGGTTACCACTGTTGTAGTGACCACTGTTGCTGTCACCACTGTTGTAATGACCACTGTTGCTGTCACCACTGTTGTAGTGACCACTGTTGCGGTTACCACTGTTGTAGTGACCACTGTTGCGGTTACCACTGTTGCGGTTACCACTGTTGTAGTGACCACTGTTGCGGTTACCACTGTTGTAGTTACCACTGTTGTAGTGACCACTGTTGCGGTTACCACTGTTGTAGTGACCACTGTTGCTGTCACCACTGTTTGATAAGCCGGTATTTCCACGCCCTAGGTTTACCAAGTCAAGGACCTCATGCCATGTAAGCTCACGAATAATACGAATCTTGTTGGTTACCGATTTATCGTCGCCGTGTTCAACCTCTCCAAGCACTTCAATTTCAGCTACCTTGTTTTCCGGATTAAAAGAATAGTATTCGAAGCAATCTTTCAGGTTTTTGCAGAAGTGAAAACCTGCGCTACATAGGCCCATATGGCCTTCGTGTGTATATGTTTTACCGACTTTGTATTGAAACGAGCGGCAAGTCCAATCCGAATTGAAAACTTTGAAACCTTTTTCAGTATTAATTTTTGACATTCGCTAAGCCCTCCTTGATCTTGTCGCTATATTTAGCTACTTGCTCCACGCATTTATCGCAGATTTGATGCCCATAGAACGGATGGAGCTTGTCCTCTACACTGCTGCAAATATGGCATCCAGGTTGATACTTTTTAAGAATGATCTTGTCGCCTTCCACGAAGATCTCTAACGGATCGCCTTCCTTAACTCCCAGCGTGCGACGAATCTCTTTCGGAATGACCACACGGCCCAAATCGTCAATACGACGAACAATGCCAGTACTTTTCATTGATTTTCCCCTTCTGTCAGTGTTACACTGACCTTAGAATGTTTTGATTGTGCAGCTTATTACGGGTTAGGAGCCGTGATAGGCTGTTTTTCATTTAATCTCGAAATCGTATTAAGGTACTGATCTCCGTAACATTTCCTCAATTGTTCAGATACTGCCGTGTTCGCCATCTGCAATAAATTACAACAGACTCTTAAACGTTGCTTGCGTCCCAAATCCCTCACCCCCTCTCAAGCTAAGTAGCCCATTTTCTCGACTTGGATTGATGCCCAGACAACAAATGGAAATCTAGCAGAATCAATGCAGGAACGATGGTAACGATCAGCTAGGTAGTCTAGCAATTCATCGGGGATTGGCATCCTTACCTTCCTCCTCCGCTATCATCATTTTCTTTGTCTCTTCCAAAGCCCAGATCACGACATCGATTGACTCTACTTTTTCAAAGGTCATTCTTACTGGTGTATTTTCGGCGGAAATTAGTAGGTTAGGATCATGATCAGTGTGGGATCCAATTGGATTCTGATGATCACGTTGAAAGAAGCACACCGCACCTACAACATCCGCACTAATCAATAGAGCCGGACATACATCAATATCGCCGTATCCAAATTCTAGTTGAGTCGATTTCTCAGTTTTGATAATTGCCATTATGATTTTCCTCCTGCCCCGCGATCACTTTATTAGCACCTAACTCATGTCCTACTCCATACTGCTTGTCCAAAGTGGATGCTGGAATCACATTCCGGATTAGTACAGTAGAAAATGACTGCAGATTGGTTACTTTACTCATGGGTTGATACCTGCTCACGTTCGTAATCATCAATCCAATCTGCCCTGGTGTACCAGCGACCGTCATTCTGAAACCCTTTAATTTTGCCGTTGACGATCCACTTACGAGCTGTGCGGATATTAACTTCATACCGCTCTGCAAGCTCCTTATCTGAATAGACTCTCGGCACAGTATCCTGAAACCCATAATCTTTGTTGAGCTGTTGAATCACAAACTGACGATCTGGCGTATCGAGCATGTCCAGCACTGTCTGTAAAACCCTAGTAGATTGAGCGGTCGTCATGTCGCAACCCTTTCGGTTAACCCCACAAGGTCAAGCAACTCAGGGAATCTATTTGGATAGTAATGCGGTGCTGTTTCTCTAGGGTTATTAGGGCTGATAATGTTTTTCTCATACTCCAGTCCCGTATCGGTCAGAGATTTGTACGTTTTAGTTCCGCTTCTACTGGAAGGGCGTTCTTTCTCCTCCAATATCCTGCGATTCAGAAGTAACATATTAAACGCCTTAGTCTGAATGCCAACCCCGTGCTTCTTTAGCAGCTCTGTTGCAGATTCGGTAATAGGTTCGTCTGCATATCCTGGTAGCGGTAGCGCTAGACCGTGCTGCTTAATAAAATCACCTAGCAGCTTTAATCGCCCGCTCTCTGGAAGGCGCAGAACATTGGCTGCCACTTCTACCATGTACGCTTCTTTTTTAAAATGGAGTAATTCAGATTCAATAATAGGTTGTTGAGAAGATGCCTCTTCTGTATTTAGCAGATTGACGCGCACAGCTCGAGCGACTACGCTATCTCGTAGCAGCATGCCGATTCGAAGGATTGCACGGCGCGGGATTACGGTAAATGAACGAGCCATTTTGCTAATAATTGCCATCTCCTTGAAGGAGAACAGTTCATCACCAGTCAAAACCCTCAGTCCATCACTCTCCAACTCGTCTCGGTTGTCAAAGATTAAGCTATCGATTGTTTTTCTTGTAACTCCGTAATATTCAGAAACTTGTTCAATGCTTGCATTCATATCACCCGGAAGCAGAATGAGTTTTTTTACCTTCTCTAGAACATTTGCCCGGTCGATATGCGATTCGCGAAGTGAAACACTTTTTAATAAAGCATCACTCTTGCTCATTTGGTTACCTCACTTCCGACAATAGGTTCTCCCAAAATAATTAACTTTGCTTCATCTAATACAGTTAATACTCTGCCGATACTAGAACCATTTTCTTTTGCAATCTTGAGTAGAGATTCAGAAGTGAAGGATTCGCGTCGTTCGTAACCCTGTAACAGGAATTCAATTGAAACCCCAAAACGTCGAGCTACTTTTAGGACTTTATCAATACCTGGATTGTTTGTGTCCCAGTTGTAGATCGAACCGCGTCCAAAACCCAGTTCATCTTCTAACTTAGGGATAGATATACTATGTTGTTTACAGAGTGCTTTTAGATTCTCGACTATTGCCATATATTACTACTCCCTTCTAGAATATTGAAAAATATACAGCTTAATTATTGACACTCGACTGAAAATAATCTATTATCAGTAAAGAAGGCACAACAAAATAAACGTCGTTGGGGAACGATTTTTCAATGGGTGATATACCCTCTGGTCTTTTATTGCCTTTTTTGTCTTTTATTAAGCTGTTGGGATAATATTAACCGATTATTATCTATTGGTCAACATTAAAATTGATTATTATCGGTTTTGGTTTGATTATTATCTATTTAGGGGGTTTTTTGGTATGGAAATAGTCGATAACATTAAAGTTTTGTGCATAAAAAACAGTACGACAATACCGAAACTAGAAAAAACACTGGGCTTTGGTAATGGCACTATCTATAATTGGTCAAAAAGTTCGCCTTCATTGGAAAAGTTACAAAAAGTAGCGAATTTCTTCAAAGTCGAAATAGATGAACTGGTAGGCTGGGGAAATATATTTGATATTGGGTGGTTTATTGAGGAGGAAAGAGTCCAACAAGGAATGGCCTTAGAAGAGCTTTCACACAAACTTAATATACAACCTGAAACACTATCGCAAATAGAAGAAAATATCATTCCTATATCATCCGAACTTTTAAATGCCATAACTTCCGTATTTGGTATTACCGTACAGGAATTTTTAATTAAGTATGAAATGTATGACGAAGCAATAGATGAGTACTTTAAAGGTGATGTTAACGCGTACTTAGAATTCAAAAAGGCAGAAGAGCAAAACGTTCTAAGCAAATCTTACGAACCAAAAACAATCGCAGCACCAAAAGAACAACCATACTATGCCCTTACAGATAAAGACGAGCATGACATTGCGAAGATGCTAGAAGAGATGATGGATGGCCTTGGTAGTGGGAACCAAGCATTTCAATTCATGGGAGAGCCTATGGATGACGAGGATCGGGAATTACTTCGCATCTCATTAGAAAATACGCTCCGCATGTCGAAGCAAATGGCCAAGAAAAAGTTTACACCTAAAAAATATAGAAACGAAGAATAGCATTTGGAGGACAAGTCATGGAGAAAAAGCTTGCTCAACGGCTTAACAGAAAACATGAGACTAATGACCCCTTCGAACTTATAAAACTAATGGACATCACGATACTGCTTGAAGATTTAGGTTTTAACACATGGGGATATTATACTAATGTTTGTCGTATTCCTTGCATTCATATCAATAAGCTTATTGCCCATTATCAACAACGCTATGCCGCTGCGCATGAACTTGGACACCATTTGCTGCACAAAGGAATTAGTACTCCTTTTCTTCGAGCGAATACGCTACAGTCCGTTGATAAAATCGAGTATCAGGCTAACCAGTTCGCAGTGGAACTACTTATACCGGACAAGTTGCTTCTTGAGGGCGCAACGATCTACGAAGCGGCAGCGATTTGCGGCGTGCCGGAAGAGGTAGCCCTATTGAAAAGGCCACCTAAAAAGGGGCTTTGGACAGACGAGTGCTCATTTATTAATATCTAACCTTCGTGCTTTCCAGTCGCAAGGCTGTTTAACTATAGATAAAAACAGAACATACATTCGCTCGGAAGGAGGAATAAGGAAATGGCTAGAAAAAAGAAAGAGGAATTGCCGCCTAATGTGCGTAAACGAGGAAAAGGTTATACGTATCGTTATGATGTGCCGATCACCAATCCTGATGGCTCAAAAGGCCGGAGTCAAAAGGACACAATATCGTATCCAACCCCCCAAGAAGCATACCAGGCAGGAATTATCATCGAAGCAAAGCTCATCGAAGGTATTTACGTTGACGAAAAAAACATTCTGTTTATAGACTGGGCTGAGCAGGCCATAGAGCTATATGCCGCAGAGAAAAAATTGAAGCCTGGAACAATCGAGGGTAAATACGCTCATCTGAAATATGCAAGGAAAGAATTCTTGGGTGTAAAATTAAAAGATATCACGCCTTTAGGAATTCAGAACTTCTTCATATCACTGCGAGATGAGCACGAGCTTAAACAAAGCGCGGTTAACGCTATTTACTCCACAATACGTATGATTTTCCAACTCGCTAAGCGGATGAAGGTTATTGCAACCGACCCTACGGCTGAGGCTGTTAAACCTGCCGTCAAACAAACATTCGATGACCTTGAAGTTTTAGATGCAGATGTTGAATTACCTGACTACCTCGAAAAGGAAGAAGTAATTGAGCTGCTTAAGACCATTAAGCAAATGGCCTCAGAGGAAAACAACCCAAAGATTGCTTTTGGTCTTCGCCAACTTTACCGTGTTGTGTTTATTTTGACTTACACTGGTTTGCGAATCGGAGAATTGTGTGCCCTTGACGACAACCGGGTTGACACTAAAAAGAGGACACTACGAGTTATAGCAAACCTGTACGTTCCAAAGGGAGGTATTCAAAAATATGAGCTGGTAACACCGAAGAATGCCCCATCAATTAGGACTGTCGATTTCAGCGAGACTGTAGCATCAGTAATAGAGAATCAGAGATCAGACCTGAGAGCTTTCCGGTTGCTTAGTGGTCCAAGTTTTTACACGCATGAAAAACGCAAGTTTCTGTTCATAAGTTATAGAAACAATCCTGGCTACCCGTTAGCAGTATCGACGGCAGAGTACACCTTGAAGGGCGCTTTAGAATCAGCCAAACTTTCGCCCGCCATTACCCCGCATAGTTTAAGGCATACATTTACGAGCCTAAGCGCAGAGGCTGGCGCGACACTGGAAGACATTCAAAAACAACTCGGACACGCTACAGACGAAATGACAAAGCGAGTTTACTACCACGTAACCGAGGCACGCAGACGAGCTAATGTCGATAAACTCGATAACCTCATGCAAGACCTCATCTCCACCATATAATCGCCCTTTGTGGGCAATTTGTGGGCAACCCCTCGAAAACACCGCGCCATTACAGCGTTTATCATAAACTTCATTTGTCTAGTGAACTAACAAAGGTTACGTGAAAATGCACAATGGCGCATGTTTTCCCTGTAGCAATGCACCCCAAAACACCGCATTACACGGTATGTTTGTGGGCAAGTTGTGGGCAAGTTAAATTTAACCAAGGAGCGATACGGATATGAAAGAAATGACAGTCGGTGGCGCAATGCTAGTTTTAATAGATGGAATCTGTCTTGCGAATACGAAGCACATTCAAACCACTGAGGCCTATCATTACTTTGTTAAGGGCGATAAGGAATGGCGCGTGGATCGTGTTTCACGGAGTGATGGAAACTATTATATTCAGTCGAGAAATAAAGGGTCAGATTATTGGCATTACGTAGATAGCGTATCATCGGACTGGGCGATAGAGGATTAACTAGAAAAGGCCCCCGCTAACCTAAACTTGTTGGCGGGGGCTTTACCGATGCTATCGGATTTGAGAAGAGTATAAATCATTTGGGATATGTTGTAAACTACTTCGTGATCGTTGCTGTTTTACTCTTATTATCCCAAGCTACCTTTGCCCCTAGTGCCTCACCCACTGCTCGTAGAGGGACCAGGGTAACACCATCTAATAACTTACCATCTGCCACTCGTACACCATTTACAATTATAGTAACCTTATCTGAGTTGGACACTGGTACAACCTCCTTCTTGTTTAATCCTAGGTATTTAGCAATCCCTGAGACATGACCACTAACAATAGCCTTGATAACGTCAGCTCGCTTAAGTTTAGCCGCATCACTCACCACATCTATAAATAGGTTCTCGGTCAGTACAGCCGGCATTTTACTCTCCCTGCACATATGAAGGTCCTTAGATTTCAGCCCTCTATCGTTTACACCGTACGGTTTTAATTGTGCCATAATCTCCGTATGCAAGACGTTTTGAAGTGCAGCCGATGCAGCCGAAGCCGACGTATACCGAAACGTCTCAAACCCACCTGCGCCTCCTCCTGCATTGCAATGGATAGATACCAGGATATCTGCTCCTGATTTATTAGCGGCGTTGGTACGTGCTGTTAGGCTAGGAAACACATCGATACTACGGGAGAGGATTACTTGCACACCTTCATACTCAGATTCCAGCCGCTGCTTAATCGCTAGAGACACCGCAAGAGCGATGTCCTTTTCCTTTAATCCATTACCAACTGCTCCGGGATCTGTGCCGCCATGACCAGCATCTATAAATACTTTCTTCATTATAGTGATTCCCCTTTGCGCGATTCAGCGCGCTTGATTTTATTGTCCAGTTCGCTTCCCACAAAATTGATTACGAAATTAAGAGCAGAAATAGGCAACCGGTTACCCCATCCTGCCCGAATTGCATTAGCTGTCATTGATTTGAGGACGTGGAATAGTAGTCCACCCGCAAATAGTCCAAACACAACACCAGGTAAGGTAAATAGCTGGTCAACGAAGTGACCTCCCGCGGGGAGAAGTAACATGAAGAAACTCCGAAAAACTCCGTCAATCCCATATTCGCTGGCATAAGTATCATCTTTTTTAGCAGCCCTTACCCCGCTAATCCAATCCATACCGATAAAAAATAACAATGCAAGCATGCCATAATACACCACATCACCCGATCCGTATAAAAATTCAAAAGCCGGAACCAAAACGGCACCGGCGATCGATACTAAATATTTAGATTTATCCACTTTTACCATCCTCTCGATAATATAAATAGCCCCCGTATCGGCTACGAAGGCAAAATAAAAACGCCTATGATGGCGTTAGTTGTGTTGCGTAGTATCGTCCTACTCCGTCATATAAGGATCGTCCGTGATCTCCGCGTACTGCTCCGCTGTGATTTTTCCAGCGGTGACTCCATCGGCGACCATTTGCTTAGTCCATAGATTCGCATCATAGAATTTCTTTATCCGATTAAACCACACCATTTTACATACCTCCCATCATGACTTCGTACCATAATGCCGATATTTCAGTTTCATTCGCTTCGAATTTTGCTGATTGAAGCATACTTTCATACCATAACTCAGCGTTTTCCGCTATTAACTCATCAATCACGCTAGGCTCCATCGGGACAGATACGGCATCATCGTCAATTTCTTGCTGATCGCGATCAATCAACTTGCCGTCAACAAATTTATACCTACCCTGCTCGCTGATGCATGATTGCCAATCATCTACGCTAATTTCTACAGCATCCTCCGGGATCTCTGCGTGTATGTCATCGTTGTAAAAGGCTGTCGGCTTGCCCAAGTCGTTTAATTGTGCAAAAAATTTCAAATTGATCCCTCCCTAGTATCCAATTGAAAACCACATAATGTTTTTGTTGCCAGTGGCGTTGTGAGCAATACCAAGTTGTGAGTTTGTTATAGAAAACACGTTTGCGACTGGGCCGAAACTTACACCTGATATATCCACGACAGCTGATGCATGTAGGCACTTATTAGGATAAGTTAACGGGAATAAAGGGTGAGTAGCGACAGCGCTGGCGGCATTAACAAGAGTGCCCCATTGTAAGATAAGTCCACTAGCTAGTTTTTGATAACCATTATCGGTTATACTCGCCGGATTACTACCGGTTATAAGTACCTGCGACCAATCACTCCAATTTGGTGCATCAAATACTCTAAAATACTCACTATTTGCATTAACCCCCGCATTATATATAATCCTTTGCTTAAAAAAACCACTGGGATCAGCCTCTACTATAATAGTTACACGTCTTGCTCCTGCACTAGGATATATAGGCTCGTGGAGGTATGCAACGTTTAATACCCCGTGATATGTCCCAGGTGTAGTTAGGTTGTTAAAATCCGTAAACACGGGTATTGGTTTAAACGTACCAACAAATCCACTATTCGCAATATCCGCCAACTGCGCATTAACAGCAATGATATCCTCGGCGTTACCTTTCACGGTTTCAGTAGTACGCCCTGCTCCTGCTAAATCATTCACCCCTTCTTCCAAGACCGTAATAGCCGTCGCATGTTCTTCTAACAATTCACCATGTGCGACGATCTCAGCCAACCTAGCAGCAGACAACAAGCCTCCCTCGGTAATCGTTGCATTAGGGATTGGATCCGCCCCATGCTCAGTGTGTGTCTCACCGTGTGCCCCTGGAGCCGCTTCACCCGTAGCGGTTACAGTTACCTCTCCACTAAGTGGGTTCGTGGTGACCGTGATCCCCACTCCACCAATGATATAAAACTGTGATGATGGATCCGCAGCGGCAATGTCGTTGACCTTTGCAAATGCGTTTTGATTTGGCTCAGCTCCGTCCGTTATCCCATCTAATTTATCATGCTGGGCTTGCGTTACGTGGGCCACCTGATCGGCTTTATGGGCTACCAGGTCGGTAGCTGTACTACCTGGTGCCTTACTGTCCCATTCTGCCTTCTTAGCTGCAGTAACATGGATATTGGCATTTGCTATATGGTTAGCTGCAACAGCATCCCCCGCGTCCATTTCAGCCTGTACACGGTCAAATCCAATGTTGATATTATTAAAGTCTTCACTTATTTTCTTGCTTCCCACTAGGTTCGCGAACCGATTCGCCATGTACTTCATCTCCTTTCTTAAGTTGTGCTAGTCGCTGCTCTATAGCCTCTTTAACACCAAGCAAAATAGCTTCTTCTTGTCCATGATGATATGGAGTTACGGCCATGATCACCGCGCATATTTCAGGGACAGGGTTCAGCGGATCAAGTTCTACTTTTACTACCGGTTGTATGTGTGCCAAGTCATTCACCTTCTTTCTAAAGGAAAGACCTCCCAAAATGTCGAAATGTAGGATTGATGTCCTATAATCGATAGAAGGGAGGTTTTAATATTGTCTAGCTTCGAAAATCGCATAGACCAGTTAGCTCTCTTATATTTGGAAAAGAACTATGATATCCAATCGCTGTCACCAAAAGAATTTTTAGAAAAATTCAATGAGATCAGCAAAGAACTTGTCCACGCTTATCAAAGTACTCGTCAATCCTGAGTATCGGGTTGATACGAGCTTGGTATCAATGGTTTCCATGTTTTGTTTAGCCGTTCTTCATGAGCGGCTATTTCCTCTCTCACTATCTGACGGATTTGTTCAGCGAGACCGCCATTCGTTTTATCGGCAGTAATTCCGTAGTACCTCGTTTGACATCCAGTCATTTCCTCCAGCTTTGATAATGGTGAAATGACTTCGGGACCATCAGCCTCTTTGGTAGCTCCTATCATCGGAGGTAGTACCTTCACAGTGTCCACCAATAACGTTACTAAAAGTTGAGCACCGTGATTAACAGAATCCTCAAGCTTGTAATCAATAACCCCCTTCAGCGGAACGCCGTCCAGATAAATTGATCTATCCTTGATTTCTAATGAATGCATCTTCCTTCACCCTTTCATGGCATAATAAAAGGCCCCACCATAAGCGAGACCAAATGTAGTGGTATGTTATTTGTTTAGTGCTTCTAACTTTGTATCGATGTCAGCAAGTTGCTTCTGTAGATCGGTAAGTTCGGTTTTGTATTGATCCAACTGTTTGACTAGGGTATCTAGGAAATCTGTCCGCTGATTCTTTTCCACCTCAGTTATAGAGCCTTCAGCACGTTCCTTTGCCCGAGGTATCGCATCAGTTTCATATCGAGTTACGGCAGCTTGCGAAACCTTGATTTTATCAAGAAGGACATTTTTTTGACTCTGCAGTACATATAACTGCTCATCTGCTTGTAGCTCACCCAACGTAATCACCTTGCCTTTCACATCAAGATCGGTTCCGGTTGCCTCGGCTATTGCTCTTACTGGCACGTACGCCGATCCGTTAATTACAGCACCTTCGGCGATCTTAGTTCCATCCGCTTTCTGGACTGTATAAGTTCCAGTAACCTTTTGACCAAGAACACTTTTAACTTGTGCCGCCATTACGGGCATAGCGCCAAACAATAGTGCTCCAACAATAATTCCAGCAATAAACTTTTTCAATTCACTTTCCCCCTAGTACTTAATCTATTACTTATATTATCGACTACTAGAGGAAGAAGTTTCAAGTTATTTCGGAATATTAACTTGAGCAAGCAAAGAACCATTCCTGCTCCATAGCTTTAAATTCCTTGTTGCGTTATCAAAAGTCATGTTATACGCAAGATCATTCATTCTGTTAAGTGCTGATCGCATGGACTCACCATCATCCTCCGACCTAAGTCTGTCCCACCCCGGTACTGTTACACCGTTATACCCTCGCATATATATTTCCATGAACTCCATTGTCAATCTTGATCCATCTAATAACAAGCCCGAACCAGGTAAGCTCATAGATGCAAATGCGCCGCCATTTGTAAAACGAAGCTCTGACAGTGAATTTGAGCCTACAGAACGCATTTCAATGCCGTTGTTGCTTGAAGACCAAGCTCCAAACATACGCTGAGAACTACTCATTTCCGCCCGAGGGTAACTTCCTTCCGAGGTCATAATTTCAGCGCCCACAATTCGGGTCCCGTTGATCTGCCCACCTATGATGGTTGAAGCTGTAATAGTGCCTGAGAAATTGCCATCAACTCCGTCCAACGTTCCGGTAAATGTTCCCCCGGCTGCTTGCAAGTTACCCTTAAAAGTTCCGCTTGCAGCTTGTAAGTTACCACTGAATGTACCATCAACGCCCTGTAAAGTTCCGGTAAATGTGCCTCCGGCCGCCTTAAGATCTCCACTGAATGTGCCCGTTGCGGCTTCAAGGTGTCCTGTATACTTTAACTTATTTGCCTGTGCATCATAATACAAGCTAGATTGACCGTTTACTCTCCAGTCCATCACATCGGAGTTAAGTGTTAGCTTACTTTTATGGTCTTCTCTTTCAACGACAATACCCTCAGTGCGTGAGTGAGTAATCCCAAAGTATGGCTTCCCATAGCGAATTGCATTTTCGTTGAGCTTGTTCACCTGCTGGGTAAGCGACCCTTCAAGAGCGAATTCGCTTTGCTGCTCTGAGGTTGATGGAGCTTCGATTTTATGGGTAAGGCCGCCTTTAAAACTGTATGTCTGCCGTAAGATGAAAGATGTATACCTCATAATGCCATCCCAGGGAATATTCATCTCCTGCCATGGCGTATTGGTATCAATCCAGCTACCACCTTCACGCTGTTCGAAGCCGATCATATCTCCCTGGTCGAGTTGAGGAAAACCACGGGAGTCCATTGTAAGCGGTAGATAAGATAAGCCATTCAAAGACACAAACAACGCATTAACCATGCTTTGCGTCATAAACGGATTTTCAAGGTAAAGTGTGTGGTTATCATCACCAGTTCCTGCCTCAAAGGTAAGCTTGTCTTCCGTATTGTAGGTGACCACGATTCGAGTATAGGTCTTAACTGGATTGGTTTGCTTAACCCGAATATAATCGGCTGTTGTCATCTCGAATACGGCAGGAGCCGAAGCGCTGAACCGTTTGAATCGCATGACGCCATCCTTGCCCATAAAGATACTAGCGCTATTAGCCCCTGCAATATAAGCAAGGACCTGTCTGCAACTATAACCGGCTGGCCCCGCCTGAATTTTGTAGTTAGGATTAATAACTACGCTGCTGTCATAGACAAGACCTATCCGGTTACATATCTCATCAAACACGGCTTTTTGAGTTGCTGGGTAATTAAGTTGAGAGATATAGGCTACCTCGGTAGTAATCAACTTGTCGCAACAGATATATGTCCAAACGTCATTGATCTTCTCTCGACTATCTACATAAAACTCCCCTAATGGTAGCCACTCAGTTGCTCCTGCCGTCCAGGGTATATCCATTTGCTCCCACGGGTATACGGCTTCAAGCCAATTCATGCTATCCAGCGACAACGACAGATAAGGGATAATTTTAGCATTAGGTTTGATCGCATCAGGTAGACGAAGCTTTATAGTCAATTTGGACGGGTTTGCCGTCCCGATCTCAAATTCTTCGCCGCCAGCCATTACGTTCTCAATACTAAACTCAACGATACTAGCGCTGCTATACTCGGTACCGTCAATAACCGCCTTAACAATATACTGCTTATCATGCCGTTTTAGATAATCGGCAAATATCGGTGATATTGGATACATAGCATCACTTCTCCGTTAGGGTTACTTTCAACCCGTTCCACATAATTTCCGATCCTTTGGCAACGGCGAATGGTGCGGGACGGTTACCTACATAAAAGGTCTTGGTCTCATATTTGCCTGTCATGGGATCGGGATAAGTTACAGGAAAGAACACATCTTCCATTTCCTTATACAAAGCCGACATTTCAGACCATCTGAGCATTCCCCAAGTCGCCTCAATTTGCCGTTTAACCGCAATCCGATCACGATTTAAAGAACCATCAGCTGTTCTAACAGATGATTCACCGTCATCTAAATCCAGTACTGTGACAGTTAGAGAAGAAGGCGAGGGGTAATCTCCAGTCTCCTGTCTGTTAATTCTAAAATCTAAACCCATAGTGCCCTCCTATCTGGCGAACAGCGCACGCCCAGCCTGACGCTCCGCACTACCAATAGCCCGGGCCGCCATGCGCCCGAACTCTGCTTCACCTATTTTCAATATTGTCTCCTTGTCGCCCTTATTGATTAATGCATCGTAGAGCATCATGATCGCTTCGACTACAGCCTGATTGCTAGACCCAAGCATATCTTGGAGTGTAGACAATGGACTAATTACCTCTGGATCGGCACTAGCTCCTTTGTTGTCTCCGACCATAGCAAGTGTTGGTCCATAGGCTAAGCCGCCTTTAGCCAGCTTCGGAATAGTAGGGATGTTAAACCCAATAGTCCCCCCCTCAATTCCGGCTAACTTAGCCATCCAGTCCGGAACGTCGACTTTTATTTTGTTTATTTGGCGAACCATGAAGTTAATTACATCAATGATTAGGTTTATCGCACCTTTAAAGATACCAACTATGGCATCCTTTAGCCCCTCCATGAAGTCTTTTATGCCGTTCCATGCTTTCTCCCAGTCTCCTGTAAATACCCCAGCTATAAAGTCGATTACGCCACCTAACGACTTGATCAAGCCTTTTAGTACATCGGCAATGACACCTACAACGGTACCCACAACATCACCGATAAAGGAAAAAATATTACTGAATGTAGGCCCCAGCTTTTCGACGAGGTAATTGACTATCGGCATAATAAATTTGTTGAAAATATCTAATGCAGCTGTAACCAACTTCCCCACAAATTTACCGATCTCTTCGACAAGTCCTTTAAGATGTTTGTCCCAAAGCTGTGTGAGCATATCAAGCATATTAGTAATAAAAGGCTTGAGGAAGTTATCCCATAGGTTATTCCAAAGCTTTTTGATATTATCTAATGCCTCTTTTATACCATCGACAATTTTCTTCCCCCACTCGTCCCACCAATCAAAAATGATATCTAGAACATCTCTAATGATCTTTGACACAAGTTGCATAGCGGGGTCGATAGCATCTCTCCAAATGTCATCAAATATTTCTTTAACTAGATCAAAAAGCTTACGTAATATTTCCTGTACACCTGTAAGAAACTCTGTGAGTCGAGGCAATCCCTCCGTCACAAACTTATCAATGATAGGGAATACCGCTTCCCATATACTAGATACGACCTTTTGCAAACTATCGCCAAGCCCAGCCCATATGTGCCCTACCAATTGAATGCCATTTTGCCACATAGGTACCAAATCGTTATTGATCCAGTTCTTTAAGGGCTCACCTAATGTCATTACATCATCAAACATTTTTTTGAATTGCTCTTTCCATCGATCTAGTACAGGAGAAATCTCACCCCAAGCAGTCTGAAATGATGGTCCAAATGTTGATACTACCCAGTCCCACCCCTGTTTAACACCACCCCACGCCTTATCAAATGTGGATTTGATACCAGCTGCCAAAGTATCCATTTTCCCTTGTATCCCTGTAATGTCCATATCAGGCGTAGCCATCTCAAAGCCTTCACCAGCTCCGCCCCCAGCGGCATCTGCTCCCGCATCGTCAGGGCCTGCGAAGTCAAGAGTGTTAAGATCATCAAATCCAGCAAGAGCGCCCTTGGCTTCCTTACCTGCTTTCTTCGCGGCTCCACCGTACCCCGCCATGGCTTTCTTTGCTGATTCAATTCCCTTAGCAGCTTGATAGGACTGTTGATATGTCTTACCAAATAAGGCGCTAATAAAAGCAGCAATATAGGCTGTGATCTTAGCTAGACCAGCCATTAACGCATTGAGAGCCGGGAGTATGGCTTGATAGATTGGTGAAAACGCCACCGCTAGATTGGTTTTGATCGCATTGAGAGACGCAGCATACTGGGCATTAGTTTTAAGAGAGCTATTAAGATACTCCCCAAATCCCCGGATGGCCTTATACAACACAGCAAAGACAAATACCTGTTTAAGGATACGAGCAAAAGCACGAGTAAAGGAGTTACCCATCCCGCCAGCTTTTTTTCCAGCGCCGTCCATCGCTGCTCCAGTATTTGTTGCTGCCTTTGCCGCTTGTTTCAGGTTCCCACTTGTGGATTTTAAAGGCTTATTGGTCTGAACCAACTTACTTCCCAATTTGGCGACTGGTTGTTCTACAGCCTGTGCGGCTTGCCCTACATTCTTAAGACTGTCTTCTAGATCCCACATCTTTTTTGCGGTCTTGTCACTCGTATTAGTTAGTCGTAACAGTGTGGCCTCGGTGTTAACAATCTTCTCTTGCAGTGCGTTCTTCTGCGTATCATTGAAAGTGTTAGCGTATGCCTCTTTCAGATCGCTTAGTTTCCGTTTCTGTATTTCGATCCGGGCGTTAACGTTGTCCAATACGTCCGTCAATCCGCTAATCTGAGCCTTTACAGCTTCCGTGTCAATCTCTGGCTTAACCTTTGTCACTGCTGTTTTAGGTGCTGTCACATTTGGGTTAGCTGCGGCGGCTGCAGCCGGTTGCATATTGGGTACTAATCCTTTAAAAAATGACGGTGCCTTTAGCGTGCCAAGCTTAGCCGCCACGCTGTCGATCGCACTTTCAGCAGCCGCCTTATTATCATTAATAGATTTCAGCATGGCATCGTTAGTAACTGATACGGTTTTAAGTAGCCGCCCCTCTGCAGCGGATACCGATTCCTCCATACCTGTGATGATGCCCTTCATGGCCGTTTCAGTCGTTGATTTTAGAGTCTGCGATATATTCCCAGCAAATCCTTTTAGACTGAATCCTCCAAAGGTAGACTGTAATGACTTAGTCAACTGACCGCCTATTGTTCCAGCAGCAGCTGTAATCTGCTTGGTAAGATCGTTACCGCCTACAAGCTCCAGTCCTAAACTGACTGTGCCGACTGTTTCATCTGACATATGTTCACCCCCTCGCCAGACAAATCAAAAAGGCACCCCTTATTGAGGTGCCCCGGATAATTCTATAAACATCTGTTGTACTTCCTGCATTGCCTTAACTTTATCCGCCTCTGTCCATTGGACTTCTTTAACCCCTCTTGTTCTCCACTCACTTCGGATCCGCCGTTGCTCAGGTGACATAGCCTTGATCTTTTCGCGGTCATTCTCGCTGCGTATATTTACAATCTGACCAAGTGGAGTTTCTGGCATGATTCCGGCTAACAAAGTGCAAAACTCATCCCATGACATGTCCGATACACTCCGTAGTCTTATCCCATATTGAGCGGCAATAGATGCCTCAATCAGTCCCCAATCATCATATAAATCATACCATTGTGGTATCTTAGACTTCTTGGCGTCCCCGTTGAAATCGGGCCTCAATGACCTTTATATCTTCACCTGTAGCCGCTGAACATGCGGCAAAGAATACATATAGATAGTTTTCAAATGACAAATTCAATGCTTCGATTTTTTCAACAGCTTCTTTGCCCAGTAATAGTTCTAACGATTGCTCTAAACCGCCATCTTCTTGCATTCCAAGTACAGTATTCTTTCCATTATCAACTTCAAATTCTAATCCCTCACCTAGTTTCAATACCGGACGGTCATTGGTTAATTTGCTTGTAATATCAATTGTCTTCTTCGCCATTGTTTGTTATCTCCTCATCGATCGTATTTTGTGCAAGGGATTCACCTTCCCCATCCCCCTGCAGATTAAACGGGGAAGGCTCTATTACTCCCCCGTTGCTGGTGTATACACGGGCTTCCCGTCGCTCATAAGTTCACATTCAAGTGCTGACACCGCCGTACTGTCCCCACCGTTCGGAGCCGACACGCTAACGATACAATCAAATACCAGCTTGCTTCCATCTGGGAATACAATCTCTGCTTTGCTGGAGCAATCAAGGCCGGACTTCCACGCTGTATTTGCTACGTAGTCATTACCTGGATCGCCTACATGTCGCTTACCATTCAATGTGATTGCAAACCCTTTACCTGTCGCCAGTCGCCGTGTCCAGCCCTCTGTCTCCATTGGGGTCCACTCTTCTACGTTCGTATCAATCGCAATCTGAAATGTTTCCATATCCTTGATTATCAACATTTCCAGCTCCGTACTAGCCCGGCCTTTAGTTCCGATTTTAAATTCGATATTAAAAACCGGAAATACTCCACTTGTTACTAATGGCATAATTTCAACCTACCTTTCATGATAAATGTGTGTTTCAATTACATATTCGTAGATTCCTTCTGAGTCAGTACCGACATTAACCGGCTGCGGCGAGACCATTTTAAACATGATCACTCGCTTACCGCCGATCTCTGCAGACTGACAAAACAGGGCGTTATATACTTCCTGAGCTTTGCGCTCTGCAATGTCTGAATCCCTGCCCCAATGGACGAGAATAGAAATAGGCTTGATAACATATCCGGTAGCTTCCAGTCCGCCTATAGCGATACGTGGCTGGGCTCCAGATGTGTTATACAAACCTATACATTGTGGTTTCTTGCCGTCGATTTTGCCAATATACCAAAACGGGGAATCAATGACCGTCTCGAACCAATCAACAACATCGTTTAGCGTCATTTGATCATCCCCTTACTGAGCTGCTTTACAAACTTACCGAATGTATCACGGACAAATACCTTCTTCTCGCCTGATTTATAAGCTTCCATCCATTTACCACGAGCGTTAGGGTTCTTGTCAGTCCTAAAGTCGTACTCTGGATGCCAGTACAAGCGACGGGCATATGGAGTGTCATAGACTAGTTTAACTTTGCCATTGGACACGACGACGACGTGACCGCTAAGCTCTAATGTCCCTCTTTGCTTCGGAACGACTTGTGATGTGACAATATCAGTCCTAACCGCTTCGGCTGTCATTTCAACGGCTTGTTGGCTGATCAGCTCTAATTGCTTAAGAGCTGCCGCATTCACCGTAACCTTAGTTGATACCTTCATCAGTTCAGCTCCAACTCGGTACTAAACACGGTACCGTCAGGGTTACGTGGTCTCTTTGCACGATAGATGTTCTTACGCTCACCATCGATGATCACATATCCCTCTATCAATACGCCTGGGTTAATGTCACCCTCTATGAGAATCAGCCCTGAGAGCAGCACCAAACGGCGTTCAGCGTCCATAACTTGGCGTGACTTCTCGTCGTAAAAGCACTTCTTATCATAGATAAGTGTTTCTTTCTCGCCAGTTCTACCCTGCTCAGTTTGATAGACTTTGACTGGGGTAACCTGATTCCATCTTGGAAAGGGGAAGCGCATCAACAGAACCCCCTATTTGCCAAGCCTGTAGGCATGAGCAAGTCAATCACGGCATCTGTAGTTTGTACTCCTCCAGCTCCGGTTGTAGCCTTAAATGACATGCTGGTGCTTCCTGCGCTGTACCCTGAGAGTGGCATGGTCAAATATTCACCGTATTTAAAAGTAAAGTCGGCTTGTTGACAAACAGCCTTAATCACATTGGTACGCTGAAAAGGCGAAAGGCTATCAAAGCCCCTCGCCACAATGCGATTATATGTCAGGCGGTCTACCTGGTCGGTTGCCCGATCCAGTGCCTTATCCAGTTGTTCCGCTGGAATTGAACCGTCCCCGTAACGATCATAATCCGCTGTAGTTGCGTAGGCCATATGATCACCGCCTATTCTTCTGTTTCTTTACCAGGGTCTGGTACTTGTTGAACGCTCTGAATGACCTTCAAAATGTCCTCTTTCTTGGATGCTTCTCCAAGATCGATTTCATTCTTAGTGGCGTATTCTTTAAGCTGCGGAACCGTCATTTTTTCTACAGGAATTTCTTCCTGTTCTGGCTCTAGTTGCTCAACCTCATAACCTTTAGATTCAAACCATTCCAACAAGTGAGTGTTATCCGTTTCCCCTACTCCATTTGCAAAGGCTACCCCTGCGGATAGCCCTGTGTACTCCTTATTCGGTGCAATTACTTTCGCCATCATTAACCCCTCCAGTCTAGCGGCGCAACATGGATCACGTTCACCGCTGTTTTAATCTCAAAAACATATCTCCCATGAGGGAGCGACTTGTTAAACCACAGTGTCGAGTCTGCATCCGGTTTGAGTTCCTTACCATCGCGGGTAATGTACGTAAGGTTATCTTCGTCTAATGGTATTACGTTGTCATCAACGTCCAATAACTCATACTGTACATATACTACTCCTTCATGTGGTCCCTCTTCCCCTGTAGCTTTCCATGATACTAGGTCTGCTGGAACAGGTGAGTTAGGAGTGGATCCATCTTGTGTAACAGTTCCTACATGCTCAAATGACCTTACATTTCCAAGGCCATCATTAGCATTAGGGGCTAGACCATCAACAAGTCTAGACCCCTCACTTTGTCCGACATAATAACCATTCACATATCCTTTTGCCAGATCATCCTTGTATCTCATATTAAGATACCTTGATCTTACGCATTACCCCTGCGGCTTTAGTAGCCTTGAGCGCTACTGCTGCTACCATTTCAACTTCACCTGTTTTAACAGCTCCCGAAGTAGAGTAATCAGGCAACCAAGTTTGTACAGGGGATACACCAGCCATAGACACGCCATGGAAACCATCTAAGCCAAGACGCGGAACATAGATGCTTGTTTCTCCCGAAGCATTGGTAGCGACAACAGGGTTATTTGATCCCGCTTTCGCCCCAAGATCAACTAATGGAATTTCGTTGTACTTCTCAACTTGCTTGCCAAACTCATCTAGCGTAGTGGTGTAGGCACTGGATCGACGCGCGCAAGCTCTGATCTTGGCAATCAACTTAAGATTACCCATGATAGCGGATGGTGCTCCGTCCAACCCCATCAGGAATTCATCTAACTGATCAAGGAACGCCTTATAGTTAGTGTCAATCGCCGCTGACGTTGATAGGTCGATTGCGGCAGTTGGCACATACTCAGTACTGGAACCAGTCAGGGCTTTATCCAACCCATCAAACGCCAATGCATCAACCGCACTATCTCCGTTGATTACATTGTCATTGAATACTGCCTGAGCCGCCTTTATCTTTTGTTGCATTTGCAGTGTAACCTCGTTGGCTAGACCACCCATATTGGCGATTACACGGTCGATTTTATACGTCCCACCGAATACCTTAAGGTCAACCGTATATCGCTGTTTACTAACCTCTTGCGGCGTGTACTCAGTGTTAACAGCGCGGAATCCGGCTGTAGGTTGAGTGATCAACCGAGTGTAACCATATGTTAGGGTAGCGCCTCCACCAGTCGGTGAAACTGCATCATCAAAGATGAGATTTTCCAAGAGGAAGTTATTCTTCCGGAACTCATCGATAACACCCAATGTAATATGATCCTGTACGTTTTTCTTTGCTTCTGCCAATGTTACTGCCATTTCAAATCATCTCCAATCTTATTTTGTGAAGTGTGCGGCAATCGCATCTCCTAATGAGAGTTGACCACCTGCAGGTAGCTCAGTTCTTGGTGCACCTACCCTAATACCTGGTGGCTGTTGCTGTTGTTGGCTGTCCTCTTTGAAAAGGAATGCCTTGGATGTTTTCAGAGTTGTAATCTGTTCATCCAGACCAACGACTTTACCATCATCACTAACGACAAGCCTTGTAGCGTCAAGTTGAGAAATAGCCATATCCTCGTCATGAACCTTGCCTGTGATTGCAAGCTTAATGGCGTTATCCAACTTTAGCTTTTTCAACGTGGATTCATGCTCGGTAGCAGCTGTCTTATTCTCATCTTGTAGTCGTTGAATCTCCTTCTGTAGATCCTCGGATAATCCGGCCGTCTTACCTAATGTTTCAAGCTGCGTTCCATTCTCCTTAACCGTAGCTTTCAGAGTCTTGTTTTCCTCCGTCAACTCGTCAAAACGGTGTTTGGGGATAAATGTCTTCAACTCATTTAGTGAAGCCTCTGCCGCCTTTGTAGCCTGTTCTTCCGTAAAACCTAATGCTATAAACTCTTCTTTAGTCATGATTAATTCCTCCATCTTCGCTTAGGTATCCCGGTCTCGTCCGGTGATGGTTTTTTGCCCAGTTTTAAGCCGTATGACAGGGCATAATAAAAGCACCCCCGATTATTCGAGAGTGCCTTAGTTAATAACTTCTATACCTTTAATATCTGGCTCATCGATCATTGCAATATGCGTGCCTTGATCAAGTCCAATTGAATCATAGTCCCGATCCTCCATAATGCCGACATCGTAGGTGATAGCTTCACCCTCAAACATTTCCCCTTGCTTGGTCAGAATGCGAAGTCGCTTATGCATATAGCTTGTTAATGGATCCACCTTACTCACCTCTTTTTGCTCGGATAGTCAGGGACGATATGAACGCCCTTCTTACCGTAATGGATTTTAAATACAGTCGTCTCAGCTTCCATGCCTGTCCGGTTATCAACCACAGTACCCACGACCCGATCATTGGTAATAATTAGTTCTTTGTTATCCCAGCCATTTTTACCGATCGTGATCTTTCCCGTTCCTGCGTACTGATTGACTAAGCTTTCAACTTCATCAGGACTTAAATCAATCCTAGCGGGACCGTATTGCTCTATGGCTTTCAGCTTATCCACATACTGTTTATATTCATGCGTACCAGGTACGTGCTTATTATGCTGGCCTTTTAAGATACTCTTAGGTTGCTGATCGGATCGAATGTATGCCTTTGTTTCCTCAATCTTGGCATTAAGCTCAACATTTTTCAAGCGCTCTTTACGCTCAGATGCAGGAACTTCACCGTCAATGCGTTCACGCCTTTTGTCACGGCGGAGCTGTGGGTTCTCTCCAAGGTGCAGCTTAAGGAGTTCTTGCCATTCAACAACTTTCGCACCATACTTTGCTTGGTTAGCTTCGTCTATGGATCCAATCTCCAAACGCTTATACTTTCGAATCATACGCTCCATGTACCGCTGCCGCTGTTCAGCATCATAATTGGTCTTTGCCGTTTCCTCATCTGCAGGCTTAGGTAGCTGAGTAATACCAGGAAAGAACGTAGCCAATGTATGGCGACAAGATGGATGAAAGGCATTGTCCTTCATAGCATCGGATAGCAATCCATATCCGGTATCCTTCGATAGTTGTGCCGCTTGTTCCTTGCTCAGTGACGTATACACATCATCAATCATGACAGTACCCTGATAAGGCATGCACCAAGGAGAGCAGTTATCATGACTACTCATTACTACGGTGTAGATACCCCATTCGTCTCGCTTTTTACCTTCACCCAAGAACGTAGCCCGTTGCGACGCTGTACGAAGTGCCATCTCAGCATATGTGGGAATAGGGACACGACGGCCATTCTTATACACGATGACATCAAGCCCACGTTCCAAAAAGTCCTTTGTTGCTTTGTCTATGGCCTGATCAAGCGTCATAAACCCACTAGCCATATGCGCCTCGGCTTTAAAGATGGTTTGCCTATAGACATCATCCATCTTGCGTAATACAGCCTCTCTACCTTCTTTAAGATCACCTTTCACACTGTCTTGCAATGCTCCCAGTTTCTTCTCATTCATGCCAAAGAAATCTGATTCAGGCGGTGCCTTGGGTAGCTTGCTATGTGGCTTGGGTAACTCGGGAAGAGGTCTGTCCATATCAGGTACAGTTTTGGAAGGATCTACTTGCAGAGGTCTTACCCGCTCCCTAGCTGGCGGCTTAAAGTCCTTCGGAAAATCAATCTCTCCTTTTAACTTTACGGCCTTCTCCGCTACGATCTCTACGCTATCCTCTCCAAATTTAAACTCCTGCTGCAATACTTCATCAATCAGCTTGTTGGCTTCCTTTCCTGCATCAATAATGATTTCCTTGTTCTTCTTGCGAAACCATTTCAAGTTACGAAGTTTAGCTAGCTGCCATTGATCGAACCTAAAGCCTACCTTGTCCTCTTCAATCTCATGACGGGACAGGTTACGCTTCATACTGGCAATCAGGTTAAGTGTCATTTCCTCGAAAATATCACGTAGGCTGTACGGGTCTTTCTTGGACATTATTCCTCACCGTCCAAGTCCTCATCTTCGGTACCTGGTGGATCGTCCTTCTCACGAGTCTCGGGTTCTTCCTTCTCAATTAATCCCTGCTCAATTTTAAGCCGCCGCACCTCTTCGGCCTTCTGCTCCTTGGTCCAAGTGTCACCATACATTTGCTCGACAGATTGCTCAATGGACATGGTACCGTTTAATCTTGCCTTGCCCACTGTTTCAACCACGGAGTCAAATGAAGGAGAAGCGTACTCCCCAAAGGTTACTGTGACTTCATAGTCACCAGGAGTCTTATCTTGCATGTTGTCATAAACTTTAAGTACCACAGACACCAATTGTGGAATCACTTCATTCAGCCGCTCAATGATCTTTCCACGGGTATACAGCGTGGCTTTCTCCTTCTCCCGCTGTGCTTCGGCGTTATCGGTCTTTTTAAGATCGATCCCCAGTGTGGCCGGGCTGATAATTCCCTGTAGGCACATATCCAATGCGGAAGCATAAGACGATACAAAAGCCTCATACAATATCTGCGGTTGGACTAATGCTATTTGGTCTTTCACATCCTCCGAAAACGATGATTTACCAGCCGCTATAAAGTCCATATCAAAAGGGTTAGGCTTGATCGGTAATCCATTTTCAGGGTTTCGCGGCAATAGGTCCTCTGGAATGTACTTCTGTACACGTCCTGACCTAATAGCGTCCCACCACTGACTTATAACCTCATCCAATGCATCGAATGAATCAGCTTTGGAATCAAACACGCTTTTTCCTCTGTCCGGCCATTTAGGAGATTTGAACACAGACAACGGGACACCCCATATATACTCGCCTGTGAATGTTGTCTCATCAAGACCTGATAATTCAGGAACCATGGATAGTGGAACTTCTTTGCCATCATCACTCAGGAGCTTATATCCAATCTTACCTTTGCCGAATGTCTCCTCAAGTTGGTAATCCTTGTCGTTATGTCGGTAGTCCGTGTAGTAGATGATCTGTTGAAGTCTTCCGCGCTCACGCTTGTATTTGACCTTATCACCGGCGTAAAACTCAATAATAGGGTAGTCGCTTATCTCTGTATCGACGGTCACCTTAAAAGCTCCATCACCTTCAACCAATGCCTCAATAAGACTGCTACCCAGCAGCTCATCAAAACTATTGTCCTCGCCGATCTCTTTCCATAGTTCAGTTAGAGCCTTATTTGCTAATTCAATCTTATCCATATCAGATACGACGATATCGGCCAAACGTTCAACGATCATAGCCGGCAATCCGCTGTGGATCTTTCTGATTTGTCGATTCTCACTAGGTACGGCTGCCCAAAAGCGTGAACTACTCACGTTGTCCATTGCTGATTGCTTATAAAATTGCTCCAGCTCTGACGGATCGCCACGATACCACAGCCTATTACGCAAGACGTTAGTACGATAGCTAAACGGCTCCCGAATAATAAACGTCTTGTTCTCCGGTGCGGGTTGTATCCTGAGTAC